>OZ220706.1:0-612500 GCA_965116695.1 Acidobacteriota bacterium
AGCACGTGCCATTCCCCTTCGCCCGAGAACCGGACCGGAGGGGAAACGAACTCGACGCCCTCCGCCTTCAATCGTTCGTAGATCTCCGGAAGGTTCTCCACTCCGAAGCAGATGTGCGCGCTGGGCACGTGGTGGATCTCGTACCTGGCCTGGGGGCTCTCCGGTTTCAACCACTGGATGATGTCGAAAGTCAACGCCACCCCTTCGTCGTTCCGGTCGTAGCCCTGGACGCCCCCCGGCGCGCGCATGCGGTACTCTCGCATGTGGCAGCCCGGCTTTTTCACCATCTCAGCCACCGGACCCGCAATGTGCTCTTCTGGAGTCACCACCTCAAGGCCCAGCAGATCGCGATAGAAGTGCAGCGATTTCTCGATGTCGCTCACCATGACGGCGATATGGTCGATCTTCTTTACGTACATCCGATATGACTCCTTTCGGTTCGTGTCTCCCGGACACCGGCCTCGGCAGCCGGGCGTTCCGGCCTCACTTCGTCGTATATCCTCCGTCGGCCACCAGAAGCGAGCCGGTGACGAACGAGGCGTCGTCGCTCACCAGAAAAAGAATGCAGTTGGCCACCTCTTCAGGATCGGCAAACCTCTCCAGCAAATTGCTCTTGCGATAAGGAGCCAGGTGTTCCTCCGGCACCCCGTCCAGCATGGGGGTGTTCATGGAGCCGGGGCAGACCGTATTCACCCGGATGCCCTCCAGGGCGTGGTCGTGGGCCATGCATTTGGCCAAGCCGATCAAACCGTGCTTGGAGGCGTTGTAGGAGGCCTGCTCCGCGTTGGACACCACACCGGAGAGGGAGGAGATGCAGACGATGTTCCCCGACTTCTGCTTGCGCATCTGGCGGATGGCGTACTTGGAGCAGAGGAACGGCCCCTTCAGATTGACGCCCAGGACGAAGTCCCAATCCTCCTCGGTGGTCTCCGGAACCGCCTTCTCCACCTGGACGCCGGCGTTGTTGATGAGGATGTCGATCCGGGCGAAACGGGTGACGGCAGCGTCCATCAGATTGCGGGCGTCCGTTGCCGATGAAACGTTGGTCTTTACGAAGAGGGCTTCGGTACCGGAATCCTGGAGGGATTGGACGACTCCCTCTCCCGCCGCGACGTTGACGTCGGCGATGACGACTTTGGCTCCTTCGGCTGCAAAGAGCTTGGCCGTGGATTCCCCCAGGCCGCTGCCGCCGCCGGTGATGATGGCCACCCTGCCGGCCAGTTTTCCGGGCATGCTGTCTTCCTTTTTTCGCGCCGTTCACCCCCGTTCGATGGGGAGCTGCGATTGAATGGGTTCGGTTCCAAACCGGTCCACTTGGGGCCTTTTGGCCAAGCCGTCCCGGGCTTGACCTAAGGTATTGAATCCGGTGCTCTGAGGCAAGCGTGCCGCTGTCTTGAGAAGCCTGCAAAGGCCTCGGGAAACATGGTAGGGTCCCGCTCGTTGTGACTCGATGCCAGGCGATTTGGGTGCCGCTGTTGCTGCTCTGTTCGTGCGCTGCCCCGGGTCCCGATCCCGCTGCCGACGGCCGCCTGAGGATCGCATTTATTTCCAAGTCCTACACCGATCCCTTCTGGTTGGACGCCATCGATGGGGCGAAACGCGCGGCCGAGGAATCGGGTGTCAAGCTGCTGATCCACGCCGCCAAGAGCGAGACTCACGTCGTGGAGCAGGTCCAGATCGTGGAAAACATGATCCAGATCGGTGTGGACGGAATCGTCCTGGCGCCCTGCGACTCCAATGCCTTGGCGCCCGCCGTGATGAAAGTGAACCAGGCCGGGATACCCATCACCGTCATCGACACCGGGATCAGCGAAGGAGCCATCGTCACCTTCGCCGCCACCGACAATGTCCTCTGCGGCACCATGGCCGCCGACCGCCTGGCCGACCGCCTGGGTGCTCGAGGCAAGGTGGGAATCATCGCGTGTCCACCCAACATTCTGCCCTGCCGGGAAATCCTCAGCGGATTCGTGGAGGGCCTTGGCAAGTATCCCGGTTTGGATTTGGTAGGGTCTCCCCTGGGGGTCCCGTTTTGTGACCAGTCCTTCAACGCCGCCACCGATCTGCTGACGGCGCATCCGGATCTGGATGGTCTCTACATCTTCGGAGGTCCCGCGGTGCTCTGCGCCGTCCAGGCGGCCGGCGCCTTCGGCAAAGACCTGGGCGGAGACCTGATGGTGGTGGGCCGCGGCTCCATCGGCAAGGCGGGGATGGGGGAACTGGAGGCGGTCAAGCGTGGCGAGATCGACGCCATGGTCGCCCAGTTTCCGGCCAAGATGGGCTATTCCGGCGTCGACAGCATCATCAAGTACCGCCGCGGATTCGAATCCCCGCCTTTCACCGACACCGGCGTCGTGTTGGTGACGCAGGAGAACGTGGACGAGTTCATCCGGCAGATCGAGAGCGGAGAGCCGCTCTTGTGAGCGGGCAGGATCCCGTCCCCGGGAGCGCGGCCGGTCCTGCCGGTGGGGACGCCAGGTCAACGCTGCTGGAGGTGGTTGGCGTCACCAAGCGATTCGGCGCGCTGACGGCGGTCGACGGTGCCGATCTCACGGTCGGCCGGTCCGAGGTCGTGGGACTGGTAGGCGGCAACGGTGCCGGAAAATCGACTCTGATCCACCTGATCTCCGGGGTCGATCGACCCGACGCGGGGCGGTTCCTCATGGAAGGCCGGCAGCTTCGGCCGGGGAGTCCTTCCGAGGCCCGTCTACACGGAATCGAGACCGTGTACCAGGACTTGGCGCTCCTGGACGAGCTGGACGTGACAGCCAACATCTTCATGGGACGGGAGTGGCGCCGGGGCGTCCCGGGTCTCCGTTGGCTGGAGGAAAAGCCCATGAAGGCACGCGCGGATGAGCTGATCCGAAGGCTCGGATATGACTTCGGGGCCACCACCCGCGTGCGTTTCCTTTCGGGAGGACAGCGCCAGGCCGTGGCGCTGTCCCGCGCCATGTTGGCGCGCGCCAAGCTGATCCTCATGGATGAACCAACCGCTGCCCTGGGGGTCGCGGAGACCCGAAAGACGCTGGATCTGATCCGGAGGTTCCGGGACGAGGGCGTCTCCCTGATCGTCATCGGTCACGAGTTGGAGGACATCTTTTCCATCGCCGACCGAATCGTGGTCATGCGGAAGGGGGCGACGGTGGCCGACCTGAGGACCAGTTCCACGAATCAGGACGAGGTCGTCAGCCTGATGCTGAAGGGACCGCGTCCCGTCTGAAGTTGACTTCATCGTGAATTTGAGAGGCTCCCTTCCAGATTTCATCTCCGGCTCGAGGGGCCCGGGACTTCCTTCCGGTTGGCTGAGGCTCACGCGGCTCAAGGCGTTGCTGGTGGCCACCCTCATTCTGGTGGCCGTGGTGTCCATGATCTCCCCGGTCTTTCTCACCACCCGCAATTTCCTCAACATCCTGGAACAGCTCTCCATCAACGCCATCGTCGCAGCCGGTATGACCTTCGTCATCATCGCCGCCGGGATCGACCTCTCGGTGGGGTCCGTTCTGGCCCTGGGAAGCATGGGAACGGCCGGGCTTCTGGTCTCCGGGGTCCCGGTCCCCGCGGCCATCGCGGGGGGTGTGCTGGTGGGGATCGCCACCGGTGCGGTCAACGGGGTCGCCGTAGCCTACGGCAGGATCCCGGCCTTCATCATGACCCTGGGAATGCTCAACGTGGCCCGGGGCACCGTCATGTTTCTCACCAGCGGCAACTCCGTCGCCGGGTTCCCGGAGTCGTTTCTGTTCCTGGGCAAGGGGCGCATCGGTCCGATCCCCGTCCTCGTTCTGGTCACGGCGGCGGTCTACCTGATCGGTCACCTGGTGCTGGTGAAGACCCGCTTCGGCCGTTACACCTTCGCCATCGGAAACGACCCCGAAACGGCCCGCCGCCTGGGGGTTCGCGTCAGGCGCCACCAGTTTCTGCTCTACGCCCTGAGCGGCGGTCTGGCCTCTTTCGCGGGGATATTGCTGTCGGCCCGCCTGAATTCCGCCCTCACCCTGGCGGGGACGGGGGCGGAGCTCGACGTCATCGCGGCGGTGGTCATCGGGGGGACGAGCCTGTACGGCGGCCGGGGGTCCATGCCGGGGACGCTGTTGGGAGTGATCTTCTTTCAGATCGTCCGCAATGCGCTGAACATCCTGGGCATCTCGGTCTTCGTGCAGCAGGTGGCCGTGGGCGCCCTGCTCATCTTCAGCGCCCTGGCCGACTTCCTCTCGGACCGCTGGGGACGGCAGGAAGGGAGTTGAAACACAGGTCGCGGGGTCAGGGCTTTCGCGAATTCCCGGATTGGGAGGCGCGAAAGGTTTCCACGGCGGACCTGGCTCCGCCGACGAGAAGGCTGTAGTCGCTCCCGTAGCCCAGGAAGGTGAATCCCTGCTCCAGGCGGTGCGCCAGGTCGTCCGGACTCCCGACACCGATGCCGATGGCGACGCCGGTCTCCCGGCCCACCTGCAGAGCCTTGTCGATCACGGCGTCCGTCTCCGGGTGCGGCTGACGCCTGGGGTCCACGCCCAGAGCCAGCGAGAGGTCCCACATGCCCATGTAGAGCAGGTCGACTCCCGGCACGGACGCGATCCGCTCCAGATCCTCAACTGCCTCGGCCGTCTCCAGCAGCAGGCCCACCAGGATGTTTTGGTTGGCCCGTTCCAGGTAGTCCTCGTAGTCCAGGGTGTAGCGGGACGCGCGCAGGGGGCCGAATCCGCGGTTTCCCTCCGGCGGATAACGGGTGGCGGCCACCACCGCCTCCGCCTCCTCCACGGTCTTCACCATGGGGACGATGATCCCCATGCCGCCGATATCCAGAGCCTTCTGAATGGCGAACAGGTCCGAGGGCGGGACCCGGACCATGGGCAGGGCGCCGGAGCCGTCGATGGCCATCAGCATGCGTTCGACCTGAGCCGAGTCCAGGGCGTTGTGCTCGGTTTCGACCAGGAGCCAGTCGTAGCCGCAGTAGGCCAGCAGTTCGGCCGCGGAGGGGCTTCCCAGTCCGAGAAAGCATCCGACGGCCGTCTCGCCCGCAATGACCTTCCGGCGAACCCGGTTTTCCTGCATGGCAGGGAGCCTCCGTTGAGAATCGGTCCGCCGAAGATAAGGCAAGGGGGAGCGCGTGTCAAAATCGCCCGAGCCGCCATGGAAAGCGCGAGAAGCGGTCGGATTCCAGCCGCCGCATCTTGTTCCGTGACGGATTGGGCCCCCATTTTCTGGTCCAGTCCGCCGAACGTTGCCGGGTCATGGCCAATCGCTGAGGACTCTTTGCACGTCCTCCCGTCATCCGATTCGGCGCCTCAATTGTTGGTCACTCGTCCTTGATCTCGGCTTGGAGGATCACCGCGGCTTCGCTTCCGCCGAACCTGGATTTGAATACGGTCATCCCGGCGAACTCGTACTCCGGCGGCGCTTCATTCATTTCCTTTTGCATGGTGCCGGTGCGGCTGGTCGCGAGCAATAGGTAGCGGAAGCGTCGGCCCTCGGAGTCCAGCGCCATGATGACGACGACTTCGCTGCCACCAAAAGCAGTTTCGCCCCCTTGCGTACCGGCGAAGCGGTAGCCCCGTGCCCCGGCTTCGTTGAGTTCCTTCTGCATGGTGCCGGTCCGGCTGGTGGCCAGCAGCAGGAACTTGTCCGGTTGCTCGCCCTCCTTTTCCGCGGCGAAGAGATTCGGGGCGAAGAGAACCAGGGCGATCGTCATGCAGGTGCGGATGTTGGTCATTGTCATTCCTCCGTCTGTGCCGGCCAGGTGATGGACGGGTTCGATGGTGTCAGGATAAATGGCTCACCAGAATAAGGTAGGAGAGCCGGGAGCGGCAACGCGCTGCGGAAGGTCTGTTGCGGAAAAAGCCGTGACGCGCAGCCGCATCGGGAGGCTTGAGTCGTCCACTGGGTCTCGATCCGGACCGCTGCGTCTGGTACGATTTGTGACCTATCGTTCACGTTTCTTGTGCTCCATTGGTTACGGGTCCAACAACATCTCTGGTTGGATATCCGGGCTGGATGTTGGAGCGAGTCTTTAATTCAAAGGAGATATCTGATGCTAAGAAAGCAAGCAGTGTGTGGCTTGGTCGTTGTTGCCCTGGTTGCCGGGGTCAACACTCCGGCGATGGCCCAGATTTTCCCTTGGTGGTCATTTGACAGCGCCCTCGAGGAGATCCAGGACCGTGGCACGATCAAGGTCGGTCTTGGTCTGTTCGAGCCGTGGTCGCTCTGCAATAACGACGGCGAACTGGTCGGATTCGAGATCGATGTCGCGAACAAGCTGGCCGCGGATATCGGTGTCGAGGTTGAATTTGCGCGGACGAACTGGAGCTACATCATTTCCTCTCTGATCGCCGAGGATTTTGATGCGATCGTCAGTGGCATGACGATCCTTCCGAGCCGCAATCTCAGGATCAACTTCACCTCGCCGTACAACTTGACCGGCGTCTATCTGGTTGCGAATACAGCGCAAACCATGGACTTGGAAACGCTGGAAGATTACAACAGCGCCGATGTCACGATCGGGACCCGGAGGGGAGCCTCGTCGATCCCTGCGATCGAGAATGTGTTTCCCAGCGCAATGATCGAACTCTACGATACGGACACAGAGGTCCTCGATGCCGTCGTCGCCGGTGACGTCCATGCCGCGGCAGCGTTCGCGACGACACGGAACTCGTGGGTTGAAGCCAATCCGGACACCCTGCACCTGCCCAGCGAGGAGGCTTTTGCCTCGGAAGCGTTGGCGATGGGCGTGCGCAAAGGCGATCTCGACACCCTGAATTTCCTCAATGGCTGGATTACGGTCAACGAGGCCAATGGCTGGCTCGAGCAGCGACGCCAGTATTGGTTCGAGGGCACCGAGTGGGAGGATCAGAAGGCCACCGATCCTGACGTCATCGCTGCGTGCGATCAATCCTTTCTGTAGTCGGCTCGGAGTGGAGGGAGCGGCGGTTGCCCAGCCGCAGCTCCCTCAGTTTGCCGGGGACAGAAACGTCCCCGCTCCTGTTCATAGCCCTCGTTGACGATCCAGCGGCCGGCCCCGCCGTTGCGGCCGCGTTGAACCCGGACCCGGCGGCTCGTAGAATATTCGGCAACGATGCAGATCTTCCAATCCCGCTTCCTGTTTTCCCTGGCCGCGTTTGCCCTGCTTTCCCTGCTGCCTATCGCTGCGCCCGCCAAGGAGAAGAACGACCGGAAGGTGGACGGGCGGGTGCAGGCCGAAGAGTCGGGGGACCACTTCCGGAAATGGCTCAACGAGGACGTGCTCTACATCATCACGGAAGATGAGAGGGGCGTCTTCGAAGGACTGACCAACGAGGCCGAAAAGGAGCAGTTCATCGAGCAGTTCTGGTATCGGCGGGACCCGGACCTCAGGACCCCCATCAACGAGTTCAAGGAAGAGCACTACCGGCGCATCGCGTATGCCAACGAGCGCTTCCACAGCGGCAAGTCGGGTTGGAAATCGGACCGCGGACGAATCTACATCATCCACGGGCCTCCTGATGAGATCGAGGACTTCGGCGGCGGCGGCCAATACGTCCGCGAGTCGTACGAAGGGGGCGGAACCACCACCGTCCACCCCTTCGAGCGGTGGCGGTATCGAAAGATCGACGGGCTCGGGAGCGACATCACCCTGGAATTCGTGGACGAATCCCGCACCGGGGAGTACCGCCTCGCCCTCCATCCCGACGAAAAGGACGCGTTGATCGGCCTGCCCGGGTTGGGGCTGACCGACTCCGAAAGGTTGGGCCTGACCCAGAAGGGGAGGCGATTGCATCCCGACGAGATGCACAACCCCTACCTTCGGGCCAATATGCGGCGCCAGGACCATCCCTTCACCCGTTTCGAGATCTTCGCCAAGACCCAGGCGGCGCGGCCCATCAAGTACCACGACCTCCGGGATCTGGTCAAAGTCACGGTGAACTACACCAATCTCCCGTTTCAGGTGCGGAGCGACTATTTCCGGTTGAACGAAGAAAAGGTGCTGATTCCCGTCACCGTGGAGTTGCAGAACCGGGACATGACCTTCAAGCAGAAGGGCAACTCCCACTACGCCCAGATCGGCCTTTACGGCGCCATCACCAGCATGGGGAAGAAGTTCATCCAGGAATTCGATCAGGACATGACCGTCGCCTACCCGGACAAGTGGATCGAACTGGGGCGGCAGAGCCGGTCCCTCTACCAGAAGGTGCTGTTGTTGGACAACAACACGCGCTACAAGCTGGACCTGATCGTCAAGGACCTCAACAGCGACAACGTGGGCGCCCTCAGCCACGCCCTGATCCCGCCACTTTCGGTGAAGGAGAACCGGAAATTGAGCGCCAGCTCGCTGGTTCTTTCCGACCACATGCGGGAGCTGGAGGAGTTGCCGGAAGGCGACGAGATGTTCGTCTTCGGAGACGTCAAGCTCCGGCCCAGCATCGCCCGGAAGTTCACCCGCAAGGTTCCCCTCGGGATCTACCTGCACGTGTACAATTTCAACGTGGATCAGACCTCCAACGTCCCCTTGCTGGAGGTCTCCTACCGGATCCGAAACGGCAACGGCCAACTGGTCCGGGACGTCACGGACAGCGCCGGGGAGTCCATCCAGTTTCTCTCTGAAGAAAGGGTCGTCCTGACCAAGAAGCTGGACCTGAGCGACCTGGAGCCCGGAACCTATCTGGCCCAGGTCGAAGCGCGGGATTCCTCCAGCGACGAGCGGGTGCGGTTGGAGGACCGGTTTCGGGTCGTGGGGAATTGAGCAGCCGCTCCCGCCGAATCGGCGGTTGGAAACCGCCGCTCCCCATGGTCACTGCAGTGTAAGGAGAGAGAAGGGGAGGGGCGTCGGCTGAAATACGGGATCGTTTTCCCGCCACGGTTGCCGGCAGGCTTCTTTTCGCTGATACCGGACGAGGTTTTCCTGCAGCAGGTTGGCCAGATTGGAGCGTTGGGCCCGGGTCACCTCGGTGATCATCATCCTTTGCACCTGCACGGCCCGATCGAAAAGGCCCAGTTCGGCATAGACCATGGCCAGCGTCTCCACCTGCTCGAAGTCGGGGGTCTTCACTTTTTCGAAGACCTTCTGCAGGAGGCGCAGGGCCTGCTGGCCATTCCGGATTGCGGCGTCGGGACAGGCCGCCAGCAGGCGGGCCATGGCGTGAGCCAGGTCGGTGTCCTCGGGCAGAGCCGTCAGCCCCGCTTCCAACCGTGACCGCGCTTCCTTCCATCTCCGGGTCCTGACCAGGGCCATGGCGCCCATGAAGTGGGCGAAGGCGTTGCCGGGATCCAGCTCGATGACCCTTCCGTAGTGCGGGACCGCGTCGTCGACCAATCCCCGGCGCATCAGCAGGTTGGCCAACTGGAAGTGGGCTTCGGTGAAGTTGGGATCGGTTTCGACGGACTTGCGGCAGTGTTCCAGGGCCTGTTCCTCGCGGCCCATCTGGATCAGTCCCATGGACAGGTTCAGATGGATCCGGGATTTGGAGGCGGTATGAGGCAGGGCGGCCTCGAACTGCTGGACGGCCTCCTCCACTCGGCCCATCTGCGCAAGGGCCGTCCCCAGGTCCACCAGGGCGAGGGCGTCGGTGGGATCCTGGGAAACCATCTCGCGAAAGAGCCGCACCGCCTCGTCGTGTCGTCCGGACTCGAGTAGAAGATTGGCTCGCTCGCGCTGCTGCCAGCGTCCCGTCTTCATTCTCACCAGCTCTTCCAGCAGGGGATCGGGATAGCTCACGGCGCCGTCCCCCTGCTTGCCCAGGTGCAGCCGCGCCTTGTCCACCTGTCCCAGTTGGCGGTAGGCCATGGCCAGCCGGTAGTGGAGGCTGCTGGCCTGAGGCTGTCGCCGAAGTGCCTCTTCATAGTGTTCGACGGCCTTCGCGTAGTCGCGACCGGCGGCCGCAATTTCACCGAGCCCCGCCATCGCCGCCGCCGATCCCGGATCAAGTTTCATCGCTCGCTGGAAATGCTCCGCCGCCGCCTCGGTCCGGCCCTGCTCCAGCTCGATCCGGGCCAGGCCCAGCACCGCCGCCAGGTCGTTGGGACGCAGGGTCAGGACGCGGGCGTATTGGGCGCCGGCCCGTTGCAGGTCACCTCTTGCCCGATAACCGAGAGCCAGGTAGTGGGACCAGCGATAGTCTCGAGGCGCCAGCCGCAGGGCGTTCCGGTAGCACGACTCGGCCGCTTCCAGGAGGTCGTAGGTCTGAAGCATCTGGCCCATTCGCCCATAGGCTTGAGCCTTCCGCTCCGGATTGCTCCCGGGCCGTCCGGCCACCTGCTCCAGTTCGAACCGGGCGCGCTCCAGTTGTTCCCGGACATTGGAGTCCATGGCTGCCAGGTTGGGGAAGGGAATCGGCTCCAGGTCGGAACCGGTGGCCTGGACGGGCGGAGGTTCAGCCGGCGGGGCTACCGGAGCAGCGGTCAGAGGACCCGGGAAAAGCGCGAACTGCGCCGCCATGGTGATGGAAAACAGCCGCTGTGCCGCCGACTTTCGTTCCATGGCGTGATCGACCATCTTGCTTGCGGCCGGAGAGTCGCCGGATGCGTCAGTAGGGCCAATCCAACGGAGGAGCGGCGGCCACGAATTGACGGCGTTTTACCCATCGGACCCGGTCCTGCCGGTAATGGTCCCGCTGGTAGAAGGGGTAGTATTTTCCGGGAGGATCGATGAAGACGACGCTGTTTCCCTTCACGACCAGGTTGAAATCGACGCCCCACATCTTTTCCTTGACCGTCCGCTCCCGGATGGGAAAGGAGAGTTCCACCACGTCTCCCGGTTTCACACTCCCCACTTGGGCGTAGCGCCCCTCCCACGACACCTTCCGGTTCTGTTGGTTCACTTTGCAGACCGTCTTCTCCGGCTCCGTCCAATCGGGAATCCGAACCTGGAGCCGGATCGGCTGCTTGACCTTCACGTCGACCTGTCCTTCGTAGGGGATATAGCTCTGGACGTCCGCCCACGGCGACACCCGGTTGAGAAGCAGATTGACCTTCAGGTTTCCGTCCCGGTAGTGGAGCAGGTGCCTCCAGGCGTACCAGATGGCCCGGGCGTGGTTGCCCGTGCAGCAATGCATGAGGAAAAGGTGATCCGAATCGGGGCGGTCCGGCCAGGTCAGCGGATGCCCCACGAAGTCGTTGGGGGAGGCCAGGCTCATGGCAGAGCCGATGTTCCGCTCCACGGCGCGGTCTGAGGTCTCGAACTCGGGGCGGTTCCAGGTTTCGTACCGGTCCTCCGGCAGGAGCCGGTTGACGAAGTCTCCCCGCAACAACTGCATCTCGGCGAACTGGTTTCGCAGGTAGCGGTCGGCGTCGTCCCAATAGTCCCCGGCCCCGGCGATGCTCAGCTTGATGGCCAGCGCCGCCATGTCGGCTATGGTGCAGCCCTCCACGCCGTATCTGGCCACCTGCTGGACCGTCTTGGCCGAGTACTGCGCCCCGGCGCCGGGAGTGGAGGGGAAGAATCCCACGGTGGCGCTGCCGCTGGAGTCCCGGGCGTATTCGTACGACTTTTTCGAGTACTCGATGAAATCCTGGTCCTTGCTGGCCATGGCGAATTCCAGCAGGCCGGAGATGGGGCGGGTGTGCAGATGGGTGTGAGGGACGCCCCGGAAGCGCCCTTCCGAATCGTAGCAGCCGGAATGCCGCGTCATGTAGATGGCCAGCTTGCGGGCCAGGTCCAGGGCCGGCTGGTATCCGATGGCCAGATACGCCTGGCTCAGTCCCTGAATGATCCAACCCGCGGCGGCCCCGCTCGCCTCCCGGGTGCAGTCCGGATCGACGATGGCTTGGTCCTGGGGAATCTCTGTTTCAGGATTGACCGCCATCAAGGGGAAGTAGCAGTAGTCGTCCTTGTAGATCATCAGCCGGCCCACGGCGTCGACCAATTTCTCCAGCCGTTCCTTCCAGAACTCGTCGCCGCTCAGCAGGTAGTAGAGGGCGAGGTTCCCCAGCCAGCCCCCCTGGGCGACGGTGCTGGCCAACTGGGTCTCCTTGAGTCCCTTCTGCTCCAGCCAGTCGGCATGGAACCCGGCCCAGGGGCGGCCTTCGAAAGGCATGTAGACCAGGCCGTCCTCCCCCTGCATGCGCAGCAGGTTCTCCGGCCAGGCCTGATCCACGTCCAGGTTCTGGTCGCTGCCGCTGACGTATCGGAGCAGCGGCAGCGCCTCCTGGAACTTGTATTGGACGTTCAGGTCGTGGAAGTCGTGCACCAGGACGGGCGGCTTCCGGTTCAACAGCACGTGCCACCAGATCTCGTAACCCGCCTCCGGGTCCGCCGACTCGGTCAGAGCGTTGATGGACAGCCGGGCCCGCTCCGCCAGGTCCAGGGTGTCCGGAACCAGACCTTCCTGCCATTCGCCCTTCAGTTCCGGGAAGGTCACCTCCGGAATCTCCGGCGAGATGTAGCCGATCTTCCTCGGCTTGGATTCTTCCGGGGGGCCGGCCGACAGCGTACCGGCTGTGGCCAGGATCGCCGCACCCAACCAATGGACTCCCAATCGACTCGTTTTCATTTGCATTTCCATTTACCATCCGGGTCGGAGTGAGTCATGATTCATGGACTGGCCGTTGTCAGTCCCAGTGAGGGTTATTCTAGATGATGACGTTGAGTTTCGGTACCGACCGAGATTCGGGAGGGCCGCCATTCCCGACGGAGGTTTCACGATGGCTGGAATGAAAAAGATCCGAAGGATGGACCATGTCGCCTTGATGGTGAGCGATCTGGACCGGTCGTTCCATTTCTACCACCACTTGCTGGGCTTGGAGGTGGAGGAGTACGTCGAGCACCCAACGCCGGGGAACACGAACATCCAGGGCGTCTCCAAGATGACCCGGTTCCCCGACGTGAGGATCCGGGAGTATCGCTTGAAGATGCCCGAGAATCCGGGCATGACCCTCGATCTGATCGAGTGGATCACCCCCGAGAGCCCCGTGGGCCGGTACCCGTTGCACCACGTCCCTTCGGCGCATATCTGCTTCGACGTGGATGACATCGAGGCGACGCACGAGTTCCTGAAGGGAGAAGGCGTCGAGTTCGTCTCTCCGCCGGTGTATTGGGAACCGGAGGAAGGCGGATGGGTGGTCCTCTTCTTCTACGATCCGGACGGGAACCTGCTGGAGCTGAACCAGCCGCAGCCGCACCACCAGAAGGCGTGACCCCGCTGGGAGGGCGGACAGTCCTGTCCCCTTCTTCGTTCCGCCAGGAGGAGGGACAGTCTTGTCTCCCTCTTGGTCCCGCCAGGAGGGGGGACAGTCTTGTCCCCCTCTTGGTCCTCATCTTCCGAACCCACCGATGTTCGCCGGCACGGCTTACTGCTTCGCAGACCGCGCCAGAAACCTGGCTTGCCCCACTTCCATCTGCCGCCCCGAGGGTTGGATCGCGGTCATCCCGGCGTCCACCATCAGCACGGCTCCGGTGATGTAGGAGGCCTCGTCGCTGGCCAGGAACAGGATCGCGTTGGCCACCTCGCTGGGCTCGGCGAAGCGGGACATGAGCGTCTGCCCGGCATAGGGCGCCACGTTCTCGGCAGGCGTGTTGGCCATCATGGGCGTGTTCATCCCGGTGGGACAGACGGCGTTGGCCCGGATGCCTTCGAGGCCGCAATCCTGGGCGATGCAACGGGTCAGGCCGATAAGGCCGTGCTTGGAGGTGTTGTAGTCGGCCTGGTTCTCGTTCCCCTGAACGCCCGACACCGACGAGACGCAGACGATGCTTCCGGCCCCCTGGCGTTTCATTTGGGGGATCACCGCCTTGGAGCAGAGGAACGGCCCCCGCAGGTTGACCCGCATGATCCGGTCCCAGACCTCTGCATCGATCTCGTACACGGGCGCCACTTTTCCAAAGGTGGCGGCGTTGTTCACCAGGATGTCGATCCTTCCGAATTGCTCCACGGTGGTCCCCGCCATCCGCTCCGTGTCCTGCTCTTCACTGCAGTCGGCCACGATCAAAACCGCTTCGCCACCGGCCTGATGGATCTTCTTCACCGTATCAGTGGCCGTCTGCGGATTCACGTCGACGACCGCCACCCGCGCACCCTCCGCCGCGAACCGCAAGGCGACGGACTCGCCCAAACCCTGACCGGCGCCGGTAACGATCGCTACTTTGTCCGCCAAACGCCCCATCATTCACCTCCTGGCCTCTTTGGCCAGACGCCGTTTCGTCAGCGCGCCGATGTAGTTGGCCGTGGCCCTCGCCTGGTCTGCCAGCCAATACTGAAGTGCCAAGGGCCTGAGGGGCTGTTCACTCAGATACACTTCGTACCAGCCTTTGCCCAGCCGCGCCAAACGCAAGCCCAGGACGGAAAAGCCGATCACCATCAAAGGGATCAGGAGGGACGATATCACCGGAACCGTCGCCGGAAACGCCATCGCCATCGCTGCCAATAGTCCCGAAACGGCCGCCCCGCTGATTCCAGCCGCCAGGATGGACTTACCGATCGCCCGGTACAGTTCCTCTTCCGAGATCTCTCTTCTCTGATACTGGAGACCGTACTCCAACACGGCCATCACCGCTGCTATCGCCGCTGCGGTCAAGGCGCCTTCCATGGCGCATTTTGCCGTCTCCAGGAGCGTCGCGTGAAAGGCGTTACTATTCAGGACCCCTTGCGCGGCTTCAAGCTCCTTTGGCGTCATCCGCTCGCTGCCGCGAGCGCGATTCAGGGAGGCCTCCTCAAACAAGCCGTTGGATGCCTTGTTGCTGCCCCCCTCGCTGTATGCGTGAATGTGGCTCCAGTCCTTACCCTCAAGATGCTTGGCTGTGGCCTCAGGTCCCGCCGCCCGAATCGGCTCAGGGATCGTCTCCCAGACTCTTTGGGCTTCGACGAGACCCCTCGAGCTACCCCGCGTTCCGGCGTACAAGTACTTCGTCGGGTCCAGGTTCGACCAGTCGAGATTGAGTGAAAAACGCGAAAGGTGACCGTAAGCGTCCCAGAACGGAGTCGGGTCGCGCATAATCGCCAACATCTGTTGAAAGGAAGCTGTCACCCTGACCTTGTCGGAAACGGCCAAGACGCCTGCCGCCACTCCGGTGATGACCGGCGCACCATAAGAGCGAGTAACGGACAGCCCTGTCGTAACTCCTTGACGAGCCTTCCCGGCGGACCAGCCGGCAGCGTCCTTGACTCCGTGGCCGGCCTGTGCCGCCTTGTCGCGTGCCGTTTCAGCGGACCAAGTAGTCGCATCCTTGGCGCCGTCGGCGATGTGGATTGCCCCAACCCTTGCCTTTTCGGCAGACCAGGCAGCGGCGTCCTTCACCCCGTCCGCGACCTGTACCGTCCTCTTGCGAGCTTTCTCGGCAGTCCCAGTGGCTGCATCCTTCGTTCCCTCGGCAACGTGAACTGCCCCAATCTTTACCTTTTCGGCGGACCAGCCGGCAGCGTCCTTAACACCGTCCGCAACCTGTGCTGCTTTGTCGCGTGTCATTTCAGCCGACCGTGTGGACGCGCCCTTCGCTCCCTCGACGATGTGGGTTGCCCCAACCTTTGCCTTTTCGGCAGACCGGGCGACCGTGCCCTTGACGCCCTTTGCGACCTGTTTCACGCCCTCGCGGGCCCTTTCGGCAGACCGGGTGGCTGCATCCTTCGCTCCCTCCGCGATGTGGACCGCTCCAACCTGAGCCTTTTTGGTGGACCAATCGGCTGCGTACATCGCTCCCTCCGTCGCCCGAGCCGTAACTCCGCGAACCTTTTCGGCGGACGAAGCCGCACCGTCCTTGGCTCGACCGGCTACCCGTACTGCTCGATCACGAGCCTGATGTGCGGACCGAGTGGCGGTCTGTTTCGCCCGTTTCGTCACTCGAAACACCCTGTCGCGGACTTTCCCTTTTCCCGACTCGCTTTCACGAGACATTTTTGCTGAGGTCTCTACCATTCTGCGAACTTCCTTGGCGAACTCGGCAACATCAGGCTTACGCCGTAACAACGCCCCAATTGTCGTAACCGATGATCTCATCGGAACTTCGCTGATCTCGCCTCGGCAACCGCGCGCATTTCAGGGCGATGCGATCCAATTCCTCGACGCGGGAGACAGTGTCCTGGGATCTCATGACCTGTTCCAGTCGTGTTTGGAGGGCATGTCCAATTGCCTCGTTCAGAGACTCGCCGGTGAGTTCGGCAAGCCTTTTCGCCAGCGTGCAGGTTTCTACATCAGTTATCGTTAGTGGCATCTCTGCATACTCCTCTTCCGAAATCTTCGGGGAAACTTGGAAAATCAACGTTGTAGAGGGATGGTAACACCTCCCTGTTGCGGCGGGTGTTCGGCGAAAACGAATCTTCATTCGTGGGGGCGCTCCCCGTTGTTTTGGCCGCCGTCGCGATCCTATAATTCGGGTCAAGCGCGGAGGTCTTGATGGCCGCTCACGGCGGTGGCTGCCGGTGGTTACAACCGGCCCTGAACATCGAGGCGGTAACCGCAAATATAGTTCCCTCGTCCGGAGGTCCTGAGTCATGCAGATTCACCGTCGCCGATTCATCGAAACCGTTTCGCGGAGCGCAGCGGGCGCGGGGTTCGTTCCCGTGCTATCGGCGCTGGCCTGCGCCCCGTCGCCCGGTCCGGAGTCGACAGGTCCGGAGTCGACCGAATCCGAATGGAAGTCCCTGTTCGACGGAGTCACCCTCAACGGCTGGCACATCAATCCGGAGAAGATCGGTCACGGCACGGGCGGGCAGTGGGCCGTCGAGGATGGGACCATCACCGGTCAGCAGGATCCCCCCGGTTCGGGCAATGGCGGCATCCTGCTCACGGACGAGAAGTTCATGGACTTCGAGCTCACCATCGACATCAAACCGGACTGGGGCGTCTGCTCGGGACTCTTTCTGCGCAGCAACGACAAGGGCCAGTGCATACAGATGATGGTCGACTATCACGACAACGGGAAGATGGGGTTCCTCTACGGCGAAGGGACCTTCGGCTTCAACTCCGCCACCTTCGAAGTCAACGGCGTCCTGGACCAGGATCAACGGTTGGTCCGTCTTACGCCTATCGGCGGCCGTTCCTTGGAGGAAGCCGGATTGGTCTCGTCCTGCACGCCGGAAGAATTTATCGAAGCCTACAAGATCGACGATTGGAATACGGCCCGGGTTCTCATCACCGGAACCGAACCGCACATCACCACCTGGATCAACGGCCTGAAAATCTGCGAGTTCGACGGACCGACCACCACCAATCAGAAGTACGTCGACAACCGCCAGGAGATCGTGAACCGCGTCGGCCAACCCGGCAGCATCGCGGTTCAGGTCCACGGTGGAAAGGGTTGGCCGAGCGGCGCCAAGTGCCGCTGGAAGAACATCCGGATCCGCCCGGTGTAGAGGTGTAGAGTTGGGAGGGGGGACTGTCAGTCCCCCCGTGTTCCCCTCGGATCGGCGGCTGGATCCCACCGCTCCTGTCGGCGATTGGAAATCGCCGCTCCTCGGCGACCGGGCAGCGAGTCCAGCAGGACTCGAGTGTAGGCATGCCGGGGCTTCCGCAAGACCGTCCTCGTCGGTCCCGCCTCCACGATGCGCCCCCGGCGCATGACGTGCACTCGTGAAGTCAGGTAGCGCACCAGCGCCAAGTCGTGGGAGATAAAGAGGATAGACAGGTTCCGTTGGGAGCAGAGCCGGCGCAGCAGGTTGGCGAGGCGGGCCTGAGCCGACTGGTCGATGGCGGAGGTGGGCTCGTCCGCGATCAGGATCTTGGGTTCGGGAGCCAGTGCCCGGGCGATGCTCACCCTCTGGCGCTGGCCACCGGACAGTGCCTTAGGAAACCGGCGGGCCTGGGATTCGTCGATGCCGATGGATTGCAGCAGCGAAAAGGCCTCGGTCCGGGCCTGCTTGCGCGTCAGTCCCCGCCACACCTGAAGGGTTTCCGCCACCGCAGTCCAGGCCCGCATCCGGGGGTTGAGGGACGAATAGGGGTCCTGGAAGACCATTTGGATCTTCCAGCGTTCCTTCTTGGGGATGCGTTCCTGCGAGTAAGCCTCCACAACCGTCCGGCCCTCGAGCTGCACCGTGCCGCCGGCCGCCGGCTGGAGGCCGACGAGCACACGGGCCAGCGTGGTCTTGCCGCTGCCGCTTTCGCCGACCACGCCGACGATCTCGGCTGGACCGAGCGACAGACTGGCGTCGCGAACGGCCTCGAGCGTGTCCGTGCCCCGGCCGAACCGGACCGTGATGTTGCGTCCCTCCAGCAGCGGTCCGTTCACGGATGGTCCTCCATCCGGTCGTGGTGAAGACAGGCCGTCTGCTGGAGTCCGGCTTCCACCAGATGTGGTTGGGCGCCCTCCCGACAATCCTGGTCCGCCAACGGGCAGCGAGGCCAAAAGCGGCATCCTGAGGGCCAGGAGCCGACCGAGGCCGGGTCCCCCGGAATGGTCTCCAGATCTTCTCCCGGCACCGCCAGGTCCACCCGCGAGGCCAGCAGGGCTCGGGTGTAGGGATGGCGCGGGTTGCTCACCACCGTCTCCAGCGGGCCGTTCTCGACCGACGCGCCGGCGTACATGACCATCACGCTGTCACAAACCTCCTCGATCACCGCCAGATCGTGGGAGACGAAGATCAAGGCCATCTTGAGACGCTCCCGCAGGCGATTGATCAGGTTCAGGATCTCGCGTTGGATCGTCACGTCCAGCGCCGTCGTCGGTTCGTCGGCGATCAGGATCTCGGGCTCCTGGGCCAGGGTTGCAGCGATCATGACCCGCTGGCGCATTCCGCCGGAGAGTTCATGGGAACGCATCTCCAGGACCTGATCCGGACGTAGAATCCGCACCAGTTCCAGAAGCCGGAGCGCCTGGTCTTTCGCTTCCGTCGTGGAGGTCTCCCGGGCCGCGTGGATCGCCTCCGTCAATTGGGTGTGGACCGTGAGCACCGGGTTCAGCCCGGCCAGGGAGCTCTGTGGGACGTATCCGATGCGCCGGCCGCGGATCCGCCGCCAGACCTTCTCGTCGGCCTGCGCCAAGTCCTGGTCACGATAGTGGATTCTGCCGGAAGCCACGACGGCTCCGTGGCGCCGGAGCGTCCCCATCAGGGCGCGGCAGAGCATGGTCTTGCCGGAGCCCGATTCCCCCACGACGCCCAGGGCCTGGTGCCGCTGGAGCTGGAAATCGGCGGTGTCCACGATGGACAACAGATCTCCCCGGCCCCGCGGAACGCCGATGCGCAGGGCCTCCACTCGCAGTATCGGGGATTCAACATCCACTGCCCGTCACCTCAATTGACATCCCTGCGGCGGATCCGGGGCAACCAACGGCCGACTCGATGCGTGTACTCCGCGTATTCGTTGTTGAATTCCCGCGCCAAGCGCGGCTCTTCATAAAACCGTACGAACGAATAGAAAACGGCGAAAACAATGACGGCGTACCCGGCCAGGATCGGAGCCCTGAAGAGCGCGGCCCACCCGGCAATCACGGTCAGGACCGCCACGTACATGGGATTCCTGGTGTAGTGGTAGAAACCCCGCACCACGAGGCGTTTCGGCGTGTCGATCGGGGCGGGAGTTCCTCTTCCGAATGCCGCGAAATCCCACGCAGAACGCAGATACAGGACAACGCCGATCGCGAAGAGACCCATTGCGAGTCCAAATGATGTCCCGCCGCCGGCCGTTCGGTCGCCGGCGAGATAGAGTGGCACGTAGACCTCGACCGTACCGGGCACCAGCGTGGTGAAAAGGACGGTTTTCACCACGAGTTTCACGCTCTCCATAGCTCTATTGATCTCACAACTAGTTTTCCCCCGCATACCGGCCGGACAGGCCGTGGGCCAGCAGCGCGACGCCGATGGCGGTCAGGGAGAGCGCCAGGCCGGGGAAGACCGTGATCCACCACTGCGTCTGCAGGTATAGGCGGCCGTCGGCGATCATGGCGCCCCACTCGGGCGTGGGAGGGTTGACTCCCGCTCCCAGAAACGAGAGCGACGACACGGTCAGCACCACGATGACGAAGTCGCTCAGTCCATACGCGACGGTCTCGCTGTAGACGTTGGGAAGGATATGCCGGACCAGAACCCGCAGCCGGGAATACCCGAGGACGCGGGTCGCCTCCACGAAGTCGGCGTTCCTCAGGATCAAGGCCCGGGAACGGGCGATTCTGGCATAGCGGGCCCAGTTCACCGCCGCGAGTCCAACCAGGAGTCCGGTGACCCCCGGACCCACAACCGCCACGATGGCGATGACCAGGACCACGAAGGGGAAGGCGTTGATGGCGTCGATCAGCATCAGCCACAACCAGGCCACCAGGCGGTTTCTGGTCGTTCCGAGAACGGCGCCCAGGAAGGTCCCGATGAGAAGCGGCGCCGAGACTCCAATGATCGCCAGGATCAGATCCAGGCGTCCCGCAGCGAAGGTACGGGTGAAGACGTCCCGCCCCAGATGGTCAGTCCCGAACAGATGCTGGGCGCCGGGTGGCGACAACGGAGACCCCGTGGTAGCGATGGGATCGTGACGGCTCAACAGCGGGACCAATACACTCAGGATCACCACCAGCAGGACGATGACGATCCCGACCAGGGCGGAACGGTTGAGGTCCATGGGTAGAAGCCGCTGTAGTCGCTTCATGAGACTCGAGTCCGCGGGTCGAGCCAGCCGCTGACCGTATCGGAGAGGAAGCTGACGATGACCACGATGAGGGCGAAGATCAGGATGATGCCCTGGACAACGGGATAGTCCCTCAGCAGCACGCCCTCCACCACCAGGGCCGTCCCCATCCCCGGAAGATTGAACACGATCTCGACCACCACGGTGGCGCTCAGGAGCTGTCCCAGGATGTAGCCCAGCAGGCTGATGGTGGGAGCCAGTGACGGACGCAGCAGGTAGCGCCACACCAGGACCGGGGCCGGCAGCCCACGGACGATGGCCGTCTCCACGAACTCCTGCTCCATGGTCTCGGCGATGGAACTCTGGAGGACCCGGGCCAGAATCGGAACCAGTGCCCCGCTCATGGTCAGGGCGGGGAGCCAGAGGTATTGGAGGTTGCCCGGGAATCCGGGCTGGTAGCCGGCCACCGGGGCCCATCCCAGGCGCAACGCAAAGAGGAGGATCAGGAGCAACCCGAAGTAGAAGGAAGGAGTTGCCAGAGACACGGAGGTGGCGACCCGGAAGGCATGGTCGAACCAGGTGCCGCGGAGCAGGGCGGCGGCGACCCCCAGCGGAATCGCCATCAGCAGGGCCATCAGCACCGTCACGCCGATCAGCCATGCGGTCATGGGAAGCGTCCGGGCGACCACCGAGTTGACGCTCTGGCCAGTCTGAATCGAGGTGCCCAGGTCGCCCTGCGCCACCGACGCCAGATATCTGGCGAACTGTCGAGGAAGACTGCCCTCCAGTCCCAGGATCTGCCTGTATTTGGCGACCAGTTCCGCGGTGGCGGCGTCCCCCAGCAGGAGCTCCACCGGATCGCCGGGGATGAGATGGATCAGAGTGAAGCTGACCAGCAGCACGCCAAACGCCGCCAACAGGGCCCGGGCGAGATGGCGGAGCGTCCTGGTGAGAAGGCGTGTGACACTGGCGGAACGGGGTGTGGTCCGGGCGGTTTCGGGAGGCGCTCCGTTCCTCACCTACTCACCGGTGGAAGATGGGTCCGAGTCCCGCTGCAACTCGGCCAGGGTCGCCACCATGGGATTGGTGCCGGGCGGGAGGTTGGCTTCGAACAGGATCTTCCGGTCGATCCGGCTTCCGACCAGAACGACGCGCTCCGAGATCGGGACGAGCGGCATGTCCTGAAGCGCCAGTTCCTGGGCGCGATGGATGAGCTCGATTCTCCGGTCGAAATCTTTGGCGACGGAGGCGGAGTTCACCAGACGGATCACCTCCGGGTTGCGATAGCGGAGGGCTTCGGTCCAGGTTGCCCCTGGAATCCATTGACTCCTGAAGAAATTCATGGGACCCGCGGCCAGGCCTGAAAACTGCATCTCGTAACCGCCGGAGCGAAGATTGGAGCTGGCCACGGCATCCTCCAGGGGTTCCACCTGAACCTGGATTCCAAGGTCTTCCAGGTTGGCGGCAATGACCAGAGCGGCATCGGTCCAACCGCTGCGTTGGCCCCAGGCCTGCAACGTCACGCTGAAGCCGTCTCGGAAGGGAGTCTCCGCAAGCAGTTCCCGCGCCGCCGCCAGATTCCGTTTTCCTTGGTAGGGAAGGTTGAACAGGCTCTCCCGCGGTCCCGCGTACTGGAATCCCCGGGCCGGAGCCGAAATTCCGCCGAAGGCCTTCTGATTGACCTCATCCCGGTCGATGGCCAGCGAGATGGCCTGCCTGACCCGGGCGTTCCGCAAGGGGTGACCGTCCGGCAATCCACCGTTGAAGGCAACGTGGTATTGGCCGTTGTGAGGGGCCGGGTAGGTGTCGATCCCCGCCGGCAACGAAGCTGGCGCCGTCACCGGCAGATCGAACACGTAGTCGATGGTCCCGGCGGCCAGTTGCAACACCCTGGACGTGGGGTCGGGCACGGCCACCAGCTCGATCCGTTCGATGGCCATGGGACCCCGGACATAGTTGGGATTGGACTCGATCACCCACTTCGAAGCCCCCGGGATCCATTCCTTCAGCACATAGGGACCGGAGCTGACCGGATGACGGAAGTATTCAGGATCCTCTTCGATCCGGGACTGCGGATGGATGCCCATGGCCATGTGGGCCAGAGCCAAAGAAAGATCCAGGTAGGGTTCCTTCAGGTGGAAAACGGCCGTTTTGGGGTCCGGCGCCTCGACCTGCCGTATGGGCGCCAGCAGCAGCGCGAAGTACGGCCCCGGTTGATCGCGGTTACGGGTGTAGGCGAAGACGACGTCCCGGCTTGTGACCGGCGTGCCGTCCGAATAGACGAGCCCCTCCTTCAGAGTCACGGTGACCGTCAGGCCGTCGTCGGAGACCTCCATCGATTCGGCCAGCTCCGGCTCCACCGACCAGTCGTGATTCAACCGGAAGAGCTGTCCGGCGATCAGGTACAGAGTGACGATGCTGGGCTGATGGGTGGAGCCCAGAATGTCCAGATTGGTGAGCTTCGAGCTCAGAGAGATGGTGACCGTCGGAATGGGCAGTTCGGATTGCCGCTCCGCAGGGGCGGGACGGCCGTCGTCTGCCGGCGCACACGCGAGCAGGGTTATGAGGCACAGCAGCATTGCCGGAAGCAGGAGTCTCTGCATGTGGGCCGATTCTATCCGAGAGATCGATGGGCGGCTAGCCGTAGCCTGCAGCATCGGCGCCATTGATCCGCGGGAACGGATGGCGGACGACTGCGAAGCGGAGGATATCTGGCGGCAAGTCGACGCTGAGCAGGGCGGTTTCGGGGTTGTGAGCCGAGCGAGAGGGGCAAGCGGCCGCTTGAGGAAATCGAGCGTGCCGGAGCGACAGGGACTGGAATATCTATTGATTGAACCGTTCGGCGACAAAGCCCAGTATAAAGACAAATATCGTGGCAACCAGGCCCATGATCCATCCTGACGCGCCCTCTGTCCTCATCACGATCAACGAGACGAGAAACAGACCGGTCAGGAATCCGAATATCCCGAACTGCTTTGAGTTCCACTTGTGTCTTGCCATGTTGTTGGCGCCATCCTCTCCTGGAGTCAATTGGGTGCCCGATATTCTTCAGCGCGCCGCCGCAATCGCCGGCGTCTGTGCCCATGAGTGCTTTCTCGTCATGATCGCCGGACCGTACATGTGGCGGGCGCGCCCCCTGGCTAGTAGACGGCAATCGCGCGGCCGGTTCCGCCGTGGGCTCCCTTGATCCTGGGTGCGGCGAAGATGAAGTAGGCCTTGGGCGGCATGGATCCCACTTGGGTCAAGTATTCCACCCCCACCATCCCGCGGCTGCCCAGGGCCCAGTAGGTCATGACGGCGTTCCTGGGATCGACGCCTCCCAGCGTCGGTCCGTCGGTCGCCACGCAGCGGATTCCCCGGTCCGCCAGGTATTGGATGGCCTCCGCTCCGGGCGCGGGCCACCCTTCCCGTTTCCCGTCGAGGGGATCCTTCATGCAGGCCTTGTCCTGGGGAAACGGCTTCAGGTAGACATCGCTGTATCCGCTGTGGAAGATGACCACTTCCCCCGGTTTCAACTCGCCGGACCGTTTCTCATACTCCCGGATGTCCTCCGGCCCGATGACGGGAGACGCCGGCCAGTCGGACTCGCTGGTGGAGCCGATCAGGTGCTTCACCTCGATGACCCGGGCCCAGCCGGCGGTCTGGGAGAGAGGCACCTTTTCGGTGGTGACGTCGCTGAATCCCCTCGGTCCGTAGCTCTTCTCGTATTCCCCCAACCACTCCCTCACCTGCGGCGAGTAGGCGCCGGGGTCGAATCCTTCCCGGGGCAGGGCATAGGCGGGAGGCACCAGGTTCGTACCCGCGTGGCTGTCGTAGGCGCGTTGGTGCTGCGCCGGGATATAGGGAAGCGGAAGCACGTGCTGGTAGTAGCGATAGCGGGAGTTGCCGGCTCCGGGACCGGGCCACCAGACCGGCAGCTCCTCGGAGAGCTGGATGGAAAGGTCGATGACCCGGTGCTTGCGCGTCCTTTCGATCAGCCACGGCGCCAGCGGGTCGCCGACGATGCCGAAGGCCCGGACCTCGGCGCCGATGCCCCCTCCGTGCTTGGGCGGCAACTGGAGGTAGACGGCTCCCGTCACCGGGAGCTGGTCCAGATTCCGGGCCCCTTCCGTCCAGAGCATTCCGTATTTCAGACCGGCGCCATGGGTTTCCATGGCCCCCGGGGGCGGAAGCGGTCCCATGCTGGGACTGTCGATGCCCGCGGTGAGAACGCCGCGGCTTCCCACGTAGTCCATGGTCTCGGCGTCGGGCCCCGGCCAGGCCGTTTTCTCGCCTGCCGCGACCTGGGCCACGAAACCGAGTCCCTCGGGCAACGGTTTGAAGTACTTGTCGTTGTAGCCGCTCCGGAAGAGGACCACGTCACCCGGGCCCAGGGGCCGGTGGCGCCGCTCCCAGTCCAGGACGTGCTGCTTGCGGATCAGGGGACTGTGTCCGATAGGCGCGTCGTCCAGCAGGTGGCGCACGTCGATGACGCAGGCCTCCCCCAGGAATTGCCAGATCGGCACCCGTTCGGGCGTGATCTTGGCGACCTCCCTGGGAACCGGGCCGTGAGCGGGCGAATCGAACTGGGTGCCGGTGTTCTCGTCGATGGTGATGATGTCGCTGTTGTAGGGGCCGCGCGGGCCGATCTTGAGGTAGTGGTTGATATGGAAGTAGGGAAAGATGTCCGGCCAGTTCACCGGGTGTTCCTGAGAGACCAGCAGGGTGAGGTCCAGGAACCGGACCTCCTCCCCGGCTCCGGAAGCCTCGCCGGCCGGAGCCAAGGAAGCCGGCGCCATCGATACGAGGAACACAATTACGGCGCTCCATCCAATTCGACTGGGAAAGTGTGCTTTCATTCGGCCTCCTCGATGCGGACGATCTGGTTTGCTTCAACGTTCGTCAAAACCTGGCTTCCGCCGCGGGGCCAGAGGATCTCGACCCGGTCGGCGGCGGCCTCCTCGCCCAGGCCGAAATGGAGACGCAGGTCGTTCTGGGACAGGTAGCTCCCGCCGCTTCTGACGCGGCCGGTCCGGGTCGTTGAGCCGGCCACGACCTTCACCCGGGCCCCGATGCCGGACCGGTTGGTGCGCCTCCCGGCCAGCCGGAACTGGAGCCAGTTCCTCCGGTTGCCACCGTCGTTGCGCAGGAGCGTGGGAGCGTCGTCGATGGCCAGCACCAGCAGGTCCAGGTCCCCGTCGTTGTCGTAGTCGCAGAAGGCGCCTCCCCGGCTGGACCGGACCGGCGCCTGATCCAGTCCCACCTGACCGGTGACATCCTGAAAACCGAACTCGCCGTTCCCCCGAAACAGGAGATCGGGCTGCCGGTAGGTTTCCAACGAAGGCTCCACCTGCGGGAAAATATGCCCATTGGCCACGAACAAGTCCAGGTTTCCGTCGTTGTCGAAGTCGAGGAAGAAGGTGGCCCATCCCAGGTAGGGCAGGGTCCGGGTGGCCAGTCCCACGGGCTGTGAGACCTCCTCGAACCCGCCTGTTCCCAGGTTTCGGAAGAAGGGGTAGTACTCTTCGGAGAAGGTGGTGGTGAACAGGTCGATCCGCCCGTCCCCGCCCACGTCCCCCACGGCCACGCCCATGTCCGCCTGGGCCGTCCCCTGGGCGTTGTACCCGACTCCCGCCAGTAGTGCAGACTCGCGAAACGTCCCGTCACCCCGGTTCTGGAAGTAGTAATTGGGGCCGGCGTCGTTGGTGACGAAGAGGTCAAAATCGCCGTCGTTGTCGAAGTCGTCGAAGACCGGGGAAAAGCCGTACAGGAGCTTATCGTCTGTCACACCCGCCGCCCGAGTCACGTTGGTGAAGGTTCCGTCGCCATTGTTTCGGTACAGGACATCCGGCGATCCCTTCAGCCCCTTGGGACCGCACATGACCGGGAGGCCGCGGTATCCGCAGAACTCCCCTCTGAGGGGAGGGTCGTCGACGTCGAATTCCAGATAGCGCGCCACGTACAGGTCCAGCCATCCGTCTCCATCGTAATCTCCGAACGCCGCTCCCGTGCTCCATTCCCCTCCCCCGGCGACTCCCGCTGAGGCTCCCACCTCGGTGAAGGTCCCATTGCCGTTGTTCCGGTACAGGAGATCGCGCCCGTAGTTGGTCACGAACAGATCGGTCCAGCCGTCGTTGTCGTAGTCGGCCGCAGCCACGCCGTTGCCCAAGCCAGTCCCGGGTACTCCGGCTTGGACGGTCACCTGGGTGAAGGTGCCGTTCCCGCGGTTGTGGAACAGAAAATTGGGCGCCGATGCGGGATCCTCCCGGCCCGCCATGAGCGCGGCGCTGGAGATGCCGTTGACGACGTAGAGATCGGTCCATCCGTCGTTGTCGTAGTCGATCCAGGCGCAACCGCTCCCGTTCCCTTCGATGATGAATTTTTTCTCTGGCGTTCCGCAGGTGGTGACCAGGTTCAAGCCGGCCTCTCGGGTGACGTCCCGCAGGATTGGCAGGGGCTGGGCCAACAAAAAGAACGATGGTGCCAGGGTGGCAAAAAGGCCCAGGAGCGTCGTCTGGAGAGCCGGAGCGAGGGCACGTCGTGTCCGCATCCCGCGACCTAACGTAGCACATGCGCGAAGCAGGAAAAGGTCGCCAGGCGACACGGCGAGGGGGTCCAATTCTTGCCGACCGGGCCGATCATATTTAGAAAAAAGCTATACAGAATAACGAAATAAGAACACTAGATCCAGAAAATATTTTGACTTTTTCTGAGAACCTCGTGTACATTCTAGAGCAACAAGTGGAAGTCGACTTCCACAGCCCGCCAGTCCGCTCGCCAAGAAGGAGACGACAATGCAGACCTCCCGCTTTTCCATCAAGGGTGCCCTTCCTTTGTTGGTTTTGATGGCTTCCCTCCCGGTGTTGGCCCAGGAGCATGTGGGAACCGTTACCGGGACCGTGCGGGACGAAGGCGGAGGCGTTCTCCCCGGCGTCGAAGTGACCCTCGCCAACGTGGCCACGGGCGTGCAACGGGATGTCGTGACCAACGACGTGGGGCTTTACGGGTTCAACTCCGTGCCCATCGGCGAATATACCCTGCGGGCCTCCTTGACCGGTTTCCGGACGCTTGAACAGACCGGGATCCGCGTCGTTTCGGGTGAGATCGTCACTCTCGACGTTGCGCTGACCGTGGGCCAGGTGACGGAGACCGTAGAGGTGACGGGCCAGCTTCCCACCATTGAAAAACAGTCCAACAAGGCGGGTTATGCCCGGGTCAATGAGGAGATCGCCCGTCTGCCTCTGGTCGTCTCGTTCAACAACCGCCAGGCCCTGTCCTTCCTGCGGACCATGCCGGGTGTGTCTTACGACCCCTTCAGGTATTTCGACAACGAAAACGTTGCCATGTCCAGGTCCTTCGTCCAGGGAACACCAACGGCTTCTCCCAGCTACAACATTGACGGGGTGAGGGCGAGCGGTTCGACTCACGAGAACGCACGCGACGACACGGCGCCGGTCCCGGAGATGGTTCAGGAATTCCGGCTCGACACCAACACTCAGGCCGAGCATGGCTGGGATAGCGGTGTGGCCATCAACCTGGTCTTCAAGTCAGGCACCAACGACTTTCACGGTACCGGCTTCTGGTACAACCGGAACGACGTGTTCGACGCTCGACCCTGGTTCGCGGCCAGGAGAGCCGTCACCCGGCAGAACGACTTCGGCTTCGTGCTGGGCGGTCCCATCTGGAAAAATCGCACGTTTTTCTTTGGGGGGATCGATATCTACAAATTGCGGACGGCCCCCTCCGGGACGACTGCCACGGTCCCCACCACTGCCATGCGCAACGGCGACTTCAGTGAAATATTGGGCGATCAAATCGGGACCGATGCCCTGGGCCGACCGGTTTTTCGGGGCCAGATCTTCGATCCGGCCACCACTCGGCCGGATGGGCAAGGCGGGTTCATCCGCGATCCCTTTCCGGGAAACATGGTTCCCATGGACCGCTCAAGCCCGATCACACAGACTCTGGTTTCGCACATCGGTGCGCCCAACCGCCCGGGCGTCAGCAACAACTGGGTCGGAACCCAGACCCTGCGCCCGGACGACAAAGAGTCCTATTACCTCAAGATCGATCATCAGATCGATGAAGCGGGGTCCCACAAGTTTACGTTCGGCACGGAGCAGAATGTCAGGCTGAACCGGTCCACGTATCCGCAGGTCTTTGACGAGGCGGTCTCCAGCCTTCACATCAACGAGTCGGCGCAATACCGCTATCGCTTCAATTATTACTGGACCATCCGGCCCAACGTGATTTTCAACCTTCGCACCGGTGTGACCCGGACTCCGCGAATTATCGGGACTCAGGGTCTGGACAACGACCGTTTTGGTGAAGAGATCGGAATTACCGGCGTCAGCAACCCCAATGCACCAAGAGTGAACACGCAGGGAACGACCGGATATGGCCCGATTTTCCGGAAACTCAATGACCCCAGTCAGACCGTTCCCGCCCACGCCGACATGACCTGGGTCAGGGGCTCGCACAATTTCAAATTCGGCGGCTCCTATTTGCTGTCGGTCTCCAAAGGGGATTCGTCGATTTTCGGTCAGGGAAATTTCAACTTTGTGGATCGCACGACCGGTCTGCCCGGCTTCCCCGGAACCGGATGGGGCTTTGCCAGCCAGTTCCTGGGCGAGGTGGACAGTGCCACGGTCAATAGCCCGACCGCCTTCAAACGCGATGGCGGAGCCTGGGGATTCTACTTTCAGGACTCCTGGCGCGCCACCTCCAAATTGACGGTGAATTACGGCCTCCGCAACGACATCTTCATAACCGCGGGAGAGAGCTACGACCGCATCGGGGCCTTCAACCCGACCATCCCCAACCCCGGCGCCGGTGGTCTTCCGGGGGCCCTGTGGTTCTGGGGTGAGGGTCCGGGCCGGAACGGGTTCAAACGAGTGGCGCCGACCCTGTGGAGCAACTGGGGACCTCGTTTGGGGTTCGCTTATTCGCCTGACGACAAGACCGTATTGAAGGCCAGTGCCGCCTACATGTATTTTCCACACTTTGGCGCGATGACCAGCGGATTCAATACGCCCGCTATCGGCTGGATTCTAAATGTGACCGCTGCGAGCCTGGACGCCGGTGTGACCCCCGCCTTCAACTGGGATAACGGATTTCCGGACATCCTTCCCAACCTGCCCGACATCGACCCTTCCTTTGCCAACGGCCAGTCGGTCGTCGCCCTGAACCGGGACAACATGAAGGCGGGCAGGACGCTGACCGTCAACTTCGGTGTGGAAAGGGACCTGGGCTGGGGTACGGCTTTTCGAGCCAACTACCACGGCAAGTTCAGCCACAGTCTCCCCAGCAACGATGCCGTTCGATTGAACCAGCTCGACCCCAGGCACCTGGCGCTGGGCGCCCTGCTCAATGCCGACATCAATTCCCCGGCAGCCGTGGCGGCAGGGATCACTGCTCCCTATGAGGGATTCAGGGGACCTGTGAACCAGGCGCTCAGACCGTTTCCTCACATGCTAAACATCAACGAACGCGCTGCCCCCGTTACCGACCTGACCTACCATGGTGCGGTGTTTTCCTTGCAGAAGCGCTACGGGCACGGGTTGAGCTTCATGTTCAACTACACCATCTCCAAGGCGCTGGGCAACGCCAGGTGGGCCAACCAGGGGCATTCGCTCGCCAGTCACATCCAGCATACTTCGCAACGGCACCTTCGGTACTTGTACGACCAGGACCGGCCCCAGAACGTTGCCGTGAGCTGGATGTGGGAATTGCCTTTCGGACCGGGAAAACGCTGGGGCGCAGGCGCGAGTCCGGTCGTCAAGAAGCTGATCGGGGGCTGGAACATCGGGATGCAGCAGGCCTATTTCTCGGCACAGCCCCTCCATGTGAGCAGCCGCGTCCGCTACCCGGGCGGCTTCAACGCCATCTGGCCGGACCGGGTCGACGGGGTATCGGTTCGGACCGGTGTCGACTGTGGAGATTACGACCCCAACGACCCATCCCGGAACCGGTACATCAACATCAACGCCTTTGCCAATCCCGCACCTTTTACCTTGGGGAATACCAGGACCTTGCCTTCGACACGAGCCTGCAGCTATTTCAACGAGAACGCCGCCATCCAGAAAGATACTTACGTCACCGAGGACATCTACGTGCGCTTGGGGGCCGATTTCTTCAATCTCTTCAACCGCCATATCTGGGGCAACCCGAATACCGACATCGGCAACAAGGCGGCCTTCGGCACCATTCGTACGGTCTCCTTTCCTCCCAGGATCATCCAATTGAATCTCTCGGTTCACTTCTGATTTCGGCGGAAACAGCCGAGGCGATCAAAACCCGGAGGGGGTCGGCAGGTGCCGGTCCCCTCTTTTTTTGGAGCCAGTGAGAACCTTCTTAACCTTCAGCTTCCCCAGTAAACGCGCGCACGGTCGCCCCGGATCGGAGTTGTCATCCTCCTCCGATAAACTCTTGCACTAGTTCTGGGCATGAGTTATAAGTTCCAGATTGTTTTGGCTGCGCGGCATGTTTTCGGATATTCACAAGGTTTTCGTGCAGGTGCCGCGTCATCCCAACAGTCAATTCACTTCAACGTCTGAGGAGCAGCAATGAGTAGAGTATTGAGTCTTAGCCTGATTCTGGTGTTCTCCTGCCTTCCCCTGCTGGCGCAGGAGAATGTGGGAACCGTGACTGGGGCGGTTCGGGACGAGACCGGCGGCGTGGTTCCGGGAGCGGAAGTCTCCATCACCAACGTCGGCACCGGCATCGTGACCGACACCATCACCAGCGACGCCGGAATATACGCCTTCAATTCGGTGGCGATCGGAGAGTACCGGCTCACCGCCACCATGCCCGGCTTCAGAACCCTGGAGCAGTCGGGCCTCCGTGTGGTGTCGGGAGAGGTCCTGACTGTCGACGTCACGTTGTCGGTGGGCGACGTGGCCGAGACCGTGGAGGTGATGGCGACGCTTCCCACCATCGAGAAGCAGTCGAACAAGGCCGGATACGCCCGGGTGAATGAGGAGATAGCACGTCTTCCCATAGCGATCTCCAACAACAACCGCCAGGCGCTCTCGTTCCTGCGCACCATGCCGGGCGTGGCCTACAATCCCAATAACACCAACGAAAACGACGCCATGAGCAGGGCCTTCATCCATGGCACGCCCAATGCTTCCCCCAGCTACACCATCGATGGTGTCCGGGCGGGCAGCTCCACGCACCAGAATGCCCGGGACGACACGGCGCCGATTCCCGAGATGGTGCAGGAGTTCCGGCTCGACACCAACACGAATGCGGAGCATGGCTGGGACAGCGGCGTGGCCATCACCCTGATCTTCAAGTCGGGCACCAACGAGTTGCACGGCGACGCCTTCTGGTTTTTCCGAAACGACATTCTCGACGCCCGGCCCTGGCTGGCCCCGAGCAAGAGCGTCACCCGGCAGAACGACTACGGTTTCGTCCTGGGAGGCCCCATCTGGAAGAACCGGATGTTCTTCTTCGGCGGGTTCGACGGCTACAAGCTGCGGACCGCTCCGGGAGACGCGGTGCGGACCGTTCCCACCGCGGCCATGCGCAACGGTGACTTTAGCGAGATTCTGGGCCCCCAGATCGGGACCGACTCTCTGGGCCGGCCGATCCATCAGGGCGCCATCTACGACCCCATGACCACTCGCTCGGACGGTCAGGGCGGGTTCATTCGAGACCCGTTCCCCAACAACATGATTCCCGCGGATCGTTTCAGCACCGTCACCAAGAACCTGATTTCGCGGATCGGGCTGCCCAATCGGCCGGGTGTGACCCAAAACTGGGTCGGCGGCCTGACCTCCACACCGGTCAACAAGAGCTCCTTCTACCTGAAGGTCGATCATCAACTTGACGAGGCGGGCGACCACCGGCTCACGGTCGGATGGGAGCAGTCGTGGAAGGAATCCCGGTCAAATTACGCCCCGGTCTTCGACGAGTCCATCTCCAGTCTTCACAAGAACGACGAAGTCCAGTACCGCTATCGTTTCAATTACCACTACACGATCCGGCCCAACGTACTCTTCAACCTCCGGACCGGTGTGACCCGGACGCCCCGGGTCATCGGCACGCAGGGTCTGGCCAACGACAACACGGGTGCGGAAGTCGGCATCAGGGGAGTGCCGGGGCCCATCGCCCCGCAAGTCGGTGTCCAAGGCCAGAGCGCCTACGGGCCCATCTTCCAGAAACTCATCGATCCCAGCCAGACCGTCCCGGCCAACATCGACGTGACCTGGGTCAAGGGATCCCATAACTTCAAAGTAGGCGCTGCCTACCTGCTTTCCGTCTCCAAGCAGAACCTTGCCCTCTTCGATCAGGGGTCGTTCAGTTTCTCCGCCCTGGAGACCGGATTGCCGGGCAACGCCAACACCGGGTTCGGTTTCGCCAGTAAGTTGCTGGGCGAGGTGGACTCGGCGTTCGTCTGGAGTCAACGCGACTTCCGTCATAACGGCGGGGCTTGGGGCATCTATGTCCAGGACTCGTGGCGCGCCACCCCCAAGTTGACCGTCAACTACGGTCTCCGGAACGACGTTTTCGTTCCATTGGGCGAGACCTATGACCGGATCGGGGCCTTCAACCCCACCATTCCAAACCCGGGAGCGGGGGGACTTCCCGGAGCCCTCTGGTTCTGGGGCGAGGGTCCGGGAAGAAACGGGTTCAAGCGGGTGGCGGACACCATGTGGAGCCAGTGGGGACCCCGTTTGGGATTCGCCTATTCTCCGGATGACAACACGGTCGTTCGGGCCAGCGCCGCCTACATGTACTTTCCGCTTTTCGGCGCCATGACCAGCGGCTTCAACACACCCTTCCTGGGGTGGACGCTGGATCCTTCCGTCAGGAGCCTGGACGGCGGTCTGACGCCGGCTTTCAACTGGGACAACGGTTACCCGGACCCCATCCCGAACCTGCCCGTCCTGGAACCGGACTTTGCCAACGGTCAAGCCGTGCAGGCTCTCAACCGGGACGACTTCAAGGCGGGCCGTACCTTGACCCTCAACGCCGGTTTGGAGCGGGACCTGGGCGGGGGGCTGGCCATTCGGGCCAACTACCACGGCAAGTTCAACCACAATCTGCCCAGCAACGACGCGGTGCGGCTGAACCAGCTCAGTGTCGGAAACTTGAGTTTGGGGAGCCTTCTGCAGGCCCAGATCGGTTCACCGCAGGCTGAGGCCGCCGGGATCGCTGCTCCGTATCCAGGATTCTCGGGACCGGTCGCCCAGGCGCTCAGGCCATTCCCGCACATGCTTGACATCCAGCAGCGGGCCGCGCCCGTGAACAATCTGACCTACCATGCCCTGGTCCTGTCGTTGCAAAAGCGGTATGGACACGGGCTGAGCTTCATGCTCAACCATACGATCTCCAAGGCCATCGGCGATGTCGGCTTCTCCCAGCAGGGGCATGGGTTCACCAGGGCCCAGCACACCTCGCAGCGGGGTCTCCGATTTGTGTACCAGGAGGATCGGCCCCAGAACCTCTCTCTGAGTTGGCTGTATGAACTGCCGTTCGGTCCGGGAAAGGCCTTTTTCAACGGTGGGAATCTATTCAGCAGATATTTTCTCAGCGGTTGGACTCTCGGCGTTCAGCACAACTACTTCTCCGGGCAGCCGATCAGCGTCACCAGCCGGGTCAGGTATCCGGGAGGTTTTGGAGCCATCTGGCCGGTCCTGCGTCTGAACACGCAGATCAAGACCAACACCATCTGCGGGGACTACAGTCCCGGCGGGCGATTCCTGAACGTCAACGCGTTCATGAATGCGGCTCCCTGGACTCTGGGGAACACCCGGACCTTGCCCAAGGAACGGGAGTGCAGCTATTTCAATGAGAATGCGACGCTCCAGAAGGACACTCAGGTCAACGAGGACGTGAGCGTTCGTCTGGGAGTCGATATGTTCAACGTGTTCAACCGCCACATTTGGGGCGGCCTGAACACCGACACCGGAAACGCGGCGGGATTCGGCCGGTTCGGCTCCACGTCACGTCCCCGGTTCATCCAGTTGCATCTCTCGGTCCACTTCTGATTCACAACTAGGAGGGGGGACTGTCAGTCCCCCCTTTTCTCTTTCTCCGAATCTCGTTCGGGAATACGTTGGCTGAAAGTCGTCGCTACTGCGTGGCGGCAAGAAAGCTGCCGCGTCCCAGAGCTTACTTGCGCCTCGCGGATCGGACAGATCACGTGCCAATGGGACCCGCGCACCTCACGGGCTAACGACACGGGATGGGAGCACCAAATTGGAACCCGCTGCTTCCATCATGGATACTCCATGCGCCTCGATCATTCCGCCGATGTTCTCGTCGGTTTTAGGCCGCATTTCTTACCAGGGGGCGCGCGCCCAGCGCAGTGTGTCCCGGAGGAACCTTGGAAACATTCACGTAAATGCCTAAGAACAGAATCTTTTTCATCATACACATAGCGGCCTGGTGAGAAATGCGGGTTAGGCACCCAGAGGGCGCAAAGGACTGGAGGGGCGACGTTCCTGTCGCCCATTCTTCGTTTCTCCCACTTGATAGACGCTGCGTGGAGTGGGAGACTGCCGTCCCCCATAAACGCCCTAATCGGCGGTAGGAAAACCGCCGCTCCAGTTTGGCGACAGGAAGGTCGCCGCTCCTAATCGGCGACCGCGAACAGGGTGTTCCGGTTGGTGATGTAGAGGACTCCGTTGGCGGCCACCGCCGTCGTGTAGACCGAATCTCCCATCTCGTTGACGGCCAGCTCCTTCATCGTCGTGCCGTGCTCCAGCACCACGACGTCGCCGTCCTCGTCTCCCAGGTAGACCTTGCCGTCCACCAGATAGGGGGACCCCCAGACTGCGGCCAGCATGTCGTAGCGCCAGTGCCGTTTCCCGGTGGCGAGATCCAGGCAGTAGAGGAATCCGGTCAGGTCGGCCGCGTACAGGAGGCCATCCCCAATGGCAACCGTGGACATGCTGCGGCGAAAGTCTTCGCCACCCACGTGCCAGATTCGTCCCTTCTCGGTGATGTCGCCAGTCTGGGTCGCGTCGATGGAAAACAGGTGACCCGGACCCTCGCCATGCTCCGGGTCCTGGCCCACGCTGAGCAGCACCTTGTCCTCGTAGAGGACCGGCGTGGAGATGATGTTGTTCCGGGTGCCGCGCCCTCCCAGTTTCCATTCCGAGGCCTTGGGATTGAGATCGAATTTCCAGATCAGTTCTCCGCTCTCCGGCTCATAGGCGTAGCACCAGCCGTCGCCCCCGGCAAAAATGGCTTGGGGCTTGCCCTTGACCATCCCGTATGTTGGGGAGGACCATTGCCCGTGCAGGGTGTTCTCACCCGGGTCGCTCCGTTCCCAGACCAGCTCGCCGGTCTTCTTGTGGACGGCGATGAACGCGGGCGCGTCCGGCATGGGGAGATCCAGGTGCCCCTCGTCCACGCCGTTGGAGGTGAGCAGGAAGATCAGGTCGCCGGCTCCCACCGGGGAGGAGGTGGCCAGGTTGTGCGGGAACACCCCCAACTCCTCGATCATGTCGTAGACCCAGATGATGTCCGCGTCCTCCTTCTCCCGGTATTTCTCGTCCTGGAAGGGACCGTCGTTCTCCCCGTCCAGAAACCCCTCCGCGTCGGCGCAGACCAGTTCGGCGCGGTTGCTGACGTAGTAGATCCGGTCCCCGTCTACGAACGGAGACGAACAGATGCCCTGTTCCGGCCAGTCGTTGACCCGCCCTGTGGGGAGTTTGTCGTGGGTGGCCTGCCACAGCACCTTCCCGGTGGCTTCCTCCAGACAGACGATCACTCCCTTGTCGCCCGTGATTGCAGGACGGAGATTCGCCTGGTTGTTGGTGCCGATGAAGATCTTTCCGTCGGAGATCACGGGATTGCCGTAGGTCTGGGATCCCAGAGGGGCCTTCCAGCGGATGTTCTCGCCACTGGAGACATCCCACCGGTGAGGCATGCCGGTCTCATCCGAGACCATGTTCCGGTCCGGAGTCCCTCCCCACATCTTCCAGTCTCCCGCGTGGATCTGAGGCTGGCCGGTTGCGGCAAATAGTGTTGCTCCCAACAGGATGAATGCAACGCGGACGATCCCGCGCAGACTCCTAGTCATCATTCTTCACCACCTTGAAATTATCGAAGAGAATCTCGGGACCGTCACTCTTGGATGTGGTTCCGACGGAGTAGCCGTAAAGACCGGCGCTCCCCTCCCGGTTCGGATGCGGGTCCAGGACCTCGATGTTCCATGCCTCGGGCTCCGGTTCCTCCCGGGGCCACACTTTGGCTCGAACCCGGGCCTGTCCATCCTCCAGCAGGACCGAAAACTTGGCTCGATACCAGACGTCCGGGTCCCAGGGGAAGGCCACGTCGTGCCTCAGGCGCGGCAGGGGCGACCAGGTCTCGATCCGCAGCCTCTTCCTCATCCCCATCATGATGAAACGGTAGCGGCTGTTGATCAGCCCCATGTCGGGCTTGAAACGCTTGCGGGCCACCTTGCCGAGGAGGTCCGTCTCCACCGTATACCCTCCCGGGATGGGAGGAGTGGCATAGGCCCGAAGCCTCATGAAGGGCGGAGAAGGACGCGCCCTGGAGGCGAGCTTCTTGAGCACCTTGCCTTCCGCCTCGACGACCTGCGTCTTGGAAGCCACGCCCACCCAGCCGGGCGGCACGGAGCCGGCCGGCAGCGACTCGAAGTCTTCGTGGATCGGCAGGTCGGGCGCGATCCGGATCCGTGCGGCAGCGATGAGTCCACTCGAACCCGTGGCGGTCACCAGACCCCCCGAGAATGCCTGCATGTTCGAAGCGGTGAATGTCCCGTCCGGCACGATGGCTCCGGACACGCCCTTCACCGACCACTTGACGCTGGTCGGCGACGGAGCCGAGCCAACCGAGTCGAATCGGAGCGCTTTCAGGCGGATCTGCTCGCCGGGTCTCAGCGTCGCTTCCGCCGGGACCACCCGAAGGCTGTCCTTGGACCCGGGTTCGGGGCGCGCCGTCTCGCGCGGAGCCGGAGGCGCCTCCACCGCCTGCACCTGCCCGCCCGGCGTCCTGAGGCAGTAGATGCCGTAACGGGTCATGAAGTAGACGCGTCCGTTCACGACGGCCGGAGAGCCGAAGATCTCGTCCACGGTGCCGTCCGGCCGCTCGAACACCTCCTTGTCCAGGGAGACGCATCGGTCGCCTTCGTCACGAAGAATGTGGAAGATGCCGTTCTGTTCTCCCACGTAGATTACGCCGTCGCTGGTTACCACCGGCGAGCCCTTGCCCACTCGGCCCATGTTGTATTCCCAATGGATCTCACCGCTGGCGGCGTCCATGCTGATGAGATTGGCGCTGTTGTCGACCGCATAGAGCCGCCCGTTGGCGACAGCAGGCGAGGCATACCCGAAGGTGTGACCGTCGTGCCGCCAGACGACGCCGCTCTCGGTGATGTCCCCGGTCCCGGTGCCGTCGATGCACACGATGCTCCCCATCCGGGAGGTATGCAGATTCTCCTCGCTGTGAGACAGGTACGCCCGGTCTCCGTCCACCACCACGGAAGCGTTGAGGCCCCGTTTGCTGAGTCGGAACGTCCACCGCTTTTCTCCGTTGCGGGCCAGCATGCCATAGGCGTTTCCGTCGGCCGTCGCGGCCACCAGCATCCGCCGGCCGCCCATCACGGCCGTCACCGGAGTGGAGTAGGTGGTGTCCAGCGGCTGTCCCCCCGGCGCCGCCCACCACTGGATGTCCCCGCTTTTTCTGTGGAAGGCCACATATCGATGGAGCGGCCGCGCCAGATTCCCCCAACTCGAGTTGAGGTAGCTCACCACGACCCGGTCCTCATCCAGGATCGGAGTGTGCAGGCGTCCCCCGTAACCGCTGATCCGGCCCAGCTCCTCCGTCATGGAGATCTTCCAGACCTCGTCGCCGTCGCGGGTGAGGCAGAAGAACTCTCCACCGGTGGCGTGGGCATAGATCCGGCCGGACTCTGGGTCGCCGACCAGCGCCGTCCATCCCACCCGGTTCTCCACGATGTCGGTATGGAAGACGTTGAACCGCTTCTCCCAGAGCATGCGTCCCGTGAGGGCGTCGAGCGCCACGATCCGTTCCGCCCGAGTCGGTCCTTCTCCCACCGGCAGGATGGCGAAGAGCCGGTCCCCCATGATGATGGGCGTGGTCCGGCCTCCTTCGTCCAACTTCCAGAGAAGGCCCTCTCCGCCCTGATCCCATGAGGTGACGGCGGCCGCTTCCGGGACGGCGCCGTTCTGGTTCGGTCCGCGCCAGTATGGCCAGTCCGCGGCCAGGACCGGGTGGATGGTGATCCATGCCAGGACAACGACTGCAAGTATTCTCAAACCCGACCTCCTGCGACGACTAGCTCCGTGAGGTGTTTATTATCAACGGAACGGCAGATGTCTTCAAAATACAAATGCGCCGGCACGAATGAAGGCGTCACCGGACGAACAGGGACAGCGTGACGTGTGACGGCCGTCTCCGGTCATGGAACACGGTGTTGCGGGCGATGGTCCAACTCCGTTCCCGGCCCAGCGGCTCCCCGGTATTGGGATTGATGTCGAACCGCGGGAAGTTGCTGGAGGAGACGTCCAGGCGAATCCGGTGTCCTTTCTGGAACACGTTGGCCGTGGGGTAAAGAACGATGGAGATGGAGACGACTTCTCCCGGCTCCAGGAACCGGGCCGTTCCGGAACCGTCCCGATAGCGGACTCTGAGAATGCTGTCGCTCAGGTTCAGCGCGTAGCCCAGCGGGTAGTCCGGGCTGGGTGGATAGATGTCGATGAGCTTGGCGGTGAAATCCGTGTCCCGCGCGGATGTGGACACCCACAGCTTGACCTCCACGGGGCCCGCGACCTCCAGGTCCTCCTCCAACGGCGGCGTTTCGAACACCAGCACGTCGGGACGGGAGCCCAGAGGGAGATAGGGCGGCGTGCATCCGAAGAAGTCCGGCCCCTCGGTCTGATCGAACCCCCCGGCTGGCGTCACGGCCTCGATCATGGTCGGCGTGGGGACCGATTCCGGCCGGACCCCGTCGGGCCAGGGACGGATATCGCTCAGAGAGGAGAAGTTCCCGCCGACGGTGGGGACCGGACGCCGCGGGTCGTAGGAGTAGCTGGTGGCGGACTCCTCCCGGTCCGGGGGGCTGGTCGACAGGGTCCGGTCGGGGTGGAGGTAGTAGGGGGTCGGCGCTGTCTGCGGCAACGGCCAGCCGTCTCCTTCGCGCCAGTGCCCGCCGTGGTCCAGATTGCCCAGGCGGGTCCGGCGCCCGCTGCCGCCGCCCATGAGGAACCACCGAATGGCCGGCATGCGGGCCGCGCCCGTATCCTTGCCCCTGAGCCATTGATCGAACCAGTCCAGATGGAGGCGGTCCAGACTCTCCAGGGGCGCCTCGGGACCCAGGTCCACGTCACCGGAGATCTGTTCCTCGGTGGTGTAGGTGCCGTGCACCCAGGCGCCCATGACCACCTTCACCGGTCCCTGCTTGGCTCGCCGCAGGGCCTGGAAGGCCTCCAGCGTGGCGCGGGTGTAGGAGTCGTACCAGCCTCCGATCAGGAGGATGGGGACATCCGAGTGCTGCTCCAGGAACTCCTCGATGGCGAACCCGGGTTGTTTCCAGAACTCGTCGTAATCTCCGCGCCGGACCAGTTCCAGGGCCCAGCGCTCGTAACCCGGGAGCAACGCTAGCTGGCTCTGCCCCCGTCGTAGTGGCAGCCGCCGGAGCCAATGGCGAAAATCGGGACCCGACGCAAGCCCTTCCTGCAACCAGGATTGAGCCCTGGTTGCGGCGTTCCCGTGATTGACGGAGTGCCAAAAGGCCCAGGCCAGAAAGCGGAGCTCGTAGGCGCCGCCCTGGCGGACCGAGCTGGTGTAGGCGTTCCAGCCCCCCATGGTGGGGATCATGCAGGCCAGATGAGGGGGGTTCTGCGTGGCCAGAGTGCTCTGGGTCCAGGCGACGTACGAGGTGCCGTATGTTCCCACTCTTCCGTCACACCATTCCTGATGAGCGGTCCACTCCACGGCGTCGTAACCGTCGAAGGGTTCGTTGACCAGGAAGACCAGCTCTCCTTCGGAGGAATGGCAGCCCCGGCAGTCCTGAACCACCACGGCATAGCCATGCTCGGCGTAGCGCTCGGCCCGCCGCATCCGCTCCAGGTCCTGCTTGCCGTAAGGGGTCCGTTCCAGGAGGGCCGGCAACGGTCCCGGGACGTCGGCGGGGCGGTAGATGTCGGTTCCCAGGCGTACTCCGTCCCGCGTGGTGACCATGACGTTTCGTTCGATCCTCAGGGCCATGGGCGATCTCAATCCAGGAGCCGGTCCAACTCCACCATGGGGATGGACCGGGAACTGACGGCCCGCTCCACCGAGCCCAGGTCCTTGAAACCGTGGCCCGTCACGATGCAGACGGCGCGGCTCGAAGCGGACACCGATCCGCCTGAACGGGCCTTCAGATAACCGGCGTAAGCGGTGGCCCCGGCGGGCTCGCAGTAGACGCCGCGGCTGAACAGCGCCTCTTGGGCGCGGAAAACTTCCCCGTCGCTCACCGACTGCCCGCTGCCGCCCGTCTCCAGGACGAGGTCCAGAGCCAACTGGGCGTCGATGACGTTGGGGACCTGAAGTCCCGAGATGACCGACGTGCACTCCACCTCCACCGCTTGGGACTCACCCCGGTCCAGAGGCCCGGTGACAGTGGCGCAGCCTCGGGGCTGGACGGCGTGGATCCGGGGCACCCGGGAGATCCGTCCCTCGCGGACATAGTCGTCGAACCCTCGGGCGATGGCCGTCAACAGGCCCCCTCCCCCGATGGGAACGAAAACGTCGTCCACATTCTCCAAGTCGTCCGCGATCTCGTAAGCGATGCTCTTGACCCCGTCCATCCCCTCGGGGCTGAAGGTGAAGGCGGAGATCTGGAGTGCGGCTGTTCTGGCCGGCGCTTCCCGTTGCAGCCGTTCCATCACGTCCCGGCTGGCCGCCGGGTCCAGGCCGAATCCCCGGACCCGTTTCAGGACCGCTCCGTAGGCCAACATCTGGACCGCCTTCCCCGCCGGGGTGGTCTCCACCAGAAAGATGTGGCAGGGGATGCCGGCTCGAGCGCAGTAGGCGGCCAGCGCCGAGCCGGTGTTGCCCGAGGAGGTGGCCAGGCACGAGCTCAGACCCTCTTCCCGCATCCAGGAGACCGCACAACTGGCGAACCGATCCTTGTAGGAGCCGGAAGGGTTGAGCTGTTCCATCTTCAGGAACGGTCCCCCGTCCAATTGGACCAGGGGTGTGGCGCCCTCTCCCAGGGTGAGGATGTGACGAGTGTCGCGGACCGGAAGGTATCGGTGGTATTTCCACATGGTCTTCTGGTTGGCTGGCGCAAAACCGCGGTCAACTCCCCGGCTGTTGCTTGTAGAAGTACCTCCGGACGATATGGCGCGGCGGCGGTGGCGTCGCCTTGCTCACGGCGATGACCAGAAAGAAGGAGACGGCCAAACCCCAGATGACGGGATCGAGCCCCAGCAGCCGGTAGGAGGAGAACCGGCCGTAGGCGAGATAGCCGGCCCCGTAGAGGGAGAGGTGGAACAGAAACCCTCCCAACATGCCCGCCGTGGCTCCCCAGGTGTTGACTCGAGGCCAGTAGAGCCCCAGCGCGACCGGGGCCAGGAAGCAGGAGGCGAGTCCGCTGCCCGTGTAGACGATGATGTCCTGCAGGAACAGAGGCGGGTTCACCGCTCCCAGCACCGCGGCGAAGCCGACCACGAAGGTGAAGACGTAGCTCATCCTCTTGATGGTCCGCTCCGGCGCCTGCGGATTGATGTTGCGTTGGTAGACATCCCGGACCAGGGCGGAGGAGATGACCAGCAGGAAGCTGTCCACCGTGGACATGACGGCGGCGAACGGGGCCGCCACCAGGATTCCGGCCATCCAGGGCGCGCCGGCGAACCCGCTGAGAAAGACGGCGACGGCCGGCATGATCCGGTCCGACTCCAGTTCCATCCCGGGCAGGAAGATGCGGGCGCAACAGAAGATGATCACCAGCGGGAAGTAGATCAGGGAGTAGTAGATGGCGACGGTGAAGATGGATCGCTTCAGGGTGCCGGAACCCTTGAACGCCATCAGGCGGACCATGGTGCTGGGCTGGCCGGTGCCGGAGATGGCCCACATGAAGAAAAAGGAGAAGGCCAGGCTCAGAGGGAGGAATCCCAATTCGCTGTAGCGGTCCGGACCGGGCCCGCTCACGTACACTCCGGGACGGTCGGCGCCGTAACGATAGGGCTCGGTCGCGACCCGCTTGGCGCTGACGGACGGCGGGGCCCGGGGAAGCGTTCCCGCCGCCAGGCGTTCCCGGATACTCGCCGCTTCTTCTTCCGAGACGATCTCAACCACCTGAATCTCCTGCGCCCGGGTCGAGCCTCGCGGAATCACCACTTCCTGGCTGGTTCGCAGAAGGCGCGGTCCTTCTCCATCGCCGGACGAGTCCAACCAGACACCGGAGCGGATCACGGTGTCCTCAGAGGCGGGCGCGGCCAGTTCCAGGTCGACGACACCCAGGCGGGGCGGGACCATGCGGCCGATACGCTGGGTGGCCGATTCCAGGCCACCGACGGCAATGAGCGCCAGCGGCAGCATGACGACCACGCCGGCCACCATGACCACGCCCTGCATCACGTCGGTCCAGACCACGGCATGGAAGCCGCCGTAGGTGGTGTAGAGGATCACGGCCACGGCGAATGTCAACAGGCAGAGCAGGTAGCCTGGATCGACGCCCTGGGTGAAGCTCAGATCCTGAGTCGCGTCCGCGACCCACAGGACGCTGCTGCGGAAGAAGGGGACGTCCAGCAGCAAGGTCTTGAGGATCAGGCTGCCCGACTTGAACTGGGCCACCAGGTTCACCGACATGAAGAAGATGATCATGCCGGTGCAGAGAAGACCGAACCCGGCGCTTTCGAACCGGTCCCGCAGGACGTCGGGGACGGTGATGGCCCCCGTCCTCCGGGCCAGTTGGTTGATCCGTTTTCCCAGCAGGCCCATCCCGCAGATGGGCACCACGATATAGCTGCCGATCCAGAGCCCCAGGATCCATCCGTGGGTGTAGATCTTGGAGGGGAAGCCGGTGAAGCTTCCTCCGGAAGCGCTGGTGGCGGCGAAAGTGAGGGCGAAGGCCCAGACGCCCAGGCTCCGGCTGCCCAGGAAATATTCCGAGAGGAAGCTCTTGGTCTTGAGCAGGCGGTTGGACATCCAGGCCAGAAACAGGACGCCCAAGGTGTAGATCAGGAACGTGAACAGGGCCGCGTTCGAGCCGTAGGAGGGGGAATGCGCCAAATCGGTCAAGACATCGCCTCGCTCCGATTCCGCACGGCGGCAGCCTCAGCCTGGGCTTGGTCCTCCCCCAAGTCGTCTTCCACGAAGTAGGAGAAGCAGAACCAGGCCGTGAACAGGTCCGCGGCGATCCAGGGAACCAGGATGCCCCAGAAGAGCCAGGTGGGGATGCCGAAAGTGGTCCCGACCTCTCCCGGAGGCAGACCGTAACCGTTCAGATAGCAGTAGGGAACGGCCCACACCAGACCCAGCGCCCACACGCCGGCGATGAGGATGGCCTCCCGCCGGGAGTGGAGAAAGACCGGGTCGTAACGGTCTTCGGGCGTGGATCGAGTTTCCGGGGCGTCCATGTGAGGAGTGAAGCCTACTAATCCACGGGTGCAAGGGCAAGATGGAGGAGCGGCGGCATTCCTGCCGCCGAACTCCCGTGCACCAACTCCGCGACAGGCGGCAGTCGGAGAGTGTTTGCTAAACTGAAATTCAATGGCTCGGCGAAAACCGAACTTCAAGGTTTCCACGGGAAGTACCAACGGAAGAGCCTCTCCTTATCAGATGGCGATCGGAGCCATCCTCGTTTTGACACTGTTGGCCGGCATCTTCATCTACCGGGGATGCAATCAGATGAACGTCTTGGAACGGCAGACGGCCGAGGTGAGCGAGGCCCTGACGTCGGTGCTTCACCGCTTGGAGCAGGTGGAGAAAAAGTCCGGCCAAGCCCTGGACCGTGCCCAGGAGGCGGAGCTCAGAGCCCTGGAGGCGGCCCGGGGAAAGGACGCAGCCGACTCGGCCCGGCGCCAAGCGGAGCGGGACCGGACTGAAGCCCGCCGAAAAGCGGAGGCTGCCCAGGAAGAGGCTCGCGCCGCTCAAGAGGATGCCCGAGCTGCCCGGGAGGAGTCGGAGCGGATTCGCCGGGAACGGGAAGCGGAGCTGAATCGCCTGCACGAGGTTCTCAGCGGGATCGTTGAAACCCGCCGAACGGCTCTGGGCGTCGTAATGAACCTGGGCAGCGACGCCGTCGAGTTCGACTTCGACAAGGCGACGCTGCGCCCCGAGAACCGGGAGCTGTTGAGCCGAATCGCCGGCGTCCTCCTGACCTCGAAGGGATACCGGGTCCAGATTCACGGACACACCGACGACATCGGCAGCAGCGAATACAACCAGAGGCTGTCCGAACGGAGAGCCGACGCCGTGCGGAATTACCTGGTGGACGCCGGTATCGATCCTGGCATCATCAGCATCAAGGGCCACGGCAAGGCCAATCCGCTGATGCCGGGAACCACAGCCCAAGCCAGGGCCAAGAACCGGCGCGTCGAAATCGGAATCATCGACACTGCTATCAGCTACGGGCCGGTCGCCTCGGAACCCTGAGCCATCCCATCGAGCAGCGAATCACTCGACCTCGAAAATGGCCTCCACCTCGACCGGGATGTTGCCGGGGAGGGAGCCCATCCCCACGGCGCTGCGCGCCCCTTTGCCCGGGTCGCCGAAGATCTCCATCATCAGTTCGCTGAACCCGTTGATGACCTGGGGCTGCTCCCCGAAATCAGGCGTCGCGTTGACCATCCCCAGCACCTTCACCACCCGGACCACCCGGTCCAGGGATCCCAAGGTATTCCGAACGGTGCTGAGGATGCACAGTCCAGTGACCCGCGCCGCCTCTTTGGCTTCCTCGATGGTCAGTTCGACGCCCACCTTGCCAGTGATCTGGGTTCCATCGGCCCGATTGGGACCGTGACCGGAGACGAACAACAGATTTCCGACCTGGACCGCCGGCCGATAAATGGCGACCGGCTGAGGCGCGTCCGGAAGTTTTATATTCAGTTCTTCGAGTCGTCGTTCAGCGTTCATTGGATGCTCCTTGGAATTCGTGCGCGGCCGGGCGGCAGTCACCTTCTGCCCCGGCAGTTGGAACCTCCACGCTGGTGTGAACCCACCCGGGAGGCCCGGTCAGAATAACGCGCGGCAGGAGGGCGTTTCAACCGGAGGAGCGGATGGCGGACTCGATCATGATCGCGTCTGTGACGATTGCCATCTTCGAAATATGTGGCGGAGATCCTCTACGAAACGCCGAAACGAAATGTCCATTTGCGCTGCCCGGTCGATGTCCATATGGCGCAGGATTTCCTCGGCGTACTCAACTCCCCCAAAGTAAGGCAAGAGGCCTGTGGCCCGTATGGCCTCTGTCAACAGGTGCTTGTAGCGATTTCGACTGCATTTCTGGTCCGGTGCGCTGCAACCACGGCCGAAAACGGCTTTGAAGGCGGCGCCATCCAGTAACAACCAGCGTTCGATATGCGGGTCGGGAATGGCAAGGATGGTCGACACGGGAATGTCAGGAATTCGGATCGTCCTGGTGCGTTCGTTGAGGCCTTGGCAATTCGCGTCGGTCGCGACAATTATCAGACTGGGCCAGGGACTACCCTGACTTGTCAGATCGCGCATGTAATCATCGAGCTCTGCGTTGACTCTGGCGTGACCTCCTATAGCATTGCGCCATTGGAGCCGTGTCTCGATACCGTATTCTCCGGCTATTCGCTTCAGTAGTGCTTCGATGACTTGTTGGTGCGCGTGATCCTCGACAAACAGAGCGATCTCACGCATCGAAGTCACCTCTCAGGATCCGCTGAGAAATGGAGAGTCTCTCCCGGCTGTCGTCAAAAGCCTTGTCGATATCACGCCGCTGACCCAACGGACCCCACGTCGAAAACGGATCGATCTGGGTGTTGCGGTCCGTACGACGCACGACCAATAGTGAATTGCCCCCCACCTTATCGGGCAGGATCGGTGAGTGGGTCGTCACGATGTACTGAGTGTTCGTCAAGTTCTCCTGTGTTTTCAGAAACTCGGCGATAAGCTGGATACGGCGCGGGTGAACGCCATTTTCCGGTTCCTCGAAACCCACCAGGGCCGGGCGTTCCTTGACTCCCGTCAGGGCAAGGAGTCCGAGCATTCGAAGCGTACCCTCTGAGAGTACGCGGGCGGGAATTGCGACACCACCTTCTCTGAGACGGAGTTCGACCTCACCAAGATTGCTCACCTCGACCTCGATGCCCTCAATGTTTGGCATCAGTGCACGGAGCGCCTTCTCGACTGCCTCGAACTGATTGGGATCGACTGCCTTAAGCGTGTTGAGAAACGAGGCGAGCTCCTCACCCATCAGACCAATATGACGCACGTCCTTGACCGGATTCGCCGCGCGCATCCGTTCCCGCGGCTCAAAGTAAAAGAACAACCAGTTTTCCAGTTCGCGCCGTGCTGCCACCAAGTGCGGATAGTGTGGCGGGTAGTGCGGCATGGAAAGGATGCTGTAGTCCAAGTAACGATCATAGTAAGTAGGGTGTGCTTGCCCTTCCAACCGAAGGTGAATCTTTTCACCCTGCCGTTCGATAAAGGGTTTGCGCTTGCCGGTTGGTTCTCCTTTGGAATTCAAGGCGGCCAGATACTCGTCGGACACACGTAATATTCCCGATCGGGGTAGCATCTCGATCCCGAGTCGGTAGCGAAGCTCGCGTTCTCGCACACGGGCTTGGACCTTGGATCTGCGTTGAGTCCCAATGACGCCGCTGGGACGGCGCATTTCTTGGATCTGGCGGTTGACTGTCTCGACTATGGCATCCGATAGATGCAAATCGGCCTCTATGCAAAACGAGAGCATTTCCTGTTCGAGCAACCCTTTGATTCCCTGGGTCCCAATAGTGAAGGATTCCAATGGTTTGCCTCGATAGGGCGGATCAAATGCCTCTTTCAGGGTCCTGCTGGTTCCCAACTTCGACAGTAACTGCAAGGCATCCAGGAAATTGCTCTTGCCGGCGGCATTCGGTCCAAACAGGACAGTAAGAGGTTCCAAACTCACTTCGATGTTGGTGAGGGACTTGTATCCGTCGATATGAATTCGCTTCAGCATTCGACGTCTCCCAAGCTTGTATTGAGGCTCAACAGACCAGGAATCGAAAAAACCGGGTCGGACCGATCAACAGGCCGATTGCCCGGTTTTGTTGGGCTCGATCAACTCCAATTCTCTCACTTCTCACCTCTTATTTCTCACTGCCCATCTTCCCTTGACTTGAACCGGGGCCTGGTTCAATCTTCCGCAGGACGGATCGAATATCGAATTCCGGCCGTGTGCGGCGCACCATGGAACGTGGTTGCCCGGCGTTGTCGGGAACGGCGGGAACGCCATGAACTGGATGATGGACGCGGCCAGACCATGACCTCTTCCTCCGGTATCGCAGCCGGCCTGCCGCCGTTCCTCGCCGATCTCGAGTCCCGGGGCCTCGTCTCGCAGAAGACGGCCGAGCTGACCGATCCGGTTCTCTCCAAGTCGCTGCCTCCCCTGTACGTCGGCTATGACCCCAGTGCCGGCAGCCTGCACGCGGGCAGCCTCATCCCGCTTCTGGGAATGGACCGCTACAAGCGCCGCGGCGGGCAGATCATCGTGCTGCTGGGCGGTGCGACGGGCCTCATCGGCGACCCTTCGGGCAAGGACCGCGAGCGCACGCTGGAGACCCACGAAGTGATCGATCGGCGCATCGGACGTTTGAAACGGCAGACCTCCGAGTTCTTCGCCCGAACCGAAGGGCCCGGCCCCATCTTCGTCAACAACGCCGACTGGTACCGCGACATGCCCGTCATCGCATTTCTGCGCGACCTGGGAAAGAACTTCTCGGTCAACCAGATGCTGACGCGCGACTCGGTGCGCACCCGGATCGAGAGCCGGGAGCAGGGGATCTCCTTCACCGAGTTCTCCTACCAGCTCCTGCAGTCCTACGATTTCCTGCACCTGTACCGGGAGTACGGCTGCCGCATCCAGATGGGGGCCTCGGACCAGTGGGGGAATATCGTTTCCGGCGTCGACCTGGTGCGGCGCGCCGCGGGAGCGACGGTCTATGGGCTCACCTTCCCGTTGCTGACCAACTCGGAGGGGAAGAAATACGGCAAGTCGGAGAAGGGGGCGGTCTGGCTCGATCCGGACCGGACCAGTCCCTACGAGTTCTACCAGTTCTGGTTGAATTCCACCGATGACGACGTCGGAGGCTTCCTTCGCTGGCTGACCGATCTGTCCGGCGATGAGATCGAGACCTTGTCGGCGGCTCCACCGCATGAACGGCGGCCACAGAAAGCTCTGGCCGAGGCGCTCACCGTCCGGGTGCATGGAGTGCGGGACACCGAGACCGCCGAGCGGGCCAGCCGGGTCATCTTCTCCGGAAGTGCTGCCGACATGGACGCCGCCGTCGCCGACATGGTGGCTCGATCCGTTCCCACCCTGACCGCCGGTCCCGACCTCTCCTGTCCGGTCTTGGACGCCATGGTCCGGGTCGGAGCGGCTCCGTCCAAAGCAGGCGCAAGGCGCTTGGTGAAGCAGAACGCGGTCGCCGTAAACGGAACCAGGATCGCCGACGCCAACGAGGACCTGCTCCAACACCGGGCCGGCGCCGGCGTGGTCGTCCTGTCGGTCGGCAAGTCCAAGCGTTTCCTGGTTCGTTTCGGCGCTTAGCGCGCATTTCTCACCAGGGGGCGCGCGCCCAGCGCAGTGGGTCCCGGAGGAACTGTGGAAACATTCACGTAAATGCCTAAGAACAGACTCTTTTTCATCATACACATAGCGGCCTGGTGAGAATTGCGGGTTAGCCTCATCCCACGCCAGGGACACCTCCGGCACGGTCATCGCTCGGCAGTATTCGATAGAAGGCTTGCTGCCACGTTGAAGTGAGTGTTGAGTTGTTAGACAATAAACAACACTAACTATTCAGGGAGGTTCGGCATGTCGAAATACGGACCCTTGGCGGAACATCTACGTGAATCGAGCCAGACGACCGTCCATATGACGTTCGATGCGATCGAACGCGTCCTCGGAACCCAATTGCCGCCGTCAGCTTTTAAGCATCGGGCTTGGTGGTCCAACAATCCGACCAACAGCGTCATCACCAGTGCGTGGCTTGAAGCCGGCTACAAAACGGCGAACGTCGACATGCCCGGCCGAAAACTCGAATTCAAGAAATTCTTGTTGGATGGCCCGTCATCAGGGATTCGCAACGGTCGCCAAGTTCAAGATGGCGCAGAAGGTTCCAAAGCGCGCGACGGGTTCGTTTTCTCGCGTGTTTTCGGTGCGCTCAAGGACACTGTCACGATCACACCCGGCACGGATCTGACGTCTCCCGTCGAAGAAGATTGGAATGCTTCTCGATAGCCGACGATGGCCGCTTATCTGGTCGACACCTGCGCGGTGATCTGGATCGCAAACGGTGACCGTTTGCGAGAGCCGGCCGCAAGCGTCCTGCGCAACGCACGGACGGAGAGCCTTGTCGTATCCTCGATCAGCGCGTGGGAAGTCGCCACGCTGGTAGCCAAGGGAAAATTGGCGCTCTCGATCAGTCCCGACATCTGGTTCCGTCGCTTCTGTGAGCTTCCGGGGATTGCGTTGGCGGAGATGCCGCCTTCGGTTCTGGTCGCGTCAGCCAGCCTCCCCGGCGCGCCGCCCTCTGATCCTGCGGATCGCATTCTGGTAGCGACGGCTCGGGAGTTCGGATATACGCTGGTGACCCGTGACCGGAAATTGCTCGAATACGGCCGAGACGGTCACGTGAGGGTCTTGGCATGTTGAGCCGAGGTTCGAAGGCCATCCGGATACAGTCGTGCAAGTATTTCTCCAAGGGGTTAGAATTTCGCTCCTTGATAGTTTCCGGGCGCAGTTCGCCTTCGGATTTGTGAATGGAGGAGACAATGTCAGGTTCAACGAGGCGCAGCTTCATCCAGGGCGGCGCCGCCGCCACGGCCGCCCTGTCGGGCGGATGGCCGGCCGTCCTGCATGGCAGCGACGATCGGATGGTCCGTCTCGGATTTATCGGGATGGGCGGCAGAGGCACCCACCTGCTGAAGTTGGCCCTGGCCAGGAAAGACACTCAGGTGAACGCGGTCTGCGACCTCCGGGCCGAGGCGGCGAACCGGGCCGCGGCCCTGGTTCGGGATTCGGGACGAAACGATCCCGGCGTCTACGCCGGAGAAGACGACGACTTCCAAAAGCTCCTGGCGCGGGAGGATCTGGACGCCGTCGTGGTCGCCACTCCCTGGCGTTGGCACACTCCCATGTCGGTGGCGGCCATGAAGGCGGGCAAGGCGGTGGCGGTGGAAGTGCCGGCGGCCGTCACCCTGCAGGAGTGTTGGGACCTGGTCAACACCTCCGAAGCCACGAAGAAGCCCTGCATGATGCTGGAGAACGTCTGCTACCGCCGGGACGTGATGGCGGCTCTGAAGATGGTCCGGGACGGACTCTTCGGAGAGCTCATCCATTGCCAGTGCGGCTACCAGCACGACCTGCGGGCGGTGAAGTTCAATCCCGGGGCCAAGTTCGGACCCGGCTCCAAGGGTGAAGCCAACTGGAGGACCCAGCACTCGATCCAGCGCAACGGCGACGTCTACCCGACTCACGGCGCGGGTCCCATGGCCAACTGCCTGGACATCGACCGCGGGAACCGGTTCGTGACCCTGACCTCCACCGCCACCAAGGCGCGAGGACTTCACGATTACGTGGTCCGCCACGGGGGCGCGGACCATCCCAACGCCAAGATCCAGTGGGCCCTGGGCGACGTGGTGACTTCGGTGATCAAGTGCGCCCGGGGGGAGACTCTCCTGGTCAGCCACGACACCAACCTGCCCCGGCCCTATTCGCTGAACTTCCGGGTGCAGGGAACCCGGGGCATCTGGATGAGCGACAACAAGTCCATCTACATCGAAGACCTCAGCCCCGAATCGCACCGGTGGGAGCCTTTCGAGAAATACCAGGAGGAGCATGATCACCCCCTGTGGAAACGTTTCGGGGAAGAAGCCGCCGGATCCGGACACGGCGGCATGGATTTCTTCGTCATCAACGGTTTCGTGGAAGCTTTGAAGCGGGGCCTGCCCACGCCCATCGACGTCTACGAGTCCGCATCCTGGAGCGCCATCGGTCCGCTGTCCGAACGCTCCATCGCCCGGGGAAGCGCTCCCGTCTTCTTTCCCGACTTCACCCGGGGACAGTGGGTCGTGTCCGAACCGACCTTCGGCTTGAATGACCAGTTTTAACGGGATTTCGTAGCCGAGCGGCCTGATATCGAAATATGTTCGGACTGCACTGGCTGGATCTCACCACCCTGGTGGTTTACCTGCTCGGCGTCACCGCCGCGGGTCTCTGGGCGGCCCGGAAGGTCACCAATCTTCACGACTACTTCATGGGTTCCCGGCGCTTCGGGAAGGCGTTCATGGTCATGCACGCCTTCGGGACCGGGACTCATACGGATCACGCCGTCACGGTGGCCGGCGCCTCCTACAGAATGGGAATGGCCGGGATCTGGTACCAGTGGCTCTACCTCTTCGCCACGCCCTTCTACTGGCTGGTGGCCCCCCTTCTCAGGCGGATGCGCTACCTGACCACAGCCGACTACTTCGAAGACCGGTTCAGCCCCGCCCTGGCCATCCTCTACACCGTCTACGGACTGCTCTACCTCTCCCTGCAGATCGGCCTCATGCTCCTGGGAACCGGAAAGGCGGCCAGCGCCATCTCGGGCGGCGCCGTGAGTCCCGAGTTGGCCATCGGCGTCATGACCGTGCTCTTTCTCAGCTACGGTCTGCTGGGCGGACTTCCGGCGGCCGTGGTCACCGATTTCATCCAGGGCTTCTTCATCATCGTCCTCTCCTTTCTTCTGCTTCCCTTCGTGCTGGATGCGGTGGGCGGATTCACCGGACTGCACCAGAAGGTCCCGGAGGAGATGTTCAGTCTGATGGCTCCGGGCGACCCTCCTGAAGGCTACGACCGGGTCACCCCCTTCTACATCGTCATGATCGTCATCAACGCCCTGGTGGGCATCGTGGCCCAACCCCATCACATGGAGATCGCCGGGGCGGGGAAGACGGAACTGGAGGCCCGCGTCGGGTTCACCTTCGGCAACATGCTCAAGCGGATCTGCACCCTGGCCTGGGCTCTCACCGGCGTGGCCTGCATCGCACTCTATCCCGAACTGGCCGATTCGGAGCACGCCTTCGGTCTGGCCACCCGGGATCTGCTGCCGGTGGGGCTGGTCGGCGTCATGCTGGCGTCCATGGTGGCGGCGGCCATGTCCAGTTGCGACTCCTTGATGGTGGACGGGTCGGCCCTCTTCGTGAAGAACGTCTACCAGCGCTACATTCGGCCCGAGGCACCTGTGGGGCACTATCTGAACGTGGGCCGGCTGGTCGGGGTCGTGGTGGTCATGGGCGGTATCGTGGTCGCCATGTTCGCCACCACCGTGGTGGGAATTCTCAAGTTGACCTGGTCTCTGGTGGCCTTCTTCGGCATCGCCTTCTGGGGCGGTGTGCTGTGGAGGCGCTGCAACGCTTACGGAGCCTGGGCCGGAATCCTGGGATCGGCCTTCCTCTGGTACCTTTCCCGCTTCGTCTGGGGCTGGGAACTGCACCAGCAGTTTCTGATCTACCTGATGGGCGGGTTCTTCTTCATGATCGTCGTCAGTCTCCTCACGCCGCCGGCGGACAGGAAACGGCTGGACCGCTTCTATGCCATCCTGCAAACACCGGTGGGAGAGGAGCACCGTCTGGAGGCGATGGGCATCCGGCTGGACAGGAAGTGACCATGTGGGGTCTGGAAATCAGCAAGCCCTCCAAGCAGACGGTGGTCGGCTTTCTGCTGGCCTGGGCGTGCGTCATCGCCATCATCCTGTTCACCCTTTACCTGGTCCAAATCGGGGCCTGATCCATGGTGGAGCAACTGCGGGAGGGAACGGCCATGGCCCGAGAACCCATCATCGATTGCGACGTTCACCACATGATCGCCGAACCGGAAGAACTCTTCCCCTACCTCCCTCGCGACTACGTGGAGCATATTCAGGATTTCGGCCTGATGATGCCCGGCGGTTTCTCCACCGGCTACACCAACATGCCGCGGGGTGGCGCCCGGGCCGATGTCTGGGACGGCGATATTCATCCCGCCAACAACATCGACATGGCCCGGAAACGCCACTTGGACGAGTACGGCGTAGCGGCCGCGGTTTTGACCGGATCGACGGTATACGGAGCATCCGTGCATCCCAACGTGGACTATGCCGCCGCACTGTGCCGGGCCTTCAACGACTGGACCCTGGACACATGGATCGCGGCGGACCGCCGCTTCTACGGTTCCATATCGGTCTCCGCCGCGGACCCATTCCAAGCGGCCCAGGAGATTCACCGCTTGGGCAGGCACCCGCGGATGGTCCAGGTCATCGTACCCGCCGGTGCGCGGATGCCGTTCGGAAACCGCTTCTACCATCCTATTTACGAGGCGGCCCAGGAGCACGGCCTCCCCGTTTGCGTCCACTTCGGTTCCGAAGGGGCCGGAGTTTCAGGCGCCCCCACCGGAGTCGGGTACCCCTCCTACTACCTGGAGATGCGAATGGCCCGTCCCCAGAACGCCATGGCCCATGTTTCCAGTCTCATCTGCGAGGGGGTCTTCGAGAAGTTTCCCACCCTTCGGTTCCTCTTCGTGGAGCACGATACGTTCTGGGTTCCGGGGCTCATGTGGCACATGGACGCGGACTGGAAGTCGACGCGCGAGTACACACCCTGGGTCAAGCGGCCCCCCAGCGAGTACATCCGCCGAAATATCCGGTTCGGTTCCCAGCCCATGGAACAGCCGCCCAGCCTGGAGGACCTGAAGGTCTTTCTCCGCTGGCTCCACGCCGACGAGATCCTGGTCTTCGGCAGCGACTATCCGCATTGGGACTGGGATAACCCGGACCGGGTGCTGCGAGGCGTGTCGCCGCAATTGCGGCGGCGGGTCTTCTACGACAACGCCCGCGAGCTTTACGGAGACCGGCTGGACGACATCGAGCCGGCATCCAACGGGAGCGGCTAGGCAGGAGGCGGGATGCGGCGGCATGTGGGGAAGGTCCAGGATCTGCCTCCCGGCTCCAGAAAGATCGTCCCGTTCGGCGGCCGTGCCGGTATCGGCGTCTTCAACGTCAACGGCAAGTACCATGCCGTCAAGAACGTCTGCCCTCACCAGTCCGGTCCCCTCTGCCTGGGGCTTTTGCGGCCCCACGTCCGCTCCAGCGGCCCCTACCACGTCACCTGGGAGCGGGAGGGCGAGATCCTCAAGTGCCCCTGGCACAACTGGGAGTTCGACCTGAAGACGGGCCGGGCGCTCTACGATCCCCGGATGCGGGTGAGGGCGTACCGGGTCACGGTCGAAGGGGACGACGTCTATCTCCACCTGGACTGACCGGAGGAGCGATTGTGGGGGGCTTCCGTCCCCCCACACCCCCCGGTATCGGCGGCAGGAAAGCCGTCGCTCCTATTCACCCAGCTCGTGGCAGAGATGGCAGTCGGTGGATACCGACGACGCCTTGTGGCAGTTCATGCACATCTCCATGTTGGCGGAAACCTCCTGGTTCAGAACCTCATGGGTTTCGACGGCGCCGTGGCAGGCACTGCAGGGCTGCTGGGCGTTCACGTGGTTGGCGTGACTGAAGAAGACGAAGTCGGGAAGCTGGTAGACCCGGACCCACTCGGGTTCCTTCCTCTGCCGGTGCAGGGCCTTGAGCGCCTGGATTCCGGGATCGTTCCTGCGCACCGTGTTGTGACAGGTCAGGCAGGCGGCGGGTGCCGGAAACCCGGCTCGCGCCCCTTTGGACGCTCCCGCGTGGCAGCCGCCACAGGTCAGGCCGAGGCGGGAGTGGAGCTTGTGGCTGAAGGGAATCGGCTGGGGCGCCACGATTCGGGGGAGGTTCTCCTTCTTGCCCTTGTACTGCGGCACTACTTGAGACAGACCCATGGCGGCAAGGCCGAAAAGAACCAGAAGGAGCAGCCACCCGAGTCTTCTTGGGTCCATCGGCAGATGTTACCACCACCCCCTTAGCCATCGCTCCATGCAGGGACGCCCCTTTTGGGCCCCGTCCCGGCGGTTGAACTGGCCGTGGCCGCTGGGTAGAGTCAGAGGAGCTTCATGTCGGGTTCAGCTCCGCCCTCTTCCTCTTCCGGTACACGACGCCGCAGGCTCGGCTTCGCACCCCGTACGGGAGAATCGGTGCACCGCATCCGGCTGACTATGCTCCGGTCCGGACTCGCCGCGCTGCAGGTGGCGCTTCTGGCGGTGACGGCCCTGTGGGGTGGGTCCTCAGCAAGAGCCTCCACCGGGGAAATCTCTTCCGTACTCCAGAAATGCCAGGTCTGCCACCGGGGGATCGGCGCCATGGCCGGCCTGGATCTGTCGAACCGGGAAGGGGCCTTGTTTGGAGGGAGTTCCGGCCCGGCGTTGGAGCCGGGAGCGTCCGCCAAGAGTCTTCTCTTCCAGAGGGTCCTGTCCGGCGAGATGCCGCCGAGCGGTCCCTTGTCGAAAGGGGAGGTGGACTTGGTGCGGCACTGGATCGACCAGGGCGCCGTCTGGCCGTCTGGGGACCAGGACGGGCCCCAGGCCGGAGCAGCTTCGCCCGAACCCCTCTGGTGGTCTTTGAAACCGGTGCACCGCCCGGCCGTTCCCGTAGTGAAGCAGGCGACTTGGGTTCGAAAACCCATCGACGCATTCATCCTGGCGGCTCTGGAGGAACAGGGGTTGAAGCCTTCTCCGCCGGCGCCCCGGGAGGTGTTGATCCGCCGGGCGACGCTGGATCTGCTGGGATTGCCCCCCAAACCCGGGGAGATCGAGGCGTTCGTCTCGGACACTTCGCCCCGAGCCTACGAGAACTTGGTGAACCGCCTTCTGGCTTCGCCCCACTACGGCGAGCGCTGGGGCCGGCATTGGCTGGATCTGGCCCGTTTCGGGGAAAGCCAGGGCTTCGAACGCGACAAGATCCGGGATCATGCCTGGCCCTACCGCGACTATGTGATTCGGAGCTTCAATCAGGACAAGCCCTATGCCCGGTTCGTCCAGGAGCAGCTCGCCGGAGACGTTCTGGAGCCCCGGTCCCGGGACGGGGTGGCGGCCACCGGTTTCCTGGTCGCGGCTCCCTGGGACGAGGTGGGAAACACGCAGCAGAGCGCCATCATGCGGGCCCGGGTGCGGGCCGAGGAGATGGAAGAGATGGTGGGCACCGTGGCCCAGACCTTCCTCGGTATGACGGTCAACTGTGCCCGATGCCACGACCACAAGTTCGACCCCATCTCCCAACGGGATTACTATCGCTTGAAGGCCAGTCTGGACGGAATCCGGCCCGGAAACCGGCCCTGGCTGACTCCGGCGGAGACGGCCGCCCACGAGGAACGAACCGAGCCGGTCAGGGATAGAATCCGTCGCCTGAAGCGGCGGCTGGCCCAGATTCAGGAGAAGGTCCGGGAGCGGGTCCTGAGGAAGCGGGGGATCGCTGCGCTGCCGGTCCCCGAACCCATCGCTCGCTGGACCTTCGACCTGAACGGGATCGATTCGGTGGGTCACGGACATCTGTCGGCCGAATCGGGAGCGCTGGTCGAAGATGGCGGATTCCGGTTTGAGGAGGGCGCCATCCGGTTCAAGGACGCCGAGGCTCAATCCGAGGCGTTGACCGTCGACTTGGCGGAAAAGACCCTCGAGGCCTGGGTCCGGGTCTCGAAGGAGAAGCACGGATTCCACTTCTTCAAGGTCGAGGATACCGATTCACCGCTGCCCAGGGGGCGGTTCGATGCCATCTACTACCACCAAGGATCCCGCACCTGGCGAAACCTGAGCGAGTTCAAGAACCGCACGGTCGAACCCGCAAAGCCCAAGGAGACGAGGACGGAGACTCCGATTCACGTCGCCATCGCCTATGACTCCCGGGGCGGCATCCGAATCTACCGTGAGGGGCTGCTCTATTGGGTCCAGGACCCCAAGGGAGAGGGCCCCGAGTCCGCGCTTCAATTCTATCCCCGGAGCCGAACCAGGATTGTCTTCGGCGGGAACAGAACGGGGGCGGTGGAGGAGGCCCGGCTCTACGACCGGCCGTTGACCTCGGAGGAGATCGCCGCCTCCTTCCGGGCCGGCATCCAGCGGGTCACTCCCGAGGAGTGGAACGCCGAGGCGGAGTCGCAAGAGCGGCTCGCCAGGGAAGAACTGCTGGATGAGGTGGCTCGTCAGGAACGGCTGCTGGAAGATGCTCCCCCGGTTCCCCTGGTCTACGCCGCCAGGACGTATCGGTCCGGTCCACACGTCATCATGGAGCGGGGAGACCCCGCGACGCCGGGAGATCCGGTCGAACCTGGAGGGCTCCTTGCCATCCCTTCGCCGGAGCCGGAATTCGGACTGCCTCCCGACGGGAACGAGGCCGAGCGCCGGCTTCGCCTGGCGGAGTGGATCACCGACCCGGACCATCCTCTCACGGCGCGCGTGCTGGTGAACCGGGTCTGGCACTATCACTTCGGACGGGGAATCGTCTCCACGCCAAATGATTTCGGATTCAATGGAGGCCGCGCCTCGCACCCCGAACTGCTGGACTGGCTGGCGCAATTCTTCCTCCGGCAAGGGGGCAGTGTGAAACAGTTGCACCGGGAGATCATGCTCTCCAATACGTACCGGCAGTCGTCCGGGTTCCGGGCGGACGCGGCGGAGGCCGACGCGGAAAACCGGTGGCTCTGGCGCTTCGCTCCCCGGCGGCTGGAGGCGGAAGTGATCCGGGACTCGCTCCTCGCCGTCAGCGGCCGCCTGAATCGTGAATTCGGTGGACCCGGATTCCGCCCCTTCGAAGTGAAGTTATTCAACAGCCACTTCTACAACCTGGTCGACTCCGCCGATCTGCCGATGCGGAAACGCACCATCTACCGGATCGTGGTCCGATCCGGGCACGATCCCATGTTGGAAGCGTTCGATTGCCCGGACGCCTCCGAAAAGGCGCCTCGCCGCAGCCATACCACGACCCCCATCCAGGCCCTGGCGCTCATGAACAGTCCCTTCGTCCTGCGCCAGGCGGATCATCTGGCTGATCGGCTCCGCTGGGCGCTGCCCGGCGACAGCGAGGGGCAGATTGACCTGGCCTATCGCCTAGCTCTGGGAAGACGCCCCAATTCGGAAGAATCCGGCCGGGCCAGAGCCCACGCCGGCGACCAGGGACTGGAGAGCTTCTGCTGGGCGCTCCTGAACTCGAGCGAATTCCTTTATCTCAACTGATGCGGAAGGGTGCCATGGAAAACTCCAAGTCCAATCCAGCAGCCCTGCTGCCCCGAAGGCACTTCCTTTGGAACTCCGGCAGCGGTTTGGGCGCCATCGCTTTGGCCTGCCTGCTCCAGGATGAGGCCCGGGGAAGCGACACCGGGCCCAGGTTCGGGGCCCGTCCCTCCCATTTCCCGGGTCCCGCCAAGAGGATCCTGCACATCTATGCCGCGGGGGGCGTCAGTCACGTGGACACCTTCGACTACAAGCCCGAGCTGACCCGCTTGGACGGCAAGACCATGGCCGGGAAGCGAAAGGTCGACACCTTCTTCGGGCAACCCGGAACCTTGATGCAGAGTCCATTTGAATTTCGAAGAAGGGGCCGAAGTGGGCTCTGGGTGAGCGAACTTCTGCCTCACTTGGCGGAGTGCGCCGATGACCTCTGCATGATTCGGTCCATGGTGGCCAAGAGCTCCAATCACACACCGGCCACGTTTCAGATGAATTCGGGATTCACCCGCAACGGGTATCCCTGCATGGGTTCCTGGGTCACCTACGGCCTGGGCTCCGAGAACCGGGACCTGCCCGGTTTCATCGTCCTGCCCGATCCCCGGGGCCTCCCCGCCGGAGGGTCCATCAACTGGACCGCCGGCTTTCTGCCGGCTTCCCACCAGGGTGTGGCGTTCCGCAACTCGGGCGATCCCCTGCCGTACCTGTCGACTCCCCCCACGGTCTCGTCCCGGCGCCGCGCCAGTGAGATGGAGTTGCTGGCTCAGATGAACCGGGAACACCTGGAAACCAATCCCGGAGACAGCGCTCTGGAGGCGCGGATCCAGTCATACGAGTTGGCCGCCCGCATGCAGATGACCATCCCCGACATCGTGGATCTGGACACGGAGCGGCCGGAGACGCGGAGGCTCTACGGCCTGGACCAGGAGAAGACGGCGGCCTTTGGCCGGAATTGCCTGCTGGCCCGCCGGCTGCTGGAAAATGGCGTCCGTGTGGTCCAAGTCTGGATCGGCGGCGCCTTCGGCCGGCCCCGCATCAACTGGGACGGGCACGAGGACATCCAGGAGAATCACACCGATCAGGCCGACACCATGGATCGTCCCTTGGCCGGACTCCTGACGGATATGAAGGAGCGGGGCATGCTGGAGGACACCCTGGTGGTCTGGTCGACCGAATTCGGGCGGACCCCGTTCACGGAAGGGTTGGGAGCCAAGGGCCGAGACCATCACCAACTCGCCTTCACCTGCTGGCTGGCCGGCGCCGGCGTGCGGAAGGGATTCAGTTACGGTGCTTCAGACGAAGTGGGTTACGATGTGGCCCGGGACCCGGTCACCATCTACGACTTCCACGCCACCATCCTTCACCTGCTGGGGCTGGACCACAAGAAGCTCACCTTCTACCACAACGGCATTCAGCGCCGCCTGACCGACGTCCACGGCCACGTGGTCAAGGGTGTGTTGGCCTGAAATCGATCCGCCTCACTCGAGACTGAAGAAGGAGAGCCGGGTTCACCCGACCCGTGCAATCCAGGAGTTCTGATTTCGGAATGAACAAGAGATCATTCGAAGAACTGCTGCAGTCCATTGACCGGCCGGGCGACTTTTTCACCCATGGCCGGTTGCTGGTCCCCATGCCTGTGTTGGAGGTCGACGGTGTCGGATCGCTCTCATTCCCGGTTCCCGACGTCCAGGTTCGCGCCTTGATGGAGGTGGCGGAGCGTGCTCCCTATGGCAAGGGAACCGAGACGCTGGTCGATACGTCGGTCCGCGACTGCTGGCAGATCGACACGGCGCGGGTTCGTCTCGGCGGCCGCGCCTGGCCGGAGACGTTTTCGGGAATTCTCGGCGCCACCGCGGACGGTCTCGGTTGCCCCGTCCAGCGGCTGGACGCGCAACTCTACAAATTGCTCGTCTACCCGCCGGGAGGGTTCTTTTCGTCTCACCGCGACACCCCGAAGGCGGACGGCATGATCGCCACCCTCACGCTCTCGCTGCCGACCGCCGGCGCCGGCGGCGAGTTGATCGTCCGGCACCACGGGCGGGAGGCGACACTCGACATGAACGCCGACGAGCCCTCGGAACTGGCCTTCGCGGCGTTCTACGCCGATTGCTCCCACGAATCGCGGCCGGTTCGCCGGGGCCACCGGCTGTCCCTCGTCTTCAACCTTTGCCTTCGCCCCGGTGACGCCGAAACGCCCCGGCTGGCGCCCGACTATTCGGATCGGGTCGAGAGTATCGCCAATTTTCTCATCGACTGGCGCGACGGCGATCACCCGCCTGCCAAGTATGCGTGGTTGCTGGAGCATGACTACAGCGAGAGCGGACTCTCTTTCGACGCCTTGAAGAATACCGACGCTGCCGTGGCGCGGGTTCTGAAGACGGCGGCAGATCTGGCCGAGTGCGATTTGCATCTGGCGATCGTAAAGGTCAGAGAAGAAGGCATCCCCGTCCTCGGCGGCTTTTACGGCTATGGAGAGGAGTGGGACGAGATGGATGCCGATTCCATGGAGATGGACGAGTTGCTCGACCGTACACGCTCGCTCGACGGCTGGGCGGGCCGGGACGGAGGCCGCCCCCCTTTCGGAAGGCTCCCGTTGCTTGGGCAGGAGCTGTTTCCGGAAGGGGCTCTCGACGACGCCGAACCGGACGACCGATGGGTGCACGAAGCCACGGGCAACGCGAACATGACCCTCGAGCAGGTCTATCGCCGTGCGGCCTTCGTGATCTGGCCGCGGTCGAAGGCGCTCGACGTCATCAGGACGGGCGGCATCGAGCCGGCGGTGTCCTGGGTTTCCGAGCAATACGACGGTGCGGGTGGGACTGCCGGCGAGCGAATCGGCGATCTCGTGGACCGATTGATCGAGATCTGGCCCTCCGAACCCTACGTCTCCGACAGGAAGGCTCGCGCCAGGATGCTTCGGCTGTTGGCTGCGGTCGGAGACGAAAACCTCACCATCCGCTTTGTTCGCGAGGTCGTGTTACGCAAGTCTGGCGGCAGTGAAGACGAAGGTCTGGCGGCGGCGTTGGAGCAAGTGGGCCGCCAAGAGGGGTTGACGAGCTCGGTCGCCTACACTCCATTGTGGCGCCGCGCCGCAGCATTCCTGCTGGCGCGTAGCGCTACGGCACCCGAGGAGCCCCGGGACTGGAGGATCGCGTCTGAGATCGACTGCGATTGCCGGCACTGCGCCAAACTCCGGGCCTTCTGCCGGAATCCCGCTGCCAGGACGGAGCGGTTCCCGTTGCGAAAGGATCTGCGCAAGCACCTGCATCGGATCATCGACGCACACCGGCTCGACATGTCCCACGTGACAGAGCGCAGGGGCAGGCCGTTTACCCTGGTCTGCACCAAGAACCGGGCGAGCCACCGGCGCCGGCTCACCGAGTATGGCAAGGATGTCTCCTGGATGCGTTCGCTGATCCGTTCGGCGCCCAGTGGGGAATGGGCGGAAGGCTGCGAGGCCGAATTGGAGCGGTTGCGTAACGCGGTGGCCGAGTCGGAGTGAGATTGACGGCCACGGCGTGCGACGTGTCCTGGTCACTGGGAATTGGCATCCGGCTATTCGAAACGACGATGCTATACTGAATCTACCGCCCTTGTTCTGCGTTGGAGGGTGCCCCTATGAGCCCGGAACTGATCGGAATCCTTGGATTGGGTGGAATAAGTGTGACTTTGGGCCTGTTCATGATGAAGCGGATCGACAGAGTCGGGGACCGCGTCACTCGGCTTGAAGTCGCGTTCACGGATCGCATGGCCAGGCTGGAAGGCCTCTTCGAAGGCTATACGCGCCAGACGAAATCGTAACAACGTCTTGTTGCCGGCTGCTACGCCGTTCGCACCTGCCAGTGCCGTGAGGTGTCCTGGGCCGTCCAGAGACGCTCGTAGAGCCCCCCGGTGCGGATCAGCCGTGAGTGAGTTCCCGTCTCCACGACCCGTCCCTCCTGGAGCACCACGATCCGATCGGCGTTGCGGACGGTAAAGAGGCGGTGCGCGATGACCAGGACCGTCCGGTCCCGGGTCAGACGTGTGATGGCTTCCCGGATCTCCACCTCCGACTCGGTGTCCACGCTGGAGGTGGCTTCGTCCAGGATCAGGACGGGTGCGTCCTTGAGGAGGGCGCGGGCGATGGAGATGCGCTGTTTCTCGCCTCCCGAAAGGCGCGCGCCCCTCTCCCCGACCATGGTGTCGTAGCCCCGGGGCAGGGAGAGGATGAAATCCTCGGCGTTGGCGGCCCGGGCGGCTTCACGGATCTCCTCTTCGGTGGCTTCGGGATCGCCCACCAGGATGTTCTCCCGGATCGTGGCGTGGAACAGATAAACGTCCTGCATGACGTGGGCCACGCTGCGGCGCAGGGGACCCAGTGCGAGCTTCCGAACGTCGATCGCGCCGATTCTGACCGCTCCGAATTGCGGTTCGTAGAACCTGGGAACCAGGTTGCAGGATGTGGTCTTGCCGGCGCCGGTGGGGCCCACCAGGGCCAGCACCTCGCCGGCTTCGGCCCGGAAGCTCACCTCCCGAAGGACGGGAGTCTCCGGCGCGTAGCCGAAAGTGACCCGGTCCAGTTCCACCGACCAGCGGAGGTCGCCGGGAATGGCGACCAGGCCGGCCGCCTGCGATTCCACCGGCAATTCCAGTAGCTCGAAGACTCGCCGCGCCGCAGCCGCCGCCTTTTGGATCACGTCGTTCAGGTTGGCCAGCCGCAGCAGGGGCTGGAAGATCTGTCCCAAATAGAGGATGAAGACCACCAGGTCGGCCAGGGCCACGTCTCCTCCCAGGGCCAGGTATCCTCCCGCGGCGACGACCAGCAGGTAGGCCAGGCCCCCCGCGAATTCGACCACTCCGGCCGGGATCAGCGACCAGCGGTTGGCTCTCACGATGCTGTCGCGATAACGGGCGCTGGCCCGCCGCACCCGCCGCAGCTCGGATTCTTCCCGGACGAAGGACTTGATGACCGTGTGACCGCCGATCCGGTCCAGTATCTCGGCCACCAGATCGGCGCGGCGGCCCCGGGTCTTGCTCCAGGCTCGACTGGTCTGTCCCGAAAGCCGGTACACCAGCCAGGCGATCAGCGGCAGCGGCAGAGTGACGATGACCGCCAGCTCGAAATGGATGTTGAAGAGGATCAGGAGCATGGCCGCCGGCATCACCGCCGCCAGGAAGATCTCCGGCACCCCGTGGGCCAGAAAGTCCTCGATGACCTCCACGTCGTTGACGGTCCGGGACATGAGGGAGCCGCTCCGGCGGTGCGTGTAGGCTCCGGGCGGGAGGCCCTGAATTTGGGCGTAGGTGCGGCCCAGCAGGTTGTGCAGCGTCCGGTAGGCGGCCACGTGTGAGAAAACGCCGTAGCCGTAGCGGAAGATCCCTCGCAGCAGAAAGAGTCCGGCCAGACCGAGGGCCATCCAGATCAGCGTGGACCCGGCCAGACCCCCTTCCTGGAGCAACTGGATCAGCCGCCTCAGGACCAGGGGAGGGAAGAGCCCCACCACCGAGAAGAGGAGGCCGCACAGGAGCGACAGGACCAGGAGCTTCCGGCTCTCCACGGCCAGATGGAACAGCCGGACCATGAGGGTTCGAGTCGAGTTGCCGCTCCGGTCCATCCGTGTCCCAGTTCCCTCGTCCGGACCCGGAGGAAGTCTACTCGTAGTGGAGCGCTTCGATGGGGTCCAGTTGTGCCGCCTTGTGGGCCGGATAATATCCGAAAAAGACCCCGATGGCAGCCGAGAAGAAGATGGAGACCACGATGGCGTTGGGGGAGATCTGGGTCGGCCATCCCATGCCCTGGGAGACGAGGAAGGACCCCCCGATTCCCATTCCAAGGCCGATCAAGCCGCCCAACAGGCAGAGCACGATGGATTCGGACAGAAACTGCACTCTCACGTGGCCGGGCCGGGCGCCGATGGCCATGCGGATCCCGATCTCCCGGGTCCGTTCGGTCACCGAGACCAGCATGATGTTCATGATCCCGATGCCCCCCACCAGCAGGGAGACGGCGGCGATGCTGGCCAACAGGCTGGTCATGACCCGGTTGGTGGCTTCGGCCGCTTCCGCGAATTCGCTCAGATTCCGAACCCGGAAATCGTCGGCCTGACCCGAACTCAAGTTGTGGCGCTGGCGCAGGAGCGCGCTGATCTGCTCCTGCGCGGCGAAGCTGGCGCGGGCGCTCACCGCGGAAACCAGGCCGGATTGGACGTAGAGGACCCCTCCCTGGAATTTCTTCTGGACCGTGGTGTAGGGAACGATGATGGTGTCGTCCTGATCCCGGCCCCAGTTGTTGGCGCCCTTCTTCTTGAGGACGCCCATCACCTGGAACGGGAGGTTCTTGACCCGGATGGTCTGGCCCACCGGGTCGCCTCCGCCGAAGAGTTCGTCCACCACGGTCTGGCCCACGACGGCGACTCGAGCCGCCGTCTTTACGTGACTCTCTTCGAAGAATTCGCCCTGGGTGAGAGGCCAATTGCGCAGCAACGGGTATTGCTCGTTGTACCCTTCGATGCGAGTGTTCCAGTTCTGGTTGCCGAACACGACCTGGGCCATGGTGGAGGCGCTGGGGCTCACGGCCTGGACCGTGGGAACCTCTTGGAGGATGGCCTCGAAGTCGGCGGCGGTGAGGGTGTTCCGAGTTCCCGATCCGCTCCGGATGCCCCACGAGCGCCGGCTGCCGGCCCGGATCCAGAGCGTGTTGGTGCCCATGGCGGCAATCTCCTCCTGCACCTGCCGCTGGGCCCCCTGACCCAGGCTGACCATGGTGATGACGGCGGCGACGCCGATGATGATCCCCAGCATGGTGAGAATGGAGCGGATCATGTTCCGGCCCAATGACTTGAGGGAGATTTTCAAGATCATCCAGAATCCCATGACGATTCTCCTCGGCTAGTGGACCCGGTCGCCGACGATGAGGCCGTCCCGCACCTGGATCGTACGCCTGGCGTGGGCCGCGACAGAGGCTTCGTGGGTCACCATGATCAGCGTGATGCTCTGATCCCGGTTCAGATCGACCAGGAAGCGCATGATCTCCTCCGAAGTGGTCGAGTCCAGGTTGCCGGTGGGCTCGTCGGCCAGAAGGATGGCGGGCCGGTTGACCAGGGCCCGGGCCACGGCGACCCGTTGCTGCTGTCCGCCCGAGAGTTGGTTGGGCATGACCTGGGCCTTCTCCGGGATGCCCACCACTTCCAGCGCTTCCTCGATCCTGCGAGCCCGCTCCTGGCGCGACACGCCGGCATAGAGCATGGGAGCTTCCACGTTCTCCCAGATGGAGGTCCGGGGCAGCAGGTTGAAGCTCTGGAAGATGAATCCGATCTTCTGATTCCGGATGTCCGCCCGCTGGGATGCCGAGAAGGTGGAGACGTCGATCCCGTCCAACCGGTACCGCCCGCGGGTCGGCCGGTCCAGGCACCCCAGCAGGTTCAGCAGGGTCGACTTGCCCGAACCCGAGGCTCCCATGACGGCGACGAACTCGCCCGGAACCACCTCAAGGGAGACTCCCCGCAGGGCTTCGACCTGGACTTCTCCCAGGTCGTAGATCTTCCAGACTTTTTCCAGAGAAAGGAGACTGTCTGCGCTTGGCGGAGACGCGCCGGTGAAATTCTGCTGCGCCGGGGCCACTTGAACCATCAGCGGCCTCGACTGCCGGTTCCGCCGCCTCGGCCACCGGTCCCGCCCCCTCGGGCGCCGCTGCGGCTGCCCGAGCTCCGGTTCCGTCGCGGTCCGAAGGCGCCGCTGAAGGGAGAAGCACTGCCGCGCTGGACCTGGCCCGATTCGTCCAGTTTCCAGGTGATGATCTCCTCACCCTCCTCCAGATCACTGCGCAGGATGGCCGTCTCCCTCCCGTCGGTGATCCCCAGGAGAACACGTCGCGGCTGGGGTTCGGCGTTTTCGTCCAGCACCCAGAGCAGACCGGGCCGGGGCCGCGTCCGCTCGGCTCGGGGAAACCGGATCTTGGGTCCCGGCCGGATGCCATACTGTTCGATGGTGGAGATTCCGATCTCGGCATGGGAGATCTCGTCGCCGCCCCGGCGCGGCCCCCGCCGTTGCCCTCCTGGGCCCCGGCCTCGTCCGCCCCATGCCGGGCGACGGTCTCCGCCGGCAGCGTCGGCCATGGCGGCCCGGTCGGCTCCCGGTACTCGGCCGGGGCCGGCCATGGCGGTGCCGGGCCCGCCTCCCGAAGGCCGCCGTCCGCCGCCTCGCATCAGCGCTCGAATCTCTTCCGGAGACAGTCCCTCGGGCCGAAAACGAAGCGCCGAGTTGGCCACTTTCAGCACGTCCGCTTCCTGGGCGACCACGAAGTTGACGGTGGCCGTCATGGAGGGCCGGAGCTTCAACTGCGTGTTCTCCACGTCGATGATGACGTTGTAAACCACGACGTTGGTGGCCCCGCCGCCGCTCTGTGCTCCACCGGCCGAGTCGCTGTTGGGGAGCTTGGAGCTCAAGCGGATCTCGGAGATCTTGCCCTCGAAGCTCTGTCCCGGAAAGGCGTCCACGGCAAAATCGACCTGGGCCATTTCCGAGATGGCGCCGATGTCCGCTTCGTCGATCTGGGCGATGACCTGCATTTTGGCCAGATCGTTGGCGATCAGAAATAGGACCGGCGCCTGGAAGCTGGCGGCGACGGTCTGGCCGATGTCCACATTGCGCTCGATGACGACGCCGTCGATGGGAGAGGTGATGTTGGTGTAGTGCAGGTCGACTTCCGCCATCGTGAGGCTGGCCTTGGCTTGCTGCACGTTGGCGGCGGCCTGATCGTTCTGGGCGTGGGCCGAACGGATGGAGGCTTCCACCTGGCTGACCTGGGCGTGATTCTGGCTCAGGCGGGCCTTGGCCTGGTCGAAGAGGGCCTGGGCGTTCTCCAGATCGCGGTCCGAGATCACCTCGGCTTCGTAGAGCTCGCGGCTCCGCTTCAGCTCCCGCTCGGCTTCCTGCAGATTGACCTCTCCCACCTCCACGTTGGCCCGGGCGCTCTCCAATTCGGCCTTCCGGTTGATGAGGTTGGCCGCGGCGCTCTTGACCGCCGCTTCGGCGGTCGCCAGGGAGGCCTTGGCCCGCTCCAACTGGGCCTCGAAGTTGGCCGGGTCGATGATGGCCAGGGTCTGGCCCTTCTTGACCACGCTGTTGAAGTCGGCGTGGAGCTCCTGGATCCTTCCCGAGACCTGACTTCCCACCTGCACCGTCACCACGGCCTGCAACAGGCCGGTGGAGCTGACGGTTCGCCTCACGTCTCCGCGGCTCACCGGGACGGTCAGGTAGTCTTCGCCCGGTTGGCTGTCGGAGGGGCCCAGGTAGAGATAGCCGGCCGCGGAAACGGCCAAGACCAGGATGATGGTGACGACGGTGCGTAGGGTGCGCTTTTTTCTCACAAAATGATTATACGCCTGCCGATCTCACATGTTTCAACGAAAAATGAAGAGCGGCCGGGGAACCCGCTCAGCGCCCTTGGGGGGGCCCGGATCCGGACTGGACCAGGGAGACTTCCACGTAGCGAACGCCCACCGGTTTGCCGCCCATTTGAAGCACGGCCTCCAGGCGGGCGTCACCCTCATCCAGCGGGACCTGGCCAAACGTGACTTCGGACGTCCCCGGGTCGAAGGTTTGCATTCTTCGGACCTGTTGAACCGTCAACTCCGCTTTCCCGTTCGCGGATGCCGGACCGAAGAGGAAGCGGATCCGGTAGGCGCCCGCGCCATGGACCTGGATTTCCCAAAACCCCAGGTCGGTGTCTCTCCACCCGTCGGGACCCACCATGCGCCAGTCCTGGCGAGTGAGGATGACGGGGTCCTCGTGGACGGTGCCCACCGCGATCCGGGGAGGAGCGTAGCCCCGGGTGGAGGAGACGTCCTGGAGCCAGTCCGCATAGGCGGAGCGAAGCCGCGCCGCCACTTGGGGATGTCCGCCGGAAATATCCTGATTCTCTCCAGGGTCGGACTCCAGATCGTAGAGTTCCAGGGGATAGTCCTCGAATGTCTCGCCGGGGGGCAGCCCCCGCGTGGCGAAGGCGACCGGCTGGACCAGCTTGTACCGCTGCTCGATGGCAGCGAAGTGGCGGAAGGGTTGGGGCTCGTTCCCCCGGTGGGACTGGATGAAGAGGGTCCGGTCCCCGGCAGCCTCTCCGGCGCCGTCGAGCCGGGACAGGAGGCTGACTCCGTCGAAGGCAACCCCGCCGGGTGCGGCGACACCGGCTGCCTCCAGCAGCGTGGGCATGACGTCGATATGGGCGGCGATGCGGTCGTCGGAGCGCGGCTGGAACCGCGCCGGCCAGCGAAGCAGGAAGGGCACCCGGATTCCCCCATCGTAGACGGTCCCCTTGAGTCCCCTGAGTCCGGCGGTGTACCGGCGTGTGGTGGCTCCGTTGTCGGTCATGAAGATGAGGATCGTGTTCTCCTCCAGTTCCATCCGTTCCAGGCCCTCCATCAGCCGGCCCAAGTTGTCGTCGATGTTGGTGATCATGCCGTAGATGCGGGCATCCTTGTCCTCCAGTCCGGCCTCCAGGTAGGACTGGCGGTAGGGCTCGGGGACGTCGTAGGGGGAATGAGGCGCATTGGTGGGAATGTAGACGAAGAAGGGGCTCTCCCGATTCTCTTCGATGAACTCCAGCGCCTCCCGGAAGAAGACGTCCGTGCAGTAGCCCGGGTACGGCTTGGCCTCTCCGTTGTGCTGCAGGATGGGGTCGAAATAGGAGGTTTCGGGAGGATCGGAGGGCTGGCCGATGCCTCCGCCCTTGTGGACCACCGACTCCTGGAAGCCTTGGTCCATGGCCCGGAGCGGGTAGTTGTCTCCGAGATGCCATTTTCCGAAGATCCCGGTTCGGTAACCCGCCTCCGAGAGAGTCTCGGCCAGGGTGACCTCATCCGCGTGCATCATGGCCCGTCCCACGTAGGTGTCCACCACGCCGGTCCGGTAGTTGTAACGGCCCGTCATGAGGCTGGCCCGGGTGGGTGCGCAGACGGGAGAGACGTAGAACCGGGTCAGTTCCACGCTCTCGGCGGCCAGGCGGTCCAGGTGGGGAGTCCGGAGGACCTCGTCGCCATGGCTCCCCAACTGGGCCCACCCCTGGTCGTCGGTGATGACGAGGATGATGTTGGGGCGGGAGGCGTCTTCACCCGGAGGCGGCGAGCAGCCGAAGACCAGACAGATCAACAGGAGCAGGAGTCCGGGTCCGGCTCCCGTTGTAAGAGGATGACGGCCGGCAACGACCGTTAGCGGAGAATCAGGTGTAGCTGACATGGAGAAGAATCTGCTTGAGGATCAGTTTCCCGCCGGCCCGGGAACTGCGCTTCGCCACGCCGACCTCGAACCGGTTCATTCCTTGCCGCACCTGGGAGGCTGAGAGCGTCCCGGACCGGAAGGGAACTCCTTTCTCCCCCTCCTTGCGAGGCGGCCGGACCCCTTCCGACACCAACTCCACGGGAGTCTGGTTCAGGGTCGCTTCCAAGCGTTCGCCGGGCATCAGATTCTGGACCTCCACCTCGATGTCCACACTCTTCAGCCGTCCCGCCTTCTCGGCTGCGGACAGGTCGTCTCCCACCCGCATCTCGACCGCGGTCCGGTCCTGGCCGGGACTCCCGGCCATCTCCGCCGGAACCTGGCCCGGATAGCTGGCGATGGAATAGGGCCCCACGTTGCCCATGACGTCCACCGTCTGGACGTAGTCGATGGCGAAGGTCTTGTCCTCGTAGCGGAGCGCGTCGCTGGAGCCGATGTGGTTCAGGACCTCGTAACCTTCGGCGGTGGGCCGCCCGTAGGAGATCCTGGGGACCCTGCGGTATTGGAAGTTCCAGAGATAGATGCCGTCGGCTCCGGCCCAGAGGATGTTGGAGGCCGCTCCCCGGAATGCGGCGTCGGAACCGAACATTTGAGTGCCGCAGTTGATGCAGGGATAGACCGGCACTTGGTGCCGGTGGCCCAGCCCGACCAGCTCCTCGGCCGGATTGGTGAAGGGGACGTAGCCGCCGCCGATGAGGAGGCGGTCCACCAGCCCCTCCTTCAGCCAGGTCTCGATGTCGATGCCGATGCGGCGGCAGGCGGCCACGGTGCCCGGACTGCGGATTCCCAGCATCAGCGGCCTGCCCCGGCGTTCCGACTCCCGGTCCAGGACCCTGCGGGCCGAGCGGATCAGGTCGGTCATCAGGGGCATCCCCTCTTCCTCCTTGCCCGTCTTGAAGTACCAGGGCATGCGGAAGAAGTTCAGGTCGACGCCGGCAACGTCGTAGTTTTCCACCGTGTTGCGGATCCACCAGAGCCGGTCCTCCCGGACCTGGGGCACGGCGAAATCCAGGCCCGACCAGATGGCGGCCGCCTGGCTGCTGAAGACCGGTCCCTTCATGCTCTCGTCCCCCAGCAGCCACTCCGGGTGCTCCACCTTGAGGGGATAGATCAGCTTGCCCGCCGGCATGCCGTAGGAGTCGTGGGTGTCGTTCATGCGCAGGGAGCCGAAGAGCTCGATATCCCGGCTGCGGGCGGCCTCTACCATGACGGGAGTCGGGTCGGAGATGACCGGATTCAGGGATTTGCCAAGCTGTTGGGTCTCCCAGTAGCGGGTCTTGCCCTTGCCGATGGCGATGGCCCACATGATGCACCAGGCGATGCTGTCCACGGGAGTTTTCAGAATGGGAACGAAACGTTGGGCCAGGAAGGCCTCCACGCTCTTCTCGGCGTCCTCGCTGTAGCAGAGGTCTCCGTCATCGTCCAGGATGACGCGCCGCCGGCGCCAGGCAGCCTGTCTCCGCTGTTCCACGAGTTGGACGGCCGAGTTGCCGCCGCAGCCGGTCAGCCCTCCGGCAAGAGAGGCGGACAGTGCCAACCCCGTTCCCTGCAGGAACTGCCGGCGGGAGGAAGACTTGAAGACCGAAGTGACCTTGGGGTCGCTCGCAGGCCGGTTTGTCATGGTCCAGAGAATAGCACCTCGAAGCCCTTGCGGCATGACATTGATCCGTTCCCGAAGGGGCGGCCTATAATTGCCCTGGTGCGTCTCGTCTGCGGTATTTCACTGCTGTCGGTCCTGTTGGGGAACCAGACTGCGTTCGCCCGGGAACTGACGGAGAAATCGCTCCGCGAATTGCGTTTGATGGTGGTGGAGTTCATCAACCAGGATCGGCAAAAGGCCTCGGCCCGGCCGGTGGTGTACTCCGAACCCCTCTCCTTGCTGGCCGACGAGCATTGCCGGGAGATGCTCCGGGAAGGCTACACCAGCCACTGGAACCGGGCCGGCTGGAAGCCATACATGCGCTATTCGCAAAGCGGCGTCACCGATCATACTTCCGAAAACATCGCCAGCATGAACAGCACCGGCTTCGAGGTGAGCTTCGACTCCGTCAGAGCCGAATTGACGGCGCGCCACGAGAGCCTCATCGGTGAGGAACCGCCGTACGACCAGCACCGCCAGAACATCCTGGACCCTCACCATACCCATGTCGGAATCGGGGTGGCCTACAGCAAGGCGGGTCTGCGGATGATTCAGATTTTCGCCAGGCGGTACGTGAGCCTGGAGCCCATTCCCCAAAAAAAGGCGCCCTCCTCAAGCGTTCAACTGAAGGGCAAGGTACTCGAGCCCGGATACGATCTCCAGGCGATTTCCGTCTTCTACGAACCCCTGCCCGAAGCGATGTCCCTGGCGCAGTTGATGGGCACGTATTCCTATTCCCTGCCCCCTGACGAGAAGATCTACCGGACCCGGTTGCCCTCGATCATGCGCTACGCCGACGGCACCCGGGGATCGGTGCAGGTCCGGGGCCGGTCCTTCTCCCAAACCATCTCCATCCCCTCCCGGAAGGGGGTCTACACCCTGGTCGTGTGGCTCGAGAAAGAGAACGAGATTCGGGGCTTCACGGCCACGAACGCCACCGTCTTCGTGGAGTGAGACGTACGTGTTCTAGCTCGTTGAGATCATTCCCGATAGGTGCCTGATGTGCTTGGCGGGTTCTGATCGGAACTCATTCCGAATCTTGCCAACAAAACTGTTGCCAACAACTCCGTTGGTAATGTATGATGGGCGTTGTTAAGGAACCAGTTATGAAAAAACTCAAGAAGGCTGGTGGCAACTGGGTCGACGGAGATCGATTCTTCGATCGAGACGTCGAACTTGAGGCATTGAGTGAGCGTGTCAAAGAGGGAACCCACACTCTGCTAACGGCGCAGCGCCGGATGGGTAAGACGAGCCTGGTAAGGGAACTGTTACGCCGACTGGCGGACGAAGGCAGCTTCGAGACCATTTTTGTCGATCTGGAAGGCGCTAACGACTCCGCTGACGCCATCGCCGAGATTGCAATCCAGACACGATCGGTTCGGACCGTTTGGGGTCGTATCAAGTCCAGTTTCGCGAACTTCCTGGAAGGCTTTGGTGATCGAATCGAAGCTTTGGAAGTAGCCGATGTGAAGGTCAAATTACGCGCCGGAATCGATGCCGGAAACTGGCGCCAGCGAGGTGATCAAATTTTCACGGCACTTGCATTGAGTGAGAAGCCAGTTGTGTTGGCCATCGATGAGTTGCCGATCCTAATCAACAGACTACTCAAGGGTCAGGACTACCGGATCACGCCGGACCGGCGGGACGCGGCAGACCAGTTTTTGAGTTGGCTCCGCAAGAATGGGCAGACCCATCGGGGGCGGGTATCCATGATCGTCTCGGGTAGCGTTGGTCTTGAACCCGTTCTCAAACAAGCCGGCCTCAGCGCGCAGGCGAATATTTTTTCGCCGTTCGAGTTGAAACCCTGGAGCCGGGAAATCTCCGGCAAATGCCTGGAAGCGTTGGCGTGTAACTACGGCTTGGATCTATCTTGTGAGGTCCGATCCGAGATGTGCCACTATCTCCGATGCTGTGTTCCCCACCACGTACAGCAGTTTTTCGACCATCTTCATGAACATTTGCGCCGGAACAAAAGACACGCAGCGACACTTGCCGATGTCGGCCAGGTGTATGAGCAGGATCTGCTCAGCGTCCGTGGACAAATCGATCTGGAGCACTATGAGAGCCGGCTGAGGATGATTCTGGGAACTGAAAGCTACAAGACCGCACTCAGTCTGTTGACGGAGACGGCGGTAGGCGATGCTCTACTGAGGTGGAAATCGATCGAGAAGTATCGCGGCGGTCATTCGTCAGATTCTGGGGATTCGGTGGCAATCGACGATGTCCTGTACACCTTGGAGCATGACGGTTATCTGGCCGCCGACTCCGATGGTTTTCGGTTTGTTTCGGGTCTGCTTGAAGACTGGTGGAAGGCCCGACACGGCGCGTATTTCATTCCGATCGACAGGCGAAGATCGAGACAAGAGGCGAAGTGATGAAGGCAATCACCAAGAAATACAATCCGGGGTTTTTGACCGACGACGAACTCTTGAATTCGTTCTGTGTACGGACCGACGAATTTGAATCGATCGTCGAAACTCTAAGCGAGAGCACCGGTAACTCGAATCCACACATCATCGTCATCGGTCCACGTGGCAGCGGTAAGACTCACCTGTTGCTTCGAGTCGCGGTCGAGATCCGGCGAAACCCCAAGTTGGAGGGATTTTTCCCCGTCGTATTCGCCGAAGAGAGCTACGAGGTTACGACTTGCGGCGAATTCTGGTTGGAATGCCTTGGCCGTCTTGCGGACCAAGCCCCGCACACGGATGGTGTGGATCTGCACCGTACCTACGAAGACCTGAGATCCAGTCCGGATGATTTCATCTTGTCGGAGCGTTGTCTCGGGGTGCTCTTGGATTTCGCCGACCGTTACGGCCAACGTCTGGTGCTCGTGGTCGAAAATCTGAACATGTTGTTCGCAGACATGCTCGACCCGGACGCGGGATGGCGGTTGAGAAAGACGTTACAAACGGAACCACGAATTCTCTTGCTCGGAAGCGCAACCAGCCGATTCAAGGAGATCGACCATCCCGAAAATGCTCTTTACGACCTCTTTCGGATCATCACTCTTAGTCCGCTCAATACGAGTGAGTGCGCGACGCTCTGGAAGACCGTTTCCGGACGATCTACTGAGTTGCGGACCATCAGGCCGCTGCAAATTCTCACCGGCGGCAGCCCCCGATTGCTTACCATCGTCTCTTATTTCGGAGCAGGGCAATCATTCCGTGAATTGATGGAAAACTTACTGGCACTGGTCGACGATCACACGGAGTACTTCAAGAGTCATCTCGACTCACTGCCGGCCCAGGAACGACGAGTCTACCTGGCACTCGCGAGGCTTTGGAAACCGTCAATTTCCAGGGAAATCGCCGACTTGGCTCGCCTAGACACGAACCGGTGCAGCGCTTTGCTCGCACGTCTTCTACAACGCGGTGCGGTAACCGTTGAAGGAGGAACTGCCCGGCGCAAACAATACTATCTGACCGAGCGTCTATACAACATCTACTACTTGCTGCGTCGTGGTTCCGGAGCAGCGTCCATGGTGGAAGCACTCATTCAATTTATGGCCTCGTACTATTCGCCTGATGAATTATTGGAATTAGGCAAGCGAATTGCGGCTGAGACAGGAGTTGGTGACCAGCGAGCAAGGGAACTCGCTCGGGCGGCATTCGCAAATCTACTTGACATACCGTTGCTAAAGTCATACCGGGAAACACTCCTTACCGACGAAGATGTTGTCAGCGCATTTGGGTCAATGAGCACCCCGGAAATAGCGCCAAAAATCGCCTATGCGCTTATAGCAAAAGCTGCCAAATTAGGTCCGACGGAACCGGCACTTACCATTTATGACGATGTAATCGATCGATTCGGTTCCTCTGAAACGTCTGAGCTCTTGCAAGTAGTACAGTTCGCTTACATTCTAAAGGCGGCTGTTCTCATTAGAATTGGTCGTAATAGTAAGGCGGTTACGGTCTGCGACGATATTGTGAACCGATTCCGAACCCGTAGGGATCCAGTATCCTTAATGTTATTGGTGATGGCATTTTTCAGCAAAGGAAGCGCGTTGCACTTGATTGGCGACGCTCCAAACGCGCTCCTTGCGTTTGATCAAGCATTAGATCGGCTTAGTACAGCCGAAGCAAAGGGAATTAAGGGCCTTACCCCAATTGTTGCCAATACAATCCTAGGCAGGGGGCATGCGTATCATAAGAATAACCAACTAGGAGATGCTCTTGCCGCTTACAATGAGATCGCAACGCGATTCGGTGGAACCGACGATACGCAGACCGCTAACGTGGTAGCAACTGCCGTCGTAAAGAAAGTTATTCTCCAATGTGAAATGAATCGCACTGTCAGCGAAAATGAGGTCGTGATGCTGCTGGAGCACCTGCCAGCAATGGATTATCTTCCCGTAGGGTGTGTGCCTCTACTGATCCAATTTTGCGTCATGGCTGATCCAATCCGTGCTCTTGAGTTGATCCAAGGGTCGCCGGCCTCTGATCGGTTGTTGCCCTTGGTCACCGCTTTAGAACAAATCCTTGGCCGCTCGCCTCGGGTAGCTCGGGAAGTTGAAGAGATTGCGGCTGATATACGCCAGGAACTAGAAGAAAGGATAGCTCTCGCCCGATCCTGATCAGGTAGGTCCAGTGTAGAAACCCACCGCCGGGGATTCGGAATCACTGTCGGCAGGAGTTTGTCACGACACGAGAAGCAAGTCGCCTCGGCACCTTGTCAGGCCAGAGCCCCCTCGATCACCTGGCCCCGCTGGCCGGTGAGGCGCTCCTCCAGGCCGTGGTAGAAGTAGGTCAGCTTGGTGTGGTCCAGGCCCATCAGGTGCAGCACCGTGGCGTGCAGGTCGGAGACGTGGTAGGGATCTTCCACCGCCTCGAAGCCCAGCTCGTCGGTGGCTCCGATGGCCTGTCCGCCCTTCACGCCCGCTCCGGCCAGCCACATGGAGAAGCCGAGCCAGTTGTGGTCGCGGCCCGGCTTGCCGACGCCCTCGCTGGTGGGGGTCCGGCCGAACTCGCCGCCCCAGATCAGGAGCGTCTCCTCCCAGAGTCCGGTCCGCTTCAGGTCTTCGATCAGGGCGGCCATGGGCTGGTCGGTCTCGTATCCGTGGAGCGAGTGGTTCTTGATGCAGTCCACGTGGCCGTCCCAGGTTTCGGGACCGTGCCCGCCCCCCGAGTAGAGTTGGACGAAGCGGACCCCCTTCTCGATGAGCCGCCGCGCGATGAGGCACTTGCGGCCGTAGTCGGCGGTGAGCCGGTTGTTGAGTCCGTACATCTCCCGGGTCTGCTCACTCTCCCGGTCGACGTCCACCACCTCGGCGGCCGTGGTCTGCATCCGGTACGCTAACTCGTAGGAGTGGATTCGGGCGGCCAGCTCCGACTCCTGCTCACGGCCTTTCAGGTGCTTCCGGTTCAGCCGCTGCAGCAGGTTCAGGGAGAGCCGCTGGGTCCGTTCGCTGACGTCCTCCGGCGTCGCCAGGTTCAGAAGCGGATTGCCCTTGCTCCGGAAGAGGGTCCCCTGGTAGGCGGCCGGCATGAATCCGGCGGTCCAGTTGGAGGTCCCGCCGATGGGTCCGCCGCGGGGATCGGTCATGACCACGAAACTGGGCAGGTCGTTGCCCAGTGTGCCCAGGCCGTAGCTGAGCCAAGAGCCCAGGGAGGGCCTCCCGATGATGACGTTGCCCGTGTTCATCTGGATATTGCCCGAGGCGTGGGCCGCGGTGTCGGTGTACAGGGAGCGGATCACGCAGAGGTCGTCGGCGAAGCGGGACAGGTGGGGGTAGACGCTGCTGATTTCCAGCCCGCTCTGGCCGTGCTTCTTGAACTCGAACGGGGATTGCATGAGGTAGCCGATGGGACGGTTGTTGGATCCCACCTTCACCTTGCCCTTGTAGGGGGTGCCGTTGTACTTGGTCAGCGCCGGCTTGTAATCGAACAGGTCCACGTGGCTGGGCCCGCCGTTCATGAAGAAGAAAATGACGTGCTTGGCGCGCGTCGGGAAATGGGGCAGCTTGGGGGCCAGGAGCGCCGGAGGGGCGCCGTCGACCGAAGCCCCTTCCAGCCGGCCGAAGAAGCCGTCGGAGGAGAGCAGGTCGATGAGGGCCAGCCCGGCGAATCCTCCGCCCGTCTCCCAAAGGAACTCCCGCCGCGTCCGGCCGCAGGGTGGATTGTTGCGTGTGAACCGCTTCGCCTGCATCGTTGTTCTCCCGGTAGGACCGATTCTGACGGTGCCTCCTCAGTTGGGGTAGACGAATTCGTTGAGGTTGAAGACCACCCGGCAGAGTTGAACCAGGCTCTTCTCCCGGGCCACGAGCCGGTTCCGGTTCCGGGCACTCACCTCCCAGAGGTAGGCCTCGGTCTCCTGATTCAGGAAGTCCACCATCTCCCGGTGTTCGTCGGGGGCCGGTGCGCGGGCGAGCGCCAGGCGATAGACGAGGTCCACCTGTTGGGCCGGGTCAGGACCCGCCTCCTCCAGGATTCTGCGAGCCAGGTGGAAGGCCTGCTCGTTGGCGAAGTCTCCGTTGAACAGGGTCAGGGCCTGGGGGGCGATGCTGGTCACCGGCCGCTGGGCGGAGCTCCGGGTCGTGTCGCACAGGTCCAGGACCTCCAGCATGGGGATCAGCATGGAGCGCTTGATGAAGGCATAGACGGTTCTGCGGGAGGCCTCCCGAGGGTCGGACGTATGCCAGATCTTGTCCGGGTCCGGATGCCCTTCCAGCGCGGCCTCGGGGATGGGCGGCACCATGCTAGGGCCGTACATCTTGCGATTGAGCTGTCCGCTGGCGGCCAGCATCGAGTCCCGGATGGCCTCGGCCTCCAGCCGCCGGTAATGGGCCCGCCAGAGGAGGCGGTTTTCCGGGTCCGCCTCCAGGTACTCGGCCACCGGCTTCTTGCCCATGCGGTAGGTGTTGCTGGTCATGATCAAGGTGTGGAGCTTCTTGAAGGACCAGCCCTCTTGGATAAAACGGCTGGCCAGCCAGTCCAGCAGCTCGGGATGGCTGGGCCGGTCCCCCATACTGCCGAAGTCGCCGGCGCTGCGGACCAGTCCCTGGCCCAGGTGCTGCTGCCAGACCCGGTTGACCAGGACCCGGGCGGTCAGAGGGTTCTCGGGGTTGACTATCCAGCGGGCCAGGGCCAGTCTCCGCCCGCTGCTGTTTCCCCTGGCGGAAAATGTGGGCTGGGAGGTGACCAGGGCGGCGGGAAGAGCCGGGACGGCCACGTCGCCGGGACTGGCGGCCCGGCCTCGCATCAACACGTGGACCACCTCCGGCGGCTTCGACTCGTAGAGGTAGTAGCCGCGGTCCAGGTCGGGAGTGGACCGGCGAACCCGGGCGATCTCGGCTTCCAATTCGGCGATCCGTTCCACCAGTTCGGGAGGGAGGGCCTCGGCCGTCTTGGCGATCATCTCGGTGGAGTATTGCCGGGCCAGTTCCTTCTGCTCCTCGGTTCTCTTCTTGATGTCCTCCAGCAGGGCAGCTACGGCCTTCTCGGGGAGTCCGCTCCGGCCGGAGCGGAGCCGGTCGATCCGGAAGTCTTCCCGAAGCTTGTCGATTTGGGCTTCCAGCTCCTTGATGCGGCCGTCCCTCTTGGACTGCCCGGCCATCTGGACATGGTCCCCCACCGGCAGGCTGACCTCCCGCCGCCCGGTCTGGGACCGGCGCAGGCCGTTGAAGAGGGCGACCATTCCGTAATAGTCCTGCTGAGAGAGGGGATCGAACTTGTGATCGTGGCAGCGGGCGCAGCCCATGGTCAGGCCCAGGAAGGCCTCGGAGGTGGTTCGAACCACGTCATCCAACTGATCGAAGCGGTCCTGGTCGAAGTCGGCCGGCTCGTCATCCCAGGGACCCAACCGGTTGAAGCCCATGGCGATATGAGTCTCGGCGGTGGCGTCCTCCAACTCGTCTCCGGCCAGTTGCTCCAGAATGAACCGGTCGTAGGGCTTGTCCTGGTTCAGGGACCGGATCACGTAATCACGGTACTTCCAGACTTCCGGCTTGGTGGCATCCCGCTCATAGCCGTTGGTCTCGGCGTAGCGGACCACGTCCAGCCAGTGCCGGCCCCACCGTTCTCCATATCCGGGTCGATCCAGGAGTTCCCCGATCAGGCGGTCGAACGCTTCCGGGCTGGCCTCGTTCAGGAACTCGTGCTGTTCCTGCGGAGTCGGCGGAAGACCCACGAGGTCGAGGTACATTCGCCGCAACAGCGCTTCGTCTCCCGCCGGAGGAGACGGCTTCCAACCCCGGCCCTCCAGTTTGGCCAGGACAAAGGCGTCGATGGGGTTCCGAACCCAGTCCGCGTTTCTCACTTGTGGGACCGGAGGCGAGGTCAGCGGTTGAAATGACCAGTGATCCTTCGCTTTCGCCAGCGGACTCGAATCGGCCCCTTCGGCGTAGTCGGCGCCAGCGTCGATCCAGGCCCGGAGCAGGCCGATCTCATGGGGAGTGAGCCGATCTCCGGTCTTGGGCATGATCCGGTCCGGGTCCAGACCGGCCACCGTATGGATCAGCAGGCTCCCGGCGCTGTTACCGGGGATGACTGAGGGGAGGCCCGAGTCGCCTCCTTTCAGCGCTTGGCTGCGTTCGTCGAGGCGCAGGCCGTTCATCTGGACGGTGGCGCCATGGCAGGCGTAGCAACGGTCCCGGAGAATCGGCTCGACCTGTTCGGAGAAGTCCACACCGTCAGGAGCGGGTGGAGGAAGATCCCGGCTTCCGGCCATTGCGGCCGTAACCGACAAGACCAGCGCCAACCCGAACCGGTGAAACATGGGAAGACTCTTGCTCAACTCAGACCGGAAAATTGTTGATTTCGCGGGTATTCTAACAGCCACCGGTGAAGCTCGCCACGGAAACGGAGCGTCGGCAGATCCCGGCGAGAAGGGTCGTTCCGAGTCCGGCGCGGACAGTTGACATCCGTGGCGGCATGACCGGGGAGGGACGATCCGTAGTAAACTGGAACGGCACGAGGCTCGATTCTCCGTGGCGAAAACGAGTTTGGATCCCACGAAGCTGGAAGGTTGGCAGTTGGCTGAGGCCGCTGAGAAGGTGGCCGCGCCAATCGATCAATTGGGCTCGGAACTGGGCCTTCGGGCGGACGAATTGCTTCCCGCCGGCCGGGGACTCGCCAAGGTGGATCACCGGGCGGTCATGGAACGGCTCAAGGGCTCCAGCCGCGGTCGGTACGTTGACGTGACCGCCATCACTCCCACACCTTTGGGAGAGGGGAAAACCACCACCACCATCGGACTGGTGCAGGGTCTGGCCCGGATCGGCCGCAGAGTGGCCGGCGCCATCCGGCAGCCCAGCGGGGGCCCCACCTTCAATCTCAAGGGATCGGGCGCCGGCGGCGGCCTCTCCCAGTGCATTCCCCTGGCCCCGCTCTCGGTCCGGCTCACCGGAGACCTGGATTCCATCACCAACGCCCACAACCTGGCCATGGTGGCGCTGACGGCCAGGATGCAGCACGAACGGAACTACGACGACCGCAAGCTGGAGTCGCTGGGGCTGAACCGCCTCGACCTGGATCCCGGCCGGGTGGAGATGAAGTGGGCCATCGATTTCTGCGCCCAGTCCCTGCGCTACATCAACATCGGGAACGGCGGCAAGATGGACGGCTATCCCATGGAGTCGGGTTTCCAGATCACCGCCTCCAGCGAGCTCATGGCGATTCTGGCCGTTTCCCGGAATCTGGCGGACCTCCGGGAGCGGATCGGCAGGATCGTGGTGGCCTGGGACCGCGGGGGCAGGGAGGTGACGGCTGCCGATCTGGAGGTGGCCGGCGCCATGACGGCGTGGATGACGGAAGCCGTCCATCCGAACCTGCTCCAGACCATGGAAGGACAGCCCATGCTGGTTCACGCGGGTCCATTCGCCAACATCGCCCTGGGCCAGAGCTCCGTCATCGCCGACCGGATGGGAACCTTGTTGACCGACTATCTGGTCACCGAGAGCGGATTCGGCTCGGACATCGGCTACGAGAAGTTCTGGAACCTCAAGTGCCGGTACTCGGGACTTCGGCCCGATGCGGTGGTGATCGTGGCCACGATCCGGGCCCTCAAGAGCCATGGGGGCGGGCCGCGGGTGCGCCCGGGCCAGCCCTTGGACCCCGCCTACATCGAAGAGAACCTGGAGCTGGTGGAAGAGGGATGCTCCAATCTTCTGGCCCACATCGACATCGTCCGGAAGAGCGGGATCGAACCGGTGGTCTGCGTCAACCGGATCGTCACCGATTCCGACCAGGAGATTGCCTTGGTGAAGCGGGTCGCCGACGAGGCCGGGGCTCCCTTCGCCATGTCCGACCACTGGCTCAAGGGAGGCGAGGGGGCGGTGGAACTGGCCGAGGCGGTGGTGGCGGCCTGCGAGCAGAAGCAGGAGTTCCGGTTTCTCTACGGCTTGGAGAGCCGGCTCGAAGAACGGATCGAGTGCATCGCCACCCAGGTCTACGGGGCCGCGAGCGTGAGCTACTCGCCGGAAGCCCGCCGCAAGCTGGAGCGCCTGGACAGCGATCCCCGGAACCGCTCGCTGGGGCTCTGCATGGCCAAGACCAATCTCAGCATCACCCACGATCCGCAGTTGAAGGGCCGCCCGCGGGGTTGGGAGCTCCCGATTCGGGACATCCTGCTCTACCGGGGCGCCGGACTGGTGGTCCCGGTGGCAGGGGGGATCCACCTCTTGCCCGGGACCGGTTCCCGGCCCGCCTACCGAGGGATCGACGTCGATACCGAAACGGGCCGGATCCAGGGACTCTTCTGAACCGCATGCCGGGGTCCGATCGATTCAGTCTCCAGGGCAGGGTCGCCGTCGTCACCGGAGCCGGATCGGGGCTCGGAGAGGATCTCGCCCTGGCGCTGGCCGAGGCCGGCGCCGATGTGGTCATCGGGGACCGGGACGGCGCCCTCGCCGAAGCCGCGTCCCGCCGCATTCGCCGGCGGGGACGAGACGGGTTGGGGGTGGAAGCGGACGTCTCCCGACCCGAGGACGTCGATTGCATGATGGCGGCTGCCGAGGAACGTTTCGGGCGCCTCGACATCCTGGTGAACAACGCCGGGATCTCCATTCACGCCGTCACCCTCGACGCTCCCGTGGAGGTTTGGCAGAGGGTCTTCGACGTCAACGCCACCGGGACGTTTCTCTGTTCCCAGCGAGCCGGACGGATCATGGTGCCCCAGGGCGGCGGGTGCATCATCAACATCGCCTCGGTCTACGGGCACGTGGGAGTGGACCCCTCCGTGTCTCATCCTCCCGGGAATCCGACTCGAGAGGATCTGGCATATTCCGCCAGCAAGGGAGCGGTGATCAGCATGACCCGGGCGCTGGCCACCTACTGGGCGGAATACAAGATCCGGGTCAACGCCATCAGCCCCGGGATGATCCGGACCGAACGGCTGAAAACGGCTGTCCCCAAGGACACCTGGTCCAGAATGATCCAGCGCACCCCGTTGAAACGCCCGGGCACGGGGGAGGATCTGCAAGGGGCCGTCGTCTACCTGGCGTCGGATGCGGCTTCTTTCGTCACCGGTCAGGTCCTGTGCGTGGACGGCGGCTGGCTGGCCTGGTAGAGATTCTTGCCACGGCGTCCCCGATTGGCGCCGGTGAGCCATTTGACGAACGAGACGAATAAGGACGGGAGATGGAAAGAATGAACAAAGACAGGTCCAAGGCATGCAAACCGGTTCGATTCGTGGATCTGGCGAACATCGCTGAAAACCAGGAGATCCTGGAGCACAAGTCCTTCAACGACGCCTTCGGGCTCCCCGGCCATCTGCGGATGTCGGTGGGCCGGTTGGCTCCCGGTGGAAGCGTGGAGCATCACCGGCACTTCACCATGGAGGAGGTCTACTACCTGATGAAGGGACGCGCCATGGTGAGAGTCGATGACGACGAGTATGAGGTGGAGGAGAACACCGCCATCTACTTTCCTCCCGAACCCATGCGGTCGGTCTACAATCACACCGACGAGGACTGCTGGTGGCTCTTCGTCGGCGCCCCACCCGACGTGAAGCCGCAGGATCAGAGGTAACGACGCACCGGCCACGCCGCCGGATTCCAACCTGGAGGAGTCATGCAATTGAAACAACGGGTCCACCCGTATCTCTTCGTTCCGCTGGTCCTTGGCCTGGCCGCCGGTTGTTCCGGCAGCGCACCGGGAACGGCGGAGCCCGACGGATTCCGTTTCGAGACGGTTCCGGGCGTGGTCCGCGGCGAGGCGCCGCTCCTGGCCATCGACGACCACCTGTTGCCGCTGTGGCGGAACGTCTCCCTCTACTATTCCAAGCCGGATGTGAGGCTGGAGCCGGTATTGACCCCCAGCCGCGACGATCCCGACAAACCGGACTACATCGGGACCCATTTTTACGGGACGGTCCTCTTCGACGAGGGGAAGTACCGCATGTGGTACTACCCCCTGGGGACGGGAGAGACCGAATCGGGGTTCACCGTGGGGCCGGTTGCCTACGCCGAGAGCGACGACGGGGTCCACTGGGTAAAGCCGAACCTGGGACAGGTGGAATACAAGGGGAGCCGCGAGAACAACCTTCTGGATCTGCCCGGCGAGCGGATGTACGGCGGCCACGTCCTCAAGGAGGCGGACGAACCGGACCCGCAGCGCCGCTACAAGATGGTCTACAACCTCCACAACGGCACGACCTGGGTCTTCCGGACGGCCACGAGCCCCGACGGGATCCACTGGAAGGTCAAGGACCGGGATGCCGTCGACAAGTTCATCGAGATCGCGGGGGTGTACAAGCACAATAACTTCTATGCGGTCCACGGCCAGGCCGTGGGACACAGCGAAGGAGGTCACGCCCACGGGCGCCAGGGCTACGCCGCCGTCTCGGCCAATTTCGAGGACTGGGTCTCGGGGTACGCCCCGGCATTTCTGATTCGGGAGCCGGAGGAACCCGCCAAGCGGGGCGGACGCAAGCCCTACGACCAGGTCCATCTGGGCGTCGGCGCCCGCAGCTACGGCAGCGTCCTGGTGGGCCTGTTCGGGCTCTGGCACAACTTCCCGGGGGACACGACCCGGAACGTCCCGGCGGCTTGGTTCGGGCACGGCAAGATCTCGGCCGACTTCGGCCTTGTGGTCAGCAACGACGGGATTCATTTCCGCGAGCCGGTCAAGGGGCACGTCTACCTGCATCGGGACGATTCGCCGGTGACCAACGAACCGGGAAAGTACTATCCCACCATCCTCTGCCAGTCGGGCAACGGGATCCTCAACGTGGGAGACAAGACCCTCATCTACCACGGGCGCTGGCGCAACGCCGAGTACGGCGAGGAGTACTACGCGGAAGTGGGGCTGGCCACGCTGCCCCGGGACCGGTGGGGCGCCCTGGGGCTCTATCCCGAAGGCTCGACGCGGCTGGACGAGCCCAAGGGCTGGGTCTGGTCGGCTCCGGTGACCTTGCCCGGGGGCGGTTTCGAAGTGGTCCTCAACGCCGATCACGCCCGGCTCATGAAGGTGGAGGTCTCCGACGCCGCGTTCAATCTGCTGCCCGGTTATTCGGGGGAATCGAGCGGCGTTCCCCGGGGAGAGGGAGGACTCGACGTTCCCGTCCAATGGCCCGGAGGAGACCTGTCCGCCCTGGCGGGCCAGACCGTGCGCCTGCGAATCCACATGGAGCGTGAGGGGGACGCCGATCCCCGGCTCTACGTGGTCTACCTGAGGCAACTCGACTGAATGCGAGCCGGCCGGAATCGGGTCAGAACGAGTACTTGAGAGCCACCTGGACCTGGCGGGCGGGGGAGGCTTCGCCCAGCGCTCCGAAGTCGGACGTGCCGAACTGGTTGACCCGGGCCTTCCTCCTGAGGACGAAGTTGGCGCGGTTGGCAGCGTTGAACATCTGCAGCCGCAATTCCAGGTTCTGGCCTTCGCTCACGCGGAACGTACGCCGGAGCGAGAGGTCCACGTTGGCCAGGCCGGGTCCCTCCACCGTCGTCCGGCCCGCGTTGCCATAACGAAGACCGTCGGGACGGACGAAGGCCTCCGTGTCGAACCACCGGTTCGGCGTGCGCTGGTCCGGTGCAAGGTTCGGATTCCCGATCCGGTCCGGCCACTGGGAGAATTCGGATCCCACGTCCAGCGAGTCGCCGGGCAGGTAGACGGTGAACCAGGGACCGTCCTGGAAACTGGAAATGACCTGCATGGACCACCCGCCCAGAACCGCACCCAGAGGGCCGGTCTGGAGGTAGGGCTTGCCCCGGCCGAAGGGGGGTTCGTAACTGGTTGTGAGGACCAATCGCCGCCGGAGGTGGAGTTCCGAGAGTCCGCGATTGTAGTGCAACGGCAGGTTTCGGCTCCTGAAATAGCGCCGCTCATAGGACCCTTCCCAGCCGCCGCCGTTGTTGATCTGGCTGGACCAGGTGAAGGAGCCGCTCAGGTGCAGTCCTTCCGCTCCAGGCTGCCTCTCCAACCGAAACTGCATGCCATGGTACCTGGAGTCGGCGTCGGCCATGGGGATGTGGACAGCCTGCAAGCTGGGGAAGGGACGGCGGGCCTGCCGGTCTCCGCTTCCCGGACGGGCATCGTTGAGAGACACGGTATCCAACTGGTTCGCCGTATGGGAGCCCAGGTATCCCGCCTCCAGCATCAGGAGAGGGGAGAACTTTTGCTGCAGCGAGAGGCCCCAGACGTGGGTCGAGGAGAGGGGCAGCGGGCTCTCCACTCCGAAGATGGTGGGTACGGCCGAGCGGGACAGGGCCTCGGGAAAGGGGTCGGTCAGGCTCAGGACGGGAGTCTCCAGGGGAGCGTTGAAGGTGGAGCGGATGGCGCCCTCTCGCGGAGTCCGGGTCAGCCGGTAGAGCATCCCGGTGTCCAATTCGTTGGCATAGATGCCATAGCCAAGCCGCACCACGGAGTTGGACCCGACCCTCCAGGCCAGTCCGGAGCGGGGCAGGAAACCTTCGCTCCATTTCCAGCTCACCAGGGGAATCCCGGCCGGATAGCGGCCCGTATCACCCGGCTTCAGGTCCAGGTCCACGGGCGGCGCCGCAATCGCTCCCCGATGGGGATCGAAATTGGACACGAAGCCCCGCTTGTCCTTCCACGGGAATCTCCCCTCGTAGCGGAGCCCCAGGGTCAGGGTCAGCGTCGGGCTCAGCTTCCAGTCGTCCTGGAGAAACAGGTAGAGGCTGTTCTGGTGCAGGTTGGCGCGGTAGGACTCGCCCCCCAGAGTCGTTCGGGCCGGATAGCCGAGAAGGAAGTCTCCCAGCGCGTGTCCGGTATAGCGGTCGAAGAAGTAGAAACGAGAGCGGGCCTCCATGTTGATGAACATGTAGTGTTGGCGGAACTCGGCCCCGGTCTTCACCGAGTGGTCGCCCCGGTGGAAAGAGATCTGTTCCTTGATCTGCCAGTTCCCGGTGATGGAGGGACCCTGAAGCTGGATGTCACCGAGGTTGGTGTAGCCCTGGATCTCCACGATGGGAATTCCCATCCGGTCCACGACACTGTCCTGGAGTTGAGGGATGCCCAGCGCCGCAGAGGCCTCCGGTTTGGGATTGGAAGGCGCCGCGACGTAGGGCCTCCGTGTCCAGTGGATGCTGGCCACGTTGGTGAGGCCACCCGCCAGGGTCCGCGTGTTGGTGATGCTCTGGCCGTAGGCGCGCAGCGGCTGGATGGCGGAAAATGCAGAGATCGCGCGTACGGTGACGTAGGGGCCCGAATTCCCGACGAAGCGCCCCGACCAACGGCTCTGTTCGGAATCCTTGAAATCGATCCTCGTGATGAACTGCGGGTTGTCATACGGAGCGGAGGAGTCGGGACTGGTGAAATTCAGCGCGCGCGGAGTGTTGGGCCGGGGAAAGAAAGCCAATAGCCTGCTCGCCACCGGGTTGATCCTTTCGGGAGGAATGGCGTTGTTGGGGAAGAGGTTTCCGGTAGCCGGATCCCTCAACGGCCTGGAGAAACGGCCCTCTCTCTGTTCAAGGGTGGGGACGACTCCGGTCAGCGGCCGAATCTCCCGGATCGACTCGCGCTGGTACGAGACGAAGAACCAGGCCCGGTCCCTCCCGTCCAGCAGGCGGGGAATCCGGATCGGTCCCCCCAGGGTGGCTCCCACCTGATTGCGCTTGTACTCCTGCTTCTCGTGCTCGAAAAAGTTCCGGGCGTCCAGGTTGTCGTTGCGGTGAAACCAGAACAGGTTTCCGTGATAGTCGTTGCCGCCGCTGCGGGTGACCGCCACGATCTGCCCGCCGGGGCGGATTCCGTACTCGGCTCCGTAGAGGCCGGTCTTCACCTCGAACTCCTCCAAGGCGTCGGTGCTGGGTTTGAAGTTGGAAAAGCGGGGGAACAGCGAACCGTCCACGGAGGTGACGTTGTCCCGTTGCCGCATGCCCTGGACACGGATGTTCCCCATGGCGCTCCCGGAGCTGCTGGTGCTGCTGGCCGGAGCGGTCCCCGGGGCCAAGGTTGCCAACTTGGTAAAGTCGCGATCGTTCAGCGGCATGTCTTCCAGCTTCTTGCGGCCGATGACCTCTCCCAGCTCGGCGTTCTCCGACTCCAACTGGAGAGCCTGCGCCAAGGTTCGCCGGACTTCCGCCGAGTCTCCCGACAGCAGGTGGAAGTCCTGGCGAACCGTCTGTCCTACCTGGAGCAGGACTTCGGTGCGGACCTCCGTCTGGTAGCCGGCCAGACTCACGTGGACCTCGTAGTCGCCGACGGGGATCCCGTCCAGACGGTAGTTGCCGTTCGCCGCGCTCAGGGCCACGAAGACCTCGTTGGTCTGGATCCGGGTCAGCGTCAGCTCCGCGCCGCTCAAAATGTCATTCTGACCGTCCCGGACGGTTCCCAGGAGCGTCCCGGTACCTGTCTGGGCGGTGGCGAGCGTTCCGGTCAGGAGCAGCAGTCCCGCAGCCGGAACCAGGATGGAAAAAAGGGAGCGGGAAGGCGTGTGCATCTTGGGTGCCTAGTGAGATCCAGAATAGCACGAAACCCCCGGCGCCACGGTCTGGGAGCGACGTTTGACAACTGCCGCATTCGCGATGGAGCAGTTGGGAATCTGCAGGCCCGGAAACTGACGTAAGAGTGCCCGGAGGTCACCTCTCCTGAAAAGACAAGGGAAGGCGCCGACGAGGGGCGCCCCGCCTCCCTGGTTCAGGTAGAATTGTTTTTTTCAGGAGCCTCCCAAAAATGAGCATTCGTCACAGAATCGGATTGATGGTCCCCTCCACCAACTCCACCTGCGAGGGGGACTACCAACTGGTGGCGCCCAGGGCCATGACGGTTCATGGCCAGCGGCTCTGGCTGACCAACGACTCCATGGGCGAAGACGGCATGGAGCGGATGAACGCGGACATCGAGAGCGGCGCCCGCTATCTGTCCACGGCACGGGTGGACGCCATCGTCTATGCCTGCACCACGGGGAGCTTCTTCAAGGGCGCCGGCTGGGATCGGGACATGCTCGAACTCATCGAGCGAACGGCGAAGGTCCCCGCCATCGGCACCAGCCCGGCGGTGGTCGAGGCCCTGCGCTTCATGGGCGCCCGCAAGATCTCCGTGGCCACCCCGTACCCGGACTGGAGCAACCGGAGGCTCCGCACCTACCTGGAGACCGCCGGCTTCACGGTCCTCAATGTGGAGGGCGAGCCGGTAGCGGTGGGCGCCGGCCAGCAGGGGATCAACGATCAGGATCCGGAATCGGTGCTGAAGTTCGCCTCCCGGGCCTGCCGTCCCGAGGCCGATCTGCTCTTCTGTTCCTGCACGGCGTGGCGGTCCCTGGAGGTGGTGGAGGAGCTGGAACGGGTTACGGGCCGTCCCGTGGTGACCTCCAACCAGTCCACCATCTGGGCCAGCTTCCGAAGGCTGGGGCTGACCAAACCCATCGAAGGGTACGGCAGCCTGCTTCGGCGGATGGACCACTGATCCGGTCGTTCTAAGCCCTTCTCGGACCGGTGTTCCGCTTCGGACCATTCGGTATATCCTGGAACCCATGAGAATCGATGCCATTGAAGTGGTCCAGGTGGCCATGCCGCTCATCTATCCCTGGCGGACCGCCTACGGCGAGGATGCGTCCGTTCAATCGGTCCTGGTCCGGATGGAGTCGCAGGGAGTTGCGGCCTGGAGCGAGGCGGCTCCACTGGCGGCTCCCCAATATCTGCCGGAGTGGGCGGGAGGCGTTTTCGCCTGCATCCGGGACTGGTTGGCTCCGATCCTGGTGGGACAGGAGATCGCCAGCGGAGAGGAACTCCAGGACCGGCTTTCCTTCGTCAAGGGAAACTCGTTCGCCAAGGGCGGCCTGGACAGCGCCTGGTGGGTGCTGGAATCCATGCGCCGGGAGATTCCTCTCTACCGGCTTCTGGGGGGACGGAGGTCGCAGGTCGACGTGGGGGCCGACTTTGGAATCATGGACTCGGTGGACGATCTGGTGGAGGCCATCGGCCGGGCTGTGGAAGCGGGTTTCAAGCGGACCAAGCTCAAGTACGGGCCGGGATGGGATCTGCCCATGCTGAAAGTGGTCAGGAAGAACTTCCCCGATCACACGTTCCACATCGACTGCAACAGCGGCTACCGGCTCTCGGACCTGGAGATGTTCCGGGAGATCGACCAGTTGGGTCTGGCCATGATCGAGCAGCCGCTGCAGTACAATGACCTGGCGGACCACGCCCGGCTCCAGGAGGAGCTGCAAACGCCCGTCTGCCTGGATGAAAGCGTGACCTCCCCCGACAAGGCCCGGAAGGCCATCGAAATGGGGAGTTGCCGGATCGTCAACATCAAGACCTGCCGGGTCGGAGGACTGACGCCGGCCCTGGAAATCCACAACCGGTGCCAAGAGGCGGGGCTCCCCTGCTGGATCGGGTCCATGCTGGAGAGCGCCGTGGGCGTCCGGGTCAACCTGGCCCTGTCCACGTTGGAGAATTTCACCTACCCGGCCGACCTCTTCCCCACCAGCCGTTTCTACCGGAAGGACCTGGCCCGGCCCGAAGTGGTCCTGGATCAGGGTCCGTCAGGCGAGCCTGTGATGAGCCTTTCCGAGGAGCCGGGCCATGGCACCGGGCCGGACCCGGCGATGCTCAAGGAGTGCACGGTCGCCCGCGCGACGATTACGGCGTGACGGAGCGGCGTGTTTCACGCGGAGCGGCGTGTTTCATGCGGAGCGGCGTGTTTCACGCGCCGGTTGGATCGGCGTCTTTCAGGCGCCGACTCTTTCCCCCGCCCGAACCCGGGATCGAAAATTCAGATCGTAGAAGATAGCGCACGCAATGGGACGTCTTCAGAGTCCCGAATCCCCGATTACGGAAGCGCGAACGCTACGAGCTTGCCGCCGAAGACCTTGTTGTACTTGTTGCCCCCACCGGCCGCGATGACGAGGAACTGCTTGCCGGTCTTGGGTCCCAGGTAGGTCATGGGAGTGGCGTGGCCGCTGGCCGGCAGACGCCGGACCCAGACCTCCTCGCCCGACTTCTTGTCGAAGGCGCGGATGCGGCTGTCGTTGGTGGCGGCGATGAAGACCAACCCGCCGGCCGTCACGATGGGACCGCCCAGGTTGGGGGCGCCGGTCTTGGGGATCCCGAGGCGCGTCAGATCGTCGATCTCGCCCAGGATGGACTGCCAGCGAAACTCGCCCGTGTTCAGGTCGATGGCGGTCAGCGAGCCCCACGGCGGCTTCTGGCACGGGTACTGGTTGGAGTCCCAGAAACGTCCATATTTGGTGCCCCGGGCCCGGAAGGGGACCTTGGATCCCTCGGGCCGCTCCACCATACGGACGAAGGCGCCCACATCCATGGAGTTGATGTAGAGCACGTCGGATTCGGGGTCGAACGCGGCGCCGCCCCAGTTGGAGCCGCCGTTGGTCCCCGGGAACATGACGGTCAGCCTGCGGCCTATGGGCCGGAACAGCGGACCCTCCACGTAGGCATCCTTGACCATCTCCAGGCACTCGGCTCGGGACTCCGGAGTGACGTCGGTGATCTCGTCCCGGGTCATGGCCTGGCGGACGAAGGGCGGCGGCTTGACCGGGACCGGTTGGGTCGGGGAGTAGTACTCGCCGGGGATGTTCCCCTGCGGCACCGGCCGTTCCTCAACTTCGAAGAGCGGTTCTCCCGTCTCGCGGTGGAGCAGGAAGACGAACCCGGTCTTGGTGGTCTGAGCCACCGCCGGGACCGCCTTGCCGTCACGCCGCACGGTGACCAGGGACGGCTGCGACGGCAGGTCCCAGTCCCAGAGGTCGTGGTGGATGGTCTGGAAGTGCCAGACCCGCTTGCCGGTTCGGCAGTCCAGGGCCACGATGCTGTCACTGAAGAGGTTGTCCCCCCTGCGGTCCCCTCCGTAAAAATCGGTGCCGGGGGAGGTCAGGGGGACGAAGACCATCCGGCGCTCCTCGTCCACGCTCAGGTTGGACCAGGCGTTGACGCCCGACCGGTCCTTCCACGAGTCCCCCTCCCAGGTGTCGTGTCCGAACTCCCCCGGACGGGGAACGGTGTGGAAGCGCCAGACCCTCCGCCCGGTCCGGGCGTCGATGGCCTGGATGTCGCCGCTCGGTCCCTGAGGTTCGCCGTCGCTGACCCAGCTTCCGGCCACCACCACGTCGCCGCAGGGGGCCACCGGCGAGCCCAGCCCCCACCGGAGGTGGCCGTACTCGCCCATCATCCCCTCTTTCAGATCCACCATGCCGGCGGTCCCGAAGGCCGGGTCGGCCTTCCCGGTTTCGGTGTCCACCGAAAAGAGCCGTCCCAACTGGTCCCCCAGAAAGATCCGCTTCGCCTTCCCGTCGGTCCAGTAGGCGACGCCGCGGCTCTTGTACATGTTCACCCGCTCGCTGCGGTCGAACTTGGGATCGAACTCCCAGAGCTTCTTGCCCGTATCCGGATCGAGCGCCAGGAGGCGGTGAAAGACGGTGGAGACGTAGAGAACGCCTTCCACCATCAGGGGGGTGGTCTGGAAGGAGGAGAAGGTGGGGAGTTCGGAACCGTCGCTGAAGTCACCCGTGTCGTAGACCCAGGCTTCCTTCAGGCGGCCGACGTTCCCGCGGTTGATCTGGTCCAGGGAGGAGTACTGCATCCCTCCCGGGTCTCCGCCGTAGGAGATCCATTCCCGATCCTGGGCAGGAAGTAGTCCCTGAACCGGCAAGGTGGCGAAGAGAAGTAGGGGGAAAAAGGCCGAAGGGCGCACTGTACTCATCCGTTCCTGATAGCAGCGCGCCGAGAGGGAAGTCAAGGAAACGGACGGGTGGCCGATCCTCCTTTCTGGAGAATTCGAAGGGGCTGACGAGGAGCGCTATGTAGTGTGGCACATAATTGGTGGGACGATCTTCATGACAATTCGCGGTCCTGTCGTCAATTGTCATGATAATTGGCGACACAGTTGTCAATTGTTCGCATTCGATCCAACGATTCCGATTCAGGTCCGCGCCTTTCCCGGGATCAGGCTGGCGGCTCCACCCTCCCTGCGGTATAAAACCGCCAGATGAAACGCTCCGGTCCGGCCCCTCGCAGGGGCGTTCGCTACGAACCCCCCGAGAAGCCGCCGCACCTTCTCTCCATGGGACTCGGCCTTCAGCTCGTGATGCTGAACATCAGCGGAATCGTGCTGATCCCGAAGATCATCATCGAAGCGGCGGGCGCCGGCGAGATCTACCTTTCCTGGGCCGTGTTCGCCGGACTCTGTGTCTGCGGCCTGATCACCATCATCCAGGCGATTCGTATCGGAAGGATCGGGGCCGGCTACATCCTTCTGATGGGGACCTCCGGCACCTTCGTCGCCGTGTCGATCACGGCCTTGACGCAAGGGGGGCCTGCTCTGTTGGCCACCTTGATCGTGGTCTCATCCCTGTTTCAGTTCCTGTTGGGCTCGCGCCTCGTGCTGCTGCGCCGGGTGGTCACGCCGTTGGTGGCGGGGACGGTCATCATGCTGGTGGCGGTGACCATCATGCCCATCGCCTTCAACATGCTGGCCAGGCCGCCCGAAGGGGCTCCGCCGGCCGCGGCTCCCGCCAGCTTTGGAGTGACCCTCGTCTCCATGGCGGGTCTTGCCCTCTTCGCCACGGGCGCCTGGCGGCTCTGGGGCCCGGTTCTGGGCGTGATCGCTGGTTGCAGTGTCGCGGGGTACTATGGGATCTACGACACGGCCCGCGTCGGCGCCGCCCCCTGGTTCGGATTGCCCCAGATCGGCTGGCCCGGCTTCGACCTGAGTTTCGGCTCGTCGTTCTGGGCGTTGCTGCCGGTATTCATCTTCGTGGTGGCCATCGACACGGTGAGGACCGTCGGCGGCTCCATCAGCATCCAGCAGGTGTCCTGGCGGCAGCCGCGGGCGACCGATTTTCGGTCGGTGCAGGGCACCATCGGTGCCAGCGGCCTGTCCAACCTGCTCTCGGGACTGGTGGGGACGTTGCCCAATACCACGTACTCCTCCGGCATCTCGGTGGCCGCGCTCACGGGCGTGGCCGCCCGCAACGTGGGGGTCTGGGTCGGGGTCCTCATCATCGTCTTCTCCTTTTTTCCCAAAGCGACCGCGGTGATCCTGGCGATTCCCAATCCGGTCGTCGCGGCCTATATCGTCGTGCTCATCTCGCTCCTGTTCGTCGTGGGAATGCGGATCGTGGTCCGGGACGGGCTGAACAATCGCAAGAGCGTCGTGGTCGGCGTCGCGTTCTGGTTGGGAGTCGGTTTCCAGAACCGGCAGATCTTCTCGGACCACCTGGGAGATGCGGTGGCTTCGATCCTGGAGAACGGGATCGCGGCCGGCGGACTGGCCGCGATCGTGATGGTGGTTGCGCTGGAACTGTCCAAGCCGCGGCGCAGGCAGCTCAAGGCTGAGCTCGGTGTGGAGTCGCTGGCGGAGATCGACGAGTTCGTTCGGCGCTTCGCCCAGGACAAGCGTTGGAACGCGACTTCGACGGAACGGCTTCGGGCGGCGGCCGAGGAGGCGATCCTGAGCCTGGTGCCGGAGGAGTCCGATTCGGAGCCGGAAGGCGCGCGGAACCTGGTGCTGTCGGTGGGCGGGGATGGCCGAAAAGCGGAGTTGGAGTTTATCGCCGCGGCGGGGAAGGGTAATCTTGAAGACCGGGTGGCGCTGTTGGGGCAGTGGGCAGAGCAGTCGGGCGATCGCGAATTCTCGCTCCGGCTGCTGCGCCACTACGCCACGACCGTGAGTCACCGGCAGTATCACGACACCGACGTCGTCACGGTCCGTGTGGACGCGGACCAGGCGGCATGACGCGCCGGTCGAGGACCGGTGACGGACTCAAGGGGCTCACTTTCGGAAATCGAACCGTCAACGCCAGGGCCGTGTTGCAACAGGCAGGGATCAAGAAATGAAACCATCAGCTCCGGGTCTTCAAAAGGAAATTCGTTACGAACCCAACGAGCGGCCCCCGAACCTGCTCTCCCTGGGACTTGGATTTCAGCTTGTCCTGCTCACTATCGGAGGGATCGTCCTGACGCCGGCAATTATCATTCGCGCCGCCGGCGGGGAGGAGACCTACATGACCTGGGCGGTCTTCGCCGGGCTCTGTGTCTGCGGCGTTTCCACGATCCTCCAGGCCGTCCGCGTCGGACGGGTCGGTTCCGGCTACGTCCTCCTGATGGGAACCTCCGGCGTGTTCATCGCCGTGTCGGTGACGGCGCTGACGGAAGGGGGACCCGGCCTGCTGGCCACCTTGGTGGTCGTCTCGTCCCTATTCCAATTTGTCCTGGCGTCGCACCTGTCATTGCTCCGGAGGGTCATCACGCCGCTGGTGGCGGGGACCGTGATCATGCTGATCTCGGTGACCATCATGCCCATCGCCTTCAACCTGGTGGCCAACGCGGCGGAAGGGTCGTCCTCCACAGGTGTGCCTGCAAGCGCGGCGGCGACCCTGGTCTGCACGGCGGGGCTCGCCCTCTTCGCCAAGGGCGGCTTGCGGCTCTGGGCGCCCGTTCTGGGTGTTGCCATCGGTTGCGTAGTCGCCTCGTTCTACGGTCTCTACGACGTCGACCGGGTCGCCGAGGCGGCATGGTTCGGTATACCCACCGGTGGCTGGCCCGGTCTCGACCTGAGTTTCGGCGCCTCATTCTGGACCTTGCTTCCGGTCTTCATTCTGGTGACCGTGGTGGGCGCCATCGAAACCGTCGGCGATGCCATCGGAATCCAGCAGGTCTCATGGCGGAGGCCGCGGGCGACGGACTTTCGCGCGGTGCAGGGCGCCGTCGGAGCGGACGGCGTGGGTAATCTCCTGTCGGGTCTCATGGGGACCGTGCCCAACACGACCTACTCTTCCAGCGTCGCCGTCACCGAGCTCACCGGCGTCGCCGCGCGCTCCGTCGGGGTCTGCATCGGGATCCTCTTCTTCTCTTTTGCCTTCTTGCCCAAAGTGACGGCGGCGATCCTGGCGATTCCGGACCCGGTCGTTGCGGCCTACGTCCTGGTGCTGATGGCCGTCCTGTTTGTCCTGGGCATGCGGATCGTGGCGCAGGACGGCATCGACAGCCGCAAGAGCGTGGTCGTCGGCCTGTCGTTCTGGCTGGGGGTCGGTTTTCAGAACCAGCAGATCTTCGCGGACTACATGGGCGGCACCCTGGCGACCATCCTGGGGAACGGCATGGCGGCCGGCGGATTGGCCGCCATAGTGATGACGGTGGCTCTGGACCTGGCCAAGCCGCGGAGAAGGCGAGTCAAGGCCATGCTCAGCGTCGATTCGCTGCCGGAGATCGACGGGTTCATGTGCAAGTTCGCCGAGGCCAAGGGTTGGAACGAGGCGTCGACGAGCCGGCTCCGGGCCGCCGCGGAGGAGTCGGTGCTGAGTCTGATTCCGGATGAGGAGGCGTCGGAGGAGGAAGAATCCCGGCACCTGTTGCTCCTGGTCCGCGGGGACGGCCGGGCAGCGGAGTTGGAGTTCATCGCCTCGGCGGTGGAAGGGAATCTCGAGGACCGTCTGGCGCTCCTGGGCCAGTGGGCGAGGCGATCCGTCGATCGCGAGTTCTCGCTCCGGCTGCTCCGCCACTACGCCAGCTCGGTGCGCCACCGCCAGTACCACGACACCGATGTGGTGACGGTGCGGGTCGAAGCGGACGCACCGGCGAAGACCGGCGGCTGAGGAGAGTCCCCCACGGGCCTCCGACACCAGCCTGCAATTCCCGTGCGCCGTGCGAAGGCGCTTTGTTTTCGATATCACAGCGCTCCTTCGTCCAGGCCGCAGTTGATTTTGAAATTGAAATTCAGTTTCATATTCGGGCACGTTGGAGAAGGAGACTCTGCTTCATGAACGCGATTCCCCGGCAATTTGTCATCCTCGCCGCGATCTCATCGTTATTGGCCGGCATAGCGAGTGCGGAACAGGTCAACGTCTACTCGACGCGTTCACACTACGGGTCCGAGCCCGCCTTCGACTTGTTCACCGAGAAGACCGGAATCAAGGTCAATTTCTTCATGGGCAACAACAACGAGGTCTTCGAACGGCTGCGGGCCGAGGGTGCCGACACCCGGGCCGACGTCATGGTGACGGTCGACGCGGGCAATCTGTGGAACGCGGCCCGCGAGGGGCTCCTCATGCGCGTCGAATCCGAAACTCTGATGAGGAACGTCCCGGCGCATCTCCGTGATCCGGAGAACCGGTGGTTCGGCCTCGCGGTCCGCGCGCGCACCATCATGTACAGCACCGAGCGCGTGAAGCCTTCGGAGCTCTCGACGTATGCGGCGCTGGCGGATCCGAAATGGAAAGGCCGCATCTGTTTGCGCACGTCCAACAGCATCTACAACCAGTCCCTGCTGGCTTCGGCGATCGGAGTTCACGGCGAAGCGGTCGTGGAGGAGATGATTGGCGGCTGGGTCGCGAACGAGCCCGAGATCGTCCATTCGGATCGGCCCGTCCTCCGCGCCATCGCGGCGGGGCAGTGCGACGTCGGGATCACCAACAGCTACTACCTGGCGCGCATTCTGGCCAAAGAGCCCGATCTGCCGGTCGCGCCGTTCTGGGCCAACCAGGAGACGACCGGAACCCATGTGAACATCTCGGGCGCGGGTGTCACCAAGTACGCGAAGAACAAGGAAAACGCGGTGCGACTCCTGGAGTTCATCACCTCCGTCGAGGCGCAGAAGACACTTGCCGCAAGCAGTTTCGAGTATCCGGCAAACTCGGCTGCGGAGCCGCACCCGATCCTGCAAGGCTGGGGCGTCTTCAAGCAGGAGCAGGTGGGCGTCGCCGCGGCCGGTGAGAATCAGGTGGCCGCGATCAAGGTCGCCGACCGCGCCGGCTACCGGTAGTTTCTCATGGCTCGAAGCTCGCGAGCTCTCGCCGTCGGAGCGTGGCTCACGGCCGTGCTCGTCGCGCTTCCGATTCTCGGCGTCGCGCTCAATCTGACCTCTCCGCGAGGTGAGGTGTGGCGTCACCTCGCGGATACGATTCTCTGGGAACTCCTGTCGAACACCTTCTGGCTCCTCATCGGCGTCGGCTCGCTCGCCGGCGTCATGGGGACGGTTTCCGCATGGCTCGTCGCGACCCGGCGGTTTCCGGGCCGCGATGTTTTCGAATGGGCGCTCGTCTTGCCGCTCGCCGTACCGACCTACGTCATCGGCTTCGTGTTCGTGGCACTTTTCGAGTATGCGGGGCCGGTCCCCACGTTTTTTCGCGAGACTCTCGATATCGGTTGGCGTTTCCCGAACGTGCGGTCTTACGGAAGCGTCGTGCTCGTGATGAGCCTGGTCGTGTATCCGTACGTCTATCTGCTCGCCCTGACGGCGTTTCGCGAGCTGGGGGCGAACCTCACCGAGGCGGCTCGCAGCCTGGGGTGCCGGCCGGCAGCCGTATTCCGGAGAGTCGGATTGCCTCTGGCGCGACCGGCGATTGCCACCGGCGTCGCACTCGCCCTCATGGAGACGCTCGCGGACTTCGGAACCGTCTCGGTGTTCGGCTATCGAACGCTGACGACGGCCATCTATCGCGTCTGGTTCGGCATGTTCGACCGTGTGGCGGCGGGTCAGCTCGCCGTGGTGCTCATGCTGTTCGCGTTGCTGCTCGTGACTCTGGAACAGCGGGCACGGGGTCGTATGCGATTCGTACAAGCTCACGGGCGAAACGTTGCTCGAACGCTTCCGCCGCTCACGGGTTTAAGAGGGTGGGCGGCGACGGCATTCGTTTCCGGCGTTCTGGCGGCGGGATTTCTGATTCCGACCGGTGTTCTCGCCTTCTGGAGCCTGCGCGCTGCGGAAACGTCGCTTCTTCCCAGGAACTTTCCGGAACTCTTGCGCAACACGCTCGCGCTCGCGGCATCCGCCTGCCTGCTCGCGGTCGCGGCGGCGACCGTCCTCGCCTATGCGGCCCGCTCCACTGGTTCGCGTGCTTTGTCGTTCGGGACTCGTGTTGCGAGCCTCGGCTATGCGATACCCGGCTCCGTCATCGCCGTCGGCGTCTTGCTGACGCTCGCCCGCATGGACGGCATGATCAACGCCGCCCTCGGTTGGTTCGGCGGCTTCGGCGCCGGTTTGATTCTGACCGGCTCGGCGCTGGGACTGTTGTTCGCCTATCTTGTCCGCTTCATCTCGGTGGCGTTCTTCTCGGTGGAGTCGGGGCTCACCCGGATCTCGGGCAGCATGGACGAGAGTGCGCGCTGTCTCGGCGCGGGACCGGCTCGCGTGCTAGGGCGGGTGCATCTTCCGCTGCTTCGAGGCTCCCTGTTGACCGCTCTCATACTCGTCTTCGTCGACGTGATGAAGGAAATGCCGGCGACGATGCTGATCCGCCCGTTCGGCGTCGACACCCTGGCCGTGGAAGTCTGGCAGCGAACGGCCGAGTCGATGTGGACCGAAGCGGCGGCCCCGGCACTTGCGATCGTCGCGGCCGGGATCTTGCCCGTCATCGTGCTGACGCGGCTTCGGGGCATGAACGAGGCCCGCTTGTAGACGATGCCGGACCTCTTCTTGTCCCTCCACGGCCTCGACAAGACTTTCGAAGGCTCGCCGGCGCCGGCCGTGTCGGACGTGTCGTTCTCGATGCCGAAGGGTGAGATCCTTGCGCTCCTCGGTCCCAGCGGGTGCGGCAAGACGACGACCCTTCGCCTGATCGCCGGGTTCGAGACTCCGGACCGCGGCACGATTCGCATTGGAGGTCGAATCGTGCAGAGCGGCGACGTGGAGTTCCCGCCCGAAGAGCGCCGCGTGGGTTTCGTCTTCCAGGACTATGCGCTGTTTCCGCATCTGGACGTCCGGAGAAACATCGAGTTCGGCCTGTCCGGACTGGCCCTCGACGATCGCAGGCGACGCGCTCGCGAGGCGATGGATCTGTGCGGCCTCAAGGGCCTGGAATCGCGCTTTCCGCACCAGCTCTCCGGCGGCCAACAGCAGCGCACGGCGCTGGCGCGGGCGCTCGCGCCGGGGTACGAGCTTCTCTTGCTGGACGAGCCGCTGTCGAATCTGGACGCGGCCCTTCGCACCAGCTTGTGCAAGGAGCTTCGCAGGATCCTGAAGCAGGCCGGACGCGCCGCCATCGTCGTCACGCACGACCGGGAGGAGGCCTTTCAGATCGCGGACCGGGTGGCGCTGATGCGCAATGGGAGGCTTGAGCAAGTGGGATCGGCCCGCGACCTTCACGGCCGTCCGGGCAGCCGGTTCGTTGCGGAATTCGTGCTGGACGCCACCTTCCTGGCGGGAGTCGTGGCGAGGGGGGGAGTCGAAACCGAAATCGGTGCGATTCCGGGAGTGGACCCGGCCGCGCCAGGGACGAACGTGGTTGTTGCCGTCAGACCGCACCAGCTCGAGCTCACGCCGAGTCCCGACGGAGCAGGCGTTGTCGTCGAGCGTGTGTTTCGGGGCTCCCACGAACGCTATCGTGTGCGGCTGCCTTCGGGAACTGAGCTTGCGAGTTTTCGAAACCTACGGACTGATGCTTCTTCGCTGAACGTCGGCGAGCCCGTCGCCCTGAACCTCACCGACCCCGCGCCGCCCATTTTCGTCGAGTAGTTCCCGGGACAGCCACATACGAGCATCGTTGCCAGGATAGTGGACATAATGAACATACTGGTCAGAATGAACAATTTTGTTATAGAATCTTCTCCAATAAACAGGAGAAGGTAACCGATGAGTCGAACGACCGAACCGACGAAGCAAGTTGACCCATTCCGCATTGAGGGCCTTGCGGGTCTTTCTAAAGCTGCGGAAGACTTTCTTCTGGGGCACCCGCAGGAAGCCCGTATGGCCGTGAGTGTAGCTCTGGAAACTGCCGCCGCCCAACACGAGGCATATGGGCGCAGCGCCGCCGTTGAAGTGCCCGGCAGGCTTGAGCCGTTCATCGTTCACCGGACGAAGATCGCGGACACGATCGGGGTTTCGACGGCCGCTGAACGCCTGGAGGTTTCGCGCACCACGGTCTATGTGTGGGTGAAGCACAAAACGCTGCTGGCCTGGAAGTCGACCAAGCGTGGTCTGAAGATTCCCGCCGCACAGATCCTTGGCCCGGGGAAGGTGGTTCCGGGACTGGCCAGAGTGTTGGGCATCATTGAAGATCCCGAATTAGCCTGGGAGTTTCTGACTCAGGAATGGCCTTTTTCCGACCGTGTCGCACGTCCCCTTGAGGAATTGATGGCGGGACGGATCGAGGATGTCGCAGATGCAGCTCCCAGCTTCGGTGCGGACTTCACTTGAACCAACCCGTCTATCCACGCGACCGGATTGAAGCCGTCCTTGTCAGGACCGAGCTTCCAGCTTGTTGCCGAATCGTGCCTCGTCGCTATTTGGCGTCACCAATGGGCACCGCTCCGGCTGATTCCCGCTTCTGCTCCAAGACTGGCGTCTACAAGATGCTCTATGTCTCGCCTGACTTTGCTACCTCGTTCATCGAAACGGTCGTGCGGGATCGGTTCGTGCGACGGCGACGGCGTGAGATCTTGCTCAAGGAAGTGACCGAACGGCTCTGGGCTTCGATTGCGACGAAACCGAGGACGGAACTGACACTTCTAGATCTTCGTCAGGATGGGTGTGCCTTGATCGGTGCAACCACGGACGCCGTAAATGCCCGCAATCACGCCGCCGGCCGCGCCTTTGGGAAGGCTATCCATTCCACTCATGAGGACATCGACGGTTTCCTATACGCTTCGCGTTTGACCGGTGGCGATGTCTATGCTGTGTTCGATCGCGCCGTAGGAAAGCTTGAACTGACGGCTGCGGGGTTGCTGCAGGACCACCCGAACCTGCCGGATGTGTTAGAGAAACATGGCATCGGATTGGTCGTTGAACGGTAGGGGTGGTGGCGCTGTTTCGCGGTCTGTGAACGGTCTGCGGCCAGTTGGGGATGGATGGTCTGACGGTGAGACACTTGGGTTTGTGGTGTTGACCAAGCTATCGGGGAAACGGTAGGGAAACATCGACCGATGGTAAATGCAGGTGCCCCATTCAACGAAACAATCGAAGTCGCTAACTCACGCGAGAAGATCATGGTATTCAGACTTTCCGGACTGAGTGCCGTGGCGCCCTTACCAGCCGGACCCGCAACGATCTCCTAGAATCGTCCCTGTGGTTTCTATCCATTTATCGTTTGACCAATGAGGTTTAGTAGGTCATTCAGTAGTTCGTACGTTAGAATTAGCCCTATACATTTCCATGTGCGCTGCGCAGTGTTTCCGAACTTCGTCAACCCATCGCTGATACCAGTACCAAGTATGACCTATTCGTACTCCAAAGCCTTTCCCGGGATTCTTGCCGTCCATTGACTTCCAAAACTCAATGTGTTGATGCATTTTGAAGTTAATGAAACCTTCTTTCTGCATCAACCTTACGATCTCGCTGGGTAGATACTTTGGACGTTCAGTTTCTTTCAAAAATACTTGACTAGCATCTTTAGTGTATTGATATTGCAAGATCCGAATTAGCCGGGATGAACTGGATGACTTCATTTGCCTGTGCTTTCTTGCTTGTCACCAGGGGAACGAAAAGAAATCGACAGCGAAAATTCTCAGACTTTAACTCTTCATCAGACAGCTCAGCGTCAAATTCTTGAAGATATGACATTACGTTGGATGGCAACGAATCTACGGCTTCTTCTTTGGACGCCCTCGCCGTGAGGTCACGGAATTGGAGTGAGAAAGCGATTTCTGACTCAAGGGATTGTTGATCACCGAATAACTTGCATATATATCGTTCATAGTTAAGACAACAGGCAAGATACCGTCCCGATAATCTCTCGTCAACTCCAGTTGATCGATGGTGTTCGATCTCGTTACGCAGACCAATAAGGAAACGGAGATTAAGTTTTGTTGCTCGATCTAACGGACACTCTTGCTCATTGAGACAGCGTTCAAGTTCCCAGTACTTAAACGCTCCCGACTTCGTTCGTTCAAAACGGCGGCGTTTGCCAGCTTTCTTGTAATATCGGTATTCTACCCGCTGACGTCGATAGTATGCATGAAGGAGGTACGTCCACGCGATTGTCATGAGGACAATGAACGTCTCTGTCCGAAAAGTCGTAAGAGGGTTATTAAACTGAACTTCCAGAATGGAATCGACGTAATTCACTGATTATAAAACAGATAGGTCAAGACTTTGATTCACGCTACTGGGTACACCTATAGGCGAACTCCCAGCCGGTCCAGCGCCTGCTGTTGCAACGGCGTCGGCCGAGTCACGACGGTGAAGGGACGGGCTCCGGGGATCTTCGGCACCACCTGATTGCGAACGATGGTCGCTAGATCCTCCAGCAGCGTGCGGAAGCTGTGTGCCGGCTGGCCGTCGGCCGTGCGTTTGGACCGGGCTTTCTGTTGGGCGGCCCGAGACACTTCCGCCGGCGCCACCACGGAAGACCGCGGGGCGCCAGCCGGATCCTCATCGTCAAACAGCAGCGGAGCCAGCCGCCGGCGCATGTGCCACTCGACGTAGTAGGCGAGCAGGCACAGGAAGACATGGGCCCGCACCCGGTCATTGCTCCAGTGATAGATGGGGCGCACCTTCAGGTCCACGGTCTTGTAGCTGCGGAAGGCCTGCTCCACCACACTCAACCCCTTGTAGGCCTGCACCGTCGCCTCGGCTCCCATCTCCTCGGCAGGCAGGCTGGTGCGGATGACGTACAGACCGTCCAGGGCCGCCTCGGCGGCGATGGACTCGGCGTTTCTCTCGTAGGCGAAGGACTCCTCGGTGATGTCGAGTTCGAAGTGCTTGGCCATCTTGTACTTGTTCACGACCTTGCCGACGCGTAGCGCAATGCGCTCCCGACCCCGGTAAGGACGGCGGTCCCGGCAGGTGGCCGCGACGATTTCATCCAGCAGCTCCTCGGTCTTCGAGAGCATTTCCTGGCGCTTGAGAGTCCGGAGTCGGGCCAGCAGCGGATTGCGGCAGACCATCAACCGCTCATCGGGGTAGGCGTCCGAACGGATCTCGACCAGGTTGATTTCGTCAAACAGAGACATCTGCACGGCTCCGGACTCCACCAGTTGGCGGATGGCCGGTCCCCTCAGAGCGGTGATCCAATCCAGTCCCGAGGGCTGGACCTCCTCGCGGATGCGCGCCTGGGTGAGCATCCCCCGGTCCCCCACCAGGACCACCCGGGAGAGCCCGAAGCGGTGGCGCAGCTTCTCGATCACCGGTCCCACGGTGGCCGGGTCAGAGGTGTTGCCCTTGAAGACCTGGACGGCCACCGGGCAACCCTCCCGGTTGCAGATCAAACCGAACTCGATCTGGAGTTTTCCCCGCTTGCCGTCGCGCGAGTACCCGCGCTTGGCCAACTTGCAGCGGCGACCCTCGAGGTAAACGGAGGTCAGGTCATAGAGGACGAGGGAGCCTTCTTTCAGGTGGCGCCGGGCCAGGCGCTTCTCGATGGCGTCCTGGTGTTGCAGCAGCCAGTCCATGGCGTCGTAAAGGTGGTTTTCGTCGAGGTCCGGGAGGCCGAGGACCGGGGCCAGGGAATCGGTTCGGGTGGCGGCCTGGAGGCTGCGGGCGGTGGCGAGCTTGGAGCGGGGGTGAGCGAGACGGGCGACGATCAAAGCCACCACCAGATCGCGTTGGGGACCGGGCGGACCCAGGCAGCGATCGAGGCCGATCTTGCGCAGGGAGCCGAGGAGGGCGGCGATGTGGCCGTGGGGTTGGGAGCGAACGATGTCGAAGGAGGATTGGAAGTCAGGGACGGCGGTGCCCTTCTTGAGCAGGATACGAAGACCCTCGACCAGTTCGGGCGACCACTTGGAGAGGTTGGCGAGGGTGCGTTTCTTGACCTTGCCGTCCTGGCGGTAGGACTCGCGCAGGAGGACAGCAGGGGGAGATTTTCGATTGGGAACGGCTTCGATGTACATGGCTACTCCCTATTTTCAATAACAGTAATCATAATAACAAATAAGGAAAATATGTTCAAGCCCTTACATGGGTACACACTACGAAACGAATTTCGAGACAAGCCTTTTCAAATCAATGATTTGAAGCGAAAATATCGGTCAGGTAGGCTGGAAGTTCAGATTAAAGGTCTGAACAGCGTTGAGAGCAGCTTCGCGTGACTTTTGTGCTAGTTCCGTTCTGATCCACCGACGCCTCGTCCTTGCCATTATGTGTCCTCAGTCAATCATATTATTGTTATATAGAAATCATCTCGTTTCCCGAAGAGCGTCGTCAAGAACCATTCCTGGCCCAAATCGCCGTGACTGTTCAGATCCCTGTGTTCCACGTGCAGGACGTAGGCGCGTTGTGTGATCAACACGTTGATGGGATGCTCAATCCCATTCGGGTCATGAAATAGTGGAATGGATGAATCCAAGTGACCAATGTATCGTATCACTTCGCACAACGGGACACCAAAGCCTTAGGAGGTGCCGTATCGCCGTTGAACTGACGCCCGACGTAAAGTCCGTCCAGAACAGAATTCGTTGGTAGAACCAGGAAAAGACCTCACCTGCTCTTCGCATTCTGGTCCTGAACTTGGCAAATTTGTTAGCCGAACTCGTGGACTTTCTCGTCGTTCCCGTGCGTGTAGCCTACAACTGGTGGGGCATACCTGTGGGGTCCCGCACCTCGACCGCAGTCAATAGATACCGGTGATCTTTTCGGCCACACTAGACATCCAAGCTTTTGCGGCACTGCGAATCGCCGCATTCGGACCGACGCGCGAGACCTAGTGAACCACATCGTAAGGTTGTCTCACCGCCGGTCCACCGGCTAAGATATGCGCTCACCTCGACGGAATGGTGTAGCTGAAAATTGGAGGTGATTTCCAATGATCCGGGCACTGAGTCAATCCAATAGAGTTTGTTTGCTTCTACTTCTCTTGCTCGTTTCGGTGAGCTGTTCCTCCAACGTCCGGCGGGAAATGGAGGATGCGGTGGAGGCCGGCGAGGCTTCCGATGTGGAAGACCTGATCGTGGACGGGGCCGATCCCAATCGCGTCTATGGCGGCAAGGCACTGTTGGTCAGGGCGGCCGAGCAGGGACACGCCGGGGTGATCCAGGCCCTGGTGTCGGGTGGCGCCGATCTTTCCTGGGCGGACCCGGACGGGAAAACGGCCCTGATGCACGCTGTCGAAAAAGGGCACCTTGAAGCCGCGGACGCGCTCTTGGGACTGGGCGCCAAACTGGACGGCGAAGACCGCCGGGGAGAGCGGCCTCTGGCTTTGGCGGCCGCCGAGGGACAGACGGCCATGGTGGAGTTCCTCCTGGAGAAAGGCGCCGACGCGGGGGCCAAAGACGCCGCGGGCCGGACGCCCGTCATGCGGGCCGCGGAGGAGGGGCACACGGACGTGATCCAGGTCCTGGAAGGGGCCGGGGCCGAGGTCAAGGACTCGGACAACTCGGGCCGGACCCCTCTGCTTTTTGCGTCCACGGGCGGACATACGGCAATCGTCTCCGATTTTCTCTCCAAGGGGGCCGACGTCAACGCCTACACCAAGATGGGGTGGACTCCTCTCATGGTGGCATCCGGCGAGGGTCACCTGGAAACCGCGAAGGTTCTTCTGGAGAAGAAAGCCCGGGTCGACTACAAGGACGCGGACAAGCGCACCGCCCTGCTCTGGGCGGCGGGTCGAGGACAAACCGCCATGATCGAGCTTCTCCTGGAAAATGGCGCCCAACTGGATGCCATGGACAACAATGGCCGTAACGCCGTCTGGCTCGCCGCCAGCCACGGGCACGACGAGACGTTGGCGCTGTTGCTGGAGAAGGGGCGCAAGAAGTGGCCGCGGTCTCTGCGGTATTTCCGGGATGCCGGCGACCGGCGAGGCCAGACTCCTCTCATGGCGGCGGCGGAAGGGGGTCACATCGGGAGCATGAATCTGCTCATCGACTCGGGCTCCAGAATCAGAACCCGCGCCCCCCGGTCCGGATGGACGGCCCTTCTCATCGCCGCCAACCAGGGCGAGACCGAAGCGGCCAAGCTCCTGATGTCCAAGGGAGCCAACGTGAACTCCAAGACCAAGGATGGTCTTCCGTGTTTGATGCTGGCGGTCAATGAAGGACACGCCGACACGGTGGAGGCTCTGATTCAAGGCGGGGCCCGGGTCAACTTTCGTCTCAACGCCGATTGGACGCCGTTGATGCACGCGGCTTCGGAGGGCAGGGAAAAGATCGTACGTGCACTGTTGGCGGGAGGCGCCGACGTCAAGGCCACGAACTACAACGGCTGGACGGCACTCATGCTGGCGGTTGCCGAGAAGGAGCCCGAATGCGTCCAGGCGTTGATCGAGGGCGGTGCCGCGGTCAACATCAAGGGAAATGATGGCCGGAGCCCGCTGAAGCTGGCCGTCCAGCAGGGTTACGGACGAATCGTGGGGATTCTCACCGAGGCCGGAGCCACGCAGTAGTCGTCATGGCGCCGGACCGGCGCCCCAACTCGGCGCAAGGAAGCAGAGGGCAACCACAAGGGTTGGCCCTACGAAGATTCGATCCCTCATCCCGCTTGTAGAATCAGTTCGGATCGCGGAACGTGAGGACGCGCTTGGGGTTCTCCACGAAGATCTGGTGGAGGGCTTGCTCGTCCACGCCCAGGTTCTTCAGACGGGGAACGATGTTCTCCAGGATGTGCCCGTAACCGTTCCCGCCGTAGGTGACCAGGTCGCACTGGAAGCAGCAGTCCTGAGCCGCCGTGACCGACCCGGCGTAGCCGTCGGCCACCAGGTTGGCGATGATGTGGTTCCGCAGATCGTCGGGTGGATGCTGGCGGCCTGCACCGGCGAAGTACATTTCCCGCCCGTAGGTGTCGAATCCCAGCATGCAACCGGTGTCCGCCAGGCGCTTGTACCGGTCGTAGTCCTCGCGATACCGGTTCTCGATGTGGCTCATGATGACCCGGTCGGGCTGGACGCCCTCTTCCTTCAACAGCTCGATGAGGGAGAGGGGAGAGTCGGGATCGTGGCCGGGGTGGACGGAGATGGGAGCTCCGGTTTCCAGTTGCGCGCGGGCGCCCGCCCGGAAGGTCTTTTCCTCGTTGGGGTGCAAGGGCCAGGAAGCTCCCAACTCGCCGATGAGGCCGGAGAGGACGTCGGTGCCATGGCCGCCCCGGGTGAGGTCTCCCACGATCTCTTCCTGGATGTCCTCGATGGTCTTGGAGTCCATGTCCGGCGGATGGGAGGGATAGATGTAGTATCCGCTGCCGGCGATCACGTGCAATCCGGTTCTCTCGGAGATTCTCCTGAGACCGGCCGGATTGGGCTCGATGCCGTTGATGGTGCAGTCCACCATGGCTCGTCCGCCCAGGTCCATGTAGAGCTCGACTTCCGAGGCGATGACGTCGTCGTCGTAGGATCTGAGGTTCGGCAGCGAGCTCATGGTGTTGTTCCGGACCCAGCCCAGCGTGGACAGGCTCAGTTCCTGGTCCGTCAACCGCTTCCCCTTCTCGTCCCGGGGAGGCTGGTAGTAGCAGGTCAGGTCGAAATAGAGGTGCTCGTGAATCAGGGTCACCCCCAGGTCTTCGGGCTCGATGGGGCCGGTCACCGTCTGAATCTTGCCTCGAAGCGCTTCGATCATGATGTCCTCTCCGTCTTGTCTTGAAGTTGGGTTGGGGACGGTGCTGCTCTACAGCCGCCGGTTCCCGGATCCCTGATTTCTAATTCCCGAACCTGACCTGGTGCAACCGCGCCGGAGTCCGGGCCAGGGCCTCGGTCTCGTCCTCTCCGATCAGGATGGTCTGGCTCAGATTCACACCGTACTCGCCGTACTTTCGAACCGACATGGGGAGGTGGAAGGTCATGCCGGCTTCCAGCGGCCTGGGGTTGTCGGTGCGCATGAGAAAATCCACCTCTTCGATCCAACTGGGCGGGTAGCCGATTCCCACCGGATAGCCGAAGTTGTAGTGGAAGACGTGGCCCGGAAGGACCGGCTCCAGGATCGCCAGGGCCGTGCGGGCCACGTGGGCGGCCTCGACGCCGGGGCGCGCCTCCTCCCGTATGCAGGCCAGCGCCGCGCGGCCGGCCGCTTCCACGCGTTTCATGTCGTCCGACGGCGGTCCCAGGACTGCGGTGCGCATGAGGGGCGCCACGTAGCGCCGCACCTGGGCCGTCAGCTCCAGGAAGACGGTCTGGCCCCGGCGCAGCGGCAACCCCATGAAGGTGCTGTGGGCGCTGCCCGCCCGGTAGCCGGCGGCCACGATGGGTCCCCAACAGACGGTGTCGCTGCCGTTGCCGTACATGGCCTCCATGATGGCCGCACCCACGTCCGAATCCCGTTGCCCCTCCTTCATGGAGGTGTAGGCCGCCTCCACACCCAGATCGGTGAGGATGGCGGCCCGGCGCATGCAAGCGATCTCGGCCGGCGACTTGATCAGCCGGGAACGTTCCACGACGCCAAAGGGATCTTCGATTCGCAAGTCGGACAAGTCTTCTGCCAACCGCTGGTAGTGGTCCGGCGAAACCGCCCGGTTGCGCCGCTCCAGGCCCAGAGTCCGGACCTTCAGCCGGCGCACCGCGTCGAGCGTGACTTGAAGCGGGTCTTCGAACGGTCCGTAGAACACTTGTCCCCGATGCCAGCAGGAATTCGCGGCCCGGGCCTCCTCGAAATGGGACGTGACCAGAATCGGATCGCCATCGGCGGGGACCAGCAGGCACTGGTAGTCGGAGAGGTTCTCCGTGTCCATTCCCGAGAGGTAGAAGACGTTGTGGGGACTGAACAGGACCACGGCGTCCAGGGAGCGGGAGGCCATGGATCGATGGACCCGTTCCAGGCGGCGCCGGTACTCGGCGACTTCGAAGGCAGGCTCTCTGGGGATGGGCATATCCGCATTCTCCTTCGGAATCGGGGAATCAATCTCCGCTGGAATTCGGCGCCGCGCCAGCGGTCCCATGGCGAAACAACGAACCCATGGAATCATCCACCCGGAAGGGTCCTCCGCCGAGGAACTGCAGCGCCTGCCAGAGCGTCACCTGGTTGGCCGTCAGGACCAGCTTGCCTCCGACGGCTTCCTCCAGGTCGGCGACCCAGCCGGCCGAGTGCATGGCCGTGTCAGGCACCACGATGGCGTCGGCGTCCGCGTGATCGTTGCGTTGGACGAATCGGGTGACCTGCTCCCGGTTCAGCAGGGCCACGTCCACTCCGGTGACGATGCCCAGGCAGTCCAGGTGGACCGTCTCGACTCCCGCATCGGCAAGGAACTTTTTGAACAGGAGAGTCACGTCCAGGGGATAGCTGGCGGCCACCGCCACGCGGCGGATGCCCAGGAATTGGAGGGCCGACACGAAGGCCAGGGAGGTGCTGGAGACCGGGACGCCCAGGTAGTCGGCAAGGGGCCGGACCTGCTCTCCGGCCCCTTCCAATCCGTAGACGAAACTGCCGCTGGTGCAGGCCCACATGGCGGCTTCCATCCTCTTGGGAGCCAGTTCCCGCGCACCCTCCAGAAGCCGGTTCACGTCCCCCGTGGCGAGGCAGGCGTCCTCGCGGTGGGCGTCCACCGTAATGGCGGTGTGGACGACCTCCATCTCCACCCGGGGGCGGACCATGGTAGCCATGCGGGGATAGTCGTCCTCGGCCGAATAAGCCGGGAAAAGAATACCAATGCGTCTGGCTTGATCAGTCATGAGATTTGGCATCGATTGTCTCCGCCTGCTTCGGTAAGCACAACACCAGCGTCAGCGCAAGCGCCGCCATGGCCAAGCCGAATCCGAAGCTGGCGGGAAAGCCGAAGGCGTCGGCGAGGGCGCCGTGGAGCGCCGGTGCGAAGGAACTGACGGGAAGCACCAGTGAAAGGAAGGCGTTGTTCCGGGCCGCCGCGGCCGCCGCGGAGACGCTGATGACGTAGTTGGGAAAATAGGCGCCGGCCAGTTCGCCCCCGCCCATGAAGGCGAAGGCCATCAGGAAGGCGTGGCCCGGCACCACCCAGGCCCACAGGATCCCGGCCGCCGTCAGCAGCACCGTCGTCACCAGGGGCGCCCGGATCCCCCAACGAATCATGATCACCCCCAGGGCGAAACCGGTGACGGCCTTGAACCCGAAGCGGAGGGCATTCATGTAACCGGCGTAGTCCTTGGGATCGGCTCCCAGGGCCTCCCGGCTGTAAAGGGAGAGATTGGTGGTGGAGTTCCAGGCCAGGAACAGGAGCAGGTACGCGATCCAGATCACGAATAGGGTCCGGACCTGGAGATAGGACCGGAACGTCGTCTTCATGGTTTCGGCGAAAGGAGGTTTCTTCTCCGTAATGTCCGCCAGGCGGAAGCGCGTGGCCAGGAAGGCGACCCCTCCCGTGCAACCCGCGGCCATCAGGTAGAGGAGTCCGAAGTCCTGGGGATGGGACAGAGCCGGAATCCCCCCGCCCAGGATGAACTGGGCCAGCAGGTTGCCCACCACCGCCAGGATGGGTGTGAAGGCGAAGGTCCATTTCAGGCAGCGGGCCCGGCCCTTCAGGCTCGTCCCCCGCTTCAGGCACTGGTACATGTAGACGATGGAGGAGGAGTCCGCCAGCCCCAGGACCAGCCCCTGACCGATGACCACCCCCAGGCGGACCGAATCCGCCACCGGGAGGAACAGAGAGAGCGCCACCAGAACCAGGGAAGAGGAGGTGACCAGGTTGGCCGCCACCACCACCGTCCTCTCGAAGCGGTAGGCCAGGGTCCAGGAGAGGATGACGGGGAAGAAGAATCCCAGGAAATAGGCGGAATTGGGAAGGTTGGCCACGGCGGCGCCGGCTCCCAGCTTGTCGCATAGAGCCGCCTGGACGATCCCGACGTAGACCACGGGCGAGGCGAAGTAGATGAGGAGATGGGAGATGGCGAAGACCCAGGAGTTGTGGCGGTCCATGTCCCGGGTGACCGCCTCGGGTTTCGATGCCTCGCTGGTCATCTGCTCCTCGTACCGTCCCGTTACGTGGAAACCGACATCATAGGCCATTGCGCCGTCGCCGTCGCGCCGCGATCTGTCAGTACAACAGACTCATCCGAATCTGTTGATACCTGAGTTGTTCTCCGCGGGGTGACGAGCAAGGAAACAGGATCTCCGATGTTCCTGACCGGCGTGGACGAGTGATCAGGCTTCCAGTCTGATTCTTGAAAAGTCTATGACGGTGGTTGAGAACCAACAACTTGTCGGCATTGCCTCGCTCCCGGAGGGAGCAAAGTCATTCCATAGCTGATCGGCGGGCTCGACGGGCTTTTCGTCGGACTTGACCCGCCGTCGTTTGCCGTAGTGGGCAAAGCCCTTCGGACATGGAAGAAAGTGGATCACGAGCAAGAGGCGTCCAATGAAGGTCCGCGATGTCATCCGTACTCTGAAAAGGCACGGATTTCGCCGGGACCGTCAAAGCGGAAGCCACAGACAATTCGAAGGAATCATCGCCGGGAAACACCGATTGGTGACTTTCCCAGGGAATAAGGGTGACGATGTGCCCAAGGGCACGCTGGCGTCGATCAGGCGTCAGTCTGGTCTCCCAAGCCGGTCGTTCCGTTAGGAGAGCGCCGGGACTTGAGAACGGAGCGTAAACTCACGAGATCTGTCTCCGTCGCCCCGCAAGCTGTACAACCAAGTCATGAGCGCCAGCTTGAACCTCACATACCAAGGGGACTTTCGCGTCAAGAATCGTCGCCGCTCTTCCGCCGGCAAATCGGCAACTCTTTCCAGGCACATCTGGATGCATCTGTCAAGTGTCTCCTCGACTTCAATGACCGAAGCACCGAAGACGGCGATGTCAAGGTCAACGCAGATCGCTTCCCAATTTTCGCCGCTGCTGTAGGCATAGCATCGAAAATTTAGGCTCATACCGTCCCAACGTTGCTTTCGCGATGCATGCGATAGACTATCGCGTCCCCATGCACGAGGGCATGGATTGCAAGTTCTTGGAAACATTTTAACCCATCCAGCGCCGCTTCGCCGTGCGTTGGGGAACTGCCTCCCAGTCCTTGACTTTTGCCGGGTCGGACCCAAGAATTCGGGCGGAAACCGAGAACCTTCAGGAAGGTGCTATATGCGGAACCCCCATCATTTGCTGCTCTCGGCGCTGACCCTGCTCCTGCTGGCATCCTGCCAGCCGGGCGCACCTGCAGAGCCGAGCCCGGTCCGGGAGATCGACTCCAGGGTGCAGCTTTTCGTGGACGATCACCTGATCGCCGACAGCGACCGGGTCTGGCGGAGCCTGACCGGGGCCTACAACACCCGTCCCCGGAAAGTTCGCGAGAACCCCATCATCAAGCCGGACCGTCCCTGGGAAGGCTACCTGGTTCTGCAGCCGGGCAGCGCGATCTACGACGAAGAAGAGCAGATCTTCAAGCTCTGGTACAACACCTTCGGCAACACGAGGAAGACCGACATCCGCGAGTTCCTCTGCTACGCCACCTCCAAGGACGGGATCCACTGGGAGAAGCCCGAACTGGGCCTGGTGGAGTTCCGCGGCTCCAAGGCCAATAACATCGTCCTCGACTGGGTCAGTTGGAACCACGTGGTCCTCAAGGAGCCGGACGATCCGGACCCCAACCGCCGATACAAGCTGGCCTACTGGCAGTCCCATGACCGGCCCAAGCACGGCATCTGGGTCGCCTTTTCGCCCGACGGTCTGAACTGGACCGACTACGAGAACAATCCCGTGGTGCCCATCTGGGGCAGTGGCGACACCTTCGGCCTGATGCGGGACCCCGGCACGAAACAGTACTGGCTCTACCACAAGACCAGCCCCGGCGGACCGCGCAAGGTGTCGCGGCTGGTGAGCGACGACTTCATCCATTGGCGCGACAGCCGCTTCGTCCTGGAGCCGGACGAGTTCGACCCGCCCCACACCGAGTTCTACGGGGTCTCGGCCTTTCCCTACGGTTCTCACTATCTGGGATTGGTCTGGGTCTTCCATACCGACATCCAGACCATGGACGCCCAGTTGGCGTCCAGCCGGGACGGCGTGAACTGGGAACGGTCCGTTTACCGCCGGCCCTTCATGGTCCTGGGCTACCAGGTCAACGGCTACGGCGGAAGCAGCTTCGACAGCGGGATGTTGTTCCCCATCTCCACGCCGGTGGTCCATGACGGAGAGGTCTGGATCTACTACTCGGGGTTCGACAACCTCCACAACGCCCCCGCGGCCGAACACAAGGGGCAGATCGGCCTGATGAAGATCCGGCAGGACGGCTGGGCTGCCCTGGACGCCACCGCCGAGGGTTACGTCACCACTCACCCGCTCCGCTTCGAGGGGAGTACCATGAAGGTCAACGTGGAGTTGCTGACCGGGGGCAAGGGAGGGGCGGACGCTCCCTGGAAGGACATCTTCAACGACGACCCGGACAACAATGGCTACCTGCGGGTCGAGGTCCAGGACCAGAGTGGAGAGACCATCCCGGGATACGCCGCCGCGGATTCCAAGTTGGGCGAGGAAGAGGGCGTCTACCGGACGGTGAGCTGGGAAGGAGGCGACCTGAGTGGCTTGACGGGTCCGGTCCGGCTGAAGTTCGTCTACAGCCGCGCCCGGCTCTATTCCTTCCAGATCCAATAGCGGCGCCAGTGCACCGCATTCAGCCCTTTCCCGGCGGGCGTGATCCGGCCGGCGGCGGAGCGGAGGAAATCGATGACCAGAACGTTCGTCTCACTGGATCAACTGCACGAGGCGCTGGATTCCATCCTGGCGGCTCCCCGCCGGGAGGGGAGCGTGGAGGCCATCACAGCCTGTCCGGCCACCAACGTCCGGAAGTCTATGAGCGAAGCCCGCCTCTCGCCAAAGGGGGGCCTGGAAGGGGACCGCTGGGAAAAGACCTGCTGGCGAAAGCTCCCCGACGGCAGCTCCGATCCCAAGGTGCAGTTGACCCTCATCAATTCGCGCCTCCTTTCCCTCATCGCCGGCAGCCGCGACCGCTGGTCCCTGTCGGGAGACAACCTGGCGGTGGACATGAACCTCACCGCGGAGAACCTTCCCGTCGGCACCCGGTTCCGGATCGGCGAGGCGTTGGTGGAGGTCTCGGAGGTCCCGCACACGGGTTGCAAAAAGTTCTCGAGCCGTTACGGCGTCGACGCCCTGAAGTTCGTCAACGGGCCCGGTACGAAGGACCTCCGGTTGCGCGGCTGCTACGTTTTCGTGGTGGAGGCCGGGCAGGTTCGGGTCGGCGATTCCATCCGGAAGCTGTAGTCGAGGCACACCGTCTGCCGTCACCAGCGGCATCGGGATCGCCTGCCGGGACCTGAAGGGCAAGGTCCTGGGGATACCTGTCCATGAATTGATCGGCGGACGCTGCCGGGTCCGGATCTATCTGGAAATCGGTGGGAGCACTGTACCGTACCGAGGGCGACTGATGCGCGTCCAAATGCGGGCCAATGCGCTGCACGAGAGGCTCACCGGAGGCTCGCAGAAGCGGGGAAGGGGATTGAGGAGATGGAGGTCACCAGGAATCGACATGGACAGGCGTAGCTTTATCCATGCAACGACGCTGTCGCCTCTACTGGGAGCGGGGACCGCGATGAGGCTCCCGACCCGCTTCCAGGGCCAGCGGTGGCGAAAACTGAAGCTTGTCTTCCCCTGCCACGAAGAAGGCGGCTGGGACCGGTGCCCGTCGGCTCCTCACATCGTCCAGGCCGGCGATCGACTGCTCATGTACTACATGTCTATCGAGGGTCAGCGAAGGCGAATCGGCCTCGCGGAAGCTGACGTTTCCGATCCCCTGAGTTGGAGGAAAGTTTCGAACCAGCCGCATTTGGACTTCGGTGCGCCCGGGTCGATCGATTCCCACTGGGTGAGCTATCCCTGGGTGGTGCCCGTCACCGAGAAGCATTGGCACCTGTATTACTGTGGCTGGGGCGGAGACTATCACTCCTTCGGCAGGTTCAAGGCCTATCGCACCACTCTGGCCGAGAGCGACGACGCCGGCCTGACCTGGAAGCGCAGCGGCCGGGCCCTGCTTGAATTGGGAAGGCCCTTTTCCTGCGACGAGCACGGCACCGGTTCCTGCGCCGTCCTGAAGGTCGGTTCGCAGTATTGGATGTGGTATACGGCCGTCGTGCGCTGGCCTGAGACGAACAGCAAGATTTCCATCGCCCTTGCCGTCTCGAACGACGGGGGCCATACCTTCAGGCCGCATCCCGCGGGGGCGCTGATCAATATTCCCCCCAGGCTCGATTCCTATCTTTCAACCTGCTCCAAACCTTTCGTGGAGAAGAGCCGGAGCGGCTTTCGAATGTGGTTCAGCGTCGTCAAAGACCATCGCCGTCTCTACCGCATTCACTACGCCGAGAGCCCGGACGGGATACGGTGGAAGTGGTGGTCCGACCCGGTTCTGGAGGTCAGTGAGTCGGGCTGGGACAGCGAAATGACCTGCTACCCCTCCATTTGGCACACCGAGGAACACACCTACCTGTTTTATGACGGCAATCGCTTTGCTGGAATCGGGATGGCGGAGTTGGTGGGTTGAAGAGAGACTCATCGAGCGGATGTGTAAAAGCGGAGGTCATCCAGAGCGCCTTTGAAGAACCTGCCCATGTCGTGGGTCAGGTCCCGGCTCAATGGTGCTCTGTTTCGGATCGGCTTCTGAAAATCCAGCTCCGCACCCATCGAGAGAATGGAACGGCCCGTTCTCCTTCCGCCTGGGTGAGACGCCGCCGCAACGAGCTGCCCGTCCAGATACAGGCTGATCTCCGCGGCCTCTTCACTGTATTCCGCTTGGAGGTGCTGCCACTGTTGCAAGACGAGTGGCTGGGAACCCCGACACCGAGTGACGGCATCGGCAGCGTCTGATCTTCCCACCTCGAAGAAAGGCCGTCCCCGGCCGTCGATCCCGATGCGCCATTCCCGGCTCGGGAAGCCCGAAAACATTCCTTCCACGTTGGACTTGCTCACCAGAGCCTGGGGGCGGCTCACGTCGCCCGGCCACAGATAAAAGGAGACTGAGAGGCTTCCGCGCCCAAGAAGCGGCATGTGGTGAGCCCACAAAAAGTCGTCCTGACCGTCGAACTCGTAGGCCGTTCCCATCTCTGGACGGGCACCAGGTCGTCCCACCACGGCACCCTCGTTCCGGCCCCGGTGCCCAAACGTCGTCCTGTCTTCCAAATGGCGGCCGCCGCCTTCATCCAGGGGCCAGTGACAGACCAAGCTTTCTGCGAGTGTGGCATCAAGGTATCCGAAGCCGTACGCGATGGCGCCCACGTACCTGGCGTCTTGCCGACCTCCTCGTTCCCGTACCCCGTTCCACCACATCTGAACCCGGCCGTCCGGCAGGATCAAGACGCCGGGCTCATAGTTCGCCCAGTTATCCCAACTGAAGGGAGTCGTGGTTGCCACGGGATTCGCCCCCGCCGGCGCAAAGTGGAGCCCGTCCCGGGAAACGGCATAGCCTAGATTGTAAGGCGCCGACCAGGTGCTGCAGAACAGGTAATACAAACCTCCGTGCCGGACGACACAGGGACCGGCCAACCCGCGGGCCGGCTGCCAGGCGTCGCGGGCATTCCAGGCAGGAGTGTGGTTGCCGTCCCCATCGGTGGGAACGGTAAAGTGGAGTCCGTCAGGGGAGACGGCATATCCGATGTGGTCGTAGTTGCCGGAAGTCTCGGCCTGAAAGTACATGATGTAGTCCCCCTCAGGCCGTTCAACGACGGAAGGTTCGCTGGCGGTGAGTATCGGCAGGCCGTTGATCTTTTTGCCCTCCAACTGCGCCGCGCCCACGACCAGACGGTAATTCTTCCAGTGACTACCGTCTGGGCTGTCGGCGTAGCCGATCTGCTCGATGCCGTTGGCCGAAAAATACATCCGGTAGAGCCCTCCCTGCTTGAGGACCCAAGGCTCCAACACCTCTTCGTTGCACCAGGGGTAGTCCGGGTTGGGGAGAAAGCGTCGAGCAGGATCCTTGACCCAGTGAACTCCGTCGCGGGAGGAGGCATAGGCGATGGTCCACCGGTGTCCGGCGTCATAGGGGGGATATTCGATGGCTTCGTACCACATCTCGTAGATGCCATCGACCAGTTGCACACAGGGCTCGCCCAAGTAGCCCTCGTCGTACGAGCCGGGCGGTCCATTATCAAGGACGGGGCTCGGATACTTGAAAATCTCCAGACGGGGCACATTCTGTCGCCCACCTTGCTCCTCCGGACCAGGGTCCGCGACACAGCCTGTGAGCAGTGAAGCCGTGAAAGTGAGAGTCGCGCCTACGACGGGGATTCGGGCTGGTCTCTGGACAGGTCCCGTCCTCTCCAGGTTCTTCGTTATCGAGTCGGTGAAAGACACGATAGCATTAAGCCTCATAAGGCCTGCCCTTGGCTGAGTGGTCCGGAATACCTGGACAAGTAGCTCAGGAATTGGGATGTCCTTCGTATCCAGACTGGTCAGGCAGGGGAAAGGTTTGAGAACGGGTTCCGGCGGCCTCTCAGCCACCGGCCTCTGCTGCCACGTCAAAGGCCTCGGAGACTCGAACCTCTCTTTCCTGGATCAGGTCCTTCACCGTCACTGTGATCTCATAGCTTCCCGGCGCAAAGCCCTGAAGGGAGATGGGCAGGACCAGCACGACTCTCTGCTCGGAGAGATATTGTATCGACCTGCCCATGATGTCGATGAACTGCGCGACCGGGTGTCCATCTCTTGCCACCCGGTACGCGACCCTCAGTGAGGGCCTCATTGCGGTCTGATCCAGGGCAACGTTGTACACTTGGAGATAAAAGTTGAGATTTTCCGTGGGCCGGAAGACTTTGTCCAAGCTCGGTCGAATGTGCAGGTCCCCCAGAACGAACATCGCATTGCGCTCCGGGGCGCTCTCCAGTCGGGTGATTCGATTCGAGAGAAGAATCGAGCTGACCGAAAGCTCAGGCCGGTGAGGCGGAGGAATCAATACTAGGCGGCGTACGCCTACACGCCCGCTGTTGAGGTCCTTGATGATCAGGTCCAGCTTGTAGCGGCCCTTTCGTTCCAGCACCAAGACCCTTTGATAGACGGAGCGGGCGGTCCGGGCCCGATAATCGCTCACCAGATCCGCTTCGAATTCGTCCACAATCCGATTCGACAAACTGGTTACGATTCCATAGACCGCCATGCGGGCCCGCCTTCCATGCTCTTCCTCGCCGAAAGTGAGTTCACGATCTTGGATTTCGACACTTACCGGCACCAGGGCGCGCGTTTCGTCGAGGCCGAAATAATCGACCCGGTGGGAAAAGGGAAGGTCCTGGTATGTGACGTCGATCTCCACGAGGCGTTTTAGATCACGATGCTTGAGGGGCTTGGCGCGCCGGATTTCAGTAAAGGTTTGATAGCGGTCGAAGGCGGTGTCCCGGGACCGAAAGCTTCGGAGATTGGCGTTTCCCGGCGACGTGAAAGTCGTCCCTTCCAGGGATTCGTCTCGCTGAATCATCTCAGCGATCGTATTGCCTGCGCCGGCCACATTGAGCAGGGCATCCTTTTCGTCGGGGTTGAGGGCGAGCCTGTATTCCCCACTCCAGGAAGGGTCTACGAACTCCAGGATGACATCGGAGCCAAGGCCTTCTATGAAGCGGTACCTCCAGACTTCGAACGGGTGAGCTACGGTCGCTCCTCCTCCCTCTTCAAGGGGCCGCTCATACCTCCCGCCGGAAGGGTGCGCCTCGATCTCGTCGGGTGGCCCGTGAATGATGTAGATGCGGCCTCGGTCATGCATCCATCCGGGAAAGCCGCTGGAGAATCTCTCGTTGGCGTAGGCGATCCGGCGATAGTGTTCTTCCTTGAATTCGTTGGCGGCACTGCGCGGATCCGGATCTCTTTGAAACCAGAACTGTTCGATGAACTGCTCCTTTTCTTCCGGGGTGGTCAGACTCTCGAAGACTGCGCGCTCTTCCTTGGAGATCACGTAGACGACATCCTCGTTCAACCAGCGTTGGAAGTAATCTTCCGCTTCCTCTTTGAGCTGGGCTTGAGGCGAGGACTTCCTGGACTCGTTCTCCTGGGCTCCAGCCAGGAGCGGAACCTTCGGCAAAAAAGACAGGAGAAGCGCAATCAACAGTCGAGGGAGAATGCTTTCAAAAGAAAGAACAGGCGGGTTCACATCCTGATTGTACAAGAACCCTGAAGACACCGAAATCGTTGTTCTACTTCAGACTGAATGAATAGAGTTTGGGGGATCCCCCGGTGGCGGCGAGATGGAACTTGATCTGGAATGACTCCCCCTTCAGCCTGGGGAGGTCCTTTCCACTCTCCCATTCGACTCTCCAAGCCACCGAGTTCCCCTCGAACCTGCGACTCTCCTCTTTCGAGTACTCTGGCAGGGGCCGTCCGGAGGCGGGATCGATCAGCTCGACTTGCAGAAAGCCGCCAGCGCTGCAATCGGCGTTCACATAAAGTTCAGAAGCCGTGCCGGGGCCGATGGGAATGGTGGTGAGACTCCCTCGAGGCCGTTCCTTCACCAACTCCAGATGGGTGAAGCCGTCCAGTCTCAGCGTCGCCACGCCCCCCGAGGGCTGCCCTTCCGCCCAGGGCGAACGGCGCCAGCCTCCGTAGTACAGCTTGATGTCTTCACTATCCACCAGGGGCACGGAAGGCGCGACCATGTCCGAGTCCCAGGCGTCGGGAGCGCCGCGAGTGATCACCTTCTCGCCGGGCTGGATGAATACGAAGGACTCTCCGTCACGGCTCGCGGCCAGTTCCACATCCATGTTCGTCCCGCTGTGCTGGTATTGATACAGGGCAAGGTAGTAGCCGTGGCGCTTCCACACCACCACATCATGGATCTGCTCCACCTTGCCACTTCTGACGACGGGTACGCTTCGCGCGAAGGGGTCAAAAATGGGGTTCTGAGGATGCGCGGTCCATTGAAGGGCATCCGGGCTGTATCCGTAGGCCCCGCCGCGGCGGCTGATATTCAATGAAGTAAAGCCGTAAGCCTTGTAGCGCTTTGCCGGATCCTTTTCGGACTCGTCGAAAAACAGGGACATGGGCACGAAAGAACCGGGCTGGCCGGCAGGAAAGGAGATATTCCCTCCTGCCTGCTCGCTCCACCGGATGCCGTCGGGGGAGGCGAAGAGGGTCCAGCGCTGACTCTCCGGCAGGTGCGGCGCACTCTTTTCTTCGAGCGGGTCCCGGTCCCACTTCAGCAGCTTGTACCTCTTCGCCGGGTCCGCCTCGTGGTCGTCACGATGGATTCCACCCGCAAAGATGGGCTTGTAAACCGGGGCGGGGGGAAGTCCCGGAACGAGATTCGTACGCTCCCGGCCTCCGAAGGGAACCATCCCCAGATCGACTTTCCTGAAATGGTAGCCGTCGTTGCTCTCGGCATAGCCGATCCGGCGCATGGGTACGGGGCCCGACTCGGGCCACCTGGACCCGGGCTCGCGAAAGACCCCCGAATACCACATTCGATACACGCCATTCTCTTTCAGGACGCCCAATTGCGAGGCCCCCCCGGCATCGAAATCCGCGGCGGTTCCCCTCGCGATCACCGGATTCCCCTGGTATTTCGTGGCCTCATTGACCTTCAGCCGGAGACCGTCCAGCGCTTTCAACTCCTTCAGGTCCAAGAACAAGACAGTGGTTCCGGGAGTGGCCGTCAGAGACGGGACCGGCATCGTGTGATAGGCCGTCTGGGGAAACCGGCTTTCATGGGTGATGGAGACGCCGATCCCCTCGGCATCCTCAGCCATTGTCTCCTCCACCGCCAGCCGCTCGATGGAGAGATGATTTTCGTCCATTCTGGGCGTATTGCGGGTGAGCCAATAGGCGTTCAAGATCGGGCTCCACTGCATTTCCAGCCAGCGGGCGTAAAACACGTGCTGGCGCGTGCCGTTGATGAAGAACACCCAGGGGATGCCGTAGCGGTCGACGGCAAACCGGGGCGAGTGACAGAAATCCCACGCGAACCTTTCGTCCTCACCGGTGAGAGGAAAGTGAGGCTTTTTTTCGCCCCCCGGAAACACGGATCTCAACTCTGCGGTTCCGCTCTCATGGACCGCCAGTACTCCAGCGGGTGTCTCCACCAGGGTCGGCCGATAGGCCCAGAGCCTCCAGGGTCCGGCGGGCACGGAAGAGGAGGTCCGGGTTTCAACGGCAGACCCTTGGAGCGTCTCCTGCAGATCTGAAGGCTCTTTGCTGAGATAGAAACCACGCCCTTTCCGGTTATGCCACGCCAGGTGAAAGCGCCCCCCGTTGTCGATGAGAAGCGCGGGTGGAGCATGGCTGTCTCCGGCCGCGACTTCGAAAGCTTCCCATTTTCCACCCCTGATGCTCCCCAGGTGGAGGGAGACGTCGTCCCCCGCCCCGGCCGTCCATGCCAGCCAGACATCGCCATTGGGAGCCCGGCGGATGTCACCCACGAGCGAATCCGTCTCAGCCAGAATCAACGCTCCATGCGTCCCGTCGGTTGGATTCACCCAGGGCAGCTCCTCTCCGGCCTTCAGGCGTCTCTTGTGTCGATCCAGGCTCATCATGCTGTAACCGGATAGACCCTCTTCGGTGCTCCAGACGAAATGCAGCCGGCCGGCGCCATCGAGGGCCATGCCCGCGCAGCAAATCGATTCCCGGGCACTCCGGGGAGGGACGAGGTCGACCGGGGAATGAAAATCCTCCAGTGATCGAGGTCGGGCGTTTTTTGAGATTCGAAGTGCGAAGCCCGCCCGTCCCTCAGGTCCGCCCCTGGGCGTCAGGAGGTAACAGATCCCCTCGCCGTTCCGGACCACCCACCTGCTGATGGCCCGATCGAACTCACGAAGCAACAGCCTGCGGGGGCCGGCGAGAAGGGGAGAGCATACGTGCATGAGAGCCGGAAAAGTGAGGAGCAAGAGGCAGCAGACCTTCGGCCTGGAAAATTTAAGATTCTTGTCCATTTGATCCTCCCCGTGGCGGCCTGTTCCCTCCCGGACAGCGCGGTCAGGAATACTGCAATACAATTCAATATATTGATGGTATTATTGTTATATTGACTTCAGTTCCCATCGAAAAGACCAGAACGGCTGCGAGAAAGTGGAAACGTTCGCTGCCCAACGAGATGGGTGCGGAGCCTGCGAGACCTATTGGTTCCGTAAGTGGCTCTGTTAGAAACACTTATAGCACAGGACGCGGCATTTATCTATCATTCCGTTGAGAAATTCGGGTCAGGCGGCCGTCTCGACGGCCCGACGGGGATCTCATGGCCGAAGATTGTCATCATCGCAGAGGAGATGGAGAGTGAACGGCACAACCGATCGTCGCACGTTTTTGAATCATATTCCCTTGATAACGGCCGCCGCCGCAGTGCAACCGGTGGTACCCGCCGGCGCGGGCCGGAAGAGCACCGATGAGCCCGTTCCCATAGGGTCGCGCCGCGAGTTGTTCCTGGACGACTACATGATCGGGGAACTCTCAGGGAAAGCCCAGCTTCGACTTCATCATCCGATCTTTCGCGAGGTCGTGATCGAACATGACGAACCCTGGGAAGGAAACGCCAGCGGCTCCCACACCGTACTCCAGGATGGGGACAGCTACCGCATGTACTATCGTGGCTGGAACTTCAACACCCTCCCGGGGAAACTCGTATTCGACGGCAAACCGGTCGCCTGTCTTGCCCAGAGCCAGGATGGAATTCACTGGGTCAAGCCCGACCTCGGCATCGTCGAATACGAGGGATCGAAGCAGAACAACATCATTGTGGATGGAATCGGCACGCATAATTTCATGCCTGTGATCGATGAGAACCCCGCCTGCCCGAGGGAGGAACGGTACAAGGCGTTGGCCGGCATCAAGAGAGAGGGCGGACTGTTCGCCTACAAGTCCCCGGACGGCATCCACTGGTCCTTGATGCAGGAAAACCCGGTGATCACCGACGGTGCGTTCGATTCCGCCAACCTTGGCTTCTGGGATCCCGCCAGCGGCCGGTACCGTGCCTACTGGCGAACCTTCACCGGCGGCGTTACCGAAAAGGACAATTGGAAGCCGGCTGGATTCCGGGCCATTCGAACCGCCACTTCCGGGAATTTCATTGACTGGGACAACCACGCTGATTTGACCTATGTCGATTCTCCCGAAGAGCATATGTACATAAACAACGTGGCGCCCTACCACCGGGCGCCCCACATCCTGGTGGGAACGCCGCAACGATATGTCGAGCGGGGTTGGTCTGCTTCGATGAGGGCTCTTCCCGACCTGGAGAAGCGGGAATTGAGAGCCAGCTCGCATCAACGCTTCGGGACGGCTTTGACCGAAACCCTGATCATGGCAAGCCGTGACGGTGTGAAGTTCAAGCGCTGGAATGAAGGGTTCATTCGACCGGGCATTCAACGTGACGACTCGTGGTACTACGCTCACCAGACGGTGGCCTGGAAGATGCTGGAAACCAAAGCGGCCCGGGCCGGAGCCCCCAATGAACTGTCTTTTTATGCCTCCTCGGGTTATTGGCACGGCAAGGGCGGAAAGATGAGCCGCTACACCCTGCGCCTGGATGGATTCGTCTCAGCCTCGGCGCCGATGCGGGGCGGCGAATTGCTGACCCGGGTCTTGAAGTTCGAAGGAAGCAAGCTGAGGCTGAACTTCGCCACCTCGGCGGCGGGCACACTCAAGGTTGAAATACAGGATGCGGAGGGCCGTCCGATCCCCGGCTACTCGTTGCCGGAAGCGGATGAGACCTTCGGGAATGAGATCGACCGAACGGTTTCCTGGAACGGTTCCACGGATGTGGGCAGGATTGCGGGCCAGGCGGTACGTCTGCGCTTTACGCTGCAGGATGCCGATCTGTATGCGTTTCAGTTTGGGGATTGAGTTCCGGTTCCGACGCCGGTCTCATCCCTTGAGTCCTGGTACCCGTTGATGCCGCTGACCGGAACTCTGGCCTCGGCTGCTGTCGCCGGATGGTTGTTGCTTCCTTCCTCCACCACGACGACCTGCCGGGGTTGAAGATCTCGGAGATGATCTCGGACTCCACTTGGCCAGTGAACCGTGATTTCGACGCTGCCCTGGTATTCTCCCAGGCCGAAATGAACTCGATAGTCGCTGGCCGAAAGATAGCTGCCGGCTGAGGTGACCTGGGAGACCAGGCGTTTCTCGCCATATTTGAGTTCCACAAGGGCGCCGAAACCGTTTCGGTTCGATTTTTTGCCGACCAGTCTCAATTGCAGCCAGCCGTTTTCGTTGCCTCCCTCGTTGCGCAACAGCACCGGGCTTCCGCCGCAGTTGCTGACCAGTAGGTCCAGGTCGCCGTCATTGTCGTAATCGGCCCAGGCCAGACCCCGGCTGACCTGAGGAACCGTCAATACTTCGCCACGCTCAGAGGTGACGTCCTGGTACAGCCCGCCGACGTTCTCCAGCAGAAGTTTGGGTTGCCGGTAGGATGCCCCTGCCCTCAGTTGGGCCGCGTTGTCCATAATGTGGCCATTGGCGACAACCAGATCCGGATCCGAATCATTGTCCACATCGATCAAACCCAGGCCAAAACCCACGAAGGGCCGGCTGGGACCCAGAACACCGGCACGGGAGCTCATGTCTTCGAAAAAGCCGTCACCCATGTTCTTGTAAAGGGCCAGGTATTCCAGGTCCAGATTGGTCACCGCCAGATCGAGAAGCCCGTCCCCGTCGTAGTCTCCGGCGACGACTCCCATGCCTGCCTGCGGCTCCCCGTTCTCGTCAAGAGCGGTTCCGGTCAACAGCCCCACCTCGGAAAAAGATCCGTCTCCCTGGTTCCTGAAGAGAAAATTGTCGACTCCGTCGTTGGCCACGTAAACGTCGACCAGGCCGTCCCGGTCATAGTCGAGTGGCACCACCCCCAGACCCTTCCCTGCAAACTGAGCCACGCGGGCCTTATGACCAACCTCGGCAAAGGTGCCGTCGCCACGGTTTCGATAGAGGACGTCCGGGACACCGTTGAAGGCTTCGGGACCACAGGTGGCCACGATAGGTCCGTGTTTACAGATCGGATTATTTTTTTCAAGTGAATGATCTGTGTAACCGGCCACATAGAGATCCAGGAAACCGTCATTGTCATAATCGAGGAAGGCTGCGCTCGAACTCCACCGTCCATCGCCTCCCACACCCGCCGCCATCGACCGGTTGCGAAAGGTTCCGTTTCCATTATTTCGATAAAGGAGATCGGGACCGGAAAAATTGGTAATAAAGATATCGTCGAATCCGTCGTTGTCGTAATCGCCGACGGCGACGCCCATTCCATAGTACCGGTTGGATTCAATTCCAGCCTGGGCGGTCACCTCCTGAAAGGTGCCGTCTCCCCGGTTTCGATAAAGGGAGTGATCGAAGGAGAGGTTCCGGTCGGTACCCGGAGTCCAGCCGCCGTTGATGAGCAGAATGTCCTGGTAGCCATCTCTGTCAAAGTCGATAAAACCACATCCTGATCCCACGGTTGCCACGGCGTATCTCTTGGGAGTCGGCGAATTCCGGTGCAAGAAACGGATACCGGCTTGTGCGGTCACATCCTGAAAGGTGATCGAGGTGCCGGAGCCGGGAGCTTCACCCAGAGCCCAAGCTTCGACGGCCAGTAGCGGCAAGAGCACCGGGGTCAAGAGTCGACGCCGCATCTAATCGGGTTTCCTTCCGCCGGTGAGTCGGAAGTAGATCGCTTTTTCTCTTTCGGCTTCCTGAGCGGCCCCGATCTTGGGCAGCGTCGTGGCCAGGTTCAAGTGTGGGACGGGGTCGTCCGGGTCCATTTCCACGGCCCGGCGATAAGCTTGGACGGCACCCTGAAAGTCTTCCTGTTTGAAGAGCAGATTGCCCAGGAAGTTGTGGTAGTCCGCATTCGTCGGGTTCAATTCGATGGCCGTCCTGACGGCGTCGAGGGAGCCGGCACCATGAGTCTGCTCCAAGAGTCTGGCCAGCACGAAGTGGTAGCGTGCGTCAAGCGGATACACCTGAATCGCCTGGCGAATCCAATCGGCCGCACGTTGGCGGTTCCCCCTCTTGTAGTCGATTTGGGCCAGGCGATAGAAACCCAGATCCATGTCGGGGGAAGCCTCAACGGATTCAAGGAAGGCCGCATACGCCTTCTCCGGAGCAGTCTGCTTCGACAAGAGGTCCATTCCCTGCGCGTACAGCCTTGGGCCTCGGTTCTCTGCCTCCAGCCTTTCCCGGGCGGCCGTCCGCAGAGTTTGAAATCGTTTCAGGGCGGCAGCCGCTTGCTCCTTCATCCCCAGTTTGCGAAATGCATCAGCCAGCAGAAAATGGGGTTCCACATAGTCCGGACTGCCCTGCAGAGCCAGCTCCAGTTGTTCAACCGCTTTCTCATGCTCTCCCAGTTTGAGGAGCACGAAGCCCAGGTTCTTGTGAACATCCGGTCGAACCAATCCTGACGCGATCGCCATCTCGAGATGCTCAACCGCCAGGCCGAAGGTCTTGTGATCAGCGCTGTAAAGTAAACCCAACTCCAAGCGGGCCTCGGCGAACGAGGGAGTCAGGGCAACGGCCTGCTCCAATGCAGCTTGCGCTTCCTCGAATTGCATCAGCCCCTTGTGGCTGACTCCCACAAGGTAATGTCCGTAGCTGTCGCCGGGGTCCAGGGTCAGGCCCTTCCGAGCCAGAGCCAGTGCTTGATCATGCTGGCCTTCCCGGACGTATATTCGGCACAGGAAGCGAATTCCGGGGAGCGACTTCGGATGCCGTTCCAGAAAGGCCTGCAGGACTTGAATGGCTTCTCTGGCTTGCTTACAGTGGAACAAAACCGAAGCCAGAGCCAGCGAATAAAGATCCGAGTCCTCATCCAGGTTCCTGCTTATCCAATACTGGGCGATGGCTTTCCGGAACTGGTTCCGGGCCTGGTAGAGGATTCCCAACTGATAATTGAGCATGGGATCCTGAGGGTTCGAGCGGAGACGATTCTGCAACACCCGCACAGCCTGCTCCGGAGATTCCTGCTCAAACGCCCACTTGGGGAGCGCCTGGTTCGCCGCGCCGCAGATTTCTCGTGAGCGGATGGCCCAGGAATCGCCGGATCGATTCTCCTGGGACCACGCCCCGGTCGCAGCCTGAAAGAGGAAGACCAACAGGCTGGACACGACGACTGGCCGCACCGAGTATCTCGGGCCCGGCTTAGATCGTCGCAACAGCCCGTTTCGTTCGAGGCTGCAGATGACTGAAATCCAGTGCGAGAGCAGTTCGCTCGCGAAGGATGGGTATGTCCCCATATTATGACGACAATGTCCGGATGGGCGGTGGTGGAAGCCCCGCGACCGCACGCGGCTTTCACCACGCACTACGCCGTAGCATACAACCGCGGGGGTCGATTTAGCCATAGATTCGGTTAGAGACGGTGTTGCCAATCTGCTCGGCCGTCAATCGATCCGTATCCGCACCGTGTGGCCGTCTTCCACGACCAGGAGGAATCATTACATGAAGTCGCATCCAGCGCTGCTTCTGTTTTGCGCTTTGTCGGTTATAACGACGATGGACGCCTGGGCTGAGTTCAAGGCTGGGGCAGCGGTGGTGGACGTGACGCCCCTGCAGTTCCCTGTCGTCGTCAACGGCGGCCTCGTCGCCCGTACTGTCGACGAAGTGAAAACCTCATTGAATGCGCGGGCGATCGTGCTCGACGACGGCCGAGTGCGTCTCGGGATTGTGGTGGTCGACAGTTGCGTGATGCAGCGTCCGTTCTTGGATGAGGTGAAGCGACTGGCGGCGCGGCGAACGCGGATCCGCACCGATCGAATGCTCATCTCGGCGACGCATACGCACTCCGCGCCGTCGGTCGCGGATAGCATGGTGCACGCTGAGCCGACTTATCTGCCCTATCTTCCGGGGAGGATCGCTCAAGCTCTGGCCGAGGCGGAAGCGAACCTCGAACCCGCACAAGTGGGCTGGGCGAACGTGAACGCCGAGAAATTCACGGCTACGCGGCGCTGGATTCGCCGGCCGGATCGAATTGCCGACGACGTGTTCGGCAACCCCACCGTACGCGCGACCATGCACGCCGCCAGCAACTGGGACGACGTCACCGGCCCCTCCGGGCCGGAGGACCCCGATCTGTCGCTGATTTCGTTTCAAGCGGTGGACGGCCGCCCGATCGCGGTGCTGGCCAACTTTTCCATGCACTATTTTTCGGGTGAGCAGGGCCTCAGCGCGGATTACTTCGGATTGTTCTCGGAAGGGCTGAAGTCCCGTCTTGGCAACGACCGTAACGACAGCGATCCTCCCTTCGTCGGGATCATGTCGCACGGCTGCAGCGGCGACATCTGGCGGCGCGACTACGCAAAACCCCCGGCCTCCAGGTATGAGCCTACGATCGAAGATTACTCGGCGGAGATGGTGGACCTCGTCGTGGGTGCCTATGGCGCGATCGAATATCGCGAGGATCCGGACTTGGCCATGGCCGAGAAGCGACTGGAACTCCAGTATCGCGTCCCGGACGGACAGCGCCTGGAGTGGGCCCGCCGGATCGTCGAAGCCATGGGAGACCGAATCCCCAAAGTGAGCGTGGAAGCCTACGCCCGGGAGCAAATCGTGATGCACGAATTGCAGTCGGCCGAAATCGTGGTTCAGGCCCTCCGCATCGGAGACATCGCAGTGGCAACGACTCCCACCGAAACCTATGCCCTCACCGGCTTGAAGCTGAAGCTGCAAAGCCCGCTGCCGAAGACCATGGTTATGGACCTGGCCAACGGCGGGGATGGCTACATTCCGCCACCCGAACAGCATTTTCTCGGAGGCTACAACACGTGGGCGAAACGCGGGGCCGGACTGGAGATCGAGGCCGAGCCGAAAATCACCGAAGCCGCCCTCCAGTTGTTGGAAAGAGTGGCCGCGAGGCCCCGGCGTCCGTACCGGCAGAGCCGAGGCCCTGCCTTCGACCTCCTCCTGAAAGCCGGACCGTCGGCCTATTGGAGACTCGATGAATTCAGCGGTTCCCGGGCCCTGGATTCGTCCGGCCGGGATCGTGACGCGCTGTACGAACCGGGTGTGGCGTTCTTCCTCCAAGGTCCGCGCTCAGAGAGTTATTGCAGCGACAATGAACAGAATCGAGCGGCCCACTTTGCGGGCGGACGGCTGCGAGCAAGAATTGCCGATCTGGGTGATCGGTATTCGGTGGCCCTCTGGTTCTGGAACGGGATGCCGGCAGACGCTCGCGAGATCAGCGGCTGGATGTTCTCACGTGGGCGGGACCATGGTCTGGAAGGTGACCACCTGGGCCTGGGAGGCACGAGTCATGCGGGTAGGCTCGTCTTTCTCCGCGGTGAGAACGGCGGGGAAGGAAAGCCGGTGGCAGGCCGTACGGAGATTCGGCGCTGGACCTGGAATCAGGTCGTGTTCATACGCGACGGTGAAACCGTGCGGGTTCATTTGAATGGAGGGCGCCAGCCCGAGATCGAGACCGAGTCACCCGCAGATTTTCCCGTCCTGTTCGACCAGTTTTTCTTCGGCGGCCGCTGCGACAATCAGTCCAATTGGGAAGGCCGTCTCGACGAGGTGGCGGTGTTCGGCCGGGCTCTGTCGGCGGAAGAGGTAGAGCAGATGGCTCGCTGAGAGCCTTCACTCCTCCACCCGCTGAAGGGCGAAGAGCTTGGCCTTGTGCAGAACTAATTTCAACTGAATGGATTTTCCAATGAAGCAGAAAAGAAGAGAGTTCCTACAGTCTACGGCACTGGGACTCACAGCCCTGGCTCCCTTGACTTCCTGCGCCGGCGAGCAAGGGCGGCAGACCTTGATCGACGTCGGCTCACGGCGCGAGCTGTTTGTCGACGACTTTCTCGTCGAACGCTTTGAGGGGAAGGCCGAACCGCGGCTGCACCACCCGATTCCGCGTGAAATCGCACTTGTCCACGATGCGCCTTGGGAAGGGACCAGCAGTGGTTACCATACCGTTTTTCAGGACGGCGACCTCTACCGGATGTACTATCGCGGGTCGCAGCTCGAAGTGAAAGACGGCCGACTCATCACGAATCGCCACAAAACGGTCTATTGCTATGCGGAGAGCCGGGACGGAATCGTTTGGACGAAACCGGTCCTGGGCCGGTTTGAGTTCAACGGGTCGAAACGGAACAACATCGTGTGGGACGGTGTGGGCACTCATAACTTCACACCGTTCAAGGACACTCGCCCGAACTGTCCTGCCGAGGCCCGCTACAAGGGGCTGGGTGGGCTCCGGGGAGAAGGCGGCCTGTTTGCGTTCAAGTCGCCCGACGGTATCGATTGGTCACTGCTGAGCGACAAACCGGTCATTACCAACGGAGCGTTCGATTCCCAGAATCTGGCTTTCTGGGATCCGACGCTTGGCAAGTACCGGGCTTACTGGCGGACCTTCACACAAGGGATCACGACGGCAAAGGTCTGGAAGCCGGCCGGCCACCGGGCCATCCGCACCGGATCATCCGGCGACTTCCTCAACTGGGGTGACGAAGCCGACCTGACCTACGAGGACTCGCCCGACGAGCATCTCTACACGAATCAGGTCAAACCCTACTACCGGGCGCCGCACATCCTGATCGGCTTTCCGGTGCGTTATATCGAACGCGGCTGGTCCGATTCGATGCGTGCGTTGCCGGAGCGTGAACACCGCGAAATGCGATCCGAGGCCAACCTGCGATACGGTACGGCGCTCACGGAAGCGCTGCTCATGGCCAGCCGCGACGGCGTGAGATTCAAACGGTGGAACGAAGCCTTCCTGCGTCCCGGAATCGAGCGGCAGGACACCTGGAACTACAGCCAGCAGTTCACGGCCTGGCATGTCGTCGAAACCAAGTCGGAACTCAAGGGAGCGCCGAACGAACTGTCCCTGTACGCGAAGGAGGGTGGCTGGACCGGGACCAGTTGTGCAATGCGGCGTTACACTCTTCGCCTCGACGGCTTCGTCTCGGTGAGCGCCCCGATGAGCGGCGGCGTACTGGTGACGAAACCGCTGACCTTTTCGGGACGAGAACTTCGCCTGAACTTCGCCACCTCCGCCGCTGGAAGTATCCGCGTCGCACTGCGGCGTCCCGACGGATCGCCGATACCGGGATACTCAATGGCGGACTGCAACGAAGTCTTCGGTGACACGCTTGACCGTGCCGTCACCTGGAAATCGGTCAGCGATGCCGGCAGGTTGGCCGGAAAGCTGGTCCGGCTCCACTTCCAACTGAAAGATGCGGATCTGTACGCGTTTCAGTTTGTGGATTGACGGGCCCGACACGCTCGATCACGGCGTTTGTTTTTCCAGGCGCCATCCCGACCCGTCGGCGCTGAGGGCGCGGTGACCCCGGTAGCGGTCGTTCACGGCGTGCATTTCCTCGATGCTGTCGAAGTAGCCGACGATGAAGGCGGCGCTGAAGGATTCGCCGGCCTTGATCGGCCGGCCCCCGATCTCATGGATGAAGATCACGATCCCGGGCCGCTGGTTGCACCACGATTCGTAGACGACCGAAGGTTCGAGTGTGATGCCTGCCAGCCACGGACCCTGTTGGCCCGTTTTCGGATCTCGCAAGCGGTAGGCGCGGATGAAATGCTCCGGGATTTCGTGCGTGTCTCGCCGGTAGTTGAATTTTTCGTCGGGCGGGAAGACGTCGTAGAACTCGCTGGGCGGGATCCGCAGCCCTTCCGGACCTCCCAGGTAACTGAGGTAGATTTCGCTGAAGGTCTCGCCGCGCTGGTGGCGGACACAGCCCGGCATGTCGATGCGGAGGAACATTTCGTCCGAGTCGTTGACGCTGTCGATCCGGTCCATCGAGAAGAAGTAGCGCTTGCCCTTCGGGAACACCAGTAGCTGAGTCCATTTCGATCCGGCGTTGTGGCCGGGGGCGGCGTACTCGTAGCGGTAGGTCGTCTTGACGGCGACGAAGTCTTTGCCCCGGATCACCTGGGGTTGGACCGGCTTCATCCGGTGGCAGAGCTGGGGTCCCTCGATGATCCGCTTGGCCCGCTTCCCGTGATTGTCGTTGTCGTAGCGGTAAGGAACGGTCTCGGTCCCTTGCGCCTGCCAGGCCTGGTCGCTGCCGGGCTCCATGATCCAGTCCACGATGCACAGCCCGTCGCCGGCTTCGCGAAAGCCGGTGCTTTTGTCGATAAACGACCCCTTTTCGATGCCGGTCATCCATTGCTTGGGGTTCTTCTTGGGGATGACGGCTTCGAGTTGGTCGGTCTCGATCTTGATGGCGTCTCCTGCCTCGGTAATACGCACCCACGGCGCCTGGCCCGCCGGCTCGGCCAGCAGCGTTCCGGCGCCGGCCAGCGCCATGAGAGTCAGCACCATCAGCGGTCGGGATGAGCGATGGATCGGCATGGGTGTTTCCCTCGTCGGTTGGTCAGGTTGAGATGTCCCGGCTGGAGGCGAACCCGAAATCGGAGGCCCTTTCACGGCCTGAACTGAAAGGCGTACAGGTCGGTATCATTCATGACGAACCGGAGCCGGACCGGCTTTCCGGCGAGGCGGCTCACGTCCGGCTGCCGGCGCCAGGTGACAATCCGGTTCATCTCGTTGGTGGTGTGAATACGGTCGCAGTCCGTCAGTCGAAACCCCTCCAGGGGATTGTCGAATTCGTCCAGTATTTCCACTCGGACCGTGCCCAAGGCTGAAGTGTCGACGTTCAGGACCAGCTCCCTGCCTTTAAACTTCAGGACGGGTGTGGTGAACTGCCCTCCCGGATACGACGCCCGAACCGAGATGAACCCGTCCCGGCGCAGAACCAGCCGGCTCAGGGCTCGAATATTCTGAATCGGACCCAGCCCCTCCCTGCGAACCGCATCGCCTTGAGGCTGAAAGCCCCAGGCATGGATCTGATCGCTGCCGCTGTAGTACATGTACATCTCGCGCCCGTTGAGAGCGGGAACCAGCCCCAGAATCATGTAGTTGGACTTGGAATCGAATTCGCCTTTCATCCCCAGGTCCACGAAGGCGCGGCGGTCGTACCGGTGCCACTCAATGCCATCCCGGCTCGCTGCAAAACGGATGTCCAGGGGTCCGGTGTTGGCAGCCGTCTGACCTTCCCGGGGCATGGTCTCTCCTTGCTTGTCCCAGAAAGATTCGAAATCGAAGACCGAATCGTTTTCGAATTCGCGGAGGAACCTGCTGTGGTAGTGGTAATAGGCCGAGGGGAACATGTAGTAAGCGTCCTGGGCCCAAGGATATTTCACGGTGGCGTTCGTATACAGATCCATGACCTGGACGTTGCGGTCTTCCCTCGAATCGTAGTGGTGGAGGTCCAGGTGATCCACAGCCAGGACGACGGGCGTCACTTCGGCATTCAAGAAGCGTTCGAGGCGGCCCGATTCGCTGCGGGCCACGGCCCTGCCCTGGGACCCGGGAGGACGCAGGTTTCGCCGGATGTAGGCCACATACTTGTGGATGCGATCATCCCAAAAGATCACATTTTGGGTATCCAGGTGGTGCTTCTTCGACTCGAAAACGATGACCGATTTGCGGGTGAGGCTCCAGTGGATTCCGTCTGGCGAAGAAAACAGATGCAGGGCGGAAGCAGGGAGGTCAGGTGGGTCTCTGACGTAAGCGAGCTGGCGAAATCGCTCTTCAGACACTGCGTTTGGGTCCAGAAACACGGAGGTGGCAATGAGTTGCTCCTCGAAGCCACCGGCACCGTAGCCAAAAACGATGTTGTTCTCCTTGCTTCCGAAGATCTCCGCCAGACCCAGCATGGGCTTTTCCCAGTGAATCCCGTCCCGGGAGCGGGCATAAGCCAGACTCTGAAACCTCCCTTTGCTCCACATCGGTTCGCCGGTCTTGGGATCCCTCTGCTTGGGAGCCCTGGCGCCGTACCAGAGGTGATAGACGTCTCCGACCTTGATGACGGTGGAGGAGCCGGAAATCACGGTTTCCCAGGGGTGTTCCGGCGCAATCGTGAGCTCGTTGGTCTTGCGTGGCTGGTGAACGACCAGCTCGACGCCCTCCGAGACTTCCAGGAATCGCCCGTCGATGAACACCTGTCTTTGCCCGGCGACATCCAGCGGGTCGCTCCGGGCAGGCAGGGGCGTCGGAGCCGTCAGCAGAGCCAGCAGGACAATCCAGATTGCTCGCATTCCAAGTCTCCTTCCAATCCAAGGTTGGCAGACCTGTCGGGGCGCACCAAAAAAGCCGGCCGTCAAATCTGACAGCCGGCTTTATTGGTGCGGACTTATGATCCCGGTTCAGAAAATGAACTTCACACCGAACTGGACGATTCGCGGGCCCGAGGAGAAGCCCTGCGTCCCGAACCCGCTGCTTCTGGGGTTGGTGTTGACCGCGTTGCGGTGGGCGCCCCAGAAGTAGTGCGAATTCAAGAGATTATAGGCTTCCAACCGAAACTGGGCGTGAAACCGCTCACCGATGTAAGTGTTCTTGATGAGAGTCAATCCCACGTCCGTGGGCGCCTGATCCCGGACCCCCGAGAGACGAAGCGGGAAGGTGCGCAGATTGAAGGCAGGCTGTTTGGCGGGGCTCCTCTCAAACCCGGCATTCTGGTTGAACATTCGCGTCGCCTCGTGCTTGCCGACCGGAATGTTCTTGATGTTGCCCCGGAAAATAATATTCCCCACTTCATGGGGATTCCACTTTGCGCGAACCCGATGAAGGTGGCACTCCACCCGCTGATCAGGTGACCGGCAACGCCCGAGTTCGGTCCGAAGGGCTGGCCCTTGCCGAAGGGAAAGGTAAAGGTGCCCGCAAAGCGAAGGACGTGGGGACGGTCGTTGATGCCGATCGTCCTCTCCGGCCCCGGGTCGATTCCGAAACCATTGAGGTACTGCAACTCCTCCATGGTCTTACCCCAGGTGTAGCTGCTCTGGATGTCCCAGCCCCAAAGGTCCTGTGCCCGGAATTCGACCTGCATGGCATTGTAGTCAGTCGATCCCACCTTGTCGGCCCAGGAGCGAAGACCGGTAATATGGGGATAGGGTCGCAGCAGAGACTGCCGTTGGATGGTCGACGCCACCCCCAGAGAGCCACCCACACCCTCAACTCCCTGGAACGGGTTCGGGACCCGCTCCGTCATGTAGTCGATATGGGCCTGATCCCGCTCGATCGATCGGGTCAAGTACTGCCCCGGCAGCCGGTTATGGTCGTTGTTGGCAATGCCGAAGTCCCTGGTCCGGTTCCCCACATAGCGCACCTCCAGGGTGGCGTTGGGCGACAATCTGCGCTGGATGCCCAACTGAAACTGGTGAGCATAGGGATTTGTGGTACTCCGATCGAGCCCGTGGTTCATCCAGATGAGCTGGCCCAGGTTGGTTTTCAGTCCATCGCTGGACCCCCTGGGTTGGTTCAAGCCGTTCGGAAAGAGATCGTCCAGAGTGCCGGTAAAGGTCAGGCCGCCATCGGTACTGGAAAAGGCAAATGTGCTGGTGTCGAATCCGGCAATGGGGAACCGGGCAGCGAAGTGACGCTGGTTGAGAGGGATGAAAGTACGGGAGTAGCCGCCCTTCAGGACCGTGTCGTCGTTCAGGCGGTAGGCCACGCCGGTCCGTGGAGAAAAGTTGTTGTTGTCGGAATCGTAGACGGTGCGGGGTTCTCCGTCGACTCCGGCAAAGATCACGCCTCCCATCAGCCGAAACTGATCCACCGGGATCTCCTGAATCGGGTTCTTGGCGTAATTTGCCTGGACCGCTGCCGAAATCGGATTCTCCACGTCGGCCGCCCATCGCGCGAGTGCCTGGTCATGCATCTCGGTGGGGGGCCCTTCGCGCTCCCACCGAAGCCCGAGGTTCACGGTGAGCCGGGGCGTGACTTTCCAGTCGTCTTGGAGATAGATGCCGGTATAGGTGGAATAATTCGCATAGTCCGCACGGACGTTCCTGTTGGTGGAGGAATGGAGGCCCAGCAGGAAATCTGCGAGACCGTGGCCCCGGGGCGGGGGTGGGGAGTTGTCGAAGGGACCACTGGTATATTGCCCGGTGAAGAAAGTTCGGGCTTGATCGCTCCGAACGGAGTTGTAGACATATCCCCTCCAGTCGGCCCCGAACCTGAAACTGTGGTTCCCTGAAATCTGGGTGAAGTGGGCGGAGGCGCTTCGAATCTCGTCAACCTGCAGGCCCGGATCGAAATTGGTAAACCCGTTGTGGCCACCGGGGATGTTGCTCAGTTTGGGGTAACCGGTGATCGAAACATAGGGAAAACCCGTAAACTCGACATCGACGAATTGGGCCATATTGGTGGGGAGATCCGCCCAGGACAGTCCACCCGCGTTGTTCCGGGACTTCGACGTATGGCGATTGTTGGTGGCGCGAAAGTCGGCCACGAAGGTGGGGCTGATGGTCCAAACGTCGCCGATCGAGAAATTCCAAATCTGGTGTCGCGTACCGTGCACGTCGACGCACTCGCAGCCCGGACCTCCCGGGTGATTGTCGAACATGGTCCACCCGCTGGAAGGACCGTCTGAATTGAGATACCTGCCGAATAGGGTGTGGGATTCATTCAAGTCATGGTCGATTCGAAGCACCGTGTGCCGGTCCGTTCTGGGCAGCGGGGTATAGCCCTTGTCGTATAGATAGTTGCGAAAGCCGTCCGGACTCGCCCCACTCGCGTTGTTGGGAGCGAGGAAGAACCCGAGGAGGGGCGCCGCAATCGGGTGGATGCGGCTGGATGGAACGATGTTGTTGGGAAAGGGCTGGCGCTCCACTCGCCCCTCCGCGTTCAGAACCGCGGTCATGGGGTCGTAGAGCTGATACTCCGGACCCAGTGCCAGCAGGTCCGAAAAGTCGCCGGACTTGTGGGCCCCTTTGGGTACCGTTGCCTGCGAATCCCCAAACCTGACCTGTTCCCAATGGGTCCAGCCCAGAAAGAAGAAGGTCTTGTTCTTGATGACCGGACCTCCTCCGGCGAACCCGTAACGCTTGTAGGGAAAACTGCTTCTCTCCTGTCCCGCCCGGTTGCGGACCCAACTGTTGGCGTTGAACATGTCATGGCGCCCGAAGTAGAAGGCCTCACCGTGATAGTCATTGGTGCCCGTTTTCATGATGACGTCAATGGTCGTGCTGCCGGTATGCCCCACACTGGCATCGAAGGTAGTGGTCTGGATGCGCACTTCCTTCACCAGTTCCGTGGTCGCATTGAAGGAAACGGCACCCCCGTCGACCGCGTTGTTCCGCTGCGTATTGGGAGTTCCGTCCATCGTGAACTCAGCAGTTCCCGTGGGCATTCCGTTGAACCGGACCAGACCGGATCCGGCCCGCTGATAGGGCTCCTGGTTCATGCTGAAGTTGCCATACCCTGCAGCCGAATCGGCCGAGGGTGAAAGCAGGAACAGATAGGTGGGATTTCCCTGGCCGATGGGCAGCGAAGTCAGCGGCTTCTGCCCAAAGGCGACGCCCAGATCGGCATCCGCCGACTGGAGCAGCGCCCGATCGGAGGTCACCGTCACGCTGTCTTCGACCTCCCCGACTTCGAGCTTGACATCAATCCGAACCCGCTCGTTGCTGGCGACGGGTATGTCCTCGACGACAGCGGTCTTGAAGCCCGCCAGTGCGGCCTCAATACGGTATTGGCCGGGGAGCAGTCCCGGAGCCTCGTAGTAGCCGCTGTCGCTGGTAATCGTATTGTGGCCAATGTTTGTGGATTGATGGACGACCCTCACCTCGGCTCCCGGGACACTGGCGCCACTCGCGTCGACGACCAGGCCCGAGATAATGGCCCGATGCCCCTGAGCCAGCAATGCCGAGCCGGCACCCGTCAGGCAAAACAAAAACATTGTGATCACGGTTCTGTAATTTACGGGCCCCATCACGGCTTCCTCCCTTGGGCGGATCAATTTGTCGGCCTCGACAGCAAAATCAAGCTTCCGAAACACTCAGTCGGAATCAGCCGATACTTGCCTAGTTTTTACAGTCCGTGGTGAATGTCTCGTGTAGCATCGAGACTGGGGCTGCATCCCGCCGGACCGGACGCAAGGAGGGAGCGGTCTCAACCGTATGTGACCGAGGAGCAACGCAGTTCGCGGGGATGCAGCCCCGGTCGAATGCCGTGGCGATTTTTACCACGGGCAGTTGGAAGAGAAATTGCTAGGTTACTAGCAGTGTCCTAAACCTTGCCCTAGAGTATAGCAAGATTGGTGCCATTTTGCCCTGGAAGCGTACTAAGTGCAGTCAGTTCCGCACATATGTCAACCGGATAGCAGTCGCAAGCAACCGTCAGAATCCAGAAATTTGGATTGCCAAGAGGCCAAAAAAAGCAAAGAATCAAAAATTTGGATTTATCGGGTGTTCTTGCCACCCGCCCTATTCGCCCGTGGCACAAGTCCGGAAGAGTCGGTCCGGCAATAAGACCGCTGACACAATCAGATGGATTTTTCCTGTTGCAACGGGCCTTGGAATATTTGATGTACAATTTCCCACCGGGAATCGATGCCGGGCCAGGGATGTCCGGCTGCGAGGATGCTTCGTCTTCGTGGTGGAGGCGGGGCAGGTCAGGGGCGGGGACTCCATCCGAAAGCTCTAGCCGAGGCACACCATGAAGATCATCGACGTTCAGACCTTCGGCGTGAACCTGGGGGACGGCAACCACGTCTTCGTCAAGATCCTGACCGACGAGCATCTGCACGGGATCGGCGAGGCTTACCGCGTCGGTCCCGACCATGCGGTGGAGGAGGCGGTCCACTACTTCAAGGACTGGATCCTGGGGCAGGATCCGACTCGGATCGAGTACATCTGGCGACTCCTCTACAACGGATCCCGATTCCCCGGAGGCTCCATCCTGAACGCCGCCATCAGCGGCATCGAGATCGCCTGCTGGGACCTGAAGGGCAAGGCCCTGGGGGTTCCCGTCTATGAGCTGATCGGCGGCCGCTGCCGGGATCGGGTCCGGGTCTATCTGGGTGTCAGCGGGAGTACGCCCCGCGAGGTGGCCGACTCGGCCAAGCGGGCCCAGGACCTGGGGTTCACCGCCGTCAAGATGGCCCCGCACCCGCCCAACGCCGAAAAGCTGCCCTGGGACCAGGTCCTCCGGGGGACGGCGGCGAGGCTGGCGGCGGTGCGCAAGGCCGTTGGCGACGACATGGACGTGGGCCTCGATCCCCACGCCCGCATCTTCGAGCCGGTCCGGGCTCTCCAGATGGCTCAGGCGGTCGAGCCCTACCACCCCATGTTCTTCGAAGAGCCGCTCCGGCCCGAGAACATCGAGGCCATGGGAAGGCTGCACCGGAAGATCCCCGTTCCCATCGCCACCGGAGAGATGCTCTACACCAAGTACGAGTTCCGGGACGTGATCGCGGAGGAAGCCGCCGACATTCTGCAACCGGACCTGCTGCTGTGCGGCGGGCTCATGGAGGCCAAGAAGATCGCCGCCATGGCCGAAGCCGAATACCTGACCATCGCGCCCCACAGCCCGCTGGGTCCCGTCTCCACGGCCGTGTCGACCCACTTTGCCGCCTCGACCCCCAACTTCATCATTCTGGAATATCGGGACGACAGCCAGGGTCCCATGCGCAACCTGATCCTGGAGCCCATGAAGCGGGTGGACGGCTATCTGGAGCTGCCGCAGGATCCGGGCCTGGGAATCGAACTCAACGAGAAGGCCTTCGCCGGGAATCCGCTGAAGAAATGGCATCGGCCCTTCGTCATCGAGCCCGACGGCAACATCGCCTATCAATGACCCAGTGTCGGGCTTTCAGATTTGAATCCGTCGTCAAACGGGATCGAGTTCAATCAGAGATCATTCAACCGATTGCGAGGTCCATCGTGAGCCGAATTCCCCTGATCTGCATTCTGGCCGGCAGCCTGTTCGTCCTGCTGCCCGCCGAGCCTTTGGAGCGTTATGTGGCCGTGGACAACGTCTGCGCCTGGCCCAACCTGACGCTGCTCAAGGACGGCACCCTGACCGCCACCATCTTTAACCAGCCCCATCACGGCAAGGGAGAAGGAGACGTGGAGTCGTGGGTCAGCACCGACGGGGGCCGGTTCTGGGAGCTTGGCGGTGTCGTAGCTCCCCACGGGGACGGCTCCAACCGCATGAACGTGGCCGCCGGCGCGGCCCACGACGGGTCGGTGGTGGTCCTGGCTTCCGGTTGGGGCGGCGCCGGCTTCCGGGAGCGGATTCTGCCGTCCCTGGTCTGCCGCTCCAGCGACGGCGGGAGGACCTGGGAACGGAATTCCGGCGTCACTCTTCCCGACGGCGTCCAAAACCTCATCCCCTTTGGAGACATCGTCCAGGGGCCAGGGAACACCCTGGTCGCTCCCGGGTACTCCTGGAGACTGCCTCATGTTCCGCCTGCCGGTTCGACCGCCTACGTGCTCTTCAGCCGCGACGACGGCCGCACCTGGACGGAGAACGCCGTCATCGCCGAGGACGACTTCAACGAGACGGCCCTGATCCGCCTCAGGAGCGGCCGCTGGCTGGCGGCCATCCGGACTCACGGAGACGGTCACCTGGAACTGTTCAGCTCGGAAGACGAAGCCAGGAGCTGGACCCCCGGCGGAATACTGACGCCGCCGCGTCACCACCCGGCTCACCTGGTGCAGCTCTACGACGGGCGGGTGATCCTGACCTACGGGATCCGGGAGGCCAGGCGCAGGGGAGTCGGCTACCGCATCAGCTCCGATGACGGCAGGACCTGGGGCGGCCCCGTACACCTGGTCCATCTGGACGGGACCGGCGACGGCGGCTATCCCGCCACGGTGCAGTTGGCGGACGAAATGTTGGTGACGGCGTACTACAGCGACGGAATCGATGAGCACCGGCGCTACCACATGGGGGTCGTCCGCTGGCTGCCGCCCGGGAAACGGCGCTGACGGTCCCGGAGTCGAGCCCGTTCGCGCCGGTTCGTCCGGCCGGAGGGATCCGTGAAGACCATTCCCAGTTGCAAGTTGAAGAGCGGTGAGACGCTCTCGATCGAGTACTTCGAGCCGGGACCCCAGGTTTCCGCCGCCCGGGCGGAGGAGATCACCCGGTTCGCGATCCAGGTGGAAACCCTGGACTCGTGGGCCTCGGTGGCCGAATCCGAGTACCTGAAGCGGTGCCTCCAGGGCCGTTTCGCCGAAACCGGATTGGACCCCCTCTTTCTGGGGCGCCTCGACGGGAGAATCGCCGGAGACGTGGGGTGCCAGGTCTCCCGGGACAGCCCCGAGGTGGGGAGCCTCGGCTGGGTCTTCACCGACCCGGCCCAGCGGGGGAAGGGAATCAGCTCGCACCTGACCCGGCTGGCGGTTCAGTGGTTCCAGGACCGGGGCGGTGTCTGCATGCTGCTGGGGACGGGGAATCCCATCGCCCATCATGTCTACGGGAAATACGGGTTTCGGGACTACAATGGACACGTGATGCGGCGCCTGAGTCCGGGCGCCGAGGCGAAGGGATTTGAACGGAGGCTGTTTGCCCGCACCGGACCGGCCGCCGTTCGGCCTGCCGTCTGGTCAGACGTCTCGAGGGTCGCCGCCCTTTACGCCGCTCCCTGTCCCTGGCTCGTCCAGGACTACCAGGAGGGCCTCGTCACCCATCCCTCCCTGAAGAAGCTCCGGTACTTTTCCATCTTCCCCGCGCTCATGCTCCGGGCGGAGCGGCCCGGGGGATCGGTGCAGGTCCTGGAGACGAGCCGGAAACGCATCGTGGGATTGGCCGCTCTGCTTCCCGAACCCGGTCCCTTCCAGGCGCATGTGGGGCGTCTCGATTTCCTGATCCGGCCCGAATTTCTGGACCAGGGCCGTGAGTTGCTGAAGGCGGTTCTGAACCGGGCCCGCCAAGGAGGCATCCGGATAGTGGAGGCTCGTTTCGCCTCCTGTGACGAGGCAAAGGTGAAGTTGGCCCGTGAATCGGGATTGCGGAGGACCGCCCGGTTCCCGGGCCGGTTCCGCATCGGCGCCGAGAGCGCCGATTTGGATCTTTACGTCTCGACGGATGTTTGAAGGGTTGGCGAGGAGGACAATTCCCATGATCTGCAGGTCGCGGAGCATCGTCTGGATTCTGGCGTTCCGGCTACTGGCGGGTGGCCTGGTTTCCGCCGCCGTTCCGGCCGTGGAATCGCATCAGTCACCGGCCTCCGACGCGCTGCCTCTGGACCCGGCCGTCACCAAGGGGCGCCTGGACAACGGCCTCAGCTACTTCGTCCGGGTCCACCGGCAGCCGGAGAAGCGGATGGCCCTCTGGCTGGCGGTCAACGCCGGCTCCATGCAGGAGGACGACGATCAGCAGGGTCTGGCCCACTTCCTGGAGCACATGGCCTTCAACGGCACGCGCCGGTTCCGGAAACAGGAGATCGTGGACTACCTGGAGACTATCGGGATGCGTTTCGGTCCCGACGTCAACGCCTACACCTCGTTCGACGAGACGGTCTACATGCTGGAGGTCCCCACGGACAATCCGGAGACCATGGAGAAGGCCTTTCTGATTCTCCATGAATGGGCACAGGGGATCGTCCTGGATCCGGAGGAGGTGGAGAAGGAAAGGGGCGTGGTCCTGGAGGAGCGGCGCGCCAGCCTGGGAGCTCAGACGCGGATCCGCGACCAGCAGTTTCCGGTCATCTTCAAGGGGTCGCGGTATGCCCAGCGCCTCCCCATCGGCACCGAGGAGGTCCTGAAAGCGGCCCGGCCCGAGGCCCTGCAGCGTTTCTACCGGGACTGGTACCGGCCCGATCTGATGGCGGTCATCGCGGTGGGCGACTTTGACGGAAAAAAGGTGGAAAAAGCGATCCGGGAGCGTTTCAGCGACCTGAAGGGACCCGAGAATCCGCGTCCCCGGGTCATTCATCCGGTTCCGCCCCATGAGGAGACCCTGGTCAGCATCGTCACCGATCCGGAGGTTCCCGGCACCTCCGTCTCGCTTCTCAAGAAGCTTCGCTCTCTCCCCCAGAACAGCCGTGCCGCATACCGGCAGATGGTGATCGAACGCCTGTTTCACGCCATGCTCAATGCCCGCCTGGAGGAAAAACGGCGCACCCCCACCGCTCCCTTTCGCTTTTCCATGTCTCGGACCGTTCGATCCATGGTTCGGTCCGCCGACATCCTGGTGCAGGCCGCCATGGCCAAGCAGGACAAGATTGCCCAGAGCATGGAGACTCTCTTGACCGAGGTGGACCGGGCCACCGCCCATGGTTTTCAGCCCTCGGAGCTGGAGCGGGCCAAGAAGGAGATGTTGCGCGGCTACGAGACGGCTGCCCGTGAGAAGGACAAGGTCCGGTCGCGGCGCTACACCTCGGAGATCCTGCGGCACTTCCTGGTGGGTGAGGGAATGCCCGGAATCGAATACGAACTGAAGTTGCTGAAGGAACTCCTTCCCGGCATCGACGCAGATGACCTGAACGCCGTGGCTCGGGAATGGGGCCAGCCGGGGAGCCGGGTCGTCACCGTCACCGCCCTGGAGGGGACGCAGGTTCCCAAACCAGAGGATCTCCTGGCCCTGATGGATCGAGGCGACCGGAAGATCGAGGCCTATCAGGACCAGGCCAAGTCGGGGCCGCTAGTGCCCGAACCGCCGAAGCCGGGCCGCATCGCCGAGGAATCCCGGATCGAGGAGCTGGGCGTCACCGTCTGGAAGTTCTCCAACGGGGTGCGGGTGATCCTGAAGCCCACCGATTTCAAGAACGACGAGATCCTTCTCACCGGTTTCAGCCCGGGAGGCCACTCCCTGGCGTCCGACCAGGACTATCCCTCGGCCCTCTACGCCGACTCGGTGGTCGGGACTGGCGGAGCGGGAGGCTTCAGCGCCGTGGAGCTGGAGAAGGCCCTGGCCGGCAAGGTGGTCCGGGCCTCCACCTCCATCTTTGAGCTGGAGGAAACGGTGCGGGGGCGGGCTTCTCCTCAGGACCTGGAGACCATGCTCCAGTTGGTCTACCTTCGCATGACCGCTCCCCGTCTGGATCCGGATGCCATCGCAGCCTGGAAGGCCAACGCCCTGGAATCGGTGCGCAATCGCCTGGTCATGCCCCAAGCCGTATTCGGCGACCGACTCCAGGAAGTCTTGAGCCGGAATCATCTCCGGCGCCGGCCGCCAACCGAAGAGAGCCTGGGCCGGATGGAGCCGGAGAAAGCGCTGGAGATCTACCGGGAACGGTTTCGGGATGCCGACGACTTCACCTTCGTCCTGGTGGGGAACCTGGATCTGAAAGCTGTCCGGGAACCCTTGCTCACCTATCTGGGCGGTCTTCCGTCCAGTCGCCGTGAGGAAACCTGGCGGGACGTCGGCGTCCAATCGCCGGAGGAAACGGTCCGTTTCGAAGTGAAGAAGGGGCTCGAGCCCAAGAGCCGGGTTCACATCCAGTTCCTGGGCGAAGCGGCTTGGAGCCGCCAGAGTCAGCACGACCTCACGTCCCTGGGGCGGGTCTTGAGCATCCGGCTGCGAGAGGTGCTCCGGGAGGACATGGGGGGCACCTACGGCGTCCGGGTGCGGAGCCGAATGCGCCGCCGGCCCACCGAGTCCTACTCCTTCACCATCTCCTTCGGCTGCGCCCCCGAGAACGTGGATCAGCTGGTGAAGGCCGCTATGGACGAGATCGAGAAAATCCGCGAGCACGGCGTGGATGAAGAGATCCTGGTCAAGGTCCGGGAGGGCCAGCTCCGATCCCGGGAAGTGGCCCTGAAACGCAACGGCTTCTGGCTGAACCGGCTGGCCGGCCACTACCGTTACGGCACCGACCCCCGACTCATCCTGGATTACCAACCCCTGGTCCAGAGCATCACCTCCGGCCGCATGCGGGACACGCTCCGGAACTACCTGAACCCCGACCGCTATGTCATGGGCGTGTTGAACCCTGAGAAAAATACTGCGGCCAGCGAGTAACGAGGAAAGAGTGAAGAGATAAAGAGAAGAGAGTGTCGCCCCTGCTGGGTCCGTTACGCGTACCCTAAGCGCCCGTCTTCGCTCTTTTCTCTCTCCTCATTTTCTCTTTCCTGGCCCCACGTTTCTTGACCCTCGCGCGACCCGCATCCTATGATGGCGGAACGCGTGAAATGACTCTTTTGATTGCCTTTCTGAGTGTTGCCTTCTTGTCCGTACCCGGTCTTTTCGGAGCGGCTGGGGGAGAGGTGGAAGCCGTCGCGGGGGTGAGCTATTCCCAGGACATCCAGCCCGTCCTGCAGCGCAGTTGCCAGGGTTGCCACCAACCGACCAGCCGTCAGGGTGGACTGGACGTCACCAATTTCGAGAGTCTTCGGACCGGGGGCCAGCATGGCTCCTCCTTCGTGGCAGGAGCTCCGGACAGGAGCCTTCTCCTGGCGCATCTCACCGGGGACCGGGAGCCCAGGATGCCGCTGGGTCAGCCGCCGCTGGAGGCTTCCGACATCGAGCTGTTCCGCAAGTGGATCGCGTCGGGCGCCCGGGACGATTCCTCGGAAATGGCGACCCGGCTGGCCGGCGGGGAACCGCCCGTATACCGGCAGCCGCCCGTCATCACCGCCCTGGCCTATTCTCCGGATGGCGCCACCCTGGCGGTGTCCGGCTATCGGGAAGTGCTGCTGCACCGGGATTCGGACTCGGTACCCGAGGCCCGGCTGGTGGGGACCGCGGACCGGATCCAGTCCGTGGGCTTCACCGCCGACGGCAAGACCCTCATGGCGGCCGGGGGCAGGCCGGCCAGCTTCGGAGAGGTCCAGTTCTGGGACGTGGGCTCCGGCCGTCTCCTGAGGGCGGTGCGGAGTTGCCACGACACCCTCTTTGGGGCGTCACTTTCTCCGGACGGGACACGGGTGGCCTTCGGCTGCGCCGATCACACGGTCCGGATCGTCGAAGTCGCCACGGGCAAAGAGCTGCTGAAGATGAGTCATCACGAGAACTGGGTCCTGGGCACCGTTTTCGGGGTGGACGGTAGACGGATCATCTCGGTGGGCCGGGACCGGGCGGCCAAGCTGGTGGACGCCGGCAGCGGGGCTTTCATCGAGAACGTCAATCTGCTGAAGGGAGAGTTGACGGCCATAGCCCGGCATCCCAGCCGCGAGACCGTCGCCATCGGCGGGGAGGACCGGACGCCGTTTCTATACCGGGTGGACAAGGCCGCCAAGATGGTGATCGCGGACAGCACGAACCTGCTCCATGAGTTGGAGAAGCATGACGGCGAGATCTTCGATCTGGCCTTCAGCCCGGACGGCAGGACGCTGGCCGTATCAGGCGCCTCGAGCCGGGTCTCCCTGTACGAAGTGGAGAACGGGTCATCGTCGGGAGCTTGCGACGCCGGCCAACAAGGCGTCTACGCCGTAGCCTTCCATCCGGACGGGGCCCGGCTGGCCATGGGTGGCTTTGACGGCAACGTGAGAATCTGCGAGTTGGACTCGGGACGAATCGTTGCCGAGTTCATCCCGGTGCCGATCCAGGAGACGCTGGTCTCGTCCAAGTAGCCCGGGATTCTGACACTGGACGGGTGTAAACTTAGCGTAAATCGACTGTACGCCAATTCCATGGACGCACTCATGAGCGAATCTGGTCCCGTCCGGCGGACAGGGCATCGAGCCGGTGGTGTGACGGTGTTTTTGTCCCTGCTCTGCGGCTCCCTTCTGCTGGCCGATGCCCCGCGGTTGCAACAGATGCATCCGCCCGGCGCCCAGAAAGGGTCGGCCGTGACCCTGACCCTGTCGGGAACGGGACTGGGCGGGAATCTGAAGGTTCTCTCTTCGCTTCCCGGCAGCTTCACTCCGCTGGCGGCGCCGGCCCCGGGCACCCCGGCCCAGGACGTGAAATCGGCAGCCTTTCTGGTGGAGGTTCGAAAAGACGCTGCACCCGGCCTCTACCCCATACGCGTCCACAGCGACCGGGGACTTTCCAACGTCCTGCTCTTCTCCGTGGGTGAATTTCCCGAAGTCAACGAGAAGAAGGGAGGGTCGAACGACACTCCCTCGGGAAGCCAGACCGTGCCGGTCCCGGCGACGGTGAACGGGACCTTGGAGGGACCGGACCGCGATGTCTATCGGTTCCGCGCCCGGGAAGGGAAGAGGGTCGTCCTGGAGGTGGAGGGCCGCCGGATCGCTTCGGCCCTGGACCCTGTTCTGTCGGTGCTCGATTCCACGGGGAAACAGGTCGCCAGAAATGATGACGCCGCCGGCATCGGCGTCGATTCACGTCTCGACCTGACGCTGCCCGAGGGTGATTACTTTGCGGTGGTCCACGACGCCCGGTTCAGCCGCCAGGACCAGAACTTCTATCGCCTCAAGATCGGCGCGTTCGACTACGCCGAGGGAGTCTTCCCCCTGGGCTGGCAAAGAGGCGACAGAATCCGGGTCGAAATGTCGGGGGGACATGGCGCCGGCCCCCGGGAGATCCCGCTGGACCTGTCGGGAGTGGAGCAGGACTACGTGATGCTGCAGGTTCCCGGAGCGCCGGGCGCGCTTCCGCTGCCCTTCGTCGTGGGCGACCTTCCCGAGCGACTGGAACGGGAAGACCAGCCGTCGGAAGTCCTGGAGCCCTCCACGGTGGTCAACGGGCGAATCTCGGTACCCGGCGAAGTCGACCGCTATCGTCTCCAGGTTGCACCGGGAGAGAAGTGGTCGGTTCATCTGGCAGGTTCGCGGTTGGGCACGACACGCCTGTTCGGCCGGGTTTCGGTGCTGGATTCGGAGGGGAAGATACTGGCCTCGGGAGGCGATCGGGTGCCCTTGAGGAATGACTCGTTCCGGACCCACGGCGCCGTCAGCCGAGATCCCCACCTGAAATTAAAGGTCCCCGACGGGGCGCGGGAAGTGACCGTCACCGTGGAGGATCTGGTAGGCCGCGGCGGTTCCGATTACGCCTACCGGCTATCGGCGTGGCGAGGCGGGGGCGATTTCACAATCAGCTTGCTGACTCCGTACTTGAATGTCCCTCGAAACGGAACCGCATGGATCGAAGTCAGGATCGACAGGCGGGGATATGCCGGCGCCGTACGATTGGAGGTCCCGGATGCGGGAGAGGATCTGCTGGTGGAGGGGGGTGAGGTGCCTCCCGAATTGGCGGCTCCAGGGAGAGCCTTCGGTTCCACCACCGGGATCCTGACCGTCACCGCCAAGGGCGGAGCTTCCCTGGGAGTCCGCCGGGTCTCGGTCCGGGGAACGGCCGTGTTGCCCGACGGCACCCGAACCGAACGCTGGGCCGAGGCGCCGGGTCTCGTTACTGCCGTCAAGCCGGGAACGGGATTGCCGGAACCCGCCATGCGGATGCGGGAAGAACCCTTCAAGGCTCCCTGGCTGGGTCTTGGATTGCCGGTGAACGTGCGCCCGGAGGTTCCCGTTCGCCTGGAATTGACGGGAGTGACCTCAGGGCGCCTGCTGCCCGGCATGGACCAGCGAGTGACCTGGCGCATGGTGGCCGCCGATCCCGCGGTGACGCTGCCGCGGGAGCTTACGACCAGACGGGCAATCACCCGCGAACTGCGGATTCGGACCGTGAAGGGGCAGGAGGAACCGGGCGCCGGCGCCATAGTCTTGGCCACCACCATGGGCACGGTCCATGGAAAGTTCAACTTCCTGGCGGAGGGGGAAGTGGAGTTCCGGGGACGGAAGCAGATGATCCGGAGCCGCGCCCTGACCTTCGACGTGGTGCAGGGCTACCATATCCGGGTGGCGGAATCGGGCCTGACGCTGCAGCCGGGGGGGAACGGGCAACTGCGGGGCCGGGTCGAACGCGACCCTCTTTTCGACCGGCCGGTGAACGTTCAACCCGAAAATTTCCCCAACGGCGTCCTTTGCGAGCCGGTCCAGGTGGACCCGGGCCAGGAGGAGTTTCAGATCCCCTGCACCGCCGGTGAATCGGTTCAGCCGGGCGAGTACGCCATGGAGTTGTCCTCGTCTTCCACTCTGGCGACCCGGACGGAAACGCAGGTCCCCTATCGGATTCCGTCGGTGGCCACCCGTTTGATCGTCGCCGGCAAGGAATCGAAGAAGAACGAAGCGGGCGTGGTTTCTCTCCGGACGAGGGACTGATGAGTAGATTGGGGGTGTCTATGTTCACGGCACGTGTATCGATGCGTTTGATCCCCATATGCGCCATGTTCGCTAGTGTGCTCTGGGCCGTGATTCAGTCCGCCGCGCTCGGAGCTGGAACTCCTGCGGCGGCTGTTGATGAGCTCCGGGAGATTCGGGTCGAGCCCTCTCCTCTGGTCTTCTCGGGGCCGGGTTCCGTCAGAAGGATTCTGGTCACCGGAATCACGGCAACAGGCGAGAGACGGGACTTGACGGCGACGGCCGATTACGAAGATCCGTCCGGTCTGGTGGAGGTTCAGGGCGAGGGCTACCTCCACCCGAAGAACTCTGGAGAAACCACGCTTCGGGTGACGGTTGGTGCGCTCAACGCGGATGTTCCGATTCGGATCGAACCGGCCCGGGAACAACCGACCACCTTTCTGAAGGATGTCCTGCCGGTCATCAACAAGGTGGGTTGCACCCAGGGAGTCTGCCACGGAGCGGCCAAAGGGAAGAACGGCTTCAAACTCTCGCTCCGGGGTTACGATCCCCGGTTCGACTACCAGTCGCTGCTCTACGACATGTCGGGCCGGCGCTTCAATCGGGCCGATCCGGCCCGCAGCCTGATGCTGGCCAAACCGACCCAGGAGGTGGCCCATGGCGGCGGACTGAGGTTGAAGCCGGACTCGCGCTACTATGACACCCTGCTGCAATGGATCACCGACGGCGTGCCCTACGGCGAGGACTCGGCGGATCGCGTGCGGCGGCTGGAGGTCCTGCCGGAGGAGGTCTTCCTGACGGCTCCCGGCCGGACGCAGAGCGTGGTCGTGTTGGCCGAATACGAGGACGGCAGCCTCCGGGACGTCACCCGGGAGGCTCATCTCGGCAGCAGCAACACCGAGGCTATCGCCGTGACGGAAAGCGCCGTGGTGGAGGGCCAGCGAGTCGGAGAGGGGGCCCTGCTGGTCCGTTACGAGGGCAAGTTCGTGACGGTTCCGGTCACGGTGCTGAATCCCGGTTCCGGCTTCGAGTGGCGTCCCCAACCTCAGTACAACTATATCGACCGGCTCGTGGACGGGAAGTTGGAGCGGATCCGGGTGCAACCTTCCCCCCCGGCGTCTGACAGTGAGTTCCTGCGCCGTGTCTCGTTGGATCTCACGGGCCGTCTTCCCAGTCCCGGGGAGGTCCGGGCTTTTCTGGCGGATCCGGCCGACCGGCAGGAGAAGCGGACCCGGGCCATCGGCCGGCTCATGGGAAGTGACGCCTACGTCGATCACTGGACCCTGAAGTGGGGCGACCTCCTGCGCAACAACCGGAAGTTCCTGGGACACAAGGGCATCTGGTCCTTCCGGGAGTGGATCCGGCAGTCAGTGGCCGAGAACAAGCCCTACGACCAACTGGTCCGGGAACTGCTGGCCTCCAAGGGAAGCACGCTGGAGAATCCTGCCGTCAACTACTTCCGCGTGGCGCGGACTCCCCAGGACGCCATGGAGACCACCACGCAACTGTTCCTGGGCGTCCGCATGGTCTGCGCCCAGTGCCACGACCATCCCTTCGAGAGATGGACCCAGGACCAGTACTTTCAGATGTCCGCCTTCTTTTCCGCCATCGGGATCCGGCCCGGATTCAAGAGTGGGGAGGAGATCGTCTACGAAAAGCGCCAGGACGCCGAGCTGAAACATCCCAAGGATGGGCGGGTGGTAGAGCCCGAATATCTGGTTCCCGTCGAGGGAGCTCCCGAGTTGAAGGCTGAAGGCGACCAGCGCCCTGCGCTGGTGGAGTGGCTGACCTCGAAGGAGAACCCCTTCTTCGCCCGGGCGGTGGCCAATCGCGTCTGGAGCTACTTCTTCGGACGGGGCATCATCGAACCGGTGGACGACATCCGGGCCTCCAATCCGGCGGTCAACGCTCCCCTGTTGGACGCCTTGGCGAAGGATCTGAAGGACCACGACTACGATCTCCAGCATCTCATGAGGACCATCGTCGAGTCCCGGACCTACCAGGCCTCGATCCAGACCAACTCCTGGAACGAAAACGACGGGATCAACTTCTCCCGCCGGATCCCGCGGCGCCTCAGCGCGGAGCAACTGGCCGACGCCATCTCCGCGGCGACGGGCTCTCAGGTCAAGTTCGAGACGGTTCCCGACGACTCCCGCGCGGCGCAGTTGCCCGATCCCCACGTGGAGAACGGCGAGTTCCTGGATCTCTTCGGGCGTCCCCAGCGGGACCAGCCCTGCGAATGCGAGCGGAAGAGCGACATGAGCCTTTCCCAGGCGCTGAATCTGGTCAACGGCCCCACCGTGGGCCGGGCCGTGGCGGACCCCGGGGGGCGGGTCGCGGCGCTGATTCTGGGCGGCGCGTCGGACCGCGAGTTGATCGAGGATCTCTACCTGTCCACGTTGAGCCGTCCGCCCACGGAGACCGAGTACGCCTCGGCGGCCCTTCTGTTCCAGGAACGGGAGAGCCGGGCCGGGACGGCCCAGGATCTGCTCTGGGCGCTGCTGAACAGCAACGCGTTTCTGTTCAATCGGTGAGTCCGGATGCTTGAGGTTGCAAGACGGAGACCGAGAATAGAAAATAAGACACAAGGGTCGGCTCTCCACCGGCTGTCATGCGCAAGGTTTTGAACACGGAGGTATCCAATGCTGGTCGTACCAGGTCATCGTGCTTTTCTATGTGACGGTCCGACGCGCCGGGAATTTCTGCGGGTCGGCTCCATCGGCCTTTTCGGTCTCGGCCTCCCCAATTTTCTCTCCTGGCAGGCCGCCCAAGCCGCCGCCACGCCGTCGGTTGGCGGCGACCTGGTGGCCACCAAGGGCTTCGGTTCCGCCAAGAGCGTGATCCTCCTCTTTCTCCAAGGGGGCCCCAGCCACATCGATATCTGGGACCCCAAGCCGGACGCCCCGGCCAACATCCGCGGCGAGTTCAAGCCCATCAAGAGCAAGGTCCCCGGAATCTGGCTCAGCGAAACCATGCCCAAGCTGGCCCAGCAGGTGGACAAGTGCACCCTGATCCGCTCCATGAGCTACACCCCCAAGGGGCTGTTCAACCACACGGCGGCCATCTACCAGATGCTGACGGGATATCCTCCCGACCGGGTTTCGCCTTCGGGACAGTTGGAGCCCCCGTCGCCGGCAGATTTTCCGACCGCGGGATCCCACATCTCCAAGATGCTTCCCCTGGATGAACCGGTGCTGCCCTTCGTGGAGATGCCGCGTCCGCTGCAGGAATCCAACGTCGTGGGGAAGGGAGGAGCCGCCGGGTTCCTGGGCAAGGCCTATGATCCCTACCGGCTCTACCAGGATCCCAACAAGCCGATCCGCCTGGACGACCTGTCCCTGCGCCAGGAGGTCCCGCCCCAGCGATTGAAGGATCGCTTCACCCTGTTGAAGGGGATCAACAAGTCCATGCCCGACCTGGAGAAGGCCGTGGGCCAGTACGCCCTCGACGAATACTACGAGCGGGCCTACGACCTGGTCCTCTCGGGCAAGGCCCGGGGCGCCTTCGATCTGGAGCAGGAGCCGGTGGCCGTGCGGGAGCGCTACGGGCGGACCACGTTCGGCCAGGGGGCTCTGATGGCCCGGCGGCTGGTGGAGGCCGGAACCCGCTTCGTTCAGCTCAACTGGCCTTCGGTGGCCAACGGGAACCCGGAGACCACGGCCTGGGACACCCACGCCGCCAACTTCGGCCCCCTGAAGAACCTGCATTGCCCGGTCCTGGACCAGGCGCTCTCGGCGCTCCTGGAGGATATGGACGACCGGGGACTGCTGGAGGAGACCCTGGTGGTGACGGTGGGAGAGTTCGGCCGGTCGCCACGCCTGGGTGTGAGCACCTCCGGGAACACCAATGCTCCCGACGGCCGCGACCACTGGCCCTACTGCTATACGGCGCTGGTGGCGGGGGCGGGCATCGCTCGCGGGGCCCTCTACGGCGAGTCGGACGAGACCGGATCCTCTCCCAAGGAGAAGCCGGTCCATCCCAACGACCTGCTGGCATCCGTCTACTTCAGCCTCGGCATCGATCCGCACATGGAGGTTCTCAACCACCTGGATCAGCCTCGCGAGCTGGTCAAGGGGAATCCTCTACCGGATCTGTGGGGGTAGTTCCACCGGAACCGACCGGGCGAGAGCAAATCTGACGCCGGACCACCCGCGGCGGATCGTGCCGCGGAGGTTCGCCGATCCGCCGAGTCTGCACCACTCCGGGATGGTCAGTGCGTAGATCGTGAGACCATCCTCGATCTGATCGGGTTCCGGGTCAACGGACCCTGCCCACCGTGCTCGCGCGCAGGCCCTTCCAGGTGCTGTAGCACATGGCCACCAGCACCAGCGCGAACGGGAGCGCGGTGGCGAGCGTCGCCGCCTGCGCGGCCACAAGGCCGCCGCCGAGCAGCAGCGTGATGGCGGTCAGCCCCTCGAAGACGCACCAGAACACGCGCTGGACAACCGGCGCATCCGTTTTGCCGCCCGCGGTGATGGTGTCGATGACCAGTGATCCGGAGTCGGAGGAGGTGACGAAGAACACTGCCACCAGCAAGAGACCGGTGAACGACGTGACGGTCGCGAGTGGCAGCGTCTCCAGCAACGCGAACAGCGCCATCTCCGGCTGCTGCGTCTGCACCGCCGCGATCACGCCGGGACGGCCGCCGTCGACATACTGCGACAGCGCGGTCCCGCCGAAGGCATTCATCCAGATCGTAGCCGTCAGCGTCGGGATGACCAGCATGCAGGCGATCAGTTCGCGCACCGTCCGGCCGCGCGAGACCCGGGCGATGAACAGGCCGACGAAGGGGGACCACGAGAGCCACCAGGCCCAGTAGAAGGTCGTCCAGCCGTGCATGAAGTCGAGATCCTCGCGGCCCGCCCAGTTGCTGAGCGGACCGATCGACGCGAGATACTGGCCGAGGCTGGCGACGGCACCGGTGGCGATGGCGCGGGTCGGCCCGACCGACAGCACGAACGCCAGCAGCAACAGGGCGAGTAGCAGGTTGGCCTGGCTCAGCCGCTTGACCCCCTTGTCCATTCCGCTGATCACCGACGCCAGCGCAATACCGGTGATACCGGCGATCATCAGCACCTGGGTGGTTTCGGTCGCCGGCGTGCCCCACAGGCGGGCCACCCCCGCCGCCAACTGCTCGGCGCCCAGGCCGAGCGACGTGGCCAGCCCGAAGAGCGTGGCGAAGACGGAAAGGGTGTCGAGGGCGTGGCCGAACCGCCCCCACACAGCCTCCCCCATGAGCGGATGGAACGCCGACCGCAGCGCCAGCGGCAGGCCGAGGTTGTAGCACGCGAAAGCGATCGCCACCGCCACCACCGCGTACATGGACCACCCGTGGATACCCCAGTGGTAGATGGCGCTGGCCATGCCGAGGCGAGTCGCCGCCGCCGTGTCGGACGCATCGAGGCCGAGCGGCGGTTGCAGGAAATGCTCCACCGGCTCCGCCACCCCGAAGAACATCAGTCCGATGCCCGTCCCGGCGGCGAACAGCATGGCGAACCAGGCCGGCCGGGAGTAGTCCGGCCGGGCATCCGGACCGCCCAGGCGCACACGGCCAGGCGGCGTCACCACCAATAGCAGGCAGAAGAGCACGAAGAGGTTGCTCGTGCCCATCAACAACCAGTCGAAGGTCGACGTGAGCCAAGCACGCAGCGCCTCGAAGGCGAACGCGGCCTCGGCCTGAAACGCCAGCACCCCGGCGACGAATGCGATGACGGTGAGGCTGGAGACGGCGAAGACCGGATTATGGATGTCGAGGCCGAGGAACCGGACGTTGTCCTGCCCCGGCTTGTAGTCGATCTCCGAGATCTCAGCCATGGGACTCTTGACGCAAAACTCTACGTGTCGAATCCGCACCAATCCAGGATGGTCAGCGCGTAGATCGTGAGTCCTTCCACGATCTGATCCAGTTCCAGGTACTCGTCGTAGCAGTGCGCCCGCCGGTAGTCGCCCGGCCCCATGAGCAGCGAGGGCACGCCGCATTCCTGGTAGAAACGCGCGTCGCTCACCGGTTGCCAGGTCATATAGCGGGGCTCCTGCCCCAGCACCGTTTCATAGGCGCGCCCCGCGGCGGTGACCAGCGGATGGTCCTGCTCGATTCGGAACGGCGGCCAGTCCAGGCGCCACTGCACGTCGGGCGGATGTTCCCGGAGCCACGGGTCCATCCGGCAGACGGCCTGAATCCGGTCGTCGACCTCATTCCGGACCCGCTCGTAGCTGTCCTGCGGATCCCGCCAGACGGCCGCCCCCAGCTCGCAATGGTCCGCCACGAAGAAAGGAATCTCGATCCCCTTGGGGTGGCCGTGGATCCAGGCGGTGATGATGGACGGATAGCCCATGGGGGTGAGGCCCCGCGGGTCCAGCTTGCTGGCGGCCCACTCCTCATCCAGCTCCGCCAGGCCCCGGTAGATCTTCAGGGCCTTGCCGATGGCGTCCATGCCCACCTCCCCCCCTTCGTAGCCCATCCGGTAGGTGCGGTAGCCCATGGCGGCGTGGACCGGTTTGCCGGTGACCTCGATGTGCAGCCACGACGCGCCGCCGGAAGCCAGGCAGATGCCGTGGCGGTGGGGCGGCGCCGAGGACTCGCACACCAGGCAGGCGTCGGTGACGGTGCGGGGATTGCGGGGCAGGAAGTAACCGGGACCGTGCGTCTTCCCGTCCATGGTCTCCTCGCCCACCGTGGCGTGGAGCTGCAGTTCGCCGCGGAGGCGAAAACCGGCGCGTTGAATCACTTCCACGGCCTTGATCATGCAGGCCAGGGGACCCTTGTCGTCGGTGGAGCCGCGGCCCCAGAGCTTGCCCCCTTCCAGGCGCGCGCTGAACGGGTCTCCCCAGCGCCACTCCTCGTGGGGGCCGGTGGGGACGGTGTCGGTGTGGGCATTGAGCGCCAGGGACCGCCCCCCGCCGCTGCCGGGGAGAATTCCGATGAGGTTCGGCCGCAGCGGCTCCTTGGCCTCCATGAAGGTCTCTGCGCCCAACGAGGTGAAGACCGGCTCCAGGTGCTCGGCCACCTTCTTCTCGCCGCCCAGGGTCACGGGAGCGTCGTACAACTTGGTGTAGCCCCGCTCCTGGTAGATCTTGGCGTACGCATAGTTGGGACTCTCGCTGGGAATCCGAACCAGTTCCCGGATCAGTTGGACGGTCTCGCCGTAGAGTCCGTCGGCTGCGGCGGAGATTCGCTCGTGGACCGCTGGGTCGATGCTCATTTCGCGCTCCTGGCAGGAGGACTACTGGTGAAATCTCAGGGCCCGGCCCGGCAGCGGGGCTTCCGGATCCTCCACCGGCTGGGACTGCCGGAGGACGGGAACGCCGTTGACCACCACGTGATCGATTCCCTGCGGGAGCTGGTGGGGGTCCGTGTACCTGGCCCGGTCCCGGACCGTGTCCGGATCGAAAACCACCAGATCCGCGAAGTTCCCCTCCTTCAGGACCCCCCGGTCCCGCAGCCCGAAACGGTGGGACGGGTAGCCGCTCAGCTTGTGGACCGCCTCTTCCAGGGAGAAGAGGTTCCGGTCGCGGACACAGGGGCCCAATAGGCGAGGGGCCGACCCGTAGTGCCGGGGATGGATGAGGCCCCCCTCCTGGTAGATGCCGTCGCTGCCCATCATGTAGTGGCTGTGGTTCAGGAAGGGCTCCACCATGGAGTCGTCCCCCCGGTGGAACACCAGCAGGATCGACAGGTTCTCCTCGATCAGCAGGTCGGCAATGGCGTCGGCCGCCGGGACACCGCGCCGGGCGATGTATTCGCCCATGGTCAATCCTTGGAGATGGTGGTTCCCCTTGCTGGAGGTCCAGGCGATCACGGCGTTCTCCAAAGGGGGGACATCCAATACCGCCGCCAATCGATCCCGGAACCTGCGGGTCCGGAGCTGATCCAGAGCCGCCAGCGGCCCTTGGTCCCAGATCCCGTAGGGCATGAGGAAATTGAGCATGGTGGACCCGGGCAGGTAGGGGTAGACGTCAAATGAGAAATCCACCTCCTGAGTGGCCACTCGATCGACGTAGTCCAGGACCCTTTCAGCCGTGGGTTCGTCGATGGCCTTGAGGTGGGAGATGTGGACCGGGACCCCGGCTCTCCGTCCGATCTCCACGGCCTCCTCGAGGGCAGCCATGATTCCCATCTTGTAGCGCATGTGGGTCGCATACAGGCCCTGGGGAGCCATGACATTGCAGGCCCGGACCAGTTCGTCGGTGGAGGCGTGGCACTGGGCGATGTAGTCCAGCCCCGTGGAGATGCCCACGGCTCCAGCCTCCATTCCCTTCTCGATCTCCCTCAGTATCAGAGCCATCTGGACATCGTCCGGCGCCTGCCGCCCGAAGCCGCAGGCCAGCGCCCGGACGTTGGCGTAAGGGATGTGAGGGATGCTGTTCTGCACGGTCCGGCCATCCAGCAGCGCCATGTATTCGGCGAGGCTCTCCCAGCCCTCGTACTCCTCCAGCCTGAGTCCATTGAGCGACCGCAGGTAGTAGATCCAGGCGTGGACCGTGTGCCGGTCCACGGGAGCATAGGAGATTCCGTCGGCCATGATCACCTCGGTGGTGAATCCCTGGGCCGTCTTGGACACGAAGTTGGGGTTCGAGAGCAGCCACGAATCGGAGTGATTGTGGACGTCCACGAAGCCCGGGGCGACGATCCGCCCCCCGGCGTCGATCCGGTCCCGGGCCTTCTTTCCGGTCAGGTCTCCGATCTGTTGAATCCGGTCCCCGTTAACGCCCAGATCCGCCTTGAAGCGAGACTTGCCGGTGCCGTCGATGAGAATTCCGCCCTGAACGATGAGATCCAGCATGGCGCCAGATTCTAACACCCTGACGTAGGGGCACGCCTTGTGCGTGCCCTCTTTAGCCTTGTGCGTGCCCTCTTTGACTTTGCTTGCGGGAGGACGGGGATGCCGAAGAATTTGGTAGTATCTGGAACCCTCATGGCGCCCCGGGACCTCGATCCTCTGGCTGAAGCGTATTCCCGGCGGGGACTCCGAATGCCCGCCATCGAGCGGGTCGAGGGATCGGTGATTTCTCAGCCGTTCCGGGACCTGCTGGTCCACGATCGGGACATGACTCCCACCTTGGAAGCGTTCCACGGGGAGCCGATCCACCTCCGCGTGATGAGCCGCGGCGCCTCTTCCGGAATCCTCTTCCGGGAAGTCGTCCTGGTCACCACGGAGAGCGCCAAGCCCGTGGAATTCGGCGCGATCCGGATCCGGCTCGACCGGTTTGGGAACTCGGCCCGGGAACTGATCCTGGAAGGCCTGATCCCGCTGGGAACCATCTTGAAGCGGCAGGAGATCCCCCACCGGAGCGATCCCCAGCGCTACTTCCGGGTCGAACCGGACCAGGACGTCGCGCGGGCGTTGGAAATGGCCGGGCGCGAGCCGCTGTACGGGCGGCACAATCTGATATCCGGTCCGGAAGGCCGGGTCCTGGCCGAGATGATGGAGATTCTTCCTCCCCGGTTCCGGTAGCGGCCCGGTGCCGGACGTTGGTCTCCACCAGGTCCCAATCTGCACGGCCGCGCCAAGATCAATCGCCGGTGACGCCGGACGGGGGGTGTTCGAAAAGGGTGTCCAAGGCGTTCTGCAGACGTCCGCGGACGTCAGGCTCCTGGTCCGAGCCAACGGCCTGGGTCTCGTCGGGATCGGCCGTCATGTGAAAGAAGCGGCCGTCCCGGTACAGCTTCCAGTCCCGGGTCCGGACCCAACTGCGGCCCCGATGCTCCGCGAAGACCCAGTCCCGTCCCCCGCCCGGTTCGCCTCTCAGCACCGGTGCGAAGCTGGTCCCGTCCAGGGTCTCCCCCGGCGGGACCTCGGCGCTCCCCAACTCCGCCAGCGTGGGCAGCAGGTCGCTGAAATCCATCATGGCAGCGGTCGATTCCCCCTGCGGCAGGGTTCCCTTCCAGTTGGCGATGGTGGGAACCCGGGTGCCGGCGTCGGTGAGGTCTCCCTTGCCTCCCGGGATGATCCGCTCCCCCATCCGGCTCGACACCGGCTCCCGGATGAGCTTTCCGTTCCGGGCCGTGATGATGGATCGTTTGGGCGTTCCGTTGTCGGTGGTGAAGAAGATGAGGGTCTTCTCTCTCAATCCCAGGCGGTCCAGGGCGTCCACCAGGCGGCCGACCCGCTGGTCCATGGCCTCCACCATCTCCCGATAGCTGTCATATCGACCGCGAGGGCCGAAGGGGACCGGATGCTCCAGGTCGTCGGTGACGTCGTGACAGAGCGCCATGGAATAGAACGCGAAAAAGGGCCCCGGCCGGTGACGTTCCATGAAGTCCGTCAGAAACCGGACATAGACGTCGGGACCGTACTCTTCCCGGACGTCGGATCGAATCCGGCCGTTCTGCCAGATCAGAGGTTCGTAGTACCGGGGTCCTTCGTGCCACCCGAAGAGGCAATACTGGTCGAAACCCAACCGAAACGGATGTTCGGGATCTTCCCGGAGGAGTGCGAGCTGCCACTTGCCGGCGATGGCTGTAGCGTATCCGGCTCGCTTCAGAACCTGGGGCAGGGTTCGTTCCTCCCACCGGTCGGGGAAGGTTCCCCAGACCGGGTGACCCAGCCGGAAAGGGTAGCGCCCGGTCATGAGACAGACCCGGGAGGGGTGGCAGACGGGCATGCTGTAAGCGTGCTCGAAGCGCAGCCCGGTTCGAGCCAACCGGTCCAGGTGGGGAGTGGGATACGAGGTCCCACCGTAGCTGCCCAACACCTCGCGGCCCACGTCGTCGGCCAGGATCAAGAGGATGTTGGGTTGCTCGGGTTCCGAAGGGCCCTCCCGGACCTGCCGGCACGAAGCACTCGCCGCCAGCAGGAGGACGGCCATCAGGGTCGGACCATGAATTTTCAATGAATCGTGAGGATAATGGAAAAATTCCGTGGAGTCCAAGGTCCGGGAGGGGCGTGGATCTGGCCTTGTTTCAGCCGGACGTAGTAAGCTGAACGGCACTGGGCGCCCGAAGGCGGCCCAAGTCCCAAATGATGTTCTCCACCAGGAGCCGGCCCCGAACCAAGATCGTTTGCACTCTGGGCCCATCGGTGCAATCCCGGTCCAGCATTCGGCAGTTGGTCGAGGCGGGAATGAACGTGGCCCGTCTCAACATGGCCCACGGAACCATGGAGGACCACACCACGGCGTTCGGCCACGTTCGCTCCATTGCCGATGAACTGAAACAACCCGTGGGGATCATGGTGGACGTTCCCGGCCCCAAGTACCGGACGGGCGATATTCCTTCGGGTTCCGTCTCCTTCAAGGAAGGCCGACGGATCACGCTCACCAGTCGGCAGGGCGGGGTGGATGAAGAAGACTTCGTGGTGCCGGTCAGACCTGCGGGAATCCACCGGGACGCCCGGCCTGGAAACCGGGTTCTTCTGAATGACGGAATGATCACCCTGCAGATCCGGGAGGTTCAGGGCGAGGACGTTCTCTGCGAGGCTCTCACCGCGGGTCGAATCACTCCCGGGCGGGGAGTCACGACACCGGGTGTCGAGCCGTCCCAGCCTTTTCCCGACGAGAAAGCGACGGCCGCCATGGGATTTGCCGCTCGTCACCAGGCGGATTTCGTCGCGCTATCCACCGTGACCACGTCCGATGACGTGGCCAAAGCCCGCGAGATCCTGTTGGCCCTGGGGTTCGCCGGGGGGATCTATTCGAAGGTCGAGCGCTCCCGGGCCGTCGCCAACCAGGTGTCCATCATCAATGAGAGCGACGGCATCATCGTGGCCCGGGGAGACCTGGGAACGGAGATCCGGCTGGCCCGGGTTCCCGTCGTGCAGAAGGAGCTGATCGGCCTGTGCAACGAGCTGGGAAAACCGGTGATCACGGCAACGCAGATGCTCGAGTCCATGATCTCCCTGCCGGTCCCCACCCGAGCCGAGGTGACGGACGTGGCCAACGCCGTGTTCGACGGCACCGATGCCGTCATGCTCTCAGGCGAGACTTCCATCGGACGGTATCCCCTGGAAGCGGTCCGTTTCATGGCGGAGGTGTCGCTGGAGGCCGAAAAAGCCCTGCCCTACGATGCCATACTGGTGGAGAAGCGGGACCATCTGGAGCCTCTGACCGACGACGCCATCTCCTACAATGCCTGCCAGACCGCCCATCAACTGGGCGCAGCCCTGATCGTGACGTTCACCGAATCGGGGGGCACCGCGAAACGGGTTTCCAAGTACCGCCCCCGGACGCCGATCCTGGCTCTGGTCCACAACGAGCGGACGCGGCGATCCCTGACCGTGACCTGGGGAGTCCAACCCGTAACCACCGGTAGCCTGGAGCGCACCGACGACTTCTTCGACCGGGCACGGGAGGAAGCCGTGCGCCGGGTCGGTCTGAAGAAGGGCGCGCTGCTGGTGCTGGTGGCCGGCGTCCCCATCGGCCTTCCCGGTGGAACCAATCTGCTCCGGGTCCTGACTATCTGACGTTTTTCTGAGAGGATGTGTCGATCGTTTTTCCTGGGGCCGACTGGAAGCTGGTCGGCGCCTGAAAGACGCCGCTCCTGGATGTGTCGATCGTTCTTCCCGGGGCCGACGGGAAGGGAAGCACATGATTCTCGCTCAAACCACTTGGCTGGGACTCCATTGGGTGGACTGGGTCGTTCTGATCTTCTACCTGCTGGCCGTCTCCTTCATCGGTTTCTGGTCCTACCGGAAGGTGAGGGATCTGACCGACTTCTTCATGGGGGGCCGCCGTTTCGGCAAGGTCTTCATGATGTTCTTCGCCTTCGGCGTCGGGACCAGCAGCGAGCAGGCCCTGAGCGTCGCCGCCGGGTCATTCCGCTACGGACTGGCCGGGATCTGGTACCAGTTCCTGTGGCTCTGGGCCACACCTTTCTACTGGATCATCGCTCCCGTCTTTCGCCGCATGCGGGCCTTGACCACCAGCGACTTCTTCCAGGCCCGTTACGATTCTTCCACTGCGACGCTCTATTCGTGCCTGGGGATCGTCATGTCGGTGGTCTTCATGGCCGGGGCCCTGTACGGCAGCGGGGAGATGATCGAAGGACTTGCGGGAGGCATCGATCCGGCGACGGGAGAGCCTTATTTCCCCATGGAATACGCCGTCGCCGGGATGACCGTGCTCTTCGTCCTCTACGGCATGGCCGGAGGCCTGGGCGCCGCCATCATCACCGACTTCATCCAGGGCGTCCTGACCATCATCTTCTCCTTCCTGCTGCTCCCCTTCGCCTTCAACGCCGCGGCCCGGGTGGCCGGAACCTCCAGCGGATTCGCGGCGCTGCACCAGGGCGTGCCGGGTCGGAGCGGCTCCGAGTTGCTGAGCCTCACGGTCACGGAGCAAGTCAGCAGCCTCATGGGACAGGAACCCATCACCCTCTTCTACGTGGTGATGCTCTCGCTCACCGGGCTCATCGGGATCGTGGTCCAGCCCCACATCATGGGCGTCTGCGGCGCCGGACGCACCGAGTTCGAGGGGCGGTTCGGCTTCACCGTCGGCAACTTCATCAAGCGGTTCTGCACCATCGCCTGGACCTTCACCGGGCTGGCATGCATCATCATCTACCTGACGCCCGAGAACGGGTACCTGTCGGCCGCCGAGATCCAGCGGGTCCAGTCCGACCCCGGGGCGCTGGCCGCCTTCGCCAACCAGGTCTTCGGGCGGGCCGCCCACGACATTCTGCCCACCATCTCAGCCGGACTGGTGGGACTCCTCATGGCTTCGCTGCTGGCGGCGGTGATGAGCAGTTGCGATGCCCAGATGGTGGTGGGGTCCGGACTCTTCACCGAGAACATCTACAAGCGCTTCATCCATCCCCATGGCGGTGAGGGCCACTATCTCTGGGTCGGACGCCTGAGCGGCCTGGGGATCGTCTGCCTCGCCCTGCTCATGCTGACCCAGTTCGACAACGTGATTCAGGTCCTGACTCGTTACATCCAGCCCATTCCCACATTCATGGGCTTGGCCTTCTGGTTCGGCATCACCTGGAGAGGCTATACGGCCAAGGCCGTCTGGGCCTCCACCGTGGCCACCGCTCTGGCCTGGTACCTGACCCAAACCCACAATCCGTTCGAGACTATCGCCGCCCTGGGGAGTTCCCAGTTCTTCCAGCTCAACATCGACTATCTTCCCGGCCTGGTTCGGGGCTGGCTCCATGAGCAGGTCCCGGGAATCATGCAGGTGGTCCAGGGTGCGGGAGGCGAAGCGGCCTACCGGACCCGTCTGCCCTACCAGATTCTCATCTACCTCTCCTGCGGCGCGGCGGCCGGTCTGGTCACCAGCTTTCTGACCCGGCCCGTGGCCCGGGCCAAGCTGGACCATTTTTTCCGGCTCATCCACACTCCGGTCCGGGAGGGCGAAAAGATCGACGAGCCTTGCACCCTCCCGGAGAACCCCTTGCCGGCCGAGACCGAAAAGCTGATCTCGGCGGGCGGACTGGAGATTCCCCGGCCCGGCCTGGTGGGCCTGGCGGGTTTCGGCCTGGCCTGGGTCGCCGTGGGAGGCCTGATCTGGCTGACCGTGACCTTGGCCGGGATCGGCGGATAGGCTGCCTGGAGGGGCGATATCCAATCGCCCACTCCTTATACGGGTGGGTTCATGCGCGCTGTGGGGCCGGAGTCCGGCGGTCGGCAACCGCAGTTCCGGCTCAGGCAGCAAGCCTTCCCGGCCGGGCGTCCGATCCGGGGCCGGTATCCGGCTCGCGGAAGACTCGCCAGAAGACGAGGGCGCACAGGGCCGTGATCACCGCGGGCACGGCAAATACGATGTCGTAGCGGGTCGTTTCGCCCACGGTGGCCACCTCCTTGAGCCAGCCCGAGAAGAGGCTCCCGATGAACAGTCCGATGCCCAGGACCGCCACGTTGATCAGCGACTGGGCCGACGCGCGGATGTCGGACGGCGCCACCATGTCCGTGTAGATGAACGCCACCACGAAGAAGAAGACATAGCAGAACCCGTGCAGGGACAGGGAGCCGACGACCACCCAGACCAGCGCCGGGGCGCTCTCGTACAGTGGCCAGGCGGCCGCGAAGATGACGTAGCGGACAGGCCAGGCCAGGATGCCCACCAGCATGGAGACCCTCACGCCCCAGCGGGAGAGGGCGTAGGGAAGGACCAGGGCCATGGTGAAAATCTCGGCGATCTGACCGATGGTCATCCAGGCAGGCAGATTCTCCGAGGTGATGCCCACCGCGGGACCAATGGTCTGGAGGTAGGGAAAGGTGAGGATGTAGTAGAGCTGCAGCTCGGTGGCCACCACGAAGGCGATGATGAAGAAACTGAGGTAGTTCCGGTCCTTGAGGAGTCCGAACGACTTCCGGAAGGCCAGAGGGTCCGGAGCCTCACGGGCGGGGGGCGTGTGGGGAAGCGCCAGGGAGAAGAGGCCCAGGACCAGGGAGAATGCAGCCGCCAGGACGAAGGTGTCGATGTAGCCGGCCGATTCCGTATCCAGCGCGACCCGCATTCCGGTCAGAGCCCAGTTGGCGCCGATCCATCCCAGCGTTCCCCAGACCCGGATGGGCCCGAAGTCCCGCTGCCCGTCGGCCAGGTGCTGGAACGCCAGGGCGTTGGTCAGGGCCAGGGTGGGCGCGAAGACCAGGCAGTAGAGGAGCATCAGGATCAACATGGTGCCCAGGGTTTCGGTGTACGCCATCCAGAGGAGGAATCCCGCGCCCAGCAGATGAAAGATGGCCAACGCCACCTGGGTCGGAAGCCAGCGGTCCGCCACCTGGCCTCCGGTAAACGGAGCCACCAGGTTGGCCAGGGGAAAGGCCGCGTAGATCAGCCCCAGTCCCCACCCCGAGAAACCCAGTTGCGCTTCCAGGTACCCGGCCAGGGCCGGCGCCCAGGCTCCCCAGATGGCGTACTGCAGGAACATCATCAGGCTGAGCCGGGGATGACTGAACATTCTTCTCATCGATTCCTCTCCTTGCTTCCGAGTCGGTCGATCAGGCCGAGAATCGCTACGGCAGGGCCCCCACGTCGACGGTCAGGCTCCTGGGTTGGCCGTCGCGGCGCTCCCGCATGCGGAGTTGAGCGCCATCGTATTCCGCGGAAGCCACGCCCTGGAAATCGTGCGGGATCCGCGCCAGAAACAGGATGTAGCTCCGGGTCTCCGTCTCTCCCGCGTCCAGGTACTCGTAGACTCCTCTGTCCAGCACTTTGCCCAGCTCGAGCAGCGTCGGGAAGGGCTGGTGGATCCCCGTGGTCCCGAACTCGAGCCCGCGGGCGCTCACCTTCCCCTGGCGCCGGTAACGCCACATGTTGAGCCACGGGTACTCGGAGGTCTTCCAGAGATATCCCACCAGAAGTCCGGCCGAAGGCGTTGCGGCCGTCACCCAGCCGTACTCCACTCCGGCATCGAAGATGAACGCGGTGACTTCGTGGCCCGAGGCGCCCTCTGCGCCGCGGAAGAAACGAAGGTTCTCCGGCGTCCCACCAATCGAAATCCGCGGCCAGTGGCCGGCGTCGTCCGTCGACTGGGGCACCGGTTCTTCCTGAACCAGCCCGTGGGCGGCGTTGCAGTCCACGATGGTGGTGTCGTCCAGGAAGGGAGGGGCGATGCTGGGATGTTGCACCAGGTTGTAGACTCTCCCCGCCGCCCGAACGTTGGTGACCGCTTCGGTCACCGTGAGGGACGCCTCGTTCTCCCGGAGCCGGACGGTTCGCTTCACCTCCATCCCCGCCAGGGGAAGGGCGCACCCCATTCCGAGCCCCAGGTCCGCCGCTGCGCCGCCCGGCGGATCGAGCCGGTCCCAGACTACCCGGGGAGCTTCCCCGTGATAGGGCATCCCCATCTTCTCCTCGGCTGGAGACGGGGCGCCCCAGCGGTCCAGGCAGATGAAATGCCCCTGCAGGGTGGGGCCGTCGGGACTCAGCGGTTCGATGTCCTCCGTGGCTCTCCAGCTCAACGGGTTGACGGTGTCGCCGAGGAAGTGGAAATCGATGATTCCGCCTCCCCAGCGGTCCAGCGTGACCTGGGAGAGTCCGTTCTTCAGGACCAGCAGGCGGGGTGCGGACGCCGGTTTCTCCGGGGCAGGCGTGCATCCGGTCATGCCGGCCAGCAACGCCACGACCAACGCCAGCCAGAGTGGGTCGAGAAATTCCAAAGTCTTCAGGATCATGGTCATGCTCTCCTGCAGCAGCCTGCGGCCGATACCGTCGCTGAACCCGGCCGGTGCTGCGTTCCGGCCGGAAGCGGGACAGAGCGGCCTCGACGGCCGTTCCTACAATTGGTTCTGCTCCTTCCAAAGGGCCAGCCGCCGGGACAGTTGACGGCGCGTCGCCGTGCCGGTGACGGCCAACTGCCGGATCGTGACCGACGCCGCCAGGTTGCCCACCAGGGCAGCCTCCGGCAAGCTTGCCCCGCCGCACAGCGCCAGCAGCGCGCCGGCGGTAAAGCTGTCGCCGGCTCCGGTCGCGTCCACGGGGCCTTCCACCCGGACGGCCGGCACCCGCGTGATCTCGGGGTCGCTCACCAGGGCTCCCGCATCACCCAGGGTCACGCAAACGGGAGCGCCGGCCCTTTCCCGGAAACGGGGCAGGACCCGGCGAATGGATTCCACCGGGACCGTCTCTCCAGGTCCGGGGGTATAGCGCCGCACCGCCTCGAATTGATTCGGCTTCAGGATCATGCGGCGGAAGCGGTGGATCCGGGCCCGGCTGTCCGCCCAGAAGATGACTCGGGGGTGGCGGCTGGCCAGATCCGCCAAGGCGTCCCGGACCTCCCGGGTCACGACGCCCAGGTCCGGTTCCGCCACCTGATCCTCGATGATGACGGCATCGACGCGATCCAGCAGGCCTTCCAGATCGGCCAACATCTCCTGGAGGAGATCCGGCGGGACGGGGTCGCGGTTGCGGATGTCATACCGCTCGTGTTCGCCGGAAAGCCCCTTCCGGGACCAGTCTCTGGGTTTCAGATAGGTGGGAGTCAGAAGTGCCTTCCGGCGCCGCAAACCCCGGGTGGTGCAGCCGATGCGGTCCAGGCATTGCCGCAACTCGAATCCATGGCCGTCATCCCCGGTGATTCCCAGGGCCTGGATCCGGCCGCAATCCAGCGATGCCAGGTTGTTTGCCACCGTTCCCGCAGCGCCGGGACTGGAGCGAACGGCGGCGACCTGGTGGGCCCTCCTTCCGGTTTCCAGACTTCTCTCCTCCAGATCCGGATCGACCTCCAGGTACCGGTCCAGGAAGAAATCTCCCAAGACCGCGACCCGGCAGGAGGGAAACCGGCCCATCAATTCTTCCAGTCTGGAACTTTTCATGATTCCGGTGAAGGATTGTTTCGTGAGAGCTCCTTTGCCTGAACCCGGTCGAGGACCAGATCGTAGAGGGCCGGGACCGTCGCCGCGTGGTTTCCCTGGACGTAGAAGCTCTCCCCTCCGTCGGCCACGGTTCGTACCAGGATGGTTTTGAAGGGGCGGAAATAATATCTGGGGTCCGACTTGCCGGCCTCCCGGGAGGTGTCTCCCAGAGGAACCAGGTCGAAGACGGCCGTGGTGAAAAGGGCAATGCGCCGGCTTTCCCCGTGAGCCACGTTTCGAGCCATGGCCAGGGCCTTCAGGTAGATCTCGGGTCCCATGACGGCCGACCCGATATTGAGAAAGACCCCACCCTCGAGGCGGGTCACCGACTCGGTGAAGATCAGGAAGTCGGTGTAGGAGGCGGCTCCGGTGGCGGCTCCGTCGAATCCCGGGTGCTGGTGGATGATGTCCTGGCCGATGGAGACGTGGACCGTCGCCGGGACCTGTAGCCGGTAGGCCGCGGCCAGGATGCTCTCGCGCCGGTGCGGGAAGGACTCCTCCTGGATCATCCGTCCCACGGCCTCCCCCAGGCCGATCCCGTCGCAAGCCGCGGCTGAAGCCGCCTCGTTGATGCGTCCGGTCTCCCGCCAGAGTCCGAACTGGCCTTCGGCGACGTAGCGGGCCACGCTCTCGCAGGTCTCGCCCACCAGCGCCAGTTCGAAATCGTGAATGGCGCCGGCGCCGTTGAGGGCCAGGTGGCTCAGGACTCCGCGCTCCATGAGATCGATGAGCAGCGGGGCGTTGCCCTCCCGCAGGACATGGGCGCCGCAGGCGAAAATGACGGCTCGGCCGGTCCGCGAGGCGTCCACGATCCGCGAGGCCAGTATTGGCAGCGCCGGATGCTCGAAAGGCACTCGACTCCCCTCCGGCCTCTTCAACACGTCCGCCGCCTTCAGGTCGTGGGTCCGCCGGCTCAGGGGCAGCAGGCGCAGGCGGCTGCGGTCGAATTGAGGGAAGGGCAATCTTCAAGCTCGCTGGAACAGGCAGCGGATGAGGATCCTCCAATCCCGGAAATCGGGCACCGACAGGTCGGCGCCCGCCGCGCGCAACCTTGTTCGTTTCCAGGGATCGGGAGCCCCGCCGGGATTGGCTTCGTCGGTGGCCAGCGCAACGGCGATCCCGCCGCACGACTTCACGTTCTCGATCTCCACGTAACCGTCCCCGAAGCCCACCAGAGAGGCGCCGTCGATCCGGTTCTCGCGGAGGATTCGTTGGATGACCATTCGCTTGGAGTGGTTCGCGTAGTCTTCCCGGGCGCCGTAGATGTGGCCGCCGAAGAATCCGTCCAGCTCCAGGAGCCGGGCTTCCTCCCGGACGTACTGCTCATCCGTGCCGCTGGCCAGGTAGAGCTGGACGCCATGCTCCCGGAGGGCGCGAAGCATCCGGACCGATCCCGGAACCAGGTAGTCGGCGGGGCGGGCCTCGCCGGTCCGCAGACGCCGGCGCCGGTGGCGGATCTTCTTCATCAGAAGGTCCAGGTAGCGGCTCTTGTATTCCTGTGGATCAGCAGGCGCGCCCCCTCTCTTTTCCAGCTCCTCCGCCAGCCGGATCATCTGGTAGATGGTCTGGCGTCCCGTCAGCTCGGTGACGAAGCCGGTCACCACACGCTCCAGCTCCTCATCGCTTTCACGAGTACCGCTCTGCTTCAGGATGTCCACCATCATGGGGATCATGACCTGGGGCCAACCTTCGCGGATCAGGCTGAGGGTGCCGTCGAAGTCGAAGAGGGCGCAACGGGGGGGCCGGGTCCGGGAGACGTCCCGGAGCACCTCGACAGTTGAGGCTTCCAGAAAGCCCTGTGTCGCAGCAGTCATCAACGCCATGATGAAGAGAAGGATACCGTCAAAGACCGGCGGATGCGAACTTGGCAACCTCCGGTTCCGACGTGGCGGGAGACGAGCGAAACCGCCGTTTGCCGGCGGTTGGCGAGGCCCTTGTGAGGCGCCTCCGACTGGGCTATGGTGATCCGGCGATGAGTCGAAAGACGGGCGAAGATCGGAGCTGGCGGGGAAAGGTCGGCAAGCTGTCTTCTGAGGAGCTGGAGGAGTTCCTGTCCGGAGACCCTATTTGCCGGCTCGGTTGTCTCGACGGGGAGGGATGGCCGTACGTGGTGCCGTGCTGGTTCGAGTACAGTGACGGCGGCTTCTACATCATTCCACGAGCCCGTTCCGCCTGGGCCAGGCACATTCAACGGGAGTCCCGGGTGTTTCTGTGCATCGACGACTCCACCCGCTACAATCGAAGGGTCCTGGTACGGGGCGAGGCCGAAGTCTTGGAGGAGCCCAACGTCGGCGGCAGATGGGTCGAGATCGCCCGCAGAATGTCGCTGCGCTATCTGGGACACCGGGGACCGGACTACCTGGTTCCGACTCTGAATGAGCCCCGGTGGCTGTTGTTCGTCCGGCCCCGAAAGCTCATGAGCTGGCAGGGGGTGGATTGGGCCAAACGATACAAGCACGGCGAATGGTAGGCCGCCGCCGGCCGCCGCGGTTTTCTTGGTGCTGATGTTGGATTATTGCAGGAGGATGCCCTGATGGCTGGACCCAAGGTCGAAGCGATTTATCAGTTGAATCCGAATCACGTGGACTGGCTCAAGCAGATGGCCGACAAGTACGATCTGGGAGACCAGGACAAGGCCCTGCGGGTGGTCATCGACTACGTGCTGACCGAGGCCGACGAGGCGACGGTCTTCGAAGACATCCGCTGCCTCTACTGCTGATCCGGTTCCCGGACTGCTAGCGCCGGCCGCGGCGCCGCTTCCGAGTCGCCTTCTTCCGGGATTTCCGGATCTTGGCCCAGGTGTCCCGGAGGGTCACGGTACGGTTGAAGACCTGCCGGCCGGGAGACGAGTCCTCCGAATCCACGCAGAAATATCCCAGCCGTTCGAACTGGACCCGCTGCCCGCCTTGGGCATCCGCGAGGCTGGGCTCCAATTTGCAGTCATCGAGCACCGTCAGAGAGTCTGGGTTGAGGTTCGAGATGAAGTCCGAACCGGAGCCGGCGTCGCTGGGGTTGTCCTTGGTGAACAGGCTGTCGTAGAGGCGGACCTGGGCGTTCACGGCGTGGGCGGCTGAGACCCAGTGCAGCGTGGCCTTGACCCGGCGTCCGTCGGGTGCGTCCCCTCCCCGCGTCGCCGGGTCGTAGGTGCAGCGCAACTCCACGACTCGCTCCTCCTCGTCTTTGACGACTCCGACGCAGGTGATGAAGTAGGCGTAGCGGAGGCGGACTTCGCGTCCGGGGGCCAGCCGAAAGAACCTGCGGGGCGGATCCTCCATGAAGTCCTCCCGCTCCACGTAGAGGACCCGGGAGAAGGGGACCTTCCGGACGCCCGCCTCGGGACACTCGGGATTGTTGATGGCCGTCAACTCCTCCACCTGGTCCGGGGGATAATTTTCGATGACCACCCGGAGCGGACGGAGCACCCCCATGACCCGGGGAGAGGTCTGGTTCAGGTGCCGGCGGAGGCTGTGCTCCAGCATCTGCGCTTCCACGATGCTGTCTTTCTTGGAGACCCCGACCTTGGCGCAGAAGTCCCGGATCGCTTCCGGCGTATACCCCCGGCGGCGCATTCCCGACAGCGTCGGCATGCGGGGATCGTCCCAGCCGGTCACGTGGCCCTCCTTGACCAGCCGGGAGAGTTTTCGCTTGCTCGTGATGGTCTTGGTGATGTTGAGACGGGCGAACTCGATCTGCTGGGAGCGATAGATTCCCAGGTTCTCCAGGAACCAGTCGTACAGCGGCCGATGATCTTCGAACTCCAGCGTGCAGATGGAATGAGTCACCCTCTCGATGGAGTCGGACTGGCCGTGGGCGAAGTCATACGTCGGGTAGATGCACCAATTGTCTCCCGTTCGGGGGTGGGAGGCATGGAGGATCCGGTACATGACCGGGTCTCGAAGATTCAGGTTTCCTGACGCCATGTCGATGCGCGCCCGGAGGACGTGCGCGCCGTTGGGGAACTCCCCGTTCCTCATCTGTTCGAAGAGGTCCAGGTTCTCTTCCACCGTCCGGTCCCGATAGGGGCTGTTGCGTCCCGGTTCCGTGAGAGTGCCCCGGTATTCCCGGATCTGGGTGGCGGTGAGGCTGTCCACGTACGCCTTGCCGTCCCGAATGAGCTGACAGGCGAATTCGTAGAGCTGCTCGAAATAGTCGGAGGCGTGGTAGAGGCGGTCCCCCCAATCGAAGCCGAGCCAGCGCACATCTTCGAGAATGCTCACCATGTACTCCCGCTCCTCCTTGGTGGGATTGGTGTCGTCGAAGCGCATGTTGCAGAGACCGCCGTACTCTTCGGCCAAACCGAAGTCGAGACAGATGGCCTTGGCGTGCCCGATATGGAGATAGCCGTTGGGCTCGGGAGGGAAACGGGTCTGGACGCGCCCCTGAAACCGCCCGGTCTTCAGGTCGTTCTCCAGGATGGCCCGGAGGAAGTCCAATGACCGGGGCGGCCGGGATTCCCGCGCCGCATTCGGGTCCGGCTTCTTCGCCATCCGCCGATTCTAACCCGATTCGGCCGGCCATGAGCAAACGCCAAGCTCCCGTTCGTTCGTCGAGGACCTGTCCGGCCTGATCCGGTTCGATTTACTTCGTGGAAACATCCTCTCAAGCGTTGTGAGAAATGGGCAGGCCGTCGATATCCGGTGGCCACGTGGATTTGACGAGAGGAGGAGTGAGATGGGCTACAGAGTCACAGGTTGGGTGTTTGGAACGGCGCTGTCCTGGATGGCGATCTTCGTGGTCGTGGGCGGCCTGTACGGCTGCCCGAAGTACCGGGTCTGGCAGCAGGGACTGGCCGGCGAGGCAAAGCTGCGGGAGTCCCAGTCCAGCCGCAAGGTGAGAGTGGAAGAGGCCAAGGCCAGGCTCGAATCGGCCAAGTTTGAAAGCCAGGCCGAGATCGAACGGGCCAAGGGGGTGGCGGAAGCCAATCGGATCATTGGCGACAGCCTCAAAGGGAACGACGCCTATCTGAGGTATCTCTGGATTCAGGGGTTGCAGGACGGCTCCAGCGAGACCATCTACATTCCCACCGAGGCGAATCTTCCGATCATGGAGGCCACACGGCGACGGGAATCGACGAGAGCGATGGAATAGAGAAAGAGCTGGCTTCCGTCCCGGCATATGATCCGACTGCGTCAATGATGGGAGTCATGAGCAGCGAAGTCTACGAAGCCTTCGTCGCCGCCGGCGCACCGAAAGCCCAGGCCAAAGCTGCCGCCGAAGCCATTCCGGTAAGCTGTGACTTGGCGACGAAGCGGGACATCTTCGAGATCAAGGCCGACATGGCCGAGGAATTCAAGACCCTCTACCGCTGGCTCCGGGTCATGGCTGCCAGCATCGTGACGCTGGTCCTCGCTCTTGGCAAACTCGTTTTCTAGTATGTGAAACGAAAGAGGGCACCCACAGGGGGTGCCCTGACTTCATCCTGGTGAATGGATGTGCCATGCTGAGGGCGGAGGTTCGATATGAAGACAGGCGCCAGCGCGGAAATGACATCAAAACCAGTTCAGACGGCGAGAACTCCTTCCCCCCGCTGGGACCGGTGGGGGCGCCGGACCTTCCTGGCTGCGGCGGCCGCATCGGTTCCCGTCCTGGGCCGGGAATATGGTCCCTCGGCGCAACCGGTGCGCTATCCGGACCCCGACATCGTCGTGCTGGACCCGCGCTTCGCCCGCTACAAGTTGGGGAATACCCCCATCCAGCGCCTCTACACCGGAACCCTCTGGGCGGAGGGGCCCGCCTGGAGCGGAGTGGGGCGCTACCTGGTATGGAGCGACATCCCCAACAACCGCCAGTTGCGCTGGCTGGACGAGGACGGACACGTGAGCGTCTTCCGGTCCCCCTCGGGCAACAGCAACGGGAACACGTTCGACTACCAGGGACGCCAGATCTCCTGCGAGCACGGCACCCGGCGGGTGGTCCGTTACGAGCCGGACGGCACGGCCACGGTGCTGGCCGGCGAATGGGAAGGGAAACCGCTCAACGCTCCCAACGACGCGGTGGTGCATCCGGACGACGGCGCCATCTGGTTCACCGATCCGGGATACGGCAGCCTGATGAACTACGAGGGGCACAAGGGAACGCTCCACATCAAGGAAGCCGTCTACCGGATCGACGCCGCGAGCGGCCGGATGGACAAGGTGACCGACGAGATCTTCAAGCCCAACGGGATCTGCTTCTCTCCAGACTACAAGAAGCTCTATGTGGCCGACACCGGCGCCTCCCACTACCCGGAGGCCCCCAAGAACATCAAGGTCTGGGACATCGTGGACGGGAAACGCCTCTCAGGCGGCCGCGAGTTCACCTCCATGGAATTGAACGGCAAGGCGGGCTTCGCCGACGGGATCCGGGCGGACGTGGACGGCAACATCTGGGCCAGCGCCGGCTGGGTCGGAGACGGATACGACGGCGTCCACATTTTCGCCCCGGACGGAGAACGCATCGGGCAGATCCGCCTTCCTGAGATTTGCGGCAACGTCTGCTTCGGCGGCCGGAAACGCAACCGCCTCTTCATGACCGCCAGCCAGTCCCTCTACGCCGTTTACGTGGAGACCCAGGGCGCCCACATCTCCTGACGGTCCGGACCCCATGCCGCCGGTGCGGGTCGATCGAGAGCCGCCTTTCAAGCTCTCCATGACGGTGGATTTCTTCGGCGACGGGGGCCGGGGCCTCTACACGCCCCGCACCCTGGACCTGATGATGCGGGAAGCCCGCCGAATGGGGGTCACTCGGCTCTACTGGCAGTATCTGGGAGACCTGGAGCAGGATCGGTACGGCGCCGGGACCAACATGCTTCGCACCCCCTGGGCGCAATATGGTCCCCTCACGCTGGCGGCCATCGGCGAGCCGCTGGAGGCTGCCGTGAGGGCGGCTCACCGGCGCGGACTGGAGATCTTCGGAGTCCTGAAGCCCTACCACACCGGGATGTCGGCCACCTTTCCCGAGGGCTCTCCCGAATCGGATCCCGCCACCTCCATGCGCCGGATCGGGGGCAGCCTCCAGTGCTTCAACCCCTTCATGGAGCGGTTTCCCCACACCCGGATTCAACGCCGGCCTCTGGAGGGTCCGCCGAACCTGCAGGGCATTCCCATCCGGAGGATCCGCCTGGTCAAGCGGGACGATTCCCCCACCCGGATCCGGGCCCGGCATCTGGAGATCTGGAGCAGTCCGGACAATTACCGCTACCGGCGCCGGCGGGTGGACTTCCGGCTCGAAGAGAGGGTGGAGCCCTGCTTCCGGAACATTCGAGACTATTATGGGCAAACAGTTTCCAAAAAAGGAGATCCTGTTCGGGTTCTCAATCTCACCGGTCTCGATCTTCGGGATCGCTATCTGCTGGTGGCCACCAGTTTCAAAGGCGGACCCGCCGACTTCGAGAACACGGCACTGGGAATGATCCAGGTCTTCGGTCCGGATCGCGAACCTCTACCCATCGTGGTGGCCACCGGGGACGCCACCTGGGTTCGGCCGCGCGACTTCCGGACATACGGCCTTGAGTTCGACTCCGGTTACGGCACTCGCCGGTTCCATCTGGATGGCGTCTGTGGTGCCGAGGTCGAAGGGACGACGCCGGAGGAATCGCAGACCAGCTCCTGGCATGAATACCGGGCCGAGCTGGGCCGGGGGGCCGGAGGCGGTTTCATCGCATTTGCCCGGGGCAAGAACCCGTATCTTCCTGCCGCGCCGTGCGAGTTCTATCCCGAGGTGCAACGGCTCTGGAAATGGCGCGTCAACCGCATGTTGGAGAAAGGGGTCGACGGCGTGGTGCTCCGCGTCTCGGCCCATGGCACCCTCACCGACGAGCCTTATGAATACGGATTCAACCCTCCGGTGGTGGAGGCCTACCGGGAACGGCACGGTGCCGGCATCCGGCGGAAGGAATTCGATCCGGACCTGTTGGCAACTCTGCGCGGCGAGGCCTACACCCGTTTCGTCCGCGACGCCAGCGCCATGACCCGGAGAGCCGGCAAGCTATTCCAGGTGCAGGTTCACACCGAGGCCTTCCGCCCCGATCCCGTTTTCGGCCAGCTCATGGGTTTCCCGGCCAACATTCACTTTGCCTGGCGGCAGTGGCTGGAGGAAGGGCTCGTCGACGCCGTGACCCTGAGATCGAGTTGGTACGAGGCCGCCGAGGACCCGTTGGACGGATTTCCCGCCCAGAGGAGCAAGCTGGCCAACATTCTGGCCGACCCGGTGGTGGGAGAAGTCCTGGAGGTGACGGATAAACTGGACCTGCCGGTCTACCTGAACCGGTACGTGGCCCGGGCCATCCCCATCGAAGAGTATGTCGGCGACATGGAGCGGACCTGGCGGGACCCCCGCTTCGCCGGCTTCGACCTGTACGAGTTTTTTCACTTGGCCCGCGCCACGCCCGACGGCTCGCGGCTGGTCCCGGTCCAGGATCGAATGAGCCGCATCCGGCGGAAGGCCAGGGAATTGGGTCTGGCGGGGAATTGAGGTTGCCGCGCCGAAGCGCCCCGGCTCATAGGGACCGGACGTCGGCCGAGTCTCTCAGTCCATCGCCGATGAAATTGACGGCCAGCACCGTCAGCGCGATGGCGGCTCCGGGAGCCATCCAGAGCCAGGGCATGCCGGCCAGGACCGTCGGCGACTGGGCCTCGTTGAGCATCCCGCCCCAACTCGGCGTGGGAGGAGGGACCCCCAGCCCCAGAAAGCTGAGGGCCGCCTCCAGCAGGATGGCGTTGGCGAATCCGAAGGTGGCGATGACGCTCAGAGGGCCCACGGTGTTGGGCAGGATGTGCCGCAGGATGACGCGCGCGTGGCCGTTGCCCAGGGACCGCGCCGCCACGATGAACTCCTTCTCCCGGAGCACCAGGACCTCTCCCCGCACGACCCTGCAGGTGCTGGACCAGCCCAGCAGCCCGATGACCAGGGTGACCGAGGCGAGACTGGGACCCAGGAGGGAGACGAAGAGCATCACCATGAGCAGAACCGGGATGCTCATCATGACTTCGGTGGCCCTCATGACGGCCTGATCGACGGGACCGCCCGAATATCCCGCCAGCGCTCCCAGCAGCGAGCCGATCAGCGTGGAGAGGGCGACCGCCAGGATTCCCACGGTCAGCGAGGTGCGGCTGCCATGGATCACGCGGCTCCAGACGTCCCTTCCGATCAGGTCCGTCCCCAGCCAATGGACCGCGTCCGGCGCCTGGTTGAGATGCTCCAATTCCGTGTGGAAGGGGTCGTGCCGGCCCACCCAGGGAGCCAGAAGGGCGGCCAGGATGATGACTCCCAGGAAGACCGCACCGCCGCAGGCGAGCCGATGGCGGAGGAATCGCGCCCAGGGCCCGGGGCCCCGGCGGGTTCTCGCCGGTCTTTGCTGGTCTGAGGTCAGATCCATGTCTTCTGCTTCTGCGTGAAACGGACTCTCGGGTCGGCGACGGCGTAGGCGATGTCCGCAGCGAGAGTGCTGATCAGGACGCCGATCCCCACCACCAGGACGACTCCCATGAGCATGGAGGGGTCGCGGTCCGCGGCCGCCCGGACGGCCATGAACCCCATACCCGGCCAGGCGAAGACCTGTTCCGTGATCACCGCTCCCACCACCAACTCCGGCAGCAGGAATCCCAGGACGCTGATGATGGGGATGAGGGCGTTCCTCAGGACGTGCCGCAGGAAGACGACCCGCTGGGATAATCCCTTGCCTCGGGCGGTGGTCACGTGGTCCTCGCGCAGGACCTCCAGCAGGCTGCTCCGGGTGTGGCGCATCAACAGGGCCGCGTTCCGCAGTCCCAGGACCGTGGCCGGCAGCATCAGGTGCCGAATCTGATCGGCCAGGTTGGGGACGGCGCCCAGGGTCGCCATTCCGCCCGTCGGAAGCAGCCGCAGATGCACGCCGAAGAGATAGATGGCCAACAGGCCCAGGAAAAAGGTCGGGGTCGAGATCAGCAGCATGGTGACGGAACTGAGGGCGTAGTCCAGCCGCGAGTGTTGTTTGAGCGCGGCCAGCGCGCCGAATGGGATTCCGACGACGAGACCGATCAGCAGGGCCGCGCCCATGAGTTTCAGGCTGACGGGCAGGCGCGTCCGCAGCTCGTCGCCCACCGACCGGCGGGTCGCCACCGAGTATCCCAGATCTCCTTGGACCAGACCCGACAGCCACTTCACGTACTGGACGGGAATCGGTTGATCCAGGCCCAGCTCGCGGCGGCGCTCCTCGATCCATTCCGGCGACTGCTGGGCCAGGATGCTGGGATCGATCCGGGCCAGAATCGGGTCTCCGGGAGCGAGCGCCAAGGCCGCGAAGGCGACGAAGGTGATCCCCAGCAGGACCGGGATCGCAATGAGCAGGCGGCGGAGCAGGTAACGGCCCATGGATGGCCTTCTACGGATTCAGGGTCCAGGTCTCGACGTTGCCGAATGTCCGGCGTGCGTCGCGGTGCAGAGCGAAACCTCCCCCCAGCCGCCGGTGACGCGCGTGGACCTCGTCGAGCGCCCAGAGAGGCAGAATGGGCAGGTCGCGGTTCAGCAGGCGGGCGGCCTGGAAGTAGAGGTCGCGCCGCCGGTCCGGGTCCACGGTGGCCGTCGCTTCCGCGAAGTAACGATCCAGATCGCAATTCGTATAGCCGTACTGCCAGTCGTGCCGTTGGCAGTTGAAGTAAGTGGAGGTCACATGAGGGCCGAGGCCGTAAGCGCCGCCGTGGGAACCGGACATCTCGTACGTTTCCCGCTGCTCGTAGCGGCGGGCGATGTACGCCGTCGACTCCATGGCATGCAACTCCAGCCTCAGTCCCAGGGCTCTCAACTGCTGTCCGATGATGGGATAGATCTGAGCCGCGCTGGGATAGGTCTGGTCGTAGATGAGGCGCAGCGGCGTCGCCGTGTCGAAGCCCGATGCCCTCAGCAATCTCTTGGCCCTTTCCAGGTCATGCTCGTAGGGATCCAGTCTCGCATCCGGCTCCATGCCCAGCGGGATCCCCTCCATGGGCTTGGCGCGGCCCCGGAAGAGGGTCCGGGCGACGATCTTCCGGTCGATGGCGCAGTAGATGGCCTGGCGCAAACGCCGGTCCTGAACCAGGGGGCGGTCCAGGGGGAACCCCACCGAGATCATGCCGATGCCGGGTCGGGTCGTCGTCTCCAGATGGGACAGATCCGCCAACCGGTCGTAGTCCAGCAACTGGAGCCGCATTCCCAGGTCCAGCTCGCCGCTCTCCAGTTGCGCCACCGTCACCTCGGGCCGGAGGCGCTTCATGTAGACCTTGCGGATCGAGGGGGCGCCCCGGAAGTATTCCGGGTTCGACTCCAACTCCACGTAGAGGTCGGTGAGGTATTTCACGAAGCGAAAGGGGCCGGTTCCCACCGGACGAGTGGTGGTGAAGGAAGCCGACTGCACGGCGTCGGGCTCGACTCCCGCCAGGAGGTGGGACGGCATGATCACCATGGAGGGCTCGGCGAGCTTCCGCAGGAACGTGACGTCGGGTCCCCGAAGCGTGATTCGGAGCGTGAAGCCGTCGAGCGCCTCCAGTCCCTCCAGCCTGTCGGAGTTTCCCTCCTCATAGGCTTCCGCTCCGGCGATGGCCCCCGCGTACTTGACGTACCGGTAGGGTTCCAGGAGCTGGCGGCTGAGGCTGAACACCACGTCCCGGGCGGTGAAGGGTTCGCCGTCGTGCCAGTGGACGTCCCGCCGCAAACGGAACGTGTAGATCCGGGCGTCGGGGGAAACCTCCCAACTCTCGGCCAGGTCGGGAAGTATGGTCGCCAGGTCCGGTCCGAGCCGGACCAGTTTGTTGAAGACGAGAAAGAAAATGACGGCCTGACTGAAGGTTTCGTATCCGGACGGGTGCCACATGGGTGTCAGGTCTCCCTGCCACGCGAAACGGAGGCTCTCGGATCGGTCGGCGCCGGTGTGGGGAGCGGCACCCGGGTCGATTCCGGGGGCGCACGACGAGGTCCATGCCAGCAGAAAGACCAGCTTGGGCACCAGGAGGCTGCGGTTATGAATCATCGGCGGGCGGAGAGCCGTCTTTTGCGGCGGCGCGGTAGAAGGTGGAGCCGTCGGGATTCTGCCACTGGAACGGAGGGCTCGTCTCTCGATTCTGAAGGGGCAGTCGAAGCTTGACGTTGCCTCTGCGGGACGATTCGTGGGTCGCCAGGATCAGCTCCAGGGCATTCCGCGCCGTGATTCCGTTGGAGAGGGGCTCGCGGCCCGTTTCCACCGCCTCCAGCAGGTCTTCCAGCAGGTGAACCATGGGCGCGGTATGGTGCATCATCTGGGGAAAGGGGTGTTCCAGGAGCTCCCGGAACACGCTCCCGGAGTTGGTCTTCCAGAGGCGGACTTCGGTGGTCCCGATGCTGAGCACGCCCTTGGTGCCGTTCACCTCCACCCGGTAGCCGGTGTGGCTGTCCCTGCCGTTGAAGAACGCCCGAATTCCATTCGGATACACGGCGTAGAGGCTGCCGCCCAGATCCCGTCCCCGCTGTGTGGGAATGGCCACCATGGATATTTCGGGATCTTCCGAGTGCCCCAGGACCCACGCCGGCGGCTCGTCTCCGGCCAGGTAGTTCACCAGGTCGAACCAGTGGGTTCCCGACAGGAAAAGGCGGCCGGGCCAGGTGGCGACGATGCTGAGGACCTGCCCGATGCCCCCCTCGTCCAGGAGGCGGCGGGAACGGAGGATCAGAGGGTCGCCTCTGCGGGTGTGATTGACGGCCAAGCCGGTGCCGTTCTCCCGGCAGGACGCGATCATCCGGTCGGCCAGCGCCAACGTGGTGGTGAAGGGCTTCTCGCAGAAAATGCCCTTCACGCCGTTGGCGGCGCAGTCGACGACCTGGGGAGCGTGGAAATCCGGAGGGCTTGCGATGGCGACGATCTCGGGACGCTCGGCCTTGAGCATCTCGCGGTGGTCCGAATAGAGGGCATCGACTCCCCATCGCCTCCCGAAATCCTCCAGGCGTTCCCGGTCCGGATCCGCACCCGCCTCCAACCGGGTGCGCGGATGTGTCTTCAGGATCTCCGCGTGTCCGAAAGGAAGCAGGATGCGTCCCGGCGCGTCCTGGAGCTCGTCCATGCAGTAGCTGCCCATGGAGCCGCACCCGATGAGGGCGGCAGTATAGATCTTGCCGGGCTCGTAGACCATAGATTTCGCGCTCCCGAATTCGGAGGAGAATCCTTCTCAGGGCGCACCATCATATTGAATCGAGGTCGGCCGCGCGAGTCCCGTTGCCGGGCCCCGAACTCACCGGGTCCGGCCAACCGCGCATGTTGACCCGGCTCCGGCCGTTGGATATGTTTCGCTTCAATAACGGCGTGAAGTCCTACTTGAAATCCTGGGAGAAAGATCAGGCAACTTGGGAGATGGGAAATTGCAAATAGTGAATAAAAAAGGAAATAAAAGATTCTTGGGTCAGAAGATGTACGACCGGGCGCGGGAGCTCATCCCGGGCGCCACGCAACTTTACGGGAAGCGCCAGGAGATGACCGCTCCGGGGCAATGGCCGGCCTATTTCGCTCAGGCCCGGGGCTGTGAGACGGTGGACCCGGACGGGAATCACTACATCGACATGTCCATGTGCGGCATCGGCGCCACGCTTCTGGGTTATGCCGATCCCGACGTGACCGAGGCGGTCGTTCGCCGGGTCCGCAACGGCTGCATGTCTTCGTTGAACCCTCCCGACGAGGTGGAGTTGGCCGAACTGATGCTGGAACTCCACCCCTGGGCCCAGATGGTCCGGTTCGGGCGGCTGGGCGGAGAGACCATGACCATGGCGGTGCGGATCGCCCGGGCCTATACCGGGCGGGACAAGGTGGCCTTTTGCGGCTACCACGGCTGGCACGACTGGTATCTGGCCGCCAACATTCCCGTGGACCCCGGCGAGGAGACGGTGGACCGGTTGGGAGGGGGACACCTGATGCCGGGCCTGGAACCGGCCGGAGTGCCCGGCGGGCTGGCCGGCACGGCCCTGCCCTTCACCTACAACCGGATCGAGGAGCTCCGGGCCATCGTGGACCGCCACGGCTCGAGCCTGGCCGCCATCGTCATGGAGCCGACGCGCAACTTCGATCCCGATCCCGGCTTCTTGGAAGAGATTCGTGAATTGGCCACCCGTTGCGGCGCCTGCCTGATCATGGACGAGATCACCATCGGCTGGCGGCTCTGGCTGGGAGGCGCCCACCTCAAATACGGGTTGGAGCCGGACATGGCCGTGTTCGCCAAGACCACCGGAAACGGGCATCCCATCTCGGCGGTGGTGGGACGGCGCGAGATCATGCAGGCGGCCCAGAACAGCTTCATCTCCAGCGCGCTCTGGACGGAAGCGGTGGGGCCCGCGGCCGCGCTGGCCACCATCCGCAAGTTCCAGCGGGAGGACGTTCGCTCACACGTGGCCCGGATCGGGGAGTCGGCGCGCCAAGGCCTGAAGGAGCTGGGAGACCGTTGTGGCGTCCCCATCGGCGCCACCGGTCATCCGGCGCTCACCTTCTACCACTTCGACCACGCGCAAGCGGCCGCTCTCCAGACCCTTTGGACCGTGCGCATGCTGGACCGGGGATTCCTGGTGGCGGGAGGCTTCTATCCCACGTTTGCCCACCAGGAGACGCACGTGGAGCAGTTCCTGGAGGCGTGCGAACCGGTGTTCCAGGAACTGGCCGAGGCGATTCAGAAGGGCGATATCGAGCCCCGGATCGGCGGGCCCGTGAAGCACACGGGGTTCCGGCGGCTGGTGTGATCTCGCGTGGAAAATGCCAAAAAGAGGGCGCCCCTCGTGGGCGCCCTCTTTCGTCTTTTCTTCACGTCTTGGCGCCGTTCGGCGCTCAACCGGCCTGGATGGTCCGCTTCACCGGATCGAAGGTCATGCGCTGGCCGGCCCAATAGGCATCATTGGACATGATGCAGGCGATGGAGTGGGCGTAGCCGGCGTCGACCGTGGCGTAGAGCCTCTTGGGATCCCGCTGCCGGACCGCGTCGAGCCAGTTGGCCATGTGGCTGACCTCGCCCGGCGCATCGGGGACCTCGACCACGTCGGCCACCTTCCCGTCGGCCTTGACACCCTTGCCCGAGAATTGCCAACCGTGAGACGGATCGGCGTTGGGCTCCTCCTTGCCCTGTTTCCAATCCATTCCGCCGCCCGGCGAGAAGCTGCCCAGGGTGCCGTGGACCTGCGTCGCCTTGCCGTAGCCGTTGATGAGATTGGTGGAGTAGACGGCCAGGAGATTCTTGCCGTTCTTCTCGTACTCCAGGGCGACTTCCATCGTGTCCGGATTCTCTCTCCAGTCCTTGTACCGGTAGATGCCGCCATGGGCCACGGCGCTCAGCGGCGTCGCCACCCCGGCCAACATGTGGGCCAAGTCGATGCCGTGAGTCATCCACTGGTCGATGATGCCGCTGGAGAAGTCCTTCCAGAGGCGGAAGCAGCGAAAGATCCTGGCATCGAAGGGACGATCGGGTTTTCCCATGAGCCAGCTCTTCCAATCCACGTCGCTCTCCTTGACCATGGCGCGCTGTTCGGCTCGCCCGGCCCAACGGTAGGGACTGTAGGCGTTCCAGAGGATGTCCACCTTGATCACGTCGCCGATGATGCCGTCGGCGATCATCTTGGCGGCCTGCCGGTACTTGGGCCAGGAGCGCCTCTGGGTCCCGATCTGAACAATGGTTCCGGCCTCGTTGACCGCGTCCAGGGCGTCGTTGGCCTCTTCCAGGACATTGGACATGGGCTTTTCGCAGTAGGCGTCCTTGCCGGCCTTGGCGGCCGCCGTCAGGACCTGGGCGTGGGCGTGATCGGGAGTGGCGATGATGACGGCGTCCACGTCGGCGTCGGCCAGGATCTCTTCGTGGTGGCGGTACACCTTGGGAGCCTGTCCCTGGTTCTCCGTAACGAACTTGTTGGCTTTGTCTCGATGGTAGCTCCAGAGATCGGCGATCGCCGTCAGGTGAGCGTTGAAACGATTGTTATGGGCAAAAAAGTTCTTAAGGAGGCTCGTGCCGCGGCCGCCCGGACCCACGATTCCCACGTTGAGCCGGTTGTTCACGTTACGGGCGCTGGCGATTCCGGGGAACCCGGCGACGGCCAATCCTGCTCCCGCTCCTGCGGAACGAGACAGAAACCGGCGGCGGCTGATGGATGACTTGCTCATGACGACTCCTTTTTTCCGGTGCATGGCTCCCGCTTCGAGGGCGCTCGAAGACGGGAATAGGACGATTATGGACGCCGGCCCCTGCGGTCGACTGTCCCGATTTTAGCGGAACCGGTGCCGGAGGATCAAGCCTCCGCGGCGAGTTTGGCCACGGTGGCCCAGAGTCCCGAGGGGAGGTATTTGTCCCATCCCGACCAGCTCTCGATGGAGGTGGACTCCCAGAGGACGACGGCCCGGGATCCCGCTTCACGAGCCGCCCGAACACCCGCTTCCAACCGCGCCGAGCCCTCCCCGAGGCCGAGCTGGTCCATGTTGTAGCAGTAGATTCCGGCCAGGATGCCGCTGCCGCCGCCCGCCGAGTGCCTGGCCTGACGGATTTGGCGTTTCACCTCCTCCGGGTCGAGCCGGGCCAGGTTCCATTCGGGCAGCATGATGTGCGCCTCCTGGCAGAGACCCCCGGCGAGCCAGGAGGTCCAGTCCACCAGCGCGCCCCGGAGGGCGTCGGTCCGGACCCGCCAGAGGCGCGTCTCCTCCAGGAGTCCGTCACGGACATAGCGGGGCCAGTCCGGCAGGGCCTGGCTCAGCGGGCTCTCCGGCGACACCAGCACGCTCACCGGGTGTTCACCACCGCTGGCCCTCCGCTGCCGGTCCAGCTCCGCCATGAACCGGCTGACGTAAGCAGCCCGGTGGCGAATCCAGGCATCGCTGTGGTTGGGCTGCTCCCTGGGGTCGACTCCGTGGGTTTGCCGGTAACTCGCCAGGGCCGGCTCTTCATAGCCGTAGCGGCAGACGCCGTGGCGGTCCAGTTGCGGAGGCAGATTCTCGTCGATCCGGGGCAGCTGGCGAACGAAGTCCAGCAGGACGCCCCGGAAGCCGTAGGACATGAGCTCCTCGACGACCGCCAGCTTGTGGCGGCGCACCTCGGGATAGGCGAAACCGAGGCGGGAGGACCTGCGATGACCATCCCGGGCCACCGCGTGGTACTCCGGATGCTCCCGGGCAAAACGGGTCAGCGAGACTTGGCCGTGGGACTCTTCGTAGGGGCTGTACCAGACCCAGGGTTCCAAACCGGCTCCGAGAGTGCACTCCACGGCCTCTTCCAGAAGGTTCCAGGTCGAGTAGTCGGTCTCGGCCAGGGTGACCTTCCAGTATTCGGGGACCTCGCACGCTTCCCGGTCCTCACCCCGAAAGGTGTCCTCGAGACGGCTGGGGTAGAAGACCCGGGAGCCGCAGTTGGCACGCCAGTAGATCCTGCGGATTCCCCCGGCGGCGCAGGCGTCCGCGATCCGGCGAACCCCCACCCTCCCCCAATTGCCCCAGGCGGCGGCCCAATCGGGGTGCGTGACGACGGTGTCGATGATCATGGAATCAGGGGAGCGCCGGGTCGTTGGCCAAGTCCCGAAAATCGTGGACCAGGGCATCGACGTCCGCGTCCCGGGTGTCCCAACTGCACATGAAGCGGGCGGCGCCGCCGGGCATGATTCCCACCGTCCAGCCCCGTTGCCTCAGGGCTTCCGCCCAACCAGGCTTGAGGTGGACGAAAACCCCATTGGCTTCCCTCGGGTAGCGAATGCAGATGCCCTCCAACCGCCTCAATCCCCGCTCCAACCGGGCGGCGCAGGCATTGGCGTGCCGGGCGTTGCGGAGCCAGGCGCCGCTCTTGAGCAGGGCCGTCCAGGGCGCCGACAGGAAACGCATCTTGGAAGCGACTTGGCCCGATTGTTTCCAACGATACTCGAAGCCCGAAGCCAGCTCCCGGTTGAAGAAGACCACAGCCTCCCCCTGGGGCAGTCCATTCTTGGTGCAGCCGAAGGAGAGGACGTCGACCCCCGCTCTCCAGGTGGTGTCGGCCGGCTCGCAGTCCAGGTGGACCAGGGCATTTGCCAGACGGGCCCCGTCCATGTGGACCCGCAGCCCCAGTTCGCGGCAGAGGCCGGAGATCTCCCGGAGCCGCTCCAGGCTGTAGACGGTTCCCGCCTCCGTGGCCTGGGTCAGACTGACGAGCCGCGGCGCGGGATACTGGAAGTCGCGGGTTCGCGTCTCGACCGCGTTCCGGATGCCGGCGGCGTCCAGTCTTCCGTGCTTACCGGGTAGGGGCAGCACTTTGGAGCCGCCGCTGAAGAACTCCGGGCCGCCGCATTCCCCCAAGTCGAGGTGAGCCGTCTCATGGCAGATGGCCAGCTCGTAGCTGCGGCAGAGATGAGCCACCGCCAGCGAGTTGGCGGCCGAACCGGTGAAGACGAAGTAGATTCGGCAAGCGGTGCCGAAAACGTCCTGAATCGCGGCGCGCGCCTCCTGGGTATGGGAGTCGAAGCCATAGGCGGGAGCGTGTCCCCGATTGGCGCGGTCCAACGCCTCCCAGGCTTCGGGGCAGATCCCCGCATTCGTGTCGCTCGCGAACCCGCGAATCCGGCTATTCCTTACGACCATGGTCTCTCCGCATGCTTCGTTTGGTGAGCGGCTTCAGCGCGCTCCCCGAGGCATCTTGACACTCCATGAGGCTTGGTAGAGCATTTGCCCAGTCCGTTTTTCCGAAACGGACTGCGAATTCTTGGGACCGGGACGCACGCGCCGAGGACTCATGACGAAAGGCATCGACTGGAATCCGAGTCTGGCCGAGCTCCCGTTCTCTCCCATTCGCAAGTACTTCAACACCGCCGCCGCCATGGAGGATGTGGTTCATCTGTCCATCGGCCAGCCCGATTTCCCCACTCCGTCCCACATCGTCGAGGCGCACGTCCAAGCGCTCCGGGAGGGCAAGACAAGATATGAGTTGGACGCCGGCCTGCCCCGGCTCCGGGAAGCCGTGGCCGGCTGGTACAATCTCCGTTACGGCATCGAACTCGGACCCGACAACGTCCTCATCACCACCGGCTGTTGCCAAGCCATGTTCATGGCTCTCACCGCCGCTGTCAAACCGGGCATGGAGGTGATCGTAGTGGAGCCGGTCTTCATCCTGGTCCACATCATTCGCATGGCCGGAGCCATCCCCCGGCCCCTGGTCACGGCGGCCGGCGAGGGGTACCAGTTGGATCCGCAGGCGGTGATCGACGCCATCAACGATCGCACCTGCGCCATCATGATCAATTCTCCGGGGAACCCGACGGGGGCCATCTATCCCGAGGAGACGATCCGCGCCATCAGCGAGGCGGCGGCCGAGCGGGGACTGGCCCTGATCAGCGACGAGGTCTACGAGTGCCTCATTCTCGACGACGTGGAATACGCCAGCGCTCTGACCTGCTCCCCGGCGCTGGATCACGTGATCGTGGCCAGCAGCGTGTCCAAGACCTACTCCATGGCCGGCCTGCGCCTGGGATGGGCCATCTCCAGCGCCCGGAACATCGTGGACCTCCAGCGTTACCACATGTTCATCAGCACCACCGAGAACACGGCTTCCCAGTGGGCCGTGGTGGCGGCCCTGGAAGGGGACCAGAGCTGCGTCGACGAAATGGTCCGGCAATACCGGAGGCGCCGGGACCGGATCGTGGAACTGGTGGATCAGGCGCCGGCGCTGACCGGCTACACGCCGGGAGGCGCGTTCTTCATCATGCCCTTTCTACCCGACGGGGCCGATGGCTTCGAAGTGGCCATGCGGATGCTCCGGGAGGCCCGGGTCTGCACCATCCCGGGGGGCGCATTCGGCCAGTCCTGCAACAACGCCCTGCGCATCAGCTTCGCCACTTCCATGGACCAGATCGAGAAGGCATTCGAAAGGATGATTCCATGGCTCGAGAAACAATCATTCTGACCCGCGAAGACATCGGTTCCCGAATCGACATCAAGGCCGCCATCCCCGCCATCGAGCACGCCATGGGCGAGTTCGAGCGGGGCAATGACTTCCTGCCCCCCAAGGCCATCTATCCGTTGCCGATTCCCGGAACCAGCGGGGGGATGGCGGCCTGCATCACCGGCTATACTCAGGCCGCCGACCTGCTTTCCATGAAGGTGGGGCAGGAACGCGCCGACAACCTGGAGTGGGGCCTGCCCACCACCAACAGTTGGATTGCCGCTTTCGAGCCCCGGACGGGCGAGCTCCTGATGATCTGCGACGGCACGCTGCCCACCATGTACCGCACCGGCGCGGCCGCGGCGGTGAGCGCCAAGCACTTGAGCCGTCCCGATTCGGCGGCGCTGGCCGTGATCGGCGCCGGCCAGTTGGGACGCCAGTGCTTGCGGGCGGTGAGCTCGGTCCGGCCCTTCAACCGGATCTACCTCCACGATCTGCGCCGGGAGGCGGCCGAGCAGGTGAGCCGTGACCTGGCCGGCGAGGCGCCGGCGCCGATTCAGGTGGCGGAGGCCGAGGAGGCCTGCCGCGAGGCGGACGTCATCGTGACCGCGACCACCAGCCGCCGGCCCATCGTCCGCTCCGATTGGGTGCGTCCCGGGACCCATCTCTGCTGCATGGGCTCGGATCTGGCCGAGAAGATCGAGTGCGAAATGGAATTGATGCCCCGTTGCCGCCTATTCGCCGATTTCGTCGAGCATGCCCTGGTTCGGGGCGAAGTCAGTCAGGCGCTGGAGGCCGGAATTCTGGAACAGGACTGCTATGCCGGATCGCTGGGCCAGGTCATCAACGGCGCGGTCGCGGGCCGGACCGGCCGGGACCAGATCACCCTCTACGACGGAGTGGGCATCGGCATTCAGGACACCACCATCGCGAGGACCATTTTTCAGCAGGCCCGCGACCAGGATCTGGGGGTCCACGTGGCCTTTTCCTGAGGCCGCGGACGCAGAATCGGCGCGGGAGCAGGAACGGGAGGTGCAAATGAAAGGCAGAAGTTGGTCGCGCCGTTTCTTTCTGGGCGCCTCGGCCGCGTTCGCGGGCGCCCGCCTCAGGGGCCGGGCGGCCTCGGGGCCGTTGACGGGAACGACTCGAGACGATCGGCTGGCTCTACTCGGGGGAACTCCGGTCCGGTCGCAGCCGTTCACCTCGTGGCCGGTCATTGAAGACGGCGATCGAGAGATATGGAAGGAGGTGCTGGAAACCCGGCGTTGGAACCGCAGGGGCGGCAGCTACGTCGAGCGTTTCGAGGCGGAGTGGAAAAATCGGCTGGGCGCCGGATATGTGGTCGCGACATCCAGCGGGACCAGCGCCCTCTACACCTCCTTGCATGCGTTGGGGGTGGGACCCGGAGACGAGGTCATTGTCCCCCCATATACCTTCGTCGCCACCATCAACGTGGTTCTGCTCTGCCACGCTCTGCCCATCTTCGCTGACTCGGACAGGGAGACGTCCCAGATGGATGCGTCTCGAATCGAGGCCGCGGTCACCGGCCGGACCCGAGCGGTGATCCCGGTGCATCTGGGCGGCAACTTGTGTGACATGGACCATATCCTGGAAATCTCCCGAAAACGGGGACTGAAGGTGGTGGAAGACGCGTGCCAGGCTCACCTGGCGGAGTGGAAGGGACGGAAGGTGGGGACCCTGGGGGATCTGGGCTGTTTCAGCTTTCAGTCGTCCAAGAATCTCAATTGCGGGGAAGGTGGAGCGATTTCCGGGGACGATCCCGACCTGATGGCCACTTGCACCAGCTTCCAGGACGCCGGACGGGGCTACCAGGCGACCGCCGAGGGACGCCTGGAGCGAGCGGCCGCACCGCTGAACCACGTGCGAAGCGGCGACAACCGGCGCATGACCGAATTTCAGGGAGCGCTGCTGCTGGCCCAATTGCAGCGCCTCGAATTCCAGACTCGACGTCGAAGGGAGAATGCCGCTTACCTGACTCGGATGTTCGACGAGATTCCCGGAATCGAACCTCCAGGGGAATACGAGGGATGCACCGGCAATGCCTATCACTTGTACATGTTCCGCTACCGGCCCGAAGCCTTTGCGGGCGTTCCGCGGGAACGCTTCCTGGAAGCGCTTCGGGCGGAAGGGGTTCGCTGTTCTCCGGGCTACCGGCCGCTGAACCGGGAGCCGTTTCTGGAGCAGGCGCTCCAATCCCGGGCCTTTCGGAGGATCTATCCGGAGAAAGTGCTCAAGGAGTGGCCCGAGCGGAATCGTTGCCCCGAGAACGACCGGCTCTGCGAAGAGGCCGTCTGGTTGGGACAATCGGTCTTTCTGGGTTCGCGTTCCGACATGGAAGAAATCGCGGCGGCAGTCCACAAGGTCAGCCGGCTGGCGTCGACCCTGGTCGAGTCGTGACCCGGACGGGGATGGTGACCGAATCCGCGCGGCGGTAACGGGTGGAACGCTGTACATCCACAAGAGGCTCAAGTAGACTCAGCGCTTGAACTCCGTGCAAGGTGTCTGCGAGTCTCTTTTGCCTGATTTGCTAAAGTATGGAGGGCCGCCGACTGCCGCGCCCCAGGATTAGGAAGCGCTCATGAACATTCTTCTGTACAACCCCGACAACCAGGTGACGAAGAACTACATGCCGCATTTGTGGATGTTTGTTCTGCAGGCGGTGACGCCGCCGGGTCACCGGGTGTTTCTGATCGACGGAAACGCCCAGCCCATGACCCGGGCCGACATCATCCAATTCGTCAAGGACAACGACATCCAGTTGGCAGGCATCGGGGCCATGACCCGGATGGCCGCCCGCGCCTACCAGATGGCCGACGCCATCCGGTCGGCCGGGGCCAAAGTGGTGATGGGGGGACCCCATGTGACGGAGGTTCCCGACGAGCCCATCGGCAGGGCCGACGAACCCCGCCACGCCGACGCCGTGGCGCTGGGCGAAGCCGACGACATCTGGCCCCAGATCGTGGCCGATGCGGAAGCGGGTCAGCTCAAGGAGGTTTACGAGCCTGTCGACGAGACGGGCAAGGAAGTCAAGCCGTCGCTGGACGAATACCCTCACATTCCATGGGAAGATTTGGACTTGAGCCAGTTCGACCTGATGTCGAAGATCCCCAACTGGGGCCGCTACCTGCTGAGGAAAGCCGGGAACACCTGGAAGGGCCTTTACGTCGTGCCCATCGAATCCGGCAGGGGCTGTCCTTACGGATGCGATTTCTGCACCGTAACCGGGTTCTTCGGCGACTCCATTCGCTTCCGAAGCGATCAGAGCGTCGTCGATGAGATGTTGCGGCTCAAGGCCCGGGCCCGAAAGGAGGGCAGCAGAGTCGGCGTTTTCTTCATCGACGACAACTTCGCCCTCAACAAACGGCGGACCAAGTCGCTGCTCCGGGAAATCATCGCCCAGGATGCCGTGATTCCCTGGGTGGCTCAGATCAGCGTGAACCTGCTGAAGGACGAAGAGTTGGTGGACCTGATCAAGGAGAGCGGCGGCCGGTGGATCTTCATGGGTCTCGAGTCCATCGACACCGGGAACCTCAAGGACGTGAACAAGGGCTTCAACAAGCCTACGCAGTACGCCGAGGTTCTGGATCGCCTCGCCAAGCGCGGCATCTACTCCATCACCTCCTTCATCTTCGGAATGGACGGCGATCGCCCGGGGGTGGCCCGGAAGACCCTGGACGTCATCGACAGCTGGCCTCCGGGGCTGCCCGTATTCGGATTGTTGACGCCCTATCCCGCGACCCCGTTGTACGATCGCCTGCTGGCCCAGAAACGGCTGACCCGTCCCAAACACTGGCTCGATTTCAGGCCGTTCCGCATGGCTTTCACTCCCAACAACATCAGCATCCAGGCGGCCGAAGCCGAGGTGCACGAGGCGTGGAGCCGGTCTTATTCGCCCGAGACCACGGCCATGGCACTGAAGAAGATCGAGGGACGTCCCTTCCACGAACGAACGTTGATGTTCTTCACGCGGCTGGCGTTCCGGGGCATCTACTTTCCCCAGATGAAGAAGCGGCATTGGATCCTTTTGCTCTGGCAGAACCGGTCCAGCTTTATGCGCATTCTGTCCGAAGGCATCCAGGAACTTCGCCGGTCGAGAGCATAACCGCGCTGCAGTGGCTCCTCCTGGCGGGTGGCGGCGTTACCCGGTCCCATGCCGCTCCTGGTTGACGAGCGACTGCCGACACCATTCTCCGGCACTAGGAGCCTGCGCCGCAGAAATCAATCTACTGCGAAAGCGGGGAATCGGTCCATATTTCCCCGATTTCTCGGCGAATAGAACAACTATGCACCTCAAAATCGTGAAAATCTGTCCTCGATTCCCCACTTTCTCGCTACGATCATTTCTACGGCCCAGACTCCTAGGCCTCATCAGAGGCCGTTCAGAAACGCAGATTCACGGAGGCTCTTCATCATTCCCTCCTTCGGGGTTTTGCCGCGTGGCGCCGTGAGCGCCGGCCGACGACGTTTTTTTCGGAGGATATGGTTACAATGGCGCCGTCCGAGTGAGAGTTGGCTGATCGACCGCTGTGGTGCCCCTCCAGCAGATCCGGTCGCCGGTAGGGGTAAATCGTTTTAACTGTCGCCTGGGAGTCATGAGCAACATGAAAACGGGGAATTCCGTCTCCGAACAATCCAATGTCACTATCGTTTCCGTAGATCTGGGCCGCTGGACCGCGACGGAGATTCCGGCCGCCCTGGTGCAGGCCGTCAGAGCTGAAGTGGACGCCTCGGGCCTCCAAGCGGGACTCCGCGGGTCCTGGGTGCGAGGCTTCGGCGGGGACCTGCACATCCATCTCTCCAGCCTGAACGGTGATTTTGCCGGCGAAAATGCCGTAGACGTCTCGGCCCGGATCGGACTGCGAGGTGGACTGAAGGGTCTGGAGCACGCAATGGCGGCCGGTCTGGCCGGACCCGAAGCGGCGGAGGTCTTCTCTCTGGCCCCGGACGCCCAGCGGGAGGCTCTGGGCATTCGCCTCCTGAACTTTCCCTATACCGAGCGGGGAGCCGAACCCATCTTCGTGGCCAAGGCTCTGGACGGTGCGTGGGGCTTCTTCAACCGCTCTCTCTTCAACCTCTTCTTCAACCCGGACAAGGGCTCCGGCCGGAGGATCGAGGCCAACGACTATCTCGGAGTGGTCGAGTCGATCGAAGACCTGGCCGCAGGCCGGGACCGGATCCGGACCTACGAGTTCGGACCGGGTCAACTGAACGAGCTCGTAGCTCTCATCGCCGACGCCGAGCAGTGGCGTCTGAGCCAGGTCTACGCGGTCCGGGGCCGGTTCGCGGAAGGCGCGCTGCGGGATGAGCCGGCTGCCCTGGTGGGAGGCGGCTTCAATCCCATCCTGATCGGACGTTCCCAGTCGGGGCTGCCCGCCATCGGTGAATTCACCCAGGCCGCCGGCGAGTTTCATTTCGGCCCGGGGGGACGCGGCGGCGAGTACCGGGTCGGGCTGGTGCCGGTGGATTTTCCCGGAAGCCTGGCCCTCCGTTCCGGGGAGGGAGCCGCCCGGATCGTGGCCTACGCCTACCAGTCGTATGATCGAGGCCGCATCCCTTCGGACACCGACGTGGTGGACGTTTTCGACCAGAATCGGCCCGAAACCCGCTGCCTGCAGAGAGACGCGGCCGACCTGATCCGGCACATGGCCGGGCACGGCGAATTCGAACCCTATCTGAATCCCCAGGCTTCGGAGTCCCGGGCCGGGGATCTGTCCGAACAACTCTCGGGACGGCTCGAGGCCATTCCCGATGAGGATCCTCTGATTGCAGGCGCCAACCAGCGGGCGCGTTTCACCATCTCAGACATCAAGGCCGACGGCGGAGGCAAAGTGGGACACACGACGCCGCCGAACCATTTCCGGTTCGTTGCCAAGGCGAGTCTCCAGGAAGCGACGGAACTGGGTCTCATCTCCTCGACCTCTGAGATCATCGAAGTGGGCGACGACGAGCACCTGCTCATGACCCATTCCCGCGGCGCCGACGACAACGCGGTCCACCTCTTCGCCTATCGAACCTTCTTTCGCCAGGTCTGGGTCGCCAGCACCCTGGGCTACAAGTGGTACGGTCTGGGCCAGGATCTGGTGGGGGACGCCTCCGCCGGCCGAGCCAGGGAGGAGCTGGCTCACCTGACCGACCGGTTTCTGGAATTGTTGGCCGATCACCTGCCCGATGCCGAGCGGTCTCAACTGCATGTTCTCGAGAAGGCGTACCGGGACTGGAAAGCCGGGTTGGTGGAGGCCGGCGAGCCTGAACCGGTCTTCTCCGGAAACGTCTCGGGGCAGGGGCCCGGATTCGCGGAACTGCCCCTCAACCGGACGCAGCGGGTGGGCCTCCTCTCCATCGACAAGGCGGGGCCGTCGGCCTTCAACCTGCCCGTCTGGTGGAGCCTGAACCACGCCCGGACCAGCGGTTCGCTGCAACGGCATCTCGACTCCATTGGCGGCGTCGGAGCCGTGCTGGAGGTCTGGGACGTGGAGCACCATCGCCGGATCTTCCTGGACCTGGATACCGAGCCGGGGCATTGCCAGACGCTGCTGGGCGCCGTGGAGAAGTTCAACGTCAAGCGCGTCTGGAGCCGGAACGGGGCGTTTGATCCGGCGCAACCTCACCGATGCCTGGACGAGGTCCTGCTGTCGGCCTCCACCGAGAAGTTGGCCGTCATTTCGGGCGGCGAGTACCTGGGCAAGGATGACCCGGTGCTGCTGTCGGTGGAGCCGCTGGCCGAGGGGCTCAACCTCTTCATGCGGGATCACTTCTACATGACTCAGGGAGACGGGCGGGGGTCCCACTACATGTTTCCCACGCCCCTTTCTTTCCGGGACGCCATCGCCACCATCTCCAGCCGGGGGGTCGCCGTCTCCGCCTGGATCCAATTGGATGAATCGGGCCGCATGACCGAGTTCCGGGACATGTTCGCGGATCCCTCCTTCGAGGCGGCTCGAGAACGCGCCTATCGCGTGAACAAGGCCATTTGGGATGCGCAAGGCGGCAACTTCATTCCGGTGGGGGTCGGGGCATCCAAGGTGGAGAGTTCGTATCCCCTGGCGAAGACTCTGGCTCGCATCACGCGGGCCGATTCGGAGTTCGCATCCAGCCGGGGCCAGGACCTCGTCCTGGCGCGGTCGTGAATCCGCGGGACGGGAATCATGGTCCCCGGACAAGAGCGATCGCGAGGATCGATCGGCGCACAATCACGCCCCGCGGCGTCTTGCTCCGTTCACCACCTGCCGGATGACGACGGGCGGGCACGAGTGGTCCGGCCGGCGCATGGTTCGTCCGGCCGGCATGCCGGACCTGCGGCACGGACTCCCATGTCTCCTGAATTCATCCGGGCGGGAGGCATTTCGGTGAATCTGGAGCGGTGTACGGCCCGGGCCGGACGCCGCGTCCTCCGCCTGACTCTTACCGAATACAATCTTCTGGTCTGCCTGTTGCGAAACCGGGGACGGGTCCTGAGCCGCCGTCAGTTGCTGGATGCGGCTTGGGGAGAAAACTACCAGGGCGGCGAGCGGACCGTGGACACCCACGTTGGACGGCTCCGGAAGAAGCTGGGCAAGGCCGGGCAACGGATCCAGACCGTGCGTGGGATGGGCTACAAGCTGGATCCGGTCCGGCGGCGATCGAGTTGACCTGCGCGGCCTTGGGCCCGAGAATATGCGCGTCGTGAGGTCCTTCGAGATCGAGTCGGATGCGGTGGAGCCGTTCCACAAGAACGGCTACATCCTGTCGTGTCCGGCCAGCGGGAACGCCATCTACATCGACCCCGGGGACGAGGCTCCCCGCCTCCTGGCCCGCGTACGGGAACGCCGTCTCAGCCTGATCGCCGTGGTGCTGACCCACGCCCACGTGGATCACATTACGGGCGTCGGACAAGTGGTGGAAGAGTGGGAAACTCCCATTTACCTGCACCCTGAGGATCGCTCCATCTACGACGATCTGCCCGAGTGGGGCAATTGGTTCGGGCTCACCTGCGACCCTGCGCCGCCGCCGACCGATACCCTGGAGGATGGACAGACGTTGAGCCTGGATTGTCTGCGGATCCGGGTGCATCACACCCCCGGCCACTCCCCGGGCAGCGTCTCGCTTCAGCTGGACAATCATCTGTTCTGCGGAGACACCGTGTTCCAGGGATCCATCGGCCGGACCGATCTGCCCTTGGCCTCCTACGATGTCCTGATCGAGACCATTCGAAGCAGGATCCTTCCCCTGGGAGACGACGTCGTCCTCTACCCGGGCCACGGACCCGTGACCACGGTGGGCGAGGAGCGCCTCTACAACCCGTTCCTGACGGGGGCGGCCCGCCCCGTCGGCTTTTAGCCGGTACACACAACCGATCCGAAGCAACGACCGCTCCCGGAAGACAATGATGGGGCCGCCCTGGAAGATACGGTGGGTCTTCTTCGACGCGGTGGGAACCCTGTTCCGGGTGCGCGGCTCGGTGGGCGAGGTCTACGCCCGGGAGGCCTTCCGTCACGGGTTCGAGGGCGCTCCGGATCGTCCCGGGCACGGCGCCGTCGACCTTGCCTTCAAGCGAGCCTTTGGGAAGGTGCAAGCGGCGTCTCCTCTGGCGGCAAGATCGGGAGAAGCCGCCCAGAAGGAGTGGTGGAGGGAAGTGGTCCGGGAGACCTTCCGGGGCCTGGGCCCGTTTCCCCGGTTCGACAGCTTTTTCGAATCGGTCTTCGATCTTTTCTCCACAGACGCCGCGTGGGAACTGGAGCCTGGATGCCGGCGGGTCCTGAATCGTCTCAAGGTCCAGGGGCGAAACCTGGGGATCATCTCCAACTTCGACCGCCGGATCGACCCGGTTCTGGAGTCGTTGGAAATCCGGCAATTCTTCGATCTGATATCGGTTTCCTCCGAGTCCCCTCATGCCAAGCCGGAGGAAGCCATGTTCCGGACGGCGATCCGGAAAGCCGGTGCCGATCCGGGCCGCAGCCTCCATGTGGGAGACCATCCGGAGGAGGACTACGACGCCGGCCGGGCCGCCGGCCTGCACGCTCTTCTTTACGATCCCGGCCGGCGTTGGCCGGGCCGGGCCGAGCACCGCATCGGGGATTTGCGAGGCATCCTTTCGTTTTTGCTATAGTGCAGCCTCTCGATGGCACCGGGCCGGGCCGAAATGGCCCCCAAACAGGAGATCCCCAGTGAATGACCAGGTGATTCACGTCGCTCATAGTCCGGATAGTGACGATGCCTTCATGTTCTACGCTCTGGCCACCGGCGCCATGGACACGGGCGGACTTCAATTCGTTCACGAACTCAAGGACATCGAGAGTTTGAATCAGGATGCCAAGCAAGGCCGATACGAGGTGACGGCGGTGAGCATCCATGCCTACGCATATCTCGCCGACCGCTATGCGCTGCTGGACAGCGGGGCCAGCATGGGTGAGGGATACGGGCCGGTTCTGGTGGCCCGGGAACCGTTGGGTGTGGAACGGATCTCTTCGCTGCTGGTGGCGGTGCCGGGGGAGAGGACCTCCGCGCTCCTGGCACTCAAGCTGCTGGAGCCCAATCTACGATACCGCGTCATCGACTTCGACCAGATCATCCCCGCGGTTCAGGCAGGAGAAGTGGATGCCGGCCTGATCATCCACGAGGGCCAGTTGCTGTACGAGAGCCTGGGCCTTCATTGTGTGGTGGACCTGGGCCGATGGTGGAATCAAGGTACCGGTCTTCCTCTTCCTCTGGGTGGGAACGTGATTCGGAGGGACCTGGGAAGGGAACGGATCCACCAGGTCTGCCGGCTCCTGAAGGAGAGCATCCGTTACGCTCTGGAGCATCGGGACGAGGCCTTGGACTACGCTCTGAGTTACGGCAGGGGGCTGGGACGCCGGCAGGGCGACCGGTTCGTCGGCATGTACGTCAACCAGCGCACCCTGAGCTATGGCGAAAAAGGACGGCGGGCGGTCCGCCTCTTCCTGGAACGCGGCTGCTCCGCCGGCCTGATTCCCCACCGGCCGGACATCGAATTCGTGACCTGCTGACGGCGAGATCTCGAGCGCCGGGGAATTCTTGACACCACCTCCCGGGCAATCCCATAATGCCGGCGAAAGTTGACTAAAACGGTAGGGATTGTGGGGATTCCATGAAGATCACCGCGCGAGCCGATTACGCCATCCTGGCCATCTTCGAATTGGCGCAGCATCCAGCGACGACTCGAGTGCAGGCCCGGGAGCTGGCCGAGAGTCAGGAAATTCCGTTGAGGTTCCTGGAGCAGATTCTGATACAACTCAAGAAAGCGGGCATGGTCGAGAGTGTCCGGGGAGCCGCGGGAGGATACAAACTGGCCTGTCCGGCCAGAGAGATCAGTCTGGCCCGGATCATGGAAGCGGTGGAGGGTGACGTGACCCTCCTCGATTCCAGAGTGAAGCCGAGCTGCGTCCTGTACAAGGTCTGGCAGGAGATCGATCAGGAGTTCGTGGACAAGCTCGGATCCATCACCGTCGAGGATCTGGTTCGCCGAAAGATCCGGGATGACCGCGTCCTGGTTTACCATATCTGAGGAGCGCGCGAGAGGTTCATGGAAGTCGAGCTGGAACTCGAACCGAAAGAGAGTCTGCTGAGCCGGATCGGCAACACGCCGTTGGTGGAGATCCGGCGGATTCTGCGTCCGGGCCGGGTCCGCATCCTGGCGAAGCTGGAGGGATTCAACCCCGGCGGATCGGTCAAGGACCGGGCCGCATACAACATGATCCGGACCGCCGAGGAACAGGGACTGCTGCGGCCGGGGCGCACGCTCATCGACTCCACCAGCGGAAATACGGGAATCGCCTACGCCATGATCGGGGCCGCCCGGGGTTACGATGTCCTGTTGGCCATGCCCGCCAACGCCAGCATCGAACGGAAGAAGATTCTGCAGGCCTATGGGGCCAGGATTCGTCTGACCGATCCGCTGGAGGGTTCTGACGGGGCGATCCGGGAGATCCGCAGGCTCTACCGGGAGTCGCCGGAAAAATATTTCTACCCGGACCAGTACAGCAATGACGCGAACTGGAGGGCCCACTACGAGACCACGGCGATGGAAATCTACCGCCAGACCAACGGCGGAATCACCCACTTCGTGGCGGGTCTGGGAACGAGTGGAACCTTTGTCGGAGCGACCCGCCGTCTCAAGGAGCTGAACCCCCGGATTCAGGCCGTCTCCTTCATGCCCGATTCCCCCTTCCATGGCCTGGAGGGCCTCAAGCACATGCCCACGGCGCTGGTCCCCGCCATCTACGATCCGGATCTGGCCGACTCGAATATGGAGGTTTCCACCGAAGCGGGGCAGGAGATGGTCCTGAGGCTGGCGCGGGAGGAGGGGATATTTGCGGGGATCTCCGCCGGCGCGGCCCTGGCGGCGGCGCTCGAGGTCGCCCGGAACCTGGATCAGGGCGTCATCGTGGCCATCTTCCCGGATTCGGGAGACAAGTACCTCTCCGAGGCGTTCTGGGAGAGTGACTGATGCTCTATTTGAAACCGAAGGACCTGGAGCGCATCAAGGTTATTGCCGAAAGGACCTATCCTCACGAGTGCTGCGGACTCCTGGTCGGTTCGGCGGGAGCCGGCTTCAAGCGGGTGTCGCGCGTGGTGGAGGCGCGCAACCAGAGGAGCGACAGCGCGGCCAACCGATACCTGATCGCGCCCGAGTTCCTGCTGGAATGGGAAAAACGGCTCCGGGGGAGGCAATCGCAGATATTGGGTTTTTTTCATAGCCACCCCGACGTGCCGGCCCGTCCGTCCCAGTATGACCGGGACCATGCGTGGCCCTGGTACTCGTACCTGATCGCTTCGGTGCGCCGGGGCAGGACGGCGGAAGTTTTGTCCTGGCTCCTGATGGAGGACCGCTCCAGCTTCGAGCCGGAAGAATGGGAATTGGAATCCCAGGGATCTTGAGATCTGTTCGTATCCGAATAGGAGGAAAGCCATGGCTGTCAAGGTGTTCATTCCCACTCCCCTGAGGCCCCACGTGGGCAACCGGGAGTCCTTGGAGTTGGAGGGAGCCACCATAGGGGAAGTGCTGCAGAGCCTCACGGAGCAACACGGGACGCTCCGCAAGCACCTCTACACCCCGCAGGGGCGCCTGAGGAATTTCGTCAACGTCTATCTGAACGACGAAGACATTCGATACCTGCAGAGGGAGGACACGGTCGTCAGCGACGGCGATACGGTCAGCATCGTTCCCTCCATCGCCGGCGGCAGCGTGGCGGCTGCCCCGCCAGACCTCCTCACCCACGAGGAGATCCGGCGGTACAGTCGCCACCTGATCATGCCCGAGGTGGGTCTGGAGGGACAGCGAAAGCTGAAGCAGGCCAGCGTCCTGTGCATCGGAGCGGGCGGCCTGGGATCGCCCCTGGCCATGTACCTGGCGGCGGCCGGAGTGGGCCGCCTGGGAATCGTGGATTTCGACGTGGTGGACGAGAGCAACTTGCAGCGGCAGATCCTGCATGGAACCGGCGACGTGGGGCGGTCCAAGCTGGAGTCGGCGCAGGAGACGTTGTCTCAGATCAATCCTCACGTCCAGGTGGAGACTCACCAGGTACGGCTCAGCTCCGAGAACGCCCTCGAACTGTTCCGGTACTACGACGTCGTCGCCGACGGAACCGACAACTTTCCCACCCGGTATCTCGTAAACGACGCCTGCGTGCTGAGCGGCAAGCCGAACGTCTACGCCAGCATCTTCCGGTTCGAGGGCCAGGCCTCGGTTTTCGCCCTGCCCGACGGACCCTGCTATCGCTGCCTCTACCCGGAGCCGCCCCCCCCGGGCCTGGTGCCCTCGTGCGCCGAAGGGGGCGTCCTGGGGATTCTTCCGGGGCTGGTGGGAATCATCCAGGCGACCGAAGTCGTGAAGCTGATCCTGGAGCAGGGGGATCCCCTGGTGGGGCGCCTGCTCCTGTTCGACGCCCTGGGCATGAAGTTCCGGGAGTTGAAGCTGCGCAGGGACCTGGAATGCCCGGTCTGCGGTGACGAACCCACCTTGCACGAGCTCATCGACTACGAACAGTTCTGCGGCATCGAGCCGGAATCGGCCGCTGCGGTGGAGGAAATCACGGCGGTGGAGTTGAAGCAGGAATTGGACCGGGGCGACGATGTCTTCATTCTGGACGTGCGCAACCCGCCCGAGTACGAGATCTGCCGAATCGAGGGAGCGCGCCTGATTCCCTTGGGCGATCTGCTCAACCGCCTCAACGAGCTGGATACTTCCCGGGAGATCGTGGCCCAGTGCCGGTCGGGCGCCCGGAGCGCCCAGGCCGTGCAGCTTTTGCGTCAGGCGGGATTCCGGAAGGTCCGGAACCTGGAGGGCGGAATCCTGGCCTGGGCCCGGGACGTGGACCCCTCCGTCCCGGCGTACTAGCCCGCCGGTAAACCCATGGCGTGCCCGGTTCGCCGGAGGCGATCCACCTGCTCCGGCAGGTTGAGGTTGGTCACGACGCCGGCGTCGACGACGGGCACCAACAACTGAGAGCTCAATCGGCGCCGCACCACCCAGCGCGCTCCCTGGTTCAGCGGGGCTTGCTTCAACTCGGCAAAGAACCGTTGCGGGAAGAGTACCGGGTGCCCCTTCTTTCCACGGTGCCGGGGAATCAGGATGCAGGCGGGACAGCGGAAATGTTTCCGGAGAAGGGCACGGAGAGTGGATCTGGCCACGAGGGGGTGGTCCACGGCATGCACCAGCGCGCCGTCACAGCCATCGAGATTCTCCAGAACCAGAAGGAGGCTGGAGAGGGGGCCCCGGTCCGGATCGGGGTTCACCAGGATCCGGGCTTCCGTCAGGTCGACCCGGCTGCGGATCTGGCGATGCTGCCGTCCCAGCACCACCCAGGGGTCCGTATCGAGAGTCAGGTGGCGGTCGAGAACATGTTGCAGAAAGGTTTTGCGCCCCAGCGGCAGCAGGGCCTTGGGGCGTCCCATGCGGCGGGAGTCGCCTGCGGCCAGAATCACGGAGGCGACCCGGTTCAGCATTGGATGGTAGAATATCAGCCCGTGGCAAAAGTCGTCGCGGCATTCGACCGTCCCTGCACAGGCGCGGACTGCGTTGCGATTCGGGCACTTACTCCCGGTAAGCACCCGAATCGCGCCTTGTCCGGCGGGCGCAGGAACGGTCTCGGTGCTCGCGGGACTTTCACCACGGACTGATAGACGAAGCAGGAGCACCGAAAGAAAATGTCCATCACAATCACCGAGTCGGCTGCAGACAGGATCAAGCAGGGCCTGCATCAGGAGGGGCTCAGCCGAGGTGGACTTCGTCTGGGAGTCCGCGGAGGGGGATGCTCCGGATTGAGCTACGTCATGCGATTCGAGGAGGAGAAGAAGCCGGGTGACCGGACCTTCGAAGCGTACGGCGTTCAGGTCTTCGTGGATATGAAGAGCTATCTCTTCCTGAAGGGCATGGGACTGGACTGGCAGGGGTCGATGATGCAGCAGGGGTTCACCTTCGTGAATCCCAATGCCTCCCGAACCTGCAGTTGCGGGCAGTCCTTCGGAATCTGACCGCTGCGGCGCCTCCGAGCCCTCGTGTCATCACCGCCCGCGTTGAACAGGCTGAAAATCAGGCGGGCCGGGTCATGGTCACCGCCACCTCGCTCAGTTTTTCCTTCAGTTCTACGGGCCTTTTCCTGACCGTCGCCTGAACCCGGTCGATGGGGTTTTCCTCCAGCAGACGCCGGCAGAGAGTCCGTGCCAGCGTCTCCACCAGACGATACTCCCTCTCGGCGGCGATGGCCCGCACGCGGTCCACAACCTTCACGTAGTCTACCGTCAGATCGATGGCATCGCTGTTGCCCGCCGCCTCCAGGTCCAGGCCGAGGTCCAGGTCGACCCGGATCGGTTGGGGCCGCGTTCGTTCCTCGCGGGTCACGCCGATGCGGGACCGGCACTCGATATCCAGGAGACGGAGACTATCCATTCAAGGCGTCACACGGAACTCTCACCAGCGGGGTGATTTTACTCGATTCGCCGGGGCGAGTATATTGTGCCTCCGAAAGGAGAACGCCATGGGTATCGGTCGCGGAGTCGAGATCCAATTCCTGGGTCACAGTACGTTCCTGTTCACTTCACCGTCCGGACGGAAGGTGTTGATCGATCCCTGGACCGATCACAACCCGGCCTGTTCCAAGGAGGCGGCGCAGATCGACTCGCTGGACGTCATGCTGGTGACCCACGGGCATTTCGATCATATCCAGGATGCCGTGAGCCTGGCCACCCGGCTGGAGCCCCAAGTCGTCTGTATTCTTGAGATCGGGAACTGGCTGGAGAAGCAGGGGGTCTCCAACATTGTGGCCATGAACAAGGGTGGAACCGTGACCGTGGGAGACCTCCGGGTCACCATGGTGGACGCCCGGCACAGTTCCGGGATCATGGGTGACGACGGGACCATGATCAATGGTGGAGAACCCGCTGGGTACGTCGTGGAATTCGAAAACGGTCTGCGCATCTATTTCGCCGGAGACACCTGCGTCTTCGGCGACATGAAGATCATCGCCGAGATCTACCGGCCCGAGTTGATCTTCCTGCCCATCGGAGACCATTTCACCATGGGGCCCGTGGAGGCGGCGTATGCCTGCCGGCTGATGAACGCCCGCAAGGTGATCCCCATGCATTACGGGACCTTTCCCATCCTCACCGGCACTCCGGACGAATTGGCCCGGCTGACCCGCGACCTGGGGACCGAGGTCATCGCCATGAGTCCCGGAGAGACTCTGTAGTCGTCGAAGGCGCCGAGGCGGCCGGAGCCCGGAAGGCTCCGGATACGGTCGCATCCCCCGGTGCGCGCGCAACTCCGGCTGATGATGAACCCTGAGAGTCGGAACCAATACCATTCGGTCCTGACCGGTGTCGGCTGGCGGGACCTGTCGGGCCGGGGAAAGCTCCAGGTGACCGGAGCGGACCGTGTCCGCTTTCTCCATTCCATGATCAGCAACGATGTCGAGGGCCTGGAGGACTACCAGGGCCGGTATGGCACCTTTCTGACCGCCCGCGGCAAGATGGTTGCCGATTTCTACTACTACCGGTTGCCTCAAATGGTCCTCATGGACGTGGATTTTTCCCTGGCCGAGCGGGTCCGGGAGGCGCTGGAAGCCTACGTCATCATGGACGAGGTGGAGCTTTCGCTCAGCAGCCGCTTCCGCCAATTCTCGCTCCAGGGTCCGCGGACACCGGATCTGGTGCAGGCGCTGTTTCAAGCCGAGGTCCCGGCCCGGCCCCTTCAGGTCCTGGAGGCGGATTGGAACGGAGACTCCGCCTTGTTGGTCCATAAGGCGGATGTCGGGGTGGCCGGCTGCGAGATTCTGATATCCACGAATGACGCTTCGTCTTTTGCCCGAGCCTTGTCGGAGTGGAAGGGGTCGTTTCCCGTCCGGAGGCTGGGTCCCGAGGTTTGGAACCTGCTTCGAATCGAGGCCGCCATACCCCGATTCGGCGTGGACATGGACGATGGCAACTACCCCATGGAGGCCCGCCTGGATTCGGCCATCAGCCTGACCAAGGGCTGCTATCTGGGACAGGAGGTCGTGGCCAAGGCCACCCACATCGGCGGCGTCGGCAGGTTTCTCATGGGCTTGGTCCTGGATGGAGACGAGCCTCCGAAGCCGGGAGCCCGTGTCCTGAGTCCCGAAGGCAAGGCCATCGGTTCGGTCACCAGCGCCGTTGTTTCGCGGCGTCTGAGTGGGCCCATCGCCTTGGGGTACGTGAGGCGGGCCTTCGCCCATCCCGGACAGATTCTCGATGTGGAGCTGGGTCCCGAGCGCCAGGTCAGGGCGCGGGTTGTGGACCGCTTTACGAGTGAGGAAACGTGACTGTGGCGCGCGATCCGGACAAGCTGACCCGAATCGCACGCATGGACCTGAGGGAGATTGAAGAGGAGTTCGTCTCCCTCGCCGACATGCAGCGCCGCATCATGCCCGATCCGGGACGGGTCACGGCGTATGCCGACTACGACATCTACGGGGTCACCCTTCCCACCGCAGTGGTCGGCGGAGATTTCTACGACTTCATCAACCTGGAAGGACGGTTCGACCTCAGGGACCGTTTCGGCGTCGTCATAGCCGATGCCGCCGGTCACGGACTGGTGGCGGCGATGCTGATCCGCGACTTCAACACGGCCCTGTATACGGCCATCGCCTTCGAGGCCGCATATGTCCAGGACACCACGTCACTTCTCTTCTCCAAGATCAACCGCCGCATGTTCCGCTCATCCCGAACCGACCAGTTCATCTCCGCGTTCTACGCAGAGGTTCACAAAGACGGCGTCGTCCGGTACATCAACGCCGGCCATTTCAGCCCCCTGATCCTGAAGCGGGATCGAATCGAGACCCTGGACGTGGGCGGCCTGGTCCTGGGGGCCTTCTGGACGCCGCCCTTTGAGTACGAAGTGGGAGAAACGCGGATGAACCTGGGAGACGTGCTCCTCTGCTACACCGACGGACTCATCGAGACTCGAAACGGGGAGGGCAGGGAATACGGCGTCGAGGCCCTGCGACGGCTGGCCTGGTCCAACCGGGACCGCTCCGCCAAGGAGATGTGCGACACCATCATGGCGGACGTCGCGGCATTCGGAGGCGCCGGCCGGCAAAACGACGACCGGACCGTCATCGCCATCAAGAAAGACCCTGCCAAAGAAGCCGGTGAGGCCAATCTCGACTGACTTGAGTCGAGCTGAACCCAAGAACGGTTACGAGACCAGATCCCGCACCGCCTCCACGATAGCGCGGGCTCCGATGCCGTGGGCGTCCATCAGCTCGGCCGACGGACCGGATCTGGGCAGGTCGGTCACGGCCAGTTTCCGGTGGCGGTACTGCTGGCCGGCCAGGGCGTCCACGACGGCGTCTCCCAGACCTCCGTCGGCGTAGTGGTCCTCCACGGTGACGATGGCTCCGGTCTCCTGCGCCGCCCGCGCCAGAGTCGCGGCATCGACGGGCTTGACCGAGTACAGGTCGATGACACGGATGTCGATGCCCTCGTCCTGCAGTTGCCCATGAGCCTTGAGTGCTTCGTGGAGAGTGATGCCGGCGCCGACGACCGTCGCTTGGTCCGAGGGGCTGGTTCGAACCGTCTTGGACCCGCCGCGGACGAAGGTCTCGGTCGAGTCGTAGAGGCAGGCGGTCTTGGGACGGGTGGTTCGGATGTAGACGATCCCCGGAGTCCGGGAGGCCACTTCCACCAGGCGCTCGGTGGCGACGGCGTCGCTGGGATAGAGGACCGTGGACCCGTTGACGGCCCGCATCATGGCCAGATCCTCCAGGCCCATTTGCGAGGGGCCGTCCTCGCCGATGGAGACCCCGGCATGGGAGCCGCAGAGCTTGAGGTCGCTCTGGGAGATGGCCGCCATCCGAATCAGGTCGTAGGCGCGGGTCATGAAGGCGGCGAAGGTGGAGGCGAACGGAATCCTGCCCACGGCGCCCATGCCCACGGCCGCCCCGACCATGGCCTGCTCCGCGATGAAGCATTCGAAGAACCGGTCCGGGTGTCGTTCCATGAACCGCAGCGAATAGGTGGAGTTCTTGGTGTCGCCGTCCAGAGCCACGACCCGGGAATCGGCGTTTCCCAACTTCCGCAGTCCGGTCCCGTACGCGACACGGGTGGCCACCCGATCCTGATCGGTGTAGCCGGGCGGCTCCATCTCCGAACCTTCGCCGGAATCCGCGGCTCCGGAATCGCAGTTTCCGGCCGGCAGCGCGACGCGCAAGGACGGATCCGCCGGCGCCTCCGGACCCAGCTCCTGCAGCGCCCGCTCCAAGTCTGCTCCACGGGGAATCGGTTTGCCATGCCAACCGTCCCGGTTCTCCATGAAGGAGACTCCTTTGCCCTTGAGGGTGCGGGCGACGATGACCGAGGGCTTTCCGGTCTGGTCGCATGCGTCCTGGAGGGCGGCGGAAATCTCCCCCACGTCGTGGCCGTCCACGGCCGCTGCGTGCCAGCCGAAGGCGCGAAAGCGGTCGCAGTAGCCGTTCACGTCGTGGCCGTACATGGTGTCCTGGCTCTGGCCGTACCCGTTCACGTCCACCACGCCGATAAGATTGTCCAGTCCGTAGAATCCAGCCAGGGCGGCGGCTTCCCACACCGCCCCTTCGGCCGTCTCTCCGTCCCCCATGAGGACGTAGACCCGGTTTCCGGCCGGGCTGTTCCTGAGAGCCAGCGCCATACCCACGCCGATGGCCAGTCCCTGGCCCAGCGACCCGGTGCCGACGTCGACAAAGGGGCTTCGCGGAGTGGGATGTCCCTCCAACTCGCTGTCGATCCGCCGCAGAGTGAGCAGCCTTTCCACCGGAAAGGCTCCGCCTTCGGCCAACGCCGCGTAAAGGACCGGTGCGGCATGTCCCTTGGAGAGCACGAAGCGGTCATTCGCCGGATGATCCGGCCGGGCGAGGTCGAAGCGCAGGAATTGGAAGAAGATGGTGGAGACCAGGTCGGCGCAGGAAAAGCAGGATGTGGGATGTCCCGAACCGGCCTCGGTGGTGGAGACCAGGGAGTGGCGCCGCAAACGGTTGGCCATCGCCTGGAGGGATCGGATTCGGTCAGGATTGGCTATGGGAGAATCTGGGTTTGATGTCATGGCTACCCTGTGGTGTCTGAGTTTTCGAAATTATGGATTCGCCGCCCGCCCCGGACGGCAACAGTATCTCTCCGGGGGGTGACGCCACTTTAACGCCCGCTCTCGGACCGAACCAGAGAACGGAAACAATTGGACCGAATCTTCACGGCCCGGTAGGGGCTCCTAACCACCGAGGGTGATCATCTCGATCTTCCGATGATCTTTCCGATGGTAGCCTTCGGCGCGAATCTGCTGCCAACGGCGATCGGAGAACCGGTCCTCCCGGACGGACCAGACCCGCTCCAGGAAGGAACGGATCTCCACGTCGGAGCTTCTGCCTCGCAACAGGCGCTTCAGGTCGTGGCCGCCGGAGGCGAACAGGCAGGTGACCATCTGGCCGTCGGCCGTCAGCCGGACCCGGCTACAGGTGGAACAGAACGGTTCGGTCACCGACCCGATGATTCCGATCTGTCCGGCGCCGTCCAGGAAGCGGTAGTTGACGGCGGGCGCTCGGCTCTCCTCCCGTCCTACGGCCTCCAGGGGATACCTGGACCGGATCCGGTCCAGGATTTCCTGCTTGGTGACCGTCCTCTCGAGACTCCAGTCGTTGGCGTTTCCCACGTCCATGTATTCGATGAATCTGGCCTGCAGCCCGTGCTCTCGCGAGTACTCCACCAAGTCCAGGATCTCGTCGTCGTTGATGCCCCGGATCACGACGGTGTTGATCTTGATGGGTGCCATTCCGGTGTCACGGGCCGCCAGGATCCCCTCCAGAACGTCTTCCAGACGTCCCCGTTTGGTGATGGCCCCGAACTTGTCAGGATCCAAGGTGTCGAGGCTGACGTTGATCCGGCGCAGGCCCGCGCGCTTCAACGCGGGAGCGGATCGGGCCAGGAACGAGCCGTTGGTGGTGAGGCTCAGGTCCTTCAAGCCTCCGATTCCGGAGAGGTCCTGCAGCAGACGATCCAGGTCGCGCCGGACCAGGGGCTCGCCGCCCGTAATTCGGATCCTCCCGACGCCCAGGTCGACGAAGAGGCGGGCCAGGCGGACGATCTCTTCGAAGGTCAATAGCTCCTGCTTCTCGATCCAGACGTACTGGTCCAGCGGCATGCAGTACCGGCAACGGTAGTTGCAGCGGTCCGTCACCGAGATTCGCAGATCCTTCATGGGTCTGCGGAATACGTCAGTCGTCTCCATGCCGTTCATTATCTAATTCAGGACGGAGGCGCTTCAAGGAAGGGCCGAACCGCAGTTGCAGAATACGGACGGCGGTTCGAAAAAGCGTGGAGCGGAAACGGGTTCAGACGTGAAAAGACTCGCCACAGCCGCAGGAGCCGCTCACATTGGGATTCTTGAATTGAAACCCGGCGGCTTGAGTCGTCTCGACGTAGTCGATCTCGGTCCCGTCCAGGTAGAGCATGCTCTGAGGGTCCACGAAGACCTTGAAGCCGTCGATATCCAGGACGTCATCGCCCTCGCGGCCCTGCCTCTCCAGGTTCATGGCGTACTGGAAGCCGGAGCAGCCTCCACCCACCACCGCCACCCGGACACCGGTAAACGCCTGGGCCTGATTCGAGATGACCTTCTGGACTTGGTTCACTGCGTTGTTCGTCAGGGTAATCATGAGAATTTAGTCTCCTGTTGCGTCATTTTACGTGGGGTAGCTTCCGACTTCAAACCAGGACCCTCCCCAGTCTCCCGCGTGTTCCAGCCAGTGGGGTGAGGCGTAGGTGCACCCGCTTGTGGGTGCCCTCATTCGGCCCTCATCAAACGCCGCCGCCGGAGAGGACAACCGCAAGGGTTGCCCCTACTCCCGGGACTGTCGGACCAACTGTTCCAGGACCTGTTTCAGACGCTCCTGTTCCTCTCCGTAGGCGGCCCAGTTTCCCTCTCGCAGGTATTTCTGACTCTGATTGAAGTGCTGCAGCGCCCGGACCATCAGAGGGCTGGTGAGTCCCGTTTCGACCTCCGAATCGATGGGCATTTCCGGCATTACGGACGCCCGGTATTCTCCGGGCGCCTCGTCGGGCCAGATGGCGGCTGCCAATGCTTCGTCCAGCGTCTCCCCGAGAGCCACGCGGTTCTCGAACACCACGATGATCCGGGTCAGCTCGGGGATCATGCTCTTTTCCGCCTGCAGGTAGAGCGGCTCGACGTAGAGCAGGGTGTCCTCGATGGGGATCACCAGGAGGTTGCCGCGAATCACCTCCGAACCCTGCTGACTCCAGAGCGTCAGCAGGGGAGAAATGGTGGGGTCCTGGTCGATGCGGGCTTCGATCTGCAGCGGGCCGTAGCGCAGCTCCTGTTTGGGGAACTGGTAGAGAACCAGGGTCCCGTAGTGTTCCCCGTCCGACCGGGCGGCCAGCCAGGAGATCATGTTGTTCTTGTTGCGGGGAGTGTAGGGGACCAGGAGGATGAACTCCTCCTCCTGGGACCCGGGCAGGCTCATGATCACGTAGTAGCTCTCCATGACCTGTTCCTGGTCCCGGTAGATCTCGGTGGGGATGTCCCACATGTCCTCCTTGTTGTAGAAGACGCCGGTGTCCCGCATGTGATATGTCCGGAACATCTCCCGCTGGACGTTGAAGAGGACCTCGGGATACCGCAGGTGCAGCCGCAGGCCCTCGGGCATCTCTCCCAAGGGGCGAAAGGTGGAGGGGAAGACGGCGGAGTAGACCTGAATCAGGGGGTCGTCCGGGTCGGAGACGTAGAAGGTCACGTCTCCCAGATAGGCGTCGACCACCACCTTCAGTGAATTCCGGATGTAGTTGAACCCGCCGCGGGTCGGCTCCGAATAGGGATAGCGGCTGGTGGAGGTGTAGCCGTCCTGAATCCAGAAGAGGCGCCCGTCGTGGATCACCAGGTAGGGGTCCGGATCGAAATCCAGGCCCGGTGGGGCGATCTTCGGCACGCGGTCCTGGATGCGCCGGTGCAGCAGGACGCGGCTCTCGGCCTTGAAGTCGTCGGCGAACAGGATCTTGTAGTTCTTCAGTTCCCAGGCGAAGAGCAGCTTGCGCACGAAGGAGCCGATGCCGAGACCTCTCTCGGCCTGGTAAGTCGTGAAGGCGTTCCGGTCGCCGATGGGATAGTCGAACTCCTCCTGAGCGGTCTTGACGAAGACCGGGTTGTCGGTCTTCTCGCCGAAGTAGATCTCGGGACGGGTGATCTCGAAGCTCCCGTTGCTCTGGGGCGGGATGTCCTTGATGAAGAACTCGGGAAGTCCCTCCGGCGTGACCTCGTTGACCGGGCTCAGGCAGAGTCCGTAGCCGTGGGTGTAGACGAAATACTCGTTGATCCAGGTCTGAGCCTGCTCCGAGATCTTGCTGAAGTCCAATTCCCGGGCCGACAGCATCACCTGCCGGTATTTCCCGTCGATGACGTAGCGGTCCAGGTCCACCCCCTGGAACTCGTAGTAGGAGCGGATCGATTGAAGCTGGTTGTAGGAATCCATCAGGGGCCGCCAACCCCAGAGGCGAATGTTCCTGATAGTGGTCTCGTTGGCCGTCATGTCCTCCCGGGAGAGGTCGCCGGTCCCGGAGAAGTCGTGCACTTCGATCTTGTCCAGGTTGTAGGCCTTGCGGGTGAGGCCGATGTTGTGCGCCAGGTAGGGCGTCTCCATCTGCAGCTCGTTGGGTTCCACGATGAAGGTCTGAACCACCATGGGATAGAGGTTCAGGGCCAGGTACGCGATGCCGAAGAAGACTCCCGAATAAACGGCTGTTCGAAGGTTCTTTCCGAAGATGGAGACGGCGAAGGCGACGGCGGTCACCACGGAGACGCCGGCCAGGATCATGGTGCAGGGAAGCCGGGCGTAGACGTCCGTGTAGCCGGCGCCGAAGATCACTCCCTCGCGGCTGTAGAGAATCTCGTAGCAATTGAGCCAGAAACGTCCGGCCAGCAACAGGAATCCCGCCACGGCCAGAATAGTCAGGTGCACTCGCGCCTCGTTGCTCAGTTGCAGGCGCTGCAGGTAGGCCAGGTGACCATGGGTCACGTAGGTGATGGCGGCGGCGAGTACGGAAAGGACGACCAGGACCAGTCCCAGATGGACCAGGAAGCTCAGGACCGGCAGGGAGAAGATAAAAAACGAGATGTCCTGGGAGAAGATGGGATCCTGCGATCCCGTCGGCACCTGTTTCCAGAACTGGAGGAACGCCAGCCACTGGCTCTGGACCACCATTCCCATCAGGACCGACAGGACCAGTATGGCGACCCAGAAGACGAATTGCGTGCCCTTCCGGGCCGTCGCCTGCAGTTCGGGACTCATCCAGTAGATGCCGTGGTGACGCCGTCCGGCCAAGTAGAGGTTCCCACCCAGGATCAGAAAACTGACGGCGAACCCGGCCAGCCAGAACAGGAACTTGGACGCGAGTGTGGTCTGGAAGACTTCCAGGTAGCCGACGGCATCGAACCAGAGATAGTCGATATAGAGGCTGATCCCACCGGCGAGCGCACCCCAGACCGTCAGAATCAGGAGCAGGGGGATCATCGTGCGTATTCTTCCCATGATTGCGTCACTTTACCCCATTGGAGTGGTGGGAAGAAGGTTCAAACGGGAGATCTGGCCGATTGGACAAAACTCCTGGGAGAACGAGAATAGGAGGAAAGAGGAGTGAGGAAAGAGTGAAGACAGACTGGTCGATTACGCTCAGCCGACTCGGCAATGGTGATGGACACGCAGAGGAAGACGGAGCCGGGTGAACATCAGGCCCGTCTCTCCTGGGGCTCCGCCGGACCGGGCCGGTGGGGAAGCCTTCCTCTTCTCTCTTTTCTCACTCCTCTTTCCTCTCTCCTCTCGGGGCTACCAGGGCGCAATCGGGGTCAGCGGTATGTTGCGGTAACCCAGCTCCCGGTAGAGGGCCCGGACTTCGGGGCTCAGAAGGTAGTTCAGAAAGCGTTCGGCCCAGGGACTGCGCTCCCTCATCAGGACGACGCCGTACCGAATCGGGACGCCATTGAGCTCGGCCATGGAATCGGGAGACTTGCCGGTGACCCGGAGGATCGCCTGTGAGTAGGACTCGCGATAGGCCATTTCACCCAGAGAGATTTGGGGAGGAAGGTCGAGAAAGGCCAGGTCGTTCTGGAGCGCCGTGGAACGGTAGAGAAAAGCCAGGTCCAGGACATCGGCCCGAAGCAGCGCCGCCAGCTCGCCGGACTCGGGACAGATCCAGCGCGAGTCCAGCCCGTTCAGGAGCCGGCGGTAGAGGCCGGGGCGTTCATAGTGGATCTCCGCCAGTTTCCACACCATGTGGGCGCAGTAACCGGCCGGGTCCCGGTCGGGATCGGCGATGCCGTAGGAGTAGTCCCGCTCCAGAAGGATCTCGTACCAGCGCCGGTGGGACCGTCCGGAGAGCCGGGTCGGGCTCAGGAATTCGGGATCCCGGGTGGCCAGCACCATGTCGTTCCCCAGGAATTCGAAGGCGCGGGCCACGCTGCCGGAATCCAGGAGGCGCTCCAGCAGCCGCCGGTCCGAAACCGCCAGCAGATCCGGGCCCGGCGTCCCGCCCGGCAATTTGCGGATCAGGTCCAGCCCGGCGCCGGACTCGCGCATCACCACGACACCGGGATGCATGCTCTCGAACCGCTTGGAGACGGTCTCGATCAGGGGAGACAGGCTCGCGGTGTGGAAAAAGGTGATGGTCTCGTTCGAAGGTTGGCACGAGGCCAGGAGTGCGGTCAGGATGAGTGTCGCAACTTGGGGGACCGTCATGAATTGTGGGGGCGTTTCGGAAGCTTCCGGACGTCGATTTTATGCCAGCCTTTCGGAATCATTGCAAATCTCCGGGAGTCACTCCCTTCGCCGGAGCTTCAGCGCGGACTGCTATGCTCTTCGGGATCGGCTCAACCTGGGGGACTGGGAATCCGATGGGGACGGAAGCGGTGGATCGTTGGATGGAGGTTGCCTTGGAGGAGGCCCGGCAGGCCGCCCGTGAAGGAGAGGTGCCGGTAGGAGCCGTGTTGGTGCGCCATGGGGAGCTTCTGGCCCGGGACCACAACCGGAGCATCCAGAGATCCGACCCCACGGCCCATGCGGAGATCCTGGTCTTGCGAAGAGCGGGCGAGCTTCTGTCCAACTATCGATTGACCGGCTCCGACCTCTACGTGACGCTGGAGCCTTGCGCCATGTGCGCCGGCGCCCTGGTCTGGGCTCGGGTGGAGCGCCTGTTTTACGCCGCCCCGGATCTGAAGGCCGGAGCCGTCTCCTCGCGGGCCGGCCTGCTGGAGCCGGGCCTGTTCAATCACTCCCCTGAGGTGGTGCCGGGCGTCCGCGAAGCGGAAGCGCGCCAGTTGCTGCAGGACTTTTTTTCCCGCCTCAGAGCGAATCGCCGCGCCGGGGAGAGAGTCTCCTCCCGGAGAGCCGAAAGTCCCGCTCCGGGGCGGAAACCGGAGGATGTCCGTGCGGGTTGAATTGGCATACGGCAAGAATGGTATCGAGGTGGAGCTTCCCGGGGAGGGGACGACGGTTCTGGAGCCCTCGTATCTTCCTGGGGTCCCGTGCGAGGAGGAGGCGCTCCGGCAAGCCTTCCGAAGTCCCATGGGCACACTTCCCCTGAGAGATTTGGCAAGGTCCGGCCAGACCGTCGCCATCTCGGTCTGCGACATCACGCGCCCCATGCCCAGCTCGCGGGTTCTTCCCGTGCTGCTGGCCGAATTGGAGCACGTGCCCCGGGATCGGATCACCATCCTGGTGGCCACCGGCACCCACCGTTCCAATACCCCGGAGGAATTGGAGGGCATGTTGGGAGCGGAAGTGGTCCGCAACTACCCGGTGGTCAATCACCAGTCCTTCCGGCCCGAAACGCTCCGCTACCGGGGCGCCGTTGCCTCTGGGATTCCGGTTTGGCTCAACTCGATCTGGCTCGATTCCGACGTGCGGATCACTACCGGCTTCGTGGAGCCTCACTTCTTCGCCGGGTTCAGCGGGGGACCCAAATTGGTGGCTCCGGGTCTGGCCGGATTCGACACCATCATGGAGCTTCACAGCGCCCCCCTGATCGCCCATCCGAAAGCCACCTGGGGGATCACCCGCGGCAACCCCATTCATGACGCCATTCGAGAAGTCGCCGCGCTCTCCGGCGTGGACTTCAGCCTGGACGTCACCTTGAATCGCGACCATGAGATCACCAGCGTGCATGCGGGAGAACTCTTCCAGGCCCACGGGTCCGCCTGCCGCTTCGCCAAGCAGACGGCCATGCAGCCGGTGGCCCGCCCCTTCGACGTGGTCGTCACCACCAACAGCGGTTATCCCCTGGATCTGAACCTCTACCAGTCGGTGAAGGGGATGTCGGCGGCGGCGCGCATCGTCCGCCGCGGAGGCGCCATCGTCTGTGCCGCGGAGTGCTCCGACGGGATTCCGGAACATGGCGAGTACCGCAGGCTGCTGGCGTCGACCGCGGATCCCGCCAGTTTCCTGGACAGGCTCCACCGTGAAGACGTCGCCACGCACGATCAGTGGCAGGTCCAGATCCAGAGCCAGATCCAGCTCAAGGCCCGCGTCCTGCTGAAATCGGACGGGTTGACTCCACGCCAGATTCGAAGCGCCCACCTGGAACCGGTTCTGGATCTGGAATCCACCGTCCTGAAATTGCTGGATGAATACGGTCCCGAAGCCCGCCTCGGCGTCCTGCCCCAGGGACCGCAGACCATTCCCTACCTGAGCCCGGCGGCCTGATTCGGGCAGAGGCTTGATCAGCGGACGAACTGGAGGGCGTAGAGCTTGGCGTCCCTCATCACGAGGCGCAGGCGCACCGGCTGCCCGGCCAGGGAAGAAACATCGGTCGAGCCTTTCCAGGAGGCCAGGTGACGGACGCTGTTGCCGTTGACGCGGTGCGATTCGGCCAAGGTGAATCCGGGGACCGGAGTGCCGGCGGAATCCAGGATCTCGGTGCGGATGAAACCCCCGCCGCCGGTCTTGGCGTTGTACTGGAGTCTGGAACCGGTGAAGGTGAAGAGCGGTGTCGTGAGCTCTCCTCCCTCGTAGGCTGCGTCAGCCGAGACGAAGCCGTCGAGGCGGAAGATGGCCCGGGCGGTCACGCAGGTCCAGTCGAGGGTGAGGTCCCCCGACATGTGCCGGCTGGGCAGACCGTTGTAGTAGAAGTGGAGTTGGTCCCCATTCTGGACCAACCCCGCGCCGTAAATCTGATGTTTCCAGGCCGAGCCCGGAGGACCGAGTGAAATCAGCGGTTGACGGAAGGGCCGTTGCCATCGGATCCCGTCCCGGGAGAAGGTGAATTGGATTTCCAGCGTATCGCTGGCCCCGGGGTCCACTCTTTCGAAGTCGTCGGGGCGCCGCGAATACCACATGCTGGGAAACGCGACGTACGCGTCCTGAGCCGGGTAGTTGTAGGCATAGAAGGTGTAGACCTGCATTCCGTCGGGGTCCCGGCGATCCGGCTTGAGGACTACGGGAAGCTCGTCCAGGAGACCCGTGACCCGGGAGCCCCTCTGCTCCTGGAGCTGGCGGCGGGCCGCCGACATGAGGTCCAGATCGAAGGCTTCCCCCAGCTCATGCTTTCCGGCAGTGGTTCGGCTGTAGACCCGGACCCGGCTGCGGGGAAGATAGGCCCTGGGATAGATGGCCCAGAGGCCTGGGGTTTCATCCCAGAAGACGGAGGTCGGAGCGCCCACATAAAAGGGCATCACCGGTTCCGGATCCCGCTGCCAGTAGACGCCGTCCCCCGAATACAGGAGATACAACATCTGCGGGTCCGCGTCCCGGGCCGGCGGCCACGAGAAGGAAGCCCCGCCGGTCGACTCCCCCTTGATGAGGTGATCGCGCTCCCCCCGGGCCCGGCCGACACGGGTGTAGAGCTTGTAACGCCGGTCCGGTGTGTCGAAAAGATCGACGAAGGGGCTGCCGAAGACGTCCAGACCGATGATGTTGGTATCGAAATTTCCGGCGTACGGGACCAGGCCCAGGTTCGGCTTGGTCCAGTGAACGCCGTCGTAAGAGAGGGCCAGGCAGAAGTACCGAATCCCGTAGGAGCGGTCGAAGCTGTTGTAGTACATGCGGTAGAGTTCGCCGTCCCGAAGGACATGGGCGTACCCGCCCGCCCGCCCCTGTTCCCAGGGACGGTCTTTGAGGATGAGATTCTCCCGAGGTTGTTCCGGGAGGTTCAGGACCAGCTTCACGTTCCGGCTCGATTGGATCAGCCGCTGGTCCAGGAAGAGTTGTTTCTCGGAGCCGATGGAAAGGGGAACGGACTGGCCCGCCAGCGGCAGGGTGAACAGGTAGCCGGTCAGAACAACGGGGAGCATTGTCCGACAGACTTCCTGAAACCGGTTCATGCCATACCCGCCTCTTCGTGCTGCCTTCGGAGGTTCTCCCGGTAGCGGAGGGCCGCGTCCTTGTCCATGCGGCAACTGACCCCCTTGTAGACCACGGCGAACGCCGGACGGTGCCGGTGCGTGGAACGGTTGGGTTCCGCGCTGTGGATCATCATCCCGTGGTGGGCGGCCAGGTCGCCGGGTTGCAGCACCACCCGTTGCTCGCGGAGCCGGTCCCGGGGTCCGTAGTCGGTGATCCCCTGGGAGAAGCCGATGACTTCCGTCGGGTCGTGCGGGCGGAAGCCTTCCAGGTGGGAGCCGGTGACGTACCGCAGGCAGCCGTTTTCCTCGTCCACCGGCTGCAACGGAAGCCAGAGGGTCACGACGTTGCAGGGGATCAGGCAGAAGTAGTAGTTGTCCTGGTGTGGCGGCGTCGGATGCACGGTGTTGGGCGGCTTGTTGAACCATTCCGTATTCCCTCTGACCGGCTCCCCCACCAGGGTCTCGGCGAGGGAGACCAGCTTCGGGTGATGGAGGAAATCCCGGAAGAAGGGATCCTCCTCCATGTCCTGGAGCTGTTTCAGGGTCTCGGGCTTCTCGGGATCCTGGTAGAAAGCCTTGCTTGGAGGCAAGCCCGGCACCACGTCCCGGATGTAGCGGTCGACGTTGCCGGACAGTTCCTGAAATTCGTCTGCCGTCAGGAACTGCCGGATGACCAAGTGTCCATCCCGCTTGTAGTCCGCCCTGTATTCCTGGTAACTCATGGATCCTCCTTGAAACCGCATCCGTCGTATGGCAAAAGGCAAGTCATTATAGTGTGCGGCATTGGGAAAGGCACAAGCTGTAATGTCCAAACGACTCATCGTCACGGGTCCTCGGAGAGCTCGGTTCCAGGAGGTTCCCGATCCTGATTGTCCGGCCGGCAGCCTGCTGGTCCGGGCGCGGATGACCGCCATCAGCACGGGGACCGAACTTCGTGTCTATCGCGGGATTCCCGTGGACACTGAGGGGAAGTACCTGTATCCCGGTTTCCCGCTGCAGTTTCCGGTGGAGAACGGGTATTCCATGGTGGGAGAAGTCCTGGAAGCGGGATCCGGCATCTCCGGTTTCCGGCCCGGTGACCGGGTCTTCGTTCCCCAGACCCACAAGCAGGCGGCTGTGTCGCCGGCCGATTCGGCCACGCGGCTTCCGGACGCCGTGCCGGACCACCTCGGTGTTTTCATGAGCATCGTGGAAGTGGCTCATATCGCCCTGCGGCGGGGCGGCGTCATGCCCGGGGAGAATGTGGCCGTCATCGGATCGGGGCTCATCGGCCTCTCGGCGTTGGCCTACTGCCGCGTCTTCGGTTGCCGGACGGCGGTCCTCGATCTGGATCGGAGCCGTCTGAGCGTTGCCCGTTCCATGGGAGCCGATTGGACCGGAAGCCCGGTCGAGGAGGGCTTCCGGGATGGGATCATGGAATTCTTCGGAGGAGAAGGAGCCGACCTCGTGGTGGAGGCGGCCTCCACCTGGAAGGCCGTCGAGACGGGCCTGGACGTCGCCCGTCCCGGGGGCCGGGTCGTGGTGGTGGCGCGCCACACCGACCAACCCCATTTCAGTCCGGTGAACTATCCCTATTTGCGCAAGAATCTCTCTTTGAAGACCTCCTACGGACACCCGCCGGCAGGGCAACGCTGGGACCGCCGGCGCTCCATTGCATTGACTCTGGATTACCTCGCCCGCGGACGTCTGCAAATCGCTCCCATGATCACCCACCAGTTCGAATGGGAGGAATTGCCAGACGTCTATGCCAGGATGGATGCGGGAGAGGCGGGAATGATCGGTGTCTGCATCAACTGGACCTGATCGCGCGTTGGCATTCCGAGAGACATGAAGCCGCCGGTCTTTTGGTTCTCTTGGGGTATTTACATTGCAAACCTCGTCTGTATAATGCCGACTGAGCATAGTTCTTCGAATTCATCCACAGGGGGAAATGTCATGGCTTGGAGAAAACGGTTCCTGGCGGTATCAGTGCTGGGTCTTGCGGTTCTGGTAGCGACGGGTTGTGTGAATCGTCCGCCCCAGATCGACTGCGGTGCCGGTCAAGCTTCCGTGGTCGCGGGCAGTTCTGTTCAATTGACGGTTCAGGCCTCCGATCCCGACCGTTTCGGTTTCGGTGGAGACAGCGACAAGCTGACTCTCACCTGGTCCGCCACCCAGGGGAGAGTGTCGGGAGGTTCCTTGGACCAGGATGCCAACACCCCGGTTTCGGTGTCCGCCACCTTCGACGCGACCGGTTTGGATCCGGGCACGGTCCAGGTCACGGCTGAACTCGACGACCGCAAGCTGCAGGAGACCTGCTCCATCGACGTCACCGTCGAGAAGAACAAGCAGAAGCCCACCATCGCCTGCAACCCCAGCTCGGTGAGTGTGACCGAGGGGAAGAGCATTACGCTGAAGGCCAGCGCATCCGATGCCAACAACGATCCTCTGACCTACTCCTGGGCAGTTGACGGGAGTTCGGTGAGCGGCAACATGGCCAGCTTCCAGTTCGGGACCACCGGCCGTTCGGTCGGGGCCCACCGGGCCACGGTCACGGTCAAGGACTCGGACAACATGACGGCCAGTTGCACGTTCAACGTGACCGTCGCCCGCAGGCCCAACACCGATCCCAAGGTGACCCTGAGCCTCAACAAGTCGGAGGTCATGATGGGTGAAGCGGTCATGGCCACGGCCAAGGCCAGCGACGCCGAAGGCGATCCCATCACCTACGCCTGGGCGGTGAACGGCCGCAGCATGTCCGGCTCCGGCAGCAGCTACACGGTCAACACCAGCGGAATGGGCGGCGGCTCTCACGCAGTTTCGGTCACGGCCAGCGACGATCGTGGCGGAAAGGGAATGGCCACGGCCTCCTTCAAGGTCCGCGAGAATATCGTCATCCAGGTCAACGGCCGGCTGAACAACGTGGCCAAGGCCAAGCTGGACGAGATCGCCCTCAAGCTGCAGCAGAACCCGAGCCTGATGGCCACCATCACGGGTCACACCGACTCCGTGGGCAGCGAGAAGGGCAACATGAGGGCCGGGACCAAGCGGGCCGAGCGGGCCAAGGCCTACTTGACCACGCAGCACAGTGTCGGCGATTCCAGGATCGCCACCAAGAGCGCCGGCGAATCCATGCCCATCGCCGACAACAAGACGCGCGAGGGCCGCAAGGAGAATCGCCGGGTCGAAGTGGAACTCTACGTTCCGTAAGGCCCAGACTCCTCGGCTGGATGGAAAGCCCATCGAGCCGGCGATCATTGACTGATCCGAATGCCTGCACCGCCTCCGGGTGGTGCAGGCATTTTTTTGTTTCTGACCCCTACCCTGAAAATTTTGTGAAATCGCCAATCGAATTTTCGCAGGGACTCCCCATGCGGGCACCCTCATCGGAATGTAGGGGCACCCCTTGTGTGGTTGCCCGCCGCCTGACCATCGACCTCCTCACCGTCGAAGGACCGGTCGTGCTCGGTCTGGGGCACCCACAAGGGGTGCCCCTACATCTGCTGCCGTTCCAGGGAACGCGGTAGATTGTCGGTCGTAGGGGCAACCCTCGCGGTTGCCCGTCGCCAAACCATCGACCTCCTCACCGTCGAAGGACCGGTCATGCTCGGCCTGGGGCACCCACAAGGGGTGCCTCTACATTTGCTGCCGTTTCAGGGACCGCGGTTGATTGTCGATCGTAGGGGCAACCCTTGTGGTTGCCCGTCGCCTGACCATCGACATCCTCACCGTCGAAGGACCGGTCATGCTCGGCCTGGGGCACCCACAAGGGGTGCCTCTACATTTGCTGCCGTTTCAGGGACCGCGGTTGATTGTCGATCGTAGGCGCAACCCTCGTGGTTGCCCGCCGCCTCACCGTCGACTTCCTCACCGTCGAAGGACCGGTCGTGCTCGGCCTGGGGCGCCACAAGGGGTGCCCCTACATTTGCTGCCGTTCCAGGGAACGCGGTTGATTGTCGATCGTAGGGGCAACCCTTGTGGTTGCCCGCCGCCTCACCGTCGACTTCCTCACCGTCGAAGGAGCGGTCATGCTCGGCCTGGGGCGCCAACCCATACAAGGGGCGCCCCTATATTTGCTGCGGTTCCAGGGAACGCGGTTGATTGTCGATCGTAGGGGCAACCCTTGTGGTTGCCCGTCGCCTGACCGTCGATATCCTCACCGTCGAAGGAGCGGTCATGCTCGGCCTGGGGCGCCCACACACACAAGGGGTGCCCCTACATCTGCTGCCGTTCCAGGGACTGCGGTTGATTGTCGATCGTAGGGGCAACCCTTGTGGTTGCCCTCTTCGGAGGGAATTTGATCAGAGGTCCTGGCGCCCGGACAAAGCCCGGGTCAGGGTCAACTGGTCGGTGTACTCCAGGTCGCTCCCCATGGGGATGCCCAGAGCAATCCGCGAGACTCGGATTTCCAGGGGCTTGATGAGCTTCGAAAGGTAGAGCGCCGTGGCCTCGCCTTCGGTGGTGGGATTGGTGGCCACGATCACTTCCTTGACCTCGCCGTCGCGAAAGCGCTCGAAGAGGTTCCGCAACTTGAGATCCTCGGGGCCGATTCCATTGATGGGAGAGATGGCTCCGTGCAGGACGTGGTAGAGGCCCCGGTACTGGCCCGTCTTCTCGATGGAGAGCACGTTGAAGGGCTCCTCCACGACGCAGATGGTCTCCCGGTCGCGATTGGCCTGCTCGCAGATAGAGCAGGGATCGGCGCCGCCGATATGATTGCAGATCGAGCAGAACACCAGGCTGCGTTTGAGTCCTCCGATGGCCTGGGCGAGCCGGTCGCACTCGCCGTCGGGCTGGCGAATCAGGTGGAAGACCAGCCGTTGCGCCGATTTGGGGCCGATGCCGGGGAGGCGTTTCAACTCGTCGACGAGTCTGTTGATGGGGTCCGCGCGGTGGGTGTCCATGACTCCTCCCAGTGAGATGCGGATCAAAAAATTCCGCCGGTCAGACTGCTGACCCGGGAACTCATCATCTCATCGACCTTGCGTCCCGCTTCGTTGACGGCAGCCAGGACCAGGTCCTGGAGCATCTCCACGTCTTCCGGATCCACGGCGTCGGGATCGATTACGATGGAGTGCACCTTCTTGGATCCGTCCATGACGACATGGACGGCGCCGCCGCCGCTGGTGGCCTCCACGCGGCTCTCCTGCATCTGGCGTTGCAACTGCTCTTGCATCAACTGAGCCTGCTTCATGAGGCCCTTGATGTTTTTTTTTCGCATCTTCATGCGCGTTCACTCCCGTGAGCGTGTGACTCGAAACGCCATGGAATCGGCTGGAACCATTCCGTGAAGAAACCTACGGGTTGCGTTCCACGATCACCTTGCTCGGAAACCGCTTCAGAAATGCCTTGACCTTCGGGTGCTCCGTAAGGTCCTCTTCCTCCTCCCCCGCCGGCTCCGCTTCCTGGAACCGGATCTGAAGCTTACAGGGAGATCCTGTCAACTTTCCGGAGAGTTCGGCGAGGTGCTGCGCCTTCTCCTGGACCAGGCTGGCGTGGACCCGCTCGGAGGCGGGGAATACGACGATCAGGTTTCCGTCCTGCACCTGGCTGCCGGAGGAGTGCAGCAACGACGAATAGAGTGCCGGCGCTTGATCCTGGACCGCGGCCAGGAGCCGTTCCCGAAATTCCTGCGAGTGTTGGACCGGCTCGGACCGGGCCGGTTCAGGGGCGGCGGGAGAGGCGGGCCGGGCCGGCGCGGCAGCCGTCTTGGCCACTGGGGCGGGTCCGCTTGGAGCCGGTCGGCTCCTGAACAGATCCCGGCTCTCCGGAGGTTTTTCGGGCGTCTGCGGGGTTCCTTGGATACGACCGGATTCGAGTTGTTCCAGGACGCTCTCAAGGCGGGGAAGTCCGGCCAGCTCGATGAGCTTCATGAAGGCCATTTCCAGGTGAAGGCCCGGATTGGGGTGCCACCGCATCTCTCCCTCGCAACGGACGAGAACGTCGAAGAACCGGATCAGGTCGGGAGTCGAAAACGCCTCCGCCTGCCGGGTCACCACCTCCTTCTGGCTGTCGGGGAGCTGGAGCAACCGTTCTTCCCAACCGCTGACCTGAAAGACCATGAGGTTGCGGACGTGAGCCAGCATCCGGCCCGCCAGGTTCCGAGGGTCGACCCCGGACTCGACGGCATCCTGCATCCGCTGCAGCAGGGCCTGGGCGTCCCGCTCCTGGATGCAGTCCACGAGCCCGGCCACGAGTTTCTCGTCCACCACTCCCAGCAGGACGCGGACATCTTCGTCGGAGACCTGCTTGCCCGAAAGCGAAGTAATCTGCTCCAGAATCGACTGGCCGTCCCGCATGCTGCCCTTGGCGGCCGAGGAGACGGCCCTCAGGCCGTAGTCGCTGATCTCGATCTCCTCGCTGCCGCAGATTCGTTTCAGGTGCTCCAGAATCAGGGCGAAGGGGATCGGTTTCAGGTCATATTCCTGGCAACGGGAGGTGATGGTGACGGGGATCTTGGCGTGCTCCGTCGTGGCCAGGATGAACTTCACGTGAGGCGGCGGCTCCTCCAAGGTCTTGAGCAGCGCGTTGAAGGCCGCGTTGGAGAGCATGTGGACCTCGTCGATGATGTAGATCTTGAAGCGGTCCCGGGCCGGCGTGTAGCGGGCGCTCTCCCGCAGTTCCCGAATGTTGTCCACGCCCGTGTTGGAGGCGGCGTCGATCTCCAGGACGTCCAGGCTGTTGGCGGCGGCGACCTCGGTGCAGGAGACGCACTTGGAGCAGGGCTCGTCGGTCGGTCCCTTCTCGCAGTTCAGGGCCTTGGCCAGAATCCGGGCCGTGGTGGTCTTGCCCACTCCCCGAACGCCCGAAAAGAGGAAGGCGTGGGCGATGCGTCCGCTGCGGAGGGCATTCCGCAACGCCCGGGTGACCGTCTCCTGGCCGGCGACCTCATCGAAGGTCTGAGGGCGCCATTTCCGTGCCAGAACCACGTAGCTCATGAATGAACCCGCCGTCTCGGAGAGGAGTCCGGAGTCCCGTTTCGGAGGCCGGAATCCGGGTCGGTCCAGCCGCTGAGAGACTCTCGCAGCCCCATACTATACCACTCCCAAACCGGGGCGGGAGCGTACGGGAGAGCTGCCCGAAGCGGTTTCATTTCCTTGACTTGGAACCGGCGGATTGGCTCTAATGAGCGGTGGAGGAGTACCGAAGTGGACGTACCGGGCCCGACTCGAAATCGGGTTGTCCGGTGATGAGCCGGGCACGTGGGTTCGAATCCCACCTCCTCCGCCAATTCCGTTGCGGTTGTTCCTGATTCCCCTGCCGGCACTCTGGAATTCCAAGACCCACAAGGTTCATGCTTTCGAAATATGACGCGTTCGCCGCTGTCTATGACCGGCACTGGGGGCAGACCTCCCTGAGTTGGTTTCCGCGGCTGGAGCAACTTGTTTTCAGCAGGCTCGATCCCGACAGCGCCATCCTGGATGCTTGCTGCGGCACGGGACAGGTCGCCGGGAAGCTGACTCGGCAGGGCTTCAAGACGGTCGGTATCGACGCCTCCTTCGAGATGCTCCGCTACGCGGCCGTCAATGCGCCCGGGGCTCAGTTCGTCTGCGCGGACGTCCGGCGTTTCCGTCTGGCTCGCAGGTTTGATGCCGCCGTCTCGCTGTTCGACAGCCTCAATCATCTGCTGACTCTGGACGACTTCGAGTCGGCGCTTACCAACGTGTCGAGGTGCCTCGTTTCGGGAGGCGTGTTTGCCTTCGATCTCAACACGGAGATCAAGTATCGGACCTCCTGGTCGGGCACGTGGACCACCCGTGATCCGGAGACGACCACGACCGCAACGGTGTCCTATCGCGAGGACACTCGCCTGGCAGAGTTCCACGCTACGATTTCATCGCGGGCCCGGGACCGTCCCGCCGTCGTTCGGCTGTTCCAGACCTGGTATCCCCTTCCCACGGTTGTCCATGCGCTCGAGCGGAGCGGTTTTACGGACATTTCCTGTATCTCCCTTGAGCAAAATCGAGGGATCGAAGAAGCGGACCGCGTGCTCTTCGTCGCTCGAAGGTGAATTCCCGGTGGAGTTTTGTGAATGCAGCAACACGTGCGCCTTGACGGCGGGCAGCGGCTGCGGTGAGAATGGACCGAAGTGCACGGGCCTCTGATTCGACTCCACGGCGTGGGAGTCGCTCCGTTTAGGGACCCTCCATCGCCACGACTGCCGTGTCCGCTCCGGGAGGACGAATACTCATGCATAGAATCCCGATCTGGCTGACGTTGTTCCTGTTGATCTCTCCTGCCTGCCAGGAACCATCCCAGGAAGCAGAACAGGAAGAGATGGATCACCGGGTGACGGTGAAGCTCGACCGGCTGGTGACCATCGTCCCGGCAGGCGCTTCCAAGCGGGCCATGATGGCCATGACGCGGCATCCGGACGGGACCATCTACCTGGCGCTCCAGACCGATCCGCCCTCCCTCTACTCGAGCCCGGACAACGGCGAGACCTGGAGTTCCTCGCCGGCGGATCTCGGCCGGCCCCACCAGGTGGTGCAGGGGATGGGCGTGAACCGGAAGGGCAGGATCTTCCTGATCCACCAGACCAGCGGGGAGCACCCGCCGAACCGGAAAGAGATGCGTCTCTACGGCCAGGACCTGTTCGTCTCCTACTCGGACGACGGCGGCAAGTCCTGGACCTCGTCGGAGACCGACTTCACCCGATTCGGGGCAGGGACGCCCAACATCAAATTCCACGAGGATGGAAATCGGGCCGTCATCGAACAGCCGGACGGTACGCTTCTCTTCAACACCACCGTCATTCCCAGTGAAGAGTACAAGAAGAAACATCCGCCCACCGATCCGGTGAGTCCTCCCAACTACATGTACGGGGGCACGCCGGACGACTTTTTCGGGGACGTGGTCCTGCGCTCCACCGACGGCGGCGTCACCTGGGGGGAACCCAGCCGCGTCTACACCGACCTGAACGCCCACGAGTCGACGCTGGCCATCGGTCCCCGCAACCCGGACCACCTGTTTGTCATGACCCGGATCCAGCGCCTGGGCCGGCCTGAGGAGGACGGCGCCAAGATGATGATGGAGACGGGGAACCCCATGCACTACTACAAGCAGGGGGCGCTCTTCGAATCGAAGGACGCCGGCCGGACCTTCCAGTTGGCGTCCGGCGGAATGACCGGATGGTATGGACACCGGGGGACGGTCGATTGGACACCCGGCAACGTCGTGGTCGTGACCCATGCCTGGGGGCACGCCGGAAATACGCGCAGGGCGGCGAGAATCAGCCTGGACGGCGGCGAGACCTGGGTCGACGGCACGCGGTCCGGGACTCCGCTCATGAACCGGTCCAAGAAGTTTCTGCTGGCTCCCGTGGCCGGCTTCACGACCCCGACGGTCGAGATCTCCCCGGGACGCTTCCTGACGGCCGTCTACCACTACTCGCACATCGATTCGGTCCCGGACCACCTCAAGGGGGTCGTCGCGGGCGTGTTCTGGACGCTGGAGAAAACGGGCGGGGAATGAGGCGGCGAGCGCTCCCGTGCCGGGCCGGACGCGGAGACGAATAATGATCGTAGACGCACACCTCCACGTCTGGCGGTCGGCGCCCGACCACCCCAATCCCGGCGCCACCATCGTCAGTCCGACCTCGGACGTCCCCGTGGAACTGCTCCGGCAGTACATGGATGAGCACGGTGTGGACCGGGCCGTCTTGGTGCAGCCTCTCTACCCGGGCGAGGACAACTCCTACGTGGCCGATTGCGCCGCCGGGGACCCGGACCGCCTGGCGGCCGTGTGCTACGTGGACCCGCGGCGCGAGGGCGCGGACCGGCGCCTCCGCTACTGGGTCGAGGAACGGGGTTGCCGGGGTCTGAGGATTCGTCCGAACGTTCCCGGCGAGGAGGCGACCTTTGGCCGGCCCGCTTCGTATCCGGTCTGGGAAGCGGCCCAGGACCTGGGAATCGCGGTCAACCTGCTCATGAGGATGGACCATGTTCCGGCCTTGGCCGGGCTGGCGGAGCGGTTTCCGCAGGTGCCGCTGCTCATCGATCACATGGCCTATCCCGACGTGACGGCCGGAACGGGCGATCCGGCATTCCGGGACCTGCTGGCGCTCAGCCGGTTTTCCCAGGTGTCGGTAAAGGTCAGCGGCTACTACTACAACTCCCGGCAGGGGTGGCCGTACCGGGACTGCCATCCGTTCTTCCGGGCCTTCCACGAGGCCTTCGGCGCGGATCGGCTGATCTGGGGGAGCGACTTTCCCCATGTCTTGCTCAAGTGCAGCTATGCCAGTGCTTTGGGGCTCCAGGAACGCTTCTACGCGGAACTGGAACCTGCAGAAATGGCCGCCGTCATGGGAGGGAACGCCGTCTCCGCGTACTGGCCGGATTCCTGTCCCGGGTAAGGCATGGCTTGGGTTTCAACCGGGTCGCGGCCTTGTTCCGGAACCCCCCAGGAAGTAGAATTCACGGCTTGAATTTTCCGCGCAGGAGAGGTGTCCGAGTGGTTTAAGGAGCACGCTTGGAAAGCGTGTGTACGGGAAACTGTACCGCGGGTTCGAATCCCGCCCTCTCCGCCAGTTCGAACGGGCAGGTCGCCTCGGACCGCCGTACTCGACTTTGGGACTAGATCGCCAATGGAACGATCTTCGAGCCCCGTATGGCTCGGTCCCGGGTGAGTAGCGGCACGTCGTGGACGATGCTGGTCGCGGCGATCAGTTCGTCTGCGGGATCGCCCTTGAAATCAAGGTGGATTGATGTAACTGCGACAGCGAGATCGATCGGCCATACCTGTACACGGTTCAGCACGCGCACCACTTCGCGGTCATTCAGGTCAATATCCACCCGGCCCAGTTGAACCAGTTTGGCCAACTCCCATAGCACGATGGCGGATACAGACCATCGGTTCCGTGTCAGAAGGCGATGCTCGGAGGGGCGGAGCTCGTTAACGACGGCACGGACGAGGATGTGCGTATCAAGATTGAGCATCGGCATCCCAGCGGAGACCAGTCGTCCGGATATCGCCCCGGATCTCAATCTTGTGTTTCAGGCTGCCGATCAGGTCCGCGCAATCGTGATTGTAGGGAAGAACGCGCGCGACCGGCTTGCCATGCTTGGTGACGATCACGCCCTCCGCATCAAGCCGATCCAACAGAGCCAAGCACTGCTCCTTGAACTTTGCGGCACCAATCGTCTTCATCATCCGCGTCCCTATAGAATGGACATATGATACGACTAGACATAAATTATGTCCACTTTCGGACTCGCCTTTCATGGCTCGAATCGCGGGGAATCTGCTAGACTGACGCTCGCCGGACGCCCCAGCCTTGGCCGGCGGCGTTCCTCCTGTCGTCCAGCCGTGGGCCGTTAGCTCAGTCGGTAGAGCATCTGCCTTTTAAGCAGAGGGTCGCTGGTTCGATCCCAGCACGGCCCACCCCCAGTTTCCGGGAAAAGAGGGAAGTTATCCCGCTGGATGCCGGTTCCGGGTTGGTGTTCAAGAAGGGGACAGGAGTGCCCCCCATCCTACTCAAGAGGGGGACTAACAGTCCCCTCCTACTGGATTGCCTCGCGGACCACATGGCCTCCAACGGCTGCGAAGTCTGACATGTCCGCCAGTAGGAGAGGGGGTTGTTAACCCCCTCGTCCGCGTCACGGGGAGACTAACGGTCCCCTCCTGCCCCCCCTCCGATGGCTTCGAGGATCAGAGCCTCCACCTTGTTCCAGACCTTGGGGTCGCGATCCATTTTGGCGTGGGCGATGCGGGCCAGGGTCTTGTACCAGGGGAGATCGGACACGTCGATGGGGCTGTCCGCGTAGTCGAAGCGGAAGTTGCCGAGTATCTCGGTGCGGTTCGGATCCACGGCCCGGATCGGCGCCTCTCCCCGGATCAGGCGTCCGTTGTCCTGGTAGATGTTGGCCGCGGCTCGGACGTTGGGAGGAATCATGCCGTCCCCGCGGCCGACGCTGTCCACTTGGACGGTGAGCAGGATCGGCACATTCAGCGCGTCGAGCTGGCGGGCGAACTTGACCACGGCGGCTCCCCCGAAGCTCTGTCCGTAAACCACGATGCGCGCCTGGAGGCGTTCGGAGGACTGGAGTTGGCCATCGCGGTTTGCATCCAAGGCGGCGCGGACGAGGCGAAGGGCCAGATCCCGCTTCCGGTTTTCCGCGGTCTCGACGTGCACGCCGGACAGACCCCGTTCGCGGAGGCGCCGGGCGATGCGGCCCACGCCGACTTCGGTGTTCTTCCAGGAGTCGCGCCCGCCCATGAAACCCAGAATCAGGGTGTCGCCCTGCTCGATGGGAGTGGTTGTGCCGAAGTGGCCATACTGTTGGCCGGAGCGCAGAATGCAGGATGCTGCCGTGGCGGCGGCCAGGAACAGGATCAGGAAGAGCCGGAAAAGCAAGGATCGGGTCGCGCGCGGCATCACTGGTCCGGAGCCTTCGGCTTGATCCGGAGCCGGACCTGGGACGCCAGACCCTGCTTGACCTCCAGCACGCGGGCCGTGACCTGTTTCAGCTCCAGCACGTCGTTTCTTGCGGGCAGACGGCCCAGGTGGCTCACGATCAGACCCGACAGGGTGTCCACATGCGGAGCCTCCAGATCGAGTTTCAACTCCTGATTGAGCCAGCCCAGGGAGATCTGACCCCGGACCCGGAACCGATCCTCGCCTTCGGCCACGATGTCCGGCGCCTCCTGGTCGAACTCGTCCTGAACCGCTCCCACCAGTTCCTCCAGCACGTTCTCCAAAGTGATGACTCCTACCGCGGTTCCATGTTCGTCCACCACCAGGGCCATGTGGAGGCGTTCGGCCTGCATGCGCCGCAACAGCTTGCTCAGGGGCAGGGTTTCCGGGATCGCCGGGAAGGATCGGGCCAGGGAGACCAGGTCCGGGCTCTGATCCCGGGGGACGTTGAGGAGGTCCTTGACGTGGATCAGGCCCATGGCGTCATCCAGCGACGTCCGGCAAAGGGGGTACCGGGAGTGCCGCGTCTGGCGCGCCAGCGCCAGGGCTTCGTCCAGACCGTCGTCCATCCTCAGGATGGCGACCTCGCGGCGCGGCACCATGGCCTGGCGGCAGACCATCTCGTCGAAGCGGAAGACGGAGTTCAACAGTTGCAGCTCGGTGGCGCTCAACTCTCCCGAACGGGCGCCCAACCGGATCATGGAGAGAATCTCCCCCTCGGTTGGCTGGCCCACGGGAGTCCTGCGGGTCAGCAGCCGGGTCAACCCCTCCAGTGACCGGATGAGTGGGTAGAAGAGCTTCTCCATGCCCGCCAGCGGCCAGACGATGAAAGGCCAGAGCCGGCGCCAATGAACGGCGCCGTAGGTCTTGGGCAGGATCTCCGACAACAGCAGAATCCCCAGCGTCAGGCCGCCTGAAAAGACCGGAACCCAGGACACGCCCAGGACCTGAGCGGCGTACATGCCGGCGATGGTGGCGCCGCCCGTATTGGCGAGGGTGTTCAGGATCAGGATGGCCGAGGTGGGGCGGGCGATGGACGTCTTCATGGTCAGGAAGCGCCGCGCCAAGTGACGTCTCCGGCCTTTGGCCTGGGCCGCCTCCAGGCTGGGGACGGTGGTCGAGTACAGAGTCGCCTCGAAAAGCGAGCACATTCCGGAAATGATCAGTGTGAGCGCGGCCACCGTGAGCAGGGTGCCCATGGCGTGACTCCTTTCTACGGAAAAAAAATACGGGTCAGGAGAGGATCGGTTTCACCAGGTTGCCATGAACGTCGGTGAGCCTGAAGTCCCGGCCCTGGTACTTGTAGGTCAGCCGGGTGTGATCGATCCCCAGGCAGTGGAGGATGGTGGCCTGTAAGTCGTGGACGTGGACGGGGTCCCGCGTGATGTTGTACGAGAAGTCGTCGGTCTCTCCATGGATGACTCCCGGACGCACACCCCCTCCGGCCAGCCAGATGGTGAAGCAGCGCGGATGGTGGTCCCGCCCGTAGTCGTCCTCGGTGAGGCGCCCCTGGGAGTAGACGGTGCGCCCGAACTCTCCTCCCCAGACGATCAGGGTGTCCTTCAGCAGCCCTCGCTCCTTGAGGTCCTGAACCAGCGCGGCCGACGGCTGGTCCGTGTCGTAGCATTGGCCCCGGATCTGCTTGGGAAGACGGTTGTGCTGATCCCAGCCCCGGTGAAAGAGCTGGATGAACCGCACGCCGCGCTCGGCCAGACGCCGGGCCAGCAGGCAGTTGGCGGCGAAGGTGCCCGGTTTCCGGGACTCGGGACCGTACAGTTCGAAAATCCGCTCCGGTTCGTCCGAGAGATCGGTCAGCTCGGGAACCGATGCCTGCATTCGATACGCCATCTCGTACTGAGTGATCCGCGTGTTGATCTCGGGGTCCTGGTATTCCTCAGCCTTGAGCTGATTGAGGCGGGCCAGATCGTCCAGAAAACGCCGCCGGCCGGTCCGATTCAGGCCGGGCGGATTGGAGAGGTACAGGACCGGGTCTCCCACGGAACGGAACTTGACCCCCTGGTAGCGCGTGGGCAGGAAGCCGCTGCCCCAGAGCCGGTCGTAGAGCGGCTGACCGCCGGGTGCTCCCGTTCCCATGGAGACCATGACCACGAACGACGGCAGGTCCTCGGTGTCGCTGCCCAGGCCGTAGGAGACCCAGGAGCCGATGCTGGGCCGGCCGGCCAACTGGGCTCCGGTCTGGAAGAAGGTGACCGCCGGGTCGTGGTTGATGGCCTCGGTGTGCATCGATTTCACGAAACTGAGGTCGTCGACGATCCGGGCCGTGTGCGGCATGAGTTCGCTGATCCAGGCCCCCGACTGGCCGTGCTGGTTGAACTTGAACAGCGTGGGCGCCACCGGAAAGCTGGTCTGGGTGGCCGTCATGCCGGTCAGGCGCTGCCCCTTGCGGATGGAATCGGGAAGCTCCGTTCCCCGCAGGTCCTGCAGTCCCGGCTTGTAGTCGAAGAGTTCCATCTGGGAAGGGGCCCCGGACTGGAACAGGTAGATGACCCGCTTGGCGGTGGGGGCGTAATGGGGATAGCCGGGCAACCCGCGGGTCGTATCCCCGGAGGCGGGAGCCGTTCCGGGAACCGCGGCACCCAGATCCCGGTTCAGGAGCGTCGCCAGAGCAGCCGTCCCGATGCCTGTGCTGCCGAGCCCGAAGAAGTGACGCCGGGTCAGGAGCAATCCCATTTCCGGTCGTGGATCCATGGTTTATTCCTTGGAAATGGTCTCGTCCAGGTTCAGGATCAGGCTGGCCACCGTCGTGTACGAGGCCAACTCCGCCAAGTCCAGCTCCGGATCTCGGGGCCTCTCACCCTGGCTCACCAGTTGGAGCGCCCCCTTACGGTCCTCCTCGTAGTTGGCGAGATGGTGGCGATAGCTTTCCAGCAGGATTTCCTCTCTCCGGATGTCGGGCGGCCGGCCCGTAGCCAGCCGGTAGGCGAATCCGATCCGTTCCCGGGGTGATGCGCCGCCTTCCAACATCATCCGCTGACCCAGGAAACGGGCGGCCTCCACGTAGGTCACGTCGTTCATCAGGTTCAAGGCTTGCAACGGCGTGTTGGTCCGTGTCTCCAGCACCGCACAGGCCTCCCTCCCCGAGGAATCGAAGGTGAGCATGAACGGCGGAGCGATGGTCCGCTTCCAGTAGGTGTAGAGACTTCGCCGATAGAGGTCCTCGCCCTCGCTCTGGTTGTAGGACTGCCCGCTGGTGAGTTCTTCCCACAGCCCGTCCGGCTGATAGGGCTTCACGGACGGGCCCCCTTGTCTCTCCACCATCAGGCCGGCCAGGAACAGCGCCTGGTCCCGAATCACTTCGGCCGGAAGCCGAAAGCGGGGACCCCGGGCCAGCAGGCGGTTCTGCGGGTCCCGGGAACGGAGTTCGGGGGTGGATTGGGAGGACTGCCGATAGGTGGCGCTCAAGACGATGGCCCGTTGGAACGCCTTCATGTCCCAGCCTGAATCCATGAACTCGGTGGCCAGCCAGTCCAAGAGGTGAGGATGGGTGGGCCACTCGCCCTGGGAGCCGAAATTCTCCGCCGTCCGGACCAGGCCCTGTCCGAAATACATCTGCCAGAAACGGTTGACCGTGACCCGGGCCGTCAGCGGGTTGGACGGGTCTACCAGCCAGCGGGCGAACTCCAGCCGATCCGCGGGTGCGCCGTCCCGGAGCCCCGAGAACAGGGCCGGTATGTCAGGTTCGACCTTCTCGGTGGGGCTGTCGTAGGCTCCGCGGTCCAGGATGAAGGTCTCTCTGGGGTTGGTGCGCTCCTGCATCACCATGACCGTGGGAAAGCTCTGGATCAGGCGCTTCCGCTCGGCCGCCAGATCCACGACGCGCCGCCAACTGGCCCGGATTTCCACCGGCGCGTACTGGTCCAGGAAGCCGAGGCGCAGCTTCCCGGTCTGTCCCGGGGTCCTCTCGGCCCGTGGGATCCTGGCGATCTGGTCCAGGCTCCGGTCGGTGGCGAGGACGGCAATGCGTTCCGGGGTCAGGACGCCGCGGTAGATGCGGATGTCGTCGATCTGACCTCGAAACCGCTCCTTAGGACCGGCCGCCCCGATCCGCAACGGATCCTTGACGTAGAAATTCTGGTTCATGAAGTCCAGCAGGACCCGGATTTGCGCCGGTCTGCCGTCGATGTAGATCCGGACGCCCTTGGCCTGGAACGAGGCGTCGTAGGTCGCGGCCACGTGTCGCCACTCGCCGGGCTTCAGCGCCTCGACCGTCTCGACCCGAAGAGCGTCGTCCAACCAGCGCACCACCAGGTTGAACTGGATTTTCCCGTCCCGCAGAAAGAGGCCGTAGCCGTGGGAGCCTTGGCCCTCGCCTTGGAATTCACTCCGGGTCTTGGAGAGGATTGCCCCTTCGGTGGACTCGGGCCGGACCCATGCCGCCAGGGTGAAGCGGTCGGTGGTGTTGAAGGCGGCCACCGTGCCGGCGTCCACGTATCGCTTGCCGTCGAAGCTGGCTGCGGTCCCGACGGGGCCCGGAACGAAGTGGGGCACTCCGTCCAGGAGCCGGGCAACGGGCGGCTTCACTCCCGGTGTCTCGGCCGTCAGGTGCCCGTCCAGGGAGTACGCGACTTCCAGGTCGTCGTACAGGGACCAGTTCACCAGATGCGAGTCGGTGAGCGCCTGTTCCCACGAACTCCGGAGCCGGTCCAGTTCGGGTCCGTGTTCTTCGAATTTCCGTTTCGCCTCCGCCAGTTCCGTCTCCAACTCCCTCAGCCGGCGTTTCTGGACATCTGTCGGCGCCGGGACGTAGGGGGGAGAGTTCCCGTACTTGAACGCCCGTCCCTTCTCCGGAACGTTGTTGAAGTAGGCGAACATCTCGTAAAACTCGCGCTGGGAGAAAGGGTCGTACTTGTGGTCGTGACACCGGGCGCAACCCATGGTCAGGCCCAGCCAGACGGTGGAAGTGGTCTCGACTCGATCCACCACGTATTCCACCCGGTACTCCTCGGGAATGATGCCGCCCTCGCCGTTGCCCCGGTGGTTGCGGTTGAAGGCGCTGGCGATCCGCTGGTCCAGGGTGGCGTCCGGCAGCATGTCGCCGGCGATCTGCTCGACGGTGAAGTCGTCGAAGGGAAGGTTCCGGTTGAAGGCGTCGATCACCCAGTCGCGCCAGGGCCACATGGTGCGCTCGGCGTCGGTCTGGTAGCCGTTGGTGTCGGCGTAGCGGGCGGCGTCCAGCCAGCGAATGGCCATGCGCTCGCCGTACCGGGGAGAGTTGAGCAGCCGGTCGACAGCCCTTTCGTACGCTCCCTCGGTGGGGTCGTTCAGAAAACGGTCCAATACCTCGGGCTCGGGAGGAAAGCCGGTCAGGTCGAGCGAGACCCGGCGCAGCAGCGTGGCCGGTTCGGCCTCGGGAGACGGCTTCAGCCCGGCCGCCTCCAGACGGGCCAGGACGAAGCGGTCGATGGGGTTCCGGATCCACCCGGGATCGCTGACGGCCGGCGGTTCCGGCCGTTCGGGGGCGCGGAACGACCAGTGGCCCTGCCACTCGGCGCCCTGATCGATCCAGTTTCGGAGGAGTTCCTTCTCGTGATCCGAGAGGGTCTTGCCCGAATAACCCGGTGGCATCCGGGTGAGGCTGTCCGCCGAGTTCACGCGGTTGATAAGGCCGCTCCCCTCCGCGTCTCCGGGAACGATGGCGTAGCGGCCGCCCAGATCGGCCAGGGCGCCGTCCCGCGTGTCCAGGCGCAGGGGACTCATGCGCTTGTTCTCGTCGGGCCCGTGGCAGGCGAAGCACTTGTCCGACAGGATCGGCCGGATGTCCCGGCTGAACTCGACAGTCGGGTCCGGGCGCCTCGCGGCCGAGCCTGCCGTTCCTGTCGCCGAAACGGCCGTCAAGATGATGATGAGCGGGAATGCAGATCTGGGAAAGGTCATTGTCTCGTTTGCCGGGGCCGAGTCACCACCGGGATTCGCCGCCTCCTGCCGGGCGGGTTAGGATCAAGAATACGCCCGCGGGGGCGTTTCTCGCAAGACCGAGATCCTATCCGACACCTCCGAAAGAACTGCTTGGAGTGTTCCGCCGGGAGGGGTGTTTTTCAGGCACGCTCTTGGTTGTGTTGGGGGGGGCGGCGCGTGAAACACGCCGCTCGCTCGCTGTCATGGGTAGATGCCGCGGAGTTGGGTGGCCCGGGCGACGCGCTTGATGGCCAGGACGTAGGCGGCCTGCCGGTGGTTGATCCGCGGTCCGTGGAGGCTCTGGAGCCGGTGCAGTTCGGCGGACACGTCCCGGTACGCGGCCGTCATGACCCGCTTCAACTCCCGGTAGACCCGTTCCTCGTCCCAGAAAAAGGAGCCCAGGTCCTGCACCCATTCGAAGTACGACACCGTCACGCCCCCGGCGTTGGCCAGGACGTCGGGGAGAACCGTCACCCCCCGTTGGTTCAGGATCTGGTCGGCCTCGGGAGTGGTGGGCCCGTTGGCGGCTTCCACCACGATGCTCGCCTGAATCCCATCGGCGTTGGCCTCGGTGATCTGGTCCTCGACGGCCGCCGGAATCAGGACGTCGCAGGGTTGTTCCAGGAGTTCCTTGGGATCCACCCGGTCCCCGTCCCGGTACTCGGCCGCCGAAGCGTTCTCCTTCTTGAGCCTCATCAGCCGGTCCATGTCCAGGCCGGCCGAATTGTAGACGCCTCCGCGGGAGTCGCAGACGGCCACGATGCGGGCTCCGGCTTGGACGAAGAGGGAAGCGGCGAAGCTGCCGGCGTTTCCGAAACCCTGGATGGCGACGGTCTTGCCCTGCAGCGTCTCCCCGCGCTCCTTGAGGGCTTCCTCGGCGACGTAGAGGCACCCGCGCGAAGTGGCGTCCAGACGCCCCAGTGAGCCGCCGATCTCGACGGGTTTGCCCGTGACCACGCCCGTGTCGGAAAAACCGCTTCGCATGGACAGCGTGTCCATGAACCAGGCCATGATCTGGGGATTGGTGTTGATGTCGGGAGCAGGAATGTCCTTCTCCCGGCCCACGATGATGGAGATCTCGGTGGCGTACCGGCGGGTCAGGTTCTCCAATTCGCCGATGCTCATGTTGTGCGGATCGCAGATGACACCGCCCTTGGCTCCGCCATATGGAATCTTCACCACGGCAGTCTTCCAGGTCATCCACATGGCCAGCGCCCTCACTTCGTCGAGGGTCACCTCAGGAGAGAAACGAATTCCACCCTTGGTGGGTCCGCGGGCCTGATTGTGCTGCACCCGGTAGCCTTCGAAGACCTGGATGGAGCCGTCGTCCATGCAAACCGGAAACCGGACCGTCAGGTCGCGGTTGCACTGGCTCAGGATCTCCTTCAGGTCGTCGTCCAGATCGGTCAGCTCGGCCGCTTCGAAGAATTGCTGGCGCGCCACATCCCAGATGGTTCTCTCCATGGTGCTCGGACTCCTCCCTATTCAGCGATCGATGGAGGCACGAAGATTGGGCCGGCCGAGGACGCCGGGATTCACGACCCAGTCCGGGACCTTCCCCGACAGAACGTCGGCAACCTGTTGAGCCGCGGTGGTCTGCAGCTCCAGGAGCGACTCCTTGGAGTAGAAGGAGGCGTGGGGAGTGATGATGACCTTGGGGTGGAGCACCACCGGATCGTCCGGGTCCGGCGGTTCCTGGGGAAGCACATCCAATCCGGCGCCGGCGATCTCGCCCGCATCGAGCGCCTCGACCAGCGCGGCCGTGTCCACCACCGCCCCCCTGGAGGTGTTGATGAGGAAGGCCTCCGGCCGCATCCGACGAAACGCGTCCCGGTTGAACAGGTGGTGGGTCTCGTCGTTGAGTGGAACATGGATGGAGATGTAGTCGCTGACCTCCATCAGGCGCTCCAGATTCATCGGCTCCGCGCCGTGCTCTCGCACCGACGAATCGTCCAGATAGGGGTCGTAGGCGGCGACCTTGAGGCCGAAGGCCCGGGCCTTGCGGCCCAGGGTTCGTCCGATCTTTCCGAAACCCACGATTCCCAGGGTCCGTCCCCGAATCCGGAAGATGGGCCGGCCCGGCGCCATTCCGTAACGGCCTGCCTTGGCCTCCCGGTCGAAGAGGACCACCTTGCGGGCCGAGGCCAGAAGCAGGGCAAAGGCCTGGTCGGTGACCTCTTCCAGGCAGTAGGCGGGAACGTTGGTCACCACGACGCCCTGTTCCGTGGCGAACGGGATGTCGATGTTGTCCAGGCCGATCCCGTACCGGGAGATGATCCGGCAGCGCGCGGCCTCCCGGATCGTCCGTGTCGACACCGCCTTCCAGCAGGTCAGTATGGCGTCGGCTTGGGGAGCCATCTCCACCAATTCGTCCTCTTCCCCGGTGGAAGCCACCATCAGGGAGGCTCCGACCCGGCCCAGGATCTCCTTTTCCGGATCGAGAGTCGGCCAGGCATAGTCCGTAACCAGGACGCGCGGTCCCCGTGGTCCCTCGCTCATGTGCTGTCTCCTTCGACGGCCTTCTTCTCCAGTAGACCGCTCAGAAAGCGGACCGACGATTCATCGTCCCAGCGGGCGCTCCCCACGTGGCGGAACACGATCCGGCCGGTCCGGTCCAGTATGAAGGTGGCCGGGATCCCAAGACTTTCGAAAGCGGACGGCCTTTCGTCGTCAGATACGTAGAAGGGCAGTTCCCAATCCTGTTCCTGCGCGAACTTCTCGACCAGGTCGGACGGCTCGTCGGAGACCAGGAGGAACGCCACGTCCTCTTGAGGAAACTGTTCGTAGAGGCGCTGAATACCGGGCATTTCGACCACGCACGGGACGCACCAGGTGGCCCAGAGATTGATGAAGAGCACCTTGCCCTCAAACGCGGACAGAGAAGTCTCCTGGCCGTCGAGGCTCTGAAGCTTCCACTCCACGCCGGTCACCGATTCCTGTTGGGGAAATGGCGGGGGAGGCAGGCCGAATTCCCGGTCTCCCAGGCCGCCTATCTGCTGCTTCGACAGGAGCGTGAACAACAGGCCGGCGCCCAGGATCAGTGCGACCGTGAGTCCCACGCCTGCAGCCAGACCGACGAAGAAGTACCGGTTGAAGAAACTCATGGGTTTCCTCCTTCTTCGGTCAGCATAACAAAAGCCGATGGGAGCGGAGCGGCGACTTTCCTGTCGCCGAATGGGAGAGGCGACTTCTTAGTCGCCGAACTCTCACACACACAAACGGCGAGCCCCCGACGAGACAGTCACCCATCGCAAAGGATGCCCGTCTACACCATCGGACTCCGCCACAGAGCCCGTCCCACGAAGAACGGACCCATCTGCTGCATGAACTCGGAGGTCTGCCGCGTCCGGCGCATTCGTTGGACCAGATGGGAGAGCGGATGGAGTTCCTTGCCCACCAGGCCGATGACGAACTCGTTGTCGTTGGTGTCGATTCCGTGGCAGGCCAGCCGGATGTCGTGGGCCAGGTCCTGTTGTCCGTAGAGCCGGCCGACGCCCCCGTGTTCCCGCAGAATGCTCTGCTGCACGTTCTGCGGCTGGGCGTTGAAGGCCCCGGTGCGGCGCAAGGGGTACCACACGGCCCAGGGCCACTCCGGATTCAGTGCGGTCCGCTGGGGACGCCCGATGAGCCAGTCCTCGACGTCGGGCTCGTAGCCGCTGGCGTAGCTTCGGCCCAGCATGGTGAACTCGGGTCGCAGCGTGAGGGAACCGAAGGACCCGAAGTTGAGGAACGGACGCACGGCAGTGACGAAGTCGGCCGGATCCCCGGACATGGTCAGAAGCCCGACCCCTCGAGGGTGATTCAGATCCAGATAGAGCACGGCCGGCCCCAGGCCGCCGGCCTCAAGCTGCCGAATCAAAGGCTGGGTGTCCCGGCAGCCGCTGAAAACATGAAGCTGCATGAAGAGCCGCCGGTCGGTCGCGTATTCGTTCCCCTCCCGGTCCCGGCCATGCTCCAGCAGGTCGATCCGATGTTGCGGTTTCTGTGTGTGCATGCGCGCCATTATCCAAAATCAACGGGGAGAGAACCAACGCATAACGCCCTCGGCGGGCCAGTTCGAGAACGAGAGGCTCGTTTTCAGGAACGTTCTTTTCAGACCCCAGTCTACGCCATCGCCTTGTCCAACCTTCGGGCCCGGTCCACCTGCGCAGGCCGAACCAGCGGAAGCAGCAGGATGGGCACGATGATCATCAGGCCCGAGACCATGAACGAGTGCTCGAAAGAGAAGGCCTCGCGGACCGGTCCGGCCATCCAGTTCCCGATCACGTGACCCACGTTGGAGAGGGTCATGTAGGTGGTGAAGATGGTGGCCGCGGAACGTGTCCAGGTGATTCGCATGGAGAACGAAAGGAAACTGACGCCGACCACGGCCCACAGAGCGGGCGCCAGCACCAGGTAGAGGGTGGTGAACCAGGTGGCGGACCAGAGTTCGGGCAATGCCCCGAAGAGCAGGGCCAGGAGGGCCGACGCTCCCATGCTGACGCCCATGACGCGGCGGCGGCCGAAGCGGTCGGCCAGGAACCCGGCCCCGATGGCTCCAATGAACTCGGGAACCACGGCGTAAGCCGACACGACAGAGTACTCTACGGAGCTCCAACCCAGGCGTTGGGTGTAGAGGGTCTTGTTAACGATCTCGGTCACGCCGTAGCCGATGGTCTTGGTAACTCCGAGGATGGCGAAGATGTACATGGAACTCAGGGCGAAGCCGTAACGCATGTCCCGCAGCACTTCCATGGGGTGCCGGACGCTGGGCGCCTTCACCTGGTCGGAGGCCCGGCCCCGGCTCCAGGGAAAGCGTTTCTCCCCGGACCTCTCCAACAGCAGCAGGGGTAGCAGCATGATGACCAGCATGAAGGCGAACTGAACCAGAACCGCAGCCGGGATCCCCCAGTGGCTCATCACCACGGCCATGAGACCGGCGCCGATCCCCTTGCCCACCAGCTTGGAACCCCACATCAAGCCGTTGACCTGCCCGTATTCGTTCCGGGGCAGGATGTCGACCGCCAAGGCGTCGGTGGCGACATCCTGCAGCGAGGCGAAGCAGTTGTGAAGAAAGAACATCCATCCCAGGAACTGGAGGTCGCCCTCCAGGTTTCCCATGAGCAGGAGTCCCAGCAGGGTGACCGCCATCATCAGTTCCGCGCCGATGATCCAGGGGCGGCGCCGGCCCATGGAACGGATGGTCACGGTGTCGATCAGGGGCGCCCAGATCAACTTGAAGGTCCAGGGGACCAGGACGATGGCGGCCAGTTCACCGGCCCGGGCCTCGTTGACGCCTTGGGCGGTCAGGTACGAGATCAGGGCGATGGTCATGAACCCCCAGGGGAGCCCTTGGGCGGCATAGAGGCCGCATAAGGTTGCGATACGTTGCCAGCGGCTGTCGGCCATGGACATCAGCGATGGTTCTCCTTCGGCTTCAGGATCGAGTAGTGAGCAATCAACAGCAACACCGCACCGGCCAGTCCGATGCAACCTCCCACGTAGAAGGGAAGGGAAGAGGAAAAATCAGGACTGTCCGGCGACTGCAGGTTCCTCATCACCGTGGCGAACAGAGTGGAGGCGAGCCCGCTCAGAGTGGTGGAGAACCCGATGGCGGGGCCTCGCAACTCGATAGGCATGTGCTCGGTGATGTAGCCGGTCTGAGACCAGCGCATGAGTTGCCTCAGGAACTCGAACAGTGCGGTGAACAGCACTACGCCGTAGACATTGGGGGACAGCCCGATGCCCAGACTGCTGGCGGCATAAGCTCCCAGCACAACCGCGGCCATGAGGGCGCCGGCCTTCTTCCCCGCGATGAGGATGATGAAGAGCCCGCCCAGAAACTGCATGCCGTAGCCGGCGGTGAGCAGCGTGGACCAGCCTTGGTCTACGGCGCCCGCCTTCAGGGCGATTTCCTCGGCTTCGGCCCGGTACGGCAGGTAGATGTTGACGGTCTGGAATACGGGTCCGCCCATGAGGCTCAGAGGGATGACCATGGCCAGGTAGCGGGGCATGCGCAACAGCGAGAAGTTGGTCTTCCAGTCTTCCTCCACGATCCGGCGCCGCACCGGCCCCGGGTGTCTCGCCACGTTCCGGATCAGCAAGGCGCCTGCAACGCACAGGGCCGTGTGAAACCAGAGCAGGGGAAAAAAGTCTCCGGGGGATGGGGACCCGTTCGACGTCCACTTCAGAATCGCGGCGCCCAAGGGGGCTCCCAGGAAGCTGCCGCCGCCGAGTGCGATCATCAGCAGGGCGTTGGACCATCCTCGCCTGCCCGGAGCCGCGGTCTGGACGAAGGCCATGGCCCCGACCCATTGCGCGGCCGCGGTGATCCCGTACAGCAGTCCCGCAAAGGCGACCATCCAGTATCCCGGAATGAAGATCAGCAGCAGGCCCAGTCCGGCAAACCCGGCGACACCGCTGGACCAGACATCGCGCTCGTCGACCCGGGACGCCAGCAGACCGGAGAGGGTGGAACCTGCGATGAAGGCGACCAGCCAATAGAAGCTGAAGGTTTCGTAGGCGTCCTTGGGATATTCGAGGGCGCTGAAATACAACGGCGTGCTGTAGCGGATGAGCGCGTGGGACAGGTAGTTGGACAGCGCGATGCCGAACACCAGACCGAGTCGCGGAGTGCCTGCCCTGGCGTCGCCTGACTGCATGGCTCAGCTCACGGCACCGGGTAGAAAAACAGGACTCCCGGCACGGCCGTGAGGGTGATTCTCAGCGCCACGATCATGGGCATGGGCACCCATAGTACCCATCAGATGCGTGCCTGGTAAGTGTAAAGCTGGTAATAGCGGCCCTGTTGCCGGATCAACTCCTCGTGGTCCCCCCGTTCCACGATCTCCCCCGCTTCCACCACCAGGATCTGGTGGGCCTGGCGAATGGTGCTGAGACGATGGGCGATGACGAAGGTGGTGCGTCCCCGCATCAGCCCGGTCAGGCTCTGCTGGATGTAGAGTTCGCTTTCGGTGTCCAGGTTGGACGTGGCCTCGTCCAGGATCAGAATCCGGGGATCGGCCAGGAGGGCCCGGGCGATGGAGACCCGCTGGCGCTGGCCTCCCGAGAGTTTCACGCCCCGCTCTCCGATGAGGGTCTCGAGTCCCTGGTCGAAGTGGTCGGTGAACTCCTTGACGTGGGACGCCCGCACCGCTTCCAGCAGCTCCTCCTCGCCGGCCTCGGGCCGGCCGAAGAGGATGTTCTCGCGAATGGTCCCCTCGTACAGGAAATCGTCCTGCAGCACGACCCCCAGGCGGGACCGGTACGACTGCAGGGTCACCGTGGACAGGTCGCGGCCGTCGACCAGAACCCGGCCCTGGTCCGGCTTCAGGAAAGAGGCCGCCAGGCCGGCCAGCGTGGTCTTACCCGATCCGGAACTGCCCACCAACGCGGTCACGCTACCGGCGGGAGCGTCGAAGCTCACTTCCTTCAACACCGGGTTCCCCGGCTCGTAGGAGAAGGTCACGTCCTGGAAGACGACATGGCCTTCCACGTCGTCCAAGACCACGGTCCGGTCCGGGTCGTCGTCTTCCCGGTCCGTGGTCAGGATCTCTTCGCTCCGGTCGAGACCGGCGAAGGCCTCGGTGATCTGGCTGCCGATGTTGCCCATCTGGACAATGGGTGCGATGAGGAATCCCAGGAAGAGGGTGAAGGAGACGAAATCTCCCACCGTCATCTCGCCCTCCAGAATCATGGAACTCCCCAGGCCCATGATACCCACGCTGGCCAGTCCCAGAAGCAGAGTCGACGCGCTGGTGACCAGGCTGGTGGCGGTGAGGGACTTGCGGACGTTGTTGAAGATCCTGGCCACCCCCTTTTCGAAGGCGCGGATTTCCTGGCGCTCGGCGCTGAACCCCTTGATGACCCGGATGCCGCCCAGGGATTCGGCGAGCCGGCCGGTGACGTCGGCGTTGATCTTGCCCCGCTCGCGGAAGATGGGCCGGATGTAGCCGAAGGCCTTCAGCGAGATCAGACCCAGGATGACGAGGGGAACCAGAGTGTAGAGGGTCATCAGGACGCTGATCCTGAAAAGAAAGAAGAGGGAGCCGACGGCGGTCAGGACTCCGCCGAAGAGGTGGACGAGTCCCGTGCCGACCAGGTTCCGGACCCCCTCCACGTCGGTCATGATCCGGGAGACCAGTTCCCCCGACTTGGTGTTGTCGAAGAACCGTATGGGCAGATAGATGATGTGGCGCTGGACCTGCGCCCGGAGCAGGGAAATCAGGTGCTGGGCCTCAACGCTCAGGAGCTTGGTCAGAAAGTAGGAGCTGAAGGCCTGAATCGCGATGGCCGCCGTCACGCCCGCCAGCAGCAGACGGAGCAACTCGGTATCCCCTTTTCCGATCACGTCGTCGACGAGGAACTTGCTGGCGGCCGGCAGGGCGAGACCCGACAACCGATTGAGCAGGATCAGGGCCAACCCCAGCAGGAGCAGCTTGCGCCGCGGCCAGATGATCTTCCTGAATGCGTACCGGACGGTGGCGAGAGAAGGCTTCTTCCTGCCCTTTCTTGATCGCATAGAGAGTCCGGAGGGAGAGACGGGACACATCCCCGGGAAGCACCTCATTCTTACCCGAATCGGGCCAGCTTTTCCAACAGGAGGGGGGACAGTCTTGTCCCCCTTCGTCTATTCAAACAACAGTCTGGATATCGGTGTTTACTTTCAATAGAAAATACTGACTGAGAATTTTCGATAGTTGGAAGAGTGAGAGAGACCAATCGACGCCGCTGTGTTCAAGTTGGCTCATCTCCCACCGCTGAAGATAAAAGTGTAAGAAATCCGTTTCCTCGGTGACTATCTCTTGTATGTGCGGTCGGAAGCACGAGGCCGAGACCAACGAGGACCGGGATGAACTCTACCGGCAGATCGCTGGTTCGTACGGAGCCCCACTTCAACGACTAGCGCGCGCGTATGAGGCGAATGCGGAAAACCGGAAAGATCTCTTACAGGAAATCCACCTTGCGCTCTGGCGCAGTCTCGCGGGTTACGATGGGAGGTGCTCGGTGCGAACCTGGGTCTACCGGGTGGCCCACAACACCGCCACTTCACATGTATTGCGACGACGCCGTATCGCGCGGAAATTTTTAACCCTGGAAGAGATCGAGTCTGCCCCCGATGAGAGCACAGGCGAAGACGCGGCCATCCGGCGTGATGTCTTGCAACGTCTCTTGATCCTGATTCGCCGCCTCAAACCGATCGACCGTCAGATCATGCTTTCGTACCTGGAAGGCATGGACGGCGCATCGATCGGCGACATCACTGGTATTTCGGCAGGGAACGTCGCCACCAAGGTTCACCGCATCAAGAAAATCCTTGCCCGCCGCTTCCATCGGAGTAGTCGTCATGGTGATTGATCGTCCCGAAAATGATTTGTGCATGACTTGGCAAGAGCAGGCCGTGATGACCAGACCGTTGAACATCGATGATCTGGTAGAGGATGCCCGCGCGTTTCAACGAAAGATTCGATGGCGAAATCGCATGGAGTACGCTGCTGGATTTTTCGGCGTGGCTATCTACCTCGTATACATCTGGGTGTTTGACAACCTGTGGATACGGGCAGGGTCACTGCTCTTCGTGTTCGGCGGTCTTACAGTTTTCTATCAGCTTCACAAGAGAGCCTCCTCCAAACCCGTGCCGACAGTCACGGATTGTGTGGAATTCCACCGGCGGGAGTTGCAGCGTCAGCGAGATGCACTACGTAGCATCGTGCGATGGTACGTGGGTCCGCTTATCCCGGGAGCGATTGTCTTCAGTATTGGTATCGCCGTGAGACACCCTTGGAACCCCCTGGTCATTTTGAGTATCGCCGCTTTGCTTTGGGTGGGAACCGGCATGCTCGTCTACAAGTTGAATCAATGGGGAGCACGGAAGCTTCAGCGTGAGATCGACGACTTGTCGGAACTACTCCACGACCGGTGACGACGCGCGACGACTGAAATTCTCAGACTCGGAATGTTAGAATCGAATGGCTTTTACCCACACGTCCGGGGAGGAATCGATGGATTTGGGAAACCGGAGGCGTCCGGCGCCGTGGCTGCTTGCGGTGCTGCTTTCCCAGCCTCTCATCGCCGCTTCGGCGGACGACGGCGAGTTTTTCGAGAAGAAGATCCGGCCGCTCCTGGCCGAGCACTGCTACGCCTGTCACTCCAGCACGAGCCAGCCGGTCATGGGCGGACTGGTCCTGGACCAGGAGGAGGGTTTTCGCAAGGGTGGGAGCCGAGGCTCTCCCGTCGTCGCCGGCGACCCTGAATCGAGCCTGCTGATCCGCGCCGTCACCCATCAGGACGAGAAGCTGCGCATGCCCCTGGCGGGCCGGCTTCCGGATGAGGAGATCGCCCTGCTCGCCGATTGGGTGCGGATGGGCGCGCCGTGGGGCGTGGCTGCCGGTATGGACCGGACGGCATCCGGGACGGCGGGTTTCTGGGCGTTCGAGCCCCCGGTGGAACCCTCGCTGCCGCAGGTTCGGCGAGATGACTGGGTCCGTTCTCCCATCGACCGATTCATCCTGGCCCGTCTGGAAGCCGCAGGACTGGAGCCGGCGCCGGCGGCGGACCGGCGGACCCTCATCCGGCGGGCCACTTTCGACCTGACCGGCCTTCCCCCCACCATCGAAGAGATCCGGAATTTCCTCCAGGACCAGTCGCCGGACGCCTATGCCCGGCTGATCGAACGTCTGCTGGCCTCGCCCGGCTACGGAGAGCGCTGGGGCCGCCACTGGTTGGATGTGGCCCGCTACGCCGATTCCAACGGGCTGGACGAGAACATGGCGTATACGACGGCCTTCCGCTACCGGGACTATGTGGTCCAGGCCTTCAACCGGGACAAGCCCTACGATCAGTTCGTGCGGGAGCAGTTGGCGGGAGACCTCCTGCCCGAAACGGGTGATCTGGAAACCACGCTGGAGCGCTGGACGGCCACCGGATTCCTCTCCCTGGGCCCCAAGATGCTGGCGGAAGACGACCCCGTGAAGATGCGGATGGACATCATCGACGAACAGCTCGACACCAGCTTTCGGGCTTTCCTGGGGCTGACCGTGGGCTGCGCCCGTTGCCACGACCACAAGTTCGATCCCGTCTCCATCCGGGACTACTACTCCCTGGCCGGAATCTTCCGGAGTTCCAAGACCATGGAACACCACGACGTGGTGGCCGAGTGGCATGAGCATGTCCTGGCTCCCGCGGAACACCGTCTCCGCCTGCAGCAGCAGCGCGAGAAGATCGAGGCCAAGACCAAGGCGATTGCAGCCGTGACCAAGCGGGAGAACAAGAAGCTGGTCGAGGAGGGCCGCACCCGGGTGGGCGCATACCTGCTGGCCGCCCAGGAGTTGACCGGGTATCAGAAGATCCGCCTGAGGAGCGTGTTCGAGGGACGGAGTCCGGACCCCGAATCCCTGACCCTTCGGAAGGCCGGAAGTTGGGATCGTGGAAACGTCGAGCGGCAACTGAAGAAGGGTAAGACGAACATCCCGGAGGCCGGGGGTTCCGACGCCCCTCCCGACGCCTATTTCGCCGAGTATGACCTCCAGGTCCCCGCAGCCGGCCCCTACCAGTTGGAGTTTCTGGAAGCCGAGACCGGCGCCGGCACCGCCGACATCCACACCAACGGCACCTTGGTCAAGCGGGGAATCGAGGCCATCGAGAACCGGACCGCCTCACCCGATGCGGGCGGTTGGATGGTGGCCGGCATCTTCAATCTGGAGGCCGGAGCCAACACGCTCCGCCTGGAGCACAAGACCCGTTTCCCCTATTTCGAGAAGCTGCTGTTGACCCCCAATCCCCTTCCGGAAGGGTCCCCGATCCCCAGGACCCTGGTCCAGGTGGCCCTTCGGGACGAGCTGAACCCCGTTTTCCTGCACCAGTGGATCGACCGTCTGCGCCGGAGCCGCGGCGCGCCCTATTCGGTGCTCTACGCCTGGCACGCCCAGGCCGAGGGGAGGTCGCGGGAGGGCTGGCAGTCGCCGGCGGCCGTACTCTTCGAGGATTTTGACGCGGCCGGTCTGACGGCGCTGGCCGACCATTACCAGAAGCAGTTCCGTCTGGCGGAGGAGGCGTGGCGGGCGCTTACGAGGGAGCAGGAAGTCGTCGCCAAGAAGTTCAGCACGGTCCGGACCGACGACGAGACCGAGGAGACCAAGCTGGAGGATCCGGCCCTGGAGGCCATGAGAGCGATCCTTTACGAGAAGTGGGGGCCCTTCCGGCCTCCCGAGAAGACCACCGAGTACTTTCCCGAGGCCGCTCTCCGGGAACTGGACGCCCTGGAAGCGGAACGGAAGAAGCTGGAGGAAGGCCTGCCCGGGCTTCCCACGGCCATGGGCATCACCGAAGGCCAGCAGATCGACGACCTGGCTGTCCATCTGCGCGGCAGCCACTGGGACCTGGGAGAGAGGGTGCCGCGTGGTTTTCCGGGTCTGGGCCGCAAGCCGCTGGAACAGCTTCGCGACCCGGAAAGCAGCGGACGGCTGGAACTGGCGAATTGGATCACCCGTGACGACAACCCGCTGGCGGCCCGGGTCATGGTCAACCGGATCTGGCGCTGGCACCTGGGACGGGGTCTCGTCGCCTCCACCGACAACTTCGGCCGGCTGGGCGACGCTCCCACTCACCCCGATCTGCTCGACTGGCTGGCGAACCGGTTCGTGGAAGGGAACTGGTCCCTGAAACGGATGCATCGCCTCATCATGCTTTCGGCCACCTATCGGATGAGCACCAGGTATTCCGCGGAGGGAGCCGGAAAGGATCCTGAGAATCGCTTGCTTTGGCGGATGAACCGGCGCCAGTTGGAAGCCGAGGCGATTCGCGACTCCATCCTGGCCGTTTCCGCCAACCTGGACCTGAAGCCGGGGGGATCGTTGTTGGGCCAGAGCGGCCGGGGCTACATCCGGCCAGGAGTCCGTTACGACTGGAATCGCCGGTCGATCTATCTTCCGGTCGTGCGCAGTTCCATGTACGATTTCCTGCGGGCCTTCGATTTCGCCGATCCGTCGGTGACGGACGGAGACCGCGGCGCCAGCGTGGTGGCGCCCCAGGCTTTGTTCCTGATGAACGATTCTCTGGTGCTGGAGAACTCCCGGCGGATGGCCGCCGGACTATTGGCCAGGGAAGACCTGGACGAGATCGGACGGATCCGCGTGGCATACGAGCGGACGTTGGGCCGTCCGCCCGACCGGAAGGAATCGAGCCGGGCCCTGGAATTCGTGGCCCGCATGGATGCGGGCTGGCGGGACCGGGTCGAAGAGCCCGGCGAACGCCGCCTCCGATCCTGGCAGGGATTCTGCCAGGCGCTGATGGCGTCGAGTGAATTCGCGTATCTGAATTAGAGGTTCGTGCTATGGACTCACATTGGAACAGCCTGTGGGGGAACCGGGTTTCCCGCCGGGAGATGCTTCGGGCCAGTAGCGCCGGATTCGGCTCTTTGGCACTGGCGGGCCTGTTGGCCGAGGAGGCCGCGGCCGCGCTTCCTGGCGATTCCGACAACCCCCTGGCTCAGAAGGCGCCCCATTTTACGCCGCGGGCCAAGCGGATCATCTTCCTCTTCATGCACGGCGGTCCCTCCCAGGTCGATACCTTCGACTACAAACCCCTGCTCCAGCGGGACCACGGGAAGCCGTTCCCGTACCAGCGTCCCCGGGTGGTCTCCAGCGAGACCTTCAACCTGCTCAAGTCCCCCTGGGCGTTCAAGCGGCACGGGGAGAGCGGCCAGTGGGTCAGCGAGCTCTTTCCCAATGTGGCCAGGTTCGTGGACGACCTCTGCTTCATCAAGTCCATGCACGCCTCCAACTCCCGTCACGGGGCGGCTCTGCTGGAGTTGCACACCGGCAGCGACACCTTCGTCCGGCCCAGCATCGGTTCCTGGCTCACCTACGGCCTGGGAAGCGAGAACCAGGACATGCCGGGATTCATCACCATCTGCCCCACGCAGGGGCACGGAGGAGCCAACAACTACGGGTCGGCCTTTCTTCCCGCCCCCTACGCCGGCACCGCCGTCGGCACCAGCCGAATCGAGGCCAAGAACGCCAAGATCCCGTTCATCACCAACGAGCAGGTTCCCCGGGACATCCAGCGCATGCACCTGGATTTCATCCGGGGGATGAACCGGCAGCAGTTGGCCCAAACCGGTCCCGACCGAAACCTGGAAGGCCGGATCCAGGCCTTCGAGCTGGCCTTTCGGATGCAGGCCCAGGCGCCCGGGTTGCAGGATCTCTCGCGGGAAACCGAGGCCACGCGGAAGCTCTACGGCCTGGACGACCGGATGACCGAGGATTTCGGCCGCCAGTGCCTGATGGCCCGCCGTTTGGCCGAGGCCGGCGTCCGCTTCGTGCAGGTGAGCCACAGCTACAAGTGGGACCAACACCGGCGGTTGCGCCGCGACCACACCCAGAATGCCCGGGAAGTGGACAAGCCCATCGCCGGCTTGCTCCGGGACCTCAAGGGAAGGGGTCTGTTGCAGGACACGTTGGTCCTCTGGGGGGGCGAGTTCGGACGCACCCCGGTGGCTCAGGGCTCCGACGGACGGGACCACAATCCCCAGGGGTTCACCATTTGGATGGCCGGCGGCGGCGTGAAGCCCGGCTTCTCCTACGGCGCCACCGACGACTACGGCTACTACTCGGTGGAGAACAAGGTGCACATCCACGACCTGCACGCCACGATCCTGCACCTCATGGGACTGGACCATACCCGGTTGACCTACCGCTACGCGGGCCGGGATTTCCGCCTTACCGACATCCACGGCAACGTGATCACGGACATCATGGCCTGAGTCTCCGGCAGCACCGGCAGCCGCGCCGATCACGACCCAAGAAATTTCCAGCAGCGAAAGGACCCAAATGACCAGTTTCAGAGGGCTCTATCCGGCCGTCATCACTCCCATGGACCGAGAGGACCGGATCAACGAGGAGGCCTTTCGGCAGGTTCTGGAATTCAACATCCGGGCCGGGGTCCACGGGTTCTGGGTGGCCGGCGGAAGCGGAGAGAGCGTGCTGCTTCGGCCGGACGAAAACCGGCGGATCGCCGAGGCGGCCGCGGACCAGTGCCGGGGCCGGGCGCGGACCATCATGCACGTGGGCGCGGCGACCACGTCGGCCGCCGCCGGAATGGCCGAGCAGGCCGCCCGTGCCGGCGTCGACGCCGTCTGCGCCCTGCCCGGTTCCTTCTACGGAGCGGGCGCGGACGAGTCCATCGGCTACTACAAGGCCATCGGCGAAGCCGCCGGCCTGCCCTTGTTCGTCTACAACCTGCCCGACGCCACGGGTCTGGAGTTCACGCCCGGGCTGATGAAGAGACTCCAGGACGAGGTGCCTCAACTGGCCGGTCTCAAGCACTCGGCGGCCAACTTCAAGAACGTCTGGCTCTTCGCCCGCATGGGCCTGGCCTGTTTCAAGGGTTTCAGTTGCCTGATGCTGCCGGCCCTGGTCGAGGGCGCCGTGGGGTGCGTCGACGGACCGCCCGGCGTGGCGCCCGAAGCCTTTCTCCAAGTCTGGGACGCCTACCAGGAAGGGGACTGGGCGCGGGCCCGCGAGGCCCAGGACACGGCGACGGAGATCTTCGGCCTGTTCGACGGAGAGTACGGACCGTATGTCGCCGTCCTCAAGGAACTCATGGGAAGGCGTCTCGGAATCGACTGCGGCGTCCCGCGGCCTCCGGGCATTCCGTTGACCCGGGAACAGGGAGACCATGTCTGGAACCGGTTCCGGGAACTGATGCCTGTAGCCTGAGCCCCCTTGGAGGGGGGACTTTCAGTCCCCCTCTTCATCACCGCTCTGGAGTTGGGATCTGAAACGCCTGTGTCCCCGGATCTCTCCCTTTTGCGGCAGGATTGCGCCGAACCCCGCGCGGCGGAAGAACTTTTCAATTCATGGGGCGATCCTTCTTATTCCCCCGATCCGGTCGAAATCTCTGTCGTAGCTAACCAACTCAGTGATCCCCCGTTGCTCCATATGGCATACGGTCAACGCGTCCTCAAAGTCGAGAAACGGTGAGGAGGCATAGAGATCGAGCGCACGGAGATAGACATTCTTCTGTGGGAGCTTGAGTCCCCGGAGGGTCAGTATCGGCAAGAGCCGGGCTCTGATCTCATCGTGGCTGAGTCTATAAGGAGCACGAGGCGAAGACAGTACGTAAACGACTTCAGTTACGATGGCTTCACAGACAAAAAGTTCCTCTTGCCCTTGTTTGACTTGCTGAAAGAGCCGATAGCAGGCGTCCGCCTTGACCTCGTCATCACGAGTCAGGTAGCGCAGAATGACGTTTGTGTCCAAAAACTTCATGTATTTTCCAGCGCCAGTGCGGTCTTCTCCGCTTTGGAATCCTTGGCCGCCTGCGTGATTCTTTCGAAGTCTTCGGGTCGGGCTGAAGGCTTTACAGACCCGTAGGCCGACTCCAAGCTGAAGGGAACCGGCTCTAGACGCACTTCGCCCTTTTCAATGGTGAAAGCGACTTTGTCCCTGGGTCTCACACCTAGCATTCGACGCACTTCTGCGGGAATGGTGACTTGGCCACGCTGTGTAATCGTAGTCGTAATCTGCTTCATGTGAATTCTCAATGAATTATAATTGTTCAATGAATTATCAGGATATCATTGAATCACGCTAGAGTCCAGAAGCCAGCAGGCATAGTTCCCGCACAAGTGTGAAGTATGGTGTGCACTTGGTTCCAAGAACTTGCGAACCACCCCGCTCGTACAGGATCTCCACCGGACGTAGAAAATGCCACGCAGCGTTGTTGCGCAACAGGTCAAACCACGTCGGCAACTGAAACGCGACGGTGGATTTGAGTGCTGCTCCGCAGCGTTTCCGATTCTACTTGAACTGAAACGAGAACAGGCTCGCGTTCCGGATCCAGAAACGGAGCTGGACGGGACGGCCTTCCAATGAGCTCACGTCGCTGTTGCCCTGCCAACTGGCCTGAGCGGCGCCCCGGACGGCCATGGGGTCCGACTCCTTCAACGAGAAGCCGGGCAGCGGCCTGGTCTGGTGATCCAGGATCTCCACCTTGATCTGGGGAATCCCGGCGCCATCGTTGTGCCGGGCGGCCTCCATGTTGACGTGAAGGCCCGAGCCTTCGAAGCTGAAGGTCTGGGTGAGCAGGATGCCGGGCCTGAGCTTGCCGGCGTCGATGGAGACGAATCCGTCCTCCGGCAGGGTCGCCAGTCCGGGCGCCCGCAACGGCGACTCACCCTCGGCTTCCTGCTTCAGATAGAGCTGTTCGGGCCCCCGCCAGTTGGCGCCCGTGTAGTAGATCCAGATCTTCCCGCCCTGCATGATCGGCGCTTGGGCGTAGACGCTGACCGAATCGAAGCTCCCCTCGGCGCCGTTTCGAACCAGTGGCTCGCGGAACTTTCGTTCGTAGTTCACGCCGTCCCGGCTGAAGGCCAGGGTCGGGTAGTGGAGGGTCCGGGTGGTTCGGAAGATCCAGGGCAGGGCGATGTAGGTGCCCTCGTACGCCACCACCGGAAAGAGGTAGAACTCGGCATCCGGATAGTCGTCATCATCCGGCAGCAGGATGTTCTGCGGGAGGCTCCAATTCCTGAAGTCGGGGCTTTCGGCCCGTCCCACGGTCCGTATGCCGGTGGGGCACCGGCGGTGCAGGCAGTTCTCGATGTGGGCGGCGTAGACCTTCCGGATCGGGTCCCATCCCATGTAGTGGGTGGGGCCCCAGCGGCCTGGCTCCGGTGTCGTGTCCATTACCGGATTGGCCGGCTCGGGCGTCCAATTGAAACCGTCCGGGGAATAGTAGACATGGAGTTGCATTCCGGGCGGATCCGTGGTCCGGGTCATTGCGATCGACTTGTACCGCTTGGCGGGATCGGTCTCGTTGGGGTCTTCGAACGTCGGCGCCCGGCCGTCGGCCGGCAGCAGGTTGTTGTTGCGGCTGCCGTTGAACTCCACCTTGCCCAGGTTCGGCTTCACCCAGTGGACGCCGTCCTTGGAGGTGGCGTAGCAGAGCCGGTATTTGTAATTGCCGTAGATCCCCACGTACCGGTAGGGCGCATCGACCCGCTCCCAAACGGCGCCGGTGTCGGTCCAGTCGTATTCCGAGAGCTGCCCGCCCGGTTCCGCGCGCCATTCGCTGCTGGTGGAGTACCACATCTTGAAGAGCTTCTCCTCCGGGTCGTAGAGAACCTTGCCCACGGGAGTGAGATGTCCTTCCCAGGGCCGGTCCGGGCGGAGCACCGGGTTGCTGGGCTCCTTGACCGCCGTGTTGAGCACCTGCTTGGCGTCGCTCAGGCTCTGGATCATGTAGTCGTCGATGAACAACTGCTTGCGATTGCCGATCTCCAACAGGCTCGGCACGTCGGAAGCGGCGGCGGTGATGGTGGACAGTACGATGACGCAGAGCGTTCGCGTCCAGAAATGGGTTTTCATGGGCTCCTCTGTGGATAGGATCGAACGGGTGACATTCTTGTTCGGGAACACCGAAAAGTACCACACAGGTGTTGGCCGTTCACGTCCGGTAGGTGGCGCAGTCTACGGGTTTGGCTCCGGGCCTGCAGCGCTGCCTATAACTGCAGGGGGACGTCAACTCGGATTCAGGCGACTCTGTCTTCGACAACCAGATAGCGGCCAACGATCCGAAGCGCTCTCTCGACTTGGTTGATATGGGATCGATGATCCAGGTTCAGGAGTTTTCGGACGGCAGCCTCGCTCACACCCAAGCGCTTGGCAAGCGCAACCTTGGTGATGCCCTTCTGGCGCATACACCTGTAGAGGGCCAGCTTGGCGGCCACGACGGGTGGGACGGCGATCATTTCTTGCCCATTGGCGGCTGTGCCCGGCGTTGGAATCTCCCACCGCTCCTGAACGTATCCCGCCAAGGCTGTCGCCAGAGCATCCTCAGCCATGGCCAAGGCTTCAGTCCGGTCGTTTCCGCCAGTCAGTGCCTCAGGAACGTCCGGAAAGGAGACGGAAAATCCTCCCTCTTCTTCGGGGGCCAGGACACAAGGGTAGGCGTATCGCATCTCAGAAGTCCTCATTGCAGATGTTCAACTGTTTCAACATTCCGAGAAGGGCTCCCCGCGGCAATTCACCCCGCTTCACCGTGGTGAGATGCCCGCCGATCCATAAGCGGGCGTGGCTGCCCTTGCCGCGACTGGGCTCCAATCGCTAATCCTGGCCGGTTCGTCTCGCATAGCGCCTCGCGCGACGGATGAACTCAAGTCCGATCATGGTCTATTTTCGTACCGAAAGGTACGAAGTTCAATACGCAGTTCCCTGTCTATTGCCGGCTGCCACAGTCCTGAATCGAATGCGCAAACGTGCGCCAGACAATGGATAAAGAGGCGAGAACCGTAAGGGCATGATCAACGGAGACCCTCTTCTTCTTAAGAACGTAGCGAGGGTGAGTGCCATGAAGGATTTTTCTTCACGGTGACTAAGGCGTAAAATTCCAAACTTCAGAGCAAGCGTCGAAATTACTTATTTGAGGAGACGGCCGTGACTCGACTCGAGACTGAACTCCAGCGGCGAAGCCAGGCACAGCGGGCCGCCAACCGGAGCACCAGGGAGAACTGGCGCTCCTTCACTCGGCACCGGAACCGGGTCATGGACCTGTTGGGCGGCGAGAGCCGGCGTCAGGGCAAGGTCGCCATTTTGGGGGCGGGGAACTGCAATGACCTGGACCTGGTCCAGTTGGCGTCCGAATGCGGCGAGATCCATCTCTTCGATCTGGACCGGGAGGCCATGGAGGGCGCGCTTCTCCGCCAGGGAGTGCCGGAGCGGCCAAACATCCATCTTCGGGACGACCTGGATCTCTCCGGCCTCTCCGATTCGGAGCCTGCGGCGGGGCCGGACCCGGCGGCCGACTTCGACCTGGTGGTCTCCACCTGCGTCGTGAGCCAACTGCTGGAGACGGTGAGCCGGGTCCTTCCATCCGGGCTCCACCGCGACCGGATCATGTTGCAGGTCCGGGACTCCCACGTTCGCCTGATGACCGGCCTGATGGCTTCCGGCGGGACCGGGATCGTGGTGACGGACATGGCCGAGGCCGACTCAAACCCCGACTCTTTCGCACCGCCGGAGCCGGCATCGGCCAGGGAGACGGCACGAAAAGGCAGCCACTTTCCCGGTCTGGATCCAAAGGGGATTCGGCAAGCACTCGGGGCGGTTCGGAATTTGAAAGACTCGGAGCCGTGGACTTGGCAGTTGGATCCGGTCCGGCGCTACCTGGTCCAAGCCGTCCGATTTACCAAGTCCGCCGGCGGATGAAGTTCCGTTGCAGCGGCTCTCTACCAGTCGACCCTGAGACGGGTCCAGCGCACCCCGAACCGGCCCCCTTCCCGGGACCAGTGCGTGGCCAGGAAGTCGCCGTCCTGGAGCCGGATCGCCGTGGGGAACCCGAACTGGAAGCCGCCGTACTCCTCCACACCCCGGCCGGTCGGCCCTTCCTGGCGGGTTCCAGGGTCGTACATCAATCCCTCGTAGTGGATCTCCCACCCTTCGGGAGAGAAGGTGACCAGGTTCATGACGATCCCCTGGTCTCCGTAGCGGCGGTTGTAGAGGACCATCAGCCGGTCGCCGCCCAAGGGGACCGGCGTCATGGTCTGGCCCCGGATGCCGGTGCTGCGGGGAGCGCTCCAGGTGAGGCCGTCGTCCCGGGAGATCACGTAGGAGTCCTCCTGGTCGACCACGTCCCCCAGGGTCACGGTCCAACTGGAGGCGATCAGCAGTCCGTCATCCGCCTGAGCCAGCTTCTGCTCCAGGTAACCCAGCTTCCCCTCCGGGTCTTCGAACACGACGGCGTGGCGCGGCCAGGTCTCTCCGCCGTCGTCGGAAACGGCCGCCAGGACCTGCTTGCCCAACGTGTCCGCCGAAACCAGGGTGGCGGCCGGCGCCAGCAGCCGCCCGGACCGCAATGGGAGGATGCCGTGGGAGATCTCCAACTTCCTGTGCCCCTGCATGGGGATGGTGCGGGGAGCGGACCAGGTCCGTCCTCCGTCGGTGGAGCGGAGAAACACGGCCTCGTTTTCCGAATCGCCGAACACCCTGGTGGCCCGGGTGTAGTGTCGGGATCCATAGGCGTAGACGGTCCGGCCGTCGGCCGAAAGGCTCAGCTTCAGCGCGTTGGTGGAATCTCCGGCCCGGGGAAGGAGCGTCCCTTCCACCTTCCAGCTTTCCCCTCCGTCGGTGGAGCGGGCCCAGTCCGAGCCGCCGGTGACGTGAGCGCCGCCTCCGACGTTGAAGGAGCAGAGGATGTCGCCGTCGGGGAGTTGAACCGCCTGGGGAAACGCCGACTCCCGCTCGTCGATCCGGCCCGTTCCCAGGACCTTGATGGATGTCATTTCAGACCAATCGGCGTCAGCCGGCCTGAATCGTCCGCTTGACGGGATCGAAGGTCATGCGCCGGCCGCTCCAATAGGAATCGGTGGACATGATGCAGGCGACGGAATGACCGTATCCGGCCTCCACGGGGCAGCGCAGCCGCTTGCTGTCCCGGGCGCGAACGGCGTCCAGCCAGTTGGCCACGTGGCTGCTTTCGCCCGGAGCGTCGGGAATGGGGACCTGATCCTCGATCTTGCCCTCGGCCTCCACTCCCCGGCCCGAAAAGTGCCAGGGGACGTTGGGGTTGGCGCTGGGCTCGGCCCGGCCCTTGCTCCAATCCTCACGGTTATTGGAACCGCCGGCCTCGAAGCTGCCCAGGGTGCCGTGCACCTGGGTCGCCTTGCCGTAACCGTTGATCAGGTTGGTTGAGTAGACCATGAGAAACTCGCGGCCTTCCTTTTCGTACTCCAGCGAGACTTCGATGGTGTCGGCATTCTCCCGCCAGTCCTTCCAGGCGTAGATGCCGCCGTGGGCCACCGCGCTCAGAGGATAGGAGGTGCCGGTGAGCATGTGGGCCACGTCGATTCCGTGGGTCATCCACTGGTCGATGATGCCGCTGGAGAAGTCCTTCCAGAGGCGGAAGCAGCGGAACACCCTGGGGTCGAAGGTGCGGTGCGGCTTGCCCATGAGCCAGGTGTTCCAATCCACGTCGCTCGCCTTGATCTTCGCCAGGTCCGAGTCCTTCTTGGCCCAGCGATAGGCGCTGTACCAGCTCCAGTGGAGGTCCACCTTGACCACGTCTCCGATGATCCCGTCGGCGATCATCTTGGCCGCCTGCCGGTACTTGGGCGAACTCCGCCGCTGGGTGCCGATCTGCACGATGCTGCCCGATTTCTTCACCGCGTCCAGCGCCGCATTGGTCTCCGAAAGGACATTGCCCATGGGCTTCTCGCAATAGGCGTCCTTGCCCGCGTTGGCGGCCATTTCGAGGATCCGGGCGTGGGCGTGATCGGGAGTGGCGATGATGAGAGCGTCGATTTCGGGGTCGTTCACGATCTGCTCGTGGTGGCGGTAGACCTTGGGGGCCGTCCCCTGCCGTTCCTCGGTCAGCGCCTTCGCCTGGTCCCGGGCGTCGTTCCAGACGTCGCAAACGGCGGTGAGACGGGCGTTGAAGCGCTGGTTATGCTCGAAAAACTCCCTCATGATGCCCCGGCCGCGGCCGCCGGGACCGGCGATGCCGACCCGGATCTGCCCGTTCACGTCCCGGGACTTGGCGATGGCGGGAAATCCGGCCAGTGCGAGTCCGGCTCCGGCGCCGGCCGAACGGGACAGGAAGGAACGCCTGTTGATGGAAGATTGACTCATGATTCATACTCCGTCAGGTTTGATCGGCGGGTTCCGGTTGTCGGAACCGATTGGACAATGGTAGCGAAGCGGGTGAACCCCGACAAGGCGCGGAGGACGCCCGAACGCAGACACTGACCAAGGATAGGAAACCCCCATGACCCAGAAGAGATTCCTGATAACGGCCCCGGTGGAAGAGATCGTGATCGAGTTGCTGGAGGCCCATGCGCCGACGGTGACGTCGCCCGGCACCGACCAGGAGACGTTGTCGGGTCTGCTCTCGGGAACCATCGGGATCGTCGCCCGGGGCGAGGCCCGGATCACCCCCGAGCTGGTGGAGGCCGCCCCCGATCTCAAGGTCGTGGGCAGGACCGGCGTCGGGTACGACAACGTGAACGTGCCGGCTCTGACCCGCCGGTCGATTCCTCTGATCATCGCCCCGGTCGGCGGATTCTCCGTGGCCGAAGGGGCGCTGGGGATGCTGCTCTGCCTGATCAAGAACATGCGCGCCATGGACTCTGCGGTCCGGGAAGGCAACTGGGACATCCGCTACGAGGGCCTGGTCGGGGACGTGGCCGGCCATACGGTGGGCATCGCCGGGATGGGCCGGATCGGTTCCTACCTGGCCAAGCTGCTTCAACCCTTCGAAGTGACGGTCCTGGGCTACGATCCCTACGTAAACGCCGGTCGAATGGCCGAGATCGGGGTCCGCAAGGTCGGGTTGAAGGAACTGCTGGCCCAGTCCGACTATGTCTCCCTGCACATGCTTCTGAATGACGAGACCCGGGGCATGATCGACCGGGACGCGGTCGCCGGCATGAAACGGGGAGCCGTTCTGCTGAATCTGGCCCGCGGCGGCATCACCGACGGCCTCGATACCCTGGCCGACGCCCTGGACGATGGACAACTGAGCTATGTGGGGCTGGACGTTTTTCCCACCGAACCTCCCGACGTCTCCCACCGGATTTTCAAACATCCCCGGTGCCTCTTCGCGCCCCATTCCCTGGGCATGAGCGAACTGGCCATGGACCGCGTCGACCGTTCCATGGCCAACGACATGCTGGCCGTGCTGGAAGGGAAACGCCCCCGGTACTGCGTCAACCCGGAGGTCTTTTAGGAGGGGGGACATCCTTGTCCCCCTCTTCGACGCCGTCTCCGGATCGCGGGATTGGAGAGCCTCTGTTTCAAATTAAGAATGGGGGACAGGGATGTCCCCTCTCCTGTGGGTTCACGACGCTCCGGAGTGGCGCGAGGGCGTGCAGTCCGGAGCAGATCTCTCTTCGCTCGATCTTCTTCATCAGTCGCCGAACAGCCTCGTTGACCGGCGTCGGGAGCCCTTTCTCCCGTCCTTTTCGGACCACGAATCCGTTGAAGTGATCCACCTCGGTGATCCGCCCCTTCCAATGGTCCTGGAGCAGGGACGTAGCGGCCGCGGGACTGATCCGTTCCGACATCCGGGCCAGCCGCCGGTCCATGGTCCCGTCCCGGCCGCGGGCCGCGGCCAGAACCTGATCCGGCGTACATTGGCCCAGGACGCGATGAATCCCGTACCCGTGGGCACGGGCCACCAGGACCACCTCCTCCGCCAGCCGGATCATGATCTTCCGGACCTCCGGCTCACCCAGGAGCGGCGCCGACCGCAACCCGGTGATTCCCGACAGGGCGTTGACCATGGCGCTGGTGGCCAGCTTGGTCCAGCGCATGGCCATCAGGTCGCGGGTCGTCTTCGCCGGCCACACGGCATTCAGATAACCGGCCACTTCCCGGGCCTTGGAATCGGATGACCCCGCGTACTCGCCCACGTAGGCTCCTGGAGCATCCAGGTTGGAAGACCGGGAGACGGACTGGGTCGAGACCCGGATCCGGCCGGGAGCCTCCAGCACGGCGTTGATCAGGATGACGACACCCAGAATCCGGCCGCCGTCGACTCGCTGCGCGATGATCTCTTCGTTGATGCCGTTCTGGGTGCTCACCACCCACGCCCGTGGTGACAGGTACGGCAGCACCGTCTTTACGGCGGCGTCCGAATCGTAGGATTTCACCGCCAGGAAGAGGATGTCGACCGGGCCGAGGCGTTCGAGACTGTCCGGGCGAACGACCGGCGGGCGATGGAGAACCGGTCCCTTCTCGTCTTCGATCCGCAGGCCCGAGTCTCGAATGGCCCGGAACTGCTCCGGCCACGGCTCGATCAGCGTGACGTCGTGTCCCGCGGCGAACATGCGGGCGCCGACCTGACCCCCGATGGCGCCGGCGCCGAAGACCGCCAGGCGTTTTCCCATTCGGTCAGAGACGGATCCGCCGCCGGATCTGCTGGTTGGCTTCCCAGTAGGTCTTCTTCAGCCGGATCAGGTCGTCCTCCGGCGCCGGCTGCACCCGTCCCCGGGCGTCGACGGCCCGGGAGACCAGGGTGTGCTCGCCCGGCGCGGGATCGTTCCAGACATACGTCCAGAAGGTCCAGCAGTGGGGATGGTCCTTCCCCTCGCCCAACTCGGTCTCCACCCAAGCGCCGTCGTCCAGCTTGAGCTCCACCGCCTTCAATGGCGTCCCGTCGTTCCAGACCGCACCCATGACCCGGACGGACCCGCCATCCATGCGGGTCACCCGGGCCACGATGGACTTGAGGTTCATGCGGCCCACCGAGGTCTCGCGCCAGATGGTCTCGCCGTCCCGCTCCTCACCGCGGATCGTGACGTAGTCGCGCCCCATGAAGCGGCTCAGGAATTGGCGGTCATGGACCTCGACGCGCCAGAGCCACTTGACCCAGGCCACTCCATACCAACCGGGAACCACCAGCCGGAGCGGAGCGCCGTGGGTCTGGCTCAGCGGTTTGCCGTTCATCTCATAGGCCAGCAGGACCCGGTCCCGAAGGGCTTCCTTGACCGAGAGACTGCGGCCGAAATTCTGTTCGTACTCGTTGCCCCGGATCTCCTCCTTCCCGCGGTCCGCTCCAAAGAAGACCACCTCGGTGGCCTCCGGGCTCAAACCGCATTCCTCCAGGACCGGGCCCAGCCGGGTCCCGCTCCACCGGGCGTTCCCGATGGCCCCCATGAATCGCTCCGAGGCGCCGTTTCCGGAACACTCGAGGGTCGCGGTGTAGTGGCTCTTGGGACGGGCCTTCAGGTCCTCCAGGGTCAACGAAAGGGGCTGGTTCACGAATCCTCCGATACCGAGCCTCCACTTCGCCAGGTCCACTTCGGGGACCCCGTAGTGCTTGACGCTGAAGAAGTCCGATTCGGGCGTAATCCAGTGTTGGAGTTGATCCCACTGGACCATGGGCCGGTCCGGATTCACCGGCTGTGGATCCAGGAAGGGGACCGCGGTCTCTCCCGTTTCAACGGGAGGCAGCACGAATCCGAAAACCGAAGAGTTCAGGAGCGAAGCGCCGGTGGCCGCCAGGCTGCCGCGCAGCAACTCTCGTCGTGAAAGGGATCGTCTATCTCTCATGGCATGTCTCCGTCAGTTCCCGACTTCGGTGGGTTCGCCCTCATGTTACCAATGCCTCCCGCAGCCCGCCACGCCAGGAGGAGGACTTTCCTGTCTTCGTTTTCGACCTTGCCGGAGGGGGAAGAGCGGGGGTAGGAAAACCCCCGCTTCTGCCCTCATCTCCTCATTCTCCCCGCCAGTTCCCGCGCCTTGGCGCCGTGGAAACGGGCTTTCTCGAAGGCTCCCCTGGACTGGTAGATCCGCTCCAAAAGTTGATGGTGGTTGGGATCCTGGTCGTTCAGCTCCAGCGCCTTGCGGGCCATCGGTTCGGCCTCGTCCAGCCGTTGCCGGTAGAGGAGTGAGAGCGCCTTGATGAAGGGGCCTGAAGGATTCGTGGGATCGATCCGCATGATCCGCTCGGCCAGGGCGCCGGTCTGTTCCAGGTTGCCCCGTTCCATCTCCAGCCGGGCTGCCGTGGAGAGCAGGCCCGTGTCCTGGGGACAGGCGTTCAAGCCTCTTGCGGCGGCGTCCCAGGCCTCCGGGTGGCGCTGGGTCCGCCGTTGGACCAATGCCATCAGGAGAAACGCCTCGCAGTTCCGGCCGCCCCGGTCCAGATAACGGCGAAGGTGAGTTCCGGCAGCCAAGAGGTTCCCCCGCCTGAAGCTGAGCTTGCCGCGGCCGAAACCGGTCAGATGGGTGTTCGGCTCCAGTCTCTCCGCACGGGCGTAGGCATCCAGAGCCGCCGGCTCGTCGCCGATCTCCAGGTTGGCGTCGCCCAGGTCGGCGAACACCGCCGCGCCGGCCCGCGGCGAGGCGGACATCCAGCGAAGCGTCTTGAGCCGTCCGCGCAGATGGGCTCTTCGCCGGTGGTCCCTCAACGCCGCCTGGCCTTCCGCCTCCTTGCCCTGGCGCAGGAGGCTGGTCCCCAGGTTGAAGAGGATGTTCTCGTGGCCCGGATTCAGGCGCAGGACCCTTCGGAAGTTCCGTTCGGCAGCGGGGTACCGGCCCTCCTTCAGGTCCAGCTCTCCCAGGTGGAAGAGCGCAGTCGGCTCGTCGGGGCGGAGCTGAAGCACCAGCTCCAGCTCCCTGCGGGCGTCCGGGTCCCGGCCCATGCGGAGGTACGCGACTCCGAGACTCAGCCTCAGCTCCCAACTGTCGAGACCCTTGTCCAGAGCCTTCCGGAAATTGCCGACAGCTTCCGGGTAGTTGCGAAGGGAGGTCTGGCAGACGCCGGCCAGATAGTAGATCACCGGCGAAGGGTTGGCAGCCTTCAGCAGTTGTTCGAGGTCGGCCAGCGCCCCCAGGTAGTCCTGGTGCAGCTTCATCTTCTCCATGGCGCTGTCGGGCGACGGTCCCGGCTGGCTCCGGATTCCTCCCGCCAGACAGAGAATGACCGCCATGCAGGGGAGGAGCTTGGAGATGCCAACAGGAGGAGATGCGATCACGTTTTCCGTCTCCGGTCCAAGGGGCACCGGCAGGACGCAGGATACCATGACCGCCGAGTTCTCCCGATTCTCGTGAGGTTCGGGACTCGGCCCGGACGCGCGATTCTCCAGGTCTCGTAGTAGACTGACCGGGAATAATCGGAGGGAATTGCCATGACCTTACAGTCTGCGACCGATCGTCGGCGGTTTTTCGCCCAGATGGGAGCCCTGTCGTTGCTCTCCCAGGGCCCCGGCGGTAGCCCTCAGGCAAAGGCGGCGGCCAAGGAGTACGCCGATCTGGCCACGCGAAGATTCAGAAAACATATCGAGGGCGCCAGAAAAGCCATTCTGGACGAAATCAAGCCGACCCCCGCCCAGTTGGAGCATGGACTCGAACTCCACCGGGAATCCATCGTCTGCGACCTCTATGGAGGGTCCAATCCGATTCACGTGACCGGGTTCTACTCCGATTCCATGAAGGCTTGGGCGCTCGATGTCCTGAATCGGGAGCCGGACCCGGAACGGAAACGGAAACTGTTCAATTCCACCGTCCGGCCGCAGATTCAAAAATGGCGCGCGTTGGAGGTGGTCCACGACCCCGGCTTTCGGGCCAACCACCGGCTGGCTTGGGAAACGTCCCAGGTCGACCTGGGCCTCGCCGACGTCGCCTGGGCACCGGAGGGTGAAGGGGACCGGGCCTCCTTGGAGTACTTGGCCAGCGCCACCTATGCCTTCGACCACTTGCCCTACATGGAGAAGTTCCTGGGAACCGATGACATTCCGGGATTCAAGCGGGCGGGAAAGCATGCCGTCATCTGGCACGTCGGCCGCCCCGACGCCTGTTTCGCCGGACCTCATATCAAGGACCCCATCAAGAGCCTCGACTTCTTCTACGGGTTCGGCGTCCGCCACTGCCAGTTGACCAACAGCACCCGGAACCAGTTGGGATCATCCCACTATCAGGAGACGGACCCAGGCCTCACCGATATGGGGCAGGCCGTCATCCGGCGCATGAACCAACTGGGGATGATGGTGGATCTCTCCCATTGCGGAACCCGAACCACGTTGGACGCCATCCGGGCCTCGCAGGAACCGGTGCTCATCAGCCACACGGCCTGCCGGGCGCTGTCCCGCGGAGGCAAGAGCCCGAACCGGAACGCCACCGACGAGGCGATTCGAAATACGGCCGAAAAAGGGGGCATGATCGGGATCATCACTGTCCCCAACCTTTTGGGAGGATTCGGTGCGGAAGCGGTGTACCGGCACCTGGACCACGCCATCAAGCTGGCGGGGGTGGACCACGTGGGCCTGGCCTCGGATCAGGGTCCCATGGGCCGGGCCGTGCAAGCTCCGGAAATCGTCAAGATTCTGAAACCCAGTCAGTTTCTGGCCACCGGCTTCAAGGGCACGAAGACCTATTGGGAGTGGGAGACCGGGCCCCGGCCCTTGTCCCTGGTCAATGCCCCCTATCTGACGGTGGGGCTGGTGGTGCGAGGCTACTCGGACGACGACATTCGCAAGATCATCGGCGGGAACTTCCTCAGGGTGGCCGGCGCCATCATGGACAAGCAGCCCCGGGGACGATTGACCTGATTCGAAATAGGCGCCCTCGTCGGTCAATGGTAGGGACGCCCCTTGTGTGGTCGCCCGCTTCGGTCAATCGTAGGGGCGCCCCTTGTGGGCGCCTTCTTCGGTCATATAGTAGGGGCGCCCCTTGTGGGCGCCCTCTTCGGTCCAAACCGGAGCAGGACGTGACTAGATGAAGAATCGGTGGCTGGAACGCCGCCATTCCGGCGAAGGAGTTTTGGTTCCGGCTGCGCCGGGGCAGGAGGCGTGAATTATGGTGTCCCATCCATCTTTGCAAACGGCTGGACGTTTCGTCGCGGGAGCGGTTCTGATCCCGCTCCTGGGTTGTGGGGCTGAAGAGGACACGCGGGATCCGTTCCGCAAGATCCTGGACATCTCCCGGGACGAGGCGGCCCTGGCCGAATATCTCCAGCCGGTTCCGCCCAAGGAACCGCAGGAGGCCCTGGAATCGTTCGAGGCCGTCGACGGATTCCGCATGGAGATGGTGGCCCATGAGCCTCTCGTGAACGATCCCGTAGCGGCCGCATTCGACGAGAACGGCCGGCTCTACGTGGCCGAGATGCGGGATTACCCGTACCAGCCGGGGCCGGGCGAGAAGCCCATCGGAGTGGTCCGCCTGCTGGAGGACTCCGACGGCGACGGCACCCTGGACCAGAGCCACATTTTTGCCGACGAGTTGTTGTGGCCCACCGGAGTGACGGTCTGGAACGGAGGGGTCTACGTCACCGCGCCTCCCGACATCTGGTACCTCAAGGACACCGACGGCGACAACAAGGCCGACATCCGGAAGAAGGTCTATTCAGGCTTCGGACACCAGAACGAGCAGCAGATGATGAACAACATCATCATGGGGGTGGACCACTGGATCTACGGAATCGCCTCCGGAAACGCCGGCGAGATCCGGTCCCTGGAGAATCCGGACGCGCCTCCGGTCTCCCTGGGCGCCCGGGATTTCCGCTTCGATCCCGTGAGCGGACGGTTCGAGACCACCACCCAGACCTTCCAGTTCGGGCACGCCTTCGACGAATGGTACAACCGCTTCGTCTGCAACCAGGGGATGCCGGGACGCCACGTGGTGTTGCCGGCTCGCTACCTGGAACGGAATCCCCACCTTTTCTACGACCTGCACCGATGGCTGGGACCGGGCGCCAACCAGGTCAAACCGCTGGTCCAGGGGCAGACCCGCCTCTACAAGATCAGCCCCGTGGAGCGCTGGCGCACCATTCGGCAGGCGCGGCGCATCTTCGCCGGGTCCTACTCCCGAAGCGCCGGCGTCGGCCACGACTACCTGACGGCCGGGTCGGGAGTGACCATGTACACCGGCCACGCCTACCCCGAGAAGTACCGCGGCAGCTACTTCATGGGCGCCAACACCGGCAACCTGATCCACCGCCGGGTTCTCATCGACGACGGAGTCAGCTTCCGCTCCGAGCGGGGGGAAGGGGAGAACTCGGAGTTCGTCCGTTCCACCGACACCTGGTTCCGGCCCGTCAATGCGGTCAACGCGCCGGATGGAACCGTCTACTTCCTGGACATGTCCCGGGAGCTCATCGAGGCGACCCACGTCCCTGAACGGGTGATGAAGCACCTGGACTTCACCAGCGGACGAGACCGTGGACGCATCTATCGCCTGGCGCCTCCTGGATTCGTGCCTCCTCCTCCTCCCCGTTTGGGAGAGGCCACGATCGAGGAGCTGGTCTCCCATCTTGAGCACGACGGGGGCTGGTGGCGGGCGACGGCCCACCGGTTGATCCGCGAGCGGGAGGACCGGTCGGCGGCGCCCCTCCTGCGTCGCCTACTCCGAGAGAGTTCGCGTCCCCTGGCCCGGATGCATGCGCTCTGGTCCCTGGAGGGGCTCGGGACCCTGCGGGACCGGGACCTGCTGCGGGGTCTCGGGGATGCCGAATCCGGTGTCCGGGTCCATGCCGTTCGACTGGCCGAATCCCGTTTGAATCGATCCCGCGCCCTGTTCCGGAAAGTATCGGACCTGGCCCAGGACCCTGAGATCCGGGTCCGGTTCCAGGTTGCCCTGAGTCTGGGCGAGGCGAGGGGGCAGCGGGCCCTTCCCGCACTGGTCCGGATCTCACAGACGGATGCCGGAGACTTCTGGGTGCGGAATGCCGTCCTGAGTTCCTGTGCCGAATTTCCCCACCAACTGTTTGCCCGGTTGGCGAACGAGGAGACTTTTCTGGCGCAACCCGAGTCGGTCCAGTGGTTGTCCCGGCTCGCGCGCTCCGTGGGTGCCCGGGACCGCGCCCGGGAGTTGAGGAGGGTCCTGGGCGCCTTGGCCGCCAATCCGGTGCTGGCCGCCAGACCGTCCGCACGCCAGGAGATCATCATCGGCATGGCCGAGGGCCTGGCCCGTTCGGGCGGATCGCTCTTGGGTCTGCGGAGACTCCCCGCCTCCGCCGTCTCCATGATCAAGGCCCACATGGAGCGTGCGGGTAAGACCGCCGCTGACGAGTCCGCTTCGCCGGAGGACCGGCTCCAATCCATCCGTCTGCTTCGCCATGACCGCCTGAATCGGGTGAAGCCCGTACTGGCCTCCCTGGTGGATCCCCAGCAGCCCCAGGATCTCCAGATCGCGGCCATCGACGCCCTGGCGGGCTTCGACAGCTTGGAGATACCCGGCCTCCTCCTCGAGGACTGGATGACGCATTCTCCCCGAACCCGGAACAAGATCCTGGAGACCCTCTTCGCTCGACAGGAATGGACCGAGGGCCTGCTTCAGGCCGTCTCGGAGGAGTCGGTGGCTGCCAACCAGATCGACGCCAAGCGCCGCGAGCTCCTCCTGAACCATGACGACGAGACCATCCGGGAGCGGGCGGTCCGGCTCCTGGGCGCCGAGCAATTGGGGTCTCGTCAGGACGCGCTGGCCGATTTTCAGGCCAGCCTGTCTCTGACCGGCGACCACAAACGGGGCGAGGCCGTCTACCGGCGGGAATGCATCAAGTGCCACCGGCTTTCGTCCCGGGAACACCCCATCGGACCGAACCTGATCCGCGGCGCGGAGAAGGATCCCGAGTCGCTCCTGGTGAACATCCTGGATCCCAACCGTTTCGTGGAACCCCAATATCTGCAGTACGTGGCCACGGACCTGAAAGGGGGGCTCTACACCGGCCTGCTCCGGGATGAGACGGCGACGAGCGTGACCCTGGTGGAGGGAGACGACCTGCGCAACACCCTGTTGCGGGAGAACATCAAGGAGATCCGGGCCACGACCAACTCACTCATGCCAGAGGGTCTGGAAGAGAACATCAACCACCAGGAGATGGCCGACCTGATCACCTTCATCCTCAAGTATCAGTACGAGGTCGGCACCGAGAGCGCCGGCATCGGCTACGGGGAGGAAGTCTACGAGGAGATGATGCTCCACCCGTCGCTGAGACCGGGGAATCAGGAGCCGCAGAAGGGGAATTAGTTCGTTTCCTTCAACAAGCTTAGCCGGGCGAACATTAAGACTTGCCAATAATTCCGGAACGATGGTGCTGTGGAAACCCAAGGAGAGATAGTCTCAGAGGACGACATCTTGAATTATCAAAACGATACCGGAACTGCTAGGTAACGGAACTTTCCGTGGCGCGCGCCGCCGATATCCGCGTAGTCTCGCCATTGGAACTCGTAGGAACCGTAAAGGCGGATGGGCCTTTCTCGACTCTTGGTCGTGCCGGAGGCCGCACGCTCCGACCAAGCCATTTCTCCGGTAACTCGCCGACCGTCGTGGAGGCGGAAGGCGGCGTCCACAGTATTGGGACGTGACGGCTGTCTCCAATAGAGGTGATCGTTGGTCAGAAGGACCGCGAAACCAGCTCGAAACTTCGCCGACTCTCTGCACACTTGTTCAAGTCGTTGGATATCCTTCAAAAAGTCGTATCGGCGGATGTCTTGTGCTCCTTGATCGCGTAGCGCGAAAGATTCATGCCTGTGATCGACCTCAAGCATTCGGGTGCAATACTTCAGTTCCACGGCAATCCCGATACGGGGAAGCCAGAGATCCAAATACATTGGTTTGTTCGGTATGGGTTTATATTCTAGACGAACATGGCCGGTAGGATTAGTGGTGTGAATGCACCACGCAAACGCATGCTGAAAGTCAGCTTCGGAATGAAACACCCGCCGCCCTCGGGCCAGCTTGTTCATGACAGCAGCGATTTCAAGGCATCCCACTTCCCGCTTCCTCAATTCGTTAAGGGATCGAATGTTTGGCGACATGCGGACGGAATTATCACACTCCGGGGATTTGGGAAAGGTCGAGGGGACTACCCCGCAAGCCGCGTCTTGCATAGTCGGGCAACTTTCAGAACTCATCGATTGCGTCACCTGTCTCGAAGGACATCGACCGAGGGGGGCGTCGCTCCAGATGTGCCTTAACGAATTCATGAAGCGTGAAGCGGGAGAAGGGACAGTCACCTTCTGTCGATAGTCACCACGACCAAGCACCGATCGCCAAATTCCCGAGCCAAAATGAGATGAAAAATGCAATACTTCCGAGCTTCAATTAATGCCTTGAAGATATTGGAATGGGATCGTGTGTGTCGACCGAATCATTGCGAGGATCCTACCTTGGAGCGTCTATTGCGGTATCTCTGCTCTTTCGACGTATCCTCCGAAATGTCGGCGCTCAGGGAAAGATACCTCAAAATTAGCGGAACTGACGAATCTATAAATTTCCTATTTGAAGCTCCGGGAATAAAGGAGAACTTGTCCTGGCCGCTCCGCCAAGCCAAGATGAACTATGTTCTTGGAAACTATTTAGGATCGATCGTACTTTGCGGTATCGTCGCCGAAAAGCTGGCGATTATAGTCTACGGAACGCGCATAATCAGTAAGACTAAACGCAAAAATTTTGAACGTATGGGGCAGTGTCAGCGAGTCACTTGTTTGTACCGAAAAGAATTCATCGACGAAAAATCCAAGATCGATTTTGACGCGATTAGGAACACTCGGAATTCATTCGTTCACAGTTGGAAGGAACCCCAAAAACGTGTCGCGGAGCGAGCTGCAGATGTATATGAGGCCGTGACAAGGCTTGTTCTTGCCATCATCCCCTTCGCATTTAAGAGTGGTACAGTTGTCCTGGATCGGAAGTTGCTAAAGTATTTGCAGGAACGTGGCGCAATTCTGACAAACACTGAAGTCGAATAAGCCCGGACATTCTCGAGGGAGAAGAGGACAGGCACCTCCGTCTCGCCGCGCGAGTCCGCAAAGCCGCCGCGCTCACCGTGAACGGCTAACTGACCGGTCCAAAATCGGGAACCTTCAGCCAGTCTCCACCCTTCAGAGCCGATTGGAAGCCTACGATTCCGGGCGCGGAATAGGCCAGGGCCTGATGGACATCGACCGACGGCGGGCGTTGCTCCAGACATGCCGAAACGAACTCGTGAATGATGAAGGGATGGGAACCCCCGTGCCCTCCAACATTCCGCAGTGACGGCGGCAGTTCTGCGGAGTGGTCCGCCTGCAACAGTTCGGGCTCGGAATCAGGACGGGTCACATATGCGGAAGGACGCAGGCCTTCCCACCTCTCGAACAACGACATTTCGGTCCCGAAATAATCCGCTCCTTCACGGCCGGGAGCTGAACTCCACCAGTGGATGTTGATCCGGGAGGAGTTTCCACCCGAGGTTTTGAAGAAGAAGGTGGTGTTCAAGAACGGGTTGCCGTACCGGTTCTCCTTGTAGAACGGGTGATCCAGCGGCGTTCCGACCGCCGCGACCTCGACCAGGCTCTCGCCGGTCACGTGAATGACCGGACCGCTGGCATGGGTGATATAGAGGCCTTGAGCGTTGCCATACCGCCAAGTCCGCCGACCCTCGTGAAAGAACATCCGCTCCAGATACTCCGGCATCTCCCCCTTCGCCAGGGAGGTGCCGTGGTCATGGATGTAGTCTCCCTGGGTGAAATAGATTCTCCCGAACTTGCCTTCCTGTCTCAGCCTGCGGGCTGTCATGGTGGCTGGGTGAAAGCAGCTGGTTTCGGCCATCATGTAGATTTGGCCGGTTTTTTTGACCGCCTCCAGAAGCTGCCGGCACTGTTCCAAGGTAATGGCGGCCGGTACCGCACTGATGACGTGCCGGCCGGATTCCATGACCTCCACGCAGTGGGGAACGTGACGGGGCGCCCCGGTGAAGATGGCGACGGCATCCACCACCGGGTCCTTGAGCATGGCGCGGAAATCGGCATGGGCATTGGAGCACTCGAAACGCTCTTCCAGCCTTTTTCGCCGGTCCGCCCTGAGATCGGCGACCGCGGTCACCTTGCAGTTGGGATGCCGGTGCCAGGGAAACGCGGCGCCGAAACCGCCGCCCACCACACCGATCCTCAATTGCTTGCCGGCCTCGATCGGCCGGTACCGTTGTCCGAACAGCGAAGCCGTCAACGCCGTCGTGCCGGCTGCCTGCGCACTTTGGAAAAACACACGGCGGTTGATGGATTGGGATCGCGCTATCGGTCTCACCATGATGGCCGTCCTTCCTGGGGTCTGGATTTGGTTGAATCCTAGAAAACGCCGAATCGGGCAGTCAAGCCGGGTGACGCGAGGGCGAGGGAGAGGTGGTGTGCAGGAGCCAGAGCCGAATTATAATGCCCATTTAGTGCAACATGCCCGAGAAGAAGCGATTCGCTCCCCGTGCCGAAGGTGGACGCTCCGGCCGGTGGTTGAGCCGCCGGGCTCTGGCGCTCGGCCTCCTCGTCATCGCCAGCTACCTGCCGGTGCTTGATGCGGGATTCGTCTGGGACGACGTGATCTTCGTCGAAGAACCGGTGGTGCACAACTGGTCCGGGCTCTGGAACATCTGGTTCTCCCCGTCCGACATCAAGAAAGAAGGGCACTATTGGCCCGTCGTCTATACGAGTTTCTGGTTGGACCACAAGCTGTGGGGCCTGAATCCTCTCGGTTATCACGTCGTCAACCTGCTGTTGCATCTGGTCAACGTCCTGTTGATATGGCGCCTCCTCGGCCTTCTGTCCGTGCCCGGCGCCTGGATCATCGCGGCCGTTTTCGCTGTCCACCCGCTGCATGTCGAGTCGGTCGCCTGGGTCATCGAGCGCAAGGATCTGCTTTCCGCTTTCTTCTACCTGGCCGCCGTTCTGACCTGGATCCGGTACGCAGGAATCCGGAAGGCGGGACTATACGTGCTGGCGCTCGGGCTGTTTACGGTCGGCCTCTTGTCCAAATCCATCGTCGTCACCCTGCCCGCGGCGCTCTTGATCTGGCACTGGTGGCAAAGTGGCCGTGTGACGCGGGTCGACCTGATCCGGTTGGCGCCGTTCTTCGGGATAGCGCTGGCCGTTACGGCCCTGGACCTGTCGTTTTACGCGTCGCGGGAGCCTCTCTCGCTCGGCTACTCTTTGGACGAACGTATCCTGATTGCAGGGCGTGCGCTGTGGTTCTACGTCGGCAAGCTGCTGTGGCCGACCGATCTGGCCGTCATCTATCCGCTTTGGGAGATACGCCCTGCGGACCCGGTTTCCTGGGCCTGCGTGGTGGCGGCCGCCGCCGTGGTGGCGTTGCTCTGGTTCGGCCGGCGCCGGCTGGGAAGGGGACCGCTGGCAGGGGCCCTGTTCTTCGGCGTGACGCTGTCTCCGGTCCTCGGTTTCGTCGACTACGGATACATGCAGTTCTCGCTGGTTGCGGACCGGTTCCAGTATCTGGCGGGCCTCGGAGTGCTGGCAGTGCTCCTCGGTCCGGCCACCCATGGCGCCAGCCGCCTGCCGGCCGCGCTGAGAACCGGGGCGGCAGGTGCGCTCGCCGTCGTCCTGGCGTTGCTGGGAACGCTCACCTGGCGTCAGGCCGCCATCTACCGGGATCCCGTCACATTCTTCAGCCACATCGTCGCACTCAATCCCGAGGCCCGGGATGCACACCTCAACTTGATGGGCCCCCTTTCGGATGCCGGCCGCCACGAGGAGGCGCTGACCGCGGGCCGTATCGGTGTGGCACAGCGCCCCGGCAACGCGAACATCCATTCCAATCTCGGCCGGGTGCTGATACGGCTGGATCGGCTCGATGAGGCGGAAGCGGCCCTGCGCACTGCCTTGGAGCTCTCCCCGCGGCATCTCAATGCGAACCAGAATCTCGGGGAAGCCCTGAGGAAGCAAGGCCGGCACGCCGAAGCCGTCGAGACCTACCGGAGAGTGCTCGAAATCGACGACGGCCTGGTGAGGGCGTATTGTGGCCTCGGCATCGCGCTGTTCCAAACGGGGCGCTACGAGGACGCGATCGCTCCCCTCGAGAAGGCGCTTGATTTGGAGCCTGACGCGCCCTTCGCGGGCGAAATCTCGCTCTACGCGGGACGTGCCGCTCGCCACCTGGGCCGGCTCGAGGACGCGGCTCGCCATCTCCTGCGGGCCTCTGCGTTGACTCCGGATTCGGTGGAAACCTTGGTGGAGCTGTCCAACCTGCGGTCCGCCCAGGGCCGCACCGAACAAGCCGGGGAGTATCTGCGCCGGGTGCGGGAACTCCGTCCCGGCGATTCCATTGCGGTCTTCAACACGGCGGAATCGCTCCGGAAGGCGGAACGGCATGAGGAAGCGATCCGCTTTTACCGGGAAGCGCTCGGTATCGACCCGGAGTTCGCGGGAGTCCGCGTTGGCCTGGGCGCGGCGTTGTTCAATCTGAAACGCTACAAAGAAGCGTTGGAGTCGCTGACGCGGGCCGCCGCGCCGGAATCGCCCGGGAAAACGGCAGCGACGGCCCATTATCTGGCGGCCCGGAGCCTGCTGGAATTGAATCGGCCGGCGGACGCGGCGGAGCAATTCGAGCGCGCGCTCCAGCGTGATCCGGACCACACGGAAGCTCTCGACTACTTGGCCCATCTGCGCTTCGGGCAGAAGCAGTACGAGGCTGCTCTGGATCTGTACCGAACCCAGGCAGAATTGAAACCCGACAGCGTCACCGTCCACGCCAACATCGGCGTGACGCTCTATTTTCTGGGACGCCATGCCGAAGCGCTGGAAAGCATGGAACGCGTGCTCCGGCTTGATCCGGATCACCAGATGGCCCGGAAAATGGTCGCTCAACTCCGCAACGTTGCACAGTAACCCGTCCGTATCGTAGGGGCGACCTTGTGGTCGCCCTCTTCCCGGCGGCGGGAACCGGCTTGAAGCGAAGAGGGCACCCACAAGGGGTGCCCCTACCTCCCTGGTTCTCCTCCAGAAGGGGTGCCCCTGCATCCCTGGTTCTCCCGAACCGCCAGCAAATGGGGAGGGATCTGTCCTCGCGGGTTGGCGAAGAGTGTGCTCCCCGGGAGCAGAGGACAGTCACCTCCTGGCCAGTGGTTAACATCAGTTAGCCGCCCACTGCGGACTCCAGGAACTCCCGGGCAATTTCCTCGTAACGGTGCGGGTCCATGTTCCAGGCTCTCCCGTGGGTGGCGCCGGGGACCTCCACGCAGCGGACCAGATCGGGGCGGGACCGGGCGAGGCGTCGGCTGGTTCGAAGTGGAACGAGGGTGTCCGCGCCGCCGTGGAAAACCAACGTGGGCGCCTGCAGGTGTTCCGTGTCACGGAGGTAGTTCAACTTCCTCCACGGAATCCCGAAACGCATTCGAGCCAGGGTCTTCGCCGGGTGGTAGAAGATTCCGGGATACCCTTGGTTGCGGGCGGCGAATTTCAACGTGGATTCAAGATCCAGGACCGGCGAGTCCAGAACGACTCCACGGACGGACCGGGCCAAATCCGATTGCCGCAGGAAGCTCATGACGAGGCACCCGCCCATGCTGAATCCGGCCAGGACCAGGCCTCCGGCCCCGGACTCCAGGGCATGGCGAGCGGCTCCTTCCAGATCCTCCCACTCCGTGAGTCCGTACCAGTGGAGGCCGTCCGGGGCGGGCTCGGCCTCCGGATCGTTTCGGTAGGAGATGATCAAGCCGGGAAATCCCAGATCCGCCGCCACCTTCAGCAGGGGGTAGGAACGGAGAGCGCCGCTGGGCGGCGCGGCCCGCTTGCCGTGGACGAAGATGACCCAGGTGGAGCGGAAACCGGGGGTCAACCAGGCAGGGAATCGGCCCAGTGGAGAGTGGAACCGGACCGGTTGGACCGGCAGCCCGAACGCCTCACCCGGGTCGTCGGGAAAGGCGAAGCTGGTGAGCCTCACGCGGGTGCCGGGCGCCAGAACTCCATTCAGAAGACGCAGGCGTCGAGTGACCTGCCGGCTTCTCAGACGCAGGATCCTGCCGGCCTGGGCGTAACCATCCGGCCAGCGCAGGCCCCAGAGACCCTCCTGACGCCAGCGGCGGCTGCGACCTGTCTCCGGGAGGACTCCCAGAGTCACGCGATCCGACTCGACCTCCAACACCTCGAGGGGCCGGGCGCCTCCCCGGTCCGCCGGCACCAGGACCCGGCGGCGGATCCGGCTGGAAAGGCGCCAGGCTCCGGCCAGCCAGACGACGGCCAGGGTGGCTCCAACGAGAGCCAGCCACGCTGCGTCGGCCAGTGGGGTTTCCATCCGTGTCGATGGGCCGGAAGGGGGCCGGGAACGGCGTCCCGCGTCGCCGGGCCCTACTCCGCCAGTTCCCGGTTCAGCATCTTGCGGTGCTTGGCGGACAGGGACCGGCGCCGGCGGCGGGTTTTCGGATCCGGCTCGGGCTCTTTCCGGTTCTTGAGGAAGACGGCGACCAACACTGCCCCGCAGGTCAAGGCAACGAAGGGGAGGACCCAGGCCACGAGATTGAATCCCTCGGGTTTGGGAGCCCCGTGGATTCTGGGACCGAACTCTTCTTCGTATTTGGCAAAGACCTGCTCCTCCGTCATCCCGTTGGCCAGCAATTGCTGGATGTTGGCTCTGATCTGGGGAGCAGGGCCACACTCGTCTCCGCAGTCCGCCACCAAGTGGGGGCAGTCGCAGAGGCACTTCATGTTCGACTCGATCCGCTTCAGGGTTTCCTTGTCGGCGTCCAGCGCACCCGGGATGGCGAGGGAAAGCAGGGCGGGAAAAAGGAGCACGGCGAACATCGACACCATTGTATAACACGGGTTCGCGAACTGCTCCGGATCCTGTGCCAACGCCGATACCGACTTGCGCCCGCCGTCCGGTTGCGCCATCTTGGCGGCTGACGACCATGCCGCGAATCCTGACCATTGCTGCCGCCCAGTCCGGCCCCGTCTCCCGCTCCGAGACTCGGGCGGACGTCGTCGAACGGCTCCTCGCCCGGATGCGGGAGGCGAGCCGCCTCGGTTGCGACCTGGTGGTTTTCACCGAGGTGGCGCTGACGGCCTTTTTCCCTCACTGGTACATGGAAGACCAGGACGAGATCGACGCCTGGTTCGAACGGGAAATGCCGGGACCGGAGACACGGAAACTGTTCGACGAGGCCGTCCGGCTCGGCATCGGGTTCCACCTGGGATACGCCGAATTGACCCGGGAGGAAGGGCGGGACCGCCGCTACAACACTTCGATCCTGGTGGGCAGGGACGGCCGGATCATCGGCAAGTACCGGAAGATCCACCTGCCCGGAAACGCCGAATACCAACCCGGGGACCGGTACCAGAACCTGGAGAAGTATTATTTCGACCGGGGCAACCTGGGGTTTCGGACCTGGCGGGCCTTCGGCGGAGTGGTGGGCCTGTGCACCTGCTACGACCGCCGCTGGCCCGAGACCTACCGGGTGTTGGCTCTGCGCGGCGCCGAGCTGATTCTCTTGGGATACAACACCCCGGACTCGTGGCCCGACCGTCCCGGCAAAGCGCCGCTGGCTCGGTTCCACAACCTGCTCTGCATGCAGGCGGGCGCCTACCAGAACGGCGCCTGGGTGGTTGGAGTCGCCAAGGCCGGCGTCGAAGCCGGGGTGAGCCAGATCGGCCAGAGCTGCATCATCTCGCCCGAGGGTGAGATCGTAGCCATGGCCACCACCCTGAAGGACGAACTGGTGGTGGCCGAATGCGACCTGGACCAGACCGCGAGGTACAGAAAACACGCTCTCAACTTCGAGCAGAACCGGAGCATCCGGGACTATCGCCCGATCACCGAGAGGGCGGGAGCCGTATCTCCGGGTGAATCCCTCGACACGCCCTGATGCCGGATCTCCCATTCCGCACAGCCGGGACGACGCCATGAGCCCATTTCTGTTCCTGGTCTGGGGACTCTTCCTGGTCCTGACCGAACCCGCCGGCGCGGCAAGCGCCAAGCGAGTCCGCCTCGACCGCAACGATCTCCTTCAATACCGGGATTCCCAGGGACAAATTCGGCCGGTCAAGAAGGCGGCGGACTGGGCACTGCGGCGGGCCGAGATCGTGCGGGGGATGCAGGAAGTGATGGGTGAGATGCCCGGCGAGGATCGGCGGGTCCCCTTGGACCCTCGGGTGGTGGAGGAATTGGATCGCGGGACCTACATCCGGCGGCTCATTACCTACCAGTCCGAACCGGAGTCGCGCACTCCGGCCTACCTCTGCATTCCCAAGGAGGTGCTGGCGGGAAAGCGGCCGGCCCCGGCGGTGCTCTGTCTTCACGGGACCAACATGGAAGTGGGACACAAGATCGTCGTCGAACCGGGGTCCCGGCGGGGACGCGCCTACGCCAAGGAACTGGCCGAGCGGGGCTACGTCACCCTATCGCCCGCCTATCCTCACATGGCCGACTACTGGCCGAACCTGGGAGCCCTCGGTTACGTGAGCGGCACCATGAAGGCGATCTGGGACAATTCCCGCGGCCTGGACCTGCTGGCCTCCCTTCCCTACGTGGACGATACCCGGGGATTCGCCGCCATCGGACAGTCGTTGGGAGGGCACAACGCCATCTACACGGCGGTTTTCGACAAGCGCATCCGGGCCGTGGTCAGCAGTTGCGGGTTCGATTCCTACCTGGACTATTACGGCGGGGATCTGAACCGGTGGTACTTCGGAAAGGGCTGGTGCCAGATCAGGTACATGCCCCGCCTGTCCAACTACCGGGGACGCTTGGAGGAGATCCCCTTCGATTTCCACGAGTTGCTGGGCGCCCTGGCTCCCCGGCCCATCTTCGTCAACGCCCCGTTGGGAGACGGCAACTTCCAATGGCGGAGCGTCGACCGCTGCGTCGCCGCGGCGAAGCCGGTCTATCGTCTCTTGGGCGATGAGAACAACCTCGTCGTCCGGCATCCCGACACCGGACACGAGTTCCCGGACCCGGTCCGGCACCAAGCTTTCCGGTTCATCGATTCGGTGTTGAAGGGCGAATAGAAGAGGTTTCCACCGCCGCTGGGCGGCGGTCTCCGCGTCATCCCGGCGTCCACGAGGAATGTGGCCAGGGAACGGTCCACCTTCAATCCAGCGAGATCGCGACCCTCTTGAGGACCGGGTAACGGTCTCCGTTGTCGGAACGAAGGGTCACCCGATACTGGAGACGGCGGTCGTTTTCCGCTACTGACACCGTCCCCCCGAAGGGTCTCCAGGCGCTCCCCTGCAGTGCCTCCAGTGTGGCCGCGCTCCGCACCTCAAAATTCAGACTGGTTCCGTCCCGGGAATCGGCCTGGTATTCGAGAGTCGCATCGCCGGCGGTTCCGTTCCACTGGAACACGGACGACTCGTACGTCTGCTCCCAGCGGCGATGGACGATGTGGCCCATGTCCTGGTCGCCCATCCAGTGGGGCCCCATGGTGGGCAGGAGCTGGACACGGGGATCGGCGAAGCGGTTGCCGTCGTTGTAATAGACCCGGGAATGGGCGTGGTGGTCGCCGTCCTTGGTATGGCACGACACGGCCACGTCCAGGCGGCCGTCCCCGTCGAAATCGCCCGCCAGGGCGTCGTGGGCCGAATCACAGATGAGGATGGTCCGGTTCCGGGTTTCCAGGCCTTCGGGACCTCCCCAGTAGAGGTAGCAGGGAAGGGACTCGCGGGTGAGCTCGGCGTGGTAGTGGGGCGAGAAGACGTCCAGGTACCCGTCGCCGTCCCAGTCGGCCACGGCCAGGCCGATGGGGGTGAAGCCGGGGAGCCACTGGGCATTCCAGGACTGGAAGCCCGCTTGTGAGCCCCAGAAAATGAGGCTTCCCGTGTCGTGGTGCCCGGCCGGTTTGTCGTAGTAGCTTCCCACCAACAGGTCCAGGAAGCCGTCCCGGTTCAGGTCCGCCGTTTCCAGGCTGATGGGCATGGGGGAATCCAGGCCTCCCTGCCGATTCACGTCGAACCCTCCGGGACCGCCCCAGAAAAGCCGGACCCGGTCCGCGAGACTGGAGTGGACGGCGATGTCGAGCCAACCGTCCCGATTGAAATCGGCCACCGCGCATCCGGTGGACCGTCCCGGCGAGGGGATGGCGGCTCTGCGGCTGCCGTCGAACCCCCGTTTTGTTCCATAGTGGATGACCAGTTCTTCGGAGGTCTCCGGGTCCCGGTCCTCGAAGGCGCCCAGCACCAGGTCCAGGTAGCCGTCCCGGTCCAGATCGGCGACGTTGCTGGACCCGAGGTCGATTTCCCGCAGCGTCGTCCGGCGTTCCAGATCGAAGCCCTCGGCGCCTCCCCACAGAATGTTGGCTCCCAGAATGGGTGAGGCCAGGGCCGCCTCGCCGCCATGACCCGAGTTCAGGACCACCAGGTCGGCGTAATCGTCGGCGTTCAGGTCGGCGCCGCTGGACTCGTATCCGCTCTGAAACGGGATGACCCAGACGGAATCGGCGTCGAATCCCTTGGGACCGCCCCAATAGACCTGAAGCGGAACCTTCTCGTCCACCGTCCCCTGACGGCTGTTGGCGAAGGCGGCATGAGCCGGGACCGAATCGCGAGCGGGGATGACGGCAACGTCAGTCGCCCCCACCGTCTCGGCGCCCCACCCGGATTTCTCCAGGTTTCGCCCTCCGTTTCCCCAGTAGATCCAGGAATCGGTGGTGAAGCTCTCGTCGCCCTGGTAGCGGGCCAGCGCCAGGTCGGCGTGGCCGTCGGCGTTCAGGTCGCCGATGGCGGAAGCCGACGCGAACGGCGCCTGCAAATCGAGGCGCTCCTCCCTGGAGAAGCCGGACGGTCCGCCCCACAGCACCCGGACCAGGTTCATGTCGCGGCCGGCGCCGGCGATTTCACCACCACCGGCCCGGGAGAGGGCCAGATCCACCAGGACCAGGTCGGGCCAATCGTCACCGTCCAGCCGTCCCGAAGCGACGTGCGTCGCGGGAAACGCCGGGATGGAGACGGCCGTCCGAAACCGGCGGCCAGCACTCCCTTCCGCCAGGTAGAGTTCGTCTCTCCCCGTGCCCACCAGGAGGTCGCCGAACCTGTCCCCGTTCACGTCGTCCGCCGCCAGGGAGATTCCTCCGGTTCCCGGAAGGGTGATCCGGGTCGATTCGGGAGCCTCCGTCTTTCCGCCGGCCGCCGACCAGAACAGTTGGACGCTTCCCTTGGCCAGGACCGCCACGTCGCGGCCTCCGTCCCCGTCCAGGTCCCCGGTGGCGAGGTCGATTCCATCCGGGACTCCGAGGTCCAAGCGCCGCGCCAGCAGGTAGCCCCGTTCGCTGCCCCAGAAGATGCGGACGATGTTGCCCTCCGGTTGTCCCGGAAGCCACGCCTCCCGGTTCAGGGTCACGATCTCGGGCCAGTCGTCCCGGTTCAGATCGGCGACGGCCACGGCCTGCGCCCCGTACACCGGCAGGACCCCGTTGCTCCTCGCGGCCGGCCAACCGTCATCTCCTCCCCAGATGATGGTCAGCAGCCGGCGCGGATTCTGGATTCCGCCATGGTTGGGACAGAAGACCACGTCGGGGTGGCCGTCCCGGTTCAGGTCGGCAGCGGCGATTCCCTTGCTCCCCTCCACCGCCAGCGGGGACTCGCGGAGGCTCCCGTCCGAATTCACCGAGACCAGGGTTCCCGGCAGGTATCCGGTGGTGTCGTGGGTGCTGTTGAAGACCAGGTCCAGGAACCCGTCCTGGTTCAGGTCGAAGCGGTGAATGGTGCGGATGGAGCCGTCCCGGCTGACGTACAGATTCTGGCCGGAAGCGTCCAGCCGCCCGTCGGCGAAGTCCTCGAACGAGTCTTCGACCCAGACGGTCTTTGTCTCCGCATGTGACGGGTAAAGTGCAAGTACCAGGGGGAGGAGGATTCCTAGTGCTCTCATCGTGCGAGTATAGCAACATCCTGAAAGAGCGCCGGGAGCCGCGTCAGGAGCGGCGTCTTTCAGGCGCCGGGGCGTCATTCCTGGCGCCCGTCTGGGATAATCGCCTTTCACCCGCCCAAATTGCGCCCTTCCAACCAAGCGCGCAGCCGCGCGGTTTCCTCGACCGCGGACGGGTCGAGTTCGGCCTGGTAGAGCCGCGAGCGAACGACGAAACGGTCCATGTCGTCCGGCGGCGTATCCCGTTCGATGATCTCCTGCACCTTGCGCTTGAAGAAGCGGCTCCAGTCGGGCCTCCGTCCGTCCAGATCGGTGAAGCCGTACTCTTTTGCCAGCCCCCAGCTTGAAAACAGCCCGCCGCTCTTCCGTCCGACATGGGGATCGGCGGCCAGCGCCGCCACCGCCCGGCCGACGAAGCAGGGTGTCTCGGACTCGGCGAAATAGGGATCCTTCCGGATGCCGTCCCGCCAGTTCGCCTCGGTGACGTCCAAGGTGTCGAGCACCGCCTCGGAGCGGAGAAAGCCCGGGGTGATCGCCAGCGCGGTCACGCCATGGGCGTGCAGGTCGGCGGCCATGGCATAGGCGAGGCGGACCACGGCGTTCTTGGCCAGGTCGTAGAAGAGGTTTCCCCGGTACCCGAACGTATCGCCGTCGGTCACCTCGACGATGAGTCCGGCATTGCGCTCGACCATCAGCGGCGCGCCGTGACGGCTCGTGATGACATGACTGAGGACGGCGCGCTCGAGCAACTCCACGCCCCGGGCCGTGGACAGCGCCCAGAACGGCGATCCCCACTCCGTCAGCGCGTCGCCGCCCCAGATGTCGTTGACCAGAATGTCCAGCCGACCCTCTTCGTCGCGGATGCGGGCGAAGAGTTGCCGGACCTGGGACTCAACGGTGTGGTCGGTGCGTACGGCGATCCCCCGGCCACCCTCCGCGGTCACCATCTCCGCGGTCTCCTCGATGGTCTCGGGCCGCCCGGGAGTCGCGGGGCGGCCCCGGACGCTGCGCCCAGTGCAGTACACGGTGGCCCCCGCCGCGCCCAGCATTCGGGCGATGCCGCGGCCGGCGGCGCGCGTGGCGCCGGCGACGACGGCCACCCGGTCAAGCAGGGGCCGGTCCCGTATGGGTAGAAACTTAGCTGACAACGCGCTGATCCTTTCTGATGATATTTTCGGTCCAGAAGAGCCCATCAATCAGCTGCGGAGATCTCAATAGACGCTTCAGATAGTGAAGTTAAAGGAGGCTATATGCCAAACTAAACAAATGGGAATATTACACGAAACTAGAAAGAGTGTGTGAGGATGTCATAGTATGGCAAGATTCTTACGGGAATCTTCCGAAACCCGACCGCAACTGATGCGTAGTATCGATGTAGCCCATTTCGTACCCGGTAATCAAGAGGTCCTTGACTAGGCGATCCCGGAGGCGGCACGTCTACCTTAATTGGAGATAGACTCTGGTAGGAGATGAATCGGGGTAAGATGCGTCTCATCGATTCATAGTGAAACCATCGAACGCCTGGGCCACGCACCGGTGAGTTGACCAGCCAAATATCAAGCACCTTTTCTGCATCGTCCGAAACAAAGTGATCGCCGACAAGAGTCATCTCGGTAAGACCGAATTCCGCCAACCATATATCCGGAATGTAAAACTCAATGGAATCATGCGTTTTGTATTTCATGCGTCTCTACTCACTCCGGCTCCTCACTCGAATTGAGGGGTCTGACAGCTTGGCTTTGACGAATATTCTCTGGGCCACCTGCTCCGGTGTCCCATCCAGTTAGATGATTCTGGTTTGGGGCGTCCGCTGTTATTCATGAAAAACCCATTTGTCATCGATCCATTCAATGAGCCAGTCAGACGCCAAAGCCCATGCAAACACTATAATACTAATGAATACTGTGAAATATTCTATGAATTCGGGTTTGAATGTGCATGTATTCGCAAGCCAACCAATTAATATTGACAGGACGGTGCCAAAAAGTGCAGTAAAGACAGCGCCGGCAATATTCCTAATGGCCCGATCGACGTAGAAGAGTATTGTGCTGTGTATCGGAACTGCCTTGTTATAGAGCCATAGCCTAAGATCTATATCAGCTTGCAGCGCAGTAGAGTAATCCTGCGTCTTCCGTTCTTTCGCGAGGGCATTTGGATCTTCGCGGTATATTTTTCTGGGGGATATCGTCTTGAGCGAAAACCACGCGGATTTCGCCAGCTGCACAATCACGGCCATCACAAATACCACCGTCATCACATCGCTCTGACCGTTTTCCTTAAACACTGCGATAACAATGGCTGCACCTGCGCCGCTGATCGAAAGGAGTTGGATGGCTTTTCGCTCTGCTCTTTCGCCACGCGCCAATTCTTCTTTTAGGATCGCCGAGATTCGATCATTTACGTAACGAAGTTCGGTAGTAGTGTCTGGCATGCCTCGTCCAGCCGGCATCTCATTCATTGCCGCTACACCGAATCAGCTCGTCGATGATGCGGTCTCGTACCGGAATGTGCAGCTTTTGCTCTATCCACGCCCATTGCCCATTCGGGTTGATTTCCAAGAATATAAACTCTCCATCGCGCGTCAATACCATGTCCACGCAGGAGAAGCGAAGCCCAAGGCGGCCATTGAGTTCGAGGCAGTATGTTTCGACTGTTTTTGGTAGATCGAACACATAGTGGCTGAGATCGACATCACTGGTCATTTCCCACGTACGCCAGTCCGTCCGAGTCTCGGTGTGTTCTTGAGAATCAATGGCAACCGCGAAAACGTCGCTGCCAACAATCGTGATCCGAAGGTCAACTTCCTTGGATAGCCGCGGCTGCACAATCATAGGAAGAACAACCCGAGAGTCGCAAATCTCCTGGATATCGTTCGCATCAAGCACTGAGGTGAAGATCACGGTGTAGTCGGACTCGCCAATGATGAATCCACTCTTCACGACCTTTCCAATCACGTCATTGCGATGCTCCTTAATGAACTGGAGTACGTCACACGGGTTTGTAGAGACGAGCGTCGGTGGCACTGAGAAGCCGATCTTGGCTGCTATGCCAAGTTGCTTAATTTTGTTCGATGCTGACCACAGCATCTCCGGACTATTCAACCAACGATTGTTCGGCAAGATTCGCCATATAGATCGCAAGAATTCGTGGAGCTCTTGATCAGTGAATCGCTTAGAGACGACGTCGGTGTCTTTATAATTAAATATTGGAGGTCGGGGCTTCCGGAAATAGGCGCCGATGATCTCGTCGGAACGGATCGACGTGTTTCGACATGTATCTGTGATTATGCACGAGGAGTATAGTTGGGAAACATCCAAGCGTATCTGGTACTGAGTTCCTAGGTCTTCTGTATTGAAGCGGAAGAAGGGTATCTCCCTTCTAACCAGACGGAGGATAAGATAGTCCGTCGTCAGATCGTCTTTACTGGTAACTAACAGTATCACCGTGGTTAGTAGAGGCCTTGACCAGCGGGGTCCGGATCATCGTCGCCGGGCGCAGCCTTCGTTTTTGAGTTCGTCGGCAAATAGCCAGCCTGATCTACGGCTGGTTGGGCACGGCCGTCGACATACACGACATTGATCTGCCGCTCTGGATCATAAACAGTTGGTAGTGGCTCCATCTGGAGAATGTGGCGTTTAGTGTTTAGGATGGACTTGTACATTCCGTAGCCTCCTGTCGGCACAATCATATTTAACTATCAATTCTTGAGTGAATCCCTTCTCTCATCGAATCCCACACAAGAAAGATTACCGTCTATTTAGTATTTCTGCAACAGGAAAATGCGACTTAGTTCTCTTCTACGGAATTCCTGACCGCACAGTTCGATGCGCGTGCGCGTGAGGAGGTGACCGCGTGAGGAGGTGTCTGTCCCCTGTACCACTATGCGTTCCACCATCAGCGGCGCGCCGTGACGGCTCGTGATGACATGACTGAGGACGGCGCGCTCGAGCAACTCCACGCCCCGGGCCGTGGACAGCGCCCAGAACGGCGATCCCCACTCCGTCAGCGCGTCGCCGCCCCAGATGTCGTTGACCAGAATGTCCAGCCGACCCTCTTCGTCGCGGATGCGGACGAAGAGTTGCCGGACCTGGGACTCAACGGTGTGGTCGGTGCGTACGGCGATCCCCCGGCCACCCTCCGCGGTCACCATCTCCGCGGTCTCCTCGATGGTCTCGGGCCGCCCGGGAGTCGCGGGGCGGCCCCGGACGCTGCGCCCAGTGCAGTACACGGTGGCCCCCGCCGCGCCCAGCATGCGGGCGATGCCGCGGCCGGCGCCGCGCGTCACGCCGGCGACGACGGCCACCCGGTCGAGCAGAAGCCGGTTCGGCATGGTGCAAATCTCGGCTAATGCTAACCCCCGGCCATGGCGCCGACCACCAGGAACGGCTCCCGGCCCGCCGACACTTCTTCCGGCAACAGCGCGTCCGGCGGCTCGTGCGACAGATCCTGTCCGCAGGCGAAGAACCGGAGATAGGCCCGGCGCCGGTGCGTCGCATGGTCCCGAATCGTGCCGCGCAGGACGGGGTAGTCCGCCTCCAGCGCGTCGAGCACGGCGCGCTGCGTGGCGGGCGCCTCGAGATCGACGGCCACCTCCCGGCCGGTGCGGGCCAGCACGCTCAATGTCTCGGGCAGGACGACGCGGATCATGGTTCAGGGGAGCGTCTGGACTTCGACGGAGAGGACGGCCGGGAGGTCGCGCACGATGGGCTTCCAGCGATCCCCGGCGTCGGCGGAAACGTAGACCTGTCCGCCGGTGGTGCCGAAGTAGACGCCGCAGGGGTCGAGCGTGTCGACGGTCATGGCGTCGCGCAGGACGTTGACGTAGCAGTCGCGCTGGGGCAGCCCGTCGGTCAGGGCCTCCCACTCGCCGCCCCCGGTCCGGCTGCGGTAGACGCGCAGGCGACCGTCCGGCGGATAGTGTTGGGAGTCGCTCTTGATGGGGACCACGTAGACCGTCTCCGGCTCGTGGGCATGGACCTCGATGGGAAAGCCGAAGTCGGACGGCAGGTTGCCGCTGATTTCTCGCCACGACTCGCCCGCGTCCTCGCTTCTCATGACGTTCCAGTGCTTCTGCATGAACAACACTTCGGGACGCGCCGGGTGCATCGCAATGCGGTGGACGCAGTGGCCGACCTCGGCTTCCGGGTCGGGAAGAATTCCCTCCGAATTCAGTCCGCGGTTCACCGGTTTCCAGGTGGCGCCGGCGTCGTCGCTCCGGAACGCTCCGGCGGCGGAGATGGCGGTGTAGATCCGCGCCGAATCGCGCGGGTCCAGGAGGATCGTATGGAGGCAGAGCCCGCCCGCGCCCGGCTGCCACGCCGGCCCGGTCGGATGACGGCGCAGTCCGGCCAACTCCCGCCACGACCGGCCCCCGTCGGTGGACCGGAACAATGCGGCGTCCTCGGCGCCGGCGTACACGGTGTCAGGATCCGACGGCCCCGGCTCCAAGTGCCAGACGCGCTTGAACTCCCACGGATGAGGCGTGCCGTCGTACCAGAGGTGCGTGCCTGGATCTCCCTCGTAGGCGAACTCGTTTCCGGCCGGATTCCAGGTCCGGCCGCCGTCGTCGGAACGCTGGATGACCTGTCCGAACCAGTCCGTATGCTGCGCCGCATAGATGCGGTTGGGATCGGCTGGCGACCCCTTGACATGGAAGACCTCCCAGCCGCCGAAGTGGGGACCGGCGACCTCCCAATGCTCCCGTGCCGCGTCCGCCGTCAGGACGAACGCCCCCTTGCGCGTGCCGACCAGCACCCTGACGCTGCTCATCGATGACTCTGCCTTTCCGGTGACGCGGACTCCATGCAGCCCGCCGGTCAGTCTACGATACTGCCGAAAAGGCGGGCAAACATGGCGTGGAGCCGGCAGACGAGAGGAGGCGACTGTCCCCTGTCCCAATCGGTCCCCTACAATGAAAGGCGAGTGGAGAGGCACGATGAGTTGTCCTGACTTCACCGAATCGGCTGATATGGTTCGTGGTTCCAGGAGGAGGATGTATGAGCGTACTCACAGTTGTCGGATTAGCAGTGATCTGTTTCCTTCTTTACAAGATCAATGAAAGTCTGGAGAGGCTGGACGGGCGGGTGTCGAGAATTGAGGAACACGTTGTCGACTAGGCGGGCCGAGCTGCGAACGTCCGATCACGGATGTGCACAATGGCTGGCCGGGAGGAATGCATGAGACTCAAGGACAAGGTGGCGCTGGTGACGGGATCTTCCGGGGGACTGGGGACGGGCATCTGCCGGGCCTTCGCGGCGGAAGGCGCCGACTGCGTCGTGAACTACCACAGCGACCGGGCGGGAGGGCAGGAGACGGCCGACCTGGTGGAGAGCCTCGGCCGGCAGAGCCTCCTGGTCCGGGCCGACATCTCCCGGGAGGATCGGGTGCAGGCCATGGTGGATGCGGCTCTGGAGCGTTTCGGCCGCCTGGACATCGTCGTGGCCAATGCCGGCTACGGCATGGCCAAGCCGCTGCTGGAGACCCGGGTGGAGGAGTTCGAGAGTCTGGTGCGGACCAACCTCATCGGGACCTACCTGACCGTCCGCATCGGCGCGCAGGCCATGAAGTCGCAGGGCGGCGGCAAGATCATCACCATGTCGTCCATCCACGGACTGGGCGGGACCCACTATTGCTCCCTCTATGAAGCCACCAAGGCGGGTATTCTCAACTTCACCCGCGGCGCCGCGTTCGATTTGGGGGAATACAACATCCAGATCAACTGCATCGCTCCGGGGGCCGTGCCCGTACCCAAGGATCCGCCTCCGGACAAGGAGGGTCCGCTGTATGCCGCCTGGATGCAGTACACGCCCCTCTCCCGTTTCGGAACGCCGGCGGACGTGGCGGCCGCGGCGGTCTTTCTGGCCTCGAGCGACAGCGACTGGATCACGGGGCAGGTGATCCAGGTGGACGGCGGCATTTCGGCCGGGCACCTCATCCCTTCATTCAAGTACTACGGCGCCAAGCCCCGGATGGATTGAATTTGTTGGGTGTGGCGGGGTGCGGTGGCGTTGCGGAACGGGGTCGGCGCGTGAAACACGCCGATCCAACCGGCGCGTGAAACACGCCGCTCCGACGCCGATCCAATCGGCGGCAAGGATGCCGCCGCTCCTCGTTACGACTGGCGGCGCTGCATGACTTTGCGGACCAGTTCGTCTCCGGCCACGCCGGCCAGGATGACTCCGCCGATGATGGCGAATTCAAGCTGAGTGGGGATGCCCAACAGATTGATGGCGTTGTAGAGGACCCGCATGACCGCGGCTCCCAGCACCACGCCCAGGATCGAACCCTCGCCTCCCCGCAGGCTGCATCCCCCCAACACCGCCGCCGCGATGGCGTAGAGCTCGTAGAAGTTGCCGTGCCCCGACGGTTGTATGGAGTTGATGTCCAGGGCGAAGAGAATGCCTCCGATCCCCGCCATGAGGGAGCAGATCACATAGGCCAGGATCACCATGCGGTCGGTGTCGATCCCGCTGTAGCGGGCGGCCTCCCGGTTCCGGCCCAGGGCCAGGAGGTAGCGGCCGTAGATGGTGTGGTTCAGGAAGAGCCCCGCCAGCAACGCCAGCGCGACCATGATCAGGAAGGGGGCCGGGATCAGGATCCGGGAGAGCGGATGGATGTCGCCGTAGCGGACCGCGGCGCCGGCCAGGACCAGCAGGGCGCCCGCCGCCGGACCCAGCCAGGCTGTCTTCGCCGCCGGGGAATCGCCTTCGGTGTGCCGCCGGATTCTTCGGACCAGGGTCCAGATCAGAATCGCCGCTCCGGCTGCGGCGGCCAGAACCGCCAGCGTGACCGGTTTGCCGGTGGCCAACTGCTTGAGCTCCTGGAATCCGGTCCCGAACCCTTGGGTCTGGTCTGCCGTCAGGTAGCGCGCGTAGCCGCGGTAGAGGAGCAAGCCGCAGAGGGTGACCACGAAGGGCTGGAGCCGCAACCGGGTGACCAGGAGTCCGTGGGCCAGGCCGACCAGAAGGCTGACGGCGAGAACCGTCCCCAGGGCCCCGGCGGCTCCCATGCCCTGGTTGACCAGGAGCATTGGAAGCAGACACCCCACCAGGCCCACCAGGGAGCCGATGGACAGGTCGATTCCGCCCGTGATGATGACGAAGGCCACGCCGATGCTCAGAATCCCGAACAGCGACGTCCAACGGATGATGTTCTGCAGGTTGTAAGGTGTGAGGAAGTCGGGGTTCATCAGTGCGCTGAAGGCGCAAACCGCCAGCAACAGGAGCAGAATGCCCCGCGATTTGTTCATGCCGCTTCCTCCGCGGCGGTGGCCAGGCGGGCAACCGCTTCTTCCGTAAGCTCTCCCCGGGACAGCTCTCCGCTGATCCGCCCTTCGTGCATCACCACGACCCGCCGCGAGAGTCTCAGGATCTCCTCCATCTCGCTGCTGGCGAAGAGGATGGCGGTCCCTTCCCCGGAGAGCGCTTCGATCAGGTGGTAGATCTCCTGTTTGGAGCCGACGTCGATGCCGCGGGTGGGCTCGTCCAGGAGCAGCACCCTCGGTTTCAGTGAAAGCCACTTGGCCAGGACCACCTTCTGCTGGTTCCCGCCCGAGAGGTGCTCGGTGGTGGTCTCCGCCCCGGGCGTTCGGATGCCGAGCCTGGCGATCATCCGGGCCGTCTGGCGCCGGTGAAGAAAACGGTTGATGAATCCGCCCCGGAGGCGATGGTGTCTCAGGGAGGCCAGCGAGACGTTCTCCTCCACGCCCATGCGGAGGATCAGGCCCTGTTGTTTCCGGTCCTCGGGGACCAGGGCGATGCCGTTTTTGATCCCCTCGATGGGATTGGAGATCCGGACCGGGGCCCCGTCGATCCGGACGCCGCCGGCCAAAGCCGGCTCGGTGCCGAAGAGGGCGCCCAACAGCGCGCTGCGGCCCGATCCCAGCAGCCCGGCCAAGCCGACGATCTCCCCGGCTCCCACCTCCAGGTCGAGGCGGTGATGGGGATGTTCCCTGGTTCGCAGGTCCCGCACCTCCAGGCGGACCGGACCCTGCCGGCCGGGGACCCGGCTGTAGTAGCTGGAAAGGTCCCGGCCCACCATGAGGCGCACCATGCCGTCGTGATCGATCTCGTCCTTGGCCAACTCTCCGGCGTTGGCGCCGTCGCGCAGCACCAGGACCCGGTCGGCCAGCTCCTTCACCTCGCCCAGCCGGTGAGAGATGTAGATTACGGCCACCCCCTCGTCACGAAGCTCCCGGACGGTCCGAAACAGGTTCCGGGTCTCGCCCTGGGAGAGGCTCGAGGTGGGCTCGTCCATGATCAGGACCCGGGAGCGGGCCGCCAGCGCCCGGGCGATCTCCACCAACTGCCGCTGGCCCATGGAGAGCCGGGCGACCCTGGTGGAGGGAGGACAGTCGAGTCCGATCCGTTCCAGAATCGGCCGGGCCGCCTGCTCCAGCCGGCGGTGGTCGAGGAACCCGAAGCGATGGGGTTCGCGGCCTAGGAAGATGTTGGCCGTCACGTCCAGATTGTCCGAGAGGTTCAGTTCCTGGTGGATGAGGATCACGCCCAGACCGGTGGCGGTTTGAACCGAATCCATCCGGACGGACGATCCATCCATGAAGATCTGTCCCGAGTCCGGGGATTCCTCGCCCGCCAGGATCTTGACCAGCGTGCTCTTGCCGGCTCCGTTTTCGCCCACCAGGGCCAGGACTTCGCCGCCGTGGACCTGGAGGTCCGCACAGTCCAGAGCCAGGGCCCCCGGAAATCGCTTGCTGATCTTCCGGGCTTCGAGGACCGGTGCCGCCATGAACTGTTTCGCCGCGGGGCAGGGAATCGCGCCGGCGTCAGGGGTTAGCGCCCTTTGCCTCCGCCATCTTGCGGTTCAGATCGTCCCAGAATTCCCGGACGTTGTCCGCCCGGATCGTCTGGGCCGGGATATCCAGAAACCCATTCTGGGGAAGGACGCTGCGGTCTCCCCGGGCCAGGCCCGCCAGGATCCGCACCGATTCGTAACCGTACTGGTACGGCTGCTGGACCACGGTGCCGTAGACCCGCCCGTCCAGGATGCCCTGCAAGGTCGCGTCGGCTTCGTCGAAGCCCACCAGGTGGATCCCGTCCACCCCGGCCTGCTGCAGAGCCACCAGGCAGGCGGGCGGGTTGTAGGCGAAGAGTCCCACCATGCAGCCCAGGTCGGGATAGCGGGCGATGGCGTCCTCGCAGTTGGCCTTGGCCTTGGCCTGGTCGAACTGGTCGGTACGGGTATCCAGGATCGTGTAGCGCTTCCCTTTCAGGAGCTCGTTCGGGGGATCGACGGTGCCCATGGTCTCTCCCGGACGGTCCAGCAACTCGTCGATCACCCCCTGCCTTCTCTGGGCGGCGTTGAGCTGTTCCAACCGGCCGACGAAGAGCATCACCGAGCCTCCCTCGGGCATGGCTTCCTTGACCAGCTTCCCCACCAGGCGGCCCGCCCGGTAGTTGTCCATCCCCACGTAGCAGAGCCGCCGGGTTCGGGGCGCATCCGAGTCGTGGGTGATGACGGTGGTGTGGTCGCACGCTTCGTTGACCAAGTCCTCCTGGTTGTCCGGGTCGATGGGACTGATGGCCATGCCGTCGATGCCCCGGGCCAGCAGGTCCTCCACGATCCGTTTCTGGTCCAGAACGCCTTCCACCGGCATCCGCACGTCCACGTCCACGTCCAGGTCCCGGCCCGCCTTGAGAGCACCGGCCTCGGCGATGGTCCAGAAGGAGGCGACCCCGTTGGTCACGTAAGCGAGTCTGGGCTTCTGAGAGCCCGGCTCCGAGCCGCTGCAGGCCGCGGCCGTCAGCAAGCAGAGGATCGAGAGCAGAATCCGGTGGCGCATCAGTCGTTTCCCGTTCGGGTGCGTGCCGGGCACTCTACAAGATTGGAGCGGCGGTTTCCAAACCGCCGAACTGCAGAGTGACAATTCAGCGCGGAAGAATGGGCGATTGGAAATCGCACCTCCGCGGGCCTTTCCTCTTTTCTCTCTGCTGTGTTGTACTGACACGCAGTCAATTTGCGAAGAGGAGTTTTGCCATGAGACGACTACTCGGACTCTTGCTGTTGGCCGGGGTCCTGACATCGGGGCCGGCCGCGGAAGGGGCAGAGAAGGCGTGGGTGACCCACAGCACCTTCGAGGATTTCTCGGCGGGCCGTCTGGGCGACAGCGGGGTCAACCTTTACGCGACCCGCTCCGGGACGCTGGAGATGATCCACCGCTGGGACCTGAACAACGACGGCTATCTGGACATCCTCCTGGGTCAGGACCACGACGTCCTGGAGAACGCCGACATCCTGGTCTACTGGGGCCGAACCGGGGGCCCCGAATCCATCCTCCCGGATCTGCCGGATCACCAGCCGTTGGCCCGCCTGCTGCGGCAGATCCGGCTCCGGGACAAGGGAGTGACGCGGTTGCCCAGTCCGGGCGGCGGCCGGTCCATCGTGGTGGACCTGAACCAGGATTTCTATCCGGAACTCGTCTTCTGCAACTTCATCCACAACTACTCGGAGGACATGGCGGCCCTCATCTACTGGGGCGGCCCCACCGGATATCAGCCGGAACACCGGACCGAGCTGCCCACGATTCTGGCCGGGGGAGTGGCGGCCGGGGACTTCAACGGCGACGGGTTCGTGGACCTGGCGTTTTCGAATCGGGGCATCGAAGCCGGCGAGCGATTCGGCTTCGACCGGCACCTGGAGTCGTACGTCTACTGGAACGGTCCCCGGGGTTTCGATGCCTCGCGGCGCAGCGTCGTGGCGACGGTCAGCGCCGCCGACTGCGCGGCGGGAGACCTGGACGGGGACGGCTACGCGGACCTGGTCTTTGTCAACAACAATTCCCGGCACAAGAGTGTCTACCTGTACCGTGGAAGGGCGGAGGGCATCAGCGCCGAACGCGGCGAGTGGATGGGCGGCGACCCGGTCGGGGCTCACCTGGCGGACCTGGACCGGGACGGCCACCTGGACCTGGCTCTGAACCACAAAGATGATCGGGTGGCGCTGCACCGGGGGAGCGAACGCGGACCGGCCCGGGAGCCGTGGATCGAACTGCCGGCCCGGGGAGCCAAACAGAGCCGGACCGGCGACCTGAACCGGGACGGACTTCCCGAGCTGGTGCTGCCCAACAGCGGAGGCGCCTCTTCCTACGTCTACTGGAACGGTTCCGAGGGGCTCTCGGCGGAGAATCGGAGCGAATTGCCGACGCTGGCAGCCACGGATGCGGTGTTGGCCGACTACGACCGGGACGGATGGGTCGACCTGGTGTTCTCCAATGAATACGGTCGCGAAACCTACGACGTGAATTCCTACATCTATTGGAATGGTCCCGACGGGTTCGACGCGGCGCACCGGAAGGAACTCCAGGGATTCGGCCCCGTGAGCGCCAGTGGCGGTGACCTGAACCGGGACGGACACATGGACCTGGTGCTCATCAACCGCTCCAGCGGCACCCACGGTCCCATCGACTCCCTCATCTACTGGGGCAACCCCCGGCACCATTACTCGACGGCCTCCGTGACCCCCATCGAGGGTACAGGCGGACTCATGGCCAAGGCCGACCTGAATCAGGACGGCTGGGTGGACCTGGTTTTTCCCAAGGGCTGGATCTACTGGGGAGGTCCCGACGGCTACGGCACGGACCGGAGGGCGGAACTCGAGACGGGAGGCTATTCCGTCGTCACCGCGGACCTGAATCGGGACGGCCATCTGGATCTGGTGGTGGGCGCCGGATCGGCCGACTCCCACACGCCCGATTCCACAGGGCTCATTCGGTGGGGCGGGGAAGGAGGTTTCCACCCGGACCGCAGCACCCGGTTGCCGCTTCGCGTCCGGCGTCCCATGGTGAGTTCGCTGGCCGATTTCAACCGAGACGGCTTCCTGGATCTGGTCTTCACCGACGTGGACGCTCCCAACACGGAGATCTTCTGGGGCGATGAATCGGGGAGCTACGGCGTGGAGCGCCGCCAGCATCTGAAGGTCCACTCGGCATCCACCGCCGAGATCGCGGATCTGAATGCCGATGGCTGGTTGGACCTGATCCTGGGGGCGGTCTACGACCCGGAACGGTTCGGCCGGCCCATGCGCAAGACCACACTGCTGTGGGGAGGGTCCGACGGTTTCTCGAACCGGAACTCCCTGATCCTGGAAGCGTTCGAGTCGGAAGAGCAGGCCGTGGCGGACCTGAACCGGGACGGATTTCTGGACATCGTGATGACCAACTACCACGGATACACGACGCGCTCGGTGCCGGTCCTCATCTACTGGGGAGGACCGGACGGAAGCTACAGCGAGTCCCGGCGGTCCACGCTTCCCGGCGAATCCACCTTGGCCCTCTCCATCGCCGATCTGAATCAGGACGGTTGGATGGACCTGATCGTGGTCAACCACGTCGAGCGGGGCGATCACGCCGTGGGCACCAACATCTTCTGGGGAGGAGAGGAGGGGTATTCCTACTCCCGCCGCGACTGGATCCAGAGTTTCGGTCCCCACTTCAGCACCAGCCACGACGTGCGCAACATCTACCACCGGCGCCTGGAGGAGGAGTATTTCTCGGCGCCGCTGGAGATCCGGGAAGGAACGCGCCCCGGGCGGCTCGAGTGGACAGCCCGGACCCCCCATGGAACCGCGGTCCGCTTTCAGATCCGGAGCGCGGTTTCGGCTGAATCCCTGGAGTCGGCGGACTGGAAGGGAACCGGCGGATCCGAATCCTATTTCGACACGCCGGGTTCGGAGATCCGGGTCGGAGAAGGGGACCGGTGGCTCCAGTACCGTGTGCTGTTCACCACGCCGGACGGAGGGAGCACGGCCGTTCTGGAGGAGGTTCGCCTGCTGGCCCAATAGCGGGCTGAAGGGAAGCCGCGATCCGGCGCCCGCCGCTCGTGTTCAGGGATTCGCCAATTTGGTGCCCGACCCCTCCCGCTTGGCCGCCTTCATCGCGGACACCTTGACGTCGTCCTCGGAGAACTCACCGGTCACCTCGACCCGGAAGTTCTCCCGGACCTTGGCGGCCTCCAGCAGTTTCAGGGCCTGTTCGTCTCCCGCCGGGTCGAACTTGAGGAACCGCCCCTCCAGGACCAGGCCGAATCCGCTGGCCTTGCAACTCTCCATCAGCGCGCAGGCCACCGTGTGCTTGGCCGCCTTCTCCACGTTGGCGGCCACGCGGGCGCCGCAGGCCGCGTCCATCAGCACTCCGGTCTTGGTGTCCGGCCCGGCCAGGACCAGCATCGCGCCGGCCAGCAGGACGCAGGAAAAGCAGATCAGGTGAACTCGCTTCATCTGGGATCCCTCATGACGTCGTTGGGTGTTGCTGTCTGTTCCGATATTGAAACACAGCAGCAACGGCTCTGCACGATGGTTGCCCGCCCGAGCCCGTCGCTTCATGATAGGGGCCGATTTCGGGGGTGAACCGATGAGGAAACCATGTTGAGAAAGCGAATTCACACGATCTGGATCGGGGGATGGATCTTTTTTTCCTTGTTCTCGGGAAGCGGAGCCGGCCAACGTCCGGGAAGCCTGGTGCTCACGCCGGGAGTCCGCCAACTCTTCCTGGACGACTATCTTCTGGGGAACCTCTACCGGGTTCGGCGCGTCATTCACCAGCCTCACCGGTACGAAGGAAGTCCGGTGGTCCGGGCGGACCGGCCCTGGGAGATCCGGCCGGGCCGCTACGCCGCTCCCGGGAAGACTCCGGTGGAGAGCCGGGCGATCCAGGTCACCAGCGCCCCGTCCTGGGACCCTGGCGAGAGGGTCTGGAAGATGTGGTACCACGGAGGTCCGGGGAAAACCGCTTTCGCCCGCTCCCGGGAGGGGATCGTCTGGGAAAAGCCGTCGTTGGGGGTGAAGGAGTTCCAGGGCTCCCGGGAGAACAACCTGGTGGCGGTTCGGGGAGAGCCGGACGCCCTGGTCCAGCACGTCATCCTGGATCCGCAAGGGAGCGGCGATCGCCGTTACAAGGGGCTCCTGGGACCGAGGGACCGCCGGCCCGTGGTCTCCGCCGACGGCTACCTGTTCACCAAGCTGGACGTGCCGCCCATTCCGAGCCAGGACACTTCCCAGCTGACCTACGACGAACTGGGCAAACAGTACATTCTGACCGTCAAGCATCGGGGCCCTTTCGGACGGTCGATCTACCTCACCCTGAGCCGGGACTTCGAGCAATGGACCGATCCCCGGCTCATTTTCCATGCCGACGCTCTGGATCAGAAGTTGGGCGAGCAGCGGATCCGGGAGCACCTGGTCGACCCCCGGCTCTACACCCCGCGGTTCAATCAGCCGGAGAACTACAACACCGAGGTCTACAAGATGCCCATCTTTCCCTACGAGGGCATCTACATCGGCCTGCCCAACTACTTCGAGTCCAGCGGGCTCACTCCTCCCCACCACAACAACCAGGACGGCGTCAATTCGGCCAAGCTGGCCACCAGCCGCGACCTGCTCAACTGGGTGACGGTGGGCACCCGCGAGTCTTTTCTGCCGGTCTCCCGGCTGGGTGAGGGACGGATCGACACCGCCCAGGTCCTGCCGGTGTCGCGGCCCATCGTCAAGGGAGACGAGCTCTGGTTCTATTACAGCGGTGTGGATGTCCGGTACCCGGACAACGGCGCCTTTCAGGCTGCCATCCACCTGGCCCGTCTCCGCCGCGACGGTTTCGTCTCGTTCTGGGCCGACGAAAAAGGAGGCTTCGTCGAGACCCGAACCCTGCGTTTCGGCGGGACCCGGCTCTGGCTCAATGCCGACGCCTCCCGGGGCGAGATCCGGGTGGAAGTCAGAAACCCCAAGGGCCGCAAGGCTCTGGAGGGTTGGAGCCGCGACGCTTCCCGGCCGCTGACCACGGACCAGTTGAAGGTGCGGATGGAGTGGGAGGGGAAAGACAGCCTGGAGTCCCTGGCCGGCCAGAGCGTCCGCTTCCGAATCCATCTCAAGAACGCCCACCTCTATTCCTTCTGGTTCGAGTAAGGAAGGTTCCGGGAGATGACTCCTGAGGATCGCGCCGTCGCCGCGGTGGACGCCCTGGGGGAAGAGTATCTGCAGTTCCTGGCGGAACTTGTCCGATGCCCCACGCTGCTGGGGCAGGAGGCGGAATGCCAGGAGTTGATCTACCGGCGGCTCGTGGACCTGGGTCTGGAGACCCGGAAATGGGATCTCGATCCCGCATCCATGGCGTCGCACCCCGATTTCGTGCCCGTGGAGCGGGAGTATGCCGGCCGGCCCAATGTGGCCGGCGTTCTTTTGCCCTCGGGAAGCGGCGGGCGGAGCCTGGTGCTGAACGGGCACGTGGACGTGGTGCCGCTCGGACCCCTCCACTGGTGGAGCTTCGATCCCTGGGGAGCAGAGGTTCGAGACGGCCGGATGTACGGGCGCGGCGCCCTGGACATGAAGAGCGGACTGGTGGCGGCCCTGCTGGCGGTGGCGGCGGTTCGGGAGTCGGGCGCCCGGCTGCGGGGACCGGTCCGGGTGGAGAGCGTCATCGAAGAGGAGTGCACGGGAAACGGAATGCTGGCATGCCGGCTGGACTCAGGGCCGATGGACGGCGCCGTGCTGACCGAGCCCACTGGACTCCAGGTCTGGATCACCACGCTGGGGGTGCTCTGGTTCGAGGTCTGTGTCCAGGGGCGGCCGGCCTACGTGGGAGAACCCGGACGCCAGGTGAACGCCGTCGAGAAGGCGGCGTCGCTGATCCACCGCCTCAAGCCGGCGGTGGTCGAGGCGCTGAATCGGGGTTTCCGGCATCCGTCCTATGGTCACCGTCCCCGGCCCCTGAGCCTCAACGTCGGACGGATCGAAGGAGGGGACTGGCCCTCCAACGTGGCGCTCGAATGCCGGTTCAGTTGCCGCATGTCGTTTCCCGTCGACTGGCCGCCGGAACGGGCTCAGGAATTCGCCGAGAAGCAGGTCCGCCGTGCGGCAGCGCCCGATCCCTGGCTGATTCGGAACCCACCCCGGATCCGCTACAACGGCTTTCGAGCCCGAGGCTGGGTCGCGTCCGAGATTACGGGGCTTGACAGTCTGGTCGACTTGTTGGAGGAGTGTCACGGGGGCGTCACCGGCAGGGAACTGGATTGGGATGGCTTTCCCGGCACTGCCGACGCCCGTTACTTCAAGGCCGAGTTGGGGGAGCAGTCCATCTACTATGGACCGAAGGGGGGAAACCTCCATGCGCCGGACGAATACGTGGAGCTGGATTCGGTCCTGGAGGCCGCCCGCGTGCTGTCACGTCTGGTGATCCGGTGGTGTGGTTGAGATGGAAGCCATGGACGAAAGAGTAGTGTTGATCACCGGCGCCAGCCGGGGGATCGGGGTCGGATTGGCGGAGGGGTTTGCCGTCCCGGGAGCGCGTCTGGCGCTGACGGCCCGCAGGCGGACGTCGCTGCAGGAGACCTGTCGCAGAGTCGAGGCGCTCGGGGCTCGTGCTCTGCCCCTGGCGTTGGACGTCCGTCGGCTGGAGGACATGCCGGCGCTGGCCGACCAGGTGGAAGAGGAGTTGGGTCCCATTCAGGTGCTGGTCAACAATGCCGGAGTCAACATCCCCCGTCCGGCCGAGCAGGTCACCGAGGAACAGTGGGACGAGATTCTGGACGCCAACCTCAAGGGGGCATTCTTCCTGTCGCAGGAGGTGGGACGCCGGATGATCCCCCGGAGACGGGGAACCATCGTCAACGTGGCTTCGGCGGCCGGGCTGGCGGCCCGCGAGGAAAGAGCGGCCTACGGCTCCAGCAAGGCCGGCATGATCATGTTGACCCGGGTGCTGGCTCTGGAATGGGCCCGGCACGGCATCACCGTCAACGCCGTCGCACCCACCTTCGTGGAGACCGACCTGGCGGCGCAGACTCTGGATCGTCCCGGCATGCGTGAGAAGATCCTGGGGCAGATACCGCTGCGGCGTCTGGCGACGGTGGAAGATGTCGCTGATTCGGTGCTCTTCCTGGCGTCACCGCAGGCGAGCTTCCTGACGGGGGTGGTCATCCCCGTGGATGGCGGTGCTACGCTGCGTTGAAGTCGTAGGAGTGGGGGTTTTCCTACCCCCACTTCCCGGGGGGACAGGGATGTCCCCCTCCTCCTACCGCACCGGAGTGGTTAAACGGGTGGTTGGTAGGGCGGCGTTACGTTGAAGAGGGGGACAGGGATGTCCCCCCTCCTACCGCACCGGAGTGGTTCAACGGGTGGTTGGTGGGGCGGCGTTACGTTGAAGAGGGGACAGGGATGTCCCCCCTCCTACCGCACCGGAGTGGTTGAACCGGTGGTTGGTAGGGCGGCGTTAGGTTGAAGAGGGGGACAGGGATGTCCCCCCTCCTACCGCACGGGAGTGGTTGAACCGGTGGTTGGTAGGGCGGCGTTAGGTTGAAGAGGGGGACAGGGATGTCCCCCCTCCAGAGAGGCCGGAGATGATGGTGTCCACGTGCATGGTGAATTCCAGAGCGTTGTGGATCAGGCGGCCTCGTGTGGAAGGGCCGTCGGTGGGGGGCCAGTAGCCGTCCCGGTGCTGCTGCCGGACGAACCAGTCGCCCATGCGGTAGGTCCAGGACTCATAGCGGGGATCTCCGGTGATGAGGTAGAGCAACGAACTGCCCCAGCCGCTCTTGCAGACCGGGTCGTAGCTGAACTGGCCGTCGGTGGCGGCCATGGAGAAGTCCTGGTAGCGGCGAGCCAACTCCAGGTCGTCCGGATCGGGGTCGGCCAGATAGAGGCGGCAGAGGAACCCGGCGGCGATCCCGCCCACGGTCCAGCGCTGGAGCCGGGCGACACGATTCTCGACGACGAACCAGAAGGCTTTATCCGGCGGGAACTCCCGGTTCGGCGCCTGGCGGCCGCGGGACCAGTCGTAGTAGAAGCGGTCGGGAAGCTCTTCCTGGGCCTCGTAAATTCTTCGCAGGAAACTCGCCACCGACCGAGCCGCCGCCAGGTTTCCCGTTGCCAGGCAGGCGAAGCCGCCTCCGGCGGTGTAGGGGATGCTCTGATCGTCGCTCTTGGAGCCGTCCTCGCGGCGGTCGTTGGCGAAGGCGCCTGAAGCCGGGTCCTGCCAACGCAGGAGCGCCGGCATGAGGCCATGGGAGAGGTCGTATTGACCCGCCATCTGAGCGCCCACGATGAGAGCCGAGTCCCGGTAGGCCCATGCGTCGTTGAGCTTCCGGTAGGGTCCGCCGATGCGGCCGTCCGGTTGGAGCATGTGCTCGCGGATCCAACCGCACAGTCGGCTCGCCGCCTCGGTCTCCCCCACCAGGCTGAAGGTCCAGGGGCCGCGGTAGAAGAAGTACCCTTCGCTCACGTCGCCGATGGACCCGTCGGGATTGGTCTGATCCAGCAGCCACCCGGTCGCTCGCGCACGGACCTGCCGATAGAGCGCCAGGCGTTTCCTCTTTTCAGCCGCCGTCAACTCGCTTCCGGTGGATTGCATTCGGCTGGCGATTCTACCAGCCGGTCCGGCCGACTGCCGGGTCCGCTCGACCCGTAAACAGCCGTAGCGGGGAATCAGGGAGACTCGGCGTCATGGCCGGGGAGTAGTCTTTACCGGAGACGGGGAGTCCGCCGAGACTCATGAACGAAATGAAGAAGAGGCTTCTGATCGTAGCGCCGGTCGCGTTGGTCATCCTCCTGACCCTGTTTTTGTTGCCCGTGGACCGGGACTACCTGTCGTCCCGGCAGTTGGACGCAACCTGGCTGGCGCTGCTGCCGCCCCTGGTGGCCATCGTCTCGGTTCTCATCACCCGCTGGCTGGTCCCGTCGCTGATCTTCGGCATCGCCAGCGCCGCCGTGATTCATGCCTGGCCCTCCCCGGCCGGCATGGCCGAGTCGCTCTTCGTGAACTACTTCTGGGACTCGGTGCTCGACTCCTTCCACCTCTCCATCCTCGGCTTCACGGCGTCGCTGCTGGGTCTGGTCAGCGTCACCACCGCCAGCGGCGGGCTCCAGGGAATGATCAACCTCATCCTGCGGCTGGCCCGCGGACGCCGCGGGGTCTCGGTGGCGACGGTGGGCATGGGGTTCTCCATCTTTTTCGACGACTATGCCAACACGGCGATCGTGGGACCCACGGTCCGTCCGTTGTTCGATCGGCTCAAGCTGTCCCGCGCCAAGCTGGCCTACCTCATCGACTCGACCGCGGCTCCCATCGCCGGTCTCGCGCTGGTCTCGACCTGGATCGGGACCGAGGTCTCCTATCTCCAGGGCGCGGCCCGGGACCTGGGATTGGAGGCCAGCGGATACGGGCTCTTCCTCTCGGCGATGGGATACCGGTTCTACTGCATCTTCGCCCTGTTCCTGGTGATCGTGGTGGCGGCCACCGGCCGCGACTTCGGGCCCATGCTGAAGGTGGAGCGAAGGGCGCGCCGCGCCGCGAAGCCGTCCAACCATCAGGGTTCGGAGGCGTCGACGGCGATCCAGCCGCGCTGGTACAACGCCGTGGTTCCCATCGGCGCGGTCCTGCTGCTGATCACGATCCAGATCTACTACTGGGGAAGCCGGAATCCCGGAGTCGACCTGGCCTCACTGTCGGGATGGAAGGACATCTTCATCCGGGCGGCGGCGGCCCGGGACGGCGAGGCCCTCACCTTCGCCATGCTCTACTCAGGCGTCACCGGAGCCGCTCTGGCGATCCTGCTGCCGGCCCTGCAGGGTGTGATGACGGTGCGGGAGGGGCTTCTGGCCTGGTTGGGAGGTGTCCGGCATATCTCGGGGGCCCTGGTGGTCATCGTCTGCGCCTGGGCCCTTTCGGCCGGATGCCGCGATCTGGAGACGGCGCACTATGCCGTCGCCGTGTTGCGTCAGGGCGTGAGCGTCGAGTGGGTTCCGCTTGCGGTGTTCGTCACCGCCGGACTGGTCGCCTTCGCCACCGGAACCAGCTACGGCACCATGGCCATCATCATCCCCACGGCCGCCCAGTTGGGGTATGAAGCGGGCGGCGAGGCGGTGATGATCCTGGCCATGGCCGCCGTTCTGGACGGCGCCATCTTCGGGGACCATTGCAGTCCCATCTCCGACACCACCGTCCTCTCTTCCATCTGCAGCGGGTGCGACCACCTGGAGCACGTGCGCACACAGGTCCCATACGCTCTTCTCGGGGCTGTGGTGGCCGCCCTTGCCGGCTATGCCCTGGTGGGCGCCTGGGGAGCCGACCTCTGGATCGGAATGGCCGCGGGCATGACTGGCATCCTCGTCCTGATTCACGTCGCGGGCCGGCGGGCCTGAGAAGGTTTCCGAGCTTGGCGTGCGCCCGTTGACAGGGCCGGAAAATCCGCTATATGCTGACCCCCTTCCCGAGGAGACATCAACTTATTGGAGGACCTGAATGATGTTGCGACGGACGAGCATATTCCTGTTGCTGGCGGGGTTGGGATTCACCCAGGCCTGTCAGGCTTCGAGCCATGAGGATCAAGGGACCCGGTATCTGCGTTTCAGCGTGGACGGCCAGGAAGCCTACGGCATTTTGGAGGGGGATCAGGTCCGGCAACTGAGCGGGGACCTTTACGGCGAATGGGAAAAGACCGAAACCATGCATGCCCTCTCGGACGTCACCATTCTGGTGCCCAGCAAGAACCCCTCCAAGGTTCTGGCCCTGGCCGGGAACTACAAGTCCCACATCGGGGATTCGGAACCGAACCCCTATCCGGAACCCTTCATCAAGCTTCCCTCCTCCTTGCTGCCCCAAGGGGGAGATATCGTCCAGCCGCCCGACACGGACCCGGTTCATTATGAAGCCGAGGTCGTCATCGTCATCGGCAAACGGGCCCGGAACGTGTCGCTCGAGCAGGCCATGGACTATGTCCTGGGCATCACCTGCGGCAACGACATCAGCGCCCGGACCTGGCAGCGGAACGACGTCCAATGGTGGCGCGCCAAGGCCGCGGACACCTTCAGCCCCACCGGGCCCTACATCCTCTCGGGGGTGGATTTCAGCAACCTGAATATGGTGCTCAAGGTCAACGGGGAAGTCCGCCAGGAAGCCAAGATCTCCGACATGATTCACGGCATCGCCGAGTCGGTGAGCTTCATCAGCAAGTACGTGACGCTGGAACCCGGCGATCTGATCTTCACCGGGACCCCGGGGACCACCAAGGGCATGCAGCCCGGAGACGAGGTCACCGTGGAAATCGACGGGGTCGGCGTCCTGAAGAACAAGGTCGTCGCCGCCAGTTCCTGACGGCTCGAGAGAACGAGAGTTCGGCGTCCCCCGGGGCCCCTCGGCGGGACGCCGATATTCGATTCAACTCTTGGAATCGTAGAGCACGGATGCGGTGAAGCTCAGCAGGTCTCCCTGCTCCTGCGACACCTCGCGAAGGCGGTCGTAGTCTCCCGATACCTGGCAGAGTTGGGGGACGGACAAGCACTTCAGTTCGTGAGCCGGAAAGTCCTTCAGATACTTCACTCCGACCTCGATGGCCTCGTCGTAGCGTTCGATCCTCTCCAGCAGGCGCACCAGAGCCTGGGCGGCGGCAGAACCATCCGGGTCCGAATCCGATCCACCCAGCTTCTTCCTGAAATGCGCCACCCCCTCCGGGACCTCCCGGCCCAGAAGCGCCTTCAGGTAGAACGAGTGGTCCGTGTAGAGGTCCTCGAAGGGAGGCTCGCCGGGGTACTGGAACATATCCGACAGGCGCCGCCCGTAGTCGGTGAGCTCCAGAGCCAGGATCAGAGAGTCTCGATCTTCCAATTGGGGACTCAATTGGACCACGGAACTGACGTGGGAGGTATCGATGTAGTACGTGTTGCCTTCGAAGAGCCAGTCCCGGCCGGCGATCAACTCGCTAATGCTCCCGGTGTCCGGAGCCGTCCCCTCCCGGCGCCGAACGCTGCCCTTCAGGTTGGCCAACAACTCCGAGTGGAGCGTCCGCACCAACAGCCGTCCCGACTCCTCCTGTCCGTCCGAACTCGGAAACTGGGCGAATGAGGTGATGGCCCGGCAGGTTCCGTAGCGGGCCAGGATCATCTCGAATCCCTTGCTGGGATTCGCCCCCTCGTAAAAGGCGATTTCGATGACGGCGTCCTCGGCTTCGTCGGCGGGGATGGCCTCGATCGCCCCGGCGATGGAACCGTTCTCGCCGATGGCCCGGAAGTAGGGCCAGGAAGCGATGATGTCACCGTCGGCCAGGAAGTGTTCTCCCACCTCCCGGGCGGCGGCGATGGTGGCCTGCTCGTATTCACCCTGAGTCTTGGGATCGAGTCCCGAAGCCGATTCGGTCAGGATCAGCGGAAGGCCCAACTGGTGGCGCTTCTGCATCAGTCTGGCTTCGAACAGCAGCGGGTATTTCTTCTCCGCCTTGAGGTTCGAGATCAGGGACTCGAACGCCGCTTCCGAACCCGCGGACCGGGCCGATTCCAGAATCTCTCCGAACGGGTCCCGAACCGGATTCACGGTCGCGGTCAGGCCCTTCAGGAAGCCACGCCGGTCGTTTGCCATGGGCCACACTATAGCATTTCCCGGCAATTCCGGACCCGGCGGAGAGTCGGCGTCCCGCCGCCGAAGCGCCTGGAACATGGCAGCTTAATTGACACTCCCGGATTCAGCGCGTATACGGGTGCGACCGGTCAACCCGTGGCGAAAAATCAGCAAAACATCACGTCTGACCTGAGGGGATGGAGCCGGGACTTCAAGCTGCTGGCGCTGGCCTCCGGACTCTTGAGCGCCGGGTTCGCGGTCTACATGACCACCTTCAACAACTTCATCGTCGAGGAGATGGGGATCCAGCCCCATCAATTCGGCGTCTTGGAGTCGATCCGGGAAATCCCCGGCTTCCTGACGGTGGCGTTGATCGCCATCTCCATCCGGTTTCCGCCGGCTCGTCTGGCGGGGTTCCTGCTCATCTTGACGGGCATTGGCGTCGGCACCTATTTCGGCGTCCACTCCGTCGGCAGCCTGATCCTGGCCTCTCTGGTTTGGAGCGTGGGCTTTCACGGCTGGCTTCCGCAGCGGGAGACCCTGGCCCTGACCCTGTCGGACGCCCACAAAGGGAGGCGCCTGGGGCAACTCCGAAGCATCGACGAGTCGGGATTTCTTCTGGCCATGGTCCTGACCTTCGGGTTCATCGGATTCGTTGGGTTCCGGTGGGTCTTCCTGGCGGCCGGTTTGGCGGTGGTCCTGGGAGGATTCGCGATCTTTCCGGTCCGTGTCCCTGCGGCTGTCACGGCCGAGGACCGGTTCGTCCTCCGCCGTGAGTACCTCATCTACTATCTCCTGACCTTCTTCCAAGGGTGCCGGCGCCAGGTTTTCGTCATTTTCGCCGTCTTCTCCATGGTCTTCGTCCACGGCGCGACCACGGAGCACATCATCGTTCTCATGTTCGTCAGCACCCTGCTGGCGGTCCTGGCGGCGCCCGTGGTCGGGCGCCTGATCGACCGGTTGGGAGAGCGCAAGATTCTCAGTGCCGCCTATTCCATGCTGATCCTGATCTTCTGGGGTTATTCCTTCATTCAGAACAAGTGGGTGCTCTACGCCCTCTATTGTGTGGACCGTCTCCTGTTTCTGGCGTCCGTGTCCTTGAGCACCTATCTCAACAGGATCGCCCGCACCGCCGACCTGCGTCCGACCATCTCATTGGGGGTGACCCTGAACCACGTGGCGGCGGTGACCCTGCCTCTCGTCGGCGGATTCCTGTGGGACCGTTTCGGGTATGCCCTCATCTTCCAGATCGGGTCCGCGGTGGCGGTGATCATTCTGATCATTGCCCAGTTCATCGAGCCTGCCGATACCAAGCTCTCCACCGGCAGTGTTGAGGAATCGGTCAGAAAAGCTCCAGTTGACGATCATCACCGATGACCTTCTCGAACTTCAGGCCCAGGTGGTCCAGAACCGGTTGGGCTACCGGGCGAACCTGCTTTTGGACGTAGTGCTCGCGGTCGATGGGGGCCGTCGTTTCGCCCGCCGGTTCCGGTCCGGCCAGAGTCATGAGATAGGAGATCCGGCGTCCGGGTTTGCCGGACATCTTACGGGCCGCGGCGACGTGGGGCGGAGTCGTGCTCCGGTACTCGTCGAGCGGTTTCCCCAGCGTCTTGTTGTAGACGAGAAGCTGGTCCAGACGCCCCGCGCGGAGGCTCGCGACGGTTTCGCGCAGGTAGGGCTGGACATCCGTCTCCGTGAAGAGCCTCCGGTACAGTTCCTTCTGGATCCTCCTGGCCAGTGCGGTCCAATCGGTCCGGACCACCTCCATGCCGGTGAAGACCACTTCGGCATCAGGCCCGTCGCCGACGAAGCCCACGTACCGCTTGCGGGCGCCGCGCCCCCCCTGGCGGGTCGCCGGGATGAAGAATTTCCGGTAGAGCCGCTCCAGTTCCAACTCCAGGCGGCTCTTCACCCTCCACTTTTCCGAGACATGACTTTCCAGGTCCCGGTTGAGGCGCCGCGCCAATTCCTCTCCCCGCGCCTGGGCCGCGGCGGTGGTCTGTTCACCGGAGAGCACGAAGAGGCTGTCGGTGTCTCCGTAAAGAACCCGGTAACCGTAGTTCCGGAACCGGTCCCGGGACCAGAGCAGGATCTCCCGGCCGAAGGTGGTGATGGCCGCGGCCAGTTGGGGCCGGTAGAAGCGGCAGGCCGGAGTGCCCAGGACGCCGTAGAAGGAGTTCATGAGGATCTTGATGGCGTGGCTGGCGACCTGGTTGCCCGCCGCCTTGGCGGCGTCGCGGCGCGGGAATAGATGGTTCAGCAGTTGTGTCAGGATGCCCGGTTCACGCCGGAAGGCGGCCCCGTTGGGAGCGACGATGGGGTCCTGATCCGGACCGGGCCGGGCGAGGTAGCCCAGGGGATCGATCTGGAAGGTGCGGATCAGGCTGGGGTAGAGGCTCTTGAAGTCGAAGACCAGGACCTGTTCGTAAAGGCCCGGCTCGGGCTCCAAGACGTGTCCCCCCGGACTCGGGGCCCCGGTGGTGGCGGCGCCGACGCTGGGGGCGGCGATGCGCCTCTTGTGAAGCTCCGTCAGGTAGCGGAAGTCGAAGGCCGCGATGGACCCGCTCACCCGGTCGATGGGGAGGCCGGTCAGCCGGCTTCGCTCCACGGCCAGGTCCATGACCTTCAGTTTTTCCAGGATTTCCAGGGCGAGCCGGGCGTCGGTCCGGTTGTAGAGCACGAATCGCTCCCGGTCGTTGCGGAAGCTCTCCAGGATCTCGGCCGGCCGGTCGGCCCCGTGGAGCGTCTTCCCCTCTCCCAGCACCTGGCGGGCGGCAAAGTCCAGGGAGTAGCGTTCGAGCCGGACGAAGGATCCCCGGAGCAGGTGAATCCCGTCGGCCACCACGCGGCCTGGAATCCGGGCCTCGCGGCTGGCCCACGGGGAGCGGGAGGGCCGCAGCCTCATGGGCTCCCGTCCGCGTCCCAACCGGAGCGGGACACGGCTGTTCCGGCTCAGGCGGTCCAGGACCCGAAGGTCGAAGTCCACCACGTTCCAGCCGGTGAGGACGTCGGGGTCCAGGTCCCGGACTCTGCTGCAGAACGCCCGGAGGAAATCCCCCTTCCGCCGATAGCAGACGGCGCCCCCCGGCGTTTCACCTCCATCGGGGTCCAGCAGCAGGACCTCCGATGTCCCGCAGCCGTGCAGGGCCACCGAGAACACGGTCTTGCCACGGGGGCCGGTCTCGATATCCAGGGATAGGGTCGAGAGCTGCGGTGTCCAGTCCGCCGGAGCCAGGTTGGGATTCCGGTAGATCCATCCCAGCCCGGGGACCCGGCGCCCCTCCCCTTCGATCTCCAGCGACCCGCGGATACCGCGGTTGATCAGGAACCGGGTGGCGAAGGGAATGTCCGCTTCGTAGCAGGGGATGTGGTGCGCGGTCAGGCGATCGCGCAGGCCGGGAGTGTCGGACGGTATTCGCAGATTGACCCGCACCAGGGAGCTTCCGTCCATGGCGCGGAAGCGGGAGAGGACCAGCGACCGGGCGCCCAGTTGCCGTGCCCGTTCCCGGTGACGCGAAGCGACGTAGAAGTGGGGGGTCTCGCGGTCGTCACGGACCAGGAACGGATCTCCGTTCTCCAGCCGTCCGAACAGATGCACCACGGGACGCCGGGACTCGATGCGATAGGTGGATTGCAGGATGAACCCGCGGATGCGCATCTTGGATTTTTGGATACGACTCCATTCCGACCTTGCGCGGTAGTACGCCGGGCGGCCTCGCCGGTGGGAACGAAATGTCCGTCGCCGCGTCGTCTCGAACAGCGCCGCCGATCAGTTCTGATCCGGCGGAACAGGTTTCCGGTAGTCCTTGTTTCGATGGCGGATCAGATCACCGTCCACCATGAAGACCACGTCTTCGGCAATATTGGTGCAGAGGTCCGCAATCCGCTCCAGGTTCCGGGAGGTGGACAGCAGGTGGACCGAACGCTCCACCGTGTCGGAGTCCTGTCTCATCAGCTCTTGCAACGAGATGAACATATCCCGGTTGATGACGTCGATCTCGTCATCCATGGTGAGGACCGTCCGGGCCATGTCGGTGTCCATCCGGATGAGGGCGTCGAGGCTGTCCCGCACCATCCGGCGGACGCCGGTCACCATTCGCGCGAAGTCCAGCGATACCTTCAGCGCCGGATGAACGGAGAGGTAGGAGGCCCGTTCGGCGATATTGACGGCCAGATCGCCCATCCGCTCCAGGTCGTTGTTGACTTTCAGAACCGTGATGATGAATCGAAGGTCACCGGCGACGGGCTGGTAGAGCGCCAGGGCCTTGAGGCAGTCCTCCTCCAGATCCACTTCCTTGAGATCGATCTGGCGGTCTCCGGAAATGACCTCTTCCGCCAGGTCGTGCCGGCGGTCCAGCAACGCCAGGATGGCGTTGTTGATGGCCTCCTCGACGATGCCTCCCAAGCCGAGGAGCTTCCGCTTCAGGTTTTCGAAATCGCGCACCATGTGCTTGGTCATGGGTAGTCTCCCGGACCGGGGCCGCCCGAGTTCGACGCCGTCGGACGACGGCCCGCCGATTTTTTAGCCGAAACGTCCCGTCACGTACTCTTCGGTTCGCCTTTCCTGGGGACGCGTGAAGATGGCCTCGGTTTCACCGAACTCGACCAGCCTACCATTCTCGAGAAAGGCCGTATGCTGCGAGACTCGGGACGCCTGTTGCATGTTGTGGGTCACGATCACGATGGAATAGCGCTCCTTGAGCTCGAACATCAGGTCCTCGATTCGGGCGGTCGAGACCGGGTCCAGCGCGGAACAGGGTTCGTCCATCAGGATGACCTCGGGTTCCATGGCCAGGGCGCGGGCGATGCAGAGCCGCTGCTGCTGCCCGCCCGAAAGCGTGATGGCAGAATCGTCCATCCGGTCTCGCACCTCCTCCCAGAGAGCCGCCTGTCTCAGCGACCGTTCGACCCGCTCGTCCAGGTCGCCCGGATAACCGTTGATGGAGGGCCCCCAGGCCACGTTCTTGTAGATGGACTTGGGGAAGGGATTCGGCTTCTGGAAGACCATTCCGGCCCGCCGCCTGACATCGGCCGGGTCCACGTCCGGAGCGTAGATGTCCGCGCCGCGGTAGAGCACCGTGCCCTTATGGCTGGCTCCTTCGATCAAGTCGTTCATGCGGTTGAAAGCTCTGAGCAGCGTGCTCTTGCCGCAACCGGAGGGGCCGATGATGGCGGTGATCCCACGTTCCTGGACGGAGAGGGATACATTTCGGACGGCCGGAATCCCTCCGTAGAAGATGCTGAGATCGACGGTCTGGAGAATCGGTTCGTTCATGGCCAACAATTCAGTCTGGACTTATCTTCCTGGATTTTTCCCCAGCCGGTGCCGGATGTAAATGGCAGTCCCGTTCATCAGAAGCAAGACCACCAGCAGCACGATGATGCCGGCGGCGGCCACGTAATGGAATTCCTGCTGGGGCCGTGAAGACCAATTGAAGATCTGGATGGGAAGAGTCGTAAAGGGCGACATCGGATTCTCCGGGACGAAGGCCACGTAGGTGAGGGCTCCGATCATGATCAGGGGAGCTGTCTCGCCGATGGCGCGGGAGACGGCCAGGATGACGCCGGTCAGGATTCCGGGGAATGCGGACGGAAGAACATGATGCCGCACCGTCTCCCAACGAGTCGCTCCCAGCGCGTACGAAGCGTGCCGGATGGACTGGGGTACGGCCCGGATCGCCTCCCGGGAGGCAATGACGATCACCGGCAGGATCAGCAGCGCCAAGGTCAGGCTGCCGGCCAGCACGCTCCGCTCAAGGGCCATCATCCGCACGAAGATGACGAGTCCCAGGATGCCGAAGACGATGGAGGGGACTCCCGAAAGATTGGAAAGGTTGATTTCGATCCAGCGCGCAAGCCTCCCTTTCTTTGCATACTCCTCCAGGTAGATGGCGGTCGCCACTCCCAGCGGGATGGAAAAGAGGGCGGTGAAACTGATGACCCAGCAGGTTCCCCAGAGCGCCGACTTGATGCCGGCCCGCTCGGGAAAGCGGGAGGGGAACGATTGCAGGAACTCCAGGTCGAGCCAGGCCACTCCCTGGCGGCTGACGTGGTAAAGCAGCATCGCCAGCAGGAGGACGCCGCCCCAGGTCACCAGGGCGCAGACATGGCGGAAGATGGAAGCCAGACGCCGCCGGCGGACCAGGCTCTTCACTCGTACACCTCCCGGAACCGGCGCAGCACCCGGTTGGCGATCACGTTCATGAACAAGGTAATGGCGAACAGCAGGGCGGCGACGGCAAAGATGGTCTGGTACTCGATGGTCCCGGCCGGGGTGTCGCCGAGACTGACCTGGACGATATAGGCCGTCATGGTCTGAATGCTCTCCGCCGGATTGAGCGTCAATTTCGGGGTCGCTCCTGCCGCCAGGGTCACGGCCATGGTCTCACCGATGGCTCTGGAAATGGCCAGAACGAACGACGCCACGACCCCCGAAGTCGCCGAGGGGAGGGTCACTCCCAACGTGACTTCCAATCGAGTGGCACCGAGGGCATACGCACCTTGGCGAAGCGATTGAGGTACGGCCCGGAAGGCGTCGTCACAGAGAGAGGCCACCATGGGCAACACCATGATGCCCACCACGATTGAAGCACTTGCCGCGTTGAAGATCCGGACCTGATCGAAGAACGTTTGCAGGATCGGCGTGACAAAAGTGAGGGCAAAATAGCCGTACACCACCGTCGGGATCCCGGCGAGGATCTCAAGGACCGGCTTGATCACCTCCCGGACCCGATGTGAAGCGTACTCGGACAGGTAGATCCCAGTCGCCAAACCCACCGGCAGGGCGACGAGGGACGAACCCAGAACGATGAGCAGCGTTCCCGAGAGCAAGGGAAGGACGCCGAAGGACCGCGGTTCCAACAGCGGAGTCCAGCGAGTGCCGAACAGGAAGTCCAGGATGGGGACCTCGCGAAAAAAAGCCGCCGACTCCGTTGCCAATATCAGGATGATGGCCACCGTCGTGGCCACGGAGACACAGGCACAACTCAGGAGAAGCCAACGAATCAGCTTTTCACGGACGTTTCCTTTCTTCCGCAACTGGATGGTCATGACGGCGTTGAAATGTGTCGAAGAACTTCGATCCTGACGGAAAGGGCTACCCGCCCACCTGGAACAACTCCACCAGCGAGACACCCGCGGCGTGCCCGCCGCCGTAGACTGTTCCTGTGACTCCCTTCGTGAAGCGGCTCAGAGCCAAGTCGTACACTTCTGCCGGCAACGCCACGTAACCCACCTCCTGCACCAGGTTGGGAGCCTCCCGAAGGTAGAATTCAACGAACGCCACCACCTCCTCCCGCCGGGCCTGGTCGTTGACGTAGATGAAAACGGGCCGGGAGAGTGGCTTGTACGTGTTCTGGTTGATGGTCTCGTGCGTCGGATAAACGGGTCCGTCGCCCCCGTCGATGGGGATCAGTTTCAGGCGCGAGGCATTTTCGGCGTAATAGGCGAACCCGAAAAAGCCCAGAGCGTCCGGATCTCCCGAGATGCCTTGAACCAGGACGTTGTCATCCTCGCTGGCGGTGAAATCGGGACGGCACACTTGGGATTTTCCGTTGACTGCCTCGGTGAAATAGTCGAACGTCCCCGAGTCGGTTCCCGGTCCGTACAAGTTGAGTTTCCTGTCGGGCCATTCCGAACGGATATCGCTCCATTTGTCCACCATGCTCCCGGGCTGCCAGATTTTCCTCAGCTCCTCCACGGTCAGGTAGTCCAGGAATTCGTTTTCGGGATTCGCAACCACCGAGATTCCGTCATAGGCCACGGGCAGTTCGATGAACTGAACCGAGCCTGCCTTCGCGGCCTCCTGCTCGATGGGCTTGATGGGCCGTGAGGCGTCGTTGATGTCGGTTTCGCCGGCGCAGAACTTCTTGAATCCTCCACCCGTCCCGGATATGCCCACCGTGACCTGGACTCGGGGATGAACCTTGAGGAACTCTTCCGCAACGGCCTCCGTGATGGGAAATACGGTGCTGGAACCATCGACCTTGACTCGGCCGCGCATTCCTCCAGAATCGTCCCCACCGCCGCAGGAAGTCAGGAGAAGCCCCGAAAGAACCAGCCAGCGCATCAATTTCCTCATCGATCCCGTGTCCTCATCTGGTTGCAAAGGTTAGAAGTTCAATTGGAACCGCGTGACCACGGCATGGGTTGCCCCGACTTCATACAGGTCGCCGTAGACATAGTTGAACATGACCCGGGCCACCGGATTGAGATACCAGTTCACGGCCGCCGTCATGTTCCTCAGGCGTCCTCCATTGATGGCCTTGTCCGTCAGGTCCAGCGTGGAGTAGCGGAGCGCCACCTCCCAAGCCCCCGGGCCCTCACCCGGCGCAAAGTTCCTCCGGGGCCGCAGGCGGTCGAAAGAGGCCGAGGAAGCCTTGTAGTTTCGCTGCTCTCCGGTCAGGAAGACGCTGGCGAAGATATAGAATCCGCCGAAAACGGGGTCTCCGGCGACTTGGGAACGGGCCGCCGAGTAGATGTATTCGGACTGAGCCGAAAAGGGGCCGCTGACCACCGCACCCTCCAGCGCCACCAGTTGAATCCGATCGGCCGGAAAGGAGCCGGTGTCCACGTAGCGGTCGGTCAGGTGGAGTTCCGGGCGCTGCCGCCAACGCAGGACGCCGTCGCTGGGCCTTCTCAAGCTGTAGCTGAGGCCCAGGTGAACCAGCCTGTCCTTCTGTCGGCTGAGGGCCGGCACGCCGGTCAGGCGAAAGGTGCCGGCGATGCCGTCGCCCAGACTGGTCCCGCCGTTGTCGGTCTCCCGAAACACGCCGGCGGCCCAGGTCAATCGCTGGCCCAACTGGGAGTTGTAGACGGTCATTCCCGTGTTCCTGGAGGCGGAGAAGGCGTTGGGCAGGGAACGTTCCACGAACGTCATGTAATTGCTGCTGGTGAGCTCCTCCAGGCTGTAGGGCTCCTTGTAGTGGCCGACCTTGACGCTCCCGAATCCCGGGATCGCCTTGAGAGCGACGAAGACATCCTTCATTGCCGTCGAACCCCCCGCGAAGTCGAACTGGCTCTTGAAGCTCAGGTTCCCGAACAGGTCGCCCGACATGTAAAGACGGGTCCTGCGGAATTCACTGCCGCTGGTCTGATCTCCGATCGCCGCCCTCACGGATTGGTCCTCGTTGATCCACATCCAGTCGGCCTGGATTCGTCCGCCGATCTTGAGACTCACACGCTTGTCCGGTGTCTCGAGCCGGACTCCATCCTTCCAATAGGGGCGCAGGGAGTTGTCCTCCCGAGTTGGGCTTTCAGGCTCCTTCTTCCCGGGCTCATTCCGCTGCTCTTGCCGGCCCTTTTCCTGGGGACTCGTTGCCGTCCCGGCATTCAGGAAGCAGCCTCCAGGTTGCAGCAGCAGCGCGCCGAGGATCACCAGTTCCGTACGCATCGCTGGGATTTCGCTCCGTTCCCGCTTGCCGAGTTTACGAACCGAATATGAAGCAAAGATGAAGAAGGCAATAAAATTTGGTTTCTTCAACCGTTCGGATCGCGCGGGCGGCGTGGGTTATTCAGTCGAAGCAGTAGAGGGCGCTGACGGTCCGCAGGTAGACTCTTCCGTCCACCAGCGCCGGAGTGGCGTAGCAGTCCTCGCCCATCCGGTTGACGGCCAGCAGCTCCCATTCCGGCCCGGCCCTCAGGACCGAGGCGTCGCCGTTCTCGCCCAGCAGGTAGACCTTGCCGTCCCCCCCGACGGGAGACGCGAAATACCGGCTCATGGCCTCCGTCAGCCTGGCCTGTTTCAGGACGGCTCCGGTGTCCGGATCGAGAGAAGTGACGATGCCTCCATCCTTGACCAGGTATATGACGCCGTCGTACAGGAGAGGAGAGGGCACGTTGGGCAGACTCTTGTGGTACTGCCAACCCCGGGCGGTCTCGGTCACGTCCCCCTTTCCGCCGAGACGAATCCGCTGGATGGAGTTGACCGAAGCCCGGCGCAGACGAAACAGCTCCCAGTCCCGCTCTCCCAGGTAGCCGTCCAGATCAAGATCCATGTTCCGCCAAGACGTGGAGAAGTTGGGCGAAATCGCTCCCTCGGCTTCTTCCTCGGAGAGTTTTCGGTCGCCGTTGCCGTCGTGTTTTTTCAGGACTTCATCAAAGGGGATCACATCCTCCTGATTGCCCGGGTCGGCGGCGCCCGCCCACCCCAGGACATAGGCGAACTCCCCGTCCATGACCGGCGTGGGTTTCATCTGCCAGGTCAGGCCCCGGCTCCACCAGATCCTCTCGCCTGCCGACGCCGAATAGGCGACGAGCTGGAATGACCCCGGAACCAGGACCTGGAGCTCTCCGCCTTGAGGCCGGTAGAGGACCGGTGTGGAGAAGCCCCGCCGGACCAGGGGACGCTCGTCGCGCCAGGTGACGCGTCCCGTGTTCTTGTCCACGGCCACCATGAACGATCCGGATTCGCCGTCACAGACTTGAACCACATGATCACCGGCCAGAACGGGGGAGGCCCCGATCCCGAATGGAGTGTTGACGGGATCCAGCGGGACCCGCCAGAGTTCGTTGCCGCGAGCGTCGTAGGCCAGAAGCCCCAGATCCTGAAAAAAGACGTACACGTTGCTCCCGTCGGTCACGGGACTGGGGGAGGCTGGGGAATTGTCCCGGTGGAGTTCGCCCTTCCGATCTCCGGCGACTTCCCGAGTCCACCGGATCTTTCCCGTCTTCCGGTCCAGCGCCGTTGTGGAGAGGCTGTCCTCCTGGAAACCGGTGACGAAAATGCTCTCCCGGGAAAAGACGGGAGAGGAGTGGCCCGGGGGAAGGGAAGTCCTCCAGTGGAGGTTGTTCCGGGGTCCGAATCGGAGCGGAAGATCGTGGGAGGTGGAGACGCCCGACCCGTTGGGTCCCCGAAACCGAGTCCAGTCGCCGGCTTCCGGGGTCTGGACCAGGAGTGCCAGGAGCGGGCACAGCACAAAAATTAGGCGCTCCAAACTGGCCGGACACCGCGAGGCATTGGAATACGGTTTTGGACGTCTCATCCTTGATGGTTCTCCCGCCGGTTGCGTCTGGCGCCGGTCTTGAGACGCCGGCGGCCACTTTCATTCTTGGACGAATGGAGACTAGCCCGCATTTTTCACCAGGGGGCGTGACGATCGCGCAGGATTTTCGCCCTCAGCGCGTGCTCGCGACTGAAAACGTAGTGGTGACTACGTTTGAGGGAGCATGTGCGCGCTGAGGGTGAAAAGACCAGCGAGCGCGCGCCCAGCGCAGTGTGTCCCGGAGATAACTTGGCAAAAATCCCGTAATTGCGCAAACACAAACTCTTTTTCATCATACGCAAAGCGGCCTGGTGAGAAATGCGGGCTAGGCGCAAACCGGGAGCGAGTCAAACTCGACATCTTTGGTCCTTCGGTGGACATTCGCAGCCGGTCATCCATACTGGTTCTGCTGGAATCGATTTGGCGAGACGGGAGGGGAGGGCATGATGGCGGACAGCAGCAACGGACCGGGTTCGGTCAAGGACATGATTCTGGTACCGGCGGTGATCACCTTGGCCGTCACCATTCTACGCCTGGTGGGCGAGCTCAACGGCTGGTCCCCGGCGTTGTTCAATCCCGAAGCGGGGGGCGGCGGCGCCATCGTGGGGATCACCTGGCTGGTGCCGATCTTCGGGGTTTACTTCGCCCTGAAGCTGGCCGGATGCGGTGGTGGTCCCGAGTCGGCCGGCCGGGCGCTGGCCCACGCGGCGGGGGGCCTGGCCGCGGCCGTTGCCATCATCTTCGGAGTGGGGTGGCTGGTGGGCGAAAACTACCCGGTTGCCATGCTCGGTCCGGTCGCTGGGAGTATCGCCGGAATGATCATCGCGTGCCGAGGCTGGTGCGCGTTGGGCAGGGTCCTGTTCTACTACGCCCTGGCGGCCCGGATTCCGGTGATCCTCATCACGCTGCCGGCGGTTCTCGGCAACTGGGGCACCCACTACGACGCCGCACCTCCGGGATTTCCGGAGATGAGCGCCCTGGGCAAGTTCTTCTGGTCGGGCGTGGTTCCGCAACTGACCGTTTGGGTGGGCTACACCATGGTGGTGGGAGCTCTGTTCGGGGGAATCGCCCTCGTGGTGACGGGCAGGAGACGCTCGGCATAGGGACGCCGGAGGGACCGCATGGCGAAAGCCAGGCTGGGCCGGTTCGATGATCTCGTCCGGCTCTCCAACGAGCCGCTGAAGCCGGTCGTCGAACGCCTGAGGCAAGTGATCCTCGAGATTCATCCGGAGGCCTGCGAAGTGGTGCGCCTCGGCGACCGGGCCGCAACTTACGGTTGCGGGCCCCGGAAGATGATCGATGGGTACGCGTATATCCTGCCCTACAGGTCCTGGGTCAACCTCGGTTTCTACCGGGGCACGAGCCTGACGGACCCGGGGAAGCTGCTGGAAGGGACCGGCGCCAGGATGCGCCATGTCAAGATGCGGACGGTTGAAGACGTCGAACGGCCCGGCGTCCGAGGGCTGGTCCGGGAGGCCTGCGCCGAGCGCGAGGCTGCGCTCGGAGTCAGTCGAGCGGAAAGGTAACGGCGCCGTCCGACGGTGAGGAGACCGTACGGGCGTACTTGGCCAGGACGCCGGTCCTGGACCGCTCCACGGGAGGCTTCCAGTTCCGGAGGCGGCTCCGGATCTCTTGGTCGCTCAAGTCCACGTTCATCACGCGCTCCTCGATGTCCAGCGTGATGATGTCGCCGTCCCGCAGGGCGGCCAGGGGGCCGCCGACGGCGGCTTCGGGGGCCACGTGCCCCACCACGAAACCGCGGGTGGCGCCCGAAAAACGTCCGTCCGTGATGAGAGCCACCTGGTCTCCCAGGCCGGAACCCTGCACGGCTCCGGTGACCGCCAGGAGTTCTCGCATGCCAGGGCCGCCCACGGGGCCCTCGTTGCGGATCACGATGACGTCGCCGGCCTTGATCCGGCCCTGTTTAATGGCGGCGAACGCCGGTTCTTCCCGGTCGAAGACTCGAGCCGGACCGGTGTGACCGTCCCGGTCGACGCCGGAGATCTTCAGCACGCAACCTTCGGGGGCCAGGTTTCCCCGCAGGATGATGAGGCCCCCCGTCTTCTTGATGGGGTTGGACAAGGGCCGGATGACCTCTTGTCCCTCCGGAGCCTGGCCGCGGCCCAGTTCCTGGGCCAGGGTCCTGCCGGTGACGGTGGGAAGGTCGCCGTCGACGAGTCCCGCCTCCAACAGCAGGCGGCCGACGCAGGCCATTCCCCCGGCGTGGTGCATGTCAGGGGCGGTGAAGCGCCCCGCCGGTTTCAGGTCGGCCAGGACCGGCGTTTTCCGCGAGATCAGGTCGAAGTCGTCGATGTCCAGGGGGATGTCCGATTCCCGGGCGATGGCCAGCAGGTGTAGAACCACGTTGGTGGATCCCGCGGTGGCCATGGCCCCGGTGATGGCGTTGAGGATGGCCTGCCGGCTCAGGATGTCCCGGGGCCGGAGTCCCTGCTCCAGGAGCTGCATCACCAGGCGGCCGCACTCCAGGGCCGCCTCTTCCTTCTTCAGGTCCACTGCCGGGATTCCGTTGAAGCCCATGGGGGAGATGCCCAGCATCTCGAACGCCGTGGACATGGTGTTGGCGGTGAACTGGCCGCCGCACGCCCCCGCGCCGGGGCAGGCGTAGTTCTCGATGCCCCTGAGTTCCTCCCGGTCGATGCGGCCCGCATTGTAGGCCCCGATGGCCTCGTAGGCGTCCTGGACCGTGAGCTTACGCCCGTTGTATTCCCCCGGCATGATGGAACCGCTGTAGAGAATCAGGCTGGGGATGTTGAGCCGGGTCAGCGCCATGGCGGCGGCCGGGCTCGTCTTGTCGCATCCGGTGATGGCGACGAGGCCGTCGAACAGGTGTCCCCGGCAGACCAGTTCGATGGAGTCGGCGATGACCTCCCGGCTGACCAGCGACGATTTCATGCCCTCGGTCCCCATGGCGATCCCGTCGGTCACCGAGATGCTGTTGAACTCGAGCGGAGTTCCGCCGGCGGCCCGCACCCCTTCCTTGACCTTTTCCGCCAGTCTGCGGTGGTTGAAGTTGCAGGGCGTGACCTCGATCCAGCAGTGGGCGACCCCGATGAGCGGTTTGGCCAGGTCCTCATCGGTAAAACCGATGGCCTTGAAAAAGGATCGGGCTCCCGCCCGGTCGGGTCCGTCCAATAGAGTACGGCTCTGGTGTCTCATATCGAATGGCATGATCCATCGATTATACTCCGATTGTTCCCGTTTCATGGAAGCGGGGAGCATCGGTACGGAACTTGCCGGCCGGGATGACGTTTTCCAGGTTCTGAAAAAAGGGAGACTGCATGGATTTCGAGAAACTCCAGCGCCTGATTCGGGGGAAGATCTACCTGGACCAGGAGTCCCGCCGGGACGTGGCCGCCGATTTCGGCCGAATCCTGACGAAGACTCCCAAGGCCCTGGTGGCGCCGGAATCGGTGAAGGACGTGGCCACCGTCATGGCGGCGGCGTCCCGGGCCGGCTGGCCGGTCTCGACCCGGGGAGCTTCCCATTCCCAGAGTGGCCAGTCCCTCTCCCAGGACGGGATCCTCGTCGATCTGAGCTCGTTGAATGGGATCGGCGCCGTGGAGGGGGAGTCGGTGACGGTCGAGGCGGGCGTCCTGTGGCGCGACCTGGTGGCCTTCACTTCCGAGAGGGGGCTTCTGCCCCCGGTTCTCACCAACAATCTCAACGTGACCGTGGGAGGAACGATCTCCATGGCCGGCATCGGCGTGTCTTCTCACCGCCACGGCACCCAGGCCCATCAGGTGTTGGAACTGGAGGTCGTGACGGGCGAAGGCCACCGGGTGCGCTGCTCTCCGGAGGAGAACTCCGAACTCTTCTTCTGCACCTTGTGCGGACTGGGCCAGTTCTCGGTCATCGTGAGCGCCCGGCTCCGGCTCCGCCCGGCGGCTCCCAGGGTCCGGACCTACTATCTCCTCTATGATGACCTGGCCGCTCTGATGGCGGACCAGAAGCACCTGCTCTCCTGGCAGCGCTTCGACTACATCGAGTCCTGGGCCTCCCCGTGTGTTCAGGGATTGCGGCGCATGGGTGGCGTCCGGGTCCCCTTCGCCGAGTGGTTCTTCCCCATGCACCTGACCGTGGAGTTCGGCGACGAGGAGCCCGGTGAGGAGGAACTGCTCGAGGGCCTGAATTTCTATCGGAGGCTGCAGGTGGAGGATTCCAGCGCGCTGGAATTCGCCCATCGGCTGGAGCCGGTCTTCGAACTCTGGCGGCAGAGCGGGGCGTGGGGCATGTGCCACCCCTGGATGGAGACCATTCTGCCCTGGGATCAGGCCCCGGCCTACATCGGCGGCGTGCTGGCCAACTTTCCCCCGCAGCTCCTGGCCGGCGGCCACGTCCTGATCTGGCCCTGCCGTTTCCAGGGAGACCCGCTTCCCCTGTTCAGCCATCCGCCGGGCGAGTTCATCCTGGGCTTCGGGATCCTGCCCTCGGTGCCCCGGCAGATGCTCCCCCTGGCCCGCCGGCTACTGAAGACGGCCAGCGACCTCTCGATGCGGGTCGGAGGAAAGCGCTACCTCTCGGGGTGGGTGGAATTCACTCCCGAACAGTGGAAGAGTCACTTTGGAGAGACCTGGGAAGACCTGCAACGCTGGAAGCGGTTTTACGATCCGGCGGGAATATTGAATCCGGGCTTCATTCCTTACCCGGACCGGACGGAGCGGTCGGACTGAAGTGGCTGAGGGATGAAAAAACGCCTGATTCAGGTGATTTGAAGCCTAATCCTTCAATAGTCGCTTTAATATCTTTCCGATGGCGCTCTTGGGAAGCTCGTCCCGGAATTCAACGCGTCTGGGGATCTTGAAACGAGCCAGCTTCCCATGGCAGAAGCGAATCACGTCCCGCTGGGTCAGCTCGTGGCCTTCCTTGAGCACGATGAACGCCTTGGGGACCTCGCCCCGAACCTTGCTGGGGACGCCCACCACGGCGGCATCCTGGACGCCGGGGTGCTGGTAGAGAACGTCCTCCACTTCGCGGGAATAGATGTTCATTCCGGCGCTCAGGATCAGGTCCTTCTTCCGGTCGACGATGGTGAAGTACCCGTCCTCGTCCATCACCGCCATGTCGCCGGTCTTGAGCCAGCCGTCCTGCAGCACGTTCGCGGTCTCCTCCGGTTTGTTCCAGTAACCTTGCATCACCTGTGGTCCGGAGACCGAAAGTTCGCCCACTTCGCCCTGGGGCAGGATCTCCCCGGTATCGCCGTCCACGATCCGCGCGTCGGTGTCGGCGACGGGCACTCCGATGGTTCCATTCTTGCGATTGCCGAAGATGGGGTTCACGCTCACGATCGGCGAGGCCTCCGAGAGGCCGTAGCCCTCCACCAGTTTTCCGCCGCTCATCTCCTCGAAACGGGCCTGCACGTCGGATGGCAGGCCGGCCCCCCCACTGACGCAGAGGCGGATGGAGGAGAGGTCCGAACTCGTGATGCCCGTGTAATTGTTGATGGCGTTGTACATGGCCGGGACGCCGCAGAAGATGGTGGGCCGGTGCTTGCGGATCCGCTTGACCACGTCGGCCAGGTCGACACGGGGAAGGAGAATCATGGTAAAGCGGCAGAGGATGGCCAGATGAAGACCGGTGGTCAGGCCGTAGCTGTGGAAGAAGGGGAGGGCGCAGAGCAGGATCTCCTTCTTCATCTGGAGGTCCGAGAGCCACGACTTGGTCTGGTGAACGTTGCAGACCAGGTTGCGGTGGGTCAGGGTCGCTCCCTTGGAGAGGCCGGTGGTGCCCCCGGTGTAGAGCAGCATGGCCGTGTCGTCCGGCGAGACCGCCGCGGCCTCCCGGGACGGGACCTTGCGCTTCATCAGCTCGCGGTACTGATACAGTCCGGGCGCTGTTGGCGGCGGCTCGGACGACCGGTTCTTGAGTCCGTACAGAATGCTCAGGATGGCGGGCAGAAACTCCTGGATTCCGGCCGAGACGATCCGCTTCACCGGCGTCTTTTCGCGGACCGCAAGCAGACGCCCCATGAGCTTGTCCAGCACCACCACCGTTTCGGCCCCCGAGTCGGTGAGCTGATATTGCAGTTCCCGCTCCACGTAGAGGGGGTTGGTGGGCACCAGGACGGCCCCCAGTTTCAGAACCGCGAAATGGGCGATGGGGTACAGGGGCATGTTGGGCAGGATCAGGGCCACCCGATCCCCCTTCTTCACACCCAGGGAGGCCAGGACCGAGGCGAATTGGTCCACTTTCTTTCCTAAATCGCCAAACCGCGTCCGGCCGCCGAAAAAACGGGTCGCGGTGCCGCGGGGATGATCCTCTACGGCTTGCCGAAACATGGAGTAGAGGTCGATATCCGGATAGTCGATGGTGGTGGGGACAGCCTCGTCGTAGTGTCGCAACCAGATCTTTTCCACGGTCTTCTCCAGGGTAAGCCGATGGTGAATCGACCAGACTATAGCAGTTCCGGCAACCTTCCCGAAATACCCCTCTCCATGGGAAGGTGCCGGAGGAAAGCGTCCTGGTGAACGGTGCGGTGCAGACGTCTCCCGTTCTGGAAGGCGGCGCTCCCATCGATATACTGAGGGGCGTGGAGACGGATGCCCATGAGCGAACCGCCCTTTGACGCGCTGCTGGTCATTTCCTTCGGAGGACCCGAGGGCATGGACGACGTGGAGCCCTTTCTCAGGAACGTGCTGCGGGGCAAGCGCGTGCCGGAGGAGAGGATCAGCGAAGTGGCCCATCACTACCGGATCTTCGACGGCGTGAGCCCCATCAATCGCCAGAACCGGGAACTGATCGAAGCCGTGCGCCGGGAACTGCGGGAGAAGGGGGCCGATCTGCCCATCTATTGGGGAAATCGAAACTGGCATCCCCTGCTTTCGCAGACTCTCAGAGAGATGGCCGCCGACGGCGTCAGGAAGGCTCTGGGGTTCGTGACCTCGGCCTACAGTTCCTATTCCGGATGCCGCCAGTACCTGGAGGATATCCGGCGAGCCCAGAAGGAGACGGGGGCTCCGCCGCCGGAGATCCACAAACTCCGGGTCTTCTACAATCATCCGGGATTCATCGAATCCAATCGGGATCGAGTTCGGGCCGCCCTGGAGCAGATTCCCGGCGACCGGAGGTCCGGGGCGCAACTGCTGTTCACCGCCCACAGCATTCCACTGGCCATGGCCCGGGGCTGCGACTACGTGGACCAGTTGCGGGAGACCTGCCGGCTGGTGGCGGAACAGGTTCCCCATTCCGCATGGAATCTGGCCTATCAGAGCCGGAGCGGACCGCCTCACCAGCCCTGGCTGGAGCCGGATGCCGGCGACTGCCTCCCGGGAATCGCGAATCGGGGAGTCCGGGACGTGGTGGTCTCTCCCATCGGCTTCATCTCCGACCATATGGAGGTGGTCTTCGACCTGGATGTGGAGCTGATGGATCAGGCCCGCTCTCTGGGTCTGAACTTGGTGCGAGCCGCCACGGCGGGGACCCATGCCGCTTTCGTGAGCATGGTTGGGGAGCTGGTCCGGGAACGGACGCAAGGAGTCCGGAGCCGCTATCTGGGTTCCCGTGAACCTGCGCCCGATACCTGCCACGAGGGTTGCTGTCCCTACGCGATTGCGGCTCCGGCACGATCTTGAACGGGCGTCAAACCTGCCCGCGAAAGGCTTCCGGGCTCAATGCTCGCGCCGCGCCGTTTGTGCTAACATCGGCGCACCATGGTCAAGAAGCTGGTCCTGGCGAGTCCCCGGGGTTTCTGTGCAGGAGTGGTTCGGGCCATTGACGTCGTCCGGATCGCACTTGACGTCTGTCCGCCGCCCATCTATGTGAGAAAGCAGATCATTCACAACGCGTACGTGGTGGAGGAGCTGCGCCGGGAAGGCGCCATCTTCGTCGATTCGCTGGACCAGGTGCCCTCGGGAGGGACGGTCATCTTCAGCGCGCACGGCGTGTCTCCCCAGGTCTGGGCCGATGCCCGGTCCAGATCGCTCAAGGTCATCGACGCCACCTGCCCGCTGGTCACGAAGGTGCATGTCGAGGCCATCCGGTATTCCGAGCGGGGCCACACCATCGTCCTCATCGGTCACGAGGGACACGAAGAGGTCGTCGGGACCATGGGAGAGGCTCCTGATGCCATCGTATTGGTGAGCACCGTCGATGACGTCGAGAAACTTGAGGTCAAGGATCCTGGAAAAATCGCCTACCTGACCCAGACCACACTGAGTCTCGAGGACACGAAGGAGATTATCGCGGCGCTGAGACGGCGTTTCCCCATGATCCAGGGACCGCCGTCGGAAGACATCTGTTATGCGACTCAGAATCGCCAGATCGCCGTGCGCGAACTGGCCTGTGTGGCGGACCTGATTCTGGTCGTAGGATCATCCAACAGCAGCAATTCCAACCGCCTAGTCGAGGAAGCGATCGGTTCGGGAGTCCCTTCGCATCTCATCGGCGACGTGAGCAGGATCCGGCAGGAATGGCTCCAGGGCGTGGAGACCGTCGGCCTGACATCGGGTGCGTCGGCCCCCGAAATCCTGGTCGAACAGGTGATCCACTACTTCGAGCACCGCGGGGCCGTCGTCGAGGAGCTGGTGACCCGGGAGGAGAACGTTCACTTCGCCCTTCCTCCCGAGCTGAAACAGTCGCCGACCCAACTGCACGTGCTTTCGTAGCGTCTGCGCGGCTGCCGGCGGCAACGTTCCCATCCGAATCGAATTCCAGCGCTGGGTACAGCCATGTCGAACCAGATTCTGGAGACCTTTCCCAACCAATATCCGGGCCGGGAATACCAGGTCAACATCGAATGTCCCGAGTTCACGTCGTTGTGCCCCAAGACGGGACAGCCGGACTTCGGGACCATTCGGATCCGGTATGTTCCGGATCAACACATCATCGAATTGAAGGCCCTGAAATTCTATTTGTTCTCCTACCGGAACCAGGGAATCTTCTATGAATCGGTGGTCAACAAGATCCTGGACGACCTGGTGGCCGCATCCCGGCCGATTCGCTGCGAAGTGATCGGGGACTTTACCGTCCGGGGCGGCATCTCCACTTCGGTTCGAGCCGTTTTCGAAGGGGAGTGAGGCTGTGGTGGACCTGATCGAACTGACCCGGTCTCTGGTGAACATCCCTTCGGTAACGGGAGACGAAGGACCCGTCGGACGCTTTCTGCTGGAGACCCTTCGGAACCAGGGGTGGAGCTGCCGGTCCCAGACCGTCACCGGGGACCGTATCAACGTGCTGGCCACCCGGGAAGAGCCACGGATTCTGCTGACGACCCACATGGATACGGTCCCTCCCTTCTTCGAGTTCCGCCAGGATGAGAAATTCATGTACGGGCGCGGCGTTTCGGATGCCAAAGGGCTCATCGCGGCCATGATCTGCGCCGCGGACGGACTACTTCAGGAGGGCATCTCGGACGTGGGACTTCTCTTCGTGGTGGGGGAGGAGACGGAAAGCGACGGCGCCTGGAAGGCCCGGGACCTGGGTCTGCGCTGCGACTACATTATTGACGGCGAGCCCACCGACAACGAACTGGTGGTGGGACACAAGGGCATGGTCTACGCCGTATTGAGCTGTGACGGGGTCACGGCCCACTCCGCCTATCCGGAGCAGGGCGTGTCGGCCATCGACAAGCTCGTGTCCCTTCTGGCCGGGTTGCAGACCCTGGAGTTTCCCTCCGACGCCACACTCGGTGAGACCACCATCAACGTGGGGTTGATCCGGGGAGGCCATGCTCCCAACGTGATTCCCGATCTGGCCGAAGCCGAGATCCTTTTCCGGACCGTGGCCGAAAGCGCGGCATATGTGGACATCCTGAAGGAATGGGCTTCGGGACGGGCGAATCTGGAGATCCGTGCGACCTCGGAACCTCAGGAAATGGAGTCCGTTCCCGGGTGGCCCACGAAGGTCGTGGGGTACGGCACGGATGTGCCGGCCCTGCGGGCCCTGGGACGTCCGTTCCTGGTGGGGCCCGGGTCCATTCTGGTGGCCCACACGGCTGAAGAGAGGGTTTCCAAGGCGGAACTGGAGGCCGGCGTCCGCCTCTACCAGGACCTGGTGCGGAGACTCCGTTCCGAGGAACAGAACTCGTGACGCGGCCGTGTCCGGCGATTCAGTACGCTGCCCGCTGAATATAGTCGGAGAGGTCCCGAAAGCTGGGGATGTACTCGTCGTAGGAAAGGTCCATCCGGGACTTGGGCGTCGAAAAACCGGGACCCAACAGAAGGACCGGAATACGGTAGCGATCACAGGCTTCGTTCAACACCTGGAAACGGCCCTTCAGCCTGGCGCTCAGTCCTTTCCGGGCCAGGACGCAGGCCATGTTCACCGGCTGCTCCTCCACTATTTCGGCCATCGCCTCGAAGGGAACCTTGCTCCCCAGATTCAGGGCGTCCCATCCCTCTTCGTTCAGGGCCCGGGAGATTCCGTTGACGAAATGGCTGCAGTACGCGGCGGGTGCCGCGCAGAGTCCGGTCTTTCCCAGAGGCCTGCGGCAGACCACGCCGGGGAAGAAATAGTACAAGGCCTCTTCGAGATTCTTTTCCGCCAACCGGGCCTGGCCCAACGGCATGGAATTGGAGGAATGGTTTCCCCGGGAGCGGACGAATATGGGAGCCAGCACCTCGTCGTAGAGGTCCGCCACGCTCAACCCTCGAATGTAGAGCCGCTCCAGAAGATCCTTGATCGAAGCGCACTGGTTCTCGGATGCCAGATAGAGGATCAACTCTCTCACCCGCGGCCAGTTTCTCTGGTTGATGAAGGTTTCCAGTCGGGGGTCCTCCCAATCGGTGGAGGTCAGCAGACCGGTGCCCTCGAATCGGTGGCGAGCCTGAAAGTCCTGAATATGCTGGAGTTGGAATCTTCGATGGCCGCCCGGAGTCCGATGGCATTGAAGCTTCCCGGTATCGGTCCACCGCTTTATGGTCGATTCGCTCAGGTTCCAGAGTTGGGCAAGTTCCCGCGTGGAATAGATCCGTTTCCTGACCATATCGGGACGAATGAACCGGAAATCGAACGGCTGAGATGATCGATTGGCGACTCCGGGAACGGCAGACTAGAAGGTTTCCGCAGGAAAGTCAATTTGAGTGAAATCTGGTGTGAAAAACGAGTCGGCAGAAGCCCACGAGAGGCCACGAGAGGGAAAGAGAAGGATCCCCTGGCCGCACGCCCCTCCGCCTGTTGATCGCTTACTCGAGGCAAGACTCGGCGTCTTCGCACAGAACGTTGTCGATCAGCCGGACGCCGCCGACCCGGATGGCGGCGGCGGCCCGGGCCGGGCCGCGAACCTCGGAAACGGGCTGCATGGTTTCCGGGTCGACCAGTTCCAGGTACTCGACCTCGACCAGGGGCTCCCGGCTCAGTAGACGAATCCCGGTTCGGCAGATCTCTCCGGGGTCTCGGGCTCCCTCGTTCACCATCGACCGGATCTCCGTCAGGGCTCGGAAAAGAGCCGTAGCGGCCCTTCGCTCCCGGACCCCGAGATGGCGGTTCCGGGAACTGATGGCCAGACCGTCGGACTCTCGAACCGTCGGGACCTGGCGGATGTCCACCGGCAGGTTCAGATCTTTCACTAACTGCCGGACGACCACCGTCTGTTGGGCGTCCTTCTCGCCGAAGTAGGCACGGTCCGGTTGCAGGATGTTCAGGAGCTTCAGCACGATGGTGGCGACGCCGCGGAAATGTCCGGGGCGGAAACGGCCGCACAGGTGCGACGTCACGGTCTCGACCTCCACGAAAGTGCTGTGTGTGGCCGGATAGACTTCGTCGCGGCCGGGCTGAAAGACCAGGTCGACTCCCAATTGCCGGCACATGGCCAGATCCGAATCCAGGTCTCGGGGATAGGTGTCGAAGTCCTCCCCCGGGCCGAACTGGGCCGGATTCACGAAGATGCTCACGGCGAGCCAGCCGCATTCGCGCCGCGCCACCTGGATCAGCTTCCGATGGCCCTCGTGCAGAGCTCCCATGGTGGGAACGAATCCGCTGGACAATCCACCCCTGCGGGCGGCTTCCATCGCCTCCCGTGCTCCGGCGATGGAGGTGGCCACGGCCAGCCCGCGTTTCTCACCAGGGGGCACGATGATCGCGCAGGATTTTCGCCTTCAGCGCGTGCTCGCGACCGAAAGCATAGTTTGGACTACGTTTGAGGGAGCATGTGCGCGCTGAAGGCGAAAAGACCAGCGAGGGCGTGCCCAGCGCAGTCTGCTCCCGGCAGATGTCGCCAAAAAACCGGTAAATGCTTGAAAAATGAATATTTTTCATCACACGCTCAGCGACCTGGTGAGAAATGCGGGCCAGGGCCATCAGGATCTCTCTTTGACCAGCTCCGGCTCGCTGGAACGGAAGAATTCCGTGGTTCTGGAAGCGGGGAAACGCCCGGTGCGGACGTCGTCGACGTAGTTTTCGGTGGCGTTCAGGATGGTGCCGCCCAGGGAGGCGTAACGTTTGACGAATGAAGGGACGAAGGAGTCGAAGAGGCCGAAGGCGTCGTAGCTCACCAGGATCTGACCGTCGCAATAGGGTCCGGCTCCAATTCCGATGGTGGGTATCCGGAGCTGCGACGTCACTTCGAAAGCGACTTCGTCCGGAATGCACTCCAGGACCAGAGCGAAGACCCCGGCATCCTCAAGGGTGGCGGCGTCGGCCAGCAGCCGCGCCACGCTCCCGCGGTCGCGAGCCTGCTGCCGGTGGCCGCCGAGTGCATGGACCTTCTGTGGGGTGAGCCCCAGATGGCCCATGACCGGGATGCCCACATCCACCAGGTGGCGAACGGACTTCACCACGGGCCCGGCTCCTTCCACCTTGACCGCGGAGACTCCGCCTTCCTGCATGAGGCGCGCGGCGTTGCGTAGCGCCTCCGATGCCGAAACCTGATAGGTGGCGAAGGGCATGTCGGCAACCACCAGCGCGCGCCGCGCTCCCCGGGTGACGGCCCGGCTGTGGTGCACCATCATGTCCAGGGTGACCGGCACGGTCGTGTCGCATCCCAGAATCACGGTGCCCAGGGAGTCGCCCACCAACAGAACGTCGATGCCGGCCCGGTCCAGCAGGGCGGCCATGGTGGCGTCATAGGCGGTGAGTGCGGCGATCTTCTCGCCGCTGCGCTTCTTCTCTTCCAAGTCGGGCACTCTCAATGCTTTACCGTGCTTCGGCATGGAAGAACTCCTTCCCGGGAGGACTTCCGACTCTAGCGGAATCGGAGTTCGGGAGCAAGCAACCGCGGACCGGGCGATTCAAGCTCCCTGATCAGATCCGCGGTCCACCGGTTCAACGGAGAGGCCGGCGTGATAGAGCGGATCACGGACACGAGATCGCCGCTGAAGGCCGCTTCCCACCAGGACTTGGGACGCGGATAAAGGTGCAGGTCCAAAGGGGTGTCCTCATCCAGGGACAGGGCCCTCTTCAACTCTTGAACAGCCACTTCGAACCCGCCCAGAGAATCGACCAGTCCCAGGGCTTTGGCCTGGGCGCCGGTGTAGATGCGGCCTCGGGCCTTCTCTTCCAGGTCCTCAAAATCCATTCGCCTGGAGTCCGCCGCCTTGGTGACGAACTTCCGGTAGAGGTCGGCGATCCAGTCCTCCACCCGCTTTCTTTGATCGGACCCCAGGGATCGACTCGACGAAAAGATATCGGCATGAGGGTAGTTCTTGACCTGGTCGATGCTGATTCCCATCCACTGGTACAGGTTGCTCAGGTCGAACTTCCCGAAGATCACCCCGATGGAACCGGTGATGGTGGAAGGCTGGGAGACAAGGTGTCCGGCCCCCATGGAGATGTAGTATCCGCCCGAACCGGCCACGCCCGACATGGAGACGACGACCGGCTTGCCTTCCTGCTCCAGTTTTCGGACTTCCTCCCAGACCATGTCCGACCCCACCGCAGACCCACCCGGGCTGTTGACTCTCAGAATGACACCCTTGATCCGGTCGTCCTGCCGCAGTTTCCGAAGCTCGCGGGCCAGGCTGACTCCCCCCAGGACCTCCATCATGGGATCGCTCTTCCCGGCCACGATGGACCCGACACCGGCCAGGACGGCGGCCCGGTGCTCCGCCGGAGCCGTGGAACCATGGCGTGCGGCCTTCAGGAACTTGGCTCCGGAAATCGACCGGTACTCGCTGTCCTCCCCGTCGCCCGCCAATAGCGCTTCCACTTGATGGCGGTATCCTGTCTGGTCGATGAGGCCAAGCTCCAGGCCCTGGTCGGCGGTTGCCACTCCCAGCTCCATGAATTCCTGCAGGACGCTCTCTTCCAGGTTCCGGTCCTGGGACACCGTGGCGACGAATCTCCCTTCCAGATCCGCGACGATCGTCTCCAACATCTCCCGGACCGGCGGACTCAGGCTGTCCCGGCTGTAGGACTCGGCACTCTTGTATTCCTTGAACTGGATGAACTCGGGGCGGATCCCCAGCTTCTCCATGGTCCCCTTGAAGAAGGTCTGCTCCACCAACAGGCCGTTCACCAGGAAGCCGGCATCGGGATTCAGGGTCACGCTGTCGGCAGACGACGCCAGGTACAACTCCGGTTCCCGGACCAGGTCCACGGCCAGCAGCGCGTGAACCGGTTTGCCCGATTCACGGAAGTCCTTGATCTGGCCGCGAAGCTCCTCGATCTGGGCCCAGCTCCAAGCCATGGGGTGGATCTCCAGGAGCACGGCCTTGACGCGTTCGTCCTCCGCCGCCCGGCGAAATACATTTCGCAGTTGCCAGAGGTTGGCCCCTTGCGGAGAGAGCACCTGGAGGAGTGGATTATTGGGAGGAAACTCCTGGACCTGTGCCGAAATCACGATCTCCACGACCGAATCGTTCTCGACTTTCGGCACCGAGCCGCGGAGGCCGTAATACAGGCCCAGTGAGACGGCGGCGGCCCCCGCGAAGAAAATGATCAGAACGATTGAAAGAATCCACGTTTTTTTCTTGCTCATTGACCCTCTCCCGGAGATGATTTTACGTTGAATCGCGGTCGGCGTGCCAGCCGCGCCGGCCGCTCGTATCAAATTCCAAAAGGAGGATCCTATGGCGAACAAGCCATCCGTCGGTTTCATCGGTCTCGGCATCATGGGGCTTCCCATGGCCGGACACATCCTGAAGGCCGGGTATCCCCTCACGGTCTACAACCGCACCCGGTCCAAGACCCGGTCCCTGGAAGCGGAAGGAGCCGCGGTGGCTGCTTCGCCTCGAGAGGTGGCCGCGAATTCCCGGATGATCATCACCATGGTCTCCGACTCGCCGGATGTGGAGGCGGTGGTCGCCGGCCCCGAGGGTGTCCTGGAGGGGATTCGGCCGGGTTCGGTGGTCATGGACATGAGCACCATCTCCCCTCAGGTCGAGCGGGAGCTGGACGAGCAACTTCGATCCAAGGGATGCGCCCTGGTGGACGCACCCGTGTCCGGAGGCGACGTGGGGGCGCAGAATGCCACCCTGGCCATCATGGCCGGCGGAGACCGCGAGGCGTTCGACCGGGCAGTCCCCATCTTCGAGGCCATGGGCAAGACCATCACCTACTGCGGGCCCGTGGGGAGCGGTCAATTGACCAAGTTGTGCAACCAGATTCTGGTGGCCGTCACCCTCATGGGGGTGAGCGAAGCTCTGGTCTTCGCCGGGAAGAACGGCTTGGACCAGGGGGTGATGATCGATGCCGTCAAGGGAGGCGCCGCCGGCAGTTGGCAGTTGAGCAATCTGGCTCCCCGCGTCGTGAATCGCGACTTCGCGCCGGGGTTCATGGTGGACCTCATCCAGAAGGACCTTCGGCTGGTGATGGAGAGTGGCGCCGCCGCTCAGGCCGCCCTTCCGGCGACGTCTCTGGTGAACCAGTTGTTCCGCACCTCCCAGGCCCGGGGAGAGGGGCTGGAGGGAACCCAGGCCCTGGTCAAGGTCCTGGAGCAGTTGGCGGGACTTTAGCCCACGGTTTTCGGCGGCGCGCTATTCGGTTGTCGGCGGAAACGCCGCCGTTCGCCGGTAGAATTGGGCCATCTTCCGAGGTGACACGCCCAGGAGATGGGCGGTCACCATGGCCTGATTGAGCAGCGTCGTTTTCACGACGCCCAGGCGTTCCCATCGCCTCGCCGAGGTGACGACAGCTTCCGGCGCCAGTACAACGCGGCCTCTTCGGTTCAGCCTCCGAACCAGGTCGTAGTCCTCCATGAAGGGGAGGTCCGCGTAACCTCCCAATTCGAAAAAGAGTCGGGACTGCACGAAGAGGCCCTGGTCACCATAAGGGAGTTGGAGCCACCGGGATCTCCAGTTGGCTCCCGTCTCGATCCAGCGGAGACTTTTCCGGCGACTCTCGATACCCAACCGAAAGGCCCCCGCCACCACGTCGGGAGACGCCAGCAGGCGTCGCACCAGGCCGGCGTAGCTCGAAGGAAGAACCGTGTCCGCATGCAGGAAGACCAGAATCGCTCCGCTGGACGCCCGGGCTCCCGCGTTCATCTGGCGGGCTCGCCCCGCCGGGACCGACAGCGTCCTGGCGCCTTCCCGGCGGGCCACCTGAACTGTTTTGTCCCGGCTGCCCCCGTCGACGACGATGACCTCGACACCCGGTTCCCGGGCAGCGCTGGAGATGGACCTGGCGATTCCGGCCTCTTCATTGAGCGCCGGGATGATCACCGAGACAGGCGGCCCGGATTTTCCTGACGGCATCAATTCCTGTCCGATTCCGAACGGCGGCTCCGAGGCCAAAGAGCCCAGAGCAGACACGCCCACCCGGCCAGCAGAAGCGTCCCCCCGACGGGAGTCAGCATCACCCAGGCCAGGGCTGAGGTCAGGCTGTAGGCGTAGAGCGTTCCGGCGAAGAGGATCGCTCCGGTGCAGAACCCCCATCCGGCCAGGGCGCCGCACCTCGGTTCCATGCGGCCGGACAAGGCGCCCAGCAGGAGTAGAGCCAGAGCGTGGACCATGAGGTAACGGGTGGCCAATTCGAAGATCTCCAACATGTCGCCGGATAGCTTCGCTTCCAGGACATGGGACCCGAAGGCGCCCGCCGCCACGCTCACGAGACCGAAAAACGCGCCCAGAGCAGGGAAGAACCGGAGGCTCGAATGGGATGACCGCATCGGTTCATTTTACCCGTGTCTCATTCGGCGCGATAGCTGCAGGGAGCGGCGGTTTCCAACCGCCGAACTCAGGACAGAGAGCACTCGGGAACGGAGGAACCGGCGACTGGAAGCCACCCCTCCAGGTTTCCCGCGAGGTGTGTCAATGGCGGCGCTTATGCGTCTCCAGCCCTGTGGTAGACTGAAAGTTCTTTACCGGCACTGTTTTGAGCGATGTCGCCCCCCAATCCTTCCGCTCCCGGCGGTCACGGCATGGAGATCGTCAACCAGAATTTCACCCTCGACTACGAATACCCCGTGATCTTCACGGAGGGTGTCTTCGATCCGGGAAATCCGGTCTTCTCGCGGGTGGTGAACCGCCTCGAGCCGGACCGGCGCCACCGCCTCTTCTTCGTGATCGACGAGAACGTCTCCCGCGCTCATCCCCAGTTGCACACACGAATCACACGCTACGCCGAAGCCCGGCCTCAGGAACTGGAACTGGTCTGCGAGCCGTTGGAGGTGGTCGGGGGCGAGGCCGTCAAGGCGGACCTGCGCCATGTCCTGACCCTGGTTGAGACGATGAACCGATGGGGACTGGACCGCCAGTCCTTCATGGTGATCGTGGGTGGCGGCGCAGTCCTGGACGCCGCGGGGTTTGCGGCCTCCATCTGCCATCGCGGAGTCCGAGTCATCCGGGTCCCCAGCACCGTCCTCGCCCAGAGCGATTCCGGCGTGGGGGTCAAGAACGGGGTCAATCTCTTCGGAAAAAAGAACTTTCTGGGCGCCTTCAGCCCCCCCTTTGCGGTCATCAACGATCGTTCCCTGATCGAGACCCTGGAGCATCGGGACAAGATCGCAGGCATCGCCGAGGCGGTGAAGGTAGCGTTGATCCGGGACCGGCCCCTCTTCGAGTATTTGGAGAGGAATGCCGCGGAACTCTCACGGGGAGAGGCGGAACCTCTCCATTATCAGATTCGGCGCTCAGCGGAACTCCACCTGGAACACATTCGCAGTTCCGGCGATCCCTTCGAGTTCGGCAGTGCGCGGCCGCTGGATTTCGGACACTGGTCCGCCCACAAGTTGGAATCCATGACCCGGAACCGGCTCCGGCACGGAGAGGCGGTCGCCATCGGAATGGCCATGGACCTGGTCTATTCGGTCCGGGCGGGGTTCCTGAAGCGGAAGGTCCTGATTCGAGTCCTTTCCTTGCTGCAAAGCCTGGGCCTGCCGGTCTGGGACGAGGCCCTCTCCATGACTCGGGGCGGGGAGAGGGTGGTACTGAAGGGACTGTCCGAATTTCGGGAACACTTGGGAGGCACACTTCACATCAGCCTGATTCGAGACATCGGCGACAGCTTCGAGGTGACGGAAATGGATGACGGGCTCCTGCTCGATTCCATGGAATGGCTCCGGCGCTCTTTCGGAACGGTCGGCGCCGGGGTCGTCGAGACTGAAATTCCCCAGGCCGGGTGACGCACCGAGGCACGATGCAACTGGTCCCGGGATTCCATCTGACCTACTGCTTGAACATCCATCCCGGCGAGACCTGGCCCGAGGTCTGGGAGAATCTCACGACCTATCCGGGCGCGGTGCGTGACCAACTCTGTCCGGGCCGGCCCTTCGCCATCGGGCTCCGCCTTTCGGGTCAGGCCGCCGAGGACCTGGAGCAACCCGGGAATCTGGAGGCGCTTCAGGATTACCTGGCGGCGGAAGGGGCCTACGTCTTCACCATCAACGGGTTTCCCTACGGCGTCTTCCACCGGGCCCGGGTCAAGGAGAATGTCTATCTTCCCGACTGGAGAGATCCGGTCCGCCTGGAATACACGAACCGTCTGGCCCGGATTCTGGCGCGGCTCCTGCCCCGCGGTGCGGCCATGGAAGGGAGCATCAGCACGGTTCCGGGAGCTTTTCGGGCGGAGGTCCGTTCCACCGGCGACGTTCGCCGGATGGCCAAGATGATGCTCCGCAGCGTCGCGTACCTCCACCGGCTCCGGGAGCAGACGGGAAAGACCGTCACCCTGGCGCTGGAGCCCGAGCCCTGCTGCTTCCTGGAAACGACGGACGACGTGGTGGCCTATTTCGAAGGCCATATCCTCTCGGCGGAAGGACTCGGGACCCTGGTCCGGGAACTGGGTCTGACCCGGGGCCAGGCGGAACGGGTCGCCCGGAGGCACCTGGGAATCTGCTGCGACGCCTGTCACGTGGCGGTGGAATTCGAGGACCCGGCAGAGGTGCTGGATCGACTGGAAGCCGCCGCGATCCGGATCCTGAAGGTTCAGATCAGCTCGGCTCTGCGCCTCCGCTTCCGGGAGGGGGACGGCAGCCCCGAACGGACGCTCCGTCCCTTCGCCGAGGAGACCTACCTGCACCAGGTGGTGGAGACGTCGGAGCGGGGAGTCGTCCGTTACCAGGACCTGCCGCAGGCGCTCTCGCGGGAAACGGAGTTCCAGGAACGGGGCGCCGGATCGCCCGGCATCCGGAAGGAATGGAGAGTCCATTTCCACGTTCCCATCTTTCTGTCCCGCATGAGCGGTTTCGACACCACGCAGATTGATCTGGCGGCCCTGCTGGCCCGCCTGAAATCGAAACCCGCATGCCCCTACCTGGAGGTGGAGACCTATACCTGGGACGTTCTCCCCCGGCGTTACAAGACCCTGGACACGACCGGCGCCATCGCCCGCGAGCTGGCCTGGACGCGGGACCAGCTCCTGCAATGAACGCGGAACCGTCGCGCACGACCCGCAGACCCCGATGGCGCGTCTACCTGGACCTGGGGCGCGTGTCCAATCTGCCCACCGTCTGGACCAACTGCCTGGCGGGAGCCGCTCTCTCCGGCTCGGCTCTGGAGATGCCCGCCTTGCTGCTCCTGGCGGCCGCACTCTCCTGCTTCTACACCGGGGGCATGTTCCTCAACGATGCCTTCGACCACCGGCATGACGAGAAGTCACGTCCCGGCCGGCCCATTCCAGCCGGGGAGATCGGCCTGTCCGAGGTCTACGCCCTAGGCTTCGGTTTGCTGGTTGCGGGCCAATTGGGAATCTACGCGGCCTCGGTTCTGCAGTCCGGTCCCCGCCTGGAGCCCCTGGTCATCGCGTTGATCCTCGGCGTCCTGATCGTCTACTACAACTACCGGCACAAGACCGATCCCTACAGTCCCGTGGTGATGGCCGTCTGCCGCGGGCTGATCTACCTGATCGCCGGCTCCGTGGCGGCCGGCTCCCCCTCCGTCCAGCTCTGGGCCGGTGCTCTGGTGCTGGCGAGCTACGTCGCCGGGTTGACCTACCTGGCCGCCCAGGAGGACCTGAACCGGGTGAAGGCGCTGTGGCCGGCCGTCCTCCTCCTGGCCCCCATGGGTTTCGGCCTCTACGCGGGCGTGTGGGATTCTCCCCAAACCGCGTTGTTTCCGCTGATGGCTTGCTTTCTGGTCTGGACACTGTGGTCGGGGTCGTTCCTCTCGGAGCGGCGCCGGAACGTTCCCCGCGCCGTCACCGGACTCATCGCCGGCATCTCCCTGGTGGACGGAGTCCTTATCGCATCCGTCTCTGTAGAACCGGCCGGGCCCGTTCTTGCCTTGGCCGGACTTCTGTTGACCCGGGTCCTGCAACGATTCGTGCCGGGGACCTGAAGGTCGTCCGGAGTCTCAGGAAGCGGCTTCTGCCGTCCGGGACTCCAGCCACGCGATCAGTTGCGCCGCGGAGAGGCTCACCAGCAGGAAGAGGAGGCCCACCAGCGTCAGCGGTTCCAGGTACCGGAAGCTCTCGGCGCCGATGAGCTTGGCGGTCTGGAGCAGTTCCTGGACCGTGATGGCGGCCAGGATGGGGGTCTCCTTGAACATTCCCACCAGGTAGTTGCCCAAGGCCGGGACCATGGGAGGCACGGCCTGAGGCAGGATCACCGACCTCCAGGTCTCCATCCAACCCAGGTTCAGGGCCCGGGCGGCTTCCCACTGGCCGGACGGGACGTTGTCGATGCCGGCCCGGTAGACCTCGGCGGTATAGGCGCTGTAGTGGAGCCCCAGGCCCAGAGCGCCGGTGACGAAGGGCGACCAGGAGACGCCGAATTCGGGCAGGACGTAAAAGAGGAAGTAGACCTGCACCAGGAGCGGAGTGCTGCGGACGAACTCCACGATCCAGGTGGCCGGCCAGGCCAGGATGCGGCGGGAAGAGCGGCGCATCAGGGCCCAGGCCAGACCCAGGACCAGCGCCAGGCTCATGCCCGCCAGGGTGCATTGGAGCGTCACCAGGCCGGCATGCAGCAGCGCGGGCAGGATCTCCAGGGCGAATCCCCAGTCGAAGATCACGCCGCACCTCCGGAATCGCGTCCCGCCGCCAACCTGGACTCCAGGAACCTCATTCCCCTGGCAATCACCTGGGCCAGCACGAAGTAGAGGACCAGAATCAGGGCGAAGATTTCCCCGGAACGCAAGGTGGACGTGCGGAGCGTCTGCCCCTGAAACGTGAGGTCCGCCAAGCTGATGAGGGAGACGAGGGCGGTCCCCTTGAGGAGCTCGATGAAGAGGTTGCCGAAGGGAGGAACCATGCGCAGAGCGGCCTGAGGCAGGATGATTCTCCAGAGGGTCTGGCGGCGGCTCAGGTTCAGCGCCCGGGCGGCGTCGTGCTGGGACGGGTCTACGTTTCGGATCGCCGACCGGACAATTTCCGATCCGTAGGCCCCCAGGTTCAGTCCCAGGACCAGAATCCCCGCCGTCACCGCTTCGAGCCGGATTCCCAGCAGCGGCAGGGCGAAATAGGCCCAGAAGAGCTGGACCAGTGCCGAGGTTCCCCGGAAGACGTCGACGTAGAGGCGCGAGATTCCCCGGACCGTCCTGCGCCCGGAGAGCCGGCCCAGACCCGCCAGGAAGGAGGAGACCAGCGCCACCACCGCGGCGCCGGCGGTGATCTGGAGCGTCACCAGGAGTCCCGTCAAGAGGCTGGGAAGAAGGTCCAGAGGCGGCGGCATCTTGCTGGAGAAAGCTCAGGGCCCGCCGGCGCAGAGCTCTTCCGTCGTCATTCCCGCGGGGAGCTCCGCTTCCGTGAACCCAAAAGTGCGAATCAACTCCAGGTGTTCGGGGGTTCCGATGAAGGCGGAAAGGTGGCGGTTGAATTCGTCCAGATGCCGCTTGTCCTCTTTCCGGAAGCCGATCCCGCTGCAGGTGCGGCCCGGGAGTCCGGCGGCCCGGGGCTGGACGAACGGGTCGATGGCCTCGAGTCTCGAGGCGGACGGTTTGCGCAACAGGTCCCGGTGGGCGGGCGCCGGACCCGCATTGGCGTCCACCCGACCGGCCTGAAGCCCGGCCACGGCGCTGGGCTGGTCCGGAAAGATGAAGAGCCTTGACTCGGGAATTCCGGCGGCTCGGGCGAACATGAGCTCCACGCCCCCCGCCACTACGCCCAGGCGGGCGCTCTCATGCCGGGTCACGTCCGCGTAGCTGCGGAGGTTCAGCGGATTGCCCTCCCGCACCAGCATTCCCTGGAGGATGCAGGAGAGGGGTTCGGAAAAGAGGATCTCCCGGCACCGGGGCGGCAGGATCCACATGCCGGCGGCGATCAGGTCGAAGCGTCCCGCCTTGAGGCCTGGGATGAGGGAGGCGAACTCGGTGATGACCCCCTCCACCCGGCTGTATCCCATCTTCGCCAGGACCCGCCGCGTCACCTCCACCGACTCGCCCGTCAGTTTTCCGGTCCGGTTGTCGTAGTAGGCGAACGGCGCCTCGTTGGAGTAGCCGATGCGGACGGGACCGTCCCCGCCGAAGCCTCCCGGAGGGTCGCCAGCCGAGCAACCCAGAAGCAGGAACTGCAGCACAGCCAAAGCGAGGGCCAACGGGTTATTCATGAATCCGGTCCAGACGGGGAGCGCCGAGTCTACCGCACGAAGACACGTCGGGGCACCCCTTGTGTGGGTACCCCGACGGTCCGATCCGCCCCGGCGGGCGGCGTCACACGAGAGTTCGGCTCGGGTTTCACGTACAGAGAAGACGACTGTCCCCCGCGCGCGGTCTCCTTCCTCACAGACGGATGGATCGCCGCTGATCTAGGCTTCGACCTTTTCGGACAACCAGACTTTCATCAGCGATTGGTAGGGAACATCTCGTTTATGGGCCGCGATCTTGATCTGTTCAAGTAGAGCGACCGGCAATCTGAGAGAAATTGTCTGGGTAGACGGTCTGAGATTAGCCAAACGAATACGTTCCGCCTGGCTCCAATCGACATAGCCGCTGGAGTCGTGACTCTCCCAGAAGGCCCGCTCTTGCGCTTCGCTTTTGAAGGCGGGAATGGGTCTACGTTTCTTTTCCATAACGGGATCGCTCCTTGCCATGCATGTCCCGTGCGGAGATCACGCGGATCCTGGTGTTCTCCTCGCGGAGTGTAAACGTTACGTGGAGCCGGAATATACATTGAGCCAGGAAGTAGGGGCACCCCTTGTGGGTGCCCTCTTCGTTCCAACGGTATCGGGCCGCCCCTTGTGGCCGCCCTCTTCGTTCCAACGTGGCAACGGTGACCCTCCTCCTCACCCTCTTCGGTCGGCAACCCCTCGCGCGGAAGAAGGCACCCACAAAGGGGTGCCCCCTACGTTTCGATCCGTCCCGATCGCCGCCGTGCGAGAGATCGATTGGCGGCTGTTAGACTGGGAACACCGTGAAAAGAATCTCATTTCAAGACGTCGTCGGGTCGGGTGTGGAATGGACCGGGGTGCAGACCCGGAGCGCGGGGCCACAGGGCGAGCTGCCCCTGACCGAAGAGATGCTGCTTCACGAGCCCAGCGGCAACCTCTTCGGCTGGACCCAGGACGTGGGGATGGGTTGGAGCCCCGGCAAGGTCGACCGGGATTCCTACTTGATCGTGAGCACCCAGGGCGGTCTGCGGGACCACGACGGGACTCCGCTGGCCCTTGGGTACCACACGGGGCATTGGGAGATCGGCCTGTTGGCGGCGGCCGCCGCCGGCGTCTTCCGGGACCGGGGAGTCCGTCCCTATGCGGCCTATTGCAGCGACCCCTGCGATGGCCGGAGCCAGGGGACGGAGGGGATGATGGACAGCCTCCCCTACCGCAACGACGCCGCCGTGGTCCTGAGGCGGCTGGTGAGATCCCTCCCGACCCGGCAGGGCGTCCTGGGAATCGGGACCTGCGACAAGGGGCTGCCGGCCGTCCTCATGGCGCTGGCGGGGTGCGCCGAGTTGCCGGGAGTCGTCGTTCCCGGCGGCGTGACCCTGCCTCCCACCAACGGGGAGGACGCGGGAACGGTCCAGACCATCGGCGCCCGTTTCGCCCACGGACTCATCAGCCTCCAGGACGCCGCAGCCATGGGGTGCCGGGCCTGCGCCTCTCCCGGAGGCGGATGCCAGTTTCTGGGGACGGCGGCCACGGCGCAGGTGGTGGCCGAGGGGCTGGGAATGGCCCTGCCTCACACGGCCCTGAGTCCGTCGGGGCAGCCGGTCTGGCTGGAAGCGGCCCGGCGGTCGGCCCTGGCTCTCATGCGGCTCAGGGAAGGGGGCCTGCCCCTGTCCCGGATCCTGACTCCGGCGGCCCTGGAGAACGCCATGCTGGTCCATGCGGCGTTCGGGGGTTCCACCAATCTGTTGCTCCATATTCCGGCCATCGCACACGCCGCCGGTCTGAAACCGCCCCGGGTCGAGGACTGGAACCGGGTCAATCGAAGCACGCCCCGCCTCGTGGACGCCCTGCCCAACGGACCCTGCAACCATCCCACCATCCAGGTCTTCCTGGCCGGCGGAGTGCCGGAAGTGATGCTCCACCTTCGGGACCTGGGCCTCCTGAACCTGGAGGCGCGGACCGCGGCGGGCGAAAAGCTGGGAACGGTGCTGGACTGGTGGCGGGACAGCCGAAGGCGGCGGGACTGCCGCCAAGTCTTGCAGAACTCCGGCGAGGCGGACGTGGACCGGATCATCATGGACCCGGAGACGGCCCGCCGGAACGGACTCACCAGCACCGTCGTCTTTCCGTCCGGGAATCTGGCGCCGGAGGGTTCGGTCATCAAGGCCACCGCCATCGATCCGAGCCTGGTGGATGAGCGCCAGATCTACCGGCACCGGGGACCGGCCCGGGTCTTCTGCTCGGAGCGGGAGGCGGTGCGGGCCATCAAGGGATTGGGGCCCCGGCCCGTCCGATCGGGCGACGTCCTGGTGCTGGCGGGCTTGGGACCCTCGGGCACCGGAATGGAGGAGATCTACCAGGTCACCTCGGCCCTCAAGTTCATCCCCTGGGGCAAGACGGTGCCCGTCGTCACCGACGCCCGCTTCTCGGGGGTGTCCACCGGCCCCTGTATCGGACATGTCGGTCCGGAAGCATTGGCCGGCGGACCCATCGGCCGTGTCCGGGACGGGGACCTGCTGGAACTGGTCATCGACCGCCGACGGTTGGAGGGCCGGATCAACTTCCTGGGGCCCGAAGGGACGGAGGTCTCCCGGCCTGAGGCGGATCGAATCCTCGCGGGAAGGGAACTGCATCCGGAGCTTGCGCCTCATCCCCGCCTTCCGGCCGAGACTCGGCTCTGGGCCGCGCTCCAGTCGGCCAGCGGCGGCGCCTGGCAGGGTTGCGTCTACGACGTGGATCGGATCGTCCAGCTCCTGGAGGCGGGACGCCGGGCGGTGGGAGAAGGTGAGGCAGGTTCGACGGCGGATCCTCCAATACAAGGTGAGGGCCGATGACCAATGTACAAGTTCGAGATCATTCTGTACTGGAGCAACGAAGATCGAGCTTTCGTCGCCGAGGCGCCCGAGTTGCCCAGGTGCATGGCGTGCGGAGACGATCAAGAGTCCGCGCTGGAGAACATCAAGGATTGGTACTCTGTCCCCGACACGCTGTTATGTTCCAGCACGCGAACGAATCGAAGAACGGGCTCAAGGGAGAATTCGCGGCGAGATGTGCGTCTGGAAACGGTATCGAGCCCTTGGAGATTCCCGCGGTGCTTGCCGGGGAGGAGGTAGAGGTTCTTTTGGCTCCCAAACACGTCCTCGACCTTGGGGCAGCGTTGGAAGTAGGCGGGAAAAAAGTCTCAGAGGCGATTGACTCACGAACACGGAAACAATCATGAGTGACAAGCTCATTGACAGAAACCCGGACATCCTGGGCGGGACTCCGGTATTCTCGGGTACGAGGGTTCCGGTACGGATCCTGATGGAGCATCTGGAAGCGGGCGACCGGCTCGAGGACTTCCTCGACGACTATCCCACGGTATCGCGCGAGCAGGCCATCGAACTGCTGGAGCGTGCCACGGCGATGCTGGTGGCCGCTGCCAAGTGAAGGTGTTGCTGGACGAGGCTGTACCGAGGCGGCTCGCATCGTCGTCTCCCGATTCATTTAAAACACGTACCGTGCAGCAGATGGACTGGGCGGGTTGCGGGAACGGCGAATTGCTGCGTCTCGCGGTCGGACAAGGATTCGATGCGCTCGTTACGGTCGATCAGGGCTTCGAGTATCAGTAGCACGTGCACGAACTCCCGCTCCCGGTTGTCATCATGATCGCCGGTCGCACTCGATTGCAGGAATTGAGATCCATTCTCCCGGCACTCCCGTGTGTTTCAGAGAAGGAGCGGCATGAAGATCCTCGTAATCGCGGGTCCGAACGGAGCCGGCAAGACGACGTTTGCACGGGACTACCTTAAACGTGAGGGGGGTAAGCGGCCCTTCGTGAACGGCGACGATATTGCGGCGAAACTGCGTCCGGACGACCCCGCCGCCGTAGCGCAGACAGCAGGGAAGTTGGCGTTGCGCGAGATGGAGGACCACGTCGCTACAGGCGAAGACTTCGCCATCGAGACCACCCTCAGCGGCAGAGCCTACGCCAAGAGGATCCGGCGGTGGCAGGCCGCAGGATATCGCGTGGCCATCATCTATCTACGGTTGCCGAGCGCCGATCACTCCGTTGCGCGGGTCGCCCGCCGCGTTCGCGAAGGAGGTCACCACATTCCGGAGCCCGTGATCCGCCGGCGCTTCGAGCGGAGCTGGAGGAACTTCCGCGACCTTTACCGGAGGGTTGTGGACGACTGGCGCGTGTACGACAATTCCGGTGAGGTTCCGGTTCTGCTGGAGGAGTCCGAGGGATGGAATGCGGTCCGCGAGCCGCGGGCGAAGTGGCAGCCACCTGCCCCCAGGCAGCAAACCGCAGGTTCAAGGAGACAACAGATGACCCCGCAGCCGGGCAGGTTTCCAGAAGGCGAACCATCCGCCAAGAGCATTATGGCCGCCCTCGTCCGCGCACGGAAGACGGCGATGCGCAGGGTAGCCGAGTACGAAGCCAAGGAAGCGGCGAAGGTCGCGGCCGAAGCGGAGGCCGGCGACGGTGAAGCGCAGTTGATTCAACCGGTCGCCGAAGGCGAGCCCGTTGGCGGTTGACCACACCCGCCAAGTTGTCGAATAGGTGTGGAGTTTTGCGCACCTGCTTCGCGGCGACGGCCTTTCCGATTGAAGATGGGAGTCCGGCCAGTCCCGGATCAGCGACGCCCGTCGAGACTCCCGTTCCAGGGAGGGACCACCACCGTCACGTCACCGTAGCACTTGGACTGGCAGGCCAGCCGGATCACGGGGTGGGATTCGCGGTGCGATGAGGAGTCCAGATACCCGAAGTAATTCAGCCGCCGGCGCTCGTGTTCGCTCGGCTCGATGATGTTCTCCCGGCCGCTGAGGACGCCGATCCAGCAGTACCCGCACGAGGCAACCCGGCATTCGGCGGGGATCGGTCCGGCGATGCACCGGTGGTCCCGGGTCTGGTAGTCCCGTTCATCCCCGGCGGAGGCGGAGGACAGGTCCTGTCCCTCGATGCACGAGAAGGCGGCGTCCCGCTTCGACTCGTCGAAGCGGACCGTGAACTTGCGGTTGACGGTGCGGAGGAAGCCGAAGAGCCCCTGACTGGTGGTTCGGGATCGCTGTTTGAGGATCTTCCCGGGAGCGGGCCGCTTGGAACGGGACGGTCCGGAAGCGGAACCGTTTTTGAAAGGCTGCTCGCCCACTTGCTGGAAGGCCATGAAACCGACCGCCGAAATCCCCAGCAGGAGCGATGACTCGATTTTGAGTTGAGACGCGACGCTGCCCGCCAACTTGCGGATCTCGCTCCCGAGGCTCTCCAGGTTCTGGCCGGTTACCGATTCGCTCCGCTGAAGAATGGCTTCTTTGACCCGGTCCCAATAGATGGATCCGTAGAGGAAATCGACGGACTCGTCCAACTGGTGCTCCAGCCGGTAGCGGCCGTCCAGGAGATATTCCTGCGCAGTCGCCGCCTCGTCGGTGGACTCCCGCAGGATCCGCCGGAGTTTCAAAGGCCAGAAGCCGAACCAGATCCGGGTCGCCTCCCGGTCCACCGGATGGAGTGAGGGCTCCAGGTCAGCCAGCACTTCGTCCCATGCCGGTTCGTCATGTTGGTTCAAGAAGGCTCGGAACGCATCCATGTCCATTTTGCGGCGGTCATGATACCGCAGTTCGGGCGTTGAAGCAGTCCCCGGGCCTCGCGAGGTCCACGCCAACGTGATTCGTGGTGACTTGGCCTGATGCAGGGATTTCGATAGAGTTCCGACTCCTCCTGGAGAGAACCACCCGATGCTGCACTATCTGAGATGGCCCGATTTTGTCGTCATTTGCCTGAACCTGGGGGCCATGATCGCCATCGGGATCTACACCTCCCGCCGCAGCAAGTCGTCGGAAGCCTACTTCCTGGCCGGCCGCAGCATGCCCGGTTGGGTGGTGGGGATCTCCCTGATGTCCACCATCATCAGCTCCATGACCTTCCTGGCCATGCCCGGCTTCGCCTACCAGGGCGACTGGCGTTACGTCCCCGGGCACATGACCTACCTCGTCGCCAATCTGGCGGCGCTGTTTCTGTTCATGCCCTTCTTCCGGGCCGGCCGGTTCCCGTCGGCCTACGCCTACCTGGAGCGCCGCTTCGGCACCTGGGCCCGGCTCTATGCCGGAGCCGGTTTCATCCTCTTTCAGGTGTTCCGGCTCGGGGTCATCCTCTACGCCGTCTCGCTGGCCATCGAGACCCTCAGCGGTTTTCCGCTCCCCCTCATCATCGTGGTCTTCGGCGTCCTGGTGGCCTTCTACACCACGGCCGGAGGACTGGAAGCGGTGATCTGGACCGACGTGCTCCAGGGAGTGGCCCTGGTGGGAGGCGGGCTCCTGTGCGTGCCGGTGGTGGCCACGCTGCTTCCGGGAGGGTTGGAGCAGATCCTGACCGAGGCGTCTGCGGCCGGGAAATTCTCGATCGGAGACACCCATTTCTCCTGGGACGAGAAGACGCTCTGGGTCACGACGCTGCTCTACTTCTTCCTTTTCCTCCAGATCATGAGCACCGACCAGATGACGGTCCAACGTTACTCCGCCATGAAGACGGACCGGGAAGCCCGGAAAGGGGTCATCCTGGGCGCCTTCTCCACGGTTTCGGTCTGGTGCTATTTCACCTTCGTGGGGACCGCCCTCTACGTCTTCTACAATCACTTTCCGGCTCCGGAGCTCTCCGGTATGGCGCCGGAGCAGGTCTTCCCCTTCTTCATCCTCACCCAGATGCCGGCCGGGGTGGCCGGCCTGATCGTCTCGGGTCTGCTGGCGGCGGCCATGTCCACCCTCGACTCCAGCATCAATGCCTCCTCCGCCACCGTGACCACCGACTTCTACCGGCGGCTGGTGGCTCCGGATCGGGACGAGGCGCACTACGTCCGGGTCGGCCGCTGGCTCTCGGTGGTCTTCGGGGCGGTCATGATCGGCGCGGCGTTGACCATCTACCTCACCCGCACCGAGACCCTCATGGATCTCCAGAGTCTCCTCATGTCCATTCTCAGCGGAGGCTTGCTGGGGCTCTTCCTGCTGGGTTTCCTCACTCGCCGCGTGGACAGCCGGTCGGCCGCGGCGGCCACCATCTTCGTCCTGGCCGGCGTCTGCCTCTGGGTCTTCGTGGGCAGCGAGGCGGGCGCCCGTCTCTGGCCGGCGCTGGCAGGCGTCTTTCCCGACCGCTTCTGGATCATCGTCCTGGCCAATCTGGCCTTGCTGGGTCTGGGTTACCTGATCAGTTGGCTCCCGCGGAAGAGCCCGGTCCGGGACCTGACGAATCTCACGGTCTGGACTCAGAAACAGCGGCCGTCAGGTTAGAACGAAAAGAGGGCGCCCACGAAGGGTGCCTCTACGCTTCCTGGGCCGCCTCCAGGTACCGGTCGGCCCGTTCCAGGTCCGACCTGTTCTTGAGGAATCGCCGCCGCCGCTTTTCCCGGATCTCCACCAGCAGGAGCGGGTAGTTCCGGGACAGTTCCGCCAGGGCGTCCTCCAGCGGCGACCCGGCTTCGAGGGTGTCCCGCGCCCGGATTTTCCGGGCCCGGTCGCGCAGTTCCACCAACCGGCTGTAGCCGGTGTGGAAGAAGGATTGCAGGTAGTGGCGCCTGAGTCCGTCGCGGGCGCGGTTCAGGTCCCCTTCGGCCCAGACTTCCAGTCCCAGGTTGATGCCGGTGAGCGCCTTGCGGATGGCGCGCTTCACCCGGGAGGTCCGGTTGGGAGGGGTCCGGTCGGCGGAGAGGATCTTGTTGCAGACGAAGAACAGCTCCTCCATCAGCGGTTCCAGCTCGTGGGGCCGGGTGAAGGCTGCCATGGCCTGGAAAAGGAGAAGGGGACCCTGCTTCATCCGGGCGACCGTGGCGGGCAGGGTGCCCACGGCCCGCAGTTTGTCCCTCATTTTCTCCGGAAGCGGCGTTCCCGGAGGCAGATAGGTGTACACGTCCATGGCGTCGAAGTAGTCCTGGAAACCCAGGTCTTCGATCCGCCGTTTCCGATTCTGATAGGCGGTCTCCTCCAGTTCGATGGAGGTCCGGTACCGCGATTCCTGGATCCAGAGGCGGGTCTCGTCCGGTCCCAGCTCGTACAGCTTCAACAGCAGGGCTCGGGCGAGCCGGGACTCCTCCGGGTTCCCGGGGAGCTGGACCAGGTAGGAGCGGTCCGGGGTTTCCATGAAGTCGCCCTCGGGAACGGGACCCGGATCGTCGTCGACGATCTCCTCGATCCTCATCCGGCGATTGAGCCAGAGTTCCAGGAGTTGGCGGTCGGTGCCCCGGACGATCTTGGCGGCCACGGGGTTCTCGGCTTGGATGATCTGTGCCGCCCAGAAGAGGAGCTTCCCCGTGTTGGCGCGGTCCCGATTCCAGAGGTCCAGGTCCAGAACTCCCTGCCACTGCGCCTCCGTGATGTGGGGCAGCAGCGCCTGGATCCGGTGCTCGCCCAACTCCTTGAGTCCGAAATAGAGCTGGGGGACGGAAAGGCGCCGGATCCGGGAGCGGTTCTCCGCGGTTGACAGCAGGCCGGCCAGGTCCACCGGTGCATAGCAGGTCCGGTAGATGAGCTCGGAAGGACGGCGGAGTCCCGCGGAAGCCAGGGCGGATTCGGTCGGTTTCTGATCAGTCACGAGCGTCATTATACGGGAGCGCGTTACCGGTTCCCGGTCTGCCTGGCCGCCAGGTTGTGGGCTTGGCGGATCGGCTCGGGGAGCCGGTAGCGGGGGGTGGCGGCCCGGGTCCAGTTCACGCAGGCCTCCAGGGGCAGCCCGTAACCCACCGAGACGAAGACGGGCCGGACCCCGGTGCGGGTGCGCAGGACCACGCCCAGCAGTTCGTCACCGTCCAGCAGGGGACTGAGCGACCCCTTGGTCAACCCCGGCTCCTCGTATTCTCCGCAGAGGCGGGTCTTGCCCACGCCGATGGTGGGAATCCCGAGCCACAGGCCCAGATGGCAGGCGATTCCGAATCGCCGGGGATGAGCCCGCCCGTGGCCGTCCACCAGAATCATCTCCGGCGGTGTCGAGAGCCGGTCCAGGGCCTTCAGGATCGGTGGCAGTTCCCGGAAGCTCAGCAATCCGGGGACGTACGGAAAGGGCGTGGGAGTGGTGGCCACCGCCGACTCCACGAGTTCCAGGGAGGGGAATGCGAAGACCGCCACGGTGGCGACGGAGAGACCGAGCCGGCGGCTGTATCCGACGTCCACGCCGGCGATTCTTTCCGGGTCGGGCGAGGGAAGATCGGTATGGATGCGGGAGCGGAGCCGCTTCTGGAGTTGGACCGCCTCTTTTGGAGTGAGGTCCCAGGAGTGCAAGGGCTTCATGAAACGTCCGAAGGGTCGAATTGGGGACCGCTTCAACGCCGGGATACGGCCAGCCCATCGGCGTCCCGGGTTTCTCGATAGCGCTTCAACCGGGCATGGATGTCCCGGTACCGGTCGCGGATCTCCGGAGTCAGCGCCGAGCGGATGGACCCTTCCAGGCGCGCCAGAATCTGCCCGCAGGCTTCGTCGTCGAAGGGGGGCCGGCCGTCCACATCGACGTAGACCGGATTGGAGTGAGCCTCGGTGCCCGGGTCTCCGTAGGCCCTGACGCCGACCCACCCGCTTTCGGCCACCCGAAGCCTTTCCGCATGATTCCAGACGGTGCGCCCTTCGGCCTCGAAATACCGGGAGACGACCCTGCCGTTCCACACGATCTCCAGGTGCCGGACCGGATAGTGGGGGCTCCGGACCTGGATCTCCAGTTCCAGACCGCGGAGGTGGTCGCCCGGGATTCGGATCGTTTCTCCGGGACCCTTCCCGTTGACCGAGACCAGGAGCATGGGACCGCTGGTGACGAAGCTGCGTCCCTGGACCACACCCTCCATGAAGCCGCGCGGCGTCGGTTCCGTCTCCGAAAAGACGTAGGTGATGCTGTCTCCCAACTCCCGGCTGTAGGGAAAATCGGACGCGCCCACGATGGGCCACCGGAAACCCAGGTTCAGGAAATCGTACCATCCGTCCAGGCCCAGGCCGCGGTAGCCGCCCAGTTGCAGCAACTCCAGGAAGTCCGCCTTGCCGGTCAGGCCCACGTAGTCGGCCTCCAGGCGATAGTAGCCGCCGTGGTTGAGGCCCATGTAGCCGCCCAGTTCCCGGGCCTGGTCCCCGATGACGGCCAGTGAGGGTCCCAGGTTGGCGTTGGCGGTCCAGCCCGCGGCCGGCACGTAATCCTTGGCCAGAACGACGGTGACGTGCCCCATGGAGGAGTTGCGGTACTCCTGGCCCGACGACAGGAAATAGCCGCCCCGCCGCACCTCCGACGCCGGACCCAGGCCGTGGGCCTGGCGCCACGACTCGAATTCCCGGCCCAGGGCGTAGCCGCCCGTGTTCATGGAGAGGCTGTAGGCATAGCGGATGTCCTTGGCGGAAGTGAGCACCAGCAACTGGTCGTCGTTGCTCCCGTCCCGTTCGAAGTGGATGTGGGTGTCGCCCGAGTACCAGCCCAGCTCCGCCATGTCGATCCAGCGGGAGACGGCGATGGTCGCTTGGCGGACCTCCCGTTTCTCCAGTTGGAAGACGCGCCGGGACCGCTGGTACTCGTACCCCTTGCCGACCTCCACCACACAGTGGCCGGGAGGGACCCGGACCTCGGCGAATCCGTCGGTGAAGAAGTAGTCTTCGATCTGCCGGAAGCGCATGGGCCCCTGCCGCTCGTTGTTGGTGCGGCGCAGCGAGTAGGGGAGGTAGGGACCCTCCTGCGGCTCCTGCGTGCCTCCGTTGATGCTGACGGTGGCGCTGACCGGGCGTCCGGTCCGCCCGTCGACGATCCGCAGTTGGAGCGTGGCGGCGTCGGGGCCGGGATCCGCCAGAGGAGGTGGAGGGGGATGATCCTCGCTGATCTGCGCATGGCGGCGCGTCTGCATGGAGTGGACGAAGGTCAGAAACAACAACCCCGCAAAGGGAAGAATCAGCCGCAGGCGTCTCCGGGCTGGCCGGCTCATCTCGATTCCGCTCCTTTTGCAGCCACCTGGCGGTTCGCTTCAGCCTCTGCGATCCGGGCGACGGAGGGTAGTGCCAGGCCCTGGGAATCGCCGGTATCCCGGTAGCGGGCCAGGTGGTCGCGGAGGTTCCGAACCCGAGCCCGCACGCTCTCTGCGGGAATGGCGCGGAGGGAGGAATCCAGGCGGGCCAGAATCTGGCCGCAGGCGTCTTCGTCGAAGGGGAGCTTGCCGTCGAAATAGACGTAGACCGGATTCGTATGGGCTTCGGTCCCGGCGTCGGAGTAGGCCCGCACCGCCACCCAGCCGCTGGAGGAGGCTTCGATCCTGCGGCTCAGTTCCCAGTGGGATCGGCCCTCGGCAGCGAAGTCCCGCGACACGACGCGTCCGTTCCGGATCAGGTCCACGTAACGGACCGGATAACGGGGACTGGAGACTCGAATCTCCACTTGCAGTTCCAAACTGGTTTTCTCCCCGGCCAGGATCGACTCTCCCGGCTGCTTCCCGTTGACGGTGACCAGGAGCATGGGGCCGGACGTGGCGAAGCTTTCTCCTCGGAGCAGGCCCTCGATGAACCCTCGGGGCGTGGGGGGCTCTGAAGCCCTCACATAGGTCAGGCAGTCCCCCAACTCGCGGGTGGCCGGGTAGTCGGAGGCGCCCACCATGGGCCAGCGGTAGCCAAGATTCAGGAAGTCGTACCATCCGTCCAGACCCAGCCCCCGATACCCTCCGAACTGGAGCAGCTCCAGGAAGTCCATCTTGCCGGAAAGTGCCAGGGAATCCGCCTCCAGGCGCGTGTAGCCGCCGTGATTGAGGCCGATCACTCCCCCCAGGGCGTGAGCCTGGTCGCCGATGATCCCCAGCGACGGTCCCCGGTCGGTGTTGGGGGTGTGGCCGATTCCGGGGACGTATTCCCGGGCCATGAGGATGGTCACGTGCCCCAGGGTCCGGGTCCGGTACTCCTGGCCGGAAGTGAGAAAGTAGGGGCCCCGGTTGCGGATCGAGCCGTCGCCCAGGCCGTGGGCCTGATGCCACGACTCGAAGGCCCCGCCCAGCGAGTAGCCCCGCGTGTTCATGGAGAGGCTGAAGGCGTAGCGGATGTCCCGGGCGGAGGTCAGAGTCAGCAGGCTGTCGTCGTTGGTTCCCGTGCGTTCGAAGTGGATGTGGGTGTCCCCGGAATACCAGCCCAGAGCGGCCATGTCGATCCAGCGGGAGAGGGTGACGGTGGCGTCCAAAACCTGCCCCGGATCCAGTTCGAAGGTGCGGTGCGACGGAACGTATTCGTAGCCCTTGCGCACCTCCACCGTGCACCGCCCGGGCGGCACCTTCAGGCTGAGGGTGCCGTCGGTGTAGGAATAGTAGTTCAGCCGACGGAACCGGATCGGTCCCTTGTGCCGGTTGGCCGAACGCCTCAGCGAATGCTCCAGGTACGCCTCTTCGCCCTCGACGGCCCCTCCGTTGGCGCTCACGGTGGCGCTGACGGGAGTATCCGACCCTTGCTCCACGATCTTCAGGTTCAGGGTCGCGGCGTCGGCTCCGGCTTCCACCGGCGGAGGCGGCGACGGGGGCGGCACTTCAATCTGCCGGTGGCGGCGCAGTTGCATGGAGTAGGCGAACGAGATCAGCAGGCCGCCCAGGAACAGGATCCGGAGTCGTTTCACCGCCGGACGGATCGGGCTCGACATGTCAGCTTCTCCAAGCTTCACCGTTGGACGTCAGTCGACGGCCCGGGCTTCCACGGCCGACGAGGCCAGGGCGGCGCCGATTCCGGAACCGTCCTTGACCAGACGGCATTCTATCCGTTCGGCCCGGGATCCGAGGACATTTCCGAACATCCGGCGCATGGCCTCCGGATAACCCGGGGCGTGCTCGAACAGCGAGCCGTCCACGGTCATCACGTGGGAATCCTCCAGTCCCGGATCGACCCACTCCGCCGCGGCGATCATGGCCAGCGCACTGAGTTGGGCCGATCGTCTCAGAATCATCCGGGCCAGAGCGACCGCCTGCCGCCGCTGCCTCAGGCCACTGTCTCCCACGCCCGACCGTTCCAGGAAGCGGCGGGTCCCGTACAGGCTGCCCGAGTCCGCCGCCAGGTGCGAGAGGTCCTCCGCGCCCGCGGCGCCCCGCTCTCCGAATCTCCCCTGCGGATGGATCCCGGCCAGGAGCCGCCGCAGAAGTCCGCCCAGGTAGCGGCCGGCCACCATCTTCTCGAATCGTTGCTGTCCCGGATTTCGGGACCGGGAGTCCAGGTCCCGGTCCACAGGCGTGAGGATCCGATCCCGGAGCGGGCCGAAATCGAAGTTGCCGCACTCGAAATTGATGGCCGTGGACCCGAGCCAGGCGGCCAGGTTGGTGCCGGTTCCCAGGATTCCCCCGGCGAGGGTCCGGCGGTCGCGGAAATACCCCAGGATCAAGGTTCCCACCGTGTCGTTCAGCAGGACGTTGACCTTCACTCCCTGCAGACCGGCCTCCCGGCAGGCCCGGGCCAGTTCGGGGACCGGATCCCGTCCCACCAGGTCGGGGAGGTCCCACTCCTTGGTCCATTTCAGGAGGACGCCCCGGTCCGCCGACTCCATGCGGGTGGGAAAGGCGAAGGTGAACCCCACCCGGAGGCCGGAGGGGTCGATGCCCTCTTCCGCCAACGTCTTCGCGATGCCGCCGGCGAGGAATCGGAAGAGATCCCGGGAATGGGCCTCCCGGCCCGCCTCCCCCCTCTTGAGCCTGGAAGGAATGGGAAAGACCCGGATGCGGGGGCTCCCGGCGAGGCTCTGATCCGGATCGACCGAGAGCACCACGACCCGGAAGTTGGTGCCGCTCATGTCCAGACCCACGTAGGTTCCCGGGTGGAAACGGGCCGTCCTGGGAATGAAGGTCCGGATCATGGCCAGGGAACCGGAGCGGTCCGCCGCCAGTCCCAAATCCATCTGATGCTTGAACTCGTCGATGATGGAACGGGCCATCGATAGTGGGGACAGGTCCCAGTTTGGAGACAGGGAGCCGTCTTCTGCGGGGTGGGAAGCCAATTTCACATTCCCGGCGGGTTCTCGTCCGCCGAGGGACCGTAGAGCGCGGGGACCGGGATGTCGTTGAGCCGCAGGTAGACCCCCAGTTGGGCGCGGTGGTGAATCAGGTGATTCATGACGAAGCTCCGCAGAACCGTGACTTTGGGCATGCTGAAGATGGTGACGCCGTTTCGGAGGAGCGACCAGGGTGCGAAGAAGGCCGCGTCGTCGGCGCCGGCGATGGCGGCGCGCGCCTCCCGGACGCGCCGGTCGAACTCGGCGAGCAACTGGTCCACACTGGTGGGAGCCGGGGGTTGCGGGAGGGGTCTTCCACCGGGCATGAGGTCCAACTCGTCCTCCTGGATGGTGAGGGTGGCCCAATAGGGGATGTTGGCCAGGTGGCTCGCCAACCAGATCATGCTCCCGGACTTGGGGTGGGGCTTCCAGTCGAACCGGTCTTCCGGCACCCGCTCCAGGGTCCTGCGGGCGCCGCCGGTCTCCTGGTCGAACTCGGGCAACAAGGCTTCGCTGATGGACATCTCTCTTCACCTCCGTGGGCCGGCGGCTCCGGCGACCTTGTCCGCCCAAGCCCTTCTCCGGCAGAATCTCTCAAAGATCGGAAAAGGGGTCAATCGGTAAATACTCCATGACTGTTCGGATCACCCCGTCTGCCGAGTTGGGACTCCGTCGGGAAGCTCCCCTGGCTCCCCTGACCACCCTGGCCATCGGAGGAAACAGCCGTTGGCTGTTGGAACTGCGTGACCCGGATCAATTGGACTCTGCCTGGAGCTGGGCCCGGCGCGAGGGCTTGCCGGTGCTCTTCCTGGGAGCGGGAAGCAACGTCCTGTTTTCGGATTCCGGATACGAGGGGCTGGTAGTACGGAATCGTCTTCGGGGACGGGAGCGCGCCGGAAACGAGATCCGGGTCTCCGGAGGAGAGGACCTGGCAGAGACCATCCGTTGGGTCAACCGGCTCGGTCTGGCCGGGATGGAGCGCCTCTACGGGATTCCCGGAACCGTGGCCGGAGCCGTGGTGGGCAACGCCGGCGCCTACGGGCAGGAGATCGGGGACCGGATCCGGGAGGTGTCCTTCTGGTCGCCGGAGGAGGGCGTGACGGCCGTCCCCGCTTCGGCCCTGGACCTTCGATACCGCCACAGCCGCTTCAAGGAGCGGCGGGAGTGGTTCATGCTCTCCTGCACACTGGCCCTGGACCCGGCCCCGGAACCGCTGCAGCCGGTCTCGGACCGGATCCTGGCCACCCGCCTGGCCAAGTACGCGGTGGGGCTGAAATGCCCGGGAAGCTTCTTCAAGAACGTGCTCGCGGACGAACTCGATCCGGAGGTTCTGAGCAGGATTCCCGAGGATTTCATCTTTTACAGGAAGATTCCGGCCGGCAAACTCCTGGACGAGGTGGGTGCCCGGGGGCAGCGGGTCGGAGGCGCCCTGATCGCGAGTCATCATGCCAACCTCTTCGTCAACGAAGAAGGCGCAGCCAGCCGTGATATGCTGGCTCTGGCCCGGAAATACTCGAACCGGGTCCGCGAGAGATTCAACATCGAGTTGGAACCGGAAATCCTGATCGTCAGTCCAAACCAATGGCCTTGACCGCGATTGACACACACCGGGCCCCCACACGCAAGTTCCACATCGAGGGGGGATACACCCTCTACGGCGACTACCCGGTCCAGGGCAACAAGAATGCCGCCCTGCCGCTGATCTGCGCCGTCCTGCTGACCCGTACCCGGGTGGTCCTGAACCGCGTGCCCCGCATCGACGACGTGGAAAACCTCCTCCGGCTGGTCCGGGTCGTGGGCGTGGAGACCGAATGGCAGGGAGAAACCCTCCACATGGACTCCACCGGTCTGAAACCGGAGCAGCTTCCCGCCGACCTGGTGGAGAAGCTCCGGGGCGCCATCCTGCTTCTGGGGCCCTTGGCCGCCGCCTTCGACCGCGTCTCCTGCGTCAGCCCCGGCGGCTGCCCCATCGGCCGCCGGTCCTTCAACGTCCACTGGTCGGTCCTGGAAGCGGCCGGCTTCCGGGTCCGGGAGGACAGTTCCTCCATCGACATCCTCAAGAGCCGTCAGGTGGAAGACCCGGTAGTCTACCTGGAGGAGGCGTCGGTCACGGCCACCGAGAACGCCCTGCTCCTGTTCGCGGCGTTGGGCGGAGGGACGATCCGGAATCCGGCCCGCGAGCCGCACGTCCTGGCGGTGGTGGATTTTTTGCGGAATCTGGGTTGCCGCATCGAGCTCCATCCCCTCTATTACCGGGTTCTCAGCGGCGTCGGCGACCCGGGGGAGGAGGTCGAATTCGACGTGCCGCCGGACTACATCGACGCCGGCACTCTGGCCATCGCCACCGCCGTGACCCACGGATCGGTGCGTCTCCTGGGTGTCGGGCAGGAAGACCTCATGGGTGTCATCCCCGTTCTGGAGCGATTCGGAATCGAGTTTCGGGACTGCGAAGAAGGTCTGCAGGTCGAGGCCTCCAGAATGATCAATCCCTCGCAGCTCACCGCCGGTCCATGGCCGCTGTTCCCCACCGACCTGGTGTCGCTGGTGATCGTGTTGGCGACTCAGGCCCAGGGCCTGTGCCTGGTCCACGACTGGATGTACGAGGCCCGGATGTTCTTCGTGGACAAGCTGGTTCGGATGGGCGCCCGGATTACCATGTGCGATCCCCACCGTGTTCTGGTGGAAGGCCCGCGGCGGCTCCGCGGCAAGCAACTGGAGTCTCCCGACATCCGGGCCGGCATGGCGCTGCTGGTGGCCGGCCTGTGCGCCCAGGGGGATACTCGAATCGAGCACGCCGAAGTGGTGCTGCGGGGTTACGAGAACGTGGTGGGCCGGTTGCGCGGCGTCGGCGCCCGGATCCGAGGCGAGAGCTAGCCGGTGTCCCGAATGCTCCTCCGAAAAGCTCTAACAGTCCGTGGTGAAAGTCACGCGAGCACCGAGACCGTTCCTGCGCCCGCCGGACAAGGCGCTATGGGCGCGCATACCGGGAGTATGTGCCCGAATCGCAACGCAGTCCGCCGGGATGCAGGGACGGTCGAATGCCGTGATGACTTTTGCCACGGGCTGTTACGACTGACGGCCGTGGCCGGATGCATCGTCCTGGCCAACGTCTGGCCGCCCTGCAGCTACCTCATGCTGCCCCATTATCACGAGATCCGGCGGCGCGACGCCGTCGTCCGGGTCGATCCCGATCTGCAGTACTTCGGGGCCATCTGATGCCGGTCGACTTGAAGTCCGTCCCCTGGAACCGGCTCTACTGGGCGGTGGCCGGATACACCGTCATCCTGGTCCTTCTCCTGTATCTCATCAGTTGAGAGCCGAGAGTCCGTGGTAAATCTCCTGTCCGTATCCAACCCCCGCAAAACCGGAAAGGGCGACCACGAGGGCCGCCCCGACACTGCTTTCATTGATCCTGCAACGCCGTGACGGGTCTCGACTGGGCGGTCTTTTCCCTCTACGTGGTCCTGATCCTCATGGTGGGTCTGTACCAGAGCCGCAAGAGTTCCGGCGTCGAAGGCTATTTCCTAGGAAACCGCAGCCTGTCCTGGGGCCTGATCGGCCTCTCCGTCATGGCCACCCAGGCCAGCGCCATCACCTTCATCGGGACCACGGGCCAGTCCTACGCCTACGGGATGAAATTCGTCCAGGTCTACCTGCCCCAGCCGCTGGTGATGGTGGTTCTCTGCGTCCTGTTCGTCCCCTTTTTCTATCGGCGGAAGATCTACACCGCGTACGAGTTCCTGGAGCAGCGCTTCGACGCACGGACCCGTTCCCTGACCAGCTTCCTGTTCCTGGTCTCCCGCGGCTTGGCCGCCGGGATCGTCCTCTATGCTCCCGCGGTGGTGCTCTCGGTCCTGATGGGCTGGGACGAACGGGTCACGGTGCTGATCATTGGGGCGGTGACCATCCTCTACACCGCGGCGGGGGGAATCACGGCGGTCATCTGGACCGATGTCCTGCAGATGCTGCTCATGTTCGGCGGCATCGGAGCAGCCCTCTTGGTGCTTTTCGGAGAGTTGCCCCCGCAGGTGGGTGTCGCCGACGTCTTCTACATCGGCGGCATCGAGGAGATGTGGAAGAGCGTGGACCTGTCGCCGGACCCGCGGGAGACCTATACGCTCTGGTCCGGCCTGGTGGGCGGCTTCTTCCTGGCCCTGGCCTACTTCGGGTGCGACCAGAGCCAGGTTCAGCGGTACCTGACGGCCAAGTCCCTGACCCAGAGCCGCCTGGCCCTCCTCTTCAACGCCTTCCTCAAGGTGCCCATGCAGATCTTCATCCTGGCCATCGGGGTGCTGCTCTTCGTCTTCTACCACTTCGAGCGACCGCCTCTGATCTTCAATCCGGCGGAGGAGGCGCAGGTGCGGCAGAGCGCGCAGGGGCCCGCCTACGAGCAGTTGGAGCGGGACTACGGCGATCTGCACTCGCTGCGGCGGGAGGCGACGCTGGATCTGCTGCGGACGCGCCGGGAAGGCGGCGACCCGGACCCCGGCCGATCGCAGATCCGGCAATACCATGCCCGGATGGAGCAGGTGCGCGGCCGCTCCAAGGAACTGGTGGAGACGGTCCAGGGCCGATCCTCCACCGACGTCAACTACGTCTTTCCCTCCTACCTGGTCCAGTACGTGCCGGCCGGGATCCTGGGCCTGATGATCGCCGTCATCTTCGCCGCCGCCATGTCCTCGCTGGACTCGGAGCTGACGGCGCTCTCCAGCGCCACGGTCATGGACTTCTACCGCCGCTATCTGGTTCGAGGAGCCTCCACACGGCACTATCTCTGGGCGGCCCGGTTCACCACGCTGGCCTGGGGAGTGCTGGCCACGGGGGTAGCGCTCTACGTGGGCCAGCAGGAGGCGTCCCTCCTGGAACTGGTCAACAAGGTGGGATCGTATTTCTACGGGTCGCTGCTGGGAGTCTTCCTGCTGGCCTTCCTGGCCCCTTGGGCCACCGCCCGGGGCGCGTTCTGGGGGCTGATCCTGGGGATGGTCTCCGTGTGGGCGGTCAGCGAGTTCACGTCGCTCTCGTTTCTCTACTACAACGTGGTGGGTTGCCTGACCGTCGTCGGGGCGGCCTTCGCGCTCAAGCGCAGGTGATCCGTCTCTGAGCCGATCTCACCGGCCGTTGGATCCGCCCAGCCGGATCCCGAGATTCTCCCCCCGGCTGCTCTTGGCGCTCGAGGCCTGGCGCATCAGGTACTCGTTGGCCGGCAAATGCGGGTAGACATGGGGATTGAGCACTTGGTACGCCTCGGCGTACGAGACCGAGGAGTGAAGCCCCATTCTCCCATTGGTGACCTCGATGCATTTCCGTCCCAGGTCTCCCGTGTAGTACTGGCTCGCCACGCAGTCCAGCGCTTGGGCTTTCTTCTCCACCACCGGGGTGATGTCCACCAGCACGTTTGCGAATCGCCGCCCCTCGGCGGAGAGCTGGTTGGTGTGGCCGTACATGGTGATGAAGAAGACCTGCGCCGGTGTGAGAGGGTCTTCGGCTCCTTGGACGTAATGGGACGTTTTGACAAGGTCGCAGGCACGGAGAGCCGCCTCCGCGGTCTCCTGATGAGCGAAGCCCAGTTCCTCGGTGGGATTGTGGAGGATCAGCAGATGGGGCCGGACATCGGCCAATTCCTTGGCGATGGCTTCGATCAATTCCCGGCTCTGAATCACCACGTCGTCCTTCAGGCGCAGGAACCGGACATCCTGCACTCCCAGGATCTCCATCCCCCGGCGCGCCTCCTCCTCCTTTTCGCGAATGGCCTCGTCCAGGTCCGGGACCTGGTCGAGCCGGCCGCTCTTGATAAGTTCGTTGCGGCGCGTGTGGTGGGTGTCGACGCCGTGGGTGCAGACCACCATGGTGACCCGGTCCCCGCGCCGGGCATGGAGGCAGAGAGTTCCTCCGGCGTGGTCGATGGCATCGGCGGGATGACACATGACGGCCATGACCTTGAGAATTTCATCCATGCTGGGTCTCCTTGTTCTCCATGCGCCGCTCAAGAGAATGAGCGCCGCCCCTCTCGATGCCGGATTGCCTGTCCGAAGGCTCCGGCTATTGTCAGCGTTTCGCGCCAGCCTTTTGGAGCAATTTGACGATCTCTGACTGGTCCTTCGCTTTTGCGACGCGCAATGCGGTCAGCCCGGCGGTATTCGGGTTTTTCCCCATGGGACGTTTTCCCGGAATCTGGTAACTGACATCGGCACCGGCCTCGATCAGCAGCCGAACGATCTCTTCATGACCGCCGAATACGGCAACCATGAGGGCCGACACTCCCCCTGTTGATGTGCGCGCGGGAAACCCTTGGTCTGAGAAAGAACTGTTGACGTCGGCTCCGCCCTGGATCAAGAGCCGGACAATCGCCTCCTGACCTTTGCTGACGGCAAGCAAGAGGGCTGTCGTTCCACCCGCGTTGTTACTATGGAAATCCTGCTCCGGAAGGGCGTAATTGGCGTCAGCTCCGGCACCGACCAGCATTCGCACGATTTCCTCATTCCCGTTACCCACAGCCAGGAGGAGAGCCGAGGCGCCGGTTTCGCTCCTTCGGTGCATTGCTTGTTCGGGAAGGACATGGTTTACGTCGGCGCCGGCGCCGATCAGCAGTCGCACGATCTCCTCATTTTCGTTGTTCACCGCCAAGAGCAGAGCCGATATTCCATTGGAGTTGTTGCTCTGAAATCCTTGCTTGGGAAGGGTGTAGTTCACATTCGCGCCGGCATCGATCAGCAATCGGACGATCTCCGGCTTTTCCTTCTCCACCGCCAGCAGGAGAGGCGATACCTGGTTCCTGCCGGGAAAGACCTCATTGACATTCTCGCCCGCTTCAATGGCCCGCCTGACCCCGTCAGGGTCCGTATTCATGATCGACGAAAGAAGATCATGACCCTTTTGGCCGCTCGAACCGTCCGTCCGGCGCGCGCGCTGCTCTTTCCTGCGAGCCTCGCGCTCCTTCCTGCGAGCCTCACGCTCCTTCCTGCGAACCTCACGCTCCTTCCTGCGAACCTCACGCTCCAGCTCGCGGACTTTGCGCGCCTCTGCACGTGCCTGCTCCAGCTCGCGGACCTTGCGCGCCTCTGCACGTGCCTCACTCGCCTTCTCGCGGGCCTGCCGGGCCTCCGTCGCTTTGGCGCCCCGGACCGTTTCGCCGGCACTGCGTGCGGCCCGGGTCAGAACCACGTTGTAGCGTCGCGTTTTTTCGCCTTCCGCCTCCGTTACCTCCACCGTGACCCGGTTCTTCCCGGCATCGAGTCCCGACAAGGTGACGCTCAGGAACCCTCCATGGCCGCTGCCCGTGTTGACCCGGGACCGGTTGCCGGCCGTCAATTCATCGCCGCCGGCTGCCGTGCCGGTCACACGCATCTCCACACCCTCGGCTGCGCGGGTCCTGACCGTTACGAGCGATTGGGACACCTTGGCTGAATAGGAGGTCACCTGCGGGTCGAATGCCGGCGTCACAGTCACGTCGCCTTCGGGCAATTTGCCCGCCATGGCGCTGAACATGAATCCTGGTTTGGCCGCACCCTCGGACAGTTGAAGATCATCCAGGCCCAAGGGGGCTCGTTCGGACGTTACGGTCCGGTTCACCGTCACGGTGTAGCTGCGGGTCGCTGCGCCGTCTGAATCCGAGACGTTCACCGTGACGACGTTTTCTCCCGAAGCAAGTCCGGACAAGGTGGCACTCATGAATGCGCCATGGCCGTTGGCGTTCCCGATGCTGAATCGGTTGGCGACCTTCAATTCGTCTCCGGAGGATGCCGTCCCGTTGGCGTCCATCTTGGCGTCGGCGGCCGCCCGCGCCCGGATCGTAAGTTGGGGCCGGGAAATGGCGACCGTGTAGGTGTTCACGCCCGGGTCGAACGCCGGAGTCAGACTCAGCTTCCCTTCAGGGAGCTTGCCGGCCAGGGCATGGGCCATGAAGCCGGGTTCCGGGGGGCCCTCCGACAGTTGGAGATCGTGCAGCGAAACATCGGCCTCTTCGCCCCGCACGGTCCCGGTCGTGACGAAAATCAGCAACATGGCCATCAGGAACGAATGGGCGAAGTAAGTCATTGGGGTCTCCTCCGTATGCTGCAATCCCGGAAAGCGCCGGCGGCACCGCATGAATCGACCTTCAGGAAAAAGGGCAACGTTTCACTTGAAGAAGTGTACCGAATGGGAGGCCGCTTGTCGGCGTTCGGCAGTGCGCTGAGGAGGGACCGGTACGGCAAGGCTTTCGACCGTCGGGAACATGGGATATCATGACCACAATCTGAGGCCGGTACTCCTGGAGGAAAGAATATGCGTCGCAGAACCTTTTTTGGCAGCGCCCTGACCGGTTTGTTGGCTCTCCGGAGCAAAGCCTGGGGCCATCCGGCGGGCCCGGCTTCCACCGGTGGAGACATTCCCAAGCGGGTCTTCGGCAAGACGGGTGAGAAGCTGACCATCGTCGGCCAGGCCGGCGGCCGCTATCCCCTGATCTCCTTCGAGGACGCCAAGGCGGTGACGCTTCGAGCCTACGAGCTCGGCATCAACTACTTCGACAACGCCCATTCCTACTGGTCCGGACGTTCCGAGGAGGTGTACGGGGAGGTGCTGCCCGCCTTCCGCAAGGATGTCTTCGTCACCACCAAGAGCGTCGTCCGGGACCGGGAGGGCGCGGCCAAGGAATTGGAGATCTCCCTGAAGCGGCTCAAGATGGACTACGTGGACCTGTGGCAGATCCACTCCGTGAGCCGGATGGAGGACGTGGAGAAGATTTTCGCTCCCGGCGGCGCCATCGAGGCCTTCGAGGAGGCCAAGCGGAGCGGCAAGACCCGGTTCATCGGCTTCACCGGGCATACCGACCCCCACGTCCACATGGAGATGATGAAGCGTTACGACCAGTTCGACACCATCCTGATGCCGCTGAATCCGGCCGACCCCTCCTACCTGAGCTTCGAGCAGATCGTGCTTCCCGAGGCCGTCCGCCAGGGACTGGGCATCCAGGGCATGAAGAGTCTGGCCAATGCCAAGCTCCTCCAGTCCTTCAGCGTCGAGGACTGCATCCAGTACGTTCTGAGCCTCCCCATCCATTGCCTGACCATGGGCGCCACCACGCTGGGCCAGATCGAGGACGATGTCCGGATCGCCAAGCGCTTCGCGGCACTGGAAGAGCCTCAGATGGCGGAGCTCCGGGATCGAGCTCGCCGTCTGGCGGGGCCGGAGCTGGAGGACTGGAAGCGGGGTCCGGAGCGGGCCGGAATGGACCCGGCCGGGGCTGAGGTCCACGGGTGACCCCCGGCGGGTGATCGAGACGGCTTCGACCCAGCGCCGCGAGCTTCTGGACCGTTACCTGCGGTCTCTTCCTTTCGAACCCTACCTCTTTCAGAGGGACGCTCTGGAGGCTTGGTACGCCTCCCGGGAGGACCTCCTGGTGACATCGCCTACCGGGACCGGCAAGACCCTGATCGCCGAAGGAGCCCTCTTCGAGGCCCTTCATGCGGGCCGTACCGCCTACTACACGACGCCGCTCATCGCCCTGACCGAACAGAAGTTCCGGGAGATGCGGGCCGCGGCCAAGAGCTGGGGGTTCCCCGGCGACAGTGTGGGGTTGGTGACCGGCAACCGCCAGGTCAATCCGGACGCTCGGATTCGGGTCGTGGTGGCCGAGATTCTCCTCAATCGCCTGTTGCGGCCCGGCAAGTTCGATTTCGACCGAGTCGCCGTGGTGGTCAAGGACGAATTCCACACCTTTCGGGACCCGGAACGCGGCATCGTCTGGGAACTGTCCCTGTCGCTGCTCCCCAAGCATGTGAGGCTGCTCCTGCTCTCGGCGACAGTGGGCCGTCCCGAGTCCTTCACCAACTGGCTCCGGAAAAGCCATGGACGGCAAATGCAGTTGCTTCAGGGAAGGGAACGGCGGGTCCCGCTGACGTATCAGTGGGTGGACGACCTGCTTCTGGAAGAGCTGCTGGTGGAGTTGGTTCGGGGCGGGAAAAAGGGACGCAAGAGCCCCTGCCTGGTGTTCTGTTTCAACCGCCGGGAGTGCTGGTTGGTGGCGGAACGGCTCAAGGGCCGGCCCCTGGTGGACGGGAACCGGAAGCGGAAGCTGGCCGCGCGTCTGCGAGATGTGGACCTGTCGGACGGAGCCGGATCCATCCTGCGGCAACTCCTCCTGCGGGGCGTGGGAATCCACCATGCCGGGGTCCTGCCCAAGTACCGGCGTGTCGTGGAGCGGTTGTTCCAGCGCCGGCTGCTGCCGGTGGTCATCTGCACGGAGACCCTGTCGGCCGGCATCAACCTTCCGGCCCGGTCCGTGGTCCTGACCAGCCTGGTCAAGGGGCCTCCCCGGCAGAAGCGGATGCTGGATGCGACCATCGCGCATCAGATCTTCGGCCGGGCCGGACGGCCTCAATGGGACAGCCGGGGATTTGTCCTGGCCCTGGCCCCTGAAAAAGAAATAAAGCTCCTGCGCCGCAAGCGGAGGTTGGAGTCGATCCCAGCCCGGACCCGCAAGTCGGCGTTTCGCCAGGCCCGGAAGTCCCTGGCCCGGAAGATGAAGTCCCGGCGGCAGCGCCGCCCCTCCTGGGACCGGTCCCAGTTTCGCCGTCTGGTTGGCGCGCGGCCGGCGGCCCTGTCCAGCCGGGGGCCGCTGCCCTGGCGGTACCTGGCCTACCTGCTGAAACGGTCTCCCCGAGTGGACGAGATCCGGACCATGGTCGGAAAGCGTCTTCTCAGCGTCCGAGCCGCGCAGTCGGCTCAGAGAGCATTGGATGGCATGCTGCTCACCTTGTGGCGGGGAGGTTACGTGACATTGGACCCGGAACCGCCTCCCGAAAACGAAATCTCGACGGACTACGGTCCGATGCTGGCCCGGTCCACTCCCCGGCTGGAACGGCTGCTGTCCTTTCGCGGCATCAATCCCCTCTATGGCGACTTCCTGAGCGAGCTGCTGCCGAAGGGTAGCCGAAGCGAGAGAATTCAGGCCCTGGAGAGCGTACTTGAGCTTTCCGGTGCGGTGGCCAGAGCGGTTCCGGTTCCTGACGCACGGCGCCTCGACCCGGGACCACTGGAGGTCGGTTGGCTCGATCCCGAGTTGGCTCGGATGGGACCGTCCGCGGGGTCGGAGACGACGTTGCGGGAGCAGCTCATGGAGGCGGGTCCGGGACCGACTCTGGCGGCCAAGCTGCGCGTCGTATTCGACCGGCGATTGCCCCAGGTCACCCAGTTGAAGGTCCGGCCGGTCTGGGCCGCCGGGGACCTCTTGGAACTCGGGGGCAACTTCAACCGCTTCGTCCACAGCCGCGGTCTGGTCAGACAGGAGGGGATCCTGTTTCGCCACATGCTCCGGTTGGCCTTGTTGTGCACCGAATTCTCGGCGCTGCCCAATTGGGACCCCGCCTGCATCCGGGACCTGGAGGAGGTCGCTCTCGCCCTGCGCCGAAGCTGCCGCCGGATCGACCCCGAGAGCACCGACCGGTTCCTGGAGAGGGGAGCGGCGTCTGGAGCGGCGACTGGAGCGGCGACTTTCAGTCGCCGACCTGGATCGGCGTCTGGAGCGGCGTCTTTCAGGCGCCGACCTGGATCGGCGACTGGAGCGGCGTCTTTTAGGCGCCGACCTGGATCGGCGTCTTTCAGGCGCCGAACTCCCACATGAGCTTGGAAAAGAACAGAAAAGGCGATTGCAAGATTGCCCCTCCAAGAAGGAATGACATGGCATCAATCCCGAGACGTGAACTACTGGGTGTTCCCGGGGTGCTGGCCGGCGGCACCGTGCTGGGACTCGCCGCAGCCGAAGGCAAAAACCCCGCGGAGCATTTCGAGGGGAACCGCCTCCTAAAAATCGTCGTCGTGGGAGCCCACCCGGACGACCCCGAAACCGGTTGCGGCGGGACCATGGCCCGTTACGCTGCAGCGGGCCACCGAGTCACGGCCCTCTACCTGACACGCGGCGAACGGGGCATTCGTGGAAAGTCGCTGGAGCAGGCCGCGAGCATCCGCACCGTCGAGGCCCGGGAAGCGTGCCGAATCCTGGGCGCAAAACCCCGCTTCGCCGGCCAGATCGACGGTGACACCGCGACCGGAAATCGGCGCTACGAGGTATTTCTGAAGATCATTCAAGGAGAAAACCCGGACCTGCTCTTCACTCACTGGCCCATCGACCGCCACCGCGACCACCGGGCGGCCAGCATGCTGGCGTTCGATGCCTGGCTGAAAATGGACCGGAAGTTCGATCTCTACTTCTACGAGGTCTCCTCAGGGAGCCAGAGCCAGACCTTCTCACCCACCCACTACGTCGACATCACGGCCACCGAGTCGCTGAAAAAGAAGGCCACCTACGCTCACACCAGCCAGAACCCGGAGGGGCTGTACCGCCGCCACGACCTGATGAACCGCTTCCGCGGCGCCGAGTACCGCTGCGAGTTCGCGGAAGCGTTTGTGCGCCACGTCCAAGGTGCGGATCACGAGTTCCGGATTTGAGCAGCGCTCATTTGGTCAAACGCCCATCGTATTCGCATGTCGACGGTCCAACTCGTCGAGCAATCTCAAGCCGCGCGCCACGTCGCCGCGCGCGGCGCGCATGCGAAATCTCATTTCGGTGTCGTGTTCCGTCAACGCTCGAACTGAGAGTTCTGCCATCAGCTTGTTGAGACTCATGCCACGCTGGGCGGCCATGGCCTTCAACCGATCACGATGCGCGTCAGGAAGCCGGATCGTCAACCTGGCCATGTCAGGCATCCTCCTCATCCCTAAAAAACCAACTTCAACCCGAACTGGGCCGAGACGGGGCCCGGGGTCTGGTCCAACTGCATGAAATTGGGATCTCCCAGGATGGCGTTTCGAGCCGAGACGGGATTGCTGTAGTAGTTGCCGGCGTTGGTCAGGTTGAAGACTTCGAAGGTGAATCGAATCAGGGCGTCGTCGTTGGCCGACAGAGAGAACTCCCGGCTGAGGCGGAAATCCCAGCGGAAGTAGGCCCCGGTGGTGAAGGGATAGCGTTCCAGCAGGGCCCCGTTCTGCACCGGGCGGATGGTATTGAAATTGCTGGAGCACTGGAAGCTGTTTTCGAAGACCGACTCCGGGGAGCCGTCGGCCACCCCCGGGTCCCCGCAGCGGCTCGAGTACGCCGGAAAGGGCCGGCCGCTGCGAGCGGCTACCAGGGTGCTGAGCTGAAGTTTGGCCGGCAGTTCGAAATAGCCGAAAAACGAGAACTGGTGGGTGATGTCCAGTTGGCTGCGCCCCCAATCCAGGGCCAGGAAGTTGAAGGGGTCCGAGGGACCGAAGTAGGCGTCGCTGTCGCGGTCGCTGCTGGCGTTGTCCCGGTTGTCGGAGAACGAGTAGTTCACGCCGAACTGGGTTCGATTTCGGAAATCCTTCTTCAATTGCACGATCAACGCGTGATACTCGGCCTCTCCGAAGCTGGCGATGGCATTGGCGTTGCCGACGTTCGGGTCCAGGCGCGGCAGGTTGAATCCGCCCACCGTGCGGCCGTATTGGTCCAGAGTCGCGGCCGAAGAGTCCAGGTTCCGGTCCCAGGGCGTCGAAAAGAAACCGCCGGTGCGCAGGTTGGCCGACCGGTTGAAGGTGTAGGTGCCGGTAACGCTGAGATCCCCTGCGATCTGTTGTTCGATTCCGATCTGGCCATTGATCACCCGGGCGCTCTGGAAGTTGGGATCCACATAGTCGATGGCAGGGGGGCCGATGAGGCCCTCCACGTCGGGAGTCGCCGTTGACGGGAGCAGATCGGGGTAGCTCAGGCCGAAGCCGGTCAGGTCGGTCAAGGAGCCGAAGAAGGGGACGAAGACGACGGCGGCCCGCAGTCCGGGACCGGACAGCATTCCCGCAAAGAAGATGGTGGGGGACGTGGCGTAGTAAACGCCGGTTCCACCACGAACGATGGTGGTGCGCCGGCCCCCCACGTCCCAGGCGAATCCGACGCGGGGCGCGAAGTTGTTGAAGTCGTCGGGCACGTCGGAGGAGGCCGGAGCCAAGTCGACCGAGACCCGGTTTCCGTTGACGCGGGGCCTGCCCGCCGGGAGCGTCGCGCCGGGAAGGCCGAAGGTGGAGCTGGGATTCCAGACTCCATCCCATCTCAGTCCCAGGTTGAGGTTGAAATCGGGGTGCATCCGCCAGTTGTCCTGGACGAAGAACGACAATTCGTGCTGCCAGAAATCCTGCAAGGTGCCGCTCTCCGCCACACTGATGCCGTTGATTCCCACCCGCTGAAGCAGGAAGGCGGGCGTGCGGGCCACGAAGTCCTCCAGGCTGAAGAAGGTGTAGACGCCGCCTGCGAAGCCGATGAAGGTCTGGTTGGTCGCATTGGAATTCAGGTCGCCTCCCAGCTTGAGGTCATGTTTTCCGAAGGTGCGGCTGAAACTGTCGATGACCTGGTAGCGCTTGTGCTGGCTGTCGATGGGAAGAAAGAAGGCCCGGCCGAAGTTGCCCGTGTCGGTAATGGACGTTTCCGGCCCGGGCGCCCGCTGCCGGCGGGGTTTGACTTCCTGTGCGTAGGAGAGCCGCAACTCGTTGACGCTGGCGTTCCCCAGCAATGAGGTGATGGACTGGGCCGCGGTCCAGCCTTCGTTGACGAAATTCTCGAAGTTGGACTCCACCCGGCCCAGGACGAAGGTCTGGCTGCCGGCCAATCCGGTGAAATTGTCGTTCTCGTTGCGGGTGTAGTTCAGGCGCGTCGTCGCCGTGTGGTTTGGGGTGAGTTTGTAGTCGAACTTGGTCAGGACGGCGGTCAGATCCTGCCGTTGGGAACTGCCGCGCTCCAGGTCGGACAGAGTCGCAACGCCGAAGAGGGCGGGTATCGGACAAGGACAGGGCGAGGCCGAGACGTCACGGGCGAAAATGGCGGTGAGGGGCCCCTTCTGCTGCTGGGCGTCCAGGGCCAGGAAAAGGAAAGCCTTGTCCCGGGCGATCGGTCCCCCGACGGTCCCCCCGAACTGGTGCCGGGTGTTCAACGCCGGAGCGATGGTGGTTTCCGGCTTGGCCGGCACCGAGGTGTCCGCAATGAAGGTGTTGGACTGGAAGAACCAGTGGGCCGATCCGTGCCAATCGTTGGTGCCCGACTTGGTCACCACGTTGATCAAGCCTCCGGTGGCGTGCCCGAACTCGGCCGAGAGTCCCGTGTCGCGAACCTGGAACTCCTGAATCGCATCCTGGGGCACGGTGAAGTTCTTGGTTTCCAACGAGCCGAACCATTCGCCGAAGAACGAATTCCGATTGTCCACCCCATCGATGATGAGTCCCGTGTACTCTCCCCGCTGCCCCTGGAGCCGCACGGTGGAGCGCAGTCCGGGAGTGGTGTCGGCCGTGGGCGACAGGTTGGCGAAGTCCCGGAAGTCGCGTCCGCTGATGGGCAGGTTCTCCACGTATTCGTTGTTGATGGCGGTATTGACGCGAGTTTCGCTCCTGTCCATGCGGCCGGTTCCACTCTGGACGGTGATGACCTGGCCGACCGCCTCGAGCTGGAGGGTGACGTCCTCGATCAACTCCTGGCCGATGGAGAGCACCACGCCCTCCACGATGGTTCTGGCGAAACCGGGCATTGAGACTTCGATGACATATTCGCCTGCCGTCAGGATATCGGCTCGAAACCGGCCGCCATCGTTGCTGGCCAGCAGCCTTTCGGCGCCCGTGGAGGCGTTGATGACCGTCACGTCGGCTCCCGGGATCACGGCCCCGGAAGGGTCGAAGACGGTGCCGCTGATGGCGCCTTTTTCCAGGGTCTGGCCTGCGCCGATCCCGCAAACGAGGACCAACATGGCCAGAAGGGACCGGAACGATTGCCTGATCTTCTGCAGAAGGTCAGAGCAAGACCATTTCATAAACAAACGTATGCTCAGGTTGCAATAATGTGCGTGCATCGGTCAAAAATGTGAAAGCATTTGTATATGCATTGTTTATACTCATTTATCTCCGGGAGAAACATGTATTATCGTATTCCCGGCGTCACGAGGGCAATGGCCCCCGTCCTCGTATCCTGCAAAAAGCTGACCACGGCAAAATTACCATCCTCCGCGCTCCTGATCATGGCGTGTCCGACGAACTCGGACCGGGAACCCAGGACGTCTTGGAACAGGGGGGACTCGTCCAGATAGCGAGCCAGATGGCGTCCGGGTTCCAGTTTCAGATCAATTTGAGTTAAAGGGCTCCCGTCCGGTTCGTGCAAGACGATTTCCAGTTCAACAGGGTCCTCCGGACTGGGATTGAACAGGGCGATGCCGGTATTTTCTTCTGGCGACTTGCTGACGAAGACCGTGGCCTTATGCGTCAGCGTCGCCGCCGGGACCGAGATCCGGTGTCCCAGAAGTTCGTAGACGACGGAACCCCGCAACTGGGAATCTTCTCCCAGCTCCGATTCGACGGTCAGGGGTCCCACTTTCAGGGGGCCCTCGCCGCTGGACCAGAGATCGAGGTGTCCCCGGGCCGGAACCGTATGGGTTTGACTGTCGACGACCTGTCCTCTGCCGTCCAGATAGTTGATGACCACCGGGTTGTCGTTCATGGCCGCGAGATTGAGCAGTATCAGGCGGGTGCGGTTGGTGAAACCGGCGTATTCACCATCGACGTATTGGGGGAAGACCAACGTGGAAGAGGCTGGAGGACAAGGTTCCGGCTGGTCTGCCGAACAGTCGCGGGCCATCAGTTCAGTCGATTCGCACCGCGCCAGAATGAACTCCAGGGTATCGGCTTCCGCTTGGTCAATGGTCAGGTCGTACTTGAGGCGTACCTGCAGCACCCGGTCGGCGAACCAGCATCGGTTCTCGGCGGGAAGCCACTGGGCGGCATCCCGGTCTCCCTTGACGCTGTTCACGTGCGGACTGGCGAGGGTCAAATTGAGAAGATCCCTGGAAAATTCTTTTCTTGTCGCCGCATCGGCCGAACACAAACCGCTGTCGTGTGCCTCCGAACGGGAGACGATATGCTCGATGGTGGTATCCGAATTGTCCGCGAAGCAGCGCCCGGTGTAGGGACCGTAGATCTGCCCCATCTCGGCGACGATCTCCTCCTCCAGATCCGGCGGGACGGGATAATCGCCCCGGTCGTACTCGGAACATCTTGCTTCCGGAGCGATCCGGAGTCCTCTCCAGGTGCCGACTTCATCAGCCCGGTCGGCTCCAAAGACCCACCAAGGCGTATTCGTCAGTAGAAATGCGAGCACCGATCGTTTCATTGCCTTTTCCCTCTCGTGCTCGAACAGGGGACAGGAATGTCCTCCCTCCAACCATATTCCCCGGTCTGGTCGCGGCGCCGCAAGTGCGGCTACGGAAGGTCGTAGAACTTCAAATCCACGTTCTTGCGCAGGCGGGTGATGTAGATGATCTGTCCCGTGTGGTATGCGAAGTGTTCGACGACGTGGAGGACGGCCTGAAGGCCGGTGACGTCGTAGACCTGGATTCTTCGGGTCGTTGCCAGATCCTGTTCGCTCAAGGAATCCAGCACTCGGGCCGCCTCCTGGACGGTCGTTTCCAGCATCTCCAGCAGTTGGTCCTTGGGAACGGGACGACGCCGGGAGAACTCCGCCGGCCGGCGCCGGCGATCCTCTTCGCCGCCCAGGCCCGAGACGATCCACTGCCGCACGTTCCCACACAGGTGCAGAACCAGGTTGCCGATGCTGTTGGTGTTCTCGTGGGCGCGCCACCAGATGTCCTCCGGTGACAGCACATCGAGACAGCGGCGGATCTTGGGCAGGTAATCGTCGTTCAGATGATGGCGGGCTTGGGACAGGAAGCGTTGAGCGGTATCGGAAGACGTCATTTCGGCCTCCGCCAATTTGCGATTTCAGCAGCGAAAAATGACCCATCAAGGGGAGCCGGTGGGTTGGCAGGCGCCGAACCGGGGGACAGGAATGTACCTCCTCCTATCCTTTGCCGAATCAGGACAGGATCCCCTGGATCACGCTTCCGTGAACGTCGGTGAGCCGGAAGTCGCGTCCGCCGAAGCGGTAGCTGAGCGCCTGGTGGTCGAGCCCCAGGAGATGGAGGATGGTGGCATGCAGATCGTGGATGGTCTGACGGTTCTCCACCACCCGGTAGCCGTACTCGTCGGTGGCGCCGTAGATGAATCCCTTCTTGAGGCCGCCGCCGGCCAGCCACAGGCTGAAACCGAAGGGGTTGTGGTCCCGGCCGTCCTTGCCCTGGACGAAGGGCGTCCGTCCGAACTCACCCGAGAAGAGGACCAGGGTCTCGTCCAGGAGGCCCCGGGCCTTGAGGTCCTTGATCAGCGCCGCCACCGGCTGGTCCACCACCAGGGCGTTGGCGCTGTGCCCTTCGAACAACTTGGTGTGCTGGTCCCAGGGATTGGCGTCGATGGCCTCGCCGCCGCCCCGGACCGTGGTCAGCTCCACGAAACGCACGCCCCGCTCCACCAGCCTTCGAGCCACCAGGCACTGGCGGGCGTAGGCCGCCTTCGTGGGAACTGCGGAGTCGACGCCGTACAGCTTGCGGGTGGCCGCGGTCTCTCCGCTCAGGTCCACCAGCTCGGGCACCGAGCTCTGCATGCGGTAGGCGGTCTCGTAGTTCCGGATGGCGGCTTCCACCTGCGGGTGCCGGCCGGCAGAAGCCAGAAATTCCCGGTCCAGGTCGTCGATGGCAGAGATCCTCTGCCGCTGGCGAAGGTCCGATTCCCGGGGACGGATGTTGCCGAGAGGTTCCTTGCGTTCGGGATAGATGAACGAGCCCTGATGGACGGCCGACAGGAATCCGTTGCTGAAGATGTTGATCCCCCCCAACGGGATCCCCCCGCTCCCCAGCACCACGAATCCGGGCAGGTTCCGGTTCTCGCTGCCCAGGCCGTAGCTGATCCAGGCGCCCAGGGTGGGAAACCCGGCAAAGGGCGTCCCGCAGTGAAAGTAGAAATTGGCCTGGGCATGGGACATGAACTTGGCGGTCATGGAGCGGATCACCGTCAGCTCGTCGGCAACGCCGCCGATGTGGGGAAAGAGATCGCTGACGGGGATTCCGCTGCTTCCGTAGCGCTTGAACTTCCACGGGCTGGGGAAGATGTTGCCGTCCAGGTTGAACATGGTGCGCTCGGTCTTGAACGGCATGGGCTCGCCCGCCTCCCGGTCCAGGCGGGGCTTGGGATCGAAGGAATCGATCTGGGACAGGCCTCCCGACAGGTAGCAGAAGATGACGTTCCTGACCCGGGGCTTGTGATGCCCCCGCCTGGGGGCCAGGGGATTATCGGGGGAGGAGGGAGCCAATCCCGCGTATGCGGGATCGGCCATGAGGGCCGACAGGGCCAGCATCCCGAATCCGGTGGAGGTCCGCCGCAGCATTTCGCGCCGGGAGAATCCGGGTTGGTAAGGTGGTGCCGGGCATTTGATCGGTGGCGACATCCAATTCCAGTCTACAATCCCATGTGGCGGTTACGCATCAACACCTTCGATTTCGTTGATGATTGGTATCGCCGTTTCGGCAGTATCGACGATCTTCTCGACGAAGTATTCCATCACTCCGCCGGCGGCTGTCTCCTGAGACTCGTCATGTAGATTCAAGACGAGATCATTCCAATCTCGGAATCGCTCATCCACCGGCTTATGCCAAGGCCACCATGGAGTATTGCGGCCATCACCAAGAGTTTTTCCGATTGCAGCTTCGAGATTTGATCGGCGTACCCTATCGCGGTCCACCATGTCATTCCCGGACAGCGGTGACCGTACTCCATAGATCCAGCCAAACGGACCGTTTCCTTCAGCTTCAAGGTGGATTGAAGTTCGTCCATCTGTTCTCGATTCCCGGACCTTGTACCGGTGCCAACCCCTTCTGTACAACCAAAGACAATTGCGCCATTTTTGTTCGCCCACGTACCTGTACCCAACATGCATGTCATTCGCGCGGGGTATCCGCTCTTTGACTTCGCTCTCCACGCGAGAACAGAGTTTTCTCAAAAATGTTTCGCATATCCCGTTCCTTATGGCCGGCCAAGCTTTATGCACAGCACGAGCGATTCCCAAATTCTGGGGTTTCGACGACCTCAGAAATTCCTCTACAGCTTTCGTTTCGCTATCGGTCGTCATGGTCCGGCCTCCAAAGTTTCGTTCGCAAAAAACCTCGGCATCGCGCAGAAACCATCTCAGCCGGTCCACCTCGCAGTTTCGACGACACTTCTTGAACCAATCAGCGAGTGAATATGGAAGACGATAATCTTCGAATCCGTCGGGCTGATGCTTCTGAACATCGTGATGTCGCTCGTTGTCAACGGTGTAATAAGGCAATATCGCGAATCGTCTTTTCCATTTTCTGAGTTCTTCCTGGGGAATGCTCGAATTCGAAGGACCCTCACCGTTCGGCGAGAGGTAGATCAGAACGAATCGCTCACCGAATGTGCCCTTGAGAAATTTCAGATAGTCTTTGATCTGATTCTGCTGGTCTTGAGCATATGGCTTGTTTTCGATCGCCAAACAGTGTGCCGCATCGCCGTTTCCGAGCTGAATGTAGACATCAATCCGCCCTGAGGGGATTGCTTTCTCCAAAGTCACTGAGATCCGCCCGGTACTGAGATTCGGCCGGAACACCTGCTCCTGAAACCCTTCCACGAATTTCTCAAGAAAAGACCTGCCTTGCCCGTGAGGTCCACGAGGGTTGAGTAGGTCGGCAAGGATCTTCGAGAGCCCGAGCTCATCGGTTCTCAGATAGTCGAGAACGTTGAACCGACGCGCCAATTGTCGGTCCAGTTCACTTTCCAACACTCTTGCAGTGTCCAACCGTGGTGCCAGCTCAGCGAAAAAACGGTGATATTTCGTGCGGTCGGTCCGACTTCTTGCATCCGTTGGGGACGCCAATTCAGTAAGGAAGCGCTCAATTTCCATAACGCTCGGCGATACGGCGGTTGGTGTTCGCAAATAACGTCATTGATCACTTTGCCCACTACTGGAGATAGATGAAGCTCTTCAGGTTGAAAACAAGGTGGGCCAGATCGGCCCAGACCGCGCGGTCCGTGAGGATCAGGTGCTTCCGGGTCTTTCGCTGGTCGACGACCGAGGCAAGATACGCCTCGGCGCGGGACGCCTCGTGGGTAGTGGGTTCCCGGCCCAGGGCCTTGAAGAACATGTGGCGGACGCGAGACGAGACGGTGATGCTCTCACCGGCCGCGAGATGCTTGCCCCAAGCCTCGGCCTGGCGCCAGACGAAGGGACTGTTGAGCAGGGTCAGGGACTGGGCCGGGTCGTTGGTCTGATCCCTTCGGCCCCGGGTGCTGGCCGGTTTGGGTTGTCCGAAGGTCTCCAGAAAAGAGTTGTAGGCGTTTCGCCGAATCTCCTGGTAGACGCTGCGCCTTTCGTCCCCGCCCGGGGATCCCGGTGGCCCAGGTCCCGTGCCCTCTTCCTTTTCGATCTGCTGCCGGATCGGAATCGAGGGTCCGTACAGCGCCGGGTCGAGACTGCCGGAGAGGCGCAGCATGGCGTCGCGGATCTCCTCGGCTTCCAACCGTCTCAGGTTGGCATGCTGGTGAAGGCGGTTGGCGGGGTCCATTCGGAGCGCCTTCGCGGAACCCTGGCTGCTCATGCGGTAAGTGCGGGCGGTGACCAGCCGGCGCACCATGCTCTTGATGGAATACCCCTCCTCTTTGAATCGATGGGCCAGATGATCCAGAAGGCCGGGGTGTGTGGGCGGTTCGCCCAACTTGCCGAAGTTGTCCGTGGTGCGCACCAAGCCGTATCCGAACAGGTAGCGCCAGATCCGGTTCACCATCACCCGGGAGGTCAAGGGATTGTCGGCAGAGGTGATGTCGTGGGCCAAGTCCAGGCGGACCCGTCCCGGATCGGCGTAGGGAAGGCTTCCCAGGGCTGCAAGGTAGCGCCTGGGCACCGGTTCACCGTGGGCATCCTGGTCTCCGCGGACCAGGAACGGGTGATCCGGCGCCGCTTCGTCCAGGATGGAAGGAGCGCGCCGGGGTACCGGCACTTGCGACTCGACTTCCCGATATTGGTCCAGCAGCGAACCCAGGGAGGGGAGCCGATCCAGGGACCGGGGCAACAGGTCAGCGCGGACGAACGCGTCCAGATAGGCAGCCTGGAGCTCGGAAGCACCGCCGTCCCGCCAGGCTTCGACGGCCTCCACCAAGCGGCGGGCCAATCGCTCGGCCAGATCGGCGGACGAACGGGGCGGCAGGCCGCGGAGCAGATAGAGAAGCGGCGGCCGCGTCTCCCGGGGCGTCTCCTTGGTCTCGTGAAACAGGATCCGGCCGGCGCCGATGGCGGAACGGCCGTCGGTACGCTTCTCCGCCTCGGTTCTGGTCTCTGCGGAGTCGTATCTGGCGAGTGTGACGTCGTCCCGGGTGGCCAATTCGATATAGGCGGAGAATCCTTTCCAATAGGCCACGTCCCATTGGACCCACTCCATCCGGTCCGTCTTGAGGACGTGCCGCATGTGGTAGATGCCGCCTCGGGGGGCGGCGTAGTTCTCCACGATCAACTGGGCGAAGCTGAAGTCCGATCCGAGGACGCTGAGGCTGATGAAGTCGCTGTCGATGGTAAAGCGGGGCGACTGGATCACGCCGTTGTGCTTGGCGGACAGGAGGTGGGTGTAGACACCCCCGGGGTAGATTCCGCTGACGATCCGTTTCCCCTCCGCAGCCACTGAGAACTCGCCGGGCGGAGACGGTTGGGGAGGAAGTCCGGCGCCGTGCCCGATCCACTCCCCGTAATCGGGGCCGGACAGATCCCAGCGGACCCGGAAGTGATCCCGGTTGAAGGCTCTGCCGGTGCGGATCCGGTTGTCCCAGTCCTCCTTCAAGGCGCCCCATTCCTGATTGAACTCGGCGCCCTCCTTGCCGGCCAGGCGAATCCACGCCGCCAGGGGATTGCCGGGTTCGCACCGCGCCTCCTCCAATGCTCGGATCAGCGCCTGTTCGGCGGCTGAGGTCTCCGTCCCGGCATCCTTGGCCTCACCACCTGTTTCGGCCGCGGGTGCCTCGGCCTCCGGGGCCGCCGGATCGTGTGCCGTGTCCGCCGCGGATTCAGGCTTGCAAGGAGAGTCAGCCGGGTTGGTGAAGGTTTCGTGCGGCGTTTCCAGCAGAATGGAGGCCAGGGACGACGCCTCCCGGATCCAGATGCCAGCCAGCTTCCGGCGGATCTCCTCCTTCAACTCCGAGAGTTGACCCCGGCCCCAATCAAGTCGCTCCGGGTCGTCGATAGCCCGCTGGGTCGGCCGGGCTCCGTAGAGCACTCCGTAAAGGGCGTAGTAGTCCTCCTGGCTGATGGCGTCGAACTTGTGGTCATGGCAGCGCGCGCAGGAGATGGTCAGCCCCTGAAACGCTTTGGAGACCACGTCCACCTGGTTGTCGGTCCACTTGATCCGGTCTCCCAGCGGATCCACCGGCTGGAAACCGTGCTCCACCATGCGGAAGTGCGCCGTAGCCAACAGCGACTCGTTGATCCCCAGGGCCGGGTTCATCCTGGGAGAGGGAAGCAGGTCGCCCGCCAGGTGTTCCCGGATCATCTGGTCGTAGGGGACGTCGGCGTTCAAGGCCCGAATCAGGTAGTCGCGATACCGCCATGCGAATGGGGCCTTGGGGTCGCCCTGACTGCCATGGGATTCGGCATAGCGGATCACATCCATCCAGTGGCGGGCCCAGTGCTCGCCGAAGTGGGGCGAGTCCAGGAAGTCGTCCACCAGGTTTTCGTACGCCCGCGGAGAGGAATCGTCAACAAAGGCCCGCACCTCTCCGGGAAGGGGTGGGAGACCCCGCAGATCGTAGGAAAGGCGCCGGATCAGCGTGTGCCGGTCCGCCGCCGGCGCCGGTTGCAGCCCCTCCTGCTCCAGCCGGGCCAGGATGAACCGGTCCATGGGATGGAGCGGCCAACCGGTGTCGGCCACCGCAGGCGGCGGGAAGGACCGGACCGGTTGCCAAGCCCAGTGGGTGCGCTTCCGGGCTTCCAGGTCGAAACCGTCGGCCGTCGCCTGGGAGGTTTCCACCGGATCGGTCCACGGGGCGCCCATCTTCACCCATTCGACGAGCGACCGGATCTGGGCATCCGACAGGGCGCCGGTGGGCGGCATCAGTGCGGGCCGGCCCTGGATGCGGCGGATCAAGGGACTCTCCTCCGGCTTGCCCGGAACCACGGCCGGTCCCGAGACGCCTCCCTTGATCAGGTCCTCCCGCCGGTCCAGGCGCAACCCGGCAAATGGCGTCGCCGTCTGTGCGCTATGGCATTCGTAGCAGCGGCTGGCCAGCAGGGGGCGGATCTCTTTCTCGAAGAATTCCAGGGAGTCGGGATCGGTCGGCGAGGCCAGAGCAACGGTCAGGCAGACGAAGAATGCGATGACGGCGGTCAAGCTGGCCGATGGAGTCTTCATGACTGAAGCCGGTTTCGAACCCGCGGGCTCTCCGCCGCTGTTTGGAAGTGTAGCGATGTCGGACTACGAGGGGCAAGAAATCCGAATGCATCCATCACCTTGATCTCTCTCCTCAGTTCGCCGGGACTCTGGAATTGCCCCTACTGGTTGCACCTCGGACCAAGCCTCGATTCAACCTCTCCAGGCATGTACTCGATCCCAGAGTCGGGTTTGGGACGCATCGGGTTCTGCGGGAATCAATGATCGTGATTCCAGGAAAAATAACACGGTATCGTCACAATACAAGCTCATACTTACACATTAAGTACACTGTGCCCTGATATTCTCCCTTGGATTCAGTCATTCAGTGCTTTGGAGATCATTCATTCTAGTGGGTCTTTTGCAGAGAACCCGGCATTCATTTCGGACGGTAGTCGCTCCCACAGAGGAGTGCCCTTCGCTCCGTTCCTGTCTCTCCCCGGGGAAATTCGGGGGCGCGGTTTCCTTCATCGGCTGCGCCCTTGATGATCCCCGACTTGGGCCGGTCTTCGATCCCATGAAGAACGGGATGGTGATACCGATGGGAATAAATCGTGGATTACATACGAAGGTTCCAATTCGAATGAGTGAGACACGGCTCTGGAGAAGTTCAAAATGCAAGTCTGATATCAAAGCCGAAGAACCGATGGTGCCGGGTTCCAAAGATCGGCACCAGCCCCATGATGGGGCGCGAATCGACAGTTGCAATGGCTTTGCACAAGAGGAGTAGCCCCAGTCTTTGGGGTGCACAGCTTACTGATTTAGCTCCATAAGTCTTATTGGAGGATATTTCCGTGGATATTACCGCCCTCTCTCTCGCGCTGGGTTCCAGTTTCACCGCTGGACTAAACTTCTACTTAACGCTTTTCTCACTAGGTATGATGCACCGATGTGATATCCTCACCCTGCCTCCCAAGATGGAAATACTGGCCAATCCCTGGGTGCTCATCGGTGTTGGTTTTCTGCTGGTGGGCGACTTCATCGTCGACAAGATTCCGGCATTAGACAGCATTTGGGATGGTATCCAAGGCGCCATTCGTATCCCGGCCGGTGTTGCTATTGGCGCTAATTCGTTTACCGAAGTTCCCACTCATATGCTCGGTCTCGCAGGTCTGGCTGGGGGAGTTACTAGTTCCACCTCGTTCTTGGCAAACGCTTCGACGCGAGCCGTTTCAAACAGCTCTCCTGAACCCGTCTCAAACTCGCTTCTCAGCCTTGGTAAGGATGGTCTTGGTGTAAGCCTACTCTGGCTCGTAGCCCATCATCCCTATATGGCCGCGGTCTCGGTGTTGGTGCTGCTGGTCATTTCGGCAGTGGTTATCTACTACCTCTTCCGGTTCCTTAAGCGGATTTTCAGGACAGCCGTTTCTACGGTCAAGAATCCTAGTTCACTGGCGGAAAGGCTGCCTTGGAGAAGGAAGCGCGCATAGGAAGGTTGTGCCCGGAGTGGGAGCCGAACCCATACCGAGTAGAATCTTCACAGGATTATGACCCTCGGGTACCCCAATTCCGCCTCGCGGGCTCAGTCTCTCTCGCTGATGGGTCGCGCGTTGCGGTCACATGAAGATCCGGCGGCGGTGGGACCAGTCACGGTGTAGAAGAGTAGGATTATGTTATGAAGCGAGTGTTTCTGTTTCTGGCCACAAATCTGGCCATCGTCGTCGTTCTCAGCATCACGTTGCGGCTGCTGGGTGTCGAACGGATCCTGGACGAGCAGGGTGTGGGTTTGAACCTCAGCGCCCTGCTGACCTTTGCGGCCTTGTTCGGCTTCGGGGGGTCCTTCTTTTCGCTCCTCCTCTCAAAGTGGACTGCTAAGCGGCTCACCGGGGCACAGGTAATCCAGAGGCCGTCCGATGCCACCGAGGAGTGGTTGGTCGAGACGGTAAGGCGCCAAGCTCAAGCCTCCGGTATCGGCATGCCGCAGGTGGCCGTCTACGATGCCCCGGACGTGAACGCCTTTGCCACAGGAGCCCGGCGTAATAATGCGCTAGTGGCGGTCAGTACCGGTCTTCTTCGCAGCATGTCCCGGTGCCAGGTTGAGGCCGTGTTGGCCCACGAGGTCAGCCATATTCGCAACGGCGACATGATCACGCTGGCCCTGATCCAGGGGATCGTCAATACCTTTGTGATCTTCTTTTCGCGTGTAATCGGTCACATCGTGGACCGGGCCATCTTCAAGAACGAACGGGGACACGGCATCGGCTTCTGGGTAACGACGATCGTGGCCGAGATCGTGATGGGAATCTTGGCCAGTATCATTGTCATGTGGTTTAGTCGGCAAAGGGAATTCCGCGCGGACAAAGGCGCTGCGCGGCTGGCGGACCGCGGGAACATGATCGCAGCCTTGGAGTCGCTGCGTCGATCGGTGAATCAGCCCCACCTTCCCGACCAACTCTCCGCATTTGGCATTTCGGGCAGGGGCGGCGGTGGAATTCGGCGTCTTTTCATGACCCACCCCCCACTGGATGAGCGCATCGCGGCTTTGCGCGCCGGGAGATGATGTTTCGCCTCCGCGCCGGGGAGCATTGGCTCGATGGCGGTTTTGGTGGGTTTCGGCGGATTCCTCCGGCTTGAAAAAGGCCAGACCCATTCCGATCGTCTCCGATTCCTTCAACGAACAGAGAGAATTGCTTCCCCAACTCGACGGGCTGGATGCTGATCTCGACCCCGGTTTCCGCATGCCGGTAGGTCAACAAGCCACTCACTGAGGCGGAATCGCACCCGGCCTCGATCCAGCCCCGCCGGATGGCCATCGGCAGGGCGTGCGGTCACGCGCCGGTCCGGGGCTGCTGACGTGTCCGTTCACGGCCACGAAGGGCCGAAGACGTCAGTTTCATCCGAGGGAAAGAATGGGGGATGAGCATCGCCGAACAATTCTTAACTCTTTTATATTTAATAAGTTAAGGAACTTGTGGAAATGGTCCGCAGGTCTACCAGGACTTGCGGACCTGGATCGGTGAGTTCGAGTCTGACGGGTCGAGGACGATGGTGACGCTCGTCGATTCCAAGAGTTCGAGACGAGTTTGCAACTGTTCTGCGTTCGGAGGGCGCAGATAGAAGAAGTAGGTCTGGGGTGCCAAACCGTTGACGCGGAAATGACCGTCGGATGGGGAGACGTCCGCGGTCTTTGAATCGAAGGGGGAGGCGGGTACGTCGTGGTGGCGGTCGGCTGGGGACAGTCGAAGGGAGAAGTCTCTTATCGGTTCATTGTTTCGGTCCATGACATAACCGGTCAGCGAAAATCCCGGCCGCAGGGTGACGGTGAGGAATTCGTCTGTCGGCGTCACCAAAGCGGCTTCGTAAGTCACGTAATCACGATGAGTCACTTGCATCCAGTGTTTCCCAGGGGGAACTTCCGGAATATCGAAAGTGCCGTCCGAGGGGGTAAAAAGACCAATAGATGTTCTTCCTGTTCCTCGTTCGAAAACCGCATTGACGCCGGCCTTGGCAACGGGCCGACCCTTCGTGTCGACAACGACACCTTGGACTGCCGCCTGACGTTCCAGAACGAGATCGATTTCATGGTCCTGACTGGACTCAACGATCAAGTCCTTCCTTCCTTGGCCGGGACTCGGTATGGCATAGCCCTCTGCGTCCGCACTAATCCCATATGTGCCCCAACGAACCCGGGGAAAGAAAAAGCGGCCCTTCGGGTCCGTCGTCGTGTCTCCCAAATGGATCCCAGTTCGGCTATCTGGTTCACGTTGTCCAAGAGCGACCCTCGCTCCGCGAATAGGTTGTCCTTTCGCATCCCATACGTGACCGGATATCGATGCCAACATCGGTTCCGGCACTCGACGCATCGTGATGATCACCTCGTCATCCTGGGGCAACGTGACAGGAACGCGAGAATCAAGTTCATGTGCCGGATGCGCGGCCTCGGCGAAGTAGTTTCCGGAAACCGGTGGTCTGGGAATCAGAAAACGGCCTGATCCGTCACTCTGCTCGCCGCAACACCTATCAAACGGTCCGGGTTTCTCTTCCCGGAGCCAGACCCACGCTCCAGCAATACCTCGGAACTGCCGATCAACGACTCTGCCCCGAAGTTCCACTTGCGGTGTCATCAGGATGTTCTTCTGCAGGCTTTTCTCAGCGGGTGTAATGACTATCCCATCGTCGGTATAGGGCTGGTAGCCGTCCGCCTGGGCATGGAGCGTGTATCGCCCCGTGCCGTGGATGGCCACCTGGAACCGGCCGCCAGAACCGCTAACGGCTTCGTGCCGTTCGTCCTCGCTGCCGACCGGAGATGCGGTAATGCGTGCGCCTTGGATCGGACTCTCATCCTGGCTGTTGGCGACGGTCCCGGCGATGGCCGACTGCACTGGCCGCCGCTTCTCCACGCCGGCAGACAGAGGAATCCTGCGTTGACTTGGCGGACTGTCTTCAGGATATGCGGACCCCGGCGTTTCGGATCTGACGTGCGTCCGCTCTTGGCCCTTGTTGCCCAGCGACATGGAATTCGGTGCTCCATCGTCACTGGTGTTCTGCGGCGTGAGACTCGAGGAGCCGTCCGGTGGATCGTCCCAAGCCACCCACTGGCTGACCAGTAGAGCCAGGATCCCGATCCCGACGAAAATGAACTGACGTCGGGATGTTTTCGTCATGATGTCCTCCACTCCCAACACTGCGGTTTCGCCAAGAGTCGAACATCATGACTCCGCCGCCGGTCTACATTATCACGTTCGATGCTGGAAACCATACTCGTATCGTTTGTTGACACTACCCCCTCTCTGAAATTCGACTTTCCCGGGAGGTTGGTCCCGATTGTCCGTGCGTGGCACGTTTCTTGCCGACGAACCCGTTTGCGATTTGGTCTAGAATAGCGTTTCAAAGAGCGACATGGGAAGCTGCTGCTTCTACCTGTTGGTTGCCCTGACGGCCGCGGCATGGCTGTCCGCGGCGCCTCCCCGGGAACCGGGACTCCGAGTTGATTGGCAGAAACAACTGTTTCTCGACGACTGGATCGTAGAGTCCACCCGCAACGTCTCGCGGGTCCTCCAGGAACCGCAACGTTGGCCGGGAAACCCGGTGATCACCGGTGACCGACCCTGGGAGAAATGGACCGTCTACCTGAACGGCCGTGGAGTCCTCTACGACGACGCTGAACGGCTGTTCAAGATGTGGTACCTCTCTCCGACCTTCGATGACGCGGCTCCCAGCGGCCTGAGATACAAGGTTTGCTTTGCGTTCTCCGGCAACGGCGTCCAATGGACCAAACCCGACTTGGGCTTGGTGGAGTGGGCGGGCTCCCGCCGCAACAACATCCTTCCGTGGGACCGGCATTGGATGCGCCGACCCAATGTCATCCGGGACCCGCGGGACCCGGTCCCTCAACGCCGTTTCAAGATGCTCTACACCGATGTCGTCGGAGATTGGCCCCGGACCGATTACCGGCAGCTCGCCGGCATCGCCAAGGCCACGTCACCTGACGGGATCCACTGGCAACACGATGTGGATGGCAAGCCATGGCGGCCGGGCGGCAACGGGACCAACGTGTTGGGCTGGGACTCGGCCGCGGGAAAGTATGTCGCCTATATTCGGATGTACCCGCCCGGATCCTCGCCGGAGGAGTCTCAAATCTCGATCTTCCGCTCCACCAGCGACAATTTTCTCCAGTGGTCCGAGCCGGAGCTGGTCCTGGCCCCGGAGCGGGAGGACCTGGACTACAAGGGCTTTCCGGCGCTGATCTACGAGCACTACTACGTCGCCTGGCTCTGGGTTTGGAAGGGCCGGGAATCGCACTTCGAGTTGGCGGCCAGCCGGGACGGCGTCGAGTGGCAGCGGATCTTTCCGGGGAGAGTTGCGTTCCCCCTCGGCGCACCCGGGACGTGGGACTCTGCGATGGTTTCCCTGAGCACTCCCATCGTCCGTGACGGCCGGATCTGGATCTACTACGGCGCGTGGAATCATCCCTACCGGCGGGACGCCATGGAACGGGTGCAGCAAGGCTGGGTCGAAGGCGGGCGGCGGATGCAGCGGGCGGTCGGTCTGGCGACTCTTCGGCTGGACGGCTTCGTTGCCCTGTCGGTGGCGCGGGGCTTCGGTACGGTCACGACCAGGACTCTGCGCCTGCCGGGCGGATCGTTGTTCGTGAACGTCGACGTCCAAGGGGAGCTGAGGGCCGAGTTGCTGGACCCCGAGGGACGCGTACTTCCCGGCTATTCCGCCGATGACTGTGTTCCGATTCGCTCCGACGGTCTCCGCCAGATGATCCGCTGGAATCGGGTCTTCCAACTGGACTCACTGCGAAACCGGGCCGCAAGCGTGCGCTTCCACCTACGCGAGGCAGACCTGTATGCCTTCTGGTTTCAGCCCCACGCCGAAGGGGCGCCAAGGTGACGCCAAGGTGCTCATGGGCGAAGCAAGGGAGCGTTGGCTGTCCAAGCGCCGAAATGGGGGACAAGGATGTCCCCCCTCCTGTCAGGCCAGGATCCCCTGGATCACGTGCCCGTGGACGTCGGTGAGCCGGAAGTCCCGGCCTCCGAAGCGGTAGCTGAGCGCTTGGTGATCGAGACCCATGAGGTGGAGGATGGTGGCGTGGAGATCGTGGATGGTCTGCCGGTTCTCCACCACCCGGTAGCCGTACTCGTCGGTGGCGCCGTAGATGAATCCCTTCTTGAGGCCGCCGCCGGCCAGCCAGAGGCTGAAGCCGAAGGGATTGTGATCCCGCCCGTCCTTTCCCTGGACGAAAGGGGTCCGGCCGAACTCGCCCGAGAAGATGATCAGGGTCTCGTCCAGCAGGCCCCTGGCTTTGAGGTCCTTGACCAACGCCGCTATCGGCTGGTCCACTGCCAGGGCGTTGGAGCCGTGCCCGTGAACCAGCTTGGCGTGCTGGTCCCACGGGTTGCTCATGCCCCCCTGACCGTCCCCCCGGACCATGGTGAGCTCCACGAAACGCACACCCCGTTCCACCAGCCGCCGGGCCACCAGGCACTGGCGGGCGTAGGCGGCTTTGGCCGGATTCGCGGAATCGATGCCATACAGTTTGCGTGTAGCCGGAGTCTCTCCCCTCAGGTCCACCAGCTCGGGCACCGAACTCTGCATCCGGTAGGCGGTCTCGTAGTTGCGGATGGCGGCTTCGACTTGGGAGTGTCCGGCCGTTCCCGCCAGGAATTCCCGGTCCAGCTCGTTGACGAAGGAGAGCTTTCGCCGCTGGAGGGAGCCGGTTTCGCGGGGACGGATGTTGCCGAGAGGATCCTGGCGTCCGGGAAAGATGAACGAACCCTGGTGGACGGCCGACAGGAAACCGTTGCCGAAGATGCTGATGCCTCCGAGAGGGATGCCGCCGCTGCCCAGCACCACGAATCCGGGCAGATTCCGGTTCTCGCTGCCCAGGCCGTAGCTGATCCAGGCGCCCATGCTGGGGAACCCGGCAAAGGGCATCCCGGAGTGGAAGTAGAAATTGGCCTGGGCGTGGGCCATGAACTTGGCGGTCATGGAACGGATCACCGTCAGCTCGTCGGCCACGCTGCCGATGTGGGGAAAGAGGTCGCTGACGGGGATTCCGCTGCTCCCGTAGCGTTTGAACTTCCAGGGACTGGGCAGGATGTTGCCGTCCATGTTGAACATGGTCCGTTCGGTCCTGAACGGCATCGGGTCGCCGGCTTCCTTGTCCAAGCGGGGCTTGGGATCGAAGGAGTCGACGTGGGAGAGCCCTCCCGACAGGTAGCAGAAGATGACGTTTCGAACCCGGGGCTGATGATGGCTTGGTTTGGGGGCCAGCGGATTCCCGCGCCGGTCGGGGACCAGTCCCGCATAGGCCGGGTCGGCCATGAGGGCCGAGAGGGCCAGCATTCCGAATCCCGTGGAGGTCCGGCGCAGCATCTCGCGACGGGAGAAACCGGGATGGAAGCGGGGTGTCGGGCCAAGTGGCAGCGTCGACATCACTTTCCAGTCTACTGCGGAATTGCCGGGCGGTCGAGGGCCGGAAGAAGGACGAATTCCAATTGCCCGGTCTTCGGCGCCAAGTTGCCACACCGGAGTTCGGCGGTTAGAAATCCGCCGCTCCCAATGGGCGACAAGGATGTCGCCCGTCCTGTTCGGCGGTTGGAAAACCGCTCCCATCCTTGGCCGGTGGGGTCGCTCCTACTGGACATAGATGAAGTTCTTCAAGTTGAAGAGGGCATGGGCGAGGTCGGTCCAGATCCGGCGGTCGGTGAGGATCAGATGCTCCCGGGTATTCCGTTCGGCGATCAGCGCGGAGAGATACTCCTCGGCCCGGGCCGCCTCGAGTGCGGAGGGTTCCCGGCCCAGGGCCTTCACGAACATGTGGTGGATGCGGGAGGTGGCCGTGTTGCCCTCCCCCGCGGCCAGGTGTTTGCCCCAGGCCTCCGCCTGATGCCAGGCGAATGGGCTGTTGAGCAGGGTCAGGGATTGGGCCGGCACGTTGGTCTGGTCGCGTGTCCCCAGAGTGCTGGCGGGCTTGGGCAGGCCGAACGCTTCCAGAAAGGGGTTGTAAGCGTTGCGCCTGATCTCCTGATAGATGCTGCGTCTCCCGGCGCCATCCAGGGGCCCGGGCGGCACGAACCCTTTGCTCTTGAGCTTCCCGATCTCGTGGTAGACGGGAATGGAGGGTCCGTACGGCTTCGGATCCAGACTTCCGGAGACGCGCAGCATGGCGTCGCGGATCTCCCCGGCATCCAGTCGTCTCAGGTTGGCATGCTGGTGGAGCCGATTGGCCGGATCCACCCGGAGGGAGTCGCCGGATGCCCCGCTGCTCATGCGGTAGGTCCGGGACGTGGCCAGCCGGCGGACCATGGTCTTGATGGAGTACCCCTCCTCCACGAACCGGTTGGCCAGATGATCCAGGAGTTCCGGATGGGTGGGCGGGTCGCCCAACTTTCCAAAGTTGTCGGTGGTGCGGACGATTCCGTATCCGAACAGGTACCGCCAGATGCGGTTGACCATCACCCGGGCCGTCAGCGGGTTGTCGCGCGAGGCAAGGTCCCGGGCCAGTCCCAGGCGCACCCGGCCGGGATCGGTGTAGGGAACGCTGTCCAATGCCGCCAGATATCGCCGGGGCACGGGCGCGCCGCGAGCGTCCTGGTCCCCGCGGACCAGGAATGGATGATCCGGCGCCGCCTCTTCAAGGATTGAGGGAGCGCGCCGGGGAACCGGCACTTGGGATTCGATTTCCCGGTATTCGGTCAGGAGCGCTTCCACGGAAGGGAGCCGGTCCCGGGAACGGGACAAGACGCCGGCTCGAACGAACGCGTCCAGATACGCGGCCTGGAGCTCGGATGCTCCGCCGTCCCTCCAGGCTTCGATGGCTTCCACCAGGCGGCGGCCCATTCGCCGGGCCAGGTCGGCGGGTGACCGGGGCGCCGTGCCCCGGAGCAGATAGAGCAGGGGCGGACGGGTCTCTCTGGGCGTCTCCTTCTGCTCGTGAAACAGGATCCGGCTGGCGCCGATGGCGGACCGGCCGTCGGTGCGCTCCTCTGGCTTGGTCTTGACCTTGGTCCGGTCGTAGTAGATCAGGGTGGCGTCGTCACGGGTGGCCAACTCGATATACGCGGTGAATCCCTTCCAGTAGGCGACGTCCCATTGCACCCACTCCATCCGGTCCGTATTGGGGGTGTGCCGCATGTGGTAGATCAGGCCTCGAGGCACGGCATAGTTCTCGACGATCAACTGGGCGAAGCTGTAGTCCGATCCGAGGACGCCGAGACTGATGAAGTTGGTGTCGATGGTAAATCGGGGCGACTGGATCACGCCGTTGTGTTTGCCGGAAACGAGATGGGTGTAGACCCCCCCGGGATAGATGCCGTTGAGGACCCGGTTCCCGTCGGCGGCCACCGGAAACTCGCCGGGCCGGGACGGTTCCGCGGGAAGTCCGGCGCCGTGTCCGATCCACTCGCCGTAGCCGGGGCCGGACAGATCCCACCGGACCTGGAAGTGTTCCCGGTTGAAGGCTTTGCCGGCGCGGATCCTGGCGTTCCACTCCTCTTGCAAAGCGGCCCACTCCTGACGGAAGCCGTCCCCGTCCTTGCCCGCCAGGCGGACCCAGGCCGCCAGCGGACTTCCGGGTTCGCAACGGGCTTCCACCAGCGCCCGGTTTAACGCCTGGCCGCCAGCCGGCGCCGCCGTCTTGGCGCCTTCGGTCTCATCCGTTTCGACTGGAGCTGCCGCGGTCTCCGGGGCCGCCGTATTGTCGGACGAGTCGGGTGACGATGCCGGCTTGCACGGAGAATCCGGCGGATGGGGGAAGGCTTCTCTGGGTGCCTCCATCAGCTTGGAGCTCAGGGCGGACGCCTCCCGGATCCAGACGCCGGCCAGCTCCCGGCGGATCTCCTCCTTCAGGCGGGTCAGTTCGCTGCGGCCCCAATCGAGACGCTCCGGATCGTCGACGGCCCTCTGGGTCGGCCGGGCTCCATAGAGCACTCCGAATATGGCGTAGTAGTCCTCCTGGCTGATGGCGTCGAACTTGTGGTCGTGGCAACGCGCGCACGAGACGGTGAGTCCCTGGAACGCCTTGGAAAGGACGTCGACCTGGTTGTCGACCCACTTGATTCGGTCTTCCAGAGGATCCACGGGCTGGAATCCATGCTCCACCATGCGGAGCTGAGCCGTGCCCAAGAGGGATTCGTTGATGCCCAGGGCCGGGTTCATCCTGGGGGAGGGAAGCAGGTCGCCCGCCAGATGCTCCCGGATCAGTTGATCGTAGGGGACATCGGCGTTCAGGGCCCGAATCAGGTAGTCGCGGTAACGCCACGCGTAGGGTGTGTCCGGGTCGCCTTCGCTGCCGTGGGACTCGCTGTAGCGGACCAGGTCCATCCAGTGGCGGGCCCAGTGCTCGCCGAAGTGAGGTGAGTCCAGGTAGTCGTCCACCAATTTCTCGTAGGCCCTTGGAGAGGGATCGGCGACGAAGGCCCGGACCTCTCCGGGAAGGGGAGGGAGTCCCCTCAGGTCGTAGGAGAGGCGCCGGATCAGAGTGTGCCGGTCTGCGGCCGGCGCCGGTTTCAACCCTTCCTGCTCCAGCCGGGCCAGGATGAACCGGTCCATGGCGTGCAACGGCCAATTGGCGTCGGTCACCGCCGGAGGGGAGACGGTGCGAACCGGCTGCCAGGCCCAATGGCTGCGCTTCCGGGATTCCAGGTGGAATCCTTCACCCGAGTCCTCCGAGGCCGCCGCCGGATCGGTCCAGGGGGCTCCCATCCGGACCCATTCGATGAGGGACTCGATCTGCGCATCCGAAAGCGCTCCGGTGGGAGGCATCAGGGCCGGCCGGCCCTGGACGCGGTGGATCAGGGAGCTCTCGTCCGGCTTGCCCACAACGATGGCCGGTCCCGAGACGCCCCCCTTGAGCAGGTCGTCGCGCCGGTCCAGCCGCAGCCCGGCGAAAGGTGTCGCCGTATCGGCGCTGTGGCATTCGTAGCAGTGGCCGGCCAACAGGGGACGGATCTCTTTTTCGAAGAATTCCAGGGAAGCGGGATCGGTAGGCGACGCGCCGAGTCCCGAAGGGACGGCCAATAGCAGGAGACCTGCGCACGAGCTTGCCGTTAGACCCTTCATGGCTGAAGTTGCCTCCGAACGCGGGGGCTCTCCACCGCTGCCCCGAAGTGTAGCGACGGCTGACGGTCGAGGGCAAGGAATTTACGGACCGGACAATCCCTACGTTCCCATCCGCTCGGTACCCCAAGAGTACGACCCGTACGTGGAATAGGGCCGGTCTACCCGGAATTACGGATCCGGATGGGTAAGTCCGAGTCGGATGGGTTGAGCACGATAGCGACGCTTGTCGATTCCAGCAGTTCGAATTGGGTAGACGGACCGTGTGCTTTCGACTGGTCCACAGAGAGAATGTAGGTCTGGGGAGTGAGACCTTTGATGGAGAAATACCCGTCCGCCGGGGAGACGTCCGCGAACTCTTCGTAATGCTGGCCGGTTGCCGGGGACAGTCGGAGGGAGAATTCTCTTATTGGTTCATTGTTTTGATCCACGACTCGGCCTCGAAGTTCCACCTCCGGTGTCATCAGTATGCTTTTTTGCAGGCTTCCCTGCGTGGGAGTTATGAGCAGCCGGTCGATGAAATAGGTCTGGAAGCCGTCTGCCGCGGCATGGAGCATGTACCGACCTGAATGCTGAATGGTCAGCCGGAAACTACCGTCGTGGCCGCTGACGGCTTCGAGCCGTTCCTCCCCGCTGCCGAGCACGTACAGCGTGACGCGAGCGTCCTGTATTGGAGCGCCGTCCTGGCTGTTCGCGACGATGCCGGCCAGGGCCGATTGCACCGGCCGTCGCTTCTCCATGCCGCCAGACGGTGGGAGCCGGCGTTGATTCGGCGGGTTTCCTCCGGATATTCGGACCCAAAAGGCTCGAGTCTGGTGTGCGCTTGCTCCGGCTCTCTTTCGCCCACCGGGACGGAATCCGGCACTCCATCGTCGTTGCTGGTCAGCGGCCTGAGATTCGGAGCGTCCGAAGAGCTGTCCCGTGAGCCATCTATAATGATCCACAGGCATTGAATCAGAATCAGGAAGCCGATCCCGGGGATGATGAACCGGGGCTGGGATCGCTTTCTCATGACCAACGGGCCCGTGTGGGATTCCGTCTAGAATAGCGGTTCAACAGGAAGACATGGGAATCCGGCGCCTGAACCTGTTGTTGGCCCTCGGCTTCACCGTTCCCATCATGGCGTTGACGACCGCGTGCTCCAGTTCGGAAGGAGTTGTGTTGGACTGGTCCGCCGGAGACTTCCAAACCGTTCTGGACTCCGGCATCCGGCAACTTCGATCCGAAACGGGTCTCACCGGTGTCGCCGTCGCAGTAATGACCGATGGCCGCTTGAAGGGTGTGGCCGTCAACGGCGAGCGCCGGCGGGGCACGGGCGTCGCGGTGACCGTAGACGACCGCTGGCACGCTGGCTCGATAGCCAAGTCGATGACCGCGACCTTGATCGCGGTTCTGGAACACGAAGGCAAGCTATCCATCGGCGCGGCTCTGCCCACCTTGTTACCCGGCATCGAGATGGCCGACGGTTGGCATTCCTGCACGTTGCGTCATCTGCTGACTCACACAGCGGGAGCACCCGCCAACTTTCCGATGAAGGTCCTGAAGGTATGGCCCGACACTGCGGAAGAACTCGTCGCCGCGAGGCACCGTTTCATCGTCGAGATCCTCGGCGCGGAACCGGAGTCCCCGTGTGGCAAGGAATTCTCCTATTCCAACGTCGGGTATTCGATCGTTGGACATATCGCCGAGACTATGTGCGGCGCGCCCTACGAAGCTCTGATGGCTCAGAAAGTGTTCATTCCACTGGAAATGAAGAGCGCGGGATTCGGCGCGCCGAAGGGCGGCAAGCCGAACCAGGAACCGCTCGGTCATATGAAGTTTTTGTGGTTTCGGTTCGCCGTCGACCCGTTCGATCGGCACGCCGACAACACGCCCGTGATGGCGCCGGCCGGCGGGGTGCATTTGAGCATCCGGGACCTCGCCCGTTACGGCGCCGTACACCTCGAGGGAGCAAGCGGGACTGTGGCGTCATTGCTGCCGCAGGAGAGTTGGCAACGTCTGCATACGCCGTATCTTGAGGACTACGCGCACGGCTGGGTCCGATACCGGCGGCGGGAGTGGGCGGGCGGTCCGTTGCTCTGGCACAATGGCAGCAACACGCTCTGGTACGCCTTGCTGATGTTGCTACCCGCCAAGAACACGGTTCTGGCGTTTGCGACCAACGATGGCGCGACCGAAGCAGCGGAAAAGGCATTCGTCGGATTGGCTCGACAGTTGAGCGAGACAATTCCAATCTCCCCGGAGCGACCGGGTCAGCCGTCGAAACGCACGGCGAGTGTCAACGACGAGGTTTCGGCTGATCGACGAACCGACCCCACTTTGGAAAAAAGGAAGTCTCCTACGGCTACGGTGCTTCGGCGTAGGAATATATAACTGCACACGTCAGCGTGGAGGAGGTGGACTTGACGCGACCCTGCGCCGTGTGGCTGTGTTTCTGCCCTGCCGAGAGATCACCCACCGACTGGGTCCCACTCGGGTTTAGGGAAGCTTCAGGTACGTGTTGACCGTCGAGGAAATACAGGACGAAATGAAGACGGTACACGTCTCTCCGCGCGTGAAACGTGAGACGCACCGTAACCGCTGTTTCGCCATCCTGCTCGTTCACCCGTTTGCTGCATTCGTCAAACGTAACCTCCATGGGGTCGGGACGGGGAGGCGGTGGGGACCGGGTAGACTCCACCGTCACCTTCACGCCGGCCGAGCAGTTGTTGCCGGTGTCGCTCTCCCCACCGGCCGGCTCGACGCACGCGCCGTAGTAGTACGTTCCGGCCGAGCGCGGCGCGTTCAACCGGATCGACTCGTCGCTGGTGCCCGCCGCGGCAAGAGCGCTCACCGCGTCCGTTCCCACCGACGTATCGCCGGTTGATATCGTCGCGTCGCGGGAGCGGTACCAGCGCAACGTCGTCGCGTCCGACCGGCTGGGCCCCTGATTGCGGACGGTGGCCGTCAGATCGAAGGATTGACCGGGACGCAGAGTGGAGTCGCTGACGGAAGGCTCGTCAACGACCAGGTCCGCCGGTGGGGTGACGGTGACCGTCGCTGAGGCCGTGGCCGTCCGTCCCTTGGCGTCAACGACCGTGATGAGATAGGTCGTCGTGGCGGTCGGCGACACCGTCCGTGAACCCGACGCCGGCACGGCGCCGATTCCCGGTGTGATGGAGGCGCTTTCCGCATTCATGGAGGACCAGGTCAAGGTCGCACTTTCGCCCCACTCGATGGCCGCGGGCGAAGCCGACAGCGTCACCGTCGGCGGCGGGCCGGAGACCGGGATCGCCGGAACCGCCCAGAGCGAACCTTGCCGCTTCCCGAACCGGAGCCCCAGCGGGGCGAACGAAGACCCATCCATGGACCGCAGGAACAGCATCCCGCGGAAGTCTTCGAGGAAGGCCATGTCTTCCCCTGGGATCCATTCCGGGAGGGTCCGGGCCCGCTGCTGAAAATCATCGATGGCGAGGACCTCTCCAATCGGATCCTTCCCCGCTTCGTCGCGGAATCGCAACTCGATCCCGGGGGCCGCATCCGGCTTGAACAGCGCCAGGCCGGTGCCGATTTCGTTCGATTCCTCGACGAAAAGAGCGAAGTGATCTCTGGGCTCGACGGGTGCGACGCTGACCTCGATCCCGGTGCCGGCGTGTCGATAGACCAGCAATCCCCGGACCGACCCGCTGTCGGTGCCGACCTCGATCCAACCGCGCCGGATTTGTGTCCTCCCGGAACTCTTCAAGACCCGGAAACCCTGGGCGGGAATATCGAAGCGGGTCCAAGTGAAGAGTCCGCGGACCGGCCGACTCTGCTGATCGTAGGCGTCGACGTCGACCGTCGCGGTCCGGGCCGGATCGAGGTTGCCGAGCACCAGTTGCACCGACCACCCGTCCCCGTCCACATAGTCCGGGAAATAGAGGGTGCCTGCTTCCGGCCGCGCCGGTTGGGACGGGTTCGGAGCGCCTTCCTCGTCCGGTCCCGGGAACGGGATCACCGGCACCGCCGAGAGCGAACCGTTTCGTTTTCCGAATCGGAGCCCGAGCGGAGCGAACGAAGAGTCGTTCCGGGACCGCAGGAAAAGCAGACCCCGGAAGTCCCCGTGGAAGGTCACATCGATCTGGTCGAACCACTCCGGAAGGGTCCGGGCCCGTTGCAGGAAGCCCCCCAGGCCAAGATTCTGCCCGAGCGGATCGTTCCCCGCTTGGTCGCGGAGAAAAAACTCGATCTCGGGGACCGCGTCGGGTTTGAAAATGGCCAGGCCGGTTCCGATCTCGCTCGATTCCTCGACAAAAAGAGCGAAGTGATCGCGCGGCTCGACCGGAGCAACTCCGACTGCGATCCCGGTGCCGGTGTGCCGATAGGTCAGCAGCCCCGAGACCGATTCCGCCTGGCTCCGAACCCGGATCCATCCGCGTCGAATCGCACCCGTTCCGCCGCTTCTCAGAATCCGGCTGCCCTGGGCGGGAAGCTCGAAGCGGGTTTCGGAGCTGAAGAAACGCGAGACTCGCTGGCCCTGCTGATCGTAGACTTCGACCTCGACCGGGACGCTCCGGTCCCCGTCGAGGTTGCCGATCACCAGTTGCGCCGACCACCCGTCCCCGTCCACGTAGTCGGGGAAGTACAGGGTCGTCTCCTGACCGGCCTGTGTCTGCAGCTGGACCGGCCCCTCGGCTGCGGCGCCGGCGGTCTCCACCGCCTGGGCAGGTCCCTGAGCCGCAGACGTGGCGGACAGTATCAGCCCGACGGCCAACGAAGCCCAGAATTTTCCTGTGTGACTGGCGGACTGGCGCTCTGCCGGTCTAACAGGCCGATTGCAAAAGGGGCGGCCAAATTCGGGTAACTGTTCTGCTTCAACCAAATCTATGTCTGCGTATTTCGTGACCCGAGGCGTTTACACCATTGGACAAAAAGCACTGAATTCAGGATACGAGATGCTAATTCCGTTGTGCAACAGTCTATCATGTATTATTTGTGACAATCCGATCGTATATAGTGTCTTTATTGTGTACTATTTTGCCGATACGTCGTGCGGTGGATTGCTCCTTGGAAGTAACTCTCGGTTGCCGACGGATTCTCGGGCCATGGAAAATGAAGCCGCGCTCAGGAGCGAGTGCTAAAATTCAAGTATGTATGAAGGGGAGCGACGGTGATGGTTAGAGGGTGTATGGCGCTTGCGCTGTTCTGCGTGGCGGCCCTTGCCGCCGGCGAGCCGGGACGGGACGAGTGGGAGGAAGGGCGCCGACTCTTTGGCGTGGAGGACTACAAGGCCGCCCAAAAATCATTGGAGCAGGCCGTCCGCAGGAATCCCGCCAGTTCGAAGTATCAGTACTGGCTGGGACTCGCCATCGGACGGCGGGCCGAAGCCCTGACGGGGTTTGGCCGGCTCCGGGCCATGGGGATGGCGAAAAAAGTGAAGGCGCAGTTCGAGCGCGCCGTGGAACTGGACGGCTCGAACATGGACGCTTTGGAGGCCCTGCAAAACTTCCACTTTCGGGCCCCCGGCATCGCGGGTGGAGACAAGGCAGAGGCCCGGAAAATAGCGGACCGGATCAAGAAGCTAGACGAAGCGCGAGGCGCCATTGCCTGGGCTGCCTGCTACGAGCATGACAAGGACTTCACCGAAGCCGCTGAGCAGTACGAGTTGGCCCGCAAACTTGCCCCGGACAACACCGAATACCTGGCGGAGCACGCCGCCTTCCTCTCCCGGCGCCGCCAACATGCGGAGAGCGACCAGCTCTTCGACGCCGCATTCGAACAGGATCCCGACAGCCGCAAACTTTGGTTGACTGCGGCCAAATCCTGGATCGAAGCGAAGCGCTCACCCTTGTATCCGCGAGCGCGGAAGCTGCTGGAGCGTTTTCTCGAGAACGCAAAATCGGTCCCGAACCTGGACACCCCGTCTCAGGTCCACAAGTTGCTGAAAAAGCTCTGAGGGCCGGGAGAGGTGCAGTGCCCGACAGCGTACGCGCGCGAAAAAGCGGCCCCCTGATGTTTGAAGCGTCCATGACTTTCACCTGACACCATGCGAATCTCCATCGACATTCCGATATCGATTATGGAAGAGTTGAAGAGGATTCAGACGAAGGAAGGGGTTACATTGGACGAACTGGTCACCGGCTTGTTGGCTGAGGGGATCCAAGCGCGCTACGCTGCCCAAACCGGTTCTGAACTTGCCTGGAAGAGCCAATCGATGCGCGCACGCGTAGATTTGACCGACAAGGAGGCAGTCTACGCGATCATCGATGCCGACCTATCTTGAGCTACACCATCGACATCGTTGCGCGTGGCAATTTGGTGCCGGACGCACCCGCCGCAGCGTAAGCAAGAGCATGTGACGTCCGCACTATCGACACCTACGACAGGGACTTCAGGAAATTCCCGCTTCTGAAGGTGGTCGATCCGGTTGCGTAAGCGCGGCCGTCCCGATTCCGGTGCTCCGTTTGACTTTCGCGGCGGGCTGTTAGAATGGCGTGTCCATGGGACACCGACTGCGAATTTACTTCCTGATCAGTTTTTCCCTGCTGCTGGTGCTCCTGGCGGCGGCCTGCGGGCCGGCGGCCGAAGAGGACGGCCGCTTGAAGATCGCCGGCATGTTCATGCAGGAGGACCAGTTCTTCCGCCTGGTCCGGTTCGGGATGCAGCAGGCGGCCAAGGAGGACGGGGCCGAGCTGCTGCTCTCCACCGTCGACGGCAAACCGGAAAAGGAACTCCAGCTCGTCAACACCTACATCGCCCGGCAGGTGGACGCCATCGTCCTCTCGCCCCTGAGCGCCACCGCCTCGGTCACGGCACTGCGGCGGGCCTACGACGCCGGCATCCACGTCATCGCCTACAACTCCACCGTCGAGGGCGGAATCCCCGCCGCCTTCATCGAGAGCGACCAGTCCGACCTGGGTTCCCAGACCGGGAACGCGGCCCGCGCCTACATCGGGGAGAAGCTGGGCGGACAGGCCCAGATCGCCATCCTGGCCTTCAAGTCGGCGCTGACGGAGCAGAGCGAAGCCCGGACCAACGGTTTCAAGAGCCGGATCGCCGACCTGCCCGGCGTCGAGATCGTGGCCGAGCAGGATGCCTGGCTGCCTGAGATGGGCATCCGCAAGGCCGGCGACATCCTCACCGCCAATCCCGGTATCGACCTGATCTGGTGCGCCAACGAGGGCGGGACGGTGGGGGCCGTGATGGCCGTCAAGAGCGCCGGACGGGGAGGTCAGGTCGCCGTCTTCGGGACCGACGTGAGCGACCAGATGCTCGGTTTTCTCCTTGCGGAGGACGAGATTCTGCAAGCCGTCACCGGCCAGAAGCCCTTCGAAATCGGCTACCAGGCTGTCAAGGCGGCCGTGGCCGTGATCCAGGGCAGGGAAGTCGAGAGCCACGTCTCCATGCCGGGAGTCCTGTTGGAGCGGCGGGATCTCGAGAACGTCCGGGCCTACCGGAGCCGGCTCCAGGAACTCATCGCCAACTGATCGTGATTCCCGAACCCAAGCCGATCCAGCTCGAAGCCCGCGGAATCCGGAAGGAATATCCGGGCACCGTGGCCCTCAAGGATGTCTCGGTGCGTTTCGACGGTGGCAAGGTGCACGCCCTCATCGGCCGGAACGGCGCCGGGAAGAGCACCCTGGTCCGAATTTTGGCAGGCTCCACTCAGCCCACGGCAGGCCAGGTCCTGCTCGACGGCGAGCCTGTGGCGCTGAGATCCCCCGGCGATGCCTTCCGGCGGGGGATCGCCACGGTCTACCAGGAACTGAGCCTGTTCCCGGGGTTGAGCGTCGCCGAGAACATCCTCCTGGGACGGATGCCCCGAAGCCGGGGACCCTTCATCGACTGGGCGTCGGCCTCCGGCCAGGCCCGTGCCGTGCTGGCCGCCATGGACGTGGAGATGGACGTGGAAGAGCCGGTGGGCCGGTTGGGCTTCGCCCGGCAGCAGACGGTGGAGATCGCCAAGGCCATGTCCTTCCGGCCTTCGGTGCTGATGCTGGATGAGCCGACGTCGGGACTGGCCCGGCACGAGACCCGGAGCCTCTTCCGGCTGGTCCGCCAACTGGCGGAGCAGGGCGTGGCCATCCTCTACATCTCCCACCGGCTCCAGGAACTGAGGGAGATCGCCCACCGGGTCACGGTCCTGCGGGACGGAGACCACGTGGCGACGGTGGAGATGGGGGAGACCACGGCCGGGGAGATCGTCCGTTACATGTTCGGGGAGACGGTGCAGAAGGAACGCCCCTCCGATCTTCAGGCCGGCCGGGAGCCGGTCCTGGAGGTCCGTGGACTGTCCCGCGGCGAGGAGTTCCAGGACGTGGATTTGACCCTTCACCGGGGAGAGATCCTGGGGATCGCCGGCATGCTGGGGTCGGGACGCACCGAGTTGCTGAAGTCCATCTTCGGAGCCCTGCCCTTCGATCGCGGTGAAATCCGCGTCTCCGAAAGAGCTTACGAGAAGGTTTCTCCATCCGGAATGAAGGAGCTTGGTCTCGGTTTCGCCCCCGAGGACCGGAAACAGGAGGGGCTGGTCCAGACCCAGAGCATCCGGTCCAACCTCTGCCTGGCCAGCCTGGAACGGATTTCGAAGCGGGGATTCCTGAGCCGTCGGCGGGAGCGGAGACTGATCCGGGAGCAGGTGGAACGGCTGCACATCAAGGCCCCCGACGTGGAGGAGGCCGTCTCCTCGTTGAGCGGCGGCAATCAGCAGAAGGTGGTGGTGGGGAAGTGGCTCGGCACCTCCTTGCAGGTGCTGCTCCTGGACGAGCCCACTCGCGGCATCGATCTCCAGGCCAAGCAGCAGATCTTCCAGTTGATGTGGGACCTGAGCCGCCAGGGGATCGCGATCCTGTTCGTCTCCAGTGAGCTTGAGGAACTGGTGGAGGTGTGCCACCGTATCCTGGTCATGAAGCACGGCCGGATCGAGCAGGAGGTCCGGCCCGAAAACACCACCGCCGACCAACTCTTCGTCCAGTGCATGTAATCCGGCTGACCCCTTCCCAAGTGATGGCCTGGGCCCGAAGCTCCATTTTGGAGCTGGTCCTGGTGGTCCTCTGCCTGGTGCTGGCGTTTCAGGCGGAGGGTTTCTTCACCGTAGCCAACCTGCTCAACGTTCTGCGGAACGTGTCGATGCAGGGGATCATCGCCTTCGGCATGACCATGGTCATCATCTCGGGCGAGATCGACCTGAGCGTGGGGTCCGCCGTGGCCTTCGCCGGCTGCGTCACCGCCTGGCTGACGCAATGGCTGGCCGCCTTGGGACTCTCCATGGTGATGGCTCTGCCCCTGGCCATGGTCTCGACGCTCCTCGTGGGCATGGGCATCGGAGCGCTGACGGGTCTGATCCGGGTCCGCTTCGCCGTCCCCAGCTTCATCATCACCCTGGCCTGGATGACCGTGCTGACGGGAGTGGCTCAGCTCATCACCGGCGGCTTCCCGCTGACCCCCTTTCCCGAGTGGTACAACTTCTTCGGGGGCGGCTACCTTTTCGGCGTGCCCTTTCCGGCGCTGGTTTTCCTGCTGGTCTTCCTGACCACCCATGTCCTCATGGGCTACACCTCGTTCGGGCGCTCCGTCTATGCCGTGGGAGGGAACCCGGAGGCGGCTCGACTCAGCGGGATCCGGGTGGGACGGGTCAAGGTGGTGGTGATGGCCGGCGTGGCCTTCCTGGCCGCCCTGGCGGGGATCATGCAGTCGGCCCAGATCATGTCCGGATCGGCGACGACGGCCCGGGGTTGGGAGCTGGACGTCATCGCCTCGGTCATCATCGGCGGCACCAGCCTCATGGGCGGAGAAGGAAGGATCCGGGGCACCCTCATGGGCGTCATCTTCCTGGGCATCCTGGTCAACGGCATGACGTTGATGAACATCAACGAGTACTGGCAGTACGTGGTCCGGGGCACCCTCATCCTGGCCGCGGTCCTCGTCAACCGGATCAACGAGCGGTCCCGGGATTAGCGGTCGAGAGTCAATCGGCCGTCCCGGACGATACATCGCGACCCCGCAAACACGGTCGCACCGGGACAGGTGAGGTCCATATTCAGGGTGGATTCATTTTTTCCGCCCAGGTACCTGTTCTCTCCCAGGGCAAAGAACAGCATCCCCGACTTGCACTCATCTACCCCTATGTTTCCCGTCGGGGAGTGGATCCCCGGGTTGACTCCAATCCCGATGTGGCTGATTCGGTCACGGTGGCCGGAATGCGTGCCGACAAAGTCCGTAAAGGACTTGGGGCTGTTGGCCGCTGAAATGCCGGAAATGCGGCCGTCGACGAAGGTAAGCGTCAGGTCACGGACGTCTCTCCACCGTTCAATACAAATGGATCCCTGAACGGTGGTTTCCGGTACGGTGAACGAGATCGCACCGAACGGCAGGTTCAGAACCTGACTATCGCTGAGGCGGCCATCGTTTTCGAATACGGGTCTGCCGCCAAGCTGACACTCCAGGCGGACGCCATTGGGAGTCCTCAGGTCCAGGACGCTTCCACTTTCAATGATCTGCTTGACAGATCGCACGCGCCGGTCCAATTCGATCATGTCCACGTCAACGGCGTTCTTCATTGCGCGATAAATGTCCCGTCTCGGGACCAGGAGGTCGTCCCGCCGCACCGCGCCCGGATGCGCGATCACGCAGTTGGGAACGCGTCTGGATTCTTGTTGGCGCAACAGTATTCCTACGGCTTGGTTCCATGCCTTGAGCCGCTCGGAAGGACACGATTCGGTCAATTGACGCCAGTCACGCTCGATGACGATGGCGGCATCGGCCCTGGTGGCGAGGTCCAATAGAAACGGTGACGGACGTCGAAGCCGATCGATGGGCAGCGTCCGAATGCGTTCCGCCTCGTGAGCAATGGAGGTGACGTTGAGGCAGGGGACCGCCTCGGCTCTTTCTACTGCGAGCGATACGGCTTCGGTACATTCCCACATGGCCGAGTCGCCGCGGATTTCAACGAACTGCCCCGCCTGTATCTCCAGGCCGGCGACGGCCATATCCGCCAGTTTCCTGTAGAGAGACGGCGACACTAAATGCCCTTGTCGCCGGGTCGAACGGCGAAATCCCGCCGGTCCCGGTAGAGGCGGGCCCGGTTCAGGACGAACTCGTGTTCGGTCGCATCCAGGTCGATCTTCATGCAGGGGGTGTAGGTCCAATACTTGTACTCCTCGATGAAGAGGTAGGTGAACGACTTGCTGAAGAACTTCCCGTCGATGCCTTCGCCGTTCCGGATGCGTTCGCAGAAGGCGTCGAGCAATGCCTGCTGCTTGTCCTTCCGGATGAGAACGTACTCGTGAGGCCAGGTGTTGCGGTAGGTCTTCGCCTCGCGCCACGGCGCCGTTGCGATCAACTCCGTCAAGCTCGGCACGAATACCTCTTTGCTGCGATTCGTGCTTCGCTCACGCCGCCGGCCGGACGACCTTGACCAGTTCGCGGATGTGCTCGGGAGTGGTCCCGCAGCAGCCCCCGATGATCTTGATTCCCATGTCGGCCATGCGGCGGAAGCGTTTGGCCATCCAGCGCGGCTCTTCGTCGTAGACGATCTTCATGTCGACCAGTTTGGGGATACCGGCATTGGAGTGGACCACCAGGGGCTGGTCGGTCAGATCCCGCATGATGTCGGAGATCTCCACCATTCTCTCGATGCCGTTTCCGCAGTTGGTCCCGACCACGTCGGCGCCGGCGGCACGCAGCTTGAGGACCGCCTGCTCGGGGGAAACCCCCATCATGGTGAAATAGCCGCGCGGACCCTTGTCGAAGGTCATGGAGACCAGGACCGGAAGGTTGGTGGCCTCCTTGGCGGCCTGGATAGCCAGCGTCGCCTCTTCCACCGCGGTCATGGTTTCGGCCAGGATCGCGTCGGCGCCTCCCTCGGCCAGGGCGGCGGCCTGCTCGGCGAACGCTTCGAACATCTCCCGTTCGGTGACCTCGCCCAGCGGTTCCACGAACTCCCCGGTGGGTCCCATGGAACCCACGACGTAGCAGTCTTCGCCGGCGCCCTCTCTCGCGAGTTGGGCCGCCAGTTTGTTGAAACGGTGAAGCTGGTCGCCGTAACCGTATTTCTTGAGCATGAAGCGGTTGCCGCCGAAGGAATTGGTGAGCACCATCTCCGATCCTGCGTCGGAGTAGTCGGCGGACATTCCGCGAACGATGTCGGGATGGTCGGCGTTGAAGGCCTCCGGACAGCCGCCCGGCTCAAGTCCGTGCATCTGGAGGTAGGTTCCTGTGGCCCCGTCCGAGATGACGGGCAGGTCTTGGGCCAAACGGCTCAACAGCGGCAGCCTGGGCATAACCGGATCAGGATAACCGGATTTTTCAATTGGAGTCGAGCAATCATACGGAGGTTCTTGCGTACAGACGAAATTCGAGGAGGTCGTCCAGGTAACGAACATGGACGAGTTCCCGTCATCGTTGGGGGCGCGAATGGCCATGAACGACGGCCGTCTGTGTTTTCAGGCAGAATTCTACTGATATGAAACGCAGAATCTACACCGACACTTCCGTGATTGGGGGTGTCCTTGATGTGGAATTCACACAATTCGGTGAACCTACGTGAAGGCTATCCTATCCTGGAGATTCGAACGCCCAGGGAGGTCATCGACTATGGCAAAGATTGAAAAAGAGTTCGACGCTGTGCAGATGATGCGCTCTATTCGGGATCGCATCAGTGACGAGATCGATGGCATGACCTTCAAGGAGGAACAGACCTATATCAAGAGGCGGCTTCGGGACGCTTCCAATGCGCCTGTCGATAGTTCTGGTGACGAAGGATTTCCTGCGCCCGGTCGGTTCGAAAGGCCAACGACAGACAGCTGATAGTGTGGAGAACCGCCATGCTTGGTCGGCAGTCCGAGCTGGTGACCCGTGGTTGACCCTTGGGTTCGTTCCGTGCCTCTTCATACGCCCCTCCGCTGAGTGGTTCCAATCACCCCACACATCCCGTGAACGCGACGGCCCCCCCGGCTTGACACCCCTCCGGGGCGGGGATAGCGTGACCGCACCGGGGGCGAGGCCATGGAAATATGTGACGACTTGCGTGAATCGGTCCGGGATTCTCTGCCGGAGCTGTCGGAAATCGCAGACGACAACCTCCGGAACCTGGTGGTGGACGCTTGGGCCTACTGCCTGGGGCAGAGCTCCTTTCGGTCCATCGACGAGATTCGGCCCTCGGGCAACCCCGACACGCCGACCCTCAAGGGGGGTACCCAGACCGACCACATCCGCGGGGTGACGCGGTTGGCGCTGGCCCTGGGCGACACCCTCAAGGAACAGTTTCCCCAGCTCCCCATCGACCGGGACCTGCTGGCCGCTTGCGCCCTCTGCCATGACGTGGGCAAGCCCTACGAGTTCGATCCCGAGCGCCAGGCGCGCTGGAGGAGCCGGCCCGCCGCCTCCGGCTGGCCCCCCATTCGCCATCCCCAGTACGGAACTCACGTCTGCCTGACCGTGGGGTTGCCCGAGGAGGTCTGCCATGCCGCCGGCTGCCACTCGGGCGAGGGCGAGCTGGTCCGCCGTTCGCTTCACGTGACCATCGTCCACCACGCCGACTATGCTTTCTGGCGGCCCCTGGAGGCGGCCGGTCTGCTGGAATCGGAGTGAGGGCGCTCGGCGAGGGCAGCGCCTGGAAATCGTCCCGGGAGGGTCTATTGGATTTCGAAGGGAACAGGTGATGCGGACCCGCGTTTGGCCTCTCTTTTTGGTGTTGGCTCTGGGCGCAGGCTGCGCCCCGGACTCGGACCCAGTTTCGAACCGTCCGGCGAGCCAGCCTCCGGTCCCCGAAGCCACCTACCGCCTGACCTTCGGATTGAAGGACGCCTCCCCGACCGCATGGAACGGTCGCCTGGTCCGTTCCACGGGACAACGGATTCAGGCGCTTCCCGATCTGCTCCGGGAGCACAACATCGCGACCGGCGAGGACCCGGTCTTCCCCAACGACTACGTCCGGACCGGGTCCGGTTGGGTCGTGAGCTCGCGCAAAGCCTGGATGCGGGATCCTAAGGCCTACCAACTGGAGTATCCCAGCATCCTGGTCCAGGTCTGGGAGAACCCCACTCAGGCACCGGTCCGGATCGAGACCGTCCGGGGCACCTTTTCCTTCGTCCCCAGGGAACTACCCCCATTCTCGACTGCCGAGTTTCTGGACGGGGGTGTTCTGGTGGAGGCCGTGCCGTCACCCCTGGCCGTCGACTCGCGTTACGCGGGACAGCAGGACTATCCGGCAATCATTGCGTCCGGCTCGGGAGAACTCTGGATGGCGTGGCAGGAGTACGAGAACGATTCCGATTCGGTCTGCGTTCGGAACATCTCGGGGGATTCCTGGGGTCCCACGCAGGTGCTGGCGTCAGAGTCGGACGTGTTCCGGACGGCTGTGGCGGAGGACGACTCCGGGCGGATCCGGGTGGTCTGGTCCATGCAGGTGGACGGCAATTGGGATCTCTTCGGCCGATCCCGTGAGCGAGGCCGCTGGTCCGCGATGGAACGGCTCACCGAGGGAGCAGGCCCCGACACTCACCACTCCCTGGTCCGGGATGCCACGGGGCGCCTCTGGCTGATCTGGCGGGCCGTGCGGGGCGACCGCGCCCAGATCATGGCCCGGAGCCTGGAAAAGGGCCGGTGGTCGGCGCCGCGTCAGATCAGCACAGGCGATTCCGCCGCGGGCAACAACTGGTGGCCGTCCGCCGCAGCGGGACCCGACGGCATCCTGGCCGTGGTCTGGGACGGTTACGCCTCCGGCAGCTACGACGTCTATCTGCGGGTCTGGTCCTCGGGCCAGTGGATGCCGGTCCGGACGGTGGCGGGGACCGCCCGGTTCGAGGCCAACCCATCGGTCACCGTGGGTCCGGACGGGCGAATCTGGGTGGCTTGGCAGGAGTCTGGCGTCGAGTGGGGCAAGGACACGGGCCGGCTGTCCCGGGTGCAGGGAACACAGCTTCGCGAGTCCAGGGAGATCCGGATCGCCTGTCTGGACGGAGAACAGCGGTTGGCCACGGAAGGGTCTCTCTCGACGATCTTCATCGGAGACCTCTGGGAGATGCCCCACCTGGAGACGGGGCCCTCCGGCGAACCGTGGCTGCTGGTCCGGAAACTGAATCTGCGCCAGCCCGACATCCGCGAAGTGAGAGGGAAGCTGGGGCCCGTCTACTATCCGCGCTGGGACATTCACCTGACCCAATACCGGGGCGGTCAATGGAGTGCACCGATTCGCCTGGCCCGCACCAGCGGCCGCAACGCCCTGATGCCCTCCGGCTCCAGGGCTCCGGACGGCGCGTTCTGGCTCACTTGGGCCACGGATCACCGGAACGCCAAGAGCTACATGCAGCAACACAACCAGGTCTTCCTGGCCAAGGTGCAGCCGCCGGAGTTGGAACAGGAGGTTTCCCTGATTCCGGCATCTCCCCCGGCGGAGGACCCGCCAACCCCACCCATCCATCCCGATGAAGGGGAGGAACTGGACCGGATCCGCGCTTTCCGGGTGGAGCATCGCGGCAAGACCTACTCCATCTACCGGGGAGATCTCCACCGCCACACTGAGATCTCGGTCGACGGAGCGGCGGACGGCACGCTCCTGGATGCCTACCGGTATGCCGTGGATGCGGGTGGGTTGGATTTCCTGGGAGTGAGCGATCACACCCACCACGTCGACGAGCCCTACACCTGGTGGCGGAGCCAGAAAACCGCCGATCTCTTCCAACTGAATAATTTCGTCGCGTTTTACGGCTACGAGAGGTCGCTCAGTTTCCCCAGCGGTCACCGGAACATCTTCTTCACCGAACGGGGGAAGCCCATCCATCCCATCCTGGGGCCTGAGGAGCGGGGGCAGGAGGGCGCCGAGCGGCTTTTCTGGTACCTCCGTCGCCACGAGGGAACCTCCATCCCCCACACCACCGGCAGGTCCAACGACTGGCGCGACAACGATCCCGAGGTGGAGACCCTGGTGGAGATCTACCAGGGGCTCCGGGACACCTACGAACACGCCGGGGCGCCTCAGCCCGGAACCTTGAAGCCCCGGAACGCCGAGGACCGTCCCGGCTACGTCTGGAACGCTCTGGCCAAGGGGTACCGGCTGGGATTCATCGCCTCCTCGGACCACCACTCTACCCACATGAGCTACGCGTGCCTGTTGGCCGAGGACCTGACTTTGGAGAGCCTGATGGAGGCGATCCGGAGCCGTCGCGCCTATGCCGCCACCGACAACATCATCCTGGACGTGCGGCACGTCCACGACGGCGGCGAGCATCTCATGGGGGAGGAGTTCCACGTATCGGGTCCGCTGCGCCTGAAGGCGAGAGTGGTGGGGACCGATCCGATCCACCGCGTGGACGTCATCCGGAATGAGGCCATCGTCTACCAGGTCTCTCCCAGGGAGGAGCAGGAGATCTCCTTCGAGTACGTGGACGCCGACGCGCGTGAAGGCGAGCATTACTACTACGTGCGGGTCCTGCAGCAGGACGGGATGGTGGCTTGGGGCTCTCCCGTCTGGGTGACCTATCCACCGTCCGGGCAATGATCGGTTTGACGCGGCGTTTCCTTCCCCCGGTCCTGATCGGCCTCCTGGTCTGGTTCGTGCCGCCACCGGACGAGGTTCAGCTCCAGGCCTGGCGCCTCCTGGCCATCTTCCTGGCCACCATCGCGGGGATCCTGGCCAAGACCCTGCCCCTGGGCGCCATGGCCATGCTGGGGGTCATCGCCTCCATGCTCACCGGGATCCTGAAGCCGGACGAGGCGTTGGCCGGGTTCGGCTACCCCGTGGTCTGGCTCATCGTGTCCGCCTTCTTCATCTCCCGGGGATTCCTGGTCACCGGCCTGGGCCTGCGGATCGCGTACCTGTTCATGGCGGCGGTGGGGAAGAAGAGCTTGGGGCTGGCCTACAGCATGATCGGAGTCGACCTGGTCCTGGCCCCGGCCATCCCCAGCAACACGGCCCGTTGCGGCGGCGTCATCTGCCCCATTCTGCAGTCCGTGGCCGTCTCCTTCGGGAGCCGCCCCGACGAAGCCAGTGCCCGCCGGCTGGGCGCGTTTCTGATCAAGGCGTCCTACCAGGGCGGCGTCGTGGTGAGCGGCATGTTCCTTACCTCCATGGCGGGAAATCCCATGGCGGCCGGACTGGCTGCCGGGATGGGAATCGAGATCGACTGGACGACCTGGTTCCTGGCTGCGCTGGTGCCCGGGCTGCTGTGTCTCGCCTTGGGTCCCTTGATCCTCTACCGGATCTATCCTCCCGAGATTGCCGAGACGGCCGGAGCCGCCCGGATGGCCAAGCGGAAGCTGGAGGAGATGGGGCCGCTCAAGCCGTCCGAGCGGATCATGCTCGGCACCTTCTTCCTCCTCCTGATCCTGTGGATCTTCGGCGGCAAGTTGGGAATCAGCAGCGCGGTCGCGGCCCTGACCGGACTGGCCATCCTGCTCCTGACCGGGACGCTGAGGTGGAAGGACATCCTGGGGGAGAGGGGAGCCTGGGACGCGCTCGTCTGGTTCGGGGTCCTCATCAACCTGGCCAGCCACCTCAACTCCATGGGGCTGATCCCCTGGTTCGGAGACCAACTGGCCGCCGTACTGGGGGAAGGGCACTGGATGAGGTCCTTCGTAATCTTGAGCCTTCTCTATTTCTACAGCCACTACCTGTTTGCGGGAAACACGACGCACATCAGCTCCATGTACGCACCCTTCCTGGCGGTGGCGATTGCGGTGGGAACCCCGCCCCTGCTGGCGGCGCTGGTGCTGGGGTACTTCAGCAACCTGTTCAGCGGCATGACGCACTACGGCACCGGCCCCGCTCCCGTCTTCTTCGGGACCGGCTACGTGGAGATGGCCGACTGGTGGAAGCTGGGCGGCCTCCTGAGCGTGGTGAACATCCTCATCTACTTCGTCGCCGGCGGGCTGTGGTGGAAAGTACTGGGGATCTGGTAGACGGGATCGGTGAAACGATTCGTCCCGCAATGTCCGACCAAGGAAATCGGGAGCAGGTCAGGAATAAACGACATGCGAGAGCTGTTGCAGGAGACGGTCGAGCGCGCGGCGAGGTTCCTCGAATCACTCCCCGAACGCCGGGTCCCGGCGGCACGAAGCGCGGAAGAACTTGCGGAAGGCCTCGGAGGCGAGCTGCCCCAAGAGGGACTCCCGGATTCGGAAATCGTGGAGCGGCTCGACGTGACCGGCGTGCAGGGTGTGGTGGCGAGCGCTGGACCTCGCTACTTCGGCTTCGTCACCGGTGGCGCGCTGCCCGCGTCGCTGGCCGCGAATTGGCTCGCGGCGGCGTGGGATCAGAACGCCTTCAGCGAGGTGAGCTCGCCGGTCGGCGCCGCCATCGAGCAGGTCGCGATGCGCTGGGTGCTCGAAACGCTCGAATTGCCGGAGGACGCAGGGGTCGCTTTCGTCACCGGAGCGACGATGGCCAACTTCACTGCACTCGCTGCGGCCCGGCGCGCGGTCCTGCTCGCGCACGGTCATGATGTCGACCGGCATGGACTCCACGGGGCGCCGGAGATCACGGTGGTCGTGGGCGAACAGGCCCATGCCACTCTGTTCAAGGCGCTGGGCATGCTGGGTCTCGGACGCGACCGGGTGTGTCGCGTGCCCGTCGACGCACAGGGCCGGATGCAAGTGGATTCGATTCCCTATCTTGACGGGCCGGCGATCGTCTGCACTCAGGCCGGGAACGTGAACAGCGGCGCGTTCGACGCGGTGGGCGCGGTGTGCGACGCGGTGCAGGGCATGGACGTCTGGGTTCATGTGGACGGCGCCTTCGGCTTGTGGGCGCGAGTATCGAGACAGTTCGGCGCCTTGTCCGCCGGCATCGAACGCGCCGATTCGTGGGCGACCGACGCCCACAAGTGGCTGAACGTGCCGTACGACAGCGGTCTTGCCATCGTCCGTGATGCGGGTGCACTGCGCGGGACGATGTCCGTGCATGCCGATTATCTTCCCGGGCGGATCAGCCGCGATCCGTTCGAGTTCACGCCGGAAGCCAGCCGCCGGATGCGCGGGGTCGAAATCTGGGCCGCATTGCTCTCGCTCGGCCGGGACGGAATCAAGGAAATGGTGGATCGCAACTGCCTCCAGGCGCAGCGGTTCGCGGCCGGACTCCTCGACGCGGGTTGGGAGATCCTCAACGACGTGGTGCTCAATCAGGTGCTCGTCGCGTTCGGCGACGATCGCATTACGACTGACGTCATCAGGGGCGTGCAGCGTGAAGGAACCTGTTGGTGCGGGAAAACGAACTGGAACGGCCGGGCCGCGATGCGCATCAGCGTCTCCTCGTGGGCGACGACCGACAACGACGTGGAACGAAGTCTGGCTGGGATCCTGCGTGTCGCCGATGGGATGGCACGACCGCGTGTCTGACTCCGTGAGCCGGGTGACAATCCGGTTTCAACGGGTTTGGTGTGCAGTGTTTCCGTTCTCCGGCACGTCGATGACGAGGAGGGTCAGGTCGTCGTCTAGGGCGAGTCTGGGTTTTCGCGTCCATCCGATCAGTTGCCGCAGGGTATAGTCGGCGAATTCATCCGTGGTGGTGCCGGAACGCTCGACGAGCATCTTGAGCAGGCGTTCGGTTGTGAATTCCTCGCCGTCGGGCGCGGCGGCTTCCGTGACTCCGTCGCTGTAGATGACGATGCGGTCGCCGGGAGCCAGAGGGACCGTGGCGGTCTCGTAACTCTGGACGGGCAGGACTCCCAGCGCGATACCGTTGATGTCGATCTCGTTGCCGGCCTTACGCGTCGGCGAATAGATCAAAGGTGGAGGGTGGCCGGCGCTCGCGACCCGTAGTTCGTTTGCTTCCAGGTCGATATAGGCGTAGGTGACGGTGACGAAGTGGAGGTCGGTCTGATCGTAGAGGGCGTCGTTCATCCCGGCCAGGACCCGGGACGGTTCCGCCACGGCATGAGACTGTGACGCCGAGGCGGTTTTGACCATGGTCGCGATCAGCGCCGCCGGAATGCCGTGTCCGGTGACGTCGGCCACCATGACTCCGAACCGGTGATCGTCGATGGGGATGAAGTCGTAGAAGTCGCCGCCCACGGCGTCCATGGGGATGTAGCGCACGCTCAGCTTCTCGGGTTCGATGCTCGGCCCTTTACGGGGAAGGAGGGAGTGTTGAATCTGCCGTGCCGTATTGAGTTCCGACTCGATTGTGGCGAGCCGCTTTTCGTTGTTGAGGGCGCGGTGCAGCAGGGCGTAGCAGATGGCGGCGGCGAGCACGAAATTGCCGATGGGACCGAACAGTACAGTCCACGGGAGCAGGTCGAGCCGCGCGAACACGTCGTGCAGGATGATGACGGAGGCGATGACCATGGCGATGTACGCGGGGGCGGTCTCCCGTTCGTACCGGATGTGGCCGGTGAAGTAGTTGGCGATGGTGGCCAGGATGTAGACCAGGAGCAGATTGACGTGGTACGGGAGCATCGAGCCCGGCGTACCGTTGTACAGGTCGACCGTCATCGCAACGATCACGAAAATGATGTGGAACTGCCAGATCCGGCGAAAGCAGTTGAATACGCCTTTGGTCCTCCAGAACGCTTCCACGAAGAACCATGCAGCGATTCCCTGGCTGTAGTAGGCCCCGAAGGTGATGTAGTCCCAAACCACAGGGGGGATCGGGGTTGCATTTCGGACGGCTTCGACGGGGCCCAGAATCCGGATTCCGTAGAGCAGCCAGCAGACGGCGAAAGCGGGTAGGTCGATGCCGCTTCGCGAACGGACGGACCCCCAGAGGAGGAACACGGCAAGGCCGTTGAATACGAGGATGGATCCGACCGCGATGTCGAGAAGTTGCGGGTCTGGCGTCATGGGGAGGATTCGGGTCGCTTGGGCCTCGCTTTTGGTCCGTGCACTACAACTATATCTGGCGCTCGGGCTGTCTCAAAACCAGGAGGGGGTAGGAAAACCCCCGCTGTTGGACGCAGGTTGAATTCAGTCGACTTCGGCTGACGAGAACAAGGTCAGATGGCCGTTCATCTGTCCCACCGCAAACACCTGTATGCGGTTCGTCCCATCCAGCAAGGACGATTCGGGGACGATCGCCTGGAATCGCCGGCCGCCCCTCGGCCCCTCGAAAGCGAAGGCTATTGCCTGGACGGATCCGTTCACGGCCACGGCCAGGACCTCCGCGTATTTGGTCGAGACACGTCCTTCGACGGCGGCCGGAATGAAGTCGGGATCCAGTCGCCGCCTTATGCTCGAGAGAAGCCCGGGTTTGTCCAACTCGATCCGGAGGCCTGGAGACGGCCGCACCGCAAGTTGTTCCAGCCGTTTCCCGATCAGGTCACGGAAGGGCTCGGGCTGAAACAGGCCGTCCTCTCCCGCATCCCAAGCCCGCTGCCGGAGACCGATCTCGAAGTCACTGGGCTTGGAGGCCGCCATGAGGGACTCGGGTGTGAGCCGCCGCGTGATCAGAAACGACCGGGCCGCGTTCGGTTCCAGGGAGCAGATCTGACCGGCATCAGCGGACCGGTCTTCGTCCGGAATTGCTATTGACTCGGAGAGCCAGGGGAAATTCTCAGGATATCGAGCCTCGCCGAATCGGTCTCCGAACGACGCAAAGCAACGCACCGCGGGATTTCCTTCGAGGAGCTCCCGGTCGAACTGAATCAGGAACCCGGAATGCTCGAGTTCCTCGGCTTTGAAGAAGTCGACCACGTCCGGACGCGGGCGGCGAGCCATTCCCCGATAGACCAATTCGTCATTGGCGAACACGAGAATGGAATCGGCCGGCGCCAGGGTCTCCATGTCGGCCGCCCAGCCAAAAAACACAATCCTGGCGCCGCTCTCGCTCACCTCATCCAGATGCACGCGGGATCCACGCTGGGTCACGCCGAACGACTGGCCTTGCAGACATATGGTCGTTCGAGAACGCAGAAAATCGTACGGACGAGCGATGTTCAGAGCGGTGGAAGCCAGGTCCCGGTTTTGCGGAAGCTCGGATTCCATGACCGCGATTCCGTCTGTGGGCCATGGCGCCGGAACCCCGAGGATGCCGGCGATGGTGGGCAGGATATCCGTGGTTTGTGTCGGGCGATCCGACACCCGGCCCTTTTTCTGATGGGGAGCCTTGATCAACAGCGGCACGTTCAGGATGTTCCTGAAGTTGGCGTCGGTCATGGCGCGCCTGGACCCGCCGGGCCGAAAGCTGACGCCGTGATCCGATGTGACGACAACCAGACTCCGGTCGTAGAGATCTTGCGATTTCAGCTTCCTGAGCAGGCGGCCTAGGAGCCGGTCGGCGAATCCCACCTGCAGCAGGTGACGCTGGTAGGCCAGCGTCACCAGTGCTTCGTCCCGGGTCCAGAGCCCCCGCTTCCCGAAGAGGCTGATGTCTCCGCCGGACAGATAGCGTTTTCCCGAAGGGAGATAGACCCAGGGCAGGTGGGGGAGCTGAACGTGAATGAAATGCAACCCGGGCTCCTCCGGTCCCGGAATCGACTCCAGGAACGATTCGAACTGCCGGGCCGGATGACCCAACTGCCAGGCCCACCCGTAGCGGATGTCGGGCAGGCGGTATGTCAAATCCTCGGGCAGGACGAGATGCAGATAGATCAGGGAGACATCCACCAGCAGACGAAACAGGCTCTGCACATTGGAACTCGCGCGCGCCTGAGACGCCGGGCAAAGATGCGTCGTAGACTCGAAGACGTTGGGCCGGTGGGAATTCCGGAGCCAGGTGAAGAGATTGTCCGGATAGTCGGCCCGCGTGGGGCGAGCCGTCCGGTCCGGTTCCGGGAGATTCCCGGTCAGCATGGCCGCGACTGCGTATTGGGTGGAAGGCGAAACGGTCGCCGTGTTCGGGTACCAGGTGGCATCTTTGGCCAGTTCGAAAAAATTGGGGAAACGCCGCGAGTCGATTCCGCCCCGGTAATCCAGAAGAGATTGAAGGGGAAGTTCGTCGAAGACGACGATGACGATGGGTGTTTCCGTCTTGCCCCGTTCCAGAGCCGCGCCTTGCGGCGTGTCCGGATTGAGAACGTTCTGAACCGAGGCGTTTGCCAGAAAGAGCGCCGGAACGATGAGCAGGGCGGGCGACAGGAAGGTCAGATACCGGCGCGCAGTTGGGGAGCGGTCGTAGACAAGTGCCGTCGACCCCGCCAGCAGTCCCACCGCCCCGGAGAGGAGTATTCCCACATCCGGCTTGAGGGTCTTGAGGACCAGCAGGCCGAGAAGCGCAGCAAGAATCCCGATGCCGGCGGCTTGGAACCAACGTTTCGCGCCGATGGCCCATCCCGCCAGACAGGTCCCCGCCACCACCAGCCCCGGAACAGCGAGAACCAGGAAGAAGATCAGAAACGACGCTTCCAGGACTCCCACCTGGCGCGAGACCAGGTACTCAGGCTGTTGGGAGAGCAGATCCAGAACCGGTTGCGCCACCGACAAGCTGGCGAGAGTCCCGATGTGCAGGGCGTATTTCCAAAATCGGTTCTCTCTCGTGGCCGGCATATCTTATCGAACGGTGTGCCCGCGCTGGCCGAGGGCGCCCACAAGGGGCACCCCTACAATAAATGTTGGTCCATTTGTACAAGGTTTTGGGGACAAGGGACTCTACGGTCGGCGGCGAGGGCACGAGCGGAATTCGGCATTAATTCTCCCCCGACGTCGAACTCGTTGCCTCGTCCTGGGCGCGAACTTTCGGAAGCTTGGCAATCAGGAACAGCGAGACTACCGCCGCCGCCAGGGCGAAGATGAAGCTGGCCTGGAACCCGAAGTGGTCGGCCAGTGCCCCGTGGGTGCTGGGGGCGAAGAAGCTGGCGCAGCTGGTCATCATCAGGATCGACATGTTCCGGGTGGAGAGCGCGGGTGTCGAGATCCCGACGATGTAGTTGGGGAAGTAGGCGCCGCCCAGCTCGCCGGCCCCCATCAATCCGAAGGCGATCAGGAAGAAGTAGCCGGGAACCGTCCAGCCCCAGATGATGGATGTTCCCAGCAACACCATGCAGACGAAGAGGGAGGCCCGCAGGCCGTAACGCAACGTGATGACGCCCAGGGCGTACCCCGCAATGGCCTTGAAGCCGAAGCGAAGGGCCATCACCCAACCGGAGTAATCCTTGGGGTCGCCGCCCAGGACCTCCCGGCTGTACAGCGAGAGGGTGGGCATGGCGGTGAAGACCATGAACCACATGAAGAAGCCCAGCCACAGGTAGACCAGGGTGCGGTTTTGAACGAAGGACTTGAAACTGGCGGAAAAGTAGCTGACGAAGGGTTGACGCGGGGTTTCCCGGACCGAAGCCAGATGGTACCGGCTGGTCAGGTAGCAGGCCGTGCCCATGCAGGGCGCCCCGATGAGGTAGAGCAGGGCGAAGTCGTAGGGGTAGGGGATCCACTCGATGCCGCCGCCCAGCACGTACTGGGCCCACAGCGAGCCGGCCACGGCAAAGACCGGTCCCAGGGCGAAGGTCCACTTGAAGGCCCAGGCCCGCCCTTCCGGCGTGGTGCCCCGCTTCAGGCACTGGTACTTGTACACCTGGAACGTGTAGGCGGAAAAACCCTGGATCAGCCCTTGGCCGATGACGGCGGTCAAGCGGACCAGATCGCTGACCGGCGCGAAGAGGCAGATGCAGACCAGCGAGATCATGGTGGTGGTCACGGCGCAGGCGACCACGGCGGTGGTCCGGACGAACCGGTGCGGGACCAGCCACGACAGCAGGGGCGGAGCGAAGGCCCCCAGGAGATAGGTGGAGGCCGGGAGATTGGCCACCATGGCGCTGGCCCCCAGCTTGTCCGCAAGCGCGGCCTGGACCACGCCCACGTAGACCACCGGCGCCGCGAACATGAAGATGCACATGGAGACGACGTAGAGGAGGCCGTTGCGGCGGCTCATCTCTTCGGTGGGGAGGAAGAGCGTGTCCGACCGGCCAGGTTCGTTGGGCAGTATGGGTCTCAATGGCAGCCTCGGCACTCGAAATTGGTTCCGTGGCAGGGCAGGCAACTGGCCTTGTCCAGTTGGATCCTGCCCGTCCCGTGGAGATCGGCGAATTCCCGGGTGTGATCCGCGGGCCGCAGGTTCACCCCCTCCAGGTGGCAGTCGCCGCAACTGAAGGGGTTGTCGATCTCCGAGTGGCAGACCAGGCAGTCGGACATGACGGGAAGGGGAGTGGCCTCGCCGGCGTCGAGTCCCCGGTGGCAGGCCGCGCAGCCGCCGGCCTGGTCCAGCAGGGGCCGGATCTCAGGTGATCCGAAATACTTGCCGCCGTCGATGGCGGCCGCAAGGATCGGGGCGAGGTCGCCCAACCGGACATGGAAGGCGTGGTCGAACTGGTAGCTGCGCTCCGGAGCGGTCCAGCGGAGACGGACCGGGTCGAGGGGCGTGCTTTCACCGGCCGAGTGGCACGACAGGCAGACCCCGGGTTGCGGAAAGATCTGATCGCCGGCTTGACGGCTGGATTCGGCCCCGGCGTGGCAGTGGGCGCAGGCCAATCCCAGTTCGAGATGAACCGGGTGGGAGAAATCCGGGGAGGCGAAGACGCTCAAGCCGAACAGAAGAGGCGCGCTCAAGGCGAAGCGGGCTGGGCTCAGGCTCTTCCCGGACATGCGGTCCGCTCCCGTCTGGGACGCATGGGGCCATCGCCGGGGCGGGCCTGTGCGCCGATTCGCTCCGCGAACACCAGTCCGCGGCGACTGTGGCGGCGGGTCAGTTCTTGGGCTCGTAGGACACCCGCCAGATCTTGCCGGCTCCGTCGTCGGAGATCAGCAGCGACCCGTCGACCATCTGCAGCAGCCCCACCGGCCGTCCCCAGACCTCGGGGCGATCGGGCCCCAACATCCAGCCCGTGAGGAAGTCGGCGGGACCCGAAGTGGGACGTCCCTTCAGGAAGGGGATGAAGGTAATGGAATAGCCCACTCGCACCGCTCGGTTGGAGGATCCGCGAAAGGCCAGGAAGAGGCCTCCGTGATATTTCTCGGGAAACTGGCTCCCGCTGTAAAAGAGGATGTCCAGGACCGACACGTGGGCGCCCAGCAGAACGTCCGGATAGCGGCTGCTGTTGACCTTGTCCTGGTCCGTCTCCTTGTGGCGCGGCTCCTTGTGGGGACCGGTATAGGCGTCGGGGAAGCCGTAGAAACCGCCCTGCTCGATGTGGACCAGGTAATCGTCCGGCAGATCGTCGCCCAGGCCGTCCCGTTCCTGCACGCTTCCCCAGAGCTCATCCGTCCCCGGGCGCCAACGCAGACCCACGGTGTTGCGCAGGCCGGTGGCGAAGATCTCGTGTCCGCTGCCGTCGGGATTGATCCGGTTGATTGCCGAGCGGACGGCAGGGTCCCCCTTGCCGATGTTGGAGCTGGAGCCCACCGTCACGTAGAGCTTCTCGCGTTGCCGGTCGAACAGCAGGGTTCGGGTCCAATGGCCCTTGCCGAATCCCTCCATGGAGAAGACCTCCTCACCCTCTCCCGTGATCCAGAGGTTCTGGTAGGGGTAGCGTTTAACGGAGGTAGGCTCGGCCACGTAGAGGTAACCCCGGTAGCGGGCCAACCCGTAAGGCCGGTCCAATCCTTCCAGCAGGACGGTCTTTTCCCCGTGCATCAGCCGGGTGACGGTTCCGGTCGGTTCATTCCGCTTGCCGCTGTCGGTGATCAGAACCTCACCGGTGGGACCCAGGAGCATGAAGCGCGGTTTCTCGAAACCGCTGGCGATGACCTCGGCCTGAAAGCCGTCGGGGAGCTTCAGGCTGGCCCCCTCGGGACGGGGCACGATCTGGGGGCGGTTGCTCGACGATTTGGAATGGAACGGCTCGGGAAGCTTCCTCCAGTTCACCGGAAGATCGGACGATTGAGCCAGAACGGTGCCGCCGGCCGCCAGCAGGAGGCACCAGGAGAAACCCAGGAGTTGACGCGCCTTCATGATGGTTCGGGATGGTAGTTTCCACACTCGGGCGAGTCAAGGCGCTGCGCCCTCGATTGACTCGGCGCCGGAGGGGGCGAAACAATGCGGAGGGGACGACGCTGACACCGGAATTTCTGGAGGCGTGGATGGTGGGGGATCGCCGGTTGCCTTCTGCCCTGGACCGCTGGCCGCGGATCCGGGATCGGCTTCAGGCCCGTCGGCTGCTGCTTTTCCTGTCCTACGACGGAGCGCTGGCGCCCCTGGTCTCCCGGGAGGACATGGCGGTGCTGTCCCGGGGGATGAAGGAGGCCCTCCGCCAACTGGCCGGCCTGTGCCCCACGGTGATCGTGAGCCGGCGGGGACGACAGGATCTGGCCTCCATGGTGGATATCGACGGCCTTTATCACGCCGGCAGCGACGGGTTGGATTTCTCGGGACCGGGACGGAGGGGCGGGTCGCGAGCCAAAGTGGAGTGGGTGCGGCAGATTCGCTCCCTCGCGGCCGATCTGGTCCAGGCCTTCCTGGGAACGACCGGTGTTCTGGTGGATCCCAGGGACGTTTCCCTGCGCCTCCAATTGGATTCGAGCGCCCGGGCCCGCTCCGCTGAAAACGAGCGCGTTCTCGATTCGGTTCTCCGGGGATATCCTCGCCTGCAGAAGATCCGCGACCGGGATGGACTGCTGGTGCGGCCCCGGTTGGAATGGGACCGGGGAAGGGCGGCCACGCGGATCGCGGCCGAGTTGGCGCCGTCCGGAACCGGACGGATCCCCCTCTACGCGGGCACGCATCCGGCCGACGAGACGGCCTTTCGGGCGCTGAACACGAAGGGGCTGACCTTCGTTGTGGGCGGGGCCGATTCGGCCACGGCAGCCCAGTACCGGCTTCGACATCCGGTTGAATTGGAGTCCTTTCTCTTTCGTCTCTCGGACCATATTCGTGGGACTGAAGGCGTTTTGCGGTGGGGGCGTTGACATGCGGGCCATGATCCTGAGGCGGCCGGGGACGAGCCTGGAGCCGGTGGACCTGCCGCCCCTGCAACCGGGGCCGGGGCAGGTGCGCGTCAAGGTGCGGGCCTGCGCCGTGTGCCGCACCGACCTGCACGTGGTGGACGGAGACCTGACCGGCACCAGGCTGCCCATCATCCCCGGGCATGAAATCGTGGGAGAAGTGGCCGAGCTGGGTCCCGGGGTGCGGCACCACGCCGTCGGGGACCGGGTCGGAATCCCCTGGCTGGGATGGACCTGCGGCCAGTGCGGCTACTGCCGTTCGGACCGGGAAAATCTCTGCGAACGGGCCCGTTTCACCGGGTACACCTTGAACGGAGGCTACGCCGAGGAGGTCGTGGCCCACGAGCGCTACTGCTTTTCCTTGCCGCCGGAGTACTCGGACATCGAGGCGGCCCCTCTCCTGTGCGCCGGCCTCATCGGCTACCGGTCGTTGGTCATGGCCGGTCCGGGACGGCGTCTGGGCCTCTACGGGTTCGGCGCGGCCGCCCATATCGTCGCCCAGGTGGCCAGGCACCAGGGCAGAAGCGTCTACGCCTTCACCCGTCCCGGCGACCGGACCGCACAGGATTTCGCCCTGTCGCTGGGGGCGGTCTGGGCCGGGGGCTCCCAACGGAGGCCCCCTGAACCGCTGGACGCCGCCATCATCTTCGCCCCGGTGGGTCCTCTGGTGCCGCTGGCTCTCGAAGCTGTGGACAAGGGTGGAACGGTGGTCCTGGGCGGAATCCACATGAGCGACATCCCGTCGATTCCCTACCGCCTCCTGTGGGAGGAACGACGGCTCTGCTCGGTGGCCAATCTGACCCGGAAGGACGCGGTGGAGTTCCTGGAAGTGGCCCCTCGGGTGCCGGTGCGCACCGAGACCGAGAGGTTTGCGCTCGCCGAGGCCAACGAGGCCCTCCGCCGGTTGGCGCAGGGCGAGCTGGACGGAGCCGCGGTGCTGGTCCCTTGAAGCGGGATGCGGCGCCGGCCGTGTGCGGGAAAGGCTTTCGCGGCAGGCTCGGACTCATAGTAGACTGACGCCGGGTCCGGTCGTCGGGGCCCGTAAAAACGCCGCATCCTGTCCGTCAGGAGGATCGAAATGTCATTTCAGGTGGGGGCCGATTCGATAGCTGGTTTCAGGGGATGCAGCGTATTGGGAGCCGTCCCGCATGCGTCGAGGTTCGGATCGCTTGGCTGGTTGTTGATTCTGGTACTCTCCACGGGACCGATGACAGCCGAGCCGAAGCCGCAGCTTCTCCCTCATCATGCCCAACTGGGTCCGGGGATTCACGCCGCCGGCTTCTCCCACCAGTTCGCCAGCGCCAACTGCGGTTGGGTGGAGCTGGACGGAGAAACCCTGCTGGTCGACCTGCCCCGGGGCCGATCGGTCCGGGCTTATCTGGACCGGGTCACGGCCCAGGGAAAGCGGCCCGCGCGGCGCCTGGTGTTGACCCACATCTGGGAGGATCCGTCCTGGGCGACCTATTCGGCCTACGACCCGGTGGAAAAGCGCTGGTACCGCTCTCCCGAACCCATGGGACCGGACGTGATCGCTCCGCTGGTCGGCGCTCTGATCAAGGGAGGCGTCGAACAGATCGTCACCTCTCCCAGGATTCGCCAGCGATTGTTGGGCAAGATGCCGGATCTGGAACCGTCCATGGTGACGGCCCTGTCGAGTCCGGGCTTGGTGGGAGACTCGTCCCGGTCGATCCGGTTCCTGCCGCTGGACGAAGTCTGGGACGAGGGAGCCGGTGCCCTCTATCTGGGGAACGAGAAAGTCCTTTTCGGCGGCCCCCTGGTCATGAACGGCATCCGGTTCCATCCGGATGGGAAGGACACTGCGGCCTGGATCGAGGTTCTGGACCGCCTCCGGGACCTGGGCGCGCAGGAGGTCGTACCCGGGTTCGGTTCCTGGACCGGGACGAACATGCTGGGTCGGCTCCGGGACCTGCTGGCGGAGCTCCGGGACGAGGTCGCCTACGGGATCGCCATCGGGTACTCCCTGGCCGAGGTCCAGAAATATGTCCGGATTCCCGACGGGCTCCAATACTGGACCACCCATTCGCGCCCCAGAGACCCGCAGATCGCCCATGTCTATCGGGAGCTCACGGTCCCCGATGCGCCCTTCCACGGCCGTCCGCCCCGGCCCGGCGACTCCAGTCCCCATGCGCTGGTCCTGATCGGGGACAGTCCCCATCCGCCGGCGCCGATCCGGAAGGCGTTGGCGATGGTATTTGAGGCCACCGGCGTGACTCCCCACTTCACCGTGGACGTGAATGCCCTGTCGGCGGAGAACCTGTCCCGGGTCCAGTTGCTGGTCATTCTTCGGGACGGCCGCCAGGTGGAGCGCAAAGGGGAGGGCCGGGAGCCGTTGCGGGTCCTGGTGGATCCCCTTCATGGGGAGATCAAGACCTGGGTGACCCTGGAACAGGAGCGGGCGGTGGTGGATTTCGTGGAGAACGGCGGTTCGTTCCTGAATCTCCACAACTCACTGGGACTCTATCCTCCCGCCGGACCCTACCTGAAGCTGGTGGGGGGACGGTACATCGGGCACGGACCCTATGAGCGCTTCAGGGTAGAGGTGGTGGACCCGGATCATCCCATCACGGAGGGGGTCAGCGACTACACGACCGCCGACGAGCAGCACTCGCCGGTCATCTACGACGAGAGCCAGGTCCACATGATCCTGGAGAGCCGGATGGACAACGGAATCGCGGTCCCCGCCGGCTGGGTCCGCGAGTCCGGGAAGGGAAGAGTCTGCCACCTGGCCGGCGGCCACCCGGCCGAGCCGCTGTTTCATCCCATGTACCAGCGCCTGATGAAGAACGCCGTCCGCTGGTGCCTTCGGGCCGAGTGAACGGGAGGGAGACTGGAGGGGCGATTTTCCAGTCGCCCACCGGGACAGGCGGCTTTCCAGCCGCCTGCACTCCGATGCTACTTGGGAGTTCCGGGGTCGGGAAGCGTAGAGGGGGGACTGTCATACCCGGTGAGCCTACGTAGTCGGCGCCTGAAAGACGCCGATCCAACGGCGGCAAGGATGCCGCCGCTCCTGCGGCGACAGGAAAGTCGCCGCTCCTACGGCGACAGGAAAGTCGTCGCTCCTCGGAGGAAGTCGAAGTCGCATCCCTGGTCGGCCTGCAGGACGCGTTCGAAGTAGAGCCGGCGGTAGCCTCTTGATTCGGGCCGGGCTCTGCGGCGGAAGTCTGCAAGCCGGCGCTTGATCTCCCGGGGCTCTACCAGGAGATCCAATCGACGGGCCGGGACGTCCAGCCGGATGAGGTCGCCCGTGCGGACGGCGGCCAGCGGGCCTCCCGCCTCGCTCTCCGGGCAGACGTGGACCACCACCGTTCCCCGGGCCGTGCCGCTGATGCGCGCGTCGCTGATCCGGACCATGTCCCGAACGCCCGATTGGAGCAGCTTGCGGGGGATCGGGAGCAGCCCCCACTCGGGCATGCCCGGTCCGCCCAGAGGCCCGGCCCCGCGGAGCAACAGCACGTCGTCGGGACCGACCTTCAGGTCCGGATCGTCGATGGCCACCAGCAGCTCGTGGTGATCGTCGAAGACGATGGCGCGGCCCTCGTGACGGAGGAGCCCGGGCGAAGCGGCGCTGTGCTTGATGATGCAGCCGTCCGGCGCCAGCGAGCCGTAGAGGACGGCCAGGCCGCCGGACGCCTCCAGAGGCCGGTCCATGGGACGGATCACTTCCGGATTGTCGTTGCGGGCGCCCCGGAGGTTCTCGCCCAGGCTCTTTCCGGTGACCGTGGGCTGGTCCAGGTCCAGCAGCGGCGCCATCTCATTCAGGAGCGCCGGCGCGCCTCCCGCGTAGGCGAAGTCCTCCATCAGGAAGCCTCCCGCCGGCTTCAGGTCCAGGAGCACCGGTGTCGTCTGCGACAGTTCGTCGAACTTCTCGAGGGGCAGCGGGATGCCGGCGCGTCCGGCAACGGCCAGGAGATGAACGATGGCGTTGGTGGATCCGCCGATGGCGTGCAGCGTGCGGATGGCGTTGTCGAACGACCCGGGGCTCAGCAGACGGGACGGTTTCAGATCCCGTTCCGCCAAGTCCACGATCCGGCGTCCGGCCCAGTGCGCCAGGCGGGTCCGGCGGGAGTCGGCTGCCGGGTAGGCGGCGTTCCCGGGCAACGCCAGTCCCAGGGCTTCGGCCAGTGTGGCCAGGGTGGAAGCCGTGCCCATGGTCATGCAGTGGCCCGGACTGCGGATCATGGCGCCCTGGAGATCCAGCCAGTCTTCCTGCCCGATCCTCCCGGCTCGCAGTTCGGCCTCGAAGCGCCGGCAATCGGTGCACGATCCCAGCTCTTGGCCGCGCCAGTGCGCCGTGAGCTGTGGCCCGCCGGTCACTAGAATAGCCGGCAGGTCGGCGCTCACGGCTCCCATGAGCAGACCCGGCGTGGTCTTGTCGCATCCTCCCAGGAGGACCACCCCGTCCAGGGGATTGGCCCGGATGCATTCCTCCACGTCCATGCTCAGGAGGTTCCGGAAGAGCATGGCGGTGGGCCGCATGTTGAACTCGCCCAACGAGATGACCGGGAATTCGAAGGGCACTCCGCCCGCCTGCCAGACTCCCTCCTTGACCCGCTGGGCCAGGGTGCGCAGGTGGGCATTGCAATGGGTCAGCTCGCTCCAGGTGTTGCAGATGCCGATGAAGGGACGGTCCCGGTACACGCTGGGGTCGAGTCCCAGTCCCTGCAGGGCGGCCTGCCGCGTCCACCCATAGAGTTCGGGGGTGTCGAACCACTCGCGGCTGCGCAAGTTCCGCCTTTTTCCGTTCTTCATCCCCTTCGCCTCCACCCCGAAGAATCCCGTGTGCTGTGTTATCATGCCCGCAACTCCGACACAATTCGGAGAGGGCTCGTTGGCCCGAACACGCCGGAGGGCGGTGGAGGGCCGTTCCTGCGGCGGATTTTTTGACTGCGCGGTCCGCGTCCCGCAACTCGGAAAGGAGATCCATGATGTTGAATTTTCGGGGATTCGTGACACTGCTGGCCCCCTCTTTTCTTCTGCTTTGCAGTTGTGGCGGGAATATCAACGAGGAATTGATCGATGCCGCGGGAAAAGGGGATGACGCGGCCGTCAAGGAACTCCTGGCACAAGGGGCCGACGCCAATGCCGCCAGCGAGGAGGAGGGACAGGAAGGGCAGTTGGCCCTCATCCTGGCCGCCGGTCACGGCCATGACGCCGTGGTCCAGTCCCTGGTCGGTGGCGGCGCCAACATCGAGATCCGTGATTCCGAACAGCGGACACCGCTCATGGCGGCCGCGGCGAGCGGTCAGGCCGGGACCGTTCAGGTGCTGCTGGAGGCCGGCGCCGACGTGGAGGCGCAGGACAGCCGGAAGCGGACGGCCGTGCTCTGGGCCGCGGCTCGGGGCCACGACGAGGTCATCGGCGCCCTGGCGGAGAAGGGAGCCAACCTGGACGTGGCGGACCAGAGCGGCGGAACCGCACTGATCATGTCACTCGGGGCCGGACACGGGGAAACGGCGCGAGCACTGCTGAGCCACGGCGCGGACGCCTATGCCATGACCAGCGACGGATCTCCATCCGTCCTGCTGGCGGCCAAACTGGGTGACACGGAGAGCGTCAACGCCCTGCTGGAAGAGGGAGTCGACGCGGAGGGAACGGATCCGGATGGAAAGACCTCCGTGGTGTGGGCCGCCGAGGGTGGGCACACCGAAACCGTGATGGCCCTGGCCGGGTCGGGAGCGGACGTCAACGTGCAGGACAACCAGGGTTGGACCGGCCTCATGTACGCGGCGGTCAACGGGCATGCCGATGCGGTCAAGGCGCTGCTGGAGGCGGGAGCCGACGCCAGGGCCAAGAACGAGGACGGGAAGACGGCCCGGACGCTGGCCCAAGAGGGGAACCAGGAGGAGGTCGCCGCCCTCTTGAAGTAGCCCATGTCCGAAACGTCCGCGTCCCATCTGAGCCGCCGCCGTTTCCTGGAGAGGAGTCTGGCCTATGGAGCCGTCGCCGCGGCTCCGTCCACGGCTGCGACGGAGGTTTCGGCTTCGGCGGCGAGACGTCCGGCGGAAACCAGATTCTCACTCTGGTGCGCTCCCGGCGGACTGATCAGTCCCACTCAGCCTTCTGACGAGCCGGCCGTCGTCGACTTCGTCGAAAAATGCGCCCGGCATGGCGTGACTCATCTGGTTCCGACCCGCGGATCCCCGATCCTGGCCCAGGCGGCGGAGGAGAAGGGGATCGTGATGCATCCCTACATGGCGTTCAACAGCCATGGCGCCAGGCGGATGCGGGCCACCTGGTCCCTCAACTACATCGGCCTTCCCTACGGTTCGGCCCAGCTCAAGGAAAAGCTGGATCGCCATCGTCCCATCTGGAACAGTCCCCGGTCCGTCCTGAGCATCGGCGAGTTCGCCCGGCAGCACCCCGACTGGTGGGCGCTGGACCGGGAGGGGGACCGCGAACTCAAGGTGGGTAGCCGGCTCTCCATGAGCCTGGCCGTGCCCGAGGTCCGGGCCGACATGGTCGACCGGTATATGAACATCGTGGAGGAATCGGGCGGCCGCGGCATCCAGGTGGAGTTCGTGAGCGAGCTCCGGGACGCCCATGGGGCGGCCATCCACGGCTATGAACCCCCCATGGTGGAGGCGTACCGGAAACGCTACGGCAAGAGTCCGTCGGGACTGCCGAACCATGATCCGGAATGGCTCCGGTTCCGCGCCGATTTCGTCACCGAGACGCTCCGGGAGCTGCGCCGCCGGATGAAGGACCGGCATCCGGAAGCCCCCGTTACCATTGCCGTCATTGCCCAGGATTTGGCAGGGCCACACGGGGACCGTTACCTGGGGGCCTTCCAGGATCTTCGCGCCTGGCTCGACGAGTCGCTGATGGACGAACTCTACCTTTGGTTCCGGACCACTTCGGACGTGAAGCGGGTGGAACGCTGCACGAGCCAGTTGTCGGAATTGATCCGGGGCCGATGTCCTCTGATCGTCGAGCTGTCCTGCTACCACGTGGGAAGCTTCCAGGACCCCAAGCTGATGCTGGAGGCCGCCCGCGCCGCCCTGGCCAACGGAGCGGAATCGGTGGGGATGTACCGCGGCCACGCGGTGGACCAGTTGAACTTCTGGCCCCTCATCGAGGAAATCCGCTCGCTGGGGTGATCACGATCATTACAGTCGGCGATGAAGAGGGGGACAAGAATGTCCCCTCTCCAGAAAGAAGAAAGGGGGACAAGGATGTCCCCCCTCCAGAAAGAAGAAAGGGGGACAAGGATGTCCCCCCTCCAGAAAGAAGAGAGGGGGACAAGGATGTCCCCCCTCCAGAAAGAATGGGGGACAAGGATGTCCCCCCTCCTGGCAGCCCATATTTTCCTGAGAAGAACGCGCGGAAAGGAGCAGCGATGGGACGCGGGCAAAAGATCGTATCGACCCTCTCCCTGGTGGGCCTTGGTCTTCCGGCGCTGGCAGGACCCCAGAAACCGGATTCAGGCAGCTATTCCGAGCCGGGCTACGAAACCACGGTCGTGCTGGGGAACAAGGTGCCCATGCGGGACGGGGTGAGACTTTCCGTGGACCTCTACCGGCCCGACGCCCCGGGAAGGTTTCCCGTGATCCTGACTCATACCGGCTACAGCAATCTCGGGGGAACCCCCGGGTTTGGAACGGATCGAGCCAAGTGGTTCGCGCGGCGCGGTTACGTCTACGCCGTTTCTGATTTGCGGGGCCGATACGATTCGGAAGGGGAAACCGACATCTTCGACGAGAAACACAAGACGGACGGCTACGACCTCGTCGAGTGGCTGGCCCGTCAGCCCTGGTCCAACGGCAATGTCGGCATGACCGGGGGCTCGTATCTGGGGTGGACCCAGTGGTGGACCGCCAGCCAGGCGCCTCCTTCCCTGAAGGCGATCGCCCCCGAGGTGGCTCCCCCGGATCAGTTCTTCAATGCTCCGTACCAGAATGGCATCCTGGTGAGCTGGGCCATGGATTGGGGCGCGGGAATGATGGCCGGCCGCACCATCCAGGTGATCGGCGAGGGGCCCTACGGAGGCTTTTCCAATAATCGGCACGAAGAATATATGCGTCTGCCCTATATCGACATTCCGAAAGTGAAGGGAGCACTGGATGCGCCCTGGTTCGAGACCTGGATCCGGCAGAACCTCTCGACGGATGAATACTGGAGGAAGATTTCCTACCAGGGCGAACACAACTACTCGAAGATGACGGTGCCGGCCTTGAACATCACGGGGTGGTTCGATGCGAACTATCCCGGCTCGCCCATGAACTACCAGGGGATGAAGCAGTACGGGGCGACGCCGGAATCGCGACGTCCATCTCTTGTGATCGGTCCCTGGCAACACTCCATCAATCAACGGGTGGTGGCGGGATTCGACTACGGTCCCGACGCCGAGATCGATCTGAACGGAATGATCTGCCGGTGGTTCGACCGTTTCCTGAAGGGGATCGACAACGGAGTGACCGATGGGCCTCCCGTGCATGTCTTCGTCATGGGTCCCAACCGCTGGTACGCCGAGCAGGACTGGCCGCTGCCGCAAACGAAATGGACGAAGTACTACCTGCACAGTGGGGGGAAGGCCAATTCGCTGAAGGGAGACGGGGTGCTGAACACCACACCGCCGGGTGAGGAGGCGTGGGACACTTACGTCTACGACCCGGCCGATCCCACGCCCAGTGCGCCCTTTACGAACGGCCATATCGACGGCGCGGTGGATGCGCGAATACCGTCGATCAGGGACGACGTGCTGGTCTACACGACGCCGCCGCTGGCCCAAGACGTCGAAGTGACGGGACCGGTCGAGGCGAAGCTCTATGCGGCGACCTCGGCCCGGGATACCGATTGGATGGTGCGCCTGATCGACGTCCATCCCGGCGGGTATGCGGCCCTTCTGTGTGACGGGGTGATCCGGGCGCGCCATCGGGACCCGCAAAGAGAAGGGGTGTTCAATCCGGAACGTCTGAGCGAGATCGAGCCCGGCAAGATCTACGAATATACGATCGAATTCTGGCGGTCGACCGGAAACGTGTTCAAAAAGGGGCACCGCATCCGAGTCGAGATCTCCAGCAGTTACTTCCCCTACTATCTCAGGAATCTGAACACGGGCGCCGACAACATCGGTCTGGAGACCGGTTCAGAAGTGGCCCGGCAGAAGATCTTTCACGACAGCCGATTTCCCTCGCATGTCACCCTGCCCATCATCCCCAGCCGGGAATAGGCCGCGCCGGCCGCCGTCGGCACAGACGGAAACCGGCGGCAAGGATCGGCCGGATCGCTTACGGGTTCCCCTTGCGGAGTCGAGCGACCATTTTGCGGGCCATCTGGTGGTCCGGATCGAGCCGGAGCACTCGCTCCATGGTTTCCAGCGCCTCGGTGTGGCGTCCCAGGAAAAAGAGCGTCACGCCGATGTTGGCAAGGACGGTGACGCTTCCGGGTTTCAGGTTCTCCTGAGCTCGATACAGGCGGAGGGCGTCTTCGTACCTCTTCTGTTCGAACCGCAAATGGGCCAGGTAGACCAGTGCTTCCACATGGTTCGGATCGCGCGCCAGAGTGCGTTCGAACTGCGCCGCCGCCTCGTCCTTCCGATCCAGTTCCACCAGAGTCCGGGCGGCCAGGTAGTGCGCCGTCGCCAACGTTCCCGGATCCGTTTCCTGCCGCAGGGCGGGGGTCAGCGATTCCAATGCTTCGTCGTAGCGTTCCAGATTGAACAGCGCCGCCCCCAGGCCGGCGTGTGCGGACACGAAGTCCGGGTCGATCCGCAGGGCTTCGCGGTACAACGCCATCGCCTCCGTATTCCGTTCCGCCTTCACGAGCGCCTCGCCCAAGGTGACGAGCGTCACGGGGTCGCGCGGCCGCAACTCCCGGGCACGGCGCAGGTAACGCAAGGCTTCGTCGATCCGGTCCAGCCGGAGCGCTGCGCGTCCCGCGTACAAGGCGAGTTCACTTGTGGAGGGGCCAGGCTCCAATTCAAGCGCTTTGCCGAGTGACGTAATCGCGTCCGCGTAACGTCCGGAATCGTACAGCGCAATGCCGAGTGCGCCGTGCCCCTTGACGTAGCCGTCGTCGATTTCGAGCACCCGGCGGTAGGCCTCGATGGCCTCCGCGTAGCGGTCTTGTTTCCGCAGGACTTCCCCAAGGTTCTGGTTCGCATTGAGATGCCGGGGGGCAATCTCCAGCGCCGTGCGAAGTGTCGTTTCGGCCTCCTCCAGGCGATCCAGGCGGAAGAGCGCCAGGCCAAGATTGGCATGGGGTTCCGCATGGCCGGGACGCTGAGCCACGGCGATGCGGGCCGCGGCCAGCGCCTCTTCGAGGCGGCCCGCGTCCGAAAGGGGACCCACCAGGTTGAGGTGGGCGTCCCGTGCCTCGGGATTGAGTGCGACGATGTGGCTGAAAAAGGTGATTTCGTCCCGGTAGATGCCCGCTTGGCGCCAAGTCAGCGTGCCCAGCACCGCCAGTATGACGACGAGCACGCCGCCTGCCCCGGTTCTCACCGCAAAAGGAAGCCGCCTGACGGCGTGCGCGGCGGCGCCAAGGAGCACCGCCAGCACGCCGAGGCCGGCCAGGTACTGGAAACGGTCCGCGACCAGGGAGAACTGCATGTATCCGTAGTCGACGAAACCGAGCACCGGTGACAGCGTCACGCCAAAGAAGAGGGCTCCGGCCAGGGGGCCTCGCCCCAGCCGGTCCCGGCCGATCCAGAGCAATGCGGGCAGGGCGGCGGCAGCCAGGACATGGAGCCAGGCCACCGGGTCCGCGGGATCTATCTCCCAAAGCGGATAGATGACGGCCAGACCGGCCGGCCAGAGCAGTTTGGCCACGTAGAACCACAACGCCCGCGCCGCAATCAGGATCCGCTCGACGAACGAGTAGCCCAGCGACAGGGGCTCCCGAGAGGAGTAGAACGACAGGTCCAGGGCCGTTATGGCCAGCGCCAGCGCGAAGAGCGGCGCCACGCGGAGCAAGTCGTTTCGCGTCACCCGGCCTGATTTCCACCAGTGCCAGATCAGGAGAGCCACCGGCAGTGTGACCACGATGGACTTGGACAACAGGCCGGCTGTGAACAGGCCGAGCACCAGCAGGTAGCGGGCGGGCCTGGGCCCCTCCACGTACCGGATCCAGGTCAGCGCCGCGGTCAGGTAGAACAACGCGGAGAGCAGATCCTTGCGCTCGATGACCCAGGCGACCGACTCGACATGCAGAGGGTGGACGGCAAACACGGCCGCGATGACCCAGGCGCCGGGCACGGCCAAGCGCCCGAGCAGCCGCCAGATCAGCAGGACGTTGGCGATGTGCAGCAGCAGGTTGACGGCGTGATAGCCCAGCGGATTCCGCCCCCACAGCTTGTGTTCCAGCCAGAAGCTGGTGTAGACGACGGGCCAGTAGTGACCTTCATTCTCGATGTCGGCCGGCGAAAACCAGATGTTCCACAGTCCGGACCACGCGTGCACCACCGGCTCATCGGCGAAGATCGAGTCGTCCCAGACAAATCCGGCTTCAAGCGCCGGCAGATAAGCGGCGACGACCAGGAGGGCGAGCACCAGGGCCCGGCCCATCAGCCAGCCGGCAAAGCGGTCACCGCCGGCGGGGAATGCCAGTCCTTTTTTCTCCGACATGCTGCTGTTCCCGGAGATGACCTGAAAAGGCCGATCGGCGGCTACCGGAAATCGTCTCCACCACGCTTGCGCCGCGGCGCGGGGGGATTCTTCTCAAAGGGTGTCCTCCGTACGGTCTCCCCGATGCGGTAGACGTAGAGCCGGCACAGGTGGCGCAGGAAGTTCAGGGAGGTCCGCCAGCTCAACTTGCTCTTTCCCCGGTGGCGGTCGCCGAATCGGATCGGGACTTCCCGGACTCGAAGCCGCCCCCGGGCCATCAACTCAAGGGCAATCTTATAGCCGAGGGGATGGAGCTTATCCAGATCGGGCAGGACCCGGCGATCGGTGGCGAAGAAGCCGGACAGGGGGTCGCGGCAATCGGCGAGGGGGCACGTCATCAGCGTTCCGGCCCGGGACAGGAGCGCACGGGCGCGGCTCCAGGCCGGATCCACCTGCGCCTCAGACACGTAGCGGCTGCCGACGACCATGTCGCAGTCGGCATCGAAGGCGGCCAGCAGGTCGATGATCTGCTCCGGCAGATGGGACAGGTCGGCGTCCATGACCACCAGCCGGTCGAAGCGTGCGAGCCGCATGCCGTGGAGGACCGAGAGGGACAAGTCCCGGGTCGCGCCCCGCCGGGTTACCATCCGCACCGGCAAGCGGCGTCCCAGCTCGGCGACGATCGCGTCACTGCCGTCGTTGGAGTCGTCATCGACCAGGATCAACTCCCACTCGGCAGGCCAATCGGAGGAAGCGGCGGATACGCGGCGGACCAGGGTCGGGATGTTGGCGGCCTCCCGAAACGTCGGCACGACGATGGACACCGGGTTGCGCCCGGGAGACCATGGATCGCTCAAGGTCGAGATTCTTTCTTGACCGGCGGAAGGCGGCTTTGGGTTTGCCATGGGGGCTCCTGTCCCTGATTGGTCAGCGACGACGAGCATCCACGATCTCTTGCCATATGGCAGGCGTCGAATTTTTGTGGCGAGTTCCGCATTGACCCGCCGCTCGATCGTACTCCGTCCAAGGACGGAGTCCAAATGCTCCCGGGAAACCGAAATCAGTGGGCAATCGGGCTCACAGGCAGCGTGGTGAACGCCCGGCCGGGCTCCAGTTCCAAGGCGACGACGGCGACCAGTCCGGCTTGCGCCCGAATACAGATCTCCCCTTTGAAATCGGCGGCCACGGCGTCGCGGAAGATCTCCTGAATGAACGCGGCAAATTGACCTCCGGCCGGGATGGTTCTGCTGGACGACCCGCCGGCGACCTCCTCCCCGCTTTCGTCTTTGAGTGTCAATTCCACAGATTGCTCCGCCAACTCGGTGTTGCGGACCGCGATTCCAGTGCTGAGGCCCCCGGTGCGCCGGACCGGCGCCACGGCTGTCCGAAGTCTGGGGCTGGATCCGACTCCGGTGATTCCCGTTCCCGCGAGGTCGAAACGCACCACCGCCGATACCGGGACCTCTTCCGTCGAGACCGTGATCGATCCGGTCAACAAACCTGCATTGCCGGCCGCCAAGGTCAGCGTCCGGCTCCCCAAGGGGGGAAGATCGAATCGATCCGCGTCCCCTGCGCCGAAAAGGGTGTCCCCGTCCAACGCGCGCCCCTGAGGGTCCCAGGCATCGATCGCCACCGTGGCCGTTTCGGTCGAAGAACGATTCGTGATGACGATATCCGAACTCAAGCCGTCTCCGACCCCAAAGTGCGGAATCTGCACCATCTGGCCGCGAACCGTGTAGCCCATGTCCTCGAGCATGGCCCGTAACAGGGGCCCCGGTCTCTGGGAAACCTCGCGTCTGGCCAGGTGTGGGGTCATCAGGCTGTCGGAAGTCCCGGAAGGATAGGCATCTTCGTCCAAATGGGCGATGCTGCTGGCAGCTTCGAATTCGCTCGGCGCCCAAAGCATGACGGGAGATCGGCCGCCATTGGCTCTTATTGTCTGTGGTCCCGCCCAGAAGAGTTTGATGCCGGTGATGGCGTCGGCCAATTCGTCGGAGGGACTGGAAAGGTCGGTGACCAACTGGTCCCCGTTCCTCAGATTGATGAAATAGTCGAACAACGTGGGGACCCGTTCCTCTCTGTTGCGGAACATCAGTCCATACCGGCCGTTGCCGTCTTCGTCCAGATCGAAGCTGTCAACGATCCCCAGTCCGTGTGAGATCTCGTGCAGGACGACGGAAACCAGATCGAACTGGTTGCTCTCAGGTCGTCCGTCCAGCCCCATGTACCAGTCGTTGCGTTCGATGACCGTCATGGCAAAGTCCGGTTCGCCGGGGTCTCGATCACTTTCGGACCGCTGATTGGCCAGGGCAATCGGAATTACGATCTGCTGATCGTTTGCACGCGCGAGCGCCCAGGTTTCAGAAGGCCGGATGAACGCCAGTGTGTTTTCGTATTCTTCCGGATCGTCCAGATCGTCAACCGAGGCGAAGTTGGCGTCGATTTCAATCGGCACAGTCGTGATCAGCGTGGATGCCCAGATGTCGACCGCCCGCTGGAAGGCGGCTTGGGCGTCAGGAGTGAACCCTGCGTAGTTGACGATGAATTCCGCCGCGGGCTGAGCCAGGTTTGTCCGTACCGAAACCGGTCTCGCGCGAGAAATCCGAGCTTGTATCTTATCCACGGAATCCATATTGGCCGCTGTGGCATGTGCGCACCTCAGCACCCCGTCGACCACCCGGGTCACGTAGATGATGCCATTCTCGGCCCGCGACACCTGGTCCGGCCGGCCCGTCAGAACGGATAAGCAAAGCAATAAAACGGCCAGTCTCGCCAGGATTCGTCCGATCATGGATCTGAATTCCTCCAAAGTTGTTCTTTCTCCGGGTCCCATCCGGTTAGGATGAGGCGGGCGTTCTCGAAACGAGATCTGTCTCAGATTGGGAGATGAAACCACTTTTCCAGTCTATACATCTTTGCCGGGCGCCCGTATGGAGGCCAGACGGACAAGCCCGGCTGCCCGGGAGCCGCCCCGCTCGGGTCGAAGGGTACGTTGCATAGGGGACAGTTTCCTTTTGTACGAAATGACCGCTCGAGCTCTTGGGCCGTCCGGCTCCGTCCTCGTCACCGGGGGTAACGGATACATTGCCTCATGGCTGGTCAAGAGGCTCCTCGAACTCGGCCACGAAGTACACGCGACGGTTCGCCACGGGACGGATCCTGTAGAGACGTCGCATCTTGAGGCGATCGCCGCGGATTCGCCGGGCGCCTTGTCGCTCTACGAGGCCGAGTTGCTGGACCCGCTGGGATTCGACCGCGCAATGACCGGGTGCGAGGTGGTTTTCCACACCGCATCCCCGGTCATCGGCCGGGGAGTCAGGGATCCGATGCGGGTCCTCATCGAGCCGGCAACCGGTGGGACTCGCAACGTCCTCGAAGCGGTCAACCGGTGCCCTTCGGTACGGCGCGTGGTCTTGACCTCCAGCGTCAGCGCCGTTTATGGAGACGCCGTCGAGATGGCCGGAACGGAGGAGGGACATTTCGACGAGAGCCACTGGAACGAGACCAGCAGCGAAAACCACTACCCGTACGCATACTCCAAGGTGTTGGCGGAGCGGCTGGCGTGGAAGATCGTACGGTCGCAGGATCGCTGGGACCTGGTCGCCGTCAACCCGGGGCTCGTCCTCGGGCCTGCGTTGAGCCGCCACACGACCTCCGAGAGTGTGCGCATCATCCGCGACTTCGGCACCGGCTTCTACCGGTTTGGTGTGCCCAACGGGAGATTTGGGATCGTCGATGTAAGAGATGTGGCGGAGGCCCATGTCCGGGCAGCGATGACGGCGGAGGCCACCGGGAGGCACATCCTCGTTGCCGAGACGCTGAGCCTGCTGCAGATCGCCGCGATTCTACGGGACCGGTTCGGTGCGGCCTATCCGTTCCCGCGGCGGACGTTGCCGAAGTTTGCCGCGGTGTTGCTCGCTCCGTTGGCGGGACTCAAGCGCTCCCAGGTCCGGCGGAACGTCGGCTACCCGCTCAGATTCGACAATCGGCGTGCGGCGACTCACTTGGGAATGAGATTCCGACCCGCTGCCGGCGCCATAGTGGATCACTTTCAGCAGCTCATCGACGACGGACTGGTGTGATCGGGGCGAAGATCATTAGTCCGCCGGAGGCTGCGTGAGGATCGCCTCTTCGCGGATTGCCTTCCAGCAAGTCAGGCATTTCAGCCCTCTATCTGCCCACGGGCACAACCGGCAGCGTGGTGAAGACACCGTTCATGACGTCCATCTCCACGGCCACGCCGGTGAAATCCTGCTGTCCCGCCGACGCCGTACAACGGACCGAACCGGTGAAGTCGGACGTGTCGTGGTCGAACAATTCATCGATGAACATGGCGTCCTGACCATTGGCCGGCAGCGTCACCGGCTGCATTTCGATCATCTCGCCACCCATCATCAATCGGCAGCTCAACTCCAGCTCGGACTCGCTCAGATTGCGGAGGGCCGCTCCCGTGTTGACGCCGCCGGCTTGCCGGCGTACGGGGATGATGGCGTCGCGGAGCGGCTGGCTGGCTCCCACGCCGGCCACGCCGACGCCCGGAAAATCAAAGCGCAGGACTCCGCCAATGGGGCTTTCGAGACCTTCGGTGACAACTTTCACCGAACCGGTCACGAGGTCTCCCATGCCGTTGGTCGAAATGGTGACTTCTCCCAGGGACGGCATTTCGGACTGGAGGGTCAGCGCGCCGAAGTCCGTGGCCTGCAGGTTGTCCATGACGTCCACCAGCGATTCCGGGTCGATGAGCTCGCCTGACTTGTCATAGAAAAAGACGAGAGGTTGAATCGGCGTGGCGGCCAGGTTCACCAATACGACATCGGAGCTGAAGGAGTCCCCGTTGCCGAAATGGGCGAAGTCCAGGGCCATCTGACGGTCCTTGTAGAAACCGGAGCCGACGATAAAGGACCGCCTGGTTGGCTCGGATCCGGGAACGTCGACGGTAAACGAAATCGCACGGGCGTAGGTCACCTTGGGTATTTCGGCGCTGTCGGTATCGTCATTGGGATCATCGAAATGGTACTCGACGTAGCCCCCCTCCATGCTTTCGGTCGCCACCTCGATGATCTGGGGTAGGATGAGCTCTCCGGTGACAGCGTCTCTGAGCACATCGGTGGGGGCTTGAAGCTCGTATCTCTCCGGAAACGCCCCGTGAAAGAGCGTAAAACCGCTTCCATCCATGATGAACAGGTAGACGGGACCTGCTCTCCAGGGTCCGTTCGGAATCCGGAGAATTTTCTTAATTTTTACAAAAGCGTCACGGCCTTCTTCCCTGTAGAGTCCGACGATGTAGCTTAGCGTGCCATCCACGAAGGCCTTCAGAGTTTCGCGTTCCACCACGTCATGGGCCGTGACTGCAAGGACATCACCCGGGTCGATGTCCTCCTCCACCAAGTGGGATTCCTGAAGATCGAAGCCGGCGACCAGGACGGCCGGGAGACCGTCAAAACCTCGGTGACCCGCGGCGTAACCGGCGGCATTTGCCGCCTCGGCCATGAATGGGCCGCCAAGTTCCGACGACCTGGCCGCTTCGATGATCTGCTCGAAAATACCGGAGTCGAGCAGCCCGCCCGACAAAAGCACGTTCTTCCCGTGTACCGCTACCCTACCATTAGGAGTCACGGTAACAAGGTAGGTGGACCCGGACCTGAAAGGGCCCTCATGCGTCATGAGACATCCGAGATATCCGGTTGCATTCGGCAATCGCAGGAGACTCGCACTGTATTCGCGGAAGCCCTGCACGAATTCCGGCAGGGTAGCATCGCCGCTCTCCACCTGAGCGGCGGTGACCAAATCCTCGGGCAGAGCCGGAAGTGCGTCCGGCCTTGGACAGGCCTCCTGCGTCTGCGCCAGCGCGAGGTCCGCGCCGGGGAAAATTCCGGCCAGTCCCAAAACAAAACATAAGACAACGGTCAATCTGATCGTCTTCATTACGGTTCTCTCCTATTCTACCGAGCCCATCTGGACGATGAAGATTGCAATGTTATGCCATGTTTGCTCCGGGGTTTCCACCGAAAGAGGGGGAGAGGCCATGATGGGGAGCGAAACACGAGTGTTCCTGAGGGACTTGTTGGAGCCGGGGATGGGCAAGGACGCGGTCGCGTGGCGGCTCGGGATCAGTGAGTGAGTGGAGCAGGGGACAGTCACCTTCTTCAAGGCGTCAACTTCGCTCCAAGCGTATCTTGCGTCACCGAAACCTTAGCGAGAAGAGATCGGCGTCCTTCATCACCAGGCGCAGCCGCACCGGTTTTCCCGAGATTCGCCTCAAAGGCTCATCCGACTCGGCGCCGGAGTGGGTACGTTTCCAGCGGACCGTGTGCTCGATCTCGTCGCCCCAGACCAGCGGCGATTCCTCCAGAGCGAAGCCGGGAAGCGGCCGTCCGGCTTGGTCCTGAATTTCGATCCGGATGCTTCCCGCCGCCGAAGTGGCGAAATTGAGCACCAGGTTGGACCCCTTGAAGGTCAGGGGCTTGGTCACCACCTCGCCTCCGCGGTAGCCGGCGTTGAGGGAGACGAACCCGTCGGTTCTCAGGACCATCCGCTCCATGTGAATGCTGGGAAACATGTAGTGGCGGATCACGTAGAGGGAGATCTCATCGTCTCCGGTAGAGACGACGCCCGTGGCTGTTCCGTTGGTGCGGTTGCCCCAGTTCCTTTTCTCGCGTCCGGGCCGAATGAAGGCTTGGGAAAACCTGCGGTCCCAGTTCAGGCCGTCGCGGCTGGTCATGAACACGGTGTCGGAGGCTCCGTTCGTGGGCGAGTCCGGAAACCGGGTCCGCCAGGGGACGAAACGCTTGGGGAATCCCAGGAAAATGTGGGGCGCCCGGAAGTACGTCGTGATTCCGCTGGTGTAGAAGTGGTCTCTGGGACCGTCTCCCAGGTCGATGTCCTCCAATTTGCTCCAGTTCAGGAAATCGGGCGAAGTGGCCCGGCCGATGGCCCGGATCGTGGGCATCCGCCGCTGGCCGGACCCGGAGTGACGGGGGGGATACCAGACTCGGAGATAGGCGGCGTACTCGTTCCTGTACCCGTCCCAGAGGATTCCGTCTCCACCCCAATCCGTCGGCGGCTGCGTGAGGATCGGTTCCTCGCGGATCGGTTTCCAGTGGATGCCGTCAGGAGAGACCATGCCCACGATTCGTTTCAAGGGGACGTTCGGGTGTCCCGAGGCCAGCGCCTTGTACCGTTCCTCGGAGGGAGTCTTGGGATTGGTGTCGAGAAACACCATGAAATTGTGGTTGCCGAATCCGTCCCAGATGATGTTGTTCTGCTTGGACCCCTCAAACTCCACCAGCCCCAGAGAGGGCTTGGTCCAGTTCCGGCCATCCCGGCTCTCGGCGTAGCAGGTTACCTCGGGATGTTCCGGGATCATGGTCTCACCCGGTTCCAGGAGGGACGGAACCGCGTACGAGGGATCGCTGTGGCCCCGGTAGTACAGGCGGTAGAGACCGTCTCCGTGAACCACGGAGACATAGAAGCAGGTCGTGCCCTCCCAAGGTCTGTCGAAGTCGAGCACCTTGCCGCCGGAGGTGGGGGTCTGGAGCTCCAATTGGACGTCTCCGGTCATGGTGTCGATCAAGTAGTCGTCCACCATGGGCTCCAGCCGGTCGCCGATTTCCAGCGGTTGGTTCTCGTCGTGACTGCCGGCAGCCGGCGGCGGTGCCGCCAACAGCAGAACCGCGAGCAGTCTGGATCTCATCATCTGGATTCCTCCTGTGTCCCGTGGCCGAAAACGGACGGCGAGTCTATCCAGGCAAGAAACCCGGGTCAAAACAGGACACCTTGGAGTCGGGCGAGGATATCGTCGACAATATATTCTGTCTCAGCCGGGCCGCGGGCGAAGAAGGGAAAGAGCGGCGGCAGGATAAAGCGACGGTCCCGTTCTCCGAGATCTCGGCTTACGCACAACACGCCGCACCCCCGGGAGGACGCCTACTCCTGCGGCTCCCCGGTCGTAGCGGGCTTCAACCGACACGCAGCACAATGAACTCGTAGCCGTAGAATTCCGAATAGGCATGCCAGATGTCTATTTCGTGTTGGCACTGGTCCGCCAGCTCTTGTGCATCCGGCGCATCGCGATGACGCTTGCGGAATGCGGTCACGTTGTCCTGCAGAGGCCGATAGTAGTTGTCCCACCACGCCGAAGCGGGGAGCGGAAAGTGCCCCACGGTCTCGTAGCCGCACGCCTCGACGGCTTCCAGCAGTGCGGAGATGTCTCGGATCGCCGGGTACTCCCGCTTCCAGAACGCGACGCATTCGGCGGGCGGTTCGGGCTTCCGCCAGCACACCTCGGTCAGCGCGACGTGCCCGTTCGGTCGCACCAACCGGCGCCAGGCACGCAGGCCCGCTTCGACACCCATGATGTTGATGGCCCCTTCGCACCAGATCAGGTCGAAGGAACCGTCGGCAAAGTCGAGTCGGTACATGTCCGCCACGCGGGCTTCCAGTCGATCCGCGATGCCCAGTTCATTGGCCTTGCGGTTCAACGCGTCGATGAACGGGGGGTGGTTGTCGACGGCGACGATGCGCAACGGCGAACTCTCCGCCAGCACCAGAGTCTGGGCGCCGGTCCCGGAGCCGATGTCGAGCACACGCGTCCGCGGCCCGACGCCTGGCACGAGCCCGAGGGCCCGGCGCGTGCTCGCCGTGGTTCCCGGTCCCTGCCGGGGCAAACCACTGAACAGTTCGAAGAACAGCGCGGTGGCTCGATCCGGCGGCGTGACCGCTCCTGTCGATGGTGTTCGAGACGGGCGGACCGGGGCGGAAGCGGCGGCGGAATGGGCTGCAACATCCATTCCCTCATTATCGTGAATCGAAGAGAAAGGGACAGTCCCGTTCTCCGCGGAACCTGCACCGCGGATATCAGGCTTCGATTGGCGAAGGGAGCCTGCGGTCCCTGAGAATCCACTGCCGGCATCAATATTGTGGGTCACCTGGATGCAGTGTATTGTGTGACCATGGTCGTGACTATGGTCGTGACTATGTTTATATCCCACACTGCAAGAGGAAGAGTGTGAAGCCATGACAGTTGCCAAACGAGACGGAGCGAGTGAATCCCGCACCATCAAGGCGTCCGAGTTCAAGGCCAAGTGCCTCAGGCTGATGGACGAAGTGGCAGAGAGCGGAGAAGAGATCGTGATCACCAAGAACGGCCGCCCAACGGCGCGCCTCCTGCCCTACCGGAAGCAGTTCGGGGATTGGTTCGGGGCCGATCGAGGCAGGATCGAAATCATCGGCGACATCATCTCCCCGATCGGCTTGGAGTGGGAAGCCGAGGTGAACCCCGACCGGGTGGCCAATCCGTGATCCTGGTGGACACTCACGTACTGTTGTGGTCGAGACTTGGTGGACCGCAAATCGGGCCTCTTACCCGAGGGCTGATGGAACGGGGACTACGGGAAGCCGCGTTGGCGGCGTCGGCGTTTTCGTTCTGGGAGGTGGCTCTGTTGCAAGCGAAGGGGCGCATCCGCCTGCTGGAGGACGTCAGAACCTGGCGCACCCGGCTTCTCCAGGATGGTCTCGTCGAGATTCCGGTAGACGGCGACATTGCCATCCGCGCCAACAGCCTGGAGAACTTCCACGGGGATCCAGCCGACCGTATCATCGTCGCCACTGCCCTGGGGGGCCACAGCCTGCTCACGGCTGATGAGCGCATCCTGAACTGGAGCGGCCACCTTCGCCGCGAGGACGCGAGAGCGTAGCACGGGACAGTTCCGTTCTCCCCGGTTCGCAAAAAGAGCGGAGAGAACTTCAGTTTGCCGCCAACGCCAAGCGTCTCCGGATCAACGATACCGGAGCGAAAACAGGTCGGCGTCCTTAACTATTCTGCCTGCTATCTTGGGTATTGGAGTTTCAGCCTCAGATTCGATCGAACACGAAAGGGACGCCATGACCTGGAAGAATTTCTCCCGTCGGCAATTCGCGAAACGCTTGACCGCCCTTGGAGCGCTGCCGCTGAGCTTCCGCCGCCTGTCGGCAGTTCCGGAGGTGGCTCCCTTGAGGCCTCCTGCTCCTCCTGAAGTCAAGTCCTACCCGGGGATCCTCAGGCACAGAGTGGTCTTTTGGGACCCTTACGGATACTCGGCCTGGCCGACCATCCTGAAGTGCCGGGATGGAGAGATGCTGATTGCATTCTGCGAAGCCATGCGCCGGAACGCCCGATTGACCCACGCGGATCCCTCGTTGTACGGCCTGATCATTCGCTCCGGCGATCAGGGGGAAAGCTGGTCCGAGCATCCCGAAGTCATCGGCGGCTACGAGTACTACGGAATGGATGATCCGGGCATCATGCAGTTGTCCGACGGGAGTATACTGGTCAACGCCTTCCGCCGTTCCTTTGCCCCGGCGGCCTCGGTGGACAGAAGAACGTATGTTGGCTTGACCCGGGTGGAGCCATATCAGTGGGCGACCGGTTACAGCGACGAGATGACCTATGTCTTCCACTCGTTGGACAACGCCCGCACCTGGTTGGAGCCGGTCCACGTGGACGTCTCTCCGTTCAAATCAGGATGTCAGCTCCGGGCGATCGTCGAGCTACCGGATGGAACTCTGCTTCTGCCTTGCTACGAGGAGTTCCGTCTCCCATCGACTTCGGAGCCGGCGATGACCTGGACCGCCTATGTCCTGCGGTCTCGTGATCGGGGGAGAAGTTGGGGTGACCCGTCCGTAATTGGGGAGCAGGGGGTTCACGGCATCGGCTACAACGAGCCGGCCCTGATTCACCTGCCCAGCGGCCGGATGATCGCTCTCCTCAGAACGGGGCCGGCCGGATGGCTTTACCAGAGCGATTCGGATGATCGGGGACGAACCTGGAGCTCACCGGCCAGGACTCCGATGTGGGGGTATCCGGCCCATCTCTGTCAGCTCCGGGATGGGAGACTTCTCGCCACCTACGGCCACCGGCGAAAGCCATTCGGGATCCGGGCCTGCCTGAGCTCGGATGAGGGTAGAAGCTGGGATATTGAGAGAGAGATTGTGCTCCGGGATGATCTCAAGAACAGAGATCTGGGATATCCGACCACCATACAGTCGGATGACGGCACGCTGCTGACCGCCTACTACGGACGGGACGAGAACAACGACGTGACCTGCATTCAGATCACATCTTGGAAAATAGTGTCTTGACCGAGGAAATGCCGAGGGATCTGGGCGATGGGCTGATCCTGAGGCAGGCCACCGCGGAGGATACCGAGTCTGCCACGGAGTTTCAGGCTCAGTTCCACCTCCCCCATGCGTCTGCCGAGTCATTCAGAATCTGGACCCGGGACCTGATGAGCGGCGCCCTTCCGGGATTCCAGCCCGGCGACTTCACCGTGGTGGAAGACACGAGGTCAGGGGCCACCGTGTCGATGCTGAACCTGATCCCGCAAACCTGGTCCTATGGCGGCATAGAAATTAGCGTTGGCCGTATCGAGCTGGTATCCACTCATCCCGACTATCGAAAGCGCGGGCTGGTGCGGGCTCAGATGGACGCCGTCCATGAGATGAGTGCGAGGCGCGGCGAGAGGATGCAGGTGATCAGCGGCATCCCCTGGTTCTATCGCCAGTTCGGCTACGAGATGGCTCTGGAGTTCGGGATGGGGTACTCGTGCCCCGTCTCCGATTGGCCCGCACTTGGCGATGCTGTCCGGGAGCCTTACCTGGTACGCTCCGCGACCGATGCGGACCTGCCATTCATAGCCCGCTTGTACGATGTGGCTATGGGGCGCTACCTGGTCTCTTGCGTCCGCGACGAGAGGCTGTGGAGGTATGAGCTGAACGGACGGAGCGAGAACACCTATTGCGAACTGGAGATCTGTGTCGTGGAGGCCGCGACCGGTGAGCCGGTCGGACTCATTGTGCACATCCGGGGTCTCTGGGATGGTGAACCCTGCGTTCTTCTCTACGAGCTGAAGGAAGGCGCTTCCTGGCGCGAGGTCACTCCCGGCGTCGTGAGGTATCTGCGGAGTATGGGCGAGGCGTACAGCGCGCGGCAGACGCGACGCGCATTTCACAGCGTGGCGTTCGAGCTGGGTACGGAACACCCGGCGTATGAGGTCATGAAAGACGCAGCGCCGCGTTGGAAAAGGGTATGTGCCTGGTATGTTCGAGTGCCCGGCATTGCCGGCTTCCTGCGGGACGTCACACCAGTCTTGGAACGGCGGTTGGCGGATTCAGCGGCGGCGGGTTACGGCGGCCGGCTCACGATCGGCTTCGTCGATCACGGAGTGGATCTCTTGTTCGACAATGGACGCGTGGCAAAGGTCGAGAGATTGGCCCGGCCGCGGAAGGGCGGCAACTGGCTGAATTCCGGGACCTGCGACGCCTTCTTCCCCGGGCTGGTTTTCTTGCAGTTGCTCTTCGGGTTCCGCGCCGCGGATGAGCTTGAGTACTCGGTTCCCGACTGCGATATCGGGTCCCCGGAGACGCGCCGTCTGCTCAACGCCTTATTTCCTAAGCAGCCTTCGCACGTCTGGGGTGTCTGGTGAGTATGGACTCAATTTTCAGTTCTCCGCCTCGCCGCCGTAGCGGCGGAAATCGGAGATCGGTCACCCGTTCAAGGCTGCGAAATTCTCGTCTTTTCCGCAGTAATTCCGTTAGTTCGAGTTAACGGGTATTACCCCGAGGGGGAGCTGATCGAGCTTGGATTCCCCCGCCATGGAGTGTGAAAACCCACTTGCAACACTGCATGTTGCAAGTGATAATGCGTCAGTGCGTTAGTGCGAATTGTCCACACAGGGTTGAGACGCTTGTTCGACCGTGGCGATAGCCGACGACTGAACCCAGCCCACGTGCGACGCATTCGGCGCGTGCTGGCGGATTTGGCCGTAGCTTCTTCACCGACAGATCTGGATCAACCAGGTTACCGGCTGCATCCGTTGCAGGGTGGTCGGCGAGGCTATTGGAGTGTACGTGTCTCAGCAAATTGGAGAATCGTCTTTCGCTTCATCGCAGACGAGGCAGTGGACGTGGACCTTGTCGATTACCACTAGGGAGAGACCATCATGCCTATGTATGACCCGCCACACCCAGGCGAGATGATCCGAGACATTCTGGAAGACAAAGAGGTTCGCTGGACTGTAACGGAGTGTGCCCGCCGGCTCGACGTAGCGCGGAACACCTTGTCACGGTTGCTCAATGGCCGTATCGGAATCTCGCCAAGAATGGCGCTGGCCCTGGAGAGAATCGGTTGGAGTAACGCGGATCACTGGATGCGGCTTCAAGCGGCCTACGACTTGGCGCAAGAGAGGCGCAAGAATGCAGATGCTGCCTGAGATGGAGCCTATCGAAGGGCGCACAAGGAAGAAAACGCAGTTCCCCAAGTTCTTAATTCCTGGAATACACGGCGGGCTATGCGGGGGCCTTCCTCCTGTCTTGTCATTTCAAAATCTTTGAGATCCGATTCGCTGGAACGTCAGGCGCATAGCCAAGAGAATCGGCTGGCCTGCGAAGCGAACCGGAGTCACCGAAACCGTAGCGAAAACAGGTCGGCGTCCTTCATCACCAGCCGCAGCCGGACCGGTTTGCCCGCGATCCGCTTCAGCGGCTCGTCCGTCGTGGCCCCGGAGTGGGAACGCTTCCAGCGCACCGTGTGCTCGATCTCGTCTCCCCAGACCAGCGGGGATTCCTCCAGAGCGAAGCCGGGAAGCGGCTGGCCCGCTTCGTCCTGGATCTCGACGTGGATGCTTCCCGCCGCCGACGTGGCGAAATTGAGCACCAGGTTGTTCCCCTCGAAGGTCAGGGGCTTGGTCACCACTTCGCCTCCCCGGTAGCCCGCGTTGAGCGAGACGAACCCGTCGGTCCTCAGGACCATGCGCTCCATGTGTATGGTGGGGAACTTGTAGTGGCGGAGCACGTAGAGGGAGATCTCGTCGTCTCCGGTGGAGACCACTCCGGTGGCCGTCATGTTGGTGCGGTTGTACCAGTTTCTCTTCTCACGGCCAGGACGAATGAAGGCTTGGGGAAACCTGCGGTCCCAGTTCAGACCGTCGCGGCTGGTCATGAACACCGTCTCGGAGACCCCGCCCTCGGGCGCGTCGGGAATCCGGGTCCGCCAGGGCACGAAGCGCTTGGGGAAGCCCAGGAAGATGTGGGGCGCCCGGTAGTAGGGCGTGATGCCGTTGGTGTAGAAATGGTCCCGGGGACCCTCCCCCAGCTCGATGTCCTCGAGCTTGCTCCAGTTCAGGAAATCGGGCGAAGTGGCCCTGGCGACGGCCCGGATCGTGGGCATCCGGCGCTTGCCGGAGCCATCGTGACGGGGTGGAAACCAGACCCGGAGATAAGCGGCGTACTCGTTCCGGAACCCGTCCCAGAAGATCTCGTCGCCTCCCCAGTCCGTGGGAGGCTGCGTCAGGATGGCCTCGTCACGGATGGGCTTCCAGTGGATCCCGTCGGGCGAAACCATCCCCACCATCCGCTTCAACGGGTTGTTGGGTAGTCCCGAGGCCAGGGCCTTGTAGCGTTCCTCGGGAGGAGTCTTGGGATTGGTGTCCCGGAATACCATGAAGTTGTGGTTGCCGAAGCCGTCCCAGATGATGTTGTTCTCCCTCGACCCGTCAAATTCCACCAGCCCAAGGGCGGGCTTGGTCCAGGTCCGGCCGTCCCGGCTCTCGGCGTAGCAGGTGACCTCGGGATGTTCGGGGACCATGGTCTCCCCCGGTTCCAGAAGGGACGGGGCTGCGGAATTCGTGAGGCTGTGGCCCCGGTAATAGATGCGGTAGAGGCCGTCGCCGTGAACCACCGAGATGTAGAAGCAGGTCGTGCCCTCCCAAGGCTTGTCGAAGTCGAGCACCTTTCCGCCCGAGTCGGGGGTCTGGAGTTCCAGCCGCACGTCCCCGGTCATGGAGTCGATCAGGTAGTCGTCCACCATGAGCTCTAAGCGGTCTCCGATGTCCAGGGGTTTGGTGTCGTGATCGCCGCCGGCTGCCAACGGTTGGGTCGTGGACAGCCAAGCCGCGAGCAGAATTGCTCTCATCATCCGCATCCTCCTTGCGCCCCGGTCGGGAACGGGGTGCGAGTCTATCCATCGGGCATCTGCGGGTCAAAAGGGGCCCACGGGTGTTCTTGAATTGGGGAAGCCGCCGAAGGACACTGATCCGGGTGCCAACGGACGCTGACGCATGAGGCCGTGCGTCCGGCTGGGGACCCGGAGGGTTCACGGAATGAAGGTGAGCGGGAAGAGCCTCAATTGGATCGCTGCCGTGATTCTGGCAGTCGTAAACGCCGGCCTGGGCTCCGGTGCACAATCCCGGCCGGAATCGGGAACCGGCGACGACAAGGCGCCGGAACCCTACCGGGTCGGAGGAAAACGGGACGGACCGAGTTTCTTCCCCCGGGTCCACTATCCGGAAGTGAAGCCTCTGAAGGAAGGGGAACTGGACTTCCGGCACTACCCCACCTATGGCGAGATCCACGGGTTCCTCCAGAAGTGGGCTCGCGAGTATCCGCAGATCCTGGAGCTCTACTCGGTGGGCCGGACCTTCGAGGGGCGCGAGATCTGGCAGGTGACCGTGACCAACCGGGAGACGGGCAAGGATACCGACAAGCCGGCTATGTTCGCCGAAGGAGGGCGTCACTCGGGGGAGACCACCAGCTCAGTCTCCATTGTCCAGCTCATTCACCGGTTGGTGACCGGGTATGGGAAAGACCCCGAGATCACGCACCTGGTGGATACCAAGGCCTTCTACCTGCGCCCGGTGAACAATCCCGACGGCACCGAACTCTTCCTGAACACTGCCCAGACCAATCGCAGCTCGGTGCGTCCCCACGACACGGACGGGGACGGCCTCCTGGACGAGGATCCCGGGGAGGATCTGGACGGCGACGGCCTCCTGCTGCAGATGCGCCGCCACGTGGGAGAAGGGAAGGGAAACGCCATCCGGGACCCGAGAGCCCCGGACCGGCTCATGAAAATGGTGCTCGAGGGAGAGGGGGACTGGCAGGTCGACCCGGAGGGCGTGGACAACGACGGGGACGGCAAGTTCAACGAGGACGGGATCGGCGGGCTGGACCTGCACCGCAACTACCCGGAGAACTGGAGGCCCGAACCGGGCCGGGACGCCACCGGCCGGGGGTTCACCCAGGTCGGGGCGGGCGAGTACCCCCTGTCCGAGCCGGAGACCCGGGCCGTGGTCCTGTTCCTGCTGACCCACCCCAACGTGGCCATCGGCCAGTCCATGGACACGCCCATGGCCATGCACCTGCGTCCCCCCTCCACCAGCCGCAGCGAAGAGAGCATGGCCCCCGAGGACCTCAAGTGGTACGTCTACCTGGACAAACAGGCGAAGGCGATTTCTGGATATCCCTGGGCCGGCGACGTCTACGAGGACTATCGGAACGTCCATCCCTTCCATGTCATCACCGGGGAACCGAGCCGGCCCATTCCCCTGTTCGGCCACGGGCCCGACTTCGGATATTTCTACTTCGGCTCCATCTGGTACAACGACGAACTCTGGAACATCGGCCGGAAGGAGGACTACGACGGGGACGGCAGGCTGGACGACTACGACGCCCTGGTCTGGAACGACCGGGAGCGCGGCGGCAAGGAGTTCATCCCCTGGAAGAAGATCCCGCATCCCCAGTTGGGGGAGGTGGAGATCGGAGGGATGACGCCCAAGTTCGCCTTCTGGAATCCGCCCGTGGACCTGCTCGAGGAGTGGGCCAGCAAGAGCACCCGGTTCAATCTGTTCCTGGCCAGGCAGCTCCCTCAGGTCCGGATCTCACGGGTCCGGGTGAGGCCCCTGGCTCCCGGGGACTATTCCATCGAGCTCACCTACCGCAACGTGGGCCATCTCCCCACCGCCCTGGTCCAGGCGCGGCTCGTCAAGATCGTGAAGCCGGACACGGCCCGGATCAAGTTCGACGGCGAGCTGGTGGAGAGCGGCCGGGTGCAGATCCTGGAGCCGTCGCTCCGCAGCAAGGACATCGAAGCGGGTTGGCTGGACCCGGCGCAGAACCGGACGGTGGCGTGGAGGGTCCGGCTCGAGGACGTCGAGTCGGCGGAGGCGGAGGTCTCCATCCACTCCACCCGGGGCGGTGTCGATCGGCGGAAGATCAGAATTCCGGCAGCGGGGGAGTGAGTGCGCGACACCCCGTTTTAACGTAGGAGGGTGTTATGGCGGGAAAGAATCCCAAATCGAAAGAGGTTGGCGGGGTCGGATACTTCGTTCTCATCCTCGTTCTGGCTTCGGTGGGAACCCTCGTTGGAGCGGACTCCGGGGATTTTCGGGCCTCCTGTGTAAAGGTGGACATCACTCCGGAAACGCCTCAGTGGCTGCTGGGCTACGGTCCGAGACGGTCCGAGGGCGTCCACGACCGCCTCTTTCATCGAATCGTTGCGATGGATGACGGGAAGATGCAGTTCTTTCTGGTCTCCTCGGACCTGGCCGCCATTTCTCCGGCCTTCTACGAGCAGTTCTGCCGGGAGTTGGAGCGGGAGACGGGGATCCGGTCCCAGCAGGTGTGGTGGACCCTGACTCACACCCACTCGGCTCCGGAGGTGGGCTCGCCGGGAATCGTCAAGATCATGCTGCCCAACCGGTACCTGCACGAGCCCAACCCCGAGTATTCCAAGTGGGTGAAGAGCCGGTTGATCGACGGCGTTCGCGAGGCTCGCTCCAAACTGGAACCGGCGCGTCTTGCAGTGACGACCGGTTACTCGATGGCGAATATCAATCGGCGCGCCATCGACGTTGACGGGAGTGCCTCGTTGGGAATGAACCCGGACGGACCGGTGGACCGCCAGATCGGGCTGATTCGGCTGGACCGGCCGGATGGCTCGCCGCTGGGCCTGATCGCCATCTACGCCATGCACGGGACCGTTCTCGGGTCCGAGAATCTCCTGATCAGTGGAGATGCCCAGGGGATCGTGGCCGAATACGTGGAGCAAGAGTTGGGCGCCCCGATGCTGTACGTCAACGGCGCGGCCGGAAACATCGCTCCCATCTACAGCACGCGTCCGAACTTCAAGAGGGGGCACATCACCCAGTTCAACGTACTGCTGGGGGATCGAATCCTGCAGGCGAACCGCTCCCTGAAGAGCGGCACTTCGAAGGTGGTCTTGTGGACAGGAGAAACAGTCGTCGAGAGTCCTCGCAAGGAAGGATTCGGGTGGGTCGAGGAGCTGGACCACTACCTTCGGGTGACGGACACCGGAGTGAGCCTGGTCCGCGTGCCGGTCCGCTTCCTGAAGATCAACCGAGATCTCGTCATCTGGTCGGCGCCGGTCGAGCTGTTCTGCGAGATCGCCATCAACGTCCGCAACCAATCTCCTTTTCCCTACACGTTTTTTGCCGGCTATACGAATGGTTTTCTGGGGTACCTGACCACCCGGCAGGCGTTCGCGGAAGGGGGTTACGAACCGGGCCGCGTCACGCCCTTTACGGAGCAGGTGGAGGACGATTTTACGCAGGGGGTGAGCACCTATATTCAGGGGATGCCCCGGTAGCGGCGCAATTCGTCAGCGAGACGACGGGCATCGGCTCACCGGACTGGCGGCGGGCGTGAGTGCATCGCCGATGTGCCGGGCGTGAGAAAGACGAGCCGAGCGGGTACAATCGGTCTCTTGGAGGAGCGCTGATGTCAGGAAGAATTGTCTATTTCAACGGTGAGTTCGTACCGGAATCCGAGGCCCGGGTCTCCATATTCGACTCGTCCCTCATGTTCGGAGACATGGCCTTCGAGGTGACGCGAACGTTCGGGGGGAAGCCTTTTCGCCTGGACCATCACCTGGATCGCCTCTATGCGTCGCTTCGCCTGCTGGAGATCGATCCCGGCATGACGGCACGGGAGATGTTCGATCTCACCTTGGAGACTCTGGAGCGGAATTTCCCCACCGAGCCGCCCGGCATGGACTGGCAGATCATGCATGATGTGTCGCGGGGGCCCCTTTCGCTGTACCGGAGCGCATTTCCCAAGGGCGTGCAGCCGACCGTCTCCATCAACTGCTGGCCCCTGGTCACCCACATGGGGCATTTCGCGCCCAACTACGATACGGGCGTGGACGTGGTGATCGCGTCCCAGCAGGCGTTGCCGGCTCACCTGGTGGACGCCAAGGCCAAGACCCGCAGCCGCCTGCACTACCAGATGGCCGTGCTGCAGGGCGCGCGGATGGGGGAGAACAAGTGGCCGGTTCTCATGGACCCGGACGGGTTCCTGGCCGAAGGACCCGGCTGGAACATTTTCCTGGTTCGGGACGGCGTGCTTCTGACGCCGGAAGGGCGAAACATCCTGCTGGGAGTCTCCCGGGGAACCATCATCGATCTGGCGAACGAGTTGGGGATCCCGGTGCGGGAGGCGAATCTGGGCCGTTACGAGGCGCTCCAGGCCGACGAGTTGTTTTGCACGGCGACGACCTATTCCCTGGTCCACGCAGCCAGCTTTGAAGGGCAGACGGTGGGGAATGGGCGCCCGGGCCCCGTGTTTCGGCGTCTCACCGAGGCTTGGATGCGCTTGGCCGGGTTGGATTTCGTCACGCAGGCGCATGAATACGCCCGCCAGCTTCCGGCGTGGGAGGAGGCGGAGATGAGGGCCGCCCGCGGAGTCGAACCGGTCCACGCGTGATAGGAGAGGGGGTTGTTAACCCCCTCTTCCGCGGAGCAGTGAGGGCTTAACAGTCCCCTACCCCTTACAAAACGACTCGGATTTTTCGGGCGACTCTGACCACGACGGACTTGTCGGACCACTGGGGCCATTCCCGCTCCCAAATCTCCAGGTGGCGCTCCCGGGACTGGCCGGGCAGGGTCAGCCTTGCTGTGATCACAACGATAGTGTCGGGTCCGGTGGCGGCGAGGAGCGTATATCCGGAAGTCAGGGGCTCGGCGATCTTGCGGGGCTCGGACCAGGTCTTCCCCTTGTCCAGGCTGACCATCACGTAATCGCCGGCCGCTTCGGACGGGTCCTCGATGCCCACGTCCCGGCGATAGCGTTCCCGGTAATCCCGCAACGCCGCCGGGTACGGTCCGCCCTCGTCGTTGAGTCCATGGCCGTAGCCCACCTTGAGACGCCTCCAGCCGAAGCTGCACACCAGGGCGCCGTTCTCCAGCAGGACCATCTGCGGCGCCAGGCCCAGAATGTGCATCGACTCCGGTTCCTGCCAGGTCTTGCCTCCGTCCGGGGAACGGGCCTGGAACATGGGCGCGAAACGGCCGGTCCGCATCACCGCCAGGAGTTCGCCGCCGCCCAGGTCCACCATGGCCGGTTCGCAGAAGCTCTCCTGTCCGGTCTCGCCGTCGTAAGCGACGGTGGAGAGATATTCCCAGTTGGCGCCGCCGTCGCTGGAGGACAGAAGGTAGGTCCGGTACTTGAACCATTTCTGGCCGCTGGTGGCGGGGAATCCCTCCATGGGCACCGTGTCCCCCTTGAAGTTCCCGTAGCTGGCGGCCAGCAGGGTCCCGTTATCCAACTCCAGAAACGGACCCCCGACGTTCAGATAGTCCACCTCGGTCTCGTTGTCGGCCGTCAACGGCGTCCAGCGGTCGACACGAGCCGTGGCGGGGGACCAGGAGATCCGTTCTTCGGTGGCGTTTTCATCCAGGGACCGGACGTGCGCCATTTCCAGGGAGAACAGCCCCGGCTCGCCGGTGGCGAAACCCCGGCCCTTGAGGAAAAAATAGCTTCCGTCCCGCAGAGGAAGCAGGTGGGGCCGGGCGATGGCCGGGCCCGTGTCCCACGTTGTCCCCGAGTCGGCCGTGGTCAGGGCAACCTCTCCCCGGCCCACCAGGACTCTTCCGTCCGGGAGGGCTGTGATTCGGGGACCGTAGGACAGGCCCGGATATTGGTCGGTGGGTACCGTCACGGGGTCGCCCACTTCCAAACGGACCTTGGGCGCGCCGGAGGGCGTCTCCGGTTCGGGAGCCTGCCGGCAAGCTGCGATTCCGGTGGCGAGGGCAATCAGGGCGATCAACTGGCAGGGACGTCTCATCATCAGGGTGTCTCCTTCAATCCACGGCTCGGGTCGATGGGTCAGGAAGCCGGGCGAACCCCCAGGAACTTCATGATTTCGCCGGCCGTCTCCCCGGGAAGCTCCTCGGGGAGGAAGTGTCCGCAGGCCAGGGCTCTCCCCCGCACGTCCTCGGCCCGCTCCCGCCACACCGTGAGCATATCCAGACTGGCCCCGGTCTGCCATCCGGGACGCTTGGAGGTGTCGCTCCCCCAGAGCGCCAGCACCGGGCAGGTCAGACGCCGGCCGCGGTCTTCCTCGTCGTGGACCAGGTCCAGGGCGATTCCCCGGTAGTCCAGGCAGGTGGCGCGAATCGTCTCCGGGTCGGAGAAGCAGCGCAGGTATTCGTCGTAGGCCTCCTGGGTGATGGAGCCTTCGATGCCGCACCATCGCTCCAGCAGGAAATCCAGGTAGAACTGGGCGCTGTTGCCGATGAGAGTTTCAGGAAAAGGTTCGGGTTGCCGCATTAAATGCCAGTGAAACCAGGCAAAAGAGAGGTCTTTGTCCATCTTGTCGAAGGCCGCCTGGGAGGGGACCACGTCCAGGGAGGTCAGGGTCTTGACCCGGTCCGGATGGTCCAGGGCCATCCGGTGTCCGACGCGGGCGCCGCGATCGTGGCCCACCACGTGGAAGGAATCGAAGCCGAGTTGGGCCATCACCTGGACCTGGTCGTTGGCCGTGGTCCGCTTGCAGTAGACGCTCAGGTCGCCGGGGGGAGCGGGAGGCTTGCTGCTGTCTCCGTAGCCGCGAAGGTCGGGTGCGACCACGGTGAAGTGCGGCGTCAGCAGCGGAGCCGTCTTGTGCCACATGACGTGGGTCTGGGGGTATCCGTGGAGCAGGAGGAGCGGAGGGCCCTGGCCGCCGTGGACGAGATGGATGGAGACGCCGCTAGCGTCGATCCGGGTTCGGGTGAATTCTTCGAACATTCTCTCTATCCTACTTGTTATATTAAGAAAATAGTCGCATGGAAGGTCGGCTCTCACGGGGGGACTAACAGTCCCCCCTCCTAGCGGGCAGATGGGGCGGACCCAGCCAGACTTCGTCGGGGTGGGTCTTCCACCACTCCTCCAGGGCCTGCTCCTGGGGCGCGAGGCGGCCCTCGTAGCGCAGTCCTCCGTGAGAGAGGTTCAGGCTCACGGCCGTCTCCGAGCTTGCTTCCACCCAGTGGGGGGTCAGGAGCTGGTTCCAGAGGCAATCTCCCGGTTTCATGACGAAGGTGAGGATGTCCTCGGGCTGTAGTCCGCGAGGCTTGGACAATTCCTCCCGGCAGGCTTCCTGCACCACCTGGTCCAGGGGCGCCCAGCGGCTGGGTTCGGTCAGCCCATGGAAATGCTTGGTCCCGTAGATCTGCCAGGCCAGGACGTGGGAGAGGTCCATGTGGTAGTTGGTGGCGCATCCGGGACCGGAGAAGAAGAGGATGGGAAAGCATCTCCGCCAGGTGAATCCGGCCGCACGGAGGAAGCCCTTCCAGGGAACCATCACCTGCTCCTCCAATCCCTCCAGGATCCCGCCCGGTCGCTGGAACCGGGAGAGGTCGAAATGAGACATCTGGAAGGGGGATTCCAGGGCCTCCGGGATGGGAAGGGAACGGAAACGCCGCGAGATGTCGGTGTCGTCCATCCGTTCACCCGGTCGCCCACTGAGGATCCGCGCCTCCTCGTCCCGGCGGACGGCGTCCACCAGTCGGTCCAGGGGAGGGAACTCGTAGCAAAAGGGAATCAGGGAACCGGCCAGGGGAAAATTGAGCCAGCCGTTCCACCGTTCCCGAAAAGCTTGGGGAGTATCCACCGCTTGCTGCATGTTCATGGTCGGTTGGACTCGCCGTTCGTTCAGGCGACTTCGAGGGAAGTGTCAGTAACCCCTGACCCAATGGCGATAAAGGGGCTTCACCGTTTCCGGTAGGCGATCGTACACGTCCGGTCTCACCGGAGGGATCTCGTTCTCCGGCAAGCCCGGCTCGTCCACCAAGGTCCGGCGCGCCCGGGTTCCTGGCATCAGGACCCGGATGTCCAGCCACCAGGGAATGTAGCGAACGATCATGCTGATGCGGCGGCTTCCGCTCTCGTTGCTCGCCGTGGCGTGCCAGAGCCGGCTGTCGAAGAGAAAGACGCTGCCGGCCGGACCGGTGGCGTGCCGCTCGGTGGGATAGGGTTCGAACAGGGGAACCCCGATGTTACCCGTGGGGTTGTCGGACGTCCGGTGGCTGCCGGGAACGATCCAGGTGCCGCCGTTCTCGTCGGTGAACTCGGAAATCATCCAGATGGAGGAGAGCTGGAACGGGGTGTCCGGGTAGGGAGCCGGGACATGCGCGGCCTTCTCCTGGTTGTAGGGCCAGTCCGCGTGCCAGCGGCCCCGCTCGTTTCCCGGTTCGGTGATCATGCTGCCGGTATAGGAGATGCGCACATGGTCGCCGAACCAGGCGCGGGCCACGGCCATGACCGTCCCGTCCGCCAGGTACGGCGCGAACGCGGGGATGGAATCCAGCACGTCGAAGGCGCTGCTCACACCCTGGTAGGTGTCGGCCGAACCCTGCTCCGCCATGACGGCCTCGACCTCGCGTCGAATGGTCCGGACCTCCTCCCGGGGAATGACCCCCTCCACCACGCAGAAGCCGTCCAGCTTCAGATGCAGCAGGATCTTCTCCAGATTCACGATTCAGGCTCCTTTCGCGAGTGTGCCGCCGGCGGCGTTTTCCGTCCATCCGCGACCGCGAAAGCAGTGGACTCTCCGCCGACCCGCTCGTCTTGATATCATATCCGCCCGTGGTAGTCTGTTCGTCCCATGAAGAGACATGCCCTCCCGCCATTATGGATTCCCTTGATCCTGTGGATCGCCGGTCCCGGTTTCGCCGCCGCTGAAAATCTGACCTGTTCCGACAATTCGGTTTCGGCCGGCGCCGTCCGTACGCCGGAGGACGTTCAGGCGTTCGTACGGTGCGCCCACGAGTATGTCCAGGAAATGGGCTTCGAGGAGGCTCGGCGGGCCTTCCATGAGGACGAGCGGTGGAAGAGCGGGTCGATCTATGTCTTCGTCGACGAGGTGTCCCCCGTGAGCGATCAGTCCAGGTCGCTGGTCTATCCGCGTGACCCGTCGAGAGAGGGCGAGCCGTGGGGCCTGTATGTCGATGTCTGGGGCAATGACTGGTACGCGGAACAGTACCGCCTCATGACCAAACTCGACGAGGCGTGGATCTACTACGCTTCCCCGCATCCGGAGACCGGAGAACCGGCGCCGAAGGCGTCTTTCCTCAAAGCCATCGACTGGGATGGAATACCCGCCTCCATCGGCGCGGGCATCTACCGCCCCGACCTGCCCGGCAACTGCAGGCCGGAAGACGTCAACGCCATGGACCTGGCCGCGGATCCTTCCGCGGACAGACTTCAGGAATTCGTCCGCTGCGCCGCGCTGGAGCTGGAAGCGAACGGGTACTTCGCCTCCATCTCTCTGTCCGCCGACCCGCGTTGGACACACAAATCGATCTACGTCTTCGGTGTGGACCGGCACGGCAAGACGCTCTTCAGCGGGGACTCGTCCCGTGAAGAGTGGTCCTACACCGATTCCGAGTTGACGTCGCTCAGCGACCGGGACGACCTGAGTGTGGCGCAGGCCTTCGGCGAGACGTTCCTCTATTACAAGGCCCTCAATCCCGCGACCCAGACGAAGCGCCGCAAGGTGATTTTCGTCAAGCGGGTCGTTTCCTATGGGCTGCCGATCCTGGTCGGCGCCGGCTACTACCTGGATCGTGCCGGCGAGGGCGGGACGGCGACGCTCCGCTATTGGCAGGCGCCGACGATCCTCAACCCGTATCTTGCGCGCGGCACCAAGGAAGCCGAAGGCGCATCGCTGGTCATCGAACCGTTGGCCGAGTACAACCCCAACGCGGAATTGGTCCCGGTTCTGGCCGAAAAGGTTCCGACTCTTGCCAACGGCGGCGTCTCGGCCGATCGGACCCGGATTACCTGGACACTTCGGGAGGGCGTGGTCTGGTCCGACGGAACGCCCTGCACGGCCGAAGATGTCGTATTCACCTGGCGATACTGCACGGCGCCGGACGCCGGCTGCGTTCACGCGGCGAAGTTCGCGAACGTATCGTCGGTCGACGCCGTCGATGACCGGACCGTCACCATCACGTTCGATGGACCGACGTCGTTCCCCTATTCCCCCTTCGTGACCTACAACGGTCCGATTCTCCAGGCTGCGCAGTTCGCCGACTGCCTGGGCGCGTCGGCGGTGGGATGTACGGAAGCGAACCAACGGCCCATCGGCACGGGACCGTACGTGGTGGCCGATTTCAGCAGCAACGAGTCGGTCCGCTACGAGTTCAATCCACTGTACCGGGGCGTCGATTACGGCGTTCCCTATTTCGGCAAGGTGATGATGCAGGGGGACGGTGACGCCGCTGCTGCTGCAAGAGCCGTTCTGCAGCTCAACGAAGCCGACTATGCCTGGAATCTCCAGGTTGAACCGGAGGTCCTGGAATCCCTGGCGGAGGGCGGAGGCGGATCCATCGTCACCGACTTCGCCACCGCCGTCGAGCGTCTCATGCTCAACCAGACGAACCCGGATCCAGGTCTGGGGGAACTCCGTTCGGAGTACGCCGGAGGGACGAATCCCCACCCCTTCCTGAGCGATCCGGTTGTGGGCCGGGCCCTTTCCCTGTCCATCGACCGCGACACTCTGGTCCGGGTCGGGTACGGTCCGCTTGCCGGCCGGTCGACGTGCAACGTCTGGCCGCATCCTCCGGGCGAGGCATCGACCAACAACGATGAATGTCTCGTCCAGAACATCGATCTCGCCAAGGAGATTCTCGACGGCGCCGGAATCGTCGACTCGGACGGAGACGGAGTACGGGAGCGCAACGGGGTTCCGCTCAAGATCCTGTTCCAGACATCGACCAATTCCGTGCGTCAGACCACCCAGGAGTACCTCAAGGGCTGGTGGGCGGAGATCGGCATCGAGACCGAACTGAAGGACGTCGCCGCGTCGGTGTTCTTCGGTGGAGATCCGGGCAGCCCGGACACGGTGGGCAAGTTCTACGCCGACGTTCAGATGTACACCAACGGCTCATCCTTCGTGGACCCGGAGGGCTATCTGGGCGCCTGGGTCACGTCTGAGATCGCCGGAGCGTCCAACTCGTTCCGCGGCGGGAATGTCCAACGCTTCCAGTCCGACGAATATGACCGTGTCCACGCCGAACTCCAGCGCACCGTCGACCAGGAGCGGCGCGACCAGCTCACGATTGTCCTGAACGACATGCTGGTTCAGAGCTTTACGATCATCCCGTTGATCCACCGCGGGTACGTTTCGGCCCACTCCAACGAAATCGAGGGTGTCCGGATGAACGCCTGGGATTCGGAGCTCTGGAACTTCGAAACCTGGACGCGCCGCAAGTAGGGAGCGGCGTGTTTCACGCGCCGACCGGAGCGGCGTGTTTCACGCGCCGACCGGAGCGGCGTGTTTCACGCGCCGACTGGATCGGCGTGTTTTACGCGCCGACTGGATCGGCGTGTTTTACGCGCCGACTGGATCGGCGTCTTTCAGGCGCCGAACAGTGGGGTCAGTGGGACGGAGTCCCCTCTACACGTCCCAGCCGCCGAATCCCGTAACAATACTGAAGAGTGGCGGACTAACGGTCTCTCCTGACCCTACGAGAAGAACCGGTAGCGAAACAGCGCCCACAACGCCTTGACTCCGTCCATCCAGGTGATTTTCTTTCCTTCCCGGTAGGAACGGCTGTTGTAGGAGATGGGAATCTCGTGGATCCGGTATCCTTGGCGGGTCAACTTGACGGTGATCTCGGGTTCGATCTCGAACCCGTTCGACCGGAGCCGGATGCCGTCCAGGACCTCACGGCGAAAGACCTTGTAACCGGTCTCCATGTCCGACAGCTTCTGTTTGGTCACCAGGTTCGAGACGAAGGTCAGAAACTGGTTGGCCAGGTAGTGCTGCAAATACCGGGTCCGGCGGGAGCCATCCAGAAAACGGCTGCCGTAGACCACGTCGGCGCGGCCGTCCAGAAGCGGAGCCAGGAGCATCGGATAATCTTGAGGATTGTATTCCAGGTCGGCGTCCTGTATCAGGATCCAATCGCCCGTGGCTTGAGAGACTCCGGTCCGGACCGCCGCACCCTTGCCCTGATTCCGTTCGTGGAAGACGATACGGAGTCGATCCGAACGGCCGGCACTATTCGAAAGGCGTTGGAGGATCTCCCGGGTCCCGTCGTCGGAGCCGTCGTCCACGACGATGACCTCCTTATTCATGGGTTCCCGGGCGACCCGGCGCAACACCTCCTCCAACGTGCCGCGTTCGTTGTAGACGGGAATGATGACGCTCAGTTTGCCCGGCATGGCTGGCCCATTTCGATCTGTTCGCTTCGGGACACGTCAACTGGGACCGGAACCCAAGATAGCAAGTCGCGCCGAGAGCCAGAAGTCCCAACCTTGGATGCACGAGAGGGTTCCGGTGAGTTGGAGATGGGGAGGGAATCGGCAGCAGGCTTGATTTACCGGGAACATGAGTGCTGCCGCAGGCCGGAACGCCGAGCGTGGAGTCATGAAGTCGGACGTGTTTGATCGTTTCCCAGTCGCCCTCATCCTCATACTGGTGGTTCTGTTCTTCTGGAGGCTCAGCCTCAGTCAGCAGTTCACCTTCGCAGACAATCCGGACCTCGCGTACCAGGTCCTGCCCTGGTACCAGGTGCAGGCCAAGGCCTGGCACGAGGGGATCTTCCCCATGTGGGACCCTTACCACTGGGCGGGCCAGTCGTTGTTGGGGCAGATGCAGCCCGGCGGCGCGTTTCCGCTCAACTGGCCGTTGTTCCTGGCGCCGCTCAAGGACGGCCGGATCCAGCTCCATTGGGTCCATTGGCAATTCGTGCTGATGCACGTGTTGGCGGCGCTCTTCATGTACGGCCTGGTGCGCGAGTTGGGGCGCAGCCGGTTTGCCTCGGTACTGGCCGCATTGGCGTTCGGTTGCGGCGGGTATCTCGCCGCCACCAATTGGCCGCAGAAGGTCAACGGCGCCATCTGGATCCCACTGATCTTTCTCCTGTTTCACCGCATGGAGCGGGCCCGGGATTCTTCGGGCCGGTGGACCAACGCCGTGTTCTGCGGCGGGGCCATCGGCATGGCCCTGCTGAGCGGCCATCACCAGAATCCCATGTATGCCCTCCTGGCTCTTACCGGGGTGTTCTTCTATTTCCTGTTCCAGCGTCTGCGCCGGTCGTACCGCGAGGCGGCAGGTTTCGCGGGACTGTACCTGGTGATTGCGGGGACGGCGTTCGCGGCGGCGGCGCTGCAACTGTTGCCGGCCATCGAGTACGGCGCCGAATCCTATCGCTGGGTCGGCGCCGAGCGCCCCTTGACCGTGGACCAGGATGTGCCGTACTACGCGCAGTCCGGCCTGCGCCTGTACGCGGTCACACTGCTGGGGATGCTGGTTCCGCACGCTCATTTCCAGGTCAGCACCTTCATCGGGCTCGTGTGCCTCTCGTTGGCCATCTACGCAGTCGGCACCTGCTGGAGGGAGCGCTGGGTCCGCGTCTATTCCTGCGTTGCAATCGCCGCGCTGGCCTATTCCCTGGGGCCGTTCTCGGTCCTGCACGGTTGGGTCTACGCTGCCGTGCCGGTGTTCGACAAGGCCCGGGCGCCGGCGCATGCCGTGTTCGTCTTCCAGTTTGCGGTCTTCGTCCTGGCGGCGTTCGGAGTGGATCGACTGCTTCGGGACCGGAAATCTCATCCGGACGGGCGCTGGTTGCCGGCCATCCAACGGGCTCTGGTGGGGTTCGGCGCGTCGGCATGGCTTCTGATCCTTTATCGGTATCTCGACGGCAAGATGACCCGCCACTCAGGCGACCAGTTGGCGATTGCCGCCATGGCGGCGTTTGTCTTGGCGGCGCTGCTGCATGCCGTCCGGCGCGGTTCCATCTCGGCGCCGGCCTCACGCTTCGCGATCGTGGCCCTGATGTTGTTCGAGATGGGAGTGGCTCATTCCACGTCACTGTCCCATCGAAACGATCCCGCCCGCCCCGGACACCTCGACAAGTTGGAGGAGTTCAGCGAGGTGGCCGGGTATCTCAAGTCGAGGCCCAAGCCCTTCCGGTTCCACATCGAGTCCGAGGGAAGAAACCCGAACATCGGGGGTTGGGAGGGGCTGGAGATGGTGGACGGCTACCTGGCCTCGGTCAGCCGCGGCGTTCTGGAGTTCTTCCGGGGAGACTGGGAACGGCGGCGGCTGATGCTCAACACGGTGTACACGGTCTCCAGGGACCGGGTCCGGAAGTCGCAAGTCGAAGTCTTCAGAAGTTCCACGGGGTGGAAGGTCTTTCTCAACCCGGACGCGTCTCCTCGGGCATGGACGGTCCACGGCACGGAAACCATCGCATCCGGCGGGAAAGATCCTCTACCCCAACCCGAAGGCTGCGGCCGGGAGGGCGCGGTCACGTTCCTGGAGACGACCCTGCATGAAGTCCGGGCGCGAGCCCGAATGCCGTGCGCCGCGTACCTGGTTTTCGGAGATGCGTATTTCCCCGGCTGGAAGGCGGCCATCGACGGTGACCCGGCCACGCTCTACCGCGCACATGGAGCGCTGCGGGCCGTCTTCGTCCCGGCCGGCGAGCACCAGGTGGAGTTCGTCTATCGCCCTGCTTCGGTCATTCTGGGAGCGTTCTTGTCGGGACTGTGCCTGCTGGGTTGCCTGGTGCTTGTCGTCGTAGGCCGGCGCCGAGCCCGAAATCCTGCATAGATCGCGTTCGAGCTGGAGGCCGCCGGAATCAGCGGCTACGCGGTCTCCAGCACGAACGTCGGCATGTTGATGCCTTGATAGGGCTGGAATCGGCCCCGGACCTGGCAGAAGTGGAGCTCGCAGTTGCGGGCGCCCCAATCGTACATCTGCCGGACGAGGCCGTACCGGTCCACGGGGACCAGAAAGACCGGCGTCCGGCCCCGGTGCCGGTCCAGTTCCTTGTGGATCAGGGCCGCCGCTTGTTGTTCCGTCCGGATCACGCCCGGACCGAGCATGTTGAAGGCGGGGTGAGAGGACGAAGCCAGAAACCCTTCGATGTTTCCGCCGGACCCTTCGTAAACCGAAACCGACCAGAAGCCCAAGTCGTTCCGGATGCAGAGGCCGTAGTCCTCCTCCCGGCTCACGCCGCTCACCTCCATCTCCAGGGCCGCCAGGGCCGGGATGTCGTCCAACGTGGCGTCCCGGACCCGGTCGAGTCCAGGCACTTCCTGATCCAGGCCGGACTCGGGAACCTGGAGGATCATGTCCTGGTAGGCCTGGCGGGGGACGAATCCGTACCGGTTGTAGAGCGAGAAGGAATCCAGGTTGAGAGCGCTCTGGGTCAGGCGCAGGGCCGGGTACCCGTTCCCGTCGGTGAAGCGGCAGATGTACTCCAGGAGCCTGGTGCCTACACCGAAACCGAAGTAGTTGGGGTGCACGGTCATGATGCCGAGTCCCACGTGGGTCTTCCGGGGGTGGTAGAAGCAGGAACCCATGAGGCGCCCGGTGCGGGCGTTTTCCGCGACGACGCAGCGGCTGGAGCCCGTCGCCGAATAGACTTCATGGAAGATCTCCGTGACCTTGGGCGACCCCTGAAAGGGCTGGCCCAAGCCTCGAAGGCCGTACCAGGCGTTGATGGAGGCGTAGATGAGTTCGGCCACCTCCGACCCGTCCTCCGGCTCCATTTCTCGAAGATGGATGGAGTCGACAGCCATTGTGGATCCTCCTTTTACATTATTTATAAATATTTATGGATTAATCACTGAGATTATACATTAAACTTAGGATAAGACTGCGGCCGGGGGCCGGCACGGACCAGCGGTCGGGGCTGGCCGGGTAGTCCTTGTCCGTGAGGTTTCTTACCAGGAAACGGAGTTGGGTCTGGGAATCCAACAGCCAGCTCCAGGAGAGATCCAGGGTGGCGAAACCCGGGGTCGGAGTTTCCGTGGGTCCGGCTCCGGAGTCCCGGGCAAAGGTACGGCCCTGGAGCCAGAGGTGGCTCCGGGAACCCAGCGTTTTTCCAACGATCAAGGAAATTGATGGGGCAGGGACGTCGTCGAGGGGATTCCCATCCTCCCGGGTCCGGCCGGCGGACGCGTGTCCCCCGACTCCCAGGGACATCCCCTCGCCGATGTGACGGTGCAATTCCGCCTCCACGCCGCTCAACAGGGCCGATCCTCGGTTGCGGAAGTAGAAGTGTTGAGGTTCCGCTTCGAAACGCTCCACCAACTGGCGGATCTGGTACCGGTAGAGGAACAGGTCCCAGCGCCAGTCGCTTCCGGACCACCGGGCCGAAACGTCCCACTGCCGGCTGGTTTCCGGCACCAGGTTGGGGTTGCCGTGAATCAGGCCGCGGCCGCTGATCCCCTGGAAATAGCGGTCCGAAAGTGTCGGTTCCCGGAAACCCCGGGAGAGCTGAGCCGTGAGCTGAAGCGGGGGCAGCGGCCGCGCGACGACCGCCAGGAAGCCGGAGAACGCCCGGTTGATCCTGTCGAAGTTTCCCAACGACCCGCGGCTTGAGCTGGACACCTGATCCCATCGGGCGCCTGCCCAGAGGGACAGATAGGAGTTGACCGGCAACTCCGCGGAGAGGAAAGGCGCCAGGTCGACGCGGCTCGCGTCCTCGATGGCGGCGGACGCAAGGATTCCGGTGGTTCGGTTCCCGGCGTCGAAACTTCGGGTGGTGTTTTCGGAGTGGAGTCCGAAACGGCCGTTGACGTCGAACCCCAACTCCAATCGCGTCCAAGGGAGTGGGGAGACGGCTTGCACGCGGAAACCAAAGTGACGGGCGGCGACTCGGGATCTCTGCAGTTGGCGCCGCCGGTTTGGTGCAGGGAGGCGTTCCCGATCGGTGATGAGTGCGTATCGGCCCATCGATCCTTCGATCCGGACCTGGTCGAAGCCGCCGATGGGCTTCGTATCGTACGCGAGGTGCATTCGGTCGGAGTTCTCTTCCGGGTAGATGGTCCGCATGTGGGGCGAGCGCAAGGTGGGCCGGCCCAAATCGTGGCCCCGGTCCGTCTGCCATCCAAGGGAGAGTTCTCCTCCTGCGACTTGGAGCCGGGTGCCCGCCAGGAACGAACGGTTGCGCGCGGCCGAGTTGTCCACGGTGACTCCGGAACTCCGATAGTCGCCGTAGTTCCGCATGCTCCCCAAAAAGAATACGGAACCCGATTCCAGGCTTCGGCTCAATTCCACGCCCGCGCTCTGCTCGGGCATTCCGAAGCCGAGGCTTCCCATGAATCGGGCGCCATACTCAGATTCCGGTCTCGGTTTCCGAGTCAGGGCGTGGATCACGCCGCCGAAGGCGTCCGATCCGTAGGCGACGGACCCGGGGCCCCGAACCACTTCGATCCGGTCCAGGAAGAAGGGATCCAGAAAGGTCGCGCTGGGTCCGGCTCTCCTTTCCGAAATGACTCTGGCGCCGTCCAGAAGAATCAGAGTGCGTCCCCGTGCCAAACCTCGAATGGAGGGCACCCCGGCGTGACCCGCCGAAACCCGGGCCACGCCCGGGATTCGCTCGATGGCTTCAATCAGCCGGGAGGGCCGGCTCTGAGCCAATTCCTCCCGAGTCACCAGTTCCAAAGCGCTGGCAGGCGTCGTTCCCGTGCGCACCGGGTTGCCGGCCGTGACCGTCAGGTCCTCTCGGAAGAGCGGCCGGACCACCATCTCGAGAGTCCCTTCAGAGACGGTCTCCCGGACGACGGCGTGCAACGTGTCGTGTCCGCCTGGAAGTTCCGCTCGCACTTCGAAGGGCACGGGAGGATCGGGAGACCAGCGGAATCTCCCCTCCCGGTCGGTTCGGCTCTGACCGGGATGTTTCAGGATCGTGACCTGGGCTCCTGCCACGGGGGTCCCGTCGGGGAAGAGGAGTCTTCCCTCCAACGCCCACAGAGCCGGGCACAGTTCGAGCAGGATCAGGGCCCAAGCCATGCCCCAGCGCATGGCCAGAGAGTATAACCTCTCGCCGGTGCGGCACGGGTCGCGGTTGAACCCCTCTCGATCCTCCGAATAGACTGACTTTCGGCCGGGAATGCCTTCAGCCGGCACGACTGGCGAATCCTTTCGGTCCAGGCGTTCGACGGTTCCGGTTTTTACAGGAGGAATGATGCATTCGAATCAACCAGACCATCCTTATTCGACGGAGTCGTCGAGACTCCGATGCTTTCGATTTCTGCCCGCGGTCGCGGCCCTGGCAGCGCTCTCCCTGTTCGTGGATCCGGTTTCGGGAACTTCCGGCGATAAGGCGAAGTGGCGCAAGCACCAGGTTTATTCCGGCGCTTCGGCGCTCACCGCCGTGGGCGGAGACTTCACTGGAGACGGCTTGCCCGACGTCATCACCAACAGCGAGGGCCGGACCCGCCTGCTGGTGGCTCCCGAATGGAGGGAAATCCCGTTGGGGCCGGAGGAGGAGAGGGACTTCATCCACAGCGAGGTCATGGACGTGGATGGCGACGGCGATCTGGACTGGATCGGCGCCCGCTACAAGCCGGGCCTGATCACCTGGTTGGAACAACCGGAGAATCCTGAATCCGAGGCCTGGAAGGAACGGCTCGTGGACGATCAGGTGATCGGCATTCATGGGCTGCTGACCGGCGACGTGGACCAGGACGGACGCCTGGATCTGCTGGCCACCAGCGCCCAGCCCATGGGTCCCTATCCCGATTCCCTGGTCTGGTACCGGGTTCCGGAGAATCCGAAAGAGGCCGAGTCCTGGCACCGCTTCGTCTTCGCCCACCGGGACGCGCCGGGACTCAGTCACTACCTGGGATTCGGAGACGTCAACGGAGACGGACGTCCCGACGCCGCCTCGGCCGCCAAGGGAGGTCCGGCCGACACGACCGGCCTGGGGAACTGGTTCGCCTGGTGGGAAGCCCCTGAAGATCCCGAGGCAGCCTGGAAGCGGCACCGGTTGGGCGGCCTTCAGCCCGGAGCCACCAATATCCATCCCGCCGACGTCAACGGAGACGGCCGGGTCGATTTCGTGGCCTCCCGGGGGCATGGCCAGGGTGTGATCTGGTTCGAGGCGCCCCATTGGAAGGTCCATGACATTCATCCCGAGATCCGGGAACCGCATGCCCTGACCGTGGCCGATCTGGATCAGGACGGCGACGTGGACGCGGCGACCTGCGCCTTCGGAGCCAAGATGGCCGCCTGGTACGAAAACGACGGTTCGGGCCGGTTCCAGGTCCATGTCCTGGATCGGGATCAGGAGTCCTACGACATTCGCGCCGTGGATATGGATGGAGACGGCGATCCGGACCTGCTTGTGGCCGGCAGGCAGAGCAAAAACGTGGTCTGGTACGAGAATCCGTTGCGCTGAAACGATCCTCAGGACGCCGGAGAATTGGAATTTGCCATGAAGCAACGCATTGGCTGGTGGTTGGCCGGGATTTTATTGTGCGCCGGGGCGGACGTTTCGGCCTGGAGACCGTTTACCTGGAAAAATGCCGGAACCGGCATCGAACCGGCCGAGTTGAGAAATCAATTCACTCCTATCGGGCTGCAATTCGGGACGCGGAATGGCGCGTTCCACGCAATGCCGGTGACGCCGCTGCTGAGCCAAGGCGGGGCCGGTGGTGGCGGCAAGATGTACTGGGTCGGCGTGAACAAGATTCAGCGGGCGAACCTGGACGGGAGCGGCGTGGAAGACCTGGTCACGGGAGTGGGCTACCCATCCGGCCTGACCTTGGACCTGGCTGGGAACAAGATGTACTGGACGGAGAGGGAGACCGGCAAGATCCGCCGGGCCAGCCTGGACGGGACGCAGGTCGAGGACCTCATCATCACCGGATTGCGCTACCCGTCCGGCCCGGTCCTGGACCCGGGCGGGGGCAAGATGTACTGGACCGACCGTGGCAGGATCCAGCGGGCGAACCTGGATGGAACTCGGGTCGAGGACCTCATCGCGCGGGGGTTGCGCTACCCATCCTACCTGGCCTTGGACCTGGGCGGGGGCAAGATTTACTGGGCGGACGTGACCCGGGGGAGGCTGAGGGGTACGGACAAGATCCAGCGGGCGAATCTGGACGGCAGTCGGGTGGAAGACCTCGTCAAGGGAGTCCGCTACACATCCAGTTTTGCCCTGGACCGGGGCGGCGGCAAGATGTATTGGGCGGACGTGAGGAAGGACACGATTCGGCGGGCGAATCTGGACGGCAGCGGGGTGGAGGACCTGGTCAAGGAAGCGCCCTCCCCCTCCTCCCTGGTCCTGGACCCGGGCGGGGGCAAGATCTACTGGACGGACGGCGGCAAGATCCAGCGGGCGAACCGGGACGGGAGCGGGGTGGAAGACCTCGTCACGGGAGCACCCTCGCCACGCGGCTTGGCCCTGGATCCGGGCGGTGACAGGATGTATTGGACGGACCGGAAGACGGGCAAGGTCCAGCGGGCGAATCTGGACGGGAGCGGAGTGGAAGACCTCGTCGCGGGAGCGCCTTCCCCACGGGCCCTGGCCCTGGGCAACGAGCTCGGTGGCCTGGCCACCAAGCATCGGCCGTCATCGGCTCCCCTGCCGCCGCCGGACTTGACCGTGGCCCCGGTTTCGGTCAGTGCCTACACGCTGACTCCGAATCAATCCTTCGAGCTGAGGGCCACTGTCCGCAACCAGGGAGAGCGCCGGTCCGCCGCGACTACGTTGCGCTATTACCACTCGAACGACTCGACGATATCGACCGGCGATACGGAAGTGGGCCCGGACGCAGTGATCGCTCTTCCCACTTCGGGGGCCAGCGCCGAATCGATCCTGTTGACGGCCCCGTCGAGTGTAGGCAGCTACTACTACGGCGCCTGCGTCGACCCCGTCGCCGGAGAGACCTCAATCGGGAACAACTGTTCGCAGGGCGTTGCCGTGACGGTCAGCCGGACTCTGCAAGGCCGTGTCGCGGACATGGGCGGACCCAAGATGTACTGGGTGGACCGGAAGACGGACAAGATCCAGCGTGCGAACCTGGACGGGAGCGGGGTGGAGGACCTCGTCACGGGATTGGGAGATCCAGTCGATCTGGCCTTGGATCCGGGCGGGGCAAAGATGTACTGGATGGACCGGAAGACGGACAAGATCCAGCGTGCGAACCTGGACGGGAGCGGGGTGGAAGACCTGGTCACGGGCGTGCGCGACCCGTTCGACCTGGAGCTGGGTGGGGCCAAGATGTATTGGCTGGACCGGAAGGCGGACAAGATCCAGCGTGCGAATCTGGACGGGAGCGGGGTGGAAGACCTGGTCACGGGCGTGCGCGAACCAGTCGATCTGGCACTGGATCCGGGCAGGGGCAAGATGTACTGGACGGACCGGAAGGCGGACAAGGTCCAGCGGTCGAACCTGAACGGGAGCAGTGTGGAAGACCTCGTCACCGGCGTGCAAGACCCGGTGGGACTGGCCTTGGATCCGGGCGGGGGCAAGATGTACTGGCTGGACCGGAAGGCGGACAAGATCCAGCGGTCGAACCTGGACGGGAGCGGCGTGGAAGACCTCGTCGCCGGTTTGGGCAGCCCGGTCGCCCTGGCACTGGACCTGAACGGAGGCAAGGTGTACTGGACGGACTGGGGGGCGGGCAGAATCCAGCGGTCGAACCTGGACGGGAGCGGGGTCAAGGACCTCGTGACCCTGACCACCATGGGGTCATTGCGCGAGCCCACCCGGTGGCCTCGGAGACCAGCCTACCTGGTCCTGGACCTGGACGGCGGCACGATGTATTGGACGGCGGTCAGCGGCATGATCAACGTGGGCGGCAGTGGGACGGAAATGATCCAGAGTGCGAATCTGGACGGGAGCCGTGTGGAAGACCTGGTCACGGGATTGAAAGGGCCGTACGGCTTGGCGCTGGTCCGGGGCAAAGGGGCTGCCGGTCCGTTCGACACGGTCCCACCGGCCGGGAGTCCGCCGGCAGCGCCCGCTTCCATCGAGCGAGGCAAGATTTACTGGACGGACTGTGGGACGGACAAGATCCAGCGGGCAAACCTGGATGGGAGCGGGGTGGAAGAGATCGCCGCGGGATTGGGCGACCCGGTCGAACTGGCCCTGGACCCGGGTGCGGGCAAGGTTTACTGGACGGCGGGGAGGCAAAGGATTCAGCGGGCGAACCTGAATGGGAGCGAGGTGGAAGACCTGGTCACGGAATTGCGCGACCCGAACGGCTTGGCGTTGGACCTGGTCGGCGGCAAGATCTATTGGGCGAACGAGGGGAGGAGCAAGATTCAGCGGGCGAACCTGGACGGGACCGGAACGGAAGACCTGGTCACGGGGGTGGGCGCATTCGATCTGGCCCTGGCCCTCGCCGGGGGCAAGATCTACTGGACGGACGGGGACAAGATCCAGCGGGCGAACCTGGACGGGACCGGGATGGAAGACCTGGTCACGGGAGCGGGCGCAATCGACTTGGTGTTGGACCTGAGCGGCCGCAAGATGTATTGGACGCACTCAGGGAGGTACAAGCGCAAGATCCAGTGGGCCAACCTGGATGGGACCCAGGTTGAGGACCTCATCATCCGGGGGTACCTCCATTCCGGCTTGGCCCTGGACCGGGACGGAGGCAAGGTTTACTGGACCGACATGGGCAAGATCCTGCGGGCGAACCTGGACGGGAGCGGGGTAGAGGAAGACCTGGTTCCGGGTGTGGACGCATGCCGCTTGGCCGTGTCAGGATCCGGCCAGTAGGCGAGAACAGTCCCAGCTTCCGGCAAGGACATGGGTCGAGGGTGATTTTGACGATCCGGATTTGATGATCGAGCCGCTGGGCGAGGAATGAGGGCTCAACCGGCGATTATGACGCCGAGACCGGCCCGGAAGCATCGAGCCGGCCCAACCGGTCCTCGGCGGACTTCACCAATTCCTCCAGCCCCTCCCGCCGGGTTGCGCTGACCGCCAGTCCACCGAACCGCCCGCAGAGGGCACTCACCTGATCGGGGGGCAGCAGGTCGATCTTGTTGAGAACCTTCACCGACGGAATCCGGTTCAATCCCAGATCGACCAGCAGCATCTCCACGGCCCGGATCTTGTCGTCCAACTCCGGGTCCGCGGCGTCGATGACGTGAAGCAGCAGGTTGGCGTCCGCAAGCTCTTCCAGCGTCGCCCGGAAGGCGGAGATCAGGTCGGGAGGCAGCTCGGCGATGAATCCCACCGTGTCGGTGATGAGCACCTCCCCCTCCCGGGGAAAACGCAGGCGCCGGCTGGTGGGGTCGAGGGTCATGAAGAGCTGGTCGTGGGCCTCCACGACGCTGTTGGTCAGGGCGTTCAGGAGGGTGCTCTTGCCGGCGTTGGTGTAGCCGATGATGGAGAGCACCGGAAGCCCCTGCCGCCGGCGGCGCCTGCGCCGGAGTTCGCGCTGCCGTGAGAGATGTTCGACCCGCTTCTCCAGCCGCCGGATTCGGGTGCGAATCCGCCGCCGGCCGATCTCCATGACCGTTTCACCCGGTCCCCGGCCCCCGATGCCTCCCGTGAGACGGGACAAGCCCTCGTCCTTCTCGGTCAGGCGGGGCAGGGAGTACTTCAGTTGAGCCAGTTCCACCTGGAGCTTGCCGTCGGCGCTGCGCGCTCGTTGGGCGAAGATGTCCAGGATCAGTTGGGTCCGGTCCACCGCCTTGAGGCCGGTCAGGTCTTCGAACGCCCGCGCCTGGGCCGGTTTCAGATCGATGTCGAAGACGGCCGCCGTGGCGTTCGCGCGCATGCTCTCCAGGACCAACTCCTCCAGCTTGCCCTTGCCCAGAACGGTGCGCGGATGAATTCTGGGCCTCCGTTGGCGCATGCGTCCTGCGATGGTGACGCCGGCGGAGCGGACCAGTTCCAAGGTCTCGGCGAAATGGGCGTCCTCGGGCCGTAGGCCGACGACCATGACCCGCTCGGCGCCCTTAGGTCCCCGGGTCCTCCGGGCCAAGCGGGCGAACTCCCGCTCCAGAGCCTGGATCGTGGCCTGGAAATCCAGCTCCAGGTCATGCACCGAACGGGATCGGATTCTCAGGAAGGGTTCGGCCGGTACCTCCCCGTTGGCGCTGCCGGCCAGGGATGCGGGATCGAGGTAGGCGGCTTCCAGCCTTCCCGGCCAGCCCCCGTCCAACACCTCGATGACGGCGACCAGGTCGAGGCGAAGCAGGACCAGGTCGTTCAGATCATCGTGGTTGAGGGCCGAACCGCGGAGGCGCGTGTGCAGCAGCCGCAGACCGCGAAATCGCCCGGTCCCGCCGCGGAGGCGGCCGATGTCCGGCAGCATGAGTCCCCTGGCGTTGCCGACGATGACGTTGCGCACGATGCCGTCGCGGCCGATCAGGACCCCGACCTCCCGGCCCAGGTCGTGGGAGGCGGAAGCGAGATGCCGCGCCATCTCGGGGGTCACGGCCTGCTGCGGAGGAACGCGGCGGCGGTAGGTGCGCTCCAGCATCCGCCGTTGAGAGGCCCGGATGCCTTGGACGTTGCCGCTGATGGGTTGCTTGGAGATGGGTCCTCCTGTCCTCAGGCCGTCGTGTCCGGCCCCCGGCCGGGTGCTTTGCCGGCGCCTGCCGGATCCCGCCTCCCCTGGCCGCCGCGGGCCGTGCCGGTTCCCCGGCATCTATGGTAGATTCCACCCAGATGAGACTCACCCGTCGACAGTTGCAAGCCTTCCGCAAGAACGGGTTCCTCTTTCTGCCCGGCCGCTTCCAGGTGGAGGAGGTGGCGCCGTTGCGGAAGGAGGCGCGGCGGGTCTACAAGCTGGATCGGCCCGAAGTCTGGCGCGAGAGCAGCGGCGCCGCCCGGACGGCCTTCGCCGCCCACACCTACAGCGAGCCGTTCCGCCTCCTGGGGGCCCATCCGCGGCTCATCGAGCCGGTCATGCAGATCCTGGGCGGTCCGGTGTACATGCACCAGTACAAGGTCAACGCCAAGGCCGCCTTCGACGGCGACGTCTGGCAATGGCATCAGGACTACGGGACATGGAAACGGGACGACCACATGCCGGAGGCCCGCGCCATGAACATCGCGGTCTTCCTGGACGAAGTGACCGCGGCCAACGGTCCCCTCATGTTCATTCCGGGAAGTCACAAGCTGGGCGTCCTGCAGGCGGGACACGACCTGGAGAGCACGAGCTACCCACTCTGGACGCTGGATCGGGCGACCATCACCCGGCTGGCCGACGAGGGAGGGATCGAGGTTCCGCTGGGGCCGCCCGGATCCGTGATCATGTTCCACGGAAACCTGGTCCACGCCAGCCCGCCCAACATCAGCCCCTGGAACCGGACCATCGTCTATCTGAGCCTCTGCGAGGTGAGCAACCACATCCGCAGGTTCAAACGGCCCGAGTGGATCGCTCACCGGGACTTCACGCCCATCGTTCCGCTGAACGACGACTGCCTGCTCTCGCCGCCGGTCAACAGTCCGTGGTGAAAGTCCCGCGAGCACCGAGACCGTTCCTGCGCCCGCCGGACAAGGCGCGATTCGGGTGCATACCGGGAGTATGTGCCCGAATCGCAACGCCGTCCGCGCCTGTGCAGGGACGGTCGAATGCCGTGATGACTTTTGCCACGGGCTGTCAAGGCAGCTCCGGCGGGCTGACGTCGTAGTCGACGTCGAGCTCGCGCAGGAAGGCCAGGAGGTCGGCCACTTCCTCTTCGGTCAGCTCAGCTTCCTTGGCGTCCCGGAGGTTCTCCTCGTCCAGCCACTGGTTGGGCTTGCCGCCGCCCAGCATCACGTCCACCGCCTCTTCCAGCGTGGCCGCGCTCCCGTCGTGGAAATAGGGCGCCGATTCCGCGATGTCCAGAAGCGTGGGAGTCTTGAAGGCTCCCGTGTCTTTTTCGTCACCGGAGACCTTGGCCCGGCCGATGTCAGGCGACTCGGCGTCCATCCCGATACCCACGTTGTGGTACTGGAGGTCGGTCAGGAGCAGGCCGTCGTGGCAGTTGGTGCACTTGGCCTTCTCGCTGAAAATGGTGTAGCCGCGCCGGGCCGCTTCGCTCAGGGCCGACTCGTCGCCTTCCCGGTAACGGACCCAGGGAGAACCCGTGGCAACGATGGTCCGCATGAAGGACGCCACGGCCTGGGCGACGCGGTCCGGATTGGCTTCGCCGCCGAAGATGGCCTGGAACTGCTCCTTGTAACCGGGGATCTCGTTCAGCTTGGCGCAGACGTCGTCCATGCTGGGGGCGCCGTCCTTGCCCGAGGCGCCCATGTTGCCGCCGCGCCAGGCCCCCTTCACCTGGGCTTCCAACCCCTTGGTGCGTCCGTCCCAGTAGAGTTCGGAGTGGTATCCGATGTTCCACAGAGTCGGGCTGGAACGGGTCAGGGTCTTGTCGAAAGCCCCGATGGCGACGGGCTTGCCGTCGGTCAGGCCGTGTTCCTTCAGGTGGCAGCCGTAGCAGGACCGAACGCCGTCCCCGCTGAGCCTGGGGTCGTAGTAGAGCTGTTTCCCCAACTCGATCTTGGCTACGGTCATGGGATTGTCCTCGGGGATGGACATGGCCTCGTAGCCGGCCAACTCGGGCCACTGCGGAGCCGGTTCCTCGGCGGGAGGCGGCGGGGCCGGGGCGCATCCCCACAGTCCGGCGAGGAGAGTGATGGTCAGGGTCCAAGAGAACCGATGGCCTGGAACGACGGATATGAATCGATGCATTGTCTCCTCCCGTGAGTCTGTTGCGGCCGGCCTTTCACCACACCCCATATACCGACGCCGCTGAAGGGAGGGTCGAGGTCCCTTTAGCGCGTCCCGAGCGTCTCTCCCAGTTCATCCTGCAGTTTCTCTCCCTGGTCTCTCAGAAACTGGTACAGAATCATGATGTCGGTGCCCAGGCAAAAATGGCGAACCCCCAGATCCAGGTAGTACTTGGCTTTGTCCACGCTCTCGATCTCCGCCCGCGGCGGAACCCCGGCGGCGAGGCAGGTGGCGATCACTCTCCGCTCCGTTTCCCGGACGTCGGGCGCATGAAATTCGCCGGGACGCCCGATGCTCAGGGCGTAGTCGGCGGGTCCCCACTGGACCATGTCGACTCCTCCCAGGGCCAGGATCTCGTCGAGGGCATCGACCGCCGAGCGTTTCTCGATCATGAACGCGATCACGACCTCGTCCAACTGTTGAGGGTAATCGGATTGCCCGGAACCATGCACGTAGCTGCTTCGGCGCACCCCGACTCCGTGGTAGCCGCCGGCGTCGGGGGTTTCCGGCTTGATTGCCCGAATGCATTCCCGCACGTCGCCGGGAGTCCGGCAGTCGGCGAAGAGGACGCTGTCGAATCCGGCTCCGATGGACCGCTGCGCCAGAAAGCGCCGGGGTTCCTGGTCCAGCTTGATCATGGAGGAAAGCCCCACCAACTCTGCCGCCCGGCAGACGTTTTCCAGGGAGAAGAGGTCGAACGGAGCGTACTCGGCGACGAATTCGATGTAGTCGAAGACTCCGGTATGGCCGATGATCTCCACCACCGACGGCCAGGAACTCTGGATGTGGGTCCCGACCGTGGGCCTGCCTGCCTTCAGCGCCTCTCGCAGCTTGTTCCGCTTCATCTTTCAGTTGTCTCCTGTCAGCCGGTTGGCGCGCCTTCCGGCCAGTTTACTACGACACGCATGGAAGGATGCAGGTGATCTGCGTGGGGGAAAAAAGGGGGTCCAACGCGCGATCGCCGGAGGCCGGTTTCACGCTCCACCCCCTGGGGGCGCGAACGTCGCAATGTCGCGTGGAGAGGACTTGACCCGGGTGAAAAGCGCAAGCGGATGTGGTCCCGCTGGAGGAAACCCCTCGAATGTCCTCCTCCCGATCCCGGGGGGTCTCAGACAACGGACGGTCCGGGTCCGGACCGGGATCGATCCTCGAGGAGAGTAGGGAAGCATTCAGTGTGCGGCGCTGGATGGATCTTCCAGTGCCTCGCCGAAATCCTCTTCCTCCCTTGCCTTCACCTCTTCGATGGTGATGGCCGAGTCCAGCGGCGCATCGGTATCAGTGATCCGATTGTCGTCGGTGCAGAGTTCCGGATCGTTCATGTCGATCCACTCGTCGTACTCTTCCGGCACCTCGGATTCCGGGTAGATGGCGTTGACCGGGCACAACGAGACACAGGCATCGCAGTCGATGCACTCATCGGGATTGATGATCAGCATATGAGGATCTTCAATCTCGTAGAAGCAATCGACCGGGCAGTCGGCGACACAATCCGTGTACCGGTTGTCAACGCATCGTTCGGTCACAATGTAGGTCATTCTCGTGCTCCTTCTGCTGGACCCGTTGAGGGCGCCACTATAGCAAGGAAGTCTGATATCAAGCAACGAAGTTCGGGATGGCATCGACGCCGCGCACCGGTTGAACTCGGGTAGGTTCTGTTCCATCATGACGCCCCGACGGCAACTTGGAATGGACGTGGCTCCATGAATCGTGTGTGTGGCCGGCACGCACGCCGCAGAGGGTTCGATTGGATGACGGGTTTGGCCATGAGGCGATGGGTGTGGATTGGCGTTTTCCTGGTGGGAGTCGGGGTCGCCCGGTCCGAGGGGCCGTCCGGCGTCTCCCGCGACGCCGGGCTGCTGATCATGGCTCACGGCGGCGACGAGCAGTGGAACCGGGCCGTCCGGGAGGCCGTGGCGCCGCTGACGAAGGTCTGTCCGGTAGTGGTGGCCTTTGGAATGGCGCAACGGGAACCCTTGCGGCAGGGCATCCTGCAGCTTGAAGAGCAAGGTGTGCGGAAGATCGCCGTAGTCCGGCTCTTCATGGACGGCCGTTCCTTTCTGTCGCAGACGGAATACCTGCTGGGTGTGAGCGGCCAGCCGCCTCCCTTTTTCCTGCACCACGATCATCATCACCACGAGATGACCCGCGATGCGGTCCGCCTGTTGAGAGGATCTGAGATTCCGCCGCCCCTCGAGGTGGAATCCCAAGTCGTCTTGAGCTCTGCGGGCCTGCTGGACTCCCGTCTGGCCGGGGATGTGCTGTTGGACCGGGTCCGGGCATTGAGCGAATCTCCCGCGGCCGAATCGGTGCTCGTCATCGGGCACGGCGTCGGGTCCGATGCCCGTGACCGGTATTGGAAGGACCGGATGCAGAGCCTGACCCGGGGATTGAAGGCCCTGGGACCGTTTCGGGAGGTTCGGGTCGAGACCCTGAGAGAGGACTGGGAAGACAAGCGCAGGGTGGCCGAGGAGCGGATCCGGGGTTTCGTGTCGAAGCAGAGCCGCGAGGGCCGGGTGCTGGTGGTTCCGTTCAGAGTCTTCGGATTCGGCCCCTACGGGGAGGTTCTCGAGGGATTGGACTACCGCGCCGACGGAAGGGGGCTGCTCCCCCATCGGAATGTGACCCGGTGGTTGCAACAACAGGCCCGGGACTGCTTTGTGCGCGCGGGATGGCCGAGCCCCTTTCCTTCGACCCACTCCTCCACCGCGGGCCGTTCCGGCACCGTCGTTGCAACGACACCCTCCATTTCCCGGTAGTCCCCATGGCGGAGACGGTCCTGAGTGTCCTGCTGGTGGTGGCGATCCTGGGCGGGAGCGCACTCCTGACACAGCTCTTCGCCCGGGTCATGTACCGCTGGTGCCCGGAGTGCGGCATTCTCAACGCCCGGCGCAGGCGCCGGTGCCGTCAATGCGGTTTTCCACTGGTCGACGAGCAAAAGGAGTGACGCCCAATGACGGAGGACACTGCCGTGATCGCCGACTGCCCGCCGACCTTACAGTGCTGTCTCCTGCCACAACTTTAGACTGCGTACGATAGCGTCTTCCAGCCAGGTAGAGAACCGCGCCGCAGCCTCATCAGGACGTTCCTTGTAGTTGATCAGGAAGACGCTGTCCGTCACGGCCGTGACCGGTCCGATTTCCCGCTCGCCGTCCTCCGTCTCCACACGCTGAAACCAGGACGCGGAACAGGCAAGCACACCCTGGAATTCATGGCCGATGCCGTGGAAAGCGATCAAGATCTCAGTCAGATGAGTGTTCCGCAGCACCATGCGAGTCCAGGACCGGTAGGTGCGTGGGTTCGCGAAATAGTCAAGTTTTTTCGCGGTCTGGATGATCTGATAGCGGTAGTAATGGCTGCGTTCATCGCCGTTTTCCGCGCCGCTGACGAAGTAATCGCCATGTTCCAGGACATCGGACATTTCGCGTTTCAGTTCCTGTGCCACTGCGGCCAACCGTTGTTCAGCTTGCTTCCGTAACGCCGCAGCGATGGACTTGGCGGCTTCCCACTCGGCAATAAGAAAGTCTCTCCGCTTTTGCAGTTGTCGCCGCACCGATTTGATCGTGTCCGCAACTCGGCGCTCCTGTCGAATTTCCTCGGCCAGGTTCAAGGCATGAACGAATGCGCGTTTCTGAAGACCGGCGAAGTAGTCGACCAGCGGCTTCAATTCGCCGTCATCGGCCATTTCCAGAGCGCCGATGTATTGCGCGCGTTCCCGGTCCCGGACCACCAGCGGGAACCAGCCGGCCTTGATGAATACGAGCGTCGCCAGCGCACGGGCGATCCGTCCGTTGCCGTCCTGGAACGGGTGGATCTGGGAGAATCGATGGTGCAGCCAGGCCGCCTCGACTTCGGGGGCGACATCGTCGTGCTGGTGATGCAGCGCGATCAATCGGTCCATCTCCGAGTCGACCTGTTCCGGAGGGCAGTACACATGGATCGTGCCGTCCGGCCGTAACGGATTATTGGGCAGACGCTTGTATGCGCCGCGAATGAGCGGAACCGATGTCTTTCTGCCGAGGGAGTCGATGCCCTCTACGGTTGCCTGATGCCGAGTCATCAGGGCGTGCAGCTCCTTGATGTAGCTTGTGGATAGTGGGCGGGTGCCCTTCACGAAGTCGAAAACGCCATCGACTGCTGCCTCGTGATCTTTGATCATCGCCACCACGGCGTCAGGATTCGTCCCGCGGTCGTGTGGGATCAATGCCGCGTGGATCCCACGTTCGATGAGCAATTGGGTGATGCCGCGGTCTAGCGTATAAAGGCGCTCGATCAACCCGGTTTCGATAGCCCATTCGCGCTTCAATCGTACTTCGAACTGGCGATATGAATCCTGACTGTCCAGCCGCTCGAACTGCTCGCGCCAGACTTGGGCCAATGCACCGAGTTCGGCCATAGCCAGATCCGCGTGGGATTCATAGTCTTCTATCGGCTTCCAACGATGGTGCATGTCGTGACTCAAAGGTTTGCTCAAAGGGGTAATCGCGGAACTTTTTTACCACACCCATGAGCCGGCCGGAGGACAGTCTCGATGTTTTTGATCCGGGTTTCTCAGCACGTACGGTCTGGCCGGCCGGTGGACAGCCTTCGGGAACGGCTGCTAGAATGCGCGCTTCATATCTGACGTCCCCATCGTCTAGCCTGGCCTAGGACACCGCCCTTTCAAGGCGGCAACACGGGTTCAAATCCCGTTGGGGACGTCTCCGATTCTCCTGCATTCGTGGCCGGTTGACTCTCATTTCCAGGGTGGTTCTGCTACACTCCGTCTGTCTGTCGGGTGCGCCCGTAGCTCAGCTGGACAGAGCGTCGGCCTCCGGAGCCGAAGGCCACAGGTTCGAATCCTGTCGGGCGTACCATTTGCGCTTCGTGGGCTTCCCGAATCTCAAGCTCCGAGTTTCAAGTTGAAGAGTGGGTCCGTTGCCCGTTCTCTCTCCAAGCATCGCTCCTTGGCGATCAGGAGTTTTCGTCTCCCTTCAAGTCCAACTCCCGCCAGAGGTGGCATCGGACCTGGTGCCCGGGGGCGATTTGCTCCAGCTCGGGCAGCTCGGTGCGGCATCGATCCTGGGCGTGGATACAACGGGGGTGGAAGGGACATCCGGAGGGTGGGTGTTGGGGGCTGGGAACTTCGCCGCTCAATCTGATTCGGGGCCGGTTGCGGACCCGGGGATCGGGCCGGGGGATCGCATCGAGAAGGGCCGCCGTATACGGGTGTCCGGGGCTCGTGAAGAGCGTCCCGGTGGGAGCCGTCTCCATGATCCGCCCCAGGTACATGACGGCGACGCGGTCGCTGACGTGCCGGACCACCATCAGGTTGTGAGTGAGGAGCAGGGTGCCGATCCGGTGCCGCTGTTGCAGTTCCAACATCAGGTTGAGGATCTGGGCCTGGACGGAGACGTCCAGGGCTGAGACCGGTTCGTCCGCCACCACCAGCCGGGGCCGGGTGGCCAGCGTTCGCGCGATGCCGATCCGCTGCCTCTCCCCTCCGCTGAAGGCGTGCGGATAGCGCCGGGCCGCCTCGGGCCGGAGCCCCACCTGCAGCAACAGTTCGCGGACCCGTTCCCGGCGGCCCTCCCGGGTGGGGATGCCCAGCTCCCCGGCGTGAATGCGCAATGGTTCGCCGATGATCTGCTGAACCGTCATCCTGGGATTCAGGGAGGAGTAGGGGTCCTGGAAGACCATCTGCAGTTGCCGCCGCAAGGGCTTGAGCCGGCGGCGGGGCAGCTTCAGCAGATCGACGACATGATCCTCTTCGGTTCGGAACCAGGCCGATCCGGCCGTCGCCTCGTAGCCCCGCAGAAGAGTCCGGGCCAGCGTGGTCTTGCCGCAGCCGGATTCTCCCACCAGCGACAGCCATTCCCCCTGCCTCAGTCGGAAACTGACATCGGTGACGGCCTGAACCGTGCCGCCCGGCCGCTGGAAAGGGCCGGAGCGGACCGGGAAGTGCATGGTCAGATTCCTGACGTCGAGAAGGATCCCGGGGCTCAATCTCTGCTCTCTTCTACGATCGGGGCGAGGTGTCCGGTTTCGGGACGAAGTGTCCGGTTTCGGTACACTTTGTCCGAATTCGGACAGTTTTTCCGTATCCCGGAAGGCTCGCCCGGCTCTCGGCGCAAGCACAGCACCTCCTGATCCGGCCGCACCATCACCGGTTCCGGGTTCCTTCGATTGCAGGTCCCATCCAGGAATTCCTGGCAGCGGGGGTGGAACGGGCACCCTGCGGGCCGCCGGAAGGGGTGCGGCACGGAACCGGTGATGCTGGGAAGCGCCTGCTTCGCGGCAGCGCCCAGACCGGGGATGGAGTTCAGGAGAGCCTGGGTATAGGGATGCCCGGGCGAGTGGAAGATGCGCTCGACGGGCGCTCTCTCCACCCCTTTCCCCAAGTACATCACCAGGACCTCGTCGGCCATCTCCGCAATCACCCCAAGGTCGTGGGTGATGAGAACGATGGCCATCCCTCTCCGCTTCTGGAGATCCCGCAGCAGGTCCAGGATCTGGGCTTGCGTGGTCACATCCAGGGCGGTCGTGGGTTCGTCGGCGATGAGGACCCGGGGTTCGCCGGCCAGCGCCTGGGCGATCAGGGCTCGCTGGCGCAGTCCGCCGCTGAGCTGGAACGGATACAGCTTCGTCCCCTCCTCGGGGTCGGGCATGCCCACCGAGCGCAGGACCTCCACCGCCTGTTCCCGGGATCGCCGCCGGTCGACGGGGTGGTGCAGACGAATGGTCTCCGAGATCTGCTGGCCGATGGTGTGCACCGGACTCAGCGAGGTCATGGGTTCCTGGAAGATGAGGGCGATCTCCCCGCCCCGGATCGATCGGATCCGGCGTCCCTTGGGGTGCAATCTCGCCAGATCCGCTGGAGGACCCCCCTGGGCCGGACGGAGCAGGATTCGGCCTTCCACGATGCGTCCCGGATGGTCCACGATGCCCAGGATGGAGAGGGCCGTGACGCTCTTGCCGCAGCCGCTTTCCCCCACGATGCCCAGCACCTGCCCAGGGGCCAGGTCGAATCCGACGCCGTCCACCGCCCGGACGACTCCTTCCCGGGTGAAGAAATGGGTCTTCAGGTCCTTGACCGAGAGGATCCAGTCCTGGGACATGGGTGTCACGTTCTCCTCGCATAGGGGTCCGCGGCGTCACGAAGGCCGTCGCCCACGAAATTGAAGGCCAGGATGGCGACGACGACGGGAACGGCGGGAGCCAGCAGCCAGGGTCTCAGCGCCAGGACCTGCACCTGTTGAGCTCCCTGCAGCAGGATCCCCCAACTGATGGCCGGCGGACGCAGTCCCAGCCCCAGGAAGCTCAGCGATGTTTCGGCGATGATCATGGCCGGAAGGGCCAGGGTGGTGGTGGCGATGACGTGGCTGGTGATGGCGGGCATCAGGTGGCGCCGGATGATGGAGGCGCGGCCGGCGCCCATCAGTTCGGCGGCCAGGACGTAGTCTTCCTGCCGCAGCACCAGGAATCGGCCGCGAACCTCCCGGCCCAGGCGGGTCCATCCGATGAGGGACAGGATCACGGTCAGGATGAAATAGACGCGGAGCACGCCCCAATCCCGGGGCATGGCGGCGGCCAGACCCAGCCACAGTGGAATGGTGGGGATGGAGAGAAGGATCTCGATGACCCGCTGGATGACCGTGTCGACAGTGCCTCCGTAGAACCCGGAGATGCCCCCCAGCACGACTCCCAGAATCAGGCTCAGGACTACCCCCACCAGGCCGATGGTCAGGGAGGTCCGGGTGCCGTGGATCAGGCGGGAATAGAGATCACGCCCCAGTCCGTCCGTGCCCAGCATCGAAAGGGCGTGGGCGTCACCCTCCACGCCCATGAGGTGCAGATCGGTGGAAAACAGCCCCAGAAACTCGTACTCGTAGCCTCTGACCAGGAGCCGGACCGGAAGTCTCCGGTCCGGCTCGGTGCGGTGAACCCTTCGAAAAATGCGGTGGTCCCACTCCCCGGACACCGGGTGGACATGGGGGTTGAATCCGCCTTCGTCCCGCAGGTGGATGGACTGGGGAGGCTGGTAGGCCCGGCCGGCGTCGATTCGGTTCGGATCGGCGGTGGCCAGGAAATCGGCCAACAGGACCACCAGGTAGAGCAATCCCAGGAAAACCAGGGCGGCCACGGCCAGCTTGTGACGGCGGAAGCGTCTCCACGTCAATTGCCGGGAGGACGCGGTTTCGAGTTGAGCCCCAAACTCCTCCGGCTCCCGATTCATGACCTCCCCCGGAACCGGATCCTGGGGTCGATCCAGAGCAGGAGCAGATCGGAGATCAGGGTTCCCACCACGGTGAGCGCGCCCAGCAGGAGCACCAGGGTGCCGGCCAGATAGAGGTCCTGGTCCATGAGAGCCGACAGCAGGACCGGCGCCACGGTGGGGAGGCTCATGACCATGGAGACGATGATGCTGCCCGACACCAGGTAGGGAAGCAGATAGCCGGCCGTGCTGACGAACGGGTTCAGGGCCACGCGCAGAGGGTACCTGAGGAGGAGACGGACCTCGGAAAGCCCCTTGGCCCTGGCCGTGAGCACGTACGGCTTGGAGAGTTCATCCAACAGATTGGCCCGCAGGATCCGAATCATGTAGGCCGTGCCCCCCATTCCCAGGACCAGGGCCGGCAGCGGCAGATGTTTGACCAGGTCCCAGAGCTTGGCCGCGTCCCAGGGAGCGTCCACGTATTGGATCGAGAGCAGCCCGCCCACGTCCGCATCGAACCAGGCGAATCCCAGGTACATGACCAGGAGGCCGAGCAGGAAATTGGGCACCCCGACTCCAGCGAAGCAGAGGAGGGTGAACAGGTAATCTCCCGCCGAGTATTGGCGGATGGCCGAGTAGACTCCCACCGGCAGAGCCACCGCCCAGGTGAACAGGACGGCGGCCAGGGAGACGGCCATGGTGAGCCAGAGACGATCGGAGATGATCTCCGAAACCGGTTGTCCCCGAATCCAGGAGACGCCCAGGTCGCCCTGGAGCAACCGCCCCATCCAGATCAGATAGCGCTGGGCCGCCGGTTGGTCCAGGCCGTAGCGGACCCTCAGGACCTGGACCTCATCCGGGGGCAGGGGAATCCCCTGGGAGGCCCGGCGGTCCACGTAGGCGGTGACGAAATCCCCGGGCGGGAGCTCGATGAGAACGAACGAGAGGATGCTGATGGCCCAGATCGTCAGGGCCGCCTGGAGCAGGCGGCGGCGCAGATAGGCTGCCATGATCGATCATCTCGTGCCGGCCTGCCGGAAGGCGTCGCCGGACGGGGTTTGCAGACGATCCGGATGAGACGCGTTGACCGCTCCCGGACGCAATACTACTCCTTCCAGTACACGGTCTCCAGGCGGCCCGTGGAAGGGTAGCGGCAAACGTCCCGGGCGCAGAGCCGGGCCGGGACGTTGCCCAGCCGCCGGTGGGCGAGGCGCACCCCGCCGGGCGCCCCGCCCACGGTGCTCATTATCCACTGCTCGCGGATGGCGATCCCCCAGATCTCCCGCCCGATGCGGGTCCTTTCCGGGGCAGGTTGGGTTCGGCCGAACCGATAGAGCTCCTGGGCCCGGAGAATCTGCGGGTCGGCGGGTCTCTTTCCCAGTCGTCCGTTGCTGGAGAACCAGAGGCCGAAAAGGGGACCGATGGGGGAAATCCGGTCGACGGGAAGGACATACATGGGCTGGCTCCCCCAGACGGACTGGGTGGGATTCGTCCAGCAGGTGATCTGGGCGCGGTTGGCCCGCATCTCCTCCCACCAGAGGGTCCGTCCCAGGATGGGAACGTCCACCGCGATGCCCAGTGCTTCGAGCTGCTGCTCCAACATCTGGAATTTGGGGACCACCAGCCGATCGGAGGGCGCCGGAATCCGGATTCGCAAGCGGCCGCGGCCGTCGCTTCGGATCCGGTATCCTTCGCCGTCCCGCTCCTCCAGTCCCAGGTTGTCCAGCATGGCGTTGGCCCGATCCGGGTCATAGGTGGACCAGAGAGTCAGATAGCTCTTGCCCGGGTGCTCGGGATGCGCCGATCCGGGCCCGGCCGCGCCGGGGCCGGCCAGGGAGAAGTAGAACGCGTCACTGAACTGGGATCGGCGGAGACCCAGGGAGAGCGCGCGCCGGAAGTTGGCGTTGCGAAGCAACCTGGAGATCTCGGCATCTCCCTCCCACGCCAGGTTGAAATAGCAGCCGAAGAGCATCCGCGAGAGGGAGGGATCGAGATGGATGTTGTAGTTCTCCTCCTCGGCATGCTCCAGAAAGACGGGCAGGTTCTGCAGATCCAGACCCCGGAACTGAAAGTCGTATTCTCCGGCGATGGCCCGCAGGTTGACGACCTCGCGGTCCGCCGCCTTGGTCAGGACCCAACGATCGATGTAGGGAAGCTGGTTGCCCTCGGTGTCCACCTCCCAGAAATAGGGGTTCCGCTCCAGGATCCACGCGGAACTGTCCCGCGCCTGCACGGTCCTCCAGGGCATCAGGACGGGCAATTGGGTGTTCAGGGCGTAGTTGTTCCGCAGCTTCATCAGCCCGACCCAGTCCTCCTGCTGAGATTCCCGCACCTTGCGCCGGAGATCCTCCGGAGAAACGTAGCGGGGATGGAACTGCTTGAGATAGTGCGCCGGTGCGTAGGGTCCCCAGAGGAACTCTCCGAAGACGCCTCCCGCAAACCGGCTGAAGGCGGAGGCCACGATCTCCAGGAGCCGGTGATACGGGTCGTCGAACCGGAAGAGCACCGTGTGCGGATCCAGGACCTGGAACCGGATCGGCTTGCCGTTGACCACCAGGTCCGGATCGGGGAAGGGGAACACGTCGGGGTGGGCGTTGAGATCTTCCCAGTAGAAGCGCACGTCCTCCGCGGTGAAGGGATGGCCGTCGGACCAGCGCATGCCTCGCCGCAGGTGAATTCGGAGGCGGCGCCCGTCCTCGCTCTGGCGCCAGTCCTCGGCCACGCTGGGGACGATCCGCGTCCCGGCCGCGTCGTAGAAGAGGAACTTCTCCATTCCCATGATCCGGTTCATCTCTTCGTTGAGACCCTTGGCGATCATGCCGGATTGCACGGTTCCTCCGTACCGGCCGATGGACTCGATGGGCTGGAGGACCAGCGGATTCTCCGGCAGCCGTTCCTCGACCGGCGGCAGCTTGCCCCGGGCCACCAGGCGGGCCAGCATCGGGGCCTCCCGGAAACGGCGGGGCCGGCGTTCCGGGTCGAGGACGATCGCGGCCCCTTGCGGGGTCTCTTGGGAGATCAGATAGGGCGAGGAACCGGGGACTTCCGGGTCGAGGACCGGCTGGCAGGAGAGGGCGCCCAAGGCCGCGAGGGAAGGGAGGTATGTCGACCTTCGGCTGGACATTTCATCGTCTATCGTCGATGGTCTGGCAGAATGGCAGAGCCGGGGAGACGCCGCAAGCGGCCTTGCCCCCGGCGCCGGGAGGATCCGACCATGCCGAAACCCAGCTTGTTCGCCCAGGACGACCTTTATTCCCGCTCCATACCCCGCCAGGCGGGGCCGCGGGTAGCCCATCCGGCCGCAACCTACGATTTCGGCGTGGCCTATCCCGATCCCGCCTCCCTGCCGCTGGCGGAGTTGGCGGAAGGCCTTCGAGTGGGTCTCGAGGAGGAAGGGAGGGATCTCGCCAAATACCCCCACCCTTCCGGATATCCGCCCTTGCGGGAGTACGTCGCCGGGAAGCTGGTGCGGGACCGGGGTCTTTCGGTTTCGCCGCAGGACATCATCCTCGGGGACGGTTCCAGCCAGCCCAATCACATGATCATCGAGACGCTGATGAACCCGGGCGAGGTGGTCCTGACCGAGGAGTTCACCTATCCGGGGACTCTGGGAATCCTGAGGCGATTCGGCGCCGATATCCGCGGGGTGGCCTGCGACCAGGAAGGATTCCTTCCCGATGCGCTGGAGGGAGCGATCCGAAGCGCCTGCGGCGAGGGGAAGCGGGTCAAGCTCATCTACACCATACCGACCTTCCAGAATCCCCTGGGATGGGTCATGAGCCTGGAGCGCCGGGAGCACCTGTTGGAGACGGCCCAGCGGCACCGGATCGCCATCCTGGAAGACGATTGCTACGTGGACCTTCGTTTTGAGGGGGAGCCGGTGCCGGCGATCGCCTCCCTCGATGCCGACGGGGTGGTGGTGTACGTCGGTTCCTTCTCCAAGATCATCGGACCCGGGGTGCGCCTCGGGTACCTGGCGGGGCCCTCACCACTCCTGGACCGGATCTCGGCCATCAAGAGTGGCGGGGGAGTGAGCCAGTTGGGGGCGCTGGCCATCCATCGTTATGCCGTGACCCACCTGGAGGAGCACATCCGGTCCGCCAACCGAATCCTTCGCCGCAAGCGGGACGCCATGCTGGCGGGATTGGAAGAGGGATTCGGAGAGCGATCGGATACCGGAGCCTCCTGGAGCCGTCCCCGGGGCGGCCTGTTCATCTGGCTGACTCTGGCTCCCGGAGTCGACATGCAGGCGGTTGCCGACCGGGCGCTGGGCGAGGGCATCATCATCTTTCCCGGCATACGCCTGTCGCCCGAAGGAAATTCGGGTCACAACTGCGCCAGGCTCTGTTTCGGGTACGATCCTCCCCGGGTCATTCGCGAGGGGATGGAGCTCCTGGCCGGAATCTGCCGGCGGGAAACGGTCGCGTCGGTGTAGCTGCCTGGACCAGGGGCGCCAAGGCGGTCATGGAGCGCTCTATCCGGTCCGGATTCACGGATAGGTCTTCCGTTAAAAGACGCACTCGCAGGTGGTCGATTCCCAAATCCAGGAGACGGCGGATACTCCCGACCGTCTGAAGGGTCGAAGCGCCGTGGTGCCGTCGGTTTCAGTTAGCTGGAACTGCACTGTCCCTCAAGCCATGGCAAAGCATTGAAATAGCACCGGTTACGGTTCGCCAGACTCAGTCTGCACCTGGACCTTTGTTTCCATGTAAGAGGTTGCCAGTAAGTGGCCAGGTTGATGTCGTCTATCTTCCTGGTATGGAAACAGTTAGGCCAACTTTCCGACTCCGACCGGTTGAATCACCCTGCGAACGGTGCCAGCATGCTGATCGTCGTAGATGGTTGATCTCGACTCCACGGAGGGGCGTTCGTGGAATCTCACGGTGAATCCGAAGCCGCGAAAGGCAACCGACAGCAACGGAGGTTGCTGTCTCTCGACGCCTATCGCGGACTGATCATGGTCTCCCTCGCCTTCCAGGGTTTCGGTCTCAGGGAGACGGCCGGGAATCATCTGGCAACGAACCCGGACTCTTCCTTATGGCAGACGGTTCACTACCAGTTTTCCCACGTCCCCTGGACCGGATGCGGCTACTGGGACCTGATCCAGCCCTCCTTCATGTTCATGGTGGGAGTGTCGATGGCCTTCTCCTATGCCAAACGGTCCGGAATGGGGCACTCCTACGGCAGGATGCTGCGCCACGCCCTCTGGAGATCCGCCGTCCTCATCCTGCTGGGAATCTTCCTGATTTCCGATTCGCTCTCCAGCACCAATTGGTCGCTGATGAATGTGCTGACACAGATCGGGCTGGGCTACACCTTCCTCTTCCTGTTCTGGGGTCGAAGACTTCGAGTTCAGGCCCTTGGGGCAGCGTTCGTCCTGATTCTGACGTGGATGCTGTACGTCCTGTATCCCGGAGCCGGTGTCGAGCTTGCGAGCGGCTCGCCCGAGGTGGGGGTTCAATCGGAGTGGGCTCAGCAACATCTGGCGGAGGTATCCCCAGCCTGGCACAAGAACGCCAACGCCGGTCATGCCGTTGACGTCTGGCTGCTGAACCGGTTGCCGCGCCAGGAGCCGTTCGTCTACGACGGAGGAGGGTATCCGACCATCAACTTCATTCCCTCCCTGGCCACCATGCTTTTCGGGCTGATGGTGGGCGGATTCCTGCGTTCGCGTCGCCCGGCCCGTGCCAAGCTCGGAACGATTCTGGCCGCGGGGATGATTGGTCTGACCATAGGACTGATCCTCGATTGGACCGGTGTCTGTCCACTGGTCAAGCGGATCTGGACACCCTCCTGGGCGATCTTTTCCACAGGCTGGTGCTGCCTGATCCTGGGAGGGCTCTACGCTCTGATCGACGTGGCCGGGATCCGTCGCTGGACCTTCCCTCTGGTGGTGGTGGGAACCAATTCCATAGCGATCTACTCAATGAGCATGCTCCTGCCCGACTGGACCGCGTCGACCTTGCAGACGCACCTGGGGCAGAACATCTTCCGGTTCTGGGGAGCCGCCAATGAGCCCGCTCTCGAGTCGGTGATGGTGGGGATCACGTTCTGGCTGGTCTGCCGGTGGATGTATCGGCGGAAGATCTTCCTGAGAGTGTGAACTAGACCAAGGGCGCGACTCTGGTCATGAAGCGCTCGATCCGTTCCAGGCTCTCGGACAGATCATCGGTCAGCAGGCCCACTCCCAGGTGGTCGACTCCCAGATCCCGGTAGCGGCGGATGTCCCCGGCGACCTGCTCGGCCCGGCCGCTCATGGGCAGTCGCTCTCCTCCCGGACCTCGGCGCGGGGATTCGCTCCATCCCCCGCCGAACCGGACGTGAATCTTGTCCGGATCCCGGCCTTCGGCTTCCACCATGCGCCGCATTCTTCCGATCGCTTGGGCGAGTTGCCGGTCGTCGTCCAGCGGATGGCGCGGGTTTCCGGCGATGGGCATCCATCCGGCTCCGAAGCGGGCGACGCGCCGGAGGGCCGCAGGGCTCTCGCCGCCGAACCAGAAGGGCGGGTGAGGCCGCTGCACCGGCCTGGGATGGAATTCGATCCCGGAAAACCGGACGTGGTGACCGTTGAACTCGGGGTTCTCGCTGGTCCAGAGTTCCTGCATGCTCCTCAGGTACTCGTCCGAGGCCCGGCCCCGGTCCTCGAATCGGACCGGCAGGCCCAGGGCTTCGAACTCCTCCCGCATCCAGCCAACGCCGCAGCCCACGATGAGCCGGCCCCGGGAGAGGACGTCCAGGGTGGCCAGCATCTTGGCCGCCAGGATCGGGTCGCGGTAGGGCAGAACCAGCACCGAGGTCAGGATGCGGACCCGGGACGTCTGGCCGCAGAGGAAGGCCAGGGTCGTCAGCATCTCCAGGCACTTCTGGCCGCCGGTTCCCCCGGGAAACTTGCCCGTGGCGCCATACGGGTAGCGGGTCTCGACGGATCGGGGCAGGACCAGGCGTTCGCTGGAGGAGATGACGTCGACTCCGTGGGCTTCGGAGGTTCGGGCCATGGCCGAGAGGCTGCGCGGAGCCGCCAAGGGGCCTGCGATGGGCAGATTCAGGACGTATTTCACGGGGTGGGGCCTGGCTACCAGGTCATGCGGGAGCGGCGGCCGTGGCTTTCGAGCAGTTGCTCCAATGCGCCCTTGACGTTCCAGAAGACGTTCACCGACTCCATGTAGTCTCCCGCCATGAACTTACCGGCGGCATGGACCTTCTGCTCCATCTCCTGGTAGATCTCGGCCACCCTCGGGTCGTCGTGTCGGCCCGGAATCCCCATGGACTGGGCCATGTCTTCGGGGCCGCCTCCGAAATAGTCGATCCCCTCCACCTTGAGGATCTCGTCCAGATTCCGGATTGAAGTCACGCTCTCCAGTTGGGGGACGATCATCAGGTTGGCGTTGACTTCCTGGAAGAGGGTGTTGCGGTCCTTCCCCTCCTGGTTCATGACCATGCGGTAGCTGGTGGAGCTGCGCAGGCCCAGCGGTGCGAAATAAGCGTATTTGACCAGTTTTTCGGCTTCTTCCCGGGTTTGGATATTGGGGACGGTGATGCTGCGAATGCCCCGGTCGAGATAGGACAGGAGCGTGCTCTCGTTCCCGTCGGGAACGCGCATGGTGGGTGTGATGTCGAACCCGTCGGCGATGGTGCACAGGGTGCCGACGCGCTCCGGGGTGAGGGGAGAGTGTTGGCCGTCGAATCCGACGAAATCCAGCCCCATGCGCCCGGCCATTTCCACCAGTTCCTCGGAAGGGTCCGACATGAACAGGCCCAGGGCCTTCTCGCCTTTCTTGATTCTCTCGAGGATCTTGTTTCGAAACATGTATTCGCTCCCTTTCGCCGGATGCCGCTTCAAACGGGTAGTGAGACGAGAGCCCATCATAGGGGCTGGAAGTGGGAATGAAAACCGGCGGGCGGAGTCGGGAGGCGCTGCGGTAGAATCGCGGCATGGCCAAGAAGAAAGTGTTGATTACGGGCATGAGCGGACTCATCGGGCAGATCTGCGGGCGGGAACTGGGAGATTCGTACGAGCTGAGCGCCTTGAACCGGCGCCCGGTGGAGGGATTCGCCTGCCTGCAGGCGGATATTGCGGATCTGGATGCCATCCGACCGGCCTTCGAGGGAGTGGAGACCGTCGTCCACCTGGCTGCCATGGCCCAGGGGGACCCTACCTGGGAGGATGTGCTTCCGCACAATATCGTCGGCACCTACAACGTCTTCGAGGCGGCGCGAACGGCGGGGGTCGAGAGGGTCATTTTCGCCAGCAGCGGGGCCGCCGTCAGCGAGTGGGAGCGGCATCCACCCTACGATGCCCTGGTCGAAGGACGATACGGAGAGGTGGCCAATTGGGATCTGCTGGGCACCTCGTTGATTCGGGCCAACGGCCTCTACGGGTGCAGCAAGCAGTTCGGTGAAACCTTGGCCCGCTTCTTCTCCGACCGGTGGGGCCTGTCCATGATCTGCCTCCGCATCGGCCGAGTCCACATCAACGACCGCCCCAATGAGGTTCGGGACTTCTCAGTCTGGTGCAGCCACTCGGACATCGCCCAGATGATCCGCCGTTGCATCGATGCGCCCGAGGATCTGAAGTTCGGGATCTACTACGTGGTCTCCGACAACAAGTGGAACTATCGGTCGCTGGAAAACGCCCGGAGGGACTTGGGATACGAGCCGCAGGATACGGCCGATCGTTTCCGGGACGGCTAACGCGACACGTCCCAGTTGGAGCGGATCCATTCCAGGCCGTTCCGTGCCAGATGCTCCTCCGACGGGAACATGCGGCGCCAGATGCAGGTGGCGGCGGCCAGTTCCGGCATCGCCTGTCCGAAGGCCTTGATGACCATCCAGCCAGCGCGAAAAAGTGGACTGTCCCCTACTTCGAAGTGGACTGTCCCCTACTTCGTGTCCCCTACTTCGTGAAATAGTGGACTGTCCCCTACTTCAGTCTTCAGCCCCCTACTTCAGCGGTCCCCTACTTCAGCGGAAAAAGTGGACTGTTCCCTACATCGTGTGATCGTTGGAGATCCCACCCGGAAGTGGAGCAGTGCACCGTAGGCAATTGGATGGAAGTTCGGAAGTCATTCCGTCTACTACGGCGACAATTCCGTCCCTTGGTGGTTCCCCAGATTGGGATCGTTCGATGCCGCGGGGGCAGATTAGATGGCCGGCGGTCAGGTGAGTCTACGTGGCCAATGCGTTCGACCGTTGCTCCCGCAGGGAGAAGAGCACTCCGGCCAGTTGGGGAATCGGATGTCGGCGACGTCGATATCGACCCTGCCGCCGATATGTCTCCAGCAGTTTCGCCACCTTCTCTGCCGGGCCGACGGCCAACCCGTCCGTCATAAATCGCAAACGCCGGCGAAAAGCTCCGGGACGGGCAAATCCTCGCTGCTGCTCCTGTTGGATGATCCACCCCGGGATCGCGGCCTGGTTGTCTTTGGTGGGGACGGCTCCTCGATGGTACAAGCGGGCCCGGTAATAGCGGTACACGTCGGTTCCGGGATCCGCCGGGAACAGTTCCTCCAGGGGAATCAGATCCTGATCCTCGCCGGTGAACCTCCAGCTGGCCGAGCCCCACTTCCACTGCTCGGGCAGTTGGACCAGTCCGGCCCGGACGGCATTGAGTTCCACGTACAGGATAGCGTCCTGAACGGCTTCGATTCCCAAGAGTTCCGGGTTCTTGAAACGATCCGCCCACAAATGGCCGCGCCGATCAAACTGGCGATTGAACCACTTGGCATATAGCCCACCGAAATCCGCCATCAGTTTCGACACGTCAAAGAGTCGCTGATTGAAACTCTTCCACTTGTCGGCGGTCCAATCGGCGGTATTCTTCTCTGCCTTTCGTCCATAAAGCTTGCAGGCGCTCTCCATCAACTCCTCGCGGGATAGGGGATGGAGTTTCTCGAAATAGACGACAAAGTGGAAGTGATTGCCCATGATCTGGAAGGCGGCCAAACGACACCGATAGACATCGACGTAGAAAAGCAGCATTTCCAGGAGTTTGCGACGGGCAAGGCAGTCTTCAAATGGGAACCAATCGGACTCGCCGGCGACTCGATTGGTGATGTGATAGTAGGCAGCTTCTGAACTCTTGTGTCGCGCGGTTCGGGCCATTGGAACGGTCATCGATGAACCAGATCCGGCAGGGATCGGTTCGCGCCTCTGATAGCAAGAACGACTCAGCACTGAGAACCGCGAGGGAAACTCAAAAACTTGGTACGGAAAAGGAAACTGTCCCCTTCTGGGACGCCTTCAGGAACGGCAGGACACTGCCGATCGTTTCCGGGACCAAGCCGAACCCGGGTGCAGGTGCGAGTGGAGGGTGTCCATATCGAGATCCACCCTCAGGCCGGGTTTTCCGTTCAAGCTGAATTCCCCGCCGTGGAAGTCCGTGGGCTCGGTCATCAGCCGATTTTAGGCCTCGATGAAGGAAGTGGAGTGTTCCAGCCGGTAGAAGTTGGGCGTGTTCATCATCAGGCAGCCGGAGAAACCGGCTGTCCCCTTATTCGCGTCCCCTTCTTCGCGCGGAGAAACCGGCTGTCCCCTTATTCGCGCCTTTTTCGGCTGTCGGAGAAACCGGCTGTCCCCTTATTCGGTCCCCTTATTCGCGAACGGTTAGCCGTCCCAGTTGGAGCGGATCCATTCCAGGCCATTCCGCGCCAGGTGCTCCTCCGACGGGAACATGCGGCGCCAGATGCAGGTGGCGGCGGCCAGTTCCGGCATCGCCTGTCCGAAGGCCTCGATGACCATCCAGCCTCCATACCCGACGTCCTTGATAGTGTCGAAGGTCTCGCTCCAGCGGACCTGACCCTCTCCGGGGGTCGCCCGGTCGTTCTCGCTGACGTGGACGTGCCGCAGTGCGCCCGCACAGGTGCGGATCGCCGCGGAGACGTTCTTCTCCTCCAGGTGGGCGTGGTAGGTGTCGTACAGAATCCCCAGGTTGGGCCGGTCGGCCTGAGTGATGAACTCGACCGTGTCCTTGGCGCAGTTCAGAAAATAGGATTCGAAGCGGTTCAGGAATTCCAGCGCCAGCGTGATCCGGCTGGATCGGGCCAGGTCCGCCGTCTGTTGCAGGATCTCCAGCGCCCATCCCCATTCCTCCCGAGTGCGGCTCCGGCCCGCCAGGAGGCCGACGGGGGAGTGCATCGGGCCTGCCAGCAGGTGAATGCCGGCCAGATGGCAGGCCTCCACCACCGACTTCAAGTACTCCAGGGCCTGGACCCGGACGGATGGATCCTGGTGGATGGGATTGGCGTCCGGCGGAACGACGGTGACGGCGGTTCGCTCCAGTCCCAGATCGTCCAGAAGGAGCCCAAGATCCCGTGCGCGCTCCGGATGGGGCGAAAAAATAGGGATCTCGACGCCGTCGAACCCCCAGTCGCGAATCTGCCTGAGCAGGTTGCGGTGGGACGGCCCGACTTCGGTGGTCCAGAGGAGCAGATTCATTCCTACGCGCATGTTCGCTGGATCTCCGGATCGGGGACGGACCCGATTATCCCACCCGGCGGGGCCGTGCCGCTACCCGGGCGGGCTTGCGGGCGAGATCGGTGCGGGCGTACTCTCTCTGCACGACGGATTGAGGACATCGGCTCGTCGAGTCGGGGGGACGAGCGGGCCGGCCTCGGCGGACCCGGAGAGAGGTCATGGCGAAAAAGACGCTGAACGTGGGAATGATCGGCTACGGCTTCATGGGTCGAGCCCACTCCAACGCTTACCGGAAGGTCAGCCAATTCTTCGAGCTGGACCATTCCCCTGTGCTCAAGGGGGTGGCGGCCCGGAATTCGGACAAGTTGGAGCCCTTCGCCCGCAATTGGGGCTGGGAATCGACGGAGACGGACTGGCGGCGCCTGGTGGAGCGGGACGACATCGACGTCATCGACATCTGCAGCCCCAACAACACCCACCATGAGATCGCTCTGGCCGCCGCGAGCCGGGGCAAGATGGTGCTGTGCGAAAAACCGCTGGCCATGGATGTGGATGAGGCCGTCCAGATGGTGGAGGCCGTGGAGGCGGCGGGGGTCGCCAACATGGTCTGGTTCAACTATCGCAGGGTTCCGGCCATCACCCTGGCCCGCCAGATGATCGACGAGGGCCGGCTGGGACGGATTTTTCACTACCGGTCCACCTACCTGCAGGACTGGACCATATCGGCGGACGTCCCGCTGGGCGGGCCCACGCTCTGGCGCCTCGAGAAGGAGGTGGCCGGAGCCGGGGTCTCGGGCGATCTGGCGAGCCACAGCATCGACACGGCGATCTGGCTCAACGGCCCCATCGAATCGGTGTCCGGGATGACGGAGATCTTCGTCAAGGAGCGGCCGGTGCAGGGAAGCCCGGCGGAGCGGAGGGCGGTGGAGATCGACGACGTCTGCACCTTTATGGCCCGCTTTTCAAACGGGTCCAACGGGACCTTCGAAGCCACCCGGTACGCTCGCGGACGAAAGAACAAGAACTCGTTCGAGGTCAACGGTGAGAAGGGATCGCTCTACTTCGACCTGGAGAACATGCACCAGTTGCAGTACTTCAACCACGACGACCCGGCTCACCTCCAGGGTTGGCGCACCATCATGGTGACGGCGTTCGAGCATCCCTACATGAAGAATTGGTGGGTTCCGGGTTGCGTGATCGGCTATGAGCACACCTTCATCAACGCGTTGGCCGATTTCCTGAAGGGGTTGGAATCGGGTGAGGGGACCCATCCCAGCTTCCGGGAAGCGCTGGCCACGCAGAAGACCCAGGAAGCGGTTCTCGATTCCGCGCAAAATTTGGAGTGGGTGACGGTCGACTGACGCGGGAAGAGGCAAAAAGGGGTTAGAAGGCCTCCTGGCCGCCCAGCCGGTCCAACCTGGCGGACAGGTTGTCCAGGCGGGCCCGAACGTCGTTGAGGGCCAGACTGACCCGTTCCGACAGGGCCTGCAGGTTGGATTCCAACGAAACCACCGTACTCTTGCCGGCTTCTTCGACCGACTGCACCTGGGTGGCCAGTCCCTCCAACGTTTTGCCCAGCCCGTTCAGCCGTTCCAGGTGGGACCCCAGTTGGCCTTGGATCCGCGACACTCGGGACCGGAGGTTTTCGACGGCCAGCCGGTTGGCCTCCGTACTCTTTCCGGTTTCTGCGTGCCGGGCCTGGGACTGATCCGCGGCCTCCAGATGGCTCTGGTTCAGTTGTTCCACGGTGCCGGCCAGAGCCTCCAGGGCGGAACCCAGCTTCTCGATGTCCCCGCGGCTTTCCTCGATTCTCTTCCGAGCCTGCTGGAAGCTGGACCTGACGGCGTTCCGCAGCTTCTGGTCCTCCTTTTCCAACTCCCCCTCCAAGCGCTGGGAGTCTCCGCTGAGGCCCAGCAACCGTGAACTGAGACGTTTCAATTCCTCCCGCTCGGCGTGAAGGTACTCCCGATTCACGGAGATCCGCTCCTCCAGTGTCTGGAAACGGTCGTTGACGTACAGGCCGGTGAGTATCAGGGCGGTCAGCCCGGCCAGGATGCCCAGGACGGGCAGGAGTCCGATCCCGGCTGACCGGATGGCGGAGCGTGGGCGGGACCAAGTGACGATTCCGGGTGTCGTCATCTGAAGGGTGGGCCTCCGCGTCTCCACAGTTTCGCTATCGGGGAGTCTCTTGCACGCTTTCCGGTTGTTTTTTCCTGCTTGAGAACCAAATATAGCAGATATCGTCCAATTTCTTGTGCCCTGAGGCTCAGGACTTGCAGGGAGCGGGCGTCCGCGGAGCGGGTTCGATCCCATCAGACCGGGAGGGAGTGAAAATGAGCGAATTGAACGTCGGAATCGTGGGACTGGGATGGGTCGCGGGAGCCCACATCGAAACCTTCAAGACGGTCTCGGGAGCGCGTGTCGGCGGCGTCTCCTCCAGGCGCCGCCTGGACGAGTCGGAACTGGAGGCCACGTACGGCGTTCCGCTGAAGGTCTACGGCAGCTACGAGGAGATGCTGGCCGATCCCGAAATCGACATCGTGGACATCTGCACCCCGCACCATCTGCATGCCAAGCAGTCCATCGCGGCGGCCCGGGCCGGCAAACACCTCATCATCGAGAAACCCTTGTGTCTGACGGTCCAGGATCTTGCAGCCATGAAGCGGGCCGTCGAAGACGCCGGCGTCGGGGTCTGCGTCTGTTTCGAATGCCGTTTCAGCGAGCACTTCACCATGATTCAGTCCTGTATTTCGGAAGGCCTCCTGGGCCGGATCCACTACGCGGAGGTGGACTACTACCACGGCATCGGACCCTGGTACGGACAGTTCGAGTGGAACGTCAAGAAGAGGTACGCGGGAAGCAGCCTGCTCACGGCCGGCTGCCACGCCCTGGACGGACTGCTGATGTTCATGGGAGGCCGCGTCGAGGAGGTGGTGTCCCACGGGACTCGATCCTCCAACTCCGTTTTCTCTCCCTACGAGTACGACACCACCAGCGTCACCCTCCTCAGGTTCGAGGACGGCCGGTTGGGCAAGGTCGCCTCGGTGGTGGATTGCCTCCAGCCGTACTACTTCCATATCCACCTGGTGGGAAGCGAAGGAAGCCTGCTGGACAACCGGATCTACAGCGCCAAATTGAAGGGGTTGAGCAAGGAGGCCTGGAGCACTCTGGAGACCCAACTGATCGATTCGGGAGATGTGAGCCACCACCCGTACGAGCCCCAGTTCCAGGCCTTCGTGGACAGCGTCCGGGAGGGCCGCGCCATGCCTCTGACCGGGGTCCGGGAGGCGTGGGAGAGTCACAGGGTGGTGTTCGCGGCCGACCGGTCGGCCCGGGAAGGGCGGCCCGTCAAGCTGTCCGAGTTCGATTCGTTCTGACGTAGGGGCCCCCCTTGTGGGCGCCCTCTTCGGTCCGGCCGAGACCGGGCGTTGACGGTGGCGCCGGTCTTCCGGACACCCTTACGGCTCCTGCCGGATACGGATGTCCTGCCGGGGAAACGGAATCTCGATTCCCGCGTCGCCCAGGGACTTGTAGGCTCGGGTGTGAAGGGCATCGATGGCCCGGCCCCGCAGCTCCGCTTCCGCAATCCAGCAGAGCAGCTCGAAAATCAGTCCCGAATCGCCGAACTGGCGGAACCGAACCCGCGGCGCGGGTTCGGGCCGGACCATGGGTTCCTCCCGCGCCACGGCCAGGAGCAGGTCGCGCACCTGGTCCACGTCCGATCCATAGGCTACGTTGACCCGGAGACGGACCCGCTGGTGAATTGCCGGCCCTCCGCTCTCGTTGACCAGAGTCGAATTGGCGATGGCCGCGTTGGGAATCGTGATCTCGATGTCGTCACGCGTCAGAATGCGGGTGCTGCGGAGTCCGATCTGCGTCACCATGCCCCGTTTGTTCCCGTCCATGAGCACGATGTAGTCGCCGATCTTGTAGGGGGAGTCGGCGAGAATGGAGACTCCCGCGAAGAGATTGGCCAGGGTGTCGCGCGCGGCGAATCCAACAGCGAGGCCGAGGATTCCAGCCGAGGCCACCCAGGCCGCAACGTCGATTTCCCAGGCGAGCATGCCGACGTATACGGCGGCGCTGACAAGCGCGACCTGGCTTCCGATGGAGAACAGAGGCAGGCTCGCCGGTTGGACGGCCCGAAACCGGGTTTCATGGCGGCTCATCCACCGGAAGACGATGCCGGCGAGCGGCATCGCGGCAAACAGCCAGATCAGGACGGCAAGGGTCTGGATCAGGTGAGCGGCGACACTCGCCACCTGGGCGTGTAGGCCGGAGACTTTAACGGCAATGTAAAATCCGAGGAGGATCGTGCTCCGCATCACGGGACGGTGGAGTTGGTCGATGACCAGGTCGTCCAGTTCGGTCTTGGTGCGCCGAACCAGCCTGTAAAGCAGCTTGGTGACCACCTTGTCGACGAGACGGGCGGACACCAGGCCCGCCACTGCGAAGAGGAGCGCCCATAAGATCCGTTCCACCTGCAGTTGTGCCAAAGTGGTCCATACAGTCTCGAATGGAGTGAGCCACTCCTGCTCGAACATCAACTCAGTCTCCCTAACCCGGACACGGCGCAACCCGGCTGCGCCGTCCGGCGCTCCGTTGCCAAGCCGGGGCAGCATCCGTTACTTTATCGTACCCCGCTCTGAAGCGGGTGTCCCGTTGCTGCGGAACGCCGCCGGGGTATGGGGCTGAACATGGGCAAATTCTCAGGCTGAGCGAGGGAGGCGATTCCGTGTACAAGGTGATCATTCTGGGTTCGGGCTGCGCCGGTTCAACGGCCGCCATTTACGCCGCCAGGGCCAATCTGAGCCCGCTCGTCCTGGAAGGACACGAGCCGGGAGGACAGCTCTCCCTGACCACCCTGGTCGAGAACTACCCTGGTTTTCCCGAGGGGATCGACGGTCCGGAGCTGGTCCGGAGAATGAAGGAGCAGGCCCAGCGCTTCGGGGCCGAATACCGGATGGAAACGGTCGTCGAAGCGGATTTGAACCATCCCTTCAAGGTCCGGACGGAAGCATCCACCTACCGGACCCTCTCCTTGATCATCGCCTCGGGCGCGTCGGCCCGGCTCCTGGGACTGGAGTCGGAGAAACGGCTCATCGGATACGGCGTCTCCACCTGCGCGACCTGCGACGGGTTCTTCTTCAGGGACCAGCGTGTCGCCGTCATCGGCGGGGGCGACAGCGCCATGGAAGAGGCGCTCTTTCTCACCAAGTTTGCCGACAGCGTCACCGTCATCCACCGGCGGGACGAGTTGAGGGCCTCCAAGATCATGGCGTCCCGCGCCCTGAGCCATCCCAAGATCCGGTTTCTCTGGGACACGGTCGTGACCGATATCCTGGACCCGGAAAAGAAACGGGTCGAGTCGATCCGGCTCCGCAACGTGAAGACCGGCGAGGAGAGCCGGATGCCCATGGAAGGAGTGTTCGTCGCCATCGGGCACACTCCCAACTCCCAGGCCTTTCGGGACAAGGTGAAGACCCACGGCGGCTACATCTCGATTCACGGGGGCTCCCGGACCAGCGTCGAAGGGGTCTTCGCCGCCGGTGACATTCACGACCACGTCTACCGCCAGGCAGTCACCGCCGCCGGGGCGGGTTGCCGGGCGGCCATCGACGCCGAGAGGTATCTGGAGAATCTGGCCCATTCGGACTGACCGGTCCGTCCGTTCGAAACTGTTCGCAGCACGGAGCAGGCGATTTCAGCCGCGCTTCCTGAGTTCCCGCTTCAGAATCTTGCCGGTCCCTCCCTTGGGCAGGCCGGACGCGAGTTCGACGATCCGGGGGACCTTGAAGGAGGCCAGCCGGCGCCGGCAATGGGAGACCAGTTCCTTCGGGGTGACACCGTCCGGCGTTCTGGGGACGACCACCGCCTTGGGAATCTCTCCCCAGTGCTCGTCGGGTACCGGAATCACGGCGCATTCCAGGACGCCGGGATGGGCCAGAAGCACCCGTTCCACCTCCAGGCTGGAGATGTTCTCGCCGCCGCTGACGATGATGTCCTTCTTTCGATCGACGATCTGAACGTAGCCGTCCGGGTCGATGGTGGCCAGGTCGCCGGTCCGCAACCAGGTTCCGGCCGCCGCCTCCGGCTCCGCCTGTCCCCAATAGCCCTTCATGACGCCGTCTCCCCGGATGGCGATTTCCCCCAGATCGCTGCCGGTCCAGGGAAGGGAACGGCCCTGCCCGTCCAGAAGCGCCAGCTCCACGCCGGGGATGGGGCAGCCGGTCATGGACTGCATGGCCAGGCGGCGCTCGCCCTGGACCGCAAGATGGCTCTTGGGAAACGAGAGCGTCACCACGGGTGAGCATTCCGTGAGGCCGTAGCCGGCGACGCACCGGCAGTCGAAGGCCGCTTCCAATTGTCCCACGAGCCGGGGATTGGCGGCTGCTCCCCCCAGATTGATCAATCGGACCGACGAGGTATCGAATCGATCCCGTTCCGAATGGTTCAGAAGCGAAAGGGCCATGGTCGGCACCAGGAAAAAGAACGTGACGCCATGTTCCTGGATCAGGCGGTACGCGTCGCCGGGATGGAAGCGCTTCATGAGGACGTGCCGTCCTCCCAGGCAGGTCAGGAACTGGGGCGTTCCCCAACCGTTCACGTGGAACAGGGGGATGGTGTGCAGTTGGGTGTCCTCTTCCCGGATGCCCAGTGCCAGGGCCACCTCCAGCGCGTGAAGGTAGAGGTTGCGATGGGTGAGCATGACTCCTTTGGGCAGGGCCGTCGTGCCCGAGGTGTAGAACAACTCGGCGACGTCCTCCTCGTCGATCCCGAAGATGTCCCGGTCCGGCGCGCACTCGCCGGTTTCCATCAGATGCCGGTAGGAGCCGGGCTCGACCCAGTCGGGGGACGGACCGGGCTCCAGGAGCAGGAAACGCCGGACGCTGTGGAGGTCGCGGCGAATCTCCTCGACGACGGGGAGAAAGTCAGGATGGAAGATGAGGACCCGCGCCCCTGCGTCGTTCAGAATGTGGCGGAAGTCGGGGGCCCGGAGACGGGTGTTCAGCGGGAGGAGAATGCAGCCGGCCAGGGGGACTCCGAAATAGGCTTCCAGGAGCGGGTGCTGGTTGTAGGAGAGTAGAGCGACCCGGGAGCCGGCGGCGAGCCTCCAGGACGAAAGGATGGCGGCCAGGCGATGGCAGCGCCGGGAAAACTCCCGGTAGGTCCAGCTTCGTCCGGCGTCCACAATGCCGGCCTTGGAACCGAATTGGTCCCTGGCGCGGTAGAGAAACCGCAGCGGTGTGAGCGGCACCCTCATGGCAGGCTGACGAAGATCTGGCGCGCCAGTTCCTCGCTGAGTCCGTGCTCGACTCCGTTGACCCGGACATAGACGGGTCCGTTGAAGGGGTCCCGCCTCACCAGGTCCAGCTTGACGTCGGGGAAGATGCCGATGGAGGCCAGGTGGCGCAGGACGCTGGGGTCCTTGTCGCTGACCCTCCGCACCCGGGTTTCCTGGCCCGCCACCATGTCCCAGAGCCTTCCCACCCGCTCCAGGTCGATCTCGCCTTTCTTGGTGGGAATGGGATCACCGTGGGGGTCTTTCCGGGGGTATCCCAGCGCCTGGTCGATCTTCTCTTCGAACTCCTCGGAAATGACGTGTTCCAGGAGATCCGCTTCCTCGTGCACCTTGTCCCAGGTGTAGCCCAGAACCTCGGACAGGTACAGCTCCAGCAGCCGGTGGTGCCGGATGATCTCCAGCGCGATCCGGGTTCCGGCCGGAGTCAGGCGGACTCCCTTGTAGCGCTGGTATTCCACCAGCTTCAGGTCGGAGAGGCGCTGGACCATGTTGGTCACGCTGGCCGGCCGGCATGACATGGCGGCGGCGACCCTGGAGGTGGTGACCAGCGAGTCTCCGGCGGCCAACTCGTAGATGGCCTTGAGGTAATCCTCCATTGCGCGGCTGATCACCGGTGTCGTCTTGGCCGCCATGATCCTGGTCTTTCCGGGTGCGTCGCCGTTGCCGAACGATGCCGGCCGGAGCAGGGAACCCGGCCGGAGGCGTTACAGTATAGCAGCCCGCCGGATGGGAGTCGGGCTGCGGGGACGTTGGCCGCGGGGGCTGTGGTAGTCTCCCCCCGTTGGGAGGGAGCCACCGGGAAGGGATGACCCATGACCCATGTGATCGCTGTGCTGCCGGGGGACGGCATCGGTCCGGAGGTGATCGCTGCGGCCGTCGAGGTGCTGGAGTGGTGTGGACGCAACCATGGACTGCAACTGGAGGTTCGGACCTTCCCGGCCGGAGGAACCGCCCTGGAACGCTACGGGGACCCCTTGCCCGATTTTGTCCTCGCTGCCTGCAGGGAAGCGGACGCCGTACTGGTCGGGGCAGCGGGTGATTCCCGGTTCGACTCCAATCCCGCCCCGACGCGTCCCGAACAGGCTCTGCTTCGACTGCGCAAGGAGTTGGAACTGTTCACCAACCTTCGGCCCGTCAAGACCCATCCGTCTCTGTCGGAGACTTCGCCGTTCAAGAAATCGATCATCGAAAACGTCGATATCATGATCGTTCGAGAGTTGACGGGCGGGATCTATTTCGGTGAGCCGCGGGGCAGCGAGCGGCGTTCGGGCGTCCGTTGCGCCTACAACATGGAGATCTACCACGACTACGAGATCGAACGGATCGCCCGGGCCGCCTTTCAACTGGCCCGGGAACGGCGCCGCCTCGTCACCAGCGTGGACAAGTCCAACGTCATGGAGAGCTCGCTGCTCTGGCGCACGGTGGTGGAGGAGGTCTCAAAGGACTACCCGGATGTGGCCTTGGAGCACATGCTGGTGGACAACTGCTCCATGCAGTTGATCTCCCGGCCCAGGCATTTCGACGTGCTCCTTTCCACCAACCTGTTCGGGGACATCCTCAGTGATGAGGCGGCCGTGCTGGCCGGGTCCATCGGCCTGTTGCCCTCCGCCAGTCTGGGAGCTCCGGCGGAGGGTGTCCGGAAGGGTCTCTACGAACCGGTCCATGGAACGGCGCCGGACATCGCCGGAAGCGGCCGGGCGAACCCCTTGGCCGCCATCTCCAGCGTGGCGCTTCTGTTCCGCTATTCCCTGGGACGGGATGACATCGCCCGCCGGATCGATTCGGCGGTGGAGACCTGCCTGCATGAGGGCCACCGGACCGCCGACCTGGTGCGGGCCGGAGAAGAGTCCATCGGGACCCGGGCCATGGCCGAAAATGTATTGGCAGCGCTGGCGGCGGAACCGTAGGGGCGGCCTTGTGGTCGCCCTCCCCGGGTCGTCGATTGATGCGGGAACGCAATAGGGTCCCCACAAGGGGTGCCCCTACGCGGGAATCAGCAGAAAAATGGGGACTCCCGCCAGGAACGCTAGGCGTAAAGTGGCATTTATGGTATGATTACCCAGAACCTATGCGCAATAATCCGAGAGAATTACTGTTGAATATGCACCGGCAGCATGTCAGCGGCTGGCAACAGAAGGACATGTTGACATTGAGAGGCGTCTATGCCGAGCAGGCGGTGGTATTCGAGAAGGTCCCGCCTCCCCGCTTCTCCGATTTCAAGACATTTGAGAACACGCTTCATCAATATTTCAGTCAGGTCCACGACATTACGTTGCTTACCGACAATATCCAGATCGAGTTCAGCGGCGACGTGGGGTGGATCACTTCCCAGTATCTGATGGCGTATCACGCCAAGGGACGGCTTCAGCGGGAGACGGGCCGTTGGACCGAGATCTATCAGCGGGAGAACGGCGAATGGAAACTCACTCATTTCCATTCCTCCCCCGACCCCTTCAATTGAGCGCCGGCGGCGATAATCGCCGCCATCCGCTTCAGACACCTCTCTTCGCCCTCAATTCACACCCTTTTTGAAGCGCGCCGTTTCCTCATAGAGACCCACCAGATTTTCCGCCAATCTTTCCCAGTCGTAGTGTTTCGTCACAGTGCGCCGGCCTGATTCCGCCAGCCGGGCCGTGAACTCCGGGTTCCTCATGAGGGCGGCGATCCACATGGCGAATTCCTCGGGAGTCTCGGCAACCAGCGCGTTCTGTCCGTGAACGGCGTGAATTCCTTGGAAAGCAAGGGAAGTTCCCACGACCGCCTTGCCGCATGCCCATGCCTCCAGGACCTTGCCGCGAATCCCGACGCCGGTCCGAACGGGAACCACCACGACTTGGGCCCGAGCATAGTATTTCCTCAGGTCCGGGACGAAACCGGTGACGGTAATGGCCGGGTGGTCGTCCATGGCCCGGATCTCCGGAGTTGGAGATGATCCCACGATATAGAGGTGCGTTTCCCGACGATCCTCCAACAGCATCGGTAGAACCTGGTTTACGAAGAACAGCATGGCGTCCACATTCGGGTCGTGGCGAAAGGCGCCGACGTAGAGAATGCTGTTGGGCTCGACCTCGCGGTTCGCGGGAACAAAGTAGGAAGTGTCGACGCCTGTCGGCAAGACCCTCAGTCTCGGCCGGGGCAGGTATCCTTCCAGGTAGCTACGATCGACTGAAGTGACGCAGATGACCCGATCCATGCGCCGGCACATCTCGACCTCCCGGAAGAGCGTCTGAAGCGTATCGTAGTGGCGCTTGACCTTGGAAAACGGACCGGAGGTCAGGAGGTAGCGGCTGTAGTGGGCGGCGTAGTTGACTTCCATCTCGGTAAGAAGCCTGGGAATCCGGAGCGGAACCAGATCGTCGTACTGGACCATCTGAGGCCATTCGTAGTGAATCAGGTCGAACTCTGCCTCCTCCAGAATCGCTTCGAATCGGCGGCGGAAATCAGGGCAGTTGAACTCCTCGAAGGGTTCGTATGGATAGAGCGAAACGGATTCGAAATCCCTCCGCGGGACCAACTCCACGCTCGCGCAATGACCGCGGAGCTGATGGACGCTGCCGGTCTCGTCATCACCCTCCACAAACGACAGGAGGTGAATCTGGTGCCGCCGTGAGACGCGGCTGAGAAATTGGAAGACGCGCCCGGCTCCGCCGTGGCGCCCCAGGACGGGGAGATAGGCGCTGACGACGAGTATCCTGAGGCGGTCAGGAGGAGGCCCAGTAGGCGTGGGGCGTCCTGGCCTGCTATGCACGTAGGTCAACGGCCTGCGGCAAAGGTCGATGAGGGCGCGGTCCGACTGCCGCCGGCGCGGTTCGCGCCAGCGAAGCTTCAGGACATCCGGAAGCCGCCGGAGGGCCCGGATATATTCTCCGGGCTTCAACTCCTTTCCCAGGTGCCAGGGATAGAGCAGGAGGTGAGGCAGGAGGGTCCTGAGTTGGAAATTTTTCCACAGGTACCACAGTTTCCGCTCACCCACGAGCCGCTTCAGGGAATCCGGAGTGAACAGGCGGGAACTGGTGCTCCGGTGGCGATGGAGGACCCGGCTCCCGGCAGCCAGGAGGCAGGTCCAGCCCCGCCGCCAGGCCCGGTAGCTCAGATCGGTGTCTTCCAGGTAGGCGGGAGAGAAGATGCCGGAGAATCCCCCCAGTTCAAGGAATCGAGAACGGCGAAACGCCGATGAGCCGCCTCCGGCCCAAAAGACCGGTAAGGTCTTCCGGGTCTGGTGGGACTTCCTCAGCGGCTCGTGTGACAAGTGGAGGAATCCTCGGCGCATCCGGGCCTGGGTGTTGCCCGTTTCCTCGCGCCTCTTTTCCGGCGGAAAGTGGATCTGACTGGAAACGGCGAAGACCTGATCGTCGGAAAACGGTTCCAGCAGGGGTGAAAGAAAAGCCTCGTCGACGATCATGTCGTTGTTCAGGAGAACCACGATCTCCTGACCTGCCAGGGCGACTCCGAGGTTGTTGCCTTCTCCGAACCCCAGATTCGAGTCCAGCTCCAGGATGCGGATTCGGGGCAGGCGGCTCCTGACCCAGGAGACGCTGTCATCCGAGCTTCCGTTGTCCACCAGGATGACCTCGTGGGGTTGTCCCGTGTAGCTCACGGCCCGTTCCAGGGCCGGAAGACTCTCCTGCAACAGCGCCTTTCCGTTGTGGTTGAGCACCACGATGGAGCAGAGCGCGGAGTTTGCGGGTGCGTCCGCCGGACCGGAATGCCTGGTGGCCCCCAACCTCACAAGGCGCGCCAGATCCGCGAGGAACAATAGCAGGCCCAAACCCAACTGCACGGGCAACAGGACCAGCCACCGAAGGAATTGGACGATCATGGCAGCAGTTCCAGGGCTCGCACCACGGCGCCCAGGTTCCTTCGATCGTCCGGACGCTCCGCCCGGTAGGTCCGCTGGCACTTGAGAAGAACCTTTACCATCCTGTCCTCAGGTGGCGGTAACGGAAGGAAAAATTGCAGGTCGAAATCCATTGTTGGAGACATCGGGTGTTCGCCGACTCGAATTCCGTTGACCCAGATCTGAAGGCGACTCTGCCGGAGGCTGAAACCTCGAATCCGCAGGCGCGATACGGGGTTCCTGACCTGCAGGTAGCAGAGGGCTTCCCGGGCGATCCACCGGTACGCCGGGGGCCCTTGCTCTCGGGCGTACCAGCCCCTGTCCAGTTGATGGGAAAAAGGTTTCCGCTCGAAGTCGATTCCGGAGGCGAAGTCGTCCCATACGACGTGCGATGAGTCCCCATCGACCTTGTCCAGGCGGGTCTTGAGCTTCAAGCGGAGGCTGGAGCGGGAGGCGGGACGGGAAAGGATGCCCCAGAACTCGGCGTGCGGATGCCAACCCAACCCCAGATTGGCAAAGCTGGATTTCAGCGGAGACAGCCGAAACACCTGGCTTCGATCCAGGCAGCAGGGCAGGTCGTGCAGGAGAGCAAGACCGCTGGCCTCGATGCACTCCCGGAGACGGCGGGGAGTGAGCAGGGGAATGTTGGCGGTCGAACCGTGCTCCTTCAGGAACGACGGATGGCGGCGCCGATGGATCCAGTCGGCCAGCCGCACCGGAAGATAGTGCGCGAAGTAGCTGCGGGAATGGGCGTCGTAGGGATACCAGAAGTTGGGAGTCGTGAAGAGAATCGTTCCCATGGGCTTGAGCACCCGGCGCAGCTCCGTCAGAAAACGAACCTGGTTCGGGAGTCCCCCCGGCAGGTGCTCCAAAACGTCGAACGCGAAGACGCAATCGAAGGAACGCTGTGCGAAAGGAAGCGACAGTCCGCTGGCTTGAACGTACGATCTCCGGGCCGCGGGGGCCGAAAACCGGAGGACGTGACGGTTCACATCCACGCCGACGTAGTGGCCGCAACGCTCCCGGAGGACCTCCCCCATGCTGCCGACGCCGCAGCCGGCATCCAGGACCCGCCGTTTGCGCAGATCGAGAAGGAACACCTCCTCAAACGAGCGGAGCAGGTCGAGATTGCGCTCGTGTCCCCGATTCCAGTAATCGACCCAATGGGCGACTGCAGCCGGGTCTTCGGTCCCGAAGATCTTCTCTGCCGTCTCCTCAAGGCTGGATTCGGTCATGGGAGATTGAAACTCCGTTACCCGGAATGCATCAATATGGAGTGGTGTAAGGCTATTGGGAACGGCGAAGCAATATGGAATCGGGACCAGCGACATGGCCAGCATAGGGAATGGACAAGTCGGAGACAAGATAGTGGCGGCAGGTCCGATACGGGAGCCGGTTCGCGCCCGGCGGGTCCGGACCCTGGCTCTGTCGGTCTGCTGGATCGCCGCCATTCTCCTGCTTTGGTTTTCGCGGCTCGGGGCCGCAAGCGTGGAACGCATCAATCTCTTCGACATGGTCCGCGTGGCGGATCGCATCTTCTGGGGAAGGTGCCTTCAGGCGGAACCGGGTCGGGAACCGTCCACCGGTCTTCCCGTGACGACCTATACCTTCGAGGTCCTGCGGGGCCTCAAGGGCGCCCAGGCAAACGAGTCCATCCGGTTTCGGCAATTGAGCGCCGGCCCGGCCGGAGGCATCCGCGGCGTGCCCGAATTCTCCCCCGGCCAGGAAATCCTACTGTTCCTCTATCCCGACAGCCGATTGGGACTCACCAGTCCCGTGGGCCTGGCCCAGGGCATGTTCCGGGTCGGCAAGGGCGGCCGCGGGGGACAAGCCGTGTTGAACCGGGTGGGAAACGCCAATCTCCTGCATCGGGCAAGTCCCGGCCAGATTCGAGGTTCAACTCTCAGCGCCGGGGAAGAAGCGGCATTGCGGCCTGGAGCGCCGATCTCCCTGGATCGGTTCGAGTCGGTGGTTCGGAGAATCGATCGTTATTGGGCGGCGCTGGAGCCCACGTCAAGATGACGATCCGTGAACCCGGCCGGCGCCCGGCTCCGGGGCCCGGCACCTTCCTCGTCACGGCCCTGATTCTCGCGCTGGGATCGTCCCTCTTCGGCGGCGGACCTCGCGACGTTCTTCGGGGCGGTCGTGTCTTCAAGTGGAATCCCGACAAGCCGGTCCTGTACTTGCTCGATCAGGAGTTCTCCGAAACTCGATGGGCTCATCTGGGGAGGCGGGTCCACGAGGCTTTCCAGGCGTGGGAGGACGTGGAGACCTCATCGATCCGGATTCAGAATCCCGAGCCCCGGTTTCTGGACGAGAACGTCGATGGTTCCAACTTCACCGAGTATGTCGGAAGTCGCCGCCCGGAGAACCTCATCATCTTCGACCAGGACGGCGAGATCGGCAACCTTGTATTCGGAGAGGGGGCCGGCGAGAACATTTTGGGATTCGCCGCGATCCGGTTTTTCGACGATGACGCCCATGAGTACGCGTTCGGTTACACGGTAATCGGCAAACGCCCGGCGCTTCAGCCGAACGATTTCTACCGTGTGACGATGCACGAGGTCGGCCACCTCCTGGGATTGGACCATACCCAGGCGGGCAGGGAATGGTTCGAAAGCGACGATCTCGGAGATGTGGCCTTCGTTCCGGTCATGTACCCCATAGGCACGTTCTTCGGACCGAATGAGCCGCTGCTGGATGATGCGATCTGGATCTCCTGGCTGTATCCGGAGGAGTCTTTTGCCGCCAATACCGGCACCATCCGGGGACGGGTGCGGAGGCGGACCGGAGCCCCCGTTCTCGGCGCCAACGTCGTGGCGGCGGCGGTGGAACTCGACTCGGCAGGCAGCCTGACGGAAGTCGAGGGTGGACAGGTGGGGGTGGTCTCCGATTTCCTGGTCACCGACGACGGTTCCTATCAGTTGCCCGGCCTGCCGCCCGGGACCTATGTGGTCTTCATCGAACCCCTGGATCCCGAATTCACCGAGGGCAGTTCGGTGGGGCCTTACGATATCCGTTTCACGGGATTCCCCAAGGATTTCTACAACGGCGCCGCTGAATCGGGGACGTCGGAGGACAACCCGGTGGAGAAGGTGGTCGTGGAGGTCGGTGCCGGCGAAGTGGTCTCCGGGATCGATCTGCGGACCAACGAAGAAGTGAATCAACTCTCGCTCCTCGAGGACGACGGCGAGATGATTTTCGAATTTCCGGAAGGATTCTCGTTCCCGTTCTATGGCACCACTTACACCGAGGTGGTGGTCAACAGCGATGGGAACCTGACATTCGGGATCGGCGACGGGCAGCCCGGACTCCCTCGAAGCCGAAGGCGCTTCCTCAACGGGCCTCCCCGCATCGCCCTCTTCTTCAGCGATCTGGACCCCGAGGCCGGCGGTGAGATCCGGGCCGAAGCCGGCGAAGGGTCTCTGAGCTTCATCTGGGACGGGGTCCCCGAGTTCACCCTGGCGGGTCGACGTCCGGGAAACCATATGTCGGTGACCCTGTTTTCCAACGGCGACATCCTCCTGGACTATGGGCAGGTGGATGTCCTCCCGGACCCGGAAGATATTCAGGCCATCGTGGGCATCACTCCCGGATCCGGAGCCGCCGCGCGGCCAGTCGACTTCAGCGAGGAACCGGTGGCCTACGAGTTCGGGCCGTCGGGCCTGTACCAGGTATTCCCGCAGAGGGACTTCGATCTTTCCGGCCGGCAGGTCCTCTTCACCGCTCCCGGCCGGGAACTGCTCTTTCCCTTCTATCGGGGAGACCCCGACCATTTCAGCGGATTCGCCGTCACCAACGACTCCAGGACCGACGCCGTCATGGCAGTGGAGGCATTCTCCAACCAGGGTGACCCACTCTTTCCCCTCAGCCCCGGCATCCGTCAGGTGGGGCCCGGCCAGCAGTTGGCGCGGCTGGGCCGGGAGTTTTTCGAGGCTCGATTGAGCGCCCGGCGGGAAGGCTGGATGCGGATTCGATCATCGACGCCCGAGTTGGCCGGCTTCTTCCTCTACGGCAACGGCCTCACGGGGCCATCCACCAAGATGGATGGAGCGGTGGCGTTCTCCTCCGGTTCGCCGCTGCTCTATTTCACCCGGATCTTCGAAGGTCCGGGCACATTTCCTTCCGAAAGCGGTGATCAGGCGGCGCGGACGACACTGGCCCTGGCCAATCCTGCGGATCGGCGGTCCACCGTGCGCCTCACCCTGTTCGGATCGGACGGTGTTCCAATGGCGGGTCCGGAAACCTTCATTCTCGCCGGCCGGAGCCGGCTGGCGGGGTCGATTACGGAGCTTTTCGGGCCGCTGGGGGGCGTCTCCCATGGTCACGTCCGGGTCCGGGTCAGACAAGGTCCGGGGGTGGTGGGGTTCGAATTGATCGAGTTGGGGGACACGGTCCTGGGGCTCAACGGCACCGAAACCGGTGCGGCACGAAGTCTCTACTCGGCCCAATTGGCGAGCGGGGAAGGGACCGGAGACGCCGGGGGGTACTTCACCAGCATCAAGCTGATCAACTCGGGAGAAGAGGAAACGGAGATCCGGCTGGTGGCTTTTCAATCGGACGGGAACCGGTTGGGCCGGACCCACCAGATTCGGCTTTCACCCCAGGAGAGCTTCCAGGGGAATGCGTCGGAGGTCTTCGGCCTGGAGGCGCCGCCCCAATCCATACTGGTCGGTTCCGTAGCGGTGGAAAGCACTCGTCCCGGATTGATCGGCGACGTCATTTTCGGAGATCCCGCCGGCGGGGAATACGCGGCTGCGCTGACCCTGCAGACCGAACCCCTGCGGCGGGCCGTCTTCAGCCAGGTGGCCAATGGCGAGCGCAGGCCCGGAGATACGCTGCCTCCCATCTTCACGGGGATCGCGGTCTTCAATCCGGGCGACGTCGCCACGGATGTGAGCCTTCGGGTGTACGACTCGCAGGGAGTCCTGCAGGGTCAGGCCGGCGGGATCGCCATGCAGCCCAAAGCCAGATTCTCCGACCTGATCCAGAACCTGGTTCCCCGGTCCCGGGGCCTCCTGGGGGGATTCGTGGTCCTGGAATCGAACCCGGGCCGGGTGGTTGCCCAGGAGCTGTTCGGAAACGGCCGCACCTTTCTTTCGTCGGTTCCACCCTCCTCCGGACACTGACCACGCCAATATCCGTCAGGGCATTCTGGTAGAAAAAAACGGCCAGCATGGTCAAGGCAGGCCGGCCTCCCACACATTCGCACTTCGCTCACGAGAGTGAGGCCAATTTTGCCCGGTTTCTGGACTTCTACCGGGTCGAGTGGCGTTACGAGCCGGTCAGTTTTCCCTTGGACCGGGATGCCGACGGCCGGGTGATCCGGAGCTTCACGCCGGATTTCTACCTGCCGCAGTTCGAGCTCTATGTGGAGCTGACCACCATGAAACAGAGCCTGGTGACTCCGAAGAACCGGAAAATACGGCAGATGCGCCAGCTCTATCCCGACCTGAAGCTGAAGGTTCTCTACGGGCGGGACTATCGGAAGCTTCTTTTCAAGTTCGGAACTTTGGCATGAGCGGGATTCTCTCCCCAACGGTGAAGCAGCCGTTCGATTCCGTTGTCGATGAGATCGTGTACGACGAGGCCACGATTCTGAAACGGGTCGCGGAACTGGCGCGCCGCATCGAACGGGACTACCAGGGCCGGGACCTCATGGTCGTGGGAATCCTGAAGGGGGCCTTCGTCTTCACCTGCGACCTGATCCGGAACCTGGCCACGCCGGTCGGTCTCGATTTCATCTCCGTCAGCCGCTACCGTCCCCGGAGGGACCAGGGCCGGGTCCGGCTCCTCAAGGACCTGCAGGAGGACATCACCGGAAGGCATGTGTTGCTGGTGGAGGACATCATCGACACGGGTCTGACCGCCCACTCCCTTCTGGGACTGCTGGCTCGGAGGAAACCGGCGTCCATCAGGATCTGCACTCTCCTGGACCGGCGCGATCTTCGACTGGTGGAGGTCCCCATCCGGTACGCGGGGTTCGAGGCCAGTGGGGCATTCCTGATCGGGTACGGTCTGGACTACCAGGACCGATACCGCAATCTTCCCTTCATCGCCAGCATGGACCTGGACGCCGCACGGCTCAGGGTTTCGCAGCTCGACGAACCGAAGCGGGAAGATCTCCTGGTCTATCGGTCAGGCTGAACTCAGGAGTTGGAGCCGCGCCGCCAGCGGTTGATCCGTCTCCGATCCCGCTTGGTCGGACGGCCCTTGACGGTTCGTGCCGCCGCCGGCATCCCTCCGAAAGGGTCAGCGGGGCTCCGGGGCGGCTCCACGCTCAGATCTTCGTACAGGGTGCGTGCCTGCGCTTTGGGAACCGGTCTGCTCTGGATTTCCTTGACCCGCAGGACGCGGGTCCGGCCCTTGCGGCGCACCTCGATGCGATCCTCCAACGACACCTTCCGGTGGGCCTTGGCCACGGCGCCTCCCACTCGGACCCTTCCCAGAGCGCAGGCCCGGGTGGCCTGACTCCGGGTCTTGAAGACCCGGGCCACCTGCAGCCATTTGTCCAGGCGCACCGTCATCCGTCGAGTCTACCAGTCCGGGCGGGCGCTCATGGCCCGTCCGTCTCCGCCGGGGGCCGGCCTCGTCATGCGTCTGCTCACCAAAGCCGGGGATTGTTATGATGGACGGGATCGTGTGACCGGCCAAGTGCGGGATGCGGGGCAAGACATGCTGACGGATGACGCGAACCGAACTCCCGGCTTGCGGCTTGCTGAGAGCCCTGAAACCCGACCTGCCCGGGTCCGGTTCGTGCAGGTCCGGAAGGTCGAGAAGGGCGCGTCGCGGATGGAGTCGGACCTGCTGGCCGTCGAGGAGCCCTTGGAGATTCTCCTGGGATATACCTCCCGGGAGAAACGGGTGGAGAAGACCCTTTCCATCACCATGCGCACGCCGGGGCACGACCGCGAGTTGGCGGCCGGGTTCCTCTACACCGAGGGAATCGTCCTCCGGCCTCAGGACATCGAGGGAGTCCTTCCTTCCAGGAATTCGGAGGGCGATCTTCACAACGGGGTCCGGGTCGACCTGCGGCCGGGGGTCGAGTTCGACGATACGCAGCTTGACAGGCACTTCTACACCACCTCCAGTTGCGGCGTCTGCGGGAAGGCCTCGCTCCAGACGTTGCGGGTCCACCCGTCCCGGAAGATCCTGGCGGACCGGCCCCGAGTGGACAGCCGGGTGATCGAAGGGCTGGGTCCGGCGTTGAGGGCCGGGCAGAAGGTGTTCCGGCAGACGGGAGGCCTGCACGCGGCCGGCTTGTTCGATGGCGGCGGCCGCCTTCTCTCGTTGCGGGAGGACGTGGGCCGGCACAATGCCGTCGACAAGCTGATCGGCCGGGAGGTTCTCAGAGGAAGGCTGCCGCTGGAGGACCGCCTGATGATGGTCAGCGGACGGACCAGTTTCGAGATCCTTCAGAAAGCGGTCATGGCCGGAATCGCCATGGTGGTGGCGGTGAGTGCGCCCTCGAGCCTGGCGGTGGCGCTCGCCCGCGACTTCGGGATGACGTTGGTCGGTTTCGTGCGTCCAGGCCGATTCAACGTCTATGCACACGCCGAGCGGATCGATTGGAAATCCGCTCCGGCCGTTGCGGAGGGGTAAAGGTGACTCAACAGGGTTCAACGGCAGGGAAACGAAACCGGTGGTGGAAGTTGCTCCTGGCTGCGCTGGTCGTTGGCACGCTTCTGGTGATCCGGAACGATATCGGGCCGTTTCTCAGGCAGATTCTACAGACCGTTTCCGAGCTGGGTCCCTGGGGCCCGGTGGCCTTTCTCCTGGTCTACGTGGCGGCGACGGTCCTTTTTCTGCCGGGGTTCATACTCACTCTCGGGGCCGGTTTCGTCTTCGGGCTCGGCTGGGGCACGGTTCTGGTCTCCGCTTCTTCGACTCTGGGAGCGACGGCGTCCTTCCTGATCGGCCGCCACCTGGCCCGCGATTGGGTGGCCCAAAAGATGCGCGCCCATCCCCGTTTCACCGCCGTCGACGAAGCGGTCGCCGACGAAGGATGGAAGATCGTGGGATTGACCCGGCTTTCGCCCGTGTTTCCCTTCAATCTGCTCAACTACGCGTTCGGGATCACCCAGGTCAAGATTCGACACTACATGTTGGCGTCCTGGCTGGGCATGCTTCCCGGGACCATACTCTATGTCTACATCGGTTCCCTGGCGGGCGACCTGGCGATGTTGGGAGACGAGGGGCGAACCCGGACGCCGGCGGAAACGGTGTTCTATATCGTCGGCTTTCTGGCGGCAGTGGCCGTAACCGTCCAGGTGACCCGGCTGGCCCGCCGGGCACTGGACAAGAGGGTGTCGTAGCCGTTGACGGCGAACTCGAGACACGTATCTCAATCCTTCCGTTCCGGAACCATGGAATATCGCCATGCCTGAATCGAAATCTGTCGAAGTATTGCCCATGGACTCCCATAACCGGCTCCTGGTCTCCCGGGTCCATCCGGGGGATTGGACCAACCCCGAGCCGGCGGGCCGCTACAACCTGGTGGCCATCGGAGGCGGCACCGCGGGTCTGGTTTCGGCGGCCGGGGCCACCGGCCTCGGCGCGCGTTGCGCCCTGATAGAAAGGCACCTCCTGGGAGGCGACTGTCTCAACGTGGGTTGCGTTCCCTCCAAGGCTCTCATCCGGTCCTCCCGGGCCGTCGCCGATGCCCGCGAAGCCGGCGCCTTCGGGGTCGACGTTTCGGTCGGGGAGAGAGTGGATTTCGCCTCGGTCATGGAGCGCATGCGCCGGCTGCGCTCCGGGATCTCGGCGCACGACTCGGCCCAGCGCTTCCGGAAACTGGGTGTCGATGTCTTTCTGGGGGAAGCCCGTTTCGTGAGCCGGGACGCGGTTCAGGTGGACGGGCAGACGTTGCGCTTCGCGCGGGCCGTCATCGCTACCGGAGGACGGGCGGCGGCGCCACCCATCGAGGGACTGGCGGAAGCCGGCTATCTCACCAACGAGACGCTGTTTTCATTGACGGATCTGCCCCCGCGCCTCGCCGTCATCGGCGGCGGTCCCATCGGATGCGAGATGGCGCAGGCGTTCGGCCGCTTCGGATCCCAGGTTTCCGTTTTCCAGTGCCATCCTCAGATTCTGGACCGGGAAGACGCGGAAGCCGGCCGCAGGGTCCAGGACGCATTTCGCCGCGACGGGATCCAACTCTTCCTCGATTCGAAGGTATTTCGAGTGGAGAGCCGGGCGGGCGAGAAACGGGTTCATCTCCAGTGCAACGGTCAGACACGGCAGGTCGCCGTGGACGAGGTGCTGGTGGCCGCCGGGCGGGCCCCCAACGTGGAGGGACTGGGCCTGGAAGCGGCCGGCGTCGATTACGACCGCCGACACGGCGTCGTGGTGAACGATCAACTCCGGACCAGCAACAAACGGATCTACGCGGCCGGGGACGTCTGCTCGCAATACAAGTTCACTCACGCCGCCGACGCCCTGGCTCGCATCGTCATCCAGAATGCGCTCTTCATGGGACGCAAGAAGGCCAGCGCCCTCACCATTCCCTGGTGCACCTACACGGATCCGGAGGTGGCCCACGTAGGCCTGAACTGCAGGGAGGCATCCCGGCAGGGGATTCCCTACGACCATTTCGTACGTGATTTTGCCGACGTGGACCGGGCGATCACCGACGGTGAGGAGGGCGGCATGGTGAGTGTCCTGGTGGAGAAGGGGACCGACAAGATTCTGGGCGCCACCGTGGTCGCCCGTCATGCCGGTGAGATGATCAACGAGATCACGTTGGCCATGGTCGGCGGTCTGGGCCTCAAGACCATCTCCCAGGTGATCCATCCGTATCCGACGCAGGCCGAGGCCATCAAACAGGTGGGTGACGCCTTCAACCGGACCCGGCTCACGCCCCGCGCGCGGCGGATCCTGTCCCGCTGGTTCGCCTGGACGCGCTAGCCCGCACCGCAGCGAAAAATGCCAGAACACAGCGCCCGAACCGACCGGCCCGGATTTCGAGTTGGAGTGGACATCGGAGGGACCTTCACCGACGTCGTATTCCTGTCGGACCAGGGAGGCGTCCACGTCAAGAAGCTGGTGAGCACACCTGACGACTACAGCCGGGCCGTGCTGGACGCGGTCGGCACGGGCCTGCGGGATTTGGATATGTCGGCCGGCCGGCTCTCCGAAGTGAGCCACGCCTTCACCCTGGCCACCAACGCCATTCTGGAGGGCCGGGGGGTGAAGACGGCCTTGCTCACGACCGAGGGGTTCCGGGACGTTCTGGAGATCTCCCGTCTCAGGATGCCGCGTCTGTACGATCTCTACTACCGCAAACCTCCCCCGCTGGTGGAACGGCGACTGCGGCTGGAAGTCCGGGAGCGCGTGGACTACCGGGGCGAGGTTCTGACTCCCCTGGTGGAAGCTGACGTGGAGAAAGCCGCCCAGGTGCTGCTGGACGAGGGGATTCGCTCGGTGGCGGTCTGCCTCCTTCACTCTTACGCCAATCCGCGCCACGAAATCCGGATCGGCGAGATTCTGGAGGAGCGGATTCCCGGTGTCAGCCTGTCTCTCTCCAGCCGGCTTCTGGCCGAAACCGGAGAGTACGAGCGAACCAGCACCACGGTGATCAACTCCTACATCCGCCCCATCGTGGCCCGCTACCTGGGTCGTCTCGATAACGGGCTTCGGGACCTGGGGGTGGAGGTCCCCCTGACGGTGATGCAATCCAACGGTGGCAGGGCGTCCGTCCGGAAGGCCGCCGAGGAACCGGTCCATTGCGTCGAGTCGGGACCCGCCGCCGGCGTGGTGGGCGCCCATCACCTGGCGGCGAGAATGAATCTTACCAACGTCCTGACGCTGGACATGGGGGGCACCACCGCCAAGTCCTCCATCATCGAGGAGGGGAACCTCCTGCTGTCCCGCGAATACGAGGTGGGCGGGGGAATGAGCTCGGGGCATCGATTGCTGAAGGGCTCCGGCTATATCTTGAGGGTTCCTTCCATCGATCTGGCGGAAGTGAGCGCCGGCGGTGGAAGTGTGGCCCGGGTGGACAAGGGAGGGGCGCTCTGCTGCGGGCCCGACAGCGCGGGCGCGGTTCCCGGTCCGGCCTGCTATGGCCAGGGCGGCGATCTCGCCACGGTCACCGACGCCAACCTGGTACTGGGCTTTCTCAACGGCCGCTACCTGCTGGGCGGTGATTTTCCGGTCTTCGCGGACCGGGCCCGGGCGGTTGTCGAGCGCCGGCTGGCGGCGCCGCTCGGAGTCTCCGCCGTCGAAGCGGCCTGGGGAGTCCATCAGGTGGCCAATTCCAACATGGCCCGGGCCGTCGCCGCCGTCTCCAGCGAACGGGGCCGCGACCCTCGCCGGTATACGCTCATGGCGTTCGGAGGGGGCGGCCCCCTTCACGCCGCGGGTCTGGCCCGGTTGCTGCAGATGACCCGGATCATCGTCCCTCCGTCTCCCGGGGTGTTCAGTTGTTTCGGCCTTCTCTTCTCGGACGTGGAGCACCACCTGGTGCAGGCTCAGGTGAAGTCCCTCTCCCGATTGGGACTCGCGTCCATGAACCGGACGCTGGACCGCCTGAGGGAACAGGCCCGCGGCCTCCTGGAGCAGGAAGGTTTTGGCGCCGGGCGCCGGCAATTGGTCACCGAGGCGGACCTGAAGTACAAGGGGCAGACCTCGCACTTGAGAGTGGGCTTCGAGAGTCCGAACCTGGATCGGGACGGACTGGAGGCGCTGGAGGCCGCCTTTCACCGGGCGCATGAGGCCAACTACGGGTATCGTCTCGACTCCGAGCTGGAACTGGTCAATCTCCGGGTCCGGGCACGCGGCTTGGACCAGGGGACTCGAGTTCCCGAGAGCCTTTCACTGTCCCAAGACGGTTTTCGGCCCCAGGTGCGGTCCCGGAGGATCTATCAGGGACCGTCGCAATCGGAATGGGTCGAAGCTCCGGTACTGGGCAGATTGGAACTGGAAGGGAAGGACCTCCGCGGTCCTTTGCTGATTGAGGAATACGACTCGACGACACTGGTCCCCGGCGGCTGGAGCGCCCGGCTTGACCGGTGGTTGAACATCGTCCTGGAAAAGGAGGCGTGACACGTCGTCATGAGTGGCACCGGCACGACATCGGCACCAGGAATCTCCCCGGACCCGTGGACCCGGGAGATCGTCAAGAATTACCTCTACAGCGCCGCCGATACCATGGCGGTGACGGTGGTGCGAACGGCGTCCTCATCGGTGGTCAAGGACGGAATGGATTTCTCCACCGCCATCTTCGACCCTGACGGGCAACAGGTCGCGCAGGGCTTGACGCTCCCATTCCACATGGGCGCCATGCAGCCGGCTCTGGATGCGGTGCGCCGCCAGTTCGGAAACGACGTCCAACCCGGAGACGTCTTCGCCAACAACGATCCCTACGACGGGGCCAGCCATCTTCCCGACATCTTCCTGTTCAAGCCGGTCTTTCTGGAGAGCCGGCTCCTGGCGTGGGTCTGCGTGATCGCTCACCACACCGACATCGGGGGGCGGGTGGCCGGAGGGAACGCCTGTGACAACACCGAGATCTACCAGGAAGGCTTGAGGCTGCCTCCGCTGAAGCTGTTCGAGGCCGGTGCTCTCAACAGCTCCGTCTGGCGCATCGTGGCGCGGAACGTCCGGGTTCCCGACAAGGTGCTGGGCGATCTCCGGTCTCAGATATCCGCCCTGGCGCAGGGGGAAAAGGAACTGCTCCGGTTGGCCCGGGAATACGGCTTCGATCCGCTTCTGGGGCACATGGCCGGCATTGTCGATCACACCGAGCGCCTGACCCGGGCCGAGATCCGGGAGCTGCCCGACGGTTCCTGGGAATTTCAGGATTACATCGATACCGATGGGCTGGATCCCGATCCCATCGCCATACGGGTTCGAATCACCGTCGAAGGCGATGAGATGGTGGTGGATTTCACCGGCACCTCACCTCAGGCCCGAGGCTCCATCAATCCCAACTTCGCCTTCACCCGGTCCACCGTCTACGCGGTCTTCAAGTGCCTGACGGACCCCGGCATCAACGCGAACGCGGGATTCTTCAGGCCGATTCACGTGGTGGCGCCGGAGGGATGTTTCGTGAATCCTCGGCACCCCGGGGCGGTGGCGGCCCGCGGTCTCGGAGGATTCCGCGTCGGCCATGCCGTTTTCGGCGCTTTCGCCAAGGCGCTGCCCCATCGCGTGCCGGCGGCATGGGGTGGAGGAGACGTGGGCGTCAGCATCGGCGGCTACTACCCGGACGGGAAGCCGTTCGTCTATCTCGAATTCAACAATGACGGGCCTCGAGGCGGCGGTCCCTCAGCCGACGGCGCCGACGGGGTCACCGCCCCCATCACCAACATGGCCAACACTCCGGTCGAAACCATCGAGGCCGATCAGCCGATCCTGATCCGGCGTTACGGATTCGTGACCGATTCCGGAGGGGCGGGCCGGTTCCGGGGCGGGCTGGGGATGGTCCGCGAGTATCAATTGCTGGCTTCGGAAGCGACGCTTCAGGTGCGGTCGGACCGGACCCGTTTCCTTCCCTGGGGCAACCGGGGGGGAAGGCCGGGGACACCCACCCGCAACACGCTCAATCCCGCCGCCGAAGCCAGAGCGCTGCCCTCCAAGTTCCTGCTTCGCATGAAGGAGGGGGATGTCTACCACCTGGTCCAGGCCGGAGGCGGAGGCTACGGCGATCCCCTGCGCCGGGATCCGGAGGCCGTTCGGGAAGATGTCCGGCAAGGGAAGGTGAGCATCGGAAAGGCGCGTTCCGAGTATGGGGTGGTGTTCCGGTCCGCCGGCGAGGATCTGGATCTCGAAGCCAGCAGCGGGCTTCGGGCCCGTATGACCCGTGAACGCGGCCCGCTGCCACTGGAGCCTCAGGCCGAGGAGGCGTCTCCCGTCCCGGATTTCTCCGGACTCGACCGGTGAGCCGGGGATCATCTCGGAGTGGCGTCGGGCAATCCCCCGTCCACCGGCAGGGTCGCTCCGGTGGTGGGGGTCTGGCGGGAAGCGAAGAAGAGGACCGCGCGGGCCACGTGTTCCGCCGTGATCCGGGCCTTCAGGAGGTTCCGATCCCGGTAGTATTCCTCCAGTCCTTCCCGGTCGAGTCCCCGGGCGCGCATCCGGTCGGGCCCGACCTGTTCCCACAGGCCCGATCTCCGGGCTCCGTCGGAGAAAACGGCATCGGGAGCGACCATGTTGACCCGAACCCCCATCTCGGCCAGCTCCAGGCTGGCGATGCGAGCCAATTGGTGGGAGGCGGCCTTGGTGGCGCTGTAGGCGCCGAATCCCGCGCCGGGAGCGAAGACGTTCTTGGTGGAGACCAGGACCACGTCTCCGCCGGTGCCCTGGAGGCGAAAGTGCCGGGCGGCTCTTGAGAGCAGGTGAAGCGTCCCCTCGACGTTGACCCTCTCCGATTTGCGAAACTCCCCGCTGTCCAGCTCCGCAAGGGAACCGGTGAGGGCGACGCCGGCATTGATGACGACGAGATCGACGCCTCCCCACTCGAAAACGATGGAGTCGAAGGCTTCGGCGACGGATTGGGGACTGGTGACGTCCAAGGGGACGGCCGTCACGCGGTTGGGGAACCTGCCGTCCAGCTCCGCGGCCAGACCCTCCAGCCGGCCGCCGGGGAGATCGGTCACGGCCACGTGGCATCCTGCCTCGAGCAGGCCGCGGCTGATGCCGGAGCCGATGGCTCCCGCCGCGCCCGTCACCACGGCCACGTGGCTGCGCAGAGGTTGCTCCGTGCCGGCCAGCTTGGCCTGTTGGATGCCGCGGTGCTCCATCAGGTAGAGGTGAGACTCTTCAAGTCCCTGGTACGTTCCTCCCATGCGTGCAATTTGGGCCTTGACCATGAAGGTCTGCCGGGCAATGTCCCGTGCGATTGCGGCCGTCCCGGCGTCGCGTCCGGCGCAGGCGGCTCCGATTCCGGGAATCAGGATGAGGCGGGGCGAGAGGTCGCCGGCGGACCCGGTCTCCGCATCCCGCGTCCGGTGGCGTTGGACGAATTCCCGGTAGTCCTCGGCGTAGCCGCTCAGGGCCTTCCGAACCTGTTTCTTCCAGACCTGGGAATCGCCGCTATCCGGCGGATCGATCCAGAGCGGAAGATTCCTGATTCGGATCAGGTGGTCGGCCGTCAGGGGAGGGGTGACGGCCAGAGGCCTTCCCTCATGGGAATCCAGCAGGTCCAGCGTCTCCCGGGTCAGGAGAGGGAGCAGGACGGCACGCTGCCAGGGCTGGTCGGGGTTCCCCGACGGCTGCGCCAGAAGTCCTCTCAGGATCGGCGCCACGCGGTTCCACCTGGACCGCGCCGTTTCCGGGGAGGTGCGGACCCGCAAGGTGAGGGACCGGGATGCCCTCCGGGTCAGGAAGCCTTCGGCCCGGCTCACCAGGTCGATGGTGGCCTCGTACGACTCCCGGGCCGTCTCCCCCCAGGTGAGCAGCCCGTGCCGCATCCAGACCATGCCCTTCGGTTTCGGATGACGGTGGAACGCGCCGGCCGACGCCTTGGCCAGGGAGAAGCCCGGTTCGAAGTAGTCCAGGACCAGGACCTGGTCGCCGAGAGCTTCCCGGACCAGTGCTTCTCCGCCGTGTTGGTTGGTCAACGCCAGAATGGCGTCGGCGTGACAGTGATCGATGAACTTGGGAGGAAGGAAGGCGTGCACCAGGGTCTCGATGGAAGGGACCCGGGACCGGGAGTCCAGACGGTGGGTCATGAACTCGTCCACCATCTGCCGGTCGTCGAGCCGCTCCAGATTCCGGAGGCGGATCAGGTGGCTCAGGTCCAGTCCCGTGTGTCCCTCGGGCTCGATCCGGGCGAGGTCGTGTCCGGAGGCCTTCACCATGAGGGCGGAGACCCGGTCTTGCAGCAGGTTCGTGACTTCGGTCTTGACCGAGGTGTTGCCGCCCCCGTGAAGGACGAGAGAGGGTTCCCCTCCCAAGAGGCGCGACGTATACGTTCTCAGCGCCAGGTCACGGCCCCACCGGCGGGCATACCGGGCGACGAACCGCTCGGCCTCCTGGTCGGACCAACGGCTGTTCATGTTCGGTGTTCCGTGATTGCCGGGCCGTCCCGCACGCACCGGCCGCCGGCCGGAATCGGATGGTCCAAGCCGAACCTATGGAAGCGTGCGCGTGTCCCGGCGGCGGCGGATGATCAGGTCGCAGCCAGGCTATCGGCTCTCAGGTCCTGGTAGAGCTCGTAGGCGTGGCTCGGCTTCAATTGGTTGTGGACCACCTGGCGGATCGCCTGGATCATGGCTATGGGAGTGTCGCTCTGGAAGATGTTGCGGCCCATATCCACGCCCGATGCTCCCTGCTGGACCGCGTTGTAGGCCATGGTGAGGGCATCCAGCTCGGGCAGCTTCTTGCCCCCGGCCATGACCATGGGGACGGGACAGCAGGAGGTCACGGTCTCGAAACCGTCGGGAATGTAGTAGCTCTTGACGATATGAGCCCCCAGCTCGGCGCACATCCTGCAGGCGAGCCGGAAATACCTGGCATTCCGCTCCATCTCGTGGCCCACTGCCGTCACCGCCAGAACCGGCATTCCATAGCGGTTGCCCAGATCGACGAGCCGGGTCATGTTCAGGACCGACTGGCTCTCATACTCCCCTCCGATGAAGACCTGGACCGCCAGGGCTGCGGCGTTGGCCCGGAGACCGTCCTCGATGTCCATGGCGAGTTGCTCGTCGGAAAGCTCCTTGAGGATGCTGGGGCCGCCGCTGGCCCGGAGCACGGTTCCGCGGCCGAAGCTGGAGGGGATGGTGGTGCGCAGGATTCCCCGGGTCAGCATCAGGGCGTCGCAATAGTCCAGGATGGGGACGATGCGAACGTCGATCCGTTCCAGGCCGGTGGTCGGACCCATGAAGTAGCCATGGTCGATGGCCAGCATGACGGTGCGTCCCGAGGCCGGATTGAAGATCCGCGACAGGCGGTTCTGCATTCCCCAGTCCAGAGAGTTGGATCCCTTCAGAAAGAAGGGTTTATTGGTTGCGGGGACATCCCTGTAGAATCTTTTGGCTTCGCCTGGCTGGTCTGCGTCGGGCATGAGTCGTTGCTCCTTTCGCTGGCGTTGGACGGATCTTCGACGGCGGTTGCCGCCGGCCGTTCCGCCAGAAGAATATCGGCCGCCGAGGGGCATTTCAAGAAACGGCTGAGAGTCATTTTTACCCCGTGTGGTAGCCTGAAACCGCAATCCTCAACAAAAGGAGGCCCACCGTGAAACAGGCCGTAGCGTTGATCGTCCTCTCCGGATTTTTCCTTTCGCTCCTCCCTGGACAGGCGTTGCCATTGGTGGACGACGTCGAGCCTCAGCCGCTGATGGCGCAGGTCGTCCGCCTTGGGGAGGCCCTTTCGTTCCTGGGCAGCCGCCTGGAGAGCCGGGACTGGGAGCGGATCCAGGCCCTGAGGGATCAGGCTCCTTCCGACTCCGTGGTCCGTGAAATCCAGGCCGTTCTGGATCCCTATTGCCTCGCCATGGTGTCCATCAACCCCGAGGCCCGGGTCAAGGTGTTGCGCGGACCGGCGGCTCCGCTCCTGGTCCAGGGAGGGTGGTCCAGCTTTCTGGTCAAGATCGAAAACGACGCGGCCGTCAACGCCCAGCTCCACGCCGAGAGCCCCAACGCGCTGCCGCTGTTTCACAAGTCGACCGGAGCCAAGCGGGTCAAGCCGGAGAACGTGCTTTCGGACGGAGACGTGGCCAATCGTTTCCTGGAGTTGGCCATTTATGGCCGGCGTCCTTTGCACAGCCGCCTATCGGGTCTGAAGCTGGAGTACGCCATCGTCCAGATCTACGCTCGGGAACAGGGGTTGCGCGAGGCCAAGATCGGATTCCACGTGGGGCAGGGGACCCAGGACCTGGGCTTTCGCAACAGCGTGGACATCCTCTTCGATTGCCGCCCCGCGGTGAAGGTCCGGCTGCGGGTCAAGGATCACGACGGTTCTCCCACCATGGCGTCGTTCGTCATCACCGACGGCATCGAACGGGTGATCGAGGATCCGGAACTGAACCGGCTGCCCTCGGACTACCGGTTGGCTCTGGCGTTGAGGCGTCCCTGGGACCGGACCCGGGGCATCGGCACTACGCCGGCCCCCGTCGGCCGACTGGTGGGGGTCTACCCGTTGCCGTCACGGCGGCTCTCCCGCGGAGAATATCCCGATTTCTTCTTCCATCCGCAGGTCTACCGGGCCGACGGGGAGCATGTCTTCCTGCCGGCGGGCGAATACGAAATTCGCGTCAGCCGAGGTCCGGAATACCTGGTTCAGAACCGGAGAGTCCGCGTTCGTTCCGGCGTCGAAGAGCAGGAGATCGAATTCCGGCTGCAGCGCTGGACCCATCTGGCGGCCCTGGGCTGGTACAGCGCCGACCACCATGTCCATGCCGCCGGCTGCAGCCACTACGAGAGCCCCGACGAAGGTGTCCAGCCGCTTCACATGTGGCGCCAGGCGCTGGGCGAAGATCTGAACATCGCCTGCGTCTTGACCTGGGGACCGTGCTGGTACCACCAGAAGGAGTTTTTCGAGGGCCGGGTGCATTCCCTCTCCAACCGGAACAACCTGATGCGTTACGACGTGGAGGTTTCCGGCTTTCCCTCCTCGCACGCCGGCCATCTCTGCCTCCTGCGCCTGCGGGAAGACGACTACCCCGGGACGACCCGGGTCCAGCAGTGGCCCAGTTGGACCCTTCCCGTCCTGCAGTGGGGTCAAGGTCAGGGAGCCGTCGTCGGCTACTCCCATTCGGGATGGGGCCTGGAGCCGATGGAATTCACCACCGAACTGCCCAACTACGTGATGGCCAAGTTCGACGGAATCGGCGCCAATGAGTACATCGTGACCGTGACCCACGACGCGGTGGACTTTATTTCCGCCGGAGACACGCCGGTTCCCTGGGAGTTCAACATCTGGTATCACACCCTGAACTCCGGGTTCCGGACCCGCATCAGCGGAGAGACCGATTTTCCCTGCATCTACGATGACCGAATCGGGATGTCCCGCAGCTACGCGAAGCTGGAAGGGGAGTTGGACTTCGACCGCTACATGGATTCTATCCGCGCCGGGCGGAGCTACGTCTCGGACGGCAGATCGCACATCATCGGGTTTCGGGTGCAGGATCGGGAACTGGGTACCGGAGGAAGTGAGCTCAGGCTGGCCGCGCCCGGCCGGGTGGAGGTCCGGGCCCGGGTCGCCGCCTATCTTCCGGAACGGCAGGACGACGTGGGCGCGTTGATTGCCTCCCGGGGCTTGACTCAGCCTCCCTATTGGCATCTGGAGCGGGCCCGCAGGGAAACCAGCCGCGAGGTTCCCGTGGAACTGGTGGTGAACGGCCGGCCGGTGGCGACCCGGGTCGTGACGGCTGACGGCGACTGGAACGAGATCGAGTTCGATCATGTGCTCACCCGGTCCAGTTGGGTCGCTCTGCGGATTCTTGCCAGCTCCCATACCAATCCCATCTTCGTTCTGGTGGGAGACAAACCGGTCCGGGCTTCCCGCAAAAGCGCCGAATGGTGCCGTCAGGCCGTGGATCGGTGCTGGAAGATGAAGAGCGAACGGATCCGCGACTCGGAGAAGGACGCGGCGCGCAGGGCGTACGACCACGCCCGCCGGGTCTACGATCGGATTATTTCGGAAACCGCACCCGGAAGCTGAATCTGCGGCTTCGCAGGGGCGCCCCTTGTGCCCCTGCATCATTTTCGTTTCTTCCGAACCCCAGGAAAATGGGGGAAGTCCCCGGCCCCGGTGTTGACCTGAATTTTAGATGAGGCTAAACTTCGTTTTAGCGTTATGAAATACTTCCGCCTCGCTGCCGCGGCGGCAATCCCGATTCGGTACGTCCCCGTCCTGGTGCTGGTCACCGTTTCCGTCTGGGGCGAGACCCTTGTATCTGGAGCCGAACCCCCGCAGGAGTCTCTGGAAGACCGTCTCGACCGGGTGGAGTCCAATCTGGAGCGGCTGATCGCACTCCTGGCCGCCGCCCTGGAGGGCACTCCGGACGAGGAGGTGAAGACTCAACTGCGGACCTTGGCCGCCGAGCTGAAGACCATACGCGGAGAAGCGGCCCGGATCGAGGAGCCGGTCCCGGAACCGGCCGTGGCGGCAGAGGAACCGTTGCCGGTGGAGGAGGCGATGGTGGTGGCCGAGGTGGTGGCGGCGCCTGAGGCGACCGGCGCTTCGGCGGGATTTTTCGACGGCAGCATGCCCATGTCCGGGTACATGGAGATGCATGTCAACCACGACGGCCTGAACCCGACGACGCTCGATTTTCACCGCTTCGTTCTGAACCTGGGCCACATGTTCGGCGATCGGGTCCGGTTCTGGTCGGAGCTGGAATTGGAGCACGGTTTGATCGAGGGGGGCGCTCCCACCGGAGAGTTGGAACTGGAACAGGCCTACCTGGACTTTCTCATCGACCCGCGATTCAACTTTCGGGCCGGGATTCTGTTGACCCCCGTTGGAATCATCAACGAACGGCACGAACCCACGGCGTTTCACGGCGTGGAGCGTCCCTTTGTGGATGAGGTGATCCTGCCTACGACCTGGTTCGCCGCCGGTGGAGGCCTGGTGGGAGACTTGGGCGGCGGCTTTTCCTACAAGACCTATGTCATGAGTTCCATGGACGGCTCCCTCTTCTCGGCGGAGGAGGGATTCCGGGAGGGAAGGCAGAAATCATTTTTGGAGAACGCGCGCAATCTGGCCTGGGTCGGGCGAGTCGACTACGGACCTCTTCCCGGAATGAACGTGGGCGCCAGCTTCTGGACCGGAGAGACGGGATTCCACCTCAGGGATCTGGACGCCCGATTGCGGATCTTCGAATTCGACGGCCGGTACCGGTTTGATCGCTTCGAAGCTCGAGGGCAGTTTGCCGTGACCCACTTGGGACAGGCTTCCGAGGTCAATGCCGCGATTCGCCGCAGCGCAGGAATCAACCCCAACATTGCCCGGGGAATGCGGGGATTCTACCTGGAAGGCTCCAGCAGCCTGGTGCCGTCCGGTTCCAGCCATGACCTGGTGGGCTTTTACCGTTACGAAAACTTCGACACTCAATACCGGATGCCTCAAGGGTTCTTTCCCCTGAGCCGGTTCGACCGCTCGGCGCACATTCTGGGCCTGTCCTACTTTCCCCATCCGGACGTGGTCCTGAAAGTCGATTACAACTTCATGAGGAACGCCAGCCGCGTCGTCCGGCCCCGGAACCGGTGGAACCTGGGGCTGGGCTGGTGGTTTTAGGAGGAACGGCCGTGAAGATCCCGGTGATTCTGCTCACATTCGTCCTGCTCCTGCTCGGGCAGGGCGCCGGTCCCGCGTCTCCCGTGTCGACCGGAAAGCGGAACGATGGTTCGAAGGTCCGGAAGGTTCGGGTCTCGGCGGAGAGGTTTCACTTCATTCCCTCCAGGATTCGGGTCAAGAAAGGAGCGCTGCTGGAGATCGAGTTGAGCAGTCAGGACACGTTCCACGGCTTTCGCATACCCAAGGCCGGCATCGACGTCACCATTCCGGCGCGGGGGCAGGGAAAGATCAAGATTCGTTTCCGATCCCGGCAGTCGGGGAAATATCCGTTCGAATGCTCCCGGCCCTGCGGCGCCGGCCACACCATGATGCGGGGAACCATCATTGTGGAATAAGGGCCGCGGAAGGGATGCCATGTGGAAACGGTCCGGGATGGTGACAGCGGGGGCCATACTGGTGACGGTGCTGGCCCTTGCTGCGATGGCCGGTCCGGGGGCCGGACAAGGAACCGTTGTGCGGGGTACCGGGTTCGGCGAGCCCATCCAGGGAATCGATGGGGTGGAGTTCGAACTGTTCCGCCTTGGACTCGAAGACTTCCTGGAAGTGGAGGACGCTGATGAAGGACTGGGACCCCTGTATAACGGGCGCTCGTGCGCCGAATGCCACGTGATTCCCGCCATCGGGGGGACCAGCACCATCACCGAGGTCCGGGCCGGAACTCTGGACGCCGACGGAACCTTCCGGGACCCGCCGGGCGGATCGTTGATCCATCTCTTCTCCATTCCCGACCATTCGATTCAGGCCGCGGTTCCGGAAGGCGCAAACGTGGTGGCCAGGCGGCAGCCGATCCCCTTGTTCGGAGGCGGTCTCGTGGAAGCGGTTCCGGACGAGGTCCTGGCGGCTCTGGAGGATCCGGAAGACGAGGATGGAGACGGGGTCAGCGGGCGGGTCCATTGGGTTGTGGACCGGGACTCGGGGGAGACGCGCGCCGGGCGCTTCGGTTGGAAGGCGCAGCAATCCTCCCTGTTCACCTTCGGAGCAGAGGCCTACCGCAACGAAATGGGGATCACCAGCGACCTGTTCCCCAACGAGATGTGTCCGGCCGGAGACTGCGAGCCGTTGGAACTCATCGACGCCGTCGCCGATCCCGAGGATGGGCCGGAACTGTCCACGGGCCTGCGGGGAATCGACAACTTCGCCAATTTCATGCGCCTGCTGGGACCGCCGCCCAGAGGTGCGGAAAACGACACCACACGGCGGGGGGAGGAACTCTTCGAGGAAGTTCGTTGTTCCACCTGCCACGTTCCGGCTCTGCAGACCGGCTCCAGCCCGTTCGAAGCCCTGGACAATAAGACTTTCAGGCCATTTGCGGACTTTCTGCTCCACGACGTGGGGACCGGGGATGGGATTCGGGATGGAGATGCCGGCCCGGCGGAGATCCGGACCCCTGCTCTTTGGGGCGTCTCGCATCGCGCCCCGTATCTGCACGACGGGTCCGCGCCCACCATCGAGGCGGCGATTCTGAGGCACCGCGTCGAGGCCGAGTCCAGCCGAACCCTGTTCGAAGCACTGACCGCGGAGGAACGCGGCGCGCTGCTGGCTTTCCTCAGGTCTCTTTGAAGGGGACGTGGATTGGGACCGGATTGCCTTCAGTCCGGTTCAGCCGCAATACGAACCCGTCCAGGCGACGCATCGTATCCCTCTACTAGCGGCTCCCCTTGAGGTGCTGGTAGGCCGCCACCGCCAGCTTGTCGCAACGCTCGTTCATGGGGTGTCCCGCATGTCCGCGTACGCGCTCGAAGCTCACCTCGTGCCGGCTCCGAATCCGGTCCAGTTGCTGCCAGAGATCCTGGTTCTTGACCGGCTTCTTTCCGGAGGTGCTCTTCTTCCAACCGCGGGCCTTCCATTTGTAGATCCAATCCGTGGCTCCCTGCTCGACGTAGGAACTGTCGGTCACCACGCGGATGCGGGCACGCCGGGTCAGCCTGGAGAGACCCTGAATCACCGCCTGAAGCTCCATTCGATTGTTGGTCGTCTGCCGTTCCGAGCCGCTGCCTTCCAGTGTCTTGCCCGAGGCGCGGTGCTCCAGGACGAACGCCCAGCCGCCCGGACCGGGATTGCCGCTGCAGGCGCCGTCGGTGTAAAGGACCACCTCGGCGTCGCCTGAAACGGCCTGCGATGCTCCACTTCGTCTGCTCATGGGTGTGTTTCCCGCGCTCGGCCCCTGGGGTGCCTTCCCGGCGGATTCGTAATCGAGGCGCCGCAACCCTTGAGCTCGACGCGGCAATCCCAGGCGGCGGGAGGCTCATCATAGCAGACCACTCAAGTCCGGCTCCGGCTGCAGCGAACCATGGCGGTTCCTGTTCTTCACGAATAGTCCATGAAGGGGAATCCGGCGCCACGGTCCGATCTTGTGGACCCGGTTCGTCTTCTGCTATCATCGACCGGTTCCAGAACATCATGGGTAGCGTACTTAAGAAAAAGAAAAAGCGGCGCGGAAAGCTTCGCCGGAAGCGCCGTCACCAGATCCGCAAGAACTCCCACTCCAAGTAAGGCCGGTCAACTGCATCCGCCTTTCCGTTTCGGGATCGTACAGACCTTGTGTGTTTCCATTGCGCCCTCGGGAGGCGGTGCGTCCCGGTCCGTTCGGCGGGCAGGTCGTGCCGCCGCCGAAGGCTTGCAAGGAAGTCGAAACAGGCTCTATAGTGGGTGCGAAGTACCTTCCGACTACGAGTTTTTTGTGAAGGAGGCCACATGAGCAAAAACGGGAAAGAAGAACACGTGACCGCGAACGTTTCGCGGCGTGCCTTCTTGAGAGGAGGCGCCGCCGGCGCCGTAACCACGGGGTTGCTGCAGCGGATCAGCGGCGCTCCATCGGCGATGTCGGGCCATGGGGTCGAGGGTCCGGGAGCCTTGAGCATGAAGCTCAAGGTGAACGGACGGAAACACCGGGTGGAATTGGAACCCAGGACGACCCTGCTGGATGCGCTTCGCAACCATTTGGATCTGACGGGGGCGAAAAAGGTCTGCGACCGCGGGACCTGTGGTTCCTGCACGGTCCTGGTGGACGGAAAACCGGTCTACTCCTGTTCCACTCTGGCCATCGAGGCTCAGGGAAAGGACGTCACCACCGTCGAGGGGCTGGGGACCCCGGACCGAATGCATCCCGTTCAGGAGGCGTTCGTGGACAACGATGCCCAGCAGTGCGGATTCTGCACGCCTGGATTCGTCGTCGCTTGCAAGGCGTTCCTGGACCGGAATCCCAATCCCACTCTGGACCAGATCAACACCGGTCTGGGGGGCAACCTCTGCCGTTGCGGAACCTACGCCGGAATTCGCCCGGCCGTGATGCAGGCGGCAGGAGTGCTGAAAGGAGGGACCAATGGCTGATTACTCATGGCCGGAAGCTTCCAAGAGGAGATATATCGGCAAGAGTGTCTCCCGTCTGGATGGGCCTCTCAAGGTGACGGGAGTCGCCAAGTACTCCTACGACGTCAACCGCTCCGGGATGCTGTTCGCGAAAATCCTCCGCTGTCCCCACGCCCACGCTCGAATCACCGCCTTGGACACTTCGGCCGCGGAAAGCCTACCGGGTGTCAGGGCCGTCCGCGTGATTCAGGGAGTCGGCACCGAGATCAAGTGGGAGTTGGACGAAATCGCGACCGTCGCCGCCGAGACCGAAGAGGCGGCTGAGGACGGGGTCCGGGCCATCCGGGTCGACTACGAGGTGCTTTCCCATTTCGTCACGGAAGAGGATCGGGCCAGTGCTCCGGACCAGGAAGTCGCCCGGGAGGAGACCGAGGGAGACCCGGCCGGCGCCATGGCTTCGGCGGACGTCCGGAGCAAGGGGTTCTATGGCATTGCCGCCATCACCCATTGCTGCATGGAGTCTCACGGTCAGGTCTGCGAGTGGGAAGGGGAAGACAAGCTCAACGCCTGGTGTTCCACCCAGGCGGTTTCGGGCCTGCCCGGACAGTTCGCCGACAAGTTGGGTCTTCCGACCGGCAACGTTCGGGTGATCACTCCCTACATGGGCGGCGGCTTCGGGAGCAAGTTCAGCGCCGATCGCTGGGGCATCGAGTGCGCCGAGCTGTCCCGTCAGGAAAAGGCCGCCGTCAAGCTGTTCCTGGAGAGGGATGCCGAATTGGCCGTTGCGGGCGATCGCCCCTCGGCTTACGCCAAGATCGAGGTCGGCGCCAAATCCGACGGTACGATCACGGCTTGGAACTCGGAAACATGGGGCTCCGGCGGGATCTCCGGCTCGCGCGGCAGTCCGCCCGTCCCTTACGTTTTCCAGGTTCCCAACCGGAAGCAGACGCACCATTCCATCGTCATCAACAAGGCCACGGCGCGAGCTTGGCGGGCGCCGAACCATCCCCAGGCCTGCTTCCTGACCATGGGCGCCCTGGAGGACCTGGCGGCCGAGTTGAAGATGGATCCCCTGGATCTGTTCCTCAAGAACGTCTCCATTACCGGACCTCGGGCCGACACCTATGCCGAGGAACTGGAAGTGGGGGCCGCCCTCATGGATTGGCGGCGCAACTGGCACCCGCGGGGAGACAGCGGACGCGGCCCCGTCAAGCGGGGTCTCGGTCTGGGCCTCCACACCTGGGGTGGAAGAGCTCATCAGAGCAACTGCGAAGTCGTGGTTTTTCCCGACGGAAACGTGGAAGCGCGATTGGGGAGTCAGGACCTGGGCACGGGCACCATTACGGTCGTCGCCATGATCCTGGCCGAGACCTTGGACCTCCCCCTCGACGCCGTGAACGTGAAGATCGGCGACAGCCGTTTTCCCGCCTCGGGAGGTTCGGGAGGAAGCACCACCGTCGGCGGCGTGACCTCTTCGACGCGCCGGGCGGCGGTCAACGCGCTGGAGCAGCTTCTGGAACGGGTGGCTCCGTCCCTGGATGTTTCCGCCGATCAACTGGAGGCCGCGAGCGGACGGATTCAGGTCAAAGGGAACCCGGCCCGGAGCCTCTCCTGGCGGCAGGCGGCGGCCCGCATCGGTCCCAGTCCCATGAGCGCGACGGGGAGCAATCCCGGTCCCGGCAAGCTGAGCGACAGCGGCGTGGGCGGGATTCAGATGGCCGACGTCTCCGTGGACGTGGAGACGGGGATCGTCAAGATCAACAAGGTGGTGGCGGTCCAGGACTGCGGCCTGATCATCGACATGAAGCTTTCCGAGAGCCAGGTCTATGGCTCCCTGATCATGGGAATCGCCTACGCCTTGTGCGAGGAGAAGGTCCTGGATCCGGTGAGCGGCAAGATGTTGAACCCGGACATGGAGTTCTACAAGCTGCCCGGGATCGGGGACATCGGCGAGTTGGTTGTGCACATGATGACGGGCCCCGGGTACGACGAGCGGGGCGTGATCGGACTGGGTGAGCCTCCGGTGATCTCCACCGGCGCGGCGATCGCGAATGCCGTGGCCAACGCCATCGGCGTGCGTGTCCCGTACATGCCCGTGACCCCCAATCGCGTATTGGAAGCCCTTGAGAGAGGAGGAGCTGCCTGATGCAAGCCTTCGAATATGCCAACCCAACCTCGGTCCAGGACGCCGTTCGCCTCTTGGGGAGCAACGAAGGAGAGTCGGCCGTGCTGGCCGGCGGAACCGATCTCCTGAGTCTGATGAAGGACTATGTCGTGACGCCCGGGCGTCTCGTGAACATCAAATCCATCGAAGATCTCCAAGGTGTGAGCTACGACTCGGACAACGGACTCAGTATCGGCGCCGTCGCGACCTTGGACGACCTGGCCGCCCAGGATTCGGTGCGGACCCACTATCCGGCGCTGATTCAGGCTCTGGACGGTATACGCAGTGCGCAGATCCAGGCTGCCGGGACGGTCGGCGGCGACCTTTGTCAGCGGCCCCGCTGCTGGTATTTTCGCCGCGGCTTCGGACTGCTGGCGCAAATGAACGGCAAATCCATGGTCGCGGACGGGGACAATCGCTACCACGCCATTTTGGGCAATGACGGTCCGGCGCAGTTCGTCAATGCTTCGAGCCTGGCTCCCGCACTGATCGCACTCGGAGCCAAGGTGACGATCCAGGGAGTCTCCGGCTCCCGGGAGGTCGCCCTGGAGGATTTTTTCCAGACTCCCGGGTCCCAGGGGGAGCGGGAGAACGTCCTGGCCCCCAACGAGATCCTGACCCGGATCGTCGTACCGGCGGCCTCGGGAACACAGAATGCAACCTATGAAGTCAGGGAGAAGGAAGCGTTGGACTGGCCGCTGACGGCGGCGGCCGTCGCCCTGACCCCGAACGGAGGGAGCGTCGGAACGGCCCGTGTCGTATTGGGCCACGTCGCTCCGGTGCCCTGGGTTTCCGAGAAGGCCGCGATGTCGCTTCAAGGCAAAGCCGTCAGCCGGGAATCGGCGGAAGCTGCCGGCAACGCTGCCGTGGAGGGCGCCCGGGCGTTGAGCCGGAACAAGTACAAGATCCAACTGGCTCGAGTGGCCGTCAAGCGCGCCGTGCTCCGAGCGGCCGGGATGGAGGAGAGTTGATCATGTTGGACGTGGAGCAGATCAAGTTTCGACTTTGCAGACGTTTGCGGTGGAAGGGAATGTATGTCGAGGCGGCGCCGGACCTCACGGTGCCTCCAAGCAATGATGCTTACTTCTGGTGCAACGACACCATGACCTGCCTGGGACCCGACGGGGACCTGGCGAACGAGGAAAGGTGCCAATCGGACCGGGATTGCCACGAGCCCTTGTAGTGATGGCTCAGGGCCCAGGGTCCCGCGTGGGTTCGATCCGAAATCGGGCGGGCTTGCGCTGACGGCGGCTCCCGGTTCGGGTTGGACCGGCCGGGATTGGCCGACGGGTGCATCTGATAGGATAGGGACTCAATAACAGAGGGGGTCAGATATGAGAACAGGAATCGTTGCTTGCTTGACCTTGGCCGTGGTCATGACGCCTCTGGTGGCCGCCGACGCCACCATCTCGGGAGACTACCTGGAGGTGCGGACGACGGACGTTTACACCGGGCCCTGTTTCGCCAACGCGGAAGTCAATCTGACGGGGAAAGAGGCCATGCTGGCGTGGCGGGTGCGCCATGGGAGTTGGAACGGCGTTTCGCTGCAGGGACTCAGCGTGCTGGCCATCGTGAAGTCCGCGTCCACCCTGGGTGATCCTCATGCCGTGGACCGTTCCTCCCGGTCTCTGATCGTGGTGGACGAGCGGGCGGACGGAAATCAGGAGGAGGCCCTGTTGGCGTTCGTCCGGACCGAAGCTCCGCAACTGATGGAGAATGTGGTCCAGGTTCAACGAGCGCCCATCGCTCTTGAATTCGGCGCTTCCAAAACGTTCGCGCGCCTGCAGGCGGGGGACATCGCCTCCCTCCGGACCCGGGCGCTGAATCATCATGACCATATCTGCGGCAACGAGACGGTCTACTATCCGCCGTTGACCGAGGTGGCGGATGCCCGTCCGGCCTTTACTCTCTCCCATAGATTCCAGGGAGACGGCCTGGGAAGCAGTTGGGGAACTTACGGAACCCGCGGGGCGTTCGTCGGGAGCTTCACGCGCTGAGGAGCCCGTTGCGAATCGGACGGCGAGTTCACGAAAGAACTTGTTTCTTGTCCCGTAGGCTGTTTGCGATCGTCCTGTTCGGTGTCGTCCTGACGCCGGCCTTCGGTGCGGAGGGACCTTTGGCCGTGGAGACGGCCAAGGTCGACCTGCCGCCGGAGCTTTCCCAGAAGGTTCGGGACTCTCTCCAGCCGGAAGCTCTGCGCGTCTTGCAGGGCGGAGAACCATTTGCGGATTTCTGGTTGAGAGCGGAAGTGCCGGAGGCATCGTCGCCGTCCACCGAGTTGGGAGTCAGTTTCGGGCAATTGAAGGTCGGAACACTGGTCGGCGCCGTCCGCTTTCCGGCGAAGTGGTCCGACTACAAGGAGTTGCCGATCCTGCCTGGCGTCTATACCCTCCGCTATGCCGTCCAGCCGCAGGACGGCGCTCACATGGGGGTGTCCATCTACCGGGATTTTCTTCTTATGATCCCTGCCAGGATGGATGAAGACCCGGATACGGAATACCGGCCGGACGAGTTGGTGCAGGCCAGCGCCGAAGCCGCCGTCGGACGGCATCCCGCCACTCTCAGCCTCTTCCCGATTTACGACGAGGTCACCGGCCCCACGCTGGTCAAGAACGACATGGACCAGTGGACGCTGGTCGCCCAATCAGGATCTCTGACGCTGGGCATGGTGATGCTCGGCCACGGTGAGATCGAATAAACTGACCCGGTTTCTCAGTGACCCGGGGCCGGGTTGCCGCCACCCGACCGGGAGACGATCCATCCCGTCGCAAAGGTCACGCTGGTACCCGTCAGAACGTACCAGGGCCAGGCCACGCCTCCCGTCCAGTGGATTGCGAGCATGGCGGCAAGGCCCGCCGCCATTCCGGTCAGCGCCCCCCTCTGAGTGATGCTGCGGCGGCGCAGAGCCAGCAGAAACACACCCAGCACGCTTCCCATGGTCAGGCTCGGTATGGTCAGGCCCGCTTCCAGCACGGAGCCCCAGTTCCTGGCCAGCAGTGCGATGACCACCAGGACCCCGCACCAGCCCAGGGTCAGCAGACGGGACACCCGCAGGTAGTGGGCTTCGGTTCCGCTCCGCCAGCGGCGGTAGAAATCGTGGATGGAGGAGGCGGACAGGGAGTTCAGGGAACTGCTCAGCGTCGACATGGCCGCCGCGAAAATGGCCGCGATGATCAGTCCCGAGATTCCCGAGGGCAACTCCTGGACGATGAAGATGGGGAAAATCCGGTCGGTCTGGACCAGTTCCCGATCCAGAGGGAAGTTCCGGTAGAAGACGAACAGCAGAGCTCCCAGGAGAAGGAAGAGCGCGAACTGCGCCAGGATCACCACACCGCTGGCGATCAGGGCGATCTGGCTCCGTCTGGGCGAACCGCTGGAGAGATAGCGCTGGACCATCATCTGGTCCGTGCCGTGGGTCGCCAAGGTGAGAAAGGCGCCGCCCACGAGGCCGGCCCAGAAGGTGTAGGGGGTGGCAAGAGCCAGATCGAAGTCGAAGACCTGCAGCTTGCCGTGGAGTTGCGCCTCACCGATGGCCTGGGACCATCCTCCGGGAATCTTTTCCACCAGGACGTAGAGGGCGATGACGGCGCCCGCCAGGTAGACCACCAGTTGAACCACGTCATTGAAGATGACCGACAGCATCCCGCCGTAATACGTATAGGCGACGGTGACGGCGCCGATCAGGAGCACGGCCCAGAAGTCGGAAAGTCCGGTGACCACCGATAGCACCAGCCCGGTGGAAAACAGGCGGACCCCGTCCGCCAGGGAACGGGTTCCGAGAAACAGGAAGGCGGAGAAGTTTCTCACCCCTTTTCCCAGACGGAAGCCCAGGAGTTGGTAGGCGGTCTGCAGCCGCTGCTTGAAGTAGGCCGGCACCAGCAGAAAACTGACCAGCACGCGGCCCACGACGTATCCCAGGACCAACTGGAGGAAGGTGAAATTTCCGGTGTAGGAGAGGGCCGGGACCCCGATGAAGGTGAGGGTGCTGGTCTCGGTAGCGACGATGGAGAGGCAGACGACCCACCAGGAGAGGTTCCGGCCGGCCAGGAAGTATTGCCCCAGGTCCTTTCGCCCCCGGCCCAGCAGGATGCCCAGGATGGCCGTGGCCAGGAGATAGAGAACCAGGATGGCGTAGTCCAGGAGCGAAAAACCCATGGCGGCTGATCAGTCCGTCGAAAAAGTCCCGCGGGCACCGAGACCGTTCCTGTGCCCAACGGACAAGGTGCCCTGAGGGAGCATACCGGGAGTATGTGACCGAGGAGCAACGCAGTCGCCGGACTGTTTCCACTACAATCGATGATCTCGGAATGGACAAGGGTTAGGGTATAGGGCTCCTGGTACCTATTAACACTTAAAGTTTCAGATACAGGCTCTTCAGCTTGATCGGTGCGTCCTCCGTCTTGAATTGCCAGTTGATTTCGGTTGGCCGTTGGTTCCGATCCACGACCCAAGCCCCGATCTCACGTTGCATCCCGGCCAGGCTGGGAATGCATCGGTCCAGGCATTGCCCGCACAGGGCGCTCAATTCGATTTCCGCAATGTTGAGCCAACTGCCGTGCTTTGGTGTGTCATGGATTTCGAGGCGTTCCGCCAGTTGGCGGGCGTGTCGGGGCTCGTAAGTCGCGTACAGTGATTCGATCCTGTGCGTGCTCAGGTTGTCCATCACCAGGACTACCCGCTCGGCCTCCGGATATCGCCTCTCCAACATGTCCTCGATCCAACGGGCCCAATCCTGGCGTGTCCGCCGCTTGGCAGCGTCCGGTCAGTGGTTCCACTTCCAGAAAGACCTGCTTGACCCCCTTTGCGCACGTACTCATGCTCTAGCCGCTTCGGCTGGCCGGGCTGGACCGGCAACGGCTCCCGCACTTCTCCGATCAACTGCTTGTTGGCCTCATCCATGCAGACCGCCGGACGACGGGAATCGTAGGGACGGGCATAGACCTCCAGAACGTCCCCCATGCGGGCTACGAATGCGGCGCTGCCCCGGGGCGGGATCCGCCAGTACTTCTTCCGATGAGGCTGAAGTTGGTTTCTTTTAGCGTCCGCTGCACCGTCATCACCGAAACCCGCTCCGCCCAGCCGAAACGAGTCGCCGTAAACCTTTGTGACTGCCAAGTGCGGAACTACTCCGCACTTGGCAGTGTCCGACTCTAGTGAAGGACAGACGCCGTCTTGGGAGACCGGGAACCGCCCCCGGAGATAAAGACCACAACGGCAAACATGAGATAGGCTGCCAGGGGTGCGGTCTGGGCCTCCATGTATCCATCCTGCGAGTCGGCTCGTTGGGGGCGAATTATTGTCGGTAAAGGACGCTACCGAGATCCAGTGGAGGAAAAGGCTCCACTATTGTTACCAAGCATGCAAAACTGCTCAGAAGTCGGCATTTAAAATGTCCCACATTGGCTTTTCAACCAGTTAGGATTCGGGCGCGGTCGGGGAACGTTCTTCGTCATGCGCAGTGCCGATCCTGCAAGTTGGCGAGAAACACGGGTCAAGGGTTGGCTTGATCCAGATCGCAATCACCATCGAAACATCTTCTGTCTGGTGGGGTGTTGGTGAACTGGACCGCTCCCGATGCCAGTGTGTCCTGCCGGAGCACCGTAAGGTGTATGAATTTCTCGGAATTGACCATCATGGTTCCGGCAAAGTCCTCCGGCAGGTTCGGAAACAACTCGTCTACGAACTGAGCCTGGTGTCCCTCGTAAGGCACGGACTTGATTTCGACGGGCATGCCCTCCGGGTCGAAGATCCCGACACGAATCTCCTCAGGCCTCAAGGGCACGATGGGGGCTACGGCCACCCAGGCGAACCCGGTTCTGGTTCGGGAGTTCTGCTGGACCGGAAAGGCAAAATATAGCCCCCCCTCCGTAAGGCCGGAGCCCACGGAGTCAATCAGCTCTCCATCCTGTTTCAGTTGGTAGAAGAGCGTTGTCGCGACATCGCCGTAAAAAAAAGACCGGTCGCCTTCTATATCTAGGTATCCGGTGCGGACCGTGGAGTTACCGGTAATGACGAAGATGGCGGACCCGGCGGGTTCAAGGGACACCGGGAATGCAGTGGAACCACTGAAGTCCTCGCCGTTGACGGCCCATTTCCCCTCCCAGTCCTGGTCGTCGCCGGTCCGGAGCGTGACTTCGCCTCTCCATGGTTCAGTGAGAACCTTGTTCGAAACCATGAAAATGCATTCGTAGGATAATCCGGTATCGCTTTCCCCGAGCGCAAATTGGGCGTAATGGATTCGGGCCCAGCCAATGGCCATGGACGCGCCGAATACAAGCAGACAGATTACTGAAAATTTGCCCTTCATTGAGTTCTTCTCCGGTTAGATAGTTTCTCGACAACCTGGATCCCAATTCCACCGGACGCCAAGTGCAGGCCGGTCACTAGAATTGATGGTTCAAAGCGAAGAAATGTTCATAGGTATCTCGACGGCCATTGACATCCTCTTCGCTCAAAGCTCAGGATTTCTCTCGCTTTCAGTGGGCCGGTTCGCACTTCTTGCTGCAGTGGCGGCAGCGGAACGGAATGGAGCAGGGAAACGGGGAAGCGCGAAATCTGCTGCCTATTTGTTGCCTGTTCAGCACGTCAAACATAGGGAGTCAACCACTTTACCGAAGCGGCGAAGAACCCGGTAATCCATTGAAAACATTAACCTTTGGTGGCTGTTGACTGTGGGACAGTCGGGATAGGAAAACCCCCGCCCCAGTCGGCGCGTAAAACACGCCGATCCAAGTCAGCGCCTGAAAGACGCCGCTCCTGGAACGCCCCTGTTTCTCCCAGGGTCTCGCCGGCCCATGGCGGGTGGGAGAACTCCTACGTTCCCGGACACCGGTTCAATCGGACTATTCTGAATCCAGGATCTGAGGCAGGGGTGAGCGATCCAGCAGGTAGGCGCCCTGGCCGTCCATGAAGATGAAATCCGAGGCGCAGTAGTTCCTGTTCAGGTAGTGGACGAAGATCTCACGGATCTTCCGTTGCCACTCGCGAGCCAGCTTCGGCTCCGTTCTTCGAAGCGTGTTGAAGTCGCCGGGCACCTCCACCAGCAGCCGTTTCGAATCCAGGTCGAGCCGGAACCCGGACAGGCGTGCAAGACCGCTGACCGGATCCGGTTTTACCCGGGTGGCCCGGGGCAGGCCGGCGTCCGTCGACTTGGACGAGGACGGGCGATCGATCCTTCCCCGGACGCGTTGCGACTGGACGAACCAGGAGACCCAGACCCGGTCGGAAGCGACTCCCCTGGTGAAGCGGCTCTGCAGGTTCCCGTAGTAGTTGGGGAGGTACGATCGAATCACGGATCCCAATTTCTTCAGGTTCAAGTGGGCGTTCGCCGCGAGAAGCGGATCGAACGTCCACTTGATCAGTTCCAGTCCCGAATCCAAGGCGTAGTCCCTCTGGAACAACTTCAAGTGGTACCCGATTCCGTGGGTGCGGTACGCCGGGAGGACGCCCATGAGTTGGCTGTGGAGGTACGGAACCCGCGTCCCGTTTTCCGACCCCAGCCAGGAGAGGGCGAACCCGACCAGATCGCCGCCGGCGAAGGCTCCGGCCACCAGCCCGCCGCTCTCGGCCACGGCGAACAGGGCCCGGGCGGGGTAGGGGGAATCGGAGCCGGGTGCGCCATATCCCCAGATCTGTTCCTCCAGGTCGACGACCTGGTCCATTTCTCCGATGGTCGTGAGGGCTCGGAGACGAATGACTTGAATGCCGGTCTGGACCGTCCGGTCAGGTTGGAGATCACCCATGTTCGGCTCTCATCCGGATGCGCCGCCGGATTATAGCAGTTCCGGTGCCAAGACCCTCTGGGCCGTCAAATACTTGACGAAAAGAGGGTCGCACCCCGAGAATGACCGGCATGCGGCTGGCGCATCGAATGTCCAATTTGGGGACCGAGACGGCCTTCGAGGTTCTGGCCCGGGCCAAGGGTCTTGAAGCGCAAGGACGGGACATCGTCCACCTGGAGATCGGCGAGCCCGACTTCAATACCCATGAAGACATCGTCGAGGCGGCAGTCGGGGCGTTGAGAGACGGCCATCACCACTACACACCGTCTGCGGGCATCCTTCCCTTGCGTCAAGCCATCGCCCGGGAGATCTCCGAGACCAGGCAGATCGCAGTCGATCCGGACGAGGTGGTGGTGACACCCGGCGCCAAGCCGATCATCTTCTTTTCCATTCTGGCTCTGGCCCAGAAGGGGGACGAAGTGATCTATCCCGATCCGGGATTCCCCATCTACGAGTCGATGATCCGGTATGTGGGGGCGCGCCCGGTGCCCGTTCCCTTGCGGGAGGAGTTGGATTTTCGGATTGATATCCAGGAACTGGTCGACTTGTCCAGTTCGCGCACGCGTCTCATCATTCTCAACTCTCCCAACAACCCCACCGGTTCGGTGTTGAACCGGGATGACCTCGCCGCCATCGTCGATGCGTTCGCCGATTCGGACGTTTCCTTTCTCTCCGACGAAGTCTACAACCGCATCATCTACGACGAACCGCATGTGAGCATCGCGTCGTTTCCCGGCATGAAGGAGCGGACCATTCTGCTCGACGGGTTCTCCAAGACCTACGCCATGACCGGCTGGCGGATGGGTTACGGGGTCATGTCCAAGGATCTGGCCGGGCATGTGACCAAGCTCATGGTCAATTCCAATTCCTGTACGGCCGCCTTCACTCAGATGGCCGGCATCCAGGCGCTCCGCCAGGATCCGAAACCGGTTCACGAGATGGTGAAGATCTTCCAGACCCGGAGAGACCGAATCGTCGATCTTCTGAACAGTGTCGAGGGCGTCTCGTGCCGGCAGCCGAAGGGCGCCTTTTATGTCTTTCCCAACACGCGGGCGCTCTCCGAAGATTCCCCGAAACTGGCCGATTTCCTGTTGCAGGAAGGGGGTGTCGCGCTCCTGTCCGGCACCTCCTTTGGAAACATGGGCCAAGGCTACCTGCGCCTTTCCTATGCCACCTCGTTGGAAATGCTGGAAAAGGGTGTCCGGAGAATGAAGGCGGCTTTGGCGAATTGGCCGGCTTTGGTCTGACGCCAGACGTCGGCGCGGAGAGCAGTGGAAGACGGGAGTCGAATGCCAGATGAAGAATTATCGGGTCTACGCCACCTGTGACATCGGAGAAGAGGGGCTCAAGCGGCTGACGGATCGGGGATACGAGGTTGAGGTCTATCCCGAAGTGGAGCCTCCGCCGAAGGCGCTGATCGTTGGGAAGGTCTCGTCGGGAATCGATGCGCTCATCACCACTTTGCGGGATCCCATCGATGAGGAGGTGTTCCAGGCCGGCCAGGGCACCTTGAAAGTCGTATCCCAGATTGCCGTGGGAGTCGACAATATCGACGAGGAGGCGGCCCGCAAGTACCGGGTCCCCTATACCCATACGGCCGTGGTGCTGACCGATGCTACGGCTGAATTCGCTTTCTTCATCATGGGTTGCGTTTCGCGGAAGCTGTACCCGAGCGAGCGGTTGGTGCGGGAGGGCCGGTGGGAGACATGGCATCCCTACCTCCCCTTCCTGGGAGACGAGGTCACGGGCAAGACCGTCGGTGTGATCGGAACCGGACGCATCGGGCGGGCCTTTCTGCTCAAGTGCACCGGACTGGACACCGACATCATCTGCTGCGACCTGTTGCCGGAGGATCGGTCCTTCGTGGAGTCGGTGCAGGCGCTCTTCGACTTCAAGTACGAACAGGGATTGTCGACTCGGCGCGCCACCATTCGCTGGACATCGTTCGAGGAGGCGTTTCGCCAGGCGGACTACATCAGCCTGCACGTCCCTCTCACCCCCGACACGCACCATCTCATCAACGACAGGGCCTTGGAGATCATGAAGCCGACGGCCTTTCTCATCAACACCTCGAGAGGTCCGGTGGTGGATCCGGACGCGTTGGTCAGAGCTCTCCGCGCGGGCCAGATCGCCGGCGCCGCCCTGGATGTCTTCGAGCAGGAACCGCTTCCCGTCGACTCCCCCTTGCAGGACCCGGAATTGGCGGATCGTTTGCGGATTTTCCACCATTTCGCCAGCGCCGGAAGGCGGACGCGGCTCTCGGGAGACCCGGAACTGGGCATGGCGGGTCGAACCGCCCAGGGCGTCATCGACGTTCTGGAAGGGAATTACGGTGGAGATCCGTCGAAGATGCCCTACGTGTTCAACAAGTCGGCGTTTGCTTGACAGTCCGTGCTGAAAGTCCCGCGAGCACCGAGACCGTCCCTGCGCCCGCCGGGCAACGCGCTATCGGCGCGCATACCGGGGGTATGTGAGTCGATAGAAACGCAGTCCGACGGGCTGTGTTTTGGATCGCGAGCATCGGGTTCCGCTCAGTCGTCGTGCGACAGAGATCCTCACGAAAGCACGGGCGCTCGGTGGCGGCGGTTCCCTTCTCCTACCCGGTAGGTTCCTTCCGAAGGGAATCTCACACCCCTCAATGCGGTAGCCGAAAGTGGGAAGAGAGAGCGGACCGAGGTGGACAGACCCACGTATCGGCGCAAGATTACACCATTTGTACACCAAACCAGATTAAAAGGTCACCCCCAGTTCACGTGCGTCCCCTATTCTTGTGAGGTGCCCTGTTCCCATACAGGAGAACCACGTTTGATCTACGAAGAGGGGAAGAAATGCGTGACATCGCGACGACATTCCGGGGTGTGTTGATCGCGTGTGTGCTGTTGTCTGCCGGGTCGGCGGCGCCAAGACCTGCCCAAGCCGTGCAGACCGCCGATGTGCCATCGGGCGAGTCGATCCAACAACAGACGCAGGCCAAACAAGGGGCGACTCTGTACTTCCCCGACTATGTGGACGGAGGGGGATGGTCGGTGCAGTTGGCGATCAGCAACGTGGCTCGCCGCGCTTCAGCCGCCGTGGCCGTCACCGCCTATGACCAGGACGGCCAATCCCTCCCGGAGCTGTTCGGTTCCGAGACCACATTCGAGATTCCACCTCTGGGCAGCCAAGTGCTCCGGAGCGTCGGGACCGGAGAGATTCGGCGAGGCTGGATCGAGGTCCGGACCGTTCCGCCATCGGTGAGTGGACTGTTGACCTATCGGCACTCGGGAAGCGGCGTGGAGGTGGGCGTGGCGCCGGTCCGGTTGGGAGACCGGTTCGCCCTGTTCGTGGAGGAATCGAGCGAGATCGGCACCGGGCTGGCGCTGTTCAAACCGGAGGCGGACTCGGGGGTCGAGATTCGGATCCGGGACGAAGCGGGAACCGATCCGCTCGGGCAGGAGCTCACCGTCGGGGATTTCCAGCAACAGGCCCGAACGCTTCCGGAATGGATCCAGACGATCGGTGCGACCTTCCCCGGAGACTTCCGGGGGCAGTTGTTGCTGCGCTCCGGGGAGGACTCGTCGTTCGCCCCGCTCGGGCTGCGGTTCGGGAAACGGAAGACGTCGCTCTCGGCGGTGCCGGGGATCCCGTTTCTGGGGGAGGGCGGGGACGGCTCTCCCGATCCGTTTCTGCCAACGACGTCAACGGCCGGTCCCCTGTACTTCCCTGACTACGTGGACGGAGGCGGATGGTCGGTGCAACTGGTGCTCGGCAACCTCGATGCGGACCGGAGCGTGCCGGTCGAGGTCGAAGTCTACGACCAACAAGGTCGATCGGTTGGCGGACTCTTCGACTCGGAGACCCGTATCGAGCTGCCAGCCCAGGGGAGCCGCGTCCTGAGAAGCGCTGGGGGGACGCAAATCCGGCGCGGTTGGATCAAGGTGGAGGCCGACAGCACTTCGGTCCGGGGTTTGTTGGTCTATCGGCACGGAGAGACGGGGATCGAGGTCGGCGTCGCCCCGGTGGAGCCGAGAGACCAGTTCGCCCTGTTCGTGGAGGAATCGAGCGAGATCGGCACCGGACTGGCGCTGTTCAAACCGGAGGCGGACTCCAGGGTGGAGTTTCGGATCCGCGACGAAGCGGGGAACGACCCGTTGGGCGATGTGTACGTTCCCTGGAGGGACTTCCATCAGTCGGCGCGCACGCTTCCGGAATGGTTGGACGTGGACGGGGTCGAGACGGGATTCCTCAAGGACTTTCGGGGACTTCTGTTCCTGAGGACGGAGGACGGATCGGAGTTCGCGCCGCTGGGGCTGCGGTTCGGGAAGGAGACGAGTGCGCTGTCGGCGGTGCCGGGGATCGGGATCGTGGACGGGGCGAGGATTGACCGGGGAGTCGGGAGTGACGGAGGCGTGGAGATCGAGGGAGGCGTGGGGATCGACGGGGGCGGGATGGCGCCGCCCCCGACGGTGACGCTGTCGGTGGCGCCGAGTTCGATTGACCGGGGACAGAGCACGACGTTGAGGTGGTCCTCGACGAATGCGGAGAGTGTGGAGATCACGCCGGACGTCGGAATGGTATCGACCTCGGGGACGCAGAAGGTGTCGCCGAGGACCACGACGACGTACCGGATCACGGTGCGGGGAGCGGACGGGCAGACGGCGTCGGTGACGGTGACGGTGACGGTGGTCCTCTCGGAGCGGGCAGCGCTGGAGGCGTTCTACGAAGCAACCGATGGGCCGAACTGGGTCAACGCCGAGAACTGGCTGACGGACGCGCCGCTGGGGGAATGGTACGGGGTTGAGATTGATAGCCAGGGGCGGGTGATCGGACTGCGGATGGCAGAGTGGGTCGAGACTGGAGATGGGGGAGGAAGAACGGTTGGGAACGGAGTGACCGGGTCGATCCCGCCGGAACTGGGTTCGCTCACCCACTTGAGGGTCCTGGATCTCAGTGAAAACCAATTGGAGGGTGAGATCCCGTCGGTAATGGGACGTCTCTCCAGCTTGGAGTACCTGAACCTCGACGGCAATGCGTTGACCGGCGAGGTCCCGCCCGAGTTGGGGCAACTCTCCAGCTTGGAGCGCCTGCAACTTCAGGTGAACCAGTTGACGGGCGGGATCCCGCCACAGCTCGGGGGACTCCCCCGTCTGGAGATCCTGCGACTCTCTGTAAACCGGCTGACGGGCCCGATCCCGGCGCAGCTTGGAAGACTCGTGCGCCTGAAGGACCTGACCGTCAATGATAATGAGCTAACGGGCCCGATCCCGGCAGATCTCGGGCGGCTACCCCACTTGGAGGCCCTTGGGCTCGATGGCAACCAGTTGACAGGCCCGATCCCGGCGGAATTGGGAGAGCTGTCCCAGTTGTGGTGGTTGTCCCTCGATGGGAACCAGTTGACGGGCCCGATCCCGTCAGACCTTCTGCGACTCGGCCATTTGGCCGTATTCTCGTATTTCGACAATTCGGGACTGTGCGCACCCGGCACGACCGACTTCATCACCTGGCTGCAAGGGATGGAACGATACGACGGGCCGTATTGTAACGAATCGGACGTGGCTGCTCTCAACGTCCTTTACCAAAACACCGGCGGGAAGGACTGGACGAATTCCGGCGGCTGGAGCGGGGACGGTGCGGTGAGTGAATGGTACGGAGTGAGCACCGACTCCCTGGGACGAGTGACGGGCCTCGATCTGAGTGGGAATGGACTAACGGGCCGCTTGCCGAGAAATCTGGACCGACTCGCGCAACTGACCGAGTTGCGCATCGACGGCAACGCCCTTACCGGCCGTTTGCCGCTGGAATTGGCCCGCCTTCCTCTTCAGGCGTTCCATTACGCGGACACCGAATTATGCGCTCCAGTGGAGCAGCCGTTCCGGGTCTGGTTGAAAACAGTTTCGTCTCACGAAGGGTCCGGCAGGGACTGCGCGCCGCTGACCGACCGCGACATCCTGGTGGCGCTCTACGAAGCAACCGATGGGCCGGCCTGGATCGAGAGTGAGAACTGGCTGACCGACGCCCCGTTGGAAGAGTGGCAGGGAGTCTCCGTTGACGTTGAAGGCCGTGTGAGCGTTCTGTGGCTCGGGGACAACAACCTCCAGGGCCTAATCCCGCCCGAACTCGGAAACCTGTCCAACCTGAGGCGAGTCTATCTCTCGGGCAACCAGTTCACGGGCCCGATCCCGCCCGAACTCGGCAGCCTCGCCAAGTTGACGTGGCTGTGGCTCTCCAATAACGAACTGACCGGCCCGATCCCGCGCGAATTGCAAAGCCTCGCCAACCTGGAAGACCTGAACCTCTTCGACAACAGCCTCAGCGGAGCTATCCCGCCGGAACTGGGCAACCTTGTAAACCTGACGGATCTTAGTATCGGCACCAACAACCTGACCGGCCCGATCCCGCCGGAACTGGGCAACCTCGGCAGCCTCAGGCAACTGTTCATCGGCGATAATCCTCTCACGGGCTCGATCCCGCCGGAACTCGGGAACCTCGCCAACCTGGAGCGGCTCTCGATCCGCGCCACTCTGGTAACCGGACCAATCCCGCCGGAACTGGGCAACCTCGGCAGCTTGGAGTACATGTGGCTCAACGGCAATGAACTGACCGGCCCGATCCCGCCGGAACTGGGCAACCTCGACAACCTCGGATATCTCTATCTCTTCGGGAACCATCTGACCGGCTCCGTTCCGGAAGAATTGGCCGGCCTCGACAACTTGAAGGAACTTTATCTCAGCGACAACAACCTCTCCGGCCCGGTCCCTTCCGAACTCGGCAACCTGTCCAACGTCACCCACCTGGTGCTCGATGGGAATGCCCTGAGCGGCCAAGTCCCTGCAGTGCTCGGCAACCTGTCCACACTGGAAGAATTGATTCTCAGCAACAACGAACTCACGGGCCCCGTTTCCGCTGAGTTCGGTGGCATGTCGAGCCTGAAGCAGCTTACACTCACCAATAATCCCGGCATGGAGGGCCCCCTTCCGTTGCGCCTTGCGGAGCTGCACCGGCTCGAAGGTCTCCTGGCCGGGGGCACGGATCTGTGCGCCCCCTCGAACTCCAGGTTTCAAACCTGGCTCAATGGGGTCCACAAGCGGCGAATCTCTCCGTGCTTCGAGGGGGAGCCGCCGCTAGCGTACCTGACCCAGGCGGTGCAGTCGCGAGAGTTCCCGGTGCCCCTGGTTGCGGGCGAGAAGGCGCTGCTGCGCGTGTTCCCGACGGCCCGGACGGCTACCAGCCAGGCCATTCCGGCCGTCCGGGTCCGCTTCTACCAGGATGGTCTGGAGACGCATGTGGAGAACATCCCTGGGAAGACAGCTCCGATCCCGACTGCCATTGACGAGGGGAATCTGGCGACATCCGTCAATGCCGAGATTCCCGCGGCGCTCATACGGCCGGGGCTCGAGATGGTGATCGAGGTCGACCCAGAGGGGATGTTGGACCCTGGATTGGGGGTGAAGAAGCGGATCCCCGATGAGGGCCGCCTTGCGGTGGACGTTCGGATGATGCCTCGATTCGACCTGACGTTGATTCCGTTCCTCTGGAGGCAGGATCCTGATGCGTCCATCGTGGACTTGGTCGAGGCCATGGCCGAGGACGCCGAGGGCCACGAAATGCTCTGGCATACTCGAACACTGCTGCCGATCGGCGATTTGCAGGTCACCGCCCACGAACCGGTTCTCAGCACGAGCAACGATGCCTTCGCCTTGCGTGCCAACGCGCAGGCCATCCGGGCCATGGAGGGCGGAACCGGTTACTACACGGGTTTGATGCCACAACCTGTCACGGGCGCGAGCGGAGTCGGGTTCATAGGCGACTGGGTGAGTTTTGCTGTCCCTGACGCCGGCATCATCGCACACGAACTCGGCCATAACCTGAGTCTTTACCACGCTCCGTGTGGGGATGCCGGAGGTCCGGATCCGTCGTTTCCCGAATCCTACGGGTCCACCGGTGCCTGGGGATACGACTTCCGTGAGGGCGGCCAACTGGTGCGTCCCAACAGACCGGACCTGATGTCCTATTGTCGCCCCTACTGGATCAGCGATTATCATTTCACCAACGCGCTCCGGTACCGCCTGCACACTGGCGCCGGCGGCGGACAGTCGTTTCTTGTCGCTGCCCCGGGCAAATCCCTCCTGCTGTGGGGCGGGGCTGATGCAACGGGGGCACCGTTCCTGGAACCAGCATTCATGGTTCAGGCCCCAGTCTTACTACCCCTTTCCACCGGCGAGTATCAGATCATCGGAAGAAACGCCGACGGAGGCGAGTTGTTCTCGCTTTCGTTCCAGATGCCAGAGGCGGCCGACGGCGACGGGAGATCCTCCTTCGCCTTCGTCCTGCCCGCTCAGTCCGAATGGGCCGACGAATTGGCCCGCATCACGCTGTCCGGTCCTGGCGGATCGGTCACACTGGATGAGGACACCGACCGTCCAACGACCATCCTGCGCAATCCTCGGACCGGGCAGATCCGCGGCATCCTGCGCGGCGCGGTGGCAGCCTCCCCAGACGTGAACGCCGCCGTGTCGGCGTTGTCGTTGGAGCCGGGATTGGAGAGGTTGATCAGCCATGGGTTGCCGGACCCGGAGGATTGGTCGCGCTAGAATGAGTGGATCGTTCGCTCAGAGAGAAAGGCTCTTCTGACTGGCATCCGTTTACTGAAGTTTAACGGACCCATTAGTCGGCTCCGGTCCAAGAGGCACCCGAGAATTTCAAGATCGGCGTCATTTCGGCTGTCGTCGTGTGGCGTCGGAGGTCAAGGTGAAGACAAATGACAACATGGATTTTCCGCTTGGAGCCCATCCCGTCCACTTCGATGTCGTTGGTGATCATGGTTGTTTCGGCGATGTTTTTCGTCTCGTCGGAATATGCGGCTGCGTCTACAGAAGGCAGCAACCAGCCGCCGGTCATTAGCGAGGTGGAGAGAGACGGAGCGTACGGATACTCTCAAAGCAGCGGCTCCGGGTTTTCGTTTTCTTCGAGCAAAGTCCTGCGAGAAGATGCGATGCAGGAGGAACTTGCAGAGTTTCGTTCCGACAAGGATGTCGTTTGGCTCCGTTACTCCGCGGCGGCCAGCGATCCCGAAGGCGGCCAGGTGCGCTATGTCTGGTCTCAGGTGTCTCCTGAAGAACCTGTTGCGATCATCGAACAGGAAGGTTCTTTATTTCCCAGTGGGGAAGCAGTGAGGATGAAGCTTTGCGTTCCCCCGACCGGAGCGGAGATCACGCTTCAGGTTGTGGCGATTGACGAGAGTGGTGCCATGAGCGAGCCCGAGTCGGTCGTCGTGAAGGCTGCCAGTTGCGCATCGAAGGCGCGTTGGGCACGGCTATCCCGATTTGCCGAATTGCGCGAGTCTGCCGGCCAAGGTGATCCCGTCTCTCAAAATGCGCTGGCGTTCGCATATCTCAAAGGGGACGGGGTGTTTCGGGACGAGAAACACGGAGTTGAGCTCTTGCGCAACTACGCAGAGCAAGGAAATGTCAGAGCTCAAGTCTCGTGGGCTTTCGTGCTCTTGAAAGGGGAATACAGAATACGGAAGGATCGGGAGGAGGCCCTCAAGTGGTTTCGTGCTGGCGCTGAACAGGGGCATGATCATGCGCAGTATGTAATGGGCTGGTACGAAAAGGACAAGCAAAAGGCCTTTGACTGGTACAAACTCTCCGCCGAACAGAGTAACAAGTGGGGCCAGTTCAGTCTGGCGAAGATGTTGGTTGAGGGTGACGGTGTGCCGAGAGACGTGGCAGCGGCAAAGGAGTGGATGGAGAAGTCGGCAAGTCAGGGTCATGATCGCGCGAGAACCTGGGTAGAGAACTGGGATGTGGCTTCCGGGTTCGATGAGTCCGGAAATCGTCCTCCGCAATTGACGTCCGTTGCCTATACGGAAGATGAACGACCGATTTCGTTCTCCGTCGATAGCTTAACGGTCAGGAACGGCGAGGTCACCAAGGGACAGTCAAGGACAAACACGATTGTGTGGCGCAAGTTCAAAGTTCGAGCCGAAGATTTTGACGCCGAGTCCATTCGATATGTCGTTGTGCAGGTATCCCCGGACGCCCCTAAGGCTGTAATCGGCGGCGAGAGGGGGGCCTTCAAATATCATGCCTCCGGCAGTGAAGTAACGTTTGCCGTCTGTTTTCCTCAGATCAACGGCGGGGAATTTGCTTTTCAAGTGACTGCCGAGGATAAACGTGGCGCCAAGAGTGATCCCAAGACAATCGTGCTCGATGCGATAAGGTCAGATAGATGCGGTTGAGCGCCCGTGGAGTACCGAAGCATTTGCGGGCTTCTACGTCTGGCGATGTGCTCCAGCCTGCCGTACCGCTCGGTGGGTGTCCGGGGACGGGCGCGCAGAACTTCGGACCGAGCCGGCCGCAGCGCGGGGCCTGACCTCGTCGGCCACCGGAATCGTGAAGGTGATCCGGGTGTCCTGGCCGGTCCCGTCACTCCCGGCCCGGATGCGGCCACCGTGAGCTTCCACCAGACCCTTGCAGATGACCAGACCCAGACCGGACCCTCGGATCCCTCTCTCATCGCCGCCGACGCTCATATGTTCGGGAACAGGTGCGGCAGCAAGTCCCGGGGCACGCCCTGTCTTTTGTCCGACACGGAGATCGCCACGTGAACGTCCTCTCGAACAGCGCCGATCCGGATTGGGGACGACACGGGAGAGTATCGGGATGCGTTGGAGAGGAGGTTGTTCAAGAGCTGGACGATGCGCTGCCAGTCGGCCATCATCCGAGGCAAGTCTGCCGGGAGATCGTCCCGCTTCTGTCCAGCCCCCTTCAAGGCCCGAGCCATCGCCCTGATTTCGCACTCGTGGCTGTAGTTCGCGCGCTTGATCAGAAAGTGACTGAACCAATTCTCCCGGATTTCGGCCGGTCACTTCATCTTGATCTCCCGCCGGGAGAACAGGATGCAGCCAGCCAGGAGGACCGTCATCGAGTAAAGGACATTCTCGACGATGACACGAGCGTAGAGGGAGTAGTCCGGTTGGAGCGGCTCCCGCTCGAAGCTGTCGGCCAGCAGATCGGTCGGCATTTGCGCCGGACACAGATAGTAGACCACAGTCGCCAAGCCCTTGAGCGCCCAGTGAGGATGGCGGAACAGAATCTCGATCATGTTCGGCAGGCTGGCGAGCAGGAACGTCACGCCTCCAGCCAGAACCGGATTCAGCACGACGCTCAAGCCCAGGCTCACCCCCGTGAACAGAGTGGCGTAGGCGAACATCTCCAACATGCTGAACCAGAACAGGGGACGTATCTCGAGTTCGAACGCCCAGATGATGGCAAGGCCGATTCCAATGCCCAATCCGAGCAGGAGAGACACGAACAACTGGGTGCCCAGCCACTTGCCCACCAGATACGCCCATCGTCGAATCGGTCTGACCAGCACCGGAACGATGGTCTGAGTCCTGATTTCCGTGGCCAGGGCGACTGCTCCCAGGAACAATCCCAGGGAGGCGGCGCAGAAACTCCACATGCCAAAGAAGGCCCGCGTCTGCGATGTCTTCATCTGCAGCAGGATCTCAGGCTCATCGGCTTCGGAAGCCATGTTCATGAAAGACGTCCGTCCCAGCCAAATGATCACTATGAGAACCCCGAGCAACAGCACGACGTAGATCACCTTGCGCCGAAGAATCTCTCGAAAGGTGTTGGCGGGGATGATCCAGATCTCAGCCACCGCGCCGGCCTTTGACGTGTTCCATGTAGATTTCCTCCAGCGAAGGGGAGGCGCGCCGGATGACCCCCACGTCGAGAGACAGGTCCAATACTCGACGGAGCAGGTCATTCTTCTCAGCCGTTGAGCATTCGAGAAAGGCTGACGCGCCGTCGACCCGGACGGGACGATAACCGGCCCGTGCCAGTTCGGCATCCGCTCCGGCGCCCCAACCCAGCACCTCGATCTCCCACCCGTCCCGGTGAAGGCGGGCTCCGATCTCCTGCTTGAGTACGACCTCACCATTTCGAATCATGATCAACCGGTCACAGGTCCGCTCGATGTCCGAAAGGATGTGGCTGCTGAGAAAGACGGTCGTGCCGTTCGCCTGTTCCTCCTGGATGATGTCGGCCACCAGCTTGCGCCCCTGCGGGTCCAGTCCCGTGGTCGGCTCGTCCAGCAGGAGCAGGTCGGGCCGGTGGAGCAAGGCCTGCGCCAGTCCCAGCCGCTGGGTCATCCCCTTGGAGAAGGTCCCGACTTTCCGGTCCATGGAGTCGCCCAGGCCCAATCGTTCGATTTGGAATACGACAGCTTCCGCAAGGTCTTCACGAGGTTGACCCGAGAGTCGGCCGTAAAACTCCATGGCGGCCCGGGCGGTGTGGAACGGGTAGGGATGGAAGATCTCCGACTGGAATCCGATTCTCCGCCGAACCTCCCTGGAGCCGGCGTCGAGTCCGAAGACCGAGACGCGGCCCCGGTCCGGTTTGAGGAACCCCAGGACGGTATTGATGGTGGTGGTCTTGCCGGCTCCGTTGGGACCGACGAAAGCCGTGACCGTGCCCCGTGCCACCGTCACGTCCACGTCCCTGAGGGCATGGACCGGCACCCGCCGCAGCCCGGAACGGAAGGTCTTCGACACACCGCGGATCTCGACGACCGGGTCGTTCACGGCTCTTCAGCTTCCTGCGGAGAGGACATCTTCTCAAGACGAGCCTCGATCTGGTACCTCAGGAAAGTATCCAGGCCCTCGACGATATGTTCGACCTCGCTTTCGGAATTCACCAGGAAGGTCGTGGGAAAGGCGCGAATACCATACTGCTCGGCCACCGTCCCTTCGGGATCGAGAAGGATGGGAAAAGACACGGGCTTCTTTTCGAGATAGTCCTTCACCACCTTCGATTCCTCTTGGACGCTGATGGCGAGGATTTCGAATCCCTGCGCCTTTCTTTCGAGGTAGATCTTTTCAAAGACGGGCATTTCCAGGCGGCAGGGACCGCACCAGGTGGCCCAGAAGTTGACCAGGACCAACTTGTTTTCCTTCGCGGTGCGGTGCAGCTCGATCGGGGTTCCCTGGAGGCTGTCCAGGGAAAAATCGGGTGCGGCATCGCCGGTTTTGACCTTGGTGGTCTCAGTCGGACGCCTCAGATCGAGTTTGACACTGAGGCTGAACCCGGCGAAGGCAACGAAGAACAGGCCGATCAGGATCGACCTCGTTGAAGCCAGGCTCCCAGCCGGACGTCCCGTCATGGAGCCGCCACCCGGGAAAACACGGTGAAGAACCTGTCTTCGAATACGGAGTATTCTGCGGTCATCTCGAACCCGACGGCGGACATCCATTCCTTGACCTGATCCAGGCTCATCTTCATTTCGGGCTCTTTGTGCCCGTCGATCAAATCGATGATGACGATTCGGGCATTCGTCTTCATGTACCCGGAGAGCGTCTCAAGATAAGCTTGGCGCCCCTCGATGTGGTGCAGGACGTTGTGGAAGAACGCCAGGTCCAGGTTCCGAACCGGCAGCTTGGGATCGGCGAACTCTCCTAACACCGGGACCACATTGCCCACGCCCTTCTGCCGAGCGCCCTCCCGGATGAAATCGAGGAAACCCTGGTCCACCTCGACGGCATACAAGGTGCCTCCCGGGGCCACGGCCTGCGCCAGGGGCCAACTGAAGACGCCGCTGCCGGCGCCGATGTCCGCCACCAGATCACCCGGTTTCAGTTCCAGCCGGGACATGACTTCGTCGGTCTTGAGCTTGGCGAGGCGTTCGGGCCGTTCCATCGACTCGATCCATTCCTTGGCCGGCTTGCTTCCCAACTGCACGGCAAAGGCGGCCTGCCAGGCGCACAAAAGGAGAGTGACGAAGACGGAGAAACGCTGAAACATGGTGAATTCCTTCATGGGTGTCATGGACGGTGTTGGTCAGTCTACTACGATGCAGGTGGAGAGGGGGAGAGGGAAGGGGAGCGATAGGGGAAGCCGGTCTCAGGCGTCATCCAGGCTGGTGGTTTTCAGGACCGTCTTGGTGACCTTGCCCATGGCGTTTCGAGGCAGGGAATCAACGAGGAGGATCACTCGGGGACACTTGTAGAGGGCCAGCGCGGATCGGCAATGTTCTGCCAGGTCCTCCCGGCCGGCCGTCCCATCCGTCACCACAAACGCCGCCACCCTTTCTCCCAGATCCGGGTCGGGAAGTCCGACCACCGCCACTTCACGGACTCCCGGGTGACGCTCCAGGACGTCCTCCACCTCCCGGGAGCCGATGCGGTAGCCGCCCGAATTGATCAGGTCCACGCTCATGCGGCCCACCAGGTGGTAGTAACCGTTCTCGTCCCGGTACCCGGCGTCGCCCGTGCGCAGCCAATCCCCCAGGAAGGCTTTGGACGTCGCCTCCGGATCTTTCCAGTAGCCGCCGAAGACGTTGGGGCCGCGCACGCAGACCTCCCCGATCTGTTTCTCTTTCCGGATCTCCCTCATCCGGTCGTCGATGAGGCGGAGCTGGACCGAGGGCAGAGGGAGGCCCACCGATCCGGGGAGGCGGCCATGGAAGGGATTGGACGTGTTCATGATGGTCTCCGTCAGCCCGTAACGTTCCAGGATCGTCTGACCCGTCATTTCGCGGCACTTGCGGTGGAGCTCCACCGACATGGGGGCCGACCCGCTGATGGCCAGGCGTAGATTGTCGAAGCTGTGGACTTGCGGATCGAAGGCGGACACCATCCGGTGGTACATGGTGGGCACGCCCATGAACAGCGTGCAGCCCCCGTGAGTCAGCAGGTCCAGGACCTGAGCGGGATCGAACTTCCGGGTGAGGATCGCCTGACACCCGGTCATGGCCCACCCGTGAAGAGCCACGACGAGTCCGTGCACATGGAACAGGGGGAGCGTCAACAGGAGCCGGTCCTCCCGGGTCCATTGCCAGACCCGGATCAGGTCCCGGAGGTTGCTCCTGATGTTCCGGTGAGTCAGGAGGACCCCCTTGGGCCGCGCGGTGGTCCCGGAAGTGAAGCAGAGCAGGGCCGGCGCCTCCGGGTCGTCCGATTCCGGAAAGCCGCCCCCTTGTTCCTGCACCGCCTGCCAGAACTCTTCCTTCAGGAGTTGCATTCCCACTCGTCCCGGGAACGGATCGGAACCGACGAGGCCCGAAATCTCGGCCCGGCCGGCCACGTACTCCAATTCCCTCATCGTCGCAGCGGAGATGACCGGAACCGTCACCACGCCCAGCAAGTGGTTGCCCAGGAGCGCCACGACCAGTTCGGGTGAGTTGGGCAGATGCAGGGCGACCCGGTCTCCTGCCTGAATTCCCCGTCGGTGGAGGAGGGCCGCGTAACGCTCGGCCCACCGGGAAATCCGGCGTCCGGAAAAGGATTGCGGCGAAGCCTCCGGAGAGGGGATGAATTCCAATCGCGTTTCGAAAGGCTCGTCCGACCGCAAGTATCGCATCGATTCACTCCGTCAGGGCTGGGCCCGAAGGTATCGATAATAAACTCGGAAGATTCCGAGGATAAGGTCTCTTTTGCCGAACGGGAATGGTTTCGGACGAAAAACGCGGCCCAGGGAGGCGCAGTTACCCGGTTGCCCCGGTTGCTATGGAGGCGACGGCGGACGTACTCTCTGCCCGGTGGCCACGGATCGCATCATGGCGCGCTTATTCATTGGATGGCTGCTCTTTTTCTGTCCACAGGCCGATGGTGCGGCTTCAACGCCGCAGAGCGGTTCTCCTGAGGCCGGCGGCTCCGGGGAGCCTTCCCTGGAGGTTCGGCTCAATCAGGTTCTGTCGGCTCCCGTTCTGGTTCGGTCCTCCTGGGGAGTCCAGGTCCGGTCCATGGACACCGGGAAGATCCTGTTCGCCGAGAATCCCAAAAAGCGTCTGATCCCCGCGTCGAATCTGAAGCTGCTGACCGCCGTAGCGGCCGTTGAAGAGCTGGGGCCGGAATTCCGGTTCACGACGCGGATCTGGACCGATGGCCGAATCGAGGACGGGACCCTCGAGGGCAACCTCATCATCCAGGGAGGCGGAGACCCGACCTTGGGCGCACGCTTCAACAGCCCCGATCTCGAAAAGATGGAAAAGGGGGATCCTCTCGCCGTGTTCCGGCAGTGGCAGGCGAATTTGCGGGATCTGGGAATCCATCGAATCCGGGGCCGGCTGTTGGCGGACGACAGTCTGCTGGAAATGGAAGGCCCGGGCCGGGGGTGGTCATGGGACGATCTGGTTTACGGCTACGGAGCCGTTCCCAGCGGTCTGCAGTTCAACGAGGGCGTGGCTCTGGTCCGCGTCTCTCCGACCGATACGGGATCTCCGGCGCACCTGCTGTGGCGCCCGCCAACGCCCCTGATCCTGTGGCGCAATCAGATTCGGACCGGTCCGCGTCGGGACCTGGAACTGTTATGGCCGGACCTGGAGTCGGTGGTCGTGTTGGAAGGGGCCGTGGAACCCTCTCAGAAGCCGGTCTGGCTCAGCATCGCGGTCCGGAAACCGGTCGAATACTTCACCAGCTCGTTTGCCGGGTTCCTGGAGTCCAGCGGCTTGAAACTGATGGGAATTCGGGAGGGCGACAATGGCCAGGGGGACCCAGGCCGTTCCAGGACGGAACTCTTCTCCCACGACTCTCCGCCCCTGTCTCAGATTCTTCGAGTCTTTTTGAAAATCAGCCAGAATCTCTACGGAGAGACTCTCCTGAGGATGCTGGATCCGGCGCCGAGACGGAAGCGCCCGCAGGAGGGCTTGGCGCGGATGGAGTCCGTGCTGATTCAACGAGTCGGTCTGGACCCGGACAGCTTCCTGCTGGCGGACGGTTCCGGCCTCTCTCGGCACAATCTGATCTCGGCGGACGCCGTGATGCGGCTCCTGGAATACGCGCACCGGCAATCCTACGGGACCGCCTTTCGGCAATGGCTGCCGTCGGCGGGAACCGACGGCACTCTTCGCCGGCGGATGACGGGGCCCGGCTTGAAGGGCCGGGTCCAGGCCAAGACCGGGTCCATGGAGGGGGTCCGGGCGCTGTCCGGATTCCTCGAGACGGTGCATGGGGAAACCCTGGCCTTTGTTTTGCTGGTCAATTCTCTCAAGGGAGACGAGTCGGACCTCGAAGCTCTCCAGGAGGAATTTCTCCAGGTGTTGGTCAACCTCCCCAGGACCGGGACCCCGCCTTCGCCGCCGCAGTGATTCGATCCGGAGGCGTCCCGGCGTCCGACGGGAGCCGGCACACGGCAGACAGCGGAATCTTCGCTACTTGAGGCGTCGTTTCCTCAGCCGTTCGAGATTTTCCAGCCGCGTCCGAACCTCGCGCTCGAAGCCTTCGCCGCCCGGTTCGTAGTAGCGCCGACTCGCCAGGTTGGGAGGCAGACAGTCCATATCGGCGACCCGGTCCGGTTCGCTGTGGGCGTAGCGGTAGTTCCGGCCGTAGCCGAGGTCCTTCATCAGGCGGGTGGGGGCGTTCCTCAGGTGCAGGGGAACGGGTTGGTTGCGAGTGTTGGAGACGTCCTTCTCGACCTGCGAGTAGGCCTCGTAGATCCGGTTCGACTTGGGCGCCTGGGCGAGATAAACGGCCAACTGGGCCAAGGCGAGCTTGCCTTCGGGAAGGCCGATGAAATGAACGGCCTGCATGGCGTCGATGGCGCGTCCGAGTGCGTCCGGATCGGCCAGGCCGACGTCCTCGGAGGCGAAACGGACCATCCGCCGGGCGATGTACAGGGGATCCTCCCCCGCTTCCAACATCCTCCCCATCCAGTACAGGGACGCATCGGGGTCGCTGTTGCGCAGCGACTTGTGAAGAGCCGAAATCAGATTGAAGTGCTCCTCGCCCGACTTGTCGTAACGGAGTGTCCGCTTCTGCAGCGCCTCCCCCACGATTTCCCGGGTAATAACCGCATCTCCCGATGCGGACCGCCGAACCAGTTGCGCCGCCAATTCCAGCGAGTTGAGGGCCGCGCGCGCATCCCCGTCGGCAAAGCGGGCGATCGCCTGCAGGCAACCCGCCTCCACTTGGAGCTTCCAGCGGCCCAGTCCCCGGTCCTCCTGGAGCGCCCGCCGGAGCAACGTGAGCAGGTGCGATTCTTCCAGAGCCTCGAGCACCAGCACCCGGCTGCGGGAGAGCAGAGGGGGGATGACCTCGAAGGAAGGATTCTCGGTGGTCGCGCCCACCAGAATCAGAGTCCCATTCTCCACATGGGGGAGGAACGCATCTTGCTGAGCCTTGTTGAAGCGGTGAATCTCGTCCACGAACAGCACGGTGCGGCGTTTCCGGAGGCGCCACTCGGCGCGGGCTTCCTGCACGACCCGTTTGACCTCCTTGACTCCCGCCAGGACCGCGCTGACGGCGATGAAGTGGCAATTTCCCTGGTGAGCCATCAGGTGCGCCAGCGTCGTCTTGCCTACGCCCGGAGGGCCCCAGAGCAGCAGGGACGGAATCTCATCCGAGTCCGCGATTTCCCGCAGGATTTTTCCGGGACCCAGAAGGTGTTCCTGACCGACGACCTGTTCCAGGGTGAGGGGACGCATTCGATCCGCGAGGGGCGCCTTCGGTCCTCCCTCTTCCCCAACTGGGGCCATGCCGGGGAACAGATGCCTATTCATGTCCACGTTCCCGCCGAAAGACTTCGTAGAGGGCGAGAGATCCGGCGACGGCCGCGTTGAGGCTTCCCGCACCGGACCCCATCGGGATGTGCAGGAGATGGTCCGCTTCTTCCATGATTCGGCCAGGAAGTCCGTTGCCTTCGTTCCCGACAAGAACTGCAAGTGGGGGACGGAATCGGGCCTGAAACAACGAAGTGCCGCCCAGATGGGTAGTGGCCCATAGCTGGAAACCTCTCGATCTGAGCGATTTCCACGGGATCGTCTCCAGCAACGGCAGGCGCAGGGCCGCTCCCACCGAAGCCCGGACCGTCTTGGCGCCATAGCACGCGGCGCAACCGGGAGAGGTCACCAACGTGAACAGTCCTGTCGACTCGGCCGTTCTCAGCAGCGTTCCCAGGTTGCCCGGATCCTGGATCCTGTGAGCGTAGAGGACATAGGGCCCCAAATCGGACCAATTCCATTTTCGTTTCGGAAAGAACGCGGCGACTCCCTGGGGATTTTCCACGTGGGAGAGCGCTTGGAACAATGGCTCGGAAAGATGAAAGCAGGTTCGGCTCCGGCGCCGCAGCTGGGCCAGCCGGATATCGCTGTCCTGAGAGTAGAGCAGGACTTCGATCTCAAGAGTTCCGGAAAGATCCGAAACCTGTTTCCATCCTTCCACCATGACCCAGGGACAATCGGAGGAGGCGCAACTGGCCGCCAGCTTGCGCAGCCGTTGAAATCGCCGGTTGGACCGGCTTCGGATCACCTCCGGAGAAGTGGACACCGGGTGGTATTCTAGCAGCCTGTGGCGAGGGTCGTCCCCTGGTTCAACCCGCCGGGGTGGGGTGCGGACGGATGAAGGACGTTGGTAGAGGTTGGAGACGAAGATTGGAGATCGATCTTCACCGGCCCGATCCGGCCGTCGTCGAGGCGGCATCCCGGGCGGTCCATCGCGGCGAGGTCCTCCTCTATCCCACCGATACCGTGTACGGAATCGGTTGCCACGGATTGTGCAAGCCGGCTCTCGAGAGGATCCTGCGAATGAAACGCCGGACTCCCGACAAGGGTCTGTTGCTCTTGATTCCGGACCTGGAAACGGCCGAACGACTCGCCGACAGGTTGCCTCGACGGTTTCAACGGCTGGCGGATCGACTCTGGCCCGGACCCGTGACCTTCCTGGTGCCGGCTGCGTCTACGATCCCGGCGTCCGTCACCGGAAACCAGGGCAAGGTCGGGATCCGGTATCCCAGCCTGCCTTTCCTCCGGCTGTGGCTGGAACGCCTCGGCGTTCCCATCGTTTCCACCAGCGCCAATCTTTCGGGTCAGCCGGCGCCGAAATCCGGACCCCGGCTGGAAGCCCTCTTCGGTCCCAAAGTCGATCTTTTTCTGGACGCGGGAACGCTTCCGGAGTCGCCTCCTTCCACGGTCCTGGATCTGTGCGGAGAGGCGCCCCGGATCGTGAGGAACGGTGCGATGGACGAACAGATTCTCCACTTGCTGGCGGAGGATTCCGGTTCAGGGTAGGGGAGAACGGGAAGCCGGTTACCCGGCGGCGGCCTGGACCGGAGCCGGCTTCTTTCCGGCCCGTTCCAGTATTTTCTGAACAAATCGCTGTTTGTGATTTCGTTCGTGCACGCCCTTGCGGATAGCGATCAATTCCGCCACCACGCTGATGGCGATCTCTTCCGGGGTCTCGGATCCGATAGCCAGGCCGATGGGCGCATAAAGCCTATCGAACCGGTTGGGCTCATACCCTTGCTCCAGCAAGTGCTCCACGATCAACTGGATCTTGCGGCGGCTCCCCACCAGTCCCACGTATCGCGCCTCGGTCCGGATGGCCTGTTCCAAGGCCGCATGATCATGGCTGTGACCGCGCGTGATGACCAGGATGAAGGTGTTGACGGTGACTGAAGTTTGCGAGAGGCCCGTCCGGAAGGAGTCCACGATCACCTCCCGGGCCCGGGGGAAACGCTCGCGATTGGCAAATGACTCCCGGTCATCCAGGACCACGACCTGAAAGCCGACCCGGTCGGCGGCCTCGGCGATGGCCTGTCCCAGGTGTCCGGCGCCCATGAGGATCAACGTGGGCTCGGGAATCACGGGCTCGATGAAGATCTCCACGGTTCCCCCGCAGACCAGGCCCTCGTTTTCCGTGTCTTCCTGGGTCAATTCGTATTTGACCAGAGTGGCCCGGCCGCTCTCCATGACCTGGTTGGCATGGCGCCAGACCTCGGCCTCGACGCAGCCGCCGCCCACGGTGCCGACGAAGCTGCCATCCTGGCGGACCAGCATCTTGGCATGGTCTTTGCGGGGAGTGCTCCCCAGGCGCCGGACGATGGTCGCCAGTGCGCCCGAACGTCCCTCGCGCCGGAGACGGACAATCTCCTCGTAGACATCCATGTCCACATTTTGCGGAAGTGGCTCGGACCAAGTCAAGAAACCGAGGCGCCGCGGCTCCCTTCCGGCGACATCCCGGAGCCGGGATTTGCCAGTGACGGACCGCTTTACAGGGTGTCTCGCACTGGTGTAGCCTGACCTTCGTAGCGGGCGGCGGCAGTCGTTTCCGGATCATCTCTCGCAGGAGCCGAAATCGTGGCCAGAATCCGAGTGCTGTATTGGAAAGAGATCCCGGTTCAGGTCCAGGTCGAAGCCGGCGGCGATCGGGTTTCCGAGATGCTGGACCACCGGTTCCAGGAGGCGGTGGACGCCGTCGCCATGTTCGAGGGGAGCATGGGGAGCGACGCCTATCTGGAGGGTTGGGAGTGGCTGGATCACGGGCGCGCCTCTGGAAATCCCCGGCGCCTGGCTCAGAATATGGCCGGGAGATTCAATCGAGGACTTCCTGAAGATTTGGCGGCCCGGATTTGCCGGCTTCACCGTGCAGGCCGGCGGGATGAGCGTCCCGGTGCGCTGGAGCATTGGATCAGTGAGGATCCATCATCCAATCCCTCCGGGAGTATTTCGTCATGACGGGCAGGAACGGCAAGCTTTCTTACGTCGAGGAGACGATGGAGCGCTTTGGGCGCTGTGTCGAGCTGGTTCCCATGGACCCGCATTTCCATGACATCACCATCGGACTCTATGAGAAAGATGGCATCCTGACCGTCTGGACCTACAGCAGGAAGCCGGGCGTCGAGGCCCGGATCGAGAGAATCCGTGACCAACTTTGCAATCTGGGTGGATTGGTTGCTGTCGAAGGCACCAGGAACCAGGTTCGATTCCCCTGCGGACAACTCCATTACCGGCCACTGAAGTTTTTGATGCCGCAAGCCGTCGAAAAGGCTCCCGACTTTGCGCATCCCACAGGTGAGATGGTGCTCAAGGATACCCGTAGTCCCTTGACCCTGAAGCTCACGCCGCATCATTCCGAGAATCGCTGGGTCTACCAGATCTCGGCTCAAGGGGAGGCGCGCAACGCTCCTTTTCGCCTGCGGGCCATCGTGGTGGGCTTTCGAAAGTACGGCGAGATGGAGCAAGTGGGAAACTTCGGTGTCTCCTTCAGTTGTGGATACCGTCATGAACCTTTGGTGCGGCTCCTGTTCCCCTACTCCCGCAACATCAGCGCCGTGGAGAACATGTTGGAGAGTTCGGCCATGAGAGGCCAACTCACCACCGGAACCGCAGGCTTCAGCCCTCTCTGATCGCAAGGAGCAGATGCAATGCCTTTCGTGGAGACCATGACCGGGAGAGAGAGAGTAATGAATGCGCTGGCCGGCAAGCCGGTGGATCGCCCGCCGGTCTGCAACCCGACCAACGTCGCCACCGTGGAACTCATGGATCTGGTGGACGCACCGTTTCCGGATGCGTGCCGTGACCCCGAGCTCAACGCGCGCCTGGCGGCAACGGGATACACCGAGTTGGGCTACGACTGCATCATGCCGGTCTTCACCATTATCCAGGAGTCCTCCGCGCTGGGATGCGACATGCAGTGGGAGGTCAAGGACAACTGGCCCACGGTACGGATGAACAACCCGATCTGGTCGGGGCCGGACGACATCCACATGCCGAAGGACTTCCTGACCCATCCGGACAACGCCTGCGTCCTGGAGTCGCTCCGGATCCTGAAAAAGGAATACGGAGACGAGGTGGCCATCATCGGCAAGGCCATGGGGCCATGGACGCTGGCCTATCATGTCTTCGGCGTGGAAAAGTTTCTGCTCATGAGTATCGACGATCCGGGGCTGACCATGCTCTGCCTGGATCGGCTCAAGGAGATTTCGGTCGCGTTCTCCGTGGCCCAGATCGAAGCCGGCGCCGACGCGCTCACCTTTCCGGACCACGCCACGGGCGACTTGGTGAGCGGTGAGTACTACCGGAGGTTCCTGCTGGAGATCCACAAGGAGATGCGGGAGCGTATCCCCTGTCCCCTCATTCTCCATATCTGCGGCCAGACGTTGGACCGGCTCGACTACATCGCGCAATCCGGGATGGCCTGCTTCCACTTCGATTCCAAGAACAACCCGGTCGAAGCCATGAAGATCGCTTCCGGAAGAATCCGCCTGGTGGGGAACCTGAACAATCCGGAACTCCTCTACAGCCGGGGTCCCGAGGAAGTCCGTGCGGCCGTGAACGAATGCATGGCGGCGGGCGTCGACATGATTTCCCCCGAGTGCGCCATTCCTCTCGCCACCAGACTGGAAAACCTCATCGAGATCCCCCGGGCCGTCAAGGACTGGTGCCGGGACCACTACGCCTGACGCGTCCAATCGGATGTTCCATGTCAAAGCTCGTGAATGACCCCAGCGGGCTGATCATCATCGGAGAGAACATCCATACGACCCGCATCGTCTTGCGTAACGGCATCAGGACTGCGACTACGCCCGACGGAGCGGAGGCCGTCTTCTTCGACCCCAGTCCCGGTGAGCGCCGGTACCTCCGGGTGCCGGAGAGTTTCAAGAAGACTCAGCCCTACGAGCAAGGGCAGATCAAGCATTTCATGATCGCGGTCCAGAAGGGGATCAGCGGTGATCCCGCGGAGGAGGCCGAGGGGACCGCCTACATCGAGTTCGAGGTCCGCCGCCAGGAAGCCGCCGGCGCCCATTTTCTCGATCTCAACGTCGACGAGGTCTCCTACGACATCAAGATTCAGAAGCGGGCCATGACCTGGCTGGTGGAAAGAGTCCAGGAAATGACGGCCCTGCCTCTGAGCATCGATTCTTCCAATGCGGAGATCATCGAGGCGGGCTTGGCCGCCCACACCCGCAGGTCGGACCGGCCCATGGTCAATTCCGTCGCCCTGGAGCGGCTGGAAACGCTCGACCTGGTCCAGGAAAACGATGCCCGTATGATCGTGACGGCCGCCGGAAAGGACGGGATGCCGGAGAGCGCGGACGACCGCGTCTCCAATGTGGAACAGGTCATGGAGGCGGCCGTTAGACGGGGGTTCCCCCTGGACGACGTCTACATCGACTGCCTGGTCTTCCCGATATCGGTCTCGCCCGGCTTTGGGCGTCATTTTCTGGATGCCGTCGAGGAGGTCCGGCGAATCTTCGGCAATGACGTGCACGTCACCGGCGGGTTGAGCAACGTCTCCTTCGGTCTTCCCAACCGGAAGCTTATCAACGCCACTTTCATACACCTGAGTCTGGAGGCCGGAATCGACGCCGCCATCATGGATCCGGTCCAGAATCGCGTGGAGGAAGTGTTTGCCCTGGACCTGGATTCGGAGAGAGTCGGCTTGGCCCGCGACATGCTTCTGGGCCGGGACGATTTTTGCATGAACTACATTCAGGCCTGGCGGGACGGCCGGTTGACGGGGCCGTGACGACCACTGCCCGTTCGGTGTCGGGTTTGACAAACCTTGACCCGAAAAGGTTTAATTCCGCCCGTAGTGTGCCTTGGCGTCTGTCAAATTCATTGATTCGGGTGATTTTACCGGCATGTCGCAGATCAACGAGGGCCTGACCAGGGAACTCCGCCACGTAGCTCGCCGGAACGAGCGGGAGCACATCAAATCGCTCTTCCGGAACGCCGACCCCTTGATGCAGGACATCAGTTATGCCCTGATCATCGGCAACCAGCACGAAGTCGACCGCCTGACCCGGGAGGCTCTGGACTCGGGGTACGCCGCCAATACGGTTTTGGATGACGGGCTGATCGCCGGCATGGCCCTGGTGGGGATCAAATTCCGGGACAACATCATCTTCGTTCCGGAGGTGCTGATTTCAGCCCGGGCCATGAAGGCCGGGATGGCGCATATCGAGCCCATCCTTTCCGCTTCCGATATTCCTCCCGTGGGCACCGTGGTCATGGGAACCGTCAAGGGAGACCTCCACGATATCGGAAAGAATCTGTGCATCATGATGCTCCGGGGAGCCGGTTTCATCGTGCACGATTTGGGGGTCGATACCAAGCCGGACGAGTTTGTCGATGCGGTGTTCGAGTTCGAACCCCAGGTCATCGGGATGTCCGCCCTTTTGACGACGACCATGCCCAACATGGGACGGACCATCCAGGCCTTGGAAGATGCGGGTCTGACAGACGTCGTCAGCACCATGGTGGGTGGAGCTCCGGTGACCCAGGAGTTCGCGGACGACATGGGGGCCGACCGCTATGGCAAGGACGCCATTGCCTGTGTGGAAAAAGCCAAGGAACTCGTGGGTGTCGGGCAGGAAACGCCGCAGCAAGCCGTCTCCGACTATTCTTAAGGCGGCTCCCCGACGGATGCAGGCCAGTGTCGCGAACAGACTTGCCCGGAAAATTCCAACCTGTCGATAAGGCGAAACTCAAAGCCAGCATGGATCGCCTCTGGGAGATCTATCGGCAGATCGGCGAAGCGGCCAATCTCGTATCCAAATGGCGGTGTCCCTACAAGGATGCCCGGGATCGTTGCACCGCCCGTTTCGGGTGCCGAAACCAATTCCGGCGTCCCGGTTCCGAAGGGTTGCCTCTCTGCACCGGAAGCGACGATCTGAACTATCGGGATGCCTGGGAAATCTAGCCGGCCGTGGCGGCTCGGACCACTCGCTGTTGGCTGACCGGATTCCGCGGCCACTTTCTCTAGAGGAACCTGCAATCGCGCCCGCGTCTCGCCGGCGCGGAAAATTGCGCTGCCATGTCCCCCCTCCATTACGGTGACCACAAGCTGGACCTGGTGCCCGGCAGGACCGTTTTCGACTACGCCGACGACCTTCGAGTGCGGGTCCCCACCTCCTGCCGCCGCAGCGGGGAGTGTCACGAGTGCATCGTCCAGATCGTGCGGGGCGGAGAAGCGCTGACCGCCGCCACTCCGGCCGAGGAGTTCCTCCGTGAGGACTATCGCCTGGCCTGTCAGGCCCGGGTCCTGGACGCCGGCGCCACCATCGAATTTGCGCTGCTGCGCCGACGTCCCCGGATCCTGACCCAAACGGTCCGCCGCCATGCCACCATCGAGCCGCTGACGCGGCTGAAAGGGAAGAACGTCGTCTTTGACGGCGGCGCCATCGATACCTACCGGGGCGGGATCTACGGCCTTGCGGTCGACTTGGGGACGACGACCATCGCCCTCAATCTGGTGGATCTTGAAAGTGGAGCGGTCCTGCACACCGCCTCGTTCGAAAACCCGCAGAGATTCGGCGGAAGCGACATCATGCGCCGGATTTCCTATGATGGCGGACCCTATCAGGGCGAGCTTCATAACTCGGTGATCGCCGGGCTCAACTACGAGATCCGGGAGTTGAGCCGAGTGACGGGCGTGCCGCGGCGCCAGATCTACGAGGTCGTCATCGTGGGGAACGCCGCCATGCGTGACCTGTGTTTCGGCCTCGACATCCAATCCATCGGCGAGAAGCCGTACCAGTCCGTCACCCAACTGGAAATGGAACGGGGCGAAAGGGCCGACACCGTCCTGAATTTCCAGGCCCGGGACCTGGGACTGAGAGTCCATCCCGCGGCCAATGTCTACGGGGGGCCGCTGATCGGTTGCCACGTCGGCGCCGACGTGGCCGCCGACCTTCTGGCCGTGGGGATGGACGAGGAAGAAGACGTGGTCATGCTGGTCGACGTGGGAACCAACACCGAAGTGGTGGTCGGCAACCGCCATGGAATGATGGCCGCTTCCTGCCCGGCGGGACCCGCATTCGAAGGTGGTGAGATCACCTTCGGCATGCCCGGATACGAAGGCGCCATCGAGTCGGTGGAACTCCGGAACGGAGAGGTGATCTGGAGGACCATAGGCGGAGCCGCGCCGGAGGGGATCTGCGGCTCCGGCTTGATCGACCTCCTGGCGGAGTTGCTCCGGGTCGAAGACATGAACTATCTCGGTGTACTCGCGGGAGGACTGGACCGGTTCACGATTCCGGGCGAACGCGGGATTTTCCTGTCCCGGGCCGACATCAGCTCCCTGGCGCAGGCGAAGGCGGCCAATTACTCGGGCCAGTGGATCGTTTTGAGGAAGTACGGGATCTCGCCGGTTCAGCTCAAGCGGCTCTATCTGGCGGGGGGCTTCGCCAACTACGTCAACGTGGACAACGCCATGTCCATCGGGTTTATCCCGCCCCTTCCCCAGGGCCGCGTCGCCAAGGTGGGGAACAGCGCGCTCGAGGGAGCCACTCTCATGTTGACGAGCCGGACCCTCAGGCACCGCCTTGAGGAGATGGTCAGGCGAATTGAACACATCGAGTTGGAGACGACCGAGGACTTCTTCGATATTTTTGTGGAAGGATGTCTGTTCCAGGCCATGCCGGCGGCATTGGATTCGGGCCCGCCACGTTGAACGAGGGCAGGGAAAAACCGTGAGATTCCTTCAGAATCACCCTCAAATATTGGAGTCGATCTATCTTCTAAGTGTGAAGATTCTTGGTCTGTTCCGTTCCCGGCTCAAACCCGGAAGCCGGTTCGAGCGCCTTCTGATTCCGGCAGAGCGATTGACCAAGGGCGCGGTTTTCGACTGTCGCATGTGCGGACAGTGCGTCCTGCACAGCACCGGGATGACCTGTCCCATGACCTGTCCCAAGAATCTCCGCAACGGACCCTGCGGCGGGGTGCGTCCCAATGGACATTGCGAGGTCGTTCCGGAAATGCCCTGCGTCTGGGTGCAGGCTTGGGAACGGTCCAGAAAGATGCCCCGCTTCGGTTCCGAGATCCTGCACGTACTGCCTCCGCTGAGTTACGACCGCCAAGGATCGTCCGCTTGGGTCAATCATTTCTCGGACGCCGAAAAGGCGGAGTCCCATTGAAAACAGAGAACCCCGTGAAGTCGGGCTCCAGGCTGGAGCGGGTGCTTCGCTCAGGCGGATTCGCCGTTACCGCCGAGATCAACTCTCCCGATACCGCGGACCCGCGTACGGTCTCCGAAAGGGCGCTGGTGCTGGCCCCGGTGTGCGACGCCATCAACGCCACCGATGCTTCCGGGGCCCATGTCCATATGTCCAGCGTCGCTGTCTGTTCCCTGCTGGTCAGGGCCGGCTACGAGCCGGTGCTTCAGGTCGCCTGCCGCGACCGGAACCGCATCGCCATTCAGGGAGACCTGTTGGGGGCCGCGGCCCTGGGGGTCCGGAACGTCCTGTGCCTGACGGGCGACGGGGTGGGAGTGGGGGATCATCCCGACGCCAAGCCGGTCTTCGATCTGGATTGCATGACCTTGTTGAGAACGGCGCGCCTGCTCCGGGACGAGGGCCGCTTTCTGAGCGGCAGGAAGCTGGAATCCAACCCCCGGATATTCCTGGGGGCCGCCAGCAATCCCTTCGTTCCCCCCTACGACTATCGTCCGTTCCGGCTGATGAAGAAGATCGAGGCGGGGGCGGACTTCATCCAGAGCCAATATTGTTTCGACATGCCCAGGCTTCGCCGCTTCATGAAGTCCGTCCGGGACCTGGGCCTGCACGAGAAGGTCTTTTTCCTGCTGGGCGTCGGTCCCTTGCGCTCGGCCAAGGCGGCTCAATGGATCCGGAAGAACATTCCCGGAGTGGCGATCCCGGACGAGGTGATCCGCCGTCTCAAGGGAGTTCCCGGCAATCGTCAGCGCCGCGAAGGCATGCGGATCTGCGTCGAGATCATCCAAGAGGCGCGGGAGATGCCCGGAATCAGCGGAGTCCACATCATGGCCTACCGGCAGGAGGAACTGGTGGCCGAAATCGTCGAGGCGGCCGGATTGCCGCCCAGAGTGTCCGACCGGTCCGCCCCTGCCTGATGCCGCTGGAGTCCGGAGACTCCCCGAATAGCCGCGTGTGGATTCCTAACCGATAGGATCCGGCAGCTTGGGCACGCGAGCTGCGTATGGATCTCCCGCCACATAGGTCTCCCGGGTGACGTCCGCGACCCGGCGGCTCAGAAAGATCAGCGCAATGAGATTGGGAAACGCCATGGCAGCGTTGCAGATGTCTCCCACGTTGGTGATGATGGAGGAATAGCGCCCCGTGAGCAGCGCTCCCGCGAACAGAAGCACCACGAAGAGGACCCGGTACGGTTTGACGATCTTCAGGCCGAAGAGGTACTCGCAGCAGATCTGGCCGTAGTAGCTCCATCCGATCAGCGTGGTGAACCCGAAGATCAGTGAAGCGAACGCGACGACCAGGCCGCCCCACCCTCCGGTCCAGTCGGGCATGCCCACGGCGAATGCGTGGACCGTGAGGTCGGCTCCGCGGAGACCGTCCTCCACCAGGAAGGAGGCGCTGCGGTAGGCGCCGGAGACGGTGATGGCCAGCGCCGTCAAGGTGCAGACGATGATGGTGTCGATGAAGGTGCCCATCATGGCGATGCCGCCCTGGACGACGGGGTATCGAGTGCGGGCGGCCCCATGGGCGATGGCCGCGCTTCCCAGCCCCGACTCGTTGGAGAGGACGCCGCGGGCCACTCCGAATCGCATCGCCTGTTGAACTCCGAGGCCCACGCCTCCGCCGAAGACCGCCTCGGGACTGAAGGCGGACACGACGATCAGCCGGAAGGCGTCCGGAACCAGCGAGATGTTGCTGATGATCACCAGCAGCGCTCCGGAAAAATAGAAAATGATCATCACCGGGACCAGTCGCTCGGCCACGGCCCCGATCCGGCGGATGCCGCCGATGATCACCAGCCCCACCAGCAGGCTCATGACCAGGCCGGTCGCCCATTGCGGTGTTCCGAACTGCTCCCGGACCGCCATGGCCATGGACTGGGACTGGAACATGTTTCCGGTCCCCAGAAGCGCGGTCGCCGCGCCGCACACCGCAAAGATGCCCCCCAGAACGAAACCGAGTTGCCCCCCGACGCCGTCACGACAGTAGTACATGGGCCCGCCGGCCATGGTTCCGTCCCGCATGCGGCGGCGGAAGAGGATGGCCAGAACCGCTTCCGAGTACTTGGTGGCCATTCCGAAGACGGCGGTGACCCACATCCAGAAGGCGGCTCCCGGTCCGCCGGCCGCAATGGCCGTGGCAACACCGGCGATGTTTCCGTTGCCCACAGTGGCCGACAGGGCGGTCATCAGGGCCTGAAACGGCGTGATGTCCCCCTGCGAACGCTGCTGGTCCCGGGTCTCCGACCGGGGTCCCTTTAGAATCTGGCGGATCGAGCTGCCCAAATGACGAATCTGGACGAAGCGGGTCATTGCAGTCAGGAGCAGCCCGGTGCCGAAGAGGAGCACGATCATGGGGAGGCCCCAGATCCAACCCGAGACCGTCGTCGTGTTCGTCAGCAGCCAATCCAAAACCTGCATGGGGTTACTCCGGGGCCGAGCCGGCCGAGTGCGAACGGGAGTCCTGTCCCCTTCGGATGGTCCGGCTGAGGATGTAGGTGGGCTTGCCCTGCGATTCGTGGTAAGTCCGAATGATGAGCTCCGCCACCAGGCCGAAAAGAATGAACTGGATTCCGACGATGCAGAGGAACACCGAAAGCAGGAGGAGAGGGTTGCGGTGGACCTTCACATCCTGAAGAAATTTCTGGTAGAGGGCGAGCGCGCTGAGCAGCCATCCGAAGAGGATCGAGACCAGTCCCAATCCGCCGAAGAGATACATGGGCTTGGTGGAATAGGTGACCAGAAATTTGACGGTCATCAGGTCCAGAGGGACCTTGAGAGTCCGCAACAGGCCGTACTTGGATCGTCCGTGCCGGCGGGGATGATGGCGGACCGGGATTTCGGTCACTCTGGCGCCGGTCCAGCTTGCATAGACGGGAATGAACCGGTGCATTTCTCCATAGAGCCGGATATGTTGCAGAAACTCGCTCCGGTAACCCTTGAGGGTGCATCCGTAGTCGCGGAGACGGACGCCGCTGATCCAACTGATGATTCGATTGGCGGCCCGGGAGGGGAGGATCCGGGTCAGCCACGGGTCCTGCCGATCCTTTCTCCAGCAACTGACCACGTCGTACCCCTCGTCGAGCTTGTCCAGGATCTGGGAAATGTCGGCGGGATCGTTCTGGAGATCGGCATCCATGGGAATGATGATCTCGCCCCGGGCATGGTCGAAACCGGCCGAGAGGGCCGCCGTCTGGCCGAAGTTCCGAGCGAACTGCAGGACCACGACATGGTCGTCCTGTTCGGCGAGGTCCGCCAGGATCCGAGTCCCTCCGTCGTTGCTTCCGTCATCGATGAACAGGATCTCGTAGTCGAGCCCAAGCCCTTGCAGAACCCGGGTCAGACCCTGGTAGAGATCCGCCAGATTGGCTTTCTCGTTGTAGACGGGAACGATGATGGACAGTCTTGGGTGGGACTCACCCACCCTGGTTACTGACCAGGTAGACGGGGCGGGTCCAAGCCTCGGGGCGGATGTCGAGTCGGCCACGTTTCCAACCTTCCACGAGCGTGGAGGCGGTAGTATACAGCTTGGGCCGGACGCCCTCAATTTTCAGGATCGGCCCCAGTTCCCGCTTCAGCCGGGGGTAGTCCTCGGCGGCCATGATCAGGTAGACGGGACCGGGGGCACGCAGCGCCTCCAGGGCCTGTTCCGGCGTTCCAAGCTCCAGGACGGTTGAATTCAGGTAATAGGCGAGGCTGGGAGTCGACAATCGATAGTAACCGGCCGTCACAGGAACTCCGGACGGACTTTCGGAAGGGATGACCTTCGAAAGATGTCGGACCGGCCGGTACTCTTCCAGAGGTTGCAGGTAGACGAGGAAAGCCAGAGCGTAGAAGAGGCTCAAGGTCCAGGCCGCCGGGCGGATCCGTGAGCCCGCCGCCGCCGGCCCGGCCGCCGCGAGGCAGAGCACGGGAAGCCACCACCCGGCCACGTCGCGGAACAGGGAACAGGCGACAACGGCCAGGGACGCGGCAGCGGAGAACAGGACCCCGCAAACCAGCCACCGGCTCCAGGCGGGCAATTTCTCCCGGTCCAGGTAGGCGGCCAGCCACAGGGAGGCCACCGGATAGACGGGGAGGATGTAGTACTCCTGCTTGTTGAGAGAAAGGGAGAAGAAGAGGAGGAAGGCTCCCAGCCAGAGCGCGAGGAGGATGGAGAGGCTGCGGTCGGGGAAACGGCGGGCGGACCAACTGCCGGCCAGAGCGCCGAGAAGAAGGATCGACCAGGGGAAGAAATCGGCCAGGAAAACCAGTGGATAGTATTGGAGCCCGCGTTGCGGACCGAAGTCCACGTGGGTGAAACGGCCCAGGTTCTCCTTCCAGAGGAAGTCCCACACCGAGCCCCAGCCTTGGGTGAACCCCAGCAGCAGGTACCAGGAACTCGCGACCAGGAAAAACAGCAGCAGCGAACGCACCCAGGGCGCTCGGCGCAACCGGCCGGGCGGCACGGTAAGACCGGTGAAGACGGCGAGGACGAGCGCCGGCAAGAGGATGACCGGTCCTTTCGACAGCACTCCCAGACCCAGAAAAAGAGCCGCCAGGATCAGGCCCGAGCCGCGGCCCCGCTTCCACCAGTAGAGGAAGGCGGTCAGTGCCGCAAGGATACAGAACAGGAGCAGGATGTCGATGAGCAGCCGGCGAGCCAGGATCTGGAAGCGGAAGGTGGTGGTGAACAGGACGGCGGCCAGCAAAGCCGCCCGTTCCGAGACCAGAATCCGTCCGGAGAGAAATACCGCCCAGACGGAGGCGTAGGCCAGGAGGGCCAGTACCAGCCGTTCCCAAAAGACGGAAACCCCGAATACCGAATAGGGCGCGGCGACCAGCCAGTAGCTGAGCGGGGGCTTGTTCAACCGCGGTTTCCCGTTGAAACGGGGAACGATCCAGTCCCCGTGCTCCATCATTTCGCGAGGAGTCTGGACGTAGAAGGCTTCGTTGGAGTCCCAGACGGAGGAGGTGCCGAGGGACACGAACAGCGGGAGCGCCAGCAATGCCATTCCGCAGAGCGTGGAGCGCTTCAATTTGCGGTCCCCGCGCAACCTGCCGGCGGCGCCTCAGTGGGACGAAGCTGGAGGTTTGAAGCCGGAATCAGAAGAGAGTCCCCTGAAGCTGTTCGAAGGGCTCGGAAACGTGAGGCTGCCGGGAGTCGCCCGAGAGGTTGAGTTCCTTGCGTTCCAGCCGGGAAAGGATCTCCCGCGCGCGTCCGACCACGGATCTGGGCAGCCCTGCCAGGCGGGCGACCTCGATTCCATAGCTCTTGTTGGCGACGCCGGGCAGAACCCGGTGGAACAGTAGAATCCTGTCTCCCGACTCCTTCACGGCGACCCGGTAGTTTTTGACGCCATCGTAGATCTTCTCCAACTGGGTCAGTTCCTGGTAGTGGGTCGCGAAGAGGGTTCGGGCCCGGCGGTCCGGTTCGGTCAGGAGATATTCGGCGACGGCCCAGGCAATGGAGAGTCCGTCGAACGTGGCCGTGCCGCGTCCGACTTCGTCCAGCAGAATGAAGCTCCTTCGCGTCGCGCTGTTGAGGATGTTGGCCGTCTCGATCATCTCCACCATGAAGGTGGAGCGTCCGCGGGAAAGATCGTCGCTGGCGCCGACTCGAGTGAAGATCCGGTCGACCAGGCCGATGCGGGCCTGCTGGGCCGGCACGAACGATCCCATCTGGGCCATGATGACGATGAGGGCGTTCTGGCGAAGATAGGTGGACTTGCCCCCCATATTGGGACCGGTCAGGATCAGCATCTGATCGGTTTCGTTGTTGGCAAGCAACGGGTTGGGCACGAATGGCTCGCCTCCGTCCTGAACCTCCAGCACGGCGTGCCGTCCCTCGTGGATGTCCAGATCGCAGGAGTCGTCGACCTGTGGCCGGCAGTAGCCGTACTTTCTGGAGGCTTGCCCCAGGGAGAGCAGCACGTCGAGTTCCGCCACGCGCCGGGCCGCCTGCTGAATCCGTGCGGCTTCGCCGGCGACCTCCCGGCGGAGCTGCAGGAAGAGGTCCCGTTCCAGCTCGAATATGCGCTCTTCGGCTTGGAGGACCTTTTCCTCGTGGACCTTGAGTTCGGGAGTGATGAACCGCTCCGATCCCACCAGGGTCTGGCGGCGGACGTAGTGGTCCGGAACCGAGGAGGCATGAGTCTTGGTGACCTCGATGAAGTAGCCGAAGACCTTGTTGTAGCGGACCTTGAGACTCGGGATCCCCGTCCGCTCGCGTTCCTGGGACTCCAGCCGGGCCAGAAACGACTTGCCCGAATGGGCAATCTCGCGAAGCTGGTCCAACTCGGCATGGAAGCCGGGCGCGATGATCCCTCCCTCCGTCAGGCTGACGGGGGGATTCCGGGCCAGTGAGGTCTCCAACGCCTCGGCCACGTCCGGTAGCGTGTCCTCCAGGGGTTCCAGCAGCCGGCTGCCATATTGCTCCAGCAACGGAGCCAACCGGGGCAGGATCTGGATGGACGTCTTGAGCGCGGCCAGATCTCTCGGGTTGGCGGTGCCCAGAGTGACGCGGCTCAGCAGCCGCTCCAGATCCTGGATCGAATCCAGGAGCTTGCCCAGACGCTCCATCCGGAGGAGAGACGACTGCAATTCGGCGACGGCGTCCTGCCGTCGGCGGATCTGCTCCAGGTCGAGGGAAGGCCGCAGGATCCTTTGCCGCAACAGGCGGGCGCCCATGGCGGTTCGGGTGAAATCCAGAGTCGAGAGGAGGGTCCAGCGGCGGCCTCCGTTCAACTCGCGGACCAGCTCCAGGTTTCGGACGCTGGTCTCGTCGATCTTGAGGTGGTCCCGCGTCTCCAGGAGGCGCACCTCGGTGATGTGGTCCAGGGGAGCCTTCTGGGTCTCGCGGACGTAGTGGAGCAGGGAACCACCGGCCGAAACGGCCGCGCCCTGTCCATTGATGCCGAAGCCTTCCAGGGTGGACACCTGAAAATGTTCCAGGAGCAGGCGCCGGGCGTAATCGCTGTCGAATGTCCAGTCTTCCTGAACCGTGCGGGAGATCTGCCTGTAATCGGCGGCCGACAATTCTTCGCCGATCCGCGAGCCGTCCTTTTCGGCCAGCACCAGTTCCCGGGGGCCGAAGAGCGCCAACTCTTCCCGGGCCCGCTGCCAGGACTCCCGGCCGCTGAACTCGGTGATCCAGAATTCCCCCGTGGAGAGATCGAGAAAGGAGAGGCCGACCCGGTCGTTGTGCTGCAGGAGGCTGCCCAGGTAGTTGTTCTCCTTGGAGTCGAGAACGCCCTCCTCGATCACGGTCCCGGGAGTGACGATACGGACCACCTCGCGCCGGACGAGTCCCTTGACCTGGCGGGGATTCTCCACCTGCTCGCACAACGCGACTTTGTGGCCCTTGCGGATCAGCCGTCCCAGATACGTATCGATGGCGTGGTGGGGCACACCGCACATGGGAATGGGTTGACCCTTGGCGTTGCTGTTCCGGGAGGTGAGGGTGATCTCCAGGTCGCGGCTGGCGACGACGGCATCCTCGTAGAACATCTCGTAGAAGTCGCCCAAGCGGAAAAAAAGCAGGATCCCCGGGTGCCGGAGCTTGATCTCGTGGTACTGTTTCATCATCGGGGTGAGGCGTTCCACGACCGTTTACTTTAGCAGCAACGTGTGAAATAAACTCCGGGATTTTCGTCAGTTCCGGGAGTGTCTGCCATGTACATTCTGGCCCTCGATACGGCCACCAACAGCGGCGGGATCGCCTTGAGCCGCAACGCCGAAGTCATCGGCCAGGTCATGTTGAAGGCGCCGCTGCGGTATTCGGAAGAAGTGCTCCCGTGCGTGGATTTTCTGCTGGATGGCCTCCGGGTGAACCGCGCCCAATTGGGGTGCTTTGCGGTGGCGGCGGGTCCGGGCTCATTCACCGGACTGCGAATCGGACTGGCCACGGTCAAGGCTTTTGCCCAGAGTCTGGATCGGCCGGCCGTGGGGCTGTCCACCCTGGAAGCACTCGCTTTCCGTTTCCGCTGGTCGCGGTGCCGGATCGTTCCCATGGTCGACGCGCGAAGGCAACAGATCTACGGAGCCTGTTATCGCACCGGTCCGGAAGCGGGCGTCTGCCTCGAGATCGAGGAACAGGTGGCGCCCCCGGCGGAGTTCCTGAGGCGGGTCCCCCCTGGAGATCATCTCTTCGTCGGCGACGGTGCGCAGCAGTACCGCACCACCATCCAGGCGCTGCATCCCGGGTCCCGGGTCGCGAGTTCGGACAACTGCATCCTGCCGGAGCTCTGCCTCCTGGCCCACCGGAGGCACATGGCGGGTGAGACCGGCGGCGCACGGCGCCTGGAGGCGAACTATCTGCGCCCTTCGGATGCCAGGATCCCTTCCCGCGCCCCACACCTCGGCCACCCATGAGCCGGTTTCGTGAGCGCTGGACCATTGCCGCCCTGTTTGGCGGGCTGTTGCTGGCCGCCGTCGACGCCCAGATGCTGATCCCCCTTCTGGGGCGCCTGGAAGCGGACTACGGGACTTCGGTGGAGGGGATGGGGCGGCTCTTCAGTGTCTATGCGCTGACGGCCGGCGGATTCAACCTGCTGGTGGGCCCCTTCACGGATCGCTGGGGACGGCTTCCGTTTCTCCGGGCGGGTCTGGCGGTTTTCGCCCTGCTGTCTCTGGTGACCCACTTCTCCCAGGGGTACCTGCAGCTCCTCTGTCTCCGGGCCGGCACGGGAGCGGCATCGGGACTCATCTCGACCTGCACGGCCGGCCTGGTGGGCGACCTCTTTCCCTACCGTCGCCGGGGCCGGGTCATGGGTATCGTCCTGAGCGCCTACTTCGTCGCCTTGATCGTGGGAGTTCCGGGCGGAACCTGGATCGCCGATCGCTGGCAGTGGAGGACCGTGTTCCTGGTGTCGTGCCTGCTGGCCGCGGCAGTCCTGGCCTCCCTCTGGGGGCCGTTGGCGGAATTCCGCTCCGGTGCTCCTGAGGGTGGAAGGATCCGGTTTGCCTACCGCCGTTTTTTCTCGGCTCGTCCCCTGAGGAGCGCGCTGCTGGTCTCCTTCGCCGTCGCCGGGGGCACCATGGCGCTGATGGTCTATCTCTCCGGCTACCTCATCGACCGCTTCGGCGTGACTCCGATCCAGATCTCCTGGTTGTTCATGGTGGCCGGGATCGCCGCGGTCACGGGCAGCCTGATCTCGGGTTGGGTGGTGGATCGGTGGACCAAACGAAAGGTGTTTCTGCTGGCCAACCTGGCCTTCATTCTCTCCATTTCGGGCCTGACGTCGATGCCCTGGGGAGCCGGGCTCATCGGCCTCTTCTTCGCCGTAAGCCTGTGCGTGAGTTTCCGGCAGACCGCCTTGCAGACGCTGCAGACGCAACTGGTGGGGATCGATGCGCGCGGTTCATACCTGGCTCTTCGAAACTGCTTCTCGCAACTGGGAATCGCGGCGGTGGTCCTGGTCTCGGGCTGGTGCTATTCCTGGTCCGGATACGGGGCCGTCGTTGCACTGGTGGGGCTGCTCTCGGCGACGGCCGGCATCCTCTTCTTTCTGAGTGTCCAGGAGCCTCGAGGATCTGCCCGATAGTATAATCGGGCCATGAAGAGGACGGAGTTCTGGAAGCTGGTTCTGACCAGCAGTCTGCTTTCCGCCGCGATAGTGGTCTTCCTGATTCGGTGGCCGTTTCCCGAGCCGGCCCATGCCGGGTTCACGAACACCCGCACCCAGACGGTCGGCACCGGCCGAACCCGGGACGAAGACATCAACATCCGCATCTATGAGGAGCTGGGACCGGGCGTGGTCAACGTGACCAGCATCACGCTGGAGCGGAATTTCTGGTTCGACGTCACCCCGCGGCGGGGCGTCGGCAGCGGTGTCGTCATCGACCGCAAGGGCCGGATCGTGACCAATTTCCATGTCGTTCAGGAGGCCAGGCGCATCGAGGTCACCCTCTACGACAAGAGCAGCTACGAGGCCAGGATTCTGGGGACCGATCGATTCAACGATCTGGCGATCCTGGAGATCGATTGTCCGGCCGAAAAACTCCATCCTGTCAAGCTGGGCAGCAGCGACAACCTGAAGGTCGGGCAGAAGGTTCTGGCCATCGGCAATCCCTTCGGTTTCGAGCACACGCTGACGACGGGAATCATCTCCTCTCTGGGCCGGAGCCTGAGAACCGACTCGGGAGTCATCGAAAACGTCATCCAGAGCGATGCCGCCATCAATCCGGGAAACAGCGGGGGGCCGCTGTTGAACACGGAAGGGGAGCTCATCGGAATCAACACCGCCATCTACTCCCGATCCGGCGAGAGCGCGGGGATCGGTTTCGCCGTCCCGGTGAACATACTGCGCCGGATCGTTCCCGATCTGGTCTCCCTGGGATACGTCCGCCGTCCCTGGTTCGGAGTCCAGGGACGAGCGCTGACGCCGGGTTTGGCGTCCGCACTGAAGCTGCCGGTTCAGGAAGGACTCCTGATCGAACGGGTGGAGGAGGGGAGTTCTTCGGACCTGGCCGGACTGAGGGGCGGACGGCGGAGAGTCCTGCTGGGAAACTTCTTCCTCATCATCGGGGGCGACCTTCTGGTCTCCCTGGACGGCCAGCCCGTCCGGAGCCACGACGACCTGGTCCGATTGCTTGCCGACAGGCGGCCCGGAGAGCGGATCGGCGCCATCTTCTATCGAGGGGATCGACGAATCGAGACGGACATCGAACTGGTCGGATACGGAAGGTTCCGGTCACGCCGCATCTGAACGGACCTACCGTTCACCGAAACCTGCCAAGCAGTCGATTGCCGAGGCGGTAGTGCCGTTGCAAGCCGGCATGCGTTTTTTTCGGGGTCGAACGTTATAGTGGGAGAGACGACTGACGAAGGAGGTTGGTGATGTTCAACAAAGCAATCTTGATCGGAAGACTGGGGCGTGATCCTGAAGTTCGGCACACGACATCAGGCACTGCGGTGACGGATTTCTCCGTGGCGACCAACGAAGTCTGGACCGACCAGAATGGGGAACGGCAGGAGCGGACCGAGTGGCACCGGATCGTCGCTTGGAGCAGGTTGGCGGAGATATGCGAGAAATATCTGCGTAAGGGAAGTCTCGTCATGATCGAGGGACGAATCCAGACCCGGGAGTGGGAAGATCGAGACGGGAACCGAAGGCGCACTACTGAAATCAGGGCATTCGGCATGAAGATGCTGGATTCGCGGACAGACCGGATGGGAGGGGCCCCCACGGCCGACCGGACTGCTCCTCGCAGCTCAACTCCGGCTCAACCCTCCCAGGAAGTGGAGATCACCGACGACGACATCCCGTTCTGATCCATCGCCACGGACTCACCTGCGGCCGGTGGGCCGATTGACCTCGGCGACATCCACGCCCAAGCGCTCCAGTTCCTGTTGGGCTTGGACCGCTTCCTGGGAATCCGGATAGATTTCGATCAGTTCCCTCAAGGTGTCGATGGCGTCCGTATTTTTCTGCAGGTGCTGGTAGACCTGAGCCTTCTTGAAATAGGCGGCGGCCGTCTTGTCACCCTTGGGATACAGATTGATGACCTGATCGAAGGCCTGGATGGCCTGCTCGTAGCGTTGCTGCTGTTGGGAACAGATGCCGCTGTAGAAGAGGGCGTTGTCGCTGTACTCGCTGTCGGGATGGCTGTCCAGGAGGTCCTGAAAACCGGCCATGGCCAAGTCATAGTTTCCGATGATGAAGTCGTTGTAGGCGGCGGCATAGGCTTGATCCGGCTGGATCATGCCGTCGGCGCTCGCCGGCGCCGTTCTCAGCGACTGCATTCTGAGTTGCTGCTCTTCCTGCTGTTTCTGCACGGACGCCAGCCGGTTGTTGGTGTCGTCCAGTTTCACGCTTAGATTCTGGACTTCGGATCGGATCGAAGTGACCAGGTTGAAGACGTCCGTCTTCTGATCCTGCACGGTCCGGTGCAACTCATCCGTCGCCAGATTCATCTGTGCCACCTGGTCATTCAACTGTTCCAGAAGGGACTGGAACACGGACCCGGTCTCGTCGGTGCTCTTCTGGAGCAACCGAATCTGGTTCGAGAGCTGGAGAACATCGCTCTGTAGACGAATGATCTCCTCCTTGGTGCCGCCCATCGAGAAGGCGAACAATCCCAGCGATACGGGCGCGAGAATGGCTGCTGACAGTTTCATGGCCTGCTCCTAGGTTGAGTTCCTCGGGTAAGGACCGGACATCTCGTACAATCCACCGCCGGAATCCGTGGGCCCGGAGAGACGGATTGCCCCGGTCCCACGGTCCAGCGGAAAGTTCAATACCTGCCCCTATCGCTTGACGGCGAAATGGGCGCGGCGGTTCTTGCTCCAACAGGTCTCGTCGTGACAGCTCTCGAAGGGACGCTCCTCGCCGAAGGAGAGGGCTTCCAACTGAGTCGGACTCACGCCGGCGTCCAGAAGGTAGTCGCGAGTCGCTTGGGCCCGGCGGTCTCCCAGAGCCAGGTTGTATTCTTCGCTGCCCCGTTCGTCGCAGTGTCCCTCGACGATGACCGTCGCCGTCGGGAACCTCTTGATCCAGCGGGCGTTTTCCTCCAGGACCTGCTTCGACCTGGGGCTCAACAGGGCCCTGTCATAGTCGAAGAAGATGGGACGGACCCTGCCATCGTCGATGGCTCGCTGAAGTCCCTCGATATCGGTGACCGACAGTTTATCAGCCCTCTTGGGCACCACGGTCACGCGTGTGCTGTCGCGGGCACTGCCGCCAGTGCCGCGGGCGATGGCCGTATAGGTGGTGGACTCGGTTGGCGAGAGGACCAGCGAACCGGTCTCGGCGACGTTGCCGACACCTCCGTCGATGAGTACGGAAGTGGCATCGGCGCTCTTCCAACTCAACGTCGTCTGGCTGCCCCGCTCGATGGTGCCGGGCTCCGCCGTGATTTCAATGGTCGGCATGACGGCCGCCGGCTTGGCAGGGGCCGCCACACCGGGAGCGTCGTCGATGGCAATCGCCGGAGGGGGCTTTTTCGTGCAGCTTCCCACCGCCAGCACCAACAACACACAGGGAACGAATCGCGCAGTGACCGGAAAGCCTCTGTTCATTGAACCTCCTTGGAAGGAAAACACCCACTCAGGGACGGGTCAGGTAACCTGACCAAGCTGGGCTCTCGTTTATACCATAGGCCGTAATTTGCCTTCGACTCTTGCCGTCGGCATTCATGATGAACAGTTGCTTGGAGCCGGTTCGCGTACTCTGGAAGACGATGTGCCGGCCGTCCGGAGACCAGTCGGGATGTTCGTTGCTTCCAGTTCCGGAAGTCAGTTGGAAGATCTTTCCGCTGGCCACATCCACTATGTAGATATCGTGTTTCCAACGTTTTGGGGCCTGCCACGAATAGATGATGTGTCTTCCGTCCGGGGCCCAACTGGGACTGTCGCAGTGGCCTCCTTCCGACACCAGTTGCCGGAGATCGGACCCGTCGGCATCCATGAGCCAGAGCTGGGGACGTCCGGTCCGGTCCGAGATGAAGGCGATCTGCCGGGACGAAGGGCTCCAGGTCGGCGAAGTGTCGATCGCCGGATGATTGGAGATGTTGTTCTTGCCGGATCCGTCGGCGTCGGACACGTAGATGTCCGCGTTGGAATGCCCGCGGCCGCGGGCGGAGTAGGCGATCTGCCGGCCATCGGGGGAGAACGCCGGCGACGAAACGTATGAAGTGGGCGTCGGAATGACACTCCGGCCGCCTTGCAGGCTCTGGATCCAGAACTGCCAGCGGGCGCTGCCGGGAAGAATGGTGACGAAGGCCAGTTTCGAATTGTCGCCGGACCAGTCGGGAAACTTGTTGATTCCCTGGTTGGCGGTGACGGTTCGGACGTTGGAACCGTCATAGTCCATGGTGTAGATTTCCTTGGACCCCGATTTCAGAGAGCTGTATGTGATCTGAGTGCTGGCCACGCCCTGGCTGGTGCCGGCCGACAACTGGTAGACGATCTGGTCCGCCAACTGGTGGGCCACCCTCCGAATCAGCGTCACGTCGGCGACGGAATAGCGCTTTCCCAGAACCTGTTGGCGCGTCTTCACGTCGTAGAGGTAACCTTCGATCATGGCTCCGGCGGCGTCCACGTGGAGGTTGCCGAAGGCCAGAAAGTCGACGTCCAGCGTCGGCGCCTGCCAGTGATCGAAACTCACGTCCTGGGGCGACCGCAGCGGCTTCAGGGGATAGAAGCTCTTGGACGGCATTTCGAAGAACGCCGAGAATTTGAGGTCCTTCCAGAGAACGTCGTTGAAGACCTTCGCGGCGGTCCGGGTCTGCGGAGTGACCGCTGTCCGGGCCACGAAGTCGGCCACCGCCAGGCGCGTGCTCTCTCGTGCCTTGGGATAGATCTTGACGTCGGACGGCTGCGCCATTCCCGCCGGCGCGACGAGCATGAGGATGAGTACCGCCACCGAGCATGAGGTGAGGACCGTGGTCAATGTCAAGATCGAAATGGCTGGAGACATGATGCAATCCCTTGTTTCACCGCGGGGGATATTGGAAGTAGGTCACAAATCGCACTCTTCGGTTTCGCAACTCCGGCGGAAGAGCCGGCAATGGGCTGCTGGCGCGGATGGCCCGTTGAGCGGCCAGATCAACGGTTCGGACGCCGCTTGGCTGTTCCAGTTTGACCCGATGGATCCGGCCGTTTCGCAGCACCTCGAAGCTGACGACCGCCTCTACGGGTCTCGCCAGCGCACCCAACGAGGACCGGAGCCAGTTCTGCCCCACCCGCTGCTCGACCTGGCGAGCGTACCAGGAGTGCAATCCCTCCTGCCCGGTGCCGCTGCCGACGCGCACTCCCTGTCCACCGCCGAATCCACCCCCGGATCCCGACGGGGCGCCGCCGGCGCCGCCGCTTCCGGCATCGGCTTTCCGGGGGATCTGGGCCCTGGCCTCGGATCGGGAGTCCTTGGAACCGGCGCGGGAGGGGACGGGAGCTTTTTTCTTCTTAACGGAACGGCGCTTGCGCGAAGTCTTCTGCTGAAACTCGATCTGGCCGGGCGCGGCCTTCGGCGTCACCTCCTGCTTCCGCTTGGACTGGGGAGGGGGAGCCGCCTGGACTCTGGGGGTCACTGCCGGCTTGTACATGCCGGCGCCACCGCCCAGATCGGCTGCCAAGCCGACCGAAACCAGATTTCCTCCCTGGCCTCCGCCCACGCCGGTGCTTCCGCTGACGATCTCCACGGGCGGGAAAACGTCGGTCACGAAGGTGGCGCCCAGAAAAAGAACGGCGTGCCCCACCGCCGAAAAGACGAACGGACGCGAAAGGCGGCCGCTCTTGACGTGGGTGATCAGGATTCGGCTTTGCGGCATCGGTTTCCTGCGGCGGCCTACGGAGCCTTCTCCTTGAAGGGCCGGGTCACGACCTGGATATTCGCGTATCCCGAGAGCCGGATCTCGTCCATGACCGCGACGATCGTCTTCCAGCGGACGTCCTCGTCGGCCTGGAGGAAGACGGGCAAGTTCCCGGTCCCGATATCGGTCTTCAACCGGTTTCCCAACTCATTGAAATTCAACGGTGACGACCCATAGTACAGGGTTTCCTCGCGTCCGATGGTCACCACGGCGCGCTGCTCCGGGTCGACGCTGGAAACGGTGCGCGTCCGGGGAAGATTGACTTCGATTCCGGTCTGGAGGATCGGCGCCGTCACCATGAAGATGATCAGGAGGACCAGTACGACGTCCACCAGCGGAGTGACGTTGATCTCGGACATGGAAGGCCGGGTCGGATTCACGCCGGAGAAGGCCACGTTGACCTCCCTTTGCAAAGGCCGTTCCGCCGCCGGACGGAAGCTGCCGGATACGAACGGGGGCGAAAACGACAATGCCGGACGAACCGGCCGCCCCGGCCCCGGATCCGTTCCATCAAGCGAAACTCCGCTCGATCAGATTCAGGAGTTCGGTGGTGAAATCGTCCATTTCGATACCGATGACCTTCAGCCGGTTCAGAAAATGGTTGTAGGCGATCACCGCAGGAATTGCGGCGAACAGGCCTGCCGCCGTCGCCACCAAGGCCTCGCTGATCCCGGGAGCAACGGCCTGGATGGTGGTGCCTGAACCCTCTCCCAATCCCTGAAACGCGTTGATGATCCCGATGACCGTTCCGAAGAGGCCGATGAACGGGGTGACCGATCCCGTCGTCGCCAGCCAACTCAGGGAGCCTTCCAGGATGGTCATCTCGGCGCCGGCGGCCTTGCGCAACGCTCTCTCCAACCCGCCTATGCTGCGTATGGCCACGTGCTGGTCCATGGGGTTGGTCCGGCTCACATCTCCCTTGGCTTGAATCCAGTGGTCCAACTCCCGATAGCCGGCCTTGAATATTCCGGCCAGCGGCGAGAGCGGGTAGTCATCACAGGCGCGGTGGATCTCGGAGAGACTGGAACTGCGCCGAAAGAACTCGGAGAATTCGTACGACTGGTCTTCCACCCTCTTGTAGGCCCTGACCTTGGATACGATGATAGTCCAAGACAGAACGGAGAAGAAGAGCAGGACCAGAAGCACCAGGAGGGCCACCGGCCCGCTCTGGGCGATGAGCGACCAGAAGCTGCCGAAGGAACCCTGCGCAATCACCCAACCGCTTGCCATCATTCCTCCGTCGCCACGATCGAATCCTTCCGGGAACAGCCCTCGGAATTGTAGAACAGGCCTATGTCACATATCCGGCCACGGGCGTCTCCCGGAGCAGGCCCGGTTTCCCTATAATGATTCCCGTTACCGGGCCCAGGGCGAAGCCCGGCCTTGCCTCCTCTCGGCACGCCATGCTCAAGTACCTTCGTATCAGCAACTTCGCGTTGATTGACCGGCTGGACCTGGATTTCGCGCCGGGGTTCAATCTGATCACCGGCGAGACCGGATCCGGGAAATCGATCCTGGTGGATTCGGTGTCCCTTCTGGCCGGAGAACGAGCCTCCCAGGAGATGATACGAGAGGGTTTCGACAAGGCCCGGGTGGAGGGCCTCTTCTCCCCGGCACCCGGGCATCCCGCCTGGTCCTTTCTGGAGGAAACGGGTCTGGAGGCCGAAGGCGGCGAAATATTGGTCCGGCGCGAGATTTCCCGGACCGGCGCCAATCGAATCTTCATCAACGGGAACCTTTCGACGCTGGGTGTCCTGGCCCGACTGGGGAGCCTGATGGCGGACATCCATGGCCAGCACGATCAACAGAGCCTGTTGCGGCCGCGAACCCACCTTCGGCACCTGGACGGTTTTGGCGAGAACGGGGAACTGGTGGACCGGGTCCGGCAGGTCCATGTCGATCTGGAGGCGGTCCGCCGGCGTCTCGAACGGTTACGGGAAGGCGCGAACCGGCGGCTTGAGAGAACGGAAACGCTTCGTTTCCAGCGGTCGGAGCTGCAACAGCTCTCCCTGGAACCGGGGTTGGATCGGAAGCTGGAGCGGGAGCGGGATCTGCTGGCGACGGCGGAGAGCCGGCACCAGGCCGCATACGAGAGTTATCGGCTGCTTTACGATCAGGAGTCGAGTGTCCTCACTCTTATGGATCAAGCCCATAGGCGGCTGGATGATCTCAGCCGTCTCGATCCGGATATGGAGTCCGTGGCCGGACGCAGTCTCGACCTCCGTTACCAGGTGGAGGAAGTGGGCCTGGAATTGCGGGACTATGCCGCGTCGATCCAGTGGGACGCGGGGCGCCTGGACGAAGTCGGAGAAAAACTCTCGGCCCTGGAGGGCATCAAGAGGAAATACGGGCCGTCATTGGAGGAGGTTCTCGAACACCAGGCAAGAATCGAGGAAGAGTTGGCTTCGGCGGACTTGTCCGGGATCCGGGAGGAGCAGTTGAGCCGGGAGGAGGGAGACCTTGAATCCCGGTATCTCTCGCTGTCCCGGAAGCTCTCCCGCAAACGCCGGACAGACGCGCGAGAGTTCTGCCGGCGGGTGGAGGACGAGCTTTCCCAACTGGCCATGGGCGGGTGCGTATTCCGGGTCCGGATCGAAACCGACGAGTCGGTCCAGACGGGGCAGGGAACGGATGCGGCCGAATTCCTCATCAGTCCCAATCCGGGGGAATCGCCCAGGCCTCTGGGGCGAACGGCGTCGGGAGGCGAGCTTTCGCGAATCACGCTGGCCCTGAAATCGGTGGTCGCGTTCGCGCCATATCCCAAAACCCTGGTCTTCGATGAGGTGGACGCCGGGATCGGCGGCCGCGTGGCGGCCACCGTGGGCCTGAAATTGGCCCGCCTGGCCCGCCGCGACCAAGTGTTCTGCGTTTCCCATTGGCCTCAGTTGGCCTGCCACGCAACACGCCACCTGCACGTGGACAAGGAAGTCAGCGAGGGACGAACCGTGATCCGGGTCCAAGCCCTGGAGGGAGACGAGAGGGTCCGGGAATTGGCCCGGATGACGGCCGGCGATTCGCTGACCGAGACGGCTCTTCGGCAGGCGCGGGAACTGCTTCGACGGGCAACGGCCGGCGCCGGCCCGGCATCCCGGGACGATGCCCAGGTGCCGGTATCGCAGCCCACCTGATCCCGTTTTGACCCGGTGCAATTGTCTCGCCTTTTAAGCATCGGCTAGAATGAACTCCGCTCCGGCGGCCAAACGGCCGGTTGCCGGCCGGGGCGGGGAATCGTGGCCTACGGGCCGGCGGGGTTGGAAAGATGCGTTCTGAGCGCTTTTTCATCGAAACCTTCGGATGCCAGATGAACGTGCATGACTCGGAGAAGATCTCCGGGCTCCTGGTTCATCGCGGGATGACTCCGGTCTCGACGCCGGAGGAAGCCGATCTTTTCCTGCTCAACACCTGCAGCGTCCGCGAAAAGGCGGCCCAGAAGGTCTACAGCCGTCTGGGAATGCTGAAGGAGCGAAAGCGCAAGGAGGACAACTTCAGAATCGGGGTGGTGGGTTGCGTGGCCCAGCAAGAGGGCGAGCGAATGCTGAAGAGAGCCCCGTTTCTGGACCTGGTTGTCGGGACCCACCTCTACCACTCGTTGCCCGATCTTCTGGACGAGCTGGATTCCAGGGATGCGGATCGTGATCCGTCCCGGCGGGTCCGCACCGAATTCCTGGCGGACTCGATTCCGGTCGAGATCGAACCGGTGTTGCGTTCAAGCCGATTCAGAGCCCAGATCACCATCATGGAGGGCTGCAACAAACGCTGCACCTTCTGTATCGTGCCCTTTACGCGGGGCAAGGAGCGAAATCGGCCCGCCGAAGCCATTTTGGCCGAAGTCCGGCGTGCGGCCGATCTGGGGTTCGTGGAGATCGTCCTGTTGGGGCAGACGGTCAACAGTTATCGGGATCCGCGGCGGCCCCGGTTCCGCTTCGCCGAGCTTCTGGCCCAAGTGGCCCGGGTGGATGGAATCCGGCGAATCCGGTTCACCTCTCCGCATCCGCGCGAGTTCAATGACGACGCCATCGCGCTGATGGCGCAGGAACCCCGCATCTGTTCCCAGGTCCACCTTCCGGTGCAGAGCGGGTCCAATCCGATTCTGAAGCGAATGCGGCGGCAGTACACCCGCGAGAGATATCTGGAGATCGTCGAGAAGTTTCGCCGCTGGAATCCCGATTACGCATTTTCCACCGATGTGATCGTCGGGTTTCCGGGGGAGACGGAAGACGATTTTCAGCAGACCATGAGCCTTCTGGAAGCGGTCCGGTACGAGTCCATGTTCTCATTCAAGTACTCCCCCCGGCCCTACACGGACGCGGAGCACTGGACGGATGATCAGGCCGACCTGGAGAAGACCCGCCGTCTGATGCAGTTGCAGCGCCGCCAGAAGGAGATCCAGCTCGAGCTCCACCGGGACCGGTATCTGGGCCGGGAATTCGAGGTGCTGGTTGAGGGACCCGCTCGCGACGGCGTGAACATCTTCGGAAGGACGGCCACCAACAAGGTGGTCAATTTCCCGGGTCAGGACCCTCCCGGATCCTTCGTCCGGGTCCACATCACCGGAATCGGAGCCAACAGTCTCCTGGGGACCGGAATCGGTCCCGAGACCAGCCACTAGGAGTCCATATGGAGCGAGAATTCAAGATTCGCGGACTGATGATGGATCCCATCACCAATTCTCCCATCATCATTCTCCAGGACGTGAAGAGGAACACGCTGCTTCCGATCTGGGTCGGGATTTTCGAGGCCAACGCCATCGCGCTCCAGGTGGAGCGGATCGACACGCCGCGTCCCATGACCCACGATCTGATCAAGAACATCCTCATGCAGCTGGACGCCGAGATCTACAAGGTCGTGGTCACGGAGCTCAAGGACAACACCTTCTACGCGTTGATTCATCTCAAGCTCGACGGGGAACCCATCGCCATCGACAGCCGGCCCAGCGACGCCATCGCCCTGGCCCTTCGCACCGACTCTCCCATCTTCGTCACGGAAGACGTCATCAACAACAGCCGCAACATCACTCTGGACAAGGAAAACCTGGATCCGGAGGAAGTGCGCAAGTGGCTGGAGAATCTGAACCCGGAAGAAATGGGCAAGTACAAGATGTAGCGGCCCGTCCCGGCCCCCCCGGCTTTAGACTCTTTATGGGAGACTCTTCCTAAATTCCTTTTAAATAAACAGAAATCCAAACTGGTCCGATCTCCATTCCGGCTTGGGCACCAGCCCCATTAGTTTACATAATATTCATTATGCGACGTTCTGGGAATGGGAACAGAGGGGGTTGGAGCCAGGGTTTCCGGGGGCTGTTCCGGGCGGGACAGGCCGCCTTCCCCGTCAGGCGGCATCCGGACCGCCCGGGCCGGTGCGGCCGGGAACGAGCTTGCGGGATGGTCGATCCGGGAGATACGCTCTGGCGCGCAATCGAATCGTCGGCGTTTGGACAAGGGAGAGTTTCCGGTGGATATCAAGAGCTACGTCGCGGCCTACAAGAAAAACTCCCTGAGGGTGCTGGAACGAGTTCCGGAAGACCTGGTGGCGGAGCTGGCGAGCCGATTGGAATCGGCCCGGAGGAACGGGCGCCAGATCTTCGTCTGCGGGAACGGCGGCAGCGCGGCCTCCGCCTCTCATCTGGCCAACGACCTGGGAAAAGGGGCGTCCCATGGCCGGAGTCCGCGGTTTCGAGTCCTCTCCCTCACCGACAACATTCCCTGGATTTCGGCGGTGGCCAACGACTACGACTACGACCAGGTCTTCGTCGAGCAGCTCCGGAACTACGGCCGCAGCGGAGACCTGCTGCTGGCTTTCAGCGGAAGCGGAAATTCCCCCAACGTGATCAACGCCGTCGCCTGGGCCAACCGCAACGGAATCGCCACCGTCGGCATTACGGGAGGATCCGGGGGGAAACTCTCCCAATGCGCGCGCCACGTCATTCGCGTCGATTCCTCCCACATGGGGCACATCGAGGAGGCCCATTTCCTGATTCTCCACCTGGTCTCCTACTTCTTCATGGAGACGCCGGAGGATCCGGGACGGTAACCGTGGCGTCCTGAACGGCAGGACCGGCAGTTCCCTGCCGGACCGATGGTTGCCCGGGAAATCCGGGCCGGGGTCTATCGGGAACAAGCGTGCCGTTGTACCATGCCGCCAAGCGGGAGTTTGGCAACGCTCGTTACCATATACGCGCACAATTCAAGAACCGGCATAAGGAGGAGCCTCGCTTATGGATGCCAGAGAAGTGATCAATCTGATTCGAGATCAGCAGATTCAGGCCGTGGATCTTCGGTTCTGCGACCTCCCGGGGCTGTGGCAGCATTTCACCATCAGCGCTGGCGATCTGGACGAGGACAGTTTCGTCGAAGGGTTCGGTTTCGACGGGTCGAGCATACGGGGCTTTCAGCAGATTCAGGAAAGCGACATGATCCTGATCCCCGATCCCAGCACCTGCTTCGAGGATCCCTTTTCCAAGGTCAGGACCCTGATTCTGATCTGCAACATCGCCGATCCCATCACCCAGGAGCCTTACAGCCGGGACCCCCGGTACATCACGCAGAAGGCCGAGAAATACCTGGTGTCGACCGGTATCGGCGACACTGCCTACTTCGGACCTGAGCCGGAGTTCTTCGTGCTGGACGACGTCCGGTTCGACCAGTCGTACAATCACGGCTACTACTACATCGATTCGGTGGAGGGTTTCTGGAACAGCGGGCGCGAGGAGAACCCCAACCTGGGCTACAAGCCCCGATACAAGGAAGGCTACTTCCCGGTTCCTCCCATGGACACGCTGCAGGACATGAGGACGGAGATGATGCTGGCTCTCCAGGATGCCGGCATCCAGGTGGAGGTCCATCATCACGAAGTGGCCACGGCCGGCCAATGCGAGATCGACATGCGCTTCGATTCCCTGGTCAACATGGGAGATAAGCTGCTGAAGTTCAAGTACATTATCAAGAACGTGGCGCGCCGTTACGACAAGACGGTCACCCTGATGCCCAAGCCCATATTCATGGACAACGGTTCCGGGATGCACGTCCATCAGAGCCTCTGGAAGAATGGCCGGAACGTCTTCTACGGCCCCGGGACCTATGCCGATCTGAGTCAGGAGGCCGTCTACTACATCGGCGGACTCCTCAAGCACGCCGCCGCCGTCCTGGCTTTCGGTGCTCCGACCACCAATTCCTACCGGCGGCTGGTTCCCGGCTACGAAGCGCCGGTCAATCTCATCTACTCGATGCGCAACCGCAGCGCCTGCGTCCGAATCCCCACTTACTCCGGCAGCGAGAAGGCCAAGCGGGTCGAGTTCCGTCCTCCCGATCCGTCGGCCAACGGCTACCTGGCATTCGCGGCCATGCTCATGGCCGGTCTGGATGGGATTCAGAACAAGATCATGCCGCCCGATCCCATGGACAAGGACCTCTACGACCTGCCTGCGGAAGAGATGGCCGATGTGGAGTCGGTTCCGGGGAGTCTGGATCAGGCCCTGGACGCCTTGGAGGCCGACCATGACTTTCTGCTCAAGGGTGACGTCTTTACTCCGGATGTGATCAAGACCTGGTTGAACTACAAGCGGGAGCGAGAAGTGGATGCCATGCGCCTGAGGCCGCATCCCTACGAGTTCGCTCTCTACTTCGACATCTGATCTTCCCTGCCCTGCGGCACCGGAGGCGCCCGAACGGAAGTGCCCCGATCCATGGCGGCAGTCCATGGTGAGAATCTCCCGTAGCGCCGGAACCGGCCGACTTTCGTAACTGCTTTCGCCGCGGGCCGCTGGAATCGCCTGGAATGCGCGCCCGGGAATTGCTCCTGTCCTCCCGCTTTTCCGACGAGGAGGCCGGCCGGATTCTGGCCCGGGCCGGCTTTCGCAAACCGTCCAGAGTCGCTCGGAGTCTTCGGGTGGTACGCGGTCTGAGCGGCGATCGCCCGGAATTGCCCGAATTCGCCGAAAATCTGTTTCGGGAGGCGCTTCGAGCCGCGGACCCGGACGCCGCGATCCTCCACTTGGCAACGCTGATGGAATCGGCGTCCAGTCCCGGCGCGTTTCTTGACCTGCTGAGTCAAAGGCCGCGCGCGCTGAGAACGTTGTCCGGGGTTTTGGGGGCCTCGGCCTACCTGGCCCAGCTCCTGCTGCGGAGGCCCGAATACGTCGATTGGCTCCTGGAGGGTGACCGGTTCGCATCGATTCCAGGCCGAGGCGATTTCGTTGCCCTGGCCCGGACGGCGGGTCCGCCGGAGAGTCCGGAGACGGCGCTCGAGAGCCTGCGGCGGCTTCGCCGGCGGGAGACTCTCCGCATCGCGGCACAAGATGTTCTGGGTTACTGCACGCCGGACCAGACGGCCCGCCAGGTGTCCCATCTCGCCGACGCCGTGCTCCAGCGGACCTTCGATCTGCTGGCGCCGGCGGGGCTGGAGTCGGAATCCGACTTCTCGGTTCTTGCCCTGGGGAAGTTGGGCGGACAAGAGCTGAATTTCAGCTCGGACGTCGATCTCCTGTACGTCCGTGCCGACGGGACCGATTTTGGACGCACAGCCCGCTTTGCGCGCGACTTGACCCGGGCGCTGTCCGCCATAACGGCGGAGGGCAGGCTCTACCGGGTCGACCTCCGGTTGCGGCCCATGGGCAGATCCGGGGAGATCGTGTATTCGCTGGACGCCTACCGCTCCTATTACCAGACCTGGGGGGACACACCCGACCGCCTGGCGCTGATCAAGTGCAGGCACGTGGCGGGAAGCGCCGTGTTGGGCGCCCAACTGGTGGGAATCGTTCAGGACGAATTCGTCTACAAGCGTTATCTGGATTTCGCCGCCATCGAGGAGGTTCGATGGCTCAAACGGCGGGCGCAGCGCCAAGCGGAAAAGGCGGGGAGCGAAACCTGGGACGTCAAGTTGGGCCGGGGCGGAATTCGGGAAATCGAGTTCTTCGCCCAGGCCTTCCAACTTCTTTACGGCGGGTCCAGCCCGGATCTCAGAACCCCCAACACCTTGGACGCCCTGGACCGATTGTCGGACGGCGGACTCATCTCTTTCGACGACCATCGGAGGCTGCGCGACAGTTACCTGTTTCTGCGCGATGTCGAGCACAAGCTGCAGCTCGTCCAAGATCTGCAAACGCACCGTCTTCCCCGGGATCCGGGCGAGTTGTTGCGCCTGGCCCGGCGCTTGGGTTTCAGCGCCGGAACGGGCGGTCCGGCGGCCGAGCCGGAGACCGATGCGTTCCTGGCAGAGCTGGAGCGAAGAAAGGACCAGGTCCGGCGAATCTTCGAGTCGTTGTTCGGACAGGACCCGACTCAGCGCGGCCTGGAACGGCTGGTTCTCAACCCGGATATGAGCCGCGGGGAGGCATTGGGGATTCTCAGAGCCAACGGGATCCGCGAACCGGAAGTTCTGGACGGCATCGCAGTTCTGGAGAAGGCCCCCTCTTTTCCCCATTCGCCCAGCCGGATGCGTAACCTACTGGCCAACCTGGTGCCTCACCTGATCGGCTACATCGGCCTGGCCTCGAGAGCCTCCCACCTGTTCACCCGGCTGGACCGCTTCAGCGAGTCGCTCAGCGCTCGGGCCGACCTCTATTCCGAACTCATTGAGAACCGTGTTTTCCGGAAGACCCTGCTGACCGTTTTGGCGACCAGCGAGTTTTTGTCCGAGAGCCTGATCCACAACCCGGAATTGCTGGATTCGGTCTCCCGGATTCCACCGTTGGAGGACGATGCGCCCGGTATGCGGCATTCGCTGGAGCAACTGGCGAAAGGGGCCGAAGACCGTGGGAACGCGTTGCGGGTCTTCAAGCGCCGGGAGGAGTTCAAGGTGGCGCTGCACGATCTGCTGGAGCCGGGGACCGCCGGGACCAGGCTCCGCCTCAGCCACTTGGCCGATACCTGCCTCCGTCATGTCATCGGGGAGATTCTCGGAGAATTCCCTGCCCTCCGGGACGAGACCTTCTGCCTCCTGGCCTTGGGAAAGCTGGGAGAGCAGCAGATGACGTACCATTCCGATCTGGATCTGTTGCTGGTCTACGGACTTCGTCCGGACAAGGATCTGTCCCTGCTCTTCATACGCCTGGTCCGGAGACTGATTCAGGAGATGGAGGAATACACCGGTCAGGGCCGTGCCTACCGGATGGATTTCCGGTTGCGCCCGGAAGGCCGCCACGGGGCGTTGGCCATTCCCTTCCCGGCGCTTGAGCGCTACTTCGCGGCCCGGGCCGACCCCTGGGAACGAATGGCCTACGCCAGTCTTCGCCCGGTCTACAGCCAGGGAGAACCCATGGACGCAGGGCCCCTGATCTGGCACGGCCGGCCCTTCACCCCGGACCAGGTGCGGGATCTGGACCATGTCCGCCGGCGCAAGGAGGAGGTGGTGGGAAAGGAAAAGGATGGAGTCAACTACGATTTCAAGGTCGGCCGCGGGGGGCTGATGGACATCCAGTTCGTGGTAAAGTATCTGCAGTTGCAGCATGGGATCGAGGGAAGGGGGACCCGGTTCGGCATCTCCGGACTCGTCGAGGCGGGTCATCTCGATCCTGACGAGGGGAGAGTCCTGAGCCGGGGCGCGGGTTTCCTCTTCCACCTCGAGGCTCTGCAGCGATTGTTGGCTGAAAGTCCGGCGACCAGACTACCCCGCGATCCGGCCCGGTGTGCGGTAACGGCCAGGCTCATGGGTCTGGATTCGGGGGACTCGCTCTTGGAGCGTTATCGGTTCGAAACCACCGCGATCCGGCAAATCTACCGGAAGTTCTTTTCTAGCTAATGGCCTTGCGTCAGTCCCGAATCAAACGCCTGCTGGCCGCCAATCGCAGTGAGATTGCGATTCGCGTCTTTCGATCGGCACACGAATTGGGCATCCGGACGGTTGCCATCTATTCGGAAGAAGACCGGTTCTCTCTGCACCGGTACAAGGCGGAAGAGGCCTACCTGATCGGCTCCGGGTTGGATCCCATCCAGGCCTATCTCAACGTCGAAAACGTGATTGCGCTGGCCGTGGAAAAGCGGGTCGACGCGATTCATCCCGGCTACGGATTCCTCTCCGAGAACCCGGTGTTCGCCCGGGCCTGTGCGGATGCCGGGATTCTGTTCGTCGGTCCCCGGCCCGAGATTCTGGAGCAGTTGGGCGACAAGACGGCGGCTCGAGCGCTGGCGGCCCGATTGGGGGTTCCGATACTGCAGGGCAGCGACGCGCCCCTCTCGGATCTGGAGGAGGCCAGGAGCCTGGCTTCGGCCATGGGTTTTCCGGTGATTCTCAAGGCGGCTCACGGCGGCGGCGGGCGGGGCATGCGTGTCGTGACCCGGGAGTCGGAACTGGAAGCGCAGTTTCAGGAGGCGCAGCGTGAATCGCTGTCCGCGTTCGGAAGAGAAGAGATCTTTCTGGAGCGATTCGTGTCCCGGGCCCGGCATCTGGAGGTGCAGATCCTGGGCGACCGGCACGGCAATCTGGTCCATCTCTACGAGCGGGATTGTTCCCTGCAGCGGCGTCACCAGAAGATCGTGGAGATGGCTCCTGCCCTCAATCTGGCGCCGGAGCTGAGAAGCAGGATCTGTGATGCTGCCGTGGCTCTGGGCCGGGCCATCGGGTATGACAACGCGGGAACGGTGGAGTTCCTGCTGGACCAGGATACGGAACAGTTCTATTTCATCGAGATCAACCCCAGGATCCAGGTCGAGCACACGGTGACGGAAGAGGTGACCGGCGTCGATCTGGTCCACCATCAGATTCTGATCGCCGAGGGAATTGCACTGGACCATCCCGAGATCGGACTGGCCAGTCAATCCGACGTGCAGGTCCGGGGCCACGCCTGCCAGTGCCGGGTCACGACGGAGGATCCGGAGAATTCGTTCATCCCCGACTACGGACGCATCCTCCACTATCGGTCGGCGTCCGGGGCGGGAATCCGGCTGGATGCGGGGACCGCCTTCTCCGGGGCCACGGTGACCCCATTCTACGACTCCCTCCTGGTGAAGGTCACGGCCTGGGGCCTTCGGTTTCCCGAAACGGTCCGCCGGATGGAGCGCTGCCTGCAGGAATTCCGAATCCGCGGCGTGAAGACGAACATCCCCTTCCTGATCAATCTGGTGGACCATCCCGAGTTTCGGAATGGCCATTGCACCACTCGTTTCATCGACGAGAATCCCGACCTCTTCCGTTTCCCGGCCCGCCGGGACCGGGCGACCCGCCTGCTTCGCTTCCTGGGAAATCAAGTGGTGAATGAGACTCCCGTGGTCAAGGAGTTTCACGACAAGGTCAACCGCAGGGCGGCGCCGGTTCCCTGGCGCCCGACCGGTGGAGACATTCCCGAGGGCCATCGATTTCGGCTCGTCAGGGACGGGCCTCGGAAATTCGCCGAGTGGGTTCGAGACCGCTCCGAAGTGCTCATTACCGACACCACCCTGCGGGATGCGCACCAGTCCCTCCTGGCCACTCGAATGAGAACCTACGACATGAGCCGGATCGCGGACGTCTATGCTCATCGTCACAGCGACTTCTTCTCGCTCGAGCTCTGGGGCGGAGCCACGTTCGACACCGCCATGCGTTTCTTGCGGGAGTCTCCCTGGGATCGCCTGGACCGCCTGCGCCATGCCATCCCCAATATTCCCTTTCAGATGTTGCTGCGGGCCTCGGCCGCCGTGGGCTACACGAGTTATCCCGACAACGTGATCCGGGAGTTCGTGCGGCACGCTGCCGAGTTGGGCATCGACATCTTTCGCATCTTCGATTCACTCAACGATACGCGCAACATGCAGGTCGCCATCGAAGCCGTGGTCCGGAGCGGAGGCGTGGCCGAGGCCGCCATCTGCTACACCGGCGACATTCTGGATCCGGATCGGAGCAAGTACTCCCTGGACTACTACCTGGAACTGGCGCGGGAGTTGGAGCAGATGGGCGCCCATATGCTGGCCATCAAGGACATGGCCGGACTGTGCAAGCCCTACGCCGCCTACCAGTTGATTCTGGCGCTGAAGAACGAAGTGGGCCTGCCGATTCACTTTCATACCCACGATACGAGCGGCGGCCAGATGGGGGCGCTCCTGAAAGCCGTGGAGGCGGGCGCCGACATCGTGGACGCCGCCATGGCTCCCCTGGCCGGGCTCACCTCTCAGCCCAGTCTCAACACGCTGGTGGAAATGTTGCGGTTTTCTCCCCGGGATCCCGGTTTCGACACTGCAGGACTCGAGGAAACCGCTCATTACTGGGAGGTCGTGCGGCAATACTACTGCGCCTTCGAGTCGACGCTGCGGACGGGTACGGCGGATGTCTACAAGCATGAGATGCCGGGTGGGCAATACAGCAACCTGTATCAGCAGGCGGCCGCCCTGGGCCTGGAGGAGAACTGGCCGGAAGTGTGGCGAACCTACGCCCGGGTGAATGAACTTTTCGGGGACATCGTCAAGGTCACCCCGTCTTCCAAGGTTGTGGGCGATCTTGCCCTCTTCATGATGACCAACGATCTCTCCCCCGGGGACTTGACCGACTCCTCCAAGAAGATCGATTTTCCCGAGTCGGTGATCGATTTCTTCCAAGGCCGGCTGGGCACGCCGAAAGGGGGTTTTCCCAGGCAATTGAGAGATCGGATCCTGGGGGATCTGCGTCCGGTTCGGGGCCGGCCGGGCGAGTCGCTTCCTCCCGCCGACCTGGAGGCCGTACAAGGGGAACTCGAGGGGCGGCTGCGCCGCAAGTTCAGTGAACGGGACACGATTTCCTACGTCCTGTACCCGCAGGTGTTTCAGGATTTCATTCGTCACCAAATCCGATACGGCGATGTTTCGGTGCTCCCCACACCCGTCTTCTTTTACGGGATGGAACGGGAAGCCGAGGTCCTGGTGGAGCTGGAGCCCGGCAAGACGCTGATTGTCAAGCTGATGGCCGTGGGAGAGCCGGACACCCGGGGAAACTGCACCGTCTTTTTCGAGCTCAACGGCGTGCCGAGGGAGGTGCAGATTCCCAATCAGTCCGTGATTCCCCAGGTGTCGAAACGGGCCAAGGCGGACCCGGGCAATCCGCTGCACGTCGGCGCCCCCATGCCCGGAATGGTCATTTCCGTATCGGTGGGAAGCGGAGCGAAAGTCGCCCAGGGAGAGAAGCTGTTGACGCTTCAGGCCATGAAGATGGAGCTCACGCTCTACGCCGACCGGGAAGCCGAGATCGAGGATCTGCTGGTGGAGGCGGGAGATCGGGTGAATACCAAGGACCTGCTGCTGACCTATCACCGCCAGCCGACCGAAGCCGGTTGAGGAGTGAGGTCCAAGCGGACTGCAAGCCCTCTGATCAGACGGTTGCGCCCCTGATGCCGCCGTCGAGGGAAACCCGGGTCAGTCGTTCTCTCCGGTGCGGATGTTGTACTGGCTTTCCACGGGAAGCACGAAGACGCGGCCGTCGCCGATTTCGCCCGTGCGGGCCGTTTCCATGATGGTTTCGATGGTTTCTTCCACCAGATCGTCCGACAGGACGATCTCCATCTTCATTTTGGGCAGGAGGGTGACACTGTATTCTTTGCCGCGGTAGATGGCCGTGTGTCCTTTCTGGCGGCCGTGGCCGCGAACTTCCGAGATGGTCATGCCTGAAACGTTCAGCTTGCCCAGCGCATCCTTAACCTCTTCCACCTTGCTGGGGCGTACGATCGCCATGATCAACTTCATTGACTTACCCTATCGCTTGAAGAATCTGAGCTTTGAGTTCCTGCTGTAGACTGGGCCCAAGTCTACACCCATCCCTCGACAAGTAAAAGACGTCCACGGCTCTCTCACCTTCCGTATTGATCAGGACCAGGTCGATGTTGCAGCGTAGGGACGAGATCCGCTCGGCGATGGTGTGGAGGAGGCCGACGGCGTCGGGAGCCACGAGTTCCATGATGGTGTAGCGCTGTGTGGGCTCATCCTCGAAGTAGACCGAGGGGCGAAACCGCGCCGACGAAAAGCGCGGGTTCACCAACCTGTCCTTGCCCTTGAGATACGTCTCCACGGACTGTTCGTCCCGAATCACCCGGCTGACCAGATCCTGAAACGCCTGTTTTTCGCTGGGATTCAGGGCGAAACGCCGCCGGACGTCGGTGAAGTGGAACAGGTCGAGAGTCGTTCCCGCCCGGTTGGACATGGCATAGCCGCGGAATATGTTCATGCCGAACGAGGCGAGGACGCCGGCGATCCGGGCAAAGAGGTGGAAGCGGTCTGGAGTCACCACACAGAGCTTGTAGCCGTCGAGGTCCCGGGTCAGCCGCAACCTTACCGGCCGATCGGTTCTCAGACCTCGAGCCAGGCGATAGTGCTCGTAGATTTCGGAATGCGGGGTGATCTTGACGTATCTGAGAGGAAGTCCCTCGAGGAACCTTCCGAAATCCCGGGCGTCGAGGTCGCCGGGCAGATCTCTGAAGAGAAGATCCGGGGTTTCTTCTTCCACCGAGTCCACCCCGAAGCCCAGAGTGAGTTTCCGGTACGCGGACACGTACAGTTGCCACAGGAGATCCTTGGTCCAATCCTTGAGTACTCCGGGGCCGACGGCCTTGATGTCCGCGTAGGTGAGAAGACAGAGCAGCCGGAGCCGATCGGGATCTCCGACGCGGTCGGCGAAGCGGTCGATCACCCTGGGGTCCTCCAGGTCCCTCCGGGATATGACTCTGGTCATGGACAAATGTTGTTGGATCAGAAAAGAGACGGCCTCGATGCATTCCGCGGGAAAGCAAAGGCGCCGCAACGCCGCGGCCGCCATCCGCGTGCTTCGATTCGCATGACGCCCTTCCCGGCTCTTTCCCACGTCGTGCAGAAGAAGGGCCAGAGTCAGCAGTTCCGGGCGGGTCGCCTCGTCGAGCAGGGCCGCGAACCGGGCATCCCCATCGGAGTTCCCCGCCCTCAATTCCTCAATGTTGCGTATGGCCATGAGGCTGTGCTCGTCCACGGTGTACTGATGGTAGAAATCACGCGTGACCTTGGCCTTGATGCTTCCGAACTCGGGAAAGAGAGCCTCCAGGACACCCAGTTCGTACATTTCGGTCAGGGCCCGGTAGAGGCCGGGCCGGGGATAGAAGAGTTCCATGATCGATCCCGGCTGGGGATGCCGGCGCAAGCTTGCGGCCAACTGGGAACTCCCGCGGACAATCAACATGCGGGCCGTGTCACTCAATGGTTTGGACCGCGTCATGGAGTCGCGAAAAGCCTTGAGGATGATGGGACCGGCGCGCTCCGGAGAGACTCCGTCCAATTGGATCTGGGTCGACGGGTCCACCGGTCTTCTGGGGACCAGGGCGTAGCGGCAACACCCTTGGATGACCCGGGCATTGAGGTAGTACTCCTGCATCATGGACTCGACGCTGGTCCGATGGTCTTCGGATTCATATCCGGCCAAGGGAGCGATTTTTTCCTGAAGCCGATAGGTGAGGCGGTTCAGGTTGCGTCCGCGCACCAGGTGGACCAGCATGCGCATCCTCTTCATGAAACTGGACGCGGCCTCGATGCGCTCCTGGCTGTACGGGACGAATCGTCCTTCCCCCCGGAGATTCGACAGCCATCCGCCCGCCAGGACATCTCTGAGCCCGCCGGGACCCTCCTTCAGGTCCGGCTCCAGATGGAAGATGGTGTTCTGGAAATTCTCGTGGCGTTTGCGGGTCAGGAGGTCGATTCCAAGGCGAAGTTCCTCGGTCCGGCCTCGACGCCAACCGGGAAGAAAGTCACGGAGAAGGAGATTTCCCAAGGCCGCGCTTCCGGTTACGATTCGAGCATCCGACAGTGACAGGGCCAACTCCAGGTCCGGGCCCTGGGCCGTCAATTCCTCCAGCGGCCAGACCTGGTGTCCCAGATCCAGGCGAAGGTCCCACAGGTCGTGGAGCAGGCGTTTGATGGCGTCCTCGGCGGCTTCCCGATCTTTCCCCCGGTACAAAAGCAGCAGATCCACGTCCGAGTGGAGGAACATCTCGCGGCGGCCGTATCCGCCCAGGGCGAGGATGCAAATCGAGCCGGATTGAAGGTATCGCCGAGCGATCTGGGAGACCAGGTTGTCCATGGCCCGGGTCAGGTCCTCCAGCGCCGACTCGGGACAGAGGTCCGACCGGAACGATTGCTCGACGAGGCGTCGCCGAGCCGAATAGGTTTCCCAGGCCTGCGCACGGGTCGTCGTGGCCATTGCCGGTCATTCTGCCATATTCGTTCCCGGGGACGCGCCCGCCGATGACGCCTTTGCGGTTCCCGTGGCAGGTTGCCGAACGGTCAGTGCCGGATCGGTCCGGAAGCGTTTCCGCCTTGACTCCGGGGACCAAAGTGCATATACGGAACACGCCATGGTTCAGTTGCTTTCCTTACTGGTCGAAAACAGATCGGGTGTCCTGGCCCGGGTCGTGGGGCTCTTCAGCCAGCGGGGCTACAACATCGAGACTCTGAATGTCGCTCCGACCGCCGACCCCACCATGTCGCTCATCACCCTATCCACGAAGACGGACGTGCCGGGCACCGAGCAGGTCATCAAGCAGTTGAACAAGCTGATCGATGTCATCAAGGTGATTCCATACAATCCGCAAATCCACATGGCCCGCGAGATGGCTCTGATCCGGGTGCGCGTCACGGAATCCACCCGGGCGGAGATCCTGGAGCTCTCGAAAGTGTTTCGGGCCCGCGTCGTCGACGCCAGTCCTCAGAGCTGTGTCTTCGAGGTCACGGGAAACCCCGAGAAGATCAACGGTTTTCTCCAGAATATGCGGGTGTACGGTGTGCGCGACGTGCACCGCACGGGGTGTCTGTCACTCAGTCGCGGCAGCGCGGAGAAAAGAAGGGGCTGACCGGCCCTCCATCGATCCCGCCGGTCCACTCCGGTTCGAGCCGAAGTCGACGCGCCGGAACCGCAGCGTTCAGTACCAGTCCAGAATCCTGACCTCGATGTCTTCGGCGGTCACCATACGCTCGAAAACCTTCACGTCCGATCCCCGGTGGTGATAGGGGTACACGGCCTTGGGCCGAAAGCTGTTGACGCATTCGGCGGCTTCTTCGGGAGTCATGGTGTAAGGGAGGTTCATGCAGACGAACGCCAGATCGATGTCCTTCAACGCTTTCATCTCGGGAATGCACTCGGTATCTCCGGAGACATAGACCCGCTCCTTCCCAAAGGTGAGGATGTATCCGTTTCCCCTGCCCCGGGTGTGGTAGAGCTTTCCCGCCCCGGGTCCCCGCTTCAGGTTGTACATGGCGACCCCCTCCACCTGGATCCCGAGGGGACGGATGGTCTCGCCATTGCTCAGCACCGTGGCCTCCGGCACCGACTTCTGCACCGCCGCCGGGGCGACGATGACGGTCCCCTCCTTCCGGATTCGAGAGACTTGCTCGGGATCCATATGGTCGCCATGGATATCGGTGATCAGAATGAGGTCCGCCGGGGGTTGTCCGGTGTAATCCCCCCGGCTCCAGGGGTCGACGTAGACCACTTTCTCCTGCCATTTCAGGATGAGGGATCCATGGTGGATGGGAATCACCTCCACTCCAACAGCCAGACAGGTCAGGTTGAAAACGCCGATCAAACACCACTGAGTGAGGCTTCGCATCAGTCCCTCCTTCCGTTCGCGCCGAATCCCGCGCCCATTGGGTTCGGCACGGTGTGAAGGCCGCGTCTCCCGCTTCACCGCAATTACCGGCGGCCCACCGCGTCCCGGAGCCGCTTGGCCATCTCCTGGACGTGGTAGAGATGCACCAGCATGGTCTTCCTGTCCCGAAGGTCTTCGAAGCTCACGGTATTCGTTGGCTTGTAGAAGAAGTCTTCGATGCGCCGTTCCGCCAGTTTCAGTTCCCGCATCAGGTACAGCACCTCCGGGCGATAGCCGTCCTTTCCGCCCCAAGAGCGGACCCGGGGCCGTTTCGAGTCTTTCCGGGCCAGCCCGAGCAGGATGCTCCCGATGAGGTTCTTGAGACCTCTTGCATCGCGGGAGAGATCCCTCAGCGCCTTCCTCCACTTCTTCCGGAATTCGGGTGTCATCTGAAGTTGGTTGTCGATCATGGCGTTCGCCCGAATCTCCCGGACCTCCTCGCAGTGCACCTTGAGCATGACCAGCGCGGAGCGGATCCGCGTCAGGTAGTAGCCGATCTGGCGGTCCACGTATTGGGTGACGAAAGGATCGTTGGTTCTGGGACCGACGGAGGTCACGCTCTTGTAATACTGGGATCGGAAATGCGTTCTCAGTATCTGGTTCTGGTAGGCGGGAATGGACTCGGAGTTCTTGAGGACGTCTTCCGCCGTCCCCGTCACAGGGACGAGCAGAAAATGACAAAGGCCAGCAAGAACCGGTAGGCGACAAACGGCAGCAGCGTACGGCGCTCGAGAAAGCGAAGAAAGAACCGGATACATAGGATGCCGCTAACGAAGGACGATGATACACCAAGGAGTAACGTGGAGTCAGCCAGCCCGGCCGCCGCCGCCGCGGTTCGGGCGGAGAGCAGTTCGTAGACGGCAGCCGCTCCTGCCAGCGCCATGACGGGGGCGGAAAGGAGGAAGGCGAACCGGGCGGCGTCCGATCGATTGAGGCCCAGAGCGAGACCCGCGCTCAGTGTGACGCCCGCCCGGCTGACCCCCGGAACGAGCGCCGCAGCCTGGGCCAATCCGATCAGAATGCCGTCTTTCCGGGTGAGGCTCCCGAGGGACCGGCTCTTGGCGCCGCGACGGTCCGCCCACCAGAGGACAAGGCCGAACAAGGCCAGGCAGGATGCGGTCACTGCGGGCGTCCGGAGATGCTCCTCGATGACGTCCTTCAGTAGTCCGCCCGCCACGACTGCGGGAATGGTCCCGACAACGATGGCGTCCATCAGGAAGGAATTCCGGTTCCGGGACCGGCCCATCAACCGTTTGAACGCCAGTACGGAAAACTGTTTCCACTCGTGCCGGAAATAGACCAGAACCGCCAAGAGGGTACCGACATGGACCATGATGTCGAAGATCAGGCCCAAGGGTTGCCAGCCCAGAAGCCAGGGGACCAGTATCAGGTGACCCGAACTGCTCACCGGCAGGAACTCCGTCAGCCCCTGCAGGATACCCAGGAGGATTCCCTGAAGTGTCTGCTCGCCGGTCATTCCGGAGATGGTCCCGTCTGCCTGGACTCGAGTCAAGCGGGATCCGGCGGGGGCGGACCGGGGGTCTTCGGGGTCAGAACCGCGTGCTATACTCCGCTCCCGTCACTGGGCAAGGACCGATCCCGCACCCGCGAGGGCCGATTCCCGCTCCGAGCCAAGAGGTACCGGTGAGCAGCCGAGAAGTCATCGTCATTCTCGACTTCGGGTCGCAGTATACGCAGTTGATCGCCCGCCGGATTCGTGAGGCCCACGTCTTCTCGGAGGTGGTTCCCTACCACACGCCGTTTCAGGAAATCGAGAACCGCCGGCCCAGCGGAATCATTCTCTCCGGAGGTCCCCGGTCCGTGTTCGAGGAGGGTGCTCCGCATCCTGATCCCCAAATCTACTCCTGTGGCGTACCGCTGCTCGGAATCTGCTATGGAATGCAGCTCCTGGCCCACCGCTTCGGCGGTCAGGTTCGCCCCTCCCGCCGTGAATACGGGAAGGCCCAATTGGAACGGTCCCGTTCCTCGCCTCTGCTGGATGGCCTTCCCCGGACGATGCAGGTCTGGATGAGCCACGGCGACCGGATCGAGGCGGTTCCTTCCGGCTTTCGGACGGTGGCGTCCACGCACAGTGCTCTTGCCGTCATGGAAAACCGGGAGCGGCGGATCTTTGGCGTCCAGTTTCACCCCGAAGTGGTTCACACGCCGCTGGGGCGGGAAGTCTTCTCCAACTTTGTGGACCTTTGCGGCTGCAAGCGGGATTGGACCGCGACCTCTTTCATCGAGAGCACCGTCGACCAGGTCCGGGACCGGGTGGGATCGGGACGAGCCGTTTGCGGGTTGTCCGGTGGAGTCGACTCGACCGTAGCGGCCATCCTGGTCCACAAGAGCATCGGCCGGCGCCTCACCTGTGTCTTCGTGGACAACGGCTTGTTGCGGGCGGGAGAATTCCGGCAGGTGCTCGCTACGGTGCGGGACGAATTGCAATTGAATGTGGTGGGGGTGGAGGCGAGGTCCCGGTTTCTGGATCTACTGGCGGGCGTGGAGGAGCCGGAGAGGAAAAGGAAGATCATCGGGGAAACCTTCATTCGGGTCTTCGAAGAGGAATGCCGCAAGCTCGGGGATGCGCGCTTCCTGGTCCAGGGGACGCTCTATCCCGACGTCATCGAATCGGTCTCCGTCAAGGGTCCGTCGGCGGTGATCAAGAGTCATCACAACGTCGGGGGACTGCCGGAGGAAATGGATCTGGAGTTGGTGGAGCCGCTGCGGGATCTGTTCAAGGACGAGGTTCGCCAGGTCGGCCGGGAGTTGGGCCTGCCCCGGGAGATCCTGTGGAGGCAACCCTTTCCGGGTCCCGGCCTGTCGGTCCGCATCCTGGGCCCGGTGACCGGCGAGCGGTTGGCACTGCTTCGCCAAGCGGATCGAATCGTGGATGAGGAGGTTCGCCGGGCGCGCCTCTACGAGCAGATCTGGCAGTCTTTCGCGGTCCTGCTGCCGGTCAAGAGCGTCGGCGTCATGGGAGACGGGAGAACCTACGAGCACGTGGTTGCGATTCGAGCCGTCGACAGCGTCGACGGAATGACCGCGGATTGGGTCTTCCTGCCCCGGGAGGTTCTGGCCCGGATCTCCGTCCGCATCGTCAACGAAGTCAGGGGTGTCAACCGGGTGGTCTACGACGTGACCTCGAAACCGCCGGGCACCATCGAGTGGGAATGACCGGACCCGCCTTTGCCAACGCGACGGGAGGTCTGCCCCTCCGTCCAATGGTCCCGCCACCGCACAGGAATTAAACGAAATGGGTCAAGCCGAATTTGTCCATCTTCACGTTCACAGCCACTTCAGCCTGCTTGACGGCGCCAACAAGATCGACGCCCTCTTCCGAAGAGCGTCCGAGCTGAAGATGCCGGCCATCGCCTTGACGGATCACGGCAATCTGTTTGGCGCCATCCAATTCCACGACGCGGGAGCCGATACCGGGGTCAAACCCATTATCGGCTGCGAGGTGTATGTGGCCCGCGAAGGACGAACGGTCAAATCGGGCCGGTCGGATGGAAGCAACCACCTGGTTCTCCTGGCTCGAAATCAAAGGGGCTATCAGAACCTGGTCAAACTCGTCTCGCTGGGTTACCTGGAGGGGTTCTACTATCGGCCGCGCATCGACCGTGAATTGTTGGAGCAGCACAGCGAGGGATTGATCGGGCTCTCGGCCTGTCTCAAGGGGATCGTGGCCTGGAATCTGCACCAGGACCGCTACCAGGAGGCGCGCAAAGAGGCGGGCGAACTCTCCGAGATCTTCGGCAAGGACCGTTTTTACCTGGAATTGCAGGACCACGGCATCGAGGCTCAGAAGACGGTAAATACCGGAATCCTGAGTTTGGCCAAGGAGTTGGATCTCCCGCTCGTGGCGACCAACGATTGCCACTACCTCTCTCAGGAGGACTCTTTTCCCCATGATGTTCTGCTTTGTATCCAGACCGGAAAGACGGTCCAGGACACCAACCGGCTGAGCTACCGGACCGATCAGTTTTTCTTGAAGACCCCGGAGGAGATGGCCCAAATCTTCGGCCACGTCCCCGGTGCGCTTTCCAACACCCTTGCCGTCGCCGAGCAGTGCGAATTCCGTTTGCAGGACGGTGGATCGGTATTTCCGGAGTTCGAAGTTCCCGCGGGAAATACATTGGATTCCTACTTCGAGTCCGTGGTCCGCGAGGGATTCTCCCGGCGGGTGGAGAGCTTGAAGAACCAACGGGGTTCGGACGGGCTGGCCCATCCGGTCCAGGAGTATTCCCAGCGTCTGGATCAGGAAATCGCCATGATTCAGAAAATGAATTTTTCCGGATATTTCCTGATCGTCTGGGATTTCATGAGATATGCGCGGGAACAAGGGATCGCCGTCGGTCCCGGGCGGGGGTCCGCCGCCGGCAGCCTGGTTTCCTATGCCATGCAGATCACCGATGTGGACCCGCTTCAGTATGGCCTTCTCTTCGAGCGGTTCCTGAATCCGGAGCGTGTCACTCCGCCCGACATCGATATCGATTTCTGCATGCATCGCCGGAACCAGGTCATCGACTATGTGACCGGGAAGTATGGCCGCGACAACGTCAGTCAGATCATCACCTTCGGAACCATGGCTGCCCGCGGAGCGATTCGTGACGTGGGGCGCGGCCTGAACATTCCCTACGGAGAGGTTGACCGCATCGCCCGCCTGGTCCCGGCGGGTCCTGACGTCACCTTGAAAAAGGCTCTGAAGACGGTCAAGGAACTCCGGGACCTCACAGCCGCTGACGAGCGTTACCAGCAACTCATGACCGTGGCGCAAAGCCTGGAGGGACTGGCACGGCATGCCTCCACTCACGCCGCAGGCATCGTCATTGCCCCCAGACCGCTGATTGATCTCATCCCCTTGTACAAGTCCAGCAAGGACGAAATCACGACCCAATACACGATGAACGACCTTGAGCGGCTGGGGCTACTCAAGATGGATTTCCTGGCGCTGACCACGCTGACGCTCATCGAACAGACTCTGGAGCAGATTCGGGAGCAGTCGAATCCGGAGATCGACCTGGATCAGATCGATCTCCAGGATGAAGAGACTTTCCGGCTCTTCAGCGAGGGCCGAACCACCGGCATCTTCCAGTTTGAGTCGCGGGGGATGAGGGAGATCCTGAAACGGCTCCAGCCCAGCCGTTTCGAGGACCTCATTGCCATGAACGCCCTCTATCGTCCCGGACCCATCCAGGGGGGAATGATCGACGATTTCGTGGCCCGCCGGCACGGCAAGGTCCGAATTCGGTATGAGGTGCCCGAACTGGAGGAGATCCTGCGGGAGACCTACGGCGTCATCGTCTACCAGGAACAGGTCATGCAGATTGCCAGCGTATTGGCTGGTTTTTCTTTGGGTGAAGCCGATCTGCTCCGCCGGGCCATGGGAAAGAAGAAGAAGAAGGTCATGCGGGGCCAGAAGAAGAAATTCCTGGCGGGATGCCGGGAACGGGGTGTCGACCCGAAGAAGGCCCAGAAGATCTATGACCTGATTGAGCAGTTTGCGGGGTACGGTTTCAACAAGAGCCACTCGACCGCATATGCGATCCTGGCCTATCAGACCGCCTGGCTCAAGAGCCACTACCCGGTGCAGTTCATGGCGGCCCTGCTCACCAGCGAAATATCCAACACCGACAAGATGGTCCAGTACCTGAACGAGTGCCGCGACGTGGGCATACGGATTCTGCCGCCGAACATCAACAATGGAACTCTCTACTTCTCAGCCTGCGGGGACGGTATCCAGTTCGGTCTCGCCGCCATCCGCAACGTGGGCGAGGCAGCCATACGATCGATTCTCTCGTGCCGGGACGACGTGGAGTCCTTCACCAGTTTTTCCCACTTCCTGGAACACGTGGATCTGCGGACCCTCAACAAACGGGTCCTGGAGGCGCTGATCAAGTCCGGAGCATTCGATTGCCTGAGCCGGACTCGACGGGGTTTGCTGGAGAACTTGGACCGCGCCATCGAGAGGGGGCAAAAGGCGCAGAAGGACCGGCTCAGCGGACAATTGAACCTCTTCCAGGCGGCGATGGGAACGGAGGCGCCGCCGGCGTCCGGAAACGAATCCGAGGAAGAATGGCCGGACCGCCTGAAGTGGCAGCACGAGAAAGAGGCTCTGGGCCACTATGTGACCGGTCACCCTCTCAAGGGCTACCACGCCGAGATGGCTCGCTTCTCGGAGATCCGGACGAACGAGGTTTCCGAGGAGACGGCAGGCCGGGAACTCTCGATCGGAGGCTTGATCAGCGAGGTCAAGCGTCTGACGACTCGAAAGGGGGACGCCATGGCGACCTTCGTTCTGGAGGACCTCTCGGGGAGCGTGGAAGTTCTGGTCTGGCCCAAGACCTACCGAAGATTCCAATCCCTGTTGGAGTCGGCTCCCCCGGTATTGCTGCGCGGCCGATGCGAATCGGACGCCCGCGGCAAGGTGCGCATTCTTTGTTCCGATCTGGTCCCCCTGGACAGTCTCTGGAACGGAGCCGTCCAGTCGGCGCGAATCACCATCCCATTGCCCTCCCTCGACAACGACAAGGTCAGCGGTCTCCATGAGCTGGTGGTCCGCCACCCTGGAAATTGTCCCCTGCAGTTCGAGCTGGTCGAACAGGAGTCGTACCGAATTCGACTGATCCCCGTGCAGGAGCTTGCAGTGAACCCGATTCCCTCCTTTGTCACTGCGGTGGAAGATCTTTTTGGGAAAAGCTCCGTCACTTTGTATACTTAGGCCTGACGTCCGATCCAGAACAGGAGTCGAATTCCCGCAGCCGCACGACTGGTGCCGCCCGGTCGGCTGACAGTCAACGACCCAAGTGACCTTCGAAATGAGCTTATGACCATTGAGAAGGCACGAAAAATCGTTCCACTCAGAGATCAGATGGAAGAGCACTCGCGACTCCAGGCTCAGGAACAGACTCCCCAGACGGATGAACACCGAACCAGCCCGTCTTCTCCTGGGGAAGCGTGGGACAGAGTGCAGATCTCACGCCACCAGGATCGACCCTACACCCTCGATTGCTTCGACCGCCTGTTCGATTCGTTCCGGGAGATCCACGGCGACCGCAAGTTTGCGGATGACCGGGCGATCGTGGGCGGGATGGCCAGTTTCAAGGGCGCTCCCGTCATGGTCTTGGGCCATCAGAAGGGGCGCAATACGAAGGAGCGCCTGGAGCGCAATTACGGGATGCCGAAGCCTGAGGGATATCGCAAGGCGTTGCGGCTGATGAAGCTGGCCGAAAAGTTCGGGCGCCCCGTTCTCACCTTTATCGACACTCCTGGCGCCTATCCGGGGCTGGGAGCCGAGAAGCGGGGTCAGGCGGAAGCGATCGCCTACAACCTGCGTTCCATGGCCGGACTTCGGGTCCCCATCATCGCGACCGTACTGGGAGAAGGTGGCAGCGGAGGCGCCTTGGCGGTGGGTCTGGCCGATCGGATCCTCATGCTGGAGAATTCCATCTACTCTGTCATTTCTCCGGAAAGCTGCTCCGCCATCTTGTGGAAGGACCAGAATCATGTTCGCGAGGCTGCCCGGAGTTTGAAGCTCACCGCTCAGGATCTGAAGCGTTTCGGAATCGTCGACGAAATCGTTGCAGAGCCTCCGGGAGGCGCCCACAACGATTGGGATCAGACGACGAGTGAACTGTCCCGGTCGCTTTCCCGCCACCTGGAAGAGGTTTCCGGTCTGGATCCCCAAGATCGAATCGATTCTCGTCATGAGAAGTTCCGGCAAATCGGAGAGTATGGGAACCGGGAATGAGGTGACCCGGACTCATCAGTGGACTTCGCCAGGAGCCGCCGCCTTTGCGGGTCCGGTTCCGATTTCCGGCACAAGATCCCTGAAACCCCACAATCCACGCTAATTTGAATGCGGGACCGCGGCCCGGGTGGAACAGTTCCCTCTCCGCCTCCCGGAAGGGCCCCCTTCCCTGACCCGAGTCCTGTCCGGCTTTCGAATCCAGGGGGTAGGGTATAATCGGGCCCCATCATGAACGTTCGCTCGGTTCGGGGAACCCACGACATTCTCCCCGGTAGCGTGGAGCTGTGGCAGGAGATCGAAGAAAAGACTCGTCTGCTGTTCCGGCGCTACGGCTACGGTGAGATCCGGACCCCGGTTTTGGAGGAAACCAATCTGTTCTGCCGCGGTCTCGGACAGGAGACGGACATCGTGCAGAAGGAAATGTATACGATACCGGCGCGACGGGGCCGCGGCATCAGCCTCCGGCCCGAGGGGACCGCGCCCGTGGTTCGATCCTACCTGGAAAATCATCTGAATCGGGGGAGCGGTCTGACGAAGCTCTACTACGTCGGACCCATGTTTCGCAGGGAGCGGCCCCAGAAGGGCCGCTATCGCCAGTTTCACCAGATCGGGGCCGAGGTTTTGGGCTCGGATCATCCGGGCATCGAGGCCGAAGTGGTGGAGATGCTTCATGTCCTGCTGGACGACCTCGGAGTCCGGGGAGTCCGGCTGCTGGTGAATTCCGTGGGCTGTCCGTCCTGCCGGCCGGCCTATGTTCGCCTCCTCCAAGAACGGTTGCTGGCCGAATCGGATCTCTGCGCAGAGTGCCGGAAGCGGTCCCGGCGGAATCCCCTTCGCGTCCTGGACTGCAAGAAGCCGCCGTGTTCTCCGGTCATCGACAATCTGCCATCGATTCTGGACCACCTGTGCGGGGAATGCCGGGAACACTTCCGGCGCTTTCGGGAGCTCCTGGATCTCATGGGGATTCCATACTCGGTGACGCCTCGATTGGTTCGCGGCCTGGATTACTATGTGCGGACCACGTTTGAGATGGTGACGGATCGTTTGGGCCCGACGCAGAACGCGTTGCTGGGAGGGGGCCGCTACGATGGCCTGTCGGAGCTCCTCGAGGGTCCGGCGGCGAAGGGGTTCGGTTTTGGTTTGGGCCTGGAGCGCCTGGTGCTCCTTCTCTCACGGAAAAATGAATTGGCTGCGGGCTATCGTCCCCCGCGGCCTGAGATCTTTCTCGCCTATCTGAACGAGGTGTCGTTGCAAAAGGCGTTCATTCTGGCTCGAGACCTTCGTCGAGAAGGGATTTTCGCCTACTTGGACTTCGGCGGACGCAGCCTCCGGGCCCAGATGCGCCTGGCCAATCGGCTCGGGGCAGAGTTTGTCTGCGTCATCGGAGACGACGAGATTCGCACCGGGCTTTACTCCATCAAGAGAATGGCTGATGGCGCCCAGACTCGTTTGCAGCAGGGAGGCATCCCCCGGCACGTGAGATCGGCGTGAGTGAGGAGGATCAGGGAAGTGGCAATCGCCGGCAAGCAAGCACTGAATCGACCTGCCTACCGCATCGACGACATGGGGAGTCTCCACCGGAGCCACCGCTGTGGAGAGATCCGGCCAGGTGATGTGGGAAAATGTGTGACCGTCATGGGGTGGGTCGACCGGACCCGGGATCTGGGAAACCTGATCTTCGTGGATCTCAGGGATCGGGAAGGGACGGTCCAGGTCGTGGCAAGCGCGGAGGACGGGGCAGTCCTCGACAAGGCAAAAGAACTCCGGTCCGAGGATGTCGCCGCAGTCGTGGGCAACGTGATCGATCGAGACGAAGAGACGGTCAATGACGAGATTCCTACGGGCACGGTTGAAGTTCGGGCGGAAGAAATTCGGCTTCTGAGCGCCTCCAGGACCCCGCCTTTTCCCATTTCCGAGGAACAGGGGACTTCGGAGGAGACCCGGCTGCGTTACCGCTACCTGGACTTGCGCCGGCCGCGGATGCAGGCCAATGTGCGGCTGCGTCACGAAATCTGCCTGGAAACCCGCAAACTCCTGGATGGTCACGGATTTCTGGAAATCGAGACTCCCTTCCTGACCAGATCCACCCCGGAGGGGGCGCGGGACTATCTGGTCCCGAGCCGTGTCCACCGGGGGCAATTCTATGCCCTGCCCCAGTCGCCTCAGTTGTTCAAGCAGCTCCTGATGGTCTCCGGCTTCGATCGATACTTCCAGATCGTCCGTTGCTTTCGTGACGAGGACCTCCGAGCTGATCGGCAGCCCGAGTTCACACAGATCGACATCGAGATGTCCTTCGTCCAACCCGAAGATGTTTTCCGGCTCGTGGAGTCCCTGCTCCAACGGATCTTCAAGGTTGCCGGCTACGATCTGTCAATTCCCTTCCCCAGGCTCAGTTACGCGGAAGCCATGTCCCGGTACGGAACGGATCGGCCCGATACCCGGTTCGGATTGGAATTGCGCGACGTGGGGAACGCCTTTGCGGAGAGTGGATTCCAGATTTTCCGCCGAATTCTGGGGGAAGGAGGATGCATCCGGGGAATCCGGGTTCCGGGAAAGGCCGATTACACCCGGCGGGAGACCGATGAATTGACCCGGTTTGTCACCGGGCTCGGAACCGGCGGCTTGGCCTGGATCAAATCCACGGCAGGCGGCTTCAAAAGTTCCTTGCCCAAGAGCGTCGGAGCACCGGTGCTTCGGCTCGCGGCGGAAATGGGTGAACTGGATGCCGGCGACATCCTGCTGATGGTGGCTGGAGCAGAAGCTCAGGTCAACAATACCCTGTCCCTGCTGAGGCTCCATCTGGCCGAGCAGGAGAACCTGATCCCGGACGGTCGGCAGGACTGTCTCTGGGTCTACGATTTCCCGCTCTTGGAGTGGAGCGAAGAGGACTCCCGTTTTCTGGCTTGCCACCATCCGTTCACCTCGCCGAAGGAGGAGGATCTGCACCTGCTGGACACCGCGCCGGGACAGGTCCGCGCCAAGGCGTACGACGTTGTTTTAAATGGCACGGAGATCGGCGGAGGGTCCATTCGTATCCACAGCCAGGAGTTGCAGGCGCGGGTCTTCGAGTCCTTGCGGATCGGCCCGGAGGAAATGCAATCCAAGTTCGGTTTCTTCCTGGATGCGCTCCGTTTCGGCGTGCCTCCGCATGGCGGCATTGCTCTGGGCCTGGACAGAATCGTGATGATTCTGGCGGGCGAACAGTCCATTCGCGACGTGATCTGCTTTCCCAAGACCGCGAGAGCGATGGATCTCATGTCGGGCTCGCCGTCGGGGGTCAGCTTGCGGCAGCAACGGGAACTCCATTTGCGCCTGACCTGAGGCGCCGGGTATCCGTTGGCATGGCCCTGAGCGGGAGTTGCTATACTCCTCCCAATGGGCAAGGTTCAGCTGTTACCGGAAGTCCTGACCCATCAGATCGCCGCGGGGGAGATCGTTGAGCGCCCCGCTTCCGTTCTCAAAGAGTTGCTGGAAAACTCGCTGGACGCCAGCGCGACCTCGATTTCGGTTCGGGGAGAGGCTGGTGGACAGCGCCTGATCTGCGTCCGCGACAATGGCGTGGGAATGAGTGCCGGCGACGCCCGGCTCGCATTCGAGCGGCACGCTACCAGCAAGATCAGCACCCTTGAGGATCTGACGCGAATTCGGACGCTGGGTTTTCGCGGAGAGGCGCTTCCGTCTATTGCATCGGTCTCGCGTCTCAGGCTCAGGACCTGTCCCAATTCCCGGTCCGGTTCTGCGGATCCGGGAACCGAAGTGCGGATTCAGGGGGGGCAGCTCGTCGGAGTCCGAGAAGTATCCTGTGCCAAGGGTACTGAGGTTCTGGTAGAGGATTTATTCTATAACGTTCCAGCAAGGAAGAAATTTCTAAAGTCATATTCCACGGATCTCGGGCACCTGACCAGACAGCTCACCCACTATTGTCTCGCTTATCCGTCCGTCCGGTTCCATTTCACCCACCATGGCCGATTACTGTTGGAGGCAGATGTCTCCGACGGGCTCGAGGACCGGGTTTTCCAAGTCTTGGGTGAGTCCTTTCTGGAGAATCTGGTTCCCGTCGACTACCGGAAGCGGAACCTTCGAGTGAACGGATACGTCTCTCTGCCCCACGACCATAGAAGCAGTACGGCGTCGCAATTCCTGTTCGTCAATCGGCGAATGGTCCGCGACCGGGTCATGGCCCACGCCATTCGTGAAGCCTACCGGGATGCCATGCCGGCCCGTTCTCATTCCCGGGTTCTGCTCTTTCTTGAGGTCGATCCCGAGGACGTGGACGTCAACGTCCACCCGTCCAAGACAGAGGTTCGTTTTCGTCACAGCGGGGCCGTGCATTCCGCAGTATTGCACGCAGTCGAGGAAGCCATGCAGCAACGCAGGGTCGATCTGTCGAGCTTGGCGAGAGACCTGCCGCCGTCGTTCTCCCGAAATGCGCCCCGATCTCCGGTACAGGAGCGATTCCGTTCTGGCCCTGCCACAGCCGGCCTCTTTTCTCCGCCCTCTCATGGAGGAGGCGCCGACCTCAGCCGCGACTCCGTCGTTCCGGCGCCGGCACCGCTGGTTCGGGAAGGCGGAGCCGACCCGCATTTGGACAACATCCCGGAGACCACCGGCATCAGCTCGGTGCCGGTCGTCCTGGGGCAGTTCGTCGAGAGCTTCATCGTCGCGGCGGACAGGGATGGCATTCTACTGATCGATCAACATGTCGCGCACGAACGAATCCTCTTCGACCGCGCCGTCAAGGAGATGGGCGACGCAGGAGATCCCCCGACGCAGTATCTGTTGGAACCGCTGAAGCTGGAATTGACGCCCGAGCAGAAGGCGACGCTGGTGGAGATTCTGGATGATCTCAACCGAAACGGTTTCGCCGTGGAATGGTTCGGAGACAGCACGATCCTGGTGCGCGGCGTACCGGCGCTGGCCCGATCGTGTGACACGCTGGAACTCTTTCAAGAGATTGTGAACAACTGCCAGGATGAGGAAACCCACCTGGCTGCGGAGGACTCTTCTCTTCGACGCCGGCGGGAGAAGATCGCCATCAGTCTGGCCTGTCATAGTGCCATCAAGATCAACACTCCACTGACGCGGGAGAAAATCCAGTGGCTTCTGGATCAACTCATGGTCTGTGAGAATCCATTTACCTGTCCTCACGGGCGTCCCATCGTTCTCAGGGTTGGTATCGAAGAGATCCTTCGTGGCTTCAAGCGGATCTGAACGGGCTGAAGGGGAGAACGCCGGACCCGGCCGATCAGAATTACGATAAACAGGCACAAAAGGAAAAGGGCCTCGCAAGGAGGCCCTTTTCGTTAAAATCCCGGCAACGACCTACTTTCCCACACAGTCACCCATGCAGTATCATCGGCGCTGGAGAGCTTAACTTCTGTGTTCGGGATGGGAACAGGTGTATCCTCTCCGCAATAGTCACCGGAAAACCTTCTTCATCTGGAAAAAGCGGCAACCCTTGCCTCTTCAAGGCGACAACTGATCTCCGCGGCAGCGAAAAATTCTAGGTCAAGCCGCACGGCTGATTAGTACAGGTCAGCTTCATGCGTTGCCACACTTCCACTTCCTGCCTATCCACCTCGTCGTCTCCGAGGAGCCTTCAGTCCCGTTAAACGGGAGGGAGATCTCATCTTGGGGCGAGCTTCACGCTTAGATGCATTCAGCGTTTATCCCTAATGCACTTGACTACCCGGCGGTGCCCCTGGCGGGACAACCGGTACATCAGAGGTGCACCCAACCCGGTCCTCTCGTACTAGGGTCAGCCCCCCTCAAATCTCCTACGCCCACAGCAGATAGGGACCGAACTGTCTCACGACGTTCTAAACCCAGCTCACGTACCGCTTTAATCGGCGAACAGCCGAACCCTTGGAACCTTCTTCAGCTCCAGGATGCGATGAGCCGACATCGAGGTGCCAAACCTTGGCGTCGATGTGAACTCTTGGCCAAGATAAGCCTGTTATCCCCGGCGTACCTTTTATCCGTTGAGCGATGGCCCTTCCATGCGGAACCACCGGATCACTAAGGCCGACTTTCGTCCCTGCTCGACCTGTATGTCTCGCAGTCAGGCGGGCTTCTGCCTTTACACTCTACGGCTGATTTCCAAACAGCCTGAGCCCACCATCGCGCGCCTCCGTTACATTTTGGGAGGCGACCGCCCCAGTCAAACTACCCGCCAAACCCTGTCTCTCTCCCTGATTCAAGGTAAGAGGTTAGATGCTCAGTACAAAAAGGGTGGTATCTCACGATTGGCTCCACCGAACCTGACGGTCCGGTTTCACAGCCTCCCACCTATCCTGCACATCCTGCACCGGACACCAAGGCTAAGTTGTAGTAAAGGTGCACGGGGTCTTTCCGTCTTGCTGCGGGCAACCGGCATCTTCACCGGTGCTACAAATTCGCTGAGTCTCTCGTCAAGACAGCGCCCAGATCGTTACGCCATTCGTGCAGGTCGGAACTTACCCGACAAGGAATTTCGCTACCTTAGGACCGTTATAGTTACGGCCGCCGTTCACCGGGGCTTCGGTTCAAAGCTTCGTCCTTGCGGACTAACCTCTCCCCTTAACCTTCCGGCACCGGGCAGGCGTCAGACCCTATACGTCGTTTTGTTGACTTTGCAGAGTCCTGTGTTTTTAGTAAACAGTCGCCTGGGCCTGGTCTCTGCAACCCCCTTCGGCTCGACTCGCGAGGAGCGTCACCTGATGAGGGCCAACCTTCTCCCGAAGTTACGGTTGCAATTTGCCGAGTTCCTGAACGAGAGTTCTCTCACGCGCCTTGGGATGCTCTCCCAGTCTACCTGTGTCGGTTTGCGGTACGGTCACCTTTGCCCTGGCTAGAGGATTTTCTCGGCAGTGTGGATTCAGCGGGTTTGCGTCCCTTACGGAACTCCCCATAACGCCTCAGCATATGGTCCCGTGGATTTGCCTGCGGAACCTGCCTACACGCTTGGACCGGGACTTCCAACACCCGGACCGCCTATCCTTCTGCGTCTCCCCATCGCTCGTAACGGACTACGGTGGTACAGGAATATTGACCTGTTTCCCATCGACTACGCCTTTCGACCTCGCCTTAGGGACCGACTAACCCTGGGCGGACGAACCTTCCCCAGGAAACCTTAGACTTACGGCGAACTTGATTCCCACAAGTTTTATCGCTACTTATGCCGGCAGAGTCTCTTGTCTGCGCTCCACGAACCCTTACAGGTTTGCTTCAGCGCCCAGACAATGCTCCCCTACCAATGTCCGCAAGCGGACATTCCGCAGCTTCGGCGGTGTGCTTGAGCCCCGTTAAATTGTCGGCGCAGACCCGCTGGACCAGTGAGCTGTTACGCTTTCTTCAAAGGATGGCTGCTTCTAAGCCAACCTCCTGGCTGTCGCGGCAGTTCCACTTCCTTTCCCACTTAGCACACACTTCGGGACCTTAGCTGGCGGTCTGGGTTGTTTCCCTCTCGACTATGAAGCTTAGCCCCCATAGTCTGACTCCCGGGCTGACGTTTCCGGCATTCGGAGTTTGATTGGAGTCGGTAGCCGGTGAAGGCCCCTAGTCCATTCAGTGCTCTACCACCGGAACGCACCACCCGAGGCTAGCCCTAAAGCTATTTCGGGGAGAACGAGCTATCACTGAGTTTGATTAGCCTTTCACCCCTACCCTCGGCTCATCCAAGCCGTTTTCAACCGACATAGGTTCGGGCCTCCAACAGGTGTTACCCTGCCTTCACCCTGGCCAAGGGTAGATCACTCAGCTTCGCGTCTATTCCAGACAACTGAACGCCCTGTTCAGACTCGGTTTCCCTTCGGCTTCCCCTTATTTGCGGGTTAACCTCGCTGCCCAGAATAACTAGCCGGCTCATTATGCAAAAGGCACGCCGTCACCCAACCGAGGTTGGGCTCCGACTGCTTGTAGGTAAACGGTTTCAGGTACTATTTCACTCTCCTCGCAGGAGTACTTTTCACCTTTCCCTTACGGTACTGGTTCACTATCGGTCGCGAAGGAGTATTTAGCCTTACGAGATGGTCCTCGCAGATTCCCACAAGATTTCTCGTGTCCCGTGGTACTCGGGATCCCCAGCGTCTCTCTTCACCTTTCGCCTACAGGCTTTTCACCTTCTCTGAGTCGGCTTTCCAGCTCGATTCGACTAGGATCCAAGAGACTGATGCCGGGTCCCACAACCCCCGACTCGCCTTCAGAAGAAGGTTACGCCGGGTTTAGGCTGTTTCCCTTTCGCTCGCCGCTACTCAGGAAATCGAAGTTTCTTTCTCTTCCTCCAGGTACTGAGATGGTTCACTTCCCTGGGTTCGCTTCCGCATCCTATGGATTCAGATACGGATGATCCCGGTTTCCCGGGACCAGGTTCCCCCATTCGGAGATCCCCGGGTCTTAGCTAGCTAGCAGCTCACCGAGGCTTTTCGCAGCTTGCCACGTCCTTCATCGCCTCTCCGCGCCAAGGCATCCACCGTTCACCCTTAGTAGCTTGACCTAGAATTTTTCGTTGCCGAAAAATTCCAGCTGTCTATTGTGGGTTGCCCTTGCTTTTTCCAGATTGTCAAAGAACACGCCGCCCCGTGGGGCGACAAGCGCGGATTGTACGCGACGGGTCCGACGTTTGTCAAGAAACGTGGAGGTGAGCGAGCAGATCTGTCAGGCGAAGCTGGACGCCTCCCGGCCCCGCACGGGCCAAAAAAAGGGCTCCAAAAAACGCTGGCGCAAGAAGTCCAGCAAGAAGTCCGGACCCTGATGGGAACCTCGGCGGCCGAAGCCCTGGACTTGGAAGCCTTGGAGACGGCCCTCCGGCGCCAAGTTATGGAGCTGGCGGCCCGGACGGTGGAAACGCTTCTGAACCAGGATCACTCCGACGTCGCCTCCGGCCACCCCTGCTCCTGTGGAGGGACCGCGCGCTACGCGGGTCGTGCGAACGACCGAGGTACAGGGGCGTGCGGGCAAACAGCCGGACGGATCGGCCCGAACCCGGGAAGCCAAGTTCTGTATGGTCTGGAGTGCCGAGCGACGGGACGCACAGGGCCGGCCACAGCGGGACCCCGGTTTCGTCACCTACACGGCGGCCATCGAGAGCGCCGCCACCCTGGATACCGATCCTCAGCTTTCGGAGTTCGCTCAACGCGTGGAGCGCGAGGCTCAGCGCCGCCGATTCGGTCAAGCACCGCGGCAAGTGGTTCTCGGAGACGAAGCGAAGTGGATTTGGAACGTCAGCGGTGAACTCTTCCCGGAGGCGGTGCAGATTGTCGATCGATGGTCGACAGCACCCGGTGTGGCTCCCACCGTGGTTTACGTGGATCGCCAAACCGGGGGCATGTGGAGAGGAGACTTGGGCGGATAGACGACTGTGGGGAAATGGGGTGGCCCGGGTCGCCGACGAGTTGGGAAGTCTCGCGACGCCCGGGCCAGGTATCCACGTCAAATGTGGAAATAGTGGAAAAACTCTGCCGGGACGGGGTGGAGAAAGACGTCCCGCGCCTCTTGTTCCTTAAACGCGATGTAATGATCGACCATGTCCTGGGTGAAGACATTGTCGACAGTCAGATAATCGTGGTCGGCGCCCAATGCCTCCACCGCAGCCTCCATCGAGGTCGGGACCGCTGGGATGTTGCCTATTTCCTCGGCAGAGAGCTCGTAGATGTCCGTGTCAGTCGGGTCGCCGGGATCGATCTTGTTCCGAATGCCGTCGAGACCTGCCATCAGCATCGCTGAGAATGCGAGATAGGTGTTGGCCGAGGCATCGGGTGGACGGAACTCGACCCGCTTGCTTTTCGGCGATGTCTCGTAGGTGGGTATCCGGATTGCGGCTGAGCGGTTGC
>OZ220706.1:617500-5342969 GCA_965116695.1 Acidobacteriota bacterium
ACGACCTGCAGCAGCCTCCCGTGGCTCAGTACAGCCGCCGCGTTGTGGCGAACGACTCTCCCGTCGGGGCCCAACTTCCCGTCGTCGAAATCGATGAAGCCGACGATGGCGGAAATGTCCTGGCACGCGGGCAGGATCTCTTCGATCAGGCACCTTTGGTTGGCCCGCAGGAACTCCAGGTTGATCAGGAGCTTCTCGTCCAGGCAGTAACCGGTGAGGCACATTTCCGGCAGCACCACCAGGTCCGCCCCACGCTCCCGGGCAGTTCGGATCGCTTCTACGATCTTCCTGCCGTTGCCCCTGATGTCACCGGTCTTCGGGTTGATTTGGGCCAGGGAAACCTTGAACTTCATGATCGTCAAGTCTCGGAAGGCTCGGACGCTGATCCTGAATCATCCATCCATACCAGCGCGAGGCTCCTACAGCATATCGCCCTTTCTCAGCCAATGTGGAAACCGGGAGCCATGCGATTTGCTGTGATATTCTCGGCTCGGCCAATGGTCACCCAGCTTCCCCCGAACACTCGTTTCGCGAATTCTGTGAGCAGGAGGAAAGATAAGTGCCACAAAAGATGAACAGGCGGAGTTTCGTTGCCTCCACCGCTGCCGGAGTGGCTGCAGGAGGGGTCGCTGCCGGATCGGCAACCCGGCCCTCCAGTGCCGGATCACCGTTGAAAGACTATGCACCCAGGGGTTCTCGACGGATCATCTATGTGAGCGATCCGTCCAGCATCGCCATGAATTACCTTCCCGATCCGGCGACGGAGGAGTCGATTCGGGCTTGGGTGGATCAACTCTCCGAGGCCCGCGTCGATGTCTTCATCCAGGAAGCCTACACTCAAGGTTGGACCACCTATTGGCGAGTGGAGGGCCTGGAATATGACGCCCGGCCGCAGCACCGCCGGTTCCTTCCCCTTCTGGAGCGTGGGGTTCAGCCCCTGGACGTCCTGCTGGACCAGAGCCACAGGCGGGGCATGGAGTTCCTGGCCGGCATCCGGATCAACGACAACCATGGCCACATCTCCGTCGAGCAGGGCGTCGGGGCGGGAGCCCGATTTCTCCTCGACCACCCGGAGTGGCAGATCCGGGAACTGCCGCCCGGACCCTACTACAAGCTCAGCACTCCGTTGGACTTCACGTTTTCCCAGGTTCGCGACTACGTCGTCGGCGTCATGGAGCGCTTGGTCGATCGCTTTCCCGTCGACGGTTTGGAACTCTGCTTCCGGGACCATCGCTATTTCCCTCCGGGCAAAGGGCCCGAGCGGAAGCATTTGATGACTGAACTGGTCGCGCGGACCCGGACCTTGCTGGAAGAAGCGGGACGGTTGCGGAGGAAGAAGCTGCTCCTGGGCGCTCGTGTATTCCAGACTCTGGACGAGTGCCGGTCGCTGGGATTGGATGTAGAGACCTGGATCTCCCGTGGACTGATCGACTTCGTCGCGCCCAACGACACCATGCACACCGAACCCAATGTCCCCTACGAGGAGTTTCGCAGTCTGACTCACGACGGGAACTGTCTTCTCTATCCGGGAATGCTTCCCTGGACCAGCCAGCGCATGCGGAGACGTCTTGGAAATCGCCACATGCCTCTGGATCAGCAGCGGGCGGCGGCGGCCAACATGTACGCGGCAGGAGCGGACGGGCTCAGCTTCTACAATCATTTCGTTACCCTCACCTGGGCCCCCTTCTATCCCCAACGGCTTCGGGAAATGGCTGCCGTGCGGCAACCCGAGTTGGCGATGACGGGTGACCGGCACTACGTCTTCGAGCCTTCGTGGGGCGGCAGCCTCGGGTTCGGCAAGGATCGGGCCTCCACCGGTGCGGTCAAAGCGGATCGTCTTCTGCTCCAAAGGAAACCGGGGTCGAAGGGCGCTTTCCGTTTTCGAGTCTGCGAACACCTCGGCCAGTCTCGAGGCGCGACGCTCCTCTTCCGTGCCTATGGAGCGGATGAGGACGACCGGATGGAGGTTCGAATCAACGGTGCCCGAGTGGACGACCGTGCGATCCGCGCTCGCTCCAATGAATCGCGGAGCGACCTGCGAGCCGTAGTGGATCCATCCTCCACCAAGTCTTCCGGCCTTCCGCCCGTCCCCGAATTGCCGGGTGAATGGCGGACCTTCTGGTTTGACCTGACGGAACCGCCCGCCCGGTTTGGGGACAATCATCTGGAAGTGACTCTGATGGAGGCGTCTTCATCCTCCAGTGAAGGTATCCTCATCGATGAGCTGGAGGTGTTCGTCAAGGCATAGATTTACCCATTCCCGAAAGAGAGGTTCCCATGAGAAATCGCCGGGAAGCGCCGAATTGGATCGAGACGCTCGGTTTGGTTGCCTTATGTTCTCTGTCCGCTTGCGGTTCCCAGCCGCCGGCAGAAACGCCGCCGGCGCCTCTTCCCGACAGTGGAATCATCGCCGTGAGTCGGAGTTCCCCAGACCTTCGTTTTCCCGAAAGCACCCCCGAAGGTGCGACCTGGGTCTACCAGTTGGGATTGCCCATCCAATTGGGCCCGAATACAGGGGGATACCTGTGCAACATCCGGGTTGCGGGCTGGAAAGGGACCGACTTCGAGAACGGCTCCGATCTGATCCCGTTCGACGACATAACCGGTCTGAATCCGGAACTCGCCGTCCCCATCACCCGCAACCACAACGAGCTCAACCCCAATTCCAAGCCGCCCAATCAGGAAGCCATCATGGTGAAGTATCCCGTCATGGGAGGCTTCGTTCCTTTCGGTGCGAAGCGTGCGGACGGTTCCCCCCACCCCCACGCGGGCACCGGGTTCGGTTTGAACCAGAGCATCGCCTGGAGAACCACCGTCGAAGGGCCCCCGCCCTACGGCGTGAACATGTTCGGCCGGAATCCCAAGACCTCGGTGTTCGAAGACATGAGCCAGATGTACTCCTACCTGGAGATTCATCAACTTGCCTACGACGGCGAAACCTTCAGCGTGACGAAGACCGGAAGGGTTTCGCAGGAAGCCTTGCTTGCAGGCTGGAGGCTGACTGCAAGCCTGATGTCGGCGATTCCCGATGGGGACGATCTTCTCTTTGCCATGAAAGGCAACCGGCCAGGAAAGACGGGCGGTTCGGGGTTGGCGCGGTGGAGGCGGGTGGACGGCTCATGGCGCCCCGTCTCCTTCGTTCCCGTCACCGGCCAGGACAACAGCTTCGAGGCCAGCGCGGTCCGCGATCATGACGGGTCCATCCTCTTCTCTGCCCGCGGAAGCAGGAGTCCCGAGCACTTCGAAGCGTCCGAGACGCGGACGGCCGACCATGACATCCGAGTCTGGCGCTCTCGCGACAATGGTGAGACCTGGAACAAAATCATCCATGTCCGGGGCTTGATCTCATCGGCCCCCATCGTCCTGAATCGGGCCGCTGACGGCACCCCCTATGTGGCGGCGAACCTTTATGAGGTCTTCATGGAGGGTCTTGACCGGATCAAGCTGGTCAAGGATTCCCGCGGGAGCCCTCTCTGGGGGGGACGCACCCGCAACACCCTTTGTTACTGGCCTTTGAACAAGGAGAGGACCGGGTTGCTTCCGCCTCTGGTCGCCCGGGACCTGAGGAAGGAATTCGGGCCGACTCCCGGTGGAACCGCCTGGCGGGTGGATCACCCCGTTGCCGTGACGTTGCGCTTGGCCGACGGAAAATGGCGCAACGTCATCGCGCTCCGGATCCTGGAGTACGGAGAGTTGACCCATATGCAGGACCCGACGCCCCACACGGGCGCCTACCTGGAAGAGGTGATCTCCGCCGGCGAACCGATTCCGGTGTGGAACTTCTGAGGGAATCGGACGGGGAGACTCAAGCAAATAGAGGCTTTAGGAGGGCAAATGTGGAGATCTGAGAAGAAACGGAGGGGGTTCCTGAAGACGTCGGCCGCCGGAGTCCCGGCGCTCGCTTTGATCCTGAAGGAAGCGCTGTCGGGGGTGCCGGCGGTGAGACCCGTCGAGGGAAATAAACAGCGGTCCCGGCGGGTTCGATGGGACTGGCTCCCCCCGGCGGGGACTCCGGGGAGCCCCATCGATGACCAGGATCACCCGTGGCCCAAGGCCGAAAATGGGGATCTGCGGGCGTATGATCCGCACTTGGAATGCGAACACGTCGCTTTTTCCATCGGCCACCTGAAGCCGGGCCAGTCCGTGGGACACCACACCCACGAGCAAGCGGAAGAAACCTATATTCTGATGCAGGGCCGCAGCCGGATTCGAATCGGCGAGACCGTGGTCGAGGCCAAGGCCTTCGATGCCTTCCGATTCCCCGCCGACGTGCCGCGGTCTGTCTACAACCACACCCGGGAGGACTGCTGGTGGGTGTTCATCGGGACGCCGCCCGACGAGTACTACCGGGAGGGCTCATTGCGCGACCGGGCCCGGAGGAACAAGTTGGGAGAGTCGTTGTAAATCGCTCTGAGCGCGCCTTCCTGGCACGGCTCAATTCTGCTAAACTCCCGGCACTCGGAGCGCCCGTAGCTCAGCTGGATAGAGCGTTGGTCTACGAAACCAAAGGCCGCAGGTTCGAGCCGGGCGCGTTTCATTCCCCTTTTTCACGGTAGAGATCTCGGCTCACCGGGTCATTCCCGGTCGACCCAGAAGGAGAAGAGCTTGGCCTTACCCTGCCGGGCGTCCCCCAGGTAGAGATCTCGGCTCACCGGGTCATTCCCGGGCAGAAGGAGAAGAGCTTGGCCTTGTCCAGGTGAAACCGCAGGCGAACGGCTTTTCCCTCCAGGGCGCTCAGATCCGTCTTTCCCTGCCAGCTCGCCGTATACCCGATCTCGTCCCCGCCGAAGGGGTCCGATTCCGCTTTTCCGAACCCGGCCACCGCCTCGCCAGTGGCAGCGTCCAGGACCTCGACCCGAACGGTCCCGTAGCCGGGACCCACGAACCGGTCCACTCCGGTGGCGTTGATCATGAGCCGGTTGCCCTCGAGCAACAGGGGACGGGTAGTCAGAGCTCCCTTCCCGGTCACGCTCACGAACCCGTCCAGCCTGAGGATGGCCAGTCCGATCTGTCCCAGTTGGGGCTCCTGGCGATGGTAGAACCAGTGGTGCCCGCGGAAGCCCTGGTAGTAGATCCAGACCTCACCCAGATCTTCCCGGATGATCCCGTTGTGGACCGAATAGACCATATGCTCGTCCCAGGCGCCTGGCGGACCGTTGGGGATGAAGACCCGCCGGTCCCCAACGCGCTGGAATCTCTCTCCGTCCCGGCTCCAGAGCAGTTGCACGTCCATCAGTTCCATCCAGGGGGATTGGGCATTGCCCGTGTCCATGGCGGCCGGCGCGGTCCCGAGCATGGTGTGGTAGACGGAGGTGAACCCGACGTACCCCCCTTCATAGGGCAACACTTCCAGCGTGTAGAAATCCCGATCGCCGACGCGGTCCTTCTCATCGGCGTGAAAGGCGATGAAACGGTCGGGAGCGTCCCGCAGCGTGGGCTGAGCGTCCCAGTTCAGAAAATCGACGCTGGTGGCAAAGGAGGCGGTGCGGACCCTCGCATCCTCCGGATAGACCGGCTCCGGCGTCATCCACCGGCTGAGCTTGTTGAAGCTCCTCAGGTAGAGGATGTACCGCTTCTTCTTCGGGTCCCAGAGCAGGTTGTTGTTGGTGTCCGACCAGAAGTTGACCACGGGCCGCTCCACCTCGTACGCCTTCCAGTCGAAACCGTCGCGGGAGTAGGCGGGCATCATCACCACCTTGTCCCCCCGTTTCTGGAAGTAGATCATCTTGAACCGCTCATCCTCGCTCTTGGCGGCGGGATCTCGGAAGACGGTGTTGCTCGTCGCCTCCTTGTCGAAAGGCAGGGAGATGAAGTTCGTGTCGTAACCGAGATACTCCACCTGTCCCAGGCGCGGCTTGACCCAATGGATGCCGTCCTTGGATTCGGCGTAGAAGATCCATCTCTCCGACCAGTCCCAATTGACCATCAGACCGTAGTACCGGTACAGCTTGCGATCCGGATCGTAGAAGATCTGTCCGCAGTCGCCGGCATGGGACAGGCCGCCCTTGTGCTCCCAGTCCTGGTCCATCCGGATCACCGGATTGTCCCGGTATTTCAGAGGTTGGTTCAGGTGCCGGTAGACCCGGGGCTCCATCGACTCCACGACGTGGTCATCGATGAAGAGCTGCCGTTGCGAGCCGATCTTCAGGGGTTCGCGGGAGGCAGCTTCCACCACCGCCGCTACCAGACTCAAAGACAGAATGAGGGTTCCCACCCGGTATCTCATGATTCGTTCACTCCGTTGGTTCCCGACACAGGTTTCACCACGAGTCGCACGCCACCTTATACTGACGTCCATGTCCGAAGAATCCAACACGGGGTTTCCCCCGCCTCCACCTTCGTTGCTTTCCCGAAGTCCCTTTCGCTGGTTCGCTTTCTTCGGACCCGGCGCCATCATCGCTTCGGTCAACATCGGGAGCGGAGAAATCTTCTTTCCTTCCCGGACCGGCTCCGTCTTCGGCTACCGGATTCTCTGGGTCCTGCTGCTCATCGCCCTGCTCAAGTGGGTCCTGGTCTACACCAGCATGCGCCACATGATCCTGACCGGAGGGCACCCGTGCCGGCGCTGGAGTTCCATGCCCGGTCCTCCCGGCTGGATGAACCTGTTCATGGTCGCCGTGGCGTTTGTCTGCTCTCCGCTCTGGTTGTGTTTCCTGGAGGGCGTTCTGGGGACCGTCTGCACCTGGATCTTCGGCGTGGGAACCCTCCATGCCTGGGCGAGTCTCTGGGTGGCGGTCGCCCTTTTGCTCCTGGCCGTCGGCGGGTACCGGTTCCTGGAGAAGGCCCAGATGGCGATTCTGGGCGTGACGGTGAGCTGTATTCTGGTGGCCGTCTTCCACGTTCGGCCCGACTGGTGGCAGGTGATCCAAGGTTTCCTGGTGCCCGTCGCCCTGACCTATCCCGAGTGGCTGGCCCGGGAGCTGCCGGAGATGGCCGCCCGCTCCCCCTGGTTGGAGATCATGGTCTATGCTGCGGCTCTCGGCGGCCAGAGCTACGACTATCTGGCGTATGTCTCCTTCCTGCGGGAAAAAAAGTGGGGCCACAGCGACTGCGGGCCGGTGACACCCGCCCGGTTGGCGTGTGCCGCGGCTCACGCCGATGATCCGGCGCGCCTCTGGGTTCGGGCGGCGGTCATCGATACGGTCGTCAGTTTCGCCATGATCGTGCTGGTGGCCGCCTGCTTCTCGATCCTGGGAACGGTCCTCCTGCAGCCGCACTACCTGGTGCCGGACGGCGTCAACCTGCTCAACTACCAGGCCACCTTCCTCACCACCTTGAGCCCCTTGCTGCTGCCGCTCTACAAGATCGGGGTCTTCTTCGCCTTCTTCGGCATCCTCTACGGCGGTCCCGAGGTGACGTACCGGCTGTTTTACGAGTTCGGCTTGACCCTGGGAAAGAGCCGTTCGGAGCTGGACAATTCGAGACTGCGATGGGCCACCATTCTCTGGATCCTGCTGGGAGGCCTGTCCATCCTCTGGTTGACGCGGCTCTTTCCGCAGGTGGACCTCCTGGACATCGTGACGCCCGCCGGCATCTATACGGGAGTCCTTCTCTGTGGCTTCTACTGCCTGGCCAACATCTGGTCGGATTGGAAGTTTCTGCCCCGGGAACTGAGGATGCCCCGCTTCCTGATGGCGGCCAACCTGGTGGCCGGACTGGCTTTCACCGGCATGGGACTCAAGGCCATCTGGGACTACGACCAGATTCGAGGCTTCGTGATCCTGGCGGTGCTGCTGCTGGGATCCATGGTCGTGGCCTCCCGCTGGAAGCGGGTCCGGCCGGTTTCCGCAGCTCAGTAGTGGAACCGCTGGCTCCGGCGCTCTTCCTCGTACCGTGCGCGCAGTTCCACGGTCAGCGGGTCATTGCTGACCTCGGCCACCATGAAGTCCCAGAACAGGTTTGAGGGGGGAGAGGTGGCGTCCCGGGCGGTCCGGACCACGATGACGCAGGTCCCGGTTTCTTCCCTCGCTTGGCGTAGGGCCTGCCGCAACTCGTCCTCGGTCGACACGTTGAACGTCCTGGCCCCCATGGACGCCGCATTGCCGGCATAGTCGATCTCCAGGTAGTCCCCGTCGAGGCGTCCGGTTTGGGAATTGCGCCGGCGGAATTCGTTCCCGAAGGCCTGCCCGGAGCGCAGTTCCTGCAGTCCGCGGATGCACTGATAGCCCCGGTTCTCGCTGACGACGACCGTCAGCTTCAGCCCTTCCTGGACCGATGTGACCAGCTCGGTGGGGTTCATCAGGTAGGTTCCGTCGCCGATGAAGACGACCACCTCACCCTCAGGATCCGCCATGCGAACGCCGAGGCCGGCCGGCATTTCATAGCCCATGCATGAGTACCCGAATTCCAGGTGGCAATGCCGCGCCCCGGTGGCGTCCCAGAACTTGAGGATGTCGCCGGGAGGACTGCCGGCGGCCGCGATGACCGTATCTCCGGGCTGCGACTCTTCCTGTAGAGTGCGAACCAGTTGAGTCTGAAGCATCACCGCGGCGTCCTGCCCGTCGACCTCGCCGCGGCAGACTCCTTCCCAGTCCCGCCGGATCTCGACCACTTCCCGCCGGTAGGAGGGATCGGTCTCGATCCCGGCCTCCTTCGCGGCGTCTGACAGAGCCTCGAGCGCCTCGCGCGCATCGGCCAGGAGGGGCAAGGCTCCCTGCTTGTAGGCGTCGCGGCCGCAGACGTTGATGCTGATGAAGCGCACGTCCGGATGCTGAAACCCCGATTGGGAGCCGGTATCGAAATCGGAAAGACGGGTTCCGACGCACAGGATCAAATCCGCTGCGGCGGCCAGCTTGGTCGCGGACGGGTTCCCGGTGGTGCCCAGACCGCCGGCCAGGAGGTCAGACGGCCGGCCGTGGGCTCCCTTGCCGGCGTGGGTCTCCACCACCGGAATGCCGCAGACCCGGGAAAGATCTTCCAGTTCGGAGGACGCGTCGGAATAGATGACGCCTCCGCCGGCGATGATCAGGGGACGCCGGGCCCCTTTCAACAATTCCACGGCTTCCCGGATTCGCCTGGGATCGGGCAGGCGCCGCTCGATCCGCCATTCTCTCTCCTCGAAGAAATGGACGGGAAAATCGAACGCCTCCGGCTGGACGTCCTGGCACAGGCAAAGGGTGACTGCGCCGGTTTCCGCCGGGTCGGTCAACACCCGCATGGCTTCCGGAAGGGCGGTGAGGATCTGCTCCGGTCGGGTGATGCGGTCGAAAAAGCGGCTGACGGGGCGGAAGCAGTCGTTCACGCTCACGTCTCCGGCGGAAGGATGCTCCAATTGTTGCAAAACCGGGCCCTGCTTCCGATTGGCGTAGATGTCCGAGGGAAAAAGGAGCACGGGCAGACGGTTGATGGTGGCCGCCGCGGCGCCCGTGATCATGTTGGTGGCGCCGGGTCCGATGGAAGTGGTGCAGGCCAGGGTGGCCAGGCGGCGCTTGGCCCGGGCGAAACCGGCCGCCGTATGCACCATGGACTGTTCGTTGCAGGGCTGGTAGTAGGGCAGCTCGGAACCGTATTCTTCCAGGGCCTGTCCGATTCCGGTGACGTTGCCGTGGCCGAAGATTCCGAACATGGCCGGCACCAGCCGTTGCCGGATGCCATCCCGCTCGCTGTACTGCACTTGCAGGTATTTGACGATGGCCTGAGCGGCAGTCAGCCGGGTGGTTCGTTCGTTTGCTGGAGTCATCATCGGTTCCTGTCCTTTCCGGCCGGTCACCGGCAAGGTCATCCTGCGGCCGGGTCCATCCTATGATAGATTCCGAATCTCCACCAAGATGGGCCGACAGCCGGAGGCCGTTCACATGATTCGCAAGTTGGGTACCGGAATCGGATTCGCCTTGGCTCTCCTTCTCCTCGTGGAGGGTGCGGCGTGGCTGCTGCTTTCCTTGGGCCCCGGCCCCGCCTCGGGCTTCCTGGTGTCTCGTGGCGGCGAGTTTCACCGGCGCCTGGCCAAGGGGTTCGTGGGGACCTCCCGCGGTGTCCTGGCCGTGGACCCGCACCTGGGCTACGCTCCCGAGCCCGCGTTTCAGGTCTTCGGAGCCGGAGAAGGAGAGGGGGTGCTGCGCATCGTGGCCCTGGGAGGCTCCACCACCGATCCCTACAACCAGGGACACTGGCCGGGAGCCCTCTCGGACCTCCTGGCGAGTGAAGGGATCGCGGCACGCATCTTCAACGGGGGCGTCGGCAGCTATTCCACCAACCAGGAGGTGATCAAGCTGATCCGGGACGCCTTGGCGCTGGACCCTCACGTGGTGATCTCGGTCGACGGGGTCAACGACCTGGGGCTGGTCAAGTCCATCACCCCGTCCACTCCCATGGTGAACCATCCGCAGCAGGCGATCATGGAATACGTGGTCGGTTCCGCCTCCCAGAGCCTGTTTCTGCCCAATTTGGCCCGTTTGCTGGGATCCGGCGAGAAGATTCTGCAGGAGCCTCATTGGGGTCACCCGAACGAAATGAAGGCGGAAGAGGTGTGGGAGAAGCACTTGCGCATCATGAACGCGGTCTCCCGGGAGTTTGGCATCCGGTACCTGGCGGTGCTGCAGCCCATCATGGGTTTCGGAAGCTATGATCCGTCTCCGCGCGAAGAAGAAATGTGGGAGGAGCGCAAGCAGCGGAGCCGTCCGGACGGTATGCCCTACCATGTGGCGCTGACCCGCTACTACGAGGCGGCCCAGGTTCGTTGCCTCCAGATTCCCTACTGCGCCGATCTGACCGGGATCTACGCCGGGAAGACCGATCTCTACAACGATCCCCGGCATCCCAACCCCGAGGGCTACCGTCTACTGGGAGAGGCCATCTTCGGGGAACTGCGGGATCGCGGCCTGTTGGCGCCGCCCCGGAATGCTGAGTCCGATCCGCAAGGAGGCGACGCAGATACCCGCTAGACGCGCCTCCAAACTCGAATCCGAGCCAGGCAGCCGGAACGTTGCCCGGAGGCGTTTCCTTTCCAGCGGCGCCGGCGTCCTGGCGGCCGCCCGGTTGAAGCGGACCGCTTCCGCCAGTCCCCAAGAACGATCCCCGGCCCGGAAACCTTCCATTCGGACCCGGGAAGGCGAGAATCTTCCCCGGAAGATGGAGCCTCTGGACCGGCAGATCTGGGAAGAGGAGCTCTCGGAATTCGTTCCCGCCCGGATCTTCGACGCCCATTGCCACATCTACCGGGCCGACTTCGACTTGAACTACCGGGCGTCGCTTGCCGCAAAACAGGACTTCAAGACCGAAACCGTCTGGACCGACTGCGATATCGACACGGTGCGCCAGGTCGAAAGCGTCCTGATGCCGGGACGTCAGATCACCCGGCTGGCGTTTCCCTTCCCCTTCTACCGGTGTGACTTCCGGAAGTCGAACGAATTCACCGGCAGAGAGGTCCGGAAGGAACCCGGCTCCGCCGGCTTGATGCTGGTGGAGCCCTCCATCCCGGCGCATGAAGTGGAAGAGACGATCCTGAAGCACCACCTCCTGGGTCTGAAGCCCTACGCCAGGTATTGCTCGAACCGGGAATTCGGATGCCGGATCACCGATTTCCTTCCCGAGCACCAGATCGCCGTGGCCGACCGCTACGGACTGCTCATCATGCTCCACGTGGGCTTGAAGAAATCCTTCGCGGACCCGAGAAACGTGAGCGACATGCTCCGATTGGCCGACCGCTATCCCCGGGCCCGATGGATTCTGGCTCACAGCGCGCGTAGCTTCTCTCCGTACCCCATCGAAAAGGCCGCCCCCGCCTTCCGCGGGCTGCCCAACGTCTGGTACGAAGTCTCTGCCGTCTGCTGCATGGAATCCTTCGACGTGCTCTTCTCGCAGGTGGACACGGACCGGATCCTCTACGGGGCCGACTCGGGTGACGTGGCCTTCTCCCGGGGCAAGATCGTCTTCTACGGTTCGAGCTGGGGCGACCTGACTCCCACCACCAATCGACTGGGGGGAGAGCTGACCTTTTACCTCTACGAGCAGTTGCGGGCCATGCGGCGGGCGGCGGTTCGACTGGGGCTGACCCAAGAACAGCTCCGGGACATCTTCTTCACCACGGGAGACCGTCTGGTGAGGTCCGTGGCCGCGTCGATGCAGGACAAATTCCTCTGAGGGAGAGACATCAATTGCGAAAGAAAAATATGTGCCGCCACCGGCCGGCAACGGCCGCCGTGATCTGTCTGGCCGCCGCCCTGAACCTGTTTGCCTCGCAGCACGAGCACCAGTGGACCATCCGGGGTTCCTACTCGATTCTCCCCACCGAGCCGCTGGAGATCGGCCAGGAACGCCAGCTCCTGATGGACAACCACGTGGTCGAGGATGTGCGGGCTCTTCGCCGGAAGGTCCATCAACCGGAGAAACACCCCTCCAATCCGCTCTTCTCGACCGGAACGAAGGACCTCAATCCGGACACGACGGTCACCTACGTGAGCGTTCTCCGGGATCCGGACACCGGCCTCTACCGCTTGTGGGATTCCAGCAGCGTATTGGTCGAGATCCCCAAGCCGCCCGGCTTCTACTGGTTGAGCCGCGCCCGCTACTACGAGTCCAAAGACGGCCTCCAGTGGACCGCCCCCAAGCTCGGACTGGTGGAGGTCGACGGCTCCAAGGCAAACAACGTCTTCAAAGGGGGCGACAAGATCAGTTTCGACAGCGTGGGGGTGATCCCAACCCCTCCCAAATGGCGGGATCAGGGACGGTACCTGATGATCTACAACCTGAGTCCCGCCGGACGCGATCCCCATCCCGAATTGATCGCGGGCGGCCAGGAACTGCGGGTGGCCTTCAGTGACGACGGATACCACTGGACCGACCAGAAGGAGAACCCCATCTTCCGGGGCCAGAGCGACACCGCCAACAACCTGACCTACAACCCCGAGCGCGGCGTCGTCATGTATTACCGGCGGCCGCCCATCAACGCCGGCGAGATCCGGCGCATCGCATATTCCGAAAGCGCCGACCTGCTCAACTGGAGCCAGCCCGAGCACGTGGTGGTCCCCGATGAGTTGGACCCCTACTCCCTCTATTGCATGCCCGTCGTGCGGTACCAGGGGGTCTACCTGGGGTTCCTCCACATGTTCTACCTGCGGCCCCCCTTTCAGCGGGAGGGAGAGGTCGAGAAGAAGCTGAAGATCGACGTCCAGCTCGCCTGGAGCCGGGACGGCCGGAGCTGGGAACGCCATCCGGAACGTCCCATTTTCCTGGAGACGGGCCCTGCCGGCTCCTACGATTGGGGACGTGTCTACGTCGCCAAGGGCCTCATCGAACACGAGGACCGGGTCGATCTCTACTACACGGGACACGAGAGCCTGCACATTTCCCGCGATGTCCGGGCCGGGGACGGCCACATCTGCCTGGCGTCCTTGCGCCGGGATGGGTTCGTTTCGTTGGAGGCCGCCGATCAGGGGAGCATGTTGACCCGGCCTCTCCGGCACCCGGGCGGCCGGCTTCGCATCAACGCCCGGACGGAAGACGGTGGCTCCGTCCGGGTGGAGGTCCGCCGCGGTGACGGAGAGCACGATGGTCTGCGGTTCGACGAGTGGAGCCGCGACCGCTGCCGCTCATTCAGCGGCGACTCCACGAATCACCCGGTGGCCTGGGAGGGTTCCGCCGGTCCCGCCTCCCTCAAGGACCAGGCGATCCGGCTGGAATTCCACCTGGAGAAGGCGGAGCTGTTCTCCTTCTGGTTTGAATAGAGGAAGCTGGAGATCTGATCAGGCTTGACTTTCGGCTTCGAACCGCACCCAGAGCTGGGCGTTCACCAGTTGGAGCGGCCCGCCCGTCTTGAACGGATCGCTGCTGGACGCCACCAGTAGCTCCAGTTCGTTGTCCCCCAGTTTCAGTGGAGGGGCGGCCAGGAGATACGTCACCTGGTGTGCCTGGAAGTGATAGTGGCTGTGGGGGGACACGGTTCCGTCCGCTTCGTGGCGATGCTGGTGCGCATGGGCGTACCCGATCCGGACGGCGTCTCCCGCACCTGCGGATTCCCCGTTGACGGTCAGCTCCAGCCCGCCTTCCTGCAGGTGTCCGTGCACCGTCAGTTCCAGCCGTAGTTCCTGGAGGGTGCCGTCTTTCGCGGCGGCCTGCACGTCGTCTCCCAGCGGCAGCGGGAAGCCTGCGCTACGGCCGGGCGTCAGGTGCAGCGGCAGAGGGGGCTCGACCGTAACGTGCTTGTAGTGGATGAACACCGAGCTGTCCACGCAATAGAGCTTGTCCTTGCCTTCCAGCGTTCCAGCCTCGCCCACGTCGTTCAGACAGGCATAGACGCGATTGCGAACTGCGGCGAGCTCCTCCGGGGTATCCACGGAATAGGGATCGAACGGAGTCGCCAGATTCCAGAAATGGATGCCGTCGACGCCGGCCCGGCGCCAGCGGGAAGCCAGCGCCCGGTTCCCTTCCCGGCACCAGGCCGGATCGCAGCTCCATGGCTTCTGGTTGATGCAGGGGTAGACCCGCACGTCGTGTGCATGGGCCGTTTGAACGAATCGTTCCACATCCAGAGTGCTCGAGGCGTATCCGCCACCGGCGATGATCAGGTCCACCAGGTCGTTGGCCATCCAGGCCTCCACGTCCATGCCCAGGTGGACCGCCTGTTCGAAGGTGTCGGGGACCCGGGCCGACAGCAGCAGGGGCCTTCCTCGCTTTGCCGCGGCGGCGTCGGCCATCTTCCGAATCCGGGCCATGAAGCCGGTCATGATCGCTGTCTCTTCCGGAGTCGCGGCCTCGCCCCGCATGCAGCGGCTGAAGAACATGGGATGCCGGAAGTAGTCCATCTCGAATCCGTCCACGTCGAACCCCTCGCAGACCTCCCGGACGATGGTGAACTGGCGGTCCCGGGCCGCTTCGTGGGTGAAGTCGTAGGCCGTCACGTACAACTGCAGATGCTGGAGCGTCCCTTCCGTGTCCACCAGCAACTCGGGGTGCTGGCTCTTGAAGGGGTGCATGAGGTTTCTCATGATGCTGTCGTGGCAGTCGTTCATGCTCATGTGGGCGAAGGCTTCCATCCCGTTTTCGTGGGCGAAGTCGATGACCAACTGCAGCGGGTCGTGTCCCGCGTCCACCAGCGCCTTGTGGTTTCGGGCCCAAACCTGGTCGGTGACCGAAGTCCCCCCGGCCGCGGCGTAGAGCCTTTTCCGAGCCTTGCTGATGTAGGCTGGACTGTGGGCGTAGACGGCGTAAGTGATGGCGTCGACCTGCGTCCCCACCAGCGGCTTCAGCCGGGGCGCCAGGAATCCCTCGGGTGTGTCGCTCCCTGCGTGGGAGAGACCGTAGTTGTCGTCCACAAAGATGATTCGCCGCCGCCGCCGAGCCGCCTCCAACCGTTCCAGCTTCGCTTGGGACGGGCCGGGAATCTCCTCGCCTCCACTGCACCCGGCAGCCCATCCTGCGGCGCCGCCGATGACGGCGGCAATTGCTTCCCTGCGTGTGAGGTTCATGACACCCTCCCGGAGTCTGCAAGCGGTCGACGTACAGCAGCCCAGGCCCGATTCAAACCATGCACTTGATGTCCCCTATCGCTCAGGATCGGAGATCCGACTCCATACTTCGTCCATCGCCTGGTGGAACGCGGTTGCATCCAATTCCCCGATCGAACTCGCCCTTTTCGTCATATTGAACAGAGACGCCAAGGTCTCTTCCCGCAGCCGGTGCCGGCGAGCCTGGAGGACGTCTACCACCTCATCCTTCCTCGTGGAGTCGAGATCCATGCCTGCGACTCCTTTCAACTTCTCCTTCAGATTGATCAGCTTTCGCTGTCGACAATATGCATTGTTCATGAAGTCGAACAAGAAGTCTCGTCCGGGCCGGGATTGGTTGATGACCCCGAGTTGATAGTACGCATCGCACAACTCGGTGCCGCTGTCCACGACTTTGAGAAACTCGGAACGAGCCAGGCCCAGCTCCCCCATCTCCACGTGGAGAATACCGGACAGATACAGTGCCGCTTCGGAACGCGGCAAGTCGGCCAAGGCCCGGTCGACCCATTTCCTCGCCTTTTCCGGTGATCCGATTGCGTCATGATTCCTGGCCTTCCAGTAGCAGGTCCGGGCTCGAAAGCTCCTTCCGGATTCCTGGGGGATCGCCATCCACACGGCCGGCTCCAACTCCAACAGGCGGTCCAGGGAGCGTTGCGATGTCTCGTAACGTCCCAGCAGGTGAAGAGCCACGCCGTGGCCGAACAGGGCGGAAATGTTTTGGGGATCCCAGGTCAGAGCGTCCTCGAAATATTGGAGAGCCCGTTCGTAGAGATATAAGGACCGCAGGTGAAACTCTCCCAGCGCCACCATGGCCCGCGTGTACTCGGGGACGAGGCCTATGGCTTCGGTCATCGAGTCGATGGCTTCCGCATATCTGGCCTCCTCCAGCATCCGGCTTCCCCGGTAGAGCAACAGCTCTGCGAAACCGGGATGCAGGTCGACATGATCCGCGATTTTTTCAAGGCGGTTGTTCTTCCAGGCCAGGTAAAGCGTTAGCGGAGAAGATCTGTCCGGATCCAGAACCTCAAGTGGATTCTTGTCGGCCCGTGCAGCCTCTTTGTCTTGGTCTGTGAGGAGAAATCGGAGATAGGCCGCGAGCAATGGGCTCTGAACCGGTATATCCCGGTCCCAATATGAACTTGGCATCCGGTCCTTGCCGGTGGGCATGGAGTGGCGCTGCCGCAATCGCTCTTGCGCCGACCGGCAAAGGACCTCGTGAAAGGAGGTGGTTCCTCGGGAACAGAGCGCAGAGAGCCTCTTGATCTGGAAGGGTCCGTAAATCCCCTCCTCGGCTTGCCGCGCCAGAATGAGGAATTGAGTCGCGAGCAACTTGTCCAGGAGCATCGGGTCCGGAGAGTTCCGGTAGGCTTCCTCGTAGCTCGCTTCGGTCTTTCGCCACCCGTAAAGATGGGGTGCGGAGGGTGGACTCGACTCGGCTACGGAACCCTTATCTTGATTGGTCGAGAGACGGGGCTGATCCGTTCGAGTCAGCCCAGGTCGTTTTGAACTGCACGCTGTAATCAGGATCAGACAAAAAACCACGCCAACGAGGACGGTCCTGGAGAGAGGCCACAGTGTATGGCCAATGCGAACCGGCGGCCGATTCCGAATCTCCACCCAATATTCCACAGAAGCCACAGAATTAACGAATGCACCCGAATCAACGTCGAAGGCCGGAGTCCTCTATGGGTCCCTGAATATATGATGGATCTGAAGGGGCCTTGGGTCACTTCCGGGTGTCTTGTCGACCCAGAACCGACTCTATTTTCGAAGCCAGTTCCTCCAGCTTCGACCCGCCGCTGCCCGCGTATTGGATTTCACCCAGATTGTCCACCAGCACGTACAGTGGAATCGCCATCCGGATTTCCTGCATGCTGCCGAAGGTTCTCCAGAGGGGATCCGAACTACCCTTCCCGTTCATGACCTGTGGCCACGTCAGATTGTATTGCCTGATCATCTCTTTCGCTCTTGCCGTGTTCTTCTCGGTGTCGACGTTGACGGCGATCACCTGGACTCGACTGTTATGCTTCCGGTCAAGTTCCTGCAGAATCGGAAACTTCGCCACGCAGGGTTTGCACCACGAGGCCCAGAACTCCAACAGGTAAGGTTCTCCTTCCAGATTGTCCGAGGTGATCGTGTCTCCGGCTGTTGTCCGGGCCTTGAATGGAGGCACTTGATCTCCGATCTTCGGAATTCGATCCAGGGTCTTCACGAACTTGACGAAGGAGGCGTCTCGCCCGAGTTCGTCGATCAAGAACGTTTCACCACAGATTTCAATGATCTGATCACCCTTCAGCCATTCGTCTCGTCCCCAGATTTTGCCGTCGCCGTTCCTGTCGATCCCGATCGTGGTGCCGCCGCCGAAATCGGTTGGGTCGAAGACGCCATCTCCGTCCAGATCCAGAACCCCAAAAAACCTCTCGCAATCCCCGTAACGAAATGTTCCTTCAGCTCGATAGCTCGGCTTCCATCCGAACGAGTACCCGGCTTGCCCGTTCTTGCCGGTCCAGACGTCATAGGACAAGTCGTATTCCAGTTCCTGCGGGCCGGCCGGCCAAGCTCGAACCACCCGCACGCGGATGGGAGATTCCTGCGTCAGAGTCCGTTCCGTTTCTTCCAGCAGGTCTTCATCTCCGTCCGAGTCGACCCGAACCAAGTACCCGGATTCTCGTCCGGGCGCCTTACGGAACGTAACGATCGTATTCCAAGGCGCGAAGCCGACCATGTCGGCAAAGGCGTACCGGGGTTTCAGTCCTTTGCCGGCTTCGACATCCACGTAGCCCACAGTGGCCGATTGTTTATAGTCCGGGTTGATCTCCAAGGAGACGGTGAACTCGGTCGGCCCAACAAAGACCCCCTTAAGCAGTGCCTCGCCCTGCGCGGCTTCTGCGGCCGGCGGCGCTGCCGCCAGTACGGAACCTCCCACGAAAGCGCTCAGGAGGAGCAGGAAGGCGCCGGTGATGGATCTACAGGCTCCGGATTGCATGGTTTCGACCTCCTTGGGTGACTACCGGGAACCCTATTCCAACTCGCCGATGTCGAAACGATGGAAGCTGATCTCGCCGTATCGGACTCCCTCCTTCCGGGAGGTCTCCGCCAGGAGTCCGAACCGGACCTGCCCGACCGAAGGCTCTCGAACCGCCGCGGGTAGACGTCTTCACGGCCTCGAAAGAGCGACCGAAAGAGAGCGATCTTGCTTTCCGGCGTGGACCGGCGATGCACGATCATGGCATCCGCAAGGTCACGACCTCCGACTCCCGTAGCATCAGAGACTTCGAACCTGGGAGTGTCGACGATGGAGCGGACTCGTTCCATTTCCTGTTAAAGGGCGTTCGTCTTGCGCAGACAGCGCAGAACTGGCGGTTTATGTTCCGGACCGCTACAGACCCTCCAGTTTTACACGCCTTTACCGGAAGCGGCATCACTCGAAAAGGCACATTCGATGTCCGGGAAGATGGCTGCAATCGTAGTTGATGAAAACGATTATAGACCAGATCGCCGGACCCGTCCGCTTGTAGAACCAGAGAGTCAGTGGCAGACTTGGAGTGCAAACGGCGCGGCTGCGCCGACCGGAACAGGAGGAGATAAGATGCTGGATCGCCGCCATTTTCTAATTGCGGGAGGCTTGGTTCCCGCCGGCTTTCTGGGCCTGCGTCACTTGATGAGTGACCGTCCCCTTTACAAAGATGCCGACCTCGTGGATCCCGGGTACGGGCCGTTGCAACGTGACCCCAGGGGGATCCTGGATCTCCCGGAGGGGTTCCGGTACCGGATCGTGTCCTGGGCCGGTCAGACCATGTCGGACGGAATGTTCCTGCCCGGGGCGCCCGACGGCATGGCCGCATTTCCGGGACCGGACGGCCTCGCCGTCGTGATTCGGAATCACGAACTGACGGCCCAATCGGACCGCGGGCCGTTCGGCAGGGACAACCGCCGGCTGGAGCTGTTGGATCGCGGCAAGATCTACGACTTCGGTGAAGGCAAGACCCCGTCCTGCGGCGGCACCAGCACGTTCCTCTTCGACCCGGGCCGTCAGGAGATCGTCTCCCAGTACCTGAGTCTGGCGGGAACCATACGCAACTGCGCCGGCGGCGCCACGCCCTGGAACAGTTGGATCAGTTGCGAGGAGACCGTGCGGACGGCCGGACACGACGAAGAGGCTGGAATCTGGGCCGATCAGGACCATGGCTACAACTTCGAGGTGCCCGCCACGACCCAAATGGAGGTCGTGGACCCCGTCCCTCTTCGCGCCATGGGCCGTTTCAATCACGAAGCCGTCGCCGTCGCCGAGGAGACCGGCATCGTCTACCAGACGGAAGACCGGGGCGATGGCCTCCTCTACCGGTTTCTTCCCAAGTCGCCCGGCAAGTTGCAGGCAGGAGGACGGCTTCAGGTCCTCAAAATCCGGGACCGGAGCAGTGCGGACACTCGCAACTGGAATCTCTGGAGATCCATCCCCGTCGGAGAACCGGTGGCTGTCGAGTGGATCGACATGGAGGAGCCGGACCCCCGGGAAGACAACCTGCGATACCGGGGATATGAGGCCGGCGCCGCCCGCTTCGCCCGGGGAGAAGGCATGTGGTACGGCAACGAAACGGTCTATTTCGCCTGCACCAACGGCGGGTACCGCAGAAACGGCCAGATCTGGAAGTACCGGCCGAGCCCGGCGGAAGGCACGCCGGAGGAGCGTCGAGCGCCTGGGACACTCGAGCTCTTCATCGAACCGGACGACGTGGACCTGCTCAAGAGCGCCGACAACCTGACACTGAGCCCGTGGGGCGACCTGGTCCTGTGCGAGGATCGATCTACCGAGGTCGTTCGTCTCATCGGAGTCACTCCCGAGGGCCGGTGCTACGTCCTGGCCAACAACCGGCTGCGGACCGAGTTCGCCGGCGCCGTCTTCACCCCTGACGGGTCCACACTCCTGGTCAACATCCAGCAGAAGGGTCTGACGGTAGCCATCACCGGCCCCTGGTCGAGGGCCTGACGCCGCTCCCCGGTGAAGGTCCTCCGCTTCTCCCACGACTACCTGGTCAACACTGGCGGCCTCATGGGCCACTTGCGCGCGCTGAATCGGGCGCTGGCCGGGACCGGCCGTGTCGAGGTGCTCCAGACCTTCCTGGTGGGAGAGTCGCAGATGGAGGCGCTCGAAGCCGCAGGAAGAGTCAGGCGCCGCAGCGGCCATTGGTTCGAGGCTCGAACGCCGGTCCGGGTCCATCCCTGCCGGGTTCCCATGCGCACCCCCGGGCGCACCGACATGGACTCCACCGCGGCCTGCAATGCTTTCCGGGCTCACTTGGCGCAGCTGCTTCAGCAAGAACGGCCTCAACTGTTGCACGTCCACCTGGTTCGGCACCGGATCCAGGTCGTGGCCCTGGAAGTCGCCAGAGAGGCCGGGATTCCCACCGTGATCACCCACCATGAAGGGCGGCCTGCAAATCCGGAGATGGCTGACATCCTTCGAGAGGCCCATCGCTTGGCGGATCGTGTCTGCGCCGTGACCCGTTTCTCGGCGTCGGCTTTCGGCGGGTCCCCCGTCGACTATCGAGGATTCTTCGTCGACCGCGACTTCTGGAATCCGGACGCCGTCGCGGACCCGGATCGCGAAGCTTGGCGTCGGCGTCTGGCGCCGGGAGCGATGGATCGGCTCTTGGTGTACCCGGCGCGGTTCATTCCCCGAAAGAACCACGAGCATCTGATCCGAGGCATGGCCGGTCTGGTTCGGAGCCGCGCGGTCCGGGACGCAGGCCTGGGGGTGAGGCTGGCATTGCCGGGCCCGACTCTCCCCGAAGGACTTCCCTACATGTCCGGATTGCGACAGTTGGCCTCCGACCTGGACCTGGACCCCCACGTCGTTTTTCTGGACACATTGGCTCCGGCCGGCCTGCGCGCTCTCTATGCCGCCGCGCAGGTCGTGGTCTACCCGGCTCGGAACGAGGGAGCGGGACGCAGCCATCTGGAAGGAATGCTCCTGGGCTGCTGCCCCGCCGTATCCGGTGACGGAGGCCTCGTGGAATACGTTCGCCATGGGGTCAACGGCATCGTTTTTTCCCCCAATCACGTCGACGACCTGGTGCGGGGGCTCAAGTCCATTCTGCTCTCGGAAGACCTGCGCCGGAGCTTGGCCGCCGCGGCCCGGGAGACCGCGGCCGGCTTGACGCTGGACCGGTACGCAAGCGACCATTTGACCCTGTACCGAGGCCTGATCGACGAGAAACGGGCATGAGCAAACCGCTGGTCATCATCTCCCGCAATCCCGATTCCTATCTGTCGGGACACAGCATTTTCTCCTGGCAACTCTCGGAATTTCTGGCGGGAAACGCTGGAATTCCCGTAGTCCACGTCACCCATTCTTCCCGGGAAGGTTCCCGGCACAGCGTTCGGATCACCCCTCCCGTCGCGGCCCGCCGCTACCGGCGCATCGAGGTTCGATACGAACCCATGGCCAAGGTGCCCCACAGTTTGAGTTCCTGCGTGGTGGCCGACTCCATCGACGGCATCCTTCGGGAATACCCGGACGGAGTGCGGGGTGTCCTGGCCATTTCTCCTCTGAGCTATCTGGCGGATGTCCTCAATGTCTGTCTCGATCCGTCGATCCCGGTGGTGAGCCTGCTCCGGGGGACCGACACCCTGGAGTTGGCCCGGCCTTGGGGAGAGACTTATTCGGGCCGTCGATACCGCCGGGCCCTGGAAACGTGCGACGCCATCTTCACCGTCTCCGGCTGGCTGGAAGATCTGGCGAGGAAGATCGGTCTACCGGTGACCGGAGTGGTGGCTCCGGTGACGTTCCATCCCTTCTCCCGGGAGGCTCTTGAGGCGGAAGCCCGCAAGCTGGAGCAGAGACTGTTCCCCGGCATTCCCCCGGCCGCAGGGCGGCTGGTGGCCTTTGCCGGGCGGATGGCGGCGGAGAAAGGAGCTCTCAAGGTCGCCGAGGTCCTGGACGCGCTGTTGGAACGGGAACCGTCCGTACGGGCAGTCATGGCCGGTTCCGGTGCCGAACGGAGCCGCATCCGCCAAGTCCTGGCCGACAGGATCCCGGAAGGGCGCGCCTGGGTCGGTCCCCTCTCCTTCCCGGAAGTCTTGGCCCTGGCGGCCCGGACGGATCTCATGCTCATGGGATCGGGTCTGGAGCGGGAGGAGACCTTTACCGAGGCCATCAGCAGCTCTTCGGTCACCTTCGCCTCCAGGGGCACGCCGGTGCTGTATTGTGCGGGTCCCCGTTCCGGAGGGATCCGGGAGGCCGTCGGGGAGGAAAACCGGCTCTGGTGCGAGTCCCTGACCGGTTACGAATCCTGGTCTGAGGCCATCCGGGATCTTTTTCGGGATGAGGTCCGGTACCAGAGGATCGCGTCCCAGAACCGCGCCGCCGGAAAGGCGTTCGAGATCCATACCGTTCTCGCCCCGCTCCTCACCTGTTTCGGGATTCGGCTTTCCAGTTGACCGGACTGGTGTTTGGGTGAAGCTTCAAGAAGCTACACCGATATGTCTTCGAATAAACTGTTTTTGACTCCCTTCGTCCGCCTTCTGTCCGCCCGTTCCTGTTTCTCCGGTTGTCATGCCCTGCTCCTGATCGGGCTTCCCCTGGTCTTGGCCGGCCGCAACGTGGAGGTCAACCGGATCGGATTCGTCATGGGGAGCTACGCCGCCGGCGTGCTGGTGGGGCGTCCCGTGGCGACGTGGCTTCTCGGTTCCCGATCCCGCAAGGGGGTGGCTACCTTGGGAGCGTTGCTCATTTTTGGCTCCGTCCTCTTCTACTGGTGGATCCCTCACGTCTCGTGGTACCTCGTGATCCGGGTTCTGCAAGGCTTGGGATCGTCCCTGCTGATCACGGCCACCACCACCATGGCCATCGATCAGGCTCCGAAGCGGCGTCGGGGCCGATCCCTGTCCTACCTGGGAATGAGCCACACTTCGATGCTGGCGGCGGGCCCGGTATTGGCGGTGATCCTCTTGGAAGGGGCCGGATCCGGCGTCCTCTTCGCCACCGTCGCCGGGGTGACGCTGATCGGCCTCCTCCTACTCTTGCGGGTCGTCGAAGAAGTCCATCCCGAGAGTCTCCAGGCTCCGGCGGGCCGGGGACCGGTGCATGGAGTCGGGCGCCCCGTCCTGGTTGCGACGACCCTCCTCTTTCTGAATGCGCTGGTGCACGGTGGAGCGTTCTACTTTCTTCCCCTGCACGTCAGCCGGACCCTCACCGGCAACAGCGGCCTTTTCTTCACCTGTTTTGCCCTGGCCGCTCTTTCAGGCCGCTTCGTCTCGGGACAGGTTTCCGACCGCCTGGGACGGCTCCCGGCCGGGTTCATGGCCCAGATTCTTCTGATTGCCGGCGTCTTCCTGATGGGCGGAGTCGAGTCCATGGCCGGACTGGCGGCTGCGGGAATCGTCTACGGAGCCGGTTTCGGCACCTACATGACGGCCATGACCACGTTCGTCTCGGACCACACCAGCCACGAGAATCGGCCCCGGATCATCGCCCTCTACTTCAGCGCCCTGGATCTGGGAAATTCGGTGGCAGGCTGGCTGTTGGGACCGGTGGCGGAGAATATCGGAATTCCGGCCATGCTCCACGCGTGTTTCGGGATCAGCATCCTGGCCGGAGTCCTGTTCCTGCTGGGATTGGGACGGGACCTCGTCCGCTCGCGGTGAACGCGGTTCAACGGTTTTTGTCCGTCATCCACCTCAGATCCAACTCCAGGTCCAGACGATGGACCAGGGCCCTGAGTTGGTTGTCCAGAGCCTGAGCCGGACCGGCCACGAAGGCCGTTTCTCCAAATGGGCGGGACCGGATCAGATCCTCCAGAAGCTCCCTCTCGGCTTCGGAGAGATCGACCGGCGTCCCATCGTCGCGACGCCGAAGTTCCCGAGATTCCCAGGCGTAGGCATAGTCTCCCAGAACGGTCAGGTAGGGATCGGCCAGGGACGGTCCTTCCTTCTTGCGGACGATGGCCTGGTAGTCCAGATGCACCACTTCCAGGTAGTTTCGATAGGCGGTGATAAATGCCTGGATGCTCACGCCGGGCCGGACCTCCGCCGGGTATTCCTCCATCTTCCAGCGGTAGTCGTCGAAGATCAGAAGGCCCCCAACCTTCAGCAGGTCCCACGACAAGACCGCGTCCGCCAGGACCATGTCCCCCGTGTGTCCGCCGTCGATATAGATGATGTCGTAGGAATCAGGCTTCAGCCCGCGGAGTTGGACCTGGGAACGGCCGGTGATGGTGATAGCCTTGTGGGCAACCCCCGAGAGTTCGAGGTTGGCCAAGTAACGTTCCTTCAAGTCTCCTGGAAAAAGATCTATTCCGGTGAGAGTTGAATTAGGATGGGTGAGAATATTATTCAACATCCAGATCGCGGACCGGCCCTCGAAGACCCCCACTTCCAGATAGTGGGTGCCGGGTCGGCCCGCGTAGGGCTCCAGGACCCGGGTCCAGACCGGAACGGCGCTGGTGAACCAGTCGTAGGTGAACTCGTAGGGTTCCGGGGTCTCCGGCGGCGGCGCTTCGCCGCACCCCAGAATCAGGCCCAGGCCCAGGCCCAGGACGGAGATGAATCGACGGCAACGCATGGACCAACCTTGTCGAATGAGCGGTCAAGGGTATTCCGCAGTGGCCGCTTCTGGCAAGGACCAGACTCATCCGCGAACCCGGTGAATCCGATCTTCCTGTGCATGGCTGTACTTCCCAGGACAGAGGTCGGCTGACCGGTGCGTTGCGGGGTCCCATGGCGACTTCGGGCGTGTCCTGCTACGCTGCAATCTGGACTGAAATTGACGAGATTCCCCGGCGGGACCGGGAAGTACGGTCATCCGATCTGGGAGCCTGGGGACCTGAGAAATCAGGAGGCGCCATAGATGCGACTCGAGGGAAAGGCGGCCATCGTCACCGGCGGCGGCACTGGATTGGGCCGCGCCATCGCACTCCGCTTCGCTGCCGAGGGAGCCAGAGTCGCCATCGGCGAGATTCGCCCCGACGCGGGTGAAAGCACCTGCCGGGAGATCTCTGCTCGAGGGGGAGAGGCCGTCTCCATTCCCACCGACGTCACCGTTGCAGAACAGGTCGACACTCTGGTCAGCGCCTGCGACGAGCAGTTCGGCCGAATCGATGTCCTGGTCAACAACGCCGGAGTGACCGCGGTTCACCATCCCCAGCTCTTCGCCCACTGCCTCGAGCTCGACCTGGAAAGCTGGAACCGGGTCATCGACATCAACCTCACCAGCCTCTTCATCTGCAGCCAGAAGGTGGCGCGCTATATGGTTCGCCGGGACATCCAGGGCCGCATCATCAACATCGCATCCACCGCCAGCTTCGGCGCCGACCTGGGGGGCGCTAACTACGTTGCGGCCAAGCACGGCGTCATGGGCCTGACCCGGTCCATGGCCGTGGAATTGGGATCGCACAAGATCATCGTCAACGCCATCGCGCCGGGCATGACGGAGACGGAAGGAGCCCGGCCCATCTTCCGGGAGGAGCGCAGACGAATCGGAATCGAGAAGTCGGTGCCGCTGAACCGGGCGGGCACGCCGGAAGAGGTGGCCTCGGCGGCGGTCTTTCTGGCTTCGGACGAGTGCACCTACGTCAACGGGTCGGCGATCGTGGTCGACGGGGGCTTCCTGGCCTACGAACGGTGGTGGTATTGATCCCGGTGCCGAGTCACTCGCCGAGCTGAGACTTGAACCACTCCGCCATCCATTCGAAGTACTCGATCCGAAAGTTGTGCGCGTCGTCAGGACGGTAGATGGCGAACCGCTCGATCAGACCCTGTTCCTCATACACCGGCCGAACCACCTCGATAAGCCGGTCCACGCCCGAACGGGGCATATCCTGGTCACGCAGGGGCGCCAGCATCATCAGGGGCCGGGGGGCGATGGTGGCGGCGACGATCTCCGGGTGGTCGAAATACCGCAGCATGTGGGGGATGTAGCTGAAGGAGCTGGACCGGTCCGGGTCCCCTTCATGGATCACGGCGGCCAGGGTGCCCAGACCGCCGCAGAGAACCGCCACCGCCGGTATCGAAGGATCGCAGGCCGCGGCCATCCAGGTCGCGTAGCTGCCCAGCGAGAATCCCGTCATGCCAACTCGCCCGGGGTCCACCGACGGCTCGGCCTCCAGCACCCGCGCCGCTTTCAGGGCCTCCTCCACCAGGACCCCCATCTGGGTCCGGCCATAGGGGATCAGCATCTTGGCCTCTCTCTCCCAGTCCTCGAAAACCCGGCGCCGGATCACGGTTCCCTTCAGGTTGATGGCGAGCGTGGCGAAGCCCCTTCGGGCCAACTCCCGGGCCCAGCCCCTCAACGGACCCTGGCCGTCCCTCTCCCGGTAAAGCCGTTCGTCGCTGATCTGATCCACGCTGCCGCTGGTGCCGGGCATGCAGACGATGCCGGGAAGCGTATCCGGTCCGGCGCCCCGGGGAACCATCAAGAGGCCGGGCACCGTCTCGCCCAGCGAATTGATGAAGCTGATGCGGGTCGAATCGATGCCGTCGTCACTGGAAACCGTTTCTTCGCGAGTGACCTCCACTGTCGTGGGTAGGCCCTCCAGTCCCAACAGTTCCATGAGTTTGGGCCGAATTCCCTTCCCCCGAATCGGTTGGGGAGAAAAAGCCTGGATGCCGGGAGGGATTCTGTAGAAAGGAAGCTGTTTCTCCGATTCCTCACCTTGGCAGTTGGAAAGCCAAAGAACGGAAGAGACCAAGAATATGCTCAAGATTATCCTAACCCGCATTTTCTACCTCCATGTCTACAGTCGTCCCGCAAACAGAATATGGCTTTACCATATCAGATGATATGGTTAATATGGGACAAATGAAGACGACTGTGGATATCCAAGATGAACTGTTGGCGCGCGCAAAGCGCCACGCTAGACGGTCGGGCCGTCCATTGCGCTCTGTGATTGAAGAGGGACTCCGCCGAGTGCTGGAAACTCCTGCGCCCCGCAACCGCTACCGACTCTCCGACTTGAGTGCGGGGAATCCAGACAACGCCGATCCGCTCGAGGCGTACTCCTGGCAGGACCTGCGGGCCATGATTTACGGAGATCCGGGAACACGGTGATCGCGGTAGACACCAACCTGCTGGTGTACGCGCACCGAAGAGAGTCTCGCTTCCACGAGGCATCGCGAGATGTCTTGCGCGCATTGGCCGAAGGCGAACGATTCTGGGCGATTCCATGGCCCTGCTGTTATGAGTTTCTAAGCGTTGTGACGAACCACCGCATTTATCGCGCGGACCCGACCACGCCGGAGTTCGCTTGGCGACAGCTCATGGATTGGGCCGCATCACCGTCGTGCCGCCTGTTGGGTGAAACCGAAGATTTTCTGGATATATTGCAAGGCTTTGTACAGCGACCGAGGGTACGCGGGGCTATTGTCCATGATGCCCGAGTAGCCGCCATCTGCGTCGCGCACGGGGTGGAAACTCTGTTGACCCGGGACCGGGATTTCCATCTGTTTCCTGAACTCCGAGCCCTGGATCCAATTCCTAACGGATTTTGAATACCGACATCTCTCCCGGCTGCCACCGATTGCTCCCAGCTCAGGGGCCGCGCGGCTCCGTTATTTGGTTGTAGGCGTTGGTCTTCCAGTCTTTTAGAGTCTGTATCCTGCCGTTGGGCCAGCGAATCGTCACTTCGTCGATTTCGTGATTTCCGGTTCCGAACAGAAGCCGTTGATCGTTGTGGGAGAGGTAGCTGGAGCCGCTCCGCACCACGGCCACCTGGCGGAGTCCCCCCGCAGAGACCGTCACCCGGGCGCCCACCGCGTCGCGGTTGGAAGCTGAGCCGGTCAGGTCGAATCCGATCCAATGGCGCCGGCCGGTGGCGGTCCGGTTCCAGTACAGGGCAGCGAACGAGTCCATGTGATTCACGAACATGTCCGGCCTGCCGTCGTTGTCCAGGTCTCCCACCGCCGCCCCACGAGTATTTTGCAGCGTGGTCAGACCGGCCGGCCGTCCCACCTCGACCAGGCGCCGTCCTTCTTCGTTTCTAAAGAGGAGGTCCCGCTGCCGGAGAGAGGTCCCGATCTGAACCTTGTCCACCTGAGGGTAGACGTGCCCGTTGGCGATGAAGAGGTCGAGCCACCCGTCCAGATCCGCATCAAAGAAGAAGGTCCCCCAGCCCAGATATTGCCAGGTGGATTCCCCGAGTCCCCAGCGGTAGCTGGAGTCGGTGAAGAAGGATCCCCGGTTCACATAGAGCGTGTTGTTGTCCTCCGAGAAGTTGGTCTGCACCAGATCGAGCCGTCCGTCCCGGTTCACGTCCCCCACGGCGATCCCCATGCCGTCCTGTTCGTTTCCGTTCTCGCCCAGCGCCACCCCGGTCTCCATCGCCACCTCGACGAAGCGGCCCTTCTCGTTTCGGAACAGGAAGTTGGGACAGGAATCGTTGGCCACGAAAATGTCCTGGTCGCCGTCGTCATCGTAGTCGAACCAGATGCACCCCAGGCCGTAGTAGGTGGAGCCGTTCAATATGCCGGCCTCCCGGCTCACGTCACGGAACCGGCCGCCCCCCAGGTTCTTGTAGAGCGAATCTTCCGCCCCCGGCATGCCGCGGGGTCCGCATTGGACTGAGATCCCCCGGTAACTGCAGAACTTGGGGGTGGGAGCGGGAGGGTGGCGTGGGTCGAACTGGACGTAACGGGCCACGTACAGGTCGAGCAGGCCGTCCGCGTCATAGTCGCCGAAGGCGGCGCCGGCGCCCCACCGATTGTCGGTCAGACCCGACGAGGCCGTGATGTCGCGGAAGGTGCCGTCGCCGTTGTTACGGAACAGGGTGTTTCGATCGAACCCGGTGAGGAAGAGATCCTGGAACCCGTCGTTGTCCACGTCGGCCGCCACCGCTCCCATGTCCCAGGGCCCGCCCGAGACCCCGGCCTGCAGCGTGACGTCGCGAAAGGTGCCGTCTCCCTGGTTCCGGTAGAGCGCGTTCCGGACCGTGCGTTTGCCTGCAAGGAACTCCTCGACGGTATTCCCGTTGACGAGATAAACGTCGAGCCAGCCGTCGTTGTCGTAGTCGAACAGGGCCACTCCGCCGCTGATCGACTCGATGATGAACGGTTTGTCCGCCGAACCACTCACGAAACGGAATTCGATCCCCGCTTCGGTGGCACCCTCCCGGAATTGGATCGGGCCTGACTCACCTGAAGCCTGGACCATGGAAAACGACAGGAGGAGGACCGCCTTTCTCATGGCGCGGGAGCGCCCTCCCTCCGTCCGTCCATCAGCTTTCGGGAATGCTCGAAGGCGCTTTCCGCTTCCTGGGTTCGGCCCATGGCCTGCAGGACCCTTCCCCGGAGGTAATGGGCGCGGCCGGAGTTGGGGTCCGAACCCACGGCCGACTCGACCTGCTCTTCGGCTTCTTCCAGCCGGCCGGCCGAGAGGGCGATCTCCGTGGCCAGCAGATGATACTCGTCCGTCCCCGGTTGGAGCGCGATGGCCCTCTTGATCAGCTCCCCGCTACGGCGAGTCTGGTTCCTGCGAAAGAGAATCTCCGCCAGGTGGAAATGCGCTTCCGGATGATCGCTGCCGGAGGCGATCTCCGACTCGAGCTTCATGATCGCCCTGTCATAGTCCCCTTGCAGCTTGTAGAGCAGTCCGAGGCTGTAGGCCAGATTGGGAATCCCGGGTTGCAGCCGGTCCGCCCGCTCAAGTGCCGCCAAGGCGTCGTCGCGGAGGTTCATGTTGTGCAGGATCTGCCCCAGGTAGAAGTGAGCCAAGGCCAGATTGGGCTCCAGTGCGAGGGTTCCGCGAAGTTCCTTCACCGCGCGCTCCAGATCGCCGTTCTCGCCCAGGGCGAGCGCCAATTGGAAACGATAGGTGGCGACGTCCGGCTGTTTTTCGACCGCCTTCGACAGGTGAGCGACGGACTGTTCCAGGTTTCCCTGACGGCCATGGGAGAGCGCCAGCAGAAAATGCGCTTCGCCGGTGGCCTCGGGCGACTCCGCGAGGGGTTGGAGCGCCTCGATGACAGCCGTCGGATTCCCGGCGCGGTACTCGGATCGCCCCAATCGGATCAGAAGGTCGGAACCGTGAGGAAACGCCAGCGCGCGCCGGTACGCTCCGGCGGCTTCCTTCCATTGCTGCTTCCGGTCATGGATCTCTCCCAGCAACAACAGGTGGGGTCCCGACGCGGCTTGGCTCCCGACCACCTGTTGCAGCGTCCGCTCCGCATCGGCCAGGGCTCCCGAGGCGAAGGCGACGGCCGCTTTCCAATACAGCCACGCGGAGTTGGACGGGTCTTCCGCCAGTTTCTGCCGGACCAGCTCCTGGGCTTCCAGGAGCCGTCCGGTTTCGATCAGTTGGCGGATCTCTCCCTGGCCGCGGATCAATGCGAAGGTGGCCCAGATCGTTGCCAATAGAAGAAAGGGACAGGTCCACCAGGTGATTCGCGGTCGCGAGGCCAAGCGAGAGGGTCGGAGCTGAGAGGCACGGGCCCTCCTTCGTTGAGCAGGTTCCCGACGGTTCCCTCTTCTCGTAGGTCACCTCCTTCCTGGCGCCGTTCTCCAAAATCCAGTTGATTGTAGGGAACGGGTCCCGCCGATGACAAGATTTCCGATGGCCTGGCGCAGTGCCATCGGAGAGGATTCCGAGCCCGGAAAGCCACGAGAGAGACTCGGCATGATGGGATCAGTGCGGTCGATTACGGTATCTTAATGAGCCGGCTACGAAAGCGTCGGCACCGGACCCGGAAAGGTTCACGCCGGCTCAAGGTCAACGACATGGAAAGCTATCGAATCGGAGTGGACATTGGGGGAACGTTCACGGACCTGGTCATGATGAACGAGTCCACCGGAGAGTTGCGGCTCGTGAAAATGGCCAGCACTCCCAGCGATCCCTCGGTGGGATTTCTGAACACGGTGGAACGTGCCTTGAGAGAATCCGGGGTGGCCGCCGCAAACGTCTCCTACAATGTCCATGGGACGACCGTGGCGACCAATACCCTGATTGAGGGGAAGGGCGCCCGGACAGCCCTGGTCGCCACCGAGGGGTTCCGGGATGTCCTGGAAATCGCCCGCCAGATCCGGCCCAGACTCTACGACATCTTTTGCGAGAAGCCGAAGCCCGTGATTCCGCGGAACCGATGCTACGGAGTGCCGGGGCGCCTGAACTATGCCGGTCAGGTCCTCTCCCCCCTGGATGAGGATTCGGTCCGGGACGTGGCCTGCCGCATGAAGGAGGCCGCCGTCGAGTCGGTGGCGGTCTGCCTGCTTCATTCGTACGTCAACCCGTCCCACGAGAAACGGGTCCGCGATCTCCTTCGGGAGGAATTGCCGGGAGTGTTCCTGTCCATCTCGTCCGACCTCTGCCCGGAGATGAGGGAGTATTTTCGCGCCAGCACCACCGCCATCAACGCCGTGGTGATGCCCATCGTGACCCGCTACCTGGAGAACCTGGAGAACCGGTTGGCCCGTTTGGGTGTCGGCGTCGGGTTGCACCTCATGACCTCCGCCGGCGGGGTCATGGCGTCGGACGTGGCCAAGCGGGACCCGGTGCACCTGATCGAATCGGGACCGGCGGCCGGGGTCATCGCGACCCGTTACCTGGGAGACCTGGTGGGGACCCGGGACGTCATCAGCTTCGACATGGGAGGCACCACCGCCAAGCTCGGCCTGGTGGAAGGGGGAAACGTCAAGATCGCGCCCCATTTTGAAGTCGGCAGCGAGGCCGTGGCGGAGAGCAAGGGAGCCGGATACCCGGTCAGGACTCCCGTTGTGGACCTGGTGGAGATCGGCGCCGGCGGCGGGAGCATCGCCTGGATCGATCCCGGAGGCGCGTTGCGGGTCGGGCCACGAAGCGGCGGCGCCGATCCGGGCCCGGCCTGCTACGGAAAGGGCCAGGAGGAGCCGTGCATCACCGACGCCAACCTGGTTTTGGGACGGCTCAACCCGGACTATTTCATCGGGGGAGAGCAGGCGCTCGATGCCGCGCTGGCGGAAACGGCGGTGGGTCGACTGGCCGGCCGGTTGGGACTGGGCGTGGTGGAGACGGCCAACGGGATCATCGAGATCGCCAACGCCAACATGATCGGCGCCGTCCGCACCATCTCGGTTCAGAGGGGCTTCGACCCGCGGGACTTCGTATTGGTCGCCTTCGGTGGGGCCGGACCCATGCACGCCAACGGGTTGGCCCGGGAGCTGGGGATTCCCAAGGTGCTCATTCCCATGAGTCCCGGAGTGACCTCCGCCTTGGGATTACTGGTCAGCGACATCAAGCACGACTACGTCCGCGCCTTTCATCAGCAGATCGATTCACTCGATATCGAGCTTCTCAACCGGTCCTTCACAGAATTGGCCGAACGTGGCCGGGATGTTCTTTATTCCGAGGGCATCTCCGAGGAAGACGTCACCTTTGCCCACTATCTGGATATGAGGTACGTGGGTCAGGGATACGAATTGAAGATCGAGATTCCCAATCGAGACCTGACCGAGGGCGACAAAAGAACCGTGAACGCGGCCTTCTACAAGGAACACCAGCGGGCTTACGGCTACGCCGACGACACCGAACCGACGGAAGCGGTGGCACTGAGGCTGACCGCCGTCGGAAGGATCAGGCAGCCGCGCCTGCGCCGGCTCGAGACCGGTACGGGGGACCCTGGAGATGCCGTCAAGAATGAACGGCCCGTCCACTTCGCCGAGCGCGGCGGTGCGGTCCCGTGCAAGGTCTACGATCGCTATCGCCTGAAGTCGGGGGACCGCATCATGGGACCGGCCATCGTCGAGGAGGTGGATTCGACCGTGGTCCTCCATCCGGACTACCAGGCCGACGTCGACCTGCACGGCAACATTCTGATCCGGGACATACGGTCATGAGAGAAACCGAAAGGACCAAGGGGACGGGCGCGTCCCTCAAGATGGACCCCATCCGCTTCGAAGTGATGCGCAGCGCCTTCGAAGCCGCCGCCGACGAGATGGGCGCCGCCCTGAGAAAGGCGGCCTACTCCACCAACATCAAGACCCGTTCCGACTTCTCCTGTGCGCTGTTCGACTCCAAGCTGCGGATCATCGCCCAGTCCTTCTCCCAGCCGGTGCACCTGGCCTCCATGTCCAGAATGATCCCCAACACCATCCGCCAATACGGGGTCGAGAAACTTCGGCCGGGCGACGCCCTGGTCATGAACCACCCCTACCGGGGCGGCGTCCACCTCAACGACGTGGCCATCATGGCGCCCTTCTTCAGCGGCGGGAAGATCCACGGGTACGCAGCCACCATCGCGCACCATGTGGACATCGGCGGCTACGCGCCGGGCGGCTACTGCATTTCCACGGAGCTCTACCAGGAGGGGATCATCATTCCACCGGCCAAGCTGGTCTCCGAGGGGGAGATCGTCGACGACGTCTTCCGCCTCATCCTGGCCAACATCCGATCGCCCCGGCAGTCCACGGGAGACTTTCGTGCTCAGATCGCCGCCTCGCTGCTGGGCCAGAAACGGATGGCGGAGATTCTGGCCCGATTCGGTGCGGAGTCCGTCGAGAACTTCGTCGACGAGCTCATCGAGTACACCGAGCGCTGGGCCCGGGCCGAGATCTCGAAACTGCCGGATGGAGTCTATGAAACGGAAGCATTGCTGGACGATGACGGGGTGTCGGACCGGCCGATCCGGCTGGTGCTGAAGGTCCGGATCAAGCAGGGGCGGGTCTCGTTCGATCTCACTGGATCGGACGACCAGCGCAACTCTCCCATGAACGCCACCTTGACCCAGACCTATTCGCCCCTGGCCTACGTCGTCAAGTGCCTCATCGATTCCGATATTCCCACCAACGAAGGCTTCTACCGGCTCATCGACGTGAAGGCACCTCCCGGGACCGTGGTGAATGCGACTCCCCCGGTGGGCGTGGTCGGGGGCTGGGAAGTGGTCATGCGTCTCTGCTGCCTGGGTTTCCAGGCCCTTTCGGACGCGATGCCGGACAAGGTCATGGCCAGCACCAAGAGCATCAACTGCCACATGGCCTGCGGGGGAACCGATCCCCGCACCGGCGAGTACTACACATTCATCGAGACCATGGCCGGCGGGTGGGGAGGCCTTCCCACCAAGGACGGAATGGACGCCGTCCAGTCCCATATCCAGAACACGGAAAACTCGGCCATCGAGGAGACGGAGAACAACCTGCCCTTCCTGATCACCCGATACGAGTTGATTCCGGACTCGGAAGGGGCCGGGCGCTACCGGGGCGGACTGGGTTTGCGGCGCGACTGGAAGTTCCCCGGCCACGAGGCCACGCTCACGGTCTTCTCCGACAATCGGAAGTTTGCGCCCTGGGGGCTGTTCGGAGGGGGGAGCGGATCCTCCTCGAGATACATTCTCAATCCGGATGCGGAATCGAAAGACCTCCCGTCCAAGATCACGTTGAAGCTCCAGCCCGATTCCGTCATCAGCTACCGGACGCCGGGCGGCGGAGGCTACGGGTCTGCTTTGGAACGGGATCCCGAGAGGGTCCTGGAAGACGTGGCCCAGGGCAAGGTGACGCCGGATCGGGCCCGGGACGTCTACGGCGTCGTCCTGGACCAGTCGGGAAAGGCGGTGGATCTCCAGGCCACCCGAACCCGGCGCGCCCGTCTTTCCGGGTCCCGCGAGCAGCGGTGACGCCGCCCGGCGGCTCTCATCGGATGGGAACCAGCTTCAACCGGCGGTGGACCGGGCTCCAACCTTCCATGAAGGGTCCCACCGCAATCACACCGTCGGCGTATTTGCGGCCGAAGTAGTCGAAAGCCATCCGCTCGTCGCGGGTCACCTTCATGACCTCGTCCTTTTGAGCCGACCAGGACAGGATCCCGTCCTCGGGACCGACGGAAATGTCGAGGTCGGCCGTTCGGCTGTGGGCGTCCAATCCGGTCGACTGCCATTCGGCCAGGCTGAAGTTCCGTCCTGCCCCGGAGACGACGTTGTAATCCGACACGTTCTCCGTATTGGCGTATTGGAACGGCATCGGGCACTGGGCGACGACGTTGTTGATCACGCGGTTGTGCTTGGAGACGCCCACCCGGTCCCGGGTCCGGGTCTTGGTCATGCGGATGCCGTACGGCGCGCAGTTCACCAGCAGGTTGTGGGCCACCAGGAGCCGGTCCGAGTCGTGCAGGTAGAACCCGGAGCCCTGGACGTTGTAGACGACGTTGTGGTCGATCAGGTTGAGGATGTTCGAGGCCTCGAAAAACAGCGCCCCGGCGTAACTCGAGATGTCGTGGATCAAGTTCCGGGTGACCCGGGTGTTCCGGTTGGCGAAATCGATCCAGATCCCCGCCGAGGCATAGCAATCGTGAACGTGATTTTGCGTGACGACGGAATCCAGCATGATCAGGAGCTTGATGCCCGCCACCTCCCAGTAGCGCTCCACGTCCTGCCAACCGCAGTCGTGCACGTGATTGCCGGACACGAGGCTGCGTGAGACGACGGTTCCCTGAATTCCGCCGGTGCCGCAATCGTAGACGTGGTTGCGGCGCACCAGGTGGTCGCCGGTCGTCATCGCCAGCTCGTTCCGGTTCCCCGCGTTGGGGCCCTCTTCGGTGAATGCGCCGATCTCGATGCCCACCGCGTTGACGTGCCGGACGGTGTTGTCCTCGATGATCCAATGGCGGCCGCCCCAGGTGGTAATGGCGCCGTTTCCGGAGCGGATGAACCCGTTGCCGGCATGCTCGAACGTGAGCCCCTTGATCCGGATGTACTCCATCCCCTTCACCATGGGATTGATCAGGAACTGTCGTGTGGTCACCTCCATCTGCCGGGTGTTGGGGTCCCTGCGGTCGAAGGGGTTGAGGTGCAGTTGCCGGTTCTCCCCATCGATCCAGAACGTGCCGGCAATCCGGTGCAATTCCTCGATCCGGGCCAACTGGGTCAGTCGCCGCCCGTCCTGAAACACCAGGGCTCGCGGCAGGGTGTGGGGGATCCGTCCCCGCTCCGCCCGGGCCCAGCGCATGACCGCGAAGTCGGCGTCGGAAGTGTTGATGGCGGCAAACGGGTGGCCGCCGTCGAAGAACTCGGGGGGCAGATCCGCCTTCCAGACGTTGGCCGATTTCGACCGTCCCGAGTTGGTCCACGTGGCCCTCAGGACCTCGGACCCGCTGATGACGGCCTCGGCGCCCGGCGCCGCCTCGAAGCTGATCATCCCGTCCGGGCCGGTGCCGCCCCGTCGAGGACGGACCCACTCACGGTAGATGCCCGATTTGATCAAGACCTTTTCTGCGGGCTGGACCAGGTCCGCCGCACGTTGGATCGTTGCCAAAGGAGCCTCTTCGGTGCCGGGGTTGTCGTCCGCGGCCAGAGGGTGTTGCCGATCCACGTAGTAGACCCGCCGGTATTCGGTCACGTCCTCCCAGGTCCGGAACTCCGTCCCGTCGGGAAGCAGGACCGGCGGGTCCGGCAGGCCCGAAGTTCCGGCCGTCAGGTACCCGGCTCCCGACGCCAACAGGCCCGCGAGTGAGAGAACCGCAGCCGGCGTCCTGAGGGGCGTGATCATGGGCGATCCTCCTGGGGTCTCGAAGCCCGGGCTTTTCCCGTTCTCTTCATCGAGCCTGCAGTCCCTCGATCATTTCGTGAATTCGGTCCAGACCAGGCCGCAGGTAACTGTGCGGCAGGCCGAAACTCACGCGCAGGAAGTGATCGATGCCGAAGTGATCTCCCGGCATGATCAGGACACTCTTTTCCGAGGCGAGCCGTTCCGCCAGCCGGGTCGAGTTGATCTCCAGATCGTAACGAATGAAGGCGATCGCCCCGGCGTCCGGCGGCCACAGGCTGAAGGTGCCCGGATGCCGGTCCATCCAGCGCTGGAGAACCGGAAAACCTCGACGGATGTAGCAACGGGTGCGCTGCAAGAGCCAGGGGCGAACTTCGGGAGACAGGGCCAGGGCCGCCAGCCGGTTGGAAAGCATGGTCGCGCTGATGGTCGTGTATTCGTGCCGCGCCCAGATTTCATCCACGATCCCGGCCGGCCCCACGACCCAGCCGATCCTGAGGCCCGGAAGCCCGTAGGCCTTGCTCAGGCTCCCCGTTGCCAGGACCTTGTCGTACCGTCCATAAAAAGTCGGCGTTTCCCGGTCGGTGAGGCGCTCGGCCCCGGCATAGACCTCATCGGCCAGGATCCAGCTTCCGGCCCGGTCGGCGATGTCGATGACGGCTTGCATCTCGGCGTCAGAGAGGACGCGCCCGGTCGGGTTGTTGGGATTGCACACCGCTATCAACCGGGTTTTGGGCGTCGCCATGGACTCCAGTTCCGCCAGATCCGGCGCCCAGCCCGTTTCCTCCCGCAAATGAAAGGTCTTCAATTCAAGGCCATGGTTCTTCCCCAATCCCCAGATCTGCATGTAGTTGGGAAGCATGACGACGATCTCGTCACCGGGATCCAGAAGGGTTCTGATCCCAAGGTAATTGGCTTCGATCGCACCGACCGTCACCAGGACGTTCTCGGGCGTACCGCCCGGATAGAGCCGCGCGATGTTCTGCCGAAGCTGCGGAATTCCGTTGGTGTGGGGGTAGTTCAGATCGGTGTCCAGCAAGCCCTCCAGACAGCCGTTCTCCCGATCGACGAGTTCCCGGAGCAGGACCGGATGGGCACCGCTTTCCGAGAGATTGTATTCCACCTCCTTCTCCAACCGGGACATCATCCGTTCCATTTGGAATGGCTGAAACACGTGCACGGTCGCTACCTCCACTGCTCGCCTGAACGGGCGCCGCATCGTCCAACGCCAACCCGTTGCACTATCCCGAGTTCCGCCCCGCCAACAGGCCGGTCAAGCGCGCGCGTACGCCACCCCGCTCTCGCCCCGCGGGTCGGATCCGCCCTCCAGGAGGCCCTCCGGTCCGGCCACGACCAGTTGGGCCAAACCCAGCCTGCGAGCCAGCGGCGCCGGGTCCCGCACCACGTTGAATCCCCTCTGCCGCAACCCGTTACAGATCTCCACCGGGGTCCGCCCCTCGCACCAGACGGTCCTCCCCTCGGCATGGATGCGAGGGGCCGAGACCGCCTCCACGGCGCCCATTCCAAATTCGACGACATTGGTGAAGACCTGCACCAGAGCGCTCAGAATGGCGTTCCCGCCGGGCGCCCCCAGGACCATGGCCGCCTGACCCTCCTGAAAGGCGATGGCCGGCATCATCAGGTGCATGCGGGCCTTCGCCGGAGCCAGTGAGCTGGCATGTCCGGGACGGGGGTCATAACGGTTCATGGCGTTGTTGTAGATGAAGCCCAGCCCGGGCGTGATGATGCCGGAGAACCCGCCCAGGCTGTGGGTGATGGCGGCCACATTGCCGTCCCGGTCCACGACGTTCAGGTGAGTCGTGTCGCGCGCTTGACGATCCGGACCCGCCGTCCCGACCGCGCCCTCAAGGACGGCGTTCCGCAGCTCCCGGGCCCTTTGCCGGGAGATCAGGAATTGCCCCGGTTCTTCACCCACGACCTCCGGGTCGCCCAGGTAATCCCGCCGGTCCCGATCCACGAGTTGAAGTGTCGATGCCACGTAGCTCAGGTACCGGAGACCGCCATGCTCGAGCCTGGACAGGTCCAGGCCCTCCAGCACATTGAGGGCCTCCTGGAGCAGAAAGCCCGCGCCCGGCGGGTCATTGGAGAAGATCTCGAAACTTCGGTACCGGGAGGAACGGGGGGCGTAAGAGCGCGGCCGGTAGGATTCCAGGTCCCGGCGGGTGACGTAGGCCCCGTTCGCCTCCAGGTCCCGCCAGATCTCCCGGCCCAGCTCGCCCCGGTAGAAATCTTCGGGTCCGTGGGTCGCAAGCCGTTCCAGGGTTGCGGCGTAGTCGGGATTGCTGAGGATCTCTCCCTCCCGAAAGGGTGATCCGCCGGGATGCAGGTAGATCCGGCTGCACTCGGAGTTGGACCGGATCCGGTCCAGGGTGTCCGGTTCGACAGGTTCGCCCGGGCTTGAGAACAGCTTCGCCAATTGAGGAGTGACCGGGAAGCCCTTCCGCGCAATTTCCACGGCGGGTCGAAGGAGGTCCGGCCAGGACATGGTGCAATAGCACCGCTGGACCTGGGCCAGAGCGGCCACCGCCGCCGGCGTGCAGATGGACGTATAGCCCATGGTGCTGCGGTGGTCGTGAAACAGGCTGCTCCCGCTGAAGGCGGCTTCGCCCAGATAGTCCCGGGCCCACATGCCTTCCCGGACCCTTGAACCGGCGCGAACGCATCCGTCGATGACCCGGTGCTCACCCTTCGCGGGAGCCCAGAGGTGGGCGGAGACCATGCCGCCCAGGCCGCAGCTGAAAGGATTCAGGATCATCTGGACGAAGGCCGTCGCCACGGCGGAATCGAAGGCATTGCCCCCCGCCTCCAGGACCCGCGCCCCTTCTTCCGCGGCACGCGGATGAACGCATGTCACGACACCTCGCATGGACTGGCTTGTGATCCTCCTTGTAAGTTGCTCGGGGATCAATCCTCGGCCTCGCGGCGGCCGGGAAGATCGAGGGCGAGCGACCGGAAGCCCCGGACCCGGTGAAACGTGATGTGCGTACTCTTGGCCTGCGAGTGCCGGCCGCCCAGCGCCGTCCGCACCGCCAGCAGCAGGTCATCCCCTTCCGGCAGCAGCGACGCGTAGTTGTAAGCTTCGCGGGGGTTCCTGCTCATGGCCACGCAGCCGGCCTGGAACCAGTTGTGGGCATCGGCGCTGTACATCAGGATCAGGATCCGCCGATCGTCGCCGCCCGGAGGGCCTCCCAGCGAATCGACGGGGATGTTGCCCGCCATCCAATACAACCCGGAAGGTTCGTCGCGGACGATGTGAAATTTGTTCTGCGCCCCGGGTATCGGAAAGAACTGCCCGAAGGTGTGGCTCAAGGTGGTCCCGTCATCCGCGAGGTCGGTGACCGCTGCCAGTCCGGCGGTGGATTGATGCGTCAGACCTCGAGCGGCTCCGCCGGGAACGCGGAGCCGATGAAACCCTCGAATCTCACCCTTCACCTCCACCAGGTTGGATTCGAGCCAGTGGTCCGGGCGTCGTCCGCCAGCCGGCGCGCGGGTCAAGAGCGGCGGGGTTCCCGGGTAGTCCAGCCGGTTGGACATTCTCCAGGCGGACCTGTCCAGCAGATTCCGTGAGAGGTCCCCGGCAATGACCACGCACCCCCGGTAATTCCGCAGATTCGGCGTGCCGTCGGCATCCTGGTGCAGGTTGAAGGACCGGTAGAGGCGCCGGTCCTTGATCAGGACTCCGGTGGGGGCGTTCCAGTAGCTTCCCTCGAACAAAGTGACCGGCCCTTGCCAGGATCGGCCTTCGTCGTCTGAGCGCAGGATCACGATGTTCCGGCGGATGGCCAGGTTTCCAAGAAGATACAGCTTGCCCTCATGCACGAACGGCTGCGCGGAGTGCAGGTCGAGCGGAGGAAGCTGCCGCCAGGTCCGGCCTTCATCTTCACTGACGGCCAGGCGAAACCGGCGAGGCACCGGGGCATTCGCGTCAATCAGTGTGTGCTCGAAGGTCGCCAACAGCCGGCCGCCGGGAAGCTTCACCAGCGCCGGTTCGTAGACGAACAGTCTCCCCGGATCGGGCGACTCGGCAACCACGTGCATTTCGGCGTGGAGCATGGGGCCGGGCGTGTTCCCCCCGCCCTGCTGCGCCCGGGAAGACGCTCCGAGCGTTATCATCCACAGCGCCGTCGCAAAAACAAGACCCTTGGTTTTGGCGGTCATATTTTTCCAATCTGAACCGAAGAGAGCGCCCACAAGGGGCGCCTCTACCCAATATTTCTCGTCATTCCTGACACGAATTCGAGATTCAGGAACCAGGACGTTGCGTCTCCCACCAGGTGCCCAGCGCCAGCAGCGTGACGGTGATGGGCACCCCGATCAGAATCGGATCGATGGTCCAGACGACCACGATGGTGCCCACTTCCTGGACGCTTCCCAGGATCTGGTAGAGGATGATCACGCTGGCGCCCGCCAGCATGGACGTGAGCACGGTTCTGGGCGCCCGCCGGACTCGGGGAAAAAGGACTATCGCCGCCACCGCGGGCGCCACCGATGCCCCCATGATCCGTCCGCCCAGCCAGAAGAGTTCGATCATCAAGGGAAAGACGTAATAGATGGCGGCGGCCAGCACACCGACCAGAATGACGTTCAGCCGGTAGAGCCAGAGCTGAGCCCTGGGACTGGCGTTGGGGTTCAGGAATCGGTTGTAGATGTCGATGGTGAAGTTGGAGGCGATGGTATTGATGGTGGAGTCGAGGGTGGACATGCTGGCGGCCAGAATCCCCACGATGATGATGCTGCCCAGTTGCCCCCCGGCCACGCCGAAGGTCATCCGGAGAAAGACGTCGTCGCCGGAGATGTCCGCTCCGTAGAGGGCCCGCCCCAGGACGCCGATCAGTGGCGGAACCATGTACCAGACCGTGGAGATGATCCCGCCGTAGAGGAACCCCTTGTGGGCGGCCGCCGTGCTGGAGGCCGCCAAGCCCCGCTGGATCACGCTCTGGTAGCCGAAGGTGATGGAGATGCCGATGACGACCCAGGCCATCACCTGGCTGGGGCCGCCGGTGCCGAAGCTGCCGAGAAAGTCCGGGTCCTCGATGGACCGCAGGGCCGAGAACCCTCCGGAGCCCAGAAAACCGAAAACCACGAGCGCGACCGATCCGACCGAGACGATGAAGAACTGGATCGCGTCGGTCACCAGGATGGCCCACATCCCGCCCAGGAAGACGTAGACCAGCGTCAGAGCCCCGACCAGCGCCAGGGACTGCAGGAGCGAAATCTGCAGGATGCTGGAAGTGACCACGGCCAGGGACCCCATGACTCCTGCGGTGGCGCCCAGGTCCCGGAGGATGATGAGCGACAGGGAGACGAGGCGGTGCCGGGGGCCGTAGAAGCGCTCGAAGAGCTGGGGAACGGTGATGATCCGGGTGGCCCGCAGGCGCGGGACCACGTAGTAGGACATCCAGATGGTGGCGAGGACGAACGAACCGCCGGTCCAGTAGGCGCTCAACCCGAAATCTTTGGCCACCCCCGAGATCCCGATCAGGGTGGTCCCGTTGATCCAGGTTGCGGCCACCGAGAAGGCGATCAACCAGGGTCCGGAACTGCGTCCGGCGACGGCCATGTCCTCCATCCGGCCGACCCGGGTCCGGGCGGCCCAGATGCCGATGCCGAACATGAGAAGCAGGTAGCTGACGATCAGCCACCACGAGGGCTGGAACTCTTCCATCGCTTATCCCCGCAGGATCACTCCCCAGATCCAGACGTAGGCGAATCCGGCCAGGACCAGCAGCGCCAGGCTCAACCAGGGATTCATGCGCGGCAACTCGACCTGGTCCATCAGGTCGAGTTCATGGCCGTCGTAACGATAGGATTCTCTGTTCGTGTCCCGAGATTCCGTCCTGGCGGGTTCCATCGTTTCAGTCCTCTCAACCCCGGTTCCCGCCACCCCACGCCGAGGAGAAGATCTCTCCTTCCAGGAAGCGGGAGGGCCGGAACTGGCGAATGTCGATCTCGGGTTCTTCACCCGCGATGACGTCCGCCAGCGCCTCCCCCAGCGGCGGCCCGATCTTGAAGCCGTGGCCGCTGCCGCCGAAGAAGGCATAGTAGCCCTCGATGTGGGGCTCCGGTCCGACGACCGGGTGCCAATCGTCCATGATCGTATAGATGGACGCGTATCCGTGGTGGTATTCCATCTCCCGCAGCACGGGAATCCGCCGAAACAGGCAGGTCTCGATCCGCCCGCGTTGATCCGCATCCAGGTCCTCGTTGTAGGAATCGATGTCCAACGGCTCCACCTCCTTGGGGTAGCCGAGTCCGGCCAGCATCGTGTTGTCCCCGTGAGGCTTGTAGTAGGCCCGTTGCGGGGGATCGGAAATGACCGGGAGACGGCCGAAATCATCCGGCTGAGTCACGATCAGGTCCGTCTCCCGGCTCCAACGGACGGAGTAGTTGAGACCGGCCCAAAGGCCCACCTGCCGCCCCCAGGGCCCGGCCGCGTTCACCACCACCGGGGTCTCGATGGTTCCCTGCTCCGTCTCCACCGACCGGACGCGGCCGCTCTCGAGCGTGATGCCCGTGGCCGCCACTCCCACGTGCGCCGTCAGACCCCACTGCCCGGCGCCGTCCACCAGGCTCTCCGTGGTCCGGATCGGGTCAGCGCAGCCGGAGCGAGGCTCGAAGATCGCGCGGACGATCCCCTCCAGGTTCAGCGGCGGCGCCAATTCCCGGATGTCTTCGCGCGAGAGTTCCCGGACCTCGACTCCGTGCGTGCTCTCCATCTCCAGGATCTGGTCACCGGCCGTCTTCCATCCCTCATCCAGGAGTAGCAGAAATCCGATCTGGCGAAACCCGGAGTCGCCGCCCAGCGCCTCCCGGTCGTTCTCGAACATCTGCACCGCGCGCCAAGCCAGTTTCACGGTGATGGGGTTGGAGTAGTAGGTCCGAACCACGGCGGCCGACCGGCCTGTGCTCACACCGGCCAGACTGCCCTTCTCCAGCAAGACGATCTTGCCGAATCCCTTCCGGGCCAGGAAATGGGCCACGCTTGCGCCCGCAATTCCCCCACCGATCACTACCGCATCCGCTGTTTTCTGCATTTCGACGATCTCCTTGATGCCGGAAGAATATATCCACTCTCGAGGCCGATGTCTCAGGGAATGACGGGAAGCACGATGTGCGAGGGGTAGGCGGCATCGTGATGAACCGTCTGGGTCGCCTTCCTCAATTCCGCGTCTTCGCCGAACTTGTGCCCGGTGTTGGGATTGCGGTCGTACTTGGGGAAGTTGCTGCTGGAGATCTCCAGTTGAATCCGGTGCCCGCGACGGAAGACGTGGCTGACCGACCACAAGTCGATGGTGTATTCATAGACCTTGCCCGGTTCCAGAAGGGTCTGCTTTTTGAACGAGTCCCGGTAGCGTGCCCGGATGATCCCCTCCGCCAGCAACTGAGCGTAGCCGTTGGGGTGAACGTCCACCAGCTTGGCGGTGAAGTCGGTGTCGGCGGCGCTGGAAGCGGCATGGAGCATCGTCAGGACCCGCCCCGTCACCTCGACCTCCTTTTTCAGAACCTCACTGGTGTAGACGAGCACGTCGTCCCGCCGTTGAATCGCCCTCTGATCCCGGGGGCCCCCGGTGGAGGGGTACATGCTCACGTTGCCGCCGTAGGTCGGAACCGGATCTTCGGGGTCGTAAACGAACACGTCCGCTGGTTCCTTGGACGGCGGCTGTGGGCTCAAGCTGCCGTCCCCGAACCGGCTGTTGGCCTGTCCGCCGCTGTGGAGGTAGTACTTCGTGTGCCGGGCGCGGCTGAGGGGCCATTCGTGCTCGGTGCGCCACTTGTTCTCCCCCATCACGAAGATGTCGACCCGCGGTTCGTCCATCATTCCGTTGTCGATGCCCTTGAGCCAGTAGTCGTACCAGCGAAGCTCGATGGGACGAAAGTCCACGTCCGCCTCGGGGCCGTAGTCGAGATCGCCCACTTCCCGGGGTCCCACGCCGTGCCTCCAGGGACCGACGAGCAGGCGATGCCGGTCGCGGATCTCCTCCGGCCCGTAGCGCACCATGCCCAGGTAACCGTTGATGGTGGCCTGGGAAACCTGGTCGTACCAGCCGGTGATGTTGAGGGTCGGCACCTGGACCTTTTGGTACTGTCCCGCGCTCATCTCCCCGGCCCGGGGACGGTCGCCGACGCTGAACCGCCAGTAGTGGTCGTTGTCCGGGTGATCCACCAGGTCCTGCCACAGGATGTCGGTCTGCCCGAACATGGCCTGGTCCATGGTCCGGATGGGGAGGTGGCGGTACAGCTTGTCCCAGTCCAGGAAATCGTTCCGGAGGCCGTCGTTGTTGTTGGATGTCAGGTTGCCGAGTATGGCCAGCAGGTTGAGGCTGTTGGAGAGTTGGAACGCTCCGTTGGGGTAGACGTTGTCCCAATGGTCGTCGGGGGTCACATAGGGGATCAGGGCCGTGAGGTACGGGTTCGCCTCGGTGGCGCCCATCCATTGCACGAATCCCAGGTACGATCCGCCGGCCATCCCGATCTTTCCCGTGGACCAGGGCTGTTCTCCCAGCCAGGTCTGGCAGTCGTAGACGTCATGCCCGTCGAACTTCCCTTCCCGCCACTTCGGATCCCAGTAGAGGTAGGACTCCCCTTCGGAATCGTACCGTCCCCTCACGTCGATGCAGGCGAACACGTAACCGCGGGGAACGAAGTACTGTGCGCGGCCGATGATGTCGCCCTGGAAGAACTCCGATTTCCGGGTGTTGTCGTAAGGCATGTAGACGAAGATGACCGGAAACTTCCCTTCCGCTTGGGGCCGCCAGATGTTGGCCGACAGCCGGACGCCGTCCCGCATCCGGACCTTGACGTCGTGCTCGAAGAGGATGTCGTATCGGGGTTGCGAGAGCTTGTCCACCCAGGAAGGATCGTTGCGCACGAACCAGGTGTCCGACGCGAGACCGGATCCCGCCAGGACGATCATGAGTGGGAGGAAGATAGAAACAGGGGCGACGGGAATCTTGCGGCTACTCGACATGGACCAATTCTCCTCCGGCTGCACGACATGGAATCAGGCACTCGTCAGTTCAATTTTCGCGGGATGGTGACCGACCAGCTCCGGTTGAAGTGCCTCCTCCCGTTGACCGTGATCTCGATCTCCACCAGGTGACGGAACGCCGCCTTGTTGCTGGAGGTCAGCTCGTTCGCCTCGATCCTGATCTCCGATTCCGAACGGGTGATCGACAGCGTGGCCTCTGCCTTCAGGGCGGCGTTCGCCGGATTCTTTTCGGACACGGTGAAGCTTGAGAGAAGCTTCATGTATTGCTCGCCGTCGCCCCGTTTGCCCTTTCTCTCCTTGCCCAGGCGGACGGTAGTGGTTTCGGCGACCAGGTCCTGGGTGATGGAGTATGTCAGCGGTTTTTCCTGCTCCAGCGCCACCTTCGGATCGGCGTTGGGCAGCGTCACGAATTCGGGCTCGGGAAGCTTGGGATTCTGCTCCGGGATCACCGGCAGCACGATGTGGGACGGGTAACGGCGGTTGCGATAAACCGTGTTCTCCGCCGGCAGGGCCGTGGGCCAGGCGTTCTGGATGTCCGCGTTGGCAATGGCCACCCGGACCCGGTGTCCGGGCGCGAACACGTAGGTCATCACCTTCACCTCCACCGGCACCTCGTGCACCTCTCCCGGCCGCAGCGGTTCGGGGTCGAAATGCGACTTCCGGTGTGCGGCGTTCAGGCCGCCGTAACGGACCAGCTTGGAGGTCCCGTCCGGGGCCACGTCGATCAGCTTTACCCGGAAATAGGCGACCTCGGCCGTGGAGGAGATGTACAGCATGGCGCGCGGCGTGCCCGAGACCTCCAGCGGCTCCTCCAACGGGGCCGTGGTGTAAGTCAGGGAGTAGGCCTCGTCGGCCCGCTGGTCGATGGGGTTGCCCCAAGGGAGAATGCCTCCCCCCCAGTGGATCCCCGAGGTGGTCCCAACGGTGGGCTTGTACCGGAGACGGTCTCCTTCTTCATCGGATCCCTCGGGAGGCGTCCGGCTCAGGGTCCCGTCCCGGTGAAGGTACATCCTGGTGGGCTGCTCCCGCGCAATGGGCCATTCCAGTTCGGAGCGCCAGAAGCCGGGCTCCTCGATGGGCATGACGGGAGAGGGAGGATCGTACTCCCGGACGAAGACCGTCACCGGCGGCTCCTCCAGCACCCCGTTGTCGATCCCTTTGAGCCAATAGTCGAACCACTTGAGCATGATGGGCCGGCCGTCGATTCGCGGTCCGGGCACGGTCTTCTCGTTCTCCGCCCAGATGTGCCTCCAGGGCCCCACCAGGGCCTTCTTGTGCTTGACTTCCAGCTTGGAGAAGGCTCGCAACAGGGCCGTCGGATAGACGTCCGCCCAGCCGGCGATGACGAAGACGGGGCACTTGACCCGGCTGTAGTCCGCCGACAGGGAGCGGTCCTGCCAGTAGGGCCCTTCCTGCTGATGGGAGATGTATCCGATTCCCCAGGGCCGGTTGTTCTCCAGCCGTGTATTCCAGAGGTCGCTCCACTTCTCACCGGCGATTCCGGGATCGGGGGGCGCGAAGTTGTAGGCCGTCATCAGAGGAGAATAGGTGTCGAACATGTAGGGGCGAAGAGAGCCGCCGGGATAGGTCCACTCGGTATAGACGCTGTCGTTGGCCGAGCGCACGATGATGGTCTTGAGGCTGGGCGGATTCTGGACCGCCACCTGCCACTGCACCACGCCGCCGTAGGAAATACCGGTCATGCCCACATTGCCGTTGGACCAGGGCTGGCGGGCGATCCACTCCACCATTTCGTAGCCGTCCCGCCTCTCGTCAGCGGAGTAGATGTCCTTGCTCCACCCGCCGGAGTTTCCCGTGCCGCGGACGTCGTACTGGACGATGGCATAACCTCGTTCCGCCAGGTACGGCACCAGCATCGGTCTTTCGTCTCGATAATCCGGCAACGGTTCCCGTACGCCGCGATAGGGGTGGTACATCATCACGGCGGGAAACCGCCCCTCCGCATCGGGCATCATGATCTTGGTCGCCAGCTCCACCCCGTCCCGCATGGCGACGCGGGGATAGATGATCTTGACCTTCCCCTCGTAGACGGGTTCCGACAGCCCGCGGGACTCTGCCGACAGGGGAGCGGTCAGGATCGGAATCAGGAAAAACAGGATCCACATGATGACTCTCCTTTGCAGCCCGGAGGCTTCGACGGCGCCGGAGCCCGCCGCACTCCACCTGCGACTCGGTCTCAGTTCAATTCGCGGGGAACGCTGACCCTCCAACTCTTGTGGAAGTGACGCTTTCCGTCCACCGTCACCTCCACCTGGCTCACGAAATGGAACGACTCCAGGTCGCTGGTCAGAAACTCATTGGCTTCCACGGTCATTCCTGACCCGGCGGGCGGGACTTCGTAGACGTAGCGGGCCTTGAGAATCGTTTCCGCGGGATGGCGCCGCGAAACCGTGTAGGTGGAATGCGCCAGTCCGGGCGCCGGGCCCGTCTCCGAGACTCTCTCCAGGGTGGCCGTCACCGTTTCGTTGACCAGGTCGTGTTTGATCTCGTGCAGGGTGCTCCGGCTGATGTCCTCCATCGTCGCGTCCGGGCGCGGAGAGGGCTTCAGGTCCGGCGCGCTCAGCCGTGGACTCTGGGCCGGGGTCACAGGCAGAACGATATGAGACGGACACCGCCGGTCGCGGTGGATCTGGTTGACGGCAGCCTTGGCCGTGGGCCAGGCATTCTGAAAATCGGCGCTGGCCACGCTCAACCGGATGCGGTGGCCCTTTTCGAACAGGTAGGAGACGTACTTCAGATCGATTTCCAGCTCGTAGATTCTGCCGGGCTCCATCGGTTCCGGCCGTGAGTGTGAATTTCGATGCGTGGCGAGGAGTCCACCGTCCGTCAGCCATTTCGAAGTGCCGTCCGGCGCCACGTCGGTGAGCTTCACGTGGAAATAGGCGGTGTCGGCGGATGAAGCGACATGGAGCACGGCCCTGGGATTTCCTGTGACCTCCACGTCCTGTTCCAAGGGCGGGGTGGTGTAGGTCAGCGAGCAGGCGTCGTCGAGACGCTGGTCCACCGGCATGGCCCAGGGCATGATTCCGCCGCCCCAGTAGATTCCCGCGCTGATCCCGACCGCCGGATCGTAGGCGTATTGATCGGGCGCGCTTTCACCCGCGGGCCTGTCTCGACTCAGTTCTCCGCCGGAACGAAAGAAAAACGGCGTGTCCTGGTTCCGGGCCGGCGGCCATTCGTCTTCATGCCTCCAGAAACCGGCGTCCTCCAGGTACATATGGGCCACGGGACGCTTGTAGCGCCTTATGAAGAGGGTCACGGCGGGTTCTTCCATGACCCCGGTGTCCTCACCCTTGAGCCACTGGTCGAACCACTTGAGCATCTCGTGCCTGAAATCGATCCGGGGACCGGGCAGGGCTTCCTCGGGCCAGTAGTGCCCCCAGGGCCCCAGCAGGATCTTCTTGGGGACATCGAGCCGGGAGAAGGCCCTGAGGATGGGCGTGGGGTAGGGATCGGCCCAGCCGCACCAGAACATGACGGGCACCTTGATCCGGCTGTAGTCCGGCTGCAGCGAACGGTCCCGCCAATAGGCTCCCTGGAGCAGGTTCGAGATGAAGCCGATTCCCCAGGAGGCGTTCTTCTCCAGCCGCTCCTCCCAGAGCCGGCTCCAATCGGGGCCGACGATATCCGCGTCGGGCGGCGCCGCGTTGAAGGCGGTCATCATGGGGGAGAAGCTGTCGAACATGTAGGGGCGAATGCTGCCGCCCGGGTTGGTCCAGTCCAGGTAGACGTCGTCGTTGGACGATCCGATGACCAGGGTCTTCAGAGCGGGAGGATTCTGCACCCCCACCTGCCACTGCACCACGCCGCCGTAGGACATGCCCCACATCCCGACGTTGCCGCTGCACCAGGGTTGGGCGGCGATCCACTCCACCACTTCATAGGCGTCCCGGCGTTCCTCATCGGAATAGACGTCCTGTGTCGTGCCCCCGGAATTCCCCGTGCCGCGAACGTCGAAGTAGAGGACGGCATAGCCGCGTTGGGCGAAGTAGGGAGGCCCGTCCCAACGGTGGTTGTAGGCCGTGTCCGAGCTGGTGTCCTTGACCTGCCTCAGCCAGCGATAGGGGTTGTAGGCCACGATGGCCGGAAACCTGCCCTCCGCGTCGGGCCGGACGACGACGGCCGCCAACTCCACCCCGTCCCTCATGGGGACCCGGACCCGCCGGTCCAATCGCACTCGATACTCAGGCGGGGACATGGGAGTTCCTCGAGTCAGCCGGTTCCGTCTTCCTTGAAGAACCCGTGCTGGAATTCACCGCGTGGTTCCGACGGAACGAACCCGAGGTCTTCGATGCCTCAAGCAGGATCAGCGATCGAAGCCGAAGCAATGGAAGAGTTTCGAACGTGAGACACGGGAGGCCTCGATTCGAAGCGATCACTCTTCCACCAGGACACGCATTCCCCGGGTGCTGGTTCGTCCGCCAGGTTCGATTTCCGGGCGGAAGGAAGGCCGATAGGCGTCGGGGCTGTTGAGCCAACTCCCTCCCCGCATGCTCCGGATCCCCTCTGCGTCCGGTCCCCGCGGGTCGGTTCGGGCCGGGTCTTCACCTGCCCAGTCCAGGGTGTATTCCCAGACGTTGCCGATGGCGTCGAAGAGGCCTCGCGGGTTCGGATAGAATTTCCCCACGGGCGCCGTGCCCTCGTACCCGTCATCCCTTCCCTCGGGGATGAGACTGCGCATCTCGGTCCCCGTCAGGAACAGGTCGGCGTCGGATTTGTCCCCCATGGCGGCGTCCGCCACGTTGGCCCAGTAGCCGCTGGGAAGCCGGGGATCCCGCACGTAATCGGCCGGCCTCTTGCCCCAGTAGTAACGGGTGACGGTCAGGGCTCGTTGGCCGTACTCCAACTCGCCTTCGGTCGGCAGACGCGCCGGCAGTCCGGTCTTGCCGCTCAGCCAGCGGCAGAACTCCGCGGCGTCGAACCAACTGATGCAGGTCACGGGATGGTCGGATTCCTGGGAGAAACCGGGATTCCGCCAGGAGGCTTCGGACGTTGGCCCCCAGCTCCCGCCGCTCATGGTGTAGCAGCCCTTCCCCAGTTCCCGCCAGGAACGGCGGCCCGTTTCGGCGTCTGTCTCGTAGCCGCTTTCTTGGACGAAGCGGCGGAACTGCTCGACGGTGACCTCGTATTTCCCCAGGTAGAAGGCTTTGGTGATCGTCACCTGGCGTGCCCGCAGATCGTGGGGAGCGAACAGACCGATCAGGGCCCGGGACCAGTCGGTCTCCCCCATCATGAACTCGCCGGGCGGGATCCGGATCAGTTCCAGTTGAACCCCCGATCCCAGATCCAGCGTGACCTCCTCGGTCCCGGCGGCCGGGCGCGCCGACGCCGGATCGAAACCGCTGCCGGCAAACAGGACTACAAGGGCAATCAATGCCAGAGCGAATCGGCCGGTTGCCTGGTAGGACATGGTTCTCTTCAGGTTCGTGATTCAATGGCGCAAGGGGGAGCATCGGCAGATCCAACCCGGTGACTGCCGTCTCCCCCAGCGTACCGTTCGCTACCCGGTTAGAACGTGTACTTCAGCGAGAACTGAATTTCCCGCGCCTCGAATGCACCGCCGATCACACCAAAAGCCGGCGTGCCGAACGTGTTGGCCGGCTGCAGGAAGTTGGCCCGGTTGAAGGCGTTGAAAATCTCCCCTCGAAACTCGAGCACATGATCTTCGGTGATGGGGAACCTGCGATGCAGTCCGAAGTCGACGTTGGCGAACCCCGGACCCCGGGTGACGTTCCGGCCCAGATTTCCGTAGGTGAAGGGCTGGGGATTCTGAAAGGCCCTGATGTTGAAGAACTGCTGCACGGTCTTGGGCCCGGCGTTGGGGTCCTGACCCGACACCCAATCCGGAGTGTCCGTTCCGAGTCCGGTGTTGCTGTTGTCGTAGGGCAGTCCGATATGGAATGGCTGGCCGCCCTCCAGGGTCACGATCCCTTGAATCCGCCAGTTCCGGAGCAGCATTCCGCCGAGTCCCCCCATTCCCTTGCCGAAGGGAAGTTGATACACCCAGTTCGCCGCAAAGCGGTGCGGAACATCGTATTGACAGGGTCCCCAGTCCTCTTCGAAATTACGCGGATCCCGCGTTCCCCGGGGAGACCCGTCTCCGTTGACCTGGACGCTCCCGGTATCCATGCACCTGGACCAGACATAAGAGGCCAGGAAACCCAAGCCCCCGGAGAATCGCTGCTCCGCCCTCAACTCCAGCCCGTTGTAGCTCGACCAGCCCTGGTTGTCGGTGCGGGTGTCGTTCACGATGGAAGGAATGATCCGGCGCGACGCGACTGACCCCGGACCTGGTCTCATCGGGGAGTTGGCATTGAAAACGGTGAGGAGGTTGCTCCCCCGGTTGCCGATATAGGAGGCGGAAATGGCGGTGTTCCCGATCTGCCGCTGCAGGGTCAGATTCCAGACCTGGTTGTAGGGGTCCGTCCATTCGGGATCGTTGGAATAAAAATTCAGGCTGGGCAGCCCCACGCCGGGAAAAGGAGCGCTGAAGGACAACTGCGGCGTTCTGGTATCCGAGATAAAGGTCTCAGGACTGACGTAGGGAGGAGACATGGCGGCAAAAAACGAGAAGACCATGTTGGGGGACATGTAGAACAGCCCGTAGCCGCCGCGCAGAACGGTCTGGTCGTTGATCCGGTAGGCAAAACCGAGCCGGGGAGCGAAGTTGTTCTTGTCCGCCTTGTAAACGCCTCGGGGGATGTCCTCCCCGGCATGCGCCAGAACCAGCTCTGGAGCTCGTGAATAATCCGGTTGCGCGTAACGCCCGTGCTTCTCATAGGGAGGTTGGAACAGTTCGTACCGCACACCCAGGTTCAAGGTGAGATCAGGCGACACCTTCCAGTCGTCGTTGATGTAGATGCCGAAGTCCTTCTTGCGGAAGTTGCGGAACCCGTCATTGACCGTGCAACACCGCGAGGTCCGGTTGGGAACTCCCAGGATGTAGTCCGCCACCGGGTTCCCCGTCCCCGGCTGGGTGCCGGTTTCGGTCAACTGCGACGTGAAGATTCCATTGAAGGTGAACAGGCCGTGTGCAAACAGGGCATGGCCGCCGTTCATCTGATACCAGTCGACGGAGGCGCCGGTGGAGATGTTGTGGTTGCCGGTGATGTAGGAGAAGTTCTCCCGCACGGCGAACTGGTTGTCGGAGCGATTGTTGGGCGCGTTGGCGATGGCCCCGGTGCCGCCCAGGCCGGCGATGTTGATGTTGGGGTTGCCCAGAAAACGGGGACTCAAGCCGTGGATCCCCAACTCCTCGTTGACCGCCACTTCCTGTTCCGAGTCCTCCAGAACCTGGGTGTGCCGGTTGAAGCCGACCCGGAGGTCGTTCACCGCGTTGGCTCCAAAAGTGTGGGTGTGACCCAGCACGGCATTCTGAGCCGGGGACTTCCAGACGGTGGTGAAATTGGGAAGTGAAGCGAAGACGAAGGGCCAGAGGCGATCGTACTTCACCAGCGTATAGCGGCCGAAGATGGTGTCTTCCTCTCCGATCCTCTGGTCGATCCGAATGTTCAACTGGTCGCTGATGACCTCCTGGTTTGACGAATCGACGAGATTACTGACGACGCCGGGACGATTCGCAGTGGGAAACAACCGCGTGAAGGCCTTGACCGAGACCGGATGCCACATGTTCTCCGGGATCATCTTGTTCGCGAAGGGCGCTCGCAGACCCGAGTCGGGATCGACGTCGAAGGGATTGAAAATGGGGTTGCCCTCGCTGAAGTCTCCCCGCCGCTGCAGATCGGTGGGGACGCTAACGGCGCGGGTCACTTCCTTGTCCGACCGGATCGCTTCATAGGTGACGAAGAAAAAGGTCTGGTCTTCCACGATCGGTCCGCCTATGGCGACCCCCAGGTTCTGCTGCGAGAAGGGCTCCTTCTCCGCGGCGAAGAAGGTGCGCGCGTCAAAGGCGTCGTTCCGGAAGAAACCCCAGGCGGAACCGTGGTAGTCGTTCACGCCGGCGCGGGAAGCGATGTTGACCACACCGCCCGAAGCGCGTCCGAACGCGGCCGAGTAGTTCCCGGCCTGGAACTTGAACTCCTGGATGGCGTCGACGGTCATGCGGAATCCGACTCGCGTATCGACCGCGTCCTTCATGTCGATTCCATCCAGCAGGAAGACGGTGCCCTCCGCCGGCGCTCCGTGCACCGAGAAGTTGCCGCCGAAGATGCTGCTGTGAAAGCTGATGCCCCCTCCCGGGAGCTTGTGGGTGGAGACGGCGCCGGGCTGCAACTCCACCAACTGGATGAAATTGCGTCCGTTCAAGGGAAGGTTGACGATGGTCTCATGATCGACCACGTCTCCGATCTCGCCCGACTCGGTCTGCAGGGGCGGGGGTGTCCCCAAGACCTCCACGACCTCCTGGATCTCACTCGGCGAGAGGGTGATGTCCACGGCGATAGTTTCATTGACCCGGACCACGATGTCTCGCCGGAGCACCGGTTGAAACCCCGCCAGCTCCGCCCGGATGGAATAGTCGCCGGGCTGCAGAAACACGAACTTGTAGGCACCGGTGTCGCCGGTGACGGCGCCCCAGGTCTGGCCCGTCCCCACGTTGGTCAAGAGGACGTCGACACCTGGGATGGTCCCGCCCGTCTCGTCCGTGACCCGGCCGCTGATCCCGCCCGTGGTGATCTGGGCCGACAGGGGCGCGGCCATCAGGACAACACCCAGGAAAAAGATTGCAATTTGGATTCTTCGCATCGGTCTCGTTCCTCCGGTCAATTTATTCCCCATTGGTTCGCAATTCATGACTTTCACTTCACGATGGTCTTCAAGAGCCTGAAGACCCAGTCCCGGTCTCCCTGGTACTGGGATCCGAAATAGGTGGATCCGACGACTTTACGGGCCACGTAGTTGGTCCGGATGGTGGCCACCACCAGGTCGTACTCGGGAACCACCGAGATCCGGGAGACGGCCTGCCAGTTGATGTTTCCTCCCCGCGCTTCCTGCACGCCCTGCCCCGGCAGCCACCAGTTCAGGCTGTAGTCCTCGCCCCCGTGGCCGGCATGCCGGCGGCTCTGCGGTTTGCGAGTCTGCTCCACCCACTCCTCGCTGATCAATTGCCGGTCATTCCAGCGCCCGTTGCGCAGGAAGAGATAGCCGAAGCGGGCGGCGTCGGCCGAATTGACGACGACCCAGCCCGGTCCGGCCCGGACGGCGTGTCCGCCGATTTCCCACGGCGGATCCAGGTAGCGGCCGTAGCCCGGCCAGAAGGGATACATGAGATTTTCCTGAATCACCCGGGCGGGCATCCAGCCCCAACGCTGGGCCGGCACCTGTAGATGACGGAAGATCTTCTCGTCCAAAACGTCCTTGAGGTCCTTGCCCCAGAGTGCCGTCAGGGCCTGGGCGAACCGCCACATGCCCCCGTCGCTGTAGATGTACTCACCCCCCGGGGCCCGGTGGGCGTAGTTGTAGGTGGAATCCCCCATCTCCCCGTCGGCCCGGCTCAGGTCGATGTCCGGAAAGCCCGACACCATGTTGGCGAAATGCCTCCAGGTGATTTTTCGATGATGCCCTTCGTTGAGGTACTTGTAGGGGTGGGACAGCTCTCCCTCACCCGTCCAGGTCTTCCAGACCAGGTCGTCCAACTCGACCAAGCCGGCGTCGACGGCCAAGCCGAGACAGGTCGCGTTGAAGGTCTTGCCCATGGAGGCGGTTTGGACGGCCGTCTGCTGGTTGCCCCAGGTGGCCACCACGTAGCCGTGGCGGACGATGGTCCCCCCGATCCCGACGCGCGGAAGAATCCTCCGCAGGGCTTCCTCGTCGAAGCCCAATTCCGCGGGACGCTTCGTCTCCCACTCCTGGCCGGGGAAACGTTTGAGCGCGTCGGCCGGGATGTCGGTGGCGGTGATAGTCCAGGTTGAAGCCGAGAGGACAACAAAAAGGAAAACCGTCAGGAACCGTCTTGTCACTCTCTCCTCGGACTCGCGGCAAGAAGGAACCCGCTCAAAATGGCGGGAATTTGCCCATGAAGCACACGATAGCCGCAGACCGGAGCACAAGTCAAGAGGAAAGAACAGCAGGAGTTTTTCCGGCCAAGACCGGCAGAGAACACGGCCACGTGGCCTGATGGTTGCTGATCGACGAGGACCGCAACGCGGTGGTCATTGGTACAGCAGAACACGCTCCCCGAGTGGCTGAACGGGCCGAAAGTTGTTTGGATGGATGGCGCCGAAGGCGGCGATCTGCGCCGCCGACATCGCAAGCGGCTCCGTCAGGACGATCCATGAGACACCTTCGGAACAGGGAGGTGTGGTGAGCGAACCCGGGTACCTCCAGCTCGTTCGGACCGTGGGCAGCAGGGACGTCAGATCGAGTTCTCCCGGAACCACGCGCGACGCAGCCTTCCCGGGTGGGAGATGCTCCCAGACAGGTGCCAGCGCCTCGTTCTCCATTCCTTCTGTGAACAGAATTCCGACGACCGTGAGCGACCCGGAATCACTGCTGTGCACCAGGTGCATCTCCAGCGGAAACTGAACGCCGTCCACCGTATGCTCGCTGGCATGATGGAAGTGAAACTGCAGCAGGTCGGAGCGAACACTGTCGAGGACGATACCGCTGCCGGGATCCGGGTTCACCTGGATCGTGTGCCCGTTGTTTTCGATGGCGATGCGGGTGGGCCCGTAGTCGAATTCAACCGGCGCCGGATCGGCAGGCCGGGCGTCAGTCAGATCGATGGGAGACTGCTCCGCGCCCGAGGAACAGGTGCTGAACTCCGGGTCGAGCGACCCCCAGTGAGCCGGGCCGTTGTGCGGCTCGTAGCCCCAGGCCGGCCCGTGAGCATGCTCCGGATCTTTGGGCTCCATGGGTCGCGAATCCTCGCTACCGGAGCAGCCGAGTAGAGCCGACACGACGATTACCATCCAACCTGAGATGATTCGTTTCATGGAGCCTCCTCGTTACCAAGATCAAAACAGAATCCGTTATTGACGCATGAAAACGGACCGGTTGTACGACAGTTCGGGTGATATCCGGCGACCGGTAACGATGATCTGGACAGAACGCCGCACTGTGGCGCCGGATTCAGGACTCATTCTATCTTTGTACCCTGCGCCCGTCCTGGTCTGCAACGGAAACCGAGTCCGGAGCACCGGTGAAGAGCCACCGGTCCGTACGGCCCTGTTGCCGGTTGCGTAACCAAATGAGGAAGACGGTGGCCGCGAGTCCCCCGGCGGCTCCCAGTATCACGAATCCGCGAACCGTCGGGACCCCGACCCAGAAGATGAACATGACGCCGAAGACGAAGATGAGCCCGGCGGCGCCCTTGACCGGGATCTTCTCGATCCGGATCCCGGGATGCGGCTTCATTGGCTTGTGTGGTGAGGACTGTGACATGAATTCAGCGTACCATAGCGTCCGATTGGAGGACGAAGCATGGCGAACACGTCACAGTCGGTCATCATCGTCGGCGCCGGGATCGCCGGATTGAGCACCTCGTTCCATCTGGCCGACAAGGGTGTGCGGAAGGTCCTGCTCCTGGACAAGGGGCGGGTGGGCGACGGGTCCAGCAGCCGGTCGGGGGCCATCAACACCATGATGATGGCCACCGAAGGGGCCAGCCGGGCGCGAGGCGTCACCTTCGACATCTTCGAGCGGTTCGACAAGATCCTGGAGAACTACGACTTTCACCAAGTGGGTTGCCTGAATCTCCTGAATGCCGAGCAGTTCGAAGGAGCCCGCCGGCTCCATCCCATGCACCGGCGCGCGGGAGCTCGATTCCAGGTGTGCGGCGGCGTGAAATCGAGGAACGGTTCCCCGATCTGCGGATCGGCGGCGACGAGTACGGCGTGCTGGACCTGCGCGGCGGCTACAGCGAGCCGGACCGCTATCTTCCCGCGCTCAGCGCCAAAGTCCGGGAAATGGGCGTGGAGATCCGGGATGGGGTGACGGTCGAGGACTTCCTGGTGGAAGGCGGACGGGTCACGGGTGTCCGGACCCGGGAGGCGGGTACCTTGCGGGCGGACTCGGTGGTCTGCACCGTCAATGCCTGGGCCAACTCCCTGATGGCCCGGGCGGGTCAGCCGCTGGCGGTCCGCAACTTCGTTCACGAACGGTGGGTCACCAGGCCCTTGAGTCATCCGCCCCGGCTTCCGGCCACCAACGACGACGCCAAGGGCGTCTACTACCGTCCCACCGAGGATGATCGTGTTCTCCTGGGCACCGGCGCCCACGAGGCGGTTCAGATCGAGAGGCCCGGGCCCGACTTCCGGCTCACCGAGCTGGTCCCCGATCCCCGTTCCCTTCCCTTCATTCAGGAGGCGGTTCGGGACCGCCTGCCCCTGATTCAAGGCGTCGGGATCGACTACCACCGCGTGGGCCTGGTGAGCTACGCCTTGGACTTTCTGCCCAATATCGGTCCGGTGAACGCCCTGCCGGGACTCTATCTTGCCGTCACCTTCAACTCGGGCGGCTTCGGCTACCATCCCGTGGCCGGTTTTCTCCTGGCGGAATTCATGGTGGACGGACAGACGAGCATCGACGCGTCCGAATTCTCCCCGGACCGTTTTCTGGACTTCGACACCGAAGGTTACTTGGCCAAGACCGTCACTCACGGGCAGATGATCCGGGACCACGAGGCCCGGACGGCGCTTCCGGTGCGCAAGCGGCATTGATCCGGTTCCGATGTTGGGGAAGAGTTTCGCTATGGGTCCGGCCGGGTCTCCTCGTTGCGTCCTTCCGCCGAGCAGGACAGAATGTCGGCAACTGGCAGAACCTGCTTAGAGGGAGGAACCCGGAATGAGCGACGGTCAGACCCATCACCAGCGCACCGGACTGGAGACGCGGCTCGAGAACGCCGTCATCGGTGAGGGTACCTTCATCGAGCCCGACGTCACCCTCGGATACCGGTATCACCGCGATTGCGGTCCGGCCCGGGTCGGCCGCCACGGCATCCTGCGCCAAGGGACCGTCATTTACGGCGACACCCGGATCGGCGACTACTTCCAGACCGGTCTCTACGCGGTGATCCGGGCCAAGGTCGAAATCGGCGACTATTGCACCATCTTCAACCACTCGGTGGTGGAGGGGATCGTCCGGATGGGAAAAGGAGTGCGGGTCATGGCCCACACCTACATTCCCACCCGGACCTGGTTCGGCGACAACGTTTTCGTGGGTCCGGGCGTCATTTTCCTGAACGACCGGGAGCCTTGCCGTTACGAAGTCATGCCCATGCCCCGCGGAGCCACCATCGAAGACGAGGTCGTCATCGGCGGCGGTTGCACCATCCTTCCCGGGATCACCATCGGAGAGGGAAGCTTCATCGCCGCGGGGGCGGTGGTGCATCGCGACGTTCCCAGGAAGAGCTTCGTCAAGGGGGTCCCCGGACGCGTGGAGCCCCTTCCGAGCAAGTTCGACATGCCCAACAACCTGGGCGTGATGAGACAGAAGATCGATTTGTGGCATCCTCTCACCGCCGATCTGGCCGCCGTCGACTGGCCGGAGCGGTGGGGGCCGGCCCCCGACTGGTCCGCGTCCGATTGAGGATCCGCCCGGGTCCGGCGTTCCGGCCGAGGAGACAAAGGAGACATGAACAAGACACCGGTCCTGCTCCTGGCCGCCTGCTTTTGCAGCGTCTCGCTGTCCGGCAACTGGCCCGACTACCGGGGCCCGAGCCGGGACGGCGTCTCCGAAGTCGCAAGCCTGCCCCTGCGTTGGAGCGAGACGCTCAACGTTCGCTGGAAGACGCCCATTCACGGCCGTGCCTGGTCCTCTCCCGTGATCTGGGGAAAACAGGTCTGGCTCACCACCGCCACGGAGGACGGCAAGGAGCTCTCCGTGCTGTGCATCGATCGCGACAGCGGAGAGGTCCTCCTGGACCGCAAGCTCTTCGACGTCGCCAAACCTCGTCCCCTGAGCAACGCCGTCAACACCTATGCCAGTCCCTCGCCCACCATCGAGGAGGACCGGGTGTATGTCCATTTCGGAAGTTACGGGACCGCCTGTCTGGACACGGACACCTTCCAGGTCATCTGGGCACGAAGGGACCTCCCCTGTGACCATTGGCGCGGCCCGGCCTCTTCGCCCGTGCTCTGGGAGGACCTCCTTTTCCTGCACATGGACGGCGCCGACGTCCAGTACGTGGCGGCTCTGGACAAGAAAACGGGCTTCAACCGGTGGGTGACCTTCCGCTCGGTCGACTACGGAGACCTGGAGGAGAACGGCCGCCCGCGCATGTCCGGTGACTTCCGCAAGGCCTACAACACGCCGCTGGTGATCGAGTTCCAGGGAGAGCCGCAACTCATCAGCCCCAGCGCCAAGGGAGCCTACGGCTACGATCCCCGCACCGGACGCGAAATCTGGCAGATTCGCCACGGGGGTCACTCGTCGGCGCCACGGACCCTCTACTCAAACGGGCAAGTCGGGATCGGCACCGGGTACATCGGGAGCGCGGCCCAGCTCTGGGCGGTCCGTCTCGGCGGCCAGGGCGACGTGACCGAATCCCACGTCGCCTGGAAGTACGCCCGCGGCGTTCCGAAGCACTCTTCGCCGGTTCTGGTCGAGGGGCGGGTCTACATGATGAGCAACGACGGAATCGCCACCTGCCTCGACTTCAAGACCGGACGAGAGATCTGGAAGAAGCGGATCGGCGGTCAGCACTCCGCCTCGGTCCTCTATGCCGGAGGGCGGATCCACTTCTTCGACGAGGAGGGCGTCACCACCATCGTCCAACCCGGAAGGACGCCGGAAGTCCTGGCTCGAAACCAGCTGGACGACGGATTCATGGCTTCGCCAGCGGTCGCAGACGGAGCCCTCTTCCTGCGTACGAAGACGCACCTCTACCGGATTCAGGGAAGATGAGCCAAGAGAAAAGGATTCCGATCCTGCTTTTGGCCGCATGCTTTTCGAGCGTGGCCACGTTCGGAAACTGGCCCGACTATCGAGGTCCCGGCGGGAACGGCAGATCCGCCGCCGCGAACCTCCCTCTGCGCTGGAGCGAGACGCTCAACGTTCGATGGATGACGCCGATTCACGGCCGCGGCTGGTCTTCGCCCGTGATCCACGGGAAACAAGTCTGGCTCACCACCGCCACGGAGGATGGAAAAGAACTCTCCGTTTTGTGCGTCGACCGGAACAGCGGACGCATCCTGCTGGATCGGAAGCTCTTCGACGTCGCCAGACCTCGTCCCCTGAGCAACCCGGACAATTCCTATGCCAGTCCCTCCCCGACCATCGAGGAGGGCCGGGTCTATATCCATTTCGGGAGCTATGGGACCGCCTGTCTCGACACCGGGACTTTCGAGGTTCTCTGGGAACGCCGGGACCTGCCCTGCGACCACTGGCGCGGCCCGGCCTCATCTCCCTATCTCTGGGAGGACCTCCTCTTCCTGAATATGGACGGCGCCGACGTCCAGTACGTGGCGGCTCTGGACAAGGCGACCGGCGCCAACCGGTGGGTGACGTTTCGATCGGTGGACTTCGGAGACCTGGAGGAGGACGGCCGCCCACGCGCATCCGGAGACTTCCGCAAGGCCTACAATACGCCGCTGGTGGTCGATTTCCAGGGCGAGCCGCAACTCATCAGTCCCGGCGCAAAAGGGGCCTATGGATACGATCCTCGAACCGGACGCGAGATCTGGCAGATTCGCCACACCGGTCACTCCTCGGCGCCCAGGACCCTTTACGCCGGCGGGCAGGTCGGTATCGCCACGGGGCACATCGGCGGGACGGCGCAACTTTGGGCGGTCCGGCTCGGCGGCCGGGGCGACGTGACCGAAACGCATGTCGCCTGGAAACACGCCCGCGGCGCTCCCAAGCGCTCCTCCCCGGTTCTGGTCGAGGGGCGGGTCTACATGGTGAGCAACGACGGGATCGCCACTTGCATCGACTTCAAGAGTGGTGAGGAGATCTGGAAGGAACGAATCGGGGGTCTCCACTCTTCCTCGGTGCTCTATGCCAGCGGACGGATCCACTTCTTTGACGAGGACGGCGTCGCCACCCTCATCCGCCCGGGCGATACTCTGGAAATCCTTGCGCGAAACCAGCTGGATGACGGTTTCATGGCGTCTCCGGCGGTTTCGGACGGAGCGCTCTTCCTGCGTACGACGACTCATCTTTACCGGATCCAGGAGTAGCGGATGGGATTCGTCGGGGGCTCTGGTCGCCTGCCTTCGGATCAGGAGTGTAAAGGGGGGACTGCCGGCTCCTCTACCCTCCCGGGCGGCGACAGGAAAGTCGCCGCTCCAGTCGGCGCGTGAAACGCGCCGCTCCGCCTTGTATTTTTCAGCATTGCTCGTAGTAGACTGAGCGCCACCGGCGCCGGGTGTTCATTCCCGAATGCCGCCGAGTCGAGCCGACGGAGGAGCAACGTGAGTCAAAAGCGAATCGTCTACCCCTACATCCCCAATTCGGTCCCGGAGATCAAGGCCCGGATGCTAAAGGAAGTGGGCGCCCGGGACATCATGGATCTCTACGCCGAGATCCCCGACGATTTGATCCTGAAGCGGAAGATGGACCTCCCCGAGCCGATCCTGGACGAGTACTCCCTGAAGCGGCACCTGGAGGAGATCCTGGACCGGAACCGGAACTGCGACGACCACCTGAATTTCCTGGGAGCCGGTTGCGCGCAGCATCACGTCCCGGCCGTCTGCGACGAGATCAGCAGCCGGGGCGAGTTCGTGACGGCGTACGTGGGCGAGCCGTACGCCGACCATGGGAAGTGGCAGGCCCTCTTCGAGTACGCCAGCCTCATGGGAGAGCTGCTGGACATGGACGTCCTGAGCTGTCCCCTCTACGACGGTCCGGCCGCCGCGGCCACGTCGCTGCGGATGGCCTCCCGGACCACCGGCCGGAGCGAGGTGCTGGTTCCCGGGTCCGCGAGTCCGGATCTGATGGGGGTGGTCCGCAATTACCTGGGTGGCATCGGCGGACCGCAGGTTTCCATCCGGACAGTCGGTTTCGATCCCGGCTCCGGCCTGCTGGACCTGGATCAACTGCGGTCCGCCATCTCCTCGAGCACGGCGGCGGTCCTCATCGAGAATCCCGGTTACCTGGGCAACATCGAGACCCGGGCCGAGGAGATCGGGGAGATCGCCCGCAACGCCGGGGCCGAGTTCGTCGTCTACACCGACCCCATATCCCTGGGTGTGCTGGCGCCTCCCGCCCACTACGGCGGGACCTTCGCCTGCGGAGACTTCCAGCCCTTGGGAATGCACATCCAGTGCGGCGGCGGACAGGGCGGCTTCATCGCCACCCACGACGACATGCGGTACGTGGCCGAGTTCAAGGACCTCATGTTCGGCATCACCGAGACCGTGCAAAAGGGGGAGTGGGGTTTCGGCGAGGTGCTCTTCGACCGCACCTCCTACGGTTCCCGGGAACAGGGCAAGGAGTACACGGGAACCACCACCGGACTCTGGGCCATCACGGCCGGCGTCTACCTGGCGCTGATGGGTCCCAAGGGCATGGAGGAGATCGGCCGGACCATCCTCCAGAAGTCGCAGTACGCCGCCCGGGAGATGGCCCGGATTCCGGGGGTCCGGGTCGCATCGGAGACGCCGTTCTTCAAGGAGTTCGTCGTGAACTTCGACGCGACCGGCAAGAGCGTCGGTGAGGTCAACGCCGCGCTCCTGGATCAAAAGATCTTCGGGGGCAAGGACCTGTCGAGGGAATTTCCCGAGTTGGGCCAGAGCGCCCTCTATTGCGTGACCGAGAGAATCACCCAGAACGACATCGACACGCTGGTTCAGGCCCTGGACGAGTGCTGCAGCTGAATCAGGATCCGGCGAACGGAGGATTCCGGAACCGGGAAGGAGATCGGGACCATGGGCAGAGACCGTGAGACGTTGCTCAGGAAATACCATCAGGCTCGATGGGACGAGGAGATCATCTGCGAAATGCACGTGCCCGGGGAACGGGGAATCCTGGTTCCCGAGGCGGAGGCCGGCATCCAGGAAGCAGTTGGAGACGGAACCTCCCGGATTCCGGAGAACCTGAGACGAAAGCGCCCGCCGGCCCTGCCGGAAATCAACCAGATGCGGGTGAACCGCCATTACATGCGGCTCTCCCAGGAAACCCTGGGGACCGACGTCAACATCGACATCAGCCAGGGCACCTGCACCATGAAGTACAGCCCCAAGATCCAGGAGCACGTGGCCACCCGAAACCCGGGCATGGCCGAGGTCCATCCCCTGCAGGACGAGAGCACGATTCAGGGCATCCTTCACGTCTACTACCAGTTCGAGCAGTTCCTGAAGGAGATCTCGGGCATGGACCGGTTCAGCTTCCAGCCCGGAGGGGGAGCCCAGGGGGTCTTCACCAACGCCTCCATGGTGCGCGCCTACCACGCCTCCCGAGGCGATCACCAGCGGGACGAGGTAATCACGACCATGTTCTCCCACCCTTGCGACGCGGCCACCGGCGCCACCGCCGGCTACAAGGTCGTCACCCTGATGCCGGACGACACCGGCTATCCGCATGTGGACGCCATGAAGGCGGCCGTCTCCGAGCGGACGGCGGGCATCTTCATCACCAATCCGGAAGACACGGGCCTCTACAACCCGCAGATCAAGGAATTCGTCGACATCGCCCACGGCGCGGGCGCCCTCTGCAGCTACGATCAGGCCAACGCCAACGGGCTACTGGGGATCACGCGAGCGAAAGAGGCGGGCTTCGATCTCTGCCACTTCAACGTCCACAAGACCTTCTCCATGCCCCACGCCTGCATGGGTCCCGCCATCGGCGCCGTCGGCGTGGTGGACGAGTTGAAGCGTTATCTTCCCCTGCCCCGGGTCGAATTCGACGGCGAACGCTACACCTTGGACTACCAGGGCGAACCGGAGAGCATCGGCCGGGTCCGTTCCTTTCTGGGAAACGCCCAGGGAGTCCTCAAGGCCTACGCCTGGATCATGCAGCTCGGCGCCGACGGGTTGCGGGAAGTGGCCGAGTGCTCCGTCCTCAACAACAACTACATGTTGAAGAAGCTGAGCGAGGTGCCGGGGGTCGTCATCCAGTACTCGGAGGAAAAGCGGCGCCTGGAGCAGGTGCGCTACAGTTGGGGCAAGCTGAACCGGGATACGGGCGTCGGAACCGACGACATCAACCGCAGAATCGCCGACTATGGCATCCAGCACTACTGGCCCAGCCATCACCCCTGGATCGTCCCCGAGCCCTTCACCCTGGAGCCGTGCGAGTCCTATTCCAAGGATGACATCGACGAGTATGTGGCCGTATTGCGCCAGATCTCCAAGGAAGCCTACGAGAACCCGGAACTGGTCAAGAGCGCGCCGCATAATTCGGCGATTCACAAGGTCCCGGCGCCCAGCATCGACGAGCCCGAGCGGATCGCGGTGACCTGGCGCCAGTACGTGAAGAAACAAGCCGCCAAGAACTCCGGGTAATGCCTCGGCGCACTCTCGGCGTCATCGTCAATCCCGTCGCCGGCATGGGCGGCCGGGTGGGGCTCAAGGGGAGCGACGGGGTCGAGATCCTGCGCCGCGCCCGCGAGTTGGGGGCCCGGCCCGAGGCCCCGGGACGGATGGCCCAGGCGCTCGACGCCGTCGCCGAATTCAAGGACCACGCCCGCGTTCTCACCTACCCCGGCCAGATGGGCGAGGAGTCCTGCGCCCTGGCGGGTCTCCCGGCCGCCGTCATCGGACGCACCGGAGGCGAACAGACGACTCCCGAAGACACTCGGCGGGCGGCCCGCGAGATGGCGGCTGCCGGCGCCGACCTGATTCTCTTCGCCGGCGGGGATGGAACCGCCCGCGACCTCTACCACGCCGTCGGTGAGAAGGTGCCGGTCCTGGGGGTACCCGCGGGCGTCAAGATTCACTCGGCGGTCTACGCCGTGACTCCCCGGAGCGCCGGCGAGCTGGTGGTCCTCTGGCTGCAGCGCCGTCTGCTGCGAATGCGCTCCTCCGAAGTCATGGACATCGACGAGGAGGCCTTCCGGGCGGGCGTGGTCCGGGCCAAGCTCTACGGATACCTTCGGGTCCCGGAAGAGAACCGGTTCGTGCAGAACGTGAAGGCGGGAGGGGTCGTCCACGAGGCGGAAGCCCTCCAGGGAATCTGCGCGGAGGTTCTGCGAGCCATGGAAGACCCGGACTGTATCTTCGCCGTGGGACCGGGGACCACCACGCGGGGCATTCTCCAGGCCTTGGAGCTCGAGAACACGCTGCTGGGCGTGGACGTGGTGCGGAACAGGAAGCTGCTGGCCAACGACGTCACCGCGCACCAACTCCGGGAACTGGTCGACGGGCACAGGGCAAAGGTCGTGGTGACGGCCATCGGTGGCCAGGGGCATATCCTGGGCCGGGGCAATCAGCAGATCAGTCCGGAGGTCATCCGCCAGGTGGGCCGGGAGAATCTGCTGATCATCGCCACCAAGGAGAAGCTCGTATCCCTAGGGGGGCGACCGTTGCTGGTGGATACGGGCGACGCGGCCCTGGACCAGGAAATCTCCGGCTACACGCGGATCATCACCGGGTACGGGGACTACGTCATCTACAAGGTGGGTTACTGACAGATATGGAATGTCCGCAAGAGTCGTGCCGACGGATGAACAAAGATGGCTGTCCCGCTAACCCGCAGCGGCCCGCCGGACGATGGCTTCCCGCAAACCCTTCAGGAGTCCTTCCAGGCCCGAAATGCGTTCCCGGAGTTCGCCGATATGGGAATCGATCCGTCCCATTTGTCCGCGTATGTCCTGCACTTCCTGACGCATCTCCTGCCGCAGTTCCTGAATCTCCTGCCGCGTCTCCTGGCGGGTCGCTCTCATCTCGTGGCGCAGGTCCTGGATCTCTTCCCGTGTCTCGTGCCGCAGGTCGCGCATCTCGTGCCGCAACCCCCGGCCGCTGGCCAAAATCAGTCCTGCCAAGCCGATACCCACCGCCACCACCGCCGCCAGGACGCTCATCAGTTCGACATTCATGCTTCCTCCTCCGTTGACGTCCCCGTCACGGCGGAGCCAAATTGCGGCGAACAGGAACTGGGCCCTCTGTCCAATCAAGGGCCCTCGTTCCGATCGGTGCGAAACATTTTTCTGTTGACCGCCGCCGGTTGTCAACTTCCATAGAGTAGAACGGCGAGCCGAAGGAATCTGCGACTGAAGGAAGTGCCTTGGCAAAGCCCGGCAGGTTCCAGTTGACTTGTTGGTCGGGTATGATCCGGGGATCGTGCCCGGGGGCGCCCACACTCGAATGAACTTTCAAATCGCCGTATTCGAAGGGCCCTGAAGAACCATGAATTCTCCTGCGGACCCCCGATTCCACGTTCCAGTCCGAAGCCCGAGGTGCGCCGGTGTCAGGACCGTAGCCTACATACTGCTGCTCCTGGTTGGTTTCCTCGCCGCCTGCGCCGTCGAGCCGCCTCAGGATGGAGAAGCCGGCAATCGGAAGCGCCGGATCATCTTCAACGGCGACTCGGCGGTCCTCATGCATCCTGGAGCCTCCACCGTGGAAGGCTTTCTGACGCCCCGGCTCGAAGCCCTGCCGGGAACCTCCGTGACCACCATCAGTTGGTCGATCCTGTCCGGCGACGCTCCCTCCTACGACAGCCGCGTCCAACCCATCTACGGCGAAGCTCAGCAATCTGGCCTGCCCGACTACATGAACACTTACGCTGACAACCTCAAGGCCCTGGTCGACGCCGGCACCTGCCCGCTGAAGATCGTCAATGATTTCGCCCATGAACACGGCATGGAGGCCTTTGCCTCAGTGCGCATGAACGACGTCCACGACAGCTTCGTCGAGGGGCACCTCTCCCGCTGGAAGCTGGACCACCGCGAGTTCCTGGTGAGCGCCCGCGGACTGCAGACGGCCATCGCCGAACCGGCCTTTCCCGGATCGGGGGTGGCCAACCTCTACTCCACGGCCCTGGACTTTACCCACCAGGTGGTCCGGGACCGCAAGTTCGAGATCATCGAGGAGGTCTGCCTCCGCTACGACCTGGACGGCGTCGAGCTGGACTTCATCCGGCATCCCGTCCTCTTCAAGAGCATCTTCGAAGGAGGGGCCATCTCCCCGGAGCAGATCGCCCTCATGACTGCCTTCATCCGGAGGATTCGCGGCCGCATGGACGATATCGGCGAGGAGCGGGGGCGGCCCTTCCTGCTGGCGGTCCGGACTCCGGACGATCTGGAACTGTCGCTCGGCATCGGCCTGGATCTGGAGACCTGGATGCGGGAGGGCCTGGTGGACATGCTGATCCTGGGAGGCGGCTACGCCCACCACTCGCTTCCGGTGGCAAAGATGGCCAAGGCCGCCCATGCCCACGGCGTGCCGCTCTACCCGTGCATCAACAATCCCGGCCAACTGATGGATGGCAAGGGATTGGAAATGACCCGGGCGCTGGCCACCAAGTGGTACGCTGCCGGCGCCGACGGGATCTATTTCTGGAACCTGACGGCTCCCTGGGAACAGGTCCGCGACGAGGCCCGGTGGCGGGCGCTCCGGAAGCGCGTCTATGCCAGTCTGGACGGTATCGACGACCCGAAGATGCTGGTGGGCGCAGAAAAGATTTACTCCGCCGCCGAAGAGGTCTGGTTCCCCTACGCCTTCGTCTCCAGCCGCGGCGATCTGCCGGCGTCATTGGAGCCGGGAGGCCAAACCCGGTTTCCCATCGCGATCGGTGACGATGTTCCGCGTTTGGAGCAGGAGGGCCGACTGGAAAGCGCCGAACTCACGCTGCACCTGGAAGGCTCCTTGTCAGGGCCGGATCAATTGATCGTGAGCATCAACGGGCAGCCTCAGACCGGTGGACGATTGCTGCCGCCGGAGGCGGAGACGGACCCGTCCCAAGTGGCTCTTGCAGTGGCGGCCGGCACCCTGCGCCAAGGGGAGAATCTGGTGGAGATCGGTCTTGGCGGGTCTTCACCGGATCGGGAGTTGACCCTGGTCAAAGCCCGCTTGAGACTGATTCCGGTTGAGCCTTCACCATGACCTCCGGCCATCCGTCAGCGTCCGTCCCGGCGGTCGAAAAGCTCTTTCGCCTGGACGGCCAGGTGGCAGTCGTCACGGGCGGTGGCGGCAGCATCGGCCGCACGGCCTCTCAGGTCCTGGCCCAGTCCGGAGCCGCGGTGGTGGTGGCCGACCGCGATCGTGAGGCGGCGCAACGGGTCGTGGCGGATATCACCGGCGACGGGGGACAAGCCGCGGCCCGGGAATGGGACGTGACCCGCGAGCGGGAGGTGACTGCCGGGTTCGGCCAGGTCGTGGAGGAGTACGGCCGGCTGGACGTGCTGGTCAACAGCGTGGGAGGCGGCAAGCACGTCCCGGCCATGGAGATGAGCCTGGAAGATTGGAACGAGGTGCTCACCAGGAACCTGACCTCCACCTTCCTGTGCTGCCGGGAAGCGGGCCGCCGGATGGCCGCACGGGGAGGGGGCAGCATCGTGAACATCTCGTCGATCCTGGGACACAGCGGAGGGGGAATGTATCCCAACTCGGCCTATCATGCCGCCAAGGGGGCGGTGGTGAACCTGACCCGGGCGCTGGCTGCGGAATGGGGTCCCCAGGGTGTCCGGGTCAACGAGATCGCTCCCACCTTCACCGACACGCCGCTGGCCGCGTCCATTCTCGACATTCCCGAGATGCGGGCCGCCATCGAGGAGTACACTCCCCTGCGGCGCGTGGCCCAGACGGGGGATCTGGCCGGCGCGATCCTCTATCTGGCCGGCTCCGCTTCCGCCATGGTCACGGGGCACAGCCTGTTGGTGGATGGAGGTTGGCTGGCTCGCTGAACCGGGACTGTGAAGTCGTGAGAAACGAAGGAGAGACCATCGCCATGGGAATCAAGGGACCGACGACGGAGCAACTGCTGGACATGTACGCCGCCATGTGGCGCATCCGTCTCTTCGAAGAGCAGGCGGAGTACCAGTCCGGCCAGGGCAAGGTCCTGGGAGCGCTGCACACCTACATCGGACAGGAGGCGGTGGGAGTCGGGATCTGCGCCCATCTCACCGATGCCGACTACATCACCTCCACCCACCGGGGCCACGGTCACTGCATCTCCAAGGGAGCCGACGTCCGGCGCATGATGGCCGAGCTGTTCGGACGCGTCACCGGCTACTGCAAGGGCAAGGGCGGCTCCATGCACATCGCGGATTTCGCGGTGGGGATGCTGGGCGCCAACGGCATCGTGGCGGGAGGATTCGGCCTTGCCACCGGAGCCGGTCTGGCCGCCCAGATGCGCGAGAGCGGGCAGGTCGCCGTCTGCTTCTTCGGCGACGGCGCCGTCAACCGCGGCCCCTTCCACGAGAACATCAACCTGGGGGCCGTCTGGCGCCTTCCCGTGGTCTACGTCTGCGAGAACAACCAGTACGCTCAGTGGACGCCCCAGGAGGAGATCACCCTGGTGACCGACGTGGCCTCCATGTCCTCCGCCTACGGCATTCCCGGAGCCCAGGTGAATGGCATGGACGTCCTGGCCGTCTACGAGGCGGCCGGCGAGGCGGTCGATCGCGCCCGCCGGGGCGAGGGCCCGACCCTGCTGGAGTGCAAGACCTACCGCTTCCACGGCCACAACTTCGGCGACCCTCAGCAGTATCGAACCAAGCAGGAGATCGCGGACTGGTCCCGCCGGCACGATCCCATCCAGGGTCTGGGGGATCATCTCCAGCAGGAGGGGATCCTCACGGCTGAGGAGGCGGAGTCGATCCGGAAGTCGGTGGAGGAGGAGATCGCGGCAGCGGTGCGATTCGCTGATGAAAGTCCCTACCCCGGAGCGGAGGAGTTGACCCGCGACGTCTTCTCCACTCCGGTGGCGTGAGAAACAGACCATCCAGAAGGAGGACCAGCCCGTCATGCCCTCGATACCCATGAACCAGGCGATTCGAGAAGCCCTGCACGAGGAGATGGCCCGGGATTCGAGCATTTTCGTCCTGGGCGAAGACGTCATCGCCCACGGCGGACCCTACGCGGTCACCCGGGGCATCGCCGAGAAGTACCCGGACCGGATCCGCCAGACCCCCATTTCCGAGGCCGCCATCGTCGGCACCGCCGTCGGATCCGCCCTCTGCGGAATGCGTCCCGTGGCGGAGATCATGTACGTCGACTTCATCACCTGCGCCATGGATGAAGTGGTGAACCAGATGGCCAAGGTCCGCTACATGTTCGGCGGCCAGACCGACGTCCCGGTAGTCTTGCGGCTCCCCTCCGGGTCGGCGCGGCTCATCGCCGCCCAGCATTCCCAGAGCCTGGAGGCCTGGTTCATGCACGTGCCCGGCCTGCAGGTGGCGGTTCCCTCCACCCCCCGCGACGCCAAGGGGCTCATGAAGTCGGCCTTGCGGGGCCGGGACCCGGTCATGTTCATCGAGTACAAGCGCCTCTACTCGGTCAAGGGGGAGGTTCCGGACACGGAATACGCCATTCCCTTCGGCCAGGCCGACGTCAAGCGCCAGGGGGACGACATCACGGTCGTGGCGTCGGGGCCCATGGTGGGGAAGGCCCTGGAGGCGGCAGGAATCCTGAGCGCGGAAGGGATCGAGTTGGAGATCATCGATCCCCGGACCCTGGTCCCGCTGGACACGGACACGATTTTCTCCTCGGTGGAGAAGACCAACCGGGCCATCGTCACCGACGAAGAGGTTCGACGCGGAGGCTCGAGCGCCGAGTTGGCTTCCCGGATCGCCGAGGAATGCTTCGACTACCTGGACGCCCCCGTCCGCCGGGTGGCCGCCGCCGACGTGCCCATGCCCTTCAGCCCCGTGTTGGAGAAGCTGGCGGTGCCCAGCGTCGAGAAACTGCTCGCCGCGGCGCGGGACCTGGTGGCGTAGAGGACGAACCTGATGGCGGTGAAATTCGGAATGCCCAGCCTGGGCCACACCATGGAGTCGGGGACGGTCCTGGAGTGGCTGAAACAGGAGGGGGACCATCTGGCCAAGGGAGATCCGCTGCTGATGGTGGAGACCGACAAGGTGACCACCGAGGTGGAGGCTCCCATGGACGGGATGCTCCACAAGATCGTCGTTCCCGCCGGCCAGGAGCGGCCCATCGGCGCCATTCTGGCGATTCTTTTGGCTCCCGGTGAAAGCCCCGATCCGGAAGAGACCGCGCGCCTGTTGGCGCCGGCAGGTGCGCCCGCGGCCCGGAAGGAGATGCCCGGAGTCTCGGCGCGTCCCTCGGCGCGGCGCAAACGGCCAGTCAAGTCCCGCCGATTGAGAATCTCTCCCGTGGCCCGGAAGCTGGCCTCCCGCCATGGCGTGGATCCCGCCACCGTGGCCGGTTCCGGTCCCGGCGGAAGGATCACCAAGGACGACATTCTGCGGGCGGCTGCTGCGGCCGCTTCCCCGGCGCAGCCCGCGCAGGAGCCCGAATCCACTCTCGGAGTGGCCCGGACGATTCCCCTGACCGGAACCCGCGGCCGCGTGGCGCAGCGTCTCACCCAGAGCTGGCGCGACATCCCCCGGGTGACGGAGGTGATGCACGTGGACATGAGCCGGACGGTGGAGTTCCGCGAGTCGAATCTTTCCCGCTGGGAGTCCACTTACGGATTGCGGATCTCCCTCAACGATTTGGTCACGAAGGCGGTCATCGTGGCGTTGGGGCGGCATCCTCTGCTCAACGCCACTCTCGCAGACAACCAGGTTCGAGTTCACGGCCAGATCAACATGGGCATGGCCGTCCACCTGGACCAGGGGTTGGTGGTGCCGGTTCTGAAGGACACCGGCTCCAAGAATTTAAGCCAACTGGCTCGGGAAAGCCGCGCCCTGGCGGGCCGGGCCCGGGAAGGAACGCTGGATCTGGCCGACGTCAGCGACGGCACCTTCACCATCACCAATCTGGGCGGCGCCCACGTGGACCTGTTCACCCCCATCATCAATCCACCCCAGGTGGCGATTCTGGGAATCGGCCGGATCCAGCCCAGGCCGTTGGCCGTCGAAGGGCGGCTGGAGGTCGTTCCCACAGCCTACCTCTGCCTGGTCTTCGACCACCGGGCCGTCGACGGCTATCCGGCCGGCCTCTTCCTGAAGGAACTGCGGGACCTGTTCGCCCACCCGGAAGAATTTGCGGAACCTTGACATTCGTGGCCGGCGCGAACCTTTGGGCCACTGCGACCGCTGTGTTAGGATTTGGCACTTCTGCGCGGAGGCAAGAGAAATATGAAGGAAAATCTTCCGCTGCTTCCCACGTCGGTCATTGGCAGCCATGCCATTCCGAGCTGGTTCTATACCGCGTTGGAGGCCATCGAAGCGGGAAAATACGGTAAGACCGACAAACGGGAACTCTACGACGACGCCGTGAGCATCGCCATCCGGGACATGGAACGGGCCGGCGTGGACGTCATCTCCGACGGTGAAATGAAGCGATGGCACTTCGTCCAGAGCTTCTACGAGAAGATGGAGGGCATCGAACCGGAAGAGCCGCTGCGCAGGGTGGGTTTGTACGCGTACGACTCGGTGCCGCGTTACCGTCTCCGGGAGAAGGTGACCGTCCCCCGCGGACTCGGCGTTGTCGAGGAGTTCAAGCACCTGAAGACCCAGACCGACAAGCCGGTCAAGGCCACCTGTCCGGGCCCGTTGACCGTCACCATTCACCTCAGGGACTCGTCGGTTCGCGAGTACTACCGGGACCGCCTGGAACTGTTCTGGGAGTTTGCCGAAGTCGTCAACCAGGAGCTCAAGGACCTGGTCAAGGCGGGAGCCGACTACATCCAGTTGGATGAGCCCTCCTTTGCCATCATCCCCGGGGAACTGAAGGAGTACCTGGACCTTTACAACCGGTGCGTGGAAGGGGTCGATGCCAGGATCGCCTTCCATATCTGCTTCGGCAACCTGGGATCCCGTCCCCGCGGCAAGCGGGAGTACGGACCCATGATTTCCTACCTGCTGGATGCGAAGTGCGACGAGTACGTCCTGGAGTTTGCCAACCGGGAGATGCAGGAGTTGGAAATCTGCCGGGAACTCTCCAAGGAACGGGACATCGGCGTCGGGGTCATCGATATCAAGTCCTTCTACCGGGAGACGCCCGCAGACGTGGCGGACCGAATTCGCGCCGCTCTGCAATATATTCCGCCGGAGAAGCTCTGGATCGTCCCCGACTGCGGATTCTTCCAGCTTCCCCGCTGGATCACGGTCAAGAAGCTGCGCAACATGGTGGCCGGAACCCGGATCGTCCGCCAGGAGTTGACCGGGTCCCCGGACTGACGCTCGAAGCGGCAAGAGAAAGAAGGTGGAAATGACCGACGTTCTCAAAGTGGGCCGGACCCTGACGACGGAGCACACGGTCGGCGACGATCTGACCGCGGATCGTTTCGGAAATCCGGGTGTCCGGGTGCTGGCCACGCCCGCATTGGTGGCCCTCATCGAAGCCTGCGCCATCCGCTGCGCCGCTCCCACCCTGGCCCAGGGCCAAGGCACGGTGGGAACCCGGGTGAACATGCAGCACCTGGCGCCGACGCCGGTGGGCATGAAGGTAACGATTCGGGTGGAGCTAGTGGAGCTGGAGGGCAAACGGCTCGGCTTCGAGTTCCAGGCTCACGACGAACAGGACCTGATTGCCCGCGGCACCCACGACCGCTTCATCCTCGGGTCCATGGAGCGGTTTCTGGCCCGAGCCGCCGAGAAGTCAGGTGCCGGCGACTGATTCGGTCCAACTCTCCATCCGGGACGGAGTGGCCTGGCTCACGCTCAATCGGCCTCAAGTCCTCAACGCCCTGGACCAGGAGATGGTCGGGCGTTACGTTCATTTCCTGAACCGGATCCGCGACGACGAGTCGGTCCGGGTCGTGATCACCCGGGGAGAGGGACGCGCCTTCTGTTCCGGCAGCGATCTGCGCGAGCTGGCGCCCCTCTCGGGGGCCGAGGCTACTTCGCTGGAAAGGGGCTACGGGGAGGCCTTCGGATTGCTCGATTCCCTGCCCCAGCCGACGTTGGCGCTGGTGCACGGCTACGCTTTGGGGGGCGGTCTTCAGGTCACCCTTTACCATGATTTTCGGATCGCGTCCGGTTCCGCCGTGTTCGGACTTCCGGAGGTGGAGCTGGGATGGACGCCGCCCTGGTCGTTGGGGAGGACGGTCGATCTGTTGGGGGGCGCCGCCGCCCGGTGGCTGCTTCTGACCTGCGAGAAGATCGACGCGACTCGCGCCTACGAGATCGGGCTGGTCAATGAAGTGGTTCCGGACTCGGAGCTCTTGAGCCGGGGCGAAGCACTGGCGCGGCGGCTGGCGTCGTTTCCGCGGGAGGGTCTGGCGCGGACCAAGGCGTTGCTGCACCGGATGTCGGAGTTGAGGAGCGACCGTTGGGAGGGTGTGGCCTCGGCCGATTTTCTGGCCTGTTTCGAAGACCGGGAGAGCCGGAGAAACGTCCAGGATTTCGTGAGCCGGCGACGGTAGGAGGGGACTGTTAGTCCCCCGAAATTCTCCTTGGTTTCCGAACGATTCGGCGGCGGGAAAGTGTAGAGGGGGGACTGCCGTCGTCCTTACGCCACCTTGAATCGGCGCCTGAAAGACGCCGATCCAATCGGCGGCAGGATGCCGCCGCTCCCGGCGGCAGGATGCCGCTGCTCCCGGCGACAGGAATGTCGCCGCTCCTTTCGCTCCTTTACCGCAACAGGTCGCGGGAGATGATCTCGCGCATGATCTCGGACGTGCCCGAGGCGATGGGCCAGAGGCGGTAGTCCCGGGCGAAGCGCTCCACGGCGTACTCCCGCATGTAACCGTAGCCGCCGTGCATCTGGACGGCGTGGTAGGCGACCCGGTTGGCCATCTCGGTGGCGTAGAGCTTGGCCATCGACACCACGCGGGTGCACTCCTGGCCCGACGCGAAGCGGGAGGCGGCGTGGTAGGTCAGTTGCCGGGCCGCTTCCGCCTCTGTAGCCATGTCGGCGAGCCGGTGGGCCTGGGCCTGGAACCTTGCGAGGGGCCGGCCGAAGGCGTGGCGCTGGTTCAGGTACTCGGCGCAGTCCTCCAGAGCCTGTTGGGCGGCGGAGACGCACAGCACCGCCGCCATGAGGCGTTCCCGTTGCAACCCCGAGACCAGTTGCGCGAACCCTTGTCCCTCCACTCCCAGGAGGTTTTCTCCAGGGACGCGGACCTCGTCGAAGACCAGTTCGGCCGTGTCCGAAGCCAACATGCCGGTCTTCCGGAGCTTGCGGCCGACGCTGAATCCGGGGCTGTCCCGCTCCACCAGGAACTGGGAGAGGCGCTCGCGGCGGGGACCGTCGTCCCGGGTCCGTGCGGCCACGAAGTAGAGATCGCCGTTCACGCCGTTGGTGATGAAGGTCTTGGCGCCCGTCAGGACCCAGTCGTCGCCGTCGCGGACCGCCCGGGTGGAGAGGGCCGCCATGTCCGATCCAGTGTCCGGCTCGGTGATGGCCAGGGCGCAGATCTTCCGGCCCAGAATGATGTCCGGCAGGTAACGCCGTTTCTGGTCCTCGTTTCCGTAGTGGACCAGCCAGGGGGAGGACATGTCCGTGTGGACGATGACGCCGAAGGCCACGCCGCCGGAGCGGCAGCGCGCCAGCTCTTCGGCCAGGACTACCGACATCCAGAAGTCGGCGCCGCCGCCGCCGTATTCCGGCGGGTACTCGGCGCCGAGAAAGCCCAGTTCCCCCATTTGCTCGAAGAGCGAACGGGGCGTTTGCTCCTTCTCTTCCCACTCCTCCACGTGAGGGAGGATCTCCTCCTGCACGAAGCGTTTCAGAGATTCTCGAAAGAGTTCGTGGTCTTCGGAAAAGGGCATGAAAGGTCAGTTTTCGGAGATCGGAGGAGAATCAGCGGCCCTTCTTCTCCAGCTCCCGCCGCCGGAGTTCGTTGCGCCGAATCTTTCCGCTGATGGTCTTGGGCAGTTCTTCGACGAACTCCACCTGGCGAGGATACTTGTAGGGAGCGGTGACGCTGCGCACGTGGGCCTGGAGTTCCCGGACCAGTTCGTCCGAGGGGCGGGCCGCCTGACCGAGCACGACGAACGCCTTGATGATCTCTCCCCGCAATTGGTCGGGACTCCCGACAACCGCCACCTCCGCCACCGCCTCATGCTCCAGCAACGCCGACTCCACCTCGAAGGGCCCCACGCGATAAGCGGAGGTGTTGATGACGTCGTCGGCTCGGCTGACGAAGTAGAAGTAGCCCTCCTCGTCCCGGGTCGCCCGGTCTCCGGTCATGTACCAGTCGCCCACGAAACAGTTGGCGGACGCCTCCGGGTTCCGGTAGTAGCCGCAGAACAAGCCGAGAGGCCGTTCGGGACGCACCCGGATGGCGATTTCCCCCTCCTCTCCGGGACTGAGTTCATTCCCCGAGTCGTCCACCACGCCCATTCGAAACCCGGGCGAGGCGACTCCCATGGAGCCGGGCCGGTATTCCATGCCCGGAAACGTGGCCACGCAAAGGACGGTCTCAGTCTGGCCGTAGCCCTCCCAGATGTGATGGCCCATGGCCCCCTTCCAGGTGGCGATGACCTCGGGGTTGACCGCTTCCCCGGCTCCCAGACAATGACGCAGGGCCCGGGCCGGCCACCGGGTCAGGTCCTCCTGAACCATCATCCGATAGGCGGTGGGAGGGGAGAAGAAGGTCGTGATGGGGTGCTCGTGGAGCATGCGCAGCGTCCGCTCCGCATCGAAACGTCCCCGGTGATCCCAGATGAAGATGGCCGCCCCCATGTTCCAGGGCGCGAACAGGCAGGTCCAGGCGGCCTGGGCCCATCCCGTGTCCGACAGCGTCCAGTGGAGGTCCGTGGGGCGGTTGTCCAGCCAGAACTTGCCGGTGATGATGTGCGCCTTCGGATAGCTGGCGTGGTCGTTCAGGACCATCTTGGGAGGTCCGGTGGTCCCGGACGTGAAGTAGACCATGAGGGGATCGGTAGAGAGGTTCCGGGGATGGTCCATGCTCGGAGAGCTCTTGGCCAGCAGGTCCCCATAGCCCAGACAGCCGGAACTCCCACCCACGACGATGACATGCCGCAGCCCGGGGCACTCCGGGCGCACGGCTTCGATCCTGTCGGCGTTGGCGGCATCGGTCACGGCCACCGAAGCCCCCGAGGCGTTGATCCGGTAGACGATGTCCTTGTGCCTCAGCAAGGTGGTGCCCGGTACGGTGACGGCCCGGGCCCGGATGCCGCCCAGGAGGACCTCCCACCATTCGACGATCCGGGGGAGCATGACGAAGACCCGCTCTCCCGTTTCCACGCCCAGTCCGGCCAGAGCGTTGGCGAAACGGGTCGAGGATCGGGAAAAGTCCCGGAACGTCACCTGCCGGAGGTCTCCGGAGTCGCTGACCCAACGCATGGCCACCTTCTTGGGATCGGCGGCCCAACGGTCGAACACGTCGAAAGCCCAGTTGTAGCGCTCGGGCCGGGTGAGGCGAAAACTGGCGTAGGTCTGCCGGTAGTCGCCGATCTGGTAGGTGCTCATGAGGCGCCCGAAGCTACCAAGCGGACGTCGAAACTGTCAAGAATCGCCGCCGGCCTCGCTACCCACGGGGCCGGCGGACGATATGCGGGGGGATCGGAGGGAGCCGGCCGGGGTTATTCCCGTTTGGCCAGGTCGCGGTCCACCATCAGCAGACCCATGGGTTCACCGTTGCCCCATCGCAGTTGAGCCGCAACCTCCGAGACCGATTTTTCCTCTTCGACCTGCTCCTGAATGAACCACTGCAGTTCCACTCCGGTGGCCAGGTCACCCTCTTCGAGAGCCAAAAGATAGAGTTTGTGGATGGCCTTGGTGACGCGTTTCTCGTGCTCCACGACCCGATTGAAGGCACTCACCGGGGACGTGAACCCGTCGGCAGGCTTTCCGAGGGTGTCCAGATCAACCTTCGCTCCGCGGGTCAGGAGGTAGTCGAACAATCTCATGGCGTGCCCGTACTCCTCACGGCTCTGCTCTCTCATCCAGTGGGCGAAACCGGGCAAATCCTTGGAGTCGTAGTAGGCCGAAAGGGCCAGGTAGAGGTAGGAGGACTCCAACTCCATGTGGATCTGTGTGTTCAAGGCGTGATTGATTCTTCCGTTCATATCTTTCTCCTTGTTGATTAATTCGGTCGCATGTTCAAGTCGCGATCTGCAGACTCCATGCCAATGAATGTACATATTAAATGAATGATCTGTCAAATATAACTCATAGTAATTAAAAGACTTAATTGAAATCAGACATCAATATCAATGATTATGAAATTCAATTTCAATTATAATGGCTATCATGAGATGGAAATGATTATCACTTTCATAAAAAGGGTATGTGATGTTAAGTGGTATTTCCCCGAGTTGAATTCGTTCCGCAGTTCCCCATAACCTGTTCCGTCGAGATGACTCCCGTCCTTGCGTTTTCACGGGTCTCGAAGACCTACGGAGAATCTGCTGGAGGAGGTCTGACGGCGCTTCACGACGTCTCTTTCCAGGTGTCCCCGGGACGCCGGGTGGCCATCGTGGGGCGGAGCGGCAGCGGCAAGTCCACGCTCCTTCATCTGGCCGCGGGCATCGACCTGCCGACTCGCGGAAAAGTGGAGGTCCTGGGAAACGACCTCTCCCGTTTCTCGGACCGCGACCGGACCCTGTTGCGCAGAAACGAGATCGGCCTCGTCTTCCAGTTCTTCCATCTCCTGCCCCACCTGCCGGTGCGGGAGAACGTGGCCCTCCCGGCACTGGTCGCCGGCGGGAAACCCCGCGATTTCGAGCCCCGGGTGATGGAGTTGCTGGGCCGGGTCGGCCTGGCCGATCGCTCCGAGGATCCGGTCAGCAACCTGAGCGGTGGAGAGATGCAGCGGGTGGCCATCTGCCGGGCTCTCCTGCGCCGGCCCCGTCTGATCCTGGCGGACGAGCCCACTGGAAACCTGGACGACGAGAACTCCTGGCTGGTCCTGGAACTGATGCTGGAGCTGGTGACCCGGGAAGAGGCCACGCTGCTCTACGTCACCCACAGCCGGGAGCTGGCGGGACTGGCCGATGAGACCTGGCGGATCCACAGCGGGGTCCTGGACGGCGCATGAAGCGCTACCTGCTTCACACCCTGAAGACGCGCCTCCGGGCGGGCCGGTCGCTCTATCTTCTGACCGTCTTCGGAGTCGCCCTGGGCGTCGCCTCGGTCCTCTCGGTGCAGATCATCAACCTGAGTGCCGTGGCCGCATTCCGGGGAGCTCTCCGGGCCGTGGGATCGGAAGCGGATCTCACCGTCCGGGGCTTGAACCGCACACTGCCGGAGAGCCTCTTTCCGGAGGTGCTGGGCACCCGCGGCGTCCGGGGAGCCTGGCCGGTCTACCGGCTGGACGTGGCGGTGAAGGGACCGGATTCGTTGCTCCTGGAGGTGATGGGCATCGATCTTCTTTCTCCGGCTTCGCGGGAGAGTCTGGAGCTGCTGGGCCGGGAGAAGGCGTCGGAAGGCTTGACCCAACCCGGTTGGACGGCCGTGACTCCCGAGCTGGCCCGGGCCCAGGGCTGGTCCTTGGGAGATTCCATCGAGGTGTCCTGCGGTCCGCGGAAGGCGCGCCTGGTTATCGGCGCCCTGGTGGACTTCGCCCGGGTCACCACCCTGGCCGGGGCCAAGCTGGCGGTCATGGACATCTCCCAGGTCCAGGGCCTGCTGGGCCGGCCGGGCGAGTTGCACGAGATCCATGTCGAGGCGGAGGTTGAAGATCGCGCGGATCTCAAGGCGCTACTGGAACGACGCCTGGGTCCGTCGGTGGAGGTGCTGACTCCGACGCAGAGGGAGGACGAGGCGGCCGGCCTTCTGAGCGCATTCCGCCTGAACCTGACGGCGCTGAGCCTGATCAGCCTTTTCGTAGGCAGCTTCGTCGTCTACACGAGTTCCCAGGCCCTTCTGGTGCGCCGCAGGCGCGAGTTCGGAGTGCTTCGGGCCGTGGGAGCGACCCGGGCGCAGCTATTGGGACTCATCGCCTTCGAGGCGGCCCTGGTGGGGGCGCTGGGAGTGGTCCTCGGAACCGGCTTGGGCTACTGGGCCGCCCGGGCCAACGTGGACGCCGTCAGCGCCACCCTGACCCAGGTCTATCTCCTGAACGAGATCACCTCCCTCCAGGTTCCCCCGTGGGTCTACCTGGCGGGAGCCGCGGCCGGCATGGGCGCCTCGCTGGCCGGGACCCTCCTCCCTGCCCTGGACCTCTGCCTCTCTCCTCCCCGATCGCTCCTCTCTTCCCGGCTCCTGCAGGGAAGGGTGAGAACCTCGGCGATTCCCCTGGCTCTGGCCGGGACCGGGATTCTGGCGATGGCGTCGGTCTGGCACCGGTTTGCCGCGGACTGGCGTCCGGCCGGCTTTGTTCTGGGCATCGCTCTGCTGGTGGCGATCCCGCTGTTCACTCCCATCCTGGTCCGGGCGGCGTCGCTGCTGCCCCTATCCGGACTCGGCGTCCGATACGGGTTCCGATCCCTGGCCGGACGCTGGACCACAACTGTCTTCACGGCCTCCTCCCTGGCCATCGCGGTCAGCATGATGGTGGGCGTCACCCTCAAGACCAGCAGCTTCCGGGAGACCCTGGAAGTCTGGCTTCGGACCTCGGTCCAGGCCGACATCTACGTCAAGACCGAGTCCTGGAGAGGAAGAGGCGACGAGACCGCCCTGGGCCCGGAGCTGATTTCCCAGTTGTCCCGGACCAAGGATGTCGTGGCCTTCGACCGCTACCGGAGGCTGACGGTCCGATCCGGCGGCGAGCGCATCTTTCTGGCCGGCGTCGAGACCGGTCTTCCCGGGGGCGAGGCTCGATTCCCGCTGGTGGGAGGAGATCCGGATGCCGTCTACCGGAAGTTCCGGGAGGAGGGCGGAGCCCTGGTCGGGGAAACCCTGGCCCGGCGGCGCGGCCTGGAGCCGGGGGACCATCTCCCCCTGGTCACTCCAGGCGGTGAGAGGCGGGTTCCCATCGCCGGCATCTACTACGACTATCAGCCCGGAACGGGTCTGGCCGTGGTGGGGCTGGAGACCATGGGGCGGCTCTTCGGCCCGGGGCCCGTCCACAGCGTGGCCCTCTACCTGGAGCCCGGAGCCGACACCGGCGAGACCGTCGACCGCCTCCGGGCGGCGCACGCGGGTGATTCGCTCCTCTTTCGAAGCAACCGGAAACTGCGCCAGGAGGTGATGGAGATCTTCGACCAGACCTTTGCCGTCACCCGGCTCCTGCAGGGGACGAGCCTGCTGATCGCCGTCGCGGGCATCATATTGACGCTGTTGGTGCTGGCGCGGGAGGAGTCGGCCGAGCTCGCCCTCTACCGGTCCCTCGGCGCCCGGCGGTCGCAGCTCTTCCGGATCTTCGTGGGCAAGGGGCTGGGCATGGGGGTCGCCGGGCTCATTCTGGGCCTTGCCGGCGGGGTCGTCCTGGCGGGCATCCTGGTCTTCGTCATCAATCGGGCCTACTTCGGGTGGACCATCCAGATTCACTGGCCCTGGGGAACCGTCCTGGTCCAGTCGGCGACCATCCTGGCGGCGGCGGTGCTGGCAAGCCTGTATCCGGCGCTGGCGGCCAGCCGGACGCCGGCGACACAGCTCAGCCGGGAGGATCTTTAACCGGATGCCATTTCTTGCCGGTGCTCTGGTTGTTCTGAGTCTGTTGGCGACAACCCTCGAGTGGAAGCCGGCGCGCTCCGATTACACCTGGTCCTTCCCCCGGGATCACTGGGCCCGGACCGGCTATCGCACGGAATGGTGGTACTTCACGGGCCACCTGCGGACCCGCGGCGAGACCCCGCGCCGGTTCGGCTACCAGTTCACCTTCTTCCGGGTCGGGCTGCAGCCCGAATCTCCGCCGTTGGACTCCGCCTGGACGGCCCGGGACGTCATCATGGGGCACGCGGCGCTGACCGACCTGGCGAACAGGCGGCATCTCTTCACGGAGATCCTCTATCGCGCCACACCGCTGCTGGGGGAATTCGGGGACGGTTCATCTTCGCTCATCGCCTGGAGCCGGCCTCCCGCCGGCAGTTCCCGGCGCTGGAGCCTGCACTGGAACGGCGAGGGCTTCGACCTCGCCGCTTCGGACCAGGGCCGGGAACTTTCCTTCCGCCTCACGACCCGCGGGACCAAGGGCCCGGTTTTCCAGGGTCCCAACGGCTACAGCATCAAGGGAGGCGAGGAGGGCGCCGCGAGCCAGTACTACAGCTTCACCCGGATGGCGACCCGCGGCCGGGTTTCCATCGGAGGGGAGGAACACGCGGTGGAGGGCGTCTCCTGGATGGACAAGGAGTTCGGGTCCAATCAATTGGGAGCCCGTCAGATCGGATGGGACTGGTTCAGCCTGCAGTTGGACGACGGCCGCGACCTGATGCTCTATCTTCTGAGGGATCGCCGCAATCAGGTGGATTTCGCCAACGGGACACTGATATCCATGGAGGGGCGAACCCGGTACCTGGGATCAAAGGAGTGGTCGGTGCGCGCCACCGGAGCCTGGACCAGTCCCCACAACGGAGCACGCTATCCCGCCGGGTGGCGGGTGCGGGTCCCGGACGAGGGTCTGGAGATGGTTTTGACGCCGGAGGTATCCGACACGGAGAACGTCAGCCGGCTGCTGCCGGGGCTCGCCTACTGGGAGGGCCCCGTGAGGATCGAGACGGCAGGAGGCGTCCGGTTGGGACAGGGGTACGTGGAACTGACCGGATACGCGGAGCGGAGCCGGCCGGCTCTCTGAAGCCGGCGGACACCCACCGCGATTAGAGATTAACTCGAGATGTCCACCATAGACTGGGTCATCGTCCTGGGCCTGAACCTGCTGGTCTTCGGCTACGGACTGGTGCGTTCCCGCGAAACCAAGACGAACCTGGACTGGTTCCTGGGCGGCCGCAGCCTGCCGTTCTGGATCGTGGCCATCTCCCTGTTCGCCACCTCCGTCGACAGCGGCGACATCGTGGGCGTCAACGGGATGACCTATCTCGAGGGCATGTCCGTCCTGACGACCTGGTGGCTGGGCGTGGTGACGGGATACATCATCGCCGCCTTCTTCGTGTTGCCTCCCATGTACCGGGCCGGGTTGTTCACCAATGCCGAATATCTCGAGTATCGCTTCGGCCCCGCGGCCCGGGTAATCAGCGCCCTGGTGCAGTTCCAGTACCGGACCAACATCCTGGCGGGAATCGCCATCTCCCTGCAGTTGACGCTCACCCTGGTCATGGGACTCGACGAACTCTCGGCCTGGACCGCCGTGGCGGCATTCGCAGGGATGGCCACCCTGTACTCGGCCCGGGGAGGACTCAAGACCATCGCCTGGGTCGACGCCCTCCTCACGGTCGCCATGATCACGGGAATCCTGGTCTTGTGGACCGTGCTCTGGAACGTGGCCGGGGGTTGGTCGGGCGCCATGGAGAAACTGGCTCTCAAGGGAGGAGCCGAGCTGCCCCGTTATCTGCTCCACATCGGGATCTCCCGGCCGGGCAGTCCGGACCCGCTGGTGGTGACGGCGGCCTGGCTCATCATCGGAGCCGCCTACCCCATCGTGAATCACAGCGAGACCATGAAGCTGTTCGGCGCCCGCTCTCTTTGGGACGTGAAGATGTCGGTCCTGGTGGCCGCGGGAATGACCATGATCCTGATGTACTTCAACGGGACCCTGGGAATCCTGGGCCGGGCCGTCTGGCCCGAGACCCTTCAGCGGCCGGACCAGATCTATCCCCTTCTGGTGAACGAGTTCCTGGGACCGGGGCTGAAGGGGATCGTCGTGGCCGGAGTCATCGCAGCGGCGATCACCACGTATGAGGGGATCGGCTCGGCCCTGGCGGCCCTCTGCACCCGGGACATCTACGCCCGCCTCTTCGTCCGGGACCGGGAGGACAGCCACTATTTCCGGGTCAGCCGCTGGGTGACCCCCTTCGTCATCGTCGCCTCCTTCGCCTACATTCCCTTCATTCTCCGCTTCGAGAACATCGCCGGTTTCTTCATCCGCGTCACCAGCGTGTTTGTCATTCCCCTGATGACCGTCTACTTGATGGGGGTCTTCACGCGAGTCCACCGGAGGAGCGGGAGCATCGGCCTGGCGGTCGGTTCGGGTTACGGCATCCTCGCTCTGGTGGGGGCCGGCCTGGACCTCTTTCCGGTCTGGTTCACCGACAAGTTCGCCGCCTACGTCTGGAGCATCGTCGCCACCTCGGGCGCCATGATCCTGACCTCGTTGTTTCTGGGCCGGGATCCTGCGTCTTCCCTGCCCCGGGGACAGGTGGGCGGCTGGCTCGACCGGTCCCGCCAGGGCGTGCCGGACCTGGTGGATTCCCCCTTCGAGGAGCACGGCCGCACGGTTCCGTTGTGGGCCCGGCCCAATCTCTGGGCCGGCCTGGTGATGGCGGCTTCCCTTCTGCTGGTCTTCTACGTCTTCTGGTAGGTCGAGGAGCTCTCTACCCGCCGGTTTCCACCCAGTGCCGGAGCAGGGGCCGGACCGTCTCGGGCAGGGACTGGAAAACTTCCCGTTTGACCAGCGGCACCAAGTAGGGTTTGCCGTTGGTCTCGGCCACGATTCGGGCATGGTCGTCGGTGCCAAGCAGCACCGGATTCAGGTTGATCCACCAAGGGGCATAGCGGACCACCGCCGCGACCCGCGCCTCGAGGCTCAGCACGGGAGCCGCAGAGTGCCAGATGCGGCTGTCGAACAGGAGCAGGCTTCCGGCGTCCCCGGTCACCTGGACCTCCGCGGCATGGGGCGCGCCGCGATCGACGCCGTTGTCTCCCGTCGGGTTGTTGGGAGAGCGATGGCTTTTCGGCACCACAAAGGTGCCGCCCGTCTCGGCCGTGAAGGGCGTGAGCATGAAGATGCCGGTGAGGACCTGGACGGAATCGGGATAGGGTGCGGGAATGTGGGCGGCATTGGTCTGGTTGAAGGGCCAGTCCGCGTGCCAGACGCGGTCGCGATGGCCCGGGTCGCTGATCAACCCGCCGAGGGAGACGATCCGGGTGTAGTCTCCCCAGAGCCGCTCGATGATGGCCAGGACCCTCGGGTCCGCCAGATAGGGGGCGATGGTCTGGTCCAGGTTGATGAGTCCCACCACCGCCCCGCCCCGGGTGGTGACCCTGGCGTCTTTGGCCACGAGCTTGGCCTCCTCGGTCTTCAAGGAACGGGCCCGGGCGGCCAACACGTTCCGCCGGACGGTGTCCACCCGGCCGGCGGGAATAACGTTGTCCAACAGGAGCCACCCGTCTTCATCCAACCTCTTCAGCAGGGACTCGACCATGAAAACCACCTTTCGACTGGGCGATTCATTCTTCCAGACCGCAGCGCCCCTGCGCAAGAAGAGGCGAGTGAGAGAAGAACTGGCCTGACGGCAACGATTGAAACTCGTCTTTTTTGGAATGCAATCGTTAACTACAGACAGGGACTCAAACACAGGTTCGAGATCCGGAGGGTGAGGGTTCCGGCCCCAGGAGTAGTGAGGAGATGAAGAACCAGGAATACCACAATCTTCTTTTCCAGGTCCGTATTTCGATTTGCTACCATGCCAGACGCCTGTTCTTCTTCCAGGTTCTCAGTCGGTGGAGCAACGTCCCGTTGTTGCTGCTCGGCGCCGGAACGGCTGCGCTTGCGGTCCAGGACGGTTCCCGGTGGAATCTCGGAGCGGGACTGGGGATTGCGCTTGTCTCCATTCTGAAGCTCGGTCTCGTTTCTGAAGACAAGATGGCCCAGCATGCCGAGTTGCGCCGGGACTACACGGTGCTCGCCAATCGACTCTACGCCAGTTCCTCCCGGAAGACGGTCAAGACCGTCTTCGAGGATAATATGGACCTGGATTTCCAGGCGCCTCAGGGGAAGTACATCGTCTGGGCGCTCTGCCACAACACCCTGCTGCGGACAATGAACCTGGCCGGCAAGAAAGAACCGATTGCCGTGGCTTGGTGGCAACGGCCGACGGCCCACTTTTTCGATCTCGGGATAAAGCGGCTCTCCAAGAGGCGTTGAGAGCCTGCCGTGGCCCCGTCCGTATCGTAGGGGCGACTAGGCCACGCCGAACCGCTCTCCGTTTTCGACCCGCGGCCCTGTCCGTATCGTAGCGGCGACCCTTGTGTGTTTGGTGCCAATACATCCTTTACAGGGTGTGTCAGGACATCCTTTACAGGTTAGTCCTGGACCGGGCGGTGTGGATTTCTCCTAGCCTCCTCGAACATACTGGAGATCAACGCAGCCTTGTGAGCGCCGAGGAGACGACCCCGGCGGGGAGACCCACCCGGCGGGCGGCCAGGAAGGCGGCTGCCTCCGGGGAAAAGGCCGCAACCGCGGAACCCCCCGTCATGCAAGTGCTCGACGTGCTCTGCCACAATGAACTGCTGCGGGCAATGGGTTGTGCCGACGGGAAAGAACAGGTTGCCGTGACCCGGTGGCACCGGCAAACCGCCCACTTTTTCAATTTTGGGACGCACCGCCTCGCCAAAGGTGGCTGGGAGTCTGCCCTTGCGGCATGCTCCCGATCTCAGTAACGGTCTTCCAAGACCACCAGGGGAAAACCGGTCCGTGCTCGAACCCCAATGCACTCGTGCCAGCGTTCCGTTCGTTTCCCTAAAGTCTCACAGGTAATGAACCCTCCCAGCGGGTGGACGTCACCGACCGGGTGCTGAAGGCCAAGTGCTGGTGATGGCGGGCATCGAGTTCGACCGACCGTTCACCGTTCCAGTTGGAGAAACACATGGCAGAGAAAAAGGTCGCGGTCGTCACCGCTGGCGGAAGTGGCATGGGAGCTGCAGCGGCGCGGAGGTTCGCCGCTGACGGATTCGAGATCTCCATCCTTTCCTCCTCCGGCAAGGGAGAAGCCCTGGCAAAGGAACTCGGCGGCGTCGGTGTAACAGGCTCCAATCGATCCAACAACGACCTGAAGCGCCTCGTGGATCTCACCATGGAAAGGTGGGGCCGGATCGACGTGTTGGTGAACAGCGCGGGACACGGTCCGAGAGCGCCGATACTCGCACTCTCGGATGATGACTGGCACTTGGGGATGGAGGTCTATTTCCTCAGCGCCGTTCGCCCGGCACGCCTGGTGACTCCCATCATGCAGCGTCAGAAGCGTGGTGTGATCCTCAATATCTCCACCTTCGCCGCGTTCGAGCCTGAACCTGCCTTTCCCACCTCCGGGGTGTTCCGGGCCGGATTGGCGGCGTTTGCCAAACTGTTTTCGGACCAGTACGCCGCGGACAACATTCGCATGAACAATGTTCTTCCCGGGTTCATCGACAATTTTCCCGTGAATCCGGAGTATCAAGACCGCATCCCGCTGCGGCGCTACGGTACGACGGAAGAGATTGCAGATGTCATCTTCTTTCTGGCCACCGACGGCGGCGGGTACATCACGGGACAGAACATTCGGGTCGATGGAGGCATCACCCGATCCGTCTGATCGGGGGAACTTCAGATGAAAGTGATCCTCGTCGGAGCATCCGGCAAGATCGGTCGAGGGGTCGACAGGGCCGTATCCGCCGATCATCGAGTGGTTCGAGTCGGTCTGGTCGATGGCGACGTCCAATGTGACTACACCGATCCGGAGTCGGTGCGAAGCATGTTCGCGGCAGTGGGAAGCTACGATGCGCTGGTGTCGGCCGTGGGCGCCGACAGTCGGTTCCTCCCGTTCGAGGAATTGGCCGATGATGACTTTCGCTACGGCTTCGAACGGAAGTTCCTGTCCCAGATCCGGTTAATGAAGTTGGGGCAACCGACGATTCGAGACGGCGGCTCGTTTACGTTGACCAGCGGATTCCTGAGCCACTACTCGTACCGCAAAGGTATCGCCACGGGACCGTTCAATTCGGCGCTCGAAACCTATGTGGAACACACGGCCCGGTTTTGGCCTCGCGGCGTTCGAGTCAACGTCGTCAGTCCGGGGCCCGTGGTTGAGCCTGGACATGAACGACGGGGGGCGGTGACCGCGGAGCAGTGCGCGGAGGCTTATGTCCGGGCCATCGAGGGAACCATGTCTGGCCGGGTCCTGCGCGTTTGGGGAGGGTTCCCGGTTCCGGAGTCGCGGGGGAAGGCGATTTACGGTCGGCGAATCGGGGCGGCGATCTCCGATCGGCGAATTCCAAAGACACAGCAGGGCGACAAGCGAACGGGTGAAGGAAGAATGGGGGACTAAAAGTCCCCCCTCCTAATCCGGTGTAGACTAGGCGCCACACGCTTCCGGTTCGGGGCGGAAAGGAATGACCACCATGATCCTTGGACAATCGATTCAACCGGTTACGGTGCGGATGCTGGCCGTGCTGGCGTTGATCTGGAGCGCCGCGCCTCTCGCCGCCGAAGAAAAGGTCTGGACGACAGACTCCTTCCTCGACTTCGCGGACGGGAGCTTCAGCGACGGGGGAGTCAACACCTACGTCACCGCTCAAGGAGAGGTGGTCCTCATCAAGTTGCTGGACCTGAATCAGGACGGACGCGTCGACATCATTTTCCCCAACGACCACGATCCCCACGAGCGGGCGGACCTGTTCATCTACTGGGGGGGAGGCGAGGGATACTCGGCCCAGCGCCGCAGCCGCCTGCCCACCAACGGGGGCCATGACGGCGCCATCGCCGATCTGGACGGGGATGGCAATGCCGAGTTGATCGTGGCCAACAACTTCAACGGGACCCGCACCGACCTGGAATCGTTCATCTACCGCGGCGCCAAGGGAGGTCCCAAGGCCACCGGCCGCAGCGGCCTTCCCACGCGGGGCGCCCGCGCGGTGGCCGTGAAGGATCTGAACCGGGACGGACACCAGGACATCGTCTTCGCCAACAGCGGATTGGACTACCACGTGACGGTGGACCCTCACAATGAGTCCTTCATCTACTGGGGATCTTCGGACGGCTTTTCCGCCGAACGGCGGCAGGTCCTGCGGACCGTGAACGGCCGGGACGTGACGGTGGCCGACCTGGACCGGGACGGGTACCTGGACCTGGTCTTCGCCAACGAAGGAAACACGGACGCGGAGGGAGGCGCCCTCCTCTACTGGGGTACGGCGGACGGAGACTACACCCGCCGCAAGGCGGTCCATCTTCCCGGCGACCGCTCCTCGGCGGTCGAGGCCGCCGATCTCAACGGGGACGGCTTTCCGGAGATCGTCCTGGCCAATGCCTACCGGCTCAAGACCCGCGAGATGGGCATGTACAACATCGTGGATTCGGTGAGTGTGCCCTCGTTCATCTATTGGGGATCGGCCAACGGCTATTCGGTCGATTCAAGGACGTTGCTGCCCACGGTGGGAGCGTCCGACGTCGCCGCGGGAGACCTGAACCGGGACGGCCACCCCGACCTGGTCTTCGCCAACAAGTCCGGACTGTCGTCCTTCATCTACTGGGGAGCTCCGGATGGTTATCGCTCCCATCGGCGGACATCGATTCCCACGCTGGCGCCTACTCGCTGCCTGGTGGAGGACCTGGACGAGGACGGTTACCCCGAACTGGTCTTCTCGCAGCAAGGCGGGCAGCCTCACGGGAAACCCCCTGCGTACGTCTATTGGGGCAGCCCGGACGGCTACTCGCCCGAGTGGCGGACCGAGCTGCCGACGTTCGAGGCTACCGGGGTCCAGGCGGGAGACCTGGACGGAGACGGCAGCAAGGACCTGGTCTTCGTCCATGCCGCCGATACCACCCACGGCATCCCGGCTTACATCTACTGGGGCGGACCCAAGGGGCGATTCGAGCCGTCTCGCCGGCAATTGCTGCCCACAGGCAACGGATACTGTTCCAGCGCAGACATCAACCGGGACGGCCATGTGGATCTCCTGTTTCCTGGCGTCTACGGGGAGAACCCGGGTCCGACCATCTACTGGGGATCGGGTTCCGGGTACTCCGGGTCCAATCGGACCGTTCTAGCGACCGGCAACAGCTTTTCTTCCCGGCTCGCCGACTTCAACCGGGACGGTTACCTGGACGCCGTCTTCACCCAGTGGCGCCCGGGTACCGAGGCCACCAGCCTCTACTGGGGCGGCCCGGAGGGATTCTCCAACGGCAACCGCTTCATCTTCCGGATCGGCAGCATTCGGGAGCACACCATCGGCGACCTCAATCGTGACGGTTGGATCGATGTGATCTTCAGCGGGACCCTCAACAAGGTGGTGGTCTATTGGAACAGTCCGCTGGGATTCGACAATGAGCGCAAGTCCGAATTGCCTTCTCGGGTTTCGGTTGGCGTGGAGGTCGCCGATCTGGATGGAAACGGCTTTCTGGACGTGATTGCCTCCAACCTCTACGACCGGGATCCGGCGCCGGGCAAACCCCGGTCCTTCGGCGGCTCCGCAGAGGGGGACACCTTCATCTACTGGGGCGGTTCGAAAGGCTACTCTGAATCGAACCGGGCCATCCTGCCTTCGGTGGGAAACTCTTCCGCCGCGGTGGCCGACCTGAACGGGAACGGGTTCCTGGACCTGGTCCTGAGCAGCTACCACGCTGGCTATACGCGCAGCCACCCCTCCAGGATCTACTGGAACGGTCCCTCCGGGTTCGACCCTTCGCGCAAAATGGAGATTCCCAGCAACTCCGCTTCGGGGGTCCTCGCCAACGACTTCGACCTGGACGGCCACGTGGACATCCTGTTCGCCTGCCACTCCAAGCAGGGAAACCACCGGAACGACGCCTTCCTCTACTGGGGCGGACCGGAGGGTTTCTCCACCGAGCGCCGGACTTCCCTGCCGGTCCTGGGGCCCCACCACCTTGCCTCCGATCCGGGCCACGCCTATGATCGGGGCCATCGTTACGACTACATTTCTCCGCCGTTCGACGCCGGTTCCGTGGAGCGTTTGGGAACCATCTCCTGGGAGGGGGAGACCCCCTTCCAATCCGGTCTGGAATTCCAGGTGCGCTGGGCCGCCACACGGGAGGGGCTGGAGTCAGCCTCATGGATGGGACCGGCCGGCTTGGAGAGCTACTACAAGCAGTCCGGCTCCCAGCTACCGGACCCCGGCGAGGGCACCCGTTGGATCCAATACAAGACCAGCCTCCTCAGTCCCGGCGCAGCCAATTCCCCGGTCCTGGACTCGGTCTCCATCAGTTATCGGTAGGAGGGGGGACTTGTAGTCCCCCTCTTTCTCCCGTATCGCTTTTCCGGGCATTGCAAACCCCCGCTCTAGGTTACGGGTCGGCCCTTAAAAGGGGGGACAAGGATGTCCCCCCTCCTATTTATCTCCTATTTTATCAATAGATATATCCAGCCCCATGAGACAATACCTCAATGAAAAAGATCGCTGAATTCTTCAAGTTCGAGCAGGAGAACACGAACTGGCGGACCGAGATCACCGGAGGCGCCACCACGTTCATGACCATGGCCTACATCGTGGTCGTGAACCCCGCCATACTGTCCGATGCCCTGGGCAAGGAGATGCTCGGCGAGCTGTTGTTCGCCACCTGCGCGGCCGCCGCCCTCGCCACGCTCCTGATGGGCCTCCTGGCCAACTACCCTTTCGCCCTGGCCCCCGGAATGGGACTCAACGCCTTTTTCGCCTACACCATCGTCCTGGGCATGGGAGTGGATTGGAAGCTGGCCCTGGGCGTGGTCCTGGCTTCCGGGCTGCTGTTTCTGCTGTTGACCGTCTTGCGGGTCCGGGAGGCGATCATCAACGCGGTTCCGGACACCCTGAAAAGAGCGGTGGCGGCCGGGATCGGTCTCTTCATCGCGTTCATCGGCCTGAAGAACGCGGGCCTCATCGTCGACAATCAGGCCACACTGGTGAGCCTGGGCGAGGTCCGTTCCTGGTCCGTCGGATTGGCCCTTGTAGGGCTGCTGGCGATCGGCGTGATGATGGCGCGCGGAATTCGCGGCGCGATCCTGCTGGGAATGATGGGCGTGACCCTGCTGGCCATGATCTTCGGGGCAGCGCCGTGGCCAACCGGTCTGGTCAGCATGCCGGTCTGGCCGGTCAATCTCTTCGGCGAAGCCGTACGTCACCTGCCCCAGACCCTGAACGTGGCGTTCATCGAGGTGATCCTGGCCCTGCTCTTCGTGGACCTCTTCGACACCATGGGGACGCTCTTGGGGTTGTCCGAGAGGTCCGGCTTCCTGGACCAGCGGGGACGGCTGCCGCGAGCCAACCGCGCGCTGCTCTCCGATTCGGTGGGTACCGTCTGCGGCAGCGTCATCGGGACGTCGACGGTGACCACCTATATCGAGAGCGCCGCCGGCATCTCTTCCGGTGCCCGGACCGGTTTCTCCAGCGTCGTGGTCAGCGGCCTGTTCGCCGCCGCGTTGTTCCTGACGCCCTTGGTCCAGTCAGTGCCCACGTTCGCCGCCGCCCCGGCGCTGGTGGTGACCGGCGTGCTGATGATGGGCGCCGCCGCGCGGATCCGGTGGAATGACGTCTCGGAGGCGGTGCCGGCCTTCCTCACGCTGATCGCCATCCCGCTGACCTTCAGCATCGCCGACGGACTGGCACTGGGATTCATCTCCTATCCCATCGTCAAGCGGTTGAGCGGACGAGGCGGCGAGGTGCATTGGCTGGTCGACGTCCTGGCGGTGGTCTTCATCGCCAAGTACGTTTTCATCGGTTAGATCTCCGTTCCAGCTCCCGGCGGGCGAGGCGTTTGACCGCTCTCAGATCCAGTTTTCCGGTCCCCAACAGGGGAAGCTGTTCGGTCCTGACGAACCGGTCCCGGCGCGGGATGTAGAGATTGGGCAGCCCCATCTTGGCGAACCGCTCCATCACCGGTCCGACCCGGATATCGTCGAGCGTGTGCACCACGGCCAGGGCTTCCCCCTTTTTCTCGTCCGGGATTCCGGTGACGGCAAAAACCTGCTCTTCCGATTCGGCCGCCTGATGCAGCAACTCCTCCACTCGCCCGTGGGGAACCATCTCGCCGCCGATCTTGGAAAAGCGGGCGAGCCGATCGGTGATCTTCACGAAGCCGTCCTCGCTCACCAGCCCGATGTCGCCGGTCACGTACCAGCCGTCCCGCATCGCCTTCCGGGTCAGGTCGTCCCGGCCCAGATAGCCCTTCATCAGATTGGGTCCCTTGACCAGCAACATGCCGGGAGTCCCTGCCGTCAACGGTTCGAAGGTGTCGGGGTCCACCACCCGTACTGCCACCCCCGGCAGGGGCTGGCCCACGGTTCCCGGCCGCGAACCGGGCTGGAAGAACCCGGGTGCCCGGTAGTCGGGGACACCCACGGAGACGACCGGAGCGCATTCGGTGGTCCCATAGCCCTCCAGCGGCCGCAAACCGAACTGTTCCTGGAAGGCCACGGCCAGCTTCTCCGGCAGCTTCTCGGCCCCGGTCAACAACAGCCGCACCGACCCGAGCTGGGCGGGCGAACAAAGGCGCATGTAGATCCGCAGGAAGGTCGGCGTGGCCATGAGGATGCTCACATGGTAACGCTTTACGAGCCGGCCTACGGCCGTACCGTCCAGCGGATTGGGATGCAAGGGTAGAGCCAGGCCCTTTCTGGCCGCGAACCAGAAGACCACGTAGCCGAAGGAATGGAAGAAAGGCAGGATGCCCAGAATCCGGTCGGTCGGTTTCGTCCGGAGTACCTGTTCGACAGCCGCGATGTTGGAATCCAGGTTGAACTGGGTGAGCATCACTCCCTTGGGCTCTCCGGTGCTGCCGCTGCTGAAGATGATGGTCATGACGTCGTGGGGACCGGGGACCCGGACGGCGCCGCAGAGCCTTTCCAACCAGCGGCTGGGGAGAAACAGGGCCGCAAACAGGCTCGTGACCCGTTGTCCGGCACCGATGCCTTCCGCCAGTTCCTCCAGGTACACGAGCCGGACATTTTCGGGAGGAGTCAGCTCTGCCTTCCGTAGAAAGGTACGGCTCGTGACGACGGTCTTGAGACCCGATTGGCTGACGGCCGATTCCATTCCGTGACGGCCTGCGGTGTAGTTCAGGTTGACGGTTACCCGGCAGGCCAGCGCTGCGGCAAGGTTCACCAGGGCTGCGGGGACGGTGGGCGGCAGCAGAATCCCCACCCTCTCCTGTTCGGACCATACTGATCTGAGAGCCCGAGCCAGGGCGACGGCTCCGGTCAGCGCCTTGATGCGGACCAGGTGAGGCCGGCTCTCATCGGCGTAAGCGAGAGCCAGTGGACGCATCCTGGCCTTGCGGATGAAGGCCCGGTGCAAAGGACGGAAGCCCTCCTGGCGCTGGTTCCATGCCGCGCAGGACAGCTCCTGGACGGCTTGGCGAATCGTGCTCACGCCGGTCTTCGAAGGCAGAGGAGATCCGAAGGCGCACGTGACCTGGTAAGGGATCTCCCACGGAATCTTGAAAACGAACCGGTTTCGCTCGTAGCTGAAGATGCTCCCCCAGAGCCGGTCCAGGTAAACGGGGATGATGGGTGCCTTCCGGTTCCGGACGATCCGCTTCAGGCCCCGATTGAAGGGCAACAAGGTTCCGGTTCGGCTGATCTGTCCCTCGGGAAAGATACAGACCAACTCACCCTGATCCAGGAGTCTTCCGGCATCCCTCAGGGCTCGTAAAATCTGTCGCGGTCCCTCTGAAGAAGAAATGGGTATGCACCCCAACGACTTCATAAAAGGCTTGAAGTAAAATCGTTCATAGTACTCTCGATGAACGATAAATCGGATCGGACGATCAATCACGGCAAGCAGCAGTCCGAAATCGATTAAGGAGACGTGGTTGGGGACCAGTAGCGCTCCCCCCTTTTCCGGGACGTGTTCCCGGCCCACGACCCGGAGCCGGTACAGCGAGTGCGTGGCCAGGACCAGCAGCAAACGCAACAGGACGTCGGGAAGCAGGCTGACGGCCCAGACCATACCCGCCGAGAGCGCCAATGCCGCCACCAGCATGATCGATACCGGGGAGAGCCCCAGCGCGCCCAAGCCCGCCGCTCCCAGCGATCCCGCCGTTATCCCCGCAAAAATCCAGACGTTGGCCAGCGCGATGACGGCTCCCCGGTGCTGGTCCGGAGCCCGCCATTGGAGCAGGGAGTTCAGCGGCACGATGATCATGCCGCTGGCTATGCCCAGAGCGGCCGAAAAGGCCAGCAGCCCGTAGAACCCGGGCACGACGAGAGCCATCAGCAGGCAGTTCCCCGCCATCAAAACGGCGCCCAGAGGGATCACGCCGTACTCGACCCGGCCCCGGGAGACCCGGGCGGTGATCAGGCTGCCGGCGCCGACTCCGAGGCCGAACAGGGCCAGGGGGATTCCGGCATGGGTGTCGGAAAGGCCCAGGACCGACTTGACGTAGACCAGGATGTCCTGACCCAGGAGGCTCGCGATGGTCCAGTAGACGACCGAGCCGGCCACGGCCAAGTTCAGAACGCGCTCGTGACGAATGGCTCGCCAAGCGGTGCGGATGGTTTCTCCCAGGTTTCCTTCGGCACGTGCGGCCGGCACCCTGGGAAGCCGCAAGGAGATGATGAGACCCGCCACTGCCGTTGGAACCAGGACCGCCGCCGCGGTCCAGGCCGCCTCTCCCGAGAGATCCAGCAGCAGGCCGCCGGATGCCGTTCCCAGGATGATGGCCAGGAAGGTCCAGGTTTCCAGGTGGGCGTTCCCCGCGGTGAGCCGCTCGTGAGGCAGCATCTCGGGCAGGATCCCGTACTTGGCGGGGCTGAAGAGAGCGCTCTGCAAGCCCATGAGACCCAGGATCACCAGTGGAAACAGCGTCGAGCCGGGAGCCGCGTAGAGGCAGAGGGCCGCACCGCCCATGAGCGTGACTTCCGCCAGCTTCATGGCAATGATGACGGTCCTCTTGCTGACCCGGTCGGCCACGAGGCCCGCCGGGAGGGAGAAGACCATGAGGGGGATGGTCAGGACGCAGAAGGCGATGGCGGTCTGGAGCTGGGCGGCGGACTGGTATTCGGGTCCTCCGGGCGGCAGGTGCGCCGTGGAGGCTTTGATCGCGAGGAAGGTGACGATCAACTTCCAGGCGTTGTCGTTGAAGGCTCCGAAGAACTGGGCGATCAGGAGGAACTTCAGACCGGCCGTCGTGTTCTTTGCCATGTTAGGAGGGGGGACTTTCCTGTCCCCCCTTGCTCTTCGTTTTCTAGTTTCACCGGAGTCCGGCGCCTGGAAAGGGCGCCGCTCCTGTCCGGCGCCTGGAAAGGACGCCGCTCCTGTCCGGCGCCTGGAAAGGACGCCGCTCCTATCCGGCGCCTGGAAAGGACGCCGCTCCTGTCCGGCGCCTGGAAAGGACGCCGCTCCTATCCGGCGCCTGGAAAGGACGCCGCTCCTGTCCGGCGCCTGGAAAGGACGCCGCTCCTATCCGGCGCCTGGAAAGGACGCCGCTCCTGTCCGGCGCCTGGAAAGGGCGCCGCTCCCAGTCGCCGCTCCTAGGGCTGAAACTGGAAGGAAAAGAGCTTGGCGTTCTTGAAGTGGAACCTGAGCTGTACGGGCGTACCCTCCAGTCCTCCCACGTCTTTTCTTCCCTGCCAGCTCATGCGGTGACGGCCGGTGGTCCGGATCGGATCGGAGTCCTCCATGGTGAAGCCCGGGACGGGCCGCTGGTTCGAGTCCAGGATCTCCACCCGGAGTTCGGGAATGCCTGATCCCCAGTTGTGCTTGGCCGCCTCCATGGTCACGTAGAGGCCGTCCCCCTGGAAGCTGAAGGGCCGGGTCACCAGGCGTCCGGGGTGGAGCTTGCCCGCGTCCACCGAAACGAACCCGTCCCGGGGGACGGTGGCCAGACCGATGGCGAAGATGCCCTTGTCTCCCTTCTCGTGCAACGCATCGGCGCCGCGCCAGTTCCCGCCGTAGTAGTAGACCAGGACCTTGTCCTTGTGGACGATGGGGGCCTGAAAGACATAGACGGTGGATTCGTCGAAGTCCCCGAAGTCTCCCAGCCGGATGAAGGGCTCCCGGTAGTTGCGCTCGTAGTGGAGTCCGTCGCGGCTCATGGCCAGCTCGGGGTAGTGCCAAGTCTTGGTGGTCCGGAAGATCTCGATGATGGACAGGTAGATCCCGTCGTAGTCGAAGGCAGCCATGGCGTAGAACTCGGTGTCGGGCGAGTCGTGCTCATCGGGCAGGACGATCAACTGGTCGCGGCTCCAATGGATCAGGTCGGGACTCTCGGCCCGGCCGATGAGCCGTTTCCCCAGGAGACACGCGCGGTGGATGCAGCTCTCGATGTGGGCAGCGTACACCTTCCGGATGGGATCCCATCCCATGAACACGGTGGGTCCCCACCGTCCCGGCACCGGAGACGTGTCGATGACCGGGTTGTTCTCGTAGGGCGTCCAGTTGAATCCGTCGGGCGAGTGGTACAGGTCCAGCATGAAACCCGGATTCCCGGGGGACCCGCGCCGGTGCCCGAGGGAGACGTACCGCTTGGCCGGGTCGGTGGCATTGGGGTCGCGGAAGGTGGGAACCCGGCTCTCCTCGGGCAGGATGTTGTTGCGGGTCGAGCCGTTGAATTCCACCTTCCCGAGACTCGGCTTCTCCCAGATCACGCCGTCCCGCGAGGTGGCGAAACAGGTCAACCACACGTCGCCGTTGGAGTTGCCGACGAAACTGTAGCTCTCCGCCGACCAGACCTTTTCGCGAACCACGCCCTCATCGGTCCACTTGTAGTCGGTGATGGAGGCGCCCTTCTTGACCTTGAAATCGTTGTTGCTCCGGTACCACATCTTGAACACGCCCTCTTCCTCGTCGTAATAGACGCGGCTGAGGCCGAGATAGTGCCCCTCCCACGGACGGTCGGAGACGATGAGGGGATTGTTCGGGTGCTTCTGCGCCGGATTGAGCACCTGCTTGGCATTGGACAGGTGCTGAATCATGTAGTCGTCCACGAAAAGCTGGGTCCGGGAGCCGATTTCGGCGAGCCCCGAACCCGTATCGGCGCCAGCACCGAACGCGGCCGGTCCGGCTGCCAGCATCAGAGCCAATCCGATGATCCAAGTTGTTCCTTGATGTCTCATTTCTTTCTCCTTGTCCCGATGGAACTCAGATGATGGCGATGGGACGCAGGGCGAACCCCGCCACCGTGCCCCGGATCTTGTTCACGGTGCAGACGTAGGTGAACTCGTAGACGCGGTTGCGAGAGAGTTCTTCCAGGGCGTGAAACTCCGCGATGTGGACTCCCTGCTCGATGAGCAGGTAGTTGTGGACCGGCATGAAGGAGCCGTACTTCTCGCGGTAGGCCTGGTTGTCCGCCGCCGTGGGCTTGTACTCCACGCCGCTGGTGTCTCCGCCGACCATCATGGCCCCCTTCTGCTCCACCAGCCAGCGGGCCGAGGCCAGGTTGATGCCGGCCGAATCATGCCGGTCGATGGTTTCGTGATCCGATCCGGCGGTCCCCCAGAATTGCGTCGTTCCGGTCCGGACCAGAACCACGTCTCCGAACTTCAGCGTGGTGCCCTGCTTCTTGAGAGCCCCCTGAAGGTCGGCTGGAGTGATCTCATAATTGGGGGGCAACACGTTCACCCCCTTGTAGGCGGCCACGTCGATCATGACCCCGCGGGCAACGATGGGAGGGATGTTGGTGGCGTCGCACTTGCGAATTCCCCAGTCGCCCGAGTCCTCCGACTCCTTGAAACCGTTGTACCAGTGGTTGTCCTTCCCCTGGGTGGCGTGGCCCAGCCCGTCGATCTGGGTCGCCACGTTGTCGTTGATGAAGAGGGCGCAACTGTGCCAGGCGGTCAACGAGGGGTTGTCCTGGATCACCCCGGGGATGTCCTTCTGGCTCTTCACGCCGTCGGGAGACCGGAACATGATGATCTCGCCCGGACTGTGCCCGGGCCACTTGTAGGAGGTCCGGTCATAGCTCAGCCCCAGATCGAAGACCCTGCCTTTCCGCACCAGCTTCAGGGCGGCCAGGCGGGAGGCGTCGGTCATCTCGTTGAGCGCCCCCACCTCGTCATCCTTCCCCCAGACCCAGCCCCAGCCCTTCCCCGCCTGCCACTTCTTGGCGTGTGACGAGGGCGGCACAACGGCCGCGACCATGACGGCCGCCGCTACAAGCCCGATCAGAACGGTGAGGACGAATGGCTTCTTCTTCATGTTGGATCTCCCTTACCTCGAATCAGCCGCTATCGGCGCCACCCAGTCTACTATTGGGAGGGGGGACTTTCCTGTCCCCCCTCTTGCTCGGCGCACCTTAGCGTCAATTAAGCTTGACCCCCGCCCCGCGTCTCCCGGATCCGGTTGAGAGCCCGCTTCTGCCTGTCCGGATAGCACCGGTTCAACCAGGACTTGAAGAGCTGCTTCGCGCCATACTGAACATTAGAATCTCTCCCATCGGCCATGGGCTGGCGAGATCCTGAGAGCAACAGGGGTGTTCCAGGAGAGGGTTTTCCTACCCCCGCTCTCGCAGCCTGCTGTCGATGGCCATGAGAAATGGTTGGTTCGTAAGAGGTCGCCTGAAAGACGCCCTCCAGTTCTCTTTGACCCAATGTCAATTGGAGTTCGGCGGCAAGTAAACCGCTGTCCCCGGACAACCCCTGTATCTCCCTGGATTGCGCCAGCCGATGGAAGCAACTGCGCATCCCCGTGAGTCAACACCGTTTCTCCGACGGAGCCGGACACGTCCTTGCCGGGACATCTTGACGAACAGTGCCATATTTCACACCATGATGCCGTGATCACGACGATTGACCGGGACGGGAGAGTGGTGGTGCCGAAGCCGCTCCGCGAACGATTCAATCTGGTCGCCGGGGCACAGTTGGAAATCGAAGCCACTGCAGAGGGCCTGACGCTGCGCAAGGTCGGCGCCGCCCCGTCACTGGTTCGCAAGGAGGGTCTCCTTGTGCATCATGGCGACGCTCAAGCGACCCTGGATACCGCAGAGTTTATCCGTGCGGAACGGGATCGGCGCAGTCTCCGAACCGTAACGGAGGACTCCGATTGTTGATCTCTCGTTCCGCTCGTGAAACAGATCCGGTATCGATATTCGAACGATCCGAGGCGTTGTTTCGACTGTAAACGGCTGCGGAAAATCAGATTGCGCAATATTTCACAACCTTTTAACTATATATGCCTTGAAAATCACTGTGAATGCACAGGATTAGATTGGTGTAAACTCTTTATGTAATACCCTGTGGCGGTCCAAACCCAGGGAACCGTGGCGCGCCTCGTCAGCCATCGTACGTAGGGGGTGGAAGCATTGCCTTGCATGAGAGCCATCGTTCGTACGTTACTGTCTGCGATGGCCATCGGAATTTTCGCTGGTCTTCAACTTTCCTCGGAGGTCGCCTCGGCCGCTCCTCGGAGCGACCGCTCTCGATCCCAATGGGTATACGAACTCCAGCGCGCCCGGGCGCACCAACGGATGGAAAACACGATGTACGCTTCCACGCCCTCTCGCGCGGGCGTGGACGTCATGTGCCCTGCCCTGAGCGACGGCCGGCTCGGGCCGCCGATTGCGCTGGACTCGCGCCGTGCCTTCCTGGAGTCCGACGCCAGGAGGTATACCGTCAAGGCAGATGAAGCCGATGAAACGGAATCGGAATCGGCGTTGGACTTTTTCCTGAACCACGTTTCCGGCCCGGTTGTGCAGGCGAAGTGTGTCAACTGCCATGTCGATGGAGGTGTGTCCGGACACACACGTCTGATTCTCCATCCGTCCTCGACCTCCGACCATGCAACCCTCAACTTGGCAGTCTTCGAGAACTTCCTGGCTGACGTCGAAGACGGCGCCACCCTGATTCTGAACAAGATCCAAGGAGTGGCCCACGGCGGCGGGATTCAGGTGCCGGCCGGCTCGGACGCATTCTCCAATATGGAAACCTTTCTCGCCCTGCTGGGATATGGGGAGGATGCCAGTCCCGTCCTGACCCCGGAGACGCTGTTCGACACGGTCACGATGGCGTCGCCAGGAAAGACGTTGTGGCGGGCCGCAATTATTTTCGGCGGAAGAATTCCTACGCAAGAGGAACGTGAGGCCGTCGACAACGGAACCGAGGAGGACCTGCGAAAGGCGATCCGGAATCTGATGACGGGACCGGGCTTCCACGAATTCCTGATCCGGGCGAGTAACGATCAGTTGTTGACGGATCGAAACATCGGGTGGGCGATTGACCCGTTCGGCTCTCGTTTCACCGACTTAGGCAGTCTTTATTGGGCAAAGGCGGAGGCGGCGCGGGATAGAGGACACAGCGATCCAGGGCAGGATCCAGAGTTTCAGCGTTGGTCTGAGAATGTGCAGTATGGGTTCAGGCGCGCGCCCCTGGAGCTGATCGCGCACGTTGTGGAGAATGATCTTCCCTACACGGAGATTCTGACCGCGAATTACATCATGGCGAATCCGATGGCCTCAGAGGCCTACGGCGCATCGACACAATTCGACGAAAGTGAAGACGGCCTGGAGTTCAGACCTTCGGAAATCGCCAGCTATTACCGGGACGATGACTCCAAGGTTACAGAGTTCAAGTCAGGAATCGGAACCCTTGTTCTGGATCCCGGCAACCTGTGGACAGATTATCCACACGCGGGGATTCTCAACACGACCATGTTTCTGAAGCGGTACCCTACGACCCCCACGAACCGCAACCGTGCCCGGGCGCGTTGGACCTACTACCACTTCTTGGGACTTGATATCGAGAAGTCCGCGTCCCGGACGACGGACCCGGACGCACTTGCCGATACTGATAACCCCACTTTGAAGAATCCAGCCTGCACAGTTTGTCACAGCGTCATGGACCCAGTTGCTGGCACCTTTCAGAACTATGGCGAAGAAGGGGAATACCGAGACGAGTGGAGAGGACTGGACTCGCTGGATAACCTCTACAAGTTTCCGGAAGATGGTTCAACTACGCCCTATCAACCCGGCGACACCTGGTACCGTGACATGCGCGATCCGGGCTTCGATGGCCAGATCGCGCCCAACGCGGACAATAGTTTGCAGTGGTTGGCCGAGCAGATCGTAGCCGACGATCGTTTTGCCGGAGCGGCGGTAAAGTTCTGGTGGTCAGCCGTCTTGGGTGTGGAGATCGCAACGCCTCCAGAGGACGAGAACGACACCGACTTCGAAGGAATGCTGTTGGCGTCCAATGCCCAGACCGGGTACGTGGAGGATCTCGCCGAAGAATTTCGAACGGGGATCGCCGGTGGCGATCCGTACAACCTTAAAGATCTCCTGGTGGAAATCGTGCTTTCTCCCTGGTTTCGCGCGGAGTCGATCACCGATGATAATCCCGTGCGGGCAACGGCGCTGCGGAATGCCGGCGCCGATCGGCTGCTCACTCCCGAAGAGCTTGCGTGGAAGACCGAAGCAATCACCGGGTACCATTGGGGAAGGGAACCTTCCCCCCGGCGTCATTTCACCGACAGCAATCTGACCGACGCTCACCAATATCGTCTGATCTATGGCGGAATCGACTCGGACGGCATCACGGACCGTACAGATGACATCACGGCGTTGATGGCGGCCGTCGCCCAAAGCCATGCTATCGAGTCCAGTTGTCCCATCGTGCAACGGGAGTTTCTGCTTTTTCCAGATGAGGATCGGCGACTTTTCGACGGCATCGACGGGAATGTGTCACCGATTTCGGAGACCTCCGGCACTGCGGTGATCGAAGGCGCGTCTTGGGCGGAACGAGAGACGAATTCGTGGACAGTATCCTTGGCCACCGGCCCAAAGACGGTGCGTCTGGGATTTCTGAACGATTTCTACGACGACGAGACCCGGGACGATAGAAACTTGATTCTGGACGAGGTGATTGTCCGCGATCTGGCGGGCAGTGTCGTCGAACATTTCCAACTTGAAACCCTGGAACCAGCCGATTGCCGAGGGCCCTATTGGGACGAGACGGCGGGAAGGTTGGTGGGGTACGGTCTCTGGTGCAGCTTGTGGCTGGATATTCGTGTGGCCATTCCTACAGATGGAGAATACCGAATCGAGGTTGTGGCGTTTCAACAGGCGGCAGGTGATGAACCCGCTGAGCTTGGGATCGTGGTCGAATCGGATATCGAGACCTCGCGGGGCGCAAGATTGATTCGTCGAAAGCTGGTCGAACTGCACGAGAAACTCCTTGGGGAAACGGCATCGATCGATTCCCCTGATGTAAAAGCGGCATTCGAACTCTTTGTAGAAGTCTGGGAACGGAAACGCTTCAGTGACGGTTGGCAGGATCAGCATTTCGCCTGTGATATTAACGATCTTTTCTATTTCGAAGGAATCGCAGAGGATGCCGTGCAAGAATTCACCAATGAAGACGGCTACTCCTACTATGACTTCAATTGGGATCGCGTAAGAGAGCTGCGCAGGGAAGTCGGGTGGTGGGGAGCAGAAGGCCTCCAGAACCCGGTCATCCGGGCGTGGATCGTGGTGCTCGGTTATTTCATGACCGATCACCGGTATCTGTTTCTATAAGAGGACGAAATGAAACGGCGGACATTTTTCAAGAGCCTGTTGGTCCCCGCCTTCAGCGCGGTGCCGGGATTTCAGTTGCCGCTCGCGAACGCCTCTGACTACGACGGCAAGTTGTTTGTCTTCGTCCAGGCCGATGGCGGCTGGGATCCGACGAGTTTTTGCGATCCGAAAACGAACACGCCTGGCGAAAAGGTCATCAACCACTGGGCCGAGGATGGAGAGATACGACAGGCGGGTAATCTCTATTACGCGGATTTCGCGAAAAACGCCGCGTTTTTTGAAAAGTATTTCGACCGGATGCTGGTCATCAACGGTGTCGACGCACAGACGAATTCCCATTCAGTGGGGATCGTTCATAACTGGAGCGGCCGAGTTTCGGAAGGGTACCCAAGTATGACCGCGTTACTTGCGGCGCACCTTGCCCCGGGTCTTTCGCTTTCTTATCTCAATTTCGGAGGTTTTTCCTATACGGCCAGTCTTACCACCTTCACCCGCATCAACAAGGCAGGTTTGATACACAATATTGCGACCCCCGATATCGCATTGTGGGACAGTTCCGTCCCCTATTTCGACTCAGCAGACTGGGAAACCTTCAAAACCTTCCGGGCGGCCAAAATCGAGCGCTTGACAGAAGCGTCAAACCTTCTTCCCAGAACAGCTCGTAACCGCCAGCTATATAGAACGGCACTCTCGCCCGTAGCGACCGAGGGATTGAAGCACTATGCGGCCCTCATTCCGCCGGAGGACGATCTGCAGCAAACGGAGAAGTTCGGGCAGTTGAAAAGCGAACTCAGGCGTCAAGCGCAGCTAACGATCCTCGCTTTCCGGGCGAAGATCGCTGTGAGTGCAGATCTTTGGCTTGGAGCGTTCGATACACATGCCAAACACGATTCGCAGCATAACTGGCTGCTGGGGAAACTGACGGAATCCGTGGACTATCTTTGGGAGCTCGCGGAAACCCATGAGGTGGCCGATCGGCTGGTCGTGGTCATGGGATCGGATTTCGGTCGCACCAATCACTACAACGTAGACGAGGGCAAGGACCACTGGCCCATCGGCAGTTTCATCGTGATGGAAAAGAATCAATCCTGGACCAACCGCATGGCCGGCGAGACCGATGCCCTCCACTTTGCGCACAAGATCCACCCGACGACGCTGCAGCGTGACGACGCTAACGGAACCATCATCCACCCGAAGCATGTTCACAAGGCGTTGCGGCAGTATTTCGGAGTCGAGAATTCACTAGGAGCCCAGCGGTTCCCCTTCCATAACACCGAGGACTTCGCGTTCTTCGAATGAGTTCCGGAGGGGACGGTCCTGGTGGGATCGCCGATTCAATGAAAACCAATTTCGATTCGCTTGTCGCACTTTCTCGGACTTCGATCACTTCCGATTGTCAGTCGCTACTGTGAAGGCTCCGTGAATCGGTGAGGATCGCGCCGCGGTATCGTGCGGGCTTCTCAGGTGCACATCCCGACGTCGACTTGGTCTAACCCGTAAACAGGTCCAACTGCCGCTTCTCTCCAGGGCGGCGAAAGCCAGCTGCCGAAAGAGCCATGGACTTCCGGTTGAGCCCCAGCCGGCGGCAGGTAACCTGAAAGAGCTCGCCGATCTGGCGGGCGTAGACCCCCGTTCCCTTCATTCGCTCATGGAACTCTGAGGAATAGAGATTTCCGCCCCGCGTTTCCCGGATCCGGTTCAGAACTCGTTTCTTTCTGTCTGGATAGCAGCGTTCCAGCCAACCCTCGAAGATTTCCTTCACGCCATAGGGAAGCCGCAGCAGGATGTACGAGGCCGCGACGGCCCCCGCATCGGAGGCGGCCTTCAGAATCGATGGAATCTCATGCTCCGTGAGACCGGGGATTACAGGTCCCACCATCACTCGGACCGGAATTCCCTGCTCCGACAGTTCACGGACGGCGGCCAGCCGGGCCGTCGGCGTGGAGGCCCGGGGCTCCATCGTCCGCTGAAGCTTGGCATCCAAGGTGGTAATGGAAAGATTTACGGAAGCCGCGTCCTTCCCCGCCAGCTCCGAAAGCAAATCGGCATCCCGGGTCACCAGGTAGTTCTTGGTGACGACGGCCGCCGGATTGGTGAACTCCACCAGGACCTCCAAGCAGGCCCGGGTGATCCCCAACCGGCGTTCCGCAGGCTGATACGCGTCCGTGACCCCGCTGATGGCGATGGTCTGCGGTTCCCACTTGGGGGACAGGAGTTCCTGCCGCAACAACTGGGGAGCGTCCTCCTTGACCAGGATCCGGGTCTCGAAGTCCAGTCCTGCCGAAAGCCCCAGATACTCGTGGTAGGGCCGGGCGTAACAGTAGCTGCAGCCATGCTCGCAGCCCCGGTACGGATTGATGCTGAATTCGAAGCCGACGTCCGGGCTCTGGTTCCGGGCCAGGATGGTCCGGCTGGTGTCCCGGTAGAGGCGGGTATCCGGGTGGGTCTCCTCGCCTTCCGGATCGGGAACGTAGTGGATCGACTCGAATCGATTTACCGGATTCCCGGCGGCGCCGCGGCCTCGGAGGGGTTCGGAAGGCATGGTCTCTTGCTGTCCAATTCGCTGGGGAGCGGGAAACATAATGACAGATTGTTGTGTCATCCTTGCGCCGCAAAAAAGGAGTCCGAATGAAGCCCAACCGACTGCGCCAGAAGCTCGACGCCGGTGAGACCACGGTGTCCACCAACATCTACACCTCTTCCCCCGACGTGGTGGAGATGCTGGGACACGCCGGAACCTACGACTACGTGGAATTCGAGGCCGAATACGTCCCCTACGACCTGCACTGGATGGACCACTTCGCCCGCGTCACGGAACTGTTCCCCCGTCTGTCCGCCATGATCAAGATCGACCAGGAGCCCAGGACCTTCATGGCCGCCCGGGCGATCGGAGCCGGCATCCAGAACGTCCTCTTCGCCGACGTTCGCACTCCCGAGGAAGCCCGGCAATGCGTCGCCGCCATGAAGGCCGAGACTCCGGGATCGGTGGGTCATCAGGGCTATGGTGACCGGCGCGTGGCCCGCTACTTTCTGGATGGTCCGGCCAACTACGTCAGCATTCTGGAGAACTCGGTCGTGGCCCTCATGATCGAGAAGAAGTCCGCGGTGGACAACCTGGAGGCGATTCTGGACGTGGAGGGAATCGACATGGTCCAATTCGGCGCTGCCGATTTCTCCCTGAACATCGGCAAGCCGGGCCAATGGGAGGATCCCGAGGTCACGGCGGCCAAGAACCGGGTGATCCAGACCTCCCTCAAAATGGGTGTCCAGCCCAAGGTCGGAATTTTTTCACCCGAGGACGCCCGGCAATACCTGGACATGGGCGTGCGCCACTTCATCATGGGCGGCGACCTGGGGATCCTCTACTCGTTCTGGAAAGAAAAGGGCCAGAAGCTCCAGGACATCATCGCCGGACACTGATGGGCCAGGGGCCCATTGCTGAAAATCTCGCGTCGTCCGGCAGAGTGACTCGGGCTCTCGATCCTCGACCCCTTTCCCCGGAAACAGGCTGGCAACAACAGGGGCTGTTCGCCTCCAGTGGGACGTTCGTCATGCAAATCGAACGTGTCGAAGGCGTGGTCGCAACGCCGAAGGGTCAGCTCGCGTGCAGCGTCCCGGTCACAATGACGATCAGGTAGACGCGGCCGGGGTCAGGAATGTTTCTTCGGCGCCAGGCTGAACGGTTCGCGCGCGAACACCCGGCGCACCATCGGCTCGAAGAACTTCAGCGGCAGCGAATCGTATTCGGGATCGAACGCGCACTGGTCCCAGCGGTGACAGAAGTCCACGGCGTCCCGATACCAGGGATGGTCGCGGTACTTGTCGCGCGCGTTGCGGTTTCCGCCCACGTGGTGGGCGTAGTAGTAGAGCTGGAACAGGCCGTGGTGCCGGACGATCCAGTACGTTCGCTCGGTCACGTAGGGGCGCAGCAGCAGCGCGGACAGCTCGCCGTGGCTGTGCGGGGCCAGCATGTCGTCGATGTCGTGCAGGAGCGCCGCCACCACCAGCTCCTCTTCCGCGTCGTCGCGATAGGCGCGGGTCGCGGTCTGAAGAGAATGTTCCAGCCGGTCGACCTGGTAGCCGGCGAGCGAACCGGACAACTGGCGAAGATACGCCAACACCCGGTCGGCGGTGCCGGCGGCGAACTCGTTCTCATGGCGACCGAGCAGCGCGTAGTCCTCGCGGGTGCCGTCCGCCATACTGGTGAAGCTCACGGTAGGACCGCTCGACGTTGCCGTATTGTGCATGCTTGTCCACCTCCCGATCAGGGTTCCTTGCGATGCAGCGTGCTTGAAGGCTCGGGGCTTTGTCAAGGACGCCAGCCCCAGGACATCCCCCATTTTCCTGGTGGTTCAGGAGAACCAGGGAAGTAGGGGCACCCCTTGTGGGTGCCCTCTTCGTTTCAAGCCGGTTCATGTCGTCAGGAAGAGGGCGACCACAAGGGTCGCCCCTACGATACGGACGGGAATTGTCCAGAGAATGCGGAATCCTTCGAGCAATGACGACCGACCCCAGCGCCGGCCCGGGCCCGGTGCTTGACACACGGAGGTAAAGCGCACCTAATGCTCGGAAAAGTTCACGTGCGCTGAGGGCTCAACGCACGGATGCCCGGAGCCGCGGCGCCAGCGCATGCTCCGGGCCGGTCACAATGGATTGAGGGAATCGACCATGCATCAACCGATCAGCGTGGACCAGTCCGACAGGATCGTCCCGATCAACCTTCGCCAGAGCGGCCGCACGCCGACCGAGCTACTCATTTCCACCCGGGTCCGGAAGTCTCCCTATTGGCATTTGTCGCATGAAGCGGGCTGCTGGCGGGCCACCGTCTACAATCGCATCTACCACCCCCGCGGCTACGTGCGGCCCGGGGACGGCGGCGCGGCTGCGGAGCACGAAGCGCTGACCCGGCACGTCACGCTCTGGAACGTCGCGGTGGAGCGGCAGATCCGGGTCAAGGGACCGGATGCGGAACGGTTCGCCGATTACGTGATCACCCGGGACGCGACGCGCATCGAGCCGATGCATGCGAAGTACGTCATCCTCTGCAACGAGAAGGGTGGCATCCTCAACGACCCGGTGCTGCTGCGGCTCTCCCGGGACGAGTTCTGGTTCTCGCTTGCCGACTCCGACCTCCTGTACTGGCTCCAGGGCGTGAACGTCGGGCTTCGGATGGAGGTGGAGGTCGACGAGATCGACGTCTGTCCCCTGCAGATCCAGGGGCCGAAGTCGCTCGACCTCATGACCGACCTGGTGGGCGCGGGCATCCGGGACATCCCCTACTACGGAATCATGGAGGCGCAGATCGCAGGCTGTTCCGTGGTGGTCTCCCAGTCCGGGTTCTCGGGCGAGAAGGGGTACGAGATCTATCTTCGGGACGCCACCCTGCACGCCGAGAAGCTGTGGCGCGCGGTGCTTGACGCGGGGGAAAGGCACCAGTTGATGGTCATCGCGCCGGGCCACCAGCGCAGGATCCAGGCCGGGATCATGTCGTGGGGACAGGACATCGACCACGAGACGAGTCCGTTCCAATGCAACCTGGCCTACCAGGTGCCGCGCAAGAAGCCGGGAGACTACATCGGGCGGGCCGTGCTGGAGCGCCAGCGCGCCGAGCTCGACGCCGGGCGTTGTCCGTTCGCCATGGTCATGGCGGGGATGACGCTGGGGGGGAACCCCATTGACGACTATGCCCCCGACTTCTGGCTCGTGTCGGACGCGGACGGCGGCGACCCGATCGGCTACCTCACGTCGCCCTGGCACTCCCCCGAGCTCGGCTGCAACATAGCGCTCGGGTACGTGCCCCCCGGGAAGTCGTCCGTCGGCACGGAGCCCACGGTGTGGTTGCCCGACGAATACGCAAGCGAGGCGGGCCGGCCGGACCGCGCACGGGTGTGCGAGGTTCCCTTCCGCCCCTCCGTGAACCCCAGCGCCCGCGAGATCGCGCTTGCCCGGGGCCTGGACGCGACGGTCTAGGCGCCCGCATCCGCGAGGAGGTTCGGCCCGCCGCAATCCGGCTCTCATGCCAGCGCTACGGTTGGGTTCGCGATCCTCGAACCCTTCCGCCAGAATATGCGCCGTTGCGGTAGAGCCCCCAACGCCTCCGGAGGACGGTCCTCATGCAGATCGATCGTGTCGAAGTCATGGTCGTGGCGCCGAAGGTTCAGCGCTTTACCTGGTCGCACGACCTGGATGAGCAGTACACGACCAATACCATCGTCCGAATCACGACCAAGGACGGCCACGAGGGCGTCGGCGGCGTCTGGAACAGCACGTCCTACGATTTTGATCGCTACACCTGCGAGACCTTGCGGCACCTGATCCCCGCGGTGGTCGGTCGGGACGCGACGGCGCGGGAAGAGATCTGGAACAGCCTGTGGCCGCGAGTCTTTCCCCTTCCGCCGCAAGCCCTGTCCGTCATCGACATCGCGTTGTGGGATCTGAGGGGAAAGGCCGCCGGAAAACCCCTCTATCAGCTCTTGGGAGGAGCAATGGATCGAATCCCGTCGTATGCCAGCACGCCGATGCTGGACGACGTGTCGGCGTACCTCCGCTTTATCGAAGAAATGATCGAGCGCGGCTTTCGTGCCGTGAAGTTCCACTGCTGGTGTCTACCGGAAAAGGACCTGGAGCTGGCCCGCGCCGCCCGCAAGGAATTCGGCGACGACGTGGCCTTCATGTTGGACGCGGAAAACAACTATGACCTGCAGAGTGCCAAGCGGGTCGGCGCAGAACTGCACGACTTGGGATTTACCTGGTTCGAAGCTCCACTGTTCGACTACGACCTGCCAGGGTATCGCGAGCTGACCCGGAGCGTCGGGGTTCCGGTCATTCCCTCGGGGAATTGGCTTCAGGACCTGACGGCATTCAAACACGCAGTGGCGACCCGATGTTGGACGGCGGCCCGGACCGACGTCGCAGTCGCCGGTGGTTTCACGGGGGGCCGGAAGTACCTGTCCGCAGTGAAAGCCGCGGGCATGCGCTGCGAGGTCATGGCCTGGGGCACCACGCTGGTCTCAGCCGCCAACCTCCACCTGATGCTGGGGACCGGGCTGAGCACCTATTTCGAGCAGGCGGTCCCGTGGGAACCGTACGAATACGGGATGCACGACGTGATCCGGGCCGGTCCGGACGGCTATGTCGTCGCGCCTTCCGGGCCCGGCCTGGGCGTGGAAGTCGACTGGGACGCCATGGAAGCGGCGACGATCCATCGGCTCGATTCCCGGTCACTGTAGTCTTGGAGACTCGACGAAAAAGCTACCATCCATTTCTCCCGATCCCCTCAAATACGACAAGAACACTTCGCCGGCTTAAGTAGCAGCCCATGGAACTCCGGTTTCACGCGCTGGACGTGGTGCTGTGCCCTCCCATTCTTCCTTTACCCGGTGAGCCAATTCCCGCGAGAAATTCACATCAATTGACAAGTACCTCCTGCCCTCTGTGGGCATGTCCCACGGGGGGCCGGAGACCGGTGGTTCAACGGTGACTGCGAGCGTCGTCGACGCCTGGCGGGGGCACTTCAAGGAGATCGAAATCATGGAAACTCTCACCAGAAAGAGAAACAGATGGCTGAGGAAGACCACAGTAGCGGGAATAATCCCCTTGGTGCTGGCGCAAGCCTTGATCGCATTGTTCTGCGTTCCCCAGACCCTGGCGGACGTCACAGAGAAGCACCAAAGAGTCACATGGAGGGAACTTCCGCTTCATCTAACCGGAGTGGACCAAGTCACGATCAGGGTCCCCGGTGGTGCGGTCCGAGGTGATGTAGTTTCGGTTCAGGAAAACGGCATCCATCTCGAAGACATCACAATGGCCACAAACAGACAACGCTATCCCAGCGGGGCGGAGGCATTGATCCTCAGAGACGCAGTCAAAGAAATCCGATTCGATACTTTGCAGGGCAAGATGCGCAACGTCGGAACCGCTATCGGAGCAATTGGAGGCCTCTATCTGGGGGCGGGTATCGCGGTAGGTCTCTACGGAGTGAGGGAGGGAGCGCACCTTCCGGCAACGGTGGGCATGGTTGTCGGGTCAGTGGGCTTCGGATGGCTCGGCCACCGTTTGGGTAAGAAAGAGGACCTCAAAACGATCGTCATTACAATCGCCGATTGATTTGCATAATTTCTCCTAAGGGTTTCAGTAAAGCTCCCCCACCGGCCCTGTCCGGCGGACAAGGAGCGGTTTCCAACCGCCGAAACGGAACGGCGGTTCCTAACCGCCGATTCTTGGAACATCGGGGATTGCGGCGCACGGGCGATTGGAAATCGCCCCTCCTTTAGAGGAGAAGGGGACGGCTACCTTCTCTACTCGAGTCTGGTTACCGGTTCGGCAAATGAACGGGCGTTTTCTGCAAATTGGAGGAATATCGGGATTAAGAGGTTGCAGACGTCCATTCTGAACCGCGAATCCGATCAGCCCTCCAAAGTTGATCCGGATTCCTTACCTTGAAGTATTCACACGATTGACCACGTGCACTCTCAACCTGGGTTGCAGGTGCGGGTGATCAACCTGGATCATATCTTCAAGAGCCGGGATCCGAACGAAGCAAGGTTGAGCGGGCGACCCGCATGGCCCGGACTGTGCCCGGGCGATCGGTTCCATCGAACACGCCCCTTGCCCCGCCAGCATTGCGAGTGATACCGCAATCACCCCGAATACCACCCGACTGTACCAATCAGCCAACATCATCTTTTGTCGCGATTCCATATTCACTCCCCACTGTTTCGTATTTCTCCTATTGATGGGAATTTGAATCACACAACCTGGAGATTGCTGCCACCAATATCTTGGATGCGCGTCAAGGCGAGATTGCTCAGTGTCAGAGCAACGAGATTGCCGGCGGCCACGCCGGAGTGCAGAAAAGTTGCCATCGAAACTGTGAGACCTCGAAGGAGTGGATCAGTCTTGAGGCGCTCGGCCCCAGTATTTCTTACCGGGTGAGCCCTTTCGGGCGAAAAAATCACATCTGTCTAAGGTGAGATTGGAGACGCCATGAAAAATATCCCCCGAATTCTCGGAAAGCGTTTCACGAAAATCCTGACTTTGGGACCAGTGCCCTCGCCGCGGGCGACTCCGTGGCGTCCGTACCTGTTCGTCCTTGCGGCAATGCTGCAACTCTGCGGCTGGGAGCCGCTTTGTGCACAGCAGCGTGATCCCGCGGTCGAGATCTACGGACTGACAGGGAGCTACTATTTTGGCAATCGGCGGGACGTTTTGAAGGCCGGAGAATGGAAACCACAGTTTGGGGCTGGCGTTCTATTTCCTTTGGGCGCGAAGTGGGCGTTGATGATCGATGGAGTGACGAGCCATCTGGAGGTCAATGAGGGGCCCCATGGCGGATATACTTACCATCCATTCACAGAGTTCTACAGACAGAATCCGGGGATCCAGAACAACGATGTTACAACACAGCGGCTAATTTCCGTTCTACCCTCAGTCGTCAGGTTATGGAGAAGGGATCGATTCTCGATCTACATCGGCATCGGCCTGGGGTTCGAGCAACAGCGTCAATTGATCAGGTATCAACCGGCTTATGAACAGGAGAATCCTGATGGAAACCGCGTCCTCGTCCGCGCCGAAGAATTCGTGGAATCCAGAAATGTTTCATCGATCCCACCTCTGAATCTCCGTGCGGGTGTGATCATGAGCCTTGCCCCACGCGTTGTCTTGCGAGCGGGTTACTCGGTCGTGGGCGCTTATTTCGATGCGGCTGCCTCCCAATCTCTCGAAGTCGGAATCGGATATCGTTTCTAGTGCAGGAGCTTTATTCTTCAGACGGAGCGACGGTATCCGTGCTATCGCGAGTCGCCGAACTGCCGACCATTATCGGGGACTGGGAAGACGTGAATGGGGGACAAGACTGTCCCCCCTCCTATTCGTCGCAATTCCGTCAGGCGTCCCGAAGCAATAGAGCCGGCTCTGCGTTCGAATGAACAGACGGCCGCCGGCAATCGCCGGCGTCGCGTACACGTCCTCGTTCAAGTCGTTCGTCTGCAACACCTTCCAGTCCGGCCCGGGCTTGAGCACGACGGCTTTTCCGGCGTCGCTCACCATGTAGATCTTGCCGTCCCCGGCCACGGGCGAGGCGTAGTAGCCATCGATGGCGCCGCGGAGCCGGCCCTGCTTGAGGACCTTTCCGCTGGCCGGATCCAACGCCGTCACGATGCCGCCGTTGCGCACCAGGTAGAGCACGCCGCGGTAGAGAATCGGTGAAGCGACGTCGGGCAGCGACTTCTGATGGCGCCAGAGCAGGTGAGGCTGGGTCACGTTCCCCCGGCCGCCGAGCTGAATCGCCAGGCAGCCGTTCTCGGAGACCCGGCGGGCCCGGTAGTGCGCCCAGTCCCGTGCGTTCATGGTGCCGTTCTTGTTCCGGTCGTGCATCTCCCAACTGCGGGGCCGCCATTTTTCGGGAACCTCCTGCTTCGTCAGTTCCGAATCGCCGTTCGCGTCGAAACGTTTGCGCATCTCCTCGAACGGCGGCAACTCCAGGCGAACATCCGGCTCCCCCCCGGGAGCCCACCCATTGAAGTAGAGCCGGTCGCCATCGATGACCGGGACGGATTTGACCTGGTAGGTCAGTCCGTCGAGCCGCCACAGTTCGCGGCCGTCCGTCGCGTATCCGGTCATGCGGTACGAGCCGGGGACGATAATTTCGGGACTTCCCTGCCCCAAGTGGTGGACGACGGGCGTCGAGAAGCTATGCACGAAGTCGGGCCGCGCCTGCTTCCAGAGAATTTCGCCGTCGGCCGCATCCACAGCGATTACGAAAGCGTCGAGGTCCTGGTCGCAGACCTGGATCAGCTTCCCGTCGACCAGAATCGGGGAGGACCCCATGCCGTGAAAATTGGTGAACGGACCCATGGGCAGCGTCCAGAGCTCGGTTCCGTCCGGACCGTAGGCCACGAGACCGTACCCACCGAAGAACGCGTAGACGTTGATCCCATCCGTGACCGGAGTCGGCGCGGCCTCGTCGTTCAGGCGGTGCATCCGCTCGACCCTTCGGGCGGGCGCGGCCCGGCGCCAGATCTCCTGGCCGGTCGAGCGGTCGAGCGCGATCGTAAGGAGCTGGTCCCCGTCGTGTGCCGTCAGGAAGATTCTGCTCTCCGTCAGGATCGGCGAGGACTTGCCCGGAGGCAGCGTCGTCTCCCAGTTCACGTTGGACCCGGGTCCGAAGACCACGGGCAGCGGACCCTCTTCAACGACGCCGGTTCCATTCGGCCCCCTGAACCGGGTCCAGTCCGACGCGATGGCAGCGGAGGTGAAAAGCAGCAATGAGAGGATCGTCTTGCCCATCAGCATCGCTAAAGCCTACCCGATTGGAGGGGGGACATTCTTGTCCCCCATTGGGAGCGGCGGCTTTCTTGCCGCCGATTGGGAAGGGCGACTTTCTTGTTGCCCACCAGTGGCCGGGAGCGGGAGCGATTACGCCGTTTCGGCGAAGGGATTCCGGATTTGCAGTCCGTTTATCCTGAATCCGTGCTGGAGATCCTCCGAATACAGCACCGAGCAATTGGCTGCCAACGCGGCGCGGCCCCTTGTGTAACACCTGCGGTAGAGTTCGAACGAGTGCATTTGCTTGCAGGGATCGGAAGCGTCGTCAGTGCAGACCAGTACGTTCGTGGCCAGGAAGCTACGGGCGCTCATGAATCTGCTCACGGTCGAATTGCCAGCCTTCCCGGTCGCCTTGGGCTTGATGTGACAGACGAGCCACCTCAGCGGAAACAACCTCGCGACGCGAATGGTCAGCGAGATCGCTGAGAAAATTCCGTATGGCTTGACTCAAGCTCAACCCCAGAGCAGCAGCCGCTTTTCGAGCCCGTACAACAATAGCGGCATCTACGGAGAGAGGTAGTTTCATATCAACGCAGGATATTGGTACACGGGTGCTGTGTCGAACGTGGACTGGTCCAGGCCTTTCCCCATTTTCTGGTCGTGTCGGGACAACCAGGGATGTAGGGGCGACGTGTGGGTGCCCTCTTTGGTCCTGCGTCATGGCCCCACCCCCGGAGAAGGGCTAGAATGCTCCTCTGTCGCACTTGGTCCGGCGAGCCACGCCCCGGTCCCGTTACCACGGGAAGTTCGCCACGGAATTATTCCGAGGTCGGATTGCCGAATCCCAAGGCTCAACACTCCGCGGAGGCACCGTGATGATGACGAACACCCGTTGGCTCGTGGCCACGATCCTGGTCTGCCTGTCTCTTGGACAGGATGTCCGATCCCAGGACTCGACCACACCTGTGGATCTGACCCCCTATCTCGTCCAACCGAAAGCCCAGGAGTCGGGTCCGTCCGGATTCCGGTTGACTTTCGTCGACCAGGCCAGCCACCGGCTCCAATTCCAGTACGGGACTGATGAGGCCGTCGAACTGCAAGTGTCGGTCGGGTACCCGGCGGGAGGAGCCCGAACCCTGCGCCGGCTCCTGGACCCAATCCCGGAAGACTCTCAGCAAAGTTTCGATCTGGGTCCCCTGCTGGCCCACGGCCCCTACAGCCCGATTCCCGCCTACACCCGCAAGGGACCCCAGGCCAGAAGCTGGCGTCCCTTGCGCACCGGCTGGTGGGTCGATACCCAGGACGCGGGCAAGTATCTCGTCACCGTCATGGCAAGACGCGTGAAGGACGGCCAGACCCTGTTTACCACCGACCTGCGCCTCCCGGTCCAGAACTGGGTGGGAGCGGATCTGGACCGACTGGCCTACATCGACGACAACGCCGCCGAGATCGAGCTCTGGCTGGAGAAGGGCGCACCGGTCTCGGAACTGCCGGTGGAAGTGGATATCGTGCAAGCCCGGACCGGCGTCCGGCGATCCTCCTCCAGTCCGATCCGCCTCACCCGGGACAGGGTCCGGGTGGGGTTCGACCTCACCGACCTGGAGCCGGCGACCTATCACGTCCGGATCCGGCCCCGGATCGACGGCCGCCTCTGGGACGACGGCATCCGCCGGGCCCTCTACGTGTTCCGGAACGGGCCGCCGCCCAAACCGGAGCCGCCCATCGAGATCCCGGTGGCTCCCCAGTTGTTCCTGGACGACTTCCTGATCGACGAACAGCGGAATCTCGAGCGGGTCTTCCATCCGGCCGGCAAGCTGGACGCCCAACCGATCGTCCGCGCGGACCGTCCCTGGGAGGGGCACGCGGTCATGGTGCCCGTTGGCTCGAGATACGAATTCAACGCGAAGGAGAATCGCTACGAACTCGAATACATCAGCCTGACGCCCCGCCACCGGTTGCTGGCCGTCTCCAGCGACGGCGTCCGTTGGACCAAGCCGGATCTGGGCCTGGTGGAGTTCGAGGGATCCCGGGCCAACAACATCCTGGAGGTCATTCCCCGCGGAAGTCACTTGGACGCGGGCGGCCAATTCGGGGGACTGTGGGACTACCGGACTCGCGGAGTGCCCGATCTTCGGACCGCCAGCATGGTCTACACCCCCAAGACCGAGGACATGTTCTTCCTCCGGGGGACGTACCTGATGGTCCGGGACTCGGATGGGACCCGGTATCTCACCACGGAACGGCCCTTCATGCGGCATCACTCGCAGTTGGAGTCGTTGGACAATCCCAACGACAACCTGGGGCCCATGTTCTACGACGAGCGAACCGGTGAGCTGGTGTTGTACTTCGCACCGCATCCTCCGGCCAAGGGGCGGGGTCTGGTTCGCTACGACAACAAGTGGGCGGTCTCGCGGAACCTGGGACGCATGACCACGCGAGACGGCGTGAACTGGCACCGCAGCTACATCTGGGCGCCGCCCCGGAAGCATCCCAAGCACCAAAGTTACGGAATGCAGCGGGTGAAGCAGATCGGCGACCTCTACGTGGCGTTCTTTCCCCTCTACGACTGCGAGACGCAGCAGATGGACGTCCATATCTGGGTAAGCCGGAACGGGATCCACTGGGAGGACGTGGGCGGCGATCAGGCCTGGATCCCCACCGGACCCGACGGCAGCTTCGATCATGGGATCGTCTACAGCCTTATCGACGGGCCGGTGGATGGGGACCGGTCCGAGGCCTTTTACCATGGCACGAATACCCTTCACTTCAATGCCTGGATCCTGAACCGGTTGCGGGGAGGGTTGGATGATCCTCCGGTGCCGGCCTCCGAGATCTTCGACGAGCAGACCTACAACGGACGGCCCTACCTGTCCCCGCCGGCGCCGGTGGGGCCTGGATGGGCCATGTACGACTGCATCTGGAGCTGGCGGCGTCCGCAGTGCAACCCGACTATGGAGGAGGTGCGGGAGGCATTCTGGGCCGAGTTGGAGAAGCACACCGGGCAGAACCGGAGCAACCACGTCGAGAAGAGCTGGGAGTACGAGATCGTACCGTTCCGCGTGGAGTTTCGGACCAATGGGTTTGCATCGAGGCGGGCTGAAGATCAAACAGGCGTGTTGACGACCCACGCCTTGATATTTCAGGGAAACCGCCTGACGGTGAACGCCGCGGCCGGCAAGGGCCGAGTGACGGTGGAGGTCCTTGACGAAGAGGGCCGCCCCCTGCCCGGCTATGCCCGCGAGGATTGTCTTCTTGAGTCCTTCGACAGCACCCGGCAAGAGGTCAGGTGGCGCGAAAAGTCGAGTCTTGCAGCGCTTAGGGACCAGCCGGTTCGTCTTCGATTTTACGTCCAGAAGGCTGATCTGTACGGATTTCAGATCCGATAGGCAATTCGTTCGATCACCCAACCTCTGAATAGGAAGGCGATTTCCAGTCGTCCATTCCTGCGTTCGTTCGCGAATTCATTCCACCCTGCGCTCCTGCGACGACGTTCCCTATGTTCGGCGATCAAAAACCGCCGAACCTTGTCGGCCATTCATCACAGCCGGCAGTCATGGTTCTGCAGGAAAAGTGCCGGAGTACAAATGAAAATGGATTTCATTTTCACTTGCACTCCGCCGAGATAGCCCCTACCATAGCGCACGTTAATGAAATTGCATTTCATTTTCATCGAGTAACGGAGCCGAAGAGTCTCTTGCCATGGGATCCCGTCTGAGACTCGGGGGGTCAATGGGAGGCATGCGGAGAGCACTGCCGTAAGGGGTCTTCTCCGCTTCGGGCGGCTTATCCAAAAAAAGGTAGGCGGATGGACGGGAAGAAGACGTTAGCAAGGAGCGGTGTATTGGGAACGACGAGCGTTCTGCTGCTCGTTGCGACACTTCAGGCTGCCGGACCGCCGGCGGAGAATCGAGACACTCCGGTCTCAAAAGGAGGGACGGACAGCCGTCAGATCTCCGATCCTGAGGAATTGCTTCAGATCATCGAAGCGCAACAAGAGCAGATCCACGCACTGCAGCGGGCGTTGGACGAACTCCGGGAGCAGGTGCAGGGCATGGTCGAGCGCCGGAGCCCGGAGACGCCTGCTCCCCGCCGGCCCGGCAGTGAGTTGGCCGAGAGAAAGCCCGGTCCCACCTTCAAGGAGAACGTCCGGGGGGACGCCGGTTCCAAATGGGAATTTTCAGGCTACGGGACGATCTTTTACGAAAACTACGACTGGGAAACTCATGCCGACCGTCGGGCGAGAACCGACGTCGAGAGAATCCTGATTGAGGCCGAGTACCAGCCCATCGACAAGTTCAAGGTGGAGGTGGAGGTCGCTTTGGAGCATGGGGGCGTCGGCGCCGCTACGGAGTTCGACGTATTCGAGGAGTTCGGAGAGTTCGAACAGGAAATCGAAAAAGGCGGTGAGATCGAACTCGAGAAGGCACATGCCGAGATCCTGTTTTCCCGTGCTCTGAGCGTGAAATTCGGGCACGTGATCCTCCCTGTGGGGTTGTTGAACCAACGCCACCTACCATCCCAATACTTCACCGCCGCTCGCGATGCGACGGCCAGCCCGCTCATTCCCGTCACCTGGCACGAAAACGGTGTCGGTGTTTTCGGCGAGCTGGGGCTCTTCGGCGGCACCTATCTCGAGTATGAGGCTCAGTTCGTCAATGGCTTGGATTCGACGGGATTCAGTTCGGCGAACTGGATCCGGGGCGGTTTTCAAGAGAGGTTCGAGTACAAGGTGGCCGAGAACCCGGCCTATGTCTTCAACCTGAACGTCCACCCGACCGCGAGTGCCATGTTCGGCGTCTCCTTCTATCGCGGCAACACGGCCGACAATCGTCCCAAGGATGACGTGGACTACGACGCGCACGTCAACATCGGCTCCGTGTTCGGAACCTGGGAAGCCGGCGCGATCACTCTACGGGGGGAATATATCCGTGGAACCCTGGAAAACTCCGACCTCTTGACGCGGTCCAACCGGCGACTGTCCAACAACCTGGGAGTCGTCCGCTCGCCCGTAGCCCGGGCCGCCGAGTCGGTCTACGTCGAGTTCGGCTACGACATATCCGAGTGGATCAAGCGCGGTCTCGGCGTCAATCCCGGCCCGCTCGACCTGTTCGTTCGCTATGACCAAGTCGACAGCATGGCCGAAGTGGAGCCGCTTGTCTTCAAGAACCCCAGATGGGACCGGGAAAGCTGGACGCTCGGCTTCAACTACCGGTTCGCTTCCGGATTCGTAGGGAAGTTCGGACATAGCTGGAGGACCTTGGGCACCGCAACGCAAAACCGCGAAAACACTCTCTCAGCGGGAGTTGCGTACGAGTACTGATCGTTCCAATCGAAAGGAGAAAAGAGAAATGAGGCGTTCAATTTTAATGGTGGCAGGCTTAGCCATGCTTTGCAGTTCGTGGTCCCAGGGTCAGATCCGGCCGCCGGTCTATTCGGTGATCACCGAGGGCACGAAGGTGACGCTCTACTGGGACGATGTCGAGGGGGCGGACGGATACCGCGTCTACTACGCTCCGTATCCGGATGCAAACCCCATCGGTTTCGTGGACTTCGGTCCGGATGTCACCACGGTGGCTACCGACCAGCAAGAGGGCGCGCACTACTATTCCGCCGTCACGGCGAAAAAAGGCGAGGAGGAAAGCGCCTGGTCGAACATCGAGATCTTCCACGCGACGTCGCTGGATCCTGCCGATGCAAACGCCACCGAAGCTGAAATCATCTCGAATGTCGCCCAAACGGTCATCGCGGCAGACTATGCCGAACTGGAGAGACGCGCCGCAGTTCTGCTCAATACGGTCTACGCCGTCAGCTTCGACACCTCCGACGACAACCTCCTGGAGGCTCAACAGGCCTGGCGTAACGCCCGGCGGGCCTGGGAGCAGACCGAAGCGTTCCTGTTCGGCCCCGTGGACACTGCGGGCCTCGATCCGGCCATCGACAGTTGGCCGGTCAACCGGGTCGATCTGGATGCGGTGTTGAACAGCGACAACGTTCTCACCGAGGACTTCGTGGCCAACTTGGACGATACGCTGAAGGGCTTTCACACCATCGAGTACCTGCTGTTTGGTGTCGGCAGCGCCAAGCCTGCGTCGGAGCTGACCGCGAGGCAGAAAGAATACTTGGTGGCGGCTTGCCTCAACCTGGCGTCGGCCACGAAGACTCTGGCGGATGGCTGGCGGTCTGGAGAAGGAAGTTATCTCGCCGAGTTCGTCAATGCCGGAACCACCAGCACCATCTACACCAGCACGACTTCGGCTCTTCAGGAATTGGTTGAAGGGATGGGTATCATTGCCGATGAGGTCGGCAACGGAAAGATTGCGGACCCCTTCGACGAGAGGAACACGGAACTGGTGGAGTCCCAGTTCAGCTACAACTCGATCATGGACTTTGCCGACAATATTCGGGGCATTGAAAACGTCTACATTGGCCGCTACCTGCACAATGACGGTCCTGGACTCGACGATCTGGTGAAGCGGACCAACGCTGAATTGGATCAGAAGATGCGCACTGCGATAACGACGGCCATCAGCGAGATTGAGAAGATCCCGTACCCCTTCAGGGACGCAATATCGACAGACGAGGGGCGCGCTCAAATTGATACTGCCCAGGAAGCGGTGATCGATGTGCAGTTGCTGATCGAAGGAGAGCTGCTCAGCCACGTGCTGGGTCGGTAGGTCCGCCGGGGACAGGCGCGTTTCGATGACCGACGATGAGATTCAAGTTCTGCATCGCGACAGTCTCAATTGGCATCATGGTGAGCGTCGCCGTCGCGCTCACCGGGGACGACGCGCCTGCCCTCACGGTTTCTCAAGACGGGTCTACCATCACGGCCGAATGGACGGCCGTGAGCTGGGCCGAAGGTTATATCCTCGTCTACGCTCCATTCCCGGAGTTTCAGCCTGTCCACGGTCTCGACCTGGCTTTGCGCCGCAGCCATTCGTTGCAGTTGGGAGATCTGGACAGCTACGTGATGGCCGTTTTCCCGTATCGGGAGTATGTGCGGCTCAACGCGGTCTCGAATATCGTCGTGGCCGAATTGGATCCTGCCCTTTCGGGCGGTGAAACGACCGCCTTCACTCCCACCAGCAACGCTTTCTCTACGCCGGCTCCGAACTTGTCCGATGAGGGCGGGGTACGTCACCGCGAGGGTGACAAGGATTTCGGGGCGGTTTTCGTGACGGCCCCGGCGCCGGTCAATTCCGGGTTGGGTCCCGTCTTCAATCACAACTCCTGCGAGTCCTGTCACCCGAAGGACGGGCGAGACGCCGCGCCGGAACACGGCGAGGAAATGGACACCATGTTTCTCCGTCTGAGCCTGCCCGGGTCCGATCCTCATACGGGCGAGGCAATCCCGGTTCCGGGATTCGGAACGCAACTGTTCACCAAGGCCATTTTCGGGACGGAGCCGGAAGCGACGGTGACCGTCACATACGAGGAGGAGACGGTCACGTTGGCGGGCAGCGGCGTGGAAGTGAGCTTGCGGACACCCTCCCATACCGTTGAATCATCCACCGATTTGCCGGCGGATACGTTGTTTTCGCCGCGGGTCGGACCACCCGTATTTGGCCGGGGCCTGCTCGAGGCGATACCGGCGCATACAATCCTGGCGATGGCCGACGAAGAGGATGCGGACGGCGACGGGATTTCAGGGCGCGCCAATTTTGTCTGGGATCCGGAGCAGCAGCAGACCGTGCTCGGACGTTTCGGGTTGAAGGCGAACAACCCGAATCTGCGATTGCAAGCCGCTGCGGCATACCATAACGATATCGGCATCACGTCCCCGGTATTCGTCCAGGAGAGCTCCACGGGCCAAGTCCAGGACGACCTCCTGGACGACGATCCCGAAATCGACGAGGAAACTCTTCAGGACGCGACCTTCTACGTCCAGACGTTGGGCGTTCCGGCGAGGCGCGACGTCGATTCCCCTGAAGTCCAACTTGGACAGTACGTCTTTGCTCTGGCCAACTGCCACAGTTGCCACGTGCCGGTGCTGAAGACCGGGGACTTCCCGGTCGCCGAGCTGGCCCACCAGGTGATCCGCCCATACACGGACATGTTGTTGCATGACATGGGACCGGGACTGGCCGATCTCCGGCCGGATTTCCTGGCCACCGGCAGCGAATGGAGAACCCCTCCCTTGTGGGGCATCGGCCTGACCAAGGTCGTGAACGGTCACACTTCGTTTCTGCACGACGGCCGCGCCAGGAACCTGCTCGAAGCAATCATGTGGCACGGGGGAGAAGCGGAAGAATCGCGCCTGTTCGTAGAGGATCTGTCCAAGCGCGAACTGGATGCCCTGCTGGCGTTTCTCAACTCGCTTTAGCTGCCCCGGTCGTCAACGAGTCTGCCGTCGAGGCCGGATTCGTAGATCCAGCTCGAGAAGAACACTGCAGTCGGCGGGGATGCCAACCCTTCCGGAAAGGTCGCGGCACGCACGGGCCTGAACCACCGCAACCCGGATCGGTCCATTACGAGATGGCGTAGAAGGAGAAGTATCAAGAGGAGAGACAAAGGTGGGATTAGAGGTGGAAAGCGTTAGTGTGAAGATCATGTCTCGGCGTGTCTGGACGGTGGAAGGCAAGGGTCTGGATGAGTCGCAGTCGTGGAGTTTTGACCATCGGGAGGACGCCGAGTGGTTTCGAGATGTGGTACGGGAGTACTGGAATGCCCAATGCCCGAAATGTGGCATGGAGAATATGTTGGGCCTTGATGTGAGTGGTGAACATTTGTACGGATGGACCGTCTTGGTTTTCTGCGGTTACCACACATGCAGCTTTGCCAAGAGTATTGTCTCTTTCGGCGACCCGACCCGTGCCGTCGGGGACCCTTCCGCCAGCCGGTCGTCGAACGGATTCGAGCAAGTTTCGAAGAGAAGATAGCAGTCCGCTTCTCCCCACCTATCTTCCTGTCTCCAACTGCATCCGCAACCGATCGTCCGCGAAGACCGGCCCTGGGAAAGGCACGCGTTCATGGTGCCCGTTGGCTCGAGATACGAATTCAACGAGAAGGAGAACCGCTACGAACTGGAATACATCAGCCTGACGCCCCGCCACCGGTTGCTGGCCGTCTCCAGCGACGGCGTCCGTTGGACAAAGCCGGATCTGGGCCCGGTGGAGGAGGGCCGGTCCGAGGCGTTCTACCACGGGACGGATACCCTTCACTTCAACGCCTGGATCCTGAACCGGTTGCAGGGAGGGTTGGATGATCCTCCGGTGCCGGCCTCCGAGATCTTCGACGAGAAGACTTATAACGGACGGCCCTATCTGTCCCCACCCGCACCGGTGGGACCGGGATGGGCCATGTACGACTGCATTTGGAGCTGGCGGCGGCCGCAGTGCAATCCGACCATGGAGGAGGTGCGGGAGGCCTTCTGGGCCGAGTTGGAGGAGTACACTGGACAGAACCGGAGCAACCACGTCGAGAAGAGCTGGGAGTACGAGATCGTGCCGTTCCGCGTGGAGTTTCGCACCAACGGGTTCGCGTCGAGGCGTGCTGGGGAGCAGGAGGGTGTGCTGACGACCCACCCGCTGATCTTCCAGGGGAGCCGAATAACGGTGAGCGCCGCGGCTGGTGGGGGTCAAGTACCGGTAGAAGTCCTGAACGAAGGGGGCCGTCCCCTGTCCGGCTACAGTCGGGATAAGTGTCAGTTGCCAGCCTTCGACAGCACCGAGCAGGAGGTAACCTGGACCGGGAAATCAGATCTGGCTGAGTTACGAGGCCAGCCGGTTCGCCTCCGATTCCACCTTCAGAAGGCCGATCTCTATGGATTTCAGATCCCATGAATCGTATGTGTTAGAGGAGGAGCGTTTCTGCATAAGCACCTCCACACTATTTGCAATGGTGGGTTATATAGTGCGCGGAGACCAACCCAGATGGGATTCAATTTCTCTACGACCGACCGTATCAATTTGTAATGGCGCCCGTTCGATATATTCCTTCGCAATATCCCGTTTTGGACCCGTAAGATTAGAAAGGTATTTGACGACGTCACTGCGGGATATGTTTGGACGTAGAGCTGTCCACACCACGTGGTCAATGCTCCGGGACTCAGCCCATGAACTGAGACCAACAATGGTGCTTGACGGAAGTTCTAGCCTATTCTGGGTTCGGTTGTAGTGTCCTATCAATCTCTCTGCGTTGCCATGTTTGATACGTTCGCGAGCTGCTAGTTCTTTCTTTGCTTCATGCGGCGTTTCAACGGTCATGAGTGTCCACAAACTGCGAACGAGTTGTGCTTTGGGGTGCAGGACAAGAGTAATGCGACCGTCACGTGATCTGCGGGTGAACTCTGCTCTCAATAGTGGTCCATCCATATGCCATTGCCGATGGATTGGTAATGCGCGTGGATTCCAAATAAGAGAACCCCAACCTAAACATGCAATCAACTACTTCCACTCGCCGTAGATTGAACTCAACGGGCCGGGTGCACTTGCATCTAGTACGGCACATTATATCGCTGGCTCACGCATTGACGATAGCAATGGTGACGGAAATACTTGGGCCAAACGACATAGGCATATTTCACGAGATATTCGAACATTCCAAGAGGGATAGGAAAACTGTCCTTTTCTCCGGTCCCGCTCAATTTGGGGGTTGCTGCTGCCGCTCCGCTGAATAGGAGCCGAACCTGTTGCGAATGCCAGCGACCAACATCTCCTCGCCGTTGCTCGGAACTGAGAATTCAGTTCGGCCCGTTTCCTGGCGCCATGCGGCAGAGCATCAAATCGGTTCGAGCAAGTCTCATATTGTTCAAGTCAACAAATGGAAGGTCGGATGTCCTTTGAACACAGCCAGTTGTCGGAATCCGGGGTTCAAGGTAGAATTTTGGCAGTCATTTACTGTTGCACAGCCTTTTCTGTTTGTTCCAGCCTTACCGGACAGACTCCGGGGGGTGATTTCAGGTGAGTTCCTGCCGACAACACGTCTCAGACCTGATCTTCCGGATTCTCACAGCTACACTTGGAATCCTGTTGCTCATCGGTAGTGCTCTCCTCGGAGCCCCTCCCACAACCGAACAGACCGAGTTCTTCGAGTCGAAAATCAGGCCGCTACTGGCACGAAACTGCTACCAGTGCCACAGCGAACAGGCAAAGATCCTGTACTCGAACTTGCGAGTAGATGACCGAGCCGCCTTGCTCAATGGCGGGACTCGTGGACCGGCAATCGTCCCCGGCGACCCGAACTCTAGCCAAATCATTCAAGCAGTCCGCTTCGAGAACCTGGAAATGCCTCCGGATGGAAGGTTGTCGGAGGACCAGATCGACGCGTTGGTCAAATGGGTGGAGATGGGTGCACCCTGGCCGGATCTGGCGGTCGCCGGCGGTGCCACGACCTCCAACGGGCAGACGAACCCGGCCGCAGGTCAGAGCCACTGGGCCTGGAAGCCGGTGCAAAAGGTCTCTGCGCCCCCGGTCCGGGACAAAGCCTGGCCAACCGATCCCGCAGACAACTTTATTCTGAGGAAGCTTGAGGCCGAGGGTCTGGCTCCCTCCCCCGAGGCTGCCCGTTACGCGCTTTTGCGTCGGGTTTACTTTGATCTGATCGGTCTTCCTCCGGAACCCGAAGTCATCGAGTCCTTCGTCACCGATAATTCCGAACTCGCCTTTGAGAAGGTCGTGGACCAACTCCTGAGATCTCCCGGATTTGGCGAACGCTGGGGACGGCACTGGCTCGATCTGACCAGCTACGCCGACAGTCTCGGCCAGGGACGCCGCATCCCCGCCAGGGAGGCCTGGCGATATCGCGACTACGTCATCAACGCGTTCAATTCCGACAAGCCCTACGACCGCTTCGTTCAGGAGCAGATTTCAGGCGACGTGCTCCCTTGGAAGACCGACGACCAGCGCCGAGAGCAGCTCGTGGCCACCGGCTTCCTGGCCATCGGACCCTGGGCGGTCGTGGATTCCGACAAAGAGAAACTCCGCATGGACGTCGTGGACCACCAGCTCGACACGCTGGGCCGGGCCCTTCAGGGATTGACCCTCGGTTGCGCCCGCTGCCACGACCACAAGTTCGATCCCATCCCCACCCGCGAATACTACGCATTGGCGGGAATCTTCCGCAGCACTCGAACACTCAACGGCCGCATGAGCGGCGGCTTCAGCGACGTCAACCGGGTGTTGCTGCCGGAGACCCCATCCGAGATGAGGAAACGCGCCCTGGCCACGGAGGAATACCAACAGGCCCTGGACAGGTTCCTGAGCGAATATGAAGCCGTCGAATCCGAAAAGAAGCGCCTGACCGACCGGCAGAAAACGCTCGAAGAGGCAGCAACCGAAGCCAAGGCGGCACTCGAGAAGGAACTCAAGGAAATCAACAAGAAGCTCAAGGAAGCAAAGGACCGGATCAGACTGCTGGAGTTCCGGCGGCCGGGTCCGCCGATGGCCATCGCCGTCCAGGATCGGGCGGTCCCCAAGGACAGTCGCGTCAACATCGGCGGGGATCCGCACAATCTCGGCGAAGAAGTTCCGCGAGGGTTTCTTTCAGTCGCTTCACCTGCCAAGGCGGGCCGCATCGACAGTCATCGAAATCTGAAAGGCTTGTATGAGGGATTCCAAAAATCGAGCGGCCGCCTGGAACTGGCCGAATGGCTCATCGACCCGCAGAACCGGCTGCTGGCCAGAGTCATGGTCAACCGGATCTGGCATCATCTCTTCGGCGCCGGCCTGGTCCGGACGGTCGACAATTTCGGCGCCGGCGGCGAGCCGCCCAGCCATCCGGAACTGCTCGACTACCTCGCCACCCGCTTCGTCGAGCTGGGATGGTCCGTCAAGGGCATGATCCGCGAAATCGTTCTCACTCGGACCTACCGCCAGGCCAGCCGTTACAATTTGAAAGGCCACGAGGTCGACCCGGACAACCGCCTGCTCTGGCGGGCCAATCGCCGGCGTCTGGAGGCGGAAGCCTATCGCGACTCCGTGCTGGCCATCAGCGGAGCCCTGGACCGCACCCGGGGAGGCCCTACCCTGCCCCTGGACATCCCTGAGAGTATCGCGTTGGGTTTTCCCACGGCGCTGACGCAGGACGCCAAGGTGAACGACGAGTTTCTGAATCGTCGAACCATTTACCTGCCGTCGGTGCGCAAGAATCAGCTCCCGCAGCTCGACCTGCTGAATCTCTTCGATTTCCCCGATCCCGATCAGACCATCGGAGCCCGGTCGGTCACCACGGTCCCCACACAGAGCCTCTTTCTCATGAATTCTTTGTTCCTCCGGGAGCAGGCTCTGCTGACGGCCCGCACCCTCTTGGAGTCCGGAGGTCCGGACGACAAAACGCGGGTCTCCGGTTTTTTCCTGCGAGCCTTGAACCGGCCCGCCACAGAGCAGGAAGTGGACCAGGCGCTGGATTTCATCGCGAAATTCCAAGAGAAGCTGGGCCGCCTGCCGGAGGCTTCCGGCAATTCGCGCCTCAAAGCCTGGGCGCGTTACTGTCACTCCATATTCGCGTCAAACGAATTCCTTTTTCGAGGATAGTGATCATGAACCTCCCGCTTCACCGAAATTTGACGCGCCGCCGTTTCCTGCGATCCTCCGCCTGCGGATTCGGGTCAGTGGCGCTGGCCGCCATGTGCTCCGAGCAGGCTGCGGCCGCGGCCGGCCCCCTGGCGCCGAAGGTTCCGCATCTTCCGCCCCGAGCCAAGCGCGTGATCTTCATGTGGATGGCGGGCGGCCCTTCCCAGCTCGACATGTTCGACTACAAGCCGCGGCTGGCGAAAGAGAGTGGAGAAGCCATCCCCTACGCGATTCCTGACGGGGTCGGAATGGATTTGAGCCGCCTCATGGGGCCGATCTCCCCGATGCGGCCCCGGGGACAGTCCGGGATGATGCTAACCGACTGGCTGCCCCACATGGCGAAGCACGCCGATGAGTTGTGCCTGCTCCGGGCCATGCAGGCGGACAACGAAGCTCATGCCCCCGCGGCACGGCAACTGCACACCGGCGATCCCCGCCTGATTCGTCCGTCCATGGGATCGTGGGTCGGGTACGGGCTGGGAACCGAGAACCGGAACCTGCCCAGCTTCATCACCATCTGTCCGCTCCTCGTAGGCGACACCGGGAACGTCCAGTTTTTCGGGAATGCGTTCCTCCCCGCCATCTACCAGGGAACGGCGCTGGGAAACCGGGCCACCGGCGCCGGGAAGGCGGTGTTTCGCTATATCGAGGATCCGAGCCTGCCTGTCGAGCTGCAGCGCGATCAGGTGGATTTCATTCAGCAGATGAACCGGGCGCACCTGCAACAGGTTCGAGCCGACCGCCAGATGGAGGGACTCATCCAGTCCTTCGAGCTGGCGTTTCGAATGCAGTCGGAGGCTCCGGATCTCATCGACCTGTCGTCCGAGTCCAAGGCCACGCTCGATCTCTACGGTATCGGCCAGAAAGAGACCGACGAATTCGGACGCCAGTGCTTGCTGGCGCGCCGCTTCGCCGAAGCCGGTGTGCGCTTCATTCAGATCACCTCGAGCGGCTGGGACCATCACGAAGCCATCGGCAAGGGTCTTCCCAGGAAGTGCGCCAACATCGACAAGCCCACGGCCGGCCTGATCACCGACCTCAAGGCCAGGGGACTGTTCGACGACACCCTTCTGGTCTGGTCAGGTGAGTTCGGGCGAACCCCCCACTTCGAGGACTTCTCCTTCGGAGACAAATCCCAATACGGCCGGGGACACAACCCCGAAGGGTTCTGCGCCTGGATGGCCGGCGGCGGCGTGCGCGGGGGCATGGTCCACGGCGTCACCGACGAGTACGGTCTCCGGGCCGTCGACCAGAAGGTGCACATCCACGACCTGCACGCCACGATCCTCCACCTTTTGGGCCTCGACCACGAAAGGTTGACCTACCGCTACAGCGGTCGAGACTTCCGCCTCACGGACGTCTACGGGCGGGTGGTGAAAGAGATCCTCGCGTGACGACAGGCGCGGGCAGGTCCTGAGTGGCGGCCGCTCGGATCAGCGCCGAGTCGAGTGGCACGATGACAGGCTGGTCTGATTCCTTCCCTTACGACGTCACTTCCTGGGTTCTACCCGTTTCCGCCGCCCGGTAGGCAGCGAAAATCACCCTCATGAGGTGGAGGCACTCCGTTGCTGTCATGGGCGGCGGCGAGAGCCCCAAGGCGGCGTCAACCGCCTCCTGCACCAGCGGGCCGTACACGTAAGGAGGATTGGGATCGTCCTGATATTGGAAGGATTGGACACCCCGGGGCGCCTCGGGATGGGTGGAGTACCACTTCAAAGTTCGCCCATAGGGCAGGTCCATATGGAACCAACCCTTCGAACCCCAGAACCGGACCTGGTTCTGGTAGCCCTCACCCAGGTAGTACCCGGTGTTGAGGGTTCCCACCAGGCCCTTGCTGAGGCGAAAGGAGACGACTGCCGCATCCTCCACCTCGATGGGCTGGCCCCCCACGTTCTCGCAGAGGGATGTGATCCGGTCAATTCGATCTCCGGTGAGGAACTGGATCAGGTCCAGATAGTGGATTCCATGGAAGATGAGCTTTCCGCCTCCGGCCTTGTCCTTGAAGGAGAGCCAGGAGCGTTGATGTTCGGGGCGGCTCAGACGTGTCTTGTCGCTGATCCAGTCCATGGTGGCCGAGTAGGGCTTTCCCAGGTAGCCGGAACGGATCAGGTCGCGCGCCTTCTTGACGGCCAGACTCATTCGGGTCGCCATGGCCAACATCAGGTCCAGGCCGCGCGACTGCGCCAGCTCCACCAGGGGCTCGAAGTCTTCCAGGCGGGAACACCCCGGCTTCTCCGTCATCACGTGGCTGTTCGCCTCCAGGGCCAATCTCATGGCGGGAGGGGCGTGATGCCCTTCCAACGTCACGACCACCAGCTTGGGGTGCACTTTCTCCAGCAGTTCCCGATGGCTTCGGTAGGTTCCTTCCAGACGACCGCCCAGTAGTTGTTTCGCCAGCTTGAAGGTCTTCCCCGTGGGGTCGGAAACCGCCACCCGGCCCACTCCACGGGCCTGCGCGAAGCCCTTCAGGTAGTGTTCGGCGTGGCTGCCGGCTTCGCTGAAAAGGCCGGCGCTGAGGGACCCCTCAGCCGGTAGAGACCAGGCAGGTCCTGCTCTCCCGGAAGAAACGGCGAGGGTGGCCAGCCCTCCCAGGATCCGGCGCCGGGTGATTCTCTCCTGGTACATGGATTCCTCCTTCGATACGGTCATCCGGCCGCGCTTCCACGCGGCCTATGCTGACGTGCCCTCCATTGCGAGCGCGTCAAGCGCCGGCTTTCGTCGTCGTTATCCACCGGCTCAGGATGAAGACCGCCAACGGGATCATGTAGATCATGATTCCCCCCAAATGGCTCACCTGATAGGAGAACAGGAATTCGTAGATCCAAACGCCGGCCGCGGTGAACGCGCTGGCTGCGACAAACGCCGAGTCCCGCCGTGTCCAGACCCGCTTTTTCCTGGGAAGAAGGACGAGATAGATCACCAGCCCGGTGATCAGAAAGCCCAGGAAGTGCAGCGGCCGGTACAGTGGGGGGCCGACGTACTGATCCAGGGACGCCAGTCTTTCGTACAGGAGGACTGACAGGACTACGGCAACGACGAGCCGCAGGAATCTCATCTTCCAGCCGCCTTGCGGGAGCCTTCGGACCGCTTCGCTCGAATCAGTTCATGGAAGCAGACATCAGTTGCGGAACGAGGGGTCCCTCTGGTCCATGAGCCGGACCAGGGCGTCAAATTCCAGTTGGCCCAGGTCGGCGGCGCACTGGGCGAAATCATCCATCTGATCCGCCGACCGCTGGACGACCGTATCGGACGGGATCACCAGTTTCTGCCGGCAGGCCATGGCGTCGAGCTGGACCTGGCAGGCCCGCTCAAGACGGTAGATGTGCAGGAACGCCTCGGGGACGGTCTCTCCAACGCTCAGCAGGCCATGATTGCGCAGGATCATGACGTTCGCCGTGCCCAGGTCCTCAGCGAGCTTCTTGCGCTCCTCCAGAAAAAGCTGGGAGCCTTCGTAGTCGTGGTAGCCGATGTTGTTGTAGAAGCTGGTGGCGTTCATGCTGATGTTCAGGAGTCCGCATTCCAGCGCCGCTACGGCCATTCCGGCCCGGGTATGGGTGTGGATCACGCAGTGGGCATTCTCGCGGTGTTGGTGAATCGCGCTGTGGATGACGAACCCGGCCGGGTTGAAGGGGTATTGGGAGGGCTCCACGAGATTCCCGTCGAGGTCGATTTTGACCAGGCTCGAAGCGGTCATCTCATCATAGCGCAGCCCGTAGGGGTTGATCAGAAAGTGGTGTTCGGGGCCGGGCACGCGCAGCGAGATATGCCCGTAGATCAGCTCGCACCAGCCGAAGTAGTCCACGATCCGGTAGCACGCCGCAAGCTGGACCCTGAGGTCCCATTCGACAGCATCGACTTCCCGAGGGACCTCGGTGACTACGGATGCCTGTATCGCCGCCATGGCTGATCCTCCTTCCAGGAGGGGGACTTTCCTGTCCCCCCCTTCATTCCTTTGTCTGTTCTCTATTGCCGCATTGTTGAATCTGGAGTTCGGCGGCTAGAAAGCCGCCGCTCCCATCCGGCGGCAAGAGAGCCGCTGCTCCTTTGGGATGAGGTTACCATGACGTCAGGACGTTTCAAATCGGCGGGCGATCCGGTCCCACTGGTACCCGAGCCCCGTCCCCCGGAGCGTCGACGTGCGGATCCTTCCCTGCTCCAGCTTGAAGAAATCGGGGTGAACCGCCCGCTCCGGTTCGCTGCTGGCAGGAAAGAACTGGCGGCTGTTGGACTCGACGCCCCGAATCGTCTGCAGCCGGCCCGCCAGCCCAGCGGATTGGAGGAGAGCGATGCCTGGGTTCGTCAGATCCTGAACCGCGAACGGAACGCCGGCCGCGGCCGCACGGGACGCCAGCACCAGCTCGGCCGACTGGCATTTGCAGGTCTTCAGGGCCAGACCGCTGTAACCCAGTTCAAGTGCCAGCTCCAGATCCTCCAGCGAGCTCAGGGCCTCGTCCACGATCACCGGTTTGATCTGCCGCAGCTCCGTCATGTCCAGCATGCGTCGTCGCAGGTCCCGCTCACAGGGCTGTTCCACGTAGAGCAGAGAGTCGAACGCAGCCCGGTTCTCTTCCCTCAACCGAACCAGCAACTCCACCATGTATTGGGGTGTGTCGCACATCTCATTCGTGTCCGCCGTGAGCCACAATTCATCAACACCGAGGCGGCGTTGTTCCGCACGGGTCAGGCGATGGACCTCCAGCAGCCGGTTGAGATCCCACTCCAGATCGGTCCCCAACAGCTTGACCTTCAAACAGCGGAGCGCCTCGTAGCGGATCCATTGGTCCAGGGAGACGGGAAGGCCGTCGTCGGGATCGTCTTGCGTGACTTCGGATTCCGAGAGCTTGTCCATTCCTCCCACCAAGTGGAAGGCATCCACCTGTTCCGGCAGGGGATGCAGAAAATTCTCCACATGGCGTCCTGCGAAGGAAGGCCCCAACCACCGGGAGAGATCGTGATCCATGTGTCCGGAGCCGTAGCCCAGGTAGGTGTCGATGCCCGCCGCGTTGCCGAAGGCGTCGTGGACGGCGGCGTCGGCCGCGGAGGCGCAGATGAGGGCGTTGAGCCGGGGCATCTCCTCGGCGGCCCCCGCGTCCCGGCAGAGGTCGCGCGCCAGGGTCTCCAGTTCCGGCTCCAGTTCCCAGAAGAGGTCGATGGGGTGGGTGAAATCCCGTACCTCTCGGAGACGCCGGCACCACGAACGCACCAGTTGGACCATCAGGTCCTCCCGCTGCGGATGGTCCACGCAGCTCGACGGCCAGCCCCAGACGTCGGACAGAAAGATGGCGCCCCAGCCTTCTCCCCTCTGCCCGCGCCGGTTCTCCACCCGGACCCGAACGTGACACAGCCAGGCCGAATCCATCACCACTCCGCCGAACTTCAGGGGTGTCCGCGACAGCTCCCGGGTGAAAAAAGGCTGTATCTCCAGGATCCGAATATCCGTCTCCATAACTCGTTCCCTACCCTGCCAACAAGCTCTTCACCATCGGCACGACCCTGAGGGCCGTCATGCCCGCGATTCCCAGCAGGATGGTGACGCCCACAAGGACGAATGCCCGTTCCGGCAGCGACAACGGACGCCGCGCCATGGCGTCCCGGTCGAAGAAGGCCAGCAACGTGGCCAGGACACCCAGAGGCATCGCCAGCAGGGTCAGGGCCTGGGCCAGGGCGAGAGCCCGGATCTCCAACTGGCTCTTGGCAGCGGAAGCCGACGCGGCCCCTGTGTCCGCCGGCGCCTCGGACTGGAGAATGGCGACGGCGGTGACCATGCCGATGAGCAGGATGATTCCGGCGATGAGCTTGGTGGTGGAAGAGTTCACCTTCCCCCCCAGGCCCAGCCCGTCGTTGATCAGGACCCCGCCGACCATGGCGTTGGTCACGAAGCTGGAGAAAGCGGCCGTGCCGAAGCCGACGCAGAAGATGATCCGGGCGTAGGGTCCGAAGACGCCTTCCAGTTGCATCGCCATGCCGGCAGCGCTGTCCACACGTCCGCCCGGATACAGCACGGCGGCCGCGGTCATCATGATCACGCAGCCGATGGCCGTGTAGAGAATGGACGCCAGCACCGTGTCGGTGACGCCGCTGGAGAGATCCTCTTCCTTCCACCCCTTGGCACGGACCAGGTAGGCCTGGAAGAAGGCCGCCACCATCACGAACGTGGTCGCCACCAGGCCGCCCAACGTGAGCCAGTCGGCGCCCTCCGGAATATTGGGGATGGTCGCGCCCTTCAGGGCGGACAACCAGTCGGGGCCGGCCCACAACAGGTTGGCCGCGAAGGCCAGGACCATGAAGACCAGGAAGAAGGTCATCAACCTTTCCAGCAGCAGGTAGATGTTTCGGAAGCCTGCAAGAAAGACGATGGACACCAGAGTGAAGCCCACCGGCCAGACCAACTTGGGGACGTCTCCAAAGAGCGTGGTCATGGCGGCGGTGACGCCCAGGTTGTTGCCGAACTGGAAGGTGGCGTTCACCGACGCCAGGGAGAACCCGCAGACCACGGCGAACCACGGTCCCAGCTTCCGGGAGGCCAGTCCCAGAAAGGTCTCCCGTGAGTAGAGTCCGAATCGTAGGAAGAGGGCGAGAAACCCCGCCATGAGAGCGCCGGCGAGGATGGCCAGCCAGAGCATGGAGTAGCCGTAGACGGCGCCGGTGCGTGACATGAGCGTGACGCTGCCCGGTCCGATGATACAGGCCCCCACGATGAATGCGGGTCCGATACGTCTCAATCCGACGGCCATGGTCGATACCTCCCCCTATTGTCTATTGGGAGCGTTGGTTTTCCTACCCCCGCTGTTCCAACGGGAGCGGGGTTGTCTTACCCCCGCTCTTCCAACAGGAGCGGGGGTTTTCCTACCCCCGCTCTTCCGAAGGAAGCAGGGTCGAAAATGGCACAGGGAAGAGGGGGACTAAAAGTCCCCCCTCCTGGCGACGATTTTCGCCCTGGACTGATATACTCTCGCGACACCCCGAATCGAGGTCGGCGTATGTGCTGGACACCAGTCCGACGGCTCCAAACCTGCGTATTTCTCTTTGCGTTCAGCATTTTGAGTCCCGTCGCCCTGATGAGCGGATCGGCCCCGTCCCCCTCCGCGGATCAGGACGTCGACTTCGCCCGCGACATCCGCCCCATCCTCGAGGCCAACTGCAACCAGTGCCACGGCGCCGACCAGAGCATGAACGGTCTCCGCCTGGATACCCGGGAGGCCGCACTGAAGGGCGGCCAGTCCGGACCGGCCATCCTTCCCGGCGACGGTTCCTCGAGCCTCCTCTACCGGAAGATCGTCGGCGACGCCCCAGGGTCTCCCATGCCTCTCACGGGGTCGCTGCCCCGCGATCAGGTCGAGATGATCCGCGCCTGGCTGGATCAGGGCGCGCCCTGGACCCAACCCATCGACGGAACGGGCGCCACCCGGGAGAAACACTGGGCCTACGTCAAGCCGGTCCGTCCTTCCCTGCCGGCGGTGAAGAATCCGGCCTGGATCCGCAACAGCATCGACCGCTTCATCCTGGCCAGGTTGGAACGGGAAGGCCTGGAACCTTCCCCGGAAGCCTCCCGGGAGACGTTGATCCGCCGCGCGACCCTGGATCTCATCGGTCTTCCACCGACTCCCCAGGAAGTGGACGCATTCATTGAAGACGAACGTCCATTGGCCTACGAGCGCCTGGTCGACCGGCTCCTGGCATCGCCCCGCTACGGCGAGCGGTGGGCCCGTCCCTGGCTGGACCTGGCCCGGTATGCCGACACCAACGGCTACATCCACGACCGGCGGCGCAACATGTGGCTCTATCGCGACTGGGTGATCAAGGCCATCAGCTCCGACATGCCCTTCGACCAGTTCACCATCGAGCAGATCGCGGGAGACCTGCTTCCGGACGCCACTCCCGAGCAGAAGATCGCCACCGGGTTCCACCGCAACACCATGATCAACACCGAGGGTGGGACCGACCCGGAGGAGTACCGGGTGGCGGCCATCCTGGACCGGGTTGAGACCACCGGAACCGTCTGGCTCGGAAGCACCATCGCCTGCGCCCAGTGCCACGATCACAAGTACGATCCCATCTCTCAGGAGGAGTACTTCCGGATGTACGCCTTCTTCAACAACACGATGGAGGAGAACAACCCGAAGACCAAGATCCGGCCGCACAGCTCCAGCATCACGCTGCCTCCGGCCGGCTATCTGGCCCCGTACCGCTCCGATATCGAGCAGGAGATCGTGGAGCTGAAGGCCGCGCTGAAACGATCCACGCCGGCGTTGGCGGCGGCGCAGACGGAATGGGAGACGCAAACGGCCAGGGAGATGGTCTCCTGGAGCGACCTGCACCCCGTTACCTACTTCTCCCTGGGCGGCGCGGAATTGACCCTTCAGGGGGACGGTTCCGTGCTGGCTTCCGGGCCGGCGCCGGGGCGCGAAACGTATGTGGTCGTGACCGAGACCCGGGTCGAGGGAATCACCGCCATCCGTCTGGAGACCCTGACGGATCCCAGCCTGCCCCACGGCGGGTCCAGCCGGAGTTCCGACGGGGAGTTCATTCTGACCGAGTTTGAAGTGGTAGCGGAGCCTCTGGCGGCGCCGGGGGCCTCCTCACCTGTGGTGTTCGGCGGCGCCGCGGCCGAAATCGATCCCGTCACCATGGGAATACGCCGCGCTCTGGACGGCGACCCCACCACCGGCTGGTCCAACAGCGGGACCAGTCACAAGAACCGGGTCGATCGTCAGGCCATTTTCGTGCCCGAGTCTCCCTTGGGTTTTTCGGGTGGAACCCGGTTCACCATCCGCCTGAGACATGAGGGGGAGAAGCCGAATAAGACGATCGGCCGTTTTCGTTTTTCCCTTACCCGGGATCAGGACCCGGCCCGAAATGTCAAGCTCCCGACGCGGACAGAACGCGTCCTGGCCGTTCCCGCCGGCCGGAGGACCGAGGGACAACGCCGGATCCTGAACGACTACTATCGCGGCTTCGCCCCCCTGCTGGCGCCGAAACGGCAACGGCTCTCCGAGTTGCTGGCCTTCTGGAAACAGTTGACCTCGCCCAACAGCCTGGTCATGAAGGAGTTGGAGAAGCCCCGGACCACGCACCTGTTCCTCAAGGGAAGTTTCTTGAACCCGGGCAAGGAGGTCCAGCCGGGTGTCCCCTCGGTGCTGCATCCCCTGCCCGAGAGCGGCACGCCGCTCAATCGCCTGACCCTGGCCCGCTGGCTGGTCTCTTCGGAGAACCCCCTGGTGGGGCGGGTCACCATGAATCGTCTCTGGGCCGATCATTTCGGCCGGCCGCTGGTCACGACCCCGGAAAACCTGGGGACGCAGGGCGAGCGTCCCACGCATCCGGAGCTTCTGGATTGGCTCGCCACCGAGTTCGTGGGTCAGAAATGGTCCATGAAGGCCATGCATCGCCTGATGGTCACGTCGGCGGCCTATCGACAAAGTTCCCGCATGGGAGAGGCCCTGCGGGAAAAGGACCCCTCCAACCAGTTCTACGCTCGTGGGCCGCGCTTCCGGATGGATGCCGAAATGATCCGGGACAGCGCGCTGAGCACCGCGGGACTCCTCAGTCTGAGGCCTTACGGCCCCAGCGTATTTCCGCCGCAGCCCAAGGGGCTTTGGGACAACCTCTACGTGGCGGATACGTGGATCACGGGCCGCGGCGACGACCGCTACCGGCGGGGCCTCTACACCTTTCTGAAGCGGATTCGCCCCTATCCCTTCTACGCCAATTTCGATGCTCCCAGCCGGGAGTCCACGTGCGTGGCCCGCAGCCGGTCCAATACGCCGCTGCAGGCGCTGAACCTGATGAACGACCAGACCTTTCTGGAAGCCGCCCGCGGACTGGCCCACCGCATGATCTCGGAAACGGGTCCGGAAACGGCCGACCGGATCTCCCACGGATTTCGCCTTTGCGTCGGCCGCCGGCCCTCCCCGGGAGAGCTTCAGGATCTGACCGCCCTCTATCAGCTTCAGTTGCAGACCCTGTCCGGTTCCGCTCCGGATGCGGCCAAAGCGGTCGGGAAGGCGGAAACCGGGGATTTCATGGCCTGGACCAGCGTGGCTCAGGTGCTCCTGAATCTGGATGAAACCATCTCGCGACCGTGAGCCCCAGGAAGAGGCACCCATGAACAGCCAGCAGGAGCTTTTGAAAGCCGTCACCCGCCGTCATTTTTTCTTCCGGGGAGGGATGAGCATCGGGTCCATCGCCCTGGCCGGACTGTTGGACGACCGGCTGTTTTCGGCGCCCGCCCTGGACACCCGGCATCCCATGGCGCCGAAAGCGGGGCACTTCGAACCCAAGGCCAAGAACGTCATCTTCCTTTTCATGTCGGGCGGCCCCTCCCAGATCGACATGTTCGAGAACAAGCCGCGGCTCACGGAGTTGGATGGCCGGAACGTCCCGGAGGGAACGCTGGACGGCAAAAGGTTCGCCTTCTTGAGAGGAACGCCTCAGGCCTTGGCTTCTCCCTACTCCTACGATCGATACGGTGAGTCCGGGGCCGAGGTTTCGGAGTTGCTGCCCCACCTCGCCGAGGTCGTGGACGACATCACCATCGTCAAGTCGGTCCACGCCGAGCAGTTCAACCACGCACCGGCGCAACTGTTCATGAACACCGGCCACCATCTCGTGGGCCGGCCCAGCATGGGATCGTGGCTGACCTACGGATTGGGCAGCGAGAACCGCGACCTGCCTGGCTTCGTGGTCCTGCAATCGGGTCCGGTGGAGGTCTTCGCCGGCAATTCGTGCTGGGGTCCCGCTTTCCTTCCCACCGTCTACCAGGGAGTCCAGTTCCGGTCCCAGGGCGATCCGGTCCTCTTCTTGTCCGATCCCGAATGGATGACCCGCAAGGCGCGCCGCCATTCGCTTGATGCTCTGAAGAAGCTCAACCAGCGGCAATATCAGGCCGTAGGCGATCCGGAGATCCTGACCCGCATCGCCTCCTACGAACTGGCGTACCGGATGCAGACCAGTGTCCCCGAACTGATGGACATCAGCGGCGAACCGGAGCACATCCACCGCATGTACGGGACCGAGCCGGGAAAAGAGTCCTTCGCCAACAACTGCCTCCTGGCCCGGCGCCTGGTGGAGCGGGGCGTCCGTTTCGTCCAGCTCTACCATCACGGGTGGGACCACCACGGACTGATCGCCTCGGGGTCCATCATTCACGAAGAGGGATTGCAGACCCGCTGCCGGGAGACCGACCAGGCCTCAGCCGCCCTGGTGAAGGACCTGAAAGACCGGGGTCTGCTGGAGGACACCCTGGTGGTCTGGGGCGGCGAATTCGGCCGGACTCCCATGAACGAGCATCCCGGAAAGTACCCGGGACGGGACCACCATCCGTACGCCTTCACCATGTGGATGGCCGGCGGCGGCACCCAACCGGGAATCACCGTCGGGAAGACGGACGAACTGGGATTCAACATCGTGGAAGACCCCGTCCACATGCACGATATGCACGCCACGATCCTGCATCTGCTGGGTCTGGACCACACGAGGCTGGTCTACAAGTTCCAGGGACGCCAATTCCGCCTCACGGACGTGGGCGGCCACGTGATGGACAAGCTGCTCGCATAGGAGCGGCGACATCCTTGTCGCCGATTGGAGAGGCGTCTGGAGCGGCGACATCCTTGTCGCCGATTGGAGAGGCATCTTTCAAGCGCCACATGAGGGGTCGCAGGGACGGCAGTCCCCCAGTCAACTGAAGAATATTTCTACTTGACCGGCAAGGCCAACGGAGCCGCCGAACTCAACGCATCCTGGAAGGCCGCCAGAGCCTCGGAGATGCCATCCCCGGAATAACGGAATTCACCGGGGATGGCCTTCTGGCGCGCGCTCGCGCGTTTCAGCGCCTCCTGTCTGAACTCGTCCTCCATTCCAGGCGCCGAGTCAGACCCCCATCCGCCTTCATTGATCGATGCCAACTCTGATTTCAGGTACTCCTTGAAACCACGGAGAATGGTCTGCTGACGCGTGAACTTTTCGCAGTGATGGCCCATGCCGGCCAAACGGATTGCCAGCGGCAGGAATCGAGGATGATCCTTGGAGACTTTGGCGATATAGCGCGAAAACGGCCGCAACTGCGCCGGCGTCAGGCGCTGCCTGAGCTTCATGATTCCCGCCAGGAGCAGGTGGTTGCTTACCGGCTTGTAGATGTGTGGTACCGGGTTGAGGTTGCCGAACAGAGTCAGGCAGCGGTCGAAGTAGTTCTCCAACGTCGCATCGTAGATGGTGCCGATGACCCGGAGATACCCTTTTACCAACGCCCCGGGATCCATCTCCGGCTTGAAGTTCAGGGCAGTGTCGTCGATCTCGACTGGTTTGTCCAACAGCCGATTCTCGCGCTCGAGCCGGGCCCACAGGTTGGTTCCCTTGAGTGCGGTCAGCAACCCGATCAGCGAGATCGGAATCCCGGCTGCCTGAATGAATTCGATCTGGGCGTCAAACGCGTTCTCATCGTCGTCGTCCAGGCCGAGTATGAAGCCACCCTGAACCTGCATCCCCTTCTGTTGAATCTTGCGCACGGCAGTGAACAAGTAGTTGTCGTCGCGCATGTCGATGTTCTGAGGCTTCTTCATCTTCTTGAGAGCCTTCGGGTTGGGCGTTTCGATGCCGAGGAAGACGGTATCGAAGCCGGCCTCGATCATGACATCCATCAAGTCGTTCATCCGAACGAGATTGACGGTCGCTTCGGTGGACAGTGTATAGGGATGGCGATGCTCCTTTTGCCATTCGGCGATCACGGGAAGAAGCCTTGAAACTTCCCGTTTGTTGCCGATGAAATTGTCATCGACCAGAAAAAGCGGACCCCGCCAGCCCAGCTCGTACAAACGGTCGAACTCGGCCACCATCTGTTCCGGTGATTTTGTTCGGGACACACGGCCGTACAGCTTCGTAATATCGCAAAACTCGCAATCGAAGGGACATCCCCGGGAGAACTGCAGGCACATCGAGTAATACTCGTTCATATCGATGAGGTCGAAACGGGGAACCGGAGTCAGGGTCACATCCGGCTTCCTCGGGGCGCGGTAGACGGGTTTGGCCGTGCCGGATTCCAGGTCGCGAAGGAAGCCCGGGAAGGTCTCCTCGACCTCATCGAGTACGAAATGATCGATGCCCTCCATCTCTTCATGGAACGTGGTGGGATGCGGCCCGCCGGCAACGACGGGAACCTGCGCGCGGTTGCAGCGCTCAACGACCTCCTCGAGCGAGGGGCGTTGCGGAATCATGCTCGATGTGAATACGAGATCCGCCCACTTCAGGTCGTTGTCTTCGAGCGAAGTCACGTTGAGGTCGAGCAGACGCAGGTTGTACCGGGATGGGAACATCGCGGCGACGGTGAGCAGGCCGAGTGGTGGAAATACCGATTTGAGTCCCGAGAGATCCAAGGCGTAATCGTTGCCCCAGTAGGTGGGCGGATGTTTCGGGGAGAGGAGGAGGGCGTTCGTCATGGTTCACCCAGCCTCGTTCCGTGCGGGCGCGCGTGCCGGCGACAGGCCGGTGTGGGCATCGCCGAATCCGGCCTCCAACGCCGCGAGGATGAATTCATCTGTCGTGATTGCAGTCTCCCCCTTCTACCGGCAAAGGCGATCCAGCTTGCGTTTGGCCTCCTCTCCCCAACCGGCGTGACTGTCGGCGACGCGGCCCTCCTCGTCCACCAGGATCGAGAAGGGGACGAACACTTCGTCTCCCCCGAAGATCTTCTTCAGATCCTTCGGCTCCAGCAGGTAGTTGGGATAGGTCACTCCCAGGTCGCGCGCATAAGATTCCACATCGGCCAGAGGGACACCCTCGTCCAGGCTGAGACCGATCACCTGAATTCCGTTCTCTTCCAACTTGGCCTTGGCGGCTTCCAGCTCGGGCATCTCCCGCCGGCAGGGCCCGCACCAGGTGGCCCAGAGATTCACCAGGTAGGACGTTCCCTTCTCCAGCGGAAGCGAGATCTCCTCCCCATCCGGAAGCGTCTTCAACGCCAATTCCGGCATGGGCAGGCCCCGTTTGATCGCCAGCTTGCTCCAGAGAACCTGCTCCTCCTCCAGGGGATCGGGCAGCGCGGCCGGCGGCAGGGACAGGGCCTGGTAGTCCGGTTCCTCCTCCACCAGTTTCAAGGAGGTGCCGGCGGGAATGGGACCGACCCGCTGGCGGGTACCCGACGGCCATGTGACTTCCAGCCACTCCGCCTCCTTGTTCTCCCCCAGTCCGAACAGGAGCCTCCGATCGGGCTGAGCCATGAAGCCACTCCCCCCGGAGAGGATCCGGGTCTGGACTCCCAGGGGAGTCTTCACCCGCACCTGGGACCCGAAAGCGTCCTTGCCGCTCTTCGTGCCCTCCAATTCGACGCGGATGAAGCCCTTGTCCTGCCCCACGTTGTTGCGGAACAGGAGATGACCCTCCCCCTGGATGGTGGTGAGAAAGATGTCCAGATCGCCGTCGTTGTCCAGGTCGACCGGGACGGCCGAACGTCCGTCGGAGATGGAGTCGATGCCCGAAACTCCTGAGATGTCCTGGAACCGGCTCCCCTCCCGGTTCAGAAAAAGGGCGTCCCGCTCGAATCCGCTGAAGGAGAGTCCCTCCTCGAAGAGCAGAGCCATGTGGTTCGTCTGGTAGTCAGGGTTGCCGGCCTTCTCGTCGCCGACCGTGGACGCCACGACGTGGCGCCAGAAGAAGCTTCATGTGTCCTTCATGGACTTGCCGCTGATGAACCCGTTGGGAGAGTAGAGGTCCTCCCAACCGTCGTTGTCGAAGTCCACGAAGACTCCGCCCCAGGCCCATCCGGCGACGAACGGTCCGAACTTGCCGCTCACGTCCCGGAAGCCGCCCCCGTCCACCCCTTCGAACAGCGTATTGCCGGCCGCCAGCTTCTTGAGTCCGCTCCGGTCACCCCGGCCCTGGGGAAACAGCCGGTCCAGGATCCGGTTCCCGGCGGTGGAGGACATGTTGGTGACGTAGAGGTCGATCCGCCCGTCGTTGTTGAAGTCGCCGAAGGAGACGCCCATGCCGTTGCCCGGGTCCAGCAGCCCCATGCCGGTGGCCCGGTCCTCGAAACGGTCTCCCAGGTTGACATAGTAGCCGTTCTCGCCGAAGTCGTTGGCCACGTAGAGGTCCAGCCGTCCGTCTCCGTTGATGTCGGCGAACTGGGCGGCATAGCTCCAGCGCTGGTCGCGGACGCCCCACTCCGCCCCCGCTTCGCGAAAGCTCCCATTGCCCTGGTTCAGAAAGAGCAGGTTGGGAGTCCCGTTGGACGCGCGGTGCCAGGAGTCGGGCATGACCCGCCCGTAGCGGTTGTAGGAAGCGACGTAGACGTCGGTCCAGCCGTCCTTGTTCACGTCACCGGCCGTGGCGCTGAAACCGATGGCGTTCACCGCGATCCCCACCTCTTGCGAGATGTCGAAGAACAGAAGCTTGCCGGAGGGCACAAGGCGGTTCTCGAACAGCATCTGCTCCCCCACCGAGGCCATGAAGACGTCCAGGTCGCCGTCGTTGTCGTAGTCGAGGAGCAGCGGCGCCGTGCCCGGCGGGGTGATCGAGATCCCCGCCTTGTCGGCCACGTCCTCAAACCGGCCGCCCTGGTTCAGGTAGAGGTAGTTCCGGTTGATGCCCGTGACCACCAGGTCCTGCAGCCCGTCCTGGTTCAGGTCTCCCGCGGCGGCGCCGTGGTAGACGAAATCGTCGTTTCCCGGCTCGCCGTACCGGGGAAGCGAATTGGAAACTCCCGCCGGGATACAGACCTCGGAGAAGAGGTCCGCGGACGCCCGCATGGTCTTGACCTCGTCCAACTGGAATTCGGAGATCTGCCACTTCTCCTCCCCGGTCTGGACCGCGACCAGCCGGCCGGTTCCCTTGACCCAGAATCGATGGCTCCTGCCGTCGCGCCCGATCAGGAAGAATTTGAGATCCCCCTTGCCCTCGACTTTGGCCTTCCGTTGCCTGAAGCGGGCCCCCTTGACCTGGAAACGGGCATCCTCGACGGATGAGAAGGTCTCCAGGAAACTCGCCCAGTTCGTCGTCAGGTCAGTTCGGGGCACCCTCTTCGGACGCTTGCGCGTGACGCGGGGCGCGGCGGTCGAAATCCACTTGAACTCCGTAGCCGGGACGCCTGAAAGAGCCGGCCACGGCGTCACCCTGGACGGGGACTCGAAAAACTCGCCGATCCGCTTCAGGTCCCGTTCCCGGACCGTCACCGAGAATTCCAGGAGGGAGTTGGCCAGGGACTCGGAGAGTTCCTCGGTCTGTTCCAGTTCAGCTTTGTCCAACTCGACTTCTCCCAGAACGGGGAGGGAGGCAAGAAGACCCAGCAGGAGAACAGCGGTGGGCCAACCCCCGTGTCGGCGAGAAGAGGGGGTCCCCTGTGGGGGTTTTGGTGATGAATGGAGCTTCAAGTCGAGCCTGCTTTCGTTGTGAAGGTCGCCATTATAGCCGAAATCCAATGCCCTCAGATACGAGGTGGTGCTTACAGGAACTTCCGCATTATTCTGGTGGTTTGGGAGAACCAGAGATGTAGGGGCACCCCTTGTGGGTGCCCTCTTCGTTTCAAGCCGGTTCATGCCGCCAGGAAGAGGGCGACCACAAGGGTCGCCCCTACGATATGGACGGGAATTGTCCACAGAATGCGGAATCCCTCCAGCAATGACGACCGACGCCTGCGCCCGTAACCAAATTTGAGACCATTTTTTTAGATTCGCCCCATTCCACTTGCCAAATCTTCTGACTCTCATGCTTTCAACCACTTGCGGAGATTTGACCTGATATTGTGGCGGAACTCCTGGTTGCGCTTAGCGGTGTCGATAGGTTTCAAGTTGTCCTATCGGAAGGTGGTACCATGCCCGTTTTGCCATGAGCCACTCCGTTCGCCGGCACCTGCATCTTGAAATCGACGAGTACGACGAGATCATCCGGCAGTTCATTCCCGGCTACGATCAAATGCTGGAGCAGGTTGCCCGGGCAGTCGCACTCAGCGGGCCCGGGAGGGTGCTGGACCTGGGCGCCGGGACCGGTGCCCTCTCCGAGGCGATCCTGCGGAAATCCGGGGAGAGCGTGGTCGAGTTGGTCGACGTCGACGACGAAATGTTGGCCCGCGCCCGGATGCGGCTGCAACGCTTCGGCGAACGGGTACGCCTGAGAAGGCAGTCGTTTTGCGACCCCCTTCCCCGCTGCGAGGCCGTCGCAGCCTCGCTGGCGTTGCATCATGTGCCGGACCTGGACTCCAAGGCCCGGCTCTATGGACGCATTCATGAGGCGCTGGCCCCGGGCGGCGTGTTCGTCAACGGGGATGCCACCATGCCGGACGATCCCGCCCGCAGGGCTGCGGACTACGCGATCTGGGCGGCGCACATGGTGTCGAGCGGAATCCCTGAACAGCGCGCCTACCGGCACTTTGACGAATGGTCGGATGAAGACACGTATTTCCCGTTGGAACGGGAATTGGAGGCCATGACCCGCGCCGGATTCGACGCCAGGAGCGTTTGGAGTCGAACCCCGACTTCAGTGTTGGTCGGCCGGAAACGATCCGACGGCTGAACCGTTCCCACCAGCGGCGGTCCTGCCGTCCCGAGGACCTTACGATGACGAAATCATGGCCGCTTTTACTGGCAACGATTCACCTCACCGCCGTGTTGGTTCCGGCGACGGGCGTCATGGCTACCCCGCCCGGGATCGGTTCGACCTCTCCCACCGGGGCTTCCGTCTCCACTCTGAACGCGGCGGCACCGGTTCCGGCACGGTCCCGGGAGAAACCGGTCCCGCTGGGAGGCCACCGGCAGCTCTTCGTCGACGATTTCCTCATCGACGAATCAACGGGCGTGGAGCTGAGATTGAACCGGCCAAGGAAGTTTGCCGGCAACCCGGTCCTGGCGAGAGTGCCGGCAGGAGAAACCGCTTGGGAGGCGGGCATGCCGGTCGCCTTTTCCAGCGTCCTCTACGATCCGGCCGATGGACTCTTCAAGCTCTGGTACAGCCTGCACGCCGGCAGCGGAGGGGACGAACATGCGGTCCTCTGCTTCGCCAGGAGCGGCGACGGCATCCGGTGGGACAAGCCGAGGCTGGGAAAATTCGAGTACCGGGGAACGACGGAAAACAACATCGTCGTGCCTCACGGCGGCTTGGCCAGCGGGGTCTTCCTGGACCACCACGAGGCGGACCCGTCCCGGCGTTTCAAGATGCTGCACATGCGGGACGACTACAAGATCTACGCCTCCCATTCGGCGGACGGACTGGACTGGATCCCGTACAACGACGGCAAGGCCGTTTTTTTCGAACCGCCCGGCCACGACAGCCAGATGATCGCCTACTGGGACGAAGCCCTCGGCCTTTACGTCGGGATCATCCGGGATCGCACCGGCAGGATCTCCCAGGTGCGGCCGCGCCTGGTGAGCGATCCAAAGGCTCGGGTGGGTTGGCGGCGGCACTGGGACCCGCGGCGGAACCGCGCTCCCGAGAACCACAGCATCCGCCGGGTGGGCCAGATCGTGAGCCGCGATTTCGTTCACTGGAACGACTATCGGGTCGTCGTGGGGCCGGACGCGGAAGATCCTCTCAATCGGGACCAGTTCTACAACATGGAGGTCATGACCTATGAGGGCCTTCGCATCGGCCTCGTCACGGTCTTCAGCTACGACCCCGACTACTGCCGGGGCGCGGTGCAGTTGACCTCCAGCCGGGACGGACGAACTTGGGAGCGCGCCGGAAATCGGAACGTGTTTCTGCCACTCTCAGATCGGCCCGGCGATTTCGATTGGGGCGCCGTCTACGCCTTGCAAGGTCCCTTCGTCCACGACGACGAAATCCGGATCTACTACCATGGCGCCGGTTACGATCACAATGAAACCCTTCCTCCGGGAGTCGACGGATTCCCCAATGGCATCGGATTGGCGAAGCTGCGGTTGGATGGGTTCGTATCGGTCCAGGCGGGCAAGCCGGGTGGAAGCCTGACCACCAGGAGCTTCACCTTCACCGGAGATCGGCTGGTCGTCAACGCCGATGCCGGGAACGGCCGTCTCCTGGTGGAGGTCCTGGACCCAGGCGGGAACCCCGTTCGCGGCTACACCCGGGAGGACTGTGATCCCCTTCGGAAAGACGCTCTCCGCCAGAACGTGAGCTGGAATGGAAGCTCCGCCGTCGCCTCCCTGGCCGGAAAGCCGATCCGGCTGCGTTTTCACCTCGAAGAGGCCAGCCTCTATTCGTTTGAGTTTCTGGTGACGGACCCCGCCGGCGGTTCGGCCGGCGGTGGGAAAGTCCGGTAGGACCGGCGGCGATTCAGGATCCCCGCACGTCGGGAAACTTGAACACGGTCCGCGACTCGTAGGTCTCACCCGGCCTCAGGATCGTGGAGGGGAACTCGGGCCGGTTGGGTGAATCCGGGTAATGCTGGGTTTCCAGGCAGAAGCCGGAGCGGCGCTCGTAGACGCGTCCGCCCTTGCCGGTGAGCGTCCCGTCCAGAAAGTTGCCGGTGTAGAGCTGGACGCCGGGCTCGGTCGTGTACACTTCCATGACGCGTCCCGTCACCGGTTCCCGCACTCTTGCCGCCAGCGACGGACCCTCGTCCGCCTGGTTCAAGACGAAATTGTGGTCGTACCCGCCCCCGACTTGGATCTGCTCATAGGAGGAATTGATTCGCGCTCCGATGGGCATCTCGGTCCTGAAGTCGAAGGGCGTGTCCTCCACCGGCCGGATCTCCCCCGTGGGGATGAGTTCGGCATCGTTGGGAGTGAATGCAGCGGCGTTCAACTCCAGGAGATGCCTCAGAACGTTTCCCGTCCCCTGACCCGCCAGGTTGAAGTACGAATGTTGCGTCAGGTTGATGGGCGTGGCCCGGTCCGTGGTGGCGCGGTAGTCGCAGACCAGTTCGTTGTCTCCGGTCAGCGTGTAGGTCACCTGGACGTCCAACGTGCCGGGGTATCCTTCCTCTCCGTCCGCGCTGGTGTACTCGAGGAGGATGCCGACTCCGTTTTCGTCCTCCACCGGCCGGTCCCGCCAGACCACCTTGTCGAATCCCTTGATCCCTCCGTGGATGTGGTTGTTCCCGTTGTTCCGGGCCAATCTGTACTCGACTCCGTCCAGCGTGAATCGGCCGTTGGATATGCGGTTGGCATAGCGTCCCACCAGGGTCCCGAAATAGGGATGTTTGGCGAGATAGCCTTCCAGCGAGTCGAATCCCAGGACGATGTCGTCGAAATTGCCGTCCCGGTCCGGGGTCCGCAGTGACACAATGATGCCGCCGTAAGTGATGATCCGGACCTCGATGCCGGCGGAATTCGTCAAGGTGTGAATCCGGACGGTCTCGCCGTCAGGAGTGGTCCCGAAGTCGGCGGAGGACAGGCTCGGAGAAAAAAGGGGTTCGGGCTCCATGGTTTCCTTCGATTCGTCAGGCGGCGGGCCACAGGAAAGGCTCCCGGCAAGGACCATCAGAGAGACAGTTCCCGCGACCACGGAGCAGCATCCGCTCTTGATGGCATCCATCTTTCCCTCCCCGCGATTCCGCGAAAAAAGCCGCTCCCATTGGGTTGGACTACACAGCATCGAGACCCTAACCGAACACCCGCGGCAGCGCAAACCGGCGCTGCCGGGATCTCGTGCAAGTTACTGATTCAGCATCGGCAAAGTGCGTCGAAGACAGGAAGATATGCTATCGTTTGGGCGCGGGTACGAAACGTGCTGATTCCCTGTACCATCGCGACTCCGAACCTCGGGCTTCGCCTGTTGGCCGGTCTTTTCCTGCTGCCCTTCCTGGTCCTTTCCAACGGCCGATTCCTCCTCCCGGCGCCGTCCGGCTCCAAGGCCGACCGCGAATCCATGGAATTCTTCGAAACCAAGGTCCGGCCGCTCCTGATCGAGAACTGCTACTCCTGTCACGGCGACAAGCAGCAGCTCTCCTCACTCAGAGTCGATTCCCGTGATGCCCTCCTGAAGGGCGGCCTCCGGGGGACGGCTCTGATTCCCGGCGACCCGGACCGGAGCCTCATGATCCAGGCCGTCCGCCATCAGGACCTGAAGATGCCCCTGGGCCGCATGCTGGCCGATGCCGAGATCGGTCATCTGGAGAGCTGGGTCCGGATGGGAGCTCCATGGCCCGCCGGTCCGGACGTGACCGAAGAGCCTGATTTTTACGCCCGCCTGACCCGGGAGCACTGGGCCTTCCAGCCGATCGCCGATCCCGATCCTCCCCGGGTGGAGCATGAGAGTTGGTCTCGCACCCCCGTCGATCGTTTTCTTCTGGCGGCGCTCCGCGAGGAAGGTTTGGAGCCGGCGGAACGGACCGACGTTCGCACCCTGGCCCGCCGCCTCAGTTTCTCGGTCGTGGGACTGCCGCCGGACCCGGCCAGCGTCGCCGAGTTGCTCCGGGATCCGTCCGAGAGTGGCTACGCCGGCTACGTGGACCGCCTGCTGGATTCTCCCCATTTCGGTGAGCACTGGGCCCGGCACTGGATGGACGTGGTGCGCTTCGCCGAGACCTACGGCTACGAGTGGAACTACATCGTCAAGGGAGCCTGGCGCTACCGCGACTACCTGATCCGCGCCTTCAACCAGGACGTCCCCTACGACCAACTGGTGCGGGAACATGTGGCCGGCGACCTGCTGGAGATTCCCCGGGTCAACGCGTCGTTGGGCATCAACGAGTCGGCCACCGGTTCCGCCTTTCTGCTCATGGGCGAGATGGGGCACGACGACTGCATCGAGTTCCGCGAGATCCGCACCGACGTGGTGGACGACCAGATCGACACCCTGACCCGGGCGTTCCAGGGACTTTCCGTGGCCTGCGCCCGCTGCCACGATCACAAGCTGGATCCGATTCCCATCGAGGACTATTACGCCCTCTACGGGATCCTGAACAGCGCCCGTCCGGTGACCAGCACCCTGGACACGGGTGGATCCCAGTCTCCCCTGATGCAGCGATTGCGGGCCCTGAAGCCGCAGATCCGCTCGGAGCTGGCCGCCGCCTGGTTGAAACAGGTCGAGGAGATTCCGGCGTACCTCCTGGCCGCGCAGGCTCCAGTCGATCCGATGTCGGCGAATGCCGCCCCGGACCTTCAGCCTCAACGCCTGGAACGCTGGATCCAGGCGCTCCAGAGGGAGAGCGTGGACCCTGAGAGTTTCCTCTACCCCTGGTCGATCGTCACCTGCGAGGTGGGCCTGGCGCCGGAACGATTCCAGGAACTGTGGGAGCGGGCGGCGCCGGAACACCTGAAGGAGATCCGCGACCGCCAAGCCTACAACCGGGAGAACTTTACTTCCCTGCCTCTGAGCGACTGGCACCCCGAGGGGGTGGGACTGCTCGAAGGCCGATCGGCAGACGGAGAATTCATCCTGGCCGCCGAGGGGCCGGCCGCGGTCCACGGCGTCTATCCGTCGGGGATCTACACCCACGCCCTATCGGAACGGCTCAACGGGGCGCTTCGGTCTCCCTATCTGCCCAAGGAAAAGAAATACCTCAGCCTCCAGGTCATGGGAGGAATGCTGGGTGGGCGCCGGGCGGTGGTGGACAACTGCATGCTGGGCGAGGGCGTCGAGGTCTTCGACAGCGCGGACCTGATTTGGGAAAAGGTTTCGACGCTCCAGGACAAAGAGCGATTCCCGGTCTACGTCGAGTTGGTCACCAAGACCAGCAATCCCCGGCTCCCGGATCGGCCCAAGAGGATCAAGGGATTCACCGAGGAGAAGATGGCGGCGCCCGGATCCTATTTCGGAATCGCCCGGGCCATGTTCCACGACGTGGAGGATCCTCCTCGCGAGGACCTTTCCCACCTGTCGCCCCTGTTTCGGGACCCGGCTCCGCAAGATCCCCCGGAGGCCGCCCGGCGCTACGCCGAGAGAAGCCGCGAGGCGATGGAGGCCTGGTCCCGGGGAACATCCAACGAGAACGACGTTCGGTGGATCCATTGGCTCATCACGAATCACCTGGTGGACAATTCCGTCGATCTCACCCCCAGGCTGTCGGAGTTGATTTCCGAATACAGGGCCATCGAATCCCGTCTCACCCAGCCCCAGACCATCAACTCGCTGCTGGATATGGGGTCGGGACGGGACTATTCGTTGCTGCAGAGGGGTGATGCCGAAAATCCGGGCGATCCCGTGCCTCGCCGCTATCTGACCGTGCTCACCGGCGGCCGGACCCTGGAAACGAACGGAAGCGGCCGGCGGGAGCTGGCGGAGCTCATCGCCTCCCCGCAGAACCCCCTCACCGCCCGGGTCATGGTCAACCGGGTCTGGAACTACCTCTTCGGACGGGGCCTGGTGGGCACCATCAACGACTTCGGCAACTTTGGCGAGCGTCCCTCCCATGGCCGGCTGCTCGACCATCTGGCAAGGCAGTTCATCGCCGACGGCTGGTCACTGAAGCGGTTGGTCCGGCGGCTGGTCCTCACTCAGGCCTTCCAGCAGTCGAGCCGGACGTCCGAGGCGGCCTTCCGGATCGACCCGGAGAACCGCCTCCTGCACCATTACCCGGTCCGGCGCTTGGAGGCCGAGGCCATACGCGACTCGATCCTGGCCACTTCGGGGCGTATCGATCCCTTGCGTTACGGCCCCAGCGTCGAACCCTATCGGCTGAAGACCAAGGAGTACCGCAAGCTCCACGCCGGTCCGTTGGACGGACACGGACGCCGCAGCGTCTACTTGCGCGTGACCCGCATGGAGGGTCCCCGATTCCTGGAACTGTTCGATTTTCCCGTCCCCTCCGTTTCCCGTGGGCGCCGGGACGTGACGAACGTCCCCTCCCAGGCCCTGGCCATGCTCAACGATCCGTTCGTGATCCAACAGTCGGCCTACTGGGCCGAACGTCTCTTGGAACAGGAGGACGGAACGCTCCGGGAACGCTTGGAACGAATGTTCGTGCGGGCGTTTTCCAGGCCTCCGAGCCCCGGCGAAGTGGCCCGGTTCGGAGAGCTGACCCGGAGTCTGGGGCGCTTGTATCGAGTCCCGCAAGAGCATATCCTGACCAGCAAAGAGATCTGGAAGGACGTGGCCCACAGTCTCTTCAACACGAAAGAGTTCATCTACCTGAGGTGATGCCATGACCCAGCGAAACAAGGAACAAGGCGTTTGTCCGGGTTGCCTCGGCGCTCCGCTGACGCGGCGTCAGATGCTGTCATTGAGCGCCAACGGGTTTGGATTGACCGCCCTGTCCGCCCTCATGGCTGAAGACGCCTACGCTGGCCTGGTCCCGGCTCCACCCACCCACTTCGAGCCCAAGGTCAAGAACGTCATCCTCTGCTTCATGCCCGGAGGTGTCTCGCAGATGGACACCTTCGATCCCAAACCCAAGCTGAACGAGCTGCATGGCAAGCCCTCCGGCGACGGAATCCGCACCTATCAGGGTTGTCACTGGAGCTTCAAGAAATACGGGAAATCGGGGATCCCCGTGAGCGAGCTCTTTCCTCACATCGCCACCTGCGTGGACGAACTGGCCATCGTTCGCTCCATGGTCTCCAACTTCCCGCTGCACCCGCGCGGCAACATCCTGTTCCACACCGGCCGCAACGTCGGGGGTTACCCGAGTCTGGGATCCTGGATCACCTACGCTCTGGGGAGCGAGAACAAGAACCTGCCCGGGTACGTCCTTCTCCACCCGGAAGCCACGTCGATCCCGCCGGGAGGGTTGGAGAACTTCTCCAACGGCTTCCTCCCCGCAACCCACCAGGCGTTGCCCGTGAAGGCGGAGGGGACACCCATCGAAAACCTGGTCCCGGCCGACAAGAGTGCCATCCAGAACACCAAGTTGTCGGCGCTGCTGGACCAGGATCGGCAGTTTCTGGCCGACGCCGGCAGAAACGACGCCATCGAGTCGGCCATCCGAAACTACGAAATGGCGTACCGGATGCAGTCCCTGGTTCCGGACGTGCTGGACCTGTCCCGCGAGACGGAGGCCACCAAGAGGCTCTACGGGCTGGATACCTCCAACAAGGACCAGCGAAACTATGCCCTGCAATGCCTCCGGGCGCGGCGCCTCATCGAGTCGGGCGTCCGTTTCGTGGAGGTGACTCCGCCGGTCCTGTTCGGCGCCACCAACGGCACCTGGGACCAGCACTCCAACTTGAAGAAAGGACATGAGGGGAACGCCCTGGTGGCGGATCAGTCGGTGGCCGCCCTGATCAAAGACCTCAAGTCCAGGGGAATGTTGGACGAGACGCTGGTCATCTGGGGCACCGAATTCGGCCGCACGGTGGACACCGGAACCAACGGAGACGGGCGCGACCACCTGGAGACGGCCTTCACCATCTGGATGGCGGGAGGCGGGGTCAAGGGCGGGACCGTGTATGGCCAAACCGACGACATCGGCAAGACGGTGGTGGAAAACAAGACCACCGTCCATGACCTGCACGCCACCATCCTGCACTTGCTGGGGCTGGACCACGAACGCCTGGTCTACCGTTTCGGGGGCCGCGACGAGAGTCTGACCGACGTCCACGGCCGCGTCGTCCACGATATTCTGGCCTGAAATCGGGGCTGGCCGGTCGGCCGTCATCCAACGTCACACATGCCCCGTCACCGCCCCCTGCTGGCCGACAACATCCTGGAACTGATCGGCAACACGCCGCTGGTTCGGATTCAGCGCCTGACCCGCTCCGGCTCGGCCGAGCTCCTGTTGAAGCTGGAGTCCCTGAACCCCTCCTTCAGCGTCAAGGACCGGATCGCCTACGCCATGCTGAAGCAGGCCCAGGACAAAGGCAGGATTCAACCGGGAAAGACCGTCATCGTCGAACCCACCAGCGGCAACACCGGGATCGGCCTGGCCATGGCCGCGGCCGTCATGGGGTACCGGTTGATCCTGACCATGCCCGACACCATGTCCATGGAACGCAGGCGGGTCCTTCAGGCCATGGGCGCCGAACTGGTCCTGACCCCCGAGGTCCGAGGGATGACCGCCGCCATCGACAAGGCGGAAGAACTGGTGAGCCGGCTTCCCGACGCCTACATGCCGCAACAGTTCAACAACCCGGCCAATCCCCGGGTTCACCGCCGCACGACCGCCCAGGAGATTCTGGAGGCGACGGACGGGAGGTTGGATGCGTTCGTTGCCGGCGTCGGAACGGGGGGCACCATCACGGGAGTGGGCGAGGTCCTGAAACAGGAATTGGGAGACGTGCTGATCGTCGCCGTCGAGCCGGCGGACTCCCCCGTGCTGGCGGGAGGAGAACCGGGTCCCCACGAGATCCAGGGAATCGGCGCGGGATTCGTCCCGTCGGTCCTGAATCGCGACGTCATCGACGAGATCATCCACGTCGACTTCGAGGACGCCCGGATCGTCACCCGGGACCTGGCCCGCAAGGAAGGGATCTTCGCGGGCATCTCATCCGGCTCCAACTGCTGGGCCGGGCTCCAGATCGCCCGAAGGCTGGGAAAAGGCGCCCGCGTCGTCGCCATGGTCTGCGACCTGGGAGAACGCTACCTGAGCCACCCCGTGTATGCCGAGTAGTCGTTATTCCCCAAGATCCTCCGCGCGAGTAGGCAACACAACGAAACCTGACCTGCCCCATTCCAGAAGAAACCGGTGAAGACAGGCCTGCCGGATCGGTTCACTGTAGAGAGTTCGTGGTTCCATCGGGTTTTCTTTTCGGGATATTCGCGCCTGACCGTCGTGGATGGGGCCCTTCGTTTACACAATTCCCGGACGCGCAAGGGAGTCGAGATCAACCTCGCCCACATTGATCATATTGCGAAAGTTTCGGGCTGGTTTGGCCGTTGCCGACTCAGGATTCGCTCGAATGCCAGAGACAAATTTTCGATTGGAGGGTTGGATGCGATTTCCGCAGACCGGGTAGTCAAAGCCGTTCAATTCGTAGCAGCTCAACGGGCTTCGGAACTGGCCCCGAGATTGTTGGAATTCGACCAGCGAATTCAGGCAAATTTGCGTGGCCGGGAATATTTTCGTTGCTCTTCCGCAGATGCGCTTCATGCACAAATCGAAACCTTGGTGCAGGAAGGAAACCGGGAACTCGTCCGCCTCCACTTGCCGATACCAGCAATTCACGCCTTGGTTCGTCTCCGTGAATTTAGGCGTCGAGATCGATTGGAAACGGCTCGCGAGCGCGGGAACTCGAAGTTTGTCAGGGCGCAGGCAGGCGCTGTTCGGACCGCGGCCTCCGGAGTATTGGAGCACAAACTGACGGACGAACAGGCACACGCGATTGCCGCGGACGAGGATGTTACTCTCGTATTGGCCGGCGCCGGAACCGGAAAGACTGCGGTAATCGCCGGAAAAATCGCCTATCTCGTCCGCCACCAAGAAATCGATCCCAAGGAAATCCTCGTATTGGCCTTCAACCGGAAAGCCGCCGCCGAGATCCGGGACCGCCTGCCAAGTGATCTCCAAGGTGCATGCGTCAGCACGTTTCATGCCTTCGGGATGCGCATTCTGGGGGAGGCATCAGGCAGGAAGCCGCACGTCTCGATTCTGGCCACCGACGGCGCGAAACTGGCTCAGACCATAGACGGGATTCTTAAGGATTTGCTGACGTCGAAGCAGCACGGAGATCAGGTGACGGAACTCCTGACCCTGCATAGAAACCCCTACAGATCCCCGTTCGATTTCAAGACAGCTAATGACTATTTCGAGTATGTCCGCGTTTGTGAGCATCGAACCTTAAGCGGAGACTTGGTCAATAGTCACGAAGAGGTCCAGATTGCCAACTTCCTCTCCATGAATGACATCAAGTTCCAGTATGAAAGACCGTACCCGGTAAACACGGCCGACAAACGGCACCGGCGATACATGCCCGATTTCTACCTTCCCGACTACAAGATCTACATCGAACACTTCGCGCTCAACGAGGAAGGTGACGCTCCGCCTTTCTTCCGCAACTATCAGGACAGTGTCGAATGGAAGCGCAATATTCACAGGCGCTATGGCACCAGGTTGATTGAGACCTATAGTTGGCAGGCCCGCCGTGGAATTCTACTCCGGGAACTCAAGAAACTTCTTGAACACAACGGTGTAGATTTCCGCCCGGTTTCCATCGACCGCCTGCTTGACCAGCTCAGATCGATCCTGGAGTCATGGCTGTCCAGATTGATTCTCTCCTTTCTCAAGCACGTCAAAACGAGCATTCTGTCAGCGGATGACCTGATCCGCCGCGCAATGAAATCCTCCGACAAGTTTCGGAGTTTAGCTTTCCTGAAAGTATTCGAAGCCGTTCGGGTGCGTTATGAGAAGAGACTCACCAAAGAAGGCGCCGTCGACTTCGAAGACCTGATCAACGAGGCCGCCCGGCAAATTCGCGATCTTCGCTCCTTTGCGCAGTATCGCTATATCCTCGTCGACGAGTTTCAAGACATCTCCACCAGCCGAATGGCGCTGCTGACAGCCCTCAATAAACCCGAAACCGCTTACTTTCTGGTCGGTGACGATTGGCAATCAATCTACCGTTTTGCAGGCAGCGACGTGGGCCTGGTTCGTGGCTGTGGAGAGTACCTTGGCCACGTCCGTGAACATTGTCTGAGCAGGACCTTCAGATATGGCAGTCGCGTGGCCGATCCCACGTCGGAATTCGTGCAGCGGAACCCCGAACAAACCCAGAGAAGCCTTCGTGCCAATAGCGATGAACTCGATATGGGTATCACGGTGGTTGCATCCAAGGAACCGTCTCAGGGTGTCGAGCGCGCACTCGATGACATCCTGGAACAGGTACGAACTCGGGACCAAGGTCGCAGTCCGGGACACGGCAGGAATGATTCGTCCGTACTGGCACTCGGTCGTTACAGAAGCAGCGTGAATGCCATAAGAGAAGTTGCCAAGTCCAGACGCATGAGCGTCGACTTCAGCACGGTCCACAGCGCGAAAGGGCGCGAAGCCGATTTTGCTCTCGTGCTCGATCTTAAGGACGACAAGATGGGTTTTCCTTCACAAATCGACGACGATCCTTTACTCAATCTTGCATTGCCCCCGATGCGAGGGCATCCCTTCCCCCATGCGGAAGAACGCCGCTTGTTTTACGTTGCGGCAACCCGGGCCAAGCGAGCCGTCTACTTGATTGCTGATCAGATCGATACTTCAAGTTTCGTTCGGGAACTGGTCGAGGACTACGAGGGTATTCGTCGAATTGGTAATCTGGCCCGGTACTCAGCACCAGACTGTCCTCGCTGTGGGGGGTATCTCGTCGAATCAAGGACTGGCAAGACTCTTCGTTGTGTCAACCATCCGATTTGCAAAAATCAGGCGCCACGGTGCGAGATCTGTAAACAAGGATATTCCCTATCCGACGGACAAAGAGCCAAGTGCTCCAACCAACATTGCGAATCCTCGCCAAGGGCGTGTCCCAGTTGTAAATTCGGGATTCTCGTCTTGCGAAGTGGCCCATATGGACAATTCCTGGGATGTAGCGCGTACTGGAATGAACCCCCATGTACATATAAAGAAAGGCTGCCACCGAATCGTTTTTCTGGAAGGTGATCGAATCAGGCCTGCACTGACACGGTTGCCGCACGACCATTACCGCGATTAGATCAATTGCGATTCTCTGCTTCGCGAGTCTCCAACCTGGACAGGACCCGCTTCCGAACCCAGGCCGGGTCCCACCACTCGATGGGGTTCACCTGGGTTCCATGCAGAACCATGGTGAAGTGCAGGTGATCGCCACCCGCCAACCCGGTCTGACCGGTCCGGCCCAGGGATTGCCCCTTCCGAACCTCATCTCCCACTCCCACGTCGAAACGGCTCAGGTGAGCATACAGCGACTGCAGTCCCAGACCATGGTCCACGACCACGGTGTTGCCGTAGATTCCCAGGTAGTCGGCAAAGATGACGACGCCGTCGTTGGAGCACTCCACCGGGGCCATAGCCAGGGAGGCCAGATCGAAGCCCAGGTGGGTCTGCTCGTCCACCTTCTTCCCCCCGTAGAAGTAGGAGCGGAAATCCGCGAAGGACGATTCGACCTGCGAGTTGGTCAACTGTAGAAACTCTTCGGTCCAAAGAGGGACGGCGGCGGTCTGGGAAGCCATCTCTGCAATCTGCCGGTTGTTGGCCCGGCGCAACGATCCATTCACCTCCAGAAAGGTCTCCAAGAGATCGGAGGTTTCCCGGACCTGCTCGCTGCGCTCCAGGATGGCCGGCAGGACCCGCTCCATGAAGCGGTCCGAAATATTAAGGTTTCGTTCTCGGAAACGCCCCGGAAACACCTTCTTCCAAAAGTTCTCCCGGCCTCGGTTTCCGGCTGGATCCTGGGCCCAGACCGTCATGGCGGTGTCTCTGTCCTGGTCGTGCCCCAGAGCGAAAAGACAGATGTAGACGCCTTCTTCCCGGGAGGGAGCGGGATATCCGGCGTAGATCCGGTCTCCCACCTGGATTCCGCTGGAGTCGACCGGTTCGGACACCCGGTAGCGGACGGCGGCGGATCCGCCCTGCCGGATGTAGTGCTGATTGGAGAGAACCTCGATTCGAGGAGGCGTCCGGTCCAGACGGAAGTCCTGCTCCTCCACCGTTTCCCGTGACCAGAGTCCCAGACTCGCGTGGTCCTCCACCTGCATCTCCAGCGTGAATGGACCTTCCTTCACGTCTTCACGCGGCGCCACATCCGAAAGACGGACCGCAAGACGCCGCTCGAGAGTCCCGTCCGACCAGAGGAATCCCGCCTCGTCGAAACTCTCTTCGTGCACCACGAGCTCTCTTCCCTGCTGGCGGAGCCGCAGCCGCAGGGACCTGAGCCCCCGGCCCTGGTCTCTGATCTCGACCTGGATTTCCGTCTTGGGTCCCACGATTCGGGGCGGATCGATCCAATGAACTTCGGGAGGCGACGAGTCCCAAGTGGCGACGGCCCAACCGGCCGCAACAGCCACCAGCAGAACCAAGATCAACGCCAACGGTTTCATGCCCGAATCCTCGCCGTCATCATCCCATAGAAGCCTTACAGAAGCCCTCTTGCGGGTCAACGCCATCCGGCTCGATTATGGCCGTCTGGTCCAATTGACACCGTCTGACCCCCCGACTAAACTCCCCGCCATGAGTGCTCAGGAACGATCAGGATTGAAGATTTCACAGCGGCTCATGCAGCTTCAGGAGTCGGCGACCATCGCCGTCAGCAACCGGGCGGCCGAGTTGCGCCGGGCGGGAGTCGACGTGGTGAGTCTGGGAGCCGGAGAACCCGATTTCCCCACTCCCGCTCACATCCGGAAACACGCGCTGGATTGCATTGAAGCGGGAGAGACCAAGTACGCGAAACCCGCGTCGGGAGTTCCCGAAGCCAAGGCGGCCGCGGTCGAGAAACTTCGCCGGGAGAACGGGTTGGAATATTCTCCTTCCCAAATTCTGGTCACCGTTGGCGGCAAGGAAGGCCTCTGGCTCGCCTTCGCCACCCTCCTGGACCCTGGAGACGAGGTCATCATCCCCGCGCCCTACTGGGTTTCGTACCCGGAACAGGTGAAGATCGCCGGCGGAGTGCCCGTCTTCGTGAGCGCGACGGTGGATGCGGACTTCAAGATCACGCCCCAGCAGCTCCGGGACGCGCTGACACCTCGAACCGCGGCGGTCATCTTCAACTCTCCCAGCAATCCCAGCGGGACCGTCTACAGTCCGGAGGAGACGGACGCGTTGGCCGAGGTGCTGGCCGATCGGGACGACGTGGCGGTCATCAGCGACGAGATCTACGACCGGCTCCTCTACGGCGGCCGGACCTACAAGAGCTTCGCGGCCACGTCCGCCCACGCCTATGAGCGGACCCTGACCTTCAACTCCATGTCCAAGACCTATTCCATGACCGGATGGCGCATCGGTTACGTGGCGGGGCCCCAGGAGCTGATCCGCAACCTGGGCAAGCTCCAGTCCCAGACCACCAGCGGCGCCGCAACGTTCACCATGCACGCCATGGCCGCGGCCCTCACCGGCAATCAGGACTGCGTCGAAGAGATGCGGTCCGAGTTCGAGCGGCGCGCCAAGGTTTTGCACGCCCGGCTCAATGCCATTCCCGGAGTGGTCTGTCCCGAACCGGCCGGGGCCTTCTACGTGTTTCCCGACGTTTCGGCGACCTATTCCCGCCTCGGGGTCTCCGGTTCGGTGGAGTGGACCACGCGGCTGCTGGGGGAAGCGCACCTGGCCGTGGTGCCCGGCGCCGCTTTCGGGCTGGACAGTTGCGTCCGGCTCAGCTTCGCCACCGGCATGGACGTGATCGAGGAGGGCCTGGACCGATTGGAACGGTTCCTGGGCTGAACGGTTCCGGAGTTTCCGGAACGATCCCCCGGACGTGGAGCTCAGCCGTCCCAGTCCTCGTCCGCCGGAAACACCGACACAGCCTGCTCCACTACTACCTCGCCGTCGAACCAGTTTCGGGTCGCGTGCTTCCAGCGCAGAAAGTGGGGCGCCCGGCGGTGAGCTTCCAGGGCCGCCTCGTTCCGGTAGACTTCATAGAGAAAGATCCGGTTCGGGTCGTGCGGATCCTCCAGCACGTCGAATCTCAGGCAACCCGGCTCGTCCTGGACCGAGTGAAGGGCATCGTCTAGCATGGCTTCCATGAAAGCCTCCCGATGCGGAGGCTGAATCCGGATCGTGACCAGAAGAGCGATCATTGCATGTACTCCTTTTTCAATTCTCCAGTCTGCGATTGTCCGTAGCGAGAGCCGTAAAATGACCAACCCGATCGCCGTTTTCAACGTCCTGCTTCTTTTGGCCGCGCCTCTCACCCAGCCCCTGGCGGCTCAGGCGCTGGTGGTGGGAGACCAGAAACAGTTGTTCATCGACCACCGCTTCATCGAATCCAGCGACGGAATCACCCTCCGCATGAACCCTCCGTACCAGACGGGTGAACCTCTGGTCGTGGTGGACCAACCCTGGGAAGAGGGTGCGAATATCCACGTCTATTGCAGCGTGATGAAGGAAGAGGGTCCCGAGGGGGTCCGTATCCGCCTCTGGTACGACCTGTATACCGGGGCCGGCCGGCCCGGGCAGGGCTTTCGGGCCCTGTGCTACGCCGAGTCGAAGGACGGCATCCGATTCCGAAAGCCGATCCTGGGGCTGGTGGACAAGGACGGATCGCGGGAGAACAACCTGGTCATGCCCACCGACCTTTCGGTGATGACCGTCGGCGGCGGATCAGTCGCCAGAGACGACAATCCTGCAACGCCGCCCGAGAAGCGGTACCGGTCCTGGTCCAAGCTCTACACCATCCCCGGAACGCGCAAGGGGGGGAACGCCTTCTGGTACTCGGAGGACGGGCTCCGCTGGCACCTGGAGGAAACGCTCCCCACGGGACTGCGGGCCGCCGACACACAGCCGAACTGGTTCTGGGATCCCACCATCGGACGCTATCGCGGCTACAGCCGGGAAGTCCATCCCCGCATGGTGGGGTACAACGAGTCGGACGACATGACCCACTGGGAGAACTTCGAGATCGTCCTCCTGCCCGATGCCCGGGACCTGGCGCCCCTGGTCGATTTTCTGCCCCGGCGCCAGCAGTCGCGCGCCTCCGAGAAGGCCCACCAGGTCGAGACCGTCTTCGGACCCGGCTACACCGTCGTCGGTCCGTTGGCGTTGGATTTCTACGGAACGGGCGTCTTCCGCTACGCCGAGGCCCAGGACGCCTACTTCGCCATGCTCCCTATCTACTATCACTACCGGCCTATGCATCCGACGACGGCGGACGTTCAATTGGCGGCGAGCCGCGACGGCCGGAATTTCCTACGCCTGGGCGAGCGCCAGTCGTTCCTGCGCCTGGGTCACGCCGGCAGCTTCGGGTCCAAGTGGGTCTGGGGAATGCCGCGCCCCATCCGGATGGGCAACGAGATCTGGATCTACTACGTGGGGATCAACTGGGACCACGCCAGCCGCGTCGACCCCGATCCCGGCGGGCGCCGGTCCGCCGTTTCCAGAGCCGTCCTCCGGCTCGATGGGTTCGTCTCTGCCGACGCCGGCTACCGGGGCGGCTGGCTGGCCACGCCTCTCATCCGTTTTGCCGGCAGCAGGCTGGAGTTGAACCTGGATACCAGCGCCGGCGGCGAAGCACTGGTGGAGATCCAGGACCCTCAGGGCCGGCCCGTTCCAGGGTTCGCATTGGAGGACGCCGACCCCATGAACGGAAACAACGTCGCCTTCCCCGTTTCGTGGCAGGGACGAAGCGACGTGTCGGCGCTGGCGGGCCGGGAAGTCCGGCTTCACATCAAGCTCAGGAATTCCAAGCTCTACGCCTTTCAATTCGTCCGCTAGCGTGGTGGTATGAAAATGCGGTCGGGAGTGATATATCAGGGAGGACAGGGCCGGCCCGGATTCGGGGCCGGAGCCGCCGTTCGGAAGGGAGTTCCAGGATGTCGTTTCCCAGAATGTTGCGATTGAGTCAGAAGTTCGAGGGGCCGGAACTCACCGACGTGGAGCATGAGACCGGCTCGCAGTTGGCCGCGCTTGAGCTCGGAAACACGATTCGGCCCGGGGAGAGCGTCGCCATCACGGCCGGCAGCCGCGGCATCGCCAACATCGCCTCCATCATCAAGGCGGCTTCCCGGCATCTCAAGGATATCGGCGCGGAACCCTTCGTGGTTCCGGCCATGGGCAGCCACGGCGGCGGCACCGCCGAGGGACAACAGGAGATCCTTCACAGTTACGGCGTCACCGAGGAGTACACGGGAGCCCCGATCCGCTCCTCCATGGAGACGGTCATCGTGGACACGACTCCCCAGGGGATTCCCGTCCATTTCGATCGCCATGCCTACGAGGCGGATCACGTCATCGTCTGCGGCCGGGTGAAGCCCCATACCGGTTTCGTCGGTCCCATCGAATCGGGCCTTCACAAGATGATGCTCATCGGCCTGGGCAAGCATCAGGGCGCCAAGATCTATCATCGGGCCATCAAGGACTTCAGCTTCCTGGAGATCATCCTGGCCGTGGCCGACGTCATCCTTTCCAAGTGCCGCGTCGCCGCGGGGCTGGCCATCGTGGAGAACGCCTACGACGAGACCGCGCTCATCGAGGCGGTGGCCCCGGACCGGTTCTTCGAACGGGAAAAGGAGCTTCTCAAGCAGGCGCAACTCTGGATGCCGCGCCTTCCCTTCCCCGAAGTGGATCTCCTGGTGGTCGACGAGATCGGCAAGAACATCTCGGGCTCGGGCATGGACACCAATGTGGTGGGGCGCAAGTTCAACGACCACGGAGCCACCGAGGACGACACGGTCAACTGCAAGCGCATCTTCGTGCGCGGACTGACCCGCGAGACCCACGGCAACGCCTGCGGAATCGGCATGGCCGAGGTGACCAACCAGAGGACCGTGGACCAGGCGAACCTGGTGGCCACCCGGATCAACGCCCTCACCGGAGGACACCCGTCCGCTGCGGCGGTTCCCATCGCCTTCGAAACCGATCAGGAAGCCATGCTCGCCATCCTGGAGACCGTGGGCCTGGTCGATCCGGTGGACTCGGGGATCGTCCAGATCGCCAACACGCTCAAGCTGGGCGAGGTCCTGGTGAGCGAGAAGTACACGCCCGAGGTCCGGGAACGCTCCGATCTGGAAGTGGTCTCAGGTCCCGACGCCATGGCGTTCGACGCCCACGGCAACTTGGCGCCCGTCGCTGTGTAGCTGCCTACCCTCCGTAACTCCCATCCTCTTTAGGCAGCCGGCCGGAACGGCCGGTCCCCGACCCACAATCTTTCCTCACGCATTTTTCTGCTTGCTCGTTATTTTCTATGTAGGCAGCCGGTACGGAGCCTACCTTGAATGGCGACCGGCTTGAGCTGCAGTCCGAGACGGCAGAGTGCGGGAACACCCTGCCGCCTCTAAGTTAACTCGTCCTGCATGGGAGGAGGAGTCACTCTGAATTGCATTCTACTCAATCTCGACTCTTTCTGGTTGCAGACAGGACACACGCCAGGGTGATTACGGTGTCACGCTGGAACGAAAGGAGAATAGCCGTATGAAAGTCAACCGCTGGATAATTGGTGCGATCATCGCCACCATCTCTCTCCTCGTCTTTTTCTGGTGGGATAGGCGCGAACCGATTCTGCAGGAGCCTAAGCCTGTCGTGGCCGAAGATGAAAGGCCGCATCGGAAACACCGTCACCAGACCCACCAACGTTCCGTGAAGGATGATTGCGCGTCCTGCCCGGACCTCCCTGAACCGGATGTAGAAAATCAAAAGCGTGCGGGGATCACGGCCGAGCAGTTCGTCGAAATGCGCCGTGAAGCTCAATACGAAGCCGCTGAACGGATCGGAGGCTGTTACGGGTTGTTGTTGAAGGCGGGTCTGGACGGCAATCCGAATCCAAATACGGACCACTTGGATGGATGTGGAGGGAAGACTCCGCTTCACATCGCCAACACGCCGGAGATGGTTCGGGATCTGATTGAGGCCGGGGCCGATGTTAACGCCCAAGACGAATTCGGGGACACGCCCCTGCACAAGCAGGCCGCAATGTCGGAACCAACCGCGGAGACTCTGGAGATGGTCAGCATGCTTCTCGATGCAGGAGCCGATGGCCAGATCAAGAACCAGACTGAAGAAGCTCCGTGGAAAACGGCCCGGCTCATGGCCTCTACGGAGATCTCGCATATGACCGTTCAGGAGGCACTGGAAAAGGACGCATCGGCGCACGGAATGTCTGTGGAAGCCTTCCTGGACGCAAATCCCGGGCGAAAAGCCCGCTTGGACAGAATCCTCGAGGGGTACCTGTACGAAGCGAAGATCAAGAGATTGCTACTCAGATCTGCGATTGATCCGGAACGCCTGGAGATTCTGGACGAACAACGACGAGAAATACTAGGAGATTGATTGATGTTGAAATTGAAAGCTTGTCTGATCCTGATCCTGTTGACGACGGTCACTCCCGTCCAGGAGGTGGAGGCTCGGATCTGCTGCTTGCCCGACCCGACATGTTGGTTCAAGTGTTGGAGGCAGAATCAATTCTGCCAGCACGCCGCCGAAACCGACTACCAGCTCTGCATCAAGAACGGCGAAGAGGCAGCGTGCAGATTCGTCTACAGATTGGAGAAGGGAATATGTGCCATCCAATACAACCGCTGCTGGGAACGCTGCTGACCCAATTGCAAAGGAGAACAAAAGTGAAAATATTTTTCTCGATATGTTTGATTCTGGCCGCCGTACTGGTGCCGTCGCAGATGACACTCAGGGCAGACGGGGTTATCGAAATCCCGTGGGGCTATTTCTGCCGAAGGAATTGTGATGATGATCAACAAAACTGCCACAATCGTGCCGGAGAGTTTCTAAGAAGATGCGAACGGTATTCGGAGGAGGCGCAGTGCTACGAGCACTACCAGTTCAAGATCCGGATGTGCAACCGGGAGTTTGAACGCTGCATGCGAATCTGCGGCACCGGCTAGGAGACCCGGAACATCCCAAAAGGGGCCGGTGGAAATATCGGCCCCTCCCCCACTCGCCCCATCAATTGGGGCTTCCCGGCAGTCCCGTCCCGAGGAAAGCCGGAGACGTGGTTCTCTACAGGCAGGACCTATGAGAACCAAGAATGCCGTGGGGAGTCCAATGGATGATTGGGGACAACGGTTCGAACTGGCAGGAAGTGGCTGAGATTCAATGCAGTGTCCACAGGTCTCGACTCGTCGTGCCAGGTTCTACCGCTTCGGAGTCGAGCCTGTCGAATGGGGCTACATTCGACAGGCTCTAAATCAACTCGTCCTGCGTAGGAGGAGGAGTCAATCTTGCGAAATTATACTCGTCCGGCTTCAGGCTTGTCTGCGCAGGACTTCCGTCCTAACGAAAGGAGGTCCGATCCATGACAGTAATGCATTGGAAACCGGGAATGATTCTCGTCATTCCCCTGCTGCTGATTCTCTGGTGGTGTTGGGAGGACACCGATCCGGCACGCGTGAGTGATCCTCCACAACAACCCCTAACGGGGCAGTAGTTGGAGAGTCTGAAACATGACTGGGAGGACGGAGACGTCTTGGAATAACAAAAAGTAAGGAGAATCAATGAAAGCCATTGTCACACTCATGATCACGCTGTTCATTCTACAAGCATCGGTTGTGACCGTACCCGGAAGTTCGGGCCAAGCGGGCTGTCAAATACGCTGCTGGGTCCGTCACGAGCGGTGTCTGTCGGCAGCTTATGACGCCTATCGGAGGTGTCGACGATTTGGGGAAGAAATGCAATGCTATTATGTCCTTCAATTCCAGGAGAGAATTTGCAATCGGGAATACAGACACTGCGTGAGATGGTGTAGGTAATTCGAACCCCATCCCAAGGGGCCGGTCGTCCGACCGGCCCCGACATCCTTCCAGCCGTCAGCGCCACCCCCACCAACTGTTGCTCCTGATAATTCGCAATTCTCATTCCCCGACTCGCCGTGATCTGGTAAACAAGTGCGGGACTATCGCGGAACCCGACGGAGGGGAGAGAGACAATGGGATTGTCGCCGCTGCACCACTGGCGAAGAGATTTTTCATCAGCTTCGGGAATCCTTCTGGCTCTGACCCTGACGGCAGCGGTCTCCGCGAACCTCCATCCCCAGTCCAATATCCAACGGATCCGCCACAGCGGCTTCGAAAGCCTGAGCCAGGGGCGTTTGGGCGATGCCGGGGCGAACACCTACATCTCCCGAAAAGGACGGCTCCAGACCATCAACCGGCTCGATCTGAACCGGGATGGAGAGTTGGATCTGGTCTTCACCCAGGACCACAACAGCGTCTACAACCCCGACTCCCTCATCTACTGGGGAGGTCCCGAAGGCTTCCGGTCGCTGATGCCCGACTTGTGGGAGCTCCGAGCCCCGTTCTCCATCTTGAAGTACCTGGAAGACTCTGCCTCCCGCATCACCCGGCTCCCCACCCAGGGTGGCGGCCGCGGTTTGATCTCGGACCTGAATCTGGACGGGTTCCCCGACATCGTCATCGCCAACTTCATGCACAACTACCGGCCGGACCAGGATGTCTTCATCTATTGGGGCGGACCGTCCGGATACGGCCTCGGCAACCATACGCAGCTTCCCGCCTATCGGGCCGGCGGAGTCGCGGCAGATGACTTGAACGGGGACGGCTTTCCCGATCTGGTGGTCGCCAACCGGGGGGATGAGCTCGGCGAATCCCTGGGGTTCCGGTTGCATTTGGAATCGTACATCTACTGGGGAAGCGTCACCGGCTTTCATCCCGAACGCCGGAGTTCGGTCCCCAGTGTCACGGCACAGGACGCGGCCATTGGAGACTTCAACGGCGACGGCTTCCCGGACCTGGCCTTCGCCAACCACAACAGCCAGGTCCACAACTGTTTCGTCTATTGGGGAGACGGCAAGGGAGGATTCGGACCCGGACGGCGTCAGGTTCTCGATGCCAAGGACCTCCATCTCGATGCGGAAGTGAAATCGGGAAAGCGGATGCACGACGGCATGAGCACGCTCCTGGCTACGGATCTCAACGGAGACGGGATCCATGACCTGGTCGCCGCCGGCAGTTCCAACGGCGTCGTGTTTTTCGGATCTCCCGGAGGACTCGATCCCCAAAACTCGATTCAGCTCCCGGCAGATTCGTGCCAGGGACTGGCGGCTGCGGATCTCAATGACGACGGCAGGGTCGATCTCGTTTTCGCCAACAAGGGAGGCCGCAGGGATTCGCCTCCGGCATCGGAGATTTTCTGGGGGACGGAAAACGGATTCAGCCCCGCAAAACGCACGCCCCTCCCCACCCTGGCCGCGACGACGGTTCAAGCGGCCGATCTGAATCTTGACGGTCATCTCGACCTTCTTTTCGGCAACAGCCGTGGCCAGGCCACCGTCGACGCGCCTTCCTACATCTACTGGGGAAGCGATCGTGGTTTCTCCCGGCACCGGCGCACCAAGCTGCTGGGATTCGGCGTCGACGGTTCGGGCATCGCCGACCTGGACGGGAACGGCTGGCCGGACATTCTCCTGGTCAATCATTTGAGCAGTGACACCGATATCCTTCCCACGGCCATCTTCTGGGGCGAATCCCAACGCCAATACGGAGATTCCTCGCTGACGTTGTTGAGACCGGGCGGAACAATGGAGTACAGCATCGCCGATCTGGACGACGACGACTTTCCCGACCTGCTCCTGGTTCACCGGGAGGGACCGGCCATCTGGTGGGGCGGAACCGAGGGGTACAGCGTCGACAGGCGCACCCGGCTGAAGGTCCAACGGCCCAGCAGCAACAACATTGCGGATCTGAACCGGGACGGCTACCTGGACCTCCTCTTCACCGGTCCCGGCGGTTCCGGCCGCAAGGACGTCGAAGCTGTCACCATCGTCTGGGGCGATGAGGGACGGTTCGAATCGCCGAGCACGACCCAGTGGGATCTACACGACAAGATGCTGGAAGCCAACGCCATCGCCGATCTGAACCGGGACGGCCACCTGGACCTGGTCTTTCCCATGAGCTACGTCGACCGGTCGGAGATTGTCTGGGGAAGCCCCGGCGGATACCGGAGAGAGAACCATTTGCTGTTGGACGCCCACGGCGCCGCCCATGCGGTGCCGGCCGACCTGGACCGGGACGGCTGGCTCGACCTGCTCTTCACCAGCAGCGCCAGTCCCCGGTACCGCGACATGGACGGGCCCGCACTCATCTATTGGGGGAGTCCCGACGGGCTCACCGCGGCCCCGCCCACTCCGCTGGAAGGATTCACGAGTCTGGACGCCACCATCGCCGATTTCAATGAGGACGGCCATCTGGATATCGCGCTGACCAACTACAAGTCGGCCACGACGCGGGAGATTCCCGCTTTCGTCTATTGGGGAGACGGGAGCCGAAACTACTCGAAGACGCGGCGGACCCTGGTGAAGGCCGCGTCTTCGGCGGCAGTGGATGCTCTGGATCTGGACCGGGACGGCTGGGTGGACCTGGTGGTCTCCAACCACCAGACCTTCTTCGACCATGCGGCCGGGACGAACATCTACTGGGGCTCGGCGGCGGGCTTCGACGATTCCCGTCGAACCCATCTGCCGACGGTGGGCGTCCATCTGGACGCCATGGTCGATGCCGGGAACGTCTACACCCGGGAACCGGTGTGGGATTTTATTTCCGTCCCGGTGGAGGCGCCTGAGGGAACCCGTTTCAAGCGCCTGCTCTGGTCCGGCGAAACGCCGCTGGGCACGGGACTCCAGTTCCAGGTGCGCACTGCTGCGGGGCGAGACGGCCTGGAAACGGCCCCGTGGAGAGGTCCCGAGGGTTCCGGCTCCTTCTATTCCGCGCCCGGAGGCCTCTTGCGCCAGATCCCGGAAGCCCATTCCTGGCTCCAGTACCGGGTGGTCCTGGTCTCCCCCGACGGCGGCAATTCACCGATCCTCACCGAGGTGATCCTGGAGTGCGAACCCTGACCGGGGATCGGCTCGGGATACCGGTTCCAATGAAAAGCGCAATGATCAAGCTCCTGCTGGGTCTGGCTTCCACACTGGTGATCCTGACGGTCGCCGAGGTGGGACTGCGTCTCTCCGGCTACGATCCCAACACCAGTCCCTATTATCGTTTCGACCCGGACCTGGGCTGGACGTTGGACCCGGTCCACGGCCGCGTCGCCGGGCTCAACTCCCGAGGATTCCGTTCGCCTGAGGTGAGCCGGACCAAGCCGGAGGGGACCCGGCGGCTGTTGAACCTGGGAGATTCGTTCTCGGCGGGGATGAACGTCGCCTACGGGCAGACCTACCCGGGACTGCTCGCAGACCGGCTCAGCCAAGACGGCGAGTCCTGGGAGGTCATCAACCTGGCCGTGGGGGACTGGGGCACCAATCAGCAATTGATCGCATTGGAGACGCTGGGGTTGGACATGAGTCCGGATGTGGTGGTTCTCCAGGTGTTCCCCTTCAACGATCTCTGCAACAACAGCGTCCAACTCGCCCATACCTGCAGCATGCAGGACCTGTTCCGTCCCTATCTGAACCCGGCCGATCCGGACCTGGAACCTTTCTTTCTGGATCCGGTCAGAGCCGGGTTGCGCCGCCGTTTCCGGATCTTCGGCCTGGTGGAGGAACCTGCGGTGCGGGCCTCGTTCTGGTACCAGGGGATCCGAGCGGGCGACGGCAAATCGACTCAGCGGTATTTCCTGAAGCACGCACGGCAAGCCGGACTCTCCGTCACCGGTGCACTCGCTTCCCTTCTCCCCGAAGACCACCAACCGCCGCAATTGCGTCGAGCGTGGAATGACACGGTATCGGCTCTGAAAGGCGTAAAAGGTCTGCTCGACAAACACCGGATTCCGCTGATTGCCCTGGTCATCCCCTACAAGTGGACTCTGTCGGAACTCTGGGTTCAGTACAAGCGGGGGAAACCGGAAGGAATGGATCCCCGGTATGGAACAAACCGGGTCGAAGGCATCCTGAACGATCTGGGGGCCACCGTGATTTCGATCCGGCAGAGCTTCGAAGCCAGTTCGACTCCAATCAAGGATTTCTTTCTCACCGACAGCCATTTCAATCAGAATGGTCACGCTCACGCCGCCGAACAGATTCTCGACAGGATGCGAGAAGCAGGTTGGACGCAGAGCCGGTCTCAGGACCAGGAGATCGACTCCATTCGAGCCGATCTGGAACGAAGCCATCGAGAGTTGTTCGGGTGCCAGCCATGCCGGAGCGATTGAAGAGCGGGGCCGGCCCGGAGGAAGCGCCGACGGGCTATTGGGAGCTGGTTCGGGGCAACGCCAGTTTCCGGTATCTCTGGTTCGGGCAGATCGCGAGCCTGCTGGGCGACTGGTTCAACCTGATCGCCTCCGCCGCCCTCCTGGCCCAGCTCACCGGTTCCGGATTCGCTGTCGGGGGCCTGTTTGCGGTACGGATGCTCGCCCCGTTTCTCATCAGCCCGCTGGCGGGCGTCATCGCCGACCGTTGCAACCGCAAGCACATTCTCATCCTCAGCGACCTGTTTCGGGCCGTCACCGTCTGCGGCTTCCTGCTGGTCCGGGACCCGCAGGACGTCTGGCTGCTGTATACGCTCACCGCCGTCCAGTTGGCCCTGGGAGGTTTCTTCTTCCCCGCCCGCAACGCGATACTCCCCGACATCGTTTCTCCGCGGGAACTGGGAACGGCCAACGCCATCAACGCCGCCACCTGGTCGGTGATGCTGGCGTTCGGGGCAGCGCTGGGAGGACTCGTCGCCGGGACCTGGGGGATCTATCCGGCCTTCATCATCGATGCTTTCAGCTTCGTGGTTTCGGCGGTCATCCTCTTGGGGGTGCAGTACCGGAAGCCCCCCGAGACCGGCGCCGCGTCCGGCCGGGGCCTGTTCGAGACAGCCGTAGTCCAATATCTCGAGGGTCTCGGCTACCTCCGGAACAACCGGGACATCCTGGTGACGGCCCTCCACAAGGGAGTGACCGCCCTGGTCTTTTCCCAGGGGTACCAGGTCGTCAAGGTGGTCATCGGCCGCAGTCTCTTTCCCTTGGGCCAAGCGGGGGGAATCAGCCTCGGACTGCTCTTCTCCGCTGCCGGATTGGGAACCGGTATCGGTCCCATCGCCGCCCGCCTGTGGACCGCGGACCGGCCCGACAGGCTCCGCCGGGCCCTGTTCGCCGGATATTTCCTGAGCGCTCTGGGCCTGGGGATCTCGTCCCTTCTCATCAACCTGGAAACCGTGCTTCTGGGAAGCCTGTGGGCCGGGGTCGGCGGCGGAATCATCTGGGTCTTTTCCACTCAGCTCCTGCTCCAATCGGTGCCGGGAAAGGTGCGGGGACGAGTCTTCGCCACCGAGTACGCCATCTTCACCCTGCTGTCCACATTCGGCGTGACGGCGACAGGGTTCGCGCTGGACTCGTCTCTGAAGGTGTCGGAAATCCTGGCGGGGATGTGCGCCCTGACGCTGGTTCCCGGCAGCCTGTGGCGTATCTGGCTCTGGCGCCGGGCGAGCCGGTAGGGGCGACCCTTGTGGTCGCCCTCTTCCTGGCGGCATGAACCGGTTTGAAACGAAGAGGGCACCAAGGGGTGCCCCTACATCCCTGGTTCTCCCGAACCAGGTGAAAAATGGGAAAGTCCTGGCTCACAGCCACCTTGAAGAACGGCTCCGGCTTCAGTAGCCTCCCGGAGACCGTTCGCGGCGAACGCAGCCACGCGGCCATCGCATACGGCTTGTCCAGAGGCACGCACGGTGCAGATTTCCGAGATCATTCGTTCAGTCCATTTTGCGGAGCGGGATCCGGGGCGCAACTGGGTCAAGGATGCGCACATCGCCGTGGACCAGGACACTCCGTTGGATTCCACCAAGATCCTCACGCCCAACGTCATTCGTCTTGCGGATCGGTCCTACCGCATGTACTACACGGGACTCGGCCTCGGGCGTCCCGTGGTCGAGTCGGAAGGGTACGTTCTGAGCGCCCGGTCCGATGACGCCGTGGCGTGGGTCAAGGATCCGGGGATTCGATTGGACGTCCATGCCCCCAATGCGAACCGCAGGGTGCTCTGTCCGGACGTCATCCCGCTTCCCGACGGACGGTACCGCATGTACTATGAAGCCAGGACAGAGTCGGGTCCCACCAGCGTCCTGAGCGCCGTCTCGGAAGATGGACTCGACTGGGAGCCGGAGCCCGGGATTCGGGTGGCCGACGGCCGGTGGTCCTACGGATCGCCCCGGTGCCTCTATTTCCGGGGCTCGAGCGGCGGACTCCGGTACCGGATCTACTGCCACCACTACTCCTATCCTCTGAAGCCGGGTCTGACGTCGCAGAACCATATCGTGAGCGCCGCCTCGAAAGACGGGCTCCGCTTCGAACTGGAACCGGGAGTGCGCATTCCCCAGGAGACCGGTTACGAGGACTATGCCGTCTATGCGCCGGAAGTGATCCGCTTGGGCGAAGGCGGCTATCGCATGTACTACGCCGCCTGGACCCACGATCCCATGCACGGACGGATCTTTACGGCGGTCTCCCGCGACGGACTGGGCTGGAGGAAGGATCCCGAGCCCTGTCTTGACATCGGCGGTCCCTGGGACCAGACCCACGCCTCCGAACCGTGTGTCATCGACTTGGACGATGGCCGCTTCCGCCTCTTCTACGAGGCCTGCGATGCAAACGGCCGCTGGCGCATCCTGAGCGCCACCTCGTCGAACTGATCCGCGGGTCCGCCGGAAAGGACCCCTATGACAAGCTTCGAGCGTCTACCGACATCCGCTCCGCGGCGCCCGCTCGCCAGCCTGGCGTTGTTCCTCGTCATGCTGCCGCCGGCTTGGGGGGAGTCCGCATCCCCGCTCGACGTCGGTGACCGCCGCCAAGTCTTTATCGACAACCGGTTCCTGGAATTCTCCCGGGGAGTCCGGTTGCACGTTCATCCTCCTCGCAAGACGGGCGAGTTGAGCATCGCCCAGGAACACCCGTGGGAGAGCCGGAGGGTGGGCCTGTACGGGACGGTGCTGAAAGTGGGCGAGACCTACCACATGTGGTACGAGTCCCTGGCCAATTTCGACCGCGACGACGCGGGGAACCACACCCTGAAGGTGGAGAGGGACCGGAGCGGCTGGCAGCGCTTCATGTGCTATGCACGATCCCGCGACGGGATCACCTGGGAGAAGCCGAACCTGGGGCTGGTCGAGTTCGAAGGCAGCCGGAAGAACAACATCGTGGCCGGCCATGGCGCCGCCGGAATCGAGAAGCAGGCTTACGGGATGGTCTTCCTGGACCCCAATGCTCCGCCCGCGGAACGGTTTCGCCTGGTGGTCCGGCTGCGTGGCGGCGGGCGCAACCAGCTCAACCTCTACTCGGCCCCCGATGGGATCCACTTTCGGCCGACCTACGAGCGGGTCCTGAGCTACCGGGACGACCGCAGGCACCATTTGGACACCTACAACATCATCTTCTGGGACGATCGAATCCGAAAGTACGTCGCCTATGTCAGACGGAACGCCCCGGGGCCTGGCCAACACCGGACCAACGCCCGGAGCGAATCCCTCCGCCTCGACCGGTTTCCCGACATCGAAGATTCGGCCCTCTCGCTGTCTCCCGACCGGCTGGATCTGCACCACTTCGACCCCGTCTCCAGGACCCGGGTCCCGGTGGCGGATTTCTACACCAGCATCGTCGTGAAATACCCTTGGGCACAGGACGCCTACTACGCCTTCCCTTCCCTCTACTATCACTACGACGGCCGATTCCTGCACGAGTTCAGGGAGGAAACCCCGCACAACACCGGGGCCAACGACATCCGCTTTGCCGCCAGCCGGGACGGGATCGCCTGGAATCGTTACGACCGGCGTCCTTTCGTGGAGCTGGGAATGGACGGAGAGTTCGACACGCGGGACAGCTACATGGTCCACGGCGTCGTGCCGGCGCTCAACGGCCGGGAGATGTACCTGTATTACTCGGGCAAGGACATGCTGCATGCCTGGGGTTGGGGCGACCGGAGGAATCGTCTGATCCGTGAGGCGGGTCTGGCCCCCGATCGCGAGATGGCCGCCATCAGCCGGCTGGTGTTGCGCCGGGATGGGTTCATCTCGGTCCGGGCCGATTACTTGGGAGGCGAATTCACGACGCCGTTGCTGAGTTTCCGGGGCAGCGAGCTGGTCCTGAACGTGAACACATCTGCCGGCGGCATCGCGCGCGTGGCGGTCCTCGATTCGGACTTCAGGCCCCTGGACGGGTACTCCCTGGAGGACTGCGACCGGATCCACACCACCAACCGGATCGAAAGGCGGGTTTCCTGGAACGGAAAATCGGACCTGAGTTCGCTCGCCGGACGTCCGGTCCGGCTCCATTTCGAGCTGCGCGACCTGGATCTCTACGGCTTCCGGTTTCGGAACCGGTGACCACGGGGAAGGCTCAGGCAATGCCCACGTCACGGCTCGGGACTGACCGAGAGATAGGCGATGATATTGGCCAGGTGCATGACGAACTCGGCCGTGATCATGATCTTGTCGCCCAGCGTCGGCTTCGGAGTCCAGAACTTGGTGTTCTCCCAGTGACCGTCGTCGAACTGGTGCTCCACGAACCAGTCCCCCATGCGCCGGGTCCAGGCCCGGTACGCTTCCTCCCGCGTCGCGACGTACAACAAGCCTGAACCCCAGCCCGACTTGCACACCTGCTTGGACCGGAACTGGATGTCGTCCGTGCTCATGGAGAATCGTTCGTACTCCCGGGCCAGCCGCAGCCAGCGGTCCTCTCCCGTGGCCTCGTGGACGTGGAGCAGCCCTGCCGCGGCGATTCCGCCGTTGAAGTGATGTTGCCAGGGCTCGTCCTTGAGGGTGACATAGAACGCCGCCTCCTGGGGGTCGTAGTCGCGAACCAGACCCTGGGAACGCCGGTAGACGGCGTAGAGACGGTGCTCGGGATCGGTCTGGAGTTCCCAGAGGCGCTGGAGCCAGCGGCCGGCCCGGACCGCTTCGGGAACGCGGCCCACCAGGGAGAGAGTCATGGCGGCTTGGGCCGTGGGGAACAGCTCCTGGTCCCCTTCGACGCCCTCGTGCGAGTTGGCGTAGAAGCCCCCGGTCTCCGGGTCCTGCCAGGTGAGCAGGCTCCGGGTGCAACGCCGCACCAGGTCCAACCGGCCCAACAGGCTGGCGCCGTAGATCAGGCACGCCAGAGGGTACGAGCCGTAGCGGAGCTGCGGTCCCGCCGTGGTGGCGCTCTCGTCCAGGGCGCCGTCGGGGGCGATCCGGTTGCGATCGACCCAATCCAGCAACCGGTGGCCCGCCTCCGTTTCACCCATGAGGGCGAAGGCCCAGGGAACGCGATAGTAGTAGTTTCGCTCCGTTACATTCCCCAGAGACCCGTCCGGATTGATCTGTTCCAACATCCAGTCGGCGCCCTTCCGGCAGGAACGCCGGTAACTCTCCAGCTTCGTTTCCACATCGACGACTTGCATTGGTGCTTCTCCTCGCGTCGCGCCTGACAGGTTTCCGTCAGCGCGCAGTGAACCCCCCGTCCACCGGAAGCAGGACGCCGGTGACCCAACGGGCCTCGTCCGAAGCCAGGTAGACGGCGGCGGCGGCGATGTCTTGCGGTTCGCCCAGCCGTCCCAGCGGGTGGTTCCGTATCATTTCGGTCCACGCGTCCGGATCCTCCTTGAGACGGCGAAACATCTCCCGGTTGATGTCGGTGATCACGAAGGAGGGATTGATGGCATTCACCCGGATGTTGTGCTTGCCGAAGTCGACGGCCATTTGCCGGGTCAGGATGGACACGGCTCCCTTGGAGGCTCCGTAGGCCGGTCGAATCGGCAGACCGACCAAGCCGGCCACCGACGACATGTTGACGATGGCGCCCCCACCCTGGCGGATCATTCCGGGAATCACGGCCCGGCTCATGAGGAAGACGCCCTTGGCATTGACGCGGAGGGTCTGGTCCCAATCCTCCTCCCGGGTGTCGAGTACGGTTTCGCGGGACGGGATGACACCGGCATTGTTGACCAGGATGTCGATGCCCTCCAGCAGAGTGTGGGCCGTGGACACGATGCGCTCCACCTGGCGCGAGCATCCCACGTCTCCCGCCACGAAGTGAGCTTCCCCGCCCGCTTGACGAATCGATTCGACGACCTGGTGCGAAGCCCGCTCCTGGATATCCACGACGGCGACCCGCGCTCCCTCATCGGCGAAACGGCGGGCGATGGCCTCTCCGAGACCGGCGGCGGCGCCGGTGACCAACGCCCGCTTCCCTGCCAGCCGTGCCGACGGCAATCGGCGTGTCACGCGGACGTCCTCCGTCCGGAATTTGCGCGGCCCGCTTGGCGCTTCATCGATCCCACCCTACCAGCATCCATCCTCCGGGGACGTCACCGTTTCCAAAAGTCCTCGAATCCGAAGGTCGGCCGCCAGCCAAAGACCCGTTTGACCTTCTCATTGGAGAACTGGCCGTGAGGAAAGTCGGCAGAGACGAAGTAGGCTTCGTAGCGCGAGGGCAATTGCTCCAATGGAACCTCCAGGGCCAATGGAAACAGAGCCGCCGCATCCTGCCAAGTGACGGTGAACGGAACGAACGTGGGTTCGTCGTCCGGGCGCGGCCGAGTGTCCCGGAAGTGGTAGAAGAGGAAGGAGGTGACGTAGAGATCGTGATTGCGAGTGAAGATCCGGCAGACCTCCTCGGCCAGCCCCTTGGTCAGGGCATACAGATGAGTTCCCGGCCGGGGCGTGACATCCGGATGCATGGCGAAGTCATAGGGTTCACAGGTGGCGGGTCCCGTGACGGCATAGAAGGGACCGGTCTGGATGAACCGTTGGATCCCGTGCCTGCAGGCCGCCGTCAACGCATTGCAGGCGCCTCGGGTGTTGACGTCGAAAGCCAGTCGCCGGTCATGCCGCAACACGGACAGGTTGATGATGGTGTCCATCCCCTCCGCGGCGTCCACCACCTGCTCCAAGTCGGCGACGTCGACCCGCCGGTACTCGTGAGGCCCCTCGGCGGATACCTTGACGTCGGTCAGCCGCAGCTCGTGCCGGCCCTCGAGCGCCCGGACGACGTGAGGTCCCAGGTATCCGGCAGCGCCCAGAATCAGGACCTTCAAGCCGGCCTCCAGGTCGATTCGAATCCCAGGATCCGTTGTGCCCGTTCCGTACCGTATCGCTGTCCGGGCAGTCCGGACTGGATGTGGAACACCGAATACGCGGGCAGCTCGGCCGTCAAGGACCGTCCGACTGCTTCGACAGCGTCCCGGGCGGTGACCCCGTCGGCACAGGATTGCTCCCTGCTCCACAGGATCGACCCCAGCCTGAGACAGATGGTCTGGAGTTTTCCCTCTCTCGCGTATTCACGACATACGATCTCTCCCAGGCGGTAGGCGAGGGTCGGCGGTTCCGCGTCCGGCCAGGGCAACCATCGCTCGGTGACCCGGAGACCGGCAGGATACCGGTCCATGACACCGAGGGAACTCAATTGAACCACCCGGGGAACACCGGCCTCCCACGCCGCCCGGAGCAGGTTGTACAGACAGCGCGTCTGTCGATCCAGTCGAACGGAAGCATCCTCGGAAGGGTCGGTCCACCCGGTCCAGATGATGGCGTCCATTCCCTCGACCAACAGCCGGGTTTCGGAGTCGTGATTCAATTCGCACGGAACGAAAGCGTGACGGCTCCCGACCGGCAGAGTGTCGGTGAGAACGACCCGGTGCCGCCCGGCCAGAGCCTGGGCCAGATGTTGGACCAGCCGATTCCTGGCGGTTGTGAGCAGCAGCTTCATAGGTTGATCCGGCCGCCGACTCGAGACTGCCCCGCATCGGCTCGAATCGAGCGGCGCCGCCATCGACGTCGCGGAATGCAAAATTACAGGGGACTTACATAGATTAACCCGATCTTACGTGGTCAGGAGTATCACAAATCGGGAGGACTTAAGCAAAATCAATTCGGAACGCTCCAATTCCCGAATGCCAAGTAAGTCGCAGCCGACGTTCGACGACGGAAGCGAGATAAATTTCGGACTACGCAAGAGGGCCTGAGACAGGTTCTCTGGTTAATGATCTTGCCCATCATCGGATTGATCGTCGAGAAATTGAAGCCATCGAGACTCGACGGAGAGATCGAATTGTCGAGGCTGAACGCCAGCGACCTGGCCGGACGATCCCGCACCCACAAGCAGATGATCATTGGCTGAAAACAGCTGACTCTGGTGGTAGTCTTTCGGATAGGCCTTGAATTGCGGGGGCATCCAACATTCTTCTGATGATCAGATGCCCTGATTTTAAGCGCTTCGGTGACAGCTCCGTATTCCGACAGGCTCCTAGTCGAGAAATTCATCGATTTTTCTCGCCAACTATCCATTTTATCGGCCAAATCGTCGGCAATCTTGTCGGACTCGTACCACGCTTCAAATATGAAATCCGGCCCTTCCCAATCTGCGCGATTGCCTTCCAAACCACAATATACATAGGACCCTCTGATCCGTGACGTGCCTATATTCTGCTTGTCACATATCTGTTGGATTTCAATGGGTTTCACGTTCTCAAACCCGCTGACCGTAATATTCTCGCCGTCCCAGTTGCGGTCAAGACGGACACCTTCCCAACCTGTTACACCACCACACTGCCAAGAGCGTTTCCTTATCCGTACCGCGTGTGGTTGATTTTGTGACGTCACAAAATCCACTGTCCACTCTCGGTTGCAGAACCGCTGCCTAAGATGTTCGTCAACACGTCTAAGAATTCTCTTGACCGCACTATTCCTGATTTTCAGTGCTGCCTTTTCGACGAGGAGTGCCAGCTTCACGTACTTTTTGTCTCGAAGAATGAAATCTCTTGTCGTGCGAACCGCGTCATCATCGTTTGTCATGACCAAATCTCCTAGGTGTCGGACACGTCGTTTGCCCGGAATTCGAATTCCCGCCTGATGAACTTTAGTTAATCTTTCAAAAACCAACGGACGACTTCGGCCTCACATTTCCTCCTGCATTCTTCAATCCAGTGCTCGACTGACGGAATCCTGTCGTTGCCCCAGCGGTAAGGAACTGTCAGGCAGCAATCTTGTGCTTCACGATCGAGGTTCGGCCACTCGGTTGGGTGTCTTCCATCATTGCTAAAGTACAGCATGCGTCCTATTCCACGATTTTTTAAGTCTCTCAGATAGAACTCAATCTGCCGATCCTGATCATTGGCCCATGGCTTGTTCTCGATCCCGATCCAGAGATCGTCGGGCATCTCCAGCACAATATCGATCTTCCCTGGCGCATTTTCCCTGTACTCTTGCGTCTTAAATTCACGATGCACCTCGCATTTGCGAAGATTGTGATTCGAGAGACTACTAATTTCCCTCGAAAACCGATCCGTTTTCTTCAACATATCCAGGAACAATCGAAGAAAACCGTCGCCCTGCCCATGGCTCCCCGACGGACAGAGAAGATCAACAAAAATGCGGGATAGAGCGTTCTCTACGGGCTTGAAGTAGGAAAAAATAGAAAACTGGGTTGCAGCGATTCGGTCCAGTTCCTCCCTTGCACACTTGGCCATATCGACGGCGGCACCAAGACCGGAAAAAATCCTGTCAGTTCAGCATCGAACTCACAATTTTGATCGTAGGTGTCAATCATAAGAAAAAATTCCGACTATTCGTTCGTCTGCTACTCAACCTTCTCGGTAAGCGAAACAACCTACCCTATCGCATAGACTTCACTAATTCCGCATGGTTGTTGAAGTGAAAGTTAATTAAGGCATAACAGAAAACATATGCCCTCTCCAGATCCGTGCAACTCCTGCGAAAGGGCGGTGAATCGGATGCCGCGCCCGGATGGAACGGGCCGCTCCCCCTCACCGGGGCCGCGCCGTTTCGGACGGCGGATCGGTGTCGATTCTGGGATACAGCCAGGAGTGGGTCAGCCCCGGGTGACGCTTGCCGTACCGGGAAGGCACATCCTGGGTCCAGTTGCTGGGGATGGTCAGGCAGAAGAGCAACAGGCAGGCGAAGACAACCTTCTGGGCGGCCAGAGGCCTTTTCGGGGCCGGCGCCCGGGGAGCGGGCGCCGGATCGTTCCGGAGACGTCCCTGCCTCCGCAGGCGGGAGCGATAGAGCAGGATCGCACCCAGCAGGGCCATCAGGATGTTCAGGGTCTGACCTGTCCCGATGGGAAGGCGGTGGGTCGGATAGTCGCGGAAGATATCGATGACGAGGCGGGGAAGGGCGTACCAGAAGACGAAGCGGGCCGCGACGGCCCCGGGGGTCCGGTTGGTCCGCCTGAAGCGGAGCAGGTAACCCATCAACAGCAGATTCTTGGCCCCGTCGTAGAGCACGACCGGATGGCGAAAACCCTCCGCGTCGGGGAACTTCACGCCCCACCAGGCATCGGTGACGCTGCCGACGATCTGGCCGTCGATGAAGTTCCCGATCCGCGCGGTACCCAGGAGAAGCGCCGCCGGAATCGCCAGCGTGTCGGCAAGGGGCAGGAATGGTTTCCGGTACAGGTACGTAAATAGCAGCAGGCCGAGTCCGGCGCCCAACATGACGCCGTGGGTCGCCATGCCCCCAAGCCAGAAGGCCGGGATCAACCCTGGATTCCGGCTGTAGAAGGGCCATTCGTCGAAAGCGATCTCTACGGCGCGGCCTCCGGCCAGAACTCCGATGACGATGAACAGGCTCAGGCTCCAGACCTCGCGGTCCGACAACCCCAACTGCCGCCTGGATCTCCGGGCCGAGAGGTGAAGATGCAGGAAACCGAGAGCGAAGCCGAGTCCGTACCACCAGAGGTGCACTCCGGCGACGTCGAAGAGGATCGGATCGATCTGGTGGGTGTAGGGTCCCATCGCCGGTGAGTCCTACGGCGGAGTTCAGTTTGCGGCTGGGAATCGATGAGTTGCGGACTTCAGGAATTGGACAAGCGCGGCCGTTTGCCTATCTGAAAGAGCCCGCAGCCTCGATGACCTGACTTCAAACTCCCGGACGGGAGAGATTTGAGCCGTGAAGGCGGTCAGACCGCGGAACCGGGGGGAATCATGGTCGCGCCTTCACCCCGGCCATACGCGTCTTCGCCATGCTCCAGGATGTCCAAGCCGGTCCTTTCGTCAACTTGAGTCGGCCTCAGGGTCCCGAACAGAGATATGACCTTCAGCAGGACCCAGGTGACGACGCCGCAATAGGCGATGGTGGCAAGGACGCCCACAGCCTGGATGACGACCTGCATCGGGTTCCCATTCAGCAGGCCATCGGTTCCACCCCAGGCCGCGTGAGCGAAGACTCCCGTCAGCACCGCACCGCTCAAGCCACCCATGCCGTGGGCAGCCGCCACGTCCAGGGAATCATCCAATCCGGACCGGGACCGAAAGAGGATGGCGTAGTAGCAGGGAAACGTGGCGATGGCGCCGATGGCAATGGCTCCCATGGGACTGACGAAACCGGCCGCCGGCGTCACGGCCACGAGGCCGACGACGATGCCGGTGGCGGCGCCCACTGCCGTCGCCATCCGGTCCCGGACGGCATCCAGGATCATCCAGACGGTCAATGCGGCTGCAGGGGCCAGCAGGGTGTTGACGAAGGCCAGAGTCGCCGTACCGTCGGCCGCCAGGGCGCTGCCCCCATTGAATCCGAACCAGCCGAACCAGAGCAGTCCGGCGCCCAAGAGGACGAACGGCACATTGTGGGGAATGATCGCCTGGCGCCCGTAGTCGCTCCGGGGTCCCACCTGCCAGGCGGCCACGACGGCCGCCGTTCCCGCGGTGACGTGGACCACGGTGCCTCCAGCAAAGTCCAGGGCACCCATCTCCCCCAGCCATCCGCCGCCCCAGACCCAATGGCAAACCGGCCCATATACGAACACCACCCAGCAGGCGATAAAGACCAGGTAAGGCCCGAAGCGGACCCGCTCGACCACGGCTCCGGAAATGAGGGCGGCCGTAATGATGGCGAAGGCTCCCTGATACGCGGCGAAAAGGAGGTGGGGAATGCTGCCGTTGGCCTCCAGGTTCACGCCCTGAAAGAAGAGATGTCCCAAGCCGCCCAACCAGGGGAGCATGCCCTCGCTGCTCGGGGCGAAGGCCAGGCTGTAACCGGCCACGAACCAGACCAAGGCGGTCACGCCCAGGGAGGCAAAGCTCATCATCATGGTGTTGAGGATGTTCTTGGACCGGACCAGGCCGCCGTAGAAGAAGGCGAGTCCCGGTGTCATGAGGAGGACCAGAGCACAAGAAACCAGCAGCCATGCCGTATCCGCAGCCGAGATCGTCGCAGTGGCGGCAGTGGTCATTTCGGTTTCTGCCATGATCGGTTCCCCTCCCGGTTCAGGAAACTGCTTTAAGCAGGAGTGATCGTCCGCTTGTCGGGGTCGAAGATCATCTTGCGGCCGCTCCACAAGGAGTCCGTAGCCATGATGCAGGCGATGGAGTGTCCGTAGCCTGCTTCGACCGGGCAGGAGATGCCGTCGACGTCGCGGCGCCGGACGCAGTCGAGCCAGTTGGCCATGTGAGGAAAGCGATGGTTGGGCATGGCTCCCGGCTCGCCGGCGATGTACTCGCCCTGCATCTGCTTCGCCCCTGGTTTCAGAGCTTCATCGCCGCGAATGCCGTCTCCTGAAACCCGCCAGGGCACTTCGTTGAAGAGGGGCGATTTTTCGAAGGAAAGCGTTCCCTTGGTTCCCTGAAAAGTGTAGCCGGTCCCGGCGCCGTTGATCAGGCAACAGCCGTAGCTGGCCAGGAATTTCTTGTCTCCCGTCCCGTATTCGAAAACGGCTTCGGTGGTGTCGGGATTCTCCCGGTAGTCCTTGTAGCGGTAGATTCCGCCTTCGGCCCGGGCGCTCAGGGGATACGGTTCCCCGGTGAGATAGTGGAGAGTGTCGATGTCGTGGCTCATCCACTGGTCGTAGATCCCGCTCGAGAAATCCTTGAACAGCCGAAAGGAGCGGTAGATCCTGGGGTCGAAGGGACGGTCGGGCTTACCCAGCAGAAATTCCTTCCAGTTCAGATCCTCTTCCCGGCACTCGGCCAGTTGTTCCGGTGAGCGGCGCCAACGGTAAGGACTGTATTCGTTCTCCACCAGGCTGACTCGAACCACGTCGCCGATGAGTTGGTCCTCCATGATCCGGCGAGCGGCGATGCACTTGGGATGGCTTCTTCCCTGGGTGCCGATCTGAACCACGATGCCGGCCTTCTTGCAGGCATCCAGGGCGTCGTTGGCCTCGGAAAGAACGTTGGCCATGGGCTTCTCGCAATAAGCGTCCTTGCCCGCTTCCGCGACCATCTTCAGCATCTTGCCGTGCTGGTGGTCGGCCGTGGCGATGATGACCGCATCGATCCCGTCGTCGGCCAGAAGGTCGTCGATATGGTGATAGAGCGTGGGCTCGCTGCCATAGTGCTCGCGGAGGTGATTGGTGGCGATTTTCTGGTTCCGCTTCCAGATTTCGCAGACCGCGGTGATCCGTGCGTTGTACGCATCGGCATGTTCCAGGCACTTCCTCAACAGGTACATGCCCCGGCCGCCGGGACCCAGCACTGCGACCTGGAGGGTGTCGTTGAGGCTGCGGCCCTTGGCCAGGAGGGACCCCGACAGTCCGGTCATGACCGCGCCCGCCCCGGCGGTGGCCCCCATGAAGCTGCGACGATTCAATTCTTTGGTCATTTCCTGATCTCCTTACGTTTTGGTCGCTCCGAACAGGTTCCGTTATCCGGGCCGGCCTCCAGAGAGTTCAACCTCTGGGAACACCCGCCATTTCAAAAGCCCGGGACATCTGCCGATAGCAATGCCTGGCGGCAGCCAACGGGTCGTAACCCGGTTTCCTGTGAATCTGACCGCTGACCTCGAGAACGATGGATCCCCGGTAACCCTGGGCCTGAAGCTCCTTGAGATAGGTCACATAATCCGTATCGCCATCTCCCGGCATCAGGAACTGCGTCTTCCCCTGGTCGTTGGTCGTCGCGTCCTTGGCGTGTGCGAAGACCGCATGAGAACCAAGAAGGCGAATCGAGTCCACCATGTCGAAATTCATGGCTCTGAAATGACTGTAGTCATACGTCACCCGAACCCACGGACTGTCGGCCTGCCGCATCAACCACAGAGCTCCATCGGGACTGTGCAGAGCGCTCCCCACGTGCGGTTTGATGGCCAACAGGATCTCATGGGATCGGCCCACCTCCGCCCATTCCCGGAGCTTCTCGGCCATGGGTTCCTTCGCCTGATCCCACTCGGAGGTCTTCCCTCCCAGCGTCAGGACCAGCACGGGACGCCGGTGCCGCCGCCCGGGTGTCCGCACGTTGAAGGGATAGATGTCGCGCCAGAGTTGAGCCGCCCGTTTGATCCGCTCCAGGTTCTCCCGGTGGGCCTCGGGACCCACCAGCAGTCTCAGGTCCTCGTCCAATCCGCTGAGCCCCAATCCCAACTCGCCGAACAGATCGGCCAGCTCACGCCGGGCCGACCGGGTGAGGATCTTGGGATCGTCCTGCCAACCGGGATAGATGGCCGGTTCCACATCGTCGTACCCCACTTCGCTGGCCATGCGCATGGCGTCTGGAGTGCGGAGGGTTCGATTGTTGTAGAGACTCCAGCCCAGGCCGATGGCCAGTTTCGGTTTGTGCCCGGAAGCGGCGGCCAGACCCGTGGGCATCAGCGTGGCGGCTCCGGCTGGGATGGACTTGAGAAACGCTCGCCGATGGAGCTGGGACATTCGGAATTCCCCTTCTATGCGACGCGGCAAAGTCTAACCTACCGCCCCGGATAAAACAAACTTCCGACCCCCGTCGAAACGACGCCCCGGAGCGAGTAGGGGCACGCCTTGTAGGCGCCTGCTGTCACCGCTCGCTGATCGGCCCGGGGAGGGCACCCACAAGGGGTGCCCCTACTCCCGTTCGCTGCACCAGCCACCGGTTGTGGTGTAAACTCACCGGCAGGTCGCCGGAGTGGTGGAATTGGCAGACGCGCTGCGTTCAGGACGCAGTGGGCTAGACGCCCGTGGGAGTTCGAGTCTCCCCTCCGGCACCAATTCCATTTTCCAATGTCCGTAGGGGCACCCCTTGTGGGTTTGTGGGTGCCCTTCCATGTGGGTGCCTTCTTCGGCGTCTCACTTCGCCTTCGGAATGAATTGGTCCAACTTTTCCCGTAGTTCCACCATGCTGTAAGGCTTGATCACCACCTCCTGCGCCCCCGCAGTCAGGATTTCTTCGGGACTTCCCTGCATGGCTGCGGCGCCGATGGCCAGGATCGGCACCCGATCCAGGTTTGCGGCCCTGCGAATCTGGCGGATGACCCGGTATGCTCCTCCACCGGCGATCATCATGTCCACGATGATCAAGTCGGGACCGAAGCCCATCAGGTCGGCCATGGAGGACCGGGGCGAGAACGACCGCGTGCGAAAGCCGAGGCTCTGCAAGACGAATTGAATCGAGTAGATGTCGTCCGTCGTCTCCTCGATCACGGCCAACCGCTTCGACTCGGCAGTCGGGGCACGGGGACGGCGGCGCCTCACCGGTCCAACATCCTTCTGAGCAGTTGGTTGACCATTTTCGGGTTGGCTTGTCCGCGGGTCTGCCGCATCACCTGTCCTACAAAGAATCCCAGCAGGCCCCGTTTCCCTTGCCTATAACGCTCGACGGCGTCGGCATGCGACTCCAGAATCCCGGAAACGACAGTCTCCAATTCGCTCCGGTCACTGATCTGGGCCAGGTTCTGCTCCCTGACGATCTTCCCTGGAGGCTTGCCCGTCTCATACATCTGATCGAAGACACCCTTGGCCATCTTTCCGCTGATGGTTCCGTCGTCCAGGAGACGGATCAACTCGCCGAGATCCGCAGCCTGGACCGGAGAATCTTCCAGGCCGCGCCCGTCCTTCCTCAGCCGGTGGGCCACATCTCCCACCATCCAGTTCAGAACCGACTTGGGATTTCCGGCGCTCTTGGCGGATGCTTCAAAGTAATCGGCGAACTCGGGGGTCCGGGTGGCCGCGAGGGCGTCAACGGGATCGAAGCCGTACTGGGAACCGAACCGGCGCGCGCGGTCTGCGGGAAGCTCCGGCATCTGTTTTCCGATCTCGTCCAACCGCTCCGCCGAGATCACGACGGGAAGCAGATCCGGATCGGGAAAATACCGGTAGTCGTGGGCCTCTTCCTTGCTTCTCATGGGGCGCGTCACTTCCAGGTCCTCTTCCCACAACCGCGTCTCCTGAACCACTTGCCGCCCCGACTCCAAGACTCGAATCTGCCTCCGGATCTCGTAGTCAAGTGCCTTGTTCAAAAATCGGAAGGAGTTCAGATTCTTGATTTCAGTCTTGGTCCCCAGTGAAGTCTCCCCCCGCGGGCGGACCGAAACGTTGGCATCGCAGCGCAGACTCCCTTCCTCCATGTTCCCGTCGCACAGCGACAAAAAAAGCAGGACTCGTCTCAGGTAGTCCAGGAAATCGCTGGCCTCCTTGCCCGACCTTAGATCGGGCTGGGTGACGATCTCCATCAACGGGACCCCGCATCGATTCAGGTTGACCAGCGTGTCCTGCCTCGCGGCATGAATCGACTTGCCGGCGTCCTCCTCCAGGTGGACTCGAATGATCCCCACGGTGAGTTCGCGCAAGGTTCCGGGTTTCCTCCGGGACCCGCGACCCAGGGTCGGAAGACGCACCCGCCCGTCAACCGCCAGGGGCTCTTCAAACTGGGAGATCTGGTAGCCCTTGGGAAGATCAGGGTAGAAATAGTTCTTTCGAGCGAGAAGCGAACGCCGGTTGATGCGGCACTCCAGGGCCAGTCCGGCGCTGGCCGCCATCTCCACGGCTTGGACGTTGACCACCGGAAGCGACCCGGGAAGACCGAGGCAGACCGGACAGGTCTGGGAATTCGGGGGAGCTCCGAACCGGGTGCTGCAACCGCAGAACACCTTGCTGCGGGTGCGCAGTTGAGCGTGAACCTCCAGGCCGATTACCGGCTCGTACTGCATCGGACCAACTCCAACAGCTGCTTCAATGCCGGCTCCGACTCCCCCGGCGATTCGATCCACTGCATGCCCTCCTCCCGGCGAAACCAAGTCATCTGCCGTTTGGCGTAGCGACGCGTGTCCCGGCTCGTCAGCTCGATGGCGTCCTCCATGCTCAACTCACCCCGAAGGGCCTGCAAGGCGTACCGGTAACCCAACGCCTCGAAGGCTTTGCATCGCTCATCGTACCCCTTCCGCAGTAGTCGATCCACTTCGTCCAGCAGGCCGCTCCGGAACATTTCCCGGGCGCGGGAATCGATCCTCCGATAGAGAAGGGGCCGGGGCAGGCTCAGGCCGATCTTCAGAATTCGGAATCCGGCGAGCGGTTTTCGCTGCTCCTGAAGCCGGCTGATGGGAGTCCCTGTCAGGAAGTAGACCTCCAGCGCCCGTATCAGGCGCCGCCGGTCCCCCGCGCCGATCTTCCGGGCGGTAGCGGGATCCTTGCGGGACAGCAGGCGATGCAATCTCTCCTGACCGCGGCGTTGCACCATCTTCTCCAAGCGGTCGCGAACGGCTTCACACCGTGAAGGTCCTTCGAAGACTCCCGCCAGCAGAGCCCGGAGATAAAGTCCGGTGCCTCCCACCACAAAGGGGATCTTTCCCCGATTCCGGACCTGTCGACAGACTCTCCTGGCTTCCGCCATGTATCGTCCTGCGCTGTAGAACTGGTCCGGATCCAGGAAGTCGTAAAGGTGATGCGGCACGGATCCGGTTTCGCGGGCCGACGGCTTCCCGGTCCCGATCCGGAGTTCCCGGTACAGTTGGAGCGAATCGCAGTTGATGATCTCCCCGTCCAGCCGGAGGGCTGCCTCGACCGCCAGCGCGCTCTTGCCCGAGGCCGTTGGGCCGGCGACGGCGATCAGAAGGGGATCTTCGGGCGGTGAAGGCGTCTTCAACGCAAACGTTCCCACTCGGCGGAGGTCACCTGGTTGGTCTGGAGATGGACGACCCGTGCTGACCGGCCACGGTCATCCGGTCCAGAATCTCCAGGGCAAGATCCAAGACCCGGACGCCCTCCCCGCCGCTGCACCCGCGCCGGAATGGCCGCTCCTGGCCGTGCCGGCCCGCGATTTCTTCCAGAAACGCCATGATCTCCATTTTCAAGGGTTCTTCGTGCGCCACCTGTGGAGACCGGTTGACGATTCGTTTGGACCCATTCACCTCCACCATGCTCGAGACTTCCGCCACCTGGCGGTCCAGGTCGAGGGAGATGTAGTCGTCCGCCTGGAAGAACCTCAACTTCCTCATCTTCTGTTTCGAGACCCGGCTCGAGGTGAGATTGGCGACACATCCGTCCTCGAATTCCAGACGGGCGTTGGCGATGTCGATCCGTGGAGTCAGCACCGGAATCCCTACAGCGCGAATCTCCCGGATGGGACTCCGGACCATCTGCGTGACGAGATCCAGGTCATGAATCATCAGGTCCAACACCACGTCCACGTCCAGGCTGCGCGGCGTCAGCACGCTGAGCCGGTGGACCTCGAAGAAACGGGGCGTCTTGACGAGGGACCGAATTGCCAGCACCGCGGGGTTGAAGCGCTCGGAATGACCCACGTGGAGAACGGCTCCCCGGGCCTCATCCACCATGCGCGTCGCGGATTCCAGGTCTTCGGCGATGGGTTTCTCCACCAGGACGTGGATTCCACGCCTCAGGAACGGAAGGGCGACCTCGGCATGCAGCGAGGTGGGAACGGCCACGCTGACGGCGTCGACCCGGTCCAACAGGGGGCCGTCGTCGGGCCAGGACCGGCAGCCGTACCGGGAAGCCAGCTCCCGACGCTTCTCCGGAACCGGGTCCACGATTCCAACGAGCTTCGCCTGCGGGAGGCTGCTGTAGATACGGGTATGGTGACTCCCCAAAACCCCGACGCCGATGACTCCCACCCGGATCCGGTCTTGGGCGCTCACTGGCAGACCACCGCTATTCCCGACTCGTCTGCGCCCCGGACGAACTGGCCGCGGTCCAGGATCAGGGTTCGCCCGGAATCGATGGAGAGGGCCGAGACGTGACACTCTCTCAAGACCTTCAGTGTCTCCGATCCGATGACGGGAACGTCGAATCTCATTTCATTGCGGGCACGCCCGGCCTTGACCACTGTGAGACGGCTCCCTGCAACCAGTTCAGCCGCTCTCCGAATGGTCGCATCCGTCCCCTCCATGGCCTCCACCGCCACCACGGCCCGATCCTTGACGACCACGGTCTGACCCAGGTCGAGCCTGGACAACTCCCTGGCCACCTCCCGGCCATATTCCATGTCCCGCTTTTCCCGGTCGTTGGGCTTGCGGCGGGTCAGCACCCCCGGATCCGGAATGAGGCCGGCCAGCAGCCACGTGGAGTCCAGGATCTCGATCCCCTCGTCCCGCAGGACTTGGATGACGCCCTCGATCAACGACCGCGTATTGCGCCGCCGCAGGGAGGCCAGCATGCGCAACATCCTGCCATCGGGCAACGCGGACAGGATTCCCGCCGGCGTCCGAAAGCCGGATGCGAATATCCGGACATGTTTCACCTGGCCGGCCATGACGGCGTGCCGAATGCCCTGGCGCTTGAACACGCGGATCAACTTCCCCAACTGGCCCAATCCGATCCAGTGAAACGACGATCCGTTGGCGAGTTGGCCCGTTTCCATCTCCAACCGGGGATCCGCTTCTTCCCGAATGGCCGCCACCACCACCGGCAACCGCCGATTCCGGGCTTCGTCCAGCACCAGGAACGGGAACCGTCCGTTCCCCGCGATCAGTCCGAGATTTTTCAGTTCCAACGATGACCCTCCCCGTTCCCAAGGAGCGCGCGAGGAGAAACCCGAGCAGGTTTCTCACAATCCATCCTGCGACCGCTTCCGTCGCACCCGGTCAAGGGCGGCTAACGCACGAAACCCCGCGTCGAGGCCTCCAGGAACTGCAGCAGTGTTTCGACGTCGGGCGTCTCCAACTCCTCCTGCCGGATGCCTTCGCGAGCGTCGGGCAGGGTGAGACCCTTTCGAAAGATCCACCGGTAGGCTCTTCTCAGGGAAAGAATCCGTTCCTCCGAGAATCCTTTGCGGGAGAGGCCGATACCGTTGATCCCGTAGGTCCGGGCCTGATTGCGATGTCCCACGACCTTGATGAAAGGCGGCGCGTTCCGGGTGATCACGGAGTAGCCGCCGATGAAGGCGTGCTGCCCCACCCGGCAAAACTGGTGAACCCCGGTGAACGCACCGACCGTTGCCCCGTTCTCGATCTCCACATGGCCCGCCAACGTTGCCGCGTTGGCAAGAATGCCGTCGTCCCCCAGGTGGCAATCGTGCGCCACATGCACTCCCGTCATGAACAGGTTGCGGCTCCCGATGGTGGTCTTGCCTCCACCCTGCGCCGTGCCCCGGTTGATGGTGACGAACTCGCGGATGATGTTGTCGTCTCCCATCTGCAGCGAGGTCTTCTCTCCCCCGTACTTCAGATCCTGGGGATCGGTCCCGACGGCGGATTGCCCCACGATTCGATTCCGCTTGCCCAAGCAGGCGGGGCCCTTCAGGACGGTGTGGGGACCGACCGAGGTCTCGTCGCCGATGACGACGCCGTCTCCGACGACGGCGAAGGGACCGACGGTCACTCCACGCCCCAGTTCAGCGCCGGAGGACACCTGTGCCGTGGGATGGATCCGGGCGGTATCGGCGGCGGGCATGGCGTCGACCTCAGCCGGAAACGACCGAGGCGCGGTCCACCAGGGAGAACAGGATCTCCGCTTCCGCCGCACGCTGGTCTCCGACAAAAGCCCGGCCCCGCAGCTTGCCCGCCCGGCCCCTGACCCGGACGACCTCCATTTCGAGCCTGAGCTGATCTCCCGGCCTGACCGGGCGGCGAAACCGGGCCTTCTCGATACCCATGAGAAAAACCAGCTTCGTTTCCCGATTCGGGAGGGATTTGAACACCAGAAAGCCACCGGCTTGCGCCATGGATTCGATGATCAGGACTCCCGGCATGATGGGCGCTCCGGAGAAGTGACCCTGAAAGAACGGTTCGTTGAAGGTGACGTTCTTGATGGCCACGATCCGTTCGCCCTCGTGGAACTCGACGACCCGGTCCACCAGGAGCATGGGATAGCGATGAGGGAGGAGATCCATGATCTCCTGGATGTCGAACATGCCGGTTTCCTGCCCTTCTTTCAAGAGCAGTATCTTACCAGCCCGTGGTAAAAGTCGTCACGGCATTCGACCGTCCCTGCACAGGCGCGCACGGCGTTGCTATGGGCTCACATACTTCCGGTATGCGCGCCGAATCGCGCCTTGTCCGGCGGGCGCAGGAACGGTCTTGGTGCTCGCGGGACTTTCACCGCGGACTGGCACCCGCCACCGGAAAGGGGTTTCAAGACTCGGTGCGCCCCTTCCTCCAGGAACGCCATTCCTTCATGAGTTGGGGGAGCCGCCGCGTCAGGGCCTGAATCTTCACCGTCGTCCGGTGGTCCCTGGCCGGCTGGCCGGACACGGTCATCCCGTCCGGGATGTCCTTGGTCACCGCCGTCTTGGCCAGAACCTTGACGCCGTCGCCGATCCGGACGTGGTCCACGACCCCCGAATGTCCCGCCAGAATGCAGTTGCGGCCGATGGTGACACTGCCTGAGACACCCACCTGGCCCACGATGACCGTGTTCTCGCCGACGGTGCAGTTGTGCCCGATGTGGACGTGATCGTCCAACTTGACGCCTCGGCAAATGGTGGTCTGACCGAAGGTGGCCCGATCCACGCAACTGTTGGCGCCGATCTCCACGTCGTCCTCGATCACGACGGTTCCCTGCTGGGGAATCTTGACCTGACGTTCCCCGTCGAAAACATAGCCGAAGCCATCGGCTCCGATCACGGTTCCGCCGTGCAGGATCACGCGCGCGCCGATGCGAATCCCATCGTAGATGGTCACATTCGGGTGCAGCACACTGCCCGGACCGATGGAGCAGCCGTTCCCGACGTGAACTCCGGGATGGAGGGTCACCTCTTCGCCCAGAGTGACACCGTCCCCGACGTGGACATGGGGATAGATGGACACCCTTTCGGGGATGGAGCAGGCCCGGCCCACGGTGGCGCCGGGAGATACGCCGGCGGGTACAAAGGGCGCCCGGTGGATGAATTGCAGAAGCCGTGCGAAGGCCAGCTTCGGGTTGTCGACCCGGAGCAGCGGACGGTCGTGAAACGGCACCGTCCTGGAAACGATGACGGCCGACGCGCCGGTCTCGGGAATCCGCTCCTCGTACCGTTTCCGGGCCGCCAGGGTCAGATCCCCCGGACCAGCCGTCTCGAAGGGTCTCAAGCGCCTGATGGGAGTGTCCGGGTCTCCCGCGACCTCTCCACCCACGTGTTCCGCCAACCGTCGCAGACGATAGAGCAAGGTCGTTCCCTTACGGGCATCGACGCGCCTGCGGCGACCCTATCGCCGGGCGCATCATCGGACTCGGAGGGAAGCAGGACTCAGACCGGCAATCCGGCCTCTATCCTGCCGCGGCGGGATTCCCGGTCGGGCGCTACGGCTGCGCCGGAGCGGACGAAGCCTGGGCGGAAGCCACCGGATGACGTTGATTGTAGATGGCGACGAGTTCCTTGGTGATGTCCAAGGAGGGATCTACATAGCTCTGGCTCTCATTGCGCAGGAAGATGACCGAATAACCGTTCTGCTGAGCGTACTCGTTGATGATGGTCTGAATCTTGGTACCAATCTGTTCCAGCATCTGACGGTTTCTGGACTCGGACTCCAACTGGCTGTCTTCCTGCTTCCGGCGCAGCCTCCGGTCCCGGTCCTCGATGGTCCTCATCATTTCGGTTCGGGTATCCGGATTCAGCGTCCGTTCCTGGGCGGCAAACTGTTCGCGCAACCGATCCAATTCGGTCTTGTCCTGCTGCAGTTCCGTTTGTCTGGACTCGGCCCACTGCTGAAACTCTGCCAGTTTTTGCCTGCCCTCGTCGGTCCCTTGCAGCACTTCAACCGAATTGACAAATCCAAACTTGAGACCGGCGCCGGTCAGACCCTGTGACAGGCCCCAGGGCATCGCGACCGCCAAGCCGGCAAGGCCGGCAAACAAGACAATACTGGTTCGAATCCTCGTGAACATGATCCCCCCCACTTCTTGCTAGAAGGTATATCCTACCGTAAATCGGATGTTCCTGCGACGTTCCTGCATCGGATAGCGGATGCCGTTCACCGTTACCGTGGTATCCATGACCATGGGATTGTAGGCGAATATGAGGCGAAACGGCTGGTTGAGCATAGGCATGACGAACTGAAACTCCATCCCCGTCGACAACCGCCAAACGTCGTTGGTGTTCTCCAGCAGGTCAATGGCCGTGTTCGGCCCGAATAGAACCAACTTGTTCCTGTTCAGCACCGTGTTGATCCCGAAATCAGCGAATGCGGCCAAATGGATGGGACCGGCCACGGGAATTCGATACTCGGCCGTGAGGAGCAACGACGTGTCGCCACCGGCCGGAACCAGGTTCTCGCTCAGCGCCGGAAGTCCCGTACTTTTGTCGATGATGGGATTGCCCGACTCGTCCCTCAGAGGCGAACGGGTCTTGGCCCAGGGCGTCACCGACCTCAGGTCGAAGCCACGGAAGTCGAACTCCCCGCCCCGGTAGATCCGCTCGAAAAAGGGCACCGTCATGGGCCCGCCATTGGGCAACTCTCCGTACGGATACAGGTGCAGGATCTGGGCCCGGAAACCAATACTGTTGCGGCCTCCGCTCAACCAGCGGTCTTCCATGAATTTCTGATACTCGATGATGGGAGAGATGACGTTGTAAGTCCCCCCCAAGGGACCGCCGGCAAAGGGAACCTGAAGCCGCAGCATGGTTCCCCGGGTGGCGCCGAAAAATGCGTTCTTGCTGTTGTAGGTCCAACTGGGCGTGATCTCGCTCCGGATGATGCCTTCCTGCGCATCTTCCCGGCTGCCTCCGGGAGTGAATCCGGTCAACTGGCTCAGGGCGAAATCGCTGAAGTTGTCCGCCACGTCGGTGATGCTGATCCTTTGGAGCTGGTACGACAGTCCTATTCGCACCCACCGCCAGAGAGGATAGGCGGTCTGCACGCTGAACCCGGTGCTGTTGCGGGTAAAGAGGTTGACGTTGTTCTCCGGCAGGAACAGGCCCCAGAACGCCGTGAAGGTGTCGTAGCGGAAGCGCTGGCTGAAGACGGAGAAACCCAGGGACAGGCGGGTGTCCAGAAAATAGGGCTCCTGGAAGGAGAAATTGTACTGCTGGGTTCGAGTTCCGGTGACCGCCTGGACGTAGATCTGCTGGCCCAATCCCCGAAAGTTGTTGGTCGAATAACTGATCCCGATGAACTTGCCGCTGATGCCGCTCACGCCCCCGGTCAGGCCGATGGACTGCTGACTCTGCTCCTTGACCGTGACCAGGACGTCCACCTCGGCCAGGTCCGGACGCTTGACGACCTCGTAATGCTCCTCCTCGATCTTGTCGAAGAACCCCAACTGATTGAGACGAATGACCGAGATGTCCAACAGGTCGCCGTTGAACTGACGCTGCTCCTCCAGCAGAAACTCGCGCCGGAGAACCTTGTCCCGGGTCTTGGTATTTCCCAGGAAGTTGATCCGCTTCACCAGGTACTGCTTTCCCTCCTCGATGCGGATCGCGACGTTCATGACATTTTCGTTTTCGGCCTTGTCGATTTCGGGAATCGCCTCCATGTCCAGGTAGCCGTACCGGGCGTAGAGCTTTTTCAGGTCCTCATTGGCCTTCTGCAGTTGGACCCAATTGAAGATTTTGCCCTTCTCGATGTTGTAGGCGCGGGTCAGGACCTCGGAGTCGAAGTTCTTGATGCCCTCCAGCTTGAACTCGCCGAACCGGAACTGAGGGCCTTCGTCGATGGGCACGGTGATGAAGTACTGTTGCTTGGTCTTGCGGAAGCCGAACAGAATGCCCCTTCCGGCTTCTACGATCTCCACCTTGGGCTCTCCGAGCCGGGCCTCCATGTACCCCCGCTCCCGGTACTTGTCCATCATGTTGACGTGGAGGTCGTGCTCCACCTTCTCCTTGATGTACTTGTCGAGACCCTTGAAAAGGGTGATGGGCCCCCGCTCCTTGGTCAGCTCCAGGCCTCCGCGCAATTCCTTGTCGGAAAAGACGGTGTTGCCCTCGAACTGAATCTTGCCGATCCTCACCTTGGGGCCCTCGTCGATGTTGAAGACCACCTTGACGGCCGAGGAGGTGATCGGCTCGACGGTGACCTCGACCCGGCCCAGCGGGCGCCCGTTGGTGTCCAGCAAGGTCCGCAGGGCCCGCCGCGCCTTGGGCAGCTTGGCGCCGTCGAAGGGGTTGTCGACGGTCATGCCCACCTTGAGCTCCCGGAACTGCTCCAGCACGTCCGATTCCTTGAAGGACTTCATCCCCTTGTATTCGATGGTCCGAATCAGGGGGCGTTCCTTGACCGTGAACAGGACGATGGTTCCCGTCTCTCCCTCCAGCGTATGCACCTTGGCATCGACGAAGAAGTTGGTGTTGAGGAGACTCCGGTAATCGCGGTGGACCTGCCCTTCGTTGTAGACGTCCCCCTCCCGGCTCTGGATGTAGAAACGAATGGTGTCCTCGCTGATGCGCCGGTTCCCGATGATGCGCACTTCCTCCAGGCGGCCGGCGGACTGGCGCGCCTGAGCGTCGAGGAGGCCGGAGCCTCCCCAGAAAAGCGCCATCAGCAGAAGCAGGCTCCGGGAGACCCGGGCGGCGTTCAGCCTGTGAGCGGCACGATACGGTTTACCCATCATCAAGATTCTATCCAGATGCCCTCCGGCAGAACAATTCTGGCTCGACGAAGCAACCCGGCCTCTGACCTGGACTGGAAGACTGGTGAATCAACAGCCCGCAGCATAAGTCTTCGTGACATCCGGCCAGAGTCGACTCCCGGCCGAAGATGTTGCTCCTCGGTCACATACTCCCCGTATGCTTCCTCGTCACGCCTTTCCCGGCGAACCGTTCGCCGCTTCAGGTCCTCCGCAGGACTTACACCCCGGGCCGTTACGCGATCCCGAATGACAGGGGAACGCCTGCACTCTTGGATCCCTTGGCCCGATAGTACAATGCTCCATCCTTGATAAAGATGGAGAGAGTTTCCTTTTCTTTCAATTTCCCCTGAATAATCAACTCCGAGACCGGATCTTCAATATGTTTCTGGATGGCCCGCCTCAGGGGACGGGCGCCATAGGAACGGTCCCGGCAAGTCTTGTTGATGATCCATTTCTTCGCGCTCTTGCCCAACGATATCCGGATCTGCTTCTGGGAGAGGTTCTCGTTGCCCTTTTCGATGAGCAGGTCGACGATCTTTCCCAGGTCCTCTTCGGTGAGGGAATCGAACAGGATGAGGTCGTCCACCCGATTCAGGAACTCGGGATTGAAGACCCGCTTCACCTCTTCCATGATGACCTCTTCCACCTTATCCCTTCCCTGGTCCGTTCCGCTGGCAAACCCCATCTGGGGTTTGTTCATCAGGTACCGGGCTCCGATGTTGGAGGTCATGATGATGATGCTGTTCTTGAAGTCGACCGTGTTCCCGTGGGAGTCGGTCAACTGGCCGTCCTCGAAGACCTGCAGCAACAAGTTGAAGATGTCGAAGTGGGCTTTTTCGACTTCATCGAGAAGGACCACGCAATAGGGATTGCGCCGGACCCGTTCCGTCAACTGACCACCCTCTTCGTGCCCCACGTATCCGGGCGGCGAACCGATGAGCTTTGAGATCGAGTGTTTCTCCATGTACTCGGACATGTCGAATCGGATCAGGGACTTCTCGCTTCCGAACAGGAACTCGGCCAACGACTTGGCCAACTCGGTCTTGCCCACTCCCGTGGGCCCCAGGAACAGGAACGATCCCACGGGCCGGTTGGGATGCTTCATCCCGGCCCGGCTCCGGCGAATGGCGCGGGCGAGCGCGGAGACCGCCGTGTCCTGGCTGATGACGCGGCGGTGCAGGTCGGTCTCCATGCGCAGCAGCTTCTGCGTCTCTTCCTCGCGCAGGGCGCTCACCGGAATTCCGGTCCAGCGGGAGATGACCTCTTCGACATGTTTTCGGGCCACCACCGGGGTCACGCGATTCTTGAGCTTCCAGCGATCCTTGACGATCTTCAGGTTCTCGCGCTCCACCACCTCCCGGTCCTTGAGCTGGGCCGCCCGGTCGAATTCCTTGGCGGAAATGGCGTCGTCCACTTCCCGGACGGTCACCCGGATCTTCTGTTGGAGAACCGTCACCTCGTCGGGAAACGAGGTGTAGTTGAGCTTCACCCGGGCTCCGGCCTCATCCAGGACGTCGATGGCCTTGTCCGGCAGAAATCGATCGGGAATATAGCGATTGGAATGGCTGACCGCAGCCTTGATGGAATCGTCGTCGTACTTGACCCGGTGGAAGCTCTCGTAACGTTCCTTGATGCCGTGGATGATCCGGATCGTCTCTTCTTCGTTTGTCGCCGCCACCTTGACCGACTGGAACCGGCGTTCCAATGCCCGGTCCTTCTCGATGAAACGGCGGTATTCGTATGGGGTCGTCGCCCCCACGCACTGGAGGTCCCCGCGTGACAGGGCCGGTTTCAGGATATTGGCCGCGTCCAGGGAGCCCTCCGCCGACCCGGCGCCCACCAGCGTGTGCAGTTCGTCGACGAAGATCACGAACTGAGGGTTCTCGATGATCTCCTTCATGATGGACTTCAGCCGTTCCTCGAACTGCCCCCGGTACTTGGTGCCGGCCACGATCAGGGAGATGTCCAGAGCCAGGATTCGTTTGTCCAGGAGCATGGCGGGAGCGTCGCCGTTGACGATTCTCTGGGCCAGGCCCTCCACGATCGCCGTCTTGCCCACTCCCGGCTCACCGATCAGAGCCGGATTGTTCTTGGTCCGGCGGCAGAGAATCTGGGTGACGCGCTCGATCTCCGCCTCACGGCCGATGAGGGGGTCCAATTCGCCGCGCATGGCCGCTTCGGTCAGATCCCGGCTGAACTCGGTCAGGATCAGCGACTCCTTCACCTTGTGCGGGGTCGGACGTCCCGGATTTCCGGAGAGCTCATCCCGAACCCGCGCCAGGTGCAGCCCTTTTTCGCTCAGGATAGCGGAGGCCGCCGACTTCTCTTCCCGGAGCAGGCCCAGCAGAATGTGCTCGGTCCCGATATAGCTGCAAAGCAGGCGTTCCGCCTCCTCGGCGGCAAACGTGAGCACTCGCTTCGACTCATCGCTGAGAGGGAGTTCGACCGAAGTCGAAACCTTCTCCCGAACCCCCGAACGCCCCTCGATTTCCTTGCGAATCGCCTCCAGCGTGGCTTCGCTCCTGCGGAAGAAGCGGCTGGTGAGCCCCTTGTCCTCCCGGAGCAGTCCCAGCAGGATATGTTCCGTTTCGATGGAACGGGAACCGAGCTGGCTGGCCTCGTACCGGGCAAAGAAAATGACCCGCCTCGCCTTTTCCGTGTACTTCTCAAACATGAGGCGATTTCCGCCTAATATTTAGCAAACCGAAAATGCTCGGGCAAACGGCTTGCCGAACCCGTCGATTATACACACGCGTTGTGAACAAGCGGAGAAACGGAGTCGGCAAAACCACTCCGGGATCACGCCCGCTGACGATTGGATTCCCGGAAACAGGCGAAACCGTGGACCTAGCCCGCATTTCTCACCAGGCCGCTTTGCGTATGATGAAAAAGAGTGTGTGTTTGCGCAATTGCGAGATTGTTGCCAAGTTATCTCCGGGACACACTGCGCTGGGCGCGCGCTCGCTGGTCTTTTCACCCTCAGCACGCACATGCTCCCTCAAACGTAGTCACCACTACGTTTTCAGTCGCGAGCACGCGGGGATGATGAAGAGTCGGCGGCTAAAAGCCGCCGCTCCGGCGAAAATCCTGCGCGATCGTCACGCCCCCTGGTGAGATATGCGGGCTAGACGAGTTTCCCCTGAACGACCTCCTTGCGGACCCCGCAAAGATCCGCCAGGGAGGCATTGTGGGTCGCGATGAGTGAAGTGAGCCGGTGGCTTCGATGCACCTGATCCAGCAGTTCGTAGATTCGCTCGGAGGTCGCCGGATCCAGATTGCCCGTGGGTTCGTCGGCCAACAGCAGCCGGGGCTCGCCCGCCAGGGCGCGCGCGATTGCGACTCGCTGCTGCTCTCCGCCGGAGAGCTCGCCCGGCCGGTGGTGCATCCGGTCCCCCAATCCCACCTCTTCCAGGAGGTTTTCAGCCCGCTCGGAGGCTTCCTGATGGGAGGTCCCCCGGAGCAGCAGGGGAAACATTGCGTTCTCCCGGGCGTTGAACTCGGGCAGAAGATAGTGGAACTGAAACACGAATCCCACGGTCCGGTTCCGGTACGCGGCCAGCTCCCTCCCCTGCAATCCGGTGATCTCAAGATCCCGGAAGCGAATGCTCCCCGAATCCGGTCTCTCCATTCCCCCCACCAGGTGCAGGAAGGTGCTTTTTCCCGAGCCGCTGGCCCCCGTGATGGCCACCATTTGCCCCGGCCGAACAGACAGGTTCAGATCCACCAGAATGCGCAGCCGCTCCCGCCCCGAACGATAGGACTTGGACAGTCCGCGAATCTCGAGAAGCTCACTCATGACGGAGCCCCTCCACCGGATCCAAACGAGAAGCGGCGCGCGCCGGATACAGGGTGGCGGCAAAACTGATGAGAACGGCCAGCAGCGAAACCACCACCAGATCCCACGGATTCAACTGGAAGGGGACGTACGGAATCGAATAGACGCGAGGTTCCAGCGCGATGACCTGCCAGGTGTCCAGGTACCAGGCGGTGACCGCTCCCAGGATGCCTCCCAGACTCGTGCCGGCCAACCCGATGATGAGGCCCTGGAGCATGAACACCGCGGTGACCGTTCGGGGAGTCCCTCCCATGGCGGTGATGATCGAAATATCCCGATTCTTGTCCATGACCATGAGGGTCAAGGTGCTGACGATGTTCAGGGCCGCGACCAGAACGATGAGTCCGATGGCGACGAACAGGGCCAGTTTCTCCAACTCCAGAGCGGCGAACAGCGGCCGGTTCAGTTCGATCCAGGTGTTCGTGGCAAACTCGCCGCCCAGCGCCTCCTGCACGGTCCTGGCCTGGCTCTCGACGGCGTAGATGTCCTCGACACGCATTTCCAACGCCGACGCCTGGTCCTTCTCAAGGCCGAAAAAGGACTGCGCGGCGGCCAGCGGCACCAGCGCCCAATTGGAGTCGTATTCCCACAATCCGGACTCGAAGAGAGCCACGACCCGGAAACTTCCGATCCGCAGATTGGGGCCGAAGGGTCTGAGCTCACCCTTCAGTCCGTAGGCCCGAACCGGTTCTCCAACCAGCGCTCCCAGGGATCCCGCCAGGTCCTTCCCGAGGATGATGGGAAAGGGCTTGCCGCCGTCATGGAATCCCGCCGTGGTCCCCTCGATGATGGAAACGCTCGTAGCGGAAGGCCGGCCCGGATCGCCTCCGATCCCCTTCAGGATTGCCCCCTTCTGTCTCGAGCCGGACTGCAACATGGTCTGACCGTAGACCGTCGGCACGACGCTCTTGATTCCAGGCATCCGGCTCAGGGCGCCGGCGATCCCCTGATAGTCCGGGATGGCCCGCTCCCGGGCCGGCAGGAGATTGAGATGCGAGGTGGCGCCCAGAATCCGGGCCTGGAATTCCCGCTGCAGGCCGTTGTTCAGAGCCAGGGCGATGGTGAGGGCCATCACGCCGGCCGCCACCCCGACCACCGAGATGATGCTGATGACCGAGATGACCGCCTGTTTGCGCCGTGCTCGAAGATAGCGGAGGGCGACAAACAGCTCGAAACGCAACACCGTCCCTCATTTCGCCGCCCGGGCGCCGCCTCCGAATGCGGCCAACCCGGGCGAATCCTTGCCGTTCACTCCGTGTTCCGCGAGTCCCTTTCCCGCCGTGACGGGCGGAGATGGGGAAAGAGAATCACTTCCCGGATGGAAGGAGAGTTGGTCAGCAGCATGGCGAGGCGATCGATGCCGATTCCCTCGCCGGCCACCGGCGGCATTCCGTACTCGAGGGCCCGAACGTAGTCCTCGTCCATCTCGTGGGCTTCTTCGTTTCCCTGCTCCCGGTCGATGAGCTGCTCCCGGAATCGCTCCCTCTGCTCTTCCGGGTCGTTCAGCTCGCTGTAGGCGTTGGCCAGCTCCAGACCTCCGGCGAAGAGCTCGAACCGCTCGGTGAACCGGGGGTCGCCGGCTTTCCGCTTGGACAGCGGGGACAACTGCGCCGGAAAATCATAGATGAAGGTGGGCTGAATCAAGTGTTTCTCGGCCACCGTTTCGAACAGCAGTCCAAGCATCCGATCCCAACTCGTTCCCGGAGGCACCCCCACGTTCCGGTCCCGAAGCAGGGTTTCGAGCGCCGCCGGGTCCATCAGGCTTCCGGACGAAGGGATCCGGGGACCGGGCCAGAATTCCCGAATCGACTCCACCATGCTGTAGCGCCGAAACGAGGAGAAGTCGATGGTCGACGGCCCGAACTCCACCTCCAGCCCTTGGCAGACCTCGCGGACCAGCCCCTTCAACATCTCTTCCGTCAGATCCATCAGGTCGCCGTAGTCGCTGTAGGCCTGGTAGAACTCCAACATGGTGAACTCGGGATTGTGCCGGGTGGACACGCCCTCGTTTCGAAAATTCCGGTTGATCTCGTACACCCGATCCAACCCGCCCACGACCAGGCGTTTGAGGTAGAGCTCCGGCGCGATCCTCAGGAACAAGGGGATTCCCAGCGCTTCGTGATAAGTCTTGAACGGCCGCGCCGTCGCACCCCCCGCCAGCGTCTGCATCATGGGAGTTTCCACTTCCAGGAACCCCCTGTCCTCCAGAAAGCGGCGGAGGAACGAGATGATCCGGTTGCGGCGGACGAATACGGACCGCACGCGCGGGTTGGCCATCAGGTCCAGATAGCGTTGGCGGTATCGCACCTCGACGTCGGCCAGGCCGTGCCACTTCTCGGGAAGGGGCCGCATCGACTTGGACAACAACTGAACCGAATCGGCGAAGACCGTCAGTTCACCCGTGCGGGTCCGCAGCAACTCGCCCTCCGCTCCCAGAAAATCCCCGATGTCCAGCAACCGGAACAGATCGTGTTCCTCCGGTCCCACCCGGTCGCGGCGCACGTAGATCTGGAGCCGGCCTCCGCCCTGGCTCAGGTGGGCGAAGCTGACCTTGCCGTGGCCGCGGATCGAAACGATGCGGCCCGCGGTTCGAACCTTGTGCCGCGCGGACTCCAGCTCCGGCGCCTCCAGGTGGGAGTAGTTCTCCAGAATCCGGGGAATCTCGTGGGTCAGGTCGTAGTTGGCGGGATAGGGATCATGGCCGCCGGCCCGTATGCGCCGCAGTTTCTCCAACCGCCGGCCGATCAGCTCGTTTCCGGAAGTCATGGTTCCGATCCCTGCCGCCGGGTCCTCCCTGCCTGGCGTCCGGCGCCCGTCATGCCGCTTGACTCAACCGGTCTCCCGTTCGGCATCCAGTTCCTTGCGGATGGCGTCCAGAATACCGTTGACGAAGTCCGCCGACCGCTCGGTGCCATATTTTCGCGCGATCTCGATGGCCTCGTCGATGACCACCACCTTGGGCGTGTCCAGAAAGAGGAACTCCGCGACTCCCAGGCGCAGCACGTTTCGATCGACCGCCGAAATTCTCCTCAATTTCCAGTTGTCGCAATGACGTTGGATCAGGTCGTCGATCCTGCTCCTGTCTTGCAGTGACTTCCCGAACAAGCGGCCGGTGAAGCTGCGGGTCTCTACGGCCGCGGCATGGCGGTCCCAGAAGGACCGTTCTACGACGGCGCCGGGGTCCCGGGTCACTTCCTGCTGATAGAGCATCTGCAGGGCATATTCGCGCGCCCTCCTTCGGCTCATAGCGAACTACTGAACCCGCAGAAGGGTCCCTCCAGCCGGTGGGATCGATGGTCTTGCACCCGGAAGGAGGTCATTCCCGGTCTGAACACCGGCACGGGAGGCCAGGGAGTGCATCCCTTCCGCCCATCCAGCCGGCCCATCAGCCGTCCGCCAGCTTCTGACGGGCCAAGTCGGCCATTTCCACCGCGGCGGACGCTGCTTCCGCCCCTTTGTTGCCATGTTTCAAGCCGGCGCGATTGATGGCTTGTTCGGTGGTATCCGCCGTGATCAGGCCGTAGGTGATGGGGACGTCCTGTTCCAATGCCAATCGCGACAGGGCCCCCGTCACATGCGTAGCCAGGTATTCGTAATGGTCGGTCTCTCCCCGAATCAGGGTTCCGAGACAGACCACCGCATCGCAGATCCCGGCCGTAGCCAGTTTTCGGGCGGCAAACGGGATTTCGAAGCTCCCGGGCACATGAACGACGGTCACTCCGTCATCCGGGACTCCGAGCCGGTGGAGCACGCCCAACGCGCCCGTCAGAAGCCGATCGGTGACCAACTCGTTGAACCGGCTGACCACCACGCCGATCCTGAGGTCCGCGCCATTCATGCGTCCTGTGATTTCCTTCACGTCCGTCTCTCCCGGACCCCAGTCTACTACGACTTGCCGTCCGCAGTGACTTTTGTCACGGGTTGCCGGGCCTTCGGCGTCATCGGCCCTTGAAACGGGGCCGTCTCTTCTCCATGAAGGCCCGGGTCCCCTCCTTCATGTCATCCGTGCCGGAAGCCAGCCCGAAGAGGGCCGTCTCCAGGTCGAGCCCGGCTTGCAGGGACAGGTCGTAACCTCGATTGACCGCCTCGAAACAGTACCTGACGGCCAAGGGGGCCTGCCCGGCGATCCGGGACGCCAGTTCGCGGCAGGTGGACAGAAGGTCCTCCGGATTTACGACGCGGCTCACCAGACCGGCCTCCAGAGCCTCCCGGGCGGTCATGGTCCTGCCGCAAAGCAACAACTCGAGAGCCTTGGAGCGTCCCACGATCCGGGCCAGGCGTTGGGTGCCTCCGTAGCCGGGAATGATGCCCAGCTTCACTTCAGGCAACCCGATTCGAGCATCCGTTCCGGCAATCCGGAGGTGGCACGCCAATGCCAGCTCGCAGCCCCCGCCGAGACAGAAGCCCCGCACCGCAGCCAGAACCGGCTTGGACCCGCGCTCGATACGATTCAGGACAGCATGGCCACGCCGCGAGAACGCCTGGGAGGTCTCGGCGTTCAGCCGGTGGACCTCAGGGATGTCGGCTCCGGCGGAAAACGCCTTCCCGGCACCTGAGAGGAGCACGATACGGACCCTCTCATCCCGTTCCAGGGACCGGAAGGCCGCATCCAACTCCCGAATCGTTTCCTCGTTCAAGGCGTTCAGGACCTCCGGCCGTTCCAGGGTGAGCTCTGCCACCCCACCCGAATCGATCTCCAGCCTCAGGTTCCTGAATTTCATGACTTGGCTGACTCAGCTCCCCAAATGCAGGCGATTCACCCCCGGTTGCAGGCCAGGACACGAACGCCGCGGACCAGGTACTGGACGCCGCTGCCCACCGTCACAAGGGCCGTCAGACCGAAGAGACCGGCGTGAAACGGTATTCGCCACGGGATCGCGTTGTCCACGAGGACCACCAGGATGGTTGTGAACTGGGAAAGGGTGGACAACTTCCCCAGCATGGACGGCGGAAACGCCCTGGTGCCGGACAAGACGTAGGCCGAGAGGGCGCCGATTCCAAGAATCAGGTCCCGCGCCACCACCGACAGAGTCAACCAATGCGGAATCCGGACCTCCAGTGCCGGGTTCTCCAGGGAGAGCACGACCAGAGCGCCGACCATCAGGAGCTTGTCGGCCAAGGGATCCAGAAATCTGCCCAGGGCGGTCCGCTGGCCGTATTTCCGGGCGATGTGTCCGTCCAGCAGATCCGTAGCCCCGGACAGAAGGAACACCGCCAGAGCCGTCCCGACCGACCCGGAAGCGACCAGTCCCACCAATAGCGGAACCGAAAGGATACGAAGCAACGTGAGCTGGTTCGCTGCGGTCATGGCCACCCACCGCCAATTCGTTCCATTACCCCCCGGCGCCGGTCAAGATCTCAAGGGGTCAACTCTTGACGAACCGGGAACCCGATCCCTGACCGACCGTCTCCCACGACGGCATCTCATGTTGCACGTACTGTTCGACTTCCTGAATCGTGGAGAACCGCAACAATTCCCGGATCCTCTCCCGGGCTTCCTCGTAGACCATCTCTCGAATTCTCTTTTTCACCGCCGGAATGGCGAACGGGTTCATGGAAAGCCGCTGGAAACCCATACCGATGAGCAGATACGCGTAGAGCGGCTGCGCGGCCACTTCTCCGCAGACGTAGGCGGGAATGCGATTCTCGGACGCGACTCTGGCCACCCGTTCCAGGCTCTGCAGGATGGCCGGGTGGAGAGGGTTGAAGAGGGAGGACAGGAGGTCGCTGGACCGGTCGACCGCCAGCGTGAACTGGATCAGATCATTGCTGCCCACCGACACGAAATCGGCATGCCGGCAGATACCGTCCAGCACCAGTACGGCTGAAGGGACCTCGATCATGGCGCCCACCTGGATCGGTGATTCCGGTTCGAATCCGGTTTCTTCGGACACCTCCCGCTCCACCTGCCGAATCAACCCGCGGGCGGTGACCAGTTCATCCGCGCTTGAGATCATGGGGAGCAGAATTCGCAGGTTCCCCTCTCTGCGGGCACTGACGATGGCTCTCGCCTGATCCCGAAACAGTTGGGGACGGTCCAGGCTCAATCGAATCCCCCGGAGGCCCAGCACGGGTCCCTCGCCGGCCAGCCGGGTGAAGTACGGGTGATCTTCCGTACCCATGTCCAGCGTTCGGATGACGGCAGGGCGCCGCCCCGTCAGCCGGGCCAACCGCCGATAGATACCCAACTGCTCCTCGTACCGGACGGGACCACTCATTTCGCCCATGTAAACGAATTCGGAACGAAACAGTCCGATTCCTTCCGCACCCAAGCCGAATGCCACCGTGGCTTCGTCCTCCATGTCGGTGTTTGCAAGCACGGAGACGACCCTCCCGTCAGCCGTGGACGACGGTCTGAAGTCCCCTTCCAACTCGGAACTGCGGCGTTGCTCCTCCCGCAGCAACACCTGGAAATCCCGGCGCTCGCCCGCCGACGGTTGCACCAGCACCACACCCTCGGAACCGTCGACGATCAATTCGTCGCCGGTGCGAACGTTCCCTTCCACTTCCCGGACGCCGGAAACGGCCGGAATGCGGTGCACGCGGGCGATGATGGTGATATGCGAGGTCTGTCCCCCACGCGTCGAAACCAGTCCCTTGACCTGGGCCAGCGGGAAACTGGCCAGATCCGAGAGTCCGATTTCCGGTCCCACCAGGATCAGGTCTTCGGAGGATTGTTCCTTCTGGCGGGGTGGTCCGGACTCGCCCAGGTTGGCAACGATTCGCCTCGCCACCTCTTCCAGGTCCGATCCCCGGTCCCGGAAAAAGGGATCGGTCAGAGTGCGGTACAAGGCCAGCCACTCCTCAGTGGCCTCCCAGACGGCCCGCTCGGGACCGTACAGGTGATCCCTGATCTTGGATCGGATCTGGTCCAGGAAGTCCTGATCTTCAAGGATCAGGCGATGGGCATCGATGATGTAGGAGTGTTCCTTGCCCAGTTGCTGCTCGAATCGTTCCTTGATCCGGACCAGTTGCTCCCGGGACTTGGCCAGCGCTTCCTGCAGCCTCTCGAGCTCCCGGGGCGCTTCAGCCGGAGAAAGGTACAGCCGATGGAATTCCGGCGCGTGTTGCTCGATCCGATAGGCTCTTCCGGCTCCGATTCCCGGAGAAAGGGGTGTGCCCACCAATCTCCGGCTGGATTCGTCGCGTTGCACCTGCTCCACCATTTCCCTCGAAAATATAGCAAAGACCCGGGTCTGCCCATCGGGAGCGAATCGTCCCGCTCACGCCGGGCGTCAAGCCCGCCGATTCACTTCTCCTCTCCAAACCGGTTCCTGACCAGAGTCTCAATGGCCTCGGCCGCCTCGATCTCGTCGGACCCGCGAACCGTAATTTCGAGCTCGGTTCCCCAGGACGCGGCCAACAGGAGAATCCCCAGAATGCTCTTGCCGTCGATCTCCTGGGACCCGCCGGCTCGGGAAAGCTTGACGTCGCTGTCGAAACGGGATGCCGTCCTGACCAGCTTGGCTGCCGCGCGGGCGTGCAACCCCAGACGATTCCGGATCGGCAAGACGCGCCGGATCATTCCCCCAGCAACCCGCTGGCCAGGGCGATGTGTTTCTGCCCCTGTTCCAGGACCCGTTGCGCGAGCTCGCTCACGTCCTCGTTGCCCGTCTGGTTGGCCAGCTTGATGATCATGGGAAGGTTCACTCCGGTGACGATTTCCACCTCTCCCTTTTTCAACAGCGCGAGAGTCAGGTTGGATGGGGTCCCTCCGAACATGTCCGTCAGGATGATGACGCCGCCGCCGCGGTCGAGGGTGCTGATGGCTTCTTCGATCCCCTGCCGCGACCGCTCGACATCGTCATGCCATCCGATGGAGACCGGCAGCACGTGGGGAATCTTGCCGACGATCATCTCCGCGGCGGCGACCAGCTCATGGCCCAGTCTCCCGTGGGTGACGACAAGCCCGCCGATTTGGATCCGTTGTCGATTCATTCATTGTCTCCATCCCCCGCTCGGGGTTGTTCTCCTTGCCCCCACGGTACTCGAATCCGCCGTTCCAGCAGGCGAATCGACTCCAGCGCGGGATTATAGCCCTGCATCTTCAGTTTCTGGATTCTGACGGCCACCTCCACCAGGGTCGCCAGGGTTCGTCCCGGCGCCACCGGAATGGTGATCAGCGGAAGATCGACTCCCAGGACGCGATAATTCTCCTCTTCCAGTCCCAATCGGTCCCGGGTATCCCGCTCCGGCCATTTTTCCAGCTTGATCACCAGATCGACGGGCCGGGCGGGACTCAGCACGGAGATCCCGAACAGATCCCTGACGTTGATGATGCCCAACCCCCGCAGCTCCATGTGAAAGGGCGCATCGGGAAGGCCCGAACCCACCAGGCTCTCGCCCGAAACCCTCTTCAATACCACCAGATCGTCGCTCACCAGGCGGTGGCCCCTCACGATCAGGTCCAGTGCGCACTCGCTCTTGCCGATGCCCGACTCCCCCACCAGCAGGACCCCAAGTCCCAGGAGCTCCACCAGGACTCCATGGATGGTCCGGGTGAGAGCCAGATGTTCCTGCAGATTGGACGTGACCTCGACGATGGCCTGGGAACTGAGCGCCGTCGTCGTGAGGACCGGAGTTGCAGCCCTCTCCGCCTCGGCCAGAAAATCGGGCGGCGGCGCCAAACCGGTCGTTACCAGAATGCAACAGAGTCCAACGTCGAAGGCATCGGAGAAAACCTTGCGGCGACGCTCCGGCGACAACTCCTCCATGTAGTAGTTCTCGGTGCGGCCGACGAACTGCACCCGGCCCCGGTGCAGATAGCGCGTGTACCCGGAAAGGGCCAGGCCCAACTTCTGAATTCTGGGAGAGGTGATGGAGTTGTCCAGACCCGCCCGGCCGGAGGCCAGCGCCAGGTTCAGGGCCGGGTCCATGGACTCGTAGAACTGCCGGACGGTCACCGAGGGGATGGAATGATGCTGCATGGTTCACGCCTCGCCTGCGGCCCTCAGGGTAGGAAATGAACGAGGGCTACAACAAGTTCGCCTTCTTTCTGGCAAGCGACCCGGGAATTCTCATCTGATCCCGATATTTGGCGACGGTGCGGCGGGTGATCCTGATCCCGTCCCGGTTCAACCGGTTGGTGAGTTTCTGGTCGGAGAAGGGTTTTTTGGGATCCTCGCCCCCGATCAGGGTCTTGAGCCTGTCCTTCACCTGCATGGTGGAGACGTTCTCTCCATTGGCGTGCTCCACGCCCACCGAGAAGAATCGCCGCAACTCCATCACGCCCTGCGGGGTGTGAGCGTACTTGTTGGCGACGACGCGGCTGATGGTGGACGGATGGACGCCCAGTTCATCGGCTACATCCTTGATCAACAATGGCTTCAGCTTCCGGATGCCCGATTCCATGAAGTTTTGCTGGTGCCGGACGATGACGCGACAGACTCGAAAGATGGTCGCCTGCCGTTGATCCACCCCTCGCAGCAATTCGATGGCCGAACGAAATCGCTCCCGGATGAAGCTCTTCGTGTCCTTGGAGACGCCATTCTTGCGAAGCAGCTTCCGGTAGGCACGGTTGATTCTCAGCTTGGGGAGACCATCGTCATTGAGGCTGACCTGGTATTCGCCTTCGACCTTTCGAATGTGCACGTCCGGCCGGACGTAGACTGGTTGGGAGGAGGAAAATTTCTGTCCCGGGCGCGGCGAAAAGCCGCGAATCAGTTCGAGAGCGCGGGACAGATCCTTGGCATCGCAGTCCAGGCGATTCAGAATGCTGGAATATTTCCTGCCTTCGAACAATGGCAGGCAGTCCCGGATCAGCGCGCCGACCAGAGAGTCCTCCAGCCCTGCGGCTTTCGCCTGCAGCAAAAGGCACTCGCGCAGGTCCCGGCAGCCGACGCCCACCGGATCGAGGGTCTGAACCGCCGCCAGCGCGGCGTCGACACGGCCCGAAGGAACCTGCAACTGCCGGCAGATCTCCTCCGGGGTGAGGGTCAGGTAGCCGTCCTCATCCAGATTCCCCACGATGAAATAGGCGATCTCCCGCAGGTCCGAATCGAGGCCGCTCAGATTCAACTGCCAATTCAGGTAATCCCACAAGGAATCGGCGGATGGGAGGAACTGCTCGAACGAAACCTTCTGTTCCACCGGTTCGAATTCCTGGCGCTCGTAACTCGATCCCAGGTAGTCTCCGAAGAAATATTCGAAGTCCAGGTCCTCCAGACGACCTTCTTCCTCCAGCGGATCCGCGTCCTCCTCCGATTCCCGGGCCGTTTCCGAAACCTCCGGGCCGGCTTCGAAATGATCTGAAACGTCGTCCAGCAAGGGGTTCTCCTCCAACTCCTGTTGGAGAATCTCCGAGAGTTCCAACTGGTTTACGGAGAGGAGCTCGATCTTCTGGAGGAGTGAGGGAGTGATGGCCAGCCGTTGCGACAGGCCAATTACCAGGGAGGGTTTCAATTGAGCGCGTCGACTCATGGCACTCCGGAGTGCTCCGGTTCAGGGTCCCTTGGCGGCCCGAAGCAAAAAGTCGGCACGTCATTTGGCCCGGCCAGCATCCTGGCGGACTTCGCTGGCCCTCGTTTCCCTCCGAACGAGCCTGCTTCCTGGCGCCGTCTTGTCCGGAAGAATCCCTGCTGCGCGGCGGGAAGCTTCAGGCCAGTCCAACCGGCGCCTACCGGGCTCAGTATAGCTGGAAGTGATCTCCCAGGTAAACTTTACGGACGTCCGGATCGGCGGAGAGGAGGTCCGGGGTACCGGATCGAAAGATCCTTCCCTCGGTGATGATGTAGGCGCGATCCGTAATCCGAAGAGTTTCGCGAACGTTGTGATCGGTGATCAGCACACCGATGTTCCGCGCCTGGAGCCGGGTGACCATGCGTTGGATATCCAGGACGGCGATGGGATCGATTCCGGCAAACGGCTCGTCCAGCAAGATGAAATCGGGCCGGATCACCAGCGCGCGGGCGATCTCCAGACGCCGCCTCTCGCCGCCGGACAGGGTGTAGGCGGGACGGTCCCTCAGGGCAGCGATCCCGAATTCCTCCAGCAGCTCGCTGACCAACTGGTCCGATTCCCCGTGGGGGAGATCCAGGGTTTCGGCGATGGCGTACAGATTGTCCTCCACCGAGAGCCGGCGAAAGACGGAAGGTTCCTGGGAGAGATAGCTGATCCCCCTTCGCGCCCGAACGTACATGGGCAGCGGAGTAATATCCTCGCCGTCCAGGAAAACCTCGCCCCGGTCCGGATCCAGCAAGCCCACGATCATGTAGAAGGTGGTGGTCTTTCCGGCGCCGTTGGGACCCAGCAGGCCCACGACCTCGCCCGAGGAGATGGTGAGGCTCACCTCACCGACCACCTGTCTGCTCCGATACGATTTGCAGAGGCTCCGCGCCTCGAGAACCTTCTCCAGAATGCCTCCCCCGGTCATTCGAAACGGGAAAACATGGCGGTATCGGGCCGTGTGCAACGGGGCCCGGGATCCCCCATTTGGCGCAAAGGACTGCGGACGATGGAAGCAGGCACCGGATCCGGACGACCGCCGGTTCCGCGGCCCCGGCGACCAGGAGCGCGAGTCACGGCTTCGGTCGCGGGGCCGGCTAATCGATCACGATCTTGTCGGTTTCCACGAACAACGTCACCTTCCGCCCGGACGCGCTACCGCGAAGCGGCTCCACCACCTCGGCCCGCTCTCCGGTCAGTTCCACGCGTCCCTCCCGGGGATGATACACGGCTCGGTCGCCCCGGGCCCGTCGATCCCCCTGCCGGATCTCGACCTCTCCTCCGGCGGCAATCCGCTGAATGGTGCTCGAAGGGGAATCCTCCAGCAGGAGGTCCAAATGGGAGGACTTCACCTGGAAGTCACCGGAGCGCATCCGGACGCCGCCTCGGTAGGCCGCCCTTCCGGAACTCCGCTGGTAGACAAGCTGGGGCGCCCGGATCCGGCAATTGCGCCCCGACACCTCCCCAGGCTCCCAAAAGGTGCTGTCCACATCCTGAACCTCCAGCCGTTCCCCGGCCGAGTCCAGGCGAATCATCGTTCCCGCGATCAGGTGGGATTCCCGGAGGATCCGTGGATTACCGGAATAGGAAAGGGATTTGACACCGGAATCCACCGCCATGCGATCCGCCTGGATCAGGACCGGTTCTTTTCCGGGACGACTGAAGAGGGTCTGGACTCTCCCGGCCGCAGACAGTTCTTCCCGGTCCGGGTCCAACCGAAAACCGTCCGCCCGGGTCCGCGACTCCACCGCACCCGAGCCTTCCATGGTCGCTTCGGAGTAGTACAAGTGGGCGCCGTCCGGGTCCGAAAAGGAATACAGGTTCGGTCCGGCGTCGTACTCCGCGTTGCTCGCCGTCAGGCTGACGCGTCCGGAAGGGCTCTCTTCCCGATAGACCACCCGGCCCTCGCCCCGGGCTTCCTGGAGTCGCCCGGCGGAGAATCCAAGATCGAGCCGCCCGCTTTCCCCGTCCCGCTTCCTGGATTCCGAGTTCATGGCCCAACGGACGCCGCCCACCGCCGCAACACTCAGCACTCCCCCTTCGTTGAAGACGGCTTCCATGCTTTCCGACTCCACAGTCCGTTCCCCTTCGGGAACCTGCTGGCGCAGTACCGGGTCTTGCGTGGCCACGAGCCTCTTCAGTATTCCACTCCGGTAGAATGCATCCATTCGTCCGGCCCGAAGCTGGGCCGAAGCCCCCTCTCCGGTTCGGGACCAGGCCGCGGTGTTCCCTGAAACAGTCGCACGATCCAAGATTCCGTCGGCGCCGAGATCCAGAACCAGCAGGTCCCCCTGAATGGACTCGCGAGAATCTCCGCGGTCTCGAAGCCGCCCCACCAGTTCCGTATTTCCCCGCATTTCCAACCACTTGAGCCGCTGATTCTCAAGACTCAGATGAGCTGTCAACTCGTCGGCGCGCCCTTCTTCCAGACCCAGAGTCCGGGAACGGACGACGACCCGCCGGTGCGCCAGAAACCGAGTCTCGTCCCCACCCGGAGACCCGGCCAACCCATCGATGCGATCCGCTTCCAGGTAGGTCTCGGGGTCCTCGTACACAGCGCGCTGTTCAGGAGAATCAGGAGTGGCTTTGCCCGAGTAGACGTAGAAACCTTCGATCCTCCCCCCGTCGGTTGCCGCGAACAGATGGATGGACTCGCCGGTGAAGGCCCGGTCAGAATCCAGGACCAGCCGAACGCCGCGCGAGGTGAACATCCGCTCCACGGCCCGGTCTTCGGTCAGAAAGACACGGACATACCCGGCGGCGAGGTCTCCCTGTGGACCCTGGATGCGGCCCCCGTCCAAAAGATCGACCCTGCTGTCCTCCAGATCGTACAAAGCCCGCGAGGCCGTGACCTGGAGGCGATCGGCTCCTTGTGTGATGTTCAGCTCGAACTCGCCGTCGACCCGAAGCTGCCTCCGCCGGATCTCGTAGTTGAGAGACCGGCCGTGACCGGAGAGCTTCTCCATTTCGAAGCGAAAACCCTCTTCGATGGCCACGATATCCCGGGCCATGTCGGCCTTGAGACGATCCGCGTCAATGGTCGTTCCATCCGAGAGCTCGATGCGAACCTTGCCCGTGAATTCGATCCGGTCATCGACCACGTGGTAGATCGCTTCGTTTCCCGAGATCTCCTCCGTAGTGCTCCCGTCCGGACCAAAGTGGGTCAGTTTCACGCCGAAGAGACGAAAGATTTTCTTGACCGTTTCGATCTTGGTCCCGGCCTCCACCCTGTAGACGGTTCGCCCTTCTTCGTGGTGGGTATGCTCGAACTCGGTGCTCTGCTGGCGAAACTCGGGGGAGAGGAGGCGTTCCCGCGCCAAGGGCGGCCGGGCGTCCCGCCGGGTCAGGAAGCTCCAGACCACGGCTCCCATGGCCGTCACCAGGACCACGAGCAGAAACAGCCGGATGAGCTTGAGGGAACGGGGACGCATAGGGAGTCCGGTTTGCAGCAGTCCTTTCGGCCCGTCGAAAAGCGCCGGAGGGCTGCCCGGCTCCGGCCGCGATTCGAGGCCGTCCCCGAGGGGTCATCGAATCGCGCCGCTCAACGAGACGAAAGGCCGCACGGCCCGTCACTCCATTGGACGGAAAGCCGAAAAGGATCGTTCACGGGCCCGTGACGATGTGTGCCGGAGGCTGTCGGGACTCGGCCGGGATCGGGTGAGTGCGCAGGTCCTGGACCGTCATGAGCAGACTCTCCACGCCCCGGTACTCGTTCCGGTTCAAGGTATACGCCACATCGATCTTCGATCCTCTCGATATGGTATCAGCGGCATCCCCGTTCTTCCACCAGATGGCGTCGACGCCGGCTCCGTTGGCGCCGAGACGGACCTTCAGGTGCCTGTTCTTCAATACCCAGGGACCGCCGGTCACATCCAACCCGCGGCTGGCGAAGACGGGAACCGGATTCCCTACTCCGAATGGCGCCAGCCGTTGAATCTCCCGGTACACCGACAACGAAAGGTGGCCCGGCCTCAAATACGAGTCCAATGGGACCAGGGGTGTCAGGTCCTCTGCGGACAGGACGGACCGGGCGTGGGTATCGAGGCGATCCGATAGGGTCCGGAGGCGGTCTTCCAGAGAATCGCTTCCCTCCATGGCGCAACCCACCGCCTGAGCATGCCCGCCATATCGATCCAGGAGACCGCCGCACGCCTCCAAAGCTTCCAGCAGGTGGAAGCCGGGTATGCTCCTCCCCGAACCCTGGCAGTCGGATTCTCCCGTCGAGAACACCAGCGTGGGGCGAAAGAAACGCTTGGCCACCCTCGAAGCGATGATCCCGATCACCCCCCGGTGCCAGTCTCTTCCGGCCAGGACGATGAAGGTTTTCCGGAACAGTTCCGGCCGGCTCTTTTCCCATTCACGGATCTCCGACAGGATGGCCTCTTCCTGCCGCCGGCGCTCCCGGTTCCTCACATTCATGTCCCGGACGATCGCCTGGGCCCGCGACCTGTCGCTGGTATCGAAGAGGTCCAATACCTCGGGTCCGCCCCCCATTCGGGTCACCGCATTGATGCGTGGAGCGATCCTGAAGGCCACGTCGTCGAGTTCCACCTCTCCGGAGACTCCGGCGCCGTCGAGCAGGGCCCGCAGGCCCACGTTGTGCGGTTGGGCCAGGCCCTCCAGCCCCAGCTTGACCAGGATCCGGTTCTCTCCGGTCAGGGGAACCATGTCGGCCGCGGTTCCCAAGGCCACGACTTTCAGGAAATGGGGAAGCACCCGGGTGCGCCCGGCGGTTTCGAAGAGACCCTGCACCAGCTTGAAGACGACGCCTGCCGCCGACAGGTTCCGGTCCGGGTAGTCGCAGTCCGCCCGGTGCGGATTGAGGATGGCGCGCGCCGGCGGAAGTTCCGCGGAGGGCAGGTGATGGTCGCAAATCAGAACGTCGAGGCCCAAGTCGCGCGCCCGGCCGCACGCTTCGAATGCCCGAATGCCGCAGTCCGAGGTGACCAGCAGGTCCACCCCGTCCCGGTGGCACTGTTCCACGAAACCGGTTTGAATTCCGTATCCGTCGGTGAGCCGTCCGGGGATATGGATGCCAACGCGGCCGCCCAGCATTTCAAGCCCCCGTTTCAGGATCAGGCTCGAGGTGATCCCGTCCACATCGTAGTCGCCGTGGACCACAATGCGTTTCTTCTCCTGCAGAGCCTTCCAGAGGAGCGGAACCGCCCGGTCCATGTCCTTCATCAGATAGGGGTCGTGGAGATTCTCAAAGCGGGGATGGAGAAAACGGTGGGCCTCATCCGGATCCTGAATGCCGCGGTTGACCAGGAGATGAGCCGTCAGCGACGAGATATCCAGCTCGGAGCTCAGCGTCCGAACCGCCTCCGCCTCCGGCTTGCGCAGCGTCCACCTGCGTTGCATGGCCGGATCTTATCAGCGTCTGCTGACGCCCACGGTGCGCCCGGCGGGTCGCCTTGAATCGTCTCCAGGGAAACCCTATCGTGACTATCCGTAAACGAAAGCGGACTTCCAAGACTGAAATCCCACCGGCGAAGGCGGAAAACGAATTGCGGAGCCGACTTCTACTCCTGGCCTTGATCTTCTTCGGCCTTCTGGCCGCCCTGATTCTCTTCGCGGCCGAATTCTGGCTCCGCCACTCCTATCTCGGGGAATCCGCGGAACCCCGGGATCACGCCGAAGAGACCTGGTACCTGCCGGTTCGCATGAAGGGAAACTACGAGGGCGTCTTCTGGGACATTCCCTTCGTCACGAACGCCTACGGCTTCCGGGACGAGCCGGCGTTGGACCCCGTTCCCCCGGAGGCTGAATTCCGAATCCTCTCTCTGGGAGACTCCATCGGATTCGGCCTCGGCGTCCCCTCACGGGACCGCTACGGACAAGTTCTGCAGCGGGAACTCAATCGTTCGCCGGGGGCCTTCCGTTTCCGGGTCGTCAACGCTTCGGGGCAGGGTTACAGTCCCTCCAGCTACGCGGCCTACATCCACCAGGAGGGTCTGGGGCTGAACCCCGACCTGGTGCTGGTCCAGGTCGAACTCTGCAACGACGTCACCGACGAGGCACTGCTCAACTGGCCGCCGGGGGTCCAGGCGAGCCTGCCGGAGCGGGTCCGCGGCGGCCGGTATGTGGTGGGTTGGGACGGGCAGCTTCTGGGCACTTGGTCCCGAGGACCATATTTCTATGAAAAGACCTATATTTACACTGTTCTACTTCGTAAATCACTTGAGTCACTGTACCGGATCAGTCCCACCGAGCCGTTCCGCAGTGGCCGGGGGCTGACCTACTACGCCATGGGTTACGAGAAGTTTCTCCTGGACCGGGATCGGATCGACGCCGGCTGGAGAAGACTGTTCGGAGCCTTGGGAGGCATCCGGGATCTTCTTGAGCGAAAGCGGATTCCGTTTCTGCTCCTCTTGATTCCCTCCCGTTTCGTGTTCCAGAAAGAGGCTCCGGAGCATGCCCGCTTTGCCCGAAACCTGATGGATCGAGCCATCGCACAATGCCGATCCCGGCAGATTCCCTATCTGGACCCGTCTCACGACCTGCGGCAGGCCGGCGGACCGGATCTCTATTTCGATTTTGCTCATCTCACCGGCGAGGGAAACCGGGTCACGGGGCGGGTTCTGGCCCGGGAACTCCGGCGGCGTTTTCTCGGCGCCGGGGGAACGAGCCCCGCCGGCGGTCCGCAATCCGTCGACTGAACAGCCCGTGGCAAAAGTCATCACGGCATTCGACCGTCCCTGCATCCCGGCGGACGGCGTTGCGATTCGGGCACATACTCCCGGTATGCACCCGAATCGCGCCTTGTCCGGCGGGCGCAGGAACGGTCTCGGTGCTCGCGGGACTTTCACCACGGACTGTTAACGCAGCTCAATCGGACCGGGGCTGGTCCAGGTCCCGCGCCGCCTGGCTCAATGCGGTCACGGTTCGAGTCTCCAGGTCCACCGACCAGATGAAGTGGACTTCCGGATCGGGGTCCCCGGCCACCACGAGATCGATCCACAAGACAGGGACATCGTCCTTCACCAACCTCCACTCCTTGAACGCCTGGCCGGGGATCTTTCCCTCCGTGAGATCCTTGGCGGCAGCCGACTTGTCCAGAAGCAGCCGGTAGGCGGTCTCGGAGTCTCGAGTCTTCTTCAGAGACTCGACTTGGCGGGGACCTCCGCTCTCGGACTCTTCGGAGGGCGCCGTTCCCATCTCCCGAACATTCGAACCCGTCACGATGGGGACCGGCGCCCGGAAGACCACCTTCTGCTCGGCGGGTTTGGGAGGCGGGGGAGGCAGGCGATAGATGTGGGACCGGGTGATGTCGCGGGAAGCGGCCATCCACATCTCCGAGCCCTGACGGACCAGTTCGTAACGAGCCGCGGGAAACATGAGGAGATAGATGGTGCTTCCCATCACCGCCGTGAAGAACGCCAGGTAGAGGACCTTGCCGGGGAAGGACGGACCCGGCGGACCGGAAGTATCGGTCCGGTTCCGTCGAACCGCCACCCGGAGTCTCCGGGCCTGTTCCTGCAACTCTTCGACCGGGACCTGACTTTCGGATGCCGGATCTTCCTGCGAAGAATTGCTCTCGACGGATTCAGAATCTTCTTTCACCTATTATCCCTAATTACCTTTAAACTCGTTACTATATTATTCTGTTCCCGAGATTTTCCCGCGCCGGCTCTTCTCCCGGCTTCGCCGTTTCAAGTAGGCTTCGATGAAGAGGTCGATTCCCCCGTCCAGCACCGAATCCACGTTCCCGATCTCGATCCGGGTCCGGTGGTCCTTGACCAGGCGATAGGGGTGCAGCACGTACGAACGAATCTGGCTGCCCCATGCGATATCGGCCTTGGAATCCTCCACCTCATCCAGTTCCTTCCGCCGCTTCTCCATTTCGTAGTCGTAGATCTTGGCCCGGAGGACCTTCATTGCCGTGTCCTTGTTCCGGTGTTGCGACCGTTCGTTCTGGCATTGCACGACGATTCCCGTCGGCAAATGGGTGATGCGGACGGCCGAATCGGTGACATTGACGTGCTGCCCGCCGCTGCCGGAGGACCGGTAAGTGTCGATCTTGAGATCCTTGTCGTCGATGACGATCTGGACGCTGTCGTCGATCTCGGGTGAGACGAAGACCGAGGCGAACGAGGTGTGGCGCCTGGCGGCGGCATCGTAAGGTGAGATGCGGACCAGGCGATGGACGCCGATCTCGCTCAACAGGTACCCGTACCCGTAGTCTCCTTGGGCCAGGAAGGTCGCCGACTTGATCCCGGCTTCCTCACCCTCCTGAAAGTCCACGATCTCCGCCTTGTAGCCCTGCTTTTCGGTCCATCTCAGGTACATGCGCAGGAGCATCTGGGCCCAGTCCTGGCTCTCGGTGCCGCCGGCGCCGGGATGGATGGTGACGATGGCGTTGCAGGAGTCGTGCCGGCCCGAGAGAAGCGTGTTCATCTCGGCCTTGGAGAGCCGGTCCTCCAGGTCTCGCACCTGTTGCCCGATGTCTTCGAGGACGTCCTCCCCTTCCCGCTCCAGCTCGATCAACACCTCCAGGTCCTCCAGCCCGTTCCCGCACTCCCGGGACAGCTCCAGGCTCCGGTGCAGGTAACGGCGGCGGCGGAGAACGTGTTGGGACTCCCGGGCACGGGTCCAGAAGGAGGGGTCCGAGATCACCTTCTCGATCTGTTCGAGTTCCTTTTCCTTGGCCTCGACGTCAAAGATACTCCCACAGGTTGCCGATTCTGGTCTTCAGATCACGATAGCGCTCCTGGATATCCTCCATAACGACGGCCTCCCAATAATCAGCGTCCGGATTCCGGTGCCGGGGCTCTTCGGACGGTGCGGTTCGGCCGGAATTCACGGCGATGCCTTATCGCCGTCTCCGCGGAACAATCAGACCGAGAAGCGCCAAACCGGCCAGAAACATATTAATCCATTCACCCACCCGGGAGTAAACGGACCGGTAGGTACTCGACTGGACCGTGTCGATCAGCATTCCCTCCTCGAAGAGGCCGGTCCGGCTGCGAACGGCGCCTGTGGCGTCGATGTGGGCCGAGTAGCCGCTGTTGGCGCAACGCAGCAGGGGACGGCGCTGCTCGATGGCCCGAAAAGCGCCGAACTGGAAGTGTTGCATGGGAGCCGCCGACGTGCCGTACCAGGTGTCGTTGGTGATGTTGACCAGGATCTCGGCCCCGTTCCGGACGAAGTCCCGGGCCAACTCGGGGAAAATGCCCTCGAAGCAGATCAGCGTCGCGAAGCGGACCCCGGAGACCCGGCCCAGGACATGTTCCTGCCCCGGTTGGAACCCGCCCACCTCCTGAACCAGAGGCGAGGCGAACGCCAGCCACTCCGCCATCGGGACGTACTCCCCAAATGGAACCAGGTGGATCTTGTCGTAGCGGTAGGACACCGCTTCCCCGCCCTCCAGGAGGTAGGCACTGTTGAAATAGCGGGTCGAAGGGGGGCGTTCGATGGAGGTGACGTTCATCACCAGGGGAACCCCCGCCGCCCGGACCTGACGCTGCCAGAACGCCCGGAATTCGGAATCCGGCGTAAACAGGTAGGGGTTCTGAGCCTCCGGGAAGATCACCCAGTCGACCCCTGCTTCGACCGCCTCCGCGTAGTGCCGGGGAAGGTCGTCGAAGTACTTTTTCGCGTAGTGCCGGCCGTCGGCGAAGAGCCCCACGTCGGGCTGCACCAGGGCGACGCGCAGTTGCACACCCGGCGGCGGGGTCCAGACGTGGCAGCGGTACAACCCGTAGAGATTGGCTCCGGCGAAGCAAAGTGCAAACAGGGCCGGGATTCTCCAACTCCGGTTTCGAAGGACCGCGACCAGAGCGGCGTTCCCCAGGAGCACCAGAAAGGAGATCAGGTAGACGCCGCCGAGGTCCGCCGCCTGCGCGATCCAGCGGTACGGGAACTGTGAGTGGCCCGCCAACGCCCAGGGAAATCCGTTGACCGTGTAGTAGTTGCGCAGCAGCTCGGTCAGGATCCACAGGCCCGGTGCCGACCAGAGGGCGGCGGTGGCGGACCTCCGGGCCGCGGCGTGCGTCAGGAGGGAGAAAGGAAGCAGAAACAGATCCAGCAACAGGATCATGAGTCCGAAGATGAGAGCGGAGGTGAACCAGTCCAGATTGCCGTACTCGACCAGGACACGCGGAATCCAGTAGAGGACTCCGCCGAAGTAGAGGGACGAGAAGATCAGATGCCCCGCCAGAATCCGGCGGCGGGAACCGGTCTCCAGGAGGAATTGCAGGTAGGGGGCCAGTGAAACCCAGGCCAGGGGAAAGAGGGAAAATCCGGGGAATGCCAGGCAGATGCCGATCCCGGAGACCAGAGGACGCAGCGCCCAGCCCGTCATGGGGAATCGGAAATGCTCCGGACGAACGTCGGGAATCCGTCTTCGTACAACCGATTGGCCACGTGATCCGCTTGCTGCTTGGTCGGGAAGTCTCCAACCCAGACCCGAAAGAATCGGTCGTTTGGCCCCAGGCGGCGGATCTCGGCCAGGTATCCCCGGGACCGAACCTTCAGCAGCTCTTTTCGCGCCTCCGCTTCCCGCTCCATGGCGGCTATCTGAACGGTAAAACGGTGAGCGCCGGAGGGTGTGCCATGAGCGTTGCCTTGCGTGCCGGGAACCGCTGTTCCCTGTACCGGTAGAGAAGAAGATTCGGCGCCGGATGCGTCCGCACCCCGGGTCGCCGGCTCATTCAGACGCCCGTAGAATTCCAACTGTGTCGTTGAATCGGACCTGGAGGATCCGATGTCCGCCGGAGTTGCAAGACGCGCCGGCTCCGCCTCCACCGGGAAACTGCGCCCCACGTAGAGGCCGAGGACGAAGAACCCGGTGACCGTCAGGAGAGTGAGCCCATAAAGGGGTACGATCCGTCTCAAATCAATCTTCGGAATCACCGCCACTTTGAGCCCCGACCCTCTTGAACATCTGAATCAGGGGAGACAGAACGTCCATGGGGAGGGGAAAAACGATGGTGGAATTCTGCTCGGTAGCGATCTCCGACAGTGTCGACAGATACCGCAACTGCACCGACACCGGCTCCGAGGAAAGCATGCCGCCCGCTTCCCGCAGCCTAGACGCCGCCTGGAACTCGCCTTCGGCATGGATCACCTTGGCTCTCCGTTCCCGCTCGGCTTCTGCCTGCCGCGCCATGGCCCGCTGCATCTCCCCCGGAAGATCCACGGTCTTGATCTCCACCAGGGAAACCTTGATGCCCCAGGGGTCCGTGTGTTGATCCAGAATCGACTGCAGCCGGTCGTTGAGCTCTTCCCGTTTGCTCAACAGGTCATCCAACTCCACTTGTCCCAGGACCGAGCGCAGGGTCGTCTGGGAGAGCTGGGACGTGGCGTACAAGTAGTTCTCCACCGACACGACGGCGCTGTTCGGCTCGATGACCCGAAAATAGACGATGGCGTTGACTTTGACCGAGACGTTGTCCTTGGTGATGATGTCCTGGGACGGGACGTCCATGGCCACCATCCTCAAACTGATCCGTTCCATGCGGTCGATGGGCCAGAAGACCAGGATCAAGCCGGGACCCTTGGAATCGGGCAGGAGTCTTCCGAGACGGAAAATGACTCCTCGCTCATACTCCCTCAGCACATTGACGACCGAGAGCACGTAGAGAAGGACGATGCCCACCAGTACGATGGTTGAAAACGGAATACCTTCAAACATGGAAACCTCCACTCCTGCAGGAAGACCCGAACTGTTTTCGGCCGAACCGACGCGGGCCGCTCACCCCTCTTCTTCTGTAGCCGTGGCCAAAGATACTTCCGATCCGGCGTAGGGCTCAACGACCAGGACCAGATTCCTGGAAGCCACCACCTTGACCCGGACGCCCTGGGGAATCGATGTCGCCGACACCGCTTTCCATCGTTCCCCGGCGACCAGAACCCAACCCTCGTCCCCTTCGATGGGAGTCTGGGACACTCCATAGGTTCCCACCATCCCCCGCGTCCCGGTGGTGACTCTCAAGCGCACCGACTTCACGGTCAGATGCAGCAGGAGGATGGCAATCAGGGCGAAGGGAATGGCGACCGCCACGGCCAACCCGTAGCTGATCCGGAGCTCGGGAAAGGGAGAGTCCACCAGAAACAGGATGCCCAAAATCATAGCGACGGTTCCTCCGGCACCGAGAACTCCGAATCCCTGAACCGTGACCTCGGCCACGAACAGACCCAGGGCCAGGAGGATCAGCAGAATCCCGATGTAGTTCACGGGAAGCAGCGAGAATCCGAGAAGGGCCAGGAGCAGGCTGATCCCTCCCAACACTCCCGGAAGAATCAGGCCCGGGTTCGAAAACTCCAGGTAGAGCCCCAACAGGCCGATCACGCCCAGGATAAGAGCGACGTTGGGATTGGCGATGGAGCTGAGGACCTTCTGGCGGAACGTCATCTCGACCACCCGAACCTCCTGCCCTTCGGTCGTCAGAACCTGGGAGGCTCCCGAAAACCGCTCGATCTGCCGTCCCTCCAGGGTGGCCATGAGGTCGCTCTCGTTGCCCGCGACCAGGTCGATGAGCCCCCCCTCCAGGGCCTCCTGGGCGGTGTAGGACTTGCTCTCCAGGACCCCCTTCTCGGCCAGTTCGTAATTGCGCTTCCGCTGCTGGACGATGGCCCTCAAACCCGCCACGGCGTCGTTTTTCACCTTCTCCAGCATGATCTTGTTCTCCATGCCGAAGGGGAATACGGGATGCGCCGCCCCCGTATTGGTTCCGGGAGCCATGACGGCGACGTCTGCCGAGAGCAGGATGAAGAAACCGGCGGACGCGGCGCGGGCCCCCTGGGGAGCGACGAAGCAGACCACGGGAACCGGCGAATTCAGAATGCTCTGGATGATCTCCTGCATGGAGATGCCCAGGCCGCCCGGCGTGGCCAGGCGGATCAGGAGGAATTCGGCATTCGAATCCTCCGCCTGCTCGATGGCGGAAGTGATGAACTCGGAGGTGATGGGATCGATGGGTCCTTCAATCTCGACCTTCAGGATCTCGGCTTGCACAACCGGCATCGAGAGGAACAAAAACAGGCCCAGAGCCCTCTTCATCAGGCCAGCGATCTTATCAGTCCCGGGAGAAAGTCGCCAAGGTAACCGGCCGCAGGACTATGCGCGTTTTTCGGAAGCCCGGCGCGAATCCCTGCTCCGGGTGCGGCTGCTATACTCCATCCGTGGCCGTTAAGATCTGCCTTTTCGCCTCCCTCCGGGACGTGGTGGGCCAGTCCGAAATCGTCCTCGACTCGGTCCCCCCGGGTAACACGGCGGGCCAGGTGTTCCAGCGGCTGGCGAGCCGGTTCCCCGGCCTGCAGCGATACCGGAAGGCGCTTCTGGTGGCCGTCAACCAGGAGTACTCGGACTGGGACCGGGAGGTATCGCCCGGGGACGAGATCGCATTCTTTCCCCCCGTCAGCGGAGGAGCCGCGTGATCGAGCTGGTCACGACTCCCATCGATCGGGAGCGGGTGGTCCGCAGCGTCGCTTCACCCCAGGCGGGCGCCGTGGTCACCTTCGACGGCGTCGTTCGGAATCACGCCCGGGGCAAGCCGGTCACCCATCTCTACTATGAGGCTTACCCGGAAATGGCAAAGACCGAAATGGCAAAGATCCGCGACCAAGCCCTGAAGCGGTGGCCGCTTCACGGACTGGCCATCGTCCATCGAACCGGACGGCTCGAGATCGGTGAGAGCAGCGTCTTCATCGCCGTCGCCTCGGCCCATCGCGCGGACGCATTCGAGGCCTGCCGGTTCACCATCGACACGCTGAAGACCTCGGTGCCCATCTGGAAGAAGGAGCACTACCGGGACGGCGAGGTCTGGATCGAGGGTTACGGCGCATGAAGGCCGTCGTCTTGACCGTCAGTGACGGCTGCTTTCACGGCCAGAGGCCCGATCTTTCCGGACAGGCTCTGACGAAGCAGCTCCTGGAGGCGGGATGGGAGGTGACGGCGAACCGCATCGTCCCGGATGAGATGGCCGATATTCAAGAACAGGTCCTCGCCTGCTGCGACTCCGGCGACACCAACCTCATGGTCATGACGGGTGGAACCGGACTCGGCCCCCGGGACGTGACGCCGGAGGCCGTGCGGCCTCTTCTATCCAAGGAGGCCTCGGGTTTGGCGGAGCTCATGCGCCTGGAGGGTCTGAAGAAGACCCCCTTTGCCGCCCTCTCCCGCTCCCTGGCCGGAGCCCGCGGCCAGACCCTGATCCTCTGCCTCCCGGGCAGCCCCAAAGGCGCCACCGAATCGCTGGACGCCGTCCTCAAGTTGCTTCCCCACGCCGCGGACCTCCTCCAGGGCCGGACCGGGCACTGATTCCGGCTGCCAGTTCTACGTCTGGCCCCATCTTGCTCCGCATTGGAACGAAGAGGGCACCCACAGATAAGGGGCGACCCTGCGTCGTCAACTTTCACTGGAAATTTGAGATTGGGGGCCTAAGAAAATCCCGGCTCGAGCGTTAACCTGATAGAGGATGACCGATTCGGGGAGAAACTCTCGAACGCTTGAGGAGGGCGATTGGATGCGATCCGTTCTGCACTCATATCAGGGCCCGCTGGTCCGATACGCCGCGCGCCTCACCGGCGACCTGGACCTGGCCCGGGACGTGGTCCAGGACACTTTTCTGCGTCTCTGGAAACAGAAGAGGCGAAAGGTGGAGGGACACCTGGCCCAGTGGCTCTTCACGGTGTGCCGGAACCGGGCCCTGGACCTGCTGCGCAAGGAGAACCGGATGACGCGGATGACCGGTACCGCAAACCTGGAACCGGCCAGCAGCGCGCCCGGGCCGGCCCAGTTGCTGGAGCGGCAGGAGACCCTGAGCCGTGTTCTTCTGGCGATGAATAGCCTGTCTCCCAGACAACAGGAGGTGCTGCGGCTGAAGTTCCAAAACGGCCTCAGCTACCGGGAGATCGCCGCCACCGTCGGCATTTCGGTGAGCAACGTCGGTTACCTCATCCATACCGCCGTGAAGAAGGTGCGAGCCGAGCTGGAGGAGCCCTCCGAGCCGGCCGCTGCCGCATCGAGGAGGGTCCGATGAAGTCAGAATTCCAAGACCCGGCCCAGGATCCCAGGCTGACGGCCTATGCCCTGGGCGAACTCACCGACCCGGAAGACATCCAAGCGGTGGAGAGCCTGCTGCGAAGGTCTCCCGCTCTCCGGCGGGAGGTGGAATCGCTGCGCGCCACCGCCGAGTTGATCCAGCTCGAGTTGGAGCAGGAACCTTGCCCCTCCCTGGCTCCCGAACAACTCGCCAGCCTGGGCGAACCGCCGCGCTCCCGTAGGCTGTGGCCCCAGGTCCGTCCCGGGAACAGGTCCTGGTGGTTTCCCGCCGGCCTGGCGACGGCTGCGGCGCTCGCGGTGATGGTCTCCGCAGCGATCCTCTTCTTTCAGGAGACGGAAGAAGCGCCTCTCTCCGCAGGTCTCCGGCGGCCGGAACCTGTCGTGGACGAAGCTCCTGCGGATTCGGGAAGGATCACGGAGCGAGCGCATGACCCGGCCGGTCCGGATCCCGATGCCGCCGCTTCCCCGCAAGCCTTGGTCCAAACTGCTCCCGAGCCGCCGAAGACAGTATCGCCGGCGCCTCCTGCCGGCCAGGACAGCTCCGGGTCGTCGCTCCCGGTTCCTGCCGATACGACCGTGGTTTCGGAGAATCTGGGCAACCGTCGCGGTTCCGGCACTTCTCTCGTCTCCACGGCGGGCGGAAGGATAATCGAGCCTCGTGAAATCCCGCGATCGAGAGTCGTCAAGCCGAGGGAAATCCCGGGATCGAGGATCATCGGGCCCCGAGCGCTCCCCGAGGGAATCCTTCAGGAACGAGACGCTCTTCGGAAAAGATTGCAATTGTTCCGCGGAAGGTCGCGCAGGCCGCCTTCGGTTCCCTTTGCTCCATCGGCAACGGTGCGCGCCAACCTGGACGAGCGGCCGGCCATGCCCGCGCCCGTCCCCAGCCGGTCCAGCACCGAGGACTACCGGTACCAGGAGGAGAACCCGTTTCGAAAGGTGGTTCGGGAACCTCTTTCCACCTTCGGCATCGACGTGGATACCGCGTCCTACTCCAACGTCCGCCGCTTTCTCCGCCAGGGTTCCCTGCCTCCGAGGGACGCCGTCCGCATCGAGGAGATGGTCAACTATTTCTCTTATGCCTACGGCGCGCCCAGCGGAGAGAGCCCCGTCTCCGTCCTCATGGACCTGGCCCGGGCCCCCTGGAAGCAGGAGCATCTTCTGCTTCGCGTCGGTATCCAGGCCGAGGCCATCGATCCCGCCGAGCGTCCTCCCGGCAATCTCGTGTTCCTGCTGGACGTCTCCGGATCGATGCGGCCCGCCAACAAGCTGCCGCTTTTGAAGCGGGCCATGAGGCTCCTGATCAAGAACCTGGGCGAAAAGGACCGGGTTGCCTTCGTCACCTACGCTGGAGAGTCCGCAGTGGTCCTTCCGTCGACCCCGTGCGACCGGAAAGAGGAGATCTTCCGAGCCTTGGAGCACATCATGGCCGGCGGTCCCACCAACGGAGAGGCCGGCATCCGCGAGGCTTACGCTACCGCCGCGGCCGATTTTATTCCCGGCGGAACCAACCGCGTGATTCTGGCCACGGACGGGGACTTCAACTTGGGGCTAACGGACGAGGGAAGCCTGATCCGGTTGATCCGGAAGCAAGCACAAAGCGGCATCTTCCTGAGCGTTCTCGGTCTCGGAACCGGCAACTACAAGGACGCTGCCCTGGAATCCCTGGCCAACCGGGGAAACGGCAACTTCGCCTATCTCGACAGCTTGGAGGAGGCGCGAAAAGTCCTGGTCCGGGAATTGGGCGCCACTCTGGTCACCGTGGCGAAAGACGCCAAGATCCAGATCGAATTCAACCCGGCCCGGGTCGACTCATACCGTCTCATCGGGTACGAGAACCGGGCGCTGCGGCACGAGGAGTTCAACGACGACACCCGGGACGGAGGGGAGATCGGAGCCGGCCACCAGGTGACCGTCCTCTACGAGATCGTTCCCGCCGGAACCGGGTCTCAAGGCGGCCGCGTCGATCCCCTCAAGTATCAGACTCCCCCGGCACCGAATCGGGCCGGCGACGCCGATGAGTGGCTCACGCTGAAGATCCGGTACAAGCCGCCCGATCAGAGCGAGAGCCGGCTTCTGGAGTTCACCCATCGCGGGTCCCCGGCCGGCTTCGCGGATGCCGCGCCCGATTTCCGGTTTGCCTCCGCCGTGGCCGCCTTCGGCATGATTCTTCGCGACTCGCCTCACCGGGGAACCGCCACTCTGCGACAGGTGCTCGGCTGGGCTCAGGAGGCCGCAGGAGACGATCCTCACGGCTACCGGACGGAGTTCGTTCGACTGGCCCGGAAAGCCATGATCCTGGAGCGATAGGCCGAAATCTCCCGGCTCAATGGAACTTCAGGGAGTAAAGGTCCGCGTCGACCATCTCGAATCGAAGCCGGACCGGCCTTCCCGACAGTGACGCCAGATCCTTCCCTTCGCCGAATTCGACGAAGTGCTGGATCTCGTCGCCGAAGAACTCCTTGCCGGATTCATACCCGGGGACCGGCCGCTTCGTGACCGCGTCCAGAATGGCGATCCGGATGCCGCCTCCCGCCCCGGTGGCGGCATTGATCTCCAACCGGGTTCCCTGGAAGACGAGAGGACGGGTGATGGCCGTTCCGCCCGGGTAACCCCCGGCGTGCAGCGACCGGAAGCCGTCGACCCGCAGCACTCCCCGCCGAATGAAGGTGTCCGGCTGATGGTCGTGCTGCAGGTAGTAGAAGGAGAGTTCGTCCGGCGCCGTCTGCAGCATGCCCCACGCCATGAGGTTCCCGTGCTTGCTCCAGTTCCTGGGGTCGCGGCCCGGCCGCAGGAAGGGCTCGTCCACCAGCACGAAATTCAGCGTGTCGCGGCTGTACATGAAGGCCGTCTCGCTGAGACCGTAGGAGGTGCCGTGGAAGGGTTTGCGCGGCGCCGTGCGCAGCGGAAAACCCAGCACGATGTGCGGCGCCCGAAGGTAGGGCTTCAGCCCGCTGGTGTAGAGGGAGTGCTTCCATTCCCGCCGCGGCTCCCCGTACTCGATGGGCTCGATGTTTCCCCAATTCAGGAAGTCCCGTGAAGTGGCCCGCATCACCGATCGGGTCTCGGGGAGCCGGCTTTTTCCGTCCCGGGACAGGCAGGGCAGATAGGCCCGGAAGAACAGGACGTACTGCCCGTTCCCCGGGTCCCAGAAGCTGACGTTGAGAGAATCCAGGATCGCCCTTTTACGGCTGGGATCGTTCCCCCAACGGATCGCTCCGTGACGGTCGAAGGCCGGTTCCTCTCCGTCCAGAATGGGCTCCTCCCTGAGCTTTCGCCATTGGAGCCCGTCGGCCGAAGCAAAGACGTAGGCCTCCGGATTTCCCCCGACGGCCTTGTAGCGTTCCGCTGCCGGCGTGCCAGGCCGGGTGTCGATGAAAGGAGCGAAATTATGAGAGGTCCTCCCCGTGAGCAGGATGTTGTTTTCCGTCGATCCCTCGAACTCGACACGGCCCAGACGAATTCGGTCCCAAGTCACTCCGTCGCTGCTTTCCGCGTAGCAGGTGAACTGGGTTTCAGGGTCCCTGGGTTGGAAACGCAATCCCAGGTAGGACGCGTAGTAGAGACGAAACCTGCCTCCGTCCTCCAACACCACCGGGTAGCCGCAGACGGTGAACCCGTGGTATTTCCGGCCCTCCCACGGTGCATCCAGATCCAGGATCTTTTGGGCGTCGCGGGGGGAGTGCTGACGGAACTCCAGGTCCCGAATCGTCTCGAACAGAGTGCCGTCCAGCATCAGCTCGCGCCGGTCGCCCAGTTCGACGGGTTGGTTCCCTTCCCCGGGGAGAGGAACAACAACCAGAAAAAGGGATGCCAGCGAACCGGCGAGCCGGGCGAAGGAATTTCGGAGATACGGTTTCAGACCTGCCCTGCGCCTGAGCTGCCTGGAAGCCGGTCCCTCCTGCCCCATTTCAGAGCTTGCTCAAAGCTTCCAGGACCGGCCAGAAGTCCAGTTGCCGGACGGAATGGCTGCGGTAGATTCCGACTCCGGAAGCTCCGTTGTCGACGGCGATCCGGCCGGCAGCCAACATGGATTCCGGATCCTGAAAGCTCCCCGGGTGATAGCAGGAGAGTTCGGCGATCACGGGAACGCGGCCGGCGGCCACGTCCACAACGTGCCTGACCTGGCGCTCGACCGCCTCCAGGTCCGAGTCGGTCCGGAACCAGAGGTAGAACTCGTCGAGAAGGCCCTGCTCGATCCACGCCGGCCAGTCCTGCAGCACCTTGATGTAGTCCTCCGGCTCCCCGGCGATGATGGTGGTGGAAAGGACCGCCTGGGGCGAGGAGCGCTTGATCCTGGCCCGGACCTCCGAGAGGAACAAGGTGACGTATCCGGCGCGGAACCGCATCCAGTCCGGGTCGTCATTGGGCAGGTCGAAAGGATCCTTGCCGAACCTGGCACGAAACTCGGACACGGTCCGGTCTTCGTAGCCGTAGGGCACGACGCCGTTCTCGTCTTCGTTCCCCAGAACGAACTCGACCTGGAGCCCGTCGGCGCGGGTCACCTCCAGGGCATCGACGAACCCGTGCGCCTGATGGTCCCGCACCTCGGGAAAAGCGGCGCTCAGGTAGAGATCCTGCCCCGGCTCCAGCACGTAGGAACGGTTGCGGGTCAGGCTCCGGTATTCGGGATGACGGGTGGCGAAGTCGGACATCTCGGTATTGACGTACGGGCCGTGATAAATGGGCCGGTGCCCGTCCAGAATCGCTCGGGCCTGAACCGAATTTACGGGGGGCCGCAGAAAGTCCAGGGACCACCCGTACGTCATCCGCGCGCACCCGTGCCGTGGGAAGCCGTTGTAGTCCACATAGGTGTCGAACTTCATTCCCGCCCGGCGCGCGGCCCGGGGACGGGCCAGCGTCCGCTCGCCGGCCGGCAGGACTCTGGCGCTGCCGTCGATGATCTTGGTGACGCCGTGATCGGCGCACTTCTGCATCCATGCCGACAAGACGCGGCTGTCCTCGGTCCCATCGGGGGAACCGTCCACGTCCGGCGGACCCCAGAGCACGACATTTTCAGGCACTTCCGGTCTCCTTCAGGAGGGTCTCAGACTGACACACCGAAATGCGAAATCTCAACCGGCGAAAATGCCGGCCCCCGTTCATTCAGGATCGAGGGGCCGGAATGACGGGCACGCGCCCCGTGAATCCTTGGGGTGTCTGGGCTAGTATCGGCGGGTCGGGTCCGCCGATGAACGAAGCAATGACCGTCGACAGAGCAACCGGGGAGCGGCGAAAGGAGCGTTCCTTTTGACGGAAATGTTCATGCTCGCCGGGTTTATCCTGGCGGCCTACTCCATCGTGGCCAACGACGCCATCCAGACCCTGGGGACGTTTCTCAGCTCCAACTCCCGCCGGCCCTGGTGGGTGTTGTGGATCTACGCCTGCCTGATCCTCCTGGCGGTTCTGGTGTACGGATGGGTGACGAACGAGGGCGACATCGCCTACGGGCGCCTGGAGCAGTTCCCGGAGCCCCAGGGAGGCATCACCTGGCTGCACGCCATTCCTCCCGTGTTCATCCTGTTGTTGACCCGGTACGGCGTGCCGGTCAGCACCACGTTCCTGGTGTTGACCGTCTTCGCCCCAACGAACCTGCTGAAGATCCTGACCAAGTCGCTGCTGGGCTACGGAGTCGCCATCGGGGTCGGATTCGTCCTCTATCTGATCGTCGCCAACCTCCTCGAATCCCGTTTCATGGCGACGAAGGACCGGCCTCCCAGACCCTACGCCGTCGCGTTGCAGTGGCTCGCAACCGCCTTTCTGTGGAGCCAGTGGCTGATCCAGGATCTGGCGAACATCTTCGTCTACCTGCCTCGCACCGCCGAGCTCGACGTGCTCATTTTCGCCGCTGTCGTGATGCTGGTGCTGCACGCGGTCATCTTCAGGAACCGGGGGGGGCGGATTCAGCGAATCGTCACCTCCAAGACCAATACCACCGATATCCGAACGGCCACCCTCATCGATTTCATCTATGCGACCATCCTCCTGTATTTCAAGGAGATGTCCAATATCCCCATGAGCACGACCTGGGTCTTTCTGGGATTGCTGGCGGGCCGCGAGCTGGCCCTGGCCTTCCGGCTCCGGCACCGCACGATTTCGGAGTCGATCCTTCTCGCCGGCAAGGACGTGGGGAAGGCGGCCATCGGTTTGGCGGTCAGCGTCGTGCTGGCGATCGGCTTGCCGATCCTGGATCGAAGTCTGCAACAGCGGTTTTCCGATTCGGCGGCTGGATCCGAACGAGCGGTCGAGGTGTCCGCGGGTGGTCCCGCGCCCGACGGCCCAAGTCCGGGCGCCGAGGCCGAAACCGGCCCCCGGCCAACTCCCGGGATTTGGTAGAGATCTCCGAAACGGTGGGATTCAGCCGGAGGCGGAGTCCTCCAGCTCCCGCAGTCTGCTCAGGCACTCGCCCAGGCCCACCTGGCCGAAATGCATGAGGTTGCCGACGTTTATGAAGCGGTAGCCTTGTTCATAGGCTTTCCAACAGTCGTCGAACCCGGGGAATGTGATCCCGCTGGGCTTGCCGCAGGCGGCCGCACGGGCGGGAAAGTCCTCCAGGCATTTCTGAACTTCCGGATGACCGATGTTCCCCAGGTGCCCCATCGACGCCGAGATATCGGCGGGACCGGCGAACACGACGTCGACCCCCTCGACTTCGGCGATCCGCTCCAGGTTCGCCAGGCCCTCCGCCGTCTCTACCTGGACGATGACGCAGGTCTCCCGGTTGGCCGACTCCAGGTAGTCGTTGATGTCCACGTCCAGCAGCATCGGCCAGACCGGACCCACTCCCCGGTTTCCCTCGGGCGGAAACTTGCAGTACTCGACGGCCCGGCGCGCCTGTTCCGCATTGTCCACCTGCGGCACCATGATGCTGCTGCAGCCCATGTCCAAGCCCTTCTTGATGAGGCCCGGATCCAGATTCGGGACCCGCAGCATGGCGTCCCGCCCCTCGAGGCGGCAGATGATGGGCACCATCTGGACTTCGTTGATCCCGAAGGGCCGATGTTCCGTGTCGATCCAGAGGAAGTCGATGCCTTGTTTCAGGGTGGCCTTGGCCAACAATTCGGAGGCGTCCGAAAGGGCCGATCCCCAGGCCGCCCTGCCTTCCCCCAGAAGTTTCTTGATCCGATTCTGCAGCATCACGTCCTTTCCGGCCCTGTTCATGAGAGGGCCTCAACAACCAACGTCCACCCGGACGCCCGATTGGGCGCGCACTATACCAGTACGCGGAGCAAGCCGCTACGTCATTCATTGCGGGCTCCCGCTCCCGGCCGGCACTTTTCACACTTCCGGTTTTCGGTCCGGTTTCCTCCTGCTCTCGATTTGGGTATCATTCCACTTCGACCGGAGCCGGGCGGTGCATCCGGTGCCTGATCAAATAGATTGGTGTTTATTTAGGGGGACTTATGCAACAAATTCTATCAAAGTACTCGAATGAGACTTACGCCCTGGTCCGGATCGTCTCCGGGTTTCTGTTCGCGTTTCACGGAGCCCAGAAGGTGCTGGGCCTCTTCGGCGGCGTGGGCGGAGATTCGGGAGCGGCGGCGCCCCTGATCAGCCTCATGGGCCTGGCCGGAATCGTGGAGTTGGTGGGAGGCCTGCTGATCGCCGTGGGGCTCCTGACCAGTTGGGCCGCCTTCATCTCCAGCGGGCAGATGGCCGTGGCCTACTTCATGGCCCATCAGCCTCACGGCTTGTGGCCCATCGAGAACAAGGGCGAGCTGGCCGCCGTCTACGCCTTTCTCTTTCTGTACATTGCGGCCAGGGGCGCGGGAATCTGGAGCCTCGACAAGAAGGGTTGAGCCCTCGGACAGGATTCCTTACCGCGTCGCCTCGCGGGCGATCTTGCGGTATACGTCCTGGCCCTTGCGAAACAGGTCCACGACCTTCTGTTTCTGGGCTGCATTCTTGAAGACCCCGTTGCGGTCGACCCGCTCCAGAAGCCGGTCGATCTGCTCCACGAAATAGAGCGCATCCTCCCGGAAGTGGATGCGGGACCCGTCCCGGTAGCAGTAGACCGGGCTGCTGTGGGCGTAGAGTTCCGTGTCGTTGGGCACGAAGCGATGGGCTTCGCCGCGGACCCGAACGGCGATCCAGGCGCTCTCTTCCAGTTGGATGTCCCGTGACAGGGCCACCCGCAGGCCGTCGGCGGCGGCCGCCACTTCATAGACCGGTTTCCCGTTGACCACCACCTCCATGGTCCGCATGGGAACATGGGAGACCGCGCTGGCCTCCACCCGAACCGTCTTGGATCCGGAACTCCAGCGGATCTCCTCCCCCGCCCCCTTGCCGTCGACGCTGAACTCGACGAGGGGAGCGTTGGAAGCGAAGCTCCTGCCCTCCAGGTAGGCCTGGATCCACTTGTCATAAGTCAGGTGGGGCCCGGTCTTCACATAGACCCGCCCGGCGCCCGCCAGCAAGTGGTAGGGGACATTCAAAAAACAGTCGGTCCCCGCCGAGATCCCGGTGCGGAATCCGGAGTTGAGCAACCGGTACCAGTCGGCCGTGTTCTTCTCCTCGTTCCCCTGGCACATGACGTCGATGGTGTCCATCGCTCCCAGGGCGAAGTTCACCGGATATTCCTGAGGCAGCCCCGGATGCACCTGGACGACGGCCGCTCCCTGCTGCTTGGCGGCAACCGCCAATTGGTGATTCGACGGATAGTCGTATACCTGGTCGGTCCGGGGCCATCCGGTGTACGAGGGGTGCACGAACTCCTTGAGCTTCAGGAAGGCCATGTGCCCGTAGACCCGCAGGTTCCTCATCTCCTGGTTCCAGTAGAGGATGTAGTTCTTCTCCGAGAGGCGGTTGGGTTTCCCTTCGAAATGGATCAGGTCGGTGATGTATCCGTCGGTGTCGTTGCAGGCCAGCAGGTGGGGGACGTTCAGATCTTCGGCCTTGGTGATCCGCAGCACGTCCTCAGGCCGGATCCGGGTATCGGAAAAGAGGTTGGGGTGGATGTGGGTGTCTCCCGAGAACCAGCCCTTGGCCGCCATGTTGTAAGGACGCGCCAGACGGGCCACGACCTCCTTCCGGCCGGACGCCGGCATCTGAAAGCTGGTTTCGAAGGGCGCATACTCCAATCCCTTGATCACCTCCAGGCGGGTCTCGCCCTCGGGCAGACTCACGGAGAATCCACCGTCGGTGTAGAAGTAGTATTCCCCGCCAAAGGGTTGGCCGTAGTCGGCGCTGGTAATCCGGGGAATGATTTCCTTCGGCGTGTGGCGCTTGCTGTCGGCGCCGGTGAGATAGACGCGGGCGGGCGTCGGAAGGCCCGATTCGTCCACCACCTTCACGCGTAGCAGACTCATGTTTCTGACCCGCGCCGGGACCGGGATCCGACCCGTGACGCCACCCGCGTCCACCCTGAGCACGAGTTTCGAAGCCTCATTCCGGATGGCGGAGACGATCAGCCATGCGCCTGTGGTCTCCCCTCCCCGGAGGCGGACGATCCGGGGCTCCACTTCCACGTCTTCGGAACCGGAACCGATGGTCACCGTTACGTCCGCAGCGCCGGCGTTACGAATGATCACCGGAATTTCCGTTCCTTCGATCCCCAACAGATCCAGTTTCGCGGGCGCCTCAACCAGAGTCACGGCGGAACCGACCTCGATCTTGGTGAGCTGAGGACAGGTGAGGGCTTCGTAGCTCTCGGTGGTGAACCGGAGGATCTCCTCCAATGCCGGAGCTTCGGTGCCGGTGCCGTTCCAGCGCCGGAAAAAGCCCCCGACCTTGCCCTTGAGGGTTCGCTGCAACCGGGCCACGCTCCGGTCCGTCTCGGTCCACTGCAACAGGTGAATGGCGAATTCGGCAAGGTCGGAGAGTTGGCGGCCGATGACCGGATCCCCGATGAAGTCGGGGGCCGTGAACGGAACCAGAGTATTCGGCGGACCTTCGTGCCCGTCCAGGGAAAAGGTGGAGAAGCCAATGACGAAAACGAGTGAAACGATGGCGAGGGTTCTTTTCATGATACCCGGGAGCCTAGTCCCCCGTCGGCAACCGGTCAAGACGGCATGCCGACCCCGGCGTTCTCATTTTTTCCTGGGGTTCGGAAGAACCGGGGATGGTTTGGCACCAAATACCTGGTGGGTGCCCTCTCTCGTCCCCGCATCGGTTGCCGGCCGGGATAGAGCGACCACACAAGGTCGCGCCCCTACGTGTCCAGCAGCCGGTCGATGTCCGGGTCCAGCACGGGCCGGGGCGACGCCAGGGAGATCCCGACGAACAGGGTCAGGGACGCCAGCAGCGAAATCGCGCCCGGATCGATGCCCCACGGGACTTGGACGTCGAGCAGACGACACGCGAAATTGATGGACAGGCTGACCAGGATGGCGGTCTTGGCCGCCAGCGGCGTGGCCCGCTTCCAGTTCAATCCCAGGGCCACGACCGGGACCAGGGCCGCGGCGAAGGTACCCCAACCGAAGGCGCCCAGAATGGCCACCAGGTCGCCGCTGTAGAGGGCGAACACCGAAGCCACGGCGGCGATGATCACGGTGGCCGTCCGGGCCCAGAACAACTCGTTGCCCAGCGACCGTCCCCGGAGCGCCCGGGGAATGTCGTGGACGACGGCGGCCGCGCCGATGTTCAGAAAGCCGTCGGCGGTAGACATGATGGCCGCGAAGAGCGCTGCGAAGACCAGACCGGCCAGGACCGGGGGAACGTAGTGCGCGAGGAACTGCGGAGCAGCCGAATCGGCTCCTTCCAATTCCGGATGCATCCCCCGGATCACCAGGGCCCGCATGGCCAGGCCGATGCTGATCCAGAGCAGCGCCGACACGGCGTATCCGAGGGCGGCCACAGGCAGGATGTACTTGGCGTCCCGGATCCTCCGGTTCATCATCATCTTGGTGACGACGTGGGGTTGACCGGCGACCCCCAGGATGAAGAGCAGATACCAGGACAGCCCCTGGAATGCTCCCAGTGTTCCCCAGGGGCTCATGGAGCCGGCGTCGTCGGCCGAGATGGTCGAGACGATCCCGTTCCAACCCCCGGGGGCCACGTTGGCCGTCGCCAGGAAGACCAGCACGGCGGCGGCCACCATCACCAGTCCCTGGACCAGGTCCGTATAGACGGAGGCGATGATGCCGCCCGTCACGCAGTAGAAGACCAGCACCGCGCAGGAGAAGGCCACGCAGGCCTCGATGCTGAAAACGCCGAGGCCGGCGCCTGAGACCAGGTCCCGGAGCACCGTGGCCATGGCCAGGATCTGGGTCGCCAGGTACCCCATGACCCCCAGGAGAATGGCCAGAGCGGCCAGGAACCGGCATCCCTCGCTGCCGTATCGCGCCGCCACCGCATCGGGCAGCGAGACCGGCTCCCTGAGCTCGGCCAGAAGCCGGATCCGCTTGGCCAGCAGCGCGAAACAGAGGACGTAACCCAGGGGAATGGACATCACCATCCAGACGGAGGTCATTCCCATCCGGTAGACCAGCCCGGGGCCCCCCACGAATCCGAACCCGCTCATGGTGCTGGAGAAGACGGCCAAACCGGTGACCCAGATGCCGAGATCCCGCCCGGCCATGAAGAAGTCCCGCGTGGAGCGTGTCCGGCTCAGGGCCCAAAGGCCGACGGCGACGCACATCACCATGTACAGGCCCACGAAGAGCAGGATCACCGAGCTTCGGGAGAGATCCATCACCCTCTCCCCTCCTCTCTTCGGGATCGGACCCACCGGCGAAAACGGCGGTTGGTCTCCTCCGGCAGGATCCAACGGTCGAATCCGACGACGTACAGGATCACGAAGTAGATGGGCGGCAGGATCCAAAGGAAGAAAACCATCACCACGGTCGGCGGCGGGAAGGACCAGAGGGAGGGCGCGACGGGATAGACGTGCGCCAGAATCAACCAGGAGAAGATTCCGGCGTGGAGGAGGCCGCCCAGCGCCAGGGGAATTCGCAGCGGGACCCATCCCTTTCGTCCTGCCAAGCCCAGACCCAGGAGACAGAGGTATACGGCGATCTGCAGCGTCCCCGCCAGCCAGACCCAGGCCAGGAGCGGGTCATTGCTCTCCCAACTCCAACCGCTGCGCTCCATGGTGGAAAACCGGGGATGATCGACGGGTCCCCAGCCGCTCCTGGCGCCGTGGAGAATGAGGGCTCCCAGGACCAGGCTCAGCGCGGCCAGCAGAGCCAGGAGCATCCATGTCAGCCGAGTTCGCGGATCTTTATCTCTCATTCCGGCACTACCCCGCAGGAGCGAAGAGGGGTACCAGGAAGACCAGCAGAATCAGAATCACCACCGTCAGCGGCGTCCCGGCCCGGATGTAGTCCATGCTTCGATACCCGCGAGAAGAACGAAGAGAAAGCCGATTTCAGGGGTCATGCCGCGGCTCTCTAATAACACCGGCTCACGGAACCGGTCAATCGGGCCTGGCGGAACCGCAGCGAAACAATCCCGGCCCGGCCGCGTACTGGAGGGATGAAAGTCATGAGAAAGACGCGCATTCGAAAACGGTACAGGAGGTAGATCGAAAATGTCTCAACAGAGTCGGATCGTCCCATTGTTTGCCGCGGTTCTCGGGTTGCTCTGGATGGGAACGGAATCCTTCGCAGCCCAATCCCCGAACTTCTCGGGGGACTGGATCCTCAACGAGGACAAGAGCGACATGCCGCGATTCGGACGCGGACGCGGCGGGGGCCGCGACGGCGGATTCCGTGGCGGAGGCCGCGGTGGCGGAGGCCGAGGCGACGGGGGCCGGGAGGGCGGATCCCGTGGCGGCCGGCGCGGCGGCGGCCGGGGTGCTGCAATGGCTCCGTCGCAATTGTCGGTGCAGCACAACAACGATACTCTGACCGTCACCCGGGAAGGGGGGCGAGGCCAGTCCCGCGAGATGACCCTCAAGCCCGGCGCCGGCCCGCAGGAATTCTCTTCCTTCATGGGTGTGGGGACGGTGGAGGCGAAATGGAAGGGCTCGGAACTGGAAGTCAAGCAGGTTCAGGAACGCGAGACTCCCAGGGGCAATTTCAAGATCGAGCAGAAGACACGGTGGAGCCTTTCGGACGACGGCAGGACCCTGACCACGAAAGTCACGCTCAAGACACCCCGGGGTGACATGGACCATACGCTGGTCTACGACAAGGAATGATGCGCCACCCTTCATCGATGACGCAACGCCACCGTTGGATCGTTCCCGCGGTGGCGTCGCTGCTCTGCGTGATTCCCTGTTCCGGAGCTCCGGACCCGGACCTCCTGCAACGCCTCGCCCGCGTGCTCGAGTTGAGAAGGGAGCTTCTCTCGGGCTACTCGGTGGAAGTGGAGAACCGGACCGTGGCCGACACGCCATTCGGAAATCAGCGGTTCGATTCCCGGGAACGCCACTACCTGGGAAGCGCGGAAGAGTTCAAGAAGGAGATCCTGAGCCTGACGCGCAACGGCCAACCCATGGACCCGTCCGGCCGGCGGCGCCGGGGTGGACGTTTCATGAATGCGCTGGGCCCGCTGGAAGGCCTCGACATTCTGACCACTCGGGATTTCCTCAGGAAGGCGGAGATCGTAGGACCCGGGAAGGTGGACGAACGGCCCGCCGTGGAGGTGAAGACGGAGCCCAAGATCCGCGGCTTGAAGGTTCGGGAGGCCCGCGTCTGGATCGACCCTGAGACTGCCATGCCGCTCCGGGTCCGGATGCGTTTCTCGGCCGGCGTGTTCATCAGCGACGCCCACCTGACCCTGAACCTGGCTCTCGACTCCAACCAGGGGATCACCGTGCCCCGGTTCCAGATGGCCACCGTCACCATGGGCGGCTTCGGCCGTGGGCGTGGTTTTGGAAGAGGGGACCGCCCCGGCCGGGGAGGAGGCGGCGGCAGGATGGGCTTCGGCGGGGGGATCGAGATCGAGACCTCCCAGACCTGGAAGGGATATCAGTGGGGCCTGGAGTTCGAGAAGGACTTCTTCAAAGCCGAGGCCGGTCCCGTGCCTGCCAGGCAACGCCGGGCGCGGCGCCAGAACGCTCTTGAAGAGGATCCTTTCGAAGAAATCCGCATCGGGGATCAACAGAGCTTCGGCGGCCAGGACAGGAGTCTGGCGGAAAACACCGAAGAGGTGTTGATCCAAGGGGCGTCACTTCGCCAGGGAGGCGGCTTCGGCGCCAGCGAGAGTCAGATCATGGGAGCCGTCATGGGCCGCGGAGGGCGCGGCGGCCGGGGCGGTTTCCGGGGAGCCCGTATCGCCGGCGGCCGGGTGAACCGGGTTCAGGGCTCCGTCTCCATGGGATACTCGGGATCGGCGCTGGACGCGAAACCCTATTCCCTGGACGGTGGAGAAACACCGGACCCGGACTACGTTTCGTGGAACGCGGGTGTGTCCGCAGGCGGCACCCTTTCCGGTCAGGACGATTCGTCGCGGAGATCCTTTTTCGGCCGCCGCCGTTCGTTTTTCTTCGTCGACTTCAACGCCAACTGGGGGGACGAACTGAGAACCCGGTACGCATCGGTTCCCACGGCCGCGGAACGGCAAGGGGACTTCTCCCGGACCACGTATCGGTCCGGTCCACTGGCGGGCGAGCCGGTCCGAATATTCGATCCCTCCACCGGTCAGGCCTACGCCGGGGCATCGCTTCCGAGCGACCGGCTCAATCCCGTATCCCAATCGCTGCTCGCCTTCTTTCCCCTCCCCAACCGTACCGACCCCTATCTCAACTATTTGAACCTGGATCCCTTGGGAATTGCCGGAAACCGGTTGAATTCCCGGATCTTCCACTCCCTTTCCGACTCGTTGCGACTGACGGGACGCTACAACTTCAACCGCAGCGACCGGGATGAATTCAACGCTTTTCCGGACCTTTACGGACGGGGCAGCGAGCGCGGACAGAACCTTTCGTTGAATCTCATCCAAACCACGGCGGGGGGCCTGCTGCACAACGTGCGGATCCGTTGGAACCGGAACCGGAGCCGCCAGCTCAACCCGTTCGCCTTTCAATCCAACGTGAGCTCCGAGCTGGGCATCCGGAACACGTCGATGGCCCCCATCGATTTCGGGCTCCCCCAGATTCAGTTCACCAACTACGCGTCGCTCTCGGATGGAAGTTCCTCCTTGAACATTCGGGAGACGCATTCGGTGAACGATTCACTTCAGTTGACCTTCGCGGGGCATCATTTCCGGATCGGCGGGGAGGTGGCCTGGAACCGGCGGAATCAGTTGGGCAACCCGGAAGGCGCAGGGGTCCAGGTCTTCGCCGGGGTGGCCACCAGCGCCTACGATTCGGGCCGCCCGGTGTCCGGGACCGGTTACGACTTTGCCGACTTCCTTTTGGGCTTGGCCCAGAGCAGCCGGATTCAGTACGGCAACAGCGACCACTACCTGAGGGCGCCGGAATACTCCCTCTTCATCAACGACAACTGGAGGATCCACTCCAGGCTCACCCTCCAGTGGGGTCTCCGCTACGAATACGTGGCGCCCTGGGTGGAGTTGTACGACCGGATGGCCAACCTGGACGTGGCGCCCGGGTTCCAGGCGGCGGCAGCCGTTTTTCCGGGAAGCCGGGGACCCTACTCGGGAATCGTTCCGCGAACGCTGATCCGGGACGACCGCAACAACCTGGCCCCGCGGGTCGCGCTGGCCCTCCGCCTCCGGTCCGGCCGATGGGCGTCCGTCCTCCGGGCCAATTACGGAGTCTTCCATCCTCACGAGTCGTACGCCGCTCTGGCCGGAGAGCTGATCTCGCAGCCTCCCTTCGGCTTCGCGATCCAGGAAACGGTGGCCGGACAAGACTTTCTTCCCATCGAGTCGGCGTTCTCCAGCGATCTCGAGGAGGACGTCCCCAATACCTACGCGGTGGACCCCCACTTCCGCCTGCCCACGGTGCAGACCTGGAACCTGTCTCTGCAACAGGCTCTCCCCCGCAACTTCTTTCTCAGTCTTGGGTACGCCGGATCGAGGGGGACCGGTCTGGAACTGCTGCGAGCCCCCAACCGGCTCCACGACGGAAACCTGCGGATCAGCGACACGGCCCAGTTCCTGTTTCTGACTCCGGGGGCCTCCTCCTACTTCCACGGCCTCCAGGTTTTGGCGGTGCGGCGGGTGCGGTCCGGTTTCACGCTGAACCTCCGCTACGAGTACGGCAAGTCGCTGGACAACGCGGCCACCCTCTCCGGAGGCGGCCGCGTGGTGGCACAGAACGACGACGACCTGAACTCGGAATGGGGACCCTCCAACCTGGACCGGCGCCACAGCCTGCGCCTGGGCGGCTTCTATGAACTCCCCTTCGGAGACCGCCACCGTTGGCTCCGAAACCGGGGAGTCCTCAGTTCCATCTTCAGCAACTGGTTTGTCAACGCGAGTCTCACGGTCAACAGCGGCCGCTTCCTGACGGCTCGGGTCCTGGGCAACCAGATCAACAACAGCGGCAGCGCCTCCCAGGCCAGCGAGCGGGCCAGCGTGACGGGACTTCCCGTCATGCTGTCCGCTTCCCAACGCTCCACCGGAGCCTGGTTCAATACGGCGGCGTTTCGTCTACCGGACCCGGGGAGCTTCGGAGACGCCGGCCGCAACACCATCCAGGGTCCCGGGTCCTGGACCATCGACCTGAGCCTGGCCAGGTCCATCCCGGTGGGAGGTGAAGGGAGACGGCTGATCCTGCAGGCCGATGCCACCAACCTGCTGAATCATGTCAACTACACCGGATTGAACACCATCGTGAACTCCCGCGGGTTCGGACAGATCACGTCGGTCTCCCGGATGCGGCAGATCCGGTTGCGCCTGAGATTCATGTTCTGACGCCAAGGTTCCCCCGAGTGCAAATGAAGCGAACTGCTGCGACTGGTGACAGGCACTGTCCGAACCGGCCCGCGTCCGGAACCCGGCGCTCGGCCCGGTGGGTTGCTTCCGCCGTCGTCTGGCTTCTGGCCTGGACCGGCCTGTGGAGCCAGGACTCCCCCGTCCGCTTCCGGGTGCGGACGAATCTGATCCTGGTGGACGTCCAGGTCCGGGATTCGCAAGGGGGCCCCGTCCGGGGTCTGAAGGCGGAGGATTTCACCCTCGTCGAGGAGGGAGTCTCCCAGAAGATCGGCTACTTTCAAGAGGTATTCCTGCCGCTCACCAGCGAGCGGGTCACCGTCCGACGCGCCGAACCGAAGACCGCGCCCGCGATCTCTCCCCCCGGACCCGGCGCGGACCATCCGGCCACGCCCGAGAAGCGCTACCTGATCCTCCTCTTCAACTTTTCCAACGCCAACATCCAGGACTCGCGGATGATGCGCGAATCGGCTCTCCGGTTCCTGGACCGGCAACTGACGCCGCAAGACGCTGTCGCCGTCCTGGCCTACGACCAGGGGCTTGAGCTTCTCGTGGATTTCACCTCCGACCCCGGAGAGCTGTCCCGGATCCTGGGAGGCCTGTCCCAACGGGATCGGGAAAGCGACGTCTCATTGCCGGATGAGGATTCCGAGGCGGCGGCCGGCGGGGAGTTCCTGGCCGACGAGACCGAGTTCGCCCTGTTCGAGAGCAACCACCAGCTCAGCGCCATCCAGGCCATCGCCGATGCCTACCGGGACGTTCCCGGACGGAAGGCCCTGGTCTATTTCTCCGCCGGACTCACCAGCCGCGGAATCGAGAACGACGACCAGCTCCGTTGGACCGCGGATCTCTGCAACCGGGCCAATATCAGCATCTATGCCGTCGACGCCCGGGGACTGGTGGCCCTCTCCCCCGGGGGCGGAGCGCAGCGTTCAGGGGGGGGACAGGGCATCTTCACGGGCCGGGCGGACCTCAATCAACTGGTCCGACTCAGCCAGTCGCGCGAGGGGCTGATCACCCTGGCCGCCGACACCGGCGGTGCGGTGCTCCTGGACGACAACGACCTGGGAAAGATCTTCCGCAAGGCCCAGGAGGATTCGAGCCACTACTACCTTCTGGGCTACTACGCTCCCGCCCCGCCCCGCGACGGCCGGTTTCGCAGGGTCGAGGTCACCGTCAGCCGTCCCGGGCTCCGCCTGGCCTACCGGCAGGGCTACTATGCGGACAAATCCTACGCTGCCTTGAGCAATCCCGAACGGGAGATCAAGTTGCTCCAGACCGTCCTGGAGGGTGACCCCAAGGTGGAATTTCCCGTAGAGATCTCGGCGGAGTACTTCCCGGACTTCGAGGGAGGGTTCCGGGTTCCCGTCCTGGCGGCGTTCGATCGCACCGAATTCCCTTCCTTCACGGAATCCGGCCGGCTCAACCTGGAGGTGATCATCCTGGCGCGCGACCTGAACGACGTGGCGCGGGCAGGACTCCGGGACCGGGTGGAAATCCGGCGGCGCAAAGAGGGGGAGAAGGAAACTCGCTTCGTCTACCAGAACCTTCTGGTCCTGGGACCCGGCCAGTACGTGCTCCGGGTGCTGCTCCGGGACAACCGTTCCGGGTTGTTGTCCCAGAAGGACCACCGTTTGGATCTTCCGTCCCACGGAGAGGTCCGGTCCAGTTCCCTGGTGTTGGCCGGAAAGCTGGAGGAATCGGGGTCTCAGTCCCGCTACAGGATCAAGACCGGCAAGCAGGTGACCGAGATCACCAATCCCCTGGAAATCGGATCCCGGGTTCTCATTCCCCGGGTCGGGAGCCGGTTCCACCGCCACGAGACCCTCTACGTGCACGGCCGGGTGGAAACCGCCGGCAACGGTGGCGGGGAATACAGGATCTTGATTCTGAACGCCGGGGGAACGAACATATACGAAGGTGTTTGGAAGGCTCTTCCCGGGGGATTGGACAGTGCCGCCAGCGTCAATGCACGGCTCCCGCTGCAACAGCTCGGCCATGGCAGGTACCGGATCGTGGTGGAGGTGCGGTTCGCCGAATCCCAGGGTCATCGTCTGGCTGAGGAATTTCAGATCGTCCCCGGCGGGGTCTGAAGTCGTCGCCGTCCGCTGAGAATCGAGGTTCACCTATGAGGAAATCGATCCTGCTTGTCTGCTGCATCCTTCTGCTGACCACCGCCCCGGTCTGGCCCCGGAAATTCTGGAAGGAATCCGCGTACTCCGACTGGTCCGAGAAGGAAGTGATGCGGATGCTCAACAAGTCTCCGTGGGCGAAGGAAGTGACGGTGAGCTTGCAGCGGCCCCGGGGCGTCACGGGAACCACCATGAGAACGGGCCGCCGCGACGGCCCCAACCGGTCGGGCCGGGGCTTCGGCTCCGGTGGAGGACTCGGCGGCGCCGGTGGCGGCGGTGTCGGGGGTGGTCGAGGCGGTGGCGGTCGTTTCGGCGGCCGCGGCATGGGTCGGGGCTTTCCCCCCGCCATGAATCTGACGCTGCGATGGTACAGCGCGCTGCCCATCAAGCAGGCTTTCGCGCGAGCCCAGTTCGGTGAGCAGGCGGAGCCGACTGCCGAATTGGCCGAGCTCCTGGCTCCGGAAGTGAACTACATCATCATCGGCGTTTCCGGGCTGCCGTCCCGCATCACCCGGATTCCTCCCGATCGCCGGCAGGCCGTCGTGGAACGGCTCAGGTCCGAATCTTTCCTCAAGGTCAAGGGCCGGGAGCCCATTGCACTCCAGGCCGTCCAGATGCAAGAGGACCAGGTTCACCTTCTGAACGCACGAACCGGGCAGTCCGGCTTCGAATTGATCTTCGTCTTTCCGCGGCCCACGTCGAATCCCATCACCGTGAAGGAAAAGAACATCGAGTTCGTCACCCGGCTCATGGGCCGCAAAGTGTCCAAGAAGTTCAAGCTCAAGGACATGGTCTTCGACGGCAAGCTGGAGCTTTGACGGCGGAGAGGGAGCGGCGTCGTCCTCGGCGCCGACTGGGCGTCTTTCCAGGCGCCCGTCTCCAGAGTGACAATACGGCGAAAGAATACGGGGCGCCCAAAAGACGCCTGTACCCTCCCATGGGTGACTGGGAAGTCGCCCCTCCTCTAGAACGCCACGCTCAGGGTAAAACCGCCCCAGAGCGTGTCCGCCAGGTCGGCGCCGGTCGCCTTGGGCACTTCCCGAGGATCCTGAAACTGGCTGTCGCGGATCTCCTGGCCGATGAGGCCGCTGTAGGTGACGAAGAAACCCGCGGACCAATTGTCGTTGATGGTGATGGGAAGGCTCGCCGTGAGACTGGCGTCATGAAGACCGCCGGCACTCACGCCGTAGTAGAAGTCGGTGAATCCGGTGTTCACCATCGCCAACGTCGCCGACAGATCGAAGCTGGAGAAGACGTCGTGATTGAGGGGAAAGCTGTGTCCGGCGGCCATCTGAAAATACAGACCGGTACTGCCGCCGTTGCTGGACTCGTCCACGTCCACGTAGAGGGTGAACGAAGGGGCCAGCGGCGCATCGTCCAAGCTCACTCCCCCGTAGATCTCGGTCGTCGACGCCAGTGAAGCCGAGCGTTCGGGAAAAGTGTAGAAGATCGTGCCGACGCTGATAGTGGCGCCTTCCACGGAATGATCGTAGGAAAAGGTGTAGTCGACCTCGGAGAATTTTCCCTTCAATCCATCACCCGGCTGAATCGGCAACGCATCACCCGGGTTCACTGCGGTCAGATCCATGGTTCCCCAGATATTGGCGGAGAAACCGCCGATGCCCAGAGTGAACGCCGGTTGCATGCTCCAGTCGTTGGTCAATCGTTGCCCGCGCCACAGGTACTTGCTGACCATGGCGACGTCGCCGGCCGCCGAATAAATGGAATCCTGGGCCGCTGTCATCCCCTGAAATCCGAACACCACGATGGCGAGAGAGGCGATTTTCTTCTTCATCTGCTTCAACTCCGTTCTACGTTCACACTTACGTTTGGCTACCACCGGACACTGTAGCGAGCGTAGAGAAATCCACCGTTGAAGCCGAACGGGGCGGACCGGCGCGAGATTACGAAGATGCCCGGCGAGTCGATGATCAAGTTGCCAGCGGAATCTTCAAGTCGCCCACTCCGCGACTGTCCAACTGTGTTCTCGTCGGGATCAACATTGAACAGCGTACAGACGGTTAATGTCAACTCGATTTCGTCATAAATCCCGAATTGGAAACGTGTCCGGAATCTACTCGATACGCACCAAGTCCGGGGTTTTCTCTCCGGCCGCCTCTTGGAACAATTCAACAACCGTCGGGTGACAGGTGAAGACCAGGATCTGGTTGGTCCGGGACAATTCCACAAAGGCCCGGGCCGCCCGCAGTGCACGGTCCGGATCGAAGTTCACCAGCACTTCGTCCACGACGACAGGCAACGGCTCCGTCCGCAGGCCCAGTTCCCGGATCAATCCGAAACGCAGCGAAAGGAACAACTGCTCCCGGGTGCCCCGGCTCAACTCGTCCGGCGATTTGCGGTGACCCGCGCCCTCGGTGACGATGATGGTCCGTTCGCCCAGGGGAGCGTAGACCTGAGGGTACCGGTTCCCGGTGATCCGATCGAAGAATCTCTCCGCATGCCGGACGACGCCGGGCTGCCTCTCCCTCTCGAACTTGCTCTGCGCCGATTCGAGCAGTTGTTGGACCAGCGTTCGAATGACCCATTCCCGGGCATGACCCCGGATCTGTTCCAGGAGCAGATGACGTTCCATCCGCCATCCCGAGGACTGCTCCTCTCCGATGAGCCGATCCAGGTCGCTGCGGATGCCGCCACGCTCGGTGGACAGGGACTGGATTTTTTCGTCGGCTTCGTCGAGTTCATCGCGGACTTCGTTGATTCGGGCCAGGATCGACTGAAGGTCGGCGTTTTCGAGTCTTTGCATCAGCGAGTCCAGGCGCTCTCCCGGGCCGCTGATGCGCTGGAGCCGGCCCAGGACCTCTCTCCTCCGCTCGCCGAGCTCGGTGCGCTGGCGGAACCGCGCGGCTCGCTTCCGAAAGTGTTCGGCATCCGTGGCGCCGCCGGACCGAAGAAGCCGTCTCAAATCGGATTCCGCAGCCGCGAGCTGTTTTTCCCGCTCTTTCAGTTCCGACTCCGCCGCGTGCAACTCCGTGGCCGCGTTGGCCCGAGCCCGCGCCTTCCTGCAAACTTGTTCGTGAAGATCGATCAGGGCGTCGGCCGCTCCGCCGACCGCGTGGACGTCTGCGGGATCGAAATCCACATCGAACGAGGCCGCCAGCGGCGCCACCATTGCCGCGTACGAACCGATATCCTCCCGAATGCCTGCGATCCGCTGGCGCCAGTTTCGAACCTCGGCGAATCGGTTTCGCCCCAACTCGATCTGTCCTTGGAGCTCGCCCATGGCTTCCGGCGTGAAGGTGGTCCGCAAACTGCGCTCTTCGAGCCAGGCACGCCAGGCCTGTCTCGCAGAGTCGACTCGCCGCCGCGCCCGCTCCACGTTCTCGATGGCTTCGTCCTTCCGGGCCGCCCGCTCTCGCAATGCCTCCTTCGCCCGCTCCAAGACGTCCCGCAACCGTTCCCGATTTACGAGTCGCGAGTTCTCTGCATCCAACGCGTCCTCGGCATCGGCGAGGACGGACTCGTTGATCTCCTTGAGACCCATCTCAAGGGCGGTCTCGACCAGCTCGGACCGAATCTCCAGATGCCGGCGACGGGCATCTTCGAGCGAACGCCGGATCGGATCCGCAACCGGCGACTCGGCCGTTCCTGCGGCGGCACGGTTCCGGACAACGAAGTAGACGGCCAGGGTGATCAGGATCAGGCTCGTGACCACGCCCATGGCCAGAATTGCCCCGCCGGCCAGGACGCCCGCCGCCGCAAGGACGACGCCGACAGCCGCGCAGAGGACGGCGAGCCACGTCATGGCATTCCCCGCTTCCGGAGAACCCGCCCGATAAACGCCATCCAGTTGCCGCTTCAGGTCCGAAGCCCGCTGCGCCTCACGTTCGTACCGGTTCAACTGCGCCCTGGCCTTCCGGATCCCGTTTCGGCGCCTCCTGACCCCGCCGGCGTCGTACTCCGGTCTTGGGGCCGCTTCCAATTCCTTTTTTGCTCTGTCGATCGATTGGGAGGCCTCGTTCAGCAGGCCCTCCGCCTGCTCCAGAACCGATTCGCTCCGCCCCCGCTCCTCCCGTGCCCGGCGCAGCCGTTCCTCGTGATCTGCGATCTCCTCACGAACGGCGAGCGACAGGTCGAAGTGTTCCAGCCGCCGTTCGTCCCAATCCGGTCCCAATTCCTGAAGCGATTTGAACAGATCGTTCCGGTAGTTCCCGAGTTCCGCCTGACGCTTCGGAAGGTCGCGCAGCGACTTGTCGAACGCCCCTCGGAGGCGTTCCAGGTTCCTGACCTCCACCGCCCTGTCAACGATGGCGGCATGCTCGATCCGGACCGTCGTCCTGGCCCTGGCTTCCTCGACGCCGTTCCGGGCGGAATCGTATTCCCGCCTGGCCCCCCGCAACCGCTCCTCCAGGGCTTCCAGGCGGCGGATTCCGTCCACCGGAAAGTCGTCGATCACCGGAAGCTCAGACAACTGCCGGTCGACGCCGATCAGGTCGTTCCAGTCCTCCCAGGCATCCTGCAGTTGGCGCCGATGATCGAGACGGCTCTGGCCCTGGCGCCGGACCCGCTTCAGGTCCGAAAGACTGGCCTCGACATCCTGGAGACGGCTGGTGAGGCGTCCATACTCGGCGGCATTGCTGGCGACGTCTCGAAGTCTCGCCTCGACTTCATCCAACTTTCTGGCGGTCCGGGCGATCCGGTTGACGCTTCCCCCCTTGAGGAACAGCGTTGCACGCTCCGCCTGGAGTGTCTTCATGGCCTGGGGAAGCTTGGTGACTCCCATGCCGGCGCTGTAGATCTGGCTGTTCACGCTGGATTTTCCCAACAGGTCGCCGCTGTGGAGATCTTCGAGGGTGAAGGCGAAGACACTTTCGAAGACGTCGCGGCCATGGTGTCCCAGCAACTGGGCCAGCACTCCCTCGTCGAGGACTTCTCCATTCCCGCCGGTGACCGTCACGGGTCCGGCCCCTCGGCCCTGAACGCGATGAACCACGTAGCGTCCGCCATCGCCGCCGACCAGCTCGATTCGCCCGCCATGGCGGCCTCCGGACAACGGCGGATAGTGTTTGTGGCCGAGGCGCCGTGGGAATCCGAACAGAATGGTGCGGATGAACGCCAGGTAGGTGCTCTTGCCCGCTTCGTTGGGGCCGTAGATCAGCGTGAGCGGATTCTCCAACGGCCCCACGGAATGATCGGCGAATCGCCCGAAGCCATCGATCCGGAACCCGTGAATCCTCACGGCAGGTCGTCCTCGACCAACAGATTCAGGGCCATGGACTCGGCCTCGTCCAACAGGCCGGAGAGGGCCGGATCGTCCGGAACCGCATCCTTCAGGTAACGCCGGTACTTCCAATGGTGAAAGAGGTCCGAGAGGCTCTCCCTCAGCTTCCCCAGCAACTCGGGATCCTTTTTGGTCTCGTCGCAGAGACGGAGCAGATCCGCCACGAAATCGGAACCTTGAAGCCGCTCCTCACGGTCAAACTGCCCCGCCGTGCGGTCCTCGATCCGCTCGCACCAGGCGAAGGGTTGCAAGCCGGCGGAAGCGCGATTCAATTCGTCCGTCAAGTCGTCGATCGATCCGGGTTGGCGGAGGAAGCGGTGCAGGCCTCCACGACCGGTCAGCGTCATCCGCAACACCAGCGAACGGCCCTCTGCCTGCTCCAGAGCTTCCCCGACACGCCGGTGCAGATTGTCCAGCAGATTCTGCTCCGTCCCGGCCCCGGCGATATCGAGAATCAGCCGCTCCCAGCGGACGGTGTCCACGGCACGGAATTCGAGCCCGGTCCGGCCCGATTCATCGACCGAAACCAGGTACACTCCGCGGGCTCCCGTCTCATTCAGGTGCCGGCCCTGTGGGTTCCCCGGGTAGACCACGGTCGGGCTCTGCGCATTCAGCACGCACCGGGTGTGGACATGTCCCAGGGCCCAATAGTCGATTCCCGTGTCCGCCAGGTCGCTCAGCGTGCAGGGAGCGTAGGCCAGGTGGTTCGCGTCGTTGTCCACGTTCGCGTGCAGCAGACCGACGTTGAAAGATTGAGGATCCACCTGCCCCAGCCGGCGGACCAGGTTCTTCTTGACGTTGCGGGTCGGGTAGCTCACGCCGTGCACCACGGCGCGCCCGGGCTCGTCTTCGAAGACCTCCACCGCCTGGAATTTGGAGCCGAATCGATGACAGCTCGGCGGGTACCGCAGCCGGGCCTCCCATCCGTCCAGGGGATCATGGTTGCCATGGCAGACGAAGGAACGGATCCCGTTTTGGTGGAGCCGGTCGAGCCCTTCGATGAACCGGCGCTGAGCGCTGAGACTGCGGTCGGCTCCGTCGTAGACGTCCCCCGCAATGAGCAGAGCCTCAACTCCCTCGGTGATGCAGAGATCGACGATATTCTCGTAGGCCTCGAACGTCGCTTGCCGTAGGCTCTCGGCCACCTGCTCCGGAACGCTGGACTTCAAACCGGTGAAGGGACTGTCCAGATGCAGGTCGGCGGAGTGTACGAAGCGAAACGGCTTCACGGTGCTGTGGATGAAGAGAGGTTTTTGCCCCGTTCAGTGTAGCCGAAGCTCACGGCAGTCCGCCAATACTCGAAAGGCAGGTCAAGGCGCCGCACCGATGGCGTAGAGGTGTTTTTCGCCCCGCAGAAAGAGTTGGCGACCCGCCAGAGCCATCGAGGCGTTGAAGCGGTCCTCCAACTGATTGACCGCCAGCGCACGGGGCGCGTCCTCATGACTCAGCACCAGGGTCGCTCCCTTCAGGTCCGTCACGTAAATCCTTCCGCCGGCCGCCACCGGTGAGGCGTAGACGTTGCCGATCCCGCCCAGCCGCATCGGACCGGGCCGGTCCTGCCCGGTCCGGGCCTCGACACGGGTCAATACGCTCTGGTAGTGCGCCAAAAAATACAGGATGCCGTCATACAGCAAGGGTGAGGGAACGTACGGTGTGGTCCGTCGCCGAGTCCACGGCACCCGGTCCGTTCCCGTAACGTCTCCCCGGGCGCCGTCCAGGTGAATCGCCAGCAGGACACGCTTTTCGTAGCTGCTTCCCACGAAGGCCATTCCGTCGCCCGCCACGGGAGAGGCCACGATATTGGCGGCCAGGCCGCCGCACTCCCAGATCACCTCGCCCGTTTCCAGATCGTATCCGCGAACCCGGCTGGTGCCGGCGACGATGACCTGAACCCCGCCGTCCTGCTCGACGGCAATGGGAGTCGCCCAAGAGGTCACCTCGTTGCGGGGGATCTTCCAGCGTTCTTTTCCGGTCCGCTTGTCCAGGGCGACGACGAAGGATTGGCCTTCGTGGTCCCAGTTGACGACCAACGTCTCGCCGTGCAGAACCGGAGAGCTCCCTTCCCCATGGCCGTGTTTGGTCCGCATCACGCCCAGTTGCTTCTTCCACTGCACCTCGCCGTCCGGACTCAGACAGTAGATCCCCTGGGAGCCGAAGTAGGCCAGGACGCGCTGACCGTCGGTCAGCGGTGAGGCGGAGGCCAGACTCGACGTGTAGTGCCCTCCCTCGTGGGGAAGGCTGGTGCGCACGGTTCGTTCCCACACCACGTCTCCGCTGCCGCGGTCCAGAGCCAGCATCACGAAGGCTTGCCGGTGGGTCACGGGAAGGTTTCCATGGGAGCCGGGCGCGTCGTCGTAGGTGGGGTCGAGAGCCTCTCCCACGGGAACGGCGGCCGTCACATAGATCCGGTTTCCCCAGACGATGGGCGTCGAGTGCCCGAGTCCCGGAAGCGCCTTCTTCCAGAGGAGGTTCCGGGATTCGCTCCACTCGACCGGCGGATCGGCTTCAGGCCCGACTCCGGTTCCCAGAGGCCCTCTCCATTGAGGCCAGTAGCGGACTGCCTCCCCCGAATTCCGGTCTTCGCCCCAGGCAACGGAAAGGAGCAGAAAAAAGATCGCCAAGGCCGTTCGGATCATAGCTACCTGCGGGGACGAAGGGGCCTCACGCCAGGATTTCCTGGATGACTCTCCCGCCCACGTCGGTCAGGCGAAAGTCGCGTCCCTTGAAGCGGAAGGTCAGACGCGTGTGGTCGAACCCCAGGAGATGCAGGATCGTGGCCTGAAGGTCGTGCACGTGAATGGAATTCTCCACGATGTGGAATCCCAGATCGTCGGTGCGGCCGATGGTCCGGCCGACCTTGAGGCCTCCCCCCGCCAGCCACATGGTGAAGGCCTGGGGGTGGTGGTCCCGGCCCATTTTCCGGCCCAGCGCCACGTTGCTTTCCACCATGGGCGTCCGGCCGAACTCGCCTCCCCAGATCACCAGGGTCCGCTCCAGCAGTCCTCGTTGCTTCAGGTCCCTGACCAGAGCCGCCGAGGCCCGGTCGGTGAGTCCACACTGCCGGATCAGACCTCCCCTGACGTCGGAGTGGTGGTCCCAGCCGGAATGATACACGTTGACGAATCGGACTCCCCGCTCCACCAGCCGCCGCGCCAGCAGGCAGTTGACGGCGAACGATGGCTCTCCGACCTCGGCCCCGTACATTTCCAGCGTCGCCGGACTCTCCTGCGACAGGTCCATGAGTTCGGGGGCGCTGCTCTGCATCCGGTAGGCCATTTCGTAAGATCCGATGCGGGTGGAGATCTCCGGATCGCCGATGATGCCGGCGTGGTGCCGGTTGAGATTCCGCAGCAGATCGAGCGAATCGCGCTGTAGGCGGTCATCGAACCCGGGAGGATTGCTCACGTTCAGAACCGGATCTCCCTGGGACCGGAACGGCACTCCCTGAAACGTCGTCGGCAGGAACCCGCAACTCCAGTTGGCCTGTCCTCCGCTGGTGCCGTTTCCCGTGCTCAGGACGACGAAGCCCGGAAGGTCCTCAGCTTCGCTTCCCAGGCCGTAAGTGACCCACGAACCCAGGCTGGGATGCCCTGATTGAGAAGTGCCCGTATTCATGAAGATCTGGGCCGGGGCATGGTTGAAGACGTCGGTCGTCATGGACTTGATGAAGACCAGGTCGTCCGCGACCGCGGCGGTCCGGGGAATGATCTCCGAGAGCTCGGCTCCCGATTGTCCGTGGCGTTTGAAGGAAAAACGGGAGGCCATGAGGTTGGCGTCCCGTTCGATGAAAGCGTAACGCTGGTCGCGGACCACCTTCTGGGGAACCGACGTTCCGTCGTACTTGAGGAGTTCGGGCTTGTAATCGAAGAGGTCGAGCTGGCTCGGCGCTCCGGCCATGAACAGGAAGATCACCCGGTCCACGCGGGGCGCATGGTGGGGCCGCCGCGCAAGGTGAGGAAGGGACCGCTCCGGACTGGCAGACAGCCCGCCGCGCCCCGCCAGCAGGGCGGTCAGGGCGATCTTCCCCAGGCCGACCCCGCATTCCCGGAACAGGTGTCTTCTGGTCAGGTCCCGCAGCCAACGATCCCGCACTCCATCTACTCCTTGGTAATGGTCCGGTCGAGGTTCAACAGCACCCGCGCCACCGCCGTCCAGGCGAGCAGTTCCTCCCGGTTCACGCCCTCCGGAACGGGTCCCATCTCCGACGCTTGAGCCTGAGTCAGGCCACCGGCCCGAATCCGATCCATTTGAGCCTTGTAGTAGGACCGGATCTGGTCCGACTCGAAGCGGTCCGGCGGCCGGGAGAGGCATCGCCGGAAAGCATAGTCGATCCGTCCCGTTTCCGGCACGTCTTGCAGGATCCGGAGAGCGAATCCCCGGGCCGCCTCCACGAACACCGGGTCGTTGAGCAGCGTCAGGGCCTGCAGCGGCGTGTTGGAGCGTTCCCGGCGAAGACAGGCGGTCTCCCCCTGGGGTGCGTCGAAGGTGGTGAAAGCGGGATAGGGAACGGTCCGCTTCCAGAAGGTATAAAGTCCCCGCCGATACCGGTCCTCGCCCTCGCTCACCTCCCACTTCTTCTCGCCGAAGATCAGATCCGCCACCCCGGCGGGCTGGAGAGGAAATACGCTGGGACCTCCGACTTTTTGGCTCAACAGTCCACCCGCGGCCAGGGCGATGTCCCGAATCGTTTCCGCCTTGACGCGAAATCGCGCCGCCCGTGCGTACAGGGCATTCTCCGGGTCCTTTTCCAGCAACTCCGGCGCCACTCTCGACGATTGCCGGTAGGTGGAAGACAGGACGATCTGCCGGTGCATCGCCTTCATGCTCCAACCCTGCGCCATGAATTCGACCGCCAGCCAATCCAGCAACCCCGGATGGGAGGGACGGCTGCCCCGTAGACCAAAATCGTTGATGGTGGTCACGAGTCCCCGCCCGAAGTAGCTGGACCAGAGGCGATTCATGACGACCCGGGCCAGCAACGGATTCTCCCGGCTGACCAGCCAGCGGGCGAAGGAGAGCCGGTCCCGGCCCGTGTCCGCCGGCCAGGGATGGAGCACGGCCGGGACTCCCGGACTCACCTGTTCTCGAGGCTCGAGAAATTCCCCGCGATGACGGCCTCGGGTGGTCCGTGGACTGGCGCGCTCCGCCATGACCAGAGTCGTGGGGTGGCGGGGCATCGACTTCCGGAGCGCGTTGATCTCCTGCTGCTCCTTCCGGAGTTCCGGAGCCACCGAAAGGAAGTGCCGGAGGAGAGCCTCCCGGTCATCGGGCGCCGCGGAACCAGGCGAAGCCGACAGGATCGACTCGATCCGCAACGGCAGACCCGTACTCGACAGGGGAGATTCGCCGGCCGACAGAGATACTCGAAAACGCCCGATGGTATGGGTGTGAATGTGGTTCTGGACCAGGTTCACCTTGAGCCGCTCGCCGGCGGTCAGTATGACCGGTTTCTTGAACTCGTAGACGATGCTCTGCGGCATCCCCCGGTCCCGGTCGGGGGACCAGCCGGTCTGCGCGTCGCCGTCCAGGGTCATGCCCGGATGCAAGTGGCGATGAAACGAATCCGCGGTGGCTCGCCGGAAGGGGTGTGGGGTCGATCCCTCCGGCGCAGAGGCGGAAACACTCTGGACCATGACCTCGCTGAGCATGAAGTTGCCCTCTTCCAGGACGGTCCCGCGGCCCGGGCCTCCTCCGGGTAGACTCTCATGACCCAGGAATTCGATCCGCAGGCCCGTGACGGTGGGAAGACCCGGTTCGACCTCCAACGAATACGTGTCCGAATTGGGATGGTTCCCGCTCACCAGAACCGACTCATCTTCCAGCACGGTGAGCGTCGCCGATTTCTCGGAGACCAGCTTCAGAGGACGGCGCACCGACCAGGATCGCACCAGCCGGCGAGCCTCCTTCTTCCAGGCCTCGTATTTCTCCCTCAGGTGCCGGCCGCGTTGTTCCTGCTCCGGAAGATCGGGATGGTAATAGGTCCGATGCTCCTGCCCCGGGGAGATCCGGAACCGGCCCAGGTTTTTTCCGCGCCCGGCCAGTTGCTTGACGGTGACGACCAGATCCTCCCCGGAGGCCAGACGCAGAGGCTCCTCCAGGCGGAAGACGGCGCTGTGGTGGCCGTAAGTCCTGGACAGCCCCCAGCCCGTCTCGGGATCGCCGTCCAGAGCCTTGGAGACCTCGAAGCCCTCGCGCGACAGGGTCGCAGTCGGTTCTCCCAGGACCAACCGGCGCAGCGCGCCGTCGCCCCGGTCCTTCACATGCAGTTCGATTTCCGAGAGAACGGCCTCCCCTTTTTCCCCGCGTCCCGGACCCTGAGGCGAGCCGGCCGGGTCATGAAAGACTTCGAGCCGGATCTGGTCCACCGCCGTCGCCGGGCGGGCGACCCACCGATAGGTCTCCTGCTCCGGATTCGGGCCCGAAGCTTCGATGGAACCGTCCGGGTGCCGGGTGAGGCGCGCGCCTCCCGACGAAGTCACGCCGCGAGGCGGCGTGGTGTCCCAGACGCTCGGAAGGCCATACGGTGGAAATTTTGCGGAGAGCTGAGACTCCAGGGAGCGGATTCGGTCCTGGATCTCTTTTCGCTTCTTGGCGACCCTCCCGTCCGGAATCTTCATTTCCGGTTCGTCGGCGTTGTTCAGAAAGGCGAGAACCCCGTAGTACTCCGACTGGGTGATGGGGTCGTACTTGTGGTCGTGGCACTGGGCGCAGGCCAGTGTCAGACCCAGAAACGCCGACGCGGTCGTGTTGACCCGGTCCACCACGGAGGCGAACCGGAACTCCTCCACGTCGATTCCGCCCTCCTCGTTGAGCATGGTGTTGCGGTGGAATCCGGTGGCGGTCCGCTCTTCCGGACCGCCGCCGGGAAGCATGTCCCCCGCCAGTTGATCCACCACGAAGCGGTCGAATGGAAGGTCTCTGTTCAGCGCCCGGATCACCCAGTCGCGATACGGCCAAATGGAGCGGACCCGGTCCTTCTCGAACCCGTTCGTATCCGCATACCGAGCCACGTCCAACCAGTCGCGGGCCCAACGCTCACCGAAACGCGGCGACGCCATCAACCGGTCCACCATCCGCTCGTAAGCGCCTGAATCGTCGTCTCCCAGGAACCGGTCCAGCTCCGCAAGAGTGGGAGGCAACCCGATGAGGTCCAGGTGAACGCGGCGCGCCAGGGTCGCCCGCGACGCCTCCGGCGAGGGGCTCAGACGCTCGGCATCAAGCCGTTCCAGGATGAAACTGTCGATGGGATTCCGGACCCATTCCCGGGGGTCCCGGGAGGGCAGCGCAGGACGCTGCGGCCGGACGAACGCCCAGTGGTCCCGATCCCCGGATGCCTTCCCCTCGGGCCATTCGGCCCCCTGGTCGATCCAACGCCGGATGAGTTCGATCTCGCTTCCGGGAAGCGGGTCGGCGAAGGCCGGCATTCGCCGGATGCCGGAGGAATCGCTTGCGGTCAACACTTGGATCAGAAAACTCTCCCGGCTACGCCCGGGCACGATGGGCGCCCGCCCCGACGCCCCGCCCTGCCAGGCCGCCTTCCGGGAATCCAGCCGCAACCCGCCCGACTGGACGCGCTCCCCGTGGCAGGCGTGGCAGTTCTCAATGAGGATGGGCTTCACGTCGCGGATGAAATCGACTCGTTCGGGCGGTGTTCCGGCTCCCGCGGACCCCAAAGCGAGAATCAGGGGAAGGCTGGGGAAAAACCGGCTCAGAGGCATGTGCAACCCGTAATCGAGATCATCACACACTCGACCGAAGCGTTCCAATGGTCGACCCGGCGACGCGGCGGCGGGGGATGAATTGTCGATCCTGCATCCCCGTTTCGGAAGAATATCGTACTATTTTCGCGGGAAACCCAGGCTTGGCGCGCCGGCTGGGTGGAGAAGAACATCAACATCGTCTTGGGGAGCGGAATTCAGTGATTTCGAGATGCCTGCGGCTTCACCTGGCCGCCATACTCCTCCTGTCCATGGGGAAATGGGCGCAAGCCGGAGCCAAGCTGAAGCCCGAAGCGGTCCACGGCTTCGACCGGTATGTCCAGGACCTGGAGACGAGTTTCGAAAAACGGTTCAGCGGTGAAATGCTGTTCCTGTGGTCCGACCGGAAGCCCGAACATCGGGCCGCCATGAAGCGGGGCCAGATCCTGATCGACGAACTGAAAGACCTGCCTGAAGTCCCGGGCGCCAGGATCCACGTCTGGCTGGGCGCCGTTTTCATTCCCGGCGCCGTATCCGCCGACGTCCTGTCGGTGCTGATGGATTTCGACCGCCACCGGGAATGGTACCCGGAGGTTCTGGATTCCAGACTCCTGAGTCGCGACGGGTACAGTCTCCGAGGGTACCAGCGCCTCAGAATGAAGAAGATCCTGACCGTGATCTTCAACACCGAACACGAAGTCGTCTATTCGCAGGTGTCCCCGAAACGCTGGCGGGGCGTGTCGCGCAGCACCAGAATCGCCGAGGTCAAGGATGCGGGAAAGCCCAAGGAGCGGGAATTGCCGGTCGGCGACGACCGGGGTTTCATGTGGCGACTGAATGCCTATTGGCACCTGGAAGAGAGGGAGGGCGGGGTGGCCGCCGAGTGTTGGGCCGTTTCTCTCTCCAAGAAGATTCCCTTTGCGCTCCGCTGGATGCTCAGACCGCTGGTGACCAGCGTCCCCCGCCAGGCTCTCCGGAACACCCTGCGCGGCACTCGCCAAGCCGTGCTGGACGGACTCCGGGGCGGAGCGAGCCATATCGGACAATGGGTCGATTGGGCGTATTTCCGCCGTGAAGGAAGATCCCGCGCGGCGGCGGTCACAGCGGCTGATATGATGCCCGCGGGCCGCCGGTTCGAATGGCGCCGCACGCCACCGACCCCCGGCCTGCAGGAGTAATGGCAGTGCCTGACAATCCCCGGGCAATGGCGCGGCTGGTCCGCGAGTCCAGATCCGGAGACGCGGACGCCCTTTCTCAACTCTTCCCCGTCGTTTACCAGGAGTTGAGAAGGTTGGCCGGAAACTACATGCGCCGGGAAGCCCGCCAGACGCTGCCCGCCACGGCCCTGGTCCACGAAGCGTACCTTCGACTCCTCGGCGAAAAGCAGGTGCATTGGAAGGACAGGGCTCATTTGCTGGGTATCGCGGCCCGTTCCATGCGGCAGATCCTGGTGGAACGGGCACGAGCGAGAAAGGCCCGGAAGCGGGGCGGCGGGCAACCTGCGGTGACCCTCATCGACGAGACGCTGGGCCGGGACCCGCGATCCATCGATTTCATGGCTCTGGACCAGGCACTGCGGGCTCTCGCCGAGTTGGATCCGAAACAGGCCCAACTGGTCGAGCTCAGATTCTTCGGCGGCCTGACAGTGGCGGAAACCAGCGAGGTCATGGGCATCTCCCCTGCCACCACCAAACGCTGGTGGGCGCTCTCCCGAGCTTGGTTGCGGCGCGAGTTGAACGCGTGAACCCGAGAACCTTTCAGCGAGTCAGGGAGATCTTCGAGGCCGCCTTGGAACGCGAAGCGGAATCGCGTGAGGCCTTCGTCCGGCGGGAATGTTCCTCCGACACGGAGCTGACCCGAGAGGTGCTGTCGCTTCTGTCCCACCACGATCCTGACGCCACCTTCCTCGACGGGGCCCTGTTTCAACCAGGAGGCGTGGAAACGGACGCCGGCCTCCTGGCGGAAGGGGACACGCTGGGACCGTACCGGATTCTCGGAGAGGCGGGCCGGGGCGGCATGGGCGTCGTCTACCGCGCCGTCGACACGCGGCTGGACCGTACCGTGGCCCTCAAGGCAGTCTCTCCCCTCGTGGGCCGCGACGTCGAACAACGCCGCCGGCTCCGCCGCGAGGCCAAGGTCGCCGCTTCCCTGAACCATCCCGCCATCGCGGCCGTTTATGCCTTGGAGGAACTTGACGGCGCGCTCTACATCGCCGGCGAGTACATCGAGGGAGAGAATCTGCGAACGCGGATCGAACAGGGATCGCTACCCCTCCCCGAACTCCTGCGGATCGCGACTCAAGTGTGCCAGGGACTCGTGGCCGCCCACTCCAGCGGCGTGGTCCATCGGGACCTCAAACCGGAGAACGTTCTACTCGATGCGCGGGGGAATCTGAAGATCGTCGATTTCGGTCTGGCGCTCCCCACTCTGGAACCTTCCCACAGCCAGCGCCTGACGCAGGAGGGAACCGTTCTCGGAACCCCGGTCTACATGTCTCCCGAGCAGTTGGAAGGACAGGAAGCCGACTTCCGATCCGACCTCTTCTCTTTCGGAATGTTGATGTACGAGCTGGCAACGGGGAGCCACCCGTTCGAAGGCAAGACGCCCCTGGCCACCGTCGCCAGGATCCTGGAGGGCAGCCCTGGCCGATCCGGCGCCATCGGACCGCCGTCCATGCTGGAATCGATCCTCTTGCGCTGCCTCGAAAAGAACCCCGCCGACCGTTTTCAATCCACCGAAGAGCTCCTGGCGCAGGTGCAACTTCTCGAATCGAAGGTCAAAGGCAAACCCAGGGACACTTTCGTTTCCCGTGAGTCCCTTCACGGCGGCTGGTGGGTGTTCCACCAGTCGGCCGTGATCCTCTTTTACGCGACGATGGTCTTCGGGGCCTGGGAATTCAAGCAGGCCGCCTCTCAGGCGCCGGGCGCCGCGGCATTGCCCCTGGCGGTTTTCTATCTGGTGCTGGGCTGTGCCCTTTGCAACGGCACCATCCGCACCCACCTCCTGTTCACGTCACGGTTCAACCGTTCCGCCATCGAAGCGGAACTGAACCGGGTCCGCGGATGGAAACGGCGGGTCGACGGACTCTTCTCCCTTTGTCTCCTTCTCGGCGCCGCCCTCATCGTCACCCGGGAACAACTCCTGGCCGGATGCCTGGCCGCCGTAGCCGTCAGCTACACTGTCATCTTCCTGTTGGTCGAACCGGCCACCGAACGGGCCGTCTTCGAACCGGGTGCGGCGCCGGCCCCATCTTCATCCGACCGATCTTCCTGAGCCCCTTTTTTCTCCGTTCTCACATTCCCCGTCAGTGCGGCCGATATCCGCCGGGACGCACCCGCCCGGTTTTGGCCGCAGAACCGAGTCACGGAGGAGCTTCATGAAGAGACAAAAGGGTTTCAAACACGTACGGCATCACGACAGCATCCTGGCGTCCGCCGAAAAAAGACTCCTGGTGTGGATCGCCCGGCGGCTCCCGGCCTGGATCAACGCCGATCATCTGAGCCTGCTGGGGGTCCTGGCCATGCTGGGAGTGGGCCTCTCCTACTGCGCGGCTTCCTGGGACCGGCGGGCCCTGGTCCTGGTCGTGGCCGGCCTGATCCTCAACTGGTTCGGAGACAGTCTGGACGGCACCCTGGCCCGGGTCCGGAACCAGCAGAGGCCGCGTTACGGTTACTACGTCGATCACGTCCTGGATCTGGCCGGCACGTTGTTTCTGCTGGGCGGCCTGGCCGCATCCGAATTCATGAGCCCCGTCATCGGACTCGGTCTGCTGACCGCATACCTGCTGGTCTCCGCCGAGATCTATCTGGCAACCCATGTCCTTGGCGTTTTTCGGCTCGCCTTTTTGAAGATCGGACCGACGGAGCTGCGACTCCTGCTGGCTGCGGGCACGGTTTTCCTCTTCTTCAAGCCGGTCGTCGGACTGGGACCACTGGGGACCTTCCACCTCTTCGACGTCGGCGGTATGGCCGGCATCCTGGGTCTGGCCCTGACGTTCACCGTCTCCGCCCTCCGGCACACGCGAAGGCTGTACCGCGCCGAACCCAGGCCACGGTTGCAGCGGCCCCTTCCCATCAGCGTGCCGCGGTTCCCCTCCACCGGATTCGGTCCGATGGGATCGGCTTTTCCCGGGTCTCACCGTAACCGGGGCTGAGGACGCCTGAAATGGAACACCTGATCCGTTGGGCGCGATTCAACGCCGTCGGCCTGATGGGAGTTTCGGTTCAGATCACCGTGCTCATGCTCTTGCGCGGAGTCTGGGACCTGCACTATTTGCCGGCCACTGCCCTGGCGGTGGAGATGGCGGTGCTGCACAACTTCTGGTGGCATGAGCGCTGGACCTGGTCGGACCGCACGGCGACGGCGGATACGAGCGTCTCGGGCCGGCTGCTCCGATTCAACATGACTGTCGGCACGGTCTCCATCGTCCAGAACCTGTTTCTGATGGAGCTCCTGGTGGCCGGCCTGAATCTGCACTACCTCCCGGCCAACCTGCTGGCCATCGCCTCCTGCTCCACGTTGAACTACTTTTCCAGTCATTGGCTGGTCTTCCGGCAACCCGCCAAGGAGAAATGAAATGAGACCAATTCCGTCGATCAAGGTGCGGCTGGCGCTTGCAACCATGGTCCTGGCCGCGGCATGCGTCCCGGGTCCGGGCTCATGGGCTCACGGAGCCGAGTTGAAACCTGAGACCCTGATGGCCTGGGACCAATATGTTCGGCTCACCGAGGAAAGAATCCGCAACGAGCTGGCATCGGAGAAGGGGTTTTTCGGACACGAATTCGGCCGGATGAACGAAGCGCGGGCGACTTGGCAACGGGTCCGTTCGGGCCAGGTCATGGTCGCCCGGATGGAAACCGAGGATGCCCGTGGCCGAACCATCAAAGTCCCCGGTGGAATGATCCACCACTGGCGGGGAACCATTCTGATTCCCTCCGTTCGCCTGGAAGAGGTGATCCATCGCCTGCGCTATCCGGACCCCAACGTGCCTCCGCAGAAGGACGTGCTGGAGACGAGAATATTGGCACGGGACGAGGACTCCCTGCGCATCTACCTGAAGTTGGTCCGCAAAAAAATCGTCACCGTCGCCTACAACACGGAACACCTGGTCCGCTACCGCTGGCACGATCCATTCCGGGCCTCAAGCCGCAGCATTGCCACCCGCATCGCCGAGTTGGAGAAACTCCACACGGCCCAAGAGCGGGAAAAGGTCCCCGGACACGACCGGGGATTTCTCTGGCGCCTCAATTCCTACTGGAGATACCAGCAGGTCGACGCCGGCGTTGTGGTGGAATGCGAATCGCTGTCCCTGAGCCGAGGCTACCCCGTCATCTTCAAGCCGATCGTGGCTCCCATCGTGAGATCCGTCGCCAGAAAGTCCATGAAAAGGACGTTGGCCTCGCTTCGGCATCGCCTCCTCATGACCAGAGCGGCGCGGGAAAGCCTCCAACCCGTTCCGGGGTCCTGACCCCGTGGAATCCCGGTTCCACCGATGCGCCGCCACACGGCCGGACGAACGGTGGAGACTTGGGCCTCAGGCTGCTAGGCTGCCGGAGAATGGAAACCGGAGAGAACCAGGAGCGGAAACGGCGCGGCGAATACCGTTACAGCGGGTGGCTCCTGTTGCTTGTGGGCCTCCTGCTGATGGCCTCCCTCTACTACACCTTCGATCTCTGGCCGGTGAAGCTACTGCTGATCCTGTTCCTGCTGTCGTCGGCGAGCTTCCTGTTCTGGAGGGCCGGACGCCTTTCGAAACGCTGACCTTCCGGGCGCCAGAATCACCCGTTCCGTGAAACCATGCTCAAGCGAACGGTGGGCGACGAACTCTGGTGCATCTCGCAGCCGGACCACGCCGCCGCCGCCGGCTACCTGGCCGCCCACTGGGGCAACGGCCAATTTGCATGCCCCGGTCGATACGCACCCTTCCCCGACCCCGAACGGCTGCGAGCCGAGACCGTCCACGCCATCGCCGAGCACGACAACGGCTGGTGGGAGTGGGAGGCCGACCCTCGGATCGATCCCTCCGACGGCCTCCCGTTGGATCTGACGAGCCTCGAACAGTCCGAAGGCCTGCAACGATGGCGCCTCGGCGTATCCCGCTTCCGCGACAACCACCCCCATGTCGCTCTCCTGATCAGCTTGCATGCCTATTGGCTGCACGCGCCCCGCGTCCAGGCCGGGCACAGGCCGGAGTTCCTCCATCCCCTCTTCGGAGTAACCGCCGAGTGGCCTCCAGCCGAAGGCAGAGACCTGGAAGAAGCCAGGCAGTTCGTTGCCGAACAAGACTCGCTGCAGGATACGCTCACGGAACGCATCAAGGGCGATCCCGAATGGGTCGCCGCCGTCAAGCCGCGGCACCTGCACCCTCACCTCCGCCTGCTGCAAGTTTGCGACGCCCTCTCGCTCCACCTCTGTTTCGGCGGAGACCAGGAGCGGACTCTCCGGGAGGTCCCGCGCAGGTGTTGGAACGATCGGGTCTCACTCCGTGTCCTTCCGTTAAACGAACGCCGGGTCGCCGTAGACCCGTACCCCTTTGATCAGGATCCGCTGCCGGTCACCCTTCGCGGCCGGATCCTGAACCCGGATATTCGTCCGGCGGATGACTTCCAGACCTGGTGGCAGGCTCGCCCCCGCCGGGAAATCCGGTTTCGGTTCGTCCGCTGAACGCACGGCGCCAGCCGAGTCGCGCGCCAGCGGACGGCGGCAGTGCGATGTTGGAATTCCTCCCCCGATTCGAAGCGCCGGGAGTTGCGCATCACACGTTCAGTGTGAACAATCACACGCGAGAACATCGGAATCGGTGGTCCTGTCCGCCGCCGTGCTTCGGCGGACTGACCGGGCAGAAGGAGTAAAACGGAAAGTAGCGATGGCCGGCAGGAAAAACGATCCGACCTGGGGGCACCGTTGGGGATTCGCCGACACCCGTTTCGTCCTCAATGACGACGACTCGGTGACGCTCACCGGTGATCGTTACGAGTTGTGCGGCTACAAGATGCACGACTTCCTCCCCTACGTGAGAGAAGTCCTGGGACTCGATCCCGATTTCAAGAAAAAACGGACCGAGGTCGATCCCAAACCGGTTCCCGCCCCCAGATTGAACACCCGGTTCTGCCGCCGCCTGGCCAATTTCTACCGTCCCGATCAATACACCTTCGACGACCGCGAGAGACTCATCCACAGCCACGGGCAGACCAGTGCCGACGAAGTCTTCCGGGTCGTCTACTCCCAACTCGAACGCGTCGCCGACATGGTCATCTACCCCGAAGCGGAGAAGGATTGCGCGATGCTGGTGGCGCTGGCCCGCACCCAGGACGTCTGCCTCGTTCCCTACGGCGGCGGCACCAGCGTCAGTTGCGCGTTGAAGCTTCCGGCCTCGGAAGAGCGCATGATCGTTTCGGTGGACATGAGGCGGATGAATCGCGTCGAATGGATCGACCGCGAGAACCAGCGGGCCCTGGTCCAGGCGGGCACCACGGGGGAGGAACTGGAACGCCAGCTTGGGAAGGCCGGTTTCGTCTCCGGTCACGAACCCGACAGCATCGAACTCTCGACCCTGGGAGGATGGATCGCCACCAATGCCAGCGGGATGAAAAAGAATCGATACGGCAACATCGAGGACATCGTCGAAAAAGTGACGCTGATCACTCCCACCGGCCGGGTGGAGCATCTGACGGCCTCCCCCCGGATCTCCATGGGGATGCAGCCCCAGAGTCTGTTCTTTGGGAGCGAGGGAAACCTGGGTCTCATCACCAGCGCCATCATCAAGATCCATCCCCGGCCCCAGGTCCGCAAATACGGCTCCCTCGTTTTTCCCGACTTTGCCAAGGGGGTCGCCTTCCTTCGGAGCTTGGCGGAAACCAGGTTCGTCCCCGCCAGCATCCGCCTGGTGGACAACGTGCAGTTCCGTTTCGGCCAGGCCCTGAAGCCGAGGCCCACCGGATCGGCTGCCTGGTTGGACAAGCTGAAGAAATTCTTCGTGCTCAAGGTCAAGGGATTCGATCCCCATCAGATGTCCGCCGCCACCATCCTCATGGAAGGATCCCGCGAAGAGGTCGCTTTTCAGGAAAAGGGCCTCTACAAGCTGGCCAAGGAGTACGGGGGCCTGCCGGGCGGAGCCGAGAACGGACGCCGCGGCTACCGGCTCACCTTCGCCATCGCCTATATCCGGGACTTCCTGTCGGACTTCCACATCCTGGGAGAGACCTTCGAGACCTCGGTGCCCTGGAACCGCATACACCAGGTTTGCGACGCCGTCGTGGCCCGGGCTCAGGCCCGGCACCAGGAGCTGGACCTGCCGGGACGGCCCTACGTCTCCTATCGAATCACCCAGGTCTACCACACGGGAGTCTGCATCTATTTCATGTTCGGCTTCTACGCCAAGGGCGTGGACGACCCGGAAACCGTTTTCAGCCAGGTCGAGCATTCACTGCGCCAGGCCATCATCGACGCGGGCGGGTCCATTTCCCACCACCACGGAGTCGGAAAACTCCGCAGTGAGTTCATGAAACACACCCTCTCTTCACGAGGTATTCGGCTCCTGAAAGATATCAAGCGGTCTGCCGATCCGAACAACATCTTCGGCATTCGAAACAACGTCCTGGGAGACTGAGCGCCTACCGGCGCGCCGCCGGGACGGGATGCCTCACAACTTGACCCATGCCAAAAGGAAAATTCGAATTCCAGGGCAAGACGGCTCTCATCACCGGGGCCTCATCCGGCCTGGGGAAGAGATTGGCTCTTGATCTGGCCGCCCAGGGAATGAACCTGGGATTGGCTTCCCGCTCGGAGCCTGCGCTCCAGGAAACGGCTGCCGGAGTCCGGCGAACCGGCGCCGACTGCCTCGTTGTCCCCACCGACGTGACCGACGCCGGCCAATGCCGCGAAATGGTCTCGGCGGTGACCGCCGAATTCGGAGCCCTGGACTATCTCATCCTCAGCTCCGGCGTGAGCATGTGGACCCTCTTCGACCAGGTTCGCAACACCGGAATTTTCAGAACGCTCATGGAAGTGAACTACCTGGGGGCCGTCCACTGCATCCATCCCGCTCTGCCGGCCTTGAAGGAGCAATACGGCATGATCGTGGCCATCTCCTCCGTCCAAGGCCGGGTCGGCGTGCCGTTTCACAGCGGCTACACCGCCAGCAAGCACGCCCTGGACGGTCTCCTGGAAACGTTGCGGACCGAGTTGCACGGCCAGGTCCGGATTCTGAACGTGATGCCGGGATGGATCCGGAGCACCCGGCTCCGGGCTCACGCCCTCTCGGCCGACGGGTCGCCCCTGGGCTCCGCCTCCCACCGGTCCCGGCGGGAGCGCGGCGTGAGCGTCCGCGAATGTTCCCGGCGAATCGTCGCTGCGCTTCCGGGACCGGGAGGAAACCTCTACATCCCCAAAGCCATGGGAATCCTCCCGCTGGTCAAACTCCTGTTTCCGTCGCTGCTCCGGGCCGGGGTCCGGAGGGCCGTCCGAAAACAGACCAAGGGGTGAAGCCGAGGAAAGAGTGCGGCGACAGGAAAGTCGCCGCTCCAATCGGTAGGAAAGTCGCCGCTCCAGGTCAATAAAAATAGAACAGGAAAAAGACGGCGGCCGCGCAGAGGCAACCGGCCCAACACCGGTCTTCGCGAACGGCCCAGGAGACCAGGTTCACGGGCCCCCGGCTCCGGGCCCGGCGCCTCAGCAGCATCCAGAACATCCCCAGGGTCAGAACCGAGCCGGCAAGCGCCGCCGCCGCCGGGGTCAATCCCCCGCCAGCCACAGCCGCCGCCAGCGCCGCCATGATCCCCAGCCAAACCATCAGGCCTGCCAGCAGGTTCCTGACCGCGCCGGGCGAAATGGCGAGCACTCCAGCCCAGGTCAGCTTCGCTTTTTCCTCGGGGCAGCGGCCCCAGCGGCTCACCAGGACCGCCGTCACAGTGCACAGCGCCACGACCACGACGACCCGGTGAAAGAAGTTGAGCACCTCGCCGGTCGCCGCCGCCACCGCGGGCAATGGCGCCAGGTACGCGACGTAGATCCACTCCACGGCCCAGGAATAGAAAACGCCGAGGACGATGGTGACGAAGGCCGCGGTGGGCGTCGTTCGCCGCCAGAACAACCCCAGCAGAAAGACCACCAGGAGCCCAGGGGTCAGGTAGCCCTGGTAGTCGACGATCTGCAGGAAGAAATTCTTTTCCGAGTTGGGATCGATGACGAAAAGCGCGAACAGGCTGGCAAGAGAGACAAATCCCAGGATGGACCATCGCCCCACGCGGATCATCTGCGCGTCGCTGGCCTGCGGATTGAGATACCGCCGGTAGAGGTCCATGCTGACGATGGTGGCGGCCGAGTTCATCATGGAATCGATGGAGGACAGGATGGCCCCCACGGCGCCGGCCGCGATCACGCCGATGAGCCCGAATCCCAGCGGCTGTATGACCAGAACGATCAACTCCGTGAAGGCCGTGTCGGGGGCCACGGAACGATTCGGGAGCTCGGACTGGAAGAGATAGAAGGCCGCCACTCCGCCGGCGATGGAAAAGAAGGGGATCAGCAATTTGAGGAACCCGGCCGCTACGATGCCCAGCCGCGCCTGCGTGTCGCTCCGGGCGCTCAGCGCACGCTGGACGATGAACTGGTTCGTTCCCCAATAGAAGATGTGCAGGGCCATCAGGCCGGTCAGGACACCGGTCCAGGGGAGGTCCGGATGGTCGCTGGGCAGGTAGAGGTGCATCTTCCCGGCCCCCGCTCGATCCAGATCCATCAGGGCGCTCCAACCTCCCAGCCGGTCAAAGGTGAGGATCGCCAGGAGGATTCCGCCCAAAAGCAGCAGAACCGACTGGATCACGTCGGTCCAGATCACCGCCTTCAGTCCCCCGAAGATGGTGTAGCTGGTGGCGATGGCGGCCAGGATCAGGACGAAGACGCTGTAGTGGAATCGATTCACGCCCAGTTTCGACTTGGCGGGCGCGTCGGACGAACCGGCCGACCCCGCCTCCGCGTCCTCCATCTCTCCAGGAATCGATTCCGGACCGATCTCCTCGAGCGCGGCTCCGCCCATGAGCACGCAACTTGACCGGGCGCCGATGTAAAGCGCCGGCACAAGTTGGACCACGGCCATGGTGATGACCAGGATGACGGCGTAGGCGGCGCGGCTGCGCTGATCGTACCGCCGCTCCAGATACTCGGAGAGGGTGTAGATCCTCAGCTTTCGATAGACGGGGAGGAACCCGTAGCAGAGGAGCATGAGCCCGGCGATGGCTCCCAGCTCGAAGTGGCTCTGGGCGAAACCGACGCTGAAGCCGATGCCCATCATCCCGATCATGTGATTGGCGCTGACGTTGCTGCCGTAGATGGACCCGGCCACGCCCCACCAGGGGACGTTGCGCCCGGCCAGAAAATAGGCCTCCGCGGTCTTGTCGCGCCGGGACGCCAGCAGGCCGATGATCATGACCAGGGCCAGGGCGGCGAAGAAGACCCCCGCATCGAGTGGTGTGAAGACGGTGCCCACGGTTTTCTCGATTCCTCAGCCGGATGGACGGGCCAGGACCATTCGAGCCTGTTCGGCTCCCGCCACCAGGGTCCTCAGCTTCTTGCGGGTGATCTCCAGCGGGACGTGCTGAAATCCGCATTCCGACGCCAGCAGCAGGCGATCGGGAGGAAAATGCTCCAGGGCCGGCCGGGTCCGTTCGACGATCAGTTCCGGCGGCTCGATTTCGTCGCTGCGTTGATCCAGCACTCCCACGGCGAATTCCCCCCGAAAGTCCAGTTCCTCCCAGAGAGGCATCATGTCGTATTCCAGGGTGCAATGTTCCAGAGAAAGCTGGTCGACGGGAGCGGCGCGAAAGGCCTCGGCCATGTCGGTGTAGCGGGAGAAATAGACCCGTTTGCGATAGGCGTTTCCTCCGCAGACATGCAGGCCGAACCGTATGCCCAGTCCTTCCGTGGCAATCTTCAGGGTTTCCGCCGCCCAGACCGCGTCCTCAGGAAATGCGGTCCATGCCGGTTCGTCGAACTGGATGAACTCGCATCCGGCCCGGACCGCCTCCCGAAACTCCTGGTTCAGGACCCGGGCGTAGCCGGCCGCCAGCGCGGCGTCGTCGGGGTAAAGGTCGGGCCGCCGGTTGTCCGAGAACTTGGCCAGCATGTGCGGGCCGATACAGGTGATCTTGACCTCCACGTCTGCTGGCGCGGCGTCCCGGGCCACCCGCCAGTCGTGGGCCAGTCCGACTCTGGGGTTGGACAGGGGGGCCACCACCTGCGCCAACTCGATTCCGAACCCGGCGGTCCCGAACTTGCGGTACGTCATCTCTTCGAAACTGACGCCACCCACCCGCTTCTGGACGAAGTAGTACATGTTCTCGCGCCGGCCCTCGCCGTCGGTCACGATGTCCAGCCCGGCGTCCACCTGGTCGCGGACCGCCCAGCGAATGATCTCGTCGGCCTCCTCCCGGCTGAGTTCCGGCTTGCGCAAAGTGTCAGCGGGTTGGACCGGGCGAGGATAGCTTCCGGTCACCGTCGTGCGAAATGGATTTGCCATGCGAGTCGTCTGCCGGACAGCGAAAATTTTGCTTTACGATTTCCCGTTGCTATCAGCGATCTTGTTCACAATTCTTTGGACTTCACCTGCGATCATGTCCAATTCTGTAGTGTATTCGAAGTCACGCGGAAGGACGTAGCGGCCCCTCTTTTTTTTTCCCGAACACCGAGATTCTGTAGCAGAATCTGCAACTTATGGCCTTGGGGGTTCTTTCTGTGGAAAATCTCGATCGTCCAGCCAGCAGGAGAGACGACAGTGTCAATTGCGATTACAACACCCCGGGGGAGCGCGATGTCGTGCACTAGGATGTCAAATAGCCCAAACGACTCTCGATATTTCCATTGACTCACATCGGAACCGGAGTCCACTCTAATCAGACTGCTGAGCCTATTAACCTTGTCGCGGAGTTCCCCCCTGAAAGTTTTGAGTTCCTTCAGAAATTTTTCGACATCTTGAGTGCGGTTATTCAGGAACTCAACGAATTCTGGATTCATGACTATTCCTCCCTGCAGATAATCAAGCGTGTTCAGGAAATCAAGCATGAAGATGAGGTAATGCGTGTCCGCGCCGGCGACGTAGCACCCAAGCAACCTACGGATTTCCTTGACGAACTGAGCGTGCGTAATGTTCTGGAAACCATCCGGTACACAAACCGGCCTGAGAGTGAGAAGAAACTTGTAGGGATACTTTTTTTGGTACTCATGAAGGTACGCCGCATAGTCGTCAAGAGGATTGTCAATACCAGCGTAGATCTTGTTCTCGATCAATATAGCGTGGCTATCGGATAGAAGGAGGATATCGATAAAATTACCGGTTCGAGTCTTCACTTCGCGTTCTACATTGATTTCGCCTCTTATCACCCCGACTACATTCTTGATGGAACCGGCACGCGCGATGGCGTCCAGGAACAGCGTTCCAAGTCCGTGCGGTTTTTAGGGGTCGAAGAAGAAGGCGAGAATGTTGCTGCACACATTCTCATAATGCGGATAGCCTGAGATCTCAATTAACGTCGGCCGACGTTCGGGACGTGATGAAACCTCTCGCCGAAATGCATCTAGGAGATCTACGTTCCTGCTCTCTGAACCACCATTATTCGCATTTTTCGTAGACATGTTTTTACTTTCCACCAATTGTTGGACGCTTGCCGAATTTCCGCCGACTGGACCGTCTCAAGCCGAAGGTCTGAAGTGGCGTCAGGAGCGATCGCGTCCCGGCCGCAACACTCCCAGGCGAACGATGAGCAGTGAGCGAGAGCATCCTATCCCAACGTTCCGGCTATGGACGCTAGCAGTTCGAAATCCGAATCGGCGGTTTCGAGAAGAGCACCATGACGGCGGGCGCAGGCATCCACGAGCACGTCCGTAGCAGGGACAGTTATTCCTTGTGCCCTGGCACGACGCGCTAAATCATGCGCAATCCGCCAGACTTCATCGTCAATGCGAAGTTCCGGTAGCGTCCGCGCGAATTCACGCAGAACCCGCCGTTCCTGCTGGCCTCTCGCGCCGTTCCAGAGTTCCAACTGGACCAACGGACACCAACAGGCCTGACCTGTGCTCAGCGCTGTTTCAACGCGGACGCGAACTGCCGGATCGCCGGTCCGGCGCAGCATGTGAATCCAAGACGACGTATCGACGAGGATCAACGGGTCACCCCTTGCGGCGATTGGCCTGAAGTTCTTCCGGGGTCATCAGTTCAGTACAGGTTCCCGAGAATCGAATGAGCTCTCCCATGCGCATGCGCCGATTGAAATCTGCGACGGCACCGACGATGGCTTCCCGCTTGGTCTTAGCGTTGGTGAACCTGATAGCATCCTCAAGTTCAATTCTAGGAATATCTATCGTAGTCTTCATGATTCTAATATATCAAATATGGGATTCCATTTCCAGATGCGGGATATTCTTGAGAGCGATCGTAAAGAGTTCTGACCCGTCGGTATCAGTCTTCTCGTCCCAAAGCTATTCCTCCAAGACGTCAGACCGCCCCTCCCAGCCCTCGGCCAGGAGATCGATCACCCGGTCCCCCTTGAGGGGGTGCCGGCGGGCGACCGAGACGTCCAGTTCCACGCCCAGACCGGGCTTCTCCGGCAACTCGATGTAACCGTTCCGGATCGGGGCCGATCCGGTGACCAGGTCCCGGGTCCAGGAGGGATAGGCAAATTCGGCGAAGGCTTCCTGGATCAGGAAGGCGGGCGCGGTGAAGCTGACCTGGATCGAAGCCGCCATGCAGATGGGCCCCAGGGACATGTGGGGCGCGAAGAAGACGCCGAGAGCGTCGGCCAGGGCGGACATCTTCTTCACCTCCAGGATCCCGCCGGAGTAACCCACGTCGGGCTGGTAGACGCCGGCCGCGCGGTCGGGCAGGTACTGGCTGGCCTGGACCAGGTCGCTGATTCCGGCCACGTCGGTCCCGATGGGAATATTGACCCGGGACGCCACTTCCTTGAGCGGCGCAGGACCCAGGTATCCGAGGGTCGGCGCCTCGTACCAGAGCAGGTCGTACGGCTCCAACGCCTTGCCGAACTGGATCGCAGCCTCGGGATGAAACCGGGCGTGCGCTTCAACGATCAGGCCCGTGTCGGGCCCGGCGGCCTCGCGCACGGCGGCGACGATGTCCACTGCCAGGCAGAACTCGGACGGTTCGAGACGCCGGTAGGCGGCCCCGAAGGGATCGAACTTGAGAGCCGTGTAGCCCTGATCCACCAGTTTTCTGGCCTTCGCCGCCCATTGCTTGGCGTCGTGCACGTCGAAGTCGTTGTACCAGCCGTTGGCGTAGACCCTGATCCGGTCGCGGACCTTGCCGCCCAGCAACTTGTAGACCGGGACGCCGTAGTGTTTTCCCAGAATGTCCCAGCAGGCCTGCTCCACTGCGGAGAGAACGCTCCGCTCCACCATGCCCAGCCCGCGATCGATGCCCAGCATCTGGCGGGTGTCCAGGACCATCTGCTCGATGTCGTGGGGGTCCCGGCCCAGGAACAGGCGCTCGCCGTTCTGGCGCAGATAGGCTTGGGCCGCCAGGGACCAGTGGTACCCGATCCCCTCGCCGACGCCGACGACCCCCGTATCCGTCTCCACCCGGACGAAGAACCACGGGTTCCAGGGATTCTCCACGATGTAGGAATCGACTTTGATGATCTGCATTTTTCGGTTCACACCTCCTCGGCGGACCGCAACGATGACTTCAAACCCAGCCCCAGGACCTCCCTGCAGTATCGCACGCTGCGCTCCAACTCCGCCTTCTGGAAGGCGGCAGTGGCCGCTTTGGCGCCGGCGCCCTGCGGAACCGAAAAAGGCTTCAATGGCGTGCCCCGCTTGGCCAGGGCCACGAAAGCGGCGAAATCCTGGGCCAGTGCGGCCGGGTACGGATTCCAGAAGTCCCGCTCCAGATAGGGAACGGATCTCTGGACCCCGGAAATGGTCTCCAACTGGATAGGGACGCCGGGACAGAGCCGGGCGAACCGTTCCATGTAGGTTTCCAGGTCGACGCAGCCGTCCCCCATCGCCGCCCACTGGACCCGCGCGCCGGCCTCGTCCTCCCAGACCATGGAATCCCGGATGCCGCTGGAGGCGGCGTAGGGACCCAGAATCTCCAGGTTCCGGACCGGATCCTCCAGACTCCAGGTAGCGTTGCCCGAGTCCACGGTCGCGCCCACGAAATCGGTCCCCGACTCTTCGATGACCCGGGCCGTTTCCCGGGCCTGCATGTCGCCGGCGTGGTTTTCGATGGCGATGCGGACCCCCGCGTCAAGCGCCGGGCCCCGCAGCTTCCGGAACACCTGGATGGTGCTTTTCATGTGGGGCTCGATTCCCTCGGGCCCCAGGCGATCCTGGCGGCTTCCCAGAAAGCAGCGGGCCACCGGCGACCCCAGAATCCGGGCGATCCGGATGGTGAGCGCCAGATGTTCCTCGGCACTCCCGAAGTCGGTCTTGAAGGTGGAGGAGGTGGGACAGACGCTTCCCGTCCCCACGTGGAGCTGGATGCCGGCGCCTTCCGCCTGCGCCCGAATTTCCTTGAGATAGGACTCGTCGTGGCTCTCGTAGACGTAGAGGTCCGAGAGCAGGCAGGAGTCCAATCCCAGCTCCGCCGCATACTCGATCAGGCGCGGCGCCTTCCATTCCAGCGCCCGAATCGAGTAGTTGTCGAACCCCAGCGGGATGCGCCGTTCCTTCCGCCCGGCGGCCTCGCCGCGGGACGACCGCGTCGCGAGCCCCAACCCGGTGACCGCCAGCACCTGTCCGAACTCACGGCGGCGAATGGTTCCCATGTCCACATCCTCTCTCCTGCCGGAAACACCGATCCTGGCTGGGAATGCCGCCGGGACCGGCGGGGATTCAACCCACCGCTGCGCGCCGGCGTCGGCCGTCCAGCAAACTGGCGACTTCCGCCGGATCGGTGATCTTCTCTCTCAGCTTGCCTCGGCGACGGCCCCGCTCCTGTTCTTCCCGGTCGATGATGTTCCAGTCCGAGAAACGAACCGGCCGGATTCCGCGGTCGAGCAGGAGGCGTGACACGGCTTCGTCCGAACCCTCGGAAATCGGCCGGGCCTCCCTGCCGCGGATATCCTCCATCATGCAGCGAACGGTCTCCGCCGAGTCTCCCTTGTTGGTTCCGATGAGCCCGGTGGGCCCGCGCTTGATCCAACCCACAACGTACTCGCGTGTGCCGTTCGCTTCACCGCGGCGGCTCAGGACTCGCCCCTGGGCGCTGGGAATGACCCCTTTACGCTCATCGAACGGGATTCCCGGAAGCGGGACTCCACGGTAACCCACGGATCGGAACACCAGATCCACGGGGACGATTTTGCTGACTCCCGTCCCCACGGATCGGATCCAGCCTTGCTCGCCGGCCACAAGCCGGTTTCGCTCGACCCGCACTGCGCTCACCCTCCCATCGGTGGAGAGGATCTCAACCGGCGAAGCAAGAAACTGCAGGCGGACGCGGCGCGAACCCCCTTGGGACCCCAGCCGGGCCCGCTCCATCATGTACTGCATGTTGCGGCGCGCCGGCTTTTTTGCCCGCATCTCCTCCAGAGAGTATTCGTCCAGCTCCAGGTCACGGGTCCGCACCATCACGTCCACGTCCGGCAGACTCCCGATCTCCTGAATTTCCTTGGGAGTGAACTTGGCCTGCACCGGACCCCGGCGCCCCAGGACCACGACCTCCTTGATTCTGCTCTTGCGCAGGGCGTCCAGAGCGTAGTGGGCGATGTCGGTGGAGGCCAGATCCTCCGGATCCCTGACCAGAATCCGGGTCACGTCCATGGCCACGTTGCCGACACCCACCACGGCCACCCGGCTGCCGGAAAGGTCGAACCGGTCGTTGCGGTGATCGGGATGCCCGTTGTACCAGGCCACGAATGCCGTCGCCGTGTGACTGCCCGGAAGATCTTCCCCCGGGATGCCCAACCGCCGATCCGAGCTGCAGCCAAAGGCGTAGACGACCTGGTCGAAGTGCTTGCGCAACTGCTCCACCGGCAGGTCGCGCCCCACCTGAACGTTGCCGAAGAATCTGAACCGGGGGTCCCGCGCCGTCATCTCGTAGCTGCGGATGACCCGCTTGATGCTCTGGTGGTCCGGAGCCACTCCGTAACGAACCAGTCCGTACGGCATGGCCATGCGCTCGAACATGTCGATGCGCAGATGCAGGCCCCCTTGCTTGAAGAGAGCGTCGGCGGCGTAGAAACCGGACGGCCCCGAGCCGACGATGGCAACGCGGAGGGGGCGCTCAGCGCTGCCGAGGGGAAAGTATGTGCGGGTCCTCATCGCGATCTTTCCGCCGACAGTCAAGCTGGTCCGACCGCCCGAACGGCTGCTATCCATTTTATTTGGGCGGCCCATCCGATTCAATTCGGGCCGCCGCGTAACGGACCGTCGAGGCCCCATCGCCGGGATACGAGACTTTGGCTCCGGACTGCTACACTTACGGGCCATGAGGCGAATGAGGACCAAGCCACTGGGCAGGACCGGAATGCAGGTCTCGGTCGTGGGCCTGGGATGCTGGGGGATCGGGGGGCCCATGGAGCGGGACGGGACCATCTCGGGTTACGGCCAGGTGGAGGATACCGAATCGTTGCAGATGCTCCGCCAGGCCCTGGATCACGGAGTCAACTTCCTGGACACGGCTCCCTGGTACGGCGACGGCCATTCCGAGCGGCTGGTGGGCCAGGTCATCCGGAACCGGCGGGAAGAGGTCATCGTCTCCACCAAGGTGGGAATCTTCCTGCAGGACAAACGCTATACCAGCGACTACTCGGGCGACTACATCATGGCCCACTACGAGGACTCCCTGGAGCGCCTGGGAACGGACTACATCGACGTCTACGTCCTGCACTCCCCCGAGGCCGGCCTCTACCAGCCTTCGGGCATGGCTGCCCTGAAGGAGCTCAAGAGGCGGGGAATCATCCGCTCATACGGGATCTCCTTCCCGGCATCCCACGCCGAGAGCGAGTCCTTCTTCCTGCCGCTTTGCGAGAAGGAAGAGGTGGAGGTCGTCCAACTCCGGTTCAATCTGCTGAGCTGGGGCGCCCGCCGGCGTATCCTCCCCAGGCTCAAGCGCCTGGATGTGGGAGTCGTCTGCCGCGAGCCCTTTTTCTTCGGCTATCTGACCGGCCGGTTCACGCGGGAAACGGTATTCGACGCCACTACGGACGTTCGGTCCACCTGGCCTCGTGAGAGGCACCTCTCCCTGGTGGAGGCTTCGGACCGGTTCGACTTCCTCCATCGCGGGCTGGCCTGCTCTCCGGCTCAGGCGGCTCTGGGCTACTGCCTCTCCCAGGACGAGGTGGCGACCACCATTCCAGGCGCCATGACGACTGCCGAAATGCAGGACAATCTGCACGCGGCCAGCCTGGAATTCGATCCGCCCTCCATCCGCCGAATCGAGAAGATCCAGGAACAATTCGTAGGAACGGAGTTCTAACCCATGTCAACCCAGATTTCCCTCCTTCCCGACTCCAAGGCCGAGCAGGAACCACTCGTCTTCCTCAAGGACCGAATGGTCCCGGCCTCTCAAGCGTCCATCGCCATCTATGACGCCGGCATCATCCTGGGAGCCACCGTGACCGACATGACGCGGACCTTCCATCACCGCCCCTTCCGGCTGGAAGACCACATCGACCGGTTCTATCGCTCCGCCAGGTACACCCGGATCCGGCCTCCCTTCGGCCGGGACCGGATGGAGGAGGTGTCCCGGGAGCTGGTGCGCCAAAACGCCAAGCTCATCCCGCCCGAGCAGGAACTGTCGCTGGTCCACTTCATGACGGCCGGGGAAATCGCCTCCTATTCCGCGTTGCCGGGAACCTCCAAGGAGATGGCGCCGACCCTCTGCATCCACACCTTCCCTGTTCCGTTCGAGGCCTTCACCCACCTCTTCACGGAGGGGGCTCACGTGGTCACCCCCTCGATCCGCCACTACCCTCCCCAATGCGTGGATTCCAAGATCAAGCATCGCAGCCGGATGAATCAGTGGCTGGCGGACCAGGAGACCCACCAGGTGGATCCCCGCGGGATCACGCTTCTGCTGGATCTGGACGGCAACGTGACCGAGACCAGCGGCTCCAACTTCGCCATCGTCCGGGACGGCGCGGTGATCGCTCCTTCGGCCCGCAATACCCTGCAGGGGGTGAGTCTCCTGACCGTCTCCGAACTCTGCCGGGAACTGGGCATTCCCTACGAGCAGCGGGATTTCCAGGTCTACGACGTCATGAACGCCGACGAGGCGTTGCTGCTGACCACGCCCTACTGCATGGCCCCGGTGACGCGAATCAATGGAGCCGCCATCGGCGACGGCACCGCCGGCGGACCCGTCTTTCGCCGCCTCATCGACGCCTGGAGCGAGCGCGTCGGCCTGGACATCGTCGGCCAGATCATGGGCCGGACGGCGATCTCGTCGAGCGCGGGATCGAGCTGAGTCCCATGGGTTCCGAACGAATCGCCGTACTGGGCCTGGGAACCATGGGGCACGGGATCGCCCAGGTCTTCGCCTCAACCGGCCATTCCGTCCGCTGCTACGATTCCGCGGCCCGGGCGCGGGACACCCTGAACGACCGGATCCGAACCAATATGCACCAGAAGGCCCGGCTGGGACTCTCCCCGGAACTGGACCCGGAGGCGGTGATCGGCCGGATCGAGGTCGTCTCCGAGTTGGAACCCTCCGTTCGGGGAGCCGATTTCATCGTGGAGGCGGTCCGGGAAGATCTTCCCACGAAGAAGGATCTCTTCAAACGTCTGGAGGATCTGGTTTCCGATGAGACGGTCCTGGCCAGCAACACCTCCACCTTTCCCATGACCGAGATGGCCCGCGGTCTCCGGCATCCGCAACGGACGCTGGTGACCCATTGGTTCAATCCGCCCCACATCATCCCCCTGGTGGAAGTGGTCCCCGGCTGCGAGACCAATGAGGAAACCGTTGGGAGGACCATGGACCTGCTGGAACGGAATGGCAAACTGGCGATCCGGCTTCACAAGGAGGTTCCCGGGTTCCTGGTCAACCGGATTCAGGCCGCCGTCTTCCGCGAGATCTGGGATCTGGTGGAGCAGGGCGTCGCTACCCCGGAACAGGTCGACCAGGCGGTGAGCGCCAGCATCGGGCTCCGATTGGCCGCAGCCGGACCCTTCGAGATCGCGGACTTCGCCGGCCTCGACATCACCGGCCACGTCTTCGGCCACCTGCTGAAGGAGATCTCGTCAAGCCGGAGTCTTCCGCCCGCCGTGGACCGCCTGGTCAAGGCTGGGCGCTACGGCGTCAAGAGCGGACGGGGGATCTACGACTACACTCCCGAACGGATCGAGGAGCGGCAGTCGCGCCGCGATCGCCTTTTTCTTCAGTTGGTCGACCTGCTGCACACCGATCGATAGCCCAAACGACGAAGGGCGGCCACCCAAGGGCCGCCCCTACGTTCGCTGTCATCCATCCATCGTCAGTCGGTAAAACGGAAGGAGTAGAGGTCCGCGTTTTCCAAGCGGAAACGGACCCGGATCGTCTGTCCGGCCAGCGATCCCACGTCGGGCTGGATCGTCTCTTCCTCGCTGGGGGTTTCCTGGCTGCAGGGACACTGCTTCCAGTTGACGAGGATCCGGGTTGAATCGCCGGTCAGGGCAGGGCAATCGACCAGAGCATAGCCTGGGATGGGGCGTCCCTCCTGATCCTGAAACTCCACCCGAAGCTGACCTCCGGGGCGGGCCCGGAAATTCACCTCGAGGCGGCTGCCCGAGAACTTGAGGGGATGGGTGACCAGATCGCCCCCGCCGGGCCCGCCGCTGGCCGACACGAAACCGTCGCTGCGGTAGGTGAAGCGCCGCAACCGGGTGTCCGGCCCTTCGTAGTAGGCCTCGGAAGCATAGACCGACATCTCCCCAGGCCGGTCCGGCAATTCCAGCAGGCCCCACGTCATGTAGTTGCTGCGGTTCCCTGCCCGGTCCTTGGGCGCATCCTCGGGAATCACCGGTTCGTTCCAACGGTGGAAGGTGAGCCCGTCGCGACTCGCCATGAAGATGGGCTCCACGCGCTGCCCCTGGTCGGGCAGATAGCGGGTGGGGAAACCGATGAGGATGTGGGGAGCCCGATGGTAGGCCCGGATGGCGTTGGTGTAGAGATGCTGGTTGGGGGATCCCGGATATTTCAGGAGCACGGGATCGGTCCAGTTGACGAAATCGTCGGAAGTGCCGGTCATGATGGCGCGCACGCGGTTGACGAAGATGCGGTGGTACTCGCGGTACTTGCCGATCTGCGGATCCCAGAAAGCCAGGTTCTGGGAATCGAAAGCCCCTTCGGTGATGACCGGTTCGTCCTTGATCAACGACCAGTGGATGCCGTCAGGAGACTGGTAGACGTAGAGGCCCTTCTTCCCCAACGGACGTCCCCGGGAGATCCCCTTGTAGCGCGCCTCCGGGGGAGCGTCGGGGTTGCCGTCCTTGAAGGCGACGAAACAATGGGTGCCGATCCCGTCCAGGATGATGTTGTTCTGCTTCGATCCCTCGTACTCCACAATCCCCAGGTTGGGCTTGGTCCAATTGATCCCGTCACGGCTCTCGGCATAACAGGTCACCTCCGGATGGGTGGCTTTCCTGGCCTCCACGTCCCAGTTGGATCCCCGGTAGTACATGCGGTAGAGATCGCCGTCCTGGAAGATGGTGTAGTAGGCGCTGGTGTTCCCCTCCCAGGGCTCGCCGGTCACCAAGACCACTTCCTGTGGCTCGGGCCGATGCAACTGAAGGCGGGCGTCGCCCGTGATCTCATGGATCAGGTGCCGGTCCACGAACAGCTCCCGGCGCGAGCCGATGTCGATGACGCCGGCGATGGCGGTCGACAGAGAGAGCGTCATGACGGTGAGCAGGGTGCAGATCTGGTTCATTTCGAATTCTCCTCGGTTCCACTCCTCGATCGTTGCAATTGCAGCGCCGTATTGTAGCAGCCCGGATGATACGGGTCGCCGAAACCGCCGAACCGGCGTGGCGACGATCGCCGGGGACTGATATTGTCGCCAGCAGACCCGCCGTCTCTTGGAACCGGTACCGGGAACGACGACGCTGGGAGGAAAAATCCATGAAGAAAATCTACTTCGTCTGCGCCGGGATGCTGGGATTGACGCTGGCCGCCGCATTTTCCCCTCCGGTGGATTTCGATGTGCAATGGCCCAACTGGCGCGGTCCTGACCATACGGGCATGGCCCGCACGGGAGCGCCGGTGCGCTGGAGCACCACCGAGAATGTCAAGTGGAAGACCCCCATCCCCGGAAAGGGCCACTCGACTCCCATCATCTGGGAAGACAGGATCTACCTCACCACCGCCATCCCCACGTCTCCCATCCCCGAAGCTCCCAGGCGCCAGTTGACCGGGCGGCCACGGGGGGAACGAGGCGAAGGCAGGCCCGACCGGCGACGGCAGCCGCGGGCGGAGCGCGGCGAGGGCCGGCCCGACCCGGAACGGCGGCGGCGCATGCGGGAACAATTCCGGCGCCGCATGCAAATGACGTTGGTGGAGCACAAGTTCGAGGTCCTGTGCCTGGACAAGGAGACGGGGAAGATCCTGTGGCGGCAGACGGCAACGACAGAGACGCCTCACGAAGGTTACCACCGGCTCTACGGCAGCTTCGCCTCCAATTCCGCGGCCACCGACGGCCGTCACCTTTACGCCTTCTTCGGCTCCCGGGGCCTCTTCGTCTACGACCTGGACGGGAACCTGGCCTGGAAAAAGAACTTCGGCGTGAAGATGAGAATGCGCAACGGCTTCGGAGAGGGGACGGCGCCGGTCCTTCACGGCGATACCCTGATCCTCAACTTCGACCACGAGGGACAGTCCTTCATTCTGGCTCTGGACAAAAACACGGGAAAGGAAATCTGGCGCCGGGACCGGGACGAGCGGAGCACGTGGACCACACCCCTGGTCACGGAGCACGCGGGGAAGACCCAGGTCATCGTGACCGGAGACAACAAGGTTCGCAGCTACGACATCGCCAACGGCGACCTGATCTGGGAATGCGGCGGCCTGGGAACGAACCCGGTCCCCATGCCGGTCCGGCACCGCGACACGGTGATCGTGATGACGGGACACCGCAGCCCCAACATGCTGGCCATTCGACTGGACCGAACGGGTGACCTGACCGATACCGACGCGGTCCTCTGGACCAACCAGCGGGGAAACGCCTACACCGCCTGTCCCATTTACGACGACGGGAAGCTCTACGTGCTGACGGACCGGGGACTGATCAGTTGCTTCGACGCCGACACCGGCAAACCCTTCTACCACCAGCAACGCCTGCCCAACCCCTACCAGTTCAAGGCGTCTCCGGTGGGTTCCGAAGGCCGGCTCTACCTGGCCAGCGAGCAGGGCGACGTCATCGTTCTCAAAATGGGTGAGGAATACAACGTGGTGGCGGTGAACTCCATGCCGGACCACTTCTTCATCTCGTCGCCGGTGATCGTGGACAACCAGCTCTTCCTCCGCAGCCAGGACGCCCTCTATTGCATCAGCGAGTGACTATTCGCCAACGTATACTCGATATGCGATGCTCTGGGCTCTAGCCCTCCATGACAAGAAAGTAGCCCCTTTCGCCGATGGAAGGGCCCGTACTAGTGAAAACCGGGCCGTTACTCCCAAAATAAAGGGCCGATGCGGGTTCTCAAGACGATCAGACCGACCCCTGAACAACTTGTAATCTTGGGGGATGACCGTCCGGGATTCCGTTTGATCCGGGGTGCTGCAGGTAGTGGCAAGACCACGACGGCACTAATGCGGCTGCGCCAGCTTTGTTCCTCTCGAATTGCACGCAAAGCCCGTCTCAACCTTAGCGAACCTGTACAGGTGTTGGTGCTAACGTTTAATCGGACGCTTCGAGGCTATGTTGAACAGCTCGCAACTGAGCAGGTGCGAACTTCGGACGACATCTGTTTGACAGTGGAGACATTCTCTCGTTGGGCACAGCGTCTGTGTGGACCGCGAGAAATCATAGATCAATCCGTGATGCGAAGATTGTTGAAGGCCGCCGGCTTTGCAGTCCATCTCGACTACTTCATGGACGAGGTGCAGTACATTCTGGGACGATTTCAGGCTGACGACCGGAATCGGTACCTCAGTGTACGAAGAACAGGTCGTGGTCGAGCGCCAGCCGTAATTCAACATACACGTGCAAGACTTCTCGACGATGTGATCGCACCCTACGAACGAATCAAGGATCGACGTGGCGCAGTCGATTGGAATGACATCGCTCTCGATGCCGGTAGGGCGACGAGCCAAGGATATGACGTGGTCGTTGTGGACGAAACGCAGGACCTCTCAGCAAACCAGATTCGCGCCGTGTTAGCACACCTGAATCCCGACCACACCACGACCTTTATCGTGGATGCCATGCAAAGAATTTACCCACAGGCATTCCTCTGGCGTGAGGTCGGGCTGCGTATTCGTCCCCAGATGGTATTCATGCTTAAGGTAAACCATCGCAACACAGTGGAGATTGCGCAATTTGCCGCCTCCATTGTTCGGGGACTGCCAGATGAGGATGATGGCGTCCTGCCGAACCCAGACGCCTGCCAGCGTCGTGGTGAACGACCTGAGATCGTTGTTGGGAAATACAGCGCGCAAATGAAGCACATGTTGGACCGTGTTCAACCTTTCCTAGCAGCCGGCGATAGCGTCGCCATTCTTCAACCCCGCGGCGGAGGGTGGTTCGACTACGTCAGGGCCACACTGCGCAGCCAACAAATAAGTTTCTGCGAGTTGATCCGACAAAGAAACTGGCCAACGGGACCGGAGCAGATTGCCCTCTCCACCATCCACTCGGCAAAGGGTCTCGAATTCGATCACGTGCTTTTGCCAGGATTGAACCAGGAGGTCACGCCCCATGGAACGGAAGAAGGGGACGGCACGCTCGACTCACTCAGGCGGCTGTTGGCAATGGGTATCGGCCGCGCTCGCAAGACCGTGTCGGTGGGGTACAAATCGGGAGAACAGTCCACCTTGATCGGTCTATTCGACCCGACGACCTACGAACGGGTGGAGCTCGGATGATGACTACAGACAGACTTCCGGTGGCCCGTCCTCGGACATCAGAAGAAATCGGGCGTCTGCCTCCGCGACCGGAGATCGTAGCTTCCGCTCGGGCGCGGAGTATAAAGGATGTGGTCCATTTCACTACGTTGACAGGCGCGCTCGGTATATTGGCTGCGGGTGCGGTCAAGAGCCGGAAGCGGCTTCCGCATGATCGTTACCTTGAACACGTATACCGCCCCAACGCAGAACTTCGCAAGGACATTGCGTGGCTTGACTATGTGAATCTGTCCATCTCGCGGATCAACGACTGGATGTTCGAGAGTTCCGAGCGGTGGCATGCAGTAGAGGCTAATCCGTGGGTCTTGCTGTCTTTCGATCCTGAAATCCTCGGGCATCCCGGCGTCGTGTTCGCCACGACGAATAACATCTACCCGGCGTGCAGGCGGGCCGAAGGGGTGGCCGGATTCGAGCGCCTATTTGCAGATGAGGTTCGCGGGCGATACGGCGAACGGCACGACCGAAGGAGAAAGCGGCCGGAATGGACCACGGACCGTCAAGCCGAGGTTCTCTATCCGGGCGAGTTGTCATGCGATCATCTGCAACGAATCGACGTTCAGGACGAGGAGATCATAGACACCGTCTACGGTATCAAGGGTGGTCTGAACCTGGATGATTTTCCGGTCTGCTACGCACCGGAGGTATTTGAATGAGCACAGGAAGCCGGCTTCCTTACGGCACACCGAACGTAAATGAATCACCTGCTAACCACTCCTCTGCTTCTGACTTCACCGAACGCTGCACCCGAACAAGACGATCCGCCCTTTGGGCGGCGTATGGTGACGCTCTTGGATGGATCAGTGAATTGACGAATGGAGCGGGACTCAAGCGAAGAACTGGGGGGCTTCCTTTACATGAGCCCATTGCCTGGAAAAGGCGTATCGGCGGCCGCACCGGCGTAACAGCTTCGCTTCCCAAGGGGTGCTATTCCGACGACTCGCAGTTGCGCCTCGCTACCGGCCGAGCGATCCGTCCCGATGGATTCGACGTAGAGGCGTTTGCCAAGGTCGAGCTTCCCGTCTGGCTGAGTTACGCGCTCGGGGGCGGCAGATCTACCAGCGTAGCGGCAACGCGCCTTGGCAAAACCCGGTCATCGTGGTTCGCCAATTCCTTCAAGGGCTGGACGATGTCCGGAGGCAATGGAGCCGCGATGCGGGTTCAGCCCCATATCTGGGCTGCCCGAACACTGGACAACCCCGAAAGTTTTATCCCGGACGTCGTCCGAAACACGATCTGCACACATTCACATCCAAGAGGATTGATGGGAGCAATTCTTCACGCACTGAGTGTCGCTCGATCGATTTCGACCGGAAGCTGCCCATCACCAGGCGATTTGCAGGCCGACATTGACGTTGCCGCGAGCCTGTCCACGATCATGACCCGCGACACCGAATTTCAGTATTGGCTCACAGCGTTCGAGCGGGATTCGGGGTCCTTCAACGACGCTTGGGCACAAGCGATCACTGAGGCCAGAGAGACCTTTAAACTCGTCGCCGAGCCCACGGCTGATAGGACAGGAGCGGAACGCTACAAAGACATTGTCGATAGTCTAGATCTCCGCAACCCGATCTGTCGAGGGAGCGGCACGCTGACGGCAGTAGCAGCGGTCGGGTTGACGTGGTGCGAGACACGTCCGGTGGAAACCATGCGTATTGCGGCCAACGCCCTCGGCACTGATACAGATACCATTGCTACGATGGCTGGTGCCATTCTTGGCGCGACCGCCAGGGTCGATCCACCGATTGACGTGCTCGATGCGGAACTGTTTCGAACGGAGGCAGATCGGCTGACGGAGATTGCAGCAGGTGGCACACCGCCGGGTCATTTTTATCCCGACCTGCTGCGCTGGTCGGCGCCGAAAACACGAGCCGATGCGCTAGTCCGTTCTGACGGAACATACGTTGTCCGTGGCTTGGGTCGCGTCGCCGACACACATAGCGAACCCCTTGTGGGACCAGGCGGCAAGTTTCTGTGGCAGTGGCTCAAGCTCGAATCCGGTCAGACACTGTTGATCAAGCGCCGCCCAAAGCTCTCACGGGAAATCTCGGCTGATCGCCGGCCTGTTGTTAAGGAACAAGTGACCGCAACGGACAAACCTGCAGTCGAAGGAAGGGGACGACCGGATTCGTTCAAATCACCGTCGGGCCATCGGTCTGCAAGTGGACGGACAGCCGTCGCGCCAACGCAGTCCGCGATAGCTTCGCAACCCTCCGACCGGTCGGTTGCAGCGACGCTCTCGTTGGTGGAGAAACACATCGACGACGACAAGGTCGTTGGACGCGCCCTCAGAAAAGTAGTCCGGAAAGGAACTCGGGGCGAAATTCACGAATTCGCTGGGAAACTGATCGATCTCCTTCGCGATTCCGGAAGGTTGTAGCGGTTCCCTTTCCGTCTGACCGAACAGTCATCGGCAGCGGACGCAAGCATCAGGACGGACCATGCAAAACCGAAGACGCTTCCTCAAAAACACGGCGGCGGCGACCACCGCCACGACGCTGTTGCCCGCCCTCGCCGGATCCGGCTGCTCCCCGGGCACGGAACGATCCAGGCAAAGCAGCCGCAGGAAACGGATCATCTGGAACAACGATGCCGACGACCTGGCGGGAATCGCGCAGGATCTGGGCCGGCGGCCTCACTGGCCGAAACGGTTCGATTCCGTCGACGAGTATCTCGCCCTGCGGATGAATCATCTCAAGGGGACCCACGTCGACGGACTGGCCCACTGCGGCCTTGCCACCATCCCTCATTGGGAATTGCCTCGCAAAAACATCCAGGCCCTGGGTCCCGACCCGGTCCAGCCCGCCGTGAAGTTCGCCCACGACAACAACCTGGAATTCTTCTTCTCCATCCGCATGAACGACGTCCATTGCGCCGTCTACCCGGGGATCCAGTATTGGACTCCGCTCAAGCTGGAGAACCCCCATCTCCTCCAGTCCCGCATCAGCTCCGAACGGTTCCAGGAGACGGTCCTGCCCTGGATCAATGGTGAATCCGCAGATCATCCTCACGACGCGCTCCTGGAGTATTGGGGCAACGGCGGCAGGCGCACCATCGACCGCTTTCGCAACAGTTCGCTGGGCCCCATCTCATTTTCCTGGCCCGCTTTCGACTACGCCCGCCCCGAGGTCAGAGATTATTTCCTGGGCGTGGTCCGGGAAGCCTGCCGGCGCTACGACCTGGAGGGCATCGAGCTGGACTGGTGCCGCCATCCCCTGCTCTTCCGCTACGGACAGGAGAGGCGCCACCTGCCGGTGATGACCGACCTCATCCGACGCATCCACCAGGTCCTGGAGCAGCGCGGGAAAAAAAGGGGACGGCCCATTCTCTTGTCCATGAGAGTCCCCGATTCCCCCGATCTGGCCCTCTCGGTGGGACTGGACGTGGAGGAATGGGTCGCCCGCGGCTGGGTAGACTTCCTGATCGCCGGCTTCGGTTCCCTCCCCTACTCCTTTCCGGTGCAGGAATGGATCCGAATGGGCCGGACCCACGGCATCCCGGTGTACGGCGGCCTGAGTTGGAAGTTCGTCTTCGATCACGTGGAGGCGATCCGGGGGGCCGCCTACCGGCTCTGGGACGAAGGGGTGGACGGCCTGCACGCCTTCAACTTCCTGGACCCGGCAAGATTCGACTCGCTCCATGAGATCGGAGAACCGGAGACGCTCGCGGACTTGGACAAGATGTACCAGATCGACCTGGACCGGAAGCGGGTCGGGTACATGAACGAGAGCCTCTGGCCGGGACAACTGCCCCTCTCCTTCGCCACCCAGGCGGGGCCCGCCCGATTCGACCTGAAGCTGAAGATCGCCGACCGGCCGGAACGGGCCAGCAGCGTCCGGGTCGAGACGCGGTGGGCCAACCCCGAAGAGGACGGCCGTGTCACCTGGCGGGTCAACGGAGAGGGTCAGCCTCGTCCGCGCGCCGCAGGCGCGGACCAGCCGGGCTGGTCCAGTTGGGAGACCCGCGACCTTCGCTACGGCGAGAATTCCTTCCTGGTGACGGTTCGGCCACCCGACTCCGGGGACGCTTCCGAACTGCTGACGCTGGAGGAATTGAGAGTCTGGATCCGGTATGGGTGAGTTTGGAACATGAATAGGGACGACGTTGGGGCCGCCCTCTTCCCGGTGGCATGAACCCGCTCGAAACGAAGAGGGCACCCACAAGGTGTGCCCCTACATCCCTGGTTCTCCCGAACCACCAGTAAAATGGGGGACGTCCGGGTGGCAACGCCTGGAAATCAAGAAGGCAAGGGCGTTGGTTTGCTGATCGTCTCTACACCTGATTATAGGCAGGTCCGGTCTTCCGACCGGAGATCTTCCACCGGCGTGCCGCTGTGGAACACGCCGCGCATCGCCCGGGGCCGCCATTCCTTCGACGCGTCGTAAAAGGGCGCCTCGGTATCGATGGTCGATATCAGGACTCCGGCACGGTGCAGCGGCAGCCGTCCTGCGATCAGTCCGTCCGGCTGCACAACGAAGCTGGAGCCGCTGCTGTGCCGGCGGGTCGTATTGTTGACACTGATCCACATGTAGTTGCTGGCGGCGTAAGTCTGCATGGTGGCGAGCACCAGCACCTTCCAGACGTCGTGGTATTTCAGCTTGTGTTCCCGCGTCATTCCACCGTTGTGGTAGGAGTGGAACATCAATTGGACCTCCCGCCGCTTGTATTCCCGGTAGAGTTCCGGATAGCGGAAGTCATGACAGATCTGGAGGCCGCAACGGACTCCGCCGACCTCAAAAACCACGAACCGGTTTCCCGGGCTGTAGTGGCTCAGATCATCCTCGACCTTTGTTCTGGAGCCGGTGCAGAACCTCTTGTCGTAACGGTCAACGACCGCGCCTCGCGGGTCGATGAGGTAGAGGCTGTTGTGGGGCCGGTGCTCGCCGCTCAGGCGATGGTTGGACCCCAGAATCACCCAGAGGCCCAGGTCACGGGCCAACCCGGTCACCTCTTGGACGGAGCGCTGGAGCAGGTCCCAGTCGTAGCCCTCCAGCGACGGCAGGTCGACCCCGGCGTAGCCGCCGAGGCAGCACTCGGAGAAATGGGCCAGTTCGGCTCCCTTGTCGCGGGCCGCCTTCATCTGCCTCTTCACATAGCCCAGGTTGCGCCGGATATCGCTGGTGACGGGAAACTGGCAGGTCGCAATCGTGATCTTCATGAGTATTCCAGGTGAACCTCCACCTTCTCCAGTTTGACGCCGCCGCCGGGCTCGCCGTGGGAGAGACTCAACTCGACGTTGTTGAAGCCGGCCCGGCAATTCCCGGGCTCCAGGCCGTATTCGATCCTGAGCAGTCGCTGTTCCGGGTCCACGCGTTGCCTCGCCGCCCTTCCCGAATTGGGTTGGGGACGGGGTGAGACGATCTGGTAGTCCTTCCAATCGGGATCGCGAAGGACCGGAGTCAGGACGCTGCCGTTGAAGCGGGCGCGGACGATTGTTTCCGTTGCGGCGCCGAAGAGAACGATCCGCAGCTTCATAGCGGCGACGCGATCGGCCGCGGCCGCCACCGGCTCTTCGATTCTGAGATCCAGCCGGACCGGTTCCCTTCCCGCCGTCAAGTGGAGCGGCAACCGGGCGTCAGCGTTCCGGTTGAAGAACCCTTCGGCCCAGGGGAAGGCGCCGCGCCGGTCCAGGGCAAAGACCTTGTCCCGCAGGTGCATGCTCTCAAGACTTCCCAGCTCCCGATACCCCTGGCCGTGTGATTCGGGTCCCGGATTGATGCCCATACCCACGCAAGTTTTCCGCGTCGCGTTGCTCCAGTTCCAGGTGACCACACTGTCGGCGCCCTGCCGCCACCAGTTGCTGTACACCCCGCGCAGGAACTCGATGGGTTGCCACTGGTAGGCGTCCGAAGCGTGGTGGTCGTCCCAGCAGGGCTGAACCTTGATGTCCCGGTCCCGGGCGATGGCCAGGAAGGACGTCACGTCCACCTCCAGGGAGCGGGTGCCGATGGTGAAGATGTCCACCAGGCGTTCCCGAGCCCACGATTCGAGGTCGAAACCGTCCTGCTTGGCGCCTTCCACGCTCTTGGGCACTCTCACCGCCAGCAAAAAGGGGCGGCCTCGTTTCTTGGCGGTGTCCAGGAGCATGAGCCGGACCCGGCGGATGAAACCCGTGAGGCGCTCCCTCAGCTCCCATTGCCGGCCGGGAGGCAGGATGGGCGTGTGCCGGGCAAAGTCGATCTGCAGGCCGTCGAAATCGTAATTCTCCGCCAGATAGCGCAGATTCCCGAGCTTGAAGTCCTGCAGTCCCGGGGCCGCCAGATTCCACATGCCGTGGGGCCACCAGGTGGGGATCACCCAGTCGGGGTTCTCATTCTTGAGACGGAATGTCTTGCCGTCCAGTTCCACCTCGCTGATCCGGTGGTTGAAGAAGGCTTCCAGCCCCCGGCTGTGTGTGCCGTCCACCAACGCCTTCAGAGGGTCGGTCCCTGCGGCGGCCCAGGCATCGTAACGCGCCTGGACGTCCGCCGGGAATCCCTGGTTGGGATAGACGGCCAGGGCGGCCATGTCCCACCAGATGGCGTCGATCTGGGTCTCCAGCTCGTCCAGATAGGAGAACCGGTAGCGGAGCCAGGATGCGAAATCGCCCCCAAAAGGAGTCGCTCCGTGACCGTCGCCGTAGGCGTCCTGCATCATGACGATCCGGCGCTGGCGGTGAACCGCCTTGACGTGCTCCCGTGACAGTGTCAGCGGAGACTCGGCGAGAACCGGGATTCCAGACGCCAGGAGACACCCCGACACGGCCCTTGCCAGGAAACTCCGGCGCTTCATGGGGGAATCAGGACGAAATACAGTCATATTTGAAGCCGGCACAGGCTACCACAACGGGGCACCCCTTTCTCAAATCAGCACAACTGTAAGATTCTCAACAACTTGAGATCCATTCACTTGATTCTGGCGCCAAACGCCGGATAATGAGCGGCATGCTTACAAAATCCTCGGTAATGTCGCGTCTTCCCCGAATCCCACTTCTCTTCATCGCCGGCATGGCCGCGTGGCTGGCAGCCGTTCTCGTCGCCCAGAAAGGAGGAGCCGAAGCCGTAGAAATCGGACGACACAATGCGGATCTTCTGCCGGCCGGCAAGGAAGCGGACGGCATCATCGGGGACTTCGTGCTCCGGAACGACCGCATCCACGCCCTCATTGGGGGAAACCTGACCGCACGCCGGGCCAACATGATGCATGACCGGAACCAGATCATTCCTGGGACCCTGTTCGACCTGGATCTGGCCGGCGCCGGCAACGACCAGATCACTTCGTTCCGGCCCGGACACCTGGCGGGTCCGGTCAGTTACGTCCGGATCGTGAGCGACGGCAGCGGCGGCGCGGCCGAGATCGAAACCGTCCGCACGGCGGCCAGCGGGGACGGACTCCACCAGCGCCACGTCTACCGGTTGGAGCCGGAGTGGCAGCATGTGGAGATCCTCTCCACCTTCCACAACCAATCCGGCGAGGCCCGGAAGATCCAGCCTCAACCGGTCTGGAAATCGCCTCCGGCTTACGAGCGTCTTGCCCAGTTCTCCCAAACCTGGGAAGCCGGCGCCATTCGGGTCGCCGACAGTATCGATCCCTTCGACAAACGTTCCTACGCCTGGGCGCCCCTGGAGAGGGACGGCCTGGCCGATTTGGCGGCGGAGGTCGAGCTGGCGCCTGGAGAAAAGAGAACCTTCGGGATCGCACTGGCGGTAGCGGACAGCCCTCTGGCCGCCTACGGCCAGGTCGCGTCCGTCTTGAGTCCTACCGGGACTGTGGCCGGGAGCGCCGTGGACCAGGGCGGGAACCCGGCCATTCGATCTTCTCTGCTGTTCAATGTCGCTGGTACCGATCTTCCGCTCTACCCGGATGCCGAGGGACGGTTTTCATTCCCTCTTCCGGCAGGAGACTACCCGGTCCGTTTCACCGATCTGGGCCGGCCCGATCAGGAATTGAACCTCCAGGTATCGGCGGGAAAGAGCGTCAACCTGGATCTGGCGCCCCCGGCGGCTTCGGCCATCCGCTTCCGGATCCGGGACTCCCGGGGCAATCCGTCCCCGGCCAAGGTCCAGTTTCTGGGCGTCGACGGGACCGAAACGCCCAACTTCGGCACGGACTACCGGGCCCACGGCTGCGATCACCAGTACCACACCCACGACGGAGCGTTCACCCAGCAGGTTCCCGCGGGCGACTACCTGATCCGGATCACGCGGGGGCCCGAATTCAACCTGGTGGAACGCCGGGTCGCCGTCCCCAACGGGGAGACCGTGGCGCTGGAGGCCACTCTCGAACGCTCCGTGGACACTACCGGCTGGATCAGCACCGACTACCACTCCCACTCCTCCCCCAGCGGCGACAACCACTGCAACACCTACGACCGGATCATCAACTTCGCCGCCGAGCAACTGGAGTTCATCCCGACCACGGAGCACAACCGCATCTACGACTGGCAGCCCTACATCGACGAGTTGGGCCTGGAGAAACTGCTGCGAACCGTGCCCGGCATCGAACTCACGGGACAGGGCCAGCACTTCAACTCCTTCCCCCTCAAGTACTCGCCGCTGACCCAGGACGGAGGCGCTCCGGTCTGGCAGTATGACCCCCGCCTCAACGCCATCGTCCTGCGCAACATCTTCGGCGGCGGCCCCGACCGCTGGGTCCAGGCCAATCACCCGACAGTCGGCTACGTCTTCAACGACCGGGACCGCGACGGGCGCGGCGATGGCGGATTCGTAGGTTTCGAAGAGTTCATCGACGCGGCCGAGGTCTGGAGCGCGGAGATCCTGAACCCCAACCCGACCTATCCGGTGCAGAACCGGCGCGGCACCGCCCAACGGGAGAACCGGACCTTCGGCTGGCTCCAGATGCTGAACCAGGGACGCCACATGTGGTGCGTCGCGGTGAGCGATGCTCATCGTGTCTTCGGCGGTAACGGCGTGGGTGGTTGGAGGACCTACGTGCCCAGTTCTACCGACGATGCGGGGAAGATCGATCCGGCGGAAGTCATCGCCAACTCCAAGGCGGGACGCATGATGATCACCAACGGGCCGTTCCTGCACGTCGAGACTGCGGACGGGCTGCCCATCGGGTCCAGCGTGATCTCTGAAGGGTCGGTGGTCCTGAAGGTCAAGGTCCAGACACCCGACTGGTTGGACATCGACCGGGTGCAGGTGCTGGTCAACAGCCGTCAGGACTCCCGGTACAACTACACGCGCAAGTCTCATCCCGGGATGTTTCGGAATGGAATCGTGAACTTCGAGGAAGCGATACAAGTGGAACTGGAGCGGGACGCCCATCTGATCGTCGTGGCCACAGGCGAGAACTCCAATCTGGAGAAGGGCTGGGGCCGAAGCCCCGAGTCAAAGATGCACCCGGTCGCGTTCACGAATCCGATCTACGTGGATACGGACGGACACGGTTTCCAAGCCAACGGGGACACGCTGGACCATCCGCTCCTGGTTGCCGGCGGCAGGTGAGGTTTTATATCCTCGTTGCCGGTTCCCCGGCACTTGACATCTTGGTCTGTACTGGAATAACGACGGCCAGTTCCCGAAAACAGGTAGTTATAAACGCACACTTGCGTGCAAATTCTTAAATTCCTTAAATTGTCATTGAGTTAAGCTTTAAGTTAAACTGGACGGGCCAGTGTGCAACTTATGGAATAAAAACGGCAAGAAGGGGACAGTCACGTTCATCCTCCCATTCTTCTTTTGGAGAAGGAGAAGATCGGTAGAAATGCTCAGCACAAGGACCCGATCAACGTTGTGATCAGACCGAAGCTGAACACAACAATCGTGTTTCATCCGCGGGGAGACTCGACCTAATTCTGTGGATATCCCGTGACTCTGCGACCCGACGCAACACGACCGGAACACTGGCCGCTTTTATCTGTGACTTATGAATAATCTGCGAGGAGGATTGTGCACATGTGTCCCTCTTGCACTTCTCATTTGTCCGAACTCAAGCCTGCGGATTTCAAGTATCACGTCAGGTTTTTTGACTACATGATGTCCGCTGGGGGTCCGATTTCTTGGAGCACTCTGGCAAAGATGTCTGAAGAGACGGCATACATATGGGAAGTCCACGGTCTCGACAGAGGCCGACTGAGAGGCCATGCCAAATACCGTCAGCGGAACGATGGGTGGACGCTTAAGATATTTGATGACGAATAGGTCTGGATGGACCCACGATCGAACATTGAACGCTACGCAGGCCTCACAACAAGTAATGCGGAAGCCGACCTGATTAACGCGGACGGCTGCCAGCGGACGGGAAGCGAGCGGCGCGAGCACCGTCCGGTCCCGCTAGGGCAATGGCGCCGACATGCGAACAAGAGGAAGAGGGTAGCAACACGGGAAACCCCGCCGGTGACGAGGCACGCGTCAACCGGGAACCCGTGAGGGCCAGCCTGACCCGTCAGTGTGGCGGGAGACCCATAGTACCGGAAAAGCCGGGTAGTGCCGGTGGGACCGCGCAGAAGCGAAGGACTGTGGGCGGCGGCGAGGCGAGAACCGGCTTGTCGTCGGGATCGTCAACGATCGGGGAGAAGACAGAGATGTGCCACTCCCGAGGTGCGGGCGGCGGCGGTCATTGCGCCATTCCTGGCCTGGACGCGGTCGGGTCGGGAGCACCGGTCCGGGAAGTGGTGACGGGGATACCACAGCAACGAGACGGTACTGGAGTTGAAGGAACTGGGATTGCGGGGGTATCTGTCGGAAACGGTTCGGGGCCGGCGCAACTGGAAGAAGAAGAACCGGAAGTACTAAGCGCCAGCGTAAGCTAATCGGAGACGGGGACGACGGTTGCAGCGACAGCGACGCGAGTTGGTGGAGTGGCCGTTCGCACATCAGTTCACCACGGGCGGGAAGCGCTGCATCTTCGTCTGGGACCATGCCAATGTCCGAAAGCGATAGCTGATCCACGTATGTGGTTTCAATCTGGGACTGCTGATGGGCCACCTGACGGGGTCCGGAACGCTCCGGAGTCTGCAGGGCCGCGTCCTGGCGCGTCTTTTTTCGCTTTTGGGGACGAAAATAGGCCGCCGGCTCGGCTGGAATCGACTCAAGAAGCGCTTCTGGGCGCCTATCGGGCTCGACTCGCTGTTTGGGGCATCGCGGACAAATCAATAAACTATCTCCACGTCAGCTTGTCGAAAGAACAATAGTCGGAGAAATCAGGAATTGTGGAACGGACTGATAAGGGACGAAGGGAAAAAATGACTGTCTTGCGTGACAATTACCCTGAAGATCTAATTCTAACTGTTGAGGATTTTCGAGGATGTGGCTGGAAAGCGGAACTGGCCGACTTAGACGGTGAGATTTACTCGTCAATGTGGGACGCATTCTTCATCGCTGGTAAGAAGGCCATGGATGAAGAGCGGCAAGCCCACGGCAAGGCGCTACTGTTGCTAGCTCACGCCTGTTCAATAAGATTCTCACACGACAGTATCAACGAGCCATTCAGGCCTTTCCGTAGGATGGATCGCCGCCGACCGATCCTCTCAGACGAATTTTCTGATGCAGATATCACCTTCTTTTCCCAGATTGTCGACGAAATTGATGATCCATGGTTGAAGGCACGTCTGGCTGATCTCGTCTGGGTCACACTACACCCTCGTCAACCCAGATTCGCTTTGGCAGCCATCGACAGCTACCGGTCGATTCCGTTGGATGAAGAAACATGGTGGCGTAACGGTGAAGAATGCTGGAAGCGCGCAATAGTACTGGCTCGTATGCTCCGATCAGGAGCCGGCAATCGCCTTGTCCAAATGGAATCCTCGATCATTGATGCATTCGAGTTGACCACAAAACAGAACGGCTTCTACGGTTACAAACTGGCTAACTTGCTCCGATCGAATGCCTTTGGAAGAAAGCACTCAACTATGATCGCAAAACATCTTGAGTTATTAGCTCGAGAGTTTGAGCACGAACGTAATTTATTCAAGGCGCGCGACTACTTTAGATTGTCCGCCGACTGGTTTAAGGACTCTGGGGACAACGTTAACTCAGTCAGAATGACGGTCGCGACCGCTGAAACCTTGGTCAAAGAAGCCATCGACAAGATTTCTTCGAGCAAACCTAGCCACTTAGCCGCCACAATCTTCTACGAGAAGGCTGTCCAGATTTACCGAACTATTCCTCGGACAGAGCGTGCGGCGCATAGTGTGGACGAACGCATTGCCTATCTGCAGAAATGTCTCAATGAATGTGGCGAGAAATCCTGGGAAGAGATGCGCGTGATCAGTGTTCCGAGTGTAGATATCACTTCAGTTATCGAAAATGCCCGTAATTCAGTAAAGGGAAAAGCTCCAGTTGAGGCATTGAAGGCTTTCATTGAGTTACATAGCTTCGTAAATGCCGAAGAATTGCGCGAACGCGTGATCACGCGCCTTGATATGTATCCGCTACAATCGTTGTTTCCCGCGGCGATTTTGGGACGCGATGGCCGCACCATTGCAAGACGGCCTGGAATGGGAGACAGCGCTGCATTGTCTGAAGATGAGAGGCTGATTCGCTCCGAGATGATCAATGAATACATTATGCGTGTAGAGATTGCTAGTCGTTGCATCTACGCTGCGCATGAGATTTTACTCTTGGAACATCGCATACAGGAACATGATTTCATCGATTTATCCCGTCAGTCTCCCATCGTTCCAATAGGACGGGAGTTACTTTTTGGAAAGGCATTATTCGCAGGTTACGACCAAGATTTTGTCACAGCTCTCCATCTTCTAGTGCCACAAATTGAGCACATGGTTCGAGTCCACTTGAAACAATCCGGTGTGCAAACTATACACTTGGATAGCAACGGTATAGAGAATGAAAAAAGTCTTAGTTCGCTTATGGACCTTCCCCAGACGGAAAGTATATTCGGCTCAAACCTGACATTCGAGATTAAGGCGCTTCTTTGTGACCCCTTTGGACCAAATCTAAGGAATGAACTTGCGCACGGACTGCTTGACGACGGTGGGTGTTACTCCAGTCCCGCTATTTATGCGTGGTGGTTTGGATTAAAGCTTGTATTGAACACCTACAGGAATGCATTGCGTAATAATGTCAAAGGTAGTGAATCCGGAAAGAATACGGCATGAAAAGCTTTCGCCAGTTTATCCCGCCCTTGGTTGCGGATACCGATCACTTTGCCATTGCATCGTGCACAGTCCACGCCGGGACCCGGGATGGCGAGTGATTGGGAACAGCCTGTATGCCAACTCCACCAGTTTGCACCCGAAGGAACGGACACCGAGTCAACGGTTTTCCCTACAAAGACTTGTGCTTCAGTTGAGCCCTACACAGTTAGGGAAGGTCTGATTAAGTCGAGTCAGCGTTCTGCACGATAATTCTTTCATCATCACTGCGTGGGGGGAAAGACGATGTCGCAACGGACGTTCGCAGATCTAGAATACGACACCAAGAAGCGGGTGACGCGTCGAGAGAAGTTTCTGGCCCGCATGGACGGGTTGATTCCGTGGGAGCAGTTGGAAGCCCGGATTGAGCCGTTTTACCCGAAAGCGGGACGGGGCCAGCGTCCCTACCCGCTCTCGACGATGCTGCGGGTTCACTGCGTGCAGCTGTTTTACAACCTGAGCGATCCGGGGATGGAGGATCTGCTCTATGAGGTGGAATCGGTGCGGCGGTTCGTGGGCCTGAAGCTCACGGGGCCGCTGCCGGACGAGACAACGATTCTGAAGTTCCGTCATCGGCTGGAGGAGCATGGTCTGGGGGAGGCGCTATTCGAGGAGATTGGTTCTCACCTGCAGCGGCAAGGCCTGCGGCTGAGCCGTGGGACGATCGTGGACGCGAGTATGCTGGCGGCGCCTTCCTCGACGAAAAACAAGGATCGGGCGCGGGATCCGGAGATGCACCAGACGAAAAAGGGAAAACAGTGGTATTTCGGAATGAAGGCCCACCTGGGGGTGGACGCCCAGACGGGGGTGGCGCACACGGTGGTGACGGCTCCGGCCAACGAGCATGACGTGACGCGGGCCTCCGAATTGCTGCACGGCTCGGAGTCGCAAGTTTGGGGGGATTCCGGATACCAGGGAGTGCAGAAGCGGTCGGAGAATCGAGATCGGCCGGTGGATTGGCAGGTGATGATGAAGCCCGGGAAGCGTTGGCAGCTGCCGCCGGAGAGTGAGGCGGCGTTGGCCGAGCGGCGCAAGGCATCGGTTCGGGCGAAGGCAGAACATGTGTTCGGGTACCTGAAACGGCATTTCGGCTACGCCAAGGTGCGCTACCGCGGGCTGGCGAAAAACACCCAACGGATCTATCTGCTGGTGGGATTCGCCAATCTGATGATCGCCGAGCGCTCCGGTGTGACCGCCTGATCGGAATGCGGAACGGCTGTGTTTGAGGCTGGGGAATCCGTCTCGCAATCGCTTGGTCAAGACCAATTCAGGGTTGCAAATCCCAGGTTACAACGCCTGGATCCGAAAAAGGCAGGGATACAAGGTCTGTTTCGCCCCATATGAGGACTTATTCAGACCTTCCTTAGTTCTCATCCGGACATCGTAAGTCTTTGAGAGATCCTGACGACAAGCTATTCTGGCGAAATTGGGCTTTCTAGATTGGCTGTCATCGACGAGTTATCTTCGGGCCAAGATACAGGATGTATACAGGATCATCGGCCCTTCGCGTCCATGAATAATGAAGGCGAAGTGTCAGCCGGCGTTCTTTTCCGTGCCAAGTCCCGAACAGGAACCGTCCGGTTTCGGTCGGATGCGAAAAGGTCAGGTCCTTTTTGAACCGGCTCTTCTCTCTGTCCGAGGAGTCGGAAAAGTGCGCATTGTTCCCCGTAAAATAGTCTTGGTAGATTCGTTGGCCTTCACGTGTCCGTACGCCGTTCGCGTCGAATGCGTGTGCGAAGCGGTTGAGAATGGCGAGCAGAAAAATAATGCGATCTGCGGAACTTCGTACGAATTGAGTCCCATCGAGCGGGTCAAGCCAATCATCGGCAAAAACCAGCTTTGCGAACCGGGAACTGGACACGCCGTGAAGGTCCCGCCATGTAGCGATTGGCGGCGCTATTTTGTCCAGGGACATCTCCAGTTCATTTAATTCCCACCAGTTGTCAACTACGGCCCTTTGGTCCTCCATTTCTTCGGCTTCCCGACGCCAGATCACTTCCACGGGCGAATAGTTCCAATCGGTAGGCAACGCGCTGATCAGGCTAGATATGACACCATGGATGTTGCGGTATGCAGCCTCGCCGATACCTGTGTCAGTGACGATCAGGTCGTTGCATTCCAGATATTCATTTCCGCGATGCTGCCGAAGATCGTCCCAGAACGGACCGCCGCGAGTCAGCCAGAACATCGCGGCTCGCCGTTCGGCTTCCGGCAACCGACCAATGGCACGAGGCATCGACACTCCCGGCATCACCTCGGCATTCAGAATCGCCCGATGGCAAAACATGTCGCAATTGAACCTTCCCACGAGATTCCGCATAGACATCAACCGGTCCAACGCAGCGCGAAACGATGGCATATCATGGAATTGACGGTGGATAGACAGTTCGTTGACAAAGAAATCCACGTCAGCTCCACCCCGCAAAGTAGTTCATATCCTTGTCGAACTGATCGAAGAAATCCTCGGGCCAGTCGTCGATGTTCCCATCGCCATCGATGAGCGGACTCTGCACCTGTGCGATACCTTCCCGCTCGGCTTCCTGCCGCGGCCTGAAGAAATGCAGGGCAACATCTTCAGGCGGAAGGGTCCTGTTCTTGACCGCACGCCGGACCCCATTCAACACATGGTCGCTATGTGTTTCAAGGATCACCTGTACACCTGCAACGGCGACTTGTGCCAGAAACACTCCCATCATTGCCTGCCCAGCGGGGTGAAGATGGACTTCGGGATTCTCAATCACAAGCAGGTCATTACGCTGCGCGGACAGCGCTGCCACCACAATTGGTAAGACCTGCGTGATCCCGAAACCTGTGTGGCTTGGACGATGGAAGTCCACATCTCTGGATGTTCGAATTCCCAATGTCACTGCATTGGCCCTTGGAATCTTTGTCATCGCCAATTCACAACCGGGAAAAAAGCTTCCCATGCGCGCTTCTACTTGTCGCATTCGCGTCGGTGGTACGCCCCTGACCGCTACGGATTCGGAAACACGCTCATCACGACCGGCGTAAAGAACACTGACAGCATTGTCTCCCGTCGGCCCGACGACGGACGTGAGCCCGAGACCCTCCAACATATAGGTCTCGCGCGGGCCTAACCTTTCAGCCGTCAGATAGGTCATACGGCAAAGACGATCAGACATCGATCTGTCAAATTTCGGGGGCAACAAATGGTGCAGCGTTTCTGGATTGTCCAGGCTTTTGCTACCTATGTTGACGCGGACTACGCCCAAGGACATTCCGGTGCGGTCCCCCTCAAATCCCCATCGATACATAGCTACATCGTCTACCAGCCCAATCTCAAAGCCGAGCTTGCCGGTGATTTTATCGATTACGTCCTCGGCTGTACCCAGCTGCACAGTGTCGCCGTTGAGCGCCAATCGCGTGGACCATTCATGTTCACGCATGGTCTGATGCAATAGCGCAAGGGCCTGTATCACCGACGATTTACCGGAGGCGTTAAGACCAGTCAGGAGGGTCAGCGGCCGCATGAAGAGCTTCAACAAGCGAAAACACTTGAAGTGACGCAGATCAATCTGTGTGATCACCGAGAACCTCCTCAAAAACCCTCTGTGTCAACTGAAAACGGGTCTTCACCCTAGACGTGCTGTTCGTAGAAATTGAAATTGCGTTATGGAAAGCGTCGTCATCAAGTAACTTATGAATCGCCGAACGAAGACGTGCGGCGCACATTTTGACTCGGTCGCAAGAATAATGGGACAAACCCGTGGACATCACGTCCCAGAGAGACGCGTTGATGACGTTGCGCGCCACCTGATCTGGAGAGTGTTTTCTGAACGCGTGGCGCTTGAACAGAAGCAGGTTGTTGGAGAGTCCCCTGCGATGCTCCATCGACAGTTTCTCCAAGTCGGATTTCTTCATCTTGTTCATGGTTTTCAAGCATTTCGCCAGGAAACTGTCCATGTCGCCATGGTATCCATCAAGACCAACCAGTTGGAACGCGCAAAATCGATTGACGAACTCCCGGTCCCGCATGGTCTTCTGATTCAGGCTTCTGCCGGTCGCCTCAAGAAAGATGTCGGTTCGTGCCTCCCGTTTGAGGAATCGGGTGGCTGCGCCCATGAACAGAGAGTTGCGCATCTGTTGCCGGGTAAGCGGCACACCGCTGTTCACTCGCTCAAATATGTCCAAGCGGACTGGCTCCGGCGCCCTAGAGTCGATGATGTAAAAAATGAGGTTGCAGTCCTCGATTCGATTCTGAAACTTGGCCGGAAGATCCGAGAACCGCTTGCCGTTAAGTAGTTCGCGGTCCGGCAGGCGCAACTTCAGCTCGCCGTCCACGAACTGTTTGAAAGTGGCTAGGCGCTGTAAACCGTCGACCACCACCATCCGTCCTTCCGTGTCTTCAGCCATGTAGAACACCGGCAGAGGAATGCGCATGATGACAGATTCAATCAGCCTGCTCTGTTTGACTTCCGGCCAGATGAAATCGCGCTGGAAGTCCGGATTCATCACATACGTACCGCGGCGGATTCGCCGAAGGACCTCGTAAACAGTTCTGCGATCATCTCGAATCAGCAGTTCGTCGAGCGGATAATTGCCCCAGGATGTTTTGTCCTCGAGATCCAGACCCTCGATATTTTCACTCTCCGCCGATTGAGCGGATTCCCCATCGCTCATTGCGTCGTCACTCCCTGTTTTTTCCCGAACAGTTCTATCCAATCATCGTTCGGGCTGTGTTTCCAGCCGACGGCTCGACTACGGGGATCAGCTTCGGCTCGTCGCCAAGTAGTCCATGCCAGATGAGGCATCGGGCACAATGCCACGATTATCGTTTTCCACTCTACCGAATGTCCTGTATGTTCTGATATTCCTTGCCGATGCGAAAAACAGTTGGCTCAATTGTGCCGTCTCCGCCTGCCCGCCAAGAGCCGAATCTTCCTCAGTCTGTTACCCGGAAGACGCGGCTTCCGGGATAGACCTCATTGAAGAACACGTCAGGAATACTCAGGTCTGCCCTCCAGGATTTCCTTCAACGTCTTGGTGACTGGAATTTCCTCCGCCAGTTCTATGAACTCCGGTTGTGTGAACAGCGAGTTCCCCGGCGACCAGAGTTCCATGCTCTCGGAATGCTTCTCGTAGTATCCCGGATCGGTCGTCACGCGGACTCGTTCCGTACTACCCGGTTTGAGAACACCGTATTCGCGATGTCCCATTGGTTTGACGTCAAACCCGGAAGGCATGAGATTAGGGGATCGGATTACCCGATCCAGATCCTCCATGGTCACCGGTGACGGCGCGCGTTTCGGCATTGCGAGATCGCTTTCCGTTACCGCATCGATATCGAAACCCCGTCCCTCGGCTTCCTGAGTCTGTTGCTCGATGGCGTCCACGATTTTCGCCCGTTCCCGGGCATCCCGTGATTCGCCAGACAGCACCGTTTCAGAGATCCGTCGCGGCAATTGAGCCAGGATCGGCTGCAAGCGACCGACCACAGACTGGAACAGGCCGATCCGGTGCCTCAGCGCTCTGTACACGTCGGTCTCGACCGTGTCCTCGTAGTGCAGATTCACGATGCGAATGACTTGGTACTCCTGCCCGAGGCGGTCGATGCGGCCGATTCGCTGTTCCACCCGCATGGGATTCCACGGCATGTCGTAATTGACGAGTGCCCCACAGAACTGGAAATTCAAGCCCTCCGCCGCGGCGTCCGTACAAAGCAGAATGTCAGCCTCACCGGCGCGGAAACGCCGCTTGGCCTCGTCACGGTTGATCCCCCTCCAAGAACCGTCGACCGAGGGAATTTCCCCTCCCCGCCCCGAGAAACACATCAACCTGAAATCGGTGTACTTCAGCAGTTCCGCACGCAGGAAATCCATCGTATCGGTGTACTGGGTGAAGACCATTGCCTGTCCGTATCCGGCTCGACTCAGGTCGTGAAGGATCTCCTTCAGACTCCCGAGCTTGCTGTCCGGCAGCAGACGGCCAACTCGGTCGAGGAGGTCTCCGATGTCGGCCTTTTCCTCTGCGGCCAGCGCTTGCCGCGTCAACTCCTCCAACTGATCGGCATCCGGAATTTCATCCACCGCCTCATCTTCGGGTGCATCCTCCTCCAGATTCTTCAATGCAACCGCGTCACCGGCAGCAATGGCTTCGAGATGGTTCCGTAGCGTCTTGCTCAAGGCGCTGAAACTGCTGGCCAGACGGCGGCGGTATATGGTCATGACAAATCCCACCGCCGAGCGCTCCTTGGCGCTGGCCTGGTTGTAGGTGCTCGAAATATAGTCCTCCACCGCCTCGTAAATCAGACGTTCGTCCGGTGTCATCTCCAGGAAGCGATCCTCAACGTGACGTTCCCCGATCCGCGTCGTCAACTGGCCGACCTGGAAATAGCGCCGCAGCAATTCCCGCGTGTGTCGTGAAACCAGCCTGCGGAGGGGCGTGTTCGCTCGCATAATCCGGATTGCTGCCCGTCGTTCCTTTGTTTCCAACTGGCGCCGCGGGATGGTCGCTTCGTGGCGTAGCGCGCGGAGAACCTTTTTCACCTTCAGCCGGGACAGGTCAACCAGGCGTTGAGCGTCCTCCCTCCTGGTCCCTTCATAGCCGCTCTCGACCGATCGAAACAACCGGGCCATGCGCTCCAATGCGTCCCCTGATGGACTCGGATGTTCGATGTCATCGAAGAACTTGAGAAACGCCTCGGGTGACCACTCCCGCGGCAGCCCCAGGAGATCCAAGAGATCCCAGACTTCAATGGGATGAACCTGCATCGGCGTCGCCGTCAGAAGCACCAGGCCCTCCGTGCGATCCCTCAAGCCTCGCATCAACCGGAGCAGCGCATTCGGCCCACCCTGCTGCGGGCTTCCCGCGGCTTGGCGCCGGGCATGGTGGGCTTCGTCGAGCACGACCAGATCCCAGGGTTCCGCCTCTTCCAAAAGCATCCTAGCGCGGTCGCGCCGCCGCATCATCTGACTCGACGCAATCACTACCGGTTCGCCATGCCAAGCGTGTTGGTCCACTTTGCGCTCGTTGCGGCCACGCCACGCAGGAGACGGGTACCAAGAAAGTCTCCGGCCGTCGTAGATGGGCCAATTGAGATTGAACTTCTCTCGCAGTTCGATTTGCCACTGCCTGAGGATCGCCTTGGGTGCCAAGATCAGGATCCGTCTGGCTCGCCGGGCAAGCCAAGCTTGGCGCAGCAGCATGCCGGCCTGGATGGTTTTCCCGAGGCCGACTTCGTCGGCGATGAGCAGGCGAGGCGGCCAATCGCGGTAGAGGCGTTCGAACGCCCGCACCTGGTGCGACCAGGGAATGACCGCGGAGGTCGCTTCGCCCACGCGTTCGCCCCCATCCCGAAGTGAAGGAGCCTGTCGGATAAACGACCAGACGCGGCTTTTCAGGTCCGTAGCCGGCGGGTGCGTCCGCTCCGCCCGTTCCTTCCTACGAGGTTTGTGTTTCTCTTTCCCGGACTTCCGCAGGCGGGCGGGCAGGCCGTCCGACGGCATAAACCGCAGCAGGTCGCGGCGGACGGCATCGGGCACGTTGAGCACGATCAAGCGGTGAGCCTCGTCCTCCCAGACGCGCGTGAAGTTGGCCTCCTCGTTCGCTACGCGCGGGGAATCCGTTCCCCAGCTTGTGTAGACGCTGATGCTCTCCCAGTTGTCCTGCCAACCGGAAAACGTCTCATTCAGGCTGCCGGTCCAGGCGATCCTGTCGCCGACTCGATCCTCAATGATTCCGGACTTCTCGTGAAAGATGCCGCCCGCCGGGATTGGCCTTCGTTTCGCGTCGCACGGGACGGCCACCTTCACGTCCAAGTGTCCGCGCGCGACCATCCAGGCCAGCAGTTCCAGCGCATCCGATGTCTCCGGTTCGGTAGGGTCGAGAGGGAAAGCGGTCAGATGCCGTTCGACCAAGTGGCGAAGCTGCTCGCCCTTCTCGATGGCTTCGATCTCGGGCGGATCCAAGGTGCAGCCGACGACGAGACGCATGTGGCCGCTGTTTCGGACCAGTCCCTCGATGCCCCGCGCTGCCAGTGTCAGTGCGCGGGCCTTGAAATATCCGGTCAGGCGGTCGTACCGCTCGGCATCCTCCAGGGCGGGCAGGTAGAAGAGCTTGACCAGATCGCCGTCGTCGGGCGTGTATTTGAGCTTCCATGCACGATCGGCGAGCACGCGTGTCCTCCTCACCCCGACCGGCAGCGCGGCCGATGCTGCCAACGTCGATGTCAGCCGTTTACGAAATCACGATCGGGTGGGTCAAAGACCGAGATCGTGTTTGAGGTCGTCGACGCTGACTCCGCCGTTCGCTCGGTAATCCGCCAATGCATCCAGAGCGTCGAGCCGATCAAGCCGATCCTCCAGCCCATTCAGAGCTTCAAGATCAGCCGGTGGCACGAGAACCGCGACGATCTTGCCATGTTTCCGAATCGCGATCCGATCGCCTCCGAGCCGAACTCGTTCCGTGATCGCGTCGAGATTCTCGGCGACGTCCTCAATGGGCATGAAGGGTCCGCCCATGACACTCTCCACTTGTCCGGATCGTACGAATTGGCATCTCGCGACTCGTATCGTCGAAACAGATGACCGAAATTCCGGTCCGCAACTCTTGACCGGGAAGGATTTCCCAGCGGACAAACCGGGTCAAGCGCCCTCCTTGGTCCAGAATTCCAGTTGCTTCGGCCGATCGACCTTGTCCGAATAGGCGAGCCGGCGAAGATTCTCCAACACCTCGAAGTCGTCCCCGGCGGCTCTGACGTCCCCTTGCAAGGGGATGTCGGTCCAGGCTCTAGACACCGGCAGCACCTCCAGCACGGCTTCCAGCGCCACGAAAAACCGCGGTTCCTCCTGGACCCGCGCCGTCTCGATCAGATCCCGGGCCGCGGCGAGGGATCGGATGCGGGCCATGTGGGCAACACGATGGATGGTGTCGATCATGCCTCGGGAGCCGTCCACCGGTCCCAGCGTCCCCTTCGCCGCGCGGCCCGTACTGTCCCAGAGACGGATGTTGCTGCCTTTCTTCTCCGCGAGGCGCCCCACGATACCGTCCTCCAAATCGACGCCTACCGCACGAGCCAGACGGAGAGCCTCATCATAAGAGAAAACCGGCGCCCGGAAGGCGTCCCACGCCAACACGAAGAAGGCGGTCGTTGGATCGAGATCGGCGTTGGACTTGAGATGCGTCAGTTGCTCCAAACGCCACCGCTTGACCTCGCGCCGGGCCACGTCAAGAGCGTCCTCCGGCGTCGCGGCATACGGGTCCCATTCCTCCTCGAACAGCACCAGCTGGCGCCGCCGTCGCCGTTCTTCGGGAAGCTCACGCGGTGTGCCCCGCTTCAACGGCCAGTGACGCGAGAACTCCTCCAGTGCCGGCCCGAAGGAGGCGAGATAGAGATCAACACCGGCAATGCCCGATTTCTGGAAATCCTCCGCTCGCTTTCGCACCGCTCCGGCGACCTTGGGTTCCACGTCCTCCCAGTAGACGGTGTCTGTGTCTTCGCCGTAGGTCGCCCCCGCTTCGTGGACTCTCATCCCGTCGCCAGCGCCAGGAGGATGCCGCGGGCGGCAGACAAGAAAGATAGTGCTCTTGGCCGCTGCTTTGTTCTTGATGTGTAGACCACCTTCTGACTCCGTGTTGATGGGCCAAGACGCGGTGATGATGAAACCCGCTTCCATCAGGCCCTTGGTGAGCGCGTCCCAGGCGCCGGTCGCCTTGTGCGTGAACATCAACGTCATCACGCCGTCGGGCTTCAAGACTCGCCGGCACTCGGCAAAGATGGACGCCATACGCTCCTGGTAGTCGCGTCCTGCGAGCAATTTTGCGCTCTTCTGGCCCTGAAATCTGGCCGGGTTGGCTACGGCTTCGTTGTCTTTGTCGGTCAGGTGTCGTCGGAACAGCTCAGGGAAAACATGGCCGGCGGTGCGCTTGAGCCAAACGTAGAAGAAATCGGAGAGTTCGGCATACATGACGTTGTCGTAGTAGGGCGGGTCCATGACCACCGCGTCGATGCTGGCGTCGGCGATATGGTCGAGGCTGTCGGCGGACTTGCAGGTGATAGTGATTCGCGGCGGCTTATATTTCACAGGGTCGGGGTCCGGGTACAGGCCGTGTGCAATGTCATACGCTTCGTAGTGAACCAAGCCGACGAGTTCCTTGATGCATTTCGCTGTTTTCTCTATTGCCCAGTCGTAACCTAAACCGGTTACCAGAGGCGCCATCTCCGCATAGGACCACTTGAAGGAGAAATCGTGTCGAGAAAAAGCATGGCGCACGCCTCGGCCTGTCGTTGTGTCCCAGATCCCAGCTCGACTGTTGTAATTTAGCAAGGTGTCCAGCGTGAGCGCCAAGTACCCATACGCTGCTTTTCTGACCTCGTTCAACATGCCGGCAGATCGGTCGGCATCGAGCATTTCGCGGAAGACCTCGACGCTCGTGCCGTGGCATAAAAGCTGGCGCGGCGAGAACAGATCCTGCCATACGTCCATCCCGTACCGCTGAGGTTCCTTGGTCTTGTTCCCGTCGGGGATTCTCTCACTCGGAACGATGTCGAACGCTTCCCATTCGGGCAGCTTTTCGGCCAGTTTCTCCTGAATCTCTGCATAGTTGTCGTCCTCGGGCCGAGGCGCCCGGTAGCCTCGAACCCATTTATCTTTTCCGCGCTTCCCGGACTTGAGGATCTTGACGACGCGTTTCTTGTATACGACCGAATACAACTGCTCGCTCATCTGTCCCGCTTGGGCTTGGCGCTTGATCTCGTCGCCGTCGATCACCCGGCCGCAGTCCGGATACGGACAGGAGCCAGCACCTCGTGACACTGTCCCGGCAGACTGCTCCTTTGCCGACCGAACGATCTCAAACGAGCAGACGCGGCCGTCTCCGCCCGAACCGCAGCCGAGGCGAGGTTTGAGCCGGACCCCGGTGCCATTGGGTGCCAAACGCCAGTTTGGCGAAAGCGGTACGAGACCGTTGCAATAGGGACAGGTGATCGTGCGCGCCCAGAGATAAGTCAGATCGACTCGGTCAGGCTGGTCCCACTGCGGAAAGTAAACGCTAAGGCGATCTTCGATATTCCTACGCCACTCCGTAGCCAAACTATCGAATTGTTTTCTGACGTCATGGCAGCAAGACGAAGGCCACTCGACTGTGGCCCTAATGATCAAGGCTGCTACGGGATTCAGGTCGTTTGCAAGTGGCGCAAGTCCCATGCGCATCGTTTCAAATGGAACACTTCCACCACCCGCGGTCGGATCCAGGACAGCAAGATCTGTTGTGGAATCACCGAGCATGGATGTCACCCATGCCCGGTCATCTCGGTCAAACATGTAACCGTAGGCCCGACCATAGCCGTACGGGTCCTTCACCCTGACTCCGGTCCTTCGCGCTCGGTCAATCGCATCACGAGCTGCCACCGGGTCGCCGTGAATCCCAAGCGCGTGCAAAAATTTATCCTGATCGGCATCTGCCGGTAGCAGAGAGGCCAGAACCGCCGCCCGCGAGGCAACCAGAGGGCGGCGTGCCCACCAGACATGGAGGCGGTTTGGCGCAGGAAACGGTGTCATGGGTGTCCGTTCTCGTACGCTTTCCACTCCAAGAGCGGCAATCGGCAACCAGCGTTCGATCAGACGGGTTTCGGGCACGTCTTACCCCCTGTTGCGTTTGCGTTAACGGTGGGAGTGTGATTGAAGGCGACGTGCGGGAAGTAGTAAACACAGCACCGATGAATGCGACTAACCAACATCATCCAGCAATCGAAAGTAGGTTTCTCTACTGATCCCCGCCGTGCGCAGATTGGTGAGGATGTGTGTGACCGGAACCTCACCGGGTCTCGTCTTGATCACCACCGGACGCCTGACACCCGGTTTTGTCATCATGACATGGTCTCCCCGGGTGCGCCGCACCTCAAATCCATCGAGTTCGAAGACGCGCACAAGAGTCCGATAACGAATCGGGACGATGCGTCGCTTCAACGAACTCATGGCACGGTCGCAACTTCACGCACGGTCATGCGTTTGCGCAACCGCCAAGCGCCGTCCGCCATCTCGAACCCCGACTCTTGGAGCACTTCGGTCAAGGTGCCCAAAAGCTCGCATCCCTCCAGAAACGTCTCCACTGCCTCTTGCAGCGATGCTCTGGCATCATCGGGACTGTCGCCGAAACTGGACACGTCCAGCTCCCGGCATACGCCGACGTAAACGTTCCCCTCGGGGAATATTTCTCCGGTAAAGATCACCGATGTCATCGTTCCACCTTTCCCGTGATCATGTAGGCGGGAGCAAGCTGATGCCAGAAACCTCGGGCATCAATGTGAGAATACTGACGAGGCCTACGGCGATGGCACCCAGAATGCTGATCTTTCGGTGTGCAATGTATCCGTGAAAAACCGCCAGGGAAGGATCCAGCCGTAGATCAAGGTTCCTGACGGTTCGATAGTTCCAAATTCTCACGCGTGCAATTATCACGAGCGAAATCCCCGGGCTTTCGGTTTCGTCAGTAGAAAACGCAACGCCGCCAGCACCCGGCGCGGCTGCTTGCGGTGCATCGCCATGCCCAGCCAATAGGCGGCCTCCTCGCGTCCCATAGCCTCGATCCCGTCGGCGACCGCCCGCATGTTGTCGCGGCTGCGCATCGGGGCCAGCGCGCGGAACAACAGCCCCAACGTCAGCGCCAGGTCTTCCGTCAGCGCATAGCCACGTCTTCTGGAACTGTTGCGCCTGACTGGCCTGACGCCGGATTGCGAAAGCCGCTTCAGCACCCGGTGCTCGACAAGATCAAGGTTGCGCCCTCGAAGTCCGGCCAGCCGCAACGGCGACCGCAGTTGCGGAGTGGCTGCGGCAGGTATCTGCCAGATCTCATACTCGGTGCCGATCGGCCCGTGACGGCGCACCCGCAGCTCATATTGGGGCGCGGAGGCCGGCGTCTCTACCTGAACGATTCTCTTGAGACGAGCCATCTCAAGTCTTGACCTCTGCCGCGGCCGAAACATAGGCGGCACCGCTGGTGAACCGGGTAAGGCGTTCGGAAAGTCGCTCCGCCATGTCACCGTTCATGGAAAGCCCCTTGGAAAACGTTAACTCGAAACCCACCTCAATACTATTGGACCTTGCGTCCCGAATCTGGGGTTCCAGGAACTCTCTCACCGGCTGCGCATCCGGCACCGGGCCTCGGAACTCCAACTCGAACAATCCGTCCGCACGAGTTTCATAGTCCCCTACAATCGTGACCATTTTTTTCGCCCCCGACACGGAACCCACGACTCCGAGGAGCCGGAAGGCTTCGCCTGCTTCGAACATGCGGATGGTCAGCTTCTCGATTCGAGGAATCTTCTTCGTTCGCACCTGTTCCCACAACCGGACCAGGGCTTCCTTGAGCATGCCCTCGTCGGAGAAGACGGCTTGGCGAGGCTCTGCAACGGTGCCTTCACCCTGAGCGCCAGCGGTCGTCTTGGGGTCGCCCGGCTTCTTGCCACCCGATTCCGTCTTTTCCGACTCGTCGGCCTTCTTCCTTGGCCAGATGCCATGTTTCTTAGCATGGGCCATGGTGAAGATCACCGATTGCTCATCGATCCTGATGCTGGCTGAAGGATCGTCCGGCCCGTACAGCAGGTCTCCGCTACGGTAAACGTATTCCCCCCGCTCGATACCAAGCCGTACTCCCCGAATGAAGATGTTGTCGCCGTGCAGCATGGGGAGCCCGGGATCCCTCCGAAATTCGTCGCGCAAGGCCAGGGTCGTAATCTCTCCCTTCTTGAGCGGAGTGCGGTCGCGCACGTAGGCGGGCGAGTCCGGCTCGTCTTCGGCCAAGCGCAACTTGTTGAGGTCACGCAGGGCCCGCACGATCTGCTGCTGGCCGGCGCCTGGCTTGTCGGACGTGGACTGGATGTCGATGGCTGTATGCGCCAGATCGATCTGGCTTGCCTCAACATGATGTCGGGAGGGATAGAAAACGTGCCGGTAGCACTGCTGAATCGCCAAGGCGAGATCATGCTCGGATCGGGACTCCAGTTCTCGCACCTGGTCCTGCTGGTGTTCCGCCAAGTCCATTAGGCGTTCCGGCTTCTTCAATTCCCGTAGCGCCAACCGGTAGTAGGCCCTTCGCCGCATCGCCTCTTTGAGGGAGCGCTCCGCGACCACGAACACCAAGTTGTTTCGAAACTTCCGCAGGGCCAAACTCTCCGAACCCTTCCGAGTGTAGATCCGCGTGATGAAGTCGGGCACTTTTTCCACCGACGTGCCTATGGTCAGGCCGTCGAATCCCAGTACGATGAGCTTGGGCCGGCCGTCGCCGACCTCGTCGGGAACGTCGTATGCACCTCCCGGAAAGGTCACTGTCTCGAAGACCTTTCCGCTGAATATCTCCCTGATGCGGTCGTTGAGCTCGACGCGTGCCTCCATCGCATCCACGTGTCGCTCCTCGCGGCGGATGATCTGCCGGAGATTGGCCTCGGCGAGAAAGCGCATCGGCGCACCGGGACGGTCGTCCAGGTACGCGGATTCGGCGATGAATCTCTTGCGCGCCTCCTCGATAAAACTGATGTCCGTCGCGGGGCCCAGGACCGAATATCGCAACTCGTCCGACGAAATCCCCTTGAGCGGATCGTTGAAGGCCAGGGTGTGCATGAAGATGGTGCGAGCCACGTAAACCGCATAGGGCGGCAGGCCCCGGTGATCCACGGCATCGATCTCCTGGGCCAGGGCCTTTTTCTCCACCGATCCGGCGGCGACGTCGTTGGCAATGGCCGGAATATATGCAGACTGTCCGAGACGGGTCACGACTTCCTGCCGGATGGGCTCATGGCCGGGATCGATGTGATGCAGATGGACCGCAGTCGCGTCCGCAGGCTTTTCCGCCCAAAGCTGCGAGATCGTCCGCGCCAGCAGCCGTAGCATGCCGCGAACCCGTTGAAAATTGCCGAGCGTCGCCGTCTTACCGGTCAAAGTCTCCAGAACTTCCGGATGCAGTGGATAACTCGACCGGAAGGCTTCAACCGTTACCGAGCGGACCGCATCGCCGGGCAGGGATTCTCGGTTGGCGACCCAGAGACTCCGATAAGCGTCGACGACGGCCGGAATCCTGGTCTCGTCTATGGACTCGAACAGCCGCCGGCGCAGGACCTGGACCGTCTCGTCCTCCTCGGTGGGGTTCAAGAGCGTCGCCTTGCGCGCGGAAACACTCTCCGCTTCCGCCATCTGATCGGCGATGAACTGGTTCTCTTCGGTGTAGGCGTCGGTGGCACGGCCGTATTTGCCGATGGCCAGAGTGTAGACCAGGACTGCATTGGGCGCGCTCTCGACAGCCTTGAACAACGAGGTCAGGAACGCCGTCATCTGATAACGGGCATCTTCGAGGCTACGCACCTTGCGCAGGTAGACTGACAACTCGTCGAGGAGGATCAACGTCGGCTCGCCGCCGAACAGGCCGCGCAGGGTCTCGGCCCCGGGAGCGATCCGGCTCTCGTCGCTCTTTCGCACCCGCTCGTAGCCCGTTCTTCCGGCGAGCGCGTAGCCAATCTCGCCCCATGGGGTGCGCGCGAAGATGCCGCCTCCCATCTCCCGTCCGTTGGTCGGGTCGGCGTTCTCACCGTCATAGGCCGCGACGCGCACAGGTCCGTGCGGCAGCAGGGAGGGGTCGACGAATTCCGAGACATCCGACACGCCCTGCATTCCGAGTGCGGCGTGGCGCAAGGCGATCAGTCCGTGCGTCTTGCCGCCGCCGTAGGAGGTGTCGAGCCGGAATATCGACGCGACTTCACCACCGGCGCCGGTCAGCCGCCGGCACACGTTGGCGAGCAGATTTCTGAGACCCCTTGTGGGATAGGTATTGGCAAAGAAACGCCCGGGATCGAGGTATTCGCCGCCGGCCTCCTCTTTGATGACCTGCGCCAAGTCCGCTGCGAAATCGGACTCGGTGATGGTGCCCGCGAGAACATCCGCGCGCGGTCGGCAGGTCTCGAATATCGTGGGGACGGTCATAGCTCCAACTCTACCTGATTCCCCTGGTCATCCGGCGACCATTGGGCTGCATCGTTTCAGGCGCCTTCCATGCCTATCTCAGAGAATGATGCCGCCCTCTGCCCGACGAATGAGATTCAGCACAGCTTCCGTACCTGCCGAACTGGACCGCGCCATATTGAAAGGCGTCTGTCCTTCGAGCAGCGGGTGCGGTTGGCTCAGAAACATGTCGATGGCCTCCCGGTCCCCGTGGTAGGCACGGCCAAGTGCGTCCACGACTCGTCCCACGCCATAGAGCCTTTCGCTATGGTTCCTGGACAGCCTTTTCCCGGCCTTGAGCATCCGCCTGAAAGTTGCCTCAGGCACGACGGGTCCGATGATGCGTTTCCTGCCCACGACAGCGGACAGGGACATAGCCGCCTGCGGGAATAGTCCGTCGGCGACATGCCGCGCAAGTTGCACGTCGCTCAGTGTTTCCGATCCGTCGATTGCCAGAAGTTTCGCAACCCGCATGGTCTCACTTGCAGGCAACTCCGCTGGGTGCACGTAGGCTTGAAGTTCCATCGCCGTCTCACCCATCGCTTCGTGTCACCTGACGAAAATACGGAGAAAGATCGAGGAATCAATCCCGAAACACCGGGTCATACGCCTGCTTCCTGAAGCTCTTGATATCGAACCGCGGATGTCCCGGCGGGATCTTGCTGCGTAATGTCCCCAGGCGAGAATAGTCGATGCGCCTGGGCCGGATCGTGAAGCCGTCGGGCCCTTCGTTCAGTTCAAGTTCGTCACCGGGCTTCACGCCCAACGCCTCCAGAACCCGCGCAGGAATCGTGACTTGGCGTTTCGGCGTGATTTTAACGATCATGGCCAAGCCTCCGTCCAATACCAGAAAATGGGTAAGGTACTGAAACCCATCGGCCTCAAGCATTCTAGCATTGGAACCTTGAGTGACGACCAAGTATGTTGATTCCATTCGCCCCTTGGCAGTACGCCCCGCTCCCGTCCTGGACCCAGGATCGGTGATCATGAGCGAGGCCGATCCCTTGGGGCTTTTTCGTTCTTACGCCAGGAAAATCCAAGAACGATCAAGACCGCAATCCTGAAATCGCATTCGGGAGAGGAGCCCGGTACGGTACTCAGATTCGGCTCGACCTCATTTGGAATCCAAGAGCCCACTTGAAACGCACGTCCATTACCCAACCCTGCGTAACCGGAACCAATACTTCTTCGCCGGACCGGCGGCGTTCCAGCTCTTGGATCTTCGATTGACCACGTCTTGCTTCGGTTTGGACCGAAGAGGGCGCCCACAAGGGGCGCCCCTACAAAAATTCTTCGCCCAATTGCACAAGATTTCAAGCGTTAGAAACAAAAGAGGTCAAGGACGACTACGCCAGGATCTCCTTCACCACCCGGGCTGGGAACTCATCAGTGAGGCGTTCGCTCCGGCCCTCGCGGACCATGACCAGCTCGCGGTGGTCCAGGCCGAGCTGGTGCAGGATGGTGGCGTGCAGGTCGTGGACGCTCACCCGGTTCTCCACCGCGCGGAAGCCGATCTCGTCGGTGGCGCCGTAGACGGTGCCGCCCTTGACTCCGCCTCCGGCCAGCCAGACGGAGAATCCGGCAGGTCCATGGTCGCGTCCGGCCAGGTTCCCCTGCCGGCTCTGAGAAAGGGGCAGCCGTCCGAATTCCCCGCCCCAGACCAGCAGCGTCGAGTCGAGCAGGCCCCGCTGCTTCAGGTCCTTCAGCAGAGCGGCCACCGGTTGATCGGTCTTGCCGCAGGCGTACGCCAGCATCTGCTCCAGGTTCTGGTGGGTATCCCAGATCTGGCCCTCGATATAGAGCTGGACCAGCCGGACGCCCCGTTCCACCAGGCGCCGCGCCATCAGGCAACGCCGCCCGTAGGAGTCGGTCTCTTCCTGGCCGATACCGTACATTTCCCGCGTCTTGGCGCTCTCCTGGGAAAGGTCCAGGGCGTCGCTGGCCGCCAACTGCATCCGGGCCGCCAACTCGTAGTTGGTGATTCGCGCCTGGAGTTCCGACTCCCCCGGGCGCTGGTCCCGGTGGCGCCGGTCCAGGCGTCCCTGCAGCGATCGGGCCAGGTCCCGCACCGGGTCGGGATACTCGTTCTTCGCCTTCAGGTTCAGGATCGGAGTCCCTTTGGCGCGCACCCGCGTTCCCTGGTACACCGGCGGAAGCCACCCCGAGTGCCAGTTCTGGATGTGGTTGATGGGCAGTCCCTTGGGATCGTCCAGAACCACGTAGGCCGGCAGGTTCTGGTTCTCGCTGCCCAGCCCGTACACGACCCAGGACCCCAGGCTGGGACGGTTGGAGAAGGGCCGACCGCTGTGCATCAGGAAGATGGACGGTTCATGGTTGAAGTGGGTGGTGAACATGGAGCGGATCACGGCGATGTCGTCCACCTGCTCGGCCAGGTGCGGCATCATGTTGGATATCTGGAGACCGGATTGTCCCCGCCGCTTGAACTTGAAGGGCGAAGGCATGAATCCGCCCGCTTCGTTGATGAATTCGATGGTGCTGGCCAGGTCCCGTCCCGGTGGTTTGCCCGCATAGCGCTCCAAGGCGGGCTTGGGATCGAACAGGTCCACCTGGCTGGGGCCCCCGTTCATGAAGAACTGAATGACGGAGGTCGCCTTGGGCTCGAAGTGGGGCTGGCGCGGCCTCAGATCGTAGATTCGATCCCGGCCTCCGTCCGGCGCCGGTCTGGCGGACACCAGGTCGCGGCCCAGCAGCCATGCCAGGGCAGCGCCATGCAGCCCATCTCCGACCCGGGAGAAGAAGGTTCTCCGCGGCAGCTCCGCACTTGACAGGATCGGCGTCCCGTCTCTCATTCCGGTCATGGTATCCATCTTCAGGCTCCTCAATCGATGTAGAGGAATTCGGCGGTGTTGAAGATCGTGTGGCAGAAGGTGGCCAGAGCCAGCCATTGGGCCCGGCCCTCCCTGGGCTCCGGGGAATAGTCCTGGTCCAGTTGCCCTCGCCACTCGCCGGTCATCTTCGCCAGAGTCGAACTGCTCCAATCCAGCTCCTGGTCCGACGGAGGACGGCCCAGAGCCGCCAGGTAGATTCTCTTCACCTGCGCCTCCGGATCGCGGCCGACCGTGTCGATCACTCTTCCCGCCATGAAACGGGAACTGGCCCGGACCGTCTCGCTGTTCATCAACTGCAGGGCTTGGGAGGAGACGGTGGAACGGTTCCGCACCAGGCAGTTGGGGCGCAACTGGGGCGCGTCGAAGGTGTCCAGCATGGTGACCGGGGTCGAGCGCCGCTGCATCAGGTAGATGCTTCTCCGGTACCCCTGCTTCGACTCCTTGGCCACCACCTCTCCGTCCGCTTTCTCCTCGATGGGATCGGGGGGGCCGAACGGTGTCGGGTCCAATCGCCCGGACACCTTCAGGACGGAGTCGCGGACCGCGTCGGCATCCAGCCGGCGCATGGGAAAGTAGGAGAGCAGACGGTTGTCGGGGTCGCCGTCGATTCCGGGATTCCTCCGGGAACTCTGCCGGTAGGCCGTGGAGGTCAGGATCACTCGGTGGAGCGTTTTCATGCTCCAACCGCTCCTTACGAATTCCGTGGCCAGCCAGTCCAGGAGCTCGGGGTGCGACGGAGGAGTGCCGGTACGGCCGAAGTTCCCCACCGTCTTCACCAGACCGGAGCCGAAGTAGTACTGCCAGATGCGATTGACCAGCACCCGGGCCGTGAGGGGGTGCCGGGGTTGCGTGAGCCATTTGGCCAGGGCCAATCGACGGCCGCTCGTGTCGGTCGTCCACTTCGGCTTTTCCAGCCGGTAGGGCTCGAGTCCCACGCCCAGGACCGAGGGGATACCCGGGGCAACCGGCTCCAGGGGATTCTGGTATTGTCCCCGTCCCAGGACGTGAACCGCCGTGGGCTGGCCACCCATGTCGAACAGGACCCGGAGCCTGGGATTCCCCTTGAGCCGTTTCTTGACCTTCTGGACGGCATCCCTCTTCTCCTTCGCCACCTTTTGGAAGGATGGGAAGCGCTTTTCCAATTCCTCGGGGAGGATTTTCAACTGGTCCCGAAATCGCTCGACCAGGTACTCCTGGACCGGAGTCCGTTCCGGAACCGGTGTCTTCTCCGCCGCCATCACCTCTTCCCGAATCAATTCCGGGATGGCGGCCCTCTTCTCCTTCAAGAGCTTCTCGCGCAGGACGTTCGCCTTCTCCTCAAAGGCCTGCTCGATCTCCTCGACCTCACGGAGAACGGGGGCGTTGGCCTCCTCGGCTTCCCGGACCTCCTCCGCGGGCGCTCCCTGCAGCACGCGCATGTTGCTGTCGTTCCAATCCGCCTCCGGGCCGACCGGCGTCTCACTGGGAGAGAGCCAATCGTACGGGTCGTAGGCCGTGCGCAGGATGGCGCTGAATCGATAGTAGTCGCGCTGGGGAATGGGATCGTACTTGTGATCGTGACAGCGGGCGCAGGCCATGGTGATCCCCATCACCGAGGAACTGAGGATCTCCACCTGGCTGGCCACAACCTCCAGGCGTTCGGGGACGAAGGCCTGGGAGACGCTGTAGGTCCCGTCGGGACCCATGCGCATGAAGCCCGTCGCCACCAGCAGATCGCGCTGCTCGGGGGTCAGATCTTTCGCCGCCTTGTAGTCGAACATCTCGTCACCGGCGATCTGTTCCTGCAGGAAACGGTCGTAGGGCTTGTCGGCGTTGAGGGAGCGAATGACGTAATCGCGGTAGCGCCAGGCGTTGGGCCGAATCGCGTCGGCCGACACCTGCCCCTCCGAGTCGGAATAGCCGGCGGCGTCCAACCAGCGGCGGCCCCAATGTTCGCCGTATCCGGGAGAGTCCAGGAGGTCGTCCACCAGCTTCTCGTAGGCCTCCGGCGTGCCCTCGTAGGCTTGAATCGCTTCCGGCGCCGGCGGCAGCCCCGTCACGTCGAAGTAGGCCCGACGCAGCAGGGCCAGGGGCGGAGCATCGGCCGAGAAGGTGTGCCCCTCCGCTTCCAGTTTATCCAGCAGGAAGGCGTCGATGGGGGTGCGAACCCGATCCCGGCCGTGGACCTGCGGTACCGGAGGCCGGACCGGCGTGCGAAACGACCAGAATTCGCGGTCCGAGCCGCTGACGAGGGAGTCCTCCGAAGCGACGACCGGCTCCGGCTTCCGCTCATCGTAGGGCGCCCCGGCGGCGATCCAGGCCCGGAGGCGTTCCAGCTCCGACGAGGTTACGGCGCGCACCGAGAGCCTGGCTTGATCCTTCAGCGGAGGCATGTCGGAGTTCTCGATCCGTTGAATGAGCAGGCTTTCATCCGGTTTGCCAGGGACGATGGCGGGTCCCGAGGCTCCTCCCTCGAGCAGGCTTGCCCGAGTCTGCAGGTCGAGGCCTCCCTCCTGTTTGCGGCGGCCGTGACAGAGGAGGCACTTGACATTGAGGATCGTGGTCACCGTCTCGTGCCCGGCGACCACTTCAGACGAGGCTGCGGCGACAGTCCCGGTGTCCCCTTCCTCGACACGAGCTCCCGCTTCGATCCAGCGCCGGACCAAATCGATCTGGTCGTCGCTCAATCGATCGGCCCCCATCGGCATGGCGCCGGAGTGGAGCTTCTCCAGGAGCAGACTCTCCAAGGGTGAGCCCGGCACCAGCGCAGGACCGGATTTCCCGCCCTGCAGGGTGCTTTCGTGGGTCGTCAGGTCCAAGTCGCCCTGCGGTTGCGACTCGCCGTGGCAGGACAGGCAGTTGGCTTCGATGAGGGGGAAAATGTGGGTCTCGAAATCGGGCGGAGTCTCTTCCTGAGCCGCCCGAAGGTCCGGAAGGTTGACTGTCAAAAGCAACGCCAGCAACCAAACGGCTTCACCTGCAATCCGACCCCGCCGAAAGCTGCCGTCCTCGCCGCGCCGTGACGAGTTCCCTGCCCGAAACCTACTCATTCTGATGGTGTTCCGACTCCGCTTGAGGAGCGAGTATAGCAGCTTTCCGGCCCCCTTTTGGTAATCGCGCCGAGGCCACTTTTCGACTACGGAACGACCGCCACCTGTGTCGCTCCCGTGAGAACAGATGCCCCTGCAATTTAAGGAGTGTTGTGCAATAATATTGCACAATTCGGAGGATCATGGCTCGCATCCACTTCGTCGTGAAGGAGCCGGACAAGGCTCGCTATCAGAACCAGGCCCGGAGGGAACAGAAGTCTCTCGGCGCCTGGCTGAGGGAAGCGGCCGAGGAGAAGCTCGCGGCCGCAACCAGATCCGGACGATTCACGCTTGACGACCTGAAACGGTTCAACGCTGAGTGCGATGCTCGGGAAAAGGGAAACCAGGAGCCCGATTGGGCCGAACATAAACAAACGATCTCAGGGTCGAAAGTTCGCGGTCTTGACATTCCATGATCTTCGTCGACTCCAACGTCTTCATCTACCATGTCGGTAGCGCCCACCCGTTGCAGGGCAAGGCAAGGGCATTAATTGCCGAATCTCTCACCCAGGGGGCTCGTTTGGTCAGTTCGGCTGAAGTGCTCCAGGAGTTGCTCCACGTCTATATACCGCCTCGCAGATGGGCCACGCTTGATGCTGCCTTCGAGCTTGCCGACGGATGCCTGGACGAAGTCTGGCCTATCGAAAAGGGGGACGTGGAGTTGGCCCGGGACCTCGCGAGGTTTCATCCCGGCCTGAGCTCAAGGGATCTGATCCATCTCGCCTGTTGCCACCGGCGACACGTCGACGACCTGATGACGTTCGACCGCGGCTTGGCCACCGCGTGGAGTTGAGTGCCCAATACTGATGCGCAACGCGGTGGAAACTTACTTCTGTGCACGGCGGAGACACCAAATGCAAGAATCCCCACTCTCCCCATCAATACTCTTCCGAGATTCGAATAAATTCAGTTCAGAACAATCCCTAGGTAGGAACTCAACGACGCCGGGCCGTCGCTGACCCAGAGCTGGCGCCGGTTCAGGTCCATGGCGATGGCGCAGAGGGTCTGGAGCCAACTGGCGGTGTGGGCCTTTTCCGGGTCCGCATGCTGGCTGATGGAGTTCCCTCCGTCGCTCCGGTCGGCCAGCCAATTCTGCACTGTCCCGGGTTCCACTGGTCCCTGCGTGGTGGTGAGTCTTTCCCAACGTAGACCCCGGACACGGCTGTTCTCGAAGTGGTTCGGTTCCGCGGTGTGCCGGCAGTGATTCGTGTGCCAGTAGATCTCGTCCCGTGCCAGATCATGGCGGCAGATCCCTGCTGCCGTCGCCTCGAAATTCGCCGCCCTGCCCCGATCGTCGGCCACCAGGACGTTGACCGTCGCCAGCGGCGCATTCTCCTCCAGCACCTCGCATGCCGCGTCAAACCCGGTCTGGGCCAGGATCGTTCTTCCCAGTACGGTGAAGAGCTGCCGTCCCGTGGCAGCCTTCTCGCGGCAACGCAGGCCGGCCGACACGACTCCGAGGCCGTCCTGGTTGAACCCGTACTTTCCCGGCTGACCGCATTCGGTCACCATGACGTGATCCGGCTGGTCGTCGCAACGGGAGATCAGGACGGCCCGGAAGTCCATGACCTCGGGACGCCAGTCCCAGCTCTGCCCCAAGAGGGTGTGACCGTTTTGCGAACGGCCGGGTCCCACGAACAGATTGGAGCAGTCTCCCAGCGCCACCTGCTCGAAGGTGATCTCGTAACGCGCCGTCAGGGCCAGAATGTCCTCCAGCCGCTGGCCGGCCCCTTCGGCTATGCCTTCGTATTCTTCCATCAGGAGCGGATTGAGTCGCGCCGTCGGTTCGACGAATGCCGAGGCGCGCCGGGCCATGCCCTCGGCGGTCATTCCCAGATGTTCCTTGAAGAAGTGACGATAGAAGTCCACCGCCGCCTGGATCGGATCTTTCAACTGCCGGCCATGCTGAAGCCCGCGCTGCCGGCTGTCTCCCGTGAGTTCGACGACGTAGAGCGTGGCGTTGCCGGCTCCGGCCATCAGACCGGGTCCCCGCCGTTTTGCTCGTGGACGAGGATCCCCGACTTGTAGACTTGGAGGGGCCGCCGCAGGACTTCCAGGTCCTCCAGGGGATTTCCGTCCAGCAAGGTCAGGTCGGCGCGGTGACCCGGTTGGATTCGGCCCACTCGCGAGAGTCCAAGGTAGCTGGCGCCCAAATCGGTGACCGTGCGGAGGGCCTCATGCCGCGTGAGGCCCGCCTCAGTGTAGCTCTCCAGTTCATCCACCAAGCTGTCGAACGGAGTGTTGGTGGCCCCGCAGTCGGTGCCACCGATGATCTTCATCCCCAGCCGGTGAAAGTGCCCCGTGTTGACCAACCGCCCCTCCAGGCGCACGACCGCGGCCACGTCACCGGGGTTGTGGGCCGCCCCGGCCGCCCGGAATTGCCGCGCCGTCTGAAGCGCCGAGTAGACCGTCGGACTGACGATGATGCCGGCGTCCCGGATCTGGTGCGTCAGTTCCTCGTCATACCGGTACCGCCCCGGGGCCTCCACGTAGCTGACGTGCTCGATCATGTCCAGCCCCACTTCAATTCCCCGCCGGATGCTGTCGGTGGCATGGCAATGCGCCGTGATGTGGACGCCGTTGGCGTGCGCCTCCCGGACGGCAGCCTTCATGATCTCGAGAGGCAGGTCCGCCTCGTGGGGGACCGTTCCCGGAGTGAGGCCGCCGCCGGAGGCCATGAGCTTCACGAATCCCGCTCCGTGGCTCAGGTTCCACTCGATTCTTTCGCTCAATTCCCGGACCGTGGCCACCTCGCCGCCCAGGAAATGACAGTGCCCCTTGGGACGCATGAGCGCGTACCCGCAACTGATGATGTGGGGGCCCGGAACCTCGCCCGCATCCACCCGGTGCTGGAACCGGACCATGAGGTGTCCCGGCGCGGCGCAATCGCGCATGGTGGTGATACCGGCCTCGATGGCCAGCCGCGCGTTCTTCTCCGCCGTGGACATCCGCTCCCCATCATCGCTCCGGAGGTACGATCCTCTGGGATCAGGCCCCGCATCCAAAAAGAAGTGGACGTGGCAGTCGATGAGGCCGGGACACAGGTACCGGTTCTCGGCATCTATCGAGGCCCCGCTCCATCCCGGAAACCGGCCCACGGCCTCGATGTGGTCTCCCCGAACCAGGACCGACCGGTCCGTCTCGATGGACCCGCCCCCGACATCGACGATCTGCGCGTTCCGGATCAGAAAAGAGTCGGACATGAGACCCACCTCCCTCAGGTTGACGAAGGGTACCGGCTGGGCGGCCCCAGTCCCAACATCTGCCGGGCTTCCCGAATCGTGGCCACCCGGCGTCCCAGGTCGCGGGCGATTCGGGTGACTCGCCGCACCAGTTGGGCATTGTCGCGGGCCGGTTCATCCCGCCGGTAGTCGATGCAGTCCTCCATGCCGGTTCGCACGTGGCCTCCCAGCAGGATGGCCAGCGTATTGACCTGGACTGCCTCCAGCCCCAGGGCGCAGGTCTGGAAGATACAGCCCGGAGGAAGGTTACGGACCATGGAGAGGACGTTGTCGGGACTCGTGGGGATCCCGCTCTGCTGCCCGAAGACCAGTTGGACGAAGTAGGGCTCGTCCAACGCGTCGCGGGTGATCAGATACTCCAGCAGATCCAGGTGGCCCGGATGGTAGAGGAAGACCTGGGGCTTGATTCCCTGCTCCCGGAGCGCGTGCGCCGCCCGCTCGGTGTGATCGAAGGTGGTGGCCAGAACGATGCTGGGAGACTCTCCGCCGCCCCGAAAGGTCATGGGACCCGGATTGAGGGCCATGATCTCGGGACGTGCCTCCAGCGGAAGCGACTCGTATCGGAAGACCGTACCCCCCAATTCTTCGTCCGTGGACTCGATGGGCGCCACCGCCTGCGTGTTGTCGATGATGATGTCCGGGTCCTGGGCCCGGATCCGGGCGTTGATCTCCAGGTACCGCTCGGCCCGGTCGGTTTCCCGGGTGGGATCGTCGGGGTCGCGGCCGTGGATGTGAATGATCTGGGCGCCGGCGGCCGCCACCTGCGGCGCGGTCTCGGCCTGTTCCCCGGCGGTGACGGGAACGCCGGGATTCTCAGCCTTCTGATGGCCTCCCGTCGTGGCGCAGGAGATGATCAAGGGGGGCATGCCGGCGGCCAGACGCCTCCGGTACTGGACCGCGTTCAGATAGTCCCAGGTCAGATCGGAATCGACGGATCGTCCGGGCGATGCGGACTCCAGAGGGGTTCGAGAATCAAGGGGACCGATCAATCCATTCCCTCCTTCCCGGCCTCGGCGGGCGGCCTGCGAGTCAATCACAGGCCCGGCAACGGGTCAAGAACGCGGACCTGCGATTTCCGGCAGTCGAACCGGCATCCCCGATGAGGCTTCATTGCCCCATTCTTGACAGCCTGGGGGACGCTCTTTATGTTCGGCCTCGTTCAGCCGACCTTCGGGCTCCGGTTGGTTGACGTTCCGCCCGCTGTTCCGGAACCCGGAGGCCCGGGCATGTCTGGAGCACGACCGGCAGGCTCGAGGTCCGATTGCAGGGATTCACAGCGCTCGACAACACCGTCCTGGTCCTCTACATCGTCCTGGTCGTGGGGATGGGGTCCTTCTTTTTTCGCGGCCAGCGCAACACCGAAGACTACTTCCTGGCGGGCCGGAGAATGCCCTGGGTCGCGGTCGGCGTCTCGATCTTTGCCACCCTGTTCTCCGCCATCAGCCTGCTGGGCAGTCCCGGCTGGGTCTACGAAAACGACGTGACCCTGGGCCTGACCTTTCTGACCATTCCCCTCTGCACCCCCATCGTCCTCTGGGTGTTCCTGCCCTTCTATCACCGGCTCCGTGTCTTTACCGCCTACGAGTACCTGGAGCGGCGTTTCAATCCATCGGTCCGCCTGGCTTCCAGCCTCCTCTTCCTGTTGCTGCGGGGAAGCTATCTGGCCGTGGTCATCTATGCGCCCTCGCTGGTCCTCTCCACCGTCACCGGACTGGAGTTGAAGTGGACCATCTTCATCGTCGGCGGATTGGCGACGCTTTACACCTTGCTGGGCGGGATGAAGGCGGTCATCTGGACCGACGTGGTCCAGGCCGCGGTCCTCTTCGGGGGACTCATCCTGGTGACCGTCATCCTGATCCTGCGGGTCGAGGGAGGCATGGACGAAATCGTGGCCGCCGCCTCGGATGGGGGACCGTTCCGAATCGAGCTCGGTTGGGGGACCTGGGCTGAGGTCACCCTGTGGGCCGTCCTGGTCAACGGGTTCTTCATCCACCTCTCCATGTACGGTGCGGACCAGATGACGCTGCAGCGCTACCTGACCACGCCGTCCCTTCGTGCGGGCCGGAACTCCATGCTTTTGAATGCAATCATGGTGACGCCGGCCGCAGCGCTGCTGCTCTTCGTGGGGGGCGCCCTCTTTGTGTTCTATCAACAGTATCCGGACCGTTTGGCCGACGGACTGAAGGGGGATGCCGTGCTGCCCCATTTCGTCATTCATGAACTCCCGGCAGGAGTCTCGGGAGTCTTCATCGCGGCCATGTTCGCGGCCGCCATGTCCACCATCGACTCGGCCATCAACTCACTGTCCACGTCCTCCATGAAGGATCTCTACCAGCGATTCCTGTCCCCCGAAGCCGAGGAGAGGACCTACCTGAACCTGTCGCGCCTCTTTACGGTCTTCTGGGGCGGAACGGCGACCTTCTTCGCCCTCTATATCGAGAATTTCCCGAACATCCTGGCGGCATCCAAGACCCTGGCCGGTTTCTTTACCGGAAGCATGTTGGGCATCTTCCTGCTGGGTGTGCTCACGACGCGAACCACGCCCGCCGGCGCCTTGACCGGAGCCGTCGCAGGGTTCGTGGCGGTCTCCTCCGCGGCCCAATGGTCCTCCATGAGCTTCCTCTGGTACGCCCCGCTGGGCAGCGTCGTCACTCTGGCCTCGGGTTACGTTGTAAGTCTCTGGACGGCCCGGATTCCCCTCCCGCAACTGGAAGGCTTGACCATTCAGACTCAGCAGAAGGAAGTATGACCGCACCCGGCGCCATGACGAAGGTCAATTTCCACGGACACGATCTCTCGAAACTGGTCCTGGGAACCGCCCAGTTCGGTTTCGACTACGGAATCGCCAACCAGGTGGGCCAGCCCTCCTATCAGGCGGTCCTGAGAATCCTGGAAAGGGCCTTCGAGGGGGGCGTGAACGCATTGGACACGGCGGCACTCTACGGCGAATCGGAGGTGGTCCTGGGCCATGCCCTGAAGGACCTGGGATTGAGGGACCGGGCCTTCGTGATCACCAAGTTTCCCTGGGTCCATAAATCCGGCGACGATGATCCCGGCCGGTTTCTGGAACGGGGCATCGTCCGGGCCCTCCGGAACCTGGGCTTGGACCGGTTGCCCCTCTGCCTGTTCCACCGCTACGACGATCTGCCGTACCTGGATGCCGCACTGGACCTCAAGGAGAAGGGCTATGTCGAACACGTGGGAGTCTCGGTCTATGAACCGGACCAGGCGCTGGAGGCGTTGTCCCGGGAAGGAATCGAAGCGATCCAGATTCCCACCAACATCCTGGACCGGCATTTCCTGCGATGTGAGATTCCGACCCGGGCGGAGCAGCAGGGTATCGCCGTGTTTGTCCGCAGTGTCTATCTGCAGGGCGTGCTGGGACTGTCCGACGACGATCTGCCCGATTTCCTTCAGGAATTGCATCCCGTCCGCCGCGAGCTGGCCCGAATCGCGGGTGAGCAGGGCCTGGCCTCCCTGGCGCTGCGCTATGTCGCCTCCCTTCCAGGCGTTCTCGGCGTCCTGACCGGTCTGGAGACCCTTTCCCAACTGGAGGACAACCTGGATTGGATCGGCAGGGGGATGTTGAGCCGGGAAACCATGGAACAGGTCGACCGGGCGGTCCCCGAACTCCCCCGGCGGCTCCTGGACATGCGACGGTGGCCCAATGCGTAGTCCGCACCGGCAGAAGCGTCGGCTCCCGGCGTGGACGGAGTGAATGAGGACGAAACCATGACCCCACCGCAACCCTGCGTCAATGCCGAGTCACTCCGCCGCTGGACCGAGCAGGTCCTGCTGGCCAAGGGGACCCCGCCCCGGGACGCAGCCCGCGTCACCGAGGTCATGCTCAAAGCCGACTTGAGAGGCGTGGACACCCATGGCGTTTTCGTCTGCCTGCAGCCTTACCTGGACCGCATTGACCGGGTCCGGGCCGACCTGAAAGAAATCAACCTGCAACCGGACCTCAGGATTCTGCAGGACCAGGGCGCCACCCTGCTGTTGGACGGAGACTGGGGGTTCGGGCATATCGCCGCCTGGGAGGCCATGGAACTGGCCATGGAGCGGGCTCGCATCCACGGCATCGGCATGGTCTCGGTGACCCGAAGCACACACCTGGGAATGTGCTCCTACTATCCCCTCATGGCCGCGGACCAGGACATGATCGGACTCGCCATGACCAACACCATGCCGGCCGCCGTCCCCACCTTCGGCCGCAAGGCGCGCCTGGGCACCAATCCCCTGAGCGTGGCGGCACCCGCCGGCAAACATCCCCCGTTCGAGTTCGATATGGCCACCACGGTGGTCGCCGGCGGAAAGGTTTACATCTCACACCTGGCCAACAAAAAGATGCCGGAAGGTTGGATCGTCGACCGAGAGGGAAACCCGATGACCGACGCCACCGCCGCACTCCAATCCGGCCTCTACCTGCCCCTGGGGGGCGCGGGTCTGCTTCATGGAGGTCACAAGGGGTACGGGCTGGGGTTGGTGGTCGATATCCTGTGCGGAGTATTGGCCGGCGGAAACTTCGGCGCGCGCATGGTGGCCGGCGAAAACTACCACTGGGTGGCGGCCATCGACATCGCCGCGTTTCGGCCTCCGGCCGAGTTCAAGGCCATGATGGACGACCTCATGGACACCCTGCACCGGACCCCCACGGCGCCCGGCCACGACCGGGTCCTGGTCCCCGGAGAGATCGAGCACCGGACCTGTCTGCACCGGACCCGGCACGGCATCCCGGTGCCGCCCGCAGTGCTCCCCTGGATCGAAGAGACCAGCCGGAAATTCGGCATCGATCCCCTCTGCTGACTCCAAGCCGGGGATTGGGACTCAACTCACCTCCCGGCCCGGTGCTGGCGGGAGCCTCATCCGCCGGATATAATCGACCGCCGGTCGCCCCCGACCCGGGGCCCTGGGGCGGCGAACCACTTCGAACCATATGGAGCGAGCAGATGAGACTTCGACTCTTGGTCCTGTTGCTGGGCGCCGCCTCCCTGGTCGCGTCCTCCGGTGCGGCTGGGGATGGTGAAACCATGATCAGAGAAGCCAATCGTTTCCTGGATTCCCTCTCCGCCATGCAGAAGGCCGTGACCCTGTATTCCTTCGACGGCGCGAAACGGGTGGAGTGGCACTACTTTCCCGACAGCGGCTACCAGCGGGCCCACGGCTACGCCCGGCCGGGCATCGGCTACAAGTACATGGACGAATCGCAGGAGAAGCTGGCCCACAACCTGCTTCGGGCCGGGATGAGCGAGCAGGGCTTCTCCAAGGTTCAGGGGGTGATCCAACTGGAGGAAATCCTCCGGATCCTGGAGAACGACACTTCGGGAAACCGTGACCGGGAAGCTTACTACTACACCGTTTTCGGCAAGCCATCGGCTTCCGGGACCTGGGGATGGCGGCTGGAAGGGCATCATCTTTCGCTGAACTTCACCGTTCGGGACGGCAAGCTGGTCTCTGCCACTCCGGCCTTCTTCGGCGCCAATCCCCACGAAGTCCGCGCCGGAGCCGACAAGGGCCTGAGGGTGCTGGGCGCGGAAGAGGACAAGGCCAAGCAACTGCTGCAAAGCCTGGAGTCCGGACAGCGCGATCTGGCGGTTGTCCAGCACGTCGCCTACAGGGACATCCTGAGCTTCGTCGACCAGAGGGCGCGGCTGGTCAACGAACCTCCCGGGCTGGCGGCCGCCGAGCTCACCGACGAGCAGTACCAGGCGCTGAGGAGCCTGGTGCACGAGTATGCCGCCAACGGGTCCGCCGCCATTACCAAGGGAAGAATGGATCGCTTCGACGGGACGGCCAGGGAGAATGTCCACTTCGCCTGGGCCGGAGGGACCATGCCCGGCGAAGGGGTCTACTACCGGGTCCAGACACCCGATTTTCTCATCGAATACGCCAACACCCAGAACCGGGCCAACCACAGCCACACGGTCTGGCGGGACTGGAACGGGGACTTCGGACACGACGTCCTGGCCGCCCACTACCAGGACTACGACCACGGGCTCGGGGAGCCGGTCTACAGGGCAGCGAAATAGCCCCGCCGCGCATTGGGGAGCGCGAAGGGAAGTTCCTGACCCCGCGCGGACCCGGCCGGCATCGATTCGACCTTCCAACACTGCGAGAACAGGAGTGAACACATGTTGCTAGCCCTCGACCAGGGCAGACCAGACCGGTTCGATGGCCTCCAATCCATCGACTTCGGGGCCGTCGTCCTCTATTTCGTCGTCATGTTGATCGCCGGTTACTACTTCAGCAAGAAGCAGAAATCGACGGAAGAGTACTTCATGGCGGGCCGGAGCATGCCCTGGTTCGTGGTGGGCCTGAGCATGTTCGCCACCCTCCTGTCCACGGTCAGCTATCTCTCCAGTCCCGGCGAGATCATCAAGAACGGGCTGGGCATCTGGGGCGGCCAGATGCATATCCCCTTCACCCTGGCGCTGGTCACTCTGGTCCTGATCCCGTTCTTCATGCGCAAGCGTTTCACCAGCGCCTATGAATACCTGGAAACACAATATGGTCTCGGCGCCCGGCTCTTCGCGTCGATCCTGTTCATGCTCAATCGGCTTTTCTGGATGGGGATGATCGTCTACACCGCCTCCTTCGCCATGGTCCGGATGACCGGCCTGCCCTTTATCTGGGTCGTGGTGGGAATCGGCGCCATTGCCATCGTCTACACCACCATGGGCGGGATGCGCGCGGTGATCTGGACCGACGTGGCCCAATTCGCCATCCTCTTCGCCGGCCTCGCGTTTACCGTGGGCTTCGTCTTCTTCGAGACCGGGACCGGCCCCGCCACCTGGTTCAACGACGTGATGCAGGCGGAGCGGGAACCGCAGCCCTTCTTTGCCTTCGACCCCTATGTCCGGGTCAGCCTCCTGGGCATGGCCATCTACGCCATGTTCTGGTGGACCTGCACCGCCGGCTCGGATCAGGTGGCGATCCAGCGGTACCTCACCACCGGGTCGGTCGGGGGCGCCCGGCGCTCATTCGCCTCCAATCTCGGCGCCGACATGACCATTGCCCTCTCCCTGGGCCTCACCGGCATGGCCCTCTACTCCTACTACCTGGGCCAACTCCCGGGAACGCCCGATCAGGCATTTCCCCATTTCATCGCCCACGGCATGCCACGTGGGCTGGCCGGCCTGGTGGTGGCGGCGCTGTTCTCGGCCGCCATGTCGAGCCTGGACTCCGGGATGCACGGGGTAGCCACGGTGTTGACGGTCGACTTCTTCCGCCGCCTTCGAAAGAAGGCCCTCGACACGGCCGCCGAGCTGAAGCTGGCCCGGACGATCACGATTCTGGCCGGCCTGTTCGCCATCGGATTCTGCCTCTATCTCAATACCATTCCCGAGGAAACCCGGGGCAACCTCTTCGATCTCACCGTGAGGATCAGCAGCTACATCACCGGCGCGCTGGGGGGCATGTTCTTTGCGGCATTTCTGCGCTTCCGCTGCAGCGGCCCCATGATGATCGTGTCCGGTTTTCTGGGCATGGCCGTAGGCTTCTATCTTTCCCTGGCCACCTGGTTGCAGACGCACCCGGACATCTTCATCTACGTGGACGCGCCCGGCCAGACGGAGACCGTACGCTGGGAGCCCTCCAGCGACCGGGACAACGCCATCGGATCGGATTCAGGCGGGAATGAGTTCGTCCTGACCGGCGAAGGGGTGGCCGAACGGCATGCCGTGGTCCGGCGAACCGAGAACGGCTGGCAGTTGGAGAGCCTGGCCGAAACCCGGATCAACGACGAGCCGGTCACTCAGGCGCAAATCCGGCCCGACGATTCCATCCAAATTGCGGGCAACCGGCTTTTCGTCCGGGTCAAGGCCGTTTCCTGGATGTGGGTGCTCCCAAGTTCCTGCCTGGTGACTCTTTTCTCCGCGGGTCTGCTGGGATTGTTCAACCGGCGGAGGGCCACCGGGGCCGCGGCATAACCACTTGTGACGAACGCCTTCAATCGTCCGGTCGATCAGTTCGTGTCTCGCGCCTCGCTCGTCGTCTTGGGATCGCTCGGCTGCTTGGCACTCTCGTCCTGCCGCACCGTGCCCCAACCTCCGCCTGAAGAGATGGTGCGGATTCCCGAAGGCACCTTTCTCATGGGGACGGATCAGGGATATCCGTTCGAGGGACCCCCACACCAGGTCAGCGTGAGCTCCTTCTGGCTGGATCGCTACGAGGTCACCAATCGCCAGTTTCGCGACTTCGTCACCCAGACCAATCACCAAACCGAGGCCGAGACCTACGGTTGGTCGGGCGTGTTTTCCGAGAAGGAAAAGACCTGGCAACCCGTAACCGGCGCGTCGTGGAGGCACCCCACCGGTCCCGGTTCCTCCATCGAAGATCGGCTGGACCACCCGGTGGTCCAGATCTCATGGAATGACGCCGTCGCCTACGCCCGGTGGGCCGGAAAGCGGCTGCCCACGGAAGCGGAGTGGGAATGGGCCGCGCGCGGCGGATCGGATCAAGGTCCCTTTCCCTGGGGTGCCGATCTCAATCCCGGAAAACAGCACATGGCCAACGTTTGGCAGGGCGTATTTCCGGTCCGGCACGAGGTGCTGGACGGGTTCCGCACCACGGCGCCCGTCGGCTCCTTCCCCGCCAATGGCTACGGGCTCTACGACATGGCGGGAAACGTTTGGGAATGGACCGGGGACTGGTACCGGAACGACTACTACCGCCATTCGGGCGGCGCCCGAAACCCCGCGGGACCGTCCAAGGGTTCCGAGAGAGTGATCCGCGGAGGCTCCTGGATGTGCAGCGTCAACTACTGCCAGGGCTACCGGGTGGCCGCCCGGCAGAAGACCGCCCCCGATTCGGGCCTCACGAATCTGGGTTTCCGCTGCGCCCGCGACTCGAACTAATCGCCGCATTTGCGCTTGCGAGCGCGATCCGCAACCTCGTCCGCGACCTTCCGGGAAGTCTCGATGCAGTCGGGGATTCCGACTCCCCCGATGAAGGCACCAGTCAGGTAGATTCCCGGAAATCGGTTCAGCCTGGCTCGGATTCCCTCGATCCTCGCGGCATGCCCGACGATAGGTTGGGGCATGACCGGGCCATGTTCCCAGACGTAGCTCAGGGTGGGGGCGCAGGAGATCTTCAGAACCCGCTGGATTTCCCGGTGCGTCCGCGCCACGCTCTCCTCCTCTCTCATTGCCGTGCGGCGCCGGCGTCCGTCGTGGACGGCACAGCGAAGCAGGACCGAGTCCGGCGGACAGCGCTCATCGAACTTGCTGCTGACCCAGGTGCAGGCATCCAGCACCGTGTCTGATCCCTCGGACGCGACGAAGCCGAATCCGTTCAGGGGATGCGAGAACTCGGATCGTTTGTAGGCCAGATAGACGATCCGGGTCGACGTATAGGGAACCCGTCCCAGGGGAGTGCTGTTCTCCGAAGTCAGATCGGCGAGGAGCCTTGAGGCCGCCGGAGCCGGCGTCGACAGGACCACCGCGTCCAGGACCTCCTCGAACCCGTTTCCCTTCAGTCGATACCTGCTCCCGGCAGAGGGGGTCAGGCGCAACCCGGAGACACCGGTGCGGATCCGCACTCCGCCCAGGCGCTTCTGGAGACCGTCCGTCAACTGTTGCATCCCGTTCCGCAGGGTCAGGAAGAGGGGGAGCGGCTGGGACGAATTCTCGAGGGGCCGGCGAAGGAATCCTCTCCGCAGGCTTCCCTGGGCCTGCTCCAACCGGTAGAGGAGGGGCAGAGCGCTTTCCATGCTCAAATGACGGATGTCGCCTCCGTAGATGGCCGAAACCAGAGGTTCCGCGACCCGGCGGGTGAACTCCCGGCCCAGGCGCCGATGGAAGAATTTCCGGACGCTGGTGTCCGTCCGGGATCGTGGGATCCACGGTTCCAGGAGGGCTCGCACCTTGCCCGCCGGACTCAATGGGGCCGTGGACCAGAAGGCTCGCCTCCGAACCGGGGCCAGAAAAACCATGCCTTCCGGAAGCGGGTTCAGACCTTCCGGCTCCAGGACGTAGACCTTGCGCCGGTCATCCCGGGATCCCAGCAGGTCGGCGCCGAGGCCCAGCTCATCGGCCAGTCTCCGAGCCGCCGGCTTGTAGGAGACAAAGGCTTCGGGGCCGTCTTCCAGGAGAAAATCACCTACGCGTTTCGATCGGATGACTCCGCCCAGGCGAGGCGCCTTCTCCAGAAGGGTGATCTCCAGGCCCAGTCCTTCAGCGGCGTTCGCTCGGGTCAGATAGTAGGCCGCCGCCAGTCCGGAGAGACCTCCTCCGACGATTCCTACCCTCAGTCCGGAAGGCATTGAGGGACGTCGAATGCCTGAGTGATAGTGAGGGGCACCAGACCTTGGGCGGGTCGGTCCCAGGTTCGGGCGTGAGGATCGATGGACTCGTCGGCTGGAATCGCCCGCTTCATGGGTGAGGCCTCCGGCGGCCCGCTACGGGGAAGATCGTCCCGCGGTCTCCCTGATCACGGTAGTCGGAGCCGGCATTCCCGGCGACTGAAACCCCGGGAATGCCGCTCCATCAATCCGAACGAAGCGCCCCCAGCCTCTGAACGTCCCACCTGGAACAAGTAGAAGAGATGCAGGGCGCCCCGGATAGTCGCGAGTCCGGCTCCCGTGCGGCCTTGAGGCGTATCCGCGTGACGTGGAGTTCCGCGCCGTCGAAGTTACATCATCCGCTTGATGATGCGTTGCGCCTGCTCGTTGGTAATTCCCAGTTCCCGGTGCGCCAGGGGGCCGCCTTCGTCCAGAACCCCTTCCAGGCTGTGGAGCGAAGGCGCCAGCTTCTGAAAGAAGCAGCCGATGTAGATGTCGTCACCCCAGACCATCGCCTTCTCGCAGGCGGCCTTCCAGTCGGTGGTGTCGTGCTCGATGTCCTCCAACTTCCTGACCCGGGGCTTGAAGAACTTGTAGTCATTGTCGTGGTTGAAGGTGACACAGGGACTGAAGACGTCAACCAGGGCAAACCCCTTGTGGCGGATGGCCTGCTTGATGAGACCCACCAGGTGGAGCGCCTGTCCGCTGAAACCGCGGGCCACATAGGTGGCGCCGTTCATGATGGCGGAGGTGATGGGGTTCACCGGCATCTCGACACTGCCGTAGGGAGTGCTCTTGGTCTTCATTCCCTCTTCGCTGGTCGGAGAAACCTGCCCGGTGGTCAGACCGTAAATCTGGTTGTTCATGACCAGGTAGGTCATATCCACGTTGCGGCGCGCCGTGTGGGTGAAGTGGTTGCCGCCGATTCCGTAGCCGTCTCCGTCGCCGCCGGTCGCCACCACGGTCAACTCATGGTTGGCCATTTGCGCTCCCGTGGCCACCGCCAGCGCCCGCCCGTGCAGGGTGTGCATCCCATAGCCGTTGAAGTACCCCGGCAGGTTCGAAGAACATCCGATCCCGCTCACCGTGAGGATCTCATGAGGCTGGAGACCCAACTCGGCGCAGGCCCTTTGCAGCGTCCGCAGGACGCCGAAGTCTCCGCATCCGGCACACCAGTCCGGTTCGACCTTTCCCTTGAAATCCTTTGGCTTCAAGGGCTTGACCGAAGCTTGTTGAGTGACACCCATACTCATGATGCTTCCCTTTCGTGTGTCGGCCACTGACCGGAACCGACCTGTTTTTCGGCTCCTATACCATGATTTCCTGGTAAGGAACGGAGTGGTTCGTTTTGCCTCCCAACTGCTCCAGCACAGCTTCCACGATGTGATGGGGCATGAAGGGTTCGCCGTCATACTTTCGGATGTGGCCGTCCGCCACGAATCCAGTCTCGCCTCGGAGGTACCGGGCAAACTGTCCCGAGTGGTTGTTCTCGACCATGATGGTCCGTTTGGCCCCTGCCAGAGTCTCCAGGATGGCGTCGCCGTGCAACGGGACGATCCACTTGATGGGCAGATGGTTGACCTGAACCCCCTGCTCCGCAAGCTGTTCCATCGCCTCCTGGATCACGCCGTAGGTGGAGCCCCAACCGACCAGCGTGGCCTCGGCTTCGGCCGGGCCTTCCAACCGGGGCGCCTCGATGTCCTCCAACACCCGGTCGAACTTTCGGGCTCGTTTCTCCACCATCTGACGGCGTTTGTGGGGATTCGTGAACTCGTCGCTGATCAGCACCCCGTCCTCATCGTGTTCGTCGGTGGCCACGACATGGACGTATCCTGACAACCCGGGGATGGCCCGCGGAGACACCCCACTGTCGGTGTCCAGATAGCGTTTGTAGCCGTCGGTCGCGGAGTGCTCGGTAATCAATTGGCCCCGGTCGATCACAGGTTGAAAATCGATGTCGTCCGGATCGACGCTGAAGGTGCCCTCCGAAATCAACAGATCGGAGAGCACGATGCCCGGGCACTGATACCGATCAGTCAAATTGAAGACCTCAGGAACCGTGTTGAAGGCGTCAAGCGCGTTCATGGGGGCAACGATGAAACGCTGGAAATCCCCCTGGCTCGCCCCCAGCATCTGCCACAAGTCCCCCTGTTCCGTCTTGGTGGGGACTCCGGTGGATGGACCTGCCCGCTGCACGTCGATGAAGACCACCGGGATCTCCATCATGGCGGCCGCGCCGATGGCTTCGGTCATGAGCGCAAATCCGCCACCCGAGGTGGCGCACATGCTCCGGGCTCCGGCATGCGCCGCACCGATGGCCATGTTGGCGACGCCGATCTCATCCTCCACCTGACGCACCATGATTCCTAACTCCGGGGCATTCCTGGCCATCCAGTGGAGCACGCCGGTCGACGGGCTCATGGGATAGGCGCAGTAGAACTTGCAGCCGCCGGCGGCTCCGCCCATGGCCAGGGCGTCGTTGCCGGTCCAGACCGCAAGCGGCTTCGGTCCCACCGGGACTCGGACAGGAAAAGGATCGAAGTTGATTTCGGCGAACTTGTATCCGGCTTCCGCAACCGCGACGTTTTCGTCCACCACGGCCTGTCCCTTGCGCCCGAACTGGAGCTTCAACGCGCCCGCCAGCAAATCGAAGTCCAGCCGCAGCAGGGACACCATCACACCCAGGGCGACGGTGTTCTGGACCAGCCGGTTCCGATTGCCGCTGGTCAGGTCCACGACCGGCATGGGACACAACTGGACTCCATCGGCGGCGTCACCCGGCTTGATGGCGTCGCTGTTGTAGATGGCGCAAGCACCCGGGCCCAGCAATCCCAGATGTCGGTTCATAGTGTCCTGATTCAGGCAGACCAGGAGATCCAGCTTGTCGCCGTGAGTCGATGGATAACCGTCCTTGAGCCGAATGGTGAGAAAAATGTGCCCGCCACGAATGATGGACTGGTAGGCGTTGTAGGCGTGCAGGTGAACGCCGCGCCGCACGAAGATCCGAGCCAGGATGTTTCCCGGCGTCGCAATTCCCTGACCGGCGGCGCCTCCGATGGCCAGGGCAAAATCGAACTGTCCCGAACTCATATCCATTCTCTCCTCGAGTAGGGGGCGGACCCGGACGAGCCGCTCGTGAGCTCCGCCAGGGCCGAAACTCGTTTCCGAATAAAGAAATGGCTGGCGGGGACGCTCCCGCCGACGCCAAACCTACCCGTCCTTCTATTCAGACGCGCTCGCGAAGACCGCTTCACTTTACACGATTTCCCTGCCAAATGCCAGATTCCCCGGCCAACGGCACCGGCATGCGACCGGTATTCAGACGTTCCTGCCTTGTTCCAAGTCTCTGACCTGATCTTCGGGACCCAGGAGCACGAGCACGTCTCCAGGTTCCATCTTCTCGCCCGGATCGGGATTGAAGAGCATGGGGCCGTCGGGCCGTTTGATGGCCACGACGATCAGGCCATACCGGGTGCGAATCCGGGCTCCTTCGATCGTATTTCCCGCCAGCGCCGAGCCGGAAGCCACACGAAACTCTTCCATGATCAATTGCAGGTGCTCTCGATGGATCGTCAGGTCCATGAACTCCAGCAGGGTCGGACTCAGAACTTTCTGGAGCAGCCGCAGCCCGACCAGCTCGTAGGGCGAGACGACATGATCGGCGCCGGCCCTCTCCAGCTTGGATTCCGCCGCCTTTACGGATGCCCGGGCCACGACCGCTACCGACGGGTTGAGGCCCTTGGCCGACAGCGTCAGGTACAGGTTGTCCGCGTCCGTCGGAAGCAGGGCGAAGACCGCCTTGGCCTTGGCCATCCCGGCGAGAACCAGGTTCTCGTCTTCGGTGGCGTCGCCGATGACGTACCGATAGTGGCGACCCCGCAGATCCTCTTCCGCCGCCGCGTCGATCTCGATCACGCAAAAGGGAAGATTCCGGCGGGCCAGGTAGGACGACACGGTGCGGCCGACCCGCCCGTTTCCGCAGACGATGTAGTGGTCTTCGAGCTTGCCCCGATGGCTTTTCATTCGCCGCCTCCCCAGAGCTTGAGCCAGTTCTCCTTCCAGCAATGTCTGTCCCAGGCTGGTGAAGGTATAGACTGCCGTCGCCAAACCAGCCACGATCATGAAGGAAGCGAACGCCTTGCCCAAGTCCGAAAGAGGACGGACTTCACCGTATCCCACCGTGGAGAGGGTGATGACGGTCATATAGACGCTGTCCAATAGCGACCAGCCCTCGATCCAGGAAAATCCGACGCTCCCTGCCCCGAGCCAGAAGCAGAGCAATCCGACTCCCAGGATCACGGTGGGCCGTCTGCGCGCCATATTCCTCCATGCTGGAATTTGCAGGGGGATGATTTCCGAGATGAGCGGAAACCAAGATCCCTTCCGGCGGCGCCGATTTCCGCCGCGCCGGCTTCAGCCCAGCGCCACGTCCAGAATCATCATCACGGTGAATCCGACGATGGCGCCCATGGTGGCCAGATCGGTGTCGCCTGCCCGCTGGGACTCGGGGACCACTTCCTCCACCACGACAAATATCATGGCCCCGGCGGCGAAACCGAAGGCATAGGGCAGCAAGGGCCGCGAAAGAGAGACCAGGACGGCCCCCAGGACGCCGGCCACCGGCTCCACCACGGCCGAAAGTTGACCGTACCAGAAACACTTCAAGCGGGAGACCTTCTCCCTGCGCAACGGCATGGCCACGGCCACCCCCTCCGGAAGATTCTGCAGCCCGATCCCGATGGCCAGCGCCACCGCCGACCCCAGAGTCATGATCGAATCGGCGCCCAGGGATCCGAACGCCACCCCGACGGCCAAGCCCTCCGGAATATTGTGGATGGTAATGGCCAATATCAACAGGCTCGTCCTGTGCCAAGTGGTCTTGATCCCCTCCGATTCGGATTTGGGAAAGCCCAAGTGGAGGTGGGGCATCACCTTGTCGACGCACCACAGGAACGAGGCGCCGATCAGAAATCCGGTGGCGGCCGGGAACCAGGCCGGAAGCTCGCCGCCTTCCGAAAGCTCGATGGCCGGAGCCAGAAGGGACCAATAGCTGGCGGCGATCATCACCCCCGCCGCGAATCCCAACATCCCATCCAGGACCTTGCGGTTCAGGTCCTTGGCTGCGAACACCAGGGCCGCCCCGAGAGCGGTCATGAACCAGGTGAATCCAGTCGCACCCAAGGCCTGCAGCACCGGGTGCCACTCGCGAAATCCGAACAAATCTTCCATCGCAGTCGCTCGACCGGGGGATTCTAACAGCCGGCGGTGAAAGTCCCTCTTCTTGTCTCCGGCATTCTATCCGGGCGGGCAGACAGTCTGTTCCCGCGGCTTGAACTCCGGGACGACTCTTTCTATTCTTCACGCGTGTCCACGAAGATTGCCCTCTGTCTGTCGGCTTGGCTGATTCCGGGATCGGGCCATCTGCTTCAGGGGCGGTGGACCAGGGGGCTGCTTTTCTTCGCAGTCGTAATGACGTTGTTCGTCTTCGGACTCTCCATGGACGGCCGCCTCTTCGGTTTGGGGCCCGGGTTCTTCGGCAAGCTCAAATTCATCGCCGATCTGAGCATCGGACTTCCGTACCTCGTGGGGAAATGGGCCGGTTGGGGAGCGGGCGACATCCATTCTTTCGGCTATGAATACGGCAATACCTACCTCTACACGGCGGGATTGCTCAACATGCTGATGGTGCTGGACAGCTACGACATCGCGGCGGGGAATCGACGATGAACCACCTTGCCGGCCTGGTCATCCTGGCGTTGAGCGTCGGCGCGGTCTTCGCCATGATCAACAAGGAAGATACGGGCGACCGGGTCCGGTACTTCCTCTCCCTGACGGCCTATCTGATTCTGGGATCGTTGGCGGCCGTTTGGCTGATGCAGTTGATTCCGTGGTAACGATGGTGCCGACGTGGGGACCGTCCTGCACTGGATTCCGGCTCTCGTCACCATCGGCCTGATCGTCTTCCTTTCTCATCAGAGCCGTCTGCCCGGAGCCGGATTGGGTCTGAACCCCCTGTTGCATCTCATCGAGTATGCGCTTTTGACTCTGACCCTGGTCTGGGGAAGAAGCGCGGGACTGCGGCGGAGAATCAGGACACGCCAACTCGTGTGGCTCTGGATACTGGGAACGCTCTTTGCGGTGACCGACGAGATCCATCAGTCCTTCGTTCCCAGCCGGGACGCCTCCGCTGGAGACGTGCTGGCCGACGTGGCGGGAATCACTTTGGTCCTGGCAGCCTACCGCCTGGTCAAGAACCGTTTCTAGTCACCAAGGGGCATGATAACTGTGCAATATGCGGGAGTGGAACGCACGAGGCGTGGAAGGCGGGCAGCAGCAATGAAGAGAATGTTTTTTCCTCTGATTCTCGCGGCGGCCACCGCCATCCAGGCGCAGGGGTCCAATCCTCCAGGCGGACGCGAAACCGGGGCCGGGTACACAGTGAAGCTGAATCCCTCAGAGCGCCGGGGAACGGTCGCTCCCGGGATCTTCGGCCACATGGTAGAGATGATCGGCACGACCATTTACGACGGCATCTGGGTGGGCGAGGACTCCAGCATCCCCAATGACGGCGGTTTGCGGCTCGACACCATCGAAGCCTATCGCCAACTCCGCGCTCCCGCGTTTCGCTGGCCGGGGGGCACCGTCGCCGACACCTACCGCTGGAAGGACGGGATCGGACCTCCAACTCAACGGCCCCGCATCATGAACTTCTGGCAGGAGGTCGAACCCAATTCCTTTGGAACCGACGAGTTCCTGCGGTGGTGCGCCGCCATCGGCGCCGAACCGGTCATCCAGACCAATATCGGAATGGGAGACCCCGGAGAGATCCTGTCATGGATGGAATACGCCAATGGCACTCACGACACCCAGTATGCTGAACTGCGGCGGAAGAACGGCCACCCCGAACCCTACGGGGTCAAGTACTGGACCATCGGCAATGAGACCAGCTATCACTGGACGCCCGAACTCTACGCCATCCAGGTGCGCCGCTACGGTTTCTACATGCGTCAGTATGCCAGGGACGCCAAGATCATCATCAACGGGGAGCAGGACACCGACTGGATCGACAGGCTGCTGCGAGCACTCCGTGACCGCCCAGAGCTGTTCGACCTGATTTCGGTTCAATGCTACGTCAAGCCGGCTCTTGCCGCCGAAAGCCAAGCCGCCGACACCTACGCCCTGCTGGCCGATGTCGAGCGGTGTCAAGAAGAGATTGATCGCGCGGCCAGATCGATCGACCGCTGGATCGGGGACCGCAAGGACATCGGCATCATGCTCGACGAGTGGGGCTCCTGGCACAAGGAGATCGATCCCGTTGAATCCTTCCCGGTGGAGATTTCAGGAAAGGACTGGGCACAGCCGGACACCATGCGCGACGCACTCATGGCGGCACGCATGCTGCACGGGTTCATGCGCAGGGCGAAACGTCTGCGCCTGGCCCATCTGACCGAATCCATCAACATCATTCATAACGTTATTAAGACCCGCGGTCCCAAACTGGTTCGAACTCCCACCTACCATGTCTACGATCTGCTCAAACACCATATGAACATGGACGTCGTCGGGGTGGACGCAACCATCGGCGCCTTCGGATTCATGGACGAGGGGAGGACCCGCTCGCTGCCGGACCTGGACATCGTGGCCTCCGCCAACAGTGACTCGAGCCGGTTCGTCGTCTCCGTCGTCAACCCCCACCTGAGTCGCGGGCGGACCGTCCGGTTGAACCTTGCGGGCGCCCGGCGGCTGCAGCCTGCGGCGACCGTACTGACCGCCTCAGGACCGTTGGAAATCAATGACTTTCAGGTGCCCGACCGAGTCAAGCCGGCCGTCGCGAACGTCGGCGGGCAGGAGGGAGAGTGGACCTTGTCGTGCCCGCCGTTTTCCCTCACGCTGGTTCGATTTACGGCGGCGGGATCGTAGAGGCGGCCCGGCGTGGAATGTCAATTCGTCAAGGCTGGAGTTGGATTGGCCTTTTCTCCCGCTGACTTCAGCGGCGCCAGATCTCCCGGGACGGGCGAGAAAATCGGGTCGTCGGCCCTCCACGGTGTCCGGCAGGGCTGGCCACTCCGATAAAGAACCAGATTCTCCTGAAGCAAGGCAGCCAGATCCGCGCGGCCGGATTGCGTGACTTCGTTCATCATTCCCTGCTGGACCTGCATGGCTCTGTTGAATTGTCCGCTCATTGCCAGAGCCATCGCCAGAGTCTCGATATGCTCGAAAGCCACTTCGTCTTGGGACTTGAAGACACCCTGCAGGAGATTCAGAGCCAAGCGTCCGTCGTTGACCGTGCTTTGGGGCGAAGCTGCCAGCAGACGCGCCAGGGCATGGGTGATGTCGATGTCCTCCGGCAGAGCCTTGTGGCTCGTTTCCAGAAGGCTGCGCGCCGCCTGATAACGGCCCAGCTTTACCAATGTCATGGCCTGCATGAATCGGGCGAACGCGTGGCTGGGATTCAGTTCATTGACTCGGCCGTAATGCTGCCCCGCCTGCGCTATGTTCCCCAGTCTCATCAATAGATTCGCCGCGTTGAAATGGGCGTTCTCGAATCCGGGATCCAGTTCGACGGCATTCCGATAGTGCTCGAGAGCCTTCAGATAGGCCTCTTGCATGGTGTAAACCAATCCCAGATTGTAGTGAAGCCGGGGATTGCCCGGCGAAAGCCTGAGCGATTCCCGGTACTTGGCCAAGGCTCCGTTGACGTCTCCCAGTTGAAGCAGGGCAGTACCCAGATCCATGTGGGCAATCGGTTCTTGCGGATCGGCGGCCACCATTTCGCGGAAAGCCTCGACGGCGTCTTGAAAACGCCCTTCGCTCAACGCGACCGTGCCCTGACTCCAGAAAAACTGCTTGCCTGTTCTGACCTGGCGGAGTTCTTCCATCAGCGGATCCGGATATTCCGGAGTCTTGGTCCCGCGCTTTTGGAGATGTTCCCGCGCTTTTTCCAGATCCCCGGTCTGCCGGTAGGCCATGGCCAGCGGGTAGTGGATGCTGTCGGCCTCCGGTTGCATCGAGACGGCGGTTTCGAAGTACTCGATGGCCTCTTCTGGATCGTTTTGAGAGAGGGAGATCTTGCCCAGCCCCACCAACGCCGAGGCTGACGATGGATACGGGTCGCGGGAGATGGCCTCCTTGAAGAGCGGTTCGGCCAGGTCCGGACGATTCAGGTTCAGTTGCGCCTGGGCCAGATGCAGCAGTGCCGGAAGATCTTCGGGTTCGATGGCGGCGGCGCGCCGGTAGTGCTCGACCGCTTGCTTCAGGTCTCCCTGGCTCTCCAATAGCCGGCCCTGCAGATAGGCCCAGCGAAAATCCTTCGGATTCAGGACGAGCGCATTCCCGTAGCAGGCCCGGGCGGCTTCGGTAAAGTCGTAGGCATGGTAAAGCCTCCCCAGCCCTCCGAACGCTTCAGCGCGGGCCGAATCGGTAACGTCGGCGGCTGAGACCTTGGCCGCCAACCTGGAACGCTCCGCTTGAAGTTGCTTCCGGATCAGCCGCTCGACGGCATTGAGGTCGGGATGAGGAACGGGGGGCAACTCTCTGGCGCCCGGGTCTTGAAGCCCGGCCGGTTCGGCTGTGGAATGGACACCGGCCACCCCCATGAGAACCAGAGCCAGGGTCAGCCCGGCCGGTCCCGGAAAGGTTCTTTGGCCGTTTGCGAAGCACCGGATCATTCACAAAAGAATACCATCGGAGGGATTCGAGGGGCTGTTGGGCGACGGCTGTTCAGGTGCTGTGAACGAAGGTCCGCCGCGCAGGAATTGACCTTGCCAGACTCCCCAAAAAAGAAGATCCTAATCCCATTCACGGGGTGGTTCTCCGATGCCCCGTCAGATGAAACGATGGTCTCACCCAATTCGGCAAGGAGAACAGTCGGCGTATTGGCAATGGCTTGCCTCGCCCTGGCGGCGGCTCCGTCAGCCGCGCCGAACCTGCGGCAGGCGGCAAACGAGAGAACCAGCCCGCAAGACCATCAACCTCCCGTACTGCGCCGTTTGTCCGAATTCTCGTTGACCGATCACCACTCCCAGCCCTTTGGGACCCACCAACTACTTGGGAAAGCATGGATCGCGGATTTCATTCGCACCCGCGATCCGCAGTCGGCGTCGCAAACCGCTGCGCTGGCGAAGCTCCAACAGCAGCTCAGGAGACGGCCGGGCTGGGCCGACATTCGCCTGGTCACCTTCACGGCCGATCCGGAGCACGACTCACCCGAAGTCCTTCGAAGTTACGCAACCGCGGCCGAAGTGGACGGGGAGCAGTGGAGCTTCCTGACCGGACCCCGAGACGTACTGGAGCGAGTGTACGCCGGGTTCGCCGGGCCGGCGCTTGAGCACACCGGGAAATGGATGCTGGTCGATCCGCAAGGACATGTCCGCGGATTCTACGACGGCAACGCAACCGGCCAGAGAGAGGCCCTGAAAAGGGATGTCCTGACGACGCTGCAGGAACGTCTCCTGTGGCAGGAATTCCCGTGGCTGGAAGAACGCCGGCAGGCCCAATTTGAAGGCGCCGGCGGCATACATGTCTTCCATGACTTTTCGTTTGAGGATCGGGTCGGGGAGTCGGGAATCACTTTTCGCAACCGGATCGTCGACGATGCCGGCAGGTCCTTTATATTCGCCCATTACGACCATGGAAACGGGCTCGCCATCGCCGACGTCGATGGCGACGGGCGGCATGACATCTACTTCGTGAGTCAGGCCGGCAGCAATGAACTCTGGAAGAACCTGGGCGGCGGCAAGTTCGAGAACATCACGGAGCGGGCGGGAGTCGGCGTCCGGGAACGGATCGGCGTGGCCGCGTCTTTCGCCGATATCGACAATGACGGGGACGCGGACCTGTACGTCACCACCGTTCGCGGGGGCAACGTGCTGTTCGAGAACGACGGGACGGGGGTCTTCAGGGACATCAGCGCCGAGTCCGGCCTCGGGTACACGGGCCATTCCTCGGCGGCGGTCTTCTTCGACTACGACCGCGACGGCCGGCTGGACCTCTTCCTGGTGAACGTCGGCATCTATACGACCGACGAAGTCAGGACGGTCGTCCATGACTCCTTTACGGGAACCGATCGCGCCACCTATACCTACTTTCTTTCCACGCCGGACGCCTTCAACCGCCACCTCAATGCCGCGCTCTCGGAGCCGAGCATTCTCTACCGGAACCAGGGAGGAAACCGGTTCGTCGACGTCACCGCCCAGGCGGGCCTGAAGGATACGAGTTGGTCGGGCGACGCCAGTCCGTTCGATGCCAACGACGACGGATGGCCCGATCTCTATCTGGCCAACATGCAAGGCCACGACCAATACTACGAGAATGTCGAAGGCCGGCGGTTCGTGAAGAGGAGCCGCCGACTGTTTCCCGCCACGCCGTGGGGAACCATGGGAATCAAGGTCTTCGACTTCGACAACGACGGGCGTCTGGACCTCTACCTGACCGACATGCACACGGACATGTGGAAGCACCTCGACCCGTTCAGCGAGAAGGAAAAGATCCCTTTCCCCGAGGAGATCGCCGAGAAGCAGATGTTGGCCACCGACGGAAATCATGTCTGGGGCAACGCCTTCTTCCGCAACCAGGGAGCCGGCGTCTTCAAGGAAATGTCGGATCAATTCAATGCCGAGAACTACTGGCCCTGGGGATTGAGCGTGGGGGACCTGAACGCCGACGGATTCGAAGACGCCTTCATCACCTCCTGCATGAACTACGGCTATCGCTATGGGATCAACAGTCTGCTGCTGAATGACCACGGACGGAAATTCGTCGACAGCGAATTCATCTTGGGCGTGGAACCCAGGCGCGGCGGCCGAACCCTCACCCCCTGGTTCGAATTGGACGCGCTCGGCGCCGACAAGGACCACGAACTGGTCAAAAAGGCCCGGGCCCGGGGAGCCAGAGTCTCCCGGGTCGTGGCCTGGGGAGCGATCGGGTCCCGTTCGTCGGTGATTTTCGACCTGGATGACGACGGGGACCTTGACATCGTGACCAACGACTTCAATTCCGAACCCATGGTCCTGGTCAGCAACCTGGCCGATCGCAAGCGGATTCATTTCCTTAAAGTCAAACTGACCGGTACCCGGTCGAATCGCGACGGGCTCGGCGCCCGGGTCACGGTCCGGGCCGGTTCGGCCACCTACACCAAGGTGCAGGACGGCCAGTCCGGATACCTCTCGCAGAGTCTCTATCCTCTCTACTTCGGGCTCGGCGAAGCGGGACGGGTCGATCAGGTCGAGGTGCTTTGGCCGTCAGGCAATCGACAGGTGCTTGCCGGACCCATTTCAGCGGGTTCGGAATTGAATATAACGGAGCCGTAGCCGGCGGAAGCTGTGCTAAATTGACCGGGAACGGCGGGCTGGAGATTGGCGGTCTTGTCCATATCGAAAAAACGCGAATAGCAGCAAAAAATTCCGCTTCCGCATTGGGGAGCCTCCCGAAAAATGTTGCTTCACGGATTCTTGTTTCTGACTTTGCTGGGAATGCAGGCGGCCGGGACGCCCGCCCAACTGCCTCCGGCGGTTCAGGAACACCTTCAGAGTGCCGCTCGCGCCGAGCAAAGCGGCGATTGGAGCGCCGCCGAGCAGGCCTACCGGGCAGCGTTGGTGATCCAGCCCGAGTTCGCGCCGCTCCATGCCAAGTTGGGACTGATCCATCAGTTTCAGGGGAGATTCACCGAAGCGGTCGCCTCGATCGACAAGGCGCTGAAACTCGATCCCAAGCTGCCCGACGCCCATTTCTTTCTGGGGCTCGGCCACTACAGCCTGTATGACTATCAGAAGGCGATCGAGGCATTCCAAAAAGCGATTGCACAGAATCCCGAAAACGTCAAGGCGCAGGTCTACCTGGGGGTCTCCTTCCTGGCTCTGCAACAACTTGACGAGAGCATCGAGCACCTGGAGGAGGTCACCCGGAAACATCCCAAGGAACTGGAGGCACTTCAGACGTTGGCCCAAGCGTACTTGAACCGGACCAGAAGCGCCTACGACAAGTTCCAGCAGGTCTTCTCACGGATCGAAGAGATCGATCCGGATTCCTTCCGCACCCACCAACTTCTGGCGGAGGCTTACGCCACCCAGGGGCGCCTGAACCAGGCCATCGAAGAATACGAGAAAGCCGTCGCACTGAATCCCAACGCGCCCGGGGTCAACTTCGCGCTGGGCGATCTCTATTTCGGTTTGGGACAGTACGACAAGGCGGAGCCGGCGCTGGAGAAGGAGCTGAAGATCGATCCCCACCATCCCATCGTCAATCTGGAGCTGGGAATCATCAAGAACTACCGCCAGGAATTCGACGAAGCGATTCGGCACCTGGAGGCCGTATCCCGCGTCGACAATCAGATTCCCGACGCTTACGTCGCCCTGTCCTCGGCCTACGTGGCCAAGGGACGGCTGCAGGATGGCGTGGCGGCGTTGCAAAGAGCCATCGCCCTGGATCCTGACCAGCCTCAACCCCACTATCAGTTGGCTCAGATCTACAAGACGCTGGGACGGACGGAAGAGGCTCGGAAGGAACTGGAGCTGTTTCAGAAACTGGATTCGCAGGCACGAGAGAAGAAGCAGCGCGATGCGGGAAACTTTCTGCAGGGAAGGCCTCAGTGAACCCGGTTGGCCCGCCGGCCCGGTTGCGGCAGACGGTCCGCGGATCGGACCGGCCCGCTTGAGCCGGTCTCTATCGACGCTCCGGCGGCACGGAAAACCGGGTCCCTCCGCCTTGAACCAACATTGAATACGTATAGACCGGCACTTCTTTCCATTCTTCCGCCCGTCCGTCGGGCCAATAAACGCGCACCGCGTCGACTCGATCCGCCTGGTCCAGCCCCACCAGCACCCTGGGATCATTGGCGGAGGCGTAGCTCCCGTCCGAGCGGACCCGGCGCCACAAGGTTCGTCCATGAGATAGCAGGACCGCGACTCTGGCGCCCAACATGTCCCGGCCCTGCGGCCGGCCGGCAAGGCTCAGTCCGATCCAATGGTTGCCGCTTCCCACCTGATTGGTCAGCAGCCGCGCCCGGCCGCTGTTGTTGAGGACCAATACGTCCGTGTCTCCATCGTTGTCCACGTCCCCGAAGGCCGCACCGCGGCTCACTTCCGACAGCTCGAACACCGCCCCGGCGGATTGGGTCACTTCCTGGAATCTTCCCTGCCCCAGATTCCTGAAGAGTTGATTGGTCTGATGCAACGGATAGGGGTCCTGGGCCCGTGCCGGCGCCTCGACATTCTTGACGTGTCCATTGACTGCCAACAGGTCCAGCCGGCCGTCATTGTCGTAATCCAGGAACGCCATTCCGAATCCGGTGAATGGAATGCTGGGAAGGGCCAGCCCGCTCGGATAGGACGCATCCTTGAACGACGCCTTCCCCTGGTTGACATAGAGGGTGTTCTTCTCGTTGAGGGACATGTGGGTCATAAAGAGATCTTCGTCTCCGTCATTGTCATAGTCGCCGGCGTCCACACCCATGCTGGACTCGGAAAAACCCTCTCCGCTGACGGCGCATCCGGACAGCAGCGCGTCGTTCCGGAAAGTGCCGTCTCTTTGATTGATCCAGAGATGGTTGGGCCGCTTGTCATTGGCGACATAGATGTCGATCCAGCCGTCCCCGTCGAAATCGGCCGTACTTACGCCCAATGCGCCATTGGATCCCCGCGCAATTCCTGACTTGTGGGAGACATCTTCGAAGGTGCCGTCCCCCCGATTGCGGAACAGGCTTTCCGGAAGCGGTTGGTATTGGCTGGGGTCGCAATACTCGAGAGCGCTGCCGCCGCCCGCGTCGGAGAAAGAGAAACAGCGCTTGTGGTTCGTGAAGCTGAAGTCGACGTAGTTGCCCACATAGAGGTCCAGCCATCCATCCCGGTCGTAGTCCAGGAACGCCGCGCTGACACTCCAGCGCGGGTCATTCGTGCCGGTTGCCTCCGTCACATCGCTAAAAGTTCCATCCCCATTGTTCCGAAACATCTGGTTGGGCCCGAAATTGGTCACGTAGAGGTCGGTCCATCCGTCATTGTCGAAGTCTCCCGCCGCCACGCCCATCCCGTACCCCGGCGACCGGATCCCGCTATCCTCCGTCACATCGGTGAAGTGCAATCGGCGGCTGCCGGTCCTGTTCTTCCGCAGGTCGTTCCGGTAGAGCCGGTCTATCGGCGGTCCGGAGTCGGGCGGAGGGAAGACGGCATCGGACAGCGTCTTTCCCGGCCCGAGCATGCGGCCCTGAACCAGGTAGAGGTCCAGGTCGCCGTCGTTGTCGTAGTCGAACATGGCTCCGCCGGGGCCCATCATTTCGCACAGGTACCGTTCGCCCGACATCCCGTTGAAGTGGACGAAGTCGATCCCTGCGTCCCGGGTGGCGTCCCGGAAGATCTCGGCGGCCGTCGAATCTCCTTCCAGCTGCTGCGGACCGGAGGGTGGTTTTGGAATCTGGGCCAGGGAAACGGCTAGTAGAGGGATTGCGGCCAGTATGAACCGGAAACTCCCTCGGTGAGAGCGCATGTTCTTCTCAACCCATCGCGAACGCATGCGGTAACCGAGAGCCGGATCTCCGATTCCTCAATTGGGGGAAGTCACCAGGAGTTCCTGTGCCAATTTCAAGTTGCGCTCGGCATCGGCGTACCCGGGGTCGATCTCCAGGGCGCGACGATATTGAAAGACGGCCCGTCTGTAATTCCCCGTGGAGAGAAGCGCGTTGCCAAGATTGTTGCGGGCCTCCGCAAAGTCCGAATCGATACTCACCGCCCGCTCAAAGTGGTAGAGGGCCTGAGTCAGGTCTTCCCGCTGAGCGAAGGCGATGCCCAGGTTGTTGTGCGCCCTCGCGAACTCCGGCTCGATTTGGATGGCCCGGCGCAAGGAGGCGATTGCCTGGCTGGTGCGGCCCGTGGCCAGCATGGCTCCGCCCAGATTGTAGTGGGCTTCGAGCAGATCCGGTTTGATCTCCAAGGCCCGGTGATAGTGCTCAACAGCCTGCTCGGTCTGACCCTGCTGTGCCAAGGCGGTGGCCAAATTGCTGTGAGTCTCCGGATAGGAGGGGCGGAGTTTCAAGGCTTCGCGATAGTGCCGGATGGCGTCCTCAACCTTTCCTTGCGCCTGGAGCACCTGGCCCAGGTGGTCGTGCGTCTGGGCATCCTCCGGCTTGGACTGCAAGGCATGCCGGTATCCGGCAATGAACCTCTCACGCTCTTTTGCCCGGTAGTCGGTCTGCAGTTCAAGCAAGTCGTTCCGGTCCCCCGTCATCACCTGGAGCCACAGATCACCCATCTCGTCGCTGGAATTGGGGCCGTATACCACCCGCCGGGGCGGGTTGTGGGGATTGCGTACGTTTTCGGAGGAGTTGTCGTAGCTGAACTGCATGACCAGCCGGGTTCCGCGGGGCAAAGAGATGGGCTCCGGATAGAGGTACTCGTCCTGCCAATTGAAGTCCCAATCCTTGATGTACAAGAGCCAGCGGCGGCTGCCGTCCGGAAGCTGTGCGAAAGCGCGCATCTGCCGGCCCAGGTAGTGGGCATGCGGGTAGACGCCCAGAACCTCCACCGCAACGGGGAGAACGTAACTGTCCTCGATCCGGTAATCCTTGGCTCCCGCAGGAATGTCGATGGTCCGGGACCCCAGCCCGATGATGAAGGAGGTCCTGGCCGGCACGTCGTCGCTGAAATACAACCCCACGCTGGGCTGAATCCGTTCCGGCTTTCCGGAGGGCATCATGTGCAATTCCATGACGAGGTCTGCTCCCTTTTTCAGCCGCCAGGTCCTCCCTTTGGAGCTCTCCGTGGGAATCCTGCCAGGTGTCCACCCGAGGAAATGCCCGTCCGGGGCACGAGCGAACTCGGTGGACCTCATGCCCTCGAAACCGGGAACGGGATCTTCCGCATCCAGGTTCCGGCAGCGCAGGGTCGTATCGACCAGGCCCACTGCATGATGCACGACCTTCGGGTTGCCGGGACGAATTTCCAAGGCCCGTACGAAACGGTTTGACTTCAGGGGAACCGGTAGCACGAACATACGGAAGACATCCGGGCCATCGGCCGCCAGGGTGTAAGGCCGAGGCATGGTAACGATCGCGTCCGGTTCACCCAAATGCCACCCGGTCGGCCATTCCGGCGCCTCTGGGGCATCTGCCGGATCCCCTTCGACCGCCCCTTCGGCCACCCACTGGGCCAACCTGCCGATCTGATCCACATTCAGTCGACGTTCCCCGATGAACTCGCCGTAACCCGGCTCGGGTTGCCATGGCGGCATGTAACGGTTCTGCGTGACCGTGACGATCTGATTTCGCCGGCGGCTGAGGTCGTCGTAGCTGAGCAGGTTGAACGGACCCGATCCCCCGGGCCGATGGCAGGGCGTGCAGTTCTCGAACACCAAGGGAGCGATGTCCCGGTGAAAGGTCAAGCTCCCGGCCGGCCGGGGCGCATAAGTTTCCAGCGAGATTTCTCTGCTGGACTCCGGCGGCGGCGGGGCCGTCTGAAGAGCGTCGGGCTGTGTGCACCCCATCCAGATCAAGGTGAACAAGGGGCCCATCAAGACCGGACCGAAAACGCCTGCCTTGAAACTCTCCACGAGAGGCCGTTCCGGCCTGTACAGCTTCACCACCTTACCCCCTGTCAGGTTACGAAAGACGCCTGATTCCCGATTCTACGTGATTGCGGCCGCAGTCCGGCAGATTCGCGCAGGGACGTGGCATGGAACTTGGACCGAAGGTTTGCGTTCTTCCCCCTGCCCCGCATTATCTGCCCTTGTAAATGTTCAAAAACATTAAGAAAGTGCCGGAGAGGGGATCTGTGCTTGACTTTTTCTGACGGAATCAGGTAGCGTCCGCTACAACTCGTGGAAGCTACATTCCATCTACTTCACTTCCGTCCCTAAGGAGGACGCGACAATGCAGTCTAATCTCACTCCAGTCAGCATCATCCTGCCGCTGGTGCTCCTGCTGGTATCCCTCCCGCTGTCGGCCCAGGACAACTTCGGCAGGATTGCGGGGGCCATCGCCGACGAGACGGGAGCGCGGATTCCGGGCGTCGACGTGACGGCCCGAGATGAAGCGACCGGCCTCGAGACCGCTACCATCAGCAGCGAGTCGGGAGACTACTCTTTTCCAGGCCTGCCGATCGGATCCTATACGATTTCCGCAAGTCTGCCCGGCTTCAAGACGGTTGAACAAGTGGGCGTGAGGGTGGTTTCCGGACTGGCGGTGACGCTCGATATCACCATGCCCATTGGAGAAGTGGTCGACACCGTGACGGTGGAAAGCCAGGCCCTGGCCGTCGACAACCAATCCTCCAGCGCAGGCCTCACCCGGGTGGTCGAGGAGATCGAGGAACTCCCGATGGCGGTCAACCAGGGGTCCCGGCACAGTCTGTCCTACACCCGGACGTTGCCCGGTTTCTCTTACGATCCCTACGGCAAGGAGACCGACACCACCGACCGGGGCTACATCCACGGGGTCGTGGGGGTCATGAGCACCAACATCGACGGGATCTACTCCAGTCCCGCCAACAACTTCGGCATGAGAGAGGATTCGGGGCTGATCCCCGAGGTCATCAGCGAGTTTCGAACGGTGGCCAACGTCAACGCCGAGCATGGCTGGAACATGGGCTCGAGCGTGGAAATGGTCATGAAGTCGGGAACCAACGAGTTCCACGGCAGCCTTTTCGAGTACTTCCGGAATGACGTCCTGGACGCCCGCCAGTGGTTCGCGGCAGACGTCAATCCCCACCGGCAGAACGAGTTTGGAGCCGTCGTCGGCGGAAAGATTGTCCAGGACAGGCATTTCTTCCTGGCCAGCTATACCGGATACCGCGAGCGGCGGACGGCCGGCGGCCAGACCTCGACCGTGCCCACGGCGTTGATGCGGGGCGGCGATTTCAGCGAGTTCCTGGGTGGTCAGATCGGGACCGATGTTCTCGGCAGGCCCATCTTGCAGGGTCAGATCTACGATCCGGCCACCACTCGTCCGGACGGACACGGAGGATTCATTCGCGATCCATTCCCAGGCAACGTCATCCCCCGCGACCGGATCAGCTCCATTTCGGCCGCGTTTCAGGACGGCGTCCCCATGCCCAACCGGCCGGGCACGGTGAACAACCATGTCGGTCCCCTGGACAAGGGCGAGCAGGACATCGACAAGCTGACCCTGAAGACGGACCACAAGTTTACCGACAACTACAAGTTCTCCTTCGGGATGGACTGGCATAGGAAGGACGTCGTCTGGCCCGGAAATGCCGGCTACGACCAGAAGATCAATACCACCCACTTGACGCTGGGCAAGCAGTTCCGCTACCGGTTCTCGAACTATTACACCCTGCGGCCCAATGTGCTCTTCAGTTTGCGCTTTGCCGGCCAGGGGGTCCCCCGGGAGATCGGCAAGCCTGGGAACACCTACGGGCGGGATTCGGGACTCACCGGCCTGGTGACGCCCGATACGCCCTTCACCAACATCCAGGGCGCCTCCGGATTCGGATTCCTCTTCCTGAACCTCTTCATGCCCGAGTTCACCTACCCGGTTTACACGGATCTGACCTGGGTCAAGGGGAGCCACAACTACAAGTTCGGCATCCAGGGCAGGTACGCCGCCGTGGGACGGAACGTCCAGATTTTCACCAACGGCAATTTCACCTTCAGCGACATCACAACGGGATTGGCCGGCGGCAATCAGATGGATGCGGGCGGCAACGTCTCCGCATTCCCCGACATCGCGCTGACCGGCCGCGGCTGGGCCAGCTACCTTTTGGGAGAAGTGAACACCGCCTTCATGAGGCCGTCTGACAACAAGAGAGTCAACAATCGCGTCTATGCCATCTACTTGCAGGATACTTGGCGCGCCACCCGCCAACTGACCGTCAACTACGGGCTTCGATACAACTGGTGGACCCCCTTCGGCGAAACCTACCATCGGATGGGATACTTCAGTCCCGACATTCCCAATGCCGGGGCGGACGGACGTCTGGGCGCCTTGACTTTCAACGGCGAGGGACCGGGGCGAAACGGTCGAACCCGGGCCTACGATCGGGATTGGGGCGCCTGGTCGCCCCGTATTGGTCTGGCCTACGCCTTGGACGACAGGACCGTGATTCGAGCTTACGCGGGAATCACCTACGCCAATCCGGGCGCCGAGTTGCAGGGCGGTGGGAATGTAGCGGCTCTGGGGTGGGCCGCCGAGCCAGGCTACAGCTCGACCGATGGAGGGGTGACTCCGGCCTTCAACTGGAACGACGGGTTTCCGGCCGAAGGACTCGAGATCGTCGCCAGTCTTCCCAATCTCGACCCAACCCTGGCCAACGGGACCGCCGTGCACTGGATTCATCCCCAGGACAACAAGTGGACCACCAGCAATAACTTCGGTTTCGGGATTGAAAGGGAGGTCGGGTGGAATCTCCTGCTCAAGGGAGACTACGTCGGCAAGCTGGGCCGGCATTACCGCCTGAACTGGGAACGCAACGAGGTGCCCCCCGCGATCTTCAGACTGGGACCGGTCATCGATCAGCCGTTGTCCTCCCCCGCAGGTATGGCGACCGGCGTCGGCGTGCCCTATGCGGGGTTCACCGGTAGTGTCCGGCAGGCTTCGCGTCCCTATCCCCAATACACGGGAGTCAACCTGAGAGGCGCCCACGGAGGGATTACCTCCTACCATGCCGCCAACATCAGCGCCCAGAAGCGTTTTGGCGGGGGCCTCAGTTTTCTGCTGGCGTATACCATTTCCAAGAACATCGCCACTGGCAGAGGTTATGGTGTGTTCGGCGCTCCCGGTGTGTCGCATGAGGGGTATGGAGGGCCCAGAGTCAATTTCCTTACGCCTTATGATCGTCCCCACAATTTGGCCCTGACCTGGACCTGGCAATTGCCCTTCGGCCGGGGGCAGAAATGGGGCGCCGACGCCTCCACCGTGTTCAACCACTTCATCGGGAGATGGCGGGTCATGGGGTGGCACAACTACATGTCGGGAGACCCCATCGACCTGGGGGGGCGAGTCAATCGCACCGGAAGAGGCATCGGGGGCGGTGTCAGCCACAGGGGGTACGACCCCAACGGGTCGCAGAAAAACACGCTCAACGTGGATGCATTTGCGCCTGAAAACCGGGTCATCGGCTTCGCGGACACGCGACAGTTGCCGGATATTCGCAAGTTCGGATACTCGACCGAGAACCTGTCGATCCTGAAAGACTTTCAGGTCACGGAAGGCGTGCGTCTGGAATTCGGGACAGAAATTTTCAACATCTTCAACCGGGCGCAGTTCTATAGCCCGAGCTATTCCCTGGCGAATCCAAGCGCCTTCGCACGATATCGCAATACGGCTCTTGCCCGAATTATTCAGTTCCGGCTAAGGATCGCCTGGTAAATGAGGGGGGGACGTTCCTGTCCCCCCTATTTCCCCGGATGCGGTGAAAAGACCGGATCATCGTCCTTCCACGGCTGTCGGCAGGGTTGTCCCCGGCGATACCGGCCCAGATTCTCCTTCAGCATTTGTGCGAGATCCGGACGGCCGCCTCGGCTGACGTCCTCGATCATGGCCTGCTGCATCTGGACCGCCCGCTGAAACTGCCCCGTCTCCGCGAAAGCCATGGCCAGCGTTTCCACGTGTTCGAAGGAAACCTCCTTCTGGGCTTGAAACACCGTCTGCAAGAGCTGCAGGGCCAGCGGTCCGTTGCGGACGCTGCTGTCGGGAGCCGCCGCCAGAAGCCGGGCCAGGGCGTGAGTGATGTCGATGTCGTCAGGCAACACCCGGCGGCCCTCTTCCAACCGGGACCGGGCGGACTGGTACCGGCCCAGCCGGATCAGCGCCAGGGCCTGCATGTAGCGGGCAAAGGCGTGGCCACCTTTCAATTCGACGACTCGCGCATAGTGCCCTTCCGCTTGAGAGTGTCTTCCCAGCCCCATCAGCGAGTTGGCGGCATGCAGGTGAGCCTCGACAAAGTCCGGTTTGATCTCCAACGCCCGAAAATAATGGCGAATCGCCTCCTCCGGTTTGGCCTGTTGCATTAAGGAGTTGGCCAGATAAGCGTGTGTTTCGGCGCTGGCGGGTTGCAACTCCAGCGCCTGGCGAAAGTGCTGGATAGCCTCCTCGATCTCTCCCTGGACGTAGAGCGCCTGACCCAATTGCTGAAGGGTCTTGGCGTCCCGCTGTTTGGTGTCCAGGGTATGCCGGAAGCCGGCGATGCCCAACTCGAGTTGTTTGCGGCGATAATCGCTCTGCAGCGTTGCCCGGTCGCTTTGGTCCCGGGTCAGCATCTGGATCCAAACCTCGCCCATCTCATCGAAGGAATTGGGGCCGTAGACCACTCGCCGGGGTGGATTGTGAGGATTGCGAACATTGTCGGCTGAGTTGTCGTAGCTGTAGCGCATGGTCAATTCGGTACCACGCGGGAGAGAGACGGGCTCGGCGTACAGGTAATCGTCCTGCCAGTTGAAGTCCCAATCCTTGATGTAGAGGAGCCAGCGCCGACTCCCGTCGGGAAGGCGCGCGAAGACCTCCATCTGCTTGCCCAGGAAATGGGCGTGCGGATAGAGACTGGTCACCTGCACGTCCACCGGCAGCACATAGCTGTCTTCGATCCTGTGGTCCTTGCTGCCCGGCGGAATATCGATGGCGACGGATCCCAGGATCAGGATGAAGGGGGTCTTGGTGGGGGCCTCGTCGCTGAAATAGAGACCGACGCTGGGCTGAACCGGTTCCGGCCGGCCTGAGGGTTGCATGTGCAGTTCCAAAACCAGGTCGGTCCCCTGTCGTAGTCCCCAGGCCAAGCCTTCGGCGTATTCCGTGGGGACCTTTCCGGGCGTCCAGACCAGAATATGCCCCCCGGGCGGACGAGCCGTCTGTGTGGACCTCATCCCATCGAAACCGGGCGTCGCGTCCTGCTCGTCGCGTTGCCGGGAGCGCGGCGTGGAGTCGACCCCTCCCACGATGTGATGCACGACCTTGGGATTTCCGGGTCTCAACTCCAACGCCTTGACGTAACGCATGGACTCCAGCGGAACCGGCAGCACGAAGGTGCGAAAGACGTCCTTCCCCGCCGCGCCGGCCTCGGCGGCCAGCGTGTAAGGCCGGGGCATGGTTACAATCAAATCGGGCGGGCCCAGCAGCCATCCTGTCGGCCACTCCGGGACACTGGGCAGTTCGGCCGGATTCCCTTCTACCGACCCCTGGGCCACCCACTGCTGAAGCATCTCGATCTGCTCATCGCTGAGTCGGCGCTGGCCGATGAATTCCCCATAGCCGGGCTCGGGCTGCCAGGGAGGCATGAAACGGGTCTGCGTGACCGCCACCATCAACCGGCCCCGCGTTTTGACGTCGTTGTAGCTGAGCAGATCGAAGGGACCCGCTCCTCCCGGACGATGACAAGGAGAACAGTTCCGGAAGACGATGGGCGCGATGTCCCGGGTGAAGGTCAAGCTGCCGGGAGGCTCGGGCTCCCGGGTTTCCGCTGCTTGTTCAGAGCCGGAACCGGTCGCGGCAGGTGGGGGCTGCGGAGGGTCCGATGGCGTACATCCGATCCAACTCGATCCGCACAAGGTCCCCAATATGACGGGAATAGCAACAGTCGCCTTGAATCCTTGCTGCAGGGGTTGACCCCACCTGTACAGCTTCACCGGCTTACCTCGAGCAGCCCACAGAGTCGTTTGAATGTGCAGTTTGGCTCAATCCATCTGACGATTGCCGCCACTCGCCCCATCGTGCGGCCTGACCGTCAAACCGGTCAAGTCAGGACCAACGACGCGTCATGGGTTGGAGACCCACGAAGTGACGGCCATGCAGGTCGACGGCGACCCCGTCGTTGAACCCCAATCGGATCTTGCCTAAACTAGGAGCCACCGGGCTGGACCCGATGAGATCTCCTATGGAACAAAGGGCCAGAGCCGTGCGGCTCCTATTCCCTCCCCTTTTGATGTTTCTGTTGCTGGAGCCGTCCGGCTCCGCGACGGCGGCAATGCAAAAAGTAGATCCCGACGTTCGACGCGAGGAGAGTGAGGACTATTTCAAAAACTGGCTGGAACGGGATGCCGTTTACATCATCACGGACGAGGAAAAGTCGGTTTTTGCACAGTTGACCACGGAGGATGAAAAGGAACGCTTCATCGAACAGTTCTGGCGCCGGCGAGACACCGATCCCCGGACGGCGATCAACGAGTTCAAGGAAGAACACTATCGGCGCATTGCCTACGCCAATGAGCGATTCCATTCCGGCAAAGAGGGATGGCGCTCGGACCGGGGCCGGGTCTACATCATTCACGGGGAACCGGCCGAAATCGAGACCTACGCCGCAGGAAGCTTCTACGACCGCGAATTCGAACAGGGGGGCGGACAGACCACCGTCTATGCATTCGAACGGTGGCGTTATCGGCACCTGGCGGGCATCGGAGACGACATCGAGCTGGAATTCGTGGACAGCTCTTTCACGGGGGACTACCACCTGGCTCTCAATCCGGAAGAAAAGGACGCGCTTCTGCACATGCCGGGCCAGGGCCTGACCTGGTCCGAGCAGGTGGGTCTCACCAGGAAAGAGGACCGCCCCTATTTTGCCCCGGGACGGCACAACCCTGCCTACAACACCGGCAGTTTTCGAAACAACCCCTTCTACCGCTACGAGATTTTCTCCAAGGTACAAGCGCCGAAGGAGATCAAGTACAACGATCTGAAGGAGTTGGTGAAGGTCAACATCGGTTATTCGAACCTCGCTTTCCAGGTTCGAAGAGACTACTTCAGGCTCAACCGGGAGAAGATACTGGTTCCCGTCACCTTGCAGCTTCAGAACAGGGACATGACCTTCAAGCGAAAAGGAGATCTGCATACCGCTCGAATCGGCCTCTACGGCGCCGTGACCAGCTTGGACAACCAGTTGATCCAGGAATTCGACGATGAACTGGTGATCTCCTACCCGCCGGAGGAGTTGGAGAGGAGTTTGAGGGGCCGATCCATGTACCAGAAAGTCCTGATTCTGGACAACAAGACCCGATACAAGCTCGATCTGGTCGTGAAGGACGTCGAGAGCAGCAACATCGGCGCCGTCAAACAGGCCATCATTCCGCCGTCGGGATTGAAGGAAGGAGCGAAACTGAGCAACAGTTCGCTGGTTCTTTCCGACTTCATCCGCAAGCTGGACGAGGTGCCCGAAGACAACCAGATGTTCGTTTTGGGAGACGTCAAGGTGCGTCCCAGCATGGACAAGAGCTTTTCTCCCAAGTCTCTGCTGGCGGTTTACCTTCACCTGTACAATTTCGGCCTGGATCAATCCTCAAATGCACCCGAGTTGAAGGTGCGTTATCAAATCAGGCGCGGCGGCGACCTCATTCACGAAACCACCGACGACAACGGGGAGTCGGTTCAGTTTTTCTCGCCGGACAGACTGGTCCTGGTGAAGGGGTTTCACCTGGGGGGCCTGGAGCCTGGAAACTACCGGGTGGAGGTCGAAGCTTGGGATCAGCTCAACGATGCCAAGACTCAGGTCGGAGACAGCTTCCGGGTCAAGGGTGGCTAGCCCTCATTCACGCCCACAAATCAACCGGATGATCCTGCTGATCGGGGTCGCCACCTTGGGGTTCCTCACGTCGTGGACCCACCCGTCCAAGACCGGAAACACCGGCGCCGATTGGTTCGAGGACGCCGCCCCGGCTGCCGGAATCCACTTCCGCCACTTCAACGGAATGTCCGGGGAATATTATTTTTGCGAAATGATGGGTCCCGGAGGCGCCCTCCTGGACTACGACAACGACGGCGATCTGGACGTCTACCTGGTGCAGGGCCAGATGCTGGGGCCGGACAAGACCACCGACGATGCCCTCTTTCCGCCGCCGGAAAAGCCACCGCTCCGTGACCGGCTCTTTCGAAACGACCTGAAGTCGAACCCGGACGGGACGCCCGACCTGCGCTTCACCGACGTGACCGCAGAGAGCGGAATCGTCTCGCTGGGCTACGGGATGGGCGTGGCGGCGGGAGACATCGACAACGATGGCTGGGTCGACCTCTACGTCACCAACTTCGGCAGGAACCGGATGTACCGCAACAACGGCAACGGCACCTTCACCGAGGTCCCCGTGGGTGACGGCGCCGATACGGCGTGGAGCGTGAGCGCCTCGTTTTTGGATTACGACCGGGACGGTTGGCTGGACCTTTTCGTGGGCAACTACGTGGACTACCGGCTGTCCAATCCCAAGAGGTGCTACTCCAGTACGGGCGCCATCGACTACTGTGGACCCCGCAGTTACCCGGCCCAGTCCAACCGCTTCTATCGCAACCTGGGTGATGGCAGTTTCCAGGATGTGTCCTCCCAGACCGGCGTCGCCGCCAGGCACGGCGGCGCGCTGGGGGTGGTGAGCGCCGACTTCAATGGAGATGGCTGGATCGATTTTTACGTCGCAAACGATCAGCGTCCCAATCACTTGTGGATGAACCGAAAAAACGGCAGTTTCCGTGAAGAAGCGCTGGTGGCCGGCTGCGCCCTGAACCGGGACGGGAAGACCGAGGCCAGCATGGGAGTCGATGCCGGAGACCTGGACAACGACGGCGACGAAGATCTCTTCATGACCCATCTGATCCGGGAAACCAATACCCTCTACCTCAACAATGGCCAGGGATGGTTCGAAGACCAGACCTTCGAGAGCGAATTGGGGGTCGCGAGCATGCCCTACACCGGGTTCGGGACCGCCTTCCTGGACTACGACAACGACGGTTGGCTGGACATTCTGGCCTTGCATGGGGAAGTGGCGACCATCGAGGCCCTGGAGAAACTGCGGGATCCCTATCCCTTGCATCAGCCCAACCAGCTCTTCCGCAACCTGGGCAACGGAAGTTTCGAGGAGGTCACCCGGCAAGGTGGAGCCGTTTTCCGGCTCTCGGAGGTGAGCCGCGGCGGCGCCTTCGGGGACGTCGACAACGATGGAGACGTGGACGTGCTGATCGTCAACAACAACGGTCCGGCACGCCTTCTCATCAACAACGTGGGGAATCGCCGTCACTGGCTGGGCTTGCGGCTGCTGGGCAAGGACCTCCCGCGGGACATGCTGGGGGCGCGAGTGGAAGTCGTCTTCCCTGACGGACTCACGCTGCTGCGGCGTGTGAGGACCGACGGCAGCTACGGTTCCGCCAACGATCCCCGGGTGCTGGTAGGGTTGGGGAACCGGAACCGCGTCGCGGCCGTCCGCGTCTCCTGGCCCGGCGGCGGCGTCGAGGAGTGGAGCGATCTTCCCATTGACCGCTATTCCACACTACTGGCGGGCAGTGGCCGGACAGTCAGCGGGAATGAGTGATTCGACGGAGCTCCTCAAGCTGTTTCGTGCCGGCGCCCTGTTGCTCATCGGGCTCGGCTTCCCGCCCTTCGCAGCCGCTGGGGAATCGGCGCCGGTTTCCCAACCGAATCCTACCGTTCAGCCGATACCCCACCCGGACTTGAGCCGCCTGGAGCCTGCCGCTCAGAAGAGAATCCGGGACACGCGGGCAGGGCTGGAGTCAATGGCGAAAGCGGGGAAGGTCAGCCCCAAGGAGCTCTCCCAAGCCTACGGAGAGATGGGCAAGCTTTACCACGTCCAGGATTTGCTGGGCGCGGCCGAGGCCTGCTATCTCAACGCAGAGTCACTGGCGCCGACAGACTTCCGCTGGCCTTACTACCTGGGTCACATCTACAAGAACAGGGGTGATCTCGAGAAGTCCATCGCCGCTTACCAGCGGGCAATGGAGCGCCGGCCCGAGAACGTTCCGGCCATATTGGGCGCCGCCGAAGGCCACCTTAGCCTGAACCGTTACGGCCGGGCGCAACCGTTGTTCGAGCGGGCCCTGGCGCTGGACCAGGACTGCGCGCCGGCACTGGTCGGAATGGGAAAGATCGCGTCCTCAAGACGCGATACCAGGGAAGCCATCCGCAACTTCAAGGCGGCCCTGGCGCTGCAGCCGGAAGCCAACAGCATCCACTACCTGTTGGCCATGAGTTACCGAAAGCAGGAAAACCTCGACCAGGCCCGGGCTCATTTCCAGCAGGTCGCCATGCTGGAGCGGCTTCGGCGCGGCCACGCCACCGCGGGCTATCCCGATCCCCTGATGGAAGCCCTGGACGATCTGACCACGGGTTGGCGCCACCATTGGGTCCGTGGAATGCGAGCTTTCGGAAAGGGGCGATTTGCGGAAGCCGTCAAGGAATACCGCACCTCAGTGGCTCTGGATCCCAAGAACCCCGTTCCGCTCACCGATCTGGGTTCGGCACTGGCCCGAATGGGGGACCTCAAGGGGGCGGCGCGGGAGTACGCCCAGGCGCTGCGGGCCTCGCCCGGCAATCCCATGCTCCATTACTACCTGGGAACCACGTTGATGGGGCTTCAGTCCGAACAGGAGGCGGCGAGACACTATCAGCACGCCATTGGCGCCAATCCCGGGTTCATGGAGGCGCACTTTCAGTTGGCCAATCTGCTCATGCGCCTCCGGCGTTACGACCAGGCCATCCCCCACTACACCGCCGTCGTCGAACTCGATTCCGGCTTCGGCGGCCGCGCGCCGGCCGGTAGCCCCGGGGGCGGACAGATCCAGCAGATGAGCATCCTGGCTCACTTCATGCGCGCCATGGCTCAGGTCCAATCGGGCCGGCATGAGCAGGCATTGACCGGGTTGGAGAAAGCTCTTCAGGTTTTTCCGGGGCACCCCGACATGACGCACGCCGTGGCCCGGCTGCTGGCCGCTTCTCCCGACCCCAAGATCCGAAACGGAATGAGAGCGTTGCAGATTCTCAAGGGCCTGTTTGAGGGCCAGGGCGAGCTCGAACTCGAATACGTCGAAACTCTGGCGATGGCTTTCGCCGCAACGGGCCAGTTTGAACGGGCAGCCGAGATGCAACGGGCCATGATTTCCGACCTGCAGCGGAACCAGCGCTTCGACCTGGCGAGGCTCCTGAACGAAAACCTTGCGCTCTACCAAAGCCGGCAACCCTGCCGGCGCCCTTGGCGGGAGGACGATCCCATCTTTTCGCCGGTGGCCTCCGCCATGGATCTCCCGGGGCCGTCCACCGCGACGCCATAGCCCGCATTTCCCGCCAGGGGGCGTGACGATCGCGCAGGATTTTCGCCCTCAGCGCGTGCTCGCGACCGAAAGCGTAGTGGTGACTACGTTTGAGGGAGCATGTGCGTGCTGAGGGCGAAAAGACCAGCGAGCGCGCGCCCAGCGCAGTCTGTCTCAGAGAAACCTTAAAAAAGTTCACGTAAATGCTAAAAAAAAGAGCCTTTTTCGTCATACGCATAGCGACCTGGTGAGAAATGCGGGTGAGCCCGCTGCTTTCTTTGCGGACGACCGATCTCAGACAATCTCTTTTGTCAGGGACGGGTTCTGAAATCGGACGCGGACGAGATTGCTCGGGGGATGCAGAAATTTACGCGGGTGTTCTTTCAGAAGGAACAGTAGTATCCACCGTGATTCCGATTCGGGACGGAGGTTCGGTGAGCGTCAAGCGGAGCTGGAAGGGAGGGTTTCGCGGTGAGCCTCACCGCGGGATCTCAATAGTACCGGCGTCGCGGCCGGTCCCCGAACGAATCCTTGCGGCCTCCGTACGAGTCCCTCTTGGGGCGCTCGTTGGCCCGGTCGACACGAAGGTCGCGCCCTTCCAGATTCCTTCCGTGCAACTGGGAAATGACTTCATCCAGTTCCTGGCCTTCGCGCAACTCAACGAACCCAAAGCCTCTGGACCGGCCGGTATAGCGGTCTCGAATGATCCGTATCTCTTCGACCTCTATACCGAACTCGCGGATAAACATTTCCAGGGCGCTCTCACTGACGCTGAAGCTCAGATTGCCGACGAAAATTTTGTTCATTCGGACTCCTTAGGATAGTGAAACTCCGCCCGACGCTGGTCAGTCCCCAAGACAAACCACGCCATTAATCCCGGATGTTCGGATCAGGCCATTTGGAATGAGCAGGTCATTCAGGTTGTAATCACCATACCACCATCCCCGTTCCCTCACAAGTCACCGCAAAACATGGAGACGAAAGAGGTTTCGACGGGAAATCTTTTTCCATTGTTTGCCGGCCTCTATCGTTGTTAGTGAATATGAATGGAAGCGCCGAACTCCTGCCTGCGCAGCGACTCTTCGAGTCCGGCTGGAATTCACTCTCGGACGTGGAACTGTTGGCGTTGGTGCTCGCTCCGACCGACTCGGACCAACAGGCCCTGACGCGGGCCCGGCGAATCCTGGAACTGCTGGGTTCGGTCCGGAGGCTGCGGCGGGCAAGCTACTCCCTTCTCCGGCAGGCCGGCATGACCCGGAGGCAGACTCACGCACTCTTGGCCGCGGCCCATCTCTTCCAACGAATGGGGAACGTCCCTCTTGCGGCCGGTGACTCTCTGCACAACAGCGCCCAGGTGTACCGCCACTTTCGTGGTTCGGTCCCGGGGCTTCTCAAGGAATGTTTTTGGACTCTGCTTCTGGATGGGAAGAACCGCACCCTGAAGCTCGTGAAGGTCTCGGAGGGAACTCTGACTTCGTCCCTGGTCCATCCCCGGGAAGTCTTCAGGCCGGCCATCGAGGAGGCGGCGGCCGGGGTCATCCTGGCCCACAACCACCCCAGCGGAGATCCGACACCGAGCCGGGAGGACCGTGAGATCACACGCCGCCTCGTGGCCACCGGCGAGGTGGTGGGGATCCGGGTTCTGGACCATGTTATCATCGGTCCCCACCGGTACTTCAGTTTCGCCGACGAAGGCCTGCTCTGACCGGGACGGCCGCTGTGATGACGCCGCACCCCACTGCAACCGGAAACCCGCCCGGATGACCGGCGCACCTCCCAAACCGTCCCCCAGCCCTCTCGATGACGCCTCTTTCGAAATTCGCTGGCCCCGCGACCGGCCCTTTCACGTGATCGGCCAGGGGATGGACGCGGTGGACTGGGTGTGCTTCCTTCCCCGCTTTCCGGCCCACAGCAGCCGTACCGAATGCGACGAAGTGACGAAGCTGGGCGGCGGACCCGTGGCCACCGCCACCGCACTCTGCGGGCGTTACGGCCTCGAGGCCAGGTTCATCGGGAGTGTGGGAGGAGACGAATTGGGCCGTTTCTCGCTTGAGGACCTGAGACGGGAGCCCATGGACCTCTCCTGTGTCCGGATCGTTCCCGGCGCAACCACCCAACTGGGCATCATCCTGGTCGATCGCCTCACGGGAGAGAGGACCGTCCTATGGCACCGGGACCGGAAACTGCGATACGCCGAGGGCGAGCTGAAACGGGAGTGGATCGTATCCGGCCGGCTCCTTCACCTGGACGGCTGCGACCCGGACGCCAACCTCCAGGCTGCCCGCTGGGCCAGAGAGGCGGGAATGAAGGTGTCCCTGGACGTGGACGACGTCCAGCCGGGTATCCATGAAGTCGTGAAGCTGACCGATTTTCTGATTCCGAGCGAGGCCTTCGTGAGGAACTTCACCGGGCATGAGGACTGGAGATCGGGATTGAGGGAACTGGCCCGGCGGAGCCGCGGTTTCGTGGCCGTGACCCGGGGCAGCAAGGGGACCGCTGCAATCTGGAACGGCAGGATCTTCCAGCTTCCGGCCTTCCCAATCCGTCCCGTCGATACGAACGGAGCAGGAGACGTCTTTCACGGAGCGTTCATCTACAGTCTCTTCCAGGACTGGAGTGTGGAGCGTTGCCTCCTCTTTGCCAGTGCCGCCGCGGGCCTGGCCTGCACCCGCGTCGGCGCCAGGGCGGGGATTCCCCCCTTGGACGAAGTCCTTTCCCTGTTGAAGGCCCATCCCCCGGAGAGTTAGAGTTGTCGTCATCGCGACCCTTTTCGGTCGGCGATGCATCCAATTGGGTGTCATGAAGAAAACATTCCCCATATTGCCGTTCCTCTTGTTCCTGGCTACGGGGTCCGGGGCCGGAGCGAAGGTGGATCCCCAGGAAATCATCAAACGCTTCGCCCAGAAGGAATCGGAATTCCGCGAAGTCTGGCAACAGTACACCTACACTCAGGATATTGTCTTTCAGGTCCTGACCCGTACCGGCCGGGTGCGTGAGCAGCGGGAAATGACCATCGAGATCTTCTTCACCAGCGATGGAGAACGCCAACATCGCATCGTTTACGACCGGGGCAGGCTGGAGTCGGTGAGACTGACCCGGGAAGACCTGGACGACGCCCTCAACCTGCAACCCTTCGCGCTGACCACGGAGGAGCTTCCGGAATACGAGATCAAGTACAAGGGAGAAGAGCAGGTGGACGAGCTCAACTGTTATGTGTTCGACGTGAAACCGAAGCGGATCCGCCGCGGCCGGCGTTACTTCCGGGGACGGATCTGGGTGGACGACCTGGACCTGCAGATCGTGATGACCAAGGGGAAAGCCGTGCCGGACTTCGGCAACAACAAGTTTCCGGCCTTCGAGACCCTCCGCCAACAGGTCGACGGCGAGTACTGGTTCCCCACCTGGAGCGAGGCGGACGACATCCTGGTGTTCGGCGGAGGCTTCCAGCGTACCCGCCGCGTCCATGTCCGCGAGCTGATCACCTATTCCAACTTCAAGAAGTACGAGGTGGGGACCTCCATCAAGTTCGGAGAGGTGGTCGGCGAACCGGAAACACAGCCGGAGGTCGAGCCGGAATCGCGGCCGGAACCACAAACGGAGGCGCCCCCCGACTCGAATCCGGAGCCTGAGTCGGCTTCCGAATAATCGATTATTCCTCCACGGAATCCAACTTCTGCCGGTAGACGGCTTCAGCCCGCCGGAACTGATCCAGGACTTCGCGCTTCTGAATCGGTTCCTGGAACAATCCCTCGGACAGCGCCCGCTCCCGCAGGTCTCCGATCCAGCGCAAAAAGTGGGTCACGGCATCGGGATCCGCATACGGCTTGCCCCCCACCGTCAGGTACACGGGCGTGGTATGGGCAAACAGGTCCGTGTTGTTGACCACCAGACGGTGAGGACCGCCCTGGATCCGCGCAGCCAGCCACCCGCTTCCGGTGATGGGAAGCGAGCCCCGAAAGACCAGATGGTTCCCGTTTCCCGAAGCCTTCACCGTTCGGACCGGCTTCCCGTTGAAGACCAGCTCGAGTCGATCCATGGGGGCATGGGAATGAGCTTCGACGTGGACCGGAATCCGGCCCGGTCCATCCAGTGCCAGCTCCGATCCCGGCAGGCGGCCGTCGACCTCGAAGAACAGGAGGGGGCTGTTGGTCACGAAGCTTCGACCCGCCTTGAGCCCCTGAACCCAGGAGTCATAGTTGAAGCCGTCTCCCGTATGCACGTAGACGCGGTCGCCGCCGATGACCTTGTGCCGCCGGATGTTGTTGAAGGCGTCGGTGCCCGCCGCGGCCGCCAACCGGAAACCACAATTCAACAACCGATAGTAGAGGCGCAGGCCGGCGGCGGGGTGCCCGTACCCCAGGATCTCCAGTCCGTCGACGAGGCCCAACGCCGCGTCCACGGGAACCGCCTTGGCGCTGGACCCGGCCAGATCGTTGGCGTCCGGATTGTGGACCGGATGAACGTAGAAGATCCCGGCCCCCTGTTCCCTCCCTTTTCGGGCCTGAATGGTGTTGGAGGGATAGTCGAACGCGTGGTCGGTGTTCCGAAACCCGGTGAAGTTGGGCTCCAGGAATGTCTTGAGGTTGAGTGCGGCAAAGTGACCGTAGAGGGCAGCCCGAACCTCCTCGTTCCAATACAGAATCCGGTCCGCCGTCGATAGTGGATGGAGCGATCCGGTGAAGCGGTTGCGATCGAAAGTGATGGAACCCAGCGAGTTGCAGACCAGCAAATTGGAAACGTCCAGGTCCTCGGCCTCCGCCTGCAACAGTGCGTCCTGAGTCAGGACCAGTTGGTCCAGCGTCTTGTGGACCAGATTGAGGTGGATATGGATGTCTCCCGAATACCATCCTCGAGAGGAACTATCGACCCCCGGCTGAGGGATGACCTCCACCTGATTGCTTCCCGGCTCCAAGTCCACGTTCATGTTCACGGGAGCGTGTTCGAAACCATGAACCACAAGCAGGCGTGCCGGACCCGACGGCAGGACCAGAGTGCTGGCTCCCCGGGTATGGAAGTATTGGCGCCCTTCGGTCCAGGTGCTCCGCAGAAAGGTCCCGGCCGGGCCGCGAGCCAAGCGATCGGACCCCGCCACGTAGACCCGGGCAGGCAGAAAATCGTCTCGGTCGTGAGTCTTGACTGCCAGATCCAACCGGGCCGACTCACGCCATCGAATCGGTAATGAGAGTTGGGCCGCCGTCCCTTGAACGTTCAAACGCAGGCCCAGAGATTCGCCGCCCGCTCCCCAGACCCGAAGCTGTATTCCCGTCACCTGTCCCGGAGCCAGAGACGCCTCGAGAGGCGGAAAATGAAGCGTGTCGCCGTTGGGGGACAGACTCAACTTCACCGGATTCCTGTGGTTGTTGCGGACTAGGAGCAGAACCCGGTTCTCCAGCCCCAGGGTGAAGACGGGCACCTGGTCGGAAGGGGTCAGGAGCACCTCCGGGTTCAGATCGATTCGAGTTAATTCGGGTGACGTCAGGCGCCAGAGAGCCTGGCTGACCTGGCCCTGGATCTCGTCCTGAGCGCCGGGAGACCAGGAGCCTCGAACCGTTCTGCGCCGCATGGCCAGGCGCCGGATCGGACGGTAGACAGCGAGATTCTCGTCGCGAGGAGCATCCTCGTGACGAAGCAGCGCCGTAAAGAACTCGGCGAACTCCCGGAGTGCCGGATGCCGGACCCGCAGGGCATCCACCTCATCTTCGCTCAGCCCGTAGGGATTCCAGGCGCGGCCGCCGGCCGCCAGAGAAACCGGGGCCAGGATCGACAAAAGACAGACGATGCGGATGGCTCTCATGGGAGAGCCAGTTCCACGAATACCGTGCGGTTGACGGGAAGATCGACTTGTGTCTCACGCGCCGGCGCGTTTCCATCGGCGGAGCGGACGGAGATCGTGGCGGGGCCGGCCGGGACCAGCAACTCGAAGAGCCCCTCCGTCCGGAACTCACCCGCATCGTGGCCGTCCGGCGTGTATTCGCGCCCGTCCGCACCGGTCACCCGGACCCGGGCGGGCGCCACCCGGTCGTTCGAATCGTGGACCCGCGCGTGCAACCGGGCCGGCGGCAACACACAGAAACGCTGGGTCCAAGACCGGGTCCGGTCCCCGGAGGTCAGGATCAGGTCGCCATCCCACTCTCCCGCCATCAGCGGAATCAGGACCAGTTCCCCTCCTTCCCCGTTGCCGCCGGCCGAAACCCCTTTCCGGAAAGGAACCAGGCCCAGGACGTCGGAACGCGTGGTGATCTCAAGCTCGACCTCCTTCCCGGTCCGGTTTTTAGTCCGTACCGGAACCGGCGTCATCCGGTTGAAGAGAAGGGTGAGACATTCGGGCCCCTCGACCTGGATCCGGCCGGGCGAAATCTCGACGGCGATGGCGTCACCGGTCTCGGCCTGCAAAAAAGACACCAGGACCACAACCACCAACCAACCGCCGGTAACCAGGCTCCGCAGAATACTCATGGGTCTCCCGTCTTAACAGATGCGAACGCGGCACTCAACCCGCAGTAGGGGCGACCCTTGTGCCCCTACATGCCGCACCGGCTCGTAGTAGACTGGGCGCCGGCAAGCTGCACCGCGGTTTCCAACGAAATTCGGGGCCAGTCTGCCGCCCGGGAGCGAACATGGCATGAGTGAAACGATTCCCCGCCCCTTTCCCACCTTCGTGGTGGGAAGCCTCCCCAGGCCTGCATGGATTCGCGAGCTGATCGAGGACCGGAAGGCGGGACACATCGATGCCGCGGCGGCGGACCGGCTGCTCAACGACGCCATCCCGTCGAATCTGAAGATGCAGGAACGGGCCGGGCTCGACTACGTCTCCGACGGAGAGTGGCGCCGCGAGAGCTACATGAAGGTCTTCTCCGAGGCGGTCTCCGGTTTCGAAATCGACACCGTCTCGGCGGGAGCCTCCAATTTCCCGCAACTCAGATATCCGTCGGTGGTCTCGCAGATGCGGGCGCACCGATTCATCGCCGTGGACGAGATCCGCTTCGTCCGTGAGCACACGGACCGCAGGGTTCTCGCTGCCATTCCTTCCGCGTACACCCTGGGCCGCCGGATGTGGGACCCCCGCTATTCGACCGGGGCATATCCCACCCGGGAGGCCTTCATGCGCGCCTGCGTTCCCTTCCTGCGCCGTGAGATCCGGGAACTCGTGGCCATCGGCGTCGATGCCATTCAGCTGGACGACCCGTGGCTGGCGCTGCTGGTGGATCCCGACTATCGGGCGCGTGAAGACATCGTCGATCTCGAGCAGGAGATCTCCCTTTGCGTCGAGTGTTTCAACGCGACGGTCAGTGGATTCGAGGGCGCCTTCATCAGCGTCCATCTCTGCCACGCTCATTTCAACCGCGCCCACTCCACCCGCGGTCCGTACCACCTCATCATGGACGCGCTGGGGGAGATGAACGTGGATCGAATCGCCATGGAGTTCGCCACCCCGGATGCCGGAGGCGTCGAGAGCCTCAGGCGATTCCCCCCGGACAAGATCCTGGGACTGGGGGTGATCGACCACACCGACCGGCATGTGGAGACACCCGAGGAAGTGGTGGGCCGGGTCGAGCAGGCCATGGAGTTTGTCCCGCCGGAACGGATCACCCTGAATCCCGACTGTGGATTTGCCCCCTCCAGTCTCAATCCCATGGACCTGGACGAGGCCTACCTGAAGCTCAAGGCCATGTGCCGCGGAGCACGGATGCTGCGCCAACGATACGGCTGAGTCGTCGCCGCGGATCAAGAAGGTGAACGACCTGGAACGACTGGACGAGATCCGGGGCATCTGCCGCGGTGACGTACGCCAACTCGCCCGCATCCTCTCCGAAGTCGAGAATTCTCCCACGGATGCGACCCGAAGCCTGCTCAAGGCCCTCTTTCCCATGACCGGCGGCTCCTGGGTGACGGGAATCACCGGGAGTCCCGGCTCCGGGAAGAGCACGCTGGTGGAGTCGCTGGCCCGTCACTACCGCGGAGCCGGCGAGAAGGTGGGGATCGTGGCCGTGGACCCGACGTCGCCCTTCTCGGGAGGCGCCCTGTTGGGGGATCGGGTTCGAATGCAGAATCTGTTCACCGACCCGGGGGTCTTCATCCGCAGCATGGCCACCCGGGGACGCTTGGGAGGACTCTCCAGCGCCGTGGACGACGCCCTGCTGGTGCTGGCCGCCGGGGGCTTCAAGCGGCTGATGGTGGAGACGGTGGGGGTTGGCCAGGACGAGGTCGACGTGGTGCGGACCGCCGATGTGGTGCTGGTCCTTCTGGTCCCGGGAATGGGAGACGAGATCCAGAGCATCAAGGCCGGAATCATGGAGATCGGAGACATCTTCGTCATCAACAAGGCGGATCGCCCCGAAGCCATGAAGACGGAGCGGGAACTGCGCGCCGTCCTCTCCCTGGCGGCGCGCGACGACGGTTGGGACCCTCCCATCATTCAGACCGTGGCCACACGGGACCAGGGAATCGAAGAGGTGGCCGAAGCCGTGGAAGCGTACCGGCGATTCACCAGCCGCGAGACGGCCTCCCGGAGACGGCTCTTCCTCTACCGGCAGAAGGTGCTCGAGGTGATCCGGGACCGAGTGGCCGAGCGAGTCGTGGACGACCTGGGACCGGAAGAACTGGATCGCTGGGCGCGGCAAATGGCCAATCGGGAGGTGGACCCCTATACTCTGGTGGATCGCATCTTTGAGCGATCGGGATCGAGGCCCTGACAGTGATTCGAAGACTGGCCCATGTGGGAATCGCCACCCGCTCCCTGGAGTCGCTCTCCCGCCTTTACGAAGACCTCGGTTTGGAGGTGGAATCCACCGAGACCGTCGCGGACCAGAAAGTCCGGACAGCGATCCTGCCAGTGGGGGATACGGCCGTGGAATTGCTGGAGGGGACCGAACCCGACTCGGTCATCTCCCGCTTCGTGGAGAAACGGGGAGAAGGCATCCACCACATCGCCTTCGAAGTCGACGATCTCCGGGAGGATCTGAGACGCTTGAGGGAACGGAACGTGGACCTGATCGACGAGGTTCCGCGTCCCGGAGCCGAAGGCCGCCTCATCGCCTTTATCCATCCGCGCAGCACCGGCGGAGTGCTGGTGGAACTGACCCAAGCCCCCGTCCAGCCGAAGGAATGAGGCTGGGAAGGTTCCAACTCAACCACATTTCCGACGGCTCCATCCGCCTGGACGGAGGCGCCGTATTCGGGATCGTGCCCAGAGTCCTCTGGGAACGGAAGCTGCGCCCGGACGACCGCAACCGGGTTCGCCTGGGACTCAACTGCCTCCTCATTCGCACCCCGCATGAAGCCATTCTGGTGGACACCGGCGCCGGCCGGAAATACTCCCTCAAGGAGCAGGACATTTACGGCGTCGGCGAGGAGCCGGACGTTGTCGCCCGGTTGGCCCGCCTTGGCATGGAGCCCGGAGACGTCGACCTGGTGATCAACACCCATCTTCATTTCGACCATTGTGGAGGCAACACCCGCTGGGAGGGTGGGGCGGTGGTCCCCAACTTCCCCAACGCCATCTACATCGTGGCGCGGGAAGACTACGGGACTGCAACCGGCCGGAACGAGAGGACGGCGGTCTCCTACCGGTCCGAGAACTGGCTGCCGCTCCAGGAGGCCAATCAACTCCGGCTGGTCGAAGGCGAGCAGGAGATCGTCCCGGGCGTATCGCTGGTCCACACCCCCGGCCACACGCCCGGCCATCACTCGGTCAAGGTCCGGTCCGGAGGCGAGACCGTCTTCTTCCTGGGGGACCTCTGCGCCACCACGGCTCACGTGCCGCTCCCCTGGATCATGGGCTACGATCTCTTCCCGTTGACGACTCTGGAAACGAGAAAACGGATTTACGCCAGGGCGGCGGCGGAGAAGTGGCTCCTGCTCTTCGACCATGACCCGGACGTGGTGGCCGGCGTCATGAGCCGCCAAAAGGGCCGGTATGTCGTCGAGCCGGTCCCGTGGGAGGACTGAGTACGCCCAGCAGTGGGGATACGCGGCCGGGTTGGCGGCAACTGTCGCCTTTCGCGGAACCCCCAAGTCCGCCACCGACAGCATATTCCAAAAAAAGATATTCTCTTGAACCCTGCCTCCAAAAAACGGCCCAAATATACAGGAAATGCGCCCGAATCCTCAAGATTCGTCGTGTGAATCGCTTCCTGAATGTCCCCGGTTGGCGGAATTGGCAGACGCGCTAGACCTAAAACCCCATTTCCTTAAGCTTTTTGAGGCCGAGTTTTTCCAGATCCAGATTGGGGAGTGTTTTTTCGAGAGGAATGGGGCGTTCTAGTTGATACTGCCTCAGTAACATGTCTAGAGCTACACCGATGTGGCGTGCGGCATCTATCACTTGCTGGACCAATTCATCAAGGGGCTGCTCATTACCTCCGAACCGCGCAAGGCGCACGAGATTCGGGATTCGATTGACGGCACTGATCAAAGCGTAAGCCTTTCGGGGACCCAAGGCACCTAGTTTTGGAAGCACAGCTTCAAGAACGCTTGTGCTGGTGGCCGTCTGTTCTAGGAAGAATATAAGGCTGGGGCGTTTTACCTCCGGCAGCACCAAAACCAAATCGACCAATTTGCTTTGGAGATCCGCACACAGAAGCGCAGCGAGCGACTCTTCGTCGGCGCGGCGTTCAAGGTCCTGAAGCTCGCGAGCATTGGCCATCGTGAGCCGAGCCGCACGTCCCGCCGCATAAATCGCAGCCCCTGCCGCTATCCCAGCCGGGAGCAGCAACTGCAAGAGGGCCAATCCTGTTTCAACGATCAGTGCCTCAGAAGATGAAGTAGCCAGGAAATACCAAGCGCTCATTGGCAGGAATTGTATCTGGCCAGCATGACCACTCTGGACCCGTACTGACCTAAAGCCCCGCCGCGCTGCCGCAGAATCTCTCCCGAATCCGGACAATTTCCAAGCGAATGTTGAATAGATAGGGGTAAGGAGGATCTTCGATGACGGAAAAGACGGTGCAAATCGACGTGACGGAGGGACCGGGAATCAAGTGGCAGGTGAGGGTGTCCGCCTCTTGCTGGGAGCGCTTCGAGGCGGCGGCGCGCCTCATCGACCACGGTTCCAGGGAGCGGGCGTTCTGCCGGGGATTCGAGCTGCTGGTCGAGCTGCTGGAGGAGGAGGCGTCCCGGAACGAGCGGCAAGGGTCCGAACCTGACGCCGCCGCGACGAAAGAAATGGACGACCTGCCCGGCTGACGCCAAAGACAGCCGGAATCGACCTGGATTCATACAGGAACAGCAAACTTGGCCGACTTCCAAGAACTCGCGCTTTCCTTAGTGTAGTTATTACCGCAGGCTGGAACCGGGCAGCGCCGTTTTGCTGCAATGGCGTTCATGGTGTTGTCAGTAGACAACGTGCTCGGAGGCGCTGCTGGTGGAGTCCGGCGCTACTCTCCATCAAGACCACGGTTCAGCATTGGAGAAGAGCGGGTACGCATTCCCGTGTTGGGGTGCTGGATCGCCTACGCCGTACAGTGGGGGTCCCGGCAAGCGGCGGCATAGGGTAAAAAGGCCCTGGGCTAGGCTGGGCGGGTTGATCGGAACTCGATGCCCGATCATTCGCGGAACCGCTCCGATTGGGCGCGTTCTTGTCTGTTCCGAAGGGGTCCGCGTCACAGCGAAACCGTCGGGCAGTCCGGGGGTAAAGAGCCCGGACTGTCTGAACGCTCTGCTAATCCACATCACCGATCCGGAAAAGAGGTTGATCAACCTTGAATAGATAGGGGTAGAGTAATTCTGCTCCATGAGGAATAGGAGGAACGGAGATGGAGAAGAACCTGTTGGTATGGGTAGAGAGAAAGGTCTTGGACGCTGCGCGGAAGATGGCTCATGAATCCTACGTTGCGGGACTCGCAAATGGTCGTGAATCGCAGCGGAACGGCGACGACATCATCACGTTCGGGCAAACCCTCATCGCCAACGAGTTCGATGAGATGTTCTACCGCGTCTTGGACGGGCAAGACCCCTTCACCGGGGAGCCGACTAAGGATTGAGTTTCCTCCCGTTCGGGGGGATTAGCAGGGGAGGGGAGTTTCCTAGCCACGGCCCGATCTGCCACGCCACGCCAGAGGAAATCGATCGGCAGGCTTTGCCCCTCCCCCACTTCCATCACTCACTTCCATCACTTCCACATACAAAGCGAGGTCAGGCTGGGCGGGGTCCGGTTTGGCGCGGCGGTGCAAGGCGCGGTCTGTCGAGGCGTTGCTCGGCGGGGTGAGGCTTGGCTGGGCGAGGCGCGGGAATCATGGCACGGCGTGGTCAGGCTGGGCGAGGCATCGGCATGGCGGGGTTCGGCACGGCAAGGGAAATATACAGGATTCATAGGGGTTTTGACATCAACCCCTCGAATGTGCTTAACCTTGTATGAGAGGGTCGGCTAAGCAATCGGAAATCAGGATTCTGTTTTCGGTGGCCGATTTGATCCGGGAAACTCAATGTTGCCGACCCTCTCCACTGGAGCCTGTCATGTTGGATGCTGGTCTGGATCTCCGGCGCTCCCGCTGGGCGCGGACGCGCCGCTTCTGGATGGAGATCGTCGCCGCGCTTCCGATGAGCCCGGGGATGCACCGGGAGGCAATCAAGCGGCTGGACCAGACCATGCCCGGATGCGGCGCTGGCAGTCCCTCCACGGCGGAGGGGCTCGTCTGGCTCCGGGATCTCTGCGGAGTTCGGCCCGAAGGCGTCCCGCCGTCCGCATCCCAATCGAACGGGCACGGGGTACGTCCATGATTATCAAGTTCGTGAATCGTCCGCAGGTATTGAGCGCCTTATCCACCTTCGAGCGGGAGCTTGTGCGGGGTATTCGGCGCGAGGTCACTAGCTTTCTGCGGGAGGAGTTTCGGAAGAGTCAAGAGGACGTTCCGGTCAGGACTCGCAGACTGCGCCGGAGCGGGCGCGTTGATGAGGCGAAGTTGCAACCCACGGGGCGGGGGATCTCGGGCGGCATAGAATACCGCGCTCATTACGCGCATATCGCGCAGAAGCGCACGGACTACTTTCCGCAAGAGGACGACCGGGAGGTCCAGAGAAAGTTGCGTGAGGCGCTGGAGCGCGGCATGGAGGGCGCGGTCAAGGCCATGCACTTGGTCGGGCGGGTTGATTGAGCGTCCGGGAGCCCTGTCTCGGCTGGAAAAATCCCGGAGGGCGTCGGCGGTGGGCTCAACTCTCTACAGGCTGAAAACGTATCGAAGGGAATGCCGAAGGCGAGGGCATGACGGCAGCGGCGCATAACGAAATGAGGGCTTGCGGGAATCCGCCATGCTCAAACCGCTTTCCGATCCGCAAGGGACCGGGACGGAAGCGCATCTACTGCCGGACCCGTTGCCGAGTGCAGGCGCATCAAATCCGCAAGCGGGAGTCCCGGAAGCGCAAGGCTCCCGATCCGATCCGCTACCCGGTCCCGTCGAATCCGATAGAAGCGTTGTCCGATTGGTGTCGGGACGTGTTGCGGATTCCGGACGGGCACCGGAAGGCGGGGGAGCCTATGGCGCTTCCAGGCTATGCCCGGGACTTCCTGGCCGACGTGCTCCGGGACGAGATCCTGGAAGCCGGATTGGTGATTTCGCGCAAGAACGCCAAAAGCGCCGTCGCCGCCGAACTGGTCCTGGCCTTCCTGGTCGGCCCGTTGCGGCGTCCGGGCTGGAGGGCCGGTATCTGCTCCGTCTCGAAGGCGAAGGCAAGGGAGCTTCGAGACCAGATCGAGGCTATTGCGAAGGCGAGCGAGTTGTCGGATCAGCTTTACTTCCGGGCGTCTCCGTGGCCGGGCTCCGTGGAGAGTGAGACGGGCAAGGTGGAGATTCTGGCGGCGGAGGGCGGCGGCGGTCACGCCTCCGGTTTCGATCTTGCCATTATCGACGAAACCGGGCTGCTCCAGGAACGGGACCGGAAGCTGGTCACTTCGATGCGCTCTGCGACTTCTGCGAAGCGCGGGACGATGATCCATTTGAGCATCCACGGAGACGGGCCGTTCATTCCGGAGCTGCTTGGACTACGGCACGAACCGACCGTGGCGGTCCATCACTACTCGGCTCCGGCGGGCTGCCGCTTGGACGATCGGAAGGCGTGGGAGGCGGCGAATCCGGGCCTGGGCACGATCAAGAGCCGGTCCTACATGGCGCACGCTGCACGGCTCGCGCTTCTGACTCCGGCGGACGAAAGCGCTTTCAGAGCGCAGGAATTGAACCGTCCGGGCGCACCGGGCCGGTCCATGATCTGCTCCCCCACGGACTGGTCGGCTTGCCGGTCGGACGTACTCCCTTCCCGAAAGGGGCTCTGCTATCTGGGCGTGGACCTTGGCGGCAGCGACTCCATGACTGCGGCGGCGGCGTACTGGCCGGACACGGGGAGGCTGGAGGCGTGGGGAGCGCTCCCCGGCGTCCCGAAGTTGGCGGACCGGCAGAGGCGGGACCAGACACGATACGACTTGATGGTCCGGAATGGCGAGTTGACGGTCTATCCCGGAACACGGGTAACTCCGGTCGGGGAGTTTCTCCGATCCGTTGCGGAGCGGTTACAGGGGGACCGGATCGCCGCCATCGGCGCGGACCGGTTCCGGCAGGCCGAAGCGCTCCAGGCCGTCGAGGATGCCGGGCTCCCGTGGCGCTCCCGCATGGCGTGGCGGGGGACCGGCGCGAGCAAGACGGCGGACGGTTCCCACGACGTGCGCACCTTCCAGAAAGCCGTTTTGGGGCAAGCGGTTCAGCACGACGGCGGCTTGCTTATGGCGTCCGCCATTTCCAACTCGTCTCTGCGCTTCGACGTGGCCGGGAATCCGGCCCTGGACCGGAGCGGGCCGGGACGGATTGACGCGCTCCAGGCGGCGGTGATTGCCCTGGGCCTGTCGGCAGTGAAGGTGAAGCGGCGCGGCTGGCGGTACGCCGGGAGGGTCGCGTGAGGCGTCCACGGCGGCGGCGCGTCCGTAGGCCGGAGCGGTTGCAGATCTGGAGGGAGCAAGGGTGCCGGTGCGCGATTTGCGGGCTCTACGGCACGGAGCGCGGCATGGAAGTGGACCATGTGCGGCGGTTGCGCGACGGCGGGAGCAATGACCGGAGTAACCTTCGGATGGTCTGCCGGAAACCGTGTCACCGGGAAAAGACCAGATACGAGAATACGGACCCCTCCATCCGCGACGGAAAGCGGGACTGGCGGCGGTTCATGGCGAGGCAAGAGGCGAAGCACGTTTTGAAAGGAGTAGGGGCATGACGAAGTTGCAGAAAATCATGGTCCGGCAGTCGGAGGTCCGGGAGCGCCTGGGCGAGATTGCCGCCGTGGAGGAACTGACGGACGAGCTGAAAGCCGAGGAGCGGACGCTATCGACGGAGTTGCGGGACCTGGAGGTAAAGTACCGGGCTGCCGTGGCTGCCGAGGGCAAGCCCGACGACAACAACGGGCAGGCTCCGGTCATCGACGCCGAGACTCGCGCCCTTGATCGGCTGGTCGGGCGGGCCTCCATCGGGGGCATTTTGCAGGCGACTCTGGACCAGAGGAGCACCGACGGAGCCGAAGCCGAGTTGCAGCAGCACTTCGGGCTCTCGGGGAACCAGATCGCCGTCGAGCAGTTGGAGACCCGGGCGGTGACCCCGGCCCCAGCGGACGTCGGGCAGAGCCAGCATCCCATCATTCCTCAGATCTTCCCGGCGGGCGTGGCCAGCTTCCTGGGCGTCGGGATGCCAACGGTTCCGGTCGGGGAGCAGACCTACACGGTCCTCACGACCGGTGCCACGGTCCACACTCCCGCCGAGAACGCGGATGCCGACGAGACGACGGGAGCTTTCAGCGCCTCCGTACTGTCGCCCAAGCGGGCGCAGGCCTCCTTCTTCTGGAGCATCGAGGATCAGGCGCGGCTGTCCGGGATGGAGGCGGCCCTACGGCAGAACCTCCGGCAGGCCCTATCTTCGAAGTTCGACCAAATCCTGGTACGGAATACTGACGACGGACTTCTGGGCGGCGGTCTGACGGCTCCAGGTGATCCCTCCAACGTGGTCAACTTCGGCGGATACAAGAAGGCCATCACCGATCAGGTAGACGGCACTTATGCCTCCATGCCGGATCAGGTGGTACTGCTCATCGGGAGTGAAACCTATAGTCACGCCGAGGGTCTCTACCGGACCAACAACCAGGGCAACAACGAGAGCGCCTTCGAGGTCATGTCTCGGAAGTCCGGCGGCGTCCGGGTGAGTTCCCACGTTCCGGCGAAGGCGTCCGACATCCAGGGCGCGCTTGCGGCCCGGCGTCTCAATGCCATGCACGCGGTCATGCCGATCTGGAGGGGCATCACCCTGATTCCCGATAACGTCACCAAGGCGAAGTCAGGGCAGGTGGTTTTGACTGCCGTGGCCCTGTGGAGTCTGAAGGTCCTGCGGGCGGACGGCTTCTCCCGTCTCAAGTTCAAACTCGCGTAACGATGGCGGTCGGCATCATCCGAGGACCGGCGGGCGCGGGCAAGAGCCAGTGGTTCCAGCGCAATGCCGAGCCCGGAGACCTGCTCTTGGACGTCACGGCGATTTGGGCCGCTCTGCGCGGCTTGGAGCGGGACGCCTCCGGGCGCTATCCGGTACGGCTTGCGTCCGATCCGGGCCTGGACTTGGCGCTGTATCTCCGGGCCGTCGCGGTGCGCTTCGCGTCTGAGAACGGTCTGGACGGCTGGGCCACGACTTCCAACTCTGCGCCGGAGGCTGTCGAACGGCTCCGGGAGCGCGGAGCGGCGGGCCGCGTGGTCACCGTCGATCCGGGAGAGTCAGTTGTCCGGGCGCGGTTGGCGGACCCCGAGACCGGGGAGGTTTCGGGCGAGTGCGACCGGGCCGTGAGGCGCTGGTATGGACCCCGGCGTGGAGGGCGTAGAAGGTGAAAGAGACGACGTGGGGAGAGTGCGAGATCCGGGAGGCGGACGGCGTTCGGCGGCTCCATTTGACCATGCTCCAGGAAGGGCGCGTGGCGTCCGTCCGGGCGGAAGTGTTCGCGCCCGGAGCGGTTCAATGGGGTGCTGACGGCGTGGCGGTGAGAGTCGGCCACGGCAGCCCGGAGGAAGTGCGAGCGCTCCCGGCCCGGCGTCCGGACGGGCGCATACAGATATCGGCCCGGGCAACGGACCGGATCGTGGAGGCGGTCAACGCCGGTCAACGCGGCGCTTCCGTCGAGTTCTTCTCGCTCCAGGAGAAGCGGAACGGCTCCGGCGTCCGGGAGATCCAATCCGCCTTCGTCGCCGGCGTGGCAATCGTCAAGAGCCCGGAATACACGCAGGGCGCGGCAGAAGTGCGGGAGCGCAGGAAGGGGAACGTCCTATGGCGGCTCTGACGCCGTGGCCGGATAATCCCAGCGCGGCCCTGGAAACTCTCCGGCAGCATTTGGACGTCGTGAATCCGGCGGCGGACGTAAACTCGGCTCTGTCGCTACTGGCCGCGTCCGCGTCGGCGCTGGTAGAGCGCTATGCGCCGGGCGCTCCGCAAGCGGTCCGGGACACGGCCCTGGTCCGGACGGTCCAATACCTTTTGGAGCGCTCGGGAGCCGGTCCCACGGCAGCAATGCAGGAACTTGGCGACTGGAAGGCGTCGGAAGAGTTTACGGCGAGTCCTTCCCCCCTTCGAGGGAGCGGCGCAATGGCGATTCTCTCCCCGTGGAAGGTCCGCCGGGCGCGGATCGTGGAGGATACGACGTGAGGTTCCAGGGACGGACGATTCGGCTTCCCCGGCTGTTCCGGAAGGAATACCGCTCAAGCGGTTACTCGGATTCGGTTGTCAGACTGCTAACGTCGCAAGCGGCGGCGGTTGCCACCGATCCGCAGCGGACGGGCGTCGTGGAGGCGGCGGCGGGCATTTGGGCGCGGGCTTTCGCATCCGTGACGGTGACCCCGGACGCGGCGGCGGACGTGCTCACGCCTTCTGTCATGGCCATGATCGGGCGCGAGTTGATCCGAAACGGGGAGGCCCTGTTCCGCGTCTCCGTCCGGAACGGGAGACGGCATTTGACCCCGGCAACGTCGTGGGAAGTGTCCGGAGGGCTCGACCCGTCCTCTTGGAGATATCACGCGCAAATGAGCGGGCCGGAAGGTGACGAGTCCCGGACTTTGGGGTGGGACGAGGTTGCTTTCGTCGCCTGGGCCACGGAGCCGAATCGTCCGTTCCGGGGCCTTTCTCCCTTGTCGCTTGCGGACCGGACCGGGAAGCTGGCCGGACGCCTGGAGGAAAGTTTGGGAGACGAGGCAGGAACGCCGCGAGGCTATTTGATGCCCGTCCCGGCGGTTGACGAGGTTCCGGACGGCGAAACCGATCCGCTTGCGGATATGCGGGCGGATCTCAAGAAGCTGGCGGGCGGCCTTTCGGTTGTTGAGACCACTTCGGCGGGCTTTGGCGAGGGACGCGGCGCTGCGCCGCAGTCCGATTGGAAGGCGCAGCGGATCGGCCCGAATCCGCCGGAGGCACTTTGCATTTTGCGCGGCGACGTGCGGCGGGACATTTTGGCGGCTTGCGGAGTCAGTCCGGCCATGCTTGCGGACCGGAGCGACGGCACGGCACGGCGGGAGTCCTACCGGCAGTTCGTCCACTTGTCTGCCGCTCCCGTGGGCCGGATCGTGGCCCGGGAGTTCGCCACGAAACTGGATCTTCCCGGACTGACCTTCGACTGGTCCGGATTGATGGCGGGCGACATCACCGGCAAGGCGCGGGCGTTTCAATCCCTGGTCAAGGGAGGCATGGACGTGGAGCGGGCAGCGGCGCTATCGGGCCTTCTGGCGAGTTGAGAGACGGCCCGGATCTTTCGACTTGGACCGTAACCCATTGATTATACAGGATTTGTATAGGGACCTCCTGAGAGGACCCGTGTTGGCCGATCTCCGTCTGGCGAAGGCTCTGGCATGGAGCAAGGTGCTCCAACGGCTCTCAGGGGCTCCTACGGGCCGGGAACGGCGTTTTCTGAATTTCTCAACTAGCATTCAAGCCGGATTCCTCATCCCGAGCCTGTTTTGACGGCTCGGAGGCGACGGGAGCGCTTTTCGTAGAGCCTGGAAACCGCCGAATGTTCGGCTGACTGCTCTTTGGTGTACTCGACCACCATGTCCAGGCTGGACCAGCGACCGACGCGGGCGACTTCCTGGGCGGGCTCCCCGGCGGCGGAGAGTTCCATAGCGCAACCCCTCCTGAAGCTGTGGGATCGAACCGGACCCTCTATGCCGCACTCCCGAGCCCGCTTCTTGATGGCGTCGGCAATCCCGGCTTTGCTGAACCGGCGCTGAGTGACCCTGCCGTTGGCGATGGCCCGGAACAACGGTCCCTGATCAATCCCGGAGAGTTCGATCCAGCGCCGGAGCCTCCGGGCGGCAATCGGACCGATTTTGGTGACGGCTCCCTTTCCGGCTTGGTCCGTCTTTGATCTCCGAATATGAACGTGAAGGCCATCTCCGCGTTCGGCTTCCCGGAGGTCCTCGATGTCCAGGCCGTGCGCTTCAGAGCAACGGAGGGCACCATCGAACATGGTGTGAAACAGGGCCGCATCCCGGACGCCGTACAGAGAGAGCAGCCTCTCACAGTATCCTGCCATCTTCTCCACATCGTGGAGGCGAAGGCCCTTCGCCTTTCCCCGGCCCCGCCCTGCGGCTTTACGCCCCAGCCGTTTAAGCCCGGCCTTCACGAGTCGGCCAGCCGGAGAGGGCTGGTCCAGAGCCTCCGCCCGAAACTTGGCGGCTTGCACGATTCCCCGGCCTGTGGAAAGCGTGATCTGGTCTTTTTCGTCGCGGTGCCGGAGATACAGCGCCAAGGTCCGATCCGTAAGCGGGCGGTCCTGCCGCCAAGCGTCCAGCGCCTTGAGCGCCGATCTGTATTGGGCACGGCTCGATGGTGCCAGACCGCCTAATGCCAAATCCAGATCGGTGGTGGTATCCTCCGCGTTCGTTTCCGGTGCCTCTCGCGTTTCGGTCGGAAGCACACTGAATACTGAAAATGCTCCGAATTGGTTGCTCATCTGCCCTCCATGCCCCTTTCTATTCAACATTCGACCTCCTTTTGTTTCCGCACGGGCCTGTTTTTGGGGACTGGAGGCGGGAAAAAAGATAGTATTGGGAATCAGATATGGACGAAGCGACGGTCGGAATCATCGGCGGCAGCGGCCTCTACGACATGCCGCTGGAGGAGAGCCGCATGCTGCGCGTTCCCACTCCGTTCGGGGACCCCAGCGATTCCTATCTCCTGGGGAAGCTCGAGGGACAGCGGGTGGCGTTTCTGGCCCGGCATGGCCGAGGACACCGGCTGCTGCCTTCCGAATTGAATTTTCGGGCCAATATCTACGGATTCAAGTGCCTCGGGGTGAAGCAGATCATCTCCGCCAGCGCGGTCGGCTCGCTCAGGATCGAGCATGCACCGATGGACTTCGTCCTCCCGGATCAATTCGTGGACCGCACCTTCAGCCGAGTCTCCACCTTCTTCGGGGAAGGGATCGTGGCTCACGTGAGCCTGGCCGATCCGGTCTGCAGCCGCCTGACGGACGTCTTGCAGCAGGCGGCGGCCGAGATCGATTTGCCCGTCAAGCGGGGAGGGACCTACGTCTGCATGGAGGGCCCGGCCTTCTCCACCCGCGCCGAATCCTTCCTGTACCGGAGTTGGGGAATGGACCTGATCGGCATGACCAACCTCCAGGAAGCCAAGCTGGCCCGGGAGGCCGAGATCTGTTACGTCACCGTGGCCATGGTCACGGACTATGACTGTTGGCACGAAGAAGAAGAGCCGGTTACGGTGGAAATGCTCATCGATTACCTGAACAGGAACAGCCACAACGCGAAGCGCCTGATCGCCCGGGTCGTCAACCAGTTGACTGCCGATTTCGATTGTCCCTGCCAACACGCCCTCCAAAACGCCATCATCACCGACCCCCGAGCCATTCCCGCGGAGGTGCGCCGGCGTCTGGAGCCCATTGTGGGGAAGTACCTGGGCTGATGGCGAGGCCGGGTGGGTCATGACCGCCGGGTAGAGGAAGAATTCGACAAGGAGACAGGATGGCATCCCTCGTGGTCGTCGGTTCAGTCGCCTACGATTCCGTGGAGACCCCCTTCGGCAAGGTGGAGGAGGCGCTGGGGGGCGCCGCAACCTATGCCAGCATTGCGGCTGCCTGTTTCACCAGAGTGCAGATCGTGGGAGCCGTGGGAAGTGATTTCGGCAAGGAGGATTACTCCCTGCTGGAATCCAGAAACATCGACATGTCCGGACTCGACGTCCTGCCGGGCCTGACCTTCCGTTGGTCCGGGCACTACGGATACGATCTCAACGACTGCCGAACCCTGGACACTCAACTGAACGTCCTGGCCGACTTCCGGCCCAACCTCCCCCAGCATTACCGGAACAGCGAATACCTTTTTCTGGGAAATTTCGATCCCGAACTGCAACGGGAAGTGTTGCGGCAGGTCGGCAAGCCCAAACTTGTTGCCTGCGACACCATGAACTACTGGATCGAGGAGCACTTCCCCTCTCTGCTCGAGACCCTCAAGGGGGTGGGACTCCTCCTCATCAACGACGGTGAGGCGCGGCAGCTTTCCCGGGAATCGAACCTGGTCCGGGCAGCCGAAAAGATCCTGGCCTGGGGTCCCCGCGTCCTGGTGATCAAGCGGGGTGAATACGGGGCACTCATGTTCCGCCGGGAGAAGGGAGGCGGCTTGGACATCTTCGGCGCTCCCGCCTACCCGCTGGCCGACGTGCTGGATCCCACCGGCGCCGGCGACACCTTCGCCGGCGGCTTCATGGGCTACCTGGCCGGAACCGGCCGGTCTGACCGCCACGCCCTCCGGCAAGCCGTCATCTTCGGCTCGGTCATGGCCAGCTTCACCGTCGAGGGCTTCTCGCTGGACCGTCTCAAGGAGGTCACCCTCACCGAAATCCAGATCCGTTACCAAGAACTTCAGCGAATGACTCGTTTCGACGACTTCGCCCAACCCAGGGAGAAAATACTCTCCTGATTCGGACGGACCCATCATGAGCCTCCTTCTTGCCTTCTGGCTGTTGTTCCAAGCCGGCGCCCCGATCGACCGGCGTGCGGTGGAGTGGTTCCGAAAAGGGGAGGAACTGATCGGGACCCCCGATCAATATTCCGACCGGCAGGCCGAGCTCTTCGAGCGGGCGGTCGATATCTCTCCCGCCTTTGCGGCCGCCCGCTACAACCTGGCCGTGATCTACCTTCAGCAGAAGAAACCGGAACAAGCGATTCCCCATCTGGACGCCCTGATCGAGCTGGAGCCCGAGGACGCCCGGGGCCTCCAGATGCGGGCCCAGATCCGGTTCGGACAAGGACAGATACAGCCGGCGAGGGAGGATCTGGGCCGAGCGCTGCAGATCAATCCTGGGGACCCCATTTCCTGGCATCTATTGGGCGTGATTCATTTCCAACAGGGGCGGGACCAGGACGCCATCGACGCGTTCGAACAGGTCCTGAAGTTGAACCCCTCCACGTCCCAGCCCCACATCAACCTGGCCCAGGCCTATCAGCGGTTGGGTCAGGATCAGAAGGCTCAAAGCCACTACGAGTCCTTTCTCCGAACCCATCCGGAGGATTTCCAGGCCCGGTTTCGCCTGGGATTGCTCCATTTGGCAGCCGGACGGAAGAAAGAAGCCCTGCAGGAATTGTTGAAGGCCGAGAAGCTGAAACCCGACGACCCGGGGATACTGCGGGAAGTGGGTAGTCTCTACCTTGAGCTGGGCAATCCCGACGAGGCAAAACAGCGGCTTTCCCGGGCCGGCGAGGGGGACGCGTGGAATCTGGCCAACCTGGGGCTCATCGCGAGACGGGAAAAGCGATATGCCGACGCGGAGAGATACTTGCGCCTGGCTCTGGAGCAGGCTCCGGACAACGAACAACTGTGGGCCAATCTGGGCGATGTCCTGAGCTTCCAGAAAAAGCACCAGGAGGCCGTCGAGGCGTACGGGCAAGCCTTGGACCTGGGCCACGAAAACTTCAGCACTCTCTACAACATGGCCGCAATGCAAGTGAGCCTGGGAATGAAGGACAAGGCCGAGGAATTCCTGAAGCGGGCGATCGCGGTCAGTCCCCAGGAGGGCCGGGCCCACTACAGTCTGGCCGTGCTGTTGGATCAGCGCAAGGAAGAAGATGGGGCGCAACGGCATTTTCTGGAGGCGATCCGAAATGGCGTCGACAGGCATCAGGGCCGATTTCGGCTGGCCCTGTTTTTCGCCGTCCAATCGCAGCCGGAAGAAGCCATGGTTCATCTGACGGCAGCCATCCGCATGGAACCCGAGACTTATGTTCCCTTGGTGCGCCGGATTCTGAAACAGGTGATCTCGGACCTGGACGTGATCCGCTACCGGAAGGACTTCAACGAACTTCTCAAGGAATACGAGTCCATTCCGGACCCCGAGACTCCGCCGTCTACCCAGTCACCGGCCAATCCCTGACCGGCGGTCCTCTGTTATCAGGCTGGGTGGAGAGGCGTAGAGGGCACCTGCAGGAAGAAAGCCCCCGCAAGGTGTGCCCCTACACGCCATTCAGATCCCAGGTTTTGTCTTGGATTGATCCTCGGGATAAATGAGGTGCCGGGCTCTCCGTTCCCGGAATGACTCCAACCCGGCCTGCCACGAAGACACCGTCTGCTCCACCGGGATCCCCCGTAGGAGGCCGGACCTGAGACCGGGTTGACCCGCCAGCAGATCGAACATCCGATCCTGGAACTCCAACTCCTCGGGGTGCAGATCGAGGGTCTGGCGGAGAAGGTGCAGGACGCTGGAGATGGGATCGAAACGGTCCCGGTCCACGACGTGGACCTGGACGCCCTGGCAGACCTGGCCCTTGAATTTGGAGAAGGTCGGGGTGAAGGATTGGACGCGGAAATAGGCTCCAGCCAGCTCGAGGGCGTTGAGTGACTCGGCCAGACGGGGGGCGTCGAGCCAGGGAGCGCCCACGAGTTCGAAGGGACGGGTCGTTCCTCTCCCTTCGGAAAGATTGGTTCCTTCCAACAGGCAGAATCCGGCGTAGAGCGTCGCCGTGGCCAGGGTGGGCATGTTGGGAGACGGGGGAATCCAGACCAGGCCGGTCTCGTCAAACCATTGCGAACGGCGCCAGCCCTGCATCGGGACCACCCTCAGATCGCATCCCAGTTCCCCTTCCTGGTTGAAGAGGCGGGCCAGTTCTCCCACCGTCATTCCATACCGGATCGGGAGGGGATGAATGCCCACAAAAGAGACGAGACCCGTATCCAGAAGCGGTCCCTCGACCCGGTCGCCATCGATGGGATTGGGGCGGTCCAGGACGATGAGGGGAATCCCCTCACGCGCCGCCGCCTCCATGCACTCGTAGAGTGTGGAGATGTAGGTGTAGAAACGGACTCCCACGTCCTGGATGTCGTAGATCAGCAGGTCGATGCCGCGTAGCATTTCCGCCGTTGGCGACCGGTGCGCTCCGTAGAGACTGTAGACCCGGGACTTGTGGGGCACGTGCACGCCGGCTTGGACATCACCTGCGAAACCGTGCTCGGGAGAGAATATGGCCTTCACCTCGATCCCCGGGCGGCTGGAGAGCATGCCGGCAACCGCTTCCAGCCTGGAGTTCAGCGCCGTGTGATTGGCGATCAGCCCCACCGATTTCCCTTGGATCCAGCCCAGATAGGGCTCCTCGAAGAGCCGGTCGCTGCCCAGACGCAACGTCGGACGGGAAGGCGGGGACGGGGCCGGCGCCGATTCGCTGCAGGCGCCCAGGAACCAGACTCCCAGCAGGATCGGAAGCAGCCGTCCGGTGATATTGGGGATATTCAATCGGAATCCCTAGAGCATGAAGGCGCCCTTTTCCCGGAATTCCATGCAGACCTTGGTGGTCGGCAGGATCTTTTCCGGATTGCAGAGCTGCTTGGGGTCGAAGAGCTGCCGGATGCCGCGCATGACCTCCAAATCGTCGTCCGTGAACAGATAGGGCATGAGGTCTCTCTTCTCCAGGCCCACCCCGTGTTCCCCGCTGAGCGATCCTCCGGCTTCGATGGAAGCCCGGACCATCTCCTCGGCGGCCTTCAAGACCCGATCGACGTCGTCGGGATCGCCGGCGTCGTACGGAAGCATGGGATGCAGATTCCCGTCACCGGCATGGAAGACATTGATCACCGAAAAGTCGTACTTGTCGGCGATGGCGTAAATCTTCTCCAACACTTCGGTCAGTCGGGTCCGGGGAACCACCGTGTCCTGAAGATAGAAGTTTCTGGCCAGCCGCCCAAAGGCGCCGTAGGCTTTCTTCCGGCCGGCCCAGAGCTTGGCCCGCTGCGCCTCGTCCCGAGCCACCAGAACCTCTCGAGCGCCATGGTTTCTGAGGATCCGGTCGATGAGATCCTCGGTGTCCTCGATCTCGCACTCCAACCCGTCCAGTTCCAACAACAGCACGGCCGCCGCATCGGTGGGGTAACCGGCGGCATAGTGGGAGTCTTCCACGGCCCGGATCGTCAACTGGTCGATGATCTCCATGGCGGCCGGAATGATGCCCCGGGCAATGATGCCGCTCACCGAGCGGGTGGCGTCCGCCATGCTGGTGAAGTCGGCCAGGAAGGTCTTGACCTGCTCCGGGAGCGGCAGCAACCGGACCCAGGCCTTGGTCAGAATTCCCAGGGTCCCTTCGCTTCCGGTGAAGAGCCCCGTCAAGTCGAAGCCGGCGTTCTCGCCCTGAGGGCTTCCCAACTGCACCAGGTCTCCCTCGGGGGTCACCACCTCGGCGGCCAGTACGTGCAGAACCGTGGTGCCATACTTGAGGCAGTGGGGGCCTCCGGCATTGGCGCCGATGTTGCCGCCGACGGTGCAGGTGCTCTGGCTGGAAGGGTCGGGCGCGAAGTAGAGACCCTGCGGCTTGACCTGTTCCGAAAGCTCCAGATTGATGACGCCGGGTTCGACCACGGCATAACGGCCCCGGGCGTTGACCTCGAGGATTCGGTTCAGATGGGAGAGCTGAATCAGAATGCCGCCGCTGATGGGAACTGCGCCGCCGCTGAGACTGGTTCCGGCGCCCCGTGGAAGGTAGGGAACGTCGTTGGCATAGGCGAGCCGAACGATCTCCTGGATCTGCCGGGCGGTCGACGGATAGACCACGAAATCGGGCGGCCGCCGGTGAAAGATCAGCGCGTCACACTCGTAGACCACCAGTTCGGAAGGGTGGGACTGGACGTTGTCCTCACCCACGATGGCCGCCAAGTGTCGTCTGAGATCCTCGTTTTCCATGGGTTTCCTTACCCGGGGATCAGCCGTCGAGTCGGTACAGCCGGGAAAACTTCCCCTCCAGATAACTCAGCAGGTAACGAGCATCCAAGGGTTCTCCGCTGATCTCCAGAATCAACTCCCCCGCCGTTCGGGTTCTCCCCTTCCGGTGGATCTGATCCCGGAGCCATTCCCTCAGGGGAAGGTACCGGCCGGCAGAAAATTGCGAGTCCAGGTCGGGGAACAAGTGGCGCGCCCGGGCGTAGATCTGAGCCGCGTACAGGTTCCCGAGCAGGTAAGTGGGGAAGTAGCCGACAAGCCCGTTGGACCAATGGGTGTCCTGGAGCACTCCGTCGGCGGCGCTGCCGGGTTCGATTCCCAGGTACTCACGCATGCGTTCGACCCAGATCCCCTCCAAGTCCGAAACCGGAAGATCCCCGTCGAGAAGAGCTTTTTCCAGTTCGTAACGCAATATGATGTGCAATCCGTAGGTAACCTCGTCGGCTTCGACGCGGATCAGGCTGGCCTCGACCCGATTGACTCCCCTCACGAAAGAATCGAGCGGCACTGTGTCCAACTGGCCGGGAAAAGTCTCTCGAAGTTTCGGATACCAGTATTCCCAGAAGGGCCGGCTGCGAGCCACCTGGTTTTCCCAGAGCCGGGACTGGGACTCGTGTATGCCCAGAGAAATGGATTGGCAGGCGGGAGAACCATACCGTTCCCCGCCCAGTCCCTGTTCGTAAAGGGCGTGGCCGCCCTCGTGGACGATGCCGAAGAAGGAGGAGACAAAGGAGTCTTCCCCGTATCGGGTGGTGATGCGCACGTCCTGAGGCGAAAAGCCGCAGCAGAAGGGATGCGGAGATACGTCCAGACGGCCCGCCTTCCAATCGAATCCGATGGCGGTCAGGACTCTTCGTCCGAACGCCTCCTGAGCAGCTCTGGGATAACGCCCCGTCAGCAACTCGGGCGGCGGCTGGTGGGCGGCCTCCCGGATTCGGCCCAGCAGCTGGGTCAACTCCGGACGCAGCCGGGAAAAAACCGGGTCCAGTTGGCGAGTGGTCATTCCGGGTTCGTAATCGTCCAACAGCGCGTCGTACAGGCAGTTCCCGGTCGCAAGACAGGCGGCCTCCTGCCGCTTCAGGCGCAGTATGCGCTCCAGCCAGGGCCGGAAACCCTCGAAATCGGACTCCTTCCGGGCCGCAACCCAGGCCTCGTATCCCAGAGAGGTCGTTTCCGCGATTTCCCGGACCAGAGCCTCGGGGATGCGCGTCGCCCGGTCGTATTTCCGCCTCATCTCCCGGACGGACGCCCCCGTCCACTCGTCCAGTTCCCGGGACTCAAGCTCGTCCAGAATCCCGGCCCAACCCGGCCGGGTGAGCCTCTGGTGATACAGAGCCGCCAGGGAAGCGCTCTGATGGGCCCGGGGACCGGCTCCATTGGAAGGCATGGTGGTATTCTGGTCCCAGCCGAGCATCTCCAGAATGCTCTCCAGATGGACCAGTTCCCTGCTCTGCTCGTCGAACCACTCCTGCGATGCGTTCATCTCCACACCCTCCGGGGCGGACCCGCTTCAGCAATGGCCGCCCGGCCCGAATGCCGAATCCCGGCGCCGCCGACATGGTCCACCAAGTCCCCGAGAAAAGTCCAGTTGCGAACCGGTCCGGCAACGTGTGAGATTATCAGCCTTTGGCAAAAAACGGCCGTCCGGGCTTGAACAGGAGTCGTCCATGAAATTCTTCCGTTATCTGAATTCCAATGGTGGTCCCCGACTGATTGTGGAAGCGGAGCCGGGAATGCTGTTCGACCTGACTCATGATTCACCGATCCGGGAGTTCGCCGATCTGGTTCGCTGGTCTGGTCTGATGGGCCAAAGCGTGGACGGCTTCGTGGGAACGTTGCTGCGAAACGGTGACCGGCAGATTTCGACCGAAAGGTTGAACCGGCAGGGTCTGCGGCTGGGCCGGCCACTGGTTCCACCCGAAGTCTGGGCGGCCGGCGTCACCTATCGCAAGAGCCGGGACGAGCGGGAGCGGGAAAGCGAAACCCCCGATCCCTACGCCAAAGTCTACCGGGCCGAACGACCCGAGATTTTTCTCAAGGCGACCCCGGACCGTTGCGTCGGCCCCGGAGAGGCCGTCGGTGTTCGCGGGGATTCCGGCTGGGACGTTCCCGAAGCCGAGTTGGCCTTCATCCTCCATGACGGACGAATCACCGGCTTCACGGCGGGCAACGACGTGAGCAGCCGTTCCATCGAGGGAGCCAACCCGCTCTACCTCCCTCAAGCCAAGATCTACCGCCGGTGCTGCTCCATCGGCCCCTGCATCGTGAGCGCCGAGTCCGTCGCCGATCCCCACAACCTGGCCATAAGCTGCGAGATTTTCCGCGATGGGGACCGGGTCTTCGCCGGGGAGACTTCCACCTCCCGGATGGTCAGAACCTGCGAAGAACTGGCCGGATTCCTCACCCGGCACAACACGGTCCCGGACGGGACGGTGATGCTGACCGGAACCGGAGTCGTTCCGCATCAGGAGTTCACCCTTCAGCCGGGAGACCGGGTCAGAATCGAGATCGAAGATATCGGAATCCTGGAGAATCCGGTCGTCCAGGTGTGACGCGAGTGAACAGTTGTCTTCTGCCGGCTGAATGACGGCGTTGGACCGTCGCCGGCGTCATGCTCAGGATGGATTCCGATCAGGGACGCGGCAGCACGAAACCTCCGTCGATCCGGAGGATCGACCCGGTCACGTAGCTGGCGTCATCGCTGACCAGGTAGGCGACCCCCTTGCCGATCTCTTCGATGGTCCCGAGGCGGCCCATGGGAAGTTCCTTCCCCGCCTCTTTGATCTGTTCTTCGGTGGCGTACTTGCGTTCTCCCGGCGTGTCGATCCACCCCGGTTCCACTACATTGACCCGGATCTCGTCCTTCACCAGCTCCATGGCCAGGGTCCGGCCCATGTGGTTGATGCCCGCCTTGGCGATGTTGTAGGGAATGGAATTCACGATGGGGAGATAGGCGTGGACCGAACTGATGATGACGATGTTTCCGCCCTGGCCCTGCGACAACATCTGGCGGGCTGCAAACTGGCAGCAGTGGATCACGCCCCAAAGACAGACACCCAGAGTCAACTGCATGTCTGCCACGCTCAGATCCACGAACGGCTTGCGCCTGCTGACCGCGGCATTGGCCACCAGAATGTCGAGTCGCCCCAATTGCTCCACGGTGGCGGAGACCAGCTCCTGATCCTGTCGGCGGTCCGACACGTCCGCCTGCAGGACGATGGCTCGCCGGCCCAGGGATCGCACTTCGTCCGCCACCTCTTCCGCCTCGTCGCCGTGGCTCCGGTAGTTGACGGCAATGTCCGCCCCCCGGCGGGCCATCTCCAGAGCGCAACCTCGTCCGATCCCCCGATTGGCGCCCGTGACCAGGGCGACTTTGCCTGCCAAGCTCATTCGTGCTCCTCTTGTTTCCTGCTCCCCTCCCGGATCCGGCTTCCGCAGTCTCACCTGCACGGCAACCGTTCAACAGCGTGTCAAAGTACGAAACCCCCCGAAAGAAAGTCAAATCGAAACGGACCGGGAGTTCCCCCGGCCATTCAGGTCAATTTTCCGCAAATGGTTGAGAACACACGTCGGGGCGACCCTTGTGTTGTGGTCGCCCTCCCCTGGTCGGCAACCTCTGGCACGCAAGAAGGCGCCCACAAGAGGTGCAAGAGAGCGCCCACAAGGGGTGCCCCTACATCCGTGGTTCGGTTGCCGGAAGAAATTCCGAAGAGTTGCGAATGTTGTTTGGACCTGGGATTCAGGCAGATATCAGCCAAGCGGTGCAGGAAAAACCTTCCCGCCGGTCCGATCCGGCCCCGGCCGGTCCCAGCTACGGCGGGGCCATTTGTCCGTTTCGATCAGGGCACCTGGCTATCCGTCGCTGGCGCTGGCTTCCGCGGCCGCCTCTTCCGGAAACTCCCGGTAGTCGACTCTCATCCGCTTGATGGTCATCTTGGCGGTCGGATAGTTGTTCAACTTCCGGTCGTTCTTGACGATGGGAGCGTCTCCGATGGCGTCGGCCACTTCCATCCCCTCGATCACTTCGCCGAAGATGTTGTACTTGCCGTCCCACTCACTCTTGCGGCGCAGGACGATGAAGAACTGACAGCTTGACGAGTCGGGTTGAGTGTCCTTGCGCATCATGCCCACAGCCCCGCGCCCTACCTCGTAATCCCCTTGGAACTCGGCGTTGATCCACTCGGCGGCGTTGCCCTTGCCGTCGTTGTAGGGATCGTTGTCCTTGGAGAACGGATCGCCTCCCTGGATGAAGCCTCGGCTCACATAGTGAAACGTGGAGCGGTTGTAAAACCCCGCCATCGCCATGATCCTGAACCGTTCCGCGGAATTGGGCGCCAAGTCGGGACGCAATCGCACGACGATGTCCCCCTTGATGGTCTGAATGGTGACCACCGGGTCCCCCGCTGGAGGCGGCGGTTCGGGCTTCTCCTCCGGGGCCTTGGCAACATCTCCTCCGCTCGGCCCGCAAGCCGGGATGGAGAGAATGACCAAAGACATCAAGATGATCTTAAAACCGCGCATCGTGTTCCTCCTGGTGGGAAGTTTGTGTTGTTTTTAACACAGTTCTTGCGGAAAGACCAGAAACGGCCTGAATTCGGACCCGGATCCCAACCAAAACTGGCGTTTTACCTCCTCGTCATCTCCTCGAAGACCTCTTCCGCCGTCTCCAACACCGATTCCACGTCGTCTCCGGTGAGGGCGGCCGAGACGAACCAGAGCCCCCGTCCGATGATCCGAACCCCTCTTCGAAGCAGCCCAAAGGCGAACTCATCCATCAGTCGCGCATCGTAGCTGGCGCACTGGCGGAAATTCCGGACCGATTCCCGGGACGAGAATCCGGTGTGAAACACGGGGCCGATCCCTTGGACCAGCAACGGGAGGCCTCGCGCCCGGGCCCGGGCCTGAAGGCCCTCCATGAGGCGCCGTCCCAGCCGGGTGATTCTCGGGTACAACTCGCTCCGCTCCCGGTTCAGAATCTCGACCGAGGCCAGAGAAGCCGCCAGCACGGGGATATTCGCGTTCATGGTCCCCGCGTGGATCACGCGGCCGTCCGCCAGGCATTCCATGAAGGAGCGTTTTCCGGCGACCAGGCTGAGGGGAAAGCCGCTGGCCATGGCCTTTCCGTAGATCGACAGGTCGGCCTCGACTCCCAGCAGATCCTGCGCCCCTCCCAGGGCGACGCGGAAACCGGTGATGACCTCGTCGAAGATGAGCACCACACCGTGTCGGGTGCAGAGTTCCCGAAGTCCCTCCAGAAAACCGGGCTCCGGGAGAATGCAACTGTTGTTGCACATGATTGGCTCGGTGACGACGGCGGCGATCTCAGTGTCCTGCTCCAACGTCTCCCGGACCACCTCCAAATCGTTCCAGGGGAGGACGCTGACCTGCTCCAGAACCGAGGCGGGCTGCCCTCCGGTGAGGAGAGAGGTCCGGTACCCGGATCCGTCCTCCGCCGGCTTGACGTCCAGGAAGATGTCGTCGAACCAACCGTGGTAGTGGCCCTCGAACTTCAGGATCTTTCGCTTTCCGGTCAGTGCCCGGGCCATGCGGAAGGCCGCATGGGCCGCGTCGGACCCGCTGATTGAGAACCGGACCAGATCGGCACCGGGAAGCACCCGGGTCAAGAGCCGGGCCAGCTCGATTTCAAGCTCGCTCTGGGCCGCGAAGAGCTGCCCCTTGGACTGTTCGACGCGGACCCGCTCCAGGACTTCCGGGTGGGAATGACCCAGCAACATGGGTCCCTGACTCAGGGTGAAGTCGATGTACTCGTTGCCGTCCACGTCCCGGATGCGGGCTCCCCGCCCTTCGGAGAAGAACATGGGATGGGGACGTCCCAGGGTCCGAAAATGGCTGCTGACGCCCCCGGCCAGAACTTTGCAGGCCTCCTGGTACAACTCCTGCGATCGACGGAATCGATATGGTTTCAACGCTTTTCTCCGCTCACCGGTTATTGGTCCGCCGCCGGGTTGCCGGCGACTTGGAGCTGGACCGCCGCCGCCGCGTGCTCCAGGGGATTGGGCGAGTTCGTCTCGACTCGAGCCACGACATAGATGGGCTGGACCAGGGGCTTCACCCACGGTTCGGCGTAGAGAGTGAAAACACGGCTGCTCTCCTCTTTCGTCACCAAAATGCCGTTGAGCCCCACGTTCATCACCCGGACCCCGTAGGGGAGGTTGCGAACGTTCACCGGGACCCGGCCCCGATACTCGCCGAGGCGGTCGATGTCAACGCGGATGCGGACCTCCTTTCCCGGCTCCAGACGAACCTCCTGGCGGTCGACGGCGACGGCGAGGTCGGAGACCGTGTTGAGAGCAAGGAGAACTCCTGGATCGTTCTCCAACGTACGGACCAACTCGCGGCCGTTCACCTCGGCCCGGCCTGTGATCCTCACCCGCGTCGGAGCGAACGAGGCCTCGCGGGATGCCTCGAGGAGGATTACGGTGGAGTCGGCCCCCGCCGGAACCACCGCGTTCCCGGCGCTGACACCCGGGGGAAGATTCTCCATTTGCACCCGGACCTCTCCGTCGAATCCGTCCACCCGATACACCGTGATATCCACGGTGAGACGCCCCCCGGCCGGAAGGTTGAAGTGGGTCGAATCGCCGGTGTTGCTCAGAATGCGGCCCGATCGGCGCGAGGGCATCTCCAGCCGAAAATCGGGACTCGGCTCACGGATCGTCAGCCGGTAGGGGTGGTCCGCGCCGTCCTGGCCGCGGGAATCCCGCAGCACCACCAGGTAGCTTCCGTCGTCAGGCGCCGTGAACTCCAGATTGGAGTCGCGTCCGTATCCGGGGCCTCCGTCATCGTTGCGATAGTTGAGATGAAATACGGGCATCCCGTTGGCGCTGAAGCGCGTGCCGGGGGGAAACAGGCGAACCTTGTACACCGGGTCTCCCACGGCGTGCCCCTCGGCCGTGGTCCCGAACAGGGCTTGCCGGACGCCCCGAATCGATTTGAACCGGGTATCGTCGTCCGGACCCCTCGGCATCGCCTTGATCTGAACGATCTCCGAACCGACCATGAGATAGTCGTCCAGCGCCAGATCCTCCGTCGAGCCCAGGCGCATCGACCCCCGGATCGAGCCGCGATTGCTGAGGACGACCTCGGTCTGCGCCAGGCAGCGGACTTCCGCGCGACGGACCGGCCGGCCCTCCGCATCCCGGATCTCCACCAGGGAGTCCAGGGAAGAGCCCAGTCTGGAGGCTTCCACCTCAAGCACCAGGACCTGTCCCTTTCGAGCCTCGAATCGAAACAGGTCCTGATCCGGACCGGACGCAGCGGAGCCGCCGGCCGAAGAGTTGACGTGCCCGTTCAGGGTCACGGGCCAGCTCACCTGCTGCGCCGTCTCCCGAGTATCGTTGGGCTCCATTTCCAGAGTTTCAGGATGAGCCCCGACGGCCAGCGGGATCCGGTTGGAGGCCGGAGGAACGGCCAGCGGGACGACCCGTCCCGCCTGTTCTTCGAGAGCCGTAAAGGGGACGGCGCCGGCGTTCCCCAGGTTGGCGCCCCAGACCTTGAGACGGGTCTCCCGGCCCGCTTGGACTCCCAGCGGGAACACGCCTTCCAACAGCGGGAACTCACCCGCTTCGAGCCGGTATTCGTAACCGCTCATGGCGCCGACCCGGTTCTTGTCGGCGATCCGAACAATATAGATCCCGCGTTTCGGGATCTTGCAACTGAGAAAGGCCTCCAGTCCGGATCGGGAAACACATCCGCCCACCCTTTTCCCCGATCCTTCCATGAGCTGGAGTTCGGCATTCAGAATCGACCCCAAGGGGGAGGAGATGACGCGAAAAACCAGATGCTGCCCTTCCCGCGCTCGAAATCGAAAGTGATCCACGTCCCCGGTGCTGGAGATGTCTCCCCGGACGGTCACCGGCAGCGTCACCGGTTGCGCCTTGCGGGGAGTGTCGTTGAACTGGGTCTCCTCCACTTCCGGAAAGGCGCCCACGGCGAAGGGAAGCGGATTGCTCACCCCCAGCGGCGTCCACGCCCGAAAGTGATACAGGTCGGCCGGAACGGCCTCGCCGACGTCAACCCGCACCCAGAGGCGGTTCCGCGTGGCGCCGTCCAGGATCAGCGCCCGGGTCTGCCCCTCCTGCATCTTTCGGGGGTTGGGCAATTCCTGCTGCTTCTCGATGACGGCCTCCAGACCCTCGTGATCGAAGAGGATCCGCCGGACCTCTCCCAGATTGGTCCCATCCAGAAGGAGCGTGACGCTGGTTCCCCGCTGACCACCCAGCGGAACCGTTGAGGTCAGGGTCGGCGGCGCGTGTTGGCCGAATAGCGGCGCCACCAGCGAAACCATGAGAACCCCCCGAAATATCGAATTTTTTTTCATCATCGGCTTGCTCGTCTATGGAATCGGCTTAAAGACCACCACCCCATCATAGCGGCCCACGGCCAGAGTCTCTCCGGAGGGGCTGACGGCCAGCGCCAGGACCGTGTCGGGCTGGGCTTGCAGGGTCTTCCTCTCCTCCAGGGAGCCGGCATCCCAAAATTTGACCCGTCCGTCGGCTCCGGCCGAAATCAGGGTCTTCCCATCCGGTGTCAAGGAGAGGTCAACGACCGGTCCGTCGTGGGAAAAGACGGAACCGGCCAGGGTGCCTCCCTCCTCGCCCAGGTCCCAGATTCGAATCATCTTGTCCATGCCGGCGGCCGCGATCCGGCGTCCCCCCGGGTAGAACGCCATGGCGAAGAGCTCGGCCGTCGCGCCCGAGAGGGGCGTCCCCAACTGCCTCCCGCTGGCGACGTCCCAGACCTTGACCGTGCGGTCGGCCGAGGCCGAGGCCAAGCGGTCGCCCGATGCATCGAAGGCCAACGAATAGACCGCGTCCACGTGCCCGGAGATGGTTCGGATCTCCCGGCCCGTCGCCACCTCCCACAACTTGACCAGGCGATCGTAGCTGGCCGTGGCCAGGACCGAACCGTCGGGACTGAAGGCCACCGAGTAGATACAGTCGGTGTGGCCTTCCCAGCCCCGGACCAACTCCCGGGTGGCGGCGTCCCAGATCTTGACCTCTCCGAAGCGGGACGGCATGCCGGCCCCCGAGGCCAGCCGCGAGCCGTCCGGACTGAAGGCGACCGACCGCACCGTCTCGGCCAATCCCGTCAGCCGGGCATCGACTCCTCCCCCGGACCGGAGAAGCCGGACCTCCTGGTAGCTGCCCGCTGCGACCATCTTCCCATGGGGATGGAAAGCCAGGCTCGCCACCTCCGGCCGGACGGTTTCGGCGGGACGGATGTCGGGCAGCCGCTCCAGGCGCATTCTTCCCAGATCGCCCTTCCACGGTGGAGCGCCGGCATCCACCCAGGCGCGAAGGGTTTCGATGTCCTGGTCGTCCAGGAAGCCGTCCTCGGGCATGATGGGCTCCAGCAGGCCCTCCACCATCTGGATCATCCGGCTCCCGTCGCTGTTGCCCGGGACCAGTGCGGGCCCATTATTGCCCCCCTTCATGAGGGTCTGGTAGGTGTGCAGGCTCAGTGATCCCTCCCGCTTGACCTGGTTGTGGCAGGAGTAGCATTCGCGGGCCAGGATCTTGCCGGCGGCCTCCGCCGGGGCGGGTCCGCCCGATCCCCCGGCGCTCCCCGAGACCATGGCGGCCAGGAGGAGGCTCGCCGCCAGAGAGGCCGAACCGTAAGTACCGACGCCCATGTTCAAATTCCGCCCCGCAGTGGATCAGTGCGTGAACAGGAATTCCTTGCTGGTCAGGACGGCCCAGAAGAGATCCTCGACGCCCTCCCGTGTGGCCTGCTCCAGGTCCAGAGCCGCAACCAGCCGGGCGACTTCAGGCCGGGCGGGCCGCCGCGAAAGGGCCGACTCATAGACACGCGCCACCAGTTCGGGAGCCGAGAGCTCCATTTCCAGCAACCGGTCGACGGCGCCCCCTTCCGCCCTCAGCTTCCGGTTCAGCGTCCCCCCGTTGATCAAATGGAGGACCTGAGCCACGTTGGCATCGCCCTTGCGTTCATCGGCTCCGGAGGTGAGTCGCGGCGGACGCCCGAAGGAATCGAGGAAATACGACTCGACCTGAGTTTCGGGCAGTTGGAGAGCCCGGGTCCCGAGGGGATAGCCCTCGAACTCCTCGGGGACTTCCGTGACTTGCGACATGGCGTCCAGAACCACCTCGGCCGGCAGCCGGCGGCTCCGATGGTGGGAAAAGTACTCTTCGTCGTCCCGATTCGCGGGAACGCCCGTGGAAGAGAGTTGATAGGTGGCCGAGTTCAGAATGGTTCGGATCAGACGCTTGACATCGTGGCCGTTGTCCATGAAATCCCGGGTCAGAGCCGACAGCAGAGCTTCGTTCGACGCCGGGTTGGTCGCCCTGAGATCGTCCTCCGGGTCCACGACGCCCCGTCCGAAGAAATGGGCCCAGACTCGATTGACCAGGCTTCGGGCGAAGTGTTCGCTCCCCACCAGCCACCGCGCCAGGTGGCGCCGCCGGTCGGCCGGGTCGTCCAGCGCCAGGGCCTCGCCGTCCAGAGGCTGCGGCGGCATGGGCCGTCCCAGGCGGGGATGGCTCACCTCTCCCACCGGCCGCGGCACCAGCGTAACCTCCCCTGCCGCCTGTCCGTTCTTGAGACGAACGCGAGAGACCAGATTGGCCATCCCGTAGTACTGATCCTGGGTCCATTTCTCCAACGGATGATTGTGGCAGCGGGCGCAGGTCAGAGAGATTCCCAGGAACGCCTGGCTCAGGTTTTCCGTGATCTCCTGCGGTTGCTGGTGGATCAGCCAGTAGTTGACGGCCCCGTTCTCCAGATTGCTCCCGGTGGCGGTGACCAGTTCTTCAATGAACCGGTCCCAGGGACGGTTCTCGGCCACACCGTTCCGGATCCAGTCGTAGTAGGCCCACATGGCGGCCCGTTCCAGCTTGCGGCTGGAGACCAGCAGCAGGTCGGACCACTTGTAGGCCCAGTAGTCCACGTATTCTGGCCGCGCCAGGACCGAATCGATCAGCCGCGCCCGCCGGTCGCCGCGCGTAACACCGAGAAATCGGTTCAGATCCTCCCGGCTCGGCAACACTCCGAGCGTGTCCAGGTAGACCCTTCGAATGAAGGTGTTGTCGTCGCACAACGGGGAGGGAGGAATCCGCAGCTCGCTGAGCTTGGCCAGGACCAGGTCGTCCACCCAATTGTTGCGGGGAGCCTCACCGAATGCCGCCGGGCCCAGTTGGCGTTCATGCGGCACCGTCACCCGGGCGAAGGCCACTTTGCTGGAGTACCAGACGGAGACCGCTCCCTCACCATGGCCCTTCGCCGTGGCCAGGCCGCGGTCCCCGACCTCCACGACCCCTTCGTTGGTGGAACTGAATTTGGTCTGGCGCGTCACCTCCCGGGAACTCCCGTCCGAGAATCGGGCCCTGACCGTGATCCGGACCGTGTCCCCCGGTTTCTGCAGCACGATCTTCTGGGGATCGACCTCAATGGTCTCGATCACCGGGTCGCCGGGCTTCGGAGCCGGCGCTCCCGCGGCGATCCAGTCCGCGATCACCCGGTATTCGGGAGAGTCGACGTCGAAGCGCTTCCCTCCTCCGTGGGGAAGGGTCAGGGTCGGTTTCAGGAGGATCAGGCTCCGGGCGGGCGCCATCTTGACCAGTCTGCGCCCCAACGCCTCCCGCGTGAGGGAGAAGTAATCGGTGACCGGATCGTACCCGCGAAGCGAGAGCCGGAACCCGTTCTTCCCCGCCAGCGCGCCGTGGCAGGGGCCCGAATTGCAGCCCGCCTTGCTCAGGATGGGCAGGACGTCGTTCCGGAAGCTGGGAGAATCCGGCGCCGCCTGCAAGACGGCAGGGGCCAGGAGGAAAAGCAGGAGGATGGGCGACCGCTTGGCCACGACCTCAGATCAACTCGTGGATGGGCTCGACGTTGTAGTCCACGATGGGCACGGGCCGTCCGCCGGGCCCATCCAGCTCCGTCTCCAGGTCCACGCCCAACAGGTGGTAGACGGTGGCCACCACCTCCGCCGGAGTCACCGGGCGGTCCTTGGGCAGGGCTCCGATCTCGTCCGACTCGCCCACGACCCGTCCGCCCTGAATGCCGCCGCCGGCGAATACCGTGGTCCAGCATCCGGGCCAGTGATCGCGCCCGCCGGCCGGATTGATCTTGGGCGTGCGGCCGAACTCGCCCATGGCCACGATCAGGGTGTTCTCCAACATCCCGCGGTCCTTCAGGTCCTCCACCAGGGAGGTGAACCCGTTGTCGAACATGGGGCCCACCAGATCCGAGTAGCAACTGATGGGGCTGAAGGGTGCCGATCCGTGGATGTCCCAGGTGATCTCGTTGAAGACGGTCTCGAACATGTTGACCGTGACGAACCGGACGCCCCGCTCCACCAGCCGCCGGGCCAGCAGGCAGCTCTGTCCGAACTTGTTGCGCCCGTAACGGTCCCGGACCGCCTCCTCTTCCAACGTGATATCGAACGCCTCCCGGGCGCGCGAGGAGGAAATCAGCGTGTACGCCTGGTGGAAACTGGAATCCAGCAACCGGGCGTCGTCACTGTTCTCGAAGTTGCCGACGACCCCGTCCACGATCTCTCTCAGGTTGCGGCGCCGGTTCAACCGGTTGGCGGAGATGTAGTCGGGCGGCAGGAGGTCCCGGACCTTGAAATCGGGCAGCGAGGGATCGCTGTTGAGGACGAAGGGGTCCAGCGCCCGACCCAGGTATCCGGCGTCCTGGCCGTGGGGCATGTTGCCCCCGGTCTTGCCGATGGGACGGGGAATCAGGACGTGGGCCGGCAGGGCCCCGCGAGGTCCCCGGAGCTTGTTGATGACGCAGCCGGCGTGGGGGTGCTCCATGCCGGCCTGAAAAAGGCGGCCCGTCTGCATCATCTGGTGTCCGGTGTCATGCACCGCGGCCGCGTCGTGGTAAAGGCTCCTCACCAGGGAGAACTTGTCGGCGTGCCGCGCCATCCGCGGGAAGATCTCGCTGATCCGGATCCCGTCCACGTTGGTGGGAATGGGCTTGAACGGACCCCGGATCTCGGCTGGCGCATCCGGCTTCATGTCCCACGTGTCCAGTTGGCTGGGGCCGCCGACCAGGAAGAGGAAGATGCAGTTCATGGGGTCCTTCCCGGCATCGACGGACCCGAGCGCCTTCAGGCTGTAGAGATCGACCAGACTGAGTCCCAACCCGGAAAGCGCCCCGATGTGGAAGAAGTCGCGCCGGTTGAAACCGTCGCAGAACGATACGGGCTTGTCGGCGTCGAGTCTCAGCATGGAATTCCTCCCGATTCGAAAACCGCCTGCGGACCCCGCCAGAACCTGCCGTTTTCCCGGCGATCTTGGGAAATTTATACCGTAGCCCCCTGGCCAAATCAACCGGACGCAGGACTGTCGAACGGACCGTTTGCACCCGATACCCTGCTCGGCTCAACCTCCTTGCCTCCCGTCTGCTGGTAGACTGGCCGGCCATGAGATCGACTCCATTTCATCTTCTTGCCTGCGCACTCCCATTCCTGCTCCAAGATATTTCCGGCGCCGAACCGCCCCGTTACGAGAATCGGATGAGCACCGATCCCCACGGGACCGGCAAGTTCTACATGGGTCGGGAGATCTCGCGGGTCATGGGCCACCAGGGCGCTTCCTGGCTGGATCGGCCCGAGCGGGAGACCGAAGAGAATCCCGAAGCTCTGCTGGATGCCCTGGGAGACCTCAGGGGATTGACGGTCGCCGACATCGGCGCCGGATCGGGATACTTCTCCTTTCGCCTGGCCGGGAGGGTGGGAACCGGGGGACGCGTACTGGCCGTCGACATTCAGGACGAGATGCTTCAGATCATCCGCCGCCGGGCCGCCCAGAGGAAAATCGACAATGTGGAGCCCATTCGGGGGACCATCCAGGACCCCGGACTCTCTCCTGAGAGCGTGGATCTGGCCCTCATGGTGGACGTCTACCACGAGTGCTCCCATCCCTGGGAGATGATTCAAGGAATCCATCGCGCCCTGAAGCCGGGCGGGCGGCTGGTCCTGGTGGAGTACCGGGCGGAGGATCCGTCGGTTCCCATCCTCCGGCTGCACAAGATGACCCAGGATCAGGTACGGCGCGAGATCTCCGTGCATCCCCTGGTCTGGGTCGAGACGCTGGATCTCCTGCCCCGACAGCACATCGTCATTTTCAGAAGGCCTGCCCAATAGGCCTCCCGAAACCTGCGGTCAGGCGCCGAACCCGAGCCTCTTGGCCACATAGTAGACGGCAAAGAGCAGCATGACGGTGGAGCAGGCCCAGAGCAGCACGTCGACTGCGAGATTCGGGCGGATCGCCTTGTCAGTGTGGCGGTAGCGGAGATAGATGGCCGAGAAGCTGATGACGGGGAGCATGCAGGCCTGGAAGATGCCGCCGATGATGACCATGAAGACCGGCTGCGCCACCCATCCGTAGAGCAGGACGTAAAGCGTCGGGACCACCACGATCACGACCCGCCTCCAGAAAAGGAGCTGGCTCTCACTGTCGATCCGGGCCACTCCCACCAAACGGAGGAAGTCCGTGATGACCCGGGAACTGCTGGCGACACCGGCGAAGAGAGTCGAATAGAGCACGAAGAAGGCTCCCACCAGAAAGAGATAGAAGGCCCCCTGCCCCAGCGTGGACGTGTACATGTTCGAAAGAGTGGAGACCATTCCGTAGCCGGCCGGGACCGTCCCCATGCCGTGAAGAACCGCCGCGCCCAAGATGTAGAAGGCCACCGTCGCCGTGGTGTAGACCACCATGGCCATGAGCACGTCCGCCTGCATGACCCCGATCCAACCTCGTGCGCGCTCCACCCACGCGGCGCCCTCTTCCCGGGGACCCACGAAGCGCGCGTAGCCCTTCTCCAGGCACCAGTAGGGGTACATGATCAACTCCGTTGCTCCCACTCCGGTGATCCCGAAGGCGGCGAAGGCGACGGCGAGCCCCCCCTCCGGAAGGCCCAGCCGCAGGCCGGAGAGGAAGTCTTCCGCGGTGGGGGCAAATGGGGTCCATCCCAACAGCACGGCGCAGGCGATTGTCACGAAGGTGAAGCTGACCACCATGCCGATACAGATCTTCTCCACCCTTCCGTAGTGGCCCCGGAACAAGAGCCCCATGACCGTGACCGCGGCGACCATGGCCCAGGCCGTCCCGCTGATCTGGGGCGCGAAGAGGTGGAAAGTCTGACCGACCCCGCCGACGATGCCGCCCCCCTGGATGATGACTCCCATGGTCATGATCCACCAGCACCAGACCACCCAGGACACGCGCCACCGGGGTCCCGGGACCCGGTTCAACCCCTGCAGGGCGGTCTCCCCGGAGGAGACCACGTACCGGCCCAGTTCCTCCTGGACCACCACCTTGATGCCGCAACTCACGATGATGAGCCAGAGAGCGACGAATCCGACTTCGGCGCCGAGGGTGGTGGTGGCGATGAGCTCCCCCGAACCCACGATGGATCCGGAAATGATGAGCCCCGGACCCAGTTTGCGCAGGACGGGCCAGAATCCCCGGGGCGCTGCTTGAGTCTGTTCCGCGTGAGATGGGTCGGTCATGGCTCTCCTCGATTTGTTTCTACCACCGAATCAGGCTGGTTTCCGATGGGTGCATCCCGGAATTCCAGCATGCCGGACGCGCCGGCTGCCTCATAAACCTCCTGGAACCAGAGCTTCAACCGCCCCTTGGCCAGCCCGTGGAGCGAAAGTTGCGCGGGAGCCAACAGGACTGCCGCCGTCTTAAGGTCCCCGGCCCGCCGCAGCAGAGGCACGAAGAGCCGATCCAGAAAGACCTCATCCGTGTCGCCGGAGAACATCTCCAACTCGGCCGTGACGCGGCCGACACGGGGTCCGGTGGCAGCGCCCAGAAGGACCCACGCCCCCGCTTCCCCCAACCCCACCAGGTCCAGCCCCGTCACGTCTCCCCGGTCAAGGATTCGGCGGCAGGCCCGCCGGATCTGGTCAATCCTCCGCGACGCCGGCGCCGGGTTGTAGGTCGTCCAGTGATTGACGTCCTCAGGAGGCATCAACGCCTCGGCCTGGGGATAGGGGTTGATCCGGAACGCCAAGCGCCCGTCGCCGCGGTATCGGTCCGCCAATGCCCGGGCGCGTTCTTCCTCTTCCCGCGCATGCACCACGAGAACGGCCCGGCCGGCGCGGTGATGGGGATCGGGCAGATGAACCTCCATCTCGACGAGGTCCGGTGACGGAGGCACCGAAAGGGAGTGCCGCAGGACGGGACCATAGACCTCCCGGTAGCGAAAGATCTCCTTCCAATCCCCGGGCTTGTGAATCTCGATCTGTCCGCGGGCCCGGGCAGCGAAGTTGGAGAAAAGTTCCTCCAGAGGCAGCGGCGGCGCCGGGAGTTCCGCCTTCAGGGCATCGGCCGGCTCCACCTGGAACGGCTCTTCACCGGGCCGCTCCTCACCCCACAGCCACTTCCCGAACCACCCGTAGACCGCCTCCCGGCTGTCCCGGTTGTAGTTGTGCGGATAATCGAAATGGGCATTGGCGACCCGCTCCTCCGCGCCGAAAAGGCGGTAGACGGAGCGGATGGCGGGATACTCCACGTCCGGAGTCTTGGAGGTCCAGTCGCCGCTGGTGGAGACCAGCATCAAGGGCCGGGGCGCCATCATCGCCCCGATCTCCGTATTGATGGAGTCGAGGCGCAATAGGGGCGCATTCTCGCAGATGCATCCCCCCTGGAAGTGGGCGGAGATCATGTTCACCGGCGCCGCCACCGAAACCCTGGGATCCACGGCCATCAGCAGGAACGTCTGGGTGCCGCCGCCGGAGGCCCCGGTCATTCCGATCCGGCCGGGGTCCACATCGGTCCTGGAGACGAGATAGTCCAAGGCCCGGAGGCTGTTCCAAAGCTGAAGACCCGCCGGTCCGAAGCCCCAGAGCTGGTAGCGGGGCTCGTCGAACCGGTGAGGAATGTGTTCCTTGGTCTCCTCGTACCCGATCATGGAGTAGGCGAAGACCACGGCTCCGCGCCGGGCCAGATTGATGGCGCGCCCCGGGACCGAGGAAAGCTCGCTGTTCTCCAGCCTGCCGTTCTTCCAATGGCCATGCGGACCGAGAACGGCCGGATAGGGCGGGTCGATTCCCAGGGGGCGGTAGAGATTCCCGGTGAGATAGAACCCGGGCAGGGTCTCCAGACTGACGTTCTGAACCGTATAGCCGTTCCGCGTCACCGGCGGCGAAAGCCGAGGATTCAGGGGCGTCCTGGCCGGCAGCGGTTCCAATCCCGCACTGACCATGATCCGCGTTGTGAGTTCGTGCGCCCTCGCCATCCACTCTTCAAGCGTGGCGAATTCGGGCGGAATCTGCTCCTGGTCGAGGCGCCGGAATTCCTCACTCCGCCCCTCGCTCGAGAGGAGCAGGAGAATTCCTCCCAGGAAGACCCCGAGCCTGAAGCAGCCTCCACGCGCCGGCACAGTTTGAGCATGATGCTACAGGCAGTAAAACATGGCAAGAAATGGGTCTCTCCTGGACTTCCCCCATTTGCTGGTGGTTCGGGACAACCAGGGAAGTAGGAGCACCCCTTGTGGGTGCCCTCTTTCGTCCCCGCATCACTTACCGGCCCGGAGAGAGCGACCACTAAGTGTCCGACTCGGAATGGCCGTCGGAGCTAACCGAGGACCGGAGCTGCCACGACGGCATCGTCGGGGACTTGCGGACCAATTTGGTATCATATCGTTGTTGGACATGGCAGCTGAATGCCGGAAGGAGAAGAGTCGATGGCACTCATGCTGTCCGACACCTACGATGCCCTGATCGAAGCCGGGGCCAGCGAAACCAAGGCCAAAGCCGCCGCTCAGGAAGTCGCCGCTCTTGACCGTAGGTTTCTGCGGCTGGAGGTCATGTTAGGCATCAACATCGCCATCGCCGTGGCCATCGCCGCCAAGCTCTTCACCTGATTCGGAATACGTGGATCGGCCTGCTCGGCGTATTTTCCGGCAAGGTCACGAGGACGGGCTGACATTTCAACTCACGCTACGTACCCCACTACGCAGTTTGACAAGATTTCCCGTCTCGCGGACGATAGTTTCCCGCTTTTCGATACTTTTGGATCCACGAACCGTGATCGATTTTCTGACTGAGATTCTCAGGGCCCGCGCCTCCACCCGAGGCTGGGGCTGGTTTCAGAAGGCGTGCCGAATCACGGCGGCTCCCGTCGATCTGAACCGGCTGCTGGGCAACTACGCGGGAGCCTCCTTCTGGTTGGGAAAGAAGGCTCTGGCCCTGGACGCGGAAGAGTCTCACCGCTGGAGTTCCCTGCGGCCCGATCTTCCTATCGATCACTGGGGCCTGGATGAACTGGGACGGGCCATCCTCCTTCTGAAGATCGCTCATCTGCCTCCGGAGGAATATTTCGAGACCGTGTCGGAATGCTACCGGCAGGGTGACAGCCGCGAGCAGCAGAGCTGGCTCCGGGGACTCAATCTGCTTCCCGGCCGCAGTCGATTCCTGGACGCTGCCGTCGACGCCTGCCGGACCAACATCGTTCCCCTGCTGGAAGCCATCGCCTGCGAGAACCCCTACCCTGCCGCCCACTTCCCGCAACTGAACTTCAACCAGATGGTGCTCAAGAGCCTGTTCAACGCGATACGGATGGAGCGCATCCTGGGGCTGGAATCCCGCTTCAATCCGGAACTCTCCCGGATGGCCGACGACTACGCCAGCGAACGGGAGGCGGCCGGCCGCGACGTGCCCCCCGACATCTGGTGGGTCGTGGCGCCACGAATCACTCCCGAAAGGATCGGGCGCATCTATCCCTATCTGCAGCAGGGCAATTCATGTACTCGCTATTGGGCCGCGCGTTCCCTGGGTTTTGCCCGGGACGAGCGAAGCCGCGCGGAACTGGAGCGGCGGCGAGCCGCTGAAACCGAGGACCGGGTCCTGGCCGCTATTGACGCTTCGCTGGCCAAGATGGTCCAATGATTTTCCATCATGAAGATCTTCGATCCCCACATCCACATGACCTCCCGGACCACCGACGACTACGCGTCGATGGCACAAAACGGGATCCTGGTGATCGTGGAGCCATCCTTCTGGCTGGGACAGCCCAGGACCAACGTCGGGTCGTTCATCGACTACTTCAACAGCCTGCTGGGCTGGGAACGTTTCCGGGCGTCCCAATTCGGCATCCGCCACTTCTGCACCATCGGACTGAATCCCAAGGAGGCCAACAACCCCAGGCTGGCTGAGGAAGTGATCTCGCTGCTTCCCCGCTACCTGCAGAAAGACGGCGTGGTCGCCGTGGGAGAGATCGGCTACGACGATCAGACCGACGCGGAGGAACGCATCTTCGCCCGCCAACTGGAACTGGCCATGGAAATGGACCTGCCGGTCCTGGTGCATACACCCCACCGGGACAAGAAGCGGGGCACCATCCGATCCTTGGACCTCATCCGCAGCGTCGGCTTCCCCGAGGAGAGGGCCCTCATCGACCACAACACGGAAGAGACGCTTCCCCTGGTGCTGGACACCGGCTGCTGGGCCGGCCACACCATCTACCCCCACACCAAGATGGACGAGGTCCGGATGGTGAAGCTGGTGAAGGAGTACGGCAGCGAGCGGATCCTCATCAACAGCGCCGCGGACTGGGGCATCAGCGATCCCCTGAAGGTCCCCAAGACCACCGACCTCATGCTGGAGAGCGGAATCACGCTACAGACCATCCGAACCATCGTCTGGGACAATCCCGCCCACTTCTTCTCCCAGAGCCAGCGGCTGGACCTGGCCGGCATCGACACCCGCCCCAGCATCGACCAGACCGAGTTTTACGGAGGAAGCACCGTCCTGCGCGGCGGCCAGACCCCGGTCGTCGAGACTTAGCGCCTGACCTCAAGGGTTTTCCATCCATGATGCGCGCCGGCGCGGGAGAATCTAAAGAGCGCCCAGGACAACAAGTCCCAGAAACGAAAAATAGGCGATCGCCGCGCCCGGTCCCAGCCGATGCTCGCCGGGAGTCCGCAGCAGGAATCCAAGCGTATTGAGCAGCGAACAAGCCCAAGGAGCCAGAACGAGCCAATCGACGCTGGCCCCGCACTCCTGCCACGGCCGCAGCATGAACAAGAGCAGCGTTACGGCAGCGGTCATCAGCCCCAAGGAGATCGCACTGCTGGCTACGGCGCCCACTTCCGTTGAATAGAGCTTCGCCGCGGGAGCGCCCGCCCTGGGCCAGCGGGTCTTCCGGGCCACCTCCCAGTGCAGGTAGGCGAGAACGAAAGAGGCGATTGCGACGACCACGTTCATGGCCGGCGCGGTTGCCGTTGAATCCGGACGAACAAACCAAACGTAGATCGCCTGCATCACATGCAGTTGAATCGCCACTCCGATGGCGAAGAACATCCGTTCGCGATAGAAACGCCAACGCACTTCCAGCCACCACAAGAAGAGGGAATACGCCATGATCGCGCCGAGCAACCCGGCCCCGACGGGCCTCCCCGCATTTAGAGCAAGAAGGATCACGGCGGTGACCGCCAGCAGCCGGTACAGGTCGCTGAACGACACGACGCCGGCGGCCAACTCCCGCTCCGGATAGTGCACCCGATCGTATTCGTAGTCGCGGATCTCATCGACGACCCGCATGAAGAAGGAGACGAGGAACAGGCTGAGCCCGGTCAAGACGACGGAAACGTCCAGCCTGTCGACCAGGCGATCGGGTCGTCCGAGCAGGCCGTCGAGCGCACATGTCCAAAGGGATACCCAGACCACATACGGAAGGGGGGGATACCGATGCCGGACGAAGCGAATCAGGCTACGGACAGGTACCGCCGGCATCAGCGCTCCACGATGGTGACCGTACCGCCCGCACCATCCAGCCTGACGCGCGCCCCTTCGGGAATGACACGCGTCGCGTCCGGAACCCCGACAACGGTGGGAATGCCGAATTTCCGTCCACTGATCGCCGTATGCGACAACATGCTGCCCCGTTCAACGACGATCCCGCGCCCCGCCAGCATGAGGAACAACCAACCGGGATCCGTCTCCCGCGCCACCAGAATGTCATTGTCCGCGATGCAGGCATTGGTGGGGTCGAGGACGATCCTGGCGCGCCCCTCCACGACGCCCGCGCTCGATCCGATGCCGCGCAGGACCCGATCGGTCCCAAGCGGGGATCTGTTTTTCGGGATTGCCGGCTGCACGGGTCCACATGTCGTAAAGTCCCGAGGGGGGCCGGCGTCGAGTTCATGTCGCTCTTTCTCCCTCCGGCGAATTCCCACCAGAGCTTTCAAGTCGCCGGTAATCCCCGTGCCGTCGAAGAACCCGAAGATCTCCTCATGCGTCAGAAACACGGCATCGGCACGACGCTCCAGAGCACCTTGCTTCACCAGCGCGGTAGCAAGAACGTCAACAATGTCTTTGCAGTACCCGAAGAGCTCACCGCGCCAGAAACGGCTGTCCTCCCGCTGGTTGATGGTGATCCGGAGCCTGTGTATCAGCCCCAGAAACAGGCAACTGCGAATCGAACGGCGTCCTAATGCGGACCAGATCTGCTCCTTGGCGCGGTCGCGGATCTGTCTCTCCGAGTGCGCCAGCTCATCCGCGACCAGTCCTTTGGAGACGCAGGATCGCAAAGTTCGCACAAACAGCCTGGGCTCGCGTCGAAAGCTGGGCGCCTCCATGTTGAGCTCCGCTACCCCGCGGTCACCGTACTTGTGGAGATGGTGCTGGACGAACCCTCTAAGCTCTCGAAAATCGGGCTGGGTCAAGATGGCCGACCACACCGCCTGATCGTCCATGGTTTCAAACAGTCCGACCGAACGAGGATCGGCCCGAATGAGTTCCGCAATCCGGATGGCGGAAGTGATCGCACGGGAGCCGGCATTATCCTCCCCGCAGAGCAGATCGCTCAGGCTGATCTCCAGATTCCACTTCCTGATCAGTTTCCGGGCGGCGGCAAAGTAGGTGTTGATCAACCAGTGGTTGATCAGCGTCAGTCCCCACCAGCGGCCGGCTTGCTTCCATACTTCACGAAACGTAGCCATCGCCGCCATCGGATCGGCGCCGTCGAGTTCGATTTGCCGGAGATCTCCGAGGTATTCCCGCCACCACCTCTCAAACCCGCGAAACTCCCTTCCCAGGTCCATCGCGCAGCGTCCGGCAATCATTGACGCGCGGCACGTCGCCCACCATCCTCCACCGCCGTTGTGCTCCTGAGCGATCGAAGCCGGCATCTCGAGCACATCCTCCAGATCGTTCATGAACCATTTGGCGATGGGCACCATGCCGTTCACTCTGAGCAGGTGGGTCAAGGAATGGTAGACACGACCGTGGATAAAGCCGAGCATGCGTTCGAAGTCGGGGAGTTGTTCGTAAAGGACATCGGGCGGGCACCCGCTGCGCCGGATGAAGTCGTAGAACGCGGTGCGGTAAAAGAGCCGCGCCATGCTGTACGTCAGCGGAGTCGTAACGTTCGGAAAGCTCTCGGAGACGTTGGCGCTACTCCATACTCGGATGGCGCGATGGTCCAGATGCACCGGGCGGCTCTGCAGCAGATAGAGGCGGCCTTTCGAATCGTACGCGCCCTCGATGTCCTGGGGCGACCCCAGCAGGCGTTCCACTTCTTGCGCGATAGCGTCGAGTTCCATGATCTCGCGTCTGGTCAAACAGGGTTCCTGCACCGCCTTGACGGGGACCGGTTCGGCAACCAGCGGGGACCCGTCGCCGTCGGGGTTCCGTACCAGCTTTGTTGTCTTGGGGCCAATCTCATTGGTGATGCCTTTCGACTTCCGATTGACGAAAAAGTGATCCACACCGACTCTCTCCTGGACGACGCCCTCCCCCACTCCGTAGCCTGCCGCGATGACGGTCTGCCTCAGAGTTGTCCGAGGGTCGCAGGAGAAGGCCACAACGGATCGCGCCGACGCGATCATGCGCTGTACCCCCACAGCGACGGAGAACCCGTGAGGGGCGAAACCGAGCCGCCGCCTATAGATGATCGCTTCAGGGCTGTACCCCGAGGCCCAACAGCGGCGGATGTTGGCAACCAGTTGCGCGGCGCCGACAAACAGGAACGAATCACTCATGCCGGCCATGGGATGATGCGCGCTGTCTTCGCTCTCCTCTGCGCGGTGCCCCGTCATGGACGCGCGAACTGCCACCGACTCCCCGTCCCTGAAGTGGTCTTCAAACGAAGCCTTGATCGCATCTTCCAAGCCGTTGGGAAGGGGAACTTCGAGGAACATCCGCAGGACTCTCCGTGACAAGGACCGTACCGCCGCGGCTTCGAAGGAGCCGCGACCCTGGAACAGAGCCTCTACCCGGGGCCGGAGGGCAGACAGCACCGCCTCATAGGCGTCCGTCGTCAGACAAAAGAAGGGGGGGACCGCAAACCCGGCGGCGTGTAATGCAGCAAGATTCGCAAGTTTTGGCCCCACCGCTGCCTGCAGCGGCTTCGACCGATAGTCGACAACGAACAAGGGAGTGCCGGTCCTGGTCATTTTGCCACCTCTTGGTATTGGCGAATGGCGACCTCAAGCCGTCCCTGGGGAGAACGCGATGGAATGCCGCAACCCATCTCGGACAGACGGCGGCAGGAGAGAATCTGATCTTGCATCAACAGCTCGAGGCGGGTCGCCAGCCGTTCCGGCCGTCGACCCGGCATCGCTCTGAGACCGGCAAGAAGGGAACGCGGGCAGCGCAATTTCACGAGGGGACCCGGAAGCCCCGCCATACCGCGCACAGTGGACAGGATCTGTTTCTGCGGGAGTGCGGAACTGTAGGCGACGTTGACGGCCAGCCGTTCCGGGTTGGATCCGTTCCCATGATGGGTCGCCAGCCTTTGCAGCAGGAAGAGAATGACCTTGGCGTAGTCGTCAACGTGAATGAAGGAGTAGGAAACGGCTCGGCTACCCGCCAGTCGCATCCTGGCAAGTCGAATCAGCAGCGGAACCAGGAAACGATCCCCGCCGCCAATAATGAAGCGAGGCCGACAGAGGTATGCACCGAAGTCTCGTTCTGCCGCCATTTTGAGAATCACCTTCTCCGCCGCCCTTCGACTGCTGGCCAGTGGTGTCACCGGGTCGGGACGATCCATCTCCGACGCCGGCCGCAGGGGCCCCTGTCCGTACACGGACGCCGAGCTGCCGTACACGATGCCGCGAAGGTTCGCATCAGACTTGTGGAGCAGGTTCAGCGTACCGGTGACGTTTGTGGCCACAAACCCCGTCCCATCCGGATCGATCTGCCTGGTGGCGAGATGAACGAGCAAGTAGGGCCGGCGTGGAAACGCACCATCCGGCACTTCGGGGAGGAAACATCGGACCCACCGGATAGCCGGCGCGCCCTGAGGTGGCTGCTTTCGAGCCAGGACGCGCACCCTGCTCCGGGGGCAAGCCTCGATCAGATGGCGCCGGACGGCGGTGCCGACGTACCCCGTTGCGCCGATCAGGACCAGGTCGCAGCCGTTCATTACCACAGGAATGGGATGAAGCGCTTTCTCGCCTTCGCAAACTCCCGATACTCGGGCAGCGTAGAAAGCAGCAGCGACTCTTCGACCAGGATCCGATAAGTCACGGCCGGTAGGAGCAGCCCCAGCAACGCCGCCATTCCCCATGGGCTGGCCAGCGCAACAACGAATCCGAGATTACCCAGCACCATCCCCGTATAGGCAGGATGCCGAAGATAGCGATAAGCGCCGCTTCGGACAATTCCGTTTGAGGGGATCCGAACGCTGTGACTGTAGCTGGCCGCAAGCTTCCGGATCGCGGCCAGACGTAAGCCCACGCCCAGGATCATGATCGTGACTCCGGCTGCCGGCAGGACCCACCGCATCGATACCGTTCCCGCCATCGGCGGCGAAAGAACGGTCCCGAGGACAGTCAAACATCGCGCTGTCGCGTATAGTCCGAGACTGCTTCGATCGCGGGTCGCCTCCTCCATCTTCGGTTCCCGCATCGTGATGCCCGCTTCGGCAAGGAGCCACCCCAAATAAATCCCCGCCACAGCCAGCGTCACCCAGAGAGGAGGCCACGGTAGTGTGAGCAGGCGGTGAACCGTGAGGCCCACCAGGCAGGGAATACCTCCAATCAGGAAGAGCGCCGGCGCCTGTCGGTTGATGCTGTTCATTGGGCAGGTGACGGCCGCAGCACTCCGGTCACGTGGGCGCTCACGCAACATTGGCCGTTCTGGAAAACCTGGGCCACACCCCAGGCCCGATGTGGACGTTTGCTCTGCCAGTCCTCCATACGTCGCGCCCAACTCTTACCGAGTCCGGGAAGCGTCCTCACGATGATGGGCGCTGCGCCGTCGACAAATTTGTGGTAGTCCGCGTGGAGACTCGTCATCACCATCCCCCACTCCCGGGGCACACCGATGACATGCGAAGAAGCGATCATTGCCTGGCGAACAATCTCCATCAGGGCCATCCCCTGTAGATGTCCTGACTCGTGATCAAACCGGAACTCCTCGGTCAGGGGCGAGGCCAGGAAATGAATGAGCCCTCCAACCTGCACCGCACCGGACAACATGACGTTGGCCTCGTGCCGCTTGTGGACCATCCAACGATCGATCCGTCCTTTCCGGCGTAGATCGTCCAGAAGAGAGGGCACATCGAACGGGGAAACGCGAAGGAGCAAACCCTGAATCTTGTCATCGTAGTCGCCGGCAACCTCGGGCTCCGTTCGAATTTCCCGCTCTCGCTTGCGCCCGTTTGCCCACCGCTGCATCCGAAACTCGGTCTCGGATGCGGGAGCGCCGGCGCCGATGAGCAAACAGGGGCCAGGCAGGATTCGGGTGAAAAAGTCGATCTCCCAGGGATCCTCCACCAGGACCCGGATCCCGGTTCCTTCATAGCGGTCGAAAACCGGCGGGGTGAGCAGCGCATACCGGGGAGCCCCATTCCCCGGGAACGCCAACCATTCGGTCGGCCGGTACCCGGCGTCGGCATCACTTGGGGTCAGCGTCTCGCGGACGACCACCTCCTTCCCGGTTGCGTGGTACAGCATATTGACGATGTTGGGTCCGGATCCAAAGGCACTCAGAAGAATCCGCCGGCCCCGCCGGCTCCGATTGGTGAAGGTCTTGGCCATCGCAATGCCGAGGCTGGCTCCCGCGTTGTTTCCCCGGTGCCGGACCGTTTCCACCAGCAGAGATTTGGGAAGGCACCGGCGATGCAGAAACCGAATGGCCCTCAGGTTGGCCTGATGCGGGACGAAGACGTCGACGCTGTCCGGGGAAGCGTTGCACTGCTCGAGAAAACCAACCAACGCCGGGGCGACCTTTTTTTGGATGAAATTGTTGACCGCCGCTCCATTCATGTAGAGCGCGTTGGCGTAGCGCCCCCAGCTTTGGAAAACGAGCCCCTCATTCATATCGCGCTCGATGCGATCGGACTCGACGCTGCCATCCGTTCCCGTGCGCCGGTCATACGCGACGAATCCGGTATCCGGCTCATCGGACGGTCTCAGCAGCACTCCTACGCATCCATCGCCAAATAGATAGCGGGGGACCCCGGTGGGAACATTCCGGTTGTCCAATTCGACGACGGCGACGAACGCAGCAAGGTGATTCAGCCGAACAAAGTCCGCAGCCGCGCCGAGAAGACCGAGAAAAGAGGTGCAGCCGCCATAGGAGCTCAAGGTGCCCGCATTGGGCAATCCCAGGCGCACGCGAAGATCGGATGCCGGATTGGGAACAAGGCGGGCCGAGGGCCGTTTGATGCTGCAGGTGGAAGTGGCGATCAGGCCGATTTCGCCCGGTCCGGAAGACTCGAGGCATCGCCGGGCACAGACCTCAAGCAGTTCCATCGGATCCGAATGCTCGGCCGAGAATTGCCTTCGACCTTCCACACCCATTTTCTCCAGGGCGCGCTGGGCGCGCGGCCGAACCAACCGCCCCTCTTGAAGCAAGAACTCATTGCTCACCTCGAGATCGGGCACGACCTCGGTGATGGCAGCAATGACCACTCCGGACACAGTTCCATTCATCATCGATAACTCCGTTGATTCCTGACGTCGCCTGCGATAACATACAGGCTGTACGCATTATACATACAGGCTGTATGAATGTAAAGACCAAGAAAGCCCTCCAGTCCGAGAAGACGCGCGGAGAGATTGTCCGCGTCGCGCGGAAACTTTTTGAAGCGAAGGGCTATGCGGGGACCGGTACCGAGGAGATCGTCCGTCGAGCCGGCGTCACCCGCGGCGCCCTCTATCATCAGTTTCGGGACAAGAGGGCCCTCTTCGCCACCGTCGTGGAGGAGTCGGAGCGCGAGATGGCCGAGCACATTCAGGCGGCGGTGGACGCCGAAGCGGAGCCCTGGGCGCGTCTCGAGGCTGGGTATCTGGCCGTTCTCGATGCGTGCACCGAGCCGGGCATCCGGCAGATTCTGCTCCTGGATGCGCCTGCCGTACTCGGTGTCGAGCGCTGGCGGACGGTCGAAGCCGAATACGGGCTGGGACTGCTGAGCCGGGGCCTCGAGGCGATCCTGAAGGTGGGAGGGATGAAGCCTCTGCCGGTACGGGCGATGGCCCACCTGCTTCTCGGCGCGATCAGCGAGGGAGCTCTGATGATCGCTTCGGCCGGGGACCCCGAAAGGGCCCACCGCGAGGTCGTCGCGGGTCTGCAACAAATGCTCGGCAGTCTCAAGCAAAAGGACGCCATGTGAGTCAGCCCCAACCGGCGCAACGTCCCCAATATCGTGTAGTGATCGACTTGGAATAGCTCCTCGTGCACCGGACTGCGGTCATCAACGTCGTCGGACTCACCCGCGCTCTCCTGGGACCGGACACGCCCCACCTGAGTGCCTTGGCGCGAAACGGCGCCGTCCGGTCCTTGCGCACGGTGACTCCCGCCCTCACGACCACCGTCCAGAGCACCTTCGTGACCGGACTGCCCCCCTCCGGCCACGGCATCGTGGGAAACGGATGGTACTTTCGCGATCTGTCCGAGGTCTGGTTCTGGCGGCAGTCCAACCACCTGGTTCACGGCGAGAAGGTCTGGGAGACCGCCCGGCGGCGCGACCCCCGGGTGACCTGCGCCAAGCTCTTCTGGTGGTACAACATGTACAGCAGCGCCGACTGGAGCGTGACGCCGCGTCCCATGTACCCGGCCGACGGCAGAAAGATCCCGGCCATCTACTCCCATCCGGCCGATCTGGCCCGGCGGCTGGAGTCGGACATCGCTCCCTTTCCCTTCTTCGATTTCTGGGGTCCCCGGGCCGGCATCGCCTCCAGCCAGTGGATCGCCCGGGCCGGGCGGCGGGTCTGGGAACGGCACCGGCCGACCCTGACCCTGATCTACCTGCCCCACTTGGACTACAACCTCCAGCGGCTGGGACCGGACCATCCCGGCATCCGCCGAGACGTCCGGGAGATCGACGCCGTCTGCGGCCGATTGCTGGACTACTTCCGGGAGCGGGACACCCGGGTCATCGTGCTTTCCGAGTACGGGATCACTCCGGTGGACGGCGCCATTCACATCAACCGGATCCTGCGGGAAGCCGGGTGGATTCGCGTCCGTCCGGAGCTGGGGCTGGAGATCCTGGACCCGGGTGCGAGCCCGGCGTTCGCGGTTTCGGATCACCAGATCGCCCACGTCTACGTCGCGGACCCGGCCCACCGGTCCCAGGTTCGAACTCTGCTGGAGAAGGTTCCGGGCGTCGAGCAGATCCTGGACTGCGAGGCTCAGCAGAAGCTGGGGCTCGATCACCAGCGTTCCGGAGACCTGGTGGCCATCAGCCAGGCCGACAAGTGGTTCTCTTACTACTACTGGCTGGATGACTCGGTGGCACCCGATTTCGCCCGCACCGTGGACATCCACCGGAAGCCGGGCTACGATCCCGCGGAACTGTTCGTGGATCCCGGAATCCGGATTCCGGCCCTGAAGGTGGGGTTTCGGCTCCTTCAGAAGACGCTGGGATTTCGATACCTGATGGACGTCATTCCCCTGGACGCCGGCCTGGTCAAGGGTTCCCACGGAAGACCGACCGACAACCCGGACCAGGGCCCCCTGTTCCTGAGCACGGAACCCGGTCTGGTCCCCGACGGCGAGATTCCTGCGACGGGAGTCCGCGACCTCATCCTGGCTCACCTTTTTGACTGAAACGGCCAAAGGGACGACTGCGAATCAGGACGGCACCCCCTGCATGTTAGACTGACCGGCGGTTTTCACGCACTAGGAGTCTGCGCCGTAGAAATGATCGTAGCGAGAAAGTGGGGAATCGAGGACAGATTTTCACGATTTTGAGGTGCATAGTTGTTCTATTCGCCGAGAAATCGGGGAAATATGGACCGATTCCCCGCTTTCGCAGTAGATTGATTTCTGCGGCGCAGGCTCCTAGCGTCCGATGGGCCACGGTGCGGGACCGATGCTGCACCAGACAGATGACTCCTCAGATGCAGTCCGCACAGCGGTTCACCGGTGAAACGGCTCCTTCCTTCAGCCGAGGGTGGCAGATTCAACTCCCGGCCCTGCTGGCCGTCTGCCTGCTCTTGGTTTCCGCCGAGGCTCTGGCCCAGATCGGCGCCGGGACCCTCTTGGGCCACGTCCGAAAGGAGGATGGAGTAGCGGCGCCGGGAGTCGAGGTGGCGATCCACAGGGTCGACACCAACGAGGTCTTCCTGTTGCTGACCAATGCCAACGGAAACTACCGGCGAAGCGGGCTGCCTCCCGGCCACTATGAAATTACGGCGTCGATCCCGGGCTACGAAACCCAGCTCCGGACCCATATTCAGCTTCTTGTGGAACAGATCCGAGAGGAAAACTTTCACCTCGTCGCCGGAGATTCCGCAACCCGGAATTCGACCCGCAGCGGCACCGTGCTGGCGGGGACCGGCCGGGAGGACCGGGGTCAACTGATCGACCAGGAAAAGCTGGAGAGCATGCCGGTCAACACCCGGGACGTGGGACAGTTGGTCACCTTGGCGGCGGGGGCCGCGACCAGCCATGAGAGCCGCAGCCGCAGCGTCAAGGTGCTGGGCATGAGGCGGAAGGACAACCTGTTCTTCATCGACGGCACCCTCTTCACTCACGGCGATGGAACACCATCGTTCCACGCCAGCACCGACGCCCTCAGGGAATTCGACGTCAAGACCGGGCTCTATTCCGCCGAATTCGGCATCCGGCCCGGAGGTCAGATCGTGGCGGTGACCAAGAGCGGCACCAACGAATTCCACGGCGGCTGGTTCTGGTTTCACCGGAACGACAACCTGGACGCCCGCAACTACTTCGAGCAGCGAAAGGCGGAGTTCAAGCGCAACCAGATGGGGGCCACACTCGGAGGACCCCTTCTTTTTCCCGGTCTGTTGAACGGGCGGGACCGGGCATGGTTCTTCGTCTCCTACCAGTTGCGTGCGATCCGGGAAACCAAGCCTCTCACCGGAGTGGTCCCGACTGCCGACGAAAAGCAGGGCCGGTTCGCCGCTCCCATCCGGGACCCCTTGACGGGAGGCATGTTCCCCGAAAACCGGATCCCGGCAAATCGGCTGGATCCCGTCGCCTTGAAGCTCCTCCGTTACTGGCCCGCACCCAATACTCCCGGAGCCCTGAACTTCACCAGTCCCGACTCCCACAGTCCTTTGGACAATTCGCAGGTCATCGCCCGCGTCGACGTGAAACAGTCCGACGTAAGCCGGTGGGCCGGCCGTTTCGTCCTGGACTCCAACCACTGGACCTCGATCCAGCCCATCAGCATCTTCTCCACCCGCCACCCCCTGGCCACATGGGGACAGTCCCTCTCCTACACTCGCAGCCTGAGTCCGAGAGCCCAGGCCGCGACCAGCCTCCATTGGTTCCGCCGTCCCTACGAGTCCCTGGTATCCGCCCAGGCCACGGAGTTGGATCTGGGAATCCCGGAACTCCTGCAGAGCGACGTGGATCGACTCGGGGTGCCGATCGTCGAGATCCAGGGTTACACCAGAATCGGCGACTACTCCTTTCTCGGTCCCAGCAGCCTGGGCAACTGGCAGGCGAATCAGGACCTGTCGGTGGTGGAAGGAGACCATGCCCTGAAGACCGGAATCCACTTCCGCCGGCACTACAACCTTTACGTGACGTCCCGCCGCAGCCGGTTCAACTTCTTCGACCGGTATACGGGCAACGGTTTCGCCGATTTTCTGTTGGGCTACCTGTCTCAGAGCCGGCTGGGAGGAGAGGGCTCCCGGGGCCGATTCCATCAGGACAGCTACTACCTCTACCTGCAGGACACCTGGAAGGCCGGTCGGCGGTTGACCCTGAACCTGGGCCTGCGCTATGAGCTGCGGCTGCCATGGAGGGAAAAGCGGGGCTTCATGTCGAACCTGGATCCCGCGACCGGACAGACGGTCCCCGCATTGCTCGATCTGGATCTGAAACCTTGGGAAACGGGCCGCTTCCGACCCAACCATCCCTTGATCCGATGGAACCCTCTGGACGGAATATTGCCGCGCCTTGGATTGTCGCTTCGCTTGGCGGAAAAGACCGTTCTGCGCACCGGATACAGTCTTCATGGCAACGAGCCGGACCTGAACATGATCCTCCGCTTGAGCCGGAATCCCCGGCCGGGAGCGGAACGGCTCATTTTCAACAGCCCTCTGGAGACCCCTTCCCTGCGCTTGGCGGAACCGTTTCCCGACGAAAGCCGGGACGCGGCCATTCCCGACCACTACGGATTCCAGACTCCCCTGCCCTTGTCCCGGACCCACTCCTGGGGCCTCAGCCTCCAGCACGAGTTCACCTCCCATTGGTTGCTGGACACCGGCTACCACGGCTCCCGATCGACCGATGTACTGGAGACGGTCTCCTGGAACGACGCGGCTCCGGGTCCCGGAGACCGTCAGGTTCGCCGGCCGTGGCCTCATCTTCAAGCGGTTTATTTTCCGTTTGCGGACGCCGATTCCTCGTATCAGGGGATGCACTTTCAGGTGGAAAAGGCCGCGGGCGCCGACGGCCTGTACCTGCTGGCGTCACTGAGCTGGTCGCGCCTGATTCAGACCGGCGGGGGAACCACGGGTTACACCTCCCGGCGGATCTACCGGTCCCGCAACCTGCCGCTGGAGGCGACCCGGGGAGTGGCGGACTTCCACATTCCGTTGCGTTTGATGCTTTCGGGCGGATTCGATCTGCCCTTCGGTCCCAACCGGACACTGCTCCAGAGCGGCTTGGCTGCAAGACTGCTGGGCGGATGGTCCATCCGGGCCATCTCCAATTTCCAGGAGGGCGGCTGGCGCACGGTGTCTCTGCCCGGCGACCCCCTGGACACCGGATCGGAGGCGTCCCAGTGGCCGGACCGGATCCGGGACGCCAATCTGGCCCCTCACCAGCGGAGTCCCGCCCGCTGGTTCGACACCGATGCCTTCGCTCTGCCGCCGGCTTATGAATACGGGAACTCCGGCCGCGGCGTCGTCGAGGCCCCCGGCCTCTTCAACCTGGACATCTCGCTGCGCCGGACCTTCCGTCTGGCGGAGACTCAACGGCTGGAGGCCAGGGTGGAGGCCTTCAACGCCACCAACCGGCCCAACTTCGTGGTCAACGCGAGGCAGCAGACGCTCCTGTACGGGACCGCCGGTTTCGGGGTGCTGGCACAGACGCTGGCCGCCCGCCAGATCCAGCTGGCCCTGAAGTACTATTTCTGACTCGAATCTTCGCTTCCAACGAGAACAAAGGAGGACCTCTCCATGCTTCCACGCTTCCGAATCCGCCGCAGTCTGCTCCCGATTCTGGTCTCGGCGGCGTTCCTCTGCGGAAACCCGTCTGCCGCTGAAACCGCTGCGAGCCCGGACCAGCAGCTCGCCCGCTACAAGTTCCTGCTCATCGACGACGAACCCCTGTTGGAGCACCACAACCTTCGCCGCAAGGTGAACCAGGCGGTCAAGCGCGAGGAGCCGGTGCTGCGCCTGGACGCCCCCTGGGAGACGGACCGGGACATGCTCAACTACGTCTCGGTGATGTACGACGAGGAAGAGCGGATCTTCAAGATGTGGTACACGCTCATGCGCTGGCAAGGGGAAACCACCGACGGCCCCCGGGGCGTGGCCTACGCTGTCAGCCGGGACGGCCTCAACTGGGAAAAACCGAAACTGGGGCTGGTGGAGGTGAACGGCTCGCGCGAGCACAACATGGTCATCGACTTCAAGCGGACATTCGTCTACTCCATCATCAAGGACCCCAGCGACATCCCGGCCCGCCGCTACAAGATGATCTTCAACACCTTCGGTGAAGAGTCGCACTGGGCCCGGCACCACTCGGCGCTGAGCCTGGCCTATTCCCATGACGGACTCCAATGGGAGCGGCCCCGTCACGTCAACCCGGTGCTGCGGGGCATCAGCGACGACAACTGCACCCTCTTCTACGACCCGGATCGCCGGAAATACGTGCTGATCACCCGCCGTGTGCCCAACGTCCCGCGAGACATCTCCCAGTATGAGAGCTACGACCTGGTGAACTGGAAGGACACGGGACGGGTCCTGGTCGCCGGCGACGATCTGGACCCGCCGGAGCTGTACAACATCTACGACATGCCCGTCTTCCAATATGAGAATTTCTTCCTGGGCCTCATCAACCCCTACTACGTCCATCCCTTCGCCCCCACCTACGGGGCGTACCACAAACCGCCCGACTACCCCAGGGGCAAGGTGGGCCAGTTGGAGCTCTCCCTGGCCTACAGCCGCGACGGGAGAACCTGGCACCGGCCTGACGACCGTTCTCCAGTAGTTCCGGTGGGCAAGCCCGGCGACCAGGACGGCGGCATGCTCTACCCGGCGGAGAACCCCCTGGTGCGGGATGGCGAGACGTGGATCTACTATACGGCCAGCCGGCTGAACCACACCTGGTGGGACTGGCTCGCCTACGACCTGTCCCAAGGGACCCGGGACGTGGCCGTGCTGATGGTGGCGCGAATGCCCGAGGACCATTGGATCTCTCTGGACGCCGGGGAGGAGGAGGGATGGTTGATGACCAAGCCGTGGGGTCCGGCCTACGAAATCCTGGTGAATGCCGATGCCCAGGGAGGTTCCATCGAGGCGGAGCTGGTCACTCCCTATGGGGAAACGATCCCGGACTTCACCCGGGCCGATTCGGTTCCGCTGACTTCAGACGGAACTGCCCAGAAGCTGACGTGGAAGAGCGGCCGGTCACCCTACGACTTGAGCGTGGAACAGTACGGCGGGGTCTGCCTGAAGCTTTATCTCAAGCAGGCAAAGCTCTACTCCTACACCTTCACCCTGCCCGATCCCGACGGCGACCTGGCCCGGCGCCAAGCCAACGCCCGCTGGCTGGACGTGATCACTCACCGGTCCGGTCAATGGGGCCGGGACTCCAACGAGCCGGCAGCCGGAGTTCCCCCGCATCCCCGTCACCAGTCCAACCCGGCCGGGGGCCGGGAAGACTTCGGCAAGCGGATGCAGGAATCGATCCGGAACAGGAGGTAAGGCAAGAATCCGCCGTGCCACAGGCCGATCGAATTTCTCCAAGTCGCGGACCGCCTCCCGATCCAGTTCAATCCTCCAACCCATAGCGCTGCACCACTTCTTCCAGCGGCAAGGTCCGAGACTGTCCGGATCGAAGGGACTTCAGCCGCTGTTCAGCAAGGTACAAATCCTCAAGGTCGTCCAAGTGTTCCCGAATGGCCTCAATCATGTAGAAGGTCTTGCTGCGCCCTGTAAGGTCCGCCAACCGTTGCAGGCGTTGTGAGACTTCATCCGGGAAGCGTAGAGAGACACGGGCCATGAGATCGTCCAATCTGTGGCGGAGGCTGGTGTTACCGGCTCGCCAGATGGAGCTCGAACTGGTCCATGGAGAGCTTTCCCGTCACCTCTTCCGAGAACCCCACGAAAGAAAATCCGTAGCTGGCGCTGTTCTTGAGCAGATCGTCGAGGGAGGTCTTGGACGGGGCCCAGCTCCGGTGCCAGAGCGATTCGTCGTTGACCAGGACGAAGTGCTCGGGCGGCCCCCATTCCCCCTGATGGATCCTGAGGGGCCGGCCCGTGTAGTGCCACCGCGTGCCCCCGGAGTGGACCCAGAAGAAGCACTGGGCGCCCTTCAGATCCAGGTCGTCACCGCGAAGGTGAACCGACACGCGGGCGCCCCGCAGATCGAGGGCTTCCTCCTGGCGGAATCCCGTGGGCCGGGGAGTCGTACTCGGCCCTTCCTCCAGGTCCTCGGCAATCCACCGGTGATAGAGGATCAGGGGCAGGATCGAATGCGGGTCCTCCGGGGTATCGATCCGCCACCGGGAGTCGTCCCCCCATACATAGCCGGAATTCCCCACCCCGCCGGTCGGCTCCCAACTGGTCAGGAAAAAGACGTTCTCGTTGCCGCTTCCGCCGGTGTAGTCGTAGATCTGCCAGCTCTCCCGGCCGGAGTCGAAGGTATTGATCCGCTCCGTCGTCGGCATCGATTCCGTCCCCCCGCACCCGATGGAGATGAGCAGTAAAACCGCCGGACATCCGAATTTCATACTCCCTCCCGAAAACCGTGGCTACGACCCGGCAGGGTCGATCAGGTTGCCGTCCTGGTCGAGCCGTTTCACATCCCCGAGATTGAGCTCCCGGACCCCCTCCTCGATCTTCGAAAGGTCGCCGACGATGACCCACACCAATTGGTCCGGACGAATGACGTCATTGGCGGACGCCTGGATGGCCGGGATGTCGAGCGCCCGGACTTTGCCGGGGAAGGTACGGTAGTAGTCGTCCGCCAGACCGTAGCGGACGATCTCGGCGATGGTTCGTCCGACCGCACCGGAGGTCTCCCACCGTCCGGGAAGGCTAAGAGTCTGAGCCTTCTTCGCCCGGTCCAGTTCCTCCGGCGTCGCCGGCCGGTCCCCCCGGTACTCCCGCAGCTCGCGGTCGATCTCGGCGGCCGATTCCCTGGTCTTGTCGGTCTGGACCGGGGCATAGACGATGAAGGGCCTCTGCCCCCGGGCGCCGAACAGGAGAGTCCGTGCCCCGTAGGACCAGTGCTTCTCCTCCCGCAGGTTCATGTTGATGCGGGAAGTGAAGCTGCCGCCGATGATCCGGTTCATGGTGATCAGGGCGATCTCGTCCGGATTGTTGGTGGGCGGCGCCACGTGCCCGGCAAAGATCAGCGACTGTTGAGACCCCGGCCGGTCCATGAGATAGACCTGCGATCCGGCGTGGTGGTCCACCTGCCCGACCTCCTTCTCCGGCACCGGTCCGCTCTGCCAAGCCTTGAAGACCCGCTCCAGATGAGGCTGGATCTCGGCCAAGGTCGTGTCCCCCACCACGATCAGCGTGGCGTTGTTGGGCCGGTACCAGGCCGCGTGGAAATCCTTGAGCTGGTCCCGGGTAATGGCTTTGGCCGACTCTTCGGTTCCGGATCCGGTCAACGGGTTCCCGTAGGCGTGATCGGCCCCGTAAATCAGCTTGGGCATCACCCGCAGAGCCATGCTGACGGGACTGACTTTCTCCCGTTGGATGCGGGCCAGGAGCTGCCGCCGGAGACGCTCGAGTTCCTGCTCCGGAAAGGAGGGGTTCAAGACCACGTCGGCGTAGAGGTCCAGCGACTCGGCGAGGTTCGACTTGAGCGCCGATAGTGAGACCGTCGAGTCGTCGAGGGAAGCGGTGCTGCCGAGGCTGGCGCCAAGCCGGGCCGCTTCCTCGCTGATCTCCAGCGCGCTGCGGGTCGAGGTCCCTTCGTCCATCATGTCCGCCGCCAGGTTGGCCGTCCCCATCATTCCGCCGTAATCGGCGGCATAACCGGCGTCAATGAGCAATCGGAAGTTGACGATGGGCACCGCGTGACGCTCGGCCAGGACCACCTTCAGACCGTTGGAGAGGGTCGCCTTCTCAAGGCTCGGAAACTCGGCGGGCGGCGGCTCGCCCACGTCGGGCAGCCGGTCCCGATCGGCTCCCGAATCAGCCGTCGAGTATTTGGGGAACGGGTGGACTTCCAGGATGAAGTCCCCGTCGGACAGCCAGTCGCGAGCCACGCCACGGAGATCGTCCGGAGTCGCCTCCTCCAGATAACGGAAAAATTTCTTGTAGGTATCGGGAGAACCTCCGTACACCTCGTTGGACGCCAGGATGTCGGACTTGCCGCCGAACCCGCCGACCCGCTCCAGGCCCCGCACGAAACCGGCGAATGTCTGCGTTCTCGCCAAATCCAATTCGGCTTGGGTGGGCCCCTCCTGAATGAATTTCTCCAACTCTTCGGCCAGGGCCCGCTCCACTTCACCCAGAGTCTTCGAAGGGTGGGCCGTGGACATGACCTGGAATCGGCCGCTCAATTCCCGGGCGTAGAGGAAACTGGACGCGTCCGTGGCGATCTGGTCCTGGTAAACCAGCCGCTTGTAGAAACGCGAAGTCTTGCCTCCGCCCAGAATATCGGCAACCAGGTCCAGGAGAGCCGCTTCCCGGGTGCCCCACTGGGGAACGTTCCAGGCCCGGTAGATCCGGGCCTGGGGGACGCGGTCCTGCATCTGCTGCCGGTGGGTCCCCGTCATCTTGGCGATCCAGGCTTCCTGTTTGTCCACCGGAGGCCCGGACGGGATGTCTCCGAAGTAGTGTTCGACCCTTTTCTTGACCTCCTGGGCATCGACGTCGCCGGCGATGGACAGCACCGCGTTGGCGGCGCCGTAATAGGTCCTGAACCATTCCTTCACGTCGTCGAGCTCGGCGGCATCCAGATCCTCCATGGAACCGATGGTGGTCCAGGAATAGGGATGGCCCGCCGGATAGGTGTTCTCGGTCAGGAGGGTCCACGCCCGCCCGTACGGTTGATTCTCCCCCTGACGCTTCTCGTTCTGGACCACGCCGCGCTGCTCGTCCAGCTTCTCCTGGGAAATGGCGCCCAGCATGTGGCCCATGCGGTCCGACTCCAGCCACAGCGCCAGATCCAGGGCGTTCTTGGGAACGTTCTCGAAGTAGTTGGTGCGATCGGCATTGGTGGTGCCGTTCATCCCGGTGGCGCCGACCTCCTCCAGGGGCTCGAAGAACTCGCCGGGCCAATGCTCAGTCCCGTTGAACATCAGGTGCTCGAAGAGGTGGGCGAACCCCGTGCGTCCCGGATTCTCGTTCTTGGACCCTACGTGGTACCAGACGTTCACGCCCACGATGGGCGCCTTGTGGTCCTCGTGGACGATCAGGGTGAGCCCGTTGGGCAGGACGAACTTTTCGAACGGGATGTCGATCTGGGAGGCCATGGAACCGTCGGCGCTCGTCGCAGGGAGGGCGGCGCCGGGCCAAACCAGGACCAGAGAGATCAAAACGGCAAGTCTATTCATGAGATTCAACCTCCAGAACATCCGAACAACCGCCGCGCTCAACGCATTTCGAAGGCGAAGAGCTTGGCGCCGCGCAGCCGAAACCGCAGGCGAAAAGAGTCACCCGGATCGATTCCCAGATCCGGCCGGCCCTTCCACGTCACCTGATGCGACAGCCGGTCACCAGACAGGGTATCGCACTCGGCCAGGGTTCTGCCCTCGACGCCCACCACCTCCACTTGTACGGAACCGTTCCGGCCCGCGTCGAAGTTGAGCCAGAGGGACGTTCCCGGGCTGGAGAGGGGGTTGGTGACGAAAGTCCCCTCCTCGTCCGCTACCAGCGCGCTCAGCCGCTGCTTGGGCCAGACGGCGAAAGCAATCTCCCCCAGGGGACTCAGCCGGGGAAACTTGTGGGGAACGGCGAATCCGACGTAGGGCAGGACGACCCGGTTTCCCGGGATTTCGGCCAGACCGGCGCCGGGAAAGAGGCACCCGGCGTCGAACGACCCCTCTGAACCGGGCTCCAGGACCGGTCCTCCCGGAAGGAAGTTCCAGATCCGTCCGGCCAGGCTGGCGGCCACCCGCACCGTGCTGGTGTCCAGGTTGCGGTGGTAGATCATGGGAAACATGAGGTGCATGGTGCTGGTGCCCGGGTAGAAAGCCCTGCCGTTGGTGTAGTAGTCGACCCACGCCGACTCGGAAGGGTCGGGAGCCAGAACCATCTCGGGCCGGGGCCAGCGCCGGAAATCGGTGGTTTCGGCCCGGCCGATCATGCGCCGTCCCCAGACCCCCATGCGGAAGTAGCCCACATAGCGGGCCAGACGCTCGTCCCAGTAGGCCGTGGTGCCCGTGTCGCTGACGTGGCCCATCAGCGGCTCCTCCAGTTCCCGCCACCGGACGCCGTCGGGAGAGACAGCGCCCATGAGAGCCGTTCCGTCCTTCGAGGACGGCGTTACCGATTCGGGACGGACCGCCTTCAACCGTTCGACGGTCTCCTGGTCGACGGCGGCCTGGTAGATGGCCTTGAATCGCTCGGCCGGCTCAGCGCTGGGATCCACGAAAATGGCCGGACCGTGGATCCCGTATCTGCAGACGCCCGGCCCCAGCACCAGGTTGTTCTCGCGGCTTCCCTGAAACTCCACCTGCCCCAGCGGCGGCTTGCGGTAGTTCAGACCGTCTTCGGACTCGGCATAGCAGACCATGTAGCCCTCCGAGCTCCGGCCGAGCCGATAGGTGGTGGTGTTGTAGAAGAGAAGGTACTTCCCGTCATGGTGGATCAGGTTGACGTAGGGCGTGAAGAACTCCCAGGGCTGCTCATTCCGGATCACGGGGCCCAGCTTGCCCGCCCGCTGGACCTCGATGCGGATTCCGGTGGGAACCTCCCGGGGAAGGACCTCGATCTCGGAGTTGATCTCCGGGCCGTATTCTTCAGGCCGATCCCGCTGGATCCGCTGCCCCCGATACCTGTAAGTCACGTGGCCCGGATTGACATACCGCCAATCTACGAAGAGATGGGGCCCCGGTTCCAGCGGGTAGGGGCGTTGATGGTAGCCGTAGGCGTAGAGAGCGGCGTCGGATGAGGGCTTGAGGGAATTCCCGGAACCCGCCGCACAAGTGTATCCAGTGGCACCGACCAACAGCGCAACCGCTGCCGGCATCAGTCGATTCGTGAATGGCTTCATGAAAACCGCCTCCAGTGTCCGATTTCGGACAGTTCGTCCCGATTTCGGACAGTATAGCTGGCGAGGTCCGAGGTCTTTCCGTTTCCTGCCAATAACGGACCGTTTCCAAGGAATGTACGTTCCTGCTATTTTTCGGAGGTCTTCCAAAGTCTGGAACGCAATCAATGCAAGACTCGTTTGAACGGCTGACATCCTCGCTTCGCGGTTCTCAGACGCTGCGCCTCTTCCTGGTCGGGTTCCTGGCGCTGCTGCTCCAGATTCCCATCGAGATGATTGCGGAGCTGGTATCGGAGCGCCAGGAGAGGCGCCAGGAGGCGGTGGCCGAGGTTTCCTCAAAGTGGGGAAACACCCAAATCATCACTGGCCCGGCGCTTGTCGTTCCCTTCACCCATCTTTGGACCGAAGCCGCGGCCGGCGGTCAGGAAGTCACCCGCTCCGAGGTCCGGAATGCCATCTTTCTGCCGGAGCGGCTCCACGCTCGCGGCTCCATTGACACCGAGACTCGCCGTCGGGGGATTTTCTCCGTTCCCGTCTACCGGCTCGACCTCACGGTCGAAGGCGAGTTTGGACGTCCCAGCTTCTCCAAGCTGGGCGTGGAACCCGCGGAGGTCGACTGGGACCGAGCCTATCTGGCAGTGGGGATATCGGACGCGCGTGCAATCCAGAAAGAGACATCCGTGTCGTGGAACAGCCGGCGGATGTCATTCCTTCCGGGAACCGGCGCCTTCCTGGATGGAATTGCGGGTATCCACTCAGTCGTCGGCGTGGCGGACGCAATCGAGCGTTTCGATTTCTCTTTCCCGCTTTCTCTGAATGGCAGCCTCGGTCTCCACCTCACGCCCTTCGGGCAGCAAACTGCCGTCGAGCTCCAGTCCGACTTCATCCATCCCAGCTTCCAGGGCAACTGGCTCCCGGCCGAGCGCTCACTGTCGAACACCGGCTTCCAAGCCAAGTGGTCCATCCCGTCTCTTGGACGAAACTACCCGCAGGCGTGGCGAGCCGAGGCCGGGATGAACGAAGCCGTCGACGGCTCACGCTTCGGTGTCGAACTGGTCAATCCGGTGGACCACTATCGGATGGCGGAACGCAGCGTGAAGTACGCGTTCCTCTTTGTCCTTCTGCCCTTCGCCGTCGTCTGGCTGATTGAAGTCCTGGCCGGGGTTCGCGTCCATCCGATCCAGTACCTCATGCTGGGAGGCGCGCTCTGCCTCTTCTACCTGTTGGAGCTCTCACTGTCGGAGCACATCGGTTTCCCACTCGCCTACGCGGCGGCGAGCATTTCGATCATCGCATTGGTGGGAGCGTACTCGGCCGCAGTACTCCGCCATAAGCGGCTTGCCTTGCTCGTCCCGACCGGCGTCGCATTGCTTTACGCCTACCTCTATATTCTCCTTACGAACGAGGACTACGCCCTTCTCATCGGATCGCTGGGCCTCTTCGCCATCCTGGCGGCGATCATGTACGCCACGCGGCGCGTGGATTGGTACAAGACAGGTTCTCGACGTCAGGGATCCCGCCAATCTCCTTAGCGGTGGGAACCCGCCTCCCAAGACGCCATTGACACGAGACAACATGTATCAAGCCGGTCTAAGTGTGTCCGGAATCGGACAGACTGTCCGATTCCGGACATTTCGTCGTAGCCACTTCAGGTTCTACCGGGGCCAATCGGACGGGACCCGGACCACGACGGTTCCCGCAATCTTGTCGTGCCAGGCCTGCCGCTCCGGATCCCAGAGGATCCAGAGCCAACCCAGTCCCACGACCAACGTCGAAAGGATAGTGGCGAGCCCCCGCACCGCCGCCTCGCCGAAGCGGACCGGTGCTCCGACGGTACGCACGATACGCAGGCGGCAGATGATGCCGCCGACGGTCGTTCCGCTCAAACTCCAGTGAGCGACGCGGTAGATCAACAGCAGCAGAATCGTTTTTCCGCCATGAATCTCCAAAAGGTAGGTAACGAAGGCCACCATGGCGAAATCGATCAGGAGCGCCCCGATCCGGGTGAGGAATCTCGCGCGGGGAAACGTCGAGAGGTCCTCTGCGGGTGCCGGTTCATGCGGAGATGCCGTTTTCTCCGGGGGTTCCGTCGTTCCCGCGGCAGGCGGCTCAATGCCGGCTGGAAGCGGAGGCGGTGGGGCTGGGGACGGGGCGGCCGGATGCTCTTTCCTCAACCCCGCAAAGGCTTCGGTGGCCGCCGCGCCCAACGCCAACACGCCCAACAGGGACCATGCGACGAAGCCGAGAACCGGAACCATGAAGACCAGAGTGACCAAGGCAAATCCGATGATCAGCGACCGCGCCGCCTCGACACGGTTCTCCGGAAACTCCTCGGCCAGAATTCGGTTTCCGATCCACCGGGCAACGCCGACGCTACCCACGAGGCCGCCGACCAGAAGCAAGACCCAAAGGAATGGAATCAGCACCAGCCCGATCACGGTCACCGTCAGCATCAGCGAGACCGGCGCGATCAGCAACACCACCAACATTCCCGCCAGACCCACACTCAGCGGCTTGTCCTCCAGAGCCTGTGCGCAGGCGTGGACCGAACCCGGGAAAACAAGATTGATCAGCAGGTACAAGACTGCCAGAATCCCGACCACAACCCAGATCCAGGAAAGACTGGGCACGATCGGGCGACCGATCAACAGTCCGTGGGTAAACCAGGGGATCATTTCGGCCAATATCCCGCCCCCAGGGATCGACCCGACAGAGACCTGCTCCCCGCCCGGTTCGAAGTTTGGGGGTACATCCACACCGCCGCCGAGAACCACCAAGTCTCCTCCGACGGTGGCTCCTTCCTCCACCTTGACCGTTCCCCCCAGGACCACTGCGTCGCCTTGGACGCGGGCGCTGCCGGCGAGTGTCGCTCCCCCGGCGATGACCACCATTTCCTCTCTGACCGTCCCTTCGATCCGTGCCATACCCGAGATGACGACGAGCTCTCCGACCTCTTGGTCGCTGCGGAGAACGTAGCTTCCTCCGATCTTAACGACTTCACCGTCGTCACCGCCGATCTCGATCACCCCCGGAATCGGCGGCGAATCCGGGCCGCGGAATTCGGCGCCACAGCCCGCGGACAAACCCACCAGCACCACCACCAAAAGTCCCGAAACTCCCCAAGCGATCTTCATCGTCCAGCCTCCTTTTCCTGGAGCAAACGGGCCAGCGCCGCACAGAGCAACGCGCTCGCCATACCCAAAAACGCCATCACGAACATGAGATGTCCGGCAATCGGTCCCAGAATCACGCGCCGCAAGACGCGCGCACTCTCCGCCACCGTGACAACCGCATCGGTGACGGCCACTATGCTCGTCTCCAACCTTCCGGTCCCCAAAAAATCGTAAACGCCAGCTCTCATATCCAGCAGGTGCCAAGCCAAACCGAAGAGTCCCAAGAGCAGCGCAATCGACACCATTTGGCCAACCCAGGGCCATGCGATCCAAGGTTGGCCGTACCACGGACCCTGCTGCCGTCTCCGAATCTGAGCCATCACCCGCGGTGCCAGCGTCCGCGGCGCGCGCGGCGGCTGAAGTTCGGCCAGCCTTCGACGGGTCAGGGACTCCAAGTCATCGCGGTTCATCATCCGTCTCCATCAAGCGGCGGAGAGCCTGGCGGCCCCGGTGAATGTCGGTCTTGACCTTGGCCAGGGTGACGTCCAGGATTCCGGCGATTTCCTTATAGCTTCGATCCTCGAAATGAAACAGCACCAGAGGCACCCGCTGGTGAGGCGGCAGCCCACGAATTCCCTGCTCCAACCGCGCCTGCTCGCCGGAGCGTTCCAAGTCTTCGGCCTGCGATCCCGGCGCCACCAACCTCTCTTCGTAACTCCGTCCGGCCGCGGCTCGGTCGGACGAGCGCTGACTGAACAATCGCCAGCGAGCCCGATACCGGGAGAGATGGTTCAGGCACAGGTTCGTGGTCACGGTTCGCAGCCAACCTCCCGCCGCGGGGTTGCCGCCCAGCCGGTCGAAGCGTTCGAACGCCCTCAGAAACACCGTCTGAGACACGTCCTCGGCTTCGCTCTCGTCCCCCAGCAACCGCACGGCGATGCTGAAGACCCGGTCCTGATGCTTGTAAACGAACGTCTCAAAAGCGCTGTTGTCGATCATCACGCTCCGGCGGCTGGGGAATCATCTTCATATAGGAAACCCCGAAGGCCGGCGAAAGTTGCATTCGTTCGTCGAAATGCTTGATTCATACTCCAGACTTGAGATGATCTCTTCATCATATGCTCAGCGATCCGGCGGAGAATCCGGGTTCGCCGCCAAACGACGGGAGGCGCCATGAACTGGACCAGATATCGGAGTTCCTATGGAGTTTTTCTCGGACTCGCCACCGCGAGCCTGACCCTCCAGGCCAGGGACCTGAAGTTCGAGGAACACCTCATCTCCAACGACTACACGTACGCCTACGCCGTGGCGGCCGCCGATCTGGACGGCGACGGCGACCTGGATCTTTCCAGCTCCGATTGCGGGACCAAGGGATCCCGCATCCACAACGCCTTCTATTGGTACGAGAACGACGGGTCCGGCCAGTTCCGGCGCCACTACATCGCCAACGAGGACTGGCAAGGCCGTTACGAACGGCACCGGCTGGCCGACATCAACCAGGACGGGCGCATCGATCTGGTGGGGATCGACAATTTCTACGGCGACGTCTTCTGGTTCGAGAACCCGGGCAATCCGGCGCAGACCGACTCGTGGAAAAGACACTCCATCACCAGCGGCGGCCTCATGGGAGCCTACGACGTGGACGTGGCCGATCTGGACGGGGACGGCCGCCCGGACGTGGCCGCCTCCAGTTGGCGGCTGGGGAACAAGTTCACCTGGTATCGGAATCCCGGTCCGTGGCAGCACGAAGAGTGGCCTGCCCACGTCGTGGACGAAGGCCGGTTCGAGACCCGGATGATCCGCGCGGGAGACTTCAACGGAGACGGACTGATCGACCTGGCGGGTTCGGCCCGGGTGGCCGGCATGGTCCTCTGGTACGAGAACAGCGGTCAACCGGCCGCCGGTCCCTGGCGGCGGCACGTCATCAGCCTCCGGCACCTGCCCATGCACGGGACGCCCGTCGACCTCGACCGGGACGGCGACCTGGACCTGATCATGGCGGGCGGGCTGCTGGGGAGAGATGCTCCCGACCGCCACTACCTGGTCTGGTACGAGAACCACGGGAAGCCCGGACGGGGCCACCGCTGGCGCATGCACAACATCCAGGAAGGTTTCTGGTTCGGCTTCGAGGGTGTCCCCCACGATCTGGACAAGGACGGCGACCTGGACGTGGTGGCCACCGGGTTCGGCCAGAAGGGGCAGATTGCCTGGTTCGAGAATACCGGAGATCCCAAGGGGCCCTGGAAGAAGCATCCCCTGAAGGAGCGCTGGATCCTGGGAGCCACCGTCATCGTGGCGGACATGGACGGGAACGAGTGGCCCGACGTGGTCGCCGTGAACGAGCGGGGCCTCGAGTTGCGCTGGTGGCGGAACCTGGGTCCATAGGAGGGGGGACTTTTAGTCCCCCATTCGCCTGTGCTACGGCGCTGCTCGGCGGTAGGAGCGGGGACTGTTAGTCCCCCATTCTTCCGTGCCTGTTCCGTTTTCGACCGTACTCAAATGGGAAGAGCGGGGGTAGGAAAACCCCCGCTCCTATCCCGCTCCGTCCGTCTCCGGTTCGTAGACCGGGTCGCCGCGATGGAGGCGGATGGCCACGCGAAGGGTCTGGTTCATGGCCCTTTGCGTCGGGGCGTGGGCCGCCAGGTAACGGGCCGCGCCCACCATCACCAGATGCTTCTCCTCCGGATTTTCTGTCTCGCCGTATTGCCGGACGGCCGCTTCCAGCATCTGGAAGGTGTGGAAGTTGGCGTCCTCCCGCATCAGGCTCTCGGTCAGGGCCGAGATGAGCGGGCCGCCGGACCCGCCCCCCTCCAGGTAGCTCCAGACCATCTGCCCGGCCCGGTCCGTCTCCTGCTGGTGGTTCATGAGTGTCAGGAGGCGGGACCGGATCGAATTCCCCCTCGATTCCGCACCCGCCGAGGCCCGGCTTGATGGCAATCTTGCGGGCGGGATATTGAAGAAACGGTCCAGGTAGACCCGCATGGCTCCGTGAAACACGCCCCTCGTCAGATCGGGCGACTGGTTGCGTTTGAGCAGTTGATGCAGGGCGTTGGAATAGGTGAACGTGTGAAGGACGGCGATCCAGTCGGCCAGCTCGTTCTGGACGTGAAAGCGGACGATGCGCAGCGCCGCCGCATAGGCCACCGCCTGGGCCAAATGCACCGGTTGGGCGCCCCGGCGCAACGCCCCCAGCAGTGCCTCGACGGGGGTGTGAGGATCGTCGCTGAACAGGGCTTCGGTAAAATCCTTCGGCTTGGTCCAGATCTTTCCCTGCCCCGATTCCAGAGCTTCGGGAATCTGAGCCACGGCCTGCTGCAGTACAGGCACCAGATCGATGGGGTGCCGCCAGGGGTTCCTCTCCTCGCTTCGAACCGCCAGGCACAGAGGCTGGATCAGGGCGGGCAGCAAGCGGCCGGCATGTTCCCAGCCGATGCGGTCCAGCAATTCGAAGGCCTTGTTCACGAAGTCGATGACGTGGCCGCCGTCCAGGTAGACGTGGTCCGTGGCCGCCGCGCCCACCAGATCGGTCAACTGGGCGCTCGTCATCCCCTTGTGGACGGCGGTCAGCAGGCAGCGCTCGGCGCCCTCGGTGCTCCGGACCTCCACGAAGTAGCGGAACCAGCGCTTGAGGTGGCCCGCCGGGATCTCCTGATTTCGCAGGGGCGGAATCTCGAACTTGGGCGTGCGGCCGGCGCAGTCCCGGGCAATGTGGACCAGTCCGTGGTACATGGGCGGGATCCGCTCCGTCCCCTCCAGGAGATCGCAGACGTTGGCCATGGCGCTGAGGATGGTGAGGCCGGAACTCCAGTCCCGGCGATGCCGGACGCCGTAGAGCGCGCCCTGCCGTGCGACCTCATCATGGGAGACGCCGCTGTGGTGCAGACCCACCACCGACTTGCCCATGATCAAGCTCAGGTTCTGCTCCATTCCCTCCTGGAGCCGCCGGCTCCAGCGCTGGACCGGATCGACCGGCGGCGGCGTGACGTCCAGATAGACCTCTCCCTCCCGGACCTCCACTCCGTAAGAGTCCACGTCGTCTGCGAACAGATTGAAGGTGCATCCGCTCACCAGGTCGAAGCGCGCATGGTGCCAGTAGCAGGTGAGGATGCCATCCTCCACGGTGCCGCGGTGCAGGGGAAAACCCATGTGCGGACAGCGGTTGTCGACGGCACGCAGTTCTCCGTCGTGGTGGAAGATCACGATGGGAACCGGGCCCTTGGACACCACCACGGGACTCTTTGAACGAACTTCCTCCAGCGATCCGACATGAAGCATCTTTCCTGTCCTCCCGCACCACAGCATACCCGAGCCCGCATTGGACCGGTTCCGGGCGCAACCGGACCGCGGTGCGGACCATGCCTTTCGCTGAATCTTCCGCTACACTTCCGGGCGGACCAGGATAAGGAGGCGACTCATCCATGCCTGCAAGTACAGATCCATTTCCCACCACGCTTGGAGCCGCGTTGGCCGGCCTGTTGTTGTGCGCGGCCTGCGCCGCTCCCGCTCCCGAGGCCCCGGAGACGGACCCGGTCACGGACATCCTCCAGCAGAACATGGTCGTCGACCCGGCGGTCACCACGCGGTTTTTCCGTTTCCCCAACGAGCGGGAAACCCCGTTCGATCCGGCATCCCTTCTGGCGGAGGGGATCGACGTCGCCGTCCTGGGCATCGGGACGGTCACCGAGGCGCTCATCGTGGGAGACTTCACTCCCTACCTCTACACATCCCCCGAGCCGGGGCATGTCCTGGCTCGAAGCGTCTTCACCGGAGCCGACGCCGTCAAGCGTTTCCTCTGGGAAGTGGACGCCGTCCACGAGACGGCCGCCGCCCACCCCAACGTGGGCCTGGCCCTCACCGCGGATGACCTGGAACGCTTCCGTGCGGAAGGCAAGCTGTCCCTCATGCTGGGGGTGGACAGTGGAATCGTGGTGGAGGACCTGGCCACCCTTCGCGTTTACCACAAGCTGGGACTCCGGCGCCTGGAGCTGGCTCACGCCTTCCCCGCCTCCTGGGCCGATGCCTGCTCCGGAATCCTGGACGACGACGACCTGGGACTGAACGACTTCGGACTGGAGGTGGTGCGGGAGTGCAACCGCCTGGGGATCCTGCTGGACCTGTCCCACTCCTCGGACCAGACCATGCACGAAGCCATCGAGGCTTCAGAAAAACCGGTCATCGCGTCCCATTCGGGAGCCCGGGCCCTGGTCGACGCGGTCCGCAACCTTACGGACGATCTCATCGAGGCGCTGGCCCGAAAAGGCGGATTGATCGCGGTCGGAGCCTATTACGACCCCCAACACCTGGAAGCGATCCGGACGGTGGGGACCTGGACCGCTCAGGCCCGGATCGGAAACTACCTGGCGAAACAATATTCCGACCCCTTCCGCCTTGCCGCGGCCATCCGCGACCCCGCCGAGAAGCAGAAAGCGCTCCAGGTCTTGGGCCTGCCTCCTTTGACTCCCCTCCTGACGGTCCAACCCTACTCGGGACTCATCACTCACGGCTCCAACGTGGAAGGCACCCTGGACCACATCGATCACATCGTCAAGCTGGTGGGGATCGACCACGTGGGCATCGGGACCGACATCGACATGAACCGGGAAGACTACACCTGGCTCTACCGGCAGTTCGCGGGCGGCCTCCTGGAGCGGGGTTATTCGGTGGAGGAGATCGCCAAGATCCTGGGCGGAAACTTCCTGCGCGTGCTCCGGGCCAATGAGGGGTAGGCAGCGCCGGCCTCTCCCCATCAATCAAGGAGACGACTTTCCCATGCACCTGAACAGAAGCCGTTTCTCCGTCCCTTTTCGAACCGTGTTTGCCGTACTGTTGCTGTGCGCAGCCTGCGCCGGACCCGCTCCCGAGGCACCGGACGCAGACCCGGTCACCGCGATTCTCCAGCGGCACATGGTTGTCGATCCCGCGGTCACGACGCGGTTCTTCCGCTTTCCCGAGGAACCGAAGACCTCCTTCGATCCGGCGGCTCTCCTGGCGGATGGAATCGACGTGGCCGTATTGGGCGTCGGCACCGTCACCGAGGCGCTCCTGGTGGGGGACCTGAGCGACTACTGGTACACCTCCCCCCCGCCGGGGTATGTCATCGCTCACAGCGTCTTCACCGGCGCCGATGCCGTGAAACGTTTCCTGTGGGAAATTGACGCCGTCCACGAAACCGCCGCCGCCCACCCCCAGGTGGAGGTGGCGCTCTCCGCGGATGACCTGGAGCGCTTCCGTGCCGAAGGCAAGCTCTCCCTCATGCTGGGCGTGGACAGCGGAATCGTGGTCGAAGACCTGGCCACGCTTCGCGTCTACCACAGACTGGGCCTCAGGCGCCTGGAGCTGGCCCATGCCTTCCCCGCCTCCTGGGCCGATGCCTGCTCCGGAATCCTGGACGACGACGACCTGGGACTGAATGACTTCGGTCTGGAGGTGGTGCGGGAGTGCAATCGCCTGGGGATCCTGGTGGACCTGTCCCATTCCTCGGACCAGACCATGGACGAGGCCATCGAAGCCTCCGGGAAACCGGTCATCGCGTCCCATTCAGGCGCCCGGGGCGTGGTCGATGCGGTTCGCAACCTCACCGACGACCAGATCAAGGCGCTGGCCCAAAAGGGCGGGTTGATCGCCGTCGGCGCCATGTACGACCCCAAGCACCTGGAACCGATCCGCAAGACGGGAGCGTGGATCACCATTGCCAAGGTCAACAACTACCTGTTGAAACGCTACCCGGACCCCTTCCGGCTGGCTGCGGCCATACGGAACCCGGCAGAGAAGCAGGAAGCTCTCGAAGCCTTGGATCTGGAGCCCCTGTCTTCCCTCCACAAGGTCCGGCCCCGGTCGGGAGTCATCACCCAAGGGGCAACCGTGGAAGGCACCCTGGACCACATCGACTACATCGTGAAGCTGGTGGGCATCGACCACGTGAGCATCGGAACCGACACGGACATCGGGCGGGAAGACTACACCTGGCTCTACCAACAGTTCGTCGGCGGCCTGCTGGAACGGGGATACTCGGAGGAGGAGATCGTCAAGATCCTGAGCGGGAATTTTCTGCGCGTGCTCCGCGCCAACGAGGGGTAGGCCCATGAATCGGACGTCCGGTTTCTCGAGGACCACCGGCCGATGAACCCTCTGCTGGCCATGGGCGGTCCGCCGGGCCGGTTCGAGGGGCTCCACGGCATCGACTACGCGGCGATCGGCTTTTACCTTGCCGCGGTTGGCCTGGATGTGGGTGATCCCGGTCTCCTCCCTGATCACGTTCGGATCGGCGCTCGCCCTGTCCAGGGTTTTCCTGTCCGTAACGCGGACTGAGCGAACCAAAAGTCCGTGGAGCGAAACACATGCTGACACCGTTTCTCGTCAGACTGCCTATCCCGGCGCTCCTCTTCCCCGCGTTCTGCTGGAGCCTCCACCCGGAGGTCATGGACGTCGGTTCCCGGCTGGAACTGTTCGTGGAACCCTCCCTGGTGGAAGAGCTTCGGGGCGAGGCCCGGCTCCAGTTGCAACGCCCGCTGCCCCGGGAGGCGGTCCTGGTGACCGACCGGCCCTGGGAGGGGAACGCCTGCTTCACCTTCACCATCTTCCGGGACGGAAACCGCTACCGGATGTACTACCGGGGCTGGCATTTCGAGACCGGCAAGACGCTCGAGTTTCCACGCCGGCAGGTGACCTGCTACGCCGAGAGCCTGGACGGGATCCACTGGTACCGGCCTCAACTGGGCCTGGTGGAGTTCGAGGGATCCAAGCGGAACAACATCCTCATGGATCGGCTTCCGGACGGCGACATCATCCGCAACTTCGTCCCCTTCAAGGACCCCAATCCGGCTGCCTCGCCCGACGCACGCTACAAAGCCCTCTCCTGGAGCCGGCTCCGGGGGCTTTACGCCTGGAAGTCGGCCGACGGCATCCACTGGGAGCGGATGGCGGACCGCCTGGTCATCACCCAAGGCTACTTCGACTCCCAGAACCTGGCCTTCTGGGATTCGTTCCGGAACGAGTACCGGGAATACCACCGCGACTTCCGGCCCACCGCGGAGAATCAGCCCAGGACCAGGGGCATCCGGGACGTCATGACCGGAACGTCCCGGGACTTTCTGAATTGGACCGACCCGGTCTGGCTCAGTTACCGGGGGTCCGCTGACGTGCAGCTCTACACCAACCAGATCATCCCCTACTACCGGGCCCCCCATATCCTGCTGGGGTTCCCCAATCGCTACATCGAACGGGGATGGTCCGACTCCATGAGAGCCCTCCCGGGATTGGACCATCGGAGGTTGCGCGCCAGCGTCAGCCTCCGGTACGGCACCGCATTGACCGAGGGTCTCCTGATGGCGAGCCGCGACCGGCTCCGTTTCCACCGCTGGCCGGAGGCTTTCATCCGGCCCGGACTGAGGCCGGTGGACAACTGGACCTACGGCGACAACGTCCAGAACTGGGGCCTGGTGGAAACCAGGAGCCACATCGAGGGGGCTCCCAACGAGATCTCCATGTACGCCACCGAGGGCTACTGGAGAGGCAAGAGTCTCAACCTGCGCCGTTTCACTCTTCGGCTCGACGGTTTCGTGGCCGTTTCCGCGCCCATGTCAGGTGGAGAGATGGTCACTCGCCCCATTCGCTTCCAGGGAGACCGCCTGTTGCTGAACTTCTCCACCTCGGCGGCGGGAAGCCTGAGGGTCGAGATCCAGGACGCCGCGGGAAGACCCTTGGAGGGCTACGGCCTGGAGGATTGCCTGCCCACGTTCGGGGACGAACTGGAGCGGGAGGTCCGCTGGAAGCAGGGTCCGGACACCGGCGGCCTGGCGGGTCGAGCCGTGCGTCTTCGCTTCGTTCTGAAGGACGCGGACCTCTTCGCCTTTCGCTTCACCGCCCGGTGAAGAATATGCGTCAGTCCCCCTTCCGGGCCGGCTCTTCCGGAAAGCGAAGGTGCCAGGAACACCCGCCGCAGCAGGTCTTGCCCAGACGATCGAAGATTCCGCCGTGGTGGTGCAGTTCCGGATGCCGGTCGTTGGCCCGGCAAAGAGCCCACCTCCGGCCGTCCGCCTCGTGGTAGCCGGCGAACGAGGGGCAGTCCTCCCGGACCAAATCGTCGCGGTCCTGCGGCAGATCGAACCGCTCGGGCAATTCGACGGGACCCCGGCGCCAGGCTCGGAGCATGGCGGCTCCCTTGGCCAGGGCGTCGGCAGCCAGATCGCCGTTCACGGCATCCGCCGGCCGCAACACGAAGCAATCGGGATCGTCGGCCATGATGGTGGCCAGAAACTGGCGAAAGACGCGGGCCCGGATCAGCCCCGATTCGCTGCGTCCCACCTTTCCGGTGGTCATGATCCCGGAGGCCCGGACTACGTCGTGCATGATCCCGGGGAAGTCGTACTGGATCCGTTTTCCCGTGGCGCAGTAGGAGAGATGGCGGGCCTCCGGATGGTAGTAGCCCAGGTAGCCCACCTCCAGAAGGTCCTCGTAGTAGTGCCAGAGCGTGATGGTGTCGACACCGACTCCCAGGATGACGATGCAACCGTCCCACTCCACCACCTTCTCGAACGGATTGCCCCGGCCGCACGGCGTGGGACACTCCCGCTGTCCCCGCAGGGCGTCCCTCCGGCGGGCCCCGTTGGCGATCCAGGAGTGGGTGGGATGGCAGCCCCGCAGACGGCCGGGGCGTTGGAGCGCGGCGTTGGGAATCGCCCCCTCCCGGCTGGCCCACCGGCTGGGGCAGAAGTCCTGAGGGCAGACGCCGCGGCAGTCCGGGAGGGCCATATGCTCGGTCCAGGCGCCTCCCGTGAAGGCCGGCGTCAACAACGTCCCCTCCGGTCCCATGGCGTCCAGGAAGGCCTCCACCACCGTCGCCGCGCCTCCCTCGACCCATCCCAGGCTGCTCAGGGAACTGTGCAGCATGACGCAGTCTCCCTTTCGCACCCCGAGTCGAGTGAGGTCCCGCGTCAGACGTGTTCTGGTGATGGATCGCGGCGTGGAAGCGGTGGTGGGGGAGGTCTCCGGCACCCTAGTTCGCCTGTCCGATGGACGAGTTGATCCGGCCCAGATGTTCCTGGTAGCGGGCGTTGGCCTCCCGGTCCCGCCGCGCCCGGGAAGAGTGGTAGGCGAAACCGAGGTTGCGCCTGTGACCGGCAGTGCGATTCGGTCCGGTGCGATGGATCACGTTGACGTGGTGAAGCGAGAGGTCCCCGGGCTTCAGGTCGAGCACCACCTCCGGGTAACGGCTGAGATCCGGCTTCTCCAGCAGGCCCAAGCTCGCCCCGGTGACGCCTGAAGGCTGGTGCGGCAGGATCGGAGCGCGGTGCGATCCCTTCAAGCAGACGATGGTCCCGTTGTCGTCACTGGCTGCATCCAGGGCCAGGGTGACGGCTACGGCCTCCGCCGGATTCCAGAACTGGTAGGCGTTGTCCTGGTGATAGGGGAACTCGTAGGTGGCGAACGGAGCCTTGTCGATGAGCATCACGCCATCCGCCTCGGCCGCCGCGCCGGGATAGAGCGCTTCGACCAGCGCCATCAGGCGGGGATCCCGCATCAGGCCCGCAAAATAATCGGAGCGTTGGTTGATCCTGAAAACGCACCGCACCGCGCCGCCGCCGCCATCCTCGTAGTAGGCTTCGCCCGGTTCCAGGTCGGAAAGGGACTCCTGCAGGTACCGGCCGAGCTGCCGATCCACCTCAGCGAGCTCCTCCGGCGAGAAGAAACCGCGAACGACTCCGAATCCGTTCTCGTGGTATTCGCGGGCAATCGCGTCGTAGCTCATAACTTCCCCTCCCGGGATTCCGACCCGCCAGCCGCAGCTCACGCTCCACCACCTTGTACCCGGAGACCTGTGGAGTCAACGTCCCGGGACCCTGAACCGTGTGCGATTCCGAGTCGCGATGGACAGCCGGCCTGCGGGACGGGGCCTTCCGGTCATACGGGGCGGCTATATTCTGCTGCCATGAGGAAGTCGCCCCGCTGGAAAATCGCACGTCACGATGCGCCCATGTTCCCGGGCGCGGGGAAGCGGGATGGGACCGCCGGATAGACTCCCGTTTCGCTCAGTCCCCTCTCTGAGCCGTTTCGATCCGTTGCCGCGTATCTTCTATCACGACGATTTCAGCAGGGGAATGAACGGTTGGACCGCGCTGGTGGGCAACTACGAGGGCAGCCTCGACAGCATGCATCCCGGCTACCGGTCGCTGACGGGGCCGATGCTGAGCAACCTGACCCAATGGGACGGGGGAACCCACGGCGCCATGAGCGGCACCTACGCACTGAAAATGGCCACTCGTCCCCGGAGCGGCGCCCAGGCCGTCGCCATCAAGCGGATCACCTTCTCCAGACTCTGTCCCATCCAGTTGGAGTTCTTCTTCACCTTCAAGCCCGAGGCCTCGGAGCTCCGGCTCTCCGAGTCGGACGTTCGCTCGGTGGGCGTCCTGTTCGACCTCCAGGACGACACCCATCGCGTGATGCCGCACCTGAGATTCCTCAACGCCCGGGACGGCCGGAGGGTGCGGCACTGGCAGTACAAGAGGCAGACGGTCGAGTTCGTCCGTGTGGGGGCGAAGACGGTCACGCATCATCACTTGGCCGACCAGGACTGGCGCCCCCTTTCGGACGGTGGGCAGGAGCTCTGCTACAACGAGATTCCGACCAAGGTGAACTGGCACTATGCCCGGGTGGGGTTCGACTTGCGGAGCATGCGCTACACCCATTTCCGCTGCAACGACGCCGTGTACGACATGGAGGGCGTCGATCCCATTGTCATTCCCGCCATGCCCAATCTGAGGAACATGCTCAACGTCGCCTTCTTCGTCGAGACGGACGTGGACAAGAGGGCATTTTTCTACATCGACTCGGTGATCTTGTCGGGAGACTGGGATTGAAGCTGCGAGAGAGTCACACGGCGATCCTCTCGCTCGGCGAGGACTGGAATGGCAAAGTCGCAACCGAGCCCTACGAGGCCGCCTGGGCCTCGGAAGCTCTTTTCTTTCTTCGGTCCTTGGGAGTGGAGGGAGCAGTCAACGGCGCCCGGGCTGCGGTCCAAATCTCGCCGGATGGTGTGCATTGGGTCGATGAGGGCACCACCCTCGCCCTGCCCGGCCAGGCAGGAGAGTTGACCTTCTGCCGGGTTCTCCACTTCGGCACCTATCTGCGCCTCCGGGCGGAGCTTCCGGCCGGGGCGGTGTGCCGGTTGGTGGCGACGCTGTCGCTCAAGGCGTGATCTTCGCGCCTCAACTGGGTACGGCCCAGTGGCCCGGCCGGTAACGGCGACCCAGCAGGGCATTTGCCTCCTCGTCTCCCACGATCTGCTCCCGGTCCGCGTCGAACCGGACGCTTCGATTCGTCCGCGCCACGATGTTCCCCAGATGGGGGAGAGTGGAGGAGAGGTGGCCCACCTCGATGTCCGCTACCGGGCGCCCCCCGGATCGAATGGCGTCCACAAAGTCCTTCTGGTGGACTCCCCTGGTGAGCTCATACCGCCCCTCTTCGCGGATCAACTCATTCTTCTTGCCGTAGATCCGGATTCCCTGCCCTCCCAGCGTCATCATCCCCTCGGTTCCGTAGAAGTAGAGGCTGTTTCCCTGGGCGTCGTTTCGATAGGGCGACCAGATGCGCTGCTCGTAGACCAGCAGACGCTGCCGGGAGTCGCCGGCGCTTCCGGGATAGACGAACGTCACCGTGTAGGTGTCGGGAAATTCCTGATCGTCGTCGAAGAAGAGCTTGGACCCGTAGCCGGTCACCAGGCTGGGGTGGGTCTGGACCCCCAGTCCCCAGCGGGCGAGGTCGATGCCGTGGACCCCGTCGTTGCCGATGTCTCCGGTGCCGAAGTTGTAGAACCAGTGCCAATGGTAGTGGACGTAATTGGACTGGTGGTCGGCCCATTCGGCGGGGCCGACCCAGAGATCGTAGTCCAGGTTGGCCGGCGGCGGGGACGGCTCGACGTGCCCGATGTTTCGCCGTTTCTGGCTGTTCACGTGCTTGGCCACCAGGACGTCGCCGATCACCCCTTCCCGGAGCATGCCGATGGCCCGGATCACGCCGGCGCTGGAACGGCTCTGGGTGCCATGCTGCATGACCCGCCCGTGCCGGCGGGCGGCCTCGATCATCTGCCGCCCTTCCCGGACGTTGTGGGAGCAGGGCTTTTCGACGTAGACGTGCTTGCCCGCCCGGCAGGCCAGAATGGCGGCCGGAGCGTGCCAATGGTCGCAGGTGGCGATGACGATTGCATCTACTTCAGGATCGTCCAGGATGTAGCGGAGATCCGCGACGCCGCGGTCCGCGCCGGTCTGCTCAATGGCTTGGGCGACGCGCTCGGAGTCCGGGTCGCAGACGTAGGTCACCCGGCATCCTTCCAGGGCGGCAAAATTCTCGCCCAAACGCCGACCCCGGCCTCCGCAACCGATGACGCCCACGTTGAGACGGTCGTTGGCCCCCAGAACGCCGCCCACCGCGGGAGTCAACCCGACGGCCGCGGCCGTCACACCCAGACCCGATTCCTTCAGGAAAACTCGACGATTCGAAGCGGACATCTGATTACCTCCTCGGCTGTGCGGACCGGTGAAAGGACTGTACCGTCACCTTGTATGAATGCTAAATCCGAACCTGAGAGAATTCCAGTGTCCGGTCCCAATGAGGGGACCCTTCGATGGGAGGAGCCCATGCGAGTCCGTGTCGATCCCGATCGAGTCAGGCAGGTCTTCCACGAATTGAGCGGTTCGTCCGCGTTTCAGGAGAGCCGGGCCCTCGCCGAGGCCGGCGGCCTTCCGGTCGAGATGCTTCAGGCCATGTCGTTGCGGCCCGAGATCCTGAAAGCTTTTGGAGCCACCGGAGAAGGAGTTTATCCCGGCGGAATCCTGGAGCGGGCTCTGAAGGAAAAGGTGATCCTGAAAGCCTCGCTCCACAACGAATGCCAGTTCTGCATCAACTCCCATCGGGCCATCATGCGGATGATCGGCATTCCGGACGCGCAGATCGACGACCTGGAGGCACCGGAGCATTTGAGCCGCAGGGAAGCGTTGGCGCTGGACTATACGACGCGAGCGATCCGGGATGCCAACGGTATCAGGGAGGACTTCTTCGACCGGCTCCGGCGGGAATTCTCGGACGAGGAGATCGTGGAGCTCACCTTCCTGATCGGCCTGATCAATCTGTTGAACCTGTTCAACAACGCCCTTCGGGTCACCTACAGCGGTGATTACGAAGGATCAGACAGCTGGGGGGCTTGACGTTTGCGGCCCCCTGCCAAGACGCCATCCAGACCTTGACCGAAGAATTGCGAATCAGCACCCCGGCAATTGTCCTGCATTCTCCTCATGGACTCTTCTTGATCAGGGCCGCGATCAGCGGTTGCAGGTCTTCGTGACGATTCTCGCCGCCGCCAAACAGAACCGTGTCTACGTTGCCCTTCTGGTCAATGATGATGTGAGTTGGATAGGTGCTCACGTTGAACTTACTAATGGTTTCGTGGGCGGCTGGGATGATTTCGTATTTGAAAGGACTCTCTTCGAGAAACGACCGAAGTGGCGCCTCATTGTCCCTCGCAAACGCGATGAATACGACATCGCGCTGGTCGAATTCATCCACCAACTTGTTGAGGCCGGGAATCTCCACTCGGCAGGGTGCGCACCCGATGAACCAGAAGTTCAGTACAACCACTTTGCCACGGAGGGACCTCGATTCGAGAGCATCTCCATCGAGCGAGGTCACACTGAAAGCAGGCGCCGGCGTTGCCTCGGTCTCGACCGATCGGGCTCTTGGCTCAGGTTGTCCGATTCCATCCTCGCCCTTTTCGTTCAGGATCCAGCTCTTTTCGGAACTGTCAGACGAATCAATCGACTCAAAGGCGTAAACCCTCAAAACATCGGGCCCGGACAAAAAGTACAACGCGCCTCTTGAATCGTTTGCGACCAGTTGCTCGTCCCACTCGATCTGTTGAAAAGCCTTTCCCCCGTTCAGATCGTAAGTGTGGAGACGCACGTTACGACGTTCGTCAGCAGGCGCCAATGATCGGAGGGTCGCAATCAAAAATCGGTCCCTGACGATCGCCGTCCCTGTGACAGCGGTCCAGCTTGCAAGCCACTGGTTGTGAAAGTCCGGGTCGCTCCATAACAGCGACTTGTCTACTCGGTCCGGTGGAGGGAGATAATTCGGATCCTGTTGAATCTTGAAATCCCCGATGTAGACCCCTCCCGAATCATACTTTCGAATCTCATAGTCCACGAAGCCAACGGCATAGATATTGCCGCGGCTATCGGATAGCGCATTGTAGCGCGGCATGTAGCTGCCTCTGAACTCTTCGTCCGGGCTCAACCATGCGCGTCTTTCTTCGCAAAGGAAGGCAAAACCATCGTCCTTCCTGAGAATCCCGAGCCAAGGACCATCAATCGTTCTGAGTCCGAGAAGAAGATCTCCGTTGTGCCTGAATCCCAGTTCGGAGGGATAGATGTCTTCCGGCAGGTCGAATCTGTGATCGAAAGATCCGTCGGGATTGAAGACGATGATGGCTTCACCTTCCGACACATAGATCCGATTGTCTTGGGGATTCACGGCCAGCCCCAATATATGTCCCAGTTTGAGTTGTTTCCGAAGCTTCTCCCCAATATGGCGGATGAAACGTCCGTCGCGTCCAAACTCGGAAACGGTGTCTCGGGAATTGAGCAGAAAGTAACTCTTGGGACCGATGGCAATGTTGTTCATGTATACGGAGACGCCTTCCGGTGGCTGGAATCGGATCTCCTTGAGCAACTCCAGCCGAGGCTTTCTCAGACTCTTGGCAGTCCCGTTCGAGAGATACTTGGGCTCTCGATCGTTCGGTTGCAGTCTGTCCGGATGGGAATCCGAGATGTCAGATGCGTTGCTACTGTCTGGCTGCGGACGCCGGGTGATCGTGTAGTTGACGAAATCCCAGTCCGAGTTCGACGTTCCCCAGCTCGATCCAGCTCCAAACCCTTGCCTCGGAGCATCACTGGTTGAGTAATCTGACAGCGACTCATATGAGATTCTGATCTTCAACTCTCCGTCAACAAAAATGTCAACTGCAACATCACTGTGTTTCACAACCTTGTAGGTATGAAACACCGTCGTATCCAGAAAGACTCGAGTCTCAGGAATCTCTACGCCATGACGTGCCATGAACTGAACGCTTGTGGTCGAAAGACCCAGGAGAATGATCTTGGTTCCATCAAGGAATCCCGCCTGCACGGATCGACTTTGTCCTGGCGCACCAACCGAGCGGACCCGTGTACGAAACTCCATCACAGCGTCATCGTGCCTTGTCAGTGGGTCGTTCCGGGAATAGAACTTGCACCTGGTGCCTCCAGATTCACTTTCAGACACGTTGTCCTCAATGTTCAGAATCCCGTCGTCGACGGACTGGACCCCGCACTCAGATTCCGCAGCGAAGGGAGGATCGTTTTTTTCCGGTACCACGTCCGCCCCATACTGAACTTCTATCCGCTCAATCACTGACCCGTCACTGGAATCGCTCCCCGCCTGCCAGAACTGGCAGGACAGGCTGGTCACAGCCCACAACGCTGCCAGAGCGGGCCATACTGCCTTGCAAATATCGTCAAACATTCTGCGACTCCTGATCTGTTTCCAACTGCATTGGGACGCTCAGCATTTGGTCTACGTCATTGGTGACAACATATGGTTCCAGTGGTCGAACTCTTTTGTCCGGCCGTCGAAACAAATTCGAATGCACTGCCACAGTTCCAGCCTCATTCTCCTTTCTCGATGTATTCCTCCAACTCCCGGAGCTTCCGCCGGAACTCTTTCATATCGATTTCGGCCATCTCGTTTCTGGCACGCTCCAATTCCTTCCGGGCGCGTTCAAGCTGGCGCCGGAACTCCTCCATTTCGATTGCTGCCATTTCGCTTATGGCACGCTCCAATTCCTTCCGTCCGCTCTCGAGCTGGCGCCGGAACTCCTTCATCTCGATCGCTGCCATCTCGCCCATGGCACGGTCCACTTCGTTCAGTGCACTTTCAAGCTTGTGCCGGATCTGGCGCCGGGTCTCACTTTTCAGATTGACCGATTGGGGAACGGACGCATCGCCCGGGAAACGAACGACGACGGTGGTTTTTACGGGAACGGGTATGCCGTCCAGGACAAAGGGTTCATACCGCCATTCGCTTACGGCGTTCGCAGCCGCGGAGTTCAAGCCGGGATCACCCTCGTCTCCTTTCAGGACCTCCACGTGCTGAACTTCTCCATTCCTGTCGATCACGATGGACAATATGACCTGACCCGATGGACGGGTTTCTTTGAGTTCCGTCGGGTACTCAGGATCAACCCGGTGGATCAGGCGGCTCTCCATGACCCGTCCTCCCACTCGAACCGGCTCCTCGACGGCTGATTCTGATTTGGGCATCCGAAGCAGGATGGTCGACCTCATGGTTATAGGATTCCCCTGGTAGATGTACGGTTCATAACGCCACTGCTTTACGGCATTCACAGCGGCAGAATTCAGGCGTGGATCGCCCTTGTCACCTCGAACGACAGTCACCTGCTGAACATTGCCATTCTTGCCAACCACGACGGACAAGATGATCAGGCCTAGTGGACCGTCGCCTTCCAAACCCGACGGGATCTCGGGATCGACCCGGTGGATCAGTCTGCCCGCCATGACATTGGGGCCAACATGAATAGGCTCATCGAAAACTGGTTCCGGGTGCGGCGATGCCTGGGAACCGGGGACCCCTACCTGTTCAGCGCGCGGCAAGCGAAGAAACACGGTGGTTCTCACGGGAACGGGCTTCCCGTCCAGGAGAAACGGCTCATAGCGCCACTGTTTCACGGCATCTTCGACCGCGGAATTCGAGGGGGGGTGGTCGTCATTGCCTTGCAAGACTTCAACGCTCTGAACTGTTCCATTCCCATCGATGACGATGGACAATATGAACTGAGCCAACGGTCGGGAACTCCCCGGGTGCCCAGGGATCTCCGGATTAACCTTGTGGACCAGCTTGTCCGCCATAACCCGACTACCGACTCGAACCGGCTCCCCGGCAACTGGTTCCTCTTGCGGCATCCGAGCCGAAGGAGCGGCCGTCAACGGCAGTGCGGCCAGACTCCACCATCCGGTCGCCAAGAGCAGCGCCGCGCAGACACTCCAAAAAACCGTCGATCTGGTCTTGGACATTTGTACCTCCCGCAATTGGAGCAGGTGCCGCACCCGGCGGCTGAATTGGCATTCCCGGAGAAAAAGGGGAGCGGGCAAGGATGGGGCGGAATTCTTCCACTTGGCGATCTCTACCAATGAATGAAGGTAGGTCTTCCTCGAGCCCAGCAGCGCGGCCGCCTGTTCATCCACGACTTGCTCCCGGGTCAACTGAATTCGGCCGACCAGCCAGTAGAAGCCCGGGTGGAACCAGAACACGGTCCGCACCAACTCCTCGAATGTATTCCAGAACCAGTCCCCCCTCTTCACGTGGAGCAGCTCATGGCAAACGACGGCCTTCTGCATGGCCGGCTCCAGTTCGTCGAACGAATCGGGGAAGACGACGACCGGTCGGAAGAAACCAAAGGTAGTGGGCCCGGTGACCTCGGACGACACACGAAACCGGGCAGAAACTCTCAAGTCCCCGGTCAGCGACTGAAGATGCAGGGGCAGGTCCAGCCGTCGAGTTCTCCGCCTCAAGCGGTGGAGCCTGTAAAAGCCGGCCCCCAGCCAGATCAGGCGGAGTAAAACGCCGGAGGCCAAAAGGACCCCCAACAGGGGAAAATGGTCAGCGGCTTGGTTCGTCTCACTCACCGTCACCGGAGAAACAGGAAGCATCGGATCGTCGGCCAGAGGAACCGATACGGGATCGGACAAGGGGTCCGGCACTCCAGGCTGGAATACCAGTAGCAGACAGACTGCCAGCAGAATCCGCCAGAAAACGTACAAACTGCGGGGCTCACGAAGTCGAAGGAATCGGATCAGGAGTCCGGCCGCCAGAATCAGGATTCCGGTCTGCAGGCTGTAGTACAAGAGATTGGATAACGACAGTTCCAGGTTCATTACCCCTCCTCGATCATGTCTTCTAGTTCCCGAAGCCTCTCCTTGGAAATGTCGTGCCGCTCGACCAGGTGCAGCATGAGCGCCTCGCTGGATCCTCCGAATACTCGCTCCACCAAGTCTGCAACCACCTCACCAATCACTTCCTCCCGGGGACGGGTGGGCCGATAGATGTGTGCCCGGCCCTCTTTCCACTTCCGGAGGAATCCCTTCCGACCCAGGCTCTGCATGGTGCCCATGACGGACGTGTAGGCGATCCGGCGCCGCAGGCGCAGTTCCTCGTAGACGTCCCGGACGGTGACCTCGTCACCGCCCAGACGCCAGATCAGCTTCATGATTTCCAGTTCCTGTCGACTTAAGGATTTTGACATACGTATAGTGTAGTACGGTATATACCTTATTTCAACCCAAAATATTTATTCGACGCCAGGACGACAAGTATCAAGCGTTTTTTGGTGTGGGATTCCCGATTGAATCGGCCGTCTGCCGAGACTCCCTGCCCGGTGGCTAGAAAGCCGCCGCTCCCGCCGACTCCCAATCCTCCGAGACGCGCTGTTTCCAGGCTTGGTAAAGCCGGTGCAATTTCTTCACCCGGTCCGGATACCGGGACGCAAGGTCTCGCTGCTCGGTGCGATCCGCAGCCATGTCGTAGAGCTGCCACAAGCTTTCCGGATCTCCCGGTGTCGGAGGAACGGTCCGGTCCGTTCCCTCCGGCCGCCAAGGCTGGTATTGAATCCAGTGGTCGGGAGAGACCAGTTTCCACCTTCCCTGCCGGACCGCCCGCCAGCGGCCGCGCTGATTCCAGTACAGCGCCTCGTGGCCCTTTCGAGTCCTCCCCTGGAAGATGGGAAGCAAGCTCCGGCCCTCCAGCCGCGGGATCTTCATCCCGTTGACCTCCGATGGATAGTCGGCTCCCGCAACCTCCAGGCAGGTGGCCATGATGTCGATGAGGTGGCCGACTTCCGAGCTGATCCTTCCCGGCCGCGCGATGCCCCGCGGCCAGTAGGCCACCAGTGGCGTCGCAATACCCCCTTCGTGGTTCCATCGTTTGAACTGGCGAAACGGCGTGTTGCTGAGGTTCGCCCAAGGGAGGTCCACCGACCGGTAGGATTCCACCGGACCGGGCGGCAGGCCGGGCGTCCGGGTGCGGTCCTCGTCGCTGGCACCGTTGTCGGACAGGAACAGAACCAGAGTGTTCCTCTCCTTGCCCAGCGACCGCACGGTCTCCATCAGGCGGCCGATGTTCTGGTCCATGCGGTCCACCATGGCGGCATAGACCGCCATCTTCAGGTCCCAGGCCTCCTTGTCCGCTACCTCTTCCCAGGCCGGTGCGTGGGGGCTGCGGGAAGACAGTTCCGATCGGCCGGAGATCAACCCTTCCCCGACCAGGCGCCGGTGGCGTTCCCGGCGGAGAGTGTCCCAACCGGCCATGAAACGGCCCCGGTAGCGGGCAATGTCTTCCGGCCAGGCATGAAGCGGGTAGTGGGGCACGGTATAGGCGAGATAGAGGAAAAAGGGGCGTTTCTCCCGGCCGTACTGCTTCAGATAGCCGATGGCGTGGTCGGTGAAGGCGTCGGTGCTGTAGAACCGGCGGTCTTCCGGCGTGTAGGGGCGAATGACCTTCCCTTCGATGGAAAACGGTTGGTCGTCGCCGGCGAATTTCTTGCCCGGCTCCGGCTCACCGGGTCGTCGCCGGCCCGGATTGAAATGATTGCTGGTCCCCGTCAGGAGTCCGTAGTAACGCTCGAATCCCCGTTTCAACGGATGGCCGTCCAGGTGCCACTTGCCCGACATGAGGGTCCGGTAACCCGCGGCCTTGAGTGCTTCCGCCAAGGTCACGCATCCCAGAAACCGGCGGTCTCCCACCTGTTGCGAATAGAGTCCGCTGAGCAGCGACGCCCGGCTGGCCGGACAGATGGCGTTGTTGTAGAACTGCGAGAAACGGAGCCCGTTGCGGGCCAGACGGTCCAGATTCGGAGTCCGAATCTCTCCCCCGTAGCAGCCCAGGTCCGAGTAGCCCAGATCGTCCGCCATGATCAGGATGATGTTGGGCCGGGGCGGAGACGACGCCCCCGCCACAGAGCCGGTGAGGAGGGCTAACAGCGACGTCACGATGACGCTGCGGGCAGCGCCCCTCATCCTTCGTGATGCGAACGGCCGTCTCTCAGGAACCTGCATTCGTCCCTACCGGTCCGACGCCACGGCACGGCCCAATCGGACGGCGGGGCGTTCGTCCAGTTCCAGCGCCGTGTGCCGGTAGAAGTAGTAGGTTCCCATTTCCGGAGAGGCCAGGATGTCAGGTTTGGCGTCTCCGTCCAGATCTCGAAATCCGTAGTAGGGACCGTGGGAGCCAAGCCCTTCCAATGGCTTTCCAAAGAGGGCCAAAACCCGGGGCCGCCCGAAGCGGGGTTCGGCTTGGGTACCGATGTTGGGATAGATGAGAGGCCGGGTGGGATTGTGGTCCCACGCGCCCGACTTGCGCCGGCATTCGTTGAAGAAGAGGTCCAGCAGTCCGTCCCCGTTCCAGTCCACCAGGAAGAACTGGCTCGGCTGGAGATCGACTCCCTGGATGGTTTCGCCTCCGGGAAAGCGAAAGGGTCCGTCGTCCCGGAGCCGAAGCGTCCCCTCCCCGTCCCGGAACCTTCGGAACAGGTGGGCGTCCCAGGTGACGGACGCAACCGTCACGAGATCGGTGAGACCGTCTCCGGTGAGGTCGGCAAAGGCGGCCCGGGCCCGCCACCGGAACGGCTGGTGCCGGTTGGGAACCTTCTTCCTCCACTGGCCGGATCCGGCTCCCAGGAGCTTGGCGGTCGCGGCCAGGAGCTCCTTTCCATCGGGATAGCCTTCGCACAGAACCTGGAGCCGGGGACCGAACCTGGGCCGGCTCCGGGTGCCGATGTTCCGGTACCAGTAGATGCGGTTGGTGAGGTTGGGGAGCATCAGGTCCGGCAGCCGGTCTCCGTCCCAGTCGATGTAGACCGGGTGTGTGTAGCCCATGTTGTGCCCGTAGTCCTCCAGGCCCGGAAAGACCTGGCTCATGAAGAGGCGGATCGGCTCCCCCTGGGACCGGACCGGCTCCTCACGGACAAATTTCGGGCGTGACCCGGTGCCCTCGTTGATGAGAACCCGGACGAAGCCGAACCCGTCGCCGGCCAGGAGGTCCCAGTCCCCGTCTCCGTCCCAGTCGCAGGGATAGGGCGTCGCCTGTTCTCCCAGAATCGCATGGGCGGACAACGACTGGGCCTCGTGGCGGCGGAATGCCGGTTCTTTTCCGGCACTACCCTGACGATGTTCGAAGAAAGCCAACTTTCGCAGGTGGTCGTAGGCCACCAGAAGGCCCCGCCGGGGACCATCAGGTACGGACGCCGTGAAATAGGCGGCCCGGGCTCCGATCTGTTCCAGCAGGCGAGGCGAACCAAACCTTGGAACCGTTCCACCCTGGTTCCGGCGCCACGCCACCCGGTAGAAATATTTCTTCCTCTCGGCGTCGGGATCGGTGACCAGGCAGACGCTGTCCGGACGGCCGTCCTGGTCCACGTCGTAGAAACTGGCCCGGACTCCCGGATCGATTCGTACAGGAGACCCCGGCCGAAAGGGCCAGCCCTCGGGATTCCTATTTCTAATGAAGTAACCCCGACCGTCAGGTGGAATGTCCTGACCTCGAAACATGGATCCGACGAACAGGTCCTGGGTTCCGTCCTGGTCCAGGTCCACGATTCTCACTGGACCCCACCAGTCCGGCGGGCGGGAAATGCGGCCGTGGTCCCGGAAGATGGGAAGTCCTCCACCGTCCCGCCGTCCGGTGTTGAGAAGGAAGACGATCCAACCTTCGGCGCTGCGGGGATTCTGATGTGAGCCGTCGGCAGGCGAGGAATAGACGAGGTCGACCAGGCCGTCGCCGTTCAGGTCTCCCGCGTCCAGATGGAGATAACCGGCCCGCAGGTGACGCGGCTCCGGCGAGCCGGCTTCTTCCAGGTAGCGAATGGCGACCGGTTCTCCGAACTGGAATTCGTCGACACCGCCGACCCGGGGATAGCAAACGATTCCTCCAGGCGGACGGTCAGGCGAATACGTGTAGATCACCGTTCCCACCAAGTCCCGCTTGCCGTCCCCCGTCAAGTCCACCAAGGCGCCCAGAATGGGGAGTGAAATGGGTTTCGGTTTCCCCGCGTTGTAGCGAAGCAGATCGCCGGTACCGATCATGGGGATGTACGGGCGGGGGTTCAGAGGCGGCCGGACGGGACCCGTCCGAAACCGGATTCGGTAATCTCGTCGCTCCGGGTCCTCCACGACCCACTGGACCCGTCCCTGATGTCCGTGGTGGAAGTCGCGGCTCAGCGCATGAGGCACAGGACCCCCCGATACCGCATCCACGACCTGAATCGAGTTGGGATCGAGAACGCCTTCGATTCCGGCGTCCGCAGCCAGGGAGGCGAAATCGATCCAGGGGTCGACGGGGATCTGGCCAAAGGGGAGGGACGAGGTGATGCGAAGCTCCACCGAGTACTCGCGGCCAGCCGGCTCCGCACCGGCCCGGGCCAGGGCCGCCAGGATCAGGAGCACCAGGGAGGATGTTACTTTCGCCGCCAGGAACGTCCCCCTCAATTCAGTTGATTTGGAAGGAATATAGACGGGTTCGGCTCAGAATGAACTTCAGACGAACGGGCTGGTCTCGAAGTTCCCGAAGACCGTCCTTTCCCTCCCACGAAACCTTGGAATAGACCCCCTCTGCCGGGGCCAGACTGGAAGCATCGGCTTCGTACCCGGGAATTGGAATGCCCGCCACGTCCTGGACCTCGATCTTCAAATAACCTTCCTGGTTGGGGCTGTCGTTGAAGGTCACCTCTCCCGGCGCCTCCGACGCGTCTCCTTCCCGCCGGAGTAGGCGGGCGTTCACTTGCAGCGTGCTCCCCGAGAACTGCACCGGCCGGGTCAGGACCGAGCCTTCGGCGGTGGCGTCGAGGGCAACGAAGCCATCCTGCCGCAAGCGGGCCAATCCGATCTCTCCCGTGTGGTCCTCCGACGGGGCGTTGTGGAGGTTGTCGAACCCGGAGTAGTAGATCCAGATCATCCCGTCCTTGACCACGGGAGCCGTGATGGGCCAGATCATCCCGCTGTCGAAACTCTTGCCCGAGTACTCGTTCCTCTGGTAGCCGAGGTAGATCAGCGGTCGACGATACACACTGCGTTGCCACTCGATACCGTCCCGGCTGGAGACCAGTTGGACGTCCATGGTCTGGATGTGGGTGTGGAAGACCCAGAGCAGACCCAGGGTCTGGCTGCCGTAGGGGAAGGCCGACAACCCGTAGAACTCGGTTCCGGGGCGATCATGGGCATCCGGCTCCAGCACCAGGCGATCATCGGTCCAATGAATAAAGTCGTCGCTGACCAGCCGTGACACCTTCCTGGGACCTCCGGGATTGGTCTTGTGATAGAGCCAGTACTGCCGGGAGACGGGGTCCCTCATCACGGCGAAGGTGTCTCCCGTGGCCCAGCAGGGAACCACCGGGTTTTTTTCGTAGTCGGTCCAGCGGATGCCGTCGGGTGAGAAGGCGGCCCAGATGCCGCACCGTTCCCGGTCCCTGGTCTGCCAGTACCCCATCTTGTAGCGGCGGGCGGGGTCCGGATCCTCCGGGTCCAGGATCACCGAATGGTTCCAATTGTTCCAACGCAGGACGATGTTGTTGGCCTTGGAGCCGCGGAATTCCAGGTGATTCAACTCCGGCTTCTCCCACCGGATCCCGTCCTCGGAGGTGGCGTAACAGACGAATTGATCGATGTCGGCTTCTCCGGTTCGCGGCAGCGTGTTGTACCACATCTCGAAAATTTGCTTTTCCGGAGAGTAGATAACACTTCCCGGTTGAAGTATCAGGTAACCTTCCCAGGGACGGTCCGACCGGATCAGGGGGTTGCCGGCCACCTTTCCGCCCCGTCCCAGACTCCGCCAGACCCGGTCCATCCGCTCGATGAGCAGGTCATCCACGAACAGTTGGACACGCTCGTCCAGCCGAATGGGAGGATCCGCCACGGGACCCGGAGCGCAGGAGACTCCCGCCAACAGGACACCGCCAAGGACAAACGCCAAGCAGAAGCTGGATCTCATTCTCATGCCTTCACTCCCGGCGGGGATCATAGCACGCGCGTGGAGAGGCGACATGGACCGGCGACTTTCCTGTCGCCGGGATCGGCGTCTGGAGCGGCGTCTTTCAGGCGCCGACCCGGGGGGATTAGGGGGGACGGCAGTCCCCCTTTACCCTTCCCCCCCTCTGCCGGTCCCCACCACCCAATCGCCCAACAGCAATGAAGACCGGGTCACCGGAAAGTCCCCCTCCCGCCATTAACCACGGACTGCTAAACTTGAGATCCGAATCCATGCTTCGTCTCGACGGCCCCACATCGCCCCATCTCTGCCAGGCAGTCCACCGCAGGGACTTCCTTCACGCCGGTTCTCTGGCGTTTTTTGGACTCACCCTCCCCGGCTTCCTGGAGCTCAAGGCCGCGGGCCGGACCACCTCCGACAAGGACGTGAACTGCATCCTCCTCTTCCTGGAGGGGGGCGCGCCCCAAATGGACACCTGGGACCCGAAGCCGGATGCACCGGCCGAGATTCGGGGACCTTACAAGCCGATTTCCACCAATGTGGCCGGGGTTCGGATCACCGAGCTGTTTCCCCGCATGGCCCGCCACGCCGACAAGTTCGCGTTGATCCGCTCCTGCTACCACACCAATCCGGCCCATCCCCAGGCCAAGACCTGGATGCAAACCGGAAGGCCTCCGCTCCCCGGAATTCAGTATCCGCATCCCGGTTGCGTCGTCGACAAGCTGAAAGGCGCCCGGGGCGACCTGCCGGCGCACATCCTGCTCCCCTATCGTCCGGACAAGGGCCAGGGGCCCGGTTTCCTGGGCAAGACCCACGAACCCTTCGTCATCGACTCCGACCCATCCGACCCTTCGTTTCAGGTCCGGGACCTCCGGCCGCCCGATTACGTCTCGGCGGTTCGAGCCCAAAGACGGATCTCTTTCCGCCGGCTCGTCGACCGGAGCTTCCTCGATTTCGAAAAGAACTGCGCCGAGAGCCGGCTCCTGGACGCCAATTTCTCCCAGGCCTACCGGATCGTCTCCTCCCGCCAGGCCCGCCAGTCCTTCGACCTGACCGGCGAACCGGACCCGCTTCGGCAGAGCTATGGCATGAACCGATTCGGGCAGAGCTGCCTCCTGGCCCGCCGCCTCGTGGAGCGCGGCGTCCGTTTCGTGACCGTCAACATGTTCGACGATCTGGCCGGGTCCTGGGACATTCATGGCCAGTCCCCCTTCACCTCCCTGAGCGCCCTCGACACCCTGGGGCCCATGTTCGATGACGCCTTCTCCTCCCTGCTCGAAGACCTCCAGCAGCGGGGCCTTCTGGACCAGACTCTGGTGGTGGCCATGGGAGAGTTCGGCCGGTCCCCCAAGATCAATCCGGCGGGCGGACGGGATCATTGGCCGGCCTGCGGCACGCTCATCCTCGCCGGCGGAGGCGTCGCGGGGGGACAGGTCGTCGGTTCCTCCGACCGCACGGCCAGCGAACCCAGGGACCGTCCCGTCGAACCCTTGGAGATTCTCGCCAGCCTGTATCACGCCCTCGGCATCAGCCTTCACACCGAGCTGGACGGACCGGGCAACCGCCCCGTTCCCGTGGTGGAGATCGGCGTGGAACCGATCCGGGAGCTTTTCGGCACCGCATGATCGCGACTCTCCTGCTGGCCGCGTCCACTCTCACGGTTTCCGGCGCCGGTTCACTGGCGCTGCTGCCGCCGGACATCACGCTTCAGGGACAGGACGCGGCACAGCGGCTCATCCTGATCCATCAGACGCCGCAACGCGGCTCCGAGGCCGACCTGACTCCGGAAGCGACTTTCACCTCTTCGTCTCCCGGCGTCGCCCGGGTGGACCCTCAAGGGGTGGTGCGGGCCGTGGGCAACGGAGAGACCCGAATCACCGCCCGGCTGCCCGACGGCCGCCAGACCTCCGTCCGCATCCGGGTGAAATCAGCCCGCCAACCGCCGCGCCGGGACTTTCGCAACCAGGTCCGCTCGGTCATGACCAAGTCGGGTTGCAATTCGGGACCCTGCCATGGCGCCGGTGCGGGACAGAACTTTTTCAAGCTCTCGTTGCGAGGCTATTCCCTGCAGGAGGACTTCCGGGCCCTGACCCGGGAGGCCGGGGGCCGCAGGATCTCCCGCCAGGAGCCGTCCCGGAGCCTGATCCTGCTCAAGCCCACCCTGGCCGTCTCCCACGGCGGAGGAAAACTGCTGGAAACGGACTCCCTCGACTACCGAATCATGGCCGACTGGATTGCGGGCGGAGCCAAGGGTCCCGAGCCCGGCGATCCCAAGATCGAGCGGCTGGAGGTCTACCCTTCACGGGCGATGCTGCGGCCCGGCGTCCGGCACCGGCTGGTGGTCCGGGCGTTCTATTCGGACGGACGGACCGAGGACGTCACCCGCTGGGGCAAGTACGCCAGCAGCGACGCCTCCGTGGCCAGGGTCGGGCAGGACGGAATGCTGGAGACCTCGGGTCACGGCGAGGCCACCCTCTCGGTGTGGTACCTGGACCGGATCGCCGCGGCGAGAGTTGCCGTTCCCTTTCCCGGGCCGCTTCCGGCGGAGGTCTTCCGCAAGGCCGGCCGTCACAATTTCATCGACGACCTGGTCCTGGAGAAGCTGCAACAGATGCGGATTCCCCCGTCGCACCTCTGCACCGATTCGGAGTTTCTCCGGCGGGCGTACCTGGACGCGGCGGGAATCCTGCCCAGCGGCGAAGAAGCGAAACGGTTCGCCGCCGATCCGGACCCCGGAAAACGAAGCCGCCTCGTGGACGCGCTGCTGGAACGGTCCGAATTCGTGGACCTCTGGGCCTACAAGTGGTCCGACCTGCTTCTGGTCTCCAGTTCCAAGCTCACGCCGGCCGCGACCCGCACCTTCCATGGTTGGATTCGTCAGGCGGTCGCCGAGAACAGGCCCTGGGACCGCTTCGTCCGGGAGATCATCACCGCCTCCGGAAGCAATCTGACCAACGGCGCCGCCAATTTCTATCTGCTTCACGACGAGGCCACCGCACTGGCGGAGAACATGACCCTCACCTTCATGGGAATCTCCATCAACTGCGCCCGTTGCCACAACCACCCGTTGGACAAGTGGACCCAGGACGACTACTACCACCTCTCCAGCTTCTTCTCCCGAGTCGGCCGCAAGAACGACGTGGGCTACGGGTTCGCCGACAATCCCAACTCGTTGAAGGAGACCACCATATTCACCGCCGGCCGCGGCGAGGTGATCCATCCACTCTTGGGCCGGCCCCTGCCTCCCCGCCCTCTGGAGTCGGCGGAGACCATCAGCGACCGGCCGGGGAGAGACCGGCGCCTCCCTCTCGCCCGGTGGCTCACATCGGGCGAGAATCGCTACTTCGTCCGTGCGGTCGTGAACCGCGTCTGGCATCACTTCATGGGCCGGGGCCTCGTCCATCCCGCCGACGACATGCGGGAAACCAACGTGGCTTCCAATCCGCGCCTCCTGGAAGCCCTGGGGCGCGAGCTGGTGCGGAGCGGATTCGATCTCAAATCCCTGATCCGAACCATAATGAACTCGGCCGCCTACCAGAGGAGCTCCCGGCCCCAAGGCAACAGCCACGACCGGAAGTATCACTCCCACTATCTGGTCCGGAGACTCCCCGCCGAGGTCCTGCTGGACGTGGTGTCCCAGGTTCTGGGAGTGCCCGAGAGCTTCGCCGGACATCCTGAGGGGGTGCGGGCCCTGCAACTGCCCGACTCTCGCGTGAAGTCCTATGCCTTGACCCTTTTCGGACGGCCCGCCAGAGAAATCAACGCCTACTCGGAGCGGGTCCGGAGCTCCACGGTTCCCCAGGTCCTGCACCTCCTCAACGGGGAGCTCCTGAGCGCCAAGCTCCGCTCCCCGGAAGGAAACCTCCAGCGGATGCTCGACCAGGGGCTCACGGATCGGGAGATCGTCCGCGGGATCTTCTGGAGCTCGCTTTCCCGGCCGCCGTCCCCGGCTGAGGAGGCGGAGGTGCTGGAAATATTCGGCCCGGAGGGAGGCCCGGCCTCCTCCCGGGATCGGAACCGCCGGGAACTCCTGGAAGATTTCTGGGCGGGCCTGATGATGAGCAAGGAGTTCCTCTTCAACCACTGATGCGCGCCCAACCCGGAACTCTGATTCTCACCATTCTCGGCACTCTTTCCTGGGGCTTGGCCACGACCTACTACCCTTTGGCGCCGGTGGTCTACTTGGCCGACCCCACCGGAGCCCGGGCCGGATCCACAGTTCAAGTGATTTTAGAGGGAATACATCTCAAAGATTCGGAAAATATAGTTTTTAACTCCTCGGACCTGACGGGGCGCATCCTTGAGGGATGGGACGGTCCCAACGGCCGCTTCCAGACCCCGCTGGAGCGGTTGCGCCTGGAAGTCGAAGTTGACGAGGATACTCCCGCCGCAATCTACGGATTCCGAGTCAAGACCCGGCACGGAGCCGGGAACTGGATTCCTTTCGCTGTCGGGCGGTTCCCCGAAATCCGCGAGTCCGACGGCAACCACACCCTTGCCGGAGCCCAACCCGTCACCCTTCCGGTGACGGTGAACGGACGGATCGCCGAGGGAGGAGAAGAAGATTATTTCCAGGTGGAAGGGCGCCGGGGTGAGGAACTGGTGCTCCAACTGCAAGCCCACCCCTTGGGGTCCCGGATGGACGCGGCTCTCACGCTTTGGGGACCCGGAGGACGCGTCCTGGCCAGCAGCAACAACGCCACTCCACGAAGCCTCGACGCCATGCTGGGATGGCGTCTGCCCCGGTCAGGGCGCTACACCGTCCGGGTCACCGATTTCGCCGGCGGAGGCGGCTCGCGACACTTCTACCGCCTGACCATGGGCGCAGTTCCCTATGTGACGCATCTGTTTCCCACGGGCGTGCGCCGGGGTGAAGAGGTGGAAGCGCGGCTGGAAGGCTTCAATCTGGGAGGTCGGACCAGGGTTCGGCTCCGCGGGGATCGGCCACCCCGGGAGGACGGCTTTCGGGATCTGACCATCCGCACGGCCCGCGGTCCGTCCCTCAATCCCGTCCGCGTCGCCGTGGGGAACCATGACGAGACCCTGGAGTCGGAAGAGAACGATGCCCCTGAGACGGCCCAGCCGGTCTCCGTTCCCATCACCGTCAACGGCCGGATCGACTCGGCGCAGGACGTCGACCTTTTCCGCTTTCCGGCTCGCCGGGGGCGGCCTCTGGCCTTGGAGGTCGCGGCTCAACGGCTCGATTCCCCGCTGGATTCCCAGATCGAAATCCTGGACCTCCAGGGACGTTCCCTGCCCCGGGCCCGGCTCAGGACCGTCTTCGAAGGAAGCCACCTGGAGCCCCTGGCGTCCCGTTCCCTGCAATTGCAGCGGTTCGACCTGGCCAGCGGAACGGCGTTCCGGGGAGGGGACTTCGTTCTCCTGAGCGAGCGTGAGCTGGTCCGCCTGGAAGAGGGGCTCCGCCACTCGGACGATTTCTCCCTGGCCCAGGGCCTCCTGGGGCAGCGGCTGGCCTGGTTGGGAACCAGTCCCCAGAACCATCCCAGGAACTACAACGCCCGAAAGGTGGAAATCCTCCCTCCCGAGGTTCCGGCCCCGGGAGATTCCTCCACCCTGACCCTCTTCTATCGAAACGACGACGGCGGTCCCGTCTACGGCAAGGACTCGTATCTTCTGTTCGACCCTCCGGCGGACGGAGAATACCTGCTTCGACTGCGGGACCTGAGCGGTTCGGGAGGACCCCGCCATACCTACCGTCTCACGGTCCGGCCCGCCAGACCCGATTTCCGGCTCTACCTGGACGACGGCTTCATGCAGCAGCGGGACCTGAGGGGGGCTGGGGCCAGGAGCCCCAACGTCCCCCGGGGTGGGAGCGTTCCTCTGGTGGTGTCGGCGCTCCGGATCGACGGGTTCCGGGACGAAATCCGAATCGAGGCCCTGGATCTGCCGCCCGGCGTCGGGTCCGAGCCGGGCGTCATTCGCCGGGACGAGTTCCAGACGACGCTCATCTTCACCGCGGACGCTTCAGCGCCTCCCGTACGGCCGAATCACAAGCTCAAGATCCAGGGGCGCGCCCGAATCGGAGGCGTGGAGAGAATCCACGCGGCGGTGGACCCGGACAGCGGGCTGAACCTGGTCTCCCTGGTCCCTCCTCCCGCTATCCGGCCTCGGGTCGAGCCGGAACACCTGGTCCTGAAGCGGGGATCACAGGGTCGGCTGCATGTCCGGATCGACTGTCCGGACGACTTCGCTCACGAGGTGGGGATCGAAGTGAAGAATCGCCCACCCGGCCTGTTCGTCGACGGCCGGTCCACCAATGCGGGTCTGGTCATCAGCAAGGGAGAACACTCCCGCATCCTGAACATTCTGGCGGAGGAATCGCTGGAGCCCATGACCGTTCCCATCTACGTCGTGACCCGGCACCGCAGCGAACGTACCGAGAAGATGCGTGGGTTGGGAATCCTGGAAGAGTCGGTCGACTACGCGTCCCACCCTGTCCTGGTGACCATCGAGTAGGCCGGTTTCCTCTCCGCCGCAAGGAGGCGGCGGATCCAGCTACTGCGAAGCCGCCCGAATCGGGCCCCGGTGGCCGTACGCGCGCCGCAACTTACGGAGAGCGTAAGCCTCGATCTGCCGGATTCGCTCCCGCGTCAGGGAAAAAACGCGGCCGATCTGTTCCAGGGTATGCTCCCGGTCCTCTTCAATCCCGAACCTCAGGCGCAGCACCCGCTCCTCCCGGGAATCCAGGTTCTTGAGGATGCCTGAAGTCTCATCCGCCAAGCTCAGACGCAGGAATTCATCGGAGGGAGACTCGCTGCTGCAGTCCTCGAGGACATCCTGCAGCTTGCCCTCCTCGTCCCTACCGATCGGGGTTTCCAGGGACACCGGTCTTCGAGCGATCTCCAGGATGCTCTGGACCCGGTCCGCCGGTAGGCCCACGGCTCCGGCGAGCTCTTCCGTACTGGGCTTGCGGCCATGGATCCGGGTCCACTCCCGCGCCGTTCGGACGGACTTGTAGACGACTTCGGAGATGTGGACGGGAAGTCGAATGGTTCTCCCTTTCTCGGAGATGGATCGTTGGATCGCCTGCCGGATCCACCAGTGGGCGTAAGTTGAGAACTTGAAGCCCAGGCGGTAGTTGAAGCGGTCGACGGCCTTCATCAGACCGATATTCCCCTCCTGGATCAGATCCAGAAAAGCCAGTCCGCGGCCCCGGTATTTCTTGGCCACGGACACGACCAGCCGCAGGTTCGACTGCACCAGCTCCTGCTTGGCATCGGCGGCCCGGGCCTCCGCGTCGCAGATGCGGCCGAAGGTCCGGCGCGCCTGCTCCCGGGTCACGCAACGGGACTGCTCCCACTGCTCCAGTTCGTCGCATAATTGCCGATATCTGGCCTGGTCCTCCACGGCGGGACTCCCCCGGAGCCTCTCGCTCGTTTTGACAAGATCCAGCATCGGTTCCAGAGTCGTCTTGAGCGACTTGACCAGGAGGTCTCGCGCTTCCTCCTTCAGTCCCAGCTTGCGAATCCGCCCGGCGATGGCGCGGCGGACGCGAGCCAATCCCAGCAGTTCCCGGAAGCCGGGATCGCCATCCCGCACGACCTGCCGCCACCGGCGCCAGAGCCGCCGGGCGCGTCGGTCCAAACGGGCGATGGTCCCCAGTTGGATCCGGAACCACTCCCCGGCTTGGACCCCGGAGGTGGCCTTGGCATCCAGGCGGGCGATCTCCCGGATCCGCATCTCTCCGACCTGCAGCCGCGGTCCCCAGGAAAGAAGTTCTCCGACGGCAACCGGACAACGGTAGAGATTATCGGCGAGCCGCTCCCGTCCCTTCGCCAGCCGGCTGGCGATCTCGGTCTCCTGCTTGGCCGTCAGCAGGGGGATCGATCCCATCTCCTTGAGGTAGGCAAAGATCGTGTCGTCCCCGTGGCTTCCCCGGCCCGCGTCCGACCTCGGTCCCAGGACTTCGTCCCGATCCCATGGGTTCGAACCGGTATTCCCGCGCCAGACAGAACCCGCGCCTCCGTGGCCCGCTCCGTAACCGTCACGCTTCGACCCAAATCTCGATTTCATCATCTCGGTCACCTTCCTTGAGTGTCGTCCTGATTAGTAGACGGATTCTCTGCAAAAAAGGTTTCGTTTCGATGAAAAAGGAGCGGCGACATTCCCGTCGCCGGGAGCGGCGTGTTTCACGCGCCGACTGGAGCGGCGTGTTTCACGCGCCGATTGGAGCGGCGTCTTTCAGGCGCCGCCCGGGGGGGGTAGGGGAGGACGCAGTCCCCCCTTTACGCTTTCCCCCACCGAACCGCGCATGACCAAAGAAAAAGAGGGGGGACAGGAAAGTCCCTCCCAGTGGGCAAGGGGATTTCGCCCCGACCTACACCAGCAGCCAGACGGCAGCCGCCGTCCCCGCAATGGCGGAACCGTAACAGAGGATCGAGATGGGTGTCCTGAGGGCTCCGCCTCCCAGGTCGAGCAGGATGTGCCGTAGACGGTGGGCCGCGTGAAAGAGAGGCAAGGAGATGAGAACCAGCAGGTAGAGCCGAACCAGCGGATTCTCCAGGAGCTCCCGGACCCGCTCGTAGGAGAGCGCCTCGATTGGAATCCAGCCCAGGCCGATGCCCAAGCCGGTCACCAGGATGTGGACCGGGACCAGGAAGGCCGCCACCGTGCCGCCCGCCGAAAAGAGTCCCCACCAGAGGGGGTCGGTCGTCTTGAGCCGGACGCCCATTTCAGTTCACCACCAAGTACCAGAGGACCCCGGAAATCACGATCCAGGCCAGATAATTCCCCGCCAGCACCAACTTGGCCGGGATCACCTTCCGGCCCATCCGAACCACCATCACGATGGGGGTCAGGTGGATCCAGGTCACCGTGTGAAGCAGGCAGAACACCAGGGACACACCCAGAAATACCAGAACCGCCGGGTGATGGAGCATGGCAAGGTAAGCCTCATAGCTGTCCTTTCCTTGGGACAACCGGTACAGGCCCACCAGGTAGCTGAGCGCGTAGAGCGCCACGAACACCGCCGAAAGTTCCCGGAGCATGAACAGAAAATACCGCCCGCTGCTCAGCCACCAGAGGGGCGGCCGCCGGGGTTGATGGCGGGGCGGACGTTGTGCCGGAGTAACGCTCACGTTTTCCCCCAGGGCCAGAGCAACCCAAGGATATGATCCTTGGTCAGCCGCACCTTGGAACGCTGAATCGCCGCCGCCGGGTCCACGTGCTTGGGGCACACCACCGAGCACTCGCCGACGAAGGAGCACTCCCAGATTCCCTCGTGGCTTCCGATGACCTCGGCCCGCTGGTCCTGGCCCTCCTCCCTGGAGTCCATGTCATACCGGTGCGCCAAGGCGATGGCGGCAGGCCCGACGAAGGTCTTGTCGGCCGCGTAGACCGGGCAGGCCGCGTAGCAGAGAGCGCAGTTGATGCACATGCTGAACTGCCGAAAGAGCTGCAATTCCTCGGGGGACTGGAGATACTCCCCCTCCTGAACCGGCTTTTCCTGTTCCCGAATCATCCAGGGCTTGACCGCCCGGAGCTTGTCCATGAAATCGTCCATCTCGATGACCAGATCCCGGATCACCGGGAAATGGTCCAGCGGACCCACCCGCACGCCCTGCGGATAGTCCTTCAGGAAGACGGCGCAGGTCAGCTTGGGCTCTCCATTGACCATCATGCCGCAGCTCCCGCACACTCCCATGCGGCAGGACCAGCGGTAGCTCAGGCTCCCGTCGATGTGGTCCTTGATGTAGTTGAGGCCGTCCAGGACCACCATCTCATCGTCGTAGGGGATGGTGTAGGTCTGCTCGTACGGGGCGGAACTATTCTCCGGATCGTACCGGATGACGGTGATGTCGACGTTGTTCATGCGGGAATCTCGCTCCTGGCTCAATATTTCCGCTCCTCGGGAGCCCAACGGGTGATGGTGACCGGCTGGGTCTCCAACCGCGGACCTTCGTCGGAGATGAGGGACAGTTGGTGATACAGGAACCGCTCGTCGTCGCGCTCGGGAAAGTCGACCCGGGCCTGAGCCCCGCGCGACTCCTCGCGGGTCAAGGCGGCGCCGGCAATGCAGCGGGCCACGTCCAGCATGAAGTCCAGCTCCAGGGCCGCCACCAGGTCGGTGTTGAAGACCCTGCCCCGGTCGTCGATGCGCACGTTGGCGAACCGTTCTCTCAACTCCGCCAAATCCCTGGTGGTCTCCAGCAAACTCTCCCGGGTGCGGTAGACTCCGCATCCCTTTTCCATGGCCGCCTGCATCTCGCCCCGCAAGGCGCTGATGCGCTCGGTCCCGTCTTCCCGATGGAGGAATCCCTGCTCGATCCGCTGCTCCTCCTTGCGGGCCGCCGCGCGGACCCGGCTTGAATCGACGAGGCCGGTGGACTGGGCGTGGCGGGCGGCCGCCTCGCCGGCGAATCCGCCGAAGACCAGGCACTCGGTCAGGGAATTGGACCCCAGGCGATTGGCGCCGTTGATGGTGACGCAGGCGACTTCGCCGGCCGCGTAGAGGCCTTCCAGGGGAGTGCTCCCATCGTTTCCGGTACTCACGCCTCCCATCATATAGTGCACCACCGGCCGGACCGGAATGGGTTGATGGACCGGATCGATCCCGACGTACTTGGACGCCAGTTCCCGGACGAAGGGAAGCTTCTCGTTGATGACCTTCTCACCCAGATGGGCGAGATCGAGATGGACGTACTCGCCGTGCCGGCCCTGGAAGGTCCGGCCCGCCTGACTCTCGGAGATGATGGCGCGAGAGAGGATGTCCCTGGGTCCCAGTTCCATCTTCCCGGGAATATATCGCTCCAGGAATCTCTCGCCTTCGCTATTGAAGAGATACCCTCCCTCGCCGCGGGAGGCCTCCGTGATCAGGATTCCGGTCCCGGGCAGGCCCGTGGGATGGTATTGGACGAACTCCATGTCCTTCAACGGCGCTCCGGCACGGTAGGCCATGGCCATCCCGTCCCCGGTCTTGATGTTGCCGTTGGTGGTGAAGGGGAAGATCTTGCCGCCGCCACCGGTGCAGAGGATCACGGACCTGGCCAGGATGGGCTGGATCCTCCCGGTGGCCAGATCCAGTCCGGTCACGCCCACGCATTTGCCGTCGTCCACCAGCAGAGAGGTGACGAACCACTCGTCGTAGCGGCGGATCCTGGCGAAACGCAACGAGTGCTGGAAGAGGCTGTGAAGCATGTGGAACCCGGTCTTGTCCGAGGCGAACACGGTTCGCTTGACGCTCATGCCCCCGAACGCCCGAGCGCTGATGCGCCCGTCCCGGTCCCGGCTCCACGGACAGCCCCAATGCTCCAGTTGAAGGACCTCCTTCGGAGCGGTGTCCACGAAAAGCTCCACGGCGTCCTGGTCGGCCAGGTAGTCGCTTCCGCGAATCGTGTCGAAACAATGCAGATCGTGGCTGTCGTAATCGCGAAGCACGGCCGCCGTGCCGCCCTCGGCCGACACGGTATGGCTGCGCATGGGATAGACCTTGGAGGCCACGACGATGTCCAGGTCCGGCTGGACCTGGACCGCCGCCACCGCAGCCCGCAGCCCGGCTGCCCCGCCGCCCACGATCAGAAGATCACACTTCAATGCGTCCATATTCGGGCGCGAATCTTGCCACATTTCTCGAAACGGAATCAAGGCAACGTAGGGGCGACCCTTGTGTCTGGTCGCCCTCCCCGGACCGGCAATTGATGCAGCGACGCAAGAGGGCACCCACACACACAAGGGGTGCCCCTGCATCCCTGGTTCTCCCGAACCGCAAGAAAAATGGGAAAGTCCCGGGGGATGAGGAAAAGAGGAAAGAGCAGGTATCCACGCGGCAACGCAAATGCGTGATCAGTCGACCTCGTGGCGCGCAAATTGCGGCCCAATGCGCCAAACAGTATCGTTTCCGCGACGGCTGTTCGGAACTGGTGAGCAGGAGGGTGGCATTGCAGATGGAAGAAATCGATGAACCTCCTTCATCTTCTGGACGTCTTCTTCCTCCTCTTCCACTCCTTCTGGACCCTCCTGGTGGTCCTGGGCTGGACCTGGTCCCGGACCCGCCGCCTGAGCCTGGCGGCGCTGGCGCTGACCGCTGTTTCCTGGTTCGGATTCGGCTACTGGCGGGGGTGGGGCTACTGCCTTTGCACCGACTGGCATTGGCAGGTCCGGCGGTTGCTGGGTGACCTCGATCTGCCCCACAACTACATCGGCTTTCTGATCAGGGAAGGAACCGGCATGGAGATTCCGGATCCGGTTCTGGAGCCGGGCATCCTCGTCGCTTTCCTGGCGTCCGCTGTCGGCGGCATCGGGCTCAGCATCAAGGAACGCTCCCGAGGAGCCGTTGTCGAAGCCGAAGTCGCTTCAGGTGAGCCCGGGGACCTCCATGAATAGTCCGGGCGGCGGACTCGCAGCCGTGGACTGGGCGATCATCGTCCTCTACGCGCTGGGCACGGTCGCGTTGGGATATTTCTACGGTCGCCGTCAGACCAGCCTCAACGAGTATTTCACCGGCAGCGGACGCATGAATTCCATCGTGGTGGGGTTCTCCATCTTCGCCACCGGGTTGAGTACCATCTCCTACCTGGCGGTCCCCGGCGAAGCCATCGGCAAGGGTCCGGGCGCCATGTTCAACAACTTCATGGTCTACCCCATCCTCTACCTGGTCATCGGTTACGTCTTCCTGCCGCTCTACATGCGCCGGCGCGTCACCAGCGCCTACGAATACTTGGAAGAGAGGCTGGGTTTGCGGATCCGGCTCCTGGGGGCCATCATATTCGTCTTTTCGCGCCTGATCTGGATGTCGCTTCTGGTCTACCTGTCCGCCCGGGCCATGGTCGTCATGTTGGGCCTGGACGAATCGTGGGTCCCCGTCGTCATCCTGGTCACCGGATTCGTCGCCGTGCTCTATACGTCGGTGGGGGGTCTGAGAACCGTCGTCATTACCGACACCCTCCAACTGACCCTCATGCTGGGGGGAGCCTGGCTCGTGATCGGGATCGTGACCTACCAATTGGGCGGCGCCACCTGGGTCCCAACCTCCTGGCAGCCCCATTGGGACCACCAGCCGTGGTTCAGCCTCGACCCGGCGGTCCGGGTCACCGTCTTCGGATCGGTGATCTACGTCGCCCTTGAGGGCATCTGTGGAGCCGCCTCCGACCAGACCCATATCCAGAGATATATGGCCACGGGAAGCCTGAAGGCGGCTCGGCGCTCCATGATCGCCAATATCCTTGCGGGCCTCGCCGTCGTCCTCACTCTCTGGATCACCGGGCTCGCCCTTCTGGGGTACGTCCAGCAGGCGGCTCAGACCCTTCCTGCCCACATCAACACCGGTCCGGGGGCCGACAGTGTCTTTCCCTGGTTCATTGCCTACGTGCTGCCTCCCGGCATCTCGGGCCTCGTGGTGTCGGCGATGTTCGCCGCCGGCATGTCCAGCGTCGACTCGGGCGTCAACTCCATCACCGCTGTCGTCAGCCGCGATTTCCTGCACCGTTTCGGGAAATTGCCGGCCGGCCGGCGGGCCCGGACGCGCTTGGCCAAGATCATTGCGTTCGCCGTCGGGACCATCGTCGTGGGGGTCGGCTCCCTCATAGACAACGTGCCGGGAAACATCTGGGCGGTCGGCCAGAAGACGTCGGGGTTGCTCTCGACTCCCCTGTTCGGCCTCTTTTGTTTCGCCTTTTTCATCCGCTTCGCGACCACTCTGGGAGTCGTATTCGGCACCGTGACCGGCATCACGACGGCCGTCCTGGTGGCCTACTCCGGACCGATCTTCGGATTCGACCCGGAGACCGGATACGACCCGGTCAGTTTCATCTGGATCGGACCGTTGGCCCTGGCGGCGAATCTCCTGGTGGGAATTCTGGTGAGCTGGCTTCACCGCCGGCTCCGCCGGTCTGACCGGTGACACGGGTCGCGGGAGCAGGACTCTGGTAGACTTGCGGAGCACTATCCGGGTCCGCTTCGTTGACATCCGGACCCGATCCCAAAGAGAGGAAGATCATGAGAAAACACATTCGAATCTGGTTGGCGGCCCTGCTCTTTTCCGGCGCCGCTCTGGTGGCGAACCACGGAACGCCGACGACCGAAACGCTCATGCGTGACGCCGCCCAGGTGCTGTCCCAGTCCCTGGACCGGGTCCAGCGATCCTACACACTCTTCCCGTTCGACGCCGATCACCGGGGAGACTGGCACTACTTTCCCGAAGGGGGATTCACCCGCGTCTACGGCTACGTCCGCAACGGAATCACCTTTGGACAGATGAACCCCATGCAGAAACACCTGGCCAGCGGCCTGCTGGCTTCGGGATTGAGCCGTAGCGGTTTCGCCAAGGCGACCCGGGTCATGAGCATGGAAGAGATCATCCGCGCCATCGAGGACGACCACACGGGGCACCGGGACGCCGAGAGGTTCCATTTCTCCATCTTCGGAACCCCAGGGGACAAGGGAAACTGGGGCTGGCGCGTGGAGGGACACCACCTCTCTCTGCACTACACCATCCAGGACGGCAAGCTCATCTCCTCCAGCCCCACCTTCTTCGGAGCCAATCCCCACGAAGTGGCCCAGGGGGCCCACAAGGGGATGAGAGTCCTGGAGCGTGAAGAGGATCTGGCGGTCGCGTTGCTCAAGAGCCTGGACCCGGAGCAGCAGCGGCAGGCCATCTACCAGGAGGTGGCGCCCGAGGACATCCTGACCATGGCCGATCGCCGCGCCAAGATAGAAGGCGACCTCAAGGGGCTGCCGGCGTCCAGGATGACGGAGGCGCAATATGAGGATCTGATGGGGCTGATCGGCGAATACGCCGGCAACATGCCCCGGGAAGTGGCGGCCCAACGTCTGAAGACCGCTCGGGAGACGCCCCGCGATCAGCTTTACTTCGCTTGGGCGGGGCGCATCGGCCGGCCGAAGCCCGAGGCCGTTCCCATCGGCGGCAGGACCACCGGGAACCGGGATTCCAGGGGCAACTACTACCGCATCCAGGCCCCTTCCTTCCTCATCGAGTACGACAACACCCAGAACCTGAGCAACCACAGCCACTCGGTCTGGCGGGACTACGAGAACGACTTCGGTTTCGACGTCCTGGCGGATCACTACCGGAGATACGACCACGGGACCCCCGGCATCCACTGGGCGGGCCTGGGCACGAACGAGACCCCTTAAAGGGTTGCGAAACCTCTGAACGGAGAGGAAGGACGGTAATGAGCAGAACAACGAGGGTACTGCTGTGTCTCTTGGCTGCAGCGATGGCGGGCGTCCCGGTGGCGGCGGCCGGCATCATCGGCGTCACCCGGGGCGGCCCCGACATTCAGGTGCCGCCGACCGAGCCTGCCAATGCCACCTGGCGATACGGCCTCGGTTCCACCTACCAGATCGGCCCTCGCCAGGCGGTTCTGTTTTGCGGCATCCGCCGCGAGTACGGTCCCGGAGTCGATTTCGAGATCGGCACCGACGGAATCCTGTTCGACGACCTCTCGGACGTGCGGGCCGACCGGGCCGTCGTCCTCTCTCGAAATCACCTCGAACCCAATCCCAACTCCGATCCTCCCGGAAAGCCGGCCGTCATGGTCAAGTATCCGGTCCAGGGCGGATTCATTCCGCTGGGGGCGAGGCGGCCGGACGGGTCCAGGTATGAACAAGGGGGGACCGGGTTCGGTGTGGCCAGCGCCATCGGCTGGCCGGCTGCCGAGTCGGATGCGTCCGGCGACGAAGTCTGGCATTTCGAAAATCTCCGGGGAGTCGAACCGTTCGGGAAAAACGAGCAACACAAGTATTTCGAGGTTCAACAATACGCGTTCGACGGCGAGTCTTTCCGAGTTGTGGAAACCCGCAAGGTGGGGGAGACCGAGCTCGTTTCCGGCTGGCGGGTCACCAACCGAGGCTTGGGTCCGGCCATCCTCGACGGAGAAGACCTGATCGTGGGAATGGTGGGGGCGCCTCTGCCGCCAACCGGTTCCGTGCCGTCGGAACCGACCGGAGCGGTCCTCGTGCGCTGGCAGCATCGGAACGGAAAATGGGAAGCGGCGGAAATCATCCCCGTGACCGGTGGCGACAACTCCTTCGAGCCCAGCGTGGCGCGAGACCGGGACGGTTCCCTCCTCTTCTGCGTGCGCGGCGGCAAGGAGCCGGACTACAACGACGTCCGCATCTGGCGTTCCCGGGACCAGGGCCGGAATTGGGAGCAGATCATCTACGTCCGGGGGATCGTCGGCAGCACTCCCATCAACCTCAACCCGGCCACCGACGGCAGCCTCTACGTGGCGTCCAACCTCTACCAGGTTCACATGCACCCCTGGCCCCACACCTACCGCCTCCCCCGGGACCGCCGGGGGAATCAACGGGGCGGCGGCTGGTTGCGCGAAACCCTGGCGCTGTGGCCTCTGCGGGCGGACCGAACGGGCCTGGAGACGCCCATCATCGCCCGCGACTGCCGGCGTGAATTCGGCATCCCTCCCGGCGGCTCCACCTGGAACGTGGATCACCCCATCGCCGTAAACCTGAGACTGCGGGACGGTCGCTGGCACAACGTCATGGTGACCCGGATTCTGGAGTACGGAGAGATCGTCCGCCAGTTGGGACCGGCTCCCCAGTCCGGGGCCTACCTGGAGGAGGTCCACTTCTCGGGCGAACCGGTTCCGGCTTGGCGATTTGACGACTAGTACGGGTTGGGGTCAGTCCCGACAAGAAGTGCCGAAGAGGGCTTTCCCCATTTATCCGGTCAGTGGGGAGAACCAGGGATGTAGGGGCGCCCCTTGTGGGTGCCCTCTTCGTTTCGAGCAGGCTCATCCCGCCAGGAAGAGGGCACCCACAAGGGGTGCCCCTACCGGGCGCTCTGGATGTGCCTGAGCAGTTCGCCCCTGGTGGTGAGGATCAGGATCGTCTTGGCGTCCACGCCCCGCTCGTAGGTCTCCATGCTCTTCATGAAGGCGTAGAAGGAAGCGTCCCGGTTGTACGCTTCAGCGTAGATCTGGGTCGCCTCGCCGTCGGCCCTGCCGCGGGTTTCCTGAGCGGTCTTGTACGCTTCTGACTGGATGCGCTGCAGTTCCCGCTCCCGCTCGCCCCGGATCCGGGCGGCCTCGCCCTGACCCTCGGACCGGTAGCGCTCGGCGATCCGGTTGCGCTCGGCGATCATGCGGGCGAAGACGTCCTTCTGAACCTCTTCCACGTAGTTGATCCGCTTGAGCTGAAGATCGATGAGCTCGATCCCGAAGTCGGCCACCTTGGGTGTGGCGGTCTCCAGGATTTCCCGGGTGATGGCCTGGCGTCCGGTCTGGATGGTCTCCAACACCGAGGTCTCCTCCTCGGCCTGGTCCTGCGAATCCTGAGCCTCCCGGTTGCTGGTCCGGACCACCTCCACCAGGTCGTGGCGGGCGATGGCATTGCGGGTCTCACCGTCCAGGATGTCGTCCAATCGGGACTGGGCCCTGGGTTCGTCCCGCATCCTCTCCAGGAAGCGGAGCGGATCGCTGATGCGCCACCTGGCATACGTGTCCACCCAGATGAACCGCTTGTCCTTGGTCGGCATCTGGTCCGCGTCTCCGTCCCACTCCAGGAACCGCTTGTCGAAATAGTTGGCCGTCTGGATGAAGGGAAGCTTGAAGTGCAGACCCGGATCGGTGACCGGATTTCCCACCGGCCGGCCCAACTGGGTGATGATCACCTGCTCGGTTTCGTTCGTGACGTAAGTACCGTCCACCACCAGGGCCAGGACGGCCACAGCCAGGATCAGATACAGTTGCCGGCCCTTCATTGCCCCGTTCCCTCCGCCTGCGCTCGGCCCGAAATCAACTTCTCAAGAGACTCCATGGGCAGCAGCGGAATGACGCCGTCGGCATCCTGATCCAGGAACAGCTTGCGGCCTGATCGAGGCAGGATCTTCTGCATGGTCTCCAGGTACATTCGCCGCCGGGTGACCTCGGGCGCCCGCCGGTAGGCGTCGTGCAACGACTTGAAGCGGGAAGCGTCCCCCTTGGCTTGGTTGACGCGCTCCAGAGCGTACCCCTGAGCCTGAAGGAGGGCCTGTTCAGCCTCACCCTTGGCCCGGGGGATCACCTTGTTGTACTCGGCGCGCGCCTCGTTGATGAGGCGGTCCATCTGTTGCTGGGCCTGGTTCACCTCGTCCCACGACGGCTTCACGGGATCGGGAGGATTCACGTTCTGCAGGACGACCTGGTCCACGGTGATGCCGGTCTCATACTGCCTGCAGAGTTCCTGCAGCTTCTGCTCCGCGATGTCCTCGATTTCCTGGCGGCCCACGGTCAAGACCTCGGTGACGGTCCGGTCTCCCACCACCTCGCGCATCACCGCTTCGTTCATGTCCCGAAACGTCTCCTGGACGTTCCGGACCTTGAAGAGAAAAAGGTAGGGGTCGGTGATCCGGTACTGGACGATCCACTCCACCACCGCCACGTTCAGATCCCCGGTGAGCATCAACGACTCGTCCAGAAACCGCTTGGAGGCGTATCGCGTCCGGATTTCGGGCTGAGTGGTTCGAAACCCGAATTCCTGCTTGAGCTGGCGCTGCACCGGGACCTTCAATACGTTTTCCAGGAAGGGGAGCTTGAAGCGAAGTCCCGGTTGGGCCGTGCGAACGTGGCGCCCGAAAAAGAGGACGACTCCGACCTCTTCCGGCTGCACCTGGTAGACGGTCCCGAAGGCCGTGACCGCCGCCAGAACAACCAGGAATCCCAGTCGGACGTACCTCCAATTGATTTTCGGAGGACGAAACTCGGGCATGTCGAAAACCTGATCAGCCATATTTGAAGCTCTATCGGATCCACGAGAAGGATAACAGAGATGGTCCCCGTCGGCAGAACGAATTTCATTGCGGGTGCACCACGAGGCCGAAGAGTTTCAGGGGGAGCCCGCCGGCGGTCCGTCGTATGCCCGGCTCACTTCGTCCACGATGATGTCGAGTCCGCGTTCGATGCGGTCCCAGTCGTCAGCGTAACTGATGCGGATGCATTCCCGCTTGTGCCGCCAATCGTCCTCCTCGAGTCCCGGAAAGAAGTAGTGGCCCGACACGACAATGACACCGCGCGCCTTGAGCCGCTTGTAGAGCGCGGCGTTGGTCATGGGGAGGCCCGGCATCCAGAGCCAGAGAAAAAACGCGCCCTCCGGTTTGTGAATGCGGATCGGGTAGTCCTCCAGCCCGGCGCGGATCCGGTCCACGGCGCGTTCCGCACGCTCCTCGTAGTGGGGCCGGATGACCTCCCGAACGAGGGCCAACACTTCGCCGCTCTCGATGAGTTCGGTGGCGAGGGCGGGTCCGAGCCTGCCGGGCGACAGGCAGAAGATGGCCGTGGCGGCGGCCAATGCGGCGACGATCTCCTCGTTGGCAATGACGATCCCCGTGCGCAAGCCGGGAAGTCCGAGTTTCGACAGACTCATGCAGACCACCATCTGCTCATCCCATACCGGGGTGTCCCGACCGAAAACGATGCCCGGGAAGGGCGATCCGTAGGCCGTGTCCAGGATCAGGGGCACGCCGCGGGAACGGGCGGCGGCGCGAAGCCGGTCGACCTCCAGGTCGGTGACCACGTTGCCGGTCGGATTGGAGGGGCGGGAGACGCAGATCGCCCCAATGTCCTCGACACCTTCCAGCCCTTCGAAGTCCACCCCGTATTTGAACAACTTGCCGTCCAGCTCATGGATGGTCGAACGACAGGCGGTCAGGAGACCGGGCGTGAGGCCCAGGTCCGCATAGCCGATGTACTCCGGCGCCAACGGCAGCAGGACGCGCCGCATGAGCCGGCCGCCCTCCATCGGGCCGGCCAGGAGATTGAACAGTGGCAGGAAGGCGGATTGGCTCCCGTTGGTCAGGGCGATGTTGCGCTCGCTGATCTCCCAGCCAAGCTCTCTCCGCAGGAATCGGGCCAGCGCGCGGGCAAAATCCCGGTCTCCGTCCGGCCCGCCGTAAAAGCCGACCGCCTGCTCGAACGCCCCTTCGCGCTCCAGCAGCGCCTGCATCCGGCGGCGATACCGTGCTACGGCGGCCGGGACGAGGCTGGGATTGCCTCCTCCGAGATTCATGATCGAGCCGCCGGACGCTGCAATTCCACCCAGGTCGTCCATCAGCGACCAGGTCCCCGAGTCGCCCAGCAGCCGCCGTCCGAACGCCGAGAAATCCATGCTCACCGTGAGTCGCTTCCTCCCCTTGCCCGGCTAGTCGACGGCGTTGGCCACGAACTTCAGAGCCCCGTCATAACGTCCCAGAGCGAGGCTCCCGTCCGCGGACAGAGCCAGGGCCAGGATGGAATCGGGCTCAGGATCCCAAGCTCCGACGCGCGACAGCGGATTCGAGTCCCAGATCTTGACGATCCGATCGGCTCCCCCGGTGACGATCCTCCGGCCGTCCGCGGAGTAGACGATGTGCTCCGTCCCGCTCCGATGCGCTACGACGGAGCGTCCCACCTCCCACTCGTCCCCTTCCCGGACCCAGACCCGAATGGTCCCGTCACCACCCGCAGTCGCAAACCGGCCGCCGTCCGGATGGACGGCCACGCCGTACAGCGGCCCCCCGGCTCCGCTCAAGGTGACGAGCCTCCGGAGCGAGGCGACATCCCAGACCTTTACCGTGCCGTCCGCCGAAGCGGATACGAGTTCGTTTCCCGAAGGCAGGAAACCAATGGAATAGATGGGCCCGTTGTGCTCCTCCAGGGCGCCGATCTCGGCTCCGGTTCGGACGTCCCACAAACGAATCAGGCGATCATAGCTGGAACTGGCCAGCAGCCGGCCGTCGGGACTGAAATCCAACGCATAGACACAGTCGGAATGACCCTTCAGTTCGACCTGGAGCGCGGGCTCGCTCAGATTCCATACCCGAATCTCCCCTTGCCGGGCGGGAGCCCCGCCTCCCGCCGCCAACAGCTTTCCGTCGCGGCTGAAACTGAGGCTCCGGACCAGGTCCCGGGGGCCTTCGAGGCGGTGAAGGGTTCGGTTCTCAACCAGGTCCAGAAGCTCGACCTGCCGGAAACCTCCCCGTGCCAGCCACTTCTCACTGGGATGGAACGCCAAAGCGGCGAGCGGAGGCTCCACGTCGACTTGGGGAGGAATATCCGGGATGGGAACCGCATGGTCAGCGGACGCCAGGGTGGACGGAGGCCGGGCGCTGGCGTCGATCCAGGCTCTCACCAGTTGGATCTCTTCGGCCGGCAACTGGCCGTTGAGGGGCATTCTGGGCTCAGCCGTTCCCTCCAGCATCCTCACCAGGAGGCTCTGATCGGCGTGACCCGCCACCAGAGGGGTTCCCTGCTCTCCTCCCCTCATCAAGTCCTGGTAGCTCTCCAGGACCAATCCTCCCAGCTTCAGGGCCGAGCTGTGGCAACCGACGCACTCGCGCTGGAATATGGGCAGGATATCTCGATTGAAGTCAGGTTCGGGCGGCGACTGCGACGCCCCACGGATGGAAGCCGTCAACGAAAGAAGGAGAATCGGGAAACAGACCCGAACCCGCATCGGCCTCGTCTCTTCTCCCGGTCTTACCTGTTACCTCTAACCCGCGATTGACCGTCTGACGATGGTTTCTTGAAGTCCTTTCAGAAGCCCCTCCAGGTGCGCTATGCGCTCGCGGACCGCGGCAATCTGACGGTCCATCTGCGATTGAAACTCATCGAAGCGAGATTCCAGGGCATCGATCCTCCTATCCAAGGCATCGATCCTGCCGTCCAGACGCATTTCCATTCGGGCCATGTCCTGACGCAGGCCCCGGTTGGTGGCCAGTATCAGCCCGGACAATGCGACCCCAATCGCCACCATTGCCACCAGGACACTGATCAATTCGACGCTCATGTTGCCTCCAGTGGAACCTACTGACTCGTTCAGGTCCTGTCAATTAAACGGCCGCGTGGAGAAATCCATGAGTCTTGAGGGAAGGATTTGGAAGAAACCTTCGTGGCAACGGCCTCGAAACCATCCCGAACAGAACAGTGTTGGGCATTGCGCCATCTTGACACTGCCCGCGGCGACCGAATAGCCTCGTTTTTGCAAACCTCCCATGACTCGACGCCTCTCGGCTGTGCTCATCCTGGCTCTGGCGGCGGCCGCAGTGATCCGTTTCGGATCCGAGTGGCTCCCTTCCGCAGGGAAGACAACGCAGGCGTCATCTCCGGCGCCTGCCTTCGACTCGTCGCAGCACCCCCTCACCGTGAAGGTCTCGCTTGGACTGAAGGACACGGAGCTGCGGGACTGGAACGGAATCGCCCACCTGAACCGGGGCGATTTCCACCGGATCCAGGGTTGGAACTTCGACGAGGAGAGTTCCGAGGTGGTCCAGGAACCGAAGATCGCCTGGAGGGTCCGGACCAAGCGCCCCGACGTGGACACGAGCTGGACCGTCAAGGGACTCGGGAACTCACGCCCCCGCTATGGCTTCAAGCTCACCCGCCCCGTGGGCGTCTGGCTGCAACTGGACTCGCTTCCCGGAGCCCGGATGGACGTGAACACGGCGCAGGGAGATTTCCAGGTCGACCTGGACCAGCTTCCGGACACCGATCCCGCAGTTTTTCTGGACGGGGCCGCTTCGGTGGAGAGATCCCCAGCGGCTCTTCCCGTTTCCCGCTCGTCCGGAGAAGAAGACTACCCGTCCGTGGTGGCCGGTCCCGACGGACGGCTCCACGCGGCCTGGATCCAATACCAGGACGGAGCCGATCACTTCTACACCAGCACTCTGGGAGAGACTGGCTGGGGTCCGCCTCACCGAATTCCCCCGGCAGGCGGGGACCCCATCTACGGGACGGTCCTGATCACCAATGGGCCGGACGAAAGCCTCTGGATCATCTACAACCAGCTTGCCGGGGACCAGTTCGACCTTTGGGCCCGTCAACTGAAGCCCTCCCTGGAAAACCCCATCCGGTTGACCCGCCACCCGGGGAACGACATCAACCCGGTGACCGCCTCCGACGGACGGGGTCGAAACTGGCTGGTGTGGCAGGGTCTGCGAGAAGGAAACTCCGACATCTACGCCCTCTCCATCGCCGACTTCGGCCGCCTGCCGGACGAGATCCGCGTCACCGAGCATCCCGGGACCGACTGGCATCCGGCCGTCGCCGTCGACTCCACGGGCGGGGCCGCCGTCGTCTGGGACACCTACCGGAACGGCGACTACGACATCTACCTGAGAACCATCGGCCCCCGGGGCCGTCTGGGAAGTGTGGAACCGGTCTCGGCCACGCGCTATTTCGAAGCCAACGCGTCGGTGGTCTTCGACTCCCGGGACCGGCTCTGGGTCGCCTGGGAAGAATCGGGTCCCAAGTGGGGCAAGGACTACGCCCAGGAAAGCAACTTCGCGGCGACCCTTCTCCATTCCGACCGCAAGATCCGGATTCGTTGCCGCAGCCAGGGGAACTGGCACCGCATGGGACAGCCCCCCGGAAGCCGCTTCCTGGACCTGCCTCTCAACTTCCAGGAACAGCCGCGGCTCCTGATGGGCCGGAACGGCAACCTCTGGCTCATCTTCCGCCAATGGACCAGCCGCTTGTACCCGGACGAGGTGTGGAACGTGTACGCCGTCCATTTCAACGGCGAGCGTTGGTCCAGGCCCCGGGAACTGGCCTTCAGCAGCGGCCGCTTGACTCAGGATTTTCCGGCGGCCGTCCATTCGGACGGTAGCGTTTGGGTGCTCTACTCCACCGACTACCGCGCCGGCGGAAACCGGCGCCTGGGACAGTGGGACCTCTGGTCCTCGCGCCTGGCCGCGCCGCCGGCCGCCGGCGAGGCCGGGGACCTGCGGCGGGTTCCGCCTCCGGTCCCCGAGACGAGTTACTCGCCCACACCGAACAAGCTCTACGAGACCACGGTTGGGGGCAAGACCTATCGCCTCTACTACGGCGACCTGCACCGCCACACCGACATCGTCGGTCACGGTTGGACCGACCTCTCCATCTCGGGCCAGTACCGTTACGCGCTGGACGGGGCGGAGCTGGATTTCATGGCCACTACGGACCACAACCAGACCTACAACATGGTGGCGGGCGGGGAGAGGAAGGCCGGAAAGGAGGACGCGCTGGGCGAGTATGGCTGGTGGCGAACCCAGAAGGTGGCGGACATGTACCTGTTTCCGGGCCGCTTCGTATCCCTGTTCGGATACGAGCGGAGCATGGAATATCCGGGGGGACACCGCAACCTGATCTGGCCCGAGCGGCGCGGCGAGCTGATTCCCGGCGACGTGGGCATCCCTTCGGACAACATTCCGCTGGGTCTCTGGGAAAGGCTCAAGGGGACCGACGGAATCTCCATTCCCCACTCTCCCCTGGGACCGCGGGTGAGCTGGGAATGGCATGATCCGGTGAGCCAGCCGGTGCTGGAAATGTACCAGGGATTCCGCCGCTCCTACGAGCACTCGGACGCACTCCCGGAAGAGAGCCGGGGACCGCTGGGGAACCGGCCCGAAGGCCCCCACATGTTGTGGGACGCCCTGGCCCGGGGACACCGCATCGGCGTCATCGCCAGCTCCGACCACGAATCGACCCACATGTCCTATGCCGGCGTCTGGGCCACGGAATTCACACGGGAAGGGATCTTCCAGGGCCTGAAACAGCGCCACACCCTGGCCTCCACCGACAACATCGTCATCGACTTCCGTATCGGCGACGCTTTCATGGGCGACGAAACCACCCTGTCGGAAATCCCGAAGCTGGAAATCAAGGCCATCGGAACCGGACCCATCCGCCAGATCGACGTGGTCAAGGACAACAAGTTCGTCTTTCAGACGCGGCCCCACCACCGGGAGGCCTCCGTGACCTACCTGGACCAGGACTCGGGACCGGGGACCAGCTACTACTACGTGCGGGTCATCCAGGAAGACGAGATGATGGCCTGGTCCTCCGCCATCTGGGTCACCCGCCGGTAGTCCGAATTCCCATCATGTTGTGCAAGCGCTCCTTCTGGCCTTGCTTTCTTTTTGCTCTGCTTCACTCCAACGCCGCCGCCATCCAGGAAGAGGGAGCGGACCACTATGACAAGTGGCTCAACCAGGACGTGGCCTACATCATCACGTCCCGGGAAAAGGCCGTCTTCGAGACTCTGACGACGGACCTGGAGCGGGAGAAATTCGTCGAGCGCTTCTGGCGGCGGCGCGATCCGGACCCGAGCACTGCCGTCTGCGAGTTCAAGGAAGAACACTACCGGAGAATTGCCTACGCCAATCAATGGTTCCGGAGCGGAAAGCCCGGCTGGACGACGGACCGGGGCCGGATCTACATCCTCCACGGACCACCGGACGAGGTCGAGAGCCACCCCTCCGGAGGCCCCTACCAGCGTCCGGTCCATGAAGGCGGAGGATTCACCTCGACCCATCCCTTCGAGATCTGGCGCTACCGCCGCATCGCGGGCCTCGGCGACGACGTCGAACTCGAGTTCGTGGACCCTGTGGGCGGCGGCGAATACCGTTTGGCCCTGAATCCGGACGAAAAGGACGTCCTTCGGCAGGTCCCCGGCGCCGGCCTCACCTGGTCCGAAGGGAGAGGCTTGACCCGAAAGGCGAATCGGCCCCCTCCTTCTTTCAACGCTCTGCGGGCCAAGGACTCGCCATTCGATCGCTACGAGACCTACAGCCGGGTGCAGCGCCCGTCGGAAATCAAGTCGGCGGAATTGAGGGAGCTCGTTCGACTCAAGGTCCGCTTCCCCGAGCTTCCGCTGAAGCTGCGGCAGGACCACTTCAGATTGAACCGGGACCGGGCATTGACCTCCCTGACTTTGGAAATCGCCAACCGCGACCTGACCTACGGGCCGGAAGCCGGTTCCCTGGTGGCGAGAGTCTCCGTCTACGGGATCGTCACCAGCATCTCGCGGCAGGTGGTCGCGGAGTTCGAGGACGACCTGGTCTCGGCCTACCGGCCGGAAGACCTGGACCAGGGCCGGGCGGCCCGGTCTCTCTACCAGAAACTGGTCTCCCTCGAGCACCGCGGACGCTACCGGATCGACCTGTTGGTGAAGGACCTCAAGAGCGGCAAAGTGGGAGTCGTACGCCGCTCTGTCGATCCGCCCTCCTACCCGGACGGAATCCTGGCCGCCAGCTCACTCGTCCTGTCCCACGACCTGCGCCGGGTCGAGGGAACCCCGGAAGCGGACCGCAGGTTCGTCCTGGGAGATGTCCGGATCCACCCGGCACCGGACAATACCTTCGTCGCCGGGAACCCCGTCGGGGCGTACTATCAGCTCTACAACGCCGGACTCGACCAGTCCTCCATGGCGCCGTCATTGCGGATTGCGTACAGGATTTCGTGCCGGGGCGAACCGGTTGCCGAGGTCGCCGCCGAGGAAGACGGGGAGGTCTTCTGGTATTCGGACCGGAGAGCCGTGCTGATCCGGGCCTTGCCGGTCCGCAACCTGAAGCCGGACCGGTACGACCTCACCGTCGAGATCCACGACCTGGTCCGGGATCAGCGCCTGACGTTGGCGGAGCACTTTCGGATCGTCGCCGCCGGGAATCCCTCCTCCAACCGATGACAAATGAACCCTGCTCCGAAAGATCATCATTCTCATGCGAAAAAGCGGCTTATGCCTCCTGTTGCTGTCCATCGGCCTGCTCGTCGAAAAAGACCTGTTCTCACAAGGATTCCAGGGAACCGTCCGGGGTGAGGTCCGGGATCCCACGGGCGGTGTGATCCCCGGCGCAACCGTCACTCTTGCCAATGATCGAACAGGTGAGACCCGGACCCAGATCAGTTCCGACGCCGGCGGTTACGATTTCCCCCACCTGCTGGTTTCCACCTACACCCTCAGCGTCGAGCTGTCCGGATTCAAGAAGTACGTGCGCCCCGGCATCGTGGTCCGGGCCAATCAGGTGTCGGAGGTCAAGGTCCGGTTGGAACTGGGCGAGCTCAACGAGATCGTGACCGTCTCGGCCGGAGCCGACCTGGTGCAGACCGAAGATTCCCAGTTGACGGGCGGCACTTTCGGCGCCCGGGAGATCATGGAGCTTCCCCTGGCCGATCCGGCCGGGAGCGGAGGGAATCCCATCGGCCTGGCCATCCACGCTCCCGGCACCACCACCCAGTCCGGGGGCGTGGTGGGAGAAGGAGGGTCGATCGGAGGCAACCGGCCGCGCCAGAACAACTTCGTCGTCGACGGCGTCGACAACAACGACCCCACCAACACAGGCAGTCTGGCCCCCGTCATCCAGGAGGCGGTGGAGGAATTCAGCCTGTTGACCAACCAGTTCAGCGCCGAATACGGCCACTCCACGGCCGGCCAGTTCATCACGACCACCAAGTCCGGGACCAACGAGTGGCATGGGCGAGCCTGGTGGTTCAACCAGAACCGGCACACCAACTCGCTGGACAACTTGACCCGGGCCGCCTCTGGGCCGGGCGGCCGCAAGCCCCGTTACGACTGGAACCGCTTCGGGGGCCAGTTGGGAGGTCCGCTGCTGAAGGACAAGTGGTTCATTTTCGGCGCCTACGAGTACCGGAACCTCACCCTGGACGGAACCTCTCCGGGGCAGATCCTGGGACCCACAAGCGCGGGCCTCGCCCGGTTGCGCAATCTGGCGGCAGAGCCGGGCACCGGCGTCAGTCCCGTGAGCGTGGGCATCATCGCGGACCACGTCCCCGCCGCCCCGGCCGCCACCTCCACCGCGACGGTTCTCAACGAAGCCACGGGGCAGCGGGTCCCCATCGAACTGGGAGTTCTGTCGTTGTCGGCGCCCCAGTTCGATCGAACGCACCTGTTCCTGATCAGCAGCGACTATCAGACGGACCGCCACCGCATCAGCACCCGGTACCACTACAGCCGGAACCGGCAGGTGGCGGCCGGCGATCTCCCCGTGGCCCGATTCAACAGCGGCGTCTTCACCGACACTCAGCGGGTCACGGTCAGTGACGTCTTCACCCTCGGTCCCACCAGAATCAACGAACTGCGAGTCGGCTACAATCGCAACGCCGCCGGGTTCCCGGTGGACCTGCCCCCTGCCCCGGGTCCCACCGACACCTTCGGCAACTACAACATCAACGACATCAGCCTGTTCATCGGCCCCCGCGGAACCTTCCCGCAAGGGGGAACCGACAACGTGTACCAGGTCAGTGAGAACTTCAGTTGGAGCGTGGGCTCACACACCTTCAAGATGGGAGCGGACTACAGAAACATCATCGCCGGCAGCCTGTTCCTCCCGCGCGGACGGGGCGAGTACACCTACGCGGACCTGGACGAGTTCGTCCGCGACCGGTTCCCCAGCGTCGTGGCCATCCGCGGCGTGGGCACCGGGTTCTTCGCCCAGAACCGTACGGCGATGTTCGGATACTTCCAGGACAACTGGCAGATCCATCCTCACCTGACTCTGGATCTCGGCCTCCGCTACGAATACACCCAGGTGGCCCGGGACACGGCCCTGCAGGATCTCAATGCCCTGTCCAACATCGAATCCATTCGGGAGGAGGTCTTCACGCCGCAACTCTTGAGCTCGCTCGGCGTCAGCCCGGATTCTCCTCTTCTGGGCGCCAGGATCTTCGATTCCCTGCCCCAGCGGCATCAGTCGGCGCTCCTGAACTTCGTGGGGGAATCGCTCATCTTCCGCAAGCCGCAGGCGGACCGAAACAACTGGGCTCCCCGGATCGGCTTCGCCTGGGACCTCTTCGGGACGCACAAGACCTCCCTCCGGGGAGGCGTCGGAGTCGCCCACGACGTTATTTTCGGCAACCTGCCGTTGCTGCAATTGCCGGCCCAGATCCAGGCGGAGAATCGCGAAACCAATGCCTGCGCCATCCGTCCCTCTCCGGGATGGTGCGCCCTGGTGGGCACCGGCGGCGATCCTCTGAGCGCGGACATTCGACACTCCACCCTGGGATTCCTGGCGGGCGGCGGCCTGTTGACCAGCCTCCCCGCAACCACCTTCACCGACACCTACGTCGCACGGGCCGCCAGCGGAGCGTACGTGCGCGACGACGTGGCGCCCGAAACCTACACCTGGTCCGCGGCCCTGCAACACGAACTGTGGGGCGACTACCTGATCGAAGCCCGCTACGTCGGCAACCATGCGATCCGCCTTCCGGTGCAACGGTGGAAGAGCGCGGGACTCCCCAATCCCTCCCGCCTTCCCACCTTCTTCAGCGAGTCGGATGCCCTGGCGCAGGACTTCCGGGGCGCTCCGACGCTGGGCGATTTCCTCAAGGGAAGGCGCTCCACCGCCCGGGACGGAACTCCCCTGGGCCTGGGACTGTTGCTATGGCCCTACGGGTTCGCCGGGGTGGTGACGGAGTTCGCGTCCGAAGGCCAGAGCTGGTACCACGGGGGATCGCTGCTGTTCCGGAAAAGGTTTTCCAAGGGATTCTCGTTCAACGCCAACTACACCTGGAGCAAGACCATCGACTTCATCGAAAACGACCTGTTCACCAGCTTCATGAATCCCCGCCGGCCCTTCGATCATCTGAACATCGCCGCCGGCCGGGGACTTTCGGGACTGCACCATGCTCACAAGTTCTCGGTCAGTTGGCTCTGGAACATTCCCGGAGGCAAACTTGGAAACCGGTTTCTCAACGGCTTGACCCGCGGCTGGCAGATCAACGGAACCTACCTGGCCGAGAGCGGGCAACCTCTCACCATCATCTCCCGCCGGGACCTGAATGGAGACTTCGACACGGCGGGCGACACGGCCATCGAGAATCCCCAGGGCCGCGGGCAGACCGGGACGGACGTGAACTTCGTCTGCCGTCAAGGGACCGGAATCGGAATCGCGGGGAGTGCGGCCCAGTGCGGAGGTCCGGACAACGTGGTGGGGTATGTTGCCCGGGATCCGAGGGCCCGGTACGTCCGGGGAGGGACGGGCGCCCTGACCAACATGGGCCGGGGCACGTTTCTCTCACCCGGGATCAACGTCTGGAATCTCGGCCTTTTCAGGAACCTGGAAATTCCGGGCCAGGAAGGAATGCGGCTGCAGATTCGCGCCGAGTTGTGGAACGCCTTCAATCACCCCAACACCATCGTGGGGAACGGGTCCGTGTTCAACACCACGGTGAATGCCACCGGCTTCCCCGGATACGTCACTCCCGGCACCGGCCAATTCCTGGACAAGACCATCTTCAGCGGCGGCATGGGCAACGCGCCGTTCCAGCGGATCGTGCAATGGGGGCTTCGGTTGATCTTCTGATCCCAGGTGGTGCGAACAACCACGTCATCCCGCGTCAACCATCTGCCGACGGAGGATCGTCCTCCCCCTGCAGCCATCGGACCAAAGCCTTGTTCGGGTCGGCGATCTCGTCGACGGACGTGAACCAGTAGTCCTCCCAACCCGTCTTCGGCAGACCCGTGAACAGCATCAGGTTGAGGGGATATTCCTCGCTGTCGGTGCAGCGGCGGAAGTCGTCACGGAACAGGAACACCGGCTTCTCCCAGGCGATGGCCAAACCGAGCTCCACCATGACCCCTTCGTCCGGAGGACAGCCGTTGACCACCCCGAAGAAGCCGTCCGCATCTCTCACGTCCCGGACATCGGCCTGACCGATCCGGTAGGCCCACCCCGGTGTGTGGTCGACCTGGTTGTTGCGTGCGAACGGCTCCCAGACCTCGGCTCCAACTCCCGCCAAAGCGGCCACCAGGAGCGCCAGCGGCCCTTCACGCTGCTGCCGGGAAAAGCCGTACGGATTGGCCAGATACAGAGTTTTCCTGGATTTCATAATCAAGTCTCAGATCGCCTCGCCGGTCGCTCGACCCCCACCGGATTGGTGGGCCCAACGGCTCTCAGGTGGAGAAAGCAGCACCATTTCTCCTTTCGTCCGCGCCACCGATAACACCCAATGGCGATCCCTTCAGGCAAAAGGTGTTCAACCGATTCCGGGGTTGAAACTTCGGTTCCATCACCGGCTACGGGACGTCGATGCCGCCTCCTCCGGACTGTCATCGGCGGCCGACATTGGAACCCGCTGCCGCAAGTATATTCGCACCAGCCTGATTTCCTCGTAGGAACAGTCTTCTCCAACGATATCCTTCACCGGCGCCAGGGGCGTCCCGAGGCCACCCAGTTGCCGGAAGGCCTCAACGATTTTCCCGGCCTGCTCCGGCGGGGGCAGGTGTGGGTTCAGGTCGAATTCCAAGCCGTCCAGGGCCAGAACTTCCAGGTGGTTTGCGATGGTGCCTTTGCTGAGGCCACGCCGCTGCGCCATCTCCTCGATGGAGAGTCCCTGCTGCAACAGACGCCTGGTCCGCTCGTAAGTCAAGCTTCGCCCCCTGACGCCGGCCTTTACGAGGCCGAGCTTTTTCAATCGTGACCGGATCGCGCTGGGCTGACGTCCGAAATGCTCCGCGAGTTCCGAGACGTTCGAACCCATGGCGTGTTTCCGGTGGAGTTCCTCGTCCTCTTCCACAGACCACTTTTCATAGGCCCGCGCGTGTTCTCGAGGGACCTCCTCGATACTGCCGTCCGGTTCTCCGGTCGAGTCCCCGGGCTCCGATCCGGGATCTCCCCCGCGGCCCGGGGATGGAGGCGTGCGATCCTCCAGGCCATGTTCACCGGCGTGGGAACGGATGGCCGCCAGAAACTCGCTGCCCATCTGCTCCAGCTTCACGGAACCCACGCCGGAGATGCGCGACAGGCTCTCGCGGCTCTGGGGAATCCAGTGCGCCATCTGCTGAAGCGTCACGTCGCTGAATACGATGTAGGGTGGCAGGCCTCGCCGGGTGGCGATCCGGTTGCGCAGACCGCGGAGCTTCCCGAAGAGGACCTGGTCGTAGCCGGGAATCTCCCGGCCCGCGGAAGCCGCCCTCTCCTCCTGCTGCCGCGGCCTGGAAAGGGTCAGCCGGTCGCGCTTCTTCAGGAAAGTCCAGCCGGCCGGCGTGACGGCCAGCGTGGGGTATTCCCGGCCGTTGTTGCGGAGCAGGCCCCGGGCGATCAGCAGTCGGGCCATTGCCTTGAGCTCGGAGTCGGAATGGTCCTCTACGATCCCGTGCACGGTGAGCCGGTCGTGTCCCAATTCCCGGACCCGCCTGGCCCTGGATCCCCGCAGCACCAGGCTGACGTGGCCCATCCCGAATCGCTGGCCCGTCCGCAACACCGCCGACATGATCTTCTGAGCGATCTCCGTGGCATCGAATTCCTCCCGCGGCGTGAGGCAGACGTCGCAGCCCTGGCAGTTCTCGCCTTCCCAAGCCTCACCGAAGTAACCGAGGACGTAGCGCCTGCGGCAGGTCGGCAACTCGCAGAATTCGATCACCTTCGCCAGCTTTTCCCGGGACCGGAGCCGTTCGGACTCGTCCTCGATCTGGTCTATGAAGTAGTCCTGTTTCACCTTGTCGGAGTAGGAATAGAACAGGACGCAGTCGCTGGGCAGCCCGTCGCGTCCGGCCCGGCCCGTCTCCTGGTAGTAGCCCTCCAGCGACTTGGGCAGGTCGTAGTGGACCAACAGGCGGATGTTGGACTTGTCGATGCCCATGCCGAAGGCGATGGTGGCGGTGATGATGGGCACCTTGTCGTTGATGAACCGGTCCTGCGTCTTCCGGCGCACCTCGCCATCGAGCCCGGCGTGATAGGGCAGCGCGTTGAAACCGTCGTCCCGCAGGACTTCCGCCAGTTCCTCGGTCCCCTTGCGGGAGAAGCAGTAGACGATGGCGGATTCCCCCTTGTGCTTCTCGAGCAGGTCCAGGAGGCCGGCGTAGGCGTTTTGCTTCGGCCGGACCGCGTAAGTGAGGTTCGCCCGGTTGAAGCTGGCGACGAACCGCCGCGGCCGTTTCAGGCCGAGGTGCTCGACGATGTCCGAGCGCACCCGCTCGGTGGCGGTGGCGGTCAACGCGATGAAGGGGACGCCGGACAGATCCCGGCGCAGGTCGCCGAGGCGGCGGTAGTCCGGGCGGAAGTCGTGCCCCCATTCGGAGATGCAATGGGCTTCATCCACGGCCACGAGATCGACCCTGAGCGCTTCGAGGAAACTCCTGAACCCGGGCACCGCCAGTCTTTCCGGAGCCAGGTACAGGATCTTGAGCGAGCCTCTGCGGGCCCGGTCCTGAACCCGGTGGAGCTCGCTGCGGGTGAGGGCGCTGTTGATGAAACCCGCGGCGATGCCGTTTGCCTTCAAGGCATCCACCTGGTCCTTCATAAGGGCGATCAGCGGCGAAACGACCAGTGTCAACCCGTCGAATCGCAGCGCCGGCAGTTGGTAGCAAAGGGACTTGCCCCCGCCCGTGGGCATGAGCACCAACGTGTCCCGGCCATCCAGGACGCTGGCGATGATCTCCTCCTGGAGGGGCAGGAAATCGTCAAAGCCGAAGTGTTTCTTGAGAAGTTGGCGCATGTCGATCGAGACTCTCCGGAATCACTAACGCCCCACATCCCGAATCGACTTCCCGAATTCGTTTTCCCAGTCGCTGACCATCTCGAAATCGCTCTGGGTCACCCTCCAGGACCCATTCTCCCGCTCCAGCAGGAAGGACTGACGGGTGTTGCGGTCGTCGTAGACCGTCTCGGTCAGGACGCGGACCTGGTCCGGACCCAGTTCCTCCTGGCCCAGAATGGCCAGGCCTTTGACGGCGCTTCCCCGCCTCCTGAGCCACTCCGACAGCCAAGGCGCCGAATCCCGTGCCAACAGGTCCTCCAGGCGCCTCCTCAGGTCTCCGCCGAAGCACTCCTCGAGCGCCTCGACGTCGCCGCGCTCCATGGCCTGGACCATGGCGATCAGGACGTCGTCCGGGCTCTCTTCCCTTTCCGTTTGCGTGACGGGCATCTCGCGCGTGACGAAATAGAGGAAGCAGCCCAGGATCGCCAGCAGGGAGAACCATTTCCTGGGTTCCATCTCCGCCTCCCCGAAGGTCCGTCTCGCCGGCTTTTCGTCACTCCTCCACCGCGAAGATATCCAGGTCCAGACCCTGCCGGCTTCCGGCATCGTCCAGAATGACCTTGCGGGTGCGGGGCAGGATCTCCTCCATGGCCTCCAGGAAGAGGCGCGCCGTGGTGACGGTGGGATGGCGCCGGTACTCTCCCCACAGGCTCAGGAAATGCTGCGATTCGCCCTGGGCCCGGTCCACCACCTCCCGGCCGTAGATTCGGGCCTGCTGGAGGTTTTCCTGGGCCTGACCCCGGGTTCGAGGCAACAATTCGCTGGAATATCCCCGGGCCTCCTGCACGATCCGGTTCCGGTCCTCCCTGGCGTCGGCCACCTCCAGGAAGGCATCGCGGACCTGTTCGGGAGGACGGACCTGCTCCAGGGCCAGGGCGGTCACGGCCACGCCCAACGCCAGGCGGTCCGCCTCGTGCTGCAGATCCTCCCGGACACGATTCTGGATCTCGATGCGGCCCGTGGTGAGCACGTCGTCGACGCCCCGGATCGCCACGGCTCGGGAGAGGGAACGATAGAGGAGAACCTCCAGGACCCGGGGAAGATCCCGGGACCGGTACAGGTACCGGCCCGGATCCTGGACGTAATACTGAATGGAGGCCCGGACCTGGACCAGGTTCTGGTCGCCGCTCAACAGGGAGTCGTCCTCCGTCAGGACCCGTACTCCCAGGGCCCGGTCCAGATCGGTGCCCCCGACGGTGAGGCGCTGGGCCTCATTCGTCTTCATCAGGATCACCTCCTCCAGGGGGTACGGAACAGCGTACTGCAGACCCGGTTGGATCCGCCCCGGAAGCAGGCGGCCCAACCGCAACTTCACCGCCTGTCGATCGGTGGGGACATAGTAGATCCCGGACGCCAGGTACAGGGCGATCAACACCGACGACAGCAGCAGGCAGTTCTGCCGCAACCAGGTTCTCACCGGGCCAACCTTCCGTTGCGTCCCTCGGTCAGCAATTTGAGCAACTCGGAGTCGGCCGAGAGGACCGCGGTGGTCTTGTCGTCCAGGATCCGCTGATAGGCTTCCAGCGTCCTTATCATCTGGTAGAACTCGGGGTCCCGGGAATAGGCCCTTCCGTAGATCCGGGTGGCCTGCGCGTCCGCCTCGCCCCGGATGATCTCCGTCTGTTTGTACGCCGCCGACAGTAGTTCCTCAGCTTGCCGATCTGCCTCGGCCCGGATCTTGCGGGCCTCCTCCTCTCCTTCGGCCCGGTACTTCTTGGCGATGCGGTCCCGTTCGGCCCGCATCCGGGCATAGACGCTCTCACGGTTCTGGGTGGGGAGGTTGATCCGCTTCACGTCCACGGACGCGATCCGAATTCCGTAACGTTGGCGGGAGGTCTCGTTGCACTCTCGCGTGAGCTGCTCCATCAAGGTCTCCAGGCGGACCTGTTCCGGTTCCGTGGCCACCAGCTCGGAAAGCTCGGTCCGGCCCAGATCGGCGGAGACCGACGACCACACCATGTCATGCAGGCGCATCTCCGCCCCGGAGCGGTCCCCCACGGTCCGCAGATACAGGAGCGGCTCCTGGACCTGCCAGATCACGTAGGTCTCCACCAGCAGATTCTTCTTGTCCCGGGTCAGGTACTCGGAGGGCCGGGGATTGTACAGGTGCAGACGTTTGTCGATGCGGGTCAGCCCCTGGAAGAACCACTTGATCCGGAGTCCCGCCTCCTTGTACTCGGCGACGGGCCGGCCGAACTGGGTGACCAGGACCATCTCCTCCTCGTTCACCGTGAACAGGCTCCGGTACGACACCATCAACAGGACCACGATCCAGAAGACTTTGCTTCGGATCACTGTTCCGGTTCGGATCGGTTGCCTGCTCTTCCCGCCGTCCGCGGGTGCCTTCACTGGGTAATGCATCTCCGGGTCATCTCCCGCTGGCGGAGACCGCCTTCTCCAGGTCTCCCAAATTGAACACCGAGTTACGGAACAGCAGCATCTTCCGCCGTCCCGAGCCCTGGTCCAGGATGTACTTCTTTTTACCCGCCAAACCCGCCTCGACCGCCTCCAGGTAGACACGGATCCGGGTCGTCTCGGGCGACAGGCGATAGGCGCCGTAACGCAGATCGAAGCGGCGGGACTCGCCTTCGGAACGTTGGACCCGGGAGACCGCATAGGCCCGGGCCTGGATCTGGCGCCCCTGGGCTTCACCCGCCGCGACGGGAACCCGCTCGTTGGCGTAGGCATGAGCCTCGTTGATCATGCGGCTCTTCTGCTCCAGGGCGCTGGCCACCTCCCGGAAGGCCCCCACCACCTCCAGCGCCGGATGCACGTCCTGGAGCTGGAATGCCTGGACCCGAACGCCCAAACCCAGGCGGTCCGCCTCCGATCGGACCATCTCCATCGCCGCGGCCTCGATGGTGCGCCGGTCGAGGGCCAGAATCCGGTCCAGCTCCATGGTGGCCGCCACCTGGCGCAAGGCGCTCTCGCACAGGAACTGCAAGGTGGATTCCAGGTTCGAACTGGCGAAGAGGTATTGGTGGAAATCGGCGATGGCGTAGTGGACCACCGCGTTCACCTCCACCAGGTATTCGTCTCCCGTCAGCATGAGCGCCTCGTCTTCCCTCCTCAGATACCGTCCCTGGCGATGCTGAATGTTCCACTCGTAGGCGGCCGGCTCCCCTTCGGCCTCGGCCGCCGATTCGGAGATCCGGAAACCCAGTTCCACGGTGCGAACCTGCGCCGGCCGGAGCCGGTGGAGGGTCTCCACGGGCCAAGGCGCCACGTAGTGAAGGCCTGGTCCCAGCGAACCCTCGACCAGCCGGCCCAAGCGCTGGACCACTCCCACCTCTTCGGGCGCCAGCATCCGGATCCCGGAGAGCAGGTACGCCAGGACGGCGGCGGCCCCGGCCCAGCGCAGAAGGGACCCTTTGCGATGGCCCGCCCAGTGAAGGAAGCGCCTGAAAAGACGGGCCGGATTCCGATGGTGCAACCAATGGAGGAGATCGTGCTGGAGATGGTGGAGGTCATGGCGGAAATGGCGGTACCGGTGGCCCAGGTGGTGCAACCGGTGGCGAAGCCCGTGGGGAAGCATCTCCGACGGCCGGCGATCCAGCAGCTTGAGGGAATTCATCAGGACCAGGAACGAGGAACCCTGGTGGACGACGGCGGCGCCCACGGCGCTCAGGTACCCCCAGAAGGCGGCCATGACCGCGACCAGGTTGAAGACCAGGCCGAACCAGAAGATGTTGTCGTGAATGGTCTTGACGGCTCGGCGGCTCATGCGGATCAACGGCTTCAGGCGGTCGAGCCCTCCGTCGCCGACCAGAACCACGCCCGACGCGTCGGCTGCGATGTCGGTCCCCGTGTCCCCCATGGCGATGCCCACATGGGCGGCGGCCAGGGAGGGCGAATCGTTGACGCCGTCTCCCACCATGGCCACCCGGCGACCCTGGAGCTTGAGCTCCTCCAGATGGGCCAACTTCTCCTCCGGGAGCAGGCCGGCGTGCACCTGGGAGATCCCCACCTCCCGGGCGACCCGAAGGGCCGCCTTTTCGTTGTCTCCCGTCAGGAGCAGGGACTTCTGGACCCCCAGTTCGCGCAGTGAGGCCACCGCCCGGCCCGCCTCTTGCCGGGGCTGATCCTGCAGGAGCAGAACTCCGGCGGCCTGCCCTTCCCAACCCACCAGGACGGCGATACCTCCTTCGGACGCGGCTTGATCCAGAACTTCCCGCTCCGGCTTGGTGAGAGTGACTCCCTGCTGTTCCAGGAAGCGCGCGCTGCCGACCAGCACGGTCGGCCCCGCCTTGCCGCCGCCGGAAGGCACCGTCCCCTCCAGACCCAGACCCGCGTGCCTCTGAACCGACTCCCCGGGTGAGACGTCGAGCCCGCGGCTCTCGGCCGCCTCCCGAATCGCCTTGGCCAGCAGATGCTCGGAAAAGAATTCCAGGGAGGCCGCCCAACCCAGGATCGCGTCGGACCGGAATTCTCCGAAGGGGATCGCCCGCACCAGTTCGGGCCGGCCCCGGGTCAGGGTGCCGGTCTTGTCGAAGGCGAAGCAGTCGATCTTGGAGAGCTCCTCGATCTGGATCCCGCCTCGAACCACGATCCCCTTCCGGGCCAGAGCACTGATGGTGGCCAGCACCGCCGCCGGCGTGGCCAGGACCATGGCGCAGGGACAGGCCACGATAAGGATCGCCACGGAGCGCATCCAGTCGCCCGTCACCACGTAACAGAGGACTGCGATTCCCAGCACCAGGGGCAAGAACCACTGGGCGTAGCGGTCCGCGGTCCGCTGGATGGGAGCTTTGCTCTCCCGGGCCTGGCGCACCAGCTCCACGATCCGGTTCAACACCGTGGTTTCGCCCACCTGGCGGGCCCGGACCAGGAGCCGGGCGGTCTGGTTCACGCTGCCGGCGTAGACCTGGTCGCGAACCGACCGCTCCCGGGGCACCGACTCGCCCGTGATGGAGCTCTCGTCCAGGAGCGATTCCCCTTCCAGGATGACGCCGTCCACCGGGACCCTTTCGCCGGGATAGACCACCACGCGGTCCTCCGGCCGGAGTTCTCCCAGAGCCACCCGCTCCTCGCCGTCGTCTCCCCAGCGATGGGCCTCCTGGGGCAGCAACGAGAGAAGCTGCGTCAGGTCGGTGTGGAACCTTTGGGAAGCGTAGGCCTCCAACGTCTCGCCCACGAGCATGATGTAGACCACCTCGGCGGCGGCCAGGTACTCGCCCACGTAGAGGGCGGCCAGAGCCGCCAGGGTCACCGCCTGATCGGCGCTGATCCGCCGGGAGATCACGTCCTGGAACGCCCGGTGGAAGGTGCTGTACCCGTAGAGGAAGGTCAGGACGATGCCCAGATCCCAGGGGAAGGGGGAAACGACCCACTCCTGCCAGTAGGCCACCAGCAGCAGGCCGCCCAGGACCAGTCCCGCGAAGCGCCAGCGGAAGACGGCCCCTTCGTCCAGATGGAACGTGTGTCCGAGGGGAGGGATCATGATGGCGCCGTCCACTATACAAGCCGTTCCGGCCGGTTCAAAGGTACGCGAGTCAGGGTGGGAACACCTGGTTCCAAAGTGAGATTCCAGCCGCGTAGGGCTTGACCGGATCTCCGGATGGAAACCGCGACCCGGCGATTTCGGATTGCCCTATCGGGCGACGACGACCTGGACGCCGACCGTACGGGAGACCGCCGACCAGTTCGTGTCCGTGGTCACGACAGCAACACCTTCAGCGATGCCGAGAGCCAGACAGGCCCGGTCTCCAAGCGACAGCCCCCGGGAACGCGTCGCCTTGCGCAGGGATCCCGCCGCGAGCGCCTGCGCCTCGTCGAAACTGCGGACATCCAACCCGAGGCCCGAAAGGAGTTCCTCGACCTCAGCGGATTCCATTCCATGGTCACACAGTTTCGCGGCAACCTCCGAGAGGTTTACGGACGAAACAACGGCATGCTCGTAGTGCTTCTCAATCAATTCCGCGCCGGGCTCGCGAAAAAGTACGGCGAGAACGGCCGAGGCATCAAGAACGGTCCCGGCCACCTTCCGATTCCTTTCGAGCCTCCGCTCGGCGATCCTCGATCAGTTCTTCCGAAATGAGTTTGGATCCCGCCGGAGCGATTCCAACGAGCCGTTCCTGTGCCCGTCTCAGCGCCCGCATCTTTGTTGTCAGAATCACCTCCGAGCCGCGAATCTCGAAAAAAATGTCGTGCCGCTGTCCGGCCACGCCAAGCCGCCTGCGAAGCGCCGCAGGTATCACCAGCCTGCCGTTTTCCGTCATCGTCGCTTGAAACCGCCGTCTTCGTGTTAGTGGCATACTCTATTGTGTTCCTGATACTTATATTATGTCAATGTTCTTTGATTGGCAATATTTGTTTTAATGCCTGTTGTTTTGTAAGTTGTCTTAAGTCAAATCGGTCGAATCTTCCAAGAATTCTAATAACCCTCTTCATTCCAATGTGGCAGGGGAGGCCCACCTGGTCGCCCTTCCCCCCGTCGGCAACATCTCGCGCGAAAGAGGGCACCCACCAGGGGTGCCCCTACCCCCGAACCACCGGAATAACGGGGAAAGTCCTGGCCTCGGATTCCTTGATTCCCTCGGCTACGGCTGGATACAATCCCCCGTCCCCGGAGGAACCCTGCAGACGGGGGCGGGCCCCCTGCCGGAGCAACCAGCGATGCTCGATCGATTCCAGAGACAGAACGAACCCACCTACCTGGCCGATCTGGAACGCTGCCAGCCGGGGAGCGCCCTCAGCCGGACGGCTCGCCGATTCGCCTGGAGAATGCTGGACTTCGAGACCGACAAGGCCGCCGGAACGCTGCTTTTCGCCGGCGAGGAGACGGAAGCGGCCGAGATCACCTATCCCCTTGAAGTCCAAGGATGGCACGACGTCCATATCGGCCTCTTCAACAACGCGTGGCGCCCCTATGAGGCCCAACGGCTCTTCGCCCGGCTCAGCGGAGATCCGGCTTTCTCGCTCGTCTATCTGCCGATCCCCAGCGAACGCGCCTGGGGCGTTCCGGCCGACGATCAGAAACAGGGCCCCAGAATCCAGGACGTCTTCTGGAAAACCGCCGACCTCACCGGCCAGTCCCTGGCGTTCCGGCAACCGTGCCAGCGGGCCGTGCCCGACGAACAGGCCTTCGGCAATATCAGCGGCAAGGTCTGGCTCGCCTACATCAAGCTGGTTTCCCTCACCGGCGAAGAGGTCGAGGACCTGGAACTCGACCGGTCCGACCCGGCCCATCGCCGGCTCTTCGCCTACAACGACTCCTGGTTCGACGGCGACCGGGGCTACCGAATGCCTGGAGGCCGGTCCGAAGAGACGGCCATCCAGGCCCAACTGGAACCCTACCGGCACACCGATTTCGGACGAATCTACTGGGACGGCGCCCACGGAGACATCTGCAACTACCTGACCCGCATCGGGCGGGTGTGGGACGGCCGGGGCATCCGGACCCAGGATCCCCCCAGGCGCTACGACCGTCTGGCCCGCGAAGCCTGGGACGACTACGTGGAACGCGGAATCGATCCTTTCCGAGTCGCCGCCGACTTCGCTCACGAACTGGACATGGAGTTCCACGCCTGTTACCGCATCGGCTGGCGACCCTTCTACTGGCCTCCGCCATTCGACGAATTCAATCGCGGCGGACTCTACGATCAGCGCCCCGAGCTCCGTTGCGTGGGCCGCGACGGGCGGCCCTCGCTCGGCCTGTCGTTTGCCTTTCCCGAGACTCGCCGCTACGTCCTCTCGTTGATCCGGGAGATGACCGGATATCCCATCGACGGCGTCGCCATTCTCTACAACCGCCAGCCCCCCTTCCTGGAATACGAAAAGCCGCAGGTGGAGGGCTTCCAGGAGGAGTTCGGAGTGGACCCGCGCCGCCTGCCCGAAACGGATCCCCGCTGGCTGGCCTACAAGAGCCGGATACTCACCGGTTTCATGGAAGACCTGAAGGCCGTACTGGAGGAGGCCGCCGAGGAGCAGGGCCGGTCCGCGCCGTTCCCGGTCACGGCCTGGCTGTTCGGCTCCCGCGAAGAGAACCTGCTCTACGGAATCGACGTCGAGCAGTGGGTTCGGGAGGGCCTGGTGGATACCCTGATCCCCTACACTTCGGCCCGGAGCCTGTTCAGCTTCGAGACCGCCTGGGAAGACCCCGCCGACGTCACCTATTGGGTTCGCCTGGCCCGCGCGGGGAATTGCCGTCTGGCGCTCAACGTGTTGCCTCGAAACCTGGACGCCGCACAGTACCGGAACAAGGCCGGCCAACTCTACTCCCTGGGAGTCGAACACCTGGCCTTCTGGGACACCGCCATTGCCGGCGGCCAGGCCTCCGAGACTTTGGCCCGCCTGGGTCACCACGAAGAGATCGCCGCCTGGATCATGGCCGGCCGCCCCGAACCCCGGTCGACTTCCAGTCCGCTGTGGAGGCTGGGAGACTGGGATCTGAGCTACTTCCCCGAATGACTGCCCAACCGCTCGCATCCGGAAGGAGCATCCAATGAATCGGCGGCCGTGGGGTCCGGTCCCTATTCTGGCAGTCCTGTTGTCGGCGGGTCTCCCGGGTCAGTCGGGAGAACCGTTCTTCAATCCCTACGGCCTGACCGAAGACACTCTCGACGGCCTTCAAATGCGGGACTCCCGTCATCGGCTCTCCGTCGAGTTCTTCTCGGCACTGCTCCTGAACCAGCGGGTGGATCGAGAGGCGGCCTTCGCCGTCTACGGGCAGGTCCGGCCTCTCACCTTCCTGCAGAGGAACGTCTACGGCGACCAGAAAGTCTTCGCGGCGGCGAACGTGAGGGCTCAAATCAGCACGGCTCTTTGGAACCTCTCTTCCCCGGAACTGCTCAAGGTCGAAGTGGCCCCGCCGGTGGTCCTGGTCCAGCCGCCGCGCCTGCAGTTCACCCGGGGATTGGAGAATCGCGCGTTGGTCCTGGTTCGGAACGGATCCCAAGTCCAGCAGGACGTGAGCCTGGAACCGGCGGAGGGTCCGTTGTATTTCCGGCCGCAGCGAGTCCGGCTGGCCCCCCGGGAAGTCCATCCCGTCATCGTCCGGGTCTGGGGTGAGGACGGAGAGAGCCTGGAGCTCAACGTCCGATCCGGCCGGCAGGTTTTTCGGGTGAGTCTTCCCCTGGCTTGGAAGCCCGCCTGCCGTCTCCGGATCCGGGTCTTGGACGAGTCCGGCCGGCAGGTCCCGGCCCGGGTGGAGGTCGTGGGTTCCGACGGCCTGGGACGGGCCCCCTCGGGGACCTATCTCCGCTACACGCCGATGCGGGCGGACGCCTACTTTCACACGCGAGGAATCAGCAGCCTGGTCCTGCCGGCCGGCAAGACCCGAATCCGAGTCTCGAGGGGATTCGAGCACCGCTACCAGGAACGGATCGTCGACCTGCAGCCGACCGGTCCCGGCGCACTGGAGTTTCGATTGGAACGCTTCCACGACGCCGCCGCCCGCGGCTGGTATTCGGGAGACATCCACATCCACCCCAACCTGGTCCACAAGACCATGGACCAGGTCATCAATCCCGTGGACATCCGCCTCCAGACGGTGGCGGAGGACCTGAACGTGGCCAACCTCCTGGTCTGCAACTCTCAGGGCGCGGTCCTCTACGACCGGCAGCACTTCACCGGCGCTCCCCACCCCCTGAGCACACCGCGGCATATCCTCTACTGGAGCCAGGAGCTCCGTCCGGCCCTCTACGGCCATATCGGCGTCCTGAACCTGAAGCGTTTTCTGGAGCCCCCCTACAACGGCTTCCCCGCCAGCTTCTTCCCGTTCGACTACCCGTCCAACGCCACCGCCGTCAGGGAAGTTCGCAAGGAAGGGGCCGCCGTCTTCTACGTCCATCCTTCCCTGGGCCGGCAACGCTGGATCCCGGTCGACGCCGCGCTCGGGACCGTCGACGGCATGGAGATCCTCGGCTTGTCCAACACCCAGGGTTCCAACACCCTGTACCGCCTGCTGCTCGACTGCGGCTGGCGCCTCAGCGCAGTGGCCGGCACCGACGCCTTCAACAACGTCCGGCGGCACAAGGTCCTGGGCGGGGATCGCGTCTACGCCTACACGGGGGACAAGCTGTCATACGAGGGCTGGGTTCGCGCGCTGCAGCAGGGGAGGACGTTCGTCAGCAACGGTCCCCTCCTCTATTTCCGCGTCCGGGGCCGGCTTCCCGGAAGCGAGATCGCCCTGGACGAACCCGGACCGGTGGAGTTGGAAGTGGAGGCTCATTCCCAGGTCCCCATGAATAAGGTGGAGATCCTCTTCAACAACGACGTCCTGCAGGAGATCCCGCTGGAAGACGGCTACAAACTGGCTCATCGGGGGACGATCCGGGTTCCGTCCAGCGGCTGGATGGCCGCCCGGGTTTGGGGAAAAGAACATCCGTTGGTGGTCAATAACCCCGAACTGTTCGCCCACACCACGCCGGTCTATCTCACGGTGGGAGGTCGGCCCTACGCCGATCCCGAAGCTCTCGAGTTCTTCCTGGAGAGGTTCCGGGAGATGCGCCGGACCTCTCTCGCCGGCGGCTCTTTCGAGAGCCTCCACCAGCAGCGCGAGGTACTGGTCCAGTTGACCGAAGCGGAGAAGATCTACCGGGAGCGGCTGAAATGGTCCCGCAATCCTCCTGCCGGCGCTGCCGACCCCGGTCCATGACAAGAGTCGCCGACGGCTGTTAAGATCCAACGCATTCGATCGGATCGAGCCGTGACTCATTGGCACCCCATCTCCGCGACCTCAGGACGCTGCCTCCGGGTGGCCGTGGCCGTAGCGGCCCTCGGTTGGGGAACGGTCCGGCCGGGCCTCCTCGCGTCCAGCCCCGCCGACCGGGCCTCCGAGATCCTCAAACACGAGTGCCTGAGTTGCCACGGCTCCATCCGCGCCTCGGGCCTGGATCTCCGGTCCCGGGAGGGTATGCTGCGCGGCGGCAACCGCGGTCCGGCGGTGGAGCCGGGCCGGGCCACTTCCAGCCTGCTCTACCAGGCCGTCGTCCACGCCGGCGATCTGGCCATGCCTCCCGGAGAGAAACGGCTCCCCGACCAGGACGTGGAGACCCTCAAGGCATGGATCGAGGCCGGGGCTTCCTGGCCCGACTCTGCCGGCGATGACGGCGGCGGCCCCGCCTGGTGGTCCTTTCGCCCACCGGTCCGCCCCGAGCCTCCCCAAGCTCTCGATGCAGCCGACCGGGTGCGCAATCCCATCGACAAATTCGTCCTGGCCCGGCTCCGTGACCAGGGCCTGAAACCGGCTCCCGAAGCGACCCGGCCCGAGTTGGTCCGCAGAGTCTACTTCGACCTGACCGGACTGCCGCCCACCCCGGAACAAGTGGAGTCCTTCCTCCGGGACGAGTCCCCCAAGGCGTTCGAAAAGCTGGTGGACCAGTTGCTGGAATCGCCCGCCTACGGCGAGCGCTGGGCCCGGCACTGGCTCGACGTGGTCCGGTACGCCGACAGCGGCGGGTTCGAGACGGACGAGTACTATCCCAACGCCTGGCGTTACCGGGACTACGTGATCAAGTCCTTCAACGAAGACAAGCCGTACGACCGTTTCATCCAGGAACAGATCGCGGCCGACGAGCTTTGGCCCGACAACCTGGACCTCTTCGACACCAGCTACGCCATCCGCCCCGAAAAGGTGGCTCATATGGAGGCCCGCGTCGCCACCAGTCTCTACGGGTTCGGCCCTTCCATTGGCGAGTCCACCCTGGACGCCCCCAAGCTCCGTTACGAGCGCCTGACCGATTGGGTGGACATGACGGGAGCGGCCTTCATGGGACTGACCCTGGCCTGCGCCCGCTGTCATGACCACAAGTTCGATCCCATCACCCAGGAAGACTACTTCCGGATGCAGGCCATCTTCGCGCCCTCCCATCCGGTGACGCTTCCGGTGGTCACGGCCATGAGCATGTTTCACCGGAACGAGCACTACCCCCGGACCATCGCCCTGGACGAAGGGCGCCGGGCCCACGAATTGTTCGAGGCCAGGGTCCGTCGCCGCCTGACCGAGGAACAGAAGGCGGGTTTCTCGCCCGAGGCGCGCCGCGCGTACGAAAAACCGGAGAAGGAACGGACGGAAGAGGAGCGGAAGCTGGCGGCTCCGGTCCAGGACGCCGTGGCGGACTTTTTCAATCGAAACACCTTCAAGCTCAAGGAGCACCTGACGCCGGAAGAGAAGGCGGAACGGTCCCGGCTGCTGCTGGCCATCGCCGAGAAGGTGCTGGAGATCCCCGTCTCCGACGCCTCCCACGCCGTCCGGTGGGATGGATTCTACGACACGCCCTCGGCCACGGTCCTGGGCCACATCCAGGGGGAGCTGATCCCGGAGACCCGCATTCTGGAGCGGGGCGATCTGGACCGTCCGGGGGAGCGGGTGGAGGCCGGATTGCCCCGGATCCTGGGGGACGGCGTGGACTTCCGCACCAACCAGGGCCATGGCCCCCGTCACCGGAAACACTTGGCCCTGTGGCTGACTCGCCCCGATCATCCGCTGACGGCTCGTGTCATGGTCAATCGCCTCTGGCAGTGGCACTTCGGGCGGGGACTCGTGTCCACGTCCAACGATTTCGGCCTCCAGGGGCAACCCCCGTCCCACCCGGAGCTGCTGGACTGGCTCGCCACCGAGTTCGTCCGCCAGGGCTGGAGCCTCAAGGCGATGCACCGACTGATCGTCCAATCCTCGGCTTACCGGCTCACCAGCCGGTTCGACGACCCTCGCAACGCCGCCGCCGACCCGAACAATGCCTATCTCTGGCGGGCCAATCGGAGACGGGTCGAAGCCGAGGTCCTGTGGGACAGCATTCATGCCGTGGCCGGCACCCTGAACTCCAAGATGTATGGGCGGCCCTTCGTTCCGCCGCTGTCGGAGGATGAACTGGCCGGCTTCCGGCTCAAGTGGGCGTGGACCGTGCCGGCGGACCCGGCGGAGCACAGCCGAAGAGGCGTCTATATCCTCTCGCGCCGGAACTTCGTCTTCCCCATGTTCGAGAAGTTCGATACTCCCGATCCGGCCGTCAGTTGTCCCGAGCGCTCCGTGACCACGGTGGCGCCCCAGTCTCTTTGGCTCCTCAACAACGATGCCGTCTTCCGGCAGGCCCTGGCCTTCGCCGGGCGCCTGGTCCGGGAAGGGGATTCCGAGCCGGGCCAATGGGTGGACCGGGCCTGGCGAACCGCACTGGGGCGTGCGCCCAGCGATGGGGAGACGCGGGACGCCCTGGAGACCCTGGCGTCTGCCGGGGGCGAACGGTGGGAGGAGCTGCCCGAGGGCGCTCCCCCGGAGTTGAAGACCATCGAGCGGAGTCAGGCCCAGGGACTCACGGAACTCTGTCTGGCCATCTTCAACCTCAATGAATTCCTCTTTGTCGACTGATGCGTGAACTCGTGGATTGCGGAATGGGGGACAGGAATGTCCCCGCTCCTATTGACGTTGCCGCGGTGGCAGGGCTTCAATAGGAACATCGATTCAAGGAGAGAAGCTTGATCCCCACCGGTTGCAAGGGCAATGTTCAGGTCGGTTCGAGGCGGGAGTTTCTGAAAACGTCCTCCTTCGGTTTCGGCTCCCTCGCTCTGGGCGGCCTCTTGGAGCGGGAGGGCCGGCTTCTGGCCTCCAACGACGGCCTTGTCTCGCCTCTGGCCCCCAAGGAATCCCATTTTCCGGCCCAGGCCAAGAGCGTCATCTTCCTCTTCATGCAGGGCGGCTTGAGCCAGGTGGACAGCTTTGACCCCAAGCCGGCTCTGGCGAGGTACGACGGGCAACCGCTGCCCTCCAGCTTCCGCACGGACCTGGAGCTGGCCCAGATCAACCCCTACGAGTCCAAGCTCATGGCCAGCCGCCGGACCTTCAAGCAGAGGGGCCGGTCCGGCATCGAGATCTCGGATCTCTTCGAAGGGCTTGCGAAGCATGCGGACGACATGGCCGTCGTCCGGTCCTGTTACCACGAGTCGTTCATCCACGGTCCGGCCCTCACCTACCTGCACACGGGAAGCCTGCAGTTGGGGAGTCCCAGCATGGGTTCCTGGATCCTCTACGGCCTGGGGAGCGAGACGGACAACCTCCCCTCGTACATCGTGATGACCGACAGCATCTTCCGGTCCAGCACCTCCAATTTCAGCACCGGCTTCCTCCCGGCCATCTACCAGGGGACGCTTATCAACACCGAGGGCCAGCCCTTTCAGAACCTGAAGCCCCCTTCCCGGATGGACCTGGACCGGCAGCGCGCCCTGCTCCAGCGGATCGAGAGCTGGAACCAGACCCACCTCGAGACCCGGCCCGGAGACAGCCGCCTGGAGGCCAGAATTCGAAACTACGAGTTGGCTTTCCGGATGCAGATGGCGGCGCCCGAACTCATCGACCTATCGGGTGAACCGGAGCATGTGAAGCGGATGTACGGGCTGGATCGGGATCAGACCCGCAAGTTCGGCCGCATGTGCCTGCTGGCGCGGCGAATGGTGGAGCGGGGCGTCCGGTTCGTCCATCTCTACAGCGGCGGTTGGGACGCTCACGGCGAGTGCGACAAGAACCACATGAAGAACTCGTGGAAAACGGACCAGCCCATGGCCGCTCTGCTGGAAGATCTCAAGCAGCGGGGCCTGCTGGAGAGCACTCTGGTCATCTCCACCGGCGAGTTCGGCCGGACTCCGGTCATGCAGGGCAAGGAGGGGCGGGACCACAATCCCTTCGGCTTCAGCGCCTGGATGGCGGGAGGCGGCGTTCGCGGCGGCCGGACCATCGGCGCCACCGACGATCTGGGTTTCGTGGCCGTGGAGGACAAGATGCACGTCAACGACCTCCATGCCGCCATGCTGGGACTGATGGGACTGGACCACCGCCGGCTGACCTACTTCTTCCAGGGCCTGGAGCGGCGCCTCAGTGGTGTCGGTGAAGCCGGCGAGGCCGGCGAGGACCTGTATCGGAAGCTGACCGGGAGGTCCATTGGCCATTCGGCTTGAACAGGCGGGGCGGGCGCTCGCCCTCCTGGGAGCAATTGCCACCGCGGCCGCGGGTCCCCTGCCCCACAGCGGAACTCCCTTCGTCGGCAAGGTCCGACTGCCGGTGAGCCTTCAAACCGGTGACGGCGCCGTTCTGGAAAAGGGAACCTTCGACCTGGAGGTCCGGTCGGAGGACGGCATCATCTGGTTGCGTTTCCTCTCCTCGCCGGGCGCGCCGGTCGCGCTCCGGGGCGTTCCCGTAGAAGCCGATGATTGGACCGCCGCCGCCGGGTGGCCCCTGGTGGGAACGGTGCATCTGCACCCTACGTCGATCCCCATCGGCACCGATGCCGAGCGCCACAAGAGCAAGACCGGAATGCCCCAATACCTGGAAACGCCGCGAGTCTGGAACGCCACGCTTCGCCTGTACCGCAGCGAGGACCCGGCCGGAGCGGTGTCGGTCCTCTTCCACGAAAACCATCCCAGCGGCCCGATCCGGGCTCGGTTCGAGCTGCACGCCCGCGGCGGCGATGGGAAGCCCTGAGGAGTGTCCCCCTTGAGATTTCGACTCACACGCCCATTCCTGGTCCTGATCCTGATCTCGCTCCCCGCCCTGGAAGGCGGCCGGCACGACCGAACGGCTGACTCCGAAGTCCGGGATATCGACTCCCGGCTGGAGCTCTTTGTCGACGATTACCTCATCGACTCTCTCGACGGTCTGGAACTCAAGCTCCACACCCCTCGGCGCGCCGGAAAGGTGTTGGTCTTCGACCGGCCCTGGGAGGGCGTGACCAGTGGCAGCACGGCCGTCGTCTTCCAGGACGGCGACCTCTACCGAATGTACTACCGGGGCAGCAGTCACGCCGGGTACGCCGTGGAGTCGCTCCTGGAACCGGGTGAGGCGGTGATCCCCGAACACCCCTACACCGCGTGCTACGCCGAGAGCCGAGACGGGATCCATTGGTCCCGGCCTTCGCTGGGAATCGTCGAATACGACGGATCCAGGGACAACAACATCGTCTGGATGGGAAAAGGCACGGGGGCCTTCCTTCCCTTCAAGGACTCGAATCCGGAGGCGCCTGCCTCCGAACTCTACAAGGCCGTGGGCCCGGACAGCCGGAAGCTGTACGCCTTCGTATCGCCGGATGGGATCCACTGGAAGGAAATGCAGGAGGAGCCCATCATCACGGACGGGGCCTTCGACTCGCCCAATCTGGCCTTCTGGGATGCGGTCCACCGCCGTTACGTCGCCGTCTACCGGGATTTCCAGCTCGGCGTTCGGACCATCAAGATCGCCACCTCCACCGACTTCAGGAACTGGACGCCGGGCCAATACGGAGAATTCGGGGACGCTCCCTCCGAGCACCTCTACACCAATGCGACCCTCCCTTATTTCCGGGCGCCCCACATCTATTTCGCCTTTCCCCGGCGATTCCATCCCTGGAAGACGCGGGTTCCTTTCGATCAGGCAAATTCCGGCGGTTGCTCCGACGCCATCTTCATGTCCAGCCGCGACGCGGTTCACTGGAACCGTCAACTGGATGCCTTCATCCGGCCGGGAACCGAAATACGGAACTGGTCGCACCGCTCCAACACCCCCGCCTGGGGTTTGCTGGCCACGGCGCCGGACGAGATCTCCCTGTTCGTCCAACGCCACTACACGTTCCCCACCAACTACCTGGAACGGATGGCGATCCGGACCGACGGATTCATGTCGGTGCATGCCGGAGTGTCAGGAGGCGAACTGATCACCCGGCCTTTGACCTTCACGGGCGAGAACCTCGTGTTGAACTTCGCGACCTCGGCGGCGGGGAGCATTCGGCTGGAGATCCAGGACGCCGGCGGACAGCCGTTGGCCGGATTTGCCCTGGAGGAGTCTCCGCTGATCTGGGGGGACGAGATCGAGCACACGGTGCGGTGGAAACGAAGCCACGCCCGGGCGGACACCTCCAGGCCCCTGGCTCGTGTCTCGGGGAAGGCGGTGCGTTTGCGTTTCGTGATGAAGGACGCGGACCTCTACTCGATACGGTTCAGGTGATTGGCCGGAGATTGGCGACAATCGCTTTTAAGGAGACTGATCAATGGATCAAAGAGACCAGACCCTGAAATCCATCCATCCCGGAGAAATTCTGCGCCATCCCGGAGAAATTCTGCGGGAGGAGTTCATGAAACCGATGGGCCTGACCCAATACCGGCTGGCCAAGGACATCTCGGTACCGTCTCGAAGGATCAACGAGATCTTTCACAAGAAACGCGCCGTCACGCCAGACACTGCGCTCCGGCTAGGCAGGTACTTCGGAAACTCCGCTCGATTCTGGATGAATTTGCAGTCTCGCTACGAGCTCGAATCAGGGAAGGCTGTTCCCAAGGATCGACTTGACTAAAAAGTGACTCCCCAAGGTGCGTTGCCGCTTAGTCCGAATTTCTCACCAGGGGGTGCAACATGAAGTATGACAGTCCCCTCAGGTATCCGGGAGGAAAATCCGCACTCGCACCCTTCCTCACCCGGACAATCAAGATCAATAACCTAGCTGGCTGCTCGTATTATGAGCCGTTTGCCGGTGGCGCCGGCGCTGCAATACGCCTCCTCAGGGAGGGTTCCGTCTCCGAACTACATCTGAATGACTTGGACAGTCGCATCTCGTCCTTCTGGCATGCCGTCCTCCATGAGTCGGAGCGTTTGGTCAAGGCCATCATGTCCGTACGCTTGAGCATCTCGGAATGGAAGAAACAACAGACAATTTGTCGACGCGCTGACACTAACAGTCCTTTTGAACTTGGCTTCTCTACTTTATATATGAACCGCTGTAATCGGTCGGGGATTCTTCTTGGATCCGCGCCAATCGGTGGATACACACAAACAGGAACGTGGAGAATCGATGCTCGCTTCAACAGAGAGACCCTTGCAAAGCGGGTTCTCGCAATCGCGAGGATACGTGATCAGATCCACATAACCAACATGGACGCCCTCGAATTCCTGACCACGAATCTCGCCCAAAAAGAGCGACTGAAACACGTCTTTATATACCTGGACCCACCCTACTATTCGAACAGCAGCCGGCTCTATATGAACTCATATACGGACAGTGACCACAAAAACCTAGCGAACTACATGCAACGACAGCGTACCCTAAACTGGATCATGTCCTACGACGACACAGATTTCATTAAGAATCTCTACGGCGATTGTGACATTTCCCATCTCTCGCTCCAATATAGTCTTCAACGAAAACGGCGAGCGCAAGAACTTTTGATTGCTCCCACCCGGGTACGGATACCACGATCCAGATCTGATAAGTGACAACCATCGTTTTAAAGCCACGCCAAATTTGGTAAGGATAAGAAAATGAATCCCGAAAACATTATTCCAATGAAAGTCGCCGAATTGACATTTGATCCTAAGAATCCTCGGCTTCCGGAGTTTGGTTTGGACGACAAATCGACAGACGTTGACATAATACGGATCTTGTGGAAAGCAATGGACGTTAAGGAACTTGTCATGTCCATCGCGGCCAGTGGATTCTTTAGACACGAACCCGTGATTGTCGAGACCGGAAACGGCAAAAATATCGTAATCGAGGGCAACCGCCGCCTCGCCGCTGTCAAACTCCTTCTGGACCCCTCACTTGCCAAGGACTTGGCGGCTAATGTTCCAGACATCCCCGAAGACTCCAAGAAAGCGCTTGAAGAAATCCCGACTGTACATCTCACGCGCGAAAGCGCCTGGCGTTATCTCGGATTTAAACACGTGAACGGGCCGGCAAAATGGAGCAGTTATGCCAAGTCTAGATATATCGCCGATGTGCATAGGAACTTCAGCGTCAAATTGAAAGACATTGCGAAACAAATTGGTGACACTCACAAGACTGTCCAGAGGTTGTTTCGCGGCCTGATGGTCATTGAGCAGGCCGAGCGACTTCAAGTATTCGCTCGCGAGGATCGATGGCGGAATCATTTTTCCTTTTCTCATCTCTACACTGGCCTTCAGTATCCAGGGATTAGCAACTTTATATCGTTGCGATCGGAGACAGAGGGGGCTCTGGAACCGGTTCCGCGCGAAAAGAAAAAGGAGCTAGGCGAACTTTGCCTCTGGATGTACGGCAGTAAGAGGGCGAAGACGCCACCCGTCATCGAGTCACAGAACCCTCATCTTAGACAGCTTGATGCAGTTGTAAAAAACAAGGAGGCCCTCGCTACTCTTCGGCGTGGGGATGGACTCGCCTATGCCTTCGAAACAAGCCGCCCATCATCTACGGTCTTTGTAGAGTCTCTGATGGCCTCGAAACACGCGCTTCAAAAGGCCCGCGGTTTGCTGTCCACTGGTTACGATGGCTCGGAGGAGCTGCTTAGAACCGCGGGAACCGTCGCCACTCTTGCCGACGACCTTTATCAGGAGATGGACCGAAAGTGTAATCCGCCTGGCAAGGCACGCCTCACGGAGAGTAGCTGATGTTTAAGTGGCCACAAACGCCCTCCCCCAGTGCATCTAAACACGAACTCGCTGACTATGCAGAGTTGGTTTGCTGGCGGGAGGGTCTCATGTCCCGAACCGCCTTATCCAGACAACTCGGCATGATTGCGGAAAACGATTATTCTGCCGGCGTGCCGGAGGAGGATCCGACTGAAGAAGTCATTCATTCAGTATACACTGAGATAGAACAACGACAATTGGCGTGTAGAGACGGCTATCCGTTCTTGATCGGCGACCAAGGATATACTCTCAACGCCGTCTCCGATATGAACAATCATAGGCATATCGTTTACCATTACCTGCTATTAGCTACGAGACTCAACATGAACGATAGTCGTATGCACGCTGATATTGACGGAACACTACTTCTTGAGGAACTCGCTGCGGATGTAGCTCGGGAGTACTTTGGCGCCCGTGCCGAAAGTATTGTATTTGGCACTGCTGCCAACACACTGGATTTTCCAAACAAAGTGAATCAACTATGCAAGGGATTGAAGGAGGGAGACGGCTTTCTGAGCCGCCGAGAAGCTCCACCGACCGAGAGAGACGGCAAACTGGACGTTGTCGCCTGGAAACACTTCAACGACGGTCGGCCAGGAAAACTGATTGCTTTCGGTCAATGCAAAACGGGGACCAGCTACATGGACACGTTGACCCAGCTTCAGCCCGATTCATTTTGCAGGAAATGGTTTAGGTCATTTCCCGCTCTTGTCCCTGTGCGCATGTTCTTTGTTGCTGACGCTATTTCTCGTCTTCTTTGGTACGACGCCGCAAGTGACGCTGGCCTACTATTCGATCGCTGTCGAATCGTGGATTTTTGTGATGACATCAGTGCAGATGTGTTATCGAAGGTGAAGGCTTGGACCGCGGCCGCAGCCAAAGAGAACGAGTTGCAGATTCGATGGCGTTCGTAGCGAATGGCTCGGCCGTTGCGTGTCTTCTTGCGCATATATTGGCGCAACCGGTCGGTCAGATCGGCTGGAGCCCCTTGTCGCGCCATTCCCGACATCAATCCGGCCGGATCCGCTGTATTGGATCAACGACATCCATCAATGGCCCAGTATGAATACCAGTCGTCGAAAAGAATCCTGACTACCGATATCCTGGATTTTCTATGGTCGGCTACGCCTTCGCCACTCCCGGTGGAGGTCCAGGGCCTCGTCCAGAGCCTCGAAGGGCTTGTAGACGACTCTCAGCCTAAAGCTGTAGCGGCGTCCCTCCTGCGGGTTCGGAACCACCGCCTGGTAGTCCCAAGCGGGACCGCCGACACCACCGCCGCCGGCGTTGAAGGCGGGACGGATCTCCAACTCGTCCGAAGGGCGGAACAGGTAGGCCAGCAACATGCCGTGGACCTTGCCGGCCATCAGCGGCTCCACGTAGCGGACCGAGCCGAAACTGTAGAGCAGCCGCCTGCCCTGGCCCCGGAACGCGTCACCGACCGGACCGCGCTCGGCCCGGATCGCTCCCGATTCATACAGATCCAGGGCGTCGAAGATGCCGTGCCAGGCAGGGGTCTCGAAGCTGGACCGCCGGCCCCAGAGGTAGTAACCCGGATTTCGGGGCGCCTGGATGTAGCTGGCCCAGAACACGCCCAGGTAACGGGTCCGAATCTTGTCCAGCCGTGTCGGTGTGAAGGCGTGCTCCACGTCCAGGAACCACGGCTCCACCAACTTGAACGTGGTCTCCACATGGACTCCCCATCGCTCGCCGGGTTCGATCTGGAGCCAAGCCTCCTGCTGGGAGATCCGTTTCAGGCTCGACGGTTGGGCCCGGAAGTTCTCCAGGTCGCTCCAGCGCGGTTCGAAGGTGCCCTCGGTCCCGTCGAAGAAGAACTCGCAGTTCAGACCCGAAGCGACGGGAAGAAAGGGGTGAGGAGAACCTCCGGAACTGAAACGCGCGATCCCGTTGTAGCCGTTGTGCCGCCTCTCGAAGGGGGCCGCGACGGTCAGGCGTCCCAGTCCGCCGGCCGCTTGGGGAACCGAAGCCCGGTTTCGTTTCTGTTCCTCACCGGCCAGTCCGTCGTGGTTGTCCACCACCAGGGCCTCCAACTCCCCCGCCCTCAGCGCGAGACGGTGCGGACCCGGCGGTGTTTCGGAAGTGGCCTGCCGCGGACCGGCGGTGACGGCCGTTACGCCGCCCAGTGCGGCCAGTCCCATCCATTGACGGCGGGAGTAGGATGGATCTCCGGGCCCGTTTCCCATCATCCGCCTCCTAGACGGAGCTGCTCATCGGGCCGCCACTTCCCTTTCGGATTTCGGCGGCTCCATGAAGTCGGACCAGATGCTGTCCAGGCGCTTCTCGAATACGGTGAAGGCGTTGGCCCGATAGAGGCGCCAGTCGCCCCGGTCCAGTTCCGATTTCAACTGGCCCGGAGCCCAGCCCGCATGTCCTACGAACAGGCGGAGTTCGTGGGATTCCCTTTCCGTTTCCAGAAGACTTTCCAGTGTGCTCTTGTCGCCTCCGAAGTAGACGTCTCCCATCACATGCGTCGTCTGCTCCAGCGGCTCCTCGCTTCGAATCAGAAACATGAGCGTATCCAGCGCCACCGGGCCTCCGTAGAAGAGCCGAGCCTTCCGTCCCGGTTTCTCGACCTGGGGCAGCACGTCCGCCAGGGAGACGTCAGTGGCCCGGTTGACGATCACGCCCAGCGTCCCCGCCGGTCCGTGGGCCACCAGGAGAACGACCGAGCGGCGAAACCGGGGGTCGAGCATCCCCTGCTTGGCCACCAGAAACACCCCCTTGCCCGGCTGGACCGCTTGAAAGGGAATGCGGGGCCGCGGTTTGGGAATCGAGCCGGCTTCCAATCCGGCGCTCTGGCAGACCTGGAACAGAACGCCCAAGGCCAACCAATGCTTCATGCTCCGGGTGACCTGCATGGTTGCCGCCCAGTCTACTACGACGGCGGGACCCGGGAAAGAAGCGATTGCCCGACGAAGGTGCCCTGCGGTTTGAGCATCAGCCAGAACAGGGCGGCCACCACGTAGACGCCGCAGAACACCCACAGGACAGGAGTCCAGTTGTCGCCGGACGGTCCCAGGAGTAGCGGGACGACGACGGGAAACGTCGCCGCTCCCAGGTTTCCCGCCATGTTCATGGTGCCGAAGATCGTCGCCACGTTGTTGCCACCCATGGCAATGGTCACGGAATTCACGATGGGGCTGACGAAAGCGCCGAAGAAGCCGCCGATCCCGATGAGAGAGACGGCCAGCAGGGGATTGTGAACCAGGCATCCGGACACCGTGAGCAGGACACCGACCATGAGGCAACCCAAGGCCATCCCTTTACGGGCCATCGCCACATTCCCGCTCCTGGAGTAGATCCAATCGGAGACGACGCCGCCCAGCGGTCCTCCGAACAGAATCGCGATCAGGGGAACACTCGTCAGCAGTCCCGACTCGGCCACCGAGACGCCCCGGGACTCCTGCAGATAGGTGGGAAACCAACTGGCGTAGAAGATATACCCGGCGGCCCGGAAGTACTGCTGACCGCAGATGGCCCACATGGCCGGGCTCGCGGCCAGGTGTTTCCACGGCGTCTTGGCGGGCCGGCTCCGGTCCGATTCTTCGTCCGGGTCCCCCTTCGATTCCTGCGCAGCCTTGGTCTCGGACAGTAGCAAATCCAGTTCACCGGGCGTTACGGAGGAGTGATCCCGCGGGCGGTCCCGAAACCAGCGAAAGAACAGGAGCGCCCAGACTCCGCCGGGTAGCGCGTAGAGGACGAAGAGCCAGCGCCAGGTAACGCCCCACTCCAGGAGGATCCCGGTCAGGAAGGCGACGAGGATGGCTCCGATCTGCATCCCGGCGCCGAGAGAGCCGCTCGAAACGGCCAGCCGGTTCACCGGCATCCATCTCGACAGCACGACCGCGGAACAGGGGAAGAGACCCGCTTGGGCGGCGCCGGAGAACATGCGGGGGACCAGCAACCAGAGGTAGGCCGCCAGAATCGCTCCGCCCGGACCGGCCAGCCAGAGAGCCAACGCCGTCCCCGCCACCGCCGAAGCCACGGTGCAGACCGACCAGACCACCGAGTAGAAGGGGAGGGTCCGCCGCGCGCCCCAGCGATCCCCGAGCCAGCCGGCAGGCACCTGGAATCCGGCGTAGACCCAGAAGAAGCCGCTCAGGATCCACCCCATCTGCTCCTTGCTCAGACCCAGGTCGGTCCGGATGGTGCTCTCGGCCACCGAGAGGTAGTTGCGTTGGATGTAGGCGATGGTGGCCGCCATGCAGAGCCAGACCAGAACGGAGAAGCGGACCCGGCTCCGGGGAGGGGACGGGGAAGCGGTCAGGGAGAACCTCCGGAGCTATGGCGAACGCACTACTGGAGAGACGCGGTCTTGTTCAGGCCGTCGGCCGCAGACGGCGCGCGCACCTGGAAGACCTGCCCGGCGCTGACCTCCTGGTCACTGATCTTGTCGTGAACCTTCACGTTCAAATGGTACCGGCCGGGCTCCAACTGCCGGATGGGAAGACTCTTGACCAGGACCATGCGCTGGCCCGAGAAGTACTGGATCGAGGCTCCCGTCTCGTCCAATTCCTCCATCAGGACCTCCTTACCCTTGGAGATCCGGTAGCTGGCCTCGATGGACGGGACCATAGTGGCCTGGTCGGCGCTCACGTTGTAGACCTGAAGATAAACTGCCAGGGGCGCCGAGGCAGCGAATTTGTGATCCAGGACCGGGCGCACCTTCACGTTTCCCAGGACGAACATCTCGTCCTTGTCCATGTCCTCCAGTTGCCGAACCAGGTCCGTGAGGATCAGGGAGCTCGCTTTCAGCTTCTCGCCGCCGAAGGCCGGCGGGACGATGGCCGTCCGGCTGACCCCCACCTTGCCGCTGCGCAGGTCCTTGACCACCAGGTCCAGGCGGTAGCGCAGCTTGCGGTCCAGGACCAGGATCTTCTGGTAGGTGGACCGGCCCCGTTTCTGGGCCTGGGCGGCGTAGGCCTCCGGAAGGTAGGTCTGCACCAGGTCGTAGTCGAATTCGTCCACGATCTGCCTGGTCATGCTGGTGACGGCTCCGTAGACCCCCACCTTGGCCACGTAGCGTTGGTTCTTTTCCAGCTTGAACGACAGCTCGCCGTTGTCGAGTTCCACCGTCACCGGCACCACCACACGATCGTCGCCCAGCTTGAAGTAGTCGCGCCGGACCCGGAAGGGGAGCGACTCGTAACCGATGGAGACATCCACGAGCCCTTTCAGATCGCCGTACTTGATGGGCTTGGGCGCCTTGATCCTGACGTAGCGCTCGTAGCGCTCGAACACGTCGTCCTGGGACCGGGTGGCCATGTAGGGAAAGCTGTCCCGCATGCCCGGGGAGAAGAAGGGGCGGTCCTTCTTCTCGGCCAGACCCATCTCCTCGGCCAGGGTCAGGCCGCCGCCGGGCATATAGAGCAGCGCGTCCTTCTCGTTGTGGTCCAGGCTCAGCCGGTACTCTCCGCTCAGAGAAGCGTCCACGAACTCCAGCTCGATCTCCTGGCCCAGGCCCTCGATATAGCGGTAGCGCCACGTCTCGAAGGGGTAGGTGGAGGTCACGCCGCCCCCTTCGTGCATGGGCCGGGCGTAGTAGCCGCCGCCGGCACGGGAGGTGATCTGGTCCGGAGGACCATGAATGATGTAGACCCGGCCTCGATCGGTCATCCAACCCGGTTTCCCGCTGGGAAAACGCTCGTTGGCATAGGCGATGCGCCGGTAGTGCTCTTCCTTGTATTCGTTGATGGCCGTTCTCAGGTCCGGATCGCGCCGGCGCCAGAACTGCTCGATGAACTGCTCCTTCTCCTCCATGGTGCCCAGGCCGTTGAATACGTCCAGTTCTTCATCGGTGATGATGTAGACGACGTCCTCCTTGAGCCATTTCTTGTAGTAGTCCTGCTGCTCTTCCTGGAGAACGGCCTTGTCGTCCCGCTTCTTCTCCTTGGCCTGGACCGGGAGCAGAATCAGGACCAGGGAAAGGAGAAGGAGCCTGAGTTTCATGGGAGGACGTGCGTAGGTTCCAAACATGAGCACCTCGGAGATCCCGACCGGGTCGAGCGGCCGATGCGATTCATTATACCCGCTGCTCCGTTCGGTACAACAAACCGGGCCGTCAGCAGATCCGGATCGCCTGGATGACGGCGGGTGGAGCGGACCCTGCGGGCGGATCAGCGTCCGCCCTTGCGATAGAAGGGCTGGTAGAGCTGTACCCGCACGCCGCCGGGCATCTTGAAATAGGTCACGAGTCCGAAGCCCTGGTCGGTCACTTCACCGTCGAACTCGACGCCCCGGTGCGCCAGATCCTCCACCGTGGCCCGGATGTCGTCACAGTAGAAGGAGATGGCGTGGGTACCGGCCGGACTGCCGTGCTTGCCCGAAGGGTCGACGGGATGCACGCCCATGTCCGCCTCCGGCAGGTCGAAGATGAGCCAGCCGCCGCCCACGTCGGTGTAGGAGTCGAAGCCCAGCTTGTCGCGCAGGAATTCGCGCAACGCTTCCGGCTCCGACGAGTAGAACATGGTATGAACGCCCTTGATCATGGTCTCGCACCTCATCGGTCCTCAGGCAGCATCCATCCACAGCACCCGGGCAATATCAGAATTGGGGGCCCGGAAGGCGTGGATCAACAGCGGGAAGGGGCACAAATTTTCAGCGATCGGAACCGATCAACTCGGAGACTTCGGCGGCCTCCGCGCCACCTCTCTTCAAGGGCGCGACGGCGCCGCGATCGAAGCTCGAGAACACGCTTTCACCATATCCCTCGCCTTGATGGGCGATGACTCCGTCGGCGAAGTCTCCTCCTGCCCGCAGCAACTTCAAACCCGCTTCGACCGCGGGATGATCAGTGGTCACGACGTCGATTTCACATATCGCCTCGATCGCTCCGGCGATTTCATCGACTTGGCAACCGTACCCCCGCTTTAACACCCAGACAAACTCGCAGAAGACCGGCACCGGGACAGCAAAGATCGTGGCGCGCAGAAGCAGAGCCCGTGCTGCTGAAGCCTGTTCCTTGTCGTCCTCCAGGACGGCACGCAGCAGCACATTCGTATCGGCTGTAATTCTCACCCTTCGTCGGCCCACCCGGAAGCGGCGATTTGGTTGATTTTCTCGATGGACGGTTGTGGTATTCCCGGTCTTGCAAGCATGCTGAAGACACTTGCCGGGGAGTTTCCGCGCTTCGGCCTCAGTTGCATCCGTCCGCCCTTCAGCAGATCGATGTCGAGCTTGTCGCCGGGACGGAACCCCAGATGATGGAGCACCTCTTTTCGTAGCGTGATCTGCCCCTTGGCGGTTACTGTGAGTGTGATGGCCATGGTTCCTACTCCAACAAACTCGATCGCCAAAGTGTAAGGCAAAATGCCTTTCTTTCAATGAACGCCAAGACATGGCTTCCCCTCTCGACAAGGACCAATGGCGCCGCAATCCAACGAGTTCTCAGGAGCCTGCGCCGCAGACTCCTGGTACTTCTTCACTTCGATGCCGATCGGGGATTCAAGGTCACCCTCCAGAACCAGCCGTCCACCTGGACGAAGAGGACGTTGGGCTCCACCTCGATCACGGTGGAGTACGATGAGCCCATCCTCTCCGCCACGGTGGCGGTCTCCCAGGTCCTCCCCTCGTCTTCGCTGATGGCGAACCGCACCAACGCGCCCCGCTCCCTGGGCTGGAGATGAGTGCCGGCCGGGAATCTCTGACCGTAGCTCAACAGCACCCTCCCGTCGCGGAGCTTGAGGAGTGTGGGGTCGCAGCCCCGGTCGAGTCCGGTGTAGACCGGTTCGCTCCAGGTCTTGCCCCAATCCTCGCTCCAGCTTGCGTACAGCGGCGTGAAGTGGCCGGTCCGCATGACGCAGAGGAGCCGGCCTTGGCCCAGATGCAGGAGAGATGGTTCCGTAAAGCCCTCACCCACCGGGTCTCCCGGCTTGGGTGTGGCAACGGTGGAGAAGTAATCCCACGACTTTCCCTGGTCCTTGGAAACCAGCGTGAAGGTCCGTTGCTGGTAGTGGGTCTCGGACGAGCTGCGGCGGTCCGTGGGCGGCAGGTTGTCCTGCTCCAAGTTCCCCTCCATGGTGGTCATGAGGGTCCCGTCCGGCATCTCCAGCATGTCCCGGTAGAAGTAGAGCCCGTACCATTCGCCCTTTTCCCGTGCCCTCGGCGGACCGCCCGGAACCCGAATCACCGATTCTTCCTCCTGGAGGGTCGCCAGGTCATCCCGGGAACGCCAGGAGCGCACGGTATAGAGACCGGGCGACTGGAAATCAGCGGCCCCGCCCAGCGCGAAGAAGTGCCCCTTGCGGATGTAGAAGACCCGCTCCGGAATGCGGAGGACCTCCTGCAGGGAAGGTCCCTCGTGGGCAACGTAGGTCTTGCCGCCGTCCAGAGACTTCTTGTCCCCGTAGAGATAGATGGCGCCGTCCGGCGCCTGGAAGGATCGGGCCCATCCCCCCTCTCCCCAGCCGCCTCCCGGACCGTAGCGCCGAATGGGCCCGATTTCCCGGATGAAGCTCGGTTCCGCCCGCGACGGCCCCACCGCGCCGGAGGTTCGCCGGATGACACGAACCTCGTCCACTAGGCCGACGAGTTGATTCCCGGGATCGCTCGCGCCCTCGTGGCGGTGGGTGATAAACCGCCCTTCCAGGTCCTGCCCCACCCTCAGGTCGGATGCCAGGTAAAGGCCCACGTCCGGAGCCCTGCCGGGAGGAGTCAAATGGCGGACAATGGAACGCTCGTGGTAGAGATGAGATGTCCCCGCCATGAGCTGTCCCTCGCCGACCAGGTCGCCGTCCAGATAAAGACGGACCCGGCCCTCGTCGTAGGTGGCTTCCATCAAGTGGTACCGGTCGGTGAGGATGGAGACCGATTGGGAGCGCACGGTCTGACCGTTGCAGACGAAGCGGAGGTCGCCGCCGTTGGGATTGAAGTCGAAGATGAGCTCTCCCGTGGCCGGATCGCCTGTCCCGCGATAATTGCTGAACAGGCGCATGCGCCGTTTCAGGGACGGCTTCACCCGGGCCGACAGGGTAAAACGGGTGCCCAGGTACCGGGTTCCCAATATCTCCAATGAGTCGTGGGTCTTCCCTTCCCCGTAGAACTCCGCCACTCCGCTGCCGGAGGCGGCGCGCTCTCGATCCCGGATCACCCGAACCGAATTGTGCAGTCGCACCTCCTGTCGACCGTCTTCGGCCTGGTTGTCCTGGACCGGGTTCCCGGCGTCTTCCTCGAAATCGAGCAGGACGTTCAAGAGGGGTGACTGGTCCGCCGGCTCCAACGGCCCGGCCGCCCGGAAGGAGTAGAGAGAGGCGTTTTTCAGGTAGAACCGCACCTGCGCGGGCCGCGGGGATTCCGGCCACTGGTCACTCCCCTGCCACCGGACAACCTGGTCGACGCCGTCGTCCGTCACCGGGTCGCATTGATCCTTGCCGAAACCGGGAATGACGTTTCCGGACGAGTCCAGGAGCTCGACCCGCAACCAACCCCGGCGGGCGTCGGCGTTCACGCGCAGCGGTCCGGCAAACCGGCGCAATGGACGAGTGGTGAAGGAACCCACCTCCTCTCCCCCGTCCAGTGAGGCGAAGCCATCCTTGCGCAAGGTGGCCAGGCCGATGGCGCAGTTGCCCCATCCGCCCGCCACCGGGCTCACGTGGGTCTGGTCCGAGGCGCCGTAGAAGAGCTTGATCTCGTCCCCTTCCACCAAGGGCTGGCTCGGGGTGTGCAGCATGCCGTCGTCCCATGCCCCCGCGGCTCCCAGCTCCAGCAGGGGCGGGCGGTCCCCCTCCTCCCGTTTCCACTCGTTCCCGTCGCGGCTGCTCACCAGCTCCACGTGGATGGTCCCGTCGTTGTGCCCGTCGTCGATCCGGAACACCCAGAGGAAGCCCAGGTACATGGACTCGTAGGCAAAGGCGGAGAGACCGTAGAAATCGGTGTGTTGCCGGTCGGCGGTCACCCACCGGTCGTCCACGGCGTCCGGCGCCAGGACCAGTTGGGTGGGAGGCCAATGGAGGAAATCGCTGGTGGCGGTCAGGCCGATGGCCCGCCGCCGGTGTCCGCCGTTGGGCACGAAGATCTTCGCGTATCCCAGATAGCGGTGCTGGTGGGGATCCCAGACGAAGTTGCCCACGTCTCCGGGATCCGCGAACAGGGGTTCGTCCCGGATCGGACTCCAATGGATGCCGTCGCCGGACCAGGCCCCGTAGTAGCCGCTGACCCGGTGACGCGGATCGGTGCGCCCGTAGTCGTAGTAGACCAGCTTGTACTCTTTATCGGGGTCCGGGTCCCAGGGGGTGTGAATCACCAGCGGGATGTGGCTCTCCCGCATCCGGTCCAGAAAGATGTTGTTGGCCCCCGAGCCCCGGTACCGGACGATGTCCAGGTCCGGCTTGGTCCAATGGAGGCCGTTCCGGCTCTCGGCGTAGAGGTTGCGGTACTGCTCGCTCGGGTCGGCGTCCGGATTGGCGGTGTGGTACCACATCCGGTAGCCCTTGCCGTCCGGGAACGGGAGGACGGTTCCCAGCAGGTAGGCCACCTGTCCCTCCCAGGGCCGGTCGGGCTTCAGGACCGGGTTGCCCGCATGCTTTTGAAATGGGTGATAGCGGCGGACCAGACCCTGCTTCTCCTGGATCAGGTGGTCGTCCACCACGAGTTCCCAGGGCCCGGTCAGGTCGCCTAAGGAACGCGGTTTCGATTCCGGGGCGGAGCCCCATACCGATCCGCTCAAGAGAAGGAGAAAAACGATGAGACCGATACCACTCATTCTATGAATTCCCTCGCAAGCTCCGGGTCGGTTTTGAAGAGGGGGACAAGACTCTCCCCATCCTAGGACATCACCTCCCCGGCCGAGATGTCCACGGCCTGACCCGTGATGGCCGCCCCCGAGGGGGACACCAGGAAGTGCACCAGACCGGCCACCTCCTCGGGGCCGATCATGGCTCCCAAGGGAATCCCCTCCAGGACGCGCCGCCGCATCGCGTCGAAGCTCAGGCCCTCGAGGCGGGCGGTCTCCTGGAGGTCCCGGCGGGCCATGGGGGTCCGCACCCAGCCGGGGCAGACGGCGTTGACGGTGATCCCGCGGGGTGCCAGCTCCAGGGCCAGCGCGCGGGTCAGGCCGATCACCCCATGCTTGGAAGCGCAATAGGCACTGTACCCGGCCGTGCCCACCTTTCCCGAGATGGAGGAGATGTGGACGATGCGGCCGCCGTCCTGAAAATGGGGAAGCGCCCGGTGGGTGCAGTAGTAGACGCCGGTGAGGTTCGTGGCCAGCACCTCGTGCCAGGTCTCGTCGCCCGGCTCCAGGATGGGATTCCGTTTCGAGATCCCGGCGTTGTTCACCAGGATCCGGATTCCGCCCCATTTCGCTCCGACGGCCGAGACGAACTCTTCCACCTGACGGCTGTCGCTGACGTCGCAGACCCGGTCCAGGACCTGAAAACCATGCGCCCTCATCTTCCGGGCTGCGGCTTCGAGCCCCTCCCGGTTGCGGTCGCAGATGGCGACCCGGGCGCCCTCGCGACCGAGCTTCCAGGCGATGGCCCGGCCCATGCCCTCCGCCGCTCCCGTGACCACGGCCACCGCCGATTCCAGGGACATTCTGCCGCTCGACTCCTTCGCCTCAGCGTGGCCGATCACTTGACAGACCAGCCCTCAGAGTGCACAAGTAACAAGGTGTCCGGAAGCTATCAATGGAAAGGAATCGAAGCAAGGTAACGCCATGACCGTACTCGAAACCGTTCGCTCCAAGTCCGCTCAGGTATTGGATTTCAATGAACGCTACATCCCCGGCGGAGTGGTCTCCATCGTCCGCAAGGCGGAGCCCGACCTGGCCTTCGCCCGGGGCCGGGGCGCCTACATCTGGGACGTGGACGGCAACCGCTACCTGGACTACCACGCGGCCTTCGCCCCCATCGTGCTGGGCCACAACGACCCCTACGTCAATGAGGCGGTCCGCAATGCCGTCGACGCCGGCGCCAGCCTCTACGGAAGCGGGACCAACGAGTTGGAGGGCCGCCTGGCCGAGATGCTCTGCACTCACGTTCCGGCAGTGGAAATGGTGGAGTTCCTCAACACGGGAACCGAGGCCTCCATGGCGTCCGTGCGCCTGGCCCGCGCCGCCACCGGCCGCGACCACGTCATCGTCATGCAGGGCGGATTCAACGGTTCCCACAACGACGTGGCCTGCAACGTCCTGACGCCTCTGGACCAGATCGGACCCCGCGTCTCGCCCGGCGAGTACCGCTACATTCCGCTGGGTCCGGGGGTTCCCGACGCTCACGCCCAACTGGTGCACGTGATCAACTTCAACGACCTGGATTCGGTCCGCTACGTCTGCGAGCGCCACGAGGTGGCCGCCCTGGTGACCGAGCCCATCCTGCAGAACATCGGCATCATGAAGCCGGTGCCCGGGTACCTGGAAGGGCTCCGGGAGCTGGCCGACGAATTCGGTTTCGTGCTCATCTTCGACGAGGTGAAGACCGGGTTCCGATACTCGGTGGGGGGCTACAGCGAGGTCAGCGGCGTGACGCCCGATCTGGTCTACTTCGCCAAGGCGGTGGCCAACGGCTATCCCTTCTCGTGCCTGGGAGGAAAGAGGGAGCTTCTGGAACATTTCGCCCATCCCGACCCTGCCAAGCGGCCCATCGTCTCCGGGACCTACAACGGCCATCCCGTCTCGGTGAGCGCCGCCATCGCCACCATCGAACGGCTGCTGGATGGCGGCGGGCAGGTCTACCGGCACATCGACCGGCTGGGACAACGCTGCCAAGCGGGAATCGAGTCGATCCTGAGTTCCCGGGGGATCACCGGGACCGTGGCCCGGCAGGGATCCGCTTTCTGCCTCTACCTGATGGATCACGAGCCGGTGGACTGGCACGACCTGGCCGGAAACCACGATTTCGACCAGGATCTGGCCATGCGGCGCGCCCTGATCGAGCGCGGAATCTACTTCTTCCCGGTGGCGACCAAGCAATGCTCCATCTCGGCGGCCCACACCGACTCGGACATCGACCGCACGCTGGAGGCCCTGGACGACGTCCTGTCGCAACTCTAGGCCGCCGGCGCGGATTCGACATCATCCATGGATGTTCGCCACCGCTTCGCCGTTTGGTGCTGTTACTTGGTTTTCGCCTCCTTCCCGCTGTATTCGCAGGGAGGTTCGAGTGAAGACTGCAGCTCCTGCCACCAGGAGATCTACGACTCCCACCAGACCACCGGGATGGGTCGAGCCTTCTCGCTCCCCGATTCCGCCAACACGCTGGGAGAAGGACAGGAGGAGGCGACGTACTACCACCCGGCCTCCGACCGGCACTACACGGTCTCCCGCAGGCGCAGCTCGTACTACTTGAGCCGGCACCAGTTGAACGAGAAGGGGAAGCCGGTCAACCGGGTGGAGAAGGAGATCCACTACGTCCTGGGATCCGGGAACCGGGGCCGGACGTATCTCCACCGGACCGCCTGGGGCGCCCTTTACCAGTTGCCTCTCGCCTGGTACTCGGAGGAGGGCGGACACTGGGGCATGAGTCCCGGTTACGACCGCCCCGACCACAAGGGCTTCAGCCGGCGGATCGACTATGCCTGCATGTTCTGCCACAACGCCTACCCGCAACTGCCGCCGGGAGACGACGCCAACGGCAAGGACCCTCTCTTCCCGGAAGAACTCCCCAACGGCATCGATTGCCAGCGCTGCCACGGGCCCGGGAACGCCCACCTGAAGGCGGTTCGCAGCCGCGCCTCCAAGGACGCGATCCGTGCGTCCATCGTGAATCCGGCCAGGCTGGATCCCGCCCGGCAGATGGAGGTCTGCCTCCAGTGCCACCTGGAGTCCACCACCAAGGGCCTCCCGGCGATGATTCGGAACTACGACCGGGAGGTCTTCTCCTACCGGCCGGGAGAACCGCTGGCGGATTACATCCTCCACTTCGACTCCGCCGATCAGGAGGCGGCGGAGACCCGGTTCGAGGTCAACCACGCCGGATACCGGTTTCTCAGATCGGCCTGCTATCAGAAAAGCGAAGAGCCCTTCACCTGCATCACCTGCCACGATCCCCACCGGCCGGCGTCGGCGCCCGAGTCGCGTCGCGCGTCCCGGGATGCCTGCAATGGTTGCCATGCGAGTCACATGGAATCCCTGGTGGCGGCCGGAGAGCACACGGCGGACGAAGACTGCCTGGTCTGCCACATGCCGCGGCGCAGGACCCAGGACGTGGTCCACGCCGTCATGACCGACCACCGGATCGCCCGCCGTCCACCCGAAGGCGACCTGTTGGCGTCGCTGGCCGAATCCCAACAGGAGGTGATCCCGGGAGAGGTCATCCGCTACTATCCGCCGGGTCCCGCCGAATCAGGTCAGGTCGAACTCTACGAGGCGCTGGCACAGGTCAAGCAGAAGGCCAACCTTGCACCGGGAATCCCCAGGCTGGAAAAAGTCCTGGAGACCCAACGCCCTCTACAGGCCGGCTTCTACTTCGAGTTGGGAGACGCCTATTTGGCGGCGGGTAGATACGAGGACGCCGTCCGCCTCCACCAGGATGCCCTGCGCCGGCAACGAGACTACCTGCCGGCCCTGCGCAACCAGTGGCTGGCGCTGTCGGGGCAAGGATCGCTGGACCAGGGTCTGACGGTGCTGCGAAACACCCTGGCGGTGAAGCCGGACGACACGGTCAGCCTGACGCAACTGGGCTATGCCCTGTTGGAACTTGGCCGGGCGGCGGAGGCCGCACAGGTCCTGCAATCCGCCCTGCGCCTGGACCCGGACCTTCCCGATGCCTACAACAACCTGGGCCTGTCGCTGTCGCGGCAGAATCTCGGACCGCAAGCAACGAAGGCCTTCCAGGAAGCGATCCGACTGGAGCCCAATCTCGCCAGCGCCCACTACAATCTGGGGCTTCAACATTACGCGGCGAGGGCGGCCGGACCGGCCATCGATTCGTTCCGCCGAGCGATTCAGCTGGCTCCCGAAATGGCCACCGCCCACACCAACCTGGGAGCGGCGTTGGCGGCCACGGGAAAGGTGGAAGAGGCGGTCGAGGCCTTTCGCCGCGCGCTGGAGATCGAGCCGGGCCTGCTGGCGGCGCAAGTCAACCTGGGCCTGTCACTCGCTTCTCTGGGGCACCTCCGGGAAGCCGCCGATGCCATCCGGGCGGCTTTGAGGTTGAAGCCCGGAGACGAATTCCTGATGCAGCAGTTGGAGCAACTCGAAGCGAAGCTCGGAAAGGAGCCCGGACCCCCATGAAAGAAAGATTGCAGGGCGTGATCGCCAACATTCCCATGTGCTTCAACGCCGACTGGAGCATGGACGAGACCGCCCTCCGGAACAATATTCGCGCCTACCGCGGCGAAGGCCTCGAGGCCATGTACCTCCTGGGCACCAGCGGCGAGCTCTTCAACGTTTCTCCGGGCGAGTACCGGCGGGCCGTGCGGATCTTCGTCGAGGAGGCGGGACCGGAGACGCTCAAGGTGGTGGGGGCGACCTCGGTTCGATTGGGCGGAATCCTGGAGACGGTCCAGTGGCTGGCCGAAGCCGGCGCCGACGCGGTCCTGGCCATTCCGCCCCACTTCATTCCCCTGAGCGCCGAGGAGCGGGGCGGCGCGTTGCGCATGATCGCCAACGCCTGTCCTTCCCTGGGCATCGTCCACTACAACACCAGCTACGCCCCGGAGGTGAAATTCGAGCCTCACGAATACGCGCCGTTGCTGGACGTGCCCAACCTCTGGGGCACGAAGCAGGGACAGTTGACCAGAAGATTCTGGGACGGGCTGCAGGAGCATTCCGCTTCCTTGAGGCATCTCAGCCTGGACGACTGGATGGCCCGCTCCATGAAGCAGGGCGGCTACGGGGCCTTCTCCCTTCTGACCAGCCTGGCGCCCCGCTACGCCCAGACCTGGTACCGGGCCTGCAAGTCCCGGGAGTGGGAACGGGCCGAGGAGATGCAGGTGGAGTTCGACCGCTGCATGGATCAGATCTACTGGCCGCTGAGCCGGCGCGGCTACACCGACGTGGCCGTGGACAAGGCGCTGATCGAAGCTTTCGGCTTCCTCCAGTCCAGCGACCCCCGGCCTCCGCTGAAGCCGGTCTCGGAACCGGAGAAGGAGTGGGCCCGGGAGGTCATCCGCAGTGAAGAATACTTCAGGAACCTCATCTGATCTGTCATCCAACGTTACGCATCTGTCCGTCAGGTAGGAGTCAATGAACCTCAACCCCATCGACATCCTGGTCATCATCGCCTACATGGGATGCCTCTCGCTCATCGGGATCTATTTCTCGCGCCGCCAGAAATCCCGCGACGAGTACTTTCTGGGCGACCGGAAGGTCTTCTGGTTCCTGGCCGGCGGCAGTGTTCTGGCCACCATCCTCTCCACCATCAGCTACCTCTCGGTTCCCGGCGAGGTGATCCGCTACGGATTCGCCTACTGCTTCGGGCTGATCGTGGCGCCGCTGGTGATCCCCATCGTGAACCGGATCCTGATCCCCACCATCAAGGGGCTCGAGATCACCAGCGCCTACGAATACGTGGGCCGGCGATTCGACCGGGGCACCGGCACCCTGGCCTCCACCCTGTTCGTCTTCCGGACCCTGATCTGGTCCGGGATCATCATCTACACGGCCAGCTTCGCCTTCTCCGAGATCTCGGGCCTGGGGCTGTTCACTACCATCGTCCTGCTGGGGATCATCACCACCTTCTACACCAGTGTGGGGGGCTTTCGGACCGTCATCTGGACCGACAACCTGCAGCTCTGGATCCTGCTGGCGGGCGCGCTCTCCATCCCGGTTTACGTCTACTACCTGGTGGGGACGGGGCCGATGGGATGGTGGGAGACCTTCTCCGAAGCCGGGCGGGGCGAGATGCAGATCTTCAGCTTCGACCCCACGGTCCGAATCACCATCGTCGGCATCATGCTCAACATCCTGTTCTGGAACATCTGCGCCAACGGCGGGGACCAAGTGGCGATCCAGAGGTATCTGTCGACGCCTTCCATCAAGGCGGCGCGGCGCTCGGTCTGGGTCTACGCCTGGTCCAACGTGGTGCTCTACACCACCCTGGCCGTCTGCGGACTGGCCCTGTTTGCCTTCTACGCCCACATCTCCAACCTGCCGGTGGCGGAATTCCAGGCCAGGATCGCTCCCGAGGGCGACCGGCTCATGCCACGCTTCATCGCCCAGCAATTGCCCACCGGAGTTTCCGGCCTGGTCATGGCGGCCCTGCTGTCGGCGGCCATGTCCAGCCTCAGCTCGGCCATCAACTCCATCTCCGGCGTGCTGACCACCCATTTCGGCGGCCGCCGCAAGGGCTCCCGGCGGGGCCTGCTGCTGGACAAGGGAGTGGCCGCGGGGGCCGGCGTGCTGGGAATCGGAGTCGCCGTCATCATCGCCGTGGTCATGAGCCGGACGGACTGGAACATCCTGGACCTGAGCGGCCGGGTCAACGACGTCTTCGTGGGTCCCATCGCCGTCCTCTTCTTCGGAGGCATCCTGTTTCGCCGGGTCGGACCACAGGCGATCCTGCTGGGCTTCTTCCTGGCGGCGTCCGTCTCCCTGTTCGTCAGCTTCAGCAAGGAATGGTTCGGGATGGAGAGGGCCATCTCCTGGATGTGGGGAATCCCCTTCTCCTTCACCCTGGGCATGATCGTGGCCGGATTGGGCGGATTTCTCTTCCGCCGGCCATCGCCCGAGCAGATTCAGGGCCTCACTTTCGGGGATCGAAAACAGACATGAGATTCGGCCCCTGTCTCCTGGTCCTCTCCCTGGTTGCGCCCGGAGACGGCCCGGCCAATGCGGAGACGCGAGGGAGTGTTCCCCGGTTCACGGACCGGACGCGGGAGGCCGGAATCGACTTCCAACACCACAACGGAGCCCGGGGAGGCTACCATCTGTTGGAGATCATGGGATCCGGCGCCGCCCTGCTTGACTTCGACGGGGACGGCTACCTGGACATTTTTGTCGTGGCCGGAAGCAGTATCCCGCCACGAAATAACGAAGAATCCCGCAGCCGACTCTACCGGAACCGGGGGGACGGCACGTTTCGGGACGTCACGCAGTCGTCCGGCCTGCTGATTCGAACCTACGGGATGGGGGCGGCGGCCGGAGACTACGATAACGATGGCGACCCCGACCTCTACGTCACCGGGTATCCCCGGAGTGTCCTGTTCCGGAACCAGGGAGACGGCCGTTTCCGGGACGTCTCCCGAGAGGCGGGGGTGGAAAACGCGGGGCACTGGGGCTCCAGCGCCGGTTTCTTCGACTACGACCGGGACGGACTCCTGGATCTGTTCGTCTGCAACTACGTGGGCTACGATCCCGACGACGAGACTCCCTGCCACACGGCCGGCCGCAGGAACTACTGCCACCCCACGACCTTCGAAACCGATGCCAGCGTGCTGTACCGGAACCAGGGGAACGGCAGGTTTCAGGACCGGAGCGAATCCAGCGGCATTGGCCGCTTCGGGGGCAAGGCCTTGGGCGTGGCCTTCACCGACCTGGAGCCGGACGGCTATCCGGACGTCTTCGTCGCCAACGACACGGTCGCCGACTTCCTCTTCCGGAACAACCGGGACGGCACTTTTCAGGAAGTCGGCTTCGATCAAGGCGTGGCATTGGACGAGAACGGACATCCCCGGGCCGGTATGGGAGTCGACTTCGGCGACTACGACGGAGACGGAAACATGGATCTCCTGGTGACCAACTTCGCCGACGAGGGGAACGCTCTCTTTCGCCGATCCGGCAGCTATTTCAACGAAGTGACCTACCAGTCGGGCATCCTGGAGAAGAGCTACGTCAAAGTGGGTTTCGGCGCCCGCTTCTTCGACTACGACAACGACGGAGACCTGGATGCGTTCGTCGCCAACGGCCACATCGACCCCACCATCAACCAGCTTCGCGATTACGTCTTCTTTCGCCAGAAGAACCTTCTTTACGAGAATCGCGAGGGGAATTTCCGGGAATGCTCCGGCGAGGCCGGCGCCTGGTCGCAGGTCCGTGACTTGAGCCGGGGGGCCGCTTTCGGAGACCTGGACAACGACGGCGACGTGGACGTCGTGGTCACCAACAACGGGGGTCCCGTAAACCTATTACGGAACGAGTTGGTCAACCGGAACCATTGGCTCCTGATCCGGCTGGAAGGAGTCGAGAGCAATCGGGACGGGGTCGGGGCCCGGATTCGGGTCCGGGTCGGGGGCCGGGAGTTGCACCGGGAGGTCCAACGGGCAGCCAGCTACCTCTCCAGCCACGACCCCAGAGTACACCTGGGGCTGGGCGGCTCGGAGATTGTGGAACTGGTGGAAATCCACTGGCCCTCGGGGAACCTTCAGAGTCTCCACAACGTCACGACCAATCAGATCCTGACGGTTCGGGAGCAAGCCGTCCCGTGAGTTGTCTGGAGCGGGGGTTTTCCTACGCCCGGTCTTTCGGAGCAAGCAGGGTCGAAAATGGCACAGGGAAGAGAAGAATGGGGGACAGGAATGTCCCCCTCCTGGAACGATTTTCGCCCTAGACTAATATACTATTGCGAAACCCCGAATCGAGATTGACAGCATGCTGCGAGCGCTGGTCTTGCGATTCCGAAACTGGATATTCCTCTTCTTTTTCAGTGGTGTGAGCACCATTGCCCTGGTGAGCGGATCGGGTCCCTCTCCATCTGCGGGCCGGGACCTCGACTTCGCGCGCGACATCCGGCCCATCCTGGAAGCCAACTGCAACCAGTGCCACGGCGCCGACCGGAGCATGAACGGACTTCGCCTGGATACCCGGGAATCCGCTCTGAAGGGCGGACAGTCCGGACCGGCCATCCTGCCCGGTGACGGATCCTCGAGTCTGCTTTACCGGAAGATCGTCGGCGACGCCCCAGGATCTCCTATGCCACTGACGGGGAAGCTGCCCCCGGACCAGGGCGTGCAGATCCGGTCCCAGGGTGATCCGGTCTTATTTCTGTCCGACCCCGAATGGATGACCCGCAAGGCGCGCAGCCGCTCACTCGACAGCCTGAAGAATCTCAATCAACTGCAATACCAGGCCGTGGGCGATCCGGAGATCCTGACCCGCATCGCCTCCTACGAATTGGCCTACCGGATGCAGACCAGCGTCCCCGAGCTGATGGACATCAGCGATGAACCGGAGCACATCCACCGCATGTACGGGACCGAACCGGGGAAGGAGTCCTTCGCCAACAACTGCCTCCTGGCCCGGCGTTTGGTGGAGCGGGGTGTCCGGTTCGTCCAGCTCTACCACCACGGATGGGACCATCACGGATATCTCGCCCAGATGTCCATCATTCACAAAGAAGGCCTGCAGACCCGCTGCCGGGAGACCGACCAGGCCTCAGCCGCGCTGATCAAAGACCTGAAGGACCGGGGCCTGCTGGAGGACACGCTGGTGGTCTGGGGCGGCGAATTCGGCCGGACTCCCATGAACGGGCAACCCGGAAAATATCCGGGACGGGACCATCATCCGTACGCCTTCACCATGTGGCTGGCCGGCGGCGGCACCAAGCCGGGAATCACCGTCGGGAAGACGGACGAACTGGGCTACGAGATCGCGGAAGATCCCATCCACCTGCACGATCTGCACGCCACCATCCTGCATCTGCTGAGCTTGGACCACACCCGTCTGGTCTACAGGTTCCAGGGACGCCAATTCCGGCTCACGGACGTGGGCGGCCATGTCGTGGACAAGTTGTTGGCCTAGGGGAGCAGCGACATCCTTGTCGCCGACAGGGGGGTTAGGGGAACGGAGTCCCCCTATACACTTCCTCGTAGCAATACCGAAGAGTGGGGGACAGGAATGTCCCCCCTCCCAGTGGGGGACAAGAATGCCCCCCTCCCAGCAGGGGACAAGAATGTCGCCTGTACCCTCCATGAGGGAGATGAAACCGGAATGAAGAGGTTGCTCCAAAAGTCCGATCTTGTAGGCTTTCTGCGTGCAGGAGGCGTGGACCAGACCCGCCTTCTGATGATGCACAGCTCTCTTCACAGTCTGGGCCGGGTCAAAGGCGGCGCCGAGACCGTGATCGACGCCGTGCTGGAGGTCCTGGGAGAGGACGGTACTCTGATGGTGCCCACTTTCAACTATGTCCTGGAGTTGGACGTCTTCGATCCCGCGACCGTACATTCCCAGACCGGCCTCATCACCAACACCCTGCGCACGCGCCCGGAAGCGGTTCGGAGCCTCCACCCCACCTATTCGGTGGCCGCCATCGGCCGCCGGGCCGACGAGTTCACCCGGGAGCACTGGAAGGCGGAATCCACGGGCATCGACTCCCCCATCGACCGGATCGCCCGCGCCGGCGGTTTCATACTGCTGCTGGGGGTCAAGCACGACACCGACTCCACCATGCACGTGGGAGAGGCTTACGCCCAAGTTCCCTACCGGGGCGTCCCCTACGACCCCAACTTTCCCCGGAGCGGCCAGGTGAGGACGCCCTCCGGCGAACTCGTGGAAGTGGACCTGAACGACGAGCCGGGGTGCAGCACCGGGTTCGGCGTCATCGAGATGCCCCTCCGGCAGAAGGGCATGATCCGGGACTTCAAGATCGAGGCCGCAAAGTGCCAGCTCGTGAAGGGCCTGGATGTCATCGAGACCACGGTGGAGATCCTCAGGGAACGGTCCGACGCCCTGCTCTGCTCCAACCCGGTCTGCTACTTCTGCACCCATGCCCGGGAGAAAACGGACCTTCACCCAAGATCGGGGGAGTGACCGGTATGGCGAAACATGTTTTGATCCGGCCGAAGATCGTGACTCCCCTTCCCGAGTTTCCCCGCCGCGCATTCCTCAAGACATTGGGACTGGCTGTGGCGCCGGCCTGGGGTTCCCTGCGCGCCTCCCCGACTCCGGCACCGATAGAAACCGACACAACGGATTGGCTCACGCCGGTGGAGCGCTTTTTCGTCCGGAGTCACCTGGGGACTCCTTCCATCGATCGAGATGAATGGCGGCTTACGGTGGACGGAAACGTCGGCCGGCCCCGCGTATGGACCTGGGCCCAGCTCCGGGAGATGGAACAGGAATCCCGGACCGTGACCGTGGAGTGCGCCGAGAACCTCCCCGGTGGATCCTTGGTGGGAAACGCCCGGTGGCGGGGTGTTCCGCTGGCTCGCCTTCTGGAAGAGGCCGGTGTCGAGGATAACGCCCGCGAGGTCGTCCTCGCGGGCGCGGACCGGGGCTTGGACGAACTGGAGATGGTCCCCGTGACCTATGCGCGAAGCCTTCCTCTGGAGGACGCCGTGGCTGCCGGGACCCTCGTCGCCCTGGAGATGAACGGCCAGCCCCTGACCCCGGAGCACGGCCATCCGGCGCGGGCCATCGTCCCCGGCTGGTACGGGATGGCGCACGTCAAATGGCTCACGCGGATCCGGGTATCAGCGGAGCCGTTTCGGGGATTCTACATGGCCAAGCGCTACTTCACGGCCCGGCGTCATCCCAACACCGGAGAACCGGTCCTGACTCCGGTGACGCGCATGGGCGTCAAGTCCCAGATCGACTCTCCCGTCGACGGTGAGACCCTGAGTCCCGGTTCTCAAGTCGTCCGTGGACGAGCCTGGGCCGGGTGCCGGACCGTCGAGAGAGTCGAGTTCAGCAGCGACGGGGGCAGATCCTGGACCCGGGCCGAACTGCAAGACACACCCAAGCCGTGCGCCTGGGTTCGTTGGTCCCACACCTGGGAGCCTTCCCGGACCGGTCCCTACGCGCTTCAGGTCCGAGCCTTCGACAGCCAGGGACAGACCCAACCGGCGCAGGAAGACCTGGGACGGATCAACCGCTACGACAACCGCTGGATTCACACCGTCCGCTGCGCGGTCAAGCGTTGAGGGCTTTTTGCAACGCCGTCCGATTCCGTCCCTCGACGATGGCGGCTTACATCCCCCACACCGTCACGGCTCCGCTCTCCAGGGTCTCCCGGCGACGAAAAATCCGGTCCTCCCACCCCGTCCCCTCTGTGCGGTCGAAGATCACCAAGTGGCCCTCAACGGCGGAATGCAGTAGTGGTCCGCGGTAACGACGGGGCCCGTGGTGTTGAAGAAACGCACAAGTAGGAGTGGAGCACTCCATCGCCCGGAAGCTCAGACTCGATCGGCGGACTTTGCCATAATCGAGCCGTCGTGCGGAGGAATCACGAGTCGGGAATTCAGGTGCCTCCTTACCCGCCTGTGGCAAGGGTCGGCCCGGCATTCGACTGTCCCTTCCTCCTGGCGGCTTTCGTATTGCTGGCTTCCACCTGGATCCACCCGGGTCAAGTCACGTTCGTGGACCGGGCTGCGCAGGCGGGCATTACCCTGAAGGACCTCTCGGGGGGACCCAGGAAAGACGCCCTGCTGGAGACCTTGGGGCATGGGGCCGCCTGGTTCGATTACGACGGGGACGGCTGGGTGGATCTGTACCTGGCCAACGGCTCCACGCTGGACAAGATCCGGAAACGAGACCCTGACCCGCCTCCTGGAGGCGCACTTTACCGGAACCGGGGTGACGGGACCTTCGAGGACGTGACCCGCCGGGCCGGTGTTTCCGGGGGCGAGCTCTGGGCCATGGGCGCCGTGGCCGCCGATATCGACAACGACGGAGACCCGGACCTGTTCGTCACCGGCTACGGCAGAAACCTTCTCTTTCGAAACCAAGGGGATGGGATTTTCCAGGAGATTTCACGGGAAGCCGGAGTCACGGGGGGCGGCTGGTCGGCCGGAGCCGCCTTCGGAGATTACGACCGGGACGGGTTCCTGGATCTCTACGTGGCCCGGTACGTGGAGTTCTCGCCGGAGAATTACCCCACCGCATGCCTCTTTTCCGGTCTGCGCGTCACTTGTGGCCCTCGCCGCTACGCGGGCAGCCCCGACCTGCTTTATCGCAACAACGGTGACGGAACCTTCCAGGACGTCTCCGTCGCCGCAGGCATCCGGAGCGGAGAGCCATACAACGGTCTCGGTGTCCTCTTCCTGGACTACGACAACGACGGGCTCCAGGACATCTACGTCGCCAACGATGCCACTCCGGCCAACCTCTGGCGCAACAACGGCGACGGCAGCTTCACGGACAACGCCGTGCTGGCCGGATGCGCCTTCAGCGAGGACGGCCGGGAACAGGCCCGGATGGGGGTCGACGCCGGCGACTTCGACCACAGCGGACATCTCTCCATTTTCACGACCAACTTCTCCGGCGACGTCAACACCCTCTTCAAGGCGAACCGGGACGGGACCTTCTCGGACCGGACGGGACCGCTGGGGCTGGGCGCGCCCAGTCTGCTCCACCTGGGCTGGGGCGCCGGATTCATCGACTACGACAATGACACCTGGCTGGACCTGTTCATGGTCAACGGCCACCTCTACCCCGAGGCGGAGCGGCTCGACTACAAGTACCTCCAGTCCAAGCTCCTGTTCAGGAACACCGGTGCCGGTCACTTCATCGAGGTCACCCGGAAAGCGGGCCCGGCCCTGACCCGTCCCAACGGCGGGCGCGGAGCCGCTTTCGCCGACTACGACAACGACGGGGACCTGGACGTGGTGGTGACCAATATCGACGGGTTGCCCGAGTTGTTGGAGAACCGGGGGGGCAACCGCCGAAATTTCATCTCCTTGCGCTTGCTGGGTACTCGAAGCAACCGGGACGGCGTGGGAGCGCGGATCATGGTCCGCACCGGAAACGTCCGGCAAATGCGGGAGGTCCGAAGCGGCGCCAGCTTCATGTCCCACAACGACCTCAGGGCCCACTTCGGGCTGGGAGACGCGCTCGCCGCCCAGGTGACGATCCGTTGGCCGGACGGCCACGTCCAGGAACTGCCCAACTTGGAGGCCAACCACTTCTACTCGGTCCAGGAAACAGAAGGAGTGATCCAAAAGAGGCCGGGGAGGGACCGGTGAGGCGAAACGATAGGAGCGGGGGTTTTCAACCCCCGATTCAGGGTCGGGCACGAAGAGGGGGGACAAGAATGTCCCCCCTCTTCGGTGTGCTTATCCTGGGAGTCCTGGGCCCCGTAGGTTTCGCCCAAACGAAGGAGCAGATGCTGGCCGAGGTGTACTCCCAGCTCCGCTCCGAGTCCTACGCCCAGGCGGCGCGCTCCCTGGAGACCCTGGTTCAGACGAATCCGTCCAACGCCTCGCTCCAGAACCTGCTGGGAACCACCCGGGAGAGAGCGGGAGCGACCGCCCGGGCGCCCTCCTGCTACCTGCGCGCCCTGCAATTGCGCCGCAACTGGTCCACCGCCCGATTGAACCTGGCCCTCAGCTATTTGCGCCTGGGACAACGCTCGGCCGCCGCCGGACAGTTCGCGCGCCTGGTCCGATCAACGGCGCCGGCAACACCAGCCGTGAGCTTCTACCACCAGGCTCCCATCGGGGACGAGGTGAAACAGTTTGCCGCATCGCTGGGGTCGGAAGAGCACGAATACCTCTCATTGGGGGGCGTTTTCCTGGTCCACGAACTTCCTGAAGCCGCATCGGCGGTCTTTTCCGCCGGCATCCGGGCCAATCCCGACTCGCCTCTGCTGCAGGACGCTCTGGGACGCACCTGGCTCAAGATGAAGCGCTTCCGGGAGGCGGAAACGGCCTTCGCCCGGACGCTGGAGCTGGACCCGGACGCCGAGGGCGCCTGCCTTCACCTGGGGTATGCCCAGGCGTCACAAGGCCGGGTTGAACCCGCGCGGACAACCTACGCCCAATGCGTCCGGCAGGACCCGGACGACTACGCCGGCCACTACTTCCTGGGCTCGACGCTGCTGGACCTGGACCGGTCCCGGGAGGCCATCGCCGAATTGGAGGAGGCGCTGCGGTTCAACTCCCGGTCGGTCAACTCCCGCCTCCTGCTGGGAAAGGCGTACGCCGCCGCCGGGAGGGAACGGGACGCTCTGGCCGCATTCCTTGCGGTCGTGGACCGGGAGCCGGATCACGAGGCGGCTCTGTTTCACCTGGGGACCTTGCACCGGAAGCTGGGTCAGCCGGAGGAAGCCCGGAAGATCCTGGAGCGGTTCCAGAAGGTCAAGGCCTTCGAGCGGCAACGGTCGCGGCGGGCTCTCTTGCCTGGTTCGGACCGGGTCGATCCCAAAGAAAGCTCGGAGATGGCACGGATGGTGAACCGGTTCTACCTCCGGTACAAGCAGTCCCTGCTGGACGGAAGGTACGGCGAGATCTGGGACCTGCTGACGCCGTCTTCGCAGGTTCTCTACGGCGATTTTCGGAGCTTTCAGGCCATCGCTTCATCCGTCTACGGCAATGGCCGGTTGAGAGAACGGATCGCGGGCAGCCGAATCCGGGACGGCAACACCCTGGGCAAGCGAATCTTCTGCCAACTGGTCACGGCGTCGGGCGAGCCCCTCCCGCTTCTGGTCCTGGTGCGCCAGGGAGAGGAACTGAAGATCGATCATGACTTCGATCTGAGCCTCGCGGGAGTCCGATCCCTGGGAGGCCAGCCTCCAACCGCACAGTAAACACGGGAGTCCGTATCAGGGAATACGGAAGATCACTTCTTTCAGATGGGTGGAATATTGGGTCCGGAGGCTCCGGTACATTTCCCTATGGCGGGAGGCCGCTTCCGGTACGCCCAGGCGAGTGTAGACCTGCGCCAGCTTGAAGTGGGCGGCCGCGTGTTTGGGATCCTGAGACAGGACCCGCTTCAGCAGGAGTTCCGCTTCCCTGTAGTCGTTCCTGAGCCACAGAATCTGGGCACGGTAGTAAAGGGCCTCGATCCGACCGGGGTCTTCCTGGAGTACCCTGCCGAAGGGCTCCCAGGCCGCTTCGGGCGAGCCGCTCTTGTAGAGATTGATTCCATAGCGATGGCTGGCCTCCAGATGGTCCGGTTTCCGCTCCAGGACCTTCTCCAACTGGCGGACGGCCTCGCGGTGACGGCCCTGCATTTCGTATCCGATCCCCATCAGGTAATACGGGTCCGCCTGTTCCGGACGCATCCGGATCGTCTCTTCCAGCAACGGAACGGCCTTGGCGAGACGGCTGGAAGTGAGATAACCGTAACCCAGCGACTGGAGCAGTTGTCCGTCGCGGGTCCCCAGTTCCAGGGCCCGCTCCAGGTGTGGGAGGGCCGCCTCCGATTGTCCCTGTTGCAGGAGAAAAAGGCCCAGAAGCCTGAGGCCGGGTCCGTTGTCACGGGCGAGCGCAGCAACCTGCCGGGCACGCCTCAAACCCTGGTCCGTTTGCCCGTTTCTGAAGTGGATCTCGGAGAGCAGCAGAAGTAGCTCCGCGTCGTCCGGGGTGGACTTCTCGGCTCGCAGAGCCGCCTTCAGAGCTCCCATCGGATCACCACCAGCCAACAAGACCCGGGCGCGCCCTGCCCAAGCCGCCGAATGATTGGGGTCCAACTCCAGGACCCGATCGAAGCGGGCCAGCGCCTGCCGGTGCTGCCCCAAGGAGAGCAGGGCGTACCCCAGGTTGCTTCCGGCGACCACGTGATCCGGGTTCAGCACCAGCGCCCGCTCGAAGCTCTGGACGGCCTCCTGCACCCGTCCCTGTCGCCGAAAAATGATTCCCCACAAATTCAGGGCGGCCGGCCAATTCGGGACGGCGGCCAAGGCCCGGCGGATCTCCGCCTCGGCTCGGGAAAGTTTTCCCTTGGCCAACAGCTCACTGGCCTGTTCATAGTGACGGGCAGCGTTCCCCTGTTCCTGGAGAACGAGATTGGGACTCGCGAGCAGAAGGATCAGCGCCGCAGGAATCCACGGAAACGGCATGGTCTATTCTGCTCTCATTCCGTCCAAAGACGCGAGCGGAAACGTTAAGACACAAAAAGGGCGGGAGTTGCCTCCCGCCCCTCTTCGTTCAACGGATTGTTCCGGAAGGCTGTTCGGGACAGCCTCATCCAGGAACTAGAACATCCATTTGACACTGAACATGACGCGGCGCGGCCAAGTTACGTCAGACCCGACGAAGCCGAAGCTGCCGCTGGTAGGATTGGTGTTGGCATTCCCAAAGCTGGCGTGGTTCAGGGCGTTCAGGAGCTGGGCCTGGAATCGGATCTTGTGTGTGTCGTTGATGAAGGTGTCCTTGATGATGCTGACATCCCAAAAATCGACGATGTCCGAACGCAACTGCGCAAAGCGGAGCGGAAAGGTCCGCTTGTGGGTGCCTTCGGGAGCTGCAGCGACATCTGTGACAAAACCGGCGTTGGTGTTGAACCACCGCTCCACCGTGCCACCTCCGCCAAGGCGGTCGGGATTGAAGCTGCCGGTGGTGAAAACGTCGCCGAAGTTCAGCGGGAAGCCGCTCTGGAGCTGCCACACCGCCGACACCTGCCACCCACCGAACCGGCTGTTCTTCCCGAACGGCAACTGGTAGATGCCACTCAACTTGAAGTTGTGGGGCCGATCAGCGCGGGCGACGACCTCGTAGGGAACCGGGTCGCTGGCATTCAGGAACTGAACCGCCTCATGGAAACGGGACCAAGTGTAGCCGAGGCTGTAGCTGAAGCCGCCGGAGAGGCGCCGTTCGAGACGGCTCTCGAAGGCATGATACCAGGAGTAGCCCTGGTTGGTCTGGTTCAGCGTCACGCCTCTGAACTGGGGGAACGGCCGGAGTAGTTGGCTCCGAGAGACCGTGTTGGTGTTGAGACCCGTCCCCGGCAACTGACCGGCGAAAGGATTCGCCACCGCTGCGTTCAGGTAGGCATGGTTCTCATTGTTCCGCTCGTTGGCCGAACTCAGGTACCGTTCCGGCAGGACGTTCAGGTCTCGCCTGCCGATGATGCGGACACCCCGCGTCCCCACGTAGCCCACTTCCAGAAGGGTGCTGCCCAGCATGTGCTGGAGCGTGAGGGACCAGCGCTGGTTGTAGGGCACCTTCAGGTTGTTCTGGTTAAAGAAGGTGACGCTCTGACCCAGGTTCGTCGCCAGTCCCCTGGCATTGCCAATGGGAAGAAGAATCCCATCCGGGAACGGATTGGCGAAGTCAGCCCGAAACGTGAGCCCGTTGTCCAACGTGGGCACCAGATCCGTGCGTTGACTGTACCCGGTCAGAATGGGTGAAACGCTGTTCCCCAGGATCCCGATGGGCTGGTGGAAGATTCCGTAACCCCCTCGGAGGACCGTGTCCTCGCTCATTCGATAGGCGAATCCGAACCGAGGAGCGAAGATGTTGGACGGGACCTCGTACAGCGCCCGGGGCGTATCTCCAACCCCGGCGTAAGTGATCCCGCCGTTTACAGCGAATTCACTGGGCGAGATCTCAGGAATGGGGTTCAGGGCGTAGGCCGCTTGGGCAGCCGCCGCAACCGGACTGGCCGCGCCGAACGCGAATCCGGCGACGCTCCGGTTGTAGCGCTCGGTGAGCGGGCCGAAGTACTCCCAACGGACGCCGATGTTGAAGGTCAACTCCGGCGTCGCCTTCCAATTGTCCTGGATGAACCAGGCGTAATAATTGTGGTGGGCGGCGTAGTTGTCATTCCGGTTGATGAAGCCCTGGGAGGGCTGCCCCAAGAGGTAGGCGGCAAACCCCTGACCCTGAGCGCTGGGCGAGGTGTTCAGCGGGCCGTTGGTGAAGGAGGACCGGAACTGGTACACCGGGTTGGACCAGCGCTGATCGTTCCGGTTCAGGTAGTTGGCACGAGCCTCCACGCCTAGTTTGACGTTGTGATTGCCCTCGTGGATGTCGGTGGACGCCTCGCCGAAGACATAGGTTGAGAAATCGAAGTTGTTCCGGGTCTCGTCATGGATCCCGCTGAAGCCTTCGATCTGGACGTGGGGCAGTGCCGACTGGTCCGGATCGAGCTGGGCCTTGAGGGAATCGGCCAAGGGCAGCGAGAAGATGTCAAACGGCACGCCCCGCGGATGCAGGCCGTGGCTCTTGTGGACTCTGGGGTCGGATCCCCGGTTGTAGCCGCCGCGGAAATTCATGATGACGTTGGGATTCACGGTCCAGACGTCGTCCAACCCGAAGGTCTCACGAATGATCGACTCGTGAAACCCGGTGGCGCCGTTGCCGTAGTAGTCCCGCCACTCGCCCGACCAGTTGTCCAGCTTGGTGTAGCTGCCGAAAATCCGGTTGGATTCCCCGAAGCTGTGATCGACCCGCAGGGTCCACTGGTCCCACTGGGTGGGCGAGGCCGTGCTGGGCTCGAAGTTGCTGCTGAAGTCGCTGCCGCCCGCAAGATTGGGTTCCGGGTAGTAGGACATGAGCTGCGAGGAAATGGGGTGGATCCGGCTGGCCGGGATTACGTTGTTGGGAAAGGGCATCCGTGAAAAGAACCCGTCCCCGGTGGCCTGGATGGTGGAGGGATCGTAGATCTGATATTCGGGTCCCAAGGCCAAAAGGGCCGAAAAGTCACCCGCTCTCATGGCCGTGGTCGGAACCGTGCGGGCGCCATAGAACTCCAGGGTCCGCTGGAAGGTGCGCTCCCAACTGAAGGCGAAGTGGGTCTGGTCCTTGAAGATGGGACCATTGACCGCGCCTCCGGTGCGCCGGTACGCGGTATCCGCCTTGGGAGAACCGGCCCGGTTCTGGAAGAACGCATTGGCGCCCCACTCGCTCTCGCGGAAGAACCCGTAGACCGATCCATGCCAGTCGTTGGTGCCCGACTTCAGGGTGACGTCCATGGTGGTGCCGTTGTGGTGTCCACGGGAGGCCGTGTAGTCGTGGGCGATCCGGATTTCCTTGACCGCCTCGGCCGACGGCGCCGTCTGGGCCTGCTGGGCGCCACCGAAAATGGTCCCCACGTTGTTGATGCCGTTCAGGGTGAAACCGACGGCGTTGCCCTGGCTCCCATGGAAATAGAAGCCGGTGGTGATGGACCACCCGGGCTCGTCCCATTTCCAGCCCCCGCCCGGAGGACTGGAGGCGCCGGGGGCCATGACCAGCAGGTGGCTCGGATTGCCCTGGGCCATGGGCAGAGTCTCGATCTGCTCGGACTCGATCAGGTTGCTGAGGGTGGCGTTGGTCGACTGGAGCAAGGGCGCTTGGGCCTGGACCGTCACCTGCTCGGTGACCTCGCCCACAACCATCGTGAAGTCCAAGGTCGGGTCGTCTCCGGTGCTCAGTTCCACCGGCTGGATCTGGGTCTGGAATCCGGGAAGCGACGCCGTCACCTCGTAGGGACCGGGCACCAGGAAATCGACCCGGTAAAGACCCGTATCGTTGGTGACCGTGGGGTATTCGAGATCCGGTGGCCGTGTTGGTGGCGGTTACGTTCACGCCGGGAATCACGCCCCCCGTGTTGTCCATCACGCGGCCGTTGAGGCTCGCATATGCACCCTGGCCCCACAGCGGCGCGGCCGCCAATGGCGCTAGTAGCATGACAACCAAGAGGATTTTCCACTTTCGCATTACTCAAAACCTCCTAAAAACAGAAAACGGATGGACGAGCACTTGGGATGCAGTTATTCCGTACCAACGGCGAATTCTAGGCCATTCTGAATTCTGAATCAAACCCCTTGAGAAAGAAATTACCCAACTCGCGGCGACTTCTCTCGCGAGTGGCGCCTGGGACCGGCAACTCTGGCCTCTGCAGGCCCCGAAGTCTACAATGACCCCCCGACAGGAGGGGCGCCGGTTTCCAGCCGCCGAAACTCCCGACAGTCGAACCGCTATCTGTTTCCGTTTATTCGGGGTTAGGGATTTCGAATTGAAAAAACGAATGCCGCACGTGCTTTGGCAAGCTCTCAGGAAAACTCGTGCCGTTTGGGTCCTGACCGGTCTGCTCTTCCTGTTGTTATCAGCGCCGGGGTTGCGCGCCCGGGAAGCCTCGGAACAGGTCTCCAACCTCACCGGAAAGGTCCTGACGGTCAACGGTCCCGCCGACCCGGATTCCCTGGGCGCCACCATGGTGCACGAGCACATCTTCATCAACCGGAACCATCCCAACCGGCCGGCGCCTAAGGAAGCCAGCCGGGTCCGCTTCTATCTCAAGCCCTTGACCATGGATATGCTGGGCGCGGTGACCATGGGACATCCCAATCGGGACAATCTGATCCTGGGGGATGAGCTGACGGCCGTTGAGGAGCTGACGGACTACCGGAAACGGGGCGGCGGGACTCTGGTGGACGTGACCAGCATCGGCCTGGGACGGGACCCGGCAGCGCTACGGCGGGTCTCCAGGACCACCGGGGTCCACGTGGTCATGGGTACCGGATGGGACATCCGCGCCGTGAATTCCAAGGACCTGGAGAAGCGCTCATTGGACGACCTGACCCGGGAACTCGTCCAGGACGTGACCTCCGGTGTGGGAAACGGCGGAATCCGATCCGGGATCATCGGCGAGGTGGCTACAGCCGGTAATCCTCTGACTTCCATCGACATCAAATTGGTGCGGGCCGCAGGACGGGCCAGCCGCATCACCGGCGCCCCGGTCTCGCTGCACAGCGGCGGGAGTGGGACCCAAACGACGCATGCGATGCTGGAATTGCTGGAGGAGGAAGGGACCGACCTGAGGCGCGTCATTCTGGGACACTGCGACAACCTGGTTCGGGATCTGCAGTCCCTGCTGGGCCTCCTGAAACGGGGGGTCTACGTGGAGTTCGACGGGATTTCGGAATTCCACATGCTGCGCCAACCAGCGACGGCGGCCCACGTCGGGGACGGCATCGTGGAGCTGATCCGGCTCGGATTCCTGGAGCGGATCCTCCTTTCCCAGAACGTGGACCAGAAGATCGACCTCAAGGCGTATGGCGGAATGGGCTACACGTTCGTACTGGATCAATTTGTTCCCCACCTCACGGGGAAAGGGGTCACCGACGAGCAGATCCGGAGTCTGATCTACGAGAATCCGCAGCGGATCCTGACGTTTGCACCTCCCCGCCCGTAGGGACAGCCCTTCTGGCTACCCTCTTTACCTTCGTAATACGGCATGGGGGGTTCGTCTGCGATCGAAGATTCGGCGTTCGGAAACCGCGGCTCCGCCTACTCCACCCTGATGGAATAGAGCTTGGTGTTGCCGAGGACGAACTTCAGGCGGACCGTACGGTCGCCCACGCTCGAAAGGTCGCGTCCCCCTTCCCAGGTGACCGTCTGGTAGAGGTCTCCGTGGTGCACGGGCGTGCAATTGGAGGCCTCATAGCCGGCCAGAGCGTTCCCGGCCGCGTCCTGGACCTCGACCCGGACGTATCCCCGAGCCGACGGATTCTTGCTGTAGAGCTTGCTGTAGAGTTCCTTGCCGCTGTCCCGCTGGAAGTTCGGCCGCTTTTCCGTCATGGAGGACATGTTCACCGACAACGTGTTTCCCCCGAGCTTCAACGGTGGAGTCAGGATCCAACCCTCGCTGGTGGCATCGAAGGAGACGAACCCGTCCTGGCGCAGTGTCCCCAGCCCGATCTGGCCGTTGTGGTCCCGGGACGGAGCATTGTGCAGATTGGTGAAGCCGGAGTAGTAGATCCAGACCTTGCCGTCCTTCACAAACGGACTGCTGGACGGGTAGGCCATGCCGCTGTCGAAGGTGTCGTTGCGGTAGTTCCCGTCCGGCGCCAGCTTCATGAAACGCCGGCGTCCCACCGATCGCTCCCACTCCAGGCCGTCCCGGCTGGAGACCAGTTGGGAGTCCATGAACTGGGTGTAGGTGTGGTACACCCAGAGTATCCCCAGGTACTGGCCGGCGTAGGGAAAGGCTGACAGGCCGTAAAACTCGGTGTCGGGTGGATCATGGGGGTCCGGATCCAGGACTTGCCGGGAATCCCTCCAGTGGATGAAATCGTCGCTCACCAGCCGTGAGACCTTCCGGATCGGCCGGCTGATGCTCTTGTGGTAGAGCAGGTATTGGCCGCTGTCCGGATCCTGGGTCACCGAGAAGGTGTCGCCGGTTGCCCAGCAGGGCACCACCGGATTCTCCGGGTAGTCGGTCCACTTCTTTCCGTCGGGCGAGAAGGCCACCGAGATGCCGCAGCGATCCATGTCATGGGTCTGCCAATAGACCAGTTTGTACCGCCGCTCCGGATCCTGCTCCGAAGGGTCCTTCAGGAGAGCATGGGTCCAACCGGACCACTTCAGGAAGATGTTGTTCTTCTTGGATCCCCGGAACTCCACCAATCCCAGATCCGGTTTCTTCCAGGCGAGTCCGTCGCGGGAGGTGGCGTAGCAGAGGTAGTCTTCGACGTAGGGCCGTTTGTGGGTGCCGACGGTGTTGTACCACATCTTGAAGAGCTGCTCCTCCTCGTCCCAGATCACGGTTCCGGGTTGGAGCACCAGGTAGCCCTCCCAGGGCCGGTCCGGCTTCACCACCGGGTTCTCCCGGTGCTTGGCCGGACGATTCAGGGAGCGCCAGACCCGGTCCGTCTCCGCCACCAGACGATCGTCCACGAAGAGGTGGGTGCCCGGTCCCACGTCGATCGGAGCAGGCCCCTCCTCAGCGGGTTCGGAAGTACAGGAAAGCGCGCCGAAAAGGCAGGCGAACAACAGGACCGTTGCGAATCTCCCCAGATTGTTCACGATTCATCCCTTCTTGAGTTGGTGTTCCTTGACATGGACGCAGGTTCAGGCCGGTTCCCGTGCGAATTGAAAAGAAAAGAGTTTGGCCCGGCGGACCTGGAACCGGACCTGGACCGGCTTTCCTTCCAGGGCGCCGACGTTGGCGCCGTCCCGCCAGCTCACGTTGTGGCGGATGCTGTCGCCGCCGAAGACCCGGCAGTCGTCCAGGCCATATCCGGGCAGGGTCCGGCCGGTCTGCCCGTCCAGCAAGGCCACTTTGACCGTGCCGTAGCCATCGCCTGCGTACCGGTCCCGGCCGGTGGCGTTGATGCGGAGGCGGTTGCCCTCGAAGACCAGGGGCCGCGTGGTCAGCGAGCCCGCGCCGGTGATGCTGACGAACCCGTCCAGACGAAGGATGGCCAGGCCGATCTGGCCTCGCTGCTGCTCGCCCCGCTGGTTGAAGACGTGCCGGCCGCCGAAACCCTCGTAGTAGATCCAGATCTCCCCCAGGTCCTCTCGAACGATGGGCGCCTGGACGGTGTAGCAAAGATGCTCGTCCCAGCTGCCCTCGGGACCGTTGGGCAGAAACACCCTACGGTCCCCGACCCGCTCGAAGCGGCGGGCGTCCCGGCTCCACAGCAGTTGAACGTCGATCCGGTCCACCCATGGGCTCCGGGCTTTGCCCAAATCGGTCCCGGCGGGAATTTGGCCCATCAGATTATGGTAGACCGAGGTGAAACCGACCAGCCCGCCACCATAAGGGAGCACCTCCAAGGTGTAGAAATCCCGGTCCCCGATGCGGTCGGCGGCGTCAGCATGAAAACAGAAGTACCTCTCTTCCGGCTCCTGCTTGTCGCTGGGACCGTCCCAGTCCAGGAAGTCCCGGCTGGCCGCCCAGGCCGCCGTCCGCGCCCGCGCACCCTCAGGATAGACGGGTTCCGGCTGAAACCAACGATCCAGTCTCGGGTAGGTCCTATGGTAGACCAGGTATTCGTTGGTCCCCGGATTCCAGATCGCGTTGTTGTTGGTATCGCTGTAGAAGGGAATGATGGGCCGGGAGACGGGATAGCGATGGAAGCGGATGCCATCGGCGGAATAACCGGGATAGAGCCCCCCCGCCCCGTCCTGTTTGCCTTGGAACACGATCTTGTACCGTTCCTGGGGCCTTCGGGCCGCCGGGTCCCGGAAAACGCCGAGGTTGCCGGGAGTTGCGTCTCCCAGGAAGGGCAGTCGGATGAAATTGGTGTCGTACCCCAAGTAACGAACTTGGCCCAGCGGCGGTTTCCGCCAGTGGAGACCGTCCTCCGACTCGGCGTAGAAGATGAACTTCCGAACCGAACTTCCCAGGGGAGGCCACGGAATCATCCAGCCGTAGAACCGATAGAGCTTGCGTTCCGGGTCGTAGAGGACGGCTCCGGCGTCGCCCCCGTGGGACAGTCCTCCTTTTTGCTCCCAGTCCGTTCCCAAGGGAATCACCGGATTGTCTCGGTACCGAACCGGCTGGTTCAGGAGCCGGAAGACTCGGGGCTCCATGGTCTCGACGACATGATCGTCCAGGAAGAGCTGTCTCTCCTGACCGATCTCCAGGGGTGTTCTCGACGGCTCGGCGTGGACGGCGCCTCGGACCGGCGTCGGCAGCGCCGAGGCAGCCGCACCCCCGGATCCCAACAGTCTCAAGAAACTCCTGCGCTCCATATCCACGTCCTCCGTAACTGGGGCTCCTAAGGGCGATAGACAGAAGACGAATTGCGCCTATCTGGAATAGTGCCCGAAGCGCACCGGGACCGCTTCAGTCTCCTCCTCTTCCAGCATCGCCCGGTAGACGTCCTGTCCCTTCCGGAAGAGGTCGATGGTCTTTTGCTTCTCCCGCTCGTGGCTGAACTGGCCCCGGTCGTGGACCCGCTGGATCAAGAGATCGATCTGCTCCACGAAGAACCGGGCGGCGGCGTGGGAACGGATGGGGCGATCCTGGAAGCTCAGGTAGACCGGACTCGTATGGGCGTACAGGGCGGCGTCGTTGGGAAGAAGCCGATGAGCCTCGCCCCGGACCCGGACTGCCATCCAGCAACTGTCGGTGGCTTCCAGACCCTTCTTCAACCGGACCCGCTTCCCCGCCTTGCGCGCCTTTTCTGTTGCCACCACCTGCCCGTTGACCACAAGCTCGATGCTGGACATGGGAACGTGAGACTCGGCTTCGGCCTCCACCGTCACCTGGAGCGACCCCTTCTCCCACTTCAACACCGAACCCGCCTCCCGTCCGTTGACGGTGAAGGTGACCATGGGGGCGTTGGTGGCGAAGCTCTTTCCCTCCAGGTAGGCGTCGATCCAATCGGAATAGTCGAGCCGGGGACCCGACTTCACGTAGACCCGGCCCGCTCCCGGGATGAGATGGTAGGGGAGGTCGAGGTAGCTGTCGGTCCCGGCCGAGATGGGGCAGCGGAATCCGGCGTTCAGAAGCTGGTACCAGTGATCCGTGTTCCTCTCTTCATCGCCCTGGCACATGACGTCGATGGTGTCGACCACGCCCAAGGCGATGTCCACCGGATACTCGCTGGGAAGACTCGGGTGGACATAGATGACGGCGGCATTCTGTGCCTTGGCCTTGACGGCCTGGTAGTAGTTGGCCGGGTCGTCCTGGGGATGGGTGGTCCCGGGCCAGCCCACGAAGGCCGGCTCCACGAAGCTCTTGATCCTCAGGAAGCCCATGTGACCGTAGAGGCGCAGATTGCGCATCTCTTCGTTCCAATAGAGGATGTGCCGCTCTTCCGAGAGGGCGTTGGGCCGCCCCTCCACCCGCTTGCGCTCGTAGACGTACCCGTCCTCGCTGTTGCAGGCCAGCATGTGGGCCACGTTCAGATCTTCGGCCTTCACCACGAAGAGCACGTCCTTCGGCTTGATCCGGTCGTCCGCGCCGGTGATGGGATCGTGGAAGAGATTGGCATGAAGGTGGGTATCGCCCGACCACCAACCCTTGGCGCCCATGTCCCAGGTTCGTTTCAACCGGAATTCCACCTCTTCGACCTGTCCCTTGTCGATCTGGACCTTTCGGGCCAACGGGGCATATTCCAGGCCCTTGACCACCTCCAGGGAGACGGTCCCAGCCGGGACGCCCGTTTCGAAGCCGCCGTCGGCGTAGAAGTAGTACTCGCCGCCATAGGGCTGGCGGTAGTCGCCGTTGGTGATGTGAGGCTGAGCTCCCGCCGGCGTGTACGATTTTCCGTCGGGTCCGCTGAGATACACGCGGGCCTGGGTCGGCCGACCGTGTTCATCCAGAACTCTGACCTTCACCGTCCCCGAGTCCCAGGCCCGGGTGGGAAGCGAAATCTCCCGGGACAAGGATCCGGCATCGAGCTGCAAACCTACTGCGCCGCCGCTCCAGCCCTCCAGTGAGACGGGGACGAACCAGCCCAGACTCTGTCCCGGGTCCAGAGTCCGGGGTTCTTCCTGGACTTTCACACCCTCGGTCCCGCTGCGGACCGTCACCTGGACCTGGCCGATTCCCGAATTCCGAACGACGAAGGGGACGGGGATCACCAGCGATTGCAGGAGGTCCAACCGTTCGGGCGCCTGAAGGACTTCGATCCGATCCGAGACCTCCAGTTTCACCAGGCGCGGACTCTCCAATTGTTGATAGGCGCCGCTCATCAGATCGACCACGCCCTCCAAGGGCAGCGGATTGTAGTTCAGATTGGCGCCCCATTCCTGGGCGTAGGTCTCGTTCTTGATGATGCGCTGAACCTTGAGGATGGAAGGCCGATTCGTGTCCGACCACTGGAGCAGCCGAATGGCGAACTCTGCGGCGTCCCCCAAGTGGGGGGCCACCGGCTTGTTCATGACGTAGTTGCCCAGCAGGGGGATCTGGGTCAGCGGAACCTCTTTGGTCTCCGCCCCGATCGAACCGGAACCGGCGGCAAGAAGCAGCAGCAGCAGGACGAGCGGCGATGGACGTATTGATTTTTCCATGGATAAGTGACCCTTGAAGCCCGGAACCGGCCCGGATTCTAACAGTCCGGGGCCGAAGTCACCACGGCATTAATCGGAAACTGCGACCGCCACCGGCGCACACCGTCAGGGGCGCCAAACGCAGACGCCGTCATCAGAAGATTTACGCCAGAATCGGCTTCACGCCCTTCCCATGGATGTCCGTCAGGAGGCTATTTTCCAAGACGTGATCTGAATGCACGTCACGTCGTTGTTCTCGTCCCTTCCATAGTACGCGGTCAGGAGGGTGCCGTCCTCCAACTGCGTGGTGGTCGGATATCCCAGATCCCGGTTCTTGAAGTCGTCCCGGAGCACGATCTCACGCTCAATGTCCCAGCTTCTGCCATCATCTGAGCTCAGGCAGGCCCGGATGCCAAAAGGCTTTCGCCGGTGGCCGTAGGTGGCCAGAAGCCTCCCATCCTGGAGCTGCCGGAGATGGGCCGGATACCCCCACATCGGGGTCTTGGCCGGTGTGCTCCAGGTTCGTCCCAGATCGCGCGAATCGCTCTGGTAGAGCGATCCGGCCGGCCCGGTCCTGAGCAGAGCGATCATCCGGCCGCTGCGCAGGTGAATCAGAGCCGGCTCGTTGTAGCCGATGCCATGAACCCCCTGCTCCCCAATCACGGACGGCTCACCCCAACTCCTCCCCCGATCACGAGATCGGAGGACGTAGGCCGTCCAGGTCATGGCCGGCTCCGAAGTCGACGGCCGATGGAACTCCTCGTAGCAAGGCAGAAGCAGCGTTCCATCCGGCAGTTCGACAATGGCCCGGAGCTGACATCCTGATCTGAAGGGGGAGACGTCCACATGGACCGGCTCCAACCAGGTGCGGGCATTGTCCAACGAGTGAAAAACATAGGTCATCTCGTCGCTGTAGCCGGTCGCCCACTGATAAGGCTCCACCCGAGTCAAGCGAACATCCGTTCTTCGGTCCACCGAGGCCGCCGGAGCAAAGGAACGGCGAAAGGCGTTGACCAGGATCGTTCCGTCGGACAACTGCATGATGCCCGGATCATCCATTCCGTAGTACTCGTAGCCGCCGATGACTTCGGGATGCTCGGACCAGCTTTCCCCCTGATCGCCGGAGCGAATGATCAGGCCGTACAAGGAAGGATCCGCGTGGGTCAATCGGGCGGTCCGGCGCATGGCTTCGCAGAACGCAATCAGCATTTCTCCATCCCGGCACCGCAGGATGGTCGGCCACGCCGAGTAACCGTATGGGTCCCAGAAGACCACCCTGTGCTTGAGGATCCCCGGGTAGGACTTGACCTCAGGAGGAGCGGGAGGCTTCGGAGGCGCCACTTCCGACGCTGCCGACAGGGAGCGGACACTCGCCGGCAGCGCTCCGAGAAAGGTCAAGCGTTTTGCGAATTGCCGGCGGGAGAAGTTCTTCCAAGTCATGGGAGCCCTCCGTGTTCGATGGAGTCTCAGGCTGAAACTTCAACACCCAAGATACAGGAACCCCGGCAGCCCCCATACCGGATCGGCTACCGAAAGCGCGCCCTGACCTTACCCAGCCCGTCGATATCGATCTGCACCAGGTCGTTTCGCTGGATCCAGCGGGTCTGGACGAGGCTCCCCAACACCACGAATTCGCCGGCCCTCAAGCAGCTCCCGCGCGTTTCCAGGGAGTTGGCCAGCCAGGCCAGCGCTTCAAGGGGGTGACCCAGGATATCGGCGCCCCGGCCGCTCCCGAGCTGCTTGCCGTTCACGGACATGGACCCGCCAATGCCCTGCAAGTCGATTGAGGACCACTCGGTCACCGGCTCACCCAGCACGCAGGCGGAGCCAAAGAAATCGTCGGCGATCAATGTTGGCGTATCGATCGACGTATAGTCGACCCAGCGGTCGTCGACCACCTCGATCGCAGCCATCACCGATTCCACCGATGACGCAACCGTCTCCCGGTCGTGGAGGCGACCCACCGGCTTGAGGTCGCGACCCAGGGAGATCGCCAACTCGCATTCCACGCCCACATGCAGAAAGCTGTCGTGTTCGAACAGCCCGGAGGCCCGCCTGACCGTCGAACCGAAAACTCCCCCGGAACAGGGATTGTCGATTCCCAGGTACTTCTGCATGACGGCCGTCGTGCAGCCGATTTTGTAACCCACCCGAGGGCCCAGGTCAGTGCGTACATAGCGGGAATGCAGCAGTTCCTGGATGGCGTAGGCCTCGGCCTCGCTCCTGGGCCGGAGCGGATCGGGCAACCCGCCCATTCGCTTGAGCTCCAGCCTCCCCATGCTCAACAGATCGGCAGCCTGTTCCATCAATTCGACTTTCACTGTCGGAATGCTCCTTCAGAAGTCGAGATAAAAAATCCTTATCACTCAGGTTACGGAACCGGCCGACATTCCCCGGCCTACGGCATTCGAGTGGGTTGTGTATGTGCCTCCCTTACGGCTCCTCGTCTCCAGGAAGCACGAGCAGCCGCTCACTACGCCAGACACGCACGATCCTTACGCGGCGTGAGTCACATCGGTAAACAATCCGAAACGGTGGATTGATCAACTCCCTCAAATTGGGTTGGGCGAATTCAGGCACGATCCGGCCCATCTCCGGATAGTCCCGCAAAGCTTCGATGCGCCTGAAGATATCCTTGACGATCCCTATGCCGACCTCAGGCACACCCTGGTCCGAAAACCAAGTCCTGAGCGCTTCCAGATCCGCGACCGCGGAATCTGCGAATCGAATGGAGAGTTGACCCATTCGGCTATTTGAGACCGAGCCGCGCCTTGGCGTCAGCCAACGAGACCTCCCGTCCGGCTTCAAGGTCTGCAAGCCCGGCGACGACGGCCCGCATGAAAATCCGCTCTTCTTCGGTCCTCTCGTAGTCTGTTACCGACTGAACCACGGCGACGCTTCGACCGTGGCTGGTCACGAGTACCGGTCGGTGTGCGTCCAGCGCCTGCTTGACCACTCGACCTGGATCAACCTTCAGGTCAGTAAGAGAAACCGGATCCTCGCAGAATTTTGTTTCCATCCTCGCCGAATCCTGAATGGGAAGTGATCCTACAATAGCATCCAGCAATCGGGGCTTGCTACCGATCACGTTTAGCCGGTACGGAAGCATTCTGTAACGTCGTGCTTCGCGGTCCGTGTCGAAGTATACTGAGTCGGCGAATCGGGAGGGGCAAATCTTCCGGCTGGGAGAAAAGATCAAGGGCCATGAAAGCAGCACGCATCGACGAACGCGACTGGAGCGCTCTGACCCGGGGAGAGCAGCTCTACCAGATCGAGGTGGAGGGCTACCTGCTCATGCCGGACATGCTGTCGCCCGATGAGGTGCGGCAGCTCAAGTCGGAGACAGCGCGCCTGGAGACCTTTCCCATGCCCTACAGCGTGCACCAGCGGGACCGGATGCTGCAGCCGGGGCACAACCCCTATCCGGGCTCCGGCTGGGAGCCCTATCGCTTCGGCAGCCAGGGGGGCGCCATCACGGACCTCATCGCCCATGAGCCCATGGTGGCATTCCTGGAAAGGATGTTCGGGGACGAGATCGTCTTCATGACCTACCTGTACGCCCGGTCCGAGCCGGGGCACCCGGGGATCAGCCTCCACACCGACGGGCAACCCTACGGATCGGAGATCTTCGGCTACGAGTGCAGTTGTCCGGTCATGGTCAAGGTCCTCTACTACCTGGACGACCTGACCCCCGATGTTTCGCCCTTCAGCGTTCTCCCCCGTTCCCATCTGTCGTTGCACCACCAGGCCAACCCCTACCAGCGCTACCGCGATCATCCGGACCTGGTGATGGTCACCGCCACGGCCGGATCGGCCCTGGTCCTGCACCCCCGCGTCTTCCATGGCACCTACGCCAACGTGGGCCAGCGATCCCGAGAGATGTTGCAATTGGGATACCGTCCAGCCTGGTCCGGACCCATCCAGGAGAAAGTGCCGGCGTGGGACCCCGAGGAGTTGGACCTGCTTGCGCCCCGGGTGCGGCGCCTGTTCACCGACCGGAACGCCTGCAAGTTCCGGGACGACGGCGATCACAAGCCGGCGGACATGGCCAGCTCCGCCGATTGGATCAGCCCGGACCGCTGGGACTGGAAGTAGGAAAAGCGTAGACGTTCACCAGTGTGACGGGTTTTGTCACGAATGAACGTCGCCGCAGGGTCGGTTTCTATTCCTCAATCCGCGTGAACGTGAAGGTTCCCAACGGACTTGCGGTTCGCCCGTTCCCGAGAGGAGGTTCCGTGATCCTTCGAATCGGCTCCGGCGGCACCGTAGCCGCGTTGGGGGAGTTGAAGGACACGCCGCTATCGGTGCCCGCGTCGTAAGGGAGGAGTTCACGGGTCAGACTCTCGGCCCAATCCCCCGATTCGAGGAGATTCAAGTCACGCACGCCCACGAACCAGTCGGGGCTGGGGGCGATCATGGAGACCAGGGTCACCAGGGGAAATTCCCGGCTGATCTCGAATTCCAAGGAGACCGATCCGGGCGACCGGCCGATGCCGCCACCGGCGAGAACATGTTCGGCGGTTCCGAGCTGTATGGCGTCCCGAACTTCACCGGCCAATAGACGCTGGGCACCCGTCTCGGCCATGCTCTTGATCCCCGGAGTGGCGTTCTGTCCGGTCTCCCAAAATTTGACCTGGGCGTTGTGGGTGCCCCCGATCAGCCCCGAGAAATGAGGCGTGGACGGGAATTCGTTGGGATGGGTCCTGGCGCTCCAGGTGGCATTGAAGCGGACCCGGTACCGGGCCGTGGCCGATATTTCGGGCATTTCGGGTGGCGTGCCGGGGAGGATTGCGGCCGGGACTCCGGTCAGATGAAACCGCCCTCCCTCCAGCAGCCGCTGCCGCAGCGCCACCAGGTGAAACGGGTCGTGCGACTCGCAGAGAATCGAACCGATGAATTCCCCTTGACCCGCGTGATCGGGGAAAAACTCGCTGGCGAACCGGGCGCCCTCCGCCTCCACCGGAACGGTGTCGAGTAACTCACCCACTTCGTCGAAGAGCGTCATCCGGAACGGCGCCGGATCATCCCCGGCCGCCTCGTCCGACCGAGGACGGCGAATGGCGATACCGGTGTTGGTCGACGTCGACGGAGACACCTCGACCGGTATGCTCACACGGTGGGCCGCCGGCGACGCGGCCACCCCAACCATGTCCACCAACTCGTCCTCCAGCCAATATTCGAGAAAGAAGGTCACGGCCAGATCGGCTGCCGATGAACCGTTCCCACCCTCGATCTGGAATACGCCGGACCAGATGGGCGAACCGGCCGGGGCGGCCAGGACATGGCGCATGGTGGCTTGAGGCTCCAGGATCAAGGGAGCCGCATCGCTGCCGCTGCGATCGACCTCGTTGTGCATCCAGGACCGGCCCGACCCGGACCCGAAATCGGGCAGCCTCATCGAGCCCTCCCACGGCTGGTCGGTGGGATTGGTGGTCAATACCACCACCTGGAAGCCTCCGCCCACCACAAAGTGGGGATAGACCACCGGTTCCGAATCTTGCGCCCAAGCCGGGGGCCCGAGGACCAGTAGGACCAGGGGAAGGATTCGTTTGGCCAGGGGAATGATCATGCTGTGCGCGAGTTCACGAAATGTAAATTGCATAGACATATTTTGACCTAAAAATCCGTCGCCGGGGATGAATCCCGCCAGGAGAGAGCCTGGTCCCCGCGTCGTCGAGTGAAATCCCGTCTATCCCCCCAGATCCAGTGCTTCGATGGCCCAAGTGACGGGACGGCCCCGTTTGTCGAAGGAAAAACGCTCTCCCAGGTTCCCCGTGGTGAAGACGAAGCCGTCGAAACCAGCCTGCCGGGCCAGATCTTCCAGTTGCTCCGCGTCCGGCTCCCGCCGGTTCAGATCGACCCCTGCCCCCAGATAGAGACGGCATCCTGCCCGCCGGCAAATCGGACCGTATACCCGGGCCAGATCCTGGTCCAGAGGATTCAGTCCGATCCCGTCCTCACCGTTCGTCAGGTACCCGTAGCCGGAAAGCCCTTCCGTCAACTGCCGACCGCTGATGACGTTCACCACCAATTCGTCCACCAAGCTGTCGCGGACCCACTTCTGCCAATCCAGGTGCAGGTTGCCGTACGGAGGACCCAGGTAACTTCCCCGGGGGATGGCCAGGGAGAGCCGCCGTCCGGCGGGACGGAGCAGATCCTTCGCTTCCGACAGGAAACGGGTCAGAGACTCTCCCCGGAGCCTCCGCCAGGATTCCAAATTGAAGTCGCTTCGAAGGATGTCCATGCCATGCCGGCTGCGGAATTCCTCCACGACCGGGCGATTGAAGCCGAACTGGTCACCGTAAGCCGCCGGCAGCACATAGGATCGGGTGCAGAGATGGAGACCGTCGGCCGGCGCCTCGGCCAGCAGATCACGGAGCATCTCCAGACGGTACCGGCGGACCTCCGGGTAGGAGTAGCAGAGCACACCCCAGTGGCGCTCCTTCCCGGAGCGGTCCACCTCGACGAACTCGGGATGGGCTGCGGAAAAACGGCTCTGATACGGGTATGGCGTTCCACGGGGACGGTACAGGAGATCGCGGGGAAGGCCCTCATCCAGGAAGGGAAGGTAGAGATATGCCTGCGCTCCCGCGGCGCGGGTCACCTCGACGAAATCGCCCACCTCCTGGATCCGGGAAGACGCCAATCTTTCCCAGAACCGGGACCAGCCTCGGGACACCTCCCGGTCGTCCATGCGCTGGTGGCAGTACCGCTGGATGAACCAATGGTCCACCCGCCAGTAGAACCGGCGGACACCGAAACGCTCCCTCCAATGCGCGATCGCCGCGGCCAGCTTCTCCTGGCTGTCCAAACGGGCCTCCCCCCGCCCGTACTCCAGGTGATCCGGCCAATGAACTCGAAGAACAATTTCCTTGGCCATACCGGGAAATCCGTTTCGAGACACCGGTCAGGACCGGGGGCTCGTCAAAGAGATCCGCGGGGCGCCCCCAATGTGGCCGCCCTCCGGGGGGCCATCGGATAGAGGCGGCAAGCGCACACCCACAAGGGGTGGCCCTACTCGGCGATGAAGGTCATCTCCCAATCGCCGATTTTCTTGAGCCGGCTGCCGGACATCCGGATGGGCGGCTCGCCCGACTCGGCCCAGGCTTCCAGTTCCTCGACGTGTCCCAAGCGCCTCAGATCGGGCAGCGACGTGCCGTGGCCCCAAAAATAGGCCGAGTGGGCGTCGAACTCGGGGCCCCAGACCTTGGCCGTATCCCAGAAGACCAGCGACTCGACCCCCAGACCGTAGAGTTGGCGGGCCTTGCGACGGTACTGCTCCGCGCTCAGATGCCGGGGCATGATGTTGAACGTCACCGTGCACGAAGTCCCCGCAGTCAGGTCCAGCCAATACCGAACGTCGTCCGGATCCTCCCAGGCCAGCTCCCAACTGTAGAGACCCTCCGCCGAGGTGTAGGGGACAACGGTGTCCACCAGGCCTTCGCGGATCCACCGCTCCACGTCCAGACCCCAGTAGAGGTTCTCGTCCCGGCGCCCGAAGACCCAGACCGAGAGCTTTTTGGGACGGTCCTGCTCGGCGGCCACCTCATCCAACATCCGTCTGAGGTCCCGGACGAATTCGGTCATGACGGCGGCCCGATGACTCAGCCAGCGAGGATCCGTCTCCTCCAACTGCCGCGGGTCCTGGCCGTATTTCTCCTGGAAGCTCTTCACCAATGGTTCTTCGTATTCCACATAGGGCGGGCGCCGATTGAACAGTGGGCAGATCCCATCCACCGGATAGGTGGCCATCTCCCGAAAGAGCGACACCAGGTAGCGGCGGGTCTCCGGATAGCTCAGGGAAATCCGGGGCGCCCGGCTCCCGTCCCGCCGGACCGCCCTCAGCTCGGGATGCTTCTCGTAGAAACCTCCCTGGTTCATCTCTTCGAATGGCGGGGAGAAGTGAAACGGACCCATCCCCTCGGCGAACCGGTAGGAAGCGTGAAACTCCATCCCCATCTCGTGGGCGTGATCCACCGCGATTTGGAACGGGTCGATTCCCTTCTCCACGTACTCGGTCCAGTTTTCCACCAGGCGCCGGTATTCGAAAAGGGAGTAATCATCGATTTGCAGGTGGCGGGTGGTGCACATGCGGCCGACCCGGGTGAAATACGCGCAGAGGTCACCCGCGCCCGCTTCCCAGTAGATGCTGCCGAAGTCGGTGTCCCGGTAGCTCTCCAGCAGATCCCGGACCGTGCCGGGCTCACTGTCGACCACGATTCCCGTCCCCACGTCCTGGGTGGCCACGAGTCGCTTCCGATCGGTGCGGCTCCGGTCGCCCCGCACCGCTTCGACCTCCTCCGGCTCCAAGGGCACCAGCTTGATGTAGGCGATCCAGACATTCTCGCTGGTGCTTCTTCCCGTCTCGCCGGCCGGCACCTGCTCCCGGCAGAGTTGCTTGAAGCCGATTCCCTGGGCAGTCAGATCCGCCGTCTTCCAAAAGACATCCCGGACCGCTTGGCCGCTCTCCATGGCCGGAGCCGGGAGAAAGACCAGGGAAAACGCCGGGTCGTCGTCCAGTCGGGCCCACACCCGTTGTCCCCGAAAGGGCCTAAACGGCGTGTTGTACAACCCAATGTAGATGTCGTGCCAGCCTCGAACCTCCAGGGGATACCGCACTTCCGCCGCCGCCGTCTCGGGACCCGCCCTCAGGAAGACCCCTCGGAAATCCTCGACCTCGTAGTCGATCAGCCTCCAGCACGTCCGTTTGCCGACTCGGCTCAGGGCCGATTCGGGCCGGCAACGGTTCAGATCGGTGAAGTAGATGGGGTCGTTGCTTCGTATGGGTCCGGCGGACATGAGGGTATTCTCCTTGTTGGTCGAGTCTTGGAAATGATTCCAAGTGAACAATAAATGAACGCTTATGGTACCGGTGTCGTCCAGAAATCAAGAAGCTTGAGCTTGCCAAAGACGACTACTCCAGCTCAATCGAACTCTTCCTTCAAGGGGACACTGGCATCAGCGACAATCACCACCGTCTGTTCGAGCCGAGAGCAGGAACGACCCGATGTCAGTCCAGATCCGAAACGTGATCCTGTTGGTCTTGTTGAGGGCCCCTGGTGTGGCCGGGCAAGAGTGCGAGATCCTCAACAACCCCAACGCCGAGAATGTTGCCGAGTTGGGGCTTTCGTGGTGCCCCTCGGACGTGAGCTTTCAGGTCCGGGCGTTCGCCCTGCAGGCCGCCAGGGCGCAGTGCGCGGTAACGACCAGTAGACCTTCCACCCCGGAACAGATCCAGGCGAGGAAGCAGGAGACCCGAACCGCCTGTGAAATCCTGGCCGGTTTGGACGTCTCCAATTGTCGATGTCCGCCTGGACTCGTTACACCCCTCCTCCGGCGGCCGGTGGTCCCGCTCGTTCCAGCATCACGCCTACCGGAGGATTTCCATTCCAAGGCGGCCCAGATGGATGCACAATCCTGCCAGGGACAACCCAAGGGCGTAAGCTGCTGGATGGAATTGTCCAACCAGCCAGGATGCTATGTCTGGAATCCATACCTGCAACTGGATGAGACGGTGACCTGGGCGGGCGTGTGTGCCGAGGGCTGGGCTCAGGGAAAGGGAACCCTGAAATGGGTCGGGGACGGGGGCCAGGAGACTGCCGAAGACACGGGCCGACTCCAAGCCGGGAAGCGGCACGGGCGATGGGTCCAGCGCACCGCGAACGGGTCCGTCCAAGAAGGTCCGTATGTGGAGGGGAAACGGCATGGTGTCTGGGTGTGGCGAGGTCCGGCCGGGGCTGTCTTTGAAGGCCCGTATGTCGAGGGGAAACGTCACGGGAAGTGGGTCCTGCGGGCCGCTGATGGATCCGTCCAGGAAGGCCCGTATGCCGAGGGGAAACGCCACGGGAAGTGGGTGTTGCGCGGCGCGAATGGGATCGTCCAGGAAGGCCCGTATGTCCAAGGGAAACGCCACGGGCGGTGGGTTCTGCGCGACGCGTACGAGAATGTTGCGGAAGGCTCGTATGTGGAGGGGAAGGCACCAGGGAGGGTGGATCTCCGCAGCAGGGCCGGAAGAATCGTCGGCTCCGTTGTATTTCAAGGTTCAGAGTAACAACCTGTTGGTAATTCCGACGGCGTCCGGCAGATATCTCCGATTGAGATTTAGTGTACTGTCCCAGAAATACGAGTAGGCAAGCCTTCCAACTTGTCGAGAATGGACAGTTAGGATCATGAGGTCTGTTCGTCGCAATTTGTCCGCGTGGCTCTTGGCGCTCTGGCTACTATCGGGAGGTGTTCATCTCCAGGGCCAGACTCCCGGTTTCCGATCTGAATCGAACGTGGTGCTTGTGGACCTCATAGTCACGGACCAGAAAGGCAAGTTCGTGGCTGATCTGAAACCAGGAGAGGCCCAAGTGTTCGAGGACGGAAAACGTCAGGACATTCGGTTCTTTCGACTTGAAGGCACAGACCGGTTTCCGATGAGGGAAATCCAAGCGGGCGTTACGGCGGACCTTGGAGCGGGCGGACCACAAAATGACCGGCTCCCATTCTGATACTCAGTATGAGATGACCCTGCAGCGGACTGTGTGCGCCTCGGTCACAAATCACATACTCGCGAGATGCTCCCTCACCGCGCATTGTCCGGCGGGTGCAGGAACGGTTTCGGTTCACTTGGCACTTTTTCCAAGGACTGCTGGCGCATGTACAATAGGAGCCGCGTTGGCATGACCCTAAAGTCCCGGTTCCTCATCGTTTTCGGCCTGCTCGGGTCCGGTTTCGGGATGGCCTCCCCTTCAGCGGCGGGCCTCGACCGGTTGGCCCAGGAAGTCCGGACCCTGCTCGAAAACCAATGCGTTCAGTGCCACGGTCCCTCGCAGCAGTTGAACGGCCTTCGCCTGGACAGCCGGGAGGGTGCGCTGGAAGGAGGCTACTCGGGACCGTCTCTGGTTTTGGGCGACGGCGGCGCCAGCGCCCTGATCCGGCGGCTGACCAGCGACGATCCCAGTTCGCGCATGCCCCTGGCGGCGCCGCCCCTCCGTCCGGATCAGATCGAGGTACTGACCCGCTGGATCGACCAGGGAGCCCCCTGGCCCCAGGACGCGACCGCCCGGCCCGGCCCGGAACCCGCTTCCCCAAAGGAAGCCGAGCACTGGTCGTTCCGCCCCATCGACCGGCCCAGGTCCCTGCCGGAGGCACCCGGACCCCGGGACCGATCCCCCATTGATTCATTCATCCGAAGCCGTCTGGAGCAGGAGGGGTTGTCCCCTTCCCCCGTGGCCTCCAGGGAGACCCTCATCCGAAGGGTCAGCCTGGACCTGACCGGCCTCCTGCCCAGCGTCGATGAAGTGGAGGCCTTCCTGACGGATGAACGGCCCGGCGCCTATGAGCGGTTGGTGGACCGGCTCCTGGCGTCGCCCCGTTACGGCGAAAAGTGGGCCCGCCACTGGCTGGACCTGGCCCGCTACGCCGACAGCGACGGCTACGAGAAGGACCTGCTCCGTCCCCACGCCTGGCGCTGGCGGCAGTGGGTGATCCAGGCCCTGAACCGCGACCTTCCCTTCGACGAGTTCACCATCCAGCAGTTGGCCGGCGACCTGCTTTCGGAGGCGTCCGTGGAACAGCGAGTCGCCACCGGGTTTCTGCGCAGCGGCCTCAAGAACCGGGAAGCGGGAGTGCCTCGGGGCCAGGTCCGGTTTGAGGAGACGGTGGACCAGACCAACACCATGGGTACGGTCTGGCTGGGCCTGACCCTGGGTTGCGCCCAGTGTCACGACCACAAGTACGATCCCCTGAGCCAGAAGGAGTACTACCAGTTCCTGGCCTTCTTCAACCAGACCCAAGCCCGGGAGATGGACGCGCCCCTTCCCGGAGAAATGGAGCCCTACCGGGAAGCGTTCCCGCGCTACCGCCGACAGAGGCAGGAACTCCTGGACAACGGCGAGCTCTCGATTCCCAGGCTACAGGCCCGATGGGAAACCATGCTCCTGGAGGCCATGGACCATCCGGGAAGGCATCTGGACTGGGACGACATTCTCCGCGGCGCCATTCTCAACGAGCTGGACCGGGCCATCGAGTTGTTTCGTTCGGGTCCGGCCGGCCGCACCTGGCGGGAAAACGACCGGGTGACCCACTATTTCTTCAAATACCCCGGTCCGGAAATCGCCAGGGACGAGGGCCTGAGCGAGACGTTGAAGGCATTGAAGGGAAAGCTGGCCGAATTGGAGACCTCCTTCCCCGACGTGACGCGGGCCGACGTGATCCAGGCCATGCCGGCCGCCACTCATATCGCGCTACGGGGAGACTATCGGGCTCCTGGAGTCCAGGTCCAGCCCGGCACGCCCGCGTGGTTGCCCTCCTTCCGGAACGGGCAGGAGCCGCCCCGTTTGCGCCTGGCCCGGTGGCTCGTGGACGAGGACAACCCGCTGACCGCCCGGGTCGCCGCCAATCGATTCTGGCAGGAACTGTTCGGCCGCGGCCTGGTCAGGACCCCGGAGGATTACGGGATCCAGGGATCCAAGCCCTCCCATCCGGCTCTTCTGGACTGGCTGGCATCCGAGTTCATGCGCCAAGGGTGGAGCCGGAAGCAGATGCTGCGCCGGTTGGTGACCTCGGCCACCTACCGTCAGGCCTCCCGGGTCGAGAGGAGGCTGGAGGAGTTGGATCCGGAGAACGTCCTGCTGGCCCGCCAGAGCCGGCTGCGCCTCTCCGCCGAGTTGATCCGCGACGCTGCCTTGTCGGCAGCCGGCGTGCTGGATTCCCGAGTCGGCGGCAAGAGCGTTCGTCCCCCGCAGCCCGATTGGGTCGCCGAGATCACCTACGGCAAGTCCGACTGGGAGTCCAGCTCCGGTGCGGACCGCTTCCGGCGGGGGCTCTATGTACTGTTCAAGAGAAGCGCCCCTTATCCCCAGATGGTGAACTTCGACGCTCCCGACGCCAGCGCCACCGTCTGCCGCCGGGACCGCTCCAACACGGCGCTGCAGGCCCTGAACCTGCTCAACGATCCCGTCTTCATGGAAGCCGCCCGGTTCCTGGCGGTGCGCACGCTCCGGGAGGCGCCGCCCCACTGGGAAGGCCGCCTCCATCACATCTACCGTCTCTGCCTGAGCCGGGAACCCGGTCCTGCGGAACTCGGCCGTTTCCGCCGTTTCTTTGAGCACCAGAGGGAGATTTTCCGGGAGGAACCGGAGTCGGTGAAAAAACTTGCGGCCGGATCCGGCTCCGACCTGGATTCGCAGCAGGTGGCGTTGTGGACCACCGCCGCCAGGGCCGTATTGAACCTGGACGAGTTCATCACCCGGGAATAGCGATGACTCCTCTTCAACTTCGTGAACTTCGAGGCCGGCGGGACTTCCTGCAGAACTGCGCCTCCGGAATCGGCGTCATGGCCCTGGCCGACCTTCTCACCCTGGACGGGCTGACCGCCGCCCCCACTCCAGGCGGGCCGCTTCAACCGGCGGCGCCCCACTTCGCACCCAAGGCCAAGAACTTCATCTTCATGTTCATGGAGGGCGGCCCCAGCCAGTACGAGCTCTTCGATCACAAACCGGCCCTCGACCAGTACCACGGCGGCCCTCTTCCCGAGTCGCGGACCGAAGGACTGGAATTCGCCTTCATCCAGCCCTCGGCGTCGATCCTGGCCAGCTCCGTCCCCTTCCGGCGCTACGGCCGATGCGGCATGGAGCTCTCGGAGCTGATTCCCCACATTGGCTCCTGCGCCGACGACATCTGCCTGGTCCGCTCCATGCACACCGACTCCTTCAACCATCACCCGGGCCAACTGCTGCTCTTCACCGGAACCATCCAGATGGGCCGCCCCAGCCTCGGCGCCTGGATCTCCTACGGCCTGGGGAGCGAGTCCCGCAACCTGCCCGGCTTCGTGGTCCTGACCTCCGGCCCGGGAGGCACCAGCGGCGGGACAACCAATTTCGCCAGCGGATTCCTCCCCTCCCACTACCAGGGGACGGTCTTTCGCCAGTCGGGCGATCCGATTCTCTACCTGGGCAATCCGCCCGGCGTCAGCCGCTCGACCCAGAGGGCATCGCTGGACCTGATTCGGGATCTGAACCGGCAACATGGGGAGTCTACCGGTGACGCCGAGATCGCCTCCCGCATCTCCAACTACGAGTTGGCGTTCCGCATGCAGACGGCGGCTCCGGAGCTGACCGATCTTTCCACCGAACCGGCCGGAATCCGGGAGCTCTACGGCCTCGACCGCACGGACAAGGCCGAGCGCCAGTTCGCGGCCAACTGCGTGCTGGCCCGCCGCATGGTGGAGCGGGGGGTCCGTTTCGTCCTGATGATGGACCACGGCTGGGACGACCACACCGAGATCAACAAGAAGATCCCCAAACGCGCCCGCAAGATCGACCGGCCCACGGCCGCCCTGCTCAAGGACCTGAAGCAGCGGGGCCTGCTGGAGGAGACCCTGGTGGTCTGGGGCGGCGAGTTCGGGCGGACGCCCATGGTGGAGCTGAGGCGGCCCGAGGACGCCAGCTATGCGGGCCGGGACCATCAGCCCTCCGCCTACAGCCTCTGGATGGCCGGCGGGGGAATCCGGGGGGGGCAGGTGGTGGGGCGAACCGACGACTTCGGAATCCGGATCGAGCAAGACCCGATCCACGTCCACGATCTGCAGGCCACCCTGCTGCACTGCCTCGGGCTCGACCACACGCGCCTCACCTACCGTTACATGGGACGCGAGTTCCGGCTCACCGACGTGGCCGGCCGGGTGATGGACAAACTACTGGTGTAGCCCGCATTTCTCACCAGGGGGCGTGACGATCGCGCAGGATTTTCGCCGGAGCGGCGGCTTTTAGCCGCCGACTCTTCATCATCCCCGCGTGCTCGCGACCGAGAGCGTAGTGGTGACTACGTTTGAGACAAGCATGTGCGCGCTGAGGGCGAAAAGACCAGCGAGCGCGCGCCCAGCGCAGTCTGTTCCGGAGAAATCCTGGGGTAACTCGCGTAACTGCTCAAAAACAGATCCTTCTTCGTCATATGCATAGCGGCCTGGTGAGAAATGCGGGGTAGAGGTTCTGCGATTTGGGACAGGGGACTTCCCCGTCCCCCCGAGGCAGTGGGGGTAGGAAAACCCCCACTCCCATGCGCCCTCTTTCCTCACCGCGCAGCCAGGATGCTTCCCAGGAACTTTCGCGTCCGGGCTTTTCGCGGTTGGGAAAAGATGATCCCGGGCGGCGCGTCCTCCACAATCCGCCCCCGGTCCAGGAAGACGACCCGGTCGGCGATGTCCCGGGCAAAACCCATTTGGTGGGTCACGATCAACATGGTGATGTCGCTTTCCTGGGCCAGCATCCTCAGCACTTGGAGCACTTCGCCCACGAGCTCGGGGTCGAGCGCCGATGTGACCTCGTCGAAGAGCATGATCCGGGGCTGCATGGCCAGCGCCCGGGCGATGGCCACGCGCTGTTTCTGACCACCCGAGAGTTGCGCGGGGTAGGCTTCGATCTTGTCCAGCAGCCCGACCTTCTCCAGCAGGGCCAGCGCGCGCTCCCGGGCCGTTTCCCCGGACAGGCCCAGGACCCGCATGGGCGCCACCGTCAGGTTCTTGAGAACGGTCATGTGGGGAAACAGGTTGAACTGCTGGAAGACCATTCCCACCTTGCTCCGGATCTCCCTCAGGCGGCGGGATCCGGCGGGAACCTGCCGTCCCCGGCGGTCCTGCTCCCAGACCGGCTGGCCGTCGATGAGCACCTGGCCCGAGTCCACGCGCTCCAGCGTCATGAGGATTCGGAGAATGGTCGATTTGCCGGATCCGCTGGGTCCGATCAGGGCCAGCTTCTGGGAGGGGGGCACCTGGAGATCGAGATCGTCCAGCACCAGCAGGTCCCCAAACGACTTCCGGACCCGGCGCATGGAGATGATTGCGTCGTGACTGGTCGGGGACACGAGCTGCCTATCGAATCTGGAAGCCGTAAAGGTCGGCGTTGGTCAGGTAGAAGCGGAGGCGAACCGGCTGTCCCCCGAGGGAAGCCAGATCCGCTTTTTCTCGCCACGCCACTTCCTGCCGAGTGCTGTCGAAGGCCGTGAGCAGGCACTCGTTCCGGCCGTAACCGGCCACCGGCCGCCCGGATTCGTCCAAGACCTCCACCGCCACGCGGCCTTCGGCGGCCGCCGCGTTGACCGTCAACCGGCTCCCCTGAAAGATCAGGGGGTGGGTCGTCAGTACGCCCTCCCTCTCACCGGCCCGGCGCGATGCGAACCCGTTGGTGCGGTACTCCACCCGGGCCGGCGCGATCTGGAACACCCGGCTCTTTTCGATATGGTCCTCCCGGGTCTGACCCGTGTTGGCCTCGAGCTCCGCCCAGAACGCCTCCCGAACTTCCTCCACCGTCCGGCTGCAGCGGGGCCGCCGCCAGCTCCAGATGCATTCGTAAAGCGCCCACCCCGGCTCCACCGGCGCCGGTGGGGAGAGAAAGGGCCGCCCGTTGTATTGCGCGTCGTCGAAGATCCCGGAGGCGGGAATCGGAGTATCACCCGGGCCGCCGCCCACCAGCTTGTCCCGGATCCAGGCGTTGACGTGCAGGGTGTTGGTGCCGTGGTAGAAGCCGACGGACCGGTCTCCCTCCACCGGGCCTTCCGAGAAACTGTAGACGATCCCGTAATCGAAGCTGCCGTCGGGTCCGCTGGGGATCCAGGCCCGATCCCCTCCCAGATCCTCCCAGTGGATTCCGTTGCGGCTCACCCAGAGATGGATCGACATCCGTTGAGTCCCGCAGTCGTAGAGCGGGAAGAAGGCGACGTAGAGGTCCCCGATCCGCTTCACCCGCTGCATCCCGTAGCTCTGGTGTTTCGGGTGTTCCCGCGGCGGCGCCCAGATATAGCTCCGGTTCCAGTTCACGCCGTCGCGCGTGGTCATCCGCCCCAGGTTCCGCGAGACGGCCCACTTGTTGTCGTAACGCACCAGCGCCCGCCCCATGGCCGGAGGATGGGCGGCGAAATAGAGCACCAGCTCACCGGTCCGTTCGTCGTAGAACATGGGGCCCAGGTTGTCGGTGGGGCTGTCCAGCGTCTCCACCTGAAGGTGATTCCGCATGAAGGGACGCTCCGTGGTGAGATAAGCCACTCCCTCGGAATCCCGGACCATCAGGTAGATCCCCCGCTGAAATTCCATGTCCGCAAACTTGGGCCTGCTGACCCGGGTCGCGGTCCGCAGATCGGGAATTCCGCGGGTTCGGTAATCCCACAGCCCCCCGAACTCGTCCCCTTCGCCCACGTGGCCCCGGGAAGGCATCTTTTCCAGGATGTTGTTGGCGCGGGAACCCTGAAATTCCACCAGGCCCAGCTCCGGCTTCGTCCATCGGGTCCCGTCACTGGAAACGGCCAGCATCCGGTACCGGGTCGGGCTGATGTACTCCAGCTCGTACCGTTGCTCCTCCCGGTTGAAGGACAGGGCGCCCCCCTCGTGCAGTATCGCGTAATGGCCCTCCCAAGGCCGGTCCGGCCGGAACAGGGCCTGAGCGTCCAGCTTGCGGGCCGGATGGAAGACCCTCCGGAGATGCCGCTGGTCCTCGATCAGGAAATCGTCCACGAACAGTTGGGGAGCCACCGGGATCTCCAGGGGAGGCTCCGGTTCCGGCGGCGGGCCGTTCCGGTGCAGGTACAACGCCCGGCGGGGTCCGTCGTCCCAGAGCCGCCCGTCCACGCGGGGACGCACCCGCACGTGATACGTGGCCGCCTTCAGGCCGGTGAGATCGAAGGCCACATGAGACTTGTCCGGTGTGAGCCGGACCGCCGCGATGGGTGATCGCACGCGCCCGGTGCCGGCTTCCACGAGATCGACTTCCACGGCCAGCTCCCGGACCGGAGCACCTTTCCTGAGCCAGAGCTCCACCTCGGCGGCGTTGTCGTCGATATAGGCCAAGCGGTCCAGGTCCGCTCCCACCCAGGTCTGGACCGGAAGCCGGAAGTCGTTGGAGAACAGAAGTCCACCGTCCCGGACCCGCCGGCCCCTCACCGTCAAGAGGTAGTTGCCCGTGTCGTGGGTGTCGATCCACCAGCCGGTCCGCAGGTATCCCCGCACCCTCTCCTGAGGCCCCTTGTGGCTGGAGGCCGGGAGGGGCCGGTAGGGTCCATGGCCCAGCAAGGGCCCCAGATCGAAGCCCATCGATTCGTCTTCCGCGTCCGGCTCCACCAGCCGCCTTTCGGTTCGAGCCCCTCCCGCGGGAAACCCCACCGCCACTTCCAGTTCCACCGGCTCCGGAGCACGGTACCGAAAACGGAGCCGGTGTCCCGCCTCCCCCGAAAACCCCAGTTGGAATCCGGCCGGCCCCTCTTTCCCGGCGACCGGCTGCACCTGATAGGGAGTCAGATCGACTCGCGCGGGCGCACTCGAGGATGCCGCCGTCTGGACGAGAATGAGCAGGACCAGGATGGGGACGATTATTGGTCGAGCAAACGGGATCACGACGGACCCTCCTCCGAGAAATGGGATTCTTTTTTCGGATACCGGCTCATTCTAGCCTGAATCTTCCTTGGAATACCGCCTTTCGGCTGCGGCAGTTTTCAGTCGCGCCGCGCCGATCTCAAGCGGCTTGTCCACCCTGTCCGGATCAATCCTGGGTTAAGATGCAAGAAGTCATGGTCGACACTGATCGAGGCTTCACCCGGTTCGTGAGCAATTCTGACGAAGCCGATCTCAAGGAACATGAAGGCATGGGGTTTCATGAGGGTTGGAGCAAGGCGGCCAGCCAACTCGAAGCGCTCGCCAAATCCCTTTAGTACGAGGGAACCACACCATGCGACTGGGGTCCAAAGTTCGCACCTGCCTCTGGTTCCACGACCAGGCGCTCCCTGCAGCCGAGTTTTACTGTGCTCTTCTGCCCGACAGCCGGATCGATCGTGTCGGATACTCTTCAGAAGGCCAGGACATGACCACCACCGGGAGGGTACTCACAGTGGAGTTCACCCTCGCCGGAACTCCCTTTCAGGCGCTCAACGGCGGTCCTCATTTCACCCTCGACGAGGCGGTGTCGATTTCGGTCCTGACCGAGGACCAGGCGGAGACGGATCGGCTTTGGGCCGCGCTCATCGCCGATGGCGGTGCTGAGAGCCACTGCGGCTGGCTGAAGGATCGATTCGGGTTGTCCTGGCAAATTCTGCCGAAGCGATTGATCGAATTGTTGAACGGACCAACGGCGCCGCAAGTCTGGCCGGCACTGATGCAGATGAAAAAGATCGACATCGCCGCGCTCGAAGCCGCATCCAACGATGGCTGAAGGAGATGAAGGGAATGGGTGATGAACAGTGGATCACCCATGGCAGCAGAGCGACCGAAATTGTTATCGTGATTCCATGGCGACCGCTCCCGCTCTGCGTCTTCGCGGCATCAGCAAGAACTACGGCAGGAAGACGGCTCTTGACGGTGTCGATTTCGAAGCGCCGCACGACGCCATTTGCGGTCTGATCGGTCCCAACGGCGCCGGCAAGACCACCCTGCTGCGCATCGTTCTCGACATCATCGGTCCCGACGATGGAACCGTGGAGGTGTTGGGCACGACCGACCTCCAGTCGACCCGGCGGCGTATCGGATATCTCCCGGAAGAGCGCGGGCTGTACCCCAAGATGCGGGTCATCGACCACCTGGTGTTCCTGGGCGTACTCAAGGGACTGGGCAGACGGGACGCCACGGACCGGGCTCGCGGCGGACTCGAAGAGGTCGGTCTCGGCGAACGCGCCTTGGACAAGGTGGAAACCCTCTCCAAGGGAATGCAACAGAAGGTTCAGCTCTTGGGGACAATCCTCCACCAGCCGGAATTGCTGGTCCTGGACGAGCCGTTCAGCGGCCTGGACCCACTCAACGTGGAGCTTTTCAAACGGTTGGTCCTGGAGCGCCGCCGCGCGGGAGCGACCGTACTCCTTTCGACCCATTTGATTGAAGACGCCGAACGCCTGTGCGACCGCGTCTGCATGATCGCCGGCGCCAACAAGGTCCTGGACGGGAAGGTGAGCGACTTGAAGGCGGCCTCCGGGCGGCGGGATCTGGCCGTCGCCTTCGAGGGGAGCAGCGAGTTCCTGGCGGCGCCCGGCCTGGTGGAGCGGGCCGCCGACCAGGGCGGTTACGTTGAAGTCCGGCTCAAGGAAGGCGCCGACCCTCAGGTCCTGCTCCGCCGGGCCCTGGAGTCGGGAGTGAGGATTTCGCGCTTCGAACTGACGGAGCCCTCACTGCGCGAGATCTTCATGGAAAAGGCTGAGGCGGCCGGTCTGTCGACGAAAGACGCCGCTCCGGCTGGAGAGGTGGGCGCGGCGTGAACCCGTTTACACCCAGCGTTCTGGCGGTTGCGTACCGCGAGTTCATGCAACGCGTCAAGACCAAGTGGTTCATCCTGGGCACCATCGGAATGCCGGTGATCATGGTCGGCGTGGCCTTCCTGATCGTTTTCGCGATGCGGGACGTGGAGGACTCCGAACGGGGAAAGACCATCGGTGTCGTGGACGCCGACGGAACGATTGCGGATCTGCTGGTGGAGGAGTTGAACGATGGTTCCGTCACTGCCTCGCGGGCGCGCGACATGGAACGTCTTCCCGCCGCCGAGGTCCGGGAGCGTTTCCTGTCGACGGCGTTCGACTACCTGCTGATTCTGCCGTCCGGAGCCGCCGCCTCGGACGGTCTCGCTCCCGCCGCGAGCCGGGCGGGTGCCGGGAAACGGAAGGACACGGATGACGCGGCGGACCGGGTGACCGCCACCTTGCTGGCCAAGGACAAAGTGCCGTCGGCAACCCAGAGATCGGCCCGGAATGCAATCCAACGAGCCCTCTTGCAAACCCGCCTTCAGGCAGCGGGTGTGGAAGCCGTCGACGCTCGTGATCTCTTGCGCAGACCCCGTTTGAACGCTGTCAACGTCACCGAAACAGGTGAGACCCGCTCCCAAACCCTGCAGACCATTGCCAGCATGGGCATCGTCTACCTCTACTTCACGCTCCTGTTGGCTTACGGGCAGATGGTTCTGATGTCGACCATCGAGGACAAGCAGTCGAACATCGTCGAGATACTGGCATCATCGCTACGCCCGTGGGAACTGATGTTGGGGAAAATTCTGGGTTGCGGCGCCATGGCCCTGGCTCAACTCGGGATTTGGGCCCTGATGGCGGCCACGGCGGTTGGTTTTTTCCTCACCCGCAGAGGTTTGGCGAGCGTCCCGTCCCCCGGTCCCGCTCTCGGAGCCGGCCGCGACCCGATCACAGGTGAAACCGCCAATCTGTCGGGCATCGACCTGATTTCAGATTCCATTTCGTGGGAAAGCGTCATCCTGGCGCTGCTCTACTTCGTCCTGGGATATCTCCTCTACACCTCGGTCTTCGCCGCCGCCGGGGCCACGGTCAGCGATCTTCAAGACGCGCAACAGGCGATGACGCCCATCGTCCTGGTGATCATGATCTCTCTCATTGCAGGCCCCTTGCTGATGGAGAGCCCCAACAACAGATGGGTCGTGATCCTGTCGATGGTCCCGCCCTTCAACGCCGTGGTGATGCCCGCCCGGGTCTTCTCCACGGAAGTCCCATTCTGGCAGTTGGGACTCTCCCTGATCCTGCTGGCGGCGGCCGTGGCGACCATCGTCTGGTTGGCGGGACGGATCTACCGGGTGGGAATCCTGATGAGGGGACAACGCGCGAGCTTGCCCGAGATCGTTCGCTGGGTCCGTCACGGTTAAACTCGATTCCGCCGTAACGCGTCCCCCTGCATCCCTGCCTTCCCCGTCTTCCTCGTTGCTTCCAGGTTCGGGTCGGCGTACGCTGATTCCGTGAAGACGGCGGCCAGTTCCATACTCCTGTTCGTCCTGGCCACCAGCCCCATGGTCTGGGTGGTCCGAGAGGCGGGGAGCGAGCCGGCGGCTTCGGTCTGTCCGACTCACGGGAACGTCTGCAGTTGTCCGGACGCGTGCCTGAAGCAGCTGAAGACCGCGGACATGGGCCGTCGGGAATGCGCCCGGCCGGCGCGAATACCGGACCGGGTCCGGTTCGTGTCCGACTGCGGTGGCGGGCCCGACGGTATCGGATTCATGAATCTGAAGGCGGTCTTCCTTCCTCCGCTTCGGGCCGGCTTCGGAGACCTTGGCTCCGGTCTTGCCCCGGAGGCTCCCTTTCGAACGCCCCTGATCCCGCCAAACCCCGACACCCCTCCTCCACGCTCGTTCTCCTGACTCGAGGACAGTGAAACGACGATCCGGGCTCCCCGGCCGCCGGGAAAGTTTCCGTGCGCCCACCGGGGGTTCCCTGGTTGTTCTGAGTGTGCGACACCAAGAGGAGGTTCGTATGCGCCGATTGATTGAAACCGCGGTCTGCCTCCAGCTCGCCTGCATGGTGCCGGCGGGAGGGAGGCTCCTGGCCGCGGAATCCGAGACCGCTGTGTTCGAAGGCCGGGTCGTGGATCCTCACGGCTATCCCATTCCGGGCGCCGAAGTGAAGGCTCTCCGATCCGGCAGACCGTTAGAGACCCGCTTCACCGATAATCGGGGCGAATTTCGCGTCCGTCTGAAGCCCGGACGTTACTCTTTCCGGGTCCAAGTGCCTGGCTTCCAGACCTATGAACAAGCGTGGGTCCTGGGAGATCCGCCTCAGGAATTGCTGTTGCGGCTGGAGGTGGACACGACCGCCCAACATTTGGAAGTGCGGGCGAGCGCGCCCCGGATGCAGCATGAACTGGCCTTGGGGAGCGGAAAGATCGACCGGCAGGAGAGCCGGGACCTGGCTGAACTCTTCCGGGGCGAGGCGGGAACCGCCGCAGTCCGGCGAGGACCCATCAACCTGGAACCGAACGTTCGGGGCCTGCAGGAAAACCAGATCGGAACCTTCGTGGACCGGACCCGGACTTTTGCCGCCGGTCCCGCCCGCATGGACTCGGACATGAGCCACGTCAGCCCCCACGCGGTCCGGTCCATTCGCGTGGTCAAGGGCCCCTACGCCCTGGGATGGGGTGCCGGGGTGCTGAGCGGTATCCAGGTGCAGACCTTCCGGCCGCCCTTCCAGACCGGCGGCAGCCGTTTTCATGGACGGTTCGGATACCGCTACGGACAGAACGCCGTCAACCAGGACGGCCACGGCCTGTTCTGGGGCGGGAACGAATGGTTCCGGCTCCATCTGCTCTACAACCGGCGGCAGGGCAGCGACTACCGGGCGGGGGACGGAAGCCGGGTCCCTGGCGACTACACGTCGGACGACGTGCATTGGAGCCTGGGGTTCAAGCTGTTGCCGGAGCTGGTGCTGGATTACGCAGGCGGCTATCAGGAACAGAATGACATCGACTATCCCGGACGAATCCTGGACGCCAGCTATTTCTACACCCGTTCCAACGCCGTGGGGTTGACGTGGAATCCGGCCCGGGGAGTCCTCTCCGAGATTCGCGGCCAGATCTACCTGAACTTGAAAGACCACCTGATGAACAACGAGGAGAAGCCGACGGCACGGCCCATGGCCGGACGGAAGCCTCCGTTCGGCCTGCTGGTGGACCTGCCCACGGAGTCGAATACCATCGGCGGGGATTTCTCAGGCCTGATCGAGCAAGGTCTCTGGGACTGGAGGTTCGGCCTGGACTTCTACAACTCAAGCCAGGCGGCCAACCGGTCAATATTCCGGCGCACTCCCATGGTCCTCCTGTTCCGGGATGTGGTCTGGCCCGATGCCGAACTGAGCGACCAGGGATTCTACGTGCAGATGGTCCGCGAAGGGGAGCGCACCGAACTGGCGGGGACGGTCCGGCTCGACCGGGTCCAGGCCACGGCCGGCGCCGTTTCCGGCTTCTTCGCCGCCAACACGCAAGGCGGGCTCGACCAGGGAGAGACGCACCTGAGCGCCGCCCTGAACGGAAGATGGTCGATGGGCCGGGGCGTGTCCCTCACCGCCGGAGCAGGACGCGCCGTGCGAACCGCCACGGTTCTGGAGCGCTATTCCGACCGATTCCCGGCCACCAAGTTCCAGATCGCCGCCGAATTCATGGGCGATCCGGCCCTGAACCCGGAAGAGAGCCTGGAATTCAATCTGGGCGGCAGCCTGGTTCGGGAGACGACCCGCCTGGACCTGGACCTCTATCACCGCGTGATCGACCACTACATCACCGTGCAGGCGGATCCCTCCCTGCAAAAACGGCTGCCTTTGAGCCCGCCCGTCGTGTTTCGCTACATCAACGGTTCACAAGCCCGCTTCCGCGGAGCCGAATTGACGCTGGAACAGGAGCTGGCCCCCGTCTTCCGGCTCCGGGGATTTCTCTCCTATGTCTGGGGAGTGGACGAACTGTTCGGCGAACCGATCCTGGGGCTGCCCCCATTGCAGGGACACGCGGCACTGGAACTGAGTTCGCCGGACCGGCGTTACTGGGTGGACCTGTCCCTGACACTTGTGGGCAGCCAGAACCGGGTGGCTTCCAGGCGGTTCGAGCAGCCGACCGGCGGCTACGCAGTCGCCGATCTGAGAGGACGAGCGTCTCTCAACTCGGGATGGACGCTGAAGGCCGGGGTCGAAAACCTGGGTGACCGGCTCTACAGCAATCACCTGAACTCGCCCGATCCCTTCACCCGCAGCCGGATCCCCGAGATGGGCCGGAATTTCTACGCGGGACTGGAATACGAGTTCTGAGGGGAGCGGCGACGAGGAGCGGCGTCGTCCCCGGCGACGAGGAGCGGCGTCGTCCCCGGCGCCGATTTGGATCGGCGTCTTTCAGGCGCCGACTGGAGCGGCGTCCTTTCCAGGCGCCGACTGGAGCGGCGTCCTTTCCAGGCGCCGAAAGGGGGGGTAGGGGGGACGGCAGTCCCCCCTCTACACTCTTGCTCGGGTCCGGGGACTTGACGTCTCCCTCCGCACTGGGGGACTAACAGTCCCCTCCTACCCGACCTGGCGCGGCTTGAGAAGCCGCTGAAGCCGGGGGCTCTCCTCAAGAATGATGGTCTCGGACCGGTTCGGACCGGTGGAGATGATGGAGATGTCCGCGCCGGTGAGTTCGCCGAGCCGATGCAGGTAGGACTTGGCCATCTCCGGAAGGTTTTCGAAATTCTGAATGTCCGAGGTGTCCTGCTGCCATCCCGGATGCGTCTCGTAAATGGGACTGACGTCCTCGAGAGCTCCCACGTCGGTGGGAAAACTGGTCATCCGGCTCCCCCGGTAGCGGTAGCCGGTGCAGATCCGAAGCTCCTTCAAGTGGTCCAGAACGTCCAGTTTGGTGACCACCAGCGTGTCCACGTGGTTGATCAGATTACTGTACCGGGCCACGACGGCATCGAACCATCCGCAACGCCGGGGCCGGCCCGTGGTGGCGCCGTACTCGACGCCCCGCTCCCGGATCTCCTCCCCTTCCTCACCATCCAACTCGGTGGGAAACGGGCCGCCCCCCACCCGGGTCGTATAGGCCTTGGTGATTCCCATCACTCCGTCGATGGCGCCCGGCCCCACGCCGCTGCCGGTGCATGCTCCACCGGCCGTGGCGTTCGAAGAGGTGACGAAGGGGTAGGTGCCGTGATCCACGTCCAGCAGCGTTCCCTGGGCGCCCTCGAAGAGGATGTTCTTCCCCCGCCGGATCTCCCGATTCAGATACTCCGCCGTGTCGGTGACGTACGAGGCAATCCGTTCGCCGATGCCCAGATAGGTCTCCTCGATCTGGCCGGTGTCCACCCCGCCGCAGCCGTAGACGCGGTCCAGAATGCGGTTCTTCAAATCCGCATAGTTCCGCAGCTTCGAGCGGAAGAGCCGGGGCGACAACAAGTCGCCGACCCGGATACCCCTCCGGGCCATCTTGTCTTCATAGCAGGGTCCGATGCCCCGGCTGGTGGTCCCGATCTTCGCCTTGCCCAACCGCTTTTCCTCGGCGCCCTCCAGCAGGCGGTGGTAGGGCATGATCAGGTGCGCCCGGTTGCTGACGTGAAGGCGCCCCTGCAAGGAAAACTCCCCCAGGGCCAGCAGTTCCTCTTCCAGAGCCACCGGGTCCACCACGACCCCGTTCCCGATGACGCAGACCTTGTCGGCGTGGAGAATGCCGGACGGAATCAGGTGGAGAACATACTTGGCGCCCGCCACGGAAACGGTGTGGCCGGCGTTGTGGCCACCCTGGTAACGGGCGACGACGTCGAAATGACGTGTGGTCAGATCGACGATTTTTCCTTTGCCTTCGTCGCCCCATTGGGTGCCGACGATCACGACGTTAGCCATAGTACAGGCGAAAAACGGAAAGCCGGTTCAAGGACCTGACCGGATCGGCGGGCATACCGGCCGCATGCCGAACTGCAGTCGCCTTCTATTGGAAAGTGCCTCGACCGGGTCCGTCATCCATCTCCGAAAAAGGGGACGGCTAGAGCTGGTTCTCAATCAACCGGGCGATGTTTTCCCGGGACGTGGCGCCGACGACCTGGTCCCTGAGTTCCCCGTTCTTGAAGAGCAGCAGCGTCGGGATGCCCCGGATCCCATATTTGGCCGAGGTCTCACGGTTGTCGTCAACGTTGAGTTTGACCACCTTGGCCCGACCGGCAAAGTCCTGGGCAATCTGGTCGATGGTGGGAGAGAGCATCCGGCAGGGGGCGCACCAAGCCGCCCAGAAATCCACCAGCACCGGATCGCTCGACTGTAAAACGTCCGACTCGAAACTCTGATCTGTAACGTCCTGAACCTTGTCGCTCATCCTGTCCTCCTGAAATCTCCACCAAGCAGGCGCCCAACGCCGCAGCCGGCCCCGCTTGACCTTCAGAAACCCTTATTGACTGCCTCTGATTGCGGTGGCGCAGAAACCCGAGCGCTCACCGCGGCACATGTTAACATAGGATCCCGCGTTGAAAGTCGCCGCGGACGGCCCGCGGTCCCACGTATGACTCCGAACTTCCCCCGGGCCAAGCGTTCCCTGGGGCAACACTTCCTCCACGACGCCGGCTACTGCCGCCGGATGGTCCGGCTGGCGGCGCCGGCCGGCCGGGACACCGTCATCGAAATCGGCCCGGGAACCGGACAGCTCACCCGGCTCATCCTGGAACGGGCGCGCAAAGTGGTCGCCATCGAGTTCGACCGGGACCTGGTGGACCATCTCAAGCGCAGTCTCAGGCCCGAGTCCCTGTCGCGGCTGGTCCTGATCCAGGCGGACGTCCTGGATCTCGATTGGGCCGCGGCCTTTCCCGAAGCTCCCGTCAAGCTGGTGGCCAACCTTCCCTACAATATCGCCACCGCCATACTCACAAAGATGATTCCTTTCGGCCATCGGTTTCACAGCTTCACTTTCATGGTCCAGAAGGAGGTCGCCGAGCGCATTCTGGCCCGCCCGGGCTCCAAGAGCTACGGCTATCTCACGCTGGTGCTCCAATACCGCTTTTCCCGGATTCGCGGCTTCGACGTTCCGGCCGGCGCGTTTGCCCCGCCACCCGGGGTCCGCTCCCACGCCATGCAGTTGATCCCGCGCCCGCGGCCGGCCCGCCTGCCCTGCTACGACCGATTCCTGCAGCTGATCCGGACCGGATTCCGGCAGCGCAGAAAGACGCTCAGGAACAATCTCCGGAGCGCGTTCGGACCCTGGAAGGGGCGCCTGCAACCGGCCTTCGAAAGCGCCGGAATCGAGCCCCGTCAGAGGGCGGAGGAGGTGTCTTTGGAACAGTTTGTGTGTCTGGCACGCATGCTATAGTTGGCCGCCAGATGAGCGGACGTTTGGAAATCATCCCCCTGGGAGGCCTGGGCGAATTCGGGATGAACTGTACCGCCCTCCGGGCCGGCGACGACCTGATTCTGGTCGATGCCGGGATGATGCTACCGGGCCGTCGCCCGGTGACCAGCCTGGGCGTGGACCTGATGGTGCCCGACATCAGCTTTCTGCTGGAAAACCGGCGCCAGTTGCGGGGCATCGTGTTGACCCACGGCCACGAGGACCACGCCGGGGGCGTCTCCTACATCATCGACCAGCTTCAGGTCCCGGTCTATGCCAGCCGGCTGACCTTGGGCCTGGTCTCATCGCGGCTGCGTGAACGGGGACTGCACAAAGAGGCGGACCTTCGATCGCTGGAAGCCGATCGTCCTGTGGACCTGGGGGTGTTCCAGGTGGAACCCCTCCGGGTCACCCACTCGTTTCCCGAAAGCTTCTGTTTCGCGATTCGCACTCCCGCGGGCCGGATTGTCTGGACCGGGGACTTCAAGTTCGACCAGACCCCCATCGACGGCCACAGGAGCAACCTGGCGCGACTCGCCGAACTGGGGCAAGAGGGTGTCCTGGCACTCTTTTCGGACAGCACCAACGCGGATGTCCCGGGTCTTTCCCCTTCCGAGTCGTCCGTCCGGGAGCCCCTGGAAAACCTGTTTCGCCAGGCCGGCGGCAAGATCATCCTGGCCGCCTTCGCCAGCAGCATGCACCGGATCCAAATCGTCCTGGACCTGGCCCGCGAGGTGGGGCGCAGGGTGGTTCCCATGGGAAGGAGCATGGTCTCCAACATCCGCTTGGCGTCGCGGCTCGGATATCTGAGGACCGATTCCGACGTCCTGAGATCGCGGGACGATCTGGCACGGATTCCGCCGGATCGCCTCATCGTCCTGGCCAGCGGCAGTCAGGGAGAGTTCATGTCGGCCATGAGCCGGTTGGCCGTGGACCAGGTCCCCCAAGTTCGAATCGAGCCCGGGGATCTCATCCTCCTCTCGTCCCGCATCATCCCCGGAAACGAGAAGGCCATCGGCCAGATGATCAGCCAGTTCTACCGCAGAGGGGCCCGGGTGCTGGACTCCCGCCATGAGCCGATCCACGCTTCCGGGCACGGTTACCGGGAAGACCTCAAGCTCATGATCGACCTGACGCGGCCCCGGTACTTCGTTCCCATCCATGGCGAATTCCGTCAGTTGGCGGCCCACGCCAGTCTGGCCCGGCGCCAGGGGATTCCCCCGGACCGGGTCCATCTCCTGGAATCCGGAGAAATCCTGGGCTTGAGTCCCGACAAGGCCGAGATCCTGGGCCAGGTCCCGGCAGGACGCCGCTTTATCGATGAGGGCATCCGGCGGCAGGTGGATCGCGACCTGCTCAGAGACCGCCGTTTCCTGGCCACCGACGGAGTCCTGGTGGTGGGGCTTCGCCTGGACCGAATGAGTTGGGAACTTATCGGGGAGCCGGAGCTGATTTCCCGTGGTTTCGTTCAACCTGAGGATTCCCGGGAATTGATGCGGGAAACCCGGGCCCGGATCCACCGTCTGGTGTCCGAAACCGGCGCCAACGCGAAACGGGACGAAGGACTTCTGGAAGAGGTGCTGCAGACCGGCTTGAAGCGTTTCCTGCGTAAACGCACGAGAAAGAGGCCCTTGATCGTACCGATGATGCTGGCCCTGTAGCCAGGACGCATCGATCGTCGGAAGGAGTCGCCATGGGCATCCAGGCCTACCAGCGCGTTTCGGAAATGTTGGGACTCTCCCTCCTGTTCGGCTCCGCCCTGCTGATCCTGTCCCTCGTGAGCTACGATCCCACCGACGCTTCATTCAGCGTCGCCACTTCCAGCCGGATCTACGCCAATCTGGCGGGCAGGATCGGCGCCTTGAGCTCGGACGTCCTGTACCAGGTGCTCGGTTGGTCGGCCCTTTGCGTGCCCATTCCGTTTCTGCTCCTGGGATACCGGTGGCTTCGGAGGCGGCGCCTCGAAGACCCCTTCCTGAAGCTGTTCTGCGCCGTATCCGGCCTGATCGCCTTGAGTGCGGCGTTCTCCATCGTTCCGCTGCCCGTCCGTCCGGATGTGAACTTTGCGCCCGGCGGGATCCTGGGAGTCATGCTGGCGCAATTCCTCACCTCCTTGTTGAATCCTCCCGGGGCCCTGCTCTTCCTGGCCGCGGTCCTGATTCTGTCTCTGGTCGCCGGCACCACTTTTTCCGTGAACCGGGCCCTGGGCTGGATCGGCAAACGCAACTGGAACGTCTTTCGGATCGCCCGGAAGAACTATTCCGACTGGTCTCGAGAACGGCGCCGGAAAAAGGAAGCGGCGACCTGGAGCCAAAAGACGGAATCCCGAGTGGCGCAGCCGATTCCGCGGAAGATGACCTGGGACGGAGTCAAGTCCGAAGAGGAGCCGCCTCCCGAGACGATCCCGGAAACCGTTCCACAAACGGTTTCGCAGACCGTCTCAACGACCATCCCGCAGGACGGTGCGGCCGCTGTGCCGGAGACCGAAGCGGAGCCCGGACCCGGGGCCGAAGCGGTCGCGGTGCCGGTGGCGGCGCCTCCGGCGGAATCGACTCCGGTCGACCGGGCAAAGCAGACCGCTGCTTCCAACTACACGCTTCCTCCTTTGGAATTCCTGGAAGAGAACCTGATCAAGCGGGAGGTCGACGAGGCCGACCTCATTCAAAGAGCCCATATCCTGGCAACCAAGTGCGCCGAGTTCGGGGTCTTGGGGCAGGTGTTGCAAATCCATCCCGGACCCGTTGTCACGACCTTCGAGTTCAAGCCGGACCCGGGCATCAAGTACAGCCGAGTCACCAACCTGTCGGACGATCTCTGTCTGGCTCTGAAGGCCGAGTCGGTCCGCATCGAACGGATCTCCGGCAAGAACACTGTCGGCATCGAAGTCCCGAACTCGGATCGCCAGATCATCCATTTGAGAGAGATCCTCTCGTCCGGCATCTTCCACCAGATGGAGTCCCCGCTGGCTCTGGGACTCGGGAAAACGATCCATGGCGCCAACTACGTGGCGGACCTGTCGCGAATGCCGCACCTTCTCATTGCCGGGGCCACCGGATCGGGGAAGAGCGTGGCCTTGAACTGCATCGTCTGCTCCATCCTCTACAAGGCCGGCCCGGAAGAAGTGCGATTCATCATGATCGACCCGAAACGGCTCGAGCTGGGGCTGTACGCGGACATCCCGCACTTGATGGCGCCGATCGTCACGGACCCCAAACAGGCGGCCAACGCCTTGAACTGGGCGGTCGGAGAGATGGAGCAACGGTACCGGACGCTGGCGCACGCCGGCGTTCGCGACATTGGGGAATACAACAAGCTGGTGACCGAAGATCCGGACCAGTCGGAGGAGGGTCCCCTTCCCTACGTCGTCGTCATCGTCGACGAGTTGGCCGATCTCATGCTCACCACGGGCAAAGAGGTGGAAACCGCCGTCACTCGACTCGCCCAGATGGCCAGGGCCATCGGGATCCACCTGATTCTCGCCACCCAGCGCCCGTCGGTGGACGTCATCACCGGCCTGATCAAAGCCAATTTCCCCAGCCGGATCTCCTTCCGGGTCTCTTCCAAGATCGACTCCAGGACCATCCTGGACGGCAACGGCGCGGAGCAGTTGCTGGGCATGGGAGACATGCTGGTGCTCTCTCCCGGGACCTCGCGGCTGATTCGGGCGCACGGGGCCTGGGTGAGCGTGAAGGAAATCAATCGCCTGACCTCCTTCATCAAGGACCAGGGCAATCCCGAATACCGCGAGGAGATCCTCGCCGGCGACGAGGAGGAGAACGAACCCGGAGCCCTCGGCGGCGTCTCCCCCGCCGAAGACACCCTGTTCGATGAGGCCGCCCGTTTGGTGGTGGCGACCGGCAAGGCTTCCACTTCCCTCCTGCAGCGGAGGCTCAGAATCGGATACGGGCGCGCCGCCAGGCTCTTGGACATCATGGAGCACGAGGGCATCATCGGTCCCCCCGACGGAAGCAAGGCCCGGGACATTCTGGTGGCGCCCGACTACTTCGAAGCAGTGGACAACCGGGATTGACGGTCCGGACTTGACCCGGTTCCCTCGCCCTAAAGAAATAAGGAGGAACGATTTCCAATCGCCCGGCTTCTCCTCGATTGCCGGTGTCCATTTCCCGAGTTTCCAGGGAGCGGCGGTTGGAAAACCGCCGCTCCCGCCGGCCTCCCCGCGGTCCCTTTTACTTTTTAAACGATTGCCATAGAATGGTTTCCGTACATGGGTAGATTCCTCCCAGCCGCACTCGTACTGTTGCTGGGGAGTCCCTGGGCTAACGCCAACGAGCGGGACCTGCCTCCCCGGTTTCGGGTGGATGTCGACATGGTGGCCCTTCGGGTCACCGTGACCGATCCCCTGAACCGTTATGTGATCGGCCTCGAACCCGAGCACTTCCGGGTTTTCGAACGCAAGGTCGAACAGTCCATCATCCACTTCTCCGTCGACAAGGCGCCCATCAGCGTCGGCATCATCCTGGACCGAAGCGGGTCCATGGGCGACAACATGATGAGTGCGCGCAACTCCGTAGTCCGCTTCCTGAAACAGGGCAACCGCCAGGACGAGTATTTCCTGATCACCTTCAATGACCGGACCTCCGTGGTCCAGGACTTCACCGCGCAGAGCGAGAATGTCCAGAATCAGGTCACCATCTCGAACCCCAAAGGCCGGACCGCCCTCTACGACGCCATCTATCTGGGCTTGGAAAAGGTCCGCGATGCGCGCCACGACAAGAAGGCTCTGATCGTGATCACGGACGGGGAAGACAACAGCAGCCGATACACCTTCAGCGAGTTGAAACAATACGTCAAGGAATCGGATGTCCAACTCTACGTGATCGGGGAACGGGGCCGGCTGCCCTATGGCCGGGACATCATCGCCGAGATCATCAGCCTGACCGGCGGCCGGGCGTTCTTTCCCAACAACTTCAAGCAGTTGGACTACTTCGTGGACCTGATCCACACCGAGCTTCGCAATCAGTACCTGTTGGGCTACGTCCCCACGGACCGGACCTTCAACGGTAAATGGCGGAAGATCAAGGTCAAGCTGGATCCCCCCGAAGGACTGCCCAGGTTGATCGTCCGCGCCAAGAAGGGTTATTTCGCTCCCAACAAGTAGCCGCTCGCGGGGTCCGGGTCGACGCCATGTTCCTTTCCACTTCGATCGGGGCCGCTCTGGCCGGTCTCCTCTTTCTGAACCCGGCTCTGGCGGCACAATCATCGGGCGGCTCGGACGCCGGACGGGACCGCCCCTTCTTCCGTACCGAAGTCGATCAGGTGGTCCTCTACGCCGCCGTTTATGACGAAGACGGCGAACTGGTTTCGGGACTGACCTCGGAGGACTTCATCGTTCTGGAGGATGGAGCCGAGGTGGAGATCACCTACTTCGGCCAGGACGACGTTCCTTCCACCAGTGGAATCGTCATGGACAAGAGCGGCAGCATGAGGGCCAAGCAGGACCTGGCCCACCGGGCGACGAAGCTGTTTCTTACCCTGAGCCATCCCGACAATGAACATTTCCTGATCATGTTCGACGACGACGTGAACCTGGAAGAAGACTTCACCCGGGACCCGGAAGATATCCGGGACATGCTGGACAACACCGTCGTCGGCGGGGGAACCGCCCTCTACGACGCCATCTATCTCGGTCTCGAGAAGGCACAGAACGGGTCCGAAGCCAAGAAGGTGGTCACCGTGTTCACCGACGGTGAGGACAAGGACAGCTACTACCGGCATGAAGAGCTCTTGGAGAAGATCGCCCGGTCCAACGAAGTCCAGCTCTACGTGGTGGCCCTGCTGGACCAGTCGTTGAGCCGGGACCGGGGCTTCTTCGGCGTGTTCAAATCCCAGTACGACAAGCTGAGGGCCACGGTCGATGCCATTTCGGGACAGAGCGGAGCCAAGGTCTACTTTCCCGAAGAGCTTTACGAGCTCAATGACGTCTTTCGACGAATCGCCAGCGAGCTCAGGAACCAATACCGGATCGCCTACATTACCCCCAATTCGTTGACCAACGGCGGTTGGCGGACCATCGAGGTGCGACTCAGGAACCCCGGGGAAAAAAAGTTGACGATTCAGGCCAAAAAGGGTTACTTCGGCGGTCCGGAGAAGACCGGGGAATGACCCATGCCGGGTGGACAACAAAGCGAGTGTCACCTGTGGTTCGTTATTATTGGCGCATGCTGAAACCCCGGCTCCGGAGTTTGACTTGATCCGGAGCGGCACCTATTCTGGATTGTTATGACCGAGCCCAAGAGCAGTTTCGTCTGGTACAACGGAAAGCTGGTTCCGTGGGAAAAGGCGACTGTTCACGTCATGTCCCACGCCCTTCACTACGGCACCTCGTGGTTCGAGGGGATCCGTTGCTACGAGACTCGCCGCGGCCCCGAGATCTTCCAATTCGGGGAGCACGTTCGGCGCCTCTTCAACTCCTGCAAGATCTACCGGACCGACATTCCGTTTTCTTCGGCCGAAATCGAGGAGGCGATACTGGAGACGATCCGGGCCAACTCTTTGCGGCAATGCTACATCCGGCCGCTGATCTTCCGCGGTTACGGAGAATTGGGCGTCAATCCCCTCAAGAATCCCATCGACGTGGTCATCCTGGTCTGGGAATGGGGGCGTTATCTGGGAGAGGAAGGCCTGGAACAGGGGGTCGACGTCTGTGTCTCCAGTTGGGCCAGGGCCGCTCCCAACACCTTTCCGACCTTGGCCAAGGTGGGCGGCAATTACATCAACAGCACCTTGATCAACATGGAGGCGACCCTCAAGGGCTACACCGAGGGCATCGCGCTCGACACGAACGGCCTGGTGAGCGAGGGAGCGGGAGAGAACATCTTCGTGATTCAGGACGGGAAGATATCGACGCCCCCGCTGGCCAGCGCCATCCTTCCGGGAATCACCCGGGGCGCCGTCATCACGTTGGCCCGGGAACGTGGTTACGCGGTCATTGAAGAACAGATCTCCCGCGAGCGCCTCTATATCGCCGACGAAGTCTTCCTGACCGGTACGGCGGCCGAAGTCACTCCCGTCCGCTCCGTGGACGGCATCGCCGTGGGTCCGGGGAGACGCGGTCCCGTCACCAGCCGGATCCAGGAAGACTTCTTCGACTACGTCGGCGGAAAGGTGGAGGATCGGCACGGCTGGATGACCAGCGTTTATCGGGAGGCTCGCGTCGGAGCTTAATCCACCCGGGAGTGCGGCGTTTCCGCCCCGGACTCGGCGGAGGCCGGGTGATTCCCGCATCGCCTCCTCAGGTCCCGCCGGTCCGCCGCCCTCAGCCTGAGAACGCAACCATGAAGACATCCTCGGAGATTCGCACCACCTTTCTGGAATTCTTCCGGGAGCAAGGCCATCGCGTGGTCAAGAGCAGTTCCCTGATTCCAGGAGACGACCCGACGTTGCTCTTCACCAACGCCGGGATGAATCAGTTCAAGGAGGTCTTTCTGGGCCTGGAACAGAGGGACTACAACCGCGCCGTCACCTGCCAGAAGTGCATGCGGGTGAGCGGCAAGCACAACGATCTGGACACCGTGGGCCGAACGCCCCTCCACCACACCTTCTTCGAGATGCTGGGGAACTTCTCGTTCGGAGACTACTTCAAGCGGGAGGCCGTCCGGTTCGCCTGGGACTTGTGCACCGAGGTGTACGGCCTCGAGGCCAGCCGGCTCCACGCCACGGTCTACGAGGACGACGACGAGGCCTACGGACTCTGGCGCAAAGACATCGGCGTTCCCCGGGAGCGGGTCTACCGCCTGGGAGAGGAGGACAACTTCTGGGCCATGGGAGACACGGGCCCGTGCGGCCCCTGCGCCGAGCTGCACTTCGACCTGGGCGTCAGTCCGGTGTGTCACCGGGACTGCGAGCTGGGATGCGAATGCGGCCGCTACGTGGAGATCTGGAACCTGGTCTTCATGCAACTCAACCGGGATTCCCAGGGCCGCACCTCTTCCCTGCCCTCGCCCTCCATCGATACGGGCATGGGCCTGGAACGGATCACGGCGATTCTTCAGGGCGTGACCAGCAACTACGACACCGATCTGTTTCAGCCTCTCATCCGGGAGGCCGCGCGCCTCACCGCCAGCTCCTACGGAAACGACGACCGGACGGACGTGAGCCTGCGCATCCTGGCCGACCACAGCCGCGCGTGCGCTTTCCTCATCGGGGACGGAGTCATTCCGGACAACGAGGGCCGCGGCTACGTGCTCAGAAAAATCCTGCGGCGCGCCACTCGCCACGGTCAGTTGCTGGGCAAGGAAGAGCCTTTCCTGTTCACTCTGGCCACTCTGGCGGCCGACCTGATGAGCGAGCCCTATCCCGATCTGGAGCCCCAACGGGAGTACCTGGCGCGGGTGGTGCGCTACGAGGAGGAGAAGTTCCGGGCCACGCTCAACCACGGAATGGGCCTGTTCGAGGAGATCGTGGACCGGGTTCGGGGATCGGATGGCGGAACCCTTCCGGGCCAGGACCTGTTCCGGCTCTACGACACCTACGGGTTTCCCCTGGACCTGGCGCGGGACCTGGCCCGGGAGCGCTCGCTGGAGGTCGACGAGCCGGGTTTCTTCGCCGAGATGGAGAAGCAGCGGCAGCGGGCCCGCGCCAGTTGGAAAGGGGCGGACAAGACCCTGCAGCCGGTCCACCAGGAGTTGGCCGGAAAGGGGTACGAAACGGAATTTACGGGTTACGAGCAACTGGAGGCCGTCCCGGGCTCGGTCCTGGCACTGGTGGGGAACCAGCAACTGGTGCCGCGGTTGGGACCGGGAGAAGCGGGCGAAGTGGTGCTGGACCGCAGTCCGTTCTATGCCGAAGCGGGAGGCCAGGTCGGAGATCGGGGGACCCTGGAGACCGACTCCGCCCGGTTCCGGATCCTCGACACCTACACCCCAGCTCAGGGCCTGCGCCTCTCCCGCGTCCGTGTCCAACAGGGCGAGCTCAAGCCGGGAGACGCCGTTCGCTCCAGCGTGGACCTCCCCCGGCGGCAGGCCACGGCCCGGAACCACACTTCGACACACCTCATGCACGCCGCCTTGCGCCGGATCCTGGGAGTCCACGTCAAGCAGGCCGGTTCCCTGGTCGCCCCCGACCGGCTCCGGTTCGACTTCACCCATTTCCGGCCGGTGACTTCGGAGGAGCTTTCCCAAGTGGAGGACCTGGTGAACCGGGAAATCCGCCGCGACAGCGGTGTCGACACCCGTGTCCGAAACCTGGATCAGGCTCTCGAGGAAGGCGCCACGGCCCTTTTCGGAGAGAAATACGATTCGCAGGTGCGGGTGGTCTCCATTCCCGATTTCAGCATGGAGCTCTGCGGCGGCACCCACGTGGGAAGGACCGGAGAGATCGGCCTCTTCAAGATCACCAGCGAAGGCAGCGTCTCCGCCGGCGTGCGGAGAATCGAAGCTCTGACGGGAGAGGCGGCCATGTCCCGTTACTCCCGGATGGACGCCATCGTTTCCAGCCTTTCCCGGCGGTTGAAGACTCCCATGCCGGACCTGGAAGAGGCGATCCGGAAGTCCCTGGAGGACCTGAAGCAGGCCCAGAAGCAGGTCGACGCCCTGCAGTTGAAATTGGCCGGTCAGAAGAGCCTGAACACCCTGGACCGGTCGCGGCGGGTCCGGGGAATTCCCGTGGTGGCGGAAGAGGTGGCCGATCTGGACCGGAGCTCGTTGCGCCGATTGGCCGATCAACTCAAGAACCGGCTCCAGTCGGGAGTCGTCGTCCTGGGAACGCCCATTGACGGGAAGGTCAGCCTGATCGCCATGGTCAGCGACGATCTGACCGATCGGATCCAGGCCCACCTTCTGATCCGCAAGCTGGCCCGCCTGGTGGGGGGAGGCGGCGGCGGACGGCCCGACATGGCCGAAGCCGGTGGCAGGGACGTCTCCCGGCTGGGAGAGGCCCTGGAACAGACCTACCGGCTGGTGGAAGAGTCGCTGAACTGAAATTCGGGTTACACTGGAAGTCGGGGCGAGACACTCGAATGGCAGCGACCGGCACAACGCATCGAATGATCCCGATTTCGACTCGGCCATCCCGGCGGCCGGAGCATCCTATCCGGCAAATGATCGTTTTTTTGCTGGTGCTGCTCACGGCGTCGCCTTCCCTGGCGGCGAACCGCATCCACAGCTATTGGAGAGATGACGGCGTCCGCGTGCTCACCAACCTGGTCCCGCCCCGGCCGGAACGCCCCAACCTGCCGTCTCGACCCGGCCACGGACCTGGCCTCTATCAATCCACGGTACAGGAGATCTCCCTGCGCTACGGCGTGGACATGGATTTGGTGAACGCCGTCATCCGCGTCGAAAGCAACTTCCGCCCGGAAGCCGTCTCTCCCAAGGGATGCCTCGGACTGATGCAACTGCACCCCGATACGGCTCGCCGTTTCGGCGTCCGCAACGTGTTCGATCCGGTCCAGAACATCGAAGGAGGAGTGCGATACCTGGAATTCCTCCTCGACTATTTCCAAGGCGACCTGGAACTGGCTCTGGCGGGATACAACGCGGGAGAGAACGCGGTGATCCGATACGGGGGTGTCCCTCCGTACCCGGAAACCATCGACTACGTGAAAAAGGTCCGGCGGCTCTACGGGTTTGCCTCCCCGCAGGTCCCCGACGACCGGGTCCTTCGCGTGGTCCAACCGAGTGGACGGGTTCTGCTGACCAACATCCCCCAGTCGAATCCCTATTAGGGCCCGGCGCCCCACTCCCGCTTTTTCGAAGTTGACAGTCGCAGCATGTACAATTGCGGGCGGTACCAGTCCACCCCGGGGCCAAAGGAGTGTGACTGTGCTGATCCGATTTCTACTGCTTCCGGTGCTCTTCCTGCTGGCGGTCGGCGGGTCCCCGATTCTGGGTCAGGACCGCAACGCCGCGGAATCGGCCTACGCCGAGGCCTTCCGGTTCGGACTCGAGCTGCTGGCCAAGCCGGAATCCAAGCGGACGATTCCCGACTACCGGAAGGCCGTCTCTCTCTACCGCCGCGTCGTCGACCTGGATCCGGCTCCGGAAATCGCCGCCGATTCCCTCTTCGCCGTGGCCACCCTGTTCGACCGCATGGCCGATCGTACTCCGCGGGACGAATACCGCCGGGAAGCCATTCGCGCCTATCGCCGCCTGGCTCGGGAACACCCGCAGTCGCGCCATCGCCGCGCCGCCCTCGACCGGGCCGCCCGGTTGGAGACGACGGCCCTCCGGAAGGCCCCGGTTTCCGGCAGGACGCCTCTGGCCGTGGTCTCCGAGATTCGGTACCGCGCCAGCGAGAACTACTCCCGGGTCGTCATCCAACTGGACCGGGAGGTGCAGTTCGAGAAACAGGTGCTCCAGTCACCCGACCGGATCTATTTCGACCTTGCGGGAAGCCGCCCGGGGCCCGATCTGAATGGACGCAACATCAGCGTGGACGGCGTCTTCATCAAGCGGATCCGTGTCGCCCGGAACCGCCCGGAGGTGGTTCGCGTGGTTCTGGACTACGACAAGATCCGCCACCACACCGTGTTCGCCCTGTTCGAGCCGTTTCGCATCGTCATCGATACCCATGGCCACGGATCCAGTCGAAAGGCCAAGACGACCCGCGAGTTCAGCACTGCCCGGCCGGTTCGGCCGGCCCCTTCGGCCATTCCGACTCGCAGAAAACCTCCGGAAACGCGGCAGGCCGCCAAACCCGGCCCGCAGGAAGACCTCACCCTCACCCGGGTATTGGGATTGAAGGTGGGACGAGTCGTCCTGGACCCCGGCCATGGCGGTCACGACCCGGGAGCCATCGGGCCCGGAGGCCTGCGGGAGAAGGACCTGGTCCTGAGCATTGCCCATCGCCTGAAGCCGTTGTTGGAACAGCGCCTCGGCACGCAGGTGATCATGACCCGGGACGACGACCGCTTCATCCCTCTGGAAGAGCGTACCGCCATCGCCAACCAGCACCAGGCCGATCTCTTCATCTCCATTCACGGAAACTCCAGCCGCGGGAGAAGGGCCACCGGAGCGGAAACCTTCTACCTGAACTTCGCCCGGTCCGCCTCGGCGCAGGAAGTGGCTACGCGGGAGAACGCCGCATCCCAACGCACGGTCGGCGAGCTCGAAGACTTGGTGCGCCAGATCACCAAGGGAACCCACAACGCCGAGTCGCGCAAATTGGCGGGTGTGGTGCAGGCCAACCTGTTCTCGGGAGTCAAGAAGCACCGCCGGCCCTTCCTGAACCGCGGTGTCAAGACGGCTCCCTTCATCGTGCTCATGGGAGCGAGCATGCCCAGTATCCTCACCGAGGTCGGATTCATCAGCAATCCGGACGAGGAGAGGTTCCTGACCACTGCCGAGAACCATCAAAGGGTCGCCGAAGCCCTGTTCGAGGGTGTAAAACAGTACCTCCAGGACTTGGCAAACGCCGGCCCCAAGAAAGACGTGGCCGGAATTCAGGTGCGGGACCGGAAGGGGAGCGAGAAGTGAAAGAAGAGGCGTTCGAGCGGTGAGAGCACCCTTGCTCTATGGGATTGTATTCTCCGCGCTCCTGGCGCCGCTCCATTCCCAGGATGCGCCCGTGGGAGTCGAGCGGTATCTGGAGCGGTTGTCCGGGTACCGGTTCCAGTTGATCGAGAAGTCCGCCGATCCGGAACGGGTGGCCGGGGATTTTTTGCGGCCTGTCTTGGAGGAATACGCCCTTCAGTCCTATTCCCGGTGGCGCCTCCAGGGGCCCGGCGGCTCCTCCCTGGTGATGGAGGTCCACGAGATGCTGCATCAGCAGGGCGCGTTCGGGATGTACCGCCTCGACTCGCTGTTGCGGCCCGGCGCCAAAGACCGGCTCGAGTTGCCGGTAGAGAACCGCTACGGAGAAAGGGGTTGTATCTTCTGGCGGGGCCCCTTTCTGTTTCGGCTCACCGCCAGGCCGGGACCCCGGACGCGGGATCGGCTCAAGGGCGCCGTGGCGGCTCTCGTGGACGCCATCCCCATCGTCAATCTCCACCCCGTGACGGTGCTGCACCTGCCGCGTCAGGACCTGGTCACGGAGTCCGTCGGCATCTTTCTGGGTCCGGCCGCCCTGGCCTACAACGATCGCTTCCCCGAACCGCTCATGGACAAGATCGGCTTCCGGGACCGGGTCGAAGTCGCCTTCGCGGACTACGGCCCGGAGGTCGGTTCCCTGTTTCTGCTGGCCTACCCGACGCCGACCCTGGCGGCCGACTACTTCCTCGAGCTGCAGAACTCATTGCATTCGTTCTTTTCTCCCGACGGCATCTACATCAAACGGAGCGGCGTGCTGTTGGCCCTCTTCCTGGGAACGGAATCCCGGGCACAGGCCGTGTTGGGAGAGGTTCAATGGGCGCCGGCGGTGAAGTGGGTCCACGACCGGACCATCCAAGTGGAGCCAAAGGGCGAGGCCCGGAGTTTTCTGGACATGCTGTTGCGAACGGCGCTGGCCACGGTCTGCTTCATCGTGGGCAGCTTCGGTTTCGGTTGTCTCCTCGGCTACATCTGGCACCGGATTGACGAACGCTTCCCGGTGTGGTCGTCCAGGAACGACACCATACGACTGAACCTGTCGGGCGCCTCTCCCGCGCCGGACCGCGTCGAGACGCCGTACTGGGCCGGCTTCCGAAAGTCATGAGCGGCGGGAAGGCGATCCAGTTGGAGAGGGTCCTCGAGCTTGTCTACCGTGCGGGTCTGGCGGCGGTGGATCCGGGCCAGGCGGTTCGAGACTCCTTGTTCCTGGACGACGAAGTGCTTCGCGTGGGTAACCGGACCTACCCGCTGAGGGAGTTCCGCAGGGTCTTCCTGGCAGGGGCCGGCAAGGCCGCCGTTCCCATGGCCGGCGCCGTCGAGCAGATCCTGGGAGATCGTCTGACCAATGGCCTGGTGGTGGTCAAGTACCAGCACGGCGGAGTCCTGGGCAGAACCCGGGTGCTGGAGGCCGGGCATCCCGAACCGGATGAGAACGGCGTTGCCGCCGCGTCTCGGATCCTGGAATTCCTGGACCGGAGCCTGACGTCCCGGGACCTTCTCCTGGTGCTCATCTCGGGGGGCGGGTCGGCCCTGACTCCCTGCCCCGTCCCGGGAATCACGCTCTCCGACAAGCAGGCGGCCACCTCCGTCCTCTTGAACTCGGGCGCCACCATCCACGAGATCAACGCCATTCGGAAGCACCTGAGCCGTTTCAAGGGAGGCCGCCTGTTGCGGCACACCCACGGCGCCCGGGTGGTTTCCCTGCTCCTCTCCGACGTGGTCGGAGACGACTTGAGCAGCATCGCCTCGGGACCCACCGTGCCCGATCCCACCCGCTTCGAAGACTGTCTCGAAATCCTGGGGCGGTACGGCATCCGGAACGCCGTGCCCGGCCCCGTGCTGCGGTATCTGCAGGAAGGCGCCGCCGGTGGAGCGGACGCCCCGCGGGAGACCCCGAAAGAGAACGACCCGGCCTTCGTGAAGGTCCAGAACCGGGTGGTGGGAAGCAACATCCTGGCACTGAAGGCGGCGGCAGCCGAATCCCGCCGCCTGGGTTTCGCTCCACTGATCCTCTCTTCTTCCATCTACGGCAACACGGAGGACGTGGCCAAGGTCCACGTGGGCATCGCCCGGGAAGTGCTCCGGAGCGGCCTCCCGGTCGCCCCGCCCTGTTGCATCATCTCCGGAGGCGAGACCACGGTCAGAGTCACCGGATCGGGAAAAGGCGGCAGGAACCAGGAGTTCGCCCTCTGGTGCGCCCGGGAAATGGAGGGTTGGGGAAAGGAGCCGGTGCTCATCGCGTCCATCGGTTCCGACGGCAACGATGGCCCCACCGACGCGGCCGGGGCCTGGGCCACACCGGAAACCACACGAAGGTCCCGCTTGCTGGGACTCGATCCCGAGTCCTACCTGGGAGCCAACGACTCCTACCACTTTTTCGAGAATTCGGGCGGCCTCATCATCACCGGCCCCACCCAGACCAACGTGATGGACCTCCGGTTCATCCTGGTCGGTTCCTGAAAGCCGAGGAAAGAGAAAAGAGGAGAGAGAAAAGAGTTGAAAGACCGGAACGGTCGCGCTCCGTTCAACGCTCTTTACTCTTTTTCTCAGAAACCGCGGGCCTCGCCCCAGAGGCGCGGGTCGGCCACACCTTCCCGAAGGCCGCTGACGGGATCCACCCGGATGCAGTGGGCGTCGCCGATCCGGCCGCGATAGACCACTTCGTGTCCCAGAGACTCCAACTCGGCTTCGACCTCCCGGGACAGGGCCCCGGTTTCGGCGACGATCCGGTCGGGCATCCACTGGTGGTGGATCCGGGGCTCGTCGACCGCCTCGTACAGATCCATTCCCTCGTCCAACACGTTGAGAATGATCTGCAGAACCGTGTTGATGATGGTGGGTCCGCCGGGACTCCCCAGAACCAGCAACACCTTGCCGTCCTGCTTGACGAGAGTGGGCGTCATGGCGCTCAGCGGCCGTTTCCCGGGAGCGATGGCGTTGGCCTGACCCTGGAGCAGTCCGAACATGTTGGGGATTCCCGGGCGGGAGGTGAAGTCGTCCATTTCGTTGTTCAGCAGGAACCCGGCTCCCTTGACGGTGACGCCGGAACCGAAATTGCCGTTGATTGTCGTAGTGATGGCCACCGCGCTACCCGCGGGATCCACCACCGAGAGATGCGTGGTCTGGGACGACTCCTCGGCAAGCTCACCCGCGGCCACCTGGCGGCTCTCGGTGGCGGCCGTCTCGTCCAGATCCGCCAGCCGTTCCCGGGCATGTTCCCGGGACAGGAGCCGGTCGACGGGCACCTCGGCGAAATCCGCGTCTCCCATGGTCGCGGCCCGGTCGGCGAAGGCCCGGCGCATGCACTCCGCCAGAAGGTGAAGGCGCGCCGCGGTGTCCGGCCGGCGTCCCGCCAACTCCAGCATGTTCAGCATCTCGATGAGGATCACGCCCCCGGAGCTGGGAGGACCCATGGACACGACCTCATAGCCCCGGTAACGGCCCCGGACCGGAGGGCGGATCCGGGCGACATAGTTGGCCAGGTCTTCCCGCGTCATGATCCCGCCGTGAGCCTCCATCTCCCGCTCGATCAGCTCGGCGATCCCGCCCCGGTAGAAGGCCTCGGCGCCATCCCGGGCAACGGCCTCCAGCGTGCGCGCCAAGTCGGGCTGAGTGAAGGTTCGCCCGGGCGCCAGGGGACTTCCGCCCGGCAGGAAGATGCGCCGGGTCTCGTCGAATCGCTCCAGGAGGGGAGCGGCCGACTCCAGCGATCGAGAGAAGTGTTCTTCCACCACGAAGCCGTTCCGGGCCAGATCGATGGCCGGCTCCAGCAAACGTCGCCAGGGAAGGGTCCCGAAACGGCTCCAGGCCAGGTGGAGCCCGGCCACGGACCCGGGAACTCCCGAGGCCAGATAACCGACGGTGGACAACTCCGGAACCACCTCTCCCGCGGCGTCCAGGTACATGTCGCGGCCGGCGCCGCCCGGAGCCATCTCGCGATAGTCCACGGCGATCTCCCGGCCGGTTTCGGCGTCGTGGTAGAGCAGGAACCCCCCGCCTCCCACGTTGCCGGCAATGGGGTGCACGACGGCGAGCGCGAAGCTCACGGCGACGGCGGCGTCGATGGCGTTCCCACCCTCTCGCATGACGGCGACCCCCGCCTGGCTCGCCAGCGAATGGGAGCTGACCACCATCCCCCGGGAAGCGACGGCGGGGCCGGGAGCCGCCACCTCGGGACGGCAGGAGAGGAGACCCGAGGTGAAAAAGAGGATCAATACCCAGCCCGAAAGCCTCGATTCTCGGTTCGTCGCCCGCAGCCGGAGTACAGATGCCGCACGGTGGAACGAAATCATGGTGTGATTCCGGCTATTCGAGATGGCGTCCAGGAGTCAATGGGTCAGGGTTCCGGGCGTCAGGTGTTCTTGGCGTCCCCGGAAGAAAGTTCCAGGTTGACCACCTGATTCAGGGAGCCGGATCGAAAGCTCTGCAAGTCCAGAGTCACGTACCGGTACCCCAGGGCGCGGAGCTTGCGGTTGATGTCGTCGAAAAGATCCGGATCCATCAGCTTATGGCGTTCCGTCCGGTCGACCTCGATCCGCGCCAGTTCCTCATGGTGACGCACGCGGAAGCTGACCACCCCCAGGCTCCGGATGCAGGCCTCGGCCGCGTCGACCTGTTGCAGCTTCTCCTCGGTGATGGCGACACCGTAGGGGAAGCGGGAGGAGAGGCACGGCATGGCCGGAAGGTCCCAGGTGGGGAGGCCCCACTTGAGAGACTGAGACCGGATCTCGTCCTTGCTCAGTTTCACGTCGATGAACGGACTCAGGACGCCCTGCTCGCGGGAGGCGCGCCGGCCGGGCCGGTAGTCGCCGATGTCGTCCATGTTGGAGCCGTCCAGAATCGCTTCCGCATTCCATTCCCGGAGCAGTCTCTTCAGGTGGACGTAGAGTTCGTCCTTGCAGAAGTAGCAGCGATTGGTGGGATTCCGGGCGTAGTCGGGATTGTCCATCTCCCGGGTCTCGATCAGCGTGTGATTCAACCGGTAACGCCGGGCGAAGTCCAGAGCCAGACTTCGCTGGTACCCGGAAACCGAAGGCGACAGGGCCGTGACGGCCCGCGACTCGCTGCCCAATACGCGATGGGCGCAGAACGCCAGGTAACTGCTGTCGACGCCGCCGCTGAAGGCCACGACCACCCGGCGATAACGCTCAAGGTACTGAAAAAGATTCTTTTCCTTCTCTTCGGGATCCACTGCCGCGATTCTATCACCCGGAGCGGGCATGAGAAATGAGGAGCGGATCCGGTTGGATTTACGAACCCGTTCACGGCCCCGGTCCCGGTTGGGAGACTCCCCGTATGTTAGTATGAATGCTATCCAACCGGCGTCCGCAAGCCTGGGAGAAACCATGAAACCAACGCCAAGACTTCTGTTGCTGGCCGCTCTCCTCTGTACCGTCGGACTGGAGCAAACGGCGGCCCTGGCCGTGAACCAGGGGTCGGACCGCGAATCCCGGCGGATCGAGGAGGAACGGGATCGGCCCCAGGGACGGGCCGCCCTGACGGTGGAGGTCGATCAGGTGCGGTTGGACGTCACGGTCCGCGACCGCAAGGGGAATCTGATCCAAGGGCTCCAGCAAGAGCACTTCGACGTCTACGAAAACAAGGTGAAGCAGAAGCTCACCCACTTCAGCCCCATCGAAGCTCCCATTACGGCCGTGCTCGTGACCGAATACAGCGCCGTCCTGCCGTGGGAGATGCTCTACGAGGCCTGGCTCGGGTCCCGAATCTTCGCGGAGAACATGCGCAAGGACGACTGGATCGCCGTCGTCGCCTACGACCTGAAACCGGAAATCCTGGTGGACTTCACCCAGGACAAATACGAAGTCTATCGAGCCCTCCAGCGCCTGAACTACCCCGGCTTCCGGGAGAGCAATCTCTACGACACCATCTTCGACGTCCTGGATCGTATCGAGGAGGCGGAGGGCAAGACTGCCGTCGTGCTCATCTCGTCCGGGCTCGATACCTTCAGCCGAAAGAACATGGGAGAGGCCCTGGACAAGGTCAAGAGAACCAACGCGGTGATCTATCCCATCAGCATCGGCCAGAACATGAGGCTCCGGTACGAAGACCGTTTTTCCAGCACGACGAGGATGGACTTCTACCAGGCCGACGTGGTCTTGAAGGAGATGGCCAAGTACACCGGAGGAGAGGCGTTCTTCCCCCGCTTCGTGACCCAGTTCCCCAACATCTTTATGACCATCGCGAATCTGCTGCGGAACCAGTACTCCTTGGGCTATATCTCGACCAACACCAAGAAGGACGGAAAGCTGCGCCGGATCAAGGTGGAAGTGAAGGTGGACGTCGACGGGGACGGCAAGATCGACAAGCTCAAGGTCGCCCACCGGAGAGGCTACCTGGCCGAGAAGAAAGAACGGTAGGGGCGCCCCTTGTGTGGGTGCCCTCTTCAGGGCAAAAAGAACAAGACGTGGCGGGATGAAGATTCGGCGATCGAGGGTCGCCGCTCCTGCCGGGGATCCAATCCTTACTTCTCGCTCCTCACTCCCCGCGGTTCCTCCCGCCTGCCTCCCGCACCGCGCACCGGAATGCTCAGCTGCTCCACCACGTTCAGGTTGAAGCCCTCCAGGCCGACGATCTTTTTGGGGTGGTTGGTGAGCACCCGGATGTTGCGTAGACCCAGATCGGCCAGAATCTGGGCTCCGACGCCATAGTCCCGGAAATTGGCGGGATACTGGATCTCTCCGGTGATCTCCCGCAACAGCCGGTCCTCCTTGTCGGTGTACCTGAGATAGACCAGGACCCCCCGGCCCTCGGCCTGGATCAACTCCAGGGCCTTCCGCAGCTCGCGTCCCGAGTCATGTTTCAGTCCGGAGAAGACGTCTCCCAGCAGCAAAGCGGAGTGGACTCGAACCAGGACCGGCTTATCGGTGTTCACCCTGCCCTTGGTCAGCACCACGTGACGGTTCCCGTCCAGCTCATTCTCATACAGCACCAGTTGGAACCGCCCCTGCTCACACTCGAAGGGAGTCTCCTGGATGCGTTTGACGAACCGCTCCGTCCGGAGCCTGAACTTCATCAGGTCGACGACCGATACGATCTTGATGTTGTGCCGCGCGGCGAAACGCTGGAGGTCGGGCAACCGCGCCATGGTGCCGTCCTCGTTCATGATCTCGCAGATGACGCCGGCCGGGTCGAGGCCTGCGATCCGGGCCAGGTCCACGGCCGCTTCGGTCTGGCCGGCCCGTTCCAGTACGCCGCCGGGCCGGGCCCGGAGCGGGAAGACGTGCCCCGGCCGGATCAAGTCTTCCGGATCGGTGCGGGGGTCGATGGCGGTCAGGATGGTGGTGGCGCGGTCCGCGGCCGAGATTCCAGTGGAGACGTTCCGGCGGCCCTCGATGCTGACGCAGAAGGCGGTCTCGTACATCGACTCGTTCCTGGAGACCATGAGCGGGATCTCCAGCCGGTCCAGCCGTTCGGGAGTCATGGGCATGCAGATCAGGCCGCGTCCGTGGGTGGCCATGAAGTTGATGCTCTCCGGCGTCACCCGTTCGGCCGCCATGGTCAAGTCCCCTTCGTTTTCACGGTCCTCCTCGTCCACCACGATGATCATCTTGCCGTCGTAGATGTCCTCGATGGCGCTCTCGATGGAATCCAGGCTCATGTCTGAAGACTACTCCTGCAATCGCCCCTACTTCACCGGCGGGAGCCGGCGAAGCCAACGCAGCGAAACCTGGGACCGGGTCTGAAAACTGACCATGGCGAGACGATACTTGCGCTCCGTATATTCCAGAAGGATCGGATTGTCCGGGTCCTTCAACAACACCCATTCGGCGCCCCGATCATCCTCCGCCCGGATGACGGACACCTCGTGCGGGCGCCGATTCACGCTGAGCCGGAAACGATCTTCCTCCAGCAATTCGAGCTTGCGGGGAAAGCGGTTCACCTTGATTCGGGTCCTGCCCCTGGACACGAGTTCTCCATAGATCTTCCGCGAGAACCAGATCGTCATGACCTTCTTGGACTCCTTCTCCACACCCGGTTCGAAGAGTCCGAAGAGACTGAAACTGGTCCCGTTGAGCACGGAGTTGCGAAAGAGATGGAGGGTCCCCTGATTGGCGAAGGACTCCCACTCCAGAACCACGTCGGGACCGAAACGAGCCAACCGCAAGATCCACTCCCGTTCCACGGGGCCCGAGTAGCTCTTGTAGATGAGAACCGAGTTGGGCCCCACCTCTAAGGATCCGGCGCCTGCCGCCTTCGAGCTAGCCGGAAAAATCAGCAGGCTGCCCAGTATGGTGACGAACGTGGTTTTCCACATACTTGCTGATCAGGTCCGCTTCCAGGTTCACTCGATCCCCGACCGTCATCGTCCCGAAGTTGGTGACCGCCATGGTGTGGGGGATGATTGTGGCCTCAAACCCCTTGGAATTCAACGCCGACAGGGTCAGGCTCACGCCGTTGACGGCGATGCTCCCCTTGAACGTACAGTAGCGCAACACTTCCGCCGGCGCTTCGATCCGGAAGATCCACGAGTTCCCTTCGGGCTGCTTGGAGACCAGGCGTCCGGGCGCGTCCACGTGCCCCTGTACCAGGTGGCCCCCCAGGAAATCGGAAAGCCTCGCCGCCGGCTCCAGGTTCAGCGGGTCTCCGACTCGTTTGTCCGAAAGATTGGTGCGGAGCAGGGTCTCGGGGGTCGCCTCCACCTGGAAGGCCTCCTCGGTCATGCGAAACACGGTGAGGCACACGCCGTCCACGCTGATGCTGTGGCCGATCTCCAACTCCCCGAGGAGCCCGGGGCTGCATTGCAGGGTCAGCCTCGCGCCCCAAGGCCCCATCTCCTGCTCCCTGATCGGAGCCGTTTCCCGTACGATCCCGGTGAACATCCGATTTCTAGCCTCGCTTCACGGCTTGCCGCCGGGCCAGTTTACTACGACGGGGACTGACATCCTCCCGGCTCGCCGCTCGATTCCCCCGCTTGAGCCGGCGGACCTCCCAATCCGCAAGTTTCCGGTATTGTCCCGGCGCCAGCCGTCCCAGCCTCAACGGGCCGATGGCGACCCGTCTCAGTTTCATGACCAGGTGCCCGATGACCCCGAACATGATTCGGAGCTGCCGGTTCCTCCCTTGCACCAGAACCACTTCGTACCAGGGGTTTTTCCCCGGCGTCAGCAAACGGATGCGGCGGACCGACATTCGTTTTCCCCTGGAACGAATGCCGCGCTGGAGTCGCCGAAGCGCGGCCGGCGAGGGGCACCCGGCCACCTTGACGTGGTAGACCTTTTCCAACCCACCGGCTCGGGTGACGGTCCGGACCAGGTCCCCGTCGTTGGTGAGCAGCATCAGGCCCTCGCTCTGAAAGTCCAGCCGGCCCGCGGGAACCAACCGGACCCGGGAGGGGACCAGCTTGGTGACGACGGGCCGGCCGCGGGGATCGGAGACGGCGCTCAGGACACGCCGCGGCTTGTTCACGATGTAGTATTCGGTCTTCTCGGGACGCAGCAGGACACCGTCGATCCGCACCTCGTCCCGGGCCGGATCCGCCCGCGTTCCCAGCCGGTCGACGACTCTCCCATTGACCGTGACCCGGCCCTGCAGGATGAGCTCCTCCGACTTCCGCCGGGAAGCCAAACCGGCGTGGGCCATGATCTTCTGCAGACGCCACATCGTTCCCGCTAAATCTTACGCGCCAACGGGGGAACTTCAGAAGGGCACTTTCCTGTCCCCCCGTCTTCCTGCTCCCCCTTTCCTTCGACAGCTCCTCGCCCGGCCCGCTGTCGCATTGAAGTTCGGCGGTTCGAAAACCGCCGCCCCTGCTCGGCGGTAGGGAAACCGCCGCTCCTGGGAATTTCCTAACCGGAAAGAATCTCCTCGAACTCGGAGAGGGTCGGAAGCTCGCTCAGGTCGTTGAGGCCGAAGTGGACCAGAAACTGCCGTCCGATGCCGTACAGAATCGGGCGTCCCACCGTCTTCTTGCGGCCCTGAGCCTCGATGAGCTTCTTCTCCAGCAGGGTCCGAATCGTCGAGGTTCCCTTCACGCCCCGGATCTCGGCGATCTCGGGCAAGGTCACCGGCTGCTTGTAGGCAATGACCGCCAGCGTCTCCAGTGCAGCCAGCGAGAGCCGGGCCGAAGGCCGGCTCTTCAGATACCGCCGGATGGTCTCGTGGTGCCGGGCATGACTGTTCATCCGGTAGCCTCCGGCGACCTGCCGGATCTCCACCGAATCCTGGACCGTGTTGAACTCTTTCGCCACCTCCCTCACGAGCCTGGAAAGGTCCGGGGACGAAGTCTCCGGGAAGACCTGGTGGAGCTGAGGGATGGATACAGGTTCCTTGGCGACGAAGAGAACCGCCAGGATCCGTGAAGCGAGCGGGTCCTTCAACATGCCACGATTCGAATGTCCTGAAAGGCGCCCTTCTGGAAGAGGCGAATCTCACCCAGCCGGACCAGTTCCAGAAGCGCCATGAGGGCAACCACCAGGTGGCGCCTGGAAATGCCCCGCTTGAAGAACAGTGAGAAGAAAAACTCTCCCTCCAACTGGAGGAGCCGGCGAATCTCGTGGATCTTGCCTTCCAACGTCACGTCGTCCCGATCGATCTCCACCAGGATCCGGTCCTTGTACCGGTTCACGATCCGGTGAAACGCCCGGACCACGTCGTAGAGGTCGACCACGACCATCTCCTTCTCTTCCTCCTCGAACTCGTTCCTTCCCCGGGTCCAGGACGACTGCTCCATGATCTCTTTTTCGTGGAGCAGGTGCGCCGCCTGCTTGAACTGTTCGTACTGGAGCAGATCCCGGACCAGTTCCTCCCTGGGATCTTCCTCCGGTTCCGGCTCGGACAAGTCGTCTTCGGGGAGGAGCATTCTGGACTTGATGTGGATCAACGTGGCCGCCATGACCAGGTATTCACCGGCCACCGTCATGTTCAGATCCCGCATCAACTGCAGGTAGTCGAGGTATTGCCGCGTCACCCGGGCGATGGGGATGTCGCAGATGTCCAGTTCCTGGGTCCGGATCAGGTGGAGCAGCAGGTCCAGCGGGCCCTCGAAGACATCGAGCTGAACCTGGCAAGTCTCCGTCTCGGTCACCATTTCGAACGCCGCTCGTAATTTATATGCATGGCCTGACGCACCTCCCCCAAGGTCTCCCGTGCGCGGCCCCGAACCCGCCGGCTTCCCTCCACCAGGATCTCCTTCACGCTCTCCCGGTCTTTCTCCAGTTCGACCCGCTTCTGGTGCAAAGGCTCCACGACCGGGATCATTCCCTCGAGCAGCCGGCGCTTGCAGTCGATGCAGCCGATCTTCGCCGTCCGGCAACCCTGCGCCGCCCACTCCTGCCCCTCGGGAGGCGTGAATACCTTGTGGTGGTCGAAGACCGGACACACCTCCGGATCACCCGGGTCGGTCCGGCGCACCCGCGCCGGGTCGGTGACCATGGTCATGACCTTGCGGCGAATCCTGCCCGGGTCTTCCGACAACTGGATCACGTTGCCGTAGCTCTTGCTCATCTTCCGGCCATCGGTGCCCGGCAGCCGCGGCGTGGTGGTGAGCTTGGCCTGCGGTTCGGGAAAGACGCGGCCGAAGAAATGGTTGAAGCGCCGGGCGATCTCCCGCACCAGCTCCAGGTGGGAGACCTGATCCTCGCCCACCGGCACGACTTCTCCCTTGTAGATCATGATGTCGGCCGCCTGCAGAACCGGATATCCCAGGAAGCCGTAGTTGGAGAGATCCTTCTCCCGCAACTGCATGACCTGCTCCTTGTAGGTGGGAACCCGCTCCAGCCAGGGCACCGGAACCACCATGGACAGGAGCAGATGGAGCTCGGCATGCTCGGGCACCAGGGACTGGATCATCAGGTTCGACTTTTCAGGATCGAGCCCGGCCGCGATCCAGTCGATGGCGATCTCGATCACGTTGTCCTGCACCGCGCGAGTGTCCTGGTACTCGGAGGTCAACGCGTGCCAATCCACGATCCCGTAGATGCAATCGTACTCCTCCTGCATGCCGACCCAGTTGTCCAGGGCGCCGATGAGGTGTCCCAGGTGCAACCGGCCCGTCGGCCTCATTCCGCTGAAAACCCGCTTCTTGGTCACGATTCCGGTCTCCCAGTGAACCCGTCCGGACTCCCTAATTGCCGCGGCCGGCGTCCGTATTTGAAATCAGAGCCCATGATTTACCAGAACCCCCCGTCTCGCAACCTGGGGAGGGGCGGCATTCCTGTCGCCGACTGGAGGGGCGTCTTTCCTGTCGCCCCGTATTCTTTCGTCCCGTGGCCGCTCCGGAGAGTCGGCGCCTGAAAGACGCCGATCCAAATCGGCGCGTAAAACACGCAGCCGATCCAATTCGGCGCGTAAAACACGCCGATCCAGTCGGCGCGTGAAACACGCCGCTCCGGTCGGCGCGTGAAACGCGCCGCTCCCCGGCGACAGGAATATCGCCGCTCCACTATAATGGCGCCCCGTGAGCGGCCTCCTTTTCAACACCGCCTTTGCATTTTATGCGGTCGGACTCGCGTTCAGCACTCTCGTCTTCTTCGCCAACAAGGCAGCCCTTTTTCGTATTGCGGTCATTACGGTGGGGATCGGCTTCGGGCTGCATTCCGGATTCCTCATCGCTTCCGCGGTGGAGACGGCACACTTTCCCCTCACCGGTCTTCGCGATTCCTTGGCGTTCTTCGCCTGGACCGTCTCCCTTTGCTTTTTCGTTTCCTACGTCCGGTACCGGATCCGGGCCCTGAGCACGTTCCTGCTGCCGGCGGTGGCGGCACTGATGCTGGGAACGGTCTTTTTGAAGGCCTCACCCATACAACCAATGCTGAGCAGCGCCTGGCTCTACGTGCATACCCCGCTCATGTTCCTGGCCTACGGCATGTTTCTGGTCACCTTCGTGGCGGGCGTCCTCTACGTGTTCGAGGAGCGGGAGCTCAAGAACAAGAAACCCAAGACCTTCTACTATCAACTTCCTTCCCTGACCACGCTGGACGACCTGTTCCTGAAGTTCCTGGTGGCCGGCTTTTCATTCATGACCGCCGGGCTCCTGACTGGGATCGTCTGGGCCGAACAGGACTGGGTCAACGGATGGCACAAGGATCCCAAGGTCGTTTCGGCCATGGTCACCTGGTGCATCTATCTGGCTCTGATCTACCTGCGGCTGACGGCGGGCTGGCGGGGAAAGAGAGCCGCGGTGGTGAGCATGGCCGGATTCCTGTGGGTGCTGTTCACCTATCTGGGCGCCAGCTACTTTGGAGGCCTTCACCAGTTCTAGCCCCATCGTTCCCCTCCACAAGCGGAGCGGAGAGACCTCGAACATGCATCCTGTCCTGGTCGGATTGAGCCACAAGACGGCTCCCATCGAGATTCGGGAATGCGTCGCCTTCCGCGACGAAGCGGTCGCGTCCGCCCTGGCGGCGTTGCGCCGCGACTACCGGTTGCGGGAGAGCATGATCCTGTCGACCTGCAACCGGGTCGAGATCCTGGCCCGGGGCGGAGACGAAGAAGCGGTCATCGACCGCATCAAGGACTTCCTTTACCGCTACCACTCGCTGGAGCCCGATTCGCTCGAGCAGTACCTGTACGCCCTGCGGGAACAGGATGCCGTCCTCCACGTTTTCCGGGTGGCCAGCAGCCTCGACTCCATGGTTCCCGGAGAGGCCCAGATCCTGGGACAGTTGAAACAGGCGTACGCCGTTTCGGGGCAGGCGGGAGCCGCGGGAACGGCGCTGAAGGCCCTCCTTCCGTCGGCGTTCCGGGTCGCCAAACGGGTCCGGACCGATACCGGAATTTCCCAATCCGCGGTTTCGGTCAGCTCGGTGGCGGTGGAGCTGGCCCGCAAGATCTTCGGGAGTCTCAAGGGCAAGTCGGTTCTGCTGCTGGGCGCGGGCAAGATGGCCGAACTGGCCACGCGCAGCCTGGTCCGCTCCGGAATCTCCCGGGTCTTCGTCGCCAGCCGGACCGAGGCGCGGTCCCGGCAACTGGCCTCCCTGTTCGGCGCTACGTCGATTCCCATGGCCGACCTGGAAGAGCGCCTGCCCGAGTCGGACATCCTGCTGGTCTCCACCAGTTCCGACTCCTACATCCTGGGTCCCGAAACCGTCAATGACGCGGTCCACCGGCGCAAATACGCACCGCTGTTCGTCATCGACATTGCGGTCCCCAGGAACGTGGACCCGCGGGTGAACCAGATCGAAAACGTCTTCCTCTACGACATCGACGACCTGCAAACGGTGATCGGGGCCAATTTGCGGGAACGCCGGCGCGAAGCGGAATTGGCCGAAGAGATCGTCCGGCGGGAATCCGAGCGCCACATGCAGCGCATCGCTTCCATGAGCCTGGGACCGCTCATCGCCGACCTGAGAGGCCGCCTCGAAGAGATCTGTTTGGCTCAACTGGAGCAGGGCCGCCAGGGAATGACCGACGCCGATTCCAACCGCATGGAACAGATTCTCCGACGGACGGCTCGCCGCATCGCGCACCCCCTCATCATGGAGATCAAATCGCCGGCGCAGGACCCGCAGCGGCGCCTGCACAACATCCAGATGATCAAGCAGGCATTCGGTCTGGACAAAGGGAAATGAGACGAATCCGCGTGGGGTCGCGCGGCAGCCCGCTGGCGTTGCGGCAGGCCGAGATCGTCTGCAGTGAGCTGGAGCGGCGCCACCCCGGCGTCGAAACCGGGATCCGGGTGATTCGGACCAGCGGAGACCAACCGCGGCCCGAACCGCAGTTCGCGGGGCTCTCGGTGAAGCGGATGTTCGTCAAGGAGATCGAGGACGCCCTCCTCCAGGAGGAGATCGACCTGGCGATCCACAGCCTCAAGGACCTGCCCTCCGAGCTGCCCCCGGGGCTCTGCCTGGCCGCCATTCCCGAACGCGAGGACCCAAGGGACGCGCTGGTCTCCCCGCTCGCTACCCGAAGTCCAAGGGAGATCCCCCGAAACGGCCGGATCGGCACCAGCTCCCTGAGACGGACCGTCCAGTTGCGGTTGCTTCGTCCCGACCTGGAGATCCTTCCTCTTCGGGGGAACGTGGGCACGCGAATCCGGAAGATGGAAGAGCAACGCCTGGACGGGATCGTACTGGCGGCCGCCGGCCTCAGGAGACTCGGCCTGGAAGACCGGATCGCCTTCACCTTTTCCCAGGACCAGATGCTGTCCGCCATCGGACAGGGCGCCCTGGCGGTGGAATGCCGGTGCGGCGACCGGCAGACCCGGGAGTTGCTGGCTGCCATCGACCATCCTCCGACCCGCGTCTGCACCGACGCCGAACGGCGGTTCCTGGAGCGAATGGGTGGAGGGTGCCAGGTTCCCATGGGGGCGCATGCTTCCCTCACGTCCGACGGCAGCGAGTTTCAGGCCGTACTGGCCAGCCCTTACCGGCCGGTCAGCCTCCGCCACCGCGCCCACGGACCCGAACAGGAGCTTCCGCAGATGGCCCTCGACGCCGCCCAGTCGATCCTCTCCCGGGGAGGCGGCGAAATCCTGCGGGAACTGGAGGAAAGGGGGCCGGCATGAGCCGTCCGCTGGAAGGGCGAAAGATCCTGGTGACCCGGAGCCGCACCCAAGCGGGCGAGTTCTCCCGGCTGCTGCGCCAGGCCGGCGCTGACGTGGTGGAGATCCCGTCCATCGAGATCTTGCCCCGGCCCAACCGGGAGCTGGATCCATGCATCGCCAGGGCCCACCGGTTCGACTGGCTCTTCTTCACCAGCGTCAACGGGGCCGAGATCTTCCTCTCACGGGCCCGGGATTTGGACTCGCCCTGGTACGGGAAGGACGAACCGCCCCCCCGAATCTGCGCCATCGGACCGGCCACGGCCCGGCGAGTGGAACGGTTCGGTTGGGAAGTTCACCTGGTGCCGGCGCGCTACCAGGCGGAGGGGGTCCTGGAGGCGTTTCTGGAACTTCACTCGAACCGGATCGAGGGCTTGGACATCCTGATTCCAAGAGCCAGCCAGGCCCGCTCCCTGTTGCCCCGGGAACTGACTCGCCACGGCGCTCAGGTGGAAGTGGTTCCCGTCTACGACACGGTGGTCCCGGAAGAGAGTCGAGTGGCTCTCAAGCAGGCCCTCGACGCGGGCGCGCCCGATCTCATCACCTTCACCAGTTCGTCCACCGTTCGCCATCTGATGAATCTGGCGTCCGACCCCGAACGAGTCCGGTCCGTTCCCTGCGCCGCCATCGGGCCCATCACCGCGGCCACGGCCCGCGAGCATGGATTCCAAGTAGCGGTCGAATCCCCGGAATCCACCATCCCGGGCCTCTTCGCGACCATCTGCAACTATTGCGACCGGGAGGGTGTTCGGAGCCGATTGTGAAGGAACGGGATCCCGAACACCGCGACTGCGGCGAGCCGTGATTATTTTTCCCCGTCCGCTTTCGAAAGAGTTCCGTCCCCGGTCTCGCGCTTTCCCACCCCATCCCAGTACGCCGCCGGTGATTTCCGTCCGTCAGGCGCGCTCCACTTCGAACGCCGCCAGGTTGCGAGACTCCTTGCTGAACTCCACGGCGATCAGATAGATCGGCTGTCCCGCCCGACGGTACTTGTCCGCGTACCGTTTGGACTTCAACTGTGCCATCGCGGCGCCCGCCGGCTCGAACTCCACCACCTTGAACTCCAACAGGTAGACGTTGCCGTTGAAACGGACCGCCATGTCCAGGCGCCCGTGGCTGCTGCTGTCCTCCACGGTGATGTCAAGACCCAGAGCCGCGAAGTAGGAGTAGACGACGCTCGCGTAGTAGCCCTCATAGTCGGCGATGTCGTTGTTCGTGTACCAGTCATAGGGGATGCCGGCAAAGAACGCATGAAACAGTTTCTCGAGACCGGAGAAGTCGTTGGCCTCCAACAACCGGTACAGGCGGACGCTGTTGGCCATCTGCTGCGACGAGTCCCGCACCAGGTGACGCAACAGGCTTCGGTTCAGGCTCTGCCGGACCTCACGGTTGGGATAGCCCAATCGATAGAGAAGCTCCCCACCCAGATCCTCGGTCCCGGTGATGGTGAGGTACCCGGTTTGGAAAAGCAGCGCTTCCGTTGCCATTTCGTCCACGTCGAAGGTCGAGAGCAGATCGCCACTTCCCACCATGTCGTCCAACGCCAGGGAACTGACACGGCGCTTGAAGAGCGTTTCGACCAGAAAGGTCGGCGTACCGGTTTCGAACCAATAAGCGGCGAATCTGCGACTGTCGAAGAGCAGAAGGATGTCGAAAGGGTTATAGACCTTTTCCTGGCCCAACCAACTGTAGCCGTTGTACCAGTCGCGGATACCGTCACGGTCGAGGCCCGGGAGTTCCGGCGCGAACACCGTGTCCAGATCGGATTCGGTGTAGCCGCAGATGGCAGAGTAGCGCCGGTCCAGAGTGATGTCCTGGAGATTATTGAGGCCGGAGAAAAGGCTCACCTTGGAGAACTTGCTCACTCCGGTGATGAAGCTGAACCGGATGTGAGCGTCGCTGTCCTTGACGACTGCGTAAAGACCGCGCAGAAAGTCGCGATTGGCACGTGCGGTCTCCGGCACCTCCAGCGCATCCAGAATCGGCTTGTCATATTCGTCGATTAGCACTGCCACGGGATGGCCCGCCTGTCGATGCAATGCCTCGATCAGAGAGGAGAAACGGCCGGCCGCCGTGGCGTAGTGGGCGACGACACCCGCACGGCGCTCGACGGCGTCGAGCTGCTCCATGAGATTCGCCTCGACGTAGCCGGGCTCCTTGAAATTCCCGCCGCCGAAACTCAGGTTCAACACCGGATGGCGAATCGACCAGTCCCAGCCGTCGTGGATGTCCAGCCCCTCGAACAGCGGCTCATTGGCCTCGAATAGCTCCTTCAGCGTGTCCAGAAACAGGCTCTTACCGAAGCGGCGCGGCCGCGACAGGAAGTAGTGCGCGCCCTGGCCGATCAGTCTGCGGATATAGGGCGTCTTGTCGACGTAGTAGCAATTCTGCTCCCGAATCTTGCGGAAGGTCTGGATGCCGATGGGCAGTCGGCGTCTCGGCATGAGCGCAGGTTACTTCGGTGAACGAGGGAGATCAAACCTCCGCCGCCCCAACGGGCCGATTCGGGTCGGTTCAGAAGGAAGTGCTTCTGGTACCTGCGCAGCGACTTGGAAATCACCCTCGCAGACCTCCCCATGATTATCGACGGCCTGAGAGAGAACGGCGGCCATTCCGGATTTCTGCTCGCCGCGAAGCTATGCCGCTAACCTCTGCGCAAGCCGAAATTCTGCGGGCAGAAGGTGACTGTTCCCTTCCCGGTCCCGCCATGGCTGACCATTGCCGATTCTCCACGACAAATTGTGCGGACTCGTAAACTTCGAGAAACGTTGGAAACCGGGCTGGTGCCCGAAGGAGATTCGTCATGCAGGGCAAAGTGTTGCAACGGCGCGTTTCCACTCCAGAGGAACCATCTCTCACATCTTCCGATCTGACCGACGAGTCGCGTTTACGCACGGCGAGCTGGGCATTTCGGCGATTCCACGGGCAGTGTTTCTGGTACCTGCGCGCCGACCTGGAAATCACGCTCGCAGACGTCCCCATGATTGTCGATGGCCTGAGAAAGAACGGCGGCCATTCCGGATTTCTGCTCGCTGCGAAGCTATGCCGCTAACGACCGCGCAAGCCGAAGTTCTGCGCCGGATCGCCTCGAATCGCAGCCCGGAAAATGATGTCGCCGGCGCTACGGTCCTCCATCGAGACGCCGATTCGCCACGATTCTCAGACGATATCGATCTGTTCCACGACCTGGACGACAGCATCGCGCGGAGCGCGGCGGCGGATGCCAAATCGCTGCGGCACGCCGGATATGTGTTCTCATGGCTAATGCGCACCCCGACATTCCAACGAGCTCTTGTGGAAATCGCGGATCAGCAGTTGAAAATGGAATGGGCCTACGACAGCGCCTTCCGCTTTTTTCCGGTCCAGAAGGACGAGCTCTGCGGTTATCGGCTGCACGACGCCGACGCTGCTACCAACAAGGTTCTGGCCCTGGCTGGCCGCAGTGAGATTCGCGACTTCGTGGATGTGTTGCACCTGCATGACACGTATCTTTCACTCGGCACTCTGGTATGGGCGGCGAGCGGCAAAGACCCCGGCTTCACGCCGGAGTTCCTGCTGGACCAGATGGGACGGCACGTCGCCTACCGGCAGACAGATCTTGATCGTCTCAGGTTGAAGGAACCGCTTGATCTCAGAAGACTGAAGCTGCGCTGGATCGCGGCGGTGGATTCGGCGGAAACGACCGTGAACACACTCCCTCCTGAAGAGGTGGGCGGCCTCTATCTCGGACCGGATCTACAGCCTCGGAACCCGGATCCGGCTTCGCCCGATTTTCCCCGGATGACACGCCACTTCGGGCGCGTTCGAGGGGCCTGGCCGACGCTTTCGCCGTACCTGGGGTGACGGTTCTCTTGAGAGGAAAGAGGGCACCCACACAAGGGGTGCCCCGACATACGGACAGCATCGGCCGTACCCCCGGCTGGAACAGCTGTCGTCACTATCTCCTGAACCGCACGTTCAGCGTCAGCTCGCTGGTGACGATCTCTCCCTTGGAGATGGCCGGCAGGAAACGCCACGAGTTGCGGACCGTGTCGAGGGCCATCTGGTCCAGCTTCTCGTCGACACCCTCCACCACTTCAAGATCGTAGACGCCTCCCCACGGACTGATCATGACGCTGACGACCACCACCACCGGATCTTTCAGGTGGGCGGCGGCGTTCGGGAGTTTCGGTTCGGAGCCCTCCGCGAGAACGGTGGGAATGACCTCCGAGTCGGGAAAGTATCCGCGGAGCCGGGCGTCAATGTCCGAAGCCCTGTGGAGGATTCCATATCCGCGGGTGAAGCCGATGTCCCGCACCATGGCGGCCGAATTGGCCGCCTTCAGATCCAACTCGGTCACCATGGAGGCCAACTGGTCGAACTGTTCCCCGGTAAGGGGCTCCAGTTCCAGAATTCGTCCTCCCACCTTGAGGTAGCACCTGTCGGGAGGCGCCGCGAACTGGTACCGCCCCGCGATGTTGAATCCCAGGTAGGAGTGGGGCTTGATCAGGCCGCTCACCTGGTAGACCTCTCTCGGGTTGGGCGGATCCTCCCGGACGATCAGGTGTCCCCGTCCGGTTCGGCCCTCGGCGTCCACCAGGACCAACTCGTAGGCCCGCACCGCTTCGAAGCTGTCCCCCAGGTTGATGAAATTGAGGATCGCCATCGCCGGGTCCAGCAATTCCACCGTCACGACGCGTTGATCGGACAGATAGAGAAAATACCGGGACCCCTCCGCAGCGACGGAAACTCCGGAGAGGATCCAGACCATCAGTCCCAGAAACATTCCCGGCTTCTTCCACATAGGCCAGCACTCCGCGATCCGGAATATCAAAGGGTCACCAATTCTCGCTGCCGCTGAACCCAATACGCGGCCCCCTCGTCTAGATAGACGTAATCAGGAAGACGAAAGGTTGAGACGAATCTCAGGCGCTCCAATTCCACTCCTCGTCGTCGCCCTGTTCCTGACTCCCGCCTCCCGGGCATCCGAATCCACCGGGGAGCAACTGCTTTCGGTGGCGCCGGGTGGAACGCTCCAGGTCCACAACGACTACGGGCGAACGTTCATCCGGGGTTGGGACGGCGACCGGGTCAAGCTCAGGTTTCGGAAGCTGGCTTCCGATCCGAGTCGGCTGGGAAAGATCATCCTCAAGACCCTGGAAGGCCCCAAGCAGACACAGATCTCGGTTCGATTCGACGATCACGTTTCGGAATCCGCCTACCTGGAGATTCATGCTCCACGCTCGCTCGGCATCCTGGTATGGGGAACCCATAGTGCCATCGAACTCCACGGGTTGGAAGGTCCGGTGCAGGCCTGGACCTTGTCCGGACTGCTGACCTCGGAGGACGTCACCTCATCCGTTTCCCTTCGCACCCAGAGCGGCGACATCCTCTTTCGAACCGGAACCCAACCCGTCGGCGACATCCGTCTGGAGTCGTTCGGCGGAAAAATCACCTGTCAACTGAGCCCGGATCTGGACCTCCGGGGATGGATCCGAGCCGGCGGCACCCTCTCCTGGAACGGGGAATTGGAATTGCGGAACGGATCCCTGCAGAGGAACCTGGGGATCGGGGGACCGCTGCTCTACGCCAGCAGCCTCAGCGGCAACGTGCTCTGCAAGATCTTTCGGCCCGACGGCATTCGCAAACCGACGAAGAGAGTTGACCGGGCGCCGGTCGAACGGGTGCTTCCCCCAGCTGAAGTCCCAAGCATCTCCCAGGTCCCGGAGGCGAATCGGGAACGAGAAGTTCCTCCTCCGGTGGTGGAGAACCCTCCGTCCGACGAATCGGAGGCGTCTGCGGGATCCGGCGATCCGGACCACACGCGAGTAACGGCTCCGGGTTCCGGATACTCTTTCAAGGTCCTGGTGAACTGGGTCTACCTGAACGTTTCCGTTCGGGATCCGCGGAACAACCGGAGCGTCTCGAACCTGACGCGGGACGACTTCCTGGTCTACGAGGACGACGTGCTCCAGACCGTCGAGAAGTTCGAACCCGCCGAGGCGCCGTTCCGGGTGCTCCTGTTGTTGGACGTGAGCGGAAGCACGCGGCCCCATCTGGACCTGCTCCAGCGGGCTTCGGCCGACTTTTCCCGGGAAATCAAGACCAACGACCAGATCGCGGTTGCCACCTTCAATTCCCGCAGTTGGCTGATCCTTCCCTTCACCAGCGATCGCGAGAAGGTCCGCACCGCCATCGACGGGATCTACTCCGGCGGCGGCACGGCGCTTTACGACGCCCTCATGGACTCCTTGACCCGGTACTCGGACGAAAGCCACGCGCGGCAAGCCATCGTGGTCTTTACGGACGGCATCGACAACCAGCTCACGGGAAACTTCGCCGAGGGTTCCCGCACCACTTTCGGGCAACTGTTCGGAGAGATCCGGGAGTCGGATTCCCTGATTTATCCCATCTTCCTGGATCACCGAAACAACGTCGGCCCGAAGCCGCGCGGGATGTTGGGGGGCCTTCTTCAGAAGATTCCACAGCGAAGGCGTCCGAACATCTCCATCAAGCAACAGGACCGGAACGTCTACCTCCAGGCGCGCCGGCAGCTCGCCAGCATCGCCGATCAGACGGGTGCGCGGTTCTATTCGCCGCGGCGGATCCAGGAGTTGGAAACCATTTTCTCGGAAATCGCGGACGATCTCCGGGTGCGGTACCTGCTCGCCTACAACGTTCCCCAGCCGCAGCGGGACCGGTCGTGGCGCTCCATCCGGGTCGAGATCCGGGATCGTCCGGACCTGCTGACGCGCACGCGGCAGGGATACTACTCCGGCCCGGGTTCGGACTGACCTTCCCTGTGACGATTCCGCGTCGTACCGCCACGCAGCCGCCAGTTTGCCCGTTCTTCGCCTGAGTGGGGCCTCCGGACCTTTCGTACGCGCGACCTCCATTCGGATTCCGGGGGAGGCCAGTCGTTCAAACGAAAGAGGGCACTCTCAAGGGGGGCCCCTGCGAAATGCGGGTTGGACCTGCCGTGATGGGTGGGTGAGGAGTTTGGAGACAATCGCGGCGGATTCGTAACTGGATCAATGACGAAGAGATAGAATCGGAGGCTTTCCAGCCTTCGATTCGGGGGGACAGGAAAGTCCCCCCTCCTATCATGCGGAACTACGCAGCCGGGACGGTGAGGTAACCGGCGACCTGATTCCGGATGATGCGTGTGATCACCACTTCGTAGGGCTTTTCGACCCCGTCCACGAAGAAGTAGACCGGCTCGTTGGCGTATTGGCGCTTCTTTTGGATCCGCTTGCGGCCCACGTAGATGTCCAGATCGTACCGCTGTTTCCTGGCGTTGGCGTCCCGCAAGTTCAGATGAACGTCGAGGACCTTGATGAACCCTCCCTTTTCCTGCAGCTCGAATTCGATCTTTTCCCGCTCCAGAGACCGGGAGAGCTCCGCCAGGCGGCCGCTGGTGGCGTCCAGATCGCGGTCCAGCCGATCCAGCCTCCGCTTCGAATTGGCCAGGCCGGCCCGGTTGACGCCGGCGATCTCCGTCAGGTTGGTCAGACCGGCCGAGACCTGGTCCACCCGCTTGCGGACACCCTCGTTCGCCTTCCGGAGCCCCTCGGTTTCGCCTTGGAGCTTCGTGATGTCCCCCCGGTCCGCCTTGTTCACGGCCATCGATTTCAGGCCCTGGGTCTGCTGCTCCTGCTCCGACTTCAGGCCCTGGAACAGATCCCGATACTGGCTCAGCTCCTTGTCCTGGGATTGGATGTGGTTCCCCCGCTTGGCAGCCCCTTCCTCCAGCGTCCGGATCTTTTCGCCGGAACTCTCCAGGATTCGCTTCAACTGATCCAGCCGCGACTCGCTGTCCGTCAGGTCCTGGTTGAGACGCTGGATCTCCTGGTGCGTGTCCCAGAAGAGGTATCCCCCCAGACCCAGGCCAATTCCGACCATCGTCCAGATCACCGCTCCGGCGAGGCGGGCCGCCCGGTGAGGGGCCGGAACCGGCTCCCGGTCAGGCTCTCCTCCCACCGCCGCCAGCAACGGATCCGCAAACTGTTTCTTCTCATCCGATCTATCCATTTCGATCCTCCCTGCTACCTGTTTCAGACCTCGCCAGATCAACAGTGATCTGCCTGTTTGGATAGACGATGGGGAGTTCCGGAAGGTTCAGACGCGGGGACAACGCCGTGTCCGGCGGGTTTTTGCCCCACGCTGCGAAGCCGGCGGGACCCGGTCGGGCGTCGACTCTCACGCCGGAATGAGACCGACTTGTATAGAATAAAAGGCCTGATGTCGCGTGCCGCGGGAGTGATGATTTTCATGGGATTGGCCCTGCCCGCCTTCATCATCTACAGCATCTTTGTCTCCGGACCGTCCACTCCCGGATTGTCCGAAGCGGTGGAGATCACCGAGCAGTTCGACCATCTGGCCGGTGGCGATTTCCGGGTTCTCAGCGTCCATTCGGCCGGACCCACCGTCCGAGCCAAGATCGTCCTGGAGCCGCCCGCCACGGATGACGGCGACATGCACCTGAGGGGATTGAACGCCCAGTACGACTTCCAGTCGGTATTGGGGCGAGAACAGGATCTGGGGGTCGTGGTGGGCGAAACCGACGAAGCCGGAAGCTTCAGGTCTCTGGGCATGATCTTCTTTTCCGCGGCGACACAGCAGTCCCGCTTTCGCCGTATCGCCGCCGGGCCTGCCGAATGAAGCGGACTCCCCTCTACCACGCACACCTGGAGCGGAACGGCCGCATGGTGGATTTCGCCGGCTGGGAGATGCCCGTCCAGTACGCAGGCGCCCTCAAGGAACATCTGGCGGTCCGTACGGCAGCGGGACTCTTCGACGTGAGCCACATGGGTCAGATCGAAATCCGGGGCCCGGACGCCCTGGATTTCACCCAGCGCATGACCTGCAACGACCTTTCGCGCCTGGAGGAGGGACAGGCTCAATATTCGGCGTTGCTCTATCCCGAAGGGACTTTCGTCGACGACATCGTCATCTACCGGATCCATGCCGGACATCTGCTCCTGTGCGTGAACGCTTCGAACCGGGAGAAGGACGCCCAATGGCTGCTTGAGCACCGGCAGGGGGACATCGAGGTCCGCGACGCCAGTGACGAATACGCTCAACTGGCGCTTCAGGGACCCCGGTCCCAGGAGATCCTGCAACGTTTGACGCGGTTGGACCTGGGCTCCCTTTCCTACTACCGGTTCACGCTGGGACGAATCGCCGGCGCCGACTGTCTCGTCTCCCGCACCGGCTACACCGGCGAGGACGGCTTCGAGTTGTATGTGTCGCCGCAGAAGGCCTCCAAGGTCTGGAACGAACTTCTGGACACCGGCGGACCTGCAGGCATCCAGCCCGCCGGACTCGCGGCCCGCAATACGCTGCGCCTGGAGGTCCGGTACCTGCTCTACGGCAACGACATCGACGAGACCACCAATTCCTGGGAAGCGGGCCTGGGCTGGATCGTCGACATGGACCAGGGGCCGTTCATGGGCCGGGAGGCCCTGTATCGAATCCGGCAGGAGGGACCCGCGAGAAAGCTGGCCGGTTTCGAAATCACCGGACGCGGCATCGCACGCGACCATGACCCGGTGCTCATCGACGGGACCCGCACCTCGCACGTCTCCAGCGGAAGCTACTCGCCGTCGGGCCGGAAAAGCATCGGCTTGGCCTATCTCCCGGTGGAGAAGGCCGTCCCGGGCCAGAAGCTGGAAATTCGGAACCGGCGACGCCTCCTTCCGGCCGTCGTCGTGAAGACGCCTTTCTACCGGCGCCGCTGATCGGTGTTGAATCATCGAGCCGGGTTGGTTAAATAGTGAACGCCCCTAAGCGGGGAGGGCGCCCGGCGGTTCGGGCCCCGAAACCAGAAGGAAGTGAAGATGACGATCCCGGAAGGGCTTCGATACACCAGGGAACATGAATGGATCCGTGTCCTGGAGGAGGGCCGTGGCCGCGTGGGCATCACGTATCACGCCCAGGATGAACTCGGCGACGTGGTTTTCGTCGAACTCCCCCGGGCGGGCGACAATCTGGGCGGTGACGACGTCTTCGGCACCGTGGAATCGGTCAAGGCGGTCTCCGACCTCTACAGCCCGGTCTCGGGCAGAGTCACCGAGGTCAACGAATCCCTGGAAGAGCAACCGGAGCTGGTCAACGACGACCCCTACGGTGAGGGCTGGATGATCCAGGTGGAACTGGGCGACCCCGCCGAGCTGGACGGGCTCATGTCCGCCCAGGAGTACGCCGCGTACCTGGCTGAGGAATCCGGCCACTGATCCGGTTGACCCATGCGCTACATTTCGCTGACCCCGGAAGAGAGACACCTCATGCTCCAGGCCATCGGCGTGGAGAAGTCGGAGGACCTGTTCGAGTCCATCCCGGTGGGAGTCCGCCTGGGCCGGCCGCTGGATCTGCCGGAGCCGCTCTCCGAATCGTCGCTTCTGGCCGATTTCAAGTCCATGGGCCGCAAGAACGCCTGCGGCGAGGATTTCGCCTACTTTCTGGGCGCAGGCGCGTACCACCACTTCATTCCCTCCGTCATCGATACCCTGGTTTCGCGCTCCGAATACTTCACCGCCTATACGCCCTACCAGCCGGAAATCAGTCAGGGAACTCTCCAGGCCATCTTCGAATACCAGACCCTTGTCGCTCAGCTCACCGGGATGGAAGTGGCCAACGCCAGCCTCTACGACGGGGCCAGCGCCCTGGCCGAAGCGGTCATGATGGCCTCCCGGGTGACCCGCCGGCCGCGAATCCTGGTCCCGGAGGCGCTCCATCCGAACTACCGGAAGGTCCTCGGCACCTATACGGGAAACCACCTTTCCGTGACCTCCGTCCCCGCCAATTCCGCGGGCTCCATGGATCCGGAGACCGTGGACGCCCTCCTGGACGACCGGACGGCGGCGGTCGTGGTCCAGTCCCCCAACTTCTTCGGCGTCGTGGAGGAGATGGAAGAATTGGGCCGGCTGGCTCACCGGCGCCGCGCTCTGCTGGTGGCCGTCACCACCGAGGCGCTCTCCCTGGGGCTCCTGAAACCGCCGGGAGAGATGGGCGCCGACATCGTGGCCGGCGAGGGACAGAGCCTGGGACTTCCTCTGAGCTTCGGCGGGCCCTATCTCGGACTCTTCGCCACCCGCGACCGTTACAAGCGGCAGATGCCGGGCCGCCTCGTGGGCCAGACCGTGGACCGGAAAGACCGGCGAGGTTTCGTCCTGACCCTCTCCACCCGGGAGCAGCACATCCGCCGCGAGAAGGCCACCTCCAACATCTGCACCAACCAGGGCCTCTGCGCCCTGGCCGTGGCCATCTTCCTGTCCACTCTGGGCAAGAAGGGCATTCGAGAGCTGGCCGAGCAGAACCTGAAGAAGGCCCACTACCTCCGGCGAAGTCTGGCCGGCCGCCTGGTCTTCCCGGGGCCCGTCTTCAACGAAATGGTGATCCGGGTCGACGATCCCGAGAGTCTCAACCGGGAGCTCTACCGGGAAGGAATCATCGGCGGGCTGCCGCTGGGAACCTGGTTTCCGTCCCGCCGGGACCAGATGCTGGTCTGTGTCACCGACCAGAACACCCGGCGCCAGATCGACCGCTTCATCCGCGTTCTCCAGCAAAGCCGCGTGACCGTATGAACCGAACCAGTCCCGTTTACAACCTCAACGAGCCGCTCATCTTCGAGCAGTCCTCCCCGGGCAAGGCCGCCTACAGTCTTCCTCCCCTCGACGTGGAGGACACGCCCATCGAAGAGATCCTGGATCCGGGGCTCACCCGGCAAGAAGTCAAGGGGTTCCCGGAAGTGAGTGAGGTGGAGATCATCCGGCACTACACCCGGATGTCGACCTGGAACTACCACATCGACCTGGGGATGTATCCGCTGGGCTCCTGCACCATGAAATACAACCCCCGGCTCAACGAGCGGACCGCCCGCATGCCGCGGATCGCCATGGTGCACCCCATGCAGGAGGCCGCTCTGTCGCAGGGGAACCTGGAACTCATCCACCGTCTCCAGGAGTGCCTGCAGGAACTCACGGGCCTGGACGCCGTCACTTTACAGCCGGCGGCCGGGTCCCAGGGAGAGATGGTGGGAATCCTCATGGTGCGCGCCCACCACGAGGCGCAAGAGAGACAACGGCGCTACGTCCTGATCCCCGACTCGGCGCACGGCACCAACCCGGCCAGCGCCGCCATTGCCGGGTACCAGGTGGTCTCGATTCCCTCCGACTCCTCCGGCAGGATCGACATCCGGACCCTGCGCGAGCGCATGAACGAAGACGTGGCCTGCCTGATGTTGACCAATCCCAACACGCTGGGGATCTTCGAGAGCGAGATCGAAGAGATCAGCCGGATCGTCCACGATCAGGGCGGGCTCATCTACATGGACGGGGCCAACTTCAACGCCCTCATGGGCTATGCGCGTCCCGGAGACATGGGGATCGACGTGCTCCACCTGAATCTGCACAAGACCTTCTCGACTCCCCATGGCGGAGGTGGTCCCGGCTGTGGAGCCGTCGCCTGCCGCGACTTGCTCACCCCCTATCTGCCGTCACCCGTGATCGAACGGGACGGCCGCGGTTACCGTACCGATTCGGACCGTCCCCATTCCATCGGTCCGGTCCACGCCTTCCACGGCAACTTCGGCATGATGGTGCGGGCTCTGACCTACATCCTCACCTGCGGCGGGAGCGGACTGAAGCAGCTCACAGAGACCGCCGTGCTCAACGCCAACTACATCCGCGCCCGGCTTCAGGATTACTTCCACCTTCCCTACCCGACCCCGTCCATGCACGAGGCGGTCTTTTCGGACAAGACCCTGGAGCCCTTCGGAGTCAAGACGCTGGACGTGGCCAAGCAACTCATCGACGAGGGCTTCCATCCGCCGACGATCTACTTTCCCCTGATCGTCCGGGGTGCCATGATGATCGAGCCCACCGAAAGCGAGAGCAAGGCGGAACTGGACGCTTTCGTGGACGCCATGGTCCGGATTTATCATCGAGCCCGCGAGGATGCGGACGCCGCCCATGAGGCGCCCCGTCTGGCCAAGCGGACCCGGCTGGACGAGACGCGGGCCGCCCGCCGTCCGGTGCTGAGGTGGAGTCCCGGGGAGGAAGCGTAAACTCAGGAGGACCAAGATCCGGAGGGCCCGGTGGTGAGTCGTCGGAGTAGAATTGTCCTGTTCAGCGCCTGCTGGCTGCTGGCGGTCCAATTCCTCCAGTCCCAACCCTCCTCGGATCCCGTTCCCCCCTCCTTTCGAGTCCGGACCAACGTCATCCGGGTCCCGGTCACCGTCTTCGGGCCGACGGGAAGACTCTTGACCCATCTGGAACGGGAACACTTCTCCCTGCTGGACGAGAACAGCCCCCGGGCCATCGAGAACTTCGTGCTGGACCAGGACCCCATCCACGTCGCTCTCCTGCTGGACGTGAGCGGCAGCATCCGCCACGAGTTGAAGCAGATCGCACAGGCGGCCCTGGACTTCGCCCGTTCCTTTCAGCGCAACGACCGGTTCTCCGTCATCACCTTTTCCGACCGCGTCCAGGTGCTCCAGGACTGGACTTCGAGCCTGAGGGCAGTCCGCCGCGCCCTCAGGAAGCTGGAGCCGGGCTATCGGACCGCCATGTACGACGCGCTCTGGACCACCACCAACCGGCAACTGTCCCGGGTCGCCGGGAAGAAGGCCATCATCCTGCTCACCGACGGCCTGGACAACGAGAGCGGTCAGAGCTACGACCAGATCGTCCGGCGCCTGATCGCTTCCAACGTGGCCCTCTACATCATCAGCAGGACCCGCCTGATCCAGGACGAGGTGGGCCGCAGCAATCGGGTGGAATTCCTGAACCGCGTGATGTCCGAGTTGGTGAATCCGGAAGAGGATTTTGTCGACGCCTACTTCGAGCAGAAGGAGCGGGCCATGCTCCACCTGGCCGAAGCCACCGGGGGGAGGGCCCTCTTTCCCGAGAGGCTGGAGGAGCTCACGGACAGGTATCTGGAACTGGCCCGGGAGCTCAAGAGCCAGTACGTCCTCACCTTCCGTCCTCCGCCCAGTTCGGAACAGGCCTTTCGAAGTATCCGGGTCCAGTGCAGCGAACCCACCGGCAAGATCCTCCACCGCCGCCAGTACTACTGGCCCAGTCCCCGGTTCTGAAGAACGAAGCGGCCGTTTCCAACCGCCGGACTCCCGAGCATCGCCCCAACCAGGAGGGACACTCCCTGGAACGAATTTCGACGGGTTATTGATTGCGTCGAGGGACGACGGCGAAGGCAAGCGGAATCGTGGGGCCTCGAATACCCCTTAATTCTCTGGGGAAACCGACTCTGCCGGCACCATGGGCAACGTCGTGAAGATCCGGTTGCCGGGATCCATCTCCAGAGCGATACCGGTGAACCTTCCGTAGTCCGGGGCGATGCAACGCACCGAGCCCACGAAGTCCGACGTGTCGGTCTGGGTGAACATTTCGTCGATAAACTGGGCAGTCTGTCCGTTGGCCGATAGAAGGAGCCTGTTTTCCTCCAACGCCCGACCATTTTGCATCAACTGACAGGTGATCTCCGCTCCTTCCTCTCCCAAGTTACGGATCGCGGCTCCAGTGTTTATCCCGCCCTCCATACGCCGAGCTGGAAAAATGGCGGTCGTCACAACCTCACTGGCGCCGACTCCAGCAACTCCGACCGCTGGGCTGTGAAACCTCAGGAATCCCCCGATAATGCCATCGGATACCAGTTCCACCGATCCGGTCACCAATTCCCCCCGTCCATGGGTCGAGATCGTCAGATCACCCAAAGGGGGGACGGGTGTCTGAACGGTCAAGCCGCCGCCGTCTCCGACCTGAAAGTCATCGCCGACATCCACCACTGTTGCCGGATCCATGAGTTCGCCCTCTTTGTCGTAAAAAAAGATGGCGGGGAGAACCGCCTTCGAAGCGACGTTCACGAATACCAGGTCGGAGGTGATGGAGGAACCGTTGGCGAAATGGGCGAAATACAGTTGCGTAGAATCCTGCATCCCGGTTCGTGAAACCGGCAATATGGGCAGGGTAGTGAAGATTCGGTTCTGGAAGTCCATTTCCAAAGCCACTCCCGCGAACGCCGATTCCGGGGGCGCACTGCAGCGCACCGATCCCACGAAGTCCGACGTGTCGGTCTGGGTGAACAACTCGTGGATGAACCGGGCCGTCTGCCCGTTGGCTGGCAGCGGGATCTCTGCCTCTTCCAGAACAACTCCCCTTTGCAGCAATCCACAGTTCACCCGGATCGAATTCTCTCCCAGATTACGAATCGCCGCACCAGTGTTGATGCCACCGGTTCGACGGCGAACCGGGAAGATTGCATCCCGCAAGGGAGAGCCCGATCCTACGCCAGCAACTCCGATGGCTGGGCTGTTGAAGCGCAGGACCCCGCCGATGCGGCCCTCCGCCACAGCGCGTGCCGATCCTGTGACCAACTCCCCTCGACCATGAGTTGAGATCGTGAGTTCTCCCAGGGATTCCAGATCCGTTTGTGTGGTTAGACCACCATCCTCTTGCATCGCCAGACCTTCAGTCATGTCCACCACTGAATCCGCTGCAATCTGCCGGCCCTTCTGGTCGAAAAAGTAGATCACGGGACGGATCGGACCGGGAGCCACGTTTACAAACACCAAATCGGAAGTGATGGAAGATCCGTTGGCGAAGTGGGCAAAGTCCAGCACCGTCAGCGTCGTGACCCGAACAGGTTCGGAAGGGGCACTGCTGATTCCCAACGAGTTCACTGCCCGCAGTTCGAAGAGGTAGGTTCGATTGCTCGCCAATCCGCCAACTCTGTATGACATGTTCCTGGAACCGATGGCGGTCCAAGTACCAGTCTTGTTTACCCGGTATTCGTAATCCGTGATCGACGAATCCTTGCGGTCGGACCACCCGCCGTCGTCCGTCGGTGCGTTCCAGGTCAACAGCACGGCTCCGTGTTCGGAAGCCGCTTTCAGATTACGAGGTGCAGACGGCGCGATTACGCCGTCAGTAGGCATGAGCATGCCATTGTAGCTCGCCTCCCACTGGAAAAAATCCTTATTGTCCGCACGATGAACGATGACGTCGCCGAAACTCCGGAGCAAAATCTCGCTGGCATCGTTCCCTGTCAGGTACTCGTACAGATCCTCCCGGTGGGAGTATTCGGCATTGTTCTCATGGGAAAAGTTCCAGAAGTCGTCTCTGAATTCCAGAAAACTCCGGCAGGAATACAGGTAGTTTGCCTGCTCCGTTCCAGATTCGATCATGTTCTCTCGTGAGTACTCATAGGCTTTTCGTTTGAGATCAATACGAGCCACAAGGGCTTCCTGGAGATTCGAAGATTCCGCAAACAACGCGTGGAACTGCGATTCCGGATCGGTTTCCGTATGTTTCTCCATAGTCCATTCATCAAACGTATATCCGCCGTTGGGGAGATCCGACGCAATGTAGTAGGCGGCGTGCCGACAAAAATTATCCAGATCAGAGAAGCCGCTCTTGTTGCACGGCCCCCCCATGTCGATCATCCCCAACGGACGACCCAGAGACTCGACCCAGCCAGCCAGCATCTCGTCGGCATGTTCGTACGCCAGCTGCCCTGCGAATAGTTTTCCGCCTGGCCCCCCGTGGCCGCTGTACATCAGGTGGTGCTCAGAATCGGGATAACGGGAAACCATATAGGAGGTGAACTCAGCAAAGGCCCGTGCGATGAAGATGCTTCTCTCTTCGGTCCACGCCTCGGGCAATCCGGTCGCCTGCATGATTCGATAACTCTCCCGGTGGGCCGTCATCTGTTGGCGAGTGACCTCGTCTCCCTGCCCCAGATGAGGATCGAATTCGTTGTCGAATTCATACAAATGAACGGCTTCCGTTTCCTCCCAGATCGCAACTTCGAACCATTTGAGGGATTCGCTTTCCTTGACCGGAACTGCCGCCGGCCACCCCCCGCTAAGGATTTCGTATGCATGCCAGTCCGGTGCCACCCGGACAACCCGCAGAATGACGTTGTGCCGGCGATCCGCATCAGGTGTCTGTGCCACAGCCTCCGTCCGGATCGTCAGGAGGACCATGCCCAGGGTCCCGAGCAGGAGCAGAGACAAAACCCTCCAAAGGATCAATCTCCCACTCATGGATAGCTTGTCCCTCCTTTGTGGTTACGGCCCATCGCCGCTTCTTTGACAGTGCCCAAGACAATGTCTCCGTTAAAGCACCTCGGCCGCCTGATGAAGGGGCAGTACAACGTTGCCGACCCGCTCGCTCATCAGGCTCCATCCTGCCACACCAAGTCATTTCAGGCCTTCCCGACAGGAATAATTGAGACGGGAGCTCCCCCCGGAGGGAATTGCGCAAAGCCGCCGTGCTCGAGCCGGGCACCAAAAAGGGGGGAGCTCCGGGGGTTAGGGAAACGGAGTCCCCCTCCCAGTCGCAGTTTCCTGATATCCAGCGTTTAAGAGTGCACTGGATGTTCCACTGTCAAAACTGGGCCGTTTCTGTCTTTTCAACCCCTGTCTCGTCCTGGCGCTCCTGCTGGGTGCGGGCCGCCTCCTGACCGAGGAGCAGCAGCGTCCCCGGCTCGCCATTGACCGGAGTCAGACCGTCGAGATGGTGGGCCGGATCGATCACCCGCCATTTGCGCTGAAGCAGGGCCTGTATCTGGAGATCACCCCTCTGTCGGTCCAACAAGGGGGACGGGACCTCTCCCTTCCCGGCCAGGTGGCTCTCTACGTCTACTCCCTCCCCGGCGGCACCGAAACGGAGCCCTTCCTCCGCTACGGCGACAGGCTGCGGGTCAGCGCCTTCCTCGAGGATCCGCCCCACCATGCAATCCCGGGAGTGGAGGACCTGCGCGTGCGCTTCTGGCAACGGGGAATCGTGGGCGTGATGCGCGTCAAGTCACACCTCCAGGTCCGGCGTTTGGGGCCGGATGCCGGATGGGACCCCCGAAGACCGCTTTTCGGCTATGTCCGATCGTTCGAGCGCTTCTGCCGGAGAACTCTGCGGCCGGAACAGCAAAACCTGGTCCTGAGCACCCTGCTGGGCCAGACCCGCCGGCTTGAGGAGGTCGATCGCATCAGCATCGAGAAGCTGGGGATCTTCCACCTTTTCGCCGTGTCCGGGTTCCACGTCTCGCTCGTCTACCTGTTTCTCCACCTCCTGTCCCGTCCCCTGGGGTTGGCCGGACGCCTCCTGGCACTGGGCGCCGTCTGGAGCTACGTGGTGGCCGTGGGCGCTCCCATCTCCGCCATCCGGGCCGGACTCATGGCCAGTTGGATCCATCTCCTTCTGTCCCTGGGACTCAAGTCCCAGTTCCTCAACGGTCTCGGCGTCGCCGCCCTGATCACGCTGGGGACCCGCCCCCAATCCCTCCACACGGCGAGTTTCCAGTTCTCGTATCTGAGCCTCCTGGCCATCGGACTCTGCGTCTTTCCGGTCCACACCAGGATCCGCGCCTTGCAGCGGTCCGCGGCATCGATCTTTCTGCCCCAGGTGAGAGTCGAGGCGACGGCTCGGGGGCGGCTGGGGCGGCAGATCCGGTACCGGCTGGAGAATCTCCTGGAGCCGCTGCCCAGATCCCTGTCCCAGTCCCTGGTTGCCTGGTTGGGCCGCGGCTCCGGATCGGTGCTTTCGCTGGTCTCGTGCACGCTCTGCATCCAACTGTTCACCCTGCCTCTGGCCCTCTACTACTCCAACGTCTGGTGCTGGACCCATTGGCTGTCCAACCTGGTTCTGGTGCCCTGCTTCTCCCTCTTCCTCCTGGCGGCGTTCGGGTTGCTGGTCACCTTTTGGCTCCCCACCGGAAACCTCTTGTCCTGGCTGGTGGGGACGATGGCCGACCTGATCCGTGAGCTGATGGAACTGGTGCAGCGCGTCGCCACCATTCAGTACGTGCCCCACCCCACGGCCACAGAGCTGATTCTCTATTTTCTGCTCCTGGGGCTGGCTCTGATCCTGGGCCGGAGGGCGATCCACCTCCTCTGGCTGATCCCGATTCTCCTCTTTCTCTCGGTGACCCGGGAGCCTGCGCCAGGGACCGAAGAGCTCGAGGTCACCCTGCTGGACGTGGGCCAGGGGGAGTGCATCCACATCTCCTATCCGGACGGAAGCGACGCGCTGGTGGATACCGGAGGACAATGGTCGTGGAACGCGCAACCCAGCCGCTTCGTCGGGCAGAGGCTGGTGGGACGCTACCTCTGGCACCGTAGAATCCGCGACCTCTCCTACGTCCTCCTGACCCATCCCCACCAAGACCACGTGCAAGGGTACGAGTTCATCCGTCTCGCCTTTCCCGTGGGAAGATTGCTGTTCGCAGAGCCTCCGCCTGGAGAGCTGCCGGAGCAACGGCGGACTCTGAGCGACGGTCAGACCTTCTTCGTCTCGGGCGTCGAGCATCGCGTGCTCCACCCACCCGGGAGAGGAGACCCGGTATGGAACTCCTCCAGCTCCAACAACAGGTCGGTGGTCCTGCTCCTCGTATACGGGCGGTTCCGCCTGCTGTTGACGGGAGACATCGACCGGGACGTCGAGCGGCGATTGACACCCGGGCTGGGTCCCACCGCGGTCCTCAAGGTGGCCCACCACGGGAGCCGCTCCAGCAGTTCCTCCGGGTTCCTCTCCCGGCTGCGGCCCCGAGTAAGCCTGATCTCGGCCGGACGCAAGAACGCCTTCGGTCATCCCGCCCCAGCCACCCTGCACCGGCTCCGCCGGGCCGGATCCCTCCCCCTCTCCACCGGCCAATGGGGCAGCTTGCGCGTGACGACCGACGGAACAGGCTGGCGGGCTGCCCACTACCGGCGCGAAACGGAGAGCTTCTGTCCCATCACCGGCGGATCCCTGGAAGAGGAGAATTGACGAGCGGCGGCATCTTGCCGCCGGGAGCCGCGTGTTTCACGCGCCGAGGAGCGGCGGCATCCTGCCGCCGACTGGATCGGCGTGTTTCAGGCGCCGATTACCGAGGGTTCGGGAGGACGGCAGTCCCCTTGTACCATTCCCCTCCCGCCGGAACTCGTATACTAACCCCTGACCCCGTTCGCGAGACCCAAACCGCCGTGTCTCAGACAACTCTCCTTCCAAAAGGCCACGCTCCGTCCAGCGCCACCTCCCACCGGCTGGTCGACATCGTCGGTTGCTGGTGCGCGTTGGGCTACGGCGCCCTCGCCTACCTGGCCCGGCAGCCAGGAGAACCCGATCTCCCCGTCTTCTTCGTCCTGGTGGCCTGGACAGGCCTGCCGGCCTTCGGACTCTACCTCTACTTCAGACGGCGCGGCGAACCGATTCCCATGGGACGCATGTTCCTCTGGGCCGTGGCCTTCAGGCTCTGCGGCCTTGCCGGAGGACCCTTCTTCGAGGACGATTTCCATCGCTATCTGTGGGACGGCTACCGCTTCGCCACCTCCGGGACGCCTTACGGCGCCGCGCCGGAGGCGTTCTTTCCAGACCCCAGCGTCCCGCCGGTGTTTCAGCAACAACTGGATGGCATCAACAACCCCGACCTGCCCACTATCTACGCCCCTGCCACGCAGTTCCTGTTTCTGCTGTCCTACTGGCTGCAACCGGGCAGCGTGACGGCTCTCCAGTCGATCCTGATCCTGGCCGACCTCCTCATGATCTGGATTCTGCTCCGGTTGGCACCGGCGTCCAACGTCATGCTCTACGCATGGTGCCCGCTCGTGATCAAGGAAATCGCCTTCACGGCGCACCCGGACGGCGCCGGCGCCTGCCTGCTCATGGCGGCAATTCTGCTCGTCCGAAACCGGCGCGCAGGAAGCGCCGCCATCTGCCTGGGGATGGCCGCCGGGGCCAAGATCTTCGCCCTGGTTCTGGCGCCGTTGGTGCTGTTGGGAACCCGTACGCGCCACTGGCTGCTGTTCGGCGTTACACTGGCCGCGTTGTATGCTCCATTCGTCCTGATGGGCGGCACGAACCTCACCTCTTTGCAGGTGTTCGCCCGGGAGTGGGAGTTCAATTCCGCGGCATTCGGCTTGCTGGGAACCCTGTTGCCACGATTCGAGGCCCGGCTGATCCTGGGTCTGATGTTCGCCGTCTTCTGGCTGCGCTATGCCGGCAAGTTCGCGCGAGGCGCCCGACACGCCATCCCCCGGGGCGATTGGCTCTTCGGGGCGCTGCTTGCCGTCTCTCCGGTGATCAACCCGTGGTATCTGCTCTGGTTGCTCCCATTCGCGGCCATCTTCCCGAGCGCCTGGGCCTGGACGGCGTCGTGCGCGGTCCTGCTCAGCTACGTGACCGGACTCCACCTCGGCGACTACACCCTGCAGGCGTACCAGCAGCCGGCCTGGATCCGTCTCCTGGAATTCGGATTGATCCTGGCGGCGTTGGCCTATGACCTGATCCGGCGCCGGCGCGCCGAAGGAGACCCCGCCCGCGACGTCCACGTGCCATGTACAAAAACCTGACCGTCGGCGCCGTGATTCCTGCGCACGACGAAGAAGACAACATCGGACCCGTCGTCAGGGCGCTGCTGGACCTGCGCTCGGAGAGCGGACTCCCGGTGATCGACGACCTGGTGGTGTGCGACAACGCCTCCACCGACGAAACGGCGTTGCGAGCCAGGCAGGCCGGCGCCCGCGTGGCACGCGAACCGGTGCCCGGTTACGGAAGGGCCTGCCTGACGGCCCTGGCGACCCTGAAAACGGTGGACGTCGTCCTGTTCGTCGACGGTGACCAGGCCTTCCACGTCCGCCAGTCCCTCGACCTTCTGGCGCCGATCGCAACCGGCGCCGACCTGGTCATCGGGTCCCGGGTCCTGGGACGCATGGAGCCCGGCGCCCTGTCGGTGCCCCAGATCGCCGGCAACCGGGTGGCGAGCCTGTTGATCCGGCTGTTGTGGAGGGCGAAGGTCACCGATCTGGGTCCGTTCCGGGCCGTTCGAGCGGACGCCCTGCGAATCCTGGAGATGCGGGACACCGCCTACGGCTGGACCGTGGAGATGCAGGTCAAGGCGATCCAGACTAGAATGCGCATGGTCGAGATCCCGGTGGATACGCGCCGGCGGCGCTTCGGGAAATCGAAGGTCGGCGGGACCGTCAGAGGCGTCATCGGGGCCGGCGTCGGAATTCTCTACATGATCTTCGGCCTTTGGATTCGCGGTTGGACGCCCGATTCGACGGCGTCGTTCCCCCGCGGCAAGGAGAATAAACTCCCATGAGACGGATACGTCATCGGTACCCCATCGCCTCCAGGATGCTGCGCCGCCGGGTCGCCGCAGGCCTGATCGGCCTGATCCTGGTCACGGGCGCCGCACCCGGCCAGAGCAAATTGAAGCCGCTTCCGTTCTGGGACGCGAGTGATGAATCCAATGCGTCCCGGATCGATCACAGTGCGTGGCAGGAGATCCTGGACACTTACCTGCGGTCCCACGACTCCGGCATCAATCGATTCGACTATGCCGCCTTGAAGGCCAATGCCGCGGACACCGCCAAACTGGCCCGATACCTGTCCTACCTGCAGGAACTCGATCCCAGGACCTACTCGCGGCGGGAACAGAAGGCTTACTGGTTCAACTTCTACAATTCACTGACCGTCCAGGTGGTGGCCGACGCCTATCCCGTCGACTCGATCAAGAAGATCAGCAACAGCATGCTGGGAGGTCTGATCCCGGTCGGCCCGTGGGGCGACGTGCGGGCCAGGGTCCGCGGGCAGGACCTGACTCTGGACAACATCGAGCACGGCATCCTGAGGCCCATCTATCGCGATCCCCGGATCCACTACGGGGTGAATTGCGCCAGCCTGGGGTGCCCGAATCTGTTGGAGACGGCTTTCACCGCGGCCAATACCGAGACCCTGCTGGACGGCGCCGCCCGCGCCTATGTGAATCATTCCCGGGGCGTCGATTTCGTCGACGACGATTTCATCGTCATCTCCAGCATCTACACCTGGTTCTCGGAGGACTTCGGCGACACCGAGGAGAACGTGCTCAAACACCTGGCGCAGTACGCGGATGACGAGCTGGCGGACCGCCTGATGAACTTCGAGGGAGCCATCGAATACGAGTACGACTGGGATTTGAACCAGCCGTAGCGGATGCGGGGAATGGTGAATTCAGCGCCAACCAGGGTACCCACAGGGGTGCCCCCACATGGCGTCGAAACGGGCGTCCGCCGGCGTGTAATCGGCCCCGGAGAGGGCACCCGCAAGGGGTGCCCCTGCGCGGGTTCTCAGAACACGAAGTTGAGGGAGACGCCGATGACGTTGGAGACGGCCGTATTCCGCCCGGCGATCACTCTGCCGTACGACGCTCCGATGTTGGCCCGGTCCGAAACGGCGATGCTCACCGAAGGACCGACGACATGGAAGTCTTCCTGCAGTTCGGGGAACACCATGGGAGAGAATCCCGGACCGCCGATTTCCAGACCCGAAGTGGAATCCTCCATCTGATAGTTGAACGCCAGTCCGAGCCGGCTTCCCACGACCACGCCGGCCGCCAGCCGGGCAAACAGGTTGGGCGGAATGTCGTGGTCGCCTGAGGTCCGGGTGCGGTAACCGAATTCTCCCGACAAGGCGAAGCCATTGTCGAGATACTTGCCGATCAGCGCCGATACCTCGAAGCCGTTGCCCCCGTCTCCCAGAGAATTGATGTAGCCGGTGTCGTAGCTTCCGGCCACGATGACCCCGGCGCGGAAGGCGATGGATGGACCGTTGCTCACAATTTCATCCACGGCGCGCCAGACCACGCCGGCGTTGACGTCCGCAAGACCGCTGATGCTGTCCTGGGACGGGGGCAGGCCCGGCCCGGTGGCGTACGAGCTCTGGGCCCCGCCAATGCGGAAGTCCAGCGCCAAGGCGTCGGTCAGACCGTAAGTCCCCTCTACCCAGACGGTCTTCTGGGAGAGGTCGTGACCGCCTCCGGGGGTCGGACTCTTCGTAGTGCTGCGGTAGAACTCGGTGGCGTTCTGAGAAACGTAGGAAACCGTGAGGGAGCCTCCGCCGGGGGCGGGAAGCCAGGGAGAGCCACCGGCGAACGCGGGTGACCCGTTGATTGCGACGGCCGCAACGGCGGCCAGGATCAAGAGATGTTTTCGTTGCATTGCCATGTTCCTTGGTAAGGCTGGTCGATCGGAGTTGGCCGGCGTCGAGTCCGACACCGTCACAGCTTGTAACGGCGCGTCAGGAAGTAGTGAACGAGTTCCTGTTCGTCCACGCCGTCGTCACACGCGACGGCCTCGGCACCCGGACAGAGCACCTGGATGTTCTCATCGTCCGGCGTACCCGGCTTGTTCACAGAGTCGCGGGCCTCGAGGCTGTTCTTCAGGTTCTGTGCGCGGGCCCGATCGAGTTCCCCCTTCTGAAGCGGACAGGAGTCGCACACCAACTTCTTGTAGGTGAGGGCCTTGCCCTTGGTGTACGCGTCCCTGGGGTTGATGCCCCGGCCCGCCGCAATGGAGCCGGACGCGGACAACGACGCCGGCGCCAGCACGCCGATCATCGACACGACCAGCACGCCGATCAATCTCTTCATTTCAATTCTCCTCGGTAAAGCGTCCCGGTGAATGGGAACCGCGACTCGTCATCCAGATTCGGCCACGGTCAACTTCGCATCGCGGCCGTCCCATCCGGCCGACACGAAATTAGTTTTTCGAATACTCAGAGTAAACGATTTTCGCTGCTGGTGCGTGAATTGTGTGAAAAACAGTCACACTCCACGGAATGGGGAACCGGCCATCGGCTACCGGCGCCATTCGCGGCTGATGGTTACGGTGTTTCCCCCAACTGCATGGCAAGGAGGCCGAATTCGGGGATCTCTGCCGACTCTCTCAACTTGCGATGGAGGCAGTTCTCCTGCATGCGTTGGAACAACTCCCGCGAGAGGTGCCTCTTGTAGATCTTCATTTCCTTCCCGACTTCGCTCCGCAGGCTCCGCAGCCGTTTCCGGTCAATTCCATCCCGGAGCACCTCCGCGACCCGGACCCCGATGTGGTTCAGGTCCTGGTCGATCTGTCTCCCGTCGAGTTGCTCCCGGGCACCGACTTCCTGCCTCAGGGAGGACAACAGGCTCAAGGGTGCGCCGAAGTCTTCGGGACGCGCTCCGAGCGATGCCCTCAGCCGGTCCACGTGTTCGAGAATGCGGGCGCTGTCCACTCCCCTGCCCTGGAAGTCATCCGGTTCGCTCTCACCCTCGCCCGAGCCCACCATGGCTCGTTGATGCTCCTCGAAAGCCTGGGCCACGGCCGGATGGCAGTAGGACAGACTCCTGGGCGAAGTCCGCCGCGACCGGGCGGTCTCGAAACTGCGGTCGATCCCTCGAATCACCACGTGTAGGGGAATTCCGCTTTCCTTCCACAATTCGATCAGGCACCAATCCAGAGGGGGAACCAGCAGGTGCTTCTGGCGCCTCCGGATGAAGTGTTCCTCGACTTCCGTGAAATAGTTGAAATAGTTATCCAAGACAGCCCTGCCGAAGGTCCAGCGGCCGACGACGACGACGGCATTTCACGGGGAACGGCTGATTTTTTCTCAACACCGCCGTCCCGACATGCGCTCGTGATAGATCCGGAGCCCGTACAAGGTCAGATTCTCCTCGATCAGGTCGATCCCCTCCGAGGCGCCCGCGATGAGGGGAGCCAGCCCTCCGGTGGCCACGACTCGCGCCCTGCCCAGCTCCTCCTTCATCCGTTTCAGAATCCCTTCCACCAGTCCCACGTAGCCATGGTAGAGGCCCGACTGGATGCTGCCGCTGGTGGAGGTTCCCACGACCTGTACGGGACGGGCAATCTCGATCCGCGGGAGCTTGGCGGTCCGGGAGAAGAGTGCTTCGGCCGAGATTCCGATTCCGGCGGCGATGACCCCTCCCACGTACTCTCCCCGGGCCGAGATGGCGTCGAAGGTGGTGGCGGTCCCGAAGTCGACGGCGATAGCCGGGGCTCCGACCAGATCCAACGTGGCCAGGGCGTTGGCCACCCGATCGGCGCCCACGTCGGACTTGGGCTGGTACCGGATGGGCAACAGCGATTGCCCCACGGGATCCACCATCAGGGGTTCGCGTCCGACGAAGCGGAGGGACAAGGCCTTGAAACAGTCGTTCAGCGGAGGGACCACGCTGCAGACGGCGGCATCCTCCACCCGGTCCATCCGGACGCCCGCCATGCGAAAGAGATGGTCGCAGAGGGAGGCGTACTCGTCCACGGTCCGGTTCCTGCGCGTGGAGACCCGCCAGGAATGCTCCAGAGTCGCGCCTTGGAACAGCCCCAGGACGATGTTGGTGTTCCCGATGTCGATGACCAGCAGCATGGGGGTTTCGTGGTCCGGGCCGGGGCGGCCGAAGACGGCCACTGAGGTCAATGTCTGAAGTGGCGCATGCCGGTAAAGACCATCGCCATCCCGTGCTCGTCCGCCGCCTCGATCACTTCGGCGTCCCGGACCGATCCGCCGGGCTGGATCACCGCCGTGATCCCACTTTCGGCCGCTTGGTCCAAACCATCCCGGAAGGGAAAGAAGGCGTCGCTGGCCATGCTGGCGCCTGCGGTCGAGCGTTGGGCCTTCTGAGCGGCCAACCGAACCGAATCGACGCGGCTCATCTGACCCGCACCGATTCCCACGGTCTGGCCGCCCTCGGCGAATACGATGGCATTGGACTTCACGTGTTTGGCGACGGTCCAGGCGAAGAGCAGATCCTGTAGCTCGCCCGGCTCGGGGGATCTTTGGGTCACCACCTTCAGATCTTCGGCCTTCGCCAGGGACAGATCCGCATCCTGAAGCAGGCAAGCCCCCGAAATCATCTTGAGGTCGTATCCCGTCGACGATTCCGCGGCCGGTTGCGGTTCGAGCCGCATCACCCGGAGATTCTTCTTCCTGGCGAAGATCTCCAAAGCTCCGTCAGAGTAGGCCGGCGCGATGATGGCTTCCACGAACAGGGTCCGGGTGGCCTCCGCCGCAGCCGCGTCCACGGGCCGGTTGAAGGCCAGGATGGAACCGAAAGCCGAAACCGGATCGCACTCCAACGCCTTGAGATAGGCTTCCCGGGGATCGGCTCCCAGCGCGGCGCCGCACGGATTGTTGTGTTTGATGATCATGCAACCGGTTTCCTCGAACTCGGAAACCAGGCCCCAAGCCGCGTCCAGATCCAGGTAGTTGTTGAACGAGAGCTTCTTCCCCTGGAGCTGGACCGCCCGCGCCAGTCCCTGCGGCGGGCCGGCCGATGGCCGGTAGATGGCAGCCCGCTGATGCGGATTCTCGCCGTAGCGCAAGAGGTCCTGACGGTCCAGGGAGAGGGTCACGGTTGCCGGAACCTCAGCCTCGGGTCCGCTCTGCTCCTCCAGGTACCGGGAGATGGCCGTGTCGTAATTTGCCGTATGCCGGAAAGCCTTCCGGGCCAGCGCCAGGCGGGTGGACTTTCGCGTTTCTCCTTCATTCTCAGCCAGTTCGGTAAGCAGGGACGTATAGTCGGAGGGGTCCACCACAACGGTGACGTGGGCCCAGTTCTTGGCCGCCGCGCGGACCATGCAGGGCCCGCCGATGTCGATCTGTTCGATGGCGTCCTCCAGGGTCACCCCTTCGCGGCTCACCGTCTCGACGAAGGGGTAGAGGTTCACCACCACCATTCCCAAGGGCTGGATCGCATGCCGGGTCAGCACTTCGCGATGGCTGGCCAAGTCGTGACGGGCCAGGATGCCGGCGTGGATCCGGGGGTGAAGCGTCTTGACCCGGCCGTCCAGGATTTCGGGAAACCCCGTGTAGTCGGACACCGGAGTCACCTTGACGCCCGCATCCTGCAGGGCCCGGGCCGTGCCCCCGGTAGACAGGCAGCGGATTCCCAGATCGCCGAGTCCCCGGGCCAAGTCCGCCAGACCATCCTTGTTCGAAACACTGATGAGAGCCCATTCGATCTTCATCGCATCTCCCTGGTCAAGACGCATGTTAACAGTCCACGGTGATAGGGGCATTCCTGTCTTCCCGGCAATTTCCGATTACCAATTCAATCGTCCTGATTCATAATGGCGGCGTGCCCACCGCCAACCAGACCCTGCGCCGGATCCCCTCCGTGAACCAGATCCTTTGCCGGTCGGGCGCGGAATCTCTCCTGAAGATGTACCCGCGGCGCCTGGTCGTCGAGGAGGTCCGGCAAGCTCTGGACCGGCTCCGGGACTCGATTCGCCGGAGCGACGACCCGGGCCGTGCGCTGGAGTCGGGACTGGCGGACCTGTTGCCGAACTTGAGGAGGTCGCTCCGGAACCGCCTTCGCCCGTCGCTTCGTCCCGTCATCAACGCCACCGGAATCATTCTGCACACCAACCTGGGCCGCGCCCCTTTGAACGAGGAAACCTCCGAAGGCATGAAGAGTCTCTCCCAGGGGTACTCCAACCTGGAGTTCGACCTGGACCAGGGCAAGCGGGGGCGCCGGGACCGGAATCTGGAGGACCAATTCCGGAGGCTGCTTCCCTGCGAAGCGGGTACCGCGGTGAACAACAACGCGGCCGCCCTCTTCCTGGTCCTCAGCGCGCTGGCCAGGGGCAGGAAGGTCCTGGTCTCCCGGGGCGAGCTCGTGGAAATCGGCGGATCGTTCCGGGTGCCGTCCATCCTGGAACAGAGCGGAGCCTCTTTGAAGGAGTTGGGAACCACCAACCGGACCCGGATCGAGGACTATCGGGCCGCCCTGGACGGAGACACGGCTCTCATTCTCAGAGTCCACCCCAGCAACTTCCGGGTGGTGGGATTTGCCCGGCGCCCAGCCCTCTCCGAGCTCGTCGCCTTGTCCCGGGAGGCCGGAATTCCCTTGCTCAAGGACGCCGGCAGCGGCTACCTCTTCCGGACCTCCCACGCTTGTCTGAAGACGGAGCCCGCGGTCGAAGAGATCTTGAAGGCGGGTGTGGACCTGGTCTGCTTCAGCGGCGACAAGCTGCTGGGAGGCCCTCAGGCCGGCATCGTGCTGGGAAAGCGCCCGCTGATCGAGGCGGTCCGCAAGAATCCGCTGGCCCGGATCTGCCGGCTGGACAAAGCCACCTACGCCGGACTCCAACGGACGCTATCTTTCTATGAACAGGGCACTTACCTGGAGACGCTCCCGGTCTACCGGATGCTCGGGGCCTCCAGGGCCTCTCTGGAAATCCGGGCCCGCCGGATCCGCAGGGGGTTGGACCCGGGAGCATACCGGAGCCGGATCCTGGACGGCTTCTCCCTGACCGGCGGCGGATCGGCCCCGGAGGAAACCATTTCCACCACCTTGCTGGCGCTCCGCTCCACGGCCGGCTCCTGCGACGGGCTGAGCCGGCGGCTCCGCCGCGGGTCCCAACCCGTCGTGGCCCGAATCGAAGACGATTGGGTGGTCCTGGATCTGCGGACGGTGTTGCCGGAAGAAGACGAGGCTCTGGTGCGATCCCTGTCCCAGGCGGCTTCGGGAGACTGACATGGCCGAGAACCCGATGGCTCCACCGCAGGACCGGCAGTTACTGGAGTTTTTCTGCCGGCACTACGGCCTGCGCATCGGTGAAGAACGGCGCCGCGCCCTTGCGACCCTGGCCAAGAGCTTCTCCCGGCTGCCTTACGAGAACCTGACCAAGATCATCCGAAGTTCCCGGAACGGCAAGGGGCCGGCCGCACGGCGCCTCCCTGCCCAGGTCCTGGCGGATCACCGGGATCTGGGAACCGGAGGAACCTGCTTTTCGTTGACGGCGGCGCTGCTCCATCTGGTCCGTAGCCTGGGATTCAAGGCTCATCCGATTCTGGCCGACCGGCACTACGGATCGGACACGCATTCGGCGCTTCTGGTCTGGATCCGGGAACGTCCCCATCTGCTGGACCCCGGGTATCTGATGGTTGATCCCATCCCCTTGGATGAGAGTCGCGAAACGGAGGTCGAGACGCCGTTCAACCGTCTCGTCCTCTCCCCCGAAAACCCGGGAAGACTGCGCCTCTTCACCCTGCAACAGGGCGGGCGGAGTCATCGGCTCACGTTTAAGACCTCGCCCGCCGATCCGGGCCAGTACCTGAAGGCCTGGGACGAGTCTTTTTCCTGGGAGATGATGACTCATCCCCTGCTGACCCGGGTTCGGGCGGGAAAACAGATCTATCTCAACGGCCGGCGCCTGCAGATCCGGACCCACACGGACGTGGACCGGAAGGAGTTGGATCCGGAAGAACTCTGCCCGCAGATCGCCTCGGCCTTCGGCATCGCAGCGCCCGTGGTCCGCACGGCTCTCGCCATCCTGGACGAAGCTTGCCGTGGCCAGGGTTGAAGCGGTCGAGCCGGTCAAGCTCCTGGTGGCCCTCCTCTGGGCCGGCACCGATTCCCGGGACGCCGCACTGGAGCAACTGGAGCGCCGGCTGGGACCCATCGATTTCACGGGAGCCGACCACGTATTCGACGTCACCGGCTACTACGAACCGGAGATGGGACCGTCGCTGCAGAGGCGCCTGGTGAGCTTCTCCCGTATGATCCCGCCGGAATACCTTCCCGAGGTGAAGCTGGCCTGCAACCGGATCGAGGAGCATCTGGCGCGCCACGGCCGGCGGCGGGTCAACCTGGACGCGGGTTACCTGGACCACAGCAAGGTGGTCCTGGCCAGCATGAAGTTCGCCGGCCAGAAGATACACTTGGCCCATGGCGTCTACGCCGACCTCATGAGCCGCTACCGGAAGGGCCGGTACCGGCCCCTGGAGTGGGCGTTCCCCGATTTTCGGGACGGGCGGTACGACGCGGATCTGGCCCGGATCCGGGAACTGTACATGGCATGGCGCCGGACCGGGAGGGGGGACCGTTAGTCCCCCACTCTATCTCTGTTGCGACGGGAATCGGCGGATGGGAAGTGTAGAGGGGGACTCCGTCCCCCTGCCCCCCCTGTCGGCGGCAAGGATACGGCCGCTCCTTCGGCGACAGGAAAGTCGCCTCCCGAACGGTTTATGATGGACGTCAATGCAAGCGCCGAGATGCACGCTCCCTCTTTCTGCCGGCCTCGCTCTCGCCGTCCAGCTCGCCGCCTGCGGGAGTTCGCCGCCTGAAGATACGGCGCAGCCTCCCGGAGCGGAGGCCGTCGCCGCCTGGCGGATGGTCGATCTCACTCACGCCTACGGCGGCGACACGCTCTACTGGCCCACCGACACCGCCGGCTTCCGGCTCGATACTCTGGCCGAAGGTCAGACCCCCGGCGGCTATTTCTACGCCGCCAACCGGTTCGCGACCGCCGAGCATGGCGGCACGCATCTCGATGCGCCTTTCCATTTCGCCGAAGGAGGCGCCACTGTCGAGTCGATTCCCCTGGAGCGGCTGATTCTCCCGGGCATCGTGCTGGACGTCAGCGATTCGGCGGCGGCTGATCCGGACTACCTGGTTACCCCCGATGACGTTCTGGCGTGGGAGAAGGCCCATGGCCGGGTGCCGAAAGGGACGGCGGTGCTGATTCGGACCGGTTGGTCCGCCCGCTGGCCCGACGCGCTCGCCTATCTCGGCGACGACACACCCGGCGAGACGAGCAATCTGCACTTCCCCGGAATCGGCGAAGCGGCGGCGCGCCTGCTGGTGGAAGAACGGGCCGTCGGGCTCCTGGGCATCGACACCGCCAGCGTGGACTACGGCCAGTCCACCGACTTCATCGTCCACCAGATCGGCGCCGCAGCCGATGTGCCCAACCTGGAGAACGTCGCCGACCTGTCGGCATTGCCAGCCACTGGATTTCTGCTGGCTGCGCTGCCGATGAAGATCGAAGGCGGCACCGGCGCGCCGGTGCGGATCGTCGCCATAATCCCGCCGCATTGACCCGTCAGGAGATTCGGGACAGATCATTTTTCCATTGCATAAGGAGGATGTCCATGAACGCACAACGCTTCAATCCCCCGTCGCTGCCGACCCCGGCCGCCGCTTATTCTCAGGTGGTTCGGAAGGGGCGGCTCGTGACCACGGCGGGACAGATCGCCTTCGACGCTGACAGCAAACTGGTGGGCGAAGACGATATCGGCGCCCAGACGCGGCAGACGCTCGATAACCTGAAAACGGCACTGGAGGCCGCCGGCGCCTCTTTGGACGACGTGGTCAAGGTCACCGTCTTCCTGAGCGACATGGTCCACTACCAGGGCATGAACACCGTCTTCAACGAGTATTTCCAGGGGCGGCCCCCCGCTCGCTCCACCGTCCAGTCCGGTCTGGTCCTCCCATCCCTGCTGGTGGAGATCGAGGCCATCGCCTGGGTGAGTTGACGTCCGCCATCGGCCCGGATATTACCAATGGTCTCACTTGGTATTACCGGGAGATGTGATGCAAACCGTCTCGTTGAAGGTGCCTGACCCGCTCGCCGCTGCGATTTCAGAGACGGCGCGGCAAAAAGGCGTGAGCAGGCCGGCGCTGATTCGCGAGGCTCTGATCGAGTATTTGGGACGGTCGGAGACCGAGCAACCCGGGTCGGCCCTGTCACGGGTGTCCGATCTCGCGGGCATCCTTTGCGGGCCTGAAGACTTGTCGGTAAAACAGGAATTCCTGGAAGATTTCGGCCGATGAGGCCACGACCGTCTCCCGGCTGCTCAACAAGTATCGAGACGTGCCCATGTCCCTCGCCGACGGCTGCCTCGTTCGAATGGCGGAAAAGTATCCGGAGAGCATCGTGTTCACTCCGGACCGGGACTTCAAGTTTTACCGAAAGAACCGGATCCAAATAAATTCCACTTTATATACAAGAATTTGAGACCCAATCTATCACCTGACTTCAAGGGACTTCCCGGCGTCATTGCGACATGAACCTGTTCGAAAGCAGCGGCGGCCTGGCGCCCATCGACTGGATCATCATCGTCCTTTACGCCGCGGGCACCATCCTTCTGGGGAGCTACTACACCCGCCGGCAGACCAGTCTGGAGGAGTACTTCACCGGCGGCGGCCGCATGAACCCCAAGCTGATCGGGGTCTCGCTCATGGCCACCTCGCTCAGCACCATCGCCTATCTCGCCATACCGGGTGAGGCCATCGCCAACGGGCCGGTCGGTCTGGCCAACCAGTTGGCGCAACCCTTCATGTTCCTGGTGGTCGGCTTCGTCCTCATTCCCTATTTCATGCGCACCCGGGTCATCAGCGCCTACGAATTGCTGGAGGCCCGCCTGGGTCTGGGAGTCCGCATGCTGGGCGCCGCCATGTTCCTCGTCTTCCGGTTGGTCTGGATGTCGCTCCTGGTCTTTCTGGGCGCCAACGCACTGGCCATCATGATGGGCCTCGACGAGTCCTGGATTCCGTGGATCACCCTGATCACGGGAATGGTGGCCGTCACCTACACTTCCCTGGGCGGACTCCGGGCCGTAGTCATCACCGACAGTTTCCAGACCCTCTTCATGTTGGGAGGCGCGATCCTGGTGATCGGACTGGTGAGCTACCGGTTGGATGGGTTCGGCTGGTTTCCCACCTCCTGGCAACCCCACTGGGACGAGCAACCCCTGTTCAGCTTCGACCCGTCCGTCCGGATGAGCATCCTGGGCACGGCCTTCTCCACCTTCGTCCTGGCGACCTGCGGCTTGGGGGGCGATCAGACCAAGATCCAGAGGCTGATGGCCACCGTCGACGCCCGTGCCGCCCGGCAGGCCTACCTGGTCAACCAGATCGTCGGCGTGACCATCGTCCTGGTCCTCTGGATTGTGGGATTCGCGCTGATGGGGCTGATCCGGAGCCAACCGGACATGCTGCCCGCCGGAATGGACATCGTCCGCAATGGCGACCAACTGTTCCCCTACTTCATCGCCCACCTGCTGCCTCCCGGGGTCTCGGGCCTGGTGGCGGCCGCCATGCTGGCCGCCGCCATGTCCAGCATCGATTCCGGGGTCAACTCCATCACCGCCGTCGTCAACCGCGACTTCCTCGACCGCTTCGGGTGGTTCCCGGCCGATCCCGGGACGCAGGCGCGCTGGGCCAAGGTCCTGGCCTTCGTCATCGGCGCCGTCATCGTAGGGGGAAGCTCGTACATGGGAACCGTCCCCGGCAACATCTACGCGGTGGCCAAGAAGACCTCGGGGTTGCTGATGACACCCATGTTCGGGCTCTTCTTCTTCGCCTTCTTCGTGCCCTTCGCCCGCCCCGCAGGCGTGGCCGCGGGCGCCGTCGCCGGTATCGCCGCGGCGGTCCTCCTGGCCTACTCGGGACCCATCTTCGGCATGCACCCGGTGACGGGCGAGGACCCGGTGAGCTTCATCTGGATCGCCCCGGGGTCCCTGGCTGTGAACCTGGCCGTGGGCCTCACCCTCAGCTACATTCTGCACCTTCGCCGGAACCGGCGACCGCGCTTTCCGGGCAATGGTTCGGGGTGAAGTGACGGGCCCTGAGCTCGCTGTGGCGCGGCTCAGCTTCCGAGCCGGAAGGAATAGAGCTTGGTGTTCCGGAGCAGGAACCGGATCCGGATCTTGCGGTCCTTCAACAAGTGCAGATCCGATTGACCATCCCAACTCACGGCATGTGCCAGGGAGTCGCTGCGAAACGGGTCGCAGCGGCCGGCTTCGAACCCGGGCAGGACCGAGCCGTTTTCGTCGAGCAGTTCGACTCGGACTTCGCCCTGCCCCCCCGGATGTTTCATCCAGCGGGATCCCTCGCGCCTCCAGACCGAAGGATCGGAGGCGTCCGCGTTGACCACCAGGCGCCCGCCCCGGCACCAGAGGGTCCGGGTCAGGACTTCCCCAGGTTCGCCGCCGGCGTCCAGGGAGACGAATCCGTCGCGCCGGGCCACCGCCAGTCCACCCGCGCCGCCGTGCAGCGTCCAGGGCTGGGGCATGATTCCATACCACCAGGCGGCCCCCCGATTGGGATATTCGGACAACGCCTCCTCGGTCCCGGTCGGCAGCGCGGCCGGCCGGTGGGCCATGACCGACAGGTCTCCCGGCGTCAGAGAATGCGCCTCGTCCTGCCCCTGGTAGTAGACCCGGATCTCCTCCTCCAGGACCACCGGAGGACTGTAGACGTAGACGGCGTGGGAATCGAACCGGTCCGGCATGCCGTAGGTGATGATGGGGTGCCTCTTCCCGGCCCGCCGCCAATCGATCCCGTCCCGGCTGAAGGCCAGTTGGACGTCCACCATGAGGGAGTTGATGTGGTAGACGCTCAGGAACGCGAAGTAGACGCCCCGATCCTTGAAGACGGAGGCCGTGTAGAACTGCGTGTCCAGCGGATCCTGCTCATCCGGCACCAGGACCACCTGTTTCTGCGGCAGATCCCACTGCAGGAAGTCGGGACTGGTGGACCGGCCGATGGCCCGGACGGAAACGTTGCCCATGGCCGCGACGGGAGGGGACGGCAGTGGCCGCAGGTAGGCCACGTACTGCCGGATCCGGTCGTCCCAGATCACCTTCCCCATGCCGACCTTCCGGTCGATGACGGGGTTCCCCTCGTAGGGGGTCCAATGGAGCCCGTCGGGCGAGAAGGCCACGCCCATATGCTTCGAACGGTCGCCGATGCCGATGAGCGCCTTGTACCGCTTTTGGGCGTCGGGTTCCTGCCGGTCGTAGAGGGAGGGCTGGTAGGGGACGGCGTTGTTCTTCAGCCCGTGGCCGGGCAGGTCGATCAGGCCAAGATCCGGCTTCTCCCAGACGATTCCGTCCCTGGAGACGGCATAGCCCAGGCCGGCACGGGAACGGCCGATGCGCAGGTACTGCTCTCCCGGTTTCTGGTCCCGGTCGATGTAGACGTACCACATCTTGTAGAGGCGGTCTTTCTCGTCGAAGACCACGAAGGTGGGCTGGGAATACTGTCCCTCCCAGGGACGGTCCGGCCTTACAATGGGATTCGCCGGGTGCTTCTTCAGTGGATTCAGCCGCCGCACCACCTGATGCATCTCCTGCACCACGTGATCGTCCACGAAGAGCTGAAACTCTCCGGCGATCTCCAGCGCCTCGCCGGGAGGCGTCCCTCCACCGCACGCGCCCGGAAGCGCGGAGAGGAACACCCAGACAATCCACTTCCGTTCCCGAGTTGTTCTCACGCGTACTCCTTGAAATCGACGGGCTTCGCGTCAGGCCAGTACCGGTCTCACGACCCGCGCCGGATCGACTCCGGTCAGACGGTGATCCAGTCCCTGGTAGCGGAAGGTGAAGCGGTCGTGGTCGATGCCGAAGAGCGACAGGATGGTGGCCTGGAAATCGCGCACGTGGACCGGATCGCGCACGATGTTGTAGGAGAAATCGTCGGTCTCGCCGTAAACGACGCCCCCTTTGATGCCGCCCCCGGCCATCCAGAGGCTGAAACAGCGGGGATGGTGATCCCGTCCGTAGGTCGTGTCGGTGAGCTTGCCCTGGCAGTAGACGGTGCGGCCGAACTCGCCGCCCCAGATCACCAGGGTGTCTTCCAGGAGCCCTCTCTGTTTCAGGTCCTGGACCAGTCCCCAGCACCCCTGGTCCACGTCCTTGCACTGGCTGGGCATGACCTGGGGCACCTCGCGGTGCACGTCCCAACCGCGATGGTAGATCTGGACGAAGCGGACGTTGCGCTCGGCCAGGCGGCGCGCCATCAGGCAACTGTAGGCGAACGTCCCCGGGACCTTCGCGTCCTCTCCGTAGAGCTTGTAGGTGCTCTCCGGTTCCTTGGAGAGGTCGGTCAGCTCCGGCACCGAGCTCTGCATCCGGAACGCCATCTCATATTGCTCGATCCGGGACAGCGTCTCCGGGTCCCCAATCTGCCGGTGCTGGAGCCGGTTCATCTCGGCCAGCGAGTCCAGCATCCGGCGGCGGACCTGGCTGGGGACGCCGTCGGGATTGTTCACGTACAGGACCGGGTCGCCGGTGGACCGCAGCGAAACCCCGGCGAACTTGGAGGAAAGGAACCCGGAGGTCCAGAGCTTGGCCGAGATGGCCTGCACGTTGGCCTTGGGGTGGCTGTGGGACGCGTTGAGGACCACGAAGGTGGGGAGGTCCCGGTTCATGCTGCCCAGTCCGTAGGCCAGCCAGGAACCGATGCAGGGCCGTCCCGCCACTTCACGCCCCGTCTGGATGAAGGTGATGGCCGGCTCGTGATTGATGGCCTCGGTATGCATGGAACGGATGATGGCCAGGTCGTCCACCATGCTCGCCGTGTAGGGCAGGAGCTCCGAGACCCAGGCCCCGCTCTGGCCGTGCCGCTGGAACTTGAAGGCGGAGGGGACGATGGGAAACCGATCCTGTCCCGACGTCATGGTGGTCAACCGCTGTCCCTTTCGAATCGAGTCGGGCAGGTCCTTGTCCAGCCACTTCTCCATTTCCGGCTTGTAGTCGAAGGTCTCCATCTGCGGCGGGGCTCCCACCATGTGCATGTAGATGGCCCGCTTGGCCTTGGGAGCGAAGTGGGGCAGATGGGGAAGGCCGCCGGTCTGATCCAGGGAGGTGGCGCCGGCCGCCATGGCGTCTTCACCCAGAAGCGTGGCCAGGGCGGCGAGCCCGAGGCCCCGGGCGCCCCGGGCGAAGAGCTGCCGGCGGGTCTCGATTCGAACCGCTTCGTCGGAAAGAATCCCGGGAGGAGTCAGGTAGCAGGTCATTTGTTCAGCACCTCGTCCAGATTCATGAGCTGATTGGCCACCATGGTCCACGCGGCGAACTCGGCCTTGGGCAGGGTCTCGTCGGCCGTGGAATCGCCGACGGAGAGGGCTTTCCCGGCCTGGTCCGGATGGGCCCCGTAGTACCCCAAGTAATCCCGGTAGGCCTTTCGGGACAACTCCTGCTCCGGCTCACGGAGGGACCGCGCCAGGAGGTGGGAGGCCATGAAATCGAGCCTCTGATCCACATCCGGCGCCGCCTGCATGGCTCGCTGGGCCAAGTGGCGGGCGGCTTCGAAGAACTGGACTCCGTTGAGCGTCAGCAGGGCCTGCAAGGGCGTGTTGGTGCGCTCGCGCCGAACCGTGCATTCCTCTCGCGTGGGAGCGTTGAAGACCACCAGTTGCGGCGGAGGCGCCGCCCGCTTCCAGAAGGTGTAGAGGCTCCTCCGGTAAATGTCCGATCCCGAGTCCTGCTTGTAGAAACGGGTGTTGCTGCCCTCCATGGCCACCGCTTCCCACAGTCCCTCCGGCTGGTAGGTCTTGACGCTGGGGCCCCCGACTCGACGTTCCAGCAGTCCGCTGGCGGCCAGAGCGTAGTCCCGCACCATCTCCCCGTCCATTCGAAAACGGGGTCCCCGTGAGAAGAGGCGGTTCCCCGGATCCTTCTGGATCTTCTCCTCGGTGGCCCGGGCCGACTGCCGGTAGGTGGCCGAGTCGAGCATCAGGCTGAAGAGGTGCTTCACGTCCCACCCCGATTCCCGAAACTCCACTGCCAGCCAATCCAGAAGCTCAGGGTGGGTGGGCGCCTCTCCCTGGGACCCGAAATCTTCCGAGGTCCTCGCCAGGCCCGTGCCGAAGACCTCCTGCCAGAAGCGGTTCACCATGACCCTGCCGGTGAGGGGGTTGTCGTCGGACATCAGCCACCGGGCCAATCCCAGCCGGTTGCGTGGAAGGTCCGGGTCCATGGCCGGAAGGACGCCCGGAGTGGCCGGCAGCACCTCATCACCCCGCTGGTCGTACATCCCGCGGCGGAGAATGTGGGCCATGGGATCGGCGTCCGGGTTCTCCCGCATCACGTGGGTCAGACTGCTCCGGCGCAGGATCTCGCGGCGTTCGTCCTGAAGCCCCCTCAACTCCCGGGCCGCCTGCCCGAATGCGTCGTGCCGGCGTACCAGAAAAAAGGCCTTGAGCGCCTCCCGGTCGTCGGAACTCAACGCCTTCGACTCCCGTTTCTGAACGGCGGCCAGCGAATCCCAACGGGCCAGCAGCCGCGCTTCCGACTCCCCCACCGCCCGGTTCAGAATCCTGAACTGCCGGATCGAACCGTTCAGAAAGTCATACTTGCCGGCGGACGGCCGGTCGCCGGCGCCGAGGACCAGGGGCTTTCCGGTCCGGATGGACCCCTCCAGGACCCGGATGGCCCGGCCGAAACTCTGGGTGGGGACGACAGCACCGTCGACATAGAGGTTCATGCCGGTGCGCTGGCGCAGGCCGTCGTAGGTGACGATGACATTGCGCCACTGCTCCGGCTCCAGTTTGTTCTCCTCTACGCCGCGGATCCCCATGTTGCGGCCATCCTTCACCTGGAGCATCAGCGACGGCCGGTCGCCGATGATCTCCAGACTCCAACCGCGGCTTTCTTCGTCCGGATCGACCTGCCGGGCCAGGATCATTCGGGATCCACCCTTTCGAAACCGGAAGGTCATTGAAACGGTGAAGGGACGATCCGCCTCGAAGCCCGGGAGATCCGGGATCTCCACGAAGGAGTCTTCGGGCAGGTCCAGGGCGGGGATGGGATCCGACCGGTCGACCCGGGCGGCCCCGGACAACACCAGTTCCCGCTTCTCCGAACTGGTGCGGAAGTGCGGGGCCTCTCCCAATTCCAGGGAAAGGGTCTGAGAGCCGTCGAATTCGTCCAGGTTCAGATCGAGATGCCCGTCCGAGTCCAGCCAGCGGCGGAACTCCTCTTCCGCAGCCCGCTCGACCTCGTCCCGCTTCCCTCTGGCGGCCGGCTCCGCCTGCTTCAACTGGTCCCATCGCAGGGCGTCGCTTCTGGCCGGCACGATCATCACGGGAGGCGGGTCGAAGGCATTTCCGTCCAGAGGCTTCTGGGTCGTATTGCGGAAGAAGGCGGCCAACGAATAGAAGTCCTTCTGGGTGATGGGATCGAACTTGTGGTCGTGGCAGGTGGCGCAGCCGACCGTCAGACCCAGCCAGACCGTGCCGGTGGTGTCGACCCGGTCCTTGGCGTACATGACCTCCACTTCCTCTTTGATGACACCCCCTTCGTTGGTGGTGATGTTGCAGCGATGGAAGCCGGTGGCGACGAGTTGGTCCGGAGTCGGGTTCGGCAGCAGATCGCCGGCCAACTGGTCCACCGTGAACCGGTCGAACGGCAGGTTCCGGTTGAAGGCCCGGATGACCCAGTCGCGGTAGGCCCACATCTCGCGATAGTTGTCGATGTGCAGGCCATGGGTGTCGCCGTAGCGGGCCGCGTCGAGCCAATAGCGGCCCCGGTGCTCCCCATAGGCCGGGGAGCGCATCCGCCCGTCGATCCACTTGGCGTAGGCGTCCGGAGAGGCATCCGCCACAAACTGCTCCACCTCATGCGGGAGGGGCGGCAGCCCCGTGAGATCCAGGGAGGCCCGCCGAGCCAGCGTGCGGCGGTCCGCCTCCCGGGCCGGCGTCAATCCTTCCTTTTCGAGACGGGCCAGGACGAACCGGTCGATGGGATTGCGAACCCACTCCGGGGACCGGACCTGGGGCAGCGGGGGCCGGGTCAGAGGCGCGAAGGACCAGTGTTCCTCCCAGGGCGCTCCCTCCTCGATCCAACGCCGGACCACCTGGATCTGATCCTCGGTCAGTTCCTTGTGGGCATACTTGGGCGGCATCCGCAGGGCGCCGTCCGGATGAGTGATCCGCTGGTACACGAGGCTCGATTCCGGGTCCCCCGGAATGACCGGCGACCCCGTCGGCCGCTCGGAGAAGACGCCCTCCTCCAGGTCCAGCCTCAGATCCGCCAGCCGAGCCTTGGGATCCGGGCCGTGGCACTCGAAGCAGGTGTCGGAAAGGATTGGGCGCACCTGCAACTGAAAGTCCACAGGGGCCTCGTCCCCCGCCGAGCCCGGCGCGGGCAGCGCGCTCAACACTGCAACACCGGTGAGCACTATCACCAGAAACGCTGAAATCTGTCTGAACGCCAACCTTGCAGCCAAGATAGCACCTATTCTACACCGTTCCCCTGTTTGTCTCATATCCTTCACGGACCCCACGCTGCGGCGTCGGGGACCCCACGGCTGAAGAGTACCTGGAGACGGTCGGTGCCTGCTTGAGCGGCAAGGCCCGACACGCCTGCTTGTGGCAGCTCGCGCAGGATGCCTCTCACCTGCCGGGTGCTCGGATCGACCAGGATGTACAGCGGCGTATCGGTGTCACCGTCAAGCGTCACCGACCCACGGGACCCGGAGAGCGTGATGCTTGCCAGGCTGGCCCTCCAACCGGGCTCAACCGGGAGGACAAAGGCGAAGTATGAGCTCCCGTCACCGTCGGCCACCTCGGGCATGGCGAAGCCGACGGAAAAGAGCTCGTCTCCGCTCCCGCTCCGGCCGGTGATCCGGTGCTCACCGGTGGCCCTGGGCAGCTTGGAGGGGGCATCGACGACGAAAGACGGGTTGAGGAAGGGTTGGCCCTCCGCATCCGTCCCGCCCCATAGGAGGAGGGACTTTGCCGCTCGAGCGATCAGGTTCGCCGTCCGGGGCGGCCTCTCGTCGTAGAGGCGAAAGCGGAGCGCGTTGGCGAAGTGATAGTCGCTGATCCACGACGGCTCGCAGTAGCCCATCACGTCCGGCCTGCTTGGCGACGCCAATGTACCCCCATAGCGGAAGTCGTACCCCCAGGCGCCGATCGTTCCACCCGGGGACGGAAACGCCGGGTCCGATCCCCCTGCGCCTCCGCAGGGAGCGTGGTAGAGGGCCAAGTTGTGCCCGAGTTCGTGAGCTATGGTAAACGGGTTCAGTCTCGAGATGAACGTCCGTCCGCCGAGGCCTGCCGCCGCTCCTGCCCGGCCTACCTTGCCCGGCCGCGACATCGTTCCCATGTAGTGGCCGCTCCCGCCCTCCATGGCCCGAATCGCTTCCGTCTCGTCGAGTAAGGGAAAATATTCGTCGGGCGAAGTCGAAGTCATCACGGGTGCGTGGGCCGTCACTTCGAGGTCTCCTATCGGCAGCAGCGTACGAGTATTCCACAGTAGCTCGTGGCCCTCCGGGTCCGCCTCCATAGCCTCGGCTGCTTCCACGGCCCCCCGATGGGGGGCGTCGATCCAAAGGAAGGGAATCACCGTCAGGTGGAGCACGGGCATCTCCCGCACATCGACCGCCATGCGGCCCGTGTTCGGGATCCGCCTTGCCGTCACGAGACCGGAATCCAGCGTTCCCTCCGGGTCGATCTCGACCACCATCTCAAGACCCGGCCGTATGATTTCGCCCGGGATCTCCGCGTTGGACGATCGGGACAGATCTCCCTCGTAAACCTCGGTCGGGAGGGCCGCCGTCCGCGCCGGAATGTCGGCCACGTGAGTCTCGGTTCCATCCACGTAGAACCAGGCTCGCACGGAAGGGACGGCCGCCGTCGTGGGACTCGCGGCGGTGACGAACACCCGGAGCAGCGCCTTTTCTCCGGCGACCAGCGGAACCGGAAACTTTCGTGACTGCACCGCCTGGACAAGGTATGCAAAAGCCGCGCTATCACTCACACAAGTCGCGACGCGCATCCGGCCGATTCTTTCGAGCCAATCCCGGAAGCCGGGATCCGAGGGTGCGCAAAGATCCGTTCCACCGGCCAAAAACGTTCTGAGCCGGCCAAGACCAGTCAATTCGGTTGGAAGGGTCCCCGCCATGCCGGAGTTCTCCGAGAGATCCAGTTCCGTCAGGTTCGTGAGGTTGCCGAGGTCGGACGGGATCGGTCCCGTGAGATCGTTCCCCGCAAGCGCCAGTTCCCTCAGTCGAGTGAGGTCGCCGAGGTCGGGCGGAATCGGTCCCGTGAGGTGGTTCCCATCGAGCCGCAGGTCCGTCAGGCGCATGAGGTTGCCGAGTTCGGGCGGAATTGGTCCCGTGAGATCGTTCCCGTCGAGGCGCAGTTCCGTCAGGTTTGCGAGGTTGCCGAGCTGGGGCGGGATCGGTCCCGAGAGGCCGTTCCTCCAGAGATGCAGATTCCGCAGGTTGGTGAGGTTGCCGAGCTCGGGCGGAATCGGTCCCGTGAGGCCGTTCCTCCAGAGATCGAGACGTGTCAGGCTCGTGAGGTTGCCGAGTTCGGGAGGGATCGGTCCCCTGAGATGGTTCCTGTCGAGCCACAGTTCCGTCAGGCGCGTGAGATTGCCGAGCTCGGGCGGAATCGATCCCGTGAGGCCGTTATCCCGGAGACTCAGTCTCCTCAGACTCGTGAGGCTGCCGAGCTCGCGCGGGATGGGCCCGCCCACACCATTGCGATTGAGAATCAACTCCGTCACGCGTCCCTGATCATCGACGGTGATCCCATACCAATCCCTGAGAGGCCGGCTGGTCCCCCAGTTCCTGCTCTCAAACCAATCGGGTCCGCCGGTGGATTGGTAGAACGCCGTCAGCGCGTCCCGCTGGGAGACTGCGATTACCGCCACTCTGACCGTAACGGATGCCGTCCGCGTCTGGCCGTCGGCGCCGCGCACCGTAATTCGGTACGTCGTCGTGGTGCGCGGCGACACCTTGCGCGAGCCCGCTGCCGGGACTGTGCCGAGGTCCGGTGTGATCTCCACGTTCTCCGCATTCGTCGACGACCACGTCAACGTGGCGCTCTCGCCCAAATGAATCAAGTTCGGAGCAACCGCCAGCGTCACTGTCGGCGCAGGAGCCTGACCGCCAGTCCCGCCTTCGTCCCTGATCCGGATCGCCGGCACCGACGAGAGCGAGCGGCTCGTCTTCCCGAACCGCAAGCCCAGCGGGGCGAATTGCGTATCGTCTTCCGATCGAATAAACAGCAGCCCCCGGAAGTCGCTCAGGAATCCCGTATTCACCACGGCGAGCCATTCCGGAAGCGTGAGCGCGACTTGCCGGAAGTCTCCCCGGGGGATGAACACCCCGTTCAACGGGTCGTTCCCTTCCTCGTCGCGGAGGCGCAACTCGACGTTCGGGGCAGCATCCGGTTTGAAGATGGCCACGCCGGCACCGATCGTCGGCGATTCCTCAACGAACAGGGCGAACCGGCTTCCCAACTCCACCGGTTTCACGCTGACCTCGACTCCCGTCTCGGCCTGCCGGTAGGTCAACAACCCGCTGATCGACGCCGAACCGGACTCGACCTCGATCCAGCCTCGCCGGATCGTTCCCGCGCCCGCGCTCTTCAGCACCCGGCTACCCAACGACGGGATCTCGAAGGTCGATTCAGAATCGAACAGGTCCGAGACCGGCCGGCCGTCTTGGTCGAACACGTCCACGCGGACATCGGCGGCGTTCTCCGCGTCGATGTTGCTGAGCGCCAACTGCACGGACCAGCCGCTTCCGTCTACAAAGTCCGGGAGGTAAAGGGTCTTCTCATTCGGCTCCTGCGTCTCATCCCGGATGGCGGGAACCGACGAGAGCGATTGGTTCCGCTTCCCGAACCTCAGACCCAGCGGTGCAACGGCCGACTCGTCCTCGGTCCGCAGAAACAACAGACCCCGAAAGCCACTCAGTAATCGCCGGTCGATCCCTTCCGCGGTGAACCACTCCGGCAGCGTGCGCGCCAGTTGATGAAAGTTTCCCTGGGTGACGAACGCTCCATCCAGCGGGTCGTCTCCCTCTTCGTCGCGAACCCGGAGCTGGATGCTGGACGATGCCTCCGGCTTGAAGACCGCCACTCCGGCGCCCACTTCGCCGGACTCCTCGACGAACAGGGCGAAACGGGCGCCCAATTCGGCCGATTCCACGCTCACCTCGACCCCGGTCGTCCCCTCCCTGTAAGTCAACAGCCCGCTGACCGAGTCCGTCCCGGTCCTGACCTGGATCCAACCCCGCCGAATGTCTCCCCTGCCCGAGCTCCTCAACACCCGGCTGCCCAGGGGCGGGACCTCGAAAGTCAATCCCGAATCGAACAGATCCACAACCGACCTGCCGTCCTGGCCGTAGACTTCGACGACCACCCCGGCCGCCGAGTCCGGATCGACGTTGCTGAGGGCCAACTGGACGGACCATCCGCCTCCGTCCACGTAGTCAGGGAAGAACAGAGTCTTCTCCACCTGCTCCTGAGTCTGGTTCCGGATCGAATCTTCGTACGGGGATTGAGTGTTCTCCAACCGCTCGGCGGGTCGCAACTCTGAATACGAGGCCGGCAACTGCATCAGGACGAGCAAGGGAACCCCGATTTTCTTCATGGTGATTCCAGCATCCAGATGGTCAAGTGGGGTTCATCTCACAAGAAACTATGAGGAACGACGAGTCGGCAAGGAGGAAGTAACAAGTTGGAGAGTATATCCACAATTCCCGTAACACTTCCTCCCCCTCTCACCTCTGACTTCGCGCAAAAAAGGGCGCGCGAGGAACCGGGTGTTGGACGAGTGGGAGTGCCCGATCGGCAAGTGTTTCGCGAAATTGGTTCAGGCGGCGTCCGGCTGATATTCTCGAATGTGCCTCGGACTGTGGCGTGCGCCGGCGTCGCAACGTTCCCTCATTTTTAACCGCCGCAGAAGGCCGCATGATCGATCCTCTGCTTCGCCCCCTCTCGGCTTCTCTTTTTGCCTGGTGGCTGATTTTCGTCCTGTCGCCGACGCAAACCGGCGCCCCCCCGGCAGAGAACGTTCTCCGGCCGCCGGACGACTCGATCGCACGACAATCACAGCAACAGGAAGCGACTGTTCTGTACTTCCCGGACTACGTGGACGGAGAAGGATGGTCGGTGCAACTGGTCCTCAGCAACGTCGATCCGGACGTCGCGGCCAAGGTTCGGACTGAAGTCTTCGACCCGGACGGGCGGCCGGTCCTGGACCTGTTCGAATCCGAATTGACGATGGAGATTCCGGCGCTCGGCAGCCGCGTCTTGAGAAGCAACGGCTCAGGGACCATTCGTCGGGGTTGGATCCGGGCCGGGACCGATGCGGACACGATCAGTGGCCTGTTGACCTACCGGCACGCCGAATCGGGGATCGAAGTCGGGGTCAACCCCGTCGAGCTGGGACAGCAGTTCGCCCTGTACGTGGAGGAGTCGCCGACGGTGGGGGCTGGGCTGGCCGTCTTCAAGCAGGAGGCCGCGTCGGGCATCGAACTGCGGCTTCGCGACGAGGTGGGGTACGACCCGCTGGAGGGAGAGTTCGTCCGCTGGGGGGATTTCCGCCAGGCGGCGCGGACGCTTCCGGAGTGGATTGGCGTTGAGCACGTCGACACGGCCTTTTTGGCGGATTTTCGCGGTCTTCTGTTTCTGGAAGCGGAGGACAAATCCGCGTTCGCTCCACTGGGGCTGAGGTTCGGCAAGGAAACCTCGTCGCTCTCGGCGGTGCCCGTGATCCGGAATCCCGGCCCGGAACCGCAAGAGACGGTCCTGGTGTTCCCCGACTACGTGGACGGAGGGGGATGGTCGGTGCAACTGGTGCTCAGCAACGTGGATGCGGCCGTAGGGGCCGAGACTGCGGTGGAGGTCTACGACCAGAAGGGACAACCCGTTGCGGACCTGTTCGATTCGGAATCGGCGGTGGAAATCCCGTCACTGGGGAGCCGGATCTGGAGAAGCACCGGCGAGGGCCCGATTCGGCGGGGATGGATCGAGGTCCGAACTGCTTCGGTGGCGGTCGGCGGATTGCTGACCTACCGGGACGCCCGATCAGGGGTCGAGGTCGGGGTCAACCCCGTCGAGTTGGGACTGCAGTTCGCCCTGTTCGTGGAGGAATCGCCCACAGTGGGGGCCGGAGTCGCCATCTACAAGCCGGAGGCCGCGTCGGGCGTCGAGCTGCGGTTGCGCGACGAGGAGGGGAACGACCCGTTGGAGGGAGGGTCCGTGCGCTGGGAAGACTTTCGTCAAGCGGCGCAGACGCTTCCGGAGTGGTTCGATGTGGACGGCGCCGGAACGGCCTTCCCAAAAGACTTTCGGGGCCTCCTATTGGTGGAAACCGAGGACGAATCCGGGTTGACTCCCCTGGGGCTGAGGTTCGGCAAGGGAACCTCTTCGCTTTCGGCGGTGCCCGCAATCCGGATCGCGGACGAGGAAGAGATCGACGAAGGCCCTGCGGCCCCTCCGGCGGTGACGCTGTCAGCTTCCCGGACGAGGATCGATTGGGGCCAGAGCGCCACCTTGAGATGGTCGTCCACGAACGCGGAGAGTGTGATGATCGAACCGGACATCGGGGCAGTGTCCGGGTCGGGGAGCCGGAACGTGTCGCCGAGGGGGACGACAACCTACCGCATCACCGCGCGCGGAGCGGACGGGCAAACGGCTGCGGCATCGGTGACGGTGACAGTGAGGAATACCGAGCGCGCGGCGCTGGCGACGCTGTATGACGCTCTGGGCGGACCGGATTGGACCCACAGCGGGAACTGGCACACGCCCGCCCCGCTGAAGGATTGGTACGGAGTCGAGGTCGACAATCAGGGCCGGGTGACGGGACTCCGGTTGGTCCACCGGACAGCGGAGGGGCAACCAACCGGGATCGGACTGACCGGGGAGATTCCACCGGAACTGGGCGCCCTCTCCCACCTCAGGGTCCTGGACCTCTCCGGGAACGATTTGACGGGCGAAATCCCGCCGCAACTGGGGCACCTCTCCCAACTGACCTACCTGGACCTCTCCAGGAATGCGCTGACGGGCGAGATCCCGGTGCAACTGGGGCACCTCTCCCAACTGGCAGTCCTGCGGCTCGATGGCAACCGGTTGACCGGCCCGATCCCGGTACAACTGGGGAACCTCTCCCGACTGACAGTCCTGTTCCTCGGAGCGAACGGATTGACGGGGAGGATCCCGGTGCAACTGGGAAACCTCTCCCAACTGATCTATCTGGCCCTCCATCAGAACGAGTTGACGGGTGAGATCCCGGAACAACTGGGGGACCTTTCCCAACTGACCTTCCTGGCCCTCGGATCGAACGAGTTGACGGGCCCGATCCCGGTACGACTGGGAAACCTCTCCCAACTGGTCCGCCTGTACCTCGATGGCAACCGGTTGACCGGCCCGATCCCGGTGCAACTGGGAGACCTCTCCCAACTGGACCGCCTGTACCTCTCTGGGAACGAATTGACAGGCGAGATCCCAGCGCAACTGGGGAACCTCCCCCAACTGAACCGCCTGTACCTCAATACCAACCGGTTGACCGGCCCGATCCCGGTGCAACTGGGGAATCTCTCCCGCTTGGAGTTCCTGCACCTTTTCGAGAATGAATTGACGGGCGAGATCCCGGTGCAACTGGGAGGCCTCTCCCAACTGATCCACCTGGCCCTCGATCAGAACGAGTTGACAGGCGAGATCCCGAAGGAGCTGGGAAACCTCTCCCAACTGAACCTCCTGTACCTCGATGCCAACCGGTTGACCGGCCCGATCCCGGTACAACTGGGCAACCTGACCCAACTGACACACTTGGGCCTTGGAGGGAATGAGTTGACGGGGGAAATCCCAGAGCAACTGGAGAAACTTTCCCAACTGACCGTCCTGTTCCTCTATGGGAACGAATTGACGGGGGAGATCCCGCTGCAACTGGGGATCCTGTCCCGTCTGACACGGTTGTACCTCAATGGGAACGAGCTGACGGGCGAGATCCCGCCAAGTGTGTTGCAGTTGGAGCAACTGGACAATTTCCGATTTGACGGCAACGCGGGACTCTGCGCCCCCGGGACCGCCGATTTCTACGCCTGGCTGAAGGGAATCGAACAACAGCGAGGGCCATATTGCAACGAGTCTGACGTGGCGGTGATCAAGTCGCTCTACGAAGCCACCGGCGGAGCCAATTGGACGAACTCGGACGGTTGGCTCGGGGAAGATGCCGTCAGCGAGTGGTACGGGGTCCAAGCGGACTCCCTGGGCCGGGTGACCGGACTCGACCTGAGCGGAAACGGACTCGAGGGCCGGGTTCCAGGCAACCTGGCTCAACTGTCCCGAATGATCGAGTTGCGGATCGGCGGCAACGCCCTTGCCGGCCGGCTGCCGCTGGGCTTGACCCGCCTCCCGCTCCAGGAGTTCGGCTACGCGGACACCGAACTGTGTGCTCCGGTCGAGGCACGGTTCCAGGCTTGGCTGAACGCAATTGCGTCGCACGGCGGAACCGGGATCGAGTGCGCGCCGGCGACGGACCGCGATCTCCTCGTGGAGCTTTACGACGCGACGGGAGGGCCGAACTGGATCCGAAAGGAGAACTGGCTGACCGAAGCGCCGCTGGGGGAATGGTTCGGGGTCGCGGTCTCAGGCGACGGGCGCGTGACCGGACTGAATCTTCCCAGAAACGACCTCACGGGCGCGATCCCGCCGGAACTGGGGAGCCTCGACCGACTGACGTACCTACACCTTGAACACAATGAGTTGACGGATTCGATACCACCCGAACTGGGGAATCTCTCGCAACTCAATTCCCTGGCCCTGAACGGCAACCGGCTGACGGGATCGATCCCGGAGCAACTGGGCAGCCTCCTCCATCTGCAATACCTGATCCTCAATGACAACCAGTTGACCGGCGCGATCCCCACGCAACTGGAGAACCTCTCCCAACTGGTTTTCCTGTATCTCTATGGCAACCGGCTGACCGGACCGATCCCGGAGCAACTGGGTTCGCTTTCCGGACTTCAGGGCCTGTACCTCTTTGGGAACCGGTTGACCGGGCCGATCCCACCGGAACTGGGGAGCCTCTCCCAACTGGTATTCCTGTTTCTCAGTGGCAACCAACTGACCGGAGCGATCCCGGAGCAACTGGGTTCGCTTTCCGACCTTCAAGGCCTGTACCTTTCCGGGAACCGATTGACCGGGTCGATCCCGCCGGAATTGGGTTCGTGCTCAAGTCTGCTTTGGCTGGACCTCGGTGACAACCGGTTGCGGGGCGAAATCCCGGCTCAACTGGGGAACCTGTCCCAACTCAAGTCCCTGGTCCTCGATGACAATCAGTTGGCAGGAGAGATCCCACCGGAATTGGGGAACCTCTCCCAACTGCAGTCCCTGGTCCTCAATGACAACCAGTTTACGGGCGAAATCCCACCGGAAATCGGGAACCTCTCCCAACAGGAGTCCCTGGTCCTGGATGGCAACCGGTTGAGGGGACCGATCCCTCCGGAACTGGGCGAATTGGCGGAGCTGCGCGCTTTGTCCCTGTCGAGAAATGCCGGGATTTCCGGAGTGGTGCCCGGCAGCGTGGAAGGTCTGAGCCGTCTCGAGGAACTATTGGCCGGGGACACTCGTCTTTGCGCCCCTTCCGACGCGAGTGCTCGGAACTGGCTGAAAGGCGCCTGGAAACGGCGAGTGGACCCCTGCTCCCGCGGCCTCCTGCCGAGGGCGTACTTGACCCAAGCCGTGCAGTCGCGGGAGTTTCCGGTGCCGCTGGTGGCCGGCGAGAAAGCCCTGCTGCGGGTATTCGTTACGGCGCCGCCAGGGTCCGCCGAGAGGTTCCCGCCGGTCCGGGCCCGATTCTACGACGGGGGCCGGGAGAGATTCGTGTTGGACATCCCGGGGAATTCCACTCCGGTGCCGGACTTGGTGAACGAGGGATCGCTCTCGATCACGGCCAACGCGGAAGTTCCGGGTGAGATCGTTCAACCGGGCCTGGAAATGGTCCTCGAGATCGATCCGGAGGGAACGCTGGGACCGGTTCCCGGGCTGACGAAGCGGATTCCGGAGACTGGACGCCAGGCGGTGGAGGTCAGGCCGATGCCCACCTTCGAACTCACGCTGATTCCGTTCCTCTGGCGCTCAGATCCGGACCCGTCGATCGTGAACCTGGTCAACGCCATGGCCAAAGATCCCGAGAGCCATGAACTGCTCTGGGCCGCGCGCACTCTGCTGCCCATCGGCGATCTCGAGGTGACCGCTCACGAACCGGTGCTGAGCCACAGGAACAACGCCTACACGTTGTTGGCGGAAACCGAAGCCATCCGGGTCATGGAAGGTGGTGCCGGCTATGCCATGGGAATGATGCCGATGCCGGTCACGGGTGCCGCGGGACTGGGCTTCAGGCCCGGAAAGTCCAGTTTTGCGATTCCTCACGAATTGGTAACGGCGCACGAACTCGGACACAACCTGAGTCTTGGCCATGCGCCGTGTGGTGATCCGGGGCTGTTGGACCCGTCGTTTCCCGACAGCCGCGGTTCGATCGGGGCGTGGGGATACGACTTCCGTGAGGCCGGCCGGCTGGTGCCGCCTGGACGACCTGATTTGATGAGCTATTGTTCCCCCTCCTGGTGGATCAGCGATTACCACTTCACGAACATGCTCCGGTTTCGCCTGCACACGGCCGCCGCGGGTGAAGTGTCCTCCCTGGTCGCCGCTCCGGCGAAATCCCTCCTGCTGTGGGGTGGCGTGGACGCCGGCGGGACTCCGTTCCTGGAGCCGGCGTTCGTCGTGAAGGCCCCGGCCTCACTGCCGCACTCCACGGGCGGGCACCGGATCGTCGGACGAACCGCTGGCGGGGACGAGTTGTTCTCCCTGAGTTTCGAGATGCCGGTGTTAGCCGACGGAGACGGGAGATCCTCCTTCGCCTTCGTCCTGCCCGCGCAGCCTGAATGGGCCCTTCAATTGGCCAGCATCACCCTGACCGGCCCCGGTGGTTCGGTCACGCTGGATCAGGACACCGACCGGCCGGTCACCATCCTGCGCAATCCGCGGACCGGGCAGATTCGCGCCATCCTGCGCGGCGCGGAGGCCGCGACCCAAAACCTGGACGCTACAGTGTCGGCGATGTCGTTGGCCGCGGGATTGGAGAGGTTGACCAGCCGCGGGATCCCCGATCCGGACGACTGGACGCAATAGAAAAGGCGGGTCCGGCATAGGGCCACCTCCGGTCCCTCCTCTCAGCGGGGCGACACTCATTCGTTGGTAGTGGCAATTACGTTCCCACCGGGCTTTCCCGCGCCCTTCCGACGGCCTGTGGGACGTTCACAAGCAGGAACCTCGCCGAGTGGGTCTCGAATCAGTCGTCGTCGTGACCTGCCAGATCATTTATGCCGCGTCGGATACCAACGAGCCCCCCAAAAAACAGCGCGATGCCGACCATGGCGACCACGAGCAAACCGATGAGGATCAACAAGGCACGAAGCCCCTCAAAAAGGAGCACGAGCGCGGCAATCCCGATCACGAGATACAGCACGGCTTTCAACATGTCGTCACTTCCTCTCCGTCAGTGGAGCCGGTAATCAGTCGAGGTGACCAGATCATATCGGTAGACCAAGGGCAAATTACAGGCCTCCTGGCGGGAAACAAGAGCATCTACGTGTAAGAGAAATGGGTAGACTATCGAATCGAAGGTGTCCGGTTTCCGGTCCGGTCCAAGTATCCGTCGACCCCCTCGCCTGCGCCATGAGCCGTCCGGTAACGTCCCGTGCAAACGCGCATTTGAAACGATCTTTCCATTCCAGTCGAGCACCCGTACCGTGAAACCGGGTAGTTCCTTGAGTCTGAAATCGAGTTCGAAATCTTGCTTGACATCCACGACTGTTCTCATCTCGTCAAAGCCCTCAACCTTTACGAGAAACGTCGTTACACCCCGTTCGACATCGCAAGAATAGAATCCCTCCTGGTCGGAATCGGCGTAGCGCACAAAATGATTCTCTCCATCTACATCCATTTCCACGCAGATTTGCGCGCCGGGGATCGAGTGTTTCAAATGATCAAAAACGTTTCCTGACACCCTGAAAACAGGGCGTGTCTCTTCCAGTTGGACGATGACGGGAGACTCGCTTGAATCGCTCCGAGTCGTTCCATGTTTTTGTTCTTTCCCCGTCGTCTTTCGGGGAGATTTTGTCACGTTCTCGAATCTCATCAACCATCATGTACCGCTTGATACTTGCCCGAGTGGGTTCTACGATTCAGCCAAACTGAGGACCGTTGCTCATGACCCATTTTCAAAAACGACTATTGATCGTTGCCGGGTTGCTCGCCGTTGCCGGATTGATCTGGGCTCCGATGGCCGGCGGCGCCGGCGACGCCATTCCCGACATCTCGGGAAAGATCCTGACGGTGAAGGGTCCCGTCGATCCAGCGACGGTCGGGCCCACCATCATGCACGAGCACGTCCTGCTGGACTATCGGGGCAAGCGCCGGGACGGGCTCACGGCCACCCAAGCGGCTTTCTACGAGGAGCCCGTCTCCCTCCGGAATCTGAGCCGGCTCCGCTCGTGGGTCTCGCCTAACGCAGACAACCTGATTCTGGGCGACGTGGATGTGGCCATCCGGGAGGTCCTGGAGTTCAAGCGCTGGGGCGGCAGCGGGATCGTGGACTGCACCAGCATCGGACTGGGGCGGGACCCGACGGGTCTGCTCCAGGTTTCCAACGCCGCCGGACTTCACATCGTCATGGGCGCCGGCTGGTACACCAACTCATTCCACCCGGCGGACATGGATTCCCGGACGGTGGAGGAACTGACCGGGATCATCATCAGGGACGTCACCGTTGGAGCCGAAGGCACGGCGGTCCGGTCCGGCATCATCGGCGAAGTGGGCGTGGGACCGGGACTCAATCCCAATGAACTCAAGAGCGCCCGGGCCGCCGCCCGCGCCAGCCGGGCCACCGGCGCCGCCATCTCCTTTCACCATGCCGGCCGGGGCGAGGAGAAGTTCACAGTCCTGGACATGGTGGAGGCGGAGGGCGCCGATCTGAACCGCGTCATCATCGGACATTCCAACCACATCGCCACCCAGATTCCATACATGAAACGGCTTCTGGAGCGGGGCGTCTACATCCAGTTCGACCTTCTGGGCGAGGTGATCCCCCGGCTGGGCCGGATCCACGACTACGACACGGTCCGGTCCATCGTCCAACTGATCCGCGACGGATACGCGGACCGCCTGCTCCTCTCGCAGGACGTCTGCACCAAGACCATGATGAAGACCTACGGAGGCATGGGGTTCTCCTTCGTGATGGAGTTCGTCCTGCCCGAGTTGAGGCGCCTGGGAGTTCCGGAGGAGGCGCTCCATCAGATCATGGTGGAGAACCCGCGCCGGGTTCTGACCTTCGCCAAGCCGGGATAGTCCGAATCGCGGGCCGGCGGCCCCTTGCCGGAGCGCCGTGACGAACCGGGATCACTGTTTGATCACGGTTCCATCCCGCCGCCGAATCACCCCCCAGCCGCCGTTGTGCTTCTTCTTGTCACCCGACTCGAAGCTTCCGAAGGGATATTTGCGCGCCGCCGCTTCATCCACCTCGATGCCCCAACCGGGCTTCTCGCTGGCGAACAGGTATCCGTTCCGGTATTCGGGACAGCCCTGGAACACCTCCAGCTCGCGCTCCGAGAAACCGGGGAACTCCTGAATCCCGAAGTTGTAGCAGGCCAGATCCAGGGCCACGTTGGCGGCGTGTCCGACAGGTGAGACGTCGCCGGGGCCGTGCCAAGCGGTTCGCACGCCGAAGAGCTCTCCCAGGGCCGCGATCTTGCGGCAGGGGGTGAGGCCCCCGGCCTGGGAGAGGTGGATGCGGATGTAGTCGAACAGCCTCTCGGAAATGAGGGGGATCCACTCGTGGGGGCTGTTGAAGAGCTCCCCCATGGCGATGGGCGTGGTCGAGTGGTTTCGGATCAACCGGAAGTAGGCGATGTCCTCGGGAGAGACGGGGTCCTCCAGGAAGAACAGCCGAAACTGCTCCACGTCCTTGCAGAGCTGAAGCGCCTGGGTGGGAGTGATCCGTTCGTGGACGTCGTGGAGCAGCTCCACTTCTTCGCCCAACTGCTTCCGGCATTCCTCGAACAGGGCCAGGATCCGGCGTAAATAGGGGGCCGGCTCGAAGACCGGGTCGTCGTGCAGCTTCGCGGCGGGGCGTCCGCCGGAGCCGCCTCCGTATCCCGACATCCCCGGCACACCCACCTGGACCCGGACGTGGCGGACGCCATCCTCCATGTAGGCCCGGGCCCGGTCGACGACCTCCGCGATCTCGGCGCCGCTGGCATGCCGGTAGCAGTCGGCCGCTTCCCGGCATTTCCCGCCCAGGAGCTGATAGACCGGCAACCCCGCCTGGCGGCCCTTGATGTCCCAGAGGGCCATGTCCACCCCGCTGATAGCGTTGTTCAGGACCGGGCCGTTCCGCCAATAGGAGCTGTTGTAGCAGGCCTGCCAGGTGTCATCGATCCGGTCGGCCGGCTTGCCCACCAGAAACGGCTTCAGGTATTGCTCCACCGCCGGGACCACCAGGTCGGCCCGCTGCGTGAAGGTGGCGCACCCGTAGCCGTAGAGGCCGTCCTGGTCGGTGAGGACCTTCACCACCACGAGGCGCAGGCCTCTCGGAGCGGTGGCGATCACCTGGATGTCCCGGATCCGGGGAGGCGGCATTCCCCGGGTCCTCTTCTCCACCAGTGCCCGCGCTTCGATTTCCCTCGAAGAGACGACGCCGGAGAGCGCGCCCGCAGCCAAGCCGCCCAGAAGTCCACGTCTGTGCATTTTTCTTCTCCTCCCGATCAAGGTACGCTTCTCAATTCTCAGGCCGTAGTAGACTGGGCCGAACATCGATGCGGGAAATCCCATACCAATCGAGCCATGCATGAAGACCCTGACCCGACGCCGCTGGATGTCCGGTCTGGCCCTGGCCGCGGCCGCCGGGCGTAGAGGCCGGGCCGCGGCCTCGGAATCCGGAGTGGTCGACGCGCATGCTCACGTCTGGTCTTCCGACCTCCGCAAATACCCTCTGGCGCCCGGTCTGAAGCGGGAGGACCTCTGGTTTCCCAGCTTCACGGCCGAGGAGCTGGTCCGACAGGGCAGCCCCGCCGGGGTGACCCGCTACAACCTGATCCAGATGACCTGCTACGGCCTCGACCACAGCTATATCCTCGACGTCATCGCCGCCGATCCCTCCCGGTTCGTCGGCACCGGCATCGTTCCCGCCGTCAGCGACGTCTCCCTTCCCGGCCCCGACCGCACCATGAAGGCCCTGGCCCGGGGCGGCGTCTACGCGTTCCGGATCCGCGGACGATCGACCCGTCCGGCCATGCGAAGCAGTGCACGCTGGATGGATCACCCGGGCTTCGACAAGATGTTCGCCGCCGGTGCCCGGCACGATCTCTGCCTGAGCTTCCTCATGACTCCGGCGGACCTGCCCGAACTGGATCGCATGTGCCGCCGTTATCCCGAAACTCCTGTGATCATCGACCACTTTTGCCTGATCGGCAAGCGGGCCGACCGGGTGGAAGAGGAAACCAGGGCCCTGTGCCGCATGGCGCGGCATCCCCGGGTCATGCTGAAGCTGGGTGCATTCTACGCCTTGGGCAGGAAGCAGCCGCCCTACCTGGACATGCTCCCGCTGATTCGGCGGCTGGTGGACGCATACGGTCCCGAACGGTGCATGTGGGAAAGCGACGCTCCGTTGCAGACCAGGAACGGCCACACCTTCGAGGCCGCCGTCGCCGTGATCCGGGACCATGCCGACTTTCTCTCGCCCTCCGACAAGCGGCAGATCTTGCAGGGAACGGCCGATCGGCTGTTCTTCAGGCGCCTTCCTCCCGCATGAGCGGTTCAGGCCCGAGACAGTGGCGGTCGACGGCGCGGGGCTCTAGAATGAGGCCGCAAAAGGAGCACCTGCCATGAAACTGGGATTCTTCACCATGCCCCTCCACCCGCCGGGGTCGAACTTCACCGAGACCCTGGAGAGCGATCTGGAGCAGATCATCACCCTGGACCAATTGGGGTTTCACGAGGCTTGGCTCGGCGAGCACTTCACCAGCGTCTGGGAGAACATCCCCGCTCCCGACCTGCTGCTGGCCAGCGCCATCCCCCAGACCGAGAAGATCATCCTGGGCACCGGCGTCACCTGCATGCCCAACCACAACCCATTCGTCATTGCCAGCCGCATCGCCCAGTTGGATCACATGTGCCGTGGGAGGTTTTACTGGGGTGTGGGCTCGGGGGGTTTCCCGGGCGACTTCGAGGTCTTCGGGTTCGATCCCAAGACCGGAGAACAAAGGGGAATGACCCGCGACGCGGTGGACGTGGTCCTCCAGCTCTGGCAGGATCCGCGGCCCGGCCTCTACGAACACAAGCACTGGCGCTTCACCGTGCCGGAGCCTGAATCGGACATCGGTCTCCGATTCCACCTGCAGCCCTACCAGAAACCTCACCCTCCCATCGGCGTTGCCGGCGTGTCGGTCAAATCCGGAACTCTCGTCCGGGCCGGAGAGGAGGGCTGGATTCCCATGAGCATCAACATCGTGCCGACGCGGATCCTCAAGTCGCACTGGGAGGCGGTGCTGGAGGGAGCCGCCACCACCGGACGGACTCCCGACCGGAGCCAGTGGCGCGTCGCCCGAAACGTGTTTGTCGCGGATACCACCGAGGAAGCCCGACGTTGCGTCCTGGAAGGGACCATGGCGCGGGACTTCGATGACTATTTCCTCCGCCTGCTGCCCAAGTGCAAGATGCTCGACCTGATGAAGACCGACCTCGACATGCCCGACGCGGACGTGACTCCGGAATACCTGCTGGACAACCTCTGGCTCGTGGGCAGTCCCGACGACGTCACCGAGAAGCTCCAGCGGCTTCAGCACGACTTGGGCGGCTTCGGAGTCCTCCTGGTTCTGGGTCACGAATGGGACCCGAAGGAACGCTGGATCGAGTCCATGCGGCTTCTTCAAGAAGAGGTTTTGCCGCGTGTGAATGGAGCTGGGGAATGAGAACAGGGAGCGGCGACGTTCCTGTCTCCTCAGGAACGGCGGTTTTCCTACCGCCGGCCAGGGGGGCTGGGGGGACGGTCATCCCCCCTCTACGCTTTCCATTGTTGGCAAGGAAGACGGGGCGACAGGAAAGTCGCCCCTCCCGAGATGAAGCAAACGGGTTGAAGGATAGGGAGGAGTCAGGATCGTGGCACGGTTCACACTAAAGGATCTGGGGAGGCAGGAAGAAGCCATCCTGGAATCCATCGATCTGCCGGAGCGTGACGCCCGGCGTTTCATGGAACTGGGCTTTCTCCCCGGTTCGGTGGTATCGGCCGCCGGACGCTCGCCGTTCGGCGACCCTCGGGTGTACCGGGTGGACGGCACCGAAGTCGCACTGCGGCGTGAGACGGCCGCCCGCCTGATTTTGCGCAGACCCGGTTCCATCGGCCGCCAAGACTCATGAGCCATAGGCATGGGGCCGGCACGGCCGCTCCCGTTTCCACGGCCCATCCTGAAGACTCCACGCGCCTGCGCACCGTCGCCGTCGTGGGCCCGCCCAACACCGGAAAGTCGACCCTTTTCAACCGGCTGACCGGACTTCGCCAGCGCGTGGCCAACTATCCCGGAGTTACGGTCGAAAAGCGCATCGGACGCGCCCGGCTTCCGGGTGATATCGAGGTCCACCTGATCGACCTGCCGGGCATCTACAGCCTGGAACCCCGGTCGGAAGACGAGAGAGTGGCCCGGGACGTCCTCACCGGCCGCATGCCGGGCGTCTCCAGTCCGGACGCCGTCATACTGATTCTCGATTCCACCAACCTGGGGCGCCACCTCGGGTTCGCCGCTCCCATCCTCAGCCTGGGAATTCCGACCCTCGTGGTCCTGAACATGTCCGATTCGCTGCGGAGCGGCGGCGGACGCCTCGATCTGGACGCCGTGGCGCAACAGATCGGGGCTCCCGTCGCCCTGGTCAGCGCCCGGACCGGAGAGGGGACCGATGCGATCCGGGAGTTCCTGGTGGGGGCCCTGGCCGTTCCCGTTCCCTTGGAGCTGCCGGTGATTCAGGACATTCGCCGCTGCCGGGAGTGGTCGGCGCAGATCGGCGAAGCGGCGGAATACCGCCCCCCGGCTCCCCCGAGGTGGACCCGGCGTCTCGACGCCGTCCTGCTCCATCCGGTAGCGGGCCTTCTCATCTTCGCCGCGGTGGTGGTCGCCGTCTTCCAGACGGTCTTCACGTTTGCCATCCCCCTCATGGATGCCACCGACGCCATGGTCTCCACTTCCGGAGAGTGGGTCCGCGCCCTGCTACCCGACTCCTGGTTCCGCAGCCTGCTCATCGAAGGGGTCTGGGGCGGCGTGGGATCGGTGGTGATCTTCCTGCCCCAGATCCTGCTGCTCTTCCTCTTCATCGGCGTGCTGGAGGACTCGGGCTACATGGCCCGGGCGGCGCTCATCGCGGACCGGACCATGGCCCGGGTAGGCCTCCAGGGCAAGTCCTTTATCCCGCTGCTTTCTGCCTACGCCTGTGCGGTTCCGGCCATCCTGGCCACCCGGACCATCGAGAGCAAGCGGGACCGGATCGCCACCATCATGATCGCGCCCTTCATGACCTGCTCGGCCCGGTTGCCGGTCTACACGCTGGTGGTTGCCGCCTTCATCCCGGAACGCCCCGTCCTGGGCGGTTTCCTGGGCACCCGCGCGGCGACCATGCTGGGACTGTACCTGCTCGGATTCCTGGCGGCCATCCTGACGGCGTGGGCCCTCAAGTCGTCGGTGCTTCGCGGCGCCGGCGCTCCCTTCTCCCTGGAGATGCCTCCCTACCGCGTGCCCGGCCTTCAGTCGTTGGCCTTGCGCCTGCTGGACCGCGCCAAGATCTTCCTGCGGCGCGCCGGCACCATCATTCTCTGCACGGCCATCGTCCTCTGGTTCCTGGCCAGCCTCCCGCTCCGGAACGGCGAAGCGCCCCCGATTGCCGAAAGCGTCATCGGGACGGTGGGCCGGACCATCGAGCCGGTCATCGAGCCCCTGGGATTCGACTGGAAGATTGGAATCGGGCTCATTACCTCCCTGGCGGCCCGCGAGGTGATCGTGGGAACGCTGGGCACCATCTACGGAATGGAAGCGGAAGAAGGCTCCCGGGATCTGCAGGAGGCGCTCAAGGCCGACCTGGATCTGGGCGGGGCGGTGGCGCTCCTGGTCTTCTTCGCCTTCGCCATGCAATGCATGTCCACGGTGGCGGTGGTGCGGAGGGAGACGGCCGGTTGGCGCTGGCCGGTGGCGCAGTTCGCCTACATGACGCTGCTGGCTTACGTCTCGGCCTACCTGGCCAACCGGATCATCGGGCCTTGACAGCCCGTGGCAAAAGTCGTCACGGCATTCGACCGTCCCTGCATCCCGGCGGACTGCGTTGCGATTCGGGCACATACTTCCGGTATGCACCCAAATCGCGCCTTGTCCGGCGGGCGCAGGAACGGTCTCGGTGCTCGCGGGACTTTCACCACGGACTGTTGAACCCCCGGATCCGGGGAGCTCATCCGATGGCGTCCTGAATTCCCCTCAGCGCCGCATTGAAGGCGGGGACGCTGACGCTCAGAACATCGTACTCGGTGAGACGGGCCACCACCAGGTCCCGCGAAGGAATCACCAGCGTATTCTGGCCGCCGGCTCCGGCGGCATAGAAGGCATCGTCGGGGGCGTCCCAGTTGCCGGTGGTGTTGAGCCACCACATGGCGCCGTAGCGTGACTCGCTCGGTTCCCCCTCCTCATTGAACCATCCCGGCGCCGGTGTGCGGACGAACTCCACGAACTCTTCGGACAGCAGCCGCTCCCCCTGCCAGACGCCCCCTTGCAGGTAGAGGAGTCCGATTCGGGCCCAGTCCCGGACCGTCCCGTACTCGTAGCCGGAGAGGATGAAGTTGCCGTAGGGATCCGTGTCCAGCACCATCCTGCGGATTCCGATCCGGTCGAAGAGGGCGCGTTGCGGAAAGGTGAGGTATTCCTCCCCCCGGGCCTCCACCGCGCGGCGGACCAGGTATCCGAGGGTCAGGGGATCGCAGTTGCGGTACCGGCCCACGGTTCCGGGTGGAAAACGCAGCCGCCGCGAGACAGCGTACCGGAAGACGTCCAGGGCGCAGGGGTAGACGTAGTAATGGTCCGGATAGGCGGTGGAGATCCGGTAGGTTCCCTGCGGCGTCTGCTCCATCACCTCGTAGAGGGTGAAGTCGAGTCCGCTGGACATGCGGAACAGGTCCTCGATCCGGATCTCTCGCCGCGGGTCGCCCGGCGCCTGCCATTCGGGCACCGGCGCCGGGCCGGTCATCTGCAGGCGCCCCTCCTGGATCAGGCGGCCCGCCAGGGTGCCGGTGAGGCTCTTCCCCATGGACCAGCTCTCCAGCAGCGTGTCCTTGCGGATTCCCGGCGCATAGCGCTCGGCGATGAGGCGGCCCTTGTAGACCACCGCCAGCGACGTGGTCCGGGCCGGCGGTTCGAAGGCGAGTTCGACAGCCGCCCGCAGCTTCTCCTCATCGACCTCGGGAGGGAGGGGTTCCTCCGGAAGGAGATCTCCCATGGGCCACGGCTGGGTATCGGACGGCGGGAGCGTGGTCCGCACCGGTAGGGGATCGAAGTAGATGCCGTCATGGTCCCGCGGATGCACGATGCACCCCTGGTCGCCGTAGAAACCGGCGGTGCGGCGGTAGCCACCGGACAGGACGGCGTGAACCCGCTTCCGGTCGTAATCGATGACGTCGTCGAGGTGCTGCAGGTCGGACTCGGGCAGCTTCAGCAGGTCCACGGCCACGTTTCGGCTGTGCTGCCGTGCCGCCTCTTCGCCGGTTCCGGTAACGAATATTGCAGAACAGAGCAGTTTTGCGTACCCGGCCAGACCGATGTCGCTGGGGTCCTGATCCTTCGCTTCGTGCATGCGGGGTATTATGAGGCATGTTTCGTGTGAGATTTAGCATATTTCTTCTCGCCTTGGGCGTCTTCCTCAACTCCAATCACACCGCCATGAGCCAGAGGGCCGAGGAGCTGCTGAACCGCGCCGTGGAGGCTTCGGAGCAGGGTCGGAGCTCAGAGTCCGTGGATCTGGCCACGAACGCCCTGGAGCGGAACCCCGAGTTGGCCTATGCACACTACCTGCGGGGCCGGGAGCAGTTTCGACTGGGCAAGGTCAGGGAATCCGTGGCGGACCTGGAACAGTACGTCCGGCTCCGTCCCGACATGGAGCCGAGGCAGTGGGAATTGGGGCTTTCCTACTACTATGCGGGTCAATTCGAGAAGGGAGCGAGGCAATTCGAGCTCTACCAGACCTACCACGACAACGACGTGGAGAACTCGGTCTGGCGCTACCTGTGCATCGCCCGAACCGACGGGACGGAGAAGGCCCGGTCGACCCTGATGCCGATTCGGAACGATCCCCGGATTCCCATGATGGCCATCTACGACATGTTCCGGGGAGAAGGGTCGCCCCGGAAGGTCCTTGAAGCCGCTCGCGCCGGCCGGCCCGGACCAGCCCAACTGGAAGGGCGCCTCTTCTACGCCCACCTCTACATCGGGCTCTTCCTGCTCGCCCAGGGAGACCAGGACGGCGGAAAAACCCACATCCTGGCAGCGGAGAAGAGAAGGGTCCGCCACTACATGTGGGACGTAGCCCGCTACCAGGCGAGCCTCCTCGGCGGGACGGAGTAGAGATCTGCGACCGGGCGGCACCTTGAGCCCGGCCCCGGCCCGGATCAATCCGGCGGATCTTTGGAGTGTTTTATGTTGGTCAACTACTTGATCTAGTAACTGGTCATGATCAAGATCAACACGGCTGAAGCGAAGACTCATTTTTCCCGGTATTTGGGAAGAGTGGAGAATGGAGAAACGATCATTGTTTGCCGGCGCAATCTGCCAATTGCCGAGATTCGGCCGATTCCCAAGTTGCCCGACAATCCGCGGCCAGTCGGTATCGATCGCGGGCTGAAGATTCCTGCCAGCTTTTTCGAGCCCCTCCCCGACGAAATATTGGACGCATTCGAGGGGAACAAGAAACCAACGTGAAACTCCTGCTCGACACTTGTACGTTCCTGTGGCTCGCAGCCGATGATCCTCAATTGAGCCGGACAGCCCGCCACAGTTGCCGCAATCCCGAGAACAGTGTCTTCCTCAGTGCACTCTCGGCTTGGGAGATAGCGATAGAGTACAGACTCGGCTGTCTTTCACTGCCCGAGGCACCCAACCGCTATGTGGCCAGTCGGCGTCAGTGGCTGCAGATCCAACCGCTGCCGTTCGACGAAGCCTGTGCCGCACATGAGGCGCTTCTGCCCGTGCACCACCGGGACCCGTTCGATCGTGGGCTTATCTCTCAAGCCATCTTGAACGGCCTTGTCATCGTGACCCCGGATCCGGAAATTGCCCAGTATCCGGCGCAAGTCTTATGGTAGCCGGTCCACTCGATCCTTAAGCGATATCCTGGCTTGCCCGGACATGGGACAGGCGGGTCGTGCTCTGTTTGGGAATCGCCGGGAGCGTGTAGTAACCTTGATTTCCACTATGAAACTGAAACCGGCATGGATCCTTCTCTTCGTTTCCTTCCTTGGAACATCCGCGGCGGAGAAAGACAGTCAAGCGCCCAAACCGCAGTATGAATGGGAAAAGATTCTCATCCCCGCCGCATCGGCCCGGGAGCCGATTCGGGACAAGTTCTCGGCCCGCCGCGCCGTGGCCTACATGGAGGATGGGGCTCTGGCCTGGACCCGGAAGCGGGAGTGCATCGCCTGCCACACCAACGGCACCTATTTCGTGACGCGTCCGGCCTTGACCGGAACCTTGGGCAAGCCTCCCGCGGAACTGAGGGAGTTCGTCGTCGATGAACTCGACGAGCTGCGGGCGATGGAGCCCGAAAAACTTGGTTCCGGCGTCCGCCCGACCCAGGTCGCCTACGCGGCGCAGGGGCTGGCCGAATGGGATTCCCACGTCACTGGCGAGCTCTCCCGGGAGACCCGGGAAGCCCTGGACCTGATGCTCCAAGTCCAGGATCCCGAAGGCGCCTGGAGCAACGTCGACACTTGGCCGCCGTTCGAGTCCAGCCGGTATCAGTCCGCCACCGTGGCCGCCATGGCCATGGCGAACGCTCCCGGATGGCTGGCCGCCAATGGAGACCAGGAATCGGTGCGAAAGACCCGGGAATACTTGAGGACCCGGGCGCCCCACGACTATGGCCGCCTCCTTCTGCTCTGGGTCTCCACGCACTGGCCCGGTTTGTTGGAAGCAGAGAAGCAGCAGGAATTGGTGGAGATGATCTGGCGGCATCAACGGGCAGACGGGGGCTGGTCGATGCGCACTTTCGCCACTCCCGAAACCTGGGGCCGCGGAAACCGCGCCGAGAAGCTCCGGGCCGAAGACGATTTCGAGAATCCGGCCAGCGACGGCCACCAGACCGGACTCTGCGTCCTGGTCTTGAGACGGGCCGGGGTTCCGGCAGACGATCCCCGAATTCAAAGAGCCGTCGACTGGCTGCTTACCAACCAGCGGGAGTCGGGCCGCTGGTGGACGCGGTCCCTCAACACGGACAAGTTCCATTTCATCACCTACAGCGGCACCTGCTACCCGTTGCTGGCGCTGGACAGTTGCGGCCGTTTGGCCGTCGACCGGACTACTCCGTGATCCGCGCCGGCGGCCCCAGGATGAGAATTCCTCGACCCGGCTTCTCAAGCCTTCCAAGGTTCCATCGTGAGTGACTCCAAATGGACCCGCCGGCAGGCGCTCACCTCCCTCTCGGGAGGCGGACTGGCCCTGGCTTCCTGCCGGGACGAATCCCCCGTGGAAACGGAGATGAGGCTCACGGCGGAGATTCTGCAAGCGGCCCAACAGGTGGCCGGGCTCGAGTTCACGCTCCCGGAACGGGAGCAGATGCTCAAGCGGGTCAATCAGAGCCTGGAGTTCTTCGGGAACCTCCGGGAACACTCCCTGGACAATTCCGTGCCTCCCGCCATCCAGTTCGATCCCGTTCCCCGCGGGAACGTGCCGTATCCGCCGGCCGCGCAACCGGCCACCGCGAAAACTCCGATCCCCGAGGTGCCCGGGCGCCTGGAGGATCTGGCCTACTGGCCCCTCTCCCGGTTGGCGCCGGCGGTGAAGGCCCGGAAGGTGAGCTCCGAGGAGCTGACCCGCCTCTATCTGGACCGCCTCAGGAAATACGACGAGAAGCTCGAATGCGTCATCTCATACACCGAGGAGATGGCCCTGGAGCAGGCCCGGCGCGCCGACCGGGAGCTGGCCAATGGGCGCTACCGGGGCCCGCTCCACGGCATTCCCTGGGGAGCCAAGGACCTGTTGGCGGTCCGGGGATATCGAACCACTTGGGGAGCCGCCTCCCATCGCGGCCAGACCCTGGACCTGGACGCCACGGTGGTCCGCATGCTGGAGGAGGCGGGCGCGGTGCTCATCGCCAAGCTCAGCCTCGGGGCCCTGGCTGCGGTCGACGTCTGGTACGGCGGGAAGACCCGCAATCCCTGGAAGCTGGACGAAGGCTCCAAGGGGTCATCGGCCGGTTCGGCCGCAGCGACCGCCACCGGACTGGTGGGCTTCTCCATCGGGTCCGAGACCATGGGGTCCATCGTTTATCCTTCCGCCACCTGCGGAGTCACCGGCCTGAGACCGACTTTCGGACGAGTCAGCCGGCACGGCGCCATGACCCTGAGTTGGAGCCTGGACAAGCTGGGCCCCATCTGCCGCAGCGCGAAAGACTGCGCACTGGTGTTCGCCGCCATCCACGGGCTCGATCCCGACGACCGGACCACCCGCGATCTCCCGTTCGTGTGGCCCGTCGGGGACAGACTCGAGGGCATCCGTGTCGGCTACGCGGAAAAGCTCATCCAGGAGCAGGAAAGCGAAGCCGCCAAGGAGAACGATACCCGGAGCCTGGAGGTGTTCCGGTCGCTGGGAGTCGACCTGGTTCCCATCGAGCTGCCGAAACGGCCCCTTGCGCCGGAGTTGATCCTCTATACCGAGGCGGCCGCCGCCTTCGACGAGTTCACGCGCAACAACCAGGACGACCTGTTGCGGGAGCAGGAGGAGAACAACTGGCCCAACATGTTCCGCCAGGCCCGGTTCGTTCCGGCCGTGGAATACATCCAGGCCAATCGGCTGCGGTCATTGTTGATGGAGGACATGGCCCGGCTCATGTCCGGAATCGACGCCTACCTGGCCCCCAGTTTCAGCTATAACGTCAGACTTACGAACCTGACGGGACTCCCCTGCCTCGCGCTGCCCAACGGTTTCGACCCCGAAGGCCGGCCCACCAGCATCTCCCTCACCGGGCGCCTCTTCGACGAGTCCCGGATCCTGGCCCTGGGACAGGCCTACCAGGAAGTCACCGACTACCACTCCCGGCGACCACCAGGGTTTTGATGTGAAGGTCCGGCCCGGTTCGACCAATTTTTGGGAATGAGAGACATGCCCCACCAAGCCCAGGAAAAACTCCAAAAAATTGCAGACAGGATGAAATCCGAGCGGGATAGTGGGGCCATGCCTGTTGCGGAACTCACGACGGTCCGTGAGCTTCTGGGATGGTTCAATTACTCGCGCCGAAGCGACCGGCTCATCAGGCGGATCAGGACCAAATTCGCGGAACTCGATCTCCGCACGGTCCCCGATTTCGAGCGAGAGCATATCGACGGCGATATCTCGATCGAACTGGACATGAAGGCGACGGGTGTCCAGAAAGAGCCAGTCGACCCAACCGTCCGTATCCGAGTACTTCCGACAGCCCACTGCATACTGACCAGCGTGCGGCCGAACAACCCGCTTGCCAAGGCGACCACGCTCATGTTGATCAAGGATTTCTCACAGCTCCCCGTGATGGTAAACGAACGAGAAGTGAAGGGTGTGGTCAGTTGGAGGTCGATCGGAACGGCGTTCACGCTGGGAGGCCAGAGCGACGAGGTCCGCCACTGGATGGAGCCCCATCGGGAAATAGGCATCAATGCTCCTTTGTTCGATGCCATCAAGGACATCTGGGAACATGGATACGTTCTGGTTCGGGACGTCGACCGGACAATCTCAGGAATCGTGACCGCAAGCGATTTCGCCAGACAGTTCGCGCAGCTTGCCCAACCGTTCCTGGTCATAGGCGAAATCGAGTTCCATCTGCGCAATCTCGTGAGCAAATTCACCTTGGACGAGATGAAAAAGGCGTCCGATGATCCAAACAGACCGATCGAAGGCTCGTGGGACCTCAACTTCGGCGCCTATTGCCGCCTCATTGAGAACCCGGATCGATGGGACAGGTTGGGATTACGGGTGGACCGCGGCACGTTCATACACAATTTGGCCCAAGTGAGGGAGATCCGAAACGAGGTGATGCATTTCGCGCCTGATGGTCTGGATCCGGACGAAGTCGAGAAGCTGGAACGCGTTGCCATGTTCCTCCGCATGTTGACCTGAAGTTCCGGTATTCGTCCCCTGTGCAATCCATACCAATAGGAGGTAACGAAGGGATGCTGATCTCGGGCCGGTCCCCCTCAAACTGAGGGAGCCAACGGATGAGTTCAATGTAGAAAGCGGGTGCCCAGAAGCTACTCTCGGCGACTACTTGCGCTGGTCGAGTTCGAGCATTCTCGACAACACAGAGCGGGGCGTTGTGGCCGAGTTTCTCGTGGCGAACGCATTGGGTCTGAATGACAGACCGCGCGTCGAGTGGGGTTCGTACGACCTCAAGATGCACGACGGTACCAAGATCGAGGTCAAGAGTTCAGCGTACCTGCAGTCCTGGCGTCAAAAAAAGTACTCAACGATAAGGTTCGGTATCGCTCGAACCAAGGAGGCGTGGGACGCCCACACGGGGAAGAGCCAGAAGCAGGACCCGCCGAGACGCATCGCCGACATCTACGTTTTCTGCCTGCTGAAGCACAGGGACAAAGCCACGGTCGATCCACTCAACACGGAGCAGTGGGAATTCTTCGTAGTTCCAACGTTTCGAATCAACGAGGAGCATTCAGATCGCCGGGCGATCAGTCTGGAGCAACTTGAGCGCGTGGAAGACCGCCCTACGCCATACTGCGAACTCGCAGCCACCGTTACGAGCGTTGCTGAGTCAATCTGCTCGTGACCCAGACGAACCCTCGGCGGCGGCCGCCCAATGCCGATCGGACGCGATCCATATTGGACTCAAAAAGACTCACATCCACTCCTGTGTATTCTTGTAGGAGAGGTGGTTGCCATGTTGTCCATCCGACTTCCTGAGGAGATTGATGCCCGTCTCGCACGTCTCGCAAAGGAGGCAGGCCTAACCAAGAGCGAATACGCGCGTGAAGCCATCCTTGAAAAGATCGAGCATTTGGAGGATCTGCACTTGGCCGAGCAGGTGTTGGAACGAGTTCGCAAGGGGAAAGAGAAAACCGTAAGTTCCGAAGAGATGTGGCGCGAGTTGGAAGATTGAATCTGCTGAGACTGTCCTGCAATCTGATCGAAAGCAGATTCGGCAATCTCAACAGCGTCTTCGGGATTACTTGGGTTTTCGAGTGAAACGTTGAAGGCAAGTGGGGGACAGGAATGTCCCCCCTCCAATCGGCTCACTCAGTTGTGGCCGGGGCTTTCCCCAGCAGGGACCCTTTTTCCAAGTGATGGTTGATGGCGGCGTAGGCTGCGGCCCGGGGGTCGTGGGTGACCATGACGATGGTCTTGCCGAAGTCGCGGTTCAGGGCCTCCAGCACCTTGAGGATGTCCCCGGCCGACTCGGCGTCCAGGTCGCCCGTCGGTTCGTCGGCCAGGATGAAGGTGGGGTCGGTGACGATGGCCCGGGCGATGGCCACACGCTGTTCCTCGCCGCCGCTGAGCTGTCGCGGATAGTGGTGAATCCGGTCCGAAAGGTTCACCAGACGCAGTGCCGTTTCCACGTGCTCCCGCCTTTCCTTCCGCGAAAGCGAGGTCAGCAGCAGGGGAAGCTCCACGTTCTCGAAGGCGGTCAGGACCGGGATCAGGTTGAAGTGCTGAAACACGAATCCCACGTGTTCATTGCGCCAGCCGGCCAGTTCGTCCTCGTTGAGCGCGGTCAGGTCCTCTCCCAGGACCCGGAGTTGGCCGCCGGTCGGCCGGTCGATGCCGGCAATCAGGTTGAGCAGCGTACTCTTGCCGGAGCCGGACGGTCCCATCAAGCTGATGAAGTCCTTTTCACGGATGTCCAGGTTGATGTTCTGCAGAGCCACGACCTGGACCGCATCGCGCTGGAACACACGAGTGAGATGGCGCATTTCGATCAGAACGTCGGTCATCCGGTGTCTCCAGCAGTCATGTCGTCCGCCCCCGATTCCGGTTGTTTGCGATAGAAAGTGACCTGAACGTCCATCTCCGGCCGAAGGTACTCATCCGGTTTCAGAATCTGGACCTTCACCTCGATGGTGGCCCGCTGCCGGTTCGCCTCCGGCGCAATCTCGTCCAAATCGCATTCGTATTCCCGGGCCGGATAGGCGATGGGAGACATCTTGCATCCGATCTCCGGCGAGATGTTGTGAAAGTCGGACTGGCTGATATCCATCTCCACCTGCAGATCATTCAGATCCGCCAATGCCACCAGGACGGCTCCCCCCATAAAGTAGGCCGAGACCATTTCGCCGACTTCGACGACCCGTTCCAGGATCGTGCCGCTGACGGGCGCCCGGATCTCCGTCTCCTTCAATTGGGTCTGCCAGTATGAGATGTCCGCCCGGCTCCGCTCGAGCTCGGCGCGCGCGGCCTGGATCTGCTCGGTTCGCGGACCGATCTCCAGGAGCAGGTGGTTCTTTTCGGCGACGGCGACGGTGGCCCTGGCCATGTCACGGCGGGACCGGGCATCGTCGACCAGTTGCTGGGCGATGACTCCGCTTTCGATGAGTTGACTCAAACGCCGGTGTTCGAGTTCGGCGTTTTTCAAATCGGCGCGGCTTCTTTCCAGCTCCGCCTTCGCTCTCTGGATCTCTTCGGGCCGTGAACCGGTTTCCAATTCGGTGAGGCGGGCCTGCGCCGAGTCATGGCCGGCTTGCGCCTGCTGGAGTTGCGCCCGGAATTCGGCGTCCTCCAGCCGGACCAGCAACTGGCCTTTTTCGACTCGATCCGATTTGTCGACTCCGACCCATGCGACCTTCCCCATGATCCTGGAACTGACTTCGATCCGGTGGCGAGGGACGATGTAGCCCGAGGCGATGAGCAACGTCCTGTTTCGCTCCGGCGCCGAATCGACCCCGGCGGCATCAGGGACAGACGCCGCCCGATCCGCCCGCGCCTCTGCCACCGCGGCATCCGGCGTCTGCATTGGCAGGTTCAGGAAAACCAGCCCGGACAGGACAGCGCCCAAGACGAAAGCCATCAGTCCCGTCAGCCACAGGTTCCGGGGTTGCCCGGCACGCTTCCGGTTGCGGTCGATCCGCAACGCCTTCAGATCTTTTTCCATCAGTCTCGCATCACGTCGATCAATCTCACCCGGGCGGCTCGTGCGGCCGGCAGCAGGCCGCCGGCAATCCCCACCAGGCTGACGAAGAGAATCGCCTTGAATAGGATTTCGGGGGTGATTCGAAAGTGGAACAGGACTTCGCTGAAACTGGCGAAGTTGGTGGTCCCGGTGGAAATGCCGTGGACCGGCAAGGCCATGACACAACCCACGACTCCTCCCAGCAATGCCAGCAGAATGGACTCGGCCAAAAACGAAGCCAGGATGCTCCGTCTGCGGAATCCCAGCGCCCGCAGGGTTCCGATCTCCTTGAACCGGGCCATGACGGTGCCGTACATCATGTTCATGGCGGCAAAGCAGGAACCGATTCCCATGACCACGGCGATAAAGACTCCCAAGGCCTTGAGTCCCACGGAGGAGATCGTCTGGCCCTCGTAGTATTCGGTCTGGGGAATGGCCTGCAGTTCGATGTTTCGATCCTCTTCGATCCGTTTCGCCAGAGCGGCTCGAGCCTCTCCATCCTTGGCGCGAACCAGGAAAGAGGTGTAGATGGGCCGGGTCCAAGCCAATGCGATCTCGTCGTAGTCTCCCCAGATTTCCGAATCGTAGGCCGTGCCGCCGGCGTCGAAAATTCCCACCACGGTCCACTCGTTCTGGGCGATGGGCAAAGTGTCGCCCAGCTTCATGTGCTTGAAGCGGCGCGACAACGACCGGCTCACGATCAGTTCCCGCACGCCCTTGGCAAAGCGCCGTCCCTCGACGATTCGGACCTCCGGCCGCATTTCGAAGCCCCGGTTGCCGGTGCCGCGAATGACGATGTTCGAGGTCTCGTTTTCTCCGGCGATGCGCTCATGATTGATGACCACGATGAGCTCGCCGGAGGCCCAGGGCTCATCGTTTTCGTCGCGGGCCACCTCCGGCAGAAAGCGGACCCGGGGGAAGATGTCCCGGTCGAGATAGCTGTTGGTCTCGTTTTGGGAGCCCTGCCGAATGACCACCAGGTCATTGGGGTATCCGGTGTTGACGAAGGTCGAGTCGAGACCGTCGATAAGAGCCATCATGGCCACCAGGATGGCGACCGTGAGCCCGATTCCCAAAGCCGTCATCAGAGTCCCGACCCGCCGCACCCAGAGGCTCCTCAAGTTGTACCGGATGGGGATCTTCATCTAGCCCACACTCTGCAACGATTCGAGAGTCGGCCGCCGGGCCGCCTGCCAGGCAGGCAGTCCGGCGGCGATCAGTCCGATCGCGGCTCCAATCAGAATGCAGAACGCGATGGTGGCGAACCGGACTTCGAAATTCTGGATGAACCCGTTGCTGATGGCCTGCATCGGCACGGACTGGAAAATCACGCGGGCCGCCAGCGCGCCCAAGGCCGCCCCGCTCATGGCCAGGAAAAGGGACTCGCTCAGCAACAAACCCAGCACCTGGGCCTTCCGAAAACCGAGGGTCTTGAGGATCCCGATCTCACGGACACGCTCACGGATGGACATGGCCATGGTGTTCGCGGCCACGAGACTGACGGCAAAGATCACCGCCAGACAGATGCTGCTGATCAGAAACTGCACGTTGCCCAGCATGGAGACGAATCCCATGATGAAGGCCTTCTCGGTCTCCGTCTTGGTGGGAGCCATGGAATTCTTGAAGAGGCCGTCCACCTCCTCGGCGATGGCGGACAACACCTCCGGTGACGAGGCCCGGATCGAGAAGGTTCCGGTGACGCCGTTGTCGTTCATGAGTTCGTTGAAGTAGTCCCAATGAAAATAGATGCTGCCGCCCTCGTCGCCGCCGCCCCGGTAGATGGCGCGGATCGTCAATTCCAACTCGGTCGGGAAGAGGTTGCTGCCGGTATGGATCGTCTGCCCCACCCGCCAGCCGAAACGTTCGGCCACGGTGCTCCCCACCAGCGCTCCGGAACGATCCTGCAGAAACGCTTGTTTCTGCTCTTCGGGAACGGCCATGTCGGGATAGATCTGAAACAACCGGTCAGTATCGGAGGCAAACTGCGCCAAGCCGACTTCGGTTCCCTGATGGTTGTACAGGCCGCCGAACCACATCGACCCGATCACGGCTTCCACACCGTCGATGGCGGCGATTTTTTCCCGGTAGGAGGTGGGCAACGTGTTGAACAGGGAGATCTTGTGCCGGACCACGAGCCGCAGGGCGGAGTCCGGGGTCTCGGGAGGACTGGTCAGCTCGTCGAGCACGGTCATCAAGGTGGCCACCAGGAAAATCGATGCCCCGATGCTGCTGGCGGTCAGCAGGGTCCTGAGCTTGTTCCGGAACAGGCTCGTAGCGAGCAGTCTGAAGAATTTCATGTCCGCACTCCGCAACGCGATCTGGCCCGAAGTTCCCAACCGGCCGTTGAGCAAGTGCCCGAATTGATTCTATCTTGAGTTTGCGGCCGGCGCTCAAGGCTTCGAAGGTCTCGTCACTTGCCTGTAACTGGCCGACAGGCCCGTCACCTGGGGCAGGAGTTCCAACTGCTTCCGCAACCGTTTCGTGGCCTCGGTCGTGGGACCGGCCCGTCCCACCGCCGGGTGCTCATGGAACCGGAGGAAGTTCCCCGGCTCCACGTACAGCTTGACCCCATATTTCTGGCAGAGAGGACCGTAGTCCCTGCGAATGGCGTGCACCAGCGGGGGCAGGCCGAGCCCCGTCTCCTGGTTCTGCAGGTATCCCCAGGTGCGCTGGACCAGTTCCGGATAGCGTGACCGGACCCGGGTGATGTGGCCCAGGACCAGGTCGTCGATGATCCCCTCTTCGATCCACTTTCGCCACTGAATCCTCATGTTGCCGAAGGGAGGACCGATGTACTCCCCCTGCTGGACGCCGATGGAAAGCTTTTGCCCTTTCGTCTTCAGGTGGGCCTTCAATTCCCTCAGAAAGAGGGTGAAGTACTCGCCCCGGAGCTCCCGCCACTTTTCAACGTCGAAGTCTTCCCGCAGGATGTCCCGCCCGTAACGGCGCTGGTACTCCTCGACGATGGGCTGATTGAAACCGTACTGGTCCGCGTGGTCCGGCGGGAGGCCGTGGGACCGGATGCTCAGGAAGACTCCGTCGAAATCGAACCCGTCCGAAAAGGTGCGGATGATCTTGTTGATCATGTAGTCGCGCACCTCGGGGTAGGCGTACTCCATGACGTGCCACTGGTACTGGCGTCCGTTGGGGGTCAGGCTCCGGTCGTGGACCAGGAACTGAGGGTTCGCCTTGGTGAACTTGGAGTGCCACGGCCAGAATGCCCTTCCGGTGGGCCCCATGTCGAACACGTTCACGTCGGGAGGACGCCCCTCGTCGGTGGGCGCGATCCACATGTAGACCTCGATCCCCGCCGCCTTCAGCGCATCCACAGCGGTCTTGACGAGCCCCTCCTTCCAGGCCCGCCGGGTGATCTTGATCCATTCCCGCAGATACTCGTTCTTTCCGTCTACGGTGACGTCGTGATACAGAACCACCCGGAAGTCGTCGACCCGGAACATGACCTTGTCCACCCCGTTCCGCTTCCAGTTTCGAGTTGCCTCCAGAACCTTTTCGGGAGTGTCCAACTTGAGCACGCCTTCCATTCCGTGAATCACGTCTCCCCAACTGAGGGTGAGAAATTTCTCCTTTTCCTGCCCCGCGGCAGACCCGAGCAGGCTGAGCCCCACCAGAAGCGTCGTCCAAGTTCGCATGAGTCGTTTCCTCCCCGATTCGTCTTGTTTTCCTATGTGCGCTGATTTTCGAAGATGCGGACGGTTCCTTGGTCGGAGTCGACCTCCAACCATTCTCCGTCACGGATCGAATTCATCTTCACCCGGAGCTCGACTCTCACCGCCGCCTTGCGATTCCGGTCCAGGAGGTCTCCGTGCTCACCGCTCAGGACGGCCTCCTGCTCCTGGGTCAACTTCATGCAGCTCCGCCCGTCAGTATCCCCTCGCCTTGTCGCAGACGAATTTGAGCGGTTCTCCGGCCAGGTAGCGCCTGAGGTTCTCCTTGAAGATCTCCCGGCGGCGCTGCCACATCTGGGGCGAATCGGCCGAGACGTGGGGGGAGATGATCACGTTGGGGAGGTCCCAGAGCGGACTCTCCGGGACCGGCGGCTCGGGGTCGGTGGCGTCCAGCGCGGCGCCGCCCAGGTGTCCGGAGCGAATCGCCTCGGCCAGGGCGTCCTCGTCCACGATTCCTCCGCGCGAGACCACGACCAGGTGGGCGCCCCGCTTCAAACGTGCCAGGCGGCCGGCGTCGATCAGCCCGCGCGTGGATTCCACCAGCGGGGCCGTCACCACGAACCAGTCGCTGATGGCCAGCATGTCGTCCAAGCGGCCCGAGCCCCACACCTCCCGTACCCCGGACGGGGGATCCATCGGCATCACATCGACGCCGTAGACCTCCATGTCGAATCCGGCGGCCCGTTGGGCCACGGCCTTTCCGATGTCCCCCATGGCCAGGATCCCCAGGGTCGTGCCGGCCAGCTCGGTCATGGCGCCGAAGTACTTGTTGGTGTCCCAGTTTCGCGCCCGCCGGTCCTCCACCAGATCGGGAACGCAGTGAGCAAAAGCCAGAACCATGGCCATGGCATGGTCCGACATGGCGATGACGTGGGTCTCCCGGGCGTTGGTCATGACCACGTCGCTCTCCACGAGCCCCGGCGTGCCGCTGAGAACGTGGTCGAAACCGATCCCCACAAAGTGAAACCAGCGGAGCTTGCGGGCGGCCTCGAGGGCTTCCTGGGTGATCAGGCCGAACTGGACCTCGGCGTCGGGGACCTCCCGCAACTGCTCCTCCGGCGTATAGGCGGTTCGAAATTCAATGTCCGGGAAGCACTCCCTCAAGTCCTCGACGAATCCCGGTCCGATCCGGTGGGCGATGACGACTTTCATGACCTCAATTGCTCCTTTGCCTGAGATTGGTCTTCACGGGCGGCCTCCACCCCGGGCGTCTCCGGCAGCGACGCGGTACTTCTCGAACCAGGCCAGGATATAGCTGACCTTGGCCACCAGGTGGCTGGGACGCTGGGCGATGCCGTGGGCGGCCTCGGGAATCCGCACCATGGCCGTGTCCACCTTGCGCAACTTGAGCGCCTGATAGTACTGCTCCGTCTCGGAGATGGGCGTCCTCAGGTCCGACTCTCCCGTGAGGAGCATGGTCGGCGTCGTGACGTTGCCCACCAACGAGAGGGGTGAGTACTTCCAATAGGTCTCATAGTCCTCCCAGACCGGGCCCGGCATCCAGTATTTGCTGAAGGCGACGTAGATGTCGCTGGTGCCGCCCATGCTGATCCAGTTGATGACCGGCTTGGAGGCGACCGCCGCCCGGAACCGGTCCGTCTTGCCCACGATCCAGGCCGTCAGGACCCCTCCCCCCGAACCTCCGGTGACGAACAGGTTTTCCGGGTCCACGTAGCCGCGCCCCAGCACGTCGTCCACGCCCGCCATCAGATCGTCGTAGTCCTGGCTCGGATAGTTCTGGTGGATGAGGTTGGCGAACTCGGCCCCGTAGCCGGTGCTGCCCCGGGGATTCGTGTAGAGCACCACATAGCCGGCCGACGCCATCAACTGGAGCTCGACGCTGAAATAGGGGCCGTAATAGGCGTAGGGACCTCCGTGGATTTCCAAAATCAGGGGATACTTCCGGGACGGGTCGAAATCGGGAGGTTTGATGATCCAGCCGTCGATGGGACGGCCGTCCACCGGCGAAGCGTAGCGGATCGGCTCCACCGGGCCCAGCGCCTTGTGGGTCAGCAGGTCCTGGTTCAGGCGGGTCAGGCGGCGGGCTTCACCCGCGGCCGGGGCGAAGCCCACGTCCGGGGGCCTCCGGGTCGACGAGGACGTGTAGAGGACTCCGTTCCTTCCCGCCCGATAGGCTCCCGCCCCGTACGGCCGGCCCAGGGAGAGGCCGCCCGCATCCGCCACCACGGGATTGATCTCGCCGTCGAGACCGACCAGGGCCACTCGGGTCGAACCCTCGTCGCCGTACAGAACGTAGATTCCCTCACCGTCCGGATGCCACTGGGGACTGGAGACCGACCGGTCCAGACCCTGGGTCAGCGGGCGCGTGTTTTCTCCGTTCCGATCCATGACGTAGAGGACCCGGTTGGCATAGCTCAATCCCCGGTCGTCATAACCCGTATAGGCAATGGTCTTGCCGTCCGGAGAAACGGCGGGGTCCGAGTCGGGGCCCTTTCTGCCGGTCAGGGTCCTGATCTCACCCGTCAGCGACACCTCATGGATCTCCGACTCCCGGGGCTCGTACTCCCACCCGGGAGAGCGATTGGAACTGATCAGGATCCCCTTGCTCTCGGGCAACCAGACCGGCGGACCCGAGTCGAATTCTCCCCGCGTCAGTTGCCGGGGCGTGCCCCCGTCATCGTCCAGGAGAAAAAGCTGGACATTGCCCTCCTCCAGCAATCCCTGGCCGTCCCGGCGATACCGGACGCTCCGGATCTCCCGGGGCAGTGGGGCCCATTGGGCGCCTTCGGGCGGGGACGGCAACTGCACCATCGGCTGCCGTTTCCGGGGCACGAACTGGGTGAAGGCGATCCATTTCCCATCTGGGGACCAAGCCGGGTTCGAAGGGGCCCGCGTGAGGCGAGTCAGCCGCGCGGTCTGCCGCGTGTCCATCCACATGACGTAGAGTTGCGGACTTCCCTCGGCGTCGGAGACGTAAAGCAGCCGCCGCCCGTCGGATGAGAGCCGGGGGGAGGAGTACCGGGCTTCGCCGGACAAGAGCGGGCGATGCCGGCTTCCATCCAGGTCGACGGTCCAGACGCTGCTCCGGCGCCGATCCGTCATCACGTCCATGGAGTTGCGCATGTAGATCACGCGTCCGCCGCCGGGCGTGAAGCGGGGATCGGAAGCCCATTCCAGTTCGAACACGTCCTTTGGCTCGAATCGCTCCAGTTCCCCGGCCGGGAGCCGCATGGGAAGGAACGAAACCAGCCAGACGAAGAAACCGGCAATCAGAAGGAGCGACCGAAGCATGACCATTTCCGCACCCTTGTCCGCGCCTTTCGGCGCCGTTTCATGAACCGCTATCATTCTGCCACAAGGCCGGAGAGGAAAAAGAAAAGTGAGGAAATAGAAAAGAGGAGTGAGAAAAGAGAGAAGAGAGAAGACCACGTGTCGGTTGCCTGCGAGGTAGTCGGTCTGACTCAAATCGTGCTGCTGCGGGAATCCTCCAAGCTTCGCAGATCGTACTCTTCACCGCGGCACTATCAACGCCCTCTCCACTCTTTCCTCTTTCCTGTCCGTTGCCGGTACCCGGGCCTTGGTGTAACTTGTGCCCATGATTCGCACAATCGAGTGGACCGACGAGGGCGTGGTCATGATCGACCAGCGCCTGCTCCCGACCCGGGAGATCTACAACACCTACACCACCGTAGAAGGAGTGGCCGAGGCCATCCGGAGCATGGTGATCCGGGGCGCTCCGGCCATCGGCGTGGCCACCGCCATGGGCCTGGCGTTGGGGGTGAAGAACCTGACCTCCGGCGAGGACCTGGAATCGGAATGGCAGAAGATCTGCGAGACCATCCGGGTCACCCGGCCCACCGCCCGGAACCTCTTCTGGGCCATCGAACGGATGGACCGGGTGTTCCGGGCCCACAGCGGTTCGCTGTCCGAGGTTCAGGACGCCCTGGTGCGGGAAGCGCAGGAAATGCACGGGGAGGACATCGAGATCAACCGGCGCATCGGCCGCCACGGCCAACAGTTGCTCTCGCAGGGCTCGACGGTCCTGACCCACTGCAACGCCGGCGCACTGGCTACGGCCGGATACGGAACGGCTTTGGGCGTCATTCGGGCGGCCGTCGAGGCGGGAAAGGGCATCCAGGTCTTCGCCGACGAGACCCGGCCTTTTCTCCAGGGCGCCCGCCTCACCTCGTGGGAAATGGTCCGGGAGAACATTCCCTGCACCCTCATCACCGACAACATGGCGGGTTACTTCATGCAGTCGGGCCGAATCCAGGCCGTGGTGGTGGGCGCCGACCGGATCGCCGCAAACGGCGACATCGCCAACAAGATCGGCACCTACGGCGTCGCCGTGCTGGCCAAGGAGCACGGGATCCCCTTCTACGTGGCGGCTCCCCTGTCTACCATCGACCTGGGGACACCCACAGGCGCCCAGATTCCCATCGAGCAGCGGGACATCGCCGAGATCACCCAAATGGCCGGGCAGGACCTGGCTCCCGAGACCGTCCAGGTGGCCAATCCCGCCTTCGATATCACGCCCAACCGCCTGGTCGCCGGCATCATCACCGAGGAGGGGGTCGCCCGGGCACCCTACGTCGAGTCGTTGGCCGGCCTCTACCGGATTGCCAGTGAACGTTCTGGGAATTGAGACCAGTTGCGACGAGACCGCGGCGGCGCTGGTCGAAGGCGGACGGCGCATCCTCTCCAACGTGGTGGCCTCCCAGGTGGACGTCCACTCCGTCTACGGCGGCGTGGTTCCGGAGTTGGCCAGCCGGGAACACGCGTCCAACATCAACCATGTCGTCGATCTCTGTCTGGAACAGGCGTGGAACGGCGAGCCGGCCTGGGATCGCGTGGATGGCGTCGCGGTGACCCGGGGCCCGGGACTGGTGGGAGCCCTGCTGGTGGGAATGGCCTACGCCAAGGCTCTGGCCTTCGCGCTGGAGGTCCCCATGGTGGGGGTCAACCACCTGGAAGGGCACATTCGATCGGTCCCCTTGGAGCATCCGGAGGCGGAGTTGCCCGCCCTGGCCCTGGTGGTGTCGGGTGGGCACACGAGCCTTTTTTGCCTGGACGATGAGCATTCCTGCCGGGAACTCTCCCGGACCCGCGACGACGCCGCCGGCGAAGCCCTGGACAAGCTCTCCAAGGGTCTGGGCCTGGGATATCCCGGGGGTCCCGTCATCGATCGGCTGGCCCCGCTGGGCAACCCGAAAGCGGTGCGGTTCTCGCTTCCCAGGACCAAGGGCGCCGAGCTGGACTTCAGTTTCAGCGGAATCAAGACGGCGGCCCTTCGCCATTGCCGGTTGCAGGGGATCCAACCGGTCGAGCCCGAATCCGCGAAGTCTCCGACAACGATCCCGAAGGCGGTGCTGGACCTGGTGGCCAGCTACCAGAAGCGTGTCGTGGACCAACTTCTGGACCGGCTCGAGAAGGCCTGGAAACGACACGACGTGCGGTCCATCCAGATCTCGGGCGGCGTCTCCGCCAACAGCGAGCTCCGCCGCCGGGCGGCGGACCATTTCCGGGACCGCGCTCCCGTCTACTTTCCTTCCCTCCTTCTTTCCACCGACAACGCGGCCATGATCGCCGCCACCGGGCACCGGCGGCTCGCCGCGGGAGAGAGGGACTCGTGGGACCTGACCGCCGAACCCAACCTGCCCCTCTGATCCCCGTTTCCCAGCCGCGCACGCTGAAGAGCGTTTTCGTGTTTTCGCTCCCGTGGTCGTTTGATTGACTGATGCATTCCTCCTCACGGGAATCATCGGCTTCGCCTCTCAAGATGGGCGGACGAGGCCGCATGACCGGAAAAGGCTATGGACCAGGACTACCGAAACGTCGTTGAGCAGTTGACCGAAACCCGGCGCCATTTCGACGTGGTGGGCGAATCCTTACGGGACGAGATCCAGATCGTGGCCGAAGGAGAGATGAACCTGGAAAAGGGCCTCGGCGGAATTCGTCAGGAAATGACGGTGGAACTCTCCCAGGTCAAGGCCATGCTGCGGCTGTCCCACGCCGACCTGAAGCACCGGATCGCCTGCCTGGAAAGGACCGTGGAGGCTTTGCTCCGGGATTCGAGCCCCTGATCCGGAGGAGCGGCGAAATCCTTGTCGCCGACACCGGGTGGAGCGGCGGCCCGCCGGGTTGGGTTGAGGCGCGGAACAAAGAGGGGGCCCACACAAGGGGCGCCCCTACGGGCCGATGGCGGCCAGGATCCCCTCCAGCGCCCGGTTCACCGCGGCCTTGCTGTAGGCCTCCAGAGAGTCGTCATAGTCGGTGAGCCGCGCCAGCACCAGATCGCGGGATGGAATCACCACAGTGCTCTGTCCGCCGGCCCCGGCCGCGTAGTAGGCGTCCTCGGGCGCTGCCCAGTTTCGCTTGGTGTTGACCCACCACATGCCCCCGTACCGGGCCACGCTCTCGCCCCGGTTCTCCTCGTTCTTCCAGGCCGGGGCCGGCGTCTGCACGAAGTCGACGAACTCCTCGGAGAGGAGCCGCTCCCCTTGCCACATTCCGCGCTGCAGATAGAGAAGGCCGATCCGGGCCCAATCCCGCGGCGTTCCATGCTCATAGCCCGACAGCACGAAGTTGCCGTGGGGGTCGGTGTCCAGGACCATGCGCCGGATTCCGATCTTGTCGAAGAGCTCCCGCTGGGGGTAGGTCAGATACTCCTGGCCCTGCTCCTGGACGATCCGCTTGACGATGTAGCCCAGGGTCAGGGGATCGCAGTTGCGGTAGCGGCCCACCGTGTTGGGCGGGAACTGGAGGGGGCGGCTCACCACGTAGCGAAAAACGTCGATGGCGCCCACGTAAGGGTAGTAGTGATCCGGATATTGGGGACCCACCTCCGAGCGCCCTTCCGGACTCTTCACCAGCCTCTCGTAGAGCGTGAACTCGAGTCCGCTGGACATTCGCATCAGGTCGGCGATGGTGATCCTGGACCGTTCATCGCCGGGACCCTGCCACTCGGGGACGGGAGCCGGGTCGTCCAGCTTCAGCAGGCCCTCCTGCTCAAGGCGCCCGATGAGCGTTCCGGTCAGGCTCTTGCCCTGGGACCAGCTCTCCATCAGCGTGTCCTTGGTGACGCCTTCGGCGTAGCGCTCGGCCACGAGCCGTCCCTTGTAGACCACCACCAGCCCGGCGGTTCGGGACGGCGGCTCGAAGGCCAACTCCACCGCGGCCTTCAGCTTCTCCCCGTCCACTTCGGCGGGCAGCGGTTCGTCCGGCAGGAGGTCGCCCATGGGCCAGGCCTGGGTTTCCGCATCGGGAAGAGAGGTCCGAACGGGAACCGGATCGAAATAGATGCCGTCGTGGTCCTCGGGATGGATGATGCAACCCTGATCGCCGTAGAGCCTGGCCGTCCGCGTGAGGGTGCCGCGCAAAGTGGCCCGCACCAGGCGGTTCTCATGGTCGATGGATTCGGTGACCTGGGCCATGTCCTCGGCCGGGAGGCGCACCAGCGCCCGCGTGACTCTCCGGCTGTGTTCGATGGCCGCGCCGTCTTCCATTTCCGAGACGAAGACCGACGAGCAGAGCAGCTTGGCGTAACCCGCCACGCCCAGGCTGCCGATGTCCTGGTCCTTGGCTAACGGAATGGGTTTGGCGCCAGCGTCTCCGCCGGCGCCGGTGCAGGAGGCGCCGGGAACCAGGCCAACCGCCAACAGCAAAAGGACCGAACTCATAGCGAGAAAGGAACGCCACGGGAGCTTGAGATTCTGCTCAGACATGCGGTGAAGTCTACTACGGCGCTGGCGCTCAAGTCCTGATGAGTCGCCGAGTCACCGCTCACCGGCGGATTGCAAATTCCGGGCGACGGGACGAAACGAGAACCAGCGAGCCACGGAATCCGCCGGCACCCGGCGGGAAGCCTGAACCCACTCCTGTTTCCGGCGGAACCGGTTCCTCAGCCTCCACACCTGCCGGTAGGCGTCCAGCGAAGACCGCTCCCGCAAGAGGACGTACCCGACGATCCCCAGATCCCGAATCCACATGTAGGGGAAACACCTGCGCCGCACCGCCGGGTCCAGGTTCTTGATCCGCATCAGGTACCGGTTCTTGAGCGAGTGGTAGTTGATTTGGGCGGCGAGACGCGCGCGGCGGGAGGGGAGCACCCGCCGCAGATGCCGGCCTCGGGCAGCCGGTTCGTAGAGAGCCCGCCATCCCCGGAGTTGCGCCCTCCAGGCCAGATCCGCGTCCTCCCGGTAGGCGAAGAAGTCCTCATCCAGGTATTCGTCCCCGTAGCGGATGTCCTCCAGCATTTCGCGGGTGCAAAGGAGGGCGGCGCCGCTGATTCCGAACACGAGCTGGCGGCGGTCGTACTGCCCCCGGTCCGGTTGCTGGCTGCCCCGGTCGAAGTGCCGCTGAGTCGGAGTGAAATAGATGCCGGTGGTGTCCAGCACCGGGCATCCATCCTCATGAACGGTCCGGCCTTCGGCGTCCATGCGAAAAAATTTCCCCCCCGCCATGCCCACCCGCTTTACGCCGGCCATGGACGCCATGAGCGTCTTCAGGTATCCCTTGGACAGAATGACGTCGGGATTCAGGATGAGGACGTGATCGAACCCGCCCTGGCGAAGGTGGAAGTTGTGGCCGTAGCTGAATCCCCGGTTCCTGTTGGAGCGGTGCAGCCGAACCCCGTGGCTCAGAGCCACCCGGCAGCTCTCGTCTTGGGAAGCGTTGTCGTAGACGCGGATCCGTACGGGCACATCCTGCTCCCGCACGGAGCGCAGACACGCGTCCAGGTGCGCCTCGCTGTCGTAGGTGACGATGCTGACCAGGACGGGAAGCCTGCCCATTTCCGAATTCACCTCCGATGCCAGCGGCCGATTACGCGGCGCCGCGCCAGGGCGCCCAGGCGAATCAGGGGCCCGGTGAACGGATAGGCCAACTTGTGGTGCTTGGCCAGGTACCGGAGCATGTTGCGGTAGTAGATCTCCACGAAAGCAGCGTATCCCAGCCGGTCCAACGAAGACCCGCCCCGATGGGTCCCGACCCGGAGACGGGGAAAATGGAGGATCTCCCAGCCGGCCGCCAGCAGCCGGCGGCAGAAATCCACATCCTCGAACCAGGCCGGATGGAACCGGCCGTCGAAACCGCCGATGGCCTCCCACGCCCGGCGCCTCAGCATCCAGAATGCGGCTGCGGGTTGTTCCACCTCCACGGCTCGCAAGGAGGAATCATTGACGGCCGCCTCGTCCTGTTCGGGATCTTCCCTGCGGTCCAAACCGGCTGCCGCCAGCAGCTCGTCCACGAAGACGGCGTCTCGAAGCAGGCTCCACGGGCTCGGAAGAGGACGAATCTGGGGAGTTCTGCCGGAGGAGGAAAGAAGAGTGCCGGTGGCGATCCCGCAACGCGGCCTCTCGCCGACCTCGTGACAGAGGGGTTCCACCGCCTCGGCGCGTAGGGTGATGTCCGGATTCAGAAGCAGGACCCAGGGCGTCGCGACCCGGGCGATTCCCTTGTTGGCCGCGCCGGCAAAGCCCAGATTTTCTCCGGCCTCCACCAGTTCGACCCCGTCCCTTCCCCGGGCCGGGCGGGAGCTTCCGTCCTGCGACCCGTTGTCGACGACCACGACCCCGGCCCATTTCTTCCCCAGCGGCTCCATCGACTCCAGCAGGTGGGCCAGGCAGGCCCCGCTGTTCCAGTTGACGATGACGGCGCTCAGGCCCGATGCGGCGTCCATGGGCACTCGTCAACCCTGCGGGCTGCCACTATCCCGGAAGCGGCGGAAACGGGGCGTGACGGCCCAGCGCATCATGCCGTAGACCAGGTCCGGACTGGTCAGATCCACAATGTACGCGTTGTCGATCCAGTCCTCGATGGTGTGTTCCCAGATGTTCCCCCGGGCCACGGCGATGGAAATGGAATAGCTGCCCGGCCGCAACTCGGGAATCCGGAACCGGAAGCCGACCGTGAGCACGTCTCCGGTCCGCGCCGGCGGCAGGTCCAATCCGGCGTAGGAAGTGTTGGACGAGGTGATCTCGACCCCCATGCGGTCCCGGACCGTGAAGCCGACGATGGGATTCTCCAGCTCCTTCAGGATCCGGGCCGAGATCAACAGATGAACCTCTTCTCCGATCTGCGCCTGATTCAGGACCCGTCCGTCAGAAGAGTGGAGCAGCACACCCATGATGCGGGCGCCCCCGTCGCCGTAACGGTTGTGCACGTGAGGCACGGCGCGGACGATCTGGAGCCGATCATCCTCTCCGGCCCCGCTCCATTGGAGCCTCGCCCCCTCCCGCCCCGCCTGTCTCGCCGCCACCAGGGCCTGATAGCGCTGGACCACCTGTTCCGGCGAGCCGTCCTCCAGCATTCTCCCCCGCTCCAACAGGATTGCCCGGTCGCAGAACTGGGTGACCGCCTGCAGATCGTGGCTGACGAAGAGAATGGTCTTGCCCAGGCTGCGCAGATGACGAATCCGCTGGATGCACCGGTGCTGAAAAATCAGGTCCCCCACCGCCAGGGCCTCATCCACCAGCAGGATGTCCGGGTCCACGTGGACGGCCACGGAGAAGGCCAGCCGCATGAACATTCCGGTGGAATAGACCTTGACCGGCTGGTCCACGAATTCGCCGATCCGGGCAAACTCCAGAATGTCGTCCTGGCGTTCCTCCATCTGACGCTTGGTGAACCCCATGACGGCGCCGGCCATGAGCATGTTCTCCCGTCCCGTGAACTCGGGATTGAACCCGGAACCCAGCTCCAGCAGGGCCGATACGGTCCCTCGGACCCGCAAGTCACCCGTGGTCTGCCGATGGATTCCGGCCACCAGTTGCAGCAGGGTGCTCTTTCCCGATCCGTTCCGCCCCACGATGCCCAGCGTCGTCCCGGCTTCCACTTCCAGGTCGATCTCCCGCAAGGCCCAGAATTCCCGGTGCAGGCGCTTCCTTTTCCCCAGAAACAGCTCCAGGAACTTGTGGCTGGGACGCGAGTAGATCCGGTATTTCTTGGAGACCTGCCTGAGGCTCACCACCGGCGGCGGCTCAGAGGGCATCGGCGAACTCCCTCTTCATCCCCCGAAAGGCGAGGCCGCCCAGGAAGAAAACCGCCAGCGAGAGGCCGGCCAGCGCCAGCCAGGACTCGGGCGGCGGCAGCCGGCCTTCCAGCAGCAACAGGCGGTACCCCTCCACGACGTGGGTCAATGGATTGAGCCGCAGCCAGAACTGGAACCGGGGAGGCACCATCTCCAATTGGTAGAAGATGGGAGTGAACCAGAACCAGAAGACCAGCAACACGGTCAGGACCTGCGCCGTGTCCCTCAGGAAGACCTGCAGGGCCGCCAACAGCCAGCCCAGGCCCAGGGCCAGCAGCATCAGCCAAAAGAACCATGCCGGCAACAACCAGACGGTCCAGGTCAACAGGCCGAGGTAGAGGAGCACAGCGAGAAGCACCGCCAGGCCGAACAGGTGGGTCACCAGGTTGGAGGCGGCCAGAGTCAGGGGCAGGACCTCCGACGGAAAGAGGGTCTTCTGAATGAGGTTCCTCTGTTCCACGACCGAGGTGCAGGAGCGCTGCAGCGTGTCCTGAAAGTAGAGCCAGGGCAGGAGTCCGCAGAACAGGAAAACGGCGAAGCTGTCGGTCCTTCCCAGCTCGGGACGAACCTGGAAAATGACTTGAAAGACGAACGTGTAGGCCACCAACAGCACCAGCGGGTGAAGCAACGACCAGCAGAGCCCCATGACCGAGCCCACGTAACGGCTCCTCAGGTCGCGCCTCACGAAGGTCCAGATCAGGTGCCTTCTCAACACCAGCTGGGTGATGAAGCTGGACAGGATCTGGAACGGCACCGTGACCTTCACGCGGGAAATCATCTCACCGGGACTGGCGTGCCCGGTTCTCCTTTCGGACCGTATGTTAGCAGTCCGTGGCGAAAGTCCCAGGACTCTCCGGGATCGGCGAGGGTCGAAACCGGGGGGCCTCTGGTATCATCGGCGGCGATTGTGGATCGGGTGGAGTGAGCCGGGCGAGCGTCCGGCGGAGGGAAGGCCGTGACCGGGAACATTCTGGCCCTCGATTTCGACGGCGTGATCTGTGACAGCGCCCGGGAATGCCTCTTCACGTCCTATGCGTGCTACGGACCGGTGGCGGGATTCCCTCCCGCCTCGAACCTGGAGGAGATCTCTCCGAGTATCCAGGGACCCTTCTTCCGCATGCGCCCCTTCGTCCGCGACGGCAAGGACTACATCGTCATCCTGAATCTCATCCTGGGTCAGGAGGGAGTCTCCCGGCAACGTGACTTCGACCGCCGCACCCGGGAGCTGCTGCCGAATCTCTGCGCCTCCATGGGAGTCTCCGATCCTCGGGCCCTGGAGGAGGTGTTTCAGGAGCACCGGAGGACACTGCGCCAACGGGACGAGGCGGCGTGGATGGAGATGAATCCCCTCTACGCCGGGGTGGAGGAAGGGCTCAGATCGTGCCGAAGCCACTTCGACCGAGTCTACGTCACTACCTCCAAGCCCAGCGATGCGGCCGCCAAGATCCTCCAATACCGGAAGATCGGTCTCGCCGCCGACCACGTCTACGGCTACGACCGGGTCCGCCGCGCCCGGGGCAAGAACGGGCACCTGGCCCATCTGCGTGAGCTGACGGGCACGCCCTACTCCCGCATCCACTTCGTCGACGACCAGGTCTCCCACCTGCAATCGGCGTCGGAGCTGGGGGTCGGCTGCTACCACGCCACCTGGGGATACACGACTCCGGAACAGGTCAAGGACGGAGAAGCGGCCTCGGTAACTCCCCTTCACGAAGAATCGGTGGCCGGCTGGATGCGGCGATTGCTGGGCTGACTTGCGGCGCTTAGCCCGCATTTCTCACCAGGGGGCGTGACGATCGCGCAGGATTTTCGCCCTCAGCGCGTGCTCGCGACCGAAAGCGTAGTGGTGACTACGTTTGAGGGAGCACGTGCGCGCTGAGGGCGAAAAGACCAGTGAGCGCGCGCCCAGCGCAGTGGGTCCCGGAGGAACCTTGGAAACATTCACGTAAATGTCTAAGAACAAACTCTTTTTCATCATACACATAGCGGCCTGGTGAGAAATGCGGGCTAGGAGTCCTCGCGCTGCGTCGGCTCGGTCTGCCCGGCCGGAGGCGGCCTCTCTCCGATTCGATCCCGCAGGGACCGCAGTTCCCGGACCAGTTCCCGCTGCACCCGGGTCTGCTCCCCGACTGCCCGGACCATCGAGTCCAGGCGGGGCTTGATCCCGAAAATTGCGAAGGGAACCAGGCACCAGATCAGCGCCAGCACGGCCAGAAGGCCCAGGATCAAAACGAACGAGCTTCCCAGGATGAAACCCAGGATGTCCATGATCGGCTCCGCATCCATCGCCGGCACTCCCGAATTCGGCTGACCGAAGATATCCGTCCCGAATTCGCTCGCAAAAACCGAAACTGCTCTAACCGGCCGGTTCCAGCACGTGAGCGAACTCCTCGCGCCGGACCTGATCTCCGAACAGGACCGGGGCGCACCCCTCCAGGTCGTAGAGGAACAGGGCCCGGGTGGCCTGTTCCGGATCGACGTCCCGCACCAGCAGCGTTTCCTCTCCCAGCCGGGTCTCACCCACGACCCGGCCGTCCGGAGCCACCACCAGGCTGGTGCTGTTCTGGTGCTCTTCGTAACAACAGTTGCAGGACGCGACCCAGACGGTGTTCTCGGCCGCTCGAGCCAGGATCAGGGAACGGTGTATCGGGATCTTCCAGGCGGCCGGACGAGTGGTGTTGTTCTGCGGGTGAATGATGATCCGGGCTCCCTGGGAGACACACTCCCGCGTGGCCTCGGGAAACCGGAATCCCTCGAAGCAGATGACGACGCCCACCCGGACTCCCCACAGCTCGTAGGTCTCGAAGCGGGTCCCGGGGCTATAGGCGGTGGCGTCCAGAGGAGTCAGCCGGACCTTGTGGTGGGCCCCCAGAATCTGCCCCTTCTCCGAGACGACCAGAGCCGAGTTGTAGGGTTTCCCCAGCACCGGATCCTCCGGGTTGGGAATCTCGGTCCCCAGGATGCAGGCCATGCCCAGTTCTCCGCAGCGTTCCGCCACCTGCCGGTGGAGCCGGGAAAGATGGTCCACCGGCACCGGCCGTTCCGGTGGCGGCGGCGTCACGTCGACTCGGTAGCCGACGGTGTGGGTCTCGGGAAAGCAGAGGATCTGCACGCCCCGGGCCGCAGCCTCCTCCAGAAACCTGAAGACGGTCCGGGCGTTGATCTGAAGGTCGTCCACCTGCCTGGCCTGGGCCAGCCCAATCCTGATTGAAGCCATTGGCGTTTCCCCCATTTTCCTCGAATCCTACCACTTCTCTCCTCTTTGCTCTCCGAACGGTTTATTCTGAAAACGGGAGGAACAACATGAACAGGATCGATCTGACAGGAAAGAACGCGGTCGTCACCGGAGGCGCCCGGGGCATCGGCTATGCCATTACCCGCCGCCTCCTGGATTCGGGAGCGGCGTGCTGCATTTGGGACATCAATGAGGAGACCGCGGCGGCGGCCGCGGATCGACTCGGGAAGACGGGGGCCTGCAGCTTCCGGACGGTCGACCTGACCCGGGCGGATCAGGTCGATGCCGTGGCCGGGAGCACCCGCGGAGAAATGGGGTCCATCGACATTCTGGTGAACAACGCCGGCGTCGCCGGCGCCACCAAGCCCCTCTGGGAGTATGACCCCCAGGAGTGGCACCGGGTCGTCGAGGTCGACCTGTTCGGCGTCTATCACTGCTGCCGTTCGGTGGTCCCCATGATGCTGGACCGGGGCTGGGGCCGAATCGTGAGCATCGCCTCCATCGCCGGCAAGGAGGGGAACCCCAACGCCTCCCACTACAGCTCCGCCAAGGCGGGTGTCATCGGCCTGACCAAGGCCCTGGGCAAGGAACTGGCCACCAGCGGCATCCTGGTCAACTGCGTGACCCCGGCCGTGATCGAGACCGACATGCTGAAACAGTTGACCCAGCAGCACATCGACTACATGCGCTCCAAGATTCCCATGGACCGCTTCGGGAAGACCGAAGAGGTGGCGGCGCTGGTGGCCTGGCTTTCGTCCCCGGACTGCTCGTTCAGCACCGGCGGTGTTTTCGACATCTCAGGCGGGCGGGCGACCTACTGATGGAAAAGGGTAAACAGGCGGAAGTGTGGGCCGGTGTCGAAGACGGGGACAGGCATGTCCCCGCTCCAAGGGTAAACAGGCGGAAATGCGGGCCGGTGTCGAAGACGGGGACAGCCATGTCCCCGCTCCAAGGGTAAACAGGCGGAAGTGTGGGCCGGTGTCGAAGACGGGGACAGCCATGTCCCCGCTCCAAGGGTAAACAGGCAATAATGCGGGCCGGTGTCGAAGACGGGGACAGCCATGTCCCCGCTCCAAGGGTAAACAGGCAATAATGCGGGCCGGTGTCGAAGACGGGGACAGCCATGTCCCCGCTCCAAGGGTAAACAGGCAATAATGCGGGCCGGTGTCGAAGACGGGGACAGCCATGTCCCCGCTCCAAGGGTAAACAGGCAATAATGCGGGCCGGTGTCGAAGACGGGGACAGCCATGTCCCCGCTCCAAGGGTAAACAGGCAATAATGCGGGCCGGTGTCGAAGACGGGGACAGCCATGTCCCCGCTCCAAGGGTAAACAGGCAATAATGCGGGCCGGTGTCGAAGACGGGGACAGGCATGTCCCCGCTCCAAATGCGAAGGGCCCCGGCCTGGGGTCAGGCGCGGGGCCCAGAAAGGAATGGTTTCGGTGGCGTTGGGTCCCCTTCCCTCAGGAAACCCTCCTTGACACCACTTGACAAGAGTGGCTTCCGTTAGAAGGACGCCACCTCCGCCATACCATGTTTATCTATATCCACTGAATCACCTCCTTTCCGGGCAATACCCTACAATCAGCAGGACCCCTCCTGCTCGGCTCCGTGGGCCGCCCAAGGCCCTGGAACCGCCACCACTCCGACGCCGGAGCCTGTGGAACTCAGCAATGTTCGACCATGGGCCGGCCGCTTGTCAAATACCGGCCCGCAAACCCATCGATGCCGACTCCGACCCGCCCCGGGAGGATCTCGTGAGCCACCTGAACCATGCGGTCCCTGTAGGCGAGACCGACAGATTCCTTGTCGACCTGCATCATCGCTCGAGGCAATGCCGTCCTCAGCGTCCGCGACCCGTCGGGGGTTCCGTCTCCCTCGACGAAATGGTCGATCACGACCCGGTCCGCGGCTTCGCCGATGCGGCGAAAGAAGCGCTCCGGATCCCGGATGGGCAGCAGCGGAGAAACGGTGATCACGGTGAAAAGGCCGATTCGCCGGAGCCGGGAAGCCGCCTCGAAACGGCGGTCGACGGAGCTGGCGTGGCCGGGCAGTCCGGGGACGGCGTCGAGGTCGGTCTCGATGGAAACATGGATCCGAAGCCGGCAGCGCCGTGAGAGCTCCAGGTAGAGTTCGGAGTAGTCCGTCACCCGGTGGGAATGGGTCTGAAGCACCAACAGGTCGGGCGGCTGCTCCAACATGGCCTCCAGTACGCTGCCGGTGACACGATAACGGAATTCCTGGGGCAGAAAAGGCTCGGTGGAACTGGAAAGGAAGACTCCGAAACGCTCTCGGCAGCGGCGGGCCCAGTTCCTTTCCCGCCGCCAGTGCCGCCGGTAGGACGCGGCGGCGTTCTCCCGGACCTCAAGAAAACTCCCCCAGGTGCGTCCCCGGGTCACATAGGGATTGTGCCGGACGTAGCAACCGGCGCCGCAGAGGGAGTTGCCGAAACTGCAGCCCCGATAGGGCTGGAGCGAATGGGAAGTGACGGTCTTGAGGTAGCCGCTGGTCCGGGTGAGGACGTTTCCCACCTCCCGCAGGGTGACATCCATCCATCCCACTCTACGGGCTTCGAGCCGCCGGCTCCAGCGGGCGCGGCAGGGAGTCTCAGTTGATCGTGCTCTGACCCGGCACCGGCAGGTCGTCGGGGAGGACGTTGCGGTTCACGGCCTGGTCCAGATCGATGACGTAAGTCTGGGGAGACTCCAGCAGAATCGGCGAATGGGTCGCCGTGACGATGCGCATGTTCTTCTGATCCACCAGTTCCATGAGCATCTTGAGCACGCGGCGCTGGTTCGACTGGGACAGGGCCATCTCCGGCTCGTCCAGCAGAAGCACGGTCCCGTCGGGCAGCTTGGGAAACGACTCCTGGAAGAGCGAGAGCATGATCTGGCCATGGCTGGCGACATGCAGGAACTCCAGCATCTGCGGCTCGTCCTTGAAGAGGTGCAACTGGTTGCGGGGGTTGTGCTGCTCGGCATCGAACAGGTGAACCTCCTTGAGCTCCACGTCCCGGGTTTCGAGGCGATACGAATAGTGCTGCAATCGTTCACCTCTGAGCGCATGGTAGATGGAATGAAGCAGCGTCGACTTCCCCGATCCGTTCTCTCCGCTCAGCATGATGAGGGGATGACGCAGATCGACGATCATGGGCATGTGGAAGTTCAGGTTCATGAAAATGGGATGAGTGAGAATTTTCAGGTACATGGCTTGCTCGACTCGGGAGTGACGATTCCGGCGGTGGACCCCGCCCCCAGACCAGACCGGGGGCCCCATGTTAGGAAGCGTGCCGGGAACCGTCAAGGAACGATGGTCGAGGACTTAGCCCATTTCCTGGGGTTCGGGAGTAGGGGCACCCCTTGTGGGTGCCCTCTTCGTGGGTGCCCTCTTCGCTTCGAGCCGGTTCATCCCGCGAGGAAGAGGGCGACCACTCAAGGGTCGCCCCTACGATACGGTCGGAAATTGTCCGGAAAGTAACGAAGGAAGGATCAGTATCCCAGCAGTAGAGACACCCGGTCTTTGTTCTCGGTCCTGAAGGGATTCAGGAACTCGACTCCACCCAGGCGTCGGCCATCTTGCAAATCCTCGGTCAGAATCGCCGAGCAGCGAGCACTCCGCGCGGCGGCCCAGAGCATCGCGTCCCAGAATGACAGTCCGTGTTCCTCGACTGTCTCCATGGCATCGACCAATGCTGCATCGTCCGCTGAGGCGATTTCGAATAGTCCCAGCCAATCTCGCACGAAAGCGCCCGCGTGCGCCGGACCGAGCAACCCTTTGCGGGTGGCCGCCCGAAAGAATTCCGCCAGCGACTGGATCGTCAGCACGCAGTCGCACTTCGCCGCCTGACCCACCAGCTCGACGGCTTCATCGTGCCGGAGTCCGCTATCGCGATCGACCGCGTACACCAGGATGTTCGTATCCAGAGAGAAGCGCCTCGGGACAGGTCTAACCCGCATGACTACGCCTGATGGTGCAAGCTCGTTTCCCGGAGACTTCGGCAAATGATCGACAGGTGCGGGAGAATGAGAGTCCTCTCGGGCAATCTTCCATGAAGCGGGGGGCCATTCCGGTCAACGTTCATGGATCTCGTCCCGCTCGATCTTCAGACCTCCGAGCGAGGCCCCCTCCCTCAGGCGGGTCATCATCTGCCGGTAGGCCGCATTCCAGTTGGGGTCTGTGGTCTTGTCAGCCTGGTGGGGCACAAGCTCGGCAATCGGATGGCCTCTCCGCGTAATCAGGAATTCCTGACCGTTTTCAACCTCCTGGACCAGCTTCGAGAACTTCTGGTTGGCAATCCTCAAGGGAACGGTCCGCATTGGCTTCGTCCTCTGTCCAGGTCAATGTAGTATGTACTACAAATTAACCGGCCTGTCACCTTGCCACGGTACGTTGGAGAAGCGTATTCTGAGAAATCAAATCCGAATGACCGGCGGGCGCGCAACTGATCGCGAGGAGGAACCGGGCTCCGCTGACGAGCCGGCATGAAGGAAACTGTCTGAACCACGAATGCAGGAGTTGGCCATGACCGAAACAGCAAACGGTTTCATGCGGCAGTTCGAAGAGCAGGGCTTCGTGGTGCTGGAGGGAATCCTGGACCCGGAGCTCGATCTCCAACCCATTCTGGATCACTACGAGCGGTTTGTGGATTCCCTCAGCCGCCGCCTCGCGGACGAAGGCGTCCTTTCCGACACCTACGAGCATCTGTCATTCGGTCCACGCCTGGCGGCCGTCGTGAGCGAGACCGGGGGCTCCTTCTTCCAGGAGATGGAGATTTCGCTCCCCCAGAGCGGGATTTTTCCCGACACTCCGATTCATCATCCTCCCGAGGTGTTCCGCCTCCTCAGACACCCGAGACTCCTGGATGCCGTCGAACGGTTCATCGGCCCCGAGATCTACTCCAACCCCGTGCAGCACATTCGCATCAAGCCGCCCCAGCGCCTGCTGTCCGAAAACGTGCTGGCGAACGCGCTGGTCGCCCGCACCTTCTGGCATCAGGACCAGGGTGTCGTGATCCCGGACGCCGACTCCACCAAGATGCTGACGGTCTGGGTTCCGGTCACGGACGCCACCAGGGAGAATGGTTGCCTGATGGTGGCGCCGGGCAGCCACAAGCGGGGATTGACCTTGCATTGCATGTCCCCGGGCAAGTTCCAGATTCCCGACCGGCTCGTCGCCCCAGGGGCCCGCCCCCTGCCGATGAAGGCCGGAGACGTGCTCTTCATGCACAAGCTGACCATGCACAGCTCTCTCGCCAACCGGAGCGATCAACTGCGTTGGAGCTTCGATCTTCGATACAACCCCATCGGAGAGCACACGGGGCGGCCCTGGTTTCCGGGCTTCGTGGCGCGGAGCCGCTCCAATCCCGAGTCGGAACTCAGGGACCCGGAAACCTGGGCGGAGAGCTGGCGTCAAGCCAGGGACCACCTGGCCCAGGTCGAAAACCCCAACTTTCAACGCTGGGTCGAAGGCGATCCTCGTTGCGCCTGATTCACTCCTGATACTCAGATTTCCGAGGGCGGTCTACCCGGCCGGATGGACGAATGTAGGCCGCAAGGGACAGCCACAAGGGTTGCCCCGGCGATGTTGGTTTCAAAATCCAGTAACGTTCAGAAGATGTATTTGACGCCCAGCATGATCCGCCTGGGCCAGGTCACGTCCCGCTGAACCAACCCGAAGCTTCCGCTGGTGGGGTTCGTCACCACCGGACCGAAGCTCGCGTGGTTGAAGGCGTTCAGGAACTGGGCCTGAAAGCGGAGCCGGTGTCCCTCCTTGATGAAGGTGTCCTTGATGACACTGATGTCCCAGAAATCGACGGGGGCGGAACGCAGATTGCTGAAGCGGAAGGGGAAGGTCCGCTTGTGGGTTCCCTCGGGAGCCCTGCTGGAATTCCTCTCGAATCCGGCGTTGGTGTTGAACCACTTCTCCACGGTTCCACCGGAGAGAGGCAGCTTCTTGGGATCGAAGCCCGCAGTAGTGAAGACGTTTCCAAAGCTCAGTGGAAATCCGCTCTGAAGTTGCCAGACTCCCGAGACCTGCCAACCGCCGAGCCGGTGGCCGCGCCCGAAGGGCACCTGCCAGATCCCGGTGAGCTTGAAGTTGTGGGTCCGGTCCGCAGTGGCGACCACCTCGTAGGGGACCGGATCGCTAGGGTTCAGGAATTGCCGGGCCTCCATGAACTTGGACCAACTGTAACCCACCATGTAGCTGATACCTCGGCTCAGACGCCTCTCCAAACGCGTCTCCAGAGCATGATACCAAGCGTAGTTCTGATTGGTCATGCTCAAGGTCACTCCCCGGAAGTGGGGATACGGCTTGAGCAGATCGCTGCGGCTGATGTTGGCGGTATTCAAGCCTGTCCCCGGGAGCAGTCCGGCGAAGGGATTGGGAAAGGAAGCACCCAGAAGGGCGATGTTCGCTTCGTTCCGGTGGTTCAGCGTGCTCAGATAGCGGCCCGGCAATACGTTCAGATTCCGGGAACCGAAGCCGCCGGTCGCCCGGGTTCCCACATACCCCACCTCCAGCAGCGTGTCGGCCGGCAGCATGTGCTGGACGGTCAGTGACCAGCGCTGGTTGTAGGGGATCTTGACCGTGTTCTCGTCGAAGAAGCTCACGCTCTGACCCAGGTTCGTGGCCAGACCCAGACTGTTTCCGATGGGCTCCTTGATCCCGGTGGGGAAAGGGTCCTCGAAGTTGGCGACGTAGGTGACGCCATTGTCGAAACTCGGAACCAGATCGGTCGATTGACTGAAGCCGGTGAGGATGGGCCGGAACCGGTTTCCAAAGATGCCGACAGGCTCGTGGAACATCCCGTAGCCGCCGCGCAGCACCGTGTCCTCGCCGAAGCGGTAGGCGAAGCCGATGCGGGGAGCGAAGAGGTTGGAGGGAACGTCCCAGAGTTCTCTCCGGATTCCGCCGACGCCGGCATAGGTGATCCCTCCCTTGACCTGGAAGGCCGCGGGATCGATTTCCGGAATGGGATTGGCCATGTACGCCGCCGTTGCCGCGGCCGCGATGGGGCTGTCGGCCGCGAAGTCGAAGGTACTCACGCTCCGGTCGAAACGCTCCGTGACCGGGGCGAAGTACTCCCAGCGAACCCCGATGTTGATGGTCAGTTCGGGAGTCACCCTCCAGTTGTCCTGGAGAAAGACGCCGTAGTAGTTGGTGTGAGCGGCGAAGTTGGCGTTCCGGTTGATGAATCCGCTGGAGGGTTGCCCCAACAGAAAGGCGGCGAAACCCTGACCCTGGGCGCAGGGCGAGGTGTTCAGCGGCCCGTTGGTGAAATCACAGCCGAAGCGGAAGACCGGATTGGCCCAGGTGAAGCTGGCCTGGTTGGTCAGGCTGCTGCGGAACTCCATCCCCAACTTGACGTTGTGGTTGCCCCGGTTGAGGTCGGTGGAAGCCTCCGCGGTGTGAACCATGGTGCGGTAGAGGGCGTTTCTGGTCTCGTCGTGGATGCCGCTGAACCCTTGGATCTGAATGTGGGGCAGCGCCGTCTCGGCCGGGTCCAATTGACTCAGCATGTTCTCGGAAAAAGGAAGGGTGGCCAAGTCGAAGAAACCGGAAGGATGATTCGTCTTCTTCATGCTCTTGGCATAGGCGGGATATCCTCCCCGGTTGAAGCTGTAGCGGAAATTGAGGATCGTGGTGGGACTCACGGTCCAGACGTCGTCCAGGCCGAAGTTCCACCTCTTGATGGCCTGCCAGAAACCGGTGGCCAGGTTGCCGTAGTAGTCCCGCCACTCACCCGACCAGTTGCCCAGGAGGGCGTAGTTCGCGAAGAGCCGGTTGCTGGGACTGAAGGTGTGGTCCACCCGGGAAAAATACTGGGTCCACCCCGTGGGGGAGGGGGTCACCGGCTGGAAGTTCCGGGTCCCGTCGGCTCCTCCGGTCACGTTTGGCGCAGGCCAGAATTCCAGCAGCTTCTGGGAGATGGGATGGATCTGGCTGGAAGGGATGATGTTGTTGGGAATGGGCATTCGCGAAAAGAAGCCGTCCCCGGTGGGCTGGATGGTATTGGGATCGTAGATCTGGTATTCGGGACCAGCGTCCAGCAGTGCCGACAGGTCCCCCTGCAACATGGCGGGGGTGGGCACGGTCCGAGTCCCGTAAAACTCGGTGGTCTCCTGGAAGGTGCTCTCGAAAGTGAAGGCGAAGAAGGTCTTGTCCTTGAAGACGGGCCCGTTGACCCCGCCCCCGTAACGCCGATAGAAGGAAGGCACCTTGTCCGCGCCGGCGCGGTTGTCGAAGAAGGCGGCGGCGTTCCAGTCGCTGTCCCGCCAGAAACCGTACATCGACCCGTGCCACTGGTTGCTGCCCGACTTCATGGTCACGTCCATGGTGGTCCCCGAATGGTGCCCCTTGGTGGCGTCGTAGTCGTGGGAGATCTTCATCTCCTGGACGGCCTCGGTGGATGGCTGAACCTGGGCCTGCTGGCTGCCGCCGACGGCGTTCCCCACGTTGTTGATGCCGTTGAGGGTGAAACCGATGGCGTTGCCGCGGGTGCCGTGAAAATAGAAGCCGGTGGCGATGGACCACCCCGGTTCGTCCCACTTCCAGCCGCCGCCCGGAGGACTCGACGCGCCGGGCGCCAGGATCAGCAGGTGGCTCGGATTCCCTTGGGCCAACGGCAAGGTCTCGATCCGCTCGTTGTCGATGAGATTGCTCAGCGTGGCGTTGCTGCTCTGAAGCAGCGGCGCCTGGGCTTGGACCGTCACCTCCTCCGTCACCTCGCCCACCTCCAACGTGAAGTCCAGCAGCAGAGCATCGCCCGTCCTCAATTGGACCGTCTGCTTGATGGTCTTGAACCCGGGGAGGGACACGGTCAATTCGTATTCGCCCGGCTCCACGTAGTTGACCCGGTAGCTGCCGGTGTCGTTGCTGACGGTGGAAAGGTCCACTCCGGTGGCGAGGTTGGTCGCCGTCACCGCCACTCCCGGGATGACGCCGCCGGTATCGTCTACCACTCGGCCGCCGATGGAGCCGCGGGTTCGCTGAGCCCAGACGGGATTCCAGGCCAGCAGGAGGACCAGTAGAAACAGGGTCACGCCCTTCCGGTCGCTCATGAATTCCCCCTCTCTAAAATGCAGGCAGGTAAAAACTTATGGGGTGCTTTGCCACCATCAGTAGCAGTTCTGGAGAAAGGAGTCAAATCACGGCGTCTGACGGCCGCCTCCCTGTTCCGGTCCGATGGTCTGCCGCGACGTTGTAAAGTAGGTGAGATGCGGACAAGCCTGGGTCTGCGGGTTCTGGGAACGCTCCTGCTGGCCGTCGCCGGCGTCAAATTGCTGGACTGGGCCTTTGTCGAACTCAACGCCCGAAAGGTCGTCCTGCCCCAGTTCGACGTCCGCTTGATGCCGACCCACGATCCGCGCGTCACGAAACGGCTGGCCAGCGTCCTGAGATATGAGCGGCCGCCGCGAATCATCTTTACGGGAGACTCCCGGACCAAGTGCGGATTCGACCCGGAAGTGATCGGCCGCACCTTGGGGGTCCCGCCCGAGGCCTTCTTCAACTTCGGCACCGGATCACAGACGGTCCGCTTCACGAGGCAGGTATTTCTGCCCGAGCTTCTCCTGGGCAACGGCATCCGGACCGGGACGCTCGTGTTCGGCGTCAGTCCCGACTGGCTCCTGACCACGGACAAGTCCACACGATTGATCCGACTCTACCGGGATTCGCTGCACTACCGGATGAAGCATCCCGAACCGGGCGCGGATGATCCTGTCGGAACCGCGGTTTCCAATTTCCTGGCCCGTCATCTGGCCCTCTACCGCTACCGCTCCGACCTCATCCGCCAAGAGGTGATTCCGGACCTGAAATGTTGGTTTCTGGGAGACTGCTACGTCACCCCCTACGTCGACGCCTCCATGACCTTCCGGGAGGCGGAACGGGTGGCCGGCCTGCAGACCCGTTATGGATGGCACAGCGATCTCTGGGCCCTGCTGACCAGCGGCGAGTACCGGAGCGAGGGACGACGGCCCCGCTTCACCGAAGAGAATGCCGTCGATCTGGAAAATCTGTCAGGGCTGATCGACGAGGTCAGAGACGCGCGCATAACTCCCGTCTTCCTGATCATGCCCCTGCACCCTTCGTTCCTCCGGGTCCACGAACCGGCGACCTCCCGAAACCAGCGCCTGCTGGAATCTCTGGCCCGAGAGAAAGGGGTCGACGTCCTCTACCCTCGCCGGGACTACTCGGACCCCGGTCTCTTCACCGACGGGCACCACCTCTCCCCTTCCGGCGCCGCCTGGTTCAGCTCCGACGTCGCCCCTCTGCTTGGGCCGTACCTGTCCGGTTGCTGAGTTTCGCTGCCGGAACTGAAAATCATCCAACCTTTGGCGGCCTGCCGATTCGAGCCCGCCGACTCTGCTATCTTAAGAATTCGTCGCGGTTAAATTTACGAACCCTTGAAGTGGGCGCCGGCGAAGGACGAGGGGAGAAACGTGATCAACCGCCGCAAGTCGACGTGCGCCTCTCGGCCGGGCGTGAGAACGGTCAGGAGAGGTTCGGCAAAATGAAACTGGTCGTCACGGGGAGCAACGGCTTCATCGGCCAGAACACCTGCAGGAGGCTCGTCGACCTGGACCACCAGGTCGTCGGCGTCGACGACCTCTCGGAGGGTTCGGCCAGGCGCCCGGTGAATGGTGTCCAATATCACGTCCGATGCGTCACCGACACGGAGTGGCTCCGCCGCCTGCTTCGGGAAATCCGCCCCTCTGCTGTAATCCATTTGGCTGCCGTGCCGCGGGTCTCCTATTCGGTGCAGGAGCCCCTGCGGAGTGCGACGCCCAATCTGACCGGGACCATCTCGGTGCTGAACGCCATGCTCAAAGCGGGTCTCGTGGGCGAGAGCCGGCTGGTCTTCGCCAGCAGCAGCTCGGTGTACGGCGGCGCCGGCATCCTGCCCACTCCCGAGACGCATCCCTGCAACCCACAGTCGCCGTACGCTCTGACCAAGCTGCAGGGCGAACAATGGTGCCGGATGTTTCATCGCCTCTACGGCCTGGACGCGGTGAGCCTGCGATACTTCAACGTCTTCGGACCCGGAGCCCGTTTCGGCGGCGCCTATTCCACCGTGTTGCCGGCGTGGCTCCATCACCTGTACGTGGATCCCTCGTACCAACCCTACCTGGAAGGAGACGGAACGCAGACCCGGGACTTCTGCTTCATCGACAACGTGGTGCAGGCCAACGTCGCTGCGGCGGTTCGGAGCCGAGGCTTTTCGGCTGAAGTGCTGAACATCGGGCAGGGCCAAGCCCACTCCCTGCTCGAACTCCGGCAGGCCCTGGAGCAGATCAGCGGCAGGAAGCTTCCGCTGGAACGCCGGCCTCCCCGCACCGCCGACGTGGCTCACACTCAAGCGGACATCTCCCAGGCCCGGGCCGAGCTGGATTTCAATCCCACCAACGACTTCCGCGCCGAACTCTCCCGGACGGCGGCCTGGTACCGGGAACGCCGGCCGGCGCCGGCCGGGAACGCCTGACGCGCCGCCATGGCGTGCGGAGCCGTAACTCAGCGAAATCGGTCAGGCTTCAGTTCATGATCGAGTGGTTCCGGCATCTCGGCGCTTCGCTTTCCCGCTTCACCGTACGCTGGGTACCCGATTCATGGGTCATCTGCATGTTTCTGACGGCCGCGGCCCTGCTGTTGGCGGTGGCCGGAGCCGGTGTGGGCGTGGAGGCGGCGGTCCTGGCCTGGGGGACAGGCATGTGGACCCTGCTGGAACTGGCGATGCAATTCGCCATCGCCATGGTGGCCTCCCACGCCTGCGTGTCGTCGCGGCCGGTCTATCGGCTCCTGGACCGCACCGCCCGGATTCCGGATCCGGAGCGGCCGCTTCAGGCCGTGCTCCTCGCGGGCCTTTTCTCCCTGGCCACCGGATATCTCAACTGGGCCTTCTGCATCGTGGGCGGCGCCCTCTTCATTCCCTTCCTCTGCCGTCACAATCCGAAGGCGGACGTCCGGATTCTCGTCGTCGGCGCCTACCTGGGGATGGGGACGGTGTGGCACTGCGGACTGTCCGCTTCGGCACCCCTCATCATGGCGACACCTGGAAATCCACTCCTGGAACCGGCCGTGGGCCAGCCGGTGGTCGATCGCCTGCTTCCAGTCACCCAGACACTGTTCAACCCCTTCAACCTGATCTACATGTTCGGCATCGCCACCGTCGGCCTGGCGACTCTCCTTCTGCTGCACCCCCGGCGCGGGCGGGTTACGCTCACGCGGAAGCAGGTGGAGGCCATCCTGCCGCAGCCTCCCCTGCTTCCGGAAAGGATCTCCACGCCGGCGGGGACCCTGGAACATTTCAGGGGCTGGGTCGTGCTGGCTATCGTCCTGATCCTCTATCCCCTGGGCCATACGCTCGTGACCCGCGGATTCGGGACGGCGTGGACCATCAACGGCTACAACATGCTCTTTCTGGGAGCGGCCCTGCTGCTGCACGGGCGTCCCGACTCGTTCGTCCAGGCCTGCCGCAAGGGCGCCGGCGAGACATGGGGCATCATCCTGCAGTTCCCATTCTACGCCGGCATCTTCGGGGTGATGAACAACACCACGCTGGGCGCCTGGCTGGGTGAGTTGTTCGCCAAGCTGGCCAGCACGGACACCTATCCCATGGTGATCTACGTCTACTCGGGCTTCATGAACCTCTTCGTCCCCTCGGGAGGTTCCAAGTGGATGATCGAGGCTCCCTTCCTCATCCCTGCCGGCGAGGAGCTCGGCGTGTCCGTGACCACGATTCTGCTCGCCTATTGCTACGGCGACACCACCACCAACCTGATCCAGCCCTTCTGGGCCATCCCGATCCTTTCGCTGACGCGGATGCGATTCGGCGATGTCGTGGGCTACTCCTCCCTGGTGGGCCTGGCCTGCTTCTGCTTCAGCCTCATCGCCATGCTTCTGATCCCCATCCGGCTCTAGCGGCGTGTTTCACGCGCCGGGGAGCGGCGTGTTTTACGCGCCGACCTGGACCGGTGTGTTTCACGCGCCGAGGAGCGGCGTGTTTCACGCGCCGATTTGGACCGGCGTCTTTCACGCGCCGAGGAGCGGCGTGTTTTACGCGCCGATTTGGACCGGCGTCTTTCAGGCGCCGAGGAGCGGCGTGTTTTACGCGCCGATTTGGACCGGCGTCTTTCACGCGCCGAGGAGCGGCGTGTTTTACGCGCCGATTTGGACCGGCGTCTTTCAGGCGCCGAGGAGCGGCGTGTTTTACGCGCCGATTTGGACCGGCGTCTTTCAGGCGCCGAACGTCAGTTGGGCAAAGGAGCAAGCCGGAAACGGGGGAACAGAACAGGGGGACAGGAAAGTCCCCTCCTGCGTTGACCGGGACGTCCGGCCCCGACTAGACTCGAACCGGCCAGATCACTCCATAACCTCAGCAGGAAACGGCCCGTGAATTCGAATCAAACTCCCCATCCGGCGTGGACGAGGCGACACTTCTTTTCTCGAACCACACTGGGTGTGGGCACCGCGGCGCTGGCCTCGCTGCTGCCTCCCGAACTCACCGCCGGCTCCGTGGATGGCGGATCCGGAAAATCCGGATTGCCCGGCCTGCCCCACTTCGCCCCGCGGGCCAAGCGCGTGATCTTCCTCTACCAGTCGGGCGGACCCTCCCAGTTGGACCTCTTCGACTACAAACCGCGGCTCCAAGAGTTGCGAGGCACCGAGCTGCCCGCGTCCATCCGGATGGGGCAGCGCATCACCGGAATGACGTCTCAGCAGGCTCAGCTCCCGGTGGTCCCCTCCCTTTTCCGATTCGCCCGACACGGCCAATCCGGGACCTGGGCCAGCGAACTGCTGCCTCACACGGCCCGAGTCGTGGATGACCTGCTGGTGGTGAAGACGGTGCATACCGAAGCCATCAACCATGACCCGGCCATGACCTTCATCCAGACCGGGAGCCAGCAGCCGGGCCGGCCCAGCATGGGCGCCTGGCTGAGCTACGGACTGGGCAGCGAGAACGAAAGCCTTCCCAGTTTCGTGGTCCTGGTCTCCAAGGGGGAGAATCGGGCCATGCAGCCCATCATGTCCCGGATGTGGGGAAGCGCGTTCCTCCCTTCCAGCCACCAGGGCGTCAAGTTCCGGGGCGGTGGCGATCCGGTGCTCTATCTCTCCAACCCTCCAGGGATCAACACGGCAACCCGGCGCCGGATGATGGACGGCATCGGAGAGCTGAACCGGATCCGGATGGACTCCCTGGGCGATCCGGAGATCGCCTCCCGGATCTCCCAGTACGAGATGGCTTTCCGGATGCAGGCGTCGGTCCCCGAGTTGACCGACGTCTCCCGGGAACCGGAGCGCACCTTCGATCTCTACGGACCGGACTCAAGGACACCCGGGACCTATGCCGCCAACTGCCTGCTGGCTCGCCGCCTCACCGAGAAGGGCGTGCGCTTCGTGCAACTCTTCCACCGGGGATGGGATCAGCATCTGAACCTCCCCAGCGCCATCCGGGAGCAGTGCACTGCAACCGATCAGGCCAGCGCCGCGCTGGTCACGGACCTGAAGCAACGGGGACTGCTGGAGGAGACCCTGGTGATCTGGGGCGGCGAATTCGGAAGGACGGTCTACTGCCAAGGCCAGCTCACCGAGGACAACTACGGCCGCGACCATCACCCCCGGTGCTTCACCATGTGGATGGCCGGCGGCGGCATGAAGGCCGGCACCGTCTACGGCGAGACCGACGACTTCGGCTACAACGTGGCCCGGGACCCGGTGCACGTCCACGACTTCCAGGCCACCGTTCTCCATGCACTGGGCATCGACCACACCCGGCTCACCTTCAAATTCCAGGGCCGGCACCACCGGCTGACCGATATCCACGGAAGAGTGGTGGAGGACTTTCTGGCCTGAAGCAGGCGGCGAACCCGGGTGACCAAGATCCCGCCGCCGGCAACTCGCCGGCTCCCTGGTTTTCCTACGAACGCGGCCGGCCCGACGCCGCGTAGTCCCCGGGGCGCCACGTGGCCACGCGCATCTCGTAGTGGAAGTCTTCCGAGACCTGCGTGTAGTAGGCGGTGACTGCCCCGCCGTCCGGTAGCTGGACACTGCTGGGATACCCGCAGTCGCGCCGGGGACAATCCGCGATTCGAATGGGTGGGCTCCAGGTTTCTCCCTGGTCCTCGCTGAGCCGGACGTCCACGCCGAAGTTGTTCCAGCACCGGTTCCCGTAACTGAGGAGAACGCGGCCGTCAGAGAGTGCGGCCAGGTTGCCCGTCACCTGCATGGGCAGACTCAGGGGCATCCTCCTCTCCCAGGTGCGGCCATCGTCGCCGGAGACGAACAGTTCCAAATGGACGTCGCGCCTCTGCTTGAATTCTCGCGAAGCGGCCAACCAGCGCCCTCCTCCCAGATGCAGGATGTCGGTCTCGTTCCCCACGGGATTCAATGGAACCCGATCACCCCAGGTCCAACCGTCGTCGCGGCTGCGGAGCAGGTAGGCCTCCCGCAAGTCGCCCTTGCGGAGGTAGACCGCCGCGCATAGCGATCCGTCCTCCGCGATGCGGATGTTGCCGAAGGGGATGAACTCGTTGTCCCGGCCCGCGGGAGAATCGGGCGGCGCGGGAAAGTCGCGGCTCACCTCCCAGGTCCGGCCTCCGTCGGAGGAGCGGCAAACCCAGGCCCGGACCACTCGCCGGTGAGGCCCGCTGAGGACACCTTTGGGCGCCCGGTCCGCCCAACCGCTGCAGAGGACGACCAAGTCTCCGTTGGCGGCAAACCCGGCGGCGCAATTCATCCGGGCCGTGGTGGGCTCATGCTCGGCCGGCCGGCTGCGATAGCGCCAGGTGCGGCCGTCGTCCTCGCTGGCCCAACAGTCCAGGTCCCCCTCCCAGAGGCCATGACAGGGCTGGTTGTAGATGAAAGCCAGCAGGGTTCCGTCTTCCAGCCGCTTCAGATTGGGCCAGGCGCAGACCTTCTGAATGGCCGTCCGGATTTGGCTTCCCGAAGGACCTTCCGCGCTGTGGGCGGCCGCGCGAGGGGCCAGCACCGGCATGACCAGAGATGCCGCCCCGGCTCGAAGCGCGTCCCGTCGATTCATGGAGGCTGCTCCCATTGAATTCAGTGGCGTTGTGAGTGGCGCCAGTATAGCAGCCGGCGGCGAGAGTCAGAGGTGCTGACGCGAACCGGAGGGCCTCGCGGACGGAAGGTCAGCCGCTGCCACTTCGCATATGCCCGTGATATTCCACGCTTGTTTGGAGACAATGTAGGTCCCAAGTCGAGGTGTCGTTGTGGAAATCACTGCCAAGCTGTTTCGGAACGGTCGCAGTCAGGCCGTTCGGATCCCCAAAGCGTTTCGCTTCGAGGGAGTCGATCAGGTGATCATGCGGAAGGAGGGGGAGGCCCTGATTCTCGTGCCCATCCGCAAGACCTGGCAATCCTACGCGGAAGAAGCACCATCCGTGGGCGACGAATTCATGGAAGCACTTCTCCAAAGTGCCCGGCCTCAAGATCGAAAACTGGATCGCGTAACACCCGCTAAAGGGAGGGCGAATGCCTGAACATCGCAAGACCAGCATTGGAATCGACAACCCCTGGTATCCGGAGGGAGGGCCGGGGCGGCACCTCAAGGCCCGGCTCAAGCGGGGTGACGTGCTGATCGGGCCCATGCTGGAGGCGTATGCCCATCCGTCCCTCATCAAGTTGTTCCGGCACGCGGGCTTCGACTTCGTCTACATCGAGTACGAACACAGCCTCTTCGACCTGCAGGACCTGGCCGACACCATCCTGGCCGCCCGCGACAACGGTCTGCCCCCCATTGCCAAGACGCCCCAACTGGAGCGGCAGGAAGTCTCGAAACTCCTGGAAGCGGGAGTGGTGGGTATCCAACTTCCCCGGACCGAGACTCGGGAGCAGGTCCAACGGCTGCTGAGCTATCTCAAGTTCCCTCCGGCGGGAACCAGGGCCGTGGCGCCGGGATGGGGCAACAGCGACTACCGGGAAGTCGCCGACTGGCAGGGCTGGATGGACGAGCAGGACCGGGAGACCGCGGTGGTGGTGCACCTGGAAACGGTGCGCGGGTACGAGAACGCGGAGGAGATCCTGAGCCTGCCCGGCGTCGACATGTGCTACGTGGGCCCCGGAGACACCTCCATCGAGTTCGGACATCCAGGCGACTACGACCATCCCGCGGTGCGCGGGCCCATGGAGGAGGTTCTGGAGCTCTGCAAGAAGTACGGCGTGGCCTTCGGCACCACGCCCTCCGGTGGAGCCGCCGCAGGCGAGTGGGTCCGCAAGGGCGCCACCTTCTTTGAAGCGGAATCGGAGTTGGGATTCATCCGGACCGGAGCCGCCGCGCTATTGGACGACTACCGGGCGAACATCAGATCAGGAAAATAGCGGCGGCTTTCTTGTCGCAGGTTCCGTAAGAATGGGGGGACAGGAATGCCCCCTCTCCTACACCCGCTCCACGGCGGCGGGACAGCGGACTCCCGTTCCCCCCAGACCGCAGTAGCCGGAAGGGTTCTTGGCCAGGTACTGCTGGTGGTAATCCTCGGCGTAGTAGAATTCGGGAGCGGGCAGGATCTCGGTGGTGACCGCACCGTATCCGGCCGCGGTCAGTTCCTGCTGGAAGGCGTCCCTCGAGACCGCGGCCAGGTCATTCTGACGATCCGAACCGGCATAGATTCCGGAACGGTACTGGGTCCCCACGTCGTTGCCCTGGCGCATGCCCTGGGTCGGATCGTGGTTCTCCCAGAAGATGCGGAGCATCTCTCCAAAGCTGGTCTGCGCTGGATCGAAGACGACCCGGACCACCTCGTTGTGACCGGTCAGGCCGCTGCAGACCTCCTGGTAGGTGGGGTTGGGGGTAAATCCCCCCGCATAGCCCACGAAGGTGGAGTAGACCCCTGGAGCTTCCCAGAACTTCCGCTCCGCACCCCAGAAGCATCCCAGTCCGAAGAGAGCCGTCTCCATTCCAGGCGGGAACGGAGGGAGCAGCGGCGTGCCCAAGACAAAATGCCGGGCGGGAACCGGCATGGAATCATTCCGTCCGGCGAGCGCATCCTCCGGTTTCGGCATCCTGACCTTGCTGGAAAAGTCCCAAAAGACCATGTTCTCTCCCGCCTGCCGCCGTGGCGTTCCGGCCCCGGCGATGCAGTCTCAAAGTCTCCGTCTATTCTTCGGACCGCTGCAGGAAGACGTCACTCGTCGCGATCGCCGCGACCGCGGCGGAGATCCGGTAGTCATTCTCTTCCAGCGCGCGGCGCGCCGACAGGACGGTGTAGAAGTCGCCGGATTGGAGCTCCCGCGTCAGGGCGTATACGACCAGGTTCTCGGCGAAATTCCGGACGAAGGTCCGCCGCCGGTGTTCCTGGAGCAGGTATTGCTTCAGATCCTGCAATCCGCGAACCAGGGTGCCGTCCGGCAACGGGTCCGGGTCCTCCACCGGCTCCCGGCTGCGGCGTCCGATGGCGTCGAACTCCTCCAGCGCCAACCCCAGCGGATCGATGCGATTGTGGCAACCCGCGCAGCGCATGTCCTGCCGGTGGGCCGCCATCACCTCGCGCAGGCTCATCTCGGCCGGGTTCCCGTTTTTCGAGTCCTCCAGCTTGCCCGTCTCCACCGGAGGCGGCAGCGTGGGTGTCCCCAGGACCTCGTCCAGGATGTAGGCGCCGCGCTCGATGGCGCTGCGGCGATTCGGGTGGGAGGTGAGGCTCAGGATGCCCGCCATGCCCAGCAGACCGCCGCGGCCGTCGCTCTCGGACAACGAGACCTTCCGGAAAGAGTCGCCTTCGATCCCCTTCATGCCGTAGAAGTCGGCCAGCTCGCCGTTGACGAAGGTGAAATCGGAGTCCAGGAGATTCAGGATGCTCAGGTCCTGCCGAATGATCTCCTCGACGAAACTGCGGATCTCCCCGTACATGGACGCCTGAAGGGTCTCGGAAAAGCGGGGGAACTCCTCCCGGGAGACGTCCAGATGGTCCTTCACCTTGTTGAACTTGAGCCACTGACCCACGAACTGGGTAGCTAGGGCCGCCGCCCGAGGGTCGCGCAGCATGCGTTTCACCTGCGTCTCCAGGACCTGCGGGTCGTGAAGCCGTTCCTCCAACGCCAGCCGGATCAACTCCCAGTCGGGCGGACCCGACCAGAGGAAGTAGGACAGGCGCGACGCCACCGCATGATGGCCCAGAGGCCCGGTGGCCTTCGACGGCTTCCGTTTCTTGTCGCTCCAATTGATGATCTTCCTCTCCCAACCGTGCTCTTCGGCCAGATAGACGAACTGGGGCGAGGCCAGTATCCCCTGAATCCCCTTCCTTACGGCCGTCTGGCGGTCCATCCCTTCACGGATCCGTCCGTCCAGAAAGTTGGTCAGACTCCTGACTTCGTCCTCCCGCAGGGGCCGGCGCCAAGCGCGCTCGGCGAAGGCCAGCAGGTGGTGGAGGGCCCGGGTCCGCCATTCGTCCGCGGGAAGCGGCCCCGGCGATTCGGAAGCAGCCGGCGGCCCGAATCGGAGGCCCCGGTCCGGGTCCAGGACGGCGTGGGACGCGATCTGGTCCGCGGCCTTCATGTAACGCGCCAGCTTGGTGGGGGACAACTGCATCTCGTGGCCCCGGTTGGCGAAACCGCCGTCGCTGGCCACGCCCCCCGGCTGAGTGAGCCGGCTCAGGTCCAGGTCGAGCCCCGTCAGGTCGCGAACCGTGTTGTCGTATTCGAAGGGAGTCAACTGCCGCAGGCGGGCATTGCTGGTCCGGGAAGATTCGGGGGTCACCCGCTCTTCCAGAGCCCGCTCGTACCATATGGCGAACAGCTCCCGCTCCTGTTCCGACGGCTGGTGCTTCTGGGCGGGATGGGGCATGGAACCGGTGGTGATGGCCCGCGCCGCGTTGCCCCAAGTCTTGTGCCACTTCCGCAGTTCGTCGTCGAAACGTTGCTCAACGGCCTCCTGCAGGTCGAGCCCACCTTCCCTCGTCGCGTTGTCGTGACAGCCGTAGCAGTAATGCTTCAGGAAGGGGTGGATGTGCTCGGCAAACTTCAACTCCGATGCGGGTCCCTGAAGCTCGACATAGGGCGTTTTCGGCTCGGAGGCTTTCTCAGCCGAAAGTTCCGCCGGTTCCGGCCAGGAGGACGCCCGGTCGATCCAGTCGGCCAGCATGGCAACCTGCTCAGCCGTGGGCCGGGGAAGGCCTTTGGGGGGCATGGTCTCGGGGTGGTCCGGAGGCAGGCTGAGACGCCGGATCAGACGGCTCCCGGCCGAATTTCCGGCAACCATCACCCGGCCGCTGTCGCTGCCCCGCAGTGCGTTCTCGAACCGGTCCAGGCGCAGGCCGCCCTGCGGATTGTTCTCGCCGTGGCAGCTCTGGCAGTAACGGCTGAAGATGGCGTGGATCCTGGCGTCCCAATCCCCCGGCGGCGGAGCCTGCCGGCCCAGCGCGGCCGGTGCCGCCACGCCTATGAGCAGAACCCACAGGAGTCCTACGGTTCGGATGCGGGATGAGAAACGTCCGGAAACGGACGTCATGACGGCCTCCTCAACCGGAAAGCGTGGAACCGAGAGTCTCGGTGGCTTCCTTGAACCGGTCCATGGGCGCTCCCATGTTCTCGGCCAGCGAAAGGAAGAGTCCGGACATGGATCCGCCCTGGAAATCGATGGCTCGGCCGGTCTTGATCCGGCCGCCCGCGCTGCCGCCCAAGAGGATCGGATACTGTTCGCAGGTGTGGCGGTTCCCGTCCCACATGCCGGAGCCGATCATGACCAAGGAATGATCCAGCAGCGTTCCCTCCCCTTCCCTCACCTCGTCCATCTTCTGGAGCAGATAGGTGTACTCGGAGACGTGCCAGCGATTGATGAGGTGATACTGGTGCAGGGAGCTGGGGGTCTCCTTGTGGTGGCTCAGAGCGTGCCACTCTCCCCGCACGCCGGGAATGAAGCTGAAGTCGCTGTACTTGGGTCCGTAGCTGTCGAACATGAAGCTCGCGACCCGGGTCTTGTCCATCCTCAGCGCCAACACGATCAGGTCCAGCATGAGCCGGGTGTGCTCACGGAAGTTCTCCGGCTGATAGAGGGCGAAGTCGGGCGTCTCCCCCGCCCCCCGGGGATCTTCCGGGTGAAAACGGCGGGAGATGGAGCCGGCTTCAGACTGCTGTTGGCGCTGCCAATCGGCCTTGTCCCGGTCGAGCCGGGCGATGCGCTGTTCCAGCTCCCGAATGCCCTGGAAGTACTCGGACAGGGTCTGGCTGTCCTGGGCGCTCAGACGCCGTTCCAGAGTCTTGGCCTGATCCAGGACCAGATCCAGAACGCTCCGGTCCCGCTTCAGCCACGACTTGTCGCCGAAGAGGGCGTCGAAGGTCATGGCCGGATCGATCTCCTTGGCCAAGGGCTTGTCGGCGCTGACCCAGGAAATGGCGGAGTCGTAGAATCCGCGGCGGTTTCTGGAGGGCGCGATGCCCAGGGCCAGAGACGGAAACTCGGTCTGGTGCCCGATCCGTTTGGCGATGTGCTGATCGATGGAGACGCCGGCACGGCTGTGGTCCCGGCCACCCGGCTCGCCGGTGTACAGGGAGGCCACTTTTCCGGCGTGTCCCCGCAGCTTCTTCAAATGGGGATGGGACAGGTCCTGCAGGATGTTGACCTTGTGCTGAATCGGACGGAGGGGTTCCAGGGTCGGCTTGAGGGAGAGGGTCGAGCCTTCGCCGGAAGCGCCCCACTCATGGGTGTTGACGCCCAAGGGAAAGAAAGTCGCCACGAAGCGAATCGGAGGCCCGGCCGCAACGTCCCCCACCGGCGCGGCCGCCACGCCGGGAATCGACTCCAGCCACGGCAGGGCCAAGCTCACTCCCGCAGCCCTCAGAAACGATCGACGATCTTGCAACATGGGCAATCCCCGCAGAAAAAGTCCTTTGTTCGCATGCGGTCCGACGGATCACTTTGCTCCGGCACGAGCCGTGCCGCCGAGACGATGACCGACAATATACCCGTTCACTACGACCTTCGCCAGTGTCCCGCGGCGAGGAATCAGCTAGGAGTCTGCGCCGTAGAAATGATCGTAGCGAGAAAGTGGGGAATCGAGGACAGATTTTCACGATTTTGAGGTGCATAGTTGTTCTATTCGCCGAGAAATCGCACGAATATGGACCGATTCCCCGCTTTCGCAGTAGATTGATTTCTGCGGCGCAGGCTCCTAGGCGGGCACTTCCTCCGGCGGCAGATACCGTTCCATCCAGGCCTTGAGAGGAACGTCCTCGGGACCGGGCGAGGTGTAACCCATGCCGCCGGTGCCGGCGCCCAGGAGCTGCCGCCGAATGGGGCCGCAGCCATCCATCAGGTGATCCACGGTCATGTCGTCCCGGGGCCGAAGCCAGCGGTAGCTGTAGCCGTAGAACAGAACTTTCCGCGTCCGGTCCGAATCGTTGGGACTTCCCGAGTGCCAGAGCCGCCGGTCGAAGAAAACCGCGGTCCCCGGCGGGACGCAGACGGTCAGGGCATCGGGCGGGTCGGAGACACCGTCGTCAGGAAGGGCCAATCGGTTGCGGCGGTGGCTCCCGGGCACGATGGTGAAGTTGCCGCAACCGGGTTGCGAGGTGTCGGTAAGGAAGAAGCCGATCTTCAACGAGACCCGCGGCCGGGGATCGCCTTCCAGTTCCAGGTTCAGGCGGCCGCTGTCCTGGTGCCACTCCAGCCGTCTCTTCCCGGGCGGTCGAACCCTTCCGGGCGGTGTAATGATCATGTCGGTGTGATAGAGTTGGATGTTCCAGCCGAGGATCCCCCACACCTTGGGGAACGTCAGAGGCCAATCCAGCAACCGGAGGAAGAGGACGTCCCGGCCGATGAAGTCGAGGATGTGGATCATCTTCCGTTCATCGATGCCGTTTGCCCGGCGGTGTTGGCGATCAAGACGGTCGACGACGCCCTCCAAGTCGCGGACCAAGGACGCCGGCAGGGCGTCGGGGAGGATGAAAAAACCATTTCTCTCAAACTGCCGCCGCTCGTCCCGGGTCAGTCGGTTCTCGAGACATGCGGGATCCACTTTGCTTGCCAATCTCCTTGTTTTCCGGCCGTCCGGGGCGCTGTTCTCCGGCAGGGTCAAACCGGATGCTCTTCGATATCAGAACCGGACCAGGCAGACAACCGCTACGGTCTTCCGTTCGGTGTCCGGATCGATGCAGCTAGGAAATGCTGCTATCATGTGGCGAGTTTTCCTGATCGATTTGAAGCCAAAAGGAGCACAACCATGCCGCCACTAGTCAAATGGAGCCGGAGAGCAGGAATTCTGATCGCGATGCCCGTCGGCCGGATCGACGGAAGCAACTACCTCGAATGCCAGAATATCCTGGAATCGGGCATCGATCCCGAGGAACATGCGATGCTCCTGGATTTTGCGCAATTGGGTTACATCAGCAGCGCGGGTCTTCGCGTCTGCCTGGTCGTCGCCAAGAAGTTCAATCAGCCGGGAAAGGCCTTCGGCATCTGTAATCTCTCCAACTCGATCCGCGACATCGTCACGGTGAGCGGCTTTGATCAGATCATCGCGATTTACGAATCTCAAAGCGCGGCAATTGAAGCGATCACGGGGGTGACAGGTTTCGAAGGCGACCAGGCGGCAACTCAGGCGGCCAGCACCATCCCGGTGAAGCGCGCGGTCAACTTCGACATCGTGGGAGAGAACATCCGGGATATCGCCAATTTCACCATCGAGAAATTCGAATACAAGAACGACCGAACCCTCTCCCTCCAGGCACGGGAGGCGGCGATCGCCGGAATTACGAATTCCCTGTGGCGGTTCGTCGAGCGTTTGAGAACCCGGCGCCAAAAGATTCTTCAGGAGATGTTCAATTCGGCTGAGAAGGCGTTGGACGAGGTCATCTCCAAAACGGAATAACGGAAACTCTGCCGGTCGCGCCGAAGTGATTTGAAAAGCCGCGGAACGGCGCTTGCGGCGCCGGATCACGCATCGGGTTGGCGAATTCCCCTGCGCGTAAGGAAGTCCCAGTATCCCGAAAACGCATCATTGACCTCCTCGGACGTCAAGCCGTAGTCCGCCAGATCGTAGCGGTGTTTCGGCTGCTTGCGGCGATGTTGCGCCTGCTGAAACAGCCACTCGTCCATGGTGTTCAGGACCGACCGTTTGAGCGGCCAGTTGAACCGCTCGTAGACACTGTGCACCACGGCCAGCGGATCCTCCACCAGATCGACGTAATTCACGTCCATCCAGCGGTGTTCCAGTTCGGGATGGGATTCCCGGAAATTCACGCCCCTTTCCATCATTCCGCTCATGAATTCCAACAGCTCCGCACCGAGGCGTTCTCGCGGCTGAGGATGGCCGGAAAGTGAGCGAGCCTTTTCCACAAAGCTGTTCCAGGACCCCATGAACTGGCTGGGGCTTCGATGCGTCTGGATGAACAGGGCGTCGGGATAGGTCTCGACCAGGGTCTCCAACTCCATGAGGTGAAAGGGCATCTTGAACAGCCATTGTCCCGGTTGGCCCGGGTGCCGCTGACGCCGCTGCCAGTTGTTGTTCTGCATGATGCGCCTGTGGTGGGCATAGGCGTGCCCGGAACCGGTGGCGGCCAGCCAGCGGCCGAATTCGGGGATGTGAAATCGCACGGTGGAGGTCCAATCGCCGAAGGCCATGTTCAGGATCGGGAAGTCCTCTGCCGGTTCGTCGATGTTGAAGTCGTGAACCCCCTTGAAGACTTCGACCACCCGGGACGACTCGAACATTTCGTCAACCCGCGCCCGGCGGGGGTCCTCCGGGGTGCCGCCGATCGTGGCGTATTCCTCCTTCGACAGAATCGGCGCGGCATACTCGTAGCCCCGCAGCGACCAGAACCGCGGATCGCGGGCCATGAGGCGATGCAGGTAAGTCGTGCCGGTTCGGTTGATCCCGACGATGAAAACCGGTCGCGTGATCTCCTCCCTTTCGATTTCCGGGTACCGCATCCGTTCCCGGGCGAACGCGGCATTGTTCCGCAACAGACGGCTGAAGTAGAAGATAAGCCCGGAAAGCTTGTGCTCCACCAGTTTGACCTCGGAATTTTGCACCGCGCGAACCAACTGCTCCAGGTTTCGACGCATCCAGGAGGGATACGCCTGATCGAAAGAGACTCCTTCGTCCTCGGCGTAGCGCTCCGCCCGTGAGATCAGGCCGTCGAAGTCCAGGCGGCCCTGTGAAATGGGATGGGGCCATTGCCATTGGTGGTTCATGACCCACTGGTAGGAGTGTCGAAGCTTGGTCAGCCCACCCGGCCACTTGATCGGCTGCGGACAGTCCTCCCGGAGCGCACGGTCCGAAATCGGAAACCTGCGCCGTGGTTTGTGCTGGCTGAACCAATACTTCGCGAAATGATCGAGCACCGCCCAATGGCCGTGAAGGGCCGAGTTCTCCACGGCCTGGCAGGCGCGCTTGAACGACTCGTAGGAAACTTCGGGCAGATAGGTGCCGAAATCGCCGAATTCGAGGTCGTAATAGTCCAGTTGGGGGTTGCAGCAATGGTAGATGGTGAACCGCCGTTTGGGATTCAAGGAGATGGCCGTACAGGCTCGGCTCAGCGTATCGACCGCCTCGTGGCCGGATCGAAACGTGAGTCCTTTCGGAATGGTTTCGGCCTCCAGCGCGGCAGCAAATATCTTCACCGCCAAGTCGCTTGCCCGGACGAAACCCGTGCTGGAAACATTGACATGCGGCAGCCGGAATATCGCCAACGGCATACCGGCCTGCTGCGCAAACAGAAGGACCTGCTCGGCTGCCAGCTTGCTCCATGAGTAGCCCAACAGACCGATCGGAAACTCTCGCTTCATGGCGTCGAGATCCGGTTGCATCTGGTGGCCGATGGGGCGGTCTTTGAATTCGCGTGCGAAGGAATAGAAATACTGCGGAAACACGCCCATGGTCGAGGCATAGAACAGGTGTTTGAAGCGCCTGCGCAAACAGAGGTCCATCAGATTGCCAACGCTGAGCGTATTGAGTTCCCGGACGGACAAATAGGAGGAAGAGAGATTGATATCGGCCGCAAGATGATAGACGGCGTCGATCCGCCGGCAGTACTCGTTGAAATCCGCCGCGCTCAGGCCGAACCGGGCTTGGCCGATGTCGCCGGCCACCACGCGGACCCGTGGAGCGAACGAGTCCTCCCAGAGGTCTGCCTCCTGCAGGGCGGTGCGCAGACGCTCGAATCCATGCTCTTCGCTGTCGGCCCGGACCAGGCAGCGCACGACCAGACGGTCACTCTGTTGAAGGAGGTCGCGCAGAAAGAACCGGCCGATGAAGCCGGTCGCCCCGGTCAGCAGGACCTCCCGGAAATCGGCCGGAGAAACCGGGTCGTCCGGCGGCTCCTCGCGGACTGCGGCGCGAATGGACCGGCGCATGATCTCGACGTCCTTCTGACACGGCGGCGGCAGCGTCCCCACGAGCGACGGTACTTTGGTGTCGGGCGAGGAGAATTCAGTCACGTCTTTTTCCTCAGTGGTGTGGATGGCGAACCGGCCTGTCGGTTTCAGCGAGTCTCGAGTTCCGCCAAGGAGCCCGGTTCGACTCCGATCTCCTGCGGGAAGTGGTCTTCGAGCCGATTGGCGAAAGCCGACGGCGCACGGTGGATACGCTGCCGGGTAGCCAGGACAACGTCCTCGCGTCCGGCCGCTTCCCTTCCGTCCTCCTTCTGGACATCCTTCTTCCCATGGATGATGTCCTGGGCCAGCGACAGGGCGGAAGCGGTGGTCATCAGTTCCAGAGCGCTGACCTGATAGTTGAACTGCATCCGGATGAACGCCCCCAGCTCGGCGACCGAGATCGAGGTCAGGCCGAAGCTGGACAACGGTTCTTCCGGGCCGCCCTCGTCGTGGCCACACAATTCGGCGACCTTGGCCGAGATCTGCGTCACCACGGTGTCCAGCGTGAGTTGGCCGCCCGCATCCACCGAGAATGCGTCCGGGTTGCTGAGCATCCGCCCGGTGCGCATGTAGTCGGGCGAGTCGACCGTCATTGGCGGACGGGAGAAGACGGCGGTGATGAGGTGATCCCGGTCCTTCATGCTGCGCATGGCGTAGTCCAGGTTGCTGATGGAGAAATCGGCGCTGACCGGCGGCATGCCCGACGACCGCGCGATACGCAGGACGTGCAGATTTCGCGAGGCCATACCCGCTTCGGCGACGGCGGCCAGGTTGTAGCTGAGCCCAGGCAGCCCTTCGCGGCGGCGGAAGGCGGCCAGGCCGTCCACGAACCCGTTGGCGGCGCTGTAGTTGATCTGTCCCGGGTTGCCGAACGTCGAAGCGACCGACGAGAACAGCACGAAGTGGTCCAAGGGGCAATCGGCCGTCGCGTTGTGGAGATTGAGGGCGCCGTGCGCTTTCGGCGCGAATACCTTGGCCATCGATTCGGGCGTCAGGTCGGCCAACAGGCAGTCGTCCAACGTGCCCGCCAGGTGAAACACTCCCTTCAGCGGCCGCTGCAACTGTTCGATACATCGCCGCACATCCGCTTCCCGGGCGACATCGCCGGGAACGATATCGATCTCCATCTCCTCGGTGAGGTACCACAAGGCGCTGGTCTTCCTGACCCAGTCGGCACTGCGCCGGCGCTGCGGGTCGCGGTCCATCAAAGTGACGTGACGTGCGCCGGCGGCGGCCAGATAGGGCAGTAGAAGCCGGCCGAATCCGCCGAGTGCGCCTGAGACCAGATAGGTCGCTTCCGGGTCGAGACACGGGCGCAGATCGACGATCGGGAAACGTTCGGCACCCGGCTCCGGCGGAGCCTTCAGGACCAGTTTTCCGGTGTGCCGGCCGGTGGTCATCAGGCGTAGCGCCTTCGCATAGTCACCGTAGGCGAAGGTGGTGACCGGCAATGGCGGCACGGCCCCCTGATCCAGCAGATTCATGCAGTCCTGGGAGAGCTTGCGCGCCAACTCCGGGTCGTCGCTCATCAGGCGGTCGATGTCGATAGCCGCGAAGCGCAGGTTCTTGCGGAAGACGCTCAGGCTGAGAGAGTTGTCGGCGTAGATGTCCACCTTGCCGATCTCGCAGTGCCACCCGCCCGCCCGCAACGCCTCCAGACAGAGGGCGATATGACGCCCGGCCAGAGAGTTCAGCACCACGTCCACTCCCTCGCCGCCGGTGGCCTCCATGACCCCTTCGTACCAGTCGAAACTGTGGGAATCGAATGCTGCGCGCACGCCCAGCTCGCGGAGCTGTTTACGTTTCTTCCCGCTGCCGGCCGTAGCGTAGATCTCTGCCCCGGCGTGCTTCGCCAAGGCGATCGCCGCCTGACCGACGCCCCCCATGGCGGAGTGGATGAGCACGCGCCGGCCCTTTCGCAGGCGTGCGAGATACAACAGGGAATAGTACGCGGTGACGTAAACCGAAAGGACCGAAGCGGCCTCCTCCATGCCGAGCGATGGAGGTTTGGCGAACACGAGGTAATCCTTGAGCACGGCTCGATTGGTGATGCAACCACCGTGGGTGAACGCCACGGGGTCACCAACTTTGCAGGTGCGTGCGGCGGCGCCGGCACGGCGCACGATTCCGCTCGCCTCCATACCCACCGTGCGTCCCAGGGCCGAACGCTCGTAGGAGAGGGCCGGCAGCAACCCCAACGTCACCATGACGTCGCGGAAGTTGAGCGCGGCCGCTGCCACATCGACCTCCACGTCGCGCGGTCCCAGAGGCCCAGGGTCGTACGTCTTCATCTGCAAGCCGCCGATCTGGCCCGGATTGTCCAGGGTCAGCCGGTAAGTTGCATCTTCCCCCGCCGGCACCAGCGGAGACCGCTCCCGGAGGTGGATGAGCCGCGGCGCCCAAAGGCGGTTCCCGCGAACCGCCAACTCACGTTCACGCAGGTCGCGTGCTCCAAGCCACTCCAACGTCGGCAGGTCCTCGGCGTCCCCCAGATCCACTAGTCGAAATTCGACGGCTGCTTCCGTGCCGACGTCCAGGGCGATCTCCTGGCTGATGCTGCGTAAGGCTCCCCAGACGGCACCCGCACGCGGTTCGGCCACGTCCAGCGCGGCGCGGCGCGTCACCACGGTCATTCGACAGGGGTGGCGCGCGTGCTCCAAGCGGAAGGGAATCAGCGCCTGGACGAAGCCGACCAGACGCGTGACGAGTCGTTCTCCGGTCGGGTCCTTCGGATCGGCGCCGCAAAAAATGTCGATTGCCTGCAGGTCGGCCGCGCCGGGCCAGCCGGGGAGTCCCCCGACACGATCGTTTGCCAGTTCCGCGTGTGAAATGGCGACCGCCTCGGACCCGACCAGGCGGTCCAGCCATTCGGCCGCCAGACTGCCAGGCTCGCCGATGACCCATCTGGGTCCGGGGAGCTCCCGGGTCTCGGGCGGATTCAGAGTGCAGTCCCCCGCCTGCAGCAGGGTCGTGCCCCGGCCGGCGCGCACCTTGGTCCAGCCTCCCTCCGGCTCGACCGCTTTTCCGTCGCCGTGAACCACCAGGGCCAGACCCCCGGGGACCGCCAGCCGGCGCAACAGAAGCCATTGCTCCAGGCCGAAGCTTGTGGCCTCATCATGGAGCAACAGGAGCTCTGCGGCGTGCTGCCGCAGCAGGCCGGAATCCAGCTCCGGCGCCGGTTCCGCGCCCAGGTCCAGGGCAGCGAAGCGCAAGGCGGCCTCCCGGCCGTGAAAGGCGTCGTAGTGGGCGCGGGCGTGCTCCTGCGCGTCGCTGACCAGCCAGAATTCGGTCTGCGTACCGGCGTCGTCCAAGCTGTCAAGGCATCGATGAAGGATGGTCCCCTCAGGAGGGCGCCCGCCCGCGAACTCGACGGCGTGGCAGGCGCGGCGGTGGCCTTCCCCGGGCCGCTCCAGGGCGGCGACCAACGCTGCGGGCTCGATCTCGCCGTCCGGCAGGAGCCGCAACAGGGACTGCGCGTCAGCGACGAACTTGGGCTGCCAGGAGACGACGTGCTTGCTGTGCGGCAGGTCGTTCCAGCGCGGGTTCGAGTTGAAGGAGACGTAAGCATCGATACATGCAACCAGGTCTCCGGTGTCTCCGTCGTAGAAACGGATGCTCCCCCCGGACCGCTCGCCGCGCCGTTCCGTGAACTGCCCCAGTTCGTTCACGTCCGCCCAGTCCTTTTCCTTCTTCACGTAGCAGGTCAGACGCGGCCCGGTCGGCGGTCGCAGGAACGTCACTCCTTGGGCCCGCCGGGGCAGGGCGAAGATGTCCGTCGCGCGCAGCAGATGATAGAGAAAGATCTGCAGCCCTCCGTCGAGCAGGGCGGGGTTCGCAATGTAGCCTTCCTCGCGGCCGGTCGTCCATAGCCGCGCGTCCATCTCGACGTCGAACAGGTAGTCGGCCGAATCGCCCTCCCAGAGAACGCGCTTGATGTTCCGGAAATAGGGACCGTACTGGAAGGTCTCGCCGAGGCTGGCGTCGATTCGCTCGTAAAAGTCGCTCTCACCCACGTAGTAGTAGGGCTCGAAACCGGTGGTGTCGATATCCGCCAGACGCAACGGCACGTTCACCGGGAAGTTGCTGCCGACCAGGCGCAACTTTCCGCGCGAGTGCATCTCACTTTGAGCATCGGCTTCGTAGGATCGGGACGAGATGGTGAAGGTGAATTCGTCCGGTGCGTTGGCCACCGGGAACAATTCCGTGTGCAGCCTCACCGGCGTCGTGCCGATGGGACATGGTTGCAGGAACTCCAGTGTTTCCACATGCAGCGGCACCCCCCCGAACGCCTGCAGGAGCAACTCGATGTAGCCGGCCGCCGGCATGATGGAAGCATGGTGCACCCGATGCTCCGCCAACCAGGGAAAATCCTGCTCCGAGAGCCGGGCTTCGAACAGCAAGTGTTCGCACGGGACCCGGTGTCCGATCAGCGGGCCGTGGGCGTACTCGCCCAGATTGAGGAACATTTCATCGTCGCTCATCTCGTCGGACGCCGACTGATCGTCGCGGGGATACCCGGGCAGCAGGTGGGCGATGGGCTCGGGGCGTGGGAACTGGGCGGCGAAGTCCAGGTCGACGCCGGCCCGGAACAGGGCTCCGAGAGCTTCCTGAAAGCCGAGGCGGACATCGGTGTCCCGCATCAGCGTCGGAATGCGGGCCGTCCCTTCGCCATTGCCTTCCAAGCACTGCGCGATGGTGGGTTGCAATGCGCTGTGCGGGGCGATCTCCAGAAAGACATCGGGCCGGTGGTTCCGCACGATGGTCTCCATCGCCGCCGCGAACCTTACGGGCCGGCGGATGTTCGACCACCAGTAGGCGTTGTCCAGCTTCTCCGTATCGACACCGGTCACCGAGGAGACCATGGGCACGTCAGCGTCGAACGTAGAGCCGTTCAGGAAGGCCAGAGCCGAGAGTGCGTTCTCGCGGATCGGCTCCATGGCACTGGAATGAAAGGCGATGTTGCCCGGAATCAGGCGGTTCTGCACGCGGCGCCGATCCAATTCCTCCATCATGGGGCGCAGAATGGCCTCCTTGCCGCAAATGACGGTGCTGGCGGGGGCGTTCTCGCAAGCGACCTCGACGTGCGCCGCCCCGTCTCCCCCGGGCTGGGAGAAAACACGCAAGCTCTCCAGCAGTTCCTCGACGCCCGGCCGATCCAGGCCGATCGCCAGCATGCGGCCGGATCCGGCCGTGCGCTGCTGCAACGTGGCGCGATGGAACACCAAACGCGTCGCCTCCGCCATCGAGAGCGCCCCGCAGGCATAGGCAGCCGCCACCTCGCCGGAGCTGTGCCCGACCACACAGTCGGGATAGACACCCCAAGTCTTGAACAGCTCCACCAGCGCGCACTGGAGCATGAATATGGCGGGCTGGGCCAACTGGACTTCGTTGAGTGCCTCTTGCGGGGCGGAGAAACAGGCCTCGCGCAACGAGATGTCGGAGTGCTCCCGCCAATGCTCCTCGACGGCATCGATGACGCGGCGAAAAACGGGGTCGGAATCGTACAGCGCTCGCCCGCAACCGGCCCACTGCGTCCCCTGACCGGAGAACACCATGGCGATTCGCCGCTCACCGTCATCGACGGTGGAGACAGGAGCGGGTTCACTCTCAAAACCCCTCAATGCCTTGATCAATTCCTTCCGGGTGCGCACCGCAAACGAGGTTCGCGCGGCAAAATGGGTGCGGCGGCGGCTGAGGTTGCCCGCCAAGGCATAGAGGTCCAGCTCCCGGTCAGCAAGAGTTTCCCGTAGCTTGCGCGCGCTCTTTTCCAGCGCTCCCGGCGTCCGCGCCGACAGGGGGATCATGAAACCCGCTTCCCGCGCCAGCGGCACCGACCAGATCGGACGTCGCCGGGGCCGGTATTCCCGCACCACGCAGTGCCCGTTGGAACCGCCGAAACCGAACGAGTTGATTCCGACCACCACCGGGTGGTCAGGGAACGGTTCGCAGCCGGTCTGCACCTGCATCGGGCAACTCTCGAAGTCGATCTCCGGATTCGGGACCAGGTAGTTTTGCGACACCGGCGCGAAGGTCCTCCGCCGCATCATCAGCACGACCTTGAGCAGGGCGCACGTGAACGCAGCCGCTTCCATGTGCCCCACATTGCTCTTCACGCTGGCGACCCGCAGGGGCGCCTTGCGCCCGTCGCCGAACGCTTCGGCGATGGCGTTGCCCTCGATGCGGTCCCCCACGACGGTGCCGGTGGCATGGGCTTCGATATAGTCGAACTCCCGCGGCGCGCGTCCCGCCCGGGCGCAGGCCGTGCGCATCAACTCCACCTGGGCGTGCCGGGTTGGTGCGGTGATGTACCGCCCCGCCGCCAAGCCGACCGCGCCATCGGCGGCGCCGGCCGCATTGATGGCGGTCGACTCCACTACGGCGTGGATGGGGTCCCCGTCCCGTTCGGCCGCCGCCAAGGGTTTGACGGCAAAGACGAACGCCCCTTCGGAGCGCATGTACCCGTTGGCCTCCGCGTCGAAGGAGTTGCACCTCCCATCCGGGCTGATGACACCCAACGCATTGAAGCCGGTGCTGAGGCGGGCGGATCCCAGGTAGTTGGCCGATCCGACGAAGGCCTGGTCGCAGTCGCCGGAGCGGAGCGCGTTCAACGCGGTATGCAATGCGGTCAAGCTGGCGGAGCAGGCGGTGCAGCAAGCGAGTGACGGCCCCATCAGGTTGAAGTGGTAGGAGATGCGGTTGGCCAGCATGGCCACGCTGATGCTGGCGATGGAGAACTCGGTCGCACCGAGCGGCCTGCGCCAGTTGGATGTCGCCGGAACCTGCGCGCCGACGAACACGCCGGTGCGGCTGTTGCGCAATGACTGCAAGTCCCATCCCGCCTGTTCGCAGGTTTCCCAGGTGCAGGTCAACAACATCCGCACGTGCGGGTCGGCGGACAACATCTCGTGGTGCGACATTCCGAAAAGGCTGCGGTCGAAGAGCTTCTCCCCTTCCTCGCGGATCAGCCCTTCGTAGGCGCTGGCAAAACGGCCCGGACCGGAGAACTCTCCGATGGGCCGGTAGCCCCGTCCGTATCGTTCGGTGATCGGTTCCCGAACGATCTCGCGTTCACTGAGCAGACTCCAGAAGTCGTCGTCGGTCCGGATTCCTCCCGGCATGCGGTAGCCGTAACCGACGATCGCTACGGCTTCTTCGGGGTTATGGGAGCTCATGCTTCTCTCCGGTCGTCTTCCTGCGATTCGAATCGCTTGGGGATACGGCTCAAGGATCTGAGCGGGAGTCCGACCCGGCGCGGCGGCCCGACCGCGTCACCTGGAAAACGGGAGAATACCGCCGTATTCGCACCGGCGATCAAAACACATCGAAATGCAATCTCCGTCCATCGTTACGAGCAAACCGCTCCCATGATACCGAGGTGCCCCACTTCCTGACAATGAATCCTCACCAGGACGTCCCCCATTCTTCCGCGGGTTCGGGCGAACAGGGAAAGCAGGTTTGAACGAAGACCGCAACGAAGGGGCACCCCTTGTGGGTGCCCGTCGCTACGGGTGGGACCGCGGCGGAGCTCATGGGAGGTCATCCGGGAAACGACCCACTGCGGGGAATTGCCGTCCCGGGGAGGGCGACCACACAAGGGTCTCCCCTACGGACGATTCATCCTGATCTTGTGGACGAACTCCTCATCCTCACTGGTTGAACGGCCGGTGTAAGTGCGACGCGACGCAGCTCACCTGCGCCAATTCTTGGAAAAGATTAACTTAAGTTAAACTTTATACCGTGAGCACTCCGATGCATGAGGCTCTCAATGCCAAGCAGCTCCGGGAGAGATTGAAGGAGGTCATCGAGAAGGTGAGACGTGGGAAGAAGTTGACCGTCCTGTATCGGAGCCGTCCGGCCTTCGACATCGTCCCGATAGGCACTCCCTCCGTCGAAATCGTACACTTGGAATCGGATTCGCTTTACCGGGCCGGACCCGTCGGATCTTCGGGCTCGGGGGACACCGCCGTGAAGCACGACGACCTGCTGTATCGATGAAGTCCATCTTCATTGAGGTCGTTCCGCTGTCGAGCCGAATCTGCCCGCCCCGGCTTTTCGAACGGCGTGGCCGTATCCGGCGCGGGAATCCCTTTTACGCGCCTGGATCCGAAGATACATGATCGAAAATACGGAACAGGAGGCAAAATCCCATGGAAGCTCTCAAACGGATCATCGGCACCTACCTGATCGCGGTTGCGGTGGTCGTAGCCGTCCACACCATCATCGAGCCGCTGTATTACACGTCGACCGAAACCGACCCCTACACGCCGAATTGGAGCTATATCAATCCGCTGATGGCGCTGGCTGTGGCGCTGAGCCTGGTCTGCAGCTACGGCTGCAAGAGACGGGCCGACGCCGAGGGCGGCGACGCTCCGGTCACCCGCTACTATCTGGCGGCGACCACGCTCTTTTACGGCTTCATATTCATCGGAATCCTGTTCTTCTGGAACTGGTTCAACTATGTGAGCCCCGGCTTCACCGCGGTGGGTGACGACACCGTCACGCTGGTCTGGGGCCTCATCGACGCAGCACTGCCCCCGCTTCTGCTGGCCATGGGCCTGTGCCTGCTGCGATGCGAAAAGTAAGCCGCCGGCCGGCGGCATGCTGAACCGGGTTAGAGGGTCTCGTCGCGCCGATTCTCCGATGTGGACCACCGGCTCTTGCGCGGGCAGTTGACAGGACGCCCCGAACGGTTACCGATTAGCCGAACCTCGAGCCGGCGCCGCATGAAGCCGGAGCCCCAGCGTTTGGACGACCTTGAGCACGGTGGCGAATTCCGGATTGCCATCAGAAGATAACGCCTTGTAACGACTCTCCCGGCCCAGACCCGCATTTCGCGCGACTTTGGTCATTCCCTTGGCCCGTGCGATGTCGCCCAATACAGCAAATATCAGCCCAGGATCGCCTTCTTCAAGCGCCCCTTCCAAATAGTCGGCCATGTCCTCGTCGGTCTCAAGATGTTCGGACGCATCCCATAGCCGAGTCTTTCGCATTGCCATGACTATCTCTTCCCTTAGTCCCAGACGGCAGGCCCGAGCTTGTAACGCTTCGTCGCTATCTCGTTAACCGGGTCGTCCTGTTACCGCCGGTTCCCGTAATTCCATTTAGACTTGGTCACTTGATTGATTACGCTCCGACAGACGGCCGTCTGCACCTCTCATCGTGCTTTGGAATAGTTCGCGCATGTCGTCTGCCGTAGCGCCGACTGGAGCCAACACCCGACGGTTCGTTTCCCGTTTGCATTCCATCAGGTGATCGAGCCTCAGATCGAAGCTAAAATCGCCGAAGACCGGGTGTTTGGCCAGAGGAAGGTAAACATGTACGGTCCGATGTTGCCCGATTCGAAAAACCCGGTCCGTACATTGATCCTCCACGGCCGGATTCCACCAACGCGAAAGATGGATTACATGATTCGCCGCCGTCAGCGTCAGACCGACTCCGCCGGCACGAGGCGCCAGGATCATGACGTCGAAACCCGTCCGGCGCTGGAACGTATCGACGCGAGCCTTGCGAACCTCACCGGGGACCGATCCGTTGATGACGAGAACGTCCTCGGCCAGAGCATAGCGGTGCCTCAGTGCCACAAGCAGGAAGTCCTGCATGATGCGCGTCTCGACGAAGAGCAACACTTTATCGCCTCGCTCCGAAATGTCATCCAGAATCCGGAACGTTTCGGATAACCGTGCGGACTCCCGAATGTAATCGTCCATGGCCAACTCATCCGGAGAGGCCGGGTGCAACGAGACGCTTCGAAGATAGTGGAGCGTTTGGAGAATGTAGGCCCCTTGTTTCCCCTGCAGCACGATCTCTGCGTACCGGTTCGCCTGCATCGGCGGCATTTCCACTTCGCGCCGGTGCACCTTTTTGTCCGGCAGTGTCGGGAGGTGATCCTCCTTGAGCCGCCTCAACATCAGCGCAGGCGCGGTCGCGTCGGCCGGGTTCGACAACATGCCGTGAAGCTCCGATAACGGCCGCTCCCGATCGGCGTCACCCGTTTCATAGCGCTGACTGAACTCCTTCAGTGTTCCGAACATGCCCGGTTCGGCCCGATCGAGAATCGACCAAATGTCGGAGGGACGATTCTCCACGGGAGTGCCCGTCATCATGATGGAGAAATCGATGTTCATGGCGAGCGCCGCATCCGTGACACGGGCACCCGGGTTTTTGATCTTCTGGGCTTCGTCGAAAACACCGGCGCGCCAGCGGACGCGTCCGAAACTGTGCTGATAGTCGCGAAGAGTCTCGTACGTGGTGAGCACCCAGTCGGCCTTCTTCAATGCCAAGTCGTCCAGTAGAGGCTGCCCGAAGGCAAGTTCGGCACCGCGGCCTGTCGTGGAACTGCTTCTGTTTCTGAGTCTCCTTAACCCAATGCCATGAGCTTCGACAACGCGGCCGAGTCCGGGTACGGTCAGATGCTTGTCGTGCTCGTCCTTCCAGTTCCGGAGCAGGCCAGTCGGAGCAACGACAAGCATCGGCCGGTGCGGCAGTCGCCGAGCCCGCGCGTGGGCCTGGAGACAGCAAAGAAACGCCAGCGCTTCAAGAGTCTTGCCCAATCCCATGTCATCGGCGAGCAGGACGCCCCAACTCCCGGCTTCCCAGTGACGCTGGAGCCAATCAAGCCCCTTGCGCTGGTGCGGCATGAGTTCCGACTGCAATCTGATTGGGACAGTGGCAATTCCAGGTTCGCATTTCCTTCGTTCACGCCGAAACCGCACGGTTTCCAAGTTGTCGATGACCAGCAACACCTGTTTGGACGTTCCCGCACCGTCTGGTTCGTCGGTCCCGGATGGTTCGTGAACCTCCGAAGCTGTCGGCGTGGGCTGTGAACGGCGAAGGAGTTCCTCGGCGGCTTCGATGGTCGCTGCGTCCGTCGGAATGGTGGTGCCGTCATTCAGCCGGACCGTCGGCTCGCCACGCGTGGCCGCGTTCTTGATGTTGGCGACAAGGTCAGGGAGTTCCTCTACCAACACCGACACCGAGTGCTCGCCGACGAGAAACCCCATTTTCTCGGGTGGTAACCAGGGCTCCGATGCTTGTAGTACCCAAGGAACCACCTTTTCGACCCAGATTCCGACGCCGCTGACGCGTTCGCTTAAACCATCGTCGTTGAAGATGCGGTCGAGGTCGACGGAATCGTCCTCGGAGAACGCGCCACGCAAATAACCGGAGACATTCTTCAAGAATTTGAGACGCTCGTCGGCGGTACCGGCTTGCGCCTGCCGAACCGCGCTCAGGGCGCGCTCAACCTCCGGCGTCAACACCACAAAGGTGCTGCCTCCAGCGGCGTAGCGATGCTTTACACGGTGCAAGTGGCGGAAGCGCCGGGCGAATTGCCGCTGCCGTGCGGCTGGCAGGACGCGGGCAAAAACCTGTTCCGTCTCGCCGGTCTCGGTTTCGCGCGTTTCCCGCCTGCCGACGACGGGGTCGAAGTTTGGCTCGCCACCGTCGTCGAGGAAGGGATCCAGCTCGAAACTCGACGCTACCACGATGTTAAGCGAACGCAGATTATCGTCTTCGACGACGACCTCCGCCGGCAACATCTCTGCGATCTGCCCCCACCGAAGCATCCGCGATTCCAGCCTCGAGTCCTCGTCATGACGAAACCGATCGACGGCTTCCACTATAGAAAAAAGCGGATCGAGGAGGATGTAGTCGACGCCGCCCGTGCGCAGCCACGCGCCTTGGCGTTGCACGCCCAAGATGCGCCGACCATCCCGGATATAGCCGCAGCGGATTTCGAAGTCGGGATCGTGAATGGCGCCATTGGCGACGACTTCCAGAGCGAATGGCGCCGCATCCGGAAGACCCGTGAAACGCAGTTCATCGGATGTCAGTCGGGCAACACTCGACCAGGAAACGCAGAGCGAATGTCTGTCCAGTTCGATTGCACTACCATCGTCACGGAGCCGGATCAGCGTGCCGACGCCCGGCGACGCACCCGTGCGGGATGTCCACTCATTAACCGGGACTGGAGAATCGCCCCTGACTTGGACGACCAAACCATCCGCTGATTTCTCGAAGGTCAGCTCGTTCGCCACCGAAACTCCTGGAGCATGTAGTCATCGCGGTTGGCCCTGGCACCGGTGTTCTCCTCAATCCAGTTCGCTATCTTGTCCTGCCAGCTACCGTATTCGCTTCCGTGATGAGTTTGCGCGAAGTCCCGTCCCCACTGGATGTCATAGCGATGGTAGCTGTCTTGATACAAATTGGGCGCTTTTCGGTTCCCGTCGAGCCAGAATCGGCACTTGCCGTTGTGACTCCATTCAGCGATGGTCACGCCAGGCATGCGCAAGAGGAGTACCGACTGGTCACCGCCGGCGCCTTGGAGCGATCCGGTGGTTTCAGTCACATCTTCGTTCCTGTTCATTTTCCTGAGATGGTCGGCTGCACGCGGACCCAACAGAAACCAGATGTCATCGATCAGATCCTGATGAAGATATGCCTTCCAGAAGGCTTCCCTGTACCTCCAATGCCTGTCTAGCGCCGTTTCCTTTATAAGCAGAAAGAATTGATCGAGCACGCGTTCGACCAGCCACCTGATCACGACCCTCCTGATGTCTTCCGGAACCCCGGACCACTTATGTTTGCCGGACCGCAGGTTCGGGTGGCCGAAGTGACGCACGAAGAAGAATCGCAAACGTTTCCTCGTTTCGGTGTGCGGCGGTCGGTCGACGAACGGACGAAGCAGTGCGGACGCGATTTCCAAACGTACGGGCCGTTCGTTAAAGCGAAGCTTGCCCTCGCATTCGAGGAGAACGAGCATTCGATCAAGTCTCGCGATATCTATGCGATTTTCATCCAGCTGCGCGCCTACGTCCGGGAGGTGGCCTTGGATGCCCGACTTCAGAAATCCACAACGGGCGAGTCCGGTGTCAAGTCCGGCCTCGTTGAGTATGCTGTCAATGGCCTCGGTGGCGGCCACCAGCTTTCGAACGAACGCTGTCCCACCGTCCGCATCGAGGAACTTGAAATCCAGGCATCGTTGCCGCCATTTTCGCAGGGATGGCGGCGGCGAACGCCTGTCTATCACAGCTTCGCGCAGAATGTCGCGGAGATCGTCGAACGTCCGTAGGTCGGTTGGGTAGACGCGCAAGAATTCGTGCAGCAACGCCAGAACGGATCGCGTTCGGCGAACACCGGATAACCGCCGACGATATTCCTGCAGGACACGGGGCTTTCCGCCCAGCCACTCGGTGGGACGCCGCTGCCAGGAACGATGCGTGTCAGCGGGCGGGTAGAACAGGATCCACGGCAGTCGGTGAGTATCACGGGAAGAAATACGCTCCAAGGAATGGAAACGCCGCCATGACTCCATGACCCGCTGATACAAGGCCTTTAGGTCATAGGGCTCGGGAGGTTTTGGCTCCATATTCCCCAGTCGCCTTGTCACCTGAACCGCGGCGGCGCGAGTCCGGCGCGGCTCGAATCTGCGCTCGAGCTTCGGGAAGCCGGTCCATCGCGCAAGCGAATCCTTGAGAGACGGCGCGTCGTTCACGGCTGCCTTTCGCCGTATCGTTCGCGGAGATCGGTCTGGACTTCGGGTTCGTCCGTTGGCAGCGCCCCTTCCGGAGGTTCAAGGAGGAACCGCAGGTCGATGCGGCGGTTAACGCGCCGAGTATCGTCGGTCTGTACAGAGAAGTTGCTCACAGGCCGGGTGGCACCATACCCGCTCGTGCTTAAAATGGGGTAGTCGTCTGTGTTGTGCAGGTTTTCCACACCAGGCTCGCACGCGATGATCATCCGTTGCACGGTTGCGGCGCGAATCGACGACAGTTCGAGATTGTCCCGAAAACGACGGCCAGCGGCGACCGGAACGTCGTCGGTGTGGCCTTCTATCAGCAAGGTCTCAAGGAGCCATGGCAACGTCTCCTCCCGGCATTCGTACGTCGAAGGGTCGGCAGAGATCTGACAGTACCATGGTACGTCACCGTCACCCCTCAACGTAAAGGCACCCCGACTTGGGGAGACATAACACGGCACGACCTCGGCGATAGCCTGTGCTAAAAGTCCGACGTTCTGGTGATGTTCGGAGGCGGGAACTTCACTTCCCGATGGAAAATTAATGGAGTTTTCCGACAGCCGTAGGACGCCTTGGTCCTCTAGCACTTCGACCCGCATTCCGGAGTCCTCGAGCCGACTCGCAATCTCCACAAGCATTCGGTCGCGGGTTTCATCAGCGGCCTTCAAATTCTCGGTGACATCGGCAAGTTGATACGCAAAAACGGCGAGCATGATGATGAAGACAAAGATGAGCGCTGAAACCAAGTCGCTGACGCTTGCGAGATAGTTGTGTCCACCTTGGCCGGTATCCGCCGACACTCTGAGTCCGTCACTCATCTCCTTGTCTTTCCGCGCTGCTCTGTCAGCCAGATGTGCTCAATCAGATCCTCGATTGTTCCGCTCAGTTCCGAGGTCGCGCTGGCAAGCTGTTGGACAGTTTCGGAGGTCGTCTTGTCGAGTTCATTGGCGAACTGCTTCACCTGATCGCAGTATCCGGACAGGCCGTCGTCGATCTGCTGGAAAACCCTGGCGAGCGAGCGATCAATGCCCTCGAACCGATTCTGATACCGACCCCAGGCTTCGGTGACCGACTGCTGATGCTGTTCGAGGGTGTTAACCAATTTGTCAACGCGGTCGACCATGTCGCTCGTCCGTGCCAGGACATCAGCAGTTTTGTCGCTCGCGGCGCGAATATCCCCGGCCGCCCGGCTGACAGGTCCCGAGACCTCGGTGACCTGTTGCTGAGCTGCGTCGATGGTGCCTCGTAGCGTGTTGATCTGATCGACGAAGTTCGTCATTTCAGCCAGCATCCGCTCGCTTTGCCGCGTGGACCGGTTGAGGCTCTCCGCAGCGGTCTTCAGGCCGCTCAGCGATCCAGAGATTCTTGAGACTGCATCGAGGCTAGTGTCAGCCAACTCGCGCGTCACCGATCCCATCGTGTTTCGCAGCTCGGTTGCAGCGGCCGTGCCGGAAGCAGTAAGTTGTTCTGCCAAACTTCCCGAGGCTGCTGTGAGCACACGTGTCACATCGCCAAGCGACTGCTGGAGCGTTTCGGTCATCGAGGCGGCCCCGGCATCCATCGATTCCCTGACTGTGGTCATGGCCGAATCCAGCGCCGCGCGGACATCCTGCTGACTCTGGGCCATGCTTTCGGACGCGTTCTTCAAGCTGCGATTCAGATCCGTGACGATCGATGCCATCTCGTCGAACTGAGATCCGGTCCGTTCCTGCATGGCGTCAGCGAATCGTCCGAGCACCTGCTCGATCATCTGACCGGCGTCGGTCGATCGATCCTGGCGGAGTCCCTCAACCGTTTCCACGAGTCGTTCAAGCTGCGGCGACAGACGACCGGCGATCTTCTCCTCCAGGGCCTGTTCGATGGAGAATATTAACTCGGTATTGAAGCGTTCGAGTTGCGTCGAAGCGCGCCGGGCCTCTCTGAGTTGCTCCAGGGCAACACCCGCCGGCGTCACGCGCTCCAGTCGGGACTCGATGGCTCCGACCCACCCGTCCAGTGCGATGTGGAGTCGTCTTGATGCAAAGCGCTCGACGGGCACAAACAGGATTGAGCATAAGATGCCGACGATAGAAGTCATGAATGCCAGCGATGCGCCAGCCAAGAGCTCCTGAAGTGACGTTGTGATTTCGCTCGGCGTGCCCGAAGACAGACCGGAACTTGCCGATCCAACACCCGCGGCCAAGCCAAGAAACGTGCCGAGAATGCCGAGTCCGGTCAACAGATTCGGGACCGAATGATAAAAGCCGAAAGGAACCTTGGGGAATATAATCGTGGCGTCGTTTAGATACCTTGACACCTCTCCGGTGTTGCGGATTGGCTCACCAGAGTTGGGTTCGGGTAAAACCAACGTCTCCACGAATTCCTTCCACGCCAGACCAAAAGCTTCCTCAGCGTGCCTGTTGTACTTTTCGAATGACTGGACTAACCCTCTTTCACCTTGAAGACGAATCAATGCTGCGTTCACTTCGCGAAGGCTACGGTACAAGGGTATCGCCTCATAGACCAGTTTTCCTGAAATGCTAAACAACAACGCGACAATAAACCCGCAATACCCCCAGACAAACTGATCGGTTAGGAAGAAATCGACGTTCATTATTTCGTGGAGAAGGGAATAGCCTCTCTCCGGCGCTATAGAGTTGGCCTTCCTTTTAGTTCAGGTACGGATTGATAGTGAAGGATTCGTGGGGAAATATCCACTCAATAGCGAAGATAACCCGTTATTGAAACCGGACAGCCGATTCCCATCCGAACTTCGCAGCGCCGAACGGTCAGCGGCGCGACTCGGTGTGGGAGACCAGCGTGACGGTCGTGTCGGGAGTGGCGGCGGCGACGGTTCCGTAGAGAGGACAGCGCGCCTTCCAGAGCGCCGTCAGCACTTCGGCGTCGTCGTCGCTCACTCCCCACATCTCGATCCGGACCCGGACCGAATCGTAGAGGGTCAGCTCACCGTGGTCCTTGTCGGGATCGCGGTAGGCCTCCACCGAGACGTCCATCCATTCCAGCGGGGTCTCGTCGGCCGCGGCGATCCGCTCCACCATGTTGACGGCGCAGGCGGCGACGCCGGAAAAGAAGAGCTCGCCGGCGCCCACCTCTTCCCCTCCCAGGTCATCGGCCACGAAATGGTGACTCCGGGCGCTGCAGATGGACCGCCCCAGGGTGCCGGTGCTGTAGCTCCGGGCCGTGTACGCGAGCTTCAACTCTCCCATGAAAATTCTCCTCGATCGAACTCATGACATCCTGAGAATTCAGGCGTCCAGAACCTTGTTCAACACGTTGCCGCCCACGTCCGTCAACCGGAAGTCGCGGCCCATGTGATGGTAGGTGAGGCGGGTGTGATCCAGACCCAGGCAGTGCAGCAGTGTGGCCTGGAGATCGTGGACGTGCACCGGGTCCTCCACCGGATACAGCCCCAGTTCGTCGGAACGGCCCACCACCTGTCCGCCGCGGACGCCGCCGCCGGCGAGCCACATGCTGAAGCAGGTGGGATGGTGGTCGCGCCCCGGTTCGCCTCCGTGGATCTCCGGCTCTCCCATGGGCGTGCGGCCGAACTCGCCGCCCCACAGCACCAGGGTCTCCTCCAGCAGCCCCCGCTGTTTCAGGTCCTTCAGGAGCGCCGCCGTCGGCTGGTCCGTATCGTGACTGTATTCCTTCAGCCTCTTCTCGAGTCCGTGGTGGAAGTCCCAGTTGGCGTGGTTGAGCATGACGAAGCGGACGCCCCGCTCCACCAGCCGCCGGGCCAGGAGGCAGTTGACCCCGAACGACTTGGCCCGCTTCCCTTCCCGGTTGACGCCGTACTCCTCCAACAGTTTCGGCGACTCCTGGGAGAAGTCCAGCAGCTCCGGGGCCGCCATCTGCATCCGGAAGGCCAGTTCGTAGGAGGCGATGCGGGCGCCGATCTCGGCGTCGCCCGTTTTCCGGAACCGCTTCTCGTTCAGGAGCCGGAGCGCATCCAGGTGCACTCGCTGAATGCTGGAATTGACGCCGGGAGGATCCGACAGGTAGAGGATCGGATCCCCGGTGCTCATGAAGGGAGTTCCCTGGTAGATGGAGGGCAGGAACCCGTTGGACCAGTTGTTCTCACCCGCGCTGGGGCGGCTGCCCGTGCTCAACACCACGTAGCCGGGAAGATCCTGCGACTCGCTGCCCAGACCGTAGGTCACCCACGACCCCATGGTGGGATGCCCCAGGATGCTGGTTCCCGCGTTGAGGAGCAGCTCGCCGGGATCGTGGTTCACGGCGTCGGTCTGCATGGTGCGGATCAGGCAGATGTCGTCGGCGTGAGCCGCGGTGTAGGGCAGATAGTCGGAAAACTCGGTTCCGGACTGCCCGTGGGGCTTGAACTCCCGGGGGCTGCCCATGAGGGTGGCCGTGGGCTTGAGGAAGGCCTGCTTCAGGTTATTCCTCATGGAGACGGGCAACTGCTGTCCGTGCCACTTCTTCAGCGCCGGCTTGGGGTCCAGGAGATCGATCTGGCTGGGACCTCCCGACATGTAGAGGAAGATCACGTGCTTGGCCGTGGCCGGGAAATGGGGTCCCCTGGGCTCCAGGGGATTCACCACGCCGTTCCCGTTGGGCACGGCGGCCGTCAGGCCTTCGCTGGCCATGAGATGGGCCAGGGCCAGGGAACCGAATCCGGCGGCCGTCCGCTCCAGAAAAAGGCGCCGGTTCGACATGGGTCCAATGCGATCAGCGTTCATGGGACTACTCCCGCGTAATGAACTCGTCCAGGTTCAGGAGAATCCGGCTGGCGCCGACCCAGGAGGCCGCTTCCGAAGGAACGAGACCGGGAAATTCCACGGGAAGGGTCAACTGCGCCAATTCCTGCTCCTGCTCCAGGATCTCGGTTTGGCGGCGCATGGCTGTCTCCAGCCACTCCAACTCGTCGTCCGCGGGTGAGCGGGCAAGACAGAGCCTGAAGGCGTGCTCCAGGCGCTCCCGGGGATCGGCGGGTCCTTCCGCCAGAATCCGGACCGCAAGCGCCTGGGCCGCCTCGAAGAACACCTCGTCGTTGAGCAGATTCAGAGCCTGCAGCGGAGAGTTGGACCGGCCCCGGCGGCAAACGGCTTCGTAGCCGCCCGGCATGTCGAAGTTGGCCAGGAACGGATAGGGGAACATGCGCTGGTACTGGATGTAGAGACCGCGGCGATAGCGGTCCTGCCCCTCGCTCTCCACCCATTTCCGCCGTTGCATCTTTCCGCCGGGCTGGGGCGGACGAACGCTCTTGCCCCCCACCGCGGGATTCAACAGTCCGCTCACTGCCAAAGCCGAATCCCGGATCAGCTCCGCGGGCAACCGCATCCGCGTCTGGCGCGCCAGCAGGACGTTGTCCGGGTCCCGGGACTGGAGATCCGGCCGGACCGCCGAGGACTGCCGGTAGGTGGCGGACATGACCATGGTCTTGATGGCGCCCTTCAGGCTCCAGCCGTTCTCCCGGAAATCGCTGGCGAGCCAGTCCAGAAGTTCGGGATGAGACGGTTTTTCTCCCTGCAACCCGAAGTTCTCCGTGGTGAAGACGATGCCGCGTCCGAACAGCTCCTGCCAGAGGCGGTTGACCGTCACTCTGGCGGTGAGGGGATTCTCGGGACTGACGATCCAATCGGCCAGGCGGATTCTGGGCGGCGACGAATCGTCCACCTCCGGGTGCAGGAATCCGGGCACGCCCGGCTCCACCGGATCTCCCATACGGTTGAACTCGCCGCGGACGTGAACATGGGTGGGACGGCCCTCCGCCTCGGTGGCAATCGTCTGGGCCTGGCTCAGAGCCGGGAACCCGGCTTCCAGTTCCTTGAGCTTCTCGAGCAGCTCCCCGAACTTGAGCTTTTCCTCGTAGACCTTCTCGGGCACCACCTGGCTGGAGTAGCGGACGAAGTGCTCAGTGAGGATCTTGGCTTCCTTCTCGCTCCGTTCCGACGGGTCCTTCCGGAGGATCTTCTCCCCCATTCCGTACACCGGGTGCATGTCGCCGACCCGGACCGTCCCCACGGCCTTGTCCCAGTTCTGCCACCGGCCCGGGTTGGCCATGGCCTCCAGCAGCTTGGCCTCCCACGCCGGCTGGAGCTCGGGCACCCGGTATTCGTGCAACAATCGGATCCGTTCCTTCCGGTACGAAGCCACTTCCCGCAGATAAGGCCCCATCTCCCCCGGCAACGGAGCGTCGATGTTCACCTCTTCCGCGTCGTTGAAGAAGGAGAAGAGCCGGTAGTAGTCCTTCTGGCTCAGGGGATCGTACTTGTGATCGTGGCACTGGGCGCAGCCCACCGTCAGTCCCAGCCAGACCGTCCCCACCGTGTTGATCCGGTTGACCACCTGCTCGAAGCGGAACTGGACCATGTTGGTTCCGCCCTCCCGGTTGCTGGGAGTGTTGCGGTGGAACCCGGTGGCCACCCTGGCGTCGACTCCGCCGTCCGGAAGCAGGTCTCCGGCGATCTGCTCCACGGTGAACCGATCGAAGGGCATATCCCGGTTCAGGGCCTGGATGACCCAGTGGCGATAGCGCCAGGCGTGACGGCGGAAATCGTCCTGGCGGTAGCCGTCGCTGTCGGAATACCGGGCCAGATCCAACCAGTGACGGGCCCACTTCTCCCCGAAGTGGGGCGACTCCAGAAGGCGGTCCACGGCATTCTCATAAGCTCCATCGCCATCCTCCGACAGAAAGGCGTCCAACTCAGTGAGCGTCGGAGGGAGCCCCGTGAGATCCAGGCTGAGGCGCCGTATGAGCGTTTCATTGTCCGCTTCGGGCGAAGGGCCGACGCCCTCGGCCTCCAATTTGGACAGGACGAACCGATCCACCGGATTCCGGATCCACGACGGGTCCTTCACCGACGGCGGGACGGGACGAGTCAAGGACCGGAAGGCCCAATGGGAAGACTCGGCTCTCTTTTCGGCGCCCGGATCCGCGGCGGCCTCCGCCTCCGGCCAGCGGGCGCCCTGATCGATCCAGGCGCGCAGGAGGCCGACCTCGCCCGATGAGAGCCCCTTCCCTCCAGGCGGCATGACCTGGCCCGGGATTACGCCGGCGACGAGCTGGATGAGCCGGCTTCGCGCGCTGTCGCCCGGCCGGATCACCACGCCCGATTCGCCTCCCCGCAAGGCATCCTGGGCGCGATCCAGCCGCAGGCCCTTCATCTGCTGCTGCGGGCCGTGGCAGAGGTAACAGCGGCTCTCCAGCAGCGGCGCCACGTCCCTGGAGAATTCGACGGTCTTCGCGGCCGGGGGCGGCAACTCGGACGACTCCTCCGGCAGTGGCGCCGCCAAGCCGGCCGAAAACAGGAAAGTGGTCAGGCTTACGAGGTTGAAACGCTTCAAGAGATTCTTCCCGGACTGAGCTAGTTCCTACATGGAATCATCGCCAAAAGTCAACCGCGGCAACCTTCATGGCGTCACTTGAACCGGATCGAATAGAGGTCGCCGTCGCGGACCAGAATCCGCAGCCGCACGGCTTGGCCGGCCAGATGAGCCAGGTCCGGACCCCGGTCCCAGGCGACGGCCTGCTCGATGCTGTTGCCATAATGCTCCACGGCCTGCATCAGACCGTATCCCGGCACCGGATTGCCGTCTACGTCCTGAATCTCTACCCGCACGCTTCCCGCCGCCGACGTGGCGTAGTTCATGACCAGGTTCCTGCCCTGGAAGATCAGGGGCCGGGTCACCAGTTCGCCGCCCCCGTAGGTGGCGTTGATGGACACGAAACCGTCGGCGCGCAGCACGCCCCGGCGCAAGTTGATGCTGGGCAGGCGAAAATGCCGGAGAACGTACACCGACATCTCATCGGGACCGGTGGGCACCAGGCCGGCGGCCACATAGTTGCTCCGGTCGGTCCAGTCGAGCGGATCCGGGCCTGGCCGGACGAAGCCCTCCAGATAGCGCCGGTCCCAGTTCGCGCCGTCGCGGCTGAACATGAACACCGAGTCGGAGAGGCCGATCCCCCGTAGCGAATCATACTCCTCGGGCAGTTCGGAGCGGCGGTACTTCATCAGCCGCTTGGGAAAGGCCACGTAGATGTGCGGCGCCCGGAAGTAGGGGGTCGCGGAGAAGGTGTAGAGCTGATCCGGCGGGGCTTCTCCCATGTCGATCCAATCGGGGTAGCTCCAGTTGGCGAAGTCCCGGGACGTCGTCACCCGCACGCTGCGGGTTCGCTCGCCCAGACCCGGCGACAGGTACATGTCCCGGAGATAGGCCTGGTAACGCTCTCGTCCGGCGTCCCAGAAGATCACATTGTGGCTGTCGAAGCCGTTGATCATGGGGACCGTGGACATGCCGTGCTTCATGAAGGGCTCGCTGCCCTTGGCCTTCCAGCGGATCCCGTCGGCGGAAACCAGCAGGTAGAGCCCCCGGTTGATGCCCCCGACTCCCTTGTATTGTTCCTCGGGCGCCGCTTGGGGATTGGTGTCCCGGAAGGCGAAGAAGTTGCTGGTGGGGCTCCCCCAGTCCCCTGGCGGACCGGTCAGGATGATGTTGTTCTCCCTGTTCCCCTCGAATTCGATCAGGCCCAGCTTGGGCCGGGTCCAATTCGTGCCGTCGCGGCTCTCGGCGTAACAGGTGTTCATGGGCCATCCCTTGCCGCTGGCCGGCATGTTGCCGGGCCGCACGCACCGGTAGTACATGCGGTAGAGGTCCCCGTCCTTGAAGACGGTGATGTAGTGATTGCCCGGTCCTTCCCAGGGGGCGTCGAACTTGAGCACCGGCTCGGTGAGCCGGGGCCGGTGCATGCGCAGCGAGAGCCCGCCGCTCATGCTCTCGATCAGGTAATCGTCGACGAAGGGCTCCAGGCGGGAGCCGATCTCGACGGGTTCGGTCGACGCCCTGTGGCCGCCGCCGGCCAGCGCCGCCGTCGAAACGATCACGAGAGCGGCGAAAACGATGAAATTCAGTCTTGTCCTCATCAAATTCCTCCAGACCGGAGCATTCTCGCAGATCCGGGTGTCCTCAGTCGGGATGTCACGATGGATGTCGCTGGTTTGGTGAGTTGGCTCCACCGCGAAGGACGATAGAGCGATCGGCGCATGTGGCCGGGCGCAGGGGGGAACAACGGATCCGATGACGCAGCTTTCTTGCAACGAGGGATTGAAAAGTTTCTCCCTCGGGTGGTGCTTGCCGACAACCCGGAGGATTGACAGAATTCATGCAGGTAATTTCAGAATCAAATGAATCCGTTTCCGGATACGATTATTGTGTGTCCTCTAACTTCCACAGTGCATCCCCAGTGGCGGAGCCGCCTCCAGATCAGATGTGCGGGAAAGAGGGCTGAGATTGCAGTCGACCAGATCCGCGCCATCAGCAAACAGCGGCTGGGGAACAGGCTCGATCGGTTGTCCGTCGAGGAAGCGGCCCTGCTCCGGCGCATTATCACCGAAATGTACGGAGAGTAGAGGTTCATCATGACAACGGACGTATCAGCGGCAGGTGCGGCGCCACTCGCCGGATCTCGCAGAAGCACCTGGTTACTGAAGTATATCCAGAGACGGTTGCAAGACAGCGCCATCGGTTTCGAGATGACCACTTCTGACGGAAATACCCACCGTTTCGGCGCCGGTCCCCCCAGCTTCAGCGTGACCATCACGCATCCGTCGGCGCTGAAGGCGATCGCCTCGCTCGATGAGGGAACCATTGCACAGGCCTACGTCGAAGGCCGGTTCGACGTCGAGGGCGACTTCATCAAGATCTTCGATCTGCGTGAGCAGTTGCATGACCGGCACCCGCTGCATTGGCTCTGGCGGTTCCTCGCGCCTGTGTTGATGGGACAGGTCGCGGTCAACAAGTCGACCATCGTCCGGCACTACGAACGGGACGCGGAATTCTTCCTCACCTTTCTGGACGAGAGTTTCCATTGCTACACCCAGGGCGTCTTCCTTTCGCCGGACGAGGATCTGGAGGTGGCGTTTCGCCGCAAGATGGATCATGTCGTTGAAGAATGCCGGTTGGCTCCCGGCAGCCGGGTGCTGGAGGTCGGTCCCGGATGGGGCGCATTCGCAGCGTACGCGGCGCGCCAGGGGATCGAGGTGACGGGAGTTACGATTTCCACGAAGTCGCTCGAATTCATGGATCGGCTGACCGCCCGGGAGGGACTGCCCATCACCACCCTGCTCTGCGATTTCCTGGAGTTCGAGCCGGAGAAACGTTTCGACGCCGTCGTGGTCCTGGGAATCATGGAGCACATGCCCGACTACCCGCGGGTCCTGGCGCGTCTTGACCGGGTGCTGAAGCCGGGTGGCCGGGTCTTTATCGACGCCGGCGCCTGTTCCCGGAAATACGAGATGTCGTCGTTCATTTCGCAGCAGATCTACCCGGGGAACAATTCGTTTCTCATACTCCACGATTTCTTGAAGTCGATGACCTCTTTTCCGTTCGATTTGAAGGGCGTCTGGGACGACCGGATCAGCTACTACCGGACTTGCGTCGGCTGGGCCAAGCGCCTCGACTCCAACAGGGACCTCATCATCAAGAATTTTGGCGAGGATGAATACCGGCGATTTCGACTCTACCTGTGGGGATCGGCGCACTGCTTTCTGCGCAACCGTTTGCAGTGCTACCGGCTGGTGCTGGAAAAACACGCGTCCTGATGCGGTCCTCATGGATCCGTAGCATCAGGCCGCCTGAACGTCGGTCCGGATACCCTGGTCCTGCCCGTGCCGTCAAATGCGCCTGTGTCGCTGATTCTTGCCAGATGACACCGCCTTGGCCCAAAATGGCGCTGGCTCCCACCATGAAAATAAGATTCGGCACCGTCTTTTTCCTGATCCTGGCCGCCTGTCCTCTTATGGGCCAGCTCCAGGATGGCGCCACAACCGACGGATCCCTTTTCTTCCGGGAAGAGGTCCAGCCGATACTGCAGAGCCGTTGTCTAGCGTGTCACAACCAGACGGTTCGAAGCAGCGGCCTCTCGCTGGAGAGCCGCGCCGAGATCCTGACGGGGGGAAGCCGGGGTCCCGCCGTTCTGCCCGGAGACTCGGAGCAGAGCCGGATGATTCTGGCGCTGGCCCATTCGTCCGATCTGAAGATGCCTCCCGGCGGAAAGCTGCCCGACGCCGAGATCGAGGCACTGCGCCGGTGGGTGGCCCTGGGGGCTCCCTGGGACGCGTCGGATGATTCCGGCCCGGGCGGTCACTGGTCATTCCAGCCTGTGCAGCGCCCCGCGCCGCCGCAAGTGTCCGACACGCAGTGGATCCGCACACCCGTCGACCGGTTCATTCTAAAGCGGTTGGAGGAGCAGGGACTGGATCCGTCACCCGAAGCCTCCCGGATCACGCTGCTGCGCCGCCTCAGCCTGGATCTTCTGGGCCTGCCTCCCTCTCCGGCCGCCGTCGACCGTTTCCTGGCGGACACCCGCCCCGGCGCCTATGAACGGCTCGTGGAGCGTCTGCTGGCTTCGCCCCACTACGGAGAACGTTGGGGCCGGCATTGGCTGGATGTGGCCCGTTACGCCGACTCGGACGGGTTCTCCGACGGACCCCGCCAGATCTGGATGTACCGCGACTGGGTGGTCCGCGCTCTGAATCAGGACCTGCCGTTCGACCGGTTCGCCATCCAGCAGTTGGCGGGCGACCTGATTCCGGATGCGTCCAAGGAACAGATCGTCGCCACCGGATTCCACCGCAACACCCTCCTGAACCAGGAAGGGGGCATTGACGTGGAGCAGTACCGGGTCGAGCGGGTCGTGGACCGGGTCGAGACCACCGGGGCCGCCTTTCTGGGCCTGACCGTCGGCTGCGCCCGTTGCCATGATCACAAGTACGATCCCGTCTCCCAGAAGGAGTTCTTCCAGTTCTATTCCTTCTTCAACAACATCGAGGAAAGGAGCCCCGAACTGGAAGAGACCGACCGGCCGCGGCACTGGCCCTTTCTGGAGTTCGGTACCGACCGGGAGTTCGCCCGGCGGGACATCATCCGGAGCCAGTTGGCGCTCCTGGAGGAGGAGCTGAAGACCTACGAGAAGGACCTCCTGGACCGCCTGCCCCAATGGGAAACGGAACTGAAACCGGAGCGGCGTCGGGAGTTTCCTCTCGAGATTCAGAGGATTCTGGCGCTTCCGGCCGAAGAGCGGAACGAGATCCAGCTCAAGACCCTGCATCTTCTCTACAAGGAGCAGGATCTGGGCTTCTCGACCCGAAAGGCCGGCATCGACTCTCTGAAGCAGGCCGAACCGAAGCTCCCCAGCACCCTGGTGATGAAGGAACTGCCGGAGCCCCGGGAGGCCTACGTCCATCTGGGCGGCGAGTTCACCCGCCGGGGGGATCCGGTCCGGCCGGACGTGCCCGCCGTCCTGCCTCCGCTGGACGCCCGGTCCCGCCCCGACCGGCTGGACCTGGCTCGATGGCTGGTGGAACCGGGTCACCCCCTCACCGCCAGAGTCACCGTGAACCGGATTTGGCAACGTTACTTCGGCACCGGACTGGTGGAGACCGAGAACGACTTCGGGATCCAGGGCGCCCATCCATCCCATCCGGCTCTTCTGGACTGGCTGGCCTCCGAGCTGATGCGCCAGCGCTGGAGCTTGAAGGCGATGCACCGCCTGATCGTCACCTCGGCCACCTACCGACAGTCGTCCCGGCATCGAGAGGACGCCTCCAAGGTGGACCCGGACAACCGGCTGCTGGCGCGGCAGCACCGGCTGCGGCTGGAGTCGGAGGTGGTGCGGGACGTCTGCCTGGCCGCCAGCGGACTCTGGAACCGGACGGTCGGCGGTCCTTCCGTCTTTCCTCCCCAGCCCCAGGGGAGCAGCCGTCTGGGACATTCCAAGCGGGAGTGGGTCGCCAGCCAGGGTGAGGATCGATACCGGCGGGGCCTCTACACCCATTTCTGGCGCTCCACCCCGCATCCTGCCCTGATGGTCTTCGACAGTCCCAACGGGATCACCACCTGCACGAGGCGAAGCCGCTCCGTCTCGCCCCTGCAGGCATTGACCCTGCTCAACGACGAGGCCTTTTTCGAGTTCGCCCAGGGTCTCGCCCGCCGGGTGCTCCGGGAAGGTCCCGACCAGGACTCGGAGCGCATCGCCTACACCTTCCGCGTTTGCCTGTCGAGGCTGCCCGGCGCGGAGGAAACCATTCAATTGAAGCGCTTTCTGGACCACCAGAGGAACGATTTGGCACAGCACCCGCGGGAAGCCCGAACCTTGTTCTCCCTGGATTCCGAGGACGAGGATTCGCAGGAACTCGCGGCCTGGACCCTCCTCTCCAGCGTGCTCCTGAACCTGGACGAGTTCATCACCCGGGAGTAACCCCATGCAGAGCTACCGACCCTGGCTTCTTTCGGAGACGCGGCGCCATTTTTTCAGCCGCTGCTCCCTCGGATTGGGAAAGGTCGCCCTGGCCTCCCTGCTCAGCGACGGCCGGCTGCTGGCCCGGAAACCGGACCTGGTGAACCCCTTGGCGGCCCGGGACCCCCATTATCCGGCCAAGATCCGAAACGTCATCTATCTCTACATGGTGGGAGGGCCCAGCCAACTGGATCTCTTCGACCACAAGCCGAAGCTGCAGGAACTCGACGGCCAACCGATTCCCGATTCCTTCCTGGAGGACAAGCGCTTCGCCTTCATGGACTTCTTCACCAAGGAGAAGCCGCGGCTCCTGGGTTCGGAACGGGAGTTCGAACGTTACGGCCAATCGGGGAAGACCCTCTCCGAGTGCCTTCCGCACACCGCGTCCATCGTCGACGACCTGGCGTTCGTCTCCACCGTCTCCACCGACAACTTCAATCACGGACCGGCGCAGATCTTCAGCAACACCGGCTCGCCGCGGCCCGGGAAACCCAGCATGGGTTCCTGGGTCAGCTACGGCCTGGGGACCGAGTCCCAGGACCTGCCCGCTTTCGTGGTCCTCCAGTCCGGCCGGCAAGGTCCCCGAGCGGGCATCTCCAACTGGGAGAGCGGCTTTCTTCCCACCATCCACCAGGGGATCCCCTTCTTCAGCAGCGGAGACCCCATCCTGAACCTGGCCAGTCCCGCCGGCATGAGCCGGCAGCGGCAGGCGAGCCGCGTGGAGGCGATCCGCAACCTGAACCTGGCCCGGTTGGCCGAGACCGGGGACCCCGAGATCGCCACCCGGATCGCCTCCTACGAGATGGCCTACCGGATGCAGTCCAGCGGTCCCGAACTCATCGACTTCTCCAGCGAGACCCAAAAGACGCTGGACATGTACGGCGCCGAGCCGGGAGCCCGGTCATTCGCCAACAACTGCCTGCTGGCCCGGCGCCTGGTGGAGCGCGGCGTCCGTTTCGTCCAGCTCTATCACGCCGAGTGGGACCATCACGGAAACGCCCACGTGAACCTGCAGGAGGGGCTGGACAAGGTCACGAGGGAGACCGACCGCCCTTCGGCCGCATTGGTCCGGGACTTGAAGCAACGGGGCCTCCTGGACTCCACCCTGGTGGTCTGGGGAGGAGAGTTCGGCCGCACTCCCATGGGAGAGAAACGGGACTCCATCGGACGCAACCACCATATCGACGCCTACACCATGTGGTTCGCCGGCGGCGGAATCCGGCCCGGGCAGACGATTGGAAAGACGGACGACCTGGGCTTCTCTCCGGTGGAGGACCCGGTTCACGTTCACGACATCCATGCCACCATCCTGCACCTCCTGGGACTGGATCACACCCGGCTCACCTTCCGTTTCCAGGGCCGGGAGTTCCGCCTCACCGATGTCGCCGGCAACGTGATCGAGAAATTATTAGCTTAGCCGCATTTCTCACCAGGTCGTTTTGCGTATGACGAAAAAGGATCTGTTTTTGAGAATTTGCGGGAAATTGTCCAAGGTTTCTCCGAGACAGACTGCGCTGTGCGCGCCCCCTGGTGAGAAATGCGGGTTGGACAGGATCCACCTTTTGTCTTCCCCGTCTTCACCGGCTCCGGCCGCTCCACAGAGGTTATGAAAGCCGCCATCTATCGGGGCATCGGGCAAATCAGCCTACAGGATGTGGAGCGGCTTCCGCCTCCGCCCGGATACGTCACCATCGATACGCGGCAGACCGGCATCTGCGGAAGCGACCTTCACGTTTACCGGGGCCACTGGCCTCAGCCAAAGGCTTTGGCGCTGGGGCACGAGACCGCCGGCGTCGTAGTGGAACTGGGGGAGGGGGTCGCGGGAATCGAGCCGGGAGACCGGGTCGCCATCGAGTGCTTCTCCCACTGCGGCCGCTGCCGCTACTGCCGGAGCGGCCACTACAACCACTGCCGGGAGCGCCGGTGGGTATCGCAGGATACGCACGGAGGGTTTTCCGAGTTCACGACCGCTCACGCCTCGGCCCTTTTCCGTCTCCCTGCGAGCCTGAGCTTCGAAGAAGGAGCCCTGGTCGAACCCCTGGCGGTGGGTTGCCGGGCGCTGGGCCAGGCCGGCGCGACCTGGCGGGATCGGGTGGCGATCCTGGGAGGCGGAACCATCGGCCAGTTCTGCCTGGCGGCGGCGCAGGCGGCCAACGTGCGGGAGACCTGGATCACCGTCAAGTATCCGCAACAGGCCCGGATGGCACGGGACCTGGGCGCCGACCACGTGTTCGTGCTGGGTGAGAGCGGCCTCGAAGACTGGTTGAGCGGCGGGGTCCAGGGTTCACGGCCGGACGTCGTCATCGAGACGGTGGGCGGGGGAGGCAATTTCGATCTCGCTCTTCAGATCGTCCGGCCCCGCGGCACCGTGGTCCTGGTGGCCGGCTACCCGGAACCGGTCCAGGTGGACCTGGGCCGGGTACTGGAATCCGAAGCCGTGGTGACCGGATCCCACTGCTACGCGTCGACCGGTTTGGACACCGACTTTGGCGCGGCCATCGACCTGATGGCCAGCGGCCGGGTGGATGCGACCCGCCTGGTCACCCACCGGTTTCCATTGGAAGCCGTCGACGAGGCCTTTCGCGTCGCCGCTGACAAATCCTCCGGTTCCATCAAGGTCCACCTCTGCCAGTGATCTTTCCCCGCTCCATTCCGGTACCCCCAAGGAAGTTGAAAACAGGTATCCTGAAACGAGAGAGCGACAATCCCATGCGGGGACGACGTACTCCGGTCATGACTCGGCGATCGCTGCTGACTCGTGGGCTCGCGGGTCTTGCGGCGACGTCGTGGACCAATCGGCGGAGGGCCGGGGCCACACCCGTCGAATCGACCCAGCCGGCTGCGGCCGCCCAACGGACCCATCCGGATTCACATCCCGGCCCACCTCGCAACGAGATCGTGCTGGGCATGTCGGCCGCCTTTTCCGGCCCCTCCCGAGGCCTGGGCAGCGAACTCTTCCGGGGCGCCAAGGCGTACTTCAACCACGTCAACGACAACGGAGGCGTCAACGGCTGCCAGATCCTCCTGAAGCTCTACGACGACGGCTATCAGCCGGATCCCTGCGTTCGGAACACCATGAAGCTCATGTTGGAGGACCGGGTCTTCCTCCTGTTCGGCTACGTGGGCACTCCGACGGTGACGCGGGTGCTGCCCCTGCTCAAGAAGTTCCAGGACGAAAAGGTCTATCTCTTCTTTCCCTTCACCGGAGCCCAGCCCCAGAGGGAACCGCCCTACGGCGACTTCGCCTTCAACCTCCGGGCCTCCTACCGGCAGGAGACCGCCGGGCTGGTCGACAATTTTCTTCGCGTCGGCAAGAGACGCATCGCCGTGTTCTACCAGGCCGACGCGTACGGAAGGAGCGGCTGGGCGGGCGTTCGCGCGGCCCTGGCCGCCCACGGCGAGCGGCTGGCCGGTGAGGCCACCTACCGCCGCGGCCAACGGTTCACCGGCACCATGAGGGCTCAGGTCGAAATCCTCCAGGCCGCTTCCCCGGAAGCCGTGATCTGCATCGGATCGTATGCCGCGTGCGCCGCATTTGCGCGCGACGCGGTGGACCTGGGCCTTCGGATTCCCATCGCCAACCTCTCGTTCGTAGGCAGCGAGAACCTCCTCCAACTGCTCACCGAGGGTCGTGACGACGCCGAGAGATACACCCGGCACCTGGTCAACTCCCAGGTGGTTCCCAGCTATGAAAACACGTCCATCCCGGCCGTACGGGAGTATCGGGAACTGATGGAACGTTACGACCCGGCCGTTCCCCGGGAGTTGGTCAAGGAACCGTACAGTCCGTTCCCCCAGAGCTTCGTCAGCCTGGAAGGTTTCCTTGATGCCAAGTTGATGACGGAGATTCTACGGCGCATGGGGGGCGGGCATGATCGAGCCAAACTGGAGAAGGCCGTCTTCTCGGTGCGGAACTACGACCTCGGAATCGGAGAACCGGTCTCGTTCGGCCCCGACCGCCGGCAGGGGCTTCAGATGGTCTATTACACCGTCGTCGAGGACGGCCGCTTCGTGACCCTGGACGACTGGCAAGGTTGGGCCTCGTGACATGAAGATACAGAAACTCTTCCAGAAGACGCGGTTCGGCATTTTCGCCCTCTTCGGACTGATCGTCCTGTCGACGTCGATTCTGTGCATCTACACCGTCGACACCCAGTTGTCGGCGGAGTACGAGACCAACACCCGGAACATCGCCAAGACCATCGCCGACGCCAGCGTGGACATCCTCCTGAACCGGAACCTGGCGACCCTGCAGTCGATGATCGATCAGTTCGTGGAGATTCAAGGCATCCGCTACATCTACATCACCAGCGAGTCCGGCGAGTATCTGGCCCATACCTTCGTGCCCGGTATTCCCGAGGAAGTCCGGGCCAGCGATCCCTCCAGCACCGAGCCGGTGGAACGGAGCATTCCGGGCATGGGCGATTTTCTGGAAGTGGGCAGTCCCATCCTGGCCGGTGTGGCCGGCACGGTCCACGTGGGGATGGATCTGGACCTGGTTGCCCTCAAGATCCAGCGGGCCATCGGCCAGCAGGTCATCCTCATCTGCATTTTTCTCGTGGTCGGTGTTCTGGCTTCCATCTGGTTCGTCAACCTGGCCGCGATACCATTGGGTGGACTGCTGGCCTATGCCGTCGACGTGGCGGGCAACCGGGACCCGGACCAGGCGAGGGACGACGAGTTGCTGGCCCGTGACGATGAAGTCGGAGATTTGGCCCGACTCTTTCGTTTCGTGTCCGATCGCAGCTCCGGTTCGGAGGGGTCCGGGCCGCCGCCGGGACAGGACAGTTAGGAAAGTTCGTTGATTCGGGTACCGCGAACCGGCATCGCTCTCATCTGCACGACCCTTCAAATCTGCTTCGGCACCGTCTACGCGTGGAGCTTCTTCCAGACCATGCTGGTCCGGCAGATGGGCTGGACCCATACCCAGACCGCCTGGGCCTTCAGCATCGCCATATTCTCGCTGGGAGTTTCCGCGGCCTGGGCGGGAAGCATGCTGCCCCGCCTGGGTCCGCGGTTGCTGGCCCTGGCCGGCAGCGTCATGTTTTCCGGCGGATACCTGATCGCCGGCGCCGCGCTGCAATTCGATCTGGTCCCTCTTTTCTATTTGGGCTACGGCGTGATCGGCGGCGCCGGGATCGGATTCGGTTACGTGACGCCGGTCGCAACGGTCGCCAAGTGGTTTCCGGACCACAAGGGGTTGGCCACAGGCATCGTGGTGATGGGATTCGGAGTCGGCGCGTTCCTTCTGAGCAAGGGACTGGCGCCATTCCTGATCGTCAGTACGGCGGGAACGCTGCCCCTGGTCTTCTTCTGGCTCGGAATCATCTTCGCCTGCATCCTGATTCCCTGCAGCCTCCTCCTGAGCAATCCCCCCGCCCCTGCTGCCCGGACTACGGTAAACCGAAGCATCCGGCGGGATGCCGCCGAATCCCAGTCTGCCCGGGCGTATTTGGGCACCACCCAGTTTGTCATCATGTGGATCGTCTTCTTCTTCAATATCGCCGCCGGGATTTCGGTGATCAGCTTCCAATCGGAGCTCCTGCAGGAAATCTGGGGTCTCTCCGATCCGACCATCGAGCCGACCATGCTGGCCGCATACGGCGCGACGCTCATTGCCGTCAGCTCGCTCTGCAACGGCGTGGGGCGCCTTTTCTGGGGACTCCTCTCCGACCGCTTGGGGAGGGCTGCGGTCTTCCGCATCCTGTTGGCCAGCCAAATGGTGGTCTTCGGGGTTCTCATGACCGAGACCAACCCCTGGATCTTCTCGATCCTGGTCTGTTACGTGCTCCTCTGCTTCGGCGGCGGGTTCGCCACCATGCCCCCCTTCGTGCTCGATGTCTTCGGCAGCAGGAAGATGTCCACCATCTACGGCGTGATTCTCACGGCGTGGGCCGCCGCCGGCATCTGCGGACCGCTCTACATGGGATATCTGAAGGACACCTACCCCGATCGGGCCGTGATGTACTGTTTCCTCATCGGCATCCTCATGCTGGGAGCCGGGTATCTGTTTTCCTACCTGCTCAATGACGGGAGGATTCGACTGGGGCGTCCCACGCTGGAGAGCACGCTGCAACGGTATGGGATTCCGGCGCCTGGAAGGGGTTGAGGACGACCCCTCGAGATTGCACCGATCCGGTCCGGGACGCTTCACTTTCCGAATATTTCAGTCCGACTTCCGGCACCCGATTGCGGTATCCTTGTCCGCGCCGCCGGTTCGAGTGGATGACGCCGGTGCTCCAGGGATCATGCGACGACGCGAGTGGTTTCAGAAATTAGCGGGCGGCATCATCGGCGTCGGTTTGCTGCTCGGACCATTGGTCACGGGCTTCCTCTTCTTCCTGAATCCCCTGCGCCGCCGCGCCGATCAGCACGGCTTCAACCGCGTGGCCTCCGTCGACAGCCTTCCCATGGGAACTCCCCGCCATTTCACGGTCCGAGGCCAGCGCCGGGATGCCTGGGAAGTGGGCTCCCAGGTCCCGTTGGGTGCCGTCTATCTGTTGCGGCAGAGGACCGGCATCCGCGCCTTCCAGGTCATCTGTCCCCATGCCGGATGCTTCGTCGGATACGACGGGGCCAATCGACGGTTCCTCTGCCCCTGCCACGACAGCTCGTTCGGGATGGACGGCGCCATCGCCAATTCCGACAGCCCCTCTCCGCGGGGCCTTGACGAACTGGAGGTCAAGGTCGAAGAGGGCGAGGTCCTGGTCCGATACCAGGAGTTTCGACCGGGCGTGCGCGAGAGGATCGCCGTCTCGTGAGCGACTGGTTGGATCGCAGGACGGGGTACCGGCGACTCGTCTCCTGGTTGCTCTACGAGTCGATCCCGGGCGGCGCCAAGTGGCGCTACGTCTGGGGAAGCACCCTGGTCTTCACCTTTCTGCTCCAGATCTTCACCGGCCTCCTGCTCTGGACCGCGTACAGCCCGTCGATCCGCGCAGCCTGGGAGAGCGTCTACTTCATCCAATACCAGATGGAGATGGGTTGGTTCATCCGCGGCCTGCATCACTACGCGTCCCAGGTCATGATCGTGCTCCTGGTTTGCCATCTGGTGCAGGTGGTCGTTGCCGGGGCCTATCGGTCGCCCCGGGAGATCAACTGGTGGTTGGGCCTGCTCATGCTGGGGCTGGTCCTGGGGATGTCCCTCACCGGATACCTGCTGCCCTGGGACGAGCGGGGATACTGGGCAACCCAGGTGACCACCAAGATCTTCGGCGTGGTTCCGCTGTTGGGACCGATCCTGGAGCGCCTCCTCCTGGGTGGACCCACCTACGGGCACCATACCCTGACCCGCTTCTTCGCCCTCCACGCCGGATTGCTGCCCGGTCTTCTGCTGCTGGTGATGGTGCTCCATGTCGTCCTGTTCCGCCGCCACGGCGTGACTCATCCCAAAGAGGCCAAGGGGAAAGCGTACTTCTGGCCCAGTCAGGCGTTGCTGGACGGACTTGCCTGCCTGGGCGTGCTATTGGTGTTGGCGGCGCTTGCGGGCTGGGGCGGATGGGAGCGGGGCTTCGTCTTCGGACCCGAAGGGGGAGCTCCCCTCGACGCGCCGGCCGACCCTTCCCGGCCCTCCCCTTCGGCACGCCCTGAGTGGTACCTGCTCTTTCTCTACCAGTTCCTGAAGTATTTTCCGGGACGGACCGAGGTGATCGGCGCCGTGGTGATTCCCTCGGTCGTGGTTGGAGTCATGCTGTGCTTCCCCTTTCTGGGCCGCGTCCGCCGGGGGCACGCGCTGTGCATCGGGATCACCTTCGCCACGCTCGCCGGCGCGCTGCTGCTGACGGTAACGGCCGTCCGGGAGGATCGGACCCGGCCCATGTACCAGGCGGGACTGGCGGACGCCGAAAAGAAGGCCCGGCGTATCCTGGAGTTGTCCAGGGAGAACGGGATTCCTCCCGACGGGGCCCTGGCGATGCTGCACCGGGACCCGCAGACGCAGGGTCCCCCGTTGTTTCGAGACAACTGCTCCGCCTGCCACCGCTGGGACGGCCATGACGGAACCGGGGCCCAGGTGACGGAGATCCGGGATGGAGAGTCCGTCGCGGTCGCGGCGAGCGCCAGCGATCTGGCCGGATTCGGCACTCCGCAATGGGTCGCCGAGTTTTTGCGGGATCCGTCGTCGGAGCGTTTCTTCGGGCAGAGCCGCCACCGGGACGGGACCATGGTCCAGTGGGCCAGGAAGAACATCCCTCTCATGACCGAGCGTGAGATCGACGCCGTGTCGGCTTTCGTCATACACCAGCCGGGCGATCCCGAATCAGCGGCGGCGGACCCGGAACTCATGGCCCTCGGGGCGCGCGTATTCTCGTCAGGAACTCCGGAAGGGGCCCAAGGTTGCGTCATGTGCCATCAACTCGACCACCCTGAGGTAACGAGTACGGGAATGGCCTTGGGGCCGGACCTTACGGGATACGGGTCCCGGGAGTGGTTGAGCGGGATCATCATGGACTCTTCCCAGCCCCGTTTCTACGGCAGCCAGAACTCCGGAATGCCCAAGTTCGCCCATCGGCTCCGCAACCAGGAGCTCCAACTCCTGACCGACTGGATCCTGGAGGAGAGCCAAGACCGAAGGTAGAGGACAGTGACCATGAACCCGGAAGTCGTGTCCGACCGGAATCATCTCATCGCCACCGGGGACGGCTCCGAAGCCGGCATCCGGGCGTTTTACTTCATGATCCTGGCCGCTGCCGTTCTGTTCCCGGCCTGCACTCAACCGGCTCCGGTCGAATCCCGGGAGGATGGCCGGCTCCCCATTTTCCATCGCACCCAGACCCCCGTCTACTTCCCCGATCTGAGCCGGGCGCAACCGGACTCGGTCCTGACACGCAAGGAAAAGCGCCGCGCCTGGCGGCTCATCGACTACGAGACGGAAGACTTCAAAGGGACCCTGCTCTTCGCCGGAGAAGAGACCGAGGCACCCGACGTGACCCTGAGCCTGGACACGGCCGGCGTCCACGACGTGTACGTCGGCATGTTCAACACCGCCTGGAGGCCCTACCAAAACATGCGCGTGCAGGCCAAGCTGAGCGGCGACGCGGCATTTTCGACACTGTTCCTGCCGGCTCCGGAGGGACTGACCTCGGGCGTGCCTGAGGATGACACCATCCGGGGGCCGCGAATTCAGGATGTCTACTTCAAGACTGCCGATCTGACCGGACAGGACCTCATCCTGCGTCAGCCTTGCCAGCGGATCGTCCCGCCGGACCAGGAGTACGGCAACTTCTGCGAAAAGGTTTGGATCGCCTACGTGAAACTGGTGCCGTTGAATCCGGAAGAGGTGGAGATCCTGAAGCAGGATCGGGCGCGGACCGACACCCGCCGGCTCTTCGGCTACAACGACTCGTGGGCCGTGGCCTGGGGGCGTGCGGAACCGGCCTCGGCCGAATTCGTCCGGTCTCACCTGGAGCCCTACCGCAACACCGACTTCCGCCGGATCTACTGGGACGGGATCAGTGGGGAGGTCTGCAACTACTTCACCCGGATCGGAAAGATGTGGACCCGGGAACACTACCCCCTGGAAGATTTCGTCAGGAAGGGCGACCGGCTCCTGGTCCAGACCTGGACCGAGTACGTGGAGAAGGGGATCGACCCCCTCCAGGTGGCGGCCGAGGCCGCCCACGAGATGGGTCTCGAGTTTCACGTCAACTACCGGCTGGGCTGGGGCCCCTTCTACTGGCCGCCGCCCTGGGAAGCCTTCAACCGGGGAGGTTTCGGGGACCGGCATCCCGAGTGGCGAACCGTGCGCCGGGACGGCACGCGCGGCACCGCCATGTCGTTTGCCTTTCCCGGAGTTCGAGACTACATGCTGAGTTTCGTGAGGGAGATGGCTGCCTATCCCATCGACGGCATCGCCATCCTCTACAATCGCCAACCCCCGTACGTCGAGTACGAAGCGCCGCTGGTGGAGGGTTTCCAAACGGAGTTCGGCAAGGACCCCAGGGAGCTGGACAGGCAGGACCCGGAGTGGCGCGACTGGTTGGCCTACCGGAGCCGGGCCACCACCCGGTTCATGAAGGATTTACGCCGGACACTCGTAGAATCGGCCCGGGAGCAGGGCCGGGACGAACCCTTCGAGATCACCGCCTGGGTCTTCGGCAGCCTGGAGGAGAACCTGGAGTTCGGATTGGACCCCGAACTCTGGGTGCGGGAGGGGCTGGTGGACACCCTGATCCCCTACTCCTCGGCCAAACACCTCTTCAGTTGGCAGCCGTCGTGGGAAGACCCGCGGGACGTGGCCGCGTGGATGTCGCTGACCCGGGGGACGGGGACCAAGCTCGCCCTGAACATCATGCCCCGCAACCTGCCGGTGGCCGAATACAGGCGCAAGGCAGATGCCCTCTATGGCGCCGGCGTGGACTACCTGGCCTTCTGGGACACGGTCATCCACAGCAGCGCCTCCTCACTCGCTCTGCGCCGCCTGGGACACGCCGAAGAGATCGCCGCCTGGCTGAAAGCGGGACAGCCGGCGGAGGAACTGCCCTTCTCCCGCTTGCGAAAACTGGGAGACTGGGACCTGAGCTTCTTCCCCGAGTGACGCCGCACCGCTCTCCCGAACGGCGGAGATAGGACCCATGGAGAATCGCATCGCCCTTGTGACCGGCGCCGGCCGCGGCATCGGACGCGCCATCGCCGTCGGGCTCGCCGCCGAAGGCGCCCGGGTCGCCGTCACCGCGCGCAGTGTGGACGAGTTGGAGAACCTGGCCCGGGAGGTGAAAGCCGGGGGCGGAAACGCGCTGGTGGTCCCGGACGACCTGTCGGACCGATCGGCTCCGGCCCGCATCGTCCGGTCCGTTGCCGACACCTGGGGGCCCATTGAAATCCTGGTCAACAACGCCGGCGTGGGAAGCAGTCAGAACCCCAAGCCCCTGGTCGATTTCGACGACGACTTCTGGGACCTGACGATCATGATCAACCTGACGGCGCCCTACCTTTTCACGAGGTTGGTCCTTCCCTCCATGATGGAGCGAGGTTGGGGCCGGATCATCAACATCTCGTCCATTGCGGGGCGGATCGGAACCCTGCACGGCGCCGCCTACGGTGTCAGTAAACAAGGCCTGTTGGGATTGACCCGGACCACGGCCGTGGAAGCGGCGGCCCATGGCATCACCGCCAATGCCGTCTGCCCGGGAGTGACCCGTTCCCGGCTGAACGATATTCGCCTGGAATACGACTCGCGGCGGTTGGGGGTCAGCTTCGAACAGTTGGAGAAGGAATCCACGCCGCTGGGACGCCGCCTGGAACCGGAAGAGGTGGCGGTCCTGGCCGTTCAACTGGCTCGGGACGAAGCCCGGGGCATCAACGGTCAGTCCATCAACGTCTGTGGCGGGCGGGTGTTCGGGTAGGCCGGCGATGCAGTATGGAGGGGCGATTTCGTAGTCGCCCATTCTTCGACGTTCCCGAGGTTTAGAGGGTCGTCGGAAGTGTAAAGGGGACTGCCGTTCCCCTAAACCCTGGAATCGGCGCCTGAAAGACGCCGATCCAATCGGCGGCAGAATGCCGCCGCTCCTCGGCGCCTGAAAGACGCCGATCCAATCGGCGGCAGGATGCCGCCGCTCCCATTTTGTCGGCGGCCGGGACTATAGTGGCCGGGTTATGGAAACCAACAAAACAGAGCTCAATCGACGAGGATTTTTCCGGAGGAGCGGATTGGCCGCCGCCGCTCTCTCGGCGCGAAGCTATGGGCGGGTCCGGGGGGCGAACCACCGGCTTCGCATCGGCATCATCGGTTGCGGAAAAATCGCCGGGAGCCACCACCTGCCCAAGCTCCTGAAGATGTCCGAGAGCGCCAACGTCGAGGTCGTGGCGGTGTCGGACGTCTACCGGTCCCGGGCGAAAAAGTTTCAGGAGCGGATTTCGAAGGCGGGCGGGAGGGCCATCGAGAAGGTCTTCCATCAGGACCTGCTGGAGATGAAGGACGTGGACTATGTGGTCATCGCCACCCCGGAGCACTGGCATCACCGGCAAACTCTCGACGCGCTGGACGCGGGCAAGCACGTCTATTGCGAAAAGCCCTTGACCCACACCATCCCCGAAGCCCAGGAGGTGGTTCGAAAGGTCCGGGAGACGGGTCTCAAGCTGCAGGTCGGCGTTCAGGGCATGAGCGACGACAGCTACTCCAGCGCCAATCGGGCCATCCGGGCCGGCAAGCTGGGCACGGTGGTGGAAGCCCAGTTGGAATATGTCCGGAATCATCCCCTCCACAAGGGACCCTGGCGCCGGGGCATCCGGTCCGACGCGCCCAAGCCTCGCGACCTGGACTGGGACCGCTGGTTGGGGCCGGCGCCCAAGCGTCCCTGGTCTCCCCACCGCTTCTTCGAGTGGCGCAACTACAGGGACTATTCGGGTGGAATCTCCACCGACCTTTTCATTCACCGCCTCACCCGCGTGCTGAAAGCCTGCGAGCTGACCTACCCGAATTCGGTAGCCGGGTTGGGTGGGATCTACATCTGGGACGACGGCCGGGACGTGCCCGACAACCTGGAGATGGTCGCCGAATACCCTGCCGTGGAAGGGATCACCAACGGAATGACTCTTCACCTGCTGGGCACCATGGCGAACAAGCACCGTGTCGAGCACTGCATCCGGGGGCACAAGGCCACCCTGGTCTTCACCAGGAGAGGTTGGAAGATCCTGGATCAGAAAACCGGCAAGGTCACGGAAACCCACAGGAAGACGGGCGCCGAGGACATGGCGCTGCATCATCGCAACCTGCAGGCGGCCATTCGGGACGGCAAGGCTCTAGCGTGTCCGGCCGAGTTGGGACTGCGCGGAGTCGTCGCCGTGGTCATGTGCAACGAGTCCTGGGCCCGAAAGAAGCTCATGACCTGGGATTCCCGGAAACAGGAGATGGTCGAGGCGTAGGGTGACGCGGCGGCCGGCTCACAGCAGCCCGTAGAACAATTCCTCGTACTGTTCCGTGATCCGCTCCCAGTCGAAACGGCGGCGAACCCGATCCTGCGCCGCCTTCCGCAGTTCCCGGTAATCGCCGGGGCTCCCGCAGACTCTGGCCATGAGTCGGGCGAGCCGCGCCTCCCGGTTGAAGGGATAGAAGAGGCCGGCGTCGGCCACGGCTTCCCGGTTTTCCGGGATATCGTTGACCAGCACCAGGCAGCCGGCTCCCATGGCTTCCAGCAAACCGGGATGGATCCCGCCGATCTCCCCCCCGTAGACATAGCAGCGGCAATGGGAGAGCAGTTCCCGGTACCCCCGCCCGTAGATGGCTCCCGGCAACAGCACGTTGATCCCGACGGCCAGTTGCCGAAGCTGGTCGATGTAAGGACGGTTGTAGGGAGCGTCGCCCACCACCACCAACGGCAGATCCACCCCCGATTGCCGGTAAGCTCGGATCACCCGGTGGGCGTTGTTCTCCGGTTCCAGCCGGCTCACGAACAGCAGATACCGGTTCGCCTCCAGACCCAGCTTCAGCAAGGCCTCGCGGCTCTCCAGCCGCCCCACCGGCGCCCCGTACGGAATGAACGGAGACTTCCGCCGGTACCGGCTGAGATAGTAATCCTGAGTGGTTCGGGCGTCGGTCACGAAGCAATCTGGAAAGCGGACGGCCAGGGACTCGCCCATTCGATGGAATGACCGGCCCAACCAGTTCCACTTTTTCCTCTTCCGCTCGATGCCGTCCACGTTGAGGACCACCCTCTGGCCCGCCAGCCGCGGAAGCCAGCAGAGGAAGGCGTTGGCCGCGTTGCAAACCAGGCAGACGTCGTAGCCCCGAAGACAGGCGGAAAAGACGGACAGGGCGGTGTGGGATACCGTCTCCAGGTACTTGTGCCGGATCGAGGGCAGGACCCGGATGCGCACTCCTCTGTAGACGGAGAGCTTCGGATCCACGAAGTGGCTCCGCCCGTAGACCGTGACCCGGTGTCCCCGGTCGACCAGACGGACGGCCAGTTCCTCAGCAAAGGTCTCGAACCCGCCGTAGTTGGCGGGAATCCCGCGAGTGCCGAGGATGCCGACGTTGATCCCCATGGTCCATTTCCCCTTCCGGACCAGAGATTACCACCCCTATCGCATCGAACCAGAGTGATCCGGCCGCTTGCCTACACGGCGATCTCCCTCTCGAAGCTCCCGAACTCCCGCCCCGGTTCCTGCCGTTCGGCTTCCCCTCCCTCGGAACTCCGATTGCTACAATGGACCTCGCAGGGAGCGAACGACGGTGCACATCCGGGACGGCGTCGACATCGAGGAGAACGAGTTCCGCTTCGTCTTCTCCCGCAGCAGCGGGCCGGGCGGGCAGAACGTCAACAAGGTGGACACCCGGGTCACCCTCGTCTTCGACCTGATGAGTTCCGGCAGCCTGACCGCCGAGCAGAAGACCGAACTGCGGCGGCGCCTCGCCGGTCACCTCAACCGCCGAGGCGAACTGCGGGTGGTTTCTCAAGTGCACCGGAGTCAATGGAGGAACCGGCAGGAGACTCTGGAACGCTTCCGCCACCTGTTGGCGTCGGCCCTGGAGAAGCGGAAGAGGCGCCACGAAACCCGCATTCCGGCCCGCTCCAGAGTGCGGCGTCTGGAGGACAAGGCGCATCGCAGCCGGACCAAGCAAATGCGCCGGAAACCGGCGGCCTCCGAGTATTGAAACAAGAGTGTCCCCCCTCCAATGGGTTCAGTGGAGATATACGACCGGCTTCAATCCCAGGAATTTGACCATGGGCAGGAAGTCACGGTCGGAGAACAGCAACGGGAAACCTTCGTCGATACAGAAAGAGGCGATGACAACATCGACGGTATTGCGGATCGTGATCCCCGTCCTGCGCAACTCCCGGTAGCGCATGGCAGCCCGTTGTGTCCGCTCGCGACCGAGCAGGTCGAAGGACGGAAGCTTCGCCAGTGCTCGCTCTGCTGCTCTGAAATCCGAGTCGTTTCGGAATCCCTGGAGAACCTCCACCAGAATCAGGTCGCCGGTTGCCGCCACGTCCTGTCCCAAAAGATCATTGAGACGATGGGTCTCCTGTGTTGGGATTCCGTTGAAATAGTCGATCCAAACACTGGAATCGACCAGAATCATCGGTCTCGCCTCATCTTTTCCAAATCACCCGTCCAACGAAGTTTGCCGCGCAATCCTCGGATTTCCTCCTGTTCCTTCAAACGAATCAACGAGGCCAAACCCAATTCCACGACCTCGCGTTTGGTCTTGGCGCCGGTGGCGCGCATGGCTCGTTGCAGGAGGTCGTCGTCAATGACAATGTTCGTTCGCATTTGGAGACCCTCCGGTCTATGTGTATAACTCAAGCGGAATATACACATTCTTGGCGCGGAATCAAGGTTTGCGGGTAACTGCGACCCGGGCGAAGCTGATCTGGAGGGAAAGGCCTTCCCCTGACCAGGACAGGTACAGTGCTGGAAGATGGGACGTCCGGCGTTCCGCCGGCTGGAACGGCTATCCTCCTTCGGACCCCGTTTGCGCCAATTCCCTCCTCTGCACCGCATAAGGGGCCGTCAGGAAGAACAACAGCAGGATCAGCACCTCCGAATCACCGAAGTTGTACTCCAGGCAGCCCGCCACGTGAAACGCCGCCGAGATGCAGAGGCCGTTCAAACTCAGGAAGCGGACCCATTCCGATTCGGAGCGGAGCCACATCCGGATCAGGTCCCGGATCAGGACGATCCAGAACGCCAGCCAGAACGCCAGTCCCACGAGGCCGGTTTCGGCGGCGACCTGGAGGATATTGTTGTGCAGGTGTTGATAGGCCCAATCGGGGTATTCCTGGTGCGACCGGTACTTGAGAACTTCACGGTAGACCAGGCCGGGTCCGACTCCCGTCCAGGGATGCTCGGCAATGAGGCGGGATCCGGACCGGACCATCTCCAGGCGGACCTGGGTCGTGGTGTCGTTCAAATCCACACCTGAAAGCAGACGGTCCTGAAACGGTGTCGGCACCACGACCAATAGAGCCAGCAGCGCCAGCAGCAACAGCAGCACCCGGGTCTTCTTCGTCAGGACCAACAACAGAAGGCCGCCCGCCGCCGCTCCCAGCCAGGCGTTGCGGGTGAAGGTCACCAGCAGGCTCCAGCTCAGGAGGATCAAGAGGAGCAATCCGAGAACTGGCGGGCGACGCCATCCCGCCTCCCCCCGGTTCGCGGCCGGGGAGCCGGCCGCCGTGAACCGCTCCCGGCACAGAAAGACCCCCAGCGAGACGGCCCCCATCATGAGCTGTCCGGAAAAGGTCATCCAATGGCTCATGAACCCGGTGATCCGATGCTGCAGATCGGGCTCCATCAGCCAGTAGTACTGCGCCAGGGCGTACGCGGCGCTGGCGCCGACCACCCAATAGATGCGCGTCACGGTCCACTTCACGTGAACTGTCCCGAACCAGGTGAACATCAAGGGGACGAAGAGGAAGCGCACCAGTTTCTTGAGCGAGGCCGAACTGGTCCCGGGGTCTGCCGAGAAGAGCACGGCGATCCCCATGGAAATCAAAAAGAACAGGAGCGGCAGCGCGAAGGGAGGCCAACGGAGGCGAAGGCGCCGCCGCCGTAGCGTATCGACGACCCAGAGGAGCAGGGCAAAGCCGGCGAAAATGTACGCCGCCGCGATGGAGACGAGAGACGCTACGATGGACGCGGCGGCGCACCAGGGAATCCAACGTGCTTGCAATTGACCGGAAATACGCTGCTTTGCCGATGCCATTTCACCGTTCGCCGGAGCGTTTTCCGAATCCGGCTTTCGCTGCTTTCGGGAGAGATTACGACTCCGGCTTCCCTTCCGCAACATCCGCCGCTACCGGAACCTGACCTCGACCCGGGTCAGAACGGGGCTGGCTCCGCCGTTGGGAGTCGCGAGCCGGGCGCGGTACTGAAGCCAGGAATCGGACGGCTCGCCGCCGGAAACCGGACCCGGCTCCAGGATCCAGGCTCCGGAACCCGGGGAGCCTCTCCAGGCCGCCTCCTGTAGCGACTCCTCGCTTTCGGCAGTTCGAATCTGGAGGGCGATGGTGGTTCCCAAGGGCGTCTCCGCATCCCACCCGATGGAGACGGGACGGACGCCGGGTTCGAACCGGTGCGGCGGTGAGACATAGGTCTCGGCCAACTCCCGCGTGTAGATGTTCCCCGGGTCTCGGAGCATCTGGCCGTGCGGGCCCACGGTGGGAAGCCAGGTCCGGTCCCGAAGTGAAAAGCCTTCGGGTCCGTTCCAATAGAGGACCGACGGAGTCGTGTGCCGGATGGGTTCCCCGGGGCGATCGATGCTTCCGTCCCGCTTGTGGTTGAGCAGAAAGATGTCGGTCCACCCGTCGCCGTCGAAATCGGCGGCCAGGGAGGCGGTCCCCGAGTCCCCCGGCAGATTCAGGCGGCGGTCCGGATCGAAACCGGAGGCGCTTCCCCAGTAGAGAAAGCAGGGGATGCTCCGGGCGGTGTTGCTGGAGTAGTTGGGCACGAACAGGTCCAGGAATCCGTCCCGGTCGAAGTCGGCCACACTGGGGTCCAGGGCCGACATGTGCGGCAGCGGCCGGCCCTCCCGCAAACGGAAACCGTCCGCGGAACCGTAGTAGATCCGGATCTCCCCTTCCTTGTTCCGCGGGTAGTCGTTGACCGGCGCCACCAGGTCCAGCCAACCGTCCGAGTCGAAGTCGGCGGCCTCCAGGTAGGGAACTCGTCCCTTATCAATCAACCGGTGATGCCTCCCCCCGAATCCCTCCTCCGAACCATAGACCAGGTGCAGTCCGTCCTCGGCGGAACCCCCCGCCAGGTCCAGATAACCGTCGCGGTTCCAATCGGCCACCACTGGGGGAAACCCCAACCCGCCAATGGGAATCACCTCGCGCCGCACGGGGGAGAAACCGGCTTCCCCGCCATAGAGGATCACGTAGCCGCGGCGGCCGCGGGCGTCGCCCTCGGCGGCGCCGATCACCAGATCCAGGTAACCGTCCCGGTTCAGGTCGGCGGTGACGGCCCCCATTTCCGGGTCCTCCGCCGAGAGGACGGCCCGGCGGCGGGGCTCGTAGCCGCCGGCTCCCCCATACCAGACATAGACCCCGTTGAGGGTCACCGGCCGCCCCAGCGCGTAGCGGGCCTCGGCCGACACCAGATCCACCCAGCCGTCGTCGTCCAGATCGGCTTGGGCGGTGCCCACCGTATAGCCGGCCCAGAGTTGGCTCCGGCGCCGGGTCGAGTAGTTTCGGGTCCCGTCTCCCCAGTAGATGAAGTTGGGGTTGTAGCCGGTCCGGAGTCCCCCTTCCAGGTTGAAGAAGATCACGTCCGGGCGCCCGTCGTCGTTCACGTCGCCGATGCCGTTGCCATGGGCGCTCCGGGTGTCCAGCATGGACTTGTGAGCGGGGAAGAACTTCCCTTCCCGGTTCCAGAAGACGAAGGACTGGACGTTCAGGTCGTTGAAGGAATGGTGGTTGCTCACCACCAGTTCGGGCCAGCCGTCCCCGTCCAGGTCTCCGGCGCTGATTCCCCGGGCGTGGACCGTGGCCAGTGGAGTTGGATCGGTCTCGGACAGCCGCCCGCCCCGGTTCCAGAAGATCAGGGAGTCGGTGTAGCCGTTCCCGGCGCGGTCGGAAGAGGTCACGGCCAGATCCGGCAGACCGTCCCGATTGAGATCCCGGACCGCCAACTGCCAGGGGTTCTCCACCTGAAGCCGCTGCCGGACCTGAAACCGGCTCGAAGCCGCCGCCAGAACCTCAACCCCCGATTCAACGGCGGCAATCAGCTCCATCCGTCCGTCCCGATCCAGATCCCCTGCGCCCAGATGCCGTGCCTCCAGATCCAGGACAAGGGGCTTCTCCAGGTCCAACCCCTCCTCACCGGCCGTATGGACGAAGACTCTGGACCCGGCGGCCAGAACCAGATCGGGCGCCTCGTCTCCGGCCAGGTCGGCGGCCAGGACCGCCGTTCCGGGACCGGCCAGCGTGGACCGGCGATGGGGATCGAAACCATGGGCCGAATTCCAGTAGACGACCGAGTGGGTCGATTGACCGCCCCTCCCCGGATTGGCGCAAGCAATGGCCAGATCCGGCCAACCATCCCGGTTCCAATCCCCCACGGCCGCATCCCTTCCGGACCAGGACCTCAACCGCCGGCGCTCGGACACGGGGAACCGTCCCTCGGACCCGTAGTAGATGAAGCTGTCGGACTTGTTGGTGGTGCCGCCGGTTCCGTTGACCACCACCACGTCGCTGATACCGTCCCGGTTCAGGTCCGCCACCAGCCCCTCGACGGCCCCATCCGTAGGCAAAGCGATCCTCCGGAGAGGATCGATGGTCTCGCCGTTGTTCAGATAGACGTAAGCGTCTTCGTCTTCGCTGTGTCCGTGTCCGTTGGCCACGAACAGGTCGATATGACCGTCCCGGTTCAGATCCAACCGGTTGATCAGTTGAATCCTGCCGCGCCGGGAAACGTAGATGTTGGAGCCGGAGTCCTCGAACTTCCCTCGGGAAAAGGCTTGAAAACCCTCGTGACGCCACACTTGGGCCCAAAGCCCGCCGCCGGGATCCTCCCCGGCGAGAAACACCGCTGCCACCATTGCCGCCAAGAACCGCCAACCAAGCTTCAGCTTCATTCTCCCTTTGCCTCCCGCCTCCTATCATCCCTCATTTTGACTTTATCGCTATGCTCATTTCCTCTTCCGCCTTTCTGCTACTATCCCGGCGTGACCGGATTCGGCGCCTTTCCCTACGAAAACGGGGAGCTCGTCTGCGAAGGGACTCCCCTGTCTCGAATCGCCCGGCGGGCGGGGACGCCGGCCTATGTCTACAGCCGGCGCGCCATACGCCGCCGCTACCACCGGCTGGAAAGCGCTTTCGCCGCCGTGGACCCCTTGATCTGCTACTCCCTGAAGGCTAACGACAACCTCTCGCTGCTGCGGATTCTGCAGGAGGAGGGCAGCGGTTTCGACGTGGTTTCGGGAGGAGAGCTCTTCCGGCTGAGGCAGATCGGCGCCGATCCCGCGCGCATCGTCTTCAGCGGCGTCGGGAAAACGGTCCAGGAGATGGAGATGGCCCTGGAATGGGGGCTCTTCAGCATCAACGTCGAGTCCCGCCAGGAACTGGAGACCCTGGCCCGGGTCAGCCGGAAGGTGGGCCGCGAAGCCCGGGTGGCCATCCGAATCAATCCGGACGTGGATGCCGGGACCCACCCCTACATCGCCACCGGTCTGCACCGTCACAAATTCGGGGTCGAGACCGGACAGATCGACGACCTGTTGAAAATCGTCGAGAACTCCGCCGAACTTCGGCTTGTGGGCCTCGGTTACCACATCGGCTCCCAGATCCTGGACGTCCAGCCGTTTCTGGACGCGTTCGACAGGCTCAGGGAATGGGCGGACCGGATCCGGGACCGGGGGTTTCCCCTGGAACATCTGGATCTGGGCGGCGGCCTGGGAATCTCGTACCAGGGAGAAACGGGCCCTGATCTCGAACGATACGCCGAGGCGTTGGCTCAACCTGGGGACGGCTACCGCATCGTCATGGAGCCGGGACGCTACCTGGTGGGAAACGCCGGCGTCCTGCTGACTCGCGTCCTCTATCGAAAGACGAATCGCGGCAAGGTCTTCCTGGTGGTGGACGCCGCCATGAACGACCTGCTGCGCCCCAGTCTCTACGGCGCCCGACACCAGATTCTTCCGGTGCGGGCCGATCGACCCTGGATCACGGCCGACGTGGTCGGGCCGGTCTGCGAGAGCGGCGATTTCCTGGCCCGAGGCCAGCAGGTTCCCGACGCACGGCCGGGAGACCTGCTGGCCGTCATGAGCGCAGGCGCGTACGGTTTTGTCCTATCCTCCAACTACAATTCCAGGAGGCGGGCGGTCGAGATACTGGTGGACGGAGACGGCTGGAGGACAATCCGGGTCAGAGAATCATACGCCGACCTGATCCGAGGCGAGTAGGGGCGACCCTTGTGGTCGCCCTCCCGCAGACCCTTGTGGTCGCCCTCCCCGCGGACCCTTGTGGTCGCCCTCCGCGTTCCGTCGATTGACGCAGGAACGAAAGAGGGCACCCACAAGGGGTGCCCCTACCGCCCAACCGCCAGAAATGGGTAAAGTCCTGCCTTGGTTGGTTTGACTGGAACGCGGGCGGTTGAATAACATTCTCAGCCAGATGGCGTTTCCGCCAGGATGACAGCAGTTCGCAAGGAGCTGAGCCTTGTCCTTGGAGACTGACGTTACGCTGGAAATCGAGCCCGAATCCCGGGTGGACGTGATCAATGTCCGCCAGCGGATTCCTGATCGGATCCGCTCCCGGTTTTCCAAGTATTCCAAGTCGGTCTACTACTCGTACCACACCACGGCCGGCTACTTCGGTGAGAAGCTCTCGGCCCAGCTCAACCATAGCGGCGAGGCCCTGCGCAACTTCGTGCAGGTGTTCCAGACCCTCTTTCCTTTCCGGCGCGGATACCGCCACGACCAGATGGATCTGCGCACCGAATTGAGCCAGGAGCAAAAGGTCACGGAGCCTCATAACGCCGACTCCCACCTCACCTTCATGAGTGCCGGCCTCACCAATTGCGCAACCTATGAGAATCGCCCGGACACACCGGTCTACTTCGTGGACCTGGACGGCATCTGGAACGATGTCCGGCGCCGCCGCCGGACCACGGTGCTGGCTTTCAACGAGGAACAGGTGGTGGCTCGCGTGGACCTCCCGGTCCCGGTGTCCCGGCATCCCATCGACTCCATCAACCTGATGGATCCCAAACTTGGTTTCTTCTCCCGGCTCCAGGACCTGATCCGGACGCATCGGGTCGATCGGGGGCGCATCGACATCTCCCTGGGCCCGGAAGAACGGAATGCCGGTCTTACCGTGAACGAGTACGAGACCCTGCTGATGAAACACGACCTGGCCAGGGTGCTCAAGAATCCCCTGCATTTCATGGCGCAGAGCGGCCGGCAGATGCTGGGGAACCCGAGGGCCATTCCGGGAAGGGCCAGGGATTACGCCAAATACGATCTGGTCCAGATTCTGAATCAGACCGTGGACGCCCTGGGGTTGAGCGAGTCGGTCTTCGAGCGCCTTCTGCAACGATTCGTCCGGGCGCCCGCCGACCACTTCATGGGCATGGACCGCTCGCTGATCCTGCTGGTTTCCAGCGTCCATGCCAACCGAACCGGCAACGGCTCCATCGTCAATGGGACCTACCAGAGTCCCATCCTGGTGCAATGGGACCGCCCGGAGACGGATACGCGTCGCCTGGAGATCTCGCTGGTCCGATTCGATTGAATCAGTCGCCGCCCGTGCGGATCCATTCCAGGATCGTCCGGTAGGACGAGGACTCCCGGCTCCATCGAACGCCTCCACCGTGTTGGCCGGAAACCGAAGGCCGAGTCCCCTTGGGAGGCTTCTCCCGGGTGGGCTTCAGCAACAGGAGGCTCTGCTCCGGCCGCTTCAGATCGATGACCCGCAACGCCGAACGATAGTAACGCCGCACCTCTTCCGGTCCGGCCCGTTCCAGAGCCGGCTCCAGGCGAAAGATGACGTGCGACTTGTGGCAGTCGAAGCAGGCCTTGTCATCGGCCCCGGACTTCTCCAGCAGCGGCAGCACGCGGTCCCGGAAGAATCGGAGCGAAGGGAGGGTCGGACCCGTCGCCGGACCCTCTCCCGGAAGTTGGGTCAGGCTTTCGGCGATCGCCGGGAGGCCGCGCAGTTCGGGCCGGCTTCGAACCAGTGCCAGCGCCGACTCGCCCAGAACGGGATCCGGGTCCGTCAACGCCTCGCTCAGCAGACTCACGAAACGGAGATCCTGCAAGCGTCCCGGTTCCTGACGGGCCAACTGCAGGATCGCCTCGCGCCTCCATGCGTCCCGGCTGCGAAACGCCAGACTCAACCGTCTCCGGATCATGGCGAACGATTCCAGGCGCGGCGCCGCGAGACACAGTTCCACGGCCGCCCGGAAAAGCACGGGATCCCTGGAGGCCAGGGACCGGAAGACCTTCATCTGCACCGGCCGGCGGTCCAGCAAATCGGGAAACGAAGCCACCGCGCGGAACTCGCCGGCCCCGGCCTCATCCGCCAGAAACAAACGCTCCACCTCGGCCGAATCCTCCTGCCCGGCGGCGGAAGCGAGGGCAGAAACCACCGCCAACCAGAAAATCGCCAACGTCTCAATCACAATCAGCGCGAAAAAACCCATTTTGGACACCGTTCAGAAACAATTTAGCAACAACCGGCTGGTCTCGCTGCCGCAATCCCCACTACCGGGAATCGAATTCTCCCGTACCGTTGACCCGTACCGTGGCTTCCCACTCCGGAGGTCAGAGTCGTTTGTTACCTTGAAATCGTAGATTGGTGGATTGTCGGTTGGACCACAGAAGATACAGTCCGGTCCCGAACCGCGACTGACGTTTTGGAGGAAAGATCCATGTCCTACAACCGAACCCGGATCGTGGTGCTGATGGCAGTTTTGTTCCTCGTGGGCATGCCCGACCTGCGCGGCCAAGAGGAACTGCGAAATGTCGACGGACTCATCTTCGACCTGCGACACCCGGAGTTGGAGCGGCGGAAGACGGCGGTCGTGGGTCTGGGCAAGCACCGGGTCCGGCGGGCCGTCCCGGAATTGTCCAACCTGGTCAAGGATCCGGACGACCTGCTCCGGACCGCGTTGGCCCGGGCTCTGATCAAGATCGGCGACGTCAGGGCTTTGCCGGCACTGATGACTCTCTGCCACGATTCCAGGAAGCAGACGCAACTCGTGGCGATTCAAGGACTGGTCAAGCTCCATGTAAACGTTCCCGACGGCTTCTTTCATGGAGTGAAACGCGTCGTCAGTTTCATGAATCCTGTGGATGACGACTACAATCCGTTGGTCGTGGAGCCGTATGTGTCCGTGAGCCCGGAGGCGATCGACACACTGGCGACGCTGTTGAGCTCCCCGGATGCGGACATTCGCAGGAACGCCGCCCAGGCTCTGGGAATCCTTCGCGGACACCGGGCCCTTCCCCCTCTTCAGGAAGCCTTGGAACTGGAGCCGGACAACGGCGTGAAGGTGGAGATGATCCGCGCCATCTACAAGATCGGAGATCCGGCAGGGGGCGTCACGTTGATTCCCCTGATCCGGGATCCGGACAAGAAGGTCCACGACGAAGCCATCTTCACGCTGGGGCGTCTGCGGGTGGAAGCGGCGGTTCCGCCGCTGACCGATCTCTACAACAGCGGCGTCCCGGAGCGAAGGAGGATTCTCGGTGGACTGGTCCCCGTGAGCGGAAAGGACGATCTGAAGTTGAAGACCCTCGAGGCGCTGGCGTACATCGGCGCCCCCCAGTCCCGGACCATCCTGCTGAAGGCAGTCGGGGACCATAGAGCCGGCTTCCGCCGATATGGCGCCGAGGGCTTGGCCCGACTCGGAGACGCGAGCCTCATCCCCAGGTTGGCGGCCATGTTTCAGGGGGAAAAAGAGTTCGAAGTGATTTCAGCCCTGAACTTTGCCCTCTTTCGTCTCGGCGGTGAGGCGCATCTCCCGGAACTGGTGGAACGGATCAAAAGCGATCAAGTCTACTTCTATCTCCTGGAGCTGGACGCCGAGGAGGTGCCCAAGCTCCATCCCCAACTCCTGGTCCACACCAAGGAACCCGGTATACAGATCCGACTCCTGGACGTGATCGGTCAGCGTGGCGGCGCCTCTTCCATGGAGTTTGTGGAGCCCCTGACCCGGAGCCCGAATGCCGACGTGACTTCTTCGGCGAACCTGGCGCTGAGGCGGCTCCGGGGCCGGCATCCCGGTGCGACGTTGAGTTCCATGGTGGTCGCCCCGGACGCCACCGGCAATGGCGCCGGCGTTCCGGCGAACTGACCGGGGCCACGAGATTCAGTCCAGTCCCAATTCGGGCCAGAGCCGGTTCACGCGGTTCCGGGTCTCCTCGTCCATGACGATCTCGTCGGGCCAGTCCCGCTGGAACCCCTCTTCCGGCCACTTTCGAGTGGCGTCGATCCCCATCTTGGAACCGAAATTGGGCAGGCGGGAGGCATGGTCCAGCGAGTCGACGGGGCCCAGCGTAAACTGGATGTCGCGCTCGGGATCGATGTGGTTGAGAGCCCTCAAGAGGACCTCCGGATAGTCGTTGAGGTCGACTTCCTCGTCCAGAACGATGATGCACTTGGAGAACATGAGCTGGCCCAATCCCCAGATGGCGCTCATGACCTTGCGGGCGTGCCCCGGATACCGCTTTCGGATACGGACCAGGACCAGGTTGTGGAAAATGCCCTCGAAGGGCAGGTGCATGTCCAGGATCTCCGGGAGCTGCTTTCGAATCAACGGCAGGAAGATCCGCTCCACGGCATACCCCATGTAGCAATCCTCCTGGGGAGGCTTGCCCACGATGATGGTCTGGTAGATGGGGTCCCGGCGGTGCGTGACACACGTCACGTGAAAGACCGGATACTCGTCGGCCAGGGAATAGTATCCGGTGTGATCCCCGAAGGGTCCTTCGGTCCGGAGCTCGTCCAGGTTCACGTACCCTTCCAGGACGATCTCGGCGTTGGCCGGAACCTCCAAATCGACGGTCTTGCAGGCCGTCATCTCCACCGGAGAACGCCGCAGGAACCCGGCAAACATCATCTCGTCCAGGTCGTCGGGCAAGGGCGCGATGGCGGAGAAGACGGTGGCCGGATCCGCCCCGATGGCGGCAGCCACTTCCATGCGCCTTCCGCTCCCCTCCGCGCCGCCAAGGCGGACGGCCTCCCGAAAATGTTGGGCGCCGTGCTTGTGAGTCTGCCAGTGCATGGCCGTGGTCCGATCGTCGAAGACCTGCATGCGGTACATGCCGCAGTTGCGCTTTCCCGTCTCGGGGTTCTTGCTGAAGACCAGGGGCATGGTGATGAAACGGCCGCCGTCCCCGGGCCAGCACTTGAGAATGGGAAAATCGAGCAGGGAGAAGTCTTCCGTCCTGACCACCTCCTGGCAGACGCCGCGGCGCACCGTCTTGGGGGTCAGGGACGCCAATTCGGTGAGCTTGGGAAGCAGCTTCAGCTTGTCCATGGCACCGGAGGGGGCCTTCAGGTCCAGCAGGTCCTCGATCCGCTTTGCAATCTGATCCATGGAATCGACCCCCAGGGCCAGATTCATCCGGCTGTGGGAGCCAAGGGCATTGATGAGGAGCGGGTGTTTCGACCCCTTGGGACTCTCGAACAGCAAGGCGGGACCGACGCGCTTGGAAACGCGGTCCGTGATCTCGGCAATCTCCAGCACCGGGTCGACCGGGGTGCCGATGCGCCTCAGTTCGCCTTCCTGTTCCAGAACCTTAACGAAATCTCGCAAATCCCGGTGCGGATATCTCATCTCAGCCCCACCTTCCGCAGAAGATCCTCCAGTTCCCGCCGGAACGCCTCCCGATTCAGATCGCGGCTCCCTGCGGGGCCGTCCACCCGAAACAGCTCCGCCTGCCGGATCACCTCCGATGGCGAGGGCAAGCCTCTCAATTCGCTCAAGGCGAGGAACCGGCCATAGTTGTTGGCGCGTTCCAAGCCCCCCGAACTCACGAGGATGAAACCGGTGTCGGAGCTCCCCAGCCGAACCTGGCAATCCCGCAACCGGCAATAGTCGGAAATCTCTTCAAGGGTCATGGCTACCAGCCGGTAATTCTCCAATGCGGCCCATTCCAGGTCAAATTGCCCGACGGGATCGTCGGTTTTCCTACCGCCAACCGGAGCGGTTTTCCTACCGCGGCTCGGAGGGTTCAGAGGGACGGAGTCCCCCTCTACACTCTCCATCCACCGAGTCCCCCAGCAACAAGGACTCGCGGCGAACCGCAAACCCTCCCTCCACAGTCTCGTTCGGCCGCCCGCGAGACAGGTGACGAAAAGAAAGAGCAGCGCGTCCAGGAAATCTCAGCCGACGCTTCCCCACCGCCCTCCGCCCGGCTAATCTGAGAAGCATGCCGAAACAACACGAGGCCCTTCTGGGCGCCCACATGTCGATTGCGGGAGGCATTCCCAAGTCCCTCGACCGGGCCGAGGACGCCGGCTGCAACGTCCTCCAGATCTTCGTCAAGAACAACAACCAATGGCGGGGCCGCGCTTTGCACGACCCCGAAGTTCACGAGTTCCGGCAACGCCGGGCCGATTCCGCCATCCGTCAGGTGGTGGCCCACGACTCCTACCTGATCAATCTGGCATCCCCCAAACCGGATCTCTGGGAACGCTCCATCGCTGCCTTCCTGGACGAGATGGACCGCTGCGAACGGCTGGGACTGAGCCACCTGGTCACTCACCCGGGAGCCCACGTAGGGACCGGCGAGGCCCGGGGCATCGACCGGATCGCGGCGGCACTGAACCGGATCCTGGAGAAAACGGCCTCCTACCAGGTCAAGATCGCCCTCGAGACCACCGCCGGCCAGGGAACCACCCTGGGCCACCGCTTCCAACATCTCCGGGACATCATGGCCGGTTGCGGGTCCCCGGACCAGATCGTCGTCTGCATGGACACGTGTCACGTCTTCGCCGCCGGCTACGAGATCAGAACCGAGGAGGGTTACGCCGGGGTCATGGACCAGTTCGAACAGATCGTCGGCCTGGAAAAACTGGAAGTGCTTCATTTCAACGACAGCAAGCGATCCTTCGGAAGCCGCGTGGACCGGCACGAGCACATCGGAAAGGGGGAGATCGGGAAGGCGGGGTTCGGCTGGTTTCTGAACGACCCTCGCCTGGTCCAGGTCCCCAAGTTGCTGGAGACCCCGAAAGAAAACGGGGGGGAGGCCGACCGGAGGAACCTGAAGCTGCTCCGTTCGCTGCTTGACAAGCCCGAGCCATGAGCGACTACAGCGCCCAGGAACGGGAAGAGATCCTCCTGGACTACTTCGGCTCCGCGTCCGAAGACGAGCCGCTCTGTCCCGACTGCGGTGAGGGCCTGGAATTTCGATCGCAATATCCCTCAGGAGATTCACCCTACCGGCTCCAGGTGGACTGTCCCGACTGCCATGCCGGATTCACCTGGGAACAGGACCGGGACCGGGAAGCCTGGACCTCGATTCAGCTCTCCTACTGCCGGGAACGGTACCGGCAAGGGGACACGCCCCGCTGCCCGGTGGACGATTGCTATATCGTCTGCACCGAGTTCACCGACGACACGGTGGAGTTTCGCTGCCCCTACTGCAACCGTAGCGGCCGGGCACGGATGGGCATCAATCCACCGGATCCCGAATCGCAGGATCTCAGGTAGCCGGGGGTTCTCCGGCTGGAAACCCGCCGCTCCCGGGTGCTACCATTTGCCCCGGTTTTTCCGCTTATCGAAATCAGAACCGAGGGGGGTAGAGAGGCATGAAGAACTATGTGACCGAGTTCATTGGGGCATTCTTCCTGGTGCTGGTCATCGGCCTGGCTTCCGGAGACCTGGCGCCGTTGGCCATCGGCGGTGCGCTGATGATCATGGTCTACATGGGAGGCCACGTCTCGGGCGCCCACTACAACCCGGCCGTTTCCATCGCCTGTCTGGTCCGGGGCGCCCTGGACGGCGCCACCACGGGAATCTACATCGTGAGTCAGATCCTGGGAGCGCTGGCGGGAGCCTGCACGGCCGCTTTCCTGGCGGGCCAAGCGACCACGGTGGCTCCCGGCGACGGCGTCAGCGCCACGCATGCGCTCCTGGCCGAGTTCCTCCTGACCTTCGCCCTGGCTTCGGTGGTCCTGAACGTCGCCACCTCCAAGGACCATCCCGACAACTCGTTCTACGGACTGGCCATCGGATTCACCATCTTCGTCGGCGCGGTTTCGGTGGGTCCCATCTCGGGAGGGGCCTTCAACCCGGCGGTGGCGCTGGGCCACAACATCGTCTCCGGCTCGCTGGGGAACATCTGGATCTACCTGCTCGGACCCATCGCCGGCGGCGTTGCGGCATCGCTGGTCTTTAGAATCACCAACCCGGACGAGTTCGCTTAAGCGATTTCCGATGGCCGGCCGATCCGGCGGATTCTCGCATGGATGGCGGGACATGACGGCGGCCCCGTATCGGCGCTGCGCGGCCCGGCCGCTTGGCTTGCAGTCCAAAGCCAGACAGGCAGGGCGGAGTTCATCAACCGTTACCCGCTCGGAACGATCCTGTATGGCGACATTCGAGAACGCCTGCAGCAGGCGACAGTCAATTTCCTGGGGCGTCCTTCAACAGTAAATGGTCACGCCCGCCGAAAGCGCATCAAGAGTAGAAGCCGAAAAGTCGCGATCATGTGTCACGAGGGCGATGCTGGAGGTCTCCAGAGCCGTCGCCATTTGGACCGCGTCACGCAGGCGCAGGCGTGAACGCGCTCTGATCTGCGCTGCCCGATGGGCAATCGAGGGGCTCAAGTCCACAACCCGCCAAGTCGGCGGCGACGTCAAGGCAGCCCGGTAGGTCTCCGCCAACGCCGAATCGCCGGCTCGTAGCGGTCCGGTCAGCACCTCGACAAGTGTGACTGTGGAGATCACCAATTCATAGTATTGAGCTTCAGCACGCTCGAAAAGGGGTGCATAACGAGGGGCGAAGACAGCGTGGTCTTCCAGCAGATAGATGATGGGAGCACTATCCACGAGGATTCGCCCGCGCGGTGGCAGGTCGCCGACATCCATCACCATTCGTTACGCAATCTCTCGATGAATTTCGCAGCATTGCCAAAGCAACCCCGTGCGGAACCCTGGAGAGCCCTGAACTTCGGACCTTGAGGGACCGCTTTCGACACCGGCACGACAGCCGCGTACGGAGCTCCACGCCTGGTGACAACGGTCACCGTACCGTCCCTATTGGCCGCTCGAAGAATCGCCGCCAAATTGGCTCTGACTTCCTTTACGCCTGCGGTCTGGGTCTTTTCCTGCATCCTCTTTCTCTCAAGGACTCAAACTGTACACATTGTACACGATCACGTTTCCGAATGGCGTACCGATTGAACAGGCCTACGTCTGTGGAGGCGACGCCCAATACCACGCCGCGAACGCGAGCGTTCGCACTCGTCGAGCAACGCTGCGAACAGAGGCGGGGAACCAAGCCAACTCGCGATCAGAAGGGTCCCGGGAATGTGCCGATCGCGCGTGGACGCCGCGTAGACGCGCCGCTTTGACCCGCACTCCAATGGGCTGACAGCGAGTGTGCGGCACCAGAGTTCCGTCCGCTTCGAACGGATGAGTGCCGGGCAGCCGGAGAGCGCGAACACCAACCTGGGAGTGTGCGTCACAAACGACCTGCCGGCGCGGCAAGACGCAGCCCAGCAGAATCGGACCCGTATCATCGCGAAGATCTTCCGGTTCATATGGCCACTTGGCGATGAAGGCCCGAAGATTCAGGCGCGCCGTCATCATGTCTTCGTTCAGATAAAGCACAGGGAAACTGTCCGGTGGGTTCCAGCGTCCACCTCGTTTCCTCGCGAAACTCGGATCGAGCGGATCGGTCCATGCCGGATCGGCGAGTCGGAGTGGGACTGGGTGGAATACGATACGGCGCGCCCCCTGCGGCGGGGTATGTTCGTCGCGCGAGTGGTCGGGAAGTCGATGGAGCCCCGAATCGCCGACGGTTCCTACTGCCTCTTCCGGAGTCCCGTCGCCGGGACGCGGCAGGGGCGCACGGTCCTGGTCCGGCTGCTCGATGCGGTGGATCCCGATACCGGCCACAGGTTCACGGTGAAGCGCTACCGGAGCGAGAAGACGGCCGATGCGGACGGGTGGCGGCACGTCAAGATCGTGCTCGAACCCGTCAATCCGGAGTTCCAGGATATTGAACTGACAACCGAGGATGAGGAGGCTGTAGCGGTAGTGGCGGAGTTGGTCGAAGTCGTCGGTTCGGGGCCGCCTGAGTGGTGAAAGGAAACCGGAGAAACCCACATCTGAGGTTCTCCAGCACCGACCACGTTTCTCAGCAGTAGATTGAAACCCGCCGAACGGATATTGTCGTTTTGCCGCTTGTTCGAAGTTGCCTCGTCGAGTCGGAGACGTGTTGATGAACAATATGAAACGGGAGCACGTCGACGGTGAACTTCTCGCGCGGCTGACGAGTGCTCTGGAGGACGACGAGGAAATCCTGGAAGCCTATCTTTTCGGATCGCATGCCCGCGGTCAGGCGCTGCCGCACAGCGACGTCGACGTCTACGTGGACGAGGAACATGTCGCCGGCCGGCGCCGAAGGGAGCCAGGGGTAGTCACCGGGTTCCGGACGGCCCGCGGCCGATAACATTTCGTCCCGAAGGAGGAAGCAAATGAACTGGAAACTGATTCATCATCGGCGGGCTGGCCTTTTGGCTGGTGACGAACATCCTGGGGTTCGGAGTCACGGGTCCCATCATCCACGAGGCGATCCTCGACCCGGCGTACATGGCCACCGAGTCGCTGTGGATCGAGCCCTTGCGGCAGGATCCCCCCGACATGGCGGCCGTCATGCCGCGTTGGATCATCGTGTCGCTGATCAGCAGCTTGGTCGTGGCCGGGCTCTACAGTTGCCTGCGCAAGGCGTTCGAGGGTCCCGGATGGAAATGCGGGATGACCTGGGGGCTCTATCTGGCCATCTTCTCTTTCGTAACTCTGTTGGGTTACTCCGGGGTGATCGCCCTGCCCATGACGATCGTGCTCTGGTGGGGCGTCGATGGGCTGGTTCTTTTCGTCTTGGGAGGAGCCGCCATGGGCTGGGCCGGAGAGAGGTTCGCAAGCTAGCCGGCGTTTCAGCGGGCGCGGTGACCCCGCAGGAACACGCCGAGGGCCTCGTGGAACCCTGAACCAACTGCGCTTCAGGCTCGACGCCCCGGAATATCCCGGCCCACGGGACATGAAGACGGACGCGGGCAGGACCGGGAGGCCGCGGTTCGCATCAGCCGGCCGGTCCAGAAAGCGCCAATGATGGCATGTTGGCGCGAGAATTCACCAAATGTTCACTATGGCAGCCTTCATTTACACTCAGAGTTCACTCTCGTGTGATACATATTTGGCGTACTGTACCGGGGGCTTGGACGGTTCCACGATATCTGCGCCGGGGATCGAAACCCCGTGTGCCTCGTGCCTCGGGGTGGGCCCCCGAATTCAGAGCCTGCGATGATTGGTTTACAAATCCTTCTCCAAGGCCCAGTTCCGGCCGATCTTGAGACTGTGCACGCTCTTGGAGCGCCTGTGCTTCTTGCCGGGATAACCGCCGTTCTGCAACCCGACTTCCTCCTTGTCATCGGCTTGATCTTCTTCCTGCTCCTCATCGTTCTGGTGTTGTGGATCGGGTTTCGGCGTCGACTCGCGGAAATCCAATCGGATCAGGAACAACAACGGGAACAGTTGGACGTCCTGGAGAACAAGATGGCACGGATCGAAGGCGCTCTGTTCTATGGGCCGTCAGCGACATGGACCCTGGAGCACCGAAAGCGAACTCAGGACCCGGGACCGACCCTTCCGAGCGATCCGCAGATCAAGAAGGATTTGTAACCGATCGGACTTTCCCGGACCTCTCTGGAGAAGGAAGTGGTGGAGCTGATGGGATTCGAACCCACGACCCCCTGAATGCCATTCAGGTACTCTTCCAACTGAGCTACAGCCCCACGCTGAAGAGAATTTTGAGGGGGAACTTTAGCACGTTTGGCGCTACGACATAAAGCGGCGGCGGACCGGCCCCGTCCCGGAACTCAGGGATACAGCCGTTTCACCGTCCAGCCCTGGTCGGTCTTTTCGTAGAGCAACCTGTCGTTGAGACGGAAAGGGCGACCGGTCCAGAACTCGATCCGGTGAGGGATGACCCGGAAACCGGACCAGTACTCGGGACGCGGAATGTCGGCACCCTGGTATTCGGCTTCGTAAGCGGAGACCTGGGAGATCAGTCGAGCTCGGCTGGCCAAGGGGCGGGACTGCCTCGAAGCCCACGCTCCCAACTGGCTGATCCGGGAACGGGTCACCCAGTAGAAATCCGCCTCCACCGGGCTGATTTCCTGCACCGGACCCTCCACCACCGCCTGCTCCCAGTAGGGGTCCCAATAGAAACAGAGGGCCGCCCAGGAATTGGCGGCCAGTTGCTCTCCTTTGCGGCTCTCCCGGTTCGTGTAGAAGACGAAACCGTCCCGGCCGAAGTCCTTGAGCAGGACGGTCCGGGCCGAAGGCCGTCCCCGAGCATCCGCCGTGGCCAGCGTCATGGCCGTGGGTTGGCGAATCAACCCCTCTTCCCGCCCCCGGCCGAGCCTGCGGCCGAACTCCTCCAGCGCTTCCTGGTACAGATCCTGGTTCACGTTCCACTCCCTGCGACCTGCACGATATTGCCCGCCATCGGAGGATTCAAGGAACTACGGAGAGGGAGACCGATCAGGATCGAAGCAGCGGGGAGGTACCGGGGAAAATCCAAGTTACTAGTTGCATCCCAGGCTCAATTCGTAACGGCATCCCCCGGCACGTCCCACTACTTCTTGTTTGGCCTGTTGTCTAGCAAGTCCCGTGCCGAAGTTCCGACGACACCCCGTAAACCATTTAATTTCAACTATTAAGACAATTATGGAACAGAGCCTCCAGCACCGGCCACGTAACGAAAATCCAATATTCTGGTTCGAGGAGTGTCCCCCGTTCTCCTAAACCACTAATAAGAAAGGATTTCCAAGATACAATAATCTGAACCTCAGGGAGGCGGCCTCATATCGCCGCACGAATCGGCGCACCCTATCCGCAAAGTGTAGGATGATTCACGGCATGTATCTCGGCGTCGACTGCGGCACCCAGAGTCTCAAGGTCGTTGCCTGGAACCCCGATTCCGAATCGCTGATCGCGAGTTCCCAGAGCTACGGCCTGATTTCCGGACTCCCTCCCGGACACAAGGAGCAGCATCCACAAACCTGGATCGACGCCCTGGACGCAGGCATGGAGCGGCTCGCCGGCCAGGGCGCCGACCTGTCCCGCGTACGAGCCATCGGCGTCACCGGGCAGCAACACGGACTCGTGCTCCTGGACCGGTCGGACCGGGTCCTGAGGCCGGCCAAGCTCTGGAACGACACCAGCACCGGCGCCCAGTGCCAACGGATTCTGGAAGCGGCCGGCGGGCTGGACGCCTACCGGGAGGAGATCGGCAACAGTCTTCCCCCCGGATTCACCGCCTCGAAGATTTTGTGGGTGAAGGAGCACGAGCCCGACAACTACGGCCGGGCCGTCACCATGCTCCTGCCCCACGACTACCTGAACCTTCACCTGACCGGCGAGAAGACTGCCGAGGCCGGCGACGCCTCCGGAACAGGGTACTTCCAGGTAGCCCGGAGAGTCTGGTCGGAGCGCGCTCTGAAGTGGCTCGATCCCGCGCGCGACCTGGCGGACTGCCTGCCCCGCCTCATCGGCGCCCGGGAACCGGCCGGAACACTGCGGCCGAGTCTCGCCCGGAAATGGGGACTCCCGGCCGGCGTCTGGGTCAGCTCGGGTGGCGGCGACAACATGATGGGCGCCATCGGCTCGGGGAACGTCTCGGGCGGCAAGGTCACCGTCAGCCTGGGAACCTCAGGAACCTTGTACGGCTACAGCTCCACGCCGGTGCTGGATCCGCAGGGCGAGATCGCGGCCTTCTGCGACAGCACCGGAGGCTGGCTGCCGTTGGCCTGCACCATGAACGTGACGGTGGCCACCGAGATGGTCCGGACCGGGTTCTCGTCTGCCACGCTGGATGAGTTCAACCGCCGGATCGAGGCGGTCCCTCCAGGCTCCGACGGGTTGATTCTGCTGCCCTACCTGGAGGGGGAGCGAATGCCCGACGTTCCGGAGGGGACGGGGGTGCTGCTGGGTCTGCGGCCGCGAACCGCCCTTCCGGGGCATCTGGCCAGGGCCAGCATGGAGGGGGTCACCCTGGGACTCCGCTACGGGCTGGACCGCCTCCGCCAACTGGGCGCCCGGCCCGGCGAGATCCGGCTCATCGGAGGAGGTTCCAGGAGCCGGGTCTGGCGGCAGATTGCGGCCGACGTCTTCGGATGCCCCGTGGTCTCCCTGAGCCAGGAGGAGGGACCCGCCTTCGGAGCCGCTCTGCAGGCCGCCTGGTGCCGCGAAGAGGAGAGTCTCGAAACCTGGGTGGAAAGATTCGTCCGGCTGGATGAATCCTCCCGCCGGTTGCCGTCCCGATCCGGACAGGCACTCTACGAGCAGGTCTATTCCGTGTACCGGAAGCTGAGCGGCACGCTCATCGCCAGCCCCGTCTTTGCCGGCCACCGGCAACTGATCAACAGAAAGGACTGATCCATGAACGGCGACTATCGACCGACCCCGGAGGACAAGTTCAGCTTCGGACTCTGGACGGTGGGCAATCCGGGACGCGACCCCTTCGGAGGCCCCACCCGGTCCTCCATCTCCCCGGCCCGGCTGGTGCAGTTGATCGGAGAAGAGGGGGCATACGGGGTCAACTTCCACGACAACGATCTGATCCCCATCGACGCCACGCCGCGGGAGAGAGCCCGGATCCTGCGCGATTTCAAGCAGGCCATGGCCGACTACAACGTCTGCGTCCCCATGGCCACCACCAACCTTTTCAGCGAACCCGTCTTCAAGGACGGGGCTTTCACCTCGCATGACTCCGACGTCCGCGCCTATGCGTTGCAGAAGACCATGCGGGCCATCGACCTGGGGGTGGAGCTGGGGGCCCGGGTCTACGTCTTCTGGGGAGGCCGCGAGGGGGCCGAAGTGGACGCGGCCAAGGACGCCTCGGAAGCCATCAAGCGTATGCGCGAGTGCATGAACTTCCTCATCGGCTACGTCAAGGAGAACGGCTACGACCTGAAATTCGCCCTGGAGGCCAAGCCCAACGAGCCGCGGGGCGACATCTACTTCGCCACCACCGGCGCCATGCTGGCTTTCACCTACACGCTGGACGACCCCGGCATGGTGGGAGTGAATCCCGAGCTGGCCCATGAGCACATGGCCGGATTGAACTTCTACCACGCTGTGGCCCAGGCCTGGGAGGCCGGAAAGCTGTTCCACGTCGACCTCAACGACCAAAAGCCGAACCGCTTCGACCAGGATCTCCGGTTCGGGTCGGAAGGCTTGAAGGCGGCCTTCTTCCTGGTCAAGTTCCTGGAGGACGTGGGGTACTCCGGCCCGCGGCACTTCGACGCCCACGCCTACCGGACGGAGGACGAGGAGGGAGTCCGGGATTTCGCCGCCGGATGCATGCGCACCTACCTGATCCTCAAGGAGAAAGCGCGGCGCTTCGCCGCAGACCCGGAGATCCAGGAGATCCTGGCGGAACTGCGGGAGAGGGGCTCGCTGATCCCGGCCGCCGAATTCCGGAACTACACGCCGGAGTCTGCCCGGAAGATCCTGGAGGCTCCGCTGGACCGCCACCGCTTGGCGCGGCGTAAACTGCGGCACGAACGCCTGGATCAGCTCACGGTGGACCTGCTGCTGGGAGTCCGCTGACCGGAACGTAGCAGCTTTGACCTCCCCGCCGGCTCACTTGAAGCGGATGGAGTAGAGGTCCGCGTCCTTCATCACGAAGCGGAGCCGCACCGGGCTTCCGGCGATCCGGCGCAGGGGACGGTCCGACGTGCCCTTGGAGTGGGTCCGCACCCACCTCACCTTCTCCTCGATCTCGTCGCCCCAGATCAGGGGAGACTCCTCCAGGGCGAAGCCGGCCAACGGATTCCCCGCCAGGTCCTGAACCTCCAAGCGGATGCTCCCCGCGGCCGAGGTGGCGTAGTTCAGATAAAGGTTTTCCCCCTTGAAGAGGATGGGCTTCGTCACCAGTTCGCCGCCATCGTAGCCGGCGTGGACGGAGACGAACCCGTCGGTCCGGAGAACCATCCGTTCCAGATGGCAACTGGGCATGTTGTAGTTGCGGACCACGTAGACGGAAATCTCATCGGAAGCCGTCGGATGGATTCCGACCGCCACCAGGTTGTTCCGGTGCGTCCAGTTGCGCGGGTCCCGGCCGGGCCGAACGAAGGCTTCCATGAAGCGCCGGTCCCAGTGAAGTCCGTCCCGGCTGGTCAGAAAGACAGCTTCGGAGGCGCCGGGAAAGGGGGTCGAGGCAAACCGTTTCCGCCAGGGCTGGAAGCGCTTGGGGAAAGCCATGTAGATGTGAGGCGCCCGGTAGTAGGGAGTCGTTCCATTGGTGTAGAGGTGTTCGGTGGGGGCCTCTCCGAAATCGACCCACTGGGGCATGCTCCAGTTGACGAAGTCGTCCGACGTGGCGAACTTGAAGCTGCGGTTGCCGTAGTTGAACGGCGGCCCCGCCGTGTGGTCGAAGGGGAGCGAGTGGGGGCTGATCCCCCGGTCCGAATCGCGGAAGACGATGCTGTAGCGTTTCCGGTACGAGTCCCAGAAGGCCACGTTGAGGGCGTCGAAGGCATTCCGGTGAAGTCCCTTCCGGATCAGGGACTTTTGCCCCTGCATTTCGGTCCATCGGAACCCGTCGGGAGAAACCAGAGCGACCAGGGGATAGCTGCTTCCCCCCAACGCCTTGTAGCGCTGGGAGTCGGGAGCCGCCGGATTGCCGTCCTTGAAGACATACATGCACTCGGTGACCGACTGGTCCGGATTGTCCATCCAGACGATGGAATTGTCCTTGGATCCCTGGAACTCGTACAACCCCAACGAGGGACGCTCCCAGACAATGCCGTCGCGGCTTTCCGCATAGGAGATGGTGAAAGGGTGGTCCTCGACCTGTTTCTCCCCCGGTTCCAGGAGACCCGTGTCCACGTACTCGGTGTTGTTGCTCCCGCGGAAGTACATGCGCAGCCGGTCGCCATCCTTGAGGATATTGGTGTAGAAGCTGGTGTTCCCCTCCCAGGGAGCGTCGTAGGAGAGGACCTTTCCCGCCGAGCGGGGCCGGTGGAGTTTCAGTTCCACTCCCGACATCCGCTCGATGAGGAAGTCGTCCACGAAGAGCTCGAGCCGCGACCCGATGTCGATGGGCTTCGTTTCCGCTTCGCCGCCCAGGACGAGATTTCCCGACCACAGACCTATCCAGACCAGCAAACAGAGCTTCTTGAACATGCTTGAGACTCTACCAGTCCGGCGGATGAGTCGCCATGCGACAGGCGACTTCGAGTTCGTCGGCGAACCCGGCAACTGGTAGGATGGCCGCCGGGAGGACGACCATGACCCAGCCGCAGGTTCCAGGCGCCCTGTTGCTCCAGGACCCGGCCTATGACTATCCGGTGGTGGAGAGAGGCGAGGGGATCTACGTCTACGACGGCGCCGGCAAGCGCTACATCGACGGCACCGCGGGAGCGGGCAACGTCATTCTGGGACACGGACGCCGCCGCATCGCCCGGATCATGGCGGACCAGGCGGGCAAACTGGCGTTCGTCTTCACCGCCCATTTCGCCAATCCGGTGGCGGCCGAACTGGCTGGACGTCTGGCGAACAAGGCGCCGGGCCGCTTGAACCACGCCTACTTCGTGTCGGGCGGCTCGGAAGGAGTCGAGACCGCGCTGAAGCTGGCCCGGCTCTACCACCTCCGGCGGGGCCAAGGCCAGAAACACCAGGTCATCGCGCGTTGGACCAGCTATCACGGCGCCACCCTGGGAGCCCTGTCGACCACGGGTTCCGGCGTCCGCCAGGCCTACAGCCCCTGGCTTCCCGGCTTCGACCACATCGACCCCTGCCTGCCTCGCGCCTGCGTCTTCGACGGATGCGGCGAAACCTGCACCCTCGCCTGCGTCCAGGAACTGGAGCGGGCCATCGTCCGGGCCGGTCCTGAGAACGTGGCCGCCTTCGTGGCCGATCCCATCGTCCTGGCCGCCGGCTCCGTGAGCCTTCCGCCGGCCGACTACTTCCCCCGGGTCCGGGAGATTTGCGACCGCCACGACGTGCTCTGGATCGCCGACGAAGTGGTCACCGGCTTCGGCCGGACAGGGCGGTTCTTCGGCGTCCAGCACTGGGACGCGGTTCCGGACATCATGGCCTTCGGCAAAGGGGTCAGCAGCGGCTACCTGCCCATGGGTGGAGCACTATTCACCGACGAGATCCGGCAGGTGCTGGAAGACAAGAAAGACCCCCTCCCCCACGTCTTCACCTACGTGAACAACCCTCTCGCCGCCCGGGTCGGCCTCGCCGTCCTGGACCTGATGGAAGAGGAGAATATCGTGGAGAGATCGGCCTCCATGGGGGAATATCTGCTGGAGCGAATCCGGACCTTGCGGAGTCATCCGATCGTGGGCGACGTTCGGGGCCGGGGATTGCTGGTGGGTTTCGAGCTGGTGCGCAGCCGGAAGCCCTACACCTACTTCCCCCCCTCGCTGAAGGTCCACGAGCGACTGCACCGGCACCTCATCCGGCAGGGACTCTCGGTTGCCGCGGCGGGCGGTCCCGGCGACGGGAGCCCCGGAGACGGCATTCGCATCTTCCCTCCCCTGGTCATCACGCGGGAGCAGGTCGACGAGATCGTCGCGATGCTGGACGAGGGACTCCGGGTGATTCGGCGTCAGATCGAGAGGGAGTGAGACATGCGGGAACGGGACTTCTATCGGGAACGGCGTGAAACCAAGAAAGCACGGTTTACCTGTCCCTACTGCCGGCAATCGGGCGACTTCCAGGTCCGCTGGCTGGTGCGGGAGAAGAAGGGCCGCCTGCCCTATCGCGCCAACCCGGAAGACCGCCGCCGCTTCGCCAAGATCCGCTCCTACATGGTTCGCGAGGACGAGTACCTCTTCTGCCCCAACCCCAGGTGCCGCCGGCGCTTCGAGATCCCCAGCCAACAATCGGTCGTGTTGTTGTAGGGGAGCGGCGTGTTTCACGCGCCGACTGGAGCGGCGCGTTTCACGCGCCGATTGGAGTATCCATGTTGCAAGTAGTGGGTTGTAAGTTGGGGTATCCCTCCCGTGTCGTTCGACGGTGATGTGTTCAATCTGCGGTTAACACATGATCTGTCCGGCCGGTCCACGAGGCGCTTCGGGCAACCAGGTGCGGTCCTGACGGACCAGAGTGTTGGCCAGGACGATGAGCTTGCGCATCACGGCGACGAGAGCGACCTTGCCGGGCTTGCCGCGTTCGGTCAGTCTCCGGAACACGTCGGCCAAGTCGCGGTTCCAGCGCAGAGTCGAGACGGCCGGCATGTACAGCAGCCGTCGCGCCCGTCGTCGTCCGCCGCGGATAAACGCCCGGCCCTGCCAAGTCCCCGACTCGCGGGGCACGGCGGCCAGTCCGGCCAGACTGGCGGCGGCCTTGCCGGTGAGAGTCCCCAGCTCCGGCATCTCGGCCAGCAGACCCGCCGCGGTCGTGGCGGCGATCCCGGGAATGGAGGTGAGGATCTCCAACTTGCGCGCCCGCTCCGGATCCGACTGGATCAGTTGCTGGAGCTTGCGGTCGATGGCCCGCACGTGGCGCTCGAACAGGTTGATCTGGGTCTGGGTCTGCCGCTTGAGCAGAGGGTCGCGCAGCTGGGCGCGGCGGTTGAGCGCGGCCGTGCGCTGGCGCACCAGCGAGTCCCGGGAGGTCTGCAGTTCCTGGAGCCGGCGTTGCGTCTTGGACGGCGCCGGAGTCGGGCGCAGATCCAGGCTGGCGGCCATCTGGGCCAGCATCCGGGCGTCGACCGTGTCGGTCTTGGCGCGGCTCCCGGTCGCTTCGGCGAAGCGCCGCGCCTGCCAGGGATTGACCCTGGCCAGCGGCAGCTTCGCTTGGCTCAGCGCTTCCTCGAAGTCCCGGTGGTAGGGGCCGGTGGCCTCGTACGCGACGCACTCGACTGGAGTTCCGATCCAGTCGATGAGCGCCTGGAAGCCGCCTTGGTCATTGGCGAACCGGGCGGATTGGCCGTCCACCCGCCGGTGAGCCTCCAGGTGCGCTTTCGAGATGTCGATGCCTACGGTATGCTGTTTCATCATTTCCGGTCTCCTGTGCTTGTCATTCGGGCCTTGATGCCCTCGTATCCATTCAGGACATCGGGAAAGACGGTGGCTGACCTAACTCCAGATCGGCTCTTCCAGTCAGCGGCGTGACGGTCCAGCCACCGCCGTCCGGGTCGCTCAGGAGCGACCCGGACACACTCGTGTCAACGTAAACTGAGTCTCCAGCTTTGCAAATCTTTCGATAGGCCAGCGAGGGTTCCCTCCCGGGTGGGACTCCTGCGATCGCCCGGACGGGCCGCAGTGTCCCTTCCCGGTTCCCGACGCCCCAGCGACCGGCGCCGGATCGGCCGGGCACAGCTTGCGGGTCTCGCCGTCCCGGGCCCGGAACCCCGCCGCCTCGTTGGGGAACTGCTTCGACCGTCCCGAAGGCCACTGCTCCGCATCCCAAGACGCCTTCGAGAGGTCCCCACCCACCGGCGTTGAGGGCTCCGGTGGCCTCGTTGCTTCCTCCGGTGCTGGTCGTGCGAGCCGGGGACGCTCGCGTCTCCATTCCGGACGTTGCGAAAGATGGTGGCGGCCCCACCGAGCCAAACCCGGACGATGGCGGGATCAACGTCTTGACACATTCGGTCACCACTGGCGGCGTTCACGGGGGCAGGGGGGGCCAGCCCCCCCTGGTCACCCGGAACCCCCCTGTGGAAAATCAGAGATTTCCCACAGGGTGCTCCCTCTTTGCTTTCTTTACAATCCGTACCCCCACAAGAAGAAAGAGAGACAAAAACTAACAGACAAGCGGCGTGTTTCACGCGCCGATTGGAGCGGCGTGTTTCACGCGCCGATTGGAGCGGCGTGTTTCACGCGCCGACAAGCGGCGTGTTTCACGCGCCGCCTCTCCAAAGCGGCAATAGGCGAAAGAATTCAGGGCGCCTAAAAGACGCCCTTCCAATGGGCGACTGGAAAGTCGCCCCACCAGCCGCCCCACCAGCCGCCCCTCCAGTCCCCCTCCTGAGCCTCTTGCGCCTCCAATGCGGAACGAATACGATCTGCACTGCTTTTGTTCGGAACGGATACGGAGACCATCGACATGCAATTGCACTTCGCCGATCACGTGGTCCTGGTGGCCTATCTGGGAGCCATGATGTTTCTGGGTTGGCGCCTCTCCCGGGGCCAGAAGACCGGCGAGGAATACTTCCTGGGCGGACGGCGGCTCCCCTGGTTCGCCGTGGGCATCAGCATCATCGCTTCCCTGCTCTCCAGCATCAGTTTCCTGGCCTACCCCGGCGTGGTCTGGCGTTTCGGCTTCGGAAACCTGATGAGCACCTTCCTCGGTTTTCCCCTCCACGTGTTGTTCATCCTGCTGCTGACCATCCCCTTCTTCGTCCGCTTCCGTTTCACCACCGCCTACGAATACCTGGAGCACCGTTACGGCCTCTCGGCGAGGCTCCTGGGCGCTTCCATGTTCCTGATGTTCGTATCGGTGCTGATGATGGTGATCGTCCTGGTCTCATCCCGGGCCCTGGCCGTGGCCACCGGAATTCCCCTGATCGCCATCATCCTCACCGTGGGGGTCGTGGCCACGGTCTACACCATGATGGGCGGGATCCGGGCCGTGGTCTGGACCGACGTGATCCAGGTGGCGCTGCTCCTGGGCGGCGGCTTCTTCACCATCGGCTACGTGGCCTGGGCCACCGGCACCAACCTCTTCGACTGGATGGAAGTGGTCAGCGCCCGGGACAACGAGAGCTTCACCTTCTTCTCCCCCGATCCCACGCTGCCGGCGACGGTGGTCACCTTCACCTTGACCGACGCGCTCTGGATCGTCGTCGCCCACTGCGCCAACCAGATGACCATGCAACGCTACTTCAGCACGGTGAACGTCGAGGCCAGCAAACGGAGTTTCGTCACCGGGGCGGTCACCGGCGTGATCATCATCCTGGTCCTCACCATCGTGGGCGCCAGCCTGGTCTACTACTTCACCCAGGGACCCGAGCCCCTTCCCGGTCACATCGACCTGGCCAGCGGCAAGGACCGCGACAGCATCTTCCCCTTCTTCGTCGCCTCCCGAGTCCCGGCCGGCCTGGCCGGCCTCATCTTCGCCGCATTGCTGGCGGCGGCCATGTCGACCATCGATTCCGGGGTGAACTCCTTCGCCACCGTGGCCACCGTCGACTTCGGACGCCTTCGAAAGAAGAAGAAACCCGTCGACGAGGTCCGGCAGGCCCGCATCATCACCCTGGTCGTTGGATTGGCGGTGACGTGCGGGGCCCTGTTCCTGGACAACCTCACCGGCTCGGACGACATCCTCACCATCCTGCCCAAGACCTTCAACGCCCTGGTCGGTCCCATGGGCGGGCTGTTCCTGGCGGGGATGTTTCTCCCCCGTGCCGGCCTCCGGACCGTCTGGCCCGCAGCCATCATCGGCTTCATGACATCCCTGGTCGTCGCGTATTCCCAGCCCCTGCTCCAGTCCCTCGGCCCGTCGGCCCAGCAGACCCTGGTGGCGATGTTGGGAGACAGCTTCGGTCCGCGGCTGATCGAGAAGGGGATGGGATTCACCTGGATCATGCCCACCTCCTTCGTCGCCAGCTTCGGCACGGCCTGGATCCTGAGCCTGATCTTTCCCAACCGGAAACAGGACCGCCTCGCCGGGCTGACCTGGAAGACCCGGCACGAGAAGACCTGGTTGACTTCGTAGAGACGGGTGAATTCTCAGCAGTAGACTAGGGACCCATGGAATACAGACGTCTTGGAAGAACCGATCTCCAGGTGAGCGCCATCGGCTTCGGCGGCGCCACCTTCGGCCGCGAAATCGACCAGCCCACCGCCTGGATGCTGCTGGACCGGGCCCTGGAACGGGGGATCACCCTCATCGACACCGCCGAGTCCTACAGCAAGCGGGAGTCGGAGCGGATGATCGGCGAGTGGCTGCGGGCGCGGGGCACGCGGCAGCAGATCGTCCTGGCCACCAAGTGCGGTTTCACCGGACCGCTGGACGGTCCCAAGGTGACGCAGAAGATCGAGCAGAGCCTCCGGACGCTTCAGACCGACGTCATCGATCTCTTCCAGCTCCACCACTGGCCCCGGGAGGGAGATCCGGTGGACGAGATCCTGGAGGCTTTCTCCAGAGCCGTGGAGCAGGGCAAGGTGCGCTACCTGGGGCTCAGCAACTCGGCCGCGTGGCAGTTGTGCAAGGCGCTCTGGACCCAGGACAAGAACGGCTGGGCCCGATTCGATTCCATCCAGCCCCAGTACAACCTTTCGGACCGGTCCCTGGAGGCGGAGGTGGCGCCCCTCTGCCGGGACCAGGGACTGGGCATTCTCTCCTACAGCCCCCTGGGCGGCGGATTCCTCACCGGCAAATACTCGCCCACGGGACCGCTGCCGACGGGAACCCGTTTCGACCTGGCCAGGGACTGGCAGGACGACTACTTCTTCCCGCGCGCCTTTTCGCTGGTGGAACGGCTGAAGGCCGTATCCCGGGAAACGGGCCGGTCCATGGTGGATCTTGCCCTGGCCTGGGCTCTGTCCCAACCTCAGATCACGTCGGTCCTGATCGGCGGCCGGCGGCCCGGCCACATCGACCAGGCGTTCGACACTTTGGCCGCGGGCCTGACCCCGGAGCTGCGGGACCGGCTGGACCGGATCTCCGACCCTGCCAGCTTCGGCTGACGACCCCGGACCAGGAGCGTTCTCCTTTCGTGCGTGTCGCCTTCTACTACCATCAGGATCGGCCGGTTCCGCCCGATCATGAAGGGAGCAATCCCTACGGCGCCCTGCTCACCGAGGCCCTGGAGCGCCGCGGCGTCGAGGTGGAGTACACCCGGGACTGCAGCCCCGGATACCTGCGCAGGAACAGCGGACGGATCCAGGTGCTCCATTTCCATTGGCCCCACCATGACTACTTCCATCCGGAACGCCGCATCATGGAGGAGCGGATGCGGGAGATGGCGGCCTCCTTGGAGCTGGCCCGGGAACTGGGCTACAAGATCGCCTGGACCGCCCACAACATCTATCCCCACAACCGGCTCCACCGGTCCATCGACCACGAGTTCCGGCTCGTGATCTGCCGGCTGGCCGACGCCGTCATTGCCCACTGCCCGGTCAACGCCCGAGGGTTGGAGGAACGCTTCGGACGCACTCGGCGGGTCTTCGTCATCCCCCACGGACATTTCATCGACGTGTACCGGACCGGCTTCACGCGCCGTCAGGCCCGGCGGGAACTGGAGATACCGGAAGACGCCTTCGCCTACGGGTTCATCGGCGGCATCCTGCCCTACAAGGGGATCGAGGAGTTGGTCTCCGCGTTCGAGCGGCTCACGGCAGGGGAGTCCTGGCTGCTGCTGGCCGGCGGTGGTCCCGGTGACTTTCCGGAACGCATCCGCCGCCGCGTCGCGGGGCGTCCCCGAATCGTCTCCAAGATCGTCGACGGCGACATGCAGGCCACGAACCGGGAGCTCCTCCTGTTCCTGGAAGCCAGCGACGTGGCGGTGTTCCCCTTCCGGGCCACCATGACCTCGGGGAGCGTCATCCTGGCCCTCTCCCGGGCCCGTCCCGTCATCGCTCCGGCGCTGGGCTGCCTCCCGACGGTCGTTTCTCCCGGAGCCGGACTGCTCTATGATCCGGGGCAGACGCAGCCGCTCCTGCGAGCCATGGAAGAAGCCCGAGCCTGGGACCGTGAGGCCGCCTCGGCGGCCGCCCTGGAGAGCGTCCGGCGCTTCGACTGGGACCGGATCGCGGAACAGACCCTGGAGGCCTATCGCGCGTGACCCTGCTGACCCCGGAATGGAGCCGGGACCTTCGGACACGGGCGCCTCACCCCAATCTGGCCGCGGCCAGGAAAGCCCTGGACGCTCGACTGGAGGACTATCGGAGTTCGCTCCCACCGGTGCCGGTTCAACAGGCGGGCTACTACCACGACTTCTTCTGCCCAGAGCACGCCACCCAGCTTCTGTTCGACCCCGGCAGCCCCCGCCGCCACGTCTGCCCCGTGTGCGGAACCGTCTTCAGCGGCGAACCCTACGACAGCGCGTGGCTCTGGTCGGTGAACGACAGGCTCAGCGACGCGGCTCTCAAGTTCGCTTTCCGGGCGCACCTGGAACCGGGGACGAGCCGGGCCGGTTCCGACGCCGCGGAGGCGGCCCGGATCCTGGAGGCCTACGCCCGCCGTTACCTGCACCTGGAACCGGCCCCGACCGTCTACGAAGAGGAACCGGGAATCGCCACCTGGCAGAACCTGGATGAATCGGTCTGGATCGCCCGCCTCTGCTGGGCGTACGCCCTGCTTGCTGAGACGCTCTCCGACGAAACCCGTGAGTTGGTCACCCGGCAGCTCTTCCGGCCGGCGGCGACCCACATCCGGCGGGTCCGGTGCCGGGAGATCCACAACGTCAGCAATTGGAACAACGCCGCTCTCGTGACGCTGGCCCGGGTCCTGGAAGACGACCGGCTCCTGGAGGAGGCTCTGCGGGGGGATTTGGGGCTGGCGGCCCAGTTGGAGCAGGGGGTCACCGGCGAGGGACTCTGGTGGGAAGTCTCCCTGAGCTATCACTACTACAGCCTGGACGCCATCGTCCGGACCTTGCGCATCCTCAAGGCCACGGGAGAATCCTTCGATGACGGCGGCGTGGTGCGGCGCATGTTCCTGGCCCCCATTCAGGTCTCGCTTCCCGACCTGAAGCTGCCGTCCGTCAACGACTGCTGGCACTTCATCGGCCTGCAAGAGAAAGTCGGCCATGGAATCCCCGACGCCGACGGCTTTTACGAAACCGCGTATGCGTGGTTCCGCGAGCCGGGCTTTGCCTGGATCCTCGGGCAGAACTACCGCTCCCGTCCCCGTACCTGCTTCGAAGCCCTGCTGGACGGAGTTCCATTGATCCCCGACGGCGATCCTCCCGCCCGGGACGGCCGGCTGTTCCCCGAGGCGGGGCTCGCGCTCCTTCGCGGAGGCGGGCCCCGGCAACGACAGAACTACCTGCTTCTGAAAGCGGGCCGCCACGGGGGAGTCCACGGACACCTGGACCAGTTGCGGATCCAACTGTGCGGCTCCGGATCGCCGCTCGTTCCTGATCTGGGGACGCCCGGGTACGGCATCGAGCTCAACCACACCTGGTACCAACAAACGGCCAGCCACGCCACGGTGCTGGTGGACGGCGAGTCGCAGCCTCCGACCCGGGGCCGGCTCGACCGGTTCTCGGACGAAGACGGCTACACCCGGGTCGACGCTTCCGCCGCCTGGGAGGAGGGCGCATACGCCGGAGTGCGGATGCGGCGCACCCTGCTCTGGCGGGACACCCATTTCGTCGACCTGTTCCAGGTCCTCTGCCCGGCCGAGCGGGACCTCTACTGGGTCTGTCACGTCGATGGCGAACTGGTGCGCGGCGCGCCGGACTTGCGGCCCGCCACGCCCCTGTCCGGCGGAGGCGGTCTCCGGCACGTCCGGCTGGACGGGGACGCGCCGGAGTCCCCGGATTCCCGTTTGCGCTGGCGTCATCCGGCCGGTTCGCTCGACTTGCACCTGGCCGGTCCCTTCGGGCGCCTGCTGGCGGGCGATTCTCCTTCCAATCCTGCCAGTCAACGGCTCTCCACCGTCATCCGGCACCGGAGAGCCGATCGTACGGCCTTTGTCTCGGTCTTCGCTTTTGGCGGGATGGATCGGGACCCGGCGATCACGGAGGTGGCCGGCAGTTGGCGAGGCGAGGACAATTGGAGATTGACGCTGTCCACTCGGACCGGCCCGGAAGAGTGGCGGGTGGGCGGCGATGCCGGCGAAATCCAACTCATGAAATAGTTGCCGTATCACATTTAAGCATAGTTTAAGACGCGTAACACTCTTAAATTATATAGATATAAACGTTGACTCACTTGCAATGATCGTCGGAGGATAGCACCCATGCATAAAACGCCGCCGGTAAGGTGGGGCATCATCGGCGCCGGGGACATCTCTCATCGGGTGATGGCGCCGGCCATGCGCGCCGCCGCGTGCAGCGAGTTGGTGGCCGTGATGCGGACCACCCGGGCCGGGGCCGAGGAGTTCGCCCATGAGCATGGGGCCCGGCGCGCCTATGACAATGTGGAGGCGCTGGTCCGCGACCCGGAGGTGGAGGCCGTCTACGTCTCGACACCCGTCGACCAACACTGTCCCAACACGCTGGCGGCGGCGGCCCACGGCAAACACGTCTTGTGCGAAAAACCGCTGGCCCTGAACCTGGCCCAGGGAGAGGCCATGCGGCGGGCGTGCCGGGCTGCCGGGGCCACCTTCATGACCTGCTACTACCAACGCTTCAGCGCCCGGCACCGCAAGATCCGGGAGATCATTCAGCGGGGCGGCATCGGCCGCGTCACCGCCGTCCGCTGGAACTTCTCGGGACGGTATCCCTCAGGCCGGGAAATCTGGCAACACGATCCGGCCCGGGCCGGCGGCGGCCCCTTCACCGACCTGGGCACCCATGGCGTCGACCTCATGCGGTTCCTGGTGGGCGAGATCGTAGCGGTCGCCGCGTTCGTGGACACGCTGGTGGAGAGCTACGCCGTGGAGGACACGGCCAGCGCCCTCCTCAAGTTCGCCAACGGCGCCCAAGGCGTGGCCACGGCCCATTGGAGCACGGGGGACCCGGACGAGCACCGGAACTCGTACATCGAGGTCCTGGGCACCGACGGCGTGATCCTCTCCTCTCCCCTGCACGACAAGTTTTCCCGGGGCCGGCTGGTGGTGGCCACCGGTGAGGGCGAAACCTCCTACGACTTCGATCAGAGCACCCACGCCCTGGTCCTGGAGGAGTTCGCCGCCGCGCTGGCCGAAGGCCGGGAACCTTCCATCACCATCGACGACGGCATCCGCGCCCAGCAGATCGTGGAGGCGGTCTATGAATCGGGAAGGACCGGCCGCATCGTCGAGCTACCGGTTCCGGTGAGGAATTGAGTTCAGTGCGTCAAAGAGGGCGCCGCGCGCGCGGTTGAATTCGGAGATCGATTCGGCCATTCTTGGAGACGGTCATATCGTTTGCCTGCAGTCCATCAGGAGGAATCCCATGTCCCTTACCGTCGGAGACACCGCACCTGATTTTTCGGCCGATACCAGCCAGGGGCCCATCAACTTCCATGAGTGGATCGGCGACGGCTGGGCCATTCTCTTTTCCCATCCCAAGGACTTCACGCCGGTCTGCACCACCGAACTGGGCTACATGGCCAGTCTCAAGCCCGAGTTCGACAGGCGCAACTGCAAGATCATCGGCTTGAGCGTCGACCCTGCGGACAGTCACCGGGCCTGGGCGCAGGACATCCAGGACGCTACCGGGCATGCTCCCAACTACCCCATCATCGCCGACACCGAGCTGGCCATCGCCAAGCTCTTCGGCATGCTGGCAGCGGATGCCGGCGAGAGTTGCGCCGGGCGCACCCCCATGGACAATGCCACGGTTCGCTCCGTGTTCGTCATCGGACCGGACAAGCAGATCAAACTGACCATCACCTATCCCATGAGCACGGGCCGCAACTTCGACGAGGTGCTGCGGGTGCTGGACTCGGTGCAGTTGACTGCCACCCACAAGGTGGCCACGCCGGTGAACTGGAATCACGGCGACAAGGTGATCATCCTGCCTGCGGTCTCGGACGAGGCCGCGCGGGAAAAGTACCCTCAGGGTTGGGATTCCCCCAAGCCCTACATCCGATTCGTCGATCAGCCGGGGGATTGACACCGAATCCCTGCGCCAGGCGCCGCTCCAGGACGGTTGCTCGGCACAAAATCACGTAAGGCCCGATTGTGGAAGGTATACGGTACAATCGGAAAACTCACCATAACGGATACAGTTCGGTCTACCGGATATTTATGCTATCTTGACTTGAATACAGGGATTCCGTAAGCAAGATATTTCGGCGCCGGCACGACGGCATACGGTTCACGAACACGATCATGGACGGACCCGAAGGCTTATTGGATACGCCGCGGACCTCTGAAGAGTCCGGCGAACTGTCCGCTCCCGACACCTGCATCGAGAAACCGGACGCCCTCCGGATGTCCCGCGAAGCCATGCTCGAACTGGCCCGCCGGGCCGCGGAGCTACTGGTGGAGCGCGCCGCCCGGTTGCCGGCCGAGCATGCCTGGGACGGAGAGTTCCGGCAGGACCTGGTGGACCAGTTGATGGAGGATCCACCCGAGTCGGGCCGGCCGGCGCTGGAAGTGATCGAAAGGGCCGCGCGCGACATCCTCCCGCTGGCGGTGCGCAACGACCATCCCCGATTCTTCGGTTTCATCCCCTCCTCTCCCACTTGGCCTGGCATCGTGGCCGACTTCATGGCCGCCGGTTTCCACGTCAACCAGTGCACCTGGCTGACCTCCAGCGGCGCCAGCCAGCTCGAGCTGGTCGTCATCGACTGGTTCTGCCGCTGGGTCGGCTACCCGGAGACGGCGGGCGGCCTCCTGACCAGCGGTGGCTCGGCGGCCAGCCTCGACGCCTTCGTGGCGGCGCGCGAAACCGCGGGACATCCCGAGCGGGCCACGGTCTACATGAGCGACCAGAGCCACAGCGCCCAGATCCGGGCGGCCAAGATCATCGGCATCCGGCCGGAGCACGTCCGCAAGGTGGCCACCGACAGCCGCTTCCGGCTCGACATGGATGCGCTGGTCCGCGCCGTGGCCGACGACCGCGCGGCCGGTCTCAATCCCATTGCGGTCTGCTCCAACGCCGGGGCGGGCAGCACGGGCGCCATCGATCCGCTCGAGGCGATGTCGGATTTCTGCGAATCGGAAGGCCTTTGGCATCACGTGGATGCGGCTTACGGCGGTTTCGGCATGGTGACCGGGAAGGGCAAGAGGTTGCTGCGCGGAATCGAGCGGGCCGACTCCATCGGCCTGGACGCCCACAAGTGGTTCTTCCAGCCGTACGAGGCGGGCTGCCTCCTGGTGAAGGACGCCAAGACGCTGGAGCAAGCCTTCCGGATCCCCCACGACATGCTTCAAGACACGATCTGGGGTGCGAAACACCCCAACTTCTCGGACCGCGGCCTGCAGTTGAGCCGTTCGGTCCGGGCCCTGAAAATCTGGGTTTCCGTTCAAACCTTCGGCATGGCCGCCTTTCGCCAAGCCGTGTCCAAGGGGATGACACTGGCCTCCCGGGCCCAGGAATACATCGAAAAAAGCCCGGTGCTGGAGGTCTTGAACCCGGCGTCCCTGGGGATCATTTGCTTCCGGGTCAACCCGGCGGCCGACGGAATCGACGAGAACTCGCTGGATGAAATCAACCGGACGGCGCTGGCTCACATTTTCTGGGAAGACCGGGCGTTCATATCATCGACACTGCTGCATGGGGCATTTTCGCTGAGGATGTGCATCGTCAACTCCACCACGACGTGGGACGACGTCCGCGAGACATTGGAGGCTGCCGAGCGGTTCGGTTTGATGGCGGTGTCCGATTGGAAGGATGCGTGAGTGGGGATGGATTCGAAGGAATAAGCGACCAGGGGCACGGTCGTCGCCGGCGACCGCTGTCACGAAACATCAATGCCGGGTTCGCATCTCGAACGGGGTCGAACCTAATTCGAAACGGAGTGGCAATTGTGAAGTTAACAAGATCGATAATGCTATCGACGAAGGTGCTGGTTGTGGCCACCTTTTTCGGCGGAGCGACCTTCGTTCTTGCACAAGGCGATAATCGGACCACTGCCGGCCAAGTAGTGGACCGGGACACCTTGAAGGCCTTTGTCCTTTCGGCGAGTGACTACGTATCGAACATTAGCGATCCCGACGAGCTCACCGCGTTGGCGCGGATCTTGCGGGAAGAAGGAGGCGATTGGAAGGACGGAAACACCTTCCTCATCATTCTTGAATTGAATGGTGTCATTCGGCTTCACGGGGACGATCTGACAGTGACCGGAAAGGACCTGTCGGAGGTTGAAGACGACAACGGTGAGAAGGTCTTTCCGAAAATGCTTGCGGCGGCCCAAAGCGGGGACGAAGGAGACTTTGTCGAATATACCTGGGACGATCCCTCGGACCCGAACGACATCAACCCGAAGGTTTGCTACGCCGTCCAATACGCCTCTCCGCTGTCGCCGGTTCCCTTCTTGATGGTCGGCGGCTACTACCAGGATATTTCCGATGTTGAGCACGACATCGGTGGATTTCCCGATCCCCCTGCAATCACAGCCTCCCATGTCGTAGGCAGGGAGACACTCAAGGCTTTTGTTCATGGAGCCATTGGTTGGACCCTCGAGGCCTCTGGCCAGATCGGCTCTGATCTGCTCAAACTGTTGGACGAACTCCGCAGAGAGGGAGGACCCTGGAGAAAGGGATCCACTTACCTGTACATCTTGACGGAACAGGGGTATGTCGTTTTTCACGGGGCCCGTCCGGACCAGGAGGGTCACATTCAAATCGAGCGCGAGGACCGGAACGGATTCAAATTCGTGAATGCCCTCGTCGATGCGGCCACGTCGGGAGGAGGGTACGTCGAGTACTACTGGGATGACCCGGCGGTAGAAGGGGACGAGGACTTAGGGTCCGCCAAGGTCGGCTACGCCGTAGCATTCACGGCGCCGGAGGATGTCCCCGTCTATGGAAATCAGACCATGATTGTCGGTTCCGGCTTTTACAAGGGACACCAGATGGCTCTGGATTTTGCCCACTTTGCCAACGGGGGTTCCTTCAGCTCCGACGTGGTGCTGGTGAACCTGGCCGCCACGCCGATCCGGCCCCTGGTCTATTTCTATGGCAAGGACGGTGGCCTCATCGATCCGGGATCGATGGTGGACGGCATGGGCAATCTGTTCCCCACGCCTTTCGGGGCTCTGACCCCCCTGGCCGAACTGCCGGCCCTGGGAGAGATCACCATTTCGACCAATGGCATGGGAGACCTCACGACCGGTTCGGTGAAGGTGGTCACTGAGGGCCTCGACAGTCCCATCGGCGGAGTGCTCCGCTTTGATGCCCCCGGCATCGGCGTGGCCGGTGTGGGCGCCAGCCAGGCGGTCCGGGACGCCGTCATCCCGGTGCGCCGCCGGATGGGAGGCATCGACACCGGAGCGGCCCTCCGCAACCTCAGCGAGTCGGAGCTGACGTTGTCCTGCCACTTGATGATGGGTGGCGAGATGATCGAAATGCAGCCGGTTACGTTGCCGGCCAACGGCCAGACCGCCATGTTCATCAGCGAGCTGTTCGAGCACGACACGTCCGACTTCACCGGGTCCCTGCGTTGTACGGCCCCGGCGGGAGAACAGGAGTTTACCGGCGTGGCCGTGGAGCTGGATGCCGACAACGGCATCTTCACTACGCTGCCCGTGGTGCCGTTGAGCGGCCACATGATGCCTGACGAGGAGATGGCGTCGGAGGAATAGACGACCAGCCGTGCGTCTGTCGGTGGCCACCATCGCCACGGATCAGATTCGCCGGGCTCGTGTCTCTCTTGGGATCGAGGCCCATCCAATAACGGAGTGACTGACATGAACTTATCGAGACCGATGATCATTCAGGCGGCCGTACTGACCCTGTGCGGCGTACTTGGAGCAATGCCTGCCGTTCTGGCACAGGATGAAGACCGGACCACGGCCAGCCAGGTCGTGGACCGGGACACACTGATGTCTTTCGTCCTCTCGGGAAGAGATTACTTGGCAAATATCTCTACTGACGACGGGATCACCGAGTCGGCGCAGGCCTTGGCGGAAGAAGGCGGGGATTGGAAGGACGGGAACACGTTTCTCATCATTCTTGAGATGAGCGGAGTCGTGCGGTTTCACGCGGGCAATCTGGCCTTTAACGGGACCGACCTGTCGGTAGTCATGGACGGCGCCGGTGCCATGGTTTTCCCGAAAATACTCGCCGCGGCGGGAATGGAAGAGGGAGATTTCGTCGAATATACCTGGGATGATCCCTCGGATGCGAACGACACCAATCCCAAGGTCTGCTATGCCGTGGGCTATTCGTCTGCGTTGGATTCAAGGAATTACTTGCTGGTCGGCGGCTATTACCAGGATCTTTCGGATATCGAGACGGATATCAGTGGATTTCCTCCCCCCCCTCTAATCCAAGCTTCCCACGTCGTGGACAGGGAGACGCTCAAGGCTTTCGTACATGGAGCCCACGATTGGATGATTGAGGCCTTTGGTCAGCACGGCTTTGACCTGCTCAAACTGTTGGAGGAACTCCGCAGAGAGGGAAGCCCCTGGCGAAAGGGATCCACATACATCTACGTACTGACGGACGGGGGTCTTGTCGTCTTTCATGGGGCACGTCCGGATCAGGAAGGGCGAATCCTGCTCGATTCTCAGACCGTCAACGATTTCCCGGTCGTGAGAAGACTGATCGAGAAAGCCGAAGCGGGAGGAGGCTACGTTGAATACTACTGGGACGATCCCGCGGTCGTCGGGGACGAGGACACCGGTTCCGCCAAGGTCGGCTATGCCGAAGCATTCACCGTGCCTGAGGATTTTCCCATCTATGCGGGTCAGGATTTGATCGTCGGCTCCGGTTTCTACAAAGGGAACCAGATGGCCTTGGACTTCGCCCATTTCGCCAATGGCGATTCCTTCAGCTCCGACGTGGTGCTGGTGAACCTGGCCGCCACGCCGATCCGGCCTCTCGTCTATTTCTATGGCAGAGACGGGGAGCTCATCGATCCGGGATCGATGGTGGACGGCATGGGCAACCTGTTCCCCACCCCCTTCGGCGCTCTGACCCCCATGGCCGAACTGCCGGCCCTGGGAGAGATCACCATTTCGACCAACGGCATGGGCGACCTCACCACCGGTTCGGTGAAGGTGGTCACCGAAGGCCTCGACAGCCCCATCGGCGGAGTGCTCCGCTTTGACGCTCCCGGTATCGGCGTGGCCGGCGTGGGAGCCAGCCAACCGGTTCAGGGCGCCATCATCCCGGTCCGCCGCCGGACGGGAGGCATCGACACCGGAGCGGCCCTCCGCAATCTGAGCGAGTCGGAAATGACGTTGACCTGCCACTTGATGAGGGGTGGGGAGGTGATTGAAACACAGCCGGTGACGCTGCCGGCCAACGGCCAGACCGCCATGTTCATCAGCGAGCTGTTCGAGCACGACACTTCGGACTTCACCGGGTCCATGCGCTGCACGGTTCCGGCAGGAGAAAGGAATCCGGAATTCACCGGCGTCGCCGTGGAGCTGGACGCCACCAACGGCATCTTCACCACGCTGCCGGTGGTGCCGTTGAGCGGACACATGATGCCGGAAGAGGAGATGGAAACGGAGGAATAATCGACGGGAGACGATAGAACGAATCCGGGCTGGCCGTATCGTCGGCCTGCCCGGATTGTCCGGGAATGGAAGCGTCGACTCTCTTTCTTCCGGTCCCTGACCTGGCCGGCGGACCGGCCGGAATCCCGTGGCGATGCTTGCCACGGGATTTTGTTTATTGGATGCTTGGCGCCAGAGGATCACACGTCAACGGAAAGGAACGGTTTCCATGAATTTCTCAAGATCGATGATGGTATGGGGGTTGGCAGTCAGCCTGACCGGGATTTTCGGCGCAATGCCCCCGATTCTTGCCCAGGACGCAGAGCTGACCACGGCCAAGGATGTGGTGGAGGCGGCTCCCGAGGATACCAACGATACGCTGAAGAAATTCGTCGAATCTGCACGAGATCACTTCTTGACCCTGCCCATCAGTGCGCTGCTCACGCTGGGGGACACCCTGCGGGAAGAGGGCGGGGATTGGAACTACCAGTCCATGTACCTGGTTGTCCTGACCGACATGGGCTCCGTGTTCATTCACGGCGAAGATATGAGCAAGGACGACACGGACCTTACGGAAGAAGTAGACGACAATGGGAAAATGGTCGTCCAGGAGATCGTCACGGCGTTAATTGACAATGACGACGAGGAGATCTTCGTCGAGTACACGTGGGACGATCCGGCGACCGACGACACGAATCCCAGGCATTGCTACGCCATCAAGGGGGGTCATCCCGCGTTGCCCGGCCGGGTGTTCATTCTGGTGGGCGGCTATCACGTGAACGTTGCGACGAGCATGGAACCGGCGGAGGAAACCGAAGACCTCCCTGAATTCCCGGAGATTTCGGCCACGGACGTCCGGGACCGGGAGACCTTGAAAGCGTTCGTTGAAGGAGCGGGCGATTGGGCTGTTCGGGCCCTGCCGACTCTGGGCTTCGATCTGCAGAAACTGGAGGCCATCTTCAGGCTGGAAGGGGAAGGGGGTCATTGGAAGAGCGGCTCCACCTACATCTTTACCATGACGCCTGACGGCAGGGTGATTTTTCACGGTGCCCGTGAAGACCAGGAGGGCACGATCAACATCGACCTGGAAGACCGCAACGGATTCCGATTCGTGGAGGCTCTCATCGGTGCTGCCATCGACGAGGAAGCAAGCGGCTACGTCGAGTACTACTGGGACGATCCGGGAGTCGAGGGCGATGAGGAACTGGGTTCCGCCAAGGTCGGCTACGCCGAAACCGTCACGCTACCGGACGACTTCGCCATTTTCCCCGGTGCGACGATCGTCGTCGGCTCCGGCTTCTACAAGGGCAACCAGTTGGCTCTCGACTTCGCGCACTTCGCCAACGGGGGCGGCATCACCTCGGACGTCGTGGTGGTGAACGCGTCCGGCAACGCGGTCCGGCCCGACATCTACTTTTACGACAAGATGGGAGGACTCATCGACGCGGGATCGGTCGTGGACGTCATGGGGCAGGGTCTGGAGGTCACGAGCTATAAAGCTCTGACCGTCACGAACCCAATCCCGTCGCTGGGCGAGGTCACCATCCCGACCCACGGCATGGGAGACCTGATGACCGGGTCGGTGAAGGTGGTTTCCGACAGTTCCGACAGCCCCATCGGCGGCGTCCTGCGCTTTGATCTGACGGGCGTCGGCGTGGCCGGCGTCGGTGCCAGCCTGCCGGTCCGGGACGCCATTTTTCCGGCGCGCCGCATGGCAAACGGGATCAACACCGGCGCCGCGTTCCGCAACCTGAGCGAGTCCGGGCAGATGTTGACCTGCCGCCTGATGAAGGACGGCCAGCAACTCGGCGACGACGCGATGGTCGATTTGCCGGCCAACGGACAGGACGCCAAGTTCATCCACGAGATGTTCGACCACGATACGTCCGACTTCACGGGATCGGTCCGCTGCACCTCGCCGGAGGGCGAGCAGGAGTTCACCGCCGTCGCCTTGGAGTTGGACACCAACAACGGCGTCTTCACGACCCTGCCGGTGGTGCCGGTGGCTATGGACGGATCCGGTTCCGGCAACGGACAAGCCACGCTCTATTTCGCCCACTTCGCCAACGGGGGAGGCATCACCTCGGACATCGTGGTGGTGAACGCAGCCGCCACGGCAGCCCAGCCGGACATTTACTTCTTCGACAAGGAAGGTGAACTCATCGACGCGGGATCGCTGTTGGACGTCATGGGGCAGGGCTTCGAGGTCACGAGCGACGGAGCTCTGACCGTCCCGAACCCGATACCGGCGCTGGGCGAGGTCACCATCCCGACCCACGGCATGGGAGACCTGATGACCGGGTCGGTGAAGGTGGAGTCCGACAGTTCCGGCAGCTCTATCGGCGGCGTCCTGCGCTTTGACCTGACCGGTGTCGGCGTGGCCGGCGTCGGAGCCAGCCAGCCGGTCCGGGATGCCATCTTTCCGGCGCGCCGCGTGGCCGGCGGGATCAACACCGGGGCGGCATTCCGGAACCTGAGCGATTCCGGGCAGATGTTGACCTGCCGGTTGATGAAGGACGGCCAGCAGTTGGGCGGCGATGCCATGGTCGACTTGCCGGCCAACGGACAGGACGCCAAGTTCATCCACGAGATGTTCGACTACGACACCTCCGACTTCACCGGATCGGTTCGCTGCACGTCGCCGGCAGGGGGCCAGGAATTCACCGCCGTCGCACTGGAGTTGGATACCAACAACAACGTCTTCACCACGCTGCCCGTGGTGCCGGTGGCGCAATAGTCCATGACTTGTCCAGAGTCGTATGACGAACCCGGCGCCTAGCCAGGAGTAAGGAGCAGGTCCCATGAAGTTATCAAGACCGGCACTCCTCTTGGGAGCCTTGTCGTTAGCCATCTCCTTATTTGCGGGGCAATCCGTGCTTGCCCACGACGATGGGATCACGGCCAGGGAAGTCCTGGACCGGGAGACCCTGAAGGCTTTCGTCAGGTCTGCGAAGGCGTACGTGGCAGGGATCACTGATCCTGCCCAGATCGACGAACTTCTGAACGAGCAGTGGAAGTTCGGCTCCGTCTACGTCTACATTTCGAATGCCGAGGGCATCATCCGGTGGCATGGGGCCAATACGGACCTGGTGGGCCAGGATCTCACCGCCGTGAAAGACCCGATCACCGGAGCTCTGTTCGTCCAGGAACTCCTTGCCGCGGCCAAATCGGGGGGAGGCTTTGTCCAGTATCATTTCGACGATCCGGTCGTGATGGGAGACGAAGACCTCACTTCGCCCAAGCTGGGATACGTCGAGCCCTTCACTTCACCCCTTCCGGACCTCTTTCCGGAAACGGACATGATCATGGGCTCCGGCATCTATCTCGGTCACCAGGTGGCGCTGGACTTCGCCCATTTCGGCAACGGGTCCGCCATCAGTTCCGATATCGTTCTGGTGAATCTGGCCGCCACGCCGGTCCGGCCTGCGGTCTACTTCTACGACAAGGCGGGCGAACTCATCGATCCGGCGTCGGTGGTGGATATCGGGGAAAACCTGGAAGCCACGGACTACGGGGCGGTCACGCTCCATTCCGAATTGGCGCCCTTGGGCGAAGTCACGATTTCCACCAACGGCCGGGGGGATACCGTGACCGGATCGGTGAAAGTGATCTCCGACGGACCCCACAGCCCCATCGGCGGCGTCCTGAGATTTGACGTTCCCGGCGTCGGCGTGGCCGGGGTCGGCGCCAGCCACGCGGTCCGGAACGCCATCTTCCCGGCTCGCCGCCAGGCTGGAGGCATCGACACCGGAGCGGCGCTCCGCAACTTGAGCGAGAAGGAGCTGACGTTGACCTGCGGCCTGATGATGGGCGGCGAGGTGTTGGAAGAAGCGGACGTGCCGCTGGCGGCCAACGGCCAGGATGCCAAGTTCATCAGCGAGTTGTTTGAAACCGACACCTCGAACTTCACGGGATCGGTGCGCTGCACGGCGCCGGGAATCGCTCAGAAGTTCACGGGTGTCGCGGTGGAATTGGATGGCATGAACGGCATCTTCACCACGCTGCCGGTGATTCCTCTGGAGGGCGAGATGCCTGCCACGGAGGAAATGGAGTCCGAATAGGAGCGGGGACTGTTAGTCCCCCATTGGGACAGGCGGCTTTCTTGCTGCCTGCCGGTTCGATATAACGAGAAGGATGAAAAGGGGCTCCGTCCCCCTCCCCACCGGTCGGCGCCAAGAACGCCGCCGCTCCCGTCACTTCAATAACGCGCAGGAGACTCCCAGGGTCGGACAGGGGCAGCCCGTCAACCGGATGCCGGCCCACCGGACCTTGCCGTAGCGGTACTCGAACGGATAGCGTATTTCCGTTGTGAATCCATTTCGCTTCATTCACACCGCAGACGTTCATCTGGACAGTCCCTTGAAGGGGCTTGCCAAACATGAAGGGACCGCGGCCGACTCCATTCGCACCGCCACGCGGGGAGCCTTGCATCAATTGGTCGGACTCGCCATCGAAGAGCGGGTCTCCTTCCTGATCATCGCCGGCGACCTCTATGACGGCGACTGGCGAGACTACCGGACGGGCCTTTACTTCGTCAGCGAGATGGGCCGCCTCCACAGGTCCGGCATTCCCGTCTATCTGCTCTACGGCAATCATGACGCCAGAAGTCAGATCACGCGCCGCCTCACCCTGCCCGAAAATGTGCACGTTTTCGGATCACGTAGACCACAGTCCTTTCCGATTGACGGCCTGAACGTCGTCCTCCACGGACAGAGCTACAGGCAACGGGATGTCACGGACAATCTGGCGCTGAATTACCCGGAACCGGTCCCGGGCGCCTTCAACATCGGCGTCCTGCATACGGGACTCGGGGGTATCGGCGGCCATGAGAACTACGCGCCGTGTGCACTCGCCGATCTCATCGGCAAGGGCTACGACTATTGGGCGCTGGGCCATGTTCACCGGGCGGAAGTACTTCATTCCCGGCCCCATATCGTGTTTCCCGGGAACTTGCAGGGACGGCACGTGCGGGAGACCGGCGCCAAAGGCGCCACCATGGTCACGATCGACAACGGCGAAATCTCAGATCCTGAAACTTTGCCTTGCGATGTGGTGCGTTGGACCGTCGTGACGGTCGACTTGGGGTCTGCGACGAGCTTCGGCGAGGTCTTGGACCGAATTCGGGACGCCCTTGATAATGCCGTCGACACTTGCTCCGGAGGTCGTCTCCTGGCGTGCCGCATCGTCCTCCAGGGCCGTACCGAAGTCCATGGCCGACTTCTGACCGACGAGGAGCAACTCCTCGCCGAGGCGCGCTCCGTCGCGCTGGGCCTCGGGGATGACGCGGCCTGGGTGGAAAAGGTGCTCGTGGAGACCGAACCGGCGATCGCCCCGGAGATCCTGGAGCGGCGGGAGGATGCCGTCGGCGAACTGCTCCGAATGCTGCAGGAGGCGGAGGCCGATACCGACCTGCTGCACCGGCTGGAGGCCGACGTCGGTGGGATGGTCCGCCGGCTACCTTCGGAAGTGCGGTCCGCGGTGGAGGATACGGTGCTGAAGGCCGCGGTCGACGGCGACCACGCCGCGTTGATCGGCGGAGTGGCGCCGTTTTTGTCCGCACGGCTGACGGAGGGACGAGACTGAAATGCGGTGCGGACGGCTCGACCTGCTCCGTTACGGGCACTTCACCGACTGTTCCTTCCAGTTTCCGGCCGGCGATGTCGATTTCCACGTAGTGTTCGGTCTCAACGAGGCCGGAAAGTCCACCGCGCTCTCGGCCATCGAGGATCTCCTGTTCGGCATCCCCGTGAGATCCCCCTACAATTTCTTGCACAACTACGGGAGCCTGCGGATCGGCGCCGTCCTGGAAAACGAACAGTCGTCGCTGCACGTGGTTCGCCGCAAGGGCAGGAAGGATACGCTGCTCGGGACCGACCAGCTTCCGCTGCCGGGCGGCGAGACCGCGTTGCGACCTTTTCTGGCGGGCGCCGATCGTCCCTTCTTCGAGCGGATGTTCAGTCTCGACCACGTTCGGCTCGAAACCGGCGGCCGGGAGATACTGGAAGCCAAGGACGATGTCGGGCAGGTGCTGTTCTCGGCTGGCGCCGGGCTTACAGGCCTGCGAGACCTGCTGGGCGAGCTTTCCCACGAGGCTGACCGACTCTGGGCGCCGAGAAGGGCGAGGCACAGAAAGTTCTATCAGGCTCTTGACAGGCTGAGGGACGCCGGAACGGAGTTGCGGCAACAGACGGTCACGGCCCACACGTGGCAGGAGTTGAAACAGGCGTTCGAGGGCGCCGAAGAGACCTACACCGGAATCGAGTCCGAGTTCGAAAATCTATCCGCCGAAGTTCGCCGGCTCAGTCGCATCCGGCGCGTCTATCGCGAGGTCTGCCGCATGGTCGACCTGGAAGAGGAAAAGGATATTGCGGCGTTGGAAAAGGTCGTCCTGCTGCCCGAAGACGCTCGACCGGTCCTGGAGGAATCGGAGCGAAGGGACAGCGAGCTGACAACCCGGATCGAGACTCTCTCCGGCCGTCTGGCCCAGGCGCAGGAGGAGTTGAGCACTCTCGAATACGATGAACGGCTGATCCTTCGCGATCCGGACATCACCCACCTGCATGAACGCCGGATCGAGGTCCGCCGCGGGAAGGACGACCTCCCGAAGCGGCAGGCGGAGCTCGCTGCGGCGGAAGCCGAGCTGCGGGACCTGGCCGCCGAGTTGGGCTGGAAGGAGGAGGTCGGCAAGTTGATCTCCCGCATACCGGCGCGGACCAAGCTGGGCGTCCTGCGGTCCCTCCTGAGCCAGCGAGGCAAGCTGGCCTCGGACCGGGAGAACCGGGACGGGAATGTGCAGGAGGCTCAAGCCGAACAGGAAGAGATTCGACAGACCATCGAAGTCATGGGCGAGACCTTCGATGTCTCGCGGTTGAAATCGGTCATCAGGGCGATCCGGGAGAGCGGCGACATCACCGGGCGCGTACGCCGGGCCCAGTTGGACGTCAAGCACACGCAGGATCGCCTGGATCGACTGTTCTCCGCCCTGCACCCGGCCGTCCCGAGTCAAGAGGCCGCTACCGGGATGCGGGTGCCCCTGGCGGCCACCGTGCAAGCACATCGGGACAAGCTGCAGAACTGGGAGCGGCGCCACCGCGAGGCGGTCCGCCAACTTGCCCGCGCCAAAATGGACCTTCATCAAGCCCGCAGCAAATTCCGGAGCGCCATGCGAGAGGAACAGGTCGTCTCCATGGAGACCCTCCGGGAGGCCAGAGCTGATCGGGACGCTCTCTGGAGATTGGCCAGGAAAAGGCACATCGAGAATCTGCGGGTGACCGCCGAGGAGGCTGGGCGCTACGCGCACGCGCTTGACGACCTGGCGACGGCCGTGACAACCGCGATACGCAACGCCGACGACTTGGCGGACCGGCGATTCGACACCGCCGAAGCGGCCGGACGCTTGGCGGAGATGTCCCGCGCCATCGACGAGCAAGAGTCCGGCATGTCCCAACTCACCCGGCTCCGGGAGGAGCTCGTGCAGGAAGGCGAGCGTCTGCACGCCGATTGGGAGACCCTGTGGAGCCGGGCGCCGTTTTCGCCCTTGCCGCCCGACGCCATGCTGGAGTGGATGAAGACGCGAAATGATCTGCTGGATGCGGTCGATGACCGGGACAAGGCGGCCCGCACGCTGGAGGTCCACTGCGAAGAGCTGAGAGAGGCCAGGGCGGAGCTCCTGGGCGAATTCTCGTCACTGGGCGCCGACCCCGCCCTGTTTGAGCAGGAGACCCTTCCGATGATGCTGGAGCGTGCAGACGGAATACGTTTGGATCATGAGCAGGAGGCGGACACCAAGAGTCGACTCGAGGACCGCCTGCAGGAAGCGAAGTCCACGCTGGAGCGCCGCCGCCGCGAGTTGGCCCGGGCGGAGCAGGCGTGGGTCCGGTGGCGGAAGGAGTGGTCGGCCGCCCTGACCGAGGTCGGGCTCACCAGCGGCTCGAATCCCGATTCGGTGTCCGCTCTGATCGACGTCATGGACCGGATACGAGAGAAGTCCCTGCGGATCAACGACCTGCGCCATCAACGCATCGGCAAGATCCGGCGAGACGTGGCCGACTTCGAGGCCCTCGTCGAGAAGATGGTCCATGAGGTGGCGGGAGACCTCTCCGGGACGCCCGCCGAGGACGCCGTTGTCGAGATTGAGAACCGCTTGGCCGACGCTCGGCGCACACGTGACCTTCGGGCCAGGAAGGAGCAGGAGACAAGAGATCTGGAGAACAGCCTCCGCGTCCTGGTGGAGGACCGCGAAGCGGCACGCGGATCGGTCAACTATCTCAGGGACGCGGCCGGCGTGGCGACCAGCAATGAGCTGAGGAACGCCATTGAGAAGTCCGATTCCCTGCGGGCGCTGAAACTCGAGCTGGCCGCGATCCGGCAGGCACTGGAGCAGCAAGGGGATGGTCTGACGGCGGCGGAGTTGGAAGAAGAGTGCGAAAACGTGGATCTGGACCAGGTCGTGGCCCAGGAAGACACCACCCAGGCCAGACTGAGGCGATTACGGGAGCAGTTGGCGGCCGCCGCCGAGCAGCGGGCTCAGGCTCGAAGCGCTTTCCAGGCGGTCGGCGGTGACGCGGCGGCGGCCCGAGCCGAAGCGGAGCGCCAGGAGGCTCTCGTGGACCTGGGCCAGATCTCCGAGCGCTATGTCCGCGTGCGGACCTCGGTCCTCTTGTTGCGGTGGGCCATCGACCGCTACAGGCGCGAGAAGCAGGCTCCTCTGCTCAGGCGCGCCGGCCAGCTCTTTGCGACCGTCACCGGAGGCTCCTTCACCGGGCTTCGGGTCGACTACGACACCAGGGACCAGGCTCATCTGATCGGAACGAGGCCCGGTGGTGAGGCCGTTCCGGTGCCGGGCATGAGCAGCGGAACCGCGGACCAGCTTTACTTCGCTCTGCGCATCGCTTCCGTCGAAGACTATCTCGGTCATGCCGCGGCCCTGCCCTTCGTGGCCGACGATCTGTTCGTCAACTTCGACGACGACCGGGCGCGAGCCGGCTTCCAGGTGCTGGGAGAACTGGCCAGGAAGACTCAGGTGCTCTTCTTTACCCACCATCGGCACCTCCTGGAAATTGCACGGGAAACGTTGGGCGGCTCGGTTTCCGATGTGGACCTGACCCGGCGCTGAGATCTGCGGATTCGTGGAGTTTCCGCGGGTCCGTCTCAGTCGCGCGCCCGGCGGCCTCGGTTTTTCTTCCCGGAATAACAATACGGGCGACTTGGAAGGGGGACCTTCAGTCCCCCGCTCTTCGGTGCGCGTACGGGATGCGGCGGCAGGAAAGCCGCCGCTCCCGTCACTTCAAAAACGCGTAGGAGACTCCCAGGGTCAGGTAGAGGCACCCCATCAAGAGGATGCCCGCCCACCACGCCTTGCCGTAGCGGTACTCGGCCGGCAGGTACTTCCGCCCCAGAAACGCGTAAGCCACCATCATGATGCCAATCATGGGCGTGTCGATGGCGCCCATGACCAAAACCAACGTCACCGGCTTGGGAAAGAAGGCGTAGACCGCCCAGGAACCGGCCATCATGGCGCTTAGGATCAGCTTCTGCCAGACCTGGGGGGACAGCTTGCCGAACAGGCCCGGCGCCTTCATCCGCAGGGGCTGCAGGAACATGCGGGAGGAGCCGTCGAAGATGGAGATAGCGGTGCTGATGATGGCGGCCCAGGCCCCCAGGTAGAAGACGTTCCGGGACCAGGGTCCCAGGACCTCGGTCATCATCAGGCTCAGCTCCCTCGCCAGGCCCGGCCCCCCAAGAGTGATGCCCGCCGGGTGCAGGATTCCCACTCCCAGGATGAAGGTGGACATGCAGACGATGAGTCCCAGCACATAGGTCAGGACGATGTTGGTCCGGTTGATCCGCAGCCAGCCCCGCATGCGGCTCACCTCCTCGGGCGAGTTGGGCTGAAACTGCTCCCGCGTCAAACGGCCGCGTTCCCGGGCGTGGCCCAGGAGGCCCATTCCCCGTTCCTCGGCCCAGGCGCTGTACTTGATGGTGCCCGAACCGGCCATGACGATGCCGGCCAGGGACATCATGACCAGCAACTGGTCGAAGTCGGTGGCCATTCGCGGCACCAGGCCCCCGGCCAGTTCGCCGCCCACGTCCGGAGCCACGAAGCTGGCGCAGATCAGCAGGCTCAGGGTGAACAGCAGGCACATGACCGTGTTGAAGGTCTCCACAGGCCGGTAGCCGCCGGCGATGAGGATCACCCAGACCAGCAGGAAGTTGAGAAAGGTCCAGAACACCTGCTGCTGGACCTCTCCCGCCCCCGGGAGCAGGCCGCCGAAGACGTCGTGGCAGATGAGCCCGGCGATGGCCACGATCCCGCCTCGCAGCAGGAAGTCCTTGATCAGGTTGATGCAGAACCAGATCCAGGGCACCCAGGAGACCGGCGGTCCCATTCCGGAGCAGGCCTCCAGGAAGTTCTGCCCCGTGACGATGGAGACCCGGCCGATGGCCTCGTTCCAGAAGGCCTTGGTGACGATGGTCAGCAGGATCAACCACAGCAGGGCCCCTCCGTAGCGGGCGCCGGCCACCGGCTCGGTGAGGATCTCACCGCTGCCGATGGCCTCGGCCAGAAGCATGAGCATGGGCCCGATCCAGGCCAGGGCCGTGACGGTCTCTCCCGAGACCCGCATCACCCGCGGTTGTGTCGATCTCTCATCTGGCATGGTCTTGGCCTATTCGGTCCAGAAGGCATAGAGGCTCGCCTGGCGCAGGTGGAAGCGGATCCGGACCTGCTTTCCTTCCAGCGCGGCCCAGTTGGGCGTCCCCTTCCACTTGAGCTCGGCCTTCAGGTAATCTCCCTCGACCGGGATGCTCCTGTCCAGAGAGAAGGTGTCGGTGGGACCCAGGATCTCGGCCCGGATCCGGCCGCCGGAGGCGTCGGCGTTCACGAACAACCTGTTGCCCTCCAAATTCAGGCGGACAGTCGTGAGAGTCCCCTCCTGGTGGCCGGCGTCCATGGAGACGAACCCGTCCTGGCGCAGCTTGGCCAGCAGGATGGCCCCGTTGTCCGGAACCGAAACGTAGCGCCGCCGCCCGTCCACGAGAGGACCGATGTTGTCCGGCTGAAAGCGCCGCCGCATCCCGCTGTAGTAGAGCCAGAGCTCACCGTCCCGCACGATGGGACGCGTCGGCGGCACGATGGTGCCGGTGTCGTAGCGGCCCAGCCCGTCGTGGGAGAGGGGGATGAAGATGGCCCGTCCCGCCACCCGCTGCCACTCCCTCAGGTCCCGTGTGGAGACCATCTCCACCATGTGGAATCCGTCCTGGTTGCCGATGGGGGTGGGGCCGGTCTGATGAAACTTCATGGGCAGGCCCAGGTACATTCCTTCGTAGGGGAAGACCGGCATGTTGTAGATGTCCACGTTGTAGTGGGAGGGCTGGTTGATGGTCATGGGGACCCAGCGGGGATCGGACATGCGCTCGGCGATCCGCTGCCGGCCCAGGACCTGGTCCTCGCCGTCGGCGTGGAAGATGAGCCGGGGCTCGGTCCAGTCTGCGAAATTCTTGCTCACGGTGAGGTAGACCGACCTTCCGTACGGTGCGGCGTGCTTGACGGTGGAGAGGAACTGCTTGCCCAGCTCGTCGTAGATCATCTGCGACTCGTCGGCGCTGGGGACGGCGGAGACCTCCAGAGGCGTCCAGTGAAGGCCGTCCGGCGATACCGCCGGCTGCCGCTTCCCAATACCGAACATGCCCTTGTAGCGCCGTTCCGGCACGTCGTGGGGATCGTAGACGACGTGGTAGAGAAACTGTTCGCTGCGGTCATGCCGGGCCACCAGGTTGTTGGCCTTGGACCCGTCCCACTCGACCAGGTTCAGCACCGGCTTGTCCCAGCGGAGCCCATCCTTGGAGACGGCGAGCAGCGAGGTATGCTGCTCCTTGGTTCCCTTCCCCTTCTTGGCAAAGGCCATGTAGTAGAACTTCCACACCTTCTCATCCGGGACCCAAAAAGGGGCCGTGCGCGCCTGCACCACGAAGTTCTCCCAGGGATGCACGGGCCGGATGATGGGCTCCGGGTGTTTCGTGGGCTGGTGCAGAGTGCGCTTGACATTGACCAGCTTCCCGATGACGTGGTCATCGACGAAGAGCTGCTTGTGCTCCGAAGTCACCCGCGGGATGTATTGGGCCGGCAGCAGGGCCCAGGTCCCTGGAACGACTGCGAAAATAGCCAGAACGACGATTACGATCCGCTTCATGTGCTTTCCTTCCGATATCGGTTCCTCTAACTCAACATTTGGATGAGAACGGCATCCGATCCGGCTCCCGGAGCCGGATCGGGGCCGCCGCAAGGTTACGCTTGAGACAATCCCCGCCGCAACCTCTGGAAGGTCCAACCCGGACGGACGGGAAGCGCCCGATTCAGACCAGGACGACCTTTCCTCCCGGCTTGAGGATCATGACGTCGGTGGCCGGCAACCGGTAGTTGCGCGCCGCCAGCGCCGTGACGAACTCTGCCGGGTGACCTCCCTGCGACCTCACCGGCGGTGACGTGAATCCGTAGTGGCAGGGGATGACCACCTTGGGCTGCAGGATCTGCGTCAAGAGGGCCGCGAACCCCACCCCCAGATTGGTGTCGTTGATGGGAAGCAGCAGATAGTCCACCTCGAGGCTGCAGTTCTCGGCCTTGTGGGGGTGGTCGAAGCGGCCGTCGCCCGGATGGTAGATGTTGCCGTGGCGGGTCTCCAGAAGGAAGCCGCAGGCGCCCTCTGAATTTCCATGCCGGGCGTATTGTATCCGGACCGTGAAGCCGTCCCCGCGGATGCGGTCCCCATGCGCCACAGCCTGCAACTGCTCTTTGGGAACTCCCTCTTCAATCAACATCGGGTGGCACGACGGCGGAGCCAGGATCCTGGGATTGTGACGGGAGAGAGACTTGACCGACCGGGGCTCGCAGTGGTCGGTGTGGTCGTGGGTCACGAGGACGTAGTCGGCCCGCTTCACGTCGGACCCGGAGAGCGGATAGTGCTCGGTCTCCAGGTACAGGCTGTCGGGATCGTAGAACCGCACCTCCGGAGGAAGGCGATCCGCCTTCCGGCGCGCCTCCCGCAACTCGGCGTAGAGGGGGTTGCCGCTCTGGAGAATCGGGTCCAGGAAGATGATCACCTCCCCCAGGCGGACCACGAATCCCACATTCACCAGGTACCAGATGGCGTCGTAGCCGCCGTTGCCGAACACCTCCTGTGCGATCTTGCGCGGCTGCGGCAGCGTGAGCCGGCCCGTCTTCTTCCCTTGCGCCTGGGAAATACCCGTCGAGGCGGCCGCCACGCCCGCCGTCAGACCGCTCTCGATGAAGCTTCTTCGATTCATGGGAACAACTCCTGGAAGACTTGTACGGTGAACGGCATGAACTTAGACTTTTCCGTTGAGAAACAGAGCAAAACGGAGCCGTTCCGTGAAAGTTGCAATCGCTGCATTATTGCAAGAGACGAATACATTTTCCCCTCAAGCCACGGTCCGCGGGCATTTCCTGATGACACCCGGCCACAAGTTGATCGAGTGCCACCAATCGGAAAACAGCGAGCTTCATGGTTTCGTGGATGCGCTGACCCGGGCCGGGGCGCGAATCGAGCCCATTCTGGGTGGGTGGGCCGTCAGTTACGGCAGGGTCAAGGCTGATGATTTCCAATCGCTGCTGGATGACCTCAAGGAGGGAATCAGGAAGGCCGGTCCCCTGGACGGGTTGCTCCTGGCGCTGCACGGCGCCTGGGCCGGCGAGGGCATCGACAGTTGCGACGGCGCCGTCCTGCGGGCGGCCAGAGAGCTGCTGGGCCCCTCGGTTCCCATCGTCGCCACCTTGGATCTCCACGCCAACCTGACCCGCGCCATGTGGGAGAACTCCGATGCCCTGGTGGGCTACCAGACGTGTCCCCATGTGGATCTTTACGACTCCGGACGGCGGGCGGGCGACTTGATGACCTCCCTGCTCCGGCGCGACGTCCGCCCCAGCATGCACGCCGTGAAGATCCCCATGGTGGTCCAGGCGGAAAACATGCTCACGGACCGGGGCGAATTCCGCCGGATCTACGACCGTGTCCGATCCTTGGAGGGCCAGGGAACCACGATCTCCGCTTCGGTTTTTGCGGTCCAACCCTGGATGGACGTGGAGGAGCTGGGTTGGACCTCACTGGTCATCACCGACGACGATCCGGCTCGGGCCAGATCTCAAGCCAACGAACTGGCCCGCTTCATCTGGTCCGTGAGAGAGTCCTTTGTGGTTTCCCTTCCCTCGGTGGAGGACGCCTTGGAACAGGCTCTTTCCATACCTGGGGGTCCGGTGGTGCTTGGAGAGGGTGCGGACGGCACCATGGGGGGCGCGCCCGGCGACGGGACCGGTATTCTGGCCGGCATCCTGAAAAAGGGAATCAACGTGCCGACGGCGGCCGTGGTCGTCGACCCCGTCGCGGTCGAGAAGTCGATCCGGGCGGGAGTCGGGAATACGGTCACCCTGCGGGCCGGGGGTAGGCTGGATCCCGCCTACGCTACACCCGTTCGCGTCACCGGCAAGGTCAAGCTCATTTCCGACGGCGAGTTCCGCTACAAGGGGCGGGTTTACACGGGCCGCAAGGTCGAGATGGGGAAGGCCGTCGTGTTGTCCATCGGTCGCATCCGCCTGCTGATCTCCCAGCGGCCGGTTCCCACAACCGATCCGGAACTGTACCGAAGCCACGGAATCGAACCGCGGGACATGAAACTGGTGCTGGTCAAGTCGCCGCTGGGAATGCGCACCGAATACGAGCCCATCTCTCGTTCCATCATCGTCGTGAACAGCCCGGGATGCTGCAGCCCCGACTTGACCTCCCTTCCCTTCGTGAGGATGCCCCGGCCCATGTTCCCCTTCGACGAGTTCGACTATTCGCCTGACGAATAAGAGACAGCTCATGTGCGGACGATTTACTCAGATGATGTCCTGGAGTCAGGTCCACGACCTTTACCGCCACAAGGAACCGGTTGCGCCGTTGCCTTTGGCGGCCCGGTACAACGGCGCGCCGGCCCAGGACTTTGCGGCCTGCCGGCTCGACGAGGCCGGCCGGCGCACGGTCGTGAAGCTGCGTTGGGGACTGGTGCCGCCCTGGGCCAGGGACGTCCGGATCGGTTTCCGGTTGATCAACGCGCGGTCGGAGACGGTCCACTCCAAGCCGTCGTTCGCCTCCGCCTTCCGTTCCCGCCGTTGCCTGGTGCCGGCCAACGGATGGTTCGAATGGCGAAAGGAAGGCCGCAGCAAGCAACCCTACTTCCTGGCCCTGGCCGACGGTTCACCTCTGTCGTTCGCCGGACTGTGGGAGCGCTGGAACAGTCCTGCCGAAACCCGCGAAACCTTTACCATCATCACCACGGAGGCCTCTATCGGACTTGAGGACATCCATCACCGTCAGCCCGCCATCGTCGACCCCGCCCGATTCGACGATTGGCTCAATCCGGCATCGTCCGTGTCGAACCTCCTCGATCTGGTACGGGAGCCCCATGCCGGCCCCTACGAGAAGCGCCCCGTCGGCACCGAGGTGAACAACGTCCGGAACAATCATCCGGATATCCTGGACTCGGCGCCGGAGCGGCGTCTGTTCTGAAGAGTCGATGGAAAAGAGGAAAGAGAATCGAGTGAAACCAAGCGCGTCGTTTGCGTAACCGGCGCCACACCGGCGAGAGGCCATATTTATGAAAACCGAGTTTCCTCGCTCTTCCCTGCTCTGTGGGTCGGTCCTGCTGGCCGCTTCAGCTCTGCTCTACTGGGTGTTTCAGATCGACGAAACGCCGGGCGACTCCACGTTGACGGTGGCCGAGGGGTTCCAGGTGGAGCTCGTTGCCGGGCCGCCGCTGGTGGAACGACCCATTTCCATCGACTTCGACGAACAGGGGCGGCTCTACGTGACCGAGTCCTCCGGTTCCAACGACCCGGTGGAGCAGCAGCTTGAGCAGAAACCGCACCGCGTCAAGCGCTTGGAGGATACGGACGGAGACGGCCGTTTCGATCGGAGCACGCCGTTCGCCGACGGCATGATGATTCCCCAGGGCGCCCTCTGGTTCGACGGCTCGCTCTACGTGGCGGCGCCTCCCAGCATCTGGAAGCTGACCGATACCGACGGCGACGGCATCGCCGACCGGCGCGAGGAATGGTTCGCGGGAAAGACCCTCACCGGTTGCGCCAACGATCTCCATGGTCCCTACCTGGGACTGGACGGTTGGATCTACTGGACCAAGGGCGCCTTCGCCGAGCAGACCTACGAACGGCCGGACGGTCCTCCCCTGGTCACTCGCGCCGCCCATGTCTTCCGGCGGCGGCCCGGAGATCCCTGGATCGAGCCGGTCCTGACGGGAGGGATGGACAACCCTGTGGACGTCGTCTTCACGCCCCGGGGAGAACGGCTGTTGGCTTCCACCTTCGTCCAACATCCGAAACTGGGCCGCCGGGACGGCATCATTCATGCCGTCCATGGAAGCGTTTTCGGAAAAACCCACAACGTCCTCGGCGGCCACGCCCGGACCGGGGACCTGCTGCCGGCCATGCTGCACCTGGGCCCGGCCGCTCCCTGCGCTCAGACCATCTATGCCTCCCGGGTCTTCGGCAGTGAATACCAGGGCAACCTGTTTGCCTGCCTCTTCAATCTGAACAAGGTGACGCGCCATGTCCTGGAACCGAGCGGGGCGACCTTCACGACGCGCGACTCCGATTTCCTGGTCTCCGGCGATCGCGACTTTCATCCCACCGACGTGCTGGAGGACGCCGACGGCAGCCTGCTGGTGGCCGATACGGGAGGCTGGTACAAGCTCTGCTGCCCCACGTCCCAACTCCACAAGCCGGACGTCCTGGGCGGGATCTACCGAATCCGGCGCAAGGGCGCGTCGGGGCCGGCGGACCCCAGGGGCCTGAGCATCGACTGGGCCGGCGCCGGCGGCGGCCAATTGGCGGCGCTCCTGGATGATCGGCGCCCCGCCGTACGGAACCGGGCCATGGCGGTGCTGGCCAAGATGGGGAGTCCGGCGGTGGAGGCGCTGAGCCGGACGCTCTCCACCTCCGATTCCGTCAGGGCGCGCCGAAACGCCGTCTGGACACTCACCCGCATCCATCACGAGAAGGCTCGCACCGCCGTACGACAGGCCCTCTCCGACGCGGACGAGAGCGTGCGGCAGGCCGCACTCCATTCGGTCAGCGTGTGGCGGGATGCTGGCAGCCGACCCAGAGTGCTGGAGCTTCTGGAGCGGGGCTCCGCATCCATTCGGAGGGTGGCCGCCGAGGCGTTGGGACGCATCGGCGACCGCCGGGCCGTCCCCGCGCTGCTGACCCGGACCGGGTCGAAGAACGACCGGATCCTGGAGCACTCCCTGATCTATGCACTGATCGAGATCGCCGATCCCCACGGCACCGCTGCCGGGCTCCGCGCCACATCCGCCCATACCCGGCGCGCCGCGCTCATCGCCCTGGACCAGATGCCCGGCGGAGGACTGACTCCGGGGTCCGTCACTCCCCTGCTCGCGTCCGGGGATCCGATCCTCAGGCAGACGGCCGCCTGGATCGCCGGGGGCCATCCGGAGTGGGGAGACGCATTGGCCCGGTATTTTCGCCAGCGTCTGGCCCGTCGCAGTCCGGGCTCCGAGGAGAGGGCGGAGTTGACCCGGCAACTGGCCAGGCTCGCGGAAAACGGCACCATTCGGAGTCTGCTGGCTTCGACCGTTGCCGGCGCCGGTTCAAAAGAGTCCCTCCTGACGGCATTGCGGGCCATGGCCGGCAGTCCCCTCAAGGAGACACCGTCCGTGTGGGTCGACGGATTCGTCTCGGTCCTGACGCGAGGAGACGAGGCCCTGATTCGGGAGGCGGTGGCCACCCTCCGCGCCCTGCCGAACCCTGGTGAAGAAGACGCCGGGCGCCTCCGGACGGTCCTGCTCCGCGTCGGGCGTGACTCGACTCTCGAACCTGAGCTGCGGGTGAATGCGTTGGCGGCCATTCCGGGAGAATTGGACGAGCTCGACCCCGATCTCTTCGAAATGTTGCAAGAGAACCTCGGATCCGCCGCCGCGGTGAATGTCCGCACCGGCGCCGCTGGAGTTCTGGGCAGATCCCGGCCGAACCGCCGCCAGATGCTGGAATTGACCGAGTCGGTCCGGAACGCGGGTCCCCTGGTGCTCTCGCCGCTGCTGGGAGCCTATCGCGGCGGCGGAGACGAAGATCTCGGCCGGCGGCTGATGGCGGCCGTCCGGGATTCAAAGGGGCTGAACGGATTGCGGGCCGACGTCATGAACCGGACCTTGGACAACTTTCCGCCTCCGGTGCAACGCCAAGGGGAGCAAGTCCTGGCGTCCCTGGAAATGGATCCGGTCCAGCAGAAGACACGTCTGGAGGATTTGCTGGCGGCTTTGGAGGAAGGGGACATCCGCCAGGGTCAGGCCGTCTTCAACAGCAGCGACGCCGCCTGCTCCTCGTGCCACGCCATCGGCTACCAGGGGGGCCGGTCCGGCCCCGACCTCACCCGGATCGGCGATGTCCGATCCCGGCGCGATCTGCTGGAGTCCATCCTCTTTCCCAGCGCCAGCTTCGTCCGCGGCTACGAGCCCGTGGTGGTGGTGACCGCATCGGGAGAGATCCACCAGGGGGTCGTCACCCGGGACGGGCAAGAGGAAGTTCAGCTCGTGACCGGCCCGGACACCGAAGTGCGGGTCGCCCGGTCGGAGATTCGCGAGATCCGCCCCGGAAACGTCTCCGTCATGCCCTCGGGATTGGAGGACCAGGTGAGCCGGGAGGAGCTGGCCAGCTTGTTGGCCTTTCTGAGCAACGCCAAAAGGCGTCCTCGTTGAGGTGACGGTCCACTCGCCGGAAGCGGGGGTTAACAACCCCGTTCCCAACCCTCCAGCCACTCTTGGATCTGGTTCCCGGCCTGGTCGATGATGGTTTCCAGAGCACCCTTGGCCAGGACCGCGATGGTGTCCGGGTAACGACCCGATCCGTAGGCCGCGGCCGGGGGCAGGTAGTTGGCCCGGGCGCCGTTGGCCAGGGAAGCCACCATGATGGGCACTCCGGGAAACCGTTCCCGCAACGAAGTTTGCAACAACTGGTAGGGTTCCCCTTCCACGGCCAGCCAGAAGGCGTCCCCGATGCTCCAGAGCCAGATCGAAACGGCCAGGCTCTCTCCCGGAGGGAGGAACTCGAGCCGTTGCAGCCGGCGGGTCTGCTGCTCGGCCAAGGCCCGGAAATCGCCGGCTCGGGCATCGTCTCCGGCGGCGCGGGCCTGCGCTTCTCCGGCTTTGCACCGTTCCAGCTCGGATTCGATCTGGCCCCTGGTGAGCGAAGTCCCGCGGTACGGGAGGTCGATGGCCCAGCGCCTCATCTTCCATCGGCGGCTTCGTTTCAACTCCCCGCGGGAACACCGGGTCCAGGACCAGGTTCCCAGAGTGGCGCCGGACTCCCGGGGACCGGCGTATCGAAAGCGCCGGTTGGGAGGCGGAAGCTCGCACAGGGCCGAGAGGGCGGCGTAGCCGAGCTGGCGCCCGTTCCGGTCCGCCACTTCCAGATCTCCCACGAATCCCTCCTTGGGTCCCAGGTCCCCGGAGGCTCCCTGGAGGAAGAGGCAGGGCGCCCCGGTCTCCCGCTCGACGACCTCCCGCATGGCGCCTGGAAAGTCGGGGCTGATGAGGGTGTTCCGCCAGGCCAGGGTCGTGGGATGGCAGGCGTAGTTGACGAAGGTGGCCATCGGCTCATCCCGTTCACCGGTGACCCGGGCGACCAGGAGGGTGTCGTCCGACGGTCCTTCGGGACTGTACCCGCACACGTACCGCCGCAATCGACGGTCCCACAGGTCCCGATTCCGGGCCAGTGAGCAGCGGCCGACGCCGTAGGTCAGGGTGGCCGTCTGCAACCGGGATCTGGCCGCGGAGACCAGCTCGCCCACAGTGGCCGCCAATCTCTTCAGGTAGCCGGGAATCAGCTCTCCTCCCGGCAGGGACTCCCGTTCCATGCCCATGAGTCCTGCGGCGTGGGTATGGGAGAACACCGTCAACAGCGAGTCGCGGCCGACCCCGGAGAGCCGGCTCGCCCTTTCCAACAGCAGGTCCATCTCGGCGGGCCACAACAGGACGTGGTCCAACAGGATCAGGATCTGCTCGGACTCCGCAGGAGGCCCTTCCTCCTCCAGCGACCCGAACGCCGCGGCCGAAGCCGTCAGGGGACGATGCACGCCGGTGGAGCGGTCGTGGCTGGCGGCGCCCCACATCCGGTGATAGATGCCCACGGGCGGAGTGATATCCGCTTGAGCCAAACCGAAGCGGCAACGGCTCTGAAACGTCTCGGCAGACTGCGCATTCTTCCTCATACCTTTTTCCCGGACGGTGCCCGGCCCCGACCTTGCCCTGAACGGCTGTGTGAAACTGGTTTTGGATTGACCCTCACCGGGTGCTGTCAGGTTGCCGGGTCGAGCTGGGGAACCTCCATCTGCTCCCCGTTCCTCAGGGCGGACTGGTGGGAGACGATTCCCGGCACGGTCATGGCCAGCGACTCGTAGACGTCGATGGCCGGCTCCCGGTCCTCAACCAGCGCATTGACGAATTCCGCCGTGAGGAAGGTGTGACTGCTGCCATGACCGCTCTCGTGCCGCATCGCCGGCGGCAACCGGCCGGTGTTCCAATATTCGGGCAGGGTCACTTCCTTCGGCTCGCTGTTCCGCCCGTCCCAGATGACGCGATGGATGCCCTCCCGGGTCATGTAGAAGGTACCCTTTTCGCCGAACCAGTTGGCCCGCTCGCCCCCCGCAGCGATGTGCCAGAACATGTTGCAGCGGACGATGTGGCCCTGATTCGTCTGCATCCAGGCACCGGCGTTGGAGAACGGGTTCCGGTATGGATTGGCCTTGAACATGGCCATCTCTTCCGGATCTCCCCATCCCAGAGCCGAGGTCCTGACGATACGTTCGCCCGTGACTCCCACGATGTAGCCCAGAGCATGAGTCGGGTAGTGCATGGGAGGAAACCCCTGCCGCCAGCTCACGGAGCCGTCGGGATGGTAGTAGTTGGACTTCGGGTTGTTGATGATGTCTTGGCGATAGACGTCGTGATAGTACTCGACTTCGCTGTAGAACAACTCTCCGAATCCGCCCTTCCGAAATAGCTCTCTGGCGTAGATGCAGGCCGTGTTGTAGTAGCTGGTCTCGGCCATCATGTACCGGAGACCCGTCGATTCCTTCAGCTCCTTGAGCTCGTACGCCTCTTTCATGGTGAAGCAGGCGGGTACCGCGGCGATTACATGGAGCCCTCTCTCGAAACACATTCTCGTGTGCTTCACATGATCGAGAGCCCCGCTGAAGACCGCCACGGCGTCCAGGTCGTTCGTCTTCTCCTTGAGCATCTCCTCCATGGAGCCATAGACGTTTTCGCAACCGTAGACTTCCCGGAGTCTTTTCCGGCGCTCCGGATAGAGGTCCGTCACGGCTTCCACCACGCAACGCGGATGCTCGTGCCAGTAGAAGGCACAGCCGAACCCGCCCCCGACGATCCCGATCCGGATCCTCTTGTCCGATGAGACCGACCCGTGGCCCACGGAACCCGGAGTCGCCGAAACGGCCTTGGCAGCCACGCCCATGGCTGCAGCGGTCAGGAACTCACGTCTGGATGCCATTTTCTTTCTCTCCTCGGCTGGAGGACTCCTTGTTCGGGGCGGACCGGAGAATCCACTGCGCTCGCTTGACGACCGGCAGGTCCACCATCCTCCCGTCGACGGCCATCGTCCCCTCCTCCGGGGCCGCTTCGAAGGCCGCCACCACGCGGCGTGCAGCCTCGACCTCCTGATCCGTCGGACGGAACACGTGGTGGACCGCTTCGATCTGAGCCGGATGGATCAGAAGCTTTCCCGTGAATCCGAGTTCCCGCGCCGCTTGAGTCTCCCGGGCCAAGCCGTCCGGATCCCGAAAATCGACGTAGACCTTGTCCACCACCTCCAGCCTGGCGCTGGCCGCGGCCACCACCAGCGCGGAGCGTGCATAGGCCATCAGGCCTCCTTCTCGAAACGAGAACAGGCCCAGGTCGACGGCGAAGTCCTCGGCCCCGAACATGAGCGCCGCCAGCCGGGGAGAAGACGCTGCGATGGCCGGCGCCTGAATCAGACCCGCGGCGCTCTCGATCATCGCCGCCAGCCGAACACTTCCAGGCGCCATGCCGGCCTGAAATTCCAGTTCCTTCAGCGAATGATCGACGGTCAGCACCTCCTCCGGACGGTCCACCTTGGGGAGCACCAGCCCCTCCAGACCGGGCCGGACCACCGCGCGCAGATCGCCATCTGCGGCTCCATGGCCGGCACCGTGGATCCGAACGAATCGGCCCGGCCCCTCGCGCGCCGCATCCAACGCCGCGGCCACCTTCGCTCGGGCCGCCACCATCTCATTCGGTGGGACGGCGTCCTCGAGATCGTATATCAATGCATCGGAACCCCGGCCGGGGGATTTATCGATCATTTTCTGCCGGTGGCCGGGGACGAAGAGCCAGGACCGAATCATCACCATCAACCAATTATCTACTCTTGATTTGATTTGACAATAACAAGCCCGGAAGATAGTCGCCGGATATGACAACGAACAGTGGCCTTCAGGTTCGGCGTTCGCTGGCCCGGGCGGACCGCATCGTGGTCAAGGTGGGTTCCGGAGTCCTGGTGGACGCCCGGCAGCGCCTGGACACGGAGCGGATCGGCCGGCTCGTGGACAGTATGACCCGCCTCCTGGAGGAAGGGCGCCAGTTGGTGCTGGTCACGTCGGGCGCAGTGGCGGCCGGAGCTCCGGTCATGGGGTTGACCGGTTCGGCCAAGACCATTCCCCAGTTGCAGGCCTGCGCCGCCGTCGGCCAGAACCTCCTCATGTCCGTCTACGAACGGCTCTTCTCGCGGCTGGGCCGGCACACGGCACAGATCCTTCTGACGCGGGACGACATGCACAACCGGGAACGCTATCTCAACGCCAGAAACACGCTGGAGACGCTGCTCGCGTCTGCAATCCTCCCCGTGGTCAACGAGAACGACACGGTGGCCGTCAACGAGATCAAGTTCGGCGACAACGACCAGCTCTCGGCGCAGGTCGCGGTCCTGGTTCAAGCCGACCTGCTGCTGATTCTCTCCACGGTGGGCGGGTTCTATGAGCAGGTCCAGGAGGGCGCTCCGGAGGATGGACGGCTGATCTCCACGGTGGAGCAGATCACCGATTGGCATTTCCGCCATACGCGCGACACCCCGAATTCGGCCTCCATAACCCGGGGCGGGATGCGCTCCAAGCTGCTGTCGATCCGCAAGGCGGCCGAGTCGGGAATCCCGTCGTTGCTGGTCAGCGGGCTGGACACGCGAATCCTGGAGACAGCCCTGGAGGGACGGGAGGTGGGCACCCTCTTCCTTCCGTTCAAGGAGCGGCTCTCGGCGCGGAAGCACTGGATCCTGCATTCGCTCCAGCCGCAGGGGCGCCTGCTCGTGGACCGGGGCGCCGCGCGTGCCCTGACTCAACAGGGCAAGAGCCTCCTCTCCATCGGCATCACCGCGGTGGAAGGCAGGTTCCACTCGGGAAACCCGGTCCGGGTCATGGGACCCGACGGCCGGGAGATCGCCCGGGGTCTGAGCTACTACAGTTCCCGGGAGGTGGAAGCGATTCGGGGTTGCAAGAGCGAAGAGATCCGCGCCCGGCTCGGCTACAGCTACTACGACGAGGTGATCCATAGAGACAACCTGGTGCTGGTAAAATGACTGTCCCCTGATTTGCGAATTTGCGGGAGAAGAATGATGACCACAACCGTGACCTCACTGGAAAACGAGATCGTCCGGCTCGCCAGGCGGGCCAGGGCGGCTTCCCGGCGGCTGGCCGGACTGTCCACCGGCGCCAAGAACGCACTGCTGGAAGATCTGGCCCATCGGCTGTCGCAGGCCGGCGCGCGGGAGACGTTGCTGGCGGCCAACGCCCGCGACCTGGAAGCGGGCGCCCGAAAGGGTCTCACCGGCGCGCTGCTGGACCGTCTGAAGCTGGACTCCAAGCGGATGGACTCCATGATCCGGGGCCTGCGGGAAGTGGCCCGGCTGCCCGACCCCGTGGGCGTCGACCGGCAGAGCTGGACCCGGCCCAACGGCCTCCAGGTCGCCAAGCGGACCATCCCCCTGGGAGTGATCGGCATCATCTACGAGGCCAGGCCCAACGTCACCATCGACGCCTTCGCCCTCTGCTTCAAGGCCGGAAACGCCACCGTCCTCAAGGGAGGCTCCGAGGCCATCCATTCGAACCGGGCCCTGGTCGACCTGGTGGGCGAGACGCTGGCGCCGGCCGGCCTTTCGGATGCGTGCCGGCTGTTGGACACCACCGACCGCAACGCCATCGCCATCATGGTCCGGCAGGAGGAGTTCATCGACCTGATCATTCCCCGGGGAGGCGAAGGGTTGATCCGCTTCGTGGCGGCAACGAGCCGCATCCCCGTCATCAAGCACTACAAGGGAGTGTGCAACATCTATGTGGATGAGGAAGCCGATCTCGAAAAGGCCCTGTCCATCGCCGAGAACGCCAAGATCTCCCGGCCCGCCGTGTGCAATGCCGTGGAGAACCTCCTGATCCACGAAAAGGCCGCCGGCCGGTTCCTCCCCCGGTTAGCCCGGCGGATGGACCAGGCCGGAGTCGAGCTGCGGGGAGACGACCGGACCCGCGAGATCCTCCCGGGCGCCACGCCGGCGACGGACGAGGACTACCACGAGGAGTTCCTCGACCTGATCCTGGCCGTGAAGGTCGTCTCGAACCTGGACGAGGCCGTCGCCCACATCGAAACCTATGGTTCCGACCACACCGAAGCCATCGTCACCGAAAACCAGGTCACGGGAGAGGCGTTCCTGAACCGGGTCAACTCCTCGGTGGTCCTGGTCAATGCCTCCACTCGCTTTTCCGACGGAGGAGAGCTGGGTCTGGGCGCCGAGATCGGAATCAGCACCACCCGCCTGCACGCTTATGGACCCATGGGGCTGGAGAGCCTGGTGACGGAGAAGTTCGTCATCGTGGGGGACGGCCAGATCCGGGTGTGAATCACTCCTCCGGCAGCCGGACCTTCGCCAGGTAGATGCTGCTCTTCCCTTCGTGCGACGAGTAATAGCTGATCCAGAGCAGTCCCAGGTGCCAGACCATACCGGGATAGCTGGTGTCCCCGCCACTGGGCAGGGTCAGGACCGGCTCGAAGCTGTTCCGGGTCATGCGGGCCAGGATCGTCGTGGGATCCCCGGTGTAGGCGCGGCTTCCCGCCCAGAGCCGGCCGTCGGGGAGGCGGATGAAATTGGGTCCGCCCAACCGGTGCCCCGTGTCGTGCCACGTCCACTTCCGATAGGGAGGGTGGCTGGTGCCGATCCAACCCGTGGCGTTGCGCCGCAACAGGATCATCATCTCGTCCCCGGGAAGGAAGCGGATGGTGGCCTCGTTGGGCCACGGAGGAATGTTCCTGAATACGGCGATCCAGTTCCACTCGATGCCGTCCGGGCTCGAGTAGAGGATCACTCGCCGGGTGTTCTTACCGTCTCCCATCTTGGAGACGCTGTAGGCGGTGCCCTTGTGCCAGGTGATGCGCCAGAGCCAGTGCTCTTCGGCCAGGACACGCCGTGGAGGCGTCCACTCGTAGCCGTCCGGGGAGAACGCCACGCGGGGCGCCCGGGTCTGGAACCTGTCATCGATGTAGACGCTGCCGCCGGCCACCAGCAGAAGCCGGCCGTCGGGCGTCCGGGAGAGCTTGGGATCCCTCAGGTCCACCCCTTCCGTCGCCAGGAGGGCCGCCGACTCCCAGCTCTCGCCATCCGACGAGGTGATGACCCGGATCTGCCCGTCCTGTCCGGCGGCATGCCGTTCGCCCTCCCGAAACGTGCAGAACCACCTTCCGCGGAAACGGATCAGGTCGGTGAAGGCGTTGTGCAGGCCCCGGTCCCAGATCTTCTCCACCGATTCGATCCGGGGATCTTCCGCCCGGACCGCCGAGAGAAACAGGACTGCCAATACCGCCGGGAGCCAACAGCATTGTCCCTGGAATGACGTCATCTTTCGTACCCTCACGAGGCGTCAAAGCGCGGCGATCTTCTCCACCAGGGGCCAGAAACCGAGTTGCTCCACGGCGTGGCTGCGGTAGATCCCCGCCGCTTCGGCTCCGCTGCCGTAGGCGCGGCGAGCGGCCTCCATGAGGAGATCGGGATCCTGGAAACTCCCGACGTGGTAGCAGGAGAACTCGGCCACCACGGGACAGCGGCCCGCGACCCTCTTGACCGCGGCGGCCACCTGCCGTTCCACCCGCCGCACGTCGGAAGTGGTGCGGAACCAGAGATGGAGCTCATCCACCAGGTTCTGGTCCACCCAGGTGGGCCAATCCTGAAACACTTTCACGTATTCATCCATCTCCCGCGCCACCAGGGCGACTGTCATGGGCACGGACGGATCCTTTTCCCGCAACGCTTCCCGCAACTCCCGGATGGTGACCGTGGTGTAGTCGGCCCGGAACCGGACCCAGGAAGGGTCGCCGTTGGGCAGCTCCATGGGGTCCCGGCGGAATTTCTGCCGGTAGAACCGGGTCATGGGTTCTTCGTAACCGTCGGTTCCGACCCCGTTCTCGTCCTGGTTGAGACTGACGAACTCCACTTGGAATCCATGCCCGCCGGTGCGCTCCAGCATGGCCATGTAGTTGTGCTTCTCGTGCTCCCGGGCCTCGGGGACGGCAAGGCTCAGGGTGCGCCTTTGTCCCGGCTGAATCTCATCGCGCCGACTCCGGTCGCGAGCCCAGTACTCGGGGTGCGCCCGGGCGAATTCGCTCAGGCTGGGGGACGACCTGGGATGAGACCAGATGGGTTGGTGACGCTCCAGCTTCTCCTTCAATTCGGGAGAACCGGGCGGAGCACTCAGGTAGTGAACGGACCAGGCATAGTTGACTCGCCGGGAGCCATGGGAGTTGAAGGCCAGGTAGGGATGCACTCGTATGCCTTTCTTTCTTCCCTCATCCACCAGCACACGAGACCCGCTCCATGGGATCAGATCGGTCACTCCGTAATCCGAGCACTTCCGCACGAATTCGGCCACTTTCGGATCGTCCTCGGGGCCGGCCGGATTGATCAGGCCTCCCTTGTCACACCAGAGGAGAAACCGGCGCCGCTTCCCTTCCTGGCGAACCGTCCCCCGCGCGGTTCCTCCAGAGGCGATGATGGAGGGAGTGGCCGCCAAAGCGCTCCCCAGGAAACGACGCCGGTTCAAGCTGTTCTTCATACGCTTCATATTTCCTCAAAGCCTACCATTGCTTCCCGCAAAGATGAATTTCAAGGCACATTTGGACCATCGAATGTCGAACGCAAACATGCTTCGTCCGGAGAAAAGTCGCGGCTGAGTCGCGCCGGACTCTCCTCCATGTGGTAATCGCAATTCGCACAAACTCTCTACGAAAGACCACTATAGAAATCACGAGCGCATTTCCACATTTGTTTTCGATCATAAGGGTTTCGGCCCAAAAGGGCGCATTGATAGGAATTCAAATTTCACCATTAATTAGTAGACTTGATCTGACAATTGATGGATAATAGTTACTGTAATATTGGCAGGGTTCTGTATAGCTGGTTCAAACAATAGACGAAAGGATTTGACAATGGCCAAGAGGAGACGTCGCAAGCGGGCTGAGTTGCAAAAAATACAGCGAGGATTGGCCCGGTCCGTCCGCAAAGAGGGCGCGGCCAGCATCAGCCAACTCATCTCCATGAACGGATCCAAATTGGGGCTGAAGACGACTCCCAACGACAAGAACCTGGTCAAGCGCCTGCTGATCGCCGTCGACGGAGTCGAGGTGGAAAAGCGAGGCCGCGAACTCTATTTCGTGGCGCCGGTCGAGGCTCCGCCGGCCGACGCCGCCGAGGCTCCCTCAGCCCCCGAAACCACTCCCGAGCCGGTGGCGGAGACCGCCCCTGAACCGGAGGCCGAAGCTGCGCCCGAGGCGGCGGCAGCTCCGGAACCTGAACCTGAACCTGAACCTGAACCCGAGCCCGAACCGGCCGAAGCGGCGCCCGAGCCGGAGGTGTCCACCCCGGCTCCGAGCCTGACCCCTGAAATGCAGGCCTTGCGCGCCTACGCCCGGCAACTGGAAGAATTTTCCGGCGCGCTGCAGAACCAGGTCAGCACTCTGGTCAGGATGATCGAAAAGACCGGTTCCTGAGCCCGAAACGGACCCCGCGCCGGATCGGCAGCAACGAGCCCACGGCTAGCGATCCCACGGATGCAGCAGTGTCGGCGCGTTGGCGTACCGGTTCATTCCCAGGGTCAAGCGCGCCCCGCAGCCGGGATCCAGCTTGACCGTAATGAAGGAGCCGCTCAGCTCCTCTGCCGATTCTCCCCGTTCGACCCGAGTGAACCGATGCTCCCCGTACCCGCCCGCCTGCACCACCACGGTGCGCGGCGCGGCGGGATTGAGGTTGACCAGGGTGACGGTTACGGAATCCCCGCTCATTCCCTGGATCAACGCGCCCACATCCGGCGGGACGCCCGAACGGCGCCGGACGGGATCGAAATAGCGCAACCGGAAGTTCACGCTCCAGATGACACTGGGCAGATAGGCCCCGGTCATCAGACTGGCCAGGTTCCGGCTGGAGGACGGGTTCAGGTGCATGAACCAGTCGGGCAGCCGGGTGCCGGGCGTCGTGGGGTCGTCCCGGATCGCCTGCACCCGGCTCCGGACCCGCTCCAGGTCCTGCCTCAAGATCCGGGCCGGGTAGCCCGGCTCCGCCCCTTCCAGAAACCCGATCCAGCCGGTCTTGGGAATGGGTTCCAGATCGGCCCGGTCCATGCCCCACAGGTAGAGCTCGGTCCAGCGGTCCAGGTTCAAATTTTCGGTCCACGCGTACCATTCGGGTTTCCCCGTGTAGGTGTGCCCCCGCGGGTCGCCGTACATCTTGGGGATGAGCGTCTTGCCGTCGACCACCTTCTTCCGGCTGTGGAAATGCATGAGCTGTTGTCTCATGACCGCCAGATAGCCCGGGTCGCCGGTGAGAAGGAAAGCGTTTCCGAATCCGTCCCAGGTCCCGATGAAGATGGTTCCCCGGTGCTTCACGTACCCCACTTCGGCGTCGAAGTTGGTGAAATTCCACCCGTAGAGCCCCTTCCACCACTGTCCCGACGCGCCGCCCGGTATTCCGTCCAGGCCCACCTTGGTGGGAATGAAGCCGTTGTTCTCGCGCGTCCGCTCCTTCCAGGCATCCACGTATTCGAGGAGCCAGCGCCGGTACTTCTCCTGACCCGTCAGCATGAAGGCGTTCAACGCCAGGTTGGTGGCGGAGAGGTTCAAGTGGCTGTCCCCTGCGCTGTCCTTGTAGTCCTGGCAGTGGGCCAGCATCTTGGGATAGTGAGCCGCGAAGTCCAACATCCGCTCCAGCCCGGCCGAACTGTGCAGGAAATGGAAGCGCCCCCGGACGGGGTCTCCCACCCAGTCGTAGACCGTGGGCTCCCTCAGCATGGGCCCCATGCTGCCGGTCCAGGTGCTCCGGATCAGCTTGCGCACCGGATCGTAATTGGGGGCGGAAGGGTCCTCATTCATGTAGAGGCCGGCGAAGCGGGCCATCCGCTTTCGGTAGAGGGAGTTGTTCGGCTCGGAAAGCCCCAGGGACATGAAGGGCTGCATCCCTTCCCGGGTGTGCGCCCAGTCGGACATGGTGACGAATTCCTGAAAGTAGGCCCCGTCCCGGGCCAGATCCGTCTTCACCGTCCGAAGTTCTCCATATTGGAGCCAGTGTCCCTCCTGGGCTCTCTTGTATGCCTCCAATACCGAATCGTCTGCTCCCAGAGAGTGCAGAAGAGGCCAGTCGCTAAAGGTCTCGATGGCGTCGTCGGGCCCGTCGATCACGCCCCACCGGGGGACGTGAAGGAGATACCCGCGCTCATCCAGGGCGTGTTCGGCCAAAACCCGGCAGGCTTGGCTGTTGGCATCCAGGAGTTGCCGTTGCAAAAGGGCCCATTCGGGCGGCTCCATGGGCGTTTCCACGACCAGGACCTGCCCTTGAGCCCGGGTCATGGAGTCCTCCAAACCCGGCAGGAAGAGGCAGAAGCCGACCGGAGCGATCCTCCGCGCGGCTCGTATCGCTTCAGACACCATCGACCAGATCATTCCTCGTTCCTTTCCTGAAACCGGGTCATCCATCCCGACGGGGGGCGACCGGAGCCATGATGACCCATATCAACCCTGATACACTTTCCCGCCATGAAACGAAGAGCCTTCCTCCACAGAGCCGCCGCCGGGACTATTCTCTCACCCTGGATCGTGGGCCGCGGGGCCCGATTCGCCACCGTCGAACCCCTCCGGGTGGGAGTGCTCACGCAGGAAAACGGGCCCCATTTGAGCGCCTACCTCCGATCCCTGGCGCAAATCGACGGCATTGAATCCATCGGCATTTCCGATGAAAGCGGGACGACGTTCGCAAGCGCACGCGATGCTCTGGGCGCCAAGGTGACGACGTTCCGGGACCACGACCGGATGCTGCGGGAGTTCCGGCCCCGCGCGGCCGTCATCAGCCTGGCCGCCCACCAGGCTCCCCCCGTGATCCGGAAGACCCTGGAGGCCGGCTGCCACGTCCTGGCCGAGAAACCCTCCTGCACTCGCGCCGAAGATTTCGAGCCCCTGGTCCGGCTCGCCGAGACCAGAAAGCTGACGCTCACGCTGGCCTTCTACCTGCGGGCGAATCCGGGAGCCGTCAAGGCCCGGGAACTGGTGCGGTCCGGTTTCATCGGCAAACCCTACGCGGCGCATCTGCTGGTGGTGGCGGATCAGACCCGCCTCACGCGCCCCGAGTTTCACCGTTCCTGGCTCGCCTCGCGGGACACGGCAGGCGGAGGAAACCTGATCTGGCTGGGAATCCACTACCTGGACCTCCTCCAATATCTGACGCAGGACCGCATCCAACGGGTGTCCGCCATGACCGGAAACGTGGGGGGCCAGCCCATCGACATCGAGGACGCGGTGGGGGTCACCTTCCAGTCCCGCAAGGGAATGGTGGGAACGTATCACGGCGGATACTACCTCGACCGGGGATACCACCTGGGACTGACCCTCTGGGGCTCCAAGGGATGGCTCCGCTTCGACGAGGACAACTCTCCGCTGGAATGGTACTCGACTCATCCCGATGCTCCCGAAGGGGTCCAGTCCTTTCCCTTCGCCTACGAGGTCGGGCCCTACCACGGTATCGTGAAGGCGGTTCTGGACGCGGCCCGGGGCACGGGCCCGCCGCCGGCCACCGGCGAGGAGTGCCTCCACGTCCTGAAATCCATCTTCGGCGCCTACGAGGCGGCCCGGACGGGACGGGCCCGGGAGGTCGGCTGATTGGACGGATTACGACTCCTGCAGGAAGTCGTGCACGATCTCCGCGAACCCTTCGGTGTAGTCGGTCTCCATGTAGTACGCCCCCAGGTACTCCCGGGGAGCGAAGTCGGTCAGATCGTAGACGGGTGAGGGATCGAACTGCACGACCCCGTCGCCGGCCCGGCAGACGTGGACGGCCACGTCCGAGGTGCACTTGGCCCCGTCGATGACCTGGAGGACGTCGAAACCCTTCCCGTCCACCCTGGGAATCGCCTTCAGGCGCCAGGACGGCGCCAGGACGGGCAGGCTCTCCGGGTCGGCCGCGCGGTGCATGGTGGACCGGATCGCCAGGATCGAGGCGCCGGCCAGCCGAGTGTCCGTGTACATGACCCGCTCGTCCATTCCCACCCGAATGTCGGAATAGACCTTGGGCGTGCCGTAGATCTCCCGCCCCGCGGGAATGCTGGACTTGGAGTTGAGGAACGCGATGGGCGCAAAATACCCCGTCTGTCCTTCGTAGCTGCACTTGACGGTGAGCACACTCTCCAGAAACCCGCCGTAGTTGGCCGTCCAGGTCGCGTCGATGCCGATGGCCGCACAGTTGCCTTCCGGGTCCGGCTCGAAACACCAGGGGAGAACCCGGTCCAACGCGTCCGGGTCCGCCCGGAAGAAGACGATTTGGAAGCGGACGTTCCGGTAGCGGGCCGGAAGCGGAGGATAATAGGGAGAAAAAGCCGGCATGTTGGCGATCTGATCCCGCGGGATGGTCATGGCTGATCTTCCTTTGTCAGTTCGTGTCCCGATTTTCGAAACACCCGGGGTTGGCGACATGTTCGGGCCGCCTTCCCTGGAGCACGTCCAGGATGCCCTGGGCGGCCATCAGGGAGGCGCGTTCCAATGCGCTGTCCGTCAAGCCGGAGATGTGAGGGGTCAACAACGTATTGGGCGTTCGGCAAAGGGGGTGATCCGCCGGTAGAGGTTCCTCCTCGAAGACGTCCAGGGCCGCCCCGGCCAGCCGGCCCTCCCGCAGCGCCCGGGCCAGGGCCGGCTCGTCGATGACGGACCCTCTCGAGGTGTTCACCAGCCGGCAGCCGGGCTTCATCAGCTTCAGGCGCTCCCGGTCGATGAGATGGTGCGTCGCGTCACTCAGCGGAACGTGAAGGCTGATGAAGTCGGCCCAGACCAGAAGAGCCTCCAGGGATTCCTCCAGAACGGCCGCTCCCATCGCCGGTCCGGGTGGCAGGAACGGGTCGTAGGCGCGCACCTTCATGCCGAATCCGGCGCCGGCGATCCCGGCGACGCGGCTGCCGATCCGGCCCAGGCCGATCAACCCCAGATTCTTCCCGGCCAGCTCCACCCCCTGGTAACGATTCCGGTCCTCCATGGTTCCGGAACGGATGGCGTGACTGGAGGGATAGATCTGCCGGGACAGCGCCAACATGAGCGCCATGGCGTGCTCGGCCACCGTCCGGCCGTTGGACCCGGGCGTAAACACCACGGGGAGGCCTCTGGAGGTGGCCGCCTCGCAGTCGACGTTGTCCACTCCGACCCCATGCTTGCCGATCACCTTCAGGCGGGGTGCGTCTCGAATATCTTCGGCGTCCACCTGAAAGAGGCGCACCAGGGCCGCGTCGGCTTCCCGGAAGGCAGCCCGATGAGGTGCCGCCCCCTCGGCGTCCGGCTCCGGCGGCACGGTGATTCCCTCTTCCCAAGGGGTCCGGCAATGACAGTGCCTGCGCAGCAACTCCACCCCGGGGGAAGCGATGGGTTCGGGGATGAAGACGGTGGGTTTCATTCTTTTCTGGGGGGAGTCGCCGAAACGCCCTGCAAGCCCCCGTTGACCTGGAACACCTGCCCGGTGATCCAGGACGCTTCGGACCCGCACAGATAGGCGACCATGGAAGCGATGTCCCGGGGCTCGCCCCAGCGCCCCAAGGGGATGGATTGGCGGACCCGCTCAACCATCTCGTCCCGGCTGATCCCCAGGGTCCGGCTGCGCTGGGCCATGGTCCTGCGGTTGAAGTCGGTGTAGACCGGACCGGGACTCACGGCATTGACCCGGACGCCGTAGGGAGCCAATTCCGTGGCGAGGGTCCGGGTCAGGCTGGCGACGCCCGCCTTGGCCGCGTTGTAGGCGGCTACCAGAGCCGCCGGGCTGTGGGCATTGATGGAGGCCAGGTTCACCATGCTTCCCGACTCCTGCCGCCGCATGAACCGGCCCGCGGTCCGGCAACAGAAAAAGGTTCCCGTCAGATTCACCTCCAGGATGCGCCGCCATTCGGCGTCGTCCAACTCCACCGTCGGGGTCACCCTCTGGCCCAAACCGGCGCTGTTGACCAGGATGTCCAACCTCCCCCGGCTCCGGAACGTCTCCTCGAAGACGGCGGCCACTGCCGGGGAGTCGGTCACGTCCAAAGGGGCCGCTTCGGCCTGAAATCCGTCCCGCACCAGAGCGTCGGCGACTCCGCGGACCTTCTCCTCCTGGAGGTCGCACAGCCGGACGGAGGCGCCCTCCTGCGCAAGTCTCCGGGCGATCGCCACGCCCAGACCCTGGGCGGCTCCCGTCACTACCGCGACCTTGTTCTCAAGAGGCATGGTCATCCCGGCGAAACCCAAGGATAGTAACAGCCCGCGTCAGATCACGTCACGGGCCCGAACCTTCCCGCACCTCACTTGACGGTACGGCCCCGGCGCCACGGTCGGCACGCACCTCCCCGGGCCAGCAACTGATGCGGGGACGAAAGAGGGCACCCACAAGGGGTGCCGCTATTTTCCGGTTCTCCCGAACCCCCGGAAAAATCGGGGAAGTCCCGGTCCTCTTCCTCTTCCCTCTTTCCTTGCCGTTGAATACACTGGCGCTTCATGGTCTCCGGCGGATGCGCCGGCGAACGGAAGGAGATGAGTCATGATCACATCATTGGAACATGTGGCCATCGTGGCCGATGACCCTCGAGCGCTGGCCGACTGGTACTGCACGAACCTTGGCTGCGAGATCGCCGTAGCCGACGAGGCGTACTCCACCTACTTCGTCGCCGTTCCCGGAACCGGAGTCCTGGAGATTCTTCCCTCCAGCGACCGTCCCCGCTTCGAAGCCGAAGGAGACGACGCCGGCATCCGCCACCTCGCCTTCACCGTCGTCGACTTCGAGGAAGCCTGCCGGCACATCAAGGAGCGGGGCATCGAACTCCTGCAGCCCATCTCCGTGAGCGCCACCGGAACGAAGCTGGCCTTTTTCCCCGATTTGGAGGGCAACATCCTTCAATTCGTCTATCGCCCGAAGCCGTTGAGGTAGCGGACATCCGGCTGTTTTCCGGCTCGGAACCGGGCAAGCCCGCATCGACTCCCGGCTACTTCAGGATTTCCCGGAGCGCCGGCTCCAGATCGGGGAAACGGAAGCGGTAGCCGCTCTCCTGAATCCGGTCCGGCAGCACCTTCTTGCTGGAGAGCAGCTCGACGGCAAATCCGCCCAGAACCAGCTTCAGAGCGAACCCGGGCGCCGGCAGGAACGCGGGACGCGACAGGACCCTCCCCAGCGCCTTGGCAAATTCTTTTTGACGCACCGGATTCGAGGCCGTCGCATTGAAGGGGCCCGAGAGGTTCCCCTGAGCCAAGACGTGCTGCACCATGCCGATCAGATCTTCCCGGTGAATCCAGGACCACCACTGGCGGCCCGAACCCAGGGGCCCGCCCAACCCCAGCCGCGCCGGCAGCAGCATGGCGTCCAGGGCCCCTCCGCCCGCGGCCAGGACGATGCCGATGCGAAGATGGACCACGCGGACGCCCGACTCCGACGCGCGGGCGCCCTCCCTCTCCCACTGGCCACAGATCTCCCCCAGGAAGTCGCCGGCAGCCGGCATCGACTCGGTCAGTCTCGTTTCTCCCTGATCTCCGTAGTAGCCGATGGCGCTGGCAGAAATCAGCGTCCGCGGTCGTGCGTCCGCCCGCAGCATGGCGCCGACCAGATTCCGGGTGCCACGAACCCGGCTCTCCCGGATGGCGCGCCGTTTGCGGGCGGTCCAACGGCCGACCACGCTTTCACCGGCCAAGTGGACGACGGCGTCCACCTGTTCCAGGCTCTCGAGCGGGGGCGCCTCCTCCGCCGGACGCCATGCGTACGCCTGGGAAAGACCGGGAATGGCCTTCCGGGCAGCGTCCGGGCGGCGTGACAGCGCCGTCACCCGGCAGCCCGACTCGGACAACACCTCACAGAGCCTGCGCCCGACGAATCCGGTGGCTCCGGTAACGAGAACTCTCATTTGGCCTTCTCCTCTCCCGGGAACGCGGCCACGGCGCCGGCCGTGAGAAATCCGAATGGGGCCTCCACCGGACACCGGGCTCACTCCCTCGGCCTCAGTCTACTATTTGGAGTGGATGCAGGCTCCAGCTATTGGAAATCCCGGCACGGCAGGCTTATGGACCGGCGTCACGATTCCAATTCCAGGCGTAGGCGATGCGGAAGTAGACGAACGCCCCGTTGTAGTTGAACGGAGTGTAAGGACTGTACCGGTTGCCGACGGCGGAGGCGTTGGGGTTTTCTTCCGGCTGATTGTCGAACACGTTCCGGGCTCCGAGGGTCAGCATGACCGATTCTCCAATCGAGCGGGTGGCTTGCAGATCGAAGACGTAGTCGCCGTTGTAGACCCGGACGTCCCGGGAGTCGTACCAGTCGCCGTAGTAGTTGAGGCGTCCCAGGAAACTCCAGCGGCCCACGTCGTGTTGTGCCGAGACGTTCCAGCGAGTTCCGGGAATCGCCTCTTGCAACTGCCGGAGACGCACGTCGTCCAGCACGCCCGGGTTGAACTCGGTGACTTCGGTGTCGGTATGGTTGAAGAGGAACCCGAAGGTCGTGGCGCCTCCCAGCGAGGCGGGCGTCACCGTCGCCACCAGGTCGATCCCCTGGGTCCGGGTCTCGAAGTCGTTGGTGAAGAATCGAAAGTTCTGCAGGTTTCGGGCGCTGGTGATCCCCTCCGAGATGAGGGTTTCAACCTCCTCCGGACTGAGGGCGAACAACTGGGTCAAGGCGAGGCGATTGGAGAGACCGATTCGGAAGTAGTCGACCGTAAGACTCAGCGGTCCCCGGTCGGCCACCACTCCCAGACTGGTGTTGACGGAGCGTTCGGGTTCGAGCAGCCGGCCGCCCCGCAGTTGGGCCGCCCGGGAAGTGGAGGGAATGGTGCCGTCATTGACCAGATCCCTGAGTTGAAGATCGTAGCGGGTCGAAACGTTGAACGCATTCTGCTGCCCCGGCGTGGGGGCCCGGAAACCGCTGCTCACGCTGCCGCGCACCGCCCAGGCCGGGGTCAAACGGTAGCGTCCCGCCAACTTGCCGTTGAGCGTGGCGCCGAAGTCCTCGTAATCTTCGATCCGGGCCGCGGCGCCGACGGTCCACCGCTGGGATCGTCCGCGCACCTCCAGGTCGCCGTAGAGGGCATAGTTGGCCCGGTCCCACTGCCCGGCGGCGATGGGGCTGAATCCGGGAAATCCGTTGGAGCCGGCACTGAAACCCTGAGGGGCGTACGGCCCGATCTCCCACGACTCATTCTGGCCCAAGCCGATCTTGAAGTCCTCCTCGCGCCATTCGCCGCCCCCGGCCAGGTGGATCCGGTCGTTTACCGCATAGCTCAGGTCCAGATTGAAGGCGAGATTCTGTTGCCGGTAGAGACCGGGGTCGAATTCGGTGGGCGTGGCCGGACCCAACGACGCATTGACCGTATCGAAAATGAAAAAATCGACTGCGCTGGAACCCAGGCTGAAGCTCGCATCCCAAACCATCCCGCCGGACATCTGGCCACGAAGTCCGGCGACTACCGATGCGTCAAACAATTCACCGCCAAACTGGGGCCTGAACCCCCCCGGGAAGATTTCCTGAAACGAGAAGCAGTCGGGATCGGAAAAAACTCTGTCCAGAGCCGGCCGGTCGGGGATCCCGTTCCCGATCCTGACGCGGGGGCAACCGGCCGAACCGTCGAAGATGCCGTCCCGGGCATCGAGACGGTCCCCGATGAGGAGGGTCCGGCCGCCGTCGGTGCTGAAAACGCCCGCCCGCGTGTTGGGATTACGGAAGAAGAAGCCGCCGGTGACCCGCCTGCTGGCGTAGTTGGTGTGACCGTAGAGCTGCATCTGGTTGAACAGGTGCCCGAAATTGCCCCAGAACTTGATGTCGTCGTCGATGGCGGGCGAGCCCCAGATCTGGGCGGGATCGGCGACATGGTTGTTCCCGACCGAAATGAGGTGCGCGGCGTCGGCGCGTTGGACACTCCGGCTGGTGGCGGCACTGTTGCCGTATTCGACGCTCAGGTTGGCGAATCCACCCGGTCCGAGGGGGAGGCCGACATTTCCGGAAACGGTGTAGGTGCCGCCGTCTCCGGCGATGAAGCTGCCGGTCCGGAACTCCACACTGCCCCCGGAGGAATCGTCCTTGAGCAGGAAATTCAGGACGCCGGCGATGGCGTCCGAGCCGTATTGAGCCGAGGCGCCGTCCCGCAGCACCTCCACCTGGCGCAACGCGATGGATGGGATTACGGAAATGTCGGGTCCCTGAGCTCCGTCGGCGACTCCGTTCCCCAACCAGGTGATGACGGCGCCACGGTGGCGCCTCCTGCCGTTGACCAGGACCAGGGTGTGGTCGGGTGCCAGGCCCCGGAGGGTCGCCGGACGGATGATGCGGGCCGCATCCCCCACCGGCTGCGGATTGACGTTGTAGGCGGGAAGGACGTTTCTCAACTGGTCGGCCACATCGGGTTCACCTTGGCCCAGGATGTCCTTGGACGAGATCACGTCGATAGGCACCACCGACTCCGTCACCGTCCGCGGCTGGGCCCGGGTGCCGACAACGACGATCTCTTCGGTCAACCGGGGTTGCGTTTCCTCCGAGGAAACCGTGGACTCTGAAGGCTCCTCCTGTCCGGCGGGCTCGCTCTGCTCCTTCGCGGCCACGCGCGTCTGAGCCGCCAGGGAGAGAATCAGACAATACACGGGGATCAAGAGAAGACAGGGCGCGATAGACCGGTGATCGTAGCCCATTTCATTCCCCGCTCCGAGAGCGTTCCCACGTTTGTCGCGGTATTTTGCTACATGGACGCATGGAGCAAAAGTCCACGGGGCCTGGGAATCTTGCTACGGGACCGATATGGTCCCTCATCCGTGGCCTATGGTACGCTCGACCGCCTGCGGTCCGGGATCGGTTTCGGTTGGCCATCACCTTCTCCTGACGAGTCATGAATCCGACTCTAACTCCCGTCACCAAGGATCTGGTTCTGGTCGGTGGCGGCCACAGCCACGTGAGTGTCCTGAAGGGTTTCGGCGCCAAGCCCATGCCGGGCGTCCGTCTGACCCTCATCACCCGGGACGTCCACACCCCTTACTCCGGGATGCTTCCGGGCCTGATCGCCGGCCACTACGAATACGACGAGACGCACATCGATTTGGGGCCTCTCTCCCAGTTTGCCGGCGCCCGCCTCTACCATGACGAGGCCGTCGGCCTGGACCTGGATTCCAAGCGGATCCTGTGCCGTTCCCGGCCGCCCGTGCCCTTCGATCTGGTCTCCATCAACATCGGCTCCACACCCACTCTCGATCCGGTTCCGGGCGCCGCCGAATCGGTGGTTCCGGTCAAGCCCATCGGCCATTTTCTCAGCCGCTGGGCCGAGGTCAGGCAACGCGTCCGGGGCAGAGCCGGAAGAACCCGTATCGGCGTGGTCGGAGCCGGAGCCGGCGGCGTCGAGCTCCTGTTGTCGGTCCGGCATGCTCTGGAGACATTGCGCCGGAAATCGGGACGGCCCCGCCAACCTCCGGAGTTCCATCTTTTTTTCGAATCCGGGACCATCCTGCCCACCCACAATCAGTGGGTCCGGTCCAAGTTTCAACGGGTGCTCCGGCACCGCGGCATCCGGCTGTACCCGGGATTGAGGGTCGTCGGCGTCCGGGGCCGAACCCTTGCGCTGGAGGACGGGTCCAGCCACGAAATGGATGAGATCCTATGGGTCACACAGGCCTCGGCTCCCGGTTGGCTGCGGGAGTCGAAACTGGAGGTGGACACCCGCGGGTTCGTGAAGGTCGAAGCCACTCTGGAGTCGACCTCCCATCCCGGAGTCTTCGCCGCGGGAGACGTGGCCGCCGTGGCCGCCCATCCCCGGGAGAAGGCGGGAGTCTTCGCCGTCCGCCAGGGCAAGCCGCTCGAACGGAATCTCCGGCGGGCCCTGCAGGGGCTTCCTCCGAAACCGTTTCATCCCCAGCGAAAGTTCCTGAGCCTGATCAGCACCGGGGACCGGCGGGCCGTGGCCTCCCGAGGCTCCTGGTCTTTGGAGGGCCGTTGGGTCTGGCGTTGGAAGGACTGGATCGACCGCCGGTTCATGGCGCGCTTCAACGATCTCTCGGAGATTCACGCCGCGCCGGCCGCTTCCCCCGGGAGAGGGACCAGGGAGACGCCGGCGGCCCCGGCCGGGGATCGCCTGATGCGTTGCCGGGGATGCGGGTCCAAGGTGGGGGCCACTGTCCTGGAACGGGTGCTGGGCCGGATCGATCCGGGAAACCATCCGGACGTGGTGCTGGGCCTGGAGGCCGGAGAGGACGCGGCTGCGTTGTCGGTCCCGCCGGGAAAGACCCTCCTCCAGGCGGTCGACATGTTTCCGGCTATCGTCGACGACCCCTATGTCTTTGGACAGATCGCCGCCAACCACTGTATGAGCGACATCTTCGCCATGGGGGGCCAGCCCCGGACGGCATTGGCCGTCGCTGCTCTGCCCCTGGCATCGGAAGACAAGATGGAGTTGACCCTGGAGGAGTTGCTGCAGGGCGCCAACCGGATGCTGCGGCAGGCCGGGGCCGATTTGGTGGGAGGCCACACTCTGGAGGGCTCCGAGCTGGCTCTGGGATTGGCGGTCTCGGGCCTCGCCGACTCCGGCCGGCTCCTGCGCAAAGGGGCGGTGGAGCCGGGAGACCGTCTCATCCTGACCAAGCCCCTGGGAACCGGCGTCCTCTTCGCCGCCGAGATGCGGCTCAAGGCCAAGGGCCGCTGGATTCAGGGAGCTCAGGAGTCCATGCTCCGGTCCAACCGGCAAGCCGCCGCCTGTTTTCTTCGCCACGCGGTCCATGCCTGCACCGACGTCAGTGGATTCGGCCTCGTCGGTCATCTGCTGGAAATGGTCCGGGACTCCAACGTCCAGGTGTGTATTTCGTTGCCCTCCGTTCCCCTCCTGGAAGGGGCCGTCAAGACCGCCCGCAACGGAATCCACAGCTCGCTCCTTCCTCAGAACCTTCGGTTGCAGGGAGCGGTCCAGAACCTTAGACTGGCGTCGAGAGCACCGGCCTTCCCGCTGTTGTTCGATCCCCAGACCGCCGGAGGATTGGTGGCCAGCGTGCCTGGCCGACGCTCGGAAACCTGTGTCGAAGAGCTGCGGGCCGGGGGTGACTCCGAGGCAGCCATCATTGGCGCCGTGGAAGCGAAGGAGGACGGGAGCGAACCCATCATCATCGACCTCTGAACGGCAGCGGCAATTTTCATCCTGGAGAAACACGCAAGATGATCGAAATCGGAAAACCAGCCCCTGACTTCAGCCTCAAGAACCACGCCGACCAGGACGTCCGTCTCCGTGACTTCGACGGCCAGTGGGTCGTCCTCTACTTCTATCCCAGGGACAACACTCCCGGCTGCACCGTCGAGGCCTGTGAATTCACCGAGGGCGTGGAGGAATTCGCGGCCCTCGACGCGGTGGTCCTAGGATGCAGCCCCGATACGACGCGCAAGCATCGCAACTTCATCGCCAAGTTCGACCTGAAGATCTCCCTCCTGTCGGATCCCGATCACAAGGTCATGGAGGAATACCAGGCCTGGGGCGAAAAGAAGATGTACGGCAGGACCTTCATGGGCGTCAAGCGCTCCACCGTGATCATCGATCCGTCCGGCAACGTGGCTCACCACTGGCGCAGCGTCAGGGCCAAGGGACACGCCCGGAAGGTGCGGGACAAGCTGAGCGCGCTCAGGTCCGGTTGAGGTCTCAACGAGGTCCTGGATTCGCCTCGACGGGCTGCTCCGAAATCTGACCTATCGGAAGGAGTGAGCCGTCTCGTACCGGCTGATCTTGTCCTCGTGCCGAAGGGTGAGTCCGATTTCGTCGAGCCCCTCCAACAGGCAGTGCCTCCGGAACGGCTCCACCGGAAACTCCAGTCTCAGACCCAGGCCGTCCCGGAGGGTGCAGCTCTCCAGGTCCACCGTCAGAGTGTACTCCGGGTTTTCCCGGATGCGCCGGAAGAGGTCCTTCACCTGCTGCCCGGGGAGCCTGATGGGCAGCATCCCGTTCTTGAAGCAGTTGTTGTAGAAGATGTCGGCGAACGAGGGCGCGATCACGGTCCGGAATCCGTAGTCCAGCAGCGCCCAGGGGGCGTGTTCCCGGGAGGACCCGCAGCCGAAATTGCTGCCGGTCAACAACACGGTGGCGCCGCGGAAACGGGACTGATTCAACTCGAAACGGGGGTCCAGGCTCCCGTCTTCGCGGAACCTCCAGTCATAGAAGAGGAACTGGCCGAACCCGCTTCGCTCGATCCGCTTCAGGAACTGCTTGGGAATGATCTGGTCGGTGTCCACGTTGGCCCGGTCCAGGGTGGCCACCTTGCCCGTTTCCCGCCGGTAGGGTTCCATGGGGATTGCCTCAGAGCCAGTCTCGAATATCCACGAACCTTCCCCGGATCGCCGCCGCCGCCGCCATGGCGGGGCTCACCAGGTGGGTCCGTCCGCCCTTCCCCTGACGGCCCTCGAAATTCCGGTTCGAGGTGGACGCACAGCGCTGTCCGGGCTGAAGGACGTCGGGGTTCATGCCCAGGCACATGCTGCAGCCCGATTCCCGCCAGTCGAAACCGGCCTCAATGAAGATCCGATCCAACCCTTCCGCTTCGGCCTGCCCCTTCACTCTCTGGGAACCGGGAACCACCATGGCATAGACGTGCTCGTCCACCTTCCGTCCCCGGGCGATTCGGGCGGCGCTGCGCAGGTCCTCGATTCGGGAATTGGTGCAGGACCCGATGAAAACCCGGTCCACGCGAACCCTCCGGACCGGAGTCCCCGGACTCAGGTCCATGTAATCCAGGGCTCTCCGGCCCGACTCCCGGTCCGCCTCTTCGCCGAAGGCCTCCGGATCGGGAACCACACCCGTCACGTCCACCACCATTCCGGGATTGGTTCCCCAACTCACCTGGGGCGCCAGGGAATCCACGTCCAGGTCCAAGTCCCGGTGGAATTCGGCTTGGGGATCGCTGGGGAGGAGCCGCCACCGGTCCACCGCCTCCTGGTATTCCCTGCCTCGAGGCGCGAAGGGCCGTCCCTCCAGATACTCGAAGGTGGTCTCGTCGGGAGCCACCATTCCGGCCCGGGCCCCCGCCTCGATGGACATGTTGCACAGCGTCATCCGCTCCTCCATGGAGAAGCCTTCGACCACAGGCCCGGCGTACTCGATGACGTGTCCCACCGCGCCATCCGTACCCAGGGTGCGAATCATGTAGAGAATCACGTCCTTGGCGGTCACGCCGGCAGAGAGGCTGCCGGAAAAGTGGACCCGCATGGTCCGCGGCCGGCTCTGGATCAGACACTGGGTGGCCAGCACGTGCTCCACCTCGCTGGTGCCGATCCCGAAGGCCAAGGCGCCGAAGGCGCCATGGGTCGAAGTGTGGCTGTCGCCGCAGACCATGGTCAGCCCGGGACGGGTCAGGCCCAACTCGGGCCCGATCACGTGCACAATGCCCTGATTCCGGCTGTCCAGATCGTAGAGGGTAATCCCGAACTCCCGGCAATTCCGGCGCAGCGTCTCCACCTGCTTTCTGGCGATGAGGTCGGCAATGGGCAATTTCTGATCGACGGTGGGGATGTTGTGATCCAACGTTGCCGTCGTCAGGTCGGGACGCCTGACCCCCCGTCCCGCCTGACGCAGGCCCTCGAAGGCCTGGGGCGAGGTGACCTCGTGCACCAGGTGGCGATCGATGTAGAGGAGGTCCGGCCGGCCGGGTTCCTGGTGAACCACGTGATCGTCCCAGATCTTCGCGAAGAGGGTCTTGGACATGTCTATGGGTAGTTCCTCCGGCCGGTTGACGACTGCACGACCGACCGGTCCGAGGTGGTGCTCCGCCGCCCGCGGAGGGGAGCCGCAAAGCGGCCCCTCCGCCCGGACCGGTCAGGCCGAGGCGCTGCGCGGCGCCTCCCGCTCCAACCGGCCGGCCTCGTACAGAGCCTTGTTGACGGCGTTCAGATAGGCCCGTGCGCTGGCATCGATGACGTCGACGCTGGCGGCCTTTCCCGTATATCCGATCCCGCCGAATCTGGTGCGAACAAAGACTTCGCCCAGGGCGTCCTTGCCCCGGCTCACGGCACTGACGTTGTATTTCAGCAGACGGCCGGAGATCCCGGTAATCCGGTCGATGGCCTTGTAGATGGCGTCGATGGGTCCGTCGCCGTGGGCGGTGGCAACGAATTCGTCGTCACCCTGCAGGAGCTGGACCACAGCCGATGCCAGTTGCTGGTTGCCGCCCTGCGCATGAACGTACTTGAGCTTGTAGGTGTCCGGAATCGTCTTGATCCCGTCCTGGATGATGGTGATCAGATCCTCGTCGAAGATTTCCTTCTTCTGATCCGCCAACTTGGTAAAAAAGAAATAGGCTCGGTGCAATTCGTCGCGGGAGAGCTCGTAGCCCAGATCCTGGTACTTCCGAAGGAGGGCGTGGCGGCCGCTGTGCTTGCCCAGCACCAGCGAACTGCTCTTGAGACCCACCGACTGGGGAGTCATGATCTCGTAGGTCTGGGCATTCTTGAGCATCCCGTCCTGATGGATCCCCGCCTCGTGGGCGAAGGCGTTCTTGCCCACGATGGCCTTGTTGGCCTGGACGAAGCTTCCGGTCAGGTTCACCAGCATGCGGCTCGCCGCGTAGAGCTCCTCCGAAACGATGTCGGTGTAGAACGGCAGGATGCTGCCCCGGGTCCGCAGCATCATGACGATCTCTTCCAGCGAGGCATTCCCCGCCCGTTCGCCGATGCCGTTGATGGTGCATTCCACCTGGCGGCAACCGCGCTCCAACGCGGTCAGCGTATTGGCGACGGCCAGCCCCAGGTCGTTGTGGCAGTGGGTGCTGAAAATCGCGTGCTCGTGGTGGGCGAGGCGGGAGCGGAGCATCTGGATCAAGGCCCCGTACTCACCGGGAATGGAATAGCCCACCGTGTCGGGGATGTTGACCGTCGTGGCGCCCGCTTCGAGAACGGCGTCGAACACCTCCACCAGGTAGTCGATGTCGCTCCTGGTGGCGTCCTCGGCGGAGAACTCGACATCCTCACAGAGGTCGCGGGCGATCTTGACGGCCTCCACCGAGGCCTCCAGCACTTCGGACCGGGATCTTCTGAGCTTGTGTTTCAGGTGGATGTCCGAAGTGGCGATGAAGGTGTGGATCCGGGGCTTGTACGCTTCCCGCAAGGCCTCCCAGGCCCGTTCGATGTCCATTCGGTTGGCCCGGCACAGGCCGGCGATGGCGGGCTCCCGCACCTCGGCGGCAATGGCTTGCACCGCCTCGAAATCTCCCTGGGAAGCGATGGGAAACCCGGCTTCGATAATGTCCACGTTCAGGCGCTCCAACTGACGCGCCATCTTCAGTTTTTCCTGAAGGTTCATGGAGCATCCGGGAGACTGCTCGCCGTCACGCAAGGTGGTGTCGAAGATGTGGATTTTTTCCGACATGGGCCCCTCCCCAGAGTTGGACTCAACCGAAAAATAGCCTCAAACAGTAGCAGGATTGATCCTTCCAGGTCAATTTTCGAGCCGCCGGCGGGAACGCCTTCAGGTCACCCGCTGCAGAAACCAGAACCCCCCCAGGCCCAGCATGAGGGCGGAGGCCAGATTGATGGCGACCGAGTGCCAGCGCCGCCGGCTCAGGTAGAGGACCGCGGGAAAGAGGAGGAGAAGGATCGCCAGTTGTCCCACCTCGACACCGAGATTGAAGGAGAGAAGGGAGACGGCCAAGCCCGGCTTGGGAAGCTGCATCTCCCGCAGCACGTTTGAGAAACCGAAGCCGTGAATCAGCCCGAAGAAGAAGGTGATGACCCAGCGGTACTGCACCTCCCGTACGAACATGTTTTCGAGAGCGACATAGCAGATGCTCAACGCGATGGCCGCCTCCACGAACAGCGTGGGCAGGATGACCAGGTCGAGTGTAGCCAGAATCAGCGTCAGGCTGTGAGCAACGGTGAACGAGGAAACGACGCCGACCAGCGACTTCAGGGTGCCTCCCAGAATGATCAGCCCCAAGAGAAAAGCCAGATGATCGTAGCCGGTGAGGATGTGCTCCACTCCCAGAACCAGGAAACGGCCTGCCCGGCGCACGAGACCGGCCCATCCCGTGAGCACCTCGATCCTTTCCACCGGCCGGCGGACATCCAGAACGTACTGGGTCAGTTCCCCGCCCATGTTGACCTGGCAGTAGGTCTGGTGGCGGTCGTCGGTGAGCTTGTGGAAATCCGATTCCAGATGAAGCTCTCCCGGTGATTCCTGAAATCGGTGGTCCAGGGATAATTCCAACTCCCCCGAGTCCAGGATCCGGAAGTTGTTCACATGGGTCTCGGCCGTCTTCTCTCCGCTCCGTATTCGGAACGTCTCGAGGAGCCGGGCCTGGATGTCCTCCCGCCGGGCCGACACCTCCTCATACTCGAGAACCCCGTCTCGGTTCGCGTCCAACTCGGGAAGAAAGTTCAGGTCCAGGATCGAGATGCGAACCGTGGACCGTACCTGCGGCGGCTCCACCTGAATCGACCAGTAACCCACCGATCCCTGGTGGGCGTGAAGCTGAGATGCAAAAAAAAGCAGCCAGGCCAGGCAACCCCACCGGTTCAATGCGGGGAAAGACCTACAGGGCAGCGGGGACTTTCGAAGGGAGTTCGCCGAGCCGATAGTCGTCATCAGGGACGGCGGACCCCCGCCCTTTGCAGTTCGTCCTCGACCAGTTCCTTGATGCTGTCGTAGGGTTTGGAACCCTTCAGCACCCGGCCGTTGACGTAGACCGCCGGCGTCCCTGAAACGCCGGCCGCCATTCCGTCCTCCAGATCCTGCTGGACGGTGGCCGCATACTTTCCTGACTCCAGACACTGGTTGAATGCCCCCAGGTCCAGATTCAATTTCTTGGCCCTGGCCGTCAAGTCTTCGGGCCCCAACTTCTTGATCTCTGCAAAAAGGGCGTCATGCATCTCCCAGAACCGGCCCTGATCGAATGCGCACAGGGAAGCTTCCGCCGCCTTCTGGGCGTGCGGATGGATACTTCTCAGGGGAAACTGCCGGAAGACCACGCGGACCTGCCCCGGATATTCGCCGGCGATCCTCTTCACGACGGGGGCGAGACGCGCGCAGTAGGGGCATTGGAAATCGGAAAACTCCACCAGGGTGACCGGCGCGTCCGCCGGCCCCAGAGACGGACTGCTCAGCGTCCGGATTTCCACCCGGTTCGGCTCCAGGAACGACTCGACCGGGCTCGCTGCCTTGAGACGATCCACGAATGCCTGATAGCGCTTCCGGTATTTCTGCCGGCTCAGATATCTCCGAATCTCTCCGGACATCTCCTCCAGGGACTTCTTCAGCTTCTTCCGGTTGCTCTGGTAAAAGCCGGCCACCTCCTGATCGGTCGGCGGCTTCAAGCCGGCTCCGACTTCCGACCGCAGCAGTTCCTGCACCGGAAGCGACCGCCGCCTGGCTTCCTGCTCCAACAGTTTCAGGCCCACCAGCCGGTCCAGATTCGACTCGACCGCGTCGTGGACCTTCTGCCTGTGCTTCGCCTCGTACTGGAGACGGGTCAGGCGGAGCTGCTTCAGGTCGGAGGCCGCGGCCTGGCGGACTTCGTCCTCCGTGACGGCCACTCCGTTGACCCGGGCCAGCACACGGCACACGGCCCTTTTCCGGCTGAGCGCCCATCGATACTCCAAGGCAACCGACCCACACCATGGCAGCCAGATTGAGAAGGATTCCAGCCCGGCGGGTGGTCCAGTGCGATGCGTACTTCATGAAGCCTCCCGGCCCTGAATGAGTTCCGGTTCAGTCTACTACGACCGGGAGCCGTTGGTAGGGGCACGCCTTGTGGGTGACCTCTTCGCCTGGACTCCCGAAAACTCTACAGCCGTGTGACCCGCACCCGCAGGAGGAGGCAGTAAACGGCGACTCCTCCCATCAGTACACTTCCCACCAAAAGGGCGAACGGTGCGGAGATGCGGGAGGCCAGGAATCCGGCCACCAGATTTCCTACCGGCATTCCTCCCCTCATGGCCAGATTGAAAATGCTCACGACTCGTCCGCGCATCTCTTCCGTCGTGCCTTCCTGAACCAGCGACATGACGGAGGAAAACAGCACCATCAGGCAGACCCGGCACAGGAAGAGGAGCAGCAGCCCCAGGTAGAGGTTCGTGGAGACGGCAAACAGGGCCAATAGCAGGGCCAGGACGACCTGGACCTGAATGCTGAACCGGCCTCTGCGGCTCATCCATCCCAGGTTGGCCGAGATCAGCGCCCCCACCACCGCTCCAATGCCCGAGCAGGTCATCATCCCCGCATACCCCTCGGGTCCCATGCCGTAGATGTCCCGGGCGTAGACCGGCAGGAGCATCGTCATGGGAAGGGCGCTGAACGTCAGGACGAAACCCAGAAGACTCAGTTGCCAGAGCGCCTTGCGGGCCCGTACGAATCGGAGACCGTTTCGGATCCCCTCCCAAACCGTCTCCTTCCTGGCGGCGGGCCGGAAGCTGCTTTTGATCAGGTAGAGGCTGCAGATCACCGCCAGAAAGGAGAGCCCGTTGAGTCCAAAACAGGCGACGGCGCCGTAGGAGGTCATGATCAATCCGGCCAGAACCGGTCCGATCACCAGAGCGAGATTGAACTGGATCGAATTCAGCGCAACCGCGTTGGCCATGTCCCGGCGTTTCACCAGACCTGGAATCAGAGCGGCAAAGGCCGGAGCACCGAACGCCTGGGCCGTCCCCACCACCGTCACCAGGACCAGGAAATGCCACAACTCGACCACCCCGGCGAAGACCAGAAGCGTCAGGATGAACGCCGAGACCATCTGGCTGTACTGGGAGAAGAGCAGAAGCTTTCTCCGGTCCACCCGATCGGCGGCCGCTCCTCCCACAAGGGAAAGCAGGACGATGGGCATTTGAGACAGAAAGCCGATCAAACCCAGATAAAAAGGCGAGTTGGTCAGGGTGAGGACCAGCCAGGACTGGGCCGTCATCTGCATCCAGGTCCCGATGGCGGAGGTGCAGGCGCCGGTCCACATCAAGCGGAAATCGCGGTACCGGAAGGCCTGAAAGGTTCGCAGAAAAACGCCGGCGCGGGATGGCGGAGCCGATGCCGAGTCTCCCATGGCGCCGGTATTATGGCTGTCCAGTGCCGCACACGGCAACGGCGGACGGCGCAGACTATTGTGGGGTAAAGAGAAACTCCACCACGTCTCCGTCCTGAATCTCGTATTCCCTGCCCTCGGTGCGGACCCGGCCCTTCTCGTGCATCTCTTTCCAGTTCCCGATCCGGCACAGCTCCGCGCCGGAAGCCACCTGGGCGCGGATGAATCCCCTTTCCATGTCGGTGTGGATCTTCCCGGCCGCCCGGACAGCCGGTGTGCCCCGGGGAATCTCCCAGGCCCGGAGCTTACCGCGGACGATGGTGTAGAAGGTCACCAGATCCAGAACTTGGAATCCCCGTCTGATCAGCCGCTCCGGACCCGAGGCGGGCAAGGCCATTTCGTTCACGAACTCCTCCCGTTCCTCAGGCTCCAGTTGCTGTAGTTCATGATCCAGGGATGCCGAGACGACCAGAACCATGTTCGGGCCGGACCGAGCCGCCTCCTCCTTGAGCGACCGGACGCTGGGCTGGTCCTCCCCGAGGAAATAGTCCTCCTCGGCGACGTTGGCGACGTAGACCACCGGCTTGCCCGTCAGCAACCCCAGTCCCTTGAGCCGCCGTTTAGCCGGAGGGTCCAGGTCCAGCAACCTGAGGGGAACTCCATCCTCCAAGCACTGTTGGAAATGAAGAAACTGCTCCTTCTCCCGGGCGTGGGTCCGGGGATCGGTCCTCCACGTGTTCTGCTGCTTGGAGACGATCCGGCCAAGGACTTCCAGGTCGGCCAACATCAGTTCCGTTTCCACCACCGACACGTCCCGGGCGGGGTCCACCCGATCCAGGACATGGATGATATCCGGGTCCGGGAAACAGCGCACCAGGTGGACGAGGGCGTCGACCTGCCGGATGTGACCGAGGAACTGGTTGCCCAGGCCCTCGCCCCGGCTGGCGCCCCGCACCAGGCCGGCGATGTCGATGAACTGCACGAAGCAGGGGGTGCACTCGCTGGGCGCCAGCAGCCGCTCCAATTCCCGGAGCCGCGGGTCCGGGACCGGCACCTGGCCCACATTCTGGTCGATGGTGGCGAAGGGATAGTTGGATACGCCCGCCGCGCCCGAGGTCAGCGCGTTGAAGAGAGTGGACTTGCCCACGTTGGGCAGGCCGACGATCCCCAGCGAGAGCATGGGATCATTTTAGCAATATCGCAGGGGCGGCCCTTGTAACCGGTCCATCCCGTCGGATGGCGCTACCCTGGAGGCGTCACGGCGCTTTGCCCAGGGACAACAGATTGGCCCAGAGTCGGAAGGCACCCGGTACACCGGCGGGGAGTTGCCTGAAAAACCCCAGGCCGGTATAGACATAGGTCCCCTTCCCGTAACGGGCCACGACCAGGGCTCCGTGCTTGGCCTCGGGGTTGTAGGGGAATGGGTCCCGCAACTCGAGCAACGGCCGATACGCCGGGTCCCATTCCCCCAGGAAGTAGAGACCCCGTTCCTGGACCCATCCCTCCCAATCGGCATCGGTGATGGCGTTCGGCCAGTTCACGACGGGATGACCGGGCTCCAGGACGCGCACCGGCGACGTCTCGTCGGTGACCCGGTCGTGGGGCCGGTGAATGCGCGCCGGATAGGGGCCGTACTGTTCCCGGTTGAACTCGTACTTGTTGTATTGAACCACCAGGTGGCCTCCCTGGCGCACGTATTCCAGAAGCCGATGGTTGTTGGATCTCAGATCGGCGCGGTTCAGGTAGGCCCGGACACCGGTCACGATGACGTCGAAACGGGACAGGTCACTCTCGGCCAGGTCCGAGGCGTTCAAATACGTGAGATCCGATCCCAGGTCCTCGATGGCGGCCGGGACCTGGTCGCCGACTCCCATCACGTAGCCGACGCGGACCGGGGCCACCGTCACGTCGAACGCCTGGACCAGCGAACGGGCCTGCCGATAGAGGTGCCGGGTCTCGACGTGGTGGTAGGCGATGGACCGGTACCCCTGGGAGTAGGTCCTGGCTCCCGCTCTCGCCCGGGCCTCGATCCGGTAGCTGCCCGGCTGGAGATCTATCGGAGGTTTCACTTCAAAGGTGACGGTGGCGGTCTCCCCCTCCCGCCGGAACGCGAGATCGCGAGTCCGGGGCTGCACCCGCCAGCCCTCCGGCGCCAGCAGTTCCACAACCGTATCGAGACTCCCGGGACGCTCGTTCTCCACGCGGACGTGAAAGGTCTTCCCTTGCGCGGCGCCCGGAACGAAGATCCGGACCTCAGGCTCCAACTCGAGGGTCACTTCCGGGACCACCTGGAGCTCCCGCCGCCGCTCGCCGCCGATCACCGGGTCGAACCAGCGGTACTGGACGGGAACTTCGGCGCTGGCTTCGACATCGTTCGAGACATAGGTGACCCGGGCCTTCAGGGCTGACGGACTCACCGCCTCCACGCCGCTGAATCCTTCGCGGACCGAAAAAAGATCGGATTTCGAATCGGGTCGAAACCAGTACGGCTGCGTGTACCCGGCTCCGTGCGGCACCGTGACCCGAAACTCGCTGGTGTGACCGGATCGGCCCAGGCTGCGGACATTCCAATCTCCAGCGCCCGACAACTGAACCGAGCGCAGGCGCGCCGGTTTCCCGGAACGGCTCAGAAAGCGGACCTGGACCGAAACTTCCTCTCCCGGATTGACGCGTCCGTCCCGGCTCTGGCGGACCAGCGCGTCCAGGTAGATGAAGTGCCCGCGGCGGGCGGCCGCAAGAAAGTCCTGCTCCTTGGCTCGAAGCAGAAATCGAGCCTCGGCATTGCCGGTCTGGACCGCCAACTTCCGGACCAGCGCCATGCCCCGCATGACACCCGCGGCCGCCTGATCCAGTTGAGACTCGGCGTAGTCGTCGCGGATCTGCCGGATCAGCCGTTGGAGTTTCTCCAGGCCGCCGGCCAACTCCGGATCATGCCGGGCCACTCTCGTCAACGACGTATCGAGTCCGCCGAAGAAGCCGGTTCCGTCACCCGGATCCGAATCGCCCTCGACCAGGCGGAAGTAAGCCGTACGCGATCCGGGCTCGGGCAGGACGTTCATCCCTTGGCAGCGATGGCTGCTCCGGGCCCGGGCTCCAAACTCGGCGTACGATTCTCCCAAGAGAGGATCGTAGCTGCCCACATCGATGGCGGCCGTCCGCTCCGGAGCGGAACGTCCGTCTCCCCAAGCCCAGCCCACACCCGGGGCTTGAAACAGCCGCGAGGGCCGCCATACCCGCAGGCCCTCTTCGAGCTGCTCCGGAAAACGAGCCGGATCCGACGCCTCCCGGAAGGCGCGGGCGGCAATGCGCGCCGACGCCTGGTGATGTTGTCCCCCACCCGCGCCATGGGGGTTGAGGGTCACGATCACGTCCGGCCGAAACTCCCGGATCACGCGGACCACGTCCCGCAGCACCTCCTCGCCCCAGCGCTCCAGGGTCTCTTCCACGCTGAAGGAGTAGCCGAACTCATAGGCCCGGGTGAAGTACAGGCGAGCGCCGTCGAAGCGGTGCACCCGCATGAGTTCCTGGGTCCTGAGCACTCCCAGGGCTTCGAACAGTTCCGGACCGATCTCGTTCTGTCCTCCGTCTCCCCGGGTCAGGCTCAAAAGCGCGGTGCGGATCCCACGCCCCCGGCTCAACTTGGCCAGGACGGCGTTGTGTTCGTCGTCGGGGTGGGCCGTGATGTAAAGCAGGGAACCCGTGGCCGGGAGGCGCCGCAACGCCAGGCCGAAGCCGGTCAGCCCCTGGTCCTCTTCCAGTTCCGGCGGAGTCGCGGCCAGTGGAGTGGTGAACACTGACAGCAGCAGGAGCCCCGCCAGCAAAAGCGGTCCACTTCCGGATCGTGCCGTCTCGCCACGGTTGATATCGAGTCTCTCGGGATCCATAGAACGAACTCTCTGGATTGGGAATTAGGAACCTGTACGCAGCCGCGGGCGGCGCAGCCCGGCGCCAAACCTGTAGAATCATACCAGTCTCGGAACGGGGGCGGCATGGGCGACACCGGTTGGGCGGCGGCGGTTCAGATGGCCTCGGGAGAGGACAAGGAGCGCAATCTGGAGACCGCCGAGCGGCTGGTCCGGGAAGCGGCCGGGCGGGGCGCCCGCCTGGTGGCGTTGCCGGAACTCTTCAACTGCCTGGGCCGCAAGGAGCAGGTGATCCGCGCCGCCGAACCGGTTCCGGGTCCCACCAGCCGGAGGATGGGTGATCTGGCGCGCCGTCTCCGGATCACCTTGTTGGCCGGAAGCCTCTGCGAGCGCGCCGAGGGCCGGAACCGGGTCTTCAACACCAGTCTTCTGTTCGACGAGTCGGGAACCCTACTGGCCCGTTACCGCAAGATCCACCTCTTCGACGTGAACCTGCCCGGCCGGGTGTCCTACCGGGAATCGAGCTGGATGGCTCCCGGCCGCGACGTCGTCTCCGCCGACTCCGGTCATGGGCGCCTGGGACTCTCCATCTGCTACGATCTGCGCTTCCCTGAACTCTACCGGCGGCTGGTTCGCCAGGGCTGCCGTATTCTGTTGGTCCCTTCAGCCTTTTCGTTGCCGACGGGCCGGGATCACTGGGAGGTCCTGTTGCGAAGCCGCGCCATCGAGAACCAGACCTATGTCATCGCGCCCAATCAGTGCGGTCAGCACACGCCCGGATTCGCCACCTGCGGGCGTTCCGTGATCATCGATCCCTGGGGAATACCCCTGGCCGCAGCCCCCGACGGCGAAGGCGTCATCCTGGCCCGGCTGGACATTTGCCGCCAGGAGACCATCCGCCGGGAACTCCCTGCTCTGTGCCATCGGCAACTTGACCCCGACGGCTCGATTAAGCCAAGATGACGTTCAGTTCATGCATTATTTTGCCCGTTCGTTCTTGGGCAATAGTCCTTGCTGCATCGAGAACGGGGGTCCTTCAATAAGGGGTGAATCATGAAGAAATCGACGTGCCTGATCGTTTCCGCCGTGGCGGCGTTTCTCCTCACGACGGTGGATGTGCCGGCCAGGAAGATGAAGGCGGACCAACTGGTCGCCCTCCATCTGAAGTCCATCGGCGAAAACCTGGTCTGGAAGAACCGGGTGGCCCAGGGACTGGGCACCATGGACATCCGGGTCGGAGGCCAGGGCAAGCTGGGCGGACCCGCCATGGTGTTGGCGGAGGCGGACAAGATCCGCACCAGCTTCAATTTCGGGCACACCCAATACCCCCAGGAGACCCTGATCCGAAATGGGGACAAGGTGGACGTCGCCTACATCAGCCCGGGCGTCCGCTCTCAACTGGGGACGGCCCTCTGGAACAACTTCCCCCGGCTGGCTCAGGAGGGACTCTACGGAGGAGTCCTCTCCACCGACTGGGCGCTGCTGAACGTGAAAAAGAAACGGGCCAAGGTCCGCTACCGGGGACTCAAGGAGTTCGAAGGGAAACAACTGCATGAGTTGGAGTACAGACCCAAGAAGGGGGTGGACTACAGGATCCGCCTCTACTTCGAGCCTGAGACCTACCGCCACGTGGCCAGCAGCTACCGGCTCTCGGTGCCGGGAGGAATGGGGCGAGGATTGGTGGACATTGCCGGCGACGGCCGCACCGGTGGAGGCGGCGGCGCGGGAGGTGCCGCGGCTCCAGGAGGCGGAGGTTTCTCGGGACCACAGTACGGGACTCGTCCGGGTCCCGCCGATGGGCCGTCGAACCAGAATCGGATCAACCTGGTCGAGACCTTTTCCGACTTCAAGCAGGTCGATGGGCTGACCTTGCCGCATCTTTACCGGATCACCCTCAACGTCGACGCCCAAACCGGTTTCGTCGGACACTGGGAGATCAAGATCGACCGCATGTCGCACAATCGAAAGATCGCCGCCAAGGCCTTCGCCATCAACTAGGCGCCTGAAGCTTAGCGATAGAGGCGCCAGTTGAAATTGGGACGGGGAATGACGAGCCGGAACCTCCATCCATCCGAGAGAGGGCAATTCACACGGCCGTGGAGAGTCGTCGGCGCGTTCGCCGCCGGCGCGCTTCTCTTGGCGACTCCGTTCGCAGCGGCCCAAAAGATGAAGGCCGACGATCTGGTCGCCCGCCATCTTGAGGCTATCGGCGAAAACCTGGTCCGGAAGAATCGGGTGGCTCAGGGTTTGGGCACCGTGGACATCCGGGTGGGAAACAAGGCCAAGATGGTCGGTCCTGCAATGCTCCTGGCCGAGGGAGACAAACTCCGGACCGAATTCAAGTTCGGCCATCCGCAATACGAGGGGGAGACCCTCATCCGCAACGGGGAGAAGCTGGATATTCCCTACGTGAGTCCAGGCGAAAGATCGCGACTGGGGAGTACGCTTTGGGACCTGTTCCCCCGTCTGGCCCAGGAGGGACTCTATGGGGGGGTCCTCTCCACCGACTGGGCGTTATTGGACCTGGGAAAGAGACGCGCCAGGGTCCGTTACCAAGGACTCAAGAAGCTCGAGGGCCGGAGACTTCACAGGTTGGAGTACCGGCCGAAGAACGGCGTTGACTACCGGATTCGGATCTACTTCGAACCGGAGACCTATCGTCATGTGGCCAGCAGATACCGGTTGACCTTGCCGGCCGGCATGGGGCGGGGACTCGTAAACATTCGTGGAGGAGCGTTTGGAGCCGGGTCCGGCCCCGCAGACAAGATTCGCATCAGCTTGACGGAGACCTTTGCGGACTTCAAGGAAGTCGATGGGCTGACTCTGCCGCATCAGTACAGGATTGCCCTGAACGCGTCTGCCATCGGCGGTTTCGTGGGACATTGGGAGATCAAGTTCGATCGTATGCTGCACGATATGCGGATTGCCGCTCGAGCTTTTGCAATCGAGTAGCCGGTGGGTATCGATTCAGGGAAGAGCGAAGTTTCAGGAAGTTCGGATTGGGTAACGGCCGAATGAGGATGAGGTGGATCATGCGAAATTGGGGATTCCGGATCGCAGTCTTCGCCCTGTTGCCGCCGTTCGCGGCTGTGGATACAGAGGCCAGGAAACTGAAGAAGGAAGAGTTGATCGCTCTCCATTTGCAGGCCATCGGCGAGAACGTCACCCGGAAGAACCGGGTTGCCCAGGGTTCGGGCACCATGGACATCCGGGTGGGCGGCCAGGGAAATCTGAACGGCCGCGCCATGCTTCTGGCGGAGGGGGACAAGCTTCGGACCGCGCTGATCTTCAACCATGTCCAATACCCGCAGGAAACCCTCATCCGAAACGGTGACCAACTGGATATCGCCTACATCACTCCCGGAGTCCGATCCCAACTGGGGACGGTTCTCTGGGAAAACTTCCCCCGGCTGGTTCAGGAGGGACTCTACGGCGGAGTCCTGTCCACCGACTGGGCGCTGCTCAAACTGAAGGAAAAACGGGCCAGGATCCGTTACCGCGGACTCAAGACATTCGAGGGCCGGCGGCTTCACGAAGTCGACTACAAGCCCAGGAAAAAGGTCCGCTACCGGGTCCGTCTCTATTTCGAGCCGGAGACCTACCGCCATGTGGCCAGCAAATATCGGATCGTCGTTCCCCGTAGCGCCATGCGCGGCCTGACCAACATTGCCAGCGGAGGAGGGGCCCCGGTGGGCGCCGGCGGTGGAATTTCTCCCGGAAGCCGGACCGTGTCCGACGGCCAACGCAGTCTGTTGGGGCAGATCGGAGGCCCGGGGTCCGGGGACGATCCCACAACCCGAAGCACCGTCGAATTGACGGAGAGGTTCTCGGAGTTCAAGCAGGTCGACGGCCTGACCCTGCCGCATCACTACCAGATTTCGCTCAACGTCGATGCCAACACCGGATTCGTGGGCCATTGGGCGATGAAGCTCGAACGCATGTCCCACGATCGTCAGATCGCACCAAAGGCCTTCGTCATCCCTTAGCCGGACGCAGGAATCGGGACCGATGCAAGGAATCGCCGCCGTTTCGCTGGGCCCCCGAAAGGAGATGGTTTTCCGGGACTTCCCTCTTCCCGACGTGGGTCCCGACGACATTCTGGTCCGGGTGAGCCGCTCCAACATCTGCGGGTCGGACCTGCACATCTGGCACGGGCATGGTCCCGAGTTCACCCAGGGGGAGGGCTTCGTCCCGGGACATGAAATGGTAGGAGAAGTCTTTCGCCTCGGGCGCCGGGTGAAAACCGACGTGTTGGGGCAACGGCTCCAGGAGGGCGACCGGATCGCCTACACCTATTTCCTTCCCTGCGGGAACTGCGCGGCGTGCATGGACGGATCGCCCGCCTGCCCCAACCGTTCCGACCATTGGTTCCGGGATGCCGCCGAAGCCCCTCACTTCCGGGGAGCCTACGGCGAGTATTACTACCTGCGCCGGGGACAGACGGTCTGCAAGGTCCCTCCCGGATTGAGCGACTCGGAGGTCTCGCCGGTCAATTGCGCCCTCTGCCAGGTGCTCTACGGACTGGACCAGATCGGGGTCCGCCTGGGCGACACCATCGTTGTCCAGGGCGCGGGCGGACTGGGACTGTACGCCTGCTCCCTGGCCAAGGAGATGGGGGCCGGCCAGGTCATCGTCTTCGATCGGTTGGAGAGCCGGCTGGAACTGGCCCGCTCCTTCGGCGCCGACTTGACGGTCAACATCGAATCCGTGAACCGGAAGAACCGTCGAGAGATGATCATGGACCTGACTCGGGGCCAGGGCGCCGACGTGGTGGCCGAGTTCGCGGGATCACCCTTGCCGGTGGAGGAAGGCGTGCACCTGCTCCGCCAGTTCGGCCGCTATCTCTGGGTGGGAAACGTCGCGCCCGGGAGGACCGCAGCCCTGGACCCGGCCATCAATGTCCGGTCCGGGCACACCATCCGCGGCGTCATCGCCTACGCCCCGTGGGTCCTCCCCCGGGCCCTGGATTTTCTGGCCCGTCGAGGACATGCCTATCCGTTCGAGGAGATCATCTCACACACATTCCCCCTGACGGAGATCAACGAGGCCTTCGCCCTGGCCGACGAAGGCAAGGCCATCCGCGTTTCACTGACCTCCTGATTCGAATACACGCGAGTTGACGCAAGCCGTGTTTTTCAACTTCGTTTCCGCCAGCGGCTCGAATGTCACACCGCTCGCCGAAGCTTCGACATGAACCCTTTCGGCTCAGCACCCATCCATTATGGAAAACGTCGCAAGAATAATTGTCAGTGACAGATCTTGAGTCGGTCTGGATGCCGCTGAGCCAGATCATCCCCGGTCAATCTGAGAATGAAGGGAAGTCCGGGCGGCTTGAAATTGGATTATGGCCGAATGATAACGAGGTGAATCATGCGTAAGTGGGGAATCCGGATTGCTCTTCCTGTTCTGTTGTTTCCGCTGGCGGGACTCGCCGGAACGGCCAAGAAATTAGAGACGGACGAGTTGATTGCCCTCCATCTACGGGCCATCGGCGAGAACCCCATGCGAAAGAATCGGGTCGCACAAGGACTGGGGACCTTGGACATCCGCGTCGGTGGCCTGGGAAAGCTGGGCGGTCCGGCCATGATTCTGGCAGAAGGAGACAAACTTCGGACCAGCTTCGGCTTCGGCCACATCCAGTATCCCAGGGAGCTCCTCATCCGAAACGGCGACAAGTTGGACATCGCCTACATCACTCCCGGCATCCGGTCCCAGTTGGGAACGGCCCTCTGGATCCACTTCCCCCGATTGGCACAGGAGGGTCTCTACGGAGGTGTCCTCACGACCGACTGGGCTCTGCTGGATCTCGGCAAGAGGCGGGCCAAGGTCCGCTACCGGGGACTCAAGCCGTTCGAGGACAGAAGGCTTCATGAGTTGGAGTATCGGCCCAAGAAGGGAGTGGAATACAGAATCCGGCTCTACTTCGAGCCTGAGACTTACCGCCACGTGGCCAGCAGCTACCGCCTGACCATTCCGGCTGGCGTCGGGCGGGGCTTGATGAACGTACAACAAGGACCCGTCTTTGGTGCCGCTGACGGCCCCGCGGACAACACGCGGATCCAATTGATAGAGACCTTTTCGGAATTCAAGGAAGTCGACGGGTTGACCCTGCCGCATCATTACCGGATCACCCTCAACGAGTCTGCGGCCACCGGCATGGACTCGGGTGCCGGCTTCGCCCCCCGCAACGGCTTCGCGGGACACTGGAAGATCAAGATCGACCGCATGTCGCATGATCGTCAGATAGCCGCCCGAGCCTTCGCCATCAAATGAACATCCGGGCCTGACCTGGACCGTGGACTCTATGATCCGCCGTGGGCATGCCTACCCCTCGCCGCGCTGATTTCCTGATCCAATAGTGGGGAAACCAACGTACGCCGGGTCTCAGCCTTCGTCCCGGCGGAACCGTTCCAACAAGTGATCGAAGCCAAGACCATGCGCGTCTCGCTGTCACCGTGACGGGAGCGGCGGTTCGTGAAGAAGGGACTGTCCCCTCCCCGAGGGGATGAAGAGGGGACTGTCCCCTCCACCGCGCGAACGCGAACGCGCAACGCGAAGAGGGAACGCGAAAAAGGGACTGTCTCCTCCAACGGTACGTCTTTCCCGATTCTGGGTCGTTGTTGTCATCAGAACGCGCAACGCGAAAAAGGGACAGCTTACATTTCGGATCGTCCTTCTCGGTTCTGGGTCGTTGTTGTCATCAGGGGCGCGAATCGCCTCCACTGTGAGCCCGATCCGGAAACCCGGAGGACAACGACCATGGCCCGGACTGCCCGACACAAGAGCTCAGAAGCCGCCTTCTATCACGTCACCAATCGAGTCGTCGGCCGGCGCGGCTGGTTCCCCTTCAGGGATCCCCAGGCCCGTCTCAAACTCCTGCACATGATGTTGTTCTACGTGAACGTCTACCGCTGTCGCCTGGCCGCCTTCCAGATCATGGACAATCACTTCCACCTCGTCGTCCATTTTGAGAAGTTCCGCCCCCTGTCCCGTAAGGAGTTGGAGGACCATGCCGGGCAGCTCTATGAACACCGGGCGGAAGAGGTCACTGGCGATTGGAACGACACCGTATGGGAGTCGTTCAATCGGCGTCTGTTCGACCTGTCGAGACTGATGGCTGACCTGGACGGACATTATGCCCGGTGGTTCAACGACACACATGAGCGGCGAGGTCATCTCTGGGGCGATCGTTTCAAGAGCTCCGAACTGCTCGATGAACAGGCCGTCCAGGACGCCATCCTCTACGTGGAACTCAATCCGATCCGAGCCGGACTGGTCCAGCGGCCCGGGCAGTGGAAGTGGGGCTCGGCCTGCTGGCGGCTCAACGGCCAGGATCAAGAGCTGATTCCACTGAGCGAGCTGTTTCCTAAGGATCCCGGAGAGGACCTGTACAGCAGTTACCGGGCGCGACTGTACCATCGAGGCGCAGTTCCCACCCGGGAGAACCAGGCCGCCATTTCCGACTGGATCCTCCGTCAGGAGGAGCGACGGGGATTCGCCCGCCCCGGCGAATTTCGCCGCCGGCTGCGTTTCCTGACGGACGGGCTGGCCGTAGGGTCGGCGGCGAAGGTGGCGAAACTGCTGGAAGCCTATCGGCGGCAAGGCCGATATCGACGACGCCGGAACCCCATCCCCCAACTCGGCGGAGTGATGTATTCCCTGCGGATACATACACACAGAATCCAACGATATCCCAAGACGTTCCGGATGGTCCATTAAGTGGTGTTATTGCTTTGGTTTAGGTCTATTCTGGCCCCGTTTCTCTTGCCCGTGACGTCCCTTGATATCCAACTCCATCCGCTGAATTATGTGGTAATGATTGAAGTAAAGAACACGACCGCTTCAGTCCGGAAAACCAAGCCGAAGGGCCGCCATCCTCACAAGGCGCTCTCCGCCGCATTCGTGCGCTCGGCCCCGCCGGGCAGACACTGCGACGGCAACGGACTCTACCTCTTCGTCCAGCCGAGCGGAGCCCGGAGCTGGGTCCAACGCCTCGTCATCCGTGGCCGCCGCCGCGACTTCGGACTCGGCAGCGTGGCTTTGGTTACGCTCGCCGAGGCCCGCGAGAAAGCGCGGGCGAACCGCAAGCTCGCCCGCGAGGGTGGTGATCCGCTGGCCGAGAGACGCCGCGCCTGGAACATGCCCACCTTTGCCGAAGCCGTCAAGCGGGTGGTGGAGCAGAAGCGGTCCGGCTGGCGCAATCCGAGGGTGGCTCAGGACTGGATGGTGAGCCTGGGGCGCTACGCCTTTCCTCACATCGGGAGGCTGCCGGTCTCGGAGGTGACGAGTGCGGACGTGATCGGGATTCTGGCTCCGATCTGGCACGAGAAGCCGCCCACCGCCCGGAAGCTGCGCCAGCGCATCCGCGCCGTCCTGGAGTGGGCCGTGGCGATGGAATACAGGATCGACAACCCCTGCGACCGCGTCGGGTCAGTTCTCGGAACACAGGACGCGGAGGTGCGGCACATGCGGGCCTTGCCGCATCGGGTGGTGGCGGTGGCGGTCAGGAAGGTGCGGGCCTCGAACGCGGCGCCCGTGTCCCTGCTGGCATTCGAGTTCCTGGTGCTCACGGCGGCGAGGTGGGGAGAGGTGCGCTTTGCCGAGTGGTCGGAGATCGATCCGGCGCAAAGGACATGGACGGTTCCCGGAACGCGCATGAAATCCAAACGCGAGCACCGGGTGCCGCTGTGTGGCCGGACGAAGGAGATTCTGGCCGAAACACGGACGCTTGATGGTGGAACCGCCCGGCTGGTCTTCACCCGAAGGGGCGGAAAACCGCTCGCCGAGGGGGCGCTGCGCCATCTGCTCCGCCGGAACCAGGTCGCGGCCGTGCCGCACGGGTTCCGGTCGAGTTTCCGGGACTGGGCGGCGGAGGAGACGGATCATCCGCGCGAGGTGGTGGAGGCGGCGCTGGCGCATGTGGTGACGAACAAGGTGGAGGCGGCGCACCGGCGCACGGACCTGTTCGAGCGTCGGCGCGTGCTCATGGAGGACTGGGCGAGCTATATGGCCGGTGGGAGCTAGCCTCGGGCGTCCGTCCGGCTCCGTTGATCCGCCGTGGTGGTCCTCCCGGCAGGCTTCGGAATCTGGCGTTCGAGCTGGCTTCCGGGAGGTCGAATTTGACCGCTGAAAAGTGGAGTTCGGTGTCGATCGGGGAGTGTAAGTGAGACAATGGACCCGAGTTCCATCCCGGAAGCCTTTTGACTTACACCTCCGATTTTCCCGATCTCTTTGTCGCTCATGCAGTTACGACCACATTCCCGGCTTCGCCGCGCCCGCACGGGGAAAGCGGAGGTGGAAGGGAGCGACCCCCCCTTTTTCCTGCCCGGTGCGGGCGCGGGGGTGTGGCGCAATTTACATCTGCGCAACACCCCCTGGGGGGGTCGCTCCCTTCCAAAATATCCCTCGCGGGAAGGACAGGATGGGATGTATGAACATCCCTGATCTCCACAAGGAACGGCTGGAGACTCGCAGGAGGCAGGCGGTGGAGAGGCTCCGCGTGCGCCGCGCTTACCGCTGTCCGGACTGCGGCTATCGGAGCTTCCGGTGAGACTGTTCCCGCTGCGGTGAAACCTGCGAGATTGCGTCTCGGCCACCCTCATGAACTTCGAGTGAACCGTTGCCGGGAGTGCCGGGCCAGGCGGACACTGATCCGCAGAATGGCGGCGCCAATCTTGGAGATGCGGTCCCGAAGCGCCTCGATCTCTTGTCTCAGTTCGTCGGGTTTCGGCGTTATCCCCTATTGATCGGACCCCTGCGAAATCCGGTTCAGCGTTCATAGGGATCGGCTCGATCCTAGAGCCGTGTTGGAGACGTATCGGACTCGGCGGGCTTATGATTGCGACTTTGGCGAGATGTCATATAAATATCACCATACATCCTCATATTGTCATTATATAATCACTGACTAGTGATACCCTTCGTCTCTACGAGCATCTATTGCTGTGGAGATCATTCATGGTAGGGAATCATGCCCAGAGAAACCTCATTCATTCCAGACGGTAATTGCTCCCACAGGGGAGAGACATTCGCTTCGTTCCCCTCTCTCCCGGTGTGATGTCCGAAGGGCGGTTCCGATCAGCCGCCCCTCTGGATCTCGGGGGACTGTCTCGGGAGACTGTTATGAATTCTACGCGGAAAAACGCCCCTCGGAAACGCCGGAATGTCGACCGTCGGCATGTCGTTTGTGATCAGGACGGGGGGAAATGGACCATCATTGAATTGAGAGACGGTGCGTGGGACATCATTGAGCCCGGAGGAAACCTCCAGGCGTGGGGGACTGCGTACACCCTGGAGGACATCATGGAGGCCAACCGTCTGAAATGGTGTTGAGAGAAGCGTGCCCAAGTGGGCACTTCAAGATAACAGGGCGGGACCAGAACAGTATTCCGATCAGGGTTATTGAAGCGTCGGCCCCGCAGGTGGGTCCGGTGGCCACTCTTTGGGCAAGACAACCTCTAATGCTGGCGGGCTCTCGGGCTGGCGCGAGTTCGAAGGAGAATGACTCAGTTCATCGAGTGGCTTGATTGTGGGTCGGCGCCGACCGGCTCCGCGAGCGGTATCGTTGTTGCCCCGGGAGGAGGTGGCGTATGAGTCCAGAAATGCTCGGCATCATTCTAGTGGGCTTCCTGTTGTTCGTCATGTTGGCCGGCGTCTGGCTCACGGTGCGGCGTGCAGCAGCGGAAGTTCGATCGGAGTTCGCCCATCAGAGTGAGCGCATGACGGCCCTCGAAGAGCGCATTGCAAGGATCGAAGGGGCGCTGTTTTTCGGTCCTTCGGCCGTGCAGGCGCTACCCCGGCACAGGACTTCTCCATCGCCGTCGAGTCCCGATGTGACCTAGCGGCTGTAGGCCCAAAAATCGGGTGTAGACAGGCAAATCAGACTCTGGTGACTGCTCTCAGAGGAATGTCACCCTCTTGTCCCCCGTCTCCGATCCGCTCGCCGAATCGAAGATTGAAGGGTCCTTCCCGGCCGTCTTCGCGAGGGCCAGCAAGGCGACCTGCTTCGCTGCCCACGTGCTATTTCAGGATCGGCTCTCGAATCCGCACACTCGGACTGCATACGCCCATCAGGTGGGGCGGTTCCTCGCTTCGTGCGAAGACGAGGGGCTGGAACTCCGCCAAGTCACGCTGGGCAACCGTGGCAGTCAGAATCGCAGGGGACGAAGTCCCATCCATGCTCTCTACCACCAAGTGGATATTACTCGCGTTTGCGCAAGCGATCCAACTCACTCGGCTCGATTCCTACGGCGGGGTGATGGACGCTTTGAAGCGGGCCGTCTGCCTGCAACCAGCGGCGAAAGGTCGCTCCGTCCAAGTCGAGATTGACGGTGAACTCACTTGGCAGTCGCAAAGGCTAATGGAGGCTCGTTTCGGCTGTGCGCAAATGGGGTCTCGTGCCCGATCCGGGAGTGTGAATGGGACAAGGGGGGTGGATTCACAAATAGCGGTCCCGGTAGTTCACAAATCCGCTTTCCTCGATCTTCTTTCCTTTCAGTCAGTTGCGTCCCGTAACCTTGGGTCCGCGTTGCCGATCCGGGAGATCGGAGGTGGACGGGAGCGACCCCCCCTTTTTCCTTCCCGGTGCGGGCGCGGGGGTGTTGCGCCATTCACATTTGCGCCACACCCCCTGGGGGGTCGCTCCCGTCGAAATTATCCCTTGCGGGAAGGCGAGAAATGACACCCGTGACGGGCAAGATGGGACGCATGAGCGTCCCCGACATCCACGAGGAACGACTGAAGACGCTCAGGAAGCAGGCGGTGGACCGGCTTCGCAGACGACACTCCTATCGCTGCCCGCACCGTGGCTATCGAGGCGGCTGTCCGATCTGCCCCCGATGCGGGGAATTCTGCGAGTCGGGGCACTGGCCCCGGTCGAGACTTCGATGAGTTTCGAACGGACCTGCGCCGGCTGCCGGGACCTTCGAGTCGGTCCAGGTGAGCAGCATTGCGAACGTTGCGGGGATCTCACCGAGACCCTCTGGCGATGGATGGAGTCCCGGCCTTGCGCCCGGTGCGAACGGGACACCCGGATCGTGGACCCCCTGTGTGAGCGTTGCCAGCGCGCCCTGCGGGCGGCGCGCTATCGGGAACGGGCCGAGAAAAGGAACGGCCAAATCAGACTCTGGTGAGATCCAGACCCCGCTCCCGGATCCGAGGGATCAGCACCCGGAAACACGGTCCAGGAGAAGCGAACCATACGCCTTCAGGAGTCTGGAGGTTCCGACAAGATGAACCTGTCGCAATCTCTCGGGAGCCACCGCAAATCGGGAGGCCTCACCGATCTTCTGGCTTTGGCATGCGGTAGCCGACCCGCCGCTCGGTCAAGATGTAGTCTGGGTTGGACGCGTCATCGCCCAGCTTGCCGCGAAGCCTCTTCACCAAGGCGTGCACCACCCGACGGTCAGTGGTTTCCTGCGTGGTCCAGACTTGGCGCAGCAGCGAATCGTACGTCAGGATCCGGCCCGCATTGACCGACAGGACCCGGAGCAACTCGTATTCGGTCGCCGTCAGCCGCACCGGTTGGCCCGCCACACTCACTTGCCGGTTTTCGTAGTGGATGGCCAACTCCCCCAACCGGAACGATTCGGCCGATCCGTATCGCCGGCGCAGCGCCGCCCGAACTCTCGCCGACAATTCCGTCGTGGAGAAGGGTTTGACGATGTAATCGGCCGCACCCATATCCAAGGCCTTTGAGATCGCCTCGTCCCCCTTGTAGCCGGAGATGAAGATGACCGGCAGATCGGCCAATTCGGGAATCTCCTGCATCAACTCGATCCCGTCTCTCTCCGGCAGCACGAGGTCGAGCACCACCAACTGGGGCCGCTCCGTCCGGATCAGGCCCGGCACCTCCCGAGGGTCGCCGGTCAGCACCGGCGAATAGCCGGCCGCCGTGAGCGCATCCCGAACGTAGCGCAGCGTCTGAGGATCGTCGTCGACGACCAGGATGCGGGTTCGTTCCGGGTCCGTGCGCGACTTGTGGGATGCACTTCGGTCAAAGTCCGTCGCGGCGCCGGTCCCGGCTTCCTCCGCGACCGGAATCGTGAAGGTGAACCGGGCGCCCAGACCGTCCCCGTCACTCTCGGCCCAGATGCGCCCGCCGTGGGCCTCCACCAGTCCCTTGCAGATGGCCAGACCCAGCCCGGACCCCCGAATCCCCTGATCGCCGTCCACGCGCACATGCTTGCGGAACACATGCGGCAGCAGGTCCGCCGGCACCCCCCGGCCTTCGTCCGTGATCGAGACCGCCACGTGAAGCTCCTCGTGCACGGCGGCGATCTGGATGGGAGCCGACCGGGGTGAGTACCGGGCCGCATTGGCAAGAAGGTTGTTCATGACCTGAACGATCCGTTGCCGGTCGGCCATCACCCGGGGGAGATCGCTCGGCAGCTCAATGTGGACGGCGTGCCGGTCCCCGCCGCTGAGAAACGTGCTCCGGGCCTGCTCCACCATGGCGGCCACGTCTTCCGACTCCGGGGAGACCGACAGGGTGCCCGTCGAGATGTGGCCCGCATCCAGCAGGTCGCTGATCAAGCTGCGCATGTGATCGGCCTGCTCGTCAATGATGCGAATGATCTGGAGGATTTCGGCCAGGTTCGGCGTCGGCCGGGTGCTTAACACCGTGGAAGTGGAGCCTTTGATCGCAACCAGCGGAAACCGCATCTCGTGGCTGACCATGCCCAGGAACTCGGCCCGCATCCGCTCCAGTTCCTCGACGGGCGCCATGTCCTGCAAAGTGACGACCACGGATTCGACGGTGTCGTCCTCCCCGCGCACCGTCGTGGCGTTCACCAGCGTGGTGACGCTCCGGCCGTCGGGAACCTTGAGCACCATCTCCTCGGCGCGCACCGTCGTGGCGTTGCTCATGAACTGTGCCAGGGGGAACTCCGTGAAGGCGATCTCCCGCCCGTCGGCCCGGCGGCAGGTCACGATCTCCGGCAGCTTCTCCATGGGGCGCCCCGGCATGCTCAGGCCCCCGACAATGCGTTTCGCCTCCCGGTTGAGCGACACCACCTCCCCGGTCTTGGCATCGAAGACCACGACGCCGACCGGCGAGGTGTCAATCAGGGCTTCCAGGTCGGCCCGGGTCCGCCGCTCGTCCCGGTGCTTGCGGGCGTTCACGACCGCAGCCGCCGCCTGAGACGCGAACAACACCAGGACCTCTTCGTCCTCGCTCGTGAACGTCTCTCCGCCTGCCTTCGCCCCGAGATAAAACCCGCCGACGTGCTCGCCCCGATGGCGCATCTGCATTCCCAGCATGTTCGCCGACGGGACCATCGCGAGAGGAGAAAAGCCGAGCGAGTCGATGTAGCCGGGCAGGTCTTCCAACCGCAACGGTCCCGGAATGTGCCGCAGGTGTTCGAAGAATTTCGGAGCATCGGTCCAGGTCAGCAAATGCTGATTCTGCTCCGGGCTCATTCCGAAGGTGGTGTACTCCTGGGGCTGCCCCGCCTCGTCGACGGTCATGATCGTGCCGTAGCGAGCCCCGGTCAGCGCGCAGGCGCTCTTGACGACCTCATCCAGGACGGTGCGGACATCGAGGCTCTCGTTGATCCGCAGGATGGCGGCGCTGAGCGTGGAGATGCGATCCCGCAGCGCCTCGATCTCTTGTCTCGGTTCGTCCGGATTCTGCATTCGTCCCTCCTTGTCCGACCCTGCTACGAAACCCGGCTCAGAGTCCCTCGGCCTCGACTCGATCCCGGAGCTGAGTTGGAGACGCAACGGGCTCTGCGGGATAAGAATAGCAACTGAGCGCAAAATATCATAACAATATCAGCAGACACGCCCATATTGTCATTCTGTAATCACTTCGTGATGATACCCTTCTTGTCTGCTGGTATCCAGCGTTGTGGAGATCATTCAGGATAAGGGGTTTCTCGCAGAGAACCCCTCATGCATCCCGGGCGGCAATCGCTCCCACACGGGAGAGCCTGTCACTCCCTCTCCCGGAGCGATGTCGGGGGGGGCGGGCTTCTCTCTCGTTTCGCCCGCCCCCTTGATGATCACCGACTTGGGCCGGTCTTCGATCCCTGAAGAGCGGGGTGGAGAGACCGAATGAAACCAAATGGGAATGAGATACGAAAGTTGCAAATCGAATGGATGCGACACAGCGACCAGCCGAGCCAAGCCGGACTGAGAGGAGGAGTTTGATCTGGACGGTCCCGGAGCCACGGCCGTGGCGATGATCAAGCGGATGACCCGGGCCATGGTCCAGCCCGTCAATGCACGTCTGAGAAACCGATGGTGAGGTGTTCCAAGGGCCGGTGCCGGCCCCACGGTGGGTCTAAAATCAACACTTGCATTTGTCGTACGCGTGCGTGTGAGCACCGGCCCTTGGAACCTTCGCATGTAATCCCGATGAAGAGGCCTTGGAGGGTTCGGGTCTGGCTCTCTCCATAGTTGGTCAGTCCCAATACCAGACCCGGCGATTCATCACCGGCGCCCGCCGCCACTGAGTAATGGCGTTTGTTGCCTACTTGCTGAAAGCTCTCGCCTGGGCCACTTTTCTCCCATGGTGGCTCTGGGTCTGCTGGTCGATCCTGGACCGATCCTTCGAGTGGCGCTACCTCGCCGGCATCGCATTGCCGTTATCCCTCAGCGCCGGATACAGGACCATCTACAAGCGCGTTGAACCCGCATTGACCGACGAGGAGCGTCCAAGGCGTCACCACCAGAATCGTGAACGTGGCAGCAAGCACATTCGAGCCAGGCCCAGGAACCAATGGAGGGACACCCGGTGGAAGTCCATTTACCCCAGGCAAACGAAAGATGAGCAAGAGTAAGAGCACTTCGACCCGGATTAACACCAAAACTGTCGTGGATCCGGTGTTCGTCCAGGCCAGCGATGACCCGCAACACCCGATCGAGCTTCGGATCGGTTTGCAAAGTCGGAAGCGAATCGGATACCGGGCCGGATCGCCCAGGTGGGCGAATCTTTCACGATCTCAGGCCCGGGCTCTAGCGCACTCGCTCCTAGCGATAGCGGAGGCACCCGAGGAGGACGCTGAGTAAATAAAGTCCCTGACGGACAAGGACTACGTAACAGTGGTCGGTTCTCAAGATTATGGATCCGGATGCCGAGTAATCGCACCCACATAGCGCGGGTCAGTCTGTGCATTGTCAATCTCCTCCTGCGCCGGGGCGATATCCGAGGGGGGCGGTTTCCGATCATGCCGCCCCCCCGGGTACTGAGTTGAGAAGAGAGGCTTGCCATGGCGGCACTTCAAGATAGAATCGCAGTCGGAGCGGGCAGATTCCGACGCGATCGATTTCCGAGTGATCGAGGTTCTTGGAGCACCGGCCCGGCGTTGGGTTCGGGGGCCTCTCTTTCTCCCTCTTGTGTAGTCAGGTCAAAAACTCCAGATAGAAAGGACGAGCGGCGCGTAAGGCATCCTGCGGCGGCGGAGTGGAACAGTCTCCTCCAGAAGCCTTCCCCGACCATTCGCCAATACACGGGGCTCCGTCGCCGGAGCTGAATGCATGGAGGCATTGCGCGAATTCTTTGCAGGTGCCGTAACGTTCCTGCTCCTGGTGTTCATTGCCGCGGTCGTGATCGGGGGCATCATGCTTACCCTTTGGGGAATCGTTACGTGGATCCGGCCGGTGCGCGAGGAAAGGAAGTTGGTTGATGAATGAGTTCACCAGCTTCATCCAAAGCACCGTCGTATTCGTGAGTCTCTGGTGGCATGTTCTCTGGATCCTCTTTCTCCTGCTGCTTATCGCCATTTCCCAACTGCTCATCATTCGACGTTGCCGGATCATCGATGACCGGGTCAAGGAGTTGGTCCAGCACCAGAAGAATCTCGAAGCTTGGATGGAATCCGTCCGGAACGCCGTCGTGGACGGACTCCGCAGGTAATCGCTCCCACATGGGGAAGGGTCTTGCAACCGTACGCCTCTTCCCCGGAGCGATGTCGGGGGCGGGTATTCGTCGAGGCCGCGTACCCTCGATCAAATTGGAGTGAACCTACTGCACTCATCTCCCATCTTGAATGAGTGGAAAGGAGAGAATCTAATGAAGCCGTACATTCCAATCGTTGCCCTGGTCGTCTTGCTGGGAGTTGCCGCCGTTGCGGTCGCAGTCCATGAGAAAGAGCCGGTCCAAGCGGAAGAAGCCGTTGTCGTCCTTGGGCCTGGCGAAGGCCCCTGGCGTCTGTTCGAGAGCGAACACGGCCTGTTTTTCTACAACCAGCAATCGGCACAAGTGTGGCGCTATTTCGATACCGAGGAGGCGTTCCTCACCGTCGAGATCGACGAGGACGTGACGGCCTCCAGCGCGTCCAACCCGGGCAGCCCGGACAAATAGCGGTTCCCGGCCCTCTGCGTTGTCCTTCCGGGCAACCGTGGCAGTCAGAATCCCAGGGGACGGAGCCCCATCCATGCTCTCTTCCACCGGGAGCCGGGGGCCGGCACATTTCCCCCGGCTCCCAACGGATTCTCCATCTTCCTTCAAGCACCTTCAGAGCCTCCCCCGGCAAACAACCACAACGAAGCACTCAGCCCGTCGAGATGGCGAGATCCAGGATTCTCCCCGTCGGGTCGTGACCTCGGTCGAGCATCCGGCAAGGTTCGGGGGAGTTTTCCGGTGCCGTCCAGGATCCACCGCGAGGCGCTGCCGGAGCCGGGAATTCTCCAAACGGGCGCAGTCCGTTTTTTGGTCTGCGAACTCTGCACCCCCAAGTGGATGTACCTCGCGTTTCCGCAAGCGATCCAGCTCACGCGGCTCGATTCCCACGGCGGGGTTGGCGGCCCGCACCGATGCGGGCGGTCGACCTGCAACCAGAGGCGGAAGGTCGCTCCTTCCGAATCGTGATTGACGGTGAACGTAGTCGGTGTCAAGGCCCGTAGCAAGGGCTTATGGGGCTCGTTTCGACAATGCGTAAAGGGGGCTCGTGCCGGTCCGGGAGTGTGAATGGGACACGCCGGGTGGATTCACAAATGGCCGTACCGGTGATTCACAAATACGCTTTCCCCGATCTCGTTGTCGCTCATGCAGTTACGGTCAAGTTCCCGGCTTCGCCGTGCCCGCACGGGGAAAGCGGAGGTGGACGGGAGCGACCCCCCCTTTTTCCTGCCCGGTGCGGGCGCGGGGGTGTTGCGCAATGTACATCTGCGCCACACCCCCTGGGGGGGTCACTCCCGTCCAAAATATCCCCTTGCGGGAAGGCCGGAAATGTCACCTGTTACCAAGAATGTTTGGTAACACTTGGGATAGACTCCATCGGGAGGATGTCCAAGAGTCTGAACGTCCTGCCTAACCCGGCTCTCAAGCCAGAAGTCACCGACTGCGCCCTCCTGGAGGGCAACCTGGAAGAGTGGATCGTCTGCTGTTCGCAGAGGTTCTTCCCGCTGGCTCGGAGAATAACCAGAGACGACAGTCTTGCCGAGGACGCGCTTCAAACCAGTTGGATCAAGATCCTCCAATCCATCAACCATGCTTACTTCAACGGTCCCAAGGCCTGCCCCTGGGTAAGCCGGATTGTGGCCAACACGGCTAAGGATGTTCGCCGGCGACGGCGTCGCCGGAGAGAGGTTCCCTTCTACGAAGTCGAAGTTCCGGGGCGGACGCCTGAGGAACTGGCCCAACAGAAGCAGATGCTGGCCCTGCTGCGAGAAATGGTCCGGTTATTGCCCGACACCTACCGTCAGGTGATCGAGATGCGCGTGTATGAAGGACTCTCCACCCGGGAGACGGCAGACCTGCTCCATGTCTCCCGCTCGGACGTCTCGACCCGATTGCATCGGGCCACCAAGCTGCTCCAGCAGCGCATCGATGCCCGCCTTTAACCTGCTTCACCCAGAAGCTCCACGGCCAAGGAAAAGGATCGGTTCAAGTTCCCTCGATCCATAGCTCCGCCCTTAAACACCTCCAAAAACATGGCTGTCAAAAAAATTGTGACCGAACCCGATTTCAGACGTTGTATTGAGTAGAGCGCGAAAATGCGAACTTCAAACCGTCGAAGGAAATGGGATGCTCAATCAAAGGCATTTGGCTTGCGACGGCATTGGCCTCCATCTGGGTTTCGTCACCGACGCCGATATCCAAAAGTGTTCCGGGAAATGTCAACTCCGGAATCAAGATCGGGAAGGGAACGATAACTCACCCCGGCCAATGTCCGCGGCCGACTGTGCCAGGCCGTACACTTGCTTCAATACCGCTTGGTCGCCCGCCTGTAACCTTCTCCGCGCGCCGAGCGTTATCGAGGGTATGCGGGACGGTCCGCAGACTTCAATCCACCGGATGGCCTACGCCGTCCACACCCCAAGGAGATCGCCATGAGTGTGAAATGGGTCTACTGGAAGCGTGCCACGGTCTTGTCGGGAATCCTCGTCTTGCTGTTTCTGACTTGGTGGCCACAGAGCGAGTCCCCGACACCGAGTCCGCCCGGCATCATCGCGCCAGCGCGTCCGGATCAGCTCCCGGCGGCGGTCATCCGGCCTCGGCCGATTCGCCGTCCCATGCCGCATCTGGAATTTGAGACGTATCCGTCTTTGCTGGAATCCGAGAAGCGGCAACGCCCCCGGCCGGAAGCGGAGTATGTCTACGTGTCGGACACGAGTGATTGCTACGGGCTGCTGCTGCAAGCCGCGATGGACGGCGTCCCCAACCCGGACACCAGCCATCTGGGAGACTGTGCTGGCGCGACCCCGCTGCACAAGGCCAACACACCGGGGCAGGTCCAGGCGCTGTTGGATGCGGGAGCCGATGTGAACGCGCAAGACGAGTATGGGAACTCTGTGCTCCACTCTCACGCCGTCCGCCACTCCGGCACCGAGGACTCGCTTGCCATCATCGACCTGCTCTTGGAGAACGGCGCGGACCCAAGGCTTGAGAACGAACAGGGCGAGGCCCCGTGGAAGCTCGCGTTTCTGCACTCGACCGTGGCTCCCGGCCATTTGGTGACGCACGAGAGGATCGTCCGGGAAGCAGCGGACCAGGGGCTCACCATTGAGGACTATCTCGCCGTGAACCCCCGTGATCAGGCCCGGCTGGACGAGTTGATGCAGGGCTATCTGGTGGAAGCTCTGATCCAGCGCCGACTGCTGGCTGCCGCTGTCGCCAGCGCCCCCGTCGTGGCGAGTCGCTAGTGGATACGCACGCCCGCAACGAGTCGAGTTCCTCAAGGAGATCATCCCCGAAGGAGACTGCCATGCAAGACATTCAACCGATGGTTATTCACTACGGCCGGTCCCGGGACGTGGGTCTGATGACGGCCTGCGGCTCGTCCGGCATTGTTTCTTCGTGGCAGGCCCCGACCTGCCCCGCTTGTGCCCGCCAACTGGCGCAACGCCGAATCCGGATCCGTCGAGACTATTGCCCAGCAGGAGGCTTCATGAGAACACGCACAAAAAATGATGAGCGACAATACAGGATCACCTTGGTGCTGCTGGTGGCCTTGTTGCTTCTGGCTACCCTGCCGGCTGTGTGACGCGGCACATGCCCAACTGGTCCAGAGTGCAAGCCATGTCTCCTGAGACCAAGATCGAGGTGCAATTATCCGAAGACACGTTCATCTGATCCATCTAGGCCGTTGGGTTTGGGCCGCAAATGATCTAACCCCATGAACCATCCTCACAACCTCCTATCCGGTACCATTGACAGCGACACGGCGGACCTCATCCTGTCCGCTCTCGTGTTTGGGGGGATAACTGTCGGGATGATGCTCCTGACGGACAAGATCAAGCCACGGGAACCTAGGTGGCCCCGACCTGGACACACCGTAAGAGATCTCACGTTGGGCTGGCTTGGGGGCGCGGGTGGGTATCTCGTGGCTCAGTTGTTCTTGAATCAGGCGGGGTGCTGAGGGACGGTCGCCGAGACAGTTCCGCACTTGGCAGTCGCTAATGTTTACGGCGACTCATTTCGGCTGGGCACAAAGGTGGTCTCGTGGCCGATCCGGGAGTGTGAATGGGACAAGCCCGGTGGATTCATAAAAAGCGGTTCCGGCGCTTCACAAATACGCTTTCCCCGATCTGTTACGAGATACCTGACCGAGGCCGACCATCCGGAAGGACGGTGAAACCTATGCGATTCAAACTATTGGTAATTGGGCTCCTGCTGCTCCTCGCGCCGGGCAGTCAGGCGCGCCAGAACCGCCCGGAACGCTCCCTCAATGTCGGCACCGGAGAGAAGCAGCTAATCGCCCCAGTGTTCACTCAGTCCGACCCACTGGCGTCTTATCTGTCCATTGCGGAAGTGTCGGGCCGATACGTTGGCGTGACTGTCCAGGAGTACCGAGAGAACGGGAGGGAGTCGTATAGAGAGTCACATTTGATCGCCCGCGATGCGTTGTCGGTCCACAACACACACCATCCCTTGACGGGTCCCTTCACTGACAATGGGTGGGCGAAGATTACGTTTCCCGATTTCGCAGAGGTCTACGCCGTCAACACGACATGGAACCGGAAACGTCCGGGACTGTACGTCGAATCCCAAGTGGTCGAGCCCGTCAAAGCATTCCGACTGTTCGCACGGTTAACGGAGGAAGGAGAGACGGGGATCGCGATTGTCAATCCAACTGATGCGGCGCAATCAGTCACAGTGACCTTCTACGAACATGGGCCAGAGTTAGGAAGGGTGAGCAATAGGACGTGGGAGATCGAGGCCCAAAGCAAGCTGAGCCGGTTCCTGCGGGAGTTGGTCCCCCTGGGTGGAGACCCACCACCTTCGACCATCAGTGCTGAACCGATCAGATTCAATGGCGTGATTCGCGTCCAGGGGGAAACAGTCATTGCCGTGGGAGCCCTCTGGTTCTCACGGGAGACGGAATGGTTTAGCTCCGTGATCGTTACAACGGAGCCTCATCGCTGACATCGTACTCCCACTTCGCGTTGGCGCACCGGTCAGCGCCAAAGCATCCGGGCCGCTCCCATGGCGATCTTCGATCCCGATAAGGTAGGAGTGTCGATTACCTGGAGCCGTGGTACGATTCGCCCCACGGCGAAGAACCCGGATCCAGAAAGGACGAGATGCATGGGGATCTATAAGGTGAAGGATCGCCGGGGGAGACGGCGACACGTTGTCAGTAAGCACTGGAAGCGCATCCTCCACCGCTGAGCCCCACCCTTCACCACGGCTTGACCGAACGGTTCCCATCCACGGACCTCCAATAGGGTCGCATGGAATCCCGTTTAGAACGTGGGATGCAATGAGGGAACCAGCTCGGAAGAATAGACAATAATTATAGTACTATCAGTTAATTACGAGAAATCTACCGTACACCCTGCGGGAGCAGCGCTCGAACGCCGTCGTCGCGTAGACTCGACTCACCGCTGGCCGTCGACCGTGCCGCGGTGGTGCCGCACGTCCAGGATCACTGGATTCACTCAATAGCTCAATCTCCGGAACAAGGTTCTCCAGTCTGATCCCCTCCGGGTCCTCCCCTTCCGGGTGGTGTGTTGCGAGTCGGAAGGGCCCGAGGAGCCATCGGCGTTGGACGACCCATCCCAAGAGTAGGCAACTGTCCGAAACCGGACACTTTGTCCCGGAATCGGGCACTTCGCTGCGGCCTGAAGCAGGGTCGTTGCGTCATCGGGTAGGTGCGTCATCGAGTAGTGATCGAAACGCGGGATCACACCTGACGTCAGGCGTCTCAGGAATCCAACCTAGCAGAACGACGTCGACACGGACTTCGAAACTGTCCCTTTTCTGCGGAACTGCGCACTGTCCCTTTTCTGCGGTCCGTCGTGGGCATGCCGGTCCCGCGCCGCGCCGATTTCCTGATCCAACAGTGGGAAACAACGTACGCCGGGTCTCAGACTTCGTCCCTGCGGAACCGTTCCAACAAGTGATCGCAGGCCCGGACCGTGAGGGCCATCATGGTCAGGGTGGGGTTTTGGCAGCCGGCGCTCACGAAACAGGATCCATCGGTGACCAGCAGGTTGTCGATGTCGTGGCACTGGTTGTAGGCGTCGAGCACCGACTTGCCCGGGTCGTGTCCCATCCGGGCCGTCCCCACTTCGTGAATCGCCATGCCCGGCATGGCCGTGCGGGCGTTGACCCTGATGTTGCGAGCCCCGGTCGACTCCAACATCTCCGCCGCCGTAGTGGCGGCGTCCTCCATCATGGCCGTTTCGTTGGGACCGTGGGTCATTTGGATCCTGAGGGCCGGGATTCCCCAAGCGTCCTTTTTCTCCGGGTCGATCTCGCAATAGTTGTCCAGCCGGGCAAGGGATTCTCCGAACCCGCTCAGCCGGATCATGTAAAAGCCCTCCTTGACCGCCGCCTTGTAGGACGCTCCGAAGCCTTCGGCGTCGAAACGGAAGCTGGGTGAGCTGCCCCCCTGGAAACCGTAACCCCGGATGAACCGGGGGTGCCGCTTCTCTCCCGCCAGATTCCGGAACCGGATCATGTAAATCCCGTTGGGACGCCGCGGATCCGAAGCCCGCTTTCGGACCGGGAACTGGGGCAGCTCGCCCGCCGCTCCGGCGCCCACCACATGGTCCATGAGGTACTTCCCCAGGAGTCCGCTGGAATTGCCGAGACCTTCGGGGTGGTCCCGAGTCGCCGAATTGAAGAGGATCCGGGTCGACTCCAGAGCCTGGGCGCACAGAATCACCGCGCGGCTCCGCACCTGGTAGGTCCGGCGCCGGTGACGGTGGACGTAGGTGACTCCCCCGGCCCGGTTGCGGGACGGATCCATATCCACGTGGCTGACGATGGCGTCGGTGAGGAGCGTGCAGTTGCCGGTCCGCAAGGCGTCGGCCACCGTGGTGGCCGGGCTGTTGAAGTAGGAAGCGGTCACGCAGCCCCGTTCGCAGGGACCGCAATAGTGGCACGCCGCGCGTCCGTTGAGAGGCTGGGTCAGGACGGCGGTCCGCCCGATGGTCAGGGTGCGGCCGAACTTGTCCCGCGCCCGGCTCCGAAGCAGCCGTTCTCCGCAGGTCATGGCCATGGGGGGCAGAAACTGCCCGTCAGGCAATTGCGGCTTTCCCTCGGCCAGTCCGCTGATACCGACGTACTTCTCGACCCGGTCGTAGTAGGGGACCAAGTCGGCGTAGGAGAGGGGCCAGTCGTCGCCGTATCCGTCGTGGCTGGCCGCCTTCAGGTCCAGGTCGCTGAGCCGATAGCTCTGGCGCCCCCAGACCATGCTCCGGCCTCCGACGATGCGGAGCCGCTGCCAGGTGAACGGCTTGTCCTTCGGCGTGGTGTACGGATTCTCCAGATCGTTGACGAACCAGTCGTAGTTGTACTCGGTGCAGGCGTAGCAGGCCTTCTGGATGGGGCGCGTCCGCGCCAGATCCGGCGAGTGGTTCCGGTACTCCAGCTTGTAGGCGGGCATGTGTTCGGTGAATTCCCGGGGAGAGACCTTGCGGCCGGCCTCCAGCAGAACCACCTTCAGGCCCGCCTCCGAAAGGACCTTGGCCGCCCAGCCTCCGGTGGCACCCGACCCCACCACGGCTACGTCGTAGAGAGGGCTGTGGGGATCCTGGACCAGGGCAGAGCTCATTTGTGAAAGCCCTCGGGATGCGGACAACCGGGAAAGGACCCGGACATGGCGCCTTCGCTCCACCCCAGTTCCTTCAGACCCGCCTCCGAGTTATAGAAGGCCCGACTGATCCAATCTTTCAGAGTCAGGAAGTGGGAGTGGCCGGGGAATTCGGACCGGTTGTCTTTCCAGGTCACCAACTTGTGAGGATAGGCGACGAAATTGAGAAACTCCAACTGGCTCTCGGCGGGTAGGTGGACGAAGGCCGCGCCGTAGCGTCTCAGACACTCCCCGTCGAACCAGGCCAGGCTGTCCAGGAACCGGCTCTGGGTCTCGCGGGACTCACTGGCCAGGAGCCTGTCGATGAAGCGGTTGACCAGTGCGGCCTTGGCCCCCGGCGTGTCGGTCTCGGGAATGATGAGGTCGCTCAGCCGGATCAGCGTATCGTTCTGGTGGGTGTCCAGGAAGACGGGTGTCCAGTCGGGAGAGGCCAACTCGGCCGAGGCATCGTGGCCGGGAGGAAATTCCCGGGCCCGAACCGGCGCCGTCCCTGCCAAGGCGGCCGTCAGCGACGCCCCGAGGGACCGTCCAAAGAAATCGCGGCGTTTCATATTGTCGCCTCCCGGCTTCGAGAATATCGCGACTGAGGTATTGGAATCCATCCGATCGCCGTGACACCGGCAGGCATCGGGACGCACCGACGTAGGGACAGCCCTTTTGTGGATGCCCGATGCCCTATTTCTTCCACACTGTCCCCGTTTCCCGTTTCCCCGTTTCCCGTTTGTGCACACTGTCCCCGTGTCCCGCTTCCCGTTTCCCGCTTGCCCGCACTGTCCCCGCTTGTGGATCACCAAGGCCATCATTACCATGACACCAGCATGACGGCGACTGCCGAAGATCGAACGGGCGACTGGAACCGACGGCGCTGGATGGCCGCCGCCGCAGGCGTGACGGGACTGGCCGGTGTCGATGACGTGGCCGTGGCTTTTTCGCCGGCGGCCCGCGGCCTGAAGCGCAGCGGCCGGCCCCGGTCCGACGGCCCCCGGAGCCGGATGAAGATCGGTTCCTTCGAGGTCACCCTGGTGGCGTCGCCCGACTACGCGCTACTGAATTCCTGGAACGTCCACGACACCCACTTCCAGCGGGCGATCCTGGAATTGGAGACTACCGACGGCTACACCGGAGTCGCCGAAATCGGGGGCGCGGCATTTCAGGCTCTTCAAGCAGCGCGCGACACCGTGCTGGGACGAGACCCCTTCGAGATCGAATTGTTCCGCCGAAGCCTCTCCCACCGCTCCGAATTCGCGCCGAGGCACAACGCCGAAACCCTGGCCGCGGTGGAAATCGCGTGCCTGGACCTGATCGGGAAGGTGATCGACCGGCCGGTCGTCGATCTGATCGGCGGCCCCTTCCGCAAGGAGGCTCCCTTTTCGGCCTACAACTTTTTTGTCCTCCCGGAGGAGGGCGGACCCGAAGTCACGACTCCCGAAGCCATGGCGCAGCAGTTCCTGGACTTCCACCGGGACCACGGGTTCACGACCTGCAAGTTCAAAGGGGGCGTTCTGAAGCCTGAGCTGGAGATCGAAGCCCTGACCCGCATCCGTGAGGCCATGCCCCAGGCCAAGCTTCGCATCGATCCGAACGCGTCGTGGAGCGTGGAAACCTCGGTTAGAGCCGCCCGCCGGCTGGAGCCGCTGGGGATGGAATATCTGGAGGATCCCACGCCGGGACAGGAAGGCATGGCCGAGGTGCGCCGGCAGACATCCATTCCCCTGGCCACCAACATGTGCGTCACCCGCATGGAGCACATCCGCCCCGGGTACGACCGGGGAGCCATCGACATCGTGTTGCTGGATCCCCACTACATGGGAGGGCTCAACAGCGTCCGTCACTGGGCGTCAACGTGCGAGGCGCTGGGATGGGGTTGCTCCGGCCACAGCAACAACTACCTGGGCATCTCCATGGCCACCCAGATCCACATGGTCTGCGCCATCTCCCATATCACCTACGACGTGGATTCGCACTACCCCTGGACCACTCAAGACATTATCCGGGGAGGGATGCTCCGGTTCCGGGACGGCAAGATGGCTCTCCCTCCGGGACCCGGCCTCGGCGTCGAGATCGACCCGGACAAGAAGGCCATGCTGGCCGAGAACGTGTCACGCACCCGGGCCCGGCATGATCTGCTCCATCAATGGGACCCCGGATACCCCAAGGATCGTCATGGCGTCCGCTGGTAGAGCGGTCTTCGGAAACTCGGCGGAATCCACATGAAACGCTCCCTGATCCTGCTTTTCGGCCTGCACTTGATGAATACCGGCTGCGGGCCGGACACCGCCTCGACTCCGCCCTCTCCGGAGGAAATGCTGGAAACCTTTCGCATCAGCGAAGAGTTCCGGGTGGAGATCTTCGCCGCCGAGCCCGACGTGACCGATCCGGTCGACATGGCGTTCGACGAACAGGGACGGGCCTGGGTCGCTGAAATGAGGGACTATCCCTACCAGCCCCCCGAAGGGGGACCGTTCCTGAGCCGGGTCCGCGTTCTGGAAGACCGGGATGGGGACGGCCGGGTGGACCACTCCACCGTCTTCGCCGAGGGCCTGCCCAATGTGAAGAGTGTCCTGCCGTGGATGGACGGCCTGCTGGTGAGCTCGGCGCCGAACATCCTTTACCTGCGGGACACCGACGGAGACTTGCGGGCGGACGAGACGACTCCGCTGTTCACCGGGTTCACGATCCTGGTGGATCCGGAGGGCCAGCTCAGCAACCTGCGCTTCGGTATCGACAACTGGATTTACGCCGGTAACGACAGCCAGGCGGGACAGATTCGCTTCTCCCGCCGGCCCGGCGCCGAACCGGTCTCGGTCTTGAACGCCGATTTCAGGTTTCGTCTGGACCGGGATCTGTTCGAGGCGGCCTCGGGAGCCACCCGGTTCGGACTGAGCTTCGACGAGTGGGGACGCCGCTTTTTCTCCCAATCGGGAAGACACATCCAGCACGTGGTGGCGGCCCGGCGCTATCTCCAGCGCAACCTCTTCCTGACGGCGCCTCCCGTCACCCGCTTCATCTCCGGTCATGATCAGCGCATCTTCCAGCTCACTCCTGCCGAGGCCTGGCGCGAGGCCCGCACCCGGATGCGCCGGCGGCGGGCGCGGGAACTGGGGAGAGAACGGCAAACCGCCTCCACCGGGTTCTTCTCCGGAGCGACGGGAGCCACCATCTACACCGGAGACACGTTTCCCCAGCGCTACCGGGGCAACGCCTTCGCCGGCGACGTGGCCGGCAACATCGTTCACCGCGACGTTCTCACTCCCAGCGGGGTCAGTTTCGTCGCCGACCGGCCCGAGGAGGAACGGGACCGGGAGTTCATGGCTTCCACGTCACGCTGGTTTCGGCCCGCCAGCTTCACCGTAGGTCCCGACGGAAACCTCTACGTCGTCGACATCTGCCGCCAGTACGTGGAGACTCCGGCCTCCATCCCCGAGCCCATCAAGGAGGGCCTCGACTTTTACGCCGGAATCGATCACGGACGCATCTACCGGATCGTGCCTCGGGATTCCGCCTCCAGCCCAGTCGTACGTCCCGAACTCCACAAAGCCGACACACCGGAATTGGTCGGGCATCTCGCCTCGCCGAACCAGTGGTGGCGCCTCACCGCCCAGCGGCTCCTGCTCCAGCGGCAGGACCGGTCCGCTCTTCCCGCCTTGAAAGAGATGGCGGGCAACCGGACAATTCCGCAGGCCCGGCTCCATGCCCTCTTCGCTCTGGAAGGCCTGTCCGCCCTGGAGGAATCCATCGTCGGTGAGGCCTTGGAAGACGGCCATCCGGGCGTCCGGGAACAGGCCGTCATTCTTGCGGAGAGGTTCCCCGGCCTTCTTCCCAAGCTGGTGAAGATGACGGGCGATCCCTTCCCCCGTGTCGCCTTCCAACTCTCCCTGAGCCTGGGCGAGTTCTCCGGTCCGCTTGTGCTTGACGCATTCCGGGACCTGGTGGCCCGCCACGGAGAGGACCCCTGGCAGCGAGCCGCGGTCCTCAGTTCCGACGCCGGGTCCTCGCTCCAGTTGCTGGAATCGATGGTTGCGGAACGCGGCTATTTCGAGCACCCGGCTCCGAACAAGACCGGCTTTCTGGACGACTTGGCTGCCGTCGTCGGCGCCCGCAACGAGGGACGGGAGGTCCAAAACCTGGTTCGCCTGTTGGCCCGGGCCCGGCCGCTGAGAGAGGAAGGGTTGCAGACCGCGGGACTCTCCGGGCTTGCGCGAGGACTGGAGCTGGCGCAGGTCGTCCGCCTGAAGCCGGCAGGAGCGGCCGGTTCGCTGCGAAGCCTGCTGGGGAGCGGTTCACCGGAGGTGCGCGACGCCGCGGCCAGAGTCGGCAAACACTTCCGGGTTCCGTCGCTGGTGGCGGCCGCCCGGAAGGAGGTGCTGGATGAAACGCTTTCGGCGGCCCGGAGATCCAGCTCCGTCCGGATGCTCGCCGCCGCCTCCTACCGGGAGGTCGCGCCGGTCCTGACGCGTGTCTTGACCGGCGCGGATCCGGAGTTGACGCGGGCCGCCCTGGAAACCCTCTCCTTTTTCGAAGATCCGGACGTCAGCCGCCTGGTCCTGGAAAGGTGGGGAACGTTCTCCCCGGACGCGCGTGCGGCTGCGCTGGCAATCTTGCTCGACCACCCTGAGCGGGTGCAGGCCCTGTTGAGCGCCGTCGAGAACGGCGCCATCGAAAGGGCCGCACTGGACCATCAGCAGAAGCAGTTCTTGAGAAACCATCCCGGAGAACCGATCCGCCGGCGTGCCCTGGAGATCCTGCAGGCGGACACCACGGACCGGGACGCGCTGGTCGAGGAGTACCTGCCGGTTCTGGAGCTGGATGCCGATCCCCTCAACGGCGGAAAGGTCTTCCGGAGGGAATGCGCCCGCTGCCATGAACCAGATCAGGGCGTCGGAGTGGGACCGGGGCTGAGGACGGCAGTCCAGGGGCATACCCGCGAACAGCTCCTCTTCGACATCCTGAACCCCAGCGGGCTCATCCTGTCCCGCTATCAGAACTACATCGTCACCACCCGTGACGGCCGGGTCTATGGAGGGATCATCGCCGCCGAGACTCCCGGCACCCTCACCCTGCGGAGCGGGCCGAACCAGCAGGAAACCATTCTCCGCGGCCGCATCGACGAGATCCGGGCTTCGGAGGTGTCGGTCATGCCCGAGGGTTTCGAGGAGAATCTGACCCGCCAGGAACTGGCCGACGTCATCTCGTTCATGCAGGCGGGATACCTGATCCCCGAGGAGCTGGCTGCGCCGAGGGACAATTGACTCCCGTCCACCATGTCACAGGCCTCCGCCAAACTCGAATCCTCCCAGACCCACAAATTGTTTAACGGACTCTTCATTCCTCCTTTAAAATGCCCCGGTAAACTTCCATCGGCACTGGATCACCCGAGATGGAAGCAACCCCATGAACAACGGCAAGAAAATCATCGTCATCGAGGATGAACCCGATATCCGGGAGGTCATCGTTCACAACCTCCTGAGAGACGGGTACCGGGTGGACGCGACTCCGAATGGGGAACGGGGCCTGGAACTGGTCCGCAGGCTGGAGGCCGATCTGGTTCTGTTGGACCTGATGCTCCCCGGCTTGGACGGAGTCGAGATCTGCCGGCGCATGAAGGCCGATCCCCGGACGCGAACCGTTTCCATCATCATGGTCACGGCCCGGGGGGAAGAAAGCGACGTCGTCCTGGGATTGGGCCTGGGCGCCGACGACTACGTATGCAAGCCCTTCAGTCCCCGGGAGCTCATGGAGCGGGTCAAGGCGGTGCTCCGCAGGGGACCACTCCAGGACCACCAGAGCCGGGAACGAATCGTCGTGGGAGACGCCGTGATCGATTCCGGACGCCACGAGGTGCGGGTCGCCGACAGGCGGGTCGACCTGACCGCTTCCGAGTTTCGCCTCTTGCACTGCCTGGCATCTCAGCCGGGCCGTGTCTTCACCCGGGACCAACTCTTGAACCGGGTGGTGGGAGAAGGTACTTTCATTGACGATCGCAACATCGACGTCCATGTCGGTGCAGTCCGCCGGAAGCTGGGAACTCACAGGTATCTGGTCGAGACGGTCCGGGGCGTGGGCTACCGCTTCCACGACGAATACATGCAGTAGATGCTCCGTTCCCGCCTGCTGTGGAAACTCTATCTGGGCTATTTCGTCCTGATCGTGTTGACCGCATCCATCCTGGGCCTACTTGTCTTTCGGCGAATCCGGGAAGACTCGCTCGAGGAAATCCAGACCTCCCTCAGGTCTCATGCCCTCTTCTTCAGGGAATTCGCCGGCCGGCGTCCCGCCGATGAACCGGCGTCGGAACTGCAGGACCGACTCCGCATCCTGGGCCGTGAGATGGGAGCCCGCCTCACCCTCATCGCCACCGACGGCGCCGTCCTGGCCGATTCGGACCAGGATCCGTCCGGAATGGACAACCAGTTGAACCGGCCGGAGATTCTGAGGGCTCGATCCCACGGTCTGGATACCCGTCCCAGATTGAGCGAAATCCGTGGCGTCCCCGGGATCTCTCTGGCATTGCCCGTAGGCGGCAACCCCGACAGCCAGGGCTTCATACGGGTTTCCATGCCGCTCTCGGCCATCGACGAAAGACTGGGGCGTTCAGGAAAGGCGGTCTTCGCGGGCACCGTGACCGTGGCGGTGGTGGCCCTGATTCTGGGGTTGCTGGTGGCTCGACGCCTGCTCAGGCCCCTGCTTTCCATGACTCGCATCGCCGAGTCCATGGCCCGGGGCGACTACGGACAGCGCCTCTCCATTGCGAGATCGGACGAGATCGGAGAGTTGGGCAACGCACTCAACCGGATGGCCCGCAGCAGCCAACGACGCATGGAGACGTTTCAAACCGATCACCGGCAACTCCTGGCCATTCTCGGCGGCATGGCGGAGGGAGTGGTGGCCGTCGACAAGAATGAACGCGTCCTGCATATGAACGAAGCCGCCGGCCGGATTCTGGGAGCCGACCCCTCGGCCAGTCTCGGCAAACCGGTCTGGGAAACGACGAGGATCCCGCAAATCTCGGAGACTATCTCCAGCGCCCTCCAGGAAGGACGGGGAGTGAACACCAGCCTGGAGATCAGGTCGTCTCCCCGGGACCGGTCCATCGAGTTGAAAGCCACGCCTCTCGGAAACGGCGAACCGGCGCCGGCGGGCGCCGTGGTGGTGATGCACGATGTCTCGGAGCGGCTGCGGGTCGAGACCATGAGACAGGATTTCGTGGCCAACGTCTCCCACGAACTCAAGACACCCGTCGCCGCGATCCAGGCTCTCGTGGAAACGATCCTGGACGACCCCGACATGTCCGGCCGGACCCGCAACCGGTTTCTTCGTAAGACCCGGAACCAGTCCCTGCGCCTCTCCTCCATCGTGTCCGACCTGCTGACCCTGTCCCGAATGGAATCGGAAGAGGGAGTCACCCGCGAAACCGTCGACCTGCGGGACACCGTCGCCGTTCCGGCGGAGGAAGCCATCCCGACCGCGGAAGTCAAGAGAATCCGGCTCCGCATTCAGGTCCCGGACCGTCCCATGTGGACCACCGGAGATATGGAGGGACTCTGTCTCGTCACCTCGAACCTGGTGGGAAACGCACTCAAGTACACACCCAGGGAGGGCCAGGTGACGGTCAGCCTGAGCCAGGAGGGAGAGCAGGCCCTCCTGGAGGTCGAGGACAGCGGAATCGGCATCGAGGCCCGGCACCTGGACCGCATCTTCGAACGCTTCTACCGGGTCGACACGGCCCGTTCCCGGGAACTGGGCGGGACCGGACTGGGCCTCTCCATCGTCAAGAGAGTGGTGCTGGCCCACAACGGCACCGTCTCCGTAGAGAGCATTCCCGGCCGGGGAAGCACCTTTCGAGTCCTGCTTCCGGTGCCCGGGAATTCCTAGCCGGGTCAGCCGCTCTTCGGCCGCCTGAGCGGGTCGACTGCGACCATCCCCTCGCTGCGAAAACCGAATACTTTGGCATTGAAGAGCCGAAAGTGCAGACGCACGGTCTTCCCCGCCAGATCTTCGACTCCCCCGCCGTCCTTCCAGACCAGCGGAACCCAGGTCCGGTTCCCCGAAATCGGTTGAGCCCGGTAGACCTTCCGGTCCGGATCTCCCTCCGCCATCAGCTCGACGGCCACCGATCCCGAATCACCATGCGTGCGGAGGTTGACCTCCACCGGCTTGCCCTGGAAGCGGAAACGCTGGGTCGTGAACTGCCCCTCCTGCCCGGCCTCGATGCCGGCCAGGCGGCCATCCTCCCAGGTGGCCCAGCCGATTCCCCGAGGCCACTTCCGATCCTTCTGGAACCGGACCTTCCACCACTCGTTGTGGGACCAACTGCTGCCGACGATGGGAACCGCCATCCGGCCGTCCGCCAGTTGCACCATGGATGGGACAGCGTACATGGAGCCGCCGGCCCATCCCCCCGGCTTGCCCAACTCCACGATGGAGTCACGGCTCACCCAATTCCAGACGATGCCGTCGAGGCTCGTGGCCAGCCGCAGGTCGACCAGGCTCGTGTCCCGATGGTAAATGGCGCACAGCATGAGGTGGGTGTTCTCCGTCCCCGGGTAGTGGAGGTAGGTGTTGTTGTAGAAGTCATCGGACGGCGACTCTTCAGGTCCGGGAGTCAGGACCAGGTTGGGATGGGGCCACCGGCGAAAGTCCGAGGTCTCGGCTCGGGCGATGCTGCGGCGGCGAGGATAGTTCTGCCGCATCAGCATCACGTACTTGTTCAACTTGCCGTCGAAGTAGATGCTGGGACCGCCGTCGTTGTTGAAATACGTGTCCCAGAGCGGATCCGGAAGGCGTTTCCAGTGGATCCCGTCGGGCGAGACGGCCGCTCCCATGATTCCGCCCATGCTCTTGGCATTCGGCTTGTACAATCGGATATTGGTGAGGCTGGTGGTCTTGTACCGCTCCTCGGGAGGAGCGTTGGGATCGACGAAGATGTGCCCGTTGATTCCGGCCAGACCGTTGAGCGCAATCAGGTTGTTGTCCCGGCTTCCCTCGAACTCCACCATTCCCATGGAAACTCTTTTCCAGTTCAGACCGTCCTCGGACTCCGCATAGCAGACCCCGGAACCTCCTCCGTCCGATCCCAGTTTCAAGCGCCCGTCGGGAGCCACCACTGCGCGGTCGCGTACGGTCCACCCGCAGCCATACCAGAGACGATAGCGGCCGTCCTCCTGGAGCACGGTTTTCGGCCCGATGCCGCTTCTCTCCCAAGGTTTCTCCGGTTTGAGCCAGGGACCGTCCAGCCGGCCCTTTTCGATGCCGATCTTCACGCCGCTGGCGGCCCGTATTCTCCGGGAGGCGGTGGGTCCCTCGGAGATGTACATGGTGGCCTTGTAGTAGTCGCGCACTTTGGCGATCAATTGCCGATCGTGTTCGCTCACATGGGTCAGATCGACCGGGAAGATGGCGTTTCCCGGATCCACTTTGGTCCAGTCGGTGAAAATATGAGTCACCACCGGGGAAGGGTCTTCCTGGGACAGGGAGATTCCCCACGTGAGACTGCAGACCATCCCCGCCAGAACCGGGTTGAAGCGGCGTTTCTTGTTCATTTGGGTAGTGTTCCTCAGTAGTTGCGTCAGCACAAATTGAGATTTCGTCCTGGCCGGCCACTCCATTGCAGACCGCGCAGGGGATGGAAGAACTACCGGAATTTCAAGGAGTAGAGGTCCGCGTCCTTCATCACGAAACGCAGTTTCACGGGGTCGCCCTCGATCCGGCGCATCAACTGTTCGGAGGTCTTCCGGGAACGGCTGCGGTCCCAACGGACGGCATGTTCGATCTCGTCGCCCCACACGATGGGAGATTCCTCCAAGCTGAAGCCCGGCATCGGATTGCCGAAAACGTCCTGAATCTCGACTTGAATGCTTCCGGCGGCGGAGGTCGCGAAATTCAGGATCAGGGAGTCGCCTTCGAAGGTCAGCGGCCTGGTCACGAATTCTCCTCCCGCGGCGCCGGCATTTACGGAAGCGAAGCCGTCGGTCCGCAACACGAACCGTTCCAGGTGAACGCTGGGGAAAGTGTAGTGCCGCTGCACGTAAATTGAGAGTTCGTCCGGTCCGGTGGGGACCAGCCCCGTCGCCGGCGTGTTGGCGCGATGGATCCAGTTCCGGACGTGGCGGCCGGGCCGGATGAATGCCTCCATGAAGGATCGCCGCCAGTGCCGTCCATCCCGGCTGCTGAGCAGGACCACATCCGAAGCTCCCGCATACCGCTGGGACCGGAAGGGTGCCAGAGTGCGCCAGGGGACCATCCGCCGGGGGAAGGCCAGAAAGATGTGGGGAGCTCGATAGTAGGGGTTCGCGGCATTCGTATAGAAGTGCTCGGGCGGCGTGTCCCCCACGTCGATGAATTCGGGCGGCGTCCAGTGGATGAAATCGGGAGATGTGGACCGCACGACCTCCCGGACCCTCTGGCCCCGGAGTCCCCGGAGATAGGCGACGTATTCCTCCCGTTCCGAGTCCCAGAAGGCCAGGTCGCCGCCCCAATCCACAGCCTGCGTGATGAGGGGCTCGTCCCGGATGAGCCGCCAGTGGATCCCGTCTGCGGACACGACCCCCATGACGTGCTTCAAGCCCGGACTATGGTAGTTGGCCAAGGCCTTGTAGCGTTGATCTTCGGGCGCCCGGGGATTCTCGTCCTTGAACGCCATGAAGCAATGGGACGGGTCGCCGAGAGCCCCGGTCCAGACGATGTTGTTGTCCCGGGAACCATTGAACTCGAACAGACCCAGGGAGGGGCGGGTCCAGTGGATTCCGTCCCGGCTCTCGGCGTAGCAGGTAAACGCGGGATGGTCGGGCGTGACGGCTTCCCCCGGCTCCAGCATGGAATGGACGGTCAGCCCCTTCGCGAAATGGGTGCTGCCGCGGTAGTACATGCGATACCGGTCCCCATCCTTGAAAACCGAGATGTAGTCGCTCGTCCCGCCTTCCCAGGGACGGTCGAAACAGAGGACCCTGCCGGCCGAACGGGGGGGATGAAGCTTCAACTCCACGCCCCGCATGGATTCGATCAGGGTGTCGTCGACGAACAGTTCCAGGCGCGAGCCCAGTTCCAGCGGCTTCGCGTCATCCGTGTTTCGGGCCGGAGAGAATTGGAGGCAAAGGAAGCTCAGCAGACCGGCGGTAAGCACCCGAGTTTTCATCGCTTCATCCTACACGAGCGGTGGAAGAACCCGCGTGCAATTCGGACCCGCCCCGCCGCAACGCGTGATTCAACCTTCAGGAAAGGAAGGAGAGATGGTAGCCCCAACGGGAGTCGAACCCGTGTTACCGCCTTGAGAGGGCGGCGTCCTAGGCCACTAGACGATGGGGCCACCTTTCGATGACGAATTTTTTACCAAGCCGGGCTGAGTTGTCAATCTCGCGGACTGTCAGGCCGTCGAGATGCACCGGCAAGAATCGAGGGCATTGCAATGGATTCAGGCCCTCAATTTCCCGACGACGCGCGCCTCGATCTTGGGATCCATGATCGGCGTCTTCGCCAGAAGCTTGAGGAAACGGTCCTTGTCCACTGCCGTATCGACAGCCTTTGCCTCGCCCGGGAACACGATCTCCATTCCGCCCCGTCCGACCTCCAGGCGATAGTCGCCCTGCCCCAGCTTCACCCGTGTTTCGATGCAGTCCCACCCTTGGGCCCGGGCCAACTCCAGGGCGGCGGAACGCTGGCCGGCACTCCAACTGCCGAGAAACCATTCGGCAAGTGGTTTCGGGCGTTCCGGCGCCGGCCCCAGGTCGAAGCCGGTGCCGGCCAGGCGATGGCTCATGGCGGCCATACGATGGGAGACGGCCCGGGAGACCGTGCGACCACCCCGCAGGGGCAGCGGCAATGACAGCCAGCCGGATCGGGCCCCGAACAGCACGGCGGCCGCCAACCAGTCTTCTTCACTCAGTTCCGGCGCCTGGAATTCCAGCAGCTCGGCACAGGTCTGCCGAAGAAACAGCAGCGACATCGCCCGAGGCAATGAAGTCGAGTACTTCCGCCACAGATCCGAGTTTCGAAGCTCCCCCAATCCGGTCAGGGACTCGAGGTCGTCCCTGAGCCCCTGGACCCGCTCCCGCAACTTGGATGGAATCATGGTCGAGGCGTCGCCGAAAAAATCGAGCAGCAAGGCAGCCGAATCGGCCCCGGAATCCGCGTCCATCTCCAATGCGAGCCGGTCGGCGGCACCCCAGAACAAATGGCGCCACGCAAGCCGGCCGTCGGAATCGGAAATCGTTTCGGTAACCGGGTGGGCTTTTCCGCCGGAGCGCATCCAGGACGCCAGCCCTCCGAGTATGGTGCCCTCCAGTTCCGGCGCGGATTCCGGCGGCGGATCAAAGGCCACGCGACAGGCGGCACAACCCAGGGGCTCGCCGGAAGCCGACACTTCTCCTGCGCTACGGTTCCCCATCAGCCGCAGCATCGCCGTGATGCCGCCGGCGGCCTGCACCGAACCCAGCGGAGTCTCCCGAGCCTCAGGGACTCCTTCCGGAGGCCACGGTCCGCTCAAGGCTTTCGAGAAACGCGGTGCCTCAGTTCTGGTCGTGAAGTCCGTCCAAGGGACGTTGGCATAATCCCGGGCACCCGTCCCGCACGCCTTCCGTTCCTCCACCGACCGAAACAGGATCTTCTCGATTGCAGATGTCGGCAGCGGCGCCGGCAGGAACAGCAACTCGTTCCTGCCCACTTCGCTTGGGAATCGGCGTTCCTGAAGGTCGCCCGACTCGAGAGCGAAAACCCGTCCGGAGAACTCCTTGAGGGAGATCCTCACGATGCACGGTTTCAGGTGCTTCGCCTCGACGAGAGAGTGGTCGATGGCTCCGCGGCGGGGTCTGCCGGTGAACAACGGGATCCAGCCGGGAGAGCAGTCGAGGGTGTCCCGGTAGTACTTGTTCCCGAACCCGGCGGGAGGGAGTATCAGGCCCGCGCCGAGCATATACATCAGATTCAGGTGATTGGTGACAAGGTGCCCCATTGTCGGCGCTTCCCCAGCGGTCAGGGTCGTCGGCGATTGTCCCATTTCTTTCAGCAGAGAACCCTGAGCCCTCAACTCATCCTCCTCCTGCTCAAATCTCTTCGCCGAAGAGCTTCGGGATCGTCAGGCAGTATCTCGTCGATTCGACTTTCGCCCCCGCTCTGACGGAGCAGGACCACCCGCTCTCGCGCCCGGGCCACCATGACGTAGAAGAGCTTCATCGCCGCCTCCCGATCGTCAGGCCGGTAGTAGTGCCGGTCGATGTCGGCCAGCACGGCGATGTCGAACTCCAGGCCCTTGCAGGCTTGGCAGTTGATGACCAGGATTCCGCCTTCATCGAACCGGACTTCGGGCCGATGGGCGCCGTGGAAAGTTGCGATGTGAGGGGAATCATGGTCCAGGTCGTCCTTGCCTACGGCGCGCAATCCGTCGAGAAAACGTTGCCGTACGCCGTTGTTGGGAGCCAACACCCCCACCAACTTCGTCGGGTCGCGATCGACGAGCCGAACGATCCGCCGGCAGACCTCGGCAAAACGCTCTGACGGATAGTCGATCAGCCACGCGGGAACCCCATGGCGCTCGGGTAGAGCCGGGGGCGGGCTGGCGGGGTCGCCGGTGTAGAACGCCCGCGCCAGCCTCGCCACCGGCGTGCTGTTGCGGTAGTTGAAAGTCAACTCCACAGTGTCCTGCGAGTCGATTCCCAATTCCGTTTCGATGTCCTGGCGACTGCTGTTGTCATCCGTGATCTGCTGATTCTGATCGGCCGCCACGTAGAACCGTTCGAAGCCCAGCTTGACCAACGACCGGTAAAACTCGCGCGGCATGTCCTGCCCTTCGTCGATCACCAGGAACGGCGCGTCAGTGACCGAGTCTTGACGTTCCACGAGATCCGAAACGCCGACCCAGTCGATGGGCCGGTATTCGTCCTGCAGATCCGCATCCTTCCTCGGCAAGGGTTGGCCGATGAGTTCTCGGAACTTCCCACCGAACCACCTCTCCCAAGTGTCGCTTGACAGCCTATCGCCAGCGAGTTGGCCGCTCGAAAGATGGAGCAAGTGGTTGTGGACCAGGAAAACATGAGGTTCACCATCCCGCCGGTGGCTGCGGACCCGGATCAGCGCCAACACCGTCTTCCCGGTCCCGGGGCCGCCGACAACCAGGTGCTGGCCCTCCTTGGTCAGGGCCCGAGCGGCTTCCTGCTCCTTGCTCAGGTCCTGGATCCCCGGCAGCTCGAACCGGCGCTTCGCCATGTCAGCCTCGCTGTTCCGGACCTTCCTCGATGTCGAACAACCCCGGAATGCCGCCGGCGACGCCCGTGACGAAGGCTCGATCCAGCAACACGTTGCCGAAGGCGCAACTCGTCTCCGGCAAAAGGGCGCAGGCATGGCAGGCGGCGCGGTTCAGGAGCCCGGGGCCGTGACCCTCCTGCCGGGCGCAGACCGGATCCAGAGAACACCATTCGGCTGCCTCGACCGCCGAGCTCAACAGTCGGATAAACCGGCTCGGCTCGGCCTGACTCATCAAACCGCCCAGGGAACCTTCCGTGTCCGGCACGGCCACATAGATCAGGACTCCCGCCATCGACCCGGACTCTGCGGAGCCCCCGTTCCGGCAATAGATGCGTTCGCGCAACGACGCGGAAGGGTATCCGGCTTTCGTCTCCAAATTCCGGATCATCAGGTGGGCCAGCGTGTGCAGAACCAGGAAGCGGGGAGAAACCGTTGGAGGTCCCATCGGAGAACGGATGCCCGACCCATTGAAGCGGTCGAGAAATATCCGGGCGCGGTTCCGAACCTGCCGGTCCGCCTCCCATCGCCTCAGAAACGACTCGCGCAAGGTGAAGAAGATCCCCTCTCCGTAAAGTTCCAGCGCCGGCAGCCAGTCGGCCGTCCCGGTGAGATCCGGCGGCGTCATTCGGCCTTCGAGACGCCGGAACCCATCGAGCACCAGGATCTCCTTGAGCCGGTTGACGGCGATCAGCCGGTCCACGGCGGCGATCAGCCGGGCGGGAGTTCCCCGCAGCTTCCCTCCGAGATCGGACCAGGCCCGCGTGTGATGCTCGGTCACGAAGTCCTCGTCCTCTTGCAGGTCCGGGATCTCGCCGATCAACGCCCGGTACTCGCTGCCGAGCAGGTCTCCATGGCCGACGGTTTTTCCGAAGAGCGGGTATCCACGGTCGATCTCCTTGAGCGCCTCCTCGACCTCATCGGTGCCGCAACCCCACTCGGCGGCAATTCGCCTGAGAGTCGTCCTTCGTTGCAGGCTGGTCCGGCACTCCCGGATCTCCTCCTGCCTGTCCGTGCTGCTGTAGAGCCGGTCCACCACGGTCCCCTTTCGGATACGGGATTCGGGGGGGATGACCAACGCGGTCCGGGTCTCCGGCGAGTGGACGCGAACGTCACCGATCTCCAGAATCCAGGCCAGCCCCTCCGGACTGTTCTCGGGGGGGTCGCGGAGCCACGGCTGCTGCCATTCGTGGTCGGAATAGGGAAAGCGCGACTCGATCGGACCGGACGCGCGGCATCTCGCACAAAAAATTCGGTACCCCCGATCGGCAGGTTGGATCTTCAGGTACGGACTCGTCCAATCCGCATGACACGCCTGTCGACCCGGATGTCCCGCCTTGGAGTGAGCCAGAGCATGCCAGGGCACGTCCGCCAGGTAGCCATGTTCGTGAGCCAGCACCCAGGGGACCTGTTCCAACTTGCCCCCGCAGACCGGCTCGTCGCCACCCATCCCTCGACGCGACGCCGAAGCCGAGCAGTGGGACGGGTCGATCTGCACCTCGCCGCGTGATGCGGTCCGGTCCGTCCGGGTGCGCCGCCAGGGGCGATGATGCAGCAGGCCGCACTTGGAGCACAGCGTCCAGCCCGGAAAACGCAGCGCCGGGATGGCATGTCCGGAAACCCGGCCGTTATTCTCCACTTTCGCCTTCGGCGGCGTGCGCAGGGCCTTGTCGATCTTCAGGGCGCGGCGCACCCGCTCGACGTGGCGAATCCCCTGATCGTCGCTGCCCTTCCAGAAAGTCGTGTCCTTCACCGTCACCAGGTGATCCGGCCCCCGGACCACCGCACCCACGGAACAGTGCCGCAGCAGATGTGAAAGCCGCACCGGCAAAGCTTCGTCAGTCATCGCGTTGCAACACTCCCGTGTCCTCGACGTTGCGCATGGAGTTCAGCGTCCGCCACAGCCCCCGGGAAGGCGGGTCGTCGAATTGGCGCAACAGGCCGTCTGCGGAACGATCGTTCGCCCGGTAGTTCAGACGCCGCCTCTGCCGCTCGCAACGCCGCGCTTCCTGGTGCCATCGTTCGGCGAGCCGGTCGAGGTGGCGGCCCGTGATCTCGCCCCGAGCCTCGTCGGCCTCCCGGCAACGGCGCTTCAATCGCCGGATCACCGCTCTCACCCGGTCGTCGTTCGCGTCGAAGGCGCCGGCGTCTTCGTTCCGGCTCCAGGCGCCGCAACCGTGGCGCAGAGCCGTCACCAGGGCGGCATGCAGGGCGCGGCTGCGGACCTGGTAGGTGAACGGCGTCACGCTGGTCGGCTCCACGAACCGGTAGAAGGACTCGTGGTAGGGACGGAAGTTCTCGTAGTGGGAGAGGCTGCGTGCCTGGTGGCGATAATAGTTGGCGAATACGAGGCCCGGGACGCCGGCACGGCCGATTCGGCTGCTGGCCTGGACGTACTCGGCGGTGGTGAGCGGCTGGCCGTTGATGACCATCGCCGCCAATCGGTCGACGTCCACACCCACCGAGATCATGTTCGTGGCCAGCACCGCGTCCAGGCAGTCCGGCTCGCCCCGGCGGCGATGCAACTGATCGAAGGTTCGGGCGTTCCGTTGCGGCGGCGAGAAGCTGGTGAGCTGGACCACGTTCTGGCGCGACTCGGCCGCCCCTCCCACATCGGTCCGGTCGGGATCGGCCGTCGATTCACCGTCGAACCCGGCACCGTCCCGGACCGCCTGTCTGTGCTCGCGGTCGAGGCGCCGCACCAGGTCGCGCACCGAGGTCGCAAAGGCGTTGTGGCTGTTGCCGACGCCTCGCAGGCTGCCATGATAGATCACCTGGGTCCACCAGGCCTCCAGAAGATCCTCCCGGTCCTGCTGATCCTGGAACACGGCCAACGGCGCGCGCAGCAGGGCGGCGGCCAACGGAACCAGGCAGCGCCTCTGATCCAGCGCCGGCGCCAGGTAGCCGACGTAGAGTCGGCCCGGCCTCGATGGATCCGTCCGCGCAAACCACGAATCCTCGGCCGAGAGGCCCGGCGGCGGAAACACGGCGAGTTCTCGCCCGTAAAGCCGTTTCACCTGCTCCCGAGCCATGCGGATGGTGGCCGTCGACGCCACGTACTTGGGACGCACGCCGCGTTGCTGCAGCACCGTCTCCAATCCCGCCTCGTAGAGGCCGGCCACGGACCCGAGCGGTCCGGCGATGAGGTGGAGCTCGTCCTGGATCACCAGCTCCGGCGGGCGGCGGGGGAAACGGCTTTTGGGCGGCCGCCTGCCGAGGAAGACGGAAGACCGTTCCTCCCAGGCCAGGCGGGCGAACTTGTCGACGGTGGCGATCAGGAGCGTCGGCGGGCATTGATACAAGGCCTCGTCAACGACGTTGCAGGGCAGCGGGGACGGCTCGCCGGACTCGCCGTCCGGACCGAACTCGCACTCGGGATTCCGGCAGAGGAAAGCAAACGACTCCAGCGTCGCCCGGTAGCTCCGAGGCGACTCGAACTCCCGGTTGCACCACGGACACGTTCTCAGCACGAGCTGGTGACCGGCGTCCTCATCGCCCGCCGCCAACTCCTTCACGCAATCCTTCGCCTGCCGGCAGGTATTCGGACTGGCCGCGCGGCCGACCCACATGCCGACGGTGATGGGCTCATCGCCAAGCCGTTCCGGATTCTCCCGGCGCAAAAGCTCCAGGGCGCATATGATGCGGGTCGCGCGCTCGAACTGCTGCCGGGTCAGCAGGCGCAGGGTGTAGCGCATCAGGACCACCGTACCGCCGCCCAAGGTGCCATGCTGCAATCGCCGCCACACGATCAGAAACGCGACCAGGCCCAGGTAGGCTTCCGTCTTGCCGCCGCCCGTGGGAAACCAGATCAGGTCCAGCACGCCGCGGAAGTCGTCCTCCTCCCGGACGGTCGACTCGATGACGGCCAGCAGAAAGGCAAGCTGGAACGGCCGCCACCGGTACTCCCGCGAGTCCTTCGGTTCGTCCCGCTTCCTTTCAGCCCGCTTCCTTTCAGCCCGCTTCCTTTCAGCCCGCTTCCTTTCAGCCCGGTTGCGATCGTGCTGCCGCATCTGCGCCAACATGGCCCGATTGGCCTGCCGGAACGCGAACCTCGCCCCGGCATCGGCCCGGAGCAGCGCCACACCGCGGCGCATGCGGTCCCGCGCCGTGGCCATCCGTCCGCAGATTCGCCCGGCAGTAGCCCGTTCCACCGCGGTTTCCAGATCCTTGGCGTCCCGGGACTGCTCCCGCATCCAGCGCTCGTATCCATCCACGAAAGCGTCGAGCCGATCGGCAACCGCTTCGCCAGAGGCCTCAGCGAAGTCTTTCATGACCAGGATGTCCTCATCGACACCCCGGGCTTTGACCGTCACCAGCGGCACGTCCACCTCCGGCATGAATCTGGCCCGGATCCTGGGCGGCGTCCCCGGTTCGACGGACCAGTCCACCGCCGCCCCGTGGCCTACCGCGTAGATGCGCTTGTGGCGATATTGAAGCTCGAGTTCCCGCTCTTCCTCGGTGAGCAGGCTCGGGTCGACGCGCGGGTACTCGGCCAACTCGCCGTTCACGACCTCGCATTCCAGACCCGCTTCGAACAGGCAGCGCTCGTCGCGGTCCTCGCCGATTCGGGCCGGCTTCCTGCGGTTTGCGAAGACCACGGTGAGGATGCGGCCCTGCCCGTGGGGCCGCTGGCGCACTTCAAGGAGCAGGTCTTCGGACTGCCCGGATTCGGCCCCGGTCCATTCCAGGGCGCATTCGAGGGACTTGCGCCGGTATTCGCGCCCCCGAAACCGTCCTCGTTCATCCCTCTCACCCGTCCGTTCGTAAACGGCCGCGGATGCCGTGATGCGCAGCCTCACGCCGTCGCCGGAACGGACGAAGAACGAAAAACCGACGGACGACGGGGGAACGTAGCGCCGCCGCCGCACCGGCTGGGCCATTTTCGCCTCTTTCGCCTGATCGTCACCGGGAGGCGTCTCGTGGTCCTCGTCGTCCTCCGGACTCGCCGGATCGAGGCCCGAGTATCCTGGTTCCACGGGGTGTAGAACACCGGTGGGGTACCGCTCGAGAGGCGATCCCTGCAGAAGGCCATCACCCGCCGGGCCGATCAACTGGAGACGCACCCAGTCCACCAGGCGTTTGCGATGCGCCGCCCAAGGACTCTTCGTTAAGCCACTTTCCCTTGAAACCATTGACCTGACGGTTAGCGGCTGCGAATCGCGGCGCCACGATTCCGGCGCCGGCCGGCTGGCGGCCGGCAAACCGGATCAAGCCAAATCCCGGGACCATCGGCAGCCCCGAACCGGCGACTCGGCGGTCGGGCAATCGCGCTTCCGAAGAGGGCGCCCGCAAGGGGCGCCCGGACCCAAAAATCTTCGTCCGCTTGCACTGGAATTCGGGATCGGGGAACTAGTCGAAGTGCTTCGTTTGCAGGCGCTCCGCGGCGTGGTCCGTCTGGTCCACGACAGAGGCCGCGGCGACCCCCATGGCAATGGAGATGGTCTCGCTGATCTCCTCCCGGGTGGCGCCGTACTTGAGCGCCTTCCGGAGATGCCCGTCCAGGCAACCCTCGCACTTGAATCCCAGGGAAGCGGCGATGGCGATCAGCTCCTTCTGCTTGCGGTCGATGGGAGAAGACTTGTAGGTCTCCTGGTAGAACTTGAAGTAGATCTTCCGCATGCGGGGTTCGACCATGCTGTAGGAGGGCCATTTCTCCCGATTCCCCGGACTCTTCTTCATTGCCATGTTGGGGAAAGATTAGCACACCGCCTCGAAGCCGTTCCAGGCTGGCCAAAGGAGACAGGACCGGCGTTCGAAATTGGACGGCGGAGCATCTCTGCTACTATCTTGGACCCGTGTCTGCCGTGGGGTTTCTACTGCTGCTGGCCCTCCCTGCCGTGGGCCAATCCCGGGACCGGCCAAGGGTCGAACTGGTGTCCGAGCACGGTCCCGTCACCATCGAGGCCGACCGGCTCGCCCGGGAATCGACGGATCTCTGGGTTGCCGACGGCCAGGTGGTCGTGACCCATCAGGACAGCACCATCGAAGCCGGGAGGATGACCTACGACTCCCGGACCGGCCAACTCCTGATCCTGGAGAGCTTCGAGGTGAAACGGGGGGACCTCCGGCTCAAGGGTTCCGATGGAGAGCTGAACCTGGAGACGCAAACGGGAATTCTGAGGCAAGTGGAGGGTTCGACCGACAGGAACATCCTGGTCCAGGCAGAGACCCTGCACAAGACCGGTCCCGACAGCTATGAAGCGCGAAACGGTTTTCTGACCGCTTGTGAGGAAGCCGTCCCCAAGTGGAGCTTCACCGTCAGGAAGGGGACCATCACGAGCGGCGAGAGGGCTCGAATTCACCACACCTTCTTCAAGATCAAGAACATTCCGGTCTTCTACTTCCCCTTCATGTCGATTCCCACCGAGAAGAAGGAACGCTCCAGCGGATTCCTGCTTCCCAGCACCGGCGCCTCCGACAACAAGGGCCGGCGTTTGAGCCAGTCGATCTACCTGGTCCTGGGCCGGAGCACCGACATCATCTTCCATGAGGACTATTACTCGAAACGTGGCTTCGGCCACGGCTTTGCCCTTCGGACCCGGCCCAACCAGACCAGCTCTCTGGAGTTGGACGGATACCTGATCAAGGACAGCATGGAACAGGGAGGCGCCAGCCTCAATGGCCGGGGCGAAACCAGGTTCGGAAACGGCTACCGGGCCGTGGCCGATTTCAACTTCGTCTCCAATTTCACCTTCCGGCAGGTGTTTTCGGACAACTTCTTCACCGCCACCCGGCCCACCGAGAGCTCTACCCTCTTTTTGACCAGAAACCAGGGAGCGAAGAGTCTCAACGTCTCGTTTTCCCGGGAAGAGACCTTCTTTCCGGAGGGAAACGTCGTCGTTCAGAGCGCTCCGGGCGCCCAGTTCCGATTGAGCGGCCACCGATTGCGGGACATTCCCGTATACCTGGATCTGGACACGTCGGCGGAGGGGTTGACGCGGCGCGATTCGCTGTTGGAGACCTCGGGCCTGACCCAGCGCCTGGACTTCTTTCCCCAAATCTACACCTCCGTTCCACTGGCCCAGGGCCTCCGGCTGACTCCGAGACTGGCTTTTCGGGAGACCTTCTACGGGAACAGCCTGGCCGAGGCCGGCGACGGCGGCTCACGGGAGGTGTTCAACGAGGAGAGCTTCTCGCGCCGATATGCCGAAATGACGGTGGACCTGAAGGGATGGGGCCTCTCGCGGATCTACGGCGATCCCGCGCAGGGCGGGCGCATGAAGCACCTGATCGAGCCCACATTCCGATACCAGTACCGGACCGGCATCGATCGGTTCGATCGGCTCCTTCGTTTCGACCATCTGGAGTCCATCACCGATACCAACGAAGTGGAGTACGGACTCTTCAACCGCTTCTTCGTCAAACGCCGGACCCCCCACGGCTCACAGACCCACGAATTGCTGGCCCTCAAGCTGGTCCAGAAGCACTTTCTGGACCCCGACTTCGGCGGAGCCTTCCAAGCCGGCGCCGTAAACCAGTTTCTCTCGTTCCACTCCCTCACCGGCTTTCCCTTCGGAGGGCTGCGAAGAGGTTTTTCTCCCATCACGGCAGTGGCGCGCGTCACGCCGGAACCCCGTGTCAATTTCGACGTCCGCACCGATTACGACCCCGATTTCCACCGCGTCCGAAACGTCGCGGTCATGGGTTTCGTCCACAGCGAGCGATTCCTTCTGGGCACCGCCTACTTCGTGACCCGGGAACTGGAGCCCGGCACGATTCAGACCAACCAGGTCCAGGGACAGATCGCGTTGGGGCACCTGGGGCGAGGCGCGTCCCTGTCCAGCACCCTCAGCTACGACGTCCACTCCGCCCGGTTCCTGAATTACCGCACCCGCCTCAACTACTTTTGGGACTGTTGCGGGATCTCGCTCGACTTCGTGGGGTTCAACGTCGGAGTGCGCCAGGAGAACCAGATCCGGTTTTCCTTCTACCTCAAGGGAATCGGGACCATTGGGACCATCAAACAGCCCCGGAGTGTCTTCTGACCACCTCTCCCACCGGGGCTGCCATCCTGCTCTCGCTCGGGTCCAATCTGGGCCGCCGCGAAGACTACCTGGCTCGCGCTTTGAACCGTCTGGAGGAACGGGGAGTGGAACCGGTTCTCTGCTCTTCGGTGTACGAGACCGAACCCGTGGGAGTAGTGGACCAGGACCTTTTTCTGAACCTGGTTTGCCAGGTCGAGACCCGCCAGGCCCCCGCATCACTGCTGGCCACCTGCCTCGAGGTCGAGTCCTCCCTGGGCCGGTCGCGCAACATCGCCAAGGGGCCGCGCAACATCGACATCGACATTCTCTTCTTCGGCCAGGAGATCGTCCGCCGGCGGGACCTGCAGATCCCCCATCCTCGACTCCGGAGCCGCAAGTTCGTCCTGGTCCCGTTGAACGAGATTCTGCCCTGCTTCAGAGACCCGATCACGGGGAGAAGCCCGGACGCATTGCTGCGGCTCTGCCCGGACCGGACGCGAGTCACACGATATTGCGCGGCGACGCGTCATCCGGCGCCGGCGTACTGGAGGATCGGATAACCCTGCCGTCCGGGTCCCGGCGCCGGTTCGATGCCGTGCGGCCATCAGCATCGGCTGGTATACTCAGCGGCGTTTTTGGGGACTTGCCGAGGCTGCGTTTCCCGGCCGCAGGACCGTGGTGGGATCAGGAGGTTCCCTCGGCATGACCGGCGGTGACCCATTCGGGGCCGAGGCAGAATGGAAAAAGAGACAGACCCTCAAGAGTCATCCGCCAGGCAGGAGAGCACCCTGCGGGAGTACTTCGTCACCACCGTCGTCTGCACCATCTTCGCGCTCTTCGTCACCACCTTCGTGGTTCATCCGATGACGGTTCCGACGCCCTCCATGGAACCGACGATCCTGGTGGGAGACCGGTTGCTGATCGACAAGTTCAGTTTTCGCAACGGCTACTACCCGGGTCTTCCTCTGGCCCCCGAGCGCGAGATCAGGCGGGGAGACATCGTGGTCTTCAAATTCCCCAACAATCCGGACACCCTCTACGTGAAACGCGCCATCGGGTTGCCCGGTGAGGAGTTGGAGATTCGCGGGGGGACGGTCTACATCGACGGGTCAGCGTTGGAGGAACCCTACAAGGTGCATCGCGATTCCGCACTCGACCAGGGACGGAACTATCCGCGCGATCCCCATCGCAGCAACCGCCGGAACAATACCACTCCCATCAAGATTCCGGACGGCAACTATTTCGTCATGGGGGACAACCGCGACGACAGCGCCGACAGCCGCTACTTCGGATTTCTGCCCCGGAGCCACATCGTGGGCCGGCCCCTGGTGGTCTTCTGGTCCTACGAGGACGCGTCGGATGCGTATCTGAAGAGTTCGATCCCCGAGATGCTCGGCCTGTACCTGGAGAGGATCGTCTTTTTCGTGACCCGGACCCGGTGGAGCCGGATGGGGCACGTCGTCAGTTGAACCGGGGATCGTTGAAGGGCCAGGAGGACGCACCGGGGGTGATCAGACCGCTGCTGGCCCGTTGTTCGCGAACCGCCGCATTCCTTGCCGGCCGGCGCCGCCGGCGAAGCCCCCTCTACCACGCCGGAGTCCTGGGACTCTTGGCGGCGATCTGCGCCGGTCTCGCCTTCTGGTTGCCGACCGGCTCAACACGGGCGCCAACTCCCGGGAGCCCGCCCGCCGCAGTTGAGGTGAATCCCGATCCCCCTGCGGCCGCCCCACCTTCTCAGCCGGCGATCGCTGACCAGACCCGCCGGCCCGATTCCGGCTTGGCGCGGAAGATCGACGCTCTGCTGGACAGCAAGCGGTACCGCCGGGCCTCGTGGGGAGTCGATGTGCGCTACGTCGACGGGGGAGCCGTTCTCTATTCCCGGAACCCCCTGAAATACTTCATTCCCGCCAGCAACATGAAGGTGTTCACGACGGCGGCGGTCCTGGACCGTCTGGGACCCGACTTCCGATTCGAAACCCGCCTCGGCTACGAGGGGCAACTCCAGGGGAACGGGGTTCTGATCGGAGACCTGGTCCTGATCGGGGGAGGAGATCCCGGCCTGGCCAACAATCTGGGCTCCGGGTCCATTTTCCAGCATCTGGACAACATGGCCCGGGAGGTGGAACGGGCCGGAATCCGCCTGATCCAAGGGGACGTGATCGGCGACGACTCCTTCTTCTCCTATGCGCCCCACGGACGAGGATGGAACAAGAAGGACCTGGAGTACCACTACGCCCCTCGGGTCTCCGCCCTCTCCTTCCATGACAACCTCCTGAATTTGGTGGCCCGTCCCGGCAGACGGACCGGACAGCCCATCCGTCTTGCCAGCTACCCCTCCAACTCCCTTTTCCAACTGGTCAACATGGGCACCACCGTCGCGGATGGCCCCCAAGCCACCGGATACTTCTTCCGGTCCCTGGGAAACCACAAGGCGGTCATCGGCGGGCGGATCCCCGTCAGCAGTCCGGGCTGGACTCGCCGGATCACGATGGAGGACCCCGCCCTCTACACGGCAACACTCTTGAGAGACCGTCTTCGCAAGCGAGGCATTCGGGTCGCAGGCTCGGTCCGCTCGCGTCACACCGCGCCGGCAGACGGCGTGGAAACGCAGGTCATTTACGTCCACGAGTCCCCGCCTCTGCTCCAGGTCATCTTTCGGGTCAATCGGGAGAGTCACAACCTCTACGCCGAGATCCTGCTCCGGACCCTGGGCGCCGTCGTCAAGGGCCGAGGAAGCGATTCAGGCGGACTCGAAGTCGTTTACGAGTTGCTTCGCGAAGCGGGGGTGCCGTTGCGCCTCACCGACCTTCAGGACGGGTCCGGCCTCTCGGAGCAGAACCTGATCACACCCCGGGCGCAGTCGCTGTTACTTCGGCACGTGGCGGGAAAGTCATTCTTCCCCTTCTTCCTGGGGAGCTTGCCCGTTGCCGGCAGAACCGGCACGCTGAGCGGGCGGATGGGGGGAACACCCGCAGCCAGCCGCGTCTTCGCCAAGACCGGGACCCTCTCCAACGCCATCACCTTGGGCGGCTACGTGCAGTCCCGATCCTCGGAATTGCTGGCTTTTTCCATCCTGGTCAACGACCACCGCTTCGGTCACTACAACGCCCGCCGCGGCATCGACCAGATCTGCAGCCTGCTGGCCAGGCAGTAGGGGATCCTTTCTACACCATGGAATACGCTCCGGCCTTCCCGGCGGAGGACCGGTCCTTGCCGTCACAGATCCAGATGCAGACGGAGAGCACCATCGATCTCATCCATGGTCCGCAATGGTACTCGACCGATGCGAGCCTGGAGCCGTTCGATAGCGACGGCGCGAACCTGCTCGGCTTGGGCTTTCGAGTCACGACTCAGGCCACAGGACCGGGCATGGAGGCGGACTTGGAACGGGTACACCTTCCGCACGTTGCCAGTCACTGGAACCACGGTAACGACTCCGCGTCCCAATCGAGTTGCACTCTGGTTGGCGCCATTGTTGCTCACGATCACTGCCGGGCGGCGATATGCTGCCTCAGCGCCCGCCGGGATGCTGAAATCTACCGTCCAGATGTCACCCCGGCGCACCGGTTCCAACCGGTTCAAGGTTTCAGTCCGTCAGCGGTTGAACGGTCCCATGCATCGGCGTCGCTACCGCCATCCCATTCATTCCAAGCGGCCGCATAGTCGCGAGCGAGATCCGCGGTACGCAACACGTGCAGCGCTGCCCGCACCACTGCGGATCGAGACTTAATGCCTTGCGCGCGCGCATAGTCGTCGAGAAAGGCGACTTCTTCTTCCCGGAGGCTGATACTGAGCTTCATCCCGTCTATACTACTACTTCTGCTACTATTGATCGCGGTCAGGGTAGTACTTTCGGGCCAAAGTTTCAGGATCGTTACCAGGTTTCGCGCCCGTCAGCGGGTGACTCCATCCGTGCCGCTATTCCGGCGCCTTCGAGCCGGCCGAACGCCTCTTTCGATGGTCTCCCGGTAGTAGTCCTCGTAGAGGGGCGCGACGTGCTGCGCCGAATAGCGCTGGGCTCGCTCCCGGCAATTGATTCTGAGTTGCCTCAGCCGATCCTCCCCGAGAAGGCTCACGGCGCCCCGGGCCATTCCGTCCACGTCACCCACCGGGTAGAGAAGGCCGGTTTCGCCTTCCCGGATCAACTCCGGGACCCCGCCCGCGCGCGTGGCCACCACCGGAATTTCGCAGGCCATGGCCTCCAGCGCCGCCAGGCCGAAGCTCTCGGTCTCGCTGGGAAGCAGCATGACGTCGCAGACCGAAAGGTAGTTTTCGATGGCGTCCACCATGCCGACGAAGAAGACCGAATCGCCGATCCCCAACTCGCTGGCCAGATACTGGGCATTGGAACGCTCGCCCCCGTCGCCGATCATGAGCAGGACGGCCGGGATCTGCTGACGCACCCGGTGAAAGACCCGGACCACGTCGTCCACCCGCTTGACCGGCCTGAAATTGGACAGGTGAACCAGGATCTTCTCGCCGCGGGGGGCGAAACGCCGGTGAATCTCGGGCGAGAAGCGGCGCTGCATGCGGTCCACGTCCACGAAGTTGGGAATCACGCGGATATCGCACTCGCTGCAGAACTCCCGCAGCGTCGCCTCCTTGAGGAAATGGCTCACCGCGGTGACCCCGTCGCTCTGGCGGAGTCCGAACTGGGTGACGGGCAGATAGGAATGGTCCCGCCCCACCAGCGTGATGTCGGTGCCGTGGAGCGTCGTGATCACCGGAACCCAGCGGGGATGGATCATCTCCCGGGCCAGGTAGCCGCTGATGGCGTGGGGAATCGCGTAGTGGACGTGCAGCAGGTCAAGATCTTCCCGCTTGATCACCTCCACCATCTTGGTGGCCAGGGCCAGATCGTAGGGAACGTACTCGAAGAGGGGGTAGGCCATGGCTTCCACTTCGTGGAAGAAGATGCGCTCCCCCAACTCCAGCAGGCGGCTGGGCATGGACGAACTGATGATGTGAACCCGGTGACCCCTCTGGGCCAGGCACTGCGACAACTCGGTTGCCACGATGCCGCTGCCGCCGTAGGTCGGGTAGCACGTGATGCCGACGTTCATGGCAATCGGGGCAGCATTCCGGTCAGGCCTGCCGGAAAGGGCCGGTTCGAACGCGCCGTGGCGAGCCCGGCCATCGCGGGTTCAAATGATCTCATCCACCTTGAACTGGATCTTTTCGAAAGCTTCCTTGGAGATGGCGCCGGTGCGGCCCGATTCCATCTTTCGAGCCACATGGCGCTCCCCCTCCCGGGCAAACTGGAAGTTCCGGACCGATCCGTCCTTCAGTTCGATCCGAACCCGGACCTGAGGCGCGGGAAGATCCGTTCCCGCCTCGACGGAACCGGCGTCGATGGACTCGAACTTGATGTCGTCCATGGGATACCAGAACTTGTAGGCCAGTGCCTCCTGATCTTTCTGATCCTCCGGTTTTTCCAGGATCCACTTGTAATCTTCGCGGCGGGCATGGATCTCCTGGTCCCCGATACTCACCGAAACGGTGGCGATCTCATCCTGGTCCACGTCGACGACGTCCTTGTCGCGAAACTCCCACAGCTCCTGGATCAGCTTGTCCCGGATCTCCTTGCCAACGCTGAAGACGGGAGACCGGGCGGGATTGCGCGCCAGATACTGTTCCTCGGCCTCCTTGAACTCGTTGCCCAGCTCCAGGGTTTCCCACTGATCCTGCCCCTCCTGCTGGAAGCGGACCCTCAATTGCGGTTTCTCCAGCCCGTACCGGCCCAATTCATCGCTCTCCTCGGCGACGAACTGCTTGGCCTCTGCGAATTCCAGCGAGGAAAGGAGGCCGCTCACGGCGCTCTGGTCGGCCGCCTCCTGCAGCGGCGATTCCAGCATCCACTTGCCGTTCTCCTTCTTGAGCCGCAGCTTCTCCGAAGGGCGAAAGATCTCCACGACCGCGATCTTGTCCCGCTCCATGGAGATCACTTTCTTGTCGCGCCAATCCATCAGCTTCTTGTCGGCCGTGGTGAAGAGACGATCCGAAACCACGTGGACCTGCGACTCACCCTGGACCTGGACAAAGACCTTGCTTCCCGTGAAGTCGCCGCTGCCCACGCTCAGGACTCTGCTCTCGTCACCCGCCTCGACGGTCAGCTTGAGACGGGGTTCGGCCAGTCCATACTCCTCGGGTCCTGCGCCCACCTCCACGAACGTCCGGTCGATGCGGGCCGTCCCCAAGTCGCGAACCAGAGAGTCGACGCTGGTCTTGTCGGCGGGCCCCTCCAGCGGCGCCTTGAGGGCCCAGCCCTCGCCGATCTTCTCCAGGAGAATCGAATCCTGACCGGGCCGGTCCATCCTGACCGAACTGATCTGGTCCTGTTCCAGGCGGAGCAGGCTCTCCTCCCGCTCCTTGGCCGCTTGCCGCGTCTTCTCGCCTTCGATCTCGTAGAAATAGACCCAGAGGACCAGGGCCAGGAATGCAACAAAGAGGACGCCGATCTTTTTCATGGTCATCGTCCGGAAGCTGCTCGGGAGCCGATCCCGTCCCCGGAGCCGCTTTTGGGAGAACTCCCGGGCTCGGCTCAGGCGCCGCCGTGCTCTATTTCCGCCTGAGCCACACCGCCATGCCGAAGACCAGGGTCACCAGAGGCATGAGGATGACGCTGGCCCAGAACATCAGGGTCGATTCCCTTCGGGTCAGATTGACTCTGCGGTTCTCCGGATCCCTGGACTGGACCGCCACCAGGTCCGTGTCCTCCGCCAGCCAACTGACGGTCATCCGAAGGAAATCCCCGTTCGCCGACGTGGTGGAGTAGGCATTGGTGGCGAAATCGGAATCGCCCACCAGGACGATGCGCGACTCGCGGGATTCGGCATCGCTCTCGCCGCCATCCCCGGCATCCGCCTGAGGATCCGTTTCAGGAGACGCCTCTCCGGCGCTGTCCTCGTCTCCGCCCTCTGCGTGATGGGACGCCCCCTCTCCTTCCGATTCACCACCGGACTCAACCGTCTTCACCGCCACGGCCGCCAAGGCCAGGGGCCCCTGGATGTCCTTGCCCTCATCGAATGCCGCCTCGTTGCCCTCCAGATCCGTTTCTCCCCAACTTCGGGCAGACGTGGAGAAGAGCTTCGACGAGCTGTACCCGAGCGGGCTGTCCGTCGTCTTCACGCTCTGAGCCATGGGGAAAAAGGTCATGACACCGCGCAATTCATCCGTAATCGGGTGGGTTTCGTAACTGGAGACGATGGGCGCGGCCACTCCCAGGCCGAAGAGCTGTCCCACACCGCTGGCGTCGATCACCACGTTCCCGTCCACGCCCAATCCGTACTCGCCCAACAGGCCGTCCATGGAGAACCTGGTCCGGGGGTCCAGCAGCAGAAGCAGTTTCCCTCCGCCCTCCAGGTATTCCTTCAGGAGCCGGACCTCATTGGGGAGAAAGCTCACCGTGGGACCGGCGGAGATCAGGACGGAGGGGTCTTCAGGCAGATCATTCTCCTGCGCCAGGTTGTAGCTGCGGACCACGTAGTTCTGCTTCTCGACCGCCTCCTTGACCTGGGACAAACCGTCAGGACCCGATTCCTCCAGGCTCCGCTCGCCGTGACCCGTCAGGAAGTAGACGATCTTCTGTCCCTCGCGTGTCACCTTGATGATGGCGTTGGTGATCTTGGCTTCGTCAAAATCATCCACGATTTCGGTTTTCGATCCACCGGCCACGGCGACCTGGCCGAAACGTTCCACGTCGAAACGGGCGACGCGGCCCGGCTCCTTCTGCGGATCCACCACTTCATAGTTGACCCGGGTGGAGACGTAGCGGTATTGCTCCATCAACTCCTCGAAGGCTCCGGACTGCATCTCGTCCTGGAAAAAACCCACGACCTGGATCTCCCCTTCCAGGGCCTCGACCACCTTCCGGCTCTGGCCGGAAAGGGAAAAGGCCTGATTCTCCGTCAAGTCGATTCTCCGGTTGTGGCGCAGATTGAGGAAACTCAACAGGCAGACGATGGCGACCACCAGCACCGTGGAGGCGCCCGCGGCGGCGCCCTGGCGGCCCCGGCGCGAGGTCAAGCCTGACCGTAGCTGCCCCAGGTTCAGGACCACCCAGAGAATCAGCAGGCCGGCGCCGCCGTAGATCGCCCCCTGGGCCTTCCAGTCCCAGAGATTGTTGACCGAATAGTAGAAGTAGCCGCCGATCAGGCCTCCCGCGCCAGCGTAGATCAGGGTCTCGGAGGTGCCGAAAACCGAGACCAGGGGCTGAATCAGTTTCTTGAGCACTTCAGGACCTCCATTTCGGGGAGTTCAGGGAAACCGAAGTCAGAAAGAGTCCCATGAAGATCAGCGACAGATAGAAGAACACGTGGCTGGTGTCCAGGACCCCCTGGGTGAAGTCTTCGTAGTGGTTCATGATGGAGAGGTAGCGCAGGACCTCATTGCCCAGTGTCGATCCGGTCCCGGCCATCCAATCCACCACCCACAGGATGAGGAAGAAACCGAAGGAGAGAATGCCTGCCACGATCTGGCTCTCGGTCAGCGAGGAGACGAAGATTCCCAGGCTCAGGAGCGCACCGCCCAGCAGGAAGGCTCCCAGGAATCCGTTGAGGACCGGGCTCAAGGGCGGCAGCGGATCGCTGTAGAAGTAGAGGAGGCACATGCTGAAGATGGCCGGGACCAGCATCACCAGGAGGAAGATCATGACCCCCGTGAACTTGCCCAGAATCAGTTGCAGGTGGGTCAGCGGCGAAGTGAAAAGCAGCTCCACGGTGCCGCGCTTCTTCTCTTCCGCGAATGCGCCCATGGTGATCAGGGGCATGAGGAAAAGAAATATGGTGCTGATGACGCCGAAGAAGCTGGTCATGATCAGGGAGAACACGTCCACCGGGGGCGGTGCGGAACCGAACTGCTGGGACTGGAATCCCATCTGCTGGACCCTCTCGATGTAGGAGGTGGTGATTCCGAAGAAGAACCAGCCTGACACCGCGAAGAAGACGCCCAGCACGGCGTAGGCGATGGGGCTGACGAAGAAACCGTACAGTTCCTTGCCGACGATGGCGAAATAGTTCCTCACGATGCCGCCTCCCCCTCCTGCTCCGGATCTGCTCCTTTCCGGAGGGTGCCTGCCGCCGTTTCTTCCTCGGTGGTCAACTCCACGAAGACCTCCTCCAGACTGACGGACCGGACCTTCAACTCATAGAGATCGAGTCCTTCCCGGATCACCTGGCGAGCCACCTCGTGGCGGATCTCGGCCTGGCCGTCCGCCTCCACCAGCACGGACGAAAGGCCGTTCTGCGGTTCTTCGACAGCCACTCGCCGCACGTGAGGGAGGGCGTTCAGCAACTCGGCCACGCGGCCGGTGTCGCCGCCCACCGTCAGGTCGATCTGTTCCCCACCCTGCATCTGGCTGGTCAGGTTCCGGGGAGAATCGACGGCCACGATTTGTCCGCGGTTGATGATGATAACCCGGTCGCAGGTCATGCTCACTTCGGGCAGGATGTGAGTCGAGAGGATGATGGTGTGCTCACCCCGGAGACTGCCGATCAGTTCCCGGAACTCGATGATCTGCTTGGGGTCCAGACCGATGGTCGGTTCGTCCAGAATCAGGACATCCGGATCGTGGATCAGAGCCTGGGCCAATCCGACCCGTTGCCGGAATCCTTTGGACAGGTGCTTGATCAAGCGTTCGCCTTGACCCGACAACCCGCACCGCTCTTTGACGACTTCCATTCGGGCGGGCGTTTCCGAACCAGCCACTCCCTTGATGGTGGCCACGAATCGAAGGTAGCTGTCCACCGTCATTTCGGTGTACAGCGGAGGACTCTCGGGCAGGTATCCCACGCGGCTCTTGGCCTCCAAGGGGTGCTCGAAGACATCGTATCCGGCCACCATGGCCCGTCCCTGCGTGGCGGGGAAGAAGCCGGCCAGGATCCTCATGGTGGTGGTCTTACCGGCTCCGTTGGGACCCAGAAATCCGAGGATCTCTCCCTGTCGAACCTGAAAGCTCACGTCCTCGATGGCCACCAGCAGGCCGTATCGTTTGGTCAGATATTCCACCTCGATCATCTGCGTCCAATCTCCTGGGAAATCTTTCCGGGAATGAAGAATCTTCAGGAACCGCCGGTGGCGGCTCTCGACCCGAGACGCTAGGCCGGACCCAAACCGGGGCGACTCGACACCTCTCGAGACGAACCGTACCGGTCCGTCACATAATCTTCCAATATCCGAATGAAGCGGTCGGAGATTCCATCTCCCCGCAGCGTCGTGAATTGCCGTCCGTCCACGTAGACGGGCGCCTTCGGCTCTTCGCCGCTCCCCGGAAGGGAAATGCCGATGTCCGCATGCTTGGACTCCCCGGGGCCGTTGACGATGCAACCCATGACAGCCACCTTGAGGTCCTCGACGCCCGGATAGAGATTCTTCCAGTCCACCATCCTAAGACGAAGGTGACTTTCGATTTGTTCCGCCAATTCCTGGAAGAAGCTGCTGGTCGTTCGCCCACAACCGGGGCAGGCGCTGACCTGGGGACTGAAGCTGCGAAGGTTGAGGGATTGGAGAATCTGTTGGGCCACCCGAACCTCTTCGGCTCTGCTGGCTCCAGGCAGCGGGGTCAGACTCACCCGGATGGTCTCTCCGATTCCTTCGTGCAACAGAACGCCCAGAGCTGCCGAGCTGGCGACGATCCCGCGGCTTCCCATCCCCGCTTCCGTCAGTCCCAGATGCAGGGGGTAGTCGCAGGACCGTCCCAGAACGCGGTAGATCCGGATCAACTCCGGTGCCGAGGACACCTTGGCGCTCAGAATGATGCGACTCTTGGGAAGGCCGTACTCCCGGGCCAGTTCCGCGGACTCGAGGGCGCTGGCCACGATGGCCTCCTCGAGCACCTCGCCGGCGTCCCTGGGCTCGGCCCGGGCCGCGTTGACCTCCATCAGCCGCGACAGCAGGTCCTGGTCCAGCGAGCCCCAGTTGACTCCGATGCGAACCGGCTTGTCGTATTCCAGCGCCAACTGAATCAGCCGCCGGAAGTTCTGGTCGCGATAGCGGCCCTTTCCCACGTTGCCGGGATTGATCCGGAACTTGCTCAGGGAACGGGCGCAGTCGGGATGGCGGCTGAGGAGCAGGTGGCCGTTGTAGTGGAAATCTCCCACGATGGGGACATGGTTCCCCTCTCCTCTCAGCCGGCGCACGATCTCGCCGACGGACCGGGCTGCTGCGTTGCTGTTGACGGTAATCCGGACAATTTCGGATCCGGCGCCGGACAGCTCCCGGACCTGACGGACCGTGGCCCCCACGTCGGCGGTATCCGTATTGGTCATGGACTGGACCACGATGGGCGCATCGCCCCCGACCGTGACGTTCCCCACCTTGACCTGGACCGTCTTTCTGACCCCGGGCATGCGCGAAATTCTACCTTACGGTCCGCTTTCGCAACAAGCCGGGCGGCCCTCGGAAACACCCGGCCCACGCCCTCCGGAGGGCCGGAAAAGTTGTGATGGACGGGCCGATTTCGTATCATGAAGCCGCCCGTTTCGAGGCGCGGATACGGGCCCTGATGCGACCATGAAGGTGCCGGGAGCGGGTTCCCGACTCGTCCATTTTTCCCTCGAAGGAGTGATTCGAAGATGACCGATATCATGGAACGCCTCCTGGAAGCGTCGAGCCCGAAGGAGTTTTCGGGCTGCATGAAGGAGGCTCAGGACCATTTCCAGGCTCCCGCCGATTTCGTGGAGGCGGTGGCCGGCTACCTTCCCACCCGCTTGTATGAGAACTACTACGGCGATTCGGTTCCCCGCGGCTTTTTCGGAATCATGGCGGCCACCGAGGCCCAGACCGTTCTGCCTGCGGAAACCGGGTGGCGCCCCTACGTCCAGCAGACCTGGAGTGCCGCCAGGGAGCGGAAGCGGACTCCATGGAACCTGGACAAAGTCGACGCCCGCAACCAGGAGAGCCTGCAAAAGCGCTGGCACCACTTCACCCAAGCGGCCGAGTCGGCCGACGTGCCCGCTTCGCTGGCATGGGCGAAGGGATTTCTGGCCAACCCCTCGGACCGGGACTATTTCCGGGTCCAGGGACTGTCCTACGCCCTGGCCGATACGGCTCACGGAGGGTTGAAATTTCTCTACCTGCTCCAAGCCTGGAAACTGGCTCAGTCGCTCCAGTGGAAGAACCTGGAGGCGGTCCTCTTCCCTGCCCTTCATTTCCTGGTGGCCGGTCCCCGTGAGAAACAGGTTTCGGCCCAGGTCCGCGAGTACTGGGAGGCCAATCCCCTGACTGCCGCCCTGAAGAATGACGGGACCGTTTCCGGCGAACTTCGCTCCCGCTTCGAACAAAGCTGCCTCTTCGGAGAGTCGACCGGCGAAGCCCTCGACGCCGTGGCGCTTCTGAGTCGATCCGGCGCCGGTGTGGAGGCCATCCGGGACGTGCTGCTGATGACCGCGGCTCAGGCCGTGGCCAACTCCCGGACCGGTCATTGGCCGGGGCCGGTACGTGCCTTCAACTTCGCATATCTCATGCGGGACTGGTCGAATCTGGTGGAGCCGCACCGCCGGACCTTGGCCCTGTTGTTGGGAGCCGCCCTGGTCCACCAGGCCTCGGTGAAAAGTTCCGAGGGCGGCGAGAATCGCGTTCTGGACCAGCTTCCCGGCCACCTCCTTCCCGAAGACGCCAGCCAGGTCCTGCGCAGCGTGGTCAGCCATTCCGACCCTTACGCGTCCGCCACAGCGGCCCAGGTCATTCTGGACCGGAATTCCGGGAACGGCGCCGGACTGGCGGCGACTCTGATGGATTTGGCGGTCAAGAACGACGGGCACGTCGGCGGCGGAGATGACATTCTGCTGGTCAAGGCGGCGGCAGATTGCTACCAGGCCTCGCCGGCCACCGACAAGAACCGGTACCTGGTCGCCACGGCTTTCTTCTTGGGGCGGATTCCCAAGAGCTACGAGCTTTTCGGCGCCTACGGCTTCAAATAAGGCACGTCGAGAACAGAGTTGAGGAGAGACGGTCTCCCCACCACCAGCGATCTCGCCATCATCGGCGCCGGTCCCATCGGCCTGGAGGCGGCGAGCCGGGCAGTCCTGGCCGGTCTGAACGTCGTCGTCTTCGAAAAAGGGGAGGTGGGGCACCACCTCTCCCAGTGGGGTCACGTCCGGCTGTTCAGTCCCTTCCGAATGAACCACTCGGATTGGGGCCTGGAGCTGGTCAAGGCCGCCTTTCCGAAGCTTCCCCTGCCTCAACCGGACAGCTACCCGACCGGCTCCGAAATGGTCGATACCTACCTGAAGCCGTTGTCCCGGATCCCTCAACTCTCGGGCCGCATCCTGGAGGGGATCGCGGTCCGGTCGGTGGGACGGGAGGGGCTGGGCAAACAGGATTTCCTGGGCCGGCCGGAGCGTGCGAATCATCCCTTCAGGTTGCTGGTCGAACAAGAAGGACGGCGCTGGATCCACAGATCCCGATCCGTCGTCGACGCCTCGGGCGTCTATTCCCGTCCCCAATTCATGGGCAACGGAAACATCGCCGCACCCGGCGAGTGCGAGGCGCAACAAGCCGCACCCGATCATTTTCACCGGCGCCTGGTGGACGTGAACGGAAACCGGCGTTCCCTGTTCGCCGGGCGGCGGGTGCTTCTGGTTGGAGGCGGCTATTCGGCGGCGACGACCTTGGAAGCCCTTCGCGGGCTGACCGAAACGGCGCCCCGCACCCGCGTTTACTGGGTCAACTGCTCGGTCGATAACGTTCCCTACGACCGGTATCCGGACGATCCCTTTCCCTACCGGGACCAGATCGCCGCCTTGGCCAATTCACTGGCCCGGCGCCCGCCCTCCTGGTTGTCGTATCTGGGCGGCTCCATGGTGGACGAGATCCTGTCCTGGTCCCCGCAGGGTCCCTTCCGGGTCGCGGTGGACGGAAATCGGAACGGAGGCCGGAGGCGGCGGGAGATCGAGGTGGACGAGATCATCGCACACGTGGGATTCGAGCCGGACAACTCCATCTACCGGCAGCTTCAGGTCCAGGAATGCTACGCGACCTCCGGTCCCATAAAACTGGCGGCCAGCCTCCTGGGAGGATCCGGCGATTGCGACGATCAGGCCTCTGCCGATCTCGACCTCCTGACGAATCCGGAGCCCGACTTCTTCATCGTGGGGAACAAAAGCTACGGAACCAATTCCACGTTTCTGATCCGGCAGGGCGTGGTTCAGGTGAGGCTGATCATCGACCACCTGGCGAACCGGCTCCAAGCCCGGCCTCGCCCAGCGCCGGTTGCTTGACCGGACTTTCCCTATTTTTCCGGTGGTTGATGTAGGGGCACCCCTTGTGAGTGCCCTCTTCATTTCGAGCGGGTTCATGCCACCGGGAAGAGGGCAACCACAACGGTTGCCCCTACCAGTCTCCCATCTCGTCCAGAAAATCCTTGATCATGCGGGCCGTCAGGCCCCAGACGGAATCGCCCCTGTAATCGTAGAAGTAGACCGGAATCGGGCGGCCACCGCGATGGCGCGTCTCCACCACGGGACGGGTGTCGCGGAAAAACGCGTAGGGCACCTGAAGGACCCGTTCCACTTCCGAGGGACTTGGAGTCAGGGAGAACCCCGGTTTCAGATAGCCCACGAAACAGGCGACCTGGATGTCGGTCACCGCCTGGTAATCGTGAAACCGGCCGAGGCGCTCCACGTACTCCGGTTCGATCCCGACCTCCTCGCCGGTCTCCCTCAGAGCCGTCTGCCAGAGGGAGCGGTCGCCGGACTCCTCCACGCCTCCCGGAAAGCAGATCTGTCCCTTGTGGGTCGCGACTTCCTGGGTCCGCTTGGTCAGCAGGAAACTGGGGTCACCCCCGCGATCCAGAAGGCCCATGAGGACGGCCGCCCGAGCTTTGGCTGCGACTGGACTCCGGCGCGGCGGAATCCGCAACAAACGCTGCCGGATCCGCTCCTTCCACACCACTTCCAAGGGGACGACTCCTGGTCCGGGTCAATCGGTGGGACCGCCGGAGATGTATTGCTCCAGCTGCCTGATGGTGAACTCCTGCTCGGAGATGATGGACTTGACGACGTCGCCGATGGAGATCATCCCCACCAGTTCTCCCCCCTCCATTACCGGAAGATGCCGGATCCGCTTTTGGGTCATGAGCCCCATGCAATCCTCCATGCCCTGCTCGGGCCGGACGTAGACCACCTTCCGGCTCATGATTTCCCGGACCCGCGTACTGTGGGAGGACTTTCCCTTGAGGATCACCTTCCTGGCATAGTCCCGCTCCGAGAAAATACCCACGAGACGCCCCGACTCCAGCACCAGGAGCGCTCCGATATTTTTTTCGGCCATGAGCTTGAGAGCATCCAAGACCGACGTGCCGGGGCTGATGGACCAGACATCGTATCCTTTGGATTGGAGCAACTGGCGGACCGTCTTCATGGCTCGCCTCCGGATTCAATCCCTTTCTGTTGTCCTTCCGACAACTCCTTCGCCACAGCCTGAGGAATCCAGACGTCGCCGCAAAGAATGGGAAGCCATCTCAAAGTGTCGATTCGGTAAAGGTACAACAACGGTGACGTGTTTCTGATGCACTCAGGCATGATCGCGTTCCGGGTCGTTCAACTCCGCCTCGAGCGGGAAGACCTTGTAGCGATCGAGCGTCAGCAGGAACTCCACTCGCGGCATCCCGGCAAGTTCCGCAGCCCGCCCGGACGAAAGACGACCGAGCTCGTAGAGCTTGACCGCGGCCAGCATACCGAGTTCACGAGCGAAAGCGCGCTCGTCAGTCTTCTCGGCCAGAAGCACACTTTCCGGAACGCTGATTGCGATTTTGGGCATTGATGCCTCGACGCAGCTTGGCGGGAATAGTGACCTGGAACTTCGGATTCACTGTGACCAGCGGCAAGGCGACCCCATGTGGAACTGGTGCCGGAGGCGGGATTCGAACCCGCACACTCGTTTCGAGCGCCACCCCCTCAAGATGGTGTGTCTGCCAAGTTCCACCACTCCGGCACGAATCTATTGCTGGCCCTCCGGCTCCGTCTCGGCCGGTGGCGTTTGCGACTCGGGAACCGCGGATGCCGGAGCCTCTCCCGTCACGGGCACGTCCTCCATCACCGTGGACTCGGTCCCCTGGGTGAAGAGAATCGCCAACCCCAAAGAGGTCACCATGAAGATTACGGCGCACAAGGTGGTTCCCTTGGTGAGAAGCGTCGCCGCCGACCGGGCGCCGAACGCCGTCTGGCTGGTGGTCCCGCCGAATGCGGAAGCCAGGTCTCCCGCCTTTCCCGACTGCAGGAGAACGACGAGAATCAAAACGATGCAGGCGAGCACATGAAGTATCGTCAAGAGGGTCATTTTGATCTATCGATGCCTCCGCAGGCCGCCTCCGGCGCCAGGCCGGGCGGCCAAGTCCAAAATCCGCCAACTCCCGTATTCTTCGGTCTCCGTAAAACGGGCCGTGGGCCCATTATACTCATTTGAACTCGACAATCCGTGAGAAAGACTCGGCGTCAAGACTGGCGCCGCCGACGAGAGCCCCGTCGATGTTCTCCCGGCTCATCAGCTCTCCTGCATTGGCCGGTTTGACGCTTCCACCGTAGAGGATCCTCGCCCCGGCCGCCATGTCCGCCGAACAGCGCCGGGCCAACCACTCCCGGATCATGCCATGCACCTGGTCGGCGATGTCCGGAGTCGCCGTCCTACCGGTGCCGATGGCCCAGACCGGCTCGTAGGCCACCACCAGGCCGCCCAGATGCGAGGCCTCCACCCCCGCCAGGGCTCCCGAAAGCTGCGCCTGGATCACTTCTTCCGCCCGGCCGGCCTCCCGTTGGGACAGAGACTCCCCGACGCACAGAATCGGGATCAGAGGCGTGGAGAGAACGGCCCTGAGCTTGCGGGAGACGGTCTCATCCGTTTCGGAGAAATACTGGCGCCGTTCCGAGTGCCCCAGCAGGACGTACCTGCAGCCGCAATCCAGGAGCATCCCGGCCGAAATCTCGCCGGTAAAGGCGCCTTCCTCCTCCCAATGGAGGTTCTGTCCTCCCACCTGGATTCCGGACCCGGAGAGGGCCTCATGGACGGCCGCCAACGCGGTGAAGGCCGGGCACACCAACACTTCGCGAGACTGTAGCGCAGGACCGCCGTCCAAGAGGTCCTTCAGCCGCGCGGCCGTCTCCCTGGCTTCGGAGACGGTTTTGAACATCTTCCAGTTGGCCGCAATGATCGGTTTTCTCTGATGACTCACCTTGATCCCTCCACTGAATGCAGGTTCCGGGGGGTTCAACCGCTGCCCGACAAGACCGCGACTCCGGGAAGGGTCTTCCCGGCCACGTAGTCCAGGGCCGCTCCCCCGCCGGTGGACACGTGATCGATGGCATCCCGGACTCCGGCCCGGACGACGGCGGCCGCCGAGTCCCCGCCGCCGACGACCGAAAAGGCCCGGGAAGCCCCCACCGACCGGGCCACCTCCAGCGTGCCGGCGGCGAATTCCTCCACTTCGAATACTCCGAGCGGCCCGTTCCAGATGACGGTTTGGGCCTTTTCGATCTCCTGGCCGAAACGCCGCCGGGTTGCGGGTCCGATATCCAACCCCATCCGGTCGGGCGGAAGAGACTCCACGGGGACCGTCCAGGTCTCCTCTCCACCAGCGCACTTGCGGGCAACTACGACATCCTCGGGAAGCACCAGGCGAGTCCCGGACTTTTCGGCTTCCCGGAGCGCCTTCCGGGCCGTCTCCAGGCAGGATTCCTCCACCAGCGAGCGTCCTACGTCGACTCCGAGAGCCTTGAGGAAGGTAAAGGCCATGCCTCCTCCCATCAGGATGGTGTCTGCCAGGGACAGGAAGTTTTCGATCACGCCGATCTTGCCCGACACCTTGGCGCCGCCCAGTATGGCCACCACCGGAGGACGGGGGTCGGAGAGGACCCGGTCCAGATGACGGAGCTCCTTTTCCATCAGGAGCCCGGCTGCTCCGCGTCCCAGGACGGTGGGGACCCCCACGGTGGAGGCATGGGTTCTATGGGCCGTGCCGAACGCGTCGTTGACGTACTGCTCGACGGGAGCCGCCAGCCGGCCCGCGAATTCAAGGTCGTTCTCCACCTCGGCGGAATGGAATCTCAGGTTCTCGAGGAGCAGGATTTCTCCCGGTCCGAGAGAGTCCAAGGCTCGCCGGACCGGCGGGCCCAGGCAGTCCCCGACGAATCGAACCGGCCTACCCAATAGCGACGAGAGACAGCCGGAGACCGGCTCCAGAGACAGGGACGGTTCCCGTCTGCCCCCGGGGCGGCCCAGGTGGGACGCCAATACCACTCTCGCGCCCTTTTCGACGGCGACCCTGAGGGTTGGGATCGAGGCTCGGATTCGGGTGTCGTCGACGACCCTTCCTGCCTGAATCGGCACGTTGTAATCGACTCGGAGGAAGAGGGTTCTTCCTGCCAACTCCAGGTCTCGAATGGATCGCTTGCGTGGGTACAATTGGGCTCACCTTGTGGGAGATTCCGGCCCGAAGACGGGGAACGGCCGGTGGCATCCTGTCCACCTGGGGTTTCCCGGTTCCGCCTCGGTGGATCGTTGCTCTGGAGTTCGGCGGCAAGAATGCCACCGCTCCTGTTCGGCGGCAAGAATGCCGCCGCGCCCCCCCGGCTAATTGCCGCCCACCAACTCGGTCAGCTCCAGAACCCGGTTGGAGTAACCCCACTCGTTGTCGTACCAGGCGAGCACCTTGACCATGTTGTTGGAGAGCGTCTTGGTGAAGGGGCCGTCCACGACGGCCGACGCGGGATTCCGGTTGAAGTCGGTGGAGACCAGCTCTTCCTCCGTGTACTCCAGGATCCCATTCAGCTCCCCCTCGGCCGCGCTGCGGAGGGCGTCCTTCACCTCTTCCGCATCCACGTCGGTCTCCAGGGTCGCCGTGAGATCCACCAACGAGACGGTGTGAGTCGGAACCCGGATGGAGATGCCGTCCAGACGCCCCTGCAACTCAGGCAGCACCAAGGTCACCGCGCGCGCCGCACCGGTGGTGGTGGGAATCATGGACACGGCCGCGGCGCGGGCGCGCCTCAGATCGGAATGGGGCAGGTCCAGGATCTGCTGGTCATTGGTGTAGCTGTGAATGGTGGTCATCAATCCTTTGGCCAGACCGAACCGCCGGTGGAGAACTTTGGCCACTGGAGCCAGGCAATTGGTGGTGCAACTGGCGTTGGAGATGATGGAGTGATTCTCCGGGTCGTAGTCCTCCTCGTTGACCCCGAGACAGACGGTGACGTCGGGACCCTTGGCGGGCGCGCTGATGATCACCTTGCCCACGGAGCCGCCCAGATGCTTCGCGGCCAGCTCCCTCTTGGTGAAGAATCCGGTGGATTCGATGACCAGCTCGACTCCCTCGTCGCTCCAAGGGATCCGGGCCGGGTCGCGCTGGGAGAAAATCCGGATGGGCCGGCCGCCCACGACCATATTGTCTCCCTCCACTTCCACGTCTTGCGGCAAGCGGCCGTAAACCGAGTCGTAACGCAACAGGTGCGCCAGCGTCTGCGGACTGGTGATGTCATTGATGGCCACGACCTCGACCGGCGTCTCCCGGTCCAGCGCCGCCCGAAACACGTTCCTGCCAATTCGTCCGAAACCGTTGATTCCAACTCTCAATTCCGTCTCCTCCTGCTTGAACCTCAATCCTTCGAAAATCGGCGGCCAGTATAACAGTCCGGTCCAACAGTCCCCCTGCCGGCCCGGCAGACAGGCTTCCCTTACGGGCTTGCTGCCCGGGACCCGTCTCCGCCGGCGGCAGGCCCCGGAGCGGCGCCGGCGGCGGATTCCGAGTAGGGATCCGAGCCGCCGTTCCGAGTGTGGAAACGCCGGTGCCCCCAGAGCCAGCAGTGGGGATACTCGCGAACCATCTGTTCGATGTACCGGTTGAACCGGGCGGTGTTGGTCCGGGCGTCTTCCGCGTCATTCCCGGTCCGGACCAGTTCCACGCGCCGGTAGAAGCGAATCCGGTAGCGGCCCCGCCGCCGGCCCGGATAGATGAATCCGGGGACCACGGGGTGGGAGGTCCTCAGGGCCAGCGCCGCCACTCCGGCATGGGTGCTGGCCAGACGTCCGAACAGAGGGACGAATACGCCGTCCTTCCGCTGGGTGTTCTGGTCGATGAGCAGCCCCACGTCGTTTCCCTGGGAAAGCCCTCGAAATATCCTTCTCATGGAATGCCGTTTGGGCAGGACCCGGTTGCCGGGCCAACTCCGGATCCGGGTCACCCACGCCTCCAGATACGGATTGTCGAGAGGGCGCACCACGAAGCTCAAGGGATGCCCGGCAAGCGCGTGGGCCGCCGGGAGCAGCTCCCAGCAGCTCACGTGGGCGGTCAGGAAAATCACCGATCCGGTCCGGCTCTTGGCCTCCAGGTAGTTTTCCAGTCCCCGCCCCGGCTCATAGCTCACCCGGCTGCGGACCTCTGAAGCCTTGCGCCGATTCAGACGGCTCAATTCGACGGCGTGGTGACCTTGCTGGCGGTAACTTTCCAACAGGACCTGTCGGCGCCAGCCCTCGTCGCTGCCGGGAAACGCGATCCCCAGGTTGATCATGCCGATGCGGCGGTGCTTGGCGTCGGCCAGATAGACCAGGCCGGCGATGCCCCGGCAGAGCGGGTAGGCGAGGATCCGGGGCAATATCCCCACCAGCTCCACGAAGCCGCGAACCACGATATAGACCGGGAGATCGAACCAGCGACGTCGCTTCATGGAAACGGACCCACGGGAAAAGGAGCATCGTCCATCCGGCCGGGATTCCGTCGCGGCCGCCGTCGGCCTTCGATGCCCCCGCGTCAGGCCGAAATCAAGATTTCCACACCGCCTGTCCAGCTTCAAGTCGAGACGCGAATGGCGACTTTCAGCCCTGATCCCTAGAATTGGTTGAAGAAGGCACCGAAAGCCAGGGTACGCCTCATGGTCCAGTTTCAATCGTTGGTGCAGGAGTGGTTCCGGGGCCGGTTCGGCGAGCCGACCGAACCTCAGCGTCTCGGGTGGCCGGCCATTCAAACGGGCGAGAACGTCCTGATCGCGGCCCCTACCGGCTCCGGAAAGACGCTGGCCGCCTTTCTCTGCGCCATCGACCGGTTGATCGGCCAGAGTTCGCGCGGGGAGCTGTCCCAGAGCACCCAGATCGTCTACGTTTCGCCCTTGAAGGCCCTGGCCAACGACATCCGCGTGAACCTGCTGGAGCCCTTGGAGCAGATTCAGCGATTGGCGGATTCCCGGGGGATGGAGCTCTCTCCCATACAAGCGCTGGTCCGGACCGGAGACACCCTGGCCCGGGAACGCGCCCGGATGACGCGAACCCCTCCACACATCCTGGTCACGACTCCCGAGTCCCTCTACATCCTGCTCACCTCCCGCGGCGGACGAGAGATGCTGAAGGAGACCCGGACCGTGATCGTGGATGAGATTCACGCCCTGGCCCGGGACAAGAGGGGCTCCCACCTGAGCCTCACCCTGGAGCGGCTGGAGGACCTCACCGGATCCGCAATTCAGAGAATCGGCCTCTCGGCGACCCAGAAACCGATCCGGGAGATCGCCGGGTTTCTCACCGGACCCGACCGCCGGGCCCGCATCATCGACGTGGGCCACCGCCGGAAGATGGATCTGGCCATCGAGGTCCCCGGCGCCGAGCGGGGAGCGGTCATCTCCCACGAGACCTGGGACGACGTCTACAACCGCATCACCGAGCTCATCGAGGAGCATCGCGCCACCCTGGTCTTCGTCAACACCCGGCGGCTGGCCGAACGCCTGGCTCATCAACTGGCCCAGCGGCTCGGCGAAGCGGCGGTTCAGGCCCACCACGGGAGCCTCTCCCGCGAGATCCGTCTGGACGTGGAGTCGCGGTTGAAGGCGGGCGAACTCAAAGGGGTGGTGGCCACCGCCTCGCTGGAGTTGGGAATCGACGTGGGCTGGGTGGATCTGGTCTGCCAGATCGGTTCGACGCGGAATATCGCCCTCCTGCTTCAGAGAGTGGGCCGATCGGGACACTGGAAGGGCGCCGTTCCCAAGGGTCGGATCTTTCCCACGACCCGGGACGAGCTGCTGGAGAGCGCCGCCCTGGTCCGGTCCATCCACGACGGAACCTTGGACCGCATCATCATGCCCCGCTGCCCGCTGGACGTCCTGGCGCAGCAGATGGTGGCGGCCGCGGCTTCCCGGGAGTGGGGTGATGAGGAGATGTTCTCCACGTTTCGCCGGGCCGCCTCCTACCGGGACTTGAGCCGGCGGGATTTCGACCGGATTCTGGCCATGCTCTCCGAAGGCATCTCAACCCGCCGCGGCCGCCGGGGAGCCTACCTCCACTGGGACCGGATCCGGGGTAGGATCCGGCCGCGAAGAGGCGCCGGGCTCGTGGCCATGACCTCCGGGGGAGCCATTCCCGACAGGGCCGACTTCCTGGTCAAGGAAGAGCCCGAAGATACGATGGTGGGGACCCTGGACGAAGATTTCGCCGTCGAGAGCAGCCGCGGCGACATCTTCCTCCTGGGCAGCACCTCGTGGCGGATCCGGCGAGTGGAATCGGGCACGGTGCGGGTCCAAAACGCCCAGGGAGCCCCGCCCACCGTCCCCTTCTGGCGGGGAGAGGCGCCCGGCCGGACCTGGGAACTTTCCGAGTCCCTCTCCCGCCTCCGGGAGGAGATCGTCCGGTCCAGCGATGCCCAGGCCGAGGAGTGGCTCCGGACGGACTGCGGCCTCGACCGGTTCGGAGCCGTCCAGGCGATCCAGTACGTCCGGGCCGGCGCCGCGGCCCTGACGATGCCGCCGACCCTCGAACAGGTGGTGGCGGAGAGGTTCTTCGACGAATCGGGCGGAATGCAACTGGTGGTGCACGCCCCCTTCGGAACCCGTCTCAACCGGGCCTGGGGATTGGCCTTGCGCAAGCGCTTCTGCCGGTCCTTCAACTTCGAGCTTCAGGCGGCCGCCACCGACAACGGCATCCTCATCTCGCTGAGCGATCAGCACAGCTTCCCGTTGGAGACCATCTTCTCTTTCCTTTCCGCGGCATCGGTGAAGGAGATCCTGACTCAGGCGCTGTTGGACACGCCTCTGTTCGGGACCCGGTGGCGCTGGAACGCCTGCCGCGCCCTGGCGGTTCCCCGCTTCGCCGGGGGCCGCAAGGTCCCTCCCCCGCTGCAGCGCATGCGATCCGACGATCTGCTGGCTTCCGTGTTTCCGGAACAGGCGGCCTGCCAGGAAAATATCCAGGGCGACATCGCCGTTCCCGATCATCCGCTGGTCCAGGAGACTCTCCACGACTGCCTCACCGAAGCCACGGATATCGAGGGCCTGGAAGAGACGCTGGCGCGAATCGAGAGCGGAATGATTCGTACTGCGGCCGTGGATACGCGGGAACCGTCTCCCTTCAGCCACGAGATCCTCAATGCCAACCCCTATGCCTTCCTGGACGACGCGCCCCTGGAAGAGCGGCGGGCCCGCGCCGTCCGGACCCGGCGCAGCATCCTGCCCGAGGAGGCCCGCGACCTCTGCGATCTGGATCCCGACGCCATTCGGGAGGTCTGTTCCCAGGCCTGGCCCACGATTCGGGACGCCGATGAGCTTCACGACGCCCTCCTGACCCTGGGCCTGATGGAGGAATCGGAAGTCGCCCCCCATTCGGATCTGTTGCAGCAGCTCCTGGGGGAGAAGCGGGTGCGCCGGGTTCGACTGCCGGCGTTGTCCGAAGAGGCTGGATCGGACCAGGCGTCCGGCTACTTTGCTTCGGCCGAGCGGACGAGGCTGATCCGGCTGGCTTTTCCGGGAGCGCATATCGAGCCGGCAAGCCCGAGCGATGCCGACGAACCGGTCTGGGAGCGCGACCGGGACCTGGATCACCAGGAGGCCCTGACCGAACTGGTCCGCAGCCGGCTCGACGCCTCCGGCCCCCTGACCTGCCGGGAACTCTGCCGACGCCTCAGGATCCCGGAAGCCGGAGCCACGGCGGCTCTGCACGCTCTGGAGGCGGAAGGCCATACCCTCAGAGGGCATTTTCGGCCCGGCGCCGAGGAGATCGAATGGTGCGAGAGGGGACTCCTGGCCCGCATCCACCGCATGACGCTGGGCCGGCTGCGCCGGCGGATCGCGCCGGTCTCCGCCGCCCAGTTCATGCGCTTTCTCTTCCGCTGGCAACACCTCTCCCCCGCCAGCCGGCTGCACGGCGAGGTGGGCCTGTCGCTGATTCTGGAGCAGCTCCAGGGGTACGAGGCGCCGGCGGCATCCTGGGAAATGCACCTGCTCAGGGTCCGCCTCCACGATTACGACCCTTCGCTGCTGGACCGGGCCTGCCTCTCCGGCCTCTTCACCTGGGGACGGCTCAGCAACGGATTCTCCCGGGCGGCGCCGGATCGAAACGGCGCCCGGATGAAGCCGAGCCGGTTGACGCCCATCTCCTTTTTCCGCCGGGAGGAGATGGACCACTACCTCTCCCTCCGATCCCGAACCAACGGCGCCGACGCTTCGTTCCTCTCCCATCCGGCAAAAGAGATCCTGGCCGACCTGGAGCGTTGGGGTGCGTCGTTCCTGGAAGACCTGGTGCGCGGCACCGGCCGGCTCCCGGTGGAGGTGGAGGAGGGCCTCTGGGAACTGGTGCGCTGCGGACTGGTCACGGCGGACGGATTCGACAACTTGAGGGCCATCATCGATCCTGCGCGGAGGCGGGGGCCTCACCGCCCCTCCCGGATCCGAAAGCGGAAGCCCCGGGTGAAGCCGGCGGCGGGCCGCTGGACCCTTCTGCGACGCCGCCGGGACCGGGAAACCGAATCCGCCGGCTCGACCCGGGACCTGGAGCCTCTGGCCCGTCAACTGCTCAAACGCTGGGGAGTCGTCTTTCGCGACCTCCTGGCGCGGGAACCGTGCGCTCCTTCCTGGAGAGACCTGCTTCAGGTGTACCGCCGCCTGGAGGCCAGAGGAGAGATTCGGGGAGGACGGTTCATCGCCGGCTTTTACGGCGACCAGTTCTCGCTGCCGGAAGCCCTGGAAGCGCTCCGGGCCTGCCGGCGCCTGGAACCGGACGGCGAGGTGATGCGCGTGGCCACGGCGGACCCCTTGAACCTGGCGGGAGTCATCCTGCCCGGGAACCGCGTTCGGCCCACTCCGGGCGGCTTTCTCTACTATCGCGACGGACTCCCGGTGGGGGATCAGAAGAATCCACCGCCCGGATTGCCGCCCGGGACCGCTCCCCGTGCCGGGCGCAAGCCTACCTTTGCAGCTTCGCCACCACCGACTTGATCTCTTCCAGCCGATTCCTGGGAACGATCAGGGTCCGGTCCCCGGCCCGGACCGCCACCAGCCCCTCGACGCCCACGACGACCACCGTCTCCGACGGGTCGTCGCAATAGATCAGGTTTCCACGGGCGTCCAGGGTCCGGACCCGGCCCCGGCAGGCGTTTCCGTCCGGGTCCTCATCCAGGAAGGGCAGCAGGGCCAACCAACCTCCCAGGTCGGTCCAGGAGAAGGACGAGGCCACGCACCGCACGTCCCGGGCCTTTTCCATCACCGCGAAGTCGATGGAGATCGACTCCAGGGGATCGAGGCCGGCCACCAACGCCTGGGGCCAGGAAGCGGTCCCGAAGCTCTCGACGGCGGCCGTGAGGTGCCGGACGTGACGCGGCAGGTTCGCCTCCAACTCGCGGAGGATGGCTTGAGTGGACCAGACGAACATCCCCGAATTCCAGAAGTAGTTCCCCGAAGCCAGGTACTTCCGCGCCAACTGGAGGTCCGGTTTTTCCCGGAAGCTGGCGACCCGGAAATGCTGGACGCCAGGGTCCGGGTCCAACCGTTCGGCCGTCTCCAGGTAGCCGTATGCAGTGGCCGGGGAAGTGGGACGGATCCCGAAGGTGTACAGGGCTCCGCTGGAGGCCGCGCCCCGGGCGGCCGAGATCAGGCACTTGCGGAATTCGTCCACCGGCTCGATCAGGTGGTCCGCGGTCACCGTGGCGATGACGCCGTCTCCGAATCTCTTTCGCGCCAGGGTGGCCGCCAGGCAGGCGGCGGCGGCCGTGTCCCGGCGCAACGGCTCGCCCACCACGTTGCGAGCCGGGACCTGGGGAAGCTGCTCCCGAACCAGGGGAACGAACGCCTCGTTGGTGAGGACCAGGATCCGTTCCCGGTCGATGAGCCCGTCCAACCGGAGAAAACTCTTCTGGAGCAGGCTCTCCTCGTCCACCAGGCGGAGAAACTGCTTGGGCCGCTCGGCGGTGCTCAGGGGCCAGAAACGGGTTCCGGCTCCTCCGGCCATGATGACTCCCACCAGGTCCATTCTTCTCCTCCGTTCTACGCGGCGGCGGAAACCAAGAATTTCTCGCCGCAGCAGCTCTCAATCCTCAGTCGCCGGGACAAGGCGGAAAGTGTAGTAGAGTTCATGGCCATTATGAATAGCACGACAGGTCCCGGAACGGAGAGGGAAAAGGCATGATTCCTCCGTCTCAGGCTTGCCGTTGGCTGAATCTGAAGGGAGGCGTCCCGCCGGTCCACGAACCCCCCGACCCGGAGTCGTGCTGCGACTGGATCCGGGAACGGGACCGGGCGGGAGATGCGGTCCTCATCCTGGGAGGCGGCGGCCAGTGGTTCCTGGGAAACGATCCGGAGCGGGCGACCCACATCCTTTCCGTCCGCCGCTGGGACCGGATTCTGGACCACAGCCCCGGCGACCTGACGGTCACGGTGGAGGCGGGCTGTCCCTTGCAACGGCTCCAGGAAACGTTGTCCAAAGCCGGACAGTTCCTGCCCTTCCGGCCACCCAACTACCCGCACGCCACCGTGGGCGGGGCCGTGGCCACGGCTCTGGCCGGGCGTTACGGCCCGGCCATGGGCGGGATGAGGGAGTTCCTCATCGGCATCGAGATTCTGCACGCCGACGGCCGGATCAGCCACGCCGGCGGCCGCGTGGTGAAGAACGTGGCCGGGTATGACCTGTGCAAGCTCTACGCCGGATCCATGGGGACCCTGGGAATCGTCACTCACGCCACTTTCAAGGTGCGACCGCTCCCCCCCGCCTCGCGGACCGGGATATTGGAATTCGACCATCTGGGCGAGCTGCTGGAGACGGCCCTTTCCCTGCGCAACCAGATCGCGCCGGCGGCCCTGGAGTTGTTCCGCTCCGGCGCCGGATTCCGGCTGCCGGGGTTTTCCTCGGAACGCTTCGGTCTGGCCGTCGAGCTTCGGGATTCGGAGGGCCCGATCCAATGGAAAAGCCGCGTGCTCCGGGAACGATGTCCCGGAATCCGACTCCTGGACGCGGCCGGGGCGGACGCTTTCTGGAAGGTCCGGGACCGGGAGTCGTGCCTGGCCCTGGAGCCGGACAACGGGAGGGTCGTGGTCCGAATCAGCGCTCCCGCCGGCCTGCTGGAGAAGGTCCACCAATGGTTGGAGCAGGCACTGCCCGGCCATGGGCTCTCGGGACATGCGGCCGGCAGCACGCTCCTGGTGTTTGCGAACGGAATCGGTTTTCTCCGGGACCTCCGGTCCCGTTGGAAGGGCCAGCCGGTCTACACCACCCTTTTCAAGGCGGACGCGCCCTTGAAGCGGGGCTTGGACGTCTGGGGACCCACCACCCAACCCCTGCCGCTGATGCGGCGGATCAAAGAGCGGTTCGACCCCGGGCGGACGCTGAATCCGGGCCGTTTCTGGGGTGGGATCTAGTTTGACAACGGACTACGACGGCACTGCCCGGACGGACTCGTAGAGCAACTCGACGGGGTGTTGCACCGGGATCGAGGCTCCCGAATTCTCCAGTCCGGACCGGATCTGCATGAGGCAACCCGGATTGGCCGTGGTCACCCGCTGGGGATCGACGCTCAGGATCTCGTCCAGCTTCCGGTCCAGCAACCGGCCGGCGATCTCCGGCTGCTGCAGGTTGTAGATCCCGGCGCTCCCGCAGCAGCGTTCACTGTTGGGTACTTCCAGGAGAGTCAATTCGGGGATCTGCGCCATGAGGGCGCGGGGCTGGGAATAGATCCCCTGGCCGTGCAGCAGGTGGCAGGGATCGTCATAGGCGACCCGGAGGGGAAGCGGACCCAGTTCCCAGGCCGGATTCATCTCCACCAGGAACTCGCAGACGTCCTTGACCTGGTGCGAGAACCGGGCCATCTCGCCGGTGCTCTCCGGAAGATGGGACCATTCCTTCATGGCGGCGCCGCAGCCGGCCGAGTTGACCACGACGGCGTCCAGATCGCGCCAGGGGAAGGCCCGGAGGTTGATTCGGGCCTGCCGCACCGCCCCCTCCTGGTCCCCGGCGTGGGAGTGAAGGGCGCCGCAGCAACGCTGACCGGGCGGGACCACGACCTCGCACCCGGCTCTCCGCAGCAGTTGAATGCTGGCCCGGTGGACCTCGGGAAAGAGGATGGGCATCACGCACCCGGACAGGAAACCGACGCGGGCCCGTCTCGGCCCCTTCGCCGGATAAAACGCTTCCAGGCGATCCGGCGGCGGGACCGTGGGCAGCTTCTTCTCCATCTCCACCAGCTTGGGAGCGGTGCGGGAGAGGATGCGGCTGGACCGCACCCGGCGCTGGAGCGTCGCCTGGTAGAGCCGGGCCAGCCGGGCGCCGAGACGCAGCAGTCCGGGAGACGGCAGAACCCGGCGAAAGGCGAAGCGCTGGATCCACGAGGGGGGACGGTTCCGGTAGATCTTCTCCCGGGTCTGATTCAGCATCAACTCGTAGCGGACGCCCGAGGGACAGGCGGTTTCGCAGGCCCGGCATCCCAGGCAGCGGTCCAGGTGCGTCATGACGATGTCGTCCAACGGCAGGCGTCCCTCCCGGACCAGGTCCATCAGGTAGATGCGTCCGCGCGGCGAGTCGTTCTCGTCGCCCAAGACCTGGTAGGTCGGGCAACGGGGAAGGCAGAATCCGCAGTGGACGCAATCCAGGTTGACCTCGAAGGGGTCCTTGACGGTCACCTTGCCCGGCATATCTCTCCCCGGCCCGGTTCCAACTCCGAGAGCAGTTCGTCCACGCCGGCTACGACCCGGCAGAGGGATCGATACCTGGGCCGGACGAAACCCTCCCGGACGGCCCGGTCGAACATCGCCACCAGGGGATCGAAATACCCTCCGGCATTGAGCAGGCCCACCGGCTTGCGGTGAATGCCGAGCTGTGCCCAGGTGATCATCTCCAGCAGTTCCTCGAAAGTTCCGTATCCTCCCGGAAGGGCGACGAAGGCGTCGGACAGCTCCGCCATCAACGCCTTTCGTTCGTGCATGGTGCCGACCACGTGCATGCGGGTCAGTTTCGGATGAGCCACCTCCCGGGTGGCCATGGAACGTGGGATTACGCCGATGGCCTGTCCTCCCGCCGCCAGGATCGAGTCGGCGACCACGCCCATCAACCCGGTCGCTCCACCGCCGTAGACCAGGTCGTGACCCCGGCCGGCCAGGCCGCGACCCAGCCGTGCGGCCTCTTGGGCGTAAAGGGATCGCTTTCCCGTCTTGGAGCCGCAGAACACGCAGACCCGGCTCACCTGGCTTCCCTCCCGGCCGGACCGGCCAGAAACTCGGCGGTGACGGCGTCGGAAAGAAGCAGACCGCGGCGGGTCAGGCTCACCCGCCCGTCCCGCCGGGAGATCAAGCCGTTCTCGGACAGGAATCTCAACGGTTCCCGGTAGAGCCGGCCCACGTCCCGGCCGTAGCGCACGGACAGTTCGGAAAGTGAGACGCCCTTGAGCCGCTCAAGGCCCAGGAGCATGTCCTCGCCCAGTGCGCGAAGACCGGATAGATGCTCTTCTGAGGCCCGAGGCGCGGCTCCTGCCCACACTCCCCGGATATACGAGACCAGGTCCCAGGTGTTGGTCCACCGGGTCCCCTGGACGAACGAGGAAGCACACGCACCCAGACCCAGATACGCCAGGCCGTTCCAGTAGATCTCCCCCTGCCGCCATTCCCTGCCGGGCCGGGCGAATCCGGAGACGTGGTAGTGGCCGTAACCCGCCTCCGCGATCCGATCCAGCGAGGATTCAAACATGCGAGCGACCGTCTCCTCATCCGGCTCCGGGAGCCGGCCAGCATCCATGGATCGGGCCGGCCCGGTTTCCTCAACGGCGACGAGATTGTAGAGGGACAGGTGCTCGGGCGCCATGGCCAGAGCCTGTTCCAGATCCCCCATCCATCCTCCCAGGGTCTGGCCCGGCAGTCCGTAGAGGAGATCCAGATTGAGGTTGTCGAAACCGGCGGTCCGGGCCCACTCGCAGCACGACCGGATGTCCCGGGCTCTATGGCGGTACCCCAACAGGCGGAGATGGCGATCCCGGAACGATTGGGCGCCCAGGCTCAGACGATTGATGCCCAACCGGCGCAGCGTCCTGAGGCGATCCAACGTGAGGGTATCGGGGGTGCATTCCAGACTCCACTCGGCGTCGCCGGCTACCCGGAAAACTCCCCGCACCGCATCCACGAGAGAGACAACGTCCGCGGGAACGAGTTCCGAAGGGATTCCTCCCCCGAAACTCACGGCCGGCACCGGATACCCGGCCCAGGGACTGGTCCGGATCTCTTCCCCGAGGGCCTCCAGGTAGCGGCGGCGCATTGCCTCCGGTTCGGGTCCCGAGTTGAAGTCGCAGTACGGACACTCGCGCCGGCAAAAGGGGATGTGAAGATAAATTCCCAACCCGTTCGCCGGATCTCCTCGTTGCGGCATTTATTCGTTTCCCACCCGCAGTACGCTGAGAAATGCTTCCTGGGGAATATCGACCCGGCCGATGGACTTCATCCTCCGTTTGCCGCTCTTCTGGACTTCCAGCAATTTCCGCTTCCGGGTGACGTCTCCGCCGTAGCACTTGGCCAGGACGTTCTTCCGCAAGGCGCGAACGCTCTCCGCGGCGATGATCCGGGACCCCAGCGCCGCCTGGATCCGGATCTCGAAGAGTTGTTGAGGAAGCACGTCCTTGAGCCGGCCGACCAGCGCCTTCCCGCGGGCGTAGGCCCGTTTCCGGTGGGTGATGAAGCTCAGGGCGTCGACGCCCTGACCGTTGATCCGGATGTCCAGCTTGGACAAGTCCCCGACCCGATATCCCATGGGCTCGTAGTCGAACGACGCATAGCCCCGGGTGCGGCTCTTCAGAGTGTCGAAGAAGTCCATGAGAATCTCGGCCAACGGAAGCTCGAAGGTGAGAATCACCCGCGTCGGACCGCTGGAGTCCAGGTTCCGGAAGACTCCGCGCCGTTCCTTGCACAGGTCCATGCAGACGCCCATGGACTTGTTGGGCGTGATGATGGTGGCCAGGACGTAGGGCTCCTCCACGACGTCGATCTCGCCCAAGGAGGGCCAGCGGGTGGGGTTGTCGACCTCCAGGACCGAGCCATCCTTGCAGGTTACCCGGTAGACCACCGACGGACAGGTGGCCACCATCTCCAGGTTGAACTCCCGCTCCAGCCGCTCCTGGATGATCTCGCTGTGGAGCAGGCCCAGGAAACCGCAGCGGAACCCGAAGCCCAGGGCCGCCGAGCTCTCCGGTTCGAAGGAGAGGGACGCATCGTTGAGCTGGAGCCGGTTCAGAGACTCGCGGAGATCGGAATAGCGATTGCTGTCGACCGGGTAGAGTCCGCAAAAGACCATGGGCCGGCTCTGCCGGTAGCCGGGCAGGGCCTCCGGCGACGGGTTGGGTGCCGCGGTGATGGTCTCTCCCACCCGGCAGTCCCCGATGGCCTTGATGCCGGCGTGAACGTAACCGACCTGGCCGGCCTGGAGGATTCCGGTCTCTTTCCGTTCCGGAGCGAAGACGCCGACTCCGGCCACCTCCGCTTCCCGGCCCGAAGCCATCATGCGAATCCGCATTCCGCGCTTCAGCACGCCGTTGACGACCCGCACGTAGGCGATGATTCCCAGGTAAGTGTCGAAGTGACTGTCGAAGATGAGCGCCTGCAGGGGCGCCTCCGGGTCTCCCGGAGGCGGCGGAATGTGTTGGACCACCCCCTCCAGGACGTCGCCGATGCCCCGCCCTTCCTTGGCGCTGGCCAACACGCAATCCGAGATGTCGACGGCCAGTGTTTCGTCCATCTCCTCCATGACCCGGTCCGGGTCCGCCGCCGGGAGGTCGATCTTGTTGATGACCGGCAGGATCGCCAGGTCGTGATTCATGGCCAGGCTCACGTTGGCCAGGGTCTGCGCCTCGACTCCCTGGGCGGCGTCCACCACCAGGATGGCTCCCTCGCAGGCCGCCAGACTGCGCGACACCTCGTAGGAGAAGTCCACGTGGCCCGGAGTGTCGATGAGGTTCAACTCGTAATCGAGACCGTCCGCGGCCCGGTAGGCCAGTCGAACCGCGGCCATCTTGATGGTGATGCCCCGCTCCCGCTCCAGCTCCATCTGGTCCAGGACCTGCTCCCTCATCTGCCGGGCATCCACGGTGTTGGTCGCCTCCAGCAGCCGGTCGGCCAGAGTCGACTTCCCGTGGTCGATGTGGGCGATGATGCAGAAGTTCCGGATCCGTGACTGGGCCATGGAGATGCTCTTGGTTCCTCGCCGGGAGCGGACCGGGCCGCTCGCCGTCACGGGGCGCTATTGTAACAGCCTCCGGCCCACGCCCCGCCCAGGCCCATATCCGGCACGATCACACCAAGACCAAGTCGGGACATCTCGTGACGGACGCGGCAACTCGCAGCTGGGGCGTTTGATGAAGGAAATCTGGCTCAGAACGTCTTGCAGAGCACTCCGCCGTCCACGACCAGGACGGCTCCCGTGATGTAGCTGCCCGCCTCGCTGGCCAGCATCAGCGCCGGTCCCACGAGCTCGTCAGGCTCGGCCCAGCGGCCGAGCGCCGTGCGATCCGCAAAGACCTGCTTCTCCGCTGGACTGAGCAGGCCCCCCGGCATTTCGGTGAGGAAGGGGCCCGGAGCCAGGCAGTTGACGGTCACGTTGTATTCCCCCAGGTCCAGGGCGCTGGCGCGGCAGAGTCCCAGCAGCGCCGCCTTGGTGGCCGAATAGGAGTTGCGCTTCTCTTTGGATCCCAAACCCATGATGGAAGAGATGTGGATGATCCGCCCCCATCGCCGGGCCTTCATCTGGGGGGCCAGCGCCCGGGTGAGGGCCATGCAGGAGGTGAGATTCAACTCCACGGTGCGATCCCAGATCTCGTCGCTGATCTCGTCGATGGGCTCGGGCGTGTTGCACCCGGCATTGTTGACCAGGATGTCCACGCGTCCCATGACCTCCAACGAGGTCTCCGCCAGCGAGCGAACCTGTTCCCGGGAGGTCATGTCGGCCACGTGGCAGTGAATCGTCGCGTCCGGGACCCCGGCGGCCGTCTTCCGCAGACCTTCCTCACCGCGGCTGCTGATCATCACCTCGGCCCCGGCCCGCGCCAACCCGTGGGCCATGGCTCTACCCAGCCCCTGGCTGCCGCCGGTGATCAACGCGGTCCGGCTGCTCAGATCGAAGATGGTTCCCTTCATTGGTTCGCTCCCTTCAGTATTTCCGATTCATTCTTCCGGTTCGGCGGATCCAGGGGCGCTCTCTTCGGCGCTTGGAGGATAGAGCAGCCAACTCGCGACCGATTCGTTGAATTTCCGCGCCAGGGCCAACGGAGTCATTCCAGCTTCGCCTTTGGCGTCGAGCGTGGCCCCAGCCAGCAACAACACTTCCGTGACTTCCGGATTCGAGTTGTTCCTGGCCGCATAGTGCAGTGGAGTATTTCCCTTGCGGCTCCTGGCATCGGGGTCCGCCCCGGCCGACAACAAGCTTTTCGCCACTTCCGCGTTCGAATTGTTCCACGCCGCATAGTGCAGCGGAGAATCGCCTTTTCGATTCCTGACGTTCGGGCCGGCGTCGGCCGTCAGCAACGCTTCCACAACTTCCGGATTCGGGTTCTGTGCGGCCGCGTAATGCAACGGCGTATTGCCGTCCTTGTTCTTGACCCGGGGAACGGCGCCGGCCTCCAGCAACGCTTTCAACACCTCCGGGTTCGGGTTGTTCCCGGCTGCGCGGTGCAGCGACGTCTCGGCGTTCCAGTTCCGGTGGTTCGGATCCGCCCCGTTTTCGATCAACGCTTTCACGATACCCGGGTTTTCATTCATTTCCGCCGCATAGTCCAGCAGGCCGTTGCCGCGCCGGTCCCTGAGATTGGAATTGATGCCCAACGCCAGGAACACCTCGATCACTTCGGGATTCCGGCTGAACATGGCCGCGCTGAGAATCGGCGTATAGCCCGACCCGTTCCTCGCACCGACCTTCGCGCCGGCCTGGATCAGGACCTTGACCACCTCCGGATTGCCATTGTCCGCCGCCGCATGGTGCAACGGAGTGTCGCCGGCATGGTTCGTGGCATTGATCTTGGCGCCGCGCGCCAGCAACAGGCCCACGACCAAAGGGTCGCCATTGTAACGGGCCGCGTAGTGCAGTGGAGTATCGGACACGTCGTCCCGTTTCTTGGCGTCAGCTCCGGCGGACAGCAGCGCCTGCACCATCTCGCGGCTCCCGTTGTCGCCGATGGCCCAGTGCAGCGGCGTGGTCCCGTAGTCGTCCTTGGAATCGAGCTTGGCCCGGGACTTCAGCAGCATTCTGAGCACCGGTAACTTGTCGGAGTGGCTGACCGCCAAGTGCAAGGGGGTCACACCCTCGTCGTCCTTGGCGTTGCGATTCGCTCTGGCGGCAACCAGGGCCCGGACCACCTCCGGGTTCTCGTTGCTGCCGACCGCCAGGTGCAAAGGGGTGGCGCCGTCCTCATCCTTGGCGTTGACCTTGGCGCCGGCGCCGATCAGCACCTGAATCACCTGAGGATTGGGATTGTTCCAGGCCGCATTGTGCAGGGGAGTATAGCCATTGCGGTCCTCTTCCCTGACTTTGGCGCCGCCGGCGATGATGGCTCGGACCACGCCGGCGTTCCGGTTGCTCCAGGCGGCATGGTGCAACGGGGTCTCGCCACTCTCATCCTGGACCTTGGGATCGGCCCCTGCGGCCACCAGGACGCGGATCAGGCCGGCGTCGCTGCCCGTCCTGGCCTCGACCCACAGGCGCTTGGCCGCCACCCTCGCCAGGAGCGCCAACGCCTGTTTTCGGGATCGGCCGCCGACCCCCGTGGCCAGGTAGCGCTGCAAGGCCTCCATGGCTTCGGCGGCCGCACCGCAGAGATTCAGAATCCGCCCATACTTGAGATAAAACTGAGGAGGCAACTGGGCGCCCTGTTGCCGGTGCAGGTCCAGGGCCTCGCTCATGGCTTCCCGGGCGGCTTCCGCCTTCCCTTGGCCGAGTTGTTCGTCCGCCTCGGCGAGGAACCGGTCGGCGAGCACCTGGGGCGAGTCCTGAGCGAACGACACTCCGCAGAACGCCGGCATCAACGTGGACGCCAGCATCAACAGCGTACGGAATTCCCGCTTCATGCTTCCGGTTCGAGTCCAGCCCCCGGACATCTGTTCAGGCCGGCCTTGGGACACGCCTCCCGCCGACATCCATTTGACGGCGATTTTAGCAGGCCCGTTCAAGAATTGGTTCCTTCCGAACCCAACGACCGTAGGCGCACTCCTTGCAGGTGCCTTCTTTCACCGCAACGTTCTCCCCATGGGTGGGGCTGCGGTGGAGGACTTCTCAGGGGATTCACGTAGAATCTGACCGCGGGCGGTTGTCCCGCCTCACGTTTACGGTCGAACAGAACCGTCGAAGGAATGGCGCAAAAGTTGAGGAACACAGTTCGCAAGACGCTGGTCGTGCACAGCCGCTACGGATGGCAAAGCCATCGGACCCAGGCCGCTCTGGAGGGCGAACAAGGTCTGAACCTCCTGACTATGGAGCAGCTTGCGGCCCGTTTGGCCGGGGGCTTCCTTCGACCCATCGATCGGGACGCCCTGAAGAGTGCGGTCAAGTCAGCCGTCTCCGAGCCTCTCGGGGAGCTGGACAGCATCAAGACGCTGCCTGGTTTTCAACGGGCGGCGGCGGCGAGTCTGTCCAAGGCTTGGCGCGCGGGTCTGATGCTGGACGAGCAAGCCGCCAATGCGACCAGCGAGCCGGTGAAACTTCGACTCGATTCGCTAGCCATCCTCGAGCGGGAAGTGCTCTCCCGGCTACGCGATAACCAGCTTCGCCCCCGAGACCTGGCCAGGGCCGCGGAGCAGCGTGTGGCTCATGCCCCTGGAATCTGCGGCCAGATCGAGATTCACGGCCGCACTGAAATGTCTCCGGTCTGGCAGCCTCTCCTGTCCCTCCTCCGACGGGAGACGAACGTCGTCTGGGTTGCCGGGGCGAGAGAGGTTCCAGATTGGCTCCGCAACTCCGGGATCCAAGTCCGGACTGCTCCCAAGGCAAACCCCGCAGTCCGGGCTCTCTCCTGTGCCAGCCCGCGCCACGAGGTGCTGGAAGCTCTGCGCTGGGCTCGCCGGCATCTGGCCCGAGGCGTGTTACCCCAGCAGATTGCCATTACCGCGGCTTCGCCGCAGAACTGGGACGACCACATGCTGGCGCTGGGGGAATCGTCCAATCTGCCGCTCCATTTCATTCACGGCCGTTCCGCTCTTTCAACCGCCGAAGGGCAGCTTGCCGCAGCCCTCGCCGAGATCCTGCTGCGCGGATTCTCACGCGCCCGGGTCGTCCGTCTGGCGGCGCTCCTCCGGACCCGGAACCAACGGTTCAACAGCCTGCCGGGAAACTGGTGGCAGGCCTTGCCCGACGGAGCCCCGTTGCTGGATGCCCCCCGATGGCGCCGGGCGATCGCCGATATGGGCGGCCCCGACTCTCCCGTCGGCGACTACCGGCCGCTACTGGAGGAGATCATTGGAACCCTGGCCCGGGGGTGGAAGAAATCGGCGGACATCGGCGAGCTGCTGCTGTCCGGGAGAGCGCTCCGGATCTGGCGCAAGGCGCTGCTGGAAGGACCGGCCGCAGCGCTCGACATCACCCTGACCGGACTGCGCATCGATGACGGGCTCGAGCCGGGCGCCGCCATGGTCTGGGGGCCGGCGTCCGCCATTGCCGCGGCTCCGCGGCCTTACTGCCGGCTCCTCGGGCTGACCTCCCGTTCCTGGCCGCGCCGCGCCAGCGAAGACTCTCTCCTGCCGAATCACGTCATCCCGGCGGATCGTCTCGATCCCCTGCCCGTTCACGAAGCGGACCGGCGCGATTTCGAGACTATCTTGAGAACGGCGGAGGATGAAGTCGTCTGCTCCCGGGCCCGGCGCGACAGCGAAGGGCGGCTCAACGGCATCTCTCCCCTCTACCCTCATCATCTCGGCGAAACCCACCTGGCCCAGAGCCGGGAGCCGGAGCATGCCGCCAGCGCCAGCGACCGATTGATGGCTCGGCCCGAAGAATTCCGCCGCCTGCCCCACGCCGTTTCGGCGCGCGAGACCTGGCGCGATTGGCATCGACGCCGATTGACCGCCCACGACGGACTGGTCAGGAGCGGTCATCCCCTGCTGGTTCGCGCCCTCGACCGATGGCAATCCGCCAGCTCGCTGGTCAAGCTGCTTCGGGATCCCCAGGGATACCTCTGGACCTACGGTTTCGGATGGAGAGCACCCGAAGAAACGGACGAACCGATGACCCTCGATGCGCTGGCCTTCGGCAGCCTGCTGCACGACATTCTCCAGGAAACGGTCGCCCGGCTGGAGGAGGCTCGGGCCGGCGGTTTCGCCGCTGCTTCCGCCGACGAGATTGAACAGGTCACGCAACAGGCTGCAGATCAGGTGAGAGCCCGGTGGGACGACTCGCGGCCGGTGCCGCCCCCCGTCGTGTGGACCCGCAAGTGCAAAGAGGCGGAAGCGATGGCCCGGGACGCGTTGACACTGGACGAAGAGCCATTGCCCGAGCAGCGAAGCTGGGTCGAGGTCCCGTTCGGCGGTGGTCCCCGATTGGAGGATCTCGACGAAGAGGTCCGCGTCCGGCTGCCGTGGGATCCCGGTTCCGACGTGCGAATCCCTCGCACGAACATCCGAATCAACGGATTCATCGACCGCTTCGACCTTGCCGGGAATCGAAGCCGGGCCCGGGTCACCGACTACAAGTCGGGAAAGCCGAGCCGCCGGCCGCCCCAGATCCGGGGTGGTGCGGAGCTTCAGCGGTGCCTCTACGCGTTCGCGGTCGGGAGGCTGATCTCCCCGGCGCCCCAAGTGGACACGCGCCTCCTCTATCCAAGGGACGGAGGATCCCTCTGTCCCTTGGATGACCCCGATGAGACTCTGGAAGGACTGGCGGACTATCTGGCCGCGGCGGCGATTTCGTTCACCCGGGGAAACGCGCTTCCCGGTCCGGCCGCAAACGAGACTTGGTACGGCTTGGCCTTTGCACTGCCGGGCGGCTCCAGGGAAAGCTATCTGGAGGTCAAGCGGCCGCTGGCCAACCGGGCGCTCGCCGATATCGCTCCGCTTTGGGACGAGCCTTGACCGGTTATACCGTTCCAACAGGTGCTACTCCGGAACGTTCGATATGACAGTTGACGGATCAGCCACCCCCCTTCCCGATTCGACGGCGCGCAATACCGCCCTGACGGATCATGAGCGTACGCTCCTGGTGGAGGCCGGCGCCGGCAGCGGCAAGACGGCGCTCATGGCCGGACGGGTGGCTTTGCTGATCGGCGCGGGCGTTGATCCCAGGGACATCGTTGCCATCACGTTTACGGAGGCGGCCGCCGCCGAACTGCTGGAGCGGATCGAGACACTGGTGCGGGAGCTTTTGTCCGGCGCAGTTCCCATCGAGCTGGCCGCAGCATTGCCGTCTGGCCTGACCGAGGCCCAGAGGGGCCACCTGAACCGGGGCAGCGAGGCGCTGGACGAAATCACCTGCACCACGATCCACGGCTTCTGCCAACAATTGATCCGGCCCTATTCGGTGGAAACCGGCCTGGACCCGGGAGCCGCCGTCATCGATCCGGCGGCGGCGGAACTCGCCTACCAGGACCTGGTGGACGCCTGGCTCTCGGCCCGGTTGGGAAGGGACCGGGGCGCCGACGGCCTGGGGCGCATCCCTCCCATCGGGGACGCCGGCGGGGAGTGGGACTTCCTGGCCGCCCTGGTGCTGGCGGCGCCCGACGAAACATTGCGGCTCGTCAGGCAGACAGCCCGGTTCCTGAAGGAGCACCGGACCGCGCAAGCCGCCCCGGCCGAAGTCGATTCGTCGGTCTTCGAACGGCTCGTGGAAACCACGGACCAGCTTGCCGCCTGGTACCGGAAATGCGGCGTGGAGGAGCCGGACACGGCGGCAATGATCCAGGATCTCCTGAGGGTCGCCGATCTCGTACGTGACGCGGGCAGTGAGCGCCTGACCGGACGATCCCTGGCGGCGCTTCTGGCCCATCAGCCTCCCTCCGCCTGCAAGCGGGGCACAGGAGAGTTCAAGCAGTGGCGCCGCAAGACCAGATGGAGGAGTGCGGCCGCGGCCATCGGCGGAAGCGCCGCGTTGGGAGAGCAACTGAGCGCGGCCGGGAATGCTCGTTACGACACCTGCTCCATGGCCTATGGCAGGTTTCGGACTCACCTCGACGCCCTGGCTTCGGCGCTGTTCGTGGCGGAGTTCGACCGCTTCCGCGAGCTGTACCGGGGCTACAAGCGAAACGCCGCTCTCCTTGATTTCGACGACCTCCTGTACCAGGCGCGGGACCTCCTGAGAGACAACGAATCCGTGCGGAAGGCGCTGGCGCGCCGCTATCCCCGCATCCTGGTGGACGAGTTTCAGGATACCGATCCGCTGCAGTCCGAGATCATCTGGAGGCTTGCCGGAGAAGGAGACCCCGATTCACCCTGGCACGACCGGGACATTCGTCCGGGCGCACTGTTTGTCGTGGGAGACCCGAAACAGGCCATTTACCGGTTCCGAGGCGCGGACGTCAACACCTACTTGTCGGCAAAAAAGGCTCTGGAGCGACATGACCCGGACGCCATCCTGGACATCACGGCCAATTTCCGCACCCGGAGGCCGATCCTGGAATACGTCAACCGGCATTTTGAGCGGATGCTGGACGAGTCCCGGGGCCAGCCCGGTTTCACCCCACTTGAGGCGACACGTCCAGGCGAGGATAGACCCTGCGTCAACGCCTTCGACATCGAGCTGGATGCGTCGGACCGGAACGCCCGGGGGAAACTGAGCGTCCATCGTGTCCGCCGGAAAGAGGCCCGGGCCGTGGCCGCCGTCGTCGCAGAACTCATCGGAGCCTACCCGGTAGGCGGCAGGCAGGGGGAATCACACCGGCCGGCGCGGGCGGGGGACATCGCTCTGCTCGCTCCCACCGGGACCAGTCTCTGGATCTATGAGCAGGCCTTCGAGGACCTGGAGATTCCCATCGCCACCCAGGCCGGAAAGGGCTTCTATCGCCGGCAGGAGGTCCAGGACCTGATCGCCATCGCGCGAGTCATCGCAGACGCCCGTGACACGCTGGCGCTGGGGGCTCTGATTCGGGGTCCCCTGGTGGGCCTCACCGAAGAAGAGATCGCCGACGAGATCGAGGCGCTCCATCTCCAAGCCGAACCTACCGATACCGGCCGCGATCCCGGGACCAAGGGCACCGGCCGCCTCTTTCTCTGGACCGACCTGGATTCCATCGGCAATGCCGTGCTTCGGAGGACCCTGGAGGTATTGCAGAACCTGGCGCGGAAGGCCCGGCGGCTGACCCCGTACCATCTCCTGGTGGAAGCCGTCGACGAGCTGCACGTGAATTCCATTCTGAAGGCTCGCCATTCGCGGGGAGCCGAGCGGGCCCTCGCCAACGTGGAGCTGGTCCTGGAAATGGCGCGAGCCTACGCCGGGCGCGGAATCGGCGACTTCGCCCGTGCCCTCTGGCAGCGCTGGAACGACCAGGACGCACAAGCCGAGGGCCGTCCCGACGCCGCGGCCGACGCGGTGTCGATCATCACCATTCACTCGGCCAAGGGGCTGGAATGGCCCATCGTGATTCCCATCAACTCGACGACCACACCGCGGCGGGTGACGGGATTCCTCTACGGGCGCAGGGATGACAGCATCCACATCAAGAGTCCCCTCTTTTCGAGCCCCGAATATTCGGAAGTCCGATCGGAGGAAGAAGCGGAGCTGAACGCGGAGCGGGTCCGTCTCTGGTACGTGGCGCTGACCCGAGCCCGGGACCTGCTGTTGCTCCCCAGGCAGAACGCAAGGATTCCCGGCGATTGGCTCAGCCTGATCGACATCGATCTCCATTCCCTGCCTTCGATTTCCGCCGGTGGAGGGTTCGGAGGAGCGCCGGCACCTGGAGCCGGCTCCAGTCCCAACGCTCAGGATCCCGCCACCTGGGGACGGGAGGCTGCCGAGATCCATGCCAATCAGCGAGAAATATCGTGGTATCGACCGTCACGCCACGAGGCGCCCGTGGAACCGGAGAAAGAAGAGGAAGCCGTATTCGCCGGCATAGAGGCGACACTGGAAGCCGTTCCCGACGCGGCGCAAGAGACTCCGGTCCAGGGAGGATGGACCCGAGGACTGATCCTGCACAAACTGATGGAGGAACTCCTGACCGGAGAAATCCAATCGGAGGAGGGCGCCGTGCAGGCGCGAGCCGCCGAACTGATTGGTCAATTGGGCCTTGACGATGAAGAAGATGCGGCGGCGGGGCCGTCCAGTACCGAAATGGCGGCCACAGTGATGCGAACCTTGCAACTCCCCGAAGTTGCTGCCCTCCGGCCGCGGCTGGTTCCCGAGTTTCCGGTCTATGCCAGCGCCGTCGAAGGTTCGGCGGTATCCCTCACGGCCGGCATCGCCGACGCCGTCGCCCTTGGCGGGAAAGGGTCCATCGACGTCGTGGTGGATTGGAAGAGCGACGTGAAGCCTGCCGGGAAACAGGTCGCCATGTATCACCGGCAGATTCGCGACTATCTCCGATCGACCAACGCAAGAACCGGCCTGATCGTCTTCATGAGTTCCGGCCGTATCGACCGAATCGTTCGGGACGGCTGAAGGGCCGAAGCATTTCCGCTGAACGGCTGTTCGGGGAGGCGTCCCAAGCCCCGCCGGTGGCATCCTCCCCGGCATCCTGGGAGAATCCGGCCCATGTCCGGCCGAGCCTGGCTCTACGCCCTGTCCGCCGTACTCCTCTGGTCCACCGTCGCCTCCGTCTTCAAGCTGACCCTCAGGCACCTGGACTTCCTCCACCTGCTCCTGATCTCTTCGTGGACGGCGTTTCTGGCCCTTTTCCTGGTTCTGGCCGCTCAGGGAAAAGTCACCTTCCTGCGGAGGCTCACCGGCCGCGAACTCCTCCGGTCCGCCGGCCTCGGGGCACTGAACCCGTACCTTTACTACCTGGTTCTGTTCAAGGCCTACTCCCTGATCCCGGCCCAGGAAGCCCTGGCGCTGAATTACACATGGCCGGTGGTCCTGGTCCTCCTTTCGGCCCCCTTGCTGGGGCAACGGATCGGGGCCGGAAGCGTGGGCGCCATCCTGATCAGCTTCTTCGGGGTGGTCCTGATCGCCACGAGGGGGGACCTGAGCGCCTTGGGCGTCTCGCATCCACTGGGCTCCTCGCTGGCGTTGGGCTCCTCCCTGATCTGGGCCAGTTTTTGGATCTTCAACCTGCGGGACCGGCGCGACCCGGTCCTGAAGCTGTTCCTGAGTTTCGGGTTCGGCTCCCTTTTCATCCTGGCTACGGTTCTTCTGGGAGGGGGGATCCGGGCACCCGCGTGGCCGGGACTATTGGGGGGCGTCTATTCCGGACTGTTCGAAATGGGTCTGACCTTTCTGCTCTGGCTCAAGGCGCTGGAACTGTCCACGACCACCGCCCGGGTCAGCAATCTGGTCTTCCTCGCCCCTTTCCTCTCCCTGGTCTTCATCCGGGTGCTGGTCGGCGAGCCGATCCTACCCTCCACCCTGGCCGGCTTGGTCCTGATCATCTGCGGGATCCTGCTCCAACAGCGCCTGAGGCGATCATGAAGCGCTCGGTCCGTAGCGACTTACACCGTGGACTGCTAACCTGACTCCGCTCGACATCGACGGAGAATGCCATGCGAAGTTATCGGATCACCGCCTACCCCGGAGATGGAATCGGCCAGGAGGTCACGGCTGAGACGTTCCGAGTATTGGACGCGGCGCAGGACGTTGACGGCGGTTTCCGCCTGGAGGTGACCCGGGTCCCCTGGGGCTCGGACTACTACCATCGGCACGGCGCCGTGGTGCCGGACGACTATTTGGACCGGCTGGCCGGGAGCGACGCCATCTTCCTGGGAGCCATCGGGGACCCGGCCCGGATACCGGACCATGTGACCCTGGCTCCGCTGATACGGATCCGGCAGCGCTTCGACCAGTACGCCTGCGTGAGGCCCGCCCGGCTCTTTCCGGGGGTTCGGACGCCTCTGGCCGGGAAGGGGCCCCGGGACATCGACCTGGTGGTGATCCGGGAGAACTCAGAGGGCGAGTACGTCGACAACGGAGGCCGTTTCCGCGTCGGCACCCCCGACGAGTTCGCGGTCCAGACCGCCCTGCACACGCGCAAGGGGATCGAGAGGATCCTCCGCTTCGGATTCCGGATGGCCGACACCCGGCGCGGCCACCTGACCATGATCACCAAGTCCAACGCCCAGCGCTACGGTTTCGTGCTCTGGGACGAGGTCCTGGAACAGCTCAAGTCCGAGTATCCGGACATCGAAACGGCCAAATACCACATCGACGCCGCGGTCATGAACTTCGTCCGGTGGCCGGAACGGTTCGACGTGGTTGTGGCCTCCAACCTGTTCGGGGACATTCTGACCGATCTCTCGGGGATCCTGGCGGGAGGACTGGGCCAGGCGCCCTCCTCCAACATCAACCCGGAACGGCGATTCCCCTCCATGTTCGAGCCGGTCCACGGCTCGGCGCCCGACATCGCCGGCCAGGGTATCGCCAACCCCACGGCGGCCATCCTGAGCGGCGCCAACATGCTCCGCTGGCTGGGAGAGGAACCTGCCGCCGCCGCCGTCGAGCGGGCCGTGGAAGCGACCTTTGCCCAGGGCCACGGCACCCCCGACCTGGGTGGCGGCCATACGACCCGGTCGTTCACCGACCGGATTCTGGAGAACATGCGGGTCTGACTCAGCCGAAAAACGTGTCGAGCGCGTTCAGTAGACGAAGAATCTCCTCCCGGGTGTTGAAGGCGGCGACGGAAATCCGCAGTGCGGGCCGCTCGGGCTGGTACTTGACTACAATCCCCTGCTCCAGCAGATCGTCGATGAGTCGTCGCAAACCGGTCTCCCCCAAATCCTTCAACTCCAGGGCTACGAGACCCGTGGCGAGGCACGGCTTCATGGGAGAAACGATCCGGACCGCGGGGAGAGTCTCCAACTCCGCGAAAAGAAACTGAACCAGTTCCTGGACCTGCCGCTCGATCCGGGCGGGACCCAGCGCCTCCATGATCTCCAGGGATCGCCCCAAGCCGATCCGCAGCGCGTAGTTGTGGGTCCCCAACTCGGAACGCAAGGCGGCCGTCACCGGCGGTGGGGATTCCCCAGGCTTCAACCAAGTGCTGGCATCGGGGATGAAATCGGGGCGAAACTCGGCAAGCCGGTCCGGCAACACCCAGAGAAACCCGACGCCCAGGGGGCCCAGCAGCCACTTGTGGCCCGAGGCGATGTAGTAGTCGCAGCACAAGGCCGGTAGATCCACCGGAAACTGACCCACTGCCTGGGCGCCGTCCAGCATCAGCGGAACTCCCCGGGCGCGGGCCAGACCCGCCGCCTCCCGGGCGGGCAGCCTCCGGCCGTCCAGAGTGGAGACCTGACTGAGACAGACCAGCCGCGCCCGACCCGTCAGGGCTTCCTCCAAGCTGCTGAGGAGAGCATCCTCCCCTGCTTCGGCCGGGAAGGTCCTGACCACCACGTCGCGGTGCCGCTCCAGAGCGCGGCAGGCGTCCTGGGTGCTGACGTGCTCGGCAGAGGAGACCAAGATCTCGTCTCCAGGCCGCCAGTCGACGCTCCGCAGAACCCGCTGCATGGCCTGGCTGGTGTTGGAGGTCCAGGCCAGATGCTCCGGCCGCACTTTCAGAAAGTCGGCCAGTTGCTCACGAACCCGCTGCTCCTGATCCAGCAGAACGCCGGTGACCCTCGGCGAGGCGGACCCGTGACGGCTTTGGAAGGCCATCGTATCGGCGACCAGTTTGAGCACCGAGTCGGGAGTCGGTCCATAGGAGCCGGTCTGGAAATAGGCCAGCCGCCGGGTCAGGGGCAGATCGTCACGGAGTTCCCGGAAGCTCATGGATGCTTGGGTCACGCCGTCCCGCTCCTGCGGTTCCCCACGCGGGGCAGACTGCGAACCGCATCCCACAGATTCAGGCGCTCGATGCTGTCGGCCCGGTAGACACCCACCTCGTCGGCCCCTGCGGCCAAGGCGGCATCGGCGCCCTGCCGAAGCAGGTCCGGGGTCACCAGCTTGGGCGGGCCCCAACAGACCAGTTGGGCCACCAGGGGGACCCGGCCGTCCACGGCCCGGGCAGCCGCGCTCGTGTCCTCGAAGATGTGGGCCACGCTCCCGGTGAGATGACGGATGTGGATCTCGTCCACCAGACCCTCCTCGACCCAAATCGGCCAGTCCTGAAGGCGCTTCCAGGCCGTCTCCGGATTGGAGGCCACCGCCGCCGTCAGGGACACCTTCCGCTTCAGGGCGTCCAACTTCTGCCTCAACTCCCGCACGAAGCGGGTGACGTACCCGGACCGGAACAGGGTCCAGTCCCGATCGTGGTTGGAAATGGCCATGGGGTCCCGCCCCGCCTCCCGGCGATAGTCCTCGACGATGGCCTTCTCGTAGCCGTAGACCATCACCCCATGGTCGTCCACCTGCCCCGGAACCGATTCGATCTGGAATTCCAGTTGGACGCCGTCCACGTCGTAGTCCCGGGCCATTTCCAGAAACGGTTGCTGCTCGAGGAGACGGGCTTCCCGAGTCCCGTAGCTGAGGACCACCGACCCCGAAACGTCGAAGCAGGTCATTCCGTCCTGGCGCCGCATCCAGAGTTCGGGATGGTCATTGGCGAACCGGGTCAGGCGCCACTCGGGCAGCCGGGTGCCGCTCTGGTAGTCGATGCCGGTCATGCCCGTGTAACCGACAGCGTTGTAGGGGTGGACCTCGATTCCTCTTTCATGGGCCTCCTCCACCAGGAAGGAGAGGGGGTCCCAGCCGTGAACGGAATAGAATCCCGGCACCACGGCCAGGATGTCCGCCGGATCGTGTCCTCCACGGCCGTGGTCAAAACGGAGGCACATCTCCCGGCCCGGAGTATAGCCGGGAATGAAACGATTCACTCCGGCTTCGGCGCAGCGATCCAGAAAGTCGCAGACCATCTCCCGGTTTCCCTCGGTGGGAAACACGCCGTTGCATCCTCCGATGCCACCCCAGATGGTGAGCCGTCTCGACATGGGCGCTCCTCCTGATCACTCCGCGTACGGACACTGTAAACCTCGGTCGAAAGGTCGGAAAGAAGGCGCACACAAAGGCGGCCCCGACGAGTATCTTCGCCTAATTTCTCTTCACACTGCCGGAACAAGGATCGATAAATTAACCTGGCGCATCCTGACGAACATGGTCCAGCGACGCAGACGGATTGCTCGCTTGCCAGCTTCGCTTCAACCACAGGGTCAGGTCGTCGAAGAGGGTGTAGTAGGTGGGCAGCACCAGCAGGGTCAGCACCGTGGAGGCGATGAGCCCGCCCATGACGGTGCGGGCCATGGGAAAGTAACGCAGGTCGAAAAAGCTGCTGTAGCTGTAGGCCAGCGGAATCAGGCCCACGACCGTGGTGGTCGCCGTCATCACGATGGGCCGGAAACGATCGCGGCAACCCTCCAGAATCGCGCGGCGGCGGTCGACCCCGCGGCGGCGAAGGGTGTTGATGCGGTCGATGAGGACGATGCCGTTGTTGACCACGATTCCGATGAGCACCAGGCATCCGATCTTGGCCATTATGTTGAAGGGCGTGCCGGTGACGAGCAGAAAGCCGGCGATTCCCACCACCGAAAAGGGCAGCGACAGCATGATGGCCAACGGATGGGCCAGGGATTCGAACAGTGAGGCCATGACGAAATAGACCATGAAGAGCGCCAGCAGGATGTTGAAGATCCACTCCTGATCCGATTGCTGGTTCCGCCGGGTCCAGAAGCCCAGCGACCAACCGTAGCCCTCCGGATAATCCAGGCCGTCCATGATCTCCGTCATCTGCCGGATGCCTTCGTCCTTCTTGTCTCCCGCATAGGTGGCGAAGAAATTGGCGTAGGTCTGGCGATCCTCCCGCTGGACCTGAGCCGCGACCTTCTCGATCCGAAGCTCCGCGACCTGGGACAAGAGGATCTCCTCGCCGTCGTCTCCGTATCCCACTACGGCCGAGCGCAGGTCTTCCAGACCGCTCCGGTCCTCCGGCCGGAGCCGGACGATGACGTCCACCTCCCCTTCCGACGTGCGGAAGCCCCGAACCTGCCGGCCCCGCATCAGGATCCCCAGAATCTGGGAGACGGATTGAGAGGAAACGCCGTAGCGGCGGGCCAGATCCCGGCGCAATCGGACCTGAACCTCCTCGCGAGTGCTGTCCCGGGGCGCGGACACCTGGGAAAAGTCCGGATGTTCCCGGAGGCGGGTCCGGGCCTCGCGCAGCAGTCTCTCCAGGACTCGAGGATCATCGCCGTAGAGGCTCACGCTGATCCCTTCCCGGTTCTGCCTTCCACTCTGGCCGGACAACTCGATCCGGCAACCCGGGATCACCGGGAGCCCGTCCGAGATCTTCAGGCGGATCTCCTCCATCTCTTCCAGGCTGACCTGGTCACCGTGGAGATAGATTTCGGTCGAGGCATTGTTGTTGGAGAAGGAGCTGAAGACCTGGTCGATCCTGAAGGCTTCCTGGTTCTCCGCCAGGAAGGTTTCGACCGGATCGACGTAGTCCCTTTCGATCTTGGCGTAGTGATAGTTCTCGGTGAATTCGTAACTGATCCGGAGGCTGCCCGGCTCCTGGGCGTCCGGAGCGTTGTCGGGGACCACGTTGAGAAGCAGCCAGGTCGAACCGGCAACCGCCAACGGAACCATCAGGAAACCCACCAGGAAGCGATGCCTCAGGGGCCAGGCCACCAGTTTCAGGTAGAAATCCATGATCCGCCAGCGGCCCGGTTTCCGTCCGTGCCCGGCGGCAGGGGCGTCGCCGCCACCTCCGGCGGCGATCTGTTCGGCGCCGGCGGCGCGAGCCAGGTCCAGCCTCAGAAAGCGTCCCATGGCCAGGGGGATCAGGGTCAACGAGAGGAACAGGGAGCAGAGGAGCGCGAAGATGATGGCCAGGCCGCAGTGGCGGAGCCAGAAACTGAGAAAGCTCTGGGCCCCGAAGACCAGGGGGACGAAAATGATGATGGAGGTGAGGGTGGCTGCGATCACCGCCATCTGCACCTCCCGGGTGCCCTGCTTGACTGCCTGCAGGCGGTCTGCCCCCTGCTCCAGATTCCGGTAGATCGATTCCAACACGACGATGGCGTTGTCCACCAACATTCCCGTCGCCAACATGAGTCCCATCATGGAGAGGACGTTCAGGCTCAGGCCGCCGAAGTAGAGGAACCCGAGACTTCCGACCAGGGAGAGGGGGATGGCCAGGGCAACCACCAGGGCCGCGCTCCACTTGCGCAGGAAGAGGACCAGGACGCCCAGAGCCAGGAGAGCGCCAACGGTCCCGGCGGTCAGGAGTCCCTTGAGGGCCTTGACGATCTCCGCTCCGGCATTGCGGATGACGTCCAGTTGGATTCCCTGCAGCGCAGGATCCGACCTGATCTTTTCCAATTCCGCCTCAACTCCCCGCACCGTCGTCACGGTGTTGGCTTCGGCCGCCTTGCGGACCCAGAGACCCACCGCGTACTCGCCGTTGAGGTGCTGGCTGGCATGGGCCGCGGGACTCTCGTAAACCACGTTGGCGACGTTTTCCAGCAGCAGGCCCCGCTCGTTCACCGGAAAACGCTTGAAGTCCTCCATCGATCGGAACATGCCCCGGGTCATGGCGCCGTAGCGGACTCCGCCGTCCGTGAACCGGCCCAAGGAACGGTCCAGGTTGATGTCGGAGAGGTTCCGGAACAGCCGGCCCGCGTCCACCCGGTACCTTCGGAGTTCATCGAGACTCAGATACACGGCGATCTCGGGCCTCTGGGTTCCGAAGAGTTCGACCTCGGCCACTCCCGGAACCCGCTCGATCCGCCTTTTGAGCTTCAGGTCCAGGAACTCGTAGGCGGTCTGCAGGTTCCTCTCGGACGCGATCCGCAGTCCCAGGATGGGCGCGTCGTCGGTGCTGAAGTTCACCACGTCGATCCGCTCAACGTCTTCCGGCAGTTCACTGCGGATCCTCTCGACTCTCTCCCTCACTTCCCCCCGCAGCCGCTGGACATCCATCTCAAAATCGAAAAACGTCTGCACCCCGGACCTGCCGCTGTTGGAGAATGACTGCATCCATTGGATTCCGGGGACCGTGCTCACGGCCTCTTCCACCGGTTTGGTGATGGTCTGGAGGACATGAGCCGGAGTGGCGTTTGGATAGGGAATCTGCACCATCACGAAGGGCAGGTCCAGGTCGGGAAACAGCACCAGGGGAATCTTGAACAGGGAGACCACGCCGACCAGGAGCAACAAAGCGAAGACGGCGCAGATGGTCACCGGATAGCGGACGGAAAAGCCGGCCAGCACCGAGGACTTCGGGCTTCCGGCGGGAGTCGATGGGGAATTCGGTTTCCGCTTATCCTGCATGGCTCGAGTCTTCCGCTTTGCGGTCCAGTCCCTCGTAGAGCACCGGCACCAGGATCAACGTCAGGAGGGTGGCGAAAAGCAATCCGCCCATCACGGTAATGGCCATGGGGGTTCGCACCTCCGAGCCCTCGCCCCAGCCCAGGGCCATGGGAAGCAGTCCCAGGACCGTGGTCAAGGTGGTCATGAGGATGGGCCGCAACCGCACTTGCCCCGCCTCGATCAGCGCCTCCCGCCGGCTCAATCCCCGGTGGCGGAGCTGATTCGTGTAGTCGATCAGGACGATCCCGTTGTTGACCACGATCCCGACCAGGATGATCACGCCTAGCAAAACCATGACGCTGACGGTGGAACCGGTCATGAAAAGAGCGGCCACCACCCCCACCAGGGCCACCGGAACCGTAAACAGGATGACGAAAGGGTGGACCAGGGACTCGAATTGCGATGCCATCACCAGGTAGACCAGGAGCACCGCCAGAGCCAGGGCGAAGAGCAGGCTGCTCCGGGAACGGTCGTACTCGCGGTGTTGTCCGCCCAGCGTCACCACTGAATCGGGCGGCAGTTCCCGGGACATCCCGGAGAGCAGAGCCTCGATCTTTCGGGAGACGGTGCCCAGATCCGCCCCTGCCAGGTTGGCCGACACCACCGCCGCCCGCTGAGAACCGACACGGCGTATTTCGCCGGGTCCCCGCGAGAGCTGAACCCGGGCCACGGACCCCAACCGGATCGGCACCCGGGAATCTCCTTCCCCGGTCTCGGAATCCACCTCCGTCCGCCCCGGATTCGATCCGGACCCCGAGCCGCCTTCACCGGAACGTTCGCCGAACGCACGGGACCGGGCGCCACCCTGGGCGCCGCTCCGATTTCCATCGGCGCCGGAGGTCTCCTGCCGGGTATTGATGACCAGGTCGCGAATATCCTGGATGGCGTCCCGGTCCGATTCGGCCGCCTGGACCAGGATATCGAGCTGCCGCTCCTGGTCCCGGTAGCGGGAGGCGACGTCGCCTCGGATCTTGCTCCTCACGATCTCGGCCGCCTGACTCTCGTCCAGGCCCAGCCGGGCCAACTGCTCCCGCCGAAAGCTGATCTGGACCTCCGGATTCCCCAATCGGGTCGAACTCTGGACATCGGCGACGCCGTCGATCCCGGAAAGGCGATCCATCACCTTCTGGGCGATGCTGCGCTGAGCCGCCAGGTCGTAGCTGTAGATCTCCACCTCCACCGGCTCTCTGAAGCTGAACAGGGTGGGACGGCCAAACAGGTGGGTGAGTCCCGGGTATTGTCCCAGCAGGCTCCTGGTGCGACCGATCACCCTCTCCTCGCCCGCTTTGTCGCGGCCGTCCTTCATGGAGACGTGAATCCAGCCCCGGTGCTCTTCCAGCGGACCCGTCGCGAACTGGTCATCGGCCCCTCCTCCCACGCTGGAGAAGACGGTGGCCACGCCGTCCAGATCCAACACCCGGCTCTCGACCTCCCGGATGATCCGATCGGTCGCTTCCAGAGGCTTCCCTTGGGGAAGCTCGATCTCGAAGGAGAACTTTCCCTGAACCAGGGACGGGATCAGCTCGGCTCCAAGGAACCGGGCCAGACCGGCGCTGCCGGCCACCAGGCCCAAAGTGAGAGCCAAAACGCTCCCCTTGTGGTCGAGAGACCAGGCCAGGAGGCGGGGATAGGTACGCCGCAGCGACTCGAAACCGGAATCGACCCGCCCCAGCAAAGGGTTCAAGAGTTTCAACAGGCCTCTTCCCAAAGTCCTGAGCAATCGCCGCAGATCGCCGACGACGACGAGAACCAGATCCACGGTGAGGAACTTCAAGGCCCGCGATCCTCCGCGTCCCGCGGCTCGGACCAGGCGCGCCAGCCGGCCCTCCTCTCCACCGCCGGCGGGGGCCCGCCCGTTTCCGGACCGGTGGACCGGCTCCACCGTGATCCTCCGCCGGGACAGGACCATGGGAATGACGGTGAGGGCGACGGCCAGGGAGGCGAGCAGGGCGTAGGTGATGGTCAGGGCCTGATCCTTGAAGAGCTGGCCCGCAATTCCCTCCACGAAGATCATGGGCAGAAAGACGGCCACCGTGGTCAGCGTCGACGCCGCCACCGCCTTGCCCACCTCACGGGTCCCCTGGTAGACGGCCTCGGCCAGATCCGGGTTCCGCCGGCGATGCCGGTGGATCGATTCCAACACCACGATGGAGTTGTCCACCAACATCCCGACCCCCAGAGCCACGCCGCCCAGCGACATGATGTTCAGGGTCACGCCGGTCTGGTGCATCAGGGTAAATGTGGCCATGACGGAAATCGGGATGGATAGGCCGATGGTGGCGGTGCTGCGAAGGTCCCGGAGAAAGACGAACAGGACGAACGTGGCCAGCAATCCTCCCAGGAGGGCCGCGGCGGCCACGTTCCGAATCGCCAGATTGATGAACTGCGCCTGGTCGTAGACGATCTCGTGGGTCAACTCGCCGGGATAGGTCTTCTGCTCCTTGAGCTGCTCCAGACGTTCTCTCACCGCTTCGGAAACCGCCACCGCGTTGGCGTCGCCCTCCTTGTAGACGCGCAGTTCCACACTCTCCCGGCCGTTGAAGCGGGAGATGACGTCCCGCTCCTTGGTCCCCCGCCAGACCCGGGCCACGTCTCCCAGAACCACCTGGCGTCCGTCCAGATCCCGAACGATGAGCTTCCGGATCTCCTCCACCGATTGGAATTCGTTGAGCACCCGGACCAGGTAGTTGGCATCCAGGTCGTACAAACTCCCGCTGGCCTGATTGAGGTTCGCCTCGCGAATCACGTTGCTGACCTCGCTGACCGGGATGTTCAGCTCCGCCAGCCGTTTCTCCTCGATCTCGATCCGGATCTGCTCCTCCCGGCCGCCCGCCACCTTGACCGCCGCCACCCCCGACGTCGATTCCAGCCCCTGCTTCACTTTGCGCTCGGCCAGGTCCCGGATTCGGCTGAGGGGGGCGTCTCCATACAGATGAAGCCTCATGACCGGGTCGTAGGCGGGATCGAAGCGCAGGATCACCGGTTTCTCCGCTTCGATGGGGAGGTTGGCCAGATCCAGCTTCTCCCTCACGTCCATGACCGCCAGGTCCATGTCCGTGTCCCAGCCGAACTCCAGGATGACCTCCGACTGGCCGGGGCGTGAAATCGAGCTGATGCGGGAGAGGCCGGGAACCACCCCGACGTTCTCCTCCACGGGACGGGTGACAAGGGCCTCGACCTCTTCCGGAGCCGCGTCTTCGAATTCGGTCTGTATCGTCAGCGAGGGATAGGAGATGTCGGGCAGGAGATCCAGCGAGAGCCGGTCCACCGAAACCGCCCCGAAGAGGCAGACGGCCACCACGAACATGGAGACGGTAACCGGGCGGCGGATCGCGGTCCTGACGGTTCTCATGGGCTGGGGGTCACGGACTCGGGCTGGTGACCCGGACCTTGGCTCCCTCGTTCAACTGGCCGTGGCCAGCGACCACGAGGGAGTCGCCGGGGGCGACGCCTTCCAGGACCTCGACGGCCTGGTCCCGCTGATAGCCCAGTCGGACCGGACGGCGGTGGGCGACGTCATCCCGGACCAGGAAGACGAAGCTCTCCCCGTCCTGCTCCCGAAGCGCCATCCTGGGGATGATGGTGGCGTTTTCGCGTGTGTCGGTCCGGATGTCGACCCGGACGAAGGCTCCCGGCCTGAAGAGGGCATTGGTCGAGACCAGCTCGACGGTGACCTTGACCGTTCCGGTGGACTCGTCCACGACGGGGCTGATTCGGATCACCCGTCCCTCGATGGCCTCCGCGCCTCCGGCATCGAACCCGATGGAGGCCGCCTGTCCGGGACGGACCAGGCGGACGTCCCGCTCGGCGACGTGCACGTCCGCGAAGAGCGGAGAGAAGGCGCCCAGACGGAACAGCGAGTCCGACCCGCGGATCGTCTGGCCCAGTTCGACGGTCCGCCGGGTGATGCGGCCGGAGAAGGGGGCGCGAATCTCGCTGCGGGTGATCTCCAGCTTGACCTGCTCGATTTCGGCCTCCAACTCGCTGACCCGGTGAGTGAATTCCCGGACTTCGGAAGCGGCGGCGCGCTCGTCATGCTCCAACTCGGCGATCTGGTAGCGAAGCGTGGCCACCTCCTCCTCGCTGACCAGGTCATCGGCGTAGGCCCGCTCCTTCCGGTCCAACTCCAGGGCGGTGTTCTTGATCTGGACCTGGGCCTTCTGGCCCCGGATCCGGGCCTTTTCCAACTGGATTCGGGTCTGGGCCAGCTTCTCCTCGGTGAGCCGGAGGCGGATCACCAGCTCCCGGTCGTCCAGGACGCAAAGGAGCTGTCCTTCGCGGACATAGTCCCCCTCTTCGGCCAGGACGTTGCGAACGGTCCCTTCCGCCTGGGCCATGAGCTCCACTTCACGCAGGGCCCTCAAGTTGGACGTCGAGGTCAGGAACGAGGAGATGGCGCCCTGACGGGCCGTTTCCACTTGGACCGGAATCGCCCCTTCGTCCGATTCTTCCTCTTGGGAGGCATCGGCGGACGGATCCTTGGAAGCCTTGTCAAGGTATGGAGACCCGAAGTGCCACGCCGCGGCCAGAACCGCGACAATAGCCAGAAAACCGTAGACTTTGACCCGGATTTTCATTGCGGATCCTGCGAGGAGCCGCCGAAATCCGGTGTATTCCAAACTGGGGCGGCGCTTCGGGATTCAGAATACTATACGACGCCCCGGGTCTGTTCGTTCCGCCGGTAGATGTTACGATCTCGCCCATATTTCCCGATAAGGAGGCTTCCATGAAGGATCCGTTCCCCCGACCCGCCACGGCGATCAGCTTCCTTTTGGCCGCGGTCCTGCTGCAGTCGGTCCCGGTCCGGGCTCACGAGAGCACCCGCGCCGCCTTTCTCAAGCGGCACAACGTCGCTGTCCTGGCCCGTCCGGTGGGAGCCGGGGCCCTGGCCGTCCACGAGATATGCGAACTGAAGGTGACGCTGACGGAGGAGGGATCCGGGGTCGAACTCCCCGGGCTGATTCGGGTCACCGCCGAAGGCCAGGAGGAGGCGCTGGAACTCCCGGGGCTCTTTCACCGCGCTCGAGGCTGGCACACTGTGCCTCCATCCGCCGAACTTGAGGTTCCCCGCACGAAACTACGGATCGAGGCGCTCCATGGACTGGAGACGGAGAAGGCGGAGCGGTCCCTGGACTTGTCGGGAAAGGACCGGGCGGAGATCCGGGTGCCCTTGCGCCGGATCTATGACCCGCGGGCCAGAGGGCTGAAGTCCGGCAATACCCATCTCCACCTCATGAACATCACGTACCGCGACGCCGAGCGTTACCTGCGCGAGGTCCCCTTGGGAGACGGACTGGATCTTCTGTTCGTTTCCTACCTGCGGAGAATGCCCGACGAGGCCCGCTACACGACCAACGGTTTCACCCGGGCGGATCTCGAAAGGCTCTCGGGAGGCGGAATCGACTTCGGCTGGGGCCAGGAGCACCGGCACAATTTCGGTCCGGGGGAGCAGGGCTACGGCCACGTGATGCTCCTGAACCTGTTCAAGCTGATCCGGCCGGTGAGCATCGGGCCCGGCATCATGGGTGCGGGCAATGACGGACGTCCCCTGCAGACGGGGATTCGGGAGGCCCGGACGGACGGCGGCACCGTCATCTGGTGTCACAACGCCTTCGGTCACGAGGACCTCCCCAACTGGATGGCGGGCCTGGTGGACGCCCAGAACATCTTCGACGGCGGCTCCCAGGCGGACTACTCCGAGACCTTCTACCGCTACCTGAACCTGGGATTGAAGGCGCCCTTTTCGACCGGAACCGACTGGTTTATCTACGACTTCTCCCGAGTCTACGTCCCGCTGGAGGGACCGGTCACGGAACGGGAATGGCTGGAGGCCCTCACCCAGGGTCGCTCCTACATCACCAACGGCCCCTTCCTGGAACTGGACGTGGGGGGACGCCGGCCCGGCGGCACCGTCTCCCTAGCGGGAAAAGAGACGGTGCGGGTCCGGGGCCGGGGTGTGGGCCGCTTGAACTTCAAGGCCCTGGAACTGATCGTCAACGGACGTGTCGTCCAATCGGTTTCGAGCCGCCCTTCGGAAGGCCATTTCGTGGCTGACCTGGACTTCCCTCTCCAGGTTTCCGATCCGGGATGGGTGGCTCTGCGCATTCCTCCGAACCTGCCCGAAAACGAGCTGGCCCGTTCCCTGTTCGCCCACACCAGCCCCATCTATCTCCAACTGGAAGGCCGGTCCATCTTTCGGCCCGAGGTTGCTCGAGAGGTGTTGGCGGAGATGGAGGCGAGCGTGGCGAAGATTCGTTCCCGGGCGTCATTCTCCAGTGCCCGGGACCGGGAATCGGTGCTTCGCGTCTACCGGGAGGGAATCCGGATCCTGAGGCGGCGGCTGGCCGATTTGGGGAATGTCACCCACTGACAAATCCGGCTCCGCCGTCGAGGTCCCGTCGAAGATCCGTCGCGCCGAACGCGACCCAAAGTCGGCGGTTGGAAACCGCCGCTCCCCGCTCGCGGTTTTCGACCTGGGATCCGGAATTTGAGATTTGGGATTTTCCCCCTATGATGGTGCGTCGTGACCGATCCGTGGCTGTATCCCTTGCTGGTCCTGGCTGGTATCGTCGCCGGCGCCCTGAACGTCATCGCCGGAGGGGGCTCCTTCCTGACGCTGCCCATTCTCATCTTCATGGGCCTTCCGGCCGGCGTCGCCAACGGCACCAACCGGGTGGGCATCTTCTTCCAGAACGTGGGCGCCGTCTGGGGATTCCACCGCAACCGGCTGATGGACTGGAAGTCCATCCTCTGGGCGGCTCTTCCGGCCAGTCTGGGAGCCGTTGCGGGCACTGTCCTCGCCCTCTCCATCGGCGACGACGCCTTTCGGAAGGTCCTGGCCTTCCTCATGATCGCCGTGACGCTGTGGACACTCTGGGACCCCCTGGGGAAAAAGGGCGGAGAGAGGCGGGAGCGAGGCGTGAGCCTTCCGCTGCTGGCATTCGGCTTTTTCCTGACCGGCATCTATGGCGGATTCGTCCAGGCCGGCGTCGGGTTCCTGGTCCTGGCCGCCACGACCATGGCCGGACTGGACCTGGTCCGGGGGAACGCCGTCAAGGTGTTGAGCATCCTGGCTTTCACCATCGTCTCTCTCGCCATTTTCGTCTCTCAGGGCAAGGTCTTGTGGCTTCCCGGTCTGGTGCTGGCCGTGGGGACCTTCCTGGGAGGGCAATTGGGAGTCCGGTTCACCGTGCTGAAGGGCCACGCCTGGGTCAAGCGCGTAGTGACGGCGACGATCATCGTCTTCGCGGTCAAGCTGTGGGTGACCGGTTGACCGGGCTTCGAATCACCCGCATTCCAACGCATTTCACGGAGGCTCGCTGTTGAAGAGAGTTGGAATCGCCTCCCTGATGCACGAGTCCAACACCTTCTATCCCATTTCCACCACCCGGGAGATGTTCCGGGACACCTGCCTGGTGTCGGGCCGGGAGGTCATCTCCCACTGGGGCGAGGCCCATCACGAGATCGGAGGCATGCTGGAGGTGCTGCCGTCCCAGGGACTTGAGACGGTCCCCCTCCTCACCGCCACAGCCATGCCCTCGGGGCCGGTCGAGGAGCAAGCCTACGAGGGGATCCTGGGGGAGATCCTGGACCGGATCTCGGGCCAGTCCCTGGACGGACTGTTGCTGGCGCTGCACGGGGCCATGGTGGCGGAGCACGTCCGGGACGCCGACGGCCGGACCGCCTCCACGATCCGCCGGCTGGTGGGGCCGGACCTGCCCATCGTCATGACGCTGGACCTTCACGCCAACGTCTCGCCGCTCATGATCGAGAGCGTCACCGCCGCCACCATCTATCGGACCTACCCCCACCTGGATCAGCGGGAACGGGGACGGGAAGCGGCCCGGATCCTGGCCCGGACCATGGAGGGCGCGATCCGGCCGGTGCAGTCTTTGGTCAAACCTCCCCTCTGCATCAGCATTCTGGCCCAGGCGACGGGGCGGGAACCCATGGCCGGCCTCTACCGGCGCATGGAGGAACTGATTGAGCAGGACGGCGTCGTCTCGGCCAGCATCGCACCCGGCTTCGCCTACGCCGACGTGGAGGAGATGGGCCCGGCGTTTCTGGTGGTGACCGACGGCGACCGGCCGCTGGCCCGTAAAGCGGCGCTGGGACTGGCGCAGCGGGCCTGGGAATTGAGGGAGGATCTGACCCTGCTGGGGACTCCCGTCAGCCGGGCGGTCGAAGAAGCCATGGGCGCCGAAGCGGGCCCCGTGACACTGCTGGACGTTGGCGACAACGTGGGTGGCGGCAGCCCCGCCGACGGCACCCTCATCCTGCAGGAAGTGATCCGGACCGGGTCCGGGCCCGCCCTGGTGGTCCTGTTCGACCCGGCCGCCGTCCAGGCCTGCGTCTCCTCCGGAGTCGGAACGGAAGTCTCGCTGCGTGTGGGCGGGAAGAGCGACGGGCTGCACGGCCCACCCATCCCCATCCGGGGCCGGGTCCGTTGCCTGCACGACGGCTCCTTCGTGGAGGATGAGCCCCGGCATGGCGGCGCCCGATTCAATAACCAGGGACTCACCGCACTGGTGGAAACGGACGAAGGCCATGCCGTCGTTCTGACGTCCCTCAGGATGGCTCCCATGAGCCTGGAACAGGTCTTGAGCCTGGGCATCAAGCCGAAGTCGTACCGGATCCTGGTGGCCAAGGGGGCCATTGCTCCGGTGGCGGCCTACGAGCCGGTCTCCAGCCGGATGATCTACGCGGACACGCCGGGAATCACCTCGGCCAATCCCGCTCATTTCGAATACCGGCATCGTCCACGGCCCCTGTACCCGTTCGAGCCGGAGACGGTCTGGGATGCTTCTCAATGATCGGCCCGGGGAGGGCAACCACAAGGGTTGCCCCTACGCAGGAATCTTCGCCGGAGGGCAACCACAAGGTTGCCCCTACGCAGGGATCTTCGCCGTAGTAGACTGGCCCGGCGCCAGGTGGGAGCGGCGGTTTCCCAACCGCTGAATTCCCGTAGTACATGGAGGAATGGGCGATTGGAAATCGCACCTCCTTATTACTCAGGAGAACAGGAATGCTGACAAGAGAGAACATGGACGGCCTCTACATCCTCGTGGTCACTCCCTTCGACGACCGGTTCCATCTCGACACGGAAGGATACCGTTACAACATCCGGAAACTGGTCCGGATGGGAGTGGACGGCATCATCACCACCGGGACCAACGGCGAGTTCTTCGTGGTCAACGACGAGGAACTGCGCACCATCAGCCGGATCACGGTGGAGGAATGCCGGGGAAGCGGGACCAAGGTCGTCGTGGGAGCCAGCGCCGTCAATACCGAGGAGTCGATTCGCCGCTCCCGCATCGCCATGGAGGAGGGGGCGGAGGGGGTCATGAACGTGGTTCCCTTCTACCAGACACTGACCAAGGCGGAAGCCTACCAGTACTTCCGGGATCTCGCGGAAGCTTGTCCCGGGCTGGGCATCATCATCTACAACAACCCCGGCACCACCAAGCTGCTGCTCAACGACTCGGACTTCGTGGAACTCCAGAAGATCCCCACCGTGGCCGGCGTGAAGATGATCGGCGCCGACATGAACCTCTACTTCAATTGCCTGCGGCGAACCGAAATCCCCCACTTCCCCCTGGAGCAACTCTGGAGCGTGAGCCACGTGGTGGGCGGCAACGGCGTCATGGCCAGCTTCGTCTACGCCTTCCCCGCCTTCATGCAGCGGTGGTGGAAGGCGATCCGAGGCGGGGACGTGGCCCGGGCCATGGCCTGCCAGCACCAGTGCAACGAGATCCTGCAGGAGGCCATCATTCCGCTGGCCGCGGAGGGGTACAACGACACTTCCCTCACCAAGGCGACGGTGAACGCCGCCGGCTACTTCAAAGCGGGACCGCCCCGTCCGCCAACGGAAGCGGCGCCGGCCGAGAGGATCGAGCGGCTCCGGGCCACGCTGGAGGAAAAGTTCTCTCACTTTCTGGAGGACGAGATCCGCTGACCACGACCGCCGAGAGCCGGCCGGAAAGATCGAGGAGACCATGAATCAGCTTCGAGGAACGCTCAAAGGCGTGGTGACCGCGCTGGGGACACCGCTGGACCGGGACGAGGACCTCCACGAGGAGGGCATGAGACAGCAGATCCGGATGCAGTTGGCCGCCGGCGTGGACGGCCTCCTGGTGCTCGGCTCCATGGGCTGCATGCAGATGCTCAAGGACGAGGTCTTCACGGAAGCCGTGGAGGTGACCGTCGACGAGGTGAGTGGCGCCGTCCCCGTCATCGTGGGCTGCGGCGACACCAGCACAGAGCGGACTCTGGCGCGAATCCGGCTTGCCGAGAACTACCCTCTGACCGGGGTGGCCCTGATCCCCCCTTTCATCTTCCGCTTCAGCCAGGCCGAGCTCCACGAATACTTCACCGGCGTGGCCTCCCGGACCAGCCTTCCGGTCTACCCGTACGACAATCCGGCTCTCACCGGCCATTCGCTGGAATTCGAACTGGTCAGGGAGCTGTCCAAGCACCCCAATATCGTCGGGTTGAAGGCGTCTGGAGATTTCCTGACGTTTCGCCAATCGGCGGAGCATTTCCGGGCATCGGAGTTCGCGGTCCTCTCGGGACACACCACTTTTTTCGACTTGGCTTTACAGTTGGGCGCCGTGGGAATCATCGAAGGGCTCTTCGCCCTGGCGCCCGAGTATGGCGTCGAGATCTACCGAAGCTTCCGGGAGGGAGACCCGGAGGGGTGCGCCGCAGCTCAGAGGAAGCTGCTGCGGCTGAGACAGGTCGTGGCCTACGACTCGGTATTCGCCGGTTTCACCTCCGCCATGAACCTGAGGGGCGTCCCCGGGAACTTCACTCCCCTGCCCTTCGCTCAGCCGACACGGCAGGGCCGCGAGCAGGTTGAGAATGTGTTGCGGAGCCTGGACCTTCTCCAGTAGGGGCGCCCCTTGTGGGCGCCCCTTGTGGGCGCCCTCTTCGGTCCCAAGCAGGTGCAGGTTGACGCTCGGCACGCCATGGAAGTTCATCCTCGCACGGCCGAAAGAAAGGCCGAGGCCTGGGCGCGAACCATGCCCGTGGCTTCTCCGAACGACAGGAAGTGAAATCCCCGGTCGATCCAGAAGCGGCCCTGCTCCAACGTGCCCACCACCATGCCGCAAGGTTTCCCTGCCGCCCGGGCCCCTTCCAGGACTTTCAGAATGGCGTCGACCACGGTCGGATGATTCCACTCGCCGCAGTGCCCCAGATTGAGTGAGAGATCATAGGGACCGAGCATGACCGCATCGACCCAGTCGCGGGAGGCCAAGCTGGGGAGTTCCTCGATGCCGCGGGGAGTCTCCACCTGGAAACAGACGAAGAAGTCGTCCTCCACTTCCTGCCACCCCTGCAGGTCCAGGCTGCGCGTGCGCATGACCGACGGCCCGCCCGGCCCGCGGCGTCCGCGGGGCGGCACGTAGATGGCGCTCTTGACCGTCTCCAGTTGCTCCTCCCTTTCGGTCCAGGGAATCATGAATCCGGAAGGGCCCATGTCCGCATAGCGGCGAAGCAGGTGATAAACGCTGTCCTCGGGACGCAGGATCAGGGGCAGGTCCAGCAGGCGGGCGGTGCGGCACAACTCCTCGGCCTTGGCCAGGTCGGCGGCGCCATGCTCCATGTCCAGGAACACGAAGTCCATGCCCACCTGCTTGTAGATTTCCAGGTATCCGGCCCAGAAATCGAAGGTCATGAGGGTCCCCACCACCAACTCGCCCCGGGCCAGCTTCTGTTTCAGAGAAGCATTGACCATGTCAGGAGTCCTTGTACTCTTCCCGCACCGGATAGAAGACCTCCACGACCTCCGAATCCTCCTGGACCTGGCAGCCATGAAACTTGTAGGGATCGAAGACGTAGGAATCGCCCCCTTCGGCCATGAAGGTATCCGACTCTTCCTTGCCCACGAACTTGAGAGATCCGCTGACCACGTATCCCACCTGGCTGGCCCGGTGATTGTGCAGCGGAATCGTGGCCCCTTTGGACATGGAAAAGTGGCAGAGCATGACTTCCTCGTTGTAGGCGAGCGTCTTGCGCAGAATCCCTTGAATGCTGTCGTTTCCCTGAACCTCGCCAACCGAATGCTTCTTCATGGATCCTCCCCCGTGCTGTCCTTGTGAACGGTTAAACCGGCGGCCACCTCGCCGCCCGCCCAGTCTACTACGGCGGGGAGGCGGGCAGAGCCGTCAAGCATAGCTCTTGATCGTGGGCGCGATGACGATTTCCGGAACGCAGGCCCGGGGCGGAAGTCCGGCTGCCAGCAGGGCGCACGCCGCCACGTCCTCGGAACGGAGGATCCGGTTCCGCTTCTCGCGGGGCACCGGTTCCGGCCGGACGTCCAGGATGGGAGTGTCCACCTCGCCGGGACTGATCACGGTCGAGCGGATTCCATGGACGCCCTCCTCCACGTTGGTGGCGTGGGTCAGCCCCACCATCCCGTGCTTGGAGGCCACGTAGGCCACTCCGGCCACCTTGCTGGCCCGTTTTCCGGCGATGGAGGAGACGTTGATGATGACGCCTCCTCCCAGCTCCCGCATGCCCGGCAGGACGGCGCGGATGCAGTTGAAGGCGCCGGTCAGGTTCACCGCCACGACATGGTCCCAATCCGAAGGGGCGATCCGGGCCAGATCCCTCACCACCGTGTTGATACCGGCGTTGTTCACCAGCAGGTTCACGACTCCCAATCGCTCCCGGACCCGCGCGAAGACCTCGGCGACCTGCACCCGGGACGAGACGTCGCAAGCACAGGTCAGAACCCGGTCCCGGGGAAACGGCGCCGCCACTTCCCGGAGTGGTTCTCGCCGGCGCCCGAGCAGCGCCACCAAGGCACCCTCGCGAGCAAACGTCTCGGCCACGGCCCGGCCGATGCCGGTACCCGCCCCGGTGACCACCGCCACCTGATTCTCCAGTACACCCATGGGTCGTCTCCCTCCGCCGGTGCCAACACCATTACGGCATCGCGGCAAAAACCATTTTTCTCACGGTTTCTTCTTGCAGTCCTGTCATCCAAACCCTAACCTCGGGGTGGAGGATAACCTTGAATAAGCTCTCAACCAAGTTCTTGCTTCGAGTCTCTTTCCTGCTGGCGGGCGTCGCCTGCTGGTTTTTCCTGCAGGATCCGGGGAGCACCTTCTCCTCCCACGATCAGGGGCCCGACCCGGACGAGCGCTTCGTCCTGGAGACGGGTCAGCCGGTGGGTGAACTTTCGTTCGAGGTTCTTGAGGACCTGACCGGAGTTCATCTGCCCTCACGGCTCTACTTCGCCCATGCCGACGGGCGGCCGGAAACGCCCGTGGTCGGGCGCTTCGAGAACTTCCTGGTGACGGCTTCCGGCCGGGAGTTGAAGACCATTCCGGTGGGCCGGTACGACGTCTACATCAGCCGTGGAATCGAATACACGCTGGACCATCAACAGGTGGAGATCCAGGAAGGGAAACGGAGCCACCTCACCTCCACCCTCTCCCGGGCCATCGACACCAGCGGCTACATCTCGTCCGATTTCCACCTGCACCTCCAATTCGCCATGCGGGACGGCGCCATCGTATCGGCCGCGGCCGGACTGGATCTGCTCACCGCCACCGATCACAACATCCTCAAGGATTATGCTCCCTACATCGAGGAGCTGAACCTGGGCCGGTTCATGTCCTCGGTGGTGGGGTCGGAGATCGACACGGCATTCGGCCACTTCAACAGCTTTCCCATGTCGCTGAACCGGTGGCAGGAACGATCGTACCGCCACTCCATCCTGACTCCGGGAGAATTCCTCCGCCTGATGCGGCAGAACCCGGGCGACGAGATCGTCCAGATCAATCATCCCCGCTACAGCAATTCCAAGGGAGGCTACTTCAACACCCGGCTCAACCGGGAGACGGGGGAGATCGAATACCCGTACTTCGAAACCAGCTTCGATCAACTGGAGGTCTACAACGCCCTCACCGTGCTGGAGGACCGTGACAATCCCCGATTCGGCCGGAACCACAGGCTGGACCAGAATCTGAAGGACTGGTACAGCCTGCTCAACCGGGGGATCACCATCACCGGCGTGGGCAACACCGACGCCCACCGCTATCCCAGCGAGTTGCCCGGATATCCTCGAAACTACGTCCTCTCGGACACGGACAATCCCTGGGAGATCGATCCCTACAAGGTGGTCGATGCGTTGAGGCGGGGCGCGTCATCCGCTTCGCTGGGCCCCTTCATCCGCTTCACCGTCGACGACGGCGTCCAGATGGGCTCCACCCACACCGCCCGGGACGGCTCGGTGATGCTGCACGTCAACGTCCAGAGGGCCCCCTGGATTCCGCTGGACCGGGTGGAGATCGTGGCCAACGGCAAGGTGCTCAAGACCCTGTCGACCCTCGAGACGGCAGAGTCCACCCGGCACCATTGGGACATCGAGGTCAAGGCCGACCAGGACACGTGGATACTGGTGCTGGCCACCTCCGACCGGCCCTGGGAGAAGCCCTTCTCCCACTTCAGCTCGTTCGCCTTCACCAATCCCATCTGGGTGGATTTCGACGGGAACGGCTATTTCGATCCTCCCAACCCCGGCTATCCCGCCAACGAGACGGCCGAATAGAGGAATCAGGCGGGACCGGCCTCGACGAATCTACGGGAGTTCTTCACCCGGATGGGTGCGGGGTGGTCCGGAGGCCGCCTGTCCTACTCCGGCTCCGCGGGCCGGATCTGCTTGGACAGGCCGGAGGCGACCTTCTGCGCTTCCGACACCTGATCGTCGGACATTTTGGGGCTGAGCCAGTTCTTGGTCCGGACCGCGTTCTCGTTGCCGTTCTGCGAGGCCAGGATAATCCAGGCGTAGGCCTGAACCTCGTCCTTCGGCACCCCCCAACCGTTGGCGTACATGACACCCAGGTTGTTCTGGGCCCGGGCCTCCCCCTGCCGTGCGGCTTTCCGGTACCAGGTCACGGCTTCGCGGTCATCCTCCGGCACGCCCCAGCCATTGGCGTACCTGAAACCAAGGTTGTATTGAGCACTGGCGTCTCCCCGCTCGGCGGCCCGCCGAAACCACTTGAGGGCCTCGCCGGCGTCCGCCTGCACACCCCGGCCATCGGCGTACATGTCGCCCAGACTGAATTGAGCGCCGGCTTCTCCCTGCTCGGCGGCCTTCCGATACCACCTCGCGGCTTCGCCCACATCCTGGGGCACTCCCCGGCCCGAGGCGTACATGTCACCCAAGTTGTACTGGGCGCCGGCATCTCCCTGCTCGGCGGCCTTCCGATACCACTTCACGGCTTCCTGGTCGTCCTTCGATACGCCGCGGCCGCTGGCGTACAGGACGCCGAGGTTGTTCTGAGCGCGAGCCTGGCCCTTCTCGGCGGAACTCCGATACCACTTGACCGCCTCCGCGACATCCTCCGGCACGCCCCGGCCTTCCGAGTACATGTCGCCCAGGAACAATTGCGCGCGGGCGTGTCCCTGCTCGGCGGCCATCTGGTACCACTTCGCGGCTTCCCCGGCATCCTCCGGCACGTCCCAACCGTTGGCGTACCGGAACCCCAGGTTGTATTGGGCCCGGGCGTCTCCCTGCTCCGCCGCCTTCAGATACCACTTCACCGCCTCGCCCGGGTCCTTCGCCACGCCCCGGCCGATGACGTACATGACGCCCAGGTTGTATTGCGCCCGGCCATGGCCCTGCTCGGCCGCTCTCCGATACCACTTCGCGGCCTCACCGGCGTCCTTCACCACACCCCGGCCGTTGGCATACCTGACTCCGATGTTGTACTGGGCTCGGGCGTCTCCCTGCTCCGCCGCCTTCAGGTACCATTTCGCGGCCTCGGCCGCATCCCTCGGCACGCCCCGGCCCGCGACGTACATGACGCCGAGATTGTATTGGGCCAGAGCGTCTCCTTGTTCGGCCGCTCTCCGATACCATTTCGCGGCCTCCTCCGGGTCCCTCGGCACGCCTCGGCCCGTGGCGTATCTGAAGCCCAGGTTGAACTGAGCGCCGACGTCTCCCTCTTCGGCGGCCTGGCGCAGCTCCTCCAGGTCCTGAGCGCCGGCGGGTCCCAGTTGAAATAGGGTCAGAACGGCGAGGGTGACGAACCGGAGTGCAACTTGGCGCGGGCGGTGACTACGCTGCGTCATCGTCGGCTTCAAATATACCGAAATCGAACGCCATTGTCCGGGGGCCTCAAGCCCCTGGTCACGAAAATATTCACAATTTATGGGGCGGTCACAAATGAGCGGAGAAGACGAAACGAATCTGAACGACAGGTCTCTCCAGATCCGTGCAGCGGACTTCATCCTCATGCAGAGGCCTGATATATCGGGGGTTATGCCGTTGACGCCCTCGGCGGTCTCTTGAAAGCATACCGGCGCTCCGATAACATGACGGTCGAGTCCCGGCTTGCGGGCCCGAAACCAACTTTGGGGGAGCTGAAGCCCGGCTGAGAGGATGGAGGAGATCCATCGACCCCATGAACCTGTTCGGATAATGCCGGCGTAGGGAATGTCTTTCCTCCCAATCCATTCTCCCCGGGACCTTCCCGCCGACGGCGTTGGAACGAGGATTCTTTCATGAGCAAGAGAAGATCCAAGAACGGCAACGGATCCGTCAATCTTCCCAATCCCATTCGGCCGTTCCCGGCCTCCCGAAAGGTGTATCTGCAGGGGAGCCGGAGCGACCTGCGAGTGCCCATGCGGGAGATTCAACTGCAGGGAGGCCGGAGCAACGGCCACGCCGCGTCCGGGGCCTCCCAATTCACCGTCTACGACACCTCGGGACCCTACACCGACCTGAACGCGGCTCCTCAGATCAGCCACGGCCTTTTCCCCATCCGTCTTCCCTGGATTCGGGAACGGCAGGACACGGTGGAACTTCCCCGGCCCAGCTCCGGATACGTCCGGGAGCGCGCCCGAGACCCCCGGCTGAAGGAGGTCTCCTTCCCCCCGCGCAGGAACCCGTTGCGGGCCAGGCCGGGCGGCAACGTGACGCAGATGCACTACGCCCGCAAAGGGATCGTCACACCTGAGATGGAGTTCATCGCCATCCGGGAAAACGCCCGCCGATCCCAGTTCGGATCCGAACCGGTGGACGACCGGCTTCGGTCCCAACATCCGGGGAATTCCTTCGGAATTTCGATCCCGCAGGAGATCACTCCGGAATTCGTGCGGGACGAAGTGGCCCGGGGGCGGGCCATCATTCCGTCCAACATCAACCATCCGGAGTTGGAGCCCATGATCATCGGGCGGAACTTCCTGGTGAAGATCAACGCCAACATCGGCAATTCGGCGGTGGGATCGTCGGTCCAGGAAGAAGTCGAAAAGATGGTCTGGGCCACCCACTGGGGCGCCGACACGGTGATGGACCTTTCCACCGGAGCCAACATCCACGAGACGCGGGAGTGGATCATCCGAAACTCTCCGGTCCCCATCGGCACCGTGCCCATCTACCAGGCCTTGGAGAAGGTGGGCGGTCGGCCCGAGGAACTGACCTGGGAACTGTTTCGCGACACTCTGGTGGAGCAGGCCGAGCAGGGGGTGGACTACTTCACGATCCACGCCGGAGTGCGGTTGCGCTACGTGCCGCTGACGGCGAACCGGATGACCGGCATCGTCTCCCGCGGAGGCTCCATATTGGCCAAGTGGTGCCTGACCCATCATGCCGAGAACTTCCTCTACACCCACTTTGAAGAGATCTGCCAGATCATGAAGGCGTACGACGTCTGCTTCAGCCTGGGGGACGGGCTGCGGCCCGGCTCCATCGCCGACGCCAACGACGAGGCCCAGTTCGCCGAGCTCAGGACCCTGGGAGAGCTGACCCGGATCGCCTGGGAGCACGACGTGCAGGTCATGATCGAAGGCCCCGGACACGTCCCCATGCACCTGATCCGGATCAACATGGAGAAGGAACTGGAGGAGTGCAGCGAGGCGCCCTTCTACACACTGGGGCCCCTGACCACCGACATCGCCCCTGGATATGACCACCTGACCTCGGCCATCGGCGCCGCCATGATCGGCTGGTACGGTTGCGCCATGCTCTGCTACGTCACCCCCAAGGAGCATCTGGGACTGCCCGACAGGAACGACGTGAAGGAGGGGGTGCTGGCGTACAAGATCGCGGCTCACGCCGCCGATCTGGCCAAGGGGCATCCCGGGGCCCAGGCCCGTGACAATGTCCTGTCCCGGGCCCGCTTCGAATTTCACTGGGAGGACCAGTTCAACCTTTCCCTCGATCCCGAGCGAGCCCGCGAATACCACGACGAGACCCTGCCGGCGCAGGGAGCCAAGGTCGCCCACTTCTGTTCCATGTGCGGGCCTCGATTCTGCTCCATGCAGATCACCCAGGAACTTCGCGAATATGCCCGGGAGCGGGGCCTGGACCACCAGGCCGCGCTGGAGGCGGGACTCCAAGACAAGTCTCAACAGTTCCGGAAGGCTTCGGAAGGAATCTACCCGTGACCGCCGCGCTACGGGAAGGAGTGGCCACTCGAGGGCATCGGGCCGGCCGCTTCCGGCAGAACGGCTCCCTCTCCAGGCTGGTTCGAACGTGACCCGAGTCCGGGCGTTGAATCTGGTGCTTCTGGCAACCGGGTCCCTCCTGGCCATTTCCCTTTGCATCGCCGGCCTCACCGACGATCTCGGCGAGGGGGGCGTTTCCAGCATCAGCGAATCCGATCTGAGATCGACGGTCGCGTTTCTGGCCTCGGAGGAACTCCAGGGGCGCCGCCCCGGAACTCCGTTCGGCCGGATCACGTCGCGGTACCTCGCCCACCGTTTCCAACTGTTGGGTCTGGAACCGGCCGGAGACGGGGATTCATACTTCCAGCACTTCAGGCTGGTCCGGATGGAGTTGGGCGAGCGCAACTCCCTGGAGATCCGGTTGCCGGACGGAGCGTCCCCCAGAAAGCCCGAGTTGTTTTCCGAGTTCTGCCCGGCCCCCCTGTCGGCCCAGGGTCCGTCCCGCGGCCCGGTGGTCTTCGCCGGCTACGGCATCGTGGCGCCCGAGTTGGGATATGACGACTTTGACGGTCTCGACGTCAGGGACAAGGTCGTCATGGTGGTGCGTCACGAGCCCGGTGAGAAGGATCCGGACAGTCCCTTCCGAGGAGTCGTCGCCACCGAGCACAGCTTGACGCGCGAAAAGATTCTCAGGGCTCAGGAACGGGGGGCTGCCGGCGTTCTCGTGGCGCCGCACGTGCTCCGACACACCCAGCGGAGAGGGCTCCAGCGATTGGCCCGGTTTTTCTGGCCCGAGAAGGGTCTCACCCGCCGGCGTTACCTGGAGATCTGGGCCGAAGCCGTCACCATCCCCGTGCATTACGTCTCCGCCGAGTTGGCGGATTCCATGCTGGAAATGCAGGGAACGACCCTGAAGGAAATCCAGCAGAGGATCGATCAGGACTATCGGCCTCGGAGCCTGATCCTGGAGGGCGTGGAAGCGCGCCTGGAATCGGAAACGGTCCTTCATACGACGGAGGTTCGCAACGTCCTGGCCACTCTTCCTGGAGTCGATCCCCAGCTCAACCGGGAGGTGGTGGTGGTGGGCGCGCATTTTGACCATATTGGCGCCGACGAGGGTGAGGTCTATTACGGCGCCGACGACAATGCCAGCGGCACGGCGGGTCTTCTGGAAGTGGCGGAAGCCTTCGCCCGGAACCCGCAATGGCCCCGGCGCTCCGTACTCTTCGCCGGTTGGGACGCGGAAGAATCAGGCTTGCTGGGCTCCTACTACTATGTGGCGCGGCCCACCTATCCCCTGGAACGGACCGTTGCCATGTTCCAAATGGACATGATCGGCCGTGACCAGGAGGTCCCCGACTCCCAGGACCGCCGATTTCTGGGCCTGGAGCAGCAAAGCGCGGAACAGAACCGGAACTCCGTGAACGTCCTGGGCTACAGCCGAAGCAGCGATCTGCAGGACCGGGTCCGGCAAGCCAACCACCGGGTCGGGCTGGAGCTGCGATTCCGCTACGACGACCACCCCATGAACCTGATTCGGCGCAGCGATCACTGGCCCTTCCTGGCTCACGGGGTGCCGGTGGCCTTGTTCCACACCGGGCTCCACCCGGACTACCACCGGACTTCGGACACAGTCGACAAACTCAATTTCGCCAAGATGGAGAAGGTGACGCGACTCGTGTACCTCACGGCCCGGAGCACGGCCGTCGAAATCTCGAAACCTCGATTGATCCCGTAGGGGGCGCCTCGGACGGCGCCGCTGCGGAGTTCCGGAAACCCGCTCGCAGTTCGGTCCGCTTAGCCGGCGCCGGCGATGGCTTCCAGTGCCGCGTCGTAGTCCGGCTGCTCGGTCACCTCTCCCACATATTCGACGTGGCGGAGCACGCCGCCGGCGTCAACCACGAACAGGGCGCGGCTGGCCAAGCGCAACTCCTTGATCAAGGTCCCGTAGTTCTGCGTGAACGACGCCTCGCGATGATCGGAAAGCATGGAAAGGTTCTTGACGCCGGCGGCGGCACACCAGCGGCTCTGGGCAAAGGGAAGATCCATGCTGATCGTGTAGATCTTCACGCCCGGCAGTTTCGCGGCTTCCTCGTTGAAGCGCCTGGTTTGCATGTCACAGACGGGAGTATCCAGCGAGGGGACCACGCTGAATACGCGCACGGAATCCCCGGTGTCGGCCAGCGTGACCGGGGTCAGGTCGGTAGAGAGGGCCTGGAAATCGGGAGCTGGGCTTCCCGCTTCAAGTTCAGGACCCACCAGGGTGAAGGGATTGCCTTTGAGCGTCACTGCATTGGATCTTTCAACCGTCATATTCGCCTCCTTGGTGGAGGGGCATTCTAACACGCCGGTGAGAACCAAGCCGAGAAGTGGGAGCAAGGGAGGAAGCCACCTGGAGAACGCGCCCTTCTCGCCCCCGCGCTTTCATTTCTTGGGTCCCCGCCCGCCTCGTCACCCCCGGTCGGTAGAATCCGGTCGCAAGCGGTGGTCGCCTGACCGGAATCAAGGTCTGACCGTCTTAAGGGATTGAGGGGAAACCGCCGGGACCATTGCTCCGGTCCGGATCGAGTTTTTGAAATAACGAAACTTTTTAGCTCGAAATTGCATCAAATAAGATATCAGAATAGGTTTCGCCCACGGGCGGCTTGGATAGGAAGTGGCGTTAGCAATGAAGACTTCGGTAATCGAAAGCGAGGGTCTGTACCCCAAGACCAGAAAGCCGGATGCCTCCCTCAGGAATCTCGCTCTGGGAATTCTGCTGCAGGCGTTTCGAGATATCGTAGCGCCCAAGAAGTCTGCCAGCAAAGAATGGGAGCTCTGGCGCCAGGATGCCCTGGATTGGTTCTCGTCGGAAGAGAAAGATCCGGGAAGCTTCTGCTGGGTCTGCGACGTGCTGACCTTGAACCCCAAGGAACTGCGGGAGTGGCTCGACCTGTACAACAGTTGCGACCTGGAGCAGCAGCGGGAAATGGCGCGAAAGTTGACCCGCTTTCAGATCCGCCACTAATTTGCGCCGAGCACCGGACCGGAGCCTGCCGGACGCATGTGACCGCGAAGCGGCGCCGTTCGCTCCTGTGCGGATCCCGTCGAACACCGTGACCGTCTTGGCCCGGGGCTGACATGTTCAACAGCCCCCTACTTGTACTTCTCTGCATCCTTCTTGCTCTGCCTCTGGCTTTGCTGATACTGGCGGTCAGACGGCGCCGGTGGGCACGGACCGCTTCCGCCGGCGCCGTCTCGAATCCGTCCTTGCCGGCGCGGCAGGAGTCCTCCCTCCCCCTCATCGAGCTGAACGACGTCCACAAATCCTTTGGCTCCCAGAAAGTCCTGAACCGGGTGAGCTTGAAGATCCAACGCGCCGAAACCCTGGGGATCCTGGGGATGAGCGGGGGCGGCAAGAGTGTCCTGCTCCAGCTCATCGTCGGACTGCTCTGGCCGGACCAGGGCGAGATTCGTTTCGAGGGCCGGAGCCTGGAGGAGATGAGTGAGAGTGACCTGCTGGACGTTCGCAGACGCGTCTCCTACGTCTTCCAGAGCGGCGCCGTCTTCGATTTTCTCAGCGTGGGCGAGAACATCGCCTATCCCTTGCGGGAACGGGGCGTGGCCGACGAGGAGCAGATCGACAGGCGGGTCGAAGAGTTGTTGGACGCCGTGGAGCTGGAAGGGATGGGAGACCAGGAATACGACGAGTTGAGCTTGGGCTCCAAGAAGCAGGTGGCGATCGCTCGCGCCATCGCCACCAATCCGGAGGCGATCCTCTACGATGAGCCCACCACCGGGGTGGACCCCATGATCGGCAAGACGCTGTCCCGCCTGATCCGCAAGCTGAACCGCCAGAACAACCTCACCTCGGTGGTGGTCACCCACGACCTGAAGTGCCTGGCCACGGTGTCCGACCGGATCATCCTGCTCAAGGACGGGCGAATTCATTTCGAAGGAGATCTGGAGGCGCTTTACTCCTCTCCCGACCCCTTCGTCCAGGCGTTCATCACGGGCCGGCATCCGGACGGGAGGATTGCGACCTGAGTCGATTGCCGGCGGCCCGCGGAACCGGACGAACCGGAATTCCGCGTTCCGCCAGGAACTCCTTTACGGCGGCGATGGAATACTGATCGTAGTGGAAAATGCTGGCCGCAAGGATGGCGTCGGCCCGGCCGATCCGGACCCCCTCCAGGAGATGTTGCGGAGAACCGGCTCCGCCCGAGGCAATGACCGGTATCCGGACCAGTGAATCGACCTTCTGCAACAACTCCAGGTCGTAGCCGGACTGGGTCCCGTCACGATCCATGGAGGTGAGGAGAATCTCGCCGGCTCCCAGCTCGGCGCCCCGCCGGATCCACTCCAGGCCGTCCCAATCGGTCTCGTAGCGTCCGCCCCCGATGTAGACCTTCCACGACTTGCCGTGCCGTTTCACGTCCACCGCCAGCACGATGCATTGGGCGCCGAAGGCCCGGGAGGACTCCCGGATCAGCTCCGGCCGCTTGACCGCCGCGCTGTTCATGGACACCTTGTCGGCCCCCGCCCGGAGCAGTTCCCGGATTCTCGCCAGCGAGGTGATTCCTCCTCCGACGGTAAAGGGAATGAAGATGGAGTCGGCGACTCGCCGGACCCAGCGCAGGGTCGTCTTCCGCTCCTCGACGGTAGCGGTGATGTCCAGGAACACCAACTCGTCCGCCCCCTCGCGGTAATACCGCCGGCCCAGCTCCACCGGATCCCCGGCGTCCCGCAGGTCCACGAAATGGATGCCCTTGACCACGCGCCCGCCGGCGACGTCGAGACAGGGAATGATGCGCTTAGCCAACACGAGCCATCTCCTCCAATGAGATCTTCCCCTCGTAGAACGCCCGGCCGATGATGGCTCCGCCCACACCCATTTCGTCAAGCCTGGACAGGTGCCCGGGTGTCGTGACGCCGCCGGCCGCCACCAGCAGTACATGACCCGGCAGCAGTCTCAAGATTGTCCTGCACGCCGCGTACCCGGGGCGTTTGAGCATCCCGTCCTGTTCCACGTCGGTGCAGATGATCTGTCCGATGCCCCAGTCCAGGACTCTCCGGAGCACGGCCTCCAACGGCTGGCCGCTCTCTCGCTCCCAACCCTGCGCCTGGAGGCGGCCGCGGCGCAGGTCGACACTCACGATGAAGGGAGAGGGTCCCCACTTGGAGATCCACCCGTCCACCCTTTCCGGGGTCTCCAGGACCGACGTGCCGAGGATCAGGTGGCCGGCGCCCCAGTCCAGGAGCTGGGAGACATCCGCTTCCCCACGAATGCCGCCGCCGATCTGGACGGTGGCCCGCACTCGGGAGAGAATCCTGCGGATCGAATCCCGGTTGCGGCCTTCCCCAAAGCGGGCGCCTTCCAGGTCCACCACGTGAATCCGCGTCAGACCCGCCTCCTGGAACTCCAGGGCCTGCTCCACCGGGTCACCCGAGTAGACCTTCTGGCGGTGGAATTCGCCTCGAACCAGGCGCACGCATTTTCCATCCACGAGATCGATGGCCGGGATCACGAGCATGGCTGATCCGCCGTGACGAAGTTCTTGAGCACCCGGAGCCCCGGCTCGCCGGATCGCTCCGGATGAAACTGGACGCCCCAGAAATTCTTCCGGGACACCATGGAGGCGAAGGAACCGGAATAGTCGGTGACCGCCACCGTCTCGGCCGAACCGGAGGGAGCGTAGTAACTGTGCACGAAATAGAAGTAGGAACCGTCAGGGATGCCGTCGAGCAACCTGCCGGCTCCCGCCTCGGCCGGCAACGAACCGCTACGCCGGATCTGGTTCCACCCAATATGAGGCACCTTGACCCTGGAATCGTCGAAGCTCCGCACCCGGCCGCCCATGACACCCAGGCAGGGGGTGTCCTCCTCGTCGGAAACGTCGAACAGGATCTGCAGACCCAGGCAGATCCCCAGGAACGGAACCTGGAGCCGTTGAATGACCGGGACCAGTCCCTGCTCCCGCAAGGAATCCATGGCGGCCCGCGCCGAGCCCACGCCGGGAAGGATCACCCTGGAAGCCCTTGCGACCCGCTCGGGATCCCCGGAAAAGACAAAGTCCACGCCCAGATAGGCCAGGGCGTTGCCCACGTTGTAGAGATTTCCAGCCTCGTAATCCACGACGACGATCATAGGCTTCCCTTGGTGGAGGGAATCTTCCCTCCGGCGGCGGGATCGAGACTGACGGCGGTGCGCAGAGCCCGGCCGAATCCCTTGAACATGGCCTCGATCCGGTGGTGTTCGTTCTCTCCCGCATTGAGGAACTGGATGTGGAGGTTGGCGCCCACCTCGACGGCGAGTGACCGGAAGAAATGCGGCGCCATTTCGGTGGCCAGGTCTCCCACCTTCTCTCTCGCGGGGCGGTAGTCGGTATGGAACGCGAAGCGCCCTCCCAGATCCAGGGCCACCGCCACCAGGACCTCGTCCATGGGCAGCAGCGTCCACCCGTAGCGGCGGATCCCCCGCTTCTCTCCCAAGGCCTGTTTCAACGCCTGCCCCAGCACGATCCCCACGTCCTCGATCAGGTGATGGTCGTCGACCTGCAGGTCCCCGTCACCCTGGACCCGGAGGTCAATGGAAGAGTGCAAGGCCAACAGTTCCAGCATGTGGCTCAGGAATCCGGTCTGCAACCGGGCCGAGAAGCGGCCCTGGCCGTCCAGATTCAGTTCGATCCGAACCTGGGTTTCTCTGGTTTTTCGATCGACCGATGCTGTTCTCTTCACCGTCTTTTCTCCGCGGTTGTTCCCTGAGAACGACTGGAGACTCAGGGCAGAATTCGACGCAACTCTCTCAGAAACAGATCGTTCTCCTCCGGAGTGCCGACGCTGACGCGGATGCATTCGGACAACCCGGGCAGGTCGCTGCGGTCCCGGACCACGATACCCCTCTCCCGCAGCTTCCTGCAGATGGGGCCGGCTCCGGGGCAGTCGAACAGGACAAAATTGCTTTGAGACGGAAAGACCCGCCCCAGGCCCGGCAGCGCGGCCAGCTCACCAGCCAACCGGTCCCGCTCCCGGCGGATCCGCCGCCACGCGCCCCTGTGCCGCTCCCAACCCTCCAGGGCTTCCAGCCCTTTTCGCATCACCAGCGAGCTGAGATTGTAGGGCGCCTTGACTTTCAGGAAGAACGAGGTCACCAGGGGACTCGCCACCGCGTATCCCAGTCTCAGGGCCGCCCTGCCGAACGCCTTCGACAGCGTCCTCATCACCACCAGGTTCGGGAAGACCTCCACCTGCTCGACCAGAGACGGGGTTTCGGAGAACTCCACGTAGGCCTCGTCCAGCACGACGATTCCCTTCCATTCCCGGCACAGCTTCAGAATCTGCCCGGTTCCCAGAAGATCCCCTGTGGGATTGTTGGGGGAACAGAGAAACACCACCTTCACCGCAGCCGGCACCTCCTCCAGGAAGGCGTCGGCATCGAGACGTTGGTCCCGGTCCAGCCGTGACTCGACGAGTGAGACTCCGAAGGTCTGCGCCATGACCCGGTACATCCCATAGGTGGGCTCCACGACGGCAACCTGGTCTTCACCGGGCTGGCAGAAGATCTTGAAGATCCAGTCCAACACCTCGTCCGATCCGCAGCCCGCCACCACCTGCTCGGGACGGGTGCCGGTGTAGGCCGCCAGCGCTTCCCTCAGCCGGGTCTGGTTGGGATCCGGATAGCGGTTCAGTTGGATCCCTCGCCAGTCCACCGCGAAAGGACTCTCGTTGGCGTCCAGCAGAACACCCTCCTGCACTTCGTCGCGGGCCGACCGGTAGGCCTTGAGTTCCAGGATGTTTGGTCTCACCAGTTCGCGTACCTGCATCTCAGTCTCCCGCCGGCGCCGGCCCGGCTTCCCCGCTTCCGATCCGCACCTCGACCGCCCGCCGATGTCCCTCCAACTGTTCCAGCTCGGCCATCACCTCCAACGTGGGGGCCAGCGACCGGAGCCCGTCCCGGCTCAGTTCCTGGAACGTGATCTTCTTGACGAAACTGTCCAGGGAGACTCCCGAAAAACTCCGGGCCAGACCCGAGGTGGGCAGCGTGTGGTTGGTCCCCGAGGCGTAATCTCCCGCGACCTCGGGAGACCAGGGCCCCAGGAAGACCGATCCGGCGGCTTGCACCCGGGCAACCCATCGCTTCGGATCGAGCACCTGAAGGATCAGGTGCTCCGGCGCATATCGATTGGCGAACTCCATGGACTCCTCCAGGGACGTGGTCCGGACTGCGAAACTCGATCCCAGAGCCGCCGCCGCCAAGTCCCGTCGCGGGAGGTCCCCGAGGCGGCGATCCAATTCCCGTTGGACCCGATTGATGAGCTCAATCGAAGGTGAGACCAGAATGGCCAGGCTGTCCGCTCCGTGCTCGGCCTGGGAGATGAGGTCCGCGGCCACGAAACCGGGCCGCGCCGTGTCGTCCGCCACCACCAGGACCTCGCTGGGACCGGCCACCATGTCGATGGCGACTCCCCGCTGTTGGGCCAACAGCTTGGCCGTTTGAACGACGGGGCTGCCGGGTCCCAGGATCTTGTCCACCCGGGACACCGAAGAGGTGCCGAAACAGAGGGCCGCGATGGCCTGGGCGCCGCCAATCCGGAACACCTCGCCGATCCCGGCGATGGACGCGGCCGCCAGAACCTCGGGAGTCACCGAGCCGTCGCGGCGCGGAGGCGTGCAGAGGGCCACTCGCGGACAACCGGCCAACACCGCGGGGACTCCCAGCATCAGGACGGTGGAAGGGAGGACGGCCGTTCCACCCGGCACGTAGAGGCCGACCCTTTCGATGGGCCGCGGTTCCCGCCAGCAGGCGATTCCCGGCTCCACCTCCAGAATGCCTTCCCGCAGACCCTGAGCGGCGTGAAAGGCCCGAATGTTGGACGCCGCCCGTTGCAGGGCCTCCAGCCGGACGGGCGGCACCTGTCCGAGGGCCGATTCGAACTCCGTCCGGGAGACGCGGGGCTCCCCGATCTCCGCCCGGTCGAATCGAAGGGTGTACTCCCGGACGGCGGCGTCGCCCTTCTCCTGGACGGCCGAGAATATCCGGCCGCAGACCTTGAGAAGGTCCGGGTCTCCCACCGGGTTGCGGCGGCAGAGGTCAGAAAGCTGCGTCTCGGAAAGCCGCGAATATTCGTAAACCTTCATCTCAACACACCTGGGTTCAGCCGTCGTTTCGGCTTCCCTCCAGGACTCCGCAGTATCAGGACCCCGCTTGCGGCGGCTCGATTCCACCCAGCCGCCGGATCATCAGCCGGTAGCCGCCTTCGCCGTATCGAAGCCAATGGGCGATCCGGGTGATGGTCGCCGTGCTGACCCCCGTGAGCCGGTGGATCTCCCGGTAGGGGATCTCCCGCGCCACCAACCGGGCGACCTGCCAACGTTCGGCCATGGCCGTGAGCTCCCCCATGGTACAGAGATCCCGAAAGAAGAGGGCGTGCTCCTCTCTGCCCCGGAGACGGGACATGGCGTCGAAGAGCTCCCAGAGAGCTTCGTTCTCCTCCAAAATGGTTTCCATGTGATAACATGTTAACACAACATAACATCGACGTCCAATTCGGGCTGCCAAGACTCCCCGACTTTCCGGCGGTTCGGAAGAACCGGGAATGCAGGGGCATCCCTTGCCGGTACTCCAGACAACCCGACATAGGGGCACCCCTTGTGGGTGCTCCAGACAATCCGACGCAGGGGCACCCCTTGTGGGTGCCCTCTTTCGTCGCCGCATCGGTTGCCGGCCCGGGGAAGGCGATCACAAGGGTCGCCCTTGCCACATTGCCAGGAAGAGGGCGACCACAAGGGTCGCCCCGATGTGGCCAATTCAGGGGAGATTTGAGAGCGAAGACCTACATCAGGTCCTGCATGACCTGTTTCAGGACCTCCGGACCAGGCTTGACCTTCTCATGGGGCAGCGACACCAGAGGTTCGTCACACAGGTTCAGCGTGTCCAGGAACGACTTGGCCACCGGATTGACGTAGATGAGACCGGTCAGCAGCTCCGAATCAGCGGCGGAACTGTGGAGCATGCGCACGGCCTCCCGGCGATTCATGGGGTCGTAGTCCATGCCCACCTTGCGCAGCCGGATGACGGACCCGTCGTGCATCTCCACGTCCTTCGCTTCGCCTTCCGGATAATCCACCGCGGCAATGGGCTCGAAGCCGGGGATGAAATCGATCTGGTGCAGCAACTCCTCATGTTCCTTGGCCCAGGAGTAACTCTTGGTCGATCCGGGATGGTTGTTGAAGGTCACACAGGGGCTGATCACGTCGAGCATGGCGGTTCCACTGTGGCTGAGCGCCCCCTTCAAGAGCGCCACCAGTTGCTTGGGATCTCCGGCAAAGGAACGAGCCACGTAGGAGCACCCCATCTCGATCGCCAGCGAACAACAGTCCATGGCCGGCAACTCGTTGACCACACCGGACTTGAGCGTGGAGCCGTCGTCGGCGGTCGCCGAGAACTGGCCCTTGGTGAGGCCGTAGACGCCATTGTTCTCAATGACGTAGATCATGGGCACGTTGCGGCGCAGCAGGTGGCAGAACTGGCCCAGACCGATGGAGGCCGTGTCCCCGTCTCCGCTCACGCCGATGCAGACCAGACCGCGATTCGCCAACATGGTTCCCGTGGCGACTGAAGGCATGCGTCCGTGGACGCTGTTGAAGCCATGCGACGCGTTCATGAAATAGGCCGGCGTCTTGCTGGAACAGCCGATGCCGCTCATCTTGGCCACGGAGTACGGGCTGACGCCGATCTCGTAGAAGGCCCGGATGATCTGGTTGGTGATGGCGTCGTGGCCACACCCCGAGCACAGCGTCGACGGGTGACCCCGGTAGGCGGAACGGGACAACCCGATCCGGTTTGTTTTCTTTGGCTTCCTTGGCGCCCTTGTACGTAAAGCCATGGTGTGAATTCAGGATGGACGCTCCGCAGCGATCACCTGGTCGGTGACGAAGCGGGCATCCAGCGGAAGTCCGGTGTAGTGACAGATTTTTCGTATCTTGGTGCCCGCCGCTCCCAATTCCAGTTGGATCAGATCGGCCATCTGGCCGTCCCGATTCTGCTCGACGACGTATACCCGCCGGCAGACGGCGACGAAGTCCTTCAGCGCGGAACTCAAGGGCAGGGCTCGAAGCCGGAGGTAGTTGATCTCGATCCCGTACTCCTCCCGAAGCTGGTCCCGGCACTCCCCCATGGCCGAGTCCGACGATCCGTAGGCGATGATGCCGATCACAGCCTCTTCTCGCAACTCGACTACGGGCTGCGGCACCAGTTCCCTCGCCGTATCGTACTTTCGCTTCAGACGGTCCATGAGCTGGACGTAGTCCTCGGGCCGCTCACTGTAGCCTGCGCTGTCGTTGTGGCCGCTCCCGCGCGTGAAATACGAGGCCAGGGGATGTTCCGTGCCCGGCAGCGTGCGATAGGGAATCCCGTCCCCGTCCAGGTCGCGGTAGCGGGCAAACTCCCCGATGCGCTCCAGGTCGGCTGCCGTCAGGACCTTGCCCCTGTCCGGTGGCTCGGTGGGATATTTGAAGGGATCGCACATCCAGTTGTTCATGCCCAGGTCCAGATCCGAGCCGACGAAGACCGGCTGCTGCAGCCGCTCCGCCAAGTCGAAAGCCTGACGGCCCATTTCGAAACACTCCTCCATGTCCCCGGGCAGCAGGACAGGATGAGCCGTGTCTCCGTGGGAGAGACTGTGCAACGCCAGGATGTCCCCCTGGGCGGTGCGTGTCGGCAGGCCCGTGCTGGGACCGACCCGCTGAACGTCGAAAATGACGCACGGGATCTCGGCAAAATAGGCCAGTCCCGTGAATTCGCTCATCAACGAGATGCCGGGACCCGAGGTCGAGGTCATGGCCCTGGCGCCCGACCATCCGGCTCCGATGGCCATACCGAGGGCCGCCAACTCATCCTCGGCCTGGACGACTGCAAATGTGGCTTTCCCCGTCTCGGGGTCGATTCGATACTGCTGCAGGTAGTCGGTGAGCGCCTCTCCCAGACTGCTGGCCGGCGTGATGGGATACCAGGTCACGACCGTCACTCCACCGAACATGGCGCCGAGGGCGCAGGCGGAATTTCCGTCGATGATGATCTTGCCGCCGGTCTTGTCCATCCTTTCCAGCCGGTACGGATCGCGCTTGGGAAGGTGATCCCTCACATACTGAGCCCCCATGTGGGCAATCCGGATGTTCAGGTCGATGGCCTTCTGCTTCTTCTTGAACCACTTGGCGATCGCCACCTCCACCTGTTCCATCTCGATGCCCAGGAACTCGGCCACGGAACCCACGTAGGCCATGTTGGCCACCAACTTGCGCAGCCTGGGAATCCGGACCACCTCCGCCGCCAACTTGCTGAACGGAACGGGATAGTAGGTCAAGTCATCCCGGAGCCCGGAGAGCTTGAGCCGCTCTTCGTAGAGCACGACCCGGCCCGGCTCCAGGGTTTCCACGTCCTCACGGGCCGTCTGCGGGTTCATGGCAATCAGGATGTCCACTTCCCGCTTGCAGCCGACGTAGCCTCGTTTGGACGCGCGAATGGTGAACCAGGTGGGCAGTCCGGCGATATTGGAGGGGAAAAGGTTCTTGCCGCTGGTGGGAATGCCCATCTGGAAGATGGACCGCATCAGCACGTTGTTGGAACTCTGGCTTCCGGATCCGTTGACCGTGGCGACCTGAATACTGAGGTCATTCACCACGCTGGCCTGGACACCGTCCCGCTGGGGGACGAAGGTTCGGGTCTGTGCGACGGCCAAATTTAACTCCACCGTAATCGGGGGTAGCCTCTCCCCGCCAAACGCCCAATCATTTTAGCAAACTACCAAGACATCGCCCGGCTATGGATCGTCCTGCACATCGGCGCGCGAACCGGAAATTCCGCATCCGAATCCCATCGTGACCGGGACCGGACCGCAGATTGGGAATACGGAGAATCATGGACGATGGGTGCCCTTTGAACGGCGGACCCGCGTCGATGCGATTATCGACCCGAATCTGATTTCTCGACCGGTTCAGCCTCGCTTCCAACACTCAGTTCGAGCGGCTTCCTGTCTGTTGCCAAGGTCCGCTCGACAGTTTCAGGGCGCATATCATCGTCCAATACCGCACCCTTGTCAATGCGTTCCGACACTCGGAATGCGCATTCTTTTTTGTTGTAGACTCTCAGGCCAGGATGTCCAGGGACCATCTCCACTTCATTCTGGTCCGGACGCAGTTCGCTTCCAATCTGGGCGCGGCCACCCGCGTACTGAAGAACATGGGCTTCAGCCGCCTGGTCCTGATACGGCCCCGTTGCGAGGTCGGGGCCGAGGCCCGAATGATGGCCATGAAGGGAGCCGGTCTGTTGGACGACGCCGTCTACTATCCTTCCCTCCGCGAGGCGAAGCGGGAGATCCGGATTCTGGCAGGGACCACGGCGAGGTCGCCGAAATCAGGAACCCGCCGCGTCAGCAGCCGGACCCTGGCCGGCGAACTGGCCCCCCGATACGGGTCCGCACCGCTGGGCGTCGTTTTCGGACCCGAAGACAATGGTCTGTCGAGGGACGAGCTCCGGCTCTGTGAATGGCTGGTGGAAATCCCCACGGACGGGGACTATCCGGTCCTGAACCTGGCGCAGGCGGTGGGCATCGTGGCCTACGACCTTCACTCGGCAGCTCTTGCGCCGGATGTATCTCCGTTTCTGAACCTCGCGGACCCGGCGGAATTCCGGTCTCTGATCGCTCGCCTGGAGGTTGTCCTCGAATCGGCCGGCCTCCCACCGCACTTGTCCCGGCAGCGGATCCTGGCCCGCTTGAACAGAATCCTGGGACGCGCGCAGTTGGAAAAGGAGGACGTCAAGCTGTTGAGTAGTTTGCTGACCCTGGTTTCCCGTTCCCGTTCGCGGAATCGGCGGGCCGGGCCGCAGGGGCTGCTCGAATGACGTCCATGAAGGAAGAGACGGAAAAAACGGCGTTGCCGATGCCCGGTTTCCCGTAACCCGGCGGGACCGGGAGCCGGTAACGTTCATGGGTATCCCGCCAGACTCTCAGCAGCCCCAGGTGATACTCGAGCGGCGCCCCTCCGGGATTGGACTTCCCCAGGACGCTCAGCGGCTCCGGGCACCAGGTGGTGAAGCGGGGAGCCACGCCTCGGCTCATGAAGAAATCGAGACCCTCACCGGTGGAGGCCAGCGCCTCCTCGACGCTGGTGAATCCGGCCGGCTGGGCCATTTCGATTCCGGCGACGAAGTTGGGGATCACGTGGGATGGGCCGAACACCTCGGCCGCATCCAGGATCCGCTGAATCCACTCGTCCCGTCCAATGTACCGGGCCTTTCCCGGACAGATGATCTCGAAGAGCCTGGCGTCCCACACCTCGTAGTTGGGATGGTAGATTCGGACGCCGGCATCCTTGAAGCGCCGGACCGACTCCTTGGGCAGCGCCTGGACCACCACCTTGCCCAGCCAGCGGCCCGGAAACCGCTCTTCGATGGCCTTCGGGTACCGGAGGTAAAAGTCGATCTCCTCCTGGCCATCCAACTGTGAGGTAATGCTGCCACCGGTCACCGTGTAGGCCTTGCTGATCGAATCGGTGTCCTGAATGATCTCGAGTGCCTCCAGAATCTCCTCGACCGTCTTCACGCCGGTATAGGAACGGCCCGATTTTCGCTGCTGCCGATAGTTCTCGTTGATGTCGCAGAACTGGCACTCCACCTTGCGTCCGAAGTACTGGCAGATCCGGAAGACGGTGAGATAGAGGAGATACCCCCATTCGATGCTGGGCGCGATGTCGGTTATGGGCTTGCCGCTGGCAAGGGTGGACTTGTAGTAATCGGGAACCGCCGGAAACTCCACGCCGCAGATCTCCACCCCATCCAGGATCAGGACCAGCCTCCCGTCCCCGGAGCAGTCGACGCGGTAGGGAGACCCCGGGTTCAGCCGGACCGAAACGATGGTTCGCCGGAAATTCCCCGGCCCGCCGGTGAGGCAGATCTCCTCGGGCGCATGCAGGTTCTCCTGCTGCTCCATCTCGGTGATGGGCACCAGATCGAAGGAGAAGATGAAATAGGCCTTGGGTTTGTACCCAGACGCGATGGCCAGGGCATCCCTGGAAAAAGCGATCCCCGTGCGCAGCAGGTCCTCCTTGATGACGACTTCGCGCGGCAGGTCGCGATAGGTCTCGGCCAGCGATTCGACCAGATCCAGGCGTGAGCTCACAATGCGTTAATTTAGCAGAAAACGCGGAGAACGGCGCAGGAGCGCTCCCTAAACGGCTTGATCTCCTTGACTCCCTGCCCCTTCCCGATCCAGGGGCGTTCGGCGCTGGAACAGGGACTTCGCCGGATCGTTGCGCATCTCGTGATACTCCTGAAGGCTCTTGATCCGGATCTCTTCCCGCTGCAGTGCCCGGATGGCGCTGACGGCCGCAGCCGCGGCGGAGAGCGTGGTGATGCAGGGGGTGCCGTATTGGATGCAGGCCCGCCGAATGGCCTTCTCGTCGAAGAAGGACTCCCGGCCCAAGGGGGTGTTCACCACCAGGTGGATCTTCTTGCTCTTGATCAGATCCACCACGTTGGGCCGCCCCTCGTTCACCTTGTAGACCGTCTCCACTTCCATTCCCGACAGCGCCAGGACCCTGGCGGTGCCGCTGGTGGCCACCACCTGGAAACCCAGGCGCTGAAAGTCCTGGGCAATGGTGATGACGTAGCGCTTGTCCCGCTCGTTGACGCTCAGGAAGACGACTCCGGACTTCGGCAGGTGGTTGCCGGCGCTGGTCTGAGCCTTGGCGTAAGCGTAGCCGAAGGACTCGTCTCCTCCCATGACCTCCCCCGTCGACCGCATTTCCGGTCCCAGGATCGTGTCGACTCCGGGAAACTTGGCAAAGGGAAAGACCGGGGTCTTCACGAAGCAACTGGTGACGTCCAGATCCCGCGTCAATCCCAGCTCCGAGAGCTTTCTTCCGATCATGAGTCTGGCGCCCACCTTGGCCAGCGGGATTCCGGTGGCCTTGCTCACGAAGGGGATGGTGCGGCTGGCCCGGGGATTCACCTCCAGGACGTAGACGCGTTCCTCCACCACCGCAAACTGAATATTCATGAGGCCCACGACCTGGAGGGCTTCCCCCAAGCGCCGCGTATAGTCCCGCATGGTCTCCAGGTGCTCTTCCTCGATGATGATGGGCGGCAGGACCGAGGTGCTGTCCCCCGAGTGGATGCCCGCCTCCTCGATGTGCTCCATGATCCCGGCGATGATCACGTTCTCGCCGTCGGCCAGGGCGTCCACGTCATATTCCCGGGCATCCTCCAGGAACTTGTCGATCAGGATGGGTCGTTGGGGCGAGACATCCACGGCCGAGCTGACGTACCCGTCCAGAGAGGCCTCGTCATAGACGATGGCCATGGCTCGCCCGCCCAACACGTAGGAGGGTCGAACCAGGAGCGGGTAACCGATGCGCCGGCCGATCTTGCGCGCCTGCTCGATGGACATGGCGGTTCCGTTCTCGGGCCGGGTGATGTTCAATTCCCGAAGGAGCCGCTCGAAACGCTCCCGGTCCTCGGCCAGGTCGATGGACTGGGGAGAGGTTCCGACGATGGGGACCCCGGCGTCGAAAAGGGGCAGCGCCAGTTTCAGAGGGGTCTGACCGCCCAGTTGAACCACGACGCCGTCCGGCTCCTCCCGCTGCACCACCGCCATCACGTCCTCGAAGGTCAAGGGCTCGAAGTAGAGACGGTCCGAGGTGTCGTAGTCGGTGGAAACCGTCTCCGGGTTGCAGTTGACCATGATGGTTTCGTAACCCTCCTCCTTGAGAGCGAAGGAGGCGTGGCAGCAGCAGTAGTCGAACTCGATCCCCTGACCGATCCGGTTGGGTCCACTCCCCAGAATCACGATCTTCTTGCCGTCGCCCGGATCCGCTTCATCCTCGAACTCGTAACTGGAATACATGTATGGCGTGTAGGACTCGAACTCGGCCGCGCAGGTGTCGACACGCTTGAAGACAGGACCGATTCCGTGGTCTCTCCTGAAATTCCAGACATCCCGTTCGGTAACGGCGCGGGTCCCGGATTCCCGGTTGCGGCTCAGGATCTGGGAAAGCCAAAGGTCGGAGAAGCCGTCCTTCTTGGCGCGCGCCAGCCTGGCGGGACCGAGAGTCTCCGGACGGTTCCCCTCCAGTTCCTTGATCTCGTCCAGCAACCGCTCGATCTGCTGCAGAAACCAGTGATCGATGCCGGTGAGCTCGAAGATCCGGTCCCGGGTGTATCCATGCTCGAAGGCCAGAAAGACGTGAGCGAGACGGCTCGGGTTGGGACGAACCAAGTGCTCGTTGATGCGCGTGGGATCGGTCTGCTCGGCAAACAGCGTCTTGTCGGTCTCCAGGGACCGGACACCCTTGAGAAGGGCTTCGCGGAAGGTCCTGCCGATGGCCATCACTTCCCCGACCGACTTCATCTGCGTCCCCAGCAACGGTTCGGATTGGGGAAACTTCTCGAAATTCCACCGCGGTATCTTCACGACCACGTAGTCCAAGGTGGGCTCGAAGGAAGCAGGCGTCTTGAGGGTGATGTCGTTGGGAATCTCATCCAGCGTGTAGCCTACCGCCAGCTTCGCCGCGACCTTGGCGATGGGAAAGCCGGTGGCCTTGGATGCCAGGGCCGAACTCCGGCTCACCCGGGGATTCATCTCGATGACCACCATTCGCCCGTCGTCCGGGTTGACGGCGAACTGGATGTTCGAGCCGCCGGTCTCCACTCCGATCTTGCGGATGATGTCGATGGCCGCATCCCGCATCGTCTGGTATTCCCGGTCGGTGAGGGTCTGCGCGGGAGCCACGGTAATGGAATCCCCGGTGTGGACGCCCATGGGATCGAAGTTCTCGATGGAGCAGATGATGACCACGTTGTCGTTGAGGTCGCGCATTACCTCCAGCTCGAACTCTTTCCACCCCAGAACCGATTCCTCGACCAGGATCTCGCCGATGGGCGAAAGCTGGATTCCCCGGTCAGAGATCTCCTGAAACTCCTCGGTGTTGAAGGCGATGCCGCCGCCGGTGCCTCCCAGCGTGAAGGATGGACGGATCACGGCGGGAAGGCCCACCCTCTCCAGAATCTCCTCACTTTCCTTCAGACTGGTGGCGAATCCGGAACTGGGGACCTGAAGCCCGATTTCCTCCATGGCCGTGCGGAAGAGGCGCCGGTCCTCCGCCATCTGAATCGCATCCAGATTGGCGCCGATCATGTCGACGCCCATTTCCCGGAGCAGGCCGCTCTCGCTGAGCTGGACCGAGACGTTGAGACCGGTCTGCCCCCCCACGGTGGGCAATATGGCATCGGGGCGTTCCCGCCGGATGATTTCGCCGACATATTCCGCCGTCAGCGGCTCCACGTAGGTCCGGACCGCGACTTCCGGGTCGGTCATGATGGTGGCGGGATTGGAATTGACCAGGATGACCTGGAACCCGTCCTGCATCAGGGCCTTGCAGGCCTGGGTCCCGGAATAGTCGAACTCGCAGGCCTGGCCGATGACAATGGGGCCCGAGCCGATGATCAGGATCTTCTCAATGTCGTCTCGCCTGGGCATGCGTGCAGTGCTCGAGGGATTGGTGCGCGGAACTCAACCCGGCCGATGGGCTCGCATCAGGTCGAGGAAATCGTCGAAAAGGTACCTGGAATCGTGGGGTCCCGGAGAAGCCTCAGGATGATACTGAACGGAAAACGCCGGCAGGGACCGGTGCCGCATGCCTTCCAGAGTCTGGTCGTTGAGGTTGACATGGGTCAACTGGACGTTGTCTTCGTCCAAGGACTCGGGGTCTACGGCGAACCCATGGTTTTGAGACGTGATCTCGACTTTCCGGGTCAGCAGATTCTGGACCGGCTGGTTGCCGCCCCGATGGCCGAATTTCAATTTGTAGGTCCGCCCGCCGAAGGCCAATCCCAAGAGTTGGTGCCCCAGACAGATTCCGAAGACCGGTTTTTTCCCCAACAGCTTCCTGACGTTGGCGACAATGTAGTCGAGGGGTTCCGGGTCACCGGGACCATTGGACAGAAAGACCCCGTCCGGGTCCATGGCCAGAACATCCTCGGCAGCCGTGGTCGCCGGGACAACGGTGACGTTGCACCCGCGCGCGGCGAGGCAGCGGAGGATATTGTGTTTGATTCCGAAGTCGTAGGCCACCACTCGGAATTCGGACTCCTCCACCGGCCAGGAATAGGACTCTGAGGTCGTGACGAACTTCACGCAGTCCAGTCCGGCCATGGCCGGATGGGCCAGGACTTTCCGCCGTATGGAATCGACTGACGACGTGGAGATTCCCCCCCGCATGGCCCCCCGCTCCCGGATGCGGCGAACCAGGGCCCGGGTGTCGATCTCGGAGATGCCGCTGATGCCATGCTGCTTCAGATAGGCGTCCAGTGTCTGCTCCCCGCGCCAGTTGCTGAAGATGGGACTGCACTCACGGAGGACAAAGCCTTCCACATGGGGCTTGAGGGACTCTCCATCTTCAGAGTTGGTTCCGTAGTTTCCGATCTGGGGCTGGGTCATGACCACGATCTGACCGGCGTAGGAGGGGTCGGTCAGGATTTCCTGGTATCCCGTCATGGAGGTGTTGAAGACCACCTCGCCCAAGGATTCCGTTTCCGCACCGAAGGCAACGCCCTCGTACACAGTCCCATCTTCCAGATATAGAATCGCCCGCTTGTCCACGTCTCTTGGATCCTCGAATCAGGGAGGTCTGATTGAGCCGGGTCCGTCTCCCGGCTATTCGATCATGCCCGCCTTGGAGACGGGCCAGTATCGGAACACGGCCTTCCCGAAAATGTTCCGGCGCGGCACGCATCCCCAGTTTCGACTGTCGTTGCTGGAATTTCTACGATCTCCCAGAACAAAAAACTGGTCCTCCGGAACCTTGGTCGTGTGATAGTCGTGGTCCAGGTACTCAGGCCGCAAATAAGGTTCCTCCAGGCGCCGGCCGTCGACGAAAACGACGCCTGCTTTGATCTCCACGGTTTCACCGGGAACCCCAATGACCCGCTTGATGAAAGACTTGGCCGGATTCCTAGGGTACCAGAAGACCACGATATCGCCGCGTTCGATATTCGAGAAACGATAGGAAAGCTTGCTGACAAAAATTCGTTCCTGATCAGCCAGGCGGGGGGCCATGCTGGTCCCCTCCACCTTGACCGGCTGGACCACGAATACGACGATGAGGACGGCGGCGACTGCGGCGACGAGGATGTCTCGAGCCCAACCGCGCAACTCATTGAACATGCCGGCCAGAGACCCCTGGCTCTCGCTGTCCCGGGCCTCTGTCCGTTCCTGTCGGACCGCGGTTTCCGGCGGTTGCTCTTCAGGCATCTCCTCCTGGACCGCTCCCTCCAACGAGGCTCATTGATACCACAGTTTCGAAAGCGAACTCAACCGGACCGGTGAGCGGAAATCCCGCGATCTCCCGGCGATTTTCTGATGGACGGAATTCGAAAAATCGAGTATATGAGCCCATTGTCCGGGCGTGCGTTTCGTGGTGAACGCTGCCCGACGGCGGCCGGTTGCGGACCGGAGAAAGGGGGAGGTCGGATGCTGGTGCCCGGCAGACTGTTTTTGACACGCGGGACTGGATGTCACCGGGAAAAACTGATCAGCTTCGAGTTTGCTCTTTGTGACGCCGGGATCTCCGCCTTCAATCTGGTTCAAGTCTCCAGCGTAATTCCGCCCAACTGCAAGTTGGTCAGCAGGGAGGAGGGACTGAAGACTCTGGTCCCCGGCCAGGTGGTCTTTACCGTAATCAGCACCAATGCGGCTTCCGAGCCCGGACGTTTGATTGCCTCATCCATCGGTTTGGCCACCCCCCGGGCCATGAACCGGCATGGCTACTTGAGTGAGCACCACAGCTTCGGGGAAGCCGCTGATCTCGCGGGAAACTACGCCGAGTCTCTGGCGGTTCAAATGCTGTCCGCCAGCCTGGGGCTGCCCTCAGCCGAGGATGCCATCGGAGATGACCGGAGCACACGAGGGGAAGGATGCAACCAATGCGCCGAATCCATGAGTGTTGTCCAGACCGCCGTCGCCAGCGGCGACGGCCTTTGGACGACCGTCGTGGCGGCCGCCGTCCTTCTGCCGTGAGAACGGCAAAGGCTTCGGCGCTGCCCAGAGCGGACGGACACGCATAGCGGCCCGGATCTCAGACCTCCAGGACCTCGCTCTCTTTCAGCCGGCCCAGATCGTCCGCCTGGGCGATGAAGTCGTCGGTGATCTTCTGGACCTTGTCGTACCCGCGGTGCTCGTCATCCTCCGAGATGGCTTTGCTTCTGGAGAGTTTCTTCAACCGGTCATTGGAGCTGCGGCGGATGTTCCTGACCGCGGTCCGGTGCTGCTCGGTCACCTTGCGGACATGCTTGGCCAACTGCTTGCGCCGCTCCTCGGTCAGCGGAGGGATGGGCACCCGGATGAGCCGTCCGTCGCTGGAAGGATTGAGGCCCAGATTGGAGGCCAGAATCGCCCGGGTGATGTTCTCGATCTGGGTCGGGTCCCACGGCTGGATGGTCACCATGGTCGCTTCCGCCACGTGCAAGGTGGCGAGCTGGTTGATGGGGGTCAACGTCCCGTAGTAATCCACCCGGATGGGATCGAAGAGATGGAGAGAGGCGCGTCCCGTGCGGACCGTCGCCAATTCCCGGCTCAAATCCTCCACGGATTTTCGCATTCGGGTTCGGGTTTCAGTCAACACCTGCTCGATGGAGTTCCCGTTCATGCTGTTTCCCCCTTGAGGGCTGTTGAGCCGCTCGGCGGCCCCGGCAAACCGGGCACGGATCGTTTCAGTGGCTGATGATGGAACCCACCTTCTTGCCCAGGACCGCGTTCGTGATGTTCCCCCTCTGCCGGAGACTGAACACGATGATGGGCAGATCGTGATCCATGCACAAGGATATGGCCGTTGCGTCCATGACCTTGAGACCTTTTTCCAGAACCTGAAGATAGGTCAGCCGGTCGAAGCGCTCGGCATCCGGATTGAGTTGCGGGTCCGAATCGTAAACGCCGTCGACCTTGGTCCCCTTCAAAATCGCGTCGGCCCGGATTTCCATCGCCCGCAGGGCTGCCGCCGTGTCGGTGGAGAAATAGGGACTGCCGGTGCCGGCCGCGAAGATGACGACGCGTTTCTTCTCCAGGTGCCGGATGGCTCGCCGCCGAATGAAGGGCTCGGCAAGTTCCGAGACATGGATGGCACTCAGGACCCGGGTGTCGACGTCGTTTTTCTCGAGTGCGTTCTGCAGAGCCAGAGAGTTGATGATGGTGGCCAGCATGCCCATGTAGTCGCCCGTGGCCCGGTCGAACCCGGCCTCGCTGACATTCACCCCGCGAATGATGTTGCCGCCGCCGACGACGACGGCAGTCTCGACACCCAGTGCGTGAACGTCTTTGACCTGGAGGGCGACACCCTCCATCATGGCGGGATCGACGCCGAAGTGGCTCTCGCCCATGAGCATCTCGCCGCTGAGCTTGACGAGAAGCCGCCGGTAGGCGGGTCGTTCCAGCTTGACCGGGTCTCCCAACGGCGCCTGGCTCTCCTGGGGCAAAACCGCCTCCTGCGAATGCGAGGATCTCCCCGGCGTCGGTGTTAGAGCTCTTCTCCCACCTTGAACCGGCAAAAACGACGGGCCGTGATGTTTTCCTTCAAAGTGGCGATCTTGGACTTGATGAGCTGCTCGACGGTGATCGAAGGGTCCTTGACGAAGGGCTGCTCGTAAAGGCACACGGCGGAGTAGTACTTTTCCAGGCGGCCCTCGACGATTCTCTCGACGATAAACTCAGGTTTGCCCGTTGCCAGCGCCTGGTTCCGGTAGATCTCCTTCTCCCGATCGACTTCTACGGAACCCACCTCTTCCCGCCGCACGTAAAGGGGGTTGGATGCAGCCACCTGCATGGCCAGGTCCCGGACGAGTTCCTGGAATTCATCGGTGCGGGCGACGAAATCGGTCTCGCAGTTCACTTCCAGGAGAACGCCCAGCTTGCCGCCGGCATGGATGTACTGACCCACGGTCCCCTCGCTGGTGGCGCGGCCGGACCTCTTGGCGGCTGCGGCCAGACCCCGTTCGCGCAGGATGACCACACCTCGATCCAGGTCTCCATCGGCCTCGACCAGCGCCTTCTTGCACTCCATCATACCGGCGCCGGTCCGGTCCCGGAGCGCCTTGACCTGTGCTGCGGTTACACTCATTTTCGATCGACCTTCCCGCTGAAAAAGCCTGGCGCGCCGCTTCCTGCCGGACGCCCTGGATGTTATTCGGAGGTGGGGGCAGTCGCGGCCGGCACGGCAGCAGCGGTACTGGCTGCCACGGCGGCATCGGACGGTGTCGAGGCCTCCTGCGCCGCCTGCTCTTGCTCGGCCTTCTCCTGGAGCGCCTTCTCCCGTAGAGCCCTCTCCCGGGCGGCCTTTTCCCGGGCCGCTTTTTCGCGGGCGGCCTTTTCACGGGCGGCCTTTTCACGGGCTTCTGCCAAACGAGCTTCCCGGATCGCCTTTCCGGCCAGGATCGCATCCGCGATGGTGGAAGTGAACAGCCTCACCGAGCGCAACGCGTCGTCGTTTCCCGGAATCACGAATGCGACATCGTCAGGATCGCTGTTGGTGTCCACCACGGCGATCACCGGAATGCCCAGCTTGGCGGCTTCCTTGACGGCGATGACCTCCCGGTTCGTGTCCACCACGAACAGGACGTCGGGGAGCCGCTCCATGTCCCTGATGCCGCGCAGATTCTTGTCCAGCTTCTTGCGTTCCCGCTCCAGCCGCGCCACTTCCTTCTTGGAGAGCTTGTCGTAGAAGCCGTTGACCCGTTTTTCTTCCAGGTCCTTGTATCGCTTGATGCTGTTCCGGACGGTGGCGAAATTGGTCAGGAGGCCACCGAGCCAACGATTGTTGACATAGTGGGCCTCGCATCTCTGGGCTTCCCGTTCGATGGTGTCCTGAGCCTGTCTCTTGGTGCCGACGAACAGCACGGAACTCCCCCGAATGCTGCGCTCGACGAGGAAATCGATGGCCCGCTTGAAATACCGGAGCGTGGTACGAAGATCGACGATGTGGATGCCGTTTCGCTGGCCGAAGATGAACGGCTTCATCTTCGGATTCCAGCGCCTTGTCTGATGCCCGAAATGGACACCGGCGTCCAACAGCTGCTTGATGGGAATGGAGCTCACCTGTTTCTCCCTGTCTACCGCTTGGAAAACTGGAACCGCTTACGAGCTCCGGGCTGTCCGTATTTCTTCCGTTCCTTGACCCGCTGATCGCGCCTCAGAAGGCCGGCTTTCTTGAGCGTGGCGCGGAGATCGGGGTCGAACTGGAGCAACGCACGGGCAATTCCCAGCCGGACAGCGCCGGCCTGTCCGGAATATCCCCCGCCCATGACGTTGACGTAAACGTCGAACTTGTCGTTGTTCTCCGTCTGCGCCAGAGGTTGCAGAACCACTACCTGTTGTGTCCGATTGCGGAAGTACTCCTGGAAATCGAGGTGGTTGACGACGATCTGCCCTTCCCCGGGCATCAGGAACACGCGTGCGGTGGCGGACTTCCTCTTGCCCGTTCCGTAGTATTGAACCTCGTTCAAGAATGATCTCCTGTGGTCGGCGGGGACGAATTAAAGGGCCAGCGGCTCCGGCTTCTGAGCTTGATGCGGATGGTCGGCGCCGGCATAGATCTTGAGCTTCCGGATCATCCTCTTGCCCAACTTGTTCTTCGGCAGCATACCTCGAACCGCCAGGCGTACGAGACGATCCGGGTACCGGCGCAGCAGATTCTCGGCCGTTATCTCCTTAAGCCCCCCCGGGTAACGGCTGTGGGAATAGTAGACCTTCTGGGACCACTTCTTCCCGGTCAGGCGCACTTTGTCGGCGTTGACGACGATCACGAATGCGCCGGTATCGAGAAAATCGGTGTAGTTCGGCCGGTCCTTACCCATGAGCAGGGTAGCCAGACGAGTCGCCAAGCGTCCCAGAATCTGATCGCTGGCGTCCACGACGAACCACTTCCTGTCGATTTCGGCACGATCGGGAAGAACCGTCTTGTTCGAATTCTTCATCTCGCTACACTACGCCCCACGAGTTCAAGAGTCTGGGAATTTACCGAACGGACCGGTTCCTTGTCAAGGCTGCGCCCAGTCGACTTGCCTTGAGTTCGTGTTCCAGGCAATTGGGACGTTCAGGAGATTGAAGATGAACGAAAACCACAAACGGTCGGGAATTCTGGCGGCGCCGAGACGCGACCTCCTGATCCTGGCGGCCGCATGCTGCATCCTCGTGGGAACCGCCGTCTGGCACCAGTCGCTGGACTCCCGGACAGAGGAGGGTCAAACCAGACTGGCGGCGTTCGGCGACGGTCGAGGGAGACTGGAAGCGGTTCTAAAGAGGGTCCGGCTCTGGGAAGAGGCGGTCGAAAAACTGATCCGGTGCCGCGACCGGGTCCGGGAACTCAAGATCCTCCAGGCATCCCCTCTTTCACTGTGGAACCGGCTCCTGGACCGGTTCCCGTCCCGGGAGGAAGTCTCCCTGCACCGTCTGGAATGGGACGACGAAACCCTGACTCTCGAGGGAACCGCCGCTACCCCTTCCGCCGCCGGGACTCTGCTGGACCGTCTGGGTCCGGACGCCGGATTCTCCAATCTGGAACTGCGAGCCCTGGAACAAACAGGAGACACAGTCCGATTCGCCGTCACTGCCCGTACCGGGCATTGACGCAGGATACGCGAGCATGGAGAGGCTTCGTCGAAGAGTTCGCCAAAAACCTGCCCTTTCCCTGGCCGTCATGGGACTTCTCCTGGCTGGTTCCATCTATGCTTCGACGATTCGTCCACTCCAATTCCAACTCGAGGGGCTGGAGAAGGAGTATCTGCGGGCACAGGCCCATCAAAAACAGACCGACTCGGCCCAGGTTCGCCTCTCAAGGCTCAAGGCAGAATTCGGCGAACACCGCACGCTTCTCCTGGACGAGGGAGGACTGATCGAGGAGGAGCCTTCCGCTTCCGAGGCCATCAGTCGAATCGTACGGCTGGCTCTCCAGCGTGACCTGCGTCCCACGCGAGTCTCCCCCTCGACCCCGGTCGTGGAGGAATTCCTGACCCATTGGCCATTGGACCTGGTCGTGGCGGGAGGGTTTCACGGCCTGGGCCGGTTCTTTCAGGATCTCGCGGAACTGGACGAGATCGTCAACGTTCGAAGACTGTCCGTCAGCCGCCGGAACCCTTCCCGTCCGGCGATGACTCTGGACGCTTCCATCACCCTGACCTTCTTCCGGATCAACCTTCAGGATTTCGACCCGAACCAAGAGCAGGAGCAGGAGGAGGCGCCATGACCCTGGCCCCGCTGCTCCGGCTCGGCGTGCTCGTCAGCCTGGCGGTTGTCGGCCCGGAGAGTCCGGGCGTCTACTCGCCCCAAGGAAAGCAAGACCCGTTCGAGCCTCGAAACCAGGAGCAAATCGACATGGCGGAGACTCCATTGACGGCACCCTTGCGGCAACTCGCTATTTCCGAATTGGTGATTGTCGGGACGGCCGTGGGGAAATCCGGCGTTTTCGTACTGGTCCAAGGAGGCGACCGACTGACCCACCTGGCCCCCGTGAAGGCTCGATTCGCCGATGGACACCTGGTCACGGTTTCGGGAGACTGGGTGATTTTTCGGGTCGATGCGATTGGCGCGGGCCGGTCCTGGGTCACGAAGCGAATTCGGTCCGCCGGGGAGTAACCGAGACCATGCCGATCAATCCGCGTCTCCGGTGCAGGTGGGTACTCTTCTTCTGGGTCCTGGCCGCCGCCACGTCGAGCGGTTCAGAGCGCGAAGTCCCGGAGGTTCCCGATCCGTTGCGGCAGCCGGTTTCCATGAGTCTGGTCGACGCCTCCCTGGTGGATTTCTTTCGCACCGTCGCGGAGTTGAGCGACCTCAACATGGTGATCGATTCCGACGTGTCGGGAAACGTGACACTGCGGGTGGAGCAGCTGGCCCTGGACCGGGTGGTGGAAATGGTCCTCAAGAGCCATTCCCTGACCCGGACGGTACAGGACGACCTGATCCGTGTTTCCCGGCAGGAGACTCTCCAGGCGGAGAAGGAGCGGGAGCGGAAGATGCTGGAACTGGAACACGAGAGTCAGGCGCCGGCGACCGTGGCCCGGTCCCTGAACTACGCCTCCGCCGAGGAGGCGGCCAAGAGCCTGAAGAACCAACTGGGAGAGAAGGGCCAGCTGGACGTGGACACCAGGACCAACACCTTGCTGATGACCGACATCCCCCCTCGAGTCGAGGAGATGAATCGCCTTCTCGACCGCTTGGACGTTGCGGAGCGTCAAGTCGAGATCGAGGCCAGAATCATCGAGGCCACGACCACCTTCGCCCGGAACCTGGGCCTCCAACTCGATCTGTTGGCGGCGGAGAGCGGCCCGGGCGCCGCGGGCTCCGTCCGCATGAACACCCCGCTGGGGCTGGCATCGGGTTCTCCCGGCGTGTCGGCTACGCCAGTGCTGGACACGGTGCGCCTGGATGCGCTTCTCACGGCCGCCGAATCGGAGGGAGAAGTCCGCATCCTTTCCAAGCCCCGGGTCACCGCCCTGAACAACGTCGAGGCCATCATCACCCAGGGAGCCCGAATTCCGATTCCAGTCGAGCACGACTTCACGACCACGGTCCGCTTCGAGACCGCCGCCCTGCGACTTCTGGTGACGCCCCAGATCACACGCGAGAAAACGGTCCTGTTGAAGATCAAGGTGGAAAACAACGTCCCCGATTTCAGCCGGACCGTTCAAGGCATCCCCACCATCCTCACCAGCGAATCCCAGACCGTGGTTCTGATCCCCCATGAAGGCACGGCCGTGATCGGGGGGATCCTCCTGGACATCGACCGTACCCTGACGCAGAGGGTCCCCGGTCTGAGCCGAATCCCGGTCCTGGGCCGGCTCTTTCGGAGGGACTCCCAAAGCCGGGAAACCCGGGAAATCATCTTCTTCATCACACCCCGGATCAGGTAACTGGTACAGTCCGGGGATGCACGACTTTCGGGGCCGGTATGGCCGCTTTCTGATCGAAATCGAGGAACGCGGCCTGGACGGATTTCTGGTCCAGCGCAGACCCAATCTCGCCTACCTCTTCAACTTCACCGGCTCGGCGGGATTTGCCTGCTGCCTGGGACACGAAACCATACTCCTGGTGGACTCCCGATATCATGAACAGGCCCGGGCCACAGCCGTGAACTGCACCCCCCGGCTGATTCGGGGTTCATTCGAACAGGCCCTGGAAGAACTGTTGAACGACCGTTTTCCGAGTGGGAGCACTCGGCAACGGCTCGGGTTGGAGGCCACTCACGCCAGCGTCGATTTCTGGCTGCGCATCCGGACCTGGTCGGCAGCCGTCGAGTGGGCGCTGGAACACGGCCTGATCGAAACCCTGCGCACCATCAAGGAACCCAGCGAAATCGAGGCGTTGGTCCGCGCCTTCGAGCTGGCGCAGAGGGCCTACGCCCGCTTTCTCAACCAGATCTCCCCCGGCATGTCTGAGGTCCGCATCGCAGGCATCCTGGAATTGGAGATGCGCAAGGCCGGAGGCGAGGGCGCCGCTTTCGACACGATCGTGGCCAGCGGGCCTCGATCATCCCTGCCCCACGGCGTGGCCAGCGGCCGGATCTGGGGAGCAGAGGAGCTCCTCTTGATCGACTTCGGGATCCGCTCGGGAGGGTATTTGAGCGATCTCACCCGCATTCATCTTCCCGGCGGAGTCAGCAAACCGGAGATCTTCGACATTGTCTCGGAAGCGCAGCATGCGGCGCTGGACTCCATCCGTCCCGGCGTCCAGTCCAGCGACGTGGACCGGGCGGCTCGCCGCGTCATCGAAGAAGCCGGACATGGGGGCCACTTCCAGCACAGCACCGGACACGGATTGGGCCTGGAAGTCCACGAACTGCCCCGAATCTCACCGATCCGGCCCCGACCCCTCGAACCCGGCATGGTCTTCACCGTGGAGCCGGGCATCTATCTGCCCGGACGCATGGGCGTCCGGATCGAGGACGTGGTTGCCGTGACCGAAACCGGCCACCGGATGCTGTCCGATCCGGACCGGTGAAGAGTGGGGAAGGGGAACTTCCCCAACCGGGAGAGGCGCGGCCGTGACTGCCGCGCGAACTGGATCGAGGGGCGCAATGGACTGTTCCGACTTGTTCCCGCAGGGCCGTGGAGACTAAAATTACACGGCTCGGGAAAAAGCCGGCTCAGGAAGAACGATGAATACCAGGGAGATCCGATCTTTACTGAAACTCGTCGACGAGTTCGACGTGGCGGAGTTCGAGCTGGAACGGGACGGAGTCCGGCTCCGGATTCTTCGCCGTGGTGTCGACTCGCCGCCTGAACCCGCGGCTCCGGCCGTTCAGGAGGCCCCTCCCGTCGAAACGGCCCCGGCCGAGCCCGTGTCCGTCCCGGAGAACGTTCACGTCTTCACCGCGCCCATGGTGGGGACCTACTACTCTTCACCCAAGCCCGACGCAGACTCCTTCGTCCAAGTCGGATCCACCATCCGCGAAGGGGACACTCTCTGCATCATCGAGGCCATGAAGATCTTCAACCAGATCGAGAGCGACGTGGATGGCCAGATCGTTCGCATCCTGGTTGAGAACGGCCAGCCCGTCGAATACGGTGAGCCCCTGTTCGAAGTCCGCATCTAGCCAATATGTTCAGCAAGGTCCTCATCGCCAACCGGGGTGAGATAGCGCTCCGTGTCGTCGCCGCCTGCAAGGAATTGGGCATTCGCACGGTCGCAGTCTACTCGGAAGCCGATCGGGACCTGCTCCACGTCCGCTTCTCCGACGAGGCCGTCTGCATCGGCCCGCCCCGAAGCTACGACAGCTATCTGAACATCCCCAGCATCATCAGCGCGGCTGAAATCACCAACGTCGACGCCATTCATCCCGGTTACGGCTACCTGGCCGAAAGTTCCCACTTCGCGGAGGTCTGCGACAACTGCGGCATCCGGTTCATCGGCCCCTCGGCGTCCGCCATCAGCCTCATGGGAGACAAGTCGCGGGCGCGGGAGACGATTCAGGACCTGGGAATTCCAACCATTCCCGGCACCGGAGTCATCGACCGGGAAACCCGGGACCCTGCCGCGTTGGCGCGTCAGGTTGGCTTTCCCCTCATCATCAAGGCGGCAGCCGGAGGAGGCGGGAAGGGGATGCGCATCATCCGCCGGGAACAGGATTTCCTGGATTCCCTGGCACTGGTCCAGTCCGAGGCGGAAAGCGCATTCGGCAACTCCCAGGTCTATCTGGAGCGGTATCTGGAGAACCCGCGCCATATCGAGTTCCAGGTTCTGGCCGACGATCAGGGAAACATCGTCCACCTGGGGGAGCGTGACTGCTCCATCCAGCGGCGCCATCAAAAACTGGTGGAGGAGTCGCCCAGCCCGTTTCTCGGCCCCGGCAGGCGAATGGAGCTGGGAAGCCAGGTGGTGCACGCCCTGAAGCAGATCGGCTATCAGAACGCCGGGACGGTTGAGTTTCTGTTCGACCAGGAGGGCAACCACTACTTCATCGAGATGAACACCAGGATCCAGGTCGAGCATCCGGTGACGGAGATGATTACGGGAATCGATATCGTGAAACAGCAGATCCTGATCGCGGCAGGCTTTCCCCTGGACTTTTCCCAGGAGGACGTGGTCTTCCGGGGAAGCAGCATCGAATGCCGGCTCAACGCCGAATCTTCCGAGACCTTCACTCCCTCCCCAGGCCGAATTCATGCCTACCATGCTCCGGGAGGACCGGGCATCCGGGTCGATTCCGCTGCCTATACGGATTGCGTCATTTCACCTCACTATGACTCCCTCATCGCCAAACTCATCGCCCACGGCAACGACCGGGAAGAGGCCATCTCCCGGCTGAACCGGGCCTTGGACACCTTCGTCGTGGAGGGGATCGAGACTACCCTGCCCTTCCACAAACGGGTGATCCGTCATCCCGATTTCCTCAATGGGAATTACGGGACCTCGTTTCTCGAAAAATTCGCGGGGAATACGGCATGAGCGCATCCGACGGGGCCCAACAGAGAGGTTACTGGGGATCCGGCCTGGGATTCGTCCTGGCCGTGGTCGGTTCCGCCATCGGGCTCGGCAATATCTGGCGGTTCCCCACCGAGGCGGGACAGAGCGGAGGGGGCGCCTTCGTTCTGGTCTACGTGATTGCCACTTTTCTGATCGGGGTCCCGGTCATGCTGGCCGAGTTGGCCGTGGGCCGGAGAACCCAGCGAAATCCGGTCGGGGCCTACCGGAGCCTGGCTCCCGGAAGCGGCTGGGGACTGGCCGGAGGCTTCGCCGTTTTCACCGGCTTGATCATCCTGAGCTACTACAGCGTGGTCGCCGGCTGGACACTCAAATACACCTGGATCGCATTCAGCGGCTCCCTGCAAGGCGCCACTCCGGAGGCCATCAGCGCGACTTTCAACAATTTCATCCAGGATCCGGGACCGGTGCTCGGCTGCCACCTTCTCTTCATGCTCATCACCGTCCGGATTGTCATGGGGGGCATTCAGCATGGGATCGAACGAGCCGCCAAGATCCTCATGCCCGTGCTGTTCGTGCTTCTGCTGCTGCTGGTGGTCCGTTCATTGACGCTTCCGGGAGCCGCCGAAGGCCTCAGCTTCTACCTCAAGCCCGACTTCGCAATGCTGGACGTCAAGGTCGTGCTGAAAGCCGTGAGTCATGCCTTCTTCTCGCTGAGCCTGGGAATGGGCGCCATCATCACTTTTGGAAGCTACCTCTCCCCCAAGCAGAATCTGGTGTCCAGCGCCGTTTGGGTGAGCTGTGCCGACTTCCTGATCGCATTCCTGGCCGGCCTGGCCATATTCCCGGCGATCTTTTCGGTGCCGGGGCTGGAACCGGACGCCGGGCCGGGGCTGATCTTCGTGGTTCTACCCAACATCTTCAATGCCATCCCCCTGGGACATTTCTTCGGAGCGGCTTTTTTCATCCTGCTGGCCATAGCGGCACTGACTTCCGCCATCTCCATGCTGGAGGTGGTCGTCGCCTTCACCATTGACGAGTTGGGATGGAACCGTCGCCGATCGGCCATCGGAGTCGGAAGCGTGATCTTTCTCCTGGGAATTCCCAGTGCGTTGGGCAACGGCGCCGTTCCGCTGTTTGCCGGAACCCTCGACTTCGTGAACGACTATTTCGGGGGGATGGGATTGGTCCTGGGTGCTCTGCTGGTGAGCCTCTTTGTGGGCTGGAAGTGGGGTATCGGGAATGCCGTCGAGGAGCTGGAGCGGGGCCGCGGCAGGTTCCGCTTGAGAACGGTCTGGGGGTTCCTGATCCGGTTCGTCTGTCCCCTGGCCATCCTTACGATCCTCTTTCAGCTCCTCAGGGGATGAGGCTCCATGCCCAAGCCCTTGCCCGGACCCCTCTATCCCATCACCCACTGCCCCAACCCGCTGGGCTGGGATCACGTGGAGTTTTCCCACTGCCTGATCCGTTGCGGGATCCGGTTTTTCCAGGTCCGGGACAAGACGCTTCCGGACGGCCGCCTCTACCGGCAGCTCCAGAAGATCCGGGACCTGTGCCGGGAGGCGGGAGCCTGTTTCCTGGTCAATGACCGGGTGGACCTGGCGCTGGCGGCCGAGGCCGACGGCGTCCATCTGGGCCAGGACGACCTTCCGGCGGCGGCCGCACGGCGACTCCTGGGAGAGGGAGCGGTCATCGGACTTTCCACCCACAATTGGGACCAGTTCAAGCAGGGACTGAAGGAGCCGGTGGACTACCTGGCGTTGGGGCCCCTGTTCCCAACCGCAACCAAGGAGGATGCGGCTCCGCCGGTGGGCCTGGAACTCCTGCGCAGAGCCTCGCGCCGCACGGATATCCCTTTGGTTGCCATCGGTGGAATCTCAGTGGAAAGGGCCTCCGGCGTGCTGCAGACCGGGGCCCGTTCGGTGGCGGTGATCTCCGGCGTCGCGGGCGCCGAGAGTCCGGAGCGCCGGATTCGAGCCTACCTGAAACAGTCCCGGGAACGGGTCAGGGCGACATGAATCTCCTGCTGTTCGAGTCGCGGCGGGGCCATGCGTTGCCGGTGCTGGAGCCCCTTCCGAAAGAGGCTTTTCGCCAGCAACGGAAGGCGACCTCGCGGTGGTCGCGCCTGCAGGGCCGGGTCCGTTCCACCTACCGCCGCTTGGAAGAGCGTTTCGACTACGACGAAAGGCTCTGCTCGGCGCTTTACCATGTTCCCGAGCTGAATGTGCGCCACTCCACCCGGCTGGGCGGAGAGGGCGCGCGAATCCTGCTGCACCGCTTTTTCAAGCGGCAACGCCTGAAGCATTCCGCCTGGCTCAAGGTGGACCTGATCCTCGCCGGTCTGGGCAGCCTCCTCACCCCCATTCCGGGACCCAACGTCTTTTTCTTCTATCCGGCCATCCGGGCATTCGGCCACTACACGGCGCACCGGGGAGCGCGGGATCCGGCCAAGCTGGACCGGTCGTCGTTTGCGCCGGAGCCCCTGATCGACCGGGTCCAGATGAACCTGGATGTTCAGATGGACCTGGATCGTATCGAGGACATCCGTCCGTTGCTGCACCAGTTGGAACAACGGTACAACCTGAGAGACCTGGAACAGCGTCTTTTCTCCGGCGGGGCCCGGCGCTGACTTCCGGCGGCGAGCCGGGCTCAGAGATATCCGTCCAACAGGAAATCCCGGCCCAGTCTCCTGACCTTGAGACTCGACACGGCGAGGGCGTCGGCGAGACGGTTGACCTGCAGCTCTCCAACTCCCGGGATGCCTCCGCTGCCGAGAATCTTGGGACCGTAGTAGAAGTGGATTCGCTGGATGACGCCGGCCTGCAGGGACGAACCGGCGACTCGGCCACCCCCCTCCACGATGAGGCTGTTGACGGAATCCCCGCCCAGAGACTCCAGCACTGCCGGCCAGGAAAGGAACGGTCCTTCCTGCGGGACTCGCACCAGGCGGGCCCTGTCCGCGAGGGGACTGCCGGGAGGACACGGACAACTGTGAAAGATCAATACGGGATCGCCTGACAGGAAGAGCCTGGACTTCACCGGGGTCCGCAGCCGGGAGTCCAGAACGATCTTCCGGATTCGCTTCCTCGACCTCCAGCGCACGTCCAGCGACGGATCGTCCTTCAGGACCGTCTCTATGCCCACCAGAACGGCGTCGTAGAGAAAACGGTGACGGTGCACGTGCCGCCTCGCCTTCTCGCCGGTGATCCACTTGGAATCGCCCCCCGGCGCGGCGATTCTGCCATCCAGGGTGAGCGCCAGCTTGAGCAGGCAGAAGGGTCTCCGGCGCCGGACGAAGAAGAAGAAGGCTTCGTTGAGCCGGAGAGCCTCCTCGCCGCACAGCCCCTCGTGGATTCGAATCCCGCGGGAACGAAGGTATTGCAGCCCCTTGCCCGCCACTTGGGGAGAAGGGTCCGTCACGGCCACGAAGACCTCCCGGATCCCGGCTTCGGCGACTCTCTGCATGCAGGGAGGGGTCCGGCCCCAATGTGCACAGGGCTCCAGGGTGACGTACAGGGTGGCTCCCCGGGCGCGGCTTCCGGCCCGGTCCAGAGCGACCACCTCGGCGTGATGCCGTCTCCGGTAGAGATGATAGCCTTCGCCCACGATCCGGCCGTCCCGTACGACCACGGCTCCCACCATGGGGTTGGGACTGACCCGGCCGGCGCCTCGCCGGGCAAGTTGGAGTGCGCGGCGCATGAAACGGACGTCAGCGTCGGAGGCAGACATGGGCTGTTGTCACCGGTCCTTTGAGGGAGCACGTGCGCGCTGAGGGCGAAAAGACCAGCGAGCGAGCGCCCAGCCCAGTCTGTCCCGGAGCAGCCATGGGAAAATTCGCGTAAGTGCTCAAAAACAGATTCTATTCCATCACACGGGTAGCGACCTGGTAAGAGATGCGGGCTAAGTCTCCGCCAGAGCCAGGCGGATTCGCAGGGTGTTGATCCTTCTCTGATCGGCGGCGAGAACCTCGACTCGGATGCCGTTGATATCGGCCGTCTCGCCCGGATGCGGAACCCGGCCCATCTGGGAGACGACGACGCCGGAAACCGTCGTAAAGTGGGTGACCCCCAAGCTCAAACCCAGAGCCTTCTCCAGGTTCTCGATCTCGGCCTCGCCGCGGACGATATAGCTTCCGTCCCCCTCGGCGATCAGGTCCACCAACTGCATCTCGTCCTCATCTCGAATCTCGCCCACGATCTCCTCGATCAGGTCCTCGATGCTGACCAGTCCGCTGACCGCTCCATGCTCGTTGATGACGATGGCAATGTGCTCGGCGCTCCTCTGCATCTCCCGAAAGAGGTCCGCCACCTTCTTGGTCTCAGGAATGAACAACGGCGGCGTCATCAGCCGCGTCACCGGTGCATCACCACTCTCGGAGTTGAGATAGGAAAGCAGGTTCCGCACGTAGACGATGCCCACGATTTCGTCCAAACCCTTTCGATAGACCGGAATTCGGGAATGTTTCCGGGAGACGATGAGATCCCGTATCTCCGAGACGGTGGTGGTCTGGGGAGTCGCCACGACCTGGGTCCGGGGGGTCATGATCTCCTTGACCCGCGTGTTCCCGAACTCCAGCGCCGAAAGGATCAGGTCACCCTCCCGGCCCTCGATGATCCCCTCTTCCTCACCCACGTCCACGTAGGCTTCGAACTCGCCTTCCGTCGATTCTTCCTCCTGGCCTCCCGTTTCGTCACCGTTGGCGGACACGCGGTCGAAGGGCCTGAGCAAGGACGCCATGGGACGGCTGACCCAGGCCATGAAGGGGTAGCACCGGGACAGCACCGGAACCAGGCGCAGAAGGGCCTGTTCCGGATACCGGGTCGCCATGATGGGAAGCACCAGCAACACCAACACGAAGGTCGACAGAAGCGCCAGCAACGCCCACCATGCGCCCTGAATCGGCCGGAGTTCAAGGAAGTACCCGGTCGCAAGAACGACCAGCGCGATCTGAATGCACAGGAGCAGGAGGCGAACCGGAAGCAGGAAACGGCTGCGGTCCGAGGTAATGGTCTCCACGAGACCCGGTGCCTGAGACGACCCCCGCATCGAGAGTATCCTGAGAGTCAGGCGGGAGATGCGAATGACGGCAGTCTCAACCACCGAGAGAAAGAGGAGAATCAGGAGAGAGAGCGCCAACAACAGGGCGACCGCCCAACTCAAAGAAGTTGAAACTCCCTTCTCAACTGCGATTCCATCGATTCCATTTCGCCTGAGTCGACCTCATGGTCATACCCCATGAGATGGAGAAGACCATGAAGAGCCAACACCTTCAGTTCCGTCTGCAAAACCCCTCGGCGCTGCCGGTCGGCCATTTCCACTGAAATCAGGATATCACCCAAGTAGGACTCCTCGCCCATGGGAAACGCGAGCACGTCCGTCGGTTCGGGCACCCCCCGGTAGCGGCGGTTATAGTGCCGGATTCCGCGGTCGCTGACGAGGACGGTGGAGAACTCCGCCGTGATTCCCAACCGGCGAGCGAGACGACGCAAGAATTCCTCGAGACGCCGGGTCTCGACCAGAACCCTGCTCTGCCTATTGAATACGTGGATGTGGGAGCTGCTCTTCCTCAATACGCTTGTTGAATTCGAATCCAGGGTACTCCACCCGATGGTGGTACATGCCCCTGAGAACCCGTTCGAAGGCGCTGCCGATCCGGCCCAGATCCTTGATGGTGACGTCGCACTCGTCAAACTGTCCGTCCTCCATGGTGGCCTGGGTCAACCGCTGGATCATGCTCCGGATCTGGCCGGGCCCCGGATCTTCCAGCGTGCGCGACGCCGCCTCCACCTGGTCGGCCAACATGAGGATCGCCGCCTCCCGACTCTGAGGTTTGGGGCCGGGATAGCGGAACTCACTCTCGCTGACCTCCATCCCCTTCGCCCGGGCGGCCTCCTTGGCTTTCTCGTAGAAATACTTCATCACCCGGGTCCCATGGTGCTGCGGGATCAGGTCCCGGACCTTGGGAATCAGCTTGATCTCGTCGGCGATGGCGAGTCCGTCCTTCACGTGGCTGCCCAGGATCAGACTGGACATGTTCGGAGTCAGGTTGTCGTGCTTGTTGCCTGTGTAGATCTGGTTTTCGACGTAGTATTCCGGCGCCTTGAGCTTCCCGATGTCGTGGTAGTAGGCGCCTACTCGAACCAGAAGGTTATTGGCTCCGATGGCTTCTGCCCCCGCTTCGGCCAGGGTGCCCACGGTAATGCTGTGGTGATAAGTCCCCGGGGCTTCCAGGGCCAGGCGCCGCAGGACGGGATTGTTCAGGTTCGAGAGCTCGAGCAGGCGGACGTCGGTGGTGATCCGAAAAAGGGATTCCAGAATGGGAAGCAGCAGTGAGGCCAGCATGGCGGCAATGACTCCACTCACGAGTCCACTGGCCGAACGCAGGAGAAAGAGCAGCCAATCAAACCCCACGTCCATGAAGAACAACTGGTAACCCAAGGCGATTGCCACGTTGACCAGACCGATGATCAGACCGGCACGGGTGACGGCCGAACGCTCGCGATACTGGTCCAGTGCGTGGACGGCAGCCAGAGAGCCGGCCAACGTGTAGACGATCATGAGGCCTTCGCCGGTCATGAGTCCCATGAAGACCGCGAAGGTCAGGGCGAAGAATACGGTCAGCGGGACGTTGGTCAGCAGGACGGCAATGATGGCGCCGGTCGCCACGGGCACCACCAGATAGAAATCGACGGGATTCTGGAATCTCTCGAACCCGATCCCCTCCACGACGAAGTCTGCGAAGACCACGAAGACCTTGCAGACCACCAGCGTAGTGAGCAGCACCAGCGGCAACAGGACATGGTATCTGGAAGTCTCCGTCTTGGCCTCTCTCGCCGTGACGGCGTAGTGGCCCAGAGCGAACAGGAAGAACCCGACCATGATCAGGACTCCGAAGAACTTTCCCGCGACCCGGCTCGGCTGCTCCACGCTCTTGAGGCCGCTGAGCAACAGTATCTCCCGGGGACCGACCTCATCGCCGCTCCGGACCAGGGTCCGGCCCTTGCGGACCTGAACCAGAACCTGATCCACTTCTTCGGACGCCAGATCCTCCAAGTCCCGCGTGGCCCTCTCGTTGAAGCTGACGTTGGGAACCACCCACGTATCCAGAAAGCTGATGACCTGCTTCTTCGCCACCCGGCCCACCGCCGTCAGCTCGTATTCGTTCTGCCGCAGGACGTCCCGAGCCTGCCCCAGATCCCGAATCGCGATCCAATCGTCCAAGGGTTCCTGCCGGCCCGTAATGGCATTCTGGAGAATGATCCCCCGATCGCGATAGTTGAGCAGAATCTGGCGGTTGAGAATGACGCCGGGGGATTTCATCGATTCCCGGAGTACGGCCAGCACCTGACTCTCCAGTTCGGAGGAGAAATTCTGTGCGAGGCAGATCTCCAGCACCTTCCCCTGGGCAAACCGGGGAAGGCTGCGGCTCAACTCGGACAGCAGCTCGGTCCTCACCCGCTTGGGGAAAGACTGCCCGTTCCCCAGCCGGTATCGCGTCCGGACCGCCGCAATAATTCGCCGGGCATCGGCAAAGGCGGTCTTCAACTCCGATTCCAGCCGATGGTTGACGGAAAGATCCAGATCGAAGACGCCGGGGACACCCTGCATGATCTCCCGCTTCATCTCGTCGGTCGCTTCCAGGTCCACGACCTGGAAATCGCGGGGCGCTTCGATGGTCCGGTCCGCAATGTCGCCCTCTTGGAAGTCGGGAATGGAGTGAAACTGGAAACCGGCCAGGACACCGGCGACCACGACCGAGAGAACCAGGCCGCCCAACAGTTGCCGCACCGTCAACTGGCCGAATATGCTCTGGCGCCAATGGGTGAGGCCGAGAAACCGCCTCGCCAGCAGGCTCCTCTGGCTGGATCCGCCGACCTTCTTCGGACTGTTTCTATACTCCATGGAAGAGTCCGGGAACGGTCAATTCTCCCCAAGCCGGCCTTCTCATCGGCCGAATCTCCTCAAGTACAGACCCGGTCAAGGATCGTGGCGCTTGAATAAAAGGCAGGCATTGGTTCCCCCGAAGCCGAAAGAATTGGACATAGCATATCGAATATCCGCTTTCCGTGCCTGGTGGGGAACATAATCCAGATCGCAGTCCGGGTCGGGCGTCTCCAGGTTGATGGTCGGAGGAATGACCTGGTCCTTCAGCGTCTGCACCGCAACGCCCCCCTCCAATCCGCCGGCCGCTCCCAGCAGATGGCCGGTCATGGATTTGGTGGCGCTGACAGCCACCTTGCGGGCATGATCTCCAAAGACCGTCTTGATCGCCAGAGTCTCGATCCGATCGTTGGGAGGGGTGCTGGTGCCGTGGGCATTGATGTAGTCCACCTCGTCGGGAGAAACCTGGGCATCCTCCAGGGTCTTCCTCATGGCTCGGGCGGCGCCCGACCCGTCTTTCGGTGGAGCCGTGATGTGATGAGCGTCTCCACTCATGCCGTAGCCCACGACTTCAGCCAGGATTTCAGCTCCCCGCTTGCGGGCCTGTTCCATTTCCTCCAAAACCAGGATTCCAGCCCCTTCCCCCATGACGAATCCGTCCCGGTTCCGGTCAAAGGGGCGGCTGGCCTTCTCCGGAGCGTCATTGCGCTTCGAAAGGGCTCTCATGGCGGAGAAGCCTCCCATACCCATGGGAGTGATTGCGGCCTCTGTGCCTCCGGCAATCATGACGTCGGTTTCCCCGCGCTGGATCATGCGGAAGGAGTCCCCAAGCGCGTGGGAGCCGGCTGAACAGGCGGTGCAAGTGGCGGAATTGGGTCCCATGGCGCCGATCCGTATGGACACTTGCCCCGCCGCCAGGTTCACGATGGTCGAGGGAATGAAGAAGGGGGAAATACGCCGCGGCCCCCGGGCCAGGAAATTGTTGTGCTCGCGTTCGATGATGCCGAATCCGCCGATCCCAGACCCGATGAAGACGCCCACCCGCTCGCCGTTCTCGGGTGTGACCTGGAGTCCCGAGGCATTCACGGCGTAGTCACTGGCCGAAATGGCGTATTGAATGAAGAGGTCCATCTTCCGGACCTCCTTGCGGCTCAGGTAGAGGAGGGGATCGAATCCCTTGACCTCGGCGGCAATCTTGGTGGGAAACTTGGAAGTGTCGAATCGGGTCACGTACCCGACACCGCTCCTGCCGAGAAGCAGCGCCTCCCAGGTTTCGCGCGTGTCCAGACCGACGGGCGAAACCATGCCCACGCCCGTTACCACGACCCTTCTCTTCAAGATGCCGTCGCTCCCGAAGTCCCCGGTGGAGCTTCGCGTTAGTTTCGAGTCACTTCTGCTGAGCGTCGATGTAGTCTATGGCGTCGCGGACGGTTCGGATCTTTTCCGCGTCTTCGTCGGGTATTTCCAGCTCGAAGTCCTCTTCGAACTTCATGACCAACTCGACCGTGTCCAGCGAGTCGGCACCCAGATCCTCAATGAAGCGGGCGTCGGCACCCACGTCCGAATCACTGACTCCAAGCTGATCCACAATGATCGATTTCACTTGCTCCTCGACCGATGACATGGCTCCTCCAATCCTGTTTCCGATGCTGATCGATACCGCGTTATCCCCGACCGATGACCTGGTTCCTCCACCGTGTTCCCAATGGGGGCCGGCGGCGCCGGGCCCGCACCGTATGAGACTCGCCAGCGTGGAGTGAACTACATATACATACCGCCGTTTACGTTTAGCACATGACCCGTTACATATCCAGCCTCCCTTGAAGCCAGAAACCGCACTCCATAAGCCACTTCCCCGACGGTTCCGGGCCGCCGCAGGGGGATGGTGGCTTCCAGTCCGGACCGGGCTCGTGAAGGGAGACTGCGAGTCATATCGGTGTCGATGAAACCCGGGGCAACGGCATTGACCGTGATGTTGCGCGCGGCGACCTCCCTGGCCAACGCCTTGGTGAATCCGATGATTCCCGCCTTGCTGGAGACATAGTTGATCTGACCCGGGTTTCCCGTCTGCCCGACCACGGAGGTCAGGTTCACGATTCTGCCGTAACGCTGCCTGATCATGCTCCGGACGACCGCCCGGGTGACCCGGAAGACACCGTCCAGGTTGGTGCTGAGAACCTGGCGCCAATCCTCTTCCGTCATCCGGAGCAAGAGCTTGTCCCGGACGATCGCGGCGTTGTTCACCAGAATATCGATCCTGCCGAACTCGTCCAGCACGCGCTTCACCCCCTTCTGAACGCAAGGGGACGATGAGATATCCATGGCGACACCCAGCGTGGGATGTCCCGACTCCCCAACGGTCGCCGCCACACTCTCGATTTCCGCCTGCGTCCGGGAAACGAGGGCGACGCTTGCCCCATGGTTCGAAAGGTCCTCCGCGACACGGCGGCCGATGCCCCGCGAGGCTCCCGTCACCAGTGCGACCTGCCCGGAAAAATCAAACATAGGACTCCACCTCGGCACGGTTCCCGACCCACATCACCTCGGCGTCGGGCGCGGTCTGCCGTATCAGACGGCCCAACACCCGGCCCGGCCCCACCTCCACGAAGGTCCGGGCGCCCAATTCCCAGAGCGCCTCCACCGATCGGCGCCATTGGACGGGGGCGGTCACCTGACGAATCAGGCCTTCCCGCGCCTCGGCCCCGGTGGTGACGGCCCGGCCGTCCACGTTGTTGATCAGAGGAACGGCCAGGTCTGCAAAACGGGTTTCCTCGAGCATCGGAGTCAAGCGTTGCCGGGCCGGCTCCATGAGAGAACAATGAAACGGAGCGCTCACCGGCAACCGAAGCGCCCGTCGGGCGCCCCTCGACCGCGCCAGCCGGCAGGCACGATCCACGGCGGCGCGGTGCCCCGCAATGACGACCTGCCGGGGAGAGTTGAGGTTCGCGGCAGAGACCACCTGGCCTTCCGCGGCTTCGCGGCAGACTTCCTCCACGGGGCCGGCATCCAGACCCAGGACCGCAGCCATGCTTCCCTTTCCCACCGGAACCGCCTCCTGCATGAACCGGCCGCGCCGGCGCACCAGGCGAACGGCATCGGTGAACTCCAAGGCCCCAGCCGCAACCAGCGCGGAATACTCTCCCAAACTGTGACCCGCGACAAAATCGGGCTGGCGTCCCCGCTCGCCCAACGCCCTCAGAAGAGCGACCGACGTGGTCAGAATCGCGGGCTGGGTATTGGCGGTCAGCGCCAGGTCTTCGCGGCTGCCCCGGTGGCAGATTTCACTCAGACCGAATCCCAGCGCGGCGTCGGCCTGAGCGAAGACCTCCCGGGCTGCCGGATAGGCCTCAGCCACTCCCAGACCCATTCCAGGGGCCTGGGACCCCTGACCTGGAAACACGAAAGCGATCATGAAAACTCAGGGCTTGAAGCAGTCCGGCAACGCGGCGCCGCGCCATGTCCGGCTATGCTTCGCCAGCCTTGATGACCTGCCGCCCCTTGTAATATCCGCAGTCACGACAGACGCGGTGGGGAAGCATGGTGCTGCCGCATTGGCTGCAGGTGGCCAGACTCGGGGCCGTCAGGAAATCGTGGGATCTCCTTCGTCCCCTGCGGGCCCTGGAATGTCGTCTCTTGGGATTGGCCAAAGTCTTGTCCTCTGGCCGGCCCGGGCGCTCCACCCGCGATTCACGCGGCGGAGGTTCCGGCCCGGCCTTTTACTGTTTGCGGTTCATCTTGAGCTTGAGATCGGCCAGCATGGCCAGCCTCGGATCCAGGGGGCGCGTGGAACAGGAACAGGACCCTTCATTCAGATCCTGCCCGCACTGGTCGCACAGGCCCTCGCAGCTCTCCTTGCATACGGGCTTCATGGGGAGTTCCAGGACGATCTGTTCGCCCACCGAAGCCCCCACGTCCAATTGCTCGTTCCGGTAGAAACCAACCGTCAGATCTCCAAACTTGAGCTCGATTTCCTCCCCTTCCCGGCTGACGTCCGGGTCCGGATGGTACTCCAGGTCGAACTCCTTGTTCAGAGACCAGTCGACGGGCTTGAGGCAGCGGCTGCAGGGGACCTGCAGATCGGCCTGCACGGCGCCCGCGACCCGAACGGCGTCGCCGGCGACCGCCAGCCTGACCTGCGCCCGCGCCGGACGGTTCAAATTGCAGGCCGACGGACCCAGAGCCAGGTCCCGACTGGTGACCGCAAGGTCCAGCGAACGGGGCTCTCCCGTCCTTTTCAGCCGCCCGATGTCCACGACCATTTCCTGTCCCCAAGACGAAGATTGGAATGAAGTTTGGGAATTTACTCCAAAAACCGCGTTCCTGTCAAGGGGACCTGATCCCGAAGAAAGGGCTCAACCCTTTTCTTTTCAATATGTTCCGCTATCCCGTAATGTTCCGCTATCCCGCAGGACTGGAGGTCCGGCCCCGGATCTTGCGGGCGAAGGAATCCGTCATGCCCGCGATGTAGTCGCAGACGACTCGCTGAACTCCGCGCTCCCCGATCCGGTCGAAATGCGGCGGAGGCAGTTTCGCCGGATCTTCCTCATAGTAGCGGAAGAGATCGGAGATCAGCGCCTTGGCGCGCCGCCGGGGGCGCTCCAGGTCGGGATGCTGATAGAGATTGCTGCGCAGAAACCCCTTCAATTGCCGGCAAAGACCCCCGATTTCCGAACCGAACCCCACGACCCGGGTCGGAAAGCTCCGGACGGCTTCCACCGAATCCAGCGATTCCGTGCGGATCCGGTCACGAGTGGCTCGAACCAGGTCGGTCACCAGCACGTCGATCAGCCGGCGAATGGTCTCGCTGACCAGAATTCCTTCGGAAGATCCGGGAAAATCCCCCTCGATCCGCAGGTACAGGCGCCGAAAGAGCGCCGACCCCGCCATGATCTGGTCGAGAGTGATCAGCCCGGACCCGTAGCCGTCGTCCAAGTCCGCCGTGTTGTAGGCGACCTCGTCGGCCAGATCGATCAATTGGGCCTCCAGCGGCGGGCGCTCCCCTTTTCGATACCCATCGATGTCCACGTAGGGTTGGTCCCCGGGAGCATAGTCGCGGCTGTGCTTCACGATCCCCTCGCGAACCTCGAACGTCAGGTTCAACCCCGGGAAGCGGGCGTAGCGCTCTTCGAAATCTTCGATGATCCGCAAGGCATGGAGGTTGTGCTCGAACCCCGAACCGTACGACCTCATGATGCGGTCCAGAACCTCCTCACCGGCGTGGCTGAACGGAGGATGGCCGATGTCGTGACTCAGGGCCAGGACTTCGCACAGGTCGTTGTTCAGGCGGAGAGCGGAGGCGATGGTGCGAGCGATCTGGCTGACCTCCAGGGTGTGGGTCAGCCGGTTCCGGAAGTGATCAGAATAGTTGGGATTGAAGACCTGGGTCTTCTTCTCCAGACGGCGAAACGCCTTGGCGTGAATGATGCGGTCCCGGTCCCGCTGGAACGGGTTGCGATAGGGGTGCTCCGGCTCCGGGTAGCGCCGCCCCTCGCTGTCTTCGACTTTCATTGCGAAGGGTGCCAAGGAAGACATGCCGGGGATTATAGACGTTGGGCGGAGGAGCAAGGAGGGCGATTGGGGAGACTCTCGCAGGGGCGGCCCTTAAGTGTACGGTTTCAGGAAATCCATTACGCCTCGGGGTAATCGGCAATCTTCTTCAAACAGGAGATGAAGGTCGCCACGCAGACCATCTGCCTTGATGTTCGGTATTCTTCCCACATGGTCTTGCCGGCCACTCCCAACCGATCCAAATTCCGATGAAGTCCGGTGACGGCCCGACGACCGGCGTCACAGGAGAGTCAGGTTTTTTCGCAACGCGTCCAGGAACCGGGCCGCCTCGGCGCCGTCGACGACCCGATGATCCGACGCCAGCGTGAGGGACAACTCTGGCCGGATATCGACCACGCCCTGGTTCACGAAGGGCCGTTCACGGATCTCCCCGGCGGCCAGCAGCGCACTCTGGGGCGGATTGATCAGTCCGTTGAACTCGCGGACCCCGTACATGCCGAGATTGCTCAGGGTGAAGGTACCTCCGGCGAAATCTTCGGGAAGGGCTCTTCCCTCCCGGGCACGATCAACCAAGCCACTGAGCTGTTTTTCGATCTCGTCGATGGTCTTGGAAGCGCAATCTCGTAGGACAGGAACCAACAGTCCCTGATCCGTGGCCACGGCGATATTGATGTTCACATCGCGGTGGATCGCAATGTGATTCCCCCTCCAGGAGGCATTGAAACGGGGATTGTGCTCCAGCAATTCCGCCAGCACCTTCGCCAGCAATGCGGTAATCGAGACCGGCCGGCCGGACTGACGCCGGTCTCGGTGCGTCTTCAGGAGTGCGCTGGCGTCGACGTCCAATGTCAGATGGAACTGGGGAATCGTGGTGGCGCTCTCGATCATCCGCTGGGCCACGACCCGCCTGACCTGGGAGAGTTCCTCCCGCTCGGTAGCGGGTCCCCTGCCGGGGCCTGCGGCCGTGGCGCCAGGTTGGGAGGCACCGGTCAACCGTTCCACATCGGCCCTGACGATCCGTCCTTTGGGTCCGCTTCCCCGGATCCCGCCCAGATCGATGCCATGCTTCCGGGCCAGACGGCGGGCGGCAGGCGCCGCGCGCACGTTGGGCTCGGATGAGAGCTTGGCCGGACGGGCCGGGCCTTTTGGCACGGCGGAGGCTTCTGGAACGCCTTTCGTGGCGGGTCCCACCTTCGTCGATTCGCCGGAACTTGGTCTCGCAATTGGGGTTTCACCAGCCGTAAACTCGCCCTCGATGACGGCCAAGAGTTCGGCGACCGCCACATGACCCTCCCTGACACGGATCTCTCGTAAGATCCCCGTGGCCGGGGAATCCAGTTCCACTGCCGCCTTCTCGGTTTCGACCAGGACCAGGGATTCACCCGCCTGGACGGCGTCCCCGATCTCCTTCAGCCACTTAATGACCGTGCCTCCAGCATCGGAGATTCCGTAGGCGGGCATCCTGAGTTCGGTCATGGTGTCCAACCCTTGCCGAGCGGCGTCCCTGTAGTCAAACCGATTTCTCCGGACCGGACTCAGAGGTCGAGCTGCTCCCGAACCGCGGTCTTCAGCAGCTCAGCATTGGGAATCAACTCCTTCTCCAACGCAGGAGAGAACGGAATGGGCGTGTGTTGCATTCCCAACGCGACCACCGGAGCGTCCAGCCAGTCGAATGCGGCTTCACCGATCTGGCTGGCCAGGCAGGCGGCAAAAGAGCCTTGGCGCGGAGCCTCGTTCAAGATTACTGCAGTGCGTGTTTTTCTGACCGACGAGACGATGGTCTCCAGATCAAGAGGGACGATGGTTCGGGGATCGATCACCTCCAGTTCGACGTTTTGCTCCCGAGACAGCTCGTCGGCGGCCTTGAGAGCTTCCTGGATCATCGCTCCGGTGGCCACGACCGTGACGTCGGTGCCCGGGCGGCGGATGACCGCTTCCCCAAAGGGAATCGCGTAGTCGATCTCGGGGACTGGACCCTTGGTCCGATAGAGCAGCTTGTGCTCCAGGAACAAGACCGGGCTATCGTCCCGAATCGAGGTCTTCAGCAGTCCCTTGGCATCGTAGGGTGTGGCCGGCATGACCAGCTTCAATCCGGGCACGTGGTAGAGCCACGCCTCCAGGCTTTGGGAATGGGTCGCACTGCCGCTGCCGCCCGCCCCGGTTGCCGTCCGAATCACCAGCGGCACCTTGACTTGGCCGCCGGTCATGTAGTGAAGCTTGGCCCCGAGATTGACGATCTGGTCCATGGCCAAGGTCGTGAAGTCCACATACATCAATTCCACGACGACGCGATAGCCGCGCACGGCCGCACCAATTCCCACACCGGTGAAGGAGTTCTCGGAGATCGGCGTATCCCTGACGCGATCTTCGAACTCGGGGACCAGACCGCGCGTGACTCCGAACAACCCTCCCAGGATTTCGACGTCTTCTCCAATGACGACCAGACGATCGTCACGGGCCATCTCCTCCCGGAGCGCTTCATTGAGAGCTTGGGTACAGGTAATTTGGCGGTCGCCTTCGGGTGGCTCCGCCTGGGCAGGCGTGTATGCCGGTGCATAGACATCGGTGGACGCTTCGGACGGGTCCGGCCAATCCGAATCCAATGCGAAGCGAAGGGCACCCGCCACACGAACCCGCACTCGATCGCGAATAGCCGAATCCTTTTCCTCCGTAATGACTTCCGCCTGATCACGATGGAGACGGTCGATGGGATCCCGAACTTTCCATTCCCTGATCTCATCCGCCGGCGCCGGGTGCAGGGCAGGCGGAAAGACGGTGGCGTGCGGCTCGTAGCGGAAGGTATTGCAGACGATCAGGGACGGGCCCCTTCCGTCCCGGGCCTCCCCCACCGCCTTCCTGGCGGCCTCATGGACGGCGGCGAAATCGTTTCCGTCGACACTGCAACCGGGCATTCCATAGGAACCGGCCCGTACCGCCAAGTCCTCGACCGAAGTCACGTTCGACGATTTCACCGTCATCGCGTAACCGTTATTCTCACAGACGAAAACGACGGGAAGCTTCCAGGCCGCGGCCAGGTTGAGTCCTTCGTGAAAGGTCCCCTGGTTGGCGGCTCCATCACCGAAAAAACAGACTGTGACGCGGTCGTCCCGACCCACTTGGCTGGCAAGGCCGCTCCCCACTGCAAGCGGGATTCCGCCGCCCACGACGCTGACGGCCCCCAGCATCCCGATCCTGAGATCGATGACGTGCATCTCGCCGCCCTTGCCCTTGCAATAACCGGTGGCCTTGCCGGCAAATTCCGCCATTGACCGGCGAAGATCGGCCCCTTTGGCGATGAGGTGGCCATGGCCCCGGTGGGTGCTGGTGATGAAATCGTCCGCCTCCAGGGCTTGGCAGACTCCGACCGCGACGGCTTCCTGCCCCTGGTAGGTGTGTGCGTGGCGGGGGAAATTGCCCCCACGAAACTGGCGAGTCACCTCCTCCTCAAACGCCCGAATGACCAACATGTCTTCGTAGGCCTTGAGGGCGAGTGATCTGTCCATCTCTTCCTTATTTGGCCAGCTCTCGGCAAACGGTGGCTTCGTGTCGCCGATACAGCACCGCGGAGGATGCAAGAAACCCGAGATTTTTCTTGCGGGAACCATCCCGCTCTGTGGGGAAAGGATAGCCCAAAGCCCCACTTTCGACCACGGCCGACCCAGTGTGGCCTAACCCCATGGGAACGAAATCTGCCGGATCCCAAGCGATGGAGGCTGGAGTGTCCGCCGCTTGAACCGGCTCCGGGCGAAAGTTAGGCTACTCTGCCACGGAGAAGGCAATTCGGAGGAGAAGATCCAGGCAATAGATTCTCCGGTAGCGTTCCCATGAGATCCGAATCTCTCTGATCGAAACATGCGCAAACAGCCGGAGCAGATCCGTATCGGCGCCGACGTCGGCGGGACCTTTACGGACGTGATTCTGCTGGACGCCGATGGAAGAATCCGGAGCCGGAAGGTTCCTTCCACGCCGCCCGATTTCGAGCAGGCGGTCCTGTTCGCCAGCGAGAGTCTTCTGCGCCAAAGCAAGACCGGGGGTCCCGCCGTGAAGCAGGTCGCTCACGGAACCACGGTGGCCACCAATGCCGTCCTGGAACATCGGGGCGCCAGGACGGCCCTGATCACCACCAAGGGCTTCCGGGACGTGTTGGAGCTGCGCCGCATCCGGGCGCCCCAGATCTACGACGTTTTCTTCGACAAACCGGAGATCCTGGTCGAACGCTATCTGCGGTTCGAAGTCGACGAACGGATCGCGGCCGACGGCGCCGTCCTGACGCCGCTGGACGAAGCCGGTCTCTGGCGCATCAAGGAGCGGCTGGAGGCCGAGGCGGTGGAGTCCATCGCCGTCTGTTTCCTTCATTCCTACGCCCATCCGCAGCACGAGGTCGCCGTGGGCCGGTTCCTACGCCGGCACTTTCCCCACACGCCCGTGTCCCTTTCCCACGAGGTCCTGCCGGAGCGCAAGGAGTACGAACGGACGGCAACCACGGTGGTCAACGCCTACGTGCGGCCCATCATGCACGTCTACCTGAATGCCCTGCGCCAGGGACTCAACGATCTGGAGATCGACGCTCCGCTCCACATCATGCAGTCGGCCGGCGGACTGACGCCGGACGACAATGCGGCGCGGCGGCCCGTTTTCGTGCTGGAATCGGGTCCGGCGGCGGGAGTCCTGGCCGCGGGTTTCACCGCCCGCCGTCTCGGGATCGAAAACGTCATCACGCTGGACATGGGGGGAACCACGGCCAAGGCCTCCATGATCGAAGGCGGGAATATCGACTACAGTCCGGAATACGAGGTGGGCTCCTCGCTATCCGTGGTCAGCCGGCTGGTGGGGGGCGGCGGCGAGTTGATCCGGGCCCCCAGCATCGACATTGCCGAGGTGGGAGCCGGCGGCGGAAGCATCGCCTACCTGGACAGGGCCGGCGGCCTTCGCGTGGGTCCGCGCAGCGCCGGCGCCGTGCCCGGCCCCGTCTGCTACCAGCGCGGCGGCCAGGCGCCCACCTTGACGGACGCCAACGTGGTGCTGGGCTACATCCGGCCCGGCGACCTGGCGGACGGCCAGGTCAGTATCGACCGCGAATCCGCAAAGAGAGCCATCACCGACCAGATCGCGACGCCCTTGGGACTGGATCTCATCCAGGCGGCCGAAGGCATCCACCGCATCGGAAACGCCCGCACCATGAGGGCCTTGCGGGCCGTCTCCACCGAACGCGGCCGCGACCCCAGAAACTTCGTGTTGATGGCGTTCGGGGGCTCGGGACCGATCCATGCCGCGGGCCTGGCGCGTGAACTGGGCATCGGCCGGATGATCGTTCCCGCGCTGCCGGGCCTGTTCAGCGCCTTGGGGCTCCTCTTTTCGGGAATCGAGCACCACGACGTTCGGAGCTGTCTGCTTTCGGGTCCGGATTTGACGGCGGCGGCGTTGCGGAACGTCCGGGACGAAATGCGCCGGAACATGCTGGCCCAGTTCCAGGCCGAGGGTTTCCCCGCTGATCAGGTGCGACTGTCGACCGCCTGCGACGTGCGCTTCAAGGGGCAGACCTCCGAGATTCGCCTGGAAGTCACCGCGGAACGGATCAGCGGCCGCACGGTCCAGGACCTCTGCACCGATTTCGTAGCGGAGCACGAGAAACTCTACGGGCACCGCTCCGACCCCGACAACCCCATCGAAGTGGTGGCCATCCGCTTGATCGGCCGGGCCGGCGAACCGCGTCAGGAGGGGGCCTTGCAGCCGGCCGAGTACCTGGGCACCCGGGCACGCAGCCGTCGAGCCTGTTTTTCCGGAAACGTCATGGACACGCCCGTCCTGGGCCGACGCGACCTTCATGATCCCCGGAACGGCCCCCTGTTGATCGACGAATACGATTCCACCATCGTCGTGCCGCCCGACGCGCGGGCCTGGCTGGACCCGCAGGGGAATCTGAACCTGGAGTTCGCCGATGGCTGAGATCGATCCCATCACCCGCGAAATCATCCAGAACGCCCTCTCGTCGGCCGCCGACGAAATGTCTCTGGCGCTCTATCGAACGGCGTACTCCACCATCGTCCGGGACTGTCTCGACTATTCCACCTCGCTGTGCAACGCCCAGGGCGAGATGATCGCGCAGGGTGTGACGATCCCGCTGCACCTGGGATCGGTCCCCCACGCCATGGAGACGCTGCTGGAAAAGTACGGCGGCGACATGGAGCCGGAGGACGTTTTCATCATGAACGATCCTTTCGGCGGCGGAATGCACATCCCTGACATCTACGTCGTCAAACCCATTTTCATCGAGGGCCGCCGGGTCTCCTTTGCCGTCAGCACTGCCCACCACCTGGATCTGGGGGGGCGTCTCCCCGGAAGCTCGGCGTGCGACAACACGGAGATATTCCAGGAGGGATTCCGCATCCCCTGGCTCAAGCTCTTCCACCGCGGCGAACCGGACGTGGCGATCTTCGAGCTGATGCGAACCAACGTCCGGGTCCCCGAACAGACCATCGGCGACCTTCGGGCGCAGGTTGCGGCCTGCAATATCGGCGGCCGCGCGGTCCAGGCCCTTGTGGAGCGGCACGGCCCCCGGACCTTCGCCGACTGCGCCGACGACCTCATCGCATACACGGAACGCCTGATGCGGGCCGAGATCGCCGCCTGGCCCGACGGCAGCAACACTTTCACCGACTACATGGACAGCGACGGGGTCGGCGGGCCGAGGGTGCGGCTCCAGGTGAAGATCACTGTCGAGGGCGATTCCCTGACGGCGGACTTCACCGGCACCGATCCGCAGGTCCGCGGTGCGCTCAACAGCACCCTCTCCTTCACCGAAGGCGCCGTCGCCGTCTGTGTCCGTTGCGCCATGCGGGAGGAGGTGCCCAACACCGCCGGCATGTTCAAGCCCCTGAACATCATCACCGAGCCCGGCACCGTGGTCGACGTCGTGATGCCCGGCGCCTCCTCAATGCGCGGCGTGACCGGGTTTCGCATGGTCGACACCATCTTCGGCGCGCTGGCCGGCCTGCTGCCGGACCGGATCCTGGCGGCCGGTGAAGGAGGCAACACCTTGGTGGTGATCGGGGGATTGCGCAAGGACCGGTCTCCCTATGTCTACTACGAGCTGATGACCGGGACCTGGGGCGGCCGTCCCGACCGGGACGGCAACGACGGACTCTGCAATCCCATCAACGTCGCCAGCAACATCCCCGTGGAGCACGCCGAAACCGAGTATCCGCTACGGATCCGGCGTTACGGGCTGGTGGGAGACTCGGGAGGCGCCGGCAGGTACCGCGGCGGCCTGGCCGTCGAACGGGAATGGGAGTTGCTGGAGGGTGAAACCCATCTCGCCATCCGTTCCGACCGGCGCGACCACCTTCCCTATGGACTCTACTCGGGGAAACCTGGAACCGGTTCTCTCACCATTCTGACCCGGGATGGGGACCGGGAAGTGCTTCCCGTCATGATCTCCAGCACGCTGAAGGAAGGGGACGTCCTCTACCATCGGCAGCCCGGGGGCGGTGGCTGGGGCGAACCGCTCGACCGGCCTGCCGAGACCGTTCAGCGGGACGTCAGGAACGGGAAAGTATCGATCCAGGCGGCTCGGGATGAATACGGCGTGGTGATCGGCGACGACCTGGCCGTGGACGGCGAGGCCACGGAAGCCCGGCGGCAGCAGCTCCGCCATGAGCCGGTAGCTGCGGGGCACGAAGTGTGACGTGGCAGACCACCTATCCTGAGAAAAACATGGTAAGAGCGACTTTCCTGTCGTCCGGTCTTCGTTGCCGAATTGTTCATCCGGAGATCGGCGGCAAGAATGCCGCCGCCTCATTCGGCGGCCGCCGATAAACGCATTCTCGCCACCGGTCCGCAGATTGGGAGACGTATGAAGATTCGAGAAATCCGTCTCCTCCCGCTTCGCGGTGAAACCCCCGATGGCGGATGGGATGACAAGTTCTCCGACCTCGAGAACAACCTGCACACGCTGGTCGAGGTCATCACCGATGAAGGCGTCACCGGAGTGGGCAGCGTCTTCACCTCGGAACGGCTGATCCGGGGCGCCATCGGCGTGATGCGGCCGTTCCTCATCGGCGCTTCCGCCCTGGACCCGGCGGTGACGACGGAAACCTGCCACCAGCAGACCTTCTGGCAGGGCCGCGGCGGCGCCGTCACCCATGCCATTTCGGGAATCGACATCGCCCTCTGGGACATTCTCGGCAAGGTCACCGGCCAACCCGTCAGCCGATTGTTGGGAGGCCGCTTCCGGGAAAAGATCAAACCGTACGGTTCCCTGCTGATGGACGAACCCGACATCCTGCAAGCCTCATTGGAAGACGGGCTCGACCGGGGATTCCGCGCCTTCAAGATCGGGTGGGGTCCGTTCGGCCGCCGCGACCGGCAGACCGACGAGGCCATCGTCAAGGCGGCGCGGGAAACAGTGGGTCACGGGGTCGAATTGATGGTGGATGCCGGAGGGTCGGACGCCTTCTGGCCCCACGGATACAAGTGGGGTTTGCGAACCTCGCGGATGCTCTCCGACTACGAAATCACATGGTTCGAGGAACCGTTGCGGCCGGATGATCTCGAGGGTTATGTGAAATTGACGGAAAATTCGCCGCTTCCCATTTCCGGCTGCGAGGTCTTCACCCGGCGGCAGTCCTTCATCGAGTGGATCGAACGGAGAGCTGTGGACTACATCCAGCCCGACGTCACCAAGGTCGGAGGGATCAGCGAGGAATTCCGGATCGCCCAAACTGCGGACGACCACTCGATCCGTTTCGTTCCTCACGGCTGGAATACGGCGGTCGGGCTGGCCGCCGACCTTCAACTGGTCGCGGCGGTCCCCTGTGCGCGCTGGGTCGAATACATCACGCCGGCGCCCTACATTGAAGACCTGTTGGCGGTTCCGATTCATCCCGACGAGGACGGGATGATTCCGATTCCGGACGGTCCCGGTCTCGGCTTTGAGTGGAACCCGGACGGCATCGCCCGGTTTACAGGTGGAATGCAGTTGACGCCTTCATCGATCTAGTGAAGCGCCGCCACGCCGCCGTCGAGCTGGTGGAGGATCCCGACTTCTTCGTCGCTGAGGGCTCTGTCAAATACTGCCAACTCGTCGAAGAGGCCGACGTAGTTGATCCCCAACCGGATCGTGCTGGCGGAAAGATCCCAGGTGAACGGTTCGCGAATCCCCTCGGCGGCCCCCTGGTTTTCACCATCGAGATAGAGCCGGGCCGTGCCACCGGCAGGGCTGTTCAGGCCGGTCCAGGTGATCACGATGTGAGTCCAACTGCCGCGATTGAACGGAGGATTGGTAACGGCAACCAGCCTGTTTATGAAATCGGGGTTGTCATTGGGGGAGATATTCTGGGGATTCCAAACCTCGAGATCGCCGAAGACCCCGAGCCTGAATTCGCGCGGCGGGTCCTTGCTGAAGTCCACCCAGATTGAGGCGTCGTTGTAGGCGGTGTCCGTCACCTGGATGGGGTCGCAATAGCCGGGCTCCAGGTCGTCATCCGGATCCAGAATGAGCCAGAAGGAGATGGTGCCGGCCCAGTCTTCGGTCGAGTAATCCAGATTCTTCTCCGACCTGTAGAACAGGGCGCGTTTGTAGCTCCGGCTGAATTTGAGCGCGCTTCCCATGCGGCCCGCATTGTCTTCGATGGTGACTTCGGGGGCGTTGATGCCGGGCGACGCCTGATCGAGCTGGTCGTACTTGGGCGCGGTGTAGATCTGCGAATCGCCGCGGGCGAAATCGGCGGCGGGTCCGTGGTCAAAGGAGGCATGGAAGCTGAGGGCCGCGCTAAGATCGTCAGTTGGCGGCGACCGGTCTTCTGTCACCTCGGCTCGGTCCGAAACGGAACAAGCGGTGGACCCGAACACGAGCACGAGCAGGGGAACAAATACTCTGAGACGGGCCAGACGATACGGCATTTTTCTCTTCTCCGATAAGCAAACTATCCTGAGAGGCGGTTTTCAGTCGCCCTGTGCTTTTTTCGCGCTGCCACTTTGCCGGAGGTCGGCGGCTGGAAGATGCTGCTCAGGGCCTCCGCTTCGCTCCGGGTTGGCGCCTAAAAAGACGCCGCTGCTGGACACCAGGACCACGGTGGAAACCACCACGACGATCAGATAAAGGGCAACCAGAGGCCAGAGGATCTCGTTCATGGAGAAACCAGGCGGAACAGGAGAATCCAGAAGATTATAGAAGACGCCCGCTGCCAGGAGGGCTCGTTCCGATCCAGTTGCGCCAAGTTCAGCGGAGAGTCACCTTGGCGGCCGGGTTTGTCCATGCGTCGAACCTACATCTGGGGAATGAGGGTGACTGGGAGATCTCCACGTCCCTCGCGGGCCAAGTAGGGCCCGTCACGCCGATAACGCTCGGCGGCTCTGCCGACCGCCTCCCGGTCCAGCTCGACGCCGATTCCGGGACCGTGCGGAATCTCGACACATCCCTGCTCGACCTGGGGCGGGCCTCCCTGGATGATATCTTCCTCCCGCATCGAGAGATAGCTCTGATTGGCGTAGAGGAAGTTGGGGCTGGAGGCGGCCACGTGAAAGCCGGCGAAATGGCCCACGCTGGTCTCCCCCCAGGAATGATGATTGACCCCGACGCCGTAGGCCTCGGCCAACGCCGCGGTCTTCTTGTAGGAGAGCAACCCGCCCATCTGCCACTGGTCGACGACCAGAACGTCGGCGGCATTGGCCTGCAGGATTCGCTTGGCGTCGTACAGGGTCCAGGAGGACTGATTGGCGGCGATGGGGGTGTTGACCGAACGCCGGACGTGGGCCAGGGCGTTCAGGTCGTTGATGATCACCGGCTCTTCGACCCACTCCAGATCGAACTTCTCCACCTGTTTGATGAAGCGGATCGCCGTCCCCGGGGTCCAGGCCTCGTTGGCGTCCACCCGGATATTGACCTTCCCTCCGACGGCGTCACGGACCGCTTCGATGGCCGCGATGTCGTCGTTCAGATCGCCCCCGACCTTGAAGAAGATGGTCCGGTAGCCCTCCGAGACCGCCAGTCGGGCCCTCCGAACCATCTCGTCCGGAGGAAAGCGGAGAAGGTAATAGAAGATGGGAATGCGCTCCCGCAGCAATCCCCCGAGCAGGAAGTAGAGCGGCTGACCCGAAACCTTCCCCAGGATGTCCCAGAGCGCGGTTTCGACTCCACCCATCATCACGTTGCCGACGCGCTCGAAAAAGCTCCAGTTCCCGAGGCTCCTGAGGTCGGTGAGTATGCGCTCGATGTTTCTGGGATCCCTTCCCAGCAAAAACGGCTTGGCGGACAGGATGGCGGCTTCGATGACCTGCGCATTGGGCCGGCAGATGCACTCTCCCAACCCCGTGACGCCTTCGTCGGTCTCCACTTCGATGAGAATCTCGGTCGTCCCGAGACGATATCCGGTGGAGACGAATTCCGGCTCCCGGTGGGGAAGATTCAAGCAGGTCGTCCTGATATCGCTGATCTTCAAACCAGTGTCCTTTCAAATTCCCGCGGCCCTCCGCCGTTCTCATCGAGGAATGACGGACAGCACCAGAGCGGACGGGTACCGGGAGTCATGGTGGATGGTCTGCCCTGCGATCTTCATTTCGGCGCTGGTTCCCAGGCGATTTCCGGTGTTCAGGTTTCTTGCGTAGCAGGGGAAATTGCTGCTGGAGACTTCGAGCCGGATCCGGTGGCCCGCCTTGAAGACGGTGCTGGTCTCCCAGAGGCTGATCCGGTACTCATAGATTTTGTCCGGTTCGATGACCCAATAGGACTTCCAGGCGAATGAGGGCAGGATAGCTTATGCGAGCCCATCGAGGCGACTCCGTAGTTGGATAGGTAGAGATCCAGCCGGCCGTCGTTGTCGTAGTCTCCCACCGCCACGCCCATCCCATCGGACCCGTTGCCTGCGACTCCAGCTTTCCGGGTGACGTTTTCGAAGGTCTCGCGGCCCCCGTTCCGGAAAAGCGCGTTTCCAGATGACCGGGTGTTCAGAGAATCCTTGCTCGTTTTGCGCGATCGGACGGCTTCTCTACGGGATTACCGGGGAATCACCGGCAGGATTACATGCGAGGGATACATCTCGTCGTGATAGATCGTCTGCGTGGCGACCTTCATCTCCGAGGTCATGCCGAACTCGGCGCCGGTGTTCAGATTTCGGGCCCAGCGGGGGAAGTTGCTGCTGCTGATCTCCAGCCGAATCTTGCTTCCCGGCTGGAATTCCCAGCTCGTCTCCCAAATGTGGATCGTGTACTCGTACACCTTGCCCACCTCGATATGGGTTGGATTCTCCAGAGAATCCCGGAAGCTGGCTCGTACGATCCCTTCACTGATATGAACGGACCGGCCGTCTGGCAGGACCTCGGTCAGAACCGCCGTGAAGTCGGTGTCGACGGCGCTGGAAGCGGCGTGCAGCTTGACCTCCACCGGCCCGGTGACCTCCAGCGGTTCGGACAGCTTGTCGGAGGTGTAGATCAGGACATCCTGCCGCCTCTGGACCACCAGCCGATTCTGCGGGCCTCTCTGGTTGGCCGGAAACTCGGTCTGCCCTCCAACGGTCTCCACCGGATTGGCGGGATCGTAATCGAACGTATCCTGCGGGGAATCCTCCGCAGGCTTGAAGGTGCCGAGCGTCCCGTCTCCGTAGAGTGAATTCGCCGAGCCGCCGCTGTTCAGGTAGTACTTCGTCCACTTGGTCCGGGACAGCGGCCACTCCCACTCGTCCCGCCACTTGTTGGCGCGCATCACGAAGATCCTCAGCGGGGCTTCGGTGTCCACCCCGGTCTTCATTGCCTTCAGCCAGTAGTCGTACCACCGGACGTGCTCATCCAGGATGTCGACGTAGATGTCGGGACCGAAGTCCAGGATCGACGTCTCCATCCGCCGGTTGACGCCGTGGTCCCAGGGCCCCACCAGGAGCTTGGTCCCCTCGCGTGCCTCCCTGGAACCGCCCTCCTTCCGAAACCCGTTGAAGTTGCGGAAGTTCTCGCGCACCAGGTTGTCGTACCAACCGGTGATGAAATAGGCGGGCGCCTTGATCTGCCCGTATTTCTCCTTGACCCCGTAGCTCTTCCAATAGTCGTCGTAGGTGGGATGCCTGATCCAGGTCTTGAACCAGGGCAGGTCCGCAATATGGTCCAAGGCGGTGATCAGGGGAAGGCGCCAGAAGAACTTGTTCCAGTCGAGAATGGGATTCTCGGTGATCCCGGGGCCGTGCAGAAACTGCATCGTGCGGCCGGCCCAGAAGAACCCGGCCACGAAGGCGACGTTGAGCTGCATCACGCCGTCGTTGTAGAGATGCCCGAAGTTGGTCTGCTGGCAGACCGAAGGGACCATGCATTTGAGGTACTTGCTGCAGTAGACCGACGGCATGATCTGCGTGAATCCAGGATAGGAGTACCCATAGGTCCCCAGATTCCCGTCGCACCATTCCTGCTTGCCGATCCACTCGTGGGTGTCGAATCCGTCCTTGGGATCGTTCACGTAGGGGTCCCACTCGCCTCCTGAATCGTGCCGCCCCCTCAGATCCACCAGCACGGCCGCATATCCGCGCCTGGCGAAGTAGAGGGCGTGCTCCATGTCGTTGCCGCCTCTCATGTTGTTGTAGGGCGTCATCAGGAGCACGGCGGGGAATTTCCCCGGAGCGTCGGGACGATAGACGTCCGCCGAGAGATGGACCCCGTCCCGCATGGGGACCAGGTTGTGAATCTTGAACTTCACCTGGTATTGAGGTTTCGATCGCTCGTTCTGACCCATTGCGAGGACCATGGTTGTACCCATAAGGATGGGCAGGATCAACAGGACCGGCCGAGGGCTCCCGGAAAGTGTGTTTTCAACTTCAGAAAGTATAGCTTCAACTTCTCCTTGGATTCGGAATCCGTCAAGGCAGACTTGGCGACAGATCTCCTTTCCGGGGCGGTCACCGGTCACTAGAACTCGATATCCAGGCCGAATTGCAGATGCCGCGAGTTGCCGGCGTTTCCCATCGTGGCAATGGCTCCCCCGGTGAGCAGAGTATTGGGGAATTCGAAATCCGTCCAGATCGAGAAGTCGGCCGTTGTGATTGGTGATGTTGAAGAAATCAACACGGAATCCGGCCCGTGGCCGGACCCCGCATGATCGGGATCTGGTAGACGAAATTGGAGACGAACCGCTGCCGGTAATCGGAAGAGCTGCGTCCCCATTCGGCGGCACAATCGAAGGGATTCCTCTTCACGCTGTCGCCCAAATCGGCGAACAGGTTGTTGCCGCCGCAGTCGAGCCACTTGGAATAGACGCAGGAAATGTTCCCCAGGAAACCGTTGCTGAATCCCTGCGTCAAATTGACTCTCATGCCGTCGTAGGAGGAGTCGGCGGTGGGCTGCCTCCAGCCGACCGTGGCCCAATTCTGGCAGGGCCTTCGAGCCACCCGGCTGCCGGGACCGGGAAAGGCTTGGTTCAGATTGCCGTCCCGAATCAGCTTGATGTCCTTGATTCCAATGTAACCGAGCTCGAAGACGGCCGTCTGGGAGAGAGCCTCCTCCACGGTGACGTTGTACTGCTGGTTGTAACCGTGGGCCCAATCCGCCTGAAATCCCTGCCCCGTCGAAGCCGGAATACCCGATCCTTCGGGGAACGGCCTGTCGATGGTGAACGCCGTCAAGGTACCGTGCGGCTGAGGACGTGCGCCGTTTCTCGCTGGGTCGGGAAAACAGAGGAAGCCGGTTCAGAGCTGCGCTTTCTTTCGCGGTTCCTCAACGATGGTTCCGTACTCACGCAGGATCGACGTCAATCGGCGGCGCCTCGGGCGCGAAGTCATCAATGCCGCCGGCATGATCTCGAAACAGTCAGAAAGCGTCAGGTCCATCGGCACCAGGACGCACCGATTCCTGTCCTGCCGGTACACGGGAAGGTCGACCTTGTTTCGACCGATCGCGACATAGGGCGCGCCCTCGTTCTCAAAGGTGACGACCCAGAGCAACGACGATCTCTTTCCCCAAAACAATCCGGAACACAGCAATCTTGCTCTCAACTACCGGATGGTGTTGCTCGAATACCTGCCGAACTGGCCGTCGATGCTGATCTCGGCGGCCAGCCGGTACTTACCCGCGCCCGTTGGCGTGTAGGCGCAGAATTCCCCGGTCGTCTCGGTGTCTGCGATATCGGTCCATTCGACGTTCGGTGAGGCTCGGGTCTGCCACTTTGAACGGACGACTTCCTATGCGGCGATACAGCCTTCACTCGAAACGGAGCCCACGGTCACGTTCCCGAGTGCTACCGAGAATATCCCTTGCGACACATAGTCGTCCGCGCCTGCGCCGACGCGTTCGAAGATCACGAGCCCTTCCCGTTCCGTGTCCAGGTACGCATGCCGGCTGTCGGGGCTGGCCGCGAAGGACCGGACGTGACTGTACTCCGGAATCTGTTGGTTGTAACGGTCCGATAGCCAGGGCACCACGACGTCCCTCGCCGCGAGAGAATCGACTTCCTGCTGCCATTGGATCCCGAAGACCAGATTCGAGCAGAAGACATCCACCGCCGGTATTCCCCTTCGCGAAACGGTGAATCAGCCCGGAGCAAAAGCGAGGACAGCATTCTGGACCCGGACGGCTCTCCCCGAAATAGTTTCTTGGTGTTTGAGATCGTGTGGAAAAGAAAAGGTCCGATAGTTGCTCTTACGAGTGAAGCGGAATCGGACAAGGAAACGCCCCTCATCACGATGAGCCGCTCTCTACCGTACCCAGGGTCAACGTAGAACGGAACGGCCCAAGTACACATCCAAGCCATAAGGCTGGCTTAATCCCGTGACGACATCCTCAACCCTGGTGCCATCCCGGTTCGCCCGCTGGATCTTGCCCGCCGAATCGTTCGTCCAGAAAATCACACCGTAGCGCGAGTCGAACACCTGCAAACTGAGTGGTGAACTCCCCGTGACGACGTCCCGGATAGTTCCGCCCGAGTAAAACCGCTTCTGGATCTTGCGGCTAGTCAAGTCCGTCCAGTAGATCTCTTCCTCAACCCCATCGAATTCCAAGGCTAGTGGCGAGCCCAATCCCATGATGACATCTTCAACCCTCGTGCCATCCCGGTTCGCCCGCTGGATCTTGCCCGTCGAGTATTCCGTCCAGTACATCTTTTCGACATTTGTGGTGGTCAAGTAGACTAGGGCCAAACCGGCTGGCGTATCCAATCCTGTAACGAGGTCTTCCACCCCGGTGCCATCCCGGTTCGCCCGCTGGATCTTGCCCGCCCAATAGTCCGTCCAATAAATCTTGCTGGCCGCCAGAACCAAACCGTATGGCGCGCGCAATCCCGTGATGATGTTTTCCACCCCGCTACCGTCCAGGTTCGCCCGCCGAATCTTGCCACCCGCCTGATTCCAACTCACCCAGTACATCTTGCCTACGCTCAGGTCCAACTCCAGGCCGTATGATACGTGCACGTCCCTGATGAGATCCTGGGCTCCGGATCCGTCAAGATTTGCCCGCTGGATCTTGCCCGTACCCAAGTCTGTCCAGTAAATTTTGCCGCCGGCGAAGTTGGCCAGATTGTCCGAACTCTGGTCCAGGTCCAGCGCCAAGCTGTATGGATCGTCCAATCCCGAGACGAGAACCTCCACCCCGGTGCCATCCAGGTTTGCCCGCCGGATCGTGTCCGTAAGCAAGTCCGTCCAGTGCATCTTGCCGGTACCGGCGTCCAAGGCCAATCCGGCTGGCACGGATTCGGTCACAAGATCTTCTACCCCGGTACCGTCCAAGTTTGCCCGCCGGATCCTGTGGACCCACGGCTCTCGTTGCGTCAAGCATGTCCAGTACATCTTGCGACCGAGAAAGGTCAAGGTGGAGGGCCCGCACTCTTCCTTGATCAAGTCTTCCACTCCGGTGCCATCCAGGTTTGCCCGCTGGATCTTGCCCCTAATCCCCCAGTACATCTTTCTGCCGAGAAGGGCCAAGGCGCCGGGTCCATCCAATTCGGTGACGAGATCTTCCACCTGGGACCCGTCCAGGTTCGCCCGCTGGATCTTACCCCTACCCTGGCGCTGTACCGGCCCCCCGTCTGCCCAGTAAATCTTGTTGGTGACCAAGTCCAGCGCCAATTCGACGGGTTGGTTCAATCCGGTGACAAGGTCTTCCACTTGGGACCCGTCCAGATTCGCCCGCCGGATCTTGTGCGTCGACAATTCCGTCCAATACATCTTGTCTGCGACCAAGTCCAGCGCGATTCCGCTGGGTCCGCCCAATTTGGTGACGAGGTCTTCCACTTGGGACCCGTCCAGGTTCGCCCGCTGGATCTTTCCGTAGCCGTAGTTCGTCCAGTACATCTTCGGTGTTCTATCGCCCGTGCCTCCGGTCCCGTTAACTGTCACTTGAACGCCCACCGAACAGTTGTTGTTGGTCGCAATCTCTCCGCTGACGGAATCGACACAGGCGCCGTAGTAGTAGGTCCCTGCACTCGACGGGGCCGTCAACGGGATCGACTCGTTAACACTGCTCGACGCAGCAAGAGCACGCACTCCGCCCGTTTTCACGGGCGTATCGCTGGGCGATATCGTCGCGTCGCTGGAGCGGTAATAGCGCAACGTCCCCGCGGCCGACCGGCTTCCCCCCTGATTGCGGACGGTGACCCTCAGCTCGAAGGATTGACCGGGCGTCAGCGTGGAGGCGGTGACGGAAGGCGAGGTCACAATCAGGTCCGGCGGCACGGTCACGGTGACCGTTGCTGCGGCCGCGGCTGTCCGTCCAGAGGCGTCCCGGACGGTGATGCGATAGGTCGTCGTGGTTGGCGGCGACACGATTCGTGAACCCGAGGTCGGTACCACGCCGACGCCCGGTTCGATGGTCGCGCTCACCGCATTGGCGGAGGACCAGGTCAAGGTTGAACTTCCGCCCGACTCGATGGCACTGGGCCTAGCCGACAAAGTCACCGTCGGCGGTGGGCTCCCGCCCGTACCTCCAGCCCCGCTCCGGTTGCCCAAATCCAGCGCAATGCCGACTGGGTTGGTCAATCCCGTGACAAGGTCTTCGACACCCGTGCCGTCCAGATTCGCCCGCTGAATCTTGTCCGTATCCGGTTCCGTCCAGTACATCTTCCCGGCGGACGGGTCCAGCGCAATGCCGAGTGGTCGGCTCAGACCAATGACGAGGTCTTCGACCCCGCTCCCGTCCAGATTCGCCCGCTGAATCTTGTCCGCGCCCGGGTCCACCCAGTACATCTTCCCGGCACCCGGATCCAGAGCTATGTCACTTGGTGTGCTCAAACCCGTGACGAGATCTTCGACCCCGCTCCCGTCCAGATTCGCCCGCTGAATCCTGTCCGCGCTCCAGTCCGTCCAGTACATCTTCCCGCCACCGGGATCCAGTGCTATGCCATCGGGAGATCTCAAACCCGTGACGAGATCTTCGACTCCGCTCCCGTCCAGATTCGCCCGTTGAATCTTGTCACTATAGTCTGTCCAGTACATCTTCCCGGCACCCGGGTCCAGCGCAATCCCTCGTAGCCCTCTCAATCTCGTGACGAGGTCTTCGACACCCGTCCCGTCCAGATTCGCCCGCTGAATCTTGTTCGTAGCCAGGGCTATCCAGTACAATTTCCCGCCACCTGGGTCCAGCGCTATGCCGAGTGGGGTGCCCAATCCCGCGACGATGTCTTCGACCCCGCTCCCGTTCAGATTCGCCCGCTGGATCTTGCCCGTACCGGGGTCCGTCCAATAGACCTTGCCGCCGACCGAATCACAGTACGGCCCTGAGTGATGCTTGATCCCTTCTAACCATCCGGTGAAAGCGGGTGTCTTGGGAACGCAAAGTCCCTGATTCTCGCCGAACTCGAATACAACCAAGCGATCCAGCCGCACGAAACTGGACGGAATCGTTCCCTCCAGTCGGTTCTGATTGATCTGTAGCCGCTCCAGGTTGGCGAGGTCTCCGAGTTCCCCCGGGACCCTCCCCGTCAATTGGTTGGTGTGGAGGAACAACATCTCCAGTTGGGACAGTCGGGACAACTCCACCGGGATCTCCCCCCTCAGCCGGTTGTCCATGAGGCCCAACTGCTGCAGTTGGGACAGGTGGAACAACTCCACCGGGATCTCCCCCGTCAGTTGGTTGTTGTTGAGGTACAACCGCTCCAGTTGGGACAGTCGGGACAACTCCCAGGGGATCGTCCCCGTCAGTCGGTTCCAGCCGAGGTACAACCACTGCAACCGGGACAGCCGGGACAACTCCACCGGGATCTCCCCCGTCAGTTGGTTGAGGTAGAGGCCCAACCGCTGCAACTGGGACAGTCGGGACAACTCCCAGGGGATCGTCCCCGTCAGTCGGTTGTCCATGAGGTACAACTTCTCCAGTTGGGACAGTCGGGACAACTCCACCGGAATCATCCCGGTCAGTTGGTTCTCGCGGAGGTCCAAGATCTGCAGTTGAGCCAAGTCTCCGAGTTCCGGAGGAATCCGGCCGACCAAGTTATTTTCGCGGAGGTCCAACTCGATCACGCGGCCCTGCCCGTCAATCGTGACCCCGAACCATTCCCCCAGTGGCGAGCCGGTCAGCCAGTTGTCGGCGTCAACCCAGTTCGGCCCGTCGGTCGCTTCGTAAAGCGCCACCAGCACGGCCTGGTCTCCTTGCGGTGCTGCGGTGACGGTAATGGTCGCATCGGCCGCGGCCGTCCGCCCGGCGGCGTCCTGGACCGTGATGCGATAGGTCGTCGTGGCGGTCGGCGACACCGCCCGGGAACCCGACGTCGACACGGAGCCGATGCCCGGTGTGAGCGTCGCGCTCACCGCGTTGGTGGAGGCCCACGTTAAGGTCGAACTCCCGCCCGCCTCAATGGCCGCCGGCGAGGCCGACAGAGTCACCGTCGGCGGCGGGAGGGGAGGAGGCTGGCCCCCATCGTCCTCGATCGGAATCACCGGCACCGCGGAGAGCGACCCTTGCCGTTTCCCGAACCGGAGCCCGAGCGGAGCGAACGAAGAGCCGTCCTTGGACCGCACGAACAGCATCCCACGGAAGTCCTTGAGGAAGGTCGTATCGACCTCCTGGAACCATTCCGGAAGAGTCAAAGCTTGTTGCTGGAAATTCCCGAAAGTCAGGACCTGCCCGACCGGGTCTCTGCCCGCTTCGTTGCGGATCCGAAGCTCAATCTCGGGGGCCGTCTCCGGTTTGAAAAGCGCGAGGCCGGTACCAATCTCGCTCGATTCCTCGACAAACAGTGCAAATTGATCTCTCGGCTCGATCGGAGCGACGCTGACCTCGATCCCGGTTTCGGCGTGCCGATAGACCAGTAATCCCCGGACCGATCCAGAGTCGGCCTCCACCTCGATCCATCCGCGCCGGACCCGCGTCCCGCCGGCGCTTCTCAGGACCCTGCTCCCCTGGGGAGGAAGGTCGAAGCGGGTTCCCAAGTCGACAAGTCCGCGAACCTGCTGTCCTTGCTGATCGTAGACCTCGACTTCCACTTGTGCGCTCTGATTGGAATCGAGATTTCCCAGAGCCAACTGCACCGACCACCCTGCCCCGTCCACATAGTCGGGAAAGTAAAGCGGCCCCGCCGTCGACTGCGTCGGCTGGAACGGATTGGGAGGGCCGTCCCCACCGTCTCCCAGGAACGGGATCACCGGCACTGTAGAGAGCGACGCTTGCTGCTTACCGAACCGGAGCCCCAGCGGCGCAAACGAAGAGCCATCCACGGACTGCAGGAACAGCAGTCCCCGGATGTCCCTGCGAAAAGTCACGCCCATCTTGTCGATCCATTCCGGAAGGGTCCGGGCCTGCTGCAGGAAATTCCCCAGGGTGAGAGCCTGTCCGATCGGGTCCCGCCCCGCTTCGTCACGGATCTGAAACTCGATCTCGGGCGCCGCGTCAGGTTTAAAAATGGCCAAGCCGGTGCCGATCTCGCTCGATTCCTCGACGAAAAGAGCAAAGTGGTCACGCAGTTCGACCGGGGCGACGCCGACTTCGATCCCGGAGGCGGCGTCTCGATAGGTCAGCAACCCCTTGATCGATCCCGCTTGGCTCCGAACCTCGATCCAACCGCGCCGAATCGCTCCCGTCCCGGGGCTTCTCAATACTTGGCTGCCTTGCGCGGGGAGATCAATGAGAGTTCCCGAGTTGAAGAAGGGGGAGACCCGCCGGCCCTGTGAATCGTAGACTTCGACATCCACCGGCGCGCTCCGGTTGGGATCGAGGTTGCCCAACACCAATTGCACCGACCACCCATCCCCGTCCACGTAGTCGGGGAAGTACAGGATCGTCCCACCGGTCTGCGTCTGCAGTTGGATCGACTCGTCGGTTGCAGCGCCCGCGGTCTCCACCGCCTGGGCAGGGCCCTGTGCCGCAGAGGGGACCGACAACATCAGCCCGACGACCAAGGAACGCCAGAATTTCCTCATGAGCAGGATCCCTCACTATTCCGTGCGTGAATTCGAACCGTGGCGTGTTGGAAAACAATCAAGCCGTTTGTAGAGCGCAAAACGGGCTGGACTCCCGTCCCCGTTCGCCCCAGCCAACGCCGCGTATCGTCGAACGCTGTCCGCAACGAACCCCCGACAAAGGCGCAATAGAGAAGCTTGGAACTGAACGGAGATCTCAAGTCAATCAGGTCGGCAGGCTCGTCAGGGAGATCCTTCGCCCTCACGTCCGGAACATCCCCGAAGTCAAGCGTGTTGAAGGCCGGCCCCGTCAAGAGGCCTGCCCTCCGAGAATGACTAGCCTCTGTATTATTAGGACTGGCGGACTGGCGGACTCCCAGTTTAACAGGTCGATTGTAAAATGGGCGGCCTAATTCGCGTAACTGTTCTGCTTCAACCATATCTACACCTGCGAATTCATGCCTCGCAACATTTATACGGCTGCAAAACAGGCAACTAGAGAAAGATTACGACACTTCAAATGAAAATCCAATAGATTATCGTGTATTTTACGTGTCGATATGCGCATTTATTGTGTATTAATTGTGTTTTTTTCACCAATATTCAATTAATTAAAATTGGAGGACGGTGGTTTGAACTTGGTTCTTTCATCGCGCCGACCCTTAAATAAAATGAATTTTCCAAACCGGATCGCATTCCGGAGTCCAACAGGGATTCTCTGTTGCAGAGTCCCGATGAGAGGCCTTGCGGGACCGCATCTCCAGGTTGAACACGGCTGGTCTGCGGATCAGCAGGAGCCTCGACGCCGGTACCGTATTGCGCGGGGTCTATGGAAAACGCGCGGGTCTTGACACGCGCCCGTTACGGATGGCGCCTCCCTGCATTGACGTAATCTGGCCGGCATGTGATCCGTGCGGTCCAATGCCGTGACGGCCCTTGCTGCGGGCTGCTAAACTATTCGCGATTGCGCCTGTAGCTCAGAAGGACAGAGCAAGGGGTTCCTAACCCCTGTGCCGCAGGTTCGAGTCCTGCCAGGCGCAAGAATTTCGACTCAGTGATGGAATACCGCGGGAGGGTTGCTCTGTGGCTCGCAGGTTGACGCGCAAGGAGATCGTTCAAGAAGACCGGATCTACTCGGTACTGAGCGGGGTTTCCCAGTGGGCGGTGGTCAATCGGACTCCATTGGTGGTGGGTTCCGGAATCGTCGTGGCGAGCCTGTTGGGGTTCTACCTCTGGCAGGGCTACCAGGAAAGCTCCAACCGGGAAGCCCAGAAGCTGTTCGCCGAGGCCCTGGAAACGTACCACGCGCCGGTCAAGGAACTGGCGCCCGAGCCCGGCTCCGAGTCCGACGGACAGAACCAGAACCAGCCGCCGGAGCCGCCGCCGGAATACCGATTCGAGACCGTCGAGGATCGGCGGGACGCCGCCGCAGCGGCGTTCGAGAAGGTATCGGAGGACTACTCCGGCACTCGTCTCGGTTTCTTCTCCCGGTACTACCTGGGCCTCATCGGACGGCAGAACGAAGACGCCGGGACAGCCCGCCAACATCTGAGATGGGTAGTGGACAACAGCGGCGACAGCGACGTCAGGAACCTGTCACGAAATGTCCTGGCGGACATCGCGCTCGGGGAGGAGAATCACGAAGAGGCCCTGACCTATCTCCAACAGCTCCTGGGAGATCCCACTCCCCAGGTCCCGGAGCAGACCATCCTGATGCGGATCGCCCGGACCCACGAGGCCCTGGGCAATGTCGAGCAGGCTCTGGAGAACTACAGGAAGATCACCAACGACTACCCCACCAGTTCGCAGGCCGAGGAGGCTCAGTCCGAAATCGACCGCCTGGAACCGGCCCCGGTTCCGGAGGCCTGACCCGGGTTTTCGAGGAATTGCGCCGCACCTGCGGGGACGACCGGTGATCAGTATTTGAGCAGGGAGAAGATCTCGACGCCGGGAACCTTGGTTCTTCCCTGCAGGAACTCCAGCTCCACCAGAAAGGCCGCGCCCACCAGGTTTCCGTCCAGGCGGCGGACCAGTTCAACGGCGGCGGCGGCCGTGCCGCCCGTGGCCATCAGATCGTCCACGATGAGGACCCGCTCCCCGGCTTCGATGGCGTCCTCGTGGACCTCGATACGATCCTGGCCGTACTCCAGATCGTAGGCGACCTCGAGGGTCTTGGCGGGAAGCTTGCCCGGCTTCCGGACCGGGACGAATCCGGCTCCCAGAAGGGTCGCGATGGCCGGCGCCAGAATGAATCCCCTCGATTCGATCCCCACCACCTTGTCGATCCCGGACCCGGTGTAGCGGGCCGCCATGAGATCGATGGACTGGCGCAGCCCGTCCGGATCCTTCAGCAGGGTCGTCACGTCGTAGAAGAGTATCCCCTCCTTGGGAAAGTCAGGGATCTCGCGGATCTTCCGTTTCAATTCCTCCACGGCTCACCTCTCAATGGAAAAGTTCAAGAAAGGGCCCGGCGAAACGCTGGTCCGTTCCAGACCCAGGACCCGGGCGAAGAACGGCCCCGTTCGCAGTTGAGCTTCGAACTCCTTCAAGGTGACGGTCTCGGCCTCGGCGTGGACCTCCACGTCCCCGTCTTCCCGGTTCCGGACCCAACCGGTCACCCCCAGGCGCTGGGCCGACCGGTATGTGAAATACCGAAAACCCACGCCCTGGACCCGGCCCGTCAATCGATAGCGGCGAGCAGCCATGACAATCACCCGTGGTTCGCCCGGTCCGATTCCGGGCGAAGTTGAGAAAAACCTTCGATAACCAGATTGTGTCTGGTCGGGGCGAGAGGATTTGAACCTCCGACCTCACGGTCCCGAACCGTGCGCGCTACCAAACTGCGCCACGCCCCGAGGCAGGGGAAAGGCTAATAGATAGCATATTTCAGCAGCAGGAATCCACCGATCAGGAGGACAGTAAAGACCACGGTGAGCCAACTGAAGTAGCGGTCGATGAATCGCTTGACCCCGGGACCGAACCGGAAAATAAGGGCTCCCACCAGCAGGAATCGAGCTCCCCGGCTGACGGCGGAAACCAGCAGGAAGGTCGGGAAGTCGATTCGGAAGGCCCCCGCAGCGATGGTGAAGACCTTGTACGGAAGGGGAGTGAACCCCGCGATGAAGATGGCGACGGCGTCCCATTCCCGGTACAGGGTCTGCACCTCCAGGTACGCGCTCTGGGCGCCGTAGATCTCGATGATGGGCCGGCCCGCAAACTCGTAGACGTAGAGGCCGAGAGCGTAGCCCAAGGCGCCTCCAGCCACCGACCCGACGGTGCAGATGGCCGCGAAACCCAGGGCCCGGCCGGGAGCGCCCAGGGCCAGGGCGATGAGAAGCACATCGGGAGGAACCGGGAAAAAGGACGACTCGGCGAAGGCGATCAGAAACAGTATGGCAGCAGCGTATCGCCGGTGGGCCAGCGAGAGCACCCAATCGTAGAGTCCCCGGACGGCGCCCAGCGCCCGGGTCACGACCCTCCAGGGCGTGCGGCCCGTGCTCGACGAGGCTTTCACCGGGAGTTCCTGCTTGTGCATATCTCACGCCCGTGGAGACGCCACCGAACCGGGTGGATTATACGCGGAACGCACGGGTACAGTGGGTCCGGGACGGCGGGATCGGCCGGAAGCGGCGGGCGGCTGGCGAGTTCGACGAGGTCACTACCGATGGCGACGGGTGCGGATCTGGAAACGATCCTCAGACGGATCGACGGCCGCGGCTACAAGGCGTACCGGGCGATCCGGGGAACCTACGATCTGGACGGGTTTCGGCTCTCGGTGGACCATGTTCAAGGGGACCCCTTTGCCGCGCCCTCACGGATGAGCGTGCGCGTGGAGTCAGGCCGGGCCGGGTTTCCCGACTACCTGAGCGCCAGCCGGGTCCGGCGCATCCCGTTGGCCGACTTTCTGACCCGGGCCTTTCATCGGGCCATCCGCGTGACCACCGTGGGACGCCGGGGTACCGGGCGCAGCGGCCTCTTCGAGATCGATCGTGGGAACCAGGAGGTCCTGGAAGCCAACAGCGTCGTCATCCAGCGCGGATTTCTGGAGGCGCGCTTCACCGCCGGCCTTCCCGCGGCCGGGCGGTCGATCCGCGGCCGCCAGGCGGCGAAGATGTTGCTTTCGGAACTTCCCCGGATCGTTCGCCGGTCTCTCCTCTACGCCCGTCTTCCCAGCCGGGAACTCCGGCGGCAGATCCAGGTCGTGGAGGATCAGGACGCGCTCCGCAACCAGCTCGAGGAACGAGGACTCGTGGCCTTCGTGGCCAACGGGTCCTCGCTGCCCCGGCGTAGCGGCGTGGACGACCGCCCTCTCGTTCCCACTCCCGCGCAACCGGTGATCGATTTCCGGTCTCCACCGAGCCTGGAAGTCCAACTCGAACGGCCAAACGCCGGTCCCGTCCGGGGCATGGGCCTGAAACCGGGCGTCACCCTCATCGTGGGAGGAGGCTTCCACGGCAAGACCACCCTGCTGAACGCGCTGGAGCGGGGCGTCTACAACCAGATCCCCGGCGACGGGCGGGAAGGGGTGGCCACCATCGAGTCCGCCCTCAAGATTCGCGCCGAAGACGGGCGCTACGTGGAGAAGGTGGACCTCTCCCCCTTCATCCGGAACCTCCCGCTGGGCCGGGAGACGGATACCTTCTCCACCGGGAACGCGTCCGGGTCCACGTCGCAGGCGGCCGGCATCGTGGAGGCTCTGGAGATGGGCTCCCGCCTCCTGCTCATGGACGAGGACACTTCGGCCACCAACTTCATCATCCGGGACGCCCGGATGCAGGCGTTGGTGGCCAAGCCCAAGGAGCCCATCACCCCCTTCATCGACAAGGTCCGGCAGATGTATCGAGACTACGGCGTCTCGACGATCCTGGTCATGGGCGGGTCCGGCGACTATTTCGACGTGGCCGACTCGGTGGTGATGATGGACGAGTATCGTCCCCTGGACGTCACTGCCGAGGCCCGATCCATCGTCGCCGCACATCCCAGCCGGCGCCGGTCCGAGGGGGGCGACGCCTTCGGGCGGGTGCTTCGCCGCCGGCCCCGGGCGCGGAGCTTCGACGCCAGCCGGGGCCGGCGAGCCGTCAAGATCGACGCCCGGGGATTGCGCAAACTCTCCTACGGCCGGACCGACGTCGATCTGTCCGCCCTGGAGCAACTTGTGGACGCCTCTCAGACCCGCGCCGTCGGACATGCCATTCACCGTATGGCCACTCGTTGCTTCGCCGACGATCTGACTCTGGAGCAGGCTCTGGCCCGGCTCATGGACGACCTGGACTCCGAGGGACTGGATGTGCTGTCTCCGTTCAAGGTGGGCAACCTGGCCCGTCCCCGGCGCTACGAGGTGGCCATGGCCGTCAACCGGATGCGGACCCTCGCGGTGAGGACCTGACCCCGCACCTCAGAACAACAGCTCGCAAAAAGGGGACCGCAAAAAAGGGGACAGTCTATTTTTCAGCGAAAAAGGACCGCAAAAAAGGGGACAGTCTGTTTTTCCGAAAAAAGGGGACAGTCTGTTTTTCCGAGTGTTTTTCCGCAGCGTAAAAGGGGACAGTCTGTTTTTCCGAGGACCGAAAAGACCGTAGAAGGGGACAGACGACCGAGCAAAAAGGGAAAGTCTGGCAAACAGTCTTGCACTTCGCTTCTGCGTTGTGAACCTTGGGAGTCCGCCCGGAAGCAGAACAATGAACCTTTGGCAAACGGATGGAAGTCCGGAGGACACTCCACACATCCACATCAAAAGGACAAAGAGGGCAATTCAGTCTGTTGGACGGTTCCAGTGATGCGGGGTGTTCGGGGCCGCGGTGGCAGAGTCGCCGGTCGGCGATCAAACGATTCTACGTGACCAACGCGTGCGAACGCTGCTCCCGCAGGGAAAACAGCGCTCCGTCCAGTTGGGGGATAGGATGTCGGCGACGTCGATACCGACCTTGCTGTCGATATTTCGCCAGCAGTTGCACCACCTTCTCTGCCGGCCCGACGGCCAATCCGTCCGTCATGAATCGCAAACGCCGACGAAAAGCTCCCGGACGGGCGAATCCACGCCGCTTCTCCTGCTGGAGGATCCATCCAGGGATCGCGGCCTGGTTTTCTCGGGTAGGAACGGCCCCTCGATGGTACAAACGAGCCCGGTAACCTCTGTACACGTCGGTTCCGGGTTCCGGGGGGAACAGTTCCTCCAGTGGAATCAGCTCTTGATCCTCGCCGGTGAGCCTCCAGAGGGCGGAGCCCCACTTCCACTGCTCGGGCTGATCGACGAGTCCGGCTCGGACGGCGTTGAGTTCCACGTAGAGGACGGCGTCCTGGACGGCTTGGATTCCCAAGAGTTCCGGGTTCTTGAAGCGATCACCCCAGAGATGGCCGCGTCGCCCGAATTGGCGATTAAACCACTGGGCATAGAACCCGTTCACATTCGCCATCAGTTTCGACACGTCAAAGATACGCTGATTGAACGTCTCCCACTGGGCGTCGGTCCAACCGGCGGTATTCACCTCGGCCTGTTCTCCATAAAGCTTCTGGGCGCTGGCCTCCAACTCGTCGCGGGACAAGGGGCGGGGTTTCTCAAAATGGACGATGAAGTGGTAATGATTGCCCATGATCTGGAAGGCGGCCAAACGACACCGGTAGACATCGACATAGAACAACATCATGTCCAGGAGTTTGCGCCTAGCTTCGGGGTCTTCAAAGGGAAACCAATCGGGCTCGCCGACGACTCGATTGGTGAGGTGATAAAAGGCGGCTTCCGAACTTTTGTGTCGCGCGGTTCGGGGCATGGCCATATTCCTCGGTGAATCGGACTCGCAAGGGAGTCGGTTCGCACCTCTGATAACAACAACGACTCAGAACCGGGAAAGACGAAGAAGCCGGCCCATTTGCGGTCTGGCCTGTGGCCCCCATCCCGGAAAACAGACTGTCCTCTTCTCTTGTCGTTGTGGTGCCGACGGGAATCGGGACCGGGACGGGAATCGGGACTGTCCCTTTACGCTCCGGCCGGGAGGAGCCGGCCGCGGGGCTGGCCGCGCAAAAAGGGGACGATCTGTTTTTCCGGCGATCTGTGTTTTTCCGGCGATCTGTTTTTCCGGCGAAATGATCCGCCCGGGTTGCCGAAGATTCTCGCGCCACTCGTTCCGCATGCTGGAGTTCACGAAAAATACACTAAATATCAGGAAAAGAACACCGATAATATATGAACGAGCCTTGTTTCGCACCTGTTTTCTTAACTACAATATTAGTTATGTGGATTCTAACCCTGCGCCTCCGTTTTAAAAAGCGAAAAAAGACGCGCCAGAACGCGGCCCTGAAGACTCCGGGGCGTACCGATCCCCGTCAGCCGGCGCATCAGCAATCCCAGGTTGAAACCACACACGTGGACCAGCAATCGCTTCGGGCCATTGGCGTGACCCCGAACGAAGATGCGGCGCAACCTGCCCGTGGTGAACTGATGCGCGAACGGCTGCTCCACCAACTCGCTCCGCTGCAGCCGTCGTCCCCGGCGGCCCCGAATCCGTCTACGATTCGCGTACACCGGTGCCTGGCACTTTCGATTCTTCCCCTTACCCCAGATTATTCATAATGAAGGCCTTACGAGCTGCAATTCTCACGTTCTTTATTTTGTGCTTATCTGACTCGCTAAGTGCTCAGAAACCGTCCTTTGTCGAGTCAGCTGTTGTCTCGGATACGCAGTATCTCTATCTGAAACTCAAAAAGAAGTTTTGGGTTCAAGGAGACCAAGCAGGATCCGTGTCTGGAAGGCTGTTCGACATTACTATTGATGGAAAGCGTTGTGTATCGGGGGTAGGAATCGCCTTTGGCACGACGATTAGAGATAACCATACAACTGTCCGAATAGGGATTCATTCTGATTTCCGACGATTTCTTGATCACTCTTCAACGATCAAACTGAAATACTACGGAAAGCTTTGCGACGCCAACGTATGTTCCAGATGGATATGCGGAAGCAGTCTTCCAGCCAACGGTCGTATGATCTGGGTACATAACAATAATGCTGTATCAGAGTTCACAACCCCCGTAGAGAATAAAATCCCTCCATATACTCCTCCGGATCCAAATCCAGACCCAGACCCAGACCCGCCAAATGATGATCCAGCTCCGAATCCTCCACCTTCTGGAGGTGGCGGCGGCGGTGGTGGCGGTGGAGGAAACAACGAGGATGACTCAGAAGATGACGACTCCGGATCCTCACGTCCGATATCTCGATGCTCTGAGCCAGAAGCGGGCACTCGTGTTTGGCGATGGATACAAGACACCTCCGGAGAATCCATTCTGCAACTGGAGGCCAGCACGTTAGGCAGGGACGACGAGCAGAAGATCAACTCGGTTATCACACTGTTCAACCGGAAGGAACTCGGCGACGATTACATGCCAAGTGTGATCGCGGGAAACTGGCTCCAGGTGGAGCGTGTGGGAGAAAGGGACTGGCCCCGCACCATCGATGGGAAACGATTTTACGTGAACCACTTTGAGACGAGGGGACAGTCCGAAGGTGATGGTCTCCATAAGGCGCAGAGGAATATCACCGTCGGTGAATCAAAGTACCCGCTGCAACGCCCGGTAAGCCGTTCGATCCTTACTGGATGCGATTGGAAACCGTTGTGGAAGAGGGACTGTGAGGCTGGCACTTTGGTCTGGCGATGGATCAGGAGCACTGATGGGGGAGGCGCCTTTCTACAGATTGAATCTGCCTCAAGTGGCTCTGACGGTGAGCAGATGTCGAACTCTGCCCTAACGCTGTTCACATTGGACGAGTTCCCCGAGGATCACATTCCTGTGGTAAGAGTCCGGAACTATCCCAGACTTGAGATACTTGGCTTCGATCAAGCTGAAGGCCAGGTGGCCATCGAAGGTAAGGACTACCACGTGTACCATATCGGGACGGGGGAGGGGAGATCCTCTCCTTTCACTCCTGACCGCCCGAACAGCCTGATGGCGGCCCGTCACTTCATCACAGTGGACGATTGGAGATTTCAGTTACAGAGGCCGGTTGATGAGTCTGTTGTCACCGGTTGTAAGTGAATTGGACATGATGGAAGAGGATAAAACGAAGGTGAGTAGAAGTGGTGGGCAAATCGAAAACGTGCAAGGCCGATTGACTTTCGTCATTAGTCAAGGGGCGAACGAGAAGCCTGTCTCCTGGTAGCGGTGAGGACCTGACCCGCACCTCAGAACAACAGCTTGAGGCCCAACTGGATGTGGCGGGGCTCTCCGGCCGAGAGGATCCGGCCGAAGGTGGGTGAGCCCAGAAAGAGATCCGGGAGGTGCAGATTGGGCCGGTTGAAGAGGTTGAAGAACTCGGCCCGGAACTGAACCGTGGCCTCCTCGGAAATCTTCGTATCCCGCACCAGCGACAGGTCCACGGTTGCGTATCCCGGTCCTTCGAGAATGTTCCTTCCCGAGTTGCCGAAACTGCCATAGCTGGGAAACACGAAGGCCTGGGTGTCGAACCACTGGTGCGGACCTGGATTGGAGATGGTCCCGGTGGCGGTGCGGTGAGGCCGGTCGTTGGCGCCGAAGCCCAGAATCGACCGTCCGGTGTTGCTGTTGTCGATTTCCGGAAGCAGCGCCACGGTGAACGGATGCCCCGTCTGGAAGGTCAGGATCCCGAAGCTCTGCCAGTTGGAGAGGAGACTGGAGAGAATTCCCAGGTCTCCCAGGAACGGCCGTCCCCGGCCCACCGGAATCTCCCAGGAATAGCTCACCGAAAGCCGATGAGTCAGGTCGAAGTTGGACCGCGCCCGCTCGCTCCCGACGTTCGAGCTGTCCTGGGGAAAGTTGGGATCGCCAGTGCTGGAAAAGAAGTTGGAAGAGTCATCGATGGATTTGGCCCAACTGTAGGAAGCCAGCAGCGAAAACCCGGAACTCAACCGGCGGTTGAACCGCGCCTGGAGCGAGTGGTAGCTGGAGGTCCCCCGGGACTCCAGCATATTGATGTCGTCGAACTGCGGGACGGGCCGGCGATAGCGACCCACGGGACTGGGACGAGGCTGGTTGAAGTCCCGCGCCGTCAGGAGCTTGGTCCCTTTGGACCCCACGTAGCCCACCTCGATCATCTGCCGGGTTCCCAGTTCCCGCTGCAGATTCAGGTTCCAGTGCTGGCTGTAGGCCTGGGCCAGGTCCCGCTGGTAGAAGAGGACCGACGGGGGAAGCCGATAAGGGTAGTTCTGGGGGAAGGGGTCATACAGGGTCAACAGCCCTTCGGGCAGCGGGAAGTAGAGGCGGAAGTCGAAATACGGCGGATTGAAGTAAAGGCCTTCGCCAGGCGCCAGGGGCGACTGGTCGTAGAAGACTCCGTACCCCGTCCGGAGCACCAGGCGTCCGCCCCGATCCAATCCCCAGGCCAGTCCGATCCGGGGAGCCCAGTTGTTCCGGTCGGGCAGATAGCCGCCCCGGGGCACGCCGCCGGTTCCCACGCCGACCAGCGTTCCGCTCTCCGGATCGTAGACGTTGGCCCGATCGTCCTTGTCGACGGGCGGCGAGTTGTACTCGTAACGCACGCCCAGAGCCAGCGTCAGGTTGGGCCTCAACTTGAAATGGTCCTGAACGAAGAAGCTGTAGCTCCGGTTGCGAAGGTGCTGGGGGTTGTCGAGCCGCGCCACGCCGGTCAGCGAGGGCAGTCCCAGCAGCAGGTCGGCCAGGCCGTTTTCCGTGATTCCGGTCTGGCCCACGAAGTTGAGAAAGCCGCGGGACTGGACGTCCCGGTAGGCGTCCTGCCGGACGATCCGGACGTCCCCGCCCACCTGCCAGAGATGTTTGCCGCTGGCGTAGGTGGAATGGTTCAGAATCTGAAACGTGTCCGAGGCGCTGTGCTGAGGGTTGTTGTATTCGTCCCCCAAGGACGAAAACCCGGAGACGGTGATGAAGCTCATCCCCAGAACCCGGGGGCGGTCGGAGAGATCGGGCAGGCCCAATTCGGAGTTGATGCTCCGGCCCATGTTCTCATGGAAAGCGCCGGCTGCAACCCGGTTGAAGGCGAAACGCACCTGATTCAGGAAGCGGGAGGTGAAGGCGTGCGATTCGCTGACGGCCAGATTCTGGGCCCGCCTGGGGACGTTGGTTCCGTATCCGGGCACGGCTGAGAAGAGGGGCCCGGAGAAGGGATCGAAGAGATCCCGGTCCCCGAAACTGTAGCGCACGGCCAGACTCGAGGATGGGCTCGCGGCATGATCGACCCTCACGTCGAAGTGGTCGTCCCGATCCTTCAGGGTGGGCGAAGAGACGAAGTTGGGACCCTCCCCCGACCGGTTGGGATCGGGATAGAGTTGAGCGATGGCGCGGCCCGTGGGATGCATCCAGAAGGTGGGAATCGCGTTTCCGGGAAACGGCTGGCGGGTCAACGGATTCACCGGCAATGGACCGGAGGAGCCGGAAAAATCGCCCGAACGCTCGGCCAGAGTGGGGACCGTGGTGCCCCGGGTGACTCCCTGCCGCACCCGCCGTCCTTCGTAGTCGGCAAAGAAGAACGTCCGGTTCCGGACCACCGGCCCTCCCAGCGAGAACCCGAACTGGCTTCTCCGGTACTCGGGGTCCGGCCCCTGAGGCAATGAGAAATAGTTCCGGGCATCCAGCGCCGCGTTCCGGAAGAATCCGTAGACGGTGCCATGGACCCGGTTGCCGCCCGACTTGGTCACCACGTTGATCTGACTGCCCACGTTGCGTCCGAACGAGGCGTCGTAGGTGCCCATGAGCACCTCGAACTCCCGGATGGCATCGACGGGCGGATTGACGCCGACCCCGTTGAGCTTGGGGTCTCCGTTGTAGACGCCGTCCAACAGGAAGCTGTTGGACGCCTCGCGCTGTCCGTTGATGCTCAATGCGAAGTCGCCACGGACCGAGCCGGCCGAACCGGGCGCCGCCGGAGCGCTCCCCGGAAGCAGCAGGCTCAACTCGAAGAAGTTCCTCCCGTCCAGAGGCAGGCCCGCGACCTGAGAGTTCTCGATCACGCTTCCCAGCGCCAGCGAGTCCCGCTTGAGCCACCCCCGGCTCTCCACGACCAGCACCTCCTCGGTCAGTTCGCCCGGCTGCAGCGTTACTCGAAGCTCCAACCGCTCGTTGACCCGCAGTGAGAACCTCCCCACGTGTCTCCGGTAGCCGGCGTGGGAGACCTCCAGACGGTATGTCCCGGACGGAAGAAGCGGGATCAGCAGGTGGCCGTCCCGGTCGGCGATACCGGTCCTCAGGCGATTGGTCTCTTCCCGGACCACTTCCGCAGCGGCTCCCTCCACGGGGCCGGTCCCGTCCTCGATCTGCAGCCTCAGAGAGCCTTCAACAGTCTGGCCCCGAAGCGGGCCGCCTGCGCAGAGCAAAAGAATGCAGAGCAGGAGAATCAGGAACAATTCGGTTCGCGGGTTCAGTCCCAACAGCATGAATTCCATCCAAAGTTTGGGCAGCCGATCGAAGCGGGCTCATGTTACCAGCCCGTCCCCCAAGTCTCCACGGAGTTGTCTTGCAGCGGGGACCGGCCCCGGCGTAATCTTCTTCCCATGAGGGTCGTGTACATCACGGCGGGCGCAGGCGGAAGATACTGCGGGGCCTGCTTTCGGGACAACACCCTGGCCTCCGACCTCCTGGCCCGGGGACACGACGTCGAGTTGGTTCCCCTCTACACTCCGACCGTCACCGACGAACCCAACGTGAGCCTCGGGACCACCTTCTTCGGGGGCGTCAACGTCTACCTGCAGCAGCGCTTCTCCCTTTTCCGGTCGACTCCCTGGTTTCTGGACCGGATCCTGGACTCCTCCTGGCTGCTGAACTCGGCCGGCCGCTGGGGAACCCGCACCGACCCCGGCGAACTGGGGGAAACCGCGGTCTCGGTCCTCCGGGGAGAATCGGGTTTCCAGCGCAAGGAGCTGGAGAAACTGCTGAACTGGCTCCGAAGCCGCCCCCGGCCGGACCTGGTACACCTGGGAAACAGCCTGCTGAGCGGACTGGCTCCCGCCTTGAAGCAGGCCCTGTCCTGCCCCGTCTGCTGCACTCTCCAGGGCGAGGACCTGTTCCTGGAAGCTTTGAAGGAACCTTACCGGTCCCAGGCTCGGGAGAGAATCCGGGCCAATGCCGAGTTCATCGATCAGTTCCACGCCGTGAGCCGCTACCACGCCCGAGCGATGCGGGACTACCTGGAACTCCCCGACTCCAAGGTCGGCGTGATTCGATCGGGCATCCACGTCGACGACTTTCAGCCGCACGACGGCACGCCGCCCCGTCCCTTCACCGTGGGATACCTGGCCCGGATCGCGCCCGAAAAGGGACTGCACCTCCTTTGCGAAGCCTATCGCGGCGTCGCCCGCGAGTCGGGTCCGGGCAGGACGCGCCTGCTGGTGGCGGGTGATCCGTCCACCGATCATTCCGGCTATCTTCGAGGGATCAGGAAGAGAATGCGCCGGTGGGGCCTGGAGGACAGCTTCCAGTACCGCGGCAGCCTGAGCCGTGCGGAGAAGATCCGATTCCTTCGGGAGTTGGACGTTCTCTCGGTGCCCGCCTGCTACAACGAGCCCAGGGGACTCTACACGCTGGAGGCTCAGGCCTGCGGCGTTCCGGTGGTCCAGCCGAGACGGGGGGTCTTTCCGGAGATCATCGCGGCCACCGGCGGCGGCCTGCTGGTGGAGCCGGACGACTCCGCCGACCTGGCGCGCGGGATTCTGGATCTCCAACGCGATCCGGAACGGACCGCCGAATTGGGCCGGCGCGGGCGGGAAGGAGTCCGGGCGCATTACGACGCGCGTCAGATGGCGGCCGCCACGCTGCAGTCATACGAGCGCCTGACGAACCCGTCCGGACCCGGACGCATCCCTGCCGGGAGAGGCGCCTCTCCCCGGAGGCCGGGCGGCCTGCAGGTCCGAGACCTGAGCAAAGACTACGCCACGCCCCGGGGCACCCTTCCGGTCCTCTCAGGAGTTTCGTTGTCCCTTTCCCGGGGAGACTCGGTGTCGATCGTGGGACCTTCCGGGAGCGGCAAGAGCACGCTGCTTCACATCCTGGGAGCTCTGGAGCCGCCCACGACCGGCATTGTCCGGCTGGAAGGGCAGAACCCGTTCGAATTGGAGCCGCGGGAACTGGCCCGATTCAGGAACCGGCAGGTGGGGTTCGTCTTCCAGGACCACTGCCTCCTGCCTCAATGCTCCGTCCTGGAAAACGTCCTGATACCGACCCTGGTCACCCGAGCCCGGTCCAACGGCGGGGATCAAATGCGCAAGGCCCGCGGCCTGCTGGAACGTGTGGGTCTCGGCGATCGTCTCGAGCACCGGCCCTGGGAACTCTCGGGCGGGGAAAAACAGCGTGCGGCCCTGGCCCGGGCCTTGATCCTGGATCCTTTTCTGCTGCTCTGCGACGAGCCCACCGGCAACCTGGACCGCCGGTCGGCGGAAACCGTCAGCGACCTCCTGTTGGAGCTGCACGGACGCCGGCGCACGATTCTCATGGTGGTCACCCACAATCTGGAGCTGGCGGCCCGGTTTCCCAACCGCTATGAGCTCCGAGAATGCCGGCTCCACCCGCGATGAGGCTCCGCCGGGTCGTCATACGAAGCCTCGTCCACTACTGGCCCACCCAACTGGCCATCATCGGGGGCGTGGCCGTGAGCGTCGCCACGCTGGCCGGCGCCCTCCTGGTGGGAGATTCGGTCCGCTCCAGCCTCAAGGCACTGGTGCTGGAGCGCTTGGGAAACACGCACACCGCCGTCACGGCCTCCATGCCCTTCCCCGAGGATCTGGCCCGGAGACTCCGGGCCCATCCCGGCTTCTCACGGGCTTTCGGGGGCGTCTGTCCCCTCATGGTGGCGGAAGGCGCAGTGGTTCACACCGGCACCCGGCGACTGGCGTCCCGGGTCCAGGTCTACGGAGTGGACGAGCGGTTCTGGGCATTCCACGGACGGCCGTCCGAGCCCCTGGAACGCCGCAGCGCCCTCCTCAGTCCCGAATTGGCGCGGGAGCTGGATTGGAAAGCAGGGGACAGTCTGCTGGTGACGCTGCAGCAGCAGGCGGCAACTCCGGCCGAAACGCTTCACGGCCGGAGGGACTCCCCGGCGACCACGCTGAGAGTCCGGGGCAGCCGCGTCCTGCAGCCGGAGAACCTGGGAGAGTTCTCGATCCTGCAGCGAGGCGCCGCGGTCCGGACCCTGTTTCTGCCCCTGGCCGAGATTCAGCGGGCCCTGGAACAGGAGGGCCGGGTCAACGCGCTGCTCCTGTCCGAAAGCGAGAGCCCGTCCGGGAACGACGGGGATCCGCTCCCTCGAATGCTTCGGGAAACCCTCGCTCCGGAGGATGCCGGACTCCGGATCCGGGCCCTGGAACATTGCTCCTGCCTCTCGTTGGAGCATGAAGGGGGCCTGCTGGACGAGCCCGTGGTCGCCGCGGCCCGGCGGGCGGGCGCCGCCCTGAAGCTGGAGTCCCGGTCCATCTTCAGCTACGTCGTCAATTCAATCGCCCACGGCGAGAAGACTGTCCCCTACTCCCTGGTGACGGGGCTGGAGCCGGACCACTTGGCCCGCATCTCGGGGCGGGACGCGTCGGCGCGGGCGACCACAAGGGTCGCCCCTACGGAAGAAAACACAGCGATTGAAGCCGGTAGGCAGGGAGACCGGATCCGGTCCGACTCCGAAGAAACGGGCTCACCGGCGCCGATCTGGATCAACGACTGGACCGCCGGCGACCTGGGGATCGGACCGGGAACGCCGGTGAAACTCGAATATTTTCTATGGGACTACCGCCGCGGACTCTCGACGAGAACGGCCGACTTCCAGGTAGCCGGGGTCATTCCCCTTTCCGGCGCGGCCGCGGACCGGGACCTGGTTCCCGAGTTCGAGGGCATCAGCCAGACCGATTCCATCTCCCATTGGGACCCTCCCTTCCCCGTCGACCTCTCCCGCATCCGGCATCAGGACGAGGATTATTGGGAACGCTACCGCACCACCCCCAAGGCCTTTCTCCCCCTTGAAACCGCCCGGAAGCTGTGGGGGTCCCGGTTCGGCGACGTGACTTCGCTGCGCTTCGGGAAACCGGACGAACTCACGCTGGACGCGACTCTCGACCGTTTTCGGAAGAGCCTGCTGGCGAACCTCACGGCCGAGGCCATGGGATTCGCGCTGCACCCGGTCAGGATCACCGGCATCGAGGCGTCCCGCGGGAGCACCAACTTCGGCGAGTACTTCCTCTACTTCAGCTTCTTCCTGGTCGTCTCCGCCCTGCTCCTGACCGTCCTGTTCTTCAAGCTGGGCCTGGAGCAACGGCTGCGGCAAGTCGGCCTGTTCAAGGCCCTGGGGATTTCGGAGCCACTGATCCGGCGCATCTTCGCGGCCGAAGGCCTGGTCCTGGCCGTCGCCGGAAGCCTGGTGGGCCTGGCCGGAGCCGCCGCCTACGGCTGGCTGATGATGTGGGGCCTGAGAACCCGCTGGATCTCGGCGGTGGGAACCACCCGGCTGACCCTGCACGTGGAACCGGGAACCCTTCTGGTCGGGGCCGCCGCCGGAGTGGCGGCCGCCTTCGCCTGCATCCTGCTGACCCTTCGAAGGCTCGGCAAGGCTCCTCCCCGGCTCCTGCTGGCGGGCGAGAAGGAGCCTTTGGCCCCCGGCTCCGGACGGCGGTCCCTGCTGGCGGCGCTGGTGATGGGAGCGGCCGGAGTGATCTTCCTGCTGGCGGCGGTCCTGGGTTGGATCGGCCAGACGGCCGGATTCTTCGGCTCCGGCGCCCTGCTGCTGGTCTCTCTCCTGGCGTTCCAGTGGTGGTTCCTCACCTCCGGCCGAGCTCTCGGCCTCCATGGACGCGGGATCCCGGCACTGAGCCGGATCGGACTCCGGAACATGAGCTACCGGCCGGGCCGGACCCTCCTCTCCATCGGCCTCATCGCGCTGGCCGCCTTCATCATCGTGACGGTGGGAGTCTTTCGCCGCGAGGGGGAGCTCTCCCTGGCACCCGGGTCGGGAACCGGCGGATTCTCACTGGCGGCCGAGTCGTCGATCCCCTTCTTCCAGGACCCCGACGACCCCAAGAGCCGGCGGGACCTGAACCTGGAGCGGCTGCCCTCCCCGGAGAAGCTCCGCTTCTGGTCGTTCCGCCTCCGTCCCGGGGACGACGCCAGTTGCCGCAACCTCTATCGTCCGGCCAACCCGAGAATCCTGGGGGCACCATCCGCCTTCCTCGACCTGGGACGCTTCAGCTTCAGTTCCTCGCTGGCTTCCGAGGAAGAGGGCAATCCGTGGCGGCTATTGGAGGCGGAGACGGATGACTCGGCGGTTCCCGCCATCGCCGACGCCACCTCCATGGCGTATTCGCTGCACACGGGACTCGGAGAAGAGATCGTTCTGAGACGGGCGGAAGGGGAGCCGGTCCGGCTGAAGCTGGTGGGAGCCCTCTCCGACAGCGTCCTGCAAGGCGAGATCGTGATCTCAGAGCGGAACTTCCTGAAGCTGTTCCCGAATCAGCAGGGCTACCGCTACTTCCTCATCGAGACTCCCGACCGGGAGGACGGGAACTGGGTGGAACGCCTGGAACGGAGCCTCTCCGACTACGGGTTCGACGCCACCTCCACCGCCGACCGCCTGGCCAGCTTCCACCGGGTCGAGAATACCTACCTGTCCACCTTCCAGAGCCTGGGGGCACTGGGCCTGCTGCTGGGAACGCTGGGAACCGCGGTGATCCTGCTCCGCAACGTGCTGGAGCGCCGCAGAGAGTTGGCCTTGATGCGGGCCGTCGGCTACGGTCCGGGCCACCTGGGTGCCATGGTGTTGGCCGAGAACCTGCTGCTGGTGGGATTCGCCCTGGTGACGGGGGTCTCCTCGGCCCTGGTCGCCGTGGCCCCGGTTCTCCTCGCCCGCGACCTGGGCCCCGCCCTGGCCCCCACCGGAGCCCTCGCCGGACTGGTCCTCCTGGTGGGCCTGCTGGCCTCGCTGGCCGCCGTCGCCGCCGCCATCCGCACCCCCGTCGTCGCCTCCCTCCGCTCGGAGTAGGGGCGACCCTTGTGGTCGCCCTCTTTTGACCCTTGTGGTCGCCCTCTTTCGTACCAAATTCGATCTGCGGCGGGAAGAGGGCACCCACAAGGGGTGCCCCTACATTTTTTTGCAGGCGGGAAGAGGGCACCACACAAGGGATACCCCTACATTTTTTTCAGATGAGAGAGGAAGGACACCCGGCCGCGAAAAGGCTGACGAGATTCCGTCTGATAGAATGACCCCGTGCCGCGGCGGCTGATCCGGCCCCGCCGCAACCGGTTTTTCTGTAATGCAATCGGACAACGAGACCGTCGCCAGCAACTACTTCATCGCCAACTATCCCCCCTTCTCCTTCTGGAAACCGGAGGGCGTGACGGACGCACTGGCGGCCTTGGCGCGCCCCGCGGACCCTGAGACCCCGCTGGGCCTCTACCTCCACATCCCCTTCTGCCGCAAACGCTGCCACTTCTGCTATTTCAAAGTCTACACGGGCAAGGGCTCCCGGGAGATCCTGGGCTATCTGGACGCGCTGGTCCGGGAGCTGGGCCTCTACGCCCGCCGGCCCTTCGTCAACGGCCGGGAACTGGACTTCATCTACTTCGGAGGCGGAACTCCGTCCTACCTCTCCACCCGGCAACTCTCCGCCCTGGTCGAGGAGTTGAAGCAACATTTCTCCTGGGATCACGCCCGGGAGATCACCTTCGAATGCGAGCCCGGCACGCTGACGCGGGGGAAGCTGGAGCTTCTGCGCGACCTCGGCGTCACCCGGCTCAGCCTGGGGGTGGAGAACTTCGACGACCATGTCCTGGAGATCAATGGCCGGGCGCACCGCTCCCGCGAGATCTGGGACGTGTACGAGCGGGCCAGCCGCCTCGACTTCCCGCAGGTCAACATCGATCTCATCGCCGGGATGGTGGACGAGACGGAGGAGAACTGGCGCCGTTGCGTGGAGAACACCATCCAGCTTCAACCCGACAGCGTCACCGTCTACCAGATGGAGATCCCCTTCAACACCACCATCTACCAGCGTATGCGGGAGCAGGGGCAGACCCGGGCCCCCGTGGCCGACTGGCCCACCAAGCGCCGCTGGGTGGACCTGGCCTTCCAGGAACTGGAACAAAACGGTTACCACGTGGCCAGCGCCTACACCGCCGTCCGATCGCCGGAACGGAGCCGGTTCCTCTACCGGGACCAGCTCTGGTCGGGGGCCGACATGGTGGCCCTGGGAGTGGCCTCCTTCTCCCACGTGGGGGGAACCCATTTCCAGAACGAGCACGACATGGGGCCCTACCTGCGCCGCCTGGACCAGGAGGAGCTCCCACTGCACCGCGCCCTGACGCCGACCGGTGAGGAGCGCCTGATCCGGGAGTTGATCCTGCAGTTGAAGCTGGGCCGGGTGCGGACCGGATACTTCCGGAACAAGTTCCAAGTGGACATCCTCGAGCGGTTCGCGGACCCCATCGGCAAGCTGGCCGGGGAGGGATACATGACGGCCTCCCCCGAAGGATTGGAACTCAGCCGGGAGGGCCTGCTGCAGGTAGATCGGCTGCTGCCCCTCTTTTTCCTCCGGGAACATCAAGATTCGCGCTACACGTAAATGACGGAAACCGTCCGAGATTACGACGTGGTGGTGGCCGGGGGAGGACCCGCCGGCGCCGCCACCGCCGCCTTGCTGGCCCAGGCCGGATGGAAGGTGCTGGTGCTGGAGAAGGAGCGTTTCCCCCGCTACTCGGTGGGGGAGTCCCTCATGCCCTATTGCTACTTCACCCTGGAGAGGCTGGGTCTGATCGAGCAGCTCAAGCGTTCGGCCTTTCCCCGCAAGTACAGCGTCCAGTTCGTCTCCACCGGGGGACGCGTCTCCCAGCCCTTCTACTTTTTTCAGCACCTGGACCATGAAGCCTCCACCACCTGGCAGGTCGTGCGCAGCGAGTTCGATTCTCTCCTGCTGGACAACGCCCGGGCAAAGGGAGCGACGGTCCGGGAAGAGGTCTCGGTCACCCGGTTGATCCGGGACGCAGGTTCGGTGAAGGGCGTGGAGGCCGTCGCCCGCGGCGGCGAGAGGTTCCGGGTCCTGGCGCCCATGACCGTCGACGCCACGGGCCGGGCCGCCGTGTCCGCCGCCTCCAATCGCTGGAGGATCCGGGACCGGGCCCTGAACCGGGCGGCGCTCTGGACCTACTATCGGGGCGCGCTCCGGGACCCGGGCCTGGACGAAGGAGCCACCACCATCGCCTACCTGCCCGAGAAGGGGTGGTTCTGGTATATCCCGCTTCCGGAAGACCAGGTCAGCGTCGGCGTCGTCGCCCACAAGAGCTACCTGTTCCGCGACTCCCGGGACCTCCAGACCGTGTTCGACCGCGAGACCCGATGCAATCCCTGGATCCGAAAGCACGTGGCGCCGGGACGCCAGGAAGGTCCGGTGAGGCTGACGGGAGACTACTCGTACCGGTCACGGTACTGCGCGGCCGCGGGACTGGTGCTGGTGGGAGACGCCTTCGCCTTCCTGGACCCCATCTTCTCCTCGGGCGTGTTCCTGGCTCTGAAGAGCGGGGAGATGGCCGCCGACGCCATCGACGACGCGCTCAAGGCAGGCGACGTCGGCGCGGACCGGTTCGCCCGGTATGGGCGCGACCTGACTCGGGGCATCGAGGCCATGCGGCGCCTGGTCTACGCCTTCTACGATCAGGAGTTCAGCTTCCGGCGGCTTCTGAAACGTCATATGGACCTGAGAGGCGACCTCACCGACTGCCTCATCGGTCATCTCTTCCGGGAGTTCGACGACCTTTTCGGCGCCATCGAGGAGCTGGTGGATCTGCCGCCCCCCTTGAAACATGGCCATCCGCTGGCCGGGGAGGGCTTTCGCCCGCCCGTCCGCCGGGCCGCAACCGCAACCGAACCGGCGATCGGGTAGTCGAGTCCAGTGGCATACGAATTCAAGGCCAGCCGACGGGTCCAGTTCGCGGACACGGACATGGCCGGCATCGTCCACTTCGCCAACTTCTTCCGCTTCATGGAGGAGACGGAGCACGAGTTCTACCGCTCGCTGGGGTTCGCGGGTCACTTCAGCGGGCCCCGGGGGACGTTGGGTTGGCCCCGGCTCAGCGCCAGTTGCGACTACAGGAAACCGCTCCGGTTCGAGGACGTGGTGGAGGTCCACCTCCTGGTGCGCGCCAAGGAGGAAAAATACCTCCTCCTGGATTTCATCTTCCGGAAACAATCCCGCAATGGTCTCCAGGTGGTGGCGGCCGGCGCCCTCAAGGTCGTCTGCGTCCGGGTCTCCGAGGAGACGGGCCGGATGTCCTCCATCCCCATCCCGCCGGAAATCTCCGCCCGGATCGAAGCCGCTCCGTCCCGCCTGCTGGAGAGCCTTTGAGTCCTATGGAGCCCCCCGGACCGGAAGCCATCCGGAAGCGGCAGCGTGAGAAACTGCAGCGGCTGCTGGAAACGGTCCGGGCCTCGAACCCGTTCTACCGGGAGAAGCTGGCCCCCGCACCACTGACCCGGAAGCCTCCGAGCCTCCGCGAGTTTCGGCGCCACGTTCCGTTCACCGGGAAACGGGAGCTCCTGGAGGACCAGGTCCGGAATCCTCCCTTCGGCCGCAACCTGAGCTTCCCGCTGGATCGGTACACCCGCTTCAACCAGACCAGCGGCAGCCGGGGCGAACCGCTGCGCTGCCTGGACACGGCCGAGACCTGGGAAAAGATGCTGGACTGCTGGAAGACCGTCTACCGGATGTCGGGGGTGAAGCCCGGGGACCGCATCTTCTTCGCCTTCTCCTTCGGACCCTTCCTGGGCTTCTGGACCGCCTTCGACGCGGCGCAGGCCCTGGGGACACTCTGTATTCCGGGCGGCGGGCAGAGCAGCCTGGGACGTCTGCGAGCCATTCTGGACAACCGGGTGGACGTCCTCTGCGCCACGCCGACCTATGCCCTCCACCTGGCCGAGGTCGCTGCGGAAAACGGCCTCTCGCTGGGGCAGTCCCCGGTTCGAATCGTGCTGACGGCCGGAGAACCGGGGGGTTGCATCGCGGCCACCCGCACGCGCCTGGAAGCCGCCTGGGGCGCCCGCCTTCGCGACCACCACGGCATGACGGAGGTGGGGCCCGTCAGCTACGAGTGCCCTTCCCGGCGGGGCGTCCTGCACGTCCTGGAAAACGCCTATCTGGCCGAGGTGGTGGACCCGGCCACCTCCCGTCCCGTAGCGCCGGGGGAGGCGGGGGAGTTGATTCTGACCACGCTGGACCGGGTCGGGTCGCCCGTCCTGCGCTACCGGACCGGAGACTTGGTGAAGCCGTCCACCATGAGCCCCTGCGCCTGCGGCCGCTGCGAGCTGGCACTGGAGGGCGGCGTTCTGGGCCGGGTCGACGACATGGTGGTGATCCGGGGGGTGAACCTCTTTCCCGCCGCGGTCGAGGAGGTGATCCGGAGACACCCGGAAATCTCCGAGTTCCGGGTGGAGGTCCACGAGTCGGACGTGCTCAAGGAAATGACGATCCAGATCGAGTCGAGCCAGGGGGAAGGGGGAGCCCGGCAACTGGAGCGGGAGCTTCACGCCGCCTTTTCGCTGAGAATTCCCGTCTCGCCGGTGCCGCCGGGCACTCTGCCCCGCTTCGAAATGAAGTCACGGCGCTGGATCATGAAGTGAGTGAGCCGGGGAGCGCCTCCGGCCTCCCGTCGGGAATTACCGGGAACCGGCTCCGAAACAGTAGAGCAACCCGTCCTGGGACCCGACGACGACCCGGCCGGCCGCCACCGCGGGGGAAGCGGAAATCCTTCCGCCCGTTCGAAACTCCCACAGCGGCTTCCCTGTTTCCAGGTCCAGCGAGTAGAACCGTCCGTCATAGGAACCGACCCAGACCCGTCCGTCGGCAATGGCCGGAGAGGAGTCCACTCGAGCCCGGGTGGCATGGGTCCACAACGCCTTTCCGGTGCCGCCATCCAGGCAATGGACCAGCTTGTCCCGTCCTCCGACCACGACTCTCCCGCCGAACCGGGCCGCGGACGAGTAGAAGGGAGCCGCCCGCTCCGGAGCCTGGTAACGCCAGAGCACGGTCCCGGTTTTCAGCCCCACGGCCAGCACCTGGTTGTCGAACGTCCCGAAGACGGCCCGGTCCCCTTCCAGGGACGGGGAGGCCCCGGTGTAGGCGCCCACATCCACCGTGACCACCGGCTCTCCGTCGGAGACCCGGATCCCGCGCAACATGCCGTCGCACCCCGAGACGTAGGCGATTCCGTCGAGAACGCCGGGGGTGCAGTGGAGCGGTCCGTCCGTCTCCCGCTTCCAGCGAAGGTCTCCTCCGCCGGCGGAAATGCAATAGAGGTACCCGTCGTAGGAACCGACCAGGACCGAGTCTTCCACCACGACGGGGGAAGACTTCACCTCGCCGTCGGTCTGAAAGGTCCAGCGCTTCGTTCCGCCGGCCTCGGACACGGCGTGGAGCATTCCCGCCAGATCGGCAATGTAGACGCTGCCGCCGGAAACGGCAGCCGAGGACTCTCCAATGGCGTCCTCCGCCTCGTACCGCCAGGCCAGCGCGCCCGATTCCAGGTCGACAGCATGCAGTTCGCCTCCCGCCGTGCCGACGAAGACGCGCCCTCCGCTGACGGCAGCCGAGGACTCAATGGGATCGCCCGCGTCGTGAGTCCACGCGAGTTCCGGAGACGCCGGCAACCGGGCTTCGGAAACCCCGGTCAGGGAGGGATTCCCCCGGAACTGAGGCCACTCTCCGGCGTCCCGCCCGGCGGCGGTCGCCACCTGAAGCACCAGGGCCAAAAACCCGACCGATTTTCGCAAGCCCGATTCCTCCTGCCGGCCAGTCTACTACGGGGACGAAGCGAAGGGGCGACCCTGGTGTGTGGTCGCCCTCTTCCTGGTGGCCTGAGCCCGCTTGAAACGAAGAGGGCACCCACAAGGGGTGCCCCGACATCCCTGGTTCTCCCGAACCACCAGAAAAATGGGGACAGTCCCTAATGGGGAATGGGGACAAGTCCCTAGTGGGGACAGTCCGTAAAATGGGGACAAAAGGGACAGTCCCTAGTGGGGACAGTCCGTAAAATGGGGACACGAAAGAGGGCACCCGCAAGGGGTGCGCGTGACGTATTTGACATGGGCGTAAAGTGAGGGCGGAAGTTCCGGCCAGACGGCGGTACAATTTGAGGCCGATTTCTCCGCGGCTTCTTATCTGTCTACATGTCATCGAACCAGATTCAGGAGGTCACCTGCTACGAGTCGGTCCCGGCTGTCGTGAAACCGTGGATCGATTCCCTGGACCGCCCCGGGGAGATTCTGATCCTGGCGTCGACCCGGGCGGCGGCCGACGAACTGGCGCGGGCTCTCTCCCTGGACTCGCAAGGCCGGATCGGACTCCATCGGTGGACACCGGCTCAACTGGCGGCGGCGCTGGCGACCCCGGAATTGGCGAAGGCGGGTCTGGCTCCTCTGAGCCGCCTGGGACTGGAGGCCCTGGCCGCGCGGGCCGGTTACCGGAGCCGGGAAGCGGACAGCCCAGGTTACTTTGCTCCCGTCTCCGGAATGCCCGGCTTCTCCCGCTCCCTGGCATCCACGTTGCTGGACCTGCGTCTGGCTCGAGCCCGCAGCGAACGATTGGCGCAATGCAGCCGGGGCGGACCCCATCTGGCCATCCTGCTGAAACTGTACACGCGGGAGCTTCAGGCACATTCCCTGGCCGACCGGGCGACGCTGCTGGAGCTGGCAGCCGGGGCTCTGGAGGGGGAGTCCCCGTGGGCCGGCCTTCCCGTGGTGCTGCTGGACGTTCCTCCCCGTTCCCGGGCCGAGTTCCGCTTCTTCGGCTCCCTCATCGGCGGGTCTCCGGCGGCGCTGGCCCTGGTTCTCTCCGGGGACGAAACGGGCATGAAGACCTTCCGGGCGCTTCTGAAGGTCGCGGCTCCAACCGAGCCCCGGAACGGAGGAGAGACCGGCGCTGCGGCTCTTGGCCGGATCCGGTCCAGCCTCTTCGCCGCCGGCGAGGTCGCCAGCGGTTCCATGGATCCCAGCTTTCGACTCTTTTCGGCCGTGGGCGAGGGTCACGAGTGCGTGGAGATCGCCCGGTCCCTCCTGGAGGAGTCCAAGCGCGGCACGGCCTTCGACCAGATGGCGGTCCTGCTGCGCAATCCCGAGACCTACCAGTCCCAGATGGAGGAGGCGCTGGCCCGAGCGGGCATCCCCGGTTACTTCAGCCGGGGCATCTCGCGTCCCGACCCGGCGGGACGCGCTCTTCTGACCCTCCTGGAGTGCGCCGAGGAGGGCCTCACCGCCAGCCGATTCGCCGAGTACCTCTCCCTGGGCCAGGTTCCGAGCGGCCCAGCGTCCCCGGAAAAGATGGAGCAGGAAGCTCCCTGGGCCGGTCCGGGAGGGGACCTGGAGATGAGCTTCAAGTCCGGCGGCGACGCACCCGCGGGCGCGGACGGCGACCCGGACCCGGAAGACGACCGTTCTCCGGTGATCGCCGGCACCCTCAGGACCCCGGCTCACTGGGAACGGCTTCTGGTGGATGCCGCCGTCATCGGCGGCAGGGACCGATGGGAAAGCCGGCTCGCCGTCCTGGAATCGGATCTCGTGTCGAAACGGAGTCGAAGGGACCGGGAGGGGAACGGAGCGTCCGGCCAATGGCTCCAGGACCGATTGGACCGGCTCCGGAACCTCAGGGATTTCGCCCTGCCGGTCATCGAGTTTCTGGGAGATTTTCCGCACCAGCAGAACTGGCGGTCCTGGTTGGAGCGGCTCCGGCGGCTGTCCGCTCTGGCTCTGCGCCGGCCGCAGACGGTGCTGTCCCTCCTGGCCGAACTGGAGCCCATGGGGCAGGTGGGACCTGTGACCCTCGCCGAGGTGCGGGAGGTCCTGAGCCAACGCCTCGGCGTACTGAGACGGGATCCGCCGGAAAAACCCTACGGCAGGGTCTTCGTCGGGACGCCGGGAGAGGCGTGCGGACGATCCTTCCAGGTGGTCTTTCTCCCCGGTCTCTCGGAGGGAATCTTCCCCCGCAAAACAAACGAAGACCCGCTGCTGCCGGACTCCCTGCGCCGGCGGGTTTCGGCCCAACTTCCCCTGCTGGCGGACAAGCTCCGGGAGGAACGCCGTTTGCTGCGCGTCGCCCTGGCCGCGGCCTCCCGGCGCCTCATCGCCTCCTATCCGCGCATGGATCTGGTGCGGGGACGGTCCCGGGTCCCCTCCCTCTACGCCCTGGAACTGCTGCGCGCAGCCTTGGGACAACTGCCTGACCTCCAGGAACTGGAACGGACCAGCGCCGCGGCCTCCAGCAGCCGTCTGGGTTGGACCGCGCCCCGGGATCCGGCTCGAGCCATCGACGACGCCGAGTACGATCTGGCCACGCTGGGGCCGGTCCTGCAGGCTCCCAAATCTCAGGACACGGGCCAGGGGCGGTACCTGCTCCTGGTGAATCCGTGGCTGGCGCGGTCTCTGCGGGCGCGCTACAAGCGCTGGCGCCCGGCCTGGTCGGACGACGACGGGATCCTGGTCCGGTCGGATGCCGAAGCCCGCCGGATTCTGCACAAGCACCGGCTCCGCAATCGAAGCTATTCCGCCACGGCCCTGGAAAAGTTCGCCGCCTGTCCTTACCGCTTCTTCCTCCACTCCATCCAGAGGTTGCGGCCCAGAGAAGAGGCCCTGGCTCCGGAGCGCATGGATCCCCTGACCCGGGGCTCCCTGTTCCATGAAGTCCAGTCCCGGCTCTTTCGCCGGCTCCGGGAAGAGGACCTGCTGCCCATGAACACGGGAAGGTTGGAGCCCATCCTGAGCCGCGCGGACCAGATCCTGGACCAGGCCGCCGAGAGCTTTCGGGAACGCATGGCTCCAATTCTTCCCTCAGTCTGGGAGTCGGAGGTCGAGGACCTGAGAATCGACCTTCGGACCTGGATCCGCGGGGCCAGCCGGGAGCCGGAGGCATGGATGCCGACCCACTTCGATTACGCCTTCGGCCTTGCCGGCGGTAAGGACCGGGACCGGGACGGCACTCCCAAAGAGGCCGTCATCCTGGACGGGATGCGCCTCCGGGGGATCGTCGACCTGGTGGAAATGCATCCCTCACACCGCGTCCTGCGGATCACCGACCACAAGACCGGCAAGGCCAGGGAGCCCGCACCCCAGTCGGTGGGACATGGCGAAACCCTCCAACCCCTCCTCTATTCCCTGGCTGCCCAGGAACTCCTGGGCGTCCCGGTCGTCGGGGGGCGCCTCCACTACTGCACCCAGAGAGGGAACTTCCGGATCCACCGGATTCGGCTCGACCAGGAGGGCCGGGACCGGATCGGAGCCGTGCTGGAGACCATCGACCAGGCGGTGGGCGAGGGCTTCCTGCCGGCCGCGCCTCGCGAGGAGAGCTGCGCCGCCTGCGATTTCCGGGCGGTCTGTGGACCTTACGAAGAGCTTCGCGCCGGCCTCAAGGAGCGCCGGCCCCTGGAACCTCTCCTGCAGCTTCGGAAACATCCCTGAGCGGCCTCATGAACGAATCCTTGCAGTTCGGTCCCCAGGATCCCTCACCTTCCGATTTCGCCGGACGCCGCGCCATCCGAAATTCCCTGGACGAGAGCCTGCTGGTGGAGGCGGCCGCGGGCACGGGCAAGACCAGCGAGTTGGTCCGGCGCCTGGTGGCCGTCCTGGCCAGCGGCCGGGCCCGCGTCGAAGGGATCGCCGCCGTCACCTTCACCCGGAAGGCGGCCGGCGAGCTGAAGCTGCGTCTGCGGGAGGCTCTGGACCGGGCCCGGCGGCATGCCTCCGATCCGGCCGAGATCCGGAATCTGGAGCGGGCGGTGGCGGGGCTGGAGGAGGCCGGCATCGCCACCATCCACTCCTTCTGCGCGGACCTGCTCCGAAAGAGGCCGGTGGAGGCGGGCGTCGACCCCGACTTCCGGGAACTCTCGGAAGATGAGGCGTCCCGCCTTTTCCGGAGGGCCTTTCGGCAATGGATGGAAACGCGGATGGTCCACCCGGCGCCGGGTCTCGCCCGCGCCCTGCAGCGGTCCCTGATCCGGCAGGAAACCGGCTTCGGCTCGCCGCTGGACGGACTCCGTTCGGCCGCCTGGCAGCTCCTGGAATGGCGCGACTACAAGAGGCCCTGGAGACGCGAGGCCTTCGACCGGGAAGCGTTCCTGGACGCCCTGACCGGCCGGAGCCGGGAGTTGGCCGCCATCAGCGGCCGGGCATCCAACCGGCGGGACAGGCTTCGTCAGGAATTGAGTCCGGTCCGGGACCTGGACGCCTGGATCTGGCGCTTCGAGCGCGAACGGCCCCGCGACTACGATCGCCTCGAAGGCCGGATGCTCCGCCTGCTGCAACAATTGAGGTCCCCCTTCTTCCGGCCGGTCCGGGCCGGCGAATACGGGCCGGGTCTGCCCCGGGCGGTGGTGGTGAAGGCCCGGGAAGACCTGCTTCGGGAACTGGACGATTTCAAACGGCTCGCCGATGCCGACCTGGCGGCGCTGCTCCGCGAAGAACTGCTGGAGGTGGCCTCGTTCCATGAGGCGCTCAAGGAACAGACCAGCCGGCTCGACTTCATGGACCTGCTGATCAAGACCCGGGACCTGATCCGGGACCGGACGTCGGTCCGCCGGGATTTCCAGAAACAATTCAGCCACATCTTCGTCGACGAGTTCCAGGACACGGACGCGCTCCAGGCCGAGATTCTGATGCTCCTGTCGGCGGACGACCTCGGGGAGACGAATTGGCGCAGGGTCCGGCCCGTTCCCGGAAAGCTCTTTCTGGTGGGAGACCCCAAGCAGTCCATCTACCGCTTCCGGCGCGCCGACGTGGTCCTGTACCAGGAGATCAAGGAGATCCTGCAGGCGGCCAGAGTGGGCGTGGTCCACCTGAAGCGGAATTTCCGCTCCGTGCGGCCCCTGCAAATGGCCGTCAACGCGGCCTTCGCGCCGGAGATGACGGCCGACCCCGTCAGTGGCCAGCCCGACTACGTCCCGCTTGAGAGCCACCGTACGGCCGAGGGAGGCCAGCCGGCATTCATCGCCCTTCCGGTGCCGCGTCCCTACAGCAAGTGGGGGAACTTGGCCAACGCGGCCATCGAAGAGAGCCTTCCCCAGACCGTCGCCGCCTTCACCGATTGGCTGCTGCGGGAAAGCGGTTGGCAGGTGGGCGACCCGGAGGACCCGTCCCGGCGCGTCCCCATTTCACCCGGCCACGTCTGCATCCTGTTCCGGCGGTTCGTCAGTTGGCGGCGGGACGTCACGCGAGACTATGCCAGGGGCCTCGAGATCCGCGGGGTTCCCCACGTCCTGATGGGCTCCCGGTCCTTCCACCAGCGGGAAGAGGTCGAGACCCTCCGGGTCGCCTTGGGAGCCATCGAACGCCCGGACGACGAGCTCTCGATCTACGCCACGCTCCGCGGCTCTCTCTTCTGGATCCGGGATTCCCTGCTGCTTCGCTTCCGGGATCGTCACGGTTCGCTCCATCCCTTCCGTCCTCGTCCCGACGACCTGCATGCCGACCTGGAGCCGGTGGCCGAGGCGCTGGAGATCCTGGCCCGCCTGCACCGCCGGCGCAACCGCCGCCCCGTGGCCGAGACCCTTTCCCGGCTCCTTTCTCTGACGCGGGCTCACGCGGGGTTTGCCCTGCGCCCGGCCAGCCACCAGGTTCTGGCCAACGTGCAGCGGGTCTGCGATCTGGCCCGGGCCTTCGAGACCGGCGGCGGAGGCTCGTTCCGGGCCTTCGTGGAGCACCTGGAGCGGCTGGCCCGGCGGCGGACCGGCGCGGAGGCCCAGGTTTCCGAGGAAGGAGTCGACGGGGTCCATCTGATGACTGTCCACAACGCCAAGGGCCTGGAGTTTCCGGTGGTGATCCTGGCGGACACCACGGCGCACCTCTCTTCCGCCCGTCCCGACAAATTCGTCGATTCCAGCCGAAACCTGGCGGCTTTCCGCCTCATGGGGTGCGCTCCCTGGGAGTTGTTGGACCATCAGGACGAAGAGGCGGCTCGGGACCGGGCCGAGGGAATCCGTCTCGCCTACGTGGCGGCGACGCGAGCCCGCGACCTTCTGGTGGTCCCCGGGCTGGGGACAGGTCCCAGGCCGAGATCGAGACCGGAATGGCTGGCGCCTCTGGAGAAGGCGATCTATCCGGCCCGGGCGGACTGGGACCGGGGCAAACCGGCTCCCGGCTGCCCCGGCTTCGGGCCTCGAAGCCTGCTGCAGCGCCCCAAGGGCCGAATGGAACCCTCTATCCGGCCCGGCCTCCACCGGCCGCAGTCCGGGGATCACACCCTGGTCTGGTGGGATCCCGAATTGCTGGACCTGGCGGTTCGTCCCAACTTCGGCCTGCAGCGGGAGCGGATCCTGGCCGACGACGAAGCGGGCCAAGCCGGAAAAGCAGGACTTGCCCGGTACCGGGAGTGGCGAGACGGGCGCCGGCTGGCTCTCCGGTCCGGGTCAACGCCCAGTCTGGAGGTGATGACGGTCACGGGGGAGCCGTCGCCGGGAGATCCCCCCGAGTGTCCGCCGGTGGGTCTGGAGACCCATCCGATTCCCGATTCCCGGCCCGCCGGCCGCAGGTTCGGGACCCTGGTCCACACGCTGTTGCGGGACGTCCGGCTGGACGCCGGCGAAGCGGAGATCCGGAAGCTTGCCCGGCTCCATGGCAGGATCCTGGGCGTAACCAACCAGGAGCGAAAGTCCGCCATCCAGGCCGTGGGCTCCGCCCTGGAACATCCGCTGCTGAAACGGGCGCGGGCTGCGCCAAGGCGTCACCGGGAGTTTCCTTTCGTGCTCACGGTTGAGGAAGGAAAACTGCTGGAAGGCACCATCGATCTGGCCTTCCAGGAGGACGGCCGCTGGATCGTGGTGGACTTCAAGACCGACCTTCACCTCAAACCGGACGATCCGGGCTACGTGCGGCAGGTGCAATGGTATGCGTATGGACTGAGTCAGATCACGGGCCGGCCGGCCGAGGGATGGTTGCTGGGAATCTGAGCGAAATTGAGGAATGTATCCCGATCTTGCATCGCCAACGCCTCAGCAGACGGCTGAATATTATGGTAGTATTGCACCATTATGGTAAAGGTTACCTACTCCCTCGACAAGGCAACGGTGCGGCAGATCCGTCGAATGGCGGATCTTTTCGGCATGGCGCAGAGCCATGTGGTTCGGGAAGCAGTCGCCGACTACGCGGCGCGAAAGGACCGGCTCAGCGAGCGTGAAAGGCTCCGTCTGCTGTCGGTGATCGACCGCCTGCGCGATGCACCGGTGACCCGTTCCGAGCGGAGTGTCGACGCTGAAATCCGCGCAGTTCGGGCTGCGCGGCGCCGCGGCGGACGAATGGGGCAATCGCCGTGACGGTTCACCTCGATACGTCTGTGCTGATCGATGCGCTCACAGGCCATCGCCGCTCGCTGGAACGCCTGTCGGCATTCGTGGCGGAAGGTCACCGGGTGATCCTGTCGACGGTCGTGCTGTATGAGTGGTTGCGCGGGCCCCGTACAACAGCCGAGTTGCAGGTGCAGGAAGAGATGTTCCCGCGCCGCGCGGCCGTCCCGTTCGATGCCGAAGCTGCCGCTCAGGCCGCGTGGCTTTACCGGCAGACGTCTCGCCCTCGAGGGCGCGAGGTCGATCTCGCTGTTGCGGCCTGCGCCCTGGTGCAGGGTGCTGCCCTCTGGACGCTGAACCACGATGACTTCCGGGATCTCCCCGGTCTCGAGTTGAGGTAGGAACCGGAACCGGGCCAACTCCCCCGGCGCAAGCCGGTCCGGCCGTCCAAGAAGCGGTTCGCCCTCCGATCCGCTACGAGAAGAGGACCCAATGGATCTCGCCAAGTTCGTCGGCCTCACCGTACTGCCCGAGTACTTCCAGAGCGAGTCCATCAACGGCGTGCTCGACAATCTTGAACGCAAGGCCGCGGCCACGGCCGTGACCACCTCCCCCTACGTGATGCGTCCGGCCGACTCCCGGACCGGATACCGGGAGCCTCCCATCGACGCCGGGGCCGGGAAGGTCCGCCTGCTGGACCGGCCGCTCTGGGGCAAGCGGGAACTCTGGACCCGGACGGCCCCGAGCTTCCGCCCCGATCTCCGGCTCTATCGCGGCCTGCGGTATCAGCCCCCGACCGCGGACGGCCTGACCGCCAGGCAAGGTCCCATGGTCAAGCAGTTCATCCGAGCCGCCCGATCCCGGGGATTGAAGGTCTACCTCCAGGTTCAGGCGGCGATCCCTCCGGGCTACCGGGTCCAGTTCGGGGAACCGGAACTCGACGACCGCCCCCGTCTGCCCGACGGAAGCGTTCCCGAACGCCGCCTCTCGTCCAATGGAAGCCTGGCCAGTCCTCACATCCGGGAGTACACGCACGCTCTCATCCGGGATCTCTGCCGGCAATACCCGGATATCCACGGCCTTCGAGTCGACTGGCCCGAATATCCCCCCTACCTCCTGGACTCCATCTTTCTCGACTTCGGCGAGCATGCCCGGAGAGAAGCGGCCGTGCTGGGATTCGATTTCGACCGGATTCGCCGCGCCGCCGCCGAGCTCTACCGTCGCCTGCACGGGGGTCTCCACGACTCGGACCTGACCGCCTGCGCCGAAGCCGGAAGCCCCGGCCGGGCCCTTCGGCGCCTCGTCCCTGATACCTCCGGGCTGGTGGAGTGGGTCCGGTTCAAAGCCAGGATGGTGGAAGCGTTGCACGAAGGTTTCCGCAAGACCATGGACGAGGCGGGGGCCGGTCACTTCGAGTTGTGGTCCAACGCGTTTCCGCCTCCCTGGAACACGCTCTCGGGAATGGATTACCGGCGGGTCGGCCGGTACAGCACTGCCATCTCCGTGAAGCTCTATACGATGCACTGGCCCATGATGCTCCGGTTCTACGGGGACCAACTGCGCCAGGCGAATCCGGGACTCTCCGGTTCGCTCGTGGCTCGGGCGCTGGTGCGACTGTTCGACATCTCCGACGATCCGGCTCCGAACCGGCTCGAGGATCTCTACTATCCGTCGCCCGGGGAGCCGCACCCGGCCGGCGCCGAGGCGCAGCACCGCAAGATCGTCCAGGCCCAGCACGACGCGGGTGAGACTCCCGTCTACTCCCTGGCGCATGGATACGGGCCGGCCGGGGACTTCCGAAACCGCCTGGAGACCGCCCTTGCGGCGAGCCGGCACGGTTGCTGGATCAACCGGTACGGATACCTGAGCGACGAGAAGCTCAAGATCATCGGGAACGTCGCACGCCGCTCCTGAATCGTGTCCCTCAGACCCTGCGGCGATGTAGACTGGTCACACAAGATGAACCCCTCGCCAACTCCCCCGCAGGTCAATGCCTTTCACGTCCTGACCAAGCCCACCGGACCCATCTGCAACCTGGACTGCAAGTACTGCTTCTACCTGGAGAAAGAGAACCTCTATTCCGGCACCTCCGCGTGGGCCATGCCGGACGATGTCCTGGAATCGTACGTCCGCCAATACATCGAGTCCCAGCGGGCGCCGGTCATCAGCTTCGCCTGGCAGGGGGGCGAGCCCACCCTCCTGGGCGTGGATTTTTTCCGGAAGGTGGTGCGGCTGCAGGCGAAGTACGCGGCGGGGAAAAAGATCGAGAACGGGTTCCAGACCAACGGGGTCCTGCTGGACGACCACTGGGGCGAGTTCCTGGCCGAGAACGGATTCCTGGTGGGAATCTCCATCGACGGTCCCGAGCGTCTCCACGACCGGTACCGGGTGGACAAGGGAGGAGCCCCCTCCTTTCGAAGGGTGATGCGGGGACTGGGCTACCTCCGGAAACACGGCGTCGAATACAACACGTTGACCGTGGTGCAGCGGAGCAACTCCCGCCATCCCCTGGAGGTGTACCGCTTTCTCAAGCAGGCCGGCAGCCGCTTCATGCAGTTCATTCCCATCGTGGAGCGGGAGTCGCCGCAGCCCGATCCGGCCGGACTGGTGCTGATTTCGCCCGATTCGGCTGAGCCGGCCCGGGTGAGCCCCTGGTCGGTGGACGCGGTCCAGTACGGCAAGTTCCTCTGCGCCATCTTCGACGATTGGGTGCGGCGGGACGTGGGCCGGTATTACGTGCAGATCTTCGACGTGACCCTGGAGAGTTGGATGGGCATGGCCGCCAGCCTGTGCGTTTTCCGCGAGACCTGCGGCTCGGCCCTGGCCCTGGAGCACAACGGAGACCTCTACTCCTGCGACCACTACGTCTATCCGGAAAACCTCCTGGGCAACATCATGGAGGATCCCATAGGGTCGCTGGTCACCTCACCCAACCAGGTTCGATTCGGCCAGGACAAGCGGGACCGGCTCCCCCGCTACTGCCGCGAGTGCGAGGTCCGGTTCGCCTGCAACGGCGAATGTCCCAAGCACCGCTTCATCCGGACTCCCCAGGGAGAAGAGGGGCTCAACTACCTCTGCGCTGGATACAAGCTCTTCTTCAACCACATCGACCCCTACATGCGTTTCATGGCGGGCGAGCTGCGCCAGGGACGGGCGCCGGCCAACGTCATGGCCTGGGTGCGGCGGCATGACCTGCAAGCTCAGGGAAGAAGGCGCCCCGGAAGAAACGATCCCTGCCTCTGCGGAAGCGGCAAGAAGTTCAAGAAGTGCTGCGGCCGCCGTTGAGCCGGATCACCGTCCATCCTCGCGAAGCGCCTCCAGATCCATGGAAACCGGCACCCTGCCCCGAAGTGCCCGGAGGCTCCGGTAGGCCTCGGCGGCGGCAACCAGTCGAAGACCTTGCAGCACCGTTTCCGTGATCCCGCGACCTGTGGATTCCCGGGCCTTGCTCAGCAGATCGGAGGGGACGTGAACCGTGATTTTCTGAGACTTTTTCACGGGGAGGATCATATCGAAGAGGATGCCAATGCCCCACGCGATATGCGGCCGACCGCCGGAGCCTCCGAAGGAGCGTGGGAAGCTCCGAACGTCGGTCAGCGGCGGGAATCGTCCCCGGCCCTGCCTGTTGATACCGCAGCCACCTCTTCCGTCAATAACCGGGCCAGGACCTCCGGCTCGGAGGTGGGCAGCCGGCAGACGTAGTTCTCGCAGACGTAGGCAGTCGGCTTCCCATCGACGGGAACCATGGCCCGGACGGCCGGGTTGCTCCTCCCCAGGTATTCCTGCCCGTTTCCGCCATCGGCAAACAGGAGGACCTTGTTGGGAACATAGGTGGAGTGCACCACCTTGAGCAGAGCCTGAACAGCGGCGCCCGAAGGGTCTCCCGCCAGCACCACCTGCTTCGGCGTGCCCAGGTGGAAGTCGAGAGCGGCCAGCATGTGGGGAAGGGATTGGGGCTGCTCCCGCAACCGGTCCCCGAAATGCTTGAGAGCCGCGCCGGCCAGCTTCTTCCACTCCGGTTGGTGGGTCATCTCCGCCAGGCGCAGGAGGTTCCAGACGGCGACCGAGTTCCCGGTGGGCTCGGCGCCGTCGTAGTCTTCGCGGGTCCGCAGGATCAGCGATACGTCTTGTCCCGAGGTGTCGAAGAAGGCTCCCGTCTCCTGGTCGTAGAAGAGATCGACGGCCGCCTCCATCAGCTTCATGGAACGCTGCAGGTCGCGGATGTCGGAACCGGCCTGGTAGAGGTCGATGAGGCCCATGACCAGGAACGCGTAGTCCTCCAGGTGCCCCTCGAACCGCGCTTCCCCCTCCCGGTAGCGCCTCAGAAGCCGTCCCGTCTCCTTCCGGTAGAGGTGCTCCAGGATGAAGTCGGCCGCCCGGCGGGCCTGCGCCAGATATGCAGCCTCCCCCAGAACCTGGTGGGCCCGGGCGAAGGCGGAGATCATGAGGCCGTTCCACGAGACCAGGATCTTGTCGTCCAGGAGGGGCCGCATTCGCTGGTTCCGGACCTCGAGCAGCAGGCGCCGCGACTCCCGGAGAACCGCATCCACCTGATCCTGGGGGATTTGGAACTTGCGCGCCGTCTCCTCCCGGGTCTGGGCCCGATAGAGAATATTCTGGCTCACGAAGACCTTGTGGGGGTCGCTGAGAGCGTTCCCGCCGGGCTCGACCCCGAAGCTGTGGGCGAATATGGCTCCCTTCTCAGGTCCCAGGATCCGGTCCAGCTCCGCCTTGGTCCAGACGTAGAAGGCGCCCTCCCGTTTCCGCTTGGGTTGGGACGGGTCCGGGGCGCTTTCGGCATCCTCGGCGGAATAGAACCCCCCCGGCGGATGGGTCAACCGCCGGCTCACGTAATCCAGGGTGTTTCGGGCCATGGAGGCGAAGAGTGGATTCCGGGTCAGTTGGTAGGCCTCCAAATAGGAGTTCACCAGTTGGGCCTGATCGTAGAGCATCTTCTCGAAGTGGGGGACCCGCCACTGGCGGTCCACAGCGTAGCGGTGAAAGCCCCCCTCCAGATGGTCGAAAATCCCGCTGGCCGCCATCCGTTCCAAGGTGGTCAGGGTCATTTCCAGGGCCTGGCTCTTCGCCTCCCTCCGGTGGTACCGGAGCAGAAAGTTGAACACCACGGGACGGGGAAACTTGTTCCCGTGCCCGAATCCGCCGTAGGTTTCATCGTACCCGGCGCGAATGGATTCGTACCCCTGCTTGAGTACCGACGCCTCCAACTGTGCGTCCCCGGCCTCCACGCGAGTCTGCTCCCGGAGCAATTCGGTGAGCTGGCGGCCGGCTTGGGCGATGTCGTCCGGATGCTCGGCCCAGACTTCATGAATCCGGCCGATGAGCGATCGAAAGGTGTCCGGCGGGACGTAGGTCCGCCCGAAAAAGGGTTCGAGTTCGGGCGTCAGGAACATGGACATGGGCCATCCCCCACTCCCGGTGAGGGCCAGCAACGCCGACATGTAGATTCGGTCCACGTCGGGGCGCTCCTCCCGATCCACCTTGATGTTGACGAAGTACCGGTTCATGAGGTCCGCGATGCCGGGGTCCTCGAACACCTCCCGCTCCATCACGTGGCACCAATAGCAGGTCGAATAGCCGACGGAGAGAAAGATGGGACGTTTCTTCTCGCGGGCCAGCCGGAAGGCCTCTTCGCCCCACGGGTACCAGTCCACCGGGTTGTAGGCGTGTTGCAGAAGGTAGGGACTCTTCTCCTGGATCAGCCGGTTGGATCGGACTTTGGAGGTTTCCCCGGCGGCCACCGAGCAGATTGGGGAAACGGTTCCGAAAAGGACCAGAAGCAGCGTCGGAACCGGTCTCATGAAGGCACGCTCCGTCCCCCGTCAGGAATGGGTGCGAAAGCCACTACCAAGCTTCCCTGTAGATCTCCATGGCGCCCATGGAAGTAAGATGTCGCGGATTGAATTCCACCGTCCAATGGGAGGAGGCCTCAGCCGCCAGAGTTTCCAGATCCCCCTCCGGGACGCCTGCGCTCCGAAGCGCCCGCGGGAGCCCGGCCGACGCGGCCAATTCGTCCAGCCGCCCGGCCAGAGACCCGGAAGCGTCCCTGCCCTTCCAGGAGTTGCCGCCGGAAAGATGCAGGAGATCCTCATATGAGGATTCGGCCACGGCGCCAGTCCAGCGGATGACCGGCGACAGCAGCAGGCCGATGGCGACCCCGTGGGGCGTCCGGTAGCGGGCGGACAGGGGATTGGCGCACGCATGGGCCGCGCCCACCGAGGAGTTTTCGATGGCCAGGCCGGCATAGAAGGCGCCCAATTGCATCGCGCCCCGGGCTTCCAGGTCGGCAGGATCGCGCAGCACCCGCTCATAGTTCCGTTCCAACAGCCACCAGGCTTCGCGGGAGAAGGACTGGGAAAGCGGCGTGCTCCGCTTGCTGGCATACGATTCCACCGCATGGGAAAGGGCGTCGAATCCGGTGGCGCTGCTGACGTCGGCCGGTTGGGAAAGGGTCAGGCAGGGGTCGAGGATGGCGATGCGAAAAGCGGCCTGCGGATCGCCGCAGGCCATCTTCACATGAGTCCGGGCGTCCGCGATGATGGCGTAAGACTGAGCCTCACTCCCGGTCCCGGTGGTGGTGGGAATCCCGATCATGGGCAGCATCCGGCCCCGCGCCCGGCCGTAGCCCCGGTAGTCGTGAATCCTGCCCCCGCTTGTGAGCAGGAAGTTGATCCCCTTGGCGCAGTCCATGGAGCTGCCCCCTCCGAGCCCCACCACAGAGTCGACTTCCAGAAGCCGGGCGTATCTGGCCCCCTTGTCCACCATCTGCGAGTCCGGATCAGGTCCGAAGTCGTGGAACCCATGCACCTGGGCTCCGGACTCGGCAAGGATTCCCGAGACCGTCTCGACATGGCCCGACTGCACGAGTCCCGGGTCGGAGACCAGAAGAGTCCGCTGAAATCCCAACTCGCGCGCGGCCGCAGCCAGCTCGCGGACCGAGCCTTCACCGAAAACCAGCCGGGTGGAAGCGTCGAAGACGAACGGTTTCATGGAATCCGCAGGCAGGTTAGCACGGGCATCGATTCGCGGCCAACGAATGACGAGGGCGTCTTCTACCTATTCCTTTGAATCGGATGGGTATCGGCACTCTATCCAGGAGTGAGCATGCGGAGCCGATTGCATGTAAACTCCCGGTGGAAAACACATTACGGCCGTCGATCAACGCCCGGCAGGCCGGGAGTGAACGTCCAGTGAATTCGAGCAACAACCCCCACGTCGAATTCGAACACGTCAGCAAGAGCTATGACGGCCGGACGCTGGTGGTCCGGGACCTGAACCTCACCGTCGGCGAGGGGGAGTTCCTGACCCTGCTGGGGCCGTCCGGCTCCGGCAAGACCACCTGCCTGATGATGCTCGCCGGCTTCGAGGCGCCCACTTCGGGCGCCATCCGCATCGACGGGCGGTCGGTGCACGACCTGCCGCCCCGGAAGCGCGACATCGGCGTGGTTTTCCAGAACTACGCCCTCTTCCCCCACATGACGGTGGGAGGCAACCTGGCTTTTCCGCTGGAAGTGCGCGGTCTCGATCCGGAGCAGATTCGGGAGCGCGTCCGGCGGGCCCTGGAACTGGTGCGCCTGGGCGGCATGGAGGACCGGCGTCCGGGCAAGCTTTCCGGCGGGCAGCAGCAACGCGTGGCCATCGCCCGGGCGCTGGTGTTCGAGCCGCGCCTGGTCTTGATGGACGAACCGCTGGGCGCCCTGGACCGGCGGCTGCGCGAGGAGATGCAGTTCGAGGTCCGGCGCATCCAGCGGACCCTGGGGGTGACCGTCGTCTACGTGACCCACGATCAGCAGGAAGCCATGGCCATGTCCGATCGCGTCGCCGTCTTCGAGGAGGGCCGCGTCGAGCAGGTCGCCCCTCCGGAAATCCTCTACGAAGAGCCGGAACGCCAGTTCGTCGCCCGATTCATCGGAGACAACAACATCCTGTACGGAAGAGTGGCCGGCGTCGACGGCGACTTCTGCGAAGTGGACGTCGGCGGCGCGATCGTCCGGGCGTTCCGGATCGCGCCCAGCCGGCCCGGGGACAGGGTGGCCATTGCCATTCGCCCGGAACGGGTCTCCCTGGCGCCCAAGCCGGGCGTCTACCACAACGAGTTCGAGGCCCGGGTCGAGGACATCCTGTTTCTGGGCGATCACCTGCGGCTTCGCCTGACGGTCTGCGGCCATTCCGACTTCATCGCCAAGATCCCCAACATTGTGGGGCACGGCGCCGTATTGGAAGGAGACCAGGTCCGGATCGGCTGGTTGCTGACCGATTGCCGGTCGCTGGAAGCTCCGGGCCGGGAGTGAGGACATTCCATGACGATGCATCGACTCAAGAAGCGGATCACCTCGTCGGCCGGCGCCGCTGCGATTGTCTCCGTCGCCGTCCTGTCCTGGTCCCCAAACACTGTGGGCGCGGAATCGGTGACCGCCGTCTCCTGGGGCGGATCCTATGGCCGGGCCTGCACCAAGGCCATCCACGAGCCGTTCACCGCCGAGACCGGCATCGAGGTCCGCATGGAGGACTACAACGGCGGACTGGCCCAGATCCGGGCCCAGGTGGAGACGGGCAACGTGCATTGGGACGTGGTCGACCTGGAAATGGCGGACGCCGTGCTGGGTTGCGATGAGGGACTCCTGGAACCCATCGACGCGAGCGACCTCCCGCCGGGACCGGACGGCACGTCCGCCGAGGAGGACTTTTTCCCCGAAACCCTCACCGAGTGCGGAGTCGGCGTGGTCTACTATTCCACGATCTACGCCTACAACGGGGAAAAATTCTCCGGCCCGAAGCCGGCCACCATCGGCGACTTCTTCGATCTGCAGAAGTTTCCGGGCCGCCGCGGGATGCGCCGGACCCCCGTGGTGAACCTGGAGTTCGCGCTGATGGCGGACGGCGTGCCCGTGAAGCAGGTGTACGCTACGCTCGACACCCCGGAGGGAGTGGACCGGGCCTTTCGCAAGCTGGACACCATCAAGGAACAGATCATCTGGTGGGAAGCGGGCGCCCAACCGCCCCAGATGCTGGCGGACGGCGAGGTGGTCATGAGCACGGCCTACAACGGCCGCATCTTCAATGCCCAGGTCCTGGAGAAACAACCGTTCGTCGTGGTTTGGGACGGCCAGGTGCTGGATTGGGGACAGACGTCCATCGTGGCGGGAACCCGGAACCTGGAGGCGGCGAAGAAGTTCGTCGCCTTCGGAGCCAGGACCGACGTCATGGCCGCCATCGGCCGTTACATCTCCTACAGTCCGGTCCGGCGTTCCGGCACCGGGCTCATTTCGACGCACCTGGAGACCGGAGTGGACATGAGGCCACACATGCCCACGACCCCCGCTAACGTGGCCCATGCCCTGCACAGCGATTGGGAATGGTGGAGCGATCACTCGGACGAAATGAACGAGCGTTTCAGCGCGTGGCTGGCACGCTGAGAAAGCCACAACTCCGGGCAGCGGCGTTGGTGCTGCCGTTGTCGGCATTCATCCTGGCGACCTTCGTGGCGCCGCTGGTGACCATGCTGACGCGCAGCGTCTACGATCCCATGGTCGCCGATACGCTGCCTGAAACCCTGGCCCTGCTGCGCGGGTGGGACGGTCAAAGCACGCCTCCCGAGGCGGTCTTCGAAACGGCCTCCCGGGAGATGCTGAAGGCCCGGGAAGACCGGAGTCTCGGACGGGTGGCGACGCGCGTCAACCGGGTGGAAGCGGGATTGCGCAGCGTCATCATGAAGAGCGCCCGCAGGCTGCGGCGGGTCGAGGAAGTCGACTCCTGGCGCGACGCCATGATTTCCGTCGCCCCCGAATGGGGTGAGGCGAAGACCTGGCGCGCGATTCGCCGTGCGGGGGAACGGATCACGACGCGATACTACCTCCACGCCCTGGATCTGCAGCGTGACGCCGACGGCAGCGTCGTTCTCCAGCCTGAGCAGCGGCGTGTCTATCTGCCGCTCCTGAGGCGCACCCTGGCCGTGAGCCTCGGCATCACGGTGCTCTGCCTGCTGTTGGGTTATCCGCTGGCGTATCTCATCGCCCACGCGCCGCCCCGCCGGGCGAACCTGTTGCTGTTGCTGGTGCTGGTTCCCTTCTGGACGTCGCTGCTTGTGAGGACCACCTCCTGGATCGTGCTGCTCCAGACCGAGGGGGTGGTCAACGACCTGCTCGTGGCGCTGGGGCTGATCGCCGACGAGAACCGCATCTCCATGATCTACAACATGACCGGCACGGTGGTGGCCATGACCCACGTCCTGTTGCCGTTCATGGTGCTGCCGATCTATTCGGTCATGCGAACGATCCCACCGCTTTACATGAGCGCCGCCGCGTCGCTGGGAGCCAGCTTCCCCCAGGCGTTCCGGCGGGTCTATTGGCCGCAGACGCTGCCCGGCGTGGGCGCAGGATCGCTGCTGGTCTTCATACTGTCCATCGGCTACTACATCACACCCGCGCTGGTGGGGGGGCAGAGCGGCCAGCTCATCTCCAACATGATCGCCTATCACATGCAGCAATCGCTGAACTGGGGCCTGGCGGCGGCCCTGGGCAGCATCCTGCTGGCGTGCGTGGTGGCGCTCTATCTGCTCTACGACCGCGTCGTCGGCATCGATCGCATGAGGTTGGGTTGAGATGAGTGTGCCCGGGTCCGGATGGGAACGCGCCGGCCGAGTCTCCTACCTGGCCTTCTGCGCCGCCGTCTTCCTGTTCCTGATCGCGCCGATCCTGGTAATCGTTCCCCTCAGCTTCAACGTCGAGCCGTACTTCACTTTCACCGAGGGGATGTTGCGCCTCGACCCGGAAGCGTACTCGCTGCGCTGGTACCGGACCGTCGCCGAAGACGAAGAGTGGCGGCGGGCGCTGGCCAACAGCCTCATCATCGGCATCGCGGCGACGGCGCTGGCGACGACGCTGGGGACGCTGGCCGCATTGGGTTTGGCAAACCCCGCCATGCCCGGACGGCCCCTGGCCATGAGCCTTTTGATTTCGCCCATGGTCACGCCGGTCATCATCTCGGCGGCGGGCATGTTCTTCTTCTATTCCAAGGTGGGCCTGGCCCAGACCCACCTGGGACTGATCCTGGCCCACGCCGCGCTGGGCACTCCGTTCGTGGTGATCACGGTCACGGCCACGCTATCCGGCTTCGACGCCAATCTGACCCGGGCCGCCGCCAGCCTGGGCGCCGGACCGGTGCGGACCTTTGCGCGGGTGCAATTGCCTATCATCGCGCCCGGCGTGGTTTCGGGCGCGCTCTTCGCCTTCGCCACCTCCTTCGACGAAGTGGTGACGGTGCTGTTCATGGGGGGCCTGGAGCAGCGAACCGTTCCGCGTCAGATGTGGTCGGGAATCCGCGAGGAGATCAGCCCGGCGATCCTGGCCGTGGCCACGTTCCTGATCGCTTTTGCGTTGATTTTCATGCTGGTCGTAGAACGCCTGCGCCGCCGGTAGGAGGGGGGACTGTCAGTCCCCCCGTATTTTTTGTTGTGAGCCGATTCGGTGCCTGAAGAGCGTAACGACCGGAAGCGTATAGTGGACTCCGTCCCCCCTACCCCCCCTGTCGGCGACAAGAAAGTCGCCGCTCCATTGCCTTCCCTCCGTTCGTGTGGTGAAATCCGAGCGCGAGAGCCTTCCCTCCGTTCGTGTGGTGAAATCCGAGCGCGAGAGCGCTCGCAGGGGGATATTCATGGGAAATGCGTCAACTCGACGGCTGGTCTATGCGGCTCTGTTGCTCGCGTACCTGCTCCACAACGACCTTTGGCTCTGGCACGATTCCAGAATCATGCTGGGTCTTCCGGTCGGCCTTCTCTACCACGTCGGTTTCTGCGTGGCCGCCTCGGTGATCCTTACCCTCCTGATCCGCTTCTGTTGGCCCCTTCCGCACCCGTCCTCAGCGGCCGCGCCCGGGACATCGCATAAGGACGAGGCACGGCCGTGATCATCCCCATCATCTTCGTCTACCTGGCACTGGTGATTCTGGTCGGCAGCCTCAGCCACCGGCTCTTCCGGGGTACGGGCGAGGACTATTTCGTCGCCACTCGAAGCATCGGTCCCTTCATTCTTCTCATGTCCCTGTTCGGGACCAACATGACCGCCTTCGCCCTGCTGGGCGCATGAGGCCTATCACGAGGGGATCGGCGTCTTTTCCCTGATGGCGTCCTCATCGGCCCTGATCATCCCCAGCGTCTTCTTCTTCGTGGGGACCCGGCTCTGGGCCATCGGGAAACGGGAAGGCTACATCACCCAGGTCCAGTATTTTCGGGCCCGCTGGGGATCCGACCGCCTGGGGCTCCTGCTGTTCGTGGTTTTGGTGGGGTTGGTCGTCCCCTACCTGTTGATCGGCGTCATGGCGGGAGGAGTCACCCTGAACCAGGTGACCGACGGACAGATTCCCGAGTGGCTGGGCGGCCTGATCATCTGCCTGGTGGTCCTGACCTATGTCTCCACCAGCGGCTTGAGAGCCACCGCCTGGGTGAACACTTTTCAGACCCTGGTGTTCATGATCCTGGGCGCCGTGGCGTTCATTGTGATCACCCGGAAGCTGGGAGGCCTGTCCCAGGGACTGGAGCGGGTCATGGAGACCCATCCCGAACTCCTGATCCGGGGCGAACACATCAAACCGCTTCAGCTTCTGACCTACACCTGCATCCCCCTCTCGGTGGGGATGTTCCCGCACATGTTCATGCACTGGCTGTCGGCGCGGCGGGCCGAGGCCTTTCGCTTCCCGCTCAAGGTCTACCCGCTGTGCATCGCGGCGGTCTGGGTGCCCAGCGTCCTGTTGGGGGTCTTGGGCCGGGTCGACTATCCCGAACTGACGGTCGGAGAGGCCAACTCGGTCCTGGTCAAGATGATCGCGCTGCACTCGCCGGAGATCGTGGCCGGGCTCCTGGCGGCCGGGGTGCTGGCCGCAGTCATGTCGTCGCTGGACTCGCAGTTCCTCTCGCTGGGCAGCATGTTCACCGAGGACATCGTTCGCCACTACGGATTTCACGACCGGATGAGCGAACGGGCGCAGGTGCGGGCCGGAAGGTTGTTCGTGGTGGGCCTGGTGGCCGTCATCTATCTCCTCTCCCTGGTCACCGACCGGAGCATCTTCAAGCTGGCGGTCTGGTCCTTCACCGGATTCGCCTCGCTGTTCCCGGTGGTGGCGGCGGCGCTGTTCTGGAAACGAAGCACCAAGTACGGGGCCTATGCCTCGATCCTCAGCGTGGTGGTCCTCTGGATCTACTTTTTCCGGCTGGGCTGGGAATCGCCCGGGTACACGCTGGGGGGAACCGGCGTCATGCCGGTGGCGTTCATACTGGGGGTGTCGGCCCTGTCCATGATCGTCGTTTCCCTGCTGACGCAACCGCCCCGGGAAGCGGTCCTCCGGAAGTTCTTTCCTCAGTCCTGATTCGCGTCGTCTGGGCCTGCGGCAGCGGCGGAGGAACCATTACGGTTCGAGCCAAACTTCGGCGTCTTCGGGTGAGTCCACGTCCTGGGGCGTCCGGAGGGGCACCTCACCCACCGACGATGCGACTCGGGTCAGAGCCCGGGCTCCCCGGTCTCCCCGTAGCGTCATGATCTGGGGAAAAAGGGGGCGATCCACCAGAGCCGGGGCTCCCAGCACGCCCTCGTATCGGGAAAGGACCAGGTCGCAACCGTCGGTGCGGCGCCGCTCCAACAGGGTTTGAAGGTGTCTTTTCTCCACGAACGGCTGGTCGGCCAGAAGTATGAATGCCACGCCGTATTCCGCAGGAAGAGCCTCGACTCCCCGGCGCAGTGACGAGGCGAGTCCCTCCTCCCAGTCCGGGTTCACGACCACTTCCGCCCCGGCCGCCTCGGCTTCGGTCCCGTACCTCCGCGGGTAGGCCCCGACCACGACCCACACCGCGTCGCAGATTTGGGCGGCGGTGGCGACGGCGCGGGCCAGAAGGCTCTTCCCGCGATGCCGGAGAAGGAGCTTGGCGAAACCCATGCGCCGGCTCTCGCCGGCGGCCAGAACCACGCCGGCGACCCTCACAGCCGGTCCGTGAAACGCCGCAGGCTTGCCAGATCCACGACGGGAGCGAAGGTGTCGGTGTGGGGCAGGATGACCTTGATGCCCGCAGTGGCCGGGCGGTAGCCGGGAGCCGCCGCCAGCGGGCTCAGCCAGAGGAGCCGGGACCCGGATGTCTTCAGCCGGACCAGGGCCCGCTCCAGGAGGTCCAGGTCTCCCGTGTCCCATCCGTCGCTGAGAACCAGCACCGCCGTCTGCGAACCGAGTTGGTGGGAGTACCGGTCCAGGAAATCCTGGAAGCAGGCTCCGATCCGCGTGCCGGTGCTCTTTTGGGGAAGGACGCGCATGAGCGCCTGCCGCGCACCCCGGGCGCCTCTCACCTGGAGGGCGCGGGTCAGACGGTAGAGCCGCGTGCTGAAGGCGAAGACCTCGACCCGCCCCAATCCCCGCTGGGAGGCGCAGGCATGGGAGAACTGGAACAGAAAGGAACTGTGAAGCTCCATGGAGCCGCTCACGTCCATGAGGACCACCAGGCGGACCCGGTCCGTGCGGCGCCTGCGGAAAACCAGATCCATCAACTCGCCCCCCCGCTGGGTGCTTCGATGAACGGTGCACCTCAGGTCCGGCATTCTTCCCCGGGAACTGATGCGCCGGCGCCGGGACCTGCGGCGGGACAGCTTCCTGGCCAGACGGCGAACGGTGAGCTTCAACCGGGCGGACTCGGGAATGCCCGGCGGAGGACTCCCGGTAAGGACCTCCAGCGGGCTGTAGGAACCCTGGCGGGTTTCCCCCTCGGTTTCGGTTCCCTGGGACCAGGCCACCAGGCTCAGGCCGAACCGGGGTATGGGAGCCCGCAACCGGTCGCTATCATCAGTTCCCGGATCCGCTCCCCCGCTCCCATCCAGCAATCCGCCACCGAAGTATCTTTCGAACAGGTGGTCGAAACGCTCGATTTCCCGGGGACTTCCGGCAAAAAGGGTGCGAAGCGTGTGGAAGAAATCGCCCCGGTCGGTGATCTCCAACCGGTGCAGCGCGGTCAGAGCGTCCCCGGCCTCCCGGGGTCCGGCCCTCATTCCCTCGGAGCGTAGAATGCGGGCAAAGGCCATGACATTCTCCTCCAAGAAACCCGGATACACCATCAAGACTGCGCCAGGACGGCTTCCATCTGCTCCACGGCCCGGGTGATCCCTCCCGACTCGAAGCCTCCGAGTCCGGCCAGCAGGGCCTGGAGAAAGCGGTTTCGGACCCGGCGTTGATCCTCCACGTGCTTGAGCAGCACTCCCAGGGTCGATTCGATCACCTCCGGCCCCAGCCGGTTCCGGTCCAGGTAGAGGAGGGCCGCCACCCAATCCAGGGTCTCGGAGACTCCCGGAGCCTTCTCCAGGGGGAGGCGCCGCAGCATCTGGACGAAGGCCACGGTCCGGGCGGACAGGGCCTCCGCGGCGCCGGGAACCCGGGCTCGAACGATGGCCACCTCCTTGTCGAACGAGGGATAGTCGATCCAGAGATAGAGGCAGCGCCGTCTCAGGGCATCGGCCAGATCCCGGGTCCGGTTGCTGGTGAGGACCGTGTAGGGAACCTGCCGGGCCGTGAGCGTCCCCAGTTCCGGAACCGAGACCTGCCAGTCCGAGAGCAACTCCAGGAGGAAGGCCTCGAACTCCTCATCGCTCCGGTCCACCTCGTCGATGAGCAGGACAGGCGCCTCCGAAGCGGTGATGGCCTCCAGGAGAGGGCGTTTCAAGAGATAGTCGGCGCTGAAGATGTCGGCCTGCCCGGAACCGCTGGCCTCGGCCAGGCGAATGTCCAACAATTGCTTCTGGTAGTTCCACTCGTAGAGGGCGGAGCTGGTGTCGATGCCTTCGTAGCACTGAAGCCGGATCAGATGGGTGTCCAGGACGCCGGACATGGCGCCGGCGATGGCCGTCTTGCCTACTCCGGTGGGCCCCTCCACCAGGAGCGGGCGCCCCAGGACGGCCGCGAGATGAATGGCCGTCGCCACCGGGCGTTCGGCGATGTAGCCCTGGCGCTCCAACCGGCGTTGGAGCTGCTCGATTTCTGGGTGCATTGGACAGAATGGGACCGGCGGGCCCGGGTTGGACCGGGCCCGATTCCGGAACAAAGGACGCTAGAAAGCGCTTGGAGGCACCGGGTACTATCCGCCGGCGCGCTCCGAGGCCGTGGTGAGGGCGCGCTTGACATAGGCAGCCCCCAAAGCCCGCCGATAGTCGGCCCCGGCAAAGTAATCGTCCAGAGGCTCCACTCCATCGGTGGCGTGAGCCGAGGCCGCCTCGATACTTTCGGCACTGATGGCCGACCCTTCCAGGGCCGACTCGACGCCGGTGGCCCGGTAGGCGCCATCGGAGATTCCCGTCACCCCGACACGGCACTTGACGCAGTTCCCTGCGCCGTCCGTCTCGACCACCGCCGCGACGCCGCAGACGGCATAACCCGACGCCGGATGCGGGACCTTCAGATAGGCGCCTCCGGAATTGGCTCCGAGGCTGGCGACCCGCACTTCCACCAGCAACTCATCCTGTTGCAATGCCGTGGCGAAGAAGCCGTGGAAGAACTGGTCGGCCGGAATGGTCCGCCGCCCCCCCGGACCCTGGGCCACGAGCTGGGCCTCCAACGCCAGAGCAGGAGCCGGCTGATCGGCCGCCGGATCGGCATGGGCCAGGCTGCCGCCCAAGGTACCCATGTTCCGGACCTGGACGTCTCCGATCTGTCCCGCGGCCTCCGCCAGGGGAGCCGCCTTCTGCTGCAAGCTGCCGGAGGACTCCACGTCCGCATGCGTGGTGAGAGCTCCGATGGCCAGTTCGCCGTTCTCCTCCCGGACGTAGCTCAAGCTGGACTTGAGCTTCCTCAGATCCACCAGGTGCTGGGACGAGGCCAGGCGCAGCTTCATCATGGGGATCAAGCTGTGCCCTCCCGCCAGCAGCTTGGCGTTGGAGCCATGCCGGCTCAGAAGGTCGAGGGCCTCCTCGATGGTCTCGGGAGCGTGGTACTCGAATTCACCTGGAAACATGCTCTACCTCCCTATGCCTGCTGAATGGCCTGCCACACGCGCTGGGGCGTGAAAGGCATCTCCACATGATCGATTCCGAATGGACTGAGCGCGTCGGCCACCGCGTTGCACACCGCGGCCGTGCTTCCGATGCTGCCGGCTTCTCCGATCCCCTTGAGCCCCAAGGGGTTGACGGGCGAAGGCGTCACGGTCCGATCCAGCTCGAAGCTGGGCATCTGGCCCGGCTTGGGCACCGCGTAGTCCATCATGGTCCCGGTCAGGAGCTGGCCCGAATCGTCGTACTGGGCGTGTTCGTACATCGCCTGGGCCACTCCGAAAGCGATACCGCCGTGGATCTGGCCGTCTACGATCAAGGGATTGATCACCTCTCCGCAGTCGTCCACCGCCACGTACCGGACAATGTCGGTCTGGCCGGTCTCGGCGTCCACCTCCACGATGCAGGCATGCGCCCCGAAGGGAAACACGAAGTTGCTGGGATCGTAGAAGGACTGGGCCTCGAGTCCCGGTTCCAGACCCTCGGGCAGGTTCCAGGCCAGATAGGCCTGCAGAGCCACGTCCTGAAAGCTCATCCCCTTGTCGGTCCCCTTCACCTGGAAGCGGCCGTCCTCGAACTCCAGGTCTTCCTCCCGTGCTTCCAACTGATGCGCGGCGATCTTCTGAGCCTTCTCCACCACCTTGTTGGCGGCCTTGAAGGCGGCGATGCCGCCCACGGCCGTTGCGCGGCTGCCGTAGGTCCCCATCCCCATGGGAACCAGGTCCGTGTCTCCGTGGACCAGCTCCACATCGTCGATGTCCACTCCCAGCACGTCTCCCACCACCTGGGCGAAGGTCGTTTCCTCCCCCTGGCCGTGCGGATTGGCGCCGGTCATGACGGTGACCTTTCCGGTGGGATGCACCCGAACCACCGAGGACTCCCAGAGGCCCCCCTGGAATCCGGTGCTTCCCACGACGGCGCTGGGTCCCAGACCGCAGATCTCGACGTAGGTCGAGAGACCGATCCCGAGATAGCGGCCCTGTTCCCGCGCCGCCGCCTGGTCGGCACGAAAACCCTCGTAGTCGACCATTTCCAGCAACCGGTCCAGGGCCCCGTCGTAGTCGCCGCTGTCGTAGATGACCCCGGGCGCCACCGCATGCGGAAACTTCTCCTTGGCGATGAAGTTCCGCCGGCGGATCTCCACCGGGTCCAGGTCCAAACGCTGCGCCACCAGATCCACGATCCGCTCCAGAAGGTAGGTGGCCTCGGGCCGTCCCGCACCGCGGCAGGCGTCCACAGGAGTGGTGTGAGTGAAGACTCCCACCACCTCCAACCCCACGGCCGGAACGTCGTAGACTCCGGAGAGCATCAAGCCGTACAACCAGGTCGGGACTCCGGGAGCCGCCGTGGAGACGTAGGCCCCCATGTTGGCCCAGGTCTTGAACTTCAGGCCCAGGATCTTCCCTTCATTGGAGTAGGCCGCCTCCACGTCGGTCACGTGGTCGCGCCCGTGGGTGGTGCACAGGAAGTTCTCCCGCCGGGTCTCCACCCACTTCACCGGACGGCCGGTCTGCATGGCGCAGAAGGCCATGACCGCCTCGTCGGCGTAAACGGCGATCTTGCTGCCGAAGCCGCCCCCGATCTCGGGGGTCACGATCCTCACCTTGTGCTCGGGAACCCCCAGCACGATGGAGAGCAGCAGCCGGTGGATATGGGGATTCTGACTGGTCATCCGCAGCGTCAGCTCGCCGGAGGCGGCGTTGTACTGGGCCACGCATCCGCGCGGCTCGATAGCGGTGGGAATGATGCGGTGATTGGTGGTCCGGAACTTGAGCACGTCGTCCGCGTCCTCAAACGCCTGATCCAGATCACCGCCGCTGATGGTATTGAAGAGGAAACACCGGTTGCCGGGGGCGTCGTCGTGAACCTGGGGAGCGCCCTCCTCCACCGCCTTCACCTGATCCGCCACCGCGTCCAGGATCTCGTAGTCCACCTGGACCAACTGGGCAGCGTCTTCGGCCTGGTAGCGGTCCTCGGCCAGCACGACGGCCACACCGTCGCCGACGTAACGGACCTTGTCCCGCGCCAACGCGGGATGGTCGGTGGTCTTCAGGTCGCTGTCGGGAATGAGCCAGGCCGTAGGGATGCCGGCCACTCCCTCCATGTCCTTTCCGGTGAAGACGGCCACGACTCCCGGGGCCGACCTCGCCGCTTCCACGTCGACGGACCTGATCTTGGCGTGGGCGTGGGGGCTGCGGACGATGGCCGCATGGACCATCCCCGGAAGCTGGAGGTCGTCGGTGTACTGGCTGCCTCCGGTGATCAGCCGCCGATCCTCGCGGCGCTTGACTGGTGTACCGAAAAATTTGGTCGCCATCCTTCCTCCTTCCTAACTTGCCGCTTCGCGCAATTTGCCGGCCGCATTCTGGACGGCGTTGACGATGTGCTGATACCCGGTGCAACGGCAAATGTTCCCTTCCAGCGCGTGCCGGATCTCGGCGTCGCCGGGGTCGGGATTCTGCTCCAGGAGCTGGACGGTGGCCATCAGGAAGCCGGGCGTGCAGAACCCGCACTGCAGGCCGTGCTCCTCCCAGAAGCCCTCCTGGACCGCATGCAGGTCTCCGTTCGTGGCCAACCCTTCGACCGTGGTGATCTCGGCGCCGTCGGCCTGAACCGCCAGCAGCGTGCAGGACTTCACGGCCAGATCGCCCAGCAGAACGGTGCACGCTCCGCAACTGGAGGTGTCGCAGCCGACGTGAGTCCCGGTCAGACCCAGAACGTCCCGAAGGAAGTGCACGAGCAGCAATCGCGGCTCCACCTCCCTCCGATGGGTCGACCCATTGACCCGAACCTCAATGGACACTTGTGCCATCTTCTACCTCCTTGGATGGTAGTTCGAAACCAGGGAAAGGGCATGACAAATCATTCGCTCCCCTCCCGTTGAAGATTCTCGAAGAACTCCGCCGCCAGCTTCCGGGCCATCCCCGAAAAGAGACGGCTGCCGACGGCCGCCAGGGTCCCGGCCACCAGGGCATTCCCCTGGTAGTGGACCACCGTCTCCTGGCCGTCCTCTTCCAGCCTCAGCTTTCCCTCGGCCCGGATTCCGCCCACGGTGCCGTTTCCCTGGACCTGCAGGGTCAGGTCCGAAGGCTCCTTCCTGTCGCGAACTTCCACGGTTCCGCCGAAGACGCCGCGAACCGGTCCGAGAGCCAGTTCCAACTCCGCTCTGAAACGGTCTTCGCCATCCGGCACCAGGGTCTTGACACCGGGAGTGGCCCGGGCCAACACCTGGGGATCGTTCAATAGCTGCCAGACTCGGAGACGGGATAAGGCCAGTCGGTGGGTTCCCGAAAGCTGCATCAAAGGCCTCGAGCTACGTTGATCAGAAGCTCCTACTCAGGGCGCCCCCTATTCTTCAACCGGCTGCGAAGACTGTCAAACACTTTTCATCGGAATCGCGACGAAATTAAAGAAAAGACGGGCCATAGACCATACTCCCGCCGGGAAAGAGGGACCAGGAGGGCACCCGCGAGGGATGCCCCCACACCATCCTCCCCATGCTATGATTCCAGAGTGCGCTTCGGTCCCGGGTACCATGTGACGATCGGTCCGGCCATGATGCCCATGGTCAAGTACCTGGTCATCGGGTGCGGCCTGACCTTCCTCTACCAGTGGGCCGCCGGTCCGAGCCTTCTGGGAATCTTCGGGCTGATTCCCATAGAGGTCGTGCACAGTCTCTACATTTGGCAACTGGGCACCTACCTGTTTCTCCACGCCGACTTCTGGCACCTGTTCTGGAACATGTTCACGCTCTGGATGTTCGGCCGCGAGCTGGAACGGCACTGGGGCAGCCGGCAGTTTCTGCGCTTCTTCATGATCACTGGAATTGGAGCCGGACTGCTGTCGGTCGTGGTCGACCCGTGGGGAACGGTCCCCACCATCGGAGCCAGCGGGTCGATCTACGGGATCCTGATGGCCTACGGCATGATGTTCCCGAATCGGCGGATCTATCTCTACTTCCTGCTGCCGGTCAAGGTGAAGTACTTCGTGGCCGGGATCGGACTCATCGCCTTCCTTTCGGCCCTGGGTTCACCGGGCAGCACCATTGCCCATGTTGCCCACCTGGGCGGCATGATCTTCGCCTTCCTCTACCTGAAGCGCTGGCTCTCACTCGGAGCCGTGCGCCAGGCGTACTATCGGTGGAGATTGAAGCGGATGCGCGGCCGTTTCCGGGTGATGGACGAGGAGAGGCGGAACCGCAAAGACGATTACTGGATCCAGTAGAGGGGTGCGACGCGACGCGGCATCCCAACGACGCCGGACTACGGCGTGTGGGTCATTTCGTGGATTCCGCCCGGCCGCGCCGCCAGAAAACCGCCGCCGAATCCATTGTGTACGGCCAGGATCTCCCCCAGGATGCTGACGGCGATCTGCTCCGGTCCCTCGGCTCCGATGTCCAGACCCACCGGGTTGTGGATCCGATCCAAGGCATCCTTACCGGGGCGAAACCCCTCGTCGGCCAGCTCATCCATGAGCTTCCGGAACCGCGGACGAGGTCCCAACACTCCCACGTACAGGGCGCCGCTCTCCAAGGCGTAGCGGATCCCGGCGCCGTCCCGGTCCAACTGGTGATTCATGATCAGGGCGTAGCTGCCGGGCATCATCGCCACCTTCTCCGCGAATTCCGTGGGATGAGAGATGGTGGTCCGCGCGCCCGGGAAGCGCTCCGGCCGGTTCAAGGAGGGCCGGGGATCGACGACGTTCACGGAAAAACCCAGACTCAACGCCAACCGGACCACGGGAACCGCGTCCATGCCGGCCCCGAAAACGACCAGCTCCAAGGGGGGGCGATTGACGTCCAAAAAGACGCGCGTATCCCCAGCGGCGTAGATCCGGGACTGCGGAAGAGGCCGGCCCAGGATCTCCAGAGCCGCCGGAACCACATCCTGGCCCAACGCTTCCGGCGCCAGGGGGCCGGCCGGCGGCTCGCCGGGAGCCACAAGAAGCCAACGTCCCAGGGAATCGGGTTCCGAATTCGATTCGCAAATGACGGCCCGAACCGCCCTTTCGCCGCTCTTCAGGGCGCTCAGCCAACGTTTCCAGACCGGGTCCCGGCCGACGGGCTCCAGCAGGACCCGGACCACTCCTCCGCAACCCAACCGCAACCCCCAGATGGCGTCCTCGGTCAGGTCGAACACCTCCGTCATTGGCTGCCCCGTCTTGAAGACGCGGCTTGCCGCCCGGGCAACTTCCGGTTCGAGGCACCCTCCCGAGATCATGCCCCGAAAGTCGCCGTCGGAGCCGATGACGAGCTTGGCGCCTTGCCGGCGGTAGGCCGAGCCGGTGATCTCGATGACCGTCGCCAGGACGGCGCCGCGGCCGCTCTCCAGAATTTCGTCGATGGCTCCGGCCAGCTCGGCAGACTCTCTCACGGTGGGCACAGTCTACCGGAGCGGAGGGAAGATGAGGAGTGAGGAACGCGAAGCCAGTGGATACCGGAACAGCGCGTCAGAGTCCGGCGGCTTGCCGCAGGGCGTCGGCCCGGTCGGTCCGTTCCCAGGCGAAGCCCTCTTCCTCCCGGCCGAAATGCCCGAAGGCGGCCGTCCGCCGAAAGATGGGACGCCTGAGCTGCAGGGTCTCGATGATGTCCCTGGGGGTCAGACAGAAGTGCTCCCGAACCAGGTTTCCGATAGTCTCCTCAGCCACCGCTTCGGTTCCCTCGGCGTCCACGGCGACGGAGACCGGTTCGGCCACTCCGATGGCATAGGCCAATTGAACCTTCAAGCGTTGGGCAAGTCCCGCAGCGACACAATTCTTGGCGATGTAGCGGGCCATGTAGGAGGCGGAACGGTCGACCTTGGACGGGTCCTTCCCCGAGAAAGCGCCCCCTCCGTGGCCGCCCATGCCTCCGTAGGTGTCGACGATGATCTTCCGGCCCGTCACCCCGCAGTCCCCCTGGGGTCCGCCGGTCACGAACCGCCCGGTCGGATTGATGTGGATCGTCGTGTCGCCGTCCATGAGTCCGGCCGGGACGACTGCGCGAATGACGTGCTCCCTTATAGCGTCGCACAACTCCTCGTAGGAAACGTCGGGGCTGTGCTGGGTCGAGACCACGACGGTATCGACACGGACCGGTTTCGTCCCGTCGTATTCCAACGTGACCTGCGACTTTCCGTCGGGACGCAGCCAGTTCACCATTCCCTGGCGGCGGCATTCGGATAAACGCCGGGTGAGCGCGTGGGACAGCATGATGGGCAGCGGCATCAACTGAGGAGTTTCGGTGCAGGCGTAGCCGAACATGAGTCCCTGGTCGCCCGCGCCTCCCGTGTCCACGCCCAGGGCGATATCGGGCGACTGCCGGTCCACGGCGCAGATCACACCGCAGGTGTCACAGTCGAAACCGTACTTGGCGCGCGTGTATCCCACGTCCCGGATGACTTGGCGGGCGATCCCCGGATAGTCGGGAGTAGAGGTGGTGGTCACTTCTCCGGCGATGACCACCAATCCGGTCGTCACGAGGGTCTCGCAGGCCACTCGTCCCTGCGGGTCTTCCGCCAGGACCGCGTCCAGAACACCGTCGGAAATCTGGTCCGCGATCTTGTCGGGGTGCCCTTCGGTGACCGATTCCGAGCTAAACAGGTGTCGACTCTTTGGCGCCATGCACTCGTCCTTTGTTTTGGGAATTTCTCAGGTGACCGCCGGAGACGGCAAAAGCTAGCACAGGGGCCCGCAGAGTGTCAACGCGGACGGAGCAGGACTTTCCGGCCGCAGACGGCAAGATCACACCCTACTTGAACTGGAAGGAAAAGAGCTTGGCGTTCCGAATCCGGAAGCGCAGTTGAATGGGGCGGCCCGCCAGTTCGCTGAGGTCGTTTCGACCCTGCCAACTGGCTTGGTGCGTTCCCGTCATGGTCAGGGGATCGGATTGATCCAAGGAGAATCCGGAAAGGGGCTGGACCTGATGATCCAGGATCTCCACCTTGACCTCCGCATGTCCCGCGCCATAGTTGTGAGGCGCAGCTTCCAGGTTCACCTCGAGTGTGGCGCCTTCGAAGCTGAACGGATGGGTGAGCAGGATCCCGGGCCGAAGCTTTCCGGCGTCGATGGAAACGAAGCCGTCCTCCGGAAGCGTGGCCAGGCCGGGTGCCCGAATCGCCGAATCTCCGGCGAAATAGAGCTGCTGGGGTCCCCTCCAGTTGGCACCCGTGTAGTAGATCCAGACCTTGCCGTCACGCATGATCGGCGCCGAGGAGTAGACGCTCACTTCGTCGAAGCTGCCGTGGTCCCCGTTTCGGACCAAGGGCTCGCGGAATCTTCTCTCGTAGTGCACCCCGTCGCGACTGAAGGCCAGGGTGGGGTAATGGAGGTTGTTGGTGGTCCGAAAGATCCAGGGCAGGGCGATGTAGACTCCCTCGTAGGCGACGACGGGAAAGTTGTAGAACTCGGTATCGACATAATCCCGTTCGTCCGGCAGCAGGATGTTCTGGGGCAGACCCCAGTTCCTCAGATCGGGACTCTCGGCCCTTCCCACGATGCGTAGTCCCAGGGGACAAGCGCGGTGGAGGCAGTTCTCGATATGAGCTGCATACACCTTTCGGATGGGATCCCAGCCCATGTAGTGTGTGGGTCCCCAGCGGCCCGGTTCCGGTGTGGTATCCATCACCGGATTGTCCGGGTGGGGCGTCCACTCGAAGCCGTCGCCGGAGTAGTAGAGGTGGAGTTGCATGCCTGGGGGATCGTTGGAGCGGGTCTGAACGATCGACTTGTAACGCTTCGCCGGATCCTTCTCATTGGTGTCGAAGAAGGTGGGGGCCCGGTTGTCCTCGGGCAGGATGTTGTTGGAACGGGAGCCGTCGAACTCCACCTTCCCCAGACCGGGTTTTTCCCAGTGGATTCCGTCGCGGGAGGTCGCGTAACAGAGACGATAAATGTACTGGCCAGGGTCCCCTGTGTAGCGATAGGCCGCTTCCACCTTTTCCCGGGCTGCGCCCTTGTCCGTCCATAAGTAATCGGTCAGCTCTCCGCCCCCGCGCTGGGCCTTGTATTGATCTGTGGTGCTGTACCACATCTTGAACAGACCCTCCTCCTCGTCGTAGAGAACCGTGGAGATGGGACTGAGGCGGCCCTCCCAGGGGCGATCGGGCCTCACGACAGGATTGTTGGCCGACTTGGTGGCTGGGTTGAGCACCTGCTGGGCATCGCTGAGGCTCTGGATCATGTAGTCGTCGATGAAGAGCTGTTTGCGGTTCCCGATCTCCAGCAGGCTCGGAGTTTCGGATGCTCCGTCAAGCTTCAGGAGGGTAAGCACGAATACACCGAGACAGGTTAGAGAAACATGGCTTCTCATTTCGTTCCTCCGTTGGTGGATTTCCTAACCCAGCGTAGCCGGAACCGGATTCCTTCGCCGGAGCGGCGGCCTTTTATCTGGTCGCGTCGCGCTCTGCGTTGGACCGAAGAGGGCGCACACACACAAGGCGCGCCCCTGCCTGGAGAATTCGACCGGTTCCGCTTGTCCAATCCTCTGACTCTCCTGCATTCAACCACATGCGGAGATCTGACCGGATTTTTTGGGGAAACTCCTGTTATCCTCATGACGACATCCGCGTCGCCAATATCCTGGCATTGATTTCGGCGGGACATCTGAACCAGATCATACTCTCGCTGGACATTTGCATGAAGGGCCATCTCCTTGCCTACGGAGGTAAGGGATACGCGTATTTGCAAAGAGAATTCCTGCCTCGATTGAAGCGCGCGGGGCTGGCGGATGAACAGATTCGATGCATGACCGTGATCAACCCCGGCCGGGCCCTGGGAGTGAGGATGGGAGCGGCAGTTTTCTAACCGCCGAACTCCTGTGTGACAATCTTGGCGACGATGGCCGGGCGATTGGAAATCGCCTCCTTTTGGAGAGTGGAGGGCGTGATGGGCCTGACAAGGAACTCCATTTACCACCGGATGGGCGTCCGTGAAGTGATCAACGGCCGCAGTTTCAGCACCAAAGTCGGCGGTTGCGTCATGGATCCCGAGGTGCTCCAGGCCATGCAGGAAGCCAGCCGGTCCTTTGTCCGAATCGAAGATCTGGAGGAGGCGGCAAGCAGGACCATCTCGCAGATCACAGGCGCCGAAGCAGGTTACGTCACTTCAGGCGCGGCGGCGGGGCTCACCTTGTCCATGGCGGCCTGTCTCACGGGACTCGACCCCGAAAAGATGAATCGCCTGCCCGATACGTCGGGGATGAAGAACGAAGTGATCATCCAGCGGGGACACCGCAACGATTATGACCACGCGCTGAGGGCGGCGGGAGCAAGGGTCAAGGAGATCGGTTTCAACTACGCCACATTCCCCTATGAGCTGGAGCGGGCCATCGACGAGAAGACCGCAGCCGTGTTCTACCTGGCCGGGATCGCTGACGGCAGCCTGCCCATCGACCGGGTCACGGGCATTGCCGCCGAAAAAGGGGTCCCCGTCATCGTAGATGCGAGCGCAGAATTGCCGCCGCGGGAGAACCTCCGCAGGTTTATCGGTCACGGTGCCGATCTTGTCGTCTTCAGCGGCGGAAAACACATCCGCGGACCCCAGTCGAGCGGCTTCATCTGCGGTCGAAAGGAACTGATTCTGGCAGCCGCGCTGCAGCATCAGGACATGGACGTCTTCCCCGAAACCTGGGGTTTCCGCAATTTGATCGATGAGGGCATACTTCCCGGCCCCCCGCACCACGGAATCGGACGGGGCTTCAAGGTCGGCAAAGAGGAAATCGTCGGTCTCGTGACCGCCTTGACCCGTTATGTGGAAAGGGATCTGGAGGCGGAACTCCAGCAATGGAAGGAAACCACTCGTTCCCTGGTGGAGGGCGTGAACCGGATTGAAGGTCTGAGCGGCAGATTCCAGTTTCCGAAACCGGGAGGCAGGACCGTCCCGGCGGCCCATATCCGAGTGGACCCGGTGAAGTACGGCCTGGACGCCCATGGCCTCATCAACGCGCTCCAGGACGGCGACCCCATCATCGCCGTTTACGAGAGCTTCGCCGCCAAGGGCAAGATGATCATCTTTCCCGAGAACCTGCGGCCGGGCGACGTTCCCCTGATCCTGGATCGTCTTAGTTCCTTACGCTCACAATCTTGCGCAATTGGGTGAAGAATTTTTGGTAGGAGCGACCCTTGTGTGTGGTCGCCCGCGCCTGGTCGGCAATCCCTCGCGCGGAAGAGGGCACCCACACACAAGGGTACCCCTACGTTATTCAGGTTTGGGTGGGGGAAGGGAATGGGACCATATCGTCGCGGTCCCCATTCCCCTGTTCTTCCGAGCTCCGGGAAAATGGGGAAGTCCCGGAGGTGGAGCGCCTTGCACGTAAACCATCTTGGGACCTATTCTCGGCCCATGACATGGGTACTGATTCTTGCCGTTTGGACCATAGCCATTTCGGGAACCGGCGCTGCTGAAACCACCCGGAAGAGCTCGGAATCCCGTTTCGCCAGTGCGCGGGCCTGGACGCCGGGCGAAGAATCTCCGGACGGGCCGGACTTCAACGTGGACACGCCCTACTGCCGGTCCATCTGGGACTCCCCCGGATGCACGACGGCGGCGACTCTGCCCCAGGTCGTGATGGGACCCTTGGGGCGGAATATCTCCCGGACCGAGATCGTGGTTACCAACGCGGGGCCCGTCGGGCGTGCTTGCGACTTGGCGCTGCTCTTTCACCGGGGGTCTTCCCAGGCCCCGGAAGCCCTGTTCAACGGCCGGGCAGCGGAGGGGAATTTCATCCGGACGAGTCTGCCAGCAGGGGGCGCCCGGATCTTCACCCTCACTCCGGCCGATCCGGCGGAATTGGCGGTGGGAGCGGTTTCAGTCTTCACCAGGGCTCCCTGCTCCTCCGGCTCCCTGGACGTTCAAGGCCGGTATCTTCTGGAACACGAAGCCACCGGAGAGATCGACGAGATCTTTTCCGTTGCGGGTCAGCGGCCCGGGGAGTGGCTTTCCGACGGCGACTGCCGGGTCATGACCGGGGTCTTCGGCCCCGACCGGGACGTGGGTTTCGCCGTAGTGGCCGGAGAGCCGGGACAATCCGCGTCGTCCGGCACCGAACTGCGCTACCGGTCCTTCGACCTGGACGGGAACCTCATCGGTGAACCGGGCGGACTGCCGGTTTCCGGAGAGCACCAACCCCGGTTTCCCTGGGATTTCAGCGAGCCCGCCATCATCGAGATGTGTCTGCGGGTTCCGGAGGGCCAAAGCGACTTCCGCGCCTCCGTCATCGCCGTGGGGATCACCGAGATCGGCAACCGCATTCAGTGGAGCGACGAGAATCTGGTGGACAGTTTGAAGCCGTATGACCGGATCGAAAGCGCTCTGGTCTACGATGCCGATCCGGAATCGCGCCTGGGGGACGAGATCTTCGGCGACGTCATCGTCGATTTCGAGAACGACGATCCGGGGCGCAATTCCCACGGGGGTCCCGTCTGCATGCAGTACGCCGACGGCCGCATCGTGGCCTTCCATTCCAATGCCAGCGACCACAACCTGGACGGCTGGAGCGAGTACGCCTACAGCGACGACGGCGCGACGAGTTGGCAGAGATACAACAAGTTCCCGTATTCCTACGACCAATACCTGCGAGATCCGGAGCATCCGGTCTGGATCGAGGAGGGCCTGGTCACGCAGCAGGGCACCGCCGTCCTGTTCCTGACCCATTTCCTCCTGGACAACTCCCGGACCGGCAGCGGGATCATGGTCAGCCGCGACCACGGCTCAAGCTGGACCGATTACGCGCCCATCGACGGCGACTTTGTCGGGTATCCCTGCGCGGTGGCGGTGGACGGCCCAACCAACTACGTCCTCTTCGACAGCAATGCGGGTCACCACGTGCTGTACGTCAGCACCGACGACGGACAGACCTGGACCCGGCGGAGTACGTTGGCGCTGGACCCCGACAAGTGGTACGGCGCCATGTGCATCATGGAGGATGGCCGCCTGCTCGCCGGAGCCTACACCCACCGGGACGAATACCACTTCTACTACACCATCAGCGGGGATCAGGGAGAGACCTGGAGCCCACAGGAGAGGGCCTACGTGGACCAGAAGATCCGCGATCCGGAGTTGGCCTACCTGGGAGGCAAATACTACCTGCACGGGCGGTCGGGAAGCGTCGGGGAGGGGCGCGGCCGTTTCGTTCTCTACCAGTCCGACGACGGGATCGACTGGAGCGACGGGATCATCGTCAGCAGTGACGCCCGGCATCTTGACGGGTACAGCCACAACTGCCTTGTGGATCGGCAGACCGGCGCGCCGAAAGAGTTGATGGTGCAATACAGCATCATTTACGACGGCCGAGACACCAACACCTACGCTTTTTTCATCCAGGCCGACCCGGCGCCCTGAATTCGGACGGTGCCGGGGCGATCACGTGCCGATGCTGCGTCAGGTCGCGTTCTTCAACCCGTTACGAAAATATCTGCCAGACGGCCGACCCCACCATGGTGATGGCGACGGCAGGAAGGAGAAATGCCAGCGTGGCGCCGACCCGGCCCAGATCCTTGTCGATGCAAGCGGCCCCGATGCCCAGAACGATGCATTGCCAGATGGTGAAGAGGCTGATGGCGTTCATCCAGGTCCGAAAAAATCCTTCTCCCAGGAAGGGCAGAAGTGTCCCTACGCTGAGGAACGCAAACAGATCGCCCGATTGAATCTGAAACGGAATGCTGACCAGGCCGCCGACGGAAGCGATGACTCCGCTGATCAGGACCATGGAGAAATATTGGTTGAAACGTCCTTCGCCCCCCAATATGCCTCGAAACAGGAGCAGGCCCCAAAGAGCGATCAACACGCCGGTGATGATCGTGGTGAACACGATGGAAAGTAGGTTCGTCATGCTGGTCGCGCTGAAGTCTTGAGAGTCCATTTCAGCCGCGGCCGTGCCACCCCCCGGCATCTTGGAGAGCATGTTGCGAGTTGACTGTTCCATGACCTCCTGGGGAATCAGGAATGCGGTCAACACTCCCAATCCCAACACCAGGAGCAACGGTCCCACCCAGGTGGGGTTCCCGGCCACATCGTTCATCACGGCCCGAGGCTGGTAGAAGACGCCGGTGGCGCGCTGAAGAAGCGTCATCGGTTCAGGTTTCGTCGAATCGGTTTCAAAATCGTTCACTGCCCCACTCTCCTCTCGTGCGGATCCTTCGGACCTATTTCCATGCCGCCCATTTCTCCAGGTGCAGATACCGGTCCACCTCCTTGGGGGCCAGCAGCCACATCAGCAATGCCTTCTGGACGTGGAGCCGGTTCTCCGCCTGCTCGAACACCAGCGAGTAGGGAGCGTCGATGACGGCGTCGGTCACCTCCTGGTTCCGGTGGGCCGGAAGGCAGTGCATGAAGAAGGAGTCCCTGCCGGTCCGGGCCATCAATTCGGGCGTCACCTGGTAAGGCTTGAATTCCGCCAGCCTCTCCTGAGCCTCGCCCTCCTGCCCCATGCTGACCCAGGTGTCGGTATAGACGGCATCGGCGCCGCGGATATCGTCCGGAGAATCGCTCCACTGACAGGTGGCGCGAGCGTTGGTGGACAGTTTCCCAAAATCCTTTTCCCAACCCGGATAGGGCTTCCGGCTCCGGGGAGTCACCGCCGTAAAGCACATGCCCGAGAGGGCGGCCGCGTGAACCAGCGACGCGCAGACGTTGTTCCCGTCTCCGATGTAGGCCAGGGTCCGTCCTTCCACGCTCGACCACTTCTCCATCAGGGTGAAGATGTCGGCCAGGGCCTGACAGGGATGTTCCTCGTCGGTCAGGGCGTTGATCACCGAGCAACGAGCATACTCCGAGAGCCGGATCAGCACCTCGTGGGAGAAGGTGCGGGCCACCAGGCAGTCGAACCAGCGCTCCAGATTCTTGGCCACGTCGCTCAGAGCCTCCCGCTTTCCCAGATTGGCCTCCTGGTAGTCGAGATAGACGGCATCGCCTCCCAACTGCTGGATGCCCAGCTCGAAGGTCAGCCGGGTGCGCAGCGACGGCTTCTCGAAGATCAGGACGATGCTCTTGCCCGGAATCATGCGCCTGAAATTGGACGGGCGCGACTTGACCTCCCGGCTCAGATGCAGGAGCTGGGTCCACTGCCTGGGGTTCAGGTCTGCCAGAGAGATGAAGTCCCTCATGGCTGGTCCTCCCTTGAAGTTTTTCCGGTCCCGCGGGTCCGGAGCCGGTCCTCCCAGCGTGCGATCTGCTGCCGGATGGAGGCCAGCCCGGTGCTCCCCGAGTGGAATTTGTGATCGAGGGCGCCCTCCGGTTTCAAGACGCCCTGAACGTCGGAACCGCAGCGGGGCGCAAGCTTGCGGATTTCCCGCAAGGAGAGCTGCCGCAACGTCCGCTTGTGTTTCACGCAATAGGCCACCAGGCGCCCGACCTGTTCGTGAGCGGTCCGGAACGGAACCCCCAGGGACACCAGGTGTTCCGCCAGATCCGTGGCGGTGAGGAACCCCCGCTCCAGCGCCGGTCCGATTCGACTGGAAACCACCCGCATCCGGCTCGCCACCAGAGTCAGGATCCCCAACGTCTCCCCCACCGTGTCCACGGCGGGAAAAAGGTGTTCCTTGTCCTGTTGCAGATCGCGGTTGTAGGAGCTGGGCAGCCCCTTGAGAAGGATGGCCATGGCGCTGGCGTGCCCCAGCACCGTGGCCGTCTTGCCCCGGCACAGCTCCAGCAGATCCGGGTTCTTCTTCTGGGGCATCATGCTGCTGCCGGTGCAGAGGGACTCGGGTAGCTCCACCCACCCCACCGGCGTGCTGGAGAAATAGATCAGGTCCTCGGCCATGCGGCTGGCGTGGAGCATGATCTGGGTGGCGATCTGAAGCAGCTCCAGCAGGAAGTCCCGGTCTCCCGCCACGTCGTAGCTGTTTTCGAAGCTGGAGGCGAAACCAAGCTCCCGAGCGGTCCAGTCCGGGTCCAGAGGCAAGGTGCTGCCGGCCAGAGCGCCGGCGCCCAGGGGACTGACGCTGTGAAGGCGCCGGTAGCCGGCCAGCCGCTGGTGGTCCCGGTCGAACATGTCGCAGTAGGCCAGCAGGTAGTGAGCCCAGGAGACGGGTTGAGCGGCCTGCAGATGCGTCCAGCCGGGGAAGAGCTCGCGCTCCAGGCTCCGGGCCCGGGCCAACAGAGCCTCCTGGACCCGCCGGATCATCTCCTGCCACCCCAGCGCCGCGTCCAGGCAGAACAGCTTCAGGTCCACCGCCACCTGGTCGTTGCGGCTTCGACCCGTGTGCAGCCGGCGCCCCTCTTCGCCCACCAGCTCACACAGGCGGACCTCGATGTTCATGTGGATGTCTTCCAGTTCGTCCCGGTACGGAAACTGTCCGGAGCGGATCTCCTCCTCGACCTGGTCCAGCCCCTCCAGGATCCGGTCCCGGTCCCGGCGGCTGAGAATCTCCTGCCGGAACAGCATCCGGACGTGGGCCCGGCTGCCCTGGATGTCGTAGTGGGCCAGCCGCCGGTCCACATGGAGAGACCGGGTGTAGTCCTGGACCGCCTGGTCCGGATCTTCCGTGAAACGGCCTGCCCAGGGAGATCGGGTCATGGTCTTCTCTCTTGCTCCGATCCTCAGGACCCGGCCGCGACCGGTTCCCGGCCCTGGCGCGTCCGGTCATCCCGAAGCGAGGCGATCCGGAGGCGGAGCCCGTTGAGACGAATGAATCCTTCCGCATCCGCCTGGCTGTAGACCTCGTCGGTCTCGAAAGTGGCGTACTCCGGATCGTAGAGGCTCAAGGGAGAGCGGCGCCCCAACAGGGTGCAGTTTCCCTTGTAGAGCTGGACCTTGACCTCTCCCGTGACCCGCTCCTGAGCCTCCCGGACCAGGCTGAGGAGCATCTTCATTTCGGGCGAAAACCAGAAACCGTTGTAGATCAGGGTGGCCATGCGGCTCGAGAGCTCTTCTTTCAGGTGCGCCGCCTCGCGGTCCAGCGTCAACGACTCCAGGGCCCGGTGGGCCTTGTGAAGAATGGTCGCGCCCGGCGTCTCGTAGACACCCCGGGACTTCATCCCCACCATGCGGTTCTCCACCAGGTCGACCCGCCCGATCCCATGGCCGCCGCCCAGCCGGTTCAACTCCTCCAGCATCCGGATCGGACCCAGTTCCCGGTCGTCCAGCCGGACCGGAACCCCTTGCCGGAAGCCGATGATCAGTTCCTGAGGCCTGTCGGGAGCTTCGCTCACCGCCACGGTTCTCAGGAAGATGTCCTCGGGCGGGGCGCTCCAGGGATCTTCCAGGATGCCTCCCTCGTACGAGGTGTGCATCAGGTTCTGGTCGATGCTGTACGGCTTCTCCTCCGTCGACGTGATGGGGATACCGTGTTCCCGCGAATAGCGGATCAGGTCCTGCCGGCCCCGGAATTCCCAGGAGCGCCACGGGGCCAGGACCCGGATGCCCGGGGCGAGAGCCTGGTAGGTCAGCTCGAAGCGAACCTGGTCGTTGCCCTTGCCGGTGGCGCCGTGAGCGACGCAGTCGGCCCCCCATTCCCGGGCGACCCGAACCTGCTCCCGGGCGATCACGGGCCGGGCCAGCGAGGTCCCCAGCAGATACTCGCCCTCGTAGACGGCGTGAGCCTGGACCGCGGGAAAGACGAACTCTTCGACGAAGGAGCGCCTCAGATCCGAGATCACCACCTCGTCGGCCCCGGTCCGGTACGCCTTTTCCCGGATCTCCTCCAGGTCCTCTCCCTGCCCCACGTCGGCCAGAAAAGCCAGGACCGGACATCCATGCTTCGCCTTCAGCCAATGGAGCATGGCGGAAGTATCCAATCCGCCCGAATAGGCCAGGACGATCTTCTTTACCTCTTGCACCAGCTTGACCCTTTCCTCTCGTTATCCATCCATGCCGCCGGCGGCGTCACCGCTCCCGCCGCCGCCCGGGACCTCCACCGCGAGCTCCCAGTTCGCGCTTCACCTGGCGGGCATCATGGCCATCGGCAACGACCGCCAGGAGAGTGTCCTCCCCCGCCACGGTGCCCAGGACCCCCGCCAGTCCCATCTCGTCGATCCGGTAGGCGACGGCCGGAGCCATCCCCGCATCCGTATGCACCACGAGGAGGTTTCCGCTGACCTCGCAACTCCGAAAGAACGGAGCGCGCCGATTCTCCCGAAACGCATATTTATACCCGCCCGCATCGTCCACGGTCTTGATCACGCCCAGTTCCTTGAGGTCCCGGGACAGCGTGGCCTGGGTGACACTCAACCCCTTTTCCATTAACGCCTTTCGCAAGGACTTCTGACTGGAAATGGTCTTGGTCTCCACGATTCGGACGATGGCCTCCTGTCTCATTTTTTTATTCATTTCCAGGGAGAGTGCAATTTTATACACAATTCGCCCACCTGAGTCAAACGGGGCCTTCCCCCAATTTCTCGTGGTTCGGGAGAACCAGGATTGTAGGGGCACCCCTTGTGGGTACCCTCTTCGTTTCAAACCGGTTCATGCCGCCACGAAGAGGGCGACCACAAGGGTCGCCCCTACACGTGTTTTCAACCAATTGCGAAGATATGACCCGATTTATCGGGGGAAACTCATGGAGTCAAACCGGGAGAATCGAGAAACCGCCTGGGCGTCCGGAGTCAGGCAATTTTCTTGAAGGTGCTGTAGACGGAGTTTCTTTGCGCGGGAGTGAAGCCGGCGTCGAGGATCAACTGGACCAGATCGGAGCGCCGGGCCGTGTAGTGGGCGCCGGCGGTGCTGATCACGTTCTCCTCGATCATGATGCTGCCGACGTCATTGGCGCCGAAATGGAGCGCGATCTGACCCACCTGCAATCCCTGCGTCAACCAGGAGACCTGGAGGTTGACGATGTTGTCCAGGTAGATCCGAGCGACCGCCAACAGGGTGAGGTACTCCACCGCCGCAACCTCCCGCTGGATGGACTCCTGCATGGGGGTCCCCTCCAGTTGGACGTTCCACGGGATGAAGGCCACGAACCCTCCCGTCTCGTCCTGGAGGCTGCGGATGCCCTCCAGGTGCTCGATCCGCTCCCGGAGCGATTCGCCGCCGCCGATCATCATGGTGGCGGTGGTGGGCAGCCCCTCTTCGTGGCCGACTCGCATCACCTCCAACCACTGCCGGGCGGTGCACTTGCCGGGACTGATTTCCCGGCGCATCCGCTCGGTCAGAATCTCGGCGCCGCCGCCGGGAATGGATTGGAGTCCCGCCGCCTTCAGCCTTCGGATCGAATCCCGGAGAGAGAGCCGGCTGAGCCGGGCCAGAACGACGATCTCCGGCGGCGAGAAACAGTGAAGGTGGATGGCGGGGTAGCGTTCCCGAATGGATCTGAGGAGTTCTTCGTAATAGTCGATCTTGAGATCGGGGTGCATGCCCCCCTGCATCAAGATTCCGGTTCCGCCCAGGGCCAGGGTCTCCTCGATCTTCTTGAAGATGGTCTCGTTGGACAGGACGTAGCCCTCGTCATGGCCGGGCCGCCGGTAGAAATTGCAGAAGGTGCAACGGGCGACGCACACATTGGTGTAGTTGATGTTCCGGTCCACCAGGAAGGAGACGACTCCGTCCGGATGATGTCTGCGCCGCATCCAGTCGGCGGCCTGTCCCAACTGCTGGAGCTCACCGGACTTCAATAGGACGAGAGCATCGGCCGGCTCCAGCCGCTCTCCCCGATAAATCCCGTCCAAGATGCTCGCAGCCGTCTTCACGACGAACGATTCTAGCAGCCCCCACCGAAACTCGCCGGACCGTGAGAGCTGCTTCGCCGCACGTCGGAGAGCCAAGTCTTCTCTTCTTCTCTGTTTTCTCTTTCCTCTTTCCTCATTTTCTCTCCCCCTCTTTGCTACAATCACGCGAATCGGCAAATCGCCCGGAAACGATCCGGACGGTTCCGCGCAGGGCAAGATCATGATCTGGACACCTCTGGCCTACCTGGACCCCGGATCGGGGAGTCTCTTTCTCCAACTGTTGCTGGGCGGAATCGCCGGTGTGGCCGTCCTGGGAAAGGTCGTCTGGCACCGGATCAAGTCTGCTCTTGGAGTCCGGTCCGCCGCTCCGGAGAAGGCCGCCGCATCCCTGGAGCGAACCGGCCGGAAGACGGAATAACGGATCTCGAGCATCCCGGTCCGACGAAAATCGTTCCTTTCCCATGTCTGAAGTCCGAAGCGAGCCTGGATCGTTCCGCGATCGCCATGGCCGCGTCTTCTACCGGGACGGGGCCGTCTATCGCGCCCTGAGCCGGCAAGCCATCAAAGCTTGGGAACGTCTGGAGAAGACCCGGTTCTTTCCCCGGCTGGTGGAGGAGGGCCTGATCGTCAGAACCCGCCGCGTGGACCCCGACGGATCGGCGTCCATGGACGTGCCGCCCGGAGACTGGGCAGGCGTTCTGCGCCACGAGACCGTCCCCTACGTCTCCTATCCCTACGAGTGGTCGTTCCGCATGCTGAAGGACGCCGCCCTGCTGCAGCTCCGGCTGATCTCCGAGTCCCTGGCGGAAGGGATGATTCTCAAGGACGCCACTCCGTACAACGTTCAGTGGAACGGTGCCCGGCCCGTCTTCATCGACATTCCCTCCTTTGAACCACTGCCGCCGGGGGGAGCCTGGACCGGATACCGGCAATTCTGCAGCCTGTACCTTTACCCGCTGATGTTGCAGGCCTATCGAAACCTGCCGTTCCAGCACTGGCTGAGAGGAAGTCTCGACGGAATCTCGCCCCAGGAGTGCCGGGACATCCTGTCCAGCCGCGACCTGTTCCGGTCCGGAGTTTTGCTCCACGTCTGGCTCCAGAGCCGTTTCCAGGAAAAATACGGCGCCCGCAAGGAGAGCGCCAGCCAGCTTCTCAAGGACGCCGGCTTCAACCGGAAGGCGATCCTCTCCAACGTCAGCCGCCTGACCCGGCTGGTCTCACGACTGAGATGGACTCCCCCGGCCTCCCAGTGGACCGGATACGCCGGGGACAATACCTATTCCGGGCCGGACCGGGAGGCCAAACGGGAATTCGTGCGCTGGGCGGTGGGTCGAAAGCGGTGGAAGGCAACCTGGGACCTGGGGGCCAACACGGGCGACTACTCCCGACTGGCCGCCGCCGGGTCCGAGTACGTCCTGTCCATGGAGCGGGACTCGGCCGCGGTGGACCTCCTCTACGGCGCCCTGCGCCGGGAGGGTCCCGGCAACATACTCCCGCTTGTGGTCAATCTGGCCGACCCCTCGCCGTCCCTGGGTTGGCGTGCCCGGGAAAGGACCTCCCTCACGGAGCGAGGATCCCCGGAGCTGGTCCTCTGCCTGGCGCTGATCCATCACATGGTCATCGCCGCCAACATCCCGTTGCACGAGTTCGTGGAGTGGCTCTCGGGGCTGGGCGGTTCCCTGGTCATCGAATTCGTGCGGCGGGACGACCCCATGGTCCGGATGCTGCTACGAAACAAGGAGGACCAGTACGCCGACTACCGGATGGAGTCCTTCGAGGAGTGCCTGGGGAGGTTCTTCCGGATCCACCGGCGCCAGGAACTGCCCTCCGGGTCCCGGGTCCTCTATTTCGCGGAAGCGTGACCGGTCACGGCGGTGCCTTCCGGCTCCGATCTCGATCAGCACGGACCTGACTGCCGCCGTCGTCCGGTCGGGGTAGTCGCCAGCGTGTTGACGCTCTGTCACAACCACGGAAAGCACCTTGAGGCCAAGTGATCGGCAGCCTCACGCTCTCGATCATTGCCGAGCCAGAGATCGAGGTATGTGACGATCGGACTAATGCAGAATATGCCCGGCGCCGGCTGAACGGTGTCCTCGAACAAACTCTCATCGTTCGGGATTTGCACGATTACATTCGTTCCTTTTTCGACATGAGCGAGCTTCAACACCTGCTCCAACATCCGAGCGCCGGGCTCGTCGGCGTAGAAGCTGTGTGTGCCGCCCCGGGCAAAGGGCGCGATCCATTGGGCGGCCGAGTTTGACGAGAAAATTGCGCGCGGATGCTGTGGTTCCGGATATGGACCGGGTGCGACGTCTGGAGGGTTGGGGAGCGAATTGTGAAAACACGCACGATCCCTAGCCCGCACAAGCCCTTTCGGAAGCGTGCTACCTGGACCCTCTCTGTGCCCGCACGTAACTTTCCAGCACACGGTTGATCCGTGTCTGATAGCCCTTGCCCGGCGCTCTGAAATAGGCCAACACGGAGCGTTTGACCCGTAAGGTGATCTGCTGCGTAAGGTCAGGCTCAATGAGTTCCGCCTGCCGCCAGAAGGTCTCGTCCAACTCGGGGATTTCGCTGAAGTCGATGTTCTCGTCCTTCGTGGCTGCGATCTGCGCGGGAGTAAGGGGCCTATCGTATTCGCTCATGGTACGCTTTCCTTTCCTGGCGGGACGCCGGACGGGCGGAGATCAATCGAGTGCGGTCCCCCCTTCTGGTATGGGCGACCACGATCCGTGCCGCCCGTCCCACTCGGCCAATGCTGATGTAGCGATCCTCACCGTAGTCCCGGCAATCATCGAGCCACGTCAGGACGGAACTCTCGAAGATGCGCCTGGCGGTTTCGAAGCTGACCCCATGCTTTCGGATGTTGGATTGGTTCTTGGCCTCGTTCCACTCAAACTCCATCGTCTTGATATAACGACAATTTGTAATTACATCAGAGCCGAAGGAGGGAATCCATACCCAGGAAGCTGTCCGCGAACAGGAACTGCAGAGAGGCGGAGCAGTTTCCCGGCGGCTGCTCACCACCGGCGCGACCATTGAATGAGAGCCGCGACCAGGAAAAACTACATGGCAATGGCGTGTGGTGATAAGAGGAACACTGTATGCAACGCGCAAGACCATCCGGACGAATCAGAAGACCCTCGGTGGAAGAAATACGGACTCTGGCCGCCAGGGAATACATCAACCTTTCCCAACAAGAGGCTGCCGACATCGGGTTCCTCATGGACGGAATGCTTGTGGACGTGGAGCGCCTCGACAACTTGCCGATCGCCGGATTGCAGGCCGGATATAAGGATCGAGACAGTGGCTACCGCCCGTCACGGGAGGAGGACCCCTACAACGTTTTCCTTCGAAAATGCCGGGTGAAGGGTGCGCCCAAGGGTAGGCTGGCCGGAAGAACCGTCGGACTCAAAGACAACATCCGGGTGGCCGGCGTTCCCATGACCAACGGGTCGCGCCTCCTGGCCGAGTACGTCCCCTGCGTCGACGCCACGGTGACCGAGCGCCTTTTGAATGCCGGCGCGACCATCGTCGGCAAGTTGAACATGGACAGTTTCGGCATGGGCGGCACCAACGAGACCAGCGACTTCGGCCCGGTCCGCAATCCCCACAACATCGAGTACTCCGCCGGCGGGTCTTCCGGCGGCAGCGGGGCGGCGCTGGCGGCCGGCGAGGTCGATCTCGCCCTGGGCGTCGACGAGGGCGGCAGTGCGCGCATCCCGGCTTCCTGGTGTGGAGTCGTCGGCATCAAGCCCACCCATGGACTGGTTCCGGCCTTCGGCCTTTCCTACCTCGACCACACCCTGGACGAAGTCTGCCCCATGGCCCGATCGGTGCGGGAGGTGGCGCTGACCCTGGAAGCCATCGCGGGAGAGGATCCCAGGGACCCGCAGTGGGTTCGGGGACCCATTCAGGTCGAGAGCTACAGCAAGGCCCTCCAGGAGGACGTCTCCGGTCTCCGGCTGGGAGTCATCACGGAGTCCATGGAATGGAACCAGTCCGAGTCTGATGTCGGCCAAGCGGTCTGGGAAGCCGCCGGAAAGCTGCAAGCCCGCGGCGCCTCCGTGGAAGAGGTCTCCATTCTCTGGTGGAAGGACGCCTGGCCGGTTCTGTTGTCCATCATCGGACATTCGCTGGCGGCCATGGTCGAGTCGGACCTGGAAGGCTATTGGCGGGGAGGCATGTGCGACCCGGATTGGCAGGAGGCCTTCGGCAGGGCACGCAGAGCCGGCAGCGACGGATTCCCTCCCCTCCTCAAAGTCTGGATGGTCATGGGCAAATATCTCCGGCGCGAGTATTGCAGCGTCTATTTCTCCAGAGCCCAGAACCTGAGGCATGCCATGACCCGGAAGCTGGACGAGATGTTCGAAGCCTACGACGTCCTGGTCACTCCCACCACTCCCCTGAAGGCCATCAAGTTGACTCCGTCCAGCCGGGCCGGGTCCTGGGAAGGAAGAGGTTCGATTGAAATGAACCGCAACACCTGCCCTCTCAACGTTACGGGCTTTCCGGCTTTGTCGGTTCCCTGCGGCTTTGGCGGCAACGGACTGCCGATCGGCATGCAACTCATCGGGCCGCGCTTTCGCGAGAGCCTGCTCTTTCAGGTGGCTGCCCAGGTCGAACGGGAGGCCTCTCCATCCTTGCACCAACCAACAGTGCAAGGACCGTCGCCCCCGTCCCCGGGATACAGGGATGCCACTGCCAGACGTAGGCGATCCCCTTGATCTCGCCGGCGCTCTGGTGGCCCAACCAAGTGAACAGAATGGTCACACCCGCGCCGATGACCATGGCGGACAGCACTGTCGCGGGCATTCGCCGCAGCGGCCTGTGGAAGATCAGACCGACCAGGACGGGAGCAAGCGCCGAACCCAGAACTCGCTGGCCCACCAGGAAGACCTCGAGGGTCATGGGCAGGGCATAAGCGAACAGGCCTCCCAGGATCGCGCTTCCCGCCACCGCGACGCGCGCCGCGGTCACCATTTCGCCCTGGGTCGCGGCCGGCTTGATATGGCGCTGATACAAGTCGATGGTCAGATAGGAGGCCACCGACATCAGGGCGCTGTCCAACGTGGACATGGCGCCGGCGATGGCGCCGGCGAGCACGAAGCTCACCAGCAGGACGGGCAGTCCCTCCGACATGAGGCGGAAGAACACGTGGTTGGGCTCTGTTCCGACGCCGAAGGAGGCGCGGCCCAGGAGGCCCAAAGCGTGGGGAAGGATGTAGAAGAAGGTGCACAGAATGCCGCCGTACAAAAAGCCGAGCTGTGCCGCCCGCGTGCTCCTGGCCGACAAACCCCGGACGAACAGGGCGTGGTAGACCATCGCGATCACGATCCCCTCCACGACCCAGCCCGCCATCGTTCCGAATTCCAGCGTCCCGGTGAACGTGACCATCTCTGCGGGAAGCCGCTCCGTGAACCCGGTCCATCCACCCAGCCGTGTCACTCCGATGACGAAGATGGAAATGCCCGTTGCCGTCAGCATCACGGCCTGGATGGAGTCGGTCCAGAGCACCGCCCACTGACCACCCAGCAAGACGTATACGATGGTGACCCCCAGGACCATCATCAGCGCCGGAACGAAGCCGATCCCCAGAAAGAAGGAAATCAGGATCACGCTGGCGAGGATGGTTCCGGCAATCGCACCCATGTCCCCGATGAAGACCAGAATCATTGTCACCAGCTTGTGTCTGGCGCCGAAGAGCCTGTCTATAAGCTGTGGCACGGTCAAAACACCGGTTCGCCGGACCTTGGGGATGATGTAGAGGCCCATCCAGGCGGTGGCTCCCATGTAGGAAAAATGGATCCAATAGAACGAGATACCAAGGTCGTAGGAGCCGCCCGTGCCGCCGACGAAGGTGCCGACACCGACCCAGGTGGCCAGAATGGAGAGGCTGATCATCCACCGGTTCGCCCTCCGGCCCGCGACCAGGAAATCCTCCACGCCCCGGATCCGTCTGGACAGAACTGCCCCGAGAACCATGAGGCCGGCGATGTAGAGAATTACGAGAGACCAAAGAAGCATTTCAGTTGCTGCCGGCGTGGATTTCGGTCACCCGCCGAGGGCCTTCGAAACCAGGAAGAGCCACGCCAGGCCCAGCAGTTGCAGGACCAGGAGCGTGAAAATGGGGTTCAGGCGCGGGACCCGAGCGTCGTCCAGGGCTTTCATCAGTTCCTTGGGGCCCGAGCCTTTTTGAAGGTCGTTGTCAGACAACTTCACAATATCCTCCCGGCCGCTTCCGCAGCGGCCTCAGAACGTTCCGCCGGATTGTACATTGCGAAACCGACCCTGACCCGGTCGACCGGCGGGACATGGCACGGGTGTCACTGGGCGGCCCCCGGTCGATCCCGGCCGTCTGCTCCGGGACGTTTTTTCTTTCCATCGCGGCGGCATAGAGCATTAGTATCCCAATAGCGGGATAAGGTCTTGGCCTTCTGAAGCACACCCGAAGGCTGGTCGCCGATGATCCGCGCAACCCCGCAGGAAACGAAGCCGTCGGCAAGCGAGTAAAATGTCAACAACGGATGCGATTCAGAGCGATCCTTCAACGCCGATGTCCACGATGCATGCGCGGTCAGGTGTTCGCATCGGCATTCCGCATGAAACGGAACTGCGGGGTGTGTGACCTGAGATTCGAACGTCGGGAACCCGGGTATTTCTTGGGTGCATTGTACTTCTCATATGGGTTGGGGGTACTGTTGGCCGCTCCTCCTGCGGCCTACCTCTGGTGGCAGGGCGTCTCGCTAGTGAGTATCGCCCTTTTGATCGCGGGAGAAATGATTCTCTTTTCTTCCTGGATCTTTCAGTATTCGCGAGTCCTGTTCCTGCACTTGGACCAAGTATTCGATCCGATGTAACTTGGCCGCGCGCCGTGCAGAATCGACGGTGCCTCCCTTTTCGAGATCGTCCGAAATCAGTACCGGAGGATGGAATCCGCCCGACTCCGGACGCCGGGATCTCAAGGACGAATGCGTTGCGAGCCTCCGGCGATCGGTCTCGGCGAGGTTCGCTTCCGTGGATCCCGACAGAACCGGGTAACGACAAGTCGGATCTATACTAAGTCTCTTCGACGCAGCCGGTGACCTCGAGAGGAATGCCACATGGCAGGAATCGATTGGTTCATAGTGATCGCTCTCAATCTCCTGATCTTCGGCTACGCGTCCATCCGTTCCCTCAAGACGCACTCCGACGTGGACTGGTTTCTGGGCGGACGCAGCCTGCCCTTCTGGCTGATCGGCCTCTCCATGTTCGCCACCTCGGTGGACGGCGGCGAATACGTGGCCGTCAACGGCGCGACCTACCAGGATGGCCTGGTGATGTTCACCGGCGTCGTGTTCGGGGTCGGTGTCGGCGGCATGATCGCCGCCTATGTCGTCATGCCGGGCATGTACCGGGCGGGGCTGTTCACCAACGCGGAATACCTCGAGCACCGGTTCGGCATCTCGGCGAGGATCATCAGCGTTCTGGTTCAGATCCAGTACCGGACGGCCACCCTGGCGACCATCGCCGTGGCTTTGCACCTCATGCTGACCGAAGTGGCTGCCCTCCCGTCCTTCAGCGCTTGGATTCTGATCGTGGGATTGACCGCTGCAACGACTCTTTACGCCGCCTGGGGGGGATTGAAAGCGATTGCCGCCGCGGACGTTCTGCTCGGCGCGCTCATGCTTTTCTCGACTCTCTTGCTCTGGTCCGTCATCTGGCAGGAAGCCGGGGGTTGGGCCGGCACGCAGGCCGCGCTGGTCGGGCAGCTCGGTGAGCGGGAAGCGCAGGAGTTGCTGCACATCGGAAGTCGTGGCGATGCCAGCAGTCATCCAATCGTGGTCGTGATCGGATGGTGCCTGATTGCCACCGGTTATTTTGTGGTGAACCACACCCAGACCATGAAGATGTTCGGCGCCCGGTCCCTGTGGGATCTGAAGATGTCCGTCGTGGCCGGCACCGCGCTGATCATTCTCTCGGGATACTTCAGCAGCTCGCTGGGACTGCTCGGGAGGGCACTGGTGCCCGGCCTGTCCAACCCGGACCTGATCTACCCGCGGCTGGTCGATCAATACCTGGTCTCCGGACTGAAGGGCATCGTCGTCGCCGGAATGATCGCGTCCGCCGTCAGTACCTTCGAGGGCATCGGAGTGGCCCTGTCCGCGCTTTTCACCCGTGACATCTACGCTCGCCTGCTGGTGCCCGACAGGGACGATCGTCACTACGTGATCGTCAGCCGGATCGCCACCGTTTTCATCGTCGCCGTCACGTTTCTCTACGTTCCCTTCATCCTTCGCGCTCAGAACATCGTGGAGTTCTTCGTCGGCATCACCAGTATCTTCGTGACCCCTCTGATGACCGTATATCTGGTGGGCTCCACCACCAGGGTGGACCGGCGCGCCGGCCTTGTCGGCCTGATCGCCGGACCCGCCTTCCGGCTGTCGGTCGTCGCGCTGGAAACGCACCTTCCGCTGTGGTTGACGGACAACTTCGTGGCGTACCTTTGGACGACCGGCGTGACTGCCGCCTCCATGTTGAGCGCATCGATGATCCTGGGCGTCGTGTCTCCGCCGGCTGCTCGGCGAACGGCCCGCCTGACGACCCGGCCCTCCGGTTGGCTGGCGCGCTCCCGGGGAACGGTCAGGGAGATTGCCCCGTCACCATTTCCGGGCGGAGTTCCCTGGTGGGCGTCCCCTGCCCTCTGGGCCGCCGCAGTGCTGAGCACTTCGGGCTATGTCGTATTTGTGGTCCTCTGGTAAACACCGGCGGTCCACGAAGGCCGGACTCCGGCCTGATGGGGCGGAATCAGTTCAAGAGCCGTGGCACCGTACGAGACCAGCTTTTGTTGAAGTGAAGCTTCCCATCGACCGTGATCGTCAACTGGACCAGGTGGCGAAAAACCGACTCATCGCTGGTGGTCAGTTCATTGGACTCGATTCTTATGTCTGTACCCAACTGCTTGAGAGTGTAGGCGCAATACGCCTTCAGGACCGCCTCGGCAGGATTGGCGGTGGAGACGGTGAGGCTGGAATGCTGTTTCAGGTCGAAACCGGCCGAATCAGGTATGTGCACCGGAGCAATGCGGAATATGGTCTTCTGGTTCACAAGGTCGTGGGTGATGGAGTATTCCTCCGGTGCGGACAAGTCCTGCGGGTCGGCATTGGACAGTCGCACCAGATCGGGCTGGGGCAGTTCCGGATACTGCCCGGGAATCACGGGCAAGACGATATGTGAGGGATAGCGGCCGCCTCGATGGATCGCGTTGACGGCCGGTTCGGCTGTCGGCCAGGCATTCTGGATGTCGGCGCCGGCAATGGCCACGCGAATCCGGTGACCGGTCCCGAAAATATACGACATCGTCTTCAGGTCGATTTTGAGTTCATAAACTCGCCCGGGTACAAGAGGTTCGGGATCGACGTGGGAGTAGCGGTGAGTGGCATTCAAGCCTCCATACCGAACCAGCTTGGAAGTGCCGTCCGGCGCCACGTCGATGAGCTTGACCCGAAAGTAGGCCACCTCGGCCGTGGATGAGACGTAGAGGACAGCTGTAGGAGTCCCCGTCACCTCCAGATCCGCTTCCAGTGGAGGCGTGGTATAGGTCACCGAATACGCCTCGTCCCAGCGCTGGTCGATGGGCATTCCCCAGGGCAGGATGCCTCCCCCCCAGTGAATCCCCGAGGTGATTCCCACGGCAGGGTTGTACGGGTACTCGTCCCGCTCCTCATCGACCGTCCCGCAGGGCTCCGGGCCCAGCTTCCCGTGGGAATGAAAATAGAGGGGCGTGCGCCGCGTCCGGGCGATCGGCCACTCCCGCTCAGATCGCCAGAAACCCTTTTCTTCGAGAGGCATCCGCGCACACGGCGGACTGTACCGCTTCACGAAGAACGTGACCGGAGGCTCGTCCATCACCCCGTTGTCGATCCCTTTGAGCCAGTGGTCGAACCACTTCAGGTACAGTGGGCGCGTATCGATCCTGGGGCCGGGCACGGCGCATTTTTCTTCGCCATACCAGTGGCCCCAGGGTCCCACCAACGCTCGCTTGTGGGGAACCTCCAGCTTCGAGAAGGCACGCAAAAGCGCGGTCGGATAGCAGTCGGACCAGCCGGCAATGACGAAAACGGCGCATTGGACCGCGCCGTAGTCCGTGGACAGCGACCGGTCTTGCCAATATTTCCCATCCAGTTGATTCGAAATGTAGCCGATACCCCATGGTTGGCTGTTTTCCAGACGCTGTCGCCAGATCCCGCTCCACTCCTCTCCCACGATATCCGGGTCGGGAGGCGCGAAATTGTAGGCGTTCATCAGAGCGGAGTAGCTGTCGAACATGTAGGGGCGAAGGACGCCTCCCGGATAGGTCCATTCCGTATACACGTTGTCATTGGCCGAGCGCACGATGATGGCTTTCAGATGGGGGGGCGCCTGCACCGCCACCTGCCACTGGACGACCGCACTGTAGGACTTGCCGATCATTCCCACGTTGCCGTTGCACCAGGATTGGGCGGCGATCCATTCCACCATGTCGTACCCGTCCCGCCTCTCGTCCGCAGAGTAGATGTCCTTGCTCCATCCGCTGGAGTTGCCCGTACCCCGCACGTCGAACTGGGCAATGACATATCCGCGCTCGGCCAGGTAGGGAACGACCGGGGGGTACTCCTCCCGATAGTCGGCCAACGGTTTTCCGATGCGGCGGTAGGGGTTGTATTCCATGATCGCCGGAAATCGGCCCTCCGCGTCCGGCCGCGTTATTTTCACGCCAAGATCCACTCCGTCACGCATGGGCACTCGCGCGTAGAGGATTTTCACCTGGTGCCGAGAGTGGGAGCGGCTCCCGCTCCGCGATTCCGTTCGGAACATGGAGGGACCTCCTAAACCGTGCTTCTCTCCCGACCCGAACTCGAATGGGGAGCCTGAACCTCAATGTCGATAACAGGACAAGGACAAGGCAGACAGAATCTTCGGGCGGCCGGGACAAGGGTAGGCCTGATTGACTGCCGGCTGCCGGGCCTGGTGGGTATTTCCTGCAATTCCGGTCGGCCTCTTGCTCTCGAGGCTCCCATTTTCGGGTCTTCAGGCCCCATGCCAGCAGCAAGAGCTTGGGCAATACTAACAACCGGCTTCTGAGGCGGCAAAACGCCAGGATCGAGTTTCAGCCGAGCAGGCCGATCCGGCGATATTGAGGCTGTCTCCCGATGGAGCCGATGCCTATGACGGGCGGGCCCTCGCCCGCCACTTTCAGGGTATAGTGGACAAAATCATGGACGCCATCGAAGTCAATCGTCGGCACCTTGCCCTCATCCAGGACTCGATGGAGAGGGTGCGAATGCTCGTGAGGGAGCTCCGGCGGGACGTCAAGACCATCAAGGAGCGGCTGGCAGATGGAACAGAATACAACCGAGATCACTAGACTCTTCCAGGATTTGATCGTCGAATAGAGTTCCGTTGCGCAGACACCGGAGAACGCCCACAGACTGATCCGGGGAGTGATCCGGGCGGCGGGCGCCTTGGCCCGAGAGGTGGAGGAAAACCGGAAGGAACTGCTCCGGCTACGCCAAATCGTTGGGAGCAGGAAAGGCTGAATTCGCCGGCCGCCCCCGTGAGGTCCGAGGACCCACACCGGGCGGTTTTCCGCTTCGCCCAGGTCCGGCGCCGCATCCAGATTGTCCCGGTTTCTCTACCTTTCGTCGGCCTGACCCGGAACGGGGACGCCTTCCAACTCCAGCAGACTCCGCTTCAGTCCCAGACCGCCGGCGTAACCCACCAGGCGTCCGTCGGAGCCGATGACCCGGTGGCAGGGAACCACGACCGGAACGGGATTGCGGCCGGTCGCCGTGCCCACCGCACGGGAGGACCCGGGGCGTCCGATCCCGGCCGCCACCTGCGCGTAGCTTCGCGTCTCGCCGAAGGGGATCGATCGCAGTTGGTTCCAGACCCCGATCTGGAAGGGCGTTCCCCTCAGGTCCAACTCCAGATCGAAGTCCCGCCGCTCTCCCGCCAGGAACTGCTCCAACTGCGCCGTGGCACGCCGCAGGGCGGGGTTCGAACCCGGAGACGCCGTCCCCCCGAAATGCCTGTCGAACCATCCGGACCAATCGGCTTCGCCGGGTAGGAGCAACCGGCAGAGCCCGCGCTCGGAGGCGGCCAAGTGAAACGTGCCCAGCGGGGTGTTCAATGGCTGGTAGCAAAGAGTTCGCATGGGTCAGATTCCTTTCGCGCCGGGATGCCTTGGTCCCGCCATGGTACGCATTCCTCGAGACTCATTCACGCCCGGGGGTGGAATTTGCTGTAGACCTTCTTCAGGCGCTCCCGGCTCACATGGGTGTAGATTTGCGTGGTAGAGATGTCGGCATGGCCCAGCATCACCTGCACCGCCCTCAAGTCGGCGCCATTTTCCAGCAGGTGAGTGGCAAAGCTGTGGCGCAGCACGTGAGGGCTCAGCTTTCCGTCGATTCCCGCCTTCCTGCCGTATTTCAGGGTCAGTTTCCAGAAATTCTGGCGGGTCATGGGACCGCCCCGCCGGGTCAGGAAGAGGAAGGGGCTCGAGAAACGCTTGCGCAGAAAATAGGGCCTCGCCTCTCTCTGGTAGGCGTCCACGAACTCGGCGGCCTCGTTCCCCAGCGGAACCAGCCGCTCCTTGCTTCCCTTCCCCATGGTCCTCAAGAAGCCCGCCTCCAGACTCACCTCGCGAATCCGGATCCGCACCAGTTCCGTGACCCGCAGGCCCGTGGCATAGAGCACCTCCAGCATGGTCCGGTCCCGCAGGCCGTACGGGGTGGAGAGATCGGGACTATCCAGGAGGCGCTCCACTTCGTCCGGCTCCAGGTAGACCGGCAGTCTCCTCCAGAGCTTGGGCGACTCCAGGGTTTCGGTGGGATCCTTCTCCACGTAGCCGTCCAGGAGGAGAAAACGGTAGAAGGAACGAAGACTGACGATCTTTCGCATGATGGAGGAGACCGAGAGCCGCTGATGGAGGCGGCGCACAAAATCGAAAAGATCCTGCCTCTCCGCCTGGTTCAACTCCAGTTTGCGCTCCCCCAGGAAAGCCAGGAACTCCAGAAGGTCCCGCCGGTAGGCCTCGACCGTGTTGGGGGAGAGCCCCCGCTCCACGACCAGGTAGTTGATATAACTCTCAAAGGCCCGCCGGCGCATCTCTTCCGTCATTTTCGCAAGCGGGCAAAGAGGTGCCCGACCTCCTCGACGCCCAGGAGGCGGCAACAGGTGAAATAAAACAGGCCTCCGGCCCCAATGCACCCGAACAGGACCGCGGCCTCCTCCAGCCAGGTGCTCCTGGCCCGATCCAACTGGAGGTAATCCGCCAGAAACAGGACCAGGATCCCCATGAGGATCGACGACGCCAGGTTCTTGGCCAGCGTGGAACCGACTCGATAGGTCGCGGAAGACCCCACCCGGCGCCCGAACGATCGGACCAGTAGCGCCAGATTCACCCAGACCGAAGCGGCCGTCCCCACCGCCAGCCCCAGATACTTGTGGGCGGAGGGAAGCAGCCAGATCAGGAGCAGGTTCACCGCCAGGTTGGTGGCGACGGCGATCAGGCTGCTCCGCACCGGCGTTCGGGTGTCTCCCAGGGCATAGAAGGTGGGAGCGTAGACCTTGATGCAACTGTAGGCGAACAGGCCGAAGGAATAGCAGATCAAGGCGTCGGCGGTCCTCCGGGTGGCGCCGGCGTCGAACTCGCCGGTTTCGAAGAGCAGACGCACGATGGGTCCGGCCAGGATCAGGAGCCCGACGCCGGCAGGCAGGGCGATCAGGGAAACGGTCTTGACCGAATGGGCCACCATCGCCTTCAGCCCTTCCCATTCTTCCCGGGCGGCCGAAACCGACACTTCACGAAGATTCACCACGCCCACCGCCACTCCGCAGAGCCCGATGGGCAGGTACATGATCCGGAACGCGTAGTTGAGCCAGGAGATGGGTCCGTCGCCCCCCAGCAGCGAGGCCAACTGCGTGTTGATCAGAACGTTGATCTGAAGAGCGCTGACTCCCAGGAGAGCCGGCGCCACCAGGCGTCCGATCCGGCGCAGCGCCGGGTGGCGGAGATCGAGACCCAAACGGAAACGGTACCCTTGCCGGTAAAGGAGGGGAAACTGGACGGCGCACTGGAGAGCCCCGCCCACCAGGGCGCCCAGAGCCACGGCGTATACGGCCAGAATCCCTTCGTACTCGAACCAGGGGACGACGAAAATACAGAAGGCAATCAGGACCAGGTTGAACAGCGCCGGGGCGAACGCGGGGACGAAGTAACGATTCAGCGCATTCAGCATCCCCATCAGGATCGAAGCCACGGAGACGAAGATCAGGAAGGGAGACAGGATCCGAACCAGGTGGGACGTGATCTCGAGCTTGCCTGGATCGTTCGCAAATCCCGCTGCCAGCAGATAGACCCAATAGTCGGACAGAACGAAGAACGCCACCGCCAGCAGCCCCAGGAGGAAGAGCAGGGCGCTGACCACCAGGTTGGCCAGCCGCCACGCCTCTTCCCTGCCCTGCTTGCGGAGAATCTCCGTGAAAGTGGGGACGAACGCCGAGCTCAACGCTCCTTCGGCGACGAGGTCGCGGAAGAGGTTGGGGATCCGGAACGCCACGTTGTAGGCGTCCATGTAGGCCCCGGCTCCGAAGAGCCGGGCGAAGAACCGGTCCCGGACCAGACCCAGAATCCGGCTGAGCAGAACTGCGGCGCTGATGTTGCGGGCGGCACGAGTCGACCGAATCCTCCGTCGGGACTCCTGATTGTCGGCTTGGACCATCCCGCGGTCACTTGATTGAGGGAATCGAAACCAGCGTCCAAAAACGCGTCAACCCGCGGTTAAGCTATCATTCTCATCTGACCCCTACGTCGGGAAATCGTGGAGTCTGGAATGAAGCTTGGAGACCTTGCCCGGCAACTCGATTGTGAGCTCCGGGGACCGTCTGAACTCGAGATCGACGGCCTGGCGGGTATCGAGGAAGCGACGGCGACGCAACTCACCTTCGTGTCCAATCCCAAGTACTACTCCAAGATCCCGTCGACTCGCGCCGGAGCCGTCGTCGTGTCGCGGGACGCGCCCGACACCGGGATTCCAACCCTGCTCAGCGACAATCCCTACCTGGCATTCGCCCGCGCCATCCCCCTCTTCTACCGTCCGCCTTCCGTTACTCCGGGAATCCACCCCACGGCCATCATCGCCGAAACCGCCGAACTGGGAGAGGACCACTCCATCGGAGCCCACGCCGTCATCGGCGACGGGGTGCGATTGGGCCGAAACGCCGTGATCTACCCCAACGTGGTCATCTACCCCCACACCCGCATCGGCGACGACTTCATGGCCCATTCCAACGCCGTGGTCCGCGAGCACTGCCGGCTGGGCGACCGGGTGATCCTCCAGAACGGGGCCGTCATCGGGGGCGACGGATTCGGCTTCGCTCCCCGCGGGGACGGCAGCTATTTCAAGATGGTCCAGTCGGGGGTGGTGATTCTGGAAGACGACGTGGAGGTGGGCGCCAACGCCTGCGTCGACCGGGGCACCGTGGGCGAAACCCGCATCGGGAAAGGGACCAAGATCGACAACCTGGTCCAGATCGGACACGGCTCGACCCTGGGCTCTCACAATATCCTGGCGTCCCAGACCGGACTCGCCGGGACCACCACCATCGGGAACCACGTGACCCTGGCCGGGCAGGTGGGTGTGGCCGGCCATCTGAAGATCGGAGACCGGGTCGTGGCGACGGCCCAGACCGGCATCGGGCGGGACGTGGCCCCGGGAAGCGTCGTCTCGGGATCACCTGAGATGGAAACCACCCTCTGGAAACGGAACTACATCCTGATGCACCGGTTCCCCGAGCTGGTGAAGACGGTCAAGCGGATCCAGAAGGAACTGGCGGAACTCCGAAAGTCGCTGATCGGACGGTAGCCTGGAGCCCTACCGGCCTGCCATTTTTCAACTCCACAGGTCAGTAGTGGTATCGAACCTGGAGGAATCGGACCTCGTTCTTCACCACCTCGTAGACGACGCGGTGTTCCCGAGTCAGACGGCGCGACCACAACCCGGACAACTTGCGCTTGAGTGGTTCGGGCTTGCCGATACGCCCCAACGGAGCGTTCAGGATGTCGCGGACGAGGCGGAGCAACCGAATCGCGGTCCTGCGATCGGCACACGTCCAATATTCCATGTCCTGCAGAAAATGGGTCGAAAAGACCGCTCGCCGGTCACTCATCGAGACCGAACTTGCTGCGGAGCTCCGCGACGGTCAACACGACACCACTCCCGGACCGGACTTCTTCAATGGACTCAAGCAGTCGTCGAGCGTTCTCGGGGGACCGCAACAGATGAGCCGTTTCTTCCAGCCCGGACAACTCTTCCAGGCTGACCAAGGCCACATCGGCGCCCCCTCGGCGCCTGATGATGAGCGGTTCTCCGGATTCTGCGACCCGGTCGCAGTAGCTCTTGAGATGGGCACGAAGATCGGAATAGGTAGTGACTTGAGGCATCTACTTATTGTACAACTTTCTGTACTGATTCGAAACGCCGTTCTGACTCCGGGCCGCGGGTTGCCGACCTCCAAAAGGCCGGGTTAGACTCTGACATGTCATGTATTACGCAACATCGCTCCAGCGAAGAGAATTTCTGAAACGGGGCAGCGCGCTGGCGGCAGTCCTCTCGACGGCTTCGGCCGGGGCCCAGTACAATGGCGACCCCGGCGATCCCAATCCCCACACGCAACCGGCCCCGAATCGACGCGACATCATCATCTACCGCGACCCGTTCGCCTATTGCTCCCATGCTTCCATCGTGCGCCTGGCCAACGGCGAGTGGGTCACGGCCTTCAATGAGTGCCAGAAAATCAAACCGTATACTCATCCGCCGGGTGATCCCCACTTCCACAACCTGGTTTCCCGCTCCGACGACGAGGGCCGCACCTGGAGCCCGCCGGAGGCCGCTCCCAACTGGGACTGGTACGGGGTGGAGTGCCCGGGTCTGGCCCAACTTCAGGACGGGACGGTGGTCCTGAACCAGTGGCGGTTCCTCTGGTATCCCCTGGCGCAGGGGAGGAAACTCGCCTCCCAGGGAGAGAAGATCTGGCTCAGAACCAGCCGGAAGCAGGGCTGGCTGCCGGCGGCTTCCGACTCCGATTTTGACCGGAGCCTCTATCCCTGGGCCCGGGCCAACGGCGGCTGCTACGTCCACTTGAGCTCCGACGGAGGCCGGACCTGGGACCGAACGGTCCGGATCCCCACGGAACCCTACATAGGAGGCTATACGCCCCGGGGCGTGGCTCAACTGCAGGACGGAACCGTCCTCATGGTCACGGCGGACCACCCCCTGAACCACACGGCCTACGCGGTGCGGTCCCGGGACGGCGGCTTGACCTGGACCCCGCCGGTGGCCGTCGGGACGTCGGAAGAAGGCATGTTGTCCGAACCCACGGCGGCAGTCCTCCCCAGCGGCAAGGTGGTGGCCATGATGCGAAGCCACACGCGCTACCTTCACCAGAGCGAGTCTTCAGACGGGGGATCGACCTGGACGCCCGTGCGCAAGACCCCCATCTTCGGCTATCCGGGGCATCTGCTGCGTCTTGCGGACGGCCGGCTGTTGGTCACCTACGGCCATCGCCGCTCGCCCTTCGGGATCCGGGCCTGCCAGAGCCGGGACAACGGCCAAACCTGGGACTACGAACAGGAATTCCTGATCCGTGGCGATTTCCCGAACCGGAATCTGGGCTATCCCGTGACCATCGAATACCGGCCCGGACACCTGTTCACCGTCTACTACGGTGAAGAACCGGACGGGGTCACCAGCATCCAGGGCTCGTACTGGGAGATTCCCAGCTAACCCGGGAAGCTCATGCTTGCATCTCGTGGAATACGGCCGCCAACGGTGAGGCGCGCCACCGCCGGCTTCTCTGGAGCAGCCGTCCGCACCGCCTTGGTTGCAGCCATCATTCTGGGCCACCCCCAAGACATCCTCCCGGTCCAGAACTCGGATCCCAAGAAGCCCCACCATCACCATTCCAAAACCGCAAGGCTGCATGAAGGGGACCACGCGCCGCCGCAAAGAGACTTTTCTCCGGGGCATCGCCGCATGCTCCAGACTCTTCGGGAGGTGGCAGACAGGGCGGCTCGGGGGGACCTCTACCTGGGTGACGGGGTCGTGCGCAAGTTCCGCCGCCAGTTGGAAGAACTGGACCAGAGCCCTTCAGTCCCCGGGACTCCCTCCTATTGGATGGACCTGAACCGGTGGAACGTGCTGTTGGAACTGGGAGTCGCCGAGGTCCGGTTCGGTGAAGAGAAGGCCGGCATCGAGCACCTGAAGGCGGCTTACAATCTCCTTCCCAGTGTCCGCGACCGGCTCCAGCGGTCCAAGGTGGACCAGACCATCTTCGAGCTGGGCGTGGCCTACATGCGGATGGGCGAGACCCAGAACTGTGTCGTTCAACACGGCGCCGAGCGCTGCATCCTCCCGCTTCGGGGAGAAGGGATCCACGCCCTACCGGAGGGGTCCACCCAGGCGATCCGATATTTCACGGAAGTGCTGGAGTCTTCTCCTTCGGGAAAGGACTACGGATACTACTTTCCTTCCCTCTGGCTCCTGAACGTTGCCTACATGACGCTGGACCAATATCCGGATGGCGTGCCGGCCCGCTACCGGATTCCCGAATCGAAGTTTCAGACCCGTATCCCGTTCCAACGTTTTCGCAACATCTCCCAGAAACTGGGATTGGACAGCTTCAATCTGGCCGGCGGCGCCATCGTGGACGACTTCGACGGGGACGGATACCTGGACATCTTAACCTCAACCTGGGATCTCAGCGGCCCCATGGTCTACTTTCGCAACAACGCAGACGGGACCTTTCGGGAGATCTCCAGCGAAGCCGGTCTGGAGGGCCTCTGGGGCGGCCTCAACCTGCTGCAGGCCGACTACGACAACGACGGCCACGTGGACGTCCTCGTCCTGCGGGGGGCATGGTCCGGCAAGGAGGGAGAGCAGCCCAACTCACTTCTGAGAAACCGCGGAGACGGGACCTTCCAGGACGTCACCTACGAAGCCGGACTGGCCGAGGTCTCCTATCCGACTCAGGTGGCCGGCTGGGCCGACTACGACAATGACGGCGATCTGGACCTGTTCGTGGGAAACGAATCCCTGGGGGATTACCGGGCGCCCTGGCAGCTTTTCCGGAACCAGGGGGACGGCACCTTTCAGGACGTGGCCGCGCAGGCCGGCGTCAGGCACTACTTCTTCACCAAGGGGGTCGCCTGGGGAGACTACGATGGAGACCGTTATCCGGACCTGTACGTCTCCAACTACCGGGACCCGAACCGGCTCTTCCGGAACCGGGGAGACGGAACCTTCGAGGACGTCACGGCCAAGCTGAAGGTGGCGGGTCCGGAGGAGAGCTTCCCGGCCTGGTTCTGGGACTACAACAACGACGGCCACCTGGACCTGTTCGTCTCCAGCTATGCGGGCCACATCGGCCACCAGGCCCGTCATCACATGGGGCTCCCCCCGGACTTCGAGCAAGCCCGTCTCTACGAGGGAGACGGACAAGGCGGTTTTCGGGACGTGGCCCGGGAGCGAAATCTGGAAGTCCCCATGCAGCCCATGGGGTCCAACTTCGGAGACCTGAACAACGACGGCTGGCTGGACTTCTACCTGGGTACAGGTGATCCCAGTCTCGCCAGCATCGTCCCCAACCTCATGTTCCTGAACCAGGGTGGACAACGGTTTGAGGACGTGACCATCGCGGGCGGATTCGGTCATCTCCAGAAGGGTCACGGCGTCGCTTTCGCCGATCTGGACAACGACGGCGATCTGGACGTCTTCGAGCAGATGGGGGGCGCCTTCCCGGTGGACGGCTACAGCGACGCCCTCTACGAGAACCCGGGCACCGGCAACCACTGGCTGGCCATCAGACTGGTGGGCCGGGAGTCCAACGCTTCCGCCATCGGCGCCCGGATCCGGGTGCGGATCGTGGAAGAGGGCGCCAGTCGATCCATCTACCGGCACGTCAACAGTGGAGGCAGCTTCGGGTGCAACCCCTTGCGCCAGACCATCGGCCTCGGCCAGGCCGCGTCGGCCAGCGAAGTCGAGATCTTCTGGCCCACGACCGGCAAGACCCAGCGTCTCGGCGAGGTCAGCTCGGGTCAGTTGATTCGCGTGGTCGAAGGCAAGGAGGGTTTCGAGCGGGTGCCGCTGAAGCGGCTCCGCTTCTGACCTGCGTGAAGGAACCCTCCTGGATGACCTCGCCCCCTGAGGTGTTCCTCAGAGTTGAACCACGACCAGCGTGTAGGTTTCCAGGCGGGGCAACGTGAACCCGATCCGATTCCCCCCGGCTCGGAACTCGAGGTCGGAGATCTCTCCCCCGTCGGGCGACAGGGCGTAGACCTTCCGGACTGTTCCTTCATCCCCAGGCATCCCCGGTTGCAAGCCATGGCTTCGGCCACCGCCAGGGGCGTCCGAAAAGTGTCGCTGAAGATCTTGTTTCCCAGTCCGGTGGCCGTCTTGTAGCTCCGGATCTTCGAGACCAGGACACCTTCGGGGCTGATTCCGGCGTCGTTACCCTCCTCTGTCCAGACGATGTCCGTCTGCTCCAGCAGTCGCGGGTAGTCCACCCCCTTCTTAGTCGGAGTCTTTCCTGTCTGGGGCACGATCCGTTTCGATGGAGGGTGATGAATTGCGGAGTCCTGTTCCCCCATAGCCTGGATCAGCTCCAACGGCCAGGGGAAATGCCCGCGGCATACTTCGCCATGTTGTCCGGGCGGTTCGGCAGATCGAAATCAATGTTCCTCGTGTTGAGGCTCCTGAAATATTTTTGGACGGCCGGAGGGAGACCGGCCACCTTCTCCGGGTCGCGGTCGGGAACGTCTTCTATGGGACCCGCCCAGGAGGGCCGATAGGCAATGGCCAACATGCGGCGAGTCCGGTCGCTGTAGTTGGGAAAGTTTGCGTGAAACACCTTCTGGTTGATGATCGCCGCCGAGCCGGCTCGGCAGGTCACCATCAACTCATCGTCGTGGGCAAGATAGCGGTTGTAGGGGTTGGCATCGCGGTGGAGCGAAAGGTGGGAGCGCGGGATCACCTTGAACGGGGAGCACTCCGGAGTGAGATCGTCCAGGTAATAGAGAACGCGGACCAGACAGGGCGAACTGGCCTGGACTCCGAAGATCTTGGAGCCGTAGGGCTGAGAATCGGTGTGAATGGCGATTCCCGGGTGGCCCGGCCTGGATTCGGTGTACGTGCAGGAGGTGCAGATCAGCTCGTCGCCCAAGAGTTCCTCCAAGAACTCTACCGTGGCCGGAAGGGCGATCACCGACGTCGCTCGTGGCGAGTCGGTCCACTGCAGATTGGGACGGCTTCGCTGATGGTCGCTGTAATCGGTCGGCCTGGTCGTGACTCTGGAGGTCTCCCGGCGGATTGCCTCCATCAGTTCCTCGCTCAGCAGATCCGGCAAGACGACGAAACCCTCCAATTCGATGGATCGAATCTGTTGGGCGCGGGTCAGACCGTACCAATGGCTTTCCGGCACCCGGTTCGCACGCTCCAGACTTTCTCGACTGTTGGTGAAAGATGCGTCCATTTCTCTGTCCATCCTCCCTTCGTTCTTCCCGGGAGCCCGAAACAGTCTCCTGTCTGTCACGTCGGGACTCGAATTCATAGGGGTGCTTCTGCGAGACCAATCGATTCGGGGGAGACGACAGTCAGATCTTCTCCAAAAATGACCGTGCCCCCAAAGATCTCGCGAACTTCCGAGATGACTTGTTCTCGCACTCCCGGCCTGTCGATCTGTCCCGTAATATGAGTCAGAACGACCGTTTTGACACCCGCGTCCCGGGCCAGTCTGCCGATCATTCCGGGGCTCCCACAACCCCTCGCCATGGCCTCGTTGAACTCCGTGCCCGTGAGGAAGTGGCACATGTGAATGAGAACGTCAGCACCCTCCGAAAAAGAGACCATGCGATCGGTCGGACCCGAGTCTCCACTGTAAACCAGAGTGTACTCCTCCGTTTCCAAACGATACGCCAGACACCGCAGATACGGCTGGGCATGGGGGACCTCAATGGAACGAACCATCCAATGGTCTCCCCGAAACTCGGCCCCATGCTCCGCCTCGGCAATGACGGGCCGCGGCCGTTTTCTCGTCCCCGTGCCGCCGCGGGCATGGTAAAGCGCTACACTGGCTGCGTTCCTGGTCCGGGCCTGTAAATCGGAATCGAATACCCCGTCTCTATCAAACAAGGATTCCACGATTCGTTGAATCGGCCGAGGACCGTAGATATTCAACTCGGGAATCTTCCCTGCCCCCTGATCCCAGCGCTGAAGAACATAGTGGGGAAGATCAGTGCAGTGATCGTAGTGCCAGTGGGTCACAAAGAGCTGAGTGACCTCCGTCGGCTGTTTCCCCGTCTCGAGAAAACGCCGGTAGGAACCGGGCCCGCAGTCGAACACAAAAACTTCTGACGGCGTTTCCACCAGGTATCCCGACCCGGCACGCTTGACCAAGGGTGTCGGCGACCCGGTACCCAGTAAAGTGATCCTCATGCGGCTTTTCCCCTGTTGCTACGGACCAAAGCCGGTCCGGAAAATTGGCTCCCGGGTTTTTCCGGGAAAGTTAGCTCCTTCATGTCGCAATGCAAAGGCGGGTCTGAATTTAACGGGAAATGTGAAACTCACAACCACACTGCCGTTTTCTTCCTCCCGATTTTCTTATAAATTATCAGAGAGAATAAACTTCTGGCCGAAGTTTTCCAGAGTGAGTCGGGGCGGGTTCCCTCCGATATTCTCGAACCGGAAAGAAAACACGCGGGATCGGTGACGGAAGGTTCCTCGAAGAGAGTCGGCAATGTTGTTTTCTCGCGAAGAATATCAACATCGTCAGAACAGGATTCGGGGAGAATTGCAGGCTGTCCGTCTGGACGCCCTTCTGGTCAGCGGGGACGACAACATCACCTACTTTGCCGGCGTCCGTTCCCTGCTGCCCCGCTTGATTCAGACCCGGCCCCTGTTCGTGCTGATCCCCGTCAGCCGCGATCCGGTCGTACTGATTCACAACTCCCGAGTTGCCGACACTCGGGTCAATTCACCCATCTCGGAGGTGAGAATTTATACGACTTCCGAGGACGTTCCCTATGGTTGTGCACCCGTTGCCGAATTGGCGGATCTCCTTCGGGAAAGCGGTCTGGAGCGTGGCAGAATCGGTGTAGAGCTGGGTCATGACACCAGAATGGGGATGCCCGTTGGAGACTTCGAGCGGCTGCGAGCGAGACTTCCGGAGGCCCGGTTTCAGGATGCCTCGGATCCAATCTGGAAGGTGCGCATGCGAAAGTCACCTGCCGAATTGGAATTATTGAAGCAATCCGCCGAGATCACGGGAGAGGCGCGGCAGCGGACATTCGCCCAGTTAAAGCCCGGCATGACGGATGGGCAGGTCCTGAATCGATTCTTCCGAGAAATCCTCGAAGTGGGGGGTGACCGCCCGTCGTTCGGGTTTGTGGCGGCGGGTCCGCTGCAACCGGATATTCCACTATTTGGAGTGCCCACGGGCCGACCGCTCGAAATGGGGGACCTCATCTGTCTGGACGGAGGGTGCTGGGTGCAGGATTACAGTTGCGATTACGATCGCCTGGCCGTTCTCGGCCGCCCGAGTCACCGGCAGCAGGACCTGTACCAACGGCTGCGTGATTTGAACCACAAAATGGTGGAATTATTTCGTCCGGGAGTGAGCACCGCCGAGGTCTACGAGGTTTATGCTGCAGAGTGCCGGCGACACAAACTTTCGAATCCCGGAGTCATTGTGGGGCACGGAATGGGAATGCTTCTCGGTGAGCCTCCCAGGATCGCCCCCTGGGATGCGACGGTCTTCGAACCAGGAATCGTCTGTAGCAGCGAGCCTTATTTCCTGCCGGATGATGGTCCTCTGGTCTGGGAGGATCTTTTGGTCATCACCGAATCCGGTCACGAGCTCCTGACGACGGAGAGTCCGGATCTTTTCGTGATTGCATAGTTCTCGCCGGAAGTGAGGAAACAGATACTTGACCGGCTGATTCCCCAGGGGTGGGATCGAAGACAACGCACCAGGAGGGAGTTCAATCGTGAAAGCGAAGAAGGTCCGGATTACCGTGTTGCGCAAAACCTTCAATCAAGACTTCGTCGATGCCTACACGGAGGGCTTTGAGTGGAAGCCACGTGGTTGTTGCCATGATTTCGCAGTGGGACAGGAGTTTTTCTCGGATGGGCACATGCCTGACGGCTTCAGCGACTGGGCGTGGACGGACATTCAGAAATACGTCGTGGTTCTGGCCCGGGGAGGCAACATGGTCGGTGTCAAACCTGGGGTCTTCGTGACTTGCTGCACGGATGGTTTCAGACCCGTGTTCTTCAAATTAGAGCGGGTTGAGGAGGACGAATCGGTTTGAATGGATCGTTACGGATTATGGAAGGCCCGGCACCCATATCTGATTTCTGAGGGAGGGACGAATCGATGAGTAAAGACGAAACGGCGGCGGACCACTCCCAGGTCTCCGGGCGCGCGTGCGATTCGGCCGCGCAGAAGGGAGCGTTGTGGCTGAAGACTCAAATGCGGGAAGACGGCTCGCTGCGTCACGCTTCGAGCCTGAGTGACTACTACAAGGTCTGTTACGGACTGGCGGTCACCGGCCACAATGCGGCCACAGAACGAATGCTCGACTACGTCGCCGGTAGATTTCTAAAGGAAAATGGCGACCTGGACGGAACAGGCTGCCCATGGTTCGAAGATTTTCGCATTTATGCCCATGGTTGGATCATTGTGGCGGCTATGGTGAGAGGCCGGTTCGATATCGCCTATCCAATCCTGAGATTCGTCTCCACTTTCCACCATAGCCGCAGTGGCGGATTCTTTACCACCGCTGAAGGACGAGAACAGGGAGACGGCTCTCAAGAGATCATGACGACAGCCATGGCTGGGATCGCGTGCATATGGGGAGGCCGACTGGACTTGGCACGGGCTACCGGGAGCTGGATGAGAAACCTCTACGACGAGCAACCTGACCTGTCGAGACGACTCTGTTTCGTCTGGCATTCTCGTGACGGACTCGTCGCAGACTTTCCCGAAGATCGAGCGCGAGAGTATTGCGTATCCACGTCGGAGGTGAGTCAACGTTATTACCAATACGGTATTGCCGCCGCGTTTCTAACCTCCTTGCATGCCGCCACCGGCGAGCAGGAATGGTTGAAACTTTCTCAACAATTCCTGGAGGCAACCCGGTATTGCGCCGAGGACGTATACCGTCAGCCCCAGAGCGGGAAAATTGGGTGGGGGGCGGCTTGGACGTATCGGTTGACGAGAGATCCCAGGGATCGTGGCATTGCGGAGGCTGTGCAGGAAGGATTACTGGCTCTGCAAAGCGAATCGGGTTGGTGGAGCGTTCTCAATGCCTACGACTACGAAATGACGAAGAGTCCTGAACCTTCGGCCGACATCACGGGCGAGTTCGTGGCTCATCTGGGAAATATGGAACTGGCCTTGCAAACATAGTCACGAGCCACGCTGCCGGCCACCGGGAGTCTTCTCATCTTCCCCAGCTGTGATGTTCGTCTAAGCCAAATTTCGCCTCACTGCAGGGGATTGCCACCGCGTTCCTGGGACTTACCGGACGAACGCGCGTCTCGATGCCGCAGCGGGATTTTGCCACAGCCGGTTCACCGGTGGCGCCTCCAAACATCCTGGATTGAGTGGTTCTGCGAGGATGCCCAACCGATTCGTCTCAATTCCAGCCCTCAACGGGACTTCCGGGATGGGACAGGAGCTTGTCTGGGGAGACCCCCAACGGGTTGCGACCTAGAGGGTAGTTTCAGTATCGTGGCGATCATATAATTTATACATTGAGGCGACGGGGCATGAGGACAAATAGAACAGCCGATTTCATCATCATTGGTGCTGGGGTCTATGGTTGCGGTATCGCTTACAATCTGGCCAAGAACGGCGCCAGGAATGTGGTGCTTCTTGAACGTAAGGCGATTTGCTCTGGGGGCACCGGAAAATCCTGCGCCGCTTCGCGCACCCACTATTCGATCGAGACGAATCTCATCCATGCCGTCGAAAGCTTGAAGATATTCGAAAATTTCGCCGAGATGGTCGGTGGCGATGCCGGGTTTCGCCGTACGGGCTACTTGATCCTTGGCCCGGAGGAATACGGTGAACCGATGCAAGCCGTATTTCGCAGGCAGAACGAAAACGGCATTGACACAACGACTGTCTCCCATGAAGAAGCCGCGCAGATTCACCCACTGCTCCATCTCGGCGATGTCGAGGTCATCGGTTACGACACGCGGGGCGGCTACTGTGACCCCTGCTTGACCACGGCCTCTTACGCCCGCCGCGCTCAGGAGCTCGGAGTGACCATTGAGACCAATACTCCGGTAACCGATATCCACATCAATGGGCGGGCAAAAACCGTCCGGACCCCCAGCGGCGACTTCGAGAGCTCAACTGTGGTGTTTGCCGCCGGTCCCTGGACCCACGCGCTTGGGAAGATGACGGGCGTCGAGTTTCCTTATGTCGTCAGCCGGCACAAAGTCATCACGCTCAAGGGCGATCAACCCTACGAAATCGACTGGCCCATTGTGAAAGACTTGACGACGCCCGACAAAATATACCTTCGATCGGACAGCGGAGGGACCGTGCTCATCGGCACGGGAGACCACGGTGACCCGATTGAGGATCCGGATTCGCTCACCGACCAAGTCGATCAAGCCCACATCGCTCGTATCGGCGCCTTGATTTCGAGACGGATGCCCGAGTTTTTCGCCAAGGCAAAGTGCACGGCAAGCTGGACCGGCCCTTACGACATCACCCCCGATTGGAACCCGCTGGTGGGCCCTGTACCCGGTCTGGAGGGGATCTACGTTGCGGTCGGGTTCAGCGGCCACGGCTTCAAGCTGGCTCCGACGATTAGCGAGGCACTCGCTCAGAGCGTGCTTGGCTTGGAGCCGCGTCTGCCCATCAGCGAGTACTCCATGACACGCTTCAGCCAGGGGGGAGCGCTAAACGGCGCGTATGGGATTGGTTCGATTTCGTAGTGACGTGGCCTCGTCTAACAGCGGTGAGTTCTCGACTCGGTCACGGGGCTTCCCTCTTCCAGGACGATCAGCTGCCGGCGCCGGCGTTGGATGTTCGGAAGAGAATCTCGGACTCCGCCTTCAAATCGAACGGAATGGGCCAGCTCATTCCCGCTTTATCTCGATGGGCAGTACAAAGATGCGGGTGAGATCGCCCGCGTGGGCCGGTTTTGGTTTTGCCCCGCGGTCATAAACGAGAAGCAGCCGATTCGGGGAGACTTTCACCATCTCGGTATAGGCCGAGGTCTGAGTGCGTCCCTCACGACCGGGAGTGGATGCGTCGTACGCATAAGAGCCGATGCGATAGGTGGCGTCAGGCGCCCATCCGTTGTGATGCTCTGTGATATCGATGCTCTGCCAGCTCTCACCTCGGCGGTCGGTGGAAAGCCAAAGCCATATACCGGGCCGGCCGGTGGAAATGACGATCGTTCCATTGGCGACGCGCAACATGCTGGGTTCCACGCTGTAGGCGGGGATCGATTCCGCTTTCGTCCAACTGCGGCCCCCATCGCTGCTGTAGGTTCGGTGCAGGTACCAGGGAAGGCCGCTGCCCACGCGAAAAACGGCCATCAGATCTCCATCCTCCAACTGGATGATTGCCGTTTCGCTGGGACCATTGGCCCCCCGCTTGGGTGACTCGGGCATGACGGCAGGATCGGAGATGGTAGAAAAGTAGCGCCAAGTCCGTCCCCGGTCTTCGGAGACAAAAAGCAGGTTGCTCATCAATTTCTCCGGATACGCATTGGTGCTGAGGTATCCGGTGACGAAAAGCTTCCCTTCCCGTTCAAAAGCGTTGCCGTCCAGTTTGGTCCGCGCAATCCAGTTCGTTCGTGGAATGGGACTGGGAAACATATCCACGGCCCAGGGCAGGTCCACGATTTTCGTTCCACCCGGCTCAAAGATGAGCCGATCTCCTCCTTGTTCAAAACGGCAGTATGGAGCATGCAGATTGTGTCTGTCCTCGGGGTCCGACTGATAGAAATGAGAAGGTATAGCCAGCAGCGAGCCGTCGGCTTGCGGAAAGTAGATCCAAGGCTGATGATCGGGAATCAGGTCGTAGCGATGCCCCCAGGTCTTGCCCCCATCCTTGGAGATCTGGAAGGCCCTGAGGTAAACCGGCTCTTCGTTCGTGTCCGCCACCAGCGAATATGTCACCATAAGTTCACCCGTAGGGAATCTTGCGATGGCGGGAACGGGGTGAATGAAAGCCCAGGGCCCATCCGAACCGCTCTGCCACGCCCTCTGCGCGGTCACTTGGATGGGCCGGCCCAGGCGCACCCGAAGCCCTTCCAACTTCACCTCGGTCATCATTTCCGCCGCGAATATGCCTGAAGCATGAATTCGCTGGGCTTGGTCAATGATAGAAAGAGACACTACAACCCACAGCAGTAACGCCCGCTTCGACCAAGCGCTGTAGCCATGCAAATGGTCCATACCACTTCCCCTTACACTGAAATATATTGGCGTTATTCGGCTGGCCGCGAATCACACCGAAACAGCCAGCCTTCCGGGATTCAAGATTGATTATCTCCTTACTTGCTGGCACTTTATAAGTTATAAGTGAGTCGGCGGCAAGTCAATACCTCGTTTGAAGTCTCCCCCCAGGCCTTGAAAAGAGGAGAGAACAAGCTACGGATTGCGGTTCAGCCTCCTGGCGCTGGTGAACCGGCCAAACCTGTCGAGCTACTCGAAATCCGCCTCTGAATCGGCTATTCCTGAAGCTTGTGCTCCAGTTGCGGAACACTCAAACTGAGGAAAGACAGTTCGAGTGTATGTGACTGGTGCCGGCATTGACCGCTTGGCCCGGTAGAGGGAGTCATGCTCAAACCCTGTTCAATTTGTGTGGCAATCCTTTCCGCCGTACTTCCGGTCTGGGGAGGGCCGGGAGACAAGAGCGTTCTTTTCGTGAATGAGATCATGACCGCCAGTGCATTTGCCAACGGGGCGATGGATGAAGATGGCGACTTCCAAGGCTGGATCGAACTCTACAACGCCGGCGACAACGCGATCGAACTGACCGGCCATTACCTTTCCAATGATCCTCAACAGCCCAAGAGATGGAGATTCCCGGCTGGCGAGGTTTCCCCTCACGGGTTTCTGGTGATCTGGGCCTCCGCCAAGAACAGGATCGGAGCCAACGGAGAGCTGCACACGAACTTTCGGCTATCGGGTGCCGAGGCGGTTCTTCTCACCGCCCCCGACGGAATCACGTTGATAGACTCGCTTCACGCCCCTTCCGAAATCGACAGCGACGAATCCTATGGAAGACATCCTGACGGGCGCGACGAGCGGATTTTCTATACCAACCTGACCAGTACACCGGGAAAGTCGAATCCAGAGCCGGAATTCTGGGCCAAGGTGATCAACCGTGCCCCCTTTGCCCCTCGAGACTATGGTGGTGATGTGGTTTTCGCCGGGAAAATGTGGCTTCTCGGGGGCTGGCCCGGGAGAAAAAAGGACGTCTGGCACTCCTCTGACGGGATCAACTGGAAGCTGGCAACGGCTAACCCTGGTTGGCCGGGGCGCCACGTCTTCGGCTGCGTGGTCTACAACGCCAGAATCTGGGTCATCGGCGGGACGTCACGTGAGTCCGACGTTTGGCACTCCAGCAACGGTGTCGACTGGATCCAGGCGACTTCCCAGGCTCCCTGGGGACCCGACAAACCGGGCCGGGCCGTTGTCCACAGGGGCAAGATGTGGTTCCTCGCACATGGGAAGACGCTTTGGTCCTCGACCGACGGAGTCCACTGGACCCAGGCCATGAGCCAGGCTCCCTGGCCCGAAAGGGGGAGCCCCACTTTTCAGGTCTTCAAGGACCGGCTGTGGGTGATTGGAGGAGGCACCTGGAGAACGGGTGACGACGCCATCTACAATGACGTCTGGTACTCCTCCGACGGCGTGAACTGGTCGTGTGCGACCAGGAGTGCACCTTGGCCGGCGCGGCGCTGGGCCGCCAGTCAAGTTTATCGCAACAGACTCTGGCTCGTGGGAGGGCACTACGGTCTGGATGGCGATCCGAAAAACTACAACGATGTCTGGTATACGGAAGACGGCGTTCACTGGGAACCCTTCGTCTCCAAGACGATCTTTACACCTCGGCACTCCTCTCAGTCCTGGGTTTACAAGGATTCCCTGTGGTTGGCCGGCGGTTACTATCACTCCTTCGCCCTCTATAACGATGTGTGGAAGCTGACCCTGACTGAGTAATAGCACCAGAGACACAATACTTCGGTTCCAGGAACCTGCGTCGAATTCGTATTTCGTGCGCCCGAAACACAAAGGGAGGTTCTACACAGGGACCACGGCGGGGTTCCCCATTTAATCGCGCTGCACTTCTATCGGCAAAACGAAAACGCGGCTTTGTTCGCCGGAATCGACGGGCGTCGGATCCCACCCGAAGGGAGCGCGATCGTACACCAGCAGCAGCCGGTTGGCCGAGATCTCCACGATCTCCGTGTAAGAGGTGGTCTGACCCCTTCCGCCCCTTTGGCCCTGCTGGGAAATGCGGTAGCTGACGCCTGGCGCCCAGCGGTTGTGATGTTCGCGGATGTCGATGTCCTGCCAGGTCTGCGCACGAGCGTCGGTGGAGAACCATACACGTATGCCGGGGCGGCCGCTGGAGAGCACGATGGTGTCGTTCTGGGTGCGAACCATACTCGGCTCCACGCTGTAGGGGGGAATGGGCTCCGCCTGGGTCCAGGAACGGCCTCCATCGCTGCTGTAGGCCCGGCCCAAGTCCAACAAACTGCCGACTCGAAACACCGCCATGAGGTCTCCATCGGCCAACTGGATCATCGATGTTTCACTGGCCTCCAGGATTTCCTGAGGCCAGGGCCGGCCCAGGTAACGCGGGTCTTCAGGATCCCGCCTCCGGGCGTCAGCAGTCATCACGAAAGGATCAGCCACGGTTGAAAAGTAGCGCCATGTCCGTCCCTTGTCCTCCGAAACAAAGAGCAGGCTGATCACCTTCTCTTCCTTTCGAGGCTTCAGGTTCCCCCCGGTCCTCATGTACCCGTTGGCCAGGAGACGATCGCCCATCTGAAGAGCATCGCCGCAGAACTTCAGTCGGGCAATCCAGTTGGTTCGAGGCATCTGGCTCGGAAACGTGCCCACCGGCCAAGGCCAGTTCAATATCCGTACACCTCCCGGTTCTACAACAACGCTGCTCCCACCGGGCTCGAACAGGGTGTAGCTCGTATGAAGGTTGTGTCTTTCCTCCCGACCGGCTTGGTAGAGGTGGGCCAGGATGGTCAGTAGAGATCCATCTGGCTGAGGTACGAAAATAGATGGTTGAAGGTCGGGGATGATGTCATAGCGGTGTCCCCAGCTCCGGCCGCCATTTCTGGAGATCTGAAAGGCCCGAACCGAATAGGGATTCGCGTTGGAATCCGCTGACACGGCATAGGTCACCATCAACTCGCCGGAAGGAAATTTGGCCAGAGTTGGAAACCAGGCATGACCGATGGTCTGGGTCACCTGGATGGGCTGTCCCAGACGAACGGTCAGGCTTTGCAACCTCACCGTCGTCATTTCACCGGTGGCAAGAAGGTGAGGTTGCGGCGCAAAGCCGGAAATCCACAGCCAGGACCCAAGGAGAATCACGATCCTCTTCCCGGACCTTGGCCTGTGATTACACTCGTCAATCATGATTTCCTCCCGGGCGAGTGGCCCAATGGCCGGTCGAGAGTTTTAATGGCTAATCTTACAGCACAAGTTTAATCGCGAACAGGGTATGGCCAAGCGTCAGATAGCACCGGACCAGGAGACCCTCACCCGAAAAATCTCCAAATCACGGCGCGGTATTCTTCTATAGGGATCATCAATCTCCTTCGCTCCGCACCTCGATGGGCAGCACGAAGATGCGCGTGAGTTTGTGCGGGTGCGACGCCAATGGTTTCGTCCCCCGGTCGTAAACGAGCAGCAGCCGGTTGGCCGAAATCTCCACGACCTCCGTGTAAGACGTGGTCTGACCCCTTCCGCCCCTTTGGCCCTGCTGGGAAATGCGGTAGCTGGCGTCCGGAGCCCAGCGACTGTGATGTTCGAGGATGTCGATGTCCTGCCAAGTCTGCGCACGGGCGTCGGTGGAGAACCATACACGTATTCCGGGGCGGCCGCTGGAGAGCACGATGGTGTCGTTCTGGGTGCGAACCATACTCGGCTCCACGCTGTAGGGGGGAATGGGCTCCGCCTGGGTCCAGGAACGGCCTCCATCGCTGCTGTAGGCCCGGCCCAAGTCCAACAAACTGCCGACTCGAAACACCGCCATGAGGTCTCCATCGGCCAACTGGATCATCGATGTTTCACTGGCCTCCAGGATTTCCTGAGGCCAGGGTCGGCCCGGGTAACGCGGGTCTTCAGGATCTCGCCTCCGGGCGTCAGCAGTCATCACGAAAGGATCAGCCACGGTTGAAAAGTAGCGCCATGTCCGTCCCTTATCCTCAGAAACAAAGAGCAGGCTGATCACCTTCTCTTCCTTTCGAGGCTCCAGGTTTCCCCCGGTCCTCATGTACCCGTTGGCCAGGAGACGATCGCCCATCTGAAGAGCATCGCCGCAGAACTTCAGTCGGGCAATCCAGTTGGTTCGAGGAATCTGGCTCGGAAACGTACCCACCGGCCAGGGCCAGTCCACCACTTGAGTTCCAGCCGGTTCCATAACCACCCGATCCCCTCCCTGCTCAAAGCGGGAGTAGATCGAATGCAGGTTGTGCGGATCCTTCGGGTCCGCCTGGTAGAAGTGGGAAGGTATGGCCAATAGGGAACCGTCGTCCCGTGGGACGTAGATCCAAGGTTGATGGTCGGGGATCAGGTCGTTGCGATGTCCCCAGCTCCTACCCCCGTCCCTGGAGATCTGGAAGGCTCTGAGGTAAGTCGGGTTTTCGTTCCTGTCGGCCACCAGCGAGTAGGTCACCATCAATTCGCCGGAAGGAAATTTGGCTAGAGTTGGAAACCAGGCACGACCGGTGGTTTGGGTCACCTCGATGGGCTGTCCCAGACGAACGGTCAGGCCCTGCAACCTCACTTTCGTCATTTCGCCGGTGCCAAGAAGGTGGTATTGCGGTGCAAAGCCGGAAACCCAAAACCAGGGCGCAAGAAGCAGCACGATCCTCTTCCCGTGCCTTGGACTGTGATTGCACTGGTCGATCATGATTTTCTCCCGGTCGAGAGGCCCAAGGATAAATCTTACGGCAGAAATCCAACCGGGAACACTGTGTGGCGGGAAAATCCGGGCCCAACTGGATCGGCTGCCCGCCTACAGCATGGCGCCCAAGATCTGGCGTCTCCAGATTGGCTGGGAGGCCGTTCCCGGAGATTTCGGCCAGCACAACCAGATCCAACTCCTGGAAATCGCGGTGGAGCGCGTCTAGCCCTTCAGGACGATGTAGATTGACGTCCTCACCTGGACTTCAGGGTCGCTAATGCGGCCGGCGACTCGAAGCCAGTTGCCAAAGTTGCTCACTTTCACGAAATAGGTTCCCTTTTGTCGAATCGAGGGGAAGATGGTGCCTTCGTCTACCCAGTCGATACCATCGGGCGAGATCTGGACACCAGCGTGAATCTCGAGACCGCTGCCTAAATCCTCACGCACTCTAATGAAAATCAGGGCCTCCTGGGCCCAGCCCGCTTCGTAGGGTTCGGTAAAGAATTCCCCCTCCAGAGGTTCCGCGCGCTCGACAACGGCCGTGTAGCATCGGCGAAGCACCATTTATCCCCCAGAAGAGAGAAGCACTGAATCGATATAGAGAAAGCAGCGCTTGTCTGCGTTTGCCTCCACAAAGAACCCCAGGTTCATCAGCGTTCGAAGATTGGGGTTCTTTGCTACGGAAGGAATGCCCGAGGCGGACAGATCCCAACTGCGATCATTGCATTGAAGTTCGAGGTAACGGCTGCCGGACAAGTCAATCAGCCAGCGAAGGTAATGCCAGTTCTGCTTGGTTGCGGTTTCATTGTAGCAGAGTTGCTGATGGCCCTTCGGAACCTCTTTCCAGCCATCCAGATGAGGAGCCCGCGTTCCCCCGGCGTGGTATTGCCAGCGCTCGAAGCGGTTTTTCCCTTGAGCATTCAGAAAACGAACGGCCGGCCACTCCCGTCTCCGATCATCCTGAAGATCATAGCTGACTCCGAACGCTCGGAGATCCAGTTCGCTGAGCTTGATCTCGCTCGCTTCCGGCTTGAAGGTGAAGTACAGTTCGCACTGGAGGCGCGATTTCTGTTGAAAGGTCAACCGTCTCAAGGCTTTTGCTACGTGGCTTTCCTTGGGCCGTGTAGCCACCTTCATAGAGTAGGTTCCGCTAAACGCGCCGGCTGAGCCGCTGTCGTGCATGGTGGCGGTGGAGAGCATCGGGGGCCGGGAATCCATCAGTTCCGGATACTGAGTGACATTCTCCAGACGGCCCTCGTAATCTCCAAGAACTTCGGTCCAGCCGCTGAGCCCGCAGTCAAAATGGTCATAGAGAAGGATTCGTTGCAAGGGCTGAAACTTGCTCAGTTGGGGATCGGCCCACAGGTTCCCCAACCGAACCGATTCCGTACAGTTTGATGAGGTCATCTTCCTCCTCCCGATTGAACATCCCGGAGCGGCCCGCAGAGTCCAAAGCCTCTCGGTCCGAAAAACTGAGAACTGAAAACTGAGAAAATGAAACCACGATCCGTTCCCATCTTGACCTACCACCACGTTCATCCCGACGGGCACCCGGCATTGCAGCGCGCCTCCAGGAAGGGTCTACTCGGCCACATGGCCGCCAGCGGGTTCCGGAGCCATCTCGAGTTGCTGACCGGAACAGGATGGCAGATTCGCTCTACATCAGAAATTATCGACTGGCTGATTGACAAAAGCCAGATTCCGCAGAAGACGGTAGCCATCCATTTTGATAATGGGTGGCTCGACACTTGGGAGACCGCTAGATCCGTACTTGACGAGTTCGGAGCGAAAGCCCTGGTCTATATCATCGGCGGCGCCACGGAGCAGGCGGCAGGGCGATCCGGCGGCCTGGCGACCTGGAGTCTTCGCACGCGGACCGAGGGCCGCGTCAGTTCCGAGGATCACCGGATAATGAGCTGGGAGCAGGTGAGAGACTTGCTGGAGAGCGGCTGGGAAGCGGGAGCGCATACCCTTACCCATCCGCGGCTGACCCGGGTGCTGGCGGAGCAAGGCCCGGAGGAGGTGAGGCGCGAGATTGAGGAATCCAATCAGATCCTGCGCCGCCGTTTGGGCGTTGAACCGGTCCACTTCGCCTACCCCAGCGGCGATTGGAACGAAGAAGTCGAGAAGATCGTAGCCCCCTATTACCGCTCCGTCCGGCTTTGGCGCAAGGGCCCGCCCTGGTACTTCACCCACCAAGACACACTGCCCTCAAGAATCGAGTGCCAAAACATCGACACTTCAGTCTCAATCGGGCAGATCCGAGCGTTTCTCGACGCGGCAGCTCGAGGCGCCCCTATGGCCTAGCTCCTAGGCGCCCGAGACCAGCGAGACACGGACCTGCAGCAACTCAATGGGCACGGAGGACTCCCCTCCCTGTCGAGGATCGACCGTCAACTCCAACGTATTGTTCCCTTTCCTCAGAGTCCCCGGATTCACTTTGAAGCTCAGCCAACCGGCTTCTTCTTGAAAACCCAGGCCGTAGCCAGCTTCCGTGTAGCGACGGCTGGTTTCCGGGGATACGTACCCTTTCGGTGAAGACGGTCGCGGATCGGAGAGCGGCCGGCCGTTGAGTTTCCAGGTAACCCGTTCCCCGTCGTTTGGGTCTTTCCATTGGGTCAGCACGGTCGCGGCAGCTACGGCATCGGGCTTATCAACGATGGTCAAGGCGAACCTCACGCTGTTCGCCCCCGACCGGGTGGTAAACACCCGGGGCAACTGGCCGGGTATATTTCGCGTCTTGGAAGGCCGATCCGGGTCGATGGCATAGAGCTTGTTCTTGCCCGTCAGAGCCTTTGGGTCTCCCACCCGAGGCACCGTACCGTAGTCTTTCGGATCGGTGGGGCCGTGATGGGTGTGCCAATCAAAGAGGTAGATTCCGTCTACTCCTTCGTCCCAGAACCGGTGGGAGGCCGCATGAACCGCGGTGTAGTCGGAGGCGACATCCTCTTCCATCTCAGGATCGCGATGGTCAAACCTGGGCCGCCCTGTGCGAAAAGGGCGCACGAGACGGTCGAGACAGCCGTAGACCGGGATACCGTATCGATGTCCGAGTCGGACCCACTCTTGGATGGGGATGGAAAACGGCATCAGTCCGGAACCACCGATGATGAGATCCACCCACAGGTTGCGAGCCCAGGTCTCCGGATCCAGTCCGGCCGACAGGCTCAGCTCAATGCTGTCGGGAGGGCGGACCGCGAGGAGAATCGGACGTCCTCGCCTTTCCCCGTAGTGGTCCAGTGTCTGACGGACCTGATGAACGAAGTCGTTCATGACGGGCGTGTTTCGGCGCTGCTCCCCGAGCTTGAAGAACATGCTGTGCCGGCACCAGTCGAGTTCCACCCCATCCAGGTCGTAGCGGCGGCAGGCTCCTTCCACCACCTCCAGGTATCGAGCCCGGACCTCGGGGAGCGCATAGTTGTAGCCCGCCCAAAAGCGGGCGTCGCGAGAAGCCATTCCGTTTCGTTTGATGACGTCTGCCAGCGGATGATCTTCCTCGGCCTGACGGCGCAGCTCGACGATCTCTTGGGGATCGTAGAGATGCTGTTTCTTCTCGATTTCACTGTAGCGTTGAATCCAGGGCAGGGTTTTCTTTTCCCAATGTTCCCCCGAAATGTAACCCAACAGCAGTTCAGGATGTTTGAGCCTGAATGGGGGCCAGTAGGAGGCCTTTGGAGGGAACAGGGAGGCGTGAATGTCATTCATTCGAATGGAGTAAAAAAACTCCATTCCATTCTGGTGCGCGAAGTCGACTACGTGCCTGACCGGATTCGGACCCAGGACTTCGATGTGTTCTTGTGGGAACTCCCAGTCGGGCTCGTTGACATGGGCGCAATAGAAAATGCTGGCTACGTCCGTTCCCTTCACATAGCTGAGCGTGTTCGCCAGGAACTGGCCGGGTGATTTCAGCGGAATCGGCCACTTGCCACCAGCGTACGCGGGCTGCAGCATGTCACTGCCGTCGTTGTTCCAGAGAACGGGACGCTTTCGCCGTCTTGCCTTCGCTCTCTCGGCAGCCGGATTGGAGCCCAGAACGGCAGGGGCGCCGCCGTGGGCGGAAACCGACGAAACCCAGGTTGCGGCAGTCATTTGTTTCAGAAACGTTCGCCGATTCCGCATGTTTCCTTCTACGAAATCTCGCCTCAAACCCGACGATTCCGCTCCGCCACGGCTTCAGGCATCGATTTTGGCGCGCCAGTGCACGGACTTCCGAACGGTCAGCTCGCGCAAAAACTCGATCCCGTGGCCGATGCCCAGGCCGCTCCCCTTGAAGGGCTCGGCGGGGGCGCCGGGGGCTTGGCCGCGCTCGGTGTTGATCTTGATCATGCCGGCCTTCAGGTTCTCGATGGCAGCCATCGCTCGCGCCGCGTTTTCCGTGCAGACGATGGCCGAGAGCCCGTACTCGGTCGCATTGGCCCGCTCGATGGCCTCCTCGAAAGAATCCACCTTCACCACCGGGGCCACCGGACCAAACGTTTCCTCATACATCAGGGCCATATCTTCCGTGACGTTGGCCAGCACCGTGGGGGGATAAAAGAAACCGGGCCGATCGAGCCTGCCACCCCCCGCCAGCACCTCGGCCCCCACCTGGACCGCGCTGTCGACGTGCTGCTGGACCCTCGAAAGCTGAGTCTCGTCGATCATCGGGCCCATCTCGGTCATGGGATCCAATCCTGGTCCCACTTTGAGAGATCTGGCCGCGTTGACCAGGTTTTCGACGAAGGCGTCCCGCACGGGAGACTGGACGTAGATCCTTTCCGTCGAAGTGCAGATCTGTCCGGCGTTGGCAAAGGCGCAACGTGCGGCCAGCCGCGCCACTGCACGCGGATCCACCGTATCATCGACGATAAAGGCATCGTTGCCCCCGAGCTCCAGAATGACTTTCAGCACCCGCTCTCCGGCGATGCGGCCGATGTGGCGGCCTACCTGGAGGCTTCCGATAAAGCAGACGATGTCCACGTCCGGGTGGCGGACGATCGGCTCACCCATGGTTGGACCATCGCCATTCAGGTGATTGACTGCCCCGGGAGGCAGGTGATCGAAGACCCGCTCGAAAAAAAGCCGGGTGGCCAGAGGGGTTTTCTCCGAACTCTTCAGCACCACCGTGTTGCCGACCATCAGGTTGCACACCGCAAGCTCCACGGAGGCGATCACGGGAAAGTTCCAGACGCTGATACAGGCGGCTACGCCCCGTGGCTCCCAGCGCTGGAAGACCAGATCACCGGCCTGCGAACCCAGGTGGCGCGAGTCCAGGTAGATTCCAATCTCCGCCACTTGGTTGGTCAGGCCCACGCAAGCGTCAAGCTCGGAGTAGGCCTCGGCCAGGGGCTTACCGTTTTCTCGAGTCAGCAGAGGCGCCACTTCATCCCGGCAGGCCTGCATCTTGCGCGCGGCCGCCCGAAGCTGGACCGCTCGCGCAGGCGGGGAAAGAGCCCCCCATTTCCGGCCGGCCTCCACGGCTGCCTCTACCGCAGCAGCCGCGTCCGCTGGATCACCACGCGGCACGTCTACGATATGATCCAAATTGGAGGGGTCGTGGATGGACAGAGACTCGGTCCCATGGGAGGGCACCGAACGCCCACCGATCCACTGAGTCTGGGCCGTGGCCACGGCTGTTGTTTCCATAAGAACTCCGTTGCGACGGGTTGGATGTTGACTCCGGCTGAGTCACCGGCTTACACGCTTTGGTGAGAATTATAGCATCGGCAATGAATCAATCCGCAACTTTGCCAGAACGGTGCGAGAACGGCTCGGCTTGCAGCCGCATGATCCGGCGCAAGAGGGTCGGGGAATGATCACTCCTCCGGTTCGGTAACGTCCAGGATCTGGTTAGGCAGGACGTTGCGCAGAGTTTGCTGAATCCCCGAAGGCCACTGGATCTCTACACTTTCAATCCGTTCAGCGTCTCCCAAGCCGAAATGAACCCGAGGATCGTTTGCGGATTGGTAGCTGGAAGCGCTGCTCACCGTCCAATACTGGGTCAGGCTGCCGGCGCTCAGCTTGATTCGTGCTCCCAGGCCGAAACGATTGCTCTTCCGGCCCAAGAGCCGCAGCACAATCCAATTCCGCCGGTTGCCGCCCTGATTCAACAGTAGGCTGGGACGCCCGTTCAGATTCGAGACCACGATATCCTGGTCGCCGTCGTTGTCGAAGTCTCCGAAGGCGGCACCACGGCTCACCAGCGGGGTCTGAAAAATCGTTCCACTGCTGGACGAGACGTTCTCGAAAGCGCCGTTGGCCAGGTTCCGGAACAGAAGGGGCGGCTGGGCGTACTTCACGTGGCCCAGGTAAAGAGAGACATTGTCCATCACATGGCTGTTGGCCGTGAAGATGTCTTTCCAACCGTCGTTGTCGTAGTCGAGAAAGCGTGTGCCCCAGCCCGTGTACGCCAGCGTCATCTGGCCGATGCCGGTGGAAAAGCGCACATCGGTAAAGCTTCCATTCCCGTTGTTCTCGAAGATGACGTACATGTCACCGGTCAGGGTCGTGATGATCAGATCGGGATAGCCGTCATTGTTATAATCCTGAAAATCGACTCCCATTCCTCCAAAGGTGTCGCCGTCGCTGTTGTAGGCCACCCCGGCGGCCAGAGCGACTTCAGAGAAGCTTCCGTCGCGGTTGTTCTGGAACAAAAGGCACGGGCTACGATCGTTCGCCACGTAGATGTCGATCCATCCGTCGAGGTCGTAGTCGGCGAATGCAACTCCTAAACCTTTGCCTTGCAGCTCTCCTATGCCCGAGGGAGCAGAAACATCCGTGAAGGTGCCGTCTCCGTTGTTGCGATACAGCAGGTCGGAGATCCCACCATAGCGGTCTGGAATACAGTAGCTGCGATAGCCGGGTCCAGGCTTGCCGCAATACGGATTATTGTCGAAATCCCAATCCAGATATCGGACCACATACAGGTCCAGATCGCCGTCCCGATCGTAGTCCAGGAAGGCGGCACTGCTGGACCAGAGCTGCCCGGCGACCCGAGCCGTGGCCGTTACATCGGTAAAGCGACCGATCCCCTCGTTCCGGTACAAGGAATTGCGCCCAAAGCGAGTCACATAGACATCCAAGTCCCCGTCGTTGTCGTAATCACCCGTTGCCACCCCCATCCCATATCCGCTTCCCGCCATTCCGGCGGAAACCGTGACATCCTGGAAGCCTGTCCCGTTGAGGTTGCGGTAGAGACGATCGGCATAAGCGCCGCTCTTTGGCATCGAAAGGGCTTCCGCCGAAGTGGCTGGCTGGAGGGGAAATCCATTGACCAGGAACAGGTCCAGGAATCCATCCGAATCAAAGTCGAGCACCCCGATACCCCCACCCATGGTTTCGATCAGATATTTGTGCTCGGTTGGAGATGCCTGCTGCCTGAAGCTCAAACCCCAGGTTGCACCAGCCTCCCGGTAGACCACCGGAGGGGCTTGCACGGTGCCGACCAGGAGGACGGCCGTCGTCAGAAGAATAGGAACTTTATCTTTCTTGATGTTGCAACTCTCTGAAAACCCGCAGTGCCTTCTCGGCTTCCTCCTTCTGCCCGAGGTTCCGGTAGGCGGCGGACAGCTTGTAGTGTAAGGAAGCATCGGTGGGGGTGATGTCAAGCGCCTTTCGCAGGTGCCGCAATGACTCCTGGTACCGTCCCTGAGCCGCGTAGAGTCGCTCCAGTCCCACGTGCGCATCCACCATCCCGGGGTTGAGTTCCAAGGCCTTCAGGAAATGTCCTTCGGCCTGCTCGACCTTCCCCTTCATGAACATGATGTCCCCGATCTGATAGGCCGCCAGCGAGTGGTCCGGGTGGGCTTTGAGGCCCTCTTGAAGCGCCGGGAGCGCTTCGTCATAGCGCCGCAGCCTCCACTGCAGCTCACCGATCGCGAGTTGAAGACGCCGAAGCGAAGGCCTGAGCGCGAAGGCGGCCTGATACTTCTGGATGGCTCCCTCCAGATCACCCAGCTCCTCGTAAGATTCGGCCTTCAGAAGGTGGTCCCAATAGGGATCGGGTCCCGCCTGCAGGGCGAAGTTGGTCAAAAGGGACAGGATCTGATAGCCCTCCGCCAACAAATAGAGTCCCTCGGCCGAAGCGGAATTGGAACTGTGCAACCGATGTGCCCGCGCCCGATAACGCTCGAATTCTTCCGCTATGGCTGCAGCCGAGGGCGCATCCACAAACCGGATGACTCCGTCAATCAGGTCGTCTTCGGGCCCACTGTTAAGCGGCGAGGCGACTCCGGAGGCCCGTTCGTTCAGCCATCGGATCCTCTGGGGGAGCCGCTTTTCCCGCGGCCTTTTTTTCAGGGCTTGAGTATATTCCTCTCGGGCTAGTTTCCAATTCTGTGTGGTGATGTGGAAGTGCGCTCGCGCCAAATGGGCGTAGAAGGAATCGCGGAACTTCCGCTCGAGGTCACTGTGAAATCGTCTTGCCAGATGAGCGTAACACCGGTTCAGATGGTAGCGGATCTCCCCGTCCTTCTCGTCGGCGGCCAGCGCCTCTTCCAAGTGAGGCACTGCGTCAAGAAAACTGGACCGCGCATGATGGACAAAACCCAGATAGCGATGAATCTGCGGGTCAGGCTTCAAGGCCAGCGCTTTTTTGAGCGGCTGCAGTGCCTCCTCGTAGCGGCTGCTCTCAAAGAACAGAATACCCAGGTATAAGTGTGGCCCCGGGAGCCCTGGCTTCAGCCGGACAGCCCTTCCAAAAGCGCCCAGCGCCTGCTCTTTCTGCCCCAGCAGGCGGTAGACGTAGCCCAGGCTGGCGTGGACTTCGGCAATGTCGGGGCGCAAGGCAGCCAGCCGCTCGTAGTTATCGGCCGCCCGCCGATAATTCCCGGCCTGTTGGGCTTCATAGGCTTGCCGATGGAGCTGGGCGAGATCGCTTTCCCCCTGCTTCCCCAGTCCGGCCAGTCCCACGGAAACGCATAGCAGGATCAGGCCAGCGGAACCTATGATTCCCTTCACGCCGGCCACCGCAGGGCCTGGACGCCCCACCGGAAATCCCGGGTGCGGGCGCCGTCCTTGCGCAGCGACACCCACTCGACCAATGCGCAAGGCTGCCCGTTCCAACGTGGATCCGTTACAAAGTTTATTCTTGACATTTCACTTGGCTTGCCTGTAGGGTAGAGCATAATTGTGGATTTGTTAAATTCTCACGATCAAATCCAGTTCACTTTGATTTACCATCGCGCGCTTCAGCAACTCCACCCACGCTCTCTCAAGACTTCCCGCCGACCAGCGAAACAGCGGACGAGAATCACAATGCGAAGCTCTCTGGACGCAGGGCTTCAGTCAGCCTTCAACCGCGGTTAGGCCCACAAGTCAGGGAGGGAGATGTGCGGAGCTTGAAATGTCTGGTTTTTGAAAGGTCTGATTAGATAAATTATAAATCATAAGGTTGAAGTTGCATCCCAGCCTTTGACTACGGGAGGTTGAAATCATGAACCGCGAGAGACTCTCGATGCTTCTTTCAGGGGCAGTAGTTGCGTGGCTGTGCGGGTCTGCTCTCTTGGGGCAAACCAGCCAGACCATTGTGGGAACGGTCCAGGACACGGGGGGTGGACTGATTCCCGGAGTGAGCGTCACGGCCCGCCATCTGCTCACCAATGACCGGCGCGAGGCCGTTACCAACGACACGGGAGACTACCAGATCATCCGCCTGAACCGCGTGGGCCTTTACGAGGTAAGAGCCGAGATACCGGGTTTCAAAGTCGCCGTGGCCCCGGACATCTTGCTCACGACCGGGCAGACCGTGCGGGTGGACCTGACCCTGGAAGTGGGCGAGATCAGCGACTCGGTGACGGTGGAGGGGGCGGCACCCCTGGTGCGCTCCGAGACCTCGTCTCTGGAGGCGGTGGTTCAAAACCGTGAAATTCTGGACCTACCGCTTTACGGGCGGAACTTCCTGGAGTTGACGGGTCTGACGGCCGGTGTGTCGACGAAAGCTCCGGCTGGAATCGGGTACCAGCAGACCAATCTGGTGGCGGGCGGCGCCCGCGCTCGAGACAACGATTACCGGATCGACGGCTTTCGAAGCATGGCCAACTACAACGCGGACATGACGGTCAAACCGCCGATCGACGCAATCGAAGAGTTTCAGCTGATCCGCCATCAGTATTCGGCCGAATACGGCCGGGCCATGGGGGCGGTGGTGGAGCTGAGAACCAAATCAGGCACCAACGAGTTTCATGGAAGCGTCTACGAATTCGCGCGCCGGGGAAGCTGGTCCGCCGTCCCGGCTTTCGCCCGCACGAAACCCGAGTACATGGAAGATCAATACGGGGGAAGCATCGGGGGACCCGTCTGGTTGCCCGGGCTTTACGACGGCCGCGACCGGAGCTTTTTCTTCCTGGCCTACGAAAAGTTCAAGAGTCCGAGCGAGAAAGTCGCTCGATTCTACACCCCTCCCAATGCGGAGCGAGCCGGGGACTTCTCCCAGTCACTCTGGGGCACTTCGCCAATCGACCCGCTCACCGGTGAGCCTTTCCCCAATGGCGTCATCCCCATGTCGCGGATGGGTCTAGGAACCCAGAAGATGTTGAGCATCGTGCCGGGGCCCAACCAGGACCTGGACGGGACCGTCAACTGGACCGGCAATTTCCCCTTCGACCGGGAGTATCCGAACTGGGTGCTTCGAGGGGATCACGAGCTCGCCGAAAACCATACCCTGTTCTCCTCAATTATGTGGACGCAGGACAAACAACTGATCTCCCCCGCACTCGACTGTGGCGTCGGTTGCGACCGGATCAGCGACGTCAACCAGGATGCCGGGAACACCTCGACGGTAGTCGGCTATACGTGGGCCATGAGTCCGCGCCTGGTCATGGAGACGCGGGCCGGCTATACCTGGTCCAACTCCTACAAGTTTCTGGGCACGGACTTGTCCAAGAATTGGTCGAAGGAGCTGGGAATGTCCCACCATCCTCCCGATGACCAAGGCCATCTATTTGGCGCGCCCCGAGTGACCGTGCGGGGGTTCGGCGCGGGTCCGACACCGGGAGCCGCCACCTTTTTCGGCCACTTCTCCGGCGGTAACCTGACGCGTTCGGAGGAAGCGTACAATCTGACCAATATCATCAGCGTGACCCATGGCGACCACTACGTCAAAGTCGGTGTGGACATCCTCCACGACCGCGCCCGCGTGCTGGCAACCAACGGCGCTGCCGGAATGTACTGGATCGGCTACGCCCAGATCACCGGAAACCGCAGCGCGGACTTTTTCATGGGCGAATACAGCATGGGGGGCTTCCAGTTCATACCGAGGTGGTCGGGAGCCAAGAGAAGCCAGAGCAGCTGGTTCATTCATGACGACTGGAAAGTCAGTCCCAATTTGACCTTGAACCTGGGAATTCGACACGATTACTCTCCGCCTTATACGTCGCTGCAAGATCGGATCATCCACTACGATCTCGTCGACGACATCGTCGTCTACCCGAGCGCCCTGGAAGCACAGTTGTCGCAGGAACAAAAGGATTCCTTGAAGTTTCCCCACCGTTACACGGGTCCCTCCACCACGTTTCTCGGCGCCGACAAGATGGACTTCTCGCCGCGTGCGGGCCTGGCCTACCGGCCCTTTGGCGGAAGCGACATGGTGGTTCGCGCAGGTTATGGCGTCTTCTACGGCAGCCCCATGGGATACGCTATAGCTCGCAATTGGCAGGCCGCACCCTGGCAGGCTTGGCTAAACTACGGAGTCTGGGGAGGCACGCCACCATTCCCCAGACGCTTCGCCGAAACCCAACCTGAACTGGGGACGGAAGAGTATTACATCCCGGGAAATATCCGAGTACCGGAAGCCGGATGGCAGAACGCCTATACCCAGCATTGGAATTTCACGATCCAGAAGGAGATCGCGCAGGACATGGCCCTGGAGGTCGTCTACGCGGGTGCCCGCGGCGTTCACCTCGACTTCGAACACCCGGGCCGTTTGTTCGCATCCATCTACGGCCGGGACGACTTCGCGCTCGGAGGCAACCTTCGTCTCAATACGAGCGGTGCCGACAGCCGCTACAACGCCCTGCAGGTGATACTCCAGAAGCGTTTCAGCGGCGGCCTTGCCTTCCGCGCCAACTACACCTGGGGCAAGTTGATGAACGACACTCCCGAGCGTTTCGACGCCGCGGCGAACAGCACCGTGGCCCATCTGTATCGCAAGGATCAAGAGTGGGGACTCGGTCAAGCCAATCTGCGGCACAACGTCAACTTTTCAGGCATCTTCGAGCTGCCCTTCGGCCGAAACGGCCGCTGGGGCTCAAGCTGGAACCGGGGACTGGACGCCCTGCTGGGAGGTTGGAGACTGAGCTACATCTTTGACGCCAACTCGGGAGGCCCGATAAACGTTCATTGGGGCGCCTTTCTACGGCCCGACCTGGCCTCTGAGAAGAAACAAGCCAACCTGCCCAAGAAATCGCGATCACGTTCCCGATGGTTTGACCCCGCAGCCTTTGTGGCACCACCTCCAGGGCGGCAGGGCAATGTGCCTCGAAACGCCATCGAGGGACCTAACTACGCCAACCTGGATCTGGGCATCGGTAAGATCTTCACAATCCACGAAGAGCACCGCATCGAGTTTCGCGTGGAGATGTTCAATGCCACCAACCACCCCAACTTCCACATAGGATCGTGGGCGGGCAACACTGTCGACGTCACCCAGCCCAGCGCCACACGCCTGCTGAGCGCCTGGCCGATGCGCCGAGTCCAGATCGGTGTGAGGTACTCGTTCTGATCTGATGTGGCCTCCGGGACGAGTTCCTCCCCACCATTGACGTGGGTGATGGATCCGGTTCGGGTGGGGCGAGTGAGCGGCTCGCCCCACCCTTTTTTCCGGGAAATTCCTTCCGCAGCGGCAGGGAAACAGTCCCGGCTGAAGACTCCGAAATCAGTGGGCGGTTGAGTCCGGGAAAACCCACACCATCGATGCAAACCCACCCCAGTTGGCGCACAACCGCGCTTGTCTCTTTTCTGACTCTCACCGCAATTCCGCTGTACGGTGAACACTTTCAAATAGAGGAATTGGAAGGAGAGATCAGCCTTCCGGCGGTGGTCGCGCGGGATAAGGGATTTCTCTGGCGGCCCACGCTGGCCAATCTGGGTGGGGGCGAAGTGGTGATGGCCATCAACATCCAATCAGACATCTACCAGCCCTTCAACGTCATGCATCTGACTCGCAGCACGGACCGCGGACATAGCTGGGGCAGACGCTGGCCGGTCGCGCAGGCGGGTTGGGTGGCAGGATGGGCCAGGAAGGGTGAGGCGTTTTTTCTTCCTTACGACGCGGTTTACTTCCTGGACGGCGAACACAAGGATTTCACAGGTTCTTTGATCGTGCTACGTGCCCGCTCGAATCGGGTGGTGACGGAACTGGGAGCGGTGCGTGTGACCGGCGTTCCTCGCCGGATTCACCAGATGACTTACGGCCAACCCTACATGTACTTCTGGGGCAACGTCATTAATTTGGCCGATGGCAGCTTGGCCACGACGATTTTTGGAGCCTGGGCCGGAGATCCTCCACGCCATCCCAAGACCACGTCTCCCAGGCTGAGTTTGATGATGGTCCGATCGTCCGACGGAGGGAGAGAGTGGTCGGTACAGGGGCTGGTGGCCCGCGGTGAAGACGTGCCTCAGGGGGCGGAGGGTGCCGCCGAAGCCTCACTGGCGAAGCTCGAAAACGGAGATCTGCTTTGCGTATTTCGAGTGGGTGTTCCCTCTCCTTATCACCGCAGCGTCAGCCGCGATCATGGCCGGACCTGGAGCCGTCCCACAGCCTTGCCGGAAGGGACGGGCTCGGTCAACCCGCGCCTGGCGCGTCTTTCCAACGGGGTCCTCGCGTTGGCCGGAGGGCGGCCCGGGCTTTTTCTCTGGCTCTGTTCGGATGGCCGGGGAGAGCAATGGCACTCCATCGACCTGCAGGCGCATCACAACCGGAATCACCCGGACTCGCCAATTGATCCAGGCGGAGCCCCCCGCACCAGTTCGGCCTACGTGGACATGATCGAGCTGGAACCCGGCACGATCTTCCTGGTTTACGATCGTATCCCCGGGGGCTGGAAGGGTGTGCCGCAGGACTCCCCGGAGTGGAATGAAATCTATGCTGTTCGAATCAAGGTGAGTCGTACGGCTCGAGTAGAGTCAGAAGAAACACGTTGATGATCCAGTCTTCTCTGCGATGTCAGTGACGTGCCGACCCTTCACTTACAATCACTTCTCTCACTTTGATCGCCTTGCGCTGGCGACCCTGGCCGTCCTGATAGCGGAAGTCCGAATACGCGACCAGAAAACGATCCGCACCGGTGACAACGACATCGGTGTTGCTGCAGCTGATTTTCCCGCTCAAATCCCACCGATCCTCAGGGGACATGGCCATCAGCTCCCCCTCGGCCGGGCCCACCAGGGAGAGCGCGCCACTCCAAGTCCGACCGCTGTCCGCCGAGGCCCGGACGTGCACGCCGGGACGGCCGTAGACCACCGCCACGAGACCGTTTTCCAGACGGCGAAGATGAGGCGTGACGCTGAACGCAGCCACCCGGCGGGGGGGCGTCCAGGTGTAGCCGCCGTCGGAAGAGCGCACCGCCGCCAAATAGTTGCTGGCCCTGGGATCGCGACCCAACTGAGTCCGCATTACGCACAGTAAATCACCGTTGGGCATTTGCTCCATCGATTGCTCACCACAGCCGTAACCGTAGGTCGCCAAGCCGGCCTGGTCGGCCATGGTCCCGCGCACTCGCCAACTTCGCCCCCCATCGCTCGAGGCGAGGCACTGAACGCGAAAAAATGTCCTTTCAAAGCGTGGATCTTGTGTCGAATGGGCCCAGACAAGAGTGCCGTCCGCCAGGGCCAGGACCACCTTGGGCCAGTCCGGCGGCCGGAAAATACTGCCAGCCTGATAATAAGGGCTGACTCTCACGACTCGTGGCAATTCATGCCATTCCCCGGCGGCATTTTTTGCCTGGACCAGGACACCCAAGAGCATGTCCGAAGGTTCAACAGTGCCGTACTCGTTTTGCCAGGAAGCGTCGGGTCCGGCACGTGCCGTCAGTGGAAACCGACGGATCCCCTGCGGGAGATCGGCATAGCGATAGTAGGAGAACTCCTGGACGTTCCAAGAGTCTCGAAAGGTCATGACCGGTTTCAAACCCAGCTCGTCAAGGGAGATCACTTCTCGATTCCGGTGACCGTAGCTGGAGTAATGATAGACGTACTTCTCTGTACCGAAAGCGACCTGCTCTCCGGTCGGCAGGGTCAGGATACCGGGTGAGAAATCGACTTGATCTTCGGGGATCGGCTGCCAGGACCGGCCCTCATCCCGGGATACGAAAAACTTTGTCGGCTGGTGTACGCCGACTTCCGCATCTTCCCCCACGTTCATCGCCAGATAGATCTGGCCGCCGCGACCCCGCCACATATCTGGGAATTGGTAAAACCCCCAACGCTCTTCTCCGGGCGGACTCACGGTCAAGATCACCGGCTCGCCGAGGGTCACTTCCGGAACGGCGGAAACACTTTCCGATTCCCCTGCGTCATGCGTGCAACTGCCCAAAGCGCACAGGAGAATCAGGATACCCGTTCTTGCCACTTCCTTGCCTTTGCGCATCCGTACTCGATATCCAACACTGGAAGCGGTCCGCTCAGCTCTTCTCTTCAATCTTCAACCCTTTCGGAGGGGCGGCAGGCCCACCCTCAGCCCGACAATTCGGGAAAGCAGCTTCCCGCTTGTCGCGCGCCGATAGTGAGGCGCATCAAGCCGTCACCTCGGATGAACCCCCAACCCCTGGACGCACGGCAGGAAAAGCATGGGAGGGGATCCACATTCAGGGGCGGGATGCCCACTGTGGAAGAGCCTTCACCTGGAACTCCTCCTCTTTCTCGATCTGCCGCCCCTTAATCCGATCCCGCACCTGGACGGACAGCCGGTAGCGGCCCGGTTTTAAATCCTGCAGTGGGAGGCCCTTGATCAACACCAGACGGTGCGGGGAAAAGAGCTGGATGGACTCACCGGCCTCGTCCACCCTCTCCACCAGCGTCTCCGCACCGCGGGAGATCCTGTAGCTCGCCCGGATCGAGGGCTCCTGTGTGCTCTGGTCTACGCCCACGTTGTAGACCTGCAGATAGACGCCCAGGGGTCCCGGAGCCAGGAAGTCCCTGTCGAGCCGGGGTCGAATCTTCACGTCTCCGAGCACGAACATCTCATGCCTGGGGATCTCCTGTAGTGGCGAGATCTTGTCGGAGAGTATCAGGGAGCTGGCCTCCAGATCCTCCCCGCCATAGCGTGCGGGGACGATGGCCTGACGTACCCATCCGATGCGCCCGCTGTGCAGATCTTTGACCACCAGGTCCAATCGGTAGCGCATCTTCCCATTCAGGGTCAGGATCTTCTGGTAGTTGGAACTGGACTCCAGTTTCCGGGGCAGGGCCTCAGGGCGGTAGGATTGAAAGAGCTCGTCGTCGAACTCCTCCACGATTCGTTTGGTGATGCTGGTGACGACTCCGTATACCGCGACTCTGGCCACATGGGAGTCGTTTTCGTGAGTGAAATTCAGCTCCCGGTTGTCCAACTCCAGCGTGACCGGGACCAGGACCTGCTCGTCGTTGAGTTTAAAGCAGTCCTGCTGGAAGCGGACCGGAAGGGTCTGGTAGCCGACCTTTATTTTGACCAGTTCTTTCAAGTCCCGATACTTGATCTCCCGTGGAGCCTGGATCCTGGCAAAGGTCTCGTAGCGAGCGAAGGGATTGTCCTTGGCCCGGCGTGTCATCAGGGGATAGTTCTCACGGTTGCCCGGAGAGAAGAAGGGACGCTGGGCCCTGGTGGTCAGTCCCAGTTCCTCGGCCAGCGTCAGACCGGCACCGGGCGTGCGCAGAAGGGCGTCCTTCTCCTCGGGATAGAGGCTGAGACGATACTCGCCGGTGAGGGTGACGTCGACGAACTCCAGCTCCAGGTCCTGTCCCAGGCCCGGGATATGCAGATAGCGCCAGACTTCGTAGGGGAAGGTGTTGGTAGAGCCCCCTCCTTCGTGCATGGGACGGCGATAGATACCCCCGGAGGGGTGGGACTCCACCTCGTCCGGCGGGCCGTGGATCACATAGATCCGCCCCCGGTCCGTCTGCCACCCCGGCCTGCCGCTAGCGAACCTCTCGTTGACGAAGGCGAGGCGGCGGTAGTGCTCTTCCTTGAACTCGTTGACGCTCGTTCTCATGTCCGGGTCCCGCCGGTACCAGAACTGCTGGATGAACTTCTCCTTCTCCTCGGGGGTGGTCAGACGCTGGAAGACACCCTCCTCCTCGTCCGTGATGATGTGGACCACGTCTTCCCTGAGCCATCTTCGGAAATAATCTTCTCGTTCCTCCCGCCGGGCGGCTTCCTCTCCCCCCTGGACCAGCGTGCGTCCCCAGGACGGGACGGCAGCCAGCCAGAAGACGGACACAGCAGCAACCAGCAGGAAGTTGGAGAGAGGCTTCGTTGCCATTCTTCCTCCCACACGAAGAGATCCGAGACGTGGGAATCGAGTTGTGGAAAGTTTACCTCAGTGGGGAGTCCGTGTCACCGTGAACCGTTGTCCGGAAGCGGCGGCGGTTACTCCGCCTGGCTCAGGTCGATTGGATTAGACCAGGCACGACCGTCCTCGCCGTCCCACAGCTCGATCCGGACGTAGCATCCAACGACTCGAGGCCGCTGCCAGTAGCCCCGATCCAGAAACCGCTCGGTCATCTCCGCGACCTTGCCTGGAGTGGCCAGGACGGAAAGCGGTGCCCGGGCCTCCTTGAGGTACTCACCCGCGGGCGCCACCCGGCGGATGCCCAACCAGGGCGACGAGGCGAACCAGACGGAACGAACGGGCGTGGTCTTCACCAGGATCTCGCCGTCCTCTACCGTGATCTCCTTGATGCGAGGCCCGGTCGTGGAGTAGAAGCGGCCCTGCCGGATGGCTTCCGATATTTCGGCGGAAGTCCGAGTCCGAGCCCAGACCATAATCCACGCTTCGGCCTGATCACGGAACGACTGCCGGCCCAGTGGAGCAAAGGTCAGTTCGGGACGGACTCCGCTGTGCCGATCGTCGCTGGCCACGCCCCAGAGCCTGTGGCCCCCGGCCAGCAATTCGTCCCACTGGGCGGTGGAATCTCCACGGCGCCCGTTCCAGTGGTTCGGCGCGTTGAAGATCTCGATTCCCACCAGACCCTTCAATCGGGAAATGGCGGCGGAAGAAACACCACTCAAGGAAGGATGGGAGAGAAAGGGAATTCCACCCTGCTCCAGCACTTCATCGATGACTCGCTGTGGACTTGCCATGTGGCTTGCCATCCGCTGTATACCCAGGGCCAAGACCTCGGCTGGAAAGGTCTCCTGCCACTTGACCCCGATCTCGGCACCCGGCAGGACGAGGATCTCGCGGGATGGGTGCCCGCTGACATCGGTGACCAGGTTGTGGTCGGTGACGAAGAGGAAATCGTAATCGTGGCGGGCGTACCACTCCGCCAGCTCGCTCAGGCCGAAGAGACCGTCCGAATTGGTGGTGTGACTGTGGACGTTGCCCCGGTACCATTGGCCCGGGCCTTCAAAGAGATGAATCGGCATACCTCGGCTCAATCCCCCTCCAGACTCAACCGGCAGTAGCGCGCATGCGTGTCGCCTGACTGGGTGCACCAGAAGCTGACCATCAGCTCATTCGCGGTCAGTCCGATGATTTGAGGAGCCCCATACGCGATGACGTCATGGCTGCTGGGGTATCGGTCGGTCCGGGGAACCCCCAGCGCCTCCTTGCCGTACGCGTCCCAGACCACCACCGGATCCTGGCTCCAGGTCTCTCCCCCATCCTCGGAGAAGATGACCTTGATGCCGGGTTGGTCCGTGTTCTCCCGGTGGGAATAGACTAAAACCAACTGTCCCGCGCCCATCTCCAACACTCCACTGGTCTGTCCCGGGATTTTCGACGCTCGAGGAGGGCTCCAGGTCCGCCCCGACGCGTCCAGCGAAGTCACGAAGTGGAGATCGAAAAACTGGGTCATCTCCAGGTTCCCGGTCCAGAGAGAGCCCAACAGCCGCCCATTGGACAAGCGGATGAAGCTCCCATGAGAATAGGAACGATCTTCGCCAGTCCCATCGGCCACGTCGACCCAGTCGCCCCAACTCCTCCCGTCATCGCTGGAAAAAAGGGCAAAAGTCTTATTCAGGTGGGAGCCGGCATTGTCGTAGGACTTCCAGGTCTCGAAGATCTGCATCCAGTTCCCGTTTTCCAATTCGATGGCGGGACCGTCAGCCGCCGGCTCCAGTCCGGAAGGCAGGGACGGCAAGCTGGCCTCCGGCGGGTCGGACCAGGTCCTGCCCCCGTCGAAGGAGCGGAGATAGAGGGTCTGGCAGTGGCTGATGCCGCCAGTTTCCTGGTTGAAATAGAAATGGTCCGGGTCGGAATGCTCCGCTCGATTCACCTTCATCACCAAGCTACCGTCATGGAGCATCGTGAGCTGGGCGCCCCGGTAATTGTAGTGGCTGTCGTCGCGGGAGCGGTCGCGAATGGGACCCTCGTGCTCCCACGTCTTTCCTCCGTCGCTGGACCGAAGCTGGTGAATCATCCCGTCGCGGGAGTACATGGCCTGGCCATACCGAAAGACGCAGATCAATTCCTCCCCTGAGAGCGGCTGCACGCAAGGAGCGTAGGCGATGACGGCCTTGTGACCCGGATAGGGATTCCGGTACAGGACGCCTTGATCCAAGATTCTGAGAGCATTCATGATGGTCCTGGTTACCTCATCTTGATCTGGCCGGTACCGGGCGGAAAACCCTTCCCTGGCCCATCCCGGGTCTGTGAGTATGCGGCCAGGGGATATTGCATCAACTGTAGCGGATTCGGACGCGAACATCTACGATCTGTACGGGCTCAGTGGGGTCACCCCGAGGGGGAGGCTCCACAACTACCCGAAGTGTGTTCTTGCCTTTTTTCAAGTTTCGTGGATCGATTCTGAATTCAACCCAACCTGCGTCCTCTATCCAACCGACTCCGTACCCACCGTAGCGTTTGACTTTCGCTGCTTGAGGCTCGGAAAGGGAGATCCCGTTGAGCTCCCACTTGAATCGCCGGGGGTCCGTTCCCTCGGCCCGCTCAAGGTCCCAACTGGCGATGGCCGGAGGGCGCGTCGAATCGGCGGTACTGTATTGCGCTTGCACAACGACTACCGACGCACTGGTCGGATCATCGGCGATCCTCAACTGGAAGACGGCATCTGCTGGACCCGATTGCGTGGTAAAGGCCCGGGGCAACTGGCTGGCCAGACACCCATCGGCCAGACAACCGAGCCGGGCGTAGCCGGGATCAATTCGGTAGAGCTTGTTCCGACGGGCCAGGGCTTTCGGATCTTCTATCGAAGGCATCCTGCCGTAATCTGCGAGATTGGTGGGGCCGTGGTGAGTGTGCCAATCATAGAGGCAGATGCCGTCGGCCCCCGCCTCCCAGAAGCGGTAGCTGGCGGCGTCAACGGCTTCGTAGTTGGAAGCCAGGTCTACTTCCATCTCGGGGTCCCGAACATCCCATTTGGGTCGTCCGGTCTGAAATGGTACGTAGATTCGATCCAGACACCCATAAACAGGGATGTCATAGCGGTGGCCCAATGCGACCCATTCTTCGATTGGTATCGTGAACGGCATCCCACCGGAGCCAGCCAGCAGAAGATCGATCCACCCTTTCCGAGCCCACGTCTCGGGGTCCAGGCCCAGAGACAGCGAAAGATCCAGCGAATCAGGCGTGCGACCGCTGGCTAACAGGATGGGTCTGCCGCGCCGTTCTCCGTAGTAATCCAGACGCTGCCGCACTTGGTGGACAAAGTCGTTCATCACCGAAATGTTGCGCCGTTCCTGCCCTACCTTGAAGAAACCGTAATGACGGGCCCAGTCCAGTTCCACACCGTCCAGGTCGTAGCGCTCGCAGGCACCTTCAATCACTTGCAGATAGCGGGCCCTGACTTCGGCACGGGCCCAGTCATAACCGCCCCAGAACCACAGATCGCGCGAAGCCACACCCTCCCGTCGAAATACGTCCTTCAGGGGATGCACAGCTTCCGATTGTCTGAGAAGCCAGCGTTCCTTATCGGGATCATACAGCTTCGTCTTCCAACGCTGTTCCTCGATGGGCATGAAACGATCCAGCCAAGGGACAACCTTTTCTTCCCAGTGGGTTCGTGAGATATAACCAAGTAAGAGTTCAGGATGGGCCAACTTGAAGGGGGACCAGTATCCGGCTTTCGGAGCGTAGCGTGAGCAGTGCACATCGTTCATGCGTATGGAGTAGAAGAACTCCTTGTGATGTTTGTGGGCGAAGTCGACGACATGCTGGACCGGGTTTGGCCCCAAGACTTCAATGTATTTTTTCGGGAACTCCCAATCCGGCTCATTCGTGTGAGCGCAATAGAGAATGGTTTCAACGGGCGTGGCTTCCACGAATCGCAGAGTGCCGCCCCAGAACTGCTCGACCGATTCCAGAGGAATCGGCCATTTTCCACCAGCATAAGCGATCGACTGAATGTCGCTGCCATCGTTGTTCCAGATGATGGGGCGCCTTTGCAGTCTTGCCTTTGTTCTCTTGCGAACGATCTCCGGCTGCAAAAACCGACTACCTTGTGCGGCCGGTAGAGTCGCAGAGGCCCACAGCCCAACTCCCCCGAGTCCCTTCAGAAAGACCCGTCGATTTTTCACACTTGCCCCCTTCTTGGATCTTAAGCAAAAGGAAAATCAGGAGGACGGCACTGGAAACTGAATTCTGCTATAAATTATAACATGGACAGAGGACGAAATCGATGCCCCGATGTTTGCAAATATTTCTCATCACCGTCATGACCGCGACCTGTCTGGCTGGCGAGGTGATCTACCGCGAAACCTTTGACCAAGGGAACGGCTCCACGGGACCTCAGCAAGGTTGGACGGTGGGCAAGAATACGAAAATCAACCGAGGACCTGAGACTTGGCACAAGAACATTTTGGGGTACATGGGGTGGGGAGCGCCCCTGGAATGGACCCCGCAGGGCGGTCAATCAGGAGGCTATGCGACTTCCTCTTCTCCGTGGTACTTCGACGATAACCACGGAGAGTTCTATTGGTTTCATATCGTCCTCCGGGTTCGGCAATCAAAAGATATCGGTATTCAGGGCAGAGATCTCCGCAACGCCCGGGTAGAGCTTTCGCTGAGGGGCCGCGACTTGGCCGTAAACGACTTGAAACTGTATTTTTGGATTCAAGGAGAGGGCGGACGCAGTGGCTACTATACAAAACCCGCCTTGGTGAACTGGGCCCTGACATCCGCGCCTCTGGAGGATGCGTTGCGCGATGGTCAATGGAACGACGTGTCCTTTCAACTCACCACCGACGAAACTCGATGGAGCCAATTGGGTTTGATCAACGGAGGCCTGGCCAGGAAGATCAGGGTGATTCAAAGCCGCACCATGGCGGACGGATTTCTCGAAGGGATCCTCGCCGGCAAGCACTGGAACTTTGGCTTTCTGCTCTGCGGTATCGATCCTCGAGACCTCCCGCAGGGCAAGATTGACATTGATGAATTCAGAATCGTCGCACCCGAGTAAAGGCCATCCAGGTCCCAGTAGGGCCTGAGACACCGCCGCGTCAACCAACTACGCCCCCCACGGTCACTGCGAATCCCGCTTCCGCTATATCCCCCGAGCTTCGGAGATGCGAAAGACATCCACGCCCGTCCGGATGCGATTCGTTGTGGGATCAACCATTATGCCCAAGGGCTTGGCGAATCCGGAATCCAGAGACGGAGACTCTTCCACGACTTCGACCTCGTGTCCGATCCTGGCCAATCCTTCCCGGCACCCGGAATCCAGTCTCAAGTCGGCAAGGGTGACGGCTTCCGACGTATCCACGCGTGGAGCGGCAATGGCATGTTGAGGGCTCATCTGCCGGTCCACGAGGTTCAGCACGATCTGGGTGTTGCAACTGATGATCCTTCTCCCCCCGACAGCACCCAGGCTGGCGAAGGGTTTCCTTCCTTTGAGCAGCAGGAGCGGCGCCATATTGTTGAGTCCCCGTTTGAAGCCGGCAATCGAGTTGGCCGATCCTGGAACTGGATTGAAGACCACCATTCCGCTGCTAAAGAGGAGTCCGGTCCCGGATGTGATGACACGGGAGCCAAACCGGCTGACGGCCGTCTGTGTGCAGGAAACCATGTTTCGCTGTCTGTCAATCGCGGAAAAGTGAGTCGTGCACTGGTCGTCCTGCGGCGGGGAAAGAGGAGGATCCTCCGGCATGGGCGTGCCTTCCTGATAGCGCCAGGGTCGGTGCAGAGCGGTGTCGGCAAACGTGACCCAGGGTTGATCCGAAGGTTGCGCAAAAGCCGTTTTTGCAGGATCGATCAGCCGGGCGACGTCCCGAGCATAGTCAGCAGACAAGAGAGCTTTTTCAGGTACCGGGACAAATTCAGGATCTCCGAGAAAGCGGTACCGGTCGGCGAAAGCGTGGCGAGTGGACTCAATCACAAGGTGAAGGTATTCGGCAGAATTGTGCTCCAAGCCGGTTAGATCAAAATTCTCGAGAATCTTCAGGGCTTGCAGAGTCGTCGTACACCCGCTGGGTCCGGGCATTCCCAGGATCTCACAGTTCCGGTACCGGATTTTCACGGGCTCTTTCTCCACGACTTCGTAACGACCGAAGTCTTCTGCCCTGAGCAGACCGCCATTCTTCTTCATATCCGCTTCAATGGCGTACGGCAGTTCTCCGCGATACAGGCCGCTTGCACCTTGACGGGCAATCAGTCGCAGAACCTGGCCCAGATCGGCTTGTATCACCCGATCAACACCGCTGACCGGTGGATATCCATTGCGCAGAAAGATCCGTGCGGGAACCCGGTATTTCACGAAATCTCCCATGACTTCGGCAATCTGTTGCGTCGTCAGCCAGTTGGCGACAAACCCCTGCTCCGCGTAATGAATCGCCGGCTCCAGAAGTCGTTGTAGAGGAAGGCTTCCATGGAGCTGGTGCGCTCGACACAGGCCAGCAGTCACGCCGGGAACGCCGATCGCCTCGTAGCCGGAGACATTGGCTCGATTCTCAACCTCGAAAAGCCCGTTTACCTCTCGGGTTCGGCCGACGACGCGATACATCTCGGGAGTGGCAGCCGTCGGAGCACGATGGCTGAAATCGAGGGCCAGGCCGGTTTGCTGACGGGCCATATGGATGAGCATCTGCCCGTGCCCGGCGATGGAGGAGGCCCAGGGTTCCACCACGGCCAAACAGAAGCCCATGGCAACCGCGGCGTCAACGGCGTTTCCACCTTCAGACAGGATTTGGACCCCCGCTTCGGAAGCCAAGGGATGGGAGGTCACGACCGCTCCACAATCGGATACGACCTCGTCCTTGACGGGTCGCCAGATACTGCGTTTCACCCCAGGTCCCTTTACCTCGCGAAGTTGACGCGCTTATTGCAGGGAAAGCTCTTGCCGCCCGTCGTCAATAGTCGTCACGGCATTCCACCGGGTCCGCATCACGGCGGACGGCGTTACTCCCAGGTCATAAACGGTCGAGTATGCGCCCTCCTGGCGTTCTGTCCGGCCAGTGCGCCGCTGGTCTCGGTGCTACGCGGGGCTTTCACCAAGAGAAGATCGAATCTGTGCTTACGCGGAAGCCGATTCGCGAGCGTATGCTCTCAGTCTGTCCAGATCTGCCTTCAGGCCCTCAATTCCCTGGATAATGAGGCCACCGATCACAATGAACCGGTACCCGGCATCATAGGCCTTCCTGCCGGCCTCGAAGCCTCTCAAGGTGATGCCGCTGGCTTTTCCGCACCTCGCGGCCCGGCGGGGAAATTCCTCCAAGAAGCCTTGAATCTCGGGATGCTCCACTTGGCCGATATGACCCAGCGCCGCAGTAATGTCCAAAGGGCCGGCAAAGAGCACGTCGACTCCTTCGACGGCAGCGATCTCCTCCAGGTTGTCGATCGCTTCGCGGCTCTCAATTTGCACGATGACACACGTCTCCTGATTGGCCGCCGGCAGATACTCTTCATAGGAAACGTCCATGAAGAAAGTCCACCAGGGGGAGACGCCGCGTGAGCCGTCGGGAGGATATTTGGCGTACTGAACAGCCCGGCGGGCCTCTTCGGCATTGTTGATCTGGGGCAACATCACCCCCGCAGCACCGACATCGAGAGCCTTCTTGATGAGCTGCGGATCCAGTCCGGCGACCCGCACGATGGGAACACACCCCTTCATCCGGCAAAGTACCGGAATCCAGGGGATATCGGTGGCGTCATAAGGTCGATGTTCCGTGTCGATCCAGAGAAAGTCGATGCCCGTATCCACAGTCAGTTTCGCGATGAAATCGGACCGGTCGGGGAGTCCTGCTCCCCAGGCAGCCTGACCCTCGGCCAAGAGAGTCTTTACTTTGTTCTCAAACATTTATAATTTATACTCCCTGGGTGAAGCTTACCACGAACCGGGGACTCAGATTCTCATGACTGAATCGGAACAGTCCAAACCCGTTCAAATCAATTCAGGCCGGCTGTTGTGGTCGGGCGAGCACTGGATCAACGGCCTCCAGACTCCGGACGGCGAGATTCCCAGCGCCTGGGTGAGCCTCTATCACACACGCTACAGTCCGGCCGGTGAAGGTAATGCTGCCCAGATCATCATTCGGGCGGACCGCCGACTGAGCCTGATATGTGTCGATGTCCCGGAGGTGGGGAGGTTTACCCAAGACAATTTCCTGACTCGAAGCACGTTCCAGGACCCGAAGGCTCCCATTGTGCAAGCTCGTTTCTTTCGTGAAGGTGACATCCGAAAGGACCCGGCCTGGGTCATCGAAACCGGCGAGCACCGAATCGTGGCCCGATGGTGGGTCATGGAGCCACCGGTTATCGCCCAAGGCACCTTTCGGCCCGGCACCGAACATTTCACAGCTTTATTCTTTACCGAGCGGGCCTCGGTCGAAGTCGACGGTCAGCCGATTCCGGGAAGTCCGTTCTTGAGAGACATCTGGGAGCCTTACCTGCCAGGAGCTCGCAGTTCCTGCGTCTTTGCGCTGGCCGAAACCTTGATCGAGCTACCTCCGTGAACCGCAATTTCTACCTGCCGGACTCGGCGACGAGACTGGTGACATTGACTTTACGACCGCCTTACGTCTAGGAGGGAAAGATGAGGCGAGTGGGCAAATACCCCGTTTGGTTGGGTGTTTTTCTGCTGATCACGCTCAGTCTGCCAGCCGAGGTCATTTTCCGTGAAAGCTTCGATCGGGGAGCGGGAGGATGGACTACCGGGAAAAACAAGACCCATACCCAGGGAGAGACTTGGCACCGCAATATTCTTGGCTATTACGGCGAGCCTGTGCTTCTGAAGTGGAGCCCAAGCGGCGGACGCTCCGGAGGATACGCCACTGCCGAATCACCTTGGTACTTCGACGATAACCACGGAGAATTCGGGTGGCTCTACCTGGTCTTCGGCAAGCGCACGGGCTGGTCCACATACCCGGTGGACGAAATGGCGCCGACGACCGGCAAGGACGTACGGAATGCCACGGTTCGACTCTCGCTACGGGGGAGAGACATGCAGTTGAAGGGAACCAGGTTCTACTATTGGAATCAGGCTCCTCCCGCGACAGGCCCCTGGGTCTACCGATGCTGGGCTTTGACCTCTGTTCCTCTGGAGGGTTATTTGACGGACGGAAATTGGCACGACGTCAGCTTCACGTTGGATCCCCATGAAAGCAAATGGAGCTACATGGGGTTGATCAACGGTGGGCTGCGAAAGAGGATCCGCGTAATTCAAAGTCTTTCCTTTGGGCAGGGGACATTGGAGGAAGTGCTGGGCGACGGCAAACTCTACAACTGGGGCTTTATTCTCGTAGATGTCGATCCCCTGGATCCTCCTTCCGGAAAGATCGACATCGATCAATTCAGCATCGTTCTCAGGAATGAGGAGTGAGGAACACAACTTCACGCTCCGGCCGGACAGGTGGCTACGGATACAAAATATGACCAAGAAACTAGGACTCGTGGTTTTCTTCGCATCACTGTTCCATTCCGTGGCCGAACCGGCGGCAGGTACAAAGCCGGCGCTGGGTGACGTCGTGGCGGCGCACGGTTTTGACCGGGGACCGGAAGCCTGGCACGTGGGCAAAGACAAGACCCATACCCGCGGCGTCACTTGGCACCGCAATATCCTTGGCTTCTACGGAGAGCCCGTTTTCCTGAAGTGGCGTGAGAGAGGTGGCCGTTCGGGTGGGTTCGCCTATTCCGAGTCGCCCTGGTACTTCGATGACAATCACGGGCACTTCGGCTGGCTGCACTTGCTCGCCAACCGATACACGGAGCCTGAGAAGCAGGGAAGGCCTGGAGAGCCGAGTCCGGTGGTGGGTCAGGACCTTCGCAACGCCGTCGTCAGGGTGTCCCTTCGCGGGCGAAACGTGGAGCTGAAGGGAACCAAGCTGTATTTTTGGCTGGGGGGAAGTGCTCCTCCGATTCGCAACACCTCTCCGGCAGACAAACGGCCCGGATCCAACGTCAGTTCTCTTCGGCGGGAGGGACACCGGTGGTGGGCACTGACCTCGGTTCCACTGGAAGCCCACTTGACGGATGGGAAATGGCACGATGTGGAGTTCCAATTGGAACCCGACGAACGCAAGTGGACCTATTTGGGTTTAATAAACGGGGGTCTGCGTAAGAAGATTCAGATTCGACAAAGTCTCAGCTTTGGAGACGGATCACTTCCATACGTTCTGGGCAACGGCAAACTTTACGTTTTCGGATTCATTCTGGTCGAAGTGGATCCCTTAGATCAGCCGACGGGCAGGATAGATTTGGACGAATTCAGCATCGCCACATTTCCTTCCAATCCTCCGCTCCCGGACCCATGAAGGAAAAACGTGCTTTAACCCGCCTGCCCGAGCATTTTCGTTGGGAGTTGAGCCATGAAAAGAACAATCGCCGCCAGCTTGCTTTGTCTCTCGGTTCTTAGCGACTGCCGGACCGGTGTAGAAACCACGGAGAAGGAGCCGGCCGCCCGGGCCCCACGCGTCGAGGTGGGTCCGCCGGCAATAGTCATGCTGGGTCCCCCAGGCGATCTGCGTTGGGGTTACTACGCTTTTCCGGACATGTGGCCGGCCCCGGGCGGAGAGCTGTACCTGGCCGTAAACGTGGGTGAGGACGCCAACGACGTCGGGGAACGCCTGCCCACCCGATTCTTCGTTTCCCGCGATGATGGAGAATCCTGGCAGCCGATACGGGAAGATCGGGTGGACTTCTCGCCGGATATCATTGCCCTGCCGAGTGGCGAGCAGGTCGCCTTCGGCACCGAAAAGTATGTCTATCATTATTCGACCTACGGTCCTCGCCCGCGCGAGTTCCACAGCCTTGACGAGCTTGGTCTCAAACTCGCTTTCACAACCCAAAAACCTGGTCTAATTGCGGCTCATTTTCGTTACGCCGACCTGCCTGAGAGGTTGACCCGGATCCCCGTAAAGCGCCGTAAGGGACCGAGTACTCCCTGGCAGCACGATTACGCTCGTTTTGACTCCTCCGACTTGCTGCTGCGGGCACCGATCGGTGCTCCGGACGCCAAAGGAGATTGGCATGAAATAGCGCCTATGATCTCAACGACGCCGCGGGATGCAGCCTCCGTCCTGTGGCCGGACCGGCTGGTCGTGCTGCCCGACGGCACGCTCCTCTGGCCGCTCGCCAGCCAGGACCCGAGCCTTCAGAGAATGTTCTTTCGAGTCCAGTGTGTCGCTTCCAGTGACGGCGGGCGGACTTGGGAAATCCGTGGCACGATCGCCGATCAGCCGGAGCTGGCCGACTGGGGGTATGGCTGCGGCGAACAATCAATGCAGAGGATGCCCGACGGGGATCTACTGTGCGTCATGCGTACCCGAATGGCGGGCAACACGCTGGGAACTCGCCCCTTGACGAAGGTGACGCATTCGCTGGCCGCGGCGCGCTCCTCGGATAACGGCTACACCTGGAGCAGGCCGGAGGCGATTGCGCCCTTCAGCGTCACGCCCCACCTGCGCACCTTGGACAACGGCACCGTTGCGGTCGTGTATGGGAGGCCAGGCGTGCATGTTCGCGCTTCGGCGGACAGCGGAAAGACCTGGACCAATGCCTTTCCGCTGGTGGGCCCCGTGGAGGCCCAGTTGATGGCCGAGTCCAGTGAAGAACGCATGGCCCTGAGCCACGCCGGACACGGCTCCGCCCAAAACAGAGTCATCAGTTGTAGCAATATGGATGTGGTCGTCACCGGACCCGACCGGTTCATCGTTGCGTATTCCGACTTTCAGTACAGGGATGAGCAGGGCCGGCAGCGAAAGGCGATTAAGGTCAGAGAAGTAATCGTCGAGATGCCAACCTAGTCCGAAATTCTCACCAAACCGCTGAGTGTTCGGAGAAGACGTTTTTTGAGTAAACAACGATTATTGCGAAGCAGACTCCTGGGGACCGACCGAGCTGGGCGCGCCCTCGCTGGTCTTTTCCCAACCATGGGAGCGTCCGGCTCTCCCCCGCCCCGTGTCAAGTGGGTCCGCCGATAGGCAGGAGTTCGACGCCTTCTCCCTCCTCGGGTTTTTTGATGCGAAACCGGACCGAAGTCACTTCCGATCCATGGGGGCCAAATCGGTTTTTGAAGCCCTCTCGCTGGCCGACCATGAAGATGGAGCCGTCCTCCAGAACACAGGCGCTGGGGTAGTAAGACTTGGGATCACACTTGAAGCCGCGTCCCGGCGCCGGTTTCACCCAGGTCTTCCCATTGTCGCGGCTGTAGATCACTTCTCCGTTGTTCGGCACCTGAGGATCGTCGCTGCTGAGTTTGGCCCGGCCCCCAAAGACTACGACCGATACGCCGTCGGGCGTTACCACCAATTCACCCCTCCGGTACAACTTGGGTCCGCGATACTCGCTTCCGAAGTCGGGGCCTTCGATGATGGGGTCGGTCAGGAGCAGGCGCGGCGGCGACCAAGTCCTTCCGTTGTCGTAGGACTGAAACCAAGCCGACGTCGGCCGGCAGGGGAAGGCCAGACTCCCGTCCGGCAAGTAGGCGGCGGTGCCCTCGTCCGCATCCCAATCATTGCTCCCAATTACCGATACGGTGGACCAGGTGCGGCCCTTGTCCTCAGAGCGCATGAGGACCATGAACCAGCGAGGATCTTCGGTGGGCCAGCCATTGCCCCCGGGAATGCAACTGCCGGCGGCGAATAGCAGCAACGCGCCATCCTTGCTTTCGAACATGCTGTACGGGGCGTCCATATCGAAGGGCCCCACGAACCGCGTCACCTCCTTCCAGGTGTGGCCGTCGTCGTCGCTTCGAAAGATCAGGGTCTTGGACTGCCGGTTGGCCATGATCCGGGCGAATTCAAGGGGCGTCGTGGGCATCTGGTTCCAGTAGCCCCAATGGGGTTTCAGCCGGGCTCCCGCAATCATCGTTCCGTCACTCAGTTGAACAACGTCCCCGACGTAGTAGGCGCCAGGCACCACCGGAAACGAACGGGGACGGCTCCAGGTCTTCCCCTGGTCCCGGCTGCGTATCCACATCATCCTTCCACCCTCGGGTGCATCCCAGTCCAGGAGCCATTCCCGATCCGGCCTTTTAATGCGTTCCCAGGCCTCCGGAGGCATGTCCCAAGGGGTGGGCCAGGAAGCGTGCCAATAGCCGGCGGAGAAGGTCATGAACAGGTCGCCATTCTGCAACCGGCACACCGTCGGCCAGCCGCAGTAACCGCCAAACCCGCGGAAAGGCTCCGGCGGATTGACGTCGGGGGAGACGATGATCTGTCGATACTTCTCGAAATCCACCCGGGGTCCATCACCCGTAATCAGAGCCTCAACCGGTAGAATGGAACCCGCGGCCAACTTCTTCTTGCCGGCTCTGACAAGACTGCTGGTCGCCAAGGCGGTCGCTGACGCGGACAGATACTGCCGGCGGGTCAATTGAATACCCATCACTTAGCCTCCTCGTTGTGACGATTTGAAACGAATGGATCCAGCCCGATTCATTCTTCGGGTACGCCCAAGCTCTATATACCATGACACAATAGCGCCGGAAGGCAACCCGCTCTGAGTGATCGGTGAGGTTTCGGAACAATATGTGACCGATTTCCACGCAGCCGAGGTGGCAAACCTTCCTTGGGGAGGATCCGTGACGATCGACGGTCTGATTGAAAAGACGGTAGCAAGAGACGAGCTTCGTTCCCTCCGGCCGGTCGTCATGGGGACCGAACACATGGTCGTAGCCGGACACTATCTGGCGGCACAGGCCGGAATGCAGATCCTGGAGGAGGGAGGCAATGCGGTTGACGCAGGTGTGGCAACTGGTCTCGCTCTCGGTGTCGTGCAGAGTGACCTGGTAAGCGTCGCCGGCGTCGCTCCCATTATTCTGTTCCTGGCTGACCAGCAGGAGGTCGTGACCATCAGCGGTCTCGGCGTTTGGCCCCAAGCCGCCAGCGTGGACCTGTTCCGGAGGGAGCACGGAGGAAGAATCCCGGAGGGACTGTTGCGAACGGTCGTGCCAAGCGCCCCGGATGCTTGGATTACGGCGCTGGAGAAGTTCGGGCGCATGAGTTTTGGGCAGGTGGCCCGGTCAGCCCTCCGGTTTGCTTCCCATGGTTTCCCCATGCACTCGTTCATGAGCAACCGGATCAGCGAGGCGGAGGCGGACTACCGTCGTTGGGAGAGCAGCGCCAAGGTCTTTCTCCCTGACGGTCGTCCCCCCGCACCCGGAGAGATTTTTATCCAAAACGATTTAGGAGCCGTTCTCCAGTATATGGTTGAGGAGGAACGAAGCGCATCCCGCCGGGGACGCCAAGCTGGTTTGCAAGCGGCGCGAAATGCATTCTACAGAGGCGACATTGCAGTAAGGATTGTCCAATATCACCGTGAGAATGGTGGACTCCTCACCGCTCAGGACCTGTCCAACTTTCGCGTGAGAATCGAGCCGTCCGAGCAAATCACCTTCCGGGACACTGAAATCCATGCTTGTGGACCATGGTGTCAGGGTCCGACTCTGCTCCAGACCCTCAGGCTGCTGGAAGCCTGTGACCTGAAGTCCTTGGGGCACAATTCAGCGTCGTATGTGCACATTCTGACCGAGGCCCTCAAATTGGCGTTCGCTGACCGCGAACAATTCTACGGTGACCCCCTCCATGTCGAAGTGCCTATGGCCGAACTCCTTTCAGAGCGGAACGCCAACCAACGGAAGGGGCTCATCCGCTCAGACCAAGCGTGGGTAGAGATGCCCCCGCCCAGCCGGTTGGGCGCGGCCGGTAAGTCGCCACCCGATTCGTCGCGGGGACTGGGGAAACCTCCCGGCGAAGCTGGAAATCCAAAGCGGCCTGGCTGGGACACGAGCTACGTCTGCGTCGTTGATCGGGATGGAAACGCCTTTTCGGCCACTCCAAGCGATGTGTCCTACGACACACCGATCATTCCGGGAACCGGACTGGCGGTCTCTTCGCGTGGCTCGCAGTCGCGTGTGGATCCGAGTCACCCGGCTTGTCTCGCTCCCGGGAAAAGACCGCGCCTGACGCCCAATCCCGCCCTGGCGTTGCGGAACGGGGGCCTTTTCATGCCAATTGGTACTCCGGGCGGGGATGTGCAGCCACAGGCCATGCTTCAGGTCCTCCTCAATATTCTCGTCTTCGGAATGAACCCCCAACAGGCGGTCGAAGCGCCTCGTTTTGCTTCCTACAGTTTTCCCAGCTCTTTCGCACCACATTCCTGTTATCCAGGGCTGCTGAAAATCGAATCGCGAGTACGTCGGGAGATGGGCGTAGAGCTGGAGGAGCTGGGTCACCGGGTCAGTTGGTGGCCGGGCTGGAGCTGGCGGGCCGGCGGGGTCTGCACGATCATGGTCGATCAGGCCAGGGGCGTTCTACAAGGCGGAGCCGACCCGAGACGTCCGGGATACGCCGTGGGCTGGTAGTGATTACTGGCACGGCATCAACGCGATCCTTCATCCAGCCGGCTCAAGTCAATCGGATTCGACCAGGCATAGCCATCATTCCCGTCCCATAACTCGATGCGCACATAGTGGCCGACTGTCTTTCCCTTCTTCAAATAGCCGCGCTGGATGAATCTCCTGTTCATGGACAAAACGCCGTCAGGACTGGCCAGCCCAAACAATGGCGCTCGGGCCTGCGTCAGTTTTTCGCCCGTCGCGGCTACTAGGCGCACGCCGAGATAGGGAACAGACGCGAACCAAATCCACCGTACGGGTGAAGTCACCACCCGGATCTCCCTGTCTACAACGGCAATATCCTTGATCTGTGGACCCGTCGTCGAATAGAACTGCCCCCGGCGCATGGCGTCGAGAATAGCCGGTGCCGTGCGCGACTCGGCCCGGACCATCACCCAAGCTTCGTACTGGTCGCGAAATGGCTGCTTTCCGAGGGGCGCGAAAGTCAATTCCGGCTTCCGGCCACTGTGCCGATCGTCACTGGCCACGCCCCACAGCATGTGACCGTTGGCAAGCAGTTCATCCCATTGCGCGGTCGAGCGACCGCGGCGCCCGGTCCAGTAGTTGGGTGCGTTGAAGATCTCGATTCCAATCAGTCCGTCGAGTTGTGATATTGCGCTTGCATTGGCGCCACTGAGGGACGGATGCGAGAGAAACGGAAGTCCACCCTGCGCCAAAACATCATCGATAACCCGCTGCGGGGCGACCTTGTGATTCTTGACCCGTTCTATCCCAAGGGCCAGCACCTCTGCCGGGAAGGTTTCCTCCCAGTCCACGCGAATCTCGGCGCCGGGCATGACCAGAATCCCGGATGAGCGGCTCTTGCTCACATCCGTCACCACGTTGTGGTCAGTAACGAACAGAAAATCGTAGCCATTGCGGTCATAGCAAGCGGCCAATTCGTCAACGCTGAGCTGACCATCGGAATTCGTTGTGTGGCTGTGAACATTACCCCTGTACCACTGGCCCGAGCCGGCAAATGGGTTACCTGGAACCATAATCCACGTTCTTTGATGAATTGGCGTCGTTTCCGTCCCCGGTCAAGCCCGACCTCCTATCGGCAAGAGCTCAACGCCTTCTCCCTCCTCCGGCGTCTTGATGCGAAACCGGACAGAGGTCACTTCGGCTCCATGGGGACCGAATCTGTTCTTGAAGCCTTCGCGCTGACCCACCATGAAGATAGAGCCGTCTTCCAGAACGCAGGCGCTGGGATAGTAGGACTTGGGATCACACGTGTAGCCGCGTCCCGGCGCCGGTTTGACCCAGGTCTTCCCACTGTCACGGCTGTAGATCACCTCTCCGTTGTTCGCCACCAGATGGGTACCGCCGCCGAGTTTGTGGCGGCCTCCGAATACGACCACGGAGGCTCCGTCCGGCGTCACCACCACGGCCCCTTTTCTGTACAGCTTGGGCCCGCGATACTCGCTTCCGAAGTTGGGGTCTTCGATGATCGAGTCGGTCAGAAGCAGACGTGGCGGGGACCAGGTCCGCCCGTCGTCGTACGACTGATACCAGGCCGACGTCGGTCTGCAAGGGAAGCCCAGGCTGCCGTCCGGCAAGTAGGCGGCCGTACCCTCGTTCGCATCGAAGTCATTGCTGCCAATCACCGACACGGTCGACCACGTGCGGCCCTCGTCCTCAGAGCGCAAGAGGAGCATGAGCCAGCGAGGGAATTCGCTCGGCCAGCCCCTGCCCCCGGGAATGGGTGAACCGGCGGCCAATATCATCAGGGCTCCGTCCTTGGCCTCGAACATACTGTGGGGAGCGTCCATGAACAACGGTCCCACGAAGCGGGTCACCTCCGTCCACGTGTCGCCGTTATCATCGCTTCGAAAAATAAGCGTTTCCGACTGCCTGTTGGCCGCAATCCGGGCATATTCAACGGGTGTCGCGGGCATCCGTCTCCAGTATCCCCAATGGGATTCCATCCGGGCGCCTCCAAACATCGTTCCGTTCCTCAACTGCACCACGTGATTCATCACATACGCGCCGCGCACTACGGGAAAGGAACGGGGCCGGCTCCAGGTTTTCCCGTCGTCCCGGCTGCGGATCCACATCATTCTTCCGCCGTCGGGTGCATCCCAGTCCAAGAGCCAGGACTGGTCCGGCCGTTTCCAGCGCTTCATCGCCTCAGGAGGAATGTCCCAGGGGGTGGGCCAGGAAGCGTGCCAATAACCGGCTGAGAAGGTCACGAACAGGTCGCCGTTCTGCAGCCGGCACACCGTCGGCCACCCACAGTAACCGCCAAACCCGCGGAAGGTCTCCGGAGGATTGACGTCGGGGGAGACGAGGATCTTTCTATACTTCTCGAAATCCATTCGAGGCCCATCACCCGTAATCAGAGCCTCGACCGGTGGAATGGAAGCCGCGGCTGACTTCGTTTTGCCTGGTCTGACGAGACTCGTGGTTGCCAAAGCGGTTGCTGAGGTGGACAGAATTTCCCGGCGGGTCAATTGGACAGCCATTTCTTCGCCTCCTCGCTGCGCAGAATTGAAAAATGAAGACCTCGGCCTGAGAAAACCTCAGTGACCGCGGTGTTTTTATAACATATAAACTTTCGCCTGACGACCAAGTGTGCCATCAGGACGTAATGAGTACTCTGCATGATATCTTGAGGTAACCAAAAAGCCGATAGGCTTTGCTTCCGATGGAATCGGGCAGGCCACGATTTGGGTCAAGATCGATCGCTCAATTGTAGAATTCCATGAAGAGACCCTCTCTCACCTTGCTCGTCAACGCACCCTTGGAGGAAGACCAGCGGAAGCGCATTCGAAACCTGGGAGTGCAGCTGTTGGATGGGCTTTCGGAGGAGAGTCTGAGGGTAGCTGAGGTCATTTATACGACACGCATCCCCTTTGAGCCTCGCCAAGCGCCTCGGCTCCGCTGGATTCAACTCGATACGGTGGCCGTCGACCACATCCTGACCGGCGCTGTGGCACCAACGGGCGTTCGGATAGCCAATGTTCGGGGTGCCTACAGCGTCGCCGTGGCAGAGCTGGCGGTGGGAGCGATGGTGTCGCTGAGTCGCCGTTTCCGGAGTGCTCATTCACTACAGCTTCAGAATCTCTGGCCCGATGATTTCACCCCGCTCAAGGGCGAGAATTGTTACGGCAAGACATTGTCCATTGTCGGGTATGGAAGCATCGGGCGTCATCTGGCTCGAATCGTCACGGGCATGGGGATGAGAGTACTGGCCTGCAAGCGGCGGCCTGAACGGAAAAAGGACGAAGGATTCTATTTGCCCAATACAGGGGATCCCGAAGGGAACTTTCCCGAGGAATGGTATGGCCTCGACAATATTGGGGAGATGTTGTCTGTCAGCGACATCCTCGTAATCTGCCTTCCGTTGACCCCGGATACCAGGGGTGTTATCGGACGATCGGAACTGGCCAAGCTGCCCTGCAATGCCTATCTGATCAACGTCGGTCGGGGTGAAGTGGTCGCGGAAGAAGCCTTGTTGGACGTGTTGAGAACGCGCCGTATTGCCGGAGCGGCACTCGATGTCTTTCCTGAAGAGCCCCTTCCTGCCGGTAGCCCCTTCTGGGGACTACCCAACACGATTATCCTGCCCCATATCGGCTCGTTCACTCGGGAGCAGCGGCACTTGGCCGGTGAAGTCCTGATCGAGAACTTGACCAGGGACCTGTCCGCAACGCCGTTGCTAAACCTGATTGATTCCCAACGGGGTTACTAGAATCGGAGTCTCTCTCGTGAGTCAATTCCGTGGCGAATCCCAGCTCCGAATTCAATCCTTTTGCGGCTTCTCGCATTCGGTTGTCCGTCGCTAGCGCACACGGCCGGGTTTCACGATCTCCGGCAAAGGGCTCAGGAATCCGATAGATCCATATTATTCAGGCTTCTCTCCAAGGATCTTTGAACGTTAGACCGGATGGCCTTTGGAAGGTCATTCCGGCTCTCCTCGTAGCAGGCCTCCATAATGTCCCTGTGCTCCCCTAGTTCTTCTTTAACTCGTTGGGCGTCGTGAGTCTGTATCGTGCGATAGCGGGTGCTACGGTCCCACAGATCATTAAGTAGTTCCAATAATAGCGGTCGCCGACAGGCTTGGTAGACCGTAAAGTGAAACTTACGGTTGAGGTCAAAGAGCGAGCGAAAATCATTCCGTTCGGTTGCAGACTCCATCCGGGCAAACAAGGTCTCCATCGTCTTGACATCTCTTTGAGTCAGTCGTTTCGATGCCAGTTGTGCGGCCAGCCCCTCCAACTCGATGCGAATTAGATATACATCCTCGATTTCCTGAAGAGACAATTCGTTTACATAAGCACCACGATGCGGAATGATACTGATGAAACCTTCCGCCTGCAATTGCTTAAACGCTTCACGCAAAGGGATGATACTGATCCCCAATTCTTCGGTTAGCTGTTTTTGGTTTATACGTTCTCCCGGCCTGAACTTTCCGGAGAGAATCGCCTGACGAATCTCGTTGAAAGCAATCTCGCTGATCGTCGTGTAGCCCATCTGTTCACCTTTTGAATTCAAAGCCAAAAAATTCTATACAAAACCGGAATCTTCATTTGGCCGCGACATGATACCAGCCTGTTCACCACCGCGTGGTCCGTGCCCGCTACCCGGTTCTCCTTGTCCAAGGCCCTGACCCCTCGCAGCCTCAACTTCAACATCTCCGCCTCCACGGTGCGCGGAGCAGATTAGCTCCATCCCGGCTTCCGGAGTTGGAGGGGAATACTCATCCTGCCCTCCCCGTTCGGGACCTGACAGATCACGTGCTGACGACGGCAGCAGGAGGCCCCTTTGACATACTCGACGGGTCTTTCTAGACTCTCTCCTCAGTGGCTGGACCTCTATACTTCGTTAGACTCTCAGGAAATAGTAGACAACGCGGCCTCCAACACGGCCGCCTATTGCGTGAGCCCATTCAGACCGCGATCGACTTTTACCGGGAGCTGTTCAAGAGACATCTGGGCATCGATTCAGCCGAAATTCGAAGGAGGTCCGTGCGCTTCATCGAGCCGACTGCCCGGACCAGTCCCGAGTTGCTGGCCGAGTATGAAGGAATTGCTGAAGGGTCGGGCCAGACTCTGGAAGACATTTTTGCACTCTCCGGCCGCTACGAGATCACTTATGAATCGATTCGACTTGGTGAATGCTCGAACGTTTTCGTCGGCCCTCAGTGCATGGCTCACGGGCACACGCTGCTCGGTCAGAATTGGGAGTGGAGGCCGGAGGTGATGGCGTTTCGAGCCGTGATCATCGCCCGCTGCGACGATCTCCCGGATCACATCATGGTGACCGAATGCGGACAACCTGGGAAATACGGCCTGAACGAACACGGACTTGGAGTGGCCGAAACCGGCCTGTCCTGCGCCAGCCAGAGGAGCGTTGGGGACAACCTGTTCGTGGTTGTGATGCGAAAGATGCTGGCTTGCCGGGATCCGGACCAGGCCCGGCAGACAGTTCATCGGTATCCTCCGGAGGCCACCATCAGCTTTTTTGTCGCCGACAGTCGAGGTCGCGGATTCAATCTGGAGGCTCTCCCCTCGGGGATTGTCGAACGAGAGTTTTCCGAGGACGAAATCGACTGGCACACGAATCACTCCCGCTTGACGGAGGAGCCCTGTCTGTTTGGAGATAGCTTGGTTCGGGGCCGCCGTTGGGAGGAGCTGATCGATGCCGCGCGTCCTGTCACCGTCCCCCTTGTGGGAAGGTGGCTGGCAGACTCGGCGAACGGATACAATTCGATTTGTCGAGCCCCCGATCCGGAGCGAGCCCAGACCCCAACCTTTCTGCAGACGCTGTGCTCAATTGTGCTCGACCTGACGACTCGCGAGATGTGGATCAGCGACGGCCTGTCGTCCCAAGTGCCTTACCAGCGTGTCGGGTTTGATGAGGAAGAGCGACGTTCATCCTTCCTGGCCTTCGACCAGGAAGACATGACCCCGGCGCGCCCTGATCTTTTCTCCGAACGAGCATCGATGGACTGAGCAGGTTACCCTTCTCATTCCTCCGCTCCGCTGCTCTTTAACGGTACGCTCGGAATATGTGCATCCGTCCAGGATATAGGAGTAGAGGCGATGAGAATCACCGATGTTCGTTGTATGCGCTTGCTAGGCCCGCGACCCCATGGGGGTGGCGGGAAGCCGGGCACCTTCTCCAAACTCCTGGTCAGAATCGATACCGACGAGGGCAGTTACGGCCTGGGAGAGGCCGAGAACATGATGGGAGTAAGAGAAGGCATCGAATATTTGAGGGCTTGGCTGATCGGCCGGGATCCAATGGCTGTGCGCCCCTTTTTCGCCGAAATGCTTTATGGGACCGTGCCTCCCCATCCCAGATTTCGGGTCTATGACCCCATCCGTTTCGAGAAGACTTATCGCCCGTCCCTGATCTGCTCTCCGACGGCGACGCCGACCGGGCCCGTGATCTGGGCCCTGAGCGGGGTGGAGATGGCTTTACTCGACCTCGCCGGCAAGATCCTGAACACCCCGGTCTACAACCTGCTGGGCGGAAAGTACCGTGATCGGATTCGCATCTACCTTGATCGGAGCGCTCCGGAAGCGGTCGACGATCTGGATGTTTGGAAGAAGATGGCCGAGGACTCGGTCAGGGATGGTTTCACCCAGTTGAAGTTCGACATCGACTATACGGCGTCTGACCTCGTCGAAGACTTCTGGAACCGCTCCATCCCCCTTCGACAAATGAACGGGATGGTCCGAAGACTGAAGTCCGTTCGCCAAGCGGTCGGGCAGGACATCGAATTATGTGTCGATTGTCATATGCAATACAACGTCGTCGATGCGGTGCGGCTAGCACAGGAACTGGCATTTCTCAAATTGATGTGGCTTGAGGATCCTACGCCCATAAGCAATCCCCAGGCCTGTGCCACGGTCCGGGAAAAGAGTCCGATTGCCATCTGCATCGGAGAAATGTTCATCGCCGAGCAGTTTCGGCTCTTCATCGATGCCAAAGCTTGTGACATCATCCATCCCGATGTCCTTTTCTGTGGGGGGCTGCAGGAAGGCAGGCGGATTGCCGACTACGCCGATTTGCACTATCTCCCCATGGCCATGCACGGAAACGGCGGTTGCCTGGCAACCATAGCCGCCGCGCACTTGGCCGCGGCCACCCGCAATTTTCTGGGCCTCGAATACCATTTTTGGGAGGCACAATGGGTTGGCCGATATGTGAGCCGCGAAGGCGTTTCCCTCTTCAAAGATGGATTTCTTCCCCTCACCGATGCCCCCGGTCTCGGAGTGGAGCTCAATGTGAAAGTCTGCGGCGAGCACTTGGCACCGGGGGAGTCGTTGTTCTCCGAGCCTTAGCCCGCATTTCTCATCAGATCGCTGAATGTATGTAGAAAACCGTCCTGCATTCATCATTCGGGAACCGGTTCCAACCAGTGCGGCAACTCGTCATGCATTCGGTTCCGATAGATCGCAAATGCTTCCTCACTAGCCCCCAGATAAGGTGGCAGCAGCCGGAGTGGAAAACCGGGATGATGGAGCCTGAAGATCAGCTTATCGTAGGCGCCGTCCATGTGGCTGCCATTCATCGGCAGGTCTCGCAAGATACTCGAATGATGATTCAGGTCCTTGAGGAGCTGCCTTAAGCGTCCATGGTCGCTGCCTGCTTGCCCTAACTCGAAAAGTTCATTGGCCAGCAGGCGATTCGAAGCGGCCATGGATATCAGCTGACCACATGTTAGGCCCTGCAGGCTCGCTTCGGCATACCCGATGTCGCCGACGAAATGGCAGAGCTGGGGAGCCTGCTCAACAGCAGACCGGATTGTGGACATCCCAACTCGTCCGGCCCATTTGACCGCGACTAGATTCGGATGACGTTCCGCCAGTACGGATAGTTCCCCGGGGCTCAACCAGCGCAGTCCCCTGGGAACGTTATAGAAAAGAAAGGAACAGTCGGGATTTCCCCCGCAGGTTGTTTCGAAAAACAGGTCCCTTTCGAGATCATTCAGTTCTCCCCATGAAGGAAACGACAGCTGAAAGCTGGCGAAACCGAGTGCCCGACCCAACTCAATCCGTTCCTGGATCTGTGGAATGGAAAGGGCGATGATGCCCAGTTGTCTAAGGCTGGTCTTACCTTCGGTTTCTTCGGCAAAAACACGGGCGTTGCTTTCAAACTGTTTCAAGGTCAGCGCGTAGCCTTCCCCCGCCGTGCCGTACAAATAAATGCTCGTGTGGCCTTTGGCTAGCTGGCCGCGGACGACATCTCGAAACAGGGGTTCATCCAATTCGAAACGGTCGGTCCAGGGAAGTGTACAACTACACAAGATACGGGGACTCAGCCTGGGTCTCATGTAAACGCTCGCCAAAATATTGTATGATTTCTCCAGGAACCAGACAACGAAAAAGCTGACGATAGTGTCTGTCCGGAAACCGGGTGATCCGACTTCCACAATCGTCCGAAGCCATTCACGGGACGAGGACGTACATGAGCCTGCGGGTTCCTGTGGTCGTCACAGCTCTCGTACGACTCTTTCCCGCGGAATTCGGTTCTGTTCCCGCCTTCGAGCATCAGAGACTGTCTTCCGCTGAAAATGATTCGTTCAGGCCTGTCTGCACCGAGGTTAGGGCTGCTCCGTGCAATCACTGACATCGGCCGCGATCTCGACCCGTACGTGGTAGCGGCCCACGACAGTCCGTCACCATGATTGATGTCGAGGCCTGTTTGGCACCCTAAACAGAAAGGAAATTTAAGCTGATGAAAAATCCCCTGACCCGACGTTCTTTTCTGCAAGGAGCCGGGCTGGCTTCGGCGGCAAGCCGGACAGTGCCCGTACTTGGGTCCCCTCTCCGCTACGCACAGACCGGTCCTTCTTCCCCGGGTAAGCCCTTTCTGTTGAGCGCGACCGTCGCATTTCCAGACGACTGCTCGGAGGTCGTTTTCACCACGGATCTTCTGGAGCACCTCTTGGAACGCATGAAGTGGATGGGGGTGCGGCGCGTTTACTGGGAGTACTACGGGGACATGACCAGGGGATACTGGGCGACAGCCATCCGGCGTCCAGCTCAAAGCGGAGCTACAGGAGTGAACGTTTCCGGCATCCACCCGACCAAGCAGACCCTGCTCAACTTTGGTGAGCCCCCCATCAACGTCGGCGCTCGAATTGCCCGGCAACTGGGACTGGAATTCTACGCCATTATCAAGCCCTACGAGGCCGGAAACACCACTTCCGAGCCATTGGGTAGTCCGCGCCGCCGTGAAATCACCGGCCTCCCCAGGATTGGAGGAGTCTCAGATCGCTCTTTTCCCTGGACGGTCCGGCATCCGGAATTGCGGCTGCGCGCCCGGCAAATTGACCTTCCGCGGGGCATGGATGGGACTATCGTCGATGCCATCCAGCTCCGGAAGTCGGACGATTCAGCCCACTCTCTGGGTGGAGAACTTCTTGAAATCTGGACCAGCACCGACAATTACAAATACAGGCAGAAGAACATCCGGTTTACGGTCAAGGAGAGCGTCGAAACCTGCCCTCGAGATGTGTTCGATATCAACGGCAGGCTCGTCACCTCCAAAGGAGCAAAGGTAAGAGCCCTGACGCTGAAGGGGCTGAGATTGAGCGATCCGTTCATCGCCATCACGACAAATTCCGTCAGCCGGCGCGGAAGTTTCCGAAACACCGCTCTTGAGATTGTCAGAGCCTACGGGCCGGACGGAAAGGAACTCCCAATTGTCGTGGCCAGCCATCGCTCCGTCTGGGGGAGGGTCAGAGACTTTCGGACCGGGGGTCTGGAATTCGACGGCGGTATCGGGGCCATTCCAGTCACCCTGGACGTGGATAACCGGTTACAGAACTGCACCACGTGTTTGGCTCAGGGACGGGCAGACTGTATAGGGGCCATAACTCTCTACCCCGAATTTCCACTGTGCCGCGACGGTGTCATCGCTTTTGCCCGCGGACGCAATGAGTACTATTCCGGCGGACTCTGCGAAGCCTATCCTGAAGTTCGGGGCTATTGGCTGGACTGGATCGGAGAGTGTATTGCTGCCGGAGTCGACGGCCTGGATATCCGCATTTCCAACCACAGTACCTGGTCGGACTATATGGACCTTTATGGCTTCAACGAGCCGGTGGCCGCGGAGTACGAACGCCGCTACGGCGCTGATCCCAACCACGAACCCTATGATCCTCAACTGCTGGCAGATCTGCGCGGTGACTTTTACGATCAGTTTCTGGCCAAAGCAAAGCAGAAACTGTCGGCGGCCGGGAAGAAGCTGCAACTCCACATCGAGGTCGAATCCTTTCGGCCGGACGCTGCTCCTATGCGAGTCCGCACCAGACCGGGAAACACCACCTTTCATTGGCGCCGCTGGATCGAGTCTGGTTTAGCCGACGAAACCACGCTCATGCCGGTGTCCTGGGATCTGGGCCGGGTGCTAAAGGACTCTTTGGCGAACGAGATTCTCAGTCGCTGCCGGAAAGCCGGGATTCCTCTCTACGTCCGCAACTACATGTGGAATAGCCGTGACGGGCAGGTCCAGGGGGATCTATTGGAACTGGTTTTCCGTCATGGCGGGTATTCCGGGTATAACTTCTACGAGACGGCAAGTTTTTACGACCTGAAAAAGACCGCCAAACAGGGAAAGCTAGCTTTTTTCCCGGGGATGGCAGAAGGCATTCGGAGCCGGGCCAAACAACTCGGCCTGATTTAACAGATGATCCATATTGGACTCATCTGCGGAGGAGCGATCCAGATCATCGTCCGATCCGTGGATGACGCCGATTTTTGCTTGTAGTAACTTCGAGCGTACGTCGAAACTTTGCCGAGTTTGCACCGTCAGCTCCAGGTGTCTTGTCGAGAAGCCGCAGCGGGAGAAAACATGTCCTTAACCTTTATTCACATCACCGACACCCATCTGGGAACCACTTGCGATGAGCTGGTTTATTTTTACGCTCCCGGACAGGCCTTGAAGGCGGTATTGAAGCAGATCGCAGCCGATAGTGCTTATGATGCCTCGTTTATCGCCGATACTGGAGATATGATTCGGCACTGGTCGTACCCTTCAGCTTATGAAACAGGCAAGAGGATCTATGGTCTTGAAGAGAAGTCACCAGCTCCGGGGCCTCTCAGGATGCGTGCCGAAGGAATGAATCTACCCTGGTATTATGTTCCGGGGAATGTCGACAACCGCCTCGAGTGCCGGAACCGGCTGTTTACTCCAGATCCCGGAAGGGCACTTTTCAACTACACGTGGAAGGTGCAGGGAATTCGCTTTCTCAGCCTGGACTGGGGAGCGTCCAGGACCAATCGTTACACGTTGACCCCCCAGTCCTTTAACTGGTTAAAGAAGCAACTGAATCAGAGCTGCCCTACTGTCATTCTCACCCATCACCCTCCCGTGCCCATAGGCATTCCGATGTTTGACGAAATGACACCACCGGATCTGAACCGTCTCCACGAACTCATTGCCGGTTCCCCGGTGCTGGCCATCTTTCACGGACACACCCACCATCCGTGGGAGAATCGAATTGACGGGATCCCGGTATTCGGAACCGGCTCGGTGACCTACAGGCGCTGTTTGCATCACAACTACGCGCAGGGCATGGTGCTGGAGATCCATCCCCCACAGTATCGGGTCGTGACCATACACAGTGACGGCTCGGTGTCCGCCCCGATTCACGAAGTACCCTTGGGACCTTAGCCCGCATTTCTCACGGGGAGGCGTGATGATCGCGCAGGGTTTTCGCCCTCAGTGCGTGCTCGCGACCGAAAGCGTAACAGGGACTATTTTACGCTCTTGAGGTCGAAAGCCGCACCTGAAGCAACTCTACAGGCACCGACGAGTCACCTTCCTGAGTTGGTTCCACGCTCAACTCAAGAGAATTCGGTCCTTCTCTGATCAGATTCCCGGGTACCTGCAGGCCGGTCCACGACTCCTGCCTGCGTCCTGGTGTTTCGACACCCGGCGGGAAGCCGCTTTGGAGATCCATCCTCTCCCGGCCGGGTTCGGGAGACGCTTCGGGAACGGCAGTTCCGTTGAATGCCCACCTCACCCGCCGCTGATCCACATCTCCCTTCCACTGGGTGAGCAGGATGGCTTGGTTGATCGAATCGGGAGCATCCGAGACATTCAGCGTGAACTCCACATCTGCCACCCCGCTGACCGTGGTGAGTGCCCGGGGAATTTGAGCAGGATAGCAGGCATCGGCCAGAGCCCCCTGCCCAGGCCGAACCGGAAAATCGGGATCGACCTGGTACAGCTTGTTTCCATGTGCCAGTTCGGCGGGCTCTGCCAGCCTCGGTACTGTGCCAAAATCCTCCGGATCAGTGGGTCCGTGATGAGTGTGCCAGTCATAGAGGTAAATGCCATCGGCTCCTTCTTGCCAGTAACGGTAGGCGGCGGCGCGAACCGCGTCATAGTTGGAAGGGTCGTCATTGGTGATGGCCGGGTCCCGGACATCGAATTTGGGCCGACCGGTTCGGAACAAGGGATGAATGCGGTCCAGGCAACCGTAAACGGGGACTTCGTGCCGTTGTCCCAACTCAACCCATTCGTTCATGGGAATGGAAAACGGCATCAACCCCGAACCGGCCATCAGCAAGTCGACCCATCCCTGCCCCGTCCAGGTTTCCGGATCAAGTCCTACCGAAAGACACAATTCCATACTGTCCGGAACACGCACGGCAAGGAGAATCGGCCGGCCTTTCTGCTGAGCGTAATGATCGAGCCGCTGGCGCACCTGGTGAACGAAATCGTTCATGATGGGTATGTTTCGCCGCTGCTCACCCAGCTTGAAGAACATGGGCATGCGGATCCAGTCCAGTTCAATTCCATCGACGTCATAGCGCTGGCAGATGCCTTCGACGACGTCCAGAAAATGGGCCCGGGTTCCCTCCAATGCGTAATTGTAGGCAGGCCACGACCAGAGATCCCGGGACGCCAATCCCCTTCGGTCCAGCACGTCCTTGAGGGGATTCTCCGCGACGACTTGGCGCCTCAGCTCGGACTCTGACGGAAGTACATTGGAGGGTGTTTTTCCCTGCTGTGCCCTCTGTTCCTCCAACCGGATGAATTTCATGACCCAGGGCAGATATTTTTTTTCCCAATGTTCCTGCGAGATGTAACCGAGCAGCAGCTCCGGGTGCTGGAGCCGAAACGGCACCCAGTACCCACGATTGGGAGGGAAGTAGGCGGCATGCGTATCGTTCATTCGAATGGAATAGAAGAACTCCATCCCGTTACGACGAGCGAAGTCGACGACGTGTTTGACCGGGTTGGGCGCCAGGACGGCGATCCTCTCGGTAGGAAACTCCCAATCAGGCTCGTTCGTGTGACCATTGTAAAAGATGGAGTTCACCTGAGTTCCTTCCAGGTACTTCATGGTGTAACTCAAGTATTGATCCACCGACCGAACCGGTGCCGGGAACGTGCCCCGTCCACGGGCAGTACTCTGGATGTCACTTCCATCGTTGTTCCACACCAACCGACGTTTTCGGCGGCGGGCCGCAAGGCGGTCTCTCGGAATCGATCTTGACCTCCCGGCAGGCCCTGCACTCTCCCGACTACAGGCCGTAGCCAGCGCAGCCACCGTCGCCACTTCTTTCAAAAAAGTTCTTCGATTCTCCAAATCGTTCCTCCTCAGTGAGTTCTTCCTGTCAGCATTATTTCGCCAGCTCCCACCACGCCCTGGGTGGAAATCTGGTGGCGGCTTCCTGCTGTGCGAAAGCCGGTCCCCCACACTAAAATGGGGCGCTCCAGGTTCTTTTGCGCAGCACCGGGCCTGTTCCTGGCCGTAACTGACGTAAGGCTCTTGACGGACGGCATCTCGGTAGCCAATCCACCCATCCGATCGAGTACTAGACGCGCTCGATCTCGGCTTCCAACAAATAGATTCGGCTACGCTCGCTCGAGTCGGCAGGCACCGGCTCCCAGCCGAACGGAGTCCGGTCGTAAACGAGAAAAACGCGGTTCGGAGAGACCTCAATCACATCGATGTAGGCCGAGGTCTGCTTTGCATTCATCTGAAAGGAACTTGGAACCGTTCGATTGTGATGAGCCATGAGGTCGATGAATTCCCATTTCTGGCCGCGTGAATCGCCGGAAATCCACAAAAAGAGTCCGGGCCGGCCGGTCACGAGCGTCAAGGCACCATTGGCCAGCCGGACCAGTTGGGGGGCAACACTGTATGCTGGCAGCCGGTCGACCCGGGACCAACTCTTTCCCCCGTCAGCGCTGTAGGCGCGTGCCAAATTCTGATCTTTTCCGGTACCGACGCGGCTCACACACATCAGGTCCCCGTCAGCCAGTTGCACGAGGCAGGGCTCATCGAAGCCCTCCTTGGCGTCGGGTACGGAGTCGGGTCCGGCGATTGTGGACAGGTAGCGCCAGTGACGCCCTCCGTCGTCCGAGGCCACTGCGACGGTTCCCCACCGAGCGTCACCCTGGAACCGCACTGAGATCGTAGCGACGAATTGGTCCAGTTCCAGAATATCGCTGAACCAGTTAATTCGGGCCCACCAGGTGCGGCTCTCCCGGGGCCAGGGTTCGACATCACGCGGCAGTCCTTCCACCACAGCTCCCCACGGCTCCACCATATAGCGCTTCCCTCCCCGATCGTATGTCCATCGGTGTGCGGAGAAGCGGCGGAACTGTCCGGCAGGATCGGGTTTCAAGTAGGTCGAGGTACCGATGATTCGGCCATCGCGCAGACTGATCCTGGGCTCGCCGCAGCCGTTGTGAAATCCATTCACATCGTAAGCAAAATCAAAGTTCAGCCCCTCGTCCGTGGAAACGTAAACCGCCTGAGTGTTGGTGAGATTGGTATTGACATCCGCGTTCAAGGAATGATTGAGCATCAACTCACCGGTCGAAAACTTCTCCAGGCTCGGATACCAGCAGTGTCCGGAGGTCGTTTCGGCCACTACCCGCGGTTGACTCAGCCGCAGGTGGAAACCTGCGATCTGAACGTCCTTCCGCACCGTGGTGAAGCTTCTGGTTGAGGTCGCAGACAATCCCGCGACACCAAGGGCAGCCAGATGGCTTGATCCAACCTGAATGAAGTCGCGCCGGCTCGGCTGCTCTTCCAGGTTCCTCAGGTTCCGGTTCTTCCTTGTGGAGTCCACTGTTCCCTCCCATGCAAGAAATTCAAAGGCTCTTTAATCTTTTTGAATCAACTGTTGTGGAATCCCTTTTTCGGGTTCAACCTGGTGGCCGCTTCCTGAATTGACGGTGCTTCAGTCGAACGAGCACAGCGGATTGTTTCCCGCATCCATCTCGGTTCTTCACTGTCCCAACACCAAGTAAGTAATCAGCAGCCAGGGCAGCAGGGCTACACCGCTCCACATGAGATTTGTCTTCCACCCTTTCCCGCGCGTCGGAAGCAGGCTCAAGAGCGGGCCGAAAATCAGGCCCGCCAGCAAGGAAACGACGGCAATCCATTGAAAGCTCACACCCGGCTGGCCGGTCAACACGTCCCAGAAGGCGATCAGAGCGCCTGCCAAAAAACTGTAAATGGCCCCAAACGCAGCCCCAAAAGGGGTGGCATAGGATACGAACAAGGCCAGAAAAAAGAGAATGAACAGGGGGACGAGAAAGAGGTAGTTGGTCTTGACTGCCACCTCCTGGATGTTACCAGGCACCTTATCGATGACCGAGCTGATCAAGACGACGGCTACTCCAATGCCCACGGTGAGATAGCGGGCTGTCGCCAGGTGATGCCTTTCCGTGTCCCTCTTGGAACGGTTGAGAAAATCCACCATGATGACCGTAGAAACAGAGTTGATCCCCGAATCAAGACTGGACATCACGGCAGCAAACATTGCCACAATCACCAATCCGGCCAAGCCGATTGGGAGATAGTTTGCAACGTAGTGCGGAAATATATAGTCGGCATCTTCAATCAGACTTTGACCGTCGGGAATGAGGTGCGGATTCACGCTGAAAAAGCCAAGCAGCGCAAATCCGACTAACGCCAGGACCACGGTAATGAAGATGCCGGCCACGGAGTTGACCAAGAAGGCGCGTCGTGCCGCCGTGGCGTCTCGGGTGGCCAAGTAGCGTTGAATCGCCAGTTGGTCGGAACCGGCAGTACAGATCCAGTAGATCAGGCTGTTCAGAAAGGCGCCCACGACAGTGGCGCGTACTGCCGGGTCCAAGGAGAAAAAGGGCTGAACGTCCCAGTTGGGAGCCCAGGACGTTGGAAACCAAGCGTAAAAGCTGCCCAGCTCACGATTGATCAACGCAATCGTGAGAACCGCCCCCCCGAAAAGAATGAAAAACTGGGTCACGTCGGTGATCACCACGGCACGCAGGCCGCCCAGTGCCGTGTAGATCACGGTGACGAATCCAGCCACGATCACGATATAAGGGAGAGTTTCCAGAGGCCACCCCAAGACGACGACCATGACTCTTCCCGTGAGGTAAATCATCAGCGCCATCCATACCAGCCGGGTGACAATGAAAATGAACGACCCCAGCAATCGGATCCGGGTTCCGAGCCGGCCTTCCAGGATCTCGTAGGCGCTGGTGACGGGCAGACGCACCAGGTACGGAATCAGGCCGTAGCCGACGATGACATAGATGAGCGGGATCATGGCCACACTGGCGAGAACTACGGGGCCATGTTTGATCATCTCCCCAGGATGAGCCAAGTAGGAAACCGTGCTGAGTAGAGTGGCGAAAAGGGAAATGCCAATGGCAAAGGAATTCATTTTTCGTCCGCCGACAAAAAACTCCTCGGTGCTTTTCAACTTGCGCGATAGAAACCATCCGACCCCCAATACCGCAGTGCCGTAAAAAAGCATCACGGTCCAATCCAGCCAACTCAAACCCCGATGTTGCCGGCGTTCGATACGCAAAAGGGCGTTGGCGGCGCCGACGCGCACATCGATGTCTCCGCTCCTCAACAGAGTTTCCAGCACACCCTCGTCTTGCCGATCTCCCGAAGCTCCGAGGGCGCCGCACACTTCGACCTTCTGGGCCGTGTTCCCCGTCGCCAGGTATCGCAACAACTCCTGCCGAGCCTTCGATTTACGCTCTCCGGAAGAATGGACGAAAAAGGCACCCAGGGCATAGACTCGGCTACGGTCCTCGGTGGACTGGCCGAACGCGACTCGCTCCAATCGATTCAAGGTAGCGGGCTGGATCTTTTTCAAGTTCCGCAATGCGTAACTGGCGCTGGCGCGCCCGTCCGGAAAATCGAGAAGCTCGGACAGGGCAAATTCGTCGTCAGCGTCCCCTGAGTTGGCCAAGACCCACCGGGCGAAGGCGCGAAAGGAGCCTGTTTCCTCCCCGGCGATCCGTAGGAGTTCGGGTGGCCGCTCGGAGTAGCCCAGTTTGGCCAGTGCTTCCACAGCATGCACTCGGTCCGCTCCTTCGACATCCGAAAAGGCATCTCGGATTTTTCCGATATACCGTTTGGCTGCCGTCTGATCATTGCCTTGGGCTTTGGCCAGCGCTCTCCACAACCCAATGCGATAAGAGGGGCCTGGGTTTGCTGATTCCCCTTCCAGCGCCTCCTTGACTCCCGCGTGGTAGCCATTCCAGAGCAGTGCCTCCGCGGCTCGCACCTTGGTCCACTGACGGCCTTCATCCAATGCCTGACGAAGGATGAAAACCGCCTGTTCCCGACGTTCACCCTGATGAGTTGATGACGTTACGGGCGCGGCACCAACCCACGCCATGGACAGGACAAAGCTCAGCCAGAAGACCCACAGCAGCAAGTAAACGGGCGCAATGCCGACAACTCCGGAGAAGCGCACTCCTCCGTGGGACTTGGAGGTTTCGCCGTTCCTATCTGAGAGTCGAGGCTGTATGGGTATACGAAATCTTGGGATTCTTGGATTAACTGGTTACATATATTTTATAAAAATGGTGTCCCAATGTCAACGACACGAGTCTCTCCAGGTTCACCCATTTTGGGGAAAATTCGACCCTTTTTTCTGACTCGCCTTACGGGACTGCTTCGGGAACACCTTTACCAAGACCAGTCGTTCCGTCATCTTGAGCTCATTCATTGGAGTCCTTCCTTATCTCATTGCAGGCACCGTTCTTGATCGAGGCAACAATTCCGTTTCGGGTACTTTTCTCGTGAGGAAGCTCGGAGCTTTACCGCCAAGGAGATGGAATCTATCCTTGTCCCGAAAGCAACCCGACTCCTGACCTTGATCTGACCCGGCTATGCCACCCGAACTGATCATCGCCAACGGAACCCTGCTGGACGGGACCGGCGCCCCGCCGAGACGCGCCGACGTGGCGGTCTCCCGGGGCAGGATCTCCGACGTGGGAGATCTCGGATCCGTCACCGACGTTCCCCGGATCGACGCCACCGGCCTCTGCGTCGCACCCGGCTTCATCGACATCCACAGCCACTCCGACTACTCCCTGGTGGTGGACCCGAGGGCGGTCAGCGCCGTCAGCCAGGGGGTGACCCTGGAGGTGATCGGAAACTGCGGCCACGGCTGCGCCCCGGTGGAGAGCGTGGAGTTGGCGGCCAGCAACATCTACGGCTACCAGTCCTCCCTGGGCATCCCCTGGAAGACCATGGCCCAGTACCTGGATCACCTGGAGTCCCTCGAACCGGCCCTCAACGTCGCCACCCTGGCCGCCAACGGCAACCTGCGCCTGGCGACGCTGGGCCTGGCGGATCGCCCCGCCGACCCTGGGGAGTTGAGGCAGATGGAGAAGCTCCTCTCCCAGGCCCTGGAAGAAGGGGCGTTCGGATACTCCACCGGTCTGGAGTACAACTGCGAGCAGGGCGCCAGCGAAGAGGAGGTGGCGGCCCTGTGCCGGGTGGCCCGGAAGGCGGGCGGCTTCTACGCCACCCACACCCGGAACCGGGCGGGCGAGGCCCGGGAGACCATCGCCGAGGCGATCCGGACGGCCGCGGCGGCCCGGATCCCACTGCAGATCTCGCACATCGCCACGGTGGCCCGGTTGGCGCCCGACAGCCACTGGGCGGTCCAGCAGGCCCTCGACCAGGTGGAGGACGCCCGCGCCCGCGGCCACGACGTCACCTTCGACCAGCACACGCGCATCTTCGGCACCACCAACCTCAGCACCATGCTCCCCCAATGGGCGCTGGAGGGAGGCACCAGCGCCATTGCCGAACGGCTCAAGGACCCCTGGATCCGCAAGGAGATGAGCCGGCACCACAGCATCATCGTCTCGCTGGCCCAGCGAGACTGGAACCGCATCGTGGTCTTCCGCAGCCGGGCGCTGCCGGAGATCTCACAGAAGAGCCTGGCCGAGATCTCAGAGACCTGGAACCTGGAGATCTTCGACACGGTCTGCGAGATCCTTCTCGCCGAGATCGAGGACCTGCACGCCACCATGGTCATCTGCTTCGCCTACCAGGAAGCGGACCTCCACCTGCCCTTCGCCAGTCCCCACTGCATGCCCGGTTCCGACGCCATCGCGCTGGCGCCGGACGGCCCCCTGAAAAACGAGACCTTTCACGGCGCCTACACTTGGGCCGGCTACTTCTACCGCACCTTCGTCCGGGACCAGGGCCTGCTCACTCCCCAGGAAGCCGTCCGCCGCATGACCTCATTCCCGGCCGGACGCCTGGGCCTCACGGACCGGGGCACGATCCGGAAGGGCAACTGGGCCGATCTGGCCATCTTCGACCCCGAGGCCTTCACCGACCGCGGAACGACATTCCATCCGAACCAGATCTGCCGGGGAATGGTCCACGTCCTGGTCAACGGAACGCCGGTCCTGGAATCGGGACGGCTGACCGGGGCCAGGCCTGGGCAGGTGCTGCGCAGCAGGTAGGGCCCCTTCCGGCGCCGGACGGTCCCGGATACCCGATTCAGAACGACATGAACCGGGAGTCGGGAAACGGCTCGATCAGTTCGTCCGCGGCGGGTTCCGCGTGGTGGATCCGGAAGGCGTAGAGGTCTCCCTCCCGGAGATAGAACCGCAGGCGCACGGGACGGCCGGCCAACTCTGCCAAGTCCCTGCCATGCCTCCAACGGACCGGCTCCTGGACGCCGTCGAAGCCGGCGAGCACGCAGTCGGCCCGAGTGTACCCCTCAAGTGGAGTTCCCTCGGCATCCAACACCTCCACCTTCAGATCTCCTTGAGGCACCTCGGCGTTGACCGTGAGGAGCCTGCCCTGGAAGACCAGGGGATGAGTGGTCAGGACCCCCACGTCCCGCTTGGCTCTCCGGGATACGAATCCGTTGGTCCGGAACTCGGCCAGACCGGGCCAGATCCGGTAGTCGGGGCTTTTGGCAAGGAACGACTCGGGCGTTTCTCCGGTGTTGGCGGTCAAATCCGCCCAGAAGCGGCTCCTGGCATCTTCAACCGTGCCATGAGTTCCCCGTCTCCAGCTCCAACCCGAGGGCATCAGGGACCAGGAGAAGCCCTTCGTCGAGGGCGGCGCCAGGTAGGGACGTTCCACGAAAGTCTCGTCGGCAACCAGATCTTGAGCGTCCTTCCCGCCCATGCCGCTGTACAAGCCGGAGAGCTTTTCGCGAATCCAGGCGTGGAAGTGGAGATAGTTGCCCCCGTGATAGAAAATTCGGGTTCGTTCGCCCTGCCGGTGCCAGCCGGTCGGCATGTAGACGACGCCCCAGTCGAAGGACCCCGGCGGGCCGTTGGCCAGCCAGGCCTGTTCTCCACCCGGCTGCTCCCAGTGGATGCCGTTGCGGCTCACCCAGAGCTGCAGATCCAGGTGCTGGGTGCGGACGTTGTAGCGGGGGAAGAACCCCACGTACGAGTCCCCCATCCGCCGCACCCGGAAGCCGTAGTTATGGAGATTGGGATCGGAAACCTCGGGAACCCAGATGTAACGGGCCTCCCAGTTGATGCCGTCCCGGGTGGCGTGGCGGGCCAGGGTCCGGGCCTTGGTGGAGTTGTCGTACCGGATCCGGCCGCGCCCCCGGTTGGGGGGACCCGGGGAGGTATAGGCCACGAACTCCCCGGTCGCGCCGTCGTAACCCATGGCCGCCGTGGTGTCGCCGGAGACGGACATGGTTTCGGTGCCGCCCTGTCCCAGTCCCAATACGGGCGTGGGGCTGGTGACGTAGCTCTTCCCGTCCCGGTCCCAGACCACCAGGTAGTAGCCGCGGCTCAGGGCCCACCGGTCGCTGGTCTGCCGGCCGGTGAAGAGCCAAAGGCGGGCCCCGCGCAGATCCGGGTTCCCCCGGCGCGCGTAGTCCCAGACACCGGCGAAGACGGGAAAGAGATCTCCCGGTTGGGTCACGTTCAGCCCGGCCAGGATATTGTTGGCTCGCGAGCCGTCGAATTCCACCCGGCCCAGGTCCGGCTTCGTCCAGGTGAGAAGGTCCTGGGAGACGGCCAGCATGTGATAGCGGGTCTGGTCGTAGTTGACGTGGCGGTAGGTCAGTTCGTAGCGGTTCTTCTCGGGATTGTAGCGGGCCGAGTTGTCCAACAGGATGGAGTGGCCTTCGTAGGGGCGGTCCGGTGAGAGGATGGGTCCGTCCGTCACCTTTCGCGCCGGATGAAACACCTTCCGGAGACCGCGCGACTCCGCCACCAGGTAGTCGTCTACGAGGAGTTGCGGTCCATCCCCGATCCTGGCCGCACCGTCCACACGCGGCGCCGGTCCGTTTCGAAATAGTTGGAGGGTTCTGACCACCCCGTCCGGGGACACGACGCCGTCCCGCAGAAACCGGACGCGGGCCCGGTAGGTTCCCGACAGCAGATCTTTCAGGGAGAAGGTCACACGGGTGTTGCGCCGGTTCAGCGACACCCGAACGGGTTCGGCGACCCGTTGCCCGGTCGAGGGCTCCACCAGGTCCACCACCGCCGGAAGTTCGTCTGCCAGGGCGCCCGGGAGCAGCTTCAGATCCAGGCCCGCTTCGGCGTCGTCGATGTACAGGAGCCGATCCAGATCGGCCCAGATCCATTCCTGGGGCGGAAGTCGAAACAGGGTCCGGAAGAGGATTTTTTCCGTGACCCGATCCCGGCCTGAGATCCTGAGCGTGTACTCCCCCGGGTAGAACTGCTTGGGCCGATGCACCCAGGGACCGTGCCCCAACAGGGGTCCGAGGCCGAAACTGACCCGGCGGGGACCGTCCGAGGCTTCAATGTACCGCTCCCGGCGAGCCGATCCTCCGTTGGGAAAGGTGAGATCGGCGCGAACCAGGAGCGCCGGAGACGGACCCAACTGGAATTGCACCGCGTGGTCCAGATCCCCCTCGAACGCCAGGGTGAATCCGGAGACCAACTCGGACGGAGGAGCTGCGCCCTCCAGGTAGGAATCGAGTGGGACACCGGCTTCGGCCGTCGGCACGGCGAACGCCCCATGCATCAACGAGAGTGCCAATACCAGGTTCGAAATTCGAAAGCCCGAACAATTTCCCATTTTCAAACTCCGATCTTCAGTACCAGTTCCCCGTCATCACCGTAGCCTATGAGCCAGCTTCAATCCATGTCCGCATTGTCCCGGGAACAGGGTCCAAATTACAATTCGAACACAATTATGCGAAACCGGTTGATGCTCGCAGGGTTCCTGATGATCGGCCTGATCGCGGCCCAGAGCTGCACTGCAGAGACGCCCGCCAGGCCGCCCAACATCGTCTTCATCCTGGCCGACGACATGGGGTATTCGGACCTGGGATGCTACGGCGGCGAAATCGAGACGCCCAACCTGGACGCCCTGGCCGCGGGGGGACTGCGCTTCACCCAGTTTTACAACACGACCCGGTGCTGGCCGACCCGGGCGGCTCTGCTGACCGGATATTACGCCCAGCAGGTCCGGCGGGACGTGCTACCCAGCCACTGCGGGGGAGGCGTCACCGTTCGTCCGGAGTGGGCCCCGTTGCTGCCCGACCTGCTGGAACCGGCGGGCTATCGCAGCTACCACAGCGGCAAGTGGCACATCGACGGCAAGGTGCTGGACGGCGGTTTTCATCGCTCGCTGGACATGAGGAACGACGGCAACTTCTTCACCGCCGCCGGGAACACCATCGACGATCAACCGATCGAGCCGGCCGCGGACGAGTCCGGCTATTACGCCACCACCGCCACCGTCGACCACGCGCTCGACTGTCTCCGGGAGCATGCGGAGGCCTATCCCGATCGGCCCTTCTTCCACTACATCGCGTTCATCGCGCCCCACTTTCCCCTCCATGCCCTTCCCCAGGACATCGCACGCTACCGGGACCGGTACCTGGACGGCTGGGACGCCATGCGCCAGCAGCGCTTCGCCCGGCAGAAAGAGATGGGACTGGTCAATACGACCCTGTCGGAGCTGGAGCGGGAGGTCGGACCCCCGTATCACTTTCCCGAAGCCCTCCGGAAGCTGGGGCCGGGCGAGATCAACCGCCCGCTGCCGTGGAGCGAGCTCACGGAGGAACAACAGCGTTTCCAGGCGACCAAGATGGCGATCCATGCGGCGATGGTGGATCGAATGGATCGTGAGATCGGCCGCGTGATCGAGCAGCTCAAGGCCATGGACGCCTTCCGGAACACGCTCATCTTCTTCGCTTCGGACAACGGCGCCAGCGCCGAGATCATGGTGCGTCACGGCGGCCACGACCCGGAGGCCCCTCCCGGGAGCGCGGCCACGTATCTCTGTCTCGGCCCCGGTTTCTCCAGCGCCTCCAACACTCCGTTCCGGCGCCACAAGACCTGGGTCCACGAAGGCGGCGTCAGTACGCCACTGGTGGTGCACTGGCCCGACGGGATTCCGGCCCGCGGCGAGCTGCGGCACACTCCGGGCCATGTGATCGACATCGTCCCCACCATCCTGGACGCCATCGGCATCCGGAAACCGGCGAGTGTGGGCGGCCGGCCCGTCCCCGAGGCTCCCGGCCGAAGCCTGCTGGACGCGTTCGCCGAAGACAAGGCGGTCGATCGAGAATTCCTCTGGTGGCTCCATGAAGGAAATCGAGCCGTTCGCGCCGGCGACTGGAAGCTGGTCGCGTCGAAGGGAGATCCGTGGGAGCTGTACGACCTGTCGACGGACCGGGCCGAGGCTCGAAACCTGGCTCAGGACGATCCCGGGAGAGTCAGCGAACTGGAAGCGATCTGGCAGCGCGAACTCGAAGCGATGAAGAGGGTGGCAGGCCACGCCACGCCGAACAAGCCCGACCCTGCCAGGTGACCCGTGGCCCCAGTCGAGGAATTCACCCGGACGCCAGCCCCCCTTCGTCCGGCAACGGTTCTTCCGAACACCCTGACTCAATCGCTCCCGGTCGCCGCATCTGCCACAGCCGCAATGGCATCCAGCTTGGCGCCGATCTCCGCGTCAAGTTCGGAGTCAGACATGTGTTCCACCAACCGGTAGAAGTTCCTCTTGGGCATCAGATTCGGAAGTTTCAGCCTTTCGTGGTAGGAGCGAAAAAGGGGTTCCAGGAAGTCGTCGCTGGCCTTGATGTCGGGACTCCACGGAGAGCCCATGCCGAGTGTCTTCAACGCCGTTTGAATCTCAGCGATAGCCTCACGCATGGAGTCCAGACGCCGGTCACACTCGACCGACGTGAAAAGGTTCTCCGGCACCGCCTCCCGTGCTGACGCGGTTGCATACGCTTCCAGTACAGCCGGAGCGCAGACGTAGCTCTCGATTTCTCGACGCTTCCAAATCAAGCACTCGACCGGCCCGATGTCCCGGGGTTCATTTTCAAGGCGATCGAAGAGCACGACTCCACGCAGCGAAGGGAGTGCCTCTCTGAGGCCATGATAGTGTCTTTGAACCTCTCGGGCGTTGTTCCCCACGTAGCGTACGAACGGACGCTCCAGCGCTCGAAGCGCGGATTTGTGACCCAATCGCCTGGCAAATGCCTGCAACATCGACAGGTCCGTCGGCCCTTCAAGGTAGAGCACCCAACCCGTCTGTTCCGCTTGATAGTATTGCTCGAATCCAATCTCCTTCAGTGCTTTCAACACCTGACTGTGGTGGCGGTCTATGCGGTGAGGCGGGCCCACGAACGCTATGACCACGTCCCGGCCCGCGGCCTCGTTGAGCAACACTTCGGAATGACTGGCGGCGATGATTTGACTGCCGCTCTCGTTCGCCACATCGATGAGCAGACGGTAGATCTGACGCTGGCGCAGGATCTCCAGGTGTGCGTCAGGCTCGTCCAGAAGCAGAACTGAACCGGGATTCGCATACATGTACGCCAGCAGGAGAAGCGTTTGCTGGAGCCCCCTGCCTGCCGAGGACAGGTCGAGCCTGACTCCGTGTTCGCTGTAGGTCATCACGATTTCGCCACGCTCGGGGATATAGCGCGGGGGATGCAACTCGGAACCGAAAAGGCTTTCGATCTGCTCGACCAACCGCTTCCACCGTGACCGCCGTTCTTCGTGGATTCGAAAACAGAGATTGCGCAACACCTCGGCGGTCCGTCCCTCTCCGATCCGTACACTGACGGCGCCGTAATCCAGGCGTGTTTCCGTGGCCGCCAAACCGGACATCGGTGGAAGGAATGCGATCCGGGCACTTCCCGCTTCGTCCGGCACCGGCATTCGGTCAGGGGTCTTGCCTTCGGACAGACGAAGCGGCCGGCAATAGAGGGACTCATCATTGGCATAGTCGAACTCGAGTCCGCAGACCCAGTGCCGGCTGTTGGCCACGCCCTCCACGATGAGATCGATACGGATGTTGCTGGTGCGCAGCCGGCCGTTTTCCTTGCGTACGTCGCGCACGCGCAGACCCCGCCAAAGCAGGTTTGCCTCCGGGACAGGAATCGCCACGAGGTCCCTGCGGTTGACGGTGACACCAGGACGCTTTTCGGGGGTTCTCTTGCCGGATCGCTTCTCGTTCCAGCGCCTGAGCCCGATCTCCCAGAGGGCAAGAGCCTGTATGGCCGATGTCTTCCCGGAATTGTTGGGACCGATAAAGACAACCGGATTCCCGAGCTCGATCTCGACATCCTCGAATCGCTTGAATTTGCGTATGGTCAGCTTGGTCAACATGAGTTCAGAATCCCCGGGCCGGGACCATTTCGTAGACCTTCTGGTGCCGGGCGATCTCAGCCTCTTCGAATCCTCCCCGGTGGATGACGAGGCGGTGGCGCAGATCCAGGGGCTGTCCCCGGGGCAGATTCACGGGGTGGCGGCCGGGAAAGGCGACGTTCTGCATCCCGTAGTGGCGCAGGAGCCACCTGGGCGGGAACTCGGGATAGCTGGGGTGGGTCAGCATGCCGACGCCCGAAATCATGCCGCCCAGCCCGAATGTCCCGCTGTAATCGGCCCAGGGGCTGGACTCGCCGACCCGGTCTCCATCCTGGATTCCGGACTGGTCATGGATGCGGCCGTCCGCAGAGGCATGAACCCGGACCGTGAAGCCGGAATATCCACGCGGATTCTCCGAGCCTCCGATCCGGACTCCATCCACCAGGGCCCGGAATCGAATGTGGAAGTCGACGACCTGAGAATCTGGAGTGGACCGGAAAACCTGGATCCGGACCCGCTCCCGGACCAGCGGAACCAATTCACCGGTGTCGTCCCTCTCCAGCGGCGAGGTCCAAAGTGCCGTCGCCTCCAGAACGGAGAACATTGGTCCATTGAGGAATCGGACACTCTCCACCTCGGTGAGGAAGTCCTTCGTCAGCCAGGGGTCGCCGGCCTTCCTGTCTCCGACCCAGAGTTGGTGCCAAGCCCAGAAGATCCCCCGGTGATGGAAATGGTCCTCCGGGAAATCATGGGTCAGCACCCGTCCGTCGAGGCCGTACAGGGGATGAACATATCCGGCCCGCGCGTATCGTCCGTCCAGCGATCGGGGCGCCGACTGGTAGAAGAGGACCGGGCGCTCTCCCTCGGAGACCAGGTGTCCCTGGTCGTCCGAGACCATCCGGAATACCGGTACGGCCTCTTCCGGACCCGGCTTGACCGAGTGAATGCCGACCGCGGGCACATCGCCCATCAGCCATAGAATCCCGTTTTCGGGATCCGACTGAGCCAGCGTCCCGTTTGATTTTCGCCCGGCAACGGTAAAGATACGTTCCTGCGGAACCCGGCCCTCGAAGGCCGCCGCCACGGGGGAGGACCATCCTTCGGGAATGCCTGCGGGAACGCGAACTCTGGCGCCTGAAGGAAGTTCCTGGCCCGGCCCGGAGCACCCGGCCGGCGGACAGACCAGGAGAACCAGCACGGCCACCCGTCTCACAACTCGTCTCGGTCTCTCGAATCTGCTCACGACGGTTGCAACGGTATCGGTCCCGGCCTGCGGCGGCAAGACACCCTCGCTGGGAATTCCCCAATTTTTCGCTGTAGGGGCACCCCTTGTGTGGGTGCCCTCTTTCGTCAGCGCCTCAGTTGCCATCCCGGGGAGGGCGCCCACACAAGGGTCGCCCCTACAATTGACTCTTCTCCTCTGAGAGAATGGGCGGCCTCACAGGTTGTCGAACGAACACCGAAACGGAATTCCCCCTGGAGAAGAGATCACGAACATGAGCAACGAGAACTCCATCATTCGCGTCGGCCTGGTCGGGGCCGGCGCCAACACCCGCAGAAAACACATTCCCGGGTTCCAGGCCTGCCCCGGCGTGGAAGTGGTGACGGTGGCCAACCGCAGCCTCGAATCCTCCCGGAGCGTGGCTCGAGACTTCGGCATTCCCAGGACCAGCGGTTCCTGGCAGGAAGTCGTCGGGGACCCGGAGGTGGACGCCGTCTGCATCGGCACGTGGCCCTACCTGCACCGGGAGGTCACCTGCGCCGCATTGGAGGCGGGAAAGCATGTCCTCTGCGAGGCCCGCATGGCCATGGACCTGAGCGATGCCCGGACCATGCTCCAGGCTTCCCGTGAGCATCCCGACCTGGTGGCCCAAGTGGTTCCCACTCCGCTGGGCCTGCCCTACCACCGGGCCGTCCGGGAGTTCATCGACTCCGGCGGCTTGGGGAGAATGCTGGCCGTGGAGGTCCGGGACGTCTTCTCCGATCTGCTCCACCCGGACGCTCCCTTGAGGTGGAGGCAGCGTCTCGAACTGGCCGGATACAACTACGTGACCCTGGGGCAGTGGTGGGAGACGCTGCTTCTATGGGTAGGTCCCGTTTCCTGGCTGGATGCGGCCGGCCGGATCGTTGTCGCCTCCAAGGACGATCCGGAAACCGGGAAAACGGTCGAGGTACAGCTTCCCGATCACATCACCGTCCTGGCGGAGTTCGAGAACGGGGCCGTCGGAACCATTTTGTCCAGCGCCGTGACCGGCAATGTCCCCGAGTCGATGCTGCTGCTGCACGGTGACCGGGGCACCCTCAAGTACGATGCCTTGACGGACACCCTCTGGTGGAGCGAAGGCCACAGCGGCAGCTACTCGGAGATGCCCGTGGACCCGAAACTCGTCGGGGGCTGGAGGGCGGAAGAGGAGTTCATCAACGCCGTGCGGGGGCGGGAGCGGATTCGCTATATCGATTTCGAGACCGGCGTGCGCTACATGGAGCTGAGCCAAGCCGCGCACGTCAGTTGGGCCGAAGGACGGCGGGTCAGCCTTCCCCTGCCCTGAACTCCCTGAACCGACTCTGCGCTACGCGCGGACCAGCTCCTGCAGCACGGAGAGGGTCCGGTCGATCTCGGCTCGGGTATTGAAGAAGTGCGTGGCGATTCGGACCGCGTCGTGGCCGTCCCGGACATGGTCGTCCACGCCGATGCCCCGTTCTTGAAGTCCGGCTCTCAGTTGCATCCCGCCATGTCCCGGAACCTCGAAGATGGTGATGCCCGGTGAGGACAGGCCGGGCGACCGGGAACTGATCAACCGGACACGGGGCAGACTGGCCAGCCTCTCCTTCAGGGTGTCGGACAACCGGCGGTTTCGCGCCCCGATCCGTTCCAGGCCGATCTTCTGCAGAAAAGCGATGGCGTCGCCGAGGCTGGCGCGGACTGAAAATCCAAAAGTTCCGGGCATCTGAAAGCGGCGGGCGTCCGCAGGCTCCTCCAATGCGAGCCCGGGAGAGAATTCGTCCTGGACCTCCCGCCGGACGTAGAGCACGCCGGTTCCCGCCGGCGCCAGAACCCACTTGTGAAGGCTGGCCGCATAGAAGTCGCATCCCAGCTCCCGAAGATCGACCGGCATCATCCCCACCGCCTGGGCCCCGTCCACCGCAGAGAGCACCCCTCTCTCCCGGGCCAGCGAGCAGAGGTCCTTCACCGGATTGAGCAGGCCGCCGCGCGTGACCTCACAGAAGAAGAGAACCCGGGTCCTGGGAGTCATGCGGTCACTGACCCGCTCCAGGATCTCTTCCCTGGGCGGGAGCGGACTGGGCATGGGGATCTCGTGCACCACGATCCCGTCCCGTTGGGCCCGGCGCCTCCAAGGCCGAATCCCGGCCGGGTGCTCGTGGCTCGTGGTCAGCACCTCGTCTCCCCGTTTCAGGGGAATCCCGGCGGCGATGCTCTGCAGACCCTGGCTGGCATTCTGGGTGAAGGCCACTTCCCGGGGGTCCACTCCGAGAAAACCGGCGAGAGAGGGACGCACCTGCTCGATGATCCGGCGGCTCAGACGCTCCTTGGCGCCCACCGGATCCACGGCCATGGATCGCCGGTTCCGGGTCAGGGCGTCCACCACCGGCGCCGCGGGGACGCCGATACTGGCGCAGTTCAGGTAGATCGCGTCCGGCTTCAACAGGAACTGTTTCCGGATCCGGGACCAGTCGGTCCCGGCATCGCTCCGGTTCTCGCCGCCGGCCAGAACCGAGGTCCCGGCCAACGCCGCCACCGTTCCTTCCAGGAACCGTCTTCGGTTGGATGTGCCCGTGTGAGCCGTACCCCGATTCTTGACCACTCCCACCTCCGTCGACCTGAACGGTTTCGTTCGGCCGCTCAGCTCTCGACTTTCAGGAGCTTGATCTCCAGGACTTCCCGGTTCAGTTCCAGGAACTTCACCTCGACCTGGAAGCCCGGCTTCAGATCCTGCCACGACGTCTTCTTCTTCCCCAGTGCCTTCCGGACCTTCCTGGAGGCCTTCACCTTGGCGCTCTCCGGGAAAAAGAGCGCAAAAGAAGTGCCCTCCTTGCGGTCCAGCACGGTGAGACTCATCCGCTCGTGGCTGATCCCGATCAACATGCCCTTGACCGTGCGAGTGGGATTGAAATCGGAGCGACGCTCAGCCCGGTAGGGTGGAGGCACCGGCGAACCCACATCCTGGGCCAGGACCCACTCCGAGCCGGAGGAGGCCAGGCACAGGCAGGCGCCGGCGGCAAGCTGCCACCACCGGGTATTACCAGTAAACCATCGCATCTTCATACATTCGGGCCAGTTCCTCCTCGCCGGCGGGGCGAGGAGAGAGTTTCGTCACTCGGTGCTGAGGCAGCGTTCCCTGCACCAACCCCGGGATGTCCTCTGAATCATACCCGATTTCGGCGAGACCGCTGGGCATCTTCAGCCGCCGCATCATGCGAATGATGGCATCCGCCAGAATTTCTCCTCCGTCCTCCTCCCTGGCGCCGGAAGTCCGCGCCCCCAGGATCCGTGCCGCTTCCAGGTGGCGTCCGGGACAGGCGGGGGCCGTGAAACGGAACACGGCCGGAGCATTCAGGATGACGGACATTCCGTGGGGAACCATGGGGTGTCCGGGTCCGTAACCCTCCGGGCGAAAAGCCTTGACCATGCCGGAGACCGGGTAGGACATGCCGTGGGGCAGATGCACCCCGGCATTTCCGAATCCGATGCCGGCGTAGGCGGCCGCCAGCAGCATCTGGGAACGCGCTTCCTCGTCCCCGGGGTCCTCGACGGCACGGACCAGAAACCGGGAGACGATCTCGAGGCTTTGCCGGGCCCAGATGTCGCTGATGGGATTGGAACCCTGATAGGCGGGCCTCTCCACCGGACGCGCCGGAAGGGGGCGCCGGCCGAAGGGGATGGCCGTGAACGATTCGAGAGCGTGGCTCAGGACGTCCAGGCCCGTGGAGGCGGCCACCACCGGCGGCAGCGTCCGCGTGTTCTCGGGATCGATGATCCCCAGCGTCGGCCTCAGTCTCCGGTGCGCGATCCCCGTCTTGGCCTTCATTCCATGCAGGTCGAAGATGGCCACGCCGGTGGTCTCGCTCCCCGTCCCGGCCGTGGTGGGGATGGCGATCAAGGGCTTGAGCGGACCCGGAACCGGCCGGCCCCGCCCGATGGGATGGTTCACGTATTCCAGGAAGTCCGCGGGATACGTGGAGTAGAGGTTGGCCGCCTTGGCCGTGTCCATGGTGGAACCGCCGCCCACGGCGACGAAGGCGTCGAATCCACCTTCGGTGGCGAAGTCGATGGCCTGTTGAAACGAGGCGTCCGTCGGCTCGACGCGGACCGCGTCGAAGAGGGAGAACTCCACGTGCTCGCGTGAGAGGGATTCCAGGGCCGACTCGACGGGCGGGCTCGCCACCAGGTTCGGGTCCGAGAGCACCATGACCCGCCGGGCGCCGAGATCGGCCAGATCCATCCCCACTTCCCGGGTCGCCCCGGACCCGAAGCGGATGTTGGACGCCGACATCTCGAACGCGAAATCCCGCTCCATGTAGTCTCTCTCTCGAGACGATTCGATCAGCCGATGAGGCGGGGGACACCGCCTCGACACACGACCGGTATCGTACTTGAAGGGTCGGAAAAGGCGCAAATTCAGGCGGATTCCTTATCGTCCGGAGCACGGGAATGGGACCGCTTCTCTCGCCAACCTTGACACCCCTCCGGACCCGACCCTACAATCCGGCCTCCCGGGAGGACCGACTGATGGAATACCGACGCTACGGCAGCACTGAACTTCGAGTGAGCCAGATCGCCTTCGGGGGAGCCACGTTCGGCCGGGAGGTCGACGGGCCCACCGCCTGGCGCCTCATGGACCGGGCTCTGGAGCGGGGCATCAACCTTCTGGACACGGCCGAGGCCTACAGCAACCGCGAGTCGGAGCGCATCATCGGCCGCTGGCTCGCCGACCGGAAGAACCGCCAGGAGATCGTCCTGGCCACCAAGTGCTACGGGAAGCTGGACGCAGACATCATCACCGAGAAGATCGACCAGAGTCTGCAATGCCTCCAAACCGACTGGATCGACCTCTTCCAGATCCACCACTTTCCCCACGATGGGGACCCTTTGGACGAGATCCTGGAGAGCCTGGACCGGGCCGTTCAAGCGGGCAAGGTCCGCCACCTGGGACTGAGCAACTGCGCCGCGTGGCAATTCTGCAAGGCGCTCTGGCGCCAGGACCGGAACGGATGGGCCCGCTTCGAATCGATGCAGCCTTCCTACAGCCTGGTCGAACGCACCATCGAATCGGAGATGATTCCCCTGTGCAAGGACCGGGACGTGGCCATCATTTCCTACGCCCCCATCGCCTCGGGATTCCTGGCCGGGAAGTACTCCAAGGGAGGCCCCATCCCCTCCGGCACCCGGTTCGACGTGGCTCCCGGCCACCAGGACGTCTTCTTCAGCAATCGGAACTTCGCCTGTGTGGACCGGATCAAGGCCATTGCCGCGGACGCGGGGCGCTCACTGGTGGACCTGGCGCTGGCCTGGGCCATTTTTCAGCCCGACATCACCTGCGTTCTCATCGGGGGGAGAAAGATCTCCCACGTGGATCAGGCCTTCGAGACCCTGGAGCGAGGCTTGGACCCGGAGTTGAGGGAGCGCCTGGACCAGGCATCCCAGCCCGATACCTTCGGTTGACCAGCCCGCCGGGTTCGATCTCCGGGTACGGCCCTGACGATCAGCGGATCCACTTCTTGACGTGCTCGTGGAGAAGCTCCGCCGTGTACTCCAGGCCGATGTCCATGCCGCGGTCCTGAAACCAGACCGTCGGCTTCGGGCCGCTCCTTTGCCATGCCAGGTGAGGCTTGTAAAGGACGAAGATGTCCCAAGCCGCATCGGAGCTGGGATATTCCAGTTGTTTGGCGTAGTTCTGGCGTCCGAAGTTCCAGAGATCCCAGAAGTGTTCCGCGCGCGGATCCTGGAGATAAGCGGTCGCCTGCTGCGCCGCCCTTCGAGAATCCCTGCCCAGGATGGGCGCCCAGAGCACCAGGACCTTGATTCTGGCCCCGGATTCCTTGCTGAGAATGTTCTGGATGTCGGCCGCTCCCCGGAGGCAGTGGCCGCAAGTGGGAGAGAAAACCGTCACCAGCCGGGTCCGGTCCGAGGCGGCGTTGAAGACGTTTACGAACTCCCTGCCGTCGGGAGAGACGGTCGTGATCCCGCGGCTGGGACCTTGCAGCGCGACTACGCCGCTGACCTGGATGGGGACCAGAAAGAGGGACAGTAGAAGTCTTCTCATAACCATTGCAGGGTAATGAATCCGGCGTTCCGCTGGCAAGTGCCCATGGGACCCCGGAGTCATCGTGCGCCTTCCCGGGACCGGATCCTGATGGCGGCCTCCTCCGCCTCCTGCAGGATCCTCAGCGTGTTCTCGCCCAGGATCAATCGGATCTGGCTCTCATCGTAGCCCCGGTCCAGCAGCTCCCGGGTGATCTTGGGGAGATGGCTGACGTCCTCCATTCCCGTGGGCATGTCCGCACCGTCGAAATCGGAGCCGAGACCCACGTGGCGCACTCCCGCCACCTGGACGGCATGATCGATGTGGTCCACGATCCTCTCCCAATTCACCGGGGGGATCGGCTCCCGTTCCGTTTCCGCCTCCCCATCTGCAGCGGCCTCTTGGATCGAGGCCTCCCGGGCCGCATGATGCTCCACGTCCAGAAAATGGTCCACGAAGGTGATCTGGATCACGCCTCCCTGCTTGGCCAGGGCCCGGATCATCTCGTCGCTCATGTTCCGGGGATGATTCGACAGGTCCCGGCAGGAGGAGTGACTCGCCATCAACGGAGCTTCACTGACCTCCAGAACCTCCCAGAAGGTCTCGTCCGAGACATGGGAGACGTCCACCAGCACCCCCAGACGGTTCAGCTCCTTCACGACATCCCGGCCCAACTCGTTCAACCCTCCGTAGACGCGCGAGTCAGCCACCGAATCGGCCCAATCGGTGTTCACGTTGTGGGTCAACGTCAGATAACGGACCCCGAGCCGGGCATACATCCGGAGAATGGGAAGGCTGTTGTGGATCATATGCCCCCCTTCCATCCCCATGAGCAGGGCGAACTTGCCCCGGCGTTGGGCCCGCCGCACGTCGGAGGCGCTGGAGCAGAACTCAAGGTCATCCCCGTACAGATCCACCAGGCGATGTACCGAGGCAATCGTCTTCAACGCGTCGCTGACGGCCTGGGGCCCGGTCACGGTCCCGGGCATATAGACGGAAAAGAAGCCGCCGTCCAGCCCTCCGAGCTTCAGGCGCGGCAGGTCCACGTGCCCCGAGTCGTTCTTCCGGCCGAAGTCAAAGTTCGGGTCCTTCATCTGCAACGGGGTGTCGATATGGGTGTCCAGCACCAACGAGGAAAAATGCAGCCGGCGGCCCCTTGAATCGTCGTCGCCACCGACTCCCACCGCCAGCCAGACGCTGACCGCCGCCATGGCCACAAATACCGACACGAGATTCCATCGTTTCATGGTTGCTCCTGGTTTCCGGTCCGTCCGAGAGTATACACGCGGAAACCGGACACAAATCGTAGGGGCAACCCTTGTGGTTGCCCTCAACTCACTTCACCCCTTGGACCGGCAGGGTTCCCCACCGAGGACAGATCCGGCCGCCCGGCAAGATGCACGCGGGCCGGTCCGGATCCGATTCCATCCCGAACCGGGCCAGGAGCCGCGTCAGCTCACAGAGAGGAAGCCCCACGATGTTGAAATAGCAGCCGGAAAAGGACTCCACCAACCCGGCTCCGGCCGTCTGAATCCCATAGGCGCCCGCCTTGTCCAGCGAATCGCCCGTGTCCAGATAACGGCGCAGGACCGATTGCCCGAAGCGGCGCATGCGCACGTGGGACAGAACCACCGCCGTCTCTTCCCTTCCGGATGGAACCTCGACCACGACGATGGCCGTGATCACCTCGTGGGTCCGTCCCCGCAGAGCCCAAAGCATCTGCCGGGCATCCTGTGGATCGGACGGTTTGCCCAGGACCGACCCTTCCAGACACACCAGCGTGTCGAACCCCAGAACCAGGCCGCTCGGGACCTTGCGTGCCACTCTCCGGGCCTTCATGCGGGCAAGCCTGGCAGCCAGCATGGAAGGTTCAGGCGCCTCGACACTCTCCTCGTCCAGACCGCTCGCACGGCAGGCATAGGGAAAGCCCAGGCGCGCAATCAACTCCCTTCGGCGTGGAGATCCCGAAGCCAGGGTCAGAGTCGGCTCATGGGACATGGCGCGCTTCGCATGCACGGTCAGCCGCCGCCGGGCGGGAATCAGCGGGCGGTCTGGCCGGACCGCAAGCGGCGCTGCAGAGTTCTGGGCTCGTCCGGATAGAGGGCGGCCACATATTTTTCGTAACCGTTGAACAGGGGGGTCGGGAATTTCTCGCCGCTGTCGAGCCAGTACGACTCGTTTTGCGGCCACCGGGGATGGGGAATGTAGGGATTGACGTTGGACAGAAAGCCATACTCGTGCGCCTGGATCTGCCAGAAGATCTTGGGCTGCTTCTTGACCAGTTCGATCTTCACGATGGACTTGGGGCTCTTGTAGCCATACTTCCAGGGAACGATGAGCCTGATCGGAGCGCCGTGTTGCTTCAGGAGCGGTTCTCCATACACCCCCGTCGCCAGCAGCGTCAGTTCGTTCATGGCCTCGTCCATGCGCAGGGCCTCGTGGTACGGCCACGGATAGAGCCGGGCCTGCCGGACCCCGGGCATCTGGCTGGGCTTCAAGGCGCTCAGAAAACGGACGAAGCGGGCCGAAGCCTTCGGTTTCACGCGGTCCAGGAGCTTGCTCAGCGGAAAGCCGCTCCAAGGGACGTTCATGGCCCAGCGCTCCACGCAGCGGAAGTGATAGACCCTCTCCTCGTGCTCGAACCCGAAAAGGTCGTCCAGATCCAGAGTCTGAGGCTCGTGGCATTCGCCGCTGACCACGACCTTCCACGGATCCACCTTGAAGTCTTCGATATGCTCCCAGACCGGCCCGCCGCGTCCCGGAAGGAATTCATAAAAGTTGTTGTGCACGGCGGCCGTCGCCCGGGGAGTCATTCGGGAATCCACATCCGCCGGGAGCGAGTATGCCGGGTTTCGTTTCGATGGAAATACGTCGGGCCGCTGGAAGGGAGCCTCCAACATGGTCTTCGGCGTCGCCGCTTTTCCGCAGAGCAGGTTGCCGGCAGCCATTGCGGCGATTGAGAGCCCTCCCAGAAACCGGCGCCTGGAGAAGAAGACCTGGGGCTCGGTGACGGGGTGGGATGAGATGCCGGCGATGGAATTCTTGTACATGGAGCCTCCTCGATCGTTCATTTCAAGATATCAAAGATGGTCGGCAGGGCGCGCCCCTGGTGGGTGTCCTCGCTAGTCCAAGACAGAAACATTGGGAAATAGGGACTCTTCACCTGCGCGTGCTATAGATTGGGGCCGCACCATGCCGGAGAAACGACCGAACGTACTCCTCATCTGTGCCGACCGCTGGTCCGGACTCTTCGCCCGTTCGGAGGGACATCCGGCGGCGATGACGCCCACCATCCACCAACTGGCCCGAAACGGCGTCCAATTCGATCGTGCCTATTCGGCCTGTCCCATCTGTATTCCGGCCCGGCGCAGCCTGATGACGGGCCTTTCACCGCGAAACCACGGGGACCGGGTCTTCAACGAGACTTTGGAGATGCCGGACCCCGAAAGGGTCCCGACGCTGCCCGGGCTTTTCCGGAAAGCCGGCTACCAGGCTCATGCCGTCGGCAAGCTCCATGTCTACCCCCAACGCGACCGCATCGGCTTCGACGAAGTGATTCTGAACGAGGAAGGGCGCCATCATCTGGATGACGGCAATGCCGACGACTGGGAACTCTACCTGGCCGATCAGGGCTACCCGGGCCAGGAGTACGCCAGCGGACTCAGCAACAACGACTACCTCACCCGCTCCTGGCACCTGCCCGGCCACTGTCATCCCACCAATTGGGCGGCGGCGCAGATGTGCCGCGCCATCCGGCGCCGCGATCCCCGGAAACCCGGCTTCTGGTATCTCTCCTTCGTGGGACCTCACCCGCCGCTCTGGCCGCCGGCTGCATATCTCGAACTCTACCGGAATCTGGAACTGGACCCGGCGGTCCACGGAGACTGGTCCCGGTCGTTCGAGGATCTACCTTGGAGCGTCAAACCGTACATGGACCAATTCTGCATGCGAATGGCCACTCCGGGCGAGATCGACCTGGCGAGAAGGGGCTTCTACGCCACCATCACCCACATCGATCACCAGATCCGTATGGTTCTGGGAACGCTGCGCGAAGAGGGGCTTTCGGAGGACACCATCGTCGCCTTCACGGCGGATCACGGCGACATGCTGGGAGACCACCGGATGTGGTCCATGGGGGTCATGTACGAGAAGTCCGTCCGGGTGCCTCTCATCATCGTGCCGGCGGCGGGAGACGAGCGATTCCCGCCGGGCGGCCGTGACCACCGCCTGGCGGAGCTTCGGGACCTGATGCCGACGCTGCTGGACCTCTGCGGCCTCGAGCCGCCCCCGGTCCTGGACGGGATCTCTCTGGCCGGCGGCGACGACCGGGACCATCTCTACGGCGAATTCCGGGAAGGTCCCATGGCCACCCGCATGATCCGCGACCGGCGCTACAAGCTCATCTACTATCCGGCCGGCAATGTCTTCCATCTCTTCGATCTGGAGCGGGACCCTCTGGAACAACGCAATCTGGCCGGAAAGGCTTCCCTGCGGGAGGTTCAGGCCCGCTTGGCGGGGCTGCTGGTGGACCACCTCTACGGCTCGGACCTGGAATGGGTCCGGGAGGGCCGTCTCGTGGGGCTGCCGGACCGGGAATACGTCCCCACGGCGAACCGGGGCCTGAGCGGCCAGAGAGGCTGGCGCTTCCTTTGACGTGGGATTCCAAAGAACCGGTGAAGACCCGAATGAGAGAACCTGGGACCCTTCACCTTGAGGTGCTATAGACTGGAACCCGACCATGCCGGAGAAACGTCCAAACGTACTTCTCATCTGCGTGGACCACTGGTCCGGACTCTTCACCCGCCCGGCCGGGCATCCGGCGGTCATGACTCCCACCATCGCACAGATGGCCCGCAACGGCGTCCACTTCGACCGCGCCTATTCGGCTTGCCCCGTCTGTATTCCCGCCCGGCGCAGCCTGATGACCGGCCTTTCGCCGCAAAGCCACGGCGACCGGGTCTTCAACGAATACCTGGAGATGCCGGACCCGGAAACGGTGCCGACGCTGCCCGGGCTCTTCCGGGAGGCCGGCTATCAAGCCCATGCCGTCGGCAAGCTCCACGTCTATCCCCAGCGCGACCGGATCGGCTTCGACGAGGTGATCCTCAACGAGGAAGGACGGCATCACCTGGACGACGGCAAGGCCGACGACTGGGAACTCTACCTGGCGGATCAGGGCTATCCGGGCCAGGAGTACGCCGGCGGCCTCAGCAACAACGACTACGTCACCCGTTCCTGGCACCTGCCCGAACACTGCCACCCCACCAACTGGGCGGCGGCGCAAATGTGCCGCACCATCCGGCGCCGCGACCCCAGGAAACCGGCCTTCTGGTATCTCTCCTTCGTGGGTCCGCACCCGCCTGTCTGGCCGCTGTCCGCATATCTGGACCTCTACCGGAATCTGCAACTGGATCCGACGGTCCGCGGCGACTGGTCCCGGTCGTTCGAGGACCTGCCCTACAGCGTCAAGCCCTACATGGACCAGTTCTGCACGCGCATGGCCACTGCGGGCGAGATCGACCTGGCGAGAAGGGCTTTCTACGCCACCATCACCCACATCGATCACCAGATCCGCATGGTTCTGGGAATGCTGCGCGAAGAAGGGCTGTCGGAGAACATCATCCTGGCCTTCACCGCGGATCACGGCGACATGCTGGGCGACCACCAGATGTGGGCCAAGGGAGTCATGTACGAGAAGTCGGCCCGGGTGCCCCTCATCATCGTCCCGGCGGCCGGCGATGACCGGTTCCGCCCGGGCACCCGGGACCCGCGGTTGGCGGAGCTTCGAGACGTGATGCCGACTCTGCTGGACCTCTGCGGCCTCGAGCCTCCCGGCTCCCTCGACGGAATCTCGCTGGCCGGCGGCGCGGACCGCGACCATCTCTACGGCGAATTCCGGGAGGGTCCGGAATCGACCCGCATGATCCGCGACCGGCGCTACAAGCTCATCTACTATCCGGTCGGCAACGTCTTCCAGTTGTTCGACCTGGAACGGGATCCCCTGGAACAGCGGAATCTGGCAGGTCATGACTCCCTGCGGGAGGTTCAGGACCGTCTGGCGGGGCTGTTGGTGGACCACCTCTACGGCTCGGACCTGGAGTGGGTCCGGGAGGGCCGCCTGGTGGGGCTGCCGGACCGGGAATACGCCCGCAAGGCAAACCGGAGCCTGGGCGCGCAGAGAGGCTGGCGGTTCCTTTGATGCGCAACTCGGAAAAAACCTCGGCGTCCCGAACGGGGATGCGGGTTTGGTTCATTTTGTGGCCGGCGGTTCTCGTCCCCCTCCTGCCAACGCAGGAACGGGAGCCCAACTACGACGAAACGAAGGTTCCCGCCTACGTCCTCCCCGATCCCCTGGTCACGGAGGACGGCAAGCCGGTAAAGACCGCTACGGACTGGCGCGAGATCCGCCGGCCCGAGATCCTGGAGCTCTTCCGCTCCCAGATGTACGGGCGCCGTCCCGGACCGCCCCGGGAGCTGAGGTCCCGGGTCACCTCCGTTGAACCTCGCGCCCTCGGCGGCACCGCCGTCCGCAAAGAGGTCTCCCTTTACTTCAGTCCGAAACAGGACCTCCCCCGGATGGATCTGCTGATCTACCTGCCGGCGTCCGGTTCCGATCCGGTCCCGGCATTCCTGGGCCTCAACTTTGGCGGGAACCATTCCATCCATCCGGACCCCGGCATCGCCCTGCCCGAGACCTGGATGCGTCCTTCCAAGGTGGAAGGTGCGGTGGTGGAGAACCGAGCCACGGACAAGGGCCGCGGAACGTTGTCTCGCCGCTGGCCGGTGGAGAAGATCATCGGCCGCGGCTACGCCCTGGTGACGGCCTACTACGGGGATCTCGATCCCGACTACCACGACGAGTTCCAAAACGGAGTCCACCCCCTCTTCTACCGGCCGGGACAGACTCGGCCCGATGCCGACGAGTGGGGATCCATCGCCGCCTGGGCCTGGGGACTGAGCCGGGCCCTGGACTACCTGGAAACCGATCCGGGAATCGACCACCAGAAGGTGGCCGTGCTGGGCCACTCCCGGCTGGGCAAGACCGCCCTCTGGGCCGGCGCCGAGGACGAGCGGTTCGCCCTGGTCATCTCCAACAATTCCGGTTGCGGCGGGGCGGCCCTGAGCCGCCGCCGCTTCGGCGAGACCGTGGAGAGAATCAACCGCGTCTTTCCCCACTGGTTCTGCGGGAACTTCAAGCAATACGGCGACCACGAGGAGAGGCTCCCCATAGACCAGCACTTGCTGGTGGCGCTGATGGCGCCCCGTCCGGTCTACGTGGCCAGCGCGGTGGAGGACCGGTGGGCGGACCCGAGAGGCGAGTACCTGTCGGCCCGGCACGCCGGCCCCGTCTACGCGCTCCTGGGACTTCCCGGCTTGCCCGGGGACTCCATGCCCGCCGTGAACCAGCCCCTCACCGGCACCATCGGCTACCACGTCCGGAGCGGCCGCCACGACGTGACCGAATATGACTGGGAGCGGTATCTGGACTTCGCCGACCGGCACCTGGGCCGAGGGCATTAGGCCGAGATCGCCGCAATTCTGACGAGCCGGTCCTCTTCCTGGCACCAGGCCGTCAACTCGCCTCCGTAGACGCACCCCGAATCGAGGCCCATGGTGAGGCGGTTGCGGTAGAACCCCCGCGCTGCCCAGTGTCCGTGGACCACCCGGGCGCTTCCTCGGTAAAAGGAGTCCCAAGGCTGGTAAGGGGGCGTGCAGCCGGAGGGGGGGCCGCTGTACTTCAGGGGAAGACCATCGGCGGTACAGCAGCGGACCGACGTGGCGAACCGGACACCGTCGCTCTGGAGCCAGGCGTCGTCGTGCGGTTCCGCATTGAGCCGCCGGGCCAGTGCCGGCAGGTCGTTCCATGTGGGTTTCAACCCGGCGTGCACGATCCAGGACTCAGGGCCGTCACCCGCCGGCGGGAGATGCACCAGCACTGGACAGGCTCTCAGCCGGGCCATGATCTCGTCGACGTCAGATGCGGCGAAGAGTGCCTGGAGCGATCTCGGCGGCTCGGGACGGACACCCGAGAATGCGAGAAGGGCGTGTATCTCGTGGTTTCCCAGAAGCGAGCGCCCGCCAATGTCCGACCAGATCCTCAGGGTGGCCAGCGAGTCGGGTCCCCGGTTGATCAGGTCGCCAAGGCACCACAACTGGTCCCGTTTCGGATCGAACCGGATGACCGAGAGGAGTTTTTCGAACTCCCGGGCGCAACCTTGAATATCGCCTACGACCCAGCGCACGGCACCTCACCCGCCGCTACGGCGTGTTCACCATACCGGGAAGCTGAAACAGGTCTTGGGATACTGCGAGATTTCAAGGGGTTAACGTTCTGGCCAGCCGAAACCCGATCTGGTCGCTCCGATAGCCGCTGGCCCGCGGAAAGCGGGCTGCGGAGCGGACGGAATACTTGCCGTCCCACCAAGAGCCGCCACGGGTGACGCGATGGGCACAGTCGCCTTCATCCCAAGACGAGCCATCCGTCGGTGCTCCTCGGTAGTTCTCGTTCCAGCAGTCCTGAACCCACTCGGAAACATTGCCGTGCATGTCATGAAGGCCAAACTCGTTCGACCAGTATCTGCCCACCCTGTCCGTCTTCCTTAAGAATCCACCCAAACACTGCTCATCGGAAAAAGGAGAACTGGGATTGTCTTTCCAGTCTCTATTGTCGTCGCGTCGCGGTTCTCCATAGTTGGCGTAAAAGCAGAGCTGGGATTCGTCGTTCCCAAAATGATATATCGCCCGCGATTCCGCACGAGCGGCATACTCCCACTCCGCTTCCGTTGGCAACCGATATCTCTTCCCGGTCTGCGCAGACAGCCACTGCGCATACACGACCGCGTCTTCATACGAGACGGCGATGACTGGACGCCGGCCGCGGCCCCAGCCTATATCCTCCGCAGGACGGCGACTCGTCGCATTGGTGAAGCGATCGTATTCCTCGAACGTCACTTCATATTTCGCCAGGGCAAACGACTCGACCACCACTTCGCGTACCGGCTTCTCACTTTCGGGACAATAGCTATCGGATACACAGCCCATCCGAAAACGGCCTTCCGGAATGACCACCATTTCCGGCTCAACTGGAGAGCTCACCGGCTGAGCAACCACACTCCATCCTGACAAGACGAAGACAGCTATCGCCAGGACATGTCCGCGCATGGTGTTTCTCCTGCCAACGGAGTCCATAGATCGAACTCCGATCTTGGAAGCCAATCATCTTTAGGACAAGGAATGTTTGGAAATGGTTCACACGGCGGCCAAGCAACTCACTGCTCACACCATTCTCGGGCGTTCTGGAAGAGCCGGAGCCACGGGGAAACTTCCAGGCGATCGTTCCAATCCTGGGGCATCCAGCCCCACTGCCACTTGAGAGAAGTTCGCTCCGGATGGGGCATCATGGCCAGATGGCGGCCGTCGGGCGAGCAGAGCGCGGCGATTCCGTCCGCCGAGCCGTTGGGATTGACGGGGTAGTCGCCGGTGACCCGGCCCGCGTCGTCCACATAGCGGATGGGCGCCAGGCGCCGTTCCCGGATCCGGGCCAGCGTCGACTCCCGAGGAAAGAACGCCCGCCCCTCCCCGTGGCTCACCCAGATGCCCAAAACCGATCCGGCCATCCCCTTCAACATCACCGCCGGGCTCTCCTGGATGCGAACCGTGGAGAACCGGGACTCGAATCGTCCCGACCGGTTGCGAACGAAACGGGGCTGGATCGAAGTCTCGATTCCCCGCCACGGGATCCAGCCCAGCAGGGCCATGAGCTGACAGCCGTTGCACACTCCCAGGCTGAAGCTGTCGGGACGATGGTAGAAGCGCTCGAACTGTTCCCAGAGCCCCGGATTGAACCGGATGACCCCGGCCCAACCCTTGGCCGAGTCCAGGACATCCGCGTAGCTGAATCCCCCGACGAAGGCGACACCGCGAAACGATGAGAGTTGGACGGAGCCCGAGAGCAGGTCGGACATGGTCACGTCCCAGGCCTCGAAACCGGCCAGATGGAAGGCGGACGCCATCTCCCGGTCCCCGTTGCTTCCCTCTTCCCGCAGGATGGCCACCTTGGGCCGTCCTGCGCCCGCGAGGCGGTCCGGCGCGGTGGCCCGGGGAGTGAAGGAGAGGGCGTAGGCCGGCGCCCGCCGGCGCTTCAGGGAACGGCGCTCCTGGCGGACGCAGTCCGGATCGGCTTGCAGCAGCTCGATCCGGTAGCTGGTCTCCTCCCAGAGGTCCCTGAGTTTCCGGACGTCCCCTTCCAGGACGACGGCTCCGTCCACCCGGATCTCCACCCGGGGTCCCGGCAGCGTGCGGCCAATCGTCCGGACGGGGATGTCCGCATCCTGCAGGATCCGGCGGACCCGCGCCTCCGCTTCGGCACTCACCTCGATGACCAGTCCCAATTCTTCGGAGAACAGATGGGGAAGGACTTTCTCCCCGGCCACGTTCGGCAGGTCCACCTCGACGCCGCAGTCCCCCGCGAAGGCCATCTCCAGGATGGTGGTGAGCAGTCCGCCTTCGCTCCGGTCGTGGCCGCTGGCGACGAGCCGCTCCCCGATCAGGGTCTGCACCGCCTCGAAGGCCCGGCCCAGGAGCCCGGCATCCTCCAGATCCGGCGGCTCGTCTCCCAACTGGCCGTACACTTGCGCCAGAGCCGAGCCTCCGAGCCGGTTCCGGCCCTCCGCCAGATCCAGGAACAGGAGCCGGCCCTTCCCCGGCAGCTTCAGGTCGGGCGTGACGGTCCCGTTGATGTCGGGACAGGTGACGTAGGCGGACAGGACCAGCGCGCCCGGCGCCTTCACCGTCTCCTCCCGGCCCGAATCCCCCAGCGGCGCCAGGGCCGCCATGGAAAGGCTGTCCTTGCCTCCGTCCACGGCGATTCCCAGCTCCAGGAGCGCGTCCCGCAGCGCCACCGCTGCGGCGTAGACCCGGGCGCCCTCCCCCGGGAGCTTGGCCGGCCACATCCAATTGCCCGAGCACTTCACGTCCTGGAGATGGCTCACCGGAGCCCAGACCAGGTTGGTCAGGGACTCGGCCAGGGACATCCGGGCCATGGCGGCTGGATCCAGCAATCCCAGAATCGGCCTTTCTCCGATGGCGGTGGCGGCGCCGGTGGACCCGAAGTGGCTCTGTGCGATGACCGCAACGTCCGAGAGCGTCAACTGGAGAGGGCCGACGCACTGCTGCCGGGCGACCAGGCCGGTCACGCTGCGGTCCACCTTGTTGGTCAGGAACCGCTTGGACCCCACCGACACCAGGCGCAGGACCCGCTCCAGCGCATCCCGGACCGACGCGGAGCCGGGGAGCCGGAGCGGCCTCGATTGCGGCGGCACCCGCTCGAGCCGGAAGACCTTACGCGGCATGGATCCCAACACCTGGTCCAGTTCCAGGTCCACCGGAGTCGATCCGTCCCGCTCGTCGAAAAGGACGATCCGACCGTCGCCGGTGACCCGTCCCACGAAGGCGGCCGGCACCTTCTCCCGCCTACAGAGATCGAGAAACAGTTCCGAGTCGCCCGGCCTCAGCAAGAGGGCGTCCTGCTCCTGGTATTCGGCCACCCAGATCTCCAGCACCGACAGGGTGTCGTCTCCGACGGGGATCTTGCGAAGCTCGATCCTGGCCCCGGCCGGCTCGGCGATCTCCTTGAGCACGTTGCAGTTTCCGCCGGCGCCCTGGTCGTGGATGCTGACGATGGGGTTCCCTTCCCCCATCTCCACGCAGGCGCGGATCACCCGGTTGACCTTCTGCTCCATTTCGGCGTCGCCGCGCTGGACCGCGTTGAAGTCCAGCTCGGCGACGTTCTCCCCCTGCACCATGCTGGAGGCGGCTCCCCCGCCCAGACCGATGCGATAGGCGGGACCTCCGATCTTGACCACCCACATCCCCGCTTCGGGCAGATCCTTGCGCAGGTGGCGGGCGTCGATCTGGCCGATGCCGCCGGTGAACATGATGGGCTTGATCCACTCGCGCCGCTCGCCGTCCGGCAGCCGCAGGCCGAAGGAGCGCGTAAAGCCCTGGATCAGCGGTTCTCCGAACTTGTTGCCGTAGTCGGAGGCGCCGTCGCTGGCCTCGATCTCGATCTGCAGGGGAGAGGCCAGGTTCTCCGGATATCTGAAACCGCTGTCCTCCCAGGGTAGCTGGTACCCGGGGACCCGCAGGTTGCCCACGCAGTAGGCGGCCGTCCCGGCCACCACCAGGGATCCCTTCCCGGTGGCGTGGACATCCCGGATGCGCCCGCCGGTCCCCGTCTCCGCTCCCGGAAATGGAGCGACGCCGGACGGGAAGTTGTGGGTCTCGGCGGTGAAAATGATGTCGTGGTCGACCTGAGAGGACGCCATCGGACCGGGATGCCCCGGCTCCGAGGGGAGCAGGGTCTCGATCCGGTATCCGCGAATCGCGCTGGAGTTGTCCCGAAACGCGATGACGCTGTTGCGGGGATTGGCCTCCATCGGCTCCTGGATCAGTTCCAGCAACGACGACGCCTGTTCCTGTCCGTCGATCACCATCCGGCCCTTGAAGAACCAGTGACGCGAGTGCTCGCTGTTGGACTGGGCGATGTCGAAGCACTCCACGTCGGTGGGGTCGCGGCCCAGCCGGCGCGCGAACAGATCGGTGTAATAGTCCAGGTCCCAGTCGTCGAAGGCGAGGCCGGCCTCCCGGTTCAGCCGCTCCAGGGCGGCTCGGCCTTCCTGGAGAATCGGGACCCGAAAGCTGGCCTCGGGGCGGACCGCACCGTTGAACGAGGTGAGGGGCGCGGCATAGGGGCACTCGGTCATCCGGTCGTGGACCAGCTCCAGGAACCGGCTCCGCTGGCGGCCCGAGAGCCGGTTCACTCCCCTCAGCAGGTATCGCCGGGACCGTTCGATCCGGGTGATCTCCTCCAGACCGCAGGAATGGCAGACGGCGACGGCATTGGTGCACCAGGCCGTCTTGAAGCTCAAGCGGGGTCCCACTTCAAGACACGTTCCGTCGCCGGAGAGAAAGGACCGTGCACCGAATCGTTCCGGCTCGAAGGTCTCGCCCAAGAGCCAGGACAGGAGCGCCTCTCCTTCTCCGGTCAGCCGGCCGGCGGCTTCCACGTAGAAACAGTACTCGGTTGCGATCTCCCCGATCTCCAGGCCCAGCGCCGCCCGGACCTGCCGGACCAACTCTCTCTCGTTTGCTTGGGAGAGCACCGGTTTTCGGTAGAACTGAGTCAGCACGAATCCTCCCTCCGCGCCCTATTGTAGCCCTCCCCTCCCGACATGGAGAGAGGGGATTGGAGGAAATGGCGCAGCCGGGTTCGTAGTAGACTGGCCGGGAGAATATTCATGTCGAAAAAGGATGACCTGGTCGTCATCTTCGCGGGCAGCGTCTTCGACGCGACCCTGGTCAGGAACCTGCTGGAGGGCGCGCAGATCGAAGCCTTCCTGCTGGACGAGCAGATGGGCCGCCTGATCCCCTTCTACCTCTCCGCGATGAGTGCGGGAGCGGTCAAGGTGGCCGTGCGGCCGGCCGATGCGGAGGAAGCGAGGATCGTGTTGTCCGCCACTGACGAACCGATGCCCGGGGAGGCCGGGACCTGGGACTGCCCCGGCTGCGGCGAGGCCATCGAGGCCCAGTTCGGGGCCTGTTGGAACTGCCAGTCCCCCCGCCCGGGGGATAATCCATCGACTTCCGTCTGACGGATACTCTGGCCAAGCGGACGTCCACCTCGCCCCGGCGCCACGAATTTCGCATAGGAAGAGTCGAAGCCCAGGAGGATCTCTCCCGGTTCCATCTCCAGACAGAGGTGACTGTTCCGACTTGAAGAAGTGCATTCTTCCATTTAATATGACCAAATTAGTCATGAAGAAAAAGAACCTCACAGAGCACCTGGATCAGACTGGTCAGGCCGGTTCGACACGGTTGCACGGCTGGAAGTTGGGAGAGGCCAAAGCCAAGTTCAGCCGGGTCGTCAGGCTCGCCGCCTCCGGCCAGCCGCAACGGGTGACGGTTCGCGGCAAGGATGCGGTCGTCATCGTCGCTGCGGACGAGTTCGAACGCCTCCGTGCCCGGGCCGAGTCGGGCAGCCTGCACGAATTGTTGTCTCAATCCCCATTGAACCGCTTGGAATTCGACGGGGAAGGCGTGCAGAGTCCGGTCCGTGAGGTCGAGTTGTGACTGGATGGTTGCTTGACACCAACGTCGTGTCTGAGTTGCGCAAGACCCGGCCCAACCGTTGGGTGAAGGAATGGGCCGATTCGCAGGCAGCAGACGCCCTTTACCTCAGCACGATCACGATTGCCGAAATCCGTTTCGGTATCGAGAGCCAATCAGACCCAAGGTTTCACCAGGAACTCAAGGACTGGCTTAGCCATCGGCTGCGACCCTGGTTTCTGGGACGCATTCTGCCCGTGGACGAGGAGGTGATTCTGGAATGGCGCCGCATGGCCGCGCGCGGGAAAGAAAGAGCGTTGACGTTCAGCCAGCCCGATCTCTTCATCGCCGCCACTGCAAAAGTGCATTCGCTGACACTCTGTACCCGGAACGAGAAGGATTTTCTCAGGACGGGCATCCCGGTTTTCAATCCCTGGTCGGCATGAATTCCGGAACCATACCGGTTTGAAACCCGCTCGCAGCTTGCCGTAAGAATCGTCGGTTTTCGGACGTGAGGACCGTTTCGCCCGGTTCGTGATCATCCCTGGGACGCGCGGAGAGCCTCCGCTCAAAAACGTTCCGGACACGGAACACCCAACTCCGCCGAGAGGCGCTCCAGCATCTCCCAGGTGGCCGCTTCCAGACGGACTCCGTCCCGGAGACTCTTCCGGACCATCCTCCAGTCCGGGTCCCCCGGAACCAGAACCTCGTCGAATCCCGGCGCCAGCTCCGACGACTTCAACTGTTCCACATAGTCCTGGATTCGCGCCAAGAATCGGTCGGGCTCCATGAAATGCTCCACCGACAGGGCCAGGAAGAAGTGGCCCGTGTCCTGGGGCTCCTCCTCCGGGGGATGGGCCGTGACGTACCGGCCAAAGAGTGCTCCGGTCAGCACGCCGCTCAGAATGTCCACCATCACCGCCAGCCCGTACCCCTTGTGATTCCCCATCGGGGCCGGCATGCCCCGGACCACCTCCTCGGGATCGGTGGTGGGAACCCCCTTTCGGTCCAGCACCCAATTGCTTGGGATCGGATCTCCCCGAAGCAGCGTCACCATGATCTTGCCCCAGGCGGCGCGGCTGATGGCGATGTCGATCATGACGGGAAACTCGCCGCCGGTGGGAACCGCGATCGCCAGGGGATTGGTCCCGTAGGTGGGTGTGGAACCGCCCCACGGCGCCATGCAGGCGCCGGTATTGCTGACGGCGAGTCCGATCAGGCCCTGATCCGCCGCCATGCGCACATAGTAGCCGGCGGTCCCGAAGTGATTGGACCGGAACACGCCCGCCGCCGCGACGCCCGTCTCCCGGGCACGGGTACAGGCCAGCGACATGGCCTGGTGGCTCGCCACCTGTCCGGGTCCTCGATCCGCGTCCAGAAGGAGAACGGCTCCGCGGTCGGAGACGACCCGCACCTGGGGGCGGGGGTTGACTCCTCCCTTCCGGACTCGTCCCACCAGGAAGTCCAGAAAGGACAAACCGTGGGAATAGACGCCCCTGAGATCGGCATCCAGGAGGTTGTCGACCACACGCCCGGCCTCGAAGGATCCGAGGCCGGCTCGTTCCAACAGGGACTCGGCGAAGGTTCGCAAGTCGCCGGCCCGGGCCCGTCTCCCCTTGCCTTGCGGATCCGTCATCGGTTCTCCATGCCTCGCGGAACTGTTCGCGGCGGGACCCTGCCTATGTTCCGGACCCGTTGGAGAAGCCCTCGTCTTCCGGGACCCCCAATGCCGTGGCCGCGTTTCGCCAGAAGATGCCCTCGATGTCCGACGTGGACAGTTGAGCGATCTCGGCGGCGTCCCGCAGAGACAGGAGCTGTTCATAGACCGACAGCACGGGACGTCCGTCGCAGTGGGGGAACTTGAGGTCGCCGTCGTCGGCGTCGTAGTGCTGCCAGGCCCGGCCCAGCGCCGCGTAGTGTCCGTGAAAGAAGGCGGCGCCGACGCCGTCCGAGCCCCAGAAGATCCGCTTCGGGTCCTCTTTGGTCAGAAGGGTGATGTAGGGGCGCACGTCGGTCACCGCCGAGGTGTCGTAGTGGATGTTGGGCAGATCCCGCAACCTCTCCACCGCCTGCCGAATGGGCCAGTAGGTGAAGCTGCGGGCGCAATGAGCCAGCAACCACTTGATCCCGGGGTACCGCTTGGTGGTGTATTCGGTCAGGTCATCCAGATTCCACGAGTCGGCACAGCCGTCAAAGCGCGAGAGGTGCATGGTGACCCAGAGGCCATAATGGTCCGCCAGCTCCATCTGTTCATGGGGCAGGAATTCATGGATCCGGCATTGGGCGATGTCCCCGGTCACCGAAAACGTCCGGTACGGTTTCAGGCCGGTGAACTGAGGGTGCCGGAGGTCCCGCTCGATGTCCTGGATTCGGCAGGAGGGCGTGACCAGCCGATGGTAGCGGAGGCCGGGGACGCCTTCGATCTCCCGCCGAACCGTCTCCACGTGACGGCCGACGTCGATCCCCACGACCGGCATGCCCAGAATCAGGTACTGCATCCGCCGGCCGGGATAGAGGACCCGGGCCCAGTCGTTGAGGGTGGCGAGCCCCGCATCGTTCCGCGTCCCTTGCGGGGGCGGGACGGGAAAATCGGAAGCCCAATAGAAGTGTATGTGCGCGTCCAGAATCCGGTCCGGAACGAATTCGCTCAGTTCCTCCTCCCAGATCTGCCGGTCGCAGTCTCGGTAGTCGATGGTCGAGTGATCCTTCATTCGATGCTCCTGAGTTCCGACGAAGCCGGCAGGGAGAACCGGCTCCTCTTTGGCCGCGACATACGTTACCTTGGACAGTGACACGAATCCACCGGGGTCCGGAGTTCCTTGGGGGCTCTCCGGGGATGTGATCGATCCCGGTGACCGGCCGCGATTATCGTAAGGGAAAGGAGATGAATCCTTTCGTTCACACTCAAGTCGCCGACCTGATCGGCAAGACGCCCATGGTGCGGTTGGACCGGCTGGGCCGGCGCGGCCGGGCAGCGATCCTGGCCAAGCTCGAGTACCTGAACCCCGGGGGCAGCGTGAAGGACCGGATCGCCCGGAGCATGATCGACGCCGCGGAGGCTGAAGGACGGCTTCAGCCCGGAATGGGGATCGTGGAAGCGACCAGCGGAAACACCGGCATCGGACTGGCCATGATCTGCGCGGAGCGGGGATACCGTCTGATCCTCACCATGCCCGAGACCATGAGTTTCGAAAGACGCTCCCTGGCCATCCGCTATGGAGCCGAGGTAGTGCTGACTCCCGGCAAGGAAGACATCCCGGGGGCAGTTCGACGGGCACGCCGGCTGGTGAAGAGGAGTCCCGGCTGGATCGAGATGCGCCAGTTCGAGAACCCGGCCAACCCCAAGGTGCACCGGGAGACCACGGGTCCCGAGATCCTGGAGGCGACGGGCGGGGACGTTGCCGCCCTGGTAGTGGGCGTCGGAACCGGGGGAACGATTACGGGAGTCGGAGAGTTCCTCAAGGAACGCGTCCCCGGCATCCGGATCGTCGGCGTCGAGCCGGCCGGCTCCGCCGTCCTCAGCGGCCGTCCGCCGGGATTGCACGCCATCGAGGGGATCGGCGCCGGGTTCGTTCCTCCGGTGCTGAACCGGGAAGTGATCGACGAGGTGATTCCGGTCGACGACAAGGACGCCTTTCGCATGGCGCGCCGGCTTGCCCGGGAGGAATCGCTCCTGGTCGGCGTCTCCTCCGGCGCCGCCGTCCTGGCGGCCCGGCAAGTCGCCACGCGACTCTCCCCGGACCAGAACGTGGTCACCGTCCTCCCGGACACGGGGTCCCGCTACTTCAGCGTGGAAGAGTATTTCAAGGAGGAGCGGGACTACGACGAGAGCCTGCTGCTTTGAGCTGGAAGTCCGACCTGAGCCGGTCCGAGCGGAAGTTCGAACGACAGTTCCGCCGGAAACTGGCGGTTCCCAAGAAGGTCTCACGGTGGCCGGGCCTGCTGGTCTGCGTCGTGCTGACCGGACTCGCGGCCTGGCTGAACCACCTGCCCTACCCCCCCTTCACCACCAGCGACGGACTCCACCCCGTCAGCGAAGTTCTGCTGGCGCTGCTGTTGGGCATGGCCCTGCGGAACCTGTTTCCGGCTTCCGCGGGATTGAAGCCGGGTGTGGACCTGGTGGTCAAGAAGCTGCTTCCGGTGGGAATCATCCTGCTGGGCGCCCGGTTGGATTTCTACACCATGCTTCAGGTGAGCCTGGACGTGCTGCTGGCGATTCTGGTCATCGTCGCCGGCGTCGTGGCCAGCTCCTGGCTACTGGGTCGTCTGCTGGGAATGGGAGAAAAGCTCTCCCTGCTGATCGGGGTGGGGACGGCCATCTGCGGCAGTTCCGCCATCGTGGCCGCGGCGCCGGTCGTGGACGGGGACGAACGGGACGTGGCGTTGTCCATCGCCACCGTCAACCTGATGGGTGTCGTGGCCATGCTCCTGTTTCCCCTCCTGGGCGCGCTCCTGGAGTTGACCGCCTCCGGCTACGGGATCTGGTGCGGCCTCTCCATCCATGCCACGCCACAGGTGCTGGCGGCCGGATTCGCCCACCAATTGAACGGGCAGTTGGCCGGCGAGCTCTCCACCATCGTCAAGCTCACGCGGATCTCCGTTCTGGGTCCGGCCGTCTTCGTCATAGGAGCCCTCTATGCCCGCCGGCGGCGGAGAGTAGCCTCGTTTCCCCGGCGGACCGTCCGCTATGGGAAACTCCTGCCGAGCTTCGTCCTCCTTTTCCTGGGCATGGCGCTGCTTCGGACGCTGGGTTTCTTCCCGGAAGTCACCCTTCACCTGACCCATCGATTCATCCTGGGACCAGGGGACCATCGGCTGGATCTGGCGTTGCTGCTGGGCAGTTCGGGCCGCTGGATCATTACCGGGGCCATGGCCGGAGTGGGACTGATGACCGACCTGCAGACCTTCAGGACGGGTGCAACCAAAGCCCTTTCACTGGGTCTGGCGGCCAGCGCAGTCGTCGCCCTTCTGGGATTGTTGAAGATCAGTCTGTGAGGCGGCATCGACCGGCGGGTTGATCGAGACACACCCCCCGGCGATAATGGCGAATCACCGTAATTTCAAGGAGGAGCCACAATGTCTGAATCCATCGACCGGAGACGTTTTCTGGGCAGCGCCGCCATCGGGGTCGCCGCCTCCGGACTATCGGTCTCCGCCAGGAGCAACATCAAGTACGATTCGCCCAACACCCGGGTCGTCGTCGGAATCATGGGAATGAGCCGGGGCCGGCGCTTGGCCGAGAGCTTCGGACAACAGCCCAACGTCCACATCAAGTACGTCTGCGACGTCGACTCCCGCCGTCTGGACAAGGTGGCCCACACGGTCGAGCAACAGACCGGAAGGGCGCCTCAGAAAGTCGGCGACTTCAGGCGGATTCTGGACGATCCCGAGGTGGACGCTCTGCTCAATGCCGGGCCCAACCACTGGCACGCGCCGGCCACCATCCTGGCCTGCTCCGCCGGCAAGCACGCCTACGTGGAGAAACCGTGCAGCCACACCCCCCGCGAGGGCGAGCTCATGGTCGCCGCCGCACGCAAGTACAACCGGGCGGTCCAGATGGGAACCCAGCGGCGAAGCTCGCCGGGAACCCGCGAGGCCGTTCAACAACTGCGGGAGGGGGCCATCGGCCGCGTCTACATGGTTCGCACCTGGTACAACAGCGGACGCGGCACGCTGGGCCGGGGCAAGCCGGCGCCCGTCCCCGCCCACCTGGACTACGAGCTCTGGCAGGGACCGGCCACCCGCGTTCCCTACAAGGACAACCTGATCCACTACAACTGGCACTGGCACTGGCACTGGGGCAACGGCGAGCTGGGCAACAACGGCGTCCACACTCTGGACCTGTGCCGTTGGGGAATGGGCGTCGATTACCCGATCAAGGTGACCTCCAGCGGCGGCCGTTATCTCTTCGACGACGACCAGGAGACTCCCGACACCCACACCGTCTGCTACGAATTCGAAGGCAAGCGGTCCATCTCGTGGGCCGGCTTGAGCAACAACCGCCACAGCCCCGGTTTCATCACCTTCTATGGGGACCGCGGCGCTCTGGACCTGGGGACGAAAGGGTCCTACGCCATCTACGACAAGGCCGACAACCTGGTCGCCAAGAAGGGGGAAGACACCTACGGCGACCTCCCTCACGCCCGGAACTTCCTGGCGGCGATCCGCAACGACGATCCCGCGATCTGCAACGCCGAGATCCTCGAGGCGCACAAGAGCACGCTCATGTGCCACCTGGGCAACATCGCTCACCGCACGGGCCGCAACGTTACGTGCGATCCCAGCAACGGCCATATCCTGGGAGACGATGAGGCCATGGGCTACTGGTCCAAGGAATACGCCAAGGGCTGGGAACCCAAGGTATAGCGTTCCCATTTCTCACCGGGGGAGCCTCAGGCTCCCCCGTACGTCCCGCCTCGACACCGAATCGACGACAAGGCGCCCGGACCGGGCTTGTTCAGGGCTGGTAGGGCAGGCGCCGGATCCAGATGTTCCGGAATCGAACCGGGCTGCCATGGGCCTGCAGCTTCAGCGGCCCCTCCGAAACCATGGGATTGCGCCGACCCGCGCCCGTCCCTTCCCTCAGGGTGCGCTCGTACTGCACCAGGACTCCATTGTGAAGGATGGTGAACCGGGCCGGCTTGACCACTCGTCCCGACCTCCGGTCCAGCCGGGCAGCACGGAACAGGATGTCGTAGGTCTGCCACTCGCCCGGCGCCCGGGTCGCATTGACCATGGGGGCGTAGAGGTTGAAGAGCGAGGCGCACTGCTGTTTCGCAGTGAATCGGTTGGGGTTGTGGGAATCCAGGATCTGGACTTCGTACAGGTTGTGGAAGTAGAGGCCGCTGTTGCCGTGGGCCGAGTCGTCCGAGGGAAGATTGAACTCGACGTGAACCTGGGCGTCGCGGAACCATTCCTTGCTGATGATGTCGTGATCCCCGGCAATCAGGACTCCTCCCTCCACCTTCCAGTCCGCCGGACTGCCATCCGTCCGAGTGAAGCGGAAATTGCCGGAGCCGTCGAACAGAACCAGCGCGTCGGCGGGTGGCCGGCCATCGGTATCGGTCTCCACCACCGGCAGGACGGGCAGGTATTTTTGGCCCGGGACCCCGGTGACGGAGAACAATGACAAGACGTACAAAATGAAAATGGCCGACAGTGCGCGGTGTGGAACCATGCGCCCGAGTATTCCAGTCCCGAACCTTTAGAATCAAGGCCCGGCAGGACAGGACTTTCCCCATTTTTCTGGTGGTTCGGGAGAACCAGGAAGTAGGGGCACCCCTTGTGGGTGCCCTCTTCGTTCCGGGCGGTTTCATGCCACCTCTGTGCTCTCGTTTCCGTAGTAGAATCGGGGTCCACCGAAACAGGCGGCGCCATGATGATCCGAGACCGTGTCACCGAAACCCGATTCCGGGTGCGCTACGCCGAGACCGATCAGATGGGGTTCGCTCACCATTCCAATCACCTGGTCTGGTTCGAGGTCGCGCGGCTCGAGTTCTTTCGCGACCTGGGCCTGAGCTACGATCAACTGGAACGGGAATCCGAGACGTTCCTACCGGTCGTGGAGATCCGCTGCCGGTACATGAAGCCGCTGTTTTACGACCGGGAATTCGTGATTCGAACCCATCTGAAGCACCTGGGCCGGCGGGGCATGACCTTCGCCTACCGGATCGTGGATCCCACGGGAAGCGTCAACTACGCCCGGGGAGAGAGCCGGCACATCGCCACCAACCGGGACGGCCGTCCCTGCACCTTTCCCGACTACTTTCTGAGAGCCTGCCGCCTCGATGACGGGACCCAATGACATCGCTCCGTGGCACCGCCGAATGGTGAACCGGCTTCCCCGATGGGTGCGCCGGCTGATCCTCCGGTTCGAGACCCTGATCGAGGACCGGGTGGCCGGGTTCGCCCGCTCGCTGCCGGCCGGGACCCGGGTGCTGGACGCCGGCGCGGGCGAGTGCCGGCACGCCCGCGAATTCTCCCACTGCCGCTACGTGGCCGTGGACCTGGCCGTGGGAGACGCCGATTGGGACTATTCGCGGCTCGACGGAGTGGCGGACCTGGCGCGGCTGCCGTTTCGGGACGGCTCCTTCGGGGCGGCCATCAACATCGTGGTCCTGGAGCATGTCCGTGACCCCCGGGCGGTGCTGGAAGAGCTGGGCCGGGTGTTGGCTCCGGGCGCCCGGCTGCTCCTGGCGGCGCCCCAGGAATGGGGAGTCCATCAGGCGCCCCACGACTATTTCCGCTATACCCGCCCCGGCCTCCAATGGCTGCTGGAGCGGGCCGGATTTGCCGACATCGACATCGAAGCCGGTGGTGGGTTCTTCACCCTTCTGGGACGGCGCCTGCTGGATTCGATACTCTACTTTCAGGGAGGATGGCGGTGGCTGCTGTTCCTGCCGGCCGCCGCCGTGTGCGGAGTGTTGGGAGTATTCCTGCCCATGCTCGACTTCCTGGACCCAACCCGCAACACGACACTGGGCTACGTCTGCACGGCCAGGAGGCCGGGCCCGGAAGTCGCATCCATGGAGCCGAGCCGATGAGCCGCAAGAAACGAACCGTCATCCATCCGCCGGGAATGCCATCTCCCGGCGGAGAATACTCCTACGCCGTCCGTGCCGGAGGCCTGCTCTTCATCGCCGGACAGACCGCGTTCTCGCCCGAAGGAGATCTGGTGGGAGAAGGCGACGCGGCCGCGCAGACGCGCCAGGTCTTCGAAAACATCGGCCGGGTTCTCCAAGGCGCCGGCGCCTCCTTTTCCGACGTGGTGGAATTCACCACCTACCTGGTGGGCGTGGAGTCGGTGGCGCCCTTCCTGGAGGCCCGGCGGGAGTTGTTCCCTTCCCTCTACCCGGAGGGGGACTACCCCACCAACACCCTGATCAACATCGAGTCCCTGGCCGGTTCCAAGGCCCTGGTGGAGATCAAGACCGTGGCGGTTCTGCCCGAATCGGACTGACCCCGGAAAGAGGCCGTTCGGAATCCAATCCCTCTGGATGTCCGGACGGAAGCCAGAGAAGCGCCTCGGTCCCGTCGGGCAGGGACCAGCGCCGGGTGACGCGCCAACCGGTTTGCTCCAGCCGTTCGTAGACCGCCTGATTGAAGGTGGTGAGGTAACTGATCCCCTGGTGCCCGGTCTTCCCCACCACGGCCTGCACGCGGTCCAACAGATCCAGCGACGCGGCCGAATGGCCCAGCCGGATCAGGTCCAGTTCCCTTCCCGACTCCAGCGCCTGAAGCCGGAGGGCCAGCAAATGATAGTGGGCCAGGTCGGGGACGAAGCCGACTCTGGCTCCCTCGGGAATCTGCTCCAGAATCTCGCGGTGGCGCCAGTTCTCCCGCCGCGGCGGCCCGGCCACGTCGAAGTAACGGGACGCGAACAGGACCCACTCCCGTCCGGCGCCGCGGTAGTCTCCGTCTTCCGGGACCTGGAAGAGAGCCAGCTTTCCGGGAACCAGAGGCAGGGGAAACGAAACCGCCACGAACTGGAGGAGCGCCAGCCCCGCCGCCAGCCGGACGACCCACTGGCGCCGATCCCAGGGCATGAGAACCAGGATGGCCAGCGGTCCGGCCAGCGGGAGGACGTATCGGGGATCCTTGGCCTCCAACAACGTCAGCAGAAACAGTCCGCCCCAGAAGGTCCATCGAATCAGGCTCGCCACCGGCGGCCTTTCCCGTTTCCGTTCGGACCTGAGGACGGCCCCCAGGATGAAAAGCGCGGTGAGAGGAAGGAAAAGGTAGTAGCTGGCCAGCGACCGGGGATAGTAGAGCCATCCCGGCAGGGACGCCAGACCCGGATCCTGTTCCCATCCGGCCGCCTGCATGGTGAGGTTGAAACGCTCCAACAGGTTCCGAGCGTTGGGCAGGTACCACCAGAAAACCAGGGGTGCAGCCACCAGCCCGGCGTCGACCAGATTCAGAAGCGAGCGCTTCCGGTCCCGGGAACGGACCAGCGCCCAGGCCACCGGAAACACCAGAAACAGGATGAAGGTCCACTTGGTCAGAAGCCCCGCCGCGATGACCAGACCCAGCAGCAGGCTATAGCCCTTTCGTTCGAGATGCCGGCTCTTGACCACCAGGCAGAGGGCCAGCATGACCCACCCGCCGAGCGCCACGTCCAGGAGCGAGAAGCGGCTGGTCCAGGCCACCAGGGGAAAGCACAAGGCCAACAGCGCCGACCAGGGAGCCGCTGCCCGGTCCAGGCACCTGGAGGCCAGCCACCAGACGCCGCCGAAAAGCATGACCAGTCCGGGAAGATTGGAGAGGAAGACGAGGGCGTCCCGGTTGGACCCGAGGGACAGGACCACCATCTCCTGGAGGTAATAGAGGGGCGGGTAGTAGGACGAGAGTCGGGAGAAATCCTGCGGAAGCCTTCCGGAATTCAGCGCCTGGAGGGACTCCCAGCCCCGGATCTGATGGTGAGCCATGTCCCAGACCTGAGGCTGCTCGTCCAGCGCCAGCCAGACCAGGTGCAGCGCCAGGACACCCAGTCCCAGCAAGAGGACCGCGATTCCATCCGGCGCCGCACGCAGGCGCTCACCAATGGGTTGCAGGCTCGGGGACGGGTCCGTCATAGGGCTTCTTGACACGGAAGACATTGAACCACTCCCACGGTTCTCCCCCGGTGATGCTGACCGGGAGGATGCCCCAGCCGGTGCTGTAGAAACCGGCGTGGGAGGAGAGGTCCAGGATGCGCCAGGGAGTGTTCATGCGGGCCGGGCGCTGCTCCAGCAGATCGACGTACTCGTCGGAATCGTAGAGGGTCACCCAGGGGGAAGCCATGGCCGGCTTGACCAGAATGTCTCCCGTCTTGGGGCCGGCCTCCGTGCGCTCCAGAATCGTGGCCCCCTCCCTCTCGAGGTAGTAGCGAAAGCCCCACTCGGCAGTGAACCAGATCGTTTTCCCCTCCTGCCCGTAATCTTGCGCGATCTCCTGAGCCGCCTGCTGGTAGCTCCGGGCGAACCGGTAGTCGGCGTGGGCGATGGTCAGGGAATAGAGGGCGGTCAGCACCACCCCGAGCCAGACCAGGTTCCGGAGCAGATAGGCCTCCTTGACCCGATTCTCCAGAGCGGCGATCCAGAGCAGGATCACGGGTCCCGCCACCAGGGTCGAGTAACGCACCGACCCCGAGTAGTACATGAGGAGGCAGGCCAGGCATCCCCCGAAGAACCAGAGCCAGATCGGCAGCCAGCGCCAGTCCCGCCGGTAGAGGAGATCGCTTCCGCAGCCGGACAAAAAACGCCAGAACACGGCCACACCACTGGAGAGGAACAGGGAAAACAGTAATATCTGGCTCCAGGTCCAGTCCTCCCGCCACAGATAGAACGGGACGAAGGAGAGCAGGAACAGGACGGCCAGAACCCGGGCGCCGACACGGCCGGCCAAGCCGTACCAGAGGGCCACCGGAAAGATCACCGTTCCACCCAGGTTCAGCAATAGAGAGAGAGCCTTCTCCCCCATGATCCAACCCGAATAGATGTCCCGCCCCAGCGCGTGGAGGGCCGTGTTCAGCAGCAGGAAGCGATCGTAGTGCAGATATGCGCGCAGATACCACAGGCCCCACAACAGCAGCGGCGAGGCCAGAACCAGCAGCGTTTTGCCCCGGGAAATCCGGGGGGCCCCGGACTCGCGCGGGAAGAGGCAGACCAGCATCAACAGCATCAAGCCCGCCCCCAGGACGGAGATGAAACAGGTCCCCAACAGCGATGCTCCCCAGATCAGCCAGTCCCACCGCGAGGCGGTCCCGTCCCGCACGCGAAGGAAACGCGAGAGAGCCACGATCCAGAGGGACCAGAAGGGAACGTCGGTCATGACCGTGTGGCTGGAGACGAGAAAACCGGGCGCCGTGACCAGGAGGCAGGAGGCAGCCAGGGGAAACCGGACATAGCGGCGGGCGAGATCGTAAAACCCCCAAGCCGCCAGAACGGGAAAGACCAGAAATCCGAGATGGAAGACCCATTCCGACTCGCTCTGGGTGACCCACTTCAGCAGCGCCAGGTAGTAGCTGACCAGGGGCAGGTGGCTGTGACTGGCGCCGTCGGGCGCTCCCATGCCCTCGAAGCTGATGCGGAAATCGTAGGGATAGAGGGGCTTTTCGAGGATGTTATCGGCCACCCGCAGATAGATGCGGTCGTCGATGTGGAAGGCCTGGAAGAGGAAGGGGAGCTGAGTCCCCAGGATCAGCAGGATCAGAACTCTTGCCGGACTTTTCATGGCCTTCGGAACGAGCCGGGTGGATGGACTGATCACATCCCCCACACCGTGACCGGGGCGCCGCCTTCCGTCTCCTCGCGGCGATACACCTTCTCGTCCCACGGCCGGCCCTCGGTACGGTCGAAGATCACCAGGTGCCCCGCCGCCGCGGCGCAACGATCCATGTAGGCGCGCGTCTGGGCCAAGCCCTCGCTCAGCGTCCGTTCAAGGCCTCGATGCAGCAACTTGCACTCTGCCACGACCTTCCGGATTTCCCGGTTCTCACCGGCCCGTCCGCCCAAGGGCCAGACCAACAGTAGGTCCGTGCGCCCCCGGCCCAGGCCATACTCCCGTTCGATCCGTCCGCCGCTGCTGACGATGCGCTGCAGGAACGCCTGCAGCAGCAGTTGCGGCCCGGCCTCCTTGTACTGGAACCGCTCCACCCAGTGATCCGAGTGCTCCCGGAAGAACTCCTGGAACGCGGCCAGCAGCTTGTCTACCCGCAGCACGCCGGCGTCATCAACGTACCAGGCCGGGTCGTGATGAAAACCTGCCTGGGTGGTAAAGGTGAGATCGCGCGGGATCACCTCCTTGTAGATGCGGTTGGCGATGGCGATGGGGTTGTTACGCGCCACGAGACCGAGGTCGCGCACGTACTCCAGATCGTCGACCGGAATCGATTCGACGGCGTCCGCGCCTCGCAGCAGCGGCTCGATGACCCGGCGCACCCGTTCCTCCCCGAGCTTGTCCGTGAGCTGGTCCAGATGCGTCTCACGACGGAGGATCAATCGCTCCCGTGCGTCCTGGATGGCGTCGCCGGTGATCTCCCGGGTGCGGTCCCGTCCGGCCTTTTGGTCGAAGCAGACATCGTAGGCAAGCGCGTTCACCAGCCATGGCTGGCCCTGCGTGAGTTCCCAGATCCTCCGCCGCGCGTCGTCCGTGAACACCTGACCCGTCGCCTCAGTGTGCTGTTCCAGCAGAGACTCGACCTCACGTTTTGAGAAGTCCCCCAGGCGCAGGGACTTGGCGCGGATGTTGAAGGCGCTGCCGCCGGTGATGATCGCGTTTCCCGACGCAGACCGGATGCGGTAGTCACGCACGTCGCGCACCCCGCACAGGATCACGGACTGCGGGAAACCGCCCGGCCGGTCGTCGTACCCGGCGCGAAGCTGCCGCAGCACCGAGAGCAGGGTGTCGCCGATCAGGGCGTCGATCTCGTCGATCAGCAGCACCAGAGGCCTCGGGTCGGCCTCCGACCAGCGCGCCAGCACCTGGCGGAAGGCGCCGTCCGGGCCGGCCTGGTCGAGCACCTCCGGCCAGAAGCTCGCCACCGACTCGTCGTCCAGAGTCCTCCGCGCTCGGATCGCGAGTTCGGAGAGCATGGATCGCATCGCCCGCTCCACGTTCTCGCGTGACGCCTGAGCGGCCTCGACGTTTACATAGACGCAACGGTATTCGCCCTCGGCGCCGCCGTTCAGCAGATCCCTCAGAGCCAGCAGAGCGGAAGTCTTGCCGGTCTGGCGCGGTGCATGCAACACGAAATACCGCTTCTGCCGGATCAGCATCAGCACTTCATGGCGGTCCAGCCGCTGCAGCGGCGGGATATGGTAATGATCCTCCGCGATAATGGGGCCGGCGGTGTTGAAGAAGCGCGGGATCGCCGTCATGGGTTGAAACTCCTGACCGGCGGCCGGACCGACGCCGCCGGGCGTTCCAGCTACCGCGCAAGTTGCGCCGGCGGTCCGGAGCGGACCGCAGAGCAGCCATCCTCCCGCCGGGGTCGGAATCTGCACGTCCCGGATCTCGCCGACGGCCGTTCCGTCGCTGACGGCCGTCAGTGATCCCTGAAGATGGGCATCTTGTAGAAGATGGCCAACTTCTCCATCCGGGGAATCCAGCGGCGGACCTTCAGCGTGTCCACCATGAAGCTGCCCAGGATGACGGGAAGACGCGGATTGGGCGCGTGGCAGTCCTGGCACTCGGGGTAATCGGTCAGGTCGCCCTTCAGATGAGCCTCGCGCATGCGGTTCATCCTCTCCGAATTCCAGAGGTCGTAGATGGAGGAGTCGCGGACATGGCCGATGGGTTCGGACTGCCAGGTGTGGCAACAGGGGAAGAATTCTCCCTTGTAGTTGACCATGGCCGGCCCTTGCCAAAGCTGGTAGCAGGGATGCCGCCGCCGCGTGTGCTGGACTCTTTCCTCCAACGCGACATCCGGAATGACGATCTCGTCTTCCTTGATGCGGACTTCGTCGACGCCGTCGATGGACCACATCTGCTGGAAATCCCGGACCTGGTGCTGGTTTTCGGGCAGGCGGACCATCTGAAGAACCACGAACAGATCGGGACGCTGGACCTTCTTCATCTCCAGGAAGCTCAGGATGTTGGCCCTGACCTTCTCGAAATCGGCCCCCTTGCGGTACGTTTCGTAAGTTTCGGGAGTCGTTCCGTCGAAGGCGATGATGAGACTGTCCAGACCCGATTCCAGGAGTTCCCGGCTCCGGCGCCCGTCCAACAGGGTGGCGTTGGTCGAGACCACGGTGTAGATGTCGGCGTCCTTGCAATACCGGACCATGCGGAAGATGTCGGGATTCATGAGGGGCTCGCCGCCTCCCCAGGGGAAGACCAATTCGGTCTTCTGGCTGATTTCATCGATGATCTGCCGGAAGAGCCCGAAATCGAAGTCCTCGGGAGGATAGTAGCCCAGCTCCCGCGGACACATGGGGCACTTGAGGTTGCATTTCCCGGTGTTCTCGATGATGAGGGTGATGGGGTAGGCTTCCAGGTCGGCGCGTCCCGTCAGGTATCCCGAGAGCAACTTCCACCGATTCCGTGCCTGAGTCAGCCGCATAGCTCTCTACCCGGGGAATGCGGTGCTCATCTTAGCAGAATCACCACCCCGGCACTGAATTGGCGACATGGAGATCAGAGGATCTGCCTCTCGGCGAAGAGGGGGGCCGCCCGGATGGCGGCCTGGGCCGACGCCAGGCGGGCCACGGGAACCCGAAACGGAGAGCAGCTCACGTAGTCCATCTTGATCCGGTGGCAGAAGTCGATGGATGCGGTGTCCCCGCCGTGTTCCCCGCAGATCCCGATCTCCAGATTGGGACGCCGGGACCGGCCCTCCTGGACCGCCATCCGAATCAGTTTCCCCACGCCTTCCTGGTCCAGGGTCTGGAATGGATTCGACGGCAGGATGCCCTCGTCCACGTAGCGCAACAGAAAGTGCGTTTCGGCGTCGTCCCGGGAGTAGCCCAAGGTCATCTGGGTCAGATCGTTGGTGCCAAAGGAGAAAAACTCGGCAACCTCGGCCAGTTGGCTCGCGGTGATGGCGGCCCGGGGCACTTCGATCATGGTCCCGAACATGTAATCGAGCCGGCATCCCCGCTCCCGCATGACCTCCACGGCCACCCGCTCCAGGACCGGCTGGATCACTTTCAACTCGTTGACGTGCCCCACCAGGGGGATCAGGACCTTGGGCCGGACCGTTCCCCCCTCCTGAGCCACGTTGCAAGCCGCCTCGAAGACGGCCCTCACCTGCATGCTCACGATTCCCGGCATCACGATACTGAGCCGAATGCCCCGCAGCCCCATCATGGGATTGCTCTCGTGCAGCTTCTTCAGCGTCGCCAGGGTCCGCTGCAACTCGCCCACCTCCTGTGTCCGCCCCTCGGTTCGGCACACCTGCAGGCGTTGCCGAATCTCCTCCCCGGTGGGCAGGAATTCGTGCAGCGGCGGATCGATGAGCCGGATCACCACGGGACGTCCGTCCATCGCCCGGAAGAGGCCCTCAAAATCTTCCCGTTGCAGAGGCAGAAGACGATCCAGAGCCTGTTTGCGCTCGACCTCGTCACTCGAGAGGATCATCTGACGGACGATGGGCAGGCGGCTGGTCTCGAAGAACATGTGCTCGGTCCGGCACAACCCCACCCCTTCGGCGCCGTAGGCCAACGCCCGGACGGCATCCTGGGGGTGATCCGCATTGGCCAAGACCCCGAGGTGACGGCGGCTGTCGGCCCAGGAAAGGAGCGTCTGCAGATCTTTCTGCTCTTCCAGCCTGGATTCCACGGTCGGTATCTTCCCCAGGAATATTTCTCCCGAGGTCCCGTCGAGGGAGATCCAATCTCCCTGGCGAACCAAATGCCCGTTGGCCTTGAGGCAACGTTTCGTCTCCCGAAGCTCCATCCCTCCGGCTCCGACCACGCAGGGCACACCGAACTGACGAGCCACCACGGCGGCATGGCTGGTCGCACCACCTTCGATGGTCAGGATCCCTCGGGACTCCAGCATGCCGTGAACGTCGTCGGGCCGGGTAAAGGGGCGCACCATGACCACGTCGGTTCCCTTTTTGCCCCATCTCTCGGCCGTGTCGGCGTCGAAGGCGACGCGTCCCACCGCGGCTCCCGGAGAAGCGTTGACTCCCCTGCCCAAGAGGTTCCCGCTGCTCCTGGCCTCTCCCTTGGCTCGCGGCGCGAAGGCAGGGTGCAGAAAGACGTCGACGTCTTCGGGACGGACCCGGAGCAGCGCCTCGTCACGGGTGATGCGTCCCTCCTTGCAAAGATCCACGGCAATTCGAATGGCCGCCCTGGCCGTTCTCTGCCCGGACCGCGTCTGCAAGATCCAGAGCTTGCTCCGCTCGACGGTGAACTCCACGTCCTGCATGTCGCCATAGTGCTGTTCCAGTTTCCGGCAGATTCGAGTCAAGTCCCGGGCGACTCCCGGCATCCGGGTCCGGAGCTCGGTGATTTTCTCCGGATTGCGAATCCCGGCCACGACGTCCTCTCCCTGGGCATTGGGAAGGTAGTCGCCGTAGAGCGCCGGTGCTCCGGTCACGGGATTTCGCGTGAAGACCACGCCGGTGCCGGAATCGAGGCCCATGTTCCCGAAGACCATGGAGACGACGCTGACCGCCGTCCCCAGGTTGTGGGGAATGCCCGAGGCGTTGCGATAGTCGACGGCGCGCTTTCCGTTCCAGCTTCCAAAGACCGCCTGGACCGCCCTCCGAAGCTGTTCCAAGGGGTCCTGCGGAAACTCGATGCGGGCCTCCGTCCGGATGATCCGCTTGAAGTCCGCCGTCAACTCCTTCCAGTCCGATGCCGCCAGATCCGCGTCCGACGACACCCGCCGGCTGCGCTTTGACCGCGCCAGATGCGACTCGAATGCCTCGTCGCCCATCTTCAGCACCACACTGCCGAACATCTGGACCAGGCGGCGGTAGGCGTCGGACGCGAACCGGTCGTCTCCGGAGCCGGCCGCGAGCCCCGCAGCCGTCTCGTCGTTGAGCCCCACGTTGAGCACCGTATCCATCATTCCGGGCATGGAGTGCATGGCGCCGGAACGGCAGGAGACAAGCAGCGGGTTCCGTGCATCTCCGAAGCCCTTGCCGGCGGCCTCCCCCATCCAGGCCATGGCCTCCAGCACCTGGTCCCACAAACCCTCGGGGAAAACACCTCCCGAGCGCAGGTATTCCACGCACGCTTCCGTGGTGATGACGAAACCGGGCGGCACAGGCAGACCGATGCGGCTGATCTCGGCCAGGCTCGCACCCTTCCCGCCAAGCAGGGCCCGCAAAGACTCCTTCTCGTGATGAGTCTCCGCAGGAGACACTTCGTCAAACCGGAACACCCATTTTCCGCTGTTCATTTGAGCCGCCTCAAACGGAGATTCGAATAGAACGATCCGAGAAGGAAATCCCGCAGGAACCGGAGGACGTGCGGGAGCCGGTCCCGCGTCACCGGCGATTCGGGTCAAGATTCATAGTAGTCGAGACCCAGATGGGTGATCTGCTCCTCGCCACGCATATAGCGGAGGGTGTTTTTCAATTTCATGAGCTGGATGAAGAGATCGTGCTCGGGATAGAGCTCGGGCAGGGTCATGGGACTCTTGAAATAGAAGGAGAGCCATTCCTGGATGCCGGACATGCCGGCCCGTTTGGCCAAGTCCAGGAACAGGACCAGATCCAACACGATGGGAGCGGCCAATATGCTGTCCTTGCAAAGGAAGTCGATCTTGATCTGCATCGGATATCCCAGCCAGCCGAAGATATCCAGGTTGTCCCATCCTTCCTTGTCGTCCCGGCGCGGCGGGTAATAGTTGATCCGCACCTTGTGGTAGAAGTCGCCGTACAGGTCGGGATAGTGCTCGGGCTGCAGGATGTACTCCAGAACCGAGAGCTTGCTCTCTTCCTTGGTCCGGAAGGATCCGGGGTCGTCCAGAACCTCGCCGTCCCGGTTGCCCAATATGTTCGTGGAGAACCACCCCGAGAGCCCCAGGAGCCTGGCCTTGAGGCCGGGGGCGACGATGGTCTTCATCAACGTCTGTCCCGTCTTGAAGTCCTTGCCGCAGATGGGAACGCCCTCCTCCAGAGCCAGTTGTTGTAGGGCCGGCGCGTCCACCGTCAGGTTGGGCGCCCCGTTGGCGTAGGGAATCCCGAGCTTGAGAGCCGCATAGGCGTAAATCATGCTGGAGGGAATGTCCGGGTCGTTGTTCTTGAGGCCCTCTTCCAAAGCCGACAAGTCTTCGTGGACCGGTCCCTGTTCCAGAAAGACTTCGGTGCTCCCGCACCAGACCATCACCATGCGATCGACCTGCTTTTCCCGCTGAAACGACCGGATCTGCTCCATCAACTGGTGGGCCAGATCCCACTTGGTCCGGCCCTTCTTGACGTGGTCTCCGTCCAGCCTCTTGACGTACCGGTTGTCGAACACCGCCGGATAGGGACGAACGTCCTCCAGAACCGGCCTGAGCTGATCCAGGAGACTCATCTCCAGCACGCCGGCCTTCACGGCCGCGGTATACGCGTCGTCGTCGAACACGTCCCAGGACGCGAATTCCAGGTCCTCCAGTTGGGCCAGGGGAACGAAATCGGAGATCTTGGGTGAGCGCCCCTCCGTCCGTTTTCCCAGCCGGACCGTCCCGAATTGGGAAAGCGACCCGATGGGCAGGGCCAACCCCCTCTTCACGGCCTCGATGCCGGCAATGAAGGTGGTGCTTACCGCACCCAGGCCAACCAACAGCACCCCCAGTTTTCCCCGGGGTTCCTCGATCCGTACACCCTTCTCAATCATGTCCATTCACCTCGAATTCATGCCGCCTCGGGCACCGCATGAGTTTTTCGCCGTCCGCTCGTGGAATCAAGTCCTCGCCACCATGGAAATGTCCGCGTAGGACAAGAAAAGCTGTGAGATCTCATGAAGGATTCGCAATCGGTTCCTGCGCAGGTTCTCCTCCTGCGACATGACGAGCACGTCGTCGAAGAAACGGTCGACGGGCCCCCGCAGGCGGGCCATCTGCTTCAGCGCTTCCAGAAACTCCCCCTTCTCCAACCTGGCGGCGACCTGGGGACGCGTCTCTTTGACCGCCCGGTTCAATGTCCGTTCCGCCGGTTCCTTCAGGTCGCCGGCGCGGACCCGATCCAGCTCGATTGACTGTCCGGCCAGAATATTCTTGATCCTCTTGTAGGCCGTGGCCAACATCTCGAAATCCGCTTCGTTCCTCATCTCCTCCAGAGCGGCCGCCTTCCGGAACCGGAGATGCAGGCTCTGACGAGAGTCTACCGCTTGTACGCCCTTTATGACGTCGTCGGACACGCCGCGGTTCAAAAACACATGCCGGACCCGGCGTTCCAGGAATGCCAGGATCCGGCCTTCCGACTCCGGTCCGGCCGCGTCTTCCGGGAGCGACTGCCGCGCCATCCGGACCAGGTCTTCGAGCGGATAGTCGAGACGAAACTCCAGCAATATCTTGACAATGCCCAGGGCCTGACGGCGGAGCGCGAAGGGATCGCTGGAACCTGTGGGAACGAATCCACCGGCGATACATGCGGTGACGGTATCCAGCTTGTCCGCCAGGGCCAACAGGGCCCCGGCCTGCGTGGACGGAGGGGCATCGCCGAGAGAGACCGGTTGGTAGTGCTCCAGGACCGCCTTCCAGACCGCAGCGGGATAGCCCTCCCGGCGCGCGTAGAGGCCCCCCATGACCCCCTGCAACTCCGGTAGCTCGCGGACCATCTCGGAGGTGAGATCGGCCTTGGAGAAAAGGGCCGCCTGCTCCAGGTGGGGGTCGGGCCTCAATCGGGCACAGAGCGCCTTCACCCGGTTCACCTTGTCCCGGTAACTTCCCAGCCGCTGGTGAAAGACGATGCCGGCCAGCTTTTCGCACCGCTCCTCCATGCTGGTCTTGAGATCGGTCCGCCAGAAAAACGCCGCGTCTTCGAGGCGGGCTCTCAACACCCTCTCGTGTCCCCGGAGGATCCGGCCATCCGAGTCGCCGTCGGTGTTGACCACGGTCAGAAAATGGGGCCGGAGCCGACCTTCCGTGTCAGCCACCGAAAAATATTTCTGGTGGTGACGCATGACCGTCACCAGCACCTGCCGGGGGATATCCAGAAAGCCCTCGTCGAAGCCTCCGCACAGGACGGTGGGATACTCGTTGAGCTGGACGACCGTTTCCAGAAGGCGTTCGTCTTCCACGGGAGCCAGTCCGCGGGGAACCTTCCGGACCAGCTCCCCGGCGATCTTGCGGCGCCTCTCGTCCACGCCGGCCAGAACGTAGTTCCGGCGCATCCGATCAGGGTACTCCTCTGCATGAGCCAGCCGGATCTCGTCCTCCCCCAGGAACCGGTGGCCACGCGTGACCCTTCCCGAGTCGATTCCTTCGAATCGAAAGCTGACGACCTGGAAATCCCACAGCGAGACGCACCAGCGAAGGGGCCGGATAAATCGGAACCGGCTCTCCCGCCAGTACATGCCGCGCGGCCAGGAGAGGCCGGCCACCAGCCGGGGGATCTCTTCCTGGAGTATTTCCGGGAGGGACCGGCCCGGAATCTTCTTCCGGTATCCCAGGTATTCGCCCTTGGGAGTCTCGACCCGCTCCAGCAGTTGCACGTTCAGCCCCTGGCTGCGAGCGAATCCGATCGCGGCCCTCCCCGGCTCCCCATCGGGTCCCAGGGCGATGCGGACCGGAGGGCCCAGAACAAGCTCTTCCCTCCCCGGCTGGCGCCCGGGCAACCCGCCGGCCAGCAGGGCCAGTCTCCTGGGCGTGCCGTAGGACCGAACCGGGACGGTGGACACTCCTTCCCGGGCCAGCAACTCTTTCAGATTTCGGCCAAGCTCGGCCAGAGCCGGAGAGATGACGTCGGCGGGCATCTCCTCCAGGCCCAACTCAAGCAGAAAGCTGTGACCCATGATCTTCCAGGTAGAGCCGTGCGGTCGCCACCGCCAGCGCGCGCACCCGCGCAATCAGGGCGACGCGCTGGGTGACGCTGATGGCGCCCCGGCTGTCCAGCAGGTTGAAGGTGTGGGAGCACTTCAGACAGTAGTCGTAGGCCGGGAGGACGCATCTGGCCTCGTGGCAACGCCGGCATTCCTCCTCGTAGAGACGGAACAGGTTGAAAAGCAGATCCGTGTCGGCAACCTCGAAGCTGTAACGGGAGAACTCGGCCTCTTCCAGCCAACGAATCTGCCCGTACGTCTGCTCCCGGTTCCACCGGAGTTGGTAAACGCTGTCCTCGCCTGAGATAAAGGCTGCGATCCTCTCCAGCCCGTAGGTCAGCTCCACCGGGACCGGCATCAATTCGATGCCGCCAGCCTGCTGAAAATAGGTGAACTGGGTGATCTCGAGCCCGTCCAGGAGCACCTGCCAGCCGACGCCCCAGGCACCCAGGGTGGGACTCTCCCAATTGTCCTCTTCGAAGCGGATATCGTGACGCTTCAGATCCACTCCGATGCCGGCAAGGCTCTCGAGATAGAGGTCCTGGACGTCCTCTGGCGACGGCTTGAGAATGACCTGCAACTGGTGGTGGCGATAGAGGCGATTCGGATTCTGCCCGTACCGTCCGTCGGCCGGCCGGCGGCTGGGCTGGACGTAGACGACGCTGTAGGGTTCAGGACCCAGAACCCGGAGGAAGGTTTCGGGGTGCATGGTCCCGGCGCCGACCTCGGTGTCGTAGGGCTGTTGCGCCACACAACCCGAGTCCATCCAGAATTCGAGCAGACGGTGCACGATATCCTGAAAAGTCTGCGGAGCTTCGGCTCCATCCCTGGATGCTGCACAGTCCAATTCGTTCATTGCCGGGCTTCAGAGGAGTTCCTTCAGCAGTTTCCGGGTCTTCAGCGGTTTTTCGAGATGGTATTCTAACAACTTCTCCGAAAAGCGCGCTAACGTTTTGTCCTCCTCAAGGGTCAGGCACTCCGCCTCCAGCGAGGCCGGAGGCACCCGCATGAACGACCTGGCCCGGGCCGCCAGGGGGCGGGGCAGTTCGCCGTCAAGGTCGGGAAGTACGCCTTCCAACCTGAGGATCCAGAGTTCCAGGTAACGGGACAACAGGGAGACGGGGACCGGCCCCACGGCCGCGAGAACCGCCAGGGCCAGGCGGAAGAGATGCTCGCTCTCTTCCTGTTCCCGGCTGAACTCCAGGAGCAGCTCGGCGAAATAGCTCAGATGAAGCGTGGACTCCAGCGTGGTGCTTCCCCGTGGAAAGACCCGCAACACTTCGCAACTCCCGATCACCGCCAGTTCCTGGTGCTCCTTGCGATGAAAGCTCAACCTCACATGGTTCAGGGGCTCCAGGCTGCCCCCGAATCTGCCGCCGGACTTTCTGGCGCCGTGAGCGATGCCCCGCAATTTTCCGAAGCTCCGGGTAAAGAAGACGGCAATCTTGTGCGATTCGGAGAAAGGATAGGTTCTGAGGGTGAGCGCCTCGGATTGGTGGCGGCTCATGAGGAGGAGACGGCGTTGAGGAAATAGGTCGCCAATCCCAGGAAGGAAAGAAAACCCACCATGTCCGTGAAGGTGGTCAGAATGATGCTCGAGGCAACGGCGGGGTCGACGTTGAGCTTGATCAGTAACAGGGGGATCAAGGTGCCGATGATGCCGGCCACCAGAATGTTGATGATGAGCGCTCCGCCCAAAACGAAGCCCAGCACAACGCTGCCCTTCCAGGCGTAGGCCACGGCCCCGCACAGCAATCCCAAGACGACTCCATTGGTGAGGGCGACCGCCAGTTCTTTTCCCAAAACCGCTCGGCTGCTCTTCCAGGTCACCTCTCCCAGGGCGAGTCCGCGGACGATCACGGTCAAGGTCTGGGTCCCCGAGTTCCCCCCCATCCCGGCCACCACCGGCAGAAACACGGCCAGATACGAAAACTTGGCGATGGTGGGTTCGAAAAAGGCCACGATGGTGGCCGCCAGCAGAGCCGTCACCAGATTGATGAGCAGCCACGGCAACCTTTTCCTCACCGATTTCCGGGGCGGCGTGTAGATGCGATCGTCACTCTCCACGCCCGCCATGTAGAAGATGTCCTCGGTGGCCTCTTCCTTGATGACGTCGATCACATCGTCCACGGTGATCACGCCCACGAGCTTGTTCTCGTCGTCCACCACCGGGATGGCCAGCAGGTCGTAAAGGGCCACCTGCCGCGCCACTTCTTCCTGGTCCGTATCGGTCCGCACCGAAAGGATGTCGGTGGTCATGATCTTCCTCAGCGGCGTGCCGGGAGGAACCATGAGCAGTCCCCGAAGGGAGACGATCCCGACCAGATGAGACCGTTTGTCCACCACATAGACGTAGAAGGACATCTCCAGATCTTCAGCGGTCTGGATCGTGTGGATGGCCTCGCCCACCGTCACGACCTCCTGGAAGGCCAGCACGTTGGGAGTCATGATCCGGCCGGCGGTTTCCGCCTCATGCTCCAGCAGGCCCTGGACTTCGGCCGATTCCTCGGTGGCCATCAGGTCCAGGATTGCCGCGGCCCGGTCTACGGGCAGGGCCGAGATGAATTGGGCAGCGTCGTCGCTCTCCAGCTCCTGGAAGACCGCGGCCGCCTCGTCGGCGGAAAAGTGGGCCAGAAGAGCGATTCCCGGATCGAGACCCATCCCGGTGAGCGTCTGTCCGGCCAGGTCCTTGTCCTTTTCGATGAGCAGGGAGAAGACCCGCCGCTGCTGCAGTTCACCCAACTCCAGCATGATGTGGGAGATGTCACCGGGGCGCAGCTTGGACAGAAGGTTGGCGACATGCTCGAACGCACTCCGCCTCAGGAGGCGGCGGACGGATTGTGCCAGCAGGTGAATCTTTTGCGTCTGCATGTTTCGTGAAACGGAGCAGCGAATGGGCTCTCAATCGGGACGAACTTCCTGTTCCTCCAGAGAGGCCGGCTCCTTGAGTCGAAAACGCACGAACTGGTAACCCCTCAGAACAACGCCGCTGAGAAGGTATCCGGACGCCATGGCCATCAAGGACTGCCGGGAATAGAAGAACACGGCGGCCACCATCAAGGCCAGGATCACCACCAGCAGATGAGACTTTCTGCCTCCCAGATTCAGCCGCTTGAACGACGGATAGCGGACCGTGCTCACCATGAGACAGGCCACCGCATAGTTCATGCCGACCAGCGAGACCTTGAAGAAGACCGTGTCGGGAGGAGTCTCGAAGTAGTGGATGATGGCCGCCACGAAGGCCGCCGCCGCCGGGATGGGCAGTCCGGCGAAATACTTCATCTCTTGCAACTGGACGTTGAATCGGGCGAGGCGCACCGCTCCGCAGATAAAGAAGAAGAAAGCCGAAAAACGGGCGAAGTTGCCCAGGTCGGCCAGCCCCCAGGAATAGATCAGCACGGCGGGAGCGATTCCGAAGCTGACAACGTCGGCCAGGGAGTCCAACTGAACGCCGAAATCGCTGGTGGCATTGGCCATCCTCGCCACCCGGCCGTCCAATCCGTCCAGGACGACGGCGATCCCTATGGCGACCGCCGCCGCCTGGTAGTTCTCGTTGAGGATGGATACCAGGGCGAAGAAGCCCGCAAACATGTTCCCCACGGTGAAGAGCGAAGGCAGGATGAAGACACTGCGGCGAAATCGCTTCCTGGGGCCCCTGGAACCTGGGACACGGCGTTCGTTGCGTCTCAACTTCTTCACGGTCCGTGGTTCCAATACGCCAGGACGGTGCTGCCACCGTAGACTCGATCGCCTTCGCTGACCACCATGTCGCAATTCCGTGGGAAGAACAGATCGACCCGGCTGCCGAATCGAATGAGGCCTATTCTATCACCCCTGCCGAGGACATCTCCCTCATTCTTCCAGACCCGGATTCGGCGCGCCAACACCCCCGCCACCAGGGCGAAGGTCAGGGACCGGTCGCCTGAAACGGTCAGTACCACCCGCTCGTTCTCAACCGAAGCCCGGTCGTCCCAGGCGAGATGAAACCGTCCGGAGCGATGTTCCTTCCGAACCAGGATACCCTCCACCGGTGAACGATTGACGTGAACGTCCCAGATCGAAAGAAAAATGCTGACCTCGGTGCCCTCCTCAAAGGATCTCATGCGAACGATCTTTCCGTCCGCCGGGCTGACCACGGCGTCGGGGTCATCGGGAACGGAGCGGTTCGGATCGCGAAAAAACCAGGCGACGAACGCCGCCAGGATGAGGGTCACCACACCCAGCGCCATGACCTGGAGCCAGGTCAGGACCAGGGTCAGCACCACCAGGGGAAGAAAGAAATAGTAACCGTCTCGGGCCATGGTCGGATGCTCCGGGTTTTAGCCGGGAGCCGAACCCGAATTGGGGTCCCGGGCAAGACAATGGGCTCCTTCCAGGAGGGCATCCCCAGCCTGGACTGAGCGGGAATCAAGGGAGGTACGAACGAAAGCCGGGATTCGCCGCAGGCGGACGAAAACCTAGCCGGCCTGGGCCTCCATCCGGTGCCGATGGATGATCACCTGCATCTGATCCTTCAAGGCCAGCTTCTTCTTCTTGATGACGCTCTCACGCAACTTCTCTTCTGGGTTCAGGTAGACCCGCCGAACAAGTTCCTCCAGTTGCCGCTCGTATCCCTGGTGCTCCAGGGCGAGCCGGGAAAACTCCTTGTCCGTCTCCATCAGATGATTTTTGAGAGCGGCCTCATCCATCGCGCGCATCCTCCCGGGGCTTGGACTACGGCACGTAACACCTCGTACCGACGCATGAATTTAGCAAACGGCCCCCCAGCCTTCAAGGAAAGGACCGCGAGCAAGGAAAGGACCGCGAGGACTGTCCCCATTTTCTGGTGGTTTGGGAGAATCAGGAATGTAGCGGCACCCCTTGTGGGCGCCCTCGTCGCTTCAAACCGGTTCATGCCGCCGGGAAGAGGGCGACCACACACAAGAGTCGCCCCTGCGTGCCCGGCAATGTTCTCAGCGCTCGACCGAGAGGCCCTGCCGGGCTCGATGGCGCTCCAGACCCAGATGGATGAGTTCTTCGATCAGGCCGGGATAGCTCAGACCCGAAGCCTGCCACAGCTTGGGATACATGCTGATCTGGGTGAATCCCGGAATGGTGTTGGCTTCGTTGACCCAGATCCGGCGGCTCTCCTTCTCCAGCAGGAAGTCGACCCGCGCCATGCCCTCCACACCCAGCGTCCGGCAGGTCTCCAGGGCCAGCCGCCGCACATCTTCCATCCGGGCCTGGGAAAGCGGCGCCGGAATCAGCAATTGACTGTCCCCATCCAGGTACTTGGCTGCGTAATCGTAGAACTCCCCTGAGGGAACGATCTCACCCGCGATCGAGGCTCGTGGACGCTCATTCCCCAGAACCGAGACTTCGATCTCGCGGGCGTCAACTCCCTGCTCGGCAAAAACCAGCAGATCGAATCTCAGGGCCTCCTCCAGATGGCGCCGGAGTTCCCCGGAGTCGCGGCTCTTGCCGACCCCGACGGACGAACCCATGTTGGCCGGCTTGACGAAGACCGGATAAGCGAGTTCGCTCTCGATACGCGCCAATACCTGTTCCGGGGCTTCCTCCCACTCGGTCTTGGTCGCGCTCACGAAAGGCAGCACCGGGAGTCCGGCGTGGGCGAGCACCTGCTTGCACCAGACCTTGTTCATGGCCAGAGAGGAAGCCAGCACGCCGGCTCCCACGTAGGGCAGGCCCAGCACCTCCATGGCCCCCTGTACTGTGCCATCCTCGCCGAACGGTCCGTGCAGCACCGGGAACACCACGGGCGGCGGGGGCGGCAGGCCGGCCAGAACCGCGAGCCAGTGCTCCGATCCGCCGGGAAACTCCCAGGGTCCGTCCGGCGGGAGCTCCAACTTCCGGCGCAGATCCTGTGGATCGTAGCTTCCGCCCCGCCGGTCCAGACCCATGACCGAGATCCGGTGCCGTCCCGGGTCCAGGTGGTTCAGTATCGATCGGGTCGAGACGAGGGAAACGTCATGCTCGGCGGAGCGTCCTCCGCAGAGGACCACCACGTGAATCCTGCGGTCAGTCATCGGCATCGAATGTCCCGGGCTCGGAAGGCCACCGCGACATTCGTACCGGTGTACAACCGTCGCAGAACCCTCATTCCAAACATGTTCCACAATCATGGCCCGGCGCAGCCGAAACCATAATCTCTTCGCCGGAGCGGCGCTTTCCGACCGTCGAATTGTTAGCCGGTTGCGTCCGGCTCCGAGCCGGGCCGAAGAGGGCGCCCACCAGGGGCGTCCCTGCCGGTGGTGTGGGCCACGCCTTGCGAGACTCCCGCCTGCGACTCGTAGGCTTGGATGATTCGCTTGACGAGCCGGTGCCGCACCACGTCCCGGCGATCGAACTCACAGATGGAGATTCCCCGCAAGCCCTTGAGCAGCCCCCGGGCCTCCACCAGGCCCGACGTTTGACCCGGGGGAAGATCGATCTGAGTAATGTCCCCGGTGACGACCGCCCTGGAATTGAGGCCGATTCGAGTGAGAAACATCTTCATCTGTTCCGAGGTGCAGTTCTGGGCCTCGTCCAGAATGATGAACGAGTCCCCCAAGGTCCTCCCCCGCATGAAGGCCAGGGGAGCGATCTCGATGATCTCCCGGTCCATGAGCTTCCGCACTCTTTCCGCCCCGATCACGTGGATCAAGGCGTCCGACAGGGGCCTCAAGTAGGGGTTGACCTTTTCCTGGAGGTCCCCCGGCAGGAACCCGAGCCGTTCGCCCGCTTCCACCGCGGGACGGGACAACACGATCCTCTGGACTCTCTTGTCCTGGAGAAACGAGACCGCCGCCGCCACCGCAAGATAGGTTTTGCCCGTGCCGGCCGGACCGATGCCGAAGACCAGGTCGTTGCGATGAATCGCCTGGACATAGCGGGACTGGTTCAGACTCCGCGGCGACACTTCCCGAATGGGAGTCTTCAGGACCAGAGCCTTGGGAAAGAAATCGTGGAGACTCCCCGCCGCCCCTTCGGCGATCTGCCGGAACGCTTCCCTCAACTCGCCGTTGGAAAAGGAGCATCCATTGGAGACCAAAGACGAAAATTCCGTGAGGAGATTCTCCAGGATCTTTTCGTGTTTCTCGTCCCCCTGAATGAAGACCCGCGAGCCCCGGGCACCGATTCGGACCTGGAACAGCGACTCCAGCAACCGTACGTTCCGGTCCCGGAGGTCGAAGAGAATTTCAGCGCACTGGTCCGGGAGGAGAACCTTCTTCAAGAGTGGGGGTCTTGCAACCGTGCAAATGGGGACATGTATGGGGTCGGGGTCCAGGCAACCACTGCTAGCCCGAGGATGCCGCCAGGATCCGATTCAATGAGTGGGTCAGCCGGGATTTGTAGCGCGCGGCGGTCCGGCGATGAATGACGCCCTTCTGGGCGGTGTGGTCAATGACGGTGTAGATCTTGGGAAGATGGTCCCCGGCGTCTGCCGACCGGCCCTCCTCCAACATGCGGCGGAAGCGCTTGATCTCGGTCCTCATCCGGCTCAGATAGTGGCGGTTTCGCATCCTGCGCCTTCGGCTCTGACGCATGCGCTTGTCCGCCGACTTGATATTTGGCATATGGACTCCCGCGAAACAGCGCGCATTATAGTTGTCCCCGGCGACAGGTGTCAACGAGCAGGCGCTCCAGGTGGAACCGGGGTTCGGAGACGCCGCTCTTGCAAGCCCGGTCCGTTTCTCGAATCCGGATCAGGACTCGCCGGATCCAATCCGGCGAATAGCGTCGCACCTCCCCCTCCTGGCCGCGATAGCTCCAGATCTTGAGCTTGCGGAGAACCTCCTGAAAGGACTGCCCCCGCTCAAGCATCTCCCGGGCCACCAACAACCGTCTGAAAGTCCAGTAGAGCAGGGCCAGGATCTGGGAAAAGCTGACGCCCTTCTCGAAGAGCCGGTTCAGAATCAGAAGCGCCGTCGCCGACTGTCCCTTGGCCATGGCGCCGATGAGGTTGAACACGTCATATTCCCGACTCTCCAGGGTCATTTCGGCGACGGACTCGGAAGTGATTTTCCGGCTTTCCCACTGCGCCAGAAACTGTTTCTCCAACTCCATTCTGAGACGGCCCAGATCGTCCCCCACCAACTCGACCAGGGCCCGCGTGGCCGCCGGTTCCAGGACATAGCCCTCCTGCTTGGCCCAGGCCCGCAGCCATCGGGCCGGCCCCACCTTCTTGTCGAACTCGACCAGGGGTAGGCGCGACCAGGCCCTGGAGCGTTTCCTGGTTTCCAGGATCAGGACGGTCCGGGGCGCCGGGCGAGCCAGATAGCTCTTCAACCCGGACCCGGATCCGGCGTGGTCCCGAACGTACACCCAGCGCCGCTTGGAGACCCACGGGAGCGTGCGAGCGGCCTGGACCACCTCCCCGGCAGGATCCCTTTCCAGGTCGAAAACGGACCAATCGAAATCCCGGGCCGACTCCGCCACCTGTTCCCGGCAGAGGTCGTAGACGCTCTTGAGAAAGAGGTCCTGGGTCGAAACCACGACGTAGACGGAATGAGGCTGGGCCAGGGACTTCTTAAACTCAGTGAACCGCATGTTCCGGAAAGCGAATCGCCCGATAACGGGCGGCCATCAGAACCCCTCCAGCAGAGTCGTGACCACGCTGGAGGAGAAATCCCTCGCCACGCGCTCCAGGGCCGGACTCAGTTCGGAGAAGAAGTTGCGGACGTCGACGTTGATGACGTACTGCTCCCGAAAGAGGTACTGGTCGTTTTGGTAGAGAACTCGTCCGTCCCGCCGGTCCTGGAGCTTGACGCGGGCCTGGAGCGTGACCAGAAAGGTGGAGCCGAAAGCCCTCTGACGGAATATGACGGGGTTGGCGGTGGTGGAGAAGATGACTCCGCTGAAGACGGCGTCCGCCTGCGAAGGATCATGGACCAGACGGTACGAAGACCTTTCCACAAAGGCGTGAATCAACGACCGCGTGAAGATCTGTTCCACTTGAAACGTCGTGGTTTCGTTCTCCAGGGGAAGAACGGCCAAAGTCCGGAGCTGGGGAGCCAACCGATTCTTGGACGCTATCCGGTAACCGCATCCGGCGAGGAAAACCAGGACCAGACCCGGCAGAAGCGAAGGCAGAAGGGCGGCGCGGATCCGCTTCATCGCGCCACCACGTTGACGAGCCTTTTGGGGATCACGATCACCTTGACCACGTGTCGACCCTCGATATGTCCCCGGATCCTCTCATCGGAAAGGGCCAGCTCCTCCATCTTCTCCGACGCCACATTGGCCGGAGCCTGGATCCGGGAACGGACTCTTCCGTTGACCTGGACCGCGAATTCCACCGTCTCCTCCCGGGCGAGATCGGGGTCGTGCCGGGGCCAGGAAGCGGATGCGATCCCGTGACGATGCCCCAGGATGCTATACATCTCCTCGGCAAAATGGGGAGCGAAGGGGGCCAGCAGCAGGGCGATATTTGTCAGTGACTCATGGAACAGCTTGCGGTCCGGCCGACCATGGTCCACATATTCCTGCACCGAATTCAGCAACTCCATGATCGCCGCGACGGCCGTGTTCTGGTGCAATCGCTCCAGGTCGCCCGTCACCTTCTGGATGGTCTGGTGAAGCTTCCGCTGCAGGATGCGCGCCTGGGGAGAAGACTCGGCCGAAGTCTCCCCGGCGGCCGGCACGCCGACCTCCGGCCATTTGGAACGGTATCGATGCAGCAACCTCCAAAGTCGACTCAGAAACCGCCAGCAGCCCTCCAGTCCACGATCGTTCCAATCCAGGTCCCGGGCGGGCGGAGCGCAGAACTGGATGAACAGCCGGAGAGTGTCGGCGCCATACTTCCGGACGATCTCGTCCGGCTCGACCACGTTCCCAAGGGACTTGCTCATCTTGGCGCCGTCCTTGATGACCATGCCCTGAGTGAAGAGCGTGCGCACCGGTTCATCCAGCTCGACGATTCCCAGATCGCGCATGACCTTGGTGAAGAAGCGCATGTAGATCAGGTGGAGGATGGCGTGCTCCACGCCCCCGATGTAGATGTCGACCGGAAACCAGTAGCGCACCGCTTCCGGGCGAATCGCTGCATCCGAACTGCGGGCGTCCGTGTAGCGGTAGAAGTACCAGGAACTGTCCACGAAGGTGTCCATGGTGTCGGTTTCCCGCCGGGCCGCGCCGCCGCAGACCGGGCAGGCCGTCCGGACGAAATCGGGGACCTGCGCCAGCGGGGAGCGCCCCAGATCGATGCCTTCCATTCGAGGCAGCATCACCGGGAGTCGATCCTCCGGGACCGGGACCGTCCCGCAACGAGAGCAATAGACGATGGGGATCGGGGTCCCCCAGTAACGCTGGCGGCTCACGCCCCAATCCCGGAGCCGGTAGGAGACGGCAGCCTCGCCGAATCCCCGCTCCGCGGCATACTCGGCCATTTTCCGTTTCGCCTCGCCGGAGGAAAGTCCGGAGAAGGGCCCGCTGTCGACCAGCCTGCCCGGATCCACGAAGGCCTGGTCCGGGTCGGAGGAATGCGCTCCTCCAACCGGTTCGATCACGGTTCGCACCGGCAACCCGTACTTGCGGGCGAACTCCAAGTCTCGCTGGTCATGAGCCGGGACCGCCATGATCGCGCCGGTCCCGTATTCCATCAGGACGAAATTGGCCACCCATATGGGGATCAACTCCCCCCGGAACGGATTCCAGGCATAGCGTCCGGTGAAGGCTCCCAGCTTCTCGGCATCGTCTGCGGTGCGATGGCTCCGGTCCTGGCGGCGCACCTGCTCCAACAGCGCTTTCAGCCGTCTTCCGTCGCTGTCGTCTCCCAACCAGGCCTTCACCAGGGGATGCTCGGGAGCCAACACCATGAAGGTCGCTCCGCAAATGGTGTCCAACCGGGTGGTGAAGATGTCGATCCCCTCTCCGGAAGGCCCTCCGAGCCGGAAACGGACCCGGGCCCCGGCCGACTTGCCGATCCAGTTGCGCTGCATGGTGATCACTCGTTCCGGCCAGTCCTCGAGCTGGTCCAGATCCTGGAGCAACTGCTCGGCGTAATCGGTGATCCGAAAGTTCCACTGCTCCAGTTCCTTCTGGACCACGGGACTGTCGTCGCGCCAGCAGAGGCCGTTGACCACCTGCTCGTTGGCCAGGACCGTCTGGCACTCCTCGCACCAGTTGACGGTCCCCCGGCTCCTGTAGGCCAGGCCCCGCTCATACATCCGGAGAAAGAACCATTGGTTCCAGCGGTAGTATTCCGGGGTGCAGGTGGCCAGCTCCCGGCGCCAGTCGTAGGACCAACCCATGCGCCGGCACTGCTGCTTCATCCGCTCGATGTTCTTCAGCGTCCACGTTTTCGGCGGCACCTGGTGGCGAATGGCGGCATTCTCGGCGGGAAGCCCGAAGGCGTCCCAGCCGATGGGGTGCAGAACGTTGAAGCCCTGCATGGATCGGAACCGGGCGATGGAATCGCCCAGCGAATAGTTGCGCACGTGGCCGAGGTGGAGCGCCCCGGAGGGGTACGGAAGCATCTCCAGAACGTAGTACTTGGGCTTGTTCCGGTTCTCGGCGACGGCAAATTCGCGGTTCTCCTCCCAGCGTTTCTGCCACTTGGACTCGATCGTCCGGAAATCGTATTGCTCCTGCATGGCGAACCGATGTCTATGCCGGATCCCGGCCGGCCTGCAACCGGGACAGAGTGATTTCCCGCTGTGCCTGGTACTTGCCCTTCCGGTCGGCGTAGGAAACGCGGCAGACGTCACGAGCCCGAAAAAAGAGGAGCTGGGCAATGCCCTCTCCCGAATGGATCCTCACGGGAACGGGACCGTTGTTGATCACCGACATGGTCAGCCGCCCTTCCCATTCCGGCTCCAGGGGGGTGACGTTGACCGATACGCCGCACCGCGCGTAAGTCGACTTGCCCACACAAACGCCCAGGATGTCCCTGGGAATCCGAAAGTACTCATAGGACCGGCAGAGGACGAAGCTCCGGGCGGGGACCAGGCAGGAATCCCCCTCGTAGTCCCGGTAGCAACGCTCCGACGCCCGCTTGGGATCCAGAACGGGACTTGCATCCTCTTGAAGCAACTTGTATTTCCGGTCCACCCGGAAGTCGTAGCCGTAGGAGGACACTCCGTAGGAGATGGTCCCCTTCCCGACCAGGCTCTCCTCGAAGGGATCGATCATCCCGTCCAGCGCCTTGCGAGCGATCCAGTGGTCCGGCCGTATACCCATGGACTCCATCCAGCGAATCGCGAAAGTCTACCAGTCTCCCACCCGGAATTCCCCATCCGAAAGAGTCCGGTCACGGCCCGGGAACAACTCCTTCTTCATGGAGACTGAACCGAACCTTGACATCCCGAACCTGTGACCAGTATAAGACAACGGCCAGCAACTCAGGGGGCATCTCCAAGCCGTGATCAAACAGGATATTGTGTCACGCGTCTCCAAAAGGGTGGGATTGACCAAGGTGAGGTCCGAAGAGGCCGTCGACACCGTGTTGGAGGTGTTGAAGCGCGCCCTGAAGCATGGGGAACGCATTGAGTTGCGGGGCTTCGGAGTCTTTCTGGTCAAGCCGCGGAAGAGTGGCATCGGCCGCAACCCCAGGACGGGAGCCGTGGTCCCCATTCCTCCCGGCAAGACGGTTCGATTCAAACCCGGGAAAGAAATTCGCTCGGGCTGACCTCCCTGCCTCCGGACGAGTCCTGACTTCTGTGACGGAACGTTCTCCCCAAGACGAGAACCTGCCGGCGCCGGCGCCGGAGAAGCCCCGTTTCAAGCTGGCCCTCCTGCTGCTCCTCGTCACCCTGGCCACAACCCTGTGGGCCGGAGCGGTCTGGCATTTCAGCTTCATGATGGGCAACGGTCAATCCGCACCCGACACGGCGGAATTCTTCGTGTTGCCGAACTTCCTTCTGGGAATCCCTTATGCGATCAGCGTTCTGGCGATTCTCCTGGCTCACGAATTGGGTCACTATCTCACCTGCCGCTACTATGGAATCCGCGCGACGCTTCCGTACGCGATACCGGCTCCATATCCCTTTCCCTTCGGTACGCTGGGGGCCGTGATCCGGATCAAGTCTCCATTCCGGGACCGGCGCCAACTGTTCGACGTGGGCATCGCCGGACCCCTGGCGGGATTCGTGCTCATCGTTCCGGCGCTCATCATCGGGCTGGGCTATTCCACCGACTTCACTCCACCCGGTCCCGGCGGGACAACCTACGAGTTCGGAGAACCCCTGCTCTTCCGCCTGGCGGCGGAATTCTTCGTTCCGGCTGGTGAGGAATGGAACATCAACCTCCACCCCATCGGCTGGGCGGCATGGTTCGGGATGCTGGCCACGGGCATGAATCTCCTGCCCATCGGCCAGCTCGACGGCGGCCACATCGTCTACGCCCTGCTGGGACGCCGGGGACACCGGACCGTATCCTACGCCGCCCTGGGCGCACTGGTGGCGTTGGGTATCTGGTGCTTTTTCGGCTACCTGTGCTTCGCGGTGATCCTGGTCTTCATGGGCCTGAGGCACCCGCCGCTCAGCGTGCAGACCGGACCGCTGGACCGGCGGCGCATTCTGGCCGCCGTCGCCGGCCTGCTGCTCCTGATCCTCACGTTCATTCCGACGCCGGTCAGGGTCGTCGACGCGCCGCTGTAGCGGTGCTGGCCGGCTGCGGCGGTCAGGAACGAAACAGCTCCGTGAATTCCTTCCAGATCCGGGAATACCCTTGCTGCAGAATGATGATGGCCGCCCCGCAGACGAAGAAACGGGCTCCCTTCTCGTGGTAGGCCATGGCCGCTTCCGGACTCGCCACCGGAATGCCCCACCACTTGCCGTGACGGCGGCAGGCCTCGGCCACCCGGTCCACGGCTTCAGTGATGAGAGGGTGCCCGCCCTGCGTGGGGATGCCGTAGCTCTGGGTCAAATCGCCGGGCCCCACCATGATCCCGTCCAGGCCCTCGACCGCCAGGATCTCATCGACGGCCTCGACTCCTTCCTTGTCTTCGATCTGGATCGAGACCAGGGTCTCCCGGTTGGCGGACGCCATGTATTCGGGCATCGGCTCCATGCCGTAGTTGGAAGCGACCTCCACGCCGTCCATGCCCCGCTGTCCCAGGGGATGAAAGCGGCTGTTTCGAACCACGTCGCGGGCCTCCGCCGCCGAGCAGACGTGGGGAACCATGATGCCGTTCGCCCCCGCCTCGAGGCAGCGGAAATAACTCCAATAGGGACCCTTCCTCATGCGGACCAGCGGGTCCATGCCGGAGGCCCGGCAGGCCAGCCCCATGGCGAAGAGCTGGTCGTAGTCGTAGTCCTGATGCTCCATGTCGATCCAGACACCGTCGAATCCGATGAGACCGATCATCTCGATCAGCTTGGGCGAGGGATAGGGAGTGGGACAGGCCAGCATCACCGGCTCACCCCTCCGTAGTCTGTGCAAGATCCCGTTCTTTCTCATGATCTCCTCTTTTCCTCCCCGGCGCCGCGAAGGCGGTGGTCCCGGGAATGAGCACATAGCCAATGTCGACAGGAATTCGTAAGGTATCCTCTTGGCCGAATCGACTGCAACTTGCGAGTCGACGCAAAAACCGCTGACGAGGAGAAGACATGAACGAATCCAGCCGGTTGCCGCAGGACGTCCTGGAGACGCTGAGGCAATTCGACACCCCGACCATCTGCAACGTGATCGAGCTCTTCGACGTACGTCCCAGGACCTCCGGCTACATGGACCAGAGAATCAAGGCCCACTTCCCGGAGATGCCCCCCATGGTGGGGTACGCGACCACCGCCACCTACCGTTCCTCGGCGCCCCCTCAGGGAGCGGACGTCTACGACGCCATGGAGAAACAACTTTCCGTTCTCAAGCAGCGCTCCGGACCCCACGTCATCGTGTTTCAGGATCTGGACGATCCGTCGACGGCGGCCACCTTCGGAGAGGTGATGTGCACCTCCTACCAGACCTTCGGAGCGGTGGGCCTGGTGACCAGCGGGACAGGCCGCGACCTGGACCAGGTCCGGCGAATCGGTTTCCCGGTCTTCAGCAGCGGCACCAACTGCTCCCACGGCTATTGCCACACCCTCCACGTGGAGGTCCCGGTGCACGTCGGCGGGCTCACCGTGCGCCCGGGTGATCTGCTCCACGGCGACGCCAACGGCGTGACCAACATACCCGCGGGAATCGCCCCGGAAGTGGCTCGCCTCTGCCCGGAATTCGTTGCGGCGGAAGAGGTCGTGCTGGAATGTCTTCGGACGCACGGGCCCGACCTGTCCAGGCTCCAACAGGCCCGGAAGGAATGCCGGCGGCGCATCGCCCAACTCGCCGAGCGGCTCATCGGCTGAGGATTCGTCACAAACGGACCAGAGACTCCGCCATTCCCCGCACCAGACGCTCCATGGACCGGTAGTCCAAGGTCTCGGGAAGGTCCGTGAAACGGTGGTAGTGCCGATTCCGGAAGAAGGCCGTGTCGGTCACCATCAGAGCCGGATAGCCCTCTTGCCAGAAGGACCAGTTGTCCGAGAGGTCGACGCCGGGAACGAAGGGGAGAGCGATGTGCTCCACCGGCAGATCCCCGTGGGCCGAGAGGAGACGGGACAGGCGCCGGACCAGGCGCCGGGATGCGTAGTTTCCCGCCACGGCGATGAAGTTTCCCCGGTCGGGATAGAACCAGCGCATCAGCGAAATGGGATGGCCCTGCGACCTGCGGGCATCGCTGTAGTAGCCCACCATCTCCAGCGAGATCATTCCCCGAATCGAATCACCCCGCCGCCGGCAGCGCCGGGCGTAGACCCGGCTCCCCATGGATTCCGTCTTGAAATGGGGAGACTCCTCCAGCGTGAACGCCACCCACCGGATCGAAGCGGCGGCGGGTTCGTCCCCCACGACCCGGGCCAGCTCCAGGAGCACCGCCACACCGCTGGCGTTGTCGTCGGCGCCCGGGGAACCCAATGCCGTGTCGTAGTGGGCGCCGACCACCAGAACCGGATCGTCGGAAGCCACTTCGGGAACCGTGGCGACGACGTTGCAGTACTCCTTTCCGCCGCATTCGTACCGGTCGCGCCCGATCCGGTAGCCGTACTCTGTGAAGACTTCTTCGATGTACTCCCTGGCCTGTTCCAGACGGCGGTAGCGGTGGGAGTTCCTCTCTCCCACGACCCCGGCCAGGAACTCGACGTGCCTTCTCAGCCTGAATTGGAGTTCACCCGTCAAGTCCGGCATCCAGGATCCATTATAGAGAACTCTGTACCGGCAGCTTGCCATCACCGGCGCCGGGAGGTCAAAATGTCGCCGGCTGCACGGAAATCAACATGAAGGAATCAGAGACACACCGCCCCGTCCGACTCATCATATTGAATCCAGGTCACTTCCACGCGACGCTGGTGCTGAAGACCTCCTACTCCCAGGTGTCCCCGGAAGTGCACGTCTTTGCTCCCGATGGTCCGGAGGTCCTGGATCATGTCCAGAGAGTCGACGGATTCAACCGGCGAGAACAGGATCCGACCCGCTGGAGCCAGGAGGTCCGCAAGGGACCCGACTACCTGGAACGCATGTTGAGACGCCGACCGGGCAACGTGGTGGTGGTGGCGGGAAACAACCGGCGAAAGACCCAGTACATCCACGAGAGCGTTCAAGCGGGGCTCAACGTCCTCTCGGACAAACCCATGTGCATCAGTCATGAGGCCTGGAAGGTTCTGGAGAGGGCCTTCTCCACCGCGGAAGAGAAGGGGCTCCTGATCTACGACATCATGACCGAGCGCTTCGAAATCACGACGATCCTGCAACGGGAACTGGCCCGGTGTCCGCACGTCATCGGCGCGCCGGTGGGTGGAGACTCCCGGAATCCGGGCATCGTCAAGGACAGCGTCCACCATCTCTTCAAGGAGGTCGCCGGACAGACTCTGATTCGCCCGGAGTGGTATTTCGACGTCGAGCAGCAAGGAGAGGGGATCGTGGACGTGTCCACCCACCTGGTGGACCTGGTGTTTTGGCAGGGTTTCCCCGGCGAAGCGGTCGACCGATCCCGGATCGAGGTGCTGGCGGCCCGCCATTGGCCCACGGTCCTGAACCGGGAGCAATACGGACAGATCACGGGCAAGAACGACTTCCCTCACTTCCTGCGCAAGCACCTGGACCGGGACGGGCGACTGGCCTATTTCTGCAATGGAGAGATCCTCCTGCGCGTGGACGACCTTCACGCCAGGATCTCCGTGGCCTGGGACTTCGAGGCGCCGCCAGGAGGAGGCGACACCCACTTTTCGGTGATTCGCGGGACCCGGGCGCATCTCCGCATCCTTCAGGGGAAGGATCAGGGTTACCGGCCCGAGTTGTCGATCCGGCCCGCCCCGGGAGCCGATGCCGAAATGCTGGAGCAGGGACTTCGGCGTTTCATCGAGGAGATCTCCGACCGGTATCCCGGCCTGGCCCTGGAGCCATCGGAATCGGGCTGGCAGGTGTCGATTCCCGACCGCTACCGTGTCGGGCACGAGGCCCACTTCGGAGAAGTGACCAGCAGATACCTCGGATTCCTGGAGTCGGGCTCCATGCCCCAATGGGAGATCACCAACATGATCTCCAAGTACTACGTGACCACCCGGGCCCTGGAGATGGCCCGCGCGGATTCATCCTGAGTACGATTTGCTCCGGACCGGGTCAGCCCCTGCGGTGGGTCGCGATCAGGTAGGCCGCCGCCGCCCAGACGGCCAGCACCACGAGAACGCCTGCATTGGCCCAGCCACGTTCGGCGGACCAGAGAATCGAATATCCCAGAGCTCCCGGCAAGAGCGCGTAGTAGGCAAAGGGAATCAACGTCTTGCGCAGCACCAGCCCTTCGCGGCCCACCAGCCCCACCACGGCCGAAGCTGCTACGACGTTGTGCACACAGATCATGTTGCCGGCGGCGCCGCCGACGACCTGGAGCGCGACGACCCACGTGGGATCGACTCCGACCCTCTCCCCGACCCCGAACTGGAACAGGGAGAACATCATGTTGCTGACCGTATTGCTGCCGGCCACGAATGCGCCCAAGCCTCCGATCAGCGGGGCGAAAAAGGGCCAGGCCGAGCCGGCCACCGCGGCCACGCCGTCAGCCAGAACAATGGGCATCTTCTCGAAACCCGATGCCCCGTCCCCGCTGTGGATGAAGACCTGGACCATGGGCACCGTGAAGACCAGGGCGGCGGACGCTGTCAGCATGGTCCGGGCAGATTTGCCCCAGGCTCTCATGAAACGGGTCCATTCCATGGAATGCAGAAAGAAGGTCAGGCAACAGACCAGAACGAAGATGGTCCCCGGAAGATAGAGTGGACGCACGGAGGCCGTGATATCGGTTCCGAAAAGGTTCGGCAGCGTGATGCTCCAGGAATTGACCCAGCCCAGAAACGGCAATTCCCGGAGACGAGTCAAGACCAGAAGCACCCCCACCAGCAGATAGGGAAGCCATGACCGCAGCGCACTCAAATCCGCCCGGGCGCTTCCGGAGCCCCCGACCTGGACCGTGCCGGACCACTCCGCCGGCCAACGCGTCCGGTCGTCGAACTCCCAGTATTCCTCCTGTGCGGGCATGAGAAAGCCCTTTTTCGCCGCCCCGGCGACGACGGCCAGCCCGAACAAGCCTCCGAACATGGAGGGGAATTCGGGCCCCAGCAGCCACGCCGCCAGCAGGTAAGGGAGCGTCATGGCGAAAGCGGAGAAGAGGGCGAACTTCCAGACCTGGAGGCCCTCCCGATAGGAACGATTCCGGCCGAAGAACCGGGTCAGGAGCGCCAGCACGAAGAGCGGGACGAGAGTGCCTGTCACCGTGTGGAGCAAGGCAACCTTGGTTCCGATCATGATCAGGAACTGCGACCAGTCCGCATAGCCGGCTTGGGAGGCGTAGGAAACAACGGCGGGGTCCGCCGAGAGTCCCGTGCTCACACCCACCAGGACCGGAGTCCCGACCGCGCCGAAGGAGACCGGAGTGCTCTGGATGATCATTCCGGCCATCACCGCCCCCAGCGCGGGAAAACCGAGGGCGACCAGGAGCGGCACGGCCACTGCCGCCGGCGTCCCGAAACCGGCTGCCCCCTCGATGAAGGAACCGAAGAGCCAGGCGATGATGATGACCTGAATCCGGCGGTCCGGCGTGATCTCGGTGAAGATGCGGCGAATGGTGCCCAAAGCCCCACTCTCCTCCAGGGTGTTCAGGAGCAGGATGGCCCCGAATACGATGTAGAGCAGGGACAGGGCCACCACCAGGCCGTTCACGGAGGCGGCCGCCACCTGAGCGGGCGGCACCTTCCAGACCAGGAGAGCCAGCCCCGCCGCGGTGGCGTAGGAGATGGGCATGGCCCGGCTGGCCGGCCAGCGGAGGCCGACCAGGAAGAGACCGACGACGGCAATGGGGAGCAGGGAGAGCAGAGCCAGCACGATTTCCTGATTCCGATGCGCAGACGGGCGCCGGACGCGGCCGCCGGCGCCGAGAGTTACGAGCTAGAAGGCGTCCGGCCCGGCGGCAATCCCGGCCAGGTCGCCGCGCGTGTAGGAGCCCAGACTCCTGAAGTTCAGTTCCGTGTAGTTCCTGACCCACTGCAGGGCGATCTTGTAGGAATCCCGATAGCGCCCGGCGGCGGCACCCGAAGAGGGCGCCGCACTCAATTCCAGGATGCTCTCCAATTCCTCCCCCAGCAGCCTCTTGACCAGAGCGAAATCGTGCCTCCGCCCGCTTTCGGCATCCTGGGCTTCGTGGATCACTCTCTGGGCGATCTGGGCCACCGAGATCCGGGCCGTGGCCAGATCCTCCATCAGGGCCGGCCGCTTGCCCGGCTGCCCGGCGAGGCTGTCGATTCCCTTGGCGCCCCGCCCGTTGAGCCACCCCTCCAGGTACTCCAGCAGCATGCGCGCGTTCCGGCGCGTCCCCGCTTCGGTGATGGCCCCCCCGGGGACGGTGAGTTCAATGGGATAGTTCTCGGGCCGCGCCATTTCCGGCGACGGCGTCCAGCCCGAACCCCTCAATTCCCGAAAGGGATCCGCCGCCGTCTTCATGTGAAAGATGTGGGCGACCCATCCCCGGAGAAAACCCTGCTCGGCCTCCCACTGCTTGTCGGCCCGAATCGCTTCCGCCGCCAACTGGTTCACCTCGGCGTCGCGGCTCGGCAGCGCGGTGGCCATTCCGCCGATGGGAACAGCGCCGCGCTTGAGACAGATGGCCACGAGACGGCGAAAGATCCGCGTCAGAAATTCGGTGGTCTTGATGTCCACGTCGAAACGGTCGGGCCAGACCGAATCCGGATCCGCCATCACGTACTCCAGGATGCTGGCCTTGAAGTCCCAGCGCGCCGCATTGAGCCCGGCCGAGTACTCTCCCAGCGCGTAGAGTATCTCTTCCATCTGGAAGGCGGCCGGAACCGACTCCACCAGGGCAATGGCCCGGATCGTGGCGCTTCGGAGACCGGGAAGAATATCCTGGCTCGCCGCGAAGAAATCTCTCCAAAAAGCCGCTTCCCCGGCCGACTCCATCTTGGGAAGGTAGAAGTAGATCCCCTGACCCCGTTGGGCCTGGGCCTGGCCGGCGTGAAAGAGAGTCAGCGCCGTTCCCAGGATGCTGGCGGAAACAGGCGCTCCGTCCACCAGGACCTCCGGTTCGTCCAGGTGGAGCCCCCGCTCCCGGTGCATGAAGAAGGGAAGGTCCCCGTCCGCGAGCTCGTACTTCTTTCCCTTGGCGGCGTTGTAAAAGGTCAGGGTGCGTGCCACGGCGCCCTTCCGGTTGGCTGCCGCCTGCAGCGTGTCCACCAAGCGGTGGCCTGCCGAGTCCTCGTCGTCGTCCAGGTCGCCCTGAGCCCGGAATCCATCCGGACCCGGATTCAGGGCGTTGATGAACATGCTGGTAATCGAAGCGGGACCCGAGATTTCGATCCCGGGCTCGCGGAGATCCGCCGGCACCTCGGGAACGCTCCAATCGCCGGTGGTTGCCTCGCTCGGGGGCAGGTGCGCCGGGCCGACACCCTCGTGAAGCGCTCGATTCACGACCCGGGAACGCTTGTCTCGAAGCTCCCCGACCCGGCCTGAGAACTGGTCGTGAAGAGCCAGCAGGTAGTCCTGGAATTCGGGAACCATCAACTCGTCCGCCCCTGGAATCGGAGCACATTGGATTCGACTGCTCATTTTCTCCCTCCTCCTGAATGCAATCTCAAGCGACCGGTCTGGGACGAGGCTTCCGGGGCTGGCAATTCGGACAGAAGTGGCTGCCTCGCTGGCTGATGACCGTCTTCCGGATCGCGGACCCGCAATGGGGGCAGGACTGCCCGTCTCGCCCGTACACTTTGAGCATGGACTGGTACTCTCCCGGGTTTCCGCGGCTCCTCCGATAATCCTGAAGGGTCGTCCCGCCATGTTGCACGGCCTTTTGCAGCACCCGGGGAATCGCTTCGAAAAGCTTCACCTTCTCCCATCGGCGGATGTACCGGACTCTTCTGGCCGGGTGCACGCCGGCTTCGAAGAGGGCCTCGTCGGCATAGATGTTTCCGACCCCGGCCACCACCTTCTGATCCAGCAGCACCGACTTGATTCGAGCCTTCCTCTTGCCGAGCCTGTCCAGAAAGTCCTCCAGGAGATAGCCGCTGCCCAGGGGCTCGGGACCCAGAGGACCGAGGCGGGCTCCCAAGCCGCCCCCGTCCCGCGAGAGCAGCATGACCCGGCCGAACTTCCTGACGTCGCGAAACACCAGAATCCGGCCCCGGGACAGACGGGCCACGAGGGCGACGTGGGCATCCCCGTCCAGACTCGATCCGTTGCTCTCCCCGAATTCGTCCGGGACCGTGAGCTGTCCGGTCATGCCCAGGTGAATGATCCAGTACCAGCGGTCCAGTTCGAAGATGAGGTACTTGGCCCGGCGGGACACGGCGTGGATGGTCTGTCCCGCGACGGCCGCCTCCAGGTCGGCGGGGTCCAATTGGAAGACCCGCGACGGAAACGTGCTCAGCGATCGGATGACCCGGCCCCGGAGGCGGGGCTCCAGCTCCCGGCGCAGGGTTTCGACTTCGGGGAGCTCAGGCAAGCTTCCGCTCCCCCAGGAACATTGCCTCACACCCTTCACAACCATCCGGGAGAAGCGAGTCCCGTCCCGCGATCCAACTCATGGCGGACCTCATCATAGCGGATGGCCAGCCTCACGGGGAGGCCGCGGCCGTCTGTCCGCGCGCACCGTTGGGACAACGCTTGTGGTTGCCCGCGCCTGCTCGTCACTGATCGGCCCGGGGCGGGCGGCCACACAACCGTCGCCCTGCGACGGATTGTTTCCGGGACTGATAGACTGAGCGGAACGGGTGGAAAGGGGCGTCCGCATGCCTTTTTTGGAACTGGATCAAATCGAGGCCCGGGAGATCTTCCCCGGGATCCGGATCAGGGCGCCGCATGGCGAGAACCTCATGCTCTCGATCGTGGACTTCGAGCCCGGCGGCCATGTTCCCCTCCACAGTCATCCTCATGAACAGGGAGGCATGATGCTGGAAGGCCGGATGGAACTGCAGATCGGTTCCGAGTCGAGAGTCCTGGAACCTGGAGATTATTACATCATTCCTCCCGACACCCCTCATCAGGCAAGGGCCGTGGGGGGACCGGCGCGCGCCCTGGACATCTTCAGTCCCATCCGCGAGGACTACGCCGCTTTGTGGACCGGCGGAGACACCGAATGAAACCTTCCCGAAACGTGCACCTGATCGGCGGGGCCCACAGCGGCTTCATCGGAAAATTCCATCCCGACTTCATCTGGAAGGGCCATCCGGATTACGGACGGAGGACCAACCCGTCGCTGGAAGAGCACCTGAAGCGGGCCGTCGTCGGGGCCTTGGAAGACACCGGCGTCTCGGACGACCAGGTCCAGCGGGGCTACGTGGGCAACTTCACCGGCGAACTCTTCTCCAAGCAGGGACATCTGGGATCACTCCTGGCCGGAGTCCGGCCGGGATTCAGGAACAAGGCCTTCTCCCGGGTCGAGGGAGCCTGCGCTTCGGGCGGGCTGGCGCTGATCGCAGGAATCGACGCCATTTCCGCAGGTTGCGACTTCGTCCTGGTGGCCGGCGTCGAGGTGCAGACCACGGTCAGCGCCAGGGAAGGCGCCGACTATCTGGCCCGGGCCGCCCACTACGAGACGCAACGGTCATGCGATCCCTTCACTTTCCCCTGCCTGTTCGCCCGCCGCTCCAAGGCCTACCGGCGGGAGTACGGTGTGGGGGAAGAAGACTTGGCCCGGGTCGTGGTCAAGGCCTATTCCAATGCCAACCGGAATCCGAATGCCCACATGCAGGCCGTCCGGTTGACCCTGGAAGCGGCTTCGACTCCCTCCGACCGCAACCCCCGGTTTCTCAGTCATCCCGAGTTCCGCGACTACCTGAAGGTGAGCGACTGCTCCCAGGTTTCGGACGGCGCCTCGGCCCTGGTCCTGGTTTCGGACCGGGGTCTGGAGAACCTGGGCAAGTCTCCCGGCCGTGACGCCGTTCAGATCCTCTCCTACGGCCACGCCACCGCTCCCCTGGACGAAGTTCCGGATCCGCTGAGGCTGTCCACGGCCGAACGGGCCGCCCGGGAAGCTTATGAGGATGGACAGGTCGAACCCGCGCAGATCGGCGTGGCCGAGGTGCACGACTGCTTCAGCGTCACCGAATTGCTCCTCTATGAGGCTCTGGGATTCTGCCGCCCGGGCGAAGCGCCGGAAATGGTCCGGAATGGGACCACGACGATCGAGGGTGATCTGCCCGTGAATACGGGAGGCGGCCTCATGGGCTTCGGCCATCCGGTGGGCGCCACCGGTGTCAAGCAGGCCCTGGAGATCTTCAAGCAGTTGAAGGGCCGATGCGGCGGTTACCAGATCCCCGGCCGCCCGGAATTCGGGCTGGCGGCAAACCTGGGGGGCGACGACCGGACCGGAGTCGTGACCCTCTACGGAAATCGCCGGCCGGCGAATGGGACGTCCAGCGACGCCTGAACAAGTCTCGAAGAATCAGGCGGTTCCGAGCGGACTCCGCTTCATGACGTAGTCGATGGCTTCCTGCGGGACCTCGTATTCGGTGCGGTAATGGTTGCCCTTGTAGTCCACATCTTCGTACCCGATGGGGCTGGTGTAGAAGGCATCCGCGATGAGGCGGCGCGCCCACACGAAGAAACGGGCGCCGGGCCCCAGCCGCCCGCCGGGACGGGCGGTGTAATCCTGAAAGCCGGCGTATTCCGGGGCGGAATGAAATTCGATCAGCATCCCCGCTGACCGGTCCGCAACGGCGGCCAGTTCGTCCAAGAGCCGAATCTGCTCCTCCTCGGCGGCCTCCGCGAATCGGCGGGCCTGGCGGCGGCCCATCTCGCGGTCGAGCCAGAAGATTCCGGAGATGAAGATCTCCGCCAACTCCTCGTTCCGGCTGGCGAGCACGTCGATGAATTCGGGGGCTCCGGCGTCCAGAGCGCTGCCGGATCGGCCGTCGGCCGGAATGATCAATTCGCTCAACCGCTGCAGCGTCTGGTATTCGCCCCCGTTGAAACATTGGGGCGTGTACTCGCCGGTCCGCTCCTTCTCCTGGGACACCGCTTTGTGGACATGCTGGCCGGCTTTCAGATCCAGAACGCCCGCAGATGCCACGGCCATGGCAATTCGCTGCAGCAGCACCCGGCGGGACACTTCTTTGCCTTGTCGGGCGTCCGGTTCAGACATTGCCTTGCTTCATCTCCTCGGCGATGTAATCGGACGTGCGCCAAGCCAGCGCCGTGATGGTGAGGGTGGGATTCTTGTCCGGATTACTCACGAACGGCCCGGCATCCGCCACGAAAAGGTTCGGAACCTCGTGACCCTGGCAATACTGGTTCAGGGCCGAACTCCGCGGATCGTTCCCCATCCGGACCGTCCCCAACTCATGGATGATGGTGCCCGGGACCGAAATGCCCTTCCCGTCCTGACGGGGCGACCGGCGGCCCAGCACCTGCCCGCCCATGGACTCGATGAGGTCGACGAAGGTTCGCTCCATGTGCCGCGCCTGCTTCCATTCGTAGTCGCTCCACTTGAAGTGGAAGCGCAGCACCGGAATCCCCCACTTGTCCACCGTCACCGGGTCCAGTTCACAATAGCTCAGATTGTTGGGAATCATCTCGCCGCGCCCGGCGAAGTGGACGAAGGCCCCGTACTCCTTCCGGATCCGGTCCTTGAGTTGACGCCCGTAGCCGCCGATCCGGTTCACCTGGCCCTGAAAGCTGCCGACTCCGGGCATTCCGAAGCCGCCGCCGATCTCGATGTGGTACCCGCGGGGGAAATCCTTGTGCTTCTTGTCCCATTCCCACCACGGCGAGTAGACATGGCCGCCGCTGAACCCGTCCGTGTCGTAATGGGGCATGCCCTCCAGGGCCGGCACGTATCCGCCGACGCTCAGACCGACGGTGTCCATCAAGAACCGGCCCACCACTCCCGAGTTGTTGGCCAGGCCCTGGGGGAAGCGGCTGGACCGGGAGTTGAGCAACAATCGGGCGGACTCGCAGGCGCTGGCCGCCAACACGACGGCCCGGCACCGGATCTGCTGCTCGGTTCGAGTCTTCTTGTCGATGTAGGAGACGGCCGTGACCCGGCCATTCTCGTCGCTCAGGATCTCCCTGGCCATGGCCTGATCGAAGATCTTCAGCTTGCCCGTCGTCAGGGCGGGCAGGATCTGGACCTGGCTGGAGGCGTAGTTGGAAGCGGTGATGCAACCGCGGCCGCACTGCCCGCAATAGTGGCAGGCAGGCCGTCCGTTCAGCGGCTTGGTAATGACCGCCCGCCGCATGGGAATGCAGGGGATGTTCATGCGGCTGCACGCCTGCTTGATGAGGTGCTCGTGGGCCTTGGGGGGCGGGCACGGTTGGAAGATGCCGTCGGGCGCGCTCCGGATGCCCTCGATGCTCCCGGTGACCCCGATGAAGGACTCGGCCTTGTCGTAGTAGGGGGCCAAGTCGTCGTAGGTGATGGGCCAGTCGGTGCCGAGCCCGTCCATGGAGTAGGGCAGGAAATCGTAGTCGGCGAACCGAAGTGAGATCCGGCCGTAGTGGTTGGTGCGTCCTCCCAGGATCCGGGACCGGAACCAGCGGAATTCGCTGCCCGGCGCCACCGTGTAGGGTTCGCCCTCCAGATCCCAGGCGCCGTTGGGCGCCCGAAAGAAGCCCCAGGGCTGCCTTCCGAAGTAATGGGCCCCACCTTCGCCGGCGCCCCGGTGATCCACGTGGTGCGGGAGCATGTGCTCCTTGTAGTCCTTTTCGGGATCCAGCATGGGGCCCGCTTCCAGGAGGGCCACTTCGATGCCCTTCCCGGTCAGGACCTGGACCGCGGCGCCGCCACCGGCGCCGGAACCGATGACCACCACGTCGTAAACCTTGGGACTCCGAATAACCTCGAGCACATGGCTATTCAAGCACAAGCATCCGTCGAGAAAAAGGGGCGCGAGACCAGGACTTCCCCAATTTCTCCGGGGTTGGGAAAAACCGGGGATGCAGGGGCACCCCTTGTCCAAACCTGAGACTGTAGGGACGCCCCTTGTTCAAATCTGAGACTGTAGGGGCACCCCTTGTGTGGGTGCCCTCTTCCGCGCGAGGGGTTGCCGGCCAGGGAAGGGCGACCAAACACACAAGGGTCGCCCCTACCGCAGCGTCTCCCTTTCTTGGGAAATTCAGAACAGCGATCGGGCCTCGGCCAGGACCTTGCCGGCCAACTCTGCCTGACGCCGGGTGTCGAAGGGCCCGGGACCCGACTCGATCACCCGAATCCTTCCGTGGCCCCCCGGTCTCCAACGCCGTGCAAACAGGGGAGAGGCGTGCCCGCCGAACACGGTGACCAGATCCAGGTTCAGGGCGCCGGCCAGATGCTGGCCCAACGAGTCGTAACCGACGTAGATCCGGCACTGCTCCAGCAGGGCTCCGAACTCGTCGACCGGGCCCTGAAACAGAACCAGCCGGACCGGCAATCCGCCCGGGTCGTCTCGCAGCAGCCTCCCCGCGGCGATTCGGGCCGTTCCCTGGCCCCGCTCGCGGATCCCCAGGTAGAGTTGCCGGCCCTGCTCCAGCTCCTCCCGGCCCAGGCCGGCATCCAGGACCAGCGTGGCCCCCTGATCCAGCAAACCGGCCACCAGCAGGCGCTCGAAATCCGAGACCGTTTCCCGGTTCCGATGAATTCTCTTGTCCGGATTGCCTCCGACTCCCAGATTCATGCCCACCAGAACCGGATCTTGGCCCAGGCTCAGGGAGGCCAGCATCTCCTCCGCCCGACTCCGGACCGAATCCTCAAGGTGCAGAGACGGACCCCGAAGCGGAGTCCGGGGGTGGGACCGGAACATCTCCCGAAGCCAACGGCTCAGGTCCGCCAACTGGCTGCGCCCCTCCGTCTCTTTCCCCGAAACCGACGGGTCCCAACCGAAGTACGCACTCTCCTCCCGGCCGGGCGGAATCACCGGAAGGAGTCCGCTTTGCAGGAATCGGGAATCGGGATTGACGACGATGAAGTCCCGGCCGGCCGACAGGCCGAGAGTCTCCTCGCTGACGGCGTCCACCAGGTCCACCCAGGCGAGCAAGCGTTCCAGCAGGGAGCCCCGGCGTGGATAGGAGAGCTCGCGGGTCCGGAAACGGGTTGAGTCCGGCGCGATCAGGCCGGCGTTCTTGCGGCTGCCCAGGAACACGATTTCCGCATCCGCAAAGGCGTCCAGGCAGGTCCGGACGATGGCGCCCGTGAGCAGCAGGTCGGCGCCGAGGGTCACGCGGGAGGGGATCAGCACCCGTTTGACCTGCCGCGGGAGGGCCGGCGTCTTCATTTCGGCCAATCGCCGAGTCCGGTCGACGACGGCGTCTTCATCGTCCAGCCCCAACTGCTTGAGCCGCTCATGAAACGACTGCGCCTGCGGGAGCCGGCGGAACCGGGAGACGATCCGGGCCAACACCCGCTGCTGGAGCCTGCGGTCCCCGACCAGGAAGGAGTCACCCAACGGTTCGATCAGATCGCGGAACAGGCGTTGCGTCCCGGTCCGGGCGCGTCCACGGTCGGGGGAAAGGGCCGGACCCAGATAGGAGTCCAAGACTTCCCGGACCGGAAATCGTGGCGTCATCAGGGGCTAGTTTCGGGGGCTCCCGCCTTTCACCGGAGCAGCGATCAGAGTGGGAGGTTCCGGCTCTTGCACGCGAGTGCGCCCCAGGAGCCACCGGGCGGCCCCTCCCAGGTCCTCCAGAATCATGTAGGTGCACGGCACCAGAACCAGGATGACCGGAGACGAGAATACGACGCCGAACGCCAGGGAGACCGCCATGGGAATGAGGAATTGGGCCTGGAGGCTCGTTTCCATGAGCAATGGAGTCAGGCCGGCGAAAGTGGTCACGGAGGTGAGGAATATGGGCCGGAACCGAGCCGACCCGGCCGTCAGGATCGACTCCCGGAGCGGGACTCCGGCACGCCGTTGCCGGTTGACGTAATCGACCAGGATCAGGCTGTCGTTCACCACCACACCCGCCAGGGCCACGATGCCGAATACCGAGAGGATGCTCAGATCCATACCCAGGATCTTGTGTCCCAGAAATGCTCCCACCAGGCCGAAGGGAATCGCGCTCATGATGAGCAGGGGCTGGAAATAGGACCGTAGAGGAATGGCCAACAACACAAATATGGCGGCCAGCGCCATGCCGAAACCTTGGAGGAGTCCCTCGATCGTCTCGCTTTGCTGCTCCTGCTCGCCCTCCAGCGAATAGGTCAGGCCCGGAAACTGCAGCAACAGGGCGGGAAGGTAGTCACTCTCCAGTTCCGCCAGGATTTCGTTGGAATTGGCTCGTTGAGTGTCCACTTCCGCGGTCACGCTGACGGACCGATTCCGGTCCACCCGGCGGATGGCTGCGAAGCCGCGGCTCAGCTCCGAATCGGCCACCACCGAAAAGGGAACCTCTCCACCCTCCGGGGTCCGGATCCGCATCCCCTCCATCTGCCCCAGGGAACGGCGCCGTTCCGAGGGATACCGGACCATGATCTTGACCTCGTCACGGCCCCGCTGAATCCGCTGTACCTCTTCTCCGTAAAAGGCTTGCCGGATCTGTCTCGCCAGGTCCGCCTGCGTCAGGCCCAGGGATTCGGCGGCTGGATGAATCCTGAGCTTGACCTCCTGCTTTCCGGCCCGGAAAGAATCGGCGATGTCGTAGACCCCGGCATATTCGTTCAATTTCAGCTTGAACCGGCGCGCGGCCTCCTGCAGTTGGTCCAGGTCGGGGCCGGAGAACTGAACGTTGATGGGAGCCCCAGCGGCGAAGATCGAGGCCGAGTAGCTCAGTTCCACGGCATCCGGGATGGTTCCCGTCAGTTCCCGCCAGCGGTTGGCAATCTCGGTGCTGCTGATGAGTCTGCCGTCTTGTGTCCGGGGACGTTCTTCGGACGGAGCCAATTCGATGTTCACCTCTCCCAGGTGGGCGCCGGAAAACTGGGACACGTTTCCGCTCTGCCGGTTTTGAAGGACCCGGGTGGGTTGTTCCCCCACCGAAGTCAGCACGTGGCGGAAGACGCTGGCCGAGCCGCCTGCTTGGCTGGAAGAGTCGAGCTCCTCCCTGAGCACCGATGCGGCCCGCTCCACCTTCTCCATCGCGCGGCCCGTGACCGCGGCCGGAGTGCCCTGAGGCATGGTCAGGAAGGCCATGACGTTGTCCGCCTCCACCGGTGGGAAGAAATTGAATTTGATTCTTCCGCCCAGAATCAGGCCGACGACCAGCACCAGGGTGGAGACTCCCAGGGCCGCCGTCAGGTAGCGCCACTCGACGGCCGCGCTCAGGAAGGGTTCGTAGACTCGTTTGACGAATCGTTTGAGTTGGCGCGAGATCAGGTCCTGGAAGCGGTTCCACAACCCGGACAATCCCCGTTTCCGCAGCCTCTCGGAGCGTCTCAGGTGGGAGAGGTGATGGGGCAGAATCAGCAGGGATTCGACCAGCGAAAAGACCAGTGTGGGCAGGACCACCAGGGGGATGACCCGCATGATCTTCCCGGTGGTGCCTTCGATCATCAGCAACGGAGAGAAGGCGGCTACCGTGGTCGCCACCGCAAAGAAGACGGGAATCATCATCTCGTTTGCACCGTCGGTGACCGCCCGCAGCTTGGGCTTCCCCTGTTCGTATTGGGAGAAGATGTTCTCGCCCACGACAATGGCGTCGTCCACCACGATTCCCAGCACGACGATGAAGGCGAACAGGGAGATCAGGTTGATGGAGACGTCCAGATGGGGCAATGCAAGGAGGCAGCCCATGAACGAAATGGGGATGCCCAGGCTGACCCAGAATGCCAGGCCGACCCTCAGAAACAACGTCAGGGTCAGAACGACTAGCGCCAACCCCGCCAGGCCATTTTTGATCAAAAGGTCGAGCCGGCTCCGCAGGATGCGGGAGTCGTCCTTCCAAGTGGTCAGCGTCAGGCCTTCCGGCAACTGGAGCTGTTTCTGCTGGACGTACTCGCGAACGGCGGCGGCAATCTCCAGAGCGCTCTGCCTCCCGACCCGGAAGACCTGGACCAGGATGGCAGGCTGACCGTCGAACCGGGCCACCTGATCGGTCTCGGCGAATCCGTCCACGACCCGGGCGATGTCTCCCAGAAGGACCCGCGTGCCGTCCGGTCTCGAGAGCAGAGTCAATTGCCGGAATTCCTCCCCCACGTAGGCCTGGCTCTTGGTTCTCAGCAGGATCTCTCCGGCTTCGGTCCTCACCGAGCCCCCGGGCAGGTCCAGGGAGGATCGGCGGACGGCCTGCGCCACCTGATCGAAGGAAAGGCCGTGGCGGAGCAGGGCGTCCTCCGACACTTCGATGGAGACTTCATAGGGCCGGGCGCTGGACAACTCGGCCTGGGTGATCCCGGGCAGAGAGACGACCTCGTCCCGAACCTGCTCGGCGACCCGCTTGAGGGTCCGCTCGTCCGCTGGTCCCGAGACGGCGATGTTGATGACCTGGTTGCGGACGATGAACTGCCGGATGACCGGCTGCTCGGCCTCCTCCGGAAAGGTGCTGATGGCGTCCACACGGGCCTTGACGTCGTCCAGGAGTTCCCGGTCGTCGGTTCCCTCCAGGATTTCCACGTTCACGATGCCCATGCCCTCGGAAGCCGTCGACGTGATCCGCTTGACTCCGGCGAGGCTTTGAACGGACTCCTCGATCCGGATGCAGATTCCCTCTTCGACCTCCTCGGGCGCGGCGCCCGGATAGGCCACCGACACGCTGATCAGGTCCGCCGAGAACTCGGGGAAGACCTCTTTTCGAATCTCGGGAAGGGAGAGGGCGCCGCCCACCAGGATCACGACCATCAGCAGGTTGGCCACGACCCCGTTGGATGCGAACCAGGAGACGAGCCGCTTCATAGCGACGCCCCGGGGCTGGAATCCGCCTGAACCCGGTCCGCCACGCCGCCGGCAACCGTCGCCGGAGAACCGGGATCCCGCGCGTTCACAAAGTGATGACTCTCCCGAACTGGTCCCACCGCACATCCAATCGTCCCGAATCGAATCCGCTGTTTCCGATTCGCGACCGCCATGGCGTTTGCTCCGATTTCGATATTGTACCTGTTTGCGGACGAGGTGGAGCCGGGGGCCTGACAGCCCGTGGCAAGAGTCGTCACGGCATTCCACCGTCCCGGCGGTCCGGATAGAACTGCCTGCAATAGCGTCGATAGGTTCCGATCTCACCGTCGGACCGGCACAGTTTGGGGCGGGACCGGTACCGCTTCCGGCTCCAGATCTCCACGTCCTGCAGAACGTCCTGCTTCTGGATCAACAACATGATCCGATTCATGAGTTTGTTGCGCAGCTTCACCGGAACGAACCTCAGGCCCATGATCGGCCGTTTCGGTTTTCGAATTTCTCGCACCTGGGCGGCAAGGACGACCTCGATCACCTTCCCGTCGACAGGCGTTGCAAGTACCCACAGGCGCGTATCCATGGGAACGGATCGCTCGCGGACCTCCACGAACGAGTAGCCCAGCCCGAAGATCCGGGTGCGGGCGGAGACATCGAACGCCATGTCTATGATCCCGGCAATGGTCCGGATCCGCTTGAAGTCAAAGCGGCCCTCAAGACAGGCGCCGTCTACGGTCACCCGCCCGATTCGGCTGACATTGTCATAGCCGTGCACGTACCGCAGGTGCGCCACGTCCACGGAGTTCTCCGTCGTTTCCTGGGGATGGCCGGGAAACCGGACGGTGCGGAAGCCCAATTCGCTCCAGTCCGCTCCCGACGGCGGATCCTCGGGAAGGCTCCATTGCGGCGGGCGTCCGTCGATGCCCCACCAGGCGAACACCATGCCGAGAACTTCGCGCGTCTCGAATACCTTCAGCTTCGCGGCCTTCGGCGGCGGGGCAAAGGGAGTGGCGACACATCGGCCGGCGGCGTTGAACTCGTAGCCGTGAAACGGACAGACGAGACAGCCATCGCGTACCCGGCCTCCGGCATCGGGCCCCAATTCGGCCCCCAGGTGCGGACAGACCGCCTCGGCCACGCAGACGCGTCCTTCACCGTCGCACCAGGCGACGATTTCCTCGCCCATCCAGGTCTTCTGGATCAGCTTTGCCTTGAGAATCGCTTCACGGCTGGAAACGAAGTACCAACCCTCGGGAAACGGGGACAGCGAGGAGGAGTTTTCGGGCTCGATATGTCTATTCGCCATTTATCATCGAGGATACGTCGTCTGACGGAACCGGTGATCGGCAAGCCAAGTATGTGCCGTCCGGTCATCAGTATATGGATTTTTCTTGCGGCCCGGTCGGTTTTACTTCGGCCGGACCCGGGAACCGTCTAGGCAGCCATTTCTGCTGATGGTAAGATAAAATGCCTGTTTTGGCGGAATTTAGTCACAGGCTTCTGCTTATCTCGGGACATGACTTCCCTCAAATCAGCCGTCCTTTCCCGACATGACGGGCAGCCGGTGTGGCGTGGGATCAGCTTCACGAAGCGGCCGGCGAATTCCCGAACCGCTTCAGTATCCGCGAAGTAGATCACCATGAGGAAGTTTCTAGGCTACTTGGTTGCGGTTGCCATCCTTGCCGTTTCCGGGTACGTCGCCTACTACCTGGTGTCGCAGGCACCCGAACCGGAGCGCCGTGAGCCTCCCCCCCAAATCCCGTTTGCGCAGACCGGCCGGGTTGCGGCCGGCTCCGGCGCCATCCCGGTATACGGCGCCGGAACCGTGCGGCCCAGCGCAGAAGTCGACATTGCTCCCCTGGTCAGCGGCAGCGTCGTCTGGTTGGATCCGGGTTTCCGGAGCGGCGGGCGGATCGAGTCCGGTCAGCCGATCTTGCGTATCGACAATGCCGACTATCTGCAAAGCCTGCGCGAGGCCGAGGCCGAACTCGAAGCCCGTCGGGTGGCCCTCTCTTTGGCCCAGGAAAAAGGGACGTTCGCCCGCACCGAGTTCGAGGAGTACTCCCGCCAGCAACTCGAGGCGGGAGCTCCGGTGGGCGAACCGGGACCCTTGGCGTTGGGGAAACCGGAGATCAAGACGGCTCTGGCCGCGCTGCACCGTGTGGAGGTCCAGATCGCCGGCGCCAAGCTGGCACTGTCCCGAACCGAATTGCGGGCGCCGTTTAACGGCTATGTGCGCAACGAATCGGTGGACACGGGGCAGTTCGTGCCCGCCGGCCAGACCGTTGGGCGGCTGATGGCGGCCGATGCCGTCGAGGTGGCCGTGCCCCTGTCCGACGCCGACGCCGCCATGATTCCGGGGCTTTGGAAGCTTCGCGCGGGAGACGCCGAGCGGCGGGTTGCCGCCCGGGTGACCGCCAGTTTCGGCGACGCCAGCCATGTCTGGAAGGGGTACGTCGACCGGGCTGAAGTCTCGGTCGACGAGCAGACGCGAACCATTGACGCGATTGTGCGGGTGCCCAACCCATTCTCGGCGGGTGTTCCGGCGAACGGGTCCGGCGATGCGCCCCCGCTCCTGGTAGGCAAGTTCGTGGAAGTAGAGATCCAGGGTCTGGTACCGGAGAGCTATTTCCGGGTGCCGCGGGCTGCACTGCAAACCGGCAACGAGGTCTGGACAGTTGGCGAAGACCAAACGGTGAGTATCGTCCCGGTCCGCGTATTGCAGCGGGTCAACGACGAAGCCGTGGTGGTCGGCGCCCTGGAAGACGGGCAGTTGGCCATCACAGGCGGCATTCCATTCGTCACCGAAGGCATGGTGGTACAAACAGCGGCCGGTTCGGCGGAATGAGCCAAAACGAACAACAAGCGGCGGAACCCGGCGGGCCAATCGCCTACATGGCGGGCAACAGCGTCGCGTCCAACCTGCTGATGTTCGGCATCCTCGCTGCGGGCCTCGTGTCGCTGACCGGCCTCGAGCAGGAAGCGTGGCCCGAGGTGCCCTTCTATCAGTTCGAAATCTCCGTGACGTTCCCCGGGGCAACGCCCGACGAGGTGGAGGAGGCCATCGTCGTCAAGATCGAGGATGAGGTCCGTGGACTGGCGGACGTGAAGGCGGTCAGGTCCGTAGCGGCCCCGGGAATGGCGTCCGTCAGGGTCGAATTCAGATCGGGTACGGACATGGGCGCGAAGAGGGATGAAATCGAGTCGGCGGTCGGGCGTATTCAGACGTTCCCGGTCGGAGCCGAGCGGCCCCGAATCCGGGAAATGACCAACGCCCAGAGCATGATGCGCCTCATCCTCTACGGCGACGTTCCCGAGCGCTCCCTGAAAGAACTCGCCTATCGTATCGAGGACGATCTCGCTTCGCTCCCGAACGTGTCCCAGGTCGAAACCAACGGCGTGCGCAACTACGAGATCTCCATCGAAGTGCCACTGCGGCGGCTACGGGCCGTTGGGCTGACTCTGACCGATGTCGCCAATACGATTCGTCGCGGTTCCCTGGACCTGTCTGCGGGCAGCATCAATACCGAGCAGTCCCAGGTGCGGATTCGGACCCTCGGTCAGAGCTACGATCAGCAGGATTTCGAGGAGATCGTCATTTTCGGCCGCGACGACGGCACAGTGGTGCGCTTAGGTGATATTGCCGAGGTGCGCGACAGCTTCAAGGACTCCGATTTGATCGTGCGGCACCAGGGCCATCCCGCCGTGTTCATTGAGGTTTCGCGAGCCGACGGCGAGAAGGTGATGGATGTGGCGCACGCCGTTCGGGACCATGTTGCGAACGAGATAGCGCCCTCGCTCCCCGACGGCGTGGGCATCAATATCTGGAGCGACGACTCTTCGGTCTTCGTGGAGCGGGGCCTCCTTCTCCTCAAAAACGGATCCTTGGGGGTGTTGCTGGTCTTGTTCGCGCTTGGCCTTTTTCTCGAAGTCCGGTTGGCGTTTTGGGTCGCCGTCGGTCTCGGCGTTTCCGCGATCGGCGCCCTGGCCGCCATGATGATGTTCGACATCCCGCTCCATGAGATTTCGCTCTTCGCTTTCGTGCTCGCCATCGGAATCATCGTAGACGATGCGATCGTCGTGTCCGAGCACATTCACCTGGAGCGAATGCGCGGCACGCCGGGGGTTGTTGCGGCGATCCGGGGTGCGCGACGAATCAAGGTGCCACTGATCTTCGCCGTGCTGACTACGGTCGTGGCGTTCGTTCCGCTGCTCTTCATACCCGCGGGCTTCGGAGAGGTCTGGAAGGCACTGCCCATCGTCGTCATTGCCACGCTGCTGATTTCGCTCGTCGAATCGCTGCTGGTGCTGCCCAACCATCTGTCCCATCATCTGCACGGCCCGGATTGGGTGCCCGGCACGAGCATCGAACGATTCGTCTCCCGGATCCAGAATCGTGTCGATTCCTGGTTGAACAGCTTTGTACAGGGGCCCCTGGATCGTGGGATGCAGTTCGCGACGGACTGGCCTGAGGTGACGGTCTCGGGGGCGGTCGCGCTGCTCATCCTGAGCATTTCCCTCATTCCGGCCGGCATCGTCCCCACCACCTTCGCAACAGCGGTCGAAGGCGACTTCGCAATCGCCACCCTCGAGATGCCGGACGGAACGACCGCGGAGCAGACGTACGCAGTGGCGCAACAGCTGGAATCAGCCGGCCACCGGGCCGTCGAGCGGCTTTCTGAAGGCCGGCCCGCGGATGCGCCTCCTCTGCTGTCCGGAGTTACAGTAGTCGTCGGTCAGCGTTCGCGGATCGAAACCGGGGGCCTCAATCCCTCGCCCACCCTGAACCCGGAAGCCAATGTCGCCACCATCGAGTTCAAGCTCCTGGGCGCGCAGCTACGGCGCATCACTTCGGGAGAATTCGTGCAGGCATGGCGCGAGGAGGTGGGTGTCCTGCCTCATGTGCGCGCGGTCACCTACATCAGCGAGATCTACACACTGGGCAACCCGGTCGAGGTCGCGCTGTCCCACCCGGATCCGGAACGCCTGGTCGAGATCGCATCTTCCGCAGTCGCTGGCCTCGGCGGAGTCGCAGGCGTCTTCGACATACGCTCTGATCACACTCGCGGTATCCCGGAAGTTCAGGTGGGATTGCGTCCCGAAGCGCGCACCCTCGGCCTCACGCTTGATGATCTTGCCGGGCAGACGAGAGCCGCATTCTTTGGCGTGGAGGCCGTGCGGGTGCAGCGAGGACGTGAACAAGTTCGGGTTTATGTGCGGCTACCCGAGGAGCAGCGCAATGCCATCACCGACGTCGAGAGATACTGGCTCCGTACGCCAACCGGTGCCGACGTGCCGTTAAGCCGCGTGGCTTCGCTGAGTTCAGGCACATCGCCGCCGGCCATCCGGCGCCAAGACGGCCATCGCATTCTCACGGTTTCCGCTGATGTGGATACCAGTGTGATTTCCGCCGCGACCGCCAACGACATTCTGGAGAACACTATCCTCGCGGAACTCATCGACGAAAACCCGGAACTCACGTACACCTTCGGAGGTGAACAGCAGCAGCAGCTTGACTCTTTGGGCGGTCTCTTCCGCGGATTCCTGATCGCGTTGCTCATGATCTTCGCGCTGCTGGCCATTCCGCTGCGCTCCTACGCCAAACCGTTCATCATCATGGCCATCATCCCGTTTGGGTTCATCGGCGTGATCCTGGGTCACTGGGTCCTGGGGGTGGCGTTGAGCGCGGAATCCTTTGTCGGGATATTCGGCCTCGCCGGCGTGGTGGTGAACGATTCCCTGGTGATGATCGATTTTATCGATCAGAAGCTCAGGGAAAACACTCCGGTGCGAACCGCGATCATCGAGGGTGCGAAGGGACGATTTCGCCCCATCATGCTGACTTCCTTGACCACCTTCCTCGGCTTCACCCCCCTTATCCTCGAAGACGCCATTCAGGCGCAGTTCTTTGTTCCCTTCGCTGCCTCGATCGGCTGCGGCATCCTCTTCACCACGACAGTCATCATGTTTCTGGTGCCAGCGCTTTCCTCGTTCCATCTGCGCCTGACCTCGACCCGGGGCTGACGGCCGGTGGGAAAAGTGGCGCGCGCACCGAGACCACACCGGAAAAACTGGCCTGCGAGGTTCCCGGTTGAAAGGGCGAGTGGGGGAGGAGCGCCCACCGGAAGCTTGGCCCGGACGAATTCCGGCCGCAAATCAACGATGGGAGCTGCGAAGCGACGCGTTCTCGCCGGGATGCATCACCCGTCGAATGCCACACTGCCGTGTCTACAGGCCGCCAATCACCCCCGAAGAGGCCGCCGCGCCACGAAACAGTAGAGCGGTGTGAAAATCCCGGCTCTGCCCCCGGCAACATAGGCGTTTGCGGTCCGATCCAGTAGCCCGACGACCTCCGTCGAGCCTTTCGGGAACGTACCGAGAAACTCGGCAATCCTGGATCCCCTTCTCACAACCTTGCGACCCATCGGGGTCCGGCGTAAAGCGCCGCCGAGCAGTCCGCCCCGGGTTTCCATGGGCTGATACCACGGCCTGATCGGACCGTGCTGGTCGCTGGCGAGGTCCAACCCTTCCATGACTTCGAATCCCGCGGTTTCGAGCGCCCGGTTGACCTCCCGGAACGTCGCGATTTCCTTGAGCGCGATGCCGTGCATGAGTTCTTGCTTGATGGCGCGATGCCGATCGTCGCCGGGATCGAACATGTCCGTCATGCACATTTCCTGGCCCCAGAAGAGAGCTCCCGGTTTCAGGACACGGTAGATTTCGGCGAACGCAGCCACCTTGTCGGCCGCGTGGCAGGTCGATTCGATCGCGTAGCCACGGTCAAACGTCCTGTCCTTGATGGTGCTCATCTCCATGAAGCTGCACACCTGGCAGTCGGTCATGTGATCGAGCCCCGCAGCGGCGTTCAGCCGCTGGGCGTTGTTGCACTGGACTTCACTTACGTTGATTCCGACGACCCTTACATCGGCCTCGCGGGCGACCCGGCGCATCGGACCGCCGATCCCGCAGCCGATGTCGACTACCGTCATGCCGGGGCGCAGTTCGAGCTTGGAGATCATGAGTCGCTGGTGCCGGATCTTCGAGTCCTCCAAGCTCTCGCCAGGCGACAGCGGCGCGAAGTGCAGGGATTCTCCCCAACCGAAGACCATGAACTCGCTACAAAGGTCGTAGTATTCCTTCACGGTCAGCGTGTGGTCGTAGAGCGCTTCGGATTCCTGGCGGGACACCCTGTCGGTCCATCCTTCGAAGTCCTGCACGCGGCGGACGAGGTTCGACCCGTCGAATGCGGCCTTCAGCGCATTGGATAGTTCGCGAAATCGCCTCGCGGGCCTCAAGGCAGGCTCTCCAGTCGATCCAGGACGGCTAAGCGGGCAAGTGACGTGCTTACCCCGCGTAGCTCAGCAAAGGGCGTGGCATGGGGCATGAAATCGTAGTAACAAGTTTGTTATTAGCAATTTACATGCTGGCCGACAATACATCCTGTGCCCCCACACTGTATCACAGCCGATCTCCCCAATCAGGGCCGTCGACCGGTACGCAGGGGAATTCAATGTTTGGAGCGAGGCGTCTCAGCGGGTTCACCAACAGCCGCTCAACGATCGGTCGGACCCGAATCATGGCTGTTTCGATCCGCAAACGTGGTCCGTGGCCGGCACCAATCGCTTCCGCGCGGCCACGAGGTCGTGATCCAGCTGTTCATCATCGTTCATGGGCTTCTTCGCCGCGTCACTCGGCGTCGGAATCATGATTACGACCGGGATACTGCTGTTGCCGGTGCCGGCGCTGATGGCTGAATTCCTACGCGCCAACTCCCGTCACGGGGCAGCGGGAGCGGCTTCCGCCCACCAGGCTATCCCGTTCCGGCCCCGGAACCGGTGCAGGCTTCTTTGCGGAAACCGGATTGGTGACTTGAGCGACGCGGAGCCTGAACTTTTTGCTGGGGGCGGCGGTCGGGAACGGATTGATTCGGAGCTGATAGCTCTCAGGCGACATTTCCAGGTTCACGTGGTATGCGATGAGCAGAAGATTGACGGCCATCTGAAGTTCCACCCACGGACGCCCCAAGCAGATGTGCGTGCCCAGGCCATAGGGAGCGTAGGCCCCCGGCTGCAAATGCTCTGCCCGATCCGGCAGGTACCGGTCGATGTCGAATTTCAGCGGGTCCTTGAACAAGTCGCCGGAGTAATGTGACGCGGTCTGGGAGATCAGCAGCCGCGTCCCGGGAGTGAGCTCGAATCCATTGACAATGCAGGGGTTCATGACCGTTCTCAACTGCCACGGAATCACAGGATACAAGCGTCCGGCTTCCAGCAAGAGCCGGTGTGTGACGTCGATGGTTTCGCGAGTGAAGTCCTCCGGCTTCGGTTCACGCCCGTCACCAAAAAGCGCCTCGGCTTCTCGACGGATCCCCGAGTACACATCCGGGTTTCGAACCATGCAATAGACGGCGAAGCCGAGCGCGCTGCCCAGGTAGATACTGGCGACCATCGCCGCGACGAACGGAAAGGTGAGGTCCGTTTCGGGCAGGAACTGCGGGTCGTTTCGATGGAGTTCGAGGATGGCATCGGCAATATCCAGTGGCTTCCCCTTCCTCTGCGCCGGTGTGTGCGATGCGATGATCTCCTCTTGGAGTTGAACGACCCTCTGGGCCCCCCGCTTCATCCTGGGCGTGGACAGCATGAATTTCGGCAACAGGCCCTGAACCCCAATGACCAGCGCACGATGTTCGTACTCAAGCAGTTCGTCGACGTAGTGGCTGCAATCCACTCCCATCGTCAGGCTCGAGACCTGACGGCTGATGTGAGTCTGGAAGGTCCCGGTTGCGCGGAAAACGTCGCCTTCGTTCCAGGAGCCCATCGATTGCCGGCAATGGTGGATCAACTCCGGAAGCCGCCGTGCGAGCGTGGCACGGGAATAGGCACCATGCAGGGACTTGCGCATCTTGAAGTGTTCCGCACCGTCCATGCCCGGAAGGGTTCGGGACGCGCCGAACAAGCGTTCGAGCCCCTCGATGTAGTCCTTCGAGCGCAGGTAGAACCGGCCATACCTGTTGACCCACTGATTCGTGTCCGGCCCCATCAAGGCGACGACCGGTTGCTTGTTCATCTTGAAGGGAATCCGAACCACCGGTCCGTGCTTCCGGAAGATTTCGTGCATCGCCTTGGCCATATTCCCGGAACGGAAGTCACGCACCCGCAGGAGGTCGACGATCCCGAGCTTCGGAATCGGTTTGCCTTGAAGAACCCGTCGAGTCTTCGGGTTGACGCTGCTCTGCTTCACCGCCTCGGCAACCGACCGCCCCACCAGATCCAACTTGGCGATGATCTCGATCCGTTTGAGCTTTTCCTCATAGTCTTCGGGCGAAAGCACCAGCTTGAACCCGTTGCAGGTATGCATCAATGCAACGAGAATGGCGTCGTGGGGATCCGGTATGACGTCGGTCAAGATGACGTCCAGGACTCTTGCCCTGGCTTCCTGACGGATCATTCTGTCGGACGTCGAATAGCTTCCCGAGCGCGAAACGTCGCGCGAGAGCATCCAGAATCCACCGCTTCTGTATTCGAGAATTCCCCTCTCCACCAGGCGTTCAAGCGTGGCGGTGACAATTTCCTCGGAACCGGCCGCGTTTCGTTCAATCCAATACTGCGCCTCGAAGAGTTCCTTGGACTCGGCGATTTCCCTGAGCGTCGGATCGAGCAGCTTGTCTCCCGTTGGAGTGGGGTCCGTGACATACAACACTTGCAGATCGGTGTCGATGCGATCCGCCAGCGCGAGGTCCGCGATTACGGCGCCCGCCATGACGCAGGAGAAATTCCAGCCTGGAACCATCTCCAAATAGCCGCTCCGTTCGTTGAGCATCAGGAGGATCAGTTCTTCGGCAAGGCGAATCGGGATCTCGTCGACTTTGGTCATACCCTTCCCATCCGGATCGGTTGCCGCAATGGTAGTGCGTTCGCCTGACGCCGGTGAGCCGGAGGCGCCACTGGCCATGGCATTGCGCCACCGATGTCATGGTCCACGTCCGCCCAGGCGCCAGCCGTCGGCAGACGGAGCCCGAGGACGTGCCATTGGCCCGGTTTCCCTAGATATAACACACCGCCTTCCCAATCAGGACATGGCGCCGCCCAGCGAAGGCGGGGCGGTCCGCCTTCGGCAACATCGACGGATTCCGCAATCGGATTTTCAGGAACGGACCGGGCCAAGCCGATCAGGAACCTCAGCCGGCCGGCCACGAGAAGGGATGATGCGGGCTCATCATGGCGACCCTCGGGCGTCGGAATCCTGCTGGACCTGGACCTCCATGCCGTCGACGACCGTGGTCAGTGTCGCAAGCGAAACCAGTTCGCCCTCCTGGAGACCGGAATCGATGAGCACCCTCTCCCGTTCCAGGCGCACCACGTTGACGGGGCGGAAACGGAGCTTGGATTCCGGATCCACGACCAGCACCTGGTCCTCCCCTCGAAGGGCCGCCCGGGGCAGGGCGACGACATCTTTCATCAAACGGCCCTGGATTTCAGCTTCCACGAACATGCCCACGGCGAGGGGAGGACGGTCCGGATCGGGGCCCCGGCCATAAGGATCGGCGACCTGTGCGATGGCGTGGATCATCCGGGTCTGGGGATCGATGGTCCCGTCGGTCCGTACGATTCTCCCGGTCCAGGAGTGGTTGCGCTGGCCGAACTCGGACCGCAAGAGGACGACCGGTTGGCGCTTCTGCGAGCCGTCGCCGCGGTAGCTGAGGGGCAGATCCACATATGCCAACTCCTCGTCGGGAAGCGGAAGCCGAATCTCAGCATAGTCCACGGAATAGATGGTGGCCATGGGAGTCCCCGGGGACACGTATTGCCCGATGTCCACGTTTTTTCGAAGCACCCGCCCTGCGAACGGAGCGCTGATCCGGGTCTTTTCCAGATTCCGTTCGGCCTGGGCCAAAGCGGCCTGAGCGGATGACAGCGCGGCACGGGCCCGGGCGATCTGGGGCACTCGCCGCAACAGGGGACTGGCCTCCCCTTTGCCCAGACTCTGCCACTCTTTGCGGGCGACCTCGGCCTGCGCCTCTTCCGTCTCCAGGGAAAGTTGAGCCTGTGCGATCTGGGCTTCGGCCTGAACCACCTGGAGTTGGTAGTCCGTGGGGTCGATCCTGAGAAGTTCAGCGCCCGCCTCGAAGAAGCCCCCGTCCGCGAGAGAGGGGGAGACTTGCAGGACCCGGCCCGCAATCTCGGGAAACAACGTGGTCTGGGTTCGAGGAGCCACAGTCCCCTGGGACATGACCGTCAGGCGGAGTGTTTGAAGCTGTGCGGGAACGGCCCGGACCACCGGAACCGGCACCTCCGGAGGGCGGGTCTCGACCACGGGCCGATCATTGAATATCTTCCAGGCCCAAGCCATGGCAAGGGCCAAAGTCGCCATGGGCAGCAGAATTTTCAGGAGCAGCTTGATCAATTTCCATTCTCTCCGGCAAGAGTCACCGGGAGAAGGGCTCCCGGAGCGCCCGGCGGGGCGCCTGGGTCAAATCCGCCTCCCAGCGCCAGGTGGAGATCGATCCGATTTTCCAGCAGGAGACGTTGCAGAGTCAGGATCTGACTCTTGGAATTCAGGATTCGACGATCCGTCTGCAACACCAGCAGCATGTCCCCCAAACCTTGGCGATATCGAAACCGGGCCTGCTCCCGGGCCGTTTCGGCCTCACTTACGGACTCTTCCAGTTCACGCTGCCGGTCCCTCAAGAAAGTCTCCACCGAAAGGGCCGTCTCAACCTCGCCGAAGGCCTGCAGGACTGCGCCGGCGTAAGTCTCCAGGATTTCCCGGGACCGGCCTTGGGCAATATCGACCTGACGTCTGAGGCGTCCTCCTTGAAAGATGGGTTGGACGATGTTGCCCAGCAGACTCCACACCGTGTAGTCCCAATTCAAAAGGCTCAACAACCCCTTGGTGGAGGACCCGCCCGCCGTGGTGAGACTCAGCCGGGGGTGCAGGGCCGTTTGAGCCTGGACGATCCCAACATCGGAGGCCAACAGACGCCGCTGCGCCGCGATGAGATCGGGACGGCGGGTCAGGAGCTGGGAGGGGACACCGGCCGGAACGCCGGAGGAGATATCGGGAAGGCTCTCCCGAACCGGCAGCTCCCCGCGCGGATAGCGTCCGGCCAGCAGCTCCACTTGGCGGATGCTGCGGTCCAATAGCTCGCGGCGGAGATGGACGGCAGATTCAGCAGCAGAAATATCCGATTCGACCAGACTGATTTCCAGAGCCGGCGCGAATCCCGCCTCGAAGCGGTTTCGGAGCCATTTGGAGGTCGCCTCAAAACTGGACACCATTTCACGCGCCAGAGCCAACTGCAGTTCGGCCTCCGAGCAGGCGAACCAGGCCTTGGCTGTCTGGCCGGCCAACGAATGCCTCGCCGCAGCAAGGTCTGCAGCATGAATGGAGGCGAGAGCGCCGGCCAGGATCTCGCCGCTACGGATTCTGCCCCAGAGGTCCACCTCCCAGTTGATGTCCAGGGAAGCGCCCAGATTGGTGAAAGTGGCCCGGGGCACCCGGCCCTCGAAACCGGGTATGGGAAAACCAATGAAGTTCTGCCGCTGGCGGCGGCCGTTCAAGCTGAATCCCACGGACGGAATCCGGTCAGCGCCGGCGATTTCGGCTTCGATGAGGGCCGTCTCCAATCGGGCGGAGATGGCCCGGAGTTGAAAACTGCTGCGGAGGGCCTCTTCGATCAATGCATCCAACTGCGGATCTTGAAACTGTTTCCACCAATGGACATCGACCGATCCCTCCGCCGCCGTTGCCGAATTCCATGCTTCCGGGATCGGGAGGCTCGGCTCCCGCTCGGGCGGTGCGGCGGTCCGGACGCAGGCGGCTCCCGAAAGGAGCATGGCCAGCAGGAGAAAGGGTGTGGATCTCATCTGTAGTGTTCCCGTGATGGAATCGGAGTTCGAAAACCGGCTGCCAGAAACGAAACCAGTCGGTCGACGACCTCGTCCACCCGGGACGGTTCCGGAACCTCCAGAAAAAGGTTCTCCAGGTTCTTCCAGTCGGCGATCACGTGAAGCGTATGGGACATGGCCCCGACCATGAAATGGAATCTCCAGAACGCTTCTTCACCGGACAGGTGGGGCAACCTTGGACCCAACGCGCCGGAAAAACGCTCGATCACTTCGGCAAACTGTCCATATATCATCTCCCGAATCGCTCCATCGGGCGAGTTGAAGGCCCGGGAGAGGAGCTGCATGAACCGCATGCCGCCCCGCTCCGGATCCCGGATCAGTTGTACCGGCGGCCGTATGAAAGCCTCCAGGATCTGTTCCAGGGAGGGCTCCCCTGCGCCGGAGGCTGCCTCGCAACGGTCCAGGAGCGCCAGGCGCTGCCGGTTGAGCGGAGACAGGCGAAGGGCGAAGAGTTCCTGAATCAGTTGATCCTTGGAACCGAAGTGATAGTGCATGGCGGCCAGATTCACCTTGGCCCGGGACGTGATCATCCGAACCGAGGTCGCAGAGAATCCCCGATCCGCAAAGAGTCCTTCCGCCGCATTCAGGATCCTGGACTTGGTGCCCGGCATGGTTCACACAGTGAAACAATCGTTTTAAACGTACGATGGTTCTACACAAAATACGCTTCGACTGTCAATTTGATGCCGACCGGGACGTTTCGATCCGGGCGGATACCCTGGAAATCCGCCCGGAGTCGAGACGATGCTCGTTTCGTGGCGGAAAACTCTCGGCGCGGTTGGTGGCCTTTCGACCGTTCCGAGTCCGCCACTCGACGGGGCGGCAACCTGGCGCAAGAACGCCCGGGCGCTACCTCCGGTGGATGGTCAACTGGTCGAGCAGGAAATCTTCCAGCAGTTCTTCGTCACCGGCCAAGTCCCGGACCCGCTCCCAGGACAACTCCAGACGAAAGCTTTTCACCCGAAGATGGCTGATCTCGACCGAGAGACCTCTTTCGCCCGATCCGACTTCGACCCGGGCGTCCGACCCCAGATGGAAGAGAACGAAATTGTCCAACTCCTCCAGGAATCTGCGCTTTGCCTTATCCCGGGCATCTCCTCCGCAAGCTTCGGTCAGACGAGCGCTCCCGCTCCGGGAGGGATCTCGCCGGCCGGAGTCTCCGGAAAGGCCACCAGGTCCTTCCGTTCCTGCGAGAAGTTCTTGCCGCAATCGGGGCCGCGGCCCAGGGAGATGGACTCAAACGTCGGCAGATTATCTGCGGGTACGAGGACGGGGGGTAACTCCAGGGGCGCCCGGATCTGGAAGGGTTCGCCGATGGGCATGGATCCGGCAGCCTGTGCGGAAGGGGTTGGGGCGCAACCGCCGGAATGCAGCAGGCAGGCGGCAAAGGCCACTGCGGTGAGACAACGAAAATTCATGACGGACCTGTCTCCTCCAGAAACAACCGTGAGCGCCAACCACAGCGTTCGAAGGTAGTTTACCCCGAATCGCTGATGGCGTGTCTGGATCTCCGGCGTTTTTCAGTCCACCGGCACCGGAAACCGGGCGCGGACTATGGAGTATGCTCCACCAGTTCCACAAGCAGTTCGCGGACTCGGGGAACCTGCCGCTCATCGACCTGCAGATACCGATGGCGCCCGTGGCCGCCCGGCTCGAATCGGGTCCGGCCGACCGGATCGAGGATCACCTGCCCCGGTGCCGAGACCCGGAAGGTATCGCGGCCGGGGCGCACACCGTATAGGACGCTGGTCAGATCCCAGGTGGGCCGGTCCGGAAGGTTCGGGACGTACAGCCGGTAGGCTTCGCGGACGGGATGGCGCCCGGCGCCGTCCATCCGCCGCATGCGCTCTCCAGGGTATCGGACGGCCATTCCCACCTCGTAGGCGCTCACCACGATGGGCGTGGGCCAGGCGTCGAAGAGCTTTCGCGCCGACGGCAGATCCTTGTAGATATTGTACTCCCGCCCATCCTTCGGTCCGGGATGACCGAAGCTGCCCGCCACCATGGAGAGCAGGCGGATCTTCCTGGCCGCCAGATCTCTTCCTGGAAGCGGGGAGTAACGGTCGGGTGGAGAATCGAGCAGTCGGGCCAGGTTGGTGGAGAAACCCACTTGGACCATGACCACCGATTGATCGGGCTCACCCGCCAACGTCCGCCGCAACAAGGGGGTCGCCTCCTCGACCTCCCCGGGACTCTTGAGAGATCGGGCATACCGCAGCCTGCCCTCTTCCCGGGCCTCGCAAACTTGGCGAACGTACCGGCCATCCAACGGCGTCGGCCCGTTTCGCACGATCCCGATGGGGATTCCCGGTCTCCCGTAAAAGTGGTTGAGGAGATCGGAGTAGGCGGCGGCAAAGAAGTTGTCCTTGCTGACGGTCACGGCCAGCAGCCGGCATTCTCCCCGGTCCTGGAGCGCGTGAATGACGGCGAGCGCCATGGCGTCGTCGACGTCGTTCCCCATGTCGGTGTCGTAGATCAGCCGCACCGGTTCACCGGCCTCCTGCCCCACCAGTGCGCCATAGATGTCCCCATGTAGCAAGACCGCGACTGCCAGGAGAAGAATTACGACTCCACGCATCATCGGATTCCCTTCCCAACGCCGACCGTTACTCAATGTTCAATGGCCGACCAATGTACGACTTGCATCATACCTTCGCAATCCACGTCGTTACTGACGAACCCACATCCGGGCTCGGCCCTCGCGAATGGTTGCCGTGCCGGGAGGGTGTATCCGGCCTGGTGACGTCCCCCTCGACCACTCGACGGTCGAACTTCGATGGAGCCTCGCTTGAAACTTTCAATCACCTCATCGAATTGCGATCGTTGGCGCGATTTCCGACCGGCGGGTCGTAGTAGACTGGGCGCTCACATGGCGAGAAGCGAAATCATGCGAAATGTTGGGACATTGCTGATCCTGTTCGGGCTGCTGGCGCCTTCCGCCTGCTCGCCGCCACCGGAGGTCCGGGAACCGCTCGATGTGGGAAGCCGGCGGCAATTGCTGCTGGACGAGTCGTGGTTCGACCACAGCGACGGCGTGGAGCTGACCCTGCACCGGCCCGTTCCCCGCGAGACCGTGATTCAGTGCGACCGTCCCTGGGAGGGGAAGAGCCTCCACTACACGACCGTTGTGGAGGACAGCGGACGGTTTCGCATGTGGTACCGGGTCTCCATCGGGGATCCTCGCGTCGACGCTCCCGGGGACACCGTGCTGACCTGCTATGCCGAGAGCCGGGACGGGATCGTCTGGGAGAAACCGAGTCTGGGGAGATATGAATTCGAGGGTTCCACGGACAACAACATCCTGGGGGCGCCCGAGGACTTCACCAACATCAGCGTCCTGCTGGACCCGAATCAGGAACCGGGCAGCAGCACCCGCTACAAGATGATCTCCCGGGTCAACGGCATCTCCGGTTTCGTCTCTCCCGACGGCATCCGATGGACACCGGTGGCGACCAATCCCCTGTTGTCCAACGGCCCCTTCGACAGCCACAACATTCTGCTCTGGGACGATGAACGGGAACGCTACGTCATCTACCTCAGGGGGGTCGACGCCTCGGCGCCCGGGCCGTTCAAAGGGGGCCGCCGCGCCATCCGGCGGTCCGAGTCCTCCGATTTTCTCCACTGGACCGAACCGAAGCTGGTTTTCACCGCCGACGAGCAGGACCCGCGCGACTTCCACCTCTATACCAACGCGGCGGTCAAGTATTCCCGGGCCGCCTCCGCCTTCTTCATGTTTCCCATGGTTCTGTATACCGACCGGTCCTATCCGGGCGCTCCGTACCCGGGGCTCTCCGACGTGCGGTTCGCCTACAGCCGGGATGGAATCCGGTGGGAGAGGACCTTCCGCGAGCCTTTCCTTACCCCGGGGCCGGACGAGCGCAACTGGCTGGACCGGAATCCTATCGTCGGCCACGGGGTGATCCAGACCGGTCCCGGGGAACTCTCGCTCTACTACTCGGATCTCTACCGGGAACGGGAGAGCCGGATCCGGAGGGCCACGCTTCGGTCGGACGGCTTCGTCTCGGTGGACGGGCCCTACGAAGGCTGGGGAGAATTCACCACACGCCCCCTGCTCTTCCAGGGGCAGAAACTGGAGCTGAACTACAAGACCAGCAGCGGAGGCGCCATCCAGTTGGAGATTCGGAACGAGCAGAATGAGACGTTGGACGGATTCCGATTGGAAGACTGCCTTCCCCTGGTCGGCGACCGCATCGACGGCGGGGTGCGTTGGAAGTCCGGCGCCGACCTCTCCAGCCTGGCCGGCAAACCCGTCCGGTTGCGGGTGCGCCTGAGGGACGCGGGAATCTATGCGTTTCGATTTCGTCCCTGACCGCCCTGCAGGCGCATCACTCATGCCGTTTGCCGCCCATTCCGGACCGGCATTCCGACGAACCAGGAGTTGAGCCATGAAGATCTCGGACATCAAGGTGGACACCTTCCGTTACCGGACCAAGTGGTATCGGGACTACGAGGGCCATTCCTGTGCCGGAGCAGAGCGCTGGACCACCAACAACATGCTGACGATCCGGACCGACGAGGGAGCCGAGGGCTATTTCTTTGCCGGACCCTCCCAGGGGGTCGTGGACTCCCTGATCAAGCCGGCCCTGCTGGGCCAGGATCCCTTTTTCCGGGAGAAGATCTGGCAACGGATGCGGCGGATGCAGAAGCTCACCAATTCTCTGCCCGACATGATGATCGCCCACGTCGACTGCGCCCTCTGGGATTTGGCCGGACGTTTTCTGCAGATCCCGGTGTACAGGATGATCGGCGCCGCCCGGACCCGGATTCCGGCCTACGCCAGCATCAATGCGGGCGACGATATCCCGGGGGGTCTCAGCAGCCCGGAGGATTACGCGCGATTCTCGGAGGAGTTGGTGCGGGACGGCTTCAAGGCCATCAAGCTGCATACCTGGATGTCCCCCCTGCCCGGCGCGCCCGACGTCAAGCGTGACGTGGCCGCCTGCGCCGCGGTCCGTGAAGCCGTGGGGCCGGACATCACCCTCATGCTGGACCCCCATCACCACTACGACCGGATCGAGGCGCTCTACCTCTCCAGGGAGATCGAGAAACTGGGATTTCTCTGGATCGAGGAGCCCATGAACGAGTACAGCATGTCCTCCTACGCCTGGCTCAACGGCAAGCTAGACATGGCGGTGCTGGGACCGGAGAACCTGGAAGGAAGCTACCAGTCCCGGGCCGAGTGGGTGACGAGCGGAGCTTGCGACATGCTGCGGGGCGGCACCGGCGAAGTGGGCGGCATCACGCCGATCCTGAAGCTGATCCACCTGGCCCAGGCCTTCAACCTCCGGATGGAGGTGCACGGCGGCGGTCCGCACAACATGCACGTGTTGTGCACCATGGACAACGGCTGGTTCTACGAGTGGGGACTGCTCCATCCCCTGGTCGAACGCTACCGTCCCTTTCCGTGGCAGAAGACGCTCTATGATCCGATCGACGCGGACGGTTGCGTCCAGGTTCCCGAGCGTCCCGGACTGGGGGACGACATCGATTTCGACTACGTCCGGGAACACACCATCGACGAAGGAGCAGCCGGCGGGGGAGCACCGGACGTGTATTGAGGAATACGAGCCAACTCCGGTTCTTCTCGAGTCCGGGCTGCGTGCGTCCGGGCGGCGTTGTCATGAACGGGACCAAACGTCTCCCGACTTCGCCCCGATATTGAATGTCCTTCCGCGTCCAGGCTGCGAGGTCATCCTCGGCGGAAACAATCCGGGCATCCAGCGGTGGGCGAGAGTCGCCGGAAAGGCGAGTCTTAGCGGAGCGCGGGTGCTCGCTGAGGTCAGGACGCCGCGATCGAGCAGGGCCGAGGTGATCCGCCGGGCCTGGCGCCGGCCGACACCCAGGACCCTCGGCGCATGGCTCCGTGGAAGCTCTCCGCGAAGGAGAACCGCCTCAAGCACGGCGCCGGCGTGCGGGGGAAGCCGTTTCTCCCGAATCTCTTCCTCGGCCCAAACCAGAATACGTCCGCGAAGCCGGCCGGGCTGAATGAGACCCTCCATGAAATCGACCTGATCGATGCAGGTGGTCAAGAAGTAGGCCGTGAATTCCATCAGGGCCGCTTCGCTCAAATGCCCCCGCCCGTCGAGATCATTGCGGCGGGTCTGGTCGCAGGCAGCAAGGTGCGCCTTATATGCGCCCTCGCTTCGAGCCAAGCCTCTTGCCACAGACCAGACGCCGCCGGTTTCCAGTGTTTCCCGCAAAACGGCATGGGACATCAATCGCGCGACCCGGCCGTTGCCATCCAGAAACGGGTGGATCCACAGCAAGCGGTGATGGGCGGTCGCAGCAGCCAGCATCGCGTCGGTCCTGCCCAAGTTCGCGTAGGCGCTTTCGAACCGGGCCAGGAATCGCGGGATCGCGCCCGGGCTGACGGGAACATGCCGGCCCACCTGTACGTCCCGCGTACGGATCTCCCCCGGAATGACCCGGATTTCCTCGCCGGTTCCGGGATCGGTCAACCGGAGCAGGCTCCTGGGCACTTGATCGCAGAACCGCCTGTGGATCTGACGCAGGCCCGCCGCCGTCAGGGCAACACCATCGACTCCCCCGTCGTCGATCCAGGTCTGAACGGCAATGTGCGCCTTGGCTTCAAGCTGCAGATTGCGCTTTTTCGGATCGGTGCTGTAGTCGTCTCTGAGGGCGCGCTCGATATCGACCGGATGGGTGTCGTGACCTTCGATCAGGTTGCTGTAGTAGCAATTCATCGCCCGCACGAGATCGGCAAGCGAACCGGCAATTCCCTCCGGCAGGCTCCGCCGAAGCCCGGCCGCTTTGGCGGCCAGATCGACGGCGAAGTCACTCAGGTTGGAACCAAGTTTGGCCGTGTCGCTGGCGAGAAGCGGCTCCATCAGGCCGACACCTTCGCCGCGGTCGACAACGGTCTCATTCATGTCCACTTTGATGTCCGGTTAGTTTGTGTTCCGAAATCTATTATATCAGTAACTTAGGAGATTATTCACGCGATCGGATCCGTTTTCATGTCCGGTTCTTCGTCCGAACCACCAGAAAATACGGGGAAAGTCCTGGGCCTTTGACGCTTGACGTCCATCGTCAACCATTGATACCCTGGATCTGCTGTGATTCTCGGATACCGGGATCGGAGAACCGAGAAATTTGCCCTTGGAGCATTTGTCGCGGCCTTTCATGGGTTTGAAAAACAGGCAGCAAAACGACTTTCAATCCTGAACGCAGCGCCGTCACTGGACACCTTGAGAGCTTTGCGGAGCAATCGCCTCAAGGCTCTCAAGGGCACAAGAGACGGTCAGTATTCCATTAGGATTAATCGGCAATGGCGCATCTGCTTCACGTGGCAGGATGGGACGCCGGGTCCAACCGATGTCGAAATAGTGGACTATCACTAGAAGCAAGGAGAGAGACATGTTGAATCGAGTCGTTCATCCCGGCGAGATTCTGAAAGACGAACTTGCTGAATTTGGTGTGACGCCAACGTCATTCGCTCGCCAGATCAAGGTGCCGCCCAACCGAATCAGTCAGATTATCTCTGGCAAGCGTTCCGTAACGGGTGATACCGCACTTCGTTTTGGGCACTGGTTTGGAGTTGATCCCCAATTCTGGCTTAACCTGCAGACCCAATTCGATCTCGCTGTCACTGACCGGCGTATAGGAGAAATCATACGTGAATTGCCTGTCGCTCCAGGGACACGCGGTACGAGACCGTCTGACACGGGAGTCCATCCGGACGAGGTGTTACCAAGACACAAAACTGGAGTACCTGCTCAAGAAAAATAGCCGGACACAGTGTTTTGTCCCTTTCCTGGTCGGCCCATCCTGAAGCTGATCCACGTCCGGAACACACCATCGACACAGGAAGGACGAGCGTGGGAGGCGGGAGCGCCGGACGTCTATTGATATCGGGCTACGGGCGTCTTCCCAGGAAGCGGTCGAACCACTGGCAGACCAGCTCGAAGTGCTCCAGCCTGAAGACGTGCCGGCCCGGGGGCTGGTAGACCTTGAAGTGATCCGGCTTTCCGGCCGCGGCGTAGACCGGCTCGACCTCCCGGATCAGGCGGTCGACTCCGGCCTTGGGCATGTCCTCGTCTTCGGTGGGCGCCAACATCATGAAGGGACGGGGGGCGATGCAACTGTTCACGATGTCCCAATGCTCGAAGTAGCGGAGCATGTGGGGGAGGTAGGCAAACGAACTGTGGCGTTCGGGCATGCCGTCGTGGATGTTGATGCGCAGGCTCCCCAGCCCGCCGCAGACCGAGGCGCCGGTCCGGATCCAGTCACCCAGCGCCAGGCCCAGCCAGGTGGCCCAGCCGCCCAGCGACATGCCGGCCAATCCGATGCGGCCGGCGTCGACCCCCTCCTGCGCACCCAGTACCCGGGCGGCACGAAGCACTTCGTCGGCGATGACACCGATCTGGGACCGGCCGTAAGGGATCAGCCTCCGGTTCTCCTCCTCCCAACGCCCCAGCGTGATGCGCCGCGTCTCGGCACCCTTGGGAGTGAAGGTCAACATGGCGTAGCCCCGGCGCGCCAGTTCCCGTCCCCAGCCGAAAAGCGGACCCTTGTCGGGCTGGGGCCGATGATACCGCTCGTGCGCCACGTGGTCGGCGGTGCTGCCCGTGCCGTTCATGCAGACCAGGCCGGCCAGCGGACCTGACGGCTCCCGGGGGCGGATGAACCGTGCCGGGATCACCTCTCCCAGGTAGTTGGAGAAGGTGATGCGGCTCTCCCACAGCCCTTCCTCCTGCTCCTCGTCTGCGGCCTCCCCGAGGGTGAAGTCGACGCGCCCGGGGATGTGGTCCAGGCCGATAAGCTCTCGAAACTTCTCCGGAACCTGGTTCAGGGGGAGGTCGACGGGAAACGCCGGCTGGATGTTCCGAGAGACGGTCGGGGTCATGCGGCCGTCTCCGGAGGGGGGCGACCCGGGCTCGAGTTCGTTCCGGAACCCCAGCTTCTCCGGCATGGTGCGCCGCCTCCGGATGCGCAACGGGATCTTGGGATCGGCGTCCGGGTCGGAGTCGGTCCGGGTCTCCCGGCTCAGGAAAAGCGGGATGTCCTCCGCCCGGGGATTGGTCCGGTCATGCGCCTCCGGGAAGCTGCGCATGATGATTCTCTGCTCCCGGTTCAGGGTGGCGATCCACTCCGGATCGCACTGCCGCCGGTCTCCTTCCCAGAGCCAGGACGGACAGTAGCTGATGAAGATGTTCTTGCGCACCGTGTCGGTCTCATTGACGTCCACCCGGTGCCAGGTCCCGCAATGCATGACCGTGATGGTCCCGGCAGGAACACAGAGAGGCTCCTCGCCGGGAACGCTCCGGTGCGTGTAGTAGTGCTCGAACTCCGCACTCTTGTGACTGCCCGGCATGTAGATGAAGTTGGCCATTGCAGTGCGGGGAAGGTCGGTGAGCCAGTAGCCGATGCAGAGACGCAGGGGAAGCACGGGCGAGAAGGTGGCATAGGGAGTGGGCCGGGGCGAGTCGGGATGCCACGTGCTCCGGTTCGTGTTCCGGGGCCGGACGAAGACGTCCGAACGCTGCACCTTCAACAGCTCGCCGTACAGATCGTAGCCGTACCCGACGTGGCGGGGGTGGTCGATGAGCTCGCTCAGGACCGGGTCCGCCGTCACGGCATTGGCGACCCGAAAGTCCTGGCCGGGCCGGTAGTTCGGGTCCGATGCGCAGACCCGATCGATGGCCTCGACGTAACGGTCCACTTCCTCCTGGGACAGGGCGTTCCTGAAAACGAGCATTCCCCGTTCCAGGAACTCCTCCCACTGATCCGGGGTGAACCCTGGCGGGGCCATTCGATAGCTCGGTCCGGTCACCCCTGGACCCCTGTTCGTTTCACGCCAAGCGCACTCCGGCTGTCCCTTCGCGCCTCCGTCGGACGCAACTGTCAAGTCTTGGTCTTTTCTCTCACCAGGTCGTCGCGGCTCAGGTGGACCCGGTCGAAGCTGTCGTCGGAGATGACGTAGTACCAGGCGGCGAAGCGGGCGTTGAGCAGTTCGGAACGCTCCCGCGCCGTCTCCACCTTCTCTTTGCGCTCCTCTTCCTCCGCCGGCAGGGCCTGCATGTCCTTCTCATTGAACGAGGCGCTGATGAACAGGTAGCGGTTCTCACCAGGACCGCTCTCCTTGTCGTCGCTGGCTTCGCTGCCCGCGGTGACCGCGTCCCCCGACCCGTAGACCACCTCGCCGAAGCGGAGCGTGTAAGTCACGCCGTCGGAGGTCAGCACGGTCATCTCCCCTTCGTTGGAGACCAGCGATCCCTGGCGGGTGAAGTAGAACCCCTTGCTCTGGAGCGACATCATGTCGCCCTGGGTGATCCTGGACGTGCCTTCGGTCCGCATCAGGGTGCGGGACAGCCCCGCCGGCTTGGGCCGGACGCCCACGATGTTGAGCTCGTCGATGGACCGCATCAACTCGCTGGCCCGGTAGGTCTCCATCTCCTCGTCGGAGCGGAGTTTGTCCAAGGCCCAATCGCCGTCCTTCTTGGTCAGCACCAGCTTGCCGCGGCGATTCAGCGATCCGGTGCGCTCGTTGATGGAGTAGTTCTCCAGGACGACCCGGACGATGTCGTCCTTCTCCAATTGCAGCAGATCCTTCTCGATCCAGTCCTCGAACTTGGTGGAGGGCTCCACCGGCATCTGGGCCACGTAGACCCGCTTCTGTTCCGGCAACCGGACGAAACGGAGATTCTCGCGCTCCTCCACCTTCTTGCCCACGATCAGATCGGCCAGGACCTCGTCCCCCTCCCCCTTGATGGTGACCCGGCGCCCCCGGCCCCGCAGGCTGGTCTCTCCCTCGTCCAGCGGGTCCAGCACTCCACAAGCCTCATGGTCGGAGACGTTGTTGGACCGGAAGTCGTCCTTGCGCATCTCGATGATGCCGGCGGCCGTCTTGGCCAGGAGCTCCTTGCCGTCGGCGGGATAGTCGTGGTGGGACGGGATGGTCCACTTTCCTCCCTCGGAGGTCACCTTGAAGGGGCGGGCCGAAGCCGTGTCCTCGTCGAAATCCACGACTTCCATGGAAACCGCCACGTTGGGATCGGTGAACTCGGGGAAGAAGGCCTCGCCCACGTCCACGAAGGCGTCGGGGGCGACCCGGCCGGGAACCGTCACCAGCGCGACCAGAAGAATCAGGACGCCGCCGCCCAGGTAGCTCAAGGATCTGTTCGTTTCACTCATGATTACGACCTCAACCTTCTCGCCGCGCGGGCGCCCTCCTCTTCCCGGCGCTGGCGGCGCACGAAGATGAGCACGCCCAGGACGAACACGGGTACCGGAGGCAGCAGGACCGCGTAGGTCCGGATGTTGCCCTGGATCCTCCGGATCTGACTCTCCATGTTCTCCTTGCTGGCGTTGATCTTGGATTCCTTCTCCGCCTCGATATTGGCCTTCAGCACCTCGAACCGCCGGTTCTCCACTTCCTGGAGGTTCTGGGCCATGATCTGCTTGGCCTGAGCGTCCAGGTCCCGGCGCTCGCGGACCTCGTCCACCTTCTCCTGCAAGCGCTCCTGCGCCTGCTTGAGGGCCTTTTCGGCCACTTCCTCCGCTTCCTCCTCGTCCTTCACCCGCTGTTCCACAAAGCTGCGAGTCTGGTCTTCGACCCGCTCCAGCGTCCGGTGGCGGACGCGCTTGTTGCGCAACGCCACGAACGACTCGTCGCCCATGAGAACGTCCATGCAGTTGAGGAAGAAGGTCACGTTGTCGAAGTTGAGGGTCTCGGGTCCCTGGGCCCGAATCGAGAAGAACTGCTGGGAGATGAAATCCAGGTCCGCCACCACGATGGCGTTGACCCGCTCGGATTCGTCCTCCTTCTTATCGCCTTCTCCGTCCGGTTCCGCGCCGGCGCTTTCCGAGCCCTCCTCCGGGGATGCCTCAGCTTCAGAATCGGATTCGTTCTTCTCCGCCTCCGGGTCCTGGGTCCGGACGTGCGCGGCGAGGACGTACTCCCGGTCATCCGGGCGATGAGGAAGCCTGCGGGCCAACTGGACGCCGAAGAAGTTGCGCTGAACCATGCGGGAGTAGTTCTGGACCGCCGACGCCTCCCCGGTGCGGACCAGGGGCCGAAATTCCAGATCGGAGCCCGCCTCCCGCTTCACGTGCCCGGGGAACAGAAAGACCAGTTCCTGGAGCGCGACGCTGGCCGGGTGCTCCCGGTTGAAGGCCTGTTCGTTGTCGTTCCCTTCGCCGACGAAGACCACTTCCTCCGGCAGATGGGCCAGGTCCGGGTGGGGGTTGTAGCTGTCCCAGACGATCCCGGCCTTGTCCCAACGGATTCCGATCCTGGCCAGCAGATCCAGGATGTCCCCCTTCGGTTTGGGAGGCGGACCCTGCTGCCGCTGAAAGGGGTTGGTGTTGGCGCCGGACCGCTCCGAAGGCGAAAGTCCGATGTTGAATATGGGCAACGGGTCCACCAGAAGGAGCGTGGGGTTTCCCTGGTGGATATATTCCAGCAGGTTGTCCATTTCCGGCTGAGGCAGCGAGGAGGGCAGGGCCGCAAAGAGGCCGTCCAGTTCCTGCCGGATGGGAGCCGCCGCCGAGACCTGCACCACGTCGTACTGCTTCCTCAGTTCCTCCACCACCGGCCAGGACGGGTTGCTGCGCATGCTGGAGAAGTCGAATCCGCCGAAAAGCTTGGCTTCGGTGCCCAGGATGCCCACCTTTTTCCGTTCCGTCTTGGCCACCACCCGCACGCTGCGAGTAATCTCGTACTCGATGGGCAAGCCCCTCTCCAGGAAGGGGATCACCTGCTCCTCGGCGCCGCAGGTGAAGGCCACGCCCAGGAACACGTCGGTGAAGCCGGCGCGGGCGCTACCCAGATGGGGGACCTGCCGGGGCGTGATACCGAACTTCTCCCGGGCGTCCCGAGCCTCCTGGGTGAAGGGTTCCGTGTCCTCGACCAAGACCTGGACTCGCGCACCTCCCACCGATTCGATCTCTCCCAGCACTCCCAGAAGATTGGCCCGGGTCTGCACCAGTTGCTCCGGGACCTCGGGGCTCACGTAGGCCTGAATGAAGACGGGGCGTTCGTCGGACAACTCGGAGATCAGGGAGACCGTCTCGCCGCTCAGCGAGTGGAGGCCCTCGGCGGTGGCGTCGACGCGGATGCCCGCGCGCCCCAGAATCACGTTGAGGCCGATCACCGCCAGGACCAGGCCCACCGTCCGCACCGCATGGTGAAGCCACATGGGACGCCCGTCGGCCTCTCGGGGCCAATGCCGCTTCTCCACCAGAAGCACGTTGACGTAGAGCATGAGTCCGGCAACGGACAGGAAATAGAGGAGCCCGGAGAAGCTCATCACACCGCGGGCGAAGTCGTCGAAGTGCCGGTAGACACCGAGGGGCGCCACCAACTCGCCCAGACCGGCTCCGAAGGAACCCATCAGGTCGATGAGGACGAGGAAGGCGCAGAAGACGGCGCCGACGATGAAGGCGATGGTGGCGTTGGCCGTGAGCAGCGAGGCCAGCATTCCCACGGCGATCAAAGCGGCTCCCAGCAGCCAGTATCCCACGTAGTTGCTGAACATGAGCCCCAGGTCCGGACTGCCGAGCCAGCTCAGGACCAGGACGTGGCTCAGGGAGAGGACCAGCGACGCGGTGTAGATGCCGAGGGTGGCCAGATACTTGCCGATGACGATCTCCAGGCTGGTGGCCGGCAGGGTGAAGAGCAGCTCGTCGGTGCCCTGTTTCCTCTCCTCGGACCAGACCGACATGGTCAGCGCCGGAATGAAGAACAGGAGCAGGTAGGGAAACATGTAGTTGAGCTGGTCCAGATTGGCCAGATTGTCCAGGAAGAAACGATCCTGCCAAAAGGCCGCCGCGGTGCTCAGAAGGATGAACAGCGTGATGAAGACATAGCCGGTGGGACTCGTGAAGTATTTCCACAGGTCCCGCTTCACCAGCGCCAGGACGAAAGTGGTGTTGATCTCGGGTCGCTTCACTCTCCACCTCCCGATTCGGACGCTTCGGTAACTCCGGCCTCCTCCGCGGCGGATCCGTTCCCGGACGAGACAGCGGCCCCGCCGGTATCAGCCTGAGTCATGCGGTAGAAGGAACTCTCCAGGGAGCCGTCCTCCATCAATTGCCGGGGACTCCCGTCGAAGATCATCCGTCCGTCGTGGACGAAGAGCACCCGGTCGGCCACGGCGTCCACCTCCTGCAGAATGTGGGTCGAAATGAGAATCGTCTTGCGCTTGCCCAGTTCCTGAATGCTGGACCGGAATTCCCGGATCTGGTTCGGGTCCAGACCGGCCGTGGGCTCGTCCATGATCAAGACATCGGGATCATGGAGCATGGCTTGGGCCAGCCCCACCCGCTGCCGGTATCCGCGGGAGAGCTTGCCGATGGGCTTCTCCAGGACATCCGCCAACGAGAACTGCCGGGTCACACCGGCAATGCGGTTTTCCAATTCGTCACCGGCCAGGCCACGCGCCTCTCCGAAGAAAGTGAGAAGCTCCAATGGCGTCATGTCGAGGTACAGCGGTCCGTTCTCGGGAAGATAGCCCAGGATCCGAGAGGCCTCGATCCGATTCTCGTGGACGTTGAGGCCGCCGATGAGAGCGGTCCCGCCGCTGGCGGCCAGGTAGCCGGTGAGAATCCTCATGGTGGTGGACTTGCCCGCGCCGTTGGGCCCCAGAAAGGCCACGATCTGCCCTTCCGGAATGGAGAAACTGATGTCCTCGATGGCGACGAAGGGCCCGTAATACTTGCTGAGCCCCTGGGCTTCGATCATGGTGCGGGGGGAGCTTTCCATGTTCTCCTTCCTCATTGATGCATTTCGTCGGTCACTGACCGGTCATCTTCTGTTGTCCGCTGGTCATCCGTCTAAGGTGAGTTCGGGTTCACTTGCCGGCAACCAGCCCACTCGTGCAACTTGCAGCGGGGAAGTGTCCCGCGAGAAAGGATATTCTAGCACCAGATCGTCGGAATCTGTCAATTGCCGCGGCGCCGGCCGGGTCAGTTGTCCGCTCCAGCCGGCAGGCGGCCCGGCCGGCTCGGGAAACGTGGGGAGCGGGACCCGTTGGGGAGGAAGAAGATGAAACAATTTCTGGTGGCTGCCGGTGTGGTTCTCCTGGCCTCGGCGTGCGATGTCACGGACATCGCCACTTCCGGCGCCCGGGTCGGCGATCCAAGCGAAACGGTGCCGGGAGCGGGACCGCAATTGGGCGTCATCAGCTTTCCCAACAGCGGCGGCGCAGCCGCCCAGGAGCCGTTCCTGCGGGGCATGCTGCTCCTGCACAGCTTCGAGTACGACGATGCGGCGGCGGCGTTTCGCGATGCCCAGGCCGCCGATTCCTCCTTCGCCCTGGCCTACTGGGGAGAGGCGCTCACCCACTACCGGCCGGTCTGGCACAACGAGAACCTGGATCAGGGACGGGCGGCACTCGAGAAGGCTCCCGGGAACCTGGCCGTTACCGCCAGGGAACAGGCCTACCGGGACGCCGCCGCAACCCTGTTTGGCGATGGCGAGCAGGATCGGCGCTGGAAGGAGTACTCCGAGGCCATGGGGCAGCTATCGAGAGACCATCCGGAGGACCTGGAGGCCGCCAGCCTCCATGCCGTCTCCATGTTCGGCGTGACGGGAGGGGAGCGCGACTATCGAACGTACATGAAAATCGCATCGATCAGCCAGGAAGTCTTTCGCCGGAACCCCGATCATCCGGGAGCACTGCACTACCTGATCCACGCATTCGACGATCCGGTCCACGCCCCTCTGGGCCTGCCGTATGCGCATCGTTATTCGAAAGTGGCCTCGGCAGCGCCCCATGCCCAGCACATGCCCTCGCATATCTTTCTGGCTCTTGGCATGTGGGACGAGTGCATCTCGTCGAACATCGACTCGTGGAACTCTTCCGAAGAGCGCGTGGCGCGGCTGGGCTTGGGAAGCGAGGACCGGGGCTATCATGCCCTCTCGTGGATGCAATACGCGTATCTGCAAAAGGGAATGCTGGCCGAGGCCCGGGAGAAGTTGTCGATCGTCGAGCAGGATGCCGCCCAAGAGGACGCGAGCCGCGCACGCACTCACCAAGCCTACATGCGGGCGCAATTCCTCATAGACGGGGAGCAATGGGCCGCCGACGTGCCGACCGTTGACGACCAGGATCTGGGCAACAGGGCCTGGGGTGCGAACGCGCTCGCCGAGGGAATTCGCGCGCTCAAGACCGGAGACGTAGCCAGCGCCCGCGAATGGGCGGAAAAGCTTCGGACCAAGGCCGACGCCGAAGGTGACGACGAGAGTTCACTTCCGATCGCAGCGCTGGAGCTCGAAGGCCTGCTGCAGTTCGAAGAGGGCAAGCCCGACACGGCCGTCGCCATGCTTCGCAAAGCCGTTCAGCTCGAGGAGCAGACTCCGTTCGGTTACGGACCGCCGTTTCCGCCCAAACCGGCACTCGAATTGCTGGGCGAGATCCTGCTGGCAATGGACCGGGCCAAAGATGCGTCGGAAGCCTTCCAGACGTCCCTGGAGCGAACTCCCCGGCGAGCGCTCTCGCTACGGGGTCTGAGCCGTGCTGCGGCGGCCGCCGGCGATCAGAAGATCTCCGACCGTGCGAATGCGGAGTTGCGGGACCTGGCGTCGAGGCGCTGATTTCGGACCTCGGGAGCGCCATGAAGCCGCGCGTTGACTCGGAGCCGCGGCCGGAAACATACTCAGCTCCGGTCAATCTGACCCTCGCCGGCCGGAGGAAGGAGAGGATTCGTGGCACTGAAATCGGACTTCGAAAGACACCTTCGCACAGGTTTCGCAGCACTTTGGATCCTGGTGGGACCGATTGCGTGCTCCCCGCCTGCGGAAGGCCCGGGGCCACCCGCGGCCGCCCCGGAGGAGGTGCGGAAAGCCCTGAAACAGGCGGTGGAATTTTTCCGCACCCGGGTGTCCAATTCCGGCGGTTACCACTTCCGGTACGCCTCGGACCTGAGTTATGGACGGTCCGAGGCGGCTCACGGTCCGACCCAGGTGACGGTTCAGACGAGCGGTACGCCCCTGGTGGGCATGGCCTATCTGAGGGCCTACGAGGACACGGCCGACTCCTACTATCTGGAGGCGGCCCGGGAAACCGCCCGGCTGCTGGTCCGGGGTCAGCACTGTTCCGGGGGTTGGGACTACATCATCGAGTTGGACCCCGAAAAGCGCCGCTCCTACCCCTACCGGGTCGACGGGGATTGTGCCGAGAGGCCGGATTCCGGTCAGGACGACGGCCCGCCCGGTCCAAAGCCGGCCAGCACACTGGACGACAACGTCACCCAGGGCGCGCTTCGGCTCCTCATGAGGGTGGATCGGGAACTGGAATTCCAGGACGCCGAGATCCACGAGGCAAGCCTCTTCGCCCTGGATCAACTGGCCCGGGCCCAATATCCCAACGGCGCGTGGCCTCAGAGATTCCGGGATGCCGCCGATACCGGCCTCCCGGCCGCCCGGTCCGCCGCCTATCCCGACTCGTGGCCGCGCGAATGGCCGGGTCCCGGCTACCGCCACCACTACACGCTCAACGACAACGCCATCCTGGACGTCATCGACACCTTCCTGGAGGCGGCGCGAATCTACGGGGAGCCCCGTTACCGGGACGTGGCCGAGAAGGGTGGCGAATTCCTCCTGCTGGCCCAGATGCCCGATCCCCAGCCGGCCTGGGCTCAGCAGTACGACAGCCGCATGCACCCTGCCTGGGGCAGGATCTTCGAGCCGCCGTCGGTCACCGGCTCCGAGTCTCAGGCCGTCCTGCAGATGCTCCTGGTGCTGTACCGCGAGACCGGACGGAAGAAATACCTGGAGCCCATCCCCAGAGCCGTCGAATACCTGCGGAAATCCGACCTGCCGGCCGATGGACCCTGGCGGCGGGAGGGCGGTCGATGTGGTCCCGGCGCGCTCTGTCTGGCCCGATTCTACGAGCTCGGAACCAATCGCCCCCTCTTCATCACCAAGGGGAGCCGGGTCCGGGTGGAAACGGGACCCAGCCGGCTGCTGGACGGATACGAGCTGAGCTACTCGCCGAAGAGCGTCATCTCCCACTACGGCCTCTGGACAGGCGGCGGGCGCCTGGAGCAGGCGGAGCAGGAATACCGGTCGCTGCTCTCCCAGGAACCCTCGGCCGTTCGACGCCCGGAGCGCCTTCACGGCCTCTCACCCTGGCGGGGGGAGACCGCGATGCCGCCGGGTCCGGAGCTGGCCCGCCTGGTGGGGAGCCTGATGCAGAGCCTGGATCCGCGGGGGGCATGGGTCGAGGAGGGATCGGTGGGCAAGGCCGACCCGGTGGTCTTCCTGTTTGCGGCCGAAGACATGGTCGTGACCATCGATAACCGGACCATCCCGCTGAACGAGGACGGCAGGCTGACTGTCTTTCGCGGAGGCAAGCCACCGCTGGAGCGGATCCTCAGCTCCCGGACCTTCTCCCAAAATATCGAGGCCATGGCGGCCTATCTGGGTAAGAGCGGCCAGTGACGCCGAGGCTCCCGTCGTGACCTGGATCGAGGACCACGGCCTCGTGTTGGCGCTCTTGGGGGGCTATACGGCTCTCATGGTCTACCATGCCTGGATCGGGCAGCGCCGGACCCGGGACTGGCTGGACTTCTTCGTCGCCGGACGGTCCCTGGGAGGCGTCACGCTGGGGATCTCGTTTTTCGCCACCTACGCCAGCACCAACAGCTACGTGGGTTTTTCGGGGCAGGCATACAGCTACGGGCTGTCCTGGCTGCTCCTGGTGCCCTTCGCGGTCGGCTTCACCTGGATGGCCTGGATCTGGGTGGCGCCTCGGCTGCGGGAACGGACCGCATCGCTGGGATCGGTCACCATCCCCGACTTCATCGGATTCCGTTTCGCCAGCACTCCGGCCCGGGTGGGAGCGGCCCTGCTGGTCCTCTTCTCCAGCGTGATCTACATGACGGCGGTCTTCAAAGGCATCGGCAACCTGCTGGAGGCGGTCCTGGAGGTCCCCTACTGGACGGCCATCGGAATGGTCCTGGTCGTGGTCATGCTCTACACCGCCGTGGGCGGCTTCCATTCGGTGGTCCGGACCGACGTGATTCAGGGCGGCATGATGATCGTCGCCGCGGTGGTGCTCTTCACCGGAACCTGGCGGGCCGCCGGCGGCTGGGAACCGATCTCCCAGGCCGTGGACCAGGTTCCCGCCTCGGTAGCGGGACCACTCCCGCTGACCCTCCTGCTGGGCGTCATCTTCGCCACCACCATCAAGGCGTTGGTGGAACCCCGGCAACTGTCCCGTTTCTATGCCCTGGAGGACGAACGTGCGGTCCGCCAGGGCACCTGGATCTCCCCGGGAATCTTTCTGCTCGTCTTCAGCCTGCTGACTCCCATCGGGCTGTTCGCGCGACGGATTCTGCCTCCGGGCCTGGAGGACACGGACCGGGTCGTGCCGGCGCTGCTGGCCGGGGGGGAGGTCTTCGGTCCCTTCGTGAGCGCCTTCCTGTTCGTCGCCATGGTGTCGGCCGCCATGTCCTCTCTGGATTCGGTGCTCCTGGTCGTGGCCTCCACCTGCGAGCGGGACCTGGTGGGCCTGGTCTGGAAGGGGCGCAGCGAACGCGCCCGTCTGCAGTCCACCCGCGTCTACGTGGCACTCTTCGCCGCCGTGACCGCCCTGGTGGCGTTGAATCCTCCGGGCGGCGTCGTATCCATCACGGCGTTCTCCGGAAGCCTTTACGCCGCCTGCTTTCTGCCCAGCCTGATGTTCGGGCTCTATTGGAACCGGGGCAACGGCCAGGCGGTCCTGGCCTCCTATGCCGCGGGCGTCGCCTGCCTGGTCATCTGGCCCCATCTTCCCGAGGGCGCCCTGGTCCACCGCGTCTTCCCGGCGGTGATCCTCTCGACCCTCGCCTACGTCTCGGTATCCCTCCTGACCCCACCGGCCGCTCCGGTCACCGGCATCGCGAATTCCGCCGGTTCGGTTCGCGGGCAGGCGTGAAAGTCGCCGACTGCGGCTGGTAACATCGACTGCATCCCATGAAGGCGCTGCTGCTGGAACTCCCCGGACGACTCGAAGTGGCCGACGTTCCCGAACCGGAATGCGGGGAACACGAAATCCTGATCCAGGTCGGCGCCGTGGGCGTCTGCGGCACCGACTTCCACATCTTCCAGGGCGAAGCCAACTACAACTCCGATTGCGAAGGACGGACGATTCCTCTCTCCGTCCAACCCCAGATCCTGGGGCACGAATTCTGCGGGACCGTTCTGGAAACGGGCGCACAGGTTCGAGACCTGGCGCCCGGGGACCGGGTGGCCGTGGACCAGGGCCTGAACTGCTTCAGCCAGCGGATCACTCCGATCTGCGAGTACTGTGACGGCGGGGACTCGCACCAGTGCCTCCACTACCAGGAACTGGGCATCACCGGCATTCCGGGAGGCATGCGGGAGAGGGTCGCGATTCCCGCGGTGAACGCGGTCCGGCTGGAGGGGGGATTGGGTTTCCCCGAGACCGCCCTCTCGGAACCCTTGGGATGCATCCTCCACGCCCTGGACCGGGTGGTGCGCACCCCCGCCCGCTACATGTTCCATCCGGGCTCACACGGATCCCGGCCGGTCGAAAACGTCCTGATCCTGGGCGCGGGACCCGCCGGCCTCCTGTTTCTGCAGAATCTCCGGAGGGAAGTGGGATTTGAAGGGGCCGTCCTGGTGGCGGACCGGGTCCCGGAGAAGCTGAGCCTGGTGAAGCGTTTCGGAGGAACGCCTTTGGACGTGGGGCAATCCGACCTGGTGGAGATGGTTTCCCACCTGACCCGGGGCCGGAAGATCGACCTGCTCATCGAGGCCACCGGCAGCGGGGCCGCCTTCCGGACCATCTCCTCGCTGATTCGCAAGCAGGCCACCGTGTTGCTCTACGGGCATGGGCATCAGGGGACCGATCTCAGCGTCATCAATCTCCTCCTCTTCCTGGAGCCGACGCTGGTGGTCTCGGTGGGAGCCTCGGGCCCGCTGAATCCGGCGACCCGGCGGTCCGAGACCACGACCCGGGCCGTGGAACTGATTCAGACGGGTCAAGTGGACGTCCGGTCCCTCATCACCCACCGCTACCCCTCCCTGGAAACGGTGAGGGGCGCCTTCGGCCCCGACTCCAAGGACGCGGCCTACATCAAGGGTGTCCTGGAAGTTTCCTGACAGGAACTCCTGAATCGTTGAAGGATTCGGGAACGACTCGCCGTACCCGGCACCCTGCGGCAGGGGCAACCTACCCCGCATTTCTCACCAGGCCGCTTTGCGTATGATGAAAAAGAGTGTGTGTTTGCGCAATTACGAGATTTTGGCCAAGTTATCTCCGGGACACACTGCGCTGGGCGCGCGCCCCCTGGTGCGAAATGCGGGCTACACGATCAGCGGCGCCTCGATGGGCTCGTCGGCAGCGTCTTCCATGCCCAGGTCCTCCAGGACCAGACGGCGGATCTGCTTCAATTCCTCTCTCCCCTGGGGCGTGAGGGTGCTCAACAGGAGCCGGGGCAGATGGTTTCGCAGCCATTGCCGGACGAACTGGCCGGGGATTCCGAGACGGCGGCAGGGCCAGACGATCTTGTCGGCCACCATGCGGGTGCGTTCCAGCAGTCCGAACGAGGAGATCACGGGCTCGTTGAGGGTGGTCCGGTTGAACACGACCAGGCAGCCGCCGGCCAGCAGGCTCTCCACGGTCACCACCGCCTCGCAGCCGTGCCTGAAATAGGCGTCCTCCGTCCCCCCGCACAGATGGGGCTTGGCCAGGAACACCTGCCGGGCAAGGCCGCGGGTGAGGATCTTCAATCCGGAGTGGAAGTCGGGAAACTCCTCCAGGACCGTGGCGTACTCCAACCGCAACGGAGCCCCCCGGACCGCGGCCGAATAGTTTAGTGCGTCCAGGAGGACACGGTCGGCCAACTCCTCCATCTCGCCCCTCATGAGGCCCATGGGCCGATGCCGGCTGATTCTTCGGCCCAGCACCAGGACTTCCAGATCCGGATCGTGACGGCGCGTGTATTGGGCCGACCGGATCCCGTTGGCAAGCTCGTGAGGGAAATGGTCCCCGTCCGCGTCCAGCGCAGCCAGATAGTCATGCCCGCCTTTTTCCAATAACACCTTCATGCCCTGCCGCACGGCCTGGAGCTTGCCCTTGTTCCGGCGGCACCAGGTGAGCCGGATCTGGAACCGGCGGGACAGGACTTCGCCCACGTCTCTCCCGTAGGGTTCGCCGTCCACGCTCAAACAGACGGACCCGGGGCGTTCGACCTGGCGGACACAGGCATCGACGGTGTCCGCCAGCAGGTCGTGACCCACCTGCCGATCCACCCCGGCTGGAAAGTAAACGGGAATCACGATGCCGGTCGATGTCCGCACCGCCTCCGAGCTGGAGCGGAAGGAGTGGGGTTGGGTCATGTTTGCCCTCCGCGGTGCCGAGCCTGCCGGATGCCGGCCCCTGCCAATAGCCGTTCAGACAGGATTCACGACCGGCGGCGGCATTCGCCCCGGCTTCATTCCGACTTGATCCGGAGCAGCTTGAGAAGCCTCCGGTCCCGGTCGTCGAGCACTTTCGCCGATTCGTCTCCGGAATATTCGTAAAAGCCGGCGCCGCTCTTGACGCCCAACCGGCCCGAAGCCACCAGCGACTCCAACAGCCGGAGGCCTCCCTGGGCCGCCGAAAGGTGAGGGTTCAAGTTCCGGGTGACGATGTTGAACACGTCCAGACCGCCCAGGTCGGCGATCTCCAGGGGACCCAGCAGCGCCCATCGCATTCCCAATCCGTCCTTCATCGCCACGTCGATCTCGGCGCTCGTGGCGACGCCCTCTTCCACCAGGTGGACCGCCTCCCGAACCAGGGCGGCCTGGAGCCGGACGGTGACATATCCGGGGACCTCTTTCCGCACCACGATGGGTCGTCTTCCGATCCGGCGGGCCATGCCCATGACCAATTCGACGGTCCGGTTCGACGTGGCCTCACCGGGGATGACTTCCACCAGCGGGACGAGGTGGGCCGGGTTCAGGAAATGGAGACCGGAAAAACGCTCCGGACCCGAAACGGCGGTTGCCAATCGGGAGATGCTCAACCACGAAGTGTTGGTGGTGAGGACGGCTTCGGGACGGCAAATATCAGCCAATGACCGGAACAGCCGGATCTTGGCGTCCACATCCTCCACGATGGTCTCGGCCACGAATTCGGCGGAGGCCAGGTCCGAAAGCTCCAGGGTAGTGTGCAGGCGGGCCCTGGACTCTCCGGATTCCTCCGCCGTCAGGGCCCCGGCTTCCATGAGGATGTTCTGGTTCCGGCGCACCCCGGCCAGACCCCGTTCAATGCCGGACGCCGACCGGTTGTACCAGGTGACGTCGAAACCCGCCTCGGCGAAGAGCTGAGCGATTCCCGTTCCCATGGTGCCCGCTCCCGCGACTCCGACTCTCCTGACCTGTTCCAAACGCATGTTCTCACCTCCGCCGGATCACGGACTCTCACTTGACGTGAAAATCGATCATCTTCTCGATGGCTTCCCTGCAGACCGGACAGAAATCGGGTTCATCGCGGCTGAACATCACGCAGGTCAGCGCGGGACGGTACAGCCCGGTGGGCGTGTAGCTGGCCCCTTCGAAAGCGCCCACGGCACGCCGATGAGGCTCCTTTTCTCGAACCGCCGGTCCGGCCTCCGAATTCTCTCCATTGCTCCGGCTTCTGATCTCGTGTCCCTGTTTGTTCCAAGGAGTGGGTAGCGGCGTTCCCTCCTGCACCAGGTGGCCCCATTTGAGCCGGTCCGGGTCCAGAAGGGCCGTGATGTTCGGCTCCCAGGGCTCCACGCCGGGCGCCACCAGGTCCAGGTAGGCCACGGTTGAAGTGTAGTACTCGTCCCCAAGACCGGCGAAGAGGTGTCCGAATTCATGCACCAGAAGGTGGGAGCTGTAGGGAGAATCCGCGGCCACCGCCGCGTACAGGTTGAAGATTCCGCCTCCTCCATACTCCTCCTCATTGACCAGGATGACGACGAAGTCGCTGGGAGTGGAGGCTGCCGCATCCCGCCAAGCCCGATCGTCCGTGGTCAGGATGTAGCGCTTCAACCCGAGGGCATCGTAACTGGCCCCCAGAGGCGAAATCCTGACGACGCCGGCAGCCGGCCGGGACACGCCTGCGGCCTCCGCCGGCGTAAAGAGGCCTGTCACGTTGAAGTCGGTCCGGCGCGAAGCGAAGGGTTCGACCCGGAAGAGGGCCTCGGCAAGACGCTCGGCGTCCCGTGTGAACTCGTCTTCTTCCGGATAACCGTCTCCCAGAAAGAGAAGGTCCACCTTGTTCGCAGAGGGACCGTTTCGCATCAGCGTGGTCGCATGGCCGGGCTGGGTTGGAGAACGGTCGATCTCTTTGGAGCGGGGATCGATGACAAGTTCCCAGACCGGCTGGAACGCCTGTTGCCGGTCCCGCTTGTAGAGTTCCAACCGCACGGTTCGCCGCGGCTCCGGAAAGCAGACCGCTTCCGGAAAGGTGCGCCAGATTTCCTGCCTGGCCTCCTCCGTCGTCTCCCACTCTCCGTAGATGCTGGAGAACCCTCTGGAGAACAGGACACGGCCAGACTCGGGATCGGCCAGCCGGAAGCGGTACTTTCCCAAGCCGGTGGAATCCAGCACGCGTCGCGGATTCCCGGCCCAGGGACCTTCGACCCGGATTCGATCCAGGCTGAAACGCTCCTTCGAGGCGGTTCCGGTATGGAAGTAGTCGACCCGCAAGACGGCGCCCGTGAAATCCCGGTGGAAGGTGTCCTCCATTTCCGCGGCCGTCCAGGCCATGGCCGCCGCGGCGATCCAGATCGGCATCTGCTGCACCCTACCAGCCCGTGGCAAAACTCGTCACGGCATTCGACTCGGTCTGCATTCGGGTGGAGGGGATGACGGCCTTCGAGGCCGTTCCTTCGCCCTGTCCTCAGCTCGCTTCGAAGCGGGCGAGGATCTCCATGAGCGACAGCGGGTCGACCCGGGCGTTCCGGAGTCGAACGGACCAGTGCAGGTGCGGCCCCGTGACCCGGCCCGTGGACCCGACGTGACCGATGAGGTCTCCGCGCTCCACCAGGTCCCCCTTCCTGACCGTAAAGTCATCGAGATGGGCGAAATAGGAATACAGTCCCTGGCCGTGGTCCAGGATCACCGTGTTGCCCGCGTAGTAGAGGTTCCGGGCCAGCACCGTCACTCCGGCGTTGGGACTCTTGACGGGAGTGCCCCTGGAGGCGCGAAAGTCGGTTCCGCTATGGGGGCTGCGAGGTTTTCCGTTGAGGATGCTCCGCTTGCCGAAACTGCTGTTGGCCCGCCCCGGAACGGGCCGGAGAAAAAACCCGGACCAGTGGCGTTCGCTGCCCGCTTCGGCGAATATGCCGGAAACGAGCCGGCGTTCCCGCTTGATTCGCGCCAGGGACTTTTTCGGAGGAGTTACGAATTTTTCCGGCAGGGTGAGCCTGCGCGTCGGGAAATTCTTCTTCCTGACCGTGATGCGGTGATCCGCCCCGGCAAAAATGCGGTCCTGTTCGTAGAGTTCGAACCGGAGCAGATATCCGCCCGGTTTCGTATTCAGGTCGATTCCGACCAGTGCCCACCAGTTGATCGGGACCCCTCCCAGGCCGGGTTCGAGACGGAGGTTCTGCTGAAACACCCGCAAATCCACCCGATCCACCTGGCGCGGCGCAGTCAAGGTGACCAGCACCACCTCTCCCGGCTGGAACGCCCTGGCCAGTGGAGTGATCCGGACGCCTTCCGGCGCGTCGTTGGCGGCGGGGGGCGGTTCTCCGAACACCGATACGGACAGCGACAGCAGCAAGCAAGTGATGATTCGCATGGCGTAGAGGCAGCGTATCACGCCAGTCTGATGCCAACAGATTCAGCCGCAAGGGCTTGGACCTCGAAGATCTGCTGCCGCCGCCGCGGGAAGTCTCCCCGGATTTTCCGGGTCGTTTGGCCAGTTCTCCGGGTTTGCCAGAACGTATTCGTCGATTTTCAATAGCGACTCATCGTCCCACACGATGTGCTCGTAATAGTTTCGTTGCCACAGCCGTCCTCGAAACGGATTCCATCCCCGAGTCCGAACGCTCCTGATGTATTGGACGGTGGTCAACGACTTGAAGGCCCCAACGACGGACCCCAACGTAGGGGCAACCCTTGTGGTTGCCGATCGGCCGGTGTTCATAGCGTGATCAGACTTGGACCGGTCGCCGAGAAGGGGCGCCCCGACGTTTCCGAGCAAGTCGATGAGACCGTGAATATGGTTCGGCATGACCACAAAAGGACCAAGTTCAGTATCCGGAAAACGCCCGGGCAAATCCTTCCATTGCTCCTCGACCATGCGTCCGGCCTCGTTCAACCTCATGCGGTTCTTCTCACAGTGGCCGAAAAGGCATGCTCTGTTCTGGACCACGATGGTCACAAAGTAAGTCCCCGGAAGACTGTAGTCGTACCCCTTCAGCCGGATGGACCGGCGATGGTGGATCTTCGGATCGTACCCGCTCTTCAAAGTCATCCATAAGGACAAACGACCGCGGCGACCCAAACGTCATAGTTTTTTGCGTAGGGGCAACCCTTGTGGTTGCCCGTCGCCTGACTGTCGACATCCTCACCGTCGAAGGACCGGTCATGCTCGGCCTGGGGCACCCACAAGGGGCGCCCCTACATTTTCTGCCGTTTCAGGGACCGCGGTTAATTGTCGATCGTAGGGGCAACCCTTGTGGTTGCCCGTCGCCTGACCGTCGACTTCCTCACCGTCGAAGGACCGGTCATGCTCGGCCTGGGGCGCCCACAAGGGGAGCCCCTACATTTGCTGACGTTCCAGGGAACGCGGTTGATTGTCGATCATAGGGGCAACCCTTGTGGTTGCCCGACGCCTCACCGTCGACTTCCTCACCGGCGAAGGACCGGTCATGCTCGGCCTGGGGCACCCACAAGGGGCGCCCCTACATTTGCTGACGTTCCAGGGAACGCGGTTGATTGTCGATCGTAGGGGCATCCCTTGGGGTTGCCCGACGCCTCACCGTCGACTTCCTCACCGGCGAAGGACCGGTCTTGCTCGGCCTGGGGCGCCCACAAGGGGCGCCCCTACATTTGTTGACGTTCCAGGGACCGCGGTTGATTGTCGGTCGTAGGGGCATCCCTTGTGGTTGCCGTCTGCCCATCGGCCAGGATTGGACAGGGAAACCGTTCGGCGCGGGCTGTCGTCAGAAATATTGCTTGAAGCCGACGAAAAGGGTTCTGGGAACCGCTCCGTATTCGGTTCCGGGCCGGCCGTCCATTCCCGGATCGGCGCCGAAGCCGAACTGGGTTCCCACCAACAGTTCCGAGTCATTGCCGGTGGACCAGGTCAGGGAGGGTAGCCAGAGGAGGGAGCCGTCACTCCCGTTGAACAATGCAGTGGTGGAAAACGTGCAGAGTGGGTGCAGGAGCAGAGCCAGCGAGACTCCTCCGTAGAACCGGCCCGTCCCATTGACCTCCCCTCGGGAAATCCGGTCCGATCCGAAATAGAGGGGGTATTCTCCCGGCGATCCGGTCCCATAGCCGTTGTAGGCGCCCTCGAGAATCAAGGTCAGATAGGGCGTCAACTGTTGATCGACTCCCACCGAACCCCTCCAGAACGCCTCCCGGTTCCGCTCCCCGTCCGCTGCGTCTCCCGAACGGGTCCAACTGACTTCGCCCCGCAGCCCGGTCCCCGCCAGGTCCGACGTCACGAAGAGGCCGGCCACGTCGTCGCCGTGGAAACTGCCCCCCATGACACCTACGTCCACGGAACCGGCGTTCAGCCGAAGCTGGAACCCGGCAGCTCCGTCCTCCCCAGGGTCGGGACCCAACGAGGCGGCCACCACCTCCAACTCGGAGAACTGCCCCAGGCGCAACACGCCGCGGACAGCGTCGATGCCGGGCTTGTAGTCCCGGTCCAGGCGCTGGGGGGCGAAGGGAGCGAAAAGGTCGAGGGCCGGCCAGAAATAACTGACGCCCCAGGTGAGCGCCTGCCTCCCCACGATGACGTTCAGGGGGTCGAACTCCAGTTCCAGGTTCAGGCGGTCGAAGGCGGCCAGCAAGCGCCCCTCCGGCCGGTTTACGAGATGGCGCTCCATCGGCAGGTAAAGTGTGGTCGAAGAATCGGCCAGATCGGCCGACGTGGACAGCGGAGGCGAAAGAAAATTCAGTATGGCGTGGGATTCCATGCGGACGCGCCGGGAGAGTTCCAGGTTGGAAGTCAGCCGGAGAATGGCCAGCTCGGAGTCACGCCTGGCGCCCGGAACCGACCTCTCCCTCAGGAAGAGGTAGGACCGGATCGATCCGCCCCAGTCCAGGTCCTGAGCCTGCAGACCGGTCGCGGCCAGCACCCAGCACAAAGGAAGCAAGCTGGGACATAGCCCCCGGCTACCGCTGTTCGTCGGCATCCACTTCCCCATCCACCAGGCGGATGGTCCGCCTGGCTCGTTCCATGACCCGGGGATCGTGGGTGGAGAAAATAAAGGTCGTCCCGTTTTCGCGGTTGAGCCTTTCCATCAGATCCAGCAGTGAGAGGGCCGTGCGGCTGTCCAGGTTGGCGGTGGGTTCGTCGGCCAGTATCAGAGGCGGTTCCGCCACCACCGCGCGTGCGACCGCCACTCGCTGCTGTTGTCCGCCTGAAAGTTGGTCCGGCTTGCGGTCTTCCAGTCCACCCAATCCCACCTCCTCCAGAATGGCCCGGACCCTTTCCCGGCGTTGGCGGCGGGGGACCCCTCGAAGCAGGAGAATGAATTCGGCGTTCTCCTCCACCGTCAGGACCGGCAACAGGTTGTTGGCCTGAAAGATGAACCCGACCCTTTCCAGCCTGAGCCGGGTCAGTTGTTTGCGGCTTCTCTGCGCCAGATCGATCCCCTGAAGGCGAACGCGGCCCCGGGTGGGATGGTCGATTCCACAGGAGACGTTGAGCAGGGTGGTCTTGCCCGATCCGGAAGGACCGGCGATGGCCACAAGCTCACCCCGCCGGATGGTCAGGTCGACTTCTCGCAGGGCGTGGACCGTCTGCTCTCCTTGCTGGTAGATACGCGAGACATTCTCGAGCCGAAGAAGGTCTGGATCGCTCGAACGGGCCATGGTTACATTCGTCCCAGCAACTGTACGCTGACGCGGCGCCCGGCGCGCCACGCCGGGACCAACGCCAGGATCAGGGTCATGAACATGATGATCGATGCCGAGACGAGAAGGCGTCCGGTCGACAGCCGCGAGTAGAGCACCGGGTCCATCACCGCGCCGGCGGCGGACAGATCCCCTTCCCCTTCGTAAAAGGCTTCCAGGGGCAGTCCGTGGGTTTCCAGATACAGATGCGCGCCATACCCGAGACCCAGCCCTGCGGCCGTTGAGAGCAGAGCCAACAGGAACGCCTCGGTGAACATCATGAAAAACCGGCCGGCAGGGGATAGTCCCAGCGCGTCCAAAAGCGCATATTCACGCCTCCGTTCCAGCGCCGACATCATCAGGGTGTTGAGGACCACGAAGGCGATGAGGAGAAGGAAGATACCGTTGAACAGATAGTTTCCGGCGTTGTCCATGCGAATGAATTCGATCAGTTCCGGCATGGCTTCCGCCCAGTCCAGCACTTCGGCCGATGCGGGCAGATCCACCCGGCCGCGCCGCGCCAGCGCTTGGGCTCCTTCGACGTCTTCCATAAAGACGGCGACCTGATGGACCTGACCGGGCAACAGCAACAGCTCCTGGGCAGCCTCCAACGGGATGATCACCAGCCGTTGGTCCAGTTCGTCCATTCCCGTCCGCAGGATTCCATGGACCCGCAGGAGTCGGGACTGGAGCTCCGCGCTTCCCGAGGCCTGGGAGAGGACCACGAACTTCGAACCCAGGTCCACGCGGAGCTTCCTGGCAACACCGGCGCCGACGACGGCCTGATCTCCTGTGCCGGAACTCAGGAACTCTCCCGACACCAGCTTCTCGCCGAATTTGGAGGCCTCATTCTCGGGCCCGGGCTCGGAGCCGATGATCCGGACCGCCGTGGAACCGTCGGCAGAGGAGGCGAGCCCCGTGGAGAAGACGCGCTCCACCGAGCTCTGAACCGAGCCATCGAAGTCCGCCTGTTCGAACCAGGCTCGGACACGCGAGAGGGTCTCCGCTGCCAAGGCACGCTGGACGCCGCCGTGGTCTTGATACCCCTGGTGCTGGATCAGGACGTGGCCCGAACCCATGCGGACCGCGTTGTCGATCATCTGGAGATGGCTGCCGTCCCCCAGCCCGAATGTCACCAGCAGCAGCGCCAGGCCCAACGCCACCGTGGCCGCGGTCAGTATGGTCCGGCGCCGGTTGCGCCCGAGGTTTCTCCACGCCAGCTTGAGAATGATGTTCACGCAGTCAGGCTCTCGACAGGTTTCTCATGGCCAGCACCGGATTCACGAACGCGGCCCGCAGAGCCGGGAGCAGTGATGCGACTACGGTCGCCAGAAGCAGCCCCACGGCCGGCAACCAGACGGCGTCCCAGGACCAGGCAACGGGAATCACCGGGTCCATCCGGGTCTCCAGCAAGGAGATCTCACCCATCCAGGATCTCAGGTCCAGTCCGGTGGAACTCAGATGCCACACCAGCAGGCTGCCCAGAGCCAAGCCGGTGCCCAGACCGGCCACCGCCAGGGCGATGCTCTCGGAAACGACGGTGAGAACCACCGAGGCGGGCCGCATGCCCAGAGCCGACAGCATTCCCAGTTCCCGAACCCGTTCGAAAACCGACATGAGCATGGTGTTTAGGACGCCCAACGCCGCGAAGAGGCCCACCAGGCCGATCATGACAACGTAGCTGGCGGTCACCATGTCCAGGTAATCGCTCAAGGTGGGAAGGAGACTCCTCCAGCTCCGGGCCACGGCGCCCCGGGGAAGGATGTCCGAATCGTTCAGCCTCGCCGCGAACGCCTCCGCCTCGCCGGGATCGCGAAGCTTGATCGTGACCTCATGAATACGCTCCGGCGCCAGCGACAACAGCTCTTGAAGGTCCGTCAAGTGGACCAGCATCAGTGACCGGTCCAGCAATGCCATGCCCGTACGCAGCGTTCCCCGGTTCCGGTAGAGGTCATTGCCGATGGTTCCATCGGCAGCCTGGGTGACCAGGGCGATCTCGGTTCCCGTGCCGGCGGCCAGTTCCTGTTGCAGGTTTTCCCCCAGACGGAGGCCCCGTCCTTGGAGACTCTTCGGACTCCCCTGCCCCTGCAGCCCGCTGACCTTGGCTTCCTGAACCGGATCGATGCCTACGATCGCCACTCCGGCGGAGATTTCACCCGTAGACGCCAGGCCGGCGGCGTGAATCCGGGCTGTGGCAGCGACCACTCCGGGTTCGCGTCGCAATCTCTCGGCCAGGGCCCGCCAGTCGGTCCCCTCGCTGCCTCCCAACGTTTCGTACAGGTCACGGTCGGGCAGATACTCCCGGTGGTGGATCTGAACATGCCCCACCAAGAGATCGGTGCCGTTATTGAGCATCTGGACCCGCATGCCCTCGGTGATGCTGACCAGGAACATCAGGACAGCGTATCCCGAAGCCAGACCGACGATGGTGATGAGACTTCGCAGAGGATTCCTCCACAGATTCCTCCATCCCAGGAGAAACACCATCATCGTCTCGCCCGCAGATTGGAAAGGGAGAAGGTCTTTTCGGCAACGGAGACGTCAAAGGAGAGATCCTTGTAGACCATCTCGGTGAATTCCCCCGCCTTGTCCTCGGGTACGATGCTCATGCGGGTGGGAATCCGCCGTCCTCCCATGACAGCGTAGTCCGAAAAGCTCATGGTCCGTTTCAGAGCCTCGTCCTCGCCGTAGTATCGAGCCCAGACCGGCAACAGGTCGGCTTGGCGGACCCGGTAGACGATCCGGCCCCAGACCACCGGCGCCTCCGGCTTGGGAACCAGCTCGAACTCCCAGACCGGGATCCCTTCCCGCTCTCCTTCGAAGGAGATCCCGATGTCGTAGTCTCGAACCAGGCGGCTCTCCTTGACCAGGTCGTCGTTGGTGAGGTGGGACCCCATCCAGGCGCCCATCATCATGGACGTGGGGACGCGGATGACCCGTTCGATCTTGGACAGGTAGTTCCACATGTTGGAACCCACCCTCAAGGTGGCGGTGCCGCGGTTCTTCCGGGGAGCCAGGATCCGAATCAGGGCCTTGTCGGTGCCCTGGGACCAGATCCGGAGAGTCATGCTGCGGTTCCATCTCCGGGTTGCCACCTTCATCTCCACCGTTCCCGCCGAGGACTCTCCGCGCAGCATCTGGTCGACCCGGTCCATGATCTCCCGGGCCCGATCCTGCCGGATCGACGGCGAGGTCTGGCTGGAAGACGGCTGGATGGGGGCCGGCCATGAGCCGGCGATGAAAAGAAAGAGCAGGACCCCCGGCAGTGACGGATGGCGCGTCGTGAGTCTCACGGCAGTGTCAGCTTCAACCGCCGGGACGGATGGTATCCAGAAACGCCAGGAAGTCCGGGTGCCATTTGTCGATGGTTTTCCGCGGCCCGGTGAGCTTGAAGAACCAGGGACCCGACGGGCTCTGTGCGATGACGGCCAGCATTCGATAGCCCTTCTTGGGATCTCCCGGCCGCATCATGGGCCCCGACGAGGGGCGATACGTACCGGAGACATCCACAACGTACAAGGGGACCCCATTAGCGGTCAGCTCCGTGAACTTGGGCTTCTCAGGGGGCCCCTGGCCGCTTTCCGCACTGAACTGCCCGACCCAGCGCTTGACGTTGTCCAGAATCGTGCCTCCCTGCCCGGGAAAGTGGAACACGACCAATTCTCCGTCTTCAGGGTCGCCGCCGACCCGGGGAAGACGATACTGGGCTTTGCGCATCGATGAGGCCGGCGTTTCCTCGATCCATCCGCCGGGCGCCGTAAAGAGCAGGCCGCCGGCAGCACCCGCCGCCGATACCGTCGCAGCGGGCTCGTCCATGTTCCTGGAACAATGAGTCGAGGCCAGTAAGAGGATCGCCCCGAATACGCCGAGAACACGCTTGACCTGCCTCATTTGAACCTCCGTTTTCAATCCTCGGGAATCCGCTTGCGGCCCGCGAAGCCGGCATCGATCTCGTGCCAGTAGAAGATGTCTTCCTCGCCATGTTTCCAGCAGAGGTAGACCTCGCGCCCTTCCTTCATATGGGGAAAATCGATGAGTCCCTGATCCACGCTCTTGACCAGGATGCCCATGCCCTGGAGCCGGGCGACGCACGATTGCAATTGCAGGAGACGCTCTATGTAAGCCGTGCCTTCCGGACTTCCCCGGTTGAGATCGGCGCTCTTGGCCAGCTCCTGCACGGCTTCCTTGTAGCGGGAAATCTCGCCGGACAGATTCATCCCGACCGCCACCAGCTTCCTGACCAGGGGCAGCATTTTTCTGGCTTCCGCAAGCGTGAAGAGTCGTTTGGCCACGAAGACAGTATAGCCCTTCTGAACGCCTTGGAGTCTGCGGGACAGAATTCAGTTCGGCGCCGAAGGCCCAAGCGAGCCAAATCGACCTCATGATGGTATCGTTTCGGCGCGTTCGGGAATCGGAGGAATCTTCGCGGCATGAAGTGCATTCTGTGCAACAGCAGGAAGGGAAAGCGCCATTGTCCGGCCAAGGGCACACTAATCTGTGCCCCCTGTTGTGGCCGCCTCCGGGTGGTGGAGATCCCCTGTCCAGCCGACTGCACCTATCTGACGGCGGGCCACGGCCATCAGGCCGGGAAAAAATATGTCGACCAACTCCGCCAAGAGGAGGACACGGACCGCCGAATCCGACTCTACGAGAACATGCGCCAATACCGGCCGCTGATCGACGAGATCGAGAAGGAGATCCTCCGCTACGGGCAGGGCCTGAGCAGTTTTCACGACCGGCATGTGCAGGAGGCGATCCGGCTGTTGCGGAAAACCTACCAGTCCGAGGAGCGGGGGGTGATCTACGAGTACAAGTCGCCCGACCCCATGGTTTCCGCGCTGATCCGCGCCGTTCAGGAGATGTTGGAGAAACTGCGGCAGGAACTCGAGATGAACCTCAGGGCGTCCGATATCCTGAACTGCATGGAGTGGGTGGAGTCGGAGGTCCGCTATCACCTGCGACAACCCCCCGGCGGAGAGCCCTACCTGACCTTCATCCGGAAGAACCACCCGGATGTCGCACCGGCCTCATCGGACCAGAACCTGATCGTGCTCTGATTTGAAATGTTGCGAACCTCAATGGTCCTGAGAGCCCGCCCGATTGCCTCCTCGCAGAGCAGGCAGTCCGAGGCGGCGTCCGAGACCATCGCCCGCTCGTCGCGATAGCGCCAACATGCGGTGACCGACGCGTCGCGTGATGGTGAATTGCTCGCCCTGTTCTAGCTGCCGAAGCAGCTCGGGCAAGCGGATCGTTGCCTCGCAGGATCCGATGGTTCGCATGGAACCGGCCTCCGTCGGGAATGAATAGACCAGCCTATTCATTGGACTGGTCGGCGCCAATATCGTCATCACCAGGACTTTCCCAATTTTCCTGGCGGTTCGGGAGAACCAGGGATGTAGGGGCACCCCTTGTGGGTGCCCTCTTCGTTTCAAGCGGGCTCAAGCCACCAGCCGGTCGATCTTGGCGGCCAGGACGAAGTCGCTTTCGGTGAGGCCGTCGATCTTGTGGGTCCAGAGGGTGATCTCCGCCTTGCCCCAGGCCAGATGGATGTCCGGATGGTGGTCTTCCGCTTCGGCGACCTCTCCTACCTGGTTGACGAAGGCCAGCGCCTCGGCGAAATCGGGGAATCGAACCAGCTTGCGCAGGTGGTGGTCCTCGACCACTTCCCATCCCTGCAACTGGTCCAGAAGGGGGGCGATCTCGCCGGCGGTGAGCGGCGGGACTCCGCCCCGGCAGGGGATGCATCTTTTTTCGGCGAGTTGGGTCACGATGAGGCCTCCTTGTCGGTGCGGCAACAGGTGCCGCGAACTGTCAACCGGCGGCCGGCATCCATGCCGGTTGCCAAACGCAAAAATGGAGGCTGGCGGCGAACCGCGAGCCTCCATTCGTATCGATAACGGTCGGAACCGAACCGGCTGGCGCCGGGTCAGCCGACATTCAGGGTCACCAGGTCGTTCTTCTTCTTTTTCTTGAGCACCATCTCCTCGTAGTACTCCCGCACCGCCGCCTGCTCCCGGAGCGCCTTGCGCCGCGCCATCTTCTCGTCACGGGCGGTCTGGGGCTTGTCGCCCCGGTCCCGGACTCGGGCGGCGTCGTCGTCCCGAATCTGCAGCGAATGATCGTAGCTCTGCAGCGGGGCATCCTTGCCGCCGGCGAAGATCTGGTGACGGCCGTGCTCCTTGTACCACTGGGCGACGGTCGCGTTCTTGTGCATGTTCTCGATGATCTGCCTCCAACCATGGCCCGTATTGTAGGCGCAGAAGGAGATCTCTCCCTCCTGCGTGGCGTAGGGGATGATGCACATCTCGGTCCGGCGGAAGTCGTAGTTGAACAGGTCCTGGAACCACATGCCGGCCACGAAGAGGAAGTTCCAGGGATCGTCCCGACGCTCCTTGCCCTGGCCGTAGTCCTTGCCGCTCAGACCGAAGCTCTTGTCGAACTTCTTGAGGATGTCGATCAGGGTGAGGCGGGACGGCGCCCTAAAGGGGCTGTAGTTCTTGAGCAGAGCCAGCCCGATCATGAAATTCGAGAACCGGGTGCTCCGAGCCGCGTCGGTCACCTTCCGCATGTCGTTGACCAGTCCGGGGATGTTCAGGAACTGGGGAACCGGCGCCGCCTCCTTGGTCTCCTTGTCGATCATCATGGCGGTTCCCACGCCGCAGTTGGGATGGCAGCCGCAGCTCACCTGACCCCAATCGGCGTTGGGACCGTGGGCCACGTCGGCAAAGTCGGCGAATGCGCCCATCAGGGAAAGGGGAAACCAGTCCCGGGTGGGTTCGGTGTATCCCGTCTGAGACTTCACGTCCCGGGCCAGGTGAGAAAGGGTGTACCGCTGGCGCAGCCGCCGCTCGTCGGTGATGGCCTCGTCCCGGCCGGTGAAGGAGACGGGCTGGAAGGCGATGAAGGCCACCTTCTTGGGATTGTCCATGGCGAAGCGGATGATGGGACCGACCTGGTCGTTGTTCACGTCGTTGAGCAGCGTCGTGACCAGGATGACCTCGATCCCCGCCTTGTGGATGTTGTCGATGGCCTTGATCTTCACATCGAACAGGTTTCCGATGTGACGGTGACTGTTGGCGTCGTTGCCGATGCCGTCGAACTGCAGGTAGGTGTAGCGCAGGCCGGCCTCGTACGCCTTCTTGGAGAACTCCAGACTCTTGGCGAACTCGATCCCGTTGGTGGCCGCCTGGACGCTGTTGTACCCGATCTTGCGCGAGTACTTGATGGCCCGGAAGAAATGGGGCGACATGGTCGGCTCGCCCCCGGAGAACTGTACGGACATCTGCCTGCGGGGCTTGATCTGCAGCGAGTTGTCCAGGATCTCCTTGATCTCCTCCCATTCCAACTCGTGGACGTAACCCACCTGGTTGGCGTCCATGAAGCAAGGGTCGCACATCATGTTGCAGCGGTTGGTGAGGTCCACCGTCAGGACGCTGCCCCGGCCGTGCTTGATGGTGCTGGACCCGTGGTTGTGGAGCGTGGCGTCGTTGTGCGCCCGGATGTCCCGTCCCGGGAAGTTGGACTCGATCCAGCTCAAGAACTTGGAGTCGATGGCCATCAGGTCTTCGATCTTTCCGTGGATGGGGCATTCCTTGACCATCCAGACCTGCCCTTCCCGTTCGATGATGGTGGCCTTGATCTCGCCCACCTTCTCGTCGATCAGGACCCGGTAGTCTTCCTTCCCCTCGATGATCTTCTCCCGCGCTTCAACCACGCACTTGGGGCAGAGGGAATCGGTCTTCCGGGGCCAACCCAGCGTGGGCTTGGTCTTCTCCCATGACTTGAGAAGAGGTTTGTCCGACCACTTGGGGGTGAATGACGGGTTGGGCCGATAGTTGTTGAAGAATTGGATCGTGTCGAATGCGACGCCGGCGCCGAAGGACAGTGCCGCGTCGAAATACTTCCACGCTTTGTGCATACCGTTAGTTCTTGGCATCGAGAAATCTCCTCCTATTTCGGGGGAACCGGACAGGAATCACCCGTCGAGCCTCCCGCCAAGCGTCGCGAAGACGCGCCACTAAACCCTTGCCGTCGACTATCCTGCGCCCTAGGCAGCGTCGGGGTCAACCGGGCAATCGCGCCAGACATGGCAAGATTCCTTTTTTTTCCCGAAAGTGATCCGTCTCCGCCCGTGCACCGGAGCATTTGGAAGAAACCCTTTTCTAGGTTAGAATCTGCGTTGCGGTTCCAACTACGCCGATTCAGTACGGGTCATACATCCGATGATTACATTTACCGACCAAGCCAAAGAACAGGTCCTGACCGTGATCCGGCGACAGCAGGGCACGAAGCGGGCCCTTCGAATCCAGGCCACGACTAACGGCACGGCCGAATTCCAATACAGCATGCAGTTGATCACGGCCGACGAGCAGAGCCCGCAGGACCTGGTCATCGATTCCGGAGAATTCCCGGTGATCCTGGATCCCAGGAGCGCCGAGAATCTGAAAGGGACTACGGTGGACTTCGAGGACAAGATCCTGAGGAGCGGCTTCAAGTTCCACAATCCCAACAAGCCGACGGTGCCGACGCTGGGCGAAGGACCGAGAGAGGATCTGACGGGGCCGGCCGTGGAGCGGGTCCAGAGGCTGCTGGACACGGAAATCAATCCGGCCATCGCCGCTCACGGGGGACAGGTGAATCTCCTGGGAATTCGCAAGAGCAAGGTCTACCTCACTTTCGGCGGGGGCTGCCACGGTTGCGGCATGGCCGACGTGACGCTGAAGGAAGGAATCGAGACCCGCATCAAGGAAGTGGTCCCCGAGATCGTGGAAGTCGTGGACACGACCGACCACACGACCGGGGAGAATCCCTACTACTCGTAGAATGGCGCCGGCAACGACCCGCATTGCGCGGCGGCCGCCGTCTCGACCCGGCGGCGAAAGGGCACTCGGCGCGGGCGCCCGTGACGAACACTCCGGACGGAGACAAGGGGCCATTCCCGTTCTCCGGGCCAATTGGCGCGAGTCGGGTATATCTGGTATAAATCCTGGTCTCTCGTAAATCCTGGTCTATTCTCAATTTGAGGTCGTTTGAGCAATGAAGAGGAACCTGCTTCCCGTTTTTGGACTGCCCGCCGCGCTGCTGTTGCTGGCCGGTTGCGGAACACCGAGCAGCCTGCTTTCCATCAAGAAGGACAAGGTCGTCCTGGTCGCCACGGTTCCCTTCGAGGCGCCGCTCCTCTACCAGACCGGAGGCGAGGGCCTGGTGGGTCCCGAAGCCGAGGTGGCTGCCAAGATCGTCGAGAAGGTGAATGCCTCCCTCACCGAGGAAGGGGAAGCCCCCAACGTGGTCCTGCGCTGGATCATCAGGAGCTACGGATCCCTGATTGCCGCCCTGGAGAACGAGGAGGCACACGCGGTCATCGCGGTGTTCGGCGTCAACGAAGACCGCAAGCGTCGAGTCGAATTCTCCACGCCCGTCTACACCTCCAGCCTCGGTCTGGTCATCAATCCGGTCCACCGGGACTTGAGGCCGGGCATTCTCTCCACGGCCAAGATCGGCGTGCGGGAGGACACCGAAGTTCAGAGGTGGGTCAAGAGGCAGTTCTCCCAGTCGACCATCACTCCGTTCAGGACCCTGGATGACGCCGTCCTGGCGCTGCGCCGGGGAGAAGTGGACTGTCTGATCGCCGACCGCTACATGGCCGCGTACGCCCTGGCCACGCTGCCGGGATCCGGCCACCTGGAGATCCTGCCGGAAGAGGTCGGACGCGTGGAGTGCGCCGTGGCCGTCCGGAAGGGCGATCCGGAAATGCTCAAGATTGTGGAGGAGGCCGTCGCCGAAGTCAGACAGGGCGAGCTTTACGAGAAGTGGCTGGCCGAACACGACGAAGATCGAATGGCGCAGGTCGTGGGCCGGCACGGCGAGCGAATGAAGAAGGAGTTGGGACCTCGCAAGATCCGGATCCAGGTGTCCAAGGCCGCCGGGTATGACTTCGACATCTATAAAATCGCCAACCTGACCTTCCAACTGGTCGACCAGCAGTCCGGCAAGTCGCACCGTTCGTCCAGAATCCGGTTCCGGCGGCGCGTGGGCAGTTGTCAGGCCGAGGCGCCTCCGGGCTCCTATGCGTTGAGGCTCGCGAAATTCAAGTTCCCTCCCCTGGAATTGCAGATCGACAAGGACGACGGGGACGAGGTGAACGTGAGCATTCGCATCAGCGGTACCGGGATCACCCTGCAGAAGAGCTGATGTAGGGGCGACCCTTGTGGTCGCCCTTCCCTTGTGGTCGCCCTCTTCGTGGCGGCTTGAACTGGCTTGAAGCGAAGAGGGCACCCACAAGGGGTGCCGCTACGCCCCTTTCTTCTTGAAAATAGATTTCAACATCATTAAACTGCCCTCCCAGTTTCGGCGAAATGGGACACGGTGTGGAATACGGGAACGGAAGCCGAGAGGCTCGGGTACGGAATCCGGACGGCATGCCTCTGCTCGACTCTGGTCTTCACCGCCTCCTCGTTGGGGGTGCTGAACCGGGAGGAGGCGCTGGCCGCGGCCTATCCTTCTGCCCGGATCCGGTCAGAGCGAGTTTTTCTCACCGAGCAACAGCGCCTTCGGGCAGCCGAACTGGCCAAGGTCAGCATCCCCAGTCCTTTGATCGCTCGCTATGTGGCATTCGAGGAGGACCGAGTCGTCGGCCGGGCGTACGTGGATACCCACATCGTCCGAACCAAGAAGGAGAGCTTGTTGATCTGCCTTGACGAGTCGGGAAAGTTGCAGCGAATCGAGGTGACGGCATTTCTCGAGCCGCCCGAATACCTGGCGTCGCCGGACTGGTACGCGCAGTACGCGAGCCGGGAACTCAGCGACGAGCTCTCCCTGAACCGGGCCATCCGCCCCATCGTCGGAGCGACCCTGACCAGCCTGGCCGCCAACCGGGCCGTGCGCCGGATTCTGGCCATCGACCAGGTTCTGCAGAAGGAAGCGCAGCCCGGAAAGTAGATGACATGAGCCGCTGGGAAGCCTGGTCGTTTCACATCCTTTCCGTGGTCCTGTCGGCCACCGGCATTCTCCTCTTCGTCATGAAATACCTGATGGAGAACCATGATCCCTTTCAACTGGTCAATCATCCGTGGCAAATCTTCACCCAGGACCTCCACATTCTGGCGGCTCCCGGCCTGGTTCTGATCCTGGGCATGATGTATGGGGGCCACATCACGGAGAAGCTGCGCAATCGCACCAAGAGCAACCGGCGCACGGGAATCCTGATCCTGGCCAGCTTTCCCCTGATGGTGATTTCCGGATACCTGCTGCAGGTTTTCACCCATCCCACCCTTTCCATTCTGGCCGTCGTCGTCCACTCGGTCACCGGAACGGTCTTCGCCGTGACCTACGTCTGGCACCAGTGGGTGACCTTCCGGCTCTGGCTTCGCCGGCGCCGGAGGCGCGAGATCAGGTCTCTTGCCGCCTGATTCCGGACCCAGATCCCAGGTCCCGGCGTCCCTCCTTCCACGGCTCCTGGCCACGGCCCTTCTCTGCGGCGTTTCCCTGCCGCCGGCTCTGGCCGTCCCCGGCTTGATTCCGGTGCGGAGGCAAGTGGTCGTCATGGGGACGCTCTGTACCCTGAACGTCTACGCCGCGGACCGCGCTTCCGGAATCGATCGGTGCGAAGGCTATCTCCGCCTGCTGGAGGAGGCGAACCGGCAACTCAGCACCTGGGAGAGCGAGAGCGAACTCAGCCGCTTGAACCGTCATCCCATCGGCGTTCCCTACCAGGTGACACCGTCGCTCTGCCGCCTCTACGGCGAGTTGGTCCAATGGAATCAATGGACCGATTCCGCCTTCGATCCCGCCGTCGGCGCCCTGGCCAATGCCTACCGGAACCTGTCGACGGACCGGAGCGGTTTTCGGGAGAGGCTGGAGCGGGCCCGGCGATCCTCGGGGATGCGGCACCTGGAATTCCGCCGGGACGATTGCAGCATCGTGCGCCGGGCCGAGGTCCTGGTCGACCCGGGAGCGTTCGGCAAGGGTGAGGCTCTGGACCGGGTCCGGCGCTTGGCAGCGAGCCGGGGAGACCCACCCTGGCTGATCGACCTGGGAGGCCAGATCATGACTTGGGGCACCCCTCCCGGCGAGCCGGGCTGGCAGGTGGAGTTGGCCGATCCCCACCGTCGCCGGGAGGCGGCACTTTCGGTGCGAGTCATCGGGGGAAGCCTGGCCACGAGCGGCGGGTCGGAACGGGACACCCGTGCGGGAGATCGGCGCGTGGCGCATATTCTGGATCCCAGAACCGGGACCGGCGCAACTTTTCAGGGCTCGGTGGCGGTCTGGCACCGCCGCGCCCTGGTTGCGGACATTCTGTCCACCACCCTCTACGTCATGGGTCCGGAGCCGGGTCTGGCCTGGGCGGAAGCGCGGGATCTGGCGGCCTGCTTTCTGGACCGGCCGCAGATCGACGGAGAGAGGACGCAACTCCGGGTCCGGGCCACGCGGGCCTTTCAGCAGAGATTTTCAGGGATGAAGATCATGGAATCGCAAGCGTCAGCCGGCCGCTCCCCAGGTTCCCGACCGAGTCCACGACACGAACCGTGACCAGGTGTTCGCCTCGTTCCAGACCTTCGAGTTTCAGCCGGTAGCTCTCCACAGTCGCGTCGGCGATGCCGTCCTCCGGAAACAGGAGGCGCCAGTTTCCTCCGTCCACGGCGTATTCCAGCTGGTGGATGGCGCTGGCCACGGTCCGCACCTCAACCTGGATCCGGGCCTCGGACCCCTCGATCCGGGGCGTTCCCCATTTTATTGCCGGAGCGGAGTTGGCCACGACGAACGGCTTGCTCATCAACTCGCTCTCCAGGGCCTGGTCCGCCGGATTTGAAGGGGAGTCGGAGACGGTGACCCGCACCACGTAAGTGCCGTCCGGCAAGCTCTTTCCGTCCAGGGTCCGGTAGGTTTCGGTGAGATCCTTTTTCAGAAGAGTCCATTTCCGGTCGCCGGCCGTCCGGTAGTGGATGCTGTACACCAGATCGTCGCCGTTGGGATCCTGAGCGCTCCAGGAGAGGCTCTGAGCGCCGGGCAGGTACACCCTGCGCGGCGGAGTCTTGACCGCCGGGGACCCCAGACGCCGAATCTCCGGCGGCAAGGAACGCCGGTGAGCACCGCCGGGTCCCCCCGGTGAAACCCCTCCCGCCGGATCCGTGGAAGCGTAGCGGACGAAGGCGGCGCCCGGAGGATGAACCGTAATCGAGGAGAGCAAGGGCGCCATGTTGTGCTGGAGATAGCTGACGCTCACCATATCCACGGCGTTGGTCTGGGAAACCACGGCCTCGGACCTGCCTTCGGCGGGAAACTCCAGCTTCCATTGAAGATAACGGGTGGGAGGACTCTCGATGCGGGTGCCGCTGGAGTCGGAATAGAGCGGACTCCATTTGCCCCAGGTATCGTCGGGGGTGTCGGTATTGCCGGTCCGGACAGACGCTTTCACTGCCGGCTCGACACCGTCGATCACCTCCCACTGGATGTTGCCCCAGGAGGCGACCATCCCGGCGTCGAAGACTCTGGACTCGTAGACGCCCTTCTCGGAGGGCTTGGTCTTCAACTCGAAGCCTTTGCCCAGATTGCTGGTGGCGGCGAAGAGCCTCCCGCGGCGTTCCAGCAGGCGCGTCACCTGTTCCTCTCCCGACTCCACCAGGAGGGTCACGAACCTCTTGGGGCTGACGGAGAATATTCGGCCCTTGTCGCCGGTGGCCACCAGCAGATTGCCGTCGTTGCGGATCAGAAGATCGAACGCCAGGGCGCGGTCGGAGCTGTAAAGGATTTCTACGCCGCCGCTGCGGCCGATCCGGTAGACCTCCTGCCTCTTTCCCGAAGTGGTCCCCGATACCCGTACGGTGCGGCCTGAATTCGCGGATGGCGCCGGCCTGGTCCCGGTCTTGGCGGTGGTCTTGGCCGTGCTTTCCGGCTTCAGGGAGGCCGCCCGGACGCCCCCTGACAAGGCTGCCGCGAATATGTTTCCGTACCGGTCGACCGCGATCGACCTGACCTCCTCCAGCGGCGAGTCGTGGACCACGGTGGCCTCGCCTTCCGAGGAAAGGCGAAGGATCAAGGCCCGCGCAGAGGTCCCGGCCAGGATATTCCTGTCCAGGTCCCAGGCCAGGCTCACGATGTGGGTGGTCGGACTGTCGTAGAACTTCCGTCCTTCCCCGCCGGAGCCGACCTTGTAGACGATGCCCCTGGAACCGGTCCCCACGTAGACGGTGTCCCGGCGGTCAATGGCCAGCGACCAGATGTACTTCTCGCCGGGGTCGAAGAAGACCTCGGCCTTTCCCGTCAAGTCCAGCCGGTAGACCTTGCCGTCGGGAGCGGTGCCGGCGTAGACACGCCCGGACGAATCCACGGCCATGGCGTAGACCCCCGGCTCGTCCAACTTGGCCCACTCCTTCGATTCCCCGTCGGCGGCGATTCGAAAGACCTTGCCGTCGTTGCCGGTGCCGAGATAGACGTTGCCCAGCCCGTCGACGACGGCGGAGTAGACGAACGGCTCTTCGGTATTCAGCAAAGTCTCCAGGGCGGGGGCGATGATGAGCCGGGCGTCGCTGGTGACGGAGACGCCCCGCAGCTTCCCCTTCAGGAATTCGTCGCGCGTTGCCGACACCCATTTGCGCGGCTGAACGGACCATAGGGACTCGCCCCATAAGAGGAGGCACAGGAGCGGCAAAAACCGTTTGAACAGACGGAATTTCATGTGGGACTCACGAGCAATGCGGGCCGGTCCTAACTCTTGACCTCCACCTGGATGACTCGCTGGCCTTGGAGGACGTATTCGGTCGCCTGCAGCTCATGCTCCACGTAGACGGCCCGGGCCACGGCCCGCACGTCTCCCGAAGTCTTCCGAGAGGTATAGAGAGCCAGGAAGGAGGGGGGCAGATCGGAGAGTCTTTCCCCATCCACGACGGTGCTGGGGCGGTCCCGGAACAGCCGGACATAAAGCCGGTCGTTCTTCTTCAGGTTGTTGATGGCTCGCACCAGTTGGCGCACGTTCTCGGGTATGAATCGGCCCTGGTTCGACTCGGCGTCCGACTTGGCCAGAGACAGGCCGTCGCCGATCATGATCTTGAGGGGACCGGGAACCATGTCGTCGGGAATCTTGACGGGAAATTTCTCGACGATGGTCTCTCCATTGAACTTTCTGAGAAAGACCGTCAGGTTCACTTCCTCCCCGGGCCGGGCCTCCAGTTTATCCTGCCAGACCTTCTCCAGAGTCGCCTCCCAAATCTGCTCCACCGCCTCGATCTCGATGCCGACGCGCTCCACTTGCAGTTGCTCAAATCCGCTGTTGAGCACCAGATGAGCCGGCGCCGCCGCCGCCACCGCCGCGGCGACGGGATTGTTCGAAGAACGCGCGATGTTGTTCTCGAACACCACGTCGGGATGCTCGGCGATGCTGACGGTGCTCTTGATCCGCAGCGTCTGGCCGCCGAGTCCCTTCTCCGACGAGATCAGGCTGCTGTAGACGGAAAAGGTGAGCACGAAGGGGGTCAGAAAACTGTCCCGGATGGTCTCGTAGGCGTATTCGCGATCCTGGTTCCGGCTGGTCCTGACCTTGAGGTGGACCGGGATCAGGCGAGCCTCGCTCCCGCTCACTCCCATGATGCCGGTGGCCCGGTCCTGCTTGACGGCCCCCACCAGCCGGGTGGCCGCCGCGACCTTGTGGCTGGTATTCAACTGCGGAATGATCGTCAGGACGGCCGCCTGGTTCATGGGCATGTCGGTGTAGCCCAGATTCAGGAAGGGATGGCCGAATGCGTAGATCTTGTTCCCACTGATATGGGTGACGGTCCCGCTGGCGCTGAGGCTGACGTCGCCCCGGGCCAACTCGACGTTGATGCTGGAACCCGGTTCCAATGGAGCCTGGGAGAAGTCACCGGTTCTGCCGCCGCCGGCCCCTTGCACGGGCACCAGGCCCAGGCGGCGAAAGGTCTCCCGGAAGTCGTCCACCGCAGTCGCCGAGAACCCGGATGCATTGACGGGAGTGGCAATGCGGGTCAGGCGAGAATGCGAGACGCGGGCCAAACCCGGCAGTTCGGCCTCGAATTCCAGGGGCGCGAACGGGGGCAGGTAGTCGGTCAGCTCCAGTTGGGCGGACTCCAGCAGGATGGGCCGTTCGGGAGCGGGGGGCGCCCCAAGCCGGTGGGTTTCCTTGAAAACATCGACGGTCTCCTGAATCGGAGTCACTCCCGCGATCGGCTCCTTGGCAAAGGGAAAGGAGTAGGCGATGGCGCCGACCAACTTGTCTTCGATGTAGACCGGGCTGCCGCTCATTCCGGCGAACACACCGGTCCGATCCAACTGCCCCCCCGAAACCCGCACCAGAATCAGGTTCCGCCTGGGTTCGAACTTCTCCAGGACGCCCAGAATCTCGACGTCGAACTTCTCGACCCTGTTGCCTTGGAAAACGGTCTTTCCGTAGCCCTTCTGGCCGGGCCTCACCTTCTCTAGAGGATAGAGTTCAGTGGATTGTGCGCCGGCGGAGCCGGCCAGGAGAATCCCTGCCAGCAAGCTTTGCAGGATGGCCGCGCGGCCCCGTCCTCGGAATGATCCTTCTCGCCCCATGGTCACGTCGAATCCGAGAGGCAGACCCGCATGCGGGCGGACGCCAGGAATGCCCGCGTGTCAGGGTCGGCGGTCATCATAGCACAGGATAAGAGGGGCGATGCCGCGTCTGGATTCGCTGGAAATACTGGGTTTCAAGTCATTCGCCAACCGGACCCGCGTGTGGTTCGAAGACGGGATCACCATCGTCGTCGGACCCAACGGCTGCGGCAAGTCCAATTTGACCGACGCACTCTCGTGGGTGCTTGGAATGGTCGGCGCCCACCGCCTGCGCGGCAGGAGGATGGATGATTTCATCTTCAACGGGACCACCAGGCGGCGGCCATCGGGAATGATGGAGGCCACACTGACCCTTTCCCGGCAAGAGGAGACGACTCTTGCCTTCAACGGCCTCGAAGCGGACGGACCCACCGTTTCCATCTCCCGCAGACTCTACCGGTCCGGCGACAGCGCCTATTTCATCAATGGAAGCCGTTGCCGATTGAAAGACGTCGAGGCTCTGCTGGAGCGTATGGGCCTGGGCCTCGGTTCCTATGCTCTGATCCGCCAGGGCCGCGTGGAGCGCTTCCTCAACGCGGGATCTCTGGACCGTCGGGCCATCATCGAGGAGGCCGCCGGAATCGGCGGGTACAAGGCCCGCCGCCGGAATGCCGAGCTCAAGCTGGAAATGGCACGCCAGAACCTGCTTCGCATCGACGACATCCTGAGCGAAGTGGAGCGCCAGCTCCGCTCCCTCAAACGGCAGGCGGCCAAGGCCCGGCGGCACAAGGCGTTGAAGGAGGAGTTCCGGGATGTCCAGCAGCGGCGCTTCAGCTTCAAGGCGCATGAGATCGTCGTCAGCCTTGCCGAAGTGGAGGCGGCACAAGCCCGCCTGGGGCCGGCGCTGACCGAAGTGACCACGGAGATCCGAAATCGGGAACGGACTCTCCAAGAGATCTCGGAACGAATGGAAGTGCTGGAGAACAGGCTCTCGCAACTGAGAGAAGAAAGTACCGGCGCGCGAGTGGAACTCGACCGGACTCGGAATTCGATCCGCTTTTGCGGTCAGCAGATCGAATCGACGCGGCGGCTCTTGGACACCCACGGCCGGAACCGGGACGAGTTGCTCAGGTCGCTGGAAGTGGGCGAGTCGGAAGTCCGAAGCCTCCGGGCGGAAGACGCGGCATTGAAGGAACGATGGCCGCTGGTGCGCAGCCGCCTCACCCGTCGCACCGGGGCGGCGGACGAATGCAAGGCTCGGCTGGAAGCAGCGGAGCAGACAGTCGAGCATCTCCGGGCCCGCCATCTGGAACTCTCGGGCGAGCTGACCCGGTTGCGGAATGCCAGAGACCGGGCGTTCCAGCGCGTGGAATCGATCAAGACTCAACGGTCCCGTCTGGAACGGGAGCGGGCGAGCCACGAATCGGGAATGGCGCAGGCCCGGGACCGGCTTCAGAAGCGGCAACTGACCGGTTCCCGCCGGCGCGAAGAGGCAGGCGCAGTTCGGAACCGGTTGGAGACCAATGAAGAGGAGCGCCGGAACCTGGAGAGAGAGCTGGCGCAAGTTCGCGATGAACTGGCCGAGGCCCGTGAAGGATGGATCGCCGGGCGGGGACGGCTTCAATCCCTGGAGGAATTGGAAGTCAGCCACTCGCTCTACAGCGAGGGAGTGGGCAAGGCCCTCCGGCATCTCCGCAACAGTGAGGTGCCGGTGTCGGGAACGCTGGCCGATTTCGCCCGGATCAGCCCGGAATTCGAAAATCTGGTGGAACAGTTCCTGCAGCAGGAACTGGAATTCGTACTGGTGGATTCCTTTCAGCAGGCGGTGGGCGGAGTCTCCGAACTCAAGGCGCTGGACGGTGGCAGATGCACCTTCCTGAGCTTGACGGCCAACGGGTTTTCGGAGCCGGTCCAAAACGGCGGAAAGCAGCTTGCGGCCGAGCCGGGGGTGGTGGGTACCCTTGGGGACCTCCTGACCTTGGAACCCCCGGTCCGCAAGGCGTTTCGCCGGGTCCTCCCCGAGAGGGCGGATGCGGTGGTGGTGTCCGATCTGGACAACGCCTTTGCGCTGTCTCACCGCTATCCGTCGAGAACCTTTCTCACCGTCCACGGCGAAGCCCTGGCACCGGGGGGGCTGCTCTCGGTGAGCCGGGCCGGCCGGTCCGGAGGCGGCCTGCTCTCCTTTCGCCGGGAGAAGGCCGATCTGGAGAAGAAGCTGGTGCGGGCGAAGGCCCGGGTGAACCGGCTGACCCGGCGCGAAGAAGAACTGCGGGGACTTGTTCGGGAGGTTTCGAGGGCCGCCCGCAAGTTCCAGCAAACGCTTCATCAGACGGAGAAGGACGTTCTTCAGCAGGAGTTGGAGGAGGAACAGGCCCGGCGAGACCTGGAGCATCATCGTCGCGCCTTGGAGGTCTTGGCGTTCGAGGAAACTCAACTCCGGAAAGAGGAATCGAGTGAGCACGACGGCGCGCAGGCTGCGTCCAGGGACTTGGCCGGCAAGGAGGACCTGGCCGGACAGTTCGATGCCAAGCTGGTTGAAGCGAACGAGTTGGTGACACAGGCACGAAGCCGGTTCTCCGAATCCCGGGAACAGTTGCACCGCGCCGCCACCGAGGAAAGGGTGATCGAGGAGAAGGCCAGATCCGTCGAGGACTCGCTTTCCAGATCGGAAGGCCGCCTGGAATCTCTGGCGTTACGGCTCCGCGAGACGGAGACGCAGAAGGCGGACGGGGAAGAGCGGCTGAAGGCACTGACCCTGGAACTGGAGGATCTGGAGAAAACCTTCGAGACGCGTCGGGCGGAGGCCGTTCGGCTGTCGAGTGCCGAGGCGAACGACCGGCAGGAGTATGAGGAGTACCGGGACGATCGGCGAAGTCTCGAGACCCGGCTTCAGGAACTGCGGCAGGAACAGCAGCAGCTTCAGGAGGAGGGCTCCGACAAGGAGGTCCGGAGGGCCCGATTGGAAACCCACTTGGAGAATCTGGCCCGGCAATGCCGGGAAGACCTCCAGGAACCGCTCGAATCGATCATGGAGGAGGTGACTCCGGGTGAGGACGACGCCGGAGTCTCCGGCCGTTACCGGGAACTCAAGTCCAAGCTGGAAAAATTCGGGCCGGTCAACATGACGGCCCTGGAGCAGTACCAGGACAACGAGGAGCGGCACAGCTACCTCAGCCGGCAGCGGGAGGACCTGAAAACCTCCATCGCCGATACCACCAAGGCGATCCAGGAAATCAACCGTCACAGCCGGGCGAAGTTCAAAAAGGCCTTCGACTCCGTCAACACCTACTTTCATGAAACCTTCCGCCAGTTGTTCGACGGCGGAACCAGCGGCATGAAACTGATCGACGAAGAGGACCTGTTGGAGAGCGGCATCGACCTCTTTGCCCAACCGCCCGGCAAGAAGGTGCAGTACCTCTCTCAACTCTCGGGCGGAGAACAGACGCTCACCGCCATTGCTTTTCTGGTGGCTCTGTTCAGGTTCCGCCCCAGCCGGTTCTGCGTCCTGGACGAAGTCGACGCCGCTCTGGACGATACCAACGTGGAGCGATTCGTCCGCCTGATCCGGGACATGTCCCAGGACACCCAGTTCATCCTGGTGAGCCACAACAAGCGGACCATCGAAATGGCCGATTCACTCTACGGAGTCACGATGGAAGAACCCGGAATCTCCCAGGTGTTGGCGGTGCGCCTCACGGAAGCCAAGACCCTGGCCCGGTAGGAGGCGGTTTTGTTACCGCCCACTGGGACAGGCGGCTTTGCTGTCGCCTACTCTTCTTGCCCGAAAGTGTACAGGGGAGTTCCGTCCCCCTAACCCCCCTGAGCGGCGGCAGGAATACCGCCGCTCCAGTCATCAAGGCCAAGCCGGCACCCAGGCTTTTGACGTGCACCACCGCCGCCCGGGTGGTGCCCGGGGCGAGCGGTACGAAGCGAGCCCGCAAGCTCTTTTTCCCGATACAGTGCCGCCGTATCTTGGCCGCGAGCGTGTTCCGGTGCACGCCCATCAGCCGGGCCGCGGAACCGATCCTGCCGCCGGTCTCGTCCAGGGCGCGCCGGATGAAGATCTTCTCGAATTGTCCTGCCGCCTCGTGCCAGAAGATCCCTTTGGCCACGAGTTCATCGGCGATCGCTTCCAGCCTGTCCTTGATGGAGACCTGATCGCCGCCGGCCATGGTTCATTCTCTGCCCGGGCGGGCCCACTCGTTCCGCACTACACACCGGTATGGAGAGTGCCTCATCGTTTCTTGTCGGCGCCGCGCTGGAGCCAGTACCTGTAGATTCGCTCGTATTCCTTCTCAAACCGCTCCCGAAAGGACGGCGGAGTCGAGAGCTCCACGAGCTTCTGCGTCACGACGAGAAAATACTTGCCCGTCAACGTGCCGCTCACAAGATCGTTCCTGATCGGAAAGACGGTCAGGGCCAGAAAGATCACGGCCACGATCAACCATCCTCTGAGCAGACCAAATACTCCTCCCAGGAGACGATCGATCCACTTCATATTCAGAGCGGAAATGAAACGGTTCAGCAAGGATGACAGAAGAGACCCGGCAATGATGCAACCCAGGAAGATGCCCATGAAGGCCAGAAGCTCCGACAGGAGCGTGCCGATCCCGATCCGTTCCAACAGCGGCGACACGGCGGCAAAGTAGTAGACAGCGAGCAGGAGTCCGGAAATCACGGCCGCCAAGGCGATCAGTTCCCGGATCAGTCCCTTCACCATGGCGGTGACGAACGAGATGGCCACGATGGCAAGAGCCAGGATGTCCAGGATCTTGAGATCACCCATGGGCCACCCTCTCGCGGCGTTCCTTCAGCCGATCCACTATGTGGGCGGGACTCCGGGGTACGTCTCCGAACGCGACCTGGGGTTTGACACGGCCGTGGAAATCGCTTCCCGAAGTGACGACCAGATCAAGCCGCCGAGCGATCTCCTCGTAGTATCGGCAAGTCTCCGCAGTATGGTAGGAGCTGAACGCCTCGACCCCCTCCAGCCCCATCTCCCTCGCGCTCCGGATCCAACGCTCGTCAACCACGCCGCTCTTCTGGCCCGGATGGGCCAGAACCGGAACTCCTCCCGCGGCCCGGACCGTCTCGATCGCTTGGGGGAGGGAAACCGTCTCTTTGGCGGCAAAAGCCGGGCCGCCCGGAAGAAAGAAAAACTTGTAGAAGTCGATCTCCGGACTGAGTTTGCTGCCGGCCGGGATCTGTCGGACCAGGGCGTGGTCGCGGTTCGATCCCTTGGAGAGGACGACCGAGGCGATGGCGGGACCGGTCCCCGCAACCGGCCCCAGAGCTTCCCGCACGTCTTCATAGGAAATGTCAAACCCGAGAGCCCGGAGCCGGCCGACGCGGGCCTCGTTCTGCCGAACCCGGCTCAGCCGGATGCGAGCCAGCAGGTCCAGAAGCGGGCGGTCGCGCCAGTCCACGAGAGGGGCCAGCAGATGGAATCCCATCCCCTGGTGCCGGACGCTGACCTCGACGTTGGCCAGATACTCACCCGGAAAGTCCTCGGCCAGGATGAACGCCTCTTCCAGAGCAGCCACGGTGTCGTGGTCGGAGATGGAGAAGACGTCGAGGCCTACCCGCCGGGCCTCGGTGAAAATTTGCGGCACGGTCCATTCCCCGTCGCTGGAGTGATGGGAATGGATGTGAAGGTCGGCAAAAACCTTCAATTTGTCTTCAGGTGCTCGCCGGTGAGCCGCAGATACGCCTCAAGGTAGCGATCGGAAGTCGCCGACGCGATCCCGTCCGGGAGCGTGGGACCGGGCGGCGTCTTGTCCCAATCCAGCGTCTCCAGGTAGTCCCGGACATACTGCTTGTCGAAGGAAGGCTGAGAACCTCCCGGCTGGTACGACTCGGCCGGCCAGAAACGCGACGAATCGGGAGTCAGCACCTCGTCGATGAGAAGTAGGTCGGAACCGTCCAAGCCGAACTCGAACTTGGTGTCGCATATGATGATGCCGCGTTCCAGGGCGTAGTCCCGGGCGCGGCTGTAGATGGCGAGACTCAGATCCCGAACCCGGCAGGCCAGTTCCTCACCGATGATGCCGACGCACCTCTCGAACGTGATGTTCTCGTCGTGGCCCGTCTTGGCCTTGGTCGCCGGAGTGAAAATGGGCTCGGGGAGCTCGTCCGATTCCCCCAGGCCCGGGGGGAGGGGGATGCCGCAGATGGTGCCGTCGACCTGGTACTCCTTCCAGCCCGATCCCGCCATGAAGCCCCGCACCACGCACTCCACCGGCAACGGATCGCACCGGCGGACCAGCATGGACCGGCCGCGGAGTTGCTCCTGGAAGGGATGCAGTTGGCGCGGAAACTCCCGGACCGAGATCGACACCATGTGATTGTCCACCAGGTCGCCCAACAACGAGAACCAGAATGCGGAAAGCTGGTTCAGGACCTTTCCCTTGTTGGGAATCACGGTGGGAAGCACCACGTCGAATGCCGATATGCGGTCGGTCGCCACCAGCAGCAGGTGGCTGTCCAAGCCGAAGATTTCGCGAACCTTGCCGCGGTTCACTTTGGTTACGCCTTTGAGATCCAGGGTCCTCATTTCAGCCAATGCCGTCTCTCCTTCAGGGGTTTGCGGCCCCGGGGGCCGCCGGTCAACAGTTGCGTTCAGGGGTCGAGGCCGGACAGGCTCTGCCTCCCCGGCGCACACATTCTAGTCACATCCCGAGACGCGTTCAAAGGGAACCTTTGCCGATCGCCACTCCGGAGAATTCTCACAACAGACCTGAGTATGACAAATTGTGGAGCGCGCTCTTGACCAGCGAAAGGCGTTTTTGCTATGATCTGGCACTCCTAGAGTGAGAGTGCCAGAGTAAATCCCCAAACCTCAGGGCTTCGAGTGGTTTGAGGCCCGAATTCCGAAAACAAGGATATACGATTCAACAGGAGGGTACGGATGTCAATCAAGCCATTGCAGGACCGGATACTGATCAGGCGCATCGAGGCGGAAGAAGCGTTCCGCGGGGGCATCGTCATTCCCGATACGGCGAAGGAGAAGCCCCAGGAGGGTGAGATCGTGGCGGTTGGTGACGGAAAGGTGCTCGACAACGGCCAGCGTCAGCCCATGTCGGTCTCCGTCGGCGACCGGGTCCTTTTCGGGAAGTACGCCGGAACCGAGGTCACCCTGGACGACGAGGAATACCTGATCATGCGCGAGGACGAAGTCCTGGGCATCCTGGAGGGCTAGGTTGCCTGAACCGGTCTGATTCGCCGCAAACAGCAACGATCCCTATCAATTCTTAGGAAAAGAAGGAGACAAGGAACATGGCAGCAAAAGAAGTCACTCACGGCGAGGAGGCGCGACGAGCCCTGATTCGGGGTGTCAACATCCTGGCCAACGCGGTCAAGATCACATTGGGTCCCAAGGGCCGGAACGTGGTCCTGGAGAAGAAGTTCGGCTCCCCCGTCATCACCAAGGACGGTGTGACGGTCGCCAAGGAAGTCGAGCTGGAAGGGTTGGAGAAGGTCGGAGCGTCCATGCTCCGCGAGGTGGCCAGCAAGACCAGCGACGTGGCCGGCGACGGCACCACCACCGCCACCGTCCTGGCCCAGGCCATCATTCGGGAAGGCGTGAGAACGGTGGCCGCGGGCGCCAATCCCATGGCCATCAAGCGCGGCATCGATCAGGCCGTCGGCGCGGCCGTCTGGGAAATCCGGAAGCTCTCCACCGAGATCAAGGGCGAGATGATCGCCCAGGTGGGTTCCATCTCGGCCAACAACGACGCCACCATCGGCGAGATCATCGCCGAGGCCATGAGAAAAGTGGGCAAGGACGGCGTCATCACCGTGGAAGAGGCCAAGTCCATCGAGACCTCTCTGGAGGTGGTCGAGGGGATGCAGTTCGACCGCGGCTACCTGTCCCCCTATTTCGTGACCGACCCGGACCGGATGGAGTCCGTCCTGGACGACTGCTTCGTCCTGCTGCACGAAAAGAAGATCAGCTCCATGAAGGACCTTCTGCCCCTGCTGGAGCAGGTGGCCAAGACGGGCAAGCCCTTCATCGTGGTGGCCGAGGACGTGGAGGGCGAGGCACTGGCGACCCTGGTGGTCAACAAGCTTCGCGGCACCCTGCACGGCTGCGCGGTCAAGGCCCCCGGCTTCGGCGACCGCCGCAAGGCCATGCTGGAGGACATCGCCATCCTCACCGGCGGCAAGGTGATCTCCGAGGATCTGGGCATCAAGCTGGAAAACGTCCGGATCGAGGACCTGGGCCGGGCCAAGAAGGTGACCGTGGACAAGGACAACACCACCATCGTGGAAGGCGCCGGAAACCAGCCGGACATCGCCGGCCGCGTGAAGCAGATCCGCAGCCAGATCGAAGAGACCACGTCCGACTACGACCGGGAGAAGCTCCAGGAGCGCCTGGCCAAGCTGGTCGGCGGGGTCGCGGTGATCAAGGTGGGCGCCGCCACCGAAACCGAGCTCAAGGAGAAGAAGGCCCGGGTCGAGGACGCCATGCACGCCACCAAGGCGGCCGCGGAAGAGGGCATCGTCCCCGGCGGCGGAGTGGCCTTCATCCGTGCGCTCGCCGGCCTGAGGAACATGAAGCTGGCGGACCAGGACGAGCAGACCGGCGTCAACATCGTGCGCCGCGCCCTCGAAGAGCCGGTGCGCCAGATCGCCCAGAACGCGGGCCACGAAGGCGCCGTCATCGTGGGCCGGGTCCGGGAATCGGACGAATCCAACTTCGGCTTCAACGCCGACTCGGAAGAGTTCGTCGATCTGGTCAATGCCGGCGTCATCGATCCCACCATGGTGGCGCGGACGGCGCTGCAGAACGCATCGTCCATCGCCAGCCTGCTGCTCACCACCGAGGCCCTCATCACCGAGATCCCGGAGGAGGAGAAGCCGGCTCCGCCGTCTCCGCACGGCGACATGGGCGGCATGTACTAGCAGCCCGCTGCAAACCAATTTGCGGATATGGGGAAAAGGGGTCCGGCCGGACCCCTTTTCTTTTGTCCGCCGTTCCGACACCATGCCGCCGTGGGGCAGCAACGACATCTCATCGCCTTCGTCCTGCTGGCCTTCTACCTGACCCTTTTCTTCCGGTTGGGCGATCTTCCCTTCATGGGGGCCGACGAGCCCCGCTATGCGCGCATCTCCGAAGAGATGCTCCTGGGCGGCGACTTCGTCACCCCCAGACTGGAAGGGTCTCCGTGGCTCGAGAAGCCGCCGCTTCTCTTCTGGATCCAGGCTCTCAGCTTCCGCGTCTTCGGTGTGAGCGAGGCGGCGGCGCGCCTTCCCGTGGCGCTGCTGGGCCTGCTTTGCGCGCTTGCCGCCGGAGGACTCGCCCGGCACCTGGCAGGCTTCCGCGCCGGGGTCCTGTCCATTCTCATCCTCTCCACCTCCACCCTGTTCTTCATCTTCGCCCGGGCGGGCAGCACCGACATGCCATTGACCGCATGTCTCACCGTGTCCCTGGTCTGCGGTTATCGAGCCGCCGGCAGCCGCAACCCCATCTGGGCATTGCTCTCCGGAGCCGCCCTGGGAGCGGCCGCGCTGGCCAAGGGACCCATCGCCCTGATCCTGTTCGGCGGCATCTTCACGGTCTATTTTCTCTGGGTCGAGAAGCTGGAATGGTGCTGGAGCCACCTGCTGGCCGGAACAGCGGCGTTCCTGGCGACGTCCGTTCCCTGGTACTGGAGCGTCTGGGCCGAAAACGGGTACTCCTTCTTCGTGACCTTCTGGCTCAACCACCATCTGGCGCGGATCATGTCGGATCTCCACCATCATTCACAGCCGTTCTGGTACTACCTGGCGGTCCTTGCGGTGGGATTTTTCCCCTGGGCACCCTTTCTCGCCGGCTCTTTCGCCCGCCTTTGGCGCTCGCGCGGCGGCCCCGGCCCGGATCACTCCCAAGTCTTCCTCTGGATCTGGGCCGCGCTGCCGCTGGTCTTTTTCTCCCTCAGCGAGAGCAAGTTGCCCGGCTACATCCTGCCGGTCGTTCCGGCACTGGCGCTGCTGGTGGCCCGGGAGTGGGACCGGGACCCGGCCGGTGAGACGGCGCCGGCAAGATCACTCCGGATCCAGTGGCTGGTCCTCCAAGGGCTGGCGCTCCTGATGGCGGCAGCCATCGTTTATATGAGCCGGACCTTCTACGACTCCGCCGCGGGCATCTGGGTGGCGCTGCCATTGGCGGCGGCCGTCCTCTGGGGAACCCGCGAGTCACGCTCCGGACGGCCGGAGCGGGCCTTTCTCTCGCTGGTCGGCGGAATAGTGCTGGCGGCGGCGGCCGCCTTCTCGTTGCTGGGACCGGTGGTGGAGCACTACCATTCGGCGCGGAGTCTGGCCCGGGCGTCCCAGCCCCTGATCAGCGAGGACCGCCCCCTGGTCCTCTACCGCTATTTCCATCACACGGCGCTCTACTACACCGGCTACCAGGCGACGCGGGAGGAGGTCCCGAGTCTGGCGCACCTGCGCCAATACTCGTCCCAACACCCGCAGGCCGACTACTATCTGCTCACCAAGGAGTCGGGATGGAGGGACCTGGCGGCCCTGGAGGGAAGCCAGTCGCTGCTTGAGGAGGGAAATCTCCGCCTGGTTCGGCTGCCCGGGGAGTCTTTGCTCGGGGAACCACCCGTCTCTCCGGCACCGGAGGGCGAACTCTGAGCGTCGTTGCCTCGCTCACGGTGTTCGAATAATATCTCGCTGCAATTTTCCCATGGCGCTACGGCTCTACAACACGCTGACCCGCACCCTTGAGGAGGTCGTCCCCATCGAAGGCCGCACCCTTCGATTCTACGCCTGCGGCCCCACGGTCTACGACTTCGTTCATATCGGGAACTTCAGGACCTTCACCTTCCAGGACCTGCTCCGCCGTTACCTGCTCTACAAGGGCTTCGGCCTCACCCACGTCATGAACATTACGGACGTGGACGACAAGATCATCAACGGCGCGGGGGCCCGGGGCGAACCCATCCAGGAGTACACCAGCCGCTACACGCAGGCCTTCCTGGAGGATATGGAAGCGTTGCGCCTCCAGCGGCCGGAGATCATGCCCCGGGCAACCCGGCACATAACCCAGATGGTGGACCTGATCCTGCGTCTGCGCCGGAAGGGCCTGACCTACGAGCAGGACGGGTCGACCTACTACCGCATCGACGGGCTTCCCGCCTACGGAAGGCTCTCCCGTCTCGACCTGCATGAAGCGGAGCGGGGAGACGCCACCGACGCCGACGACTACAGCAAGGACAACCCCCGCGACTTCGTCCTATGGAAGGCGAGAAAGCCGGGAGAGGCCTATTGGGACACGGCCCTGGGGCCGGGCCGCCCCGGCTGGCACATCGAATGCTCGGCCATGAGCATGGAATACCTGGGAGAGTCCTTCGACCTGCACGCCGGAGGAGTGGACCTGGTCTTTCCGCACCACGAGAACGAGATCGCCCAGAGCGAGGGCGCCACCGGCGAACCCTTCGTCCGGCACTGGGTCCACAGCGCCCATCTGGTAGTGGAGGGAGAGAAGATGTCCAAGTCCCGGGGCAACTTCTATACGCTTCGAGACCTGCTGGACCAGGGGTGGGATCCGCTGGCGGTCCGCTACCTGTTGCTGAGCGTCCACTACCGGAAGCAGCTCAACTTCAGCTTCCAGGGAATGACCCAGGCCCAGTCGGCCCTGCAGCGGGTCAACGATTTCATCCAGCGCCTCCGCGAGGTGCCGGACGGCGGGGAGGAAAACCGGGAGCTGACGGAGGCGGCCCTGCAGGCCGAGCGGAATTTCGAGTCGAGTCTGGACGACGACCTGAATACGTCGGCTGCCCTGGCCGCCATCTTCGAGCTGGTCCGGAAGGGCAACCTGCTCCTGGAGAAAAACCAGGTCGGCGGCCCCGACCGGGACGCCGTCCTGGGCTTCTTCTCCAAGGTGAACGGGATCTTCGAGACCTTCCAACTGGAAGCCCTCGAATTGGAGGACGACGAGATCGCCCGGCTCATCCGGGAAAGGACAAAGGCCCGCCAGACCCGGGATTACGCCCGCGCCGACCAGATCCGCGGCCTCCTGTCCGAGAAAGGGATTGTGCTGGAGGACACTCGAGAGGGAACCAGGTGGAAACGGGCGACCTGAACCTCGACGCGCGCGAGACGGCCGGAATCCTTTCCCGCTATCTGCCCGCCTCCGGAGTGGAGATCGTCGCCGATCTGTCCCGGAGCCGCGGGTCCCGCCTCTGCGAGTACGGGACCGGCCGACTCTACCTGGACTTCATGGCCTTCTACGCCACCTTGCCCATCGGCTACAACCACCCGCGCATGACGCGTCCGGAAGTGGTGGAGGAAATGGGAGAGGCGGCGCTCCACAAGCCCTCCAACTCGGACCTGTACACCCCGGAGATGGGCGCCTTCGTGGACACCTTCTCCCGCCTGGCGTTGCCCGATTCCATGAAATACCTCTTCTTCGTGGGAGGCGGAGCCCCGGCGGTGGAGAACGCCCTCAAGGTGGCTTTCGACTGGAAGGCCCGGAAGAATCGGGCCCAAGGCCGTCCGGAAGAGAAGAACCTGAAGGTGATCCACTTCAGGGAGGCCTTCCACGGACGGCTCGGCTACACCCTCTCCCTCACCAACACCTTCGACCGGAACAAGACCCGCTACTTCCCCAAGTTCGACTGGCCCCGGATCGAGAATCCCAAGTGCCGTTTCCCACTGACGGAAGAGAACCTCACGTCAACGCTGGAATCCGAGGAGCGGGCCCTGCGGCAGATCCGGCGGGTTCTGGAGCGGGACGCCGCCCGGGTCGCGTGCCTGATCCTGGAGCCGATCCAGGGGGAGGGTGGAGACAACCATTTCCGGCGGGAGTTCCACCGGACTCTGCGGTCCGTCTGCGACGAGTTTGACCTCCTGTTCATCTATGACGAGGTCCAAACCGGACTGGGCGGAACCGGAAAGATGTGGGCCATGGAGCACTACGCGGAACCGGACCTGCTGGCCTTCGGCAAGAAGACCCAGGTCTGCGGGATCATGGCCAGCGGCCGCGTCGACGACGTGCCCCAGAACGTCTTCCGGGTGCCGGGACGGATCAATTCGACCTGGGGAGGGAGCCTCATCGACATGGTCCGGTGCCGGATCTACCTGGAAATCTACGAGCGAGAGGGGATCCTGGAGCACGCCCGCAAGATGGGCCGGGTGCTGTTGGAGGGTCTGCGGGAGCTGGCCGAGGACGCGCCGTTCTTCTTCTCCAACGCCAGGGGCGTCGGACCCTTCTGCGCCATCGACCTGCCTGACAACCCCACGCGGGACCGGTTCCTGCGGAGCCTCCTCCGGCGCTCCCTGCTCATTCTGCCCTCGGGCGAGCGTTCCATCCGCTTCCGCCCCGCGCTGAACATGCCGGAGGAGGACGTGGCGGAGGGTCTGGAGATCTTCCGGAAGGCCGCCCGGGAATTCTGACCGTCCCCGGCCTCTCTATAGCACGTAGTGCCGGAGCCGGAAGCGAATTCGGTCCCGGGTTTCGACGGCGATGACGTCCAATCGCACCGGCGCCTCCCCCAATTCGTGGCGCCAGATGAACTCGTAGGCGAGGCGCTCCAGCCGGCGCTGTTTTTCCGGGTCCACACGCTCTTCCGGCAGAAACGGAGAAGGGAGAAGGCTCGTCTTCACCTCGGCGAAGACGAGCCACGATTCGTGCCAGGCGATCAGGTCCACCTCGCCGCGCCGGCCTCTCCAATTCCGGGCCACGACATCCCACCCCATGGCCAGCAGATGACGCAGGGCGACCCACTCGCCCCAGCGGCCCAGGTCGCCGCGAGAGGGATTGAAGCGCCGATTCCAGAGCCAGGCGAGGATCGGGGGCACGCGTCCCTCACGCACCCATCCACCTTCCGGAGTCGTGCGAAGCATCCCACGAACATAACGCCTGGGGCTCAAAAAACACGGGACGGTCCGGAACCGCGGGCGCAGGAGATGGCAGACCCGCTATTTGCCTGGTTTTTCCTTGAAATCCAAGGCCGCCGAATTGATGCAGAAGCGCAGGCCGGTGGGACGGGGCCCGTCGTCGAAGACGTGTCCCAGGTGAGACCCGCAACCGCGGCACAGCACCTCGACTCGCCTCATCCCGTAGCTGTCGTCCGTTTCCATGGCGACCCGCTCTTTCTCGACCGGAGCCCAGAAACTGGGCCAACCTGTTCCGGAATCGAACTTCGTCTCCGAGCTGAAGAGTTCGCGGCCGCAGGCGACGCAAAGGTAGGAGCCGTCCGCCTTGTTGGCATTGTACTTGCCGGAGAAGGGGGGCTCGGTCCCCTTCATCCTGCAGACGTAAAACTGCTCCGCCGTCAGGGTCTTTCTCCACTCCTCCTCGGTGGCAGCAGCAGGTGTTTCCGAAGGTTCATTCTCTTTCCGGGCCGTGTTGCGGTCGCTCCGCCAGATCGCCATGAGGTCTCCTTTCCGGTCCTGTTCCTCTCAGTCAGAGCATAGTTCCGTACCCGGCCTGGACTCAAGCTCCGGCCCACCTGAGCCTTGACAACCTCAGGCCGAATTCCTAAGATTCGAGCACGTTTGGCGCGGGAATAACTCAGTGGTAGAGTGCAACCTTGCCAAGGTTGAAGTCGCGGGTTCGAATCCCGTTTCCCGCTCCATTTGTCTCCCATAAATCCAAACCCATTTGAAGAGCCGCTGCGTTCCGATACTCCTCGGCGGATGCCTCGTCCTGCTCCTCACGAGCTATTGGGCCCGGGGACAGGCGGAGAGCGCCACACTTCTGGGAACGGTCCGGACGGAGGACGGCGCCCCTGCCGGGAACGTGGAGATCTCGATTCGCCGTCCGGCCACCAACGAGTCCTACTCAATGTTGACCGGACCCGGCGGCAACTACCGCCGGGACAGCCTGGCCGCGGGAACCTACGAGATCCAGGTGGCGGCTCCCGGCTGCGTCGGCCAGCTTCGGATCGGAGTCCGACTCCTGGTGGGGCAGGCCCTCCGGGAGGACTTCGTCCTGATTCCGGGCGACCAGAACGAAGTTCGGGTTCAGGAGAGCGGGTGGGTCCCCAGCGGATCGGACCGGGACGACCGGGGCCTGGTCATCGACCGGGAAAAGCTGGAATCGCTCCCGGTGGCCTCCCGCGACATCGGCCAGTTGGTGGACATGGCTCCGGGCGCCGCCCGCACCAGCAGCGGCCGGCGCCGGGGCGTGAAAGTCATGGGGATGCGGCGGAGGGACAACCTGCTCTACATCGACGGGACCCTCTTTACCCATGGCGACGGCGGAGCCTCTCTCCAGGCCAGCACCGACGCGCTCCAGGAGTTCGACATCAAGAGCGGACTGTACTCGGCCGAGTACGGGATTCGCCCCGGGGCGCAGATCGTGGCGGTGACCAAGAGCGGGACCAACGCCTACCACGGCAGCCTCTTCTGGTTTCACCGAAACGACAACCTGGACGCCCGGAACTTCTTCGAGCAGGAAAAAAAGGAGTTCAAGCGGAACCAGGTGGGCGCCACCTTGGGCGGCCCCATCCTGCTTCCGGGGATGTTCAAGGGCACGGACCGGGCCTGGTTCTTCGTCTCCCACCAGCACCGGTCGATCCGCGAGACCAAACCCCTTACCGGTGTCGTCCCCACGTTGGACGAGAGGAAGGGGATCTTTTCGGCTCCGATTACGGACCCCTCGACGGGCGCGGCATTTCCCGACAATCGCATCCCCGAGGACCGGTTCGACCCGGTGGCGCTGAAGCTTCTGCCCATCTGGCCGGAGCCCAACAGCGTGGGTCCGTTGAACTTCACCAGCCCCGACTCCGTTTCCCCAACTGACAACCCCCAGATCATCGCCCGCGTGGACCTGAAGACCTCGGGCGTCAGCCGCTGGAGCGGCCGCTTCGTCTGGGACTCGCGGCCCACTTTTTCGGCTCGGGCCGTCAGCATCTTCTCCTCCCGCAGTCCCCTGGCCACCTACGGACAGTCCATCTCCTACCGGCGGAACCTGGGTTCCAGGGACGTGAACGTGGCGAGCATTCACCTGTATCGGCGTCCTTACGAGGCGTCTCCCGCCCATCCCCTCCCCGGCCTCGCCGGGAGCCTCGGCTTTGGACGGTTGTTCCAGGCCGAGGTGGATCGTGACGGAATTCCCAGGACGCAGCTCACGGGATTCGTCGGCATCGGAGATCTCACCCTCGCCGGCCGGACGGCCCTGGGCAACTGGCAGGTCAAGGATGACCTGGTGCTGCCGCGGGGCGACCACACCTTGAAGCTGGGGCTCGAGTACCGCCAGCATTTCAACCAGTACGGCCAACACCGGCGGTCCGAGTTCGATTTCTACAACCGGTACACGGGAAACGCCTGGGGCGACTTCCTGCTGGGACATCTGGCCCGGAGCCAACTCGGCGCGGAATTCAATCGGGGGCGTTACCACCAGAACAGCGTGTATGCCTACATTTCCGACGAGTGGAGGGTCACTCCGGGATTGGACCTGAACCTGGGGCTCCGTTACGAGCTCCGGCTGCCGTGGGTCGATCTGCGGGGCTTCATGTCCAACTTCGACGCCGGCTCGGGGCAGCTCCACCCGCCGCTGCAGGACCTGGACCTGGCGCCCGGTGAGACGGGCCGCTTCCAGCCACGGGTGCCTCTCATCGAATGGGGCCGCTTGGCGGGATTCCAGCCCCGGCTGGGATTGGCGCTGAGGCTCGGCAGCCGCACGGTTCTTCACACCGGAGCCGGACTCTACTCCAACGAGCCCGACGTGGGCATGATTGCGAGACTGGGAAGAAACCCGAGACCGGGCGCCGAAAGACTGATCTTCAAGTCCGATCTGGCGACGCCGACCCTGTCGTTGTCCGATCCCTTTCCCCAAAGCGGCAGGGACGCGGCCGTCCCGGACCACTACGGCGTCGAGTCTCCCCTGCCCCTGGCCACAACCCAGTCGTGGGGACTCAGCCTCCAGCATCGCCTCTTCCGGGAGCTCCTCATCAATGCTGGATACCACGGCTCCCACACCGTCCACCGGATTGAGACCGTCTCCATCAACGACGCCGACCCGGGTCCGGGCGACCGGCAACAGCGCCGTCCCTATCCCCACTTGCAGACGGTCCAGATGCCTCAGGCCGACGGCGGCGCCTGGTATCACGGTCTGCAGGTGCAGGTGGAGAAAGCTCCAGGCCACCACGGCCTCTCCCTGCTGGCCTCATTCAGTTGGTCGCGGCTGATGGAGATCGGCGCCAGCGACCTTGGATCTCATCATTACCCCTTCTTTCGCTCCCGGAACGTGCCCCTGGAGGCCACTCGCGGGCTGGCCGACTTCCACGTCCCGCGCAGGCTCCTGCTGAGCCTGGGCTACGACCTTCCCTTCGGGTCCGGCGGAGCGGTATCCGGGAACCGGTGGGTCGCCGGACTGGTCCGAAACTGGTCGCTCCGGGTGATCTCCAGCGCTCAGGACGGTCCCTGGATCACAGTCCATCTTCCGGGAGATCCATTGGACGTGGGTTCGGTGGCCTCCCAATGGCCCGACCGGGTCCGGGACGCCAATCTTCCCGAGAGCCGGCGAGTACCGACCCGGTGGTTCGACATCGACGCCTTCCGCCAGCCCCCGGCCTTCCAATACGGAAACGCGGGAAGGTCAACGGTGGAAGCCCCGGGCCTCATGAATCTGGATGTCTCGTTGAGGCGTACGTTCAGATTCGAAGGCGAGCGCCGTTTCGAGCTGCGGGTCGAAGCCTTCAACGCCGCCAACCGGGCCAATTTCGCCGTCGGCCGCAGCGACCCGGCCACCGAGTTCGGCACCGCCGGCTTCGGAAGCATCGGCCGCGCACTCCCGGGCCGCCAGATTCAGCTGGGATTCAAAGCCTATTTTTGATCGCTGAAAAGAATCGCAGTACGTTATTAGCGGGTGCGGATGGAAGTCTTGCCTTTCAAGAGTCTTGGGAGGCATTCCTCCGAACCGGCAAGGGCGGGCCCGGCCACGGGCAATCGGCGCCGGACGAGCGTATTCCCTCGGCCGGACTGACCGGCCATTGAGTCTTACCCCGTCCACGGGCAGAATGGAGTCACATTGATCGATCTGGACCTGTTCGTCATCGGCACCGGGCCCGCAGGACAAAGGGCCGCCGTCCAGGCGGCCAAGTTGGGCAAGAGAGTCGGGATCTGCGACCGGCGCGAGGTGGTGGGCGGGGTTTGCGTGAACACGGGAACCATCCCCTCCAAAACCTTCCGCGAGGCCCTCCTCTATCTGACGGGTTACCGGCAGCGGGCCATTTACGGAGATTCGTACAGGCTCAAGGAAGACCTGGACATGCAGGATCTCCTCTTCCGTTGCCAGCACGTCGTCCAACAGCAGATTCACGTGATCCGGCAACAGATGCGCCGCAACGGTGTGACGCTCCTGCCGGGCACGGCGTCATTCAAGAGCCCGTACGAGGTGGAAGTTCGCGGGCAACGGGAAGTGACGCGGGTCCGTTCGAAATATTTCGTCATCGCCACCGGCACCGAGCCGGCCCCTCCCCCGGACGTTGCGGTGGACGGAGCTACCGTGATCACGGCCGACGAGATCCTGAGCCTGAAGTCGCTCCCGCGGACCATGACGGTGGTGGGGGCGGGTGTGATCGGCCTGGAGTATGCTTCCATGTTCGGGGCGCTCGACACCGAAGTCACCATCATCGACAGGCGACGGCGGCCCCTTGAGTTCGTCGACTCGGAAATTATCGATTCCCTGCTGTATCAGATGCGCAACCGGAACTGCATCTTCCGGCTGGGCGAGGCGCTGGATTCGATCCATCTGTTGAACGGTGGCGCCGAGGCCCGGCTCAAATCCGGAAAGCGGGTCCAGTCCGAGGTCCTGTTCTATTCCATCGGACGGGTCGGAGCCACGGCATCCCTGAATCTGAAGGCCGCCGGCCTGGAGAGCGACGACCGGGGACGCATTCCGGTCGGCGTCACGTTCCAGACCCGGCAGCGCCACATCTACGCCGCGGGTGACGTCATCGGCTTTCCCGCCCTGGCCTCCACATCCATGGAGCAGGGGCGCATGGCCGCCTGCCACGCGTTCGACGTGCCCTGTGAATCGATCCCGGAGCTGTTTCCCTTCGGCATCTATTCCGTTCCCGAGATGTCCATGGTCGGAAACACCGAGGAAGACCTGACCCGGAACAATATTCCCTACGAAGTGGGCACCGCCCGCTATCGGGAGATCGCGCGGGGCGTCATCTTGGGAGACGATTCGGGCCTGCTCAAGATTCTCTTTCACCGGGAGACACGAAAAATCCTGGGGGTCCACATCATCGGAACCGGCGCCTCGGAACTGATTCACATCGGCCAGGCCGTGTTCGCCCTGGGCGGGACCATCGATTATTTCGTCGAAACGGTGTTCAACTATCCGACTTTTGCAGAGTGCTACAAGGTGGCGGGACTGGACGGCTTCAACAAGGTCGGTCCTCCGAAGACGGGGCCGTTTGGCCAGGCGCCGTGACTCGCGTTCTCCTGCTCCCGTTCCTCCTGCTGTTCCTCTTCGCCGCGTGGTCGTGCGGAGAATTGCACCTGGAGGGACGCTCCGACGAGGAACTGGTTGCGCTGCTTTCCCATGAGCAGTGGCGGACCCGCGAGGAGGCCCGGCAGCAACTTGTCGCCCGGGGACCGGACCGGGTGGTCCGGCTGCTGCTGGAGGAATGGGAACGTACGGGGGACCCCCTGGTTCGGGACCGGATCGCTTTCATCCTCCATCCCTGGGGCGCTTTCGCCGTCGGCGAGCGCGCGGTGCCGGTTCTGGCGGCACTCGTCGTTTTCAACCGCCACTTGAGAGAAGCGCTCCCGAAGATCCGCTCCTCACCGGAGCCGGACCTTCAGAAGATCTCCGAGGAAATCGTCCGCCGTTTCGGAATCCTGATGGAAGTCCTGAGAATGGAAGTCGACGGGGAGCTGGTGCGATATCGGGACCATCTCGTCTCTTCGGTGATTCACCTCCGGCTGGTGCTGAAGCGGGGAGACCGGGCACGGGCCATCGGCGCCGTCGCCGAGATGAGCCGGAAGATCACCCGACGCATCGAGGCCCACGGCGACCTGGACCGGGATGGCCTGCCCACCGCCTGGGAGCTGGAGCACGATCTGGACCCACTGCTGAACGATGCGCGGATGGACCCCGACGGCGATGGCCGGTCCAACCTGGAGGAACACGGACAGAATCGGGATCCCGGGGTATCGGACTAGTGGGGGGTCGAGGGAAAATGCGACGCAGCCGGCGGTTCGATGCTCAATGTGTTCAAAAACGATGACCCTCGTGCCGCGCCTTGAGGATCTCATCGGTTGACATCCCGATCTTTCTCCACCCGCGACGGCGCTCTCGGAAACGGGCCACGGCCGACCTCCGCCGGCTGAGTTCAAAGTCGAGTCGTGGAATGAGATATGCCACGATCCGGCCTCGGCGAGTAATCGCGATACTTTCACCCGCTGTGACGGTCCCAAGCAACTCGTCCAACTTTGCTTGGGCCTCGGTAGCCCGAATTTCGCGCATAACAGAAATCTCCAACCAACAGAACTTAACAGATTCCAAAAGGGATTCGGCGTCGAACGCGAGTAATTCTTCCCGACGGTGTGCGGAAGCAAATAGCGTGATTGGGGAATCGGTGAAGACAGCGTATCCGCAGTTGTTCTGCTACGGATGAGATCTGCTTGAAGCTGCTACAAGCGATCCTGATTTTGGGGCTTTTCCAAGAAAAGGACGAACACCTTGCGGGTCTGGACGCCGTCGTCACCAATCCTTTGGAATACAAAGCGAACCCCCTTGTCACCGGGTCGGACCGATCTGTATACCCTCAACGTCGCCGTCCAATCGCGCCGCTCGTACTCGTACTGGGCCTGTCCCGTCTCGCTGTAGTGGCGTTCCTCATCGGTCCCGATGGGAACCGCCGTAGAGCGTAGAAAAAGAGTTCCCAGCACCGGGACGACCCAGTTCTCAGCACCCTTCCTTTCGTGGGGACGCCCGGTGACGGTAGCAACCTGCCGGTCCCCCTGGTGGAACGCCAGCGAATACAGCCCGTTCTCAATCCGCAGTCGCAGGTCGTAATTCCCTTTTTCGAGCACTTTCCCTTTCGCCGTGTAGAGATCTCCGGGGAGGTGAAGCTGGGTGACGTAGGAAACCGCCTCCCGGCCGGGCAGGATCGAGGTGAGCAGCGACGCCAACAGCAACAGTACCGGAATCCCCGCCCGCGTCGCGATGGAGCCGTTTCTCCTCTTCGGCACGTCGAATCCTGGCCGTCAGGCCCGGGTGAGCCGCTCGGACAGGTCGTTGTACCCGCCGACGTCGGTCAGCCGCATGTCGCGGCCCTGGGTGAGATAGGTCAGCTTGGTATGGTCCAGTCCCAGCAGCGACAGCATGGTGGCGTGCAGATCATGCACATGGACCCGGTCCTCGATGGCCCGGCAACCGAGCTCGTCGGTGGCGCCGATGACCTTGCCGCCCCGGATGCCCCCTCCCGCCATCCAGCAACTGAAGCCGTGGGGATTGTGGTCCCGGCCGCCGTCGCCCTGGACCACCGGAGTCCGCCCGAACTCTCCGATCCAGACCACCAGGGTGCTCTCCAGCAGTCCCCGCAGCTTGAGGTCCGTCAACAGACCCGCGATGGGCTGGTCGATGGCGCCGGCGTTGCCGACGTGGTTCTCGTCGCATTGGGCGTGCCCGTCCCAGTTCCCCTTGTAGAGCTGGACGAATCGAACGCCCCGCTCCACCATGCGCCGCGCCAGCAGGCAGACCCGCCCGAACTTGGCGGTCCGTTCCCGGTCCAGGCCGTACATTCTCCGGACCGATTGGGGCTCACCGGCCAGGTCGGTCAGTTCCGGCGCCGCCGCCTGCATGCGGAAGGCCAGCTCGTAGTTGGCGATGCGGGCGGCCAGGCGGCTGTCGTCCCGCCGCGCTTCGAAGTGCCGTCGGTTCCACGACTGGAGCTGCTCCAGCATCCGGGACTGGGCGCTCCGGGTGATGTCTGCCGGCGGATCCAGGTTCTCGAACGCGGTCCCCTCGTGCCGGGCCCGGGTGGCCTGGTACACGGCGGGGAGGAACCCGGAGCCGTGCAGGGACTCGTCGCTTGCGGTCACGTTCCCTTCGGACATGGCGACGAAGCCGGGGAAGTTCTCACTCTCGCTTCCCAGGCCGTAGACGATCCAGGAACCGAGTGTCGGATGGCCCAGGCGCAGCGAACCGCTGAAGAGCAGATTGATGGCGGGACCGTGAATGAGGGAGTCGTGGTAGCAGGAGCGGATGACCGCCAGGTCATCGGCGCATCGGCCCAGATTCTCGAAAAGATCGGAGACTTCGATGCCCGACTCCCCGTATCTGGTGAACTTTCGGGGCGAGGCCATCAGCTTCGCTTCATGGGCCTTGACGAACTGCAGACTCAAGTCCTCGGGACGGAAGCTGGGCGGCAGGAGCTGGCCGTCGAGACCGGCCAGCGCCGGCTTGGGATCGAACGTGTCGATATGGGAGGGGCCCCCCTTCATGAACATGAAGATGACGTTCCTGGCCTTGCCCGCAAAGTGGGGTGTCGTGGGCGCCAGCGGGTTGTCGACGCCCCCGGCCTTCCGGGCGGCGGCGAACGCGGCCTCCTCCTCGCCCAGGCATCCCAGGGCCACGGCTCCGAAGCCGAATCCGGATCGGGCCAGGAATTCCCGGCGGGAATGGACCGGTTCGTTCAGGTTACAGGATTGGAAATCCAACATGACGATACGTCAATAAATTAAGAATATGCCACTACTTCGTGCGGCCTATTAATCAATATAAACGAACTCGTTCAAATTGAACATGGTCAGACACAGTTGCGTCAACGCCGCGGCCTGGGCCCGGCCGATCGACGAGAGTCCGGCCGGCACCTCCAATTCGTTTTTCGCCGCGGAATCTTCCCGGGACAGCGCATCCAGCAGGTCCAGGGCTTCACGAGTTTCCTCCGCCGAGGGGGAGCGGCTCAAGGTGATCCTCCAGGCGTGCTCCACCCAGGCGGACGGGTCGTCCCCGTGGCCGGCCACCAGGCGTTCAGCCAGTCTACGGGCCTGCTGCAGGCCGACCCGGTGGTTGAGAAACCAGAGGGCCTGGGGCGCCACCGTGGTCACCTGGCGGCGCGGACAACTGAGCGAGGAGTCGGGCCGGTCGAAGGTGCGGAACATGGGGAACGTAAAGCTCCTCCGGGACAGGATGTAGATCCCCCGGCGCGTGTGCTCGGCCGGGTCGGCGGAGACCGGCCAGAGGAAGGGGGCGGGCAACACGTCCAGTTCCTCGGCGGTCAAGGGAGGCACCGCCGGGCGCCCTCCCATTTTCAGGTTCAGCGTCCCCGCCACCGAGTGGAGGGTGTCCCACATGGCTTCCGCCTCCAGCCGGCGCCGGTTCATGCGCCAGAGATTGCCGTTGTCCGGGTCCAGTTCGCTGTTTCGCACGTTGGAGTAGCGGCTGGCCATCCGGTAGGTGCCGGAGGACATGATCAACCGGTGCATCGACTTGATGTCCCAGCCCCGGGCCACGAACTCCAGGGCCAGCCAGTCCAGCAGTTCCGGATGCGTGGGACGGTCCCCCTGGGCGCCGTAGTCGTTGGATGTGCGGACGATTCCCTGCCCGAAGTGCCATTGCCAGAGCCGGTTGACCATCACCCGTGCCGTGAGGGGGTGGTCGGGACGGCTCAGCCAGAGGGCCAGTTGCCGGCGCGTCCGTGGAATAGGGTTGCCGGAGGATGTGGGCTCCCAACCATTCCAATCCCCCAAGTAATCGAAAACGGCCGGGACGCCGGGAGTCACCCGCTCCAGGCGGCGCCCCAGCTCGCCCCGGTCCAGGACGTGAACGTCCGGGATCAGCTCCGGTTCCCTGTGACCGAGCACGGAAGCCTTGGGAACGTCGTAGAGGCCGTCGAAATTCACCAAGTGCGAAGCGTCCACTTCCGGGAGGAGCACCACCAGCTTGCCTATTTCCTCCAGGAGCCGCCGCTTCTCCTCTTTCTCCTCGGGAGTCATTCGGTCTTCCCAATCGCGGTTCAGGGCTTTCAGCGTCTCGGCCAAGGGTGCGGCGAGCTTCGCCTGCTGTGGCGTCTTTTTCTCCTCCGGGACCTCGTGGGCCGAAACCACCTCCGGCGGGAACTCCGACTTGGCCGCCGCGATCAGCCGTTCCTTGACGCCGTCCAGGTAGAGCTTGTAGGCCTTCCTGGCTTCGTCCACGGCGATCATCCGGGGATAGGTTTCGTTCCGGTGGAACCTGGACATCCGGGTCACCACCGGAATCTCCACCGCATCGCTGGGGGCAAAGGCGGCCTGCAGGCGAAAGTAGTCCCGCTGCGAGACGGGATCGAACTTGTGGTCGTGACACCGGGCGCAGGCCAACGTCAGTCCCATGAAGACCGCGCCCGTGGTGTCGACCCAGTCGGTCATCCGCTCGTAGGCGAGCTTGGGCGCGTCGAGCAGGGACTCGACGATCTCCGGGCCGAAGGTGTAGAGGCCGGTGCCGATCCGGGCTTCCAGATGCTCCAGCTTCTCGGGGGTGATGCCGTAGTAGTGGCCGTGGAGTTCCAGATCGTCCGGCCACAGCTCGTCGCCGGCGATCTGCTCCTGCAGGAACCGGTCGTAGGGCTTGTTCTCGTTCAACGACTTGATGACGTAGTCGCGGTAACGCCACGAGTTGGGGAAGTACTCGTCGGTCTCGTAGCCGCCGCTGTCGGCGTAGCGCACCAGGTCCAGCCAGTGCCTCGCCCAGCGCTCGCCGTAGCGGGGCGAGTCCAACAGGTCGCCGATGAGCTTGTCGTAGGCGTTGGGAGAAGAGTCCCGCAGGAAGCGGTCCACCTGCTCGGGTGCGGGCGGCAGGCCGATGAGGTCGAACGACGCCCGGCGAATCAGGGTTCGCTTATCCGTCTCCGGAGCCGGCTCCAGGCCCTGGCGTTCAAGCTTCTCCAAGATGAAGGCATCGATGGGATTTCTCACTCGATCCTGGTTTTCGACCGCGGGGACGGCGGGTCGCCGCGGTCGCCGGAGCGACCACCAGGTCGGCTCGGAGGGGGCGGCGGTTGCGGCCGTGAAGTCCCAGGGAGCGCCTCCGTCGATCCAATCCCGTAAGGCGTCCAGATCAGTGGAGGGAAGCGGTGGCTTCCCCGGTGGCATCTTCAACTCCCCGGCGTGAGAGGCCGCCAGGAACAGAAGGCTCTCTTGCGCATTGCCAGGAACCAGGGCCGGCCCCTTCCCGCCGCCCACCAGCATCGCGTCGCGATGCCGCAGGTCCAAGCCGGACATCCGCAGTTCCCCATGGCAGGAAACACAGTTGCTCTGCAGGATTCTCCTGGCCGTTTCCTGGAGCGGCGAAACCGACTGGGCGAAAGCGGCGGCCAACGCCAAGAACAGGATGGAAATCGATGCTGTTGCGCTCGAAAACACTCTGGAAGGGGTTCCTGGGCTACTGGTCATGGAATCGCGATGCCAGCGTAACATTCTCCCCGTTCGACAACTACACCGGTCGCCAACAGTTTCGCAAGCGATCGTCGGATTTCAACGTTGAGCAGTCGCCATCGCGGCAAATCGCAACGGCGTCCTGAACGGCCATCAGCATTCCAACGTGCTCAACGCCTCCTTGACGCTACGTTCGGGATCAGCAACATCGAACGGAAGGCAAATCAACTTGAGACGGTCGAAAAACCGGAACGTCAGTTTGGTCTTGAAGTGCCGAGACCACGGATATACCAAGGCGACCGTCTTACACCCATAGCGTCTTGCATAGCCATAAAGTTGATACAAGTCCCTTTGATCAGGTCCATGTTTCGAGGCGTCAGTCCTGGCACTGAAATGCTTCCATTTGGCATCAAGGATGAATTTCACTTCCCCTCCTCCAGTTCTGAGCGCCATGTCCGGCCTCATTCGGAACGGGGATTTTCCGTCGGTCTCCACGAATATCTCTCGTGGACCCTGAGAGACCACGGTGAATCGGCCCTGGTGGCGCCGAAAACTGTGCGTGACGAAGTCCTCGTAGATTTCCTCCATGGGAAACAGCAGCGATTGATTCACATGGCGGCCGGACCAGGTCGTCAGGCCCCGGCTGAACAGGAACAGCCCGACCCACTGCATGACCGGTTTGTAGTGCTGCATCGAACGGTCCACGCTGTGTTTGCGCCAATCGCCGTGTAGGTCTCTCGCTGGCGGCACCTCGATGAAGGCCGTTTCCAGGTTCCGGAGTAGTTGCCGGTTCCCCTCGTTTCGCACGACGGGCTTGAGCTTGGAAAGCGTGCTCTGAATGAGCCGATTGGCGGGGCGATTGACGCTGAGTTCGTCGTGCTGCACGAAAAATCGCGATTGGTCGATCAGGTTCTCCCGCAATTGATCCCGGAACAGGATACGGCCACGCAGATACGGCAAGTTTTCCTCCACCCGCACGTACCTCCGGCTGAGGCCACCGCGGACCAGCAACCCCAAATTGTCGAGAAAGAGGCGTACGAATACCTCCAGCATGGGGAACCGTCGCATCGCGCGGATGGCGCTGGCGGGAAACCGCGCTGCCGTCTGCAACCGCCGATACCAACGAAGCATATTCAGTAAGATCCGCCGGGTCTCCTCGTGGTGAGGATCCGCCTGTCCGCCAAGGTCGATCTTAGGAAGGATCTCCACAACATTTCGGCGCTTTGTGGTGATGATTCCGACGAAGTTGCCGGCGCGCAGACCGCCGCCTCGGTCGAACTGAAGAACGGGGCGGTAGTTGTTTTGTCGATCGTACTGGTTTGATCGGGCGAAGGCTGCGAGGTCTCTCAGATCGCGTTCGCTGAGCCGGTCATTCTTGCGGAACGATTCATGTTCCTTGATCGAATAGACACCGGGCATCAGGACGACTCACTGCTTCTGTCGTCCGAGTAAATTTTCTTATATTCGTTGGCATCACGCCACCTTGCGTCGCCTTCCGGCAGTCGCTTGTAGACGACTCGATCTTCATCCACGAGATCCGTCTCTCGGAGTTGCGCAGTATAGTCCAGCATCTGCTCAGCGACGAATCCAGCACCACCGAGGACGTAACGGATCTTGGACCAGTCGTCGTAAAAGTATTCCTGCAGGAGAGGGACGATCGCGTTTCGGAATTTGTCGGAAAGCGCCTCGAGGTCGTTGACCTTGAACAGATAGGTGTGACCGATCTGATGATCGCGATCCAACAGCAACGAGATGCGTTCGTTCATCGCCTTGAGCATCTTTTGAGCGTCGACTCCCTCCACATCACTGGATACGAGTTCGTGTTCCGGATCAGGCATCATCTCGACAAAGTCAAACCTGCGCCTCAATGCTGTGTCTAGCAGCAGAATGGACCGATCCGCCGTATTCATTGTGCCGATAATGTGAAGATTGTTCGGCACCCCGAACTCCTCATTGGAATACGGCAAGGTCACGCTCATCTCATCGGCCTCACCCAAACGCTTGGAGTCCTCGATCAACGTGATGAGTTCCCCAAATATCTTGGGGATGTTCCCCCGGTTGATCTCGTCGATGATCAGGACGTACCGTTTTTCCGGGTCCTCCCGCGCAGCATTCGCAGCAGCTTTCGCAATTCGTTTGAAAACGCCGTCCCGAAGTTCGTAACCGATCTCTTCGCCGTCCAATCTCGGTCGGATGCCCTCGACAAAGTCCTCGTAGGAAAAGCTTTGATGAAACGTCACCATTGCAATTTGACCGGTACACTCCTTGGGTTCAAACCGGAAGACCTGAAACTGAGCCCGATCCTCTTCACTGATTCGGTCCACATCGATACGGCACACAATCGCCATCGCATATTTAACTGCGTTCCAAGTTTTCCCGGTTCCCGGCGGCCCATAGAGGATCTGGTTGCTCGGATGCTCGACGCGAGGGGGTGGCGGTGGCGGTACTACACCGCTAAGCCTCTCGAGCAACTCAAACGTAGGAGAATATTCCGCAGTTGACCGAAACGCATCCTTGGTGGCGTCCCTCGCTCTCGAAAACCCCACAATTGGAACATTGCCTGACAATGAGACCGTTTTCTTATTTAGCCACAGGACATGAAGTCTACTCTCACGGGAAAGTTCGTTTTGGTAGTCGTTCTTGTAAACGATGCCAATTCCACGGCCTTGTTGGAGTCCGTATCGAACAAGCACGATATCTCCCCGTTCCGGGGAACCTAGTCTATATGACCCTAAATCGTTCGCTCCCGGATCGGGCCACCCCTCGCCCGATCCCATCCCACCAGTATATACACAGCAATTTCTAACAAAATCGTCCCAATGATCTTTCCCTGTGTTAAATACATTTGTACTAACTTGATACCAGACGTTACAATTTATCGGAAATCCTTCAGTCGTACGTAAAAAGGCAAACATATTTATTTCGTAACATTCACAACCAGGAAATGCCTTTTGGATCTTCTCGATCTCTTGACAGTATTCGTCGCTTGATATCTCGCGCGGTTTCTTATGATTGCCAACTCCGAGTGCCAAAACGCTCTTTTCGTCGAAAGGGAGAAACTTGGTTGGATTAATTAAAAATAGAGTTTGTGAGAGCTTAGTGATTCCTACTCCATGAATTCCCAGGGCTCCGTCAAACGTTTTGCTCTGTAACGAGCCAGCCAACGCCTGTCGGAACAATTCCCAAAGCAGATCAGGATTACCATCGCCTCTGTTGTGAAATAGTGCGGCAATCGCAGGGGGAGTGGGGAGATAGAAGTTCTTTGTATAAGTGTAATCGATTGGGGTTTGTATTTCAAATACCTCCGCCACACTTCGAAAGACTGTTTTCCAGTTCTGTGGGTTGTGCAACGCAGCGAGAAAATAGAAAAACGAGAACGGATCAACGTTCTCATCTCCGTACTTGAGCAAAAACGGATCGTCCGACTTCCAGTCAACTTCTTTTGCCTTCTCGGCGAGAACGAGGGGCCCACCTTCGGCGATTCTTCGCGCGAGTTTTTTAAACCACGGAACCCAGTCGAAAATTTCCTTCATCTAGTCGCTCTCCCTTTGGCCGGAATATTCGGGTTCTCTGTCGCTTGAGCCCGGATGGTGGCAACAGTCCTGCCAATAGTCCATCCAAACTCTAAATGGCGGTGACGGCAACATGCCTTATCGGTCCGACGCATCAAACATTTCGAACTCCTCAAGCGCCGCGTCGAACTCGTCAGCTTCTCCCCGAGTCCATGCCCCGATGATATGGTCCAGAGAAGATCCGACCGTATTGCCGACATCCGATGCTTCCTCTAACTCCACGCCTTTGCGGAGGAGCTTCAGTACAGTCTGATTCAGAGAGTTTCTCTCACGTCTTGCCAAGCCTTTTATCCTGTCGGTCAAGTCGTTTCCGAGTCCCGTGATCGTGAGTTGATTCATACAGCTTCGTCCTCTGTGGCCTCTATTCTGAGCCAATATTCGTCAGAATATCGCCTACTTTCGATTGGTCAAGGTGAGGTTTGTCCTGCAACTTCCCCAATTGGTCGGAGAGCTAGAGAAATGGGCGGACGAGTTTGGACGTGGTGAGCGCAGGTCAAGGATGTCCAGCGCCAGTAGGTAAATAGGGGCCAGACCGGGCTGACCCTGTCGCCTCCCTGTTAAGTACTGCCACATCCGGTTATTGCGGTGCATGCCAGGGGATGCGGCGAGGCTTTACCGACTTCGCCCCTCAAGGCTAAGCCAATTCAACGGGTGAGTGGGCACGCGAGTCTGACGAAGATTCCGGATTCGGGGGCTGGAAAGCCCCCGCCGCCATCTTGATTAGCCCTATGACAATGACCCGCCATTGACGGCCCGAAGTGCCTGATCGTAGGTCATGACCTCGCTGACGCCGCGCCGGCGACAACTGGCGAGGTGGCAGAGGTCCCGGGCTCCCAGCATGGGATATTGCTCATGGAGCTGCCGAGCCAACGTGACATCCTCCTCCTCCAGTGACCACACCTGCACCCGGGCTCGGGCCACCAGCTCCATCGCCGCATCGAGGGCCTCCACTCTCGCGACCGGAAGGTACGCATGGACCAACTCTTGCAAGACCTCCGCCGACGTACACAGTGGCGTCCGATTCCCGTTACACATGAGGAAGAACTCTCGGGCCGCCGTCCGAAGTGGATGCGGCCGGCCTACCGCATACATGAAGACGTTAGTGTCGATGAAGATCATGTGGTGCCGTTACCGCCTCTCCGCGATTCGTTGATGACCTCCAGATGTTCCTCCCAATCCGGCTCCACCTTGGGTCCTTCCAATGTGTCGCACCCCCGGAAGAAATGTTGCAGGTCCTCTGGCGACTCGAAGGGGACGGAACGCTGCTTGTCCGCGAGCCGCTGGTGCGCCGCGGCTCTCAGCCAAGCGCTCAGCGACATACCCTCAATTCGCGCCTGATGGACGAAACGGTCGCGGTCTTCATCGGGAATCAGGAGTTGAACTCTGGCCATGGCACCAACCTGTATCTAGTATAGGGATACGCATGAAATATACACATTCTGTTCTTTGGCGACAAGTACCCGACCAAGTTGCGATTGACGAGAGTCGGAAAACGACGGATCTTGCAGCATCATCCGTCATAACGGGTCGACGTGCCGAGTCGACGTCGTTCCATGCTCTGGAGTTCATCAGAACAACTTGCTGAGCGCGTCTTCGGGGCTGATCGGCGGGATCGGCGAGCGCCGGAAGCGCTTCATGTTCCTGGTCACGATGTGCCGGGCCCCGCAGGCATCCGCGGCCGCGACTTGCATGGCATCCTCGAAGTCGGTCATGGGAAGCGCGGCTGCGTAACGAATGGCTTCAGTACCAGTTTCCGCGACCTCCACGAAGCGGGTCAGATCCAGGATGAAATCGCGCGCCGTTTTCTCACCCTGCAAGGGAGCCACCAGGTAATAGAAGCTCGATACCGAATGCCAGGCGATAAACGCCTTCCGATAGCCACGCTCGAGCCGGTCGAGAAACTCCGACGCCAAGTCCGAGTGTGGGCGCCTGTCGAGCGCGACGTCAACGAGGACATCGGAATCGAGAAGCATCAGAGATACTTCCTGGCCAGCCTGTCGTAGCGCTGGTCACCACGGTTGGCCGCTTGAAACCGCCCGCGCCAGCGCGAGGAGAAGGAGGGTGTTTCCTCCCCGGCCAAATCTCGAAGCGATTGTTCGATGATCGACGAAAGCGACACCCGGCGGGATCGCGCATAACTCTTGGCTCTGGGGATCAACTCGGCATCGACCGTGATCGTCAGCTTTTTCTTCATTTCTGATCGCCGTCCTTCTTTGGGAATATACGTATGGTTTCCACTAGTATACGTATTCACGTCTTCCGTTCAGAGTCTGACGAATCCGCGCCTTCCCATTCATTGCCAGCTAAATGCGATCGCTCCGGAGGCTGGGAAACAACCGGTTACTCCCTATAACGAAGATTTCGTAGAAAGGACGATCTTGCGGTTCTGAAGGCTCTGGCGACGCGACTCCGACCGGGAATCGTCTGTGAGACAGCCTGGGCAGACGGATTGCCGGATCGCCGAATTCGGGTCAAGACTTCCGACCCCTTTTGGTTTAGACTACGCGCCAATGTGCGGGATCGTCGGGTACCTGAACCGTAGCGGCAGCGGGTCCGCCGCTCCCATCGGGTCGATTCTCCTGGGGATGCTCAAGAGCCTGGACTGCCGGGGTCCCGACTCGGCCGGCGTCGCCATCTTCGGTCCGGCCCGGACTCCGAACCTCAAGCTCCGGATCAAGTTGAACGGTGATGCGAACCTGGCCGATTCGGCGGACCGGGTCCGCGCCATCGTCTCGGCGCGGGTCCCGGTTCTCGAATCCGCCACCGTCCAGGAATACCTCCAACTGCTGGTGGGACCGGTGCAGGACGCCGAGTCCCTGCTGCCTCCGCTGGAGAAGGAGCTGGACGATTACGAACTCGTCAGCGGCGGCCGCCAACTGGAGATCGTCAAGCAGGTCGGGTCGCCCACCCACCTGGACACCGGCTACGGAATCTCCACGCTGACCGGGACCCACGGCATCGGCCACACCCGCCTCTCCACCGAGAGCCGCGTCGATCTGAGCCACTCCCAGCCCTTCGGCGTCCACGGGGTCGCCGACCTGGCCACGGTCCACAACGGACACATCACCAACTACCACAAGCTGCGGGGCCTCTATGAACAGATGGGCGTCCGCTTCTTCACCGAGAACGACTCGGAGGTCATCGGCGTCTACCTGGCCCACCAGATGTCGCTGGGCCGGACCTTCCGGGAGGCTCTGAAGTCCTCGTTGGACGATTTCGACGGTTCCTTCTCCTACCTGGCCGCCTCCGGCAACGAGTTGGCCTTCGCCAAGGACCGGTTCGGCTTCAAGCCGCTGCTGGTGGCCGAGTCGGACGACTGGGTCGCCATCGCCACCGAGGAGATCGCTCTGCGGTCCACGCTGGCCGGAGACTTCGATGCCTTGGAGCCCGGGGTGAGCCAGGTCCGCATCTGGTCTCTGCCCGAGCCGGCCGCGGAGGTGGGGTGATGGGATCCGAGGTGCTGGCCGGCGACCGGAGCTCCCGGGAGATCAACCAACAGATCAAGGACCTGATCCGCTCGGGGGAAGACCGGATCCGGGTCCGCCGGACCCAGGCTCAGCACAACCTGGCGGTGGGGATTCTTTCCTCCGTCTCCATTTCCTTCGAAGGCAGCGTGGGCTATTACTGCGGCGGCCTCATGGACGGTCCCGAAGTGGAGATCCTGGGCAGCGCGGGTTGGGGCCTGGGAGAGTCCATGGCTTCGGGCATCATCCAGGTCGCGGGAAACGCCGGCAACGGCTGCGGCGCCTCCATTCGCGGAGGGACTCTCGTGGTCCGCGGCAGCACGGCGGCCCGGGCGGGCATCAGCATGAAGGGGGGACTCCTCATCATCGGAGGAAGTTGCGGCTACATGACCGGTTTCATGAGCCAGAAGGGGACGGTCATCGTCTGCGGGAACGGGGGCCCCGGCCTGGGCGACTCCATGTACGAGGGACGGATCTTCGTCGGAGGAGAGATTCAGGAGCTGGGCAACGACGCCGTGGTGGAAGAGCCGGACCAGGAGGACTGGGACTTCCTGACCCGGCATCTGGAACCCCGGGGCCTCCCGGTTCGCTCCTCCTTCAAGAAGGTCGTCTCCGGCCGCCGCCTCTGGAACTTCAGCCGCAAGGAGCGGGATCTCTGGAAGGAGGTCTTGTGACGGAACCGAAAACGACCCGGCAGAGCGGGATCTACAGCCCCGACGTGATCGAGGACATCCAGACCAAGGCGGAGCTGGGACGCTACCGGATCCGCGGTTTCGGAACCTTGAGAACCCGGCCCATGCCCACCCTGGACGACTTGGTGTTCATTCCCTGCACCCTGACCCGGATCCCGCTGGAGGGGTACCGGGAGAAGTGCAGCACCCGCACCACCCTGGGGACGCGGCACGCCAAGAAGCCCATCGTCCTGGACACCCCCGTCATGGTGACGGGAATGAGCTACGGCGCCCTTTCCTACAACGCCAAGGTGGCTCTGGCCCAGGGGGCGTCGCGGGCCGGTTCCTCCACCACCACCGGCGACGGAGGCATGCTTCCGGCGGAACGGGAGCACTCGGATGTTTTGATCTACGAGGTCCTGCCGAGCCGATACGGCATCGACGTCCATCACATGAAGATGGCCGACGGCATCGAACTGACCATCGGCCAGGGCGCCAAGCCGGGCACCGGCGGAATGCTGCTGGGATCCAAGGTCTCCAGCGAGATCGCCGGCATGCGCGACCTGCCTGACGGGGTCGATCAGCGGAGTCCCTGCCGGCACCCCGACTTCCTGGGTCCCGACGACATGATCATCAAGATCGAGGAACTGCGGGAGGCCACCGACTGGCAGGTGCCCATCTTCGTCAAGATGGGGGCCACCCGCGTTTACGACGACGTCAAGCTGGCGGCCAAGGCGGGGGCGGACGTGGTGGTGGTCGACGGCATGGAGGGAGGCACCGGCGCCTCGCCCGACATGCTCATGGACCACACCGGCATCCCGACGCTGGCCGCCGTCTGCGAGGCCCGCGCCGCCCTGGAGGACCTGGGGCTCTTCGGCGAGGTCCAACTGATTATGGCGGGGGGCATCCGCAGCGGCACCGACGTGGCCAAGGCCTTGGCCCTGGGCGCCGACGCCATCTACATGGGGACCGCCTTCCTCATCGCCCTCAACTGCAACAAGCCCGTTTACGTGGAGGACTACCACAAGCTGGGGACCGAGCCCTACGCCTGCCACCACTGCCACACCGGGCTCTGCCCCGTGGGGATCACCACTCAGGATCCCGATCTCATGTCGCGGCTACCCATCGACGAAGCCACCGATCGAGTGGCGAACTTCTTCCAGGCCATGAACTCGGAGATCCAGATGCTGGCCCGGGCCTGCGGCAAGTCCGACATCCACGATCTGGACCCGGAAGACCTTCGGGCCCTGACCCTGGAGTCCTCCATGATCGCCGAAGTGCCCCTGGTGGGAACACGCCGGGTCTTCGGCGGGGGAGCCGGGTGGAAGGAATCCCATTGAGCAGCCCCTGCCGCACACGATTCGGCCGGACAGTCGCGGGGCCAGATTCGCTTCCGAGAAACACACAGGAACGGGAGAGGGGACATTCCCCATGCAGGAGGGGCGTCTTTGAGGCGCCATCTTGCGAACCTGCCGGGACTCATAGCCAGCGACGACAGCCTGCGAGAGCGGGGGTAGGAAAACCCCCGCTCCTGGAAGGCCCCTATTTCTCCCAGGCTCTCGCCGGGTTACGGCCGGTGGGGGAGCCTTTCTCTGCCGGGAGTTACCCGTGTCCTTTCTGATGAACTGTCCCAACTGCGGACCCCGTTCCGCCTACGAGTTCCACTGCGCGGGGGAATACCAGAAGCGGCCGGCGCAAGAGGGACCGGACCGGGACTGGGCCCGCTATCGCTATTTCCGAAAAAACCATCCGGGGGAGCAACTGGAGTGGTGGCTCCATTCCATGGGTTGCCGCTGCTGGTTTCTGGCCCGGCGGATCGTTGCCTCCAACCAGGTGATCGCCAGCTTCTGGCCCCATGAGCTGGGAAAGCCCGGGACCGGACCCGGCGGAAGTTGAAGGGCTCCATGCACCGACTGGATCCGAAACCGGGAGAGCTCCTGGACCGCGGCCGGCGGATCTGCTTCCGCTTCGACGGCAGGACCTGCGAAGGCCATCCCGGGGACACGGTGGCCTCGGCCCTGCTGGCCTCGGGAGTGAGCATCTTCTCCCGCAGCTTCAAGTATCACCGGCCCCGCGGGCTGCTCTGCGTTTCGGGAAATTGTCCCAACTGCCTCATGAACGTCAACGGGACGCCCAACGTGCGCACCTGCATGCAGCCGGTCCAGGACGGGGACGAGGTGAAGTCCCAGCACTGCTGGCCGTCGCCCCGCTGGGACCTGCTCTCCCTGATCGAGCGGTTGGACGCGCTGATGCCGGTGGGTTTCTACTACAAGACCCTGATCCGTCCGCGCCTCATGTGGCGGCTGGCCGAACCGGTCATCCGGCGCCTCGCCGGCCTGGGGAGCCTCAAGCACTCGAACGGAAAGCCTCCCCACTACGAGCACCAGCATCAACACACCGAAGTCGCCGTGGCGGGAGGTGGAGCCGCGGGGATGGCGGCGGCTCTGGCCGCTGCCGAGTCCGGCGCCCAGGTGGTCCTGGTGGAGAGTGAATCGGAACTGGGGGGACGACTCCGGTCCCAGTCAGGCCGGGTCGTCGATCCGGACACCGGAGCCTCGGTTGCCGGTTTCGAGTTAGCCCGAATCTGGAGCCGCCAGGTCCGGGACCACCCCGGCATCCAGGTCCTGACCGGATCACTGGCGTTCGGCGCGTACGAGGGGCAGCTTCTCAGCATTGCTCGAGGAAATCGCCTCATTCACCTCCGGTACGACCAACTGGTGGCAGCGACGGGCAACCATGAGTATCCCCTCCTGTTCGCCGGCAACGACCTGCCGGGCGTGATGCTGGGCTCCGGGATTCGGAAGCTGTTGAACCTCTACCGCGTCCGGCCCGGGACACGCGCCGCCGTGGTGGTCTCGGACGACGAAGGGCTGGAGCTGGCGCTGGAGCTCCACGACTCGGGGACCGAACTGTCGGCGGTGGTGGACCGGCGCTCCGATCCGCCCGCAAGTCCCGCCGCCCGCCGCCTCGCCGATCTGGGCGTGCACCATCTCCGCGCGTCTTACCCCGTGGCGGCCCAGGGACGGAGGCGAGTCGAGACCCTGAGAGTGGCCACCGGCCCGGCTGAGGGAGTTTCCAAACGGCAGCGGGTCACCACCTACAGTTGCGACCTGGTCTGCCTCTGCTCGCCCTGGTCGCCGGCCATCGAGCTCCCGCGCCAGGAGGGGGGCAAGGCGCGATTCGACGCCGGCAGCAACCAGCACGTCTGCAAGTCCCTGCCGTTGCACGTCCACGCCGCGGGCCACCTGGAAGGGACACGCGACCTGCCGTCCCTTCTCCGCCAGGGCCGGACCGCCGGACTGAGGGCCGCGGCGGCCGTCCGTCCGCTGGACGGGGAGGCGGCCCGGCGACTGGAACGGCTCCACCGGTTGGACCGGCAACTGCGGGAGGAGGCGCGGTCCCGGAAGGCCCGGGAGGAGATTCCCTTCCCCCGCCAGATTCCGGGAGGCGAAAAGGCCTTCGTCTGCCTTTGCGAGGACGTGACGGACAAGGACGTGGCCAACGCGGTCCGGGAGGGGTTCCGGGAAATGGAGCTGCTCAAGCGCTACACCACGGCCACCATGGGCCCCTGCCAGGGGAAGATGTGCCAGATGCTCCTGGCCGGCGCCTGCGCCCGGGAGACCGGCCGCACCTTGCACGAGACCGGAAGGACCACGTCGCGTCCCCCGGTGGCCCCCGTCTCTCTGGGCGTCCTGGCGGGCCCCCACCACCACCCGGTCAAGTTGACGCCGATGCATGACCGCCATCAGGCGGCCGGCGCCGAACAGATGGCCATGGGGGAGTGGATGCGCCCCTTCAGCTACGGGAGACCGGAGGAGGAGTGGCGCACCGTCCGTGAGCGGGTGGGGATCATCGACGTGAGCACCCTGGGAAAACTGGAGGTCCAGGGCCGCGACGCGGGCAGGCTGCTGGACCTGGTCTACACCCACCACTTCTCCAACCTGAAGCCGGGGCGGATCCGCTACGGCGTCCTCTGCGGCGAGGACGGAATCATCCTGGACGACGGAACCGTCAGCCGCCTGGCCGAAGACCACTTCTACATCACCACCACCACGGGCAACATCTCCTTCGTGGAACAGTGGATGGATTGGTGGGCGGTGGTGTCCGGCTTCTGTGCCCACGTCACCGAAATCACCGCTCAATTTGCCGCCGTCAATCTGGCCGGCCCCCGGGCCCGGACGGTCCTCTCCCGGTTGACCGGCCTGGATCTCTCCAACGAGGCGTTCCGCTACATGCGCTGCCGCACGGCGACGGTGGCCGGCGTGCCGGCGCGGCTGCTCCGGATCGGGTTCGTGGGCGAGACCGGCTGGGAAATTCACGTCCCCGCCTCGTACGGAGCGTATCTCTGGGACGCTCTCCTGGAAGCGGGAGCCGATCAGGGAATCGCCCCCTTCGGCGTCGAGGCCCAGAGGATCCTGCGGCTGGAGAAGAAGCACTTCATCGTGGGTCAGGACACCGACGCCCTGAGCAATCCCATCGAGTCGAACATGGGCTGGGTGGTGAAAATGGACAAACCGGACTTCATCGGCCGGCAAGCTCTCCGGAAGGCCCGGAAGGAGGGCGCGCACAACCGCCTGGTCGGTTTCGTGACCTCCCGGCGGGTCCGGGAGGGGACCGCGGTGGTCCGTGACCGGCAGCCGGTGGGTCGAGTGACCAGCGCCCGCTGGATCCCCCACCAGGACCGCTGCATCGGATTGGCCTGGGTCCCGGAAGAGGATTCGGCCGACGGCTCGCCGATCCTGATCAGTCACGAGGGGTCGCTGCTTCCGGGCCGGGTGCACGCCGCGCCGTTCTACGATCCGAAGGGCTCGAGGTTGAGAGGTTGACCATGCCGGACGTTTGGACACCGCTCCGCCGATCGCCTCTGCATGCCCGGACACAGGAGGCCGGGGGCGTCTTCGAGACGGTGTCGGGTTGGGCTGTGGCCCGCCATTTCGGCGACGCGGAAGCGGAGTTTCAGGCCGGCAGCACGAGTGTCGTGCTCTCGGACCTGAGCTGGACCGGGAAATGGCAGGCCAAGGGACAGGATCTGGACCGCGACCTGGGGCCCAGCGTCGCCGGTGCAGTCCCGGCTCCGGGCCGCGTGGCCGGCACCCGGACCGGCTTCCTCTGCCGGATCACGCCCGGAGAGGCCCTGTTCCTCGACCAGGACGGTCTGCCGGAACAGCGTCCCGCCTCCGGCGAGAGAGGCGACGGGTGCCTTCACCTTTTGGAGCGAACCGACGGACTCGCCCGGATGGCGCTGTGGGGACCCGAGTCCCGGCGGGTCCTGGCCAAGCTCAGTACGCTCGACTTGAGAGAGTCGGCCCGTCCCACGGGGACTTGCGCCGCAGCGCCCATGGCGGGCGTTCGGGTCCTCCTGGTCCGCTGGGACCGGGGCCGGATGCCCACCTACCAGATCCTGGTGAGCGCAGAGTACGCTGCCTATCTCTGGGACATGGTCCTGGACGCGGGGCGGGAATACGGCCTCCAGCCCTGCGGTCTCGACGCCTGGAAACGATCGGAGGAGTAGCGAGAGTGTCACGCCTGTTCCGCTTCGATCCCATGTGGCAGGAGCATCCGCTCCGGGACCGCTACGACGTGGTGGTGATCGGCGCCGGCGTCCACGGACTGGCCACCGCCTACTACCTGGCCCGCCTCGGGATCACCGACGTCGCCGTCCTGGAGAAGGGCTACCTGGGATCGGGAAACAGCGGGCGCAACACGGCCATCCTCCGGGCCAACTACCGGACCCCGGAAGCCATCCCCTTTTACGCCGAGAGCCTGGCCCTCTACGAGCAACTCTCCGACGACCTGGACTACAACCTGCTGTTTTCGCAGCAGGGCCACCTGACCCTGGCCCACACCGAGGCCGCCGTCAACGGCCTCCGGGTGCGGGCCGAAGCCAACCGGGTCATGGGGGTCCGAAGCCGGATGATCGGCCCCGCTGAGATCAGGCGGATGGTCCCGGCTCTCGACACCTCTTCCGCTCCCCGTTATCCCATCATGGCCGCCCTCTATCACGCTCCGGGCGGAATCATCCGCCACGACGCCGTGGTCTGGGGCTACGCCCACCAGGCCAGCCAACTGGGCGCCGAGGTCCATGCCCATACCGAGGTCCTGGACCTGGGCCTCCAGGCGGGCAGGATCGCCACCGTCCACACGAACCGGGGAACGATCCGGACCGGCGCCGTGGTCAACGCCACTTCCGGCTGGTGCTCCCTGATCGCGGCCATGGCCGGCGTGGAACTCCCCATCGTCAGCCATCCGCTTCAGGCCTGCGTCACGGAGCCCATGGAGCCGATCCTGGACAAGGTCATCGTTTCGGCCAATCTCCATGTCTACGTGAACCAGACCCCGCGGGGAGAATTCGTCATCGGGGCCGAGATCGACCCCTATCCCTCCTACCATCTGGGTTCCACTCTGCCCACCCTCAAGTCGATGGCGTTCCACGCCCTGGAACTGTTTCCGGATCTGCACCAGGTCAAGGTCCTGCGCCAGTGGGGCGGGATCTGCGACATGACTCCCGACTACAGTCCCATCATCGACGAACATCCGGACGTCGGGGGATTCTTCATGGACGTGGGCTGGGGCACGTACGGTTTCAAGGCGGGTCCGGCCGGCGGCAAGTGCCTGGCGGAGCTGATCGCCACCGGCAGGACGCCCGAGTTGATCCGGCCTTTCCGCATGACCCGCTTTCACGAAAACCGGCTGGTCGGAGAGAAGGCCTCGGCTGCCGTCTCGCATTAGGGGCGCGGCGCCGGCAGCAAAGGAAGGGCGGCCACACAAGGGCCGCCCCGACGCCATTTGGGCGACGAATCTTTCGTAGGGGCACCCCTTGTGGGGGCCCTCTTCGCTTCTCATTCCAACCGGCCTCGACCGGCTACGCCGGAAGGCTTGCAACTCGACCCCCCGGCGCGTAGTCTCCGCACTACGCTGGGGGCCTACGGGACGGTTTCGCAGACCAGATCGCGTCGGCGCGAAATTAGTCCGAAACACAACTGAATCGGGGGAGAACTCATGAGCGGACTGGAAGAGACTCGAAAACTGGTGGACGCGGGCGAACTCGAATTCTTTCTCTGTTCCTTCGTGGAGATGGGGGGCATGCCCAAGGCCAAGCTGGTGCCGGCCAAGCGCATCGACGACATGGCCGCCGGCAGCGCCGGATTCGCCGGATTCGCGGCCGGGAACATGGGCCAGGGTCCGCACGACACCGACATGATCGCCATCCCCGACTTCTCCAGCGTGACCCGGATTCTCTGGCGTCCCAACCTGGCCTGGGTGGCTGCCAACATCGAGGTGGACGGGCAACCGTGGCCCTACTGTCCACGAACCATCCTGCAGAACAACCTGGAGCAGGCTCGCCGGAAGGGCTACGTTCTCAAAGTGGGAGTCGAGCCCGAATTCATGCTGCTCCGAAGGGACGAGGACGGCGGCTACGCTCCCTTCGATCCCTTGGACCGCCTGGACAAGCCCTGCTACGACCTGACGGCGCTCAACCGGAGCCTGGACCTGATGACGACCCTGGTCCGGTACCTGGACCAGTTGGGCTGGGGCCCCTACGCCAATGACCACGAGGACGCCAACTGCCAGTTCGAGATCAACTGGACCTATTCCGACGCCCTCCGGACCGCCGACCGCCACACCTTCTACCGCTGGATGGTCAAGGCCCTGGCCGAGGAGCGGGGATTGACGGCCACGTTCATGCCCAAGCCCTTCTCCCACCTGACCGGCAACGGCGCCCACTTTCACATCAGCCTCTGGGACGCCGAGACCGACGAGAACCTGTTTCTGGACGAATCCGACGAAAACGGGCTTTCGCAACTCGCCTACCACTTCATCGGGGGACTCAAGAAACACGCCCGCGCCGTGACGGCGGTGACCGCTCCCATCGTCAATTCCTACAAGCGGCTGATCCGGGGCGCTCCCCGGTCGGGAGCGACCTGGGCTCCCGTGTTCGTCACCTACGGGGCCAGCAACCGGACGCAGATGATCCGGATCCCGGATGCGGGGCGCATCGAGAACCGGACCGTGGACGGCGCCACCAACCCCTACCTGGCCGCCTCCGTCATGCTGGCCGCCGGCCTGGACGGGATCGAGAACGAACTGCCGGCCGGCACCCGAAACGACCGCAACCTCTATGAGGTCCCACGGGAGCAACTGAGGGCCGAGGGGATCGACCTGTTGCCCGAAAACCTGTCGGACGCCATCGACGCCCTGGAGCAGGACCCGGTGGTCCTTGGAGCCCTGGGGTCCCCCTACGGCGAATACTACGTCCGGATGAAGCGGGAGGAATGGAAGGCCTACCACGACTCGGTCTCGCAGTGGGAGGTCGACCGCTACCTGGGGCAGTTCTGAACGACGCCCGTTCCGCTTATCGATGCTGCGATCAGGTGGTAAACACCCTCCACAGAAGTGAGAGGGTGAAGGCCAGGTTGAATCCGGCTATCCATTTCACCAGTCTAAGGTCGGCTCCGATGGCAGTTAAGCGATTCTCGAAGCCGACGATCTCCTCCGCCGCCTCCCGGGCCTTGTTTTCTGGCGCGCCGGCAGATCTGAGAGCATCGCAGGTCTTCGAAAGCATCATTGCCATGAAAACAGGAAACGAAGACCAGTCCGCGTGTTCAAGGCAGAGCCTTCCCCGTAGAGGCCATGCTGGACGTCGATTTCGTTGCCGCCCGCGGCCGAGCCGGAAAACCTCATGCAGGGTCTGACTCTGGCGCTGTTGGCCTGCCTCTGCGTGTCCGTCAACTACATCACCGGAAAATTCGGCGTCACCGGCTTCGGTCCCGACAGCTTCAGCCTGGTCTGGATCACGGCGGCCGCCGTCTACACCCTGGCAGCCGTCCTGGCGACTGGGCGCGCCAGACAGTTGAGGCTGCCGCGAGCCGTCTGGAGCCGGGTTCTGGCCCTGGGCGTTCTCACGGGGCTGCAGATGATCCTGTTCTGGTGGAGCCTGGACCTGCTCGACGCCCCGTTCGCCGCGTTCCTGGGACGGTTCGAACCGGCCCTGACCATCCTGCTGGCCGGTCTCCTGTTGCGAGAGCGGCTCCAGTTCCGCGAGGGCCTGGCCATCGGAGTCATGATCGTGGGCGGGAGCCTGAGCACCGCAGGCGTCTGGCAGGAAGTGGGACTGGGCGTCCTGCTGGTGATGCTGGCCTCCCTGACCATGTCGTTCCAGTTCGTCCTGGGCAAAAACCTGGTGGCCGGGGTCCATCCCGGCATCATGGTCTTCTACCGGGCGGCCATTGCGTCGGCGATGATGTTTCTGTGGGTCGCGGGTCCGGGAGAGGCCCGCTTCGACGTCGCTCCCTTCTACTGGGGGATGACCCTGTTCGGAGCGTTACTGGGTCCCTTCGTCGGATACACGCTGCTGTTTCACTCCTACCGCTTCTGGGACGTGACCCGGACCGCCATGGTCATGACCCTTCAGCCCCTCTTCGTGCTCCCCTTGGGACTGATCTTTCTACCGGAGCAGGGACTGAGTTCCCGGCAACTGCTGGGAGGATTCCTGATTCTGGCGGGAGCACTCTGGCTGATCGCCATTCACCACGGCAACAGGGCAGTTGGCCGACGAGCCTCCGCGGCGGATTCGGAAGATTGACTCTCCCCGGCCCTTTGGATAGTTTCGACCGGACCGGACGACTGGAAAGGAGCCCATGAAATGACTTCCAACGTTGCAGCGTTCCCAACCCTCAGAGTCGCGGGAATCGCCCTGCTTTTCTGCCTGCCCGCATGGACTCAGGCGCAGGCCTCTCCGCCTGGAGACAGCGCCGGGCTCACCCATATCGGCAGCCAGAAGCAGTTGTTCATCGACGACTACATCATCCACCGGATGGACCACGTCAAGCGGGTCCTCAACCCGGCGGTCAAGGCGCCCAACAATCCCATCATCGAAGCCGACCGGCCCTGGGAGAGCAACTACCTGCGCTGCAACCAGGTGCTCTACGACCCCAAGGACGGCCTGTTCAAGATGTGGTACACCTCCTACCGCGAATTCAGGGGCACCAAGGACGCGGGCGACGGCTACCGGACCCAATGGAGCCGGGACGGCGACGGCTACGCGAGGGAGCGGGTTCCGGACCCGTACCACTATTTCAACGATCCCAACGGCTCCCACCAGGCCTTCTGTTTCGCCACCTCAAAGGACGGGTTCAACTGGGAGAAACCCAACCTGGGAATGGTGGAGTTCCAGGGCTCCCGGAACAACAACATCCTGCCCCCGGAAACGCGCTTTCCCAACCTGCTGGACCCCAACGAGAAGGACCCGGCCCGCCGCTACAAGTCCGCGGCCGACGACTACAAGTACCACGGCTACCATTTCGGCCGGATCAACCTCTACCACTCCCCCGACGGGATCGAGTGGACCACGGCGCCCGAGAACCAGCAGATGGACATCTCCGACAAACAGGGCCGCTGGGGACCCAACAGTTTCATGGGCTGGGATCCCATCAAGGGGGTCTACGTGACCCACATCGAGAGCTGCCTGCACCGGCGCTGCCCTCTGGGCAAGCGGATCACGGGCCGGTCCGAGAGCCCGGACTTCATCCGCTGGTCGGAAGTGGAAACCATCATGATTCCCGATGACCGGGATGCGCCGGACGTCGAGTTCTACGCCTTCCCGGCCTTCACCTACGAAGGGATCTACATCGGCGTCCCCTGGATCTTCCAGACCACCGAGGGGCTTCACTTTCCCCAACTGGCGTTCAGCCGCGACGGCGTCACCTACCAACGCCCTTTCCGGGAAGCCTTCGTCAAGCTCGGCGACACCGGGGATTTCGACGAGACCACTCTCTATCTGCGAAATCCCTTCTTCCAGAACGGCCGGATCTGGTTCTACTATTCGGGCGGCAACTGGAGAGGCCCCGAACCGTTGTACGACCGGGGCGACACGCAGGTTTTCGCCATCGGCCTGGCCACCCTCCCCGAGGACGGCTTCGTCTCCCTCATCGCCGGCAAGCTGGATCCCGGGAAGGTGCTGACGCGCGTCATCACGTTCACGGGGAACCGCCTCTACGTGAGCATGCAGGCCGCCAAGCACACCTGGGGGCCGGGGCCGGCTGAGGTCAGGGTGGAGATCCTGAACTCGGCCCACACCCCGGTTCAGGGATTCACCCTTCAGGACGCCGACAACCTGGATTCCACCGGCAAGCACCTGGTGACCTGGGGAGGCAAGAGCGACGTGGGGCACCTGGCGGGAAAACCGGTGCAGCTCCGCTTCACCGTGCGCAACGCCAAGCTCAATGCCTTCCAGTTCCTGGAGAAGTGATGCGCGGGAGCAGCACGACATCTCGAATCCCCATCGGTCTGGGAACAGCCCTGTTTCTGCTGCTGGCGGCATCGGGGCTGGCCCGGCAGAGCGAGGCCCCGAAAGGACCGGCCGCAGTCGTCGACGCCGCGAAGTACGACTCTCTGCAGGAGGCGCTGGACGCGGTCCCCGAGGCCGGCGGGATCGTCCGGCTGCCGCCTGGAGACTTCCCCTTGGAGCAGCCCCTGGTCCTGTCCCGGGAGAATACCCGGGTCGTGGGTTCGGGCGCCGCGACCCACCTGATCAACAAGAACACCCAAGGCAAACCGGCGTTCGTCGTCCGCTCCCTGCAGCAGGACCGGGAACGCAAAGCGCGCCTCTGGCGGGTGCAACTGGCCGACTTCCGAATCAGCGGCAACCCTGAAAGCGGAGACGGCCTCCAGGTGGATGGGGCCAACGAGATCTACATCGACGGGCTCTCCATCGACCACAACGGCGGCCACGGCATGAACCTCATCGACTGCTACGAGGATCCCCGGATCGTCAACTCCATCATCACCTACAACGGCAAGGCGGGGATGAACGTGCTGGGAGCCCACGACATGGTGGTGAACGCCAACCAGTTCGAGGAGAACCAGGACGGGCTGCGCTTCATCAACGGCTTCAACCTCTGCATGACGGGGAACGTCCTGGACGATCACCTGGGCGATGGCGTGGTCATCGAGCGGACCTACGGTTCGGTGGTCTCGGGCAACATGATCGAGGAGTGCGTGGGCACGGCCATCATTCTGGACCGGGACTGCTACGGCATCACCTTGAGCTCCAACGTGATCGCCCACAACCAGAAGGGGGGCATCGACCTGCGGGACGCCTGGGGCTGCGCCGTCTCGGCCAACACCTTCACCCTGATCCCGGAACAGGCGGTCCGGGTGGGCCCCAAGGCCGGCCGCATCGCCATCACCGGCAACGCCTTCTCCAACAGCTACCTGGGCGGAAAGACCAAGTACCACGAGCGGCACGACACCGAATGGCCCAACGTCACCCTGGGAAGCGGGATCCTGCTGGAAGGGACCTCGGACATCGCCATCACCGGCAACTCCTTCACCGGCCTGCAAGAGAACGCCGTCCAGACGGTCGGCGAATGCCAGCGGATCACCATCACCGGCAACGTGGCAATGGACCTGGGGCGGTCCGGATCCCAAAAGGTCCCGGCCTTCGACGTGCAGAACGTGCGGGGGCTGGTCCGCGGCAACAACGCCGTCGACGACTGACCCGGACAGTGATCATGGCGGGATGATGCTGGGCGCCAATTCCGCAGGGGCGGCCCTTGTGGCCGCCCTCCTCAACCGGTCGTCAGGGTGCCGGGCCGGTCGAATGCCCTAACGCCTAACGATTCCAGTCACGGGCCGATAGAAACCACACGACACCTGGAGGAAAGGAAGATGGGTGGATTCCAACACCAGGAGATTTTCGAGCACGCCGGCCAGAACGTGGAGTACCGGAAGCTGGGCGGCCACGTCTCCACGGTGGAGTTCGAAGGCCGGAAACTGCTCAAGGTCGGGCCGGAGGCGCTGCCGCTCCTGGCCCGGACCGCCATCGACGACGTCTCCCACCTGCTGCGGACGAGCCACCTGGAACAGCTTTCCCGCATCCTGGAGGACGCGGAAGCCTCCGAGAACGACCGGTTCGTGGCGCTGGAGCTGCTGAAGAACGCCAACATCGCGGCGGGGCGCGTTCTCCCCGGCTGCCAGGACACGGGGACGGCCATCGTCATCGGCCACAAGGGCCAGAACGTCTGGACCGAAGGCGACGACGGCGAGGCCCTGTCGCTGGGCATCTACAACGCCTACCAGGAGGGGAATCTGCGCTACTCCCAACTGGCTCCCCTGAGCATGTACAAGGAGAAGAACACGCGGACCAACCTGCCGGCGCAGATCGAGCTCTACGCCGAACCGGGAGACGAATACCACTTCCTCTTCATCGCCAAGGGCGGGGGTTCCGCCAACAAGATGTTCCTCTACCAGCAGACCAAGGCCCTGCTGAACCCCGACTCCCTCATGCGCTTCGTGGAAGAGAAGCTCCGTTCCCTGGGGACGGCCGCCTGCCCTCCCTACCACTTGGCCCTGGTGATCGGCGGCATGTCGGCCGAGTTCACCATGAAGACCCTGAAGCTGGCCAGCGCCCACTACCTGGACGACCTGCCCGCCTCGGGCAACGAGCTGGGCCGGGCCTTCCGGGACCGGGAACTGGAGCAGCAGATCTTCGACCTCTCCACCCGGATCGGCATCGGTGCCCAGTTCGGCGGCAAGTACTTCGCCCATGACGTCCGGGTCATCCGGCTCCCGCGTCACGGCGCCTCCTGCCCGGTGGGCCTGGGGGTCTCCTGCTCGGCGGACCGTCAGGTGCTGGGCAAGATCACCCGGGACGGGATCTTCCTGGAGCAGTTGGAGACCAACCCGGCCCGCTTCCTGCCGGAAGTGACCGAAGAGGACCTGGACGACGACGTGGCCCGGATCGATCTGAACCGGCCCATGCCCCAGATCCTCGACGACCTGCGCCAATACCCCGTGGCCTCGCGCCTCTCGCTCACCGGCCCCGTCATCGTGGCCCGCGACATCGCCCACGCCCGGTTGAAGAAGGATCTGGACAACGGCCGGGCGCTGCCCCGGTACTTCAAGGACCACGTGGTCTACTACGCCGGTCCGGCCAAGACGCCCCAGGGGTACGCCTCCGGCTCCTTCGGCCCCACCACCGCCGGGCGCATGGACCCCTACGTGGATCTCTTCCAGAGTCAGGGCGCCAGCATGGTGATGCTGGCCAAGGGCAACCGGTCCCGCCAGGTGAGCCAGGCCTGCGCCAAACACGGCGGCTTCTACCTCGGCTCCATCGGCGGCCCCGCCGCAGTCCTGGCCGAGCACAGCATCAAGAAGGTGGAGGTGGTGGACTACGAGGACCTGGGAATGGAGGCCATCTGGAAGATCCAGGTGGAGGACTTCCCGGCCTTCGTCATCATCAACCACGAGGGCCGCGACTTCTACACCGAACTCCCCGGCGGCAAGAGCGGCGGGTTGATTTCGCTGAAGTCGTGACGGTGGAGCGGCGACTGGAGCGGCGTCTTTCAGGCGCCGATCCCAGGGGGGGGCTAGGGGGGACGGCAGTCCCCCCTGTACACTTTCCAGCCGCCGACACGTACAGCCAAAAGGAAGAAGAGGGGACATTCCTGTCCCATCTTCAACCGGTTGCGCCTCATGAGTCAGGCCTGCGACGACAAGTGCACGTACACACAACGGGACACGGTACGTTTCCGGCGACCAACGTCGATGTTACACTGAGAAGTATGCCCACCTCATACAGTCCCGTTAACTATCGATTACTACTTCGACTCCTCATCGTGCTATGTCTCTTCGGCCCGCACTATCCGGCGGGCGGCGAGGGTTTCCAAGATGACGTCCAGAAAGGCCTCCAACTCACCCGTGAAGAGGCCGAACTGCTCGAGGAGAATCTGAAATACAAACCCGATGATGTTTCTTCCCGGACGCAGCTTCTCGGATACTACATGCAGCTTCAGCCTGTGAACGACCCATCGATTTTAGAGGCAAAACGCAAGCACATACTATGGCTTGTACAAAACTCGCCGGAAGCCGAAGTCTTGGGAGCCCCAGAGGGAATGATTTTCGGAATCTTCGACCCAGTAGGATATTCCAAGGTCAGAGAAGCTTGGATGACCCAACTCGAAAGGAACCCTAAGAAGGTGAGGATATTGGGAAACGCCGCAAATTTTTTGTCGGTGACCGAATATGATGCCGCGATCAAATTGCTCCAGCGGGCACAATCGGCTGAGCCGTCCAATCCGAAGTGGGCCATCGAGCTTGGGCACAAATATGTGCACAAGGGTCTATTTGAAACAAAATTGGGATCACCTGAGGGCGTCAAGCAGGCCGCCGGCAAAGCGTTTACGCAGTTCGAAAAAGCGTACGCACTCGAGGATGAGTGGGGAAAAGACGCTCTCCTTTCAGATCTGGCAAGGACCGCATTCGCAGCGGACCAACTGACCAAAGCCCGACAGTATGCGGAAATCACGTTGGAAGTCGCGCCATCAGATGGGGACTACGGTAACCGTATCCACCACGGCAATCTTGTTCTTGGTCGAATCGCCTTGCGGGAGGACAACATTGAAGAAGCCAAGACTCGTCTGATTGCGGCCGGCAGGACACCAGGGTCACCCCAACTCGATTCCTTCGGACCTAAGATGGCGCTCGCCAAAGAACTTCTGGAGAGAGGCGAGCGTGCGATCGTTCTGGATTACTTTCGCCTCTGTTCGAAGTTCTGGGCATCGGAAGATGCGAAGGACCGGTTGAATGAATGGACCGTTCTGGTCAACGGTGCCAGGGTCCCGGATTTTGGGGCAAATCTCGACTACTAGTCGCGGCACGGCACAAGTTCATTCGGCTGGACGGAACTGGTGGATTCCGCTACTTGTAGTGATCTCGCCCCACATATCGCGACATTGGTGCGGGTGTCTCGTCGTCGAACTCACACTGAAGAATGAGGGAGGGGCGACCGGATAGTCCCCTCTCTCAAGATAGGGGGACTGACAGTCCCCCCTCCCAATTCGGACTTTCCCACGATCTTCCCGGCTGCTAGAATCCGTGCCCGGCGGTGCGGATCTTCCGCACACCGCCTGATCCGGCAGGGACGAGCGGTTCGTCCCCTTGATCTCAGACGAAAGTGACTTCCTGATGGGCAAAGTCGATCTCAACTTCAAACCTGCGGTTCCCGTGTTTGACGCCAACGTGGAGCTGGGGCGCCGGCACGACCGGCGCAACCTCATGGACACTCCGGAGCAACTCTTCGAGGAGATGGCCCGCGCCGGCGTGGACCGGGCACTGGTCTGGCATCCCAACGGCGCCACCTACGATTCCATGGAGGGAAACCTGATCCTCCAGGAGTTGATCCACGGCGACTCGAGACTGGTTCCCCAGTTCTTCTGCAATCCATCCTTCGACGATTTCGACGTCTTCACCCGAAGCGTCAAGGACGCGGCCGTCCGGTCCCTCCGCATGGTCCCCCAATACCAGCACTACCCCTTTCGGGAGTGGATCGTGGGACCCTGGCTCGATTGGATGGAGCGGGAGGGATTGGCGCTCTGGCTGCCCGCGACCTACACGGTGTTCGGCGACACGACCGAGCTCGACGCCGCGGACGTGTACGACACCGTCCGGGAGCATCCCCATCTCAATGTGGTCCTGAGCGAGATCCACTACTCCAACATCTCCTGGGCCGTTCCTCTGCTCAAGAGCCTCCCCAACGTCCACGTGGAGACCTCCAAGCTCACCATCGCGGATCCCATCAACCGCTTCCTGGAGTTCATGGACGACTCGCGGATCCTCTTCGGCTCCCGCTACCCCAACTCCACCATGGGCATCCACATCTATGCCCTGCATCACATGGGGCTGCCCGAGTCCACCGTCCGGGCCATCTGCGCCGGCAATTTGGAACGTCTCCTGGGAATGGGATAGAGAGATATGCAAGACTTTCCCGTCGTCGATTTTCACGCGCACTTGGGGAATTGGGGCCGTTTCGGCATGCTGGACACGCCCGAACTCTTCCTGAGCTGCATGGACAACGCGGGCATCGACGTGGCCTGCCTCAACTGCATCTTCCACGGAGATTCATACCGGGGCAACGACCGGGTGGCCGAGTATGTCCGCCAGTGGCCCGACCGCTTCGTGGGCGCCGCGTTCATCAGCGCCAACTACCCGGAAGAGATGGTCCCCGAGCTGGAGCGCTGCTTCGGGACCCTGGGGATGAAATTCATCAAGATCTATCCCCACTACGTCCGCGTCTCCCATGACGACCCCCTCTACTTTCCCATCTACGAGTTCGCCAACGAACGGGGCCTGGCGATCATGTCCCACGCCAGGCACTACTTCGACCCGCCTTCGGTCTCCGTCTACAAGCGTTACGAGGGTCTGGTGAAGCGATTCCCCAAGATCAACTGGGTGATGGCCCACGCCGGCGGCGGCACGAGTGCCGAGGTCGCGCGCACGGTGCGGGACTTTCCCACCATCTACGTGGAGACCTGCAGCTCCGGCCTGCGCTACGGCGGCATCGAATACGCCGTCAAGAACGGGAGGGCCGACCGGGTTCTTTTCGGCACCGACATGCCGCTGCTGGATGCCGCTCAGCAACTGGCCAAGGTGATCGTCTGCCGGATCACCGACGAAGAGAAGAAGATGGTCCTGGGCGGCAACGCCATCCGGCTTCTGAACCTGAAGCTCTGAGCTTCATCGATTCTCCACGAGATCCGGTCGACAAAAACTGAAGTGACAATCTGATGGGCCAGGTCGACTTCAACTTCAAGCCTTCGGTTCCCGTGTTCGATGCCAACGTGGAACTGGGCCGCCGGCACGACGAACGGAATCTCAAGGACACCCCCGAGCAGCTCTTCGAGGAGATGGCCCGCGCCGCCGTGGACCGGGCGCTGGTCTGGCATCCCAACGGCGCCACCTACGATTCCATGGAGGGGAACCTGATCCTCCAGGAGTTGATCCACGGCGACCCGAGACTGGTTCCCCAGTTCTTCTGCAATCCGTCCTTCGACGATTTCGACGTCTTTTCCCGAAGCGTCAAGGACGCGGCCGTCCGGTCCCTCCGCATAGTCCCCCAATACCAGCACTACCCCTTCCGGGAGTGGATCGCGGGACCCTGGCTGGATTGGATGGAGCGGGAAGGATTGGCGCTCTGGCTGCCGACCACCTACACGGTCTTCGGCAATACGACGGAGCTTGACCCTTCAGAAGTGTACGACACGATTCGGGAACATCCCCATCTCAACGTGGTCCTGAGCGAATTGGACTACCGAAACGTCTCCTGGGCCGTTCCTCTGCTCAAGAGCCTCCCCAACCTCCATGTGGAGATCTCCAGACTCACCATCGCCGATCCCATCAACCGTTTCCTGGAGTTCATGGACGACTCGCGCATCCTTTACGGCTCCCGCTACCCCAAGTCGGGAATGGCCGTCCACGTCTATGCCCTGCATCACATGGGGCTGCCCGAGTCCACCGTTCGGGCCATCTGTTCCGGAAACCTGGCACGTCTCCTGGGAATGGGATAGAGGTCGAAAAAATGCAGGACGTCCCTGTCGTCGATTTTCACGCACACCTGGGAAACTGGGGCCGCTTCGGCATGCTGGACACGCCCGAGCTCTTCCTGAAGTGCATGGACAACGCCGGCATCGACGTCACCTGCCTCAACTGCATCTTCCACGGAGACTCGGACCGGGGGAACGACCGGGTCGCCGAGTACGTCCGCAAGTGGCCCAAACGCTTCGTGGGTGCGGCGTTCGTCAGCGCCAACTACCCGGAAGAGATGGTTCCCGAGCTGGAACGCTGCTTCGGGACCCTGGGGATGAAGTTCATCAAGATCTATCCCCACTACGTCGGCGTCGCCCACGACGACCCCCTCTACTTCCCCATCTACGAGTTCGCCAACGAGCGGGGCCTGGCGATCATGTCCCACGCCAGGCACTACTTCGACCCGCCTTCGGTCTCCGTCTACAAGCGTTACGAGGGCCTGGTGAAGCGATTCCCCAAGATCAACTGGGTGATGGCCCACGCCGGTGGCGGGAAGAACGAAGAGGTCATGCGCGCGGTGCGGGACTTTCCCACCATCTACGTGGAGACCTGCAGCGGTCGCCTGCGCAACGGCGGTGTCGAATACGCCGTCAAGCACGGACGGGCCGACCGGGTCCTCTTCGGCACCGACATGCCCCTGTTTGACGCCTCCCAGCAACTGGCCCAGGTGATGGTCTGCCAAATCACCGACGAAGAGAAAAAGCTGGTCCTCGGCGGCAACGCCGTCAGGCTTCTGAAACTGAAGCTGTAATCTCGACTGATCCCATGCCAACAGCCTCCGTTGTCCAACACACTCAGTTGCCACTTATTTTTCGGCCATTCCTAACGACCGATAGATTCTACAACCAATTCATTTAATGTTAGAGATCACCAATTCTGATGTACGACCCCGATAACTGTTAACCGACGCTATACTGCTATTCCGACCCACAACCGTGATTTTCCCAAATTTACTATAGAGATTTCGAATACACTGATGGTTCGCGTTCGAAACAACGATCTGGGCACCGCGCGTACCCGCTTCTACCACCGCGGCGGCCAACCGGACCTGATCTTGCCAACGAAACAACACCTCGTTATATCGAACGAAATTGTTGTCATTGTGCTTCACCGTATAGGGAGGATCGACGTACACTAAATCCCCGTCCTTTGCTTTTGCCAACAAGGTCTGGAAATCGCAGCACTGAAATCGGCAAAGCTGAAGTACACTCGAAACCGCTGCGAAGTCGTCGTCAGGACGAATTACGCTCGCCCTTGAGCCCAAAGGGACATTGAACCCTCCGTCACGGTTCACTCTATAGATCCCATTAAAACACGTCCTATTCAAATAAATAAATTTCGCCGCCTTTGTGTGCCGAGCCCTTGGCTTACTTTCGCGAATACGATAGTAGTAATCAGCATTATGCCGCCTATGATGTTTAAGCAGAACGCTCCAGACCCTCTTCCAGTCAGATTTGATCGCCCGGTAGGTATCAATTAACGCAGCATTGGTGTCGCCCAATAACGCGTTTTTTGGCCCTAAGTGAAAAAGGGCCGCCCCACTCCCAAGAAACGGCTCAATATATCGATTGTATGACTGTGGAAACAGATCAGGATACGCGTCGACAAGCCAACGCTTCCCGCCAACCCAACGAAGAAAAGGTGTTGACTGTTGGATGCCACACCTACGGTTGACCGCCAGAAGATTCCTCATACGCTATCAACAAACTATGTTCAAGTCGATTGTGAATATAGTCAATGTATGCAAAGTCGTCTTTCTTATAGCGTCTCGATTCAGTCGGATGGGCTGGAATGCGTCTCAACTCGTTTATTCTATCCATCCACTTGAGGTTTTTGGCCAATCCTTTTTCACCGGGTTCAGGAATATTAAATACAGCCTTAAAGAGCGACCAGTGTTTTTTATGTGCTACGATTGACTTGTAATCGATAAAATTCAGGTAATTCTCAAGAGGCAGCCTGTCCTCATCAGAGTCGTCCAACGAGGTCTTATACGCGTTAACTTTTATATCCTTATTCACCACTCCGCTATTCCAGTACGCATTGTTCTCAACCCCGTACCTCTCCTTGAATTTTCGGAAGATATATTTCTGCACCTCAATATTAATGTCCTTCAGTTTCTTGTCAGCGATTGCGATGTTCTCTTCAGATTGTTCTTCTTCCCAATCATCCATCCCGGCTGGCAAAAAACTACTGAATTTCTGTTTTACGAGACGACAAAGCCGATAATAGTATTCTCGCGGCCCGCCGGAACCGTATTGCACTTTGAAACTCCTCTCCATCTGAACCTCATCGGCTCTGGACAGAAACTGCAAAACTGGCTCCAAATATTTTTCAATTCCAAGAACGATTTCTTTGGGTCTTAGGTGCTTAGTGTCCACTCCCTTGTTCGATTCCATGTATTCAATTAGCGCCGAAAAAAGCATTAGGTACGCTTGAATCGAGATGTTAGTACATAGAAATCCTGATCGTCCCTTTTGCCAGTGCATTTCACCGCTATCTCTAATTAGAGCAAAGTAGCTATTGATGGCTGACCTTGCACGGTCCATTGTCTCTTGGTCTGTTGCTCCCGAAAATGGACCGAGCAGATAGACTTTCGGTCGGCGATTAACTTTTCCAATGAGCCCCGACCGTTTGATTCCGATCTTTAGGCCCGGAATGGTGAGGCATGTTTTTTCCGTTGCCGTGATTCCTTGTTGAACTACCCGATTATAAAATGCTTCACCCACGTCACCGTTCAGTACGTTAATTAATCGAGCAGCGATGGCTCCAATACGTTCATGGGGTTTATCTGAACCCCATTTCAAATCTCCCTCCAGATCATCCAGAAGCGTCTTTGGCACCGATTTCTGCTCATGATTAATCGTCACAAATAGATTAGCCTCGTCTTCGCGAGAGAGTTTTTCAAATGCGATTACCACAATATTTTGAGACAGGTGACGTTCCTCAGCATCTGTGAATCCATATAATCTATGCTGCCCATCGATGATCCACACAGAACGATACCGATTTGGAAGGTAAAGTGTTCCAAAAGTGACATCGGCAAGCTTATTCTTCTTAATGGAGTCAAATCGCACGCTTGAGATGAAGTTAACAAGAATATTTGTCGGAAAGAATCCTCTATTATTAATGAATTGCGCCACTTGGCGCAACCTCGTGCGACTAACCAGTCGTTGATAAGAGGGCACACCTCCAGGATCGTTTAATGACCTATGATTTACAAAGCTTATCTTTAACAAATCCTTGGGTGTGGTTACGAAAGAGTAAAACTTACGCCCACCTAGTTTGCCTCGAATAGCAGGAACCGTCTTTCCTGCTAGCTCGGGAATGTTCTGGTTCTTTAGGAATTCAGCGAGGAATTGGTAACGTGCGGCGGAGCCGATATGATTAGAGATCTGCACATAGTATCGCAACTCACGCTCTGTAACGATTCTTATGTTCTCTCCAGTAGCGCGATCTTTGTCGGGCTGTGACCAGATAATGTTTTCGGTAACGAATAGCCAGATGATTTTTGGCTTAAATCTCGCATCAAAGTGTTTCTTAATCGAATTCGCGATCGGTCCCTTCAGATTTGCGAATTCCTCAATGTCCTTTTGAAGGCTTCGCCTACCTAGTTTCATTGAAGCTTTGCACTCTGCCACAACGTCTCATCGTCCTTGGCGAATACATCAATTTGCTTGCGAAATGGAGGGGCGTTTCGGCGTTTAATCTGAACAGTGAACTTCCGACCTTCATTTAATTCAGGATAACCCACGTTATAGAAGAACATCCACAATCGATCTTCCAACTGTTCGTCGATTCCCTTCAGCCGCTTCAGTCGGACCTTTATCTTGAGCTCCTTGTCTATTTCCCAACCCTTGGAGATAAAGTCATCGACGTCGCTGCGTTTAACGGTAAGGTAATTGAATGTCTTGCGGCGTTTCGTAGCCTCTCTGTTTAGTTTAGGTCGGTCCGTAAATAGACGGTTCAGTAGTGGAGAGGATTCCTTTTTCACTTGTGACACTTAGCTCCAGTTTGCTACTATACTATGAATGGAAATGTGTGTTTCGTCGGTGCCTCAATTTTGTTGATCGCGAATTCTCCCGTTGTTATCTGTGGACGCGCCAACAAGCAGTGAGTATAGATACAGACTCTGACAATGTAGGAGCCAGATTTCTGCTGTGAGTACTTATTCGGTCAGGTGTGGGATCCTCTTCAATAGCTCTTCAATTCGATCCGAATCTTGAATCCAATGACTGGACAGGCCTCTCCTAGGTGGAAGAACTGGTCGGGAGATCACAACTGCGCGTGGAATTCTTTCTGGTCAGAACGACGAACTGATAGATGGTGAACAAAGCCAGTGTGCGAGGTAGGCACCTCGACTCATCTTTGCGTTCATGCTTGTACTCTGTTCCGGCGGTGGCATGTTCCAGGAACTCGACGGAATTCAATAGGCAGGCTACGCTGGACTCGGTGGTTCCGCCCCGCCGTCTGCCGTATGGATCTGCTGCATGAGCCCGTCGATCTCCCGCGGCGGCGGGGGAGTCAGGTGGGAGACCACGATGATGGTCAGGAAGGCCACCGGAGCCCCGATCAATGCCGACGAGGTGGCGGGAATCCACGAAGCCAACGCCGTGTCTCCCCAGAAGAGGGCGCCGATGGAGATCAGCCCCCCGACCAGCATGCCGGCGATCCCCCCCTCCCGGGTGGTGCGGCTCCACCAGATGCCCAGGACGAAGACGGGGAAAATGGTGCACCCGGCAATGGCGAAGGCCATGGCCACGATCTGTCCGATGAGGGCGGGCGGTTCCAGGGCGACCACCATGATGGCGAAACCCAGCACCACGGCTCCCAGGCGCGCCACGACGACACGCTCCTTGTTGGAGGCGGTCGGCTTGAAGAGACCGAAGTAGAGATCGTGTGCGAAGGCGGCCGAGGCGGCCATCAACAGCCCCGCCACGGTGCTGAAGGCGGCGGACACGGCTCCCGCTGCCAGCAAACCGGTGAACCATTCGGGGAGCCCCGCGTTCTCGGCGGCGTTGATGATGATGACGTCGGCCACTTCCCTGCCCCCGTCCGGATTCAGGATCCTGCCGAAAGCGGAGAATGCGGGCGAACTCCAGTAGAGGACGCCGATGAAGAAGAGTCCCCAGACCACCGACTTGCGGGCGTCGCTGGCGTTGGGGACCAGGTAGAAACGCTGGATGACGTGTGGTAGCCCCGCCGTCCCCACCATGAGGGTGAAGCAGAGGGCGATCCACTGATAGATCCCCTCATCCCCCCAGGGCAACACGAACTGGGGTTGGGTTTCCTGGAGCTGGGCCACCGCTTCGCCGTAACCCACCTGCGGGACGAAGTAGAAGAACCCCAGCTTCTTGGCGATGAAGAAGAGCGGCAGCAGGAAGGCGGTGATAAGGACGATGTACTGCACCTGCTGGTTGCGGACCACCCCCATCATTCCCGAGAGGAGCACGTAGGAGAGAACCACGATGGTCCCGGTGATGATGGACAGCTTGTAGTCCATCCCGAAGATCCACTTGAACATCTCGCCGATGCCCTTGTACTGGCCCACGGCGTAGACGAAGGAGATGACCAGCGTGATGATGGCGGCCAGGAACCGGGCCGTCTTGGAGTAGTACCGGTCGCCGATGAAGTCGGGCGCGGTAAACTTCCCGTAGTTGCGGATCTGGGCCGCCATCAGGACCAGCAGCAGCACGTACCCGCCGCACCAGCCCAGCACGTAGGCCAAGCCGAAATAGCCTTGCAGGTAGAGGAGGCCCGCCATCCCCAGAAAGCTGGCGGCGCTCATCCAGTTGCTGGCGATGGCCATCCCCGACGAGACGGGACCGATCCTGCGGCCGGCCACCCAGTATTCTTCCAGGTTGCGGACCCGGGTCAGGATCCCCACCAACACGAACAACAGCAGGGTCGCCGCCAGGATCAGGGCGGGCCCGGTTCTCACCGCCATTTCCTCCACTACGTGCCTTGCCTCCGCCGGGGATCTTCGTCGGAATCGATCAGCCGATCGAAGAGCCGGTTGAACCAGAGGCAAAGCAGCAGGAATCCAATGATGGAGAACTGGCCCGTGAACCAGTAGTGGAACGGGAATCCCAGGAACCGGGCGTCGGTGAGGAAGCTGGATCCCATGGGGTCCCGTTGAACGAGGTAAAGGAGAATCTGGAATCCGAAAACCATCAAAGCCCAAAGGGCCACAATCGTGAAGATGATCCGGCGAACCTTCCTCAAGTAGCGGCCGCGGGGACGGAGGAGATTGACTTCCGGCATGGGCGTTCCTCTAAGGGCGCCGCACTATACAGGATGGCCAATCGACGGTCAACGAACCGTTCCGTCCGGCGGCTCCGGTTTTCCGGTTCCTTTTTTTCGTTTTCTCATTGCCCCCGCCGGAATGGTAAATTGGTGCGCCGAATGCCCCGAAAGCCGATCCTTCGAGTATTGAACCTGGAGTTACCTTCCGAGCATGCGCTTCCCCTGGAGTGATCTGGCCGACGTCTTCGGCGCGGGGGAATTGCGCCAGAACGTCCTGGCTCTGCTTCGCTACATCCTCTTTCTCGGTGTGGTCATCCTTCTGTTCGCCGCCCTCTTCCAGGTGATCATGGCGCTCGAAGGACAGTCCCATTCCTGGACCACGGCGATCTACTGGGTCGTGATCACAATGAGCACCCTGGGTTACGGCGACGTGGTCTTCGCCACCGACCTGGGACGGCTGTTCAGCGTGGCCGTGCTGATCTCCGGGGTCGTGCTCATGCTGGTGGTGCTGCCATTCACCTTCATCCGTTTTTTCTATGCACCCTGGTTGGAGGCCCAGGTTCGGCGTCGAGCGCCTCGCCGGGTGCCCGCGGATGTCCGGGATCACGTCATCGTCACCCGTTACGACGAAATTGCGGCCGGGATCAACGAGCAGCTCCGGCGCCGCGGGATTCCGTGCTACGTCATCGAGCCGGACCCTCAAAAGGCCGCCCGGCTCCTACACGAAGGGGTTTCCGTCGTGACCGGCGATCTGGACAGCAAGTCGACCTACGCCGCGTTGCAGGCGCATCAGGCCCGCCTGCTCCTCGCCAACTGCGAGGACACGACCAACACCAACATCACCTTGACCGTCCGCGAGACGTGCAGCGACCTGCCCATCGTCGGCATCGTCGAGCACGTGGACTCCACCGACATCCTGGAACTGAGCGGTTGCACGCACGTCCTGCCGTTGAAGGTGCGCCTGGGCGAGGCCCTGGCCAACCGGGTCAGCGCCGGTCTCGGCGAGTTGGACATCATCGGGAACTTTTCAGGCCTGCAGATTGCCGAGTTCTCGGCCCGGGACACTCCCCTGGCCGGCGTCGTGACCCGCGATACCCGGCTTCGAGAACGGACCGGACTGAACATCGTCGGCGTCTGGGATCACGGCCATCTGATTCCCGCTTTCCCCCATACTCCCATCACTCACGACAGCATCGTCGTGGTGGTGGGCTCGCCGGAACAGTTGTCCATACTCTCCCGAATGCTGCCGGGCCACCAGCCCCATTCCGGAGCCCCTGGCCTCATTATCGGGACCGGAAGGGTCGGCGAGACCGCCACCCGTACTCTGAAGAGAAAGGGTCTCCGGGTCCATGTCCTAGACCGCGATCCGCAGGTGGCGGAACAGGTGAAGGGAATCGCCGATCATGTGGTCATCGGGGACGCCAACGACCGCGAGGTCCTGAAACGGGCGGGACTCGACGACGTCTCATCGGTGCTTCTGAGCACCGCCGACGACGCCATGAACGTCTACCTGGCCGTGTACCTGCGGCGGCTCAAACCGGACCTGCGCATCGTGAGCCGGATCACGCATGACCGGAACCTGGAAGCCATCCACCGCGCCGGGGCCGACTTCGTGCTGAGCTACTCCTCCCTGGGAATGGAAGCCGTGGTGTCGCTCATCGAAGGGCATGAACTCGTGATGCTGGGAGAAGGGGTCGACCTGTTCTCGGTGCCGTTGCCGCCGTCCCTGGAGAACAAGACCCTGTACGAGAGCCACATCGGTTCCCTGACCGGCCTGAGCGTCGTTGCCATACAACAGAACGGCGAAACCGTGACCAAGCTGCGGTCCGAGATGAAGCTCGAGCCTGGAGCGCAACTGGTCATGCTCGGCGACATCGAGCAACGGACATTGTTCAGCAAGGCCTTCGGCGGGCAGTTCTCCAGTAGTCCGTGGTAACGGCGACTCTCCGAAGACGGCAATCGATCAGCCGCCGTCCTCCGGCAACCGCGTCCAGGCCATGACGGTCATGGGCATGACGATGGGGGATTTCGTCGCGGCCACGTCGGCCCGGAGCCGCTCCGGGATTGTCGCCACATCCGCCTCTTCCGCGGTCGCGATCCCGAAGTGCTCCAGGAGCGGGAGGACACTCTGCACGCTGTCGGCGATGTATTGGTATCCCGGCCATCCGGGCTCGCCGCCTCCGAGTGCCGTGTATTCCAGGCGGGGTTCGGGCAGGCCGGCGTCGACAAAGGTCCGGTACAGCCGGTAGGCCAGATCCGCGTGGGCACCCGATCTATTGAAGACCTCCATCGTCCAATCGAACAAGTCGTGCGCCAAGGGGGTATCGATGGCATGAGGCAGATTCTCGGCGTTGAAGCCGATCTCGTGGAACGCCACGATGCCGCCGGGACGCACCCACTTGGAAAGTTGCCTGAGGGTTTCGGTCGGATCCGCCATGTACATGAGGACGAACCGGCCGATCAAGGCGTCGAAATCGTCTTCCAGGTCCAGGGTGCGTACGTCGCCGGCCATGAATTCGACATTGTCCTGCCCAGCTTGAGCGACACGGGCCCGAGCGGTTTCCAGGATCTCGACATTGACATCGACGCCCACCACCCGGCCTGCGGAACCCACCAGTTCGGCCGCGGCCAGGGCCACGTCGCCCGCGCCGCTGCCGATGTCCAGGACCTTCATGCCGTTGGACAGGCCCGCTTCGGTGAGCATGCGCCGGGTCAGACCCGAATACATCCTCGACTGGCGGATCAGGCGATCGGTCTCGGCCTGAGTGCGGCCCATGGTGTAGGTCGTGTCCTCTTTTCGGTTGCTCATTTCTCTCCCTGCGGGTCGTTCGGAATTGGTTGGCAAGGGGTTGGTGTCGTCGCGGGTTGACGGCGGCTGTCCATGGCGCCGAAACGAGACGTCGACGATTTTACCTAGATCAACTCCGGAAGAGGTACTCCGGTGAGGTCGTCGAGGCCGTTGGCGATCTTGAGGGGGCGTCCGACGGGCGTCATGTATTCCTTGTGCCAGTCGATCCCCAGGGCCTTGTAGACGGTGGCGAAAATGTCCCCGATGCTGACCTCGCGCTCCACGACGAAAGCGCCGCGATCGTCGCTCCGGCCCACCACCGTTCCCGTCCGCAGTCCGCCGCCGCCCAGGGCGATGGACCAGCACTGGGGCCAATGGTCCCGTCCCAGAGCGGGATTGCGGTGGGGCGTGCGCCCGAACTCGCCCATCACCAGCACCACGGTCGAATCGTAGAGGCCTCGCTCGCTGAGGTCGTCGATGAGGGCAGACAGGGAGCGATCCAACGGCGGCGTCAGGCGATCCCGGTGCCCCTCGTCGTTCTTGCTGTGGGTGTCCCAGGAATTGCCGTGAAAACCGGCTGCGGTGACGAACCGGCTGCCCGCCTCCACCAGGCGCCTCGCCAGCAGCATGCTCTGACCCACCGAATCGCGGCCGTAGACATCGCGGGTCTTCTCCGATTCCCGGGACAGGTCGAAGGCCTCCCGCACCTGGGGCGCCAGGATCATCTGCCATGCCTTGTCCATGAAGGCGTCCATGCTGGCGTGCTTCAGGCTCTCCACCCGGTTCCGGTAGATCCGGTCCACCGAGTCCAGGAAGAGGCGGCGATTCTCCAGCACGGCCGGACTCAACGACTTGGGCAGGGTCAGGTTCGGGACGTGGAAATCCTCCTTCGCCGGGTCCGGGATGGTCATGGGCATGTAGTCCGGACCCAGAAAGGCGGAACGGAAGAAATCCTGGTATTGGCGGTTCCGCTCCCAGCGCGGAACGATGACGTAGGGAGGAAGCCCGTTGGAGGATCCCATCTCCTTGGCCACGATGGACCCCAGGCTGGGAAATTCCATGGCCGGATTGTGGCGGTGGCCGGTAATGGAGTAGTGGACCGCTTGGGGATGATCGTTGCCGAAGGACTTGATGGAACGGACCAGCGCCAGCTTGTCCATCCGCTTGGCCAGCCGGGGCAGCAGCTCCGAGATCTGGATGCCGTCGACGTTGGTGGAGATGGGCCGGAAGGAACTGTTGGTCTTGGGGTCCCAGGTATCGATCTGGCTGGGGCCTCCCTCCAGCCAGACCAGAATGCAGGCCTTGGCCTTGGCGCCCGAAAGGTCCGCGCCGGCCGTCTTGAGAGCCGCCTCCAGCTGCAAATACTGGGTCAGATGGGCTCCGAGAAATCCCAGCGAACCGACCCGGATGAAATCACGCCGGCTCCAGTAACCTTGTGGCCTCCGTAGGCATCCGATCTGCTTCAACATGGGCACACCGCTGGGTTAACTTTACACGTTACGGCTGCGATTCCGCAAACGTCAGTGGTTCTCGGCGAATTCCCGCGAACTGAGGACCGCCCACAGCAGATCCCGAAGAGCCTGCTCGCGGCTGGCCGTCCGCGCGATCAGCCCCGAAAGCTCTTCCGACTCGGACGGAGTCGGAAACCGGGCGAAGGCGGCCAGGTAGATCTCTTCGACAATCTCCCCGTCCGACGCTCCCTGCCGGTACAGGTCGTAGACGCGCGATCCGCCGGTCCACAGCTTTTCGTTGTAGGTCGATCCCGCCAGGAGGTGCAGCGCCTGGCTCAGCATCGGTTCCGAGTCCCGCTCCGGCACCGAAAAGCGGGTGGGCCGCCCGTAGATATCCAGGAACGAAGAGGCGTAGACGTCCGGTTCCTTCAGGTGAATGGCACGGGTTCCCCTGGGAGCCGCGCCGTCCGTCCTGACGCTGGCGAAGGCGGGCACGGGAAAATGCTCCGGGACGCCGGTGACGTCGCAGATGGCGTCGAGCAGGACTTCGGCTTCCAGGGGACGGGAAGGCGCGTGAGCGTAGATCGCCTGGCCGGCCGGTTGCGACCCTCGCGTCGCGCTGGAGAGTTGGTAGGTCCTTGAGCTCACGATCAGCCGGAACAGTTGTTTCAGGTCGTAGCCGTTGTCGGCGAAGTACCGGGCCAACTGCCTCATCAGTTGGGGATGAGTGGGAGGATTGTTGCTCCGAAAGTCGTCCACCGGCTCCACCAGGCCCCGGCCGAAGAAGTAGCTCCACATCCGGTTGACGGCGGCTTCCGCAAAGTAGGGATGCGAGGTGACCCACCTGGCCAGTTCGCCGCGGGGGTAGTTCGTCGGAGTGTGCGCCACCCGGGTCCCGTCCAGCAGCACCGGATCGACCACCTCTCCGGTGCGCGGGTGCAACACCCGCAGGTCCTTGGGGCTGGGAACGTCGGCGGCTACTTCCGTCCCGTTGGGATGATCGAAGATGACCGATTCGGGGTTTCCGCCCAGCTTGAACATGGAGCCGAAGAAGGCCGTCATTCCCCAGAACTGGTTCTGGGTCCAGCGCTCGTAGGGGTGGTCATGGCATTGAGCGCAATCCAACCGGCGCCCCATGAAGACCCGGACCTGCTCGCCCATCATGTTCTCCGGGGGCGGCACCACCAGGTAGGGCAGATAGTGTCGGGAAGGGGCGCTGTAGCCCTGTGACGCCATGCGCTCTCGAGCCACTTCGTCGTAGGGCCGGTTGCGCTCCACCGCGTCCCGGATCCACTCCCAGTACGACTGGCTCCACTTGGGATTGATTCCCAGGACGAAAACCGACACCCGGAACAGGTCGGCGAAACGGAAGGTCCAGTAGTCCACGTACTCGGGAGAATCCAGCAGGGCCTCCACCAGCTTCTCGCGCTTTCGCGGGTCCGGGTCCGCCAGGAACTCCTTGACCCGGTCCACGGGGGGGATCCGCCCGGTCAGGTCGAGACAGACGCGGCGAAGATACTCGGAGTCGCTGGAGAGCTCCGCGGGGACGATGTTGAACCGGCGGAGCTTGGAAAAGATCTGCTCATCGATGAAATTGTGGGCCGTGAGGTCGGGATAGTCGGCCACCCGGTCCGCCACCACCCCGACGGTCCCCAGGACCTCCTGGCCCGCGCCCCGCACCAGAATCGCCGTCTCGCCTCCGTTGCGGGCCTTCACCAGGCCGCTGGGGGAAATCTCGGCCACGGAGCCGTGATTCACGTCGAACCGGACCCGGCTCGTGTAGTCCTCCACGCTTCCGTCCGACAGGTGGGCGCTCACCACCAGTTGCTGCTCCCCTCCCTGCCGCAGGACGGTCTCCCGTGGAAACAACTCCATCCGGACGACCTTGACCCGCTTCGAGTCTTGCTCGCCGTAGGGGGAACCCCTTTGGACCCAGTCCAGAAGGAGGGCGTATTCCCTGGACTCCTGGTCGATTCTCGGGCCCCCGGCGTGGGGAATCTGCATCGTGGGTTTCTGCAACAGCAGGCTCTTGTCCGGTTCTTCCACGTTGACACGGGGGATTCTCGGTTCGCCGGGCTCGTCGGTGAGCACCTGGTACATTCCGCCCTGCACGATCCAGTCGTAGTCCTGCCGCGGGTGCGATCCGTTCATGGACAGCTTGAATCCGCCCCGGCCCTTCAAGCCGGAGTGGCACTCCGTCTGGTTGCAGCCGCGGCGGGTCAGAATGGAGAGGACGTCCCGGGAGAAGTGGAATGGTCTCGTCCAGCTCGAGTCCTCCACGCGCAGGCGGGACCTGGCTTCCAACTGTCCCACGACGGCCACCACCTCCGTTTCGCCGTCGGCGAGGGCGGCAAACCTTCCCTTTGGGCCGGGCCGAGCGACCTTGGGATCCGAGAGCGAAAACGACGCCTGAGCCGTCAGATCCTTGCGGCTGCCGTCGGCCAATGTTCCGGTCACGACGTATTGCTGGCTGGCGTTCCCACCCTTCAGGGTCCGTTCCTCCGGATACAGGTGCAGACTGACGACGGCAGCATCGAATGAAGCATTGGCCGCCGTCCCGGCGGAGGCGGACGACGCGCGCGCGTGGACCGTCGCTTCCGTGGGGGAGGCCGCTACAACCGCCAGGCACACGGCCCACCGGAGCCCGCGCCACGCATTCCGACCAGGCACGTCCAGGAAACCCTTCATTCCCTCATTCCTCTCGGTTTTCCTCCCTCGTCGGGAGCACCATGACGAACAGCTCCTTGACCGGGGTGACGGGGCCCAGGAGACCCTCCACCACGGGTCGAGCCGAGACCCGGACCTTGACCGGCCGGGGGGTCTCCGGCGCGTCGGGCGAGGCGATCAGCACGAAGGTCGCCTTCTTGTTTTGGGCCACGTACCGTTCTTCCCTGCCCCGGTTGATGGCCGGCGGCGTGACCGGCTCGGTCTCGGTGGCGGTCACCGTCTCGACGCCGGCGGGCAGACCATCCATGGTGAGCATGATGGCGCCCTCGAAGCCTTCCTCCTGATCGGTGATCACACTCAGCCGGCCGGCTCGTCCCGCCTCCAGGTTCAGGACCTCGTCCTCGATGTGCACCTTCCCCATGTGGGGGACCTGGGGGCGAACCATCACCCGGTACCTCATTTCCGCGTCCCCGTAGGTCGCCGTGATGTCGCGGATTTCCAGCGTGAACTCGCCCGCCCTGGGGAAGGCATGGGTGGTCTTGGGATGGATCTGCTTCTGGACCTCCGAATTCGAGTTGAGAATGGAATGGACGTTGGTCAGAACTTCCACTCCGTCGTCATCGAGAAGCTTCAGGTACGGGTTGAACAGCGGGATGGTCTTGCCGGGGGTCTCCACCTCCAGCACGATGCGGTCTCCCACTGCGGCGGAAAACCGGACGCGATGGATCTCTCCGGGTCGCTCAATCACCCCTGTGAGCAGGGTCGGCAGAGTGATTCGAGCCGGCTCCTTTTCCGCCGGCTGCCCACCTGACAGGGAAACCACCGGGATGGGAGCGAAGGGATCGGGCTTCGCGCCGGGAGCGGATTCGGCCGGCTCGGAATCGGATTCTCCCTCCGGCCGGGAGGCCAGCGACGGCACGGCCCGAGTCCACAAGGTCTTCATGCGGTCGGTCGCCAGCTTGCGGGTCCAACTTCGCTCCTCCCAATTCGCGGGAGCCGGCTCGGGACGCTGCGCGGTGGCGGTGAATGCCCCTCGTTCCTCTTCAAGGACGACTCGCAAAATATAAGCGTGGTCGGGGCTGGCCGTGCCCTTGAAACTGCTGACCCGGACGAAGTAGGTGCCTTCTTCATCGAACCGGTGGCTCAGGGCCGGCTCGGTGCTCGACCCCGGATAGAAGACATCTTCGTCGTTGAATGCGATTCGCCGGGTTCCCTGGGGATCGAACCAGCCGCCGGACCTCTCGTAGAGAGTGATGGCCGGGTCCAGAGCCGGACTGGAGACGACCTGGAACCGCAGACTCGTCCCCGCCGGCGCGTGGAACGAGTAGTCGTCCACCTCGCCCGAACGGGTGATCCGGCCGTGAACGGCCAGGGGATAAGGCCCCAGGGCCTGGGCTCCGTCCGGCAGCTCATGAGCGCTCTCCGATTCCATTTGAGTGGCTTCCCGGTGCACCCAGAAGGGGAGCGAGTTGGAGAGACCACCTGGAGTCACGACACGCAACCGCCGCTCTCCGGGCTCCACGTTCGAACCGACGGAGATCCGGAGGGCCAGCCGATCCGCGCCGGATTCGGGTGACGGTGCGGTTCCGGTATTCTCCTCACCCTTCGCTTCAAAGCTCAGAATCTCGGCGTTCAGTCCCGGAGCGTCGAACCAGACCGCTTGCGCGGAAGCCAGATGCTCTCCTCGAAGCGTGACCTGGACCTGAGCGCCGGGACGTCCTCCCAGGGGAAATAGGGAGGACAGGTTCGGCTCGGGAAGGGGTCCGGCTTCTGCGGGAATACCCGGCAGCACCATGAGCACCGTCAGCAAGACGGACCACAGGCGCATGGAAGGGCGCAACATGTCCGGAAATTGCAGACCCGTACCGCCGATTTTCACTTGGATCCGACCCCGCCGAGGCTTCCTACTCGACCCGATTTTAGTGATTGAGCCGGACCTGAGTCAATTTGACCGGAGAGGCGGGTTGAAACATCCGATCCGTTCGCTCGTTTCATATGGATGTGTGGAGCGAGGAGAAACCCACAAGGCGAATGTCGGGAAACGGCGCCGAAGCCTCATGGGGGGCCGGCGCGTAACCCAAGGAAGGAGCGAGTAACGTCATGAGCATCAAACAACCCAAGTTCTGGATCGTCGGGCTGCTGGGGGTCACCCTTCTGGGAGGCACCCTCGCCGCTCTCCACACTCAACAGGCCGGACCCGGGCGCAGGGCTTTCCGATCGGGTGGCCTCCCTCCCGACCGGGCTCTGAAGCGGCTGGGCCTGACCGGGGAGCAGATGGCCGAGGTCGAGAAGCTGCGAGAGAGCCACAAGGCCACCATGTCCGCCCTCCGGGAAAAGGGAGCCGGCATCCGGACCAAGTTGCGGGAACAACTGGGGACGGAGGAGTCTTCCGCCGCCCAGGTCGGCGAACTCGTCAAAGAGGGGCACGAGGTGCGGCAGCAGATCCGGCAGGCGCGGCAATCCATGCGGGAATCCGTCTCCGCTCTGCTGACGCCCGAACAAAAGGAGAAGCTGCGGAAAGGCCGCGGCCGCGGGGCTCGCCGAGGTTCCGCTCTGCCTCCCGACCGGGCTCTGAAACGGCTGGGCCTGACCGAGGAGCAGATGGCCGAGGTCAGGAAGTTGCGCGAGAGCCACAGGGCCGCCATGTCCTCACTCCGTGAGAAGGGCGCCGGCATCCGGACCCAACTGCGGGAGCAACTGGAGATGGAGGAGTCGCCGGCCGCCAAGGTCGGTGAACTCGTCATCGAGGGGCGTGACGTGAGGCAGCAGATTCGGAAGGCGCGGGAATCCGCCCGCGAGTCCTTTTCGGCCGTGCTGACCGAGGAACAACGGGAAAAGATCGAGAAGTTTCGCGATCGAAGAGGCCGCTGGGGCGGCCCCGGCCGGCACCGCTCGCGCGGAAGACTCTGATTCGATTCCTGGTGGCCGCCGGCCGGCCGGTCGGCGGCCACCGGCCCTACCTTCCCCAGCCCGCCACGTACCGCTTCATTGGATTCCATATCCTCAACTGGAACAATGTGTTCGGATGGAAACTACGCGCGCTGACACGCCCTGTCCGAACAATGACACATGAGACCGCCGGAGTTCGTGGAGGCGTTGCGCAAGTTGCGCCTTGAGAACACCTTCAATCCGTATTCCGAGCGGTGCGTCCGGTACGACCGCAACGACGCCCCGCAGCTTCGGTCTGCGACGCTGCGTTCCATTCTGGAGACGGCGGCGAAACAAGAAGTCGATTCCCTCTGGATCGGACGGGACCCCGGCCATCGGGGCGGACGCCGTACGGGACTCGCCTTTACGGACGACGTCCACCTGCACGAGCACGCCGAACGCTGGGGGATCTCGATCTCGCGGCCTACAAAAGGCGAGAAAGTCGTTGAGCAGACCGCCACCGTCATCTGGAGGGCTCTCTCCCGAATCGAGTCGCCAGTCTTCTTGTGGAATGTCTTCCCCCTGCATCCGCACCAACCGGGAAACCCCTTCAGCAACCGGCCCCACAACGCTCACGAGCGCAGAATCGGCGAGGAGTTTCTCGTCGAACTCATCCGGCTGCTGCAACCGCGCCGGCTGGTCGCCATCGGCAATGACGCGGCGAATACTGCACGGCGCCTGGCCGATCGGAGGACGGTCATTCAAGTGCGGCATCCGAGCCATGGAGGGAAGACGAAGTTTCTCATCCAGATCGCAGAGTCGTACCGGCGGTGAAATCGGGGTTTCACCCTAAACCAAGGCTTACCTCTTCGACTTTGGGAGGTACGCATCCTTTCGGATAATCGAGAATACAGAAACTGTGGGACAAACGTGAAAAATATAACCGTGTCCGTAGATGAAGAAACCTACCGGCTCTCACGGGTAAAGGCGGCAGAGGCGGGAACATCGGTGTCGGCGCTGGTCCGCGCCTACCTGGTTGAACTGGTTCAGGGTCGCATCGCCGAAACCCAATTCGACCGGCTGCGCCGGCTGCAGGACGAGACATTGGAGGCCATTCGCGCTCGAGGAGCGGGCTTGAATTCCGCCGACAACCTGTCCCGGGGCGCGCTGCACGACCGCGATGCGCTTCCTTGACACGAACGTCCTGATTTACTCCGTCAGTGCCGCCGCAGAAGACGCGGCAAAGCGGCACCGCGCCCTTGAACTGCCGGCAGGAAGAAATCTCGCATTGTCGGTTCAGGTCCTGCAGGAGTTCTATGTTCCGTCCACCCCCTCCCGGCGGCCTAATGAAACTGCAGCGAGAAGAGGTCGCCGTCGCGGATCTCGATCTTCATTCGCACCGTCTGACCGGCCAGAGCAGACAGGTCGGAGCCGCCCTTCCACTTGACTGTCCGCTGCAGCTCGTCGCCGAAGATCAGCTTGCAATCGTCCAGTCCGTAGCCCTCCAGCGGATCTCCCCGCTGGTCCTGGAACTCGACCCGGAGGCTCCCCGCGGCCGAGGTGGAGTAGTTCAGCGTGAGCCGGGAGCCTGAGAACCGGAAGGGCCGGGTCCGGACCGATCCGCCCTCGAAGTTGCCCTGCAGCGAGACGAATCCGTCTTCCCGCAGCACGCCGCGCCGGATCCTGACCGACTGGGTTCCGTAATTCTCGATGTAGTAGAGGGACATCTCGCCGTCGCCGGTGGGAACCAGCGTCGGTCCCACCTCGATGGCCCTGCCGTGCCAGTTCCGGATGTCCCGCCCGGGCCGGATGAAGGCCTCGCGAAAATGGGTGAACGTGATGCCGTCCCGGCTGAACATGAAGACGATGTCCGAGAGGCCGGCGCAACCGTAGATCCAGGTGATGCCGGGCACCTCCATGCTGGAGCAGTCGGGCTCGTTTCCCCTGGGCTCCATGTAGACATGGGGCCAATCCGGGTCGAAGACCCGCTCGGGCATGAACCGCTTGGGAAACATGAGCATCAGGTCGGTTCGCCGATAATAGGGAACGGCGGCGTTCTTGTAGAGATGCTCGTCGGGCGTGCTCCGGTACTGGAGATATTCGGGTTCCGACCAGTTCAGGAAGTCCTTGGAGACGAAGCGCCGGATGTCCCGGATCCTGGGAACCGTGAACTCGGTCCCCGAGGGCAATTGGGCCGTCACGTGATAGAGCTCCTTGCGGACGGTCTTGGAACCGTACGGCACGCTTCCCCGGCGGTACCAGCCCCGGGCATAGATGGCGTAGTGCCCGCGTCCCGGGTCCCAGAGCCCGATATTGTGCGAGTCCAGCGCCCCGTCCTCCCAAGGCGGCTGCAGCAGCTTCTGCTCCCGGATCAGGCGCCATCGAAGTCCGTCGGGAGAGACCAGGCCGTAAATGACGGGCCGGTCGTGTCCGGCGCCCGGCTCCTTTCCGGTGCAGATGGACTTGTAGCGCTCGTCCGGCGGAGTCTCCGGGTTGGGGTCCTTGAAGATGGCGAGAGTGGAGCAGACACCCCCGGGAATCGGCCAGACCAGGTTGTTTTTCCTGGAGCCCTTGAACTCGATGAGGTTCAGTTCCGGCTTGACCCAGTGGATGCCGTCGGTACTCTCGGCGTAGGCCCAGAGATGGGGGCGTGACGGACCGCCCCCCCGGTACCACATCCGGTAGCGGGAGCCGTCCTTCATGACGCTGGGGTCGTAAAGATAGAGTCCCTCCCAGGGACGATCCAGTTGGATGGCCACTTCCGCCGCTCGGGGACGGTGCAACTGCCGGTAGACGCCGTCCAACGAGTCCACCAGCCAGTCGTCCACGAAGAGCTGAAGCTCGGTGCCCACGTCACGCACTTCGCCGTGGCTGGACCCGTGCACCGAAACGGCCAAAAACAGAGTCAAAATCGTTCGGAAGGTGACCTTCATGGCCATTATTGTCCATACTATCGCCGACCAGGTCCAGAGAGCGTTCAGCGGTGCTTTCGAGGGACGACAACGAATGGGAGAGAAAGGATCGAGCAGAGCCATGAAGCGTTTGACCACGAAACTGACGGCCGTCCTGATCTTGGCGGGTGGCCCGCTTCTGGCGGGAGTGGAGATCACCGTCGACACTTCCATGCCGCCCCCCGGCTGGGCGGTAATGCAACGGGAGTTGTTGCGCATCCAGGCGGCGGCTTGCAGGAAATTCTACGAGAAATACTTCGATGACCGGGGATTCCTGATCTGCACCGAGCGATGGGGCGCCCTCGACGGTCCCGACGACGCCATCGAGAACCTGCGGGACTGGCCCATCCTTCATTCCCTGGGCGCCTCCGGCGATGTCCTGCAGATGTACAAGAAGGCGTGGGAGGGACACCTGCGGCAATACACCCTGGCCAAGACCACCGACGTGGAATTCGCCCGCGACGGCATGTACTTCAAGGAATTCCACACCAAGATGGACTGGATCCACATCGGTGAAGGCCTGGTGGTCCTGGAGCAACAGGCGCTTTCGGACCCGGAAGACGTTCTCTTTCAGCGGCGCATGCGCCGTTTCGCCGGTCTCTACATGAACGAGGATCCGGGAGCACCCAACTACGACCCCGAGCACAAGGTCATCCGAAGCCTCTTCAACGGGAGCCGGGGGCCCCTGCTGCGGGACGCGAGACCCGAGGACTGGGCCGGGGACCCCATCGAGATCGAGAACCGTTTCAAACCGCTCCACAGCGAAAAGAACTACCGACTCATGCTGGAGCACTTCGAGGACTACACCGACATCGTCGGCGACCACCCGTTGAACCTGTTGGCCACCAGCCTGGCCACCCAGGCCTACATGCTGAGCCACGAAGAGAAATACAAGAAATGGGTCCTGGAGTACGTGGACGCCTGGATGGAGAGGATGGAGTCCAACGGTGGGATCATGCCCTCCAAGGTGGGATTGGACGGCAAGGTCGGCGGCAAGAGCGGCAAGTGGTACGCCGGAGCCTACGGATGGGGGTTCACGGTCCGGGTGCCCGACACCACCACCTACGTCAACCGCAACCAGCACGAATACGGTCTCGTGGGCCTCACCAACGCGTTTCTGCTGACCGGCGACCGGAAGTACCTGGACGCCTGGCGGCGGCAGATGGACGTGGTCAACTCCAACTCCAAGGTGGTGGAGGGCCGGACGGTCTACCCTCAGATGCACGGCGATCAGGGCTGGTACGCCTACCGGCCTCAAAAATACTCCGAAGGCGCTCTGGACCTGTTCTACTTCCTGATGGAGAAGAAGGAGCGCGCGCTCCTACCGAAACGGGGCTGGCTCGATTTCCTGGAGGGGAACGATCCGGGCTACCCCGAGCGGGCGATGCAGGACGATTTCGTCACCATCCGGGACAAGATCGAGGCCATGGGCCGGGACGAGACCACTCCCGACACCCGATTGGCGGACGATCCCATGAGGTACAGTCCGGCCCGGGTCGGCTCCCTGGTCCATGTCATGCTGGGCGGCCTGAATCATCTGGCCCACGAAACCCGTTTCCGCCTCACCGTGGTGAAGGATGCCCAGGACTACATCAATCGCGGCAAGGAACACCGGAAACGGATCGGCCATCTGGGGAGCCTGCTTCACGCCCGCCTGCGTTACTTCGACCCGGACCGGAGACGGCCGGGCATTCCCCGGGACGTGGCGGCCCTGGTGACGGAGATGACCCCGGACCAGACCACGGTCACCCTGGTCAACGTCAATCCGCTCGAGCCGCGAACCGTCATCGTCCAGGGAGGCTCCTACGGAGAACACCAGTGCCTGTCCGCCACGGTGGAGGGAGAGGAGACACCCATCGGCGCGCCGTTCTTCCGAGTTCGGCTGCGTCCGGGGGCGGGTGCGACTTTGGCCATCGCCATGAAGCGGTTCGCGAATCAGCCGACCCTGAGGCTGCCCTGGCGCCGTTGAACCGGGATCCTGCGTCCGGCCCGGGATTCCGGTCTTCGTCAACTCATCCGGGGCGCGGCGGTTCCGACGCGGACCGCCCGCTTCCGTTCCGCCAGCCTTCCGGCCCAGAGGACGGCCTGAATCAGGCTCTGGGGATTGGCTCGTCCGGTCCACGCAATGTCGAAGGCGGTCCCGTGCGCCACCGAGGTGCGCACCAGGGGAAGGCCCAGGGTCATGTGGATGCCCCGGTCGAAGGAGATCATCTTGAAGGGAACGTGGCCCTGATCGTGATACATGGTCACCACGGCCTGGTAGCGGGAACGGACCGAGGGCACGAAGAGCGTGTCGGCCGGCAAGGGGCCGTCCACGTCCATTCCCTCCCGGCGGGCGGCCTCCACCGCGGGTCGGATGACGCGCTCCTCTTCGCCGGAACCGAAGAGCCCTGCCTCTCCCGCGTGGGGATTGAGTCCTGAAACCGCCAACCGCGGCGTCTCGCCGTGCAGGTTCACCACCGCATCCCGAGTCAGCCGGATGGCCTCCAGCACGCGGGCCTCGGTGAGTTCCCTGGAGACCCTTTCGACGCCGACGTGGCCCGTGACCATGCTGACCCGCAGCTCGTCCGAAGCCAGCATCATGTAGACTGCGGGAGAACCGGTGGCGGCGGCCAGGTAATCGGTATGCCCCGAAAACGGGACTCCGCCGGCCTGCAGGGCCTGCTTGTTGATGGGACCGGTGGCCAGGGCCGCAAATTCACCGTTCAGGGTCCTGGCGGCGGCCGCTTCCAGGAAACGAAAGGCGGCGCGGCCGCAAGACGCCTGGACGCGGCCGGGCCGGACTCGATTGGCCTCCAACCCACCCGGATCGACCACGGCGGGAGAGGATTCGGAAAGATCCGGGTGTCCCTGTGCCCCGGACACGACCCGGTCCGGACCGGGCAGCCGGCAGGCGCGGGCGACGCGATCCAGCACCTCCGCATTCCCGAACACGACCGGGACGCAACGCCTCAGCACCCGGGAGTCGGCCAGCAGCCGCAGGCAGATCTCAGGCCCGATCCCGGCCGGATCCCCCATGGTGACCGCCACGCGGGGCCGCCGCTTGGAAGCTGCCATGTGCCTGCTCACGCCGTTCGACCCCTCCCGCACCCATGTCGTTGACGCTCAACGGTTTCGGACCCGTGGAGGTCAATCCGGGTGGAACCGCAATCCGAGGATGATAGCAGAACGCCGGGAGTCACCGGTTCAGGTCCCGCGCGCTTCGGCGGCTTGCCGCACGGTCGCCGGAAAGGCCCAGAGCCTCCTCGGCACTCCGGCCCCAGAGGATCTCGATCTCAGGATTCAGATCGTACATCCACCGCACCAGGTCTTCGGTGGAAGCGCCCCCTCCGGACCGGACGCGCCGGGAGCCCTTCAGATGCGGAGCCAGGGCCTGGGCCAGATCGGCGCTGAAGTAGACCGCGCCCCGATGAGAGAGATGATGTCCGTCCACGAACAGGCCCCGATCGCTGTAGTCGCGCCTGGCGCGGAGGATATCCACCTTCTCCCGGGCCGCCAATTCCTCCAGCCGGGCCTGGTTCCGGGACATGACCGGATCGTGGGTCCGGCGGAAGGTGTCGTGAACCGGCATGATGAGAAGCAGCGGCGTGATCCCCTGGTTGCGGCACGCCTCGAACAACCCCACAAGGTTCTCCTCGTCCAGAGGAGTCTCCCCGTCGAAGCGGGCGCGTTTCGTGAACTCCCCGGACATGTGTCCGCCGTAGGGTTGCGGGCCCCAGCCGCTGGCGGTCTTGAAGCCGGACCTCCGCTCCAGATCCTTGAAGTGAACCGGAGTGGCACGGGGGTCTTCCGCGTCCCGGTAGCAGTCGTCCAGGAACCAGCAGCGCAGATCGGGAAGCAGCTCCTGCTCGATCAGGTCCCGCCGGTAGCGAAACAGGGCGAGCCGGTAGGAGAGGAAGCGGGTAAGGAAACCCTCGACGGCATCGCCGCCCGAGGCCGGCGCGTGCTCCAGCCGATAGGCCAGGGAGTCCCGGTAACGGTCGATCAGCTTCCAGAGCTTGCGCTTTTCGAGCGGCCAGTCGGGACTCACGCCGAAGACCAGGATGTCGGGCCGGACTTCAATGTCCAGGAGATGGGGAACAAACGCCTCCCGGGCGAAACGGGCCACCTGGGAGCCGGTGCCGAAGTTGAACAGCGTCTGGTGGGGCACCCCCAGGGTGCGGGCCACCACTTCGGGGACGATGCCGTTCTTGGTGCGCGAGTCGCCGGTGAAGATGACCTTGGGAGGGTCGGGATAGGCCCGGAGCAGCGCATTCCGGCGGGTCACCCGGGGGTCGTGGTAGGGCAGAAGCTCCATGTCGAACTGGGGCAGAACCAGCAACCTCCGGTTCATTTCCAACAGAATGAAATCGGCGGCGATCAGGGTCAGCACCAGACCCAGCAGAATCTTGAGGAGGCGCTTGGCAAGGCCGGACAGATCCCTGTTCCGGCCTCTGACTGCACTCGCCAACGGATCTACAACCATATGGCTCCTTCTCGCCCAACGAATTATATCCTGCCCCTCAAGCCCTTCCGCCAAGATCCGGAGGTCAGAACTGGAAGTAGATGAAGCTCGCCTGACCTCCGGCAAACAGATAGAGCACCAGCAGACCTCCCAACATGATCCAGCTCCACCCCAAGGTTCGCGACGACGCCAGCCGGCGGGACAGGCGGCCCATCCGATAGCTGAAGAGATGGATCAAGGCGAATGCCGCGATCAGGAAGAGGGCCAAGGGGTGGCTGTCGATCAGAGCCGGGAGCCCGGAGGTGTTGAAGTCCCAGAAAATCATCTTCTTGACGTAGAAAAACAGCGTGCCCAGGTCCGGGAGGATGAAGATGAGCCAGCCGATGCAGGTGAGATAGAAGGTCCCCAGGATCTTCAGGGGATTCCAGATTCCGGACCCGGATGCCGGCCGCCGCCAGATCAGGAGCTTGTGGAGGATGAGCAGAATCCCCTGGTACAGGCCCCAGAGCACGAAGTGCCACGCGGCGCCGTGCCAGAGTCCGCCCAGGAGCATGGTCACCATCAGGTTCACCAGTTGCCGGGTCCGTCCCTTCCGGTTGCCGCCCAGGGGAATGTAGAGGTAGTCCCGTAGCCAACTGGAAAGGCTGATGTGCCACCGCTTCCAGAATTCGGTGATGTTGTGCGAGAAGTAGGGAAAGTCGAAGTTGTCCGGAAAACGAAAGCCCATGACCCGGGCCGAACCGATGGCGATGTCGGTGTATCCCGAGAAGTCGCAGTAGATCTGGATGGCGAAGGCAACGACGCCCAGAAACACCCAGAGGGAATCGTGAGTCAGATCCCCGTGGAAGACCGATTCGACGAATCCCGAAAGGTTGTCGGCCACGCAGACCTTCTTGATGAGCCCGTACAGGATCAACGTCGATCCGAAGCGGATCCGTTCCCAGTCGACCATGGGCATCCGGGCAAGCTGCGGCAGGAAATGGCGTGCCCGGACGATGGGACCGGCCACCAACTGGGGAAAGAAGGCGACGTAGAGGGCGAACTGCCGGATGGAGTCCACCGGTTTCAGCTTGCCGAAGTAGATGTCGAGCGTGTAGCTCATGCTCTGGAAGGTGTAGAAGGAGATGCCGATGGGCAGGAAGATCTCCCATCCCGGGATCCTTAAGCCGAAGCCCAGGCTGCCGAGCAGCGTCTCGACGCTGGCGAGAGCGAAGTTGGCGTACTTGAAATAGGCCAGGACCGCCAAGTTGCCGGCAATGCTGACGGCCAGGAAAATCCGGCGCGTCCGCAACCGGGTCGAATTCCCGATGGCCCGCCCGCAGTAGAAGTCGAGGAAGCTGGAATAGAGGAGCAGGAGGACGTACCAGGTCGACGACACCCAGTAGAAGTAGTAGCTGGCCAGCAGCAGGAACAGGTGCTGGAACCGGCGCCGGCGGACCGCGTCGACGACCAGGAGCACCAGCAGGAAGAAGAGAATGTAGTGGAAGCTGTTGAAGAGCATTTCAGCCGGCGGCGGGAATCACGGGATGCCGGGCCAGGATTCCATGGGGTCGGTGGAGCGGACCACGTGCATTCCGGCGCCGGAGAACCGGCGGAAGGCGGCCGTCGCGTCCTCCGTGTAGTCGACGACGCCCGGCACGACCACCGGCGACGTGCAGTCCTCCAGCAGGTAGACCCGCCCGGCGAAATCGTCCGGACCGGCCGAGGACTCCTCCAGGAGATGGTCGACGGTCCAGGCCACGCAATGACTCTTGGCCTGTCCCGCCACGATCACCGCGTCGAACGACCGGAGCGACTCCAACAGGGGCCAGTTCTTCTCGCCGATGGGAGCGCCGTCGGCCCCCTCCGTCACTTCCGGACCCAGAACCGAATAGTGCTCCGTCAACGGCGAGTCTCCCTTGACCTGGAAGTCGGGCTGGCTCTGCCGGCAGACGCTGTGAAAAAAGACCGCCTCCTCCAAAGCCGACACCAGGGCATGGCCGATCCCGCCCAACATCCCATGGTAGGGCCAGACGGTGAGCTGATACTGCCCTTCCGCCTGCAGCCGGCTGACGTAGTGGAGGAGATGAGCCTGGCCGGTCTCCCCGTCCATTCCGACCTGGGAGCAGGCGACCGGATTGATCCGCCAGATGCCCCGCCGCACGTCCTCGGCTGAGACGACGGTGTACGGCTCGGGGTGTTCTCCGGCCTCGTCGATCAGAAACAGGGGATGGAAGATCTGCAACGGACGGTGCGTGTCCAAAGTCGGACAGATCCGGGTGATGACACCCAGATTCCGATAGATGAACCGGCACAGCCGCTGGTTGTCCTCCACCGCCGCGCGTCCGGACGCTCCCCCCACGAAGAGTTCGAATCCGGGAATGCAGAAGGTATTCTGCACGTCCACGGCCACCAGGCAGATCCGGATCTGGTCCTGGGCGGCAGGGGTGACGCCGTAGCGGATTCTCCATTCCGCCGCCTCCCGGGCTCTTTCCTGGTAGGGAACGCGCCAGACCTCGTCGACCCGGTCTGGATCGAAGTGGGGAGGAACCGGAAGCTGGGGCCGGGGCATGTGAGCGGTTTCAGCGATTGTAACCGGTCTTTTCGTACCACTCGGCGTTGATCTCGAGGTAGTGTTCCCACTCCTGGGGAACCTCGTCGTCCGGGAAGATGGCCTCTACCGGGCACTCGGGCACACAGGCGCCGCAATCGATGCACTCCACCGGGTCGATGTAGAGCATGGTGGCGTCGGTGAACTCGACTTCATCCGCTCGCGGATGGATGCAATCGACCGGACAGGAGTCCACGCAGGCCGTGTCCTTGGTTCCGATACAGGGCTCAGCGATGACGAAGGTCATGATCTCCTCCCTCGTAGATCCTATCCAATTTAACGGAAAAAGGCCCCAGGTCAAGCGCAGGAGCGGCGGATTCCAACCTCCGGCTCCCGGAGGAAGCCACGGGCAACAAGGGAACGGGAGTTGGAGGAAGGCCGGCTGGAAGCCGCCCCTCCCCCGGCAGATGCGGTGTCGAGTCATGTCGCGGACTGCTAGAATACCCCGCAGTGAATCGCACTGAACGCCTTCTGGACTTGATCGCCTACCTCCTCAACTCCAGCGAGCCGGTTTCCTGGAGAGAGATCAAGAACCACTTCCCGGAGGACTATGCCCGGGGCATCGAGGAATCGAATCAGCGAAAATTCGAGCGGGACAAGGCCGAACTCATCTCTCTCGGGATTCCCATCGACTACAAGAGCGGGCCCGAGGTGTCCAAGGACGGCTACGCCATCCGCGAAGACAAGCTGTTCCTTCGTGAAATCGAGTTCAATCCCACAGAGTCTTCCTTGCTGATGCTCTCGGCCGACGCCGTCCGGGACAATTTGAACTTCCCCTACCAGCCCCAGTTGAAATCCGCTCTGTACAAGATCATCAGCGTCAGTCAGGTCACCCCTCCCCCACCAGAATTGAAGATCTCCTTTCCCAAGGGGGGCACCACCGGCAAATGGCCGAACCTGGTGCACCAGATCCGGGAAGCGTTGGAGCGGAAGAAGAGCATCGAGATCGAGTACTACGCTTTTTCCACGCGCGAGACGACCCGGCGCAAGGTCGATCCCTACGGCCTGATCCTGAGGAGGGGCAACTGGACGCTCGTGGGTTGGGACCACCTGCGGCAGGGGCTTCGTTGCTTCGTCCTCGCGCGCATGAGCGAGGTCGTCGTCAACCGGAGGCGTCCGGGGAGTCCCGACTACAAGATACCCAGTGATTTCTCCCTGAAGCCGTATCAGAATCAGCAGCCCTGGGAACTGGCCATCCATGAGCCGATTCGGGTTTCGGTGGAGATTTCCGAGCACCGGCTTCCCGAACTGCTCCCCCAGTTGACTCGCGCCGTTCCCACGGGCGGGAACCGGTTCGACATCGAAGTGACCCACCGGTCCGGCTTCGTCTCCTGGGTTCTGGAATTGAAGACCGATGCCCGGGTGCTGGCTCCGGCGGAGATGCGAAACGAGATCTCCCGGACGCTTCGCAATCTGTTATGAACGTCGCCGACCGGATCAACCGCATACTCCTGATCATGAGCTATGTCTCCCAGAACCAGGGAATCTGGTTGGACGATCTTGCCAAGAAGGTGGAGATGCGTCCCCAGGACCTGCTGAAGGAGATGGAGTTCATGCTCCTCATCGGCAAGCCTCCGTTTCGGCCCGACGACTACGTGGACATCTACGTGGAGGACCGGCGCGTCTTCATCGAGTTCGACCAGATGTTGAACCGGCCCCTGCGCTTTACCCGGTCCGAAGCCGTGGCATTGCTGGTCTCCCTCCAGTTGCTGGACCCGGAAGTCGATCCCGATGCCGTCAAATCTCTGAAGAGCAAGATCCATCAGGCCATCACCCGCTCGGAGGACTCCCGTTCCCGGATCGAGAATCGCGTCGTCGTGGACCGGCCGTCCCGACCCGTCTCGGAACACTTCGCGCTCTTGCGCCAAGCCGTCGAGGATCATCTCAAGGTGCGGATCGACTACTATTCTCTGACCCGGAACGAGACCTTGAGCCGAAAGGTCCGTCCCTACCACCTGACCAAGCGCCTGGGCTTCTGGTACGTGGAGGGCTATTGCGAGCTCCGGCGTGACGTTCGGACCTTCAAGTTCGACCGGGTCCTGGCGGTGGACCTGTTGAACGACTCCTTCTCCCGCCCCGAGGGTGTGGACGTGCGCGGGGACGGAACCAACTTCCTCCGGTTCCCGGGCGATCGCGAGATGCGCGTCTATTTCGACGCGGACGTGGCTCCCTGGATCAAGGAGCAATGGGGCGATTCGGTGGAACCGGCGGAGGACGGTGGCGTGGTCCTGACCCTGGAGAGCGAGACCCTGGAGTTCCCTTCCCGCCTGGTTCTGAGGTTTGCTCCGCACGCCCGGCCCCTGAGCCCGCCCGAGCTGATCGAGAAGGTCCAGCGCGATGCCAGGAAGGTATTGGCTCTGTACGATGCGCCGGTTTCGGCGTCATGAATATGGCTGTCCGTCGCTGTTGCCGGAGAGCGAGTTCGCGGATTTCAACCGGGGACGACGTTGGTGCGGGATCTTCCCTTCCCAGGAGTGTGCACGTACAGTCCGCTCCTGGGAGACTTGGATAGAATAGTCGGTAGTGGCCTGGTGACCGGAACTCACAGGGCGACCCGGCGGGAAACGCCGGGCAGAAAGCAACCCAAACGAGGATGGAGAGCGTCGTCATGAAGAAAACAGCGCGAAGAGGCGTGGTGCCAATCGGAATCGTTTTCCTGGCTCTGTCCTGCGGACCCGCTTCCGACGAGGGCGTCTCGACCGGACCCGAAGGGGCAATGGAGGCCGATCCCGGTCTGGCGGCGGCCGCCATTCTCCATCCCACCGAAGGAAACGACACCGAGGGAATCGTCGCTTTCGAGGAGATGGGCGGTGGAATCCACGTCATGGCCCACGTGACCGGACTGGCGCCGGGGCGGTACGGCCTGCACGTGCACGACGTAGGAGATTGCAGTTCAGGAGACGGAAGCAGCGCGGGCGCAATTTTCGATCCCGAAGGATCCGGCTCCGGGACTCCCGCCGGTCAATTGGGCGAGATCGAAGCCGACGAGAGCGGAATGGCCCACTTCATGACCGACGTTCACCAGATCGCCTTGTCGGAGGGGCCTCGCTCGGTGGTCGGACGCTCGGTGGTCATCATGACGGCCGGAGGCGAAACCGCCGCATCCTTGGCTTGCGGCGTCATAGAACCGCAGGCGCCGGGCGCCATGCGCGAGGGTTCGGGATACTGATCTCGAACTTCCCGTAGTTCGGGCCGGCTCCGGAGATTCCGACCGACTCCACAACCGGCCGAATGCTCAGTCCCGGGCGGTCAGTCCGAGACCTTGAACTCAGCCGTCAACCTCTTGTTGCCCCAGTCTGCCCGCAATCGGGCTCCTCCGGTGTCCTGTCCGTAACTGCTGCGGAGGAGGTAGATGGTGAACGTTTCAACGTTGGCGTCGACGACTTCCGTCTTGATGGGAACCACCAACTCGCCGCCGTTCAGGAGCAACTCCCATTGGTCGGTGCCCACGCACTTGGCCTGCAGTTTGTAATCGCCCGCGGGTATCGAGACGTCGCCGGAGACGAGATTCGCTTCCGTCTTCATGGTGGTGGGCGCATTCATGCCCATGCGCCAGACCATCTCCGGTTTGGCCATGCCCAGCATGTCGCGGCCCCGCAAAGAGGGGCGCCCATACTCGATAGAGACCTTCTTCCCCTTCAAGGTCAACTCGGCGGTCCCGCGGAGATCCTGCTGGGCCTCCAACGAGAACTGAGTCATTAGAACTGCTGCAATGACGAGAGCTTTCTTCATGGATCTTCTCCTCAATCGATTCCTTGATGGAACGTGCCAACTCGACCCGGCGCCGGCGGCCGCCGCAGGTGATTGGACGCGCAAAATCACACAACATTTTTGGCCCGGCGTCAATTCGAGCCGAGGACATCATCGACCTGACTGGCGCTGACGTTGACTGACGAGAATCGGACAGAATCTGTTCGGCCAGGGCTGCCCGACTTCGGAGTTGGACATGGCTACAACAGTCTACAATCTAAACGAAGCCCAAATTTCATCCGGCTCTCCCGCTGATTCGGAGCGGGCGGCAGAATTCAGGCGGGATCACGACGTCCAACCGGGACGGTATTCCTTTCGTAGCAGCGCGTTGGCCGCCGGAGAATTGGTGACCCGCAGGTGTTCGGCGTCCCAGTCGAGTGTGGCGCCGGTGCGGTAGGCGAGGCTTCCCAGCATGACCGCCTCCGAGATGGGTCCGGAAGCGCCGAAGTTGCAGCCCGTGGGGCTCCCTGTCTTGCAGGCGGCGATCCACTCGGCGCGATGGCCGACTTCAGCCGTCCGCCGCCATTCCGGGTGGGCCTTGTAGGCGGCCACCCACGGAGCGCGAAGACCGAGTTCCGCACCGATCGACGGCGGAATACTCGGTTCGGGCGGCTTGAAGTCCGCGAATTTTTTCTCAGGCCAGAGCATTCGCTGACCGTAGTTCGCCAACAGCATTCCCTCGGTGCCGACGAAGACCCCCCAAACCCAATCGGGGAAGTCGTTCTTGGCAAAAACCGGCGGCGGTTGACTGCCGTGGGTCCAGGTCAGAGTGACCGGCGGAAGCTCCCCGCGGGCCGGGAACCGGTAGCGGACGTGAAGCTGTCCGGGTGTGGTCTCAGGGTGCGGTGGCGGCCCTTCGGCCTCCACTGAGACCGGATACCGGAGATTCAGAGCCCGGAAGCCCAACGTCAGGTAATGGCAGCCCATGTTGCCGAGACTGCCGGAGCCGAAATCCCACCACCGATGCCAGTTGCCGCCGCAGCCGCGGGAATAGGCGGGGTGGTAGGGGCGATAAGGCGCCGGACCCAGGAAGAGATCCCAGTGAAGCCCCTTGGGGACGGGTGGCGTCTCGGCCGGGCGGTCGCTGGCGCCGCGTCCCGAACGGAGCCAGATGTGGAACTCCTTCACCGCGCCGATGGCTCCGGAGCGGATCAGCTCGACGACCCGGCGGTGGTTGTCCGTGGCGTGCATCTGGGTTCCCAATTGCGTCGCCACCCGCTGCTCGGCGGCCACCTTGGCCATCATGCGAGCCTCGAAGACCGAATCGGCGCCCGGTTTCTCGCAGTAGACGTGCTTCCCGCGGCGCATTGCCGCGACACTCGCCGGAGCGTGATTATGGTTCGGAGTGCTCACCACCACGGCATCGATCTGGCGATCCAACTCGTCGAGCATCCTCCGGTAATCATTGAACTTCTTGGCTCGTCCATAGCGGGCGAAGGCGTGGCTCGGAGGATTCCGGCGTCCCGGTGTCAAGTCGGCCGCCGACCGCTCGTCCACGTCGCAGAGAGCCACGATGTTCTCCCCGGTCATTTCCGGCTGTGACGACGGCTTGACTCTCATGCCCGTCCCGAATTCCACGTTTTCCCCCGCGATGTGGACGAGGTTCCATCCCCCCATTCCACCGGCGCCGACGACGGCGACGTCGAGCTTCTCATTGGCCGGGTAGCCCCAGACCGAACCGCTGTTGGGGAGAATCACCAACCCCGCCGCTGCACGGCCCGTAGTGCTGAGAAACTGCCGGCGCTTCCATTGATTCATCATTTTTCCTTCTCCATCAGCATCTGGCTGTTCGTGGGAACTGACTTGGATGACTGGGCAATATTGCTCCAACCTCCGAACCCGGGTCAATGGGTGTCGACTTTACTTGACAGGATCGCCGGCGATCTGCCAGTTCTTCCACGTGCAGGCTCGGCATCGCATCCTCCTCGGCGTGGCGATCGCCGCGTCGGTCCCTGCCTGCGGGGTGGAGACCGGCGCCCTGCAGGACCGTCCCAACATCATCCTGATCCTGGCAGACGATCTGGGCTACGAAACTCTGGGCGCCTACGGCGGCCGCTCCTATTCGACGCCGATGCTGGACCGGCTGGCCCGCCAGGGGATTCGCTTCGACCACGCCTATTCCCAGCCGCTCTGCACCAACACCCGCGTGCAATTGATGACGGGGCGCTACCAGCACCGGTACTGGCGCGGCTTCGGAATTCTGCCAAATGGGGAGCGGACCTTCGGCCACCTGATGCAGGAGGCGGGCTACCGGACCCTGATCTCCGGGAAATGGCAACTGCACAGCTACGATCCGGCGGACTATCCCGGAGCGGAGGAGAGACGGGGAATCGGGATGCGAGGCGCCGATTCGGGATTCGACGAATATCTGCTCTGGCATGCCTGGCACACCGAGGACAAGGGGTCGCGGTACGCCGACCCCACCTATGACCTCAACGGAACGCTGGTCCGGGAGCAGACCGGGGCTTACGGGCCGGACCTTTTCGTGGACCGCATCAACGATTTCGTAGACCGGAACCGGGACGTTCCTTTCTTTGTCTACTACCCGATGGCGCTCCCGCACGACCCCTTCGTACCCACTCCGGACAGCCCCCAATGGCAGGAGGAATCCCGGCGCCACGAGCGGAACCCGGCCTACTTCGCCGACATGGTCGCCTACATGGACAAGCTGGTGGGAAGGATCGTGGCCAACCTGGACCGGCTGGGTCTGCGCCGGCGGACCCTGGTCCTGTTCTACGCCGACAACGGCACCCACCGGAGGATTTCCTCGCAGCTTGGAGACCGGACGATTCAGGGTGGAAAGGGGAAGGCGACCGATGCCGGAACCCGGGTGCCCATGATTGCCAGTTGGCCCGGCACCGTTCCGGCCGGAGTGGTCTCACAGGACCTCATCGACTCGGTGGATATCTATCCGACGTTGGCGGAACTGGCCGGCATCCGGCTGCCGGAACGGCCCCTGATCGACGGCGTCAGTTTCGCGGACCGCCTGTTGGGCCAAAACGGCCCTCGCCGCGACTGGATCTTCGTGCACTTCGAGCCGAGGCCGGGATGGGACAAGGACAAGTATTCGCAACTCACGTTCGTTCGAGGCCGGCAATACAAGCTCTACGGCAACGGAGAGCTCTACGATGTCGAATCCGACGTGCTGGAATCCAATCCCATCCAGGTATCCCAACGCACTGACGAGCAGCGGCGGATCACCAGGAGATTTCAGGCCGTAATGGAAAGGCTCGAGGGCCGCGAGGAGTGATCGGGGGACGGGGTCGAAGGGGACGTTCCCTTTTTTGGCACAGGTTCCTTCAACCTGGAGGACGGACGATGAGGACGAGAATTTTGGTTGTCCTGGCGGGTCTCCTGACGGTTTCCCTGGGTGCGGCGCTCCCCGCGAAGCAGGCCGAATCCGGAGAGCCCATTGATATCGGCTCCCGATTGGAACTGTTCGTCGATCACCACCTGATCGATCGGCTGGAAGGAGCGCGCCTGGTGCTGGGACGCCCAGAGCCGGCGGGAACCGCCCTGGCGGCGGACCGGCCCTGGGAGGGCTCCTTCAACTTCGGATACCAGGTGATCCGCGACGGCGGCGTCTATCGCCTGTTCTACCGGGGCTGGTCCGAAGGCAGGACCGGCGTCCTCTGCTACGCCGAGAGCCGCGACGGCGTCCGCTGGGAGAAACCCAGTCTGGGGTTGCTGGAGGTGGAAGGCACCCGGGAGAACAACGTGGTGGCCGTAGTCGACGAGACCGGTCGCGGCCCGGTCCACTACCTTTTCCCGTTCATCGACTCCCGCCCCGGGGTGCCGGCCTCCGAGCGCGTGAAGGGGATCCGGGCCATCCTCCAATCCAAGGAGCCATTCCTCATGCACGTCTACCTGTACGGTTCCGAGGACTGGTTCCGGTGGAGGCGGTTGCGAGAGGAGCCCATCATCGCGACCGGAATCCGCAACGCCTTCGATTCCTCCAACTACGTCTTCTGGTCACCGACGGAGGGACTCTACGTCTGCTATTTCCGCTACATGGTCAAGCAGCCAACCGGCCCGTCTCCGGCGGGACTCCGGTCCGTTCAGCGGGCCACCTCGCGGGACCTGATCCACTGGTCTGAACCGCAGGGGATGACCTACAGCGATACCGGGACCGCGATACCCTCCGACCACCTGTACACCAACAACACGGAGCCCTATTTTCGAGCCCCCCATCTCTACGTGGGCGTGGCCGCCCGTTTCATGAAGGGCCGGCGCGTCGTGACCGACCTCCAACTCGACCGGATGAAGGTGGCGTCACAAGGAGGCCATGCCTACTACGAAGACTGTTCCGACGGGGTCCTCTTGACGACCCGGCCCGGGTCCACCCGGTTCGACCGGACCTTCCCGGAGGCCCTGGTGCGGCCTGGGCCGGGACCGGAGAACTGGGTCTCCCGGACCAACTATCCGCTCCGGGGAATGGTGCAGACGGGACCGGCGGAGATGTCGTTCTTCGTGAGCCGGCACTATGCCCAGCCTTCCTGGCACATCGAACGGCTGACCCTGCGCCTGGACGGATTCGGCTCGGTTCGGGCTCCCTACGAAGGAGGCGAGATGCTCACCAAGCCCCTGGTCTTCTCGGGAGACCGGCTGGTGCTCAACTACGCCACCAGCGCCGCCGGAAGTCTACGAGTGGAGGTCCAGGACATGGAAGGCCGCCCGGTCCCGGGATTCTCTCTGTCCGAGTGCCGGGAGATCATCGGGGACGAGATCGAACGTCCGGTCGCGTGGGAGGGACACCCGGAACTGGGGCAGCTCTCGGGGAAGCCGGTTCGGCTGCGCTTCGTCATGAAGGATGCGGATCTCTACTCCCTGAGGTTCCAATAGAAGCCGTGTGATCGTGGCCCCGCGAAGGCGCACCGCGGCTCCGGGCTCAGTACGCTTCCGTGAACCCGAACAACGGCGGGTTGCTCATCCACTTCCCCTGGGTGAACTCGGGGAAGTCCACCGGTGCGCTCGACCGCCGGATCGACTGCTCGGAGAGGGGCGAGATCGCCATCCAGGCCGCCATGTCGTAGACGTCGATGGGGGTGTTGATCTTCCGCTTGATGCACTCCTTGAAGGCCCGGAGCTCCAGAAAGTCGGTTCCGCCATGCCCCTTGCGGATTCCCGCGGCCAGGTATCTCTTCCACAGCGGATGTTCGTACCGCTCCTGAAATCGATCGAAGGATTGCCACCGGTGCCGTGGCTCCATGCCGTCCAGGTAGATCATGGACTTGTTCTTGGAACTGCTGTCCGCATCCTGCATCCAGATTCCTTTCGTACCCTGAACCACGTACAGAAAACTGTTGGGCCGCGGCAGGCGAGTGTCGAACTTGATGACCACCGTCTCCCCGTTGGCACACTTGATGGTGGTGGTGACCAGATCCCCCTGTTTCCAGGCAATGTCTCGACGCGGGTGACCGGGAGGAAGATTGTCCTGGGCCCAATTGCGCAAGCCTCGTGGCTTGGTCGCCATGGAGGTCAGGTACTCGAAACGGTTCCCCCGCTGAATGTTCAGGCAATGGGCGACGGGGCCGATGCTGTGGGTGGGATAGAGCTCTCCGTTACGGTACTGGTTGTGCATGGAGCGGTAGTCCCCTTCCCCCTTGGGAGTGGGGCCCGTGCCCTTTCCCAGGACCAGGCGTTCGCGCAGATCATGGGCATACCCGCACTGGCAGTGGATCAGTTCCCCGAACACGCCCTCGCGGACCATTCTGAGGATCGCCATGTTGTACCGGGCATAGCAGTTATTCTCCAGGAGCATGCAGGGAACCCGGGTCTCCTCGTAGGTCTCCACCAGGTTCCAGCACTCTTCGACGGAATTGGCCGGACCGACTTCGACTCCCGCGTAGATTCCGGCCTTCATGGAATCGATGGCCATGGGAATGTGCAGTTCCCAGGGCGTGGCGATGACGACGCCGTCGAGGTCGTCCCGTTGCAACAACTCGAGGTAGGAACTCTCATCCTCTCCGTAGCCCTCGGGACGTGGGCGGCCCGACGACTGGACCCGGTCCCGAGCCCGGCGCAGGTTGTCGGGGGCGATGTCGCAAACCGCCGGTATGCTCACGTCGGAAAACCGCAGACACAGCCTGAGCAGATTCGTTCCCCGGCCCCCGACGCCGATGAATCCGAGGCTGACCTTGCGGTCATCGGCGCCTTTCAGGACGGCGGGCGTCAGACCGACGCCGAGGCCGGCGGCGGACACCTGCTTGAGGAAACTTCGGCGGTCGGACGGCGGGGCGCTCCTGTTCAGTCGGTTCATCCTCTTCCTCCTGGTCCGGGCGAGACCTCTTCCCGGCGGCAGGGCCGGCGGTCCGTGGCGAAAGCCGCCGCGGCGCCTCCACCGGATCCGAATCCGGGCAGCCCGGGTTGCTTCCGGATCACATATGATCGAACATGCCCGTTCGTCAGGCCTTGTCCGGCGGGCCGAACACCGGTCCCGGTGCTACGCGGGACTTCTATCACGGACCGGCACGGGTGCACCAATGGCTCGAAGACCCGCCACCCTCGCACTTTTGCTCTGCACCCTGTTCACGGCAGCCCGATCAACTCCTGCCCTGGCCGCCCCGCCTTCCGGACGGGGGGAGGCCACAAAAACGATTCTGCGATTCTCCAACTACCGGATCCTGTCGACTGACGTCTCGGCCGAGTAGGCCGCTGCCTTTTCGCCGGCCGGGTCTTGAGTTGCCGGGTCGGATTGTAGCGGCCCGGAGTCTCCCAACTCACCTGAACCGTTTCATTCGCCGGACGTTGCCGACATACTTCTGGTTGATGAGCCTCTTGCGAAATGTGATTCCCGGTCTGGCCCTTCTCCTCTTGCTGACGGACCCTGGTGTAGCTGCCACCCGGCCCAACATCGTCTTCATCCTGACCGACAACCACGGCGCCTGGACCCTCGGCTGCTACGGCAACCAGGACATCCGGACTCCGAATATCGATCGGCTGGCTTCGGAGGGAATGCTCTTCACCCGGGCAATGAGCAGCAATCCCGTCTGCTCCCCCACCCGCGCCACCTTCCTCACCGGACTGATTCCGTCTCAGCACGGCCTCCACTCCTTCCTCGACAACAAGTACATGGTAGGCCCCGAGGCCTACTACACCCTGAGGGAGTTCGAGACGCTGCCCGGGATCCTGCACTCGGAAGGCTACGTCTGCGGCCTCAGCGGCAAGTGGCACCTGGGGGCCAACATGACGCCGCAGGACAAGTTCTCCTACTGGATCACGATGGTCCGGGGAAACACGAGAAGCTTCTACGACGACCCCATCATCCAGGACGGCAAGATCAGGAAAACCCCCAAGTACATGACCGATCTCTGGACCGAACACGCGATCCGCTTCATCGAGCAGAACCAGGGTGGTGAAAGGCCGTTCTTCCTCTACCTGGCCTACAACGGACCCTATGGCCTCGGACCGCTGCTGCTGGAGCCGGCGCGCAATCGCCACGCGGCGTATTACGCGGACAAGTATCTGCCCTCTTTCCCCAGAGACGCGGTGCACCCCTGGCAGTACAACAACAGGGCCTACCACAACAACATCGTGAGCATCCGGCGGGTCGCCGCCGAGGTGAGCGCCGTCGACGACGGAGTGGGCGAGGTTATTGCGGCCCTGAAGCGGCTGGGGCTGGAAGAGAGCACGATCGTGATCTTCGCCGGCGACCAGGGCTGGATGGGAGGTCAGAACGGATTCTGGGGGATGGGGGATCACACCCGCCCCATCGGGGCGCACGATCTGATGATGCAGATCCCCCTGATCTTTCGCCATCCACGAGGAATCAAGCCGGGGAAGACCGGCATCATGGTCAGCAACTACGACTTTCTCCCCAGTCTCCTGGAATATCTGAGCCTGGAACACCGGATTCCCCGGAAGCCGAAGCTTCCGGGACGCAGCTTCGCCGCCGCCCTGCGGGGCCGGAAGATCGCTTGGGAGACCCGGATGATCTACGAGATGGAGGGCTGCCGCTCGCTGCGCACCGAGGACTGGAAGTACGTGGCGCGCCGGCAACCGGACGGACCGACAGAACTCTACGACATGGTCAACGATCCGCAGGAGAGGTTCAATCTCTACGGTCAGCCGCAGCACGCGACCATTCAGATGGAGATGGCCGAAGATCTCCGCCGATTCTTCGAGGAGTATGCCGACCCGCAATACGACATCTGGAAGGGCGGCCGCTCCAAGGCGCGGAGGCTGCTGGCCCCGATCGGCCACCCGGACTACCGTCCGCTAAGGAAACAATAGAGCCGGTTCCAGGTGCCGGGAACCTCATTTCTCTTGAGGAGAACCGCCCATGACGCTCCGAACCATCGTCCCTTTACAGTCCGTGGTGAAAGTCCCGCGAGCACCGAGGCCGTTCCTGCGCCCGCCGGACCAGGCGCTAACGGCGCGCATACCGGGAGTATGTGAGCCGATAGCAACGCCGTCCACGCCGGTGCAGGGAAGGTCGAATGCCGTGATGACTTTTGCCACGGGCTGTTTGCTGGCGCTCTTCATCGCCGGGTCTGCCGTCGCGCAAGAGGACCCGCGGCCGAACTTCCTGATCGTGCTGGCGGATGATCTGGGTTATGGTGACTTGGCCTGTTACGGTCATCCCAAGATCAAGACGCCCAACCTCGACCAGTTCGCGCGCGAAGGACTGCGGTTGACGAGCTGCTACGCGGCGGCGCCGAATTGCTCCCCGGCGCGGACCGGGTTCATGACCGGGCGAACGCCCTATCGGGCCGGCGTGCACAACTGGATTCCCATGTTCTCTCCCATGCACGTCCGGAGGGGAGAGATCACGGTCGCGACGCTGCTGCGGAACGCCGGTTACGACACCTGTCACGTCGGCAAATGGCACCTGAACGGCGACTTCAATCTACCGACTCAACCGCAACCCTCGGATCATGGCTTCAACTACTGGTTCTCCACCCAGAACAATGCCCTGCCGAATCACCGCAATCCCAACAACTTCGTCCGCAACGGAAAACCGGCCGGACAACTCGAGGGCTATGCCGCGCCGCTGGTGACCGACGAGGCCATTCACTGGCTGAAAGAGGTACGGGACAGGACGAAGCCGTTCTTCATGTTTGTCTGCTACCACGAGCCGCACGAGCCGATCGCCAGCGACAAGCGTTTCGCCGATCTCTATCCTTCCGACGACCCCAGCTACCGAGCTCACCACGGCAACATCACGCAACTGGACGATGCCTTTGGAAGGCTGGCCCAGACCATCGACGAGCTTGGTTTGCGCGACAACACCTTCGTCTTTTTCACCAGCGACAACGGGCCGGCGATCACGGGAATTCACCCGCACGGATCGGCGGGCCCCTTGCGCGCCAAGAAGGGGTATCTCTACGAGGGCGGCATCCGCGTCCCGGGCATCATCCGCTGGCCGGGACAGGTCAAGGCGGGATCCGAGTCGGACGTTCCCGTCAGCGGCGTCGATCTGCTGCCGACGCTCTGCGATCTCGCAGGAGTGGCTGTTCCCGGACGCCTCGACCTCGACGGCGTCAGCATTCGACCCCTGTTGGCGGGAGCACCGCTCGAGCGGAAGACGCCACTCTACTGGCACTTCCTGCGGGGGCGCGGAAAGCCCAAAGTCGCCATGCGCGCCGGGGACTGGAAGATCCTGGCGCACCTGGACCAACCCGACCTGCGGGTCACGGCCGACATCGTGCCCGAGGAGACGAGGATGCTGAAGACCGCGAGCCTGGTGCGGTTCGAACTGTACAACCTTCGCGACGACGTTGGCGAAACCCGGGATTTGGCGGACCGGGAGCAGCAGCGGCTGGCCGGGCTTGCGGATCAATTGCGGTCGATGTACGCCGATGTCCAGGCGGAGAGCCCGGTGTGGCCCGCCTGGAAGTGGCCCCGATACGAGGCGCAGCGGATCGAGTGGCCTCCATACCGCAATCGGCCCCGATCCGGGAACAAGTAGGGCCTCCCGGTAGCCACCCGGTTTCTCAAGCCGGACTGGCGTATCGACACCCGCCAAACCCGGATTTCCAGGCTCGGCCGGACTACCACTCCAGACGGCTGTCGCCCGGGCCGAGTTCCCCGGGCCCCCGAATTCCTCGACCCTCCCGTTGGGTGAGCGTGTCCCCCAGTTCGTCCCGCACTTGGCCCGCGGACCGCTGCAGCCGCTCCACCACCTCGGGATGCTCCGAAGCAAGATTGGCGGTCTCTCCCACATCCTGCTTCAGGTCGAACAACTCCAGTCCGGTCTCGGCCTGATCGTAGGGGACCGGGTAGCCGCCGGTCCCTCCGTCCCGGCCCGACAGCGTTCGGTACTGGTGAGGAAAGTGGAGCTTCCAGCGGCGGTCCCGCACGGCCTGCAGTTGACCGTTCCGGTAGTAGGAATAGAAGGCCTCGTGAGGCGAGCGAGCTCCGGGTTCCGCGAACATCAGGGGCCGGATGTCCCTCCCGTCGATCTTGTGTCCGGGCAGCTCCGCGCCGATCAGAGCCGCGACCGTGGGAAACAGATCGATGGTCGCGGCCAGTTCGTCGCACTCCGCACCCGCCGGGATCCGCCCCGGCCAGCGCATCAGGGTGGGGACCCGGATTCCCCCTTCGAACGACGTGCCCTTGCCCTCCCTCAGGGGAACCGCAGACCCGGCGTGATCCCCGTAGCTGAGCCAGGGCCCGTTGTCGGAAGTGAAGATCATCAGGGTGTTCCGGTCCAGACCGGTGCGTTCCAGGGCATCCAGAATCTGTCCCACCGACCAGTCGATCTCCATGACCACGTCGCCGAACAGGCCCCGCTCGCTACGGCCCCTGAACTTGTCGGAGACGTAGAGCGGGACGTGGACCATGCTGTGGGGCAGGTACAGGAAGAATGGCCGATCCCTGTGCCGCTCGATGAAATCCACGGCGCGTTCGGTGTACTCGGTCGTGAGCCGGCTCTGGTCTTGCCCCGTGACCTTGGGATTGACGACCTGATTGCCCTCGATCAGGGGCAGATCGGGAAAGCGGTCCCCGGCGGTCGGGTGGTCGGGCCACATGTCATTGGAATAGGGCAGCCCGTAGTATTCGTCGAAGCCGTGCTGCAGCGGCAGGAACTTGGGGTGGTGCCCCAGGTGCCACTTCCCGAAACAGGCCGTGGCATATCCCCGGCTTCGACACAGCTCACCAAGAGTGACTTCCTGTTCGTGGATGCCGATGTCGGCGCTGGGCCCCAGAGCACCGGACAAGCCGATCCGGCGGTGATAGCAGCCGGTCATCAAGGCCGCCCGCGATGCCGTGCACGTCGCGGATGAAACCTGAAAGTCGGTGAATCGCATGCCCTCCGCCGCCATGCGGTCCAGGTTGGGTGTCGGGTATCCCTGGGCGCCGAAGGGGCCGATGTCGGCGTAGCCCATGTCGTCAATGAAGACCAGAACAATGTTGGGCGGGCGGGCCGCCGAAGTGTCTGGTGAATGGGATTGCGAACAACTGCAGATCGAGATCAACGCCGCCAGCAACAAACCCCAGAGCATTGTGGAACAAGATCTCAACACGAGTCCCGTCATTCGGAATGAGGAGTTTGTAGCAACAATCTCGGGCTGGCCTGACCGTCGAAGTTCACGAGAAAGCATACTCTTGTTTAGAGTCCAGGGATACGCCTGATACCATTCGAACAGTTGTGACCCTGCTCCTTCCAACAACCGTCGCGTGCTTGCTGATCACCGGCATGGGCCTTGCCCTGGTGGGCAGCGTGAAACTGGCGCTGGCGCAGAAGCTCCGGATCGACGAGGGCCGGGTCGGCGGTTTGGTGTCGCTTTTCGGCTTCACCACGATTCCGGTGATCCTCACCGCCGGCTTCCTCACCGACCTGATGGGGCGGCAGGTGGTCCTGATCGGCGGCACCATCCTGATGGTGCTGGGCCTGCTGGTGCTGGCGGCCTCGCACCGCTATGCCACGGCCCTGGTTTCGGTGCTTCTGCTCGGTGCCGCCTGGGCGGCGCAGATCAACGTGATCAATGTGCTGGTGCCCCACGTGCTGAAGCCTCCCGCCTTTCTCTCCGGGGATATTCCGCCGATCTCTTTTGCCACGAACCTGGGTAACGTCTTCTTCGGCCTGGGGGCATTCCTGACTCCGCTGGCGGTTGCCTGGGCCCTCGGCCGGTTGGGGCTCGCTTCCGGCCTTCGACTGCTGGCCGGACTCGTCGCTCTCCAGGCAGTGATGGCGGGATTCTCCGACCTTCCGGCGGCAATGTCCGCGGGGGAGGGAGGCAGCGTGTTGGGCCCGGAGACCTGGTCCCTGCTGGGAGATCCCATCATGTGGCTCTGCGCCATGGCGTTGTTCTTCCACGGTCCGCTGGAGGCGGCGATGGGCACTTGGACCACCACCTTCCTGGGGGACAGAGGCGTGTCCGAGGCCCGGGCGGCGACACTGCTGTCGGCCTTTTGGCTGGCCTACATGGCTTCGCGCCTGTTCACCGCATTCGTGCTGGGTCCGTTTGCCGCGCGACTCGTCTCCGGACTGGGGTTGGAAGCCCAGAGCGAAGCAGTACTGATCCTGGTCCTGGCGCTGGGCTGCATCGGCGTCACCTCGGGTGTGGTCCGAAGCCGGACCCGGCGGACGGCGACCGCTCTCGTCATCGCGGCGGGCCTGATCTTCGGCCCGATCTTTCCTTCAATCATGGCGATTCTGCTGGGTCATTTCCCGGGGCCGGTACAGGGACGCGCCGTGGGGCTCTTGTTTGCCATCAGCGGCCTGGGCTGGACCTTCATCCCCATGGCGATCGGCGCCTATGCCCAGCGGACGAACGTGCAGCGGGGTTTCCTGATCGCCGTCGGATCGGCCATCGGCCTGTTCCTGGTGGCTGGGCTCCTGACCCTGACGGCCACCGGCGGCTGAGTGGGGAGCTCGATCCGGAAAAGGGTAGAAAGGGGTTCAAGTGAGAATCATCGCTATGGTTTCCCTGGCCTTGGCGGTCCTGGCGCCTCTTCCCGGGCAGACCCGTCGAGAGGTCGAGAAGCCCGGCCGGGTCAAAATCCTGGAGTCCCCTTCCGGGGTCCGCTTCGCTCTGCTGGGGGAGGCGGGTGAACGGCCCGCTCCTACGATTCTGGTCTTTGGCGGGGGGATGCGTTCGGGGCTGGAGGGAAGGTCCGCCACAATGTGTTGGATCCTGGCTCGGCACGGCTTCCTTGCGGTCGCTCTCGACAGTCCCTGCCACGGAGATGATCAGAGGTCCGGCGAACCCTTCGGCCTCGCCGGGTGGCGCGATCGCCTGGAGAAGGGTGAGGAATTCCTCGCCGACTTCCTGAAGAAAACCTCCTCCGTGCTGAACCACCTGATCCGGCAACGCGTCACGGATCCCGACAGGATTGTGGCCTACGGCCCCTCCCGGGGCGGTTTCCTGGCCCTGCATTTCGCCGCGGTCGAGCCTCGAATCGGCACCGTCGTCGCTTTCGCCCCGGTGACGGATCTGCTGGCCTTGCGGGAGTTCCAAGGAACGAGGGTCAAGGCCGCGGCCCGCTCTCTGGACGTCATGGAATTGGCGCCGAAGCTGGCTGGGCGCCGCCTCTTCATCCAGATGGGGCACAACGATCTGCGGGTGGGCGGCCATCACGCCATCGACTTCGCCTTGAGGCTCATGGAGCTGTCGCCCGACCACATGAATCCCCTGCAGGGCATCTGGTCCGGGGACGCATTGAAACTGGTGATCACCCCCTCGGAGAATCCAAACGGACACACCACCTATGATGGAGCCCACCACGATGCTGCGGCCTGGATCCTCCGCGCAGGAGAGAATAACCTCAAGCCAAAGGAGTGATCGTGCGAATCCGAGTGATCAATCCGTTCGGCGGAACCGAGTTCAGGGGAGGGGAGAATCTGGAGCGCATCAGGCGGAGCGGCACCCGGTTCGACATGGTCAACATCGCCGACGCCTATCCGCTGAGGAACAACCAGTTCCTGTACTTCCGGCACAAGTGCACCGATGCGACGCTGGAACAGGTGACACAGGCCGAAAAGGACGGGTGCGATGCCGTTTTCATCTCCTGCAACCTGGACATCGGACTCTATGAAGCCCGCTCCCTGGTGGACATCCCGGTCACGGCCACGCTGGAGTCGGCGGCTCTGATGGCCTACGCCATGTGCGAACGGTTCTCCCTCGTCTCCGTGGACGATCAGAACGGACGGATCCAACGCATGATCCTGAGGCAATACGGCCTGGACGGCAAAGTGGCGTCACACCGGTCCATCGGCATCGACGCCAATGACCTCTACCCGGAGAAGACTTCGGAAGACAAGGTCTACCGGCGCGCCGTCGAGGTGGCCCGGCAGTGTGTCCGGGAGGACGGCGCGGAGATGTTGATCTCGGGATGCACTCTCATGGGTTCCGTTCTGACCCACCGCGGCGCCCAGGCCACCGACGAGATCGGCGCTCCGGTGATCGACGGCATGGTCACCGGCTTCAAGATGGCGGAAATGATGTGCGACATCTGCCGGCTGACGGGCCTGCCGCCCGTGAGCCGGACCGGATTCTTCCAGTTTCCCCCCGCGGACGACGTGAAGCAGTTGAGGGATTTCTACCGGCGGAGACGAGGGTCCGGGCCACACCTGGGCGTGGGGAAGACATGAGCCGACCCGGACCACGGACCATGCATTGGCTGGTACTTTCGGTCACCCTGCTGGGGCTCTCTTCAGCCTGCAACCAGCGGCTGGAGAGGCCGAACATCGTCCTGATCCTGGCCGACGATCTGGCCTGGAACCAGTTGGGTTGCTACGGAAGCAGTTTCTACGAAACCCCCCATCTGGACGCGCTGGCGCGCCAGGGGATGCGTTTCACCGACGCCTACGCCGCCAGTCCCATCTGTTCCCCGACCCGGGCCAGCATCATGACGGGCAAGTACCCGGCACGGCTGCGGGTTACCCAGTTCATCTCGCCTGGCGACTACGCCGGGGACGCCATCCGGCTCTTGGAGCCGGACTGGACCCGCCGTCTGCCCTTGGAAGAGGAGACCATCGCCGAGGCACTGAAGGATCTGGGCTACGTCACGGCCGCATTCGGCAAGTGGCATCTCAGCCAGGCCAAGACTCCTCCCGGCAGCCTGCCCTTCAATCCGGACAAGCAGGGTTTCGACCAGCACTTCGTGACCTACAAGCCGGTCCCCCGCATGGCGCGGGAGTGGCAGACGCCGGAGAACGACGCCCACAACGTGGGGATCATCACCGGGAAGTCCCTGGAGTTCATGGAGGAGAACCGGGAGAGGCCCTTCTTCCTCTTCGTTTCGCACAACAGCGTTCACACCCCCCTGGTGGAGAAGGAGGCGCTGATCTCCAGGTACCGGGCGAAGCCGGACGTCGACGGCCCCACCCACCACCCGGTCATCGGAGCCATGATCGAGACTCTGGATCTCAGTGTCGGCCGGTTGCTGGCCAAACTGGACGAGCTGAACCTGTCCGAAAGGACCCTGGTGCTCTTCTTCTCGGACAACGGCGGTTTGGAATGGAGCGGCGGCGACGGTCCGGTCCGGTCCAACCATCCGCTCCGGGCCGGCAAGGGGGACCTCTACGAAGGAGGAATCCGGGTCCCCATGATCGCCCGCTGGCCATCCGTCGTCGCCCCCGGCAGCGTAGTCGAGGAGCCGGTCAGCAGCGTCGATCTCTTTCCCACGTTCGTGGAGGCTGCAGGAGGGATCGACGAGCAAGACGAAATCGACGGCGTGAGCCTGCTGCCGCTCCTGCGAGGGGCCGACTCACTGGACCGCGAGGCCCTCTTCTGGCATTACCCGCACTTCCACGGATCCGGCGCCCTGCCCTCGAGCGCCGTTCGCAAAGGGAGCTACAAGCTGCTGGAGTGGCACGAGGAGAGGATCTACGGGCTGGAGAATCGCTACGAACTCTACGACCTGACCGACGACCTGGGAGAGTCCACCGATCTGGCATCCAGCCAGCCCGAGAAGACCCGGGAACTGGCCGCAGATCTGGAGATCTGGAGAGATGCGGTGGGAGCCCAGATGCCGAAACGTAATCCGGACTATCGACCAGCAGGACCTCCCGGATTCCCTCCAACGGATTGATCCGGTTCGACGACGCAGCGGGGACCGGGATGTAGACGCGCGCCGGGGGCCGCTCCGGCTCATCCGACGGTTCGTCCAGGGGGCGCCGCGGCATTGGACGGGGGCTGCTATGATCCCCCGACGTCGGCGTAAGGCCCATGAGCGATTCCTCTACAACCCAGCGTCAACAGTCCGCGCGCCGGATCGAACCGGGAATGGGCATGGGCCTCATCGTCAGTGATGACGAAGGGAACACCTGGAGTCCCGACCTGGTCCTGCGGAAAGACGCCGGCGCTTCCGGCCGCGTCCGGATTCGAGGGAGAAACCACGGCCGGGCCGACATCGGATACCCCCTGGCCACGGAATTGGAGGACGGGCGGATCTTTACCGCATATTACTACCATGTCGCCGACGGGAACCGCTTCGGAGGCGCCCGGTTCCTCGCCGGCACCTTCTTCCGGCTCGCTTGAAGGCGCCCGGTTCCTCGCCGGCACCTTCTTCCGGCTCGCTTGAGCAACCCGGAAAGCGGGAGAGAGCGGTTCCATCCCGCGCCCCGGCGAGACGGGGACGCTTACCGGCAGGACCTTTGCCAGCCCGACCGCAGGTTCAGGATCTGGCCGCAGACCTGGACAGCTGGAAAAAATCGGTGGGAGTCGAGATGCCGGAGCGTATTCCGCTCGATCAATCCAACGGCAGTCCCGGAGCGCCTTGATTGGAATGATCTGGTTCGCCGGAGCAACCGGAACTGGAGGGGCTGAATGCGCCGGAGCTCGAGCCAATTCGCTCGAACGGCTGGTTCATGGCGCCGTCGCGCCGTCCAACTCGCGAACGTAGATGTTGCGAAACCAGAGCCGGTTGCCGTGGTTCTGCAGCTCGATCTGGCCGCGGGAGTCGATCCGCCGGTCCCGGTCCCAGAAGTTCTCCATCACCACCTGGTCGGTCACCAACTTGCCGTTGAGCTTCACGGTGACCCGCTCGCCGACCATCTTGATGTAGAAGGTGTTCCACTGGCCCACAGGCAGATCCGCCTTCACCAGGGGAAAACGGGGATGTACCTTGTTGTTCCACAGCGCACCCGAGCCCTTGTCGTTACCGTGCCTGCGGTACTTTTCGGACTCCGTGTCCCAGATCTGAACCTGGGGGCTGCCGCGCAGGTAGATGCCGCTGTCGCCGTGTTCCAGGATCTTCCAGTCGACATAAAGCTCGAAGTCACCATAGTCCTTGGCGGTGCACAGACTGTCGCCCTTGCCGTCGAACTCCAGAACACCGTCGACCACCTTCCAGTGGGCATGCATGCGCTCGTCGGCCTTCTTCTGAGCCTCGGCCAGTTCCCCCGGCGACATCGCAGCACGTTTTACGGGGTCTTCCACCAATCCCTTCCAACCGGCCAGGGTCTTGCCGTCGAAGAGTGCGGTAAAGCCTTCGGGTGGTTGCGGACCGGATGCTGCCGAAAGCGGAACCAGCATCGTGAGCAGGCAGGCGGCCAGACTGGGAATCCAGGTGCTGCGGCGGTCGCGCCGGACCGGGTTCAAACCCTGCCGGATGAGGATCACAGGTAGCAACATATTTGCCAAGCGGCCGAAGTATACCACCGGCGATTCCAGCAATCATGCTCTGTGAGCCCCGCTTGAGCCGGCAAAGCACAGTGGAGCAAATCGGTACGATCCAGCCGGAGAAGAAACAGACTGTCCCCTCTTTTTGAGTTGGGAATGACAGGGGTTACCAAGGCTGGTAATCGACCCAGGCCGGAGACCCCCAGGCCATCTCTCCGTCTTCCTGAATCACCCGAAGGTAGTAGTAGCTCTCCCCCGGTTCGGAGGCCCCGTCCGCGTATTGGAACTTGACGTCCCTCGTGCCCGGCGCCGCAGAGTAGACGATCCGGTTGTCCTTGATGACGTCCACGCGGCGGATGGGCCGGGTGCCCATCAAGTCGGCCGTGATTCGAACCGGAGTGGCGCTCCTGAAGGCCTCCCCCATCAGGTGCTCCCCGTCCGAACCGAGGAATCGGACATCCAGGATGATGTTGTCGGTGGCGGCGTAGGCCCGGCGGGCGCGTATGGCCTCCAGGAGTCCCTCCGGCGTCAGCTCTTCGGCCATCAGGCAGGCGTAGCTGATATGGGTGGAAATATGGTCCGAGGAGGCGATGAAACCCAACTTGTAGCCCTTTTCCAGCGCGCTCCAGGCCGTCCCCAGCCGCCGAAAGGGCCGGTTGTCCTGCTCCAGCGTGGAGCTGGGCTGGATCGTCATGGGCTGAGGGGCGCCCGGGTGCTCGTAGGTTTCCCGCATGCCCTGGAAGATCTCCAGCAGGTGCTCGACCTCGGGGTCGTTGTCCCTCCAGTCGGTGCCGGAACCGGTGGCGATCGTATGCGGAATGGAGGTGCCGTTCTTGCGCCGGAGATGCCAGAAGAGCCTCTCGGACCCCTCCAGGCCCAGGTGCTCGGCGGTCTCGATGGGGAGGATCGAAGTTCCCCGCCGGATGAAAAAGACGTTGCGGTGGCCGTTGGGGAATTCGAGGCTCCGTTCGTAACCGTAGAAGGCGGCGAAGCTCTCCAGTTGAAAGAGGTCGGCGACTTTCTGGTTTCGCCACCAGTTGTAGGGCTCGACGATCTCGTGGTTGTGGTCGGTGACCCCCAGGAAGTCCAGCCCCGCGGCATCCCGGGCGTATCGGTAGGCGTCCACCAGGGAGCCGTCGCCCCCGCCGTCCAGGGAGATATCGGTGTGGCGGTGCAGGTCTCCCCGGTAGATGGAATAGGTCCGGCCGCGGGAGTGAATCCGGTAGGAGCGGATTCGCTCCAGGTCGCCGGCCTCGTCGGGATGGACGGGGTCGAAGGGCTCGACGGGCGGAAGCTGGAGGCGGGACAACTCCATCGGCGCCGGCTCGCCGCGGCCCAGGAGGCCCAACATGACCTGTCCGTGCACCGCCAGGAATGATTTGGCGCTGCGTTTGTCGGTGGGCCAGGCGGCCCAGACGCGGCCCTCCGGGTCCAGAGCGGATGCCGGCATCATGTCGTTTCGGCCCGCGCTGTTGAAGAGACGGGTGGGGCGTGTCCACCGGGATCCGTCGTATCGCAGGCAGGCGATCACCCAGGAGGCGAAGTAGCGGCCCCGGCCTTCGGACTGGCGCATCGTCAGGTGACGGACCAGCAGCCAGGGATGACCCGAGGCATCCATCTGAAGATGGGGCATCTCCCATTTCCCCTCCCCCAAGTGGACACCGGGATCCTGAAGCGTGGTCATCCACTTGCCGTCGTCCAGGCAGGCCACCCGCAGAGTCCGGGTCTCGTAGAGTTCCGTTCCCTTGGACTGGCCGCTTTGATCGACGAGCCGCCCCGTGTCCTTGCCCCACTGCGGACCCGACTCGTGCCAGGCGATCCAGGTCCGTCCCTTGCCGTCCATGGCCACCGAGGCGCCAGCCTCGAAACGAGCCGTACCAGCCACGATCCGGACGTCCTCCCACCGGCCCGACCGCCGCAGTCTGAGATAGACGTCGTAGCTGCCGGAAGCGTAACCGTCCCAGGCCACAGCCACTTCACCATTGGGACCCGCGGCCGCCGACGGCCACCAGTTGTTTCCCCCAGCCGCCGCACCCTCACTGATCCGAACCTCCTCGCCCCAATATTCGCCGTCGAAGTCCTGGGCTACGATTTGGGTCAATCCGTCGATCGTCCTCTGCCAGACCAACCAGAGCCGGCCCTCCGAATCCGTGACCGCCCGGTGGTAGATGTCCGGGCTGGGATGTTCGGTGAGCCGGTAGCGGAAAGACCATCGCTCTCCGTCGAAACTTCGCGCGTAGAGATCCCAATTTCCTTCCACCTGGGCAGACCAGATCACCCAGATCCACCCCCTGGAATCCTCGGCCACGGCGGTGCGAAACGCGTCCATGTCCTCATCCAGCAGGTGGACCGGTCCCCAGCCCGCCTCGCCCCGCGACCGGGCCACGATGAGATCCGCCTCGCCCTCGACGTATTCCTGCCACGCGGCCCAGAGCTTGCCGGAGCGCGTCGACGTCATTGAAGGATAGTCCTGGATGTCGAAGCGCCGGGAGGCCAGAGGCGAAGACGGCGGGACCGATTCCACGACGACGGCCCCGTCCAGAAAGGTCTCGGTCTGGAAGAGCTGGATCTCGTCGGGCCGGAAAATGAACTCTCCCTTTTCCGTCTCGATCCGGATCGGCTGCTCTCCCGGATTCTCCAGGACGTTGACCATGAGGCTGGGGTGCCGCAGGACACTCTTGCCGCCTCGGATCCAGCTCATGCGGGTGGCCGCCACCCAGCCCAGCTTCCCCTTGATCTGGTCGTTGGGGAGTTGAGGATCGGCGTCGACCGCGTGGATGCTGTCGAGGAAGCTGTGGCGGTAGATGTTGGCCCGGAACTCGTCCGGTCTCAGCTCGAGCTTCTGTCCCGGGACCGGGACCAGCCTCCCGCTCCAGATTCCGGGTTCCCTGTCGAGGAGCCCCAGGCGGACCCGAAAGGAGGCTTCGGGAAGGAGAACCTCAGTCGATGGGAGCGGAGGAGAAACGGCGGGCCGGCATTGGGACAACCCGATGGCCAACAGCAGCGCTCCGAGGCCCGATACCGAGAATGACATGCGTCCGACTGCCATGGAGGATCCTCCGAAAATGGTCGTGATCCGGCGGGTCTCAACAATACCAGCCGAGTGGGACTGTCCGAAGGATCGGAGGTCGAGGCGATGTTCGGCGGGCTCCGTTGTACCGGAACCGGGCACTCCGGGATCAGTGAAACCGGAATGCGTACAGATGGGCGTCCCGGAGGAGCACTCGCATACGAACCGGACGGCCCGCCCAAGGGGACAGGTCGGCCTGCGGATTCCAGCGGACGTCTCCCCCGGTTCGATCTCCGGCGATTCGAGGGCAATCCTTCATTTCCACGCCCGGGAGGGGAGCACCGGTTTCGTCCTGAAGCTCGACCCGCAGTCCGCCCCCTGCGCTGGTGCTGTAGTTGAGCTCCAGCCGGCTGCCCCTGAAGATGATGGGCCGGGTCGTGAATTCACCCCATCCTTCATAACCCGCATTTCTCACCAGGGGGCGTGACGATCGCGCAGGATTTTCGCCCTCAGCGCGTGCTCGCGACCGAGAGCGTAGTGGTGACTACGTTTGAGGGAGCATGTGCGCGCTGAGGGCGAAAAGACCAGCGAGCGCGCGCCCAGCGCAGTCTGTTCCGGAGAAATCCTGGGGTAACTCCCGTAACTGCTCAAAAACAGATCCTTTTTCGTCATATGCATAGCGGCCTGGTGAGAAATGCGGGAAAAGGCCTTCCACCGACACGAAGCCGTCGCTCCGCAGCGAACAGCGCCGGAGCCGGCATTCCGGCGAGCGGTACAACTCCGTGTAGTACATGGAATTCTCGTCGGGTCCGGTGGGCACCACCCCCTGCCCCATGATGGGATTCCGATCCACCCAATTCCGTTCGTCGAGACCCGGGCTCAGGAAAGGCTTCCGCAGCCGCCGCCGCCAATGCTCTCCGTCCCGGCTGGTGGCCAATTGAATGTCGGAGAGCCCGGTCTGGTAAGGCAGGCTCTTGTCGTCCCTGACGTAGAACACCATGGGAAACATGAGAAAACTGCGGGCCGCGCGGAAGTAATTGACGGCGGCGTTGGTGTAGTGATGCAGGTTGGCGGGATCCTTCAGATCCCGGGCCAACACCGGTTGCGGCTCCGACCAGTGAAGGAAATCCCGGGACTCGCAGCGCCGAATCGCTCGGCGACCCCCTTTGAATCGGGACTTGTCCACTTCGGGCCGGTTGTGGACGTAGCGCCGTCCTATCGGATCCCACATGACGGGACCTCCGGTCGACGTGTCGACGCCGCGCATGTAGATGACATAGCGCCCGTGTTCATCGTCCCACAACAGGGTGTTGTGGCTGTCGAAGGGTCCCGAGGTGACCAGGGGGGTCTCCCGCACCGGCTTCCAAACGATACCGTCCGAAGAGGCATAACCGCGAAGCCCGCCGGAAGAGGCGATCATCTTGTAGCGTCCGGGACTTCCCGGCGGCTCGTTGGGATCCAGGATCTGGCTGGCGTTGTGCAGCTCGGCGCCTCCCAGGATGTTGTTGTCCCGGGAACCTCGGAACGAGTGGAGGCCCAGGTTCGGCTTGGCCCAGCGGATGCCGTCGCCGCTTTCCGCATAGCAGGTTCGGCGCCCTGCCCGGTAGCACATCTGATATCGGCCGCCCGAGTGGACGACCGAGCTGTAGTGGATGCCTTCCGCTTCCCAGGGCCGGTCGCTCTCCAGCGCCGTTTCGCGGGGAACGGGGCGGTGCAGGGCAAGTTCGATATTGCGAGACGAGTCGAACCAGAAATCGTCCAGAAACAACTGCCGCTTCGATCCGGCGTCGACGGGCCCGGAGCGGCCGGGGACGGCGCTTCGGCCGGGCAGGAAGGCCCCTGCTCCCAGCGTCAGGCCACCGACGCCCGTAGACTTGAGCCAGTTGCGGCGGGTCTCTCGATGCTTGCTCATGAGATCCGGATCTCTCTTGCCATGGGAGCCGTTGCCTCGGCCGGCCCGTTTGCAATCGCGAGCCAGCCGCCGATGGGTGCGCACGCGAGCGTCTTTGCTGGAGCCGGCAGAGGACCTGGGAGGACGCCAGTCTATAGGCCGCCGGCTCGTCATATCCAGCCGGGTCTCACCATGCTGCACCGGTATGAGGTGGTCGTGCGTACAGGGACCGGATGTCACGAAATGATCGTGGAGACCCGGTGATTCAGATTCCGAATTGGGAAGAAATGGGCCGTGGAAAGAAATAGACTGTCCCCTGTCGCGAGGGAAGCGGGGAATGGAGAATCCAATGAGTTGTGCGAGGCTCGTGATCGTGATCTGCTGCGTGGGCTGGCTGCCCCTGACTTCCTGCCTCCAAACGGCCGATCCGCCTTCCAGGGGTCCCAACGTCGTTCTCATTTTCGCCGACGACCTGGGTTACGGTGACATCGGCAGTTTCAACCCGGAATGTCCGTTCCGCACGCCTAACCTGGACCGGATGGCGAGCCAGGGGGCCCGCCTGACCAGCTTCTACGTCCCCCTCCCCTACTGTGCGCCTTCTCGCGGAACCCTGTTGACGGGCCGCTACCCGTTTCGCCACGGCGTCGTCTTCAACCCGGCGCCCGATGACGGACGCTCCGGCTTCGGACTGCCACCGTCGGAGGTCACTCTGGCGGAGGTGCTGAAGGACGCCGGTTACGCCACGGCGGCTTATGGCAAGTGGCACCTGGGCCACGAGGAGCCGTGGCTCCCCCGCAGCCAGGGCTTCGACGAGTATTTCGGCATTCTCTATTCCAACGACATGTTTCCGGTTCAACTGGTTCGGAACGAAGAGGTGGAGGAATACCCCGTGGCGCAGGCCACCCTCACCCGTCGCTACACCGATCTGGCGCTTCGCTTCATCGAGGCCAACCGGGACCGTCCCTTCTTCGTCTATCTGGCTCACGCCATGCCCCACAAGCCTCTGGCGGCGTCCGATGACTTCTACACACCCGAGAGCAGGGAGAATCTCTACGCCGACGTGATCGCGGAACTGGACCACTCGGTGGGACGCATCCTCCAGCGGTTGGACGACCTGGGGCTGGGAGACGACACCCTGGTGGTTTTCACCTCGGACAACGGCCCCTGGTACGGCGGGTCCACCGGCGGCTTGCGGGGAATGAAGGGCAAGACCTGGGAAGGGGGCTTGCGGGTTCCCCTGATCGCTCGCCTTCCCGGCGTCATTCCCCCCGGTGTCGTCAACCCCGAGCCTGCCGGAACCATCGACATCCTCCCCACGGTTTGCGGTTTGACGGGAGCTCCCCTGCCGGAAGACCGCGTCCTGGACGGCAAAGACATCCTGCCCCAGCTCCGGGATGGGAAATCTCCGAGCCCCCACGAGGCCATCTTCGGAATGATGTGGGGGAAACTGCTCACGATTCGCTCGGGCCCCTGGAAGCTCCACGTTCGAAGCCCGGGGCCAAGGCGATACGCCGATTGGTCGCCGGAGGAGCTGGCGCAGTGGGTCGACCGCCGGGGACCGGACGGAGTCACGATCCTGGCTCCCTACGAGCAGCCGAAGCCCGACCAATACCCCGGCTTGACCGGCGGCGGCGAACCCGAAGACGGGATGCTTTTCAACCTCGAGACCGATCCCGGCGAGCAGCACGACGTGTCTGCTCAGCATCCCCAGGTGGTCCAGGACCTGGTGGCCCGGTTCGAGGCGATGTCAGCCCAGGTCCCGGAGTTCGAGGGACCTCCACGCCGCCACCACCTGTTTCGAGCGCCCCCCGAGGGGGAGCGGAGGCCCTTCATGAGGCTCATCGGCGGCGAACTGCGGTATGACAGGATCCCCAAATCACAGCAGCACCTCCTGGCCACGGAACGGGAGTGAACGGGGGCAAGAAAAAGGGGACAGTCACCAGTTCGAAGAAATGGGGACAGTCACCAGTTTGTGTTTCATGTGTCTCGAACCGGAGGTAGAGAGTCGAATGTCCAGTTGGTATCCATTCTTGCTGTTGCTCATGGCCGCATCCTTGGCCGCCGGCTGCGGGACGCCGGGCGCCGAACTGGTCTCGATCCGGAAGATCTGGGACCGGGCTCCCCATAGCGCCTTCACCGACCTGGTCCGCTTCCAGGACCGCTGGTTCTGCACTTTTCGGGAAGGAGAAAGCCACGTTTCCTCCGACGGAACCATCCGCATCATCACCTCGGCGGACGGGGAAACGTGGTCCTCCGTTGCCCACTTTCCTCGACAACCGGGACAGGACCTGAGGGACCCCAAGCTGGAGGTGACCCCGGACGGGCGTCTCATGGCGCTGGCCCTGGACCGGCGGGACCTGGCCGAGGACCACCTGGAATTTTATTCGCTGGTCTGGTTTTCAACGGATGGCAAGGAATGGAGCGCCGCCGAGCGGGTCGGCGAGCCCGACTTCCTGCTCTGGCGGGTCACTTGGCATGAGGGGACGGCCTACGGCGGAGCATACGCCGACCACCGGGCCGCCGGCCACCGCCCCAGCCAGGACGAGTTCGTCCGGCTGTACAAAAGCGAAGATGGATTCCAATTCGAGACCCTGGTGCCCGTCCTTTTCGATCGCGGGTCTCCCAACGAAACCGCCATCGTTTTCCGCGACGATGGAACCGCTGTCTGCCTTCTGCGGCGCGACGGGAAGGACAACACCGCCCAGATCGGAACCTCGCGGCCGCCTTACACACAGTGGAACTGGAAGGATCTGAACGTGGTCATCGGAGGTCCCGACCTGCTGGTTCTTCCGGACGGCCGCCTGGTGGCGTCGGGCCGCCAGCACCGTGCCGACGGCGAGCGCCGGACCCTCCTCTGGTGGATCGACACTGAGGCAGCGACGGCAACCGAGATCCTGGAGTTGCCGTCGGGGGGAGACACCAGCTACGCCGGAATGGTCCTGTACGAGGGGCTCCTCTGGATCAGCTACTACTCGTCCCACGAAGACAAGACCAGCATCTACCTGGCCAAGGTGGCTCTGCCCGGCGTTTGAGTCGGTACTCCCGGCCTACCGGAACTGAAGCGAATAGAGATCCGCGTCCTTCATGACGAAACGCAGCCGCACCGGCTTCCCCGCGATCCGGCTGACGTCGCTGCCCCCCTTCCAGGTGACCACCCGCTCGACCTGGTCTCCGATGATCCGGACGGCGTCGGACGCCGAGAAACCGGCGATGGGATTTCCGGCGGCGTCCTGAATTTCGACCCGGAGGCTTCCGGCCGCCGAGGTGGCGTAGTTGATCACCAGCTCACTCCCGCTGAACCGGAGAGTCCTGGTGACGATCTCTCCTCCTTCGTAGGGAGCGCGGACCGAAGAGAAGCCGTCGGTGCGCAACACCATCCGTTCCAACCGGGCGGTCTTCTGAGCGTAGTCCCGCTGGACGTAGAAGGACATCTCCGCCGGGCCGGTGGGGACCACCCCCAACGCCGGGTAGTTGGTGCGCGACGTCCAGTTGGTGAGGCCGATGCCGGGCCGGACGAGGCTCTCCCGGAAGGTGAAGTCATAGATGGTGGTGCCGGCGCGGCTGGTCAGCAGAACCCCGTCCGCGATGTCCCGGACCCTCCAGTCGGGATCGCGCGGAAAACCGGGGTCCGTTCCCAGTGCCGCCGTCTGGGCCTCGTTCAGGACCCGGCGGCCGGCTTGAAAGCGGCCCGGCAGGGCCACGTAGATGTGCGGCGCCCGGAAGTAAGGATGGGTCTGGTTGGTGTAGAGATGCTGGGACGGGACCGTGGCGCCCGTATCGCTGTAGGTCATGAGGACAGGATCGGTCCAGTTGAGGAAATCCCGGGAAGTGGAGCGCGCCACGGCCCGGCGCCCCCCGACGGCGTGCCGGCAGTAAAGGACGTAACGGTCCTCCGCCTCCGACCAGAACATCACGTTCTGGGAGTCGAAGTGGTTCCTTATTTTCCTGGGGACGATCGCTTCCTCGCGGACCAGCTTCCAACGAATGCCGTCGGCGGAGACATACCCGAGCAACCCTCCCCTGGCTTCCGCATTGGCCTTGTAACGCTCCGCCGCCGGTATGCCCGGGCGCCCGTCGATGAAAGGGCAGAACTGGCGTCCCGAATCCAGGATCAGGTTGTTCTCACGGCTCCCTTGGACCTCGACCAGACCCAGGGAAGGACGGGCCCAACGAATCCCGTCCCGGCTCTCGGCATAGCAGGTGTAGGACTCGCCGCCCATGCCGCAGCGGTAGTACATGCGGTAGGTATCGCCGTCCTTGAGGATGGTGGTGTAGAAGGAACTCCAGTCTTCCCAGGGTTTTTCGTACGAGATGGCGACGCCTCCGGGCCGGGGGGCGTGCAGTTTCAGGCGGGTACCCCGGAGCTGTCCGATCAGGTGATAGTCGACGAAGAGCTCCCGCCGGGAGCCGATGTCCAACGAGGCGTCGAAATCGGACTTCCCCCAACCAGTTTCCGCCACGGGAGACGACAGCAGAACCGCCGTTCCCAGAAGCAACATTCTCCACCTCATGATCGAACCTCCGTTTCCGTCTCTGTTGCAGCTTAGCCGCGCTGCCCCCGCATCACTGCAGCCGGGCTGAATTCCAGAGACTACAGGTCCCCGCCCGGAATCACCATACTCGGCGGCACCACTCCGGCACTTCCCGGCCTCCAGAAAAAGGGACTGTCCCCTACTCGAGAGAGAGTGCTCTCAGAAATAGGGACTGTCCCCTTCTTGCTCCCCGATAGCAGATAAAGGGACTGTCCCCTACTCGAGAGAGTGCTCTCTCAAAGCAGACACGTTGCTTGCGCCGCCGGGAAACGGCTTGTGCTAATCTCCGTGAAACCGAGTCTCACGATGAATTCGCTTCAGAGGAGGAAACCGAATTGAAAATTCTCCGGCTCCTGACGGTGAGCTTGGCGGCGTGCAGTTCGACCTTGGCAGGTGCCTGGACCCCGCCGGCGCCGACCCACGCCGACGTGGCCTACGGACCGCACGCGCGCAACCGGCTGGATTTCTGGAAGGCGGAGGGCCAGGGTCCCCGCCCCCTCCTGGTCTTCATTCACGGCGGAGGTTGGACCGGCGGCGACAAGACCCGGCACCTTGCGGATTTCCGGCCTTACCTCAAGAAGGGCATTTCCTACGCCGCCGTCAACTACCGACTGACCCCCGGGTCACCCCTTCCGGCTCCGGTTCACGACGCGGCCCGGGCCATCCAGTTTCTGCGCTGGAAGGCCTCCGAGTGGAACCTCGACAAGCACCGCATCGCTTTGACCGGGAGCAGCGCGGGAGCGTGCACCTCAACGTGGATCCTGCTGCACGACGACCTGGCGGACCCCCAGGCCGCCGACCCCGTGCTCCGCGAGTCGACCCGGGTGACGGCGGCGGCAGTTCACGGCGGACAGACGTCCATCGACCCCAAGGTGATCGAGCCCTGGTTGGGACCGAACGTCCTGAAGCATCGCATGATCAACATGGCGGTCGGCGAGCAGACCATCGAAGCGGCGCTGGCCAACTATGAGAAGCACCGCCCGCTTTACGTCGAGTTCTCGCCCTACAATCATCTGACCGCCGACGATCCCCCGCTGCTGATGACGTATGGAAACAACATGACGCTCCCCTCGGAGGACGCCGGACATGGGATCCACCACCCCGTGTACGGAATCAAGGTGAAGCAAAAGTCGGACCGTCTGGGACACGAGTGCCACTTGCTGATCGAAGGAGTATCGAAGTCGGCGCAATACGCGAACGCGACGGAGTTCCTGATGGCGAAGCTGCTGGCCAGATAGATGGCGGCTCCCGCGTTCGATTCAGTTTCAATGTGACAAGGCCATGACAGACGCAGGCGGTAACGGATTCTCCTTGTCGCAGTTGATCGACTCCCGAAAGCCCGGCCTCACGCTGGAGCAGCCGTTCTACAAATCGCCGCGGATCTTCGAGCTGGACATGGAGAGGGTGCACCTGCGCCACTGGCAGATCGTGGGCCACGTGAGCCGCCTGCCGGCCGCCGGAGACTACTTCCTCTACTCTCTGGGCGGCGAGTCGGTGGTGATCGTCCGGGACCGGGACCGTGAAATCCGCGCCTTTCTCAACGTCTGCCGGCATCGCGGGTCCAGGATCTGCCTGGAGGAAGAGGGCTCGGTCAAGCGATTCGTCTGTCCCTACCACTCCTGGACCTACGGATTGGACGGATCCCTGCTCTCCGCCCGGCACATGCCCGGCGGCTTCGATCGGGGAGATTTCCCCCTGCACCGTTGTCATGTCCGCGTGGTGGAAGGACTGATCTTCATCTGCCTGGCCGAGGCGCCCCCGCCGTTCAAGCCCCTCGCTCGGGACATCACGAACCTCTTTTCTCCCCATGGATGGCCGGCGGCCAAGACCTGCGCCCGCGTCAGCCACGTCATCCGCGCCAACTGGAAGCTGGTGGCCGAGAACTTCTTCGAGTGCTACCACTGCCTCCATACGCATCCCGAGCTGACCTCCGTCATGAGCTACGTGCGCGCGGGCGAGTCGAAGCGCTTCGGCGAGGAGCTGGACCGCTACACCTCCCGTTGGAAGAGGGAGATCTGCCGGACGGATCACGACCCGGAGCCGTTCGACCGGGACACGGGAATCCAGCAGCACGGAGGCCGCCGGCCTATCCGTCCCGGCTATTTGACCCAGAGCCGGACCGGACAACCCTTGGCTCCCCTCATGGGAGACTACGACGCCTACGACGGGGGCGTCTCGTCCATCATGTTCTTTCCCATCAACTGGCTCGTCGCCACCAACGACTACGGAATGGCGACCCGGTTCACGCCTCTCTCTGCCCAGGAGACCGAAGTGGAGCTCACCTGGCTCGTCCATCCGGACGCCGTCGAGGGCGTCGACTACGATCCGGAAGAAGTGACCTGGCTGTGGCTCAAGACGCTGGAAGAGGACAAGGAAATCTGCGAGAACAACCAGGCCGGTGTCAACAGCCGTTACTACCGCCCGGGGCCCTACAGCACGGCCGAGGAGACCGTGGACCGGTTCTGCAGGTGGTACCTGGACGAGTTGGGCGCGAATACCCCAAGCTGAGGAACAAGAGATAAGAGCGGACCCGTCCATCGACAGACGCTCTCCGAAACCTCACTCTCCAGCGAAATCGGACTCCATCAGCCGCAGCCGCGCTCCGGCAATGATCTCCCTCTTGCCGCCGGTGCGAACCCCCGCGTAGTGGGTCGTCAGCCAGTTCTCGCCGGGCCGGCGTTCGAACAGGTAGGGACAGGAGAGCCAGCCTCCCGGCTGCCGGGCCACTACCTGGGGCCGGGTCCAGGCCAGGGCGAGACGGCCGCTGGACAGGCGGATGAGGTAGCCCGGGGCGTTGCCGGCGTCGATGCCGCTGGGCCGGATCAACCGCCAGGAACGGCCCTTTCCACTGGCACAAGCGGCGTTCCGGGCTTGGGACTTGTCTGAAGGAAGATTGGCTGGGGGACAGGGATTCGAACCCCGATAACGTGGTCCAGAGCCACGCGTGTTGCCGTTACACCATCCCCCAACCGGTGGGCCAAACGGAGCGCATTATAGCAAAACGGCCCAGCCGTGTCGGACCGGCGGCAGCGGTGGTGAGGAACGCGTATGCGGAGTCAGTCCACCAGTTGCAGACGGGCGGAAGCCTGCTCCAGCAGTGTGAGGGCGGCGGCGTAATCGGTCCCGGGATCCCGGGACCGGAGCAACTGCTCGGCTTTCTCCTTGTCGGCCCGGGCCCGGGAACCGTCGATCTGGTCGGGAGACTCCACCTCCTCGGCCAGCACGATCACCCGGTCCGGAAGGATTTCGGCGAATCCGGAGCTGCAGAATAGCTGGACGTGGTCTCCACCGTCGGGGTAGGAGATGACGCCCGTCTTCAACTCGGAGAGGAGCGGCGCATGGCCGGGCAGAATGCCCAGATAGCCTTCGGCGCCAGGGATGGTCACCTCTTGGACCTCGCCGCTGAAGACGAGCCGGTCCGGCGCAACGATCTCCAACTGAATGGCTTCGGGCAACGCCACGATCAGGCGACCTCCTGCTCCAGCGCCTTGGCCTTCTCCAGGACCTCGTCGATGCCGCCCACCATGTAGAAGGCCTGCTCCGGCAGGTCGTCGTACTTGCCTTCGCAGATCTCCTTGAAGCCGGAGATGGCGTCCTCGACGCTGACGTAGACGCCGGGAATTCCGGTGAACTGCTCGGCCACATAAAAGGGCTGGGAAAGGAACCTCTGGACCTTCCGGGCCCGGCTCACCGTGAGCTTGTCCTCCTCCGAGAGCTCGTCGATGCCCAGGATGGCGATGATGTCCTGGAGATCCTTGTAGCGCTGGAGGATTCCCTGGACGGTGCGGGCCACAGTGTAGTGCTCCTCGCCGATGATCCTGGGATCCAGGATGCGGCTGGTGGAGGCCAGGGGATCCACCGCCGGGTAGAGGCCCTGCTCGAAGATGGCGCGGTCCAGGTTGGTGGTGGCGTCCAGGTGGGCGAAGGCCGTGGCCGGCGCCGGGTCGGTGTAGTCGTCCGCCGGCACGTAGATGGCCTGGATCGACGTGATGGACCCTTTCTTGGTGCTGGTGATCCGCTCCTGGAGCTCCCCCATTTCGGTGGCCAGATTGGGCTGGTAGCCCACGGCCGAGGGCATCCGTCCCAGCAGGGCCGAGACCTCGGAACCCGCCTGGGTGAAGCGGAAGATGTTGTCGATGAACAGGAGCACGTCCTGCCCTTCCTCGTCCCGGAAGTACTCGGCCACGGTCAGGCCGGTCAGGCCGACCCGCAGCCGGGCTCCCGGAGGTTCGGTCATCTGGCCATAGATCAATGCGGCCTTGTCGATGACCCCCGAATCCTTCATCTCCAGCCAGAGGTCGTTCCCCTCCCGGGTCCGCTCCCCCACCCCGGCGAAGACCGAGAATCCGCCGTGGTGGGTGGCGATCCGGTTGATCAGCTCCATGATGATGACCGTCTTCCCCACGCCGGCGCCTCCGAAGAGGCCGATCTTGCCACCCTTGGAGAAAGGCTCGATCAGGTCGATCACCTTGATGCCGGTCTCGAACATCTCGGTCTCGGTGCTCTGGGACTCGAGGCTGGGCGCGGGACGATGGATGGGAAATCGCACCTTGGCGCTCACTTCTCCCACCTGGTCGACCGGTTCGCCCAGAACGCTGAGCACCCGGCCCAGGGTCTCCCGGCCCACGGGCACCGTGATGGGCTGACCCTGGTCCACGGCCTTCATGCCCCGCACCACGCCGTCGGTCGGCTGCATGGAGATGCACCTGACCACACCCTCGCCCCGATGCTGCGCCACTTCGGCGGTGAGGTCGATCTCCACGTCGCTTTCGAAACCGTCCGAGGTGACGTGGATGGCGTTGTAGATGTGGGGGACATGGTCCGAATCGAACTCGACGTCCAGAACCGGACCAATGACCTGCAGGACTTTCCCGACGTTCTCAGACATGACTGGTCTACTCCTTTCCCGGACTCACCCTTCCAGGGCGTCCGCTCCGCTGACGATCTCGATGATCTCCGTGGTGATGGAAGCCTGCCGGATGCGGTTCATGGTCAGGGTCAACTTGTCGATCATCTCCTTGGCGTTCCTGGTGGCGGCGTCCATGGCCGTCATCCGGGCTCCGTGCTCGGCCGCCTCCGACTCCAGCATCGCCCGGAAGATCTGAGTCTCCACGTGCCGGGGAAGCAGAAAGTCCAGCATCTCGCGGGGCGGCTGCTCATAGATGTAGTCGACGCCCGGGTCCGTTCCCGATTCGGCCTCCTCAATCTCGAGGCGGCGGATCGGCAGCAAAGGCTCCAGGACCACATCCTGGCGCACCACGGATTTGAACTCGTTGTAAACCAGGTAGACGGCATCCAGTTCGCTGACCGAGAAATAGTCGATGATCCCCTTGCCGATCTCGCGGGCGTAACGGTGGTCCACCCGCGTCATGATGTTCACGAACTCGTGGCGCACGGGCCAGGGCCGGGTCTTGAACCATTCCACGCCCCGCCGTCCCACCAGCGTCAGGCTCAGCGTGCGGTTGGCCGTCTCGTCCTCGATGAAGCTCATGGCGGAGCGGATGATGTTGGAATTGAAGGATCCGCAGAGCCCGCGGTCGCCCGTGACCACCACCAGCATCACCCTTTCGCGGTCCCGCTGGGCCAGAAGCGGGTGCTGCCCGGGATCGATCCTCCGGGCCATGGAGTTGAGCACCGAGAGCATCCGGTTGGCGTAGGGCCTGGCCGCCACGATCCGGTCCTGGGCCCGCTTCAGCTTGGAAGCGGCCACCAGCTTCATGGCCCTGGTGATCTGCTGGATGTTCTTGACCGAGCGAACTCGCCGCCGGAAGTGAATCAGGTTGCCGGGCATGTTGTTTCAGACGTCCACCCGAGGGGTTGGACCCGGGTCCGGATCGGGTCCGGAGGTCAGGCCGCTTTCTCGGCCAGAAAACGCTCCTTGAACTCGGAAATGGCTGCGTTCATCTTCTGGGACAATTCGTCATCCAGGGACCCCTTGTCCAGGATCTCCTGCAGGACGCTGGCCTTGTTCGTATCCATGAAGCGGTAGAGACCGGCTTCGAAGTCGCCGAGATCCGTCACTTCCAAATCGTCCAAGTGCCCTTGCGTGCCCGCAAATATGATCAGGATCTGTTTCTCCACCGCCAGCGGTTCGTACTGCGGCTGCTTCAGGAGCTCGGTCAGGCGCACGCCCCGGGCCAATTGCCGCTGCGAAGTCGGGTCCAGGTCCGATCCGAACTGGGCAAAGGCCGCCAGCTCCCGGTATTGGGCCAGATCCAGACGAAGCGTTCCCGCAATCTGCTTCATCGCCTTCATCTGGGCCGATCCTCCCACCCGGCTCACCGAGACCCCCACGCTGATGGCAGGGCGGACGCCGGAGTAGAACAGGTCGGTCTCCAGGTAGATCTGGCCATCGGTGATGGAAATGACGTTGGTGGGAATATAGGCGGAGATGTCCCCCGCCTGGGTCTCGATCACGGGCAACGCCGTCAGGCTGCCGCCTCCCCGTTCATCGCTCAGCTTGGCGGCCCGCTCCAGCAGGCGGCTGTGAAGATAGAACACGTCTCCCGGGAACGCCTCGCGTCCCGGCGGCCGCCTCATGAGCAGGGAGATCTCCCGGTATGAGGCCGCGTGCTTGGAAAGGTCGTCGTAGATGATGAGGGCATGATGGCCCCGGTCCCGAAAATATTCGCCGATGGCGCAACCGGAATAGGGCGCCAGGTACTGCATCGTCGCCGGGTCCGACGAGGAGGCCGAAATCACCACGCAACGGTCCATCACCCCGGCATCCTCCAGAGTCTTGACTACCTGGGCGACGGTGGAACGCTTCTGGCCGATGGCCACGTAGATGGAGATGACCCCCGAGTCCCGCTGGTTGATGATGGCGTCGATGGCGACGGCGGTCTTGCCCGTCTGCCGGTCGCCGATGATCAGCTCCCGCTGCCCCCGCCCGATGGGGATCATGGAGTCGATGGCCTTCAGCCCGGTCTGCAGCGGCTCGGCCACCGGTTGCCGGTCCACGACGCCGGGCGCCAGCCGTTCAACGGGCATGTTGGCGTCGGTGGCGATGGGTCCCTTGCCGTCCTCGGGACGGCCCAGGGCATCCACGACCCGCCCCAACATGGCTTCGCCGGCGGGAACCTGCATGATGCGGCCGGTCCGCTTCACCAGGTCGCCCTCAGAAACCTGGTGGAACTCGCCGAAGAGCACGGCGCCCACGTTGTCCTCCTCCAGATTGAAGGCCAGTCCGTAAACGTCGTTGGGAAACTCCACCAGTTCCAGGGCCATGACCTTGTCCAAGCCGTGAACCCGGGCAATGCCGTCACCCGCCGAGATGACGGTCCCCACCTCGCTGACCACCAGTCCGGTGCGGTAATCCTGGATCTGACTCCTTATGATCTGACTGATCTCGTCCGCCTTGATCGCCATGTGTCTTTTCCTCTTGACCTTCAGCTCCGTCGAACCCCGATCCGGAAACGGCAGTTCGGCGCCGCGGCGCCATTCACTCCAACCGGCTATTCCCGGCCGATCCGCCGCCTGACCTCCTCCAACTGCGTCCGGATGGAGCCATCGTAGATCACCGAACCGACCTGGATCCTGAGCCCGCCGATGAGGGACTCGTCCTCCTCATAGGAAAGGCGAACCCGGGCCCGTGAAATTTCCGAAAGAACCTGTTCGAGGCGGCTCCGAACCTCGGAGCCCAGACCCCTCGCTGACGTCACCACACCCCGGACAACGCCGGCCCGCTGGTCCATGGTCTCCGTGAAGGCTTCGACGTACTCGTCGTATTCCCCGATTCGGCCATTCTCAAGCAGCACCAGGATGAAGTTGACCGCGGTCTCGACCAGGGAGAGCGGGCCCGCCAACTCCTCTACGATCCGGCGCTTGGGAGCAAAGGGAATGGCCGGGTTCACCAACGTCTCCAACAGCTCCGGTGAAGCCTGGAGCGCCGCGCCGAACGAGTCCAGGTCTTCCTGAACCCGCACCTCCCGGCCCTCCTCGACGGCCACTTCGGCCAAAGCTCGAGCGTACCTGCGGGCCCGCGACGAAGCCATTTCCGGTTCCTTCCAACTTGCTCAGTTTCGGCTGTCGAGGTGCTCGACGGCCCGGCCCACGACCCGGGCGTCCTCTTCAGCCGTCAGTTCCCGGCTCAACCTCTGCCGGGCCAGCCCCACGGCCAAGTCGGCGGCGTGGGACCGGATCTCGTTCCGGGCCACGCGAGTCAGCAACCGGATCTCCGTTTCCGCTCGCCGGGTCAGGCGGTCCACGTCCCGTTGGGCCCGTGCCAGCACTCGCTGCCGCTCCAACTCCGATTCCTCGATCGTGGTCTGCCTCATTCCTGCCAACTGATCGTCCAGCCCCTCGATCTGCCCCTTGACCGTCGACAACCGCTCCTCGGCCTCCTGCAAGGCCTCTCCCGCCGAACTGATGTTCTCCTGTATTTCATGCTTGCGGTCGACGAGAAACCGCCTCAGCGGGGCTCGAAGAAAGTAGACGATGATGCCCACCAGGACGGCGAGATTGAACCACCGGCCGGCGGTCTCGATCCAGCCCCAGCCACCGGCTCCCGAGGCGGCGATCATGAAGGGCGCCACGAACAGCAGTGCCAACCATAGCCGCCAGTATCTCTGCCTTGAGCCTGTTCTTTGCCTTCCCATTGAGGGTTCCGGTGATTGATTCACTTTCCTGCGGGTTTTGCCGGCCCGTAGCGGCTGATACCGGAGAGGTTCAGGCGCGTCTCAATACCTCCGGCCGTCTCTTTACGCCTGTTCGCAGCACCCGGGCTTGACGCCGGGTTGCTGTTCGCCCTCCGGATAAATCGGGACAAGAAAACCGGGGAGGACGAGTAGCCCTCAGGCCCGGTCCAGAATCCTGTCGGCCAGGATTCGCGCAGTCTTCCCGGCTTCGCGAGTCAGTTGCCGCTTGGCCGAGTCCAGATCCGCTTCGATCTCACTCCTCGCGTTCGCCAGCATGGTTTCGGCCTGTTGGCGCGCTTGCGCGACTCGGTTGTTCCCCTCTTTCAGCGCCTCGGCTCGAACCGATTCCGCCAGCTTGTACCCCGCCTGCCTCTCCTCTGCCAGCTCTTGTTGGTATTCCTCGTGGAGAATCTGATGTTCATCCAGAATCTCCTGGACTCGACCGCTCACCTGGGTGGTCCGGGCCTGCCGTTCGGCCAGGACCTCGAAAAGGGGACGAAAGAGTACCCGATTGAGAATGAAGAGAGTGGTCAAAAATACGGCCGCCGCAACCGGCAGCGTCCAATCTGGTGTCAGCAAAGGTCTCCCACTCCCGTCTCTTGACGGGGCATCTTCTAACACGATCCTCCGACGCAGGTCAAGAAATGCGGGCGCCCCCGTACACGCGCGGACAGACCTGATGCCGTTGAAGCCATAGCCTCTTCTTCTTCCCGTTCTCAGGGTCGGCGGGCCCGGTAGGCGGCCAACCCCGCTTCGGTGACCAGCCCCGCCTCGATCAGATGTCTCATGCGGCCGAGGTTGCGTGCGCTCCAGTGGCTGCTCTTCCTGCGCGGGGTGAAACGTATCTTGTAGCTCTCGTCGTCGACGGACTTCCTGATTCCATCGATCCAGCCGAAGCAGAGCGCTTCGTCCACCGACTCGGGCCAGGTGATGCTGGCCAATCCGGTGGCCTTCTTGTAGTAGCCGACCCACAACTCGGCGGCCGTGTCGTGGTGCTGAACGAACCAGGCGCGCAGATCGGCCGGGTTGGGGAAAAAGCGCGGGTTGTCCTCGTTGCCGGTCATCGGCGATTTCCTTTTGTCATGGAATCGAATCGGCCATTTATAGCCTCGTAGAGTTCCAGGATCGTCTCTGGTGCTTTCGGGATTCCTGCTCCGTCCTTAACTCCTTCTTGGACATCCTGCCTGGTTCCACTGCCGCCGTTTGCGAGGACGGCGACCCACAATCCTGGAATAATGCCTGACGAGGTTGCATGTTTCGCCTGTACGCTTGCTTCGCCCTGATGGCCGTTTCACTTTTCTCTCCAACGGCGTTGGCCCAGAACCGCACGACTACCGCCGAGATCACAGGCCTGCTCGAAGACGCTTCCGGCGGCGTCCTGCCCGGCGCCTCCGTGACCGTCGTCAACCTGGATAACGGCCTGACCCGGGCTGTCGTGTCCGGACCCATGGGTACGTACAGCGTCCGCCTGCTGCCGCCCGGCCGGTACCACATCCGCGCAGAGTTGCCTGGCTTCGCCGCCGGCAAGCTCGACGATGTGACGATCACCGTCGGCGCCCGCCGGACCGTCAACTTCACTCTCGCGGCCGCCGCCGTCGCCGAGGATGTCACCGTGACCGCGCGGACCTCCGCCGTCGAAACCACCACGGACACCTCCGACGTGACGCTCGACCGCCAGGCCATCTCCAATCTGCCGATCAACGGGCGGCGGTTCCACGATTTCGTCTCCCTGACGCCGACGGCGCAGGTCGAACCTCAGCGCGGACAGATATCGTTGGCCGGCCAGCGCGGCATCAACGGCAACGTCAGCATCGATGGAGCCGATTACAACCAACCCTTCTTCGGAGGCATCCGGGGCGGCGAGCGCTCACGGTTCACGTTCACGATTCCCCAGGACGCGATCCGCGAGTTCCGGGTCGTCAAGGCCGGCTACTCGCCCGAGTTCGGCCGGTCGACCGGCGGGCTCGTCAACGCCATCACCGAGTCCGGGACGAACGCCATCCACGGGTCGGCGTTCTACTTGCTGCGGCCCGAACAGCTCGCGGCGCAAAACGCGTTCGGCCAGGACGCGGCGCCGACACAGCACCAGTTCGGCGGCTCCCTGGGCGGTCCGCTGGTCCGGGATCGGGCATTCTACTTCGTCGCCTACGAGCAGCAGGAATTCAAGGCGGCGCGCGAGGTGCGTTTCACCCGGCTCGCCGGCTTCACGCCGACGGCGGCCAGCCGGGAGGGGTACGACCACTACCGGGGCCTGGAGACGCCTTTCGAGGTGACCAACGACGCCAAGGCGTGGCTGGCCCGGGTCGACTTCGACCTGCCGCGCGGGAACCGCTTCAACCTCCGCTACAACGGCAGCACCAACCGGGCGCTCAACTCCGACGGCGTCGGGGGAGTCATCGTTCCTACGACCCATCGCTCGCTCGAAACCAACGGCACGGAGGAGGACTCGACGCAGACTGCCGTCGGCCAATTCACCGGCGCGCCGTCATCCAACCTCCTCTTCGAGCTGCGCGGACAATATTCGCGGGAGGAGCGGCCGCGCTCGGCCAATGCCCTCAAGCCGCTCGTGGATCTGTCGCTCGGGGAATTCGGGACCCGCAGCTTCCGTCCCACGACGCAGTACGACTGGCGCGCGCAGGCGGGCGGCAACCTGACATGGCTCGCCGGTGCGCACGGAGTGAAGGCGGGCTTCGACTACAACCACGTCTTCATCGACCAGACGTTCGGCTTCTTCCAGAACGGCGGCTATCTCGTCTTCGGCTCGGACGTCGAGACCACGCTGGACATCATCGGCGCCGGCGGCGCCATCCCGAACCGGTTCGACTCACGCTCGCTGATCTACCTGCAGCAGATCGGCAATCTGAAAAACTCGTTCGCGACCGACGAGGTCGGACTTTTCCTGCAGGACGAGTGGTGGGTGGCCCCCAACCTCACGGTCAACTACGGCCTGCGCTGGGACGCGCAATTCAATCCGAACCCCGAAGCCGGCAATGACGCCCTGATCGGCCGGTTGCGCGGCGTCACTTTCCCCATCGGCCGCACGGTCGACCCGATGACGATCCCGAGCAGCAGCCGGCAGTTCGGTCCGCGGGCCGGATTCGCCTGGGATCCCACCGGCGGCGCGAAGACCGTGGTGCGGGGGTTCGCCGGCATCTACTACGCGCGGACCCCGCTGCTGCTCCTGTCCGCCCCGATGAACAACTTCCGCATTCCGCCCGGGGACCTGACGGTGGCCCTGCCGTTTGGCGTCCCCCGGGAAAATCCGAATGACACCCTGTACGAGCAGATGAAGCTGATCGGAATCGACCTCAACGAGCGGACGCTCGACAACCTGCCGACGCTCACCCCGGACCAGATGACGGCCATCGCCACCGCGCTCGGAATCGAGAACAATCCGTACGCCGGCGCCGGCGTCACCATGATGGACCGGGATTTCAGAAACCCCATGGCGAGGCAGGTTGGCGCCGGCGTGGAGCACGAGGTCAGCCCGGACTGGTCGCTGGGCGCCGACCTGCTGGTCGTCGACACGATCCACCTGGAACGGAACCGGGACCTCAACGTGCCGCTGCCGGCCGTGCGGCCGGAGGATCCAGCTCAACGGCCCTTCTTCGGCCTGCGGAGCGGGACGCCGCGCCCGGTTCCGGAACTCGACAGCGTGACGGTCCGCGAGTCGACCGCCTCCGCGCTCTACCACGCGCTGACGATCCGCTCCGAACTCCGCCGTCCCTGGGGACAGTTCAACGCCTACTACGTGCTGTCGAAGAACGAGTCCGACGACGACAATGAACGGTCGGCGGGAGGAGCCTCCTACGAGAACGGGTACGACCTGACCTCCGAGTATGGTCCCAGCACACTCGATCGCCGGCACCAGTTCCACCTGACCGGGGTGGTCATGCTGCCCGGAAACGTTGATTTCTCGACCGGGATGTACATCCTCTCAGGCGCTCCGTTCGACGCGCGAATGGGTACCGATTCGAACCAGGACCGGGGCGGCGCCGACCGTCCCTACAGCGCGCCCGGCGTGCCGTTCACCAGAAACGGGTTCCGCGACGTGCCCGTTGCCGACATCAACCTGAGGGTGCAGAAGCGGTTCCCGGCCGGCGGGGAGCGGCAGGCGCTGGTGTCGCTGGAGTTCTTCAACCTCTTCAACCACGACAACGTCACGCTCAACCAGGGCTACTCCACCGTCGCCAACTACTGCGCCAGCTCTCGCGACCTGTCCTGCGGCCTGGACGGACGGCCGTCGAATCCCAACTTCGGCCGGACCCGCGGCGAAGACGGCGAGTATCTGACGGGGAACATCCCTGGACCGCCGTTCCAGATGCAGATCGGCTTTCGGCTGCTTTTCTGAGAGAATGCCAGCAGTTTGATGCTTAAGATAATTTTAATTATCTTAAGCTAATGCCTCAACCCTGGGGTTTCTACGGTCGGGTGAATGAACTCGGGCGACTGTTGGATTGTTTCCGGCGGCAACGCTGGTTCTTCGGAGCGATCCGTGGTCGCCGGCGAATTGGAAAGACGTCCCTGGTCCAGCAGGCATTGGCAACGCATCGTGAGGACGATCCCCGGGGCCGGCGTTGCCTGATGGTTCAACTTCCGGACAGCACTCCGGCCGATTTCGCCGAAGTCTTCCGGAGCACGGCGAACCAGTCCGGACTTGGCGCCTTGGTCCCGGAGATGAGTGAGGCTCGCTCCCTCCCGGCCATTGCCGCGGCCATCGGCTCGCTCTGCGCCAAAGGCGTCATCGTCGCTCTCGACGAGTTTCAGACCTGCCTCCGGGGGCCGCTTCGCGCGCTTCCATCTCTGCTTCAATCTCAGGTGGACTACCTGCAAGACATCGAGACCGAAGGCGGCCTCATCGTCCTCGGTTCGGTCCAGGCAGAAATGGAAATGCTGCTCCAAGACAGCCGGACGCCGCTCTTCGGGAGAACGACCTTCAATTTGAATCTTGGCCCGTGGGATCTGAGGACCGTATTCCACGTCTGCGATCTGCACCGGGCGCGCGACCCCAGACGCCTCCTCACGTTATGGACGCTTTTCGGGGGCGTTCCCAAATATTGGCGGCATTTCGCGGAAGTCGAGAACATAGACCCTATTTTCAACTGGAGAGACTGGGCCGCCCAAACCTGCGCCAGCCTTTTCCTCCGCACGGGCGCGCCGCTGCATCAGGAAGGAGAGATGTTGCTGCAACATGAGCTCCGCAGGACTTCCCTCGCCATCCTGCGCGTCGTCGCCGACCGTACCCGATGCAGCTACGCCGACCTCAGGAGGGCGGTTCCGGAAGTAACGTCACCCGGACCCTATCTGAAGACCCTTATCCACGACCTCCGATGGATCCGTAAGGATCTCCCGTTGTTGGCAGGCGATGGCGCGCGGCGGGCTCGCTACTCGGTCTCCGATCCCTTCCTGAGGGCATGGACGTCCACTCTCCAGCCTGCCTGTATGGCGGCCCGAACCCGGCCCAGCGCCGAGGTGGCGCGGCTTCTGATTCCCCGTCTGAGCACGCTGGAAGGGCACGCCTTCGAGGAGTTGGTGCACTTGGCCACCGAAGAGGTCTCCAGCGCCGGCAACTCCGACTTTCCGGTGACCGCTCCAGTCGGCGGCTACTGGAAACGGCCGCGGCGCGGCGGCGAGATTGAGATCGACATGATCGCACGGAACGAGGAGACTCGAAGGGTGCGATTCGGATCGTGCAAACGGAATCCGGGGCAGCACGACGACGATTCGCTGGCGTCGTTTCGCCGGCATGGGAAGCGCTTCCTCCAGACGGACGAAGGAAAACGATTCTCGAGCTGGGACCAGGAGTGGGCACTCTACAGTCCCCGCTTCCCGCCGCTGCAGCGGGGTCGACTGGAAACCGGCGGGTGGATCTGCCGCGATCTGTTGGATTTTCGGCGTCGTCTGACCAGAAACGACGCCGGTGCGCCCGGGGCCTTCATCGTCTCGGAAAAGGTCGCCGGGAGAGACTGATGGACGCGACCAGCAACGACGGGAGACTCACGGTCGTCAACGGAAACTGGGGCCGGGTGAGTCTGGCTTCCATACTGGCCGTCCTCGAATCGGCATTCCGGATCCTGACATCGGCCTTCGGCGCCAAACCGGACGCACCCATCCACATCTCCCGATGGCAACAGGAATATCCCCGGGTGGTCTTTGGACAGCGGCCCTACCAGATCCTGCTGAGCACCGGCGACACCTATTGGTGTCAGTATGTCTCTCAGTTCTCGCATGAGCTCTGTCATGTGCTGACCGGCTTGGAACGTTACCGGGAACACCGCCACAAGTGGTTCGAGGAGACCTTGTGCGAGTTGGCGTCGTTGTACGTCCTCCACCGGCTGGCCGACGACTGGAAGCGTCAGCCGCCGCTCGCCGTATACAGGGCGGCGGAATTCGCGCCCAATCACCAGACCTACGCACGCGACCGGGAGCAGCACCACTTGGCGTCCATGGGAGGGGACCTTCCGATCTGGTTTACGGCAAACATCGGTAAATTGGAAGCAAACCGGTACGATCGCGTCCGGACCGGAATCGTGGCCGCAGCTCTACGACCCAGATTCAGTCAGGAGCCGTCTCTCTGGGAGGCCTGCCGCCGGATCAACCGCTGGGACCCAACCCGGAACGATTCCTTTGCTGGCTATCTCGATTCATGGTGCGCCGATCTGCGGCGAAACGGCCTTGAGGCCCGGACACCCGATATTGTACGGGGACTTCTACTTCCGCAAAACGGCTGAGTTGTTTTCAGCGCCGACACAGGAATCGGCAATACTCGGTCAATCGCTCCCGAACCAGCGGGAGCTGACCACTTTCTGCTCGGTGTAGAAGTTCACGCCGTCCCGGCCGTGGGCATGCAGGTCACCGAAAAATGAACCTCTCCACCCGGAGAAGGAGAAGAAGGCAAGAGGCACAGGGACTCCGACGTTGATTCCCACCATTCCCACCTGAACCCGGTTCTGGTATTCCCGGGCCGCCCAACCGCTCTCGGTGAAGATGGCGGTGCCGTTGCCGAACCGGTTGGCGTTGACCACTTCGATCGCCTCATCCAGGTCGTCGGCCTGGATGACGCAGAGAACGGGACCGAAGATCTCGTCCTGGTAGATCTTCATCTTCGGCGAGACCCCGTCGAAGATGCTGGGACCCAGAAAATACCCGGACAGGTCGTCGACTCCGCTGTGACAGCGGCCGTCCAGAGCGAGCCGGGCTCCTTCATCCAGTCCCGTCTCGAGGTACTGGAGCACCCGCTCCCGGTGAGGACCGGAGATCAACGGTCCCAGGTCGCTTCCACCGTCCGCGGCTGCTCCCAACCGCAAGCTTTCCGCGCGGGCCTTGACCCTCTCCATCAGAGGTTCGTGAACCTCTCCCACCGTCACCACGGCGCTGATGGCCATGCATCGCTCTCCTGCAGATCCGAACGCGGAACCGATGATGGCGTCGGCCGTTTTGTCCAGATTGCAGTCCGGCATGGCCACCAGGTGATTCTTGGCGCCGGCCAAGGCCTGAACCCGCTTGCCGGCCATGCTGGCCGCCTCGTAGACATAGCGCGCCACCGGGGCCGAGCCGACGAAGGAAACGGCGCGGACGGCCACGTTCTCCACCAGCGCCTCCACCGCTTCCCGGTCTCCCTGGACGACGTTGAAGACGCCGGGCGGGAGTCCGGCCTCCGCGAACAACTCCGCCAGGCGCAGCGCGGCCCCCGGCACTTTCTCGGACGGCTTCAGAACGAACGTGTTGCCGCAGGCGATGGCGACGGGATACAGCCACATGGGCACCATGGCGGGAAAGTTGAAGGGGGTGATCCCGGCACAGACACCCAGCGGCTGCCGGAAACTGGCGCAATCCAGACCTCGGGAGACATTTTCCACCGTCGAGCCCTGGATCAGGGTGGACATGCCGCACGCGAACTCAACCACCTCGATGCCGCGCCGAACCGACCCTTGCGCTTCCTCCGGGATTTTGCCGTTCTCCCGCGAAATCCATTCGGCCAACTCCTCAAGATGTTCTTCCAGAAGCTGCTTGTAACGGAACAGGATCCGGCAGCGCTCCACCACGGGTGTGTCGCGCCAGCCGGGGAAGGCCGAGGCGGACGACGCGACCACTTCGTCAACTTCCGTCCTGGTGGCGAACGGGACATGGGCCAGAAGTTCGCCGGTCCCCGGGTTTCGCAACTCTCCGCACCGGGACGAGTTCGAGGGCGCCCGAACCCCGTCTACGAACGCATCGACTCGAGGAACGCTACGCTGCATCATTCACACCCTTACCCGAAAATGTCTGGAGACGATCCCAACGAAACTTGAAAACGATTGCCGGATTTCCGAGAATGAACCCCACTCATGGGCACCGTCAGAGAAATCTCGGAAGAGATGGAGATCTTCTCCAAATACTTGAAAGAACGGGGTCTACGCATGACCCACCAACGCCGGAAGGTGGTGCAGAGCTTCCTCCAGACCAGCGGCCACGTGAGCATAGATGAGCTACATCAACTGGTCAAGCAGAGCGATCGGCGGATCGGGGCGGCGACGGTCTTCCGCACTCTCAAGGCCCTGACCGCCTGCGGATTGGCCCGTGAAGTCGACCTGCACGACGGGCGGACGCGCTTCGAACCCCAGTACAAGCGGCCTCACCACCACCACATGGTGTGCGTCAAATGCCACAGCACCATCGAGTTCCTGAGTCCCGAACTGGAGCAGGTCCAGTCCCGCATCGTGTCCAACTACGGCTTCAATCCGGTCGAGCAGCAATTGCAGATCTTCGGAGTCTGTGAGGAGTGCCAGAACCGGGTCGAGCCCCACACGGAACCGGTGAGTTCCGATCTGGTCTTTGCCCGGGATGCCTTGAGGATCGCCATAGCGACCGAAAAACGGGGCGTCAACTTCTACAGCACCGCCTCCGAACTGGTGGCCCACGACTCGACCAAGTCCACCTTCCTCAGAATGCTGGCGGATGAGGAGAGCCATCTGAAGCAGCTTAAGGCGCAATGGGATCGTCTGGTTGCCGATGATGAGAGCGTGCTGAACGCACCCGTCTTCCTGGATTTCGACTTCGATTCCCTGAAACAGATCTTCCCCGGCAAAGACCAGATCAAAGCCCGGCTCAGGGAAAATCTGACTGCGGCCGAGGCGTTGAAGATCGCCATGAAGATGGAGAAGGACGCCTACGACTTCTTCCACGACTACGCCGACAAGTTCGAGGACACCAAAGGCAAGGAGATCTTCCAGAAGTTCGCCGAAGAGGAGTGGGAGCACTTCACCGAGATCCGCAGAGAATACGAAGCCCTGTCCTGACAACCCTCGGCGGAAGCGGTCACGGCACTCGGCGACCAACCTGATACGGACGCTGGAAAATGCAATTCCGGCTGGAGAGCAGTGTCCTGGAATTGGTCCAGGGGGACATCACGCTCCAGCAGGTGGACGCTATCGTCAACGCCGCCAATCGGTGGCTGGCGGGTGGAGGCGGGGTGGACGGCGCCATTCACCGGCGCGGCGGACCCGCCATCATGGAGGAGACCCGCCGCCGGTATCCCCAGGGCTGCCCCACGGGTCAAGCCGTCATCACCGGAGCGGGAGACCTCCCGAGCCGTTTCGTCATCCACGCCGTGGGACCGGTCTGGAAGGGCGGTGGCAAGGGCGAGCCCACTCTGCTGGCCTCCGCTTACCGCTCCTGCCTGGACGTGGCGTTGGCCCATGAATGCCGGAGCATCGCCTTCCCCTCCCTATCGACCGGAGCGTACCGCTATCCGGTGGTCAAGGCCGCCCGGACCGCCATTTCCACCGTCCTCGGGTTTCTGGAGGAACACGGAACTCTCGAACTGGTCCGCTTCGTCCTTTTCGACGAGGCCACCTGTAAGGCCTACGCCGGCGCCCTGAGCGAAAGCTCCCCCATCAGCGGATCTGGAAGGAGTAGAGGTCCGCGTCCTTCAGGATGAAGCGGAGCCGCACCGGCTGTTCCAACTCCTCCAGGCTGCGCCCGCCGTCCCACTGGACCTTCCGGCCCACTCCGTTTCCCTCGATGGGCCGGCAGGCCTCCCGCTCGAAGCCGGCGAGCGGCTTGCCGAACTGGGTCAGCGCCTCCACCCGCAGGGATCCTCCGGCAGCATCGACGTTCACCCGGAGCTCGCCGCCCCGGAAGCGAAGGGGCCAGGTGGTCAGGAGGCCTTCCTCCTCCCCGGCGCGGACCGAGACGAATCCGTCCGGCCGCAGCCGCGCCAGGCCCAAGGCGTCCCCTTCCAGCGTGCGGCCCTTGTATTCGGTGCCGACCAGCGCGAAAAGGTTCCGATGGGGCACGCTGGAGCCCCGGTAGTAGATCCGGATCTCATCATCCCTCAAGACGGCGCACTCGGGATAGACCCGCTTGCCTTCCCAGGTCCCGGGGGTCCCCTTGAGGAAGATGTGCCGGTCGCCGACCCGCGTCCACTTCTTTCCGTCCCGGCTGAAGGTGAGCTGGGCGTCCAGCGTGAAGTTGAACCCATCCATGAATTCGGGGTCGCCCGTGTATTCGTGATAGACGATGAGCATCCCCACGTATCCGCTCTCGTACGGGAAAACGGGCATGTAGTAGAACTCGGTGCCGGCGCCGTCCCGCTCGTCTGGGACCACAACTTCCTTGAGGTCCGTCCAGAGGGTGAAGTTGAAACTCTCCGCCAGACCGACCAGCCGCGTGGGGTAGGCTTCCGGAGTCCGGATCTTGGACCAGCGCAGGACGTGACCGGCGTTGGGACGGTGATAGTAGACGTAGCGCTCACGGCGCTGGTCCCAGAAGGGGGTCGAGAGCCCGTCGCCGGCGGGCACGATCACTGGATTCGGGTGCGACTCCCAGCGAAGCCCGTCGGAAGACCAGCCCACGCCGATTCCAAAGGTGTCGTATTTCATGAAGGCCATCTTGTACGGGCGCTCCGGGTCGTGGGCGTCATAGAAGACCCTGATCTCGGTGATGTCCTCCGGTATGACCAACAGATTGTTCTTGCGGCTTCCCTGGAATTCCCGGAGCCCCAGGTCGGGACGCCGGAATCGAATCCCGTCCCCCGAGGTGGCAAAACAAAGATAGTTGGTGGATTCGGGCCGGACGTTGTACCAGAGCTTGTAGAGACGCTCCTTTTCGTCGTAAATCACGTTGGAATAGAGGATCCGGTTGCCCTCCCAAGGCCGTTCCGCCTTGAAGATGGGGTTCTCCGGCGCCTTCCGGGCGACATGGACCCAACGGGCCACGTTCTCGATCCGGTCGATGAGCCAGTCGTCCAGGAAGAGCTGGCGCTCGGGTCCCACCTCCCGGACCGGGGCTTGCCGCTTGATCTCGTCGAAGCCCTGCGCCCGGACCGAAATACAGATCGCCAGCCCCAGCAGGCCCGGAACGATCAACCGCCTCTCGAACTTGAACCGTGTCTTCATGTACTTCCCTCCTGACGTGTCACGGGCTGCCGGCGGCGGCAGTATACCGGTCTGGTGAGAGCTTCGAGCAAACACCGGTTCGTCTGCGCCCGGTCAGGTCCTCGAGAAACTTCATGCCGGACTGTTGCGGACGGACGGGAGTGCTAATCTAAGCCAATGCATGCGGAAGGCTCACCCCTGTCTCTGTTGGGGCCGGAAGAACCGAACGGAGGCGCCAACGGGCGCACCGGCGCCGAAGGGGTTCACTGGAACCTGGACGACCTCTATCCAGGCCCCGATGCTCTGGAAAGGGATCTGGAGCGGACGCAGGAACAAGCGGCCGTTTTCGCCGAGCGGTATCGAGGCCGGGTGGGCCGTCTCGACGGCCGTGAGTTGGCTCAGGCCGTCCGCGAATTCGAAGCTCTGCAGGTCGGCCTGGGACGGGCCGCTGCTTACGCCTACCTGCACTGGTGCACCGATACGCAGGATCCCCGGCGCGGCGCCCTCCTGCAGAAGACTCGGGAGGCCTCCACGCAACTGGTCCGCAAGATCCTCTTCTTCGAACTGGAGTGGCTGCAGGTGGACGAGGGGTGGGCGGGCGAATTGCTTTCCGGCCCGGAGCTGCAACCCTTCCGGCACTACCTGGAGGTGGAGCGGCTACGGGCTCCCCACGTCCTGAGCGAGCCGGAAGAGAAGATCCTGGCGGAAAAGCGGGTGACCGGGAGGTCCGCATGGAATCGCCTCTTCGACCAGATGCACGGGGCCGCCCGCTATACCTGCGGGGATCGCACGCTGACCCGCGAGGAACTGCTCTCCCGCCTCTATGACTCGGACCGGGAGGTGAGGCGGGAATCGGCGCTGGCCTTCAGCCGCGGGCTGGAGGAGCGGATCAGCGAGATGGCCTTCATCTCCAACACCATGCTGGCCGACAAGGCCTCCGACGACCGGCTCCGCAAATATCCCCACTGGTTGGCCGGCCGCAATCTGGACAACGAGATCAGCGATGACGCCGTCGAGGTTCTGGTGAAGGCGGTGACGGGACGTTACGACCTGGTGGCCCGCCACTACCGGCTCAAGCAGCGCCTGTTGAAGCTGGACGTCTCCTGGGACTATGACCGCTACGCCCCCGTCGGCATGGCCACCGCCCGGTATTCGTGGGCGGCCGCCCGTCGAACCGTCCTGGAGGCGTACGGGGAATTCCATCCCTCCATGGAATCCATCGCCGCCCGTTTCTTCGACGAACGGTGGATCGACGCTCCGCCCGGTCGGGGAAAATCTGGGGGCGCCTTCAGTCATCAGACGGTCCCCCCGGCGCATCCGTACATCATGATGAACTACACGGGCAACATTCGGGACGTTCAGGTCCTGGCACATGAACTGGGGCACGGAGTCCACCAGTATCTTTCCCGAATCCAGGGCTACCTCCAGTCCCGGCCTCCCTTGACCACCTCCGAGACCGCTTCCGTCTTCGGGGAGATGCTGGTCTTCGACCACCTGCTCCGGAACGAGCCGGAACCGGGAGTGCGATTGTCCATCCTGGTGGGCAACGTCGATGACACCATGGCGACCGTGTTCCGGCAGATCGCCCTGCATCGCTTCGAGGAGCGGACGCACAACGCGCGGCGGGACGAGGGGGAGCTGTCGGTCGAGCGATTCAATGAACTCTGGATGGAGACTCAGGAGGAGATGTTCCAGGGAAGCGTCCGCCTGGGCGAGCACTACAGCACCTGGTGGAGCTATATCCCGCATTTCATCCACACGCCGGGCTATGTCTACGCCTATGCCTTCGGCAAGCTGTTGGTCCTGGCCCTTTATGGCCGCTACAAGCGGGACGCGAACGGATTCGCCGAGGAGTACCTGAAGCTCCTGGAGGCCGGAGGCTCGGACTGGCCGCACGTCATGTTCCGCCAAATGGGTGTCGACCTCACCGATCCCAACTTCTGGAGCACCGGGCTTTCCATGACCGAGGACATGATCCGGCAGGCGGAAGAACTGAGCGAGTCCAACTGAAATGTCCGAAACACCGCACCTCCGGCGCAAAGGATTGCCGTTCCTACCGGGAATCGGCCCCGCTTTCTTGTTGGCGCTCTGTCTCAGCGGGCTCCGGGCCGGCGACTGGCCCCAGTTTCTGGGACCGACTCGGGACGGCGTCTACGCCGGGAAGGACCTGGCCCGGCAATGGTCCGCCTCGGGACCACGCGTGCTCTGGAAGCGGGAGGCGGGGCAAGGGTTCGCCAATCCCATCGTCGCGGACGGCACCCTGATCCTCTTTCACCGGGTGGACGGCCGGGATGTCGTGGACGCCCTGGAAGCGGACGACGGCCGCGAGTTGTGGACCTTCTCCTATCCGACCGACTACCGGGATGACTTCGGCTTCGACGAGGGGCCCCGGGCCAGTCCGGCGGCGGCCGGCGACCGGGTCTACACCTTCGGCGCTCAGGGCATTCTCCAGTGCCTGGCCCTGGGTTCGGGCAGCCGCATCTGGCAGGTGGACACCCGGTCCCAATTCCGGCCGCGCAAGGGCTTCTTCGGCGCGGCGTGTTCTCCGTTGGTCCGGGACGGTGCGGTCTACGTCCATGTCGGCGCCAATGGTGCAGGGGTCGTCGCCTTCGACGCCGCCACGGGACGCACCCTCTGGAAAGCCACCGACGACGAGGCGGGCTACTCCTCGCCCGTGCACGCCTCCATCGGGGGCAAGCCGCGGATCGTCTCCTTCACCCGAAACGGCGTGGTCACCATCGACCCGGCCAGCGGGAGTGTCGGCTTCCGGGTGCGCTGGCGGTCACGAAGCCGGGCTTCGGTCAACGCGGCCGCTCCCCTCATCGTCGGCGACCAGATCTTCGTGTCGGCCAGCTACAGCACGGGCGCCCTGCTGCTGGATGCCGCCGGAGAGTCGCCGGAAAAGATCTGGACTTCCAACGACGCTCTCAGCAACCACTACGCCACCAGCGTCTACCGGGACGGCTATCTTTACGGATTCCACGGCCGCCAAGAATACGGTCCCAGCCTGCGCTGCGTCGAGTGGCGGACCGGAAGGGTCGTTTGGAACCGGGACGGCCTCGGCGCCGGGACCGTCACTCTGGCCGGCGACCGGCTATTGATCCTGACCGAGCGGGGAGAATTGATCCTGGCCGCAGCCGATCCCGAGGAGTTCCGCGTGATCTCGCGCGCCAAGGTTCTGGATGGCACCGTGCGTGCCTATCCGGCCCTGGCCCGGGGACGCCTCTATGCCCGGAACGAGACCGCGCTGGTCTGTGTCGATCTGAGAAAATGACACGAAACAACGCCGTCCGGCTGGAATGCGGGCGGCGGAAAGAGTAGTTTGAGGGTAGTCCCTTTCGATACAAATGGAGGATGAAATCATGGTGAAGCCGATCGAGCGAAGAAGTTTCCTGAAGAGTTCCGCCGGCGTGGTGGCTACGGCCGCCGTCGGCACCGGTTCCGCCGCAAGCCTCCTGTCCCGTGCCGATGCCAACGACACCATCCGGGCGGGAGTGGTGGGTCTCCGGGGACGGGGCAGGTCTCACATCAAGGGTTTCGCCGGATTGCCGAAGGTGGAAGTCGCGGCGTTGTGCGACGTCGACGAGAACATCATGGCCGAGCGGGCCTCCGACCTGGAGGAGCTGACGGGGCGGAAGGCCCGGACCTACACCGACATGCGCCGTTTGCTGGAGGCCAAGGACATCGACGTGGTGGGATTCGCCACACCCAACCACTGGCACGCCCTGGGCGGGATCTGGGCCTGCCAGGCGGGGAAGGACGCGTACGTGGAGAAGCCCTGCTCCCACAACATCTGGGAAGGCCGGAAGCTGGTGGAAGCGGCCCGCCGCTATGGCCGGATCGTCCAGCACGGCACCCAGTCCCGGTCCAGCGCCGGCGTTCGCGAGGGAATCCGGAAACTCCGGGAAGGCGTGATCGGGGACGTCTACATGGCCAAGGGACTCTGCTACAAGTGGAGGAACACCATCGGCCACACCCCGGAAGAGCCGGTTCCCGACGGCGTCCACTACGACCTGTGGCTGGGCCCCGCGCCCCAGCGCCCCTACAGCCGCAACCGGTTCCACTACAACTGGCACTGGCACTGGGACTACGGCAACGGAGACATCGGCAACCAGGGCGTGCACGAGATGGACATGGCGCGTTGGGGGCTGGGAGTGGGCCTGCCCACCAGGGTCCAGTCATCCGGCGGCCACTACATGTTCGACGACGACCAGGAGACGCCCAACTGCCAGTTGGCCACTTTCGAGTACCCGGACCAGAAGAAACAACTGGTCTTCGAGGTGCGCCACTGGATCACCAATCATGAAGCCGGCCTGGGCAAGGGCGAGTCCAACGAAGTGGGGGTCCTCTTCTTCGGCTCCGAGGGCTACATGGTCATGCAGGGCGGCAAGGGTTACCGCACCTTCCTGGGGCGGAAACGGGAGCCGGGACCGACCCGCATGGAAGGGGGCAACAATTTCGCCAACTTCATCGAGGCCGTCCGCTCGCGCCGGACGGAGGATCTCAACGCCGAGATCGAAGAGGGCCACCTCTCCTCGGCGCTCTGTCACCTGGCGAACATGGCGTATCGCACGGGCCGGACGCTGGATTTCGATCCGGAGACCGAGACTGTCCGGGGCGACGGCGAGGCCGGCACACTGCTGACGCGCGATTACCGGGCCCCCTTCGTGGTTCCCGAAGTCGTCTGAGTCCCCCGGAATGGAAGAAGGTCCGCCGGAGTCCGGTGGACCCGGCCGTGGGCGGTTAGCTCAGCTGGGAGAGCACCTCCCTTACAAGGAGGAGGCCGGCAGTTCGAACCTGCCACCGCCCACCAGAACCCACTTGTTTCACGACTTCGCAGACTTCCGGTTCAAGTCCTTCGATCGGGCCGTCGCCGCCGCCACCGCGCTCATGAGCGCGGCCCGCAGGCCCCGGTCTTCCAGTTCCTTCAATGCCGCCGCGGTGGTGCCGCCCGGCGTCGTCACCCGATCCCTCAGCACCGCCGGATGCTCGCCGCTCTCCTGCACCTGCCTGGCCGCCCCCAGCACGGTCTGTGCGGCCAGCTTCATGGCCACGTCCCGGGGCAGGCCCATATGGACGCCGCCGTCGCAGAGGGCCTCGATGACGGTGTAGACGTAGGCCGGACCGCTGCCGCTGAGACCGGTGACGGCGTCCAGGAGCTTCTCCTCCACCCGGACCACATTTCCCACCGCCCCGAAGAGGGTCTCGGCCACCTGGTAGTGCTCTTCGGTCGCCGGATCGCAACCGGCGATGGCGCTGGCCGCCGCATCCACGGTGGCAGCGATGTTCGGCATGACCCGGATGACCGGATTGTTCTTCCCCAGAAGGTCTCGAATGCGGGTGCTTTCGACCCCGGCCAGGATCGAGATGACGAGTTGACCGGCGCGCACGGAACCACGAATGCCGGCGGCCACTTGGGGAAGGATCTGTGGCTTGACCGCCAGCATGATGACGTCGGCTCCGCCGACATGGGGACCGGGATCGACGTCGACCTTCACGCCATGCCGTGACCGGAGCGATTCCAGCAGGCCGGGCAGGATGTCGATCACGGTGATCCTGCCGGCCGGCGCCAGTCCGGACCGGATGATCCCCCGGAGCAGAGCCGCTCCCATGTTTCCGCCACCGATCAGGAGAACGTTTTTTTCCTGCATGGGACTAGTGAGAATTTACAAACCACAAAGTCGAGAAAGGTGTGCGCGCCTGAATCGCGCCTTGGCGAAGAGGATCAAAACGAGATCCAGAACCGAAAATGTAACCATGACAGGGATCGCCAACTGCATATGAGTCGGTTCCCGCCGTGCCGCCATCATCCAAGTCGCGACCGATTCCGATGTCCATGCGATGGCAAAGACCACGAGTGCAAGGGCGGCAACGGCCATAAAACACACCTTGTAAATCTGCCCGATCCTCGCTGCGCCAACAGAGACCAAAAATCCTCCCGTTGCGGCGGAGAGCGTAATCAGGGATACGACCGCAGCCATCACCGGAACGGCCAGGATCGGAATGCTGGCCCAGGGACCCTCGGGCTGCATCAGGTTCAAAATAATCAGTGACACCGCCCACATCACCAGCCAGAAAGCGACTCCGACTCCGACTCCAGCGGCGATCATGCCACAGAGGATCGCGTCACGGGGCAAACGCCTCGCCGTCAGAGCCTCAATACTACGGCGGCTTCGCTCGCGGAGAACGAAACCAAGAGTCAGGATCCACGGAAACGCCGTCGGGAACGGAACGAACAGTTCGTCCCAATGATCGGAAGAATACCAACCCAGCCCCCACGGCAGAGAATAGAGCACTCCCACAAACGGCGCTCCTACGATCACGCCGAAAGTCTCCAAGCGTTCACCGCTATGAAAACTGTCCAGATATTCCGTCCTGATGACCGTCCATACGTTAGACAGCATCCTCACTTTCCTCCCGAGGCGGCAGGAAAACGGGTTCGGAACCGTTCGCGCCGATGGAAACGACAGGCATGGGAACCTTGACCTCGGAGAATATCATGACCGCACCTGCACCGTACCAATGATCCATTGAAGCGAGCATCACGACGGCGTAGTAGACTGGAACGGCCAGACGGAGAACGGAAAATGGAGAATCGATACGAACGCTGGGCCAGGATCTCCCTGAGCGGAGAGTTCTTCCCCCGGGAAGACGCGATGGAGGTGCTGACCGATCCCGACGTCGACATCCTCCGCCTGGCGGCGGCGGCCGGCGACGTGCGGATGGCCCGCTTCGGGCGCAAGGTGAAGGTCCACCAGATCAACAACATCAAGAACGGGCTCTGCCCCGAGGACTGCGGCTACTGCGCCCAGTCCAAGATCGCCCAGGCCCCGTTGCGCAAGTACGCCATGAAGGACGAGGAATCCATCGTCCAGGAGGCCCGGGAAGCCAAGGAACAGGGAGTCTACCGCTACTGCATGGTGGCCAGCGGGCGCGGACCCACTCCCCAGGAGGCGGCCAAGCTGGCCCGGATCATCCGCCGCATCGACCAGGAGGTGGGGATCCGGACCTGCCTTTCGGTGGGCCTGGTGGACCTCGAGAAGGCGAGCCTGTTCAAGCGGGCCGGCCTGGACCGGCTCAACCACAATCTGAACACCAGCCGCCGCCACACCGGCAATATCGTGGGCACCCACACCTACCAGGACCGGATCGACACCCTGGAAGCGGCCAGTCGAGCCGGCCTGGAGAGCTGCAGCGGCATGATCACCGGAATGGGCGAAAAGGACGAGGACATCCTGGACGTGGCGTACGAGCTCCGTTCGCTGGAGGTCCCCTCCATCCCGGTCAACTTCCTGATCCCCATCGACGGCAACCCGGTCTACGACTTCGATCAACTCTCGCCGCGCCGCTGCATTCGGATTCTGTGCGCCTTCCGGTTCATCAATCCCCGGGCGGAGATCCGGGTCGCCGCCGGCCGGGAGGGCCACCTCCGCCAACTGCAGGTCCTATCCCTCTACCCGGCGAATTCCCTCTTCGTGGACGGATACCTGGCCACTCGCGGCGACCCCAAACAGCCCGTCTACCGCATGATCCGGGACGCCGGTTTCGAAATCGAAGGGGAACCACTCTCCGGCGCTCCCGGGACCTCGGCCCAGAATTACGCCATCGACGACAATCCCAGCATCCTGAATCCCAAGACGGCGCGGGTGTAGGGGCAGGATGAGGAGAGTGGGACCGGAAATGAGTTCCCGATCCGGCCCGCCGCCACTCCAACAGGGCATCATCTCCGTCATCCAGACCCCCTTCGATTCGCAGGGCGCCGTCGACCAGGCCTCTCTGGACAAGCTGGTGGAGGACGCCATCGCCGGAGGGGTGAACGGCTTCATGGTTCCGGCGGTGGCCAGCGAGGTCTCCTGCCTCACCGCCGAAGAGCGCGCCAGGATCGTCCGGCGCGTCGCCGGGATGGTGGCCGGGCGGGTCCCCATCGTCGTGGGAGCCTCCGGCTCCCGGCCTCGCGTCTGCATCGAGCAGGCCCGATTGGCCCGGGAGGTCGGAGCGGCCGCGTACATGGTGGCGGTGCCTACCGAGCTGTACCGGGAACCGGAACGGGTGGAGCCGTTCTTTCGGGAGGTGGTCGAGGGCGCCGGGGACTTCCCGTTGATGCTGCAGGACCTGGATTTCACCGGTGCGGGCCTGACTCCCGAGATGGTCCGCCGGCTCACGCAGGTGCTCCCCAGCCTGTCTTCGCTCAAGATCGAGTCGAATCCGGCCGGACCGAAGTACACGGCCATCCGGGAAATCTGCGGCGGCGAAATGTTCCTGGCCGGAGGGTGGGCCATCGGCCAGATGATCGAGGCGCTGGACCGGGGCGTGGACGCCATGATTCCCGAATGCTCCATGGTGCGGGTCTGGTCGGCAATCGATCGCAGTTATCGCGGCGGCCGCCGCGAGGAAGCGATCCGAATCTTCAATCGCGTCCAGCCCGTAGTGGGGTTCACCCACCAGGACCTGTCGGTGGCCATCGCTTTCGGAAAGCGGCTGCTGGTGCGGAAAGGCATCTTCGCCACGGAATACACGCGGTTCGGCGATTTCCGGTGGGACCGCTACAACGGCCGGGTCGCCGACGAACTCATCGACTACACCCTGGAGTTGGAGGCTTCCGTCTCCGCTGCCTGAGCGCGCGTAAGGAGAGGCTCATGAATGGATCCAGCATGGTTCGTGGTCCGGACAGGCGGGTTCCTGTCTTGCTGGGCCTGGTCCTGGCCATCGGCGGACTCGGTCACGTCTCCGGCGAGGCCTCCACTCCCGCTCCGGCGGACGCCCCGAACTGCGCCATCGTCCTGGGGCACCAGGCGCCGGAATTGGAGCGTTACGCCGCCCGCGAGCTGCGCCGCTACTTGAGCGACTTGTACGGCATCCAGGCGGTTCCGCTGACCACGATTTCCCCGCAGGCGGACGTCAATCTGATCCTGGGGAGTCCGGAGACGAACCGGTCCGTCTCCCTGGTGATGGGAGAGGCGGGATGGCCCCGGGTCAGCGATCAGGGATTGGTCCTGAAGACCGTCTCCTGGAACGGCAAACCGGCGGTGATCGTGGGAGGAGGCAGCCCGGCGGCGACGCTCTGGGCAGTCTACGACCTCCTGGAACAGTTGGGTGTCCGTTTTCTGCTGGAAAAGGACGTGCTCCCCGCGAGTCCGGCCGATTTCCCTCCCCAGAGCCTGGACAAGGTGCAGGAGCCCCGCTTCCGGTTCCGCTCCTACCGGGCCATCAACAACCTGGCTACGTCGCTCATCTTCTACGGAATGGACGACTACCGGCATCTCATCGATCAACTGGCCAAGTTGAAGTTCAACGTCCTGTACTGCCAGATCTATCCTCATCAGCCCTTCGTCCACTTTCAGTTCCGGGACCAGCCCAAGACGACGGGTGTGTTCCACTACGGATGGAAGGTGCCGATTCACGGAGAGACCATCGGGCGCGAGCTTTTCGGCGGCCGTACCGAGTTGGTAAACCCGGACATGGCCGGGGCCGAGACCTACCGGGAACGGGTTCGCGCCGCCCAGAAGCTGATGCATGACCTGCTGGCCTATGCCAAGAGCCGGGGGATGCAGACCGGCATCAACTTCCGGATCAACCAGTTCACCAACGAGTTCAACTGGCGGCTCCCCGAGTGGTCCGACCGGGAGTACGTCCCCCGGGAGTTGATGAAGGGGACGCACAACGGCCGGCTGGGCATCTCCGAGTACGGCGTGGACCCCACGGCCTTCCCCTACATGACGCCGGACAACCCGGCGGTCACCGGCCTGAACAAGACCATCATCCAGGCCCACATCAACACCTATCCGGAGGCGGATTTCTATGGCCTGACCCAGCCCGAGAATCCGGGAGGGGGCGAGTACTACAAGTCCATGTGGAAGCGCCTGGACCGGAAATACAAGCTGGAGCCCCGGTTCAGCCTGGACCGGATGGAGGAGTCGGCCAGAACCAACATCCTGCCCGTGGGCGTCCGCGCACCCGGCCGGCCCCTGTATGAGCTCAAGGGGGCCATCGCCAACGCCGATACCCTGGACAAGCTCCTCAACGAGGAGCGAATTTTGGAAGGGACCGCCAATCCGGACGCCACCGTGGTGGTCGCCACCTTCAGCGACGAGTTCTATCCGGTCATGCTCAAGATCTTTCCGGAAAGGTCGCTGCTCCTGGTCCGGATGGACTACCTGACCTCGCTGGCTGCGCGCCGTGCGGAGATGCTTTCCTTTGCCAGCGAGCATCCGGGGCAGGTGGCCACGCTGGCCACGCTGGCCGACGACAACGTGGGCATCCTGCCTCAGCTCCCCACGCAACCGCTCCATCGCATTTTGCAGGCCATGGAACGCTATGGCGTGCACGGCTTCTTCGGCCGGCAGTTCCTGGTGACCAAGCTGGAAGCGGGCACGGCCTATCTGGCTCAGGCCTCCTGGTCTTCCCAGGTGACCCCCGAATCGGTCTATCGGGACCAGGTGGAACAGGTCTGCGGTTCCGCCGCCGTCCCCGAGATGTTGGAGTTCTACCGGATCCTGGAGAGGGCCACGGCCCGGGGAGACGAGATCGCCATGGGGTTCCTCTTCCCGGTCACCCGGATGATGCGCAAGCACTGGCACAGCCGGAAGGGTCCGGTGCCGGAATGGAACGATCTGAAGGCCTTCTACGAAGAGGCCGTGCCCCTGCTGGAGTCCGCTCTGGAGAAGACGCGGCCCGAGGGGCGGAGCTACCTGGAACAGCTCCTGGGGCAGGTCCGATTCGGCGTCGACTACATCGAGGCCGTGCAGACGGTTCGCCGGGCCCGGGTCGAGTACGACCTCTCCCAACAGGCCTTCGTCCAGAAAGACGCCCGCAGCTTCGAGAAGCGGATCCGGGGAGCCCACGGGCAACTGGAGACGGCGGTGGATCTCCTGGGCTCGGGGATCCGGTCCTGGGCCGGCGCCGTCCGGGACCCCTCGGACCTGGGGGCCCTGGGCGTCCTCAACTACTTCTGCCGCGACTACCTCAAGGGGGTCGCCCTGGACGTCTACCTGGAGGCGGAAAACTGGAGAATGCGATTTTGAGGATCAAGAGGGGAGCGGATTGGAGTCGCTCGGGTTTGTTCTGCCCCTCACATGCCGGCAGTTTGTTATTTTGGCGTTCGGCGGTTGGAATCCGCCGCTTCAGGCGACAGGAAAGTCGCCGGTCCAATCGGGGGTAGGAAAACCGCCGCTCCGGGATGGCAAGTTCATGAAATCGAGAGTCTTTTCGGCTGACGAGTTAAGGGATCTGGCCCGGCGCATCTTCGCCGCGGCCGGCAGCAGCGATGGGGAGGCGGTCAGAATCGCCACCCGCCTGGTGAAGAGCAACCTGGTGGGACACGACTCCCACGGGGTCATCCGGATCCCGCGCTACTGGGAGTGGATCAAGAAGGGCCTGGTCCTGCCCAACCGGGAGGTGACGTTCGTCCTGGACCGGGGTCCCATCGCGGTGCTGGACGGGAACAGCGGTTTCGGACAGTCGACCGGAGAGCAGACCATGGAGATCGCCATCGACCGGGCCCGGCGCCACGGTTGCAGCATGGTTGGACTCCGGAACACGGGACACCTGGGCCGGATCGGCGATTGGCCGGAAATGGCCGCCGCCGCGGGAATGCTCAGCCTGCACTTCGTGAACACCAGCGGAATGGGCAACCTGGTGGCGCCCTACGGCGGCAAGGACCGGCGCCTCTCCGCCAATCCCATCGCCTGCGGCGTGCCTCAGCGGGAGGGCCCTCCCCTGATCATGGACATGTCCGCCTGCATGATCGCCGAGGGGAAGGTCCGGGTAGCTCTTCACAAGGGCGTTCAGGTCCCCGACGGCTGCCTCATCGACTCGGAGGGCCGTCCCACCACCGATCCCGAACTCTTCTATCGGCATCCTCCCGGGTCCATCCTTCCCATCGCGGGACACAAGGGCTACGTCCTGAGCTTCATGATCGAAATCCTGGCGGGAGCCCTCACCGGCGGATCGTGCACCAATCCCGCCAACGCCCACAAACTGGCCAACGGAATGTTCACCATCGTCATCGACCGGAGCTGGTTTGCGGACCGTGACGAGTTCTTCGACGAGGTCGACCGGTACGTCCGCTACGTGAAGAGTTCCCGCACCATCGATCCCGAGGGCGAGATCCTGGTTCCCGGCGAGCTGGAGGTGCGCACTTCCAGGACGCGAACGCGGGAGGGAATTCCGCTGGCCGGCACCACTATCGGGCAGATCCTGCAGGTCTGCGAAGAGCTGAACATCGACTCGGGATGGCAGACCGGCTGAACGGACCGGTTCCTTTCCGTCCTCTCCGCTTGATGCGCCATGGGCCTGATGGATTGGATCAAGGCAGCCGACTATGGCGCGGCCCTGCCCGCCATCTCCAGGCTGCCGCGCCCGCTGGCCTACGGCCTGGCCGATCTCCGGGGAAGATTGCTCGCCCGCGCGCTCCGGGACTCCTTCGCCTGGGCCTCGCGAAACGTCGAGTCCACGTTTCCGCATCTCGGCGCGGCTGAGCGCCGGAGGATCGTCATCGGCCACTACCAGGCCGAGTCCCGCAACGAGATGGAGGCGTTCTGGTACCCGAAGCCCTTGGGCCATCTCCAATCCTTCGTCCGGTGCACCGGTCTGGACCTCCTTCGGGAAGCCGCCGCCTCCGGAGAAGGCGTCCTCCTCTTTTCCAGCCACATGGGAAGCACCGGGCTCTTCTTCGTCTTCACCGGCAAGAGCGGAGTCCCCATGAACATCGTCGGCCGCTCCATCGAACCGGAGGACAACCCGCTGCATCCGGCGGTTCTCCGCTACAACCGGAAACGGGTCCGCTGGATCGAAAAGGCCATCGGACACCCCTTTCTCATGACCGGACGCGGCAACTACTCCCGGCTCGTGGAGAAGCTCCGGGCCGGCGAGGTCGTCATGATGCTGGCCGACGTGGTGCCCACCCTGGTGAACCCGAAACACACGACGGAGGTGACGTTCTTCGGCCGGCGCGCCTGGTTCCCCAACGGCATCGCCAGCCTCTTCTTCACCACCGGATCCCGCCTCCTCCACTGGAGGATCCACAGAAACAAGGAGACGAACCGCCAGGAGATCGAGATCTCGGAAGTGACGAACTCCTTCCGCCCCGCCGCCGGCAGAGCGGAATTCATGCAGAAGCTGGTGGGACTGTTGGAGCAGGATATTCGCCGGCACCCCGATCATTGGTTGAGTTGGGACTCGCTGGAACACTACTTCCGGAAACCGGCAGGGTAGGAGGAATCCGACGGCGCCATGACCCGATGGATGGCCTTGGACGTGGGCTCCAAGCGGTGCGGAGTCGCCGTCACCGACCCCCTGAAGTTGACGTCCCGTCCGCTGCTCACCTTTGAGCGAAAAAGCCTGGAGGAGGATTTGTTGAGGATCGCCGGACTCCTTACGGAATACCGGGTGGAGAGGCTGATCGTGGGGCGACCGCGGCATCTCAGCGGCCGGCCCAGCGCCATCGCTCAAGCCGCCATCCCCCTGGTGACCCGATTGCGCGGCCAGGGGACGGTTCGGGTAGAGTGGATGGACGAACGCCTGTCGACCAAAGAGGCCGAATCGGTCATGCGGGAATTGGGGATTCCGCCCCGCCAGAGGCGGCAGAAGAAGGACGAGTTCTCGGCGGCGGTGATTCTGAAATGGTACCTGGAGGAGAGGGCGCCTACCGGATCCCGAGGCTGATCCGGAGACTGCTGGTCGCGGCCCTGATCCTGGCTGCAACGGCCCGGGCCGCGTCCAACTGGTGGGAAGCCCGCATCAGCGAACCCCACCTGGGGAGTTCGACCGAGAGCCGGCTGCTGACGGTTCCCTTCGGAGCTTCGGTGAGAGGCATCGGGCGGATGCTCCAGGAAGCGGACGTCATCCGGTCCGGCCTCATCTTTGCGGCCTATGTCCGGTGGAGTGGTTCCGACCCTCTCCAGGCAGGCGAATACCTCTTTGAGAATCCCGCCAGCCTGGCCCGAGTGGTGCGGATCCTGAGGGAGGGCCGGGTCCACCAGTATCGCATCACCATCCCCGAAGGATTGACCCTGGACGAGATTATCGATCGTTTCGTCGAGGAAGGATTGGGACGGCGGCGCGAACTGGAGCCTCTCGCCGGCCGGACCGACCTGCTGGACGGGCTGGACCCCGAGGCCGCGGACCTGGAGGGTTACCTGTTCCCCGACACCTACTACTTCACCCGCTCCGACCAGGAGCTGACGCTGATCTCCACGCTGGTGACCCGCTTCAAGGAGGTGTGGACCCCGCCGCGGCAGAAGCGCGCCAAAGACCTGGGCCTCACCATCCGGGAGGTGATCACGCTGGCCTCCCTCATCGAAAAAGAGACCGCGCTCCCCTCGGAGCGGGCTCTGGTTTCCGCCGTGTTTCACAACCGGCTGCGGCGGAACATCAAGCTGGATTGCGACCCCACGGTCATCTATGCCATTCGGAAGAGCGGCGACTACGACGGAGTGCTTCACAAGAGCGACCTGAGCCTGGACTCTCCGTACAACACCTATCTCTACGCGGGACTCCCCCCCGGCCCCATCGCAAACCCAGGGGCCGCTTCCATCGACGCCGCCCTCCACCCGGCCCCGGTCAGGCACCTCTATTTCGTCTCCCGGAACGACGGCAGCCACGTCTTCTCCACCAGCTACCGGGAGCACCAGCGGGCCGTGCGCCGCTACCAGCGCTGACACCCGGCTGGGAAACCGCGACTCGGCGCTTCCATTCGGTTCAGCAGTCCGTCCCGGGCTGGTAGACTGTGAAGCAGCGGTATGGGACACAAGCTGGTCCGGACGTCATTGATCCTCCTGGCCCTGGCCGCCACCGAGGTCGAGGCGCAAAAGAGATTCGAGCCCCCGATGCGCCTGGGCGTCCCGTTTCCGGCGGCATGGAAAGCCATGCTGGAAGTCCTGCAGCGCGAGAAATGGGAACTCGTCAAGAAGGACAGGGCCAGGGGCGAGATCCTCACCGGATACCGGGATTACATGTCGGGTCCCTTGACGGCCGGCCATCTTGACAAGATCGGAGTCCGTCCCCGGCTGCCTGACGGGGAATGGGTTCGGGTCCGCTACCGTTACGACCTGTCGGTCAGTCTGATCCGGGAGCGCCAGACCACAGTTACGGTCGACAGCGACATCCAGGCGCTCAAACGCGATTTTCTGGGCCGCGAGGAGTGGGTGGATATCGATTCCGTCGGGCGGGTGGAGAAGCAGTTGCTGACCGCTTTCGGACAAGCCCTGTACGGCGCCGACTTCACCCTGGACAAGCGCCGCAAGGGTATTCTGGGTCTGCCTCCCATCGGGGAGGGCCGCGCGCCGGCGAAGCCGCCCGGAAATTGAGGAGTGGTCAAACTGGAGACGCGCGCCGCCGTCATGACGGCGGCGCGTCATGGCCGGGAGCAGGATTTCGCGGACATCACCTTGGTTCGCGATGCCGGACCGCTCGGAAGGGTTGAAGGTTTTTTCCACGACTGCTGAAGACCCATGGATCATTCCGTTCTGCGAATCGTAGACTTTCCCCTCCTGGTCGCTCTCTGGGTCTTTCTCGTTTCCTTCCTGGTATTCCTGCTCGTGGTCCGATATCGCATCCGCGCCCGGAAATTCAGTCTCAAGGACTATTTCCGGGAGGAGTTCGATCGCTACTACCGGGAGAAGCTCGAAGAGACCTCCGGCAAGCCGGGCCGGACCGAACCCTGGACCGCCGCCCAAAACGAGTTCCGCATCGTCTTCCAGGTCATGCTGCTTTCCATCCTGCTGGCCGCAGGCTCCTTCGTGGGTGTGAGCTTCGTACCCATCCCCTACCTCAAGAACTGGACCGGGGTCGAGTCCATCGAAACCGCTCCCCTGAGACTGGCCGCCCTCTCCTGCGATCGGTTCTTTACGGGATTCTCCCTCAAGGGGGAGATCTGGAATCAGGGGCCGATTCCTCTCCAGGGAATCTCGGCGCGCGTCCGGATCTGGGGACAGGATGACGAGTTGCTGGAAGAAATCGTGGCAAAGGTGAAGCCGGACGTGTTGAATCCCGAGTCTTCGGGCAGTTTCGACATGAAATTCTCGCAGAAGTCCCCCTCCCGGCTCTACGGGTACGAGGTGGCCTTCGTCGATCCCGACGGTGTCGAGACGCCGCACATCCGGGGATTCGATGCCCCCTAGCCCGCATTTCTCACCAGGTCGCTATGCGTATGACGAACAAGGATCTGTTTTTGAGCATATCCGCGAATTGTTACAAGGTTTCTCCGGGACAGACTGCGCTGGGCGCGCGCCCCCTGGTGAGAAATGCGGGCTGAGCCAGCCGGAACCGGTCGAGCGTGGGCCCTGGCCACCTTGATCCCCTACCTGAGGCAATACCGCGCCCGCATCGCCATCGGCGTCGTGATGGTCCTCATGACCAACGTGGCGGTGGTCGTCACGCCCCAGGTCCTGGGATCGGCGGTCGACGATCTCGCCGGAGGAGCCGACGCCGGACTGCTGCTCCGCTACGCCGGACTGCTGCTGGCTCTGAGCTGCGCCGAGGGCCTTTTCCGATACCTGATGCGGTGGATCCTCATCGGCGTCTCCCGCCGGATCGAATTCGACCTGCGCAACGACCTCTTCCGGCACCTGCAGCGCCTCACGCCCGCCTTCTACCAGCGGCATTCCACGGGAGACGTGATGGCGCGGTCCACCAACGACCTGAGCGCCGTTCGGATGGTGTTGGGACCGGGCATCATGTACTCGGTCAACACCCTGTTCATGGTCGTGCTGACCGTCACTATACTGATTCGTACCGACGCCGGCCTGGCCCTTCTCACCCTGGCCCCCCTCCTGCTGGTCTCCTATTGCGTCAAGTTCTTCGGACGCAAGATCCACCAGAGATTCGAGAAGATTCAGGAACAGTTCTCGAGGCTGACGACCCTGGTTCAGGAGAACGTCTCGGGGATCCGGGTCGTCAAGGCCTACAACCAGGAGTCCGCCTTCGTAAGCCGGTTTCGAGACGCCAACCGGGAATACATGAAGCGGAGCATGGCCCTGGTCAAAGTCTGGGGGATCTTCTATCCCCTCCTCGCTTTCCTGCTGGGCCTGTCGGCCGTCTTTCTCCTCTGGTATGGAGGACGGCAGGTCATGGACGGGGCGCTGTCTCTCGGCGCCCTGGTTTCGTTCATCTTCTATCTGGCCCGCCTGACCTGGCCCACCATCGCCCTGGGGTGGGTCATCAACACCTTCGAGCGGGGGTCGGCTTCCATGGCCAGGATCAACCGGATCCTGGCGAACCGGCCGGACGTGCTGGACGATGGCGGCCTTCCGGCCGAGGCCATCGAAGGCCGGGTGGAGGTCAGGAATCTCACCTTTTCCTACAACGGGACGCCGGTCTTGAAGGACCTGGAATTCGAGCTGCCCGCGGGCGACACACTCGCCATCGTGGGCAGCACCGGCAGTGGAAAATCCACCCTGGTGCATCTGCTCTGCCGCCTCTACCCGGTGCCCCGGGGACGGATCCTCATCGACGGCAGGGACGTGAACGACATTTCCGTGACCCACCTGCGCAGGAACATCGGCTGCGTTCCCCAGGACACATTCCTCTTTTCCGAATCGATCCGGGACAACCTGACGTTCGGAGCACCGGACGCCTCCGGCCAAGCCATCCGGGAGGCTGCGCACACCGGCAACATCCTGGGAGAGATTCAACGCTTCCCCGACCGGATGGCCACCTTCGTGGGTGAGAGAGGCCTGACCCTTTCCGGTGGACAGAAACAACGGATGACCATCGCCAGAGCGCTCCTGACGGACCCGAAAATCCTGATTCTGGACGACTCGCTCTCCAGCGTGGACACCTACACGGAGGAAGAGATCCTGAAGCGGCTCGCTCCCGTCATCGCCGAAAGAACCACCATCCTCATCTCCCACCGCATCTCGACGGTCAAGGGAGCGGACCAGATCCTGGTCTTGGACCGGGGACGAATCGCGCAGCGAGGAAGGCACCAGGAGTTGCTCCGGACCGCGGGTCCCTACGCCGAAATGCACCGCAAGCAGTTGCTGGAACAGGAGCTGGGAATCGCATGATCGAGTACGACCAGGACGAGATCCTGGGCCGGGTGTACGACGGGCGATTGGCGCGGCGGATGCTGGGATACCTTCATCCCTACCGCTGGGTCGTGGGCGCGTCGGTCGCGCTGCTCCTGCTGGTGTCGGCCCTGCAACTGGCGGGGCCGCTCCTGACCCAGATCGCCATCGACGATCACATCAGCAACGGCGACCGGACCGGCCTGACGCTTCTGGCGCTGCTCTACCTGAGCCTCCTGATTCTGCAATTCGGCTGCACCTTCGCGCAGACCTGGCTGATGAACTGGACCGGACAGCGGGTCATGCGCGATCTGAGGGTCCAGATCTTCAGTCACGTCCAGAAGCTGCACGTCGGCTATTTCGACAGGAATCCGGTGGGGCGACTGATCACCCGCGTGACCAACGACGTGGACGTGCTCAACGAGCTCTTCACGGCGGGCGTGGTGAGCATCTTCGGGGATATCTTCCTGCTGGGCGGCATCGTGACGGTCATGCTCTGGCGAGATTGGCAATTGGCCCTGGTCGCCTTCTCCGTCCTGCCCCTCATCTTCGTGGCCACCATGATCTTCAAGATCAAGGTTCGAGGATCCTATCGATGGGTCCGGGCCTGCGTGGTCAAGATCAATGCCTTCCTTCAAGAGAACATCACCGGCATGCCGGTGGTGCAGGTCTTCGTCCAGGAGGACCGCAAGTTCGGCCAGTTCCGGGAACGGAACCGGGAGCACCTGGAAGCCAATATTCAATCCATCTTCTACTACGCCGTGTTCTATCCGGTGATCAACCTGGTGGGAGCGCTGGCCATCGCCCTGATCCTCTGGTACGGAGGGGGCCGCGTGCTGGACGGCGTCCTGACCCTGGGCACGCTCGTGGCCTTCCTTCAGTATTCGGAGCGCTTCTTCAAGCCCATCAGCGACCTGAGCGAAAAGTTCAACATCCTGCAGAGCGCCATGGCCAGCTCGGAGCGGATCTTCAAGCTCCTGGACACGCGCGCCCAGGTTCGGCCTCCGTCGAAACCCACGCCGCTGCCGTCGGGCGGAGGAGCCATCGAGTTCCGCAACGTGACGTTCGCCTACAAGGAAGATACGCCGGTCCTGCGGAACCTGAGCCTGAGAATTGCCCCCGGCGAACGAGTGGCCATCGTGGGACCCACCGGTGCGGGAAAGACCACTCTGATCAACCTGATCTGCCGGTTTTACGACATCCGGAAGGGGGACATTCTCATCGACGGGATTCCCATCGCCCACCTGGACCCGGGGGAATTGAGGCGCAGGATGGCGGTCGTGCTCCAGGATGTCTTTCTCTTCAGCGGCACCATCGAAGAAAACGTCCGGCTGTGGAGGGCTCCCATCGACCGGTCCCAGGTGACGGAGGCGGTGCGCCACGTCAACGCGCTGGATTTCATCCGGGAGAAACCGCGGGGACTCGACTCGCCGGTCACCGAAAGAGGCGCGTCGTTGTCCGTGGGACAGCGGCAGTTGCTGGCCTTCGCCCGCGCCCTGGCCCACGACCCCAGAATCCTGATCCTGGACGAGGCCACCTCGTCGGTCGACACGGAGACCGAGATTCTCATCCAGGACGCGTTGAGCACGCTCATGGAGGGACGAACCTCCATCGTCATCGCCCACCGCCTCTCCACCATCCAGAACTGCGACCGCATCGTCGTTCTCCGCCAGGGCAGAATCGAGGAGGAAGGCACCCATCAGGAACTGCTCAGGCTGCGGGGCCTCTATTACAAGTTGTACGAACTCCAGTACCAGGATGAGGCAATCGGAGTCGGCAGTGAGGCGTGAGGGAGGATCGAGGGGACTAGCCCGCATTTCTCACCAGGGGGCGTGACGATCGCGCAGGATTTTCGCCCTCAGCGCGTGCTCGCGACCGAGAGCGTAGTGGTGACTACGTTTGAGGGAGCATGTGCGCGCTGAGGGTGAAAAGACCAGCGAGCGCGCGCCCAGCGCAGTCTGTCCCGGAGAACCCTTGGAAAAATTCGCGCAAATACTCAATAACAGATTCTTTTTCATCATCCGCAAAGCGACCTGGTGAGAAATGCGGGCTTAGCTGGCGCCGCGGCCCCAGACGACGGCCGGGATGGTCTTGAGCAGAATCCAGAGATCGAGCTTCAAGGACCACTGGTCGATGTACTGGAGATCCAGCTTCATCCATTTCTGGAAATCCAGCTCGTTGCGGCCGGAGATCTGCCAGAGACAGGTGATGCCCGGCTTGACGCTCAGCCGCCTCCGCTGACTCCGGGAATAGTGGCGGACCTCCTCGGGCAACGGCGCCCGGGGACCGACCAGGCTCATCTCGCCTCTCACCACGTTGGCCAGTTGCGGCAGCTCGTCGATGCTGTACCTGCGCAGAATGCGTCCCAGAGGAGTCACCCGGGGATCGTTGCGCATCTTGAACACCGGGCCGTCCATCTCGTTGAGATGCCGGATCTCCCGGAGCTGGTCTTCGGCTCCCTCCACCATGGTGCGGAATTTGACCAGGCTGAACTCCCGGCCATAGAGGCCGCGCCTGACCTGGCGGTAGAAAACCGATCCGGATGAAGTGAACTTGATCAGCGCCATGGTCAGGAGCATGAATGGAGCTGCCAGCGCCAACAGGGCCGAGGCCAGCACGCAATCCATGACCCTCTTGACCACCAGGGCCACGCTCTGGTCCGGGGCCGTCGAGAAGGTGATGAGAGGAAGCTCCTCCAGATAATCGAGCGATAGTCTGGAAATGGAGGTGGGGAAAAAGTCCGCGGCGATCCGGGTCCGGATTCCCAGCTCCTCACAGAATCCAAGCACCTCTTGAAACTGCCGGGTGTCCTCCGGCTGCGCGCCCACGAATATGATCTCGTCCACGACCAGGCCGTCCATGAGCAGGCCGGGAAGATCCTTAAGCGAGCCCAGGATCCGGATTCCGGGAACCTCTTCCCAGAGTTCATCCGGGGCCAGATGTCCGGCGACACGGTAGCCCCACTTTCGGAACCGGCCCAGAACCTGGCTGACGGACTTGGCCCGGGAGTCGATTCCCACGATCAGGATCCTGACCTGATGGTGCTCGTTGACGTTCCGGGTCCTCAAGATCCAATGCAGGACAATGCGGTTCAACCCCAGGAAGAGACCGGAGAGTCCGATGAAGATGAAGAAGACGGGCCGGCTGACGTCCAGGTTGAACACAAAGACGAAGAAGCCCACGGCGAGACCCGCGGCGCAGACGAAGCGGACGATGCGGAACAGGTGCTGGGCGGCGGAGACCTGGTAGAAGCGGGAGTATCGTTGGGTGATCCGGAGGATGGGAATCCAAATCGGCAACGCGGCCAGCAGATAGAGCAGATAGTGGGAATAGGGCAGCAGTTCCGGATGGAATGCGGGCGCGATGGAGGCCGGCGCCCACTCCACAAGAATGGACCGGGAGAAATAGGCCAGGGTCAAGGCCAGAAAGGCGACGGCGATGTCCGCTGCCTGAAGCAGGTTGCCGTAGACTTGAGACTGGCGATCGAACATCTCGCTGTCGTTCCCGTAGCGGACGGACCTGTCCGGGAGGCGGCGGCCGTTCAATTCAGCAATCGGCCAGGTCCCCGATCCGGGGTGGCCGGGCCATGAGGAAACCCTCCGCCAAGGAGCATCCTACTAGACTCCCCACGTGCATGTGAAAGCTCCGGATCCGTTCCAGAAACCGGGAATCGCTGAGATAGGTTGCGGGCTCACTGGAGTCCGGCCGGTGCAACTGGGACGCGAACGCCTTCAAAGCGCGCTCCTTCTGCTCGTAGTGGTCGGAAATATCCACTCCGACGTGGGGTGCGACCGGCTCATCGAAATGGGTCCAGTAGGCGATCCGCCGCGGACGGAAACGCCGTTGCGACGTGTCGATGGCGGCCAGGCCGGCATGATGAACCGCCTCCTCCACCAGGATTGAAGTCTTGCCATGGTCCGGGTGGCCCCATTTGGAGTGTGTCAGGACCAGTTTCGGCCGGCACTTCCGGATCACTCGAATCAACGCCAACCGGCTCTCTTCGCCGGGACTCAGGTTTCCGTCCCTCAGGCCCAGGCTCAGCCGGAAGTCCAGACCCAGGAGAGCAGCCGCGCGGCGGGATTCCAGGGCCCGGGTCTCCACGGTGCCGCGGGTTCCCAGCTCGCCCCGCGTCAGATCCACGACGCCCGTGCGGCGGCCCAGCGACTTCAGGCGAAGCAGCGTCCCGCCGCAGCCCAGCTCGACGTCGTCGGGATGCGCCCCCACGGCGAGAACGTCGACTGGTTTACACATGGATCACCTGGTGGTCCATGCAGAAAGGATCGAGCGTTTCCAACAGGCCGTCGAGGAACCCGGGTCCCTCCTCCATCAGGAACTGGTTGAAATTGACGACCCGTTCCTGCAGCTTCCCCCGGGGATGAAGACGGGTCTGGAGATGGTCCAGATGGCGGCCGGCGACACGGTCGCGGGTCCGGTAGTTTTCCAGGAACCGCTTCTCCACCCGTTCCATCTGATAGAGGACTCGCTTCCAAGCCCGGGGGACCATCCTGCCGAGACTCGGGTCCACGCGGACAATGTCCCCCTGCAGCCGGGTCAGGCTCTCCCGAACCACGTCTGTCACCCGGTCGAATTCGTCCAGTACCTGCTTTGATTCTCCGGTCCTGGCGACGCGTTGGGTGATTCGGGATGCGCCCAGGGAGAGCAGCTCGACCAGATCCAGCGAGTGCTTCTTCAGCAGCCGCTGGGATTTCCGGTCCACTACCGTGACTCCGGCCCTGGGGAAAACACAGCATTGAATCTTCCAGTAGGGACTGATGGCGCCGACCTGGCTGAAGTAGGCGACCTCCGCCGGCCCCCCCACGTAGGCCACGGTGGGGAAAAGATGGTCCTGAATGATGGGCCGCAACAACACGTTGGGACCGAACTCTCCGGTTCCGGTTCGTATCCGGTCCAGCAGTTCCTCCGGCGGCAAACGGAGAGAGCGGCTTCCGCGGCTCCAATAGGCTCCCGACCGGTAGTCCAACTTGTAACGCCGTCTCTCCTCCAGCCAGAAGAGGAGAGATTCGGAGCCATCCACGGGTACCTGCACCGGGTGACCATCCGCCTCCAGCTTCCTCCCGCGGGCCTGCAGGGTGCGGATCAGACGCTCCCGCTCCAGGACCGCCGTTTCGAAGGCCGGTCTCAACGCGCCCTTGTATCCGGAGTGGAGCGCGTCGAAGAGAACGAGTCCCTGGTTTCGAAAGAGGCGGGCGAGCCACCGGCCCTGGGCATCGGTAAAGAACGTACCGGGCGCGTAGGCCGATTCGAGAGTTTGGAAGACCGCTTGCTGATTGTCGGAAACAGGAGCGCCGTCCTGGAGCCTCTTCAGGGGATCACCGGTCGCTTCCAACGAAACCTTGCCCACCATGGTCGCCGAAGGGGGGGACGGACCGGAATACGCCAGCCGGAGCAGCGATCCTTGCGGACCAAAGAAAGCGGTGGAGCGGGACTCCAGAAAATCGGAGTCGTCGGAAGGAAGCCAGAAGACGGGAACCGCCGGGCATCCTTGCGCTTCCAGGATCCGGGCCAGGCTCACCGCGGTCAGCGCCTTGTAAACGGAAAGGGCCGGTCCACCGAAGAGGCCCAGTTGTTGGCCCGTGACCACGGCCACGGTCCCGGAATCCCGCAGCTTCCCGATGTTCTCGAGGGTGGAGGGGCCCGAGCCCACCCGGGCGTTGAAATCGAGGAGCATCCGGACGAGGGCCTCGCGGGGCAACCGGGAGTCCCGTCTTCGCGCGGCCTCGGCTCTCTCACCCAGAGCCTCTGGGCCGGTGTGCGCCGCTCCCGCCGGATAGAGAGGCGCGACCTGGTCGAAATCGTACAAATACTGGAGAAAAAGCCGACTTTGCCCCGGCAACCGGCGGCGGTCGAGACGCTCGAGTCTCATGCGGCCGCCAGTTTAACAGCCCGCGCCAAAAGTCATCACGGACTGTCCAACCGGAAGTCCCGCGCGGCACCGGGACCGATGCCGCGCGGGACTTTCATCCGGGACTGCCGGAATCGGCGTCCGCGGGACTCCGCGCCTTCAAAAGACCGGAACGTTGCGGCACAGACCGCTACTGGCTCTTCGCCTGCTCCTTGGAAGGGGGCGGGGCGGCCTTGACCATGATCCGGTCCCTGAGCCTCAGAAAGGTCTTCTCGCCGATGCCCCGGACGTTCATCAGGTCTTCAATCCGCTTGAAGGCTCCGTTTTTCTCCCGGAACGCCACGATTCGCCTGGCGATTGCCGGTCCGACGCCGGGGAGAGTGTCCAACTCCTCCACCGTCGCCTGATTCAGATCCAGTTTGTCCCCGGCCGCCACATCCGGACACCAGAGCCAGGGCATGGCTACCAGCAAGGTCGAGAACAACAGAATCTTTCGCATGTGCACCTCCTTATGGTTTGGGTTTTCGTATCCTATCTGAGCCTAACGCTGCGGGTAGAAAAAACGCGAAGCGGAGCGGCGGCTCACCCGGCAACTGTTGATTGGACGCCGTTGCAGAGGTAGTCGAATATTTCGTAGTTTCGGGCTCCCTGGGCCGCCCGGGCCTCGTACTCGCCGCTCAGCGGTTCCGAGAGCAGCATGGGGACCACCATCTCGTGGCGACCGCCGTGGGACCGCAGAGGTTCGTTCAGAACACTGAGATCGTGGTCGGAAGGGGTCCTCCCGATGACGGCGCCGGCGTCCGCCATCACGACCAGATCGCCGATGCGGTCGGCCGGCAGGTCCAACTCTCTCGACGCCGTAGAGCGATCGTAGACCTCGTCGATGCCGGGCAGCCGGCGGATCCAACCGGCCACGGCAGTGGTCTCCCTGAGTTCGGCCAAGTGCACCATGACCGCCGAACCCAGGGAGCCGTGATGAACGACGTAGGGGTCCGTAATGGGACAGACCACTCGGTTCCCCTCTCCGAAACGGTCTCGCAGCAGAGATTCCAGATAGACGACGTTGGGGGTCCCGTCGGGTCCCGTTTTGGCATTCATGCCGTGGTCGGCGGTCACCCCAACCCGGGCGCCGGTCTCCAGCAGCGCGCCGATCTCCCGGTCCAGCTCTTCATGGAAATCGAGCGACCGGGCAGACTCGGGAGGGAATTTGTGCTGCATGTAATCGGTCAGGGACAGGAAGAGAAAATCGGCCAGATTCCTCTGGATGAGGCGGACACCTGCCGCCAGCACGAAGAGGCTGGCGTCGGCGCTGTAGATCTCCGGCTGCGGCCTGCCCACCAGGCCCTCCAGGTTCGCGACGCCGTGGGTGCCGACGGCGGCGTCCGCGGCGCGCTCCGACGAAAAGGCGATTCCATCCAGGTCCCTGGTCAGCAGGTCCCGAAGTTTCTCCTTGGCGGTCACCATCGCCACCTTCCGGCCGGCACGGGACGCTGCCGCCAGAATCGTGCCGCATCGGACGTAGCGGGACGAGTTCATCATCAGTTCCCGGCCGGTCCGCGGATCGAGAAAGAAGTTGCCGCTGATCCCGGTGACGGAAGGAGGGGCCCCGGAGACGATGCAGGCATTGTTCACGTTGGTGAAGGAGGGGAGGGCGCCCCGGACCACGGTCTCGAATCCGCCTTCGGCCAGACCGTCCAAATGGGGCATGCGGCCGCGATTCCTGGAAACCTCCAGGTACTCGGGGCCGCACCCGTCGATGCAGACCACCGCCAGCGGCTTGGCCGGAGGCCGGTACTGCAGCCCGTTGACCCGGAAAGGCGTGGTGCTGATCCGCATCAGGCGGCCGTCAATCGGAGAAGTACCAGTGCAGAATCGCAGGGCCCCAAAAGGCGGCCGCCGCCGATGCCACGCCCAGGAAGGTTCCGAACGGCAACGGGTAGCTCCGTCCCTTGGAGCGGGCCCGCATGTAGATGGAGCCGGCGACGGCTCCGATCACCGAACCCGCGAAGACGCTCAGCAAGGCGCACTTCCAGCCCAGGAAGGCGCCCAGCATGGCGGTCATCTTGACGTCGCCGAATCCCATCCCGTCCACCCCCGAAAAACGGCGGTAGAGCGCGGCGACCAGCCACAGGAAGCCACCTCCCAGCCCGGCTCCCAGGAGAGAGAATCCCAGGTGTTCCCAGGCCGGGAGCGACGCCGGCCCGGTCTCCCAGCGGAAGAAACCCGGGTCCTGCAGTGGCGACAGCAGGATACCGGCCGCCAAGCCTCCGAGCGTCAGGACGTCGGGCAGGATCCGATGGTAGAGGTCGATGACGGTGAGAGCCAGGATCAGCGCCAGGAAGAGGCAGCAGACGACAAAGGCCGGGGACCATTCAAACCGAATCCAGGCGCCAAGAAACAGGGCCGCCGCCGCGGCTTCCACCAACGGATAGCGGAGAGAGATGGGAGCGTGGCACGCGCGGCAGCGACCCCTGAGCAGCAGGAAGCTCAGGATGGGAACGTTGTCCCGGGCCGGGATCGGCTTCGAGCAGCCGGGGCAGCGGGAACGGGGCCGGATGACCGACAGCCCGCGTGGGATGCGGTGAATGCAGACGTTGAGAAAGCTCCCGATCACCAATCCGGCCAGCGCCGGCGCGGCTGCGATCCAGTCCATCTCCCGCAATTATACGCGCGGTCCGGAAGGTGTCCTTTGCTCCCGGAGTTGGATCCGCTCGAATGCCGGACTAGCCCGCATTTCTCACCAGGGGGTGTGACGATCGCGCAGGATTTTCGCCCTCAGCGCGTGCTCGCGACCGAGAGCGTAGTGGTGACTACGTTTGAGGGAGCACGTGCGCGCTGAGGGTGAAAAGACCAGCGAGCGCGCGCCCAGCGCAGTCTGTTTCGGAAAAACCCTGGACAATTTCGCGCAAATGCTCAAAAACAGATCCTTTTTCGTCATACGCAAAGCGACCTGGTGGGAAATGCGGGTTAGTCACGGCGGGCCAGTACGATGTCGTTGCTGTCGACGATGGTGTACATGGCCGTCTCCAGGTCGGTCACGGCCTGCTGGTAGTCGACCCGCGCCCTCAGTTCCTGCACCTGCGACTGGCTCAGGTCCCGCTGATACCGCAGCACCTCGAAGTTGGTGGACAACCCGGCCTGGAAACGCTTGTTCTCACCCTCCAATTGAGCCTCCGAGAGTTCGCGCGCCACTCGGGCCGCCTCCAGGCGCTTCCTCTGGGTGGCGATGCTCTCATAGGCATTGCGCACTTCCACGATGATCATCTGCTGCTGGTTCTTCAATTGGCTGGCGAGGCGGCGCTCACGGATCAGGAGGCTGGCCCTCTCCGCCTCGTTGGCCCGATTTCTCAGGGGGATCTCCACGCTGACGCCAAGAGTGTAGTTGATGTAGTCGAACCCGAAGACCTGGCCCCAAGAATTCCCGAAACTGCCGAAGAATGGATTCGACGGCTGGGGCACGTTTTGCATCCGGGTATCCGGAACACCGTCCCCATCCGTATCGACGAACTGACTCACCAGTATTTCTCCAGCCCGTCCCGTATTGGTCAAATTCGCCACCAGGTCCACGGTGGGTCTTCCATCCTGGCGGTAGTACTCCCGATCCACCTCCACCTGTTCCCGGAGCAACCGATTCTGGTCCAGTTCGGGGCGCTTCTCCATGGCCCTGGCGATGGCCTCGTCCAGGGTGAGGGTCAGGTCCTGGACCCGGGGAAGCTGGGTGGGAATCAGGGTCAGATTCCAGAGGGGCGCCCTCGGGTCCGGCGCCAAGTGGCGTTTGAGTCCGTTCTGGGAGGTGATGATCCGGACCTCGGACTGGATCATCTCCTGTTCGCGCGTGGCCACTTCGGCGCGGGAAGCAGTGATCTCGATGGGCGCCATGACACCGATCCGGACCCGCTTCTGATTGTTCTCATGCTGGATGATGGCCAGCTCCATGGACTTGCGAATGGCCTCGTAGCTTTCGATGGCAAAGACGAGTTCCCAATATTGGTTCTGGACCTGCTGGACGATCTGCGACACCTTCTGCTGAAACTGGCTGTCGCTGATCTCTGTTTCCAGGTTGAAGAGCTTGAGCTGACGCCTGGTCTGGGTCTTACGGAATCCCCTCCAAAGCGGCTGGCGCAGACCGACGGCGAAGTTGGATCCGAACGAGGGGTTCATGAACGAGAAGGTGCTGTTGGTGGCGAAACGGTTGTTGTTGAAGCTCAGCGTGAGGCTGCTGCCGTTGGGCAGATTCTGGATCAGTGAGGTATCGAAGTAGATCCGGTCCGTCGTGTTCACCGGAATTCCCTGACCCGCGTCCAGGATGGACCGGGCGGGATTCTCAGTGGCCGCCCACCCCACCTCGAACTGGATCCGGGGATCGTAGAACCCCTTGGTCCCGAAGATCTGCTGGCGGTTCAGATCCTCGTTGTAGTCCTCGATGGCGATCTCCAGGTTGTTGAGCAGGGCCAGCCGGATGGCGTCCTTGACACTCACCTCCCGGACCGGTCTCTCACGGCGCATCCGATCGGCCCACGACTCGGGCCGATCGATTTTCGGCATCTGCGGACCGGCCTGGTCCGGGGCCGGTTCTTCCTGGGGCACGGCCCGCAGGAAGGGCACCGCCATCACGAAAAAAACCGGCGCGAAGATTCCCTTAACGCTCTTCATGGCATCTCCTGGAAAAGGCTCTGGACTGGACGAACCGTTGCAATGACCCGAGCACAGCCAGCCCGGACTGTAACACGAGGGTTCATCCTATCGTGTACGAACCAACCCGACGGATTGTTTCAAGAAGGCGGGAGGCCGTTAATCCGTGATGGTACTCCCGCAAGCATCGAGACCGTGCCTGCGCCCGCCGGACAAGGCGCGATGCAGACCTACTTCCAACGGTTGTCCCTCCATCGGTTCCCGGCCTTGGCTCGAAGGTACCGGCTGCCGCGGTGACGATTCTGGTGGTGACGCCTGAGACGCTCCTCGTCGGTCAAAGCGGTTTCGACTCGCTTGCAGATGATTCTGTATCCGGCCCAGAGGGACAACGGCAATACGAAGCCGGCGAGGTAGCGCCACTCGAAGGATCGGTCCAGGATCGACCAGCAGACCCAGAGCCAACACGGGAGAAAAGTGGCCCAGGCGAGAACATTGATCAGGTACGCAACAAATGCCTTCATCGGGACAATGTTCCGCTACGGCCTATTGCCCCGGCGGTATCTCCTCATCCGAGCTCACATCCGTACTCAAGGGAATCACCGGCAGTGTGGTGAAGATGCCCTGCATACCGTCCAGCTCCACAGCCACGCCGGTGAATTCCTGCGTTCCTGGAGGCGCCGTGCAACGCATGGACCCGGTGAAATCCGGCGTGTCGTGCTCGAACAGCTCGCTGATGAACAGGGCCGTCTGACCGTTGGCCGGCAACGTGACCGGCTGGGATTCGATCGTCTCGCCGCCCGTCATCAAGACGCAGGTCAACGTCAGCCCGGACTCGCTCAGGTTGCGGAGCGCCGCTCCGGTGTTGACGCCCCCCATCCGGCGGCGTACCGGAATGATGGCGTCCCGGACCGGTTGGCCGGCTCCCACGCCGGCCACGCCGATGCCGGGAGCGTCAAAGCGAAGCACCCCGCCGATGGGACTGTCGAGACCTTCGGTGACCACTTTCACTGAACCGGTCACGAGATCGCCCATGCCATTGGTCGAAATGGCGACTTCTCCCAGGGACGGCAGTTCGGACTGGAAGGTCAGAGCGCCGAAGTCCGTTGTTGTCAGATTCCCCATGACGTCCACCATCGATCCTGGATCGATGAGCCCGCCGTCCTGGCCGTAGAAGTAGACGAGAGGTTGAATCGGCGTAGCGGCCAGGTTCACCAGCACCACGTCGGAACTGAAGGATTCCCCGTTGGCGAAATGGGCGAAGTCCAGGGCCATCTGATTCCCCTTGTAGAAGCCGGAAACAAGAATGACCGGCGGGAGCACAGCCTCCAGCCCGGGGATCAGACTATGCCGACGTACGAAGGCGACCTTGGGAATCTCCGCGCTGTCGGAATCATCGGCGGGATCGTCAAAGTGGTACTCGGTGAAGGCGCCTTCCGGGTTTTCTTGGGCCGCCTCGATGATCTTGAACAGAATCGGCTCACCGGTGACGGCATCCTTGTATTCCCCGGTAGCGACGACGAACTCGAACTGTTGCGGAAATGCCCCGTGAAACCAGACGTAGCCGGTGGTATCGAGCAGGTAGAGATAGACGCTCCCGTCTCTCCAAGGGCCCTTCTCGTCCCGGAACACACTTCTCAATTTGACAAGAGCGGTGCCGCGTTCCTTCGCGAACGCGTCTCTCATGAAATCGACCGCCCCGTTCACGAAAGCCTTGAGCGTTTCCCGGTCCACCACGTCACTGGCAGTTACCGCCGGAGTGTCCGCGGGATCGTGGACGACCGGCTTCACGTGAGACTCCTGAAGATCGAACCCTGCGAGTATGATGGCCGGAGTGTTTTGAACGGCTGCGAACAGGTATCCGACGGCGTAGCCTCCCAACTCCTCCGGCAAAGCCCCGCCGTCAGCGTTCTCGAAGGCTCCCGTGAGTGATCCCGTGTTCGGGTCTCTGCTCGCTGTCAAGCCGGTCGCGGCGACGATCGCCGCGAATACCTCGTCACGGAGTTCCCTGCCTCCAAAGGCCATATCTTTCGAATGACGCGCCACGAGGCCGGTGGGAGTCAGTTGAACGACATAGACGGACTCCGATTTCCAATCTCCCTCATCACGTCTGAAAACACACGACGCATACGTCTGCCCGTGCGAGGTCAAGTCCTGTACGTAGTTTTTCACCTCCAACGCAAAGGTCTTCAGATTTTCGGGAGTTGGATTCGCCTCCACCTGGCTTGCCGTGATGCTGGGGACGGGAGCCTCCATTACCCCATCCGGGCGAACGCATCCCACGTCCAACTGTCCCCAGGCGAGGCGAGCATCGGAAAAAACGCCGGCCAGCATGAACAGGCCAACTTCAAGAAGAAATAAGGGAGTCCTGATTTTCCAAATACCAGTTTGCATGGTGGGGTCCTCCTGAAGGCGGGCCGACTTCCGCCTTTGAGTCCCGTGCCATTCGAGTGACTGGGCCGCAGGCATTAACCAATTCAGTGTATGCGACGCACGTGTACCGAGAGTGAACCTTTGCGCCAGTATCGTGTCTTTAGTGTGTTTTTTTCTGCTGGTTCACGATGAAGTCGGCGCTGGACCGGATCGGACTTGGTTCCTCTACCGCACCGACTCATGGAATTGCCGGGCCGGATCGCGTTCATGGGTCCGACTGGACCCCTGCGGTGAGGAGATCCTGGAGTTGCCGGCGACGGAAGGGGAGGTGGGGTTCGAAGGAGGCTGTGCGGGACGGCTGACAGCCGCCCCGCAACCTGACGTCATTCCTCGGATTCGGATTCGGATTCGCTCGGACGGTTCCGCTTCAGAGAGGGCCGTTTCAGCGTCGGACGATCGCCCTTCAAGGTGGGCTCTTCCCGATCGTCCCTGTCGTTGGTCCGGCGCTTCAAGGTAGGCCGGCTCGCGCCGCTCTTGGTTCCGCCCTGCCCCGGACGGATCTCCGCGCGGTCCATCTGGATCAGACGCGCCTTCACCCGGTCGAACTCGGAGGTGCTGACCACATATTCCTCCTTGGGAGGCAAATAGGCGATCTCCTCGTTGACCTTGGCGATCCGGTTTTCGAAGGAGGGGTGAGTCCGGAAGAAGCTGGCGAACTTGCCGGGCCGGCTCTTGTCCTTGGCCTGCATCTTTTCGAAGAAGGAGATGAATCCCTGCGGATCGTATCCGGTGTTCCAGAGATACTGGGTGCCCAACTGATCGGCTTCGGCCTCCGACTTGCGGGTGATGCCGAGAACCGCCAGATTCATGCCCATCCCCAGCCCCTGGTAGAGCGCATACTGAGTCCAACCGCCGGTGAGAATCAGGGCCGGCAGGGCGGCAAACTGCAAGAGGTTGCCCTTGGTCATCCTCTCCGTGGCATGCCGGGCCGTCACGTGAGCGATCTCGTGGGCCATGACTCCGGCCAGCTCGGCCTCGTCCTCGGCCTCCAGAATCAACCCCTTGTTCACGAAGAAGTAGCCGCCCGGCAAGGCGAAGGCGTTCACCTCTTCGGAATCGAGCACGCGGATCACGAAGGGAACTTTCGCGTCCGAATTCTTCACGATGAGTTGGCCCAGCCCGTCGACGTACTCGTTCACGACGGGATCTTCCACCAACCGGGCGGTCTGCTCGATCTGCTGGGCATATTGTGCGCCCAACTGGATCTCTTTCTCCAGCGATATGAAGTTGGGGAAGATCAGGGCCACCTTACCGTTGATATCCCGGTTGCCGATATTTTCCACATCCCCGTGCTTGCGCCCGGATTGCGTCGGGACGTTCGCCAGAAACACCAGGGCGGTGGTCAAGAGAGTCAATGAGATTCGGGTTCTTTTGGTCATGGTAGCGCCCTCATAAGGGTTCGGAACTGTAGTTCAGTATATCCATTGCCGAGCAGATCTGCCAAGAACGCTCCGGAGCCGTCACAGCCTTTCCATGTGCGCCGCATCTCTGCTAACTTCCTTCAACATATTCCGATGCTTCCGCCAGCTGCCGGGTTCAATAGCTCAGGCCCACTCCTCTTCCTCGGCGGAGAGGCTCGCTCCTGGATCAAGATTCTGACCGCGTCCCAGATGGAGACCGTGGACCGGCTGACCACCCGGGACTGCGGGCTCCCCAGCCTGTTGTTGATGGAAAACGCCGGGCTGAACCTGTATCAGATCCTGAAGTCCCGATTCGGGGAACGGCTGGCCGGCCGCTCCACCGTGATTCTCTGCGGCAAGGGCAACAACGGTGGGGACGGCCTGGTCCTGGCGCGCCAATTGGCGCGCCGCGAATCTTCTCCCAGGGTGATTCTGCTCTGCCGTCCCGAACAGATGCAGGGAGACGCCCTGGTCCAATTGGAAGCGTACCGGAAATCCGGGGGCGAGGTGGTGTCCGTGACCTCCCGGGAGGAGTGGGAGGAGGTTGCCCCCATCCTCGGCGGCTGCCGGATCCTGGTGGACGCCCTGCTGGGAACCGGGCTCGGACGTCCAGTCGCCGGCCTGCTGGCGCAGGTGGTTCGGGACGTCAACGGCAGCGGCGCCTTCGTGCTGGCCGTGGACATCCCCACCGGCACGCCCTCCGACGGCATCCGGTCCATTGGACCATCGGTCCGGGCTCACGCCACCGTCACCTTCACCGCCCCCAAGATCGCCCACGTTCTTCACCGGGAGCCGGAGACGTTCGGGCAGATCTACGTCACTCCCATCGGGACGCCTCCCCGGGTGCTGGACACGCCGGACCACTTCCTGAACCTGATGACCCCCGCCCGGATTCGGTCGCTTCTGCCGGCCCGCGAGACCTTCTCTCACAAGGGCACCTTCGGACATGTGGCGGTCATTGCGGGAAGCCGGGGCAAGGCCGGGGCCGGCGCTCTGGCCTCCCGGGCCGCGTTGAGATCCGGGTCCGGCCTGGTGACGGGCCTGACTCCCGACGCCGTCCAACCCCTGATGGCCTCCTTCCATCCTGAGATCATGACCGAAGGAGTTCCGTCCACGCCTGCCGGGACCTTCGCCTCATCCGGGTTCGACCGCATTCTGGAACGACTGGAGGGCAAGGACGCCGCCGGCCTGGGACCGGGCCTGACCACGGAGAAGGAAACCGTCGACGTAGTTCGCCGGCTGACGCGGGAGGCCGGGATTCCCCTGGTGCTGGATGCCGACGCCTTGAATGCCTATGCCGGGCAGGCCCGCGAGCTGGTCAACCGGAAGGGTCAGCCCCTGGTCCTCACTCCCCACCCGGGTGAGTTCGCCCGACTGACGGCCCGTTCCGTCGCACAAATTACCGGGAACGGCATATCCATCGCCCGGAAATTCGCCCGGGACCGGAACCTCTGGCTCGTGCTCAAGGGATTCCGGACCCTGGTGGCAGCCCCCGACGGCCAAGTCTACGCCTGTCCGTTGGGAAACCCGGGAATGGCCACTGCAGGAAGCGGCGACGTCCTCACCGGCGTGATCACTTCGTTTTTGGGCCAGTATCGGGCCCAGGCCCAGGCCTCTCCTGCGCAGACCACCGACGCCGTGGTCTCCGCCGTCTACCTGCATTCCCTGGCCGGCGATCTGGCAGCCCAAGATCGAGGGATGGACTCGCTGACGGCCGGAGACCTCCTGGATCACCTGGGACCGGCCTTCCTCAAACTGCGCGGCCCGGGAGGGCGGGCCGGCGACCCGGTGGGAAATGCGGACTAGCCGGGTCCTTCGCTCCCGCAGCGAAGAGGAGACCCGGAGCATCGGCCTGAAGCTGGGTGAAACACTGCAGCCTCCGCGAGTGGTCCTCCTCAGCGGAGAACTGGGCGCCGGCAAGACGGTGCTCACCCAAGCCATGGCGGCCGGTCTTGAAGTCGAAGACCTCTCCCTGGTCCGAAGCCCCTCCTTCACCCTGATCAACGAGTACCCGTCGTCTCGCGGCCTTGTCTACCATGTGGATCTGTACCGCCTGGAGGGAGCCGACGACTTCCATTCCATCGGTCTCGAGGAGATCCTGGACCGGGAAGCGGTCGTCATCATCGAATGGGGCGAAAAGCTCGACCTGCCCGTGCACGACCCCGTCCGCGTCCGAATCCTGGTGGACCCGGTGAGCGACGAGCGCCTGCTGGAGATCGACTTCGGTCAGGAAAGAGCGTGAGGGAGGACACGGAAACCGGATTCACATATTTCTGACTGGCGGCGTTTGAAGGGGGTGTGACAACAACCAAGGAAAAGAGGTGAGACCATCGCCGCCCCCTCGCAACGTTCTCCCAAAGTTCCGTCCGTCCCGTCTCCGGTGCGATGCCCTGGCTCTCCCCCCGGACAGGGGCCTGTCCGAACCGGAATCCCGGCACCTGGGAACGCTCACGGCTATCAGTTGCTGGAAGTCACGCTGACCTGCCTGCTCATCGGCTTTCTGGCCTCGATGGCATGGCCGGCCTATCAGCAGGTGCGGGATCACTGGAGACTCTCGCAGGGTTCCCAACTGTTTCTCTCACTGCTGGAGCAGGGGCGAACCGCGGCCGTCGGACAGAATCTGACCGTGCAGATCCGAGTCTCGGACGACGGGGGACGGACCACGATGGCGCCGGAGGGAGAAGAAGCCGGACATTGGCTGAACTTCCCCAGGGGGGTCCTGGCCGTGCGGAGGCCAAACCGCGAAATATCCTTCTTTTCCCGCGGGACCGCCGCTCCGGGCGGGACGTTCGTCCTGGGCAACGCTGCCGGGAAGGTCCGCATCGTGATTTCGCCGGCCGGAAGGATTCGATGGGAAAGAGAATAGCCGGGGACAGCGCCGTGGAGGGGTTCGCCCTCCTGGAATACCTGATGGCCACCATGATCCTGACCGTAGCCCTGCTTTCCCTGATCCAGACCCTGGCGCTGTCCCTGGGCAACTACGCCGTCATGGAAAAACGGCGCCAGGAAGTTCTCGAACGGTGGAACCGGAGCGAAGAGGCCCGCTCCCGGGAGCCGGAAGGGGAAAGGGTCGTCCTGGTGCCGGACGGACCCGCGTTGCGGCGCCTCAACGTCTCGGGTTCCGAGGACGAGAACGCTGCGAGTTGGGAGGTGCTCCGATCACTACCCTGAAATATGGTTTCCGGATGAGTCCGGTCGAATTGCCTGCGGGACCCCGCGGGACCGGGGAGGTCGAGGGGGAACAGGGATTCAGCCTGATCGAGTCGCTTCTGGCCACCGCCGCCTCCGTGCTCCTTTTCTCTCTGTTCCTGGGGATGTTCGACCAGGCTCAGACCACCGTCGCCAACCTCACACGTTTGATGGAACGGGACCGGAACCTGATTTTGGCCCCCGTCCTTCTGGGTGGGTGGATCCTGGGAGCGGGCAACCGGGAATGGAACCGGACCGGGGACGGAATCCTGATCCAATCCGGAGTCCTCCGGATCGAGTCCGACCTGGACGGGCAAGACGGGTTTCCCGACGGGCGGGTCGACGGCAATTTCGAGAGCCTGTCGCTTCGCTGCCGGACGGACCACCTGCAGCTCGAGAGCGGTGGCGGAAGCTTTCAATCAGTCCTGAAACAGATCCGGCAGTGGGAAATCCGGACGGAGGGACGGTCGCTGAACCTTCGCGTCACCGGCGCCGTCAGGCCGAATCTGCTGCACTGGAAATCGGAAGGAGAAACCGCCGCGACGATCCGTTACACGCTTCGGAACTACCGGCCCAACCTCTTCCCTCCCCGCGATGGATGAACTTCGGACATCCGAATCGGAGGCAGGACTTGCCCTGTTGGCCGCCCTGCTCACGACGGCTCTGGTCGCGACCCTGGTCTGGGTCCTGAGCGTGCAGAACCTGATCCAGTGGAGGCTGCTCCAAGGCGTCGAGGCGCGACTCTACAGCATGGTCCTGGCCCAGAACGGAATCGAGTTCGCTCGCGGCCTGCTCCCCCTGGTCGACCTGGATCAACTCCTTTCCGGTCCCGACGGCTCCTTCTCCGGAACCGACCTCGCCGAATGGAGAAACCCTCTCCCCTTCGCGGAGGCTCGCCGCATGGACCTGGAGAGTTGGACACCCGGGCGCGACGACGGACTTCCGTCTCGTGGCCGGGACCAGTTGCTGCCGAACGGTTACCCGGACCCCGGAGGGGGCCGCTTCTACTTGAGATTCTCCAACAATCCCGAGGAGCCGGCCCACCAGGACCGGGACGGAGTCGTGCTGGTCCGAAGCATGGGGGTGGCTCCCCTCAAGCTCCGGAACCCCTTCCTGGCTTCGACCCGCAACAGCGTGACCCTGATCGAATCGCGCCTTCTGCAGGAGACGGCTTTTCGACTCCGGAGCGCGCTTACCCTGGCTGGCAACGGGGGAAACTTCCAGTGGACAGGAAATCAATTCTTCCTGGACGGTGGGCACCGGGAGCCGGCCGTCCGCTTCCTCTCCCTGGAGGGCGAAGGACTGCGGGTCGAGTTTCTGCGGAATCTCAGTCCTGTCCAAGCCGACCGGATCCGGGGTGCGGGACCGGAACCCTCTCTCCTGGACTCGACTGTTGCCTACCGCGAGGACCCTCGCTATCGCTCCCTCTTCCAAGCCGGTTTTTGGAGGCATTTCCAAGATCAGTTGCCGAGTCTCGCACCGGCCGTCGGGATCGAGCATCTTCCGGAGGGAGGAACCCTGTCGGGCGTGATGTCCGGGGTCGTCGTCGCCCGAGGGAATCTGGTCCTGGCGGGAGACATGCAACTCCGGGGAATCCTGCTCCACCTGGGAGGGGGAGGAGTCATTCTGAAAGATCGGGCTCAAATCCAGGGGGGCCTCTGGCTCTCCAATCTGTCGATGGAAGGAGACACGATCAGTGCCGGTCCCTTGAGACTGCACCTGTCGGACATGGCCCGCATCCGATTTGACGCGGACGCGATCCGCCTGGCGCTGCGCAGCTTTCCGCCGACTCAATTGGGGTGGCGGCTCCTCTTTCCGGAAATGCAACTGTGACGGGCGGGTTTCTACCGGAAACCACTGGCACTCGATTTTCGGCCCAGGTGAAGACATGCGATCCCGGCCGAGAGGGTTCGGTGGCGGATCTCCCGGAAGCCTGCCCTCTCCAGCAACCGGTCCAGATCCTCGGGCGCGAGGAACTGTCGCACCGACCGGGAGAGATAGCCGTAGGCCTGACCGTGTCCCGAGATCCAACCGCCGAGACGCGGCAGAATCCGCACGAAATAGAACAGGTACAACGGCCTGAACAGCGGCAAAGTGGGAAGCGAAAACTCCAGGATGGCCAACACGCCTCGGGGCCGGAGCACCCGATGCATTTCAGCCAGGCCCTGACGGTAGCTCTCCAGATTCCTCAATCCGAAGGCAATGCTGACGGCGTCGAAGGACCGGTCCGGAAAGGGGAGCCGCAGCGCGTCCCCTTCGGCGAACGCGATACGGCGGCCGGTTGTGGAACGGGACGCCTTCCGCTTACCCAAGACCAGCATGGGATGAGAGAAATCGCAGGCCACCACCGAGCCCAGGCCGGAGAGCTCCAGGGCCAGGTCTCCGGTTCCGGTACAGAGGTCCAGGATTCGCGGATTCGGCGGCAGGCGGCCTTCCAGTTCGCGCCTCGCCAGTCGCCTCCAACGCCGGTCCACGGACAGGGAGAGAAGACGGTTGGCCCGGTCGTACCGGGGGGCGATGGCGCCGAACATGCGGCGGATCCGCCCGGATTCCTTGTCCTCCATGTGAATCCCCGGAACCCGCGGCAGCGGTCCCGATAGAGTTCTATTGAAAGTGCTTCACCCGGTCCCAGGCCCGCGCCAAGTCCCGGTCCGGGATGTCGTCCCGGATTTCCGTGATCCCGATCGCCGCCAGCAACACCACGACCGTGCGTTGATTCCGGCGTTTCTTGTCCCGCTTCATGGCCTCCACGACACGGCTCGTGGGCACCCTGTCGATCGCAGGCAGAGGCCCGATCTTCCGGATCGACCGCACCGCCCGGTCCCGTGACTCCCGGGACAGCCCGGTGCGCCAATGCGAGAGATGAGCGGCAGCCATCATTCCATAGGCGATCGCTTCCCCATGGGTCACCCCCTGAAATCGCACGGCGGATTCCAGCCCGTGACCGAAAGTGTGCCCCAGGTTCAGTATCCGCCGCAGATCCGATTCGCGTTCGTCCCGGGCCGTGACATCCGCCTTGATCTGGCAGCAGCGCCGGATCAACTGCTGCATCACCGGCGCGTTCCGGGCCTGGATCTCTTCCAGCGACGCGTTCAGCCAATCGAAGAATTCGGCGTCCCGGATGAGGCCGTACTTGAAGACCTCGTAGAGACCGGACTGATATTCCCGCTGAGGCAAGGAGAGGAGAGTCTCGGGATCGATGCATACGAGGCTCGGCTGCCAGAAGGAACCGACCATGTTCTTGGCCAGGCCGTGATTGACTCCGGTCTTGCCTCCGACTGAGCTGTCCACCTGCGCCACCACCGTCGTCGGGATCTGCATGTACGGAATTCCCCGCATGAAGGTGGCGGCGGCAAATCCCGCGATGTCCCCGGTCACGCCGCCCCCCAGGGCCACCAAAGCCGACGAGCGATCCGCGCCGCCACTCACGAGCTGCCCGTAGATCTGCTCGACGGTTCGAAGCGTCTTGTGGGATTCTCCGTCCGGGATCAGGATCTCCGACACCCGGAACCCCGACTCTGCCAGACCCTTCATCAAGGTCCCGCCGTAGAGTTCGTGGACCGAGGAATTGGAGACCAGGAACAACCTCCGGGCCGTCTTTCGGTCACGCAGCAGTTGCGGGAAATCGGCCAGGAGACCGGGTCCGATCAGGATGTCATAGCTGCGGCCGGGAAGGCTGACCTGAACCGTCTTCACCAGGTTCCTTTCCTGCCATAGGCGGATATCGGAAAATACGGAGGCATCACTGCGGCCGGCGTGGTCCGGCGGAAAACCGGTCCCGGACTAGCTCAGCACGCCTTCCAGGGGACTGCTGGCCGTGGCGTAGAGCTTGCGGGGAATTCGCCCCGCCCTGTAGGCCAGGCGACCCGACTCTACGGCCAGCTTCATGCTCCTGGCCATGGACACCGGATCTCCGGCCCCGGCAATCCCGGTGTTCATGAGGACTCCGTCCACCCCCAGCTCCATGGCCAGGGTGGCGTCGGAAGCGGTCCCGACCCCGGCGTCGACAATGACCGGGACCGAGGCGAATTCCAGGATGATCCGGATGTTGTTGGGGTTCTGGATGCCGAGGCCCGAACCGATGGGGGCTCCCAGCGGCATCACGGCTGCCGCTCCCTCATCCTCCAGCCGCTTGCAGACGATGGGATCGTCGTTGGTGTAGGGGAGCACCACGAATCCTTCCTTGACCAGGACGCGAGTGGCTTCCAGCAGGGCCTCATTGTCGGGAAAAAGCGTCCGCTCGTCGCCGATCACCTCCAGCTTGACCAGATTCGACAGGCCCGCCTCCCGGCCCAACCGCGCGTACCGGATCGCCTCGGCGGCCGTGTAGCAGCCGGCCGTGTTGGGCAGAAGCTGGTAGCGGTTGGAGTCGATGTAGTCCAGGAGGGATTCCCGGCTGCGGTCGGATATGTTGACGCGCCGCACGGCCACGGTGACCAGCTCGGCCCCGCTCGCCTCCAAGGCCCGCTCCATCTGGCTGAAGGTGGCGTACTTCCCCGTTCCCACCAGCAGACGGGATCGATATTCGCGTCCGGCTATGGTCAGCGTGTCTTCCACGGCCCCTCCTCCCACGAAATGGACGATTTCGATCCGATCGCCGCTCCGGATCTCCTGCGCGCGCCACCGGTTGCGGCGGACGATCTGCTCATTGACTTCCACCGCGACCCGGCCCCCGTCGAGTTCCAGATCCCGAACCAGCTCCGCCACGCTGCGGCCCGGTTCCACCTGGTGCCGCAGGCCGTTCAAAAGGACTTGGATCTTGCCCATGGGTCCATCGTTTTCGGGCCCAGTCTACTACGACGCCGCGCCCGCCTGCCAGCCGGACGGAGCCTCGGACCAGGGGAGATCGGCGCGGCGCAGGCCGGAGTTTCTCTCTGGCGGAATCGCAGCCGGCGCGACGAGTCAGCACTGCTTACCGGCTCAAAACGCCATGTTTCGATGAGAATGCGCTTACCGGAACCGTTACGAAACAGCATCCCGGCCCCGAACCGTCAGCGCAACAGATAGGCCGAGGCCAGGCCGATGTAGGCCGTCAGCGTCAGGAGATACGTCTGCCGCCAACTGGGATGGTTTTCCCAGTCCGATTTCGCCTCCCTTTCCCGGGAAGACCGCACCAGCAGCAGGATGATCCAACCGCCCCAACCGGCGAGCAGCAGTCCCAGACCCGCCAGCAGCGCCGGCTGTCCGGACAGGAACCCGAAGACGGCGCCGGGAACGAGGGCCAGAAACGGCAGGATGAAGAAAGGAGCCATGATCCGAATCGACCGTTCGACGCCATGGATGACAGGAAGCGTCCGGCAGCCGCCCCGGCGGTCCCCTTCCATGTCGGAGAAGTCCTTGGTCGTGACCGCCCCCAGAAAAAAGACTCCCAGGATCGCGCCGAGAATCCAGGGCTCCGGCTGCAACACCTGCTTCACCGTGGACCAACCGGCCACCGGCAGCAGCGTTCCCCGGACCAGGGCGATGGTCAGGTTGGCCCAGAGGCCTCGGGACTTGGTCCGAATTGGGGGCGCCGAGTAGAGAACGGTTCCCAGGGCGCCCCCCAGAACGACGAAGAAACATTGGAGATTGATCCAGGCGGCCAGCAACAGGGCGATGACCAGGAAACCCAGACTGAGGCACCAGGCTTCGGGTCCGGAGATGAGGCCCGAAGGCAGCAGGCGGTGAGGCTTGTTGATCCGGTCGATCTCCTGGTCGAAGATCTGGTTGAGCCCGTTGGAAAAGGCGTTCAAGGCGGCCGCGAGAACGGCCCCGGCCACGATTCGCAGCAAGATACCCCCGGCCCCGGGGCTCCAATCGGATACTCCCTTCGGATCCGCCGAGAGTCCCATGAGGGCGCCGCAGACCATCCCCAACGCCGGCACCAGCAGAGTGAAGGGGCGAATGAACCGGAAGTAGCGGACGATTGGTTCAGGCATGACGCGGCGGGTGCTCGACTTCCGGGTCCTCGGAGCATGGGCCAACGGCAGCGATTCCGAGGGTTCGTGAATCCGTTCGGGCCGTTCCCATGTTCAAGGGGTTGCAGAAGAACTCAACACGATCCAGAAGCCTCCGCTGGCGCAGGCTCCCGCCAGTGTATTGTACAGGTTGAGCACCTGGTGCCGGCCCGGGGCGTCCCTCCCGGCGCCGGCCAGCCAGGACTCGAGGCCATTCCCCGCAATGGCTCCGGCCCCCAACGCCGGCAGCGCCGACGCCGGGATCCAGTTCCATACGGCCGGCACCGACGAGACCGCCAGGGCCGCAACCAACCCCGCCAGCGTGCCTGCGAGTGAAACAGCGCCGGGGGTGCCCACGGCAACCGGCTTGAAGGACCGCAGATCCCGCGGAGCCCGTCCCAGCCATTGCCCGACCTCGGTGGCGACCGTGTCCATGGCGGCAGCGGCCAGTGCGCCGGTGTAGGCCACCCGCGCCACGGCGCTGTCGGTCCAGAAAAACAAGAGCGCCAGGATGCCGGCGACCAGACCCTTGGACAGGACATTGGCAACCCCTCTGCGCCCCAGGTTTTGTTCCGCGACCCCCAGGGCCTCCTTCCGTCCCCTCCCCAGCCACGTGCAGAATCCGCCCAGGAAGAAGAAGAGGCAGAGGACCGCATATCCCGCGGGTCCCGCCGAAAGAAAGACGCCGATCCCCAGGACCACGCCGGCGGCGGCGCCGCGCCACGAGATCCAACCCAGCATCAACGCGAGGCCGGCCAGGAGGAAGTTGATTCCGAGCGCGTGGGACCAGGGTGCGGCCAACTCGGGAACCAGGTCGGGCGCGTCCAGGAGCAGGGGGAAGATCCCGGCGCCGACCACCACGATGACCAGATTGTCATCCACCAGGTTCGGCAGCGACTCGGCCAAGGCGCAGACCAGCGACCCGAACAGGCAACAGGCGGCCAGCTTGAGATTGGAGCCACCGTCTGCTTGGGGGAGGTTCCAGACCAGGAGAGTCCAGGATCCGACCGCCGCCGCCAGGAAGAAGCCGATGGAACCGCCCAGGCTCTTCTCCCGATTGTAGGGGAGCGGGACCCAGGGCCACCGCCGCCCCGCCAGGTTGGAAACCGCGTCGCCGACGGCCAGAACCGCCCAGACCGCCGCCGCCAAGTGAAGGCGTTCGCGAAACAGGAGGAGCAGAATCATGATCCCGAAGGCGTAGTAGAACTTGCCGGGGGAATAACCCGCTTCCCTTTCCGAATCGCGCGTCGTCACCCGGATCCAACGGGGGGAGATGAACGCGGCATAGAAGAACGAAAGGAGACTCAGGCCAAGGATCAGCCCGTAGTCCACGTAGGGAAGGAGAAAGGCGAAGGCCAAGGGCAGTACATGTTCCAGTTGCCTCAGGTCTTCGCCTCTGTCCCTCATGAAGCCATCCACCGGTTGGTGCGGATCAAGCCCTCCTCCAGGGAACGGGGAGAGTAGCCCAGATGAGCGCCGGCCTTGCCCGAGGAAAATCGCCAGTTCCGAAGAAAAAACTCGGCCGTGGCAGGAACAAGTAGCGGCGAGGCGCCCCGCATCCGCGCGCTCCAGTCCTCCAACCGGGCGCCCGCGCGAAACAGGCCATCCGGGAGACCCAAGGGAACCATCGGCACGTCCGCAACCCTCCGAAAGGTCACGAACAGATCATGGAGCGTCCGGTTGTCTCCTCCCAGGATGAAATCCTCCCCGGCATCGGCATCCAGGCATCGAATCAGGGCGTCGGCGACGTCGTCCACATAGACGAAGTTCCAACAAGGAGCCCCCCGGCCCGGCAATGCCGCAAAGCGAAACTTCTTCCAGCGCCGGAGCAACCGCACCAGCAGGTTTCCCTCCGTCATCGGCCCGGGACCGTATACGACGGTGGGAAAGACCGTGTTCATGGGGAGCCGGTCCTTCCACCGGCCGGCCAGTCGAAAGGCCTCGTATTTGCTCTGGTCGTACCCGTGGAAGAAACGGTTGCGTTCCGGGATGCGTTCCTCGGTATGGACTCCGTCGCCGCTGGGACCGAAGACGGTGAACGAAGAGACGTGGACCAGCCGGTCAACCCCGTGGCGCCGGGCCAGTTCCAGGACGTTTCTCAACCCGTCGATGTTGACGCGAAGAAATGGGCCGGGCCGGGACTGCACCAGGGCGGCCAGGTGAAACACCGCCTGGACATCCCGGAAGCTCGGCTCCAGGGTGGGGGCACGGGTCACGTCCTGGCCCCGGGATCGCGAAGCGACGGTCACGTGGTGCCCCTGCTCCCGGAGCCTGCGCGCGAGAACGCTCCCCAGGAAGCCTGTGCCGCCCGTAACCAGGCACCTCATGGCGATTCGAACGACCAGGCGCTGCCGTCCAGGGGTTCAGGGTCCTCGACCTGGAACAACCGGTAAAGCGTCGGCGCCACGTCCATGATGTGGGGACTGTCCGCAAGAATCTTTCGATTGGAGACCGCGAAACCCTCGGTGTCCGAAAAATCGGAAGCGCAGTGGTCACCGCTCCATTTCCTGAGGTTGGCGACGAGGACATGCTCCGGCACGGCGCCCAGGGCCGTCTGCCACGACGTCCGGTAACCGGTTCGGAAACTGAGCTGGATGTCCCCGGCATGTTCGATTTCGTCGCCGGAGTAGATCTCGTCCCTGAAGTAAGCGTTCTGCACCACCGCTTCTCCGGTTTCCGGGTCCCGATATTCAAGGATTTCCCGAGAAATGTCCCGGACCAGGTCCCTGTAGTCGCGGCCCGGATCGACGATGCCCTGACCCTCCCGCCCCTTCAGGTTCACGTAGATATGACCCAGGCCCAAGGCATACGCTCGGGTCCGGCTCCAGTCCACGTTGGGGAAGAAGCTCCCGCCGCGATAGACCTGCTCCATCCGCTTCATATCGGCGCCGGATTGTCCGTCCTTGAGGCTTAGATACCCGTTCTCCAGGAGCCAGGTGTTGGTGTTGAACTCCTTGCGCCAGGAATGAAACCCATGATCGGAAACCACCAGCAGCAGATCCTGGGGATCCAGGCGCTCCAGGACCCGCGAGACGATAGAGTCCATTTTCCGGTAGACGTTCACCAGGGCTCTGCCGTAGGCCTGAGCGCCCTTCTCGTCGTAACCGGGATGCAGGGGATCGATGAAGCGGTAGAACATGTGGGCGGCGCTGTCGGTGGCGGTGAAGACGGCCGTGTAAAGGGAGGCCTCACCCCGGTCCAACTCGTGCAACAGGAGCCGCTCCAGATGGTTCATGTTGCGGAAGAGGTCCTCCAAAAAGACCTGCTCGTCGATCTGCTCTTCGTTGAGGCCCCAGGTCTCGTGGATCCAACCCAGGGTCTTGAACGGGGCGAGCCAGGAGGCAAGGTCCGCCGAGTATCCGGCCGGAGCCGAGAGTGGCAGAACCGGACCGGCCGGATCGAGGCTGATGGGCATCAGGTAGAGCCTCACTTCGGGAAACGTCTCCAGGACGTAGAAACGGCTGATTCCCCGGATCTTGACCAGGGGGCCCGCGGAAAAGACGAAGCGGAACCAGTCGCTCCACTGGCCCTCGTCGACTTCCTCTTCCTGATCCTGGAGCCTGATCGTCAGGGCCGTCGACTGCGGGTCCAACTCCACCGACAGCGGGACCGTCAGCCGGACCAGTTCCTCCTCCCTGGGGTCGGCGGGTCCGTCGATCAGCGCCTGAAAACGTCCGTCCTCTCCTTCCAGGCGAATCACCCGGCCGCCGAACTCCGTATCCTGCAGATCCCAGCGGCTCACGTCGGTGGAGAGGTAGAAGTAGGTCCCCCACGTGCCCCGGACATCGGGCACGCCCAGCCCCGACAGCGTGGTCCCATATTTGAGAGACCGGGCCGGAAACTCCAGGGGAATCCGCAGATTGGCGGTAACGATGCCGGCCCGGTCCAGTTGCTCCCAGAAAGGGACGCCCTTTCGGTTGTTGGTCACCCGGGCTCCCCGGATGGGGATGGTCTTGAACAGGAAGCGGGGCTTTTCCACCGTCACGAGGCCGATGTCGGGCATGTAGGTGGCAGGGTCCCGCCGGAGGAAGTCGAAGATTCCGTGCCGGCCCGGATTGAGCCCGGTGGCGAAGCTGGCCCAGGCCACGGGGGACTCGGGGGGGTTGGTGGTGCCCAGGGTCGACAGCGTCCCCTGTTCCCCCAGGCGGCGGATGGTGGGAAGTTCTTCGATCCATTGATCCACCAGATCGGGGTCCACGCCGTCGAAGCCCAGGACCACGGCCTTGAACCCCGGACGCCGGGGCTCGGGCGTACACGAGGATCCCAATAGGACGATCAGAGCGAGTGCAAGCCGATTCCAGGTCATGTTGCCTGCCGCGACGATGGCTCCTCCCAATCTTGGAAGATTCGACCGATTTCTACTCCGTGCCTGCGTAAACCGCGTCCTCCTGCATGACAAAACCAATCAGCACCTTACCGCATCGAACGCAAATCAGGAACTCGCCACAGTCCCCATATCGGGCCCGTTCGTTGACACCATCCGGGCCCTTCACTAAGATTCATTTTCCGCCAGCGGGGGAGCCAAGTGTGGAGCAGATCGTCTTTTACGTCTTTGCAGCCGTAGCCGTCGGCTCCGCCCTTCTCGTGGTGCTCCAGCAGCGCGCCGTCTACAGCGCCTTCTCCCTGATCGTCTGCTTCGGCGCTCTGGCCGTCCTCTATTTTCAGTTGGGAGCCGCCCTCGTCGCCGCGCTGCAGGTCATCGTTTACGCCGGGGCCATCATGGTCCTGTTCCTGTTCGTGATCATGCTGCTGGATCCGCAGTCGGAGAGGTTCGGTCCCGACCGGTTCAAGAAAACGGCCTTGACCGGGTTGCCTGCGGCCGCCTTTCTGGCCTTTGTTCTGCTGCGCGTCTTCCCGGCGTGGAGCCCCCGGGGATCAGGCGATCCGCTCGGATCGGGTGAAGGTCCGAAAAGAATCGCCCATATTCTATTCCAGGACTATCTGCTCCCCTTCGAGGTCACCTCCATCCTGATCCTGGTGGCCATTCTGGGCGCCGTCGTCCTGGTCAAGCATCGTCCCGATTGATGGGTATGGTCCCTGCCACTCACTACCTGGCGCTGGGCGCGGTTCTCTTCGTCATCGGCGTCACCGGCTTCGTCGTCAGACGCAACGTCATCACCATGTTCATGTCGGTGGAACTGATGCTCAACGCCGTCAACCTCACCTTTCTGGCCTACGCCCGGACCTGGAACCAGGTGGACGCCCACATCTTCGTGTTCTTCGTCATGACCGTGGCCGCGGCGGAGGCGGCGGTGGGTCTGGCGCTCATCCTGGGTCTCGACCGGCATGCCCGGACCCTGGACATCGACTCCGTCAACGAGCTGCGGGGCTGACCATGATCGAGTACTTCTGGCTGGCCCTGGTCCCACCCCTCGCCGGTTTCCTGTTCAACGGCCTGGCGGGAAAGCGGTTGCCGGCCCGCATCGTCTCCGGCGCCGGCTGCGCGGCCACCGGAGCCAGCTTCCTGTTCCTGCTGGCCGTCTTCGCCGAGTTCATCCGGCTGCCCGCCGGGGAGCAGCAGATCGTCCACCGCCTGTTCACCTGGATTCAGGCGGGGACGTTCACCGCCGAGTGCAGCTTCCTGCTGGATCCTCTCTCCATGGTCATGCTCCTGGTCATCACGGGAGTCGGATTCCTGATCCATGTCTACTCCACCGCCTACATGAAGGGGGAGACGGGTCTCTACCGCTATTTCTCCTATCTGAACCTCTTCGTCTTCATGATGTCCCTGCTGGTGATGGCGGGGAACTACCTGTTGCTGTTCGTGGGATGGGAGGGGGTGGGCCTCTGCTCCTATCTCCTGATCGGGTACTACATCGAGCGGAAGAGCGCCGGCGATGCGGCCAAGAAGGCCTTCGTGGTGAATCGGGTGGGAGACGCCTGTTTTCTCCTGGGCGTCTTCCTCATCTTCAAGACCTTCGGGACCCTGGAGTTCGGATCCCTCTTCGAAACCGTGAGCCGGACCCATCCCCAGCCCGAGAGCGGCTTCACCGTCCTGGCGGCAATCACTCTGCTCCTGTTCCTGGGGGCGACGGGCAAGAGCGCCCAGATCCCGCTTCAGGTCTGGCTGCCGGACGCCATGGAGGGACCCACTCCGGTGAGCGCGCTGATCCACGCCGCCACCATGGTGACCGCCGGCGTCTACCTGGTGGTGCGTTCGGCCGCCCTCTACAGCCGGGCCCCCGACGTGCTCCTGCTGGTGGCCGTCGTCGGAGTCTTGACGGCCCTCCTGGCGGCCCTCACGGCGCTGGTCCAGCGGGACATCAAGAAGGTTCTGGCCTACTCCACCATCAGCCAACTGGGCTACATGTTCATGGCGCTGGGAGTGGGCGCCTTCAGCACCGGAGTTTTTCACCTCTTTACCCACGCCTTCTTCAAGGCCCTGCTCTTCCTGGGGGCGGGGAGCGTTCTGCTGCGGCTTCACCACGAACTGGACCTGTTCCGCATGGGCGGGCTGAAGAACTCCCTGCGAGTGACCTGTTGGACCATGTGGGTGGGAACCGCTGCCCTGGCCGGGATTTTTCCGCTGTCCGGGTTCTTCTCCAAGGACGAGATCCTGTGGCGAGCGCTCGACAGCCCCCTGGGACATCCGGCCTTCTGGGTGGCGGGACTGGTGGTGGCCGGCCTCACCGCCTTCTACATGTGCCGGCTCATGTTCCTGGCTTTCTACGGATCGCCCAACCGCGGGCACGCGGAACCCGGCCCGGAAGGCGGAACCGCCGTCACCGCGCCCCTGACCATACTCGCCGGGGCGGCGGCGGTCGCCGGCATCGCCGGTCTGCCCGCCTACCTGGGCGACCACCGCCTGGATCACTTTCTGGCCCCCGTCTTCCGGTACTCCTATGACCACGGCGTCTCGACCAGCCACGCCTCCCACAGCCTGGAGCTGTTGGCGGGCGGCGCGGCCCTGGCCATCAGCCTGTTGGGCGCCGGCCTGGCCTACCGGCTCTACGCCCGGGACCGGTCTCTCCCCCGTCGCTTGGCCGACCGGTTTCCGGCGCTCCACGGCACGCTCCTGCGGCAGTTCCGGATCGACGAGGCCTATTCCCTTTTCGTGGTCGGCGGCCTCAAGGCGCTGTCGCGGCGGGTGCTGTGGAGAGTCGTCGACGTGGGCGTCGTGGACGGGGCGGTCAACGGCACCGCCGCCCTGTTTCGGCGCTGGAGCGGCGTGGCGGCGCGGATGCAGAGTGGGAACACCCGCACCTACGCGGCGTGGATCGTGACCGGGGCCGCATTGGTCTTCCTGTATCTCTTCAGCGTGATCGGTTGATGCCCGTGGCTGCTTATCCTCTGAGCCTGTTGCTGCTGATTCCGGCGATCGGAGCCGCCGTGGTCTGCCTGCTCCCGTCCGATCGGGACCGGCTCCTGAAATGGGCGGCTTTCATCGCTTCCATGGCGACGTTTCTCTGGTCGGCCGTTCTATTCCGGAATTTCGACGACCAGGCCGGTTCCTTCCAGATGGTGGAGCAGGCCGACTGGTTCCGGGCCGCCGGTTTCCAAGTTCAGTACTACCTGGGCCTGGACGGCATCAGCCTGCTCCTGGTGCTCCTGACCACGGTCCTGATCCCATTGGCGCTGTTGTCGAGCTGGAATCTCAAGGACAAGCTCAAGCTCTACCTGGCCTCCATCCTGCTCCTGGAAGTGGGAATCCTGGGCGTCTTCCTGGCTCTGGACCTGATCCTCTTCTACGTTTTCTGGGAGGTCTCCCTGATTCCCATGTATTTCCTGATCGGAATCTGGGGGTCGCAACGGCGCATCTACGCGGCGGTGAAATTCTTCATCTACACCATGGCCGGTTCGCTGCTGATGTTGGCGGGGATCGTCATCCTCTACTTCCTGCTGGGAACCGGCAACTTCGATCTGGCGGAAATGATCGGAATCCTGAAGCAGGGCGAGGCGGTTCTTTCCCCGGGAGTCGAGACCCTTCTCTTCGGCCTGTTCTTCGTGGCCTTCGCCGTCAAGGTTCCGGTCTTTCCGTTGCACACCTGGCTGCCGGACGCCCACACCGAGGCGCCGACGGCCGCGTCAGTGATCCTGGCCGGCGTCCTGCTCAAGATGGGGGCCTACGGGATGCTGCGCTTCTGCCTTCCCCTCTTTCCCTCGGCGTCGGTCCAGTTGGCGCCGGCGATCTGCGTCCTGGCGCTGATCGGAATCATCTACGGCGCGCTGGTGGCCATGGTGCAGCCCGACCTGAAGCGGCTCGTGGCCTATTCGTCCGTCAGCCACCTGGGATTCGTGGTGCTGGGAATCTTCTCCTTCAGCTTTCAGTCCATGGAGGGAGCCGCCTACCAGATGCTCAATCACGGAGTCTCCACCGGAGCCCTGTTCCTCCTGGTGGGCATCCTCTACGACCGCCGCCACACCCGCCGGATCGACGAGTTCGGGGGGCTGGCCCACTCCATGCCGCGCTACTCGGCCTGCTTCTTCGTCGTGCTGCTGGGAAGCATCGGCCTGCCCGGTCTCGGCGGCTTCGTGGGCGAGTTCCTCATTCTCCAGGGGACTTTTCTCACCAGTGTCCCGGCCGCCGCCGTTGCGGTCTGCGGGGTGGTCCTGTCGGCGGCGTACATGCTCTGGATGTACCAGCGGGTCTTTCTGGGACGGGTCGAAAAGGAAGCGAACCGCCGGCTCCCGGACCTGAGCTTCCGGGAGGGGGCGATGTTGATTCCGGCCATCGCGCTCTCACTCTGGATGGGGATCGGCTCCGGCACCTTTCTGAGAACCATGGACAGCAGCATTCAACTGCTGGTGGACCGGCTGGACCAGGTACAGCACGCACAGGTAGTCCGAAGCGATGCCCCTTAACTTTTCCATCCTGCTTCCGGAGATCCTTCTGGCCGTGGGCGGCATTCTGCTCATGTTGGCCATCCCGGTCCTGCCGTCCCGCCAGCAGGTTCGATTGGGCTACGCCGCCTCGCTGATCCTGGCGGCAGCGTTGGTCACCGCTCTGCTCCAATGGGGCGAACTTGGCCCCGCCTTCTTCGGCATGGTGTCCATGGACGCTTTGGGCGGCGCCGCCAGGATCCTGTTCCTGGTCTCCAGCGCAGCCGTCGCCCTGATTTCAGTCTCCTACCTGAAGCGGGAGCGGTTGCGGCACGGCGAATACTTCCCTCTTCTGCTGATGGCCACGGTGGGGATGTCGCTCATGGCCGTGAGCGCCGACCTCATCATGACCTTCCTGGGACTGGAGATCCTTTCCATTTCCAGCTACGTCCTGGCCGGCTACCGGCGGGGAGACCCCAGGTCAAACGAGTCGGCCCTCAAGTACTTCCTCCTGGGCGCTTTCTCCACGGCCTTCATGCTCTACGGGATCGCCCTCCTGTACGGAGCGGCGGGTTCGACGAAATATGCGGCGATCGCCGAGGCGGCGTCCCAGGGACAGGCGGGAACCGCTACCTTCCTGTTGGGCCTTGGACTGCTTCTCGTGGGATTCGGTTTCAAGGCGGCTCTGGCGCCCCTGCACGTCTGGACTCCGGACGTCTACCAGGGAGCCCCCGTTCCCGTCACCGCCCACTTGGCGGTGGGATCCAAGGCCGCCGTTCTGATCACGCTGCTGCGCCTCCTGCACCAGGTGTTCCCTGCCGCCGCCGACCAATGGCAAACCCTGCTCTGGATCGCCTGCGCCGCGACCATGATCATCGGCAACGTGGCGGCCCTGATCCAGACCGACGTCAAGCGCCTCCTGGCCTATTCCTCCATCGCCCACGCCGGCTACATCCTGCTCGGCGTCATCGCCAACAGCCCGCGGGGGAGCCAGGGGGTTCTCTTCTATCTGGCGGCGTACACCCTGATGACGCTGGGAGCCTTCGCCGTGGTGCAGGTCTTTGCGCGCCGGGACGAGCAGTTCACCAAGCTGGAAGACTACCGGGGAATCGGCTTCCGCCATCCGCTCCTGAGTGTCTCCCTGACCATCTTTCTCCTCTCCCTGATCGGCATCCCTCCGACGGCGGGATTCTACGGAAAGCTCTTCCTATTCTCGGCCGCCGTCGAAGCGGACCTGACCGCCCTGGTGATTCTGGCGGTGTTGGCCTCGGCCGTGGGACTCTACTACTACCTGCAGATCATCGTCCTGATGTTCATGAAGGAGGCGGCCACGCCGCCGGAACCCGTCCCCATACCTTTGGCGGCGCGGATCGTGATAATAGTAATGGCCGCCGGCACCCTCTACCTGGGGATCTATCCGGCGCAGGTTCTTTCGATAGCCGGGGAGGCGGCGGGATTATGAAGCAGGCCAAGGCCAAGCTGGAAGCCGAAGTCCGGAAGCTGGAGCGGGAGTTGCGGGAGGAGCTTCCCGCGGCGCTCAAGAAAGCGTTGCAACTGGGCGATCTCCGGGAGAACGCCGAGTACCAGACCGCCAAGGAGCGACAATCCTACGTTCAAGCCCAACTGTCCCATCTTCAACAGAGACTGGCCAATCTTTCACTCATCAATTTGACCAAGATCCCCTCCGACCGCGTCTCTTACGGCTCCACCGTCGTCCTGTTCGACCTGGACTCGGAGGCCGAGGTGACCTACCGGCTGGTCACCAGCGAGGAGTCGGACGTCAAGGCCGGTTTGATCTCCACAACCTCTCCCATCGGCCGCAGCCTGATGAACCGGGAAGAGGGGGACGAAGTGCAGATCCGGACCCCCGGCGGGACCAAGAACTACGAGATCGTGGAGTTGACCACCATTCACGACGAGTAGACCCGGGAAGACGGCACGCGCAGTGATTGCGCCGGAGCCGTCTGCCCCGCTTATCCACCCATCCTGACCCGTTCGTGGATCGCGGCCACTGCGGCCTGGGCCGCCAGGGCGGCCCCTTCCTGCCAACCGGGCAAGGCGCTCAATTGATCGCCGGCGAAATAGATCCTTTCATCGGGGCTTCTGAGCCGCGCCGGCGGAATGTAGCTCTCCGGCCAACCCCCCCGCTGGAACGGGACCTTGGACCAGGCGCGGCTTACGCCCGACTCCATTTCATCGCCATAGCCAGGGTGGATGAAATCGCCCTCGGCGATGGCAGCGTGCAAGCGTTCGGGCGGCGTCATATCCGAGTAGCGCACCCCAGGCTCGGGATCCCAGATATAGGCCCCGAGGACGATCCCCTTTTCACGATGATAGCCGTAGGGCGGATACCAGATCTGCGTAATGTCCTGGTCGGTCCACGAAATACCGCCATAAATGGCGTGGTCCTCCTCCCAGAAACGCCGCTGGGCCTGGAATCCGATCTTGACCGCATTGGTGAACGATATGGACTCGATCGCCCTTTGCGTCCTCCGCGAGAAATCGTTGGGGATGTCCCTCAGGACCGGAGCCGGAATGGTGCAGATTGCAAAGTCCGCATTCACGGCCCGTATACTGCCGTTGTAAGACCCGTACAGCGGGGTAACCCCGTCCGCCGTATTCCGACTGCCGCGCGGGATCCGGAACACGATACGAACGCCGTCAGTCGTTTTCCGAATCTGCTCGACGACGCTCCGATAGACGATGAGAGGCTCCACCCGCTCCTCGAACGCAGCCACAATGGCGTCCATTCCCCCGACCGGCTGCAACAGGGTGGGGTTCTGATCGAGAAATTGGCTGAAATGGAGCTTGTACTGCCAGAAGTCCGACCGGAGCAGTTGACTCAGATCGAGGGGGTCGTTCACCGCCCCCGGCACCAGGCCGGCATGGAGGTGAGGTGCCTGGTAACCGGCACGGCTCGAGCCTACGTAGAGATCATCCGGGTCCAGATCGCCGTAGCTGCGGAGCAGGTTGAGGATCAGTTCTTTGTCCTCGCCGGTCAGCTCACTGTCCAGGGCGTTGCGGTTCACCGCCTTGGCCAGGAGTTCGGCAATATAGCCGCGGGTATCCGTCATCACCTGCCGGGCCGCGACCGGCCCGTCGAAACGATCCTGGTTGTGGAAGAAAGCGGCGCGGTTGTCGTTGGTGAAGACCTCCAGGTCGACCCCGAATTCCCGGCAGTATCCGAGAATGGTGGTGTGATGGTAGGGCAGCCGGGCCGGACCGAGGTTCACGTAGAGATGGTCCTCGGCGTCGAAGTCCACCCATTGCCGGCTGTCCTCCTCCTGGATCACGTCTCCGCTCCGAGCCGTGAGGTTGCGCCCGCCGGCTCGGCCGGTCGCCTCCAGCACGATGCAGTCGTAACCCGCCTTCGACAATTCGTAGGCGGCGACGAGACCGGAGACGCCGGCCCCCAAAATGACGACCCTCGTCCCTTGTCCAATCGCCGGAGTCAACTGGAACTGGGTCGTACCGGCTGTAACGGGACTCGCCATACCCAGCGCATTCATACTCCGATACATGGCGGCAACGCCGGAAACGGCGCCGATGGATTGTAAGAATTGGCGTTTGGTCATTTTCGGTTGCACGGCTTTACCTCCGTCCATTCCTTCAGAATTGAGGGCGCGCCGACCTCCGTATGGGACGGAGGAAAGTCGATAGGAGAACGTACTGGTAACCGAATAATATCGTTTTCGCCATACATTCGCTGACGTGGGCCTGCCGCCAATCTGCAACCTCGGACTAGGAGCCTGCGCCGTAGACCTCCGCAAGGGCCTTGTTTTCGACCCGGACCCGCGTGCGGAGCGCCAGCAGGTTCAGCACGGATGCGATCAACGCCAGTACCCACGCGCCGAACATCAGCGGCACCACGGCGATCTCTCCGCAAACGATCAGGTAGTTCGGGTGGTTGACGTAGCGGTACGGCCCGCTCCGGATCCGCTTGCCGCCGGGGACGACCATGATGCGGGTCGTCCATCTCGAACCCAGGGTCGCGACCACCCATACCCGTCCGCATTCCAGCAGCACGAATACGGCGAGCAGAGGGATCGAAACCGGCGCCTTCGGATCGATGGTGGCAAGCAGTGCCAGCAGCCAGCCGGCGTGCAGGGCCACAAGCGCGGGATAGTGCCGCCGGCCGAACTCGATCGCCCCCTCGGCCGCCAATGCCCGATGGTTGCGCTGCGCGATGGCCAGTTCCACGAGACGCTGTAGAACAAGAAAGCCGACGATCAGGTAGAGGGGGCTTGTTGGAAACGAGATCGGCATCATGTCGACTGAAGCAGCAGGAACCCGGCCGAGAATCCCGGGCCCAGGCTGGTCAACAAGTGACGCTTGGCCCGACGGTCCCTGAGGATGCGTTGGAGCACGAACAGCACGGTGGCGGCCGACATGTTGCCGTAGTCGCGCAAGACCGACCGGGACTGCTCCAGACCGCCGGCCGGAAGTTCGAACGCCTCTTCGAGGGCGTCGAGCACCTTGGCGCCGCCGGGGTGGCAGACGAAGCTGTCGATATCCCGAAGGCGCAGATCCTGCGAGGTGAGAAAATCCTCCGTTGCCTGCCGCATGTTCGAGCGCACGAGGTCGGGAATGCTGCGGGAAAACACGACTCCCAACCCGTCATCGGCCACGTCCCACCCCATGATGTCGAGCGAATCGGGCCACGTGTACTCGCCCCAGGAAGCGATCGCCGGTCCCGGTCCGTCGTCCGTCAGCAGTACCGCCGCCGCACCGTCACGGAACAGCGCCGTGGCGACCAGGTTCCGCGCGGATCGATCACGTCCCAGGAAGGTGAGCGTGCAGAGTTCCACGACCAGGAACAGAACCCGGCAACCGGGAGAAGCACGCGCGCATGCGGCGGCGCGGGCCAGCCCCAGAACCCCTCCCGCGCATCCCAGACCGAAGATCGGCAGTCTTTGCACGTCGCGGCGAAACGGCAGCTCGTTCATGAGCCTGGCATCCAGGCTGGGCGTCGCGATGCCGGTCGTCGAGACGGTGACGATCAGGTCGACGTCCGCCGGGTCGGTGTTGCCGGCGGCCAGGCACTCGACCGCCGCTTCCTTCAGCAGCGCCACCGCATTTTCGAGGTAGAGACGGTTCTTCTCCCCGAAGCCGCGTCCGGCCTCTTCGTACCAGCTTCGGGGCAGGCAGCAATACCCCTCTCCGATCGCCGCGCTGTCGTAGACACCCAGCAGGCGATCCAGACCCCTGATGCTGTCGGCAAAGAACCGGGCGCCGAAATCCCTGACCTCGTCCTGGGTGATCCGGTGGGACGGCACCGCCGTCGCGATGGACCTGATCCGCGGACCCGATTCTGCCGTCAACGGTACCCCCTTTAGTCCGCCGTTGCCGACAACTGTAGGCTATTCCGGCGGGGGGCTCCAGATGGTGGCTCCGATATAGCGCTCGGGGCCGGAGGCCTCGTCGGTGAAGTAGTAGACCGCGACCACCTTGCCATCCGGTCTCTGCACCGCCCGGACGTAGCCGATGTCGCGGCTGGCGCCGTCGTCCCGGAGCGTGATGTGGTCGCCCCAGGTCCGGCCGCCGTCGCTGCTGAGCACGGCGCGAATGCTGTAGGGCTCGGCACGGTAGCCGTAGAGCAGGCAGATGCGTCCGTCCCGCAACTGGATCATGGCCGGCGGGTTTCCGACACCCGCGTCGGGTACTGCGTCATTGAGGTATTCCCACGACGAGCCGTTGTCGGTGGACAGGTAGGTGGCGATCCAGCGTTTGGGCCCTTCGTGATCGCGGACCGTCACCAGGATGTCCGTGTCGCTGAGCCGCACGGAGGCGGGCATGATGGAAAATCCCTCCCCCTGCTCCGGGGCGATCCAGGAGAGGAACATCCAGGTCTTTCCGCCGTCTGTGGTGCGGACACAGAGGGGGCGGCCCTCCAGGCCGTTCGGCTTCGCCGCCGTGATGAACAGCGTGCACGTGTCCTTATCATCGACGATGTAGTCGGTGCGCGGTGCGATTCCGGGCGTGTCGAAGCTGGGCAGCCGGAACGGGCCGTCCCAGGTACGCCCCCGGTCGTAGGAGTGGAACACCCGCCCGATCCCGGCGTGAATGCTGTTGGTCCGGACCGTCAGCGCCAAATCGGGGTGGGTGAAGTCGATGCCCCCTTCACTTTCCCGAAGTGCAGGAATCGTCAAACCCGGCCGCGTGACCCCGTGCAGATAACCTCCCTCGGTGATCAGGTAGCCGTTGCCTGTCGGATCCTCCAACGCCCAGGTCTCTCCGCCGTCCAGGCTCCTGGCCAGCATGGGAATCTCGGGTTTCTCGCGGTCGATGTGGTGCCGCAGACCGTGATCCTTGTAATGGCCCATGCCGAATCCGACGAGGATCTCCTCACCCCAGATCCAGATCCCGTGGTTGGCCGGCCAGCCGCCGAACATTCCTTTTTCAAAGTAGACCTTGACGTGGCGGGGCTGCTCCGCCTTGTCCGCAACCTCACTGGCCGAACCTGATTCGTCAGGGGCTGTGCAGGCCATGGCCCCCATCGCCAGCACGCCTGCCGCGGCAATGTTTCTCCAATTCATGGGATCCTCCATCTCATCTTCGACATTCGCCCGGATGCTATTGCCGGAATACCCGACGCCGAACATACGAATCCCAGCCGGTGTTGACAAGGTGTGACGGAAACTGGCTTTGGGTATCGGCCTTGGAACTTCCGGGATAGGGGTCGGGCAGAGTCCCCGGTCAACGGTCGATATCCAAGTCCGTCAATCTGCTACATTCAGTTCGACCGACATGAACCACAGCGAGATCACCAGCTTCATCTGGGGCGTGGCGGACCTGATCCGCGACACCTTCAAGCGCGGCAAGTACCAGGACGTGATCCTTCCGCTCACCGTGCTCCGCCGGCTCGACTGCGTGCTGACCCCGACCAAATCGAAGGTGCTGAAGATTCAGGCCAGATACGCGGGCAAGATCGAAAACCCGGACCGGCTGCTTCAACGCGCCTCCGGATTCGCCTTTTACAATACCTCCCGCTACGACTTCGCGAAGCTGCTCGCCGACGCGCCCCACATCGCCCAGAATCTGCGCAACTACATCGCCGGGTTCAGTCCCAACATGCGCGAGGTGCTAGAGAAGTTCGACTTCGACAACACCATCTCCAAGCTGGACGAGGCGGGCCTGCTCTTCCTGGTCATGCAGCGCTTCGGCGACCCCAAAAAGGTGAATCTCCATCCGGACACCATCGACAACTTCACCATGGGCACGATCTTCGAGGAGCTCATCCGGAAGTTCAACGAGGCGCTGAACGAGAACCCGGGCGAGCACTTCACCCCCCGCGACGTGGTCCATCTCATGGTCGACCTGTTGCTGGCCGGCGACGAGCAGCGGCTGCGCACGAAGGGTGTGGTGCTGAGCGTCTATGACCCGTGCTGTGGCTCGGGGGGCATGCTCACCATTGCCAAGGAGCACATCACCGCCGGAGAGAGACGCGAGGGTGAGCGGCGAGGCGGTGCTCTGAACCCGAACGCGGACGTACACCTGTTCGGGCAGGAGGTGAATCCGGAAACATTCGCTATCTGCAAGTCGGACCTCTTCATGAAGTCGGAAGACGAACGCGACGCGGAAGGCGTCCTCTTCGGGAGCACGCTCTCGAACGACCGGCACGCCGGAACCGGCTTCGACTACATGATCGCCAATCCGCCCTACGGCAAGGACTGGAAGCGCGACCGGGACGCGGTGCGGGCCGAGCACGACCGGGGCGCCGCCGGCCGTTTCGCACCGGGCCTGCCCCGGATCAGCGACGGCCAGCTCCTGTTCCTGCTGCACATGCTCGCGCACTCCAAGGAACCGGCCCAGGGCGGCTCGCGGGTGGCCATCATCATGAACGGCTCCCCCCTCTTCACGGGCGATGCCGGCAGCGGCGAGAGCGAGATCCGTCGCTGGATCCTGGAGAACGACCTGCTCGAGGCGCTCATCGCGCTGCCCGAGCAACTCTTCTACAACACCGGGATCGCCACCTATGTCTGGGTGCTCACGAACCGGAAGCGTCCCGAGCGGCGCGGCAAGGTCCAGCTCATCAACGCCACGTCGTTCTGGGTCCTGCTCCGAAAGAGCCTCGGCGCCAAGCGCCGCGAGGTCCCGTTCGAACGCAAGGAGGACATCCTGCGGCTGCTGGAGGACTTCGAGGACGGCGCGGCCCGCCAGGTAGTCCAGAACGGCGAGGAACGGGAGGTGGTCGTCAGCCGCATCTACCCGACCACTCATTTCGGTTTCCGCAAGATCACGGTGGAACGGCCGCTCCGGCTCGATTTCCAGGCCAGCCCCGAGCGGATCGCGCGGCTCGAAGACCAGCGCGCCTTCGTCAACCTGGCCAAGTCACGCAAGAGAGGCCCGGCCAAGTCCAAGGACGAAACGGCGGGACGAGAGAAGCAGGCCGAGATCCGAGCCCTCCTCCAGACTCTGCCCAACCGGCTCTTCCTGGATCGGGCGGCCTTCGAATCCGAGTTCTCCCGGGCAATGCAAACGGCAGGGCTGAAACTCACCGCGCCCATCAAGAAGGCCGTGCTCAACGCCCTGTCCGAGCGGAACACCGAAGCCGAGATTTGCCGGGACCGGAAAGGCCGCCCCGAACCCGATCCGCAGCTCCGCGACACGGAGAAGGTGCCTCTCGCAGAGGATGTCGAATCGTTCTTCGAGCGCGAGGTGAAGCTCCACGTTTCCGATGCCTGGATCGATTCGAAACGCCGGGACCCTCAGGACGGAAAGGTCGGTCTCGTGGGCTATGAGATCAACTTCAACCGGTACTTTTACGAGTACCGCCCGCCCCGGCCGCTGGAGGAGATCGAAGCCGACATCCAGCAAGTGGAGAAGGAGATCGTGGCGATGCTGGAAGAGATGCGCGGTTGACCCCGGCCCGTCTGCGGCGAGTGCGGACACGGCAGACCAAGAGTAGACTGTTGCCGCTCCCCGTCAGTCTCCAGAGCGCGATACACAGAATCTGACACATTTCTAGTGACACAACACAATCGACGTTATCTTCTTGACGCACACCGTGTGTGGCTGTAGAATCACGGGCCATGGGAGATGCGCGACGAATCCAAGTGACGCTCAATGCCAGAGCGTACGCTTCGGTGTCGCGGATTGCACGACGCGACGGGAAGAAGCTGGCCGCAGTCGTCCGGGAGGCCGTCGAGCAGTACTGCGTTCTGCCGGAGGCACGGCAACGCCGGCTGGAGGCCATCGACAGGCTTTACGCGGCGGCGACGGTCCCAGCGCCGGAATCGGTGCCGGAATGGGAGCGCCGGTACAGTCGGCTGAAGGTCGGCCTGGCTACCGACTGTTTACACACCACTGAAGATCCGGGGAGTCACGAGGACAGTTGACGAGCGTGCGTGACTCGTTGTTCGTGGACGCCAACGTGTTCATGTACCTAGCGGGCCGTGAGGCCCCATACCGAGAGGCCTGCCGGCGGGCTCTGCTGGCCGCGACTGAGCAGGGAGCCTCGTTGATCACCAGCACCGAAGTATTGCAGGAGGTCCTTCACTACCATGCTGCCCGAAGGCGGCCCGAAGACGCCCGAACCGTGTACGACGCAGTGACCGACATCTGCGAAGAGATCCTGCCGGTGACGGAACGCCAAACCGCCCGTGCGCTCGAACTGCTGGTGCGGCATCCCGGGTTGCCGGCACGGGACGCCCTGCACGTCGCGACGATGGAAACCTACGGCGTTGAGCGGCTGCTGTCGGCAGACCGGCACTTCGATCGGATCGACACCGTCATGCGCGTCGACCCGCTCGCCACCTCTTGATCCTCCGCCTGCCCTGGACGGCAAACAGGCTGAGAAGGAGACCGTCGTCAAACTTTAGGCCATGACGGCGGGTTGATCTCCGGGCGCGAACGTCTCGGGCATGCAAGATCCCAGCCAAGCGGTTCGAGCCGGACTGACCACGCAGATCTTCGACCGCCACGGATCTCCCGCGTGCGTTGTGCCGATGCAGGGTGCATTACCACCAGACCGGTTCATGGACTGCAGTATGGTCGTCGACGCGAGGTAGACCATGTCCCTGTCACACTGGATCAAGCCGATCAGTTACCTGAAAGCCCACGCATCCGAGGTGATCCGCACGCTCAAGGACCAGCCGGGCCCTCTCATCGTCACCCAGAACGGTGTAGCCACGGCGGTCGTGCAAGACATCGACAGCTACGAGCGGGTGCAGGAGAGCGTCGCCACGCTCAAGATGCTTGCGCTTGGCAACCGTCAGATTGAAGGTGGTCAGGTGCAGCCAGCCGCGCGGGTCATTGCGCGGCTCCGCGAACGGCAACAGGCCGATTGATGCCGTTCGTGGCGCAGTTGACCGACGACGCCGCAGACGACTTGGAAGAGATCGGCGACGACTTCTCCCGTCAAGGTGCGCCAGGGAGAACGGAACCTGTTCTCGAACGGATTGAGCAGGCCGTCCAAGCACTGTCCGCGTTCCCCGAACATGCCAGGGTGTTGCTCGGTCTCGGAATTCCGGAGTACCGCCAACGGCTCCTCAAGCGGTACCGGCTTCCGCCGCTTGCCGGCGACTCGCTGAAGGGGATGTCGGGATGAGAGCTTTGACGGCCTGATCGAAGCAAGAACTAATCGACGGCACTTATTTTTATGTGCCGACATTCGTTACGGTTCGTTCATGGCTGAACTCACTGCGGCCGCGCTCGAAGCAGCCGGCATTGGAGCCTTCACTCCAGAACGTCGCGCCGTCGGTCCGCGACCGGCGACTCACTCGGAGTCGCGAGAACGGAGAGGAGACCGAGGCGAACATCCTGGAGACGGAAATTGTGGCCCTGTTTTCCGAGACAACCGGCCAATGACTGATAATGGCGGCAAATAATATTGGTTGCCGACAATTTGATTTAGACGGCTCACACCGGTTAATATTCATGGCATGTATGAATCGAAAGGAAAACAACTGAACATATCTGCCGACATTTCAGTACGATATTCCCCGACAAGCGACTCCGGCCTGCAGCGGCTCGGCTCCAAGACATTCTTCCGTTCGCGCGACGCGGCCGCTCTGGGCGTCCACTCACGTGCGCTCCGGCGCCTGGTGGATGACGGTTCGATCGAACGAGTGGCGCGCGGGCTCTATCGCCTCGCCCATGTGGAACCGACGGAGCACTACACCCGAGCGGCCGTTTGTGCCCGGGTCCCGAGCGCCATCGTCTGCCTGCTGACGGCCCTGAGCGTGTACGAGATCGGCACGCAGCTCCCACACGAGGTCTGGATCGCCATTCCGCACAAGGCCCGCGCGCCCCGCCTTTCCGGGCTGCCGGTCCGGGTGGTGCGATTCTCCGGGGTCAGGCTGCGCTACGGCGTCGTGAACACGACCTTCGAAGGGGTCCCCGTCCGTATCACGAGCCCGGCCCGCACCGTGGTGGACTGCTTCCGCTTCCGGCGGCTGGTCGGCAAGGACGTCGCGATCGAGGCGCTACGCGACGCCCTGCGCGACCGCAAGGCGAGCGTCGACCAAGTCTGGCGGGCCGCCGAGGTGTGCCGCGCAAAGTCACTCGTCGGTCCGGCACTCGATGTGCTGACAGCATGACTCCTAGAAAGGCGATCCGGAACATACCCGCATCCATCCGCCAGCGCTTGCTGAACCTCGCCCGCCGGCAAGGGACCGATTTCGAGCGCGTGCTCCAACGCTACGCGGTCGAGCGCTTCCTCTATCGCCTCTCCGCCTCGGACGAGGTGGACCGCTTCACCCTGAAGGGAGCCGCGCTTTTCCGCGTGTGGACCGGACAGGAATTGCGCCCCACGCGGGATATCGACTTCCTGGCCCGCGGCGCCCGGGATGAGGCCGCCATTCGCACCGCCCTGCGGGCCGTCTGCCGCATTTCCTGTCGAGAGGACGGCGTCGTCTTCGACCCCGCCATGATCTCAATCAGGAGCATCCGCATCGAACAGTCGGACGGTGGCTGCCGGGCGCGGGTCCGGGGCAACCTTGGGCGGATCCGGCTCGTGGTCCCGGTCGACATCGGCTTCGGCGATGTCGTCACCCTGGGCCGCACGGCAGAGAATTACCCCACACTGCTGGGCCTGCCCGCTCCCCGACTCTGGACATACCCGCGCGAGACGCTGGTTGCCGAGAAGTTCCACGCGATGGCCAGTCTGGGTGACAGGAACTCGCGCGTGAAGGACCTCTGGGACATCGCCTGTCTCGCGCGCCGCTTCACGTTCGACGGCGACATTCTGCGAACCGCCATTGCGGAGACGTTCCGCCACCGCGGGACTCCGTTCATGGGTGGACGGCCGACGGCGCTGCAGGCCGGCTACTACAGCGACCACGAGGCCCCCGCGCGCGGGCAGCGCTGGCGCGAGATGCGGCGGCAGATCGGCACCGACATCGATGGGCCGGATCGTCTTGTGGATGTCGGCGAGGAGCTGCGCCGTTTCCTGGGACCGGTCTGCGACAGCCTGCTCGCGGAGAGTCCGTTTACCCAGGCCTGGCCCGCTGGTGGACCGTGGCGGCCTAGGATTCGGGCACGGACGGGAGACGAAAATCCGTGATGCAACTGACCGATCAGAACCAAGAATTCCAACCACACCGCTTCCGGCCATACCCCGAGTACAGGGATTCTGGCGTCGAGTGGCTGGAGAAAATTCCGGCACACTGGAAGGTGAAACGGCTAAAGACCATTGCTTCCGTGCACCTGAGCAATGTCGACAAGAAAACCGTAGTAGGCCAGGCGCCTGTGAAACTCTGCAACTACGTCGACGTCTACTACAATGACTTCATCACCGCCAGGCTCAAATTCATGGACGCAACCGCCACACCCGAACAGGTACGGCGATTTCGCCTTCGGTTAGGCGATGTTCTGATCACCAAGGACTCGGAGTCCTGGAATGACATTGCGGTCCCCGCTGTCGTGGCCGAAGAACGAGCTGGTGTCCTGTGTGGATACCACCTGGCACATATCAAGCCGCAGGCAGATCTTGATGGCCGGTTTCTTGCCCGCCAGTTCTCGGCGACTGGAATCCGGGACCAGTTCCGTCTTGCGGCAAACGGCATAACCCGGTTCGGCTTGGGTAGAGATGCAATTCGCAGCGGTCTATTTCCGATCGCACCGATCGAGGAACAACAAGCTATCGCTGACTTCCTCGACCTCGAGACAGCGAAAATCGATGCACTGGTGGCGGGGAAGGAACGGCTGATCGAGCTACTTCAGGAGAAACGCACCGCCCTAATCACGCGTGCCGTCACCCAGGGTCTCGATCCGAAAATCCCCATGGAAAACTCCCGTGCTCGATGGCTAGGTACAACCCCGGCACACTGGGAGGTGAAAAAGCTTGGCTATGTGACAAACATTGGCAACGGGTCGACGCCAAAACGAAACGAAGCGCGGTATTGGGAAGACGGGTCGCATCCGTGGCTAACGAGCGCAAAGATCAATGAGGGCGTAATCGCCATGGCGGATGAGTTCGTGACGGATCTTGCGCTCCGTGAGTGTCACCTTCCACATGTCCCGGCGGGCAGTGTTCTAATTGCGATAACTGGCGAAGGCCAAACGCGGGGACGGGCTGCTTTGCTGAGCATAGACTCAACGATCAGTCAGCACTTGGCGTACGTGACGCCGTGCGACCCGGAGGTCAACGCGGGTTTTCTCGTGCGGCTCTTCGAGGCGCGCTACGAGTGGCTGCGGGATGAGAGCAGTGGATCGGGAAGCACTCGTGCGGCACTGACCTGTGAGTTCCTCCGGTCGGCACGGCTCCCGTTCCCTCCTTTGGGAGAGCAGCGCGCCATCGGCACTTTCCTGGACGGCGAGACAGGCAGGATCGACGCCCTCATCGCTACGGTTCACGCAGCCATCGACTACCTTAAGGAATTCCGCACGACCCTGATCTCCGCAGCGGTCACAGGCAAGATCGATGTCCGGAAGGAGGCGGCGTGAGCCCGGAGGTTTCTGAGCGAGCTTTCGAAAGGACAATCGAGTGCGCTCTGCTACGGCACGGGCCCGACGCGTGTCCAGGGGACGCGACAGCGGTGCGGGAGCCGCCAGCGGTGTACGGTGCTGAGGCGGCACGAGGCAGCTACCACAAGCGTCGGCCGGAAGACTATGACCGCAGGCTTTGCCTGATCCCGGCCGATGCCCTCGATTTCCTTCTGGCCACTCAGCCCAAGGAATGGGCGAAGCTCAAACAACACCACGGGGCTGACGTGAAGCCTCGCTTTCTGAGCCGGCTCTCGCGTGAGATCGCCCGGCGAGGGACGCTCGATGTGCTGCGGAACGGTGTCAAGGACTCGGGTTGCAAATTCCGGCTTGCGTACTTCCGCCCGGCGAGCGGGCTCAATGAAGAATTGCAGCGTCTGCATGGGGCCAACATCTTCGCGGTCGTCCGCCAGCTCCGCTTCAGCGAGAGAAACGAGCAGAGCGTCGACCTCGCGCTCTTCCTAAACGGCATCCCCATCTTCACGGCCGAGCTCAAGAACCCGCTCAACGGGCAGGACGTGGAGGATGCCATCCGGCAGTACAAGCACGACCGGGATCCGCGTGAGCCCCTTTTCGCCTACGGACGCTGCCTCGCCCACTTCGCCGTGGACCCGGAACATGTGTACGTGTCCACCCAGCTCGCCGGGCCCCGGACCCGGTTCCTCCCCTTCAACCAGGGGCGCTTCGGCGGCGCGGGAAACCCGCCGGTCCCTCCCACCAGTACCGGCTTTCCCACGGCCTACCTGTGGGAGCGGATCTGGGCCCGCGACAGCGTCCTCGACCTCGTCCGCCAGTTCATCCACGAGGTCGAGATGGAAGACGATCGCGGCCGCAGGACGGGAAAGCGTTTTCTGATCTTCCCGCGCTACCAGCAACTCGACTGCGTGCGCCGGCTGGTGCGCCACGCGCGAAACCACGGCGCCGGCGAACGCTACCTGATCCAGCATTCGGCCGGCAGCGGCAAGAGCTTCACCATCGCCTGGCTGGCCCACCAGCTCTCGATGCTGCACGACCACGACGACCGGCGCGTCTTCGACTCGGTGGTGGTGGTAACCGACCGGCGGGTGCTCGACCGGCAGCTCCAGCGGACCATCCGGCAGTTCGAGCAGACCCTGGGCGTGGTGGAGAACATCGACCAGACCTCGCGCCAGCTCCGCGAGGCCCTGGAGGCGGGCCGCACCATCATCGTCACCACGCTGCAAAAGTTTTCGGTCATCGCCGACGAGATCGGCCAGCTTCCCGGCAAGCGCTTCGCCGTGATCGTGGACGAAGCGCACTCGTCGCAGTCGGGAGAGAGCTCCCGGAGCCTCAAGGCGGTTCTCGCCGCAGGAAGCCTGGAGGCGGCCGAGCAGGCGGAGGCGGGCGCCGAGACCCCCGAAGAGGAACTCGAAGAACGCGTTCTGGAAGAGATCCGCCTCCGGGGGCGGTTGCCGAACCTCTCGACGTTCGCCTTCACCGCGACTCCCAAGCCCAAGACCCTCGAACTCTTCGGCCGGAAGCAGCCGGACGGGAAGTTCCGGCCGTTCCACCTCTACAGCATGCGCCAGGCCATCGAGGAGGGGTTCATTCTGGACGTGCTCGCCAACTACACCACCTACAAGGCCTACTGGCGCCTGCTGAAGAAGATCGAGGACGATCCGCGCTACGACAAGCGGAAGGCCGAGCACCTGCTCAAGACCTTCGTCGAGCTGCACCCCCACGCCATCCGGGAGAAGATCGCCATCTGTGTGGAGCATTTCGCCGCGCAGGTGGCAGGTGAGATCGGCGGGCGAGCCAAAGCCATGATCGTGACCCGCTCGCGCCTGCACGCGGTGCGCACCCGGGTTGCCCTGGACCGCTATTTGAAGGACAAGGGCCATCCGTGGAAGGCTCTTGTCGCCTTTTCCGGAACCGTGAAGGACCGGAGCAAATCCTACACCGAGTCGGGCATGAACTCGGCCGGACAGGAACGCGTGATCGGCGAGCGGCAGACGGCCGCCGAGTTCGAGAAGCCCGAGTACCGCTTCCTGGTGGTCGCCAACAAGTTCCAGACCGGATTCGACCAGCCGCTGCTCCACACCATGTACGTGGACAAGAAGCTGGGCGGCGTGAACGCGGTCCAGACGCTGTCCCGCCTGAACCGCACCCACGCCGGCAAACCGGGCACCATGGTGCTCGACTTCTCCAACGAAGCCGACGAGATCAAGAAGGCCTTCGAGCCGTACTACGAGACCACCCTCCTCTCAGAGGAGACCGACCCCAACCTCCTCTACGAGGTCCAGGGCCGACTGCACGACTTCGGTGTGTTCGCCGAAGCCGACGTCGAAACCTTCGCTCGGGCGTTTTTCGATCCGAAAGCGGGTCAGGACAAGCTCTACGCGGCGCTGGAACCGGCGCGGCAACGCTTCACCGAACTGGTGCCGGACGAGGGACGCGAATTCCGCGGCCAGCTCACCGACTACATTCGTCTCTACGCCTTCCTCTCCCAGGTGCTGACGTTCGCCGACACCGACCTGGAGAAGCTCTACGTCTTCGCCCGGCACCTCCGGAAGCTGCTGTCGATCGCCCGGGAAGCCCTGCCTCTCGAGATCCGGGAGGCCATCGACATGGAGTCCTTCCGGATTCAGCGGACGAGCCGCGGCCGGATCCCCCTCGATCGGCAGGTTCGGCCGCTGGATCCTGTGGAGACCAAGACTCGACGCGGTCCCGGAGCGGGGGAGTTGGAGACCCTCTCGCGGATCATCGAGGCCCTGAACGAGCGCTTCGGCCTAAACCTGGGCAGCGAACATCGAGTCACGCTGGAACAGATCCGGTCCGCCCTCGACCGGGACGCCGGCCTCGACGCCAGTGCCCGGGTGAACACCCGCGAGAACGTGCGGCTGACCTTCGATCCCAAGGTCGACGACAAGATCCAGGAGATCGTCGATACCAACTTCGAACTCTACAGGCGGATCACCGATGACCCCGACTTCGGCCAGGCGCTCAAGAACTTGCTCTTCGACGACTACATCAAGCGGCACCGGCGAGCGGAGGAACTCCTCAAGCAGCAGGAGTCGAAGACGCTGGAGTTCAAGTCGAGCCTGCGCTGGAACCTGAAGGAGGATCGCAAGGACGTCAAACACATCACTCACGCGGCGCTCAAGACCATCGCCGCCTTCCTCAATACCGAGGGAGGAGACCTCCTGATCGGCGTGGACGACGAAGGCAACGTGCTGGGAATCGCCCACGACCGGCTGGAGACCGACGACAGGTTCATGCTGCATCTGGCCCAGGTGGTGCGAAACGGCCTCGGCGACCGGGCCGGCACCTGCATCGATCCCAGGACACAGATCGTGGAAGGAAAGACTGTCTGCCTCGTGAGCTGCCGGCGAAGTCCCGAGCCGGTATACCTGCGGTGGAAGGGCCTTGAGACAGCCCAGGAAGGTGATCTCTACGTCCGGAGCGGCCCCGGCACGGTGCGGCTCGGAAATGAGGATGCCGAGAAGTACGTCGCCACCCGGTTCGCATTAGAGTGAGACCGGCTCGACTGAGTGTGCGCCTTGACCCACATTTTATATCCGAGGTCATAGTCAAAAGAGGACCAACGGATAAGGTCAATCGGAGGGACAGCGAATGGCCAAGGTATTAGATGAGATTCTTGAGCGTTTTTGCGTCAAGCTCTCTACGGCGGGTGCTGTAAATGAACCAACGGTGAAAGAGTTGCGGACGCTCTTAGCTTCGCAAAAGAAACTGAAGGCCGACGATGTCGTGGCGATCCATAAGAAGGCAGCAGATGAGAGGGAGACGTGATTCAGATCGAGTCGGTAACGATACGGGCGTTCAGGGGAATCCGCGAGCTCTCTATCCATCCCAACAGGCGAAACTTCGTCATTTTCGGGCCAAACGGCTCCGGGAAGAGTGGCGTCGTGGACGCCGTTCAGTTTGCTTTAACGGGCGAAATATCACGGCTAGCGGGTAAGGGTACTGCGGGACTGAGCGTTACTCACCATGGTCCCCACGTGGACCATCGAGATGATCCCGCCTCTGCTGAAGTATCACTTCAATTCTTCATCCCCGACCTCATGAGATCAGCTGTTCTGACGAGGAACGTGAAAAGTGCCAGGAGATTGGATCTCAAACCCGACGAACCCGAGATTAGGTCCATTATCAAGGAGGTGGCGGATCACCCCGGGCTGACACTGTCACGACGCGAGATTATAAAGTTCATCATTGTCGAAGCGGGGCAACGGTCTAAGGAAATTCAGGCGCTTCTGAAATTAGAAGCCATCGGTCATACCCGTAGTGTTTTGAAGACCGCTTCAAACAAACTCTCAATTGAGGCTCGACAGGCGCAGAGCGCAGTTAAAAATGCAGACTCCGCGCTCGGCCGTCACCTCGATGTGGCGGTTTTGACACGCAAGAACATTCTCGGAGCCATTAAGCCGCACAGGCAGGCGCTAGGTCTGATTGAGATCAGCGACTTGGCAAAGGGCACCGACCTCAGCGCCGGCATCTTGGAAAAACCCGGCGACACAGGTTTCAACAAACGGGCCGCCCTTCGAGACGTGCAAGCTTTGGATAGGGCGCGCAAAGGCTTGCCCACAGTAAGTAAGGAGGAAGTAGAGAGTATCGTGCACAACCTCACCACTTTGGACGGGGACCCGGCGCTCCTTGAATCGATCACGCATCGCAACTTCGTCGAGCACGGTCTGGGATTGATCGATGGGCCGCAATGTCCACTGTGCGATACCGAATGGGAAGACGAGGAGACGTTGCAGACACACCTTAGGGAAAAGCTCGCCAAGGCGGACAAAGCGGATGCACTCGAGAAACGAATTTTGGACAACGGGGCCGAAATCGCCAACCAGGCGCGATGCATCGCAAGGCTGGCAGATGCAGTTCAACCTCTGGGAAAGCCTAACGGTCTGGACCGGTTTGGTAAGGAGCTTGAGGGGTGGTCATCGGATCTAAGAGCCTTTGCAGCGAAGCTGGATAGGGTCGAGTCGATCATCGAGCAACGGGGCCGTCTAGTTGAAGGGTGGAGTATGGCCCCAGGGTCATTGGAGGAACAGCTTGACATCCTCGGACAAGCGATTCGGGACAAGCCCGACCAAAGTGCGTCGATCGCCGCCCAGACCTTCTTGACACGCGCGCAGGATCGCTTTTCGGCTTGGCTGAGTGCACAGCGTGAAGAAGAGCGTGCGAAAGCTGCCGCTGAGGCCGGAAGGGCTACATATATTGCGTATTGGGAAGTGGCGGATGAATATCTGACTGCGCTGTACGACAAGGTCGGAGATGACTTCGGTGCCTATTACCGGGAAATCAATTCGGAAGACGAGGCCGGATTCAATGCGAAGCTGGCGCCTACCGAAGGGAGCCTGGATCTGCAGGTAGCCTTCTACGACAAAGGCATGTATCCGCCGGGTGCTTACCATAGCGAGGGACACCAGGACGGGATGGGGGTCTGCCTCTATCTAGCACTCATGAAGCGGCTGCTCGGCGATCGGTTCCGATTCTCGTTACTCGACGACGTAGTCATGTCTGTTGATCGGGGGCACCGAAGAGAATTTTGCCGGGTACTAAAGACTCGTTTCCCCGAAACGCAATTCATCATCACGACGCACGATAGGGTCTGGGCAAAACAGATGCAGACCGAGGGGCTCGTCGAGTCGAAGGCAGGCGTGTCCTTTCACAGTTGGAGCGTGCAAACCGGGCCGATTGTGGAACAATCGGCGAGGATTTGGCACGACATCGAATCAGATGCTGCCAAGGGTGACACGGGTGTTGCGGCCAGCCGGTTGCGGCGCCACATGGAGTTCGTAGCTGGCGAGCTGGCGCACGACCTTAGAGCAAGACCACCCTTCCGTGGCGATTTCTCCTATGATCTGGGTGACCTACTACCGGCAGTAGTCGGGCGCCACGGTGAGTTATTGAAACAGGCCGCTAAGGTTGCGAATTCTTGGAACGATGAGAATGGCAAGGTGCAAGTCGAAGCCATGAAGACCTCTAGGGCCACGGTGCTGTCCGCATATGGCGGTGAGGCATGGATTGTCAACAGGGCCATCCATTTCAATGAATGGGCGAATTTCACGACGTCTGAGTTTCGGAAAGTAGTCGAGGCATTCAAGAACTTGCTTGCTGTGTTCCGGTGTTCATCGTGCGAGTCATGGTTCTACGTCACGCCCAAAAAGGGCGATCTGGAGAGCCTACGGTGTCGTTGTGGGTCTGTGATGTTGAATTTGAGGCCGAAGTAGGGACGACCCGCGACCAACGGGCCATACACGACCGGAACGACTGAGTGCGGCCCCAATGACCGACACGAACGAGGACAGTCTCGCCCCGGAAGTGCGTTGTCCCAACTGCGACTCCACCCAGGTCGCGCGGTACTGCGCGTCGTGCGGACAGAAAACCGGGAGCCTTCACACGCCGATCGGCGCGTTCGTCCGTGAGGCGCTGGACAAGCTGTTCTCTTTCGATTCACGCGTCTGGCGATCGCTCATCGCTTTGTTCCGTCATCCCGGATCGCTGACCGTCCACTACTGGGAGGGCCGCCGTGCCCAATTCGTGGCGCCGCTGCGATTGTACCTGTTCGCCAGCTTCGTCACCTTCCTCTTCCTGGCGACCGTGGTTCCCGACTTCGTCTTCCAGGCGGGGACGGAAACCTCCGACGTGGTGAGAGAGGCATGGGAGCGGGCGAGATGGACCCCGATTCCCGCTACATCATGATCGCCCGGCTCTTCGTGTGGAGAGTGCCCGAAGATGGGATCATCGGCTAGGCGCTGCGGTTGTTCGAAGGGCGCGAGATCCAGGATCCGGAACGGGTGCAGGCGTTCGTGGTCGGGCGAATGGCTTGGACCGTCTTCGTCCTGGTGCCGGTCTTCGCCGCTCTGCTCCGGCTGTTGTATCGACGACGGGAACGTTTCTTCGTGCCGCATCTGGTTTTCGCCTTGCACTACCACACCTTGGGTTTCCTGTTGATGGCCGCGGGGATCGGCACCGAAACTCTGCTGGGAATCCGTCCCAATGTGTCCAACTTCGCGTTTCTCGCGGTCGCGGCCATGCTGTTTCCGTCCCTCCGGCGCGTCTACGGAGAAGGGCGGCTCAAGACCATCGGAAAGCAACTCATGTTGCTGCTGGCGTACGGGTTTGTGGTGCTCATCGGGATGCTCGCCCTCGTGGCCGTCGCCAGCCGGGCGGCGTAGCCGGACCTTTCAGGAAACCGCGGCCGTTGCCAGAGCAAGAGGCAATTGTGGAAAACCTGTCGGAATGCTGTTGGCCGGCTGTTGGAAAACTGTGGATCGGGAGGTGCGTCAACTCGATGGCGCCGAGTTCCCGGCTGAATCGACCGCTCCGTTACTGACAGGGCAAGTCGTGTAGAATGCAACCGTGCCCCCTCGAAGAAAACCCTCTCCCCGCAAGAAGCCGTCTCGCCGGCGGCGCCGATTCCTGGTCTGGGCGACGTGCGCGGTTCTGATCGTCGCGGCGGCGGTGGGCGGTTCCCTCACCGGCCTGGTCCTCACCTGGGGTTTCGAGCTGCCCCAGGTCTGGGAACTGCAGCAGTCCAAGCCTGACGTCATCTCCGAGGTCTATGCGGCAGACGGGCGGGTTCTGGGCATCTTCGCCATGGAGAAGAGGCAGATCGTCACCTACGACAAGATTCCGGACACGGTGAAGAACACGATCCTGGCGGCCGAAGACTCGGACTTCTTCCGGCACGCCGGCATCGACTTCGGCCGCCTCATCTACCAGGTCTTCCGGAACGTCGCTTACGGAGAACGAAAAGGCGCCTCCACCATCACCATGCAGCTCAGCAAACTGCTGCTGACGAATCCCGAGGTGACCATCGAGCGCAAGATCAAGGACATGATCTTCGCCATCCAGATCGAGCGCACCCTGTCCAAGGAGCAGATCTTCACCCGCTACGTCAACCAGATGTACATGGGACACGGCAGATACGGACTGGCGGCCGCTTCCGAGTTCTACTTCCAGAAGACCATGGACCAACTGGAGTGGCACGAGGCGGCCCTGCTGGCCGGCGTGTTTCCGAATCCCGCAAGATATTCCCCCATCGGTCATCCCGACCTGGCCTTGAAACGGAGAAACTGGGTGCTGGAACGGACCTACGATGAGGGATTCATCGACGCGGAGACGTTGCGCACCAGCAGGCAGAAGCCCTTGGACCTGAAGACCTGGGACCGGCAACAGACGCCGGCCCCCTACTTTGTGGAGTGGGTGCGCCAATATCTGGAGAAACGGTACCCCGGCGGGGAGATTCACAGGAAGGGTCTGAAAATCTACACGACTCTGGACTACGAGTTTCAGAAGGCGGCCGAAAGGGCGCTTCGTGACGGATTGAGGGCATTCGACAAGAAGCGGCGGAGGTGGCGCGGCGCCGAAGAGAACCTCCTCGAGGCCGGGAAGGAGATGGACGGGTACTGGCGTCCCGACTGGAACACGATCTTCTCTCCCGGCCAGATGGTTCACGGCCTCGTTCTTCGATCGGACGAGCGTACGGCAGAGGTGAAAATCGGCAGCTACCGGGCCGCGGTACGGCCCGGCCACGTGGACTGGACCGGAAAGGAGCGGGTGGATCAGGTTCTCAAGGCGGGTGACGTCTGCGCCTTCACACTGGAGAGCCTCAACCGTGAGGAGCGGACCGTGGAAGTCACGCTGGACCGGGTTCCCGAAGTCCAGGGGGCGCTCATGGCCATCGAGAGCGAGACCGGCGCCATTCGCGCCATGGTGGGGGGGTTCGACTTTCGCTACAGCAAGTTCAATCGCGCCACGCAGGCTGAGAGGCAACCCGGTTCCGTCTTCAAGCCCTTCACCTACGTGGCCGCCGTAGAAAGCGGTTACGCGCCCGAGAACACGGTTCTTGACAGTCCGGTGGAGTTTCTGGACGGTCTTGGGCGCCCCTACCGGCCGGTGAACGCGGACGAGAAATACAAGGGCCTCATCCCCATCCGTCAGGCCCTGGCCGAGTCCCGAAACGTCCCTACCCTGCGCCTTGCCAACGCCCTGGGGGTCGAGAGAATCGTCGACGTGGCGCACCGATTCGGAATCGAACGGGAGATCCCACTCTATCTTCCCACCGCCCTGGGAGCGGGCGAGGTCACCCTGGAGGAGATCACGTCCGCCTTCAGCGCCTTCCCCAACGGCGGAGTCCGGGTTCACCCCTATTTCATCGACCGGGTGGAGGACTCCAACGGCGTTCTTCTGGAGCGCCACGCGGCTGACGTGGACGAGGTCGTCAAACGGGAGACCGCCGACGCGATGGTGGACCTGCTGAGAAACGCGGTCCTCACGGGAACCGGCCGAAAAGCCAGGGCTCTGCCCATTCCGGTGGCGGGAAAGACCGGCACCACCAACGACTGTACCGACAGTTGGTTCGTGGGATTCAGCAAACTCCTCACCGCCGGCGTCTGGGTGGGGCACGACACCAAGGTGTCGATGGGTCAGAGGGTCTACGGCAGCACGTTGGCTCTTCCCATCTGGATCGACTTCATGCAGAACACCGTGGACAAGACGCCTCCGGGAAACTTCGGGACCGAGCTTTACGCTGCCCGCCGGGCCGCGGCAGTTCCTGCGACAGTGGAAACGGCGGACCTCGATGACGGGGGCTCCGATGATGCCGATTCCGGGGAAGGAGACTCAGGGGAGTCCGAGAAACCCAAGCCGCAGCCGAGACCGCTCCCGAACATCATCGAAGAGGACATTCCCGCGCCGTCCTTCTGACGGTCGCAGCAAAGTTCGCAGTATCATGCTACGGCTGGTTTGGATCCAACTTGCCGAATCGTAACGTGTTCCGAAATAGCTGAGCCAATTCGAAATAGCCTCCGAAATAGTTGAGCCGTACAGAGCACCTCGCGGTGCTTCTTCCGCCGGGTGGAACTCCGGTGACGAAGAGGGGGGGAAGAATGTTCCCTCCTCCTCAGTTGTTTCGATTCAGGACGAAGTCGGGGATCTGGAGGAGGGCGTCCCGGTAGATGGAATCGGGAAAGACCGCAAGCGCATCCCTGGCCTGCTGGGCATAGTCTCGGGCCCGCAGTCTCAATTCATCCAGCGCGCCGTACTTCCAGACCAGCGCCAGGATCTCCTGCTTGTTGGCATCGCTGAACTCGTGGCGGCGAATCACCCGCCGGACGAAGCCCTTCTCCGCCGGGCGGGCCCGCTGCAGCATGAAGATGATGGGGAGCGTCATCTTCCCCTCTTCCAGGTCCTTCAAGGCCGGTTTGCCCAAATCCTTCTGGGCGGAAGTGTAGTCGAGCTGGTCGTCCACCAGTTGGAAGGCCATTCCCAGGGAACGGCCGTAGAGGGCAAGGCCCTCCTCCCGCGCCGGATCCATATTCCCCAGAATGGCGCCCAGACGGCCGCAACCGGAGAAGAGGTATGCGGTCTTGTAGAGACTGATCTCCAACTGCTGCTGCTCCGTAATGTCCATGCGCCCCTCCAGCTCGAGTTGGAGGAGCTCCCCTTCCACCATCTTGCGGGTGATGTCGATGAGGATGTCCAAGATCCTCATGGAGCGCTCCTTCATGGCGATCTGAAAAGAGGTCATGTAGAGCCAGTCGCCCATGAGAACAGTAATCTGATTCCCCCATTTGGCGTTGACCGAGGGCCGCCCGCGGCGGACGTCGCTGTTGTCGATGATGTCGTCGTGGACCAGTGTGGCCACGTGGATCAACTCCACCACCACACTCAGCCGAAGCGCCGCCTCGGCACGGGCCCCGGACAGCTTGGAAGCCAGAAGCAGAACGGCCGGCCGGAGCCGCTTGCCGCCGCTCGTGTGCAGATACCGGTTGATGTCGTTGACCAGCGGAATCGCGCTCTGGATCTCCGTATCAAGGCGGGTCTCCACCTCGGCCAGATCCGATTTCACCAGCAGGAAAATGTCCTTGAGAGTGAGCGGGTGGCTAGTCTGCACGTCCATTCCTGACTCTACGATCCTGCGGCGTCTGCCTGTAAATAAACGGGGAAACTATATCAACGTCGATTTTGGACTGCCAATCTGCCCGCGTCCCGGACGGAACCGGTGCCGAACAGTCTCCTGAAGTTCGAACCGGTCTTCTCTCCCACCTGTTCCGGGGTCAGGGCGAGGATCCTCCCCAGTTCCCGCGCGACTTCCATCACCCGGGCCGGCTCGTTGGTCTTGCCCCGGTAGGGGACGGGGGCCAGATAGGGAGAGTCGGTTTCGATCAGAATCCGGTCCACCGGCAAACGGCTCGCCAACGCTCGCAGCGAGCCGGAGTTGCGAAAGGTGAGGATCCCCCCCAGTCCGATGAAAAAACCCCGGTCCAGGCAGCGCCGGGCAGTCGGCTCATCGGAGGTGAAACAGTGGACCACGCCGTTGAGTCCTTCGCCACTCGGGTACTTCTGCTCCAGAATCGAGCAGATCTCATCCTCGGCCTTCCTGGAGTGGATCACGATGGGTTTGCCGGCGGCCCGGGCGAGTTCGATCTGCGCCAGAAACGCCTCCCTCTGAGCGTCGGCGTCCGAGTTCAGATAGTGGTAGTCGAGACCGATCTCGCCCAGGGCCAGAGCCCTGGGATGCCGCAACAGTTCAGTCAGCTCGGAGGCGATGCCGTCCGAGAAGCAGCGCGCGTCGTGGGGATGGACGCCGAAGGCGGCCCAAATGCCGTCGTAGCGGTCCAACAGGCTCAGCGTGGTTTCGACGGAACGACGATTCTCTTCCAGACAGCAGATGGTCAGAATCGAATCCACTCCCGCCTGGCGGGCCCGGGACAAGACTCCCTCCAGGTCGGCCTGCAGGCGGGGGGCGTCGAGATGGGCGTGGGAATCGACGAACACCGGATGAACTCCAGCCGGCACTCAGGTCAGAACCGACCCCAGGCGCACCTCTTCGTTGAAGGTGGCCAGCACCGGCTTGCCTCCGTCCGAAGCGGCCACGATCATCCCGTTGGATTCGACACCCATGAGCTTGGCCGGCTTGAGATTGGTCACGATGACGACCAACCGGCCCGGCAGAGACTCGGGTGAATAGTGCTCGGCGATTCCGGCCACCACCTGGCGGACCTCCGACCCCAGGTCCACCTTGACCTTGAGGAGGCGGGTCGACTTGGGGATGGACTCGGCGCTCACGATCCGGGCCACCTGCATCCTGACCTTGGCGAATTCCTTGATGTCGATGCGGGCGTCCTCCCGGCCGCCGGTCTTGCCGGCCGCGGGTTTCTTCGATTCGGCGCCGGCTGCGCGTCGATTCTTCACTTTCACGCGAAACTCCTTCTTGTCCAACCGGGGATAGATGTGACCCAACCGCCCAATGGAGGAACCGCTCTCCAGACCGGCCCATTCCATGGAGGGAATCCGATGATCTTCCAGGGGCCGGCGAATGCCGAGCTGGGTCAGTATCGAAGCCGCCCCCTCGGGCACGATGGGGCCCAACATCACCGCGATCACTCGCAGCGCCTCCGCGGCATGATACAGGACACTCCCGAGCTGCGTCCGGCGGCTCGGATCCTTGGCCAGAATCCAGGGTTCGTTGACCACCAGGTACTTGTTCACCCGGCCGATCAATTCCCAGACGGCTTCCATGGCCTTGTTGATCTGGAGGTCTCCGAACCGATCCTGGTAGAGCCGCGCGGTCTCGTCACAAGCTCTCCGGAGTTCCCGGCCCTTCTCGTCCGATTCTCCCGCGTCCGGAATGACGCCGCCGAAATAGCTGCGGATCATCTTCAGCGTGCGTTGGGCCAAGTTCCCCAGATCGTTGGCCAGATCGCTGTTGACCCGCGTCCTCAGCCCGTCGAAGGAGAAGTTTCCGTCGGAGCCCAAAGGAATCTCCCGGAGCAGGAAGTAGCGGAAGTAGTCGGTCCGGACCACGTTGGAGAGCTCGTCGGCGGTGATGAAATTGCCCTTGGACTTGGACATCTTCTCCCCTTCGATGGTCCACCATCCATGGCTCAGGATCCGCTTGGGGGGAGCCAGGCCGGCCGCCATCAGAAACGCCGGCCAATAGACCGCATGGAACCGAAGGATGTCCTTGCCGATGAGATGGACGTCTACCGGCCACCACTTCTCGAACCTGGCGTCGTCGGCGCCGTAGCCCATGCCCGAGATATATCCGGTGAGGGCGTCGAACCAGACGTAGAAGATGTGCTCCTCGTCGCCGGGCACCGGGATTCCCCAGCGAAATGAAGTGCGGCTGATGCTGAGATCCTGAAGACCCCCTTCGACGAAGCGGACCACTTCGTTCATCCGGGAGCGGGGGACCACGAAGTCCGGGTTCTCCCGGTAGAACCGCAGCAGCTTCTCCTGGAACGCCGACAGCTTGAAGAAGTAGCTGGCCTCGGTCATGAACTCGGTGGGCCGGCCGCAGTCGGGACAGTTCCGGCCTTCCGCCACATAGGACTCGCAGCCCACGCAGTAGTTTCCCTGGTACTGGCCGAGATAGACGCTTCCACTCTTCTTGACCGCCCGGAAGAGCTTGGCGACGGCGCGATAGTGCCTCTCCTGGGTGGTTCTGATGAACTCGTCGAAGTTCAATCCGAGCTGCTCCCAGGTGCTTCGAAACTTGGCGGCATAGGTGTCCACCAGTTCCTGGGGCTCGATGCCCTGCTGCCGGGCCGACCGCTCGATCTTGAGACCGTGCTCGTCGGTGCCGGTCAGGAAGGAGACGTCGTCGCCGCACATTCGCCGGTAGCGGACGATGGCGTCGGCGATGACGGTGGTGTAGGTATGCCCCACGTGGGGCACGTCGTTGACATAGTAGAGAGGAGTCGTCAGGTAGAAGGTCTTGGACATGGCCCGCTATTCCGTCCCGGTCGCCTTGCGGATCGCCACCTGTCTCAGCTTCTTCAACGGTAGACCGGTTCTTTCGGCGATCCTTTTCAGGTCTTCGTACTCGGGCCAGACGGTGACCGGCTCGCCGCGAAAGTGTCCCACCTTGACCCGCACCCTTCCGTGCCCGGTCTCCACCTCCCGGAACTCGCGCTCCAGGACCCAACGCCGCCACGGCTTCCAGCGAATTCCCAGGGTCGTCGTCTCCCGGAAGAGGAGACCCATCATGCGTTCCCGGTCCCGGGGGCGGCAGAGCACCGAGAGATGGTGTCCGGGCCTTCCCTTCTTCATCTGCTGGGGGACGCAACGCACGTCCAGAGCTCCCCGGACCAGGGCGGTCTCCATGACGTAGCCGATGGCTTCGGGATCCAGGTCGTCGATGTCGGCCTCCAGGACCAGGACCTCTTCGTCATGCACTCCTTCGCCGGCCGCCGGGAGGGGTCGTTCCCCGGCGGCTTCACGGCCGAGAACCAGCCTCAACATGTTGGGAATTCCGGGCAGTTCCCGGTCTCCGGCCCCGAACCCCCAGCGGTCCAGAGTCCAGGCCGGGGTCGCAGCGCCGGGCGCCGCCAGCGAGGTGACGATGGCCGCCCCGGTGGGCGTGGTCAGCTCCGCCTGAACGTCTCCCATGACTACGGGAAAGCCGCGAACCAGGTGAGCCGTCGCGGGCGCGGGAACGGGCCAGGTGCCGTGGGAGAAGGTCACGGTGCCGCTGCCCAGGTTCAGGGGACTCGAGAAAAAACGGCCGGCGCCCAGATAGTGGAATCCGATGCAGGCGCCGACGATATCCACGATGGCGTCCACCGCCCCCACTTCATGAAAGTGTACGTGCTCCACCGACTCCCCATGGACGGCCGCTTCGGCCCTGGCCAGCCGCCGAAACACCGACAGCGCCATCTCCTTGACCGGATCCTCGAGCCGGCTCTCTTCGATCAGCGCGTAGATCTGCCCTGGCGTGCGTCCATGGGAGTGTCCGCCATTCTCGAGCTCGACACGGAAATCGGTCCCCGAGAGTCCGTTCCGGTCGATCTTGCGGGCGCTGAGGCGATAGGGCTCCAGCCGCAATGACGCGAGCCGCCGCCTGAGGTGGTCCAGGGGGAGCCCCAGATCCAGCAACCCGCCCAGGATCATGTCCCCGCTGACGCCGTTGAAGGCGTCGAAGTAGAGGATGCGGTCCCGGCCGCCGTCCGTGCCCATGGTGCACACAATAGCACGGCAGGAAAGGAAAGCAGGAAAGAGAAAGAGTGAATTCGGAAATGTTCGGACAGTGGAGGCATGGATGCCTCGGCGCATCCAACCCGATCCACGGTTCCTCCCTGGTCTTCACCGGAACACGACGCGTGGTGCTCCCGAGACCCATTGTTGCCTCTGATTTCCCACTACCTTCTTCTCATTTCTCTTTTCTCGATCCTCTTTCCTCCCCCGGGAGCCCCTCCTGCGTCTGATATCATTGGCCCATGTTGCTGCGCCGGGCCCGCCAGAGCGAGGCGTTGTTCCGGGACTTCGTGCGCCAACGGTTCTCCCTGGAACTGGGGTCCGCCGCCGCCAAATCGCCTCCCCGGATCGAGTTCGGAGACCTGGCCTTCGCCTTTCCCTTCGAATTGGCGCGGAGCCTGCGCCGGGCGCCCCGCGACATCGCCCTGGACATCGCCGCCAACTTCCCGGCGCCCCCGTGGATGGAACGCGTCGAGGCGGCCGGAGGCTACGTCAACGTCTTTCTGAAGCGGGACCGGTTCCTGGCCGATCTCCAGGAATCCCTCTCCTCATTGCCGGAACAGGCGCGCAGCCCGAAGATCATCGTCGAGCACACCAATATCAACCCCAACAAGGCGGCTCACATCGGGCATCTCCGGAACGCGGTCCTGGGGGACACTTTCGGTCGCCTGTTGCGCTCCCGGGGCCATGCGGTGGAAATCCAGAACTACATCGACGATACCGGCGTTCAGGTCGCCGACGTCGTGGTGGGATTCCGGCAGTTGCGGAAGTTGAGCCTGGAGCAGGTCCGGGCGATTCCCGAGCCCTTCGACCACTACTGCTGGGACCTGTACGCCCAGGTCTGCGACTGGTATGGACAGGAGGACTCGCGCCTGGAACACCGGCGCCGCACCCTTCGAGAGATCGAGGAGGGAGAGGGCGAGACCGGCCGGATGGCCGAGCACATTTCGCTGCGGATCGTGAACGCCCACCTGAGAACCATGTGGCGCATCGGGGTCCGCTACGACGTCCTTCCCCGTGAGAGCCAGATCCTGCGGGAGCGATTCTGGGACGAGGCCTTCGACCAGCTCAAGGAGCGCAAGGCCATCACCTTCGTTACGGACGGACCCAATCGAGGCTGCTGGGTGATGCGGCTCCCAGGCGAGAACGGCCAGCCTGCCGAGGAGAAGATCATCGTCCGCAGCGACGGGACCGTCACCTACGTGGGCAAGGACATTGCCTATCAGCTCTGGAAGTTCGGCCTGCTGGAGAAGAACTTCCGCTACCGGGTCGTGCACCGTTATCCGGATCGGGACGAGGTCTGGATGACCAGTTCCGACGGAGGCTCCGACGTCGAGAAGGACTTCGGACGGGGCCAGAGTGTCTACAACGTCATCGACGTTCGCCAGTCCTATCTGCAGCGGGTGGTGGTCCACGGCCTTCGCAGCCTGGGCCACGAAGTCCCCGCCGACCACTCCACCCACTTTTCCTATGAAATGGTGGCTCTCTCCCAGAAGTGCAGCCGGGAACTGGGGATCGAGCTCTCGGAGGCGGACCGGGCCAGACCCTACGTGGAAGTCTCCGGACGCAAGGGATTGGGAGTCAAGGCCGACGACCTGGTGGACAAACTGATCGAGAAGTCACTCCTGGAAGTGGCCGGCCGCCAGCCGGACCTGAACGGCGAGGCGCGCCTGCGGATCGCCACCCAGATCGCCATCGGCGCCCTGCGTTATTTCCTCCTCAAATATGCCCGCAACTCGGTCATCGCCTTCGACTTCGGCGAGGCTCTGAGCTTCGAGGGAGAAACCGGCCCCTACCTGCAATATTCGATGGTGCGCGCCAACAACATCTTCCGCAAGCTGCGCTCGCGGCAGGGCGGCGCGGTGCAACGGGAGCAGGAGGATCCGCAAAAGGATCTCTGGGAGCACCCGGAACGGTTCGCCGATCTGCTCGGGGACGATCAGATCTGGAAGTTGTTGCTCCAGGCCGGAAGATCGGAAGGCGCCATCGAGCAGTCTCTCAAGACCCTGGAAATGTCCTATCTGGCCAAGCACGCTTTCTCGCTGGCCCAGATGTTCAACATCTTCTACCATAGCCATCACATCCTTTCGCAAAAGGACTCGCGCAAGCAGAGCTGCTACCTGGCTGTCGCGGACACGGCACGCCGGGCCATGACCCGGTCCCTCGCTCTCCTGGGCATCGAAGTTCCGGAAAGAATGTAGGCATGTCCTGCGTTTCCCAGATTCCGTTCCTGGCGCTGCTGGCATCGCTTGCCGGCGGACCGGCCTCCGAGACGTTGCCGCGGCTGGAGGAGGTCTTCAGCGTGTCCGAGATGCGCCTCTACCGGGCGAAGAACAATTACAAGTCGCACATGAACCTCTTCCGGAAAGCCCTGGAGCGACGTGCCAAGCTCCTGTCAGCCTACGGGAAGAAGTCGGACCTCGGAGCCGTCGTGAAGGTGCTGGCGGACATGAAGGCCCTCTCCGAACATGCGCTGCGGGAAACCCCGGCCCGGGAGAAGGACGGCCGCTCCCGGGAAACGAAACGCCTGGAAATCAGGGCGAGGCGCATCGTGGAGGCGATGGAGGATCTCAAGCTGGTCCTGCCCTTTGAATACCGGGACGATTTCGACGACTGCATCCGCTCTCTGGAAAAGCTGCGAAAGCACCTGCTGGGTCAGCTTTTCGGCCGGGTCGCCCCGTCCGGCGCCTTCTCCGCACCCGGAATCGCTCACGGCCTGCTCGCCTCCAGGCCGGGGGCAGGCGCGATCTCCCTGGCCCAGTCCGCAGACGGATTCACCGATGAGGAATACACCAGGATCCAAAGGGCGCAGAAGTTGGACCGGCGAACCCGCGTGTTTCTGAAGATCGCGGAAGATCGTCTGGAGGCGCTGGACGAGCGCTGGACCCGGCTGACGGGGAAGGAACCGCCGGTAGCCGGGAAAAAGCGGAAGAAAAAGAAAAAAAAGAAGAGCCGGAACGGGGACGACGAGGGTCCGCTGGCGTTCCATGCCCACTGGGAACTGCTCCATGCCTATGAGCGCGCCATCGACGGCATCATGATCAATATCGACGAGAAGGCCAACCAACGGCGGCTCTCGGGCAAGGAGATCCACAAAGTCCTGAAGAGGTTCTGCGAGAACGTCCTCCAGTTCGAACCGCGCCTGGAGACCATGGAGAAGCTGGCGGTCCAACTGGACGATGACGACTATTGGCTGACCCTGGAGGAGGCCAGGAAGACCACCGAGATCGCCCGCAAGGGATGCCGCCTGGGTCTGGGGGGCGACCTGGAATAACCGGGCGGCGACCTGGAATAACCGGCCGGCGCCCGTCTCGTTCCGCGCTAACCGGTTTCAGTTCAAACTGAGCTCCGAGTTCGGACGCGGTCCCTGGATCGCCCGCATCAGCCACGTGATCCCAGCCAGGCCTGCGGCCCCGCAGCTCGCGATGCGGTCCAGGTCCGACTCCACCACCCCTCCCAGGGCGAACACCGGGATCTCGACGGAGCGCGCGATGCGCTCCAGTTCCGGGAATCCCAGAGCCGGTGTATGCGACGCTTTGGAGAGAGGGATCAGAACGGGACTCACCAGCACGTAGTCGGCCCCGTCTGCCGCAGCCCGCAGCACATCGTCACCGCTGTGAGCCGATTTGCCCAGAAGAAATCGCCGGTTTCCGTACTGCTCACGGAATCGGATGGCGCGGGTCAGATCCTGCTTCGAAGTCAGGTGGCTGCCGCCGGCCCCTGCTTGAAGCGCCAGCTCCACGTGAGTGTTGACCAGGAACACCTTTCCGGCGCGGCGCGCCAACTCGGCGCCCCGCTTCACCAGGGGGCGGCTCTCCGCCGGCGAGAGGTCCTTTTCCCGCCATTGCAGGGCGTGCGCCGGACTGCCGAGAATGCGATCCAGATAGTCTTCCGGCGTCAAACCGGGAAAGGCGGCGCGGCGTGAGATGCCGTAGAGGTAGGGGGGACTATGTCTTTGGAAAATATCGTTGAAAATGGACAATTTCCCACGTCCCCAAGATCAGGTTGGCCAATCCCAGGCCGGAAACTGCGCCGCGAACGAAGTTGTTGAGCATGATCACCCGGAGCCAGGGATAGAGATCCAGGAGCGAATTCTGGCTCCACTGTTCCCACCATGGAAACAGGAGCAGAAAGATCCCGACCTCGAAGCAGTAGAGCACGTAGAGACCGAACAGGACCTTCTGAATCATGAACCGCCGTCTGACACCGACTGCGGAATGTCCCCGTGAACTGTCAACAGTCCGTGTCTTAGCCCGAACTTCTCACCAGGGGGCGTGACGATCGCGCAGCCGGAAGGGCGGGGCGAGCCCGCGCCGGGCGGTCAGCGCTTCTCCCGGATCCTGGCCTTCTTCCCTTTGAGCGCGCGCAGATAATAGAGCTTGGCCCGCCGGACCCGTCCTCTGCGCAAGACCTGCACACCTTCGATCAACGGGGAGTGGAAGGGGAAAATCCGCTCCACACCGTACCCCAACGAGATCCTGCGAACCGTGAAGGTGGAACCCAGTCCCCGCTTGCGAATGGCGATGACGACTCCCTCGAAGGGCTGCACACGAGTCTTGTCGCCCTCCCGGATCTTGAAGTTGACCCGGACCGTGTCTCCGGGTCCGAATTCGGGAATCCCGTCCCTCATCTGCGGCTGTTCGACCAGTTGTATCTGATTCATGACTCCACCCTCATCCTTTCGCCCCGCCGGAACTCGCGCTCGAAGCGAGCAAATCGGGCCTACGATCCCGAGTACGTCTCAGAGCCTGTTCCTCCCGCCAGGAACGGATCTCCTTGTGGTTCCCCGACAGCAGGACCTCGGGGACCGCACGATCCCGGTATGTGGCCGGCCGGGTGTACTGAGGATAGTCCAACAACCCGCTGGCAAACGACTCCTGCTCCAATGAAGCCGGCTTGCCCACCACGCCCGGGATCATTCGCACAACCGCGTCCACCATCAGCAGGGCCGGCAGTTCGCCACCCGTGACCACGAAGTCTCCCATGGAGATCTCTTCGTCCACCAGATCGTCCAACGCCCTCTGGTCCACTCCCTCGTAACGTCCACAGATGAACGTCAGATCGGTTTTCCGGGACAGTTCCACCGCCTTCTCCTGCGTGAACCGGCCTCCCTGCGGACTCGGATACACGACCCATGGCTTCCGCTGACCCCGGCAACATCGTTCCACCGCGCGGAACAGGGGTTCGGGTTTGAGCACCATGCCCTCTCCGCCTCCGTAGGGCCGATCATCCACGGTTCGGTGCCGGTCCGTCGTAAATTCCCGGAGGTCCACCAACTCCAATCGAAACAGACCCTTCCGGATTGCCTGACGAAGGATACCGTAATCGAAAAATCCCTGACACATCCCAGGGAAAATGGTGATGACGTCGACCTGCATTTCAGAAGGAACTCCTGCAAACCGTTCCGGAAATCCGCAGTCGAACGCGCCGCGGCCTGCTAACCGGAAGGAGCCAGTCCCGGAGGAAGGTCCACCTGGATGATCCCGCGGTCCAGATCCACATCCCGAACGAATGCCCGCGCCAGGGGGATCATGAGTTCCCGGCCGCTCCGGTCCCGGATCACCAGGTTCACCCCTTCGGATCCGGTTCGAAACAATTCGATCACCCTCCCCAGATTTTGTGCTCTCTGCTCGACACTCAAACCCAGGAGGTCAGACTCGTAAAATGCCCCTTCCGGGAGCGGCATGCGCTCCTCCAAGGGGATCTGGACCTCCCCCCCGATCAGTTCCCGCACCTGTTCGGGCCGTTCCCTGCCCCGAAACTTCAGCAGCACGCGGCCCTTGTGAAAACGGGCCGACTCGATGACCTCCTGGTACTCGGCGCCGGGAAGGGCCACCCGGACGCCGCTCGTGGAAGAGAATCGCTCCGGGAAGTCCGTCAGAAGCTCGGCGGAAACCTCACCCCGTATTCCCCTCGCTTTGACGATGAGAGCGATGGCGATGAACTCAGTCAACTACTCGAGGATTTCCAGGACGAACCGTTTGCGCAACTTCATACCGGCCGCGCCCAACAACGTCCGCATGGCCCGGGCGGTTCGTCCGTGCCTGCCGATGACCTTGCCAAGATCATGCTGCGCGACCCTTAGTTCAAGCACGGTGGTCTGTTCCCCCGCCACTTCGGTCACTCGAACTTCTTCCGGATCATCGACCAGCGTCTTCGCTATCATCTCGACAAGCTCTCTCATAGTTGCCTCCTGGCAGCGCTGCCGGGAGCCCGTGACCGACGCCGTTGTGACACCGGCACGAAGCTGCTCGCGACCATCAACCGACTCAGGCCTGCTCCTGTTGCCGCACCCTGCTGATCAGTCCGGTGACCGTTCCCGAAGGCTGAGCACCCAGTTTCACCCAGTGGTCGATTCGCTCCAGGTTCAAGCTGAGACGCACCGGTTTGAGAGCCGGATTGTAGTACCCCAAGATTTCAAGAAATCGCCCATCCCTGGGACTGCCGCGCTCAGCCACTACAACCCGATAGTGGGGATCCTTCTTGGCGCCGTGTCGACTCAACCGTATTCTCAACAATGGATTACCTCCAATAAAACCAACATTTTATCAAAATTAGGCCTTAGACGGGAAAGCCGATACGACTCCGCGACCGGCCCGGAAAGCCCCGCTTCATCCGTTTCATCATGGTTCGAGCCTGCAGATACTGCTTGAGGAGCCGGTTGACGTCGGACACCGTCCGGCCGCTGCCGCGGGCGATCCGGCGGCGGCGGGAACCTTTGATGATCCTGGGGTTTGCTCGCTCCATGGGAGTCATGGAATTGATGATGGCCTCCATGGCGTCCAGTTGCTTTTCTTCGAGCTGCACCTGCCCCATCCCCTTGAACAGCCCTCCCTGCGGGAGCATGCCCATGACCTGTTCCAGTGGTCCCAGCTTGCGGAGCTGACTCAGTTGGACCCGGAAGTCGTCCAGGGTGAATTCATCCCTCCGGATCCTCTCCAGAATCTCCCGGCTGTCCTGCGGCGTCACTGCCGCTTGAGCCTTCTCGATGAGGCGGAGGACGTCCCCCTGGCCCAGTATCCGGCCGGCCATCCGCTCCGGATGAAAGGTTTCGAAGGCGCCGTAGTCCTCACCCGTTCCGATGAACTTGATGGGCTTGCCCGTGACGGTGCGGATCGAGAGGGCCGCGCCGCCGCGGGCGTCCCCATCCATCTTGGTGAGGACCACGCCGGAAAGATCGAGCCGGTCTCCGAAGCTCTTGGCCGAACGGACGGCATCCTGCCCCGTCATGGCATCGGCGACCAGAAGAATTTCGTGCGCCCCCACTCCCGACACAATCTCCTGCAACTCGGTCAGAGACGCGTCATCCACGTGGAGGCGCCCCGCCGTGTCGACGAGCAGCGGGTCGAATCCCATGTTTGCGGCCCGCTTCCTGGCCGTTCGGGCCCGGCGAACCGGGTCCCGGGCCGGGGGGTCCTCCACTTCGATCCCGATGGCGGAGCCCACAACCGAGAGTTGATGGATGGCCGCCGGGCGGCGGACGTCCGTCGACACCATCAGGGGCCGCCGGCCCTTGGCCTCGAGCCATCGCGCCAGTTTCCCCGTCGTGGTCGTCTTGCCGCTCCCTTGCAGACCGACCAACACGATAACCGTCGGCCTTCGAACGCCCTTGGTCAGCTCGGCCGTCTCCGATCCCAGGAGGCGGGTGAGCTCCTCGTTGACGATCTTCACCACCTGTTGGCCCGGGGTGAGGCTGCGCATCACCTCCTGTCCCAAGGCCTTTTCCCGGATGCCGGAGATGAACGACTTGACCACGCCGAAATGGACGTCGGCCTCCAGCAGGGCGATGCGAATCTGGCGCAGAGAGGCATTCAGGTGCGCCTTGGAGACGCGCCCCTCCCCCTTGAGGTCCCTCAGAATCTTCTGGAGCCGGGAGGAAAGGTTTTCGAACATGACGTCAGCCTCGAACCGCCGGAGCCATTCTATCGTGCCTGTCAAAACCGGGACGGCGCCGGCCGAATGCCGGCGCGCCGGGCGGTACAACTTGCTAGTCTGTGGAACGAAATTGGAGTTCCCGGCAATGAGAGACTTTCTGGTCGGAACCGCCGGTCACATCGATCACGGCAAAACCACCCTCCTGAAGGCCTTGACCGGCATCGACGCCGACCGACTGGAGGAAGAGAAGCGCCGCGGGATCACCATCGACATCGGCTTCGCCCACATGTCCCTGGGTTCCTACCGCATCGGGTTCGTCGACGTCCCGGGGCACGAAAAACTGGTCAAGAACATGCTGTCCGGCATCGGCGGCATCGATCTGGCTCTGCTCGTCGTCGCCGCCGACGAATCGATCATGCCGCAGACGCTGGAGCATTTCCAAATCTGCCGGCTCCTGGACATTCCCGGGGGAATCGTCGTCCTCACCAAGTGTGATTCGGTGGAACCGGAACTTCTGAGCCTGGTCCGGGAAGAGATCCGGGCGATGACCCGGGGCAGCTTCCTGGAGAACAGCCCGGTGATCGCCGTGGACAGCATCTCGGGAAACGGACTGGAGCGGCTGAAACAGGCTTTGCTCGATCAAGCTCGAGGATCGAACGGGAACCGCGGTTTCCGGCAGGAAAGAGTGATCCGGCTGCCGGTGGACCGGGTCTTCACCAAGCGGGGATTCGGGACGGTGGTGACCGGCACCCTGACCTCGGGAATCATCGAGCAGGGAGACCCCGTCGCCGCCTATCCTTCCGGAAAGAGGGGCAAGATCCGGCGCATCGAGATCTTCAACCGGGAGGCCCCCCGGGCGGTGGCGGGACAGCGGACCGCATTGAACCTCTTGGGCCTGGGCAAGGAAGACCTGAACCGGGGGATGGTCCTTTCCCGTTCCGGAGGTCTTCGGCCGACTCGTTCTCTGGACGCCTCGATCAGCGTGTTGACGGACGCGCCGCGCCCGCTGAAACGCAGAGCTCCGGTCCGGTTTCACCACGGAAGCGGACAATGGCAGGGCCTCGTGTATCCGCTGGAAGGGAAAGTGGTGGCGCCCGGCCGGCGCGCATTGGTTCAGTTGCGGCTGGAGCGGCCCGCCATGTGCTGGATCGGAGACCGGTTCATTCTCAGGATGGACTCCCCGCCCGTCACCGTCGGAGGCGGCATGGTGCTGGACGATCTGCCGCCCCGTCACCGTGCCCGGAACCTCCCCGGGGAGCTGTCGGCATTGAAGGCGCTTCGTGCGGGCCTGGAAGCCGGCAACCGCGACCCGGACCGGCTCCGGATCGAGTTCCTGGTTCGATCCAAAGGGGAGCTTGGGATTGACATCTGCGAGTTGGCCGCCCGGACGGGCTCGCCGCGGCGGCGATTGCTGGGACACCTGCGGGAGCATCCGGACATCGAGCTGGTGCCCCAGGAGCCGTCTCTGGCAGTGACGCAGGCAGCCCTGCGGAATCTGGAAGAATCGATGCTCTCCTACCTGGACGATTTCCACTCTCGAAACCCGCTGGCCGCCGGCGCCTCCAGGGAAGAGCTTCGAAACCGGTTCCTAAGGTCCTCCGGTATCGACTACTTCCAGTTCCTGCTGCGGCGGCTGGAGCGCCGTGGACTGATCCGAATCGACCGCTCGATCGTCATGCGGCGAGACTGGGAACCCTGCCTGAACCCGGCTCAGGAGGGAGTGCGGCGGTCCATTCTGGATGCTCTCCAGAGGAGTTTTCCCCGGCCTCCGAACCTGACGGAGTTGAAGCGCCGGCTGCACCACCCGCCGTCCCGGGCCGAAGAGGTCTGTTTCTTCCTCATCCAACAGGGCGACCTGGTCCGTATCGGCGGGGAATTCGTCCTGACCCCGTCTCAAATCGACCGGCTCAAGGACGAACTGAAGATCCAGTTCTCTACCGGACAATCGTTTTCGGTTCCCGAGTTCAAGGACGCCCTGGGGATCAGCCGCAAGTACGCCATCCCGTTTCTCGAGTACCTGGATCGAGAAGGAGTCACCCGCCGCCAGGGAGACGGGCGCGTCGTTCTTTGAGCCTCCACGCGAGATCCGCTGACGCCGGCCCCGGAAACCCCTCCTGAACCGGATCTGAGCCTTATTTCTCACCCGGCGCCAAAAGTTCATAAACTGAATATGTGCACAGTGCAACGGTAAGCATGTGGCCGCAGACTTATCGAGCCGGGAGGCACCGAACTTCCATCCCGCACAACTCCCAAGACACACGGACTCGATGTTCCGCCGCGTCAAGGGCGAGGTGCGGGTCCGGAGGTCCCGGGCTTCCCGTGGTCAAAACCTTAATGACGTAAAGGAGAATCCGATGAAATTCAGGATGAATCCGATGTTCATGGTCTGCATCATTGTGTCTCTCACCTTGGCGTCCGCCGCCACCGGCCTCGCTCAGGACACTTTCCAGGTCACGGTCCATAACCTGACCCGGGGTCAACTCATCACCCCGCCTTTGGTCGTGGTTCATGATTCCTCCACCTCTCTCTTCTCGATCGGACAGCCTGCAAGCGCCGAATTGGCGACGCTGGCGGAAGAGGGGAACCCCATGCCGCTGATGGAAGCGTCAATGGGAATGGAGGGTGTATTCGACGCCGCGGTGGCCTTCGGCCCCGGAGACCCGCCGGTCATTCCCCCCGGTCAGTCCGCCAGCGTGATGGTGGAGGGCACCTTCAAGCACGGATTGCTTTCGGTCGTGGGCATGCTGGCGACGACCAACGACTCTTTCTTTGCCGTCAGCAGAGTGCAACTGCCGGTGCGACTGGCCCTGTACTACTTGGGGCCCCGCTCCGTGACATTGAACGCTCCGGCCTACGATGCGGGAAGCGAGGCAAACTCCGAATCGTGCGACTACATTCCGGGTCCACCCTGTGGGAATCACGTCCACGATCCGGCCGAACCCGAAGGCTTCGTTCATATCAGCAACGGGGTTCAAGGAACCGGCGACATCAATGCCGCCGATGGAGACTGGCGCAACCCCGTTGCCCGAGTGACCATCACCCGGGTCGACTGAGCCGCCTGACGGCGGCGGAATGATTCCGCGCTCACGGCAGGGGCCGGCGATTTCGCCGGCCCCTGCCTTCCCCTGAGAATAGAATTGAACCTGGAATCCCTCCGGGATAGCCTGGACCGCGAAAGGGGCGGCGGGCCTCTTTCGTCACCGGAGGTTTGGACATGAGAACAGGCAGTTTGGCGGCAGCGGCGATTTCGCTGGGACTTTCACTGGCGGAGGCTTCGCCCGCCGGGCGGAACAGACCCGAAGGGCCAATCGATATCGGTTCCCGCCTGGAGTTGTTCGTCGACGACTTCCTCATCGACTCCATGGACGGACTGGAACTTCGACTCCACCGTCCCCGGTCGGCCGGCAAGGTTGTGGCCTTCGACCAGCCGTGGGAAGGCACCACCAGCGTCTACCACACAGTCTTTAAGGACGGAGACGGGTATCGTCTCTACTATCGGGGAAGCAGCAACCAGGAATATGTCGACAAGTCACAGTTGAATCCCGGTGAGAAGATCGTCCCCTCTCACGATTCGGTCACCTGCCTGATGGAGAGCCGGGACGGGATCGAGTGGACTCGACCCTCTCTGGGCTTGGTTGAGTTCCAAGGTTCCACCGACAACAACATCGTCTGGAAGGGAACTGCCTCCTGCTGCTTCGCGCCGTTCAGGGATGACAATCCGGAGGCTCCCGCCGCGGAGCGGTACAAGGCGTTGGGGAACGCGGGGCCGGGATGGCCCAATCACGTCCTGAAGGCGTTCGTCTCGGGCGACGGCAAGCGCTGGCGCCTGGCGAGCGAGGAGGCGGCCATCTCGGACGGCAAATTCGACTCCCTGAACGTTCCCTTCTGGGATCCGGTCCGTAGACAATACGGGGCCGTTTACCGGGATTCGGACGGAGTGCGCAGCATCAAGCACGCCACCTCGAAGGATTTCCGAAACTGGACGCCGGGGACCTGGGCCGACTACGGCGGCACCCCGCGCGAGCATCTCTACACCAACGCCACCCAGCCCTATTTCCGGGCCCCCCACATCTACATCGCGCTTCCCAAGAGGTTTGTGCCCTGGAGAACCTACCACTCCACAATTGCCGGCGCGGGGGTCTCGGAGGCGGTCTTCATGAGCAGCCGGGACGGCGTCCGCTGGAACCGACGGTTCATGGAGGCTTTCATCCGCCCCGGCCGCGATCCCCGGAACTGGTCTCACCGTTCCAACATGCCCGCGGCCGGCGTGGTCCCCACCGCGGCCGACGAGATGTCGATCTACGTGGCTCGCCACTACACCTATCCCAGCAACCATCTGGAACGGATGGTGCTGAGAACTGACGGCTTCGTCTCCATCCACGCGAGCCATGAGGGAGGAGAATGGGTCAGTCGTCCTCTGGTCTTCGAGGGCGGCAATCTGGTTCTGAACCTCGCCACCTCCGCAGCCGGCAGCATCCGCCTGGAGGTGCAGGACACGGCTGGCCGGCCTCTTCCCGGGTTTGCACTGGAGGAGTCACCCCTGATCTGGGGAGACGAGATCGAACACACGGTGAGGTGGGAACGCAAATATGGCCAGCCGGCCTCGGACCAGCCCCTGAAGAGGATCGCCGGCAAGCCGGTTCGACTGAGGTTCGTCATGAAGGACGCGGACCTCTACTCTCTCAGGTTCAGGTAGCTGGAATCCCGGTGAGTGCAAGGACCACGGACTGCCGCCGCCGCTTCAGCCGGCTGCTGGCGGGAATTCTGGCGGCCGCCTGCCTTGGCGCCTCCCCCAACGCGCCGCGGATCGCCCGGCCGGAGGAACCCGCGGCTTCCGGCTCGGCCGCCGACGAATTGCGCCGATCCACCGACACGGTCCTGGCCAGAGTCAGCGCGATTCGCAACCTCCCCGCCACCGGCTCCGTCGACGTCGGGCTCCAAAGCCGCGATGAGATTCGCCGCTACATCCTCGCCCGAATGGCTGAAGAGTATCCGCCCGAGGAACTCGAACTCGACCGCCGCCTGCTGCTGAAGCTGGGCCTGATTCCGGACTCTCTCGACTATCCCGGGACCCTGGTGCTCCTGCTCACGGAGCAGGTGGCCGGATACTACGACCCCAGGACCCGGACCCTGCATGTCGCCGACTGGGTGCCCGTCCAGGATCAACTCCCGGTGATGGCTCATGAACTGGTCCACGCGCTTCAAGACCAGCACTTCGATCTCGACCGGCTGCTGGAAGGGGTGGAAGGAAACGAGGACGCCACCCAGGCCCGCGTCGCTTTGGTGGAGGGGGAGGGGCTGGCCCTGATGCTGGAATACATTCTGCGGCCCCTGGGGCAGAGCTTTCTGGACATTCCTGACCTGGTGCAGATGCAGAAGGACCAGATGGAGCGCGCACGCCAGAGCTACGGCGTCTTCCGGAAGGTTCCCCCCTTCATCCAGGAAGCGCTGCTCTTTCCCTACGTCCAGGGGGCGCGATTCCTTCAATTCTACGTCAGGCGCCACGGATGGCCCGGTGTGGACCGCCTCTACGCCGACCTGCCCCGATCCACGGAACAGATTCTCCATCCGGAAAAGGCCGAGTCCCCAAGGGATGAACCGACTCACGTGGAACCCCCGCCGCTTCCCGCCGTCCTCGGGGGCCGCTGGGAACGAATCTACCGGAACGTCCTGGGAGAATTCATGCTCCGGCTGATTCTGGACCAGTTTCTGGAAGCGGATACGGCCCGCGCCGCCGCCGCCGGCTGGGACGGCGACTCGGTCCAGCTCTTCGAGGGCGCCGAAGACGAGTTGGCACTCTGGACCCGTTCCGTCTGGGACACCGAACAGGACGCCGTCGAGTTCGTCGAAGCCTACGAAGACCTCATCCCGCTCAAGTACGGTCCGACCGATCCGCGGGAGGACCCGGGCGGGACGCCGTCGCGCCGGCTCTGGAGAACCGAAACGGACCTCCTGATTCTGGAGCGGGCCGGCCGCCGTGTCGACCTGCTGGAAGCCACCTTGCAGAGCCGAAGCGGCCGTCCCTGAACGGCGGTTTGACAGCGTGGGAGCCGGAGGATTAAGATTCGGCTATCGAATCTTGATTTTGGATATCTGAGAGGTCGTCGGCAATGGGTGGTTTGGGTGTTTCGGAACTCGTCATCATTCTCATTATCGTGGTCGTGATCTTCGGCGCCAGCCGCCTTCCCCAACTGGGGAAAGGACTGGGTCAGGGAATCCGGAATTTCAAGGATTCCATGAGGGCCTCCCAGGAGAAGGGGATCGAGAAGAATACGGATTAGTTCCGGCGACCGGCTCCGGAGCCCTCCCCCGTCCGCGACCCTGCATCCGATCCCGGTATTTCCGTTCTAACCGGTTTCAGCAACGACCCAGTCCAGGTAGGGCCTGCTTCCCTCCTGAACCGGCCAGGAAAGGACTTCCGGGACCTCGTAGGGGTGGAGTTCCCCGATGCGATCCATCAATTCCCGCAGCCGGCCGGCCCGGGTCTTGATCACCAGCAGGAGCTCGGCGTCCTCCTCGAGCCGGCCTTCCCACTTGTAAACCGAAGTCACGTTCTCGATAATATTCACGCAGGCGGCGAGACGGTCCTCAACCAGCCTCCGGGCCAGTTTTCGGGCGGCGTCGACGCTGTCGATGGTGCAAAAGACGATTCGGACCGGTGTCATAGGTTCCTCCTCTATGGCTATCAGTCGCAAGGCACGACGGGAAATCTTCTGGATCCTGCTCCTGGCGGCCTGCTTCTTCCTCACCTACATCCTGATCTTCGCCGAAGGGGGCTACCTGGAGTTCCGCCAAGCCCGGGGCGATTTGCAGCAGCTCCTGATGGAGAACCAGGACCTGCGCCAACAGCAGCAGCTCTACCGGGAGAAGATCCGGAAGCTGCGCGAAGACCCCGACGAAGTCGAACGCATCGCCCGGGACCGCCACGGCTACGCCAAGCCGGGCGACATCATCGTCAACCTGCCTGACCGGACCGATTCGCCTTCAGGCCGCGATCCAGGAAGTCGATAAATTCCTCCGGGTTCCGGGTCAACCCCGGAAAAGTGGCCACCACCTCGTCTCCCGGCGACAGCACCACGTAGAACGGAAGCGCGATGGTCCCGAAGCGCTCCTGCTCGAGACGCATGTTCTCGGCATGCTCCGGTCCCGTGCCGTCGGTGTACAGACGAACCAGAAGGTACTGGCGAAACCTCTCCCGGACCTTGGGCAGGGTAAAGACGTTCGCCTCCATCCAGCGGCAATTGGTGCAGGTGTAGCCGGTAAAGTCGATGAAGACCGGCCTGCCCGTCTCCCGGGCGCTGGCCAGACCGGCCTCATAGTCGTCGATCCACTCCAGTTCCTCCCCGGACGCCTCCCCAAGGGAACCCACGACGGACGCCGGATTCCCGTAGTCGCGAGGAGGCAGGAACGCGTCCAGTTCTCCCAACGGGAACCCGATAAGCCCCCGGATCAGGTGTATCGATATGGCGGCGAAGAAGACCGCGAAGAAGACCCGCGAAACTCCGATGGATTCGGTCGCCTGCTCGTGGGGAAAGCGAAACCAGCCCAGGAGATAGAACACGATCATCACCGAGATGGCCAGCCAGATGGCGATGAGGCCCGGCCGGGTCAGGAGTTCCCACTGGTAGACCAGATCCACGTTGCTGAGGAACTTGAAGGCGAAGGCGACCTCCAGGAAACCCATGGTGATCTTGACCGAGTTCAGCCAGTTTCCGCTGCGGGGCAGCGACTTGAGCCAGGACGGGAACAACGCCAGCAGGAAGAAAGGGGAGGAGAAGACCACCGCGAAGCCAGTCACGCCCAATAGCGACCAGAGCCAGTCCCCCTGAATGGCGGCGACCATGAGCGTCCCCACGAAGGGGACGGTGCAGGTGAAGGACACCAGCGAAAACGTCAGCGCCATGAGCAGGATCCCGGCGATTCCCCCCGTGGCCGACGCCTTCCGGTCCAACGCCGTGGTCCAGCTTGCGGGGAGACGAATCTCCAGCACTTCGAACAGGCTCAGGGCGAAGGCAACGAAGATCGCCGCGATCAGCAGGTTGACGCCCGGGTTCGCCGCCAGCCGGTTGATCCCTCCCGATCCGAAGAGGAAGGTGAGGCCGAAGCCCAGGAGCGTAAAGGTCAGGATGATCCCCAGCGAATAGAGGGAGGCGTCCCGGAGGGCCTGGCCGCGCGTCACGGCCTGGCGTTTGGTGAAATACGAGACGGTGATGGGAATCATGGGAAAGACGCACGGCGTCAGGAGCGCCAGCGCTCCCATGCCCATGGCGAAGACGATGTAGCCCAGCGTCTCCACCGGAATTCCGTCCGCATCCCCGGCCGCATCCGCGTCGCTCGACGCGGCGCCGGGAGGCTCTTCCTGCCCAGACGGGACCGGAGCCGGCTCCGCCACCCGGGTATCAGCCGGCGGACTCCCGGCGGGCGTCCGAGCCTCCGCAACCTGCACGGGGGCTTCGAAACCCTTGGTCTGGGGCGGCAGGCAGAGGGTATCGCTGCAGACCATGAAGCGGACCTTGACCCCGAGCGTCTCTTGGCCCGGGCCGGTGGAAGAGCGCACCCGGACCGGTACGCGAAAATCCACCTGTTCCTCGAAATACTCGGTATCGATATCGAAGCTGGGATCGTAGGCGACGATGGGGGTCGGCTGGGTCACGGGACCGGCGCCCTCGAATGCCGACTCCTCCACGACGGTCACGCTGGTCTTGACCGGCGGAGGAGGCTGGTTGAGGGAGTAGATATGCCACCCCGGCGCCAACTCGGCACGCAGCTTCGCCTCGAAGACCTCCCCGGCGGGAACCTCGGCCGAATCCACCAGCAGCTCGAACCGAACCTGGTTTTGAGCCTGTGCCGGCAGGATCAGGAGCATCCAGACCCATCCGGCCCCACACGTTCTCACCATCCGTCGAATCGCATTCCTCACGCTGACTCCTGCCGGTGGACGATCCGGCCGCCCACCACGGTTAGCACCGGCGCCCCGCGAAGCTCCCATCCCCGGAACGGACAGTTGCGCCCCTTGGACTTGAAGCTCGACGGATCCACCACCTGCCGGCGTTCCGGATCGATGACCGTCACGTCGGCGTCCGCGCCTTCCGCCAAGGTTCCCTTCCCCAATTTGAGGATCCGGCTGGGATTGAGACTGAAGAGCTCCACCAGCCTGGGGACCGGGACCACCCCGGCGCAAACCAGATGCTCCCAGCAGAGCGGGATGGCCGTCTCCATGCCGATGACGCCGCTGGCCGCCGCTTCGAACGGCTCCTCCTTGTCCAACCGGGTGTGGGGCGCATGGTCCGTGGCCAGACAGTCGATGCTCCCGTCCGCGAGACCCTCCAGCATGGCCTCCACATCGGCTTTTTCCCGCAGTGGAGGCATCATCTTGAAGTCGGTGTCGAAATCCCGGATGTCTTCGTCGGTCAGGGTGAAGTGATGGGGCAATACCTCGCAGGTGACCCCGATTCCCCGGGCTTTGGCGGCTCTCACCTGGTCCAGGGACTCCCGCGTGGAAATGTGGAGAATGTGGACCCGGCCGCCCGTGATCCGGCTCAGGATGATGTCGCGAACGACGTGGAGCTCCTCGGCGGCGCGGCTCATCCCCCGCAGCCCCAGCCGGGTCGAGGCCTCCCCCTCATTCATGCATCCGCCGGCGGCCAGGAACAGGTCCTCGCAGTGGTCCATCACCGGGATGTCGAAGATCCTGGCGTATTCCAGCGCCCGGCGCATGACCTGACTGTTCTGCACCGGGCGGCCGTCGTCGGTGACGGCGACGATCCCCGCCGAGTGCATCTCCCCGATCTCCGCCAGTTGTTCGCCCTGGGAACCCAAGGTGATGGCGCCGGTGGGATAGACGTTCACCAGGCCCGCCTCGGCGGCCCGTTCCAGAATGAACCGGGTGATGGCGGCGTTGTCGTTGACGGGAGTCGTATTGGGCATGCAGACGATGCTGGTGAAGCCTCCGGCCGCCGCCGCCCGGGACCCGGTGAGTATGGTCTCCTTGTCCTCCCGGCCCGGTTCCCGAAGGTGGACGTGCATGTCGACGAAACCGGGAGCGACCACACAGCCGTCGACATGGATGGTCTCGCCGCTCTTGCGGGTGGCCACGTTCCCCACGCCCGCCACTTTCCCATCCTCGATGAGAACGTCCGCTCGCCGATCCAGATCCTGGGACGGGTCCACGACCCGGCCTCCGCGCAGCAACAGGCTCACGATTCCTCCTCGCCGGCTCCCAACAGGAGATACAGGACCGCCATTCTCACCGCCAGTCCGTTGGTCACCTGATCCAGTATGACCGAATGTTCTCCGTCGGCGACGTCCGGATCGATCTCGACGCCGCGATTGATGGGTCCCGGATGCATGATGATGGCGTCCCTGCGGGCGGACCGCATCCTCTCCCGGCTCAGTCCGAAGAGACGGAAATACTCCCGGACCGAGGGAAAGAAGACTTCATGCTGCCGCTCCCTCTGGGTCCGGAGCATCATCACCACGTCCGCGTCCGCCAGGGCCTCCTCCAGGTGGAAGGTGACTTTGGCTCCCAACTCTCCGAACTCCAGCGGTATCAGCGTCGGAGGGCCGCAGATCCAGACCCGGGCCCCCATCTTGTTCAGCAGATAGGTGTTGGAACGGGCGACCCGGCTGTGAGAGATGTCCCCGACGATGGCGACCTTCAGGTCCCGGATGGAACCCTTGCGCTCCAGGATGGTGTAGGCATCGAGCAGCGCCTGGGTTGGATGCTCGTGCATTCCGTCCCCGGCATTGACGATGGAGCACTCGCGGCAGCACTCGGCCAGCAACCAGGGCGCTCCGGCCGCCTGATGCCGCAGGACGATGATCTCGGGACTCATGGATTCCAGGTTGCGGGCCGTGTCGACGAGGGTCTCCCCCTTTCCCACGCTGCTGGTGGAAACGCTGAAGTTCAGGATGTCGGCGCTCAGGCGCTTGGCGGCGATCTCGAAGGATGAGCGGGTGCGGGTCGACGCCTCGTAGAAGAGGTTGATGATGGATCGGCCTCGAAGCGTCGGCACCTTCTTGACCGGACGGGTGGCGATCTCGCCGAAGCTCCGCGCCGTGTTCAGAATCAGCTCGATGTCGCCGACCGGCATCCCATCGATGCCCAGAAGATGCCTGCTGCTGAGCGGCATGGGTCAGGCGCCTTTCCGCGTGAGAAACACCCCCTCGTCCCGATCCACGGGGGCGATGTGCACGTCGACCGTCTGGTCTTCCCGGGTCGCGACCCGGCGGCCCGTGAAGTCCGCCTGGATGGGAAGCTCGCGGTGTCCCCGGTCGATGAGCACCACCAGCTCCACCCGTTTGGGACGGCCGTAGTCCAGAAGACTCTCCAGGGCCGCACGCACGGTCCGGCCGGTGTAGAGCACGTCGTCCACCAGCAGCAGGGTCCGGCCGGTGACGGGAAAATCCAACTGGGACGCTCCGACGATGGGCTGCGGCCCGACCAGGGACAGGTCGTCCCGATAGAAGTTGATGTCCAGGATCCCCAGCGGCAGGCGGTGCCCCGTCAGGTCTTCGATATTCCGCCTCAGACGCCGCGCCAGGGGAACTCCGCGGCGGCGGATCCCCACCAGAGCCGCCTCCCGGATATTCCGATGGGATTCGACCAGGTCCCTGGAGATCTTCAGGAGCATGCTCTCCATTTCCCGATCCGTCATCAACAGTTGCAATGGACTACTCCGGCGTTGACTGAGGGCGGCCTGCGATTCGGAGGTTAGCATAGGCGGAGCCCGGCGAGGTAGGGGCGGACCACCAGATAAATGGGGGAAGTCCTGGCTCCTCTCACTCCATCTCTGCCCTGTGCTATCGTGAGGGGGTGATTCACGTGGTCCAGGCGCCGGTCGTCGGGAACACCGGGTATCCCGGTTTCAACCACCTCCTGGCGCTTCGTTCCCCTGAGATCGCCCACAGCGCCAAACCCGGCCAGTTCGTCATGGCCGGTCCGGCGGATTGCTCTTCCGACCCCCTTCTCAAGCGCGCCCTGGCCGTTTACTCGATCCCCCGCAGGGCCGGGGACGGCGATCTCTTCACCCTGCTGATCAAGGTGGTGGGGCCGGGGACCCGCCAGTTGGCGGCGCTCCGGGAAGACGACCGGGTCGGCCTGATCGGCCCGCTGGGAAACGGTTTCGACACCTCCCGGGCCAAGGGCCGGATCAGCCTTCTGGTGGCGGGGGGAGTGGGCATCGCCTCCGTCTTCCTGCTGGCCAAGGAACTCAGTGGGGCCGGGGAGGACGTCCATCTCCTGTACGGCGCCCGCCGGGCCCGGGACCTGGTGGGACTCGAGGACTTTCAGGACCTGGGAATCCAGGTCCGGGTCGCTACGGAAGACGGCAGCCGGGGTTTCCGGGGACTGGTCACCCAGATCCTGGAGCCTTACTTCCGGTCCTACCCGGCTCGGAGACTGGCCGTCTACACCTGCGGACCCAATCCCATGATGCAGGCCGTCTCCAGGCTGGCTTCCGCTCACGGAGCCGGTTGCCAGGTCTCGGTGGAGACTCCCATGGCCTGCGGTTTCGGCGTCTGCCTGGGGTGCAGCGTACGAACCGTCCGCTCCTACCGCCTGGCCTGCACCCACGGCCCCGTGTTCGATGCCCGGGAGGTGGTCTGGAACACGGCAACGGAAGGTGAAGGGGTCCATGCCTGATCCGGTCAACCTTGCAGTGGAGATCTCCGGCATCCTTTTCAAGAACCCGGTGCTGACGGCATCGGGCACCTTCGGCTACGGACTGGAGTTCACCCGCTTCTTCGACATCTCCCGGCTGGGCGGCTTCTGCACCAAGGGACTCTCCCTCCTTCCCCGACCGGGTAACGCGCCCGGCCGGATCTTCGAGACTCCGTCGGGGATGCTCAATGCCATCGGATTGGAAAACGTCGGTGTGGAGGCTTTCGTCCAGGACAAGCTTCCGCGGCTGGAACCCTACGAGACCCACGTCATCGCCAACATTTTCGGCAAGAGCATCGGCGAATTCACGGCCCTCACCGACCGGCTCAACCCCTGTCCCAAGGTGAGCGCCCTGGAGTTGAACATCTCCTGTCCCAACATCTCCGAGGGAGGAATCGAGTTCGGGCACGATCCGGACCTGACCTTCCAGGTGGTCGAGGCCGTGACCCGGGTGTCGGCCAAACCGGTCTGGGTGAAGCTGTCGCCCAACGTCACCGACATCGCCGTCTTTGCCCGGGCCTGCCAGGAGGCGGGCGCCGATGCCGTCACTCTGGTCAACACCTTCGTGGGCATGAGCGTGGACGTCCACCGGCGCCGGCCCATGATCTCCAACGTGACCGCCGGCCTTTCGGGGCCGGCCATCCGGCCCTTGGCCGTTCGGCTGGTTCATCAGGTCGCCCAGAGCGTGGAGATTCCCGTCATCGGCATCGGCGGCATCGCCACCACCCGGGACGCCCTGGAGTTTCTCATCGCCGGAGCCCGGGCGGTCCAACTCGGGACCGCCAACTTTTCGGATCCGTTGGCTGCCCCGAAGGTGATCCAGGGCCTGGAAGACTATTGCCGGAGTCACGGAATTCGGGACATCAACCAGATCTCCGGCTCACTGCGGACCCGGGAACGGCCGATTCCTTCCGGTGCCGCCGGCGGAGGGGCGTGAGACATGGGAGCCCAAATGCGCGGCCTGAGGCCTGATTCGAGCCTGCTCCGGTTCGGCCTCCACCTGGCCCTGGCGGTTCCGGCGGCCGCCGGACAACTGTCGCCGACGGATACGACCGAACCGGCGGCGGCCTCGGCCTGCCACGCCTTCGTCGACTACGAAAACATCTGGACCATCGAGCTGATCCGGTCGCGAGACGAGAACATCACTCCCATCCTGAACATCGTCACGTTCACCAGGGGTGAGTGGGACCTGAGACCCGATCAGATCCACATCTTCAACCGCGAAGGAAAGGAAGCCCGGATCAAGCGCTTCGCCCTGGATACGGGCGTACCCGGCGACGCCTACAAGAGCAACTACCTGAAGGTCCTGGGAAACAGCTTCGTCGGAGTCGACCTGGAGGGCAAGCTCAAGGACTTCCCGACCTCACCCCGTGTCACCATCGACCTGGCCCACTATCGCTTCGAGCTCCAGCCCCTGGACTGCGAAGCCTTCGACAACCTGGCCGGCCGGATCAACAAGATCAATTTCAACAGCCCCGACATCCGGGAGGATTTCGACCTGATCAAGATCCCCCACCTGGGCCGCAGGCTGCCCCGGCCGAAGCCGCACGAGTGGTAGGTTTCAGAGGCACTGAAGAGGGCACCCACAAGGTGTTTGGTGCCCCTACCTTCCGATCCGGTCCAGCACCGCCCTGGGGGGCGTCCAGCCGGTCCTCCGGGTCACGTCGGGCCGATAGGCGATGGTCACGATGAAGACTTGGAGGTCCCGCGCCCGATGGGGCGGCACGTTGACCTGGACCTGGGTGAACCCGTTGCCGAACCAGCTCTGGTAGCCGTCCACCGGACTCTCCTGCAGAGCGTGCCCATTCAACCGGACGTCCACCAGGTCAGGCCCGCGGTAGGGGATCCGGAAACGGAATCCAATGCCGTGGCGGATCCGGGCGGGCCGGGCCGTGTCGGTCTGTCCCCTCTCGTCGAGAACCATCATGATTTCCGGGCCCCAGCGGACGAAGGTTTCAACGGCCTCGGCATCGACCGCCGGAAGGTCCCGGAGGTTGGAGAGGAAGACCTCCAGATCGGAATCCAGAATCCCGGACGCTTCCTTCCCCACTGCAACCAGGTAGCTGTCGCGGCCGTCGGTCTGGGGATAGAGGATGCCTTGCAGGAATCGCTCCTGCTTCTCCCAGAGCTCGATACGGCTCCGGCGGCGCTCGGAGGCGGTCCGGCCCCAGGCCGTGACGTAGTGCCCGGTGAACGACTTCACCCGGTTCACCGGATAGCCCGGGATGGGCTGGCCCTGCCAGGACCCGTTGCCGATCCGCAGCAGTCCCTTCAGCCGGGCGGCGCCGGCTTCCTCCCAACCCACCTCCAGGACCGTTTGCAGGGTGTGGTAGCGGGCGTATCCGTACTGCGCGGTGTAGAAGCGGGTCCGGCCCCGCCACAACCGCCCGGCCACCGCATCCAGAGCCGGAGCCCAGAATCCCCGCTGGGCATCCGCCTCGGCCCGGTCCGACCCGTAACCCGCCTCGACCCCCGCCTGGATCATGGCGTCGGTGATTCGGGGATCCCAGGGACGCAGCAGAAAATTGGAGTATGCGGACCCCGTGGACTCGAACATGGTCTGGCCCTGATAGCCCCGCCGGTCGCCCAGCTTGTCCCGCGGATACCCCTGGAGACCGGTGCCATGGACGTCGGCATGGGCCTCCGGGCGGTAGCGGTCGATGACGGAAATCACCGCCCGGATCTCGGGGGCCTCGTCCAGCCGCTTGAACGACAGGTTCTCCAGATCCCAATTGGCGTCGCCTCCCGAATAGGGCCGCATCCCCTGTGACGTGCCGGGACGGTCGCTCACGAAGAAGGCATAGGGATTCACGATGGGCATCAGGAGGAGCACCTGCTTGCGGCGGGTTTTTGCAGCCTCATCGCTTTCGCCCAGGAGCCATTCGGCCAGATGCAGAATGGTGGTGGTGCCGGAACGCTCGGCTCCCCCGTGGAGCGCCGTGACGAGGCACACCTGCTTGTCCTCGTCGGGCACCGACGAATCGGTGATCTTGAGCAGAAAGATGGGCATCTTCTCCACCGACTCCCCCACCCGTTCCACCTGGAGGATCCCGGTGTGGCGCCCGGACCAGTAGTCCAATGTCGCCTCGTACTCCTGAAGGGTGATGCGATGCATTTTCTCCTTCCAGGGCTGGGGCAGTCCGGCCAGCACGCGTTGCAGATCAGATGCCGAACGCTGACCCGCCGGCGCCCACCCGGAAGCAAGCAAAAATGAAAACACGAGTCCGACAGCGATTTTTCTCATTGCGATCCACCTCCCGATACGGATCCGGACTGGCCTCCGGCCGCCGGCTCCCAATAAACTGGCGCGCACGACCTGGAGAAAATGAAGCTCTTGCCCAAACTTCTGATATCGATCTGGATACCGGTCATGTGCTCCTCCATTCCGTCCGAGGCCTCCCAAACTTTGAGGGTTCTCCCCGAAAGGATCAACCGGGTGGAGACCCGGAAGATGGTTCGCCAGTATCTCCTGGACCAGGCCGAGAAGGCGTTCCTGCGCCGCGAGGCGGCGTTCGAGGAACTGGAGACGCTCGCGCAGATGCGGGAACACCAGCGGCGCATGCGGGACTTCCTGCGGGCCCAGCTCGGGGGCTTTCCCCAACGGACGCCGCTTCAGGCCCGCGTCGTGGGCCGCCACCGCCGCGACGGCTACAGCGTGGAGCGCGTCCTGTACCAGAGCCGTCCCGGGCACTATGTCACGGCGCTCCTCTACCTCCCGGAGGGGCCTCCCCCCTATCCCGGGGTCCTGATCGCCTGCGGTCACGCGCCCAGCGCCAAATCGTCGGAGATGTACCAGCGGGCCGGCGTCCTTCTGGCCAAAGGGGGAATGGCGGCGTTGTGCTACGACCCCATCGGGCAAGGGGAGCGCCACCAGATTCTCCATCCCGACGGACGGCCCCGCTTCGAGAACGGAATCGAGCACATGCTGGTGGCGGTGAATTCCATTCCCCTGGGCCTCAGCGCCGCCACCTACCGGATCTGGGACGGGATCCGGGGGATCGACTACCTGACCAGCCGGGAGGAGATCGATCCGGACCGGATCGGACTTACGGGCAACTCGGGGGTGGATTGGTCACAACCCTTCTCATGGCGCTGGACGAGCGCGTCGCGTGCGCCGCGCCCTCCTGCTACATCACCCACGTGAAGGAGCTGCTGCACACGCAGGGTCCGGGAGACTCGGAGCAACAGGTCTACGGTGAAATCGCCCAGGGTCTCGGACATGCCGACTACCTCATGATCCGGGCGCCGAAACCGACCCTCATCTGCGCCGCCACCCGCGACGACATGTTCGACATCTCCGGATCGTGGCGGTCCCTGCGGGAAGCCAAGCGATTCTACGGCCGCCTGGGATACCCGGAAAGAGTCGACCTGGTGGAGGCCGACGTGGCCCACGGTTTCTTCCGGCCCCTGCGGGAGGGCATGGCCCGCTGGATGCGCCGCTGGCTTCTGGGAATCGACGGCGCCCTCCGCGAGGAGGATTCCCCTCTCCTGAGCGAGGAAGAAGGGTCCATGCAGGAGTTCATCACGGCCTCGGGACCGGACTACAGCGAGTTCCGCCCGGTGCGGCTTCCGGTGCTCCGTGCCAGCCCGGACGGCCAGGTTCAGCTCATCCCCGGCGCCCGAACCGTCTTCCAATTCAATCAGGAGCGGGAACGGGAACTCGCCGTTTTGAGGCGCGCCTGGCGGCGGCAGACTCCCAGAGACGAAGCGCTGGCGGAGGTCCGGCGCCTGGCGGGAATCCGCCGTCTGGACGAACTGCCCCTCCTGACGGCCGAAGATGCGGGAACCCTGGCCCGGCCCGGTTATACGATTCACAAGCAGGTCCTTCACCCGGAGCCGGGCATCCGGCTCCCCGCCCTGCGCTTCGTGCCCGACGGCGGCGGCCGGGACGCGGTGCTGTACCTTCATGGCGAAGGCAAGCAGGTCGATGCCCAACCCGAAGGCCCCATCGAGAAGCTGGCGCTGGACGGGCGCGAAGTCCTGGCCGTCGATCTGCGAGGCGTGGGAGAGACTCGGCCGGCCAAGGGGAAGTGGGGCTACGGTCCGTTGTTCGGAGCGGACTGGGAAGAATTCTACATGGCCTACATGCTGGGCCGATCGTACCTGGGGATGCGGGCCGAGGAGATTCTGGCCATCGCCCGGCACCTGGCCTCCGCGCCGGGATCCGATGCCGCACGGAGGGTTCACCTGGTGGGCATCGGCGAGGCCGGACCGGCCGCGCTGCACGCGGCGGCCCTGGAGCAGTCGCTGTTCGCTTCACTGGAACTGCGCCGGTCGCTGGTCTCCTGGTCCAACGTGATTCAGACCGAGGTGCCCGTCAACCAGTTGGTCAACACGGTCCACGGGTCGTTGCGGAAATACGATCTGCCCGATCTTCTGAAGAGCCTCTCCGGAATAGCGGTCAGAGTCATCGAACCGACCGACGGCGCCGGTGAGCCCCTGCCCTGACTCCCTCTGCGGCTTATCCGATCTTGGCCTTGCGGGTGAAATACTCGGCGTTGGCGGGAAATGAACTCAGACGCTGCAGCAGATCGTTTCGCACGCCCCGGAAGGCGTCCAAATGCTGCGGGGCCACCGGTTTCTCGGGCGGGAACTTGAGCTTGGAGGGATTCCGGTACTGGCCGGTCTGATCCTGGATCCGATAGTCCAGGTGGGGCCCCGTGGAGAGGCCGGTGGATCCGACTCTCCCGATGACGTCCCCCTGCTCCACGCGCTGGCCCCGGCGAACCTGGATCCGGGACAGGTGCGCGTAGCTGGTGGTGTAAGATCCGTGGTGGATCCTGACCATCTTCCCGTAACCGCCGTTGCGGCCGGCGAACGCGACGGTGCCGGAGGCGACCGAGATCACCTCGGTGCCGGTGGGAGCGCCGTAATCGACTCCCAGGTGCGGGCGGCGGCGCTTCAGGATGGGATGGAAACGGGAATAGGAGAAGCCGGAAGTGATGCGGGGATCGAACTTGAAGGGCACCCGGAGGAACGCTTTCCGCAAGGAGTTCCCCTTCTCGTCGAAGTAATCCTGCTTGCCCGTCTCCGGATCAGTGAACAGAATCCCGAACAAACTCCTGTCCATCTGGTCGAAACGGACGGCCAGCACATCGCCGTACTTGACGAACCGGCCGGACCGATACTTCTTCTCCACCAGCAGGGTAAAGGAGTCCTGAGGCTGCAACTGGGTGAAGTCGAGATCCCAGCCGAGAATATCCAGCACCTTGACGACCAGGGCGTACTTCTCGCCCTGGGAGATCAGGGCTTGCGTCAGACTGGTCCGGATCTCCCCGAAGACCCGTTCCTCCTCCAACTGGAAATCGTACTTGTGACGAGTCGCCACGTACCGGTCGCGCTCCTGGCGGACAACCAGGTACTCCTCTTCGTCGATGTCGTAGCGAACGCTCCGAAACGATCCGTCGAGTTCCAGCTCCAGCACCAGGCGATTCCCCGGCCTCACCCGGTCCAGGTTGTAGACGTCCCGGGTATCCTCCACCAGCCGGTGGATCTCCGATCCCGAAACGTCGAATTTACGGAGTACGGCCGCCAAGGTGGCGCCGCGGGGGATGCCGGCCTCGCGAACCTTCACGGCGCCGGGCTCGGGATCCTGGGATCCGGCGCCGGACACCGTCTCCGGATCCGTCCCGGAAAGCGATTGACCTGGATCGAGGCCGATCCGGTGCTTCTGAATCAACACCGCCGCGACCAACACAACCGATACCAGGGCCAGAAGGCCAAGACCGAACCCGCTCCTTATCGGACTCACAGAATTATCCCCTTCGTTGCGAGACCCGGACTCTACCACTGAGTTCCCGTTATCCGTCCAAAGCGCGCAGACTCGACTCTACGACCTCAGGCACCAGGCCGGCGATCTCCCCTCCCAAGGCATAGACCTCCTTGACCAGGCTGGAACTCAGGTACGAGTACTCGGAGGAAGGCAGCATGAATATGGTTTCGATGCGAGACTCCATCCTCCGATTCATCAGGGCCATCTGAAATTCATATTCGTAGTCGGTGATGGCCCGGATGCCGCGAACGATGACCCGGGCACCCTTCTCCACCGCGTAACTCACCAAAAGGCCGTCGAAAGAACCCACCTTAACATTTGGCCATGACCCGGTGACTTGCCGCAGCATGCCGAGCCGTTCATCGGCGCTGAAAAGCGGTTTCTTTTCCAGGTTTTGCAGAACCGCCACGATCACCGTGTCGAAGACGTTCCGGCTCCGTCGGATGATGTCGAGATGACCGTTGGTCACGGGATCGAAGGATCCCGGGTAGATTGCGACGACCGGCTCCGGCATGAGATCCGCATCATGTTACGCAGGCCATGGTCGAATGACAACCGCGGCGGGGACAGTTGCAGCGTCCGGCAGACCCGGGGGAACGGCGCGGCAGGCGCCGCGATGACAGCCGCCTGCGCCTCTCTCCGCAGGCCCCAACCGGGATTCGAAATCGGCGTTGACACCGGCGGGACCGCCTCCCTACAATAGCCGACCTGTTTCGCTGCAAGCTTCTCCCACCCCCTGATCGGCCTGCAGCGTCTTGCTAATTTCCGTTTCTGCGAAGCGGGTGAAAACCGCATGCTGGAACGGGTTTGGCAAAAAAAGTACACCGCTCTTCGCTCCATTGTTCGCAGCTTCCTGTTCGACGACGCCCGCGTGGAGGACATCCTCCAGGACGCTCTCTCCCAGGTACTGGCCTCGGGGCGGAGCTTTCCTGACGAGTTGGAAACCTACCGCTACCTGCGCCGGTCCGTCTTCAACGCCAGCATCGACCACTACCGCGCTTCCCGGCGCCGCGTCTACCTGCCTCTTCCGGAGGAACCGGGAGAGTTCACGCTCCCGGTCCACAACGGATCTTCCGACCCCCTCTCACTCCTGCTCCAACGGGAGAGGCAGAATCTCAGGCGTGCCATTCTCCGGGAGATCACGGCGGCCATGTCCGAGCTTCCGGGCGTTCAGCAGGAGGCGATCTGGATGATCATGGGACCGCGGGAAATGAAGCTGAAGGACCTCTGCCGGATCAAGGGAATTCCCTACAGCACCCTGCGCAGCCGCATGCTGGCCGGCGTCGAACGATTGCGCCGCCGGCTCAAGGCCAGGAGCCTTTATCGCGAGTACGTGAACCTGGGTCGAAGGGGAAGTTGACGATTTCCGGCTTGGAATCAGGACTCGTTTTATCCGGCCGTCCGCTGGCCGGCCCCCGCGGCTCTCCCGGAATGGCGTAAAAGAGAAGCTTGTTGTCGCCGACCCGCACGGTCCGGGTCCAGGCGATCCGGTGGCTTGTTTCCGGGCGCGGAGTCTTCTTGAACACCTCCAGGACGATGGTGCTCTCCGGGCGGATCCAGGGCATGGCCGAGAGCCGCTCCAGAAGCTTGGTGTGCCGTTTGAACTTGTAGGGCGGATCCAGAAAGACGAAGTCGACGGCGGGAGGCCGGAGATTCCTCAGCAGGGTGAGGGAATCCTTCTGGTGAATCTCGAATCCCTCCGCCACGCGGCAACGGGCCAGGTTCTTCCGGACCAGCGCCGTGGATTCCCGAAACCGGTCGTTGAAGATGACGTAACTGGCGCCCCGGCTGATGGCCTCGATTCCCACGGCTCCCGACCCCGTGAACAGGTCGAGCCAGACGGAACCCGGGACCCGGTCCCGAACGACGTTGAAGAGGGTCTCCCGGGCCCGGTCCGTGGTGGGCCGGATGTCGGCCCGGAAACTGGCCAGCTTCTTGCCGCGGAATCTGCCGGCGATGATTCTCATGTCCGTTCCAGCGGAATCAACCCACGTCGAAGAGACCGAATCGACTCCGCCACTGGTCCGCCAACCGGACCAGTTGGTCCTTGTCCTCTCCCTTTTCGTCCTCGGTCAAGAAGCTGAAATGATCCCGGGCCTCCCGGGCGGCCGACTCCAGCACGACGCGGTCCCGGACAATGTTGCCGAACCGGAACTGGGGAATCCCCGACTGCCGGGTCCCCACGAACTCTCCGGGGCCCCGAATCTCCAGGTCCTTCTCGGCGATGCGGAAGCCGTCGGACGTCCGGCACATGATATCCAGGCGGCGGAAGGCATTCTCGGATCGAGCCTCGCCGGTCATGAGCACACAGGTCCCCTTGTGGCCTCCGCGCCCGATCCGGCCCCGCAACTGGTGGAGTTGGGAGAGGCCGAAACGGTCGGCATGCTCCACCACCATGACCGTGGCGTTGGGGACGTCCAGACCCACCTCCACGACCGTCGTCGCCACCAGAATCCGGATCGTGCCGTCGCGCAGGGCCTGCATCTGCGCAGCTTTCTCCTCACTCTTGAGACGGCCGTGGATCAGGCCCAGCCCGTAGCCCGGGAACACTTCCCGGAGTTGTCCGGCCATCTCCTCGGCGGCCCGCAGTTCCAGCTTGTCCGATTCCTCGATCAACGGATAGACCACGTACGCCTGCCGGCCCCGGGCCAGTTCCCGCTTCAGGAGGCTGTAGACCCGGTTCCGGTCCCGTTCCGAGTAGAGGACCGTCTCGACCGGCCGGCGCCCCGGAGGCAACTCGTCCAGCACCGAGAGGTCCAGGTCGCCGTACACCGTCAGGGCGAGGCTTCTGGGAATCGGAGTGGCCGTCATGATCAACACGTCGGGCTGATCTCCCTTGCCCATGAGCCGCGACCGTTGCATCACTCCGAAACGGTGTTGCTCGTCGATCACCGCCAGACCCAGGTTTCGAAACCGGACCGGGGCCTCGATCAGGGCGTGAGTCCCGATGACCAGTTGGACGCCGCCCGAACGGATCTCCTCCAGGATGGCCTGGCGCCGTTTGCCCCGGACCCGTCCCGTGAGCAGCGCCAACCGGTAGCCGGTGTCCCGCAGGTATCGCGAAAGTGTCTGGAAGTGCTGCTCGGCCAGGATCTCGGTCGGCGCCATGAGAGCGGCCTGGAATCCGTTCTCCAGCACCACCACCATGGCCTGGAGGGCGACGATGGTCTTGCCCGAGCCCACGTCCCCGTGCAGCAGCCGGCTCATGACGTTGCCGCTCCGCAGATCGCCCACGATCTCGCCCACCACTCTCTTCTGGGCGGACGTGGGATGGAAGGGAAGGATCCCCTTCACCACCTCGCGAACCGGATCGTTGATCTCGATCCGCCGGGTCTTGGGGAGGGACTCCCGGTCCCGGCGCACCACCTGGAGGCCCAGGTGAAACAGGAAGAACTCCTCGAAGACGAATCTGCGCTGCGCCGGAGTCGCGCTCGACTCCAGGTCCTCCAGGAAGGCCTCACGCTTCCGCTCCTCCGGCCGGACGGGGAAATGAAGCTCGCGCCACGCCCGGCGGCGGTCCGGGAGGCCGTGCTTCTCCAGCAACCGGTCCGGAATCGGGTCCTGGACGTCCCGCTGCAACTCGGTCACGGCGCGATGGACGATGGTGCGCAATGACCGGGTGGTCAGTTTTCCCACCCGCCGGTAGATGGGCACGATCCGTCCGGAATGGATCGCCGAATCGGACGAGGAGGCCACGAGCTCCCATTCCGGGTTCAGGAGCACCGGGCGGTGAGTATAGTCGTCGCGGCGAACCTGGCCATAGAGGATCAGCCGCTGTCCGTTGCGGAGGACCTGTTGGAGGTAGGGTTGGTTGAAGAACTTGACCGCAAGGGCTCCCGAACGGTCCTCCACCACCATTTCGAAGATCCGGACCTTCTTCATGGGGGTGGAATAGTTCCCGCAGGCGGCGATCTCACCCTCCACCAGGGCGTCCTCTCCGACCCGTAGCTGGTTCACGAGCCGGAAGCTGGACCGGTCCTCGTAGCGAAAGGGCTTGTAGTTGAGAAGATCCTCCACGGTGCCGATCTTGGCCTTCCGCAGCATGGCGGCCCGGGCGGGCCCGACGCCCTTCACGTACTGCACCGGCACTTCCAACCGTAGCGGCATCCGGTCAATCTACCACTCCGGTACGGCAGGACACGCCGTGGCGAGAGTCGCGGCGCGCTGCTAACATGGAGAGTGTGAAGCGCATACTCGCGGCAGTGCTCTTCCTGCCTCTCCTGGCTTGCGGCAAGAGCCTGGAGAGGCAGGTCGTGGACGGCCTGAGCAACCTGGATCAGGCCCGGCTCGGAAAGGGGCAGGTCCGGATCGGCAAGTTGCGGCGGACCGGGAACCACGCCGTCGCCGAGGTGACCCTCAAGACCGCCGTCAAGCTGATTCGAAAGGACCGCGCGTGGGTCATCGAAGAGATCCGGCTGGGGGACCGGCGCTGGGAAAAAGTGGAGACCATCCTGGCGGCGCTGGACCAGGAAAGGTCGCTGCGGACGCGCTCCGACCTGAAGCTGATCGACTCCGCCATCCGCCGTTACCGCGTGGATCGCGGGGAGCTGCCGCCGGCCGGGAGCTACCGCCAGCTCATGGACCACCTGGCCCCGGACTACATGCAGCCCACCACCGAGCTGGATGGCTGGTTCAATCCGTACGTTTATCGGACCCTGTCGGCCCGGGACTACGACCTCCGTTCGGCGGGACCCGACGGGATCGCCCGAACCCGGGATGACGTGACGTTGGAGCAACCCTGATGGGAAGAGACACCAGTCTTCTGCTCGCCACGCTGGGCCTTTGCCTGGTGCTGCTGGTGGGGTACTCCCTCTACCAGTCCCTTCCCGGCCGGCTCCCCTGGATTCAGAGCTATCAACAGGCCCTGAAGCAGGCGCAGCAGGAAGGCAAGCTCATCCTGGCGTACCTCTACACGGATTGGTGCGGATACTGCAAGAAGATGGAGGCGGAGACCTTCACCGACCAGGCGGTGATCGAGGAGATGTCCGACAGCTACGTCTGGCTCAAGCTCAACGCCGAAACGGACAGTGAGGGCCGGCAGCTCCAGGAGCGGTTCAACATCACCGGCTATCCGGGTCTGCTCCTGCTCGACGGCGACGGGCAGGAGATGGAGCGGATCTCGGGCTTCGTCCCCGCGGGAGCATTCCGGCAGCGCGTGGCGGCCGCGGCCGGCGGCCCGGATTCCTTCGTCAGCCTCCTGCGAACGGCGAGTGAGGAACCCGATTCCATCGATGTCCAGTATCGCCTGGCCGAGGAATACATCGAACGCGGGGATTTCTCCGCCGCCATCGAACGGCTGCGACGGGTGATCGAGCTGGATCCCGAGAACGGCTCGGGGAAGGCCGACTTGAGCTACTACTACCTGGCTCTGAGCCTGGCCTCCCAGGGAAACGAGGAATTGGCGCTGCTGGAACTCGATTCCCTGGAATCCAGCTTCCCCGGGAGCGACTACCTCGCCGACAGCGCCTTCCTGAGGGGCCAGATCCACTACCACTCAGGGAACCGGGATCAAGCCGAGAAGGTCCTCGCGGCCTACGTGCAAGATTATCCGGAGCACATCCACGTTTCCAAGGCCCGCGACATTCTGGCGGAAAGCCCGTAGGGCACGCCTTTCGGGCGCCTCCGATCGTCCTCATCGGACAGTCCGCAGCAAAGGTCGTCACGACATCCGGCCGGGTCCGTATCCCGGCGGACTGCTATAGCAGGTGTCCGAGCTTTTCCTTCTTGGTCTTCAGATACTCCTGCGACACCGGTGAGGGCTCCACGACCAGGGGAATCCGTTCCACCACCTGAAGCCCTTCCGCCTCCAGGCCGCGAATCTTGGCGGGGTTGTTGGACATGAGGCGAATCCGGGAGAGCCCCAACCGGAGCAGCACCACCGCGCAGAAACGGTAGGAGCGCAGGTCCGCTTCGAACCCCAGCTTGGCGTTGGCCTCCACCGTGTCGACTCCCTGGTCCTGGAACTGGTACGCGTGCAGCTTGTTGATGAGGCCGATTCCCCGGCCTTCCTGAAACTGATAGAGCAGGACGCCGCTGCCGGCCTCGGCGATCCTCTGAAGGGCCTGTTCCAACTGCTCCCCGCAATCGCAGCGGAGCGAGTGGAAGATGTCGCCGGTCACGCACTGCGAGTGGATCCGCACCAGCGTGGGCCTCCGGTCGCTCAGTGGCCGGCGCACCAGCGCCACCAGTTGCTCGTCGTCCTCTTCGCTTTCGAAGCCGTAGATCCGGAATGGTCCGAAGCGCGTGGGCAGCGCCGCATTGGGCACCGTATCGAGACTCGCCAGGACCTCGTTCATGGGCGGATAGTATCACTCTCCAGGGTGAGCGGGTGAACGCACCGGCGTGGACCAGCGCTTCAGTCCCTGGACGGAGATGCCGAAGACATCCAGGGCCCGGCCCAGGCTGTGGTCCACAAGATCCTGGAGGCCGTCGGGATGATGGTAGAAGGAGGGGATGGGAGGGGCGACGACGGCTCCCAGCTCCGCCACTTCCACCAGCCGCCGGAGATGACCCAGGTGCAGAGGAGACTCGCGCACCAGCAGCACCAGCGGCCTTCTCTCCTTCAGGGTTACGTCCGCCGCCCGGGTCAGGAGGTCCTTGGTAATGGAGTTGGCCAGGCAGGAGACGGTGTGGATCGAGCAGGGGGCGACGATCATGCCCCGGGTCCTGAAGGACCCGCTGGAGATCGCCGCCGCCATGTCGCCCGGTTCATGGACCACGTCGGCCAGGTTCCGCACCTGGTCCAGGCCGTAGCCGGTTTCCAGCTCCACGGTCCTGGGCACGGTCCGAGTGTAGACCAGGTGGGTCTCCACCTCCGGGACGGCGCGCAGAATTTCCAGCAGCCGGATCCCATAGATGGGCGCCGACGCGCCAGACAACCCGACCACCAGTGGAGAAGAACTCATGCCCCCGATTCCGGGAGGATTTCGAGCCCCTGGGGAGCCCGCCACTCGTCGACCAGGGAGGCTTGGTGGACGCACGAAACGGTGCAGTAGGGAGCGCAACTCTTCGGGGTGCGGTGCTCCCGCCGGATATCCGCCAACGTGTATTCCGCCAGGGGAATCCCCGGGTACCCGCGCTGCTGGGAACAGTAATGCACGAGTCCGTCTTCGCAGACATACAGGTACCGGGACCCGGCCCGGCAGCGCCAGTCGTTGGGCCGGCCGGCCGCCAGGTTCTCCTGAAAGGCCCGGTTCAGACGAGAATAGCCTCTCTTGGCCATGCTCTTGACCTGGTGGAAGATGCGCACCTCCTCGGAGCTGAGGGGCTTGAGCCCGCCCTGTCCGTCATGGATGACGCCGACGGTGCAGGTGAACCCCAGCTCCACGGCCCGGCGAGCGATGACCAGCGCGTCTCCGGGATGATTCACGCCGGATCCCAGGACCGTATTGATGTTGACCTGGAACTCCGCCAGCTCCGACAGGTAGAGGAGCTTCTTGTCCAGCACCTTCAGGCTCTTCATGGAGTTCGAGTCGGGCTTCACGTTGTCGATGCTGATCTGCAGATGCTCCAACCCGGCGCGATTCAGGGAGCGGATCCTCTTGCGCGCCAGGAGGTAGCCGTTGGTGATGAGGCCGGCGATCATATTGCGGTCCCGGATCCGGGTGATGACGGCCTCCAACTCCCGATGCATCAAAGGTTCGCCGCCGCTGATGGTGACGATGGAGGTCCCCAGGCGGGCCAGTTGATCGATCCGCTCCAACATCACTTCGGTGGGAATGGGCGGGGAAAAATCATCGTACTCGTTGCAGTAGGAGCAGGAGAGATTGCAGCGCCGCATGGGGATGATGTGGGCCAGAATCGGGTGATTCTGCGAGAGCAGGGCACGACCCACCATCTTCAACTCACGCACGCGGATCTTGACGGCTTGGAGTCTGCGCATGGGCCTGTGGCGGGCGCCGTTGGAACGGGTGCGGATCATAGCAGCCTGGCCGGGGTCCGTCAACGGACGGCCGGGCCGGCACCGTCCTCCTTGCGAGCCTGCTGAACCACCGTCATGGCCGAGGCGATCATGCCGGCCATGTCGGACAGGTTGGAGGGGATGATCAGGGAATTGTTGGTCCGCGCCAGGTTGCCGAACTCCTTGATGTACTGCTCCGCGACCCGCAGGTTAACGGCATCCTGACCGCCCTGCTCATTGATGGCGGAGGCGATTTCCCGGATCCCCTTGGCCGTGGCCTCGGCCACCTGCTCGATCTCCGCCGCCTGCCCCGCGGCTTCGTTGATCCGGCGCTGTTTCTCCCCCTCCGAGCGCTTGATCAGTTCCTGCTTTTCTCCCTCGGCGACGTTGATCTTCGCCTGTTTCTCCCCTTCCGACTGCGCCACCAGGGCCCGTTTCTCCCGCTCGGCCCGCATCTGCTTCTCCATGGCGCTCTTGATGCTCTGGGGAGGAATGATGTTCTTGACCTCGTAGCGGGTCACCTTGACGCCCCAGGGATCGGACGCCTTGTCCACCGCGTCGACGATCTCCGAGTTGATGGTCTCCCGCTCCTCGAAGGTGCGGTCCAGCTCCAGCCGGCCGATGACGCTTCGCATGGTGGTCTGGGCCAACTGCGTGGATGCGAACTGGTAGTTGTTGATCCCGTAGGAGGCCTTTCTGGGGTCGATGACCTGGAGATAGAGAATACCGTCCACCTCCACCGAGATGTTGTCCTGCGTGATGCAGGTCTGAGGCGGAACGTCCACCGCCTGCTCCTTGAGCGTATGCCGGTAGGCGACCTTGTCCACGAACGGCGTCAGGACATGGAACCCGGCCTCCAACGTGGCCCGGTACTTGCCCAGCCGCTCCACGATGAACGCGGACCGCTGGGGAACGATCCGGATGGTCTTGAAGAACGCGATCAGCGCCAACAGGATCAGGCCGATCAGAACAACTGTGCCGAAGTCCACCATGGTCACCTCCCGGCATGTCCCATGCCGATGAAATCAGATCTTCTTCACTGTCAGCGTCAGGTTTTCCTTGTCCTGGATCTCGACCGCTGCGCCTTCGGGAATCCTCTCCCCGGACTCGGCTTGCCACGTGGTGCCCCGGTAATCGACGCGGCCGGAGCGGTCGGACCGGATCTCACGGGTCACCAGCGCGCGCCTGCCCACGAATTCGTCGGACACGGTGCCGCCGGCTGCCGGCTGAGGGCCGTCGATCCTCCCCTTGATCCGCTTTCGGAAGACCAGCAACAGCCCGACGGACGAAACCACGAACACTCCCAACTGCAGGTTCAGGGAGGTCTCCGCCGTCAGGCAGAGGAGGGCCACCAGCCAGGCGCCGAGAGCGAAGAAGATGAGCACCACTCCGGGACTGGCGAACTCCAGGAGCAGCAGGACGACTCCCAGCCCGAACCAGAGGAGTTGAGGTTTGAGCCAATCCTGAAGAGAATCCATCTGTCCGCCTCCGTTCGATCCTATTATCGTATCAGGCCCCGGCGGACCGACCCGAGGAATCTCAAGATGACCGGTTCCAAGCTCGACCCGGACGACGCCCGGCTTTCCGCGGCCAGTGGACTTCACCTGGGCCTGGTCCAGCACCGCTGCACGGCCGATCCGGCGGAGAACCTGCGGCGCGCGATGGACGGAGTGCGGGAAGCGGCCGCCCGGGGCGCCCACGTCGTCTGCCTCCAGGAACTCTTCCAGTTCCCCTATTTCTGCCAGCGGGAGGACCCGGCGTTCTTCGACTGGGCGGAGCCGATCCCGGGACCGGCGTCCCGGCGGCTGTCGCTGCTGGCCCGGGAACTCGGCGTGGTGCTCGTCGCTCCCCTCTTCGAGCGGCGCGCTCCCGGCCTCTACCACAACACGGCCCTGATCCTGGACGCCGGCGGCCGGTCCGTGGGGCTGTACCGCAAGATGCACATCCCGGACGACCCCTACTACTATGAGAAATTCTATTTCACCCCGGGGGACCTGGGCTTTCAGGCTCACGCCACTCCCCACGGGTCCGTCGGCGTCCTCATCTGCTGGGACCAGTGGTTTCCCGAAGCCGCTCGAGCGACCGCCCTGGCCGGCGCCCGGATCCTCCTCTACCCCAGCGCCATCGGCTGGTTCCGGGAGGATTCCGACCGGGAGCGGCGCGAGCAGCGCGACGCGTGGGAAACCGTCCAACGCTCGCACGCCATCGCCAACGGGGTCTTCGTGGCGGCGGTCAACCGGGTGGGCGAAGAGGGCGCCATCCGGTTCTGGGGACGCTCTTTCGTCTGCGACCCCTGGGGAAGGGTTCTGGCGCGGGCGCCGGAGGACCGCGGCCAGGTCCTGATGGTGGAATGCCGGTTGCCGGAGGTGGAGGCCACCCGCAGGATCTGGCCGTTTCTCCGGGATCGCCGGATCGAGAGCTACGGCGGCCTCCTGGCGCGGTGGGGTTCCAAGCCGGACGTGCCGGATCTCTGAAATGGCGTCCGGAACCGGCGCGCCGACTCCTCGAAGACTCGGTTTCTTCATGCCGCCCGAGTGGCATCCCCACGAATCCACCTGGCTGGCCTGGCCCACGAACCGGGAGACGTGGCCCGGACGCGTGAGGCGAATCCGGTCGCTCTTCCTGGAGATGATGCGGCTCGTGGCATCGGGCGAGAGAATCGACCTGCTGGTGGACCGCCGGGAGCAGGAGGCGGAAGTCCGCGGCCGCTTGGACCCGGCCACCCGGCGGCGGGTTCGATTCCACCGGATCGCCACCGCGGACGCCTGGATCCGGGATTACGGCCCCAACTTTCTGATCCGGTCCGGGCGCGAACGGGCCTCCGCCGGCTTCAACCAGTGGCGCTTCAACGCCTGGGGAGGCCGATACCCGGAATTGGCGGTGGACGGCGACGTCCCGGACCGGCTGGCCCCGCTATTGGAAATGCCTCGTTTCCGGCCCGGTCTCGTGCTGGAGGGCGGCGCCATCGACGTGAACGGCCGGGGCGGGATCCTGGCCGCCGAATACTGTCTTCTGAATCCCAACCGAAACCCGGGCCGAAGCCGGAAAGAGGTGGAGGACTGCCTGCGGAGCCATCTGTGCGCGTGCCGGACGATCTGGCTGGGAGACGGGCTGCCGGGTGACGACACCGGCGGCCACGTGGACAATCTGGCGCGGTTCGTACGCCCGGACACCATCGTCTGCGCGGTGGAGGAGGACTCCGGTCAATCGCATCACCACATATTCGAGGACAACCGGCGGCGCCTGACGCTGGCCCGGGGGATGGACGGCCGCCGGTACCGGATCCTGACGCTCCCCTTGCCCTCGCCTCGAGAGACCGGTCTCAAGGGGCTCCCGGCTTCCTACCTGAATTTCTACATCGCCAACCGCGTGGTCCTGGTCCCCGGGTTCGGATGTCCCCAGGACAAAACTGCCCGCAGGACCTTGCAGGAGCTTTTCCCAAGACGCCGTGCCGTCAGCCTGAATTGCCGCGACCTGATCCGCGGACTGGGAGGCATCCACTGCGTCACGCTGCAGCAGCCGCGGGTCGCCAGGTGTTGACGAAACGTCCACCGGATACGCCTGATCGGGAATTCCAAGCATCCTTGCTTTCACGCGGATCCCGGTTTCGCCGACCTCGGAGTCGGCGCCGTAGAAATGATCGTAGCGAGAAAGTGGGGAATCGAGGACAGATTTTCACGATTTTGAGGTGCATAGTTGTTCTATTCGCCGAGAAATCGCACGAATATGGACCGATTCCCCGCTTTCGCAGTAGATTGATTTCTGCGGCGCAGGCTCCTCGCACCCGGAAAATACGCTTCCATCGAGGGGACGATCTTTTTCTTCGAAGGTACTCTCAACCAGCTTGAAGCACGGATGAAGACAAGGCGATCGCCGTAGCTCCTCTTCATGCGGGACGATCGCGTCTGCGCCCGGAAATGCGGGCTACCGGTTCGCGACTCTCCACGGATTCACCGTGATGACGCCGGTGTTCCGAAATTCCCGCTGGTTTCGTGTGACGACGGTCAGACCGCGGCGGTTCGCCGTGCCCGCCAACATGGCATCGGGAAGATGCCCGTCGAGCGGCTCGCCCAGCCGCCGTTTGGCTTCCATGATTTGAGCAGAGACCCGGGCATCGGCGTCTGTCCAATCGAACACCCGTTCCTGGAAGAGGCTGTCCAGAATCCCTTCAAAACGCCGGACAAGATCCTCCCGCCTTTCGCCGGGCTCAATCCGTCCGATTCCATTGAGAATCTCCCAGACGGTGATGGACGCAAGTCCGATCCCCTGCCCGGCGATTCGGTCGAGAAACCTTTCGACGCGCCGTTCCGGGCGCGGCCGCATCATCTCGGAAACGACGTTCGTGTCGAGGAGCCAGGCTATGGGAGTCCTCACACGCTGTCCTCGTCTGCGAATTCCACCGGCCTGTAGCCATAGCGGTCCGGTGGCGGCAGATCGATTCCGTTCTCCGGCCCGAAGAACCGCTTGAACACCTCGGACGGTTTGGTGAGCCGTTCGGCCTTCTCCCGTGCTTCACGAATGAGCCGGCGGACGAACTCTTCCATGGAGACGCCGGAATCCCGGGCTTCTCGTTTGAGCCAGGACTTGTCTCCAGGATCGATGCTACGGACTGTAATAACGGAACTCATCCCGGTGTTCCCCTCCGTATTCCGTTTTTGACTCCTTGGGCCAGATCCGATGCTAGCACACTATGCTGTCATTGGGGCGGCGAGTCTGTCCCAGAATCGTAGGAACGGCGAGACGGATGCAACCGTGAAGAAAATGGAAGTGGCCTCGAAGCTCGGCCCATTCCCACGCCGCCTCGACTATCCTTCGGGAAGATAGCGATCCAGGAAACAGGCCACGGCAATTGCGGTGCCGACCAAGCCGACGAGAGCACCCACGATCCCTCCGGCCTGCACCCAGAGGGCCCGGTAAAGTCTGGATTCCAGCGACGCGATGTCCTGCTTGGTGGCCAATTGCTCACCGATTGGAACGGCTGCCGCCGCCGCTCTCGCCTTGGCTTCTTCCACACCTGCGTCAATAAACGCGTCGTAAATCTCGCTGACCATAACTCCCATGAGCGCCCCTACTGAGTCCAGCCTACCTTCTTACCGATGATTCGCACAGCTTCCGCGCCAAATGCAGGCACTGCTGCGACGTTTCTGATCCCTGTTCGCAGGAACGGCGGGACGGAGGGAACTGCGAAGAAAATGAGCTACTCGCCGCGGATTTTGCGGAGTTCCCGCTCCATCTGGCGATTCAGGCGGGACTTGTCCCGGGAAAGTTGCTGGTTCAGTTCCTGAATCTTGTCCGCGGCCCCCGTCTCGGCGGCCGCGGCGATCTGAGCCTGCTTGTGGATCTCGACCTCGGCGATGCGGGCCTGGTATTTGTTTCGGACCCGGGCGATGGCGTCCCGCTGCTCGTCGTTCAGGCTCACGACCGAATATTCTTCCTGAGCCTCCAGCTTCTCCAGAGCCAGCTCCCAAGCAGACTTCAACTCGCCCGGCATCGGCAGATCCTTTCCAACTCGGCGCTAAGCCTCGTCGTAGATGATATCGGCGAAGGTGTGTCCCGTCGGAATCATGGGCAGGACGTGCTCGGTATAGGGGATCACGACGTCCAGAACGTAGGCGGTCTTGCAGTCCAGCATCTCGTCCAGGGCGTCGGAAACTTCTTCCCGCCGGGTGATGCGGCGGGCTGGAATTCCGAATCCTTGAGCCAGGGAGACGAAGTCGGGATAGATGTTCTCCGGGTCCCGGGGATCGCCGATGAAGGTGTGGGCCCGATTGCTGGAGTAGAAGCGATCTTCCCACTGGACCACCATGCCCAGGTGCTGGTTGTTCAGGATCAGCGCTTTGACCGCGATTTCCTCGGCATAGGCGGTCGCCAGTTCCTGGATGTTCATGACGAAGCTTCCGTCGCCGTCCACGTCGATGACCTGCCAGTCGGGGCAGCCCAGCTTGGCGCCCAGCGCCGCCGGATAGCCGAATCCCATGGCCCCGAGGCCTGCCGAAGTCAGGAGCGTGCGAGGATAGACGAACTTGAAGTACTGCGCCGCCCACATCTGGTGCTGACCCACCCCGGTGGTGAGAATGGCCTTGCCCCGGGTTTTCCGGGAGAGGATCTCCAGAACGTACTGGGGCATGATCCGGTCTCCCTCCTGGCGGTAGCGGAAGGGCTTGGAACGCTTCACCTCCATCAGGTTCCACATCCAACCGGAGTAGTCCGTCTTGCCCAGGTCCATCCGGTTGAGACGCCGCAAGAGGTCGTGGACGTCCCCGGTCACCGGAATCTGGGCCGGCTTGATCTTGTTGATCTCCGAGGAATCGATGTCCACGTGGACGATGGTGCCGTGCTTGGCGAATTCTTCCGCCTTTCCGGTGACGCGGTCGTCGAATCGAACTCCGAAGGCCAACAACAGATCGGCGTTGTTGACCGCGTAGTTGGCGTAGAAGGCGCCATGCATGCCCAGCATGTCGAAGCAGAGAGGATGGCCGGCCGGGAAACTGCCCAGGCCCAGGACCGTCATCACCGTGGGAATGCCTGTCTTCTCGACGAAGCGCCGCAATTCTTCGGAGGCGTTGGAGCAGATGATGCCGTTGCCGGCATAGATGATGGGCCGCCTGGACTTGCGAATCGCCCGCGCGATCTGGCCCAGCTCCCGGTCCCTGGCCTTGATTTGCGGACGATAGCTCCGGAGGTCCACGCGGGAAGGCCACTTGGGCTTGGCGCTGGACTGTTGGACGTCCTTGGGAATGTCGATCAGCACCGGACCGGGCCGCCCGCTGGAGGCCACGTAGAAGGCCTCCTTGACGATGTGGGGCAGGTCCGAGACCTTCTGGACCAGGTAGTTGTGCTTGGTGATGGGACGGGTGATCCCGACGATGTCGGTCTCCTGGAAGGCGTCCTTGCCGATCATGGTCTGGGGCACCTGCCCGGTGACGGCCACGATGGGGACCGAGTCCAGCTTGGCGTCGGCGATTCCCGTCACCAGGTTGGTTGCTCCCGGCCCGGACGTCGCCAGGGTGACGCCCACCTTCCCCGTGGCCTTGGCATACCCTTCCGCCATGAAGATGCCGCCCTGCTCATGACGGGGAAGGATGACCCGGATCTTGTCCTGGACTCCCAGCCGGGTCAGAGCCTGATGAATCTCCATGGAGGCCCCGCCCGGATACCCGAAAATCACCTCTACGTTCTCCCGCACCAGAGCCTCGGCCAGAATGTCCGAGCCCTGGAGTTTTTGCACTCGGGAGGGGGCGCTTCGGGAGACACTTGAGGAAGCCATGACCATGTAACCTGTCAGTTGTTCCGAATTCAGGGAAATTCTATCGTCACCAGACGAATCTCGGATTCTATCACCAATATTCGGCGGCGGGGCAAACCGGCGGGATTCCCGGATCGGCAATCCGGAACCGGGCTTAGGGACTTTGGGTTTGGAATTCAGGTGAGGCCGGGCAGCTTGCGAAGCTTTGGAAACGGGTGATAAAACTGGCCGTCAACATGCGCCTCAAGAACATGCGCCTCAAGGACAAGGTCGCCATTATCACCGGAGCCGCAGCCGGCATCGGAGAGGCCTCCTCCCGGCTGTTCGCCGCCGAGGGAGCCACGGTCGTGGCGCTGGACCTCGACTCGGCGGGACTGGACCGGTTGGTGGACGGGATCCGGGACCAGGGATTCGCCTGCCACGGTCTTTGCGTCGACGTGACCTCCTCGTCCCGGTGCCAGGAAGCCGTCCAGTGGACCGCCCGGGAGTTGGGCCGGATCGACATTTTGTTCAACAACGCCGGCTTCGTGCACCAGGGGACGCTGCTGGAGGCCACGGAGGAGGACTGGGACCAGGCCCTGGACCTCAACGTCAAGAGCATGTTCCGAACCTGCCGCCACGCGCTTCCCGTGATGCTTCGCCAGGGCTCGGGAAACATCATCAACACCGCCTCCGTCGCCGGCCTCTCGGGAGTCGTGAAACGGGGCGTCTACTCGGTCTCCAAAGCGGCGGTGGTGGGCCTGACCAAGAGCCTGGCCATCGACTACGTCAACAACGGGATTCGCGCCAACTGCATCTGTCCGGGGACGGTGGAGACGCCCTCTCTGCAGTCCCGGATCAACACTGCGGCCGACCCGGTGCAGGCCAGGAAGGACTTCATCGCCCGCCAGCCCCTGGGCCGCCTCTGCCAGCCCGAGGAGATCGCGGCGCTGGCCCTCTACCTGGCCTCCGACGATTCGGTCTTCATGACCGGCCAGGCGGTGATCATCGACGGCGCCATGACCCTTTAGGGCAAAAGACAAGGAGTGTTCGGCATGGGCAGGAAGGTTCTGCTGGCTGCAATCTTGGCCGCGGTCCTGGCGGGGATCATCCTCTGGTCGCCGCTGTCGGATCCGGCACCCGTCGGTATCGAGCACCGGGAAGCGTGGACCACGTCGCGGGTCCACGGCACCCCCGATCCACCCGATCCCTACACCACGGAAGTCGCGTTTCCGGAGATTCGCTTCGACCAGCCTCTGGAGGTGACGACGGTTCCCGGCACCAACCTCATCGCCGTGGCCGAGCGCTTCGGCAAGATCTACGTCTTCGAGAACCGTCCCGGAGTCACCGGGAAGCATCTGTTCATGGACGTGGGGAAGCCGGTCTACGGACTGGAGTTCCACCCCGACTTCCAGGAGAACCGGTACTTCTACGTGAGCCAGGTGGACCACCACACCAAGGAACTGCCGGAGGGCAGCCAACTCTCCCGCTACCGGGCGAACCCGGGGCAACCCCTCACCGGCGACCGGGACTCGGAAACGGTCCTCCTCGTCTGGCCTTCAGGCGGCCACAACGGAGGCTGCATCCGGTTCGGTCCGGACGGGTACCTCTACCTGGGGACCGGCGATGCGAGCGGCATCGCCGACAGCCTGGTGACCGGCCAGAACCCCGACGACTTCCGGGATCGATCCTCCGGATCGACGTGGACCGTCCCGACCCCGGGAAGAACTACGGCATCCCTTCAGACAATCCCTATGTGGGGAAAGCAGGATTTCGGCCGGAGATCTGGGCCTACGGACTCCGTCAGCCCTGGAAGTTCAGCTTCGGCCCGGCCCGCCGCCTGTGGGTCGGCGAGATCGGACAGGACCTCTGGGAGATGATCCACATCATCGAGAAGGGAGGAAATTACGGCTGGAGCGTGATGGAGGCGACCCACCCCTTCCGGCCCGAGCGCCCCCTGGGCCCCACACCCATCCTGCCTCCCCTGGTGGAGCATTCCCACACCGACTTCCGGTCCATCACCGGAGGGTACGTCTACCAGGGAACGCGCCTGGCATCGCTGGCGGACAGTTACGTCTACGGAGACCATGACACCGGGAAGATCTGGTCCCTCGACTACGACGGCACGCAGATCGAGAATCTCCGCCAACTGGCCGACACCCTGCTTCGCATCGTCGCCATCGGCCAGGACCAGAACAACGAACTCCTCTTCCTGGATTTCGTCGGCGGCCAGTTTCACCGTCTGGTTCCGCGGCCCGATTCCTCCAGGCAGACGGCCGAATTCCCCCGGCGGCTGAGCGAGACCGGCCTGTTCACTTCCACTGAGGAGATGACCCCCGCCCCGGGCCTGATCCCCTATTCGGTCAATGCCGCCCTCTGGTCGGATCACGCCGCCAAGGAACGCTACATCGCGTTGCCGGACCTGTCGCAGATCGAGTACGACACGGTGATCTATCCGCAGCCGGCGCCGGGGGTTCCCCCAGGTTGGAAGTTCCCTGACGGAACCGTCCTGGTCAAGACCTTCTCCCTGGAAATGGAGAGGGGAAACCCCGACAGCCTCAGGCGATTGGAGACGCGGCTTCTTCACCACGAGCGGATTCCCGGAACCGATGAAGTGGGAGCGCAGGTCTGGAAAGGATATGTCTACCTCTGGAACGACGAGCAGACCGACGCCGAGCTGTTGAACAGCGAGGGCCTGGACCGGGCGTACACCATTCGGGAGGCGGACGGCGGCACCAGCGAGCAGACCTGGCGGTTCCCCAGCCGCGCCGAGTGCACCCTCTGCCACACCACGGCCGCCAAGTACGTCCTGGGCATCAACACCCTGCAGATGAACAAGGACCACGACTACGGGGGAGTGGTGGCCAACCAGCTTCGGACCTTGGACCATCTGGGCGTCTTCACCCAACCTCTACCGGCGGCGCCGGAGAAGCTGGGTCGCCTCGTCGACTACCAAAATCCCGATCTGGAAACCGAACTGCGGGCGCGCGCCTACCTTCACGCCAACTGCTCCCACTGTCACGTGAAGTGGGGGGGCGGCAACGCCGATTTCCAACTGATCGGCTCCATGCCGCTGGAGCAGACCGGCATCGTCGACACCATCGCCGCCCATGGCGGCTTCGACCTGGAGCAGCCGCGGCTGGTGGTCCCGGGGCACCCGGACCGCTCCGTCATTCCCCATCGCATGGCCATGCTGGGCCTGGGCCGCATGCCCCACATCGCCTCCAACGTGGTGGATGAAGAGGGAGTGCGCCTGGTTCGGGAGTGGATCCGGAGCCTGCCGGTCCAACAGAGCCGGAACCGGTCCAAGGACGGGAACGGGCCAGGCTAACGTCCGGCCCTGGTCAGAAACGAGAGCAGTTCCACCATCAGTCCGTTGACGGCCTGGTAGTTGCCGGCAGGCGCTTCGAGCAACTCCCTTTCCGACTGCACGTATCTGGAGGGGACCAGTTCCGCCCGGCAGTTGACGACCAGCTTTTCGGCCGCCTCCGGGGTGGTTTCCAGGTGAAACTGCGTCCCGATGGCGGCTCTTCCGATCTGGAACGCCTGATTCTCGCAGCCGGCGCTTCGCGCCAGGTGGACCGCTCCGGGAGGCAGATCGAAGGTCTCGCCGTGCCAGTGAAACGCCTGGATGGTCTCGGGGAATTGGAAGCAGTCCGCGCCTCCGTCGATTCCACGCAGGGGAAACCAGCCGATTTCCTTCAGTTCGTTGGGAAAGACCCGGGCACCCAGGGCGCTGGCGATGAGCTGTGCGCCAAGGCAGATCCCCAGGACCGGCTTCCCGGCCTCGATGGCCCGGCGGATGAACCGCTTCTCCGCCACCAGCCAGGGGAGTTCCTCCTCGTCGTTGACGCTCATGGGTCCGCCCATGGCGATGAGGAAGTCGACCTCGTCCAACGCCGGAATTTGCGCCGATTCGAAGAACCTGGTGCAGGTCACCTCATACCCGGCGGCAAGGAGCCAGGGCCGGATGCAACCGAGGCCTTCGAAGGGGACGTGCTGGAAATAGTGAGCGCGCATGGGATCAATGATGGACAGTCGGTGGCAGAAGTCCAGTCCGGCGTCAGGATCGGGCTACGGGGCTGCGGTCTCCGCGGGTGCGACCCCCGCCACCGGCCAACCCTCCCGCATCAGGGCCCGGAGCGCTTTTTCGTAGGCTTTCACCGTGAAGTCCACGTCCTCCTCGGTGTGGGCCGCCGTCAACCGCCAGCTGATCCCTCCCTGGGTGTCCACTCCCTCGTTCAGGAGGGCCTTTCGGAGAACTCCGCCCCGGGCCGGATCGTTGGCGGCCTTGAGTTGTTCATGGGAAACGGTGCACCCGTTCGCTTCATCCCACTCTCCCTCGACCCCCAGCGCTACGAACAGGCCCGAGGCAAGTCCGTAAGCGAGGCCGGGGATCCCCAGCCGGGCCAGTACGTCCTGGAGGCCCGATCGGAGCTGTTCGCTCACGGCCTCGACGCGTTCGTTGACCGGTTCCCGATCCAGGATCTCGAGACACGTGGCCCCCGCTACGGCGGACAGCGGGTTGGCATTGAAAGTGCCGGGATGGGCGACCCGGCGCCGGGCATCCCACTCGGGGTCGCCGCGGTGCTGGATCATGTCCAGGATCTCCGCCCTGCCCACGACGGCCGCGCCGGGAAGGCCTCCGGCCAGGATCTTGGCGTGGGTGCTCAGATCGGGCGTGATTCCGTAGCGTTCCTGGACTCCTCCCAGGGAGGCCCGAAATCCGGTGATGACCTCGTCAAAGATCAGCAGCACTCCCGCATCCCGGGTGACCTCCCTCAACCGGCGAAGGAACCCCGGTGTGATGGGTAGAAGGCCGCCGATGGCTCCCGTGGGCTCGACGATCACCGCCGCAATGTCCCGGTCGGTCTCCAGGACCCGCTCCACCTCGCCGATCTCCGGAGCCGCCTGGACCACGGTTCCTGCCGTGCCCTGAGGGACTCCGGCCGCCTCTCCCTCGGAATTCAGGACGACGTAGTCGCTCCAGCCGTGGAAGTGGTGGTGAAACTTGAGGATCTTGTCCCGTCCCGTGTAGGCCCGGACCAAGCGGAAGGCCATCAGGTCCGCCTCGGTCCCCGACGAGTGAAAACGGACCTTCTCGGAGCAAGGCACCAGCTTGTTCACGATCTCGGCCCAACGGATCTCGAGTTCGGTGGCCCCGCCGACATGGGTGCCCCGCCCCATCTGCTCCCTGACCGCCTCCACGATGGCGGGGTAGGAATGTCCCAGCAGAATCGCCCCGTGCCCCACGACGTAGTCGATGTACCGGTTCCCGTCCACGTCCCATTTGTAGGCCCCCTCGGAATGGGTCATGTAGAGGGGGAAGGGAGTGATCCAACGCGAGTCGTGGGTGGCGCCGTCGGGAAAGGCGCGGCGTCCTCCGCCCGCCAGGCGGAGGGACCCGGGATGGTCGTCGTAGTATCGCTGGTCCACGGACTTCATAGGTGTGCTCCTGTTCTACTGATGCAGGCCAAGTCTACTGACAGGCCGGGAAAAAAGTCACCACCGAATGCGAGTGCGATCCTCGCCGTTACGAAATGCCTTCGAGTCCCTGCTCGAAATCGTCCACCAGATCTTCAGCGTCCTCGATGCCAACCGAGACCCGCACCAGCGAGTCGGAGATCCCCATCCGCACCCGCTCTTCCGGCGGCACTCCGGCATGGGATGTGGTGGCCGGACGGGTGATCAACGTCTCCACGCCTCCCAGGCTGGGCGCCGACCGGGGAATTCGAAGACGATTCAGCAACGACTCGGCCGCTACGACCCCTCCTCGCGCCTCGAAGCTCAGCATCCCGCCGAAACCGGAGAAGAGCTTCCGGGCCCGCCCCTGCTGGGGATGGGTTTCCAGACCGGGGTAGTTGACCCCGTCGACGGCCGGGTGTGCCTCCAGAAAACGGGCCAACACCAAGGCGTTTTCGTTCTGTTTCCGAACTCGCAGGATCAGGGTCTTGATCCCCCGATGCAGCAGAAAGCAGGCATGAGGATCCAGGACGCCTCCCAAGTGATTCAACCGGTGGGTCACCCGGCGCACCAACTCCCGGGACCCGATGACGGCTCCCGCCGCCAGGTCCGAATGGCCGTTGAGGTACTTGGTGCCGCTGTGGACGACCAGGTCGAAGCCCGACTCCAGGGGCCGGTAGTTGACGGGCGTGGCGAAGGTGCTGTCGATGATGGAGACCAGGCCGTGCTCCCGGGCGAAGCGGACCACCTGCTCCAGGTCCGGGACCTGCATCAAGGGATTGGTGATGGTCTCCACGTAGATGGCGCACGTGGACGGTTTCAGGAGCGCGGACCAGGTCTCGGGACGGTTGCCGTCCATGAGGTCGTGACCGATCCCGAATTCCGCCAGGTCGCAAGTGACGAAGGTGTGGGTGCCGCCGTAGAGCCCTTCCAATGCCAGCAGGTGGTCTCCGCGCGAGAGCAGCGCCAAAAGCGTGGTGGTGATGGCGGCCATGCCGCTGGAGGCGACGACCGCCGCCTCGCCCCCCTCCAGCGACGCCAGCTTGGCGTGGAGGGCTTGGTGATTGGGGGTGTTGTTGAGGCGGACGTATCGAACCGCGTCGTAGCTCTCCTCGCCCGCGGTCTCGAAGGTGGCCGACTGAAAGATCGGCATGCTCACCGCCCCCTCGATTCGAGGTTCGGGCTCGCCGGCATGGACGGCGCGCGTGGCCAGTCGGCGAGACTGCTCCGAATGGTCATTGGTATGAGACATTTCACCTCCTGCGCGCGGCTCCGATTCGGCAAGGAGCCGGTGGGCGGCGCCTGGACCGGACACTCTACATCCTACCGACGCTCGTTCCACCGGCGTCTTGGCACCTCACGACTTTCATGTCGACCGTCCATCGGGCGCCCGGCCGTCTCACATGGACCGGACGGGCACTACTCTACCGGAGCCACTCAGCGTGGGTTATCATACGTGAGTCCGGCTTGGGCGAGGAACCGGACACTTTGGCTCCGCAGGCAGGATGCGACAATGAGGTTGGGGAAATATCGCTTGACCAAGAACGGCATCCTATATGGCTTGATGACTGGCATGACTTCGACCGGGTTACTGTATCCTTCGAAATTCAAGCCTGAGCGATACACGCGCTCCTACAGTGGTGACCTTTTCACCATCGGGGCAGATATGTGGAGAGCTTTTGAAATCGAGCGAAATGAAAAAGAGACCCAAACCCCGGAAGTCCGGCACTCCCGCGAAGACCGAACCAAGTTCGAAGAGTTTGCCCCAACGGATTCCTCCGGAAATCCTTGAAAAACTTCCGGAAGAGACCCGGATTGCTTTTGTGGAAGCGGTGTCTTCGAGAGGCCCCCTTGATACCCATGAAATTGAATCGGCGAGAGATGATCCGAACCGCCGCCACCGTCACCTCCATCACAACGTTCTACGGCGGCCGCCGCGCCCGCGCCGGCGCCGTCAAGGAGACTTCGGTGGTCAGTCTTCGTCCCCACCTCTATCACGGGTGGCCCACCGTCGCGCGCCGCTCCAGCGGTGAACTGCTCCTGGTCTGTTCCGGAGGGAGGGAAGGCCACGTCTGTCCTTTCGGCTGGGTAGAGTTGATGCGCTCCCACGACGAAGGCCGGACCTGGACCTGGCCCCGGGTCCTGATGGACGGCCCCCTCGACGATCGGGACGCCGGAGTCGTGGAAACCCGGAAGGGCAGCCTGCTGGTCACCACCTTCACCTCGGTGGCGTACCAGAAGCTGCTGGCCGGGGCCCGGGAAGAGAGTCGGGCGGGCGAAGAGGCCTGGCCGGAAGAGAAGGTGGCGCGCTGGCAGACCGCACACGCCCGCATCCCGGTCCACCGCCGGGAAGCCTTGTTGGGAGGGTGGATGCTCCGTTCCACCGACGGCGGCGACACCTGGTCGGCCCCTTACCGGGTCCCCGTCAACAGTCCCCACGGACCCATACCGCTCTCCGACGGTCGATTGCTCTACCCGGGAAAGCAGTTCGGGCACGGCGAAGGCCGGATCGGGGCATGCGAATCCACCGATGACGGCCAGAACTGGCGCTGGGCCGGGGCGATTCCCGTCCGTCCGGGCGACAGCCAGCACGACTATCACGAACTGCACGGTGTCGAGGCCTCCGACGGGACCCTCCTCATCCAGATCCGGAACCACAACAAAGCGAACGAGCGGGAGACCCTCCAATCCGAATCGAGCGACGGCGGCCGGACCTGGTCGATGCCCCACCCCATCGGCGTCTGGGGGCTTCCCTCCCACCTGCTCCGCCTCCGGGACGGCCGGCTGGTCATGACCTACGGGTACCGCCGGCGGCCCTACGGCAACCAGGCCCGGGTGAGCGCCGACCACGGCCGCTCCTGGTCCGAACCGGTCACGCTATCGGCGGACGGCCACTCGGGAGACCTGGGCTATCCGTCCACGGTGGAACTGAACGACGGAACCCTGTTGAGCATCTGGTACGAGAAGCTGGCCAGTTCCCCCCGGGCGGTGCTGCGCCAGGCCCGCTGGTCGCTATAACTGCTACCGCACGACTCTCCTCCGGCTCCGCCGGTGCTGCCAGTAGCTGATGAGCGTTCCGGCGGAGAGGTCCACGGCCAGGGCCGAGGGCGCCACCCACATGAAGCTGACCGGGTCCTCTCCCGTGACCGGGTCCAATCCGAAGAGGGGCCCGGAGAAGGCGGTCAACGCGCCGGCCAGGATCCCCAGGCCGGTGCCAACAGCCACTCCCAGAGGCTTGGCAAAGGGAACGAAGAAAGCGAAGAAGAAGAGCCCGAAGACGGGCGCCGTCACGAGCGAGGAGGTCTTGTTGCTCACCGCCCAGATGTTCCCCGGCACATACTGCAGGAAGGAGCTGCCCACCACCACGGCCCCCCCGATGGCGAAAGCCAGGAACTTGGCGAGGCGGGTTCGCTTTCGGTCGCTGGCGGGAAGCCTGCCGGAGCGCGCCAGGAAATCCCGGGTGACCACCGCCGTGATGGAGTTGATCCCCGAATCGATGCTGGACATGGCCGCGGCGAACATGGCGGAGACCACCAGTCCCGAAACCCCGGGCGGCAGCATGTAGGCGATGTAGTAGGGGAAGACGTCGTCCCCGTTCCGGATCAGATCGATCCCTCCGGCCAGTTTCCCGGAGAACTCCCGGAAGTATCCCAGGAGGGCGAATCCCACTGTCCAGAGGGCGACGATGATGACGACGCTCACGATCAGGTGGGTCAGGTAGGCCCGGCGGGCCGCGCGGACGTCCCGGGTCGCCATGAAGCGCTGGATCATGGTCTGGTCGCCACCGGCGATGCAGACGGTGAGGACGAAGACGTAGAAGATGGAGCCCAGGATGCTGATCCGGACCCCCGGATCGAAGCTGAAGAGGGGTTGAACGTCCCAGTGAGGCTGCCAGCCGGTGGGAATCCAGCTCAGTCCTCCCAGCTCCCAGGTCACCAGGCCGATGGCCAGGCAGGCGCCGCCGAACATGAGAAGAGCCTGGAAGGTGTCGGTGATCACCACCGCCCGAAGACCTCCCAGCGACGTGTAGAGGACCGCCACCAGTCCGGTGAGGAGGGTGACCAGCGGGATCCAGGACTCTCCCACCCCCAACATGACGGTCACGGCCTTGGCGGACAGGAAGACCAGCAGCGACATCCAGGTGAGGCGGAGCAGGAGGAACAGGACCGCTCCCAACAGCCGGACCCGCACCCCCAATCGTTCTTCCAGGAGCTCGTAGGCGCTGGTCACCCGGCTCCTCATGTAGACGGGGATGATGGCGTACGCCACGATCAGGAAGGCGAAGGGATAGGCCAGGAAGTTGAGCAGTCCCCCCGGCCCTTTGGAGATGGCCTCTCCGGGGACGGCGAGATAGGAAATCGTGCTCAGCAGCGTGGCGAACATGGAGAACCCGATGAGGGTCGGGTTCATCCGCCCGCTGCCGGTAAAGTATTCCCGGGTAGTCTTCTGGCGGCGGCCGTAGGTGTAGCCCAGGACGATGGCACCCAGGGCGTAGAGGAAGATAATGACCCAGTCGACCGCCGTCAGTCCGCCCGGCAAGGGCTCCTCCTATCCCGCCGGACCTCGCGAGGAGCCTCCCGCGGCGCTGTGGTCTACTGCTCGGAGAGCTTGCTTTCGATCAGGCTGACCACTGCGGGATCGTCGGGGCGGGTCCGGGGCTGGAACCGGGCCACGACCTTTCCGGACCGGTCCAGGACGAACTTCTCGAAGTTCCAACTGATCTCGCCGGTCCCCTTGGGCGAGGTCGAGACCGACTTGAGGTACTTGTAGAGATCGGCCGCGCCGTCGCCGTTGACCTCGATCTTGGAGAACATGTCGAACTCGACGCCGTAGTTGGCCTTGCAGAACGCGCGGATCTCCTCGTCGCTGCCCGGTTCCTGGCCCTTGAACTGGTTACAGGGGAAACCCAGGACCGCCAGGCCCTGCCCGGAATACTTTTGGTGCAGGTCCTGAAGCTGCTCGTACTGCGGCGTCAGTCCGCACTTGCTGGCCACGTTCACGATCATCACCACCTTGCCCTTGTACGCGCTCAGGTCCACGTCCTTGCCGTCCAGGGACTTCATGGTGAAATCGAGAGCGGGTGCGGCCTTTTCTCCCCCCTCGAGGCTGACGGTTCCCGCCAGCAGGACAGCCAGAACCACACCTACAGCAAACGGAAGCAGATCAGAGAGACTGGACATGAGAGATCCTCCTCAAAACAACCCGGCGTCTGTCGGAAACACAAACCTGAACCTCAGTCTACGCTGTCCCGGCGGGAGAAATCCATACCGGTTTCCAACGGCAGGCACGTCATCCGTAGTCTAACGGTCGCCTCCACCAGATGGTTCAATCCCGCTGGTGTGTACAGAAGAGCGGACCAAGTCGAGATCATACATCCGCTGATGATTCAGCCAGAACTCGGGGGTCGTCCCCAATGCCTTACCGATCCGCAGCGCCGTGTCCGCGGCAACAGATCGTCGGCAGTGGACGATGTCGTTAACATGGTTTGGCGGCACACCCATCGCCTTCGCCAGACGATACTGGCTGATGCCGAGCTCCCCCGGAATCCCCGCCAGATGTTCTCCCGGATGGACTGGTGAGGCTGCAGTGGTCATTGTCTCCTCCTCAGTGACAGTCGGCGAATTCGCTGCAACCATCCTCTGCAGTCTCATTTCCGCTCGTCACCAACTGAATCACTTTCGTCGCGTACCCTGGCCGGAGCCTGCGTTGCCGGAGAGTATATATCATGAGATATACTTCTGGCTGGAGATCGCCTATGAAAAAATCGCCGGATTATCGGGGAATCGCCAAGGTGTTCTGGAGCGGTCGGAGTCAGGCGGTCCGGTTACCGGCTGCCTGTCGATTCGAGGTCTCCGAGGTCGAGGTGATCAAGGAGGGAGATCAGCTCACCCTGCGTCCCCGAGGCAAGAACTGGAGCGCCTATTTCGAATCGGACTCGCGGGGGTCGTTGCCAACGCGCCGGGAGCCTCCACTCGATGCCCGGGATGAACTGCGCTGATGTACATGTTGGACACGAACATATGCATCTACCTCATCAATCAGCGGGATGCCAACTTGCGGGGTCGTTTCGAGACTCACGCCGCTGAGATCTGCATCTCCTCGATTACGTATGCGGAGCTTTGCTACGGGGTCGCGAATTCGGCGCTGGTCGAGCAGAACGCGCGGGAGCTGGCGTCGTTTCGGCTCGACCTGGACATCCTCGAATTCGGGGAGGAGGCAGGCACACATTACGGAGAAATTCGCCACACGCTCAGGCAACGCGGTCAACCCATCGACGCCAACGACCTCCTCATCGCGGCGCATGCTCGAAGCGTGGGCGCCACCCTGGTGACGAACAACCAGGGAGAATTCGGACACGTTCCGGGGCTGCGGGTCGAGAACTGGGCGCAAATGTGAGCGACGGCTTTCCAATTCCGACTCTTCAATTGGCCACGTCTTGCTCCGAATTGGACCGAAGAGGGCACCCACAAGGGGGTGCCCCTACGCAATACCCTACGGTGACTAGGGCGAGAATTTGGGACTAAGGAACCAAGGTCTCACCGCTTCCTTCCTCAGGCACTCCCCAACGGCCAAGACACGGATCAAACTGAGCACCGTCCCCTGTTTTCCCAGCCGCAACCCGGCTATCCTTGCGCCATGAGCAAACCACTGATCGTCGACCTGCATCTGGACCTGGCCTGGGACGCGCTTTACTGGAATCGGGACCTGACACTGACGGCGGAACAGGTCCGGGAGCAGGAACGGCGCGAACCTCCCCAGGTCGCTCCCGGCCACACCTGCGGGACCTGCACCACCACCTTTCCCGAACTCCGGCGGGGTGGCGTCGGCGTCATCCTCAGCACCATCATGTCCCGGATCCAGACCCGGTCGGGGCGCATGAAGGACGGACTGCGGACCCAGGAACAGTGCATCGGCATGGGACGGGGACACCTGGCGTACTACCAGGCCATGGCCCGCCGGGGCCAGCTCAAGCCGGTGCACGGTTGGGCCGACCTGGAAGAGGCCGTCGAAGTTTGGAAGGATCCGAAGCCGGACACCCCCATCTACCATGTCCTGTCCATGGAGAGCGCGGATCCCATCGCCGACCCCGACGACGTCCAGTTCTGGTGGGACGCCGGGTTGCGCGTGGTGGGGCCCGCTCACTTCGGCGACAATACCTATATCCACGGCACCGGCACCGAAGGGGGGATCAAGGCTCCCGCCCCGGCCCTCTACCGGGCCATGCGCGAGGCCGGGATCATCCTGGACATCACCCACATGGCCGACCAGGCGGTCTGGGAGTCGCTGGAGATCTGGGACGGTCCCATCTGCGCCACCCATTGTTCCGCCCGGGCCCTGATCAAGGGCCAGCGCCATCTGACCGACGACATGATCCGCGAGGTGATTCGGCGGGGCGGGGTCATCGGCATGGTCTTCTGCCAGAGCTTCATCGATCCGGCCATCGAGTGGGGAAACCGGCCGGCCATCGACGGCAGCGGCGGCAAGTACGGCATGGACGGGTTCATTCCCATCATAGAACATATCGGCGATCTGGCCGGCGGCACTCTGGAGCACGTCGCCGTCGGGACCGACATGGACGGCGGATTCGGAGCCGAGATGACTCCCAAGGACGTGGACACCATGGCGGACGTGGCCAATTTCGGCACGGTCCTGTCCGATGCGGGATTCAGTTCGGAAGAGGTCGAAGGAATTCTGAGCGGCAATGCGCTCAGGCTGTTCGAACGGGTCTGGAATTCCTGATCTTCAGTATTCGATCTTCACCCAGTCGAACATGATCAACCCCTTGGGCAGGCGATCCTGGTCCACGGGGTAGTCCATGCCCGCCCGGGTCGCGTGAAGGTCCGTCACCTCGTCCGAGAGGGGGACGATCTCCAACGGGAACAGGACGAAGATGAGGTCGATGTTCACGTCCTCCAGCACCGTCCCGATGTCGTCGCAGCCGTACAACTCGGTCCGGTCGTGACGCGAACCCAGGCAGGTCCACTGGCCGGGGTCGGGCGCCAGAGTCACGGTCTGCTCGCTCCACTCCTTCGTAACCCGGAAGGGTTGTCCGGTCAGGACCATGTTGGCCGTGGTCTTTCCGGTCTCGGATTGGGCCAGCAGCAGAAGCTCGGCTCCGCGGGCCTGCAACTCTCCCCGCAGGCGGACCGTCATCCGGGCGTTGGCCAGGCGGGTGGAGAAGCCCTGCTCCACGAACGCGTTGTTGGTGTAGGGCAGGCGCGTGGCCGCCGTGGGATGCTGGTACCACCTCCCGTCCGTGTACAGCCACATCACCAGGTGGAGGTATCCGGCTCCGGGCGGGGCGTGGTTGGAGTCCAGGAACCAGGGGCCGTGGCAATAGGCCACACCGTCCCACACGGGGAGCGCGTAGTGGCGGTCCGCGTACCAGCCGCCGTTGCCCTGATTGAAGTCTTCGAAATAGACCCGGGGGTCTGCAACCTGTCCCGGGTTGCATCCCGTCAGGGTGACTGCAAGGCCGACTAGCAGGAATGTTCTCATTTTCATTTTCATTGAAACTTCTCCAAAGGGGGAGTGCCGTTCCCACTGCTCCCATAGTCGGCGCCTGAAAGACGCCGATCCAACGGCGACAGGAATGTCGCCGCTCCTCGACGCCGATCCAACGGCGGCAGGGATGCCGCCGCTCCCTTAGCGGCGGCGGTAGGGATAGAGGTCGATGATCCGCTCCTCCTCGGGCCTCCAGGGCGGGCGGCCGAACCGCTCTCGCTCCACGGGAAGATGAGCTATCCAGATGTCTCCCGCCCGCTCCTTCAAAGTGAAAACGAGCTTGTTCCGGGCGACGTTGGTTCTCAGTGAGCTGGGCGAGACACCTGCCAACGAGAGCCGGGTCTCCCGAAAATGCCAGACCAACCTGGGATCTCCCAGCGGCCGCTTGTTTGCAGGGTCCAGTTCCTGCACCCAGACGCCACGGGCCCCTCCCCGGTCGGAGACGAAGTACAGGAGTCTTCCGTTCGGGGACCAGCCGGTCATCCCGTCCCTGTCCTGGCCGTCCGTGACCGCCACCCACCGTTCGGGCGTGATCCCTTCGCTCTCATGGAGTTCCTCCCGGCGGAAGGGCGCCACGTAGATTCTGGCCTGAAACGGACCCTCGGACACCGTGAACGCGACCCATTCGTCAGCAGGACCGAGCCGCGCCTGGACCACGCTGTACCGGGGATGTTCCAGCAGCTTGAGCCGGCTCCCGCTGGTCACGTCCACCAGGTCGACTCCGGTTCGTCTTTCGCCACCGATCCTGCGCACCACCAGGATTTCGTCTCCCTGGGACGACCAGTCCAGGGGACTGCCGCAATCCTGACAGACCGAGGTCCGGGGAGTCTGTCTCCGCGCCTCCATTCGATAGATGCCCTGGCTCTCCGGCTCGGACTCGCCGGCGCCGTACGCCACCTGGCTTCCATCGGTCCGGATCCTGGGGCGGCGCTCGTCTCCCGGACTCTCGGTGAGGTTGGTCTTCGCGCCCGACCCCAGGTCCATGAGCCAGATGTCCCGATTCCCGGAGCGGGTGGACTCGAAGGCCATCCGGCCTCCATCCTCGGAAATGGACGGATGGGAATCTTCTCCCGCATGTTGCGTGAGCCTCTCCAGACGCGCCCCCCCCGGCACCAGGCCTCGATCGGCGTCGATATCCAGACTCCAGAGATCCAGGTTCTCGATCCGGGAGGCAAAGGCGATCCGGCCGGGCTGCACCGAGAAAGGCTCCAGCTCGGGCCCGACGCCCGACGTGATCTGCCGGGGCTCGCCCGAGAGGGACAGGGTTCGGGGCGAGACGGGGACACGCCACAAGTTGACGCTGTCCCCGCGGCGGGCGGAAAAGACGATGAAGTTTTCGACGGGCACCCAGACGCCGGGGATCACCAGACCCGAAATCCCGGCCTGGGCCAACATGGGCGCCAGACCAAGCCTTCGGATCTCACCGTCTTCCAGCCGAAGGATCCACCAGTCGAAGTCATCGTCGCGTCTGGAGGATTCCCAGCCCAGGAATACGATGTGATCCCCCCGGGGAGACCAGATGGGATGACTCGCGACGGCGAAACTCTCCGCCAGTTGAGTCCGGGCCCGGCTTGAATTCCAGCCGGTGGTGAAGAGGGAGCCTCGCTTGAAATTGGGGCCGATCCGCCCCGACCAAAAGGCGATCCGGTCGCCGCGGGGCGAGACCCTTGGCCGCCGGCCTCCATCGACGATGAACCGGGCGCCGGCCTCGTCTCCCAGGGTCGTGGTCCAGTATAGCCCTCCTCCGCGCCGCTCCGACCGGAACACCATCCTGGTCCCGTCGGGATGAAAGGCTGGCTGGTGGTCATCGGCCGGATCCCGGGTCCGGCGCGAGCCGCCTCCGCCCAGTTGCTGAACCCAGATATCCAGATTCCCCTCGCCGCTCCGGTCCGACGCGTACCCCAAAAGCCGTCCCCGGCGGGAGATGACCGGATCGACTGTGAGCCCGGAAACCGACGTCACCCGGGTCAGCACGGGCGGCTGAACCAGCCGGGAAGGATCCCGGGCGGTTCCCCACCACAGTCCGCCGAACAGAACCGCCGCCAGCGCCAGGCCGGAGACGGTGAACTGCCAGATGGTCAACGACGAAACACGGCCTCCCCACCGCCGGGGGCTCTGCAATTCCTGGAGCACATCCTCCAGCGCGAGACGCAGATCCCGCATATGTTGGAAACGCCTCTCGGGATCCTTCCGAAGGCAACGGGCCACGACCCACTCCAATTGCTGGGGGACGCCGCGCAGCCGCTTTCCCAGGGGTTTGGGCTCCTTCTCCAGAATGCCCGCCAGCACCCTCGCCTGAGTCTTCCCCGGAAAGGCCTTGCGGCCGGCGACCAGCTCGTAGATCAGCGACCCGAAGGAAAAAATGTCCGACCGCGGATCCAGCGGCATTCCCTCCACCTGTTCCGGGCTCATGTAGGGGGCCGTCCCCACGATCACGCCCTCTCTCGTCTTCTCGTCCATCAGGGTGGGGGAATGGGTCAGATCCGAAGGCTCGGAACTTTCGGCGATGGCCTTGGCCAGGCCGAAGTCCAGAACCTTGACCCGGTCGTCGGGCGTAATCATCACGTTGGCCGGCTTCAGGTCCCGGTGGATGACCCCTTTTTCGTGGGCGGCCTCCATGCCTCGAGCAATCTCCACCGCGTAACGCGCGGCCTTCTTCAAGGGCAGAGAACCGTCTTCCAGGAGCTGCGCCAGCGTCTTGCCATCCACCAACTCCAGAATGAAGAACTTCCGGTCGTTCGCCTCCTCGAAACCGTAGATGGCGGCGATGTTGGAGTGGTTGAGCGATGCCAGCACCCGTGCTTCCCGCTGGAAACGGGACAGGCGTTCCGAGTCCTCGGCATAGCCCGGAGGGAGGATCTTGATGGCGACTTGCCGGTTCAGGCGCGTATCCCGGGCGCGGTAGACCTCGCCCATGCCCCCGGCCCCGAGGGGTCCGATGATTTCGTAGCTGCCGAGCAGATCGTCAGGCATTTCCGGCGTCCAGCCTCTCCACCACCAGAACCGTGAGATCGTCGCCGGCCGAGGCCTTGCCCATGAAGCTCCGGACGGCTGCCAGGATGGCCTCCTGGACCGCGGCTCCGCCGGACGCCGCCGCTTCTCCGACAACGTCCATCAGGCGCGCTTCGCCGAACATCTCCCCATCCGGATCCATGGCCTCGGTCACCCCGTCCGAATATACGACGAGAATGTCCCCGACGTTCAGGCGAAAGGAAACCGACTCGTAGCTGACGTTTCCGAAGGCGCCCAGAATCATGCCGCACGGATTGAGCTCCTCGATCCCGCCGGTCGCGACCCGGCAGACGTATGCGGGATTGTGGCCGGCGCTCACGTACTCCCCCTCGCCCGACGGTTTGACCCGGAAGAGGAAAAGGGTGACGAAACGGTTGCTGGGAGTCTTCTGAAAGAGGTGGTCGTTGGCTCTGGAGACCGCCTCCCCCAAGGACAGGCTGGAGCCGAATCCAACCTCCAGGACCCCCTGGAGAAAAGAGCTCAACAACGCCGCGGGGACGCCCTTGCCCGACACGTCGGCCAGGACGCCGGTCAGGTCATCGCTGTCCGGACCGAGAAAGTCATAGTAGTCGCCCCCCACGTAACGCGTCGGAGTACTGTGCGCATGGACGCTGAAGGATGGGGAACGGGGAAGGTCCTGAGGCAGAAGAGCGCGTTGCGTCACCTGGGCCAGGGAGAGTTCCTGCTGGACCCGCTTCCGTTCCTCCAGGCTCCGGATCAGTTCCAGCTTTTCGAAGACGTTGGAGGCCTCCATGGCCAGCCGGTTCAGGATCTTCTGATCCAGGCCGCTGAGCATATGCATGGCCTTCCGGCTGTCCAGGTAGAGGATGCCCCGGACCGCCGGCCGGTCGCCGTCGCCGGCGATCCACTTCAGGGGCATGCAGGCCACGGCTCGAAGCCGCATGTTGACGATGCTCTCCTGGGCGGCGAACTGCTGGTCGATCCCCTCGGTCATCAACAGCGGCTCCCCCTGTTGGGCCACCTGCTCGACCACGGTACGGCTGGTTTCGAACTCACTCTCGGAAAGGTTTTCGCCCCCCTGGTCCATACCCACCACGTAGTCGAACCTCCGTCCCGAGAAGGTCAGCAGAAATCCCCGCTCCGCGCCGCTCACCCGCAACGCCGACTCCAGCAGTTGACCCAACATCCGGTCCGCCGAAAAGGTCCGGCCCCATTGATATTGGAAGTCCAGGATGTGGGAGATCTTCTCCAGTTCCGAGGCGTCCGACACAACGGGGGGAAGGACCGACGAAAGCTGCAGGACCGACTCCTCCAGGTTCAGGGTCCGGTTCCCGGCCTGCTCCACCCGGCCCGTGTAGTTGAACTCGCTGGGGCCGGGTCCCATGCGGATCTTGTCACCGGCCTCCAGGACCCGTTCCCGGACCCGGACCCCATTGACGAAGGTCCCGTGCGTGCTGTCCAGATCGATGACCGTGTAGGCCCGGTCCTGCTCCAGCAACCGGGCGTGCCGCCGCGAGACGTAGGGGTCGGTCAGGACGATGTCCGAATCGGATCTGCGGCCGATGAACAGTTCCTTCTTCCTCAACGCCATCCGGCAGGGCCGGCCGCCCTGCCGCCACTCCAGGTAATGAGCGCCCATTTCTTTTTTCACGGCCACCAACGGCAAGAATCCCGTCACGGAATTCAACCGGTGCTCCCAGCTTGGCCGACCGCGCCGGTCACCGGTCAGGTACGGGCTCGTACGGCCGATGTTTCACCTGGCCCGGCGGCGGCCTTCCGGCATCGCCGCCCGGCGAACGTCCCGCGCGCAATTATAGACCCGCCTTGATCTTCAAGGCGTACAGGCCGACGGCGGATTCCCGGAATCCCGCGCCGGGCCCGTCGCGGAGGCGATTTTGTGTTGACTTTCCGAGGTTTTTCCCGAATATGAGTGGGAGTGGGCAGGGCTTCTGCACCCAGGGTATTCGACGGTGTAGAATGACCTCTCCGGATTGAACCACGCCGATTGCAGGCAGTCGAACGGGATGACCTTACCCCACAATCGAGAGGAGAAGACAACACTGTGAAGGCACTAGGCTACGCATGCCCCGAGACGCTGGAGGAGGCGATCGCGCTCCTGGCCGAATACGACGGCCGCGCACGCCCTCTGGCCGGGGGAACCGACATCATCGTCCAAGTGAGGGAGGGCCATCGCGACCTGGACCTGATGGTGGACGTCAAGCGGATTCCCCAGCTCAGACAACTGACTCACGATGCAGCCCAAGGACTGGTCCTGGGGGCCGCGGTCCCCTGCTGTGAATTCTACGAAGACTCGGAGATCGCAGCGCTTTACCCGGGTCTGGTGGACTGTGCTGAGCTGGTGGGTGGAACGGCCATCCAGAGCCGCGCTTCCTTCGGAGGCAACCTCTGCAACTCCTCTCCGGCGGCGGACACCATTCCCGCCCTGATCGCCCACCACGCCGTGTGCGTGATCGCCGGTCCCGGCGGCCAGCGCCAAATCCCGGTGGAAAGCTTCTGCACCGCGCCCGGCCGCAACGTGCTGGAGCGCGGAGAGTTGCTGGTCTCACTGCGGATCCCGACTCCTGGCCCGAACTCGGGAGCGCACTATCTCCGGTTCATCCCGCGAAACGAAATGGATATCGCCGTCGTCGGGGCGGGGTCGTCGGTGGTGCTGAACGACGCCGGCAACACCTTCGTCTCCGGCCGCGTGGGATTGGGAGCGGTGGCCCCCACCCCGTTGTTGGTGGAGGAAGCCGGCGAGGTGTTGTCGGGGAGCCCGGTCTCGGACGCCGTCATCGATGAGGCCGCCGCCGCGGCCGGCAGGGCGGCCCGTCCCATCAGCGACATGCGGGGAACCATCGAGCAACGGATACACTTGTCCGGGGTCCTGACCCGGAGGACACTCGTGAAGGCCGTCGCCCGAGCCAGAGGAGAACGAGACTCATGAGCGTGACAGCCGCCGATCAAAAGCTACATATTCAGACCCGGATCAACGACGAAAACACCGAGTTCCTGTGCGAGCCGCGCCACAGCCTGTTGGAGGTTCTGCGCGACATGCTCCATCTGACCGGCAGCAAGGAAGGGTGCAACAACGGCAATTGCGGCGCCTGCAGCGTCATCCTGGACGGGCGCCTCGTCAACTCCTGCGTAGTCATGGCCGGCGAGATTCAGGGCGCCGAGATCACCACCATCGAGGGGTTGGCGTCGGAATCGGGCGAACTGCACCCCTTGCAGCAGAAGTTCCTGGAACACGCCGCCCTCCAGTGCGGCGTCTGCACGCCCGGCCTCATCGTCGCCGCCAAAGCCCTTCTGGACCGGAATCCCGATCCTTCCGAACATGACGTTCGCCTTTGGCTGGCGGGAAATCTCTGCCGCTGCACAGGTTACGATAAGATCATCCGAGCCGTATTGGACACTGCCGGGCCGGCCAACGGCAACGGTTAACCGAGGGGGAGTCAAAACTGATGGCTACAGCAACCAAGACCGCACCGGAAACCCAGTCCGAATACAAGGTCATCGGCACCCGTCCCATCCGCCACGACGGAGTGGACAAAGTCACCGGAAGGGCCCAATACGGCGCCGACGTGTACCTGACGGGAATGCTGCACGGCAACGTCCTGCGCAGCCCCCATGCCCACGCCAGGATCGTCTCCATCGACGCCGGCAAGGCGCTGGCGCTCCCCGGCGTGAAGGCGGTGGTCACGGGCCGGGACCTGCCCGATCCGGGAGACAAGATCGCCAACCTGGGGGAGGCGTCGGCGCCCCTGCGGCATCTTTCCCTCAACGTGCTGGCCCGGGACAAGGTCGTCTATCAGGGACACGCCGTCGCCGCCGTGGCGGCCACCGACCCTCATTTGGCCGAGGAAGCGGCCGGCCTGATCGAAGTGGAATACGAGCTTCTTCCCCCGGTGATGGACGTGATGGACGCCATGAAGGACGGCGCCCCGCTGCTGGACGAGAACCTCCGCACCAAGTCCTTCGGGACCGTCGGAGACCAGCCGACCAACGTCGCCGACCATATCCACTTCGAGTTGGGTGACGTGGAGAAGGGATTTGCCGAAGCGGACGTGGTGGTGGAACGGGAATTCACCACCCAGACCGTGCACCAGGGATACATCGAACCCCATAACTGCACGGCTTTCTGGAACTCCGACGGCCAGCTCACCATCTGGCTCAGCACCCAGGGCTCCTTCACCAGCCGCGCCCAGACCTCCGAGATCCTGGGGGTCCCCATCTCCCAGGTGAAGGTGGTGCCCACCGAGATCGGGGGCGGCTTCGGCGGCAAGATCGCTACCTACCTGGAGCCCACCGCGGCGTTGTTGTCCAAGGCCACCGGACGGCCGGTGAAGATCCTCATGACCCGGGAGGAGGTCCTTCAGGCCACCGGTCCGACGCCGGCTTCGTTCATGCGCGTCAAGATGGGCGCCAAGAAGGACGGAACCCTCACCGCCGGGAGTTTCTGGGCCGCCTTCGACGCCGGAGGTTTCCCGGGATCCCCCATCGGCGCCGCCTGCATGTGCGTGTTCGCGCCCTACAACCTGCCCAACGGCGTCATCGACGGTTACGACGTGCTGGTCAACAAGCCCAAGTCATCCGCCTACCGGGCTCCCGGCGCGACCCACGCCGAGTTCGCCTCCGAGACGGTGGTGGACGAGATCTGTGAGAAGTTGGGCATGGACCCCATCGAATTCCGCCTCAAGAACGCCTCCCGGGAGGGAGACCGGCGGGTGGACGGACCGGTCTGGCCGCGGATCGGATGCGTGGAAACGACCGAGGCCGCCCGGGAACACCCACACTATGCGGCGCCCCTGGAAGGACCCAACCGGGGCCGCGGCGTGGCCAGCGGTTTCTGGTTCAACGTGGGACTCAAATCCAGCGTCCACGCCAGCGTGAACCCGGACGGCAGGGTGAGCCTGGTGGAGGGCTCCACCGACATCGGCGGCACCCGGACTTCCGTGGCCATGCAGATGGCCGAAGTCCTGGGCATTCCCGCGGAAAGCGTCCGGCCCATAGTGGCGGACACGGACGCCGTGGGATATACGGACGTGACCGGAGGCAGCCGGGTCACCTTCTCCACCGGCTATGCCGCGTACGAGGCGGCCAAGGACATCCAGAAACAGATGATCGGGCGGGCGGCCGTCCTCTGGGAGATTTCGGAAGACCAGGTGGAGGCCCAGGACGGCGACTACGTGGCCACCGACGGATCGGGCCGGAGTATTTCCTTCGCCGGGTTGGCGGCCAAGTTGGACGAGACCGGAGGCCCCATCGTGGGCCGGGCGACCGTCGATCCCAAGGGAGTCGGCGGCGCCTTCTGTACCCAGATCGCCGACGTGGAGGTGGACCCGGACACCGGAAAGATCGAGATCCTCCGCTTCACCGTGGTCCAGGATGCCGGACGGGCCATCCACCCCTCCTACGTCGAGGGCCAGATGCAGGGCGGGGCCGTCCAGGGCATCGGCTGGGCCCTGAACGAAGAATACGTCTACAACGAACAAGGCCATCTCCTGAACGGCAGCTTTCTGGACTACCGGATGCCCACGAGCCTGGACCTCCCCATGATCGACACCAAGATCGTGGAGGTGCCGAATCCGGGACATCCCTTCGGCGTCCGGGGCGTCGGAGAGGTCCCCATCGTGCCTCCGCCGGCCGCCATCGCCAACGCCGTCTACCAGGCGACGGGATTGCGGCTCAGGGATCTGCCCATGAACCCGCCCCGGGTGTTGAACGCGATCCTGGAGAAAAAAGGAAACGGTTCCGGTTGAACCGCCGCCCGGCTTCGAGCCGGGAGTCGCACAAGGGCTCCATGCCGACAGCCTGGATTCCGCCGCCGATGCGAGAGCTCACGGAGGGACGGGTGCAGGTGGAGGTTCGCGGCCAGACCGTTCGACAACTCATCGACCGGTTGGACCAGGAGTATCCTGGAATCGGGGAGCGTCTCCGCGAGGGCGATCGGCTGCGCAGCGGCGTCGCGGTTTCGGTCGACGGCGTGATTTCGCCCGAAGGTCTTCGAGCCCGCCTGGAGCCCGGCAGCGAAGTCCATTTTCTACCGGCCATCGCCGGAGGAAACCGGAGGCGGGCGTAGCGCCATGGGGCTGAGGGTTCTGAGCCGCGTGATGCTCATCCTCTATTGCGCCGCCGCGGTCCTTCAGTACAACGATCCCGACCTCTATTTCTGGATGCCCGTCTACGGTTTGGCGGCGCTCTGGTCCTGGATGCACTGGACGGGGAGGAGGCTGCCCCGGCCCTGGGTGGAGATCTTCGCGGCCGCGTGTCTGGCATCTGCGCTCTACGTGGGAACCACACTCCCGGAAGGGACGCTGGACTACCGGCAGGAGGAGCTCAGCGAGTCGGGCGGCCTCCTGGTCACCGCCGTCTGGGCCCTGGTCCTGGCGAGGCGCCAGCGCATGGAGAGAAAAAGACGGGCGGCTTCCTGAGGCTTCCAGCATGAATCTTCCTGACGCGGCGGTCATCATCTATGGCGTCCTGGTGGCGCTGGGAGGGGTGATGGGCTACCGGAAGGCCCGCAGCATTCCTTCCCTCGTCCTGGGCGTGCTCTTCGGAGTGGCCCTTATCCTCTCGGCGTTGTTCGCCGGAGCGGAAAGCGCGGTCCCGGCAGACCTGCCGCTGTGGCTGGCTATGGCACTGACGGCCATGTCCCTCTATCGCCTCAACGCAACGCGGCGCTTCATGCCGGCCGGACTTCTGGTCCTGCTCGGCGCCGCCGTCATCGTAATCCTGTTGGGAGCCGGGTAGCTCTTGAGCGCCCGGATCGTGTGACCATGATGAAATCCCTGCCCCTGATCCTGCTGCTGGCCCTCGGTCCCCCCCGTCAGAAGTCGAGATTGGCGTATTGACCAAGATCCAGGTCATGCTTCGCCAGGGGACCGAAGTCAGCTTCTCCCAACTCCAGAATGATCCCCATTTTGACAGGGAGGAGAAGGAGTTCATCGGAAGGCTCTTCGAGATCCTGTTCCGCATCCCCGCCTTCGTCAGGAGCGAACTGGATCGGACCGGCGAGCCCCCGACGCGGGTGCAGATCGGAGAACGGTTCGGCGTCGGCGTCCAGTCCATCGAGTTGTTGCTGAGAGTCATGGAAATCGACCGCCGGGTCCCCAAGATGTTCGACCGGGACCAGGCCGGAGAGATCGCCAAGGTTCACCGGCCGGGAGTGGCGGCCTTCCTGCAGCGTCACGGCAACCCGGTCCGCGTCACCGGCTGGGAAGGAAAACCAGCACCCGACTTCGATTTGCAGACCCTGGAGGGAAAGCGGCTGTCCAGCGAGAGCTTGAGAGGGTCCAACGCCCTCCTCTATTTCTGGTTCACCGGCTGCCCTCCCTGCTCCCGGATCTCGCCCATCCTGGAATCGCTCCACCAGCGGTACGAAGACGATCAGCTCCAAGTGGTGGGCCTGAACGCCGACCGGATCCTGGAGTTGACGGTGAGCGACCGGGAGCGCCTCGAATACCTGAAAAAGCACGGCGTCTCCTTTCCCAACGTCCACCTGACGCCGGCGGCCCAGGAGGCCTTCGGAAACGTCAACGTCTTCCCCACGCTCTTTCTCCTGGATTCGTCCGGAACGGTGGTCCGGCGCCTGATCAACTACCAGAGTCAGGAGACCATGGACCAGGTGGTCGCCGAACTGGTGGGACCCTGATGCCGGCCGGCGAGCCGCGGCGGCAGCCGGGGAGCGGTTTTCTAACCGCCGGACTCCCGCGCAGCAAAGCGGGGACAGGATAGCGGGCGATTGGAAGTCGCGCTTCCTCAGTCTTAAAGCAGCAGCGGAATGAAGCTTTTTCGGGAAATCGGCCTCGCTTCCGCCGTCTTCCTGGTGGTGGGAAACATCGTCGGGACGGGAATCTACACCACCTCCGGACTCATCGCCCAAGAGATCGGGAATTCTTCGTGGCTTGTGGGAATCTGGGTGGCCGGCGGCCTGCTGTCCCTGACCGGAGCCCTCTGCTACGCCCAGTTGGGGGCCCGGACCCCCAGGGCCGGAGGCGAGTTCGCCTTCCTCTACCCGGTCTACGGCCCCCTGCCCGCATTCCTCTCCGGCTGGGCTTCCCTGATCATCGGATTCTCGGGCCCCGTGGCCGCCGCTTCGCTGGGACTCGCCATCTACCTGGAGCCCTACCTGCCCCTCGCATCGGCACCTCTGGGGAACCAGACAGTGGCGACTATGGTTCTCCTGGCGGTCACCACTCTCCTTACGGTGGGGCTCAGGTTCGGAACCCGCCTCCATTCCACGGTGACCCTCCTGAACCTGGGACTGCTCGCCGGGTTCACCTGCCTGGTGCTTTTCAACACCCGGAAGAACGGCGTCCTCCACGAGTTGAATCCGGCCGGCGCCTGGGATCTGGAGACACTGGTCCCGGTGGCTTCGGCTCTGGTCCTGGTCATGTTCTCCTACAGCGGCTGGAACGCCGCGGCCTACATCGCCGAGGAGATTCGGGATCCGGCCCGCAACCTCCCCAGGTCCCTGTTGCTGGGGACGGCGCTGGTCACCATCCTCTACGTCGGGATCAATCTGGCCTACCTGACGGCGCTTCCCCTCGACCGGCTGCAGGGGGAGGTGGCCGTCGCCCAGTTGGCCGCCGCGGCCGTATTGCCGTCGGGGGAATGGATCGTGACGCTACTGATTCTGGTCTCGATCCTGAGCTCCGTCACCGCCATGTCCATCGCGGGTCCGCGAATCTACTTCGCCATGTCCCGCGAACGGCTCTTTCCCTCCTGGTTGGGCGAGGTGCACCTGCAGAAGAAAATCCCCCTGAAGGCCATCTGGTTCCAGAGCGGCATCGCTGTTGCCCTGGTCTGGATGGGGACCTTGAGGCAGATCCTGCTGTTTTCGGGATTCGTGGTCATCCTCTTCTCGGCAGTGACGGTCTCGGCGCTTCTCCGATTGCCTGTCGACGCCGGAGCGAGCCGCGGCGCCTGGATCTTGCAGCGGGTTCTGCCCTGGATCTTCGTCCTGACCAGTCTCGCGATCCTGGCCAGCGTCGCACTCTCCCATCCGGGAGAATCCCTGGCCGGCGTGGCCACGGTCTGCGCCGGGCTTCCCGTCTACCACTACTACCGGCGGCGCCAAAGACCGGCGCCATGATGGGAGTCTATTCCTGGACCTTCCCGGTCATGGGGACGAAACGGACGGCGAGCACGTTCTGGCGGCGGATCTTGCCCTCCTCCTTGGTCAACAGGAGCAGCTTCTGGACGGTTCCCGGATCGCCCACGGGAATGACCAGGCGTCCCCCCTCAGCCAATTGCTGCTGAAGGGGCTCGGGAACCCGTCCGGCCGCGGCCGTCACCAGGATGACGTCGAAGGGAGCCGCCTCGGGCCACCCGAGATAACCGTCTCCCGCCCGGGCGTGAACATTTTCGTAGCCGAGCCGCTGGAGCAATGCCCCCGACCGGCGGGCCAGCTCGGGGACGATCTCGATGGTGTAAACCTGATCCACCAGCTCCGCCAGGACCGCCGCCTGGTAACCGGAACCGGTTCCGATTTCCAGCGCCCGGGCGCCCTCCTTCGGATCCGCCAACTGGGTCATCAGAGCGACGATGTAGGGCTGGGAAATGGTCTGTCCCAGGCCGATCGGCAGGGGGTGGTCCTCGTACGCGAAATGCCGCACGGCCTGGGGCACGAACTCGTGCCTGGGAACTTTGCCCATGGCCTCCAGGACACGGCGGTCCCAGATGTCTCGGGACCGGAGCTGCGTGGCCACCATCTCCTGGCGGAGGCGTGGGTAGTCGGCGGCCGCGGCCGCGGAATCTCCCGGCTTCCGGGAGCCGCAGGCCGCGGCGAGCGGGAACAAAAGAACAGTCAGGAGCAGCAGATTTCGCCCGGTGCGGGACCGGAGAGCGGGAAGGGCGAGACCGAAGGTTGGCGCCATCATGCGGAACCTCTCCGACTCGAACTGGACACGGACCGAGTCAGAATCGACTATTGGAAGAGTCTATCCCAGGAGCGTGGGCCACGGAAAATTTGCGGGAAGATTCGAGCTGCTCATCTCTCAAAAGGAGTACTTGAGCGCGACCTCGATCTCGCGAGAGCGGTGGGCCCCGAAGATCTTTCCGAAGAGCGAGGTCGCGACGACGGCGTTGGGCTGGCGGAAGTTGACCTGGTTGAAGGCGTTGAAGAGTTCCACGCGAAGCTCCACCAGATCTCCGTTGACCAGCCGGGTCTGCTTGATCAGGCTGATGTCCCACGCATGATACCCGGGACGCCGCAGGATGTTCCGCCCGGAATTGCCGAAGGAGTAGGGCGCCGGCTCGGCGAAGTCGTCCACCGGGAACCACATGTCCACCGAGGATTCGAACCGGTCGCCCGGTGTCATGGCAATTCGGTCCGCCCGGTCTCCTCCGAGTCCATCGTTGTTCCCGTCGCCCGGCCCATAGACGCTGAAGGGTGTCCCGTCCTGAATTCGGGTGATGCCCGAGAGTCGCCAGCCGTCCACCAGTTGCAGCAGCGGGCTCCGTCCCTCGGAACCCAGCGTCCGCTCCCTTCCCGGCGGCAGGTCGATAATGTAGTTCAGGGAGAACTGCCGAATGGGGACCCCCCGGGCGGATGCCCGTTCGGCCTTCAGATTCCTCGGGTTCGACGGTTCCCGCCGATAGCGGTCGTCCAGCGAACGGTGCAACGTGAAGGCGGAACGGAGGGACATGCCGTCGCTCAGGCGCCGTTCCGCGGACAAATTCATCCGGTGGCTGCTCCCGGAGGAACCGCCGGTCAAGATCCGGAACCGGCCGAAATCGGGGTTCGGCCGCCGAGACTGGATCGGACCCGGCGCCGGAAGCGGTATGTTCCCCGGGAGAACCCGGCTCCACCCGGTCCTCTTGTTTCCGTAGTAGGAGGCCCGTAGCTGCCACACCTCCTGGAAGTCGTTCTCGAGAAGCAACGTCCAGGCCTGCACATAAGGCGTTCTCAGGCCGGTCTCGATCCCGCGGACCACCAGCTCGGGAGGCGCCACGTTTTCAAACGGATTCGCCAGATCCAGATCGGGACTGTCCACCGGGGATTGGGCGGTTTCCGTGTAGTAGAAGGGATAGTTCTTCCCCAGATAACGGCTGAAACTACTGCTCCCCACCACCGAGTAGTAGAGAGAATACGAGGCCCGGAAGACCAATCGGTTGGTCTTGAAGGGCCGGTAGGACAACCCGATCCGGGGAGCCCAGTCGTTGCGGTCGGGGAACACCAGTCCGCCCCGCCCCGCCCTCTCCAAGCCGAGGGCCCGGGCTTCGAAGCTGTCGGCCACGATGATCCGGCCCGAGGCCGGGGGCTCGAACAGGAGCGGGAAAAAACCGGAAATGGTGTCGCTGTTGGACCGGTAGGGAGACGCGTAATGGTAGGCAACCCCTCCTGTCAGCGCCAGAATCGGACTCAACCGCCAGCGGTCCCGGATATAGGCCTGCCACTGGTTGCGCTGCAGGTCGGTCCTGTCCGATCCCACCGTCCGGGAGGCCACACTGGGCAGACCCAGAACGAAATCCGCAAACCCGTCACCCGTGTAGAACCCGCTGAATTCGAATTCGCCGCGGCCCCGGCCTTCGATATGCGTGTCATAGACCTGGCGTTTGGTCAGGCTCGTTCCCATGGTCAGGGTGTGATCCCCCAGCACCGTGGTGGTGGAGAACGAACCGGAGTACCGGTTGCTGAGCCACTTGTACGGAGAGGATGAATCCCCGAAGGAAGCGTAACCCGTGACTTCGAAGTCCGGATAGCCTTCGGTCAGGGCATCGGGAGCGGCCAGTCCCGAAATCCCCACCGAATCCAGCAAGCCGACCTGGCCGGAGTTGGGAGACACGCTCAGGCTCAGGTAGCGGTTGTATCCGATGGAGCCCTCGGTGACCCACCGCGTTCCCAACGTCCGGTTGTGGGAGAGGCTCACCGATTGGCTGCGGAGCGTGCGATCCCAGCCGAAGGCGGGGAGCGAATGAACCCTCTTCCCGTCGCCGTCCGTCAGCGCGTACTGGAGATAGCTCCTGGCATCGTCGCCGCCGGTATAGTCGAAGCGAATGAGGTAGTCGTCCCGGTTGGTCACCCGGGGCTGGTTGTTGACGAAGTTCCGGTCGGGGTCCGAGCTATTGGGATCGGGAATGACGCGGAAGAGATTCCTGGCGACCGGATGCAGCCGGTTCCGGGGTATTTGATTTCCCGGAAACGGCTCTCCCGTCACCGGATCGACGATGGGGGCCTCGAGACTGCTGAAATCGCCCTGCTTCATCTCCGGCGCCGGCACATGGGAGAGCAGAGTCGATCCCTTGATGATGCGCAGGCTCTGGAGACTTCCGAAGAGTTGGATCTTGTCGCCGATCCGAGCGCCCAGGCTGGCTCCGAACTCGTTCCTCTTGTACTCCGGGAGCGGCTTCCCTCCGGGATCGAAGAAGTTGCGGGCGTCGAGGTTGTCGTTCCGGTGAAACCAGTACACAGAGCCGTTCAGTCTCCCGGCCTGTTTGGCGGGAAACGGGTTGACCATCTCCGCAAGCGAGGGGGCCGGGGTCGAGGGGGCCGTTTCGCGGGGAAGTCCGATCTGGTAGTCGCGGATCTGATCCAGGGGACTCTTCCCGGACGGGCCGTCGCTTCCCTGGGAGGCGGCTTCGGCCTTCCTCGGCTTGGCCCGGGCCGAACCCTGATCCCAAACGCCGGTCACGAGCCCGAAGACGAGCACCGATTTCAAGACGCGGACAACACCGCTGCCCATCTGGATTCCATGCCGTGTTTTCTTTTGGCGGAGCGAAGGGCCGGCAGAGCGATCGGATGGGATCACAACACGAGCACCCCTTCCACCAGCATGTCGGAAACCGGGAAGTTGACGCGCAACCGGCGGTAAACCGACGGAATATTGACCTCGAAATTGACTTCTTTCTCCTCCGCCGAAACCACCGGGACGCCGTCGATCCGGCGCGGAAAGACGAACTTGGCCCCCACCGCCTCCTCCCGGGGGGGGAAGTAGGCGGCCAGTTCGACCCGCGGAAAGCTCTCGGTGGCCAGATACGCCCGGTCTCTCATGGTCTCCAGCGTCTGGGAATCGAAGAAACGCTTCACCCTGAGCTCCACGTTGGGGTTGTTGGACCGGAAACTGATGGTGACCACGATCCAACGGCTCACGTCCATATTCAGGCCGGGGGCAATGCCGGCATCGAGACGGCTCTTCGCCGCCGGCGCCATCTCGTCGTAGCCGTGCTGAATCTGTTGAATGCGGGCATAGGCCCGGCGAATGGGCGGGGCCGAAAGCAGCCGGACGAAGAAGGTATTGAAGATCTCCTTCTCCCCGTGAATCCCGCTGCCGACGCCTCCTACGACCCGGGTATAGGTCTGCTTTCGGGCCCAGGGAGACCGGTTCAGGATCCGGGTGGCTTCAGCCAGCGTCCAATTGGAAAAATCTTTTTGCAGAATCTGCTGTGGTTCCGGGACGGCGGCGCCCGCGGACAGGAAGAGCGACAAGATCAGACCCGCTCGCAGCAGCAATGGAACTCCTCGAAAGATCCCGGTCAATATCCTCGGTCAGGAACTCACACTCCGCCGGACCGCGCCCGTCACACCCGGCGACGGCTAACGGAAATTTTAACACAGGGGACTGCGCGGTCCGGCTGGCCGGACGGAGAGAGAAGGGAGAATATCTACGGGACCCCGTTGCCCCGTCAGGTTCCTGACGAACCGATGGTTTCGGGCTTGTAGCCCCCCCGCGAACGGAAATAGGCGATCAGGATCAGGTAGCAGGCCAGCATGACGAGGGGAAGCACGGCGATCCGGGCCAGCGTTCCCTGTTTGGAATCCACCACCACCTCGCCGACGCGCTCCCGGCTCTCCTGGTCGAGACTTCCCAAGGCGGACTGATCCAAGGCGTTGTACCGCCCCAGAAGCCCCAGCTTCTCGGTCATGACCTGGGCATGCAGGGCCTGGTCCTCCTGTTTCATCAGGCGATCGAACGCCTGGTCCTGAAAGGTGCCGATGAGGGGTCCGCCCAGGACCCCCACCGCCAGCATGCCGACGCCGGCGATGGCGTTCAGGGTCAATGCCCCGCCGCGGGGAAAGGACTCGCTCACGACTCCCAGGGTCGCCGGCCAGAAGAAGGTCTTGCCCACGCCGTAGAGCGTGGCGGCCAGGAAAATCACGGAGGCGGCCTGGCCGGCGGAGGACAGCCAGAATAGGCCGGCGGAGGCGATCAGCGCCGAAACGGCCAGCAGGCCCAAGGGGGAAATGCGGTGGGTGATCGGCCCCGCGAAGAAGCGAAGGACGAACATGATGAGGGAGGTGTAGATCAGGACCAGGGCGCCGGCGTCGGGACTGGCCAGCACCGAACTCATGAGGTCGGCGATCCAACTGTCGGTTCCCAGCTCGGTCGTCGCCAGGGGCATCATGATCAGCAGCAGGAAGACGAACATGGGCCGCCCCAACGAGCGGACGAAGTAGACGAAAGCGGCCGTCGGCGCCACCACCAGCACCACCTTCATCCAAGGCTCCAGCGCGCTCTGGTGGACCAGCAGGATCTGGTCCAGTCCCTGCACCAGCAGATAGCAGACGATCAGGCAGCTCGCCGCGCCGAATTCCCGGAGCATGTCCAGGTAGGGGACTCCGGCGGCCACCCGCTCCTGAACCGGAAACTTCCGGCCCAGCAACAGGAACCCGTAGAGGACGGTGGGAATCACCACCAGGCCCACCTTCCACTGCCACAGATTGCCGGCAAGCCCTCCCAGCATATCCCCCGTTCCCAGCGTCATGGCCAGCAGACCGCCCAGGACCAGGCCTCCGGGCCAGCCGGCGTGGAGCACGCTCAGGTAGTGGGTCTTCTGCTTGTCGTAGATGGTGGCCACCACCGGATTGATCACCGCTTCGACGATCCCGTTGGAAAGTGCGAAAAGGAAGGTGCCCAGGTACAGAGTCGAGAAGTTCCCGGCGAAGATGGTGATCACGGCCGATGCCAGGTGACCCGCAAAGGCGAGCACCATGGAGACGCCGTAACCGATCCGGTCCACCACCAGGCTGAAGAGGATGATGGAGATGGCGAAGGGGTAGAGCCCGGCCCCCACCAGGTACCCGATCTGCTCCCCGCTGAGGTTGAACTGGGCCCGCCAGTCATCCAGGATCATGGCCCGCACTACGAATCCGAACGCGGTGGCGACCAGCGCAAAGAAACATCCCAGAAACAGCCTTCGCCCGCCGACTCCATTCGACATGCATCCACCTCTCTTCTACTGAACCGGAACCGGGGCCGGTCCCGCCGTACCCGGAAAGTTTGAGGGACACCCCACCGAGAGTCAATCGTCTCGCCAAGGTGTCGTCCAACCGCCCGGCAGCGGCGCCCGGACACGTCGGCGGCTGGAAAGCCGCCGCTCCGGCTTGGTAGGATTCCGGCGGCAAGACCACGCGAGATGGAGACCACCTGCGTCATTCTCTGCGGCGGACACGGTAGGCGCATGGGCTCCTCCCGGCACCACAAGGTCTGTTTCCCCATCGCCGGTGTCCCCGCCATCGTCCGCATCATCGACACCCTCAAATCCGCCGGCCTGAAGCATTTTCTCCTGGTGGTGGGCCAACGGGCCGTCGACGTCATGGAGACGGCGACCCGGGTCCACCCCGACGTCTCCTTCGCATACCAACCCGAAGCGCTGGGGACGGGGCACGCGGCCGGGTGCGCCGCCCGGGTCCTTCGCGACCGGCGTGCCGACGGCGACGTCCTGATCACCATGGGAGACAAGGTCATCGAGGCCCAGGTGGTGCGGGACCTGATGGAACGCCACCGGTCGGAAGCCGCGGACCTGACGCTCGCGGCTCTCCCCAAGGAGCCGGAGAGCACCGCCGGCCGGATCCTGCTGGACCCGGAGTCACGGCCCTTGGCCGTGGTCGAGGCGGCCGACATCCGCCGCTCGTCGGAGACCGGGATCCCCATCACGGTCGGGGGAAAGGAGATGTCCGCCGCCGGGATCGAGTCCGGGATCCGGCTGCTCAATACCTCTCTCTATCTCTTCCGAGCCGGCGCCCTGCACTCGTCCCTGGCGGCCCTGGCGGCCGACAACGCCCAGCAGGAGATCTACCTGACCGACACGGTCGAGCAGGTTTCCGCCAACGGAGGCGCCACCTCGGTCCTGGAGGTGGCCGACCCGCACGATCTCATGGGTTTCAACACCCCGGAGGAGCTGCTCCGGATCGAGGAGGCGCTGGGCCGGCGCAAGCGGCTTGGAGACACCCCGGCCGACCCTCTCACCCGGATCGGTCCGGGCCGTCTGAAACCGGCCGGCGAGTGGCTGGAGATCCTGAACCGGAAGCCCCCGTCCCTGCGGCGGTCTCTTTCGCAGGTGTACGGCTCCGGCGGCGTCCTCCTGGAGCCGCGCATTCGCGCCTGCCGGCGCCTGCTGGAACGTTTTGTCCAGTGCCACGGCGCGGCGCGCCCCGTGGTGCTGGCCCGGGCTCCGGGGCGCCTCAACCTCATGGGGCGGCACGTGGACCACCGGGGCGGGTACGTGAACACCATGGCCATCAACCGGGAGATCCTGTTGGCCGCCTCTCCCCGGGAAGACGACAGCGTCACTCTTCGGCATCTCTCTTCGGACGAATTTCCCGAGAGGACCTTTCGCATCCGCGACCTGTTGCCGGACACCGACTGGCTCGCCTGGATGGATTTCATCAGTTCCTACACCGTCAACCAGTTTCTCAGCGTCTCACGGGGAGATTGGAGCAACTACGCCCGGGCCGCCGTGCTGCGACTCCAGCACGCCTACCCTCGCCGCAGGTTGCGGGGAATGGACTGCGTCATCTGGGGGGACATCCCGCTGGGAGCCGGCCTCTCCAGCAGCTCGGCTCTGGTGGTGGCCATGGCGGAGGCGTCGGTGGCCCTCAACCAACTGGCCCTGAGCACACGGCAATTCGTGGATCTCTGCGGCGAGGGGGAGTGGTTCGTCGGGTCGCGGGGCGGAATCGCCGACCAGGCCGCCATCCGCGGCGGGGTGAAAGACAAGGTCACCAAGATCGGGTTCTTTCCGTTCCGGATCGAAGAGACCATCGACCTGCCCCGGGAGTTGTCGGTCATCATCGCCAACAGCCAGTCCTCCGTATCCAAGAGCCACGAGGCCAGGCACACCTTCAACCACCGGATTGCCTGCTACGACCTGGCGGAGATGCTGCTTCGCAAGCAGGCGTCCTTCCTGTCATCCATGAAACACCTCAGGGACCTGGACCCCGGGAAGCTGGGCCTGTCGCAGGCCGAGATCTACCGCCTGCTGAAACAGCTTCCTCAGGAAACCGGCCGCCGGAACCTTCTGAAGAAGTTTCCGGAGCAGACCGAACGAGTCGAGGAGATCTTCTCGACTCACGACGACCCGGGGGAATATCCCCTGAGGGGGGTGGCTCTCTTCGGCGTTACCGAGTGCCGGCGGAGCGACCGCTTCTCCCGGCTCCTGAAGGACCGCCGGTTCTCCCGGATCGGAGAAATGATGGGGGTCAGCCACGACGGCGACCGCATCGTCCGGCATGGCCAGGGCCGATCGCGGCCTCATTCCGCCGCCTGCGGCGACCGGCAGATGGACCGCCTGATCCGGGACTCCGTCTCCCCGGATCCCGCCCGGAGAGCGCGCGCCCGCCTCTGGATGCAGCCGGGCAGCTATGCCTGCTCCACACCCAAGATCGATCGGATCGTGGATCTGGCCGGTGCCCAACCTGGCGTCGTGGGAGCTCAACTTTCGGGTGCGGGCCTGGGGGGCTGCGCCATGATCCTGGTCCGAACCGAGGCGGTGGAGCGGACGCTGAAACATCTGACCCGCGCCTGGCATGAGACCGGGGGCCTGGAGGTCGAGGCCTACGTCTGCCGGCCGGTGGCAGGAAGCGGACTCATCGACTGCCGGTGACCGGCGGGAGGAAGACGGGAAGACATGGAACCCACGCGCTATGCAGGAAGAGACGTTCGGACCGGGCGATCCATCTCCGTGGGCGTGACGGGTGAGACCATCTCCGACGTCCGGCCCGAGAATCGCGCAGGGCCCGGTCCCTGGATCGCTCCGGCCCTGTTGGACATCCAGCTCAACGGCTTCGGCGGTTACGGGTTCAACGAAGCGGAGACCTCACCGGAATCGGTGGCGAGGGTGGTCCGGAGTCAGTGGCGGGCCGGGATCGGCGCCTTCCTGCCGACCGTAACCACCCATTCCCAGGACCGGATGCTCCATTCCCTGAGGGCCGTCACGGCCGCTTGCCGCGACCCTCTCACCCGCCGCTCGATCCTGGGAATCCACTTGGAGGGACCCCACATCTCACCGCTGGACGGCCCCCGGGGAGCTCATCCCCGGGAACATGTCCGGCTCCCGGCGTGGGACGAATTCCTCCGGATGCAGGAAGCCGCCGAAGGCGGAATCCTCCTGGTGACCCTGGCGCCGGAGCTGGAGGGGGCCATCCCCTTCATCGAGCGCCTGGCGGAAGCCGGCATCGTGGCCGCCATCGGTCACACCAACGCTTCGGCACACGATCTGGACGCCGCCATCAAGGCCGGCGCCCGTCTCTCGACACACCTGGGAAACGGTGCCCACTCATCGCTTCCGCGGCATCCCAACTACATCTGGGAGCAATTGTCCAGAGACCAGCTCGCCTGCAGCGTCATCGCCGACGGGCACCACCTCCCTGCCTCGGTTCTCAAGTGCATTCTGCGGTGCAAGGGAGTGGAGCGCACCATCCTCATCAGCGACGCCGTCACCCCCGCCGGACTCCCGCCCGGCACCTACGCGGCGGCGGGGGGAGCGGTGGAGGTGGCCGCCAGCGGCCGGATCTCCCTGGCCGGAACGCCCTACCTGGCCGGGGCCGGCGCCCACCTGGCCCAGGGCGTCTCAAACCTGGTCCGCATGGGTGTGGCTTCCCGGCAGGACGCCCTCCGGATGGCCAGTTATCATCCCGCCCGGCTCCTGGCCCGGGACCACCGGATGGGAACCCTGGAGGCGGGAAAGCTGGCCAACCTGATCCAGTTCTCATGGACGGAGGCAGGGATCCGGGTCCATCGAACCGTGCTCGGCGGTCAGGTGGTCTTCGACGACGGCGCCGCCTGAGTCCCGGCCACGAGCTTCAGCAGTTCCTCGCCGTAGCGGCCGATCTTTGCCGGACCCAGTCCCTTGATGCTCTCCAGCTCCGACAGCCGTTGGGGACGGACCGCGGCCAGAAGCTTCAAGGTGGCATCGTGAAGGACGGTGTAGGGAGGGATTTGAGCCTCGCGGGCCCGGTTCGTCCTCCACGATCTCAGTTCTTCGAAAAGGGCTTCATCGTAGGTCAGGTCGTCGGTCACGGGCACTACGGCCCGGGCCTTGGGCTTGGCCCGTCCCGGGGACGGCTTCGGCCAGGAGAGCTCCACCGGTTCCTGGCGACGCATGACCCGGAAGCCGCGGCGCGTGATGGACACCACCGGGTACTCTCCGGAAGAGACGCGGACGCACCCGTCCCGGATCAGCTCTTCCAGGATGCCCCTCAGATAGGCCTGTCCGTGAGCCTTGAGCAGGCCGTAGGTCGAGAGGCGGTCCAGACCCCGGTCCACGACATCCTGTGCTTTCGATCCCTTCAGAACCTGGAGCACCTTGGCCAGTCCGAACCGGCCTCGCATCCGGGCCACGCAACTCAGGGCCTTCTGCAGCACGACCCACTCTTCTTCCGTCGGTTCCCGGATCTCACCCGCCGAGAAGCGGCGGCAGCGATCGCAGTTGTCGCACTGGCCGGCCGCCTCCCGGTCGCCGAAGTAGCTCAGGATGTAGCGGTGCCGGCAGCGGGTCGAATTCACGTAGCCGAGGATGTCCCTCAACTTTCGCTGGTCCCGGCGGCGTTTCTCCACCAGAGAGGAGGCCTCCCGGTCCAAGTGGACGCGGCCGCCCTGTTCCACCAGAGAGATAGCGATCTGCCCACCGGGCCCGGGATCCTGCCGAATCAGCCCGCTCCGTTCCAGCAGGGAGAGGAGGGTCCGAATCGACAAGTCGCTGGCTTCGGACGAGATTTCCCGGGTCCATGCCGGCAACGGCTGGATTCGCGGCTCTTCCCGGGAACAGGTTCTCCGCAGCACGTTCCAGGTCCGCTCCAGGAGAAAGGGCTCCGGATTGGCGGCATCCAGGAAGAACTCCTGGGTCCGCACGTCGGCATAGTTGTAGAGAAGCTCGCAAAGCGCCGGGGACCCGTCGCGGCCGGCCCGGCCGATCTCCTGGTAATAGGCCTCCACGCTGCCCGGCAGGTCCCAATGCACGACGAATCGAAGATCGGTCCGGTCCACGCCCATGCCGAACGCATTGGTGGCCACCACCACCGGATCCTCCTTCCCTATGAACCGATCCTGGATGGCCTGGCGCTCCGGGTCCGGTAATCCCGCGTGATAGAGGCTCGCCTTCCTCCCGGCGTCCCGTAGCAGGGAATGGACCCGTTCCGTCTGTTTCCGGGTGGCGCAGTAGACGATTCCCGACTCCCATTCGTCCAGGATTTCGATCACACGGTCCAACTTGGCCTGGTGATTCGCCGTCCGCGAGACCACCAGCCGGAGGTTGGGCCGTTCCAGACCGAAGACCAGAACGCGGGGCTCGGAACGGCCTTCCTGGCCCAGTCCGAGTTGTTTCAGGATGTCCTCCCGAACGTAAGGCGTGGCCGTGGCGGTCAGGGCCATCACCCGGGCCTGCGGGAACCGGGTCAGCACCGGACCCAGGCGCAGATACTCGGGGCGGAAGTCGTGCCCCCAGTGGCTGATGCAGTGGGCCTCGTCCACCGCCACCAGGGAGACCTGCCGCGTCTGAAGGACTTCCATGAATCGCCGGCTCCGGAAGCGTTCCGGAGCCACGTAGACCAGCTTGTACGACCCCTGTTCCAACTCCCGGATGCGGTGGTCCCTTTCCTGCCAGGAAAGGGAGGAGTTGATGAAGGTGGCGGGCAGTCCCCGGGCCACGAGTCCGTCCACCTGGTCCTTCATCAGGGCGATCAACGGGGAGACCACCACCGTGACTCCCTCCAGCAGCAGCGCGGTCAACTGGTAGCAGAGGGATTTTCCCTTCCCCGTCGGCATGATCACGATGGAATCGTCGCCGTCCAGGGTGCGGCGAATGGTCTCTTCCTGCCCCGTAAGAAAGGAGCGGAAGCCGAAATGCTCCTTCAGCGCCGCCCGCAGGTCGGGCGGAAAAACGGATGAGTTGGCGTCCATGGAGCACAAAACGGACTACCCCCCGGTGGCGAGGTCGTAACCGTTCAACTTTACAAGAAAGGGCTGGCGAGGTGAGGGGGCCAACTGCGGTTCCCGCGCCGGTTTCGTCCCGATTCGGAATCCCGCAGGAATTCAGAGTCCCATCAGCGGCTTGAGATACCGGGCGCTCCGGGCCACCGCCTCTTCTACCGGCATGACGCCGGCGAAGGCCTGGTGGACGGTGACGTAGCCCCCATACCCGATGGCGTCGAGGCCGCGGAAGACCTCCTCGAAATCGACGCCCCCTTCTTCCCAGAGACCGATGTGGTCCACGGCGACGCCGCCGCGGCCCCAGGTCTCGACCACCGTCACCCCCGAGGGAGTCAGGAGATGGTTCTGAACATAGACGTTCATGATCCAGGGTTCGAGGCGTCGGATGGTCTCGGACCCGTAGTCCTCGCCGGCGATGAACCAGTTGGCCGGTTCGTAGATGATGCCGAAATTGGAGCGGCCGACCCGCTTGAGGGTGTCCAACGCACCCTGGACCGTCTCGAACAGGCTGGCGCAATGCGCCTGGTGGGCGAGCCGGATCCCCCGTTCCCGGGCCTCGTCCGAGGCGCGGGCGGCCCATTCGATGTCCTCTTCCTTCTTCATGCAGATCCGGATCAGATCGGAGCCCAGCGCCTCGGTCAGGTCCAGGTAGGGGGTGATGTTGCGGAGGCCCTCGGGCCCCTGCTCGTCGTTTCGGGGAACCGCGAAATCGCCGGTGACCATGGAGACGGTCAGGCCCTTCTGGGCGATGGAGCGGGCCGCTTCCCGGACTCTCTCTTGAGGCGAATGGGTGCCCACCTGGGAGGCTCTCATGCAGATCGCCTCATAGCCGTGCTCTTGAGCCAGGCCGATGATCTGGTCCAGGGTCAGGTCCGCCCTTTCCTTGGAACTGAAGGATTCGGCCACGCGCGCCGAGAGGGAGAGCTTCATGGTGTCCTCGCTGTTCGATTTCGAAACGGAAGGATCCTCAGCCGCGGGACGGCAACCGCTCAGAAGACCCATGGCACCCAGTCCCAGGATGCCCTCCAGCAACTGTCGCCGACTCGGCGCCGCCACCTGGTTCCGCCCGCCTTCCGGTTCTCTCATCGGCTGAGGCTGACCTCGACTCTGCGGTCTGAGCGGTGCGGCCTGTCTCCGGCCAGCCGTTCGGCGATCTGGACGGCGTTGAGGGCCGCACCCTTGCGGATCTGATCGCCGCAGACGAACAGGTCCAGCCCGTGGACCCCGTTCTTCCCCGACCGGCTGACGTCGGAGCGAATCCGGCCCACGAAGACATCGTCCCGGCCCGAGGCCTCCAGCGGAGTGGGAAAACGGTTGCCGGTCCGGTCGTCCAGGAGGGAAACTCCGGGGGCATTGGCCAGCAGGCTCCGGGCCTGTTCCGCATCCAGGGCCTCCTCGAGTTCCAGGTTGATGCTCTCGGCATGGGCGCGCATGACCGGAACCCGGACACAGGTGGCGGTGATGGCTACCGAGGAGTCGCCCCAGATCTTGTGGGACTCCCGGACCATCTTCATCTCCTCCGTGTTGTACCCCTCCGGTCCGATCGCCGAGTCGTGGCTGAAGAGGTTGAAGGCGTACTGCTGGCGGAAGATCTCACAGGTGGGGGACCGGCCTGCCAGCACCTCCCGGGTCTGTTGCTCCAGTTCCGCCATGGCCGCGGCTCCAGCGCCGCTGGCGGCCTGGTAGGTGCTCACCACGATGCGCCGCACCCCGACGGCACGGTGAATGGGCGTCACCGGGACGATCATGATGATGGTCGAGCAGTTGGGATTGGCGATGATCCCGCCCTTGCCCAGTTGCACGTCCGCCAGAGCTTCCGGGTTGACCTCCGGAACCACCAGGGGAATTCCCGGAGTCATGCGGAAGGCCGAGCTGTTGTCGACGACGGTGGCTCCGGCGTCGGCGGCCAGGGGGGCGAACTTCCGGCTGATGGACGCTCCGGCGCTGAAAAGAGCCAGTTCCACGTCCCGGAAGCTGTCCTCCGTCAGTTCCTCGACGGTATGGGACTCTCCCTGGAATTCAATGGTCTTGCCCGCGCTGCGTCGGCTGGCGAGAAGCTTGAGACGGCCCACGGGAAAACGCCGTTCGGCCAGCAAGCGGACGAACTCCTGCCCGACGGCCCCGGTCGCACCCACGATGGCGACGCTCATATTGCCCGACACGACGCACCTCCGTCTTGAAGTGGAGAAAAAGTATATCAGGATGCCCGCCGCCGAAGTCCGGGACGGCGGGGCGAAGGCGGGACGCCGCTCAGTTCAGCAGCGTCGCCTTCTTGATGTAGTCCAGCTTGGGAAAGTCCCGCTTGAGATAACCGTTCCCTTCGGCGCGTATCCGCCCCTGACTCGGTCCCCGTCCCTGGGGAGCCCCCTCGCCGTACCCCTTGTAGACGGAGTCCACCACATCCATCCCTTCGATGACCCGGCCGAAGGGAGAAAAGCCGATGCTGTCCAGGCTCCCGTTGTCCTTGTAGTTGATGAAGAACTGCACCGACCGGGAGTGGGGCATGTTGGTCTTGGCGAAGGAAATGTAGCCCCGCTGGTTCGACTTCACCACCGGGTCGTCCTGGATGTTGGCGGCACTCCATTTCTGCCCGATGGCCGGGTCGCCATGCATGCCGAACTGGGCCATGAACCCTTCGATCACCCGGAAGAAGGCGATGTTTCGGAAATAGCCGATCTTCACCAAATTGTAGAAACGGTCCGCGCCTCGAGGCGACCAATCCCGGGTCACTTCGACCACGAAGTCCCCCTTGGTGGTCTCGAACTTGGCCTTGAAGCTGGCGGGAGCCTTCTCGTCGGCCAGGGAGGGATTCCTCAGGGCGGGATTGGGCCCCTTCATGGGCCGTGGCGGTTTGTCCATCTTTGCGGGCTCCGGTTTCGGTTCGTCAGGTTTCTTGGCCGGTTCCGGCGGCGTCACATCCGCGGCCTCGCCGGCCGCTTCCTCGGCGGTCGCCTTGTCTCCCGCGTCGGCTACGGCCGCAGCCTCTTCAGCCGCCGGCGGCTCCGCCGAATCCGGTTCATCGGTGACAGGCGCGCTACAGGAGAGCGAAAGCAACAACAAGAAAAACGCACAGCAGCTCCATCGCCTCTCAGGCATGTCTCTTTATCTCCTTCATGGTTTTTCGTGTCCAGTCCTCTCTCCCGGCCCGCCGATTATTGCCCGGCAGGGGGTTGGGTTCAAGAGACACGGGCTCGAAGCCGAACTCGAATGCGCGATGCCCGATTGCCGGTCCACGTATCTTGACACCCTTCCCGGCCGTCCATAGGTTGATGCAGGGAGGTCGACATATGCAGCAGAGACGCATTGGAGGGTCGAACAGAGGGATTGGCGGATCCCTGTCCGGTGCCGAAACCGGCTGGCGGTATTTCGCGGGTGTCGTGGCGGCAGGCCTGATTCTGGCGGGCACGGCGGCGGCGGGACCTGCGGGCCTGCTTCATATCGGCGGCAACAAGCAGCTCTTCATCGACGACTACGGCATCGAGAGTCTCAGCCACGCCAAGCAGATCCTCAACCCGGCCGTGAAACATCCGGCGAATCCCCTTTTGAAGCAGGACCGGCCCTGGGAGGGTCACTACATCGGGCTCCAACGGATCATCTACGACCCGGATCAGGGCCGGTACCGGATGTGGTACCGGACCACCGGAGCGTTCGAGTCCCAGAAGGGGGGCGCGGATCGACTCCGGCCCTATCGCTGGGACTGGAGCGTGACCGGCGGGAAGGCCGTCCGCAGCAAGGTGGAGGAGGTCTACGGTTACAGACAATATGCCGGCGGACAGGATTGGCTCCTCTGCTACGCCACCTCCCGGGACGGCATCCATTGGGAGAAACCCAACCTGGGCCAGGTGGAGTTCGAGGGCTCCCGCGACAACAACCTCCTGCCGCCCGGCACCCTGGTCCCGCTCTTTCGGGACGAGCACGAGACCGACCCCGCCAAGCGCTACAAGGCCATGCGGTCCGAAGGCACGACTCCCACCGTCTGGAAGCCGGGAATCAAGCCGGGGATGCGGCAGACCCTCTACTACTCGCCCGACGGCTTCGAGTGGACGCCCTACGAGAACAACCCGGTGATCGACACCGCTCCCAAGATCGGCCGCTGGGGACCCACCCAACACATGGGCTGGGATCCCATCCGGCAAGTCTACGCCGTGTTCATGGAGCAGTGCCTGCACCGGGGCTGTCCCCAAGGGCAACGGATCATCGGCCGGTCCGAGAGTCCGGACATGACGCGATGGACTCCGGACCAGAACGTCCTGATCCAGGACGAACTGGACTATCCCGACACGGAGTTCTACTCCATGCCGGTGATGGCCTACGAGGGAATCTACATCGGACTGCCCTGGATCTTCCGCACCACGAACACGCTGCATTACCCCCAACTGGCCTTCAGCCGGGACGGAATCCGGTTCGAGCGGCGTTATCGCCAGCCTTTCATTCAGGTGGGCGACAAGGGAGACTTCGACGAGAGCACCATCTACGTGCACCAACCCATGTTCCGCGACGGCGAGATCCGCATCTATTACTACGGCGGCAACTGGAGGGGATCCGAGGCGCTGCACGCGCAGGGAGACCGGGCCATGTTCGCCGTTGGCCTGGCCACGGTTCGCGAGGACGGGTTCGTTTCGGTGGATGCCGGCAAGATCCACACTGGCGCCCTCACGACCCGCTTTCTCAGCTTCGAGGGCCGCCGTCTGGTGGTGAACCTGGAAGCCGCCAAGCACAACCACGGCGCCGGACAACCCGAAGTCCGGGTCGAGATCGTCGGAAACGACTACCATCCGATCCCGGGCTACACCCTCGACGAGTCCGATCCGGCCCGGGTAACCGGGAAGCACGTCATGAGCTGGCGAGGCAGGACGGAGTTGGGAGCCTTGGCCGGAACCCCGGTGCAGCTTCGCTTCACGATACGAAACGCCAAGCTCTTTTCATTCCAGTTCCGGCCCTGACAGCATTCGACAGAACGATGACCTGATCTAGGATTTACCCGACAAACCGCCGAGTGGGTCCGCCCCTACCGGAACCGGAACGAATAGAGATCGGCGTCCTGCAGGACGAAGCGCAGGCGGACCGTTTTCCCGGCGACCCGGCGGAGGGGTCTCGCGCGAACCTTCCCTCCGTGAATCCAGCCCGCCTTCCCCTCCAGCTCGTCCCCCCAGATGGGGACCGATTCGGTCAGTGAGAGTCCGGGCGCCGGGTTGCCGTTGACATCCTGGACCTCCACCTGGATGGAGCCGGCCGCGGAAGTGGAATAGTTCAGGACCAGGTTCTTTCCGCTGAAGCGGAACGGTTTCGTGATCAGCTCGCCACCCGGATAACCGGCGCTGGCGGAGGCGAAGCCGTCGGTCCGGACCACCACTCGCTGCAGGTAGGCCGACGGATAGGTGTAGTGCTGCACCAGGTAGAGGGAAAGCTCCCCCGGGGCCGTGGGGACGATGCCCCGGGCAATGAAGTTGTTCCTGTGGATCCAGTTGCGCCGGTCCCTGCCGGGGCGGATGAAGGCTTCCATGAAGCGGTGCCAATGCAAGCCGTCCCGGCTGCTCATGAAGACACTGTCGGAGAGGCCGGGCCATTCCGCGGCAAGGGCGGGATCAAGATGTTGGGGAATGCGGTAGGTGACGAAGCGCTTGGGAAAGGAGAGGTAGATGTGAGGAGCCCGAAAATAGGGAACGGTGGCATTGGTGTAGAGGTGTTCCGTGGGAGCGTCGCCGTAGTCCACCCACCGGCCCTCGGACCATTCGACGAAGTCCTTTGAGGTGGCGTACTTGAGGGTCCGCACCCCGTGGAGAAAATCCCGGTAGAGCGCCACGTAGAGTCCGCGCTCGCCATCCCAGAAGGCCACGTTGTGGGAGTCGAAGGCGCCGTCGGTGAGGACCGGAATCTCACGCATCCAGCTCCAGCGGATGCCGTCGGGAGAGGCCAGGGCCACGAGGCCCCGATGGTTCCCGGGCTTGGCGAAGGCCACCGCCTTGTAGCGGGCCTCGGCCGGAGCCGCCGGATTGTCGTCCCGGAAGGGATTCAGCTTGGCGGCGCCCCGGACCTCCAGGATGTTGTTGTCCCGGGAGCCGTTGAACTCCACCTGCCCCAAGGAGGGACGGGTCCAGTGGATACCGTCGCGGCTCTCGGCGTAGCAGACCACCTTCTCGTGGGCGGCGACCCAGGTCTCCCCCGGCTCCAGCTCTTCCCGGTGGATGTAGTCGACGGCAGAGCTGCCCCGGTAGTACATGCGGTAGATTTCGCCGTCCTTGAAGACCGCCACGTGGAAGGGGATGTTCCCTTCCCAGGGCTGGTCGAAGGCGAAGACCTTTTCGGCGCGGCGGGGCTGCTGGACCTCCAGCTCCACGCCATCCATGGACTCGATGAGGGTGTCGTCGACGAAAAGCTCCAGGCGGTTCCCCAAGTCGGGAGCCGGGTCGGAATCGGCGGCCTTCTTCCCGTGACTCGACGCTCCGGCGCCGGACCCGCCCGCCAGAAGCAGCAATACAAACATCCGCAAAATCGATTTCATGGATCGCTCCTTATTCGTAACCCGAAGCCTACATGCCGAGCCGCCGGCTCGCCGGATCGATGATCCAGAGCCAGTCGTCCGCGAGGAACTCCAGCCTCTGGGCCATCAGGGCGATGCGCCCCATCACCGTGTAGCCGAAGCCGGCCCCGAAGGTGATCATGAGGAACCAGATTCCCAGGCGCGAGACGCCGCCCACGACCCCCTTGTGCTCGATGGAAAAGAAGAAATAGGTCAGGCACGACAAGACTCCCACCACGATGGTCAGGTTCTGGAGGGAGGCCCCAAAGTCGAATCCCTGGGCTCCGACCACCACCAGGGGCAGTATCGTGCTCTGGATCTGGCGGAGAAAGTCGCTCTGGAGGTAGCCCAGGAGCCGGATCCCCGCCGTGGCTCCGATGAAGAAGGCCAGGGCCCAACGGGAGACCCACCCCCCGACCGGGGAGAGCCTCATCAACATCAGGACGCTCAGCAGCAGGGGAAACAGGTAGAGGAGTTCCTGCTCCTGGGATTCGGGGAGGCCCGGAAGCAGCGAACTCCGGATCAGATCGGGAGCCAGCTTGCTGAAGAGGTTCTGCACGATTCCGGTCCAGAACCCGACCACCATCCAGTAGGCCGCCGAGACCCCGACGAAGACGGCCTCCGCCAACTTGTAGAGAGGATTGTCGCCGTAGAGAAAGGAGAGGATGCAGAGCGTGAAGAGGGCGGCCAGCCAGTTCCCCACGGTGCGGGACCAACTCACGCGGACTCCCTCTTCAGCCTGCCGCTTGGGATCCACCCCCACGGCCCGGGTCCAGGATTCCTGGCCCGGTTCCTGGACTTCCACCGGCTGGTCCTGGACGTAGACCAGTCCCATGCCTCCCGTCGCCAGCCTCAGCAGCAGGTAGATGCCGGCCACCACCATCAATGCGGTCCAAACCCATCCGGAGCGGCTCATGACGCCACCCCCTTTCTCCGCTCCCAGAAGTAGATGAAGTTGCCTGCAACGATGAGCAGAAGCACCAGCATGTGGGCCAGGAGCTGTGGACCCATGCGCCGCAGCCCCTCCTGCGCCGTGTCATTGTCCGCCAGGGCGGGATAGAGGTCGATGACTGCCTGCTCGTACTCGGCGGCCGCCTTGATGGCCGCCAGCAGGCCGGTCAATTGTCCCGGAATGTAAGGGTACAGCGTCGGGGCCGAGACTCCCGTGGTCCCCCCGACGATCTTCAGGTCGTAGGGGGTCGCGGCATAGAGCACCCACTCCTTGACGCCCGGATAACCCGCGCTCACATTGACGATGAGGTCCATCTGGCGGATGTTCTTCAGGTCCCGGGTGAGCGGCAGCTCGTCCAGACTGGTCCCGTCCACGTCGTTGGCGAAGAGCTTCTTCAGGTCCCCCACCACCACCTTGATGACGCCCTCGCTGCCGGGGCGGAACCCCAGGTTCACGTAGTCGCGCCCGTATTCGTAGCCGGGAAACTCCCGCTTCAGGAGGTCGATGCTCTCCTGAATCAGCGGTCCTCCCGTCGCCCAGAGCGTCAGGAAGTAGAGCTTGTGTTTCTTGTAGGCGCAGTGGCGGACGAAGGCGGCGGCCATGGGACTCAGCTCGCCGCGGCTGGCGGGGTCGAAGTCCCAGGCCATGAGGACGTCCGATCCGTCGGGAAGCTCCTCGATGGCCGAACGGACGTTCAGGACCATGGGAGACGGACTCTCGGGAAACCGGATCCCGAACAGCAGCGGAATCAGGATGGACAACAGCATCAGCAGGAAGATCCAGCGCCGGTCCAGGTTGCGGAAGAACTCGTTGAGCTTCATGGGCTATTCCTCCGTTCCCAGATAGGAGCGATCGACGCCCAGCAGAATCTTCAGCGACAGGGAGACCACCCCCAGGCCAATCCCGATGGTGATGGCCCGGTTCCCCGCCAGGTTGAAGATGTTCATGATGGTTTCGGAGAGGTTGGCGAATTGGAGAGGCTCGGGCAGCCATCCCGTCAACGCCGTGCCGGCGTAGGTCCTCCCCACCAGGACGATGAAGGCTGTCGAGAGCAGAATGATGGCTTCGGTGTTCTTGGCCCGGAAGGCCCGGAACGCAGCCGAGGCGATGAAGCAGGCCAGCAGGGCGAACATGGTGGCCCCTAGGGGATAGAACGCATACTGGTAGATGAACCAGAAGGAGCTCCCCTCCTGAATGTAGTCCCCCGACCAGGCGAATTGCGGGAACTGGGCGCTGGGGTGGACGCCCATCTTGGCCATGCCCACCACCAGAGTCAGGAAGAAGGCGACGACGGTGACGGCCGCGTAACCCCAGCCGGCCCGCCGGTCCGAGATCTTCTGCAGGTTGAGCTTTACCAGGTTGGCGCCCCCCAGGATGAAGGCAATGGCGGCCAGGATGTCGAACCAGATCATGGCCTCTTCGCCCCAGGACTGGGTGTAGGGAACGAAGTGGGCTCCGATCAGGATGAACCCGGTCACCGCGGCAATGAGAAGGGGTACTGTTCTCTTCATGCTCAGGTTTCCTTACCAGCCCTGGCTTCCCAGGACGTTTTCGGTCAGATAGGTCAGCACCTGATTCAGCACCGCGGCGTCGGTCAGGACCGCGGCGGTGGACAACAGGCACCCGACGACCACCAGCGCGCCACCCAGGACCTTGCCCACGTCCTGTCCCTTGAGGCTGCCCAGTTGGTGGCCCTCCCCGGAGAGGTAGGCCGAGGCGGCGAACAGTTCCTCCCCGATGAGGGTGTAGTCGCACGCCGCCACGAAGAAGGGCAACTGCGAGGGCATGGCGGTCCCGGCCACCTGGATGGCCCCGACGGCGTTTCCGGTCTCGGCCAGAATCAGCGACTCGGCGAAGAAGGCGCCCATGTAGAAGCACGCTGCGGGCCGCTCCCGGAGCATCTTCCCGGTGACGCCGGCCACGTAGCCGAACTGCTCGTCGGTCAGGTAGTAGACCGAGTCTTCGTTGTAGGCGTCGGGCCTTCCCGCCCCCAGGTACGCCGCCTCCACCGTCTCCCGGCAGGCCGTCATGACCAGGGAGCGGGAAGTGGGCACGTCCAGCCGGGCATCGAACTCGGCGGTCAGTCCCGCCACCCGCGACAGGACCGTCACGCCGGCGATGGTCTGCATGTCGTTGATGTCCAGGATTCCCGGGACGTAGAGGCAGGGACGGCCCATCTCGGTGGCCCGCCCCACCGCTTCGTCCACCGCTTCCAGTCCGGCAATCCGGCGGACCTTCAACTCCCGCCCGCTCCGGGCAAGCTGGATGAAGTAGACGACGCTTCCCCCCACGATCAGCAGGATCACGCCGAACCAGAATTGGGAGAAGTCGAAGTACTGCATCACCGGCGTCACCGGACTCGCGGTGGAGGCGGCGGCCGATCGCGCGCCGTCCGGACCCAACGCCACCACCTGGTAGAAATAGCTGGCCCCGCGCGTGCACCGGTCGTCCTTGAAGGACCGCGTCTGGTAGGTCTCTTCTCCGATCCGGGTGAACGCCTCCTCGCCCGCCTCGCGCCTCAGGATCTCGTAGGCGACGACCAATCTCTCGGCGGGCCGGGGCTGGTCGTCGGGAGACAACTCCCACTCGACCTGCACCGCCTCCCCGGCGTCGTTGGGAAAGTCGGCGGCCCGGACCTCGCCGGGCGGCCGGGGGGATTGGGCCAGGACCGGGGAGGCCCCGCCCCAGGAGACGAGACCGGCGGCCAGCACCGACAAGAGAATCGATTTGTCCATTGTGTTCACGCCTCGATCAGTTCCACGTTGGCCCGCGGCACCACCAGCCGGCGGCCCGACTCCAAGCGTACCTCCAGGACCCGCGCCCGCGAACCGGAACCCAGGACCTGGGGTTCGGCCGGCAGGCCGGAAACGACGCCGATCAGTCCGAAATGCGGGTCCCGGATGACCCGGACCGGCGTCCCCAACTCGAGCAGGCCGGCAGGGCGAGCCGCGTCCGGGTCGCCGGCGTCTCCGTTAGGCGACGGAATCACGATTTCCGGCCGCTGGACGCCGGCGCGGATCTGAGTGGCGCCGTTGACCGACGCCGGGTCCCCTTCCCGGGAAGCCAGCAACCGAAAGGTCTTGCTGGCCATGGCGATGCGTCCGAAACCCTCGGTGATGATCAGGGTGGTCGCCACCGGTTCCGATCCCGTGACCGCGACTCCCAGGTCGTAGCCCAGAATCCGGCGCAGATCCGCGTCGTCCATGCCTCCGGAGACCAGAGCCGAGATGCCGATCCGGAACGCCTTGCGGACGGCGCCTCCCGTCATCCGGCTGCCGCCCACCACGACGGCACCCTTCATCCCCTCGTCCAGCCGGTCGGCGGTCAACTCCTCCTTCTCGTCCCGGCAGGCCATTCGCACCGGACCGAACGCCTCGCCCCCGATCCCGAAGATCCCCTGGATGAAGGTGGCGTCCGACTCCAGCACGACACCTTCTCCCGGGATCTCTTCGACCACCCGGCCGGCCAGGTACGCCAGGACGCGCACCGGGATCGGTTCTCCGCGAATGATGACCTGCCCCGTGACCTGGGAAACGGACTCGATGGTCCCCGAGACCCTGGCCTTGCACTCCGACTTGAACATCCCGAATATCCCCTTGGTCCGGGCCAGGGCCTCGCCGGCTTCCACCCGCATGCCGGGCTCCTTGAGCATGCATTCGGGGACGTCCGCGGGAGGCAGCGACAGGAGATTGGCCACGTTGACCGGGGTGATGTTTCCCGGCATGAAAGTCTGGGCGACCACGTCCCGGGAGTCCACCCGCTTTCCGGTGCGAACCAGAACCTCTCCCTTGATGGGCAGGATCCGCCGGCACCGGTATCGGGTGCGGAAACTGACCTTCAGACCGGGGGTGTAAGCGTGGGCCATCCTCCGTCGTCCTCGCCACTCCTATGCCGGGACCGGGGGGACCAGCTCCAGATCCCGGACCCATTGAGCCATGGCCTTGCGGCAGGCCTGCCGATCGCCGGGCAGCGCCAACGGGCGGCCCCGCGCGTCCAGCAGGACTCCCACCGTCCCGCCCCTGAGTTCACCCTCCAGGGGCCGGCCCGGACCCGCTCCCGCATCCACCTTTCGCGCCGGCTCCACCACGATTCGCGCGCCGGCTCCCAGGCCCAACGGCAGCCGCTTGACCTCGCCGAAGGAAAGGGCGCCCTCCTCCTCCAGGCCGCCGCCGGAGATGGCGTACCGGAACGCCGGGCTGCCCCAGGCTCCGGTTCCCCTGGGGGCCACGCAGGTTCCCAGGGAGATGAGGCAATCCCTCTGGAACACCTGGAGCGCCGCCTCCGGATGGACCTGGGCCAGCACCCCCAGGTGGGGCATCATGAAGATGCTGTCCTTGGCCAGCCAGGTGATCCCCTCGGGCTGAAAGGCATCCACCAGGAGCGCCGCCGTCTGCTGCATCAGCGGAGCGTGGGAGAGGACTCCGCCCGAACCCACCAACAGATCCAGCTTCATGTTGTCCACCAGGGTCTGGCCGCTGGCCTCCTGGCTGAAGGTGTCTCCCACGGTCCTCTGCTGCTGCACCCCCTTGAGCGAGGTGGCGAACTGCTTGTGCTGATCGTACGCCAGGCGCAGGGCTTCGCGGGCCACCGCCTGCTCGAAGAAGAGGGATTCCCGGGTCTGGGGAATCGTGGTGGGGCGGATCATCTTGTTCTTGACGTGGTTCCGCAGTTCCCCCTCCTCCATCTCCAGGTGGACCCAGCGGAGGATGGAGGGCAGGGTCGCTTCGGCACAGACGTTGGAGATGGAATAGCTCATCCCCAGGTTGGCGCTCACGGTCCGGTTGAAGGTGCCGTCAAAGACGCTGAAAACATCGGTGGTGGCTCCGCCGATGTCCACCCCCACCACGTTGATCCGCTGCTGTTCGGCGATCCTCTGGAGGATGTTCCCCACCGCACCCGGCGTGGGCATGATGGGGGCGTCGGTCCAACGGATCAGCCGGTCGTACCCGGGGGCATGGGCCATGACGTGCTCCAGAAACAGGTCATGGATCTTGTCCCGGGCCGGGCCCAGATTCTCCCGTTCCAGGACCGGACGCAGGTTGGGAACGATGGAGAGCTGTACCGATTCGTCGAAGGTTCGCTCCACCAGCGGCGCCGCGTCCTGGTTCCCCGCGAAGATCACCGGCATCCGGTACTCGGCGCCGAAGCGGGGCTGGGGACGGGCCGGCGCGATGAGCTCGGCCATCTGCACGACGTGGCGGGTGGTTCCGCCGTCGGTTCCGCCCGAGATCAGCACCATGTCGGGCCGCAGCTCCCGGATCCGGTGGATCTGCTCGTGGGGGAGGCGGCGGTCGTTGGAGGCCAGAACGTCCATGACGATGGCGCCGGCCCCCAGGGCCGCCCGCTTGGCGCTGGCGGCCGTCATCTCCCGCACCACGCCGGCCACCATCATCTGGAGGCCGCCGCCGGCGCTGGAAGTGGAGATGTAGAGGTCGCATCCCTCGCCGCCGTTGGCCGGCCTCAGGATCCGGCCCGCATCGTCGATGAGACGGCGTCCGGCCATTTCGGCCACTTCGGCGACGGCGTTGACGACCCCCAGGGTCACGTCGGCCGCCGGTTCCTCTACCGTGGTGGGAGCCTCGCCCCGGTGGGTCTGCCGGTACTCCCCGTCGACCTGCTGGATGAGGATGGCTTTGGTGGTGGTGCTCCCGCAGTCGGTGGCCAGGATCACGTTGACGGAGTCGGGATCGATCTGCTTCATTTGCCGGCCGAGTCGAGTTCCTCGATCCGGCGACAAAGATAGTCCACCGAGCCCCGATGCTCAAGAAAGGCGGCCAAGTGCCGGTGCCCGTGGGACTGGGTGAGTCCCGAGAGCACGGGCGAAAGGAAATGCAGGAGCTGGGAACCCAGGAAGTTGAGGGGCCGGGACATTTCAAGAAACATGAGAGCCGGCGTCGTCAGCCGGCGCCGCACCAGCTCGCGGCAGATCCCGTCGGCCACCTGGCGCTGCTCGTCCGTGGGTTGGAATTCGGTTGGAGTATCTACGGCAAAGGCGTGCCGCCAACCCTTTCGCGGCCTTCCCTCTTCTTTTTTCGCCAATCTCAGGTCCCCGGGAATTATATCCCGAAACACCCGGAACTTGAGAATCGCATCCAGGCTCTCCATGCTTTACACTGCGGGAGCGGCTGGCGCCGCACACCAATTGATCAAGGGGTGAGGACGCCGGGAGAAGGCTCCCGGACTCGCAAGGAGAACCGATATGAAACTAGCCACGTGCAGCCTGGAGGACCGGTCCTTCGTCGCCGTAGCCACGGACGACGGACGGGTCGTGGATCTCGCTGCCGCCGACGCCGATCTGGCCCGCAAGGAGGAGAGGCCTCCCCACGCGTTCTTCGACGACATGATCGACTTTCTGGAACATGGGGCACAGGCCCGGGAGGCTGCCGACAAGGCCGTCCGGGAAGGCCTGGACGGATCCGCCGTGCACCCCATCTCCGGCGTGCGCCTGCGGGCTCCGGTGCCGGTGCCCCGGAAGCTCTTCTGCCTCGCCGGCAACTTCCAGGACCACATCGAGGAAGGCGGGGGGAAGATGGACTCCCAGGACAAGGAGACCCCGCGCTTCTTCATGAAGCCCGCCAGCACCTGCGTCATCGGCCCTGAGGACAGCATCCGGATTCCACCCGTGGCCCGGGCCATGGACTGGGAGGGAGAGCTGGCCGTGGTTCTGGGCCGGCGCTGCAAAAGGGTCTCCCGGGACCAGGCTCTCGACTACGTCGCCGGATACACCATCATGAATGACGTGTCGGAGCGGAAGCTCAAGATCTGGCCCCGGAGCGAGGACCGCCCCCAGGACAGGTGGTTCGACTGGCTCAACGGGAAGTGGCTGGATTCCGCCGCGCCCATGGGACCCTGGATCGTCACCACCGACGAGATCCGGGACCCCCAGACCCTGACGATCAGCACCTACGTCAACGGAGACAGAAAGCAGCACAACAGCACCAGCCAGATGCTGATTTCCGTGGCCGCGCTCATCGAGTACATCTCGGCCATCGTCATGCTGGAGCCGGGAGACGTGATCAGCACCGGCACCGTCTCCGGTGTCGGAAACGTCACCGGGGAGTACCTCAAACCGGGAGACCGGGTGGAGGTGGACATCTCGAGAATCGGCCTGTTGTCAAACCCCGTCGCCGCCAGTTCCAGCTGACCATCCGCCGGCGAACCGTTTTTCAATCCTGATTCGCAATGAGGTAAAGCTATTCATGGCTCGATATGTCGAAATCACTCTCAAGAAGCGCGGGATCCGTTGCGTCGCCCGTCTGCTGGACGAGAAGGCGCCCCGGACCTGCGAGGCGGTCTGGAATGCCCTCCCCCAGGAGGGAGACGTGTACCACGCCAAGTACGCCAGCAACGAGATCTACATCCTGGTCCCGGGCTTCGCTCCCGAAGAGCCGGGTCCCGAGAACTGCTCCATGGTTCCGGCGGCCGGAGACGTCATGTATTTCACGCTGGACTCCGGCCTCCAACTGCCGGTCCAGACCGAATCAGGGGTTCCGGTCATCGACCTGGCCGTGTTCTACGACCGGGACAATCTGCTCCTCTCGCCCAAGATGGGGCCGACGCCCGGAAACGTGTTCGCCACCATCATCAAGAACCGCGACGCCATACGCGACGGGGGGAACAGCGTCTGGCGCGAAGGGGCGGTGGGAGAGACGCTCTGCTACACCCGCCTCGAGGGAGACGCGTTGCGGGCCTGGGGCATCGAGCCGTAGCCGGCGGAATTCAGAATCTCGACTGCCGGGCCGTCCGGCTTCAAATCCGGATTCCGGGCCAAGCCTGTCGAATCCGCTCTTCCAGAATCGACTCCGCCGCCGGGGTTTCCAGCCGCAGCCGGGCGGTTGCGTCCGGACCCAAAGCGTTCCGGGGGGCCAGGCCAACGATCTCCGAGGAGGAGACCCTGTTGCCCATGGCGCGGGCATGGCGGTCCGCCGCCTCCAAGAGCCGGACCAGGGACGTGCTGCGATAGTCGGTGAGATTGGTGCTGACCTGCGCCTGGTTCCGGCTCGCGATCCAGAACCCCAGCGCCTTGACGCCGGGCAGCCCTCCGTCCCGTTCCCGGATCCGGGCGGCCACCTTGCGGGCCGCGGCCGGGTCCGGATCTTCAAGGTACATGTTGTAGGCGATCAGGTAGTCCCGCGCTCCGACACAGCTGACCCCGGCCGTCGGATGGGGGCGCGGGGGGCCGAAGTCGGGCCTCCAGTCCGGGTCCCGGGCCATGCGCCGGCGCAGCGCCTCCAGGCCTCCCCGCCGCAGCTCCGCCAGGGATCTTCCCGTCCGGCGGCTCGCCGCCCGCTCGTAGAGAAATACCGGGAGTGGGATCTCCTGCGCCAGGTGCTTTCCCAGGCGGCGGGCGCTCCGGATGCAGTCGGACATGGAGACTCCCCGGATGGGCACGAACGGAATCACGTCCACGGCGCCGATCCGGGGATGGACGCCCTGATGGCGGGAAAGGCCCAGGAGGCCGACGGCCCGGCGGCACAGTGCCGCCGCGGCCTGTTCCAGGCCCGGAAGCGAGCCCGCCAGCGTGAAGACGGTCCGATGGTGGTCGACGTCGGCATCCCAGTGGAGCAGAGCGGCCCCGGACGGAGCCGCCGCGGTTCGGGCCAGTTCGCGGAGGCAGGCCTGGTCGCGGCCCTCGCTGACGTTGATCACGCACTCGGCCAGCGGGAACGGCGCCTTCCCGTCACGGTCGTCGTTTTGCGGATTGCCGCTGACGAGGGTCAATTGAAGAAGGCCAACTTCCCCAAGAGGGCGAGAGCCGCATACGCGGCCCACTCCAGACGAGCTACCCGCTTGTCCAATCCTGCCAGGTTCGCTTTCACGTCATCAACGTCGGCTCTGGTGGCCATCTGCTCCGGCATCGGAACGGCCGCCGCAACAGCCTTAGCCTTGTCGTCGGGTGCGCCGGCGGCGAGAAGCGCCTCGTAGAGTTCGCTTCCGATGCAGCTCATGGTGGGTCTCCCTTTTTGGAGAGTCACCTGGGACCGAGCGATTTACCGCTTCCGATCCCGGGTTCAGGTTCCAGTATACGGACTTCGATCACATGAGGCTGCATTTCCGACCGGGGGGTGGGCTGAAGGGGGGACTGCCGTCCTTCCTGGCTCTCCTGGTCGGCGCCTGAAAGACGCCGATCCAATCGGCGGCAAGGATGCCGCCGCTCCCCGCCGCCTGAAAGACGCCGATCCAATCGGCGGCAAGGATGCCGCCGCTCCCCGCCGCCTGAAAGACGCCGATCCAATCGGCGGCAAGGATGCCGCCGCTCCTCGCCGCCTGAAAGACGCCGATCCAATCGGCGGCAGGGATGCCGCCGCTCCTTGACGCCGCTTCCGGGGTCTCCTTGACGCCGCTTCCGGGGTCTCGCCCGGCAACGCTACGCGGGCTACCGTCAGGACCAGGATTCGTCCCGCACGGCCGTCCCGCTTGAGGACCTTGGAAATCTCACGGGCGGTGGAGCCGGTGGTGAGGATGTCGTCCACCAGGACGAGATCCTCACCCTTGAGTCGCCGCGCATGCCGGAGGCGGAAGGCGTTGCGGATGTTCTTCCTTCGAGCCTTCAGATCGAGTCCGAACTGGGGCAGGGTCGGACGCGACCGGCGAAGACCCCGGAACAGCGGCAGGTTCAGTCTTCTGCCCAGGGTTCGAGTCAAGAGGAGCGTCTGGTCGAATCCCCTTTTTCTCAGGCGCCGGGGATGGGAGGGGACCGGCACCAGGAAGGATGGGGAGAAGGGTTTGGGCCGCTTGCGGTAGGCTTCCTCCAGCAGGCACGCCAGAGGATGCGCCAACCGGCGGTGGCCGGAGAACTTGAAGCGATGGATCAACTTCCTCAGGGTTCCGGTGTACGGTCCCCAAGCCCGGGCCGAGTGATGGAAGGATCGCATCCCCCGGCAGGACGCACAGGGTTCCGGAGCCCCCGGATCCGTCCCCCGATCCGGAAACGGCGAATTCACGGCGGGTGCGGGCCCGCCGCATTTCGGGCAGAGCGGGTTCCGGAACCGGGGCAACTGCAGGAAGCACTCCGCACAAAGGGGACTGGCGTCGGGATTGGCGACCCAGCAGCCGCAAAGCACGCAGCTCTGGGGAAAGAAGAGGACTTGGAGCCCTTGCCAGATGCGCGCCCGCAGAGTGATCCCCGGAACGGAAGACACACTTACCGAAACGCCCGACCGGGCGAAACCGCGAAAAGAATCAGGAATTCCCGGGGCGCTCGTCAGGAGAGCCGGCCGGACTCCTTGAGTTCCTGACAGTGGACACAGAGGAGTGCCCAGGGCACAGCCTCCAGCCGCCGGCGCCCCACGGATATTCCACAGTGGGTGCATTCACCATAGGAGCCGTCCTGGATTCGATCCAGGGCCTCCTCAACCAGGATGATCAATTGCCGTTCCAGGTTGCTGAGGCTGAACATGAACTCCTTGGTGTAGGACTTGGAGGCCCGATCCGCCATGTCCATGGCTTCGGCTTCACTGTCCATCTCCCGACCGTAACTCTCGGTCTTGTGGACGACGGCGATGAGTTCGGTCTTCTTTTCCAGGAGCTGTTTCTTGAAGTAGTCCAGGTCGCTGTGTGTCATGCCCTACCTCCACTACTTTGTGTATCTCAATATACGACAGGCTCCGAAAAAGGTTCAGGTTCCGGTATGGCGGAGGCGATTGGGCGCTTTGGACGCCCGAAATCCGGGGTTCATGCCTGCGGAGTGAGGACCAGCAGCCGGCCGTCGCTCCACAGTTTCTCCAATTGGTAGAAGGCTCGCGCACGCAACGAGAAGATGTGGACCACGAAGTCCAGATAGTCCAGGAGAATCCAATCGCCTCCTTCGTACCCCTCGATATGCGTGGGCCTGACCTTCTCCTGGTTCCTCAGGCGGTGCCGGATCTCGTCGCAGATCGCCTGATTCTGACGCTGGTTGGTGCCCTGGCAGATCACGAAAAAATCGGTGAAGGACGAGATCTCGGAGATGTCCACGACCCGGACGTCCTCTCCTTTCTTTTCTTGAATCGACTCACAGACCAGGGTCAGCAATTCTCGTGTTGTCTTCATAGAGATGGTACTTCCGAATGTACTGCAAAACCTTGGGAGAAACCTGCTCGGAAAGGGGACCGCCCCGTCCGGCGATGCTCTCCCGGACCTGGCTCGAGCTGAGATCGTCAGCCCGGACGTCCAACAGGAAGGTGCGCCCCGGCCGGATCTCCGGACTTGTGGAATCCCTCGCCGTGACCTCCTCCAGGTGGATTTCCGGAAAGTCGGCGGTTTCGACCCGTGCTCCCACCCGCTGCACGAAGACACAGCAATTGTCCCGGAGAAGGACGTCGTGGTCCTTCCAGACGTGGATATCCTTCAACGAATCGGTTCCACCGATGAAGCAGAACCGGTGGCGAGGGTAGTTCTCGCGCAAAAGCGCCATGGTTCGGACGGTGTAGCTGGGCCCGCGGCGCCGGAGCTCGAAGTCGGACGCGTACAGGCCAGGTTCCTCCAGGGTTTCCAGTGCGACCATTGCATGGCGGTGATGCTGAGCGGCCATGCCGTTCCGCCGTTTGTGGGGAGGGAGGCGGGAGACCATCAGCAGGACCCGGTCCAGCGAGAGCACACGCCGGACCCGGTTGGCGATAGACGTATGTGTTCGGTGAACCGGGTCGAACGTGCCCCCGTAGATCCCGACCCTCAACCCTTGACGACTCCCAACTGCTCTGCCAACGACCGTTTCAATTCCTTGATTCCGTCCCCCCGGACCGCCGAGACGCGGCGGAATGGAATCCCTTCCCGGGAACAGTACTCCTGGAGTCTCCCCACCTTCGCCGGGTTCGCGGCATCCATCTTGGAAGCCGCCACCATTTGAGGCTTGGCCGGCAGGTCTCCTCCATAGAGCTGCAGTTCCTCCTGAACCGTCTGCACGGCAGTGACGGGGTCCTCCGGGCCGAAGTCGGTGACGTCCACGAGATGAAGCAGGAACCGGCATCGCTCGATGTGCCTCAGAAACTGGTCGCCCAGACCGTGACCCTCGTGGGCGCCCTTGATCAGGCCCGGGATGTCGGCGACCACGCAGGTCCGAAACCCTGCCAGTGAAACCGTTCCCAGATTGGGCGTCAGAGTGGTGAAAGGATATTCGGCGATTTTGGGGCGAGCCGAGGAGATCACCGAAATCAGAGTCGATTTTCCCGCGTTGGGGAGTCCGACCAGCCCGATGTCGGCCAGTACCTTGAGCTCCAGAACCAGGTGCTTCTCCTCCCCCGCCCGCCCGGTTTCCCACTTTCTGGGAGCCTGGTTGGTGGAGGTGGCGAAGGCCGCATTGCCGCGCCCGCCCCGGCCGCCCTTGGCCACCAGGCGATTGAGATCCGGCTCATCCAGGTCGAACAGGAGCTCGCGTGTGCTTTCGAGATAGATCTGAGTTCCGACCGGGAGATCGATGACCAGGTCCTTGCCCTTCTTCCCATGCCGCTGGGAGCCGGACCCGTGAGAACCGCTGTCGGCTCTGAACTCCCGCTTGTAGCGGAACGGCAGCAGGGTGTTCAGGTGGTTGGTGCTGCGGAAGTAGACGTTTCCCCCGTTGCCGCCGTCGCCACCGCTGGGTCCTCCTCGGGGAACGAACTTCTCCCGGCGGAATGCCAGGCAACCGTTTCCCCCGTCACCGGCTTTGACGAAAACTCTGGTGTGGTCCAGAAACATGCACGCAAAGTGGAGATCCAGGGTCCGATCTCCGGAATTCTGCGGGCTGGGAGCCTAGGGCGCGGACTCCTGGATAATGTGGACGAACCGCCCTAATCGTCCCCGGCGCTGAAACCGGACTTTCCCCATGGTGAGGGCGAAAAGGGTGTCATCGCGGCCCCGGCCCACATTGTTCCCGGGCTTGATGGGCGTCCCTCTCTGGCGGACCAGAATCGAGCCGGCTGTCACCAACTGGCCGTCGAATCGCTTGACGCCCAGACGCTTGGAATTGCTGTCCCGGCCGTTTCGAGAGCTGCCCAAACCCTTCTTGTGTGCCATGGCATCTACTCCTGGTCCGTGCTCTCTCCCGCGATCCGAATCGGCCCGATCTCCACCTCGGTGAAGCGCTGGCGATGACCTTGCTTGCGCCGATACATCTTGCGGCGTTTGAACTTGAAGACCGTGATCTTGCGGTCCTTGCCCTGCTCGACGATGGTCCCGGTGACGCGAACGTCATTCAGTGACGGGGTGCCGACCTGGATCGAATCGGGATGGCCGACCAGCAACACGTCCTCCAGACTGACCTCATCGCCCACTTCTCCGGCGATGCGCTCCAGCCGGACCCGATCTCCTTCGGCGACTCGATACTGTTTCCCGCCGCTACGAATGATTGCGTACAAACCGATTCTCCCGAATCCACGTTTTCAGAAGGTGCATAGTATATTTGCGAACCCCGATCCTGTCAAAAATCCAGCCCCCGCAGGGCGCCCCGCCGGCAGCGGCCGGTGACGTTTTTCACGACCGTTCTCATTGGGTTCGGGATGCCTACGGATTGGATCTGAGCACGTCGACGGAGGATTGTGGCCGGCCCAGCCAGCGGAACGACGAGACCAACTGCCGAAAAGTGGGAAGCGCCTTGGAAATCGATGCCGCGTCGGGAGCCGACAGGACGAAGATAACGAAGTAGTCCGTGACTTCGGTAAAGGCGACGACTTCCTGTTTGCCTCCGGGGCAGGCACACGACTTGGCCACGACCCTGGGCCGATCGCCCGTCCCGGGATTCAGCGCCACGTCCAAATGCAGATCACTGATCTCCAGCTTCGGACAGCGGACCTCCTGCCCGGCCAGTTCGGACTGCAGGAAATTCTCCAGTTCCTCGTCCTGATTCCTGGGGAAGAACCGGGAGAAGGCGACCACATCGGCCTCTCTCCAGTGAGTCCCCTCCGGGTGCATGACGAAGTTGGCGACCTGAATCGCCGAACCGACGTCGATGGTCCAGCCCGGCGGTTCGGTCACCAGAAAGGAATAGTCCAAGCCCCTGATACGCAGCGTCCGTCCGCCTACCAGAGCCGGAATCGAAACCAGGAGAAACGCAACTGGAAGACCGATCTTCAAGAGACGGCTCGAGAATGAGGAGCTGGCCCGGACCGGCAAGGCCCGGGCAGCGGGTTGAGGGTCGAGGGGGCTGGAAGACCGATTCATCCCGCCGCAAGTCTAACAGGAATGAGGAGGAATGCTCATTGAGTTTCGCCTTGCCGTTGGCTATCCTATAGCCTCGTTCCGGAAGGAGAACCAGAGCGCACTAACGGGCGGGGGATTCCCCGGCGATCCGTCTCGTGAGTGTCTCTTCATATCAATTCCCGTAGTTGGCAAAAGGGTGTCAGCATGCCCGACGAGAGTCTGTCCATTACCGATAACCGGACCGGAAAGCATTACGATCTGGCTGTTTCGGACGGTACGATTCGCGCCATAGAGCTTCGCCAGATCAAGACGTCGGAGGACGACTTCGGTCTCATGACCTACGATCCCTCCTTCCTCAACACGGCGTCCTGCCGGAGCGCCATCACCTACATCGACGGAGACAAGGGCATCCTGCGCTATCGCGGCTACCCCATAGAGCAACTGGTGGGAGAGTACAGCCACCTGGAGGTGGCGTATCTGCTCCTCTACGGGGAACTTCCGAACGAAGCCGAATTCCGGCAATGGAGTGACGATATCCGAAAGCATATCGAGTTGCCGCAGGCCGTTCTGCAGTTGATCCGGAGCTTCCCTCCGGGAGGATTTCCCATGGCCATGCTGGCGACGGCGGTGGCCTCTCTCTCCAATTTCTATCCTGACGGCCGTTCCGTTCTGGACCCGCAGGCGCGCCTGCTCCAGCTCCACCGGCTCCTGGCTCAGGTCCCGGCCCTGTCGGCCCAGGTCTTTCGCCGCCTCCAGGGCTTGCCGCTGACCGATCCCGCGGATGGACTCTCCTACGCCGGAAGCTTTTTGCAGATGGCGTTCGACCGGACGCCTGAACCCGTGTTCGAGAAGGCGATGGACGCTCTTTTCATCCTTCATGCCGACCACGAGCAGAACTGCAGCACCAGCGCCATGAGAGGCGTCGGCAGTTCCCAGTGCGACCCGTACCTGACCACCGCGGCCGCCATCGGGGCGTTGTCCGGACCCCTGCATGGAGGAGCCAACGAAGCGGTCATCCGGATGCTGGAGGGAATCGGGTCCAGGGACCGGGTGCCCGGACACGTGCAGAGGGTGAAGAGAGGCGAACTCCGCCTCATGGGCTTCGGGCACCGCATCTACAAGAACTACGATCCCAGGGCCAAGATCATCAAACAATTGGCACACGAGGTCTTCGAGGTCACCGGGTCGGATCCTCTTCTGGACGTGGCGCTGGAACTGGAAAGGATCGCGCTGAAGGACGACTACTTCATCTCGCGGAAGCTCTATCCCAACGTCGACTTCTATTCCGGTCTGATCTACCAGGCTCTCGGTTTCCCTCCTTCCATGTCCACCGTCCTCTTCGCGCTGGCCAGAACAGCCGGCTGGCTGATTCAATGGGAGGAGTTGGCGCGGGACCGGGAACAGAAGATCGCCCGGCCGCGGCAGATCTACGAGGGGCCTTCGGTGAGGGACGTCCCGGTCCGGAGATCCTCGCCGGTCGCATCTTCTTGACTCCGGGGAGTTGCGGTATAATCGTACGATGCCGATTTTTGAATATCGCTGTCTGGACTGCGACACCCATTTCGAGCAGATCGTGCTGGGCGCCCAAGACGATGCCGAGTGTCCCGGTTGCAGCGGAGGCCGCTTCGAGCAGCTTTTCTCCTCATTCGCGGTCGGCGGCGGGTCCATGGAATCCGCTCTCAAGGAGACCGGCCCATGCGGCTGTGGAGCGCCCCAGCGGGGAATGTGCGGGCAACTCGCCAACTAGCTGATCGGCCGGACGGCGCCAAGAGATGCAACAAACCACCCTAGAGACCTATAAGGACCGGCTGGAGTCGATCAACAGGTCCCTGCGGCCGCATCCCGATCAGCATCTGGACTTCCTCGCCAAGAAGGACATCGTCGAGCGGATTCTGTATCTGCGGGACGTCAAGAACGTCCTGATCCTGGGCCACAACTACATGGAGCCGCTGGTCTTCCATCTGTCCGGCGAGGGCGAGAGAGGCGATTCGTTGGCGCTGAGCCGTTACGCCGCCAAGTCGGACAAACCCATCATCCTGTTTGACGGCGTCCTCTTCATGGCGGAGACGGCCAAGATCCTGAATCCGGAAAAGAAGGTGCTGATCGCGGACCTGAATGCGGGCTGCAGCCTGGCGGATCCCTTTTCGGCCGAGGACGTGAGCTTCTACCGGCAGCGTTATCCCCAGGCTCCGGTGGTCACCTACATCAACAGTTACGCCGAGATCAAGGCCGAATCGGACTACTGCTGCACCTCCGCAAACGGGCTCAAGGTCATCGAGCATGCGGCCCGGGAGTTCGGCACGGACCAGGTGGTCTTCCTCCCCGATTCCCTGATGGGGGAGAACCTGCAACAGGAACTGGTCAAGAGGGGATCCGACCTGGATCTGATCTATCCGGGCAAATATGACAGCAACTTCGGCCGCTGCGAGGTCCATGAGAAGTTCACCGCCAGCCACATCCGGGACATCCGGAAGCAGTACGACATTCCGCGGGGAGCGCACGACGCCGCGGTCCTGGTGCACTGGGAGTGCCTGCCCGAAGTCCTGGAAGAAGCCGACTTCTACGGCAGCACCTCCCAGATGGCGGGTTATGTGAAGAATCACGCCGAATTGCGCCGCGTCTACATGGCCACCGAGTGCGAGATGGCGGCGAATCTGGCCACCGAATTCCCCCAGGTGGAGTTCGTCAGAACCTGCAACGTCTTCTGCCGCCACATGCGCAGAATCAGTCTCGAGAAGATCCTTCACAGCCTGGAGCATGAGGTCTACGAAGTGGAGGTCCCGGAGCCGATCCGCCGGGCCTCCCTGGGAGCCATCCAGCGAATGCTGAGCATCGGCTGATTCGGAATCCGGGACGGGAGCGGCCGGAACACCACCGGGCTGCTGCAGAGAACAGACCATGAAGCTGGATGGGCTGGACACACCTGCGGTCCTGGTCGACTTGGATATCATGACCGCGAACCTGGACCGGTTGGCCCGCTACTGCCGGGATCACGGCCTCAATCTGCGTCCCCACGTCAAAACCCACAAGATTCCCGAGCTGGCTCGGCTCCAGGTCGCTAAGGGCGCCGTCGGCGTCACCGTGGCCAAGCTGGGCGAGGCGGAGGTCATGGCGGACGGCGGTGTCGAGGACATTCTGCTGGCCTATCCGGTGTACGGACAGATCAAGTGGAAGCGGTTGGCCGCCCTGGCCCGCCGGACCCGCATTTCTGTGGCGTTGGATTCGCTGGAGGTGGCCCGGGGCATCTCCAAGCACGCCCGGGAGGGGGGAGTCCGGATTCCCATCCTGGTGGAGTTCGACACCGGGATGCGGCGTTGCGGGTTCGCCATCGGCAAAGAGGCCATTCCGGTGGTGGAGCGGATCGCGGAGCTTCCGGCACTGGATTACCAGGGGCTGTTGATTTACCCGGGGCACTTCCTGGCGGACCCGGAGCGGCGCAATCGACTTCTGTCGGTGGAGAACCGGCAGCTGGCGACTCTGCTGGACCTCCTCGACGACGCCGGAATCCCCTACCCGGTCATCAGCGCCAGTTCGACCCCGACGGCGTACATGTCGCACCAGTTCAAGAACATCACCGAGGCTCGTCCGGGCACCTACATCTTCAACGATCGGAATACCGTCGGTTGCCAGGCCGCCGATCTGAAAGACTGCGCCGTTTCCGTCCTGGCGACCGTGGTGAGCACCAGCGTCCCGGGCAAGGCCGCCATCGACGGCGGCAGCAAGACCTTCTCCAGCGACAAGTTCCTCTCCGGGGACGGCGTGGGCATGGGCCACGTGATCGGCGACCCGGGCACCGTGGTGGAATATCTCTCCGAGGAGCATGGCCATCTCGTGTTGGCCAACTCCGCCAGAGAATACCGGGTCGGCGACCGGATCCGGGTCGTTCCCAACCATGTCTGCGCCTGCGTGAACATGCACGACCGCATCTACGGAATCCGGGACGACGAAGTGGTGACCGAATGGCGGGTGAAAGCCCGGGGCGCCGTGCAGTGAGATGAACCGGGCCGGGGCCCCGACTTCAATCGCATCGGTGGCCGGTCCCATCCTGAGGAGATTCGAGTATCGTGGCACCGACGGGAGAACTTCTGTACCTGTCGCGGTCAGACATCGAGCGTGTCGGCCTGTCTATGGCGCACGTCGTCGAAGTGGTGGAGGATTCCCTGGTCCAGAAGGGATCGGGGAACGTGGAGATGCCGCCGAAGCCGGGAATCCACACCCGGCCCGGGGCGTTCATCCACGCCATGCCGGCCTACATCCGAACCACGGGCGCCGCCGGGATGAAGTGGATCGGCGGCTATCCCGGAAACACGGCCCGGGGCCTCCCCTACATTACCGGCCTCATGATCCTGAACGACCCGGAATCCGGAATCCCCCTGGCGGTGATGGACGCCACCTGGATCACGGCCGTCAGGACCGGCGCGGCCACGGGCGTGGCGGCTCGTCATCTGGCCCGCCCGGACTCTCGAACGGCCGCCATCCTGGGGTGCGGCGTCCAGGGCCGGTCCAACCTGGAGGCGCTGGCGGTGGTCCTCCCCGAGCTTCGGGAAATCCGGGTCTACGATGTCCGGCCGGAAGCGGCGCACACCTTCGCCCGGGAGTGCGTGGAACGTCACGGACTCTCGTGCACGGTCTGCGCCTCTCCCCGGCAAGCCATCCGGACCGCGGACGTGGTGGTGACCGCAGGACCCATGCCGAGTCCGCCCGCACCGGTGATCGAACCGGATTGGCTCCCGGACGGGGTCTTCGCCTGCGTCCTCGATTTCGACGCCTACATGACGCCCGCGGCCTTTCATGCCGCCGATCTGCTGGTGACGGACGACGTGGCGCAACTCGACTACTATCGTAGTGTGGGGTATTTCAAAGGCCTCCCCGGCGGGCTTTCCGAATTGGCGAACGTGGTTCGGGGACGGGGAGGACGGAACCGGGACGATCAACGGATCATTTCCGTCAACCTGGGACTGGGCGTGGAAGACGTGGCCACGGCCCGACTGATTTATACGAGCGCATTGGAACAAGGGATGGGAACCTCCCTTCCCCTCTGACCCGTTTAGAGAATGAAAGGAGCATCGCAATGGTTCTGACTGCATCGACCATGTTGGGTCTCGGCACCGAGGCCCCGGACTTCCAGTTGCCGGACGTGACGACCGGTGAGACCGTTTCCCGGGACGACTTCTCGGGGAACAAGGCCCTGCTGGTCATGTTCATCTGCAAGCACTGCCCTTACGTCGTTCACGTCCAGGAGGAGCTGGCCCGCCTGGGGAACGAGTACCAGGCCCGGGATGTGGGCGTCGTGGCCATCGGCGCCAACGACGTGGACGCCTACCCGGGAGACGCCCCCGGCGAGTTGAAGAACATGGCCCGGGAGCACGGGTTCCAGTTCCCCTACTGCTTCGATGAGTCCCAGGAGATTGCCAAGGCCTACACGGCGGCCTGCACGCCGGACTTCTTCCTCTTCGACCAGGACCGGCGCCTGGCCTACCGGGGCCAGTTGGACGACAGCCGGCCCGGAAGCGACGCGCCGGTGACCGGCGAAGACCTGAGAGGAGCCCTCGATACGGTCCTGGCCGGGGACACCCCCGATCCGGAACAACAGCCCAGCCTGGGTTGCAACATCAAGTGGAAGCCGGGCAACGAGCCGGCCTATTTCGGAGCCTGATTCGAGCCTGATTCGGGGGCCGGCGGCGAATCCGGTCCCCTCTCGCCGACGCGCTCCAGACCTTCCTGGGCGTACCGGTTATCCGGGTTCATGCCCACCGCGCGGTTGTAGTGTGCCCGGGCGGCGGCTCGGTCCCCCTCCAACTCCGACAGGTACCCCAGGGCGGCCCAGTTGTAATCGTCATCCGGGTCGAGAGACACCGCGGCGCAAAACGATTCACTCGCCTTGCCGGCCTGTCCGTCCCGGAGCAGCGCGACGCCCAGGTTGTAGTGGGGCCGCGACTTACCGGGACTCTTGGCCGCCGCGTCGCGCCAGAGCAACAGGTCGTCGTTCCAGATCCGGTTGCGCGCCAACGTCGGCGGAATCAGCAGAACCGCCAGGATCCCGATTCCCACCCATTGGACCCGGTTCGGCCAGCCGCCCTCCGGCCGGCGGCAAAACAGCAGCCAAGCCGCCATCAGGGCGAAACCGGCCGACGCAAGGTAGAGCCGCGTCTCACTGAAGGGATCGAGGTTGGGCAGAACCCAGGTCGGCAGGCTGAAGGCCACGACCCAGAAAAAACCTGTGCCCAGGGGTGAACCGCGCCGCAACGAACCCAGCAGTCCGATCGCCGCGATCAGAATCGCAATCGAAGAAACACCCGCCAGAAGAAGCTGTGGCTCCGGGACCTGATGATCCAGATTCAGGTTGGCCGGCCACAGAAACAGTCCCACCGCCTTCCAGAACATCGCCGGTTGCAGCAGCCAGTAGCCGACCGGATCGGGATGATTCCATGCCAGTCCCGCCGGGGAATACTTGACCAGCGACCAGGCGAGGGCCAGTCCGTTGACCACGGTCAGACCGGCCCACCATCTCCATCGCTCCCGATTCAGCGCCCAGAGAAAGGGGAGCAGCATGGCGGCATCGGCCCGGCTCCAGAGGGCAAGCTGAAAACAGATGACGGCAGCCCAGGGCCGCCGCGCCGCCAGCAGTAGCGCCGCCAGGCCGAAGCCGCTCATGAGCAGCACGGAGCGGCCCCAGACGTAGTTCACGGCCTGCGTCTGGAGCGGATGCAGCCCGAACAGCAGCGCCGTGGTCAGGGCCAGGCCCGGATTCCGGAACCGCTCCCGGACCAGGCGGAACAGCAGCAGGACGACGGCGAGATGGAGAAGGACGCTCACCAGGTGAAAGGCCCAGGGCTGGGAACCGGTCATCAGATAGTTCAAATGAAACGTCCAAAGCGTCAGGGGCCGGCCGCCGTACTGTTCCAGGAACGTCCCGTAGTCGAAGCTCCCGGTCACCAGGGGACTCTCCAGGATCAGCGCATAATCGTCGAAGTGGAACGCCCCCGGAAAGGAGTTGAGATAGACGGCGCCGGTGACGACCGCAAGTGCCGCCGCCGCAAGTCTCGTTGCGCCTGGAGAATCCACGAGGCCCATATTATGGCCCGGCTATGATTTCGGCCCACGCGGCAGGTGTTTTTTCCGAAACAATGGTAGGGGTGCACCTTGTGTGTGCCCTCCTTCGTCTGTTGAGGAGGGACGGCATGCCAGGGAGAACGTGCTGGCCTCCCAGACTCTCCATCGGTGGTTTGGAACCGCTGCTCTCCCGATATTTGTTCCCCAATTCCCGAATTTGACAGGTATCGGGGCCTTCGCTATCGTGAGTCCTCCCCGGCGACCGGAACCGATTCAGGAGAATCCACATGACAGACGCCACGACCAAGACTCTGCTCGTCATCACCGCCCACCCGGCCGACGCCTTCGATCTGGCTGCCGGCACCATCGCCCTGCACCGGCAACGGGGAGATCACGTGCACGTGGCCTCAGTGACCCACGGGGCCCGTTCCCACGCTCCCAGCATCTACGATGACAAGCAGGAGGCTCTGGACGAGGCGAGGGAGGCCCAACTGCTTCAGGAGATCATCCAGGAGAAGAAGCAGGAGTTCGAAGCCGCCGCCCGGGCGGTCGACGCCACCGCGACGCACTTCCTGGGTGAGGACGACGAGCCCTTTGTGACGACCCGCAGTGTCATTCTCCGCCTGGCGGAACTCTACCGGACCGTGCGGCCCGACATCCTCATCACCCATCACCGGACCGAGCAGAACCACCACGACCACCCGGCCGTGGGCGACGCCTCCGCCCGGGCCATCGTCACTGCCGCACGTTGGTTGGAGGGTTCCCGCCTGGAGCCCTACGACGTGCCGACCGTCTACTACTACGGCACCCAGGACCGGCGCGACGTGCGGATCAACCGCGGCACCGTGGGCGTGGCGGCCACCCACGTCGTGGACATCGAGAGCGTGGTCGACCAGAAGCGGGAGGCGCTCAAGGCCTTCGCCACGCAGAAGTACCAGGGCAAGGGCTATTCCACACCCGAGTATCTGAACCGCCGCCTGGAGAGCGTCGAGGGCCACTACGGGCTCTTCAGCGGCTGCCGCTACGCCGAGGAGTTCATCGCCCGCGGGCCCCACGTGACCCGGCTGCTTCCCTCGGTCCGCTGATCCGGACGGCAGGAAAATCCCCAGTCGCTCAGGAGATCCAGCCGCAATGTATGGGGGTTTTCTGAGCCACTCGAGTCACGGTTCGGCAGCCCCGCTCGATGTCAGACTGCGGAAGTGCCGCGACGGCGTGCGTTTCGTTCCGCGCGAATGAACTCCGGGATGTCCAGAGTCGCTCGGGAGGCGCCATGATGCACGAGGATACCCTTCTTGCGAACCGGCGACGGCGCCGCGCCGATCTTGCGCAGCTTCAATCCGTCCGCTGTGGCTTCGATCTCCATCTCCGTCCCCGCCACTAGCTTGAAGCGATCACGAAGCCGCTTCGTCGGCGTGCCAGGTCAGCAGCCGCTGCGCCGTGACGGCACTTCCACGGAAGGAGGACCATTGCCGCTCCAGGCCAATCGAGGATCCCGCGCAGGTCAATTCCCTTCCGGACGACGCTCGCATCTCCACACACACATTTGTATGTTGTCGGTCTCTTCCAACACGCAATCTCTCTGGCAACGTTGCACATCGTCTTGCGCCGACTTGGGCCGCGAGAAGTATCTGGCGCCGCGTGTCGGAATGTCATGTTCGTGCTGCATGCAGACGACGGAGATTCGAGTGATCGTAGAATCAGCGGTCGAATGCGCCGGCTGGTTCACTCCGTGCCCGAGCAACACCATGGCTTCGGCGAACAGGGAAGAAGCGTACGGAGAGCCGGAGGTTTGCGCCTTCAGGTTCGGCGCGTCGAATTGAGGCGCCGCGAAAGGCAGGGGATCAGCGGATCCGGCTGCCGATACCTGACTCGCTCCGACGATCATCATTCGCTGATGGCTCCCGTCCTTGGGCTCCAGCCAATCCCCCGGACTGAAGGAGGCCGCCTGCGGCCCCGGGTTGTTCACCAGGAACGTCTGCACATCGTCCGGACCGATCCGGCCGGTGCTGACGGCAGCCGCTACGTCGACGCCCGAACGGTCTTCGCCCGCTGCTTGCGGGGGATCGTCCGGTAGCCGCAATTCCTCCGGAAATTCATCGACATTGATGCTGTTCCCTCCGAAATCGGCAAATCCTTCGATGACGGTCGGGAGATGGCCCTCCTTCGTGATGGTAAGAGTGTATTCGGCGCTCCCGTCGGAGGTGAAACGCACATCGAACACCAGAGTGCTTCCATTCAAATTCTTCTTGGTTGTTCTCTCCGGCTCCTCGAGACTGTCGAATATCTCCGGATCTCTTGCGGGAAACTCGATCGTCACTATGAGGCGGTTGCGTCCCAGCGAGAGGGATCGTCGAGAGAAATTGAGCGCGACACAGCCGGGGTTCGATTGAGGACAGATGGCCAGACTTACGAACGGATCAGTCAACGAACTCGCCAGCTCCTCTTGCAGGTCACCCGGCACATCGGTCTCGATGGCGATCGCCGAGGACCACGAAGGCGGAATAGGAAGGAGGATGGGCTGCGCTCCCAACGTCAGGTCCAAGTGAGAAATTCCCGGCCAAGCCGGCACGCCGCCGTCGGGATCGCTAACGGTAATCCGCATTTGGCCGGAAGGCTCGAAATCGAGGGTGAATACGTGATCGATTCCATCGACCGCCCGGAAGGTGAGCTCCCCCTGGGAAGATCCCCTGTTTTCGTATGAGTATTCGCCGTAAATATAGTGTGGGAGCCCCGTGTCCGGGTCCCGCTCGACCCGGAAACCGAAACCCGGCGAAAACTCACAATCGTCGAACACTGGCGGACACCCGAAGATCAAGCCCGGGATGAGATCGTCACGCCCCCACGCAAGAACATCGAATTCTTCGCCGGTCCTCGGGGCTCTCGGGACGGCGGTTTCGCCTCCAACCTGCGTTGAGCGCGGCATTCTGAAGCCCCTTTCAAACGGCACATTGGTGTTGACTCCGGCATCGAAACACTCGTCGATGAACGATCCTGCAGTCAGCGACGAAAATGCCAGAGTGATCTCACAGGAGCCGTGGGACGGATCGTCGAACTCAAGGAAAATCCTGCCGCTGTCCGGTCCGGTGTTCTCGTACTCGCAATCAGCGTCCAGGGTCTGACCGTTGCTGGTGTGGCGGCAACGCTCCGGCGTCAGGAAACGATAGTTCCGGTCGGGAGAACCGACCGGATCGCGGCAGAACCGGTCGCAGTGATCGTCGGGATCCGTCGGCGCAAGGCCGTCCGTCGGCATCCCCGATACCGGTGTCGACCATCCACAGTCTCCTTCGGCATTGATGGCACGGACGCGGACCTGGTACCCGATCTCATTGGTGAGATCGGCGTAGATCATGCCGCTGATATTGCGTCCGAGGTACCTGCGCCGGTCGCCCCACACTCCGCCGGACCCGCGGCGGATCTCCGTCTCGTAGCCCAGCACGCGTGCGTGACCGACCCGGTCGGAAAGGGGACTCCACCGGAGGGTCAGGCGGCCATCGCTGTGATTCACACGAAAACCTGATGGCGGATCGCAAGAGGGGACCAGATTCCCGATCAGAATCGTGACGTCGATGGTGTCGCTGTTCGCCTCTTGGTCTTCTACACCGACCGTGACGGAATAACGGTCTTTGGTTTCAAAGTCATAAGTAATATTTTCCCGCGTGCGGATCTGCCCGCTCTCGGGAACGATGACGAAGCTCCGGGCATCGGCCCCGCTGATGGTGTAGGTGAGACCGTCGCCTCCGGCGGCGGCAACGGGGATGCCCACGTTGATGCCCGGAGGGGTGTTCTCCCAGATTCTCCGGGTTGCCAACTCACCCTCGACGAACTCCAATCGCGCGCCACCACCCGCGCTCCTGCCGAGTTCCATCTTTCCGGTTGCGGCATTGTAGACACCCTGCCGGGTATTGGTGGGGCTACTCTGGTCAAAGAAGAGCAGATCGGTCATGCGAACCCCAGGCCAGGATGTCGTCCAGCGGCTGCTGGTTCTCCGGCAGACCGTCTCCGACTCGAAATCGTCCAGCCGTCCCAAAGACTCAGTCTTGATGTACACCGTGCTTTCCCGGTCGGCCTCGGCATTGGCGAAATCGCACCCCTTCAGCCTCCCGAGCGCCATGTACGCCACCGTGCCCGGGTCGGAATCGTTCGTATACCTGGTCGGAACGCCCCAGATCCTGCCCGAATCATTCAGGCTGACGGCGGTGTACCCGGACGGCGTGGACGATTCGAACTCCATCCGGGTGGGGGGCGCGCCGGTCCCGCCCCCCTCGGTGATCTCGGTGACGGGAACAGCCGAGAGAGAACCCGTCGTCTTCCCGAACCGCAGTCCGAGCGGGGCGAAGGGCGAGCCATCCTCGGTTCTCAGAAACAGAAGACCCCGAAAGTCACGCAGGAATTCCGTGTCGACTCCTTGCACATTGAACCATTCCGGGACGGTGTGAGCCCGCTGGTGGAAATTTTGCCAGCGCACAAACCCACCTCCCAGGGGATCGTTCCCCGCTTCGTCCCGGATTCGGAGTTCGATCGCGGGTGAAGCATCCGGCTTGAAGATCGCCAGTCCGGTCCCGATGTCGCTCGATTCCTCCACGAACAGAGCGAAATGATTGCCCAACTCCACCGGTTCGATGCCGACCTCAATCCCCGTCTGCGTGTGCCGGTAGGTCAACAGGCCGCTGACCGTATCCGTATCGGACCGGACCTGGATCCAGCCGCGGCGAATCGCCCCCACGCCGGAGCTTCTCAAGACTCGATTCCCCAGAGACGGAACCTCGAACGTGCCTGACGAGTCGAACAGATCCCGGACCGGTCGACCCGCCGGGTCAAAGACCTCGACGACGACCGTCGCGTCTTCGGCAGCGGCGCCGATATTGCCGAGCACCAGTTGCACCGACCAACCTCCGCCGTCCACGTAGTCGGGGAAATAGAGCGTTCTTGAGGACGATGCCTGTTCCTGGAGGCGCGCCTTGACGGTTTCCGCCGGCGGCTCCCCGTGCAGTGAGAACGCTGCCTGCCGGGTAACAGCGCTCGGCGGCATGGGAACCATGGCGTTCAGCCCGGCATGGCGTGCGAGCCCGTCCGGAAAGGCGACGGGTTCATCGGGTTTGGGAGTGTTCCACAATGCGACCCTGCCGTTGTTGCCGCCGTCCGGCGCCAAGCGGCTCCATTGCGTCCGATCGACTCCTCGCTCCGCGTACAGGGAAGCCAACACTAGAACTGCGACCGCCAAGCGACAGTGTATCGTCACCGCAACATCACCCGGTTTCGGCGTTCTCGCAAGAAACTCTCATCCGCCCAACACCGGGCCAAGCTCCCGAGATGGACCGCACTACCGTTCCCCTTGCCAACCATCGAGTCACTCCTGAAGCGCTATCGACAGCTTGGAAATCGTCCAACTGGAACTGTCCTCGATCTTGTTGGCTTCGAACTCGAGCGAATACTCATTGCCCGAGTCTCTGTTGGTGAGTGTCCCCTCTATGCTGATCGGGTCGCTGGAATTGCAACGCTGAAATCCGGAACCGATAAACAGGCAACCTTTCTCCGATCCAAAGAAGTGGCCGACGGCAAACCGGCCGAACGATTCTCCCGCGTCGGGAGTCCCTTCGGGGTACTGAAGGGTACATTCGCTCCCGGACTCGATCGTGCTGCCGGCAGTGCATGCGTTGCTCGACCCCCCATCGTCAGGTGGCTCCGTGACGGTGACAGTTGTTGAGGCCGTGGCCGTCTGTCCATCGGTGCTACGCGCGGTGATTCGGTAAGTCGTCGTTCTCGTCGGGGACACCCGGCGTGACCCCGAAGTCGGCACCGTGCCGACCCCCGGTGTGATGGAGGCACTGGTCGCGTTGGTTGAGGACCACCGCAAAGTCGCGCTCTGCCCCCGTTCAATGGATGTGGGCGATGCGGACAGACTCGCCGTCGGCGGCGCACCTCCGGTTCCCGAGGGCGGCATCCCGCCCGTGACGTCTCCGCCTCGGATCACGGGAACCGCCGAAAGGGAACCGGTCTGCTTCCCGAATCGCAGTCCCAGCGGTGCGAACAGGGAACCGTCCGCCGACCGCAGGAACAGGAGGCCTCGAAAGTCCCTCAGGAACCCGGTATCGACACCCTCAACGCCGAACCATTCCGGCATGGTCCGTGCCCGTTGGTGAAAGTCCTCGTGGGGTACGAACACTCCGTCCAGCGGGTCGTCCCCCTCTTCGTCCCGGATGCGAAGCTCGATTGCAGGCCCGGATTCCGGTTTGAAGATCGCCAGCCCGGTGCCGATGTCGCTTGATTCCTCGACGAACAGGGCGAACTGATGCCCCAGCTCCACGGGTTTGACCCCGACCTCGACCCCCGATTGGGCGTGCCTGTAGGTCAGCAGGCCACTGACTGAGGCCGAATCGGTCTCGACCTCGATCCAGCCGCGCCGAATGGCTCCCGATCCGGCGCTCCTCAAAATTCGGCTTCCCAGAGCGGGAATTTCGAAGGAGCTGTCGGAATCGAAGAAACGGCGGACTGCGTCGCCTTCCGAGTCGTAAACTCGAACGGCGACCGCTGCGTCGCCGGAATCGGCGGCGGTGTTGCTGAGTACGAGCTGCACGGACCAACCACCCCCATCCACAAAATCGGGGAAGTAGAGCGTCGTGCCGGACGATGCCTGTTGCTGACCGCAAGCCTTGACGGTCTCAATCGATGGCGCTCCGGCCAATGAGAATGTTGCCTGTTCGACCTGAGTTGCCGGGGCCAATTCGACCACCGTGTTCAACTCGCCATGAAGCGTGAGTCGATCCAGAAAACGGTCGGTCTCCTGCGGTTTGACCGGACGTCCACCCGCCTCGTTCACCAGTATGACGCTGTCGAATTCCTGGTCCTCGTAAGACAGGTGTGTCCACTGTGTCTCTTGTGTCAGGTCAGGGTCACGCCAATTGAGAGTGACCGGCTGGTCGTCGCCATCGTCGTAGTAGGTGCCAAGTGAATCGCCGCCCTCGTACCAGTAAAGGACGGCCCCATAGAAGTCGTTCGGCTCACAAAGGAGGGCCAGGACCTGACCTTGACCGCTACCAACGGCAGCGAGGTAACCCTCTTCGGGGGAATTCCGTATCACTTCCCAGTCCCCGTCCGCAGTCTGGAATTGGAGCGAGCCGCCGAACTGCTGGATGACACTATTCAACGCCCGGTCCGGACGGCGCTCAGCGTTTGCCTCGGAGAACAGCAAGAGGGGAACCAGCACTCCAAAGATCTTCTTCATGACAACCATCAATTCTTCCTCCGATTCTTCCTCGTTTCACACGATGGCATGCTGCGGGCGCCACGTTTATGGCGAACCACAGACAAAGGACTGCCCAATCGGCGAAGGCCGTCGCCGGAAGGGAGTTCCGACTCGACATCCAAGTACCTAAGACGTTCGGGAAACGAGAACCGGACGGTCTCGCTACGAAAAGTGTTGCCTATTCTCCCGTGGGGATCTTCGAAAACGCCTCAGCGAAGGCGCGCGCGTTTACCGGACGTGCCGACCTCGCGGCCTTCAATATCGAAGCGGCGAACCCGATCACGGCCGATCCGATCTCGGACTCTGCAGCAGGCCCCCCGCCGGTAGCGAGACGCTGTCGCCGGATCCGGTCCACCATCCCGTCGATGTCGGGAGCAGCGAACGGGTGCCGGCCGGACACCATCTCGTACAGGACGACGCAAAGGGACCAGACGTCGTCGGCTTCATCGGCCGGACGGCCGGAGAGTACTTCGGGCGACATATAGCGCAAGGTCCCTCCTGCCGTCACGGCGTCATCCGTCTCGCGAGCCAGCCCGAAATCCAGCAGTTTCGGCGACCCGTCGGACGTATACCCGATGTTGCTGGGCTTGATGTCGCCATGCAGGAACCCCTTTTCGTGCAGCACCGCCAGCGCGTCGGCCAGCCGTGTAATGGCGGAAACGGCCTCAAGAGGCGGGACCGGACCGGCCCGCAGCCGATCCTCGAGCGTGCCTGCAGGAAGGAATTCGACGACGAGGAACGGACGGCCCTGCCAGAACTCGATGCCGTAGATCGAGGCGGCTGCCGGATGCATCACCGTCGCCATGACCTGCGCCTCCGGCTTCAGTCTTATCCGGTGGTCGGCCGATGTCTTCCCCAGGGTCTTGATGGCCACGTCGCGAGCCAGTTGCAGGTCACGCGCCAGATAGACCGCCCCCATTCCCCCGACACCCAGCCGTCGCGTCAGCCGAAACTTGCCGGACAGGAGCTTCGGAACCTCAGTCCCCACGTAACCGACGCCGCATTCGCACTCGGGTGGAGATCCTGCAACCACGACGCGGCGGCAGACGGGACACTCCTGTGCCGGCGGCGCCTCCGAAGGCCGGGCATCCGGCGCCTCCAGCAGGCGCAGGCGCGCCACCGCCAACCCGGCAGCCGCCCCGAGCGCCTCCAGAAAGGGAAGGTCGACAATGCGCACGATCCGTTCGTCGAAACGGCGTCCCACCACGAGCAGGCCAAAGACCTCCGTTCCCGGACCGGCAAGCGGCAAGATCACGTCGGCCGAGGTCTCGGCGACCCAACCCGCATCCTCCGGCGGCAGCAACGGGTAGACCGATGTCTTGTCCTTCGGGTCGACCCTCAATGGACCGCCAGCCGTCTCCAGCAGGTGGACGATGGCCGAGGCACGAGGCAACGGAACGTTCCTGGCGTCGGACGCGCGGAATTCCGGCGTCTCCGCTGGGGTATCCGTCGCAATCAGCAGAATGGCAGGCGACCCGCATCCGCGCCTGACCGCCCGTGTCACTATCTGGCTGACCGCCGTCATCCGTCCGGCCTGCGCCAACGCCGTCCCTGCGACGGCCAGTTCGTGCCTCTGGTCCTTGGTCTCGGGGAAAATCCAGGTGTCCAGACGGATCAGGATCCGTTGGCGGTTGATGACCACCAGCAACATGACGCCGCTTGCAGCGAACAGAAACTGCGCCAACGGATCCTGGATCACCGCTCCGACAGTGCGCTCCGGATGACTCACCACCATCCAGCCCAGGGCTGCCGCCGGTAATGCGGCCGCCGCCCCCACCAAGCCACGGCGCATCAAGAACCGCCTGTAGCTCGCCCGGACCACCTCTTTCGGGTGGGGGACGCGCACGGCGAGCACGGAATACCAGAGCAGAATCATCCCGGGGAATCGCAACAATACGACGACCAGAGCAATGGGTGTCCATTGAAAGTTGGCCACCCACATCCCTGGCGAGAACAGCTCGGCGAGGGTGGCCGCGACCGACGAGCCGACGTAAATCACGAACCCAACTCCGAACACGACGACACGCCTCACCTCGTCGGCCGGCGCGGCGTGCGCGCGCAGCACGATGACCGCGGCCGCCGCCAGCGCCAACAGATCGACGACGGCGAATGATCCATCGACGACCAGAGAAAAGGGCACCGTCGCGTATCCGGCTCGCGCGAATTCAAGCGTCGCCCCATACCCAATCCAGATGGCAATGCCCGTTACGACGCTGATCGGAACCATGCGCCGCGCGAGGTCATCCAGCCAGGTTCGCCGATGGACCCGCGGACACTCTTGAGCGAACGCCCAAAGGAAGGCGGGGGCGAATTGGAACACGGGAACGTAAAGGAGGAAGAACATCCTCGTTGGTAAAGGTGGCTCCTGGAGGAACGCTTCGACCATATGCGGCGTCGGCAGAAAACCGAAAAACGCCGGAAGCATGTGAAACGGACCCAGCGCCGCCCTGACGAGGAAAACGCCCCCGAGCAGCCAGGTTCGCGGATCCCGAACGCCGGCGAACAGCAGGAGTGTCGCACTCGCACAATGCCCGACGAACAGCACCACAAAGTAAGCGGCCAAGCCGCCATGCTGGCGGTGATAGTCGGTCCAGGCCCACGGCAGCAGTATCAGCCCAATCACCACCTCGACAGCGGCGATGACCATCAGCGTCCGAAAGACACGGCCCATGAACGCCCCGGCGCGCGGATGGGGACTGGTCAGCGGTAGACCCGCCGATGTCTCTCCCGCATGTCGCCGGCTCTTGAAGACACGGGCGATCACCCGCAGGTTTTCCAGCGTCTCACGGTCGGCAGGCGCGGCGAGTTCCGCGCATCGGTCCCACTGGACGTCGTGGTCCAGAGTGAGCGCGTCCGCCACATCGGCTATGAGATCGTTACGTTTCTTGTCACTCACTTCTCATCCGGTTTCGCGTCATTGAGTTGTTCGAGGCCGACGATGGTGCGAGATCCGTTGCCGTCGGACTCACGCGGCGTTCACAGTGAGTGCCGCTCTCTCCTTTGTGACGTCTGATTGAGGAATATCGGACAGGTGCAGCACAATCGGCTGAATCCTGGGCACCCTGGTTTGCGAACCGCCGCAGAGCGGTCCCGCTGCAAAAAAGCCCGGGCTAGGCCTTCGGCATGACCTTGCTCAGCCGTATTACCGCCCGCTTGAGCGCTTTGCGGGCCGCGTCCGGTGTGGGGAGGCGTTCGATGGCAGCGAGTTGCCGGTAGCTGTACCCGAGTTCCGCGCGTCCTACGATCAGCCGTCGATCACGCTCTTTCAGACCCTTGAGGCCATCCCGATAGCGCTTCCACATCTCTTTGTTCAGTAGCTGTTGATGCTGTGGTGACGCATCCTCAGAAGGACGAAACGGTTCCTGCGGCGGAGCGACATGGCTGGCATCCAGACGCCGAATGGCGCGTCGCAATTCGTCCTGGACACGGTTCTCCACGGCGCGCCGCAGATAACCCCGCAAGGCGCTCATGTGCTTCGACTCGAACCAGTTCAGCCGCGCGAAGGTGTGATGCAGGACGTCTTGCGCCAAATCGCTCGTGGTAAGGCCACTGCGGGCCCACTGCGGCAACCGGCCCCGCAACCGTCTGCGTACCCAAGGTGAATACCGCGTGAACAGCGCCTCGATCGCCGAGGCTCTGCCTTGCCGTACCCGATTCAGGAGACTTTGCTCAGAACTGGCACTGGGCAGAGTATTTTCCCTCGACCGCTTCGATGATGGGCACATGGAAGTCCAAGGAAATCATGGCAAACGGGTCGAACCCATGAGGTAGCGGTCGCACTCCCGGGCGGCTTCCCGGCCCTCCCGGATGGCCCAGACCACCAGGCTCTGTCCCCTCCGGACGTCGCCGGCGGCGAAGATGCCCGGCATGGTCGTGGCATAGTCGCTGGTATCGGCCTTGATATTGGAACGCGGGTCCCTTTCCAATCCCAGTTGATCGGGGAGCCGGTCCTCGGGTCCCAGGAATCCCATGGCCAGCAGGACCAGTTGGGCGGGCCACACTTGCTCGGTTCCCGGAATCCGTTCGAATGACGGCCTCCCGCCGTTCCGCGTCCACCGGATCCCCACGGTGTGGACCTCCCGCAGACAGCCCGAGGCATCGCCCTCCATCCTGACCGTCATGATGGAAAAACGGCGGGGATCCGCTCCGAAGAGGGCGGCGGCCTCCTCCTGCCCGTAGTCCATGCGGTAGATCCGGGGCCACTGGGGCCAGGGGTTGTCGGGGGCCCGGCTGTCGGGCGGCCGGGAAAGAATCTCGAATTGCACCAGGCTGCGGCACCCGTGGCGCAGGGCGGTCCCGACGCAGTCGGTTCCCGTATCTCCTCCCCCGATGACGATGACGTCCTTGCCGCGGGCGGAAATGTAGTCGCCGTCCTCGAGACTGCTGTCCAGCAGGCTCTTGGTGTTGGCGTGCAGGTAGTCCATGGCGAAGTGGACGCCGTCCAGATGCCGCCCCTCCACCGGCAGGTCCCTGGGCTTGGTGGCGCCGCAACAGAGGACGGCCGCGTCGAAGTCGTCCCTCAGCCTGGAGGCCGGATAGTTGCCGCCCACGTCCATCCCGCTGAGGAAGCGGACGCCCTCCGCCGCCAGGAGATCGACCCGGCGCACCACCACTCCCTTGTCCAGCTTCATGGCCGGGATACCGTAGGTCAGGAGACCCCCGATCCGGTCCGCACGTTCCAGGACGGTGACCTCGTGCCCGGCCTGATTGAGCTGGTCTGCGCAGGCCAGGCCCGCCGGTCCCGATCCCACGACGGCGACCTTCTTGCCGGTTCGGCGGGAAGGTGGGCGGGGGACGATCCAACCCTCCTCGAAACCCCGGTCGACGATGGAGCACTCGATGCTCTTGATGGTGACCGGCGGCTCGATGATGCCCAGGACGCAGGAGCCTTCGCAGGGAGCGGGACAGACGCGTCCCGTGAACTCGGGGAAGTTGTTGGTCTTGTGGAGGCGCTCCAGGGCCTCCCGCCAGAGCCCCCGGTAGACGAGATCGTTCCACTCCGGAATCAGGTTGTGGATGGGGCAGCCGGTGGCCATCCCCCCCATCACCTCTCCCGTATGGCAAAAGGGGACGCCGCAGTCCATGCACCGGGCTCCCTGCCGCTTCAGAGCGGAATCGGGCAGATGCTCGTGGAACTCCCGCCAGGTTCCAACCCGCTTGCCCGGGGTCAGGACCGGAAGCGGCTCCCGCTCGTATTCCATGAAGCCCGTGGGCTTACCCATCTGCTCCTCTTGTCATTCTCTTCGAATTTGCGGACCCGGCGAATGCTATCGGCCGTCGGCGCGGGCCTTGTCGCGGGCGTTGACCTGGAAGGCCGCCATGACCACCTCCGAATCGGAGAGGCCGCGGCCCTTCATCCGTTCCTGGGTTTCGACCACGCGGCGGTAGTCGGCCGGGTAGATCTTGACGAACCTGGAGGCCATGGACGTTCCGGAGGAGAGCAGTTGCCATCCGACCTCGCTCCCGGTCAGCTCCACGTGCCGGCGCACCATGCGGGCCAGGATCTCCCGGTCCTCGGCGTCGTCCAGCGGCAGCAGCTCCACCATCTCGTGATTGCAGAGGGACGAGAATTCCCCCGAGTCGTCCAGGACGTAGGCGATGCCTCCGGACATTCCGGCGGCGAAGTTCCGGCCGGTGGGGCCCAGGACGACCACGCAACCTCCGGTCATGTACTCGCAGCCGTGGTCGCCGACTCCCTCGACGACGGCCCGGACTCCGCTGTTGCGGACGCAGAACCGCTCTCCGGCCAATCCTCGAATATAGGCCTCGCCCGAAGTGGCCCCATAGAAGGCCACGTTGCCGACAATGACGTTCTCCTGCGCCACGAAGACCGATTCCCGGGGAGGACGAACGATGATCCTGCCGCCGGAGAGCCCTTTCCCGATGTAGTCGTTGGCGTCCCCCTCCAGGCTCAGGGTCATGCCCCGGGGAACGAAGGCTCCGAAGCTCTGGCCGGCGGAGCCTTGAAAATGAAGCTGGATCGTGTCCTCCGGCAGACCTCCGCTCCCGTAACGCCTGGTGACCTCGGATCCCACCATGGTCCCCACGGTCCGGTTCACGTTCCCGATCGGAAGACTCTCGGAGACGGGCTCCCCCCGTTCCAGCGCCGGCCGGCACAGTTCCAACAGCCGGGTCCGATCCAGGGCGGCGTCCAGCTTGTGGTCCTGAGGAATCTGGCAGAACCGCCCCACGGTGGAGGGCACCTTCGGCCGGTAGAGGATCCGGGAGAAGTCCAGGCCCTGCGTCTTCCAATGGTCGACGGCGTCCCGGACACTCAGCTTGTCGCTCCGGCCGATCATCTCGTCGATGCTGCGAAACCCCAGGCTTGCCATGAGCTCGCGGGCCTCCTGGGCCACGAAACGCATGAAGTTCACGACGTGCGACGGGTCTCCGGTGAACATATTCCGCAGCTCGGGATCCTGGGTGGCCACCCCCACCGGGCAGGTGTTCAGGTGACAGACCCGCATCATGACGCAGCCCAGGACCACCAGCGGCGCGGTGGCGAAACCGAACTCCTCACCTCCCAGCAGGGCGGCCACCACCACGTCCCGCCCCGTCTTGAGCTGGCCGTCCACCTCCACCACGATCCGGCTGCGCAGGTCGTTGAGCAATAGCACCTGGTGGGTCTCGGCCAGACCCAGCTCCCAGGGGACCCCGGCGTGCTTGATGCTGGTCAGGGGCGAGGCTCCGGTGCCGCCGTCGTGGCCACTGATGAGGACCACGTCCGCTCTCCCCTTGGAGACGCCCGCCGCAATGGTGCCCACGCCCACTTCGGCCACCAGCTTCACACTGATCCGGGCCTCGTGGTTGGCGTTCTTCAAGTCGTGAATCAGCGCGGCCAGGTCTTCGATGGAGTAGATGTCGTGGTGCGGAGGCGGCGAGATCAGGCCCACGCCGGGCGTGGAGTAGCGCACCTTGGCGATCCAGGGATAGACCTTGTGCCCCGGAAGCTGTCCTCCCTCCCCCGGCTTGGCCCCCTGGGCCATCTTGATCTGGAGTTCCTTGGCGTTGACCAGGTATTCGCTGGTCACTCCGAAGCGGCCCGAGGCCACCTGCTTGATGGCGCTGTTGCGGGAATCGCCGTTGGCATCCGGGACGTAGCGCTTGGGATCCTCGCCCCCCTCGCCCGTGTTGCTCTTCCCGCCGATCCGGTTCATGGCGACAGCCAACGATTCGTGGGCCTCCTGGCTGATGGAGCCATAGGACATGGCGCCGGTCTTGAACCGCTTCATGATCGACTCGACCGGCTCGACCTCGTCGACCGGAACCGGTTGGTCCGAGCGCTTCAGGCGAAACAGGCCGCGCAACGTGCACAGCCTCCGGGTCTGGTCGTTGACCCGCCGGCTGTAATCCCGGTAGGCGTCCTCGTCGTCGTTGCGGCAAGCGTATTGCAAACGGTGGACGGTCTGGGGATTGAAGAGATGGTGCTCGCCGTTCCGCCGCCACTGATACTGGCCGCCCGACTCCAGAGGACCCTCGCTCTGTTCCTCCCCGATCCAGGCCCGCTCGTGGAGTTCCCGGATTTCCGTCTCCAGGACCTCCAAACCGACGCCGCCCACTCGCGACGGCGTGCCGGTGAAGTAACGGTCCACGACCGCGGAATCCAGGCCCACCGCCTCGAAGATCTGGGCGCCCCGATAGCTCTGGACCGTGGAGATGCCCATCTTGGACATGATCTTGACCACGCCCTTGTCGACCGCCTTGATGTAGTTCCGCCGGCACTTTTCATACGACTGGTCCGGCATGATCCCATCCCGGACCATGCCCCGGATCGTCTCCAGGGCCAGATAGGGATGCACGGCGCCGGCGCCGTAACCGATGAGCAGGGCGAAGTGGTGGACCTCCCGCGGTTCGCCGCTCTCCACCACCAGGGAGGCCCGCGTTCTCAGCCCTTCCCGGATCAGGTGGTGGTGAACGCCCGAGACCGCCAGCAGGGCCGGAATCGGAGCCTCGGCGGGGCCGGGGTCCCGGTCCGAGAGGACCAGGATGTCGCTGCCCGACGAGACCGCCGCCGCGGCGGCACGGCAGAGCCGGTCCATGGCCTGCTCCAGATCCTCTTCCCGGACCTTGAGAAAGGCGGGCAGGATGGTGGTCCGGAACCCGCCGGGACCGCCGCCGTCGAGCCGGCGCAACCTCTCCATCCGCACGCCGTCCAGGATGGGCGAGGCCACCCGGAGCTGGCGAGCCGACCGGGGCCCGGGATCCAGCAGGTTCTCTTCCGATCCCAGGTGGGTGTCCAGGGACATGATCAAGGCCTCCCGGATGGCGTCCACGGGAGGATTGGTCACCTGGGCGAAGAGCTGCTTGAAATAGTTGTAAAGAAGCTGGGGCCGGTCCGACAGCGGCGCCAGCGGGGTGTCGGTTCCCATGGAACCCACGGCCTCGTGTCCATCCGAGGCCATGGGAGCGATGAGCAGCCGCAGGTCCTCGTTGGTGTATCCGAAGAGGTGCTGCTGCCGCCGGAGCTGATCCCGTTCCAGGGACGGAGGACGCCGATCCTGAGGACAGGAATCCAGAGGCACCAGATTTTCCCGGAGCCATTTGCGGTAGGGCCGGGCCACCGAGACGTTCCGCTTGAGTTCGCCGTCCGAGATGATTCGTCCCTGAACCGCGTCCACCAGAAACATGCGGCCGGGCTGTAGTCGCCCCTTGCGAAGAACCTGCTGCGGCGGTACGTCCAGCACCCCCACCTCGGAGGCCAGAATCACCTGTCCGTCCGTGGTCACCGAGTAGCGGGAGGGGCGCAGTCCGTTGCGGTCCAGCACGGCGCCGGCGCGCAGGCCGTCGGTGAAGGCGATGGACGCGGGCCCGTCCCAGGGTTCCATCAGGCAGGAGTGGTACTCGTAGAAGGCCCGCTTCGCCGGATTCATGTCCGGGTCCCCGCTCCAGGGCTCCGGAATCATCATCATCATGGAATGGGGCAGGGTCCGCCCGGTCATGTAGAGCATCTCGAGGGCGTTGTCGAACATGGCCGAGTCGCTGCCGTCGGGATCGATGACCGCCAGCACCTTCGCCAGATCGGGTCCCAGCAGATCCGATTCGAACAGGGACTCGCGAGCCCGCATCCAGTTGACGTTGCCCTGCAGCGTGTTGATCTCCCCGTTGTGGCAGAGGTAGCGGTAGGGATGGGCCCGGCTCCAGTTGGGAAAGGTGTTGGTGCTGAAGCGGGAATGGACCATGGCCAAGCCGGTCTCGAGTGCCGGTTCCACCAGGTCCGGGTAGAAGCTGGTCATCTGGTCGGCCCGGAGCATCCCCTTGTACACCACCGTCCGGGAGGAGAGGCTGGCCACGTAGAACATCTCCTTCCGAAGGATGTCGGAGGCTCGAACCCGGTTCTCGGCGCGCCGGCGAATGACGTAGAGCTTTCGTTCCAGATCCTGTCCCGGCTCCGTCTCCCGAGCGCCGATGAAGATCTGGCGAATCACGGGCTGACAGGCTTTCGCCGTCGGTCCCAGCAGAGAATTGTCGACCGGAACCGTCCGCCAGCCCAAGACCTCCTGGCCCTCCTCCCGGACCACGCCGTCCAGGAGCCGCTCGCACTCGAGGCGCGCTTCGGTCCGATCGGGTAGGAAGATCATGCCGACACCATAGGTTCCCTGGGCGGGCAGCCGGATTCCCGAACCGGCACAGGCCTCCTCGAAGAATCGGTGGGGCGTCTGCAGCAGTATCCCGGCTCCGTCTCCCGTGTTCTCCTCGCAGCCGCACGCTCCCCGGTGATTCAGGTTGAGGAGCATCTGGATGCCCATCTCCACGAACTCATGGGAGGCGCGCCTCTTCATATCCACCAGGAACCCGATGCCGCATGCGTCGTGCTCGAAACGCGGATCGTAGAGCCCCTCTTTTTGCGGGAATACCCGGCGAGTCACGTTGTCCTCCCTGGGCGGGCCCCGGCGGAACCGCCTCGGGGTGCGCTCCGCCGATCCGATGCGGGAGGTTTCCTGCCGCCGGCCGGCCTCGCGGAGCGGTCCTTGCCGTTATGGTTCCCGGAGTTTTGCAGGAGGTCCATGAAACGGTGGGCGGCCAGACTCAAACGGGCGTGGCGCCGAATGATGACTCCCAGGGGCCGGACCATGCCCGGCTCGGCCAGAGGCACCGCGGCGAGCGTTCCCGACCGGACTTCCCGCAGCAACGTGGGTTCGGGCAGCAGGGCCACGCCGGCCCCCACTTCCACGGCCTCCTTGATGTTCTCGATGTTGTCGAACTCCAGCACCACGTTCACGGCCACTCCCTGCTCCCGCAGGAAACGATCGACTTCGCGCCGAATCACCAGCCCTTTCTCGAAACCGATGTAACTCTCCGTGGCAAGATCCTTGGGGTGAACCCGAGTCAGATTGGAGAGGCGGTGCCCTGGGGGACAGACCAGCACCATGGACTCGTCCCTCCAGGGACGAGTGGTGAGCTCCCGGGTGTTCCTGGGAAACGACACCAGTCCCAGATCCGCCGTCCCTTCCATAACCCGCCGATAGACACGGTCCGGATGCAGGTAGTCGATGCGGACATCCGCGTTCCGGTAGCTTCGCTGAATGCGGTCGACGTACTGGCCCATGTCCCTGAGTCCCACGGAGTAGATGGCCGCCACCTGCACGGAGACCTCCATCAGCTCCCCCTCCTGGCGAATGGATGCCTCGAGGTCCGTGTACTCGTCGAGCATCTTCTTGCATCCCCGGTAATAGACCTTGCCCAGCTCCGTGGTCTGCAGCGGGCGGGTCGAACGGTCGATCAGGTTGACGCCCAGGGTCCTCTCCAACTGCAACATGGCCTGACTGGCGGCGGACTGTGAAAGTCCGTTGACGCGGGCGGCTTGAGAAAAGCTGCGAAGGCGGACGATGTCACAAAACAACTTCAGGGACTCGATACGCATGAAATGAAGTCTAGTATACGCGTTCCTAATACGGAGTCAACATAACATAAGTTAATTGAATATTAGTCCCACTCTAAACCGGCTGCATCGAAGCTGCGGACGGACAGGGGAAAATGTGGAGTACCCGTTTACCGGATGCCCGCCCGCGCGTATCATCTTGCCGGTCGGAGGCGAGACCGGCTCCGGCACGGGTTGGCCGGGCACAATGGCCCCAGGTTCGAGAACCGCAACCGGCAGACCGTGGGACCCGACGGTGCCGGGTCTTGAAAGGAGATGCGAAGGTGAGACGATTCCAAGGAGTATTTCCTGCGCTGGTCACCCCCGTGGACGACGGCGGGAGCATACGGTCGGAGGCCCTGCGGGACCTGATGGAGTGGCACCTGGAAGTCGGGGTCGACGGGTTCTACATCGCCGGCGGCACCGGAGAAGGCCTGTTGCTGACGCAGGATCAACGCAAGGAACTCACCGAAGCGACCGTGAGGGCCAACGACGGAAGGGTTCCCGTCATCGTTCACGTGGGACACGTTTCCACCCGTGCGGCCGTCGATCTGGCCCGTCACGCCTCCGCGGCCGGCGCCGACGCCGTCAGCGCCATACCGCCCATCTACTACGGCACGGACCCGGCATCCATCGTGGGGCACTACTCGGCCATCGCTTCGGCGACGCCGCTGCCCCTCATCGTCTACCACATTCCCGCGGCCACCCATTCCCGGATGACCGTCGGCCTCATGACCGAACTGCTCCGGCTACCCACGGTCAAGGGGATCAAATTCAGCGACTACAACCATTTTCTGATGCGGCAGATCGGCCTGCTGGGACCGGACCTGCTGGTCTATTCCGGGAATGACGAGGTCTTCCTGTCCGGCCTGGTCATGGGGGCCAACGGCGGGATCGGCCTGACCTACAACTTCATGCCCCAGCTCTTCGTCGGGACCTACAAGGCCTTCCGCGCGGGCGACCTTGCCCGGGCCAGGGAACTCCAATGGAAAGCCTGCGCCATGATCGACGTCCTGCTGGGGATCAGCGGCTCCACCCTCTCCGCGGCCAAGGTGCTGCTGAGGCACCAGGGATTCGAGGTGGGAGAAGTGCGGCGGCCGATCCGCCCGCTGACCCCCCGGGACACGGATCTGGTCGTTGGCCGGATGACCGAACTGGGCCTGGACCGGCCCAACTGACGGCCGGCTCCGGCTGCCGCGAAGTTCGACCGAATTGCGCCTAGCCCGCATTTCTCACCAGGGGGCGTGACGATCGCGCAGGATTTTCGCCCTCATCGCGTGCTCGCGACCGAGAGCGTAGTGGTGACTACGTATGAGGAAGCATGTGCGCGCTGAGGGCGAAAAGACCAGCGAGCGCGCGCCCAGCGCGCAGTGTGTCCGGGAAAACACTCGGCAAATTTCTCGTAAATGCTCAAACACACACTCTTTCTCATCATACGTAAAGCGGCCTGGTGAGAAATGCGGGCTTGGGTCAAGGCTCCTGCTGGAGCCGTTCCTCGATCTGGCTCACGCGGATCACGCCGTGGTCGGCGTCGTAGGGGAGTCCGCGGGTGGCCGCCACCCGGTCGATGAAGCTCAGCCCCAGGGGCCCCGCGTAGGTCTCGGGAGTCTTGAAGGCCGGGTCCTCCAGGGCTTCCGCCATGGAGATGAACGAATACCCCCGATCCTGGAGCATCCGGATCGTGTCCTCCAGGAAACTGGCGGTGGCGATGGCGCAATGGAGCCAGAGGATGTGGGGGATGTTCCGGCCGAACACGGCCTGGGACTGGGCCTCGGCGTAGTCGACCGCCTTGCCCACGTGCGCCAGGTAGACGGCCTTGAGCCTCTCCCTCACGGGGTCGTCGTTCTCCACGTCGAGAAAGATCCGGTTGAAACGGCGGTCTCCCGTCTTGATGGTGACCGGGGCGATCTCATAACTGGCCCGGTAGAGGGCCTTGGCCACCCGGTTCTTCTTCTTTTCGTTGTCTCCCTGGTGGAGGTAGGGGAACCGCAGGTAGCGGTAGTTGAACCCCCGCCGGCTCCGGCTGAGCAGCTTCAGGTACTTCTGGCCGTCGCCCACGTGTTCCAGAAACTCTTTGGCCTTCAACTGGTGCAGATCGACGTGAGCGAAAGTGTGGTTGCCCACGATGTGCCCCGCGTCCGCCCAGTCCTCCAGGATGACGAAGGTTGCCAGGTCGTCCTGGATGCGCTCCTCCACCACGAAGCCGGCCGCGGGGATGTCCAGCCGCTTCAGAGTGCGCAGAATCATGTTGCTGATCTCCCGGGGCCGCCAGTAACCTACGGGTCCCAGGAACGGGAGATCGTCGAAGGTCAGAGCGATTTTTCTGTCGGGTTCAGCGATTCCGGGAACCGGCAGGAGGAAGAAAAGGACGAGCGGCAGACCGATTTTCCGGCCGACGTGCTTCATGTTCCTCTTGCTCCGATCCGGAGGTCAGGAAGTCAGGAGAAGAACCTTGCCCGTAGTCTTCCTTCCCTCCAATGCCCGATGCGCGGCCTCGGCCTCCGCCAGCGGGTAGGTCGAGCCGATGCGCACCTTCAGTTCTCCTTCAGCGTACCACCGGAACAGGTCGTCGGCGCGGCCCATCAGCTCTTCACGGGTGAGGGCGTAGTGATTCAGGCTGGGACGCGTCAGGAAGAGGGAACCCTTCTGATTCAGAATCTGGGGATCGAAGGGCCCTATGGGTCCGCTGGACTGGCCGAAGAGGACCAGGTAGCCCCTGGGCCGCAAACAGTTCAGGCTCCGTTCGAAGGTGGTCCTGGCTACCGAATCGTAGACCACGTTCACTCCGGCCCCACCGGTCAGGCGTTCCACCTCGACCTGGAAATCCTGCTCCGTGTAGAGGATGACGTGGTCGGCGCCCGCCTCCCGGGCCAATTCCGCCTTGGCTGCGGTCGAGACCGTCCCGATGACGGAGGCCCCCAACCGCTTGGCGATCTGCACCAGAAGCAGGCCGACGCCGCCGGCGGCGGCGTGCACCAGCGCCGTGTCTCCCCCGCTCAGGGGATAGGACCCGTGGGCCAGGTAGTGGGCGGTGAGGCCCTGCACCATGAGGGTGGCCGCGACGGAAGCGTCCATTTCGCCGGGCAGGAGCACCAGCTTCGACGCGTCCACCGCCGCCCGCTGAGCATAGGAGCCCAGGGTCATGGCGTAGGCAACGCGGTCGCCGGCGCGGATCCCCTCCACCTGGGAACCCACTTCAAGCACCGTCCCGGCGCCTTCCACCCCGGGAGTGAAGGGTACGGGTACCGGATAAAGGCCGTACCGGTGGTAGGTATCGATGTAGTTGACCCCGGCGACCTCGATCTCGACCAGGGCCTGGGCCGGACCGATTTGCGGTTCGGAAGTCTCCTCGTACCGGAGGACTTCGGGCCCCCCGTTTTCGTTCACACGGATGGCTTTCATGGTCTGATCCCCGTCAACGGCCCGGATTCCCGCGGCCGGGACAAACTCCTGATCGCGCTAAACGGGCTCCAATGTAAGCGGGAGTATAGCTTCCGGAGCACAGCGAGGAAAGCCGCGGAGGGAGTCTCTGAGGTCAGGCCCCGGCTGGATTCCGGGTGGGACGAATCGGCCCCGATGTCCCAAGAACTCCAGCTCTTACTTGCCACTCCCCATTCCGAATTCCTCATTCCTCTTTTCTCCTCTTGGTGTTATGATGCCGAAAAATAAGGTTCGTCAAGCGGTCAAGCGACTGTTGTAATGAAGGGGATGAAGATGCCGAGAGTGGCCCTGTTCGTTTTGTTGGTCATGTTTCTGACATTTCCGGTCCTGGGCCAGGACCGCGTCACCATGTCGTCTCCGGTCATCAGGACGACGGTCGATGACATCATCCTCTCTGTTGACCTCACCGATTTCTCCTCCGGGAACTCCTACCGGCTCGGATTCGGCGCCGCGAAAGGCCAGGTCAAGGCTCGGCTGCAATTGGTCAAGGGCACGGAAGACGTGCCCATCCCGCAGATGGATTTCGTCCAAGGTCATACCAGCAGTTGGTGGGAAGTGCCGGAGATCTCTGCCCGCGGCTGGAGCCTGGATGGCACCAACCTGCCCGCGGCGGGAGAGCGGCTCACCTTCCGGGTGATGATATCCCGAGCCGACGCCAAGGAAATCTCCAAAGTCTACCTGCTCATCTCGCGCGACTACGGTGGCGGCCTGTGGTACCTGGAAGACGGCGTGGAGATGGACCAGTCCATGTGGTGAGCCGATTTCATCCCCCATCGGCCGCCCGGCCTTCGTTTCTCTTGAATCCCTGAATTTCCATCGATGCGGACCCTTCTCGACCTGATCCCCCATCTGCAGGGGCAGGCCGGTGAAGCGGTACGCTTCGACGACGGCCTTCGCACCCGCATCCTCTCCTACCCCGATTTGTGGCGCCGGATCGCCTCCTTCGCCTGTCATCTCAGGGAGAGGGGCATCCGGAAGGGAGACCGGCTCATTCTCTGGGGAGAGAATGCCCCGGAGTGGGTCACCCTGTTCTGGAGTTGCGTCACCCAGGGTGTGCAGGTCGTCCCGGTGGACCCCGCCTCCAGCCCGGCGCTGGTGGAGCGGATCCAGGAGAAGGTCCAGGCGCGTCTGCTGGTGCACGGCCGCGGGATCAGGCCGGAGGCCGGCGTGGAACGCCTGTCGTTCCGGGACCTGGCCGCACTCGAGCCCAGGAGCGGGACGCTCCCCCGGGTCCCGCTGGAGCCGGACGACCCGGTGGAGATCGTCTTCACCTCCGGCACCACGGGGTCGCCCAAGGGGGTCATCCACCGCCACCGGAACATCTGCGCCAACCTGACACCCTTCGCCCGCGAGATCGCCCGCTACCGGAAGTACGCCCGGCCCTTCCAGCCCGTCCGGTTCCTGAACCTGCTTCCCCTGAGCCATATGTTCGGCCAGTCGGCCGGACTCTTTATTCCCCTCATCCTGGGGGGCGGCGTGGTGTTCATGTCCGAACTGCACCCGGCGGCGATCCTGAACTGCATCCGCCGGCACCGGGTTTCCGTCCTGGTTTCCGTGCCCCGGGTCCTGACCAGCCTGGAGCGGCGGCTCCGCAGGAGCATCGCGATTCCCCCGAGGCAGGTGAAGAGGCGCGGGCTGCCCGGGGTGGCGGTCCGCTGGTGGAGGTACCGGCAGGTGCACCGGACCCTGGGCTGGAAGTTCTGGGCCATCGTCGTTGGCGGCGCCCGGCTGGGGAAGCGGCAGGAAGAGTGGTGGGCCGAGCTGGGTTTCGCGCTGCTTCAGGGATACGGCCTCACCGAGAGCAGTCCCGTGGTGGCTGTGAACCACCCGTTTCGACCCCGGCGCGGCGCCCTGGGCCGCCCCCTCGCCGGACAGGAGGTCCGGCTGGCTCCCGACGGCGAGATCCTGGTCCGGGGGGAGAGCGTCGCCACCGAGTACCTCACCGCCAGGACCGAGACCCGGGACGTCCTGGACCGCGGCTGGTTCCGAACCGGCGACGTGGGCGAGTTGGACGAGACGGGGGTGCTCTACTACAAGGGCCGCAAGAAAGACCTGATCGTGACGGCCGACGGCCTCAACGTGCATCCCCAGGACGTGGAGTCGGTCCTGAACCGGCTTCCGGGCATCCGGGACAGCGTGGTCGTGCCCGGCCCCAGCCCGGTGGGCGACGTGGTCCACGCGGCTCTGATTCCGGCGGACGAGAAGCAGGACCCGGATGAGATGGTCCGTCTGGCCAATCGACGCCTGGAAACCCACCAGCGCGTCAGGAGCTGGTCCGTCTGGCCAGAGGCGGACTTCCCGAGAACCGCGTCGACCTGGAAGGTCCGGCGCCACCAGGTGGCCCGCCGGGTCGCACAACGGCGCGGGACTCTCCGCCGGGAGACGGTCTCCCCGGCCCGCGCGATCCTGGCTCAGATCACGGGACGCGGCCCGCGGCAGATTCGCGGGGACCAGCGTTTGGACGAGGACCTGGGACTGTCGTCCCTGGACCGGGTCGACCTCCTCTCGCGGCTGGAGGACCGCCGGGGACTGGAGTTGGACGAAGAGGGACTGGCCCGCATCGGCACGGTCCGGGAACTGGAAGCGGCGCTGACCGGAACGGTGGCGGCGGGTCCGGGTTCCGCTGAGGCGCAGGAGGCGTGCAGCCCGGTTGCGTCCCCTTCCGGGGACCGGCCCCGGACCGCCCTGCCCTACTGGACACGCCGGGCGCCCGTCCGCTGGGCGCGGACCGGCCTGCGGGAGGGCTTCATGGTTCCGCTCCTTCGCAATCGCCTTCCCCTCGCCGTGACTGGCGCAGACCTGCTGGAGCGGCTCCGTCCACCGGTGATCTTCGCCGCCAATCACGTCAGCCATCTGGACACGCCGGTGATCTTGGCCGCCCTGCCCCCGTCCTGGCGGCGGCGGGTGGTCCCAGCCATGGTTCAGGAGTGGTTCCGGCCGCACTTTCGCCCCCGTGGGTTCTCCTGGAGGGAGAGGTTCTCCGCCAGCCTGCAGTACGTTCTGGCGTGCGGCTGCTTCAACGCCTACCCCCTCCCTCAGAGGATGGGAGGGATCCGGCGCAGCCTCCGCTACACCGGCGAGCTCCTGGATCACGGCCACTGTCCCCTGGTCTTTCCCGAGGGCCGGCGGTCTGCCGACGGCGCCCTCGGCAGCTTTCAGCCCGGAATCGGGCTCATGGGCGTACGGCTGGAGGTCCCGGTGGTTCCGGTCTACGTGGAGGGACTGTTCCGGGTGTTCCCGGCCGGCAGCCGGTGGCCCAGGAAAGGCCCGGTCTCGGTGACCTTCGGCGAGGCGGTCCGGTTGGACCCGGGGCAGGGGTACGCGGAGGCGGCGGCGGAAGTGCGCCGGGCCGTGCAAGGGTTGATTCCGAGGGAAACCAGTGACGTCCATGTTTGAACCGGCGCCCGTCACATCCCTCACCAGAAAAGGATGACGAAATGCCGAGAGTCCAAGAGTGCACGCAGCGGGAGCTTCCCGAGGTCATCGGCCTGGTGAACGACGCCATGCGCCGGGGCATGGACCAGACCATGCTCACCGACTACCCCCTGGTCTACCAGGAAAGCAACCATCGCAACATCCGGATCATCAAGGTGGACGGCCGCACCGTGAGCGTCGTGCCCTTCCTGCTTCGCAGCGTCGACGTGGAAGACGTCTCCTTCACCATCGGGATCATTTCGCCGACGGCGACGGCTCCGGAGCACCGCCACCGGGGGTACGGACTCGCCTGCCTCAGGAGCTGCCTCGCGAGCATGGAGGAGATGGGGTGCGACCTCTCGGTTCTCTGGACCCAAATCGCCACCTTTCCCTTTTACGAACACGGCGCCTTCGAACCGGTCCGCTATCAGGAATGGTTCTACACCTGCACCCGCGAGGACGGCGGCCGGTTCCGGGACCATGGCGAGAGCATCGTGCGCTACGACCCTTCGACCGGGACCCACCTGGACCGGATCCGTTCCCTGCACGAGGCCGAAGGCTACGGCGTGCGAAGATCACGGTCCGAGTGGGAAGCGCTCCTGCAGCTTCCGCTGATGCACACTCTCGTCGCCGAAGAGGACGGTTCCGCCACCGGCTACCTGATCGTCTCCGGCGCCGGCAACAAGCCGGGACTCATCGAAGCGGGCGGCAGCATGGAGGCGGTGGAGACCCTGTATTCGCACGCCCTCCGCCGGTTGCCGGATGGCTCGACAATCCAATCCTACGACCCCCTGACCGGATCGACCGCGGGGCGCCTGCTGGAGCGGACACTTCCCGGACGGCGTCAACTGACCGCCAAATCCATGATGATCCGCATCAACTGCCCCACGGCGTTCCTGCGCAGGATCCGCCCCTGGCTGGAGCGGCGGACGGGGTCCGGGGAGGAGGAGTTCTCCATCGGGGTGACCGACGCGGCCGAGCAGATCGGCTTCCGCTCCACCAGGGACGGCCTGGTCCTGGGACAGGATCGGCTGGAGCGGCACTACGAACTGACAAGACGGGAGCTGACGTCGCTGGTCTTCGGTCCGCACCCGGTCCGTGGTGACAAGACCGCCGGGATCGACACGCCGCTGTTCCCCTTCTACTTCCCGCTTTGGCAACTGGACCAGAGCTGAACGGCGCGAATCGTTGTCCGGGGGGATCTCCACCATCTACGGTTCGTGCGGCGACCGTTCAGCCGCCTCACCCGTCCCGGGGGACGTCAACAAGTGAAGAATGAAGGCGACATGAATCGGTCCGGACATCACTTCCGCTTCACCCGCCGGGCGATCTCGGGCAGGCTGGCCAGGACCACGGCGCCGACCACCTCCAGGTTGGGACCGGAGAGCTTGTCGAGGGTGTCCGAAGGCTTGTGCCAGTGGGCATAGTTGAGGTCGATGAGGTCCACGGCAGGGACCCCCGCGCGGAGAAAGGGGATGTGATCGTCGTCGACGGAGGTCCGTCCCGAGGGACGGAAGATCCGGGTGTGGCCCAACCGCGAGGCTTGGTCCCAGATGATCCCGTTCAGCCACGGTGTGGAGTTCCCTTCCCGGAAAATCCGCAGGTCCTTCCCGCCCACCAGGTCCAGCAGGATCATGGCGCCGACGTTGCGCAGGGATCCCCGGTTCTTCTCCCGCTTCACGAACTCCCGGCTTCCGTACAGGCTGTCGGCGGAGGTCCAGGTTCCCCCCACTGCCTCCTCCCCGTCGAAGAAGACGAACCAGAAGGTCAGGCCGGTGGGGTTTTTCTCGACCAGCACTCGGGCCAATTCCAGGACCAGGCCGCTGCTGGACGCGCCGTCGTTGGCTCCCACGAACTCGAACTCGTCATAGAACTTGCTGTCGTAGTGGCTGGCCAGAATCAGGACCCTTTCATCGGAACCCGGGAGGATGCCCCGGATGTTGGTCATCCGCAGGCGCCCCCGGGGCGTAACCGGACGAAACGTTTGGGTGTCCACCTGCAGGCCCAGGGCTTCCAACTGTCCGGCGATGTACTCGCCCGCCTTCCGTTGGGCCTCGCTTCCGGGAGGGTGGGGACCGTGGCGCACGATCTCCCGGGTGTGACGAAGCACCTGAAGGCCGTCGACTCCGGCTCCCTGGCCGCAGCCGGCGGCCACCGCAATCAGTGTCAGGAGGCGGATCAGGAGTCCTCTGGACATATCGTCGGGAGATCCGGTCAAAGCACCCGGACGGGGGCGCCCGGACCGCGTGGCCGAGGACGCACCGGGCCGGGGCGCGCCCCGAACTCCGTGGCGACTTTCGCCACGGGCTGCTATCCTACATTGCTCAATTTCGTACTATACCCCGGAAAGGAGCCGTTCATGAAGGTCTACGACAGCAGGGAGATCCGCAACGTCGCCCTGATCGGTCATGGGGACTCCGGCAAGACCACCCTGGCCAGCGCCATGCTCTACTCGGCCGGGGCGGTGAACCGCCTGGGTCGGGTGGACGACGGAAACACGGTCACCGACTACGACGAGGACGAGATTGCCCGGCAGATCACCATCAATTCAGTCGTGGCCCACTGCGAGTGGAGATCCACCAAGATCAACATCATCGACACGCCGGGCTATCCGGCATTCATCCTGGACGCCAAGTCCTCCCTGACAGGGGCGGACTCGGCCCTGCTGGTGGTCGATTCCACGGCGGGAGTGGAGGTGCAGTCGGAAAAGGCATGGGAGTTTGCCGAAGAGCATCGGCTGGCCCGCGCAGTGGTCTTCAACAAGCTGGACCGGGACCGGGCCAGCTTCGAAAGGAGCCTGGAGTCGGTCCACAAGTCGTTCGGACGGACGGTGGTGCCGGTGCAGATTCCCCTGGGCGAGGAGGCGTCCTTCCGGGGAATCATCGACCTGATCGGCGAGAAGGCCTACGTCTGTGAAACGGACGGGAGCGGGAACTTCCAGGAAACTGCCATTCCGGACGAGCTTCAGGAGGAGGCCGGGCAGCGCCGTGAAGAGCTGATCGAGATGGTGGCCGAGAGCGACGACGATCTGATGGAGAAGTACTTCGAGGAGGGCACTCTGACCCAGAGCGAGCTGGTGCAGGGGCTGCGGAACTTCTTCGTCGACCGGTCCATCGTCCCCGCCTTCTGCGTGTCGGCGGGAAAGAACGCGGGGGTCAAGCAGCTCATGGACGCCATGGTGGAGCTTTTCCCCAACCCCTTGGAGAGGAATCCCGTCCCGGGCCTGAAGGCGGGAACGGAGGAGGAGGTGGAACTCTCCATATCCCAGGACGGCCCCGTCACGGCCTACGTCTTCAAGACCCTGGCCGATCCCTTTGCCGGGCGGATCAACCTGGTGAAGGCGATCACCGGCACCATCAAGTCGGACACGAACCTGCGCAACCGGACCGCCGGATCCAACGAACGCCTGGGCTCGGTCCACATCCCCCAGGGAAAGAACTATGAACCGGTGCCGGAGCTTCGGCCGGGAGACCTGGGCGCGGTCATGAAGCTGAAGCATACGGCCACAGGCGACACCCTCTCGGTACCCGCGGCCCCCAACATCGTCCGCAAGGTGGAGTTTCCCGAGGCCGCCATCAGCTTCGCCGTCCAGCCCAAGTCGCGGGGCGACGAAGACAAGATCGGCAACGCCATCGCCCGGGTGATCGAGGAGGACCCCTCCATCTCGTTCCGCCGCGAAGCCCAGACCAAGGAGTTTCTGCTCTCCGGCACCGGCCAACTGCACGTGGAAGTGACGGTGGCCAAGCTGGAGCGCAAGTACGGCGTCCACGTCATCCTGAAACCGCCCAAGGTGCCCTACCGCGAGACCATTACCGGAAATGCCGACGTCCACGGCCGGCACAAGAAGCAGACCGGCGGACACGGGCAGTTCGGAGACTGCAAGATCCGGATGGAAGGGCTTCCCCGAGGGACCGGATTCGAATTCGAGAACGAGATCTTCGGCGGATCCATCCCCAGGCAGTTCATCCCCGCCGTGGAAAAAGGGATTGTGGAGTCCGCGGCGAGGGGATTCGTGGCGGGGTACCCGGTGGTGGACTTCAAGGTCACGCTCTACGACGGCAGCTACCACGAAGTGGACTCCTCGGAGATGGCCTTCAAGATCGCCGGGTCGCTGGCTTTCCGGAAGGGCATGGAACAGGCCCGGCCGGTGCTGCTGGAGCCCATCATGAAGGTGGAGGTCTATGTGCCGGAGGAGAACTCGGGCGACATCATGGGCGACCTGAACTCCCGGCGGGGACGGATCCAGGGCATGGACATCAAGACCGGCATGCAGGTGGTCCAGGCCGAGGTCCCGCTGGCCGAAATGCTCAACTACGCGCCGACGCTGACCTCCATGACGGGAGGACGGGGCAGCTTCCACATGGAGACGTCCCATTACGACATCGTCCCGCCGCACTGCGCCGAGAAAGTGATCGAGGAAGCCAAGCGGGACAAGAAGTAGCAGGAGCGGCGGCTTTCCTGTCGCCGCACTCCCAATGCAACGTAGATAAATGGGAGGATTCAGACCAGGCGGGATGAGAGTTTCCCCACCCACTTCTTTGTCCTGACCTCAACGGTATGCCGGGCGCCACCCGGACTCTTCAATCCCCATGTTCCCCAAGCTGTTGGAAATCGGCCCCCTGACCCTTCACACCTACGGGGCGCTGCTGGCGGCCGCCTGCTTGTCGGCCATCTTTCTCTTCGCCCGGCTGGGCGCCCGCGACGGCGTTCCGCGGCAGCGGAGCTGGGACCTGGGATTCATCATCATCCTCTCGGCCATCGTCGGCGCCAAGCTGCTGATGATCCTCACCGACTGGGAGACCTACCTGATGCAGGACCCCTCAAGGCTCTTCACCCTGGGGTTCTGGCAGGCCGGAGGCGTCTACTACGGTGGGCTGCTGGGAGCCATGGCCGCCAGCTATCTCTACGTCCGGCGGCAACCCGCCATGGACTTCCGGACGGTAGCCGACGCCGCGGGGCCGGCCATCGCCCTGGGGCAGACCATCGGCCGCCTGGGCTGCTTCGCGGCCGGATGCGACTACGGACAACCCTGCTCGCTTCCCTGGGCGGTCACCTTCACCAGCGAGTACGCCCATCGCGTCGTGGGCGTGCCCATCAACGTGGCGCTGCACCCGACCCAGCTCTACGAGTCGCTGGCCACCTTCACGCTGTTTCTCTTCCTGCTCTGGCTGCACGGGGCGCGGCGCTTCAAGGGACAAGTCTTCGTTGCCTACCTCCTCTGCTACTCGATCCTGCGCTTCGGCATCGAGTTCTTCCGGGGCGACGCCGACCGGGGATTCGTCTTCGGAGGAGCCCTTTCCACCTCCCAGTTCATCAGCCTCCTGCTCATCCCGTGCGCCCTGCTGCTCTACCGCCACATGAAACGAAATCCGGTTCGGGCCCGCCGTGCCTGAACCTGAAGAAACGAGACCCGCAACCATTCGCCTCAGGGTGAGCTCCGGCGACGCTGGCCGGCGCCTGGACGCCTACCTGAGCCGCCGGCTCTCCCGGTTCAGCCGGAGCCGCATCCGGCGCTGGGTGGAGGACAACCGGGTCCTGGTGCTGGGCCGGCGCCGCAAGCCCAGCTACCTTCTGCGCCCGGGAGACGAGATCCGTGTGGACCCGCCCCCGCCGCAGCCCACCAGCCTGACGCCCGAACCGATTCCCCTGAACGTGCTCTACGAGGACTCCTCCCTGCTGGTGGTGGACAAGCCGGCGGGACAGGTGGTGCATCCGGGAGCCGGCAACTGGCGCGGGACCCTGGCCAACGCCCTGGCCTACCACCTGGAGGAGCTGAGCCGGGGGGAGACCGTCAGGCCGGGAATCGTTCACCGGCTGGACAAGGGGACCTCGGGACTCCTGGTGGTGGCCAAGACGGAGGGGGCGCACGATCTTCTCTCCGGCCAGTTCGCCCGGCGGGAGGTCCGGAAGCGGTACCTGGCGCTGGTTCACGGTTCGGTGGAGATGGATCGCGGCGAAATCGACGCGCCGCTGGGACGGCATCCCCGGTACCGAACCCGGATCTCGACCCGGACCCGAAAGCCGCGCTCCGCCCTGACCCGCTACCGGGTGCTCTCCCGGCATCCGGGCTTCACCTACCTGTCCGTAGCGCCCCACACGGGACGGACGCACCAGATCCGGGTTCACCTGACCCACCTGGGGCACCCCGTGGTGGGAGACGGCACCTACGGGGGCCGGCGGTTGCGCCGACTGCCCGATTCGATTCGCGATTCGGAGATGGTGAAGCTGGGGCGCCACTTCCTCCACGCGGCCTCCCTGGCCTTCTTCCACCCGGACACGGACCAGCGGGTGCGCTTCGAGAGTCCCCTTCCGCCGGAGCTTGAAGCGGTTCTGGCGGTTTTGGAATAATGGTTTGGCTCATGTCCTCGCAAAACCTCATCGCCAGGCTGTTGGTCCTCCTGTTCCTGACGACCGGCCTCCCGGCCCAGTCGGACACCGGTTCCGCAGACGATTCGCTGGAACCGTTCCGGGTGGAGGTGGAGGCGGTGAACGTCCTGGTGGCGGTCCATGACAAGAAGTCGGGCCGGTTCGTCACCGACCTCTCGCCGCAGCACTTCATCGTGAAGGAGGACGGACGCCACCAGCGGATCACCAACTTCGCCGCCCAGACCAACCTGCCGCTGACCATCGCCATCTGCGTGGACGCCAGCGCCAGCGTCCGGCTCAAGCTGGGCTTCGAGAAGGAGGTGGCCACCGACTTCCTCTTCGACGTGATGCGGCCCACCGACAAGGCGTTGCTGGTGGAGTTCGACACGGGCGTGACGTTGCTGCACGACTTCACCTCCAACCCCAACGCGCTGCTGGCCGAGATCGACAACCTGAGGGCGGGCGGAGGCACTTCCCTTTACGACGCCATCTACCTGATCTCGGAGCAGAAGATGCTGCAGGAGTACGGCCGCAAGACCATCCTGGTCCTCTCGGACGGGTCGGACCTGACCAGCACCCACAGCTTTGACGAAACGCTCCGGATGGCCTATCTGGCCGAATCCACCATCTACGCCATCAGCACCACCCGCTTCGGAGCGGGCGAGGACGCCAAGGGCGACGACGCCCTGGAAAAACTGACGGAGAGCACCGGCGGCACCGTCTTCTTCCCCCATTCCAGCAACAACCTGGCGGAGGCCTTCAAGACCATCGACACGGAGCTGCGGAGCCAGTACAACCTGACCTACGTCCCCACCAACAGGAAGAAGGACGGCACCTTCCGGAAGATCGAGATCGAGGTGAAGGCGGACGACGTCCGGGTGCGGCACCGCGTGGGTTACTACGCCCCGTACGACCCCATGGACAAGTGGAAGCAGCGGGCAATGGAACGTGAGCAACGGCGGTTCCAGGAAGAGCAGGAGAAGGCGAAGGAGAAAGCAAAGGAGTAGGTTCGGTCAAAGAAAGCACATGGCCGATCCACTTCCGCTGTTCCTCCCTCCAGAATCCACCGAGGGGTTGGAGGTACTTCCAATCATGAGACAGACAAACACCATTACCGGCTACAGCGTCAGGCTCGATGCGTGGTTTCGCAGAGAAGGACGGGACTGGTTGGTCTGGTGCCCAAGCATCGACGTCATGACCCAGGCCAGAACCAAGAAAAAAGCATACGAATCCCTCAGAGAAGCCGTCCAACTTTGGTTCGAGTCCTGCATCGAGCGCGGTGTCCTTGACATCGCGCTCAGTGAAACAGGATTTGAGCAAGTGCCCGCCGGCGCCGAGGTTTCGCCGGGGACCAACTTCGTCTGTGTCCAAAGGCGCCCAATCGCGACGTTAGGAGAACCGGAACTCCAATTTTCTCTTGGTCACCAAAAGGGAGCCAACTATATCGAAGGTGTCATCCCTGCCCATTTGGCAGCACGGCAGCTAGGCGACGCGACCCGTGCGTTCCGTTAACTGGAAGGAATTGGTCCGCGTCTGCAAGGAAGAGGGTTGCGTCTTCGACCGTCAGAGGGGCGACCACTACATCATGACGAGGCCGGGGATAGCGAGACCGATCGTGATACCCAGGAAGCGGGACCTCAAAGAACGGATTGTCCTCAACATTGCGAAGACACTTGGGCTGACGAGGAACGAGATTCTCGATCGCCTCCGGCGCCGTAAGTCGTCACAAAGGAAACGTCCCTGACAATCAGGGGGCAGGATCCAACTTCGGACCCAGTCCGAAGAAGGCGAAGGAGAAAGGGAAAAATTAGCCTGCGTCAAAAGCTCAACTGCGAGACCCGCTCGCGGTGCCTCTCGTTCCAGAATTTGGCAAGCTCACGATAGTGGCGACCCGTTTCAGTTCGACCCCGTTTCTCGCACCCTCCCGCAAGGATCTCCGACTTGCGGACGATCTCGGCCGCCGTCCAGGCCTCCTGCTGCAGGCTGAGGACTCCGCTGTCGACGGTCTTCACCATGGCCCGGACCCGGAAACGGTCCAGTCCCCAGGTACTCCTGGAGAGCTGGTCGGCGTGGCCGCCGGTCTTGACCAGCAGGGGGCGGTCCACGAAGCCGATGGGATGGCGGGCGAACATGCGCAGCCAGAGCTCGTAGTCCTCGCACACGAGAAAGTCTTCGTCGAACATTCCGCACCGGTCCAGGAGTTCTCTTGCCATGAGGATGGAACTGGGGCTGATGACGCAACGGGGGAGAGAGTAGCGGTAGACCCAGCCTCCGTACTTGCGGTGGATCTTCTTGGGATTCACCCGGCGGCCGCGGCGGATCCAGATCTCGTCGGAATGGACGGCCAGACAGCCCGGGCAGGACTCCAGAGCCGCGAGCTGTTCCTCCAGCTTCCTGGGAAGCCACGTGTCGTCACTGTCGAGGAACGCGATCCAAGGGCGCCTCGCCTGCCGAATCCCCAGATTGCGGGCGGCGCTGACGCCCCGGTGTTCGGTCCGCACGTACCGGATTCGCGGATCGCCGGGGTCGGACCAATCCCGGTCCGTACCATCGTTGGAACCGTCGTCGACGATGAGAAGATCCCAGTCGTGGAAGGTCTGGGCCTGGACCGATTCCACCGCCCGTACCAGTATTTCCCGGCGGTTGTGGGTGGGGATGATGACGCTGATGCCTGTCGCCGGCACGAATCACTTCCGATCTGACACGCCCCGGCCCGGACAAAACTTGATTTTACCCCACCGGTGACGTTTACTACCGCCGTGGCTCAAATGAGCAATTGCCCGCAGAGATTCGCGGAATTGGAGGTTTGGAGTCAACGGCTCGGCGAAGTCGGTCCAGGCCCCCTCTTATCCGGAAGCCCGCACAAGCCATAGCAGATCAATCCTTGATCTGAACCTCGATTGTCCAACAACCGGATTGTTCTCTTTCGAGAAGTCGTCTGGCCGGAGTCTCGGGAAAGCCTCTGTACCAGTGCAGATCGAAGGAGTGCCTCAGTGTCTTCACGCTACCGAATTCTTCGCCCGTTGGAACCCGGACCGGACTTGCGAGTCTATCTGGCCGTTGACGAATGGGATACGGCTCAATCCAAAGTTCTGAGCCTGCTGCCGGGAAAAATGACCTCCCGGTCCGGCCTTCGCGATGTGGAGCGCTTGTACGACCTCCGTACGGCGCTCGATCATCCATGGCTGCACCCGGTCCAGGACATCGCGTTTCGAGGGAAACGCCCCGGCTTCGTCTGCGACTTCCTGACCCGGAGTCTCATTGACAAAAAGGGAGGACGCCTGACCCCCGTCCAAGCCGTCAAGTTTTCCGTGCAGCTCGCAGAGTTGCTGTCCTTTCTCCACCACAGGAAATTCCTCTGCGGCTACCTGAGGCCTTCCCATCTGTTCGTGGGGAAGTCTGGAGATCTGCTACTCAACCTGCCGGCTCCCAAGCAGCGACCGGCCGGAAAGTCTTTGCACACCCAAGCCGTTCGGTATGCCTCGCCAGAGTGGATCAGCGACCGCACCCTATCGAAGGAAAGCGATCTTTACTCGTTGGGAATGGTTCTCTACCGCCTTTTTACGGGCCACTCTCCCTACATGGAGACGGACTCCGAGATCCTTCTCCAGAAACAGATCCTTTCCTACCCGGTCCGGCCCCGGAGCTTGAATCCCGACATACCGGCCAAGGTGGAACAATTGATTCTGGATCTGATTCAGAAGGACCCGGAGATTCGGCCCTCTTCCGCCAGCCATGTGAGCGCTGCGCTGCAGGCCGGCGATCGCCTGCCCGCCCCTCCATCCCCTCCATTCCGATGCGCACTTGTGGGCAGGGAAGATGAGTCCACCAGGCTCCGTGACATCCTGGACCTCCACATCCGGAATCCGAAACCTCGATTGGTCTCCATTGCCGGCCCCAGCGGAATCGGAAAAACGGCTCTGATGGAACGGATCGAGTCGGCGGCGCGGCTCCGGCGAGCCACAACGTTCTCAGCGAGCCATCATCCGGGAGACGGGGCCCTGGAAGCGTTCCAGGAGGATTCCGAACCCGGCCAACGCTGGAGGTTCACCGACACTTGGCGGGAGGCGAAAAACACCACGCAGCTCACCCGATGCCTGCTCTCGTTTCTAAGAAAAGAATCGTCACGCTCGCCGGTCGTCCTCTGCATCAACGACCTGCAGTGGATGGATAAGGATTCACTGGAACTCTATAGGCGAGCGCTTCGAACAGACCCTATTTCCGTCCTTTTCGTTGCCAACTACCGTACCGACGAACGGCCGGGACATTGGAAGACGTTGAAACCGGAGTTGGAACGGTTCGGACAATTGGACGAAGTCCGGCTGGCGCGCCTCGGTCTCTTGGAGTCGGAGCGCCTCGTCGAAACGTTGCTTGGAGGTCCCGATCCAGCCGCAGTCCCCAAGATACTCCGGGAAAGCACCGGCGTTCCGCTCTACATTCTTGAATCTCTCCGCCATATGCGCGAGACGGGACAACTGGTCTTTCGTTCGGAGCGCTGGAGGTCTTTGCCGTTCCGAACCGGGAGTTCATTCCTGCCGGCGGGTGCATCCAGGACAATTACCGGCCGTCTGAATCGGCTCACGCCGGAGCGACGGGAAATCCTGGATCATCTGGCCCTCATCGGCAAACCGATTTCAGCAGCCCGATTTGCACGCATCCTTCAGACCTCGGGCGATTCTCTCTCGGAAGAGATCTACGTCCTGGAACGCCTCAATCTGACCCGCGTCTCGGGACGTCTCCATGCGCCCGTCTTCTCGGTGACTCACGAGTGGACCGCTCGGACCATCGTCCGACGAGTCGATGAGTCTCCGTCCGAATGCCGGCGGATTCACAAACGCATCGGCAGTGTCCTGGAAAACCGATTTCAGAGGTCGAATGACACGCTCGTTCTACGGGATCTTGTTCGCCACTACATCGCCGCACACGAAATCGGAAAGGCGAGGCAATACATCTGGGAAGCCCTGCTCCGATTGTGTGAGGGAAGAGCATATGCGGACGCTTCCCGACTGCTTCGCCGCGCGCGGCGCCTGGGAGCGCTGCCCATGGGCAGCCGGGACCGCGTCAAGAAAGCGGCGGAGATCATGTATGTGGGCGGGAGCCTGCGGGAGTGCCGGGAATTCTGCCTGAAGCAACTCGATTCGGGACCATCTCAGCCGGATGATCGAGTGTACCTCCTTTCAAGAGTCGTCCGGATCCACATCCAATTCGGGAGCATGGAGCGAGGAATGGACGCTCTTCAGGAAGCCCTCGGCATCTTGGAACATGCGCCCACCGAATTCATGAAAGGAGAACTCCAGGGCCAGTGGCTCGACGCCATGAGCCGGATGGGAAAGCATCCGGAGGCCGGTCCAGTAGCCGCTCAAATGCTGGCTCGGAGCCGGAGAGACGAGGCCCTGGCGGAAAAGTACCATCCCGCATTCGCCTCCTTCGCGTATGCCAACGGGGATCTGGACCAGGCCATCCATTGGCAACTGGCGTCCATTCGATCAGCAATCAGGCGACGTCGATCGATCAGCCTGGGCAGGAGAATCACCGACCTTTCCGTCCTCTATTCCGATCTCGGCCAATTCAAGGCAGCCGGAAACTCGGCCCGGTACAGCCTGTCTCTGGCCACCGAATACGGCAATCCCGAACTGGCGATTCTGGCGCAGAGAGCGTTGGCGATCCACAGCCGAAAGCTGGGTCGCCACAGGCATGCGGTGCGGCGATTGAGGGATTTGACCGCCCGGAACCGGGACCTGAATCAGAACCGGCACACTGAAGTCGAACTCCATATCGAACTGACGAAAAACCTGAACTATCTGTTGGATCTGGAGGCCGCGGTCAGCATCGGCGCCGCAGCGTTGGCAGGGAGTGCCGATCTGGCCGTGGACTCGCCGTTGGCCGAAGCCACGTTGGCGTCGAGTTGGACCTGGGTCCTGCTGGGTCGGCCGGACCGGGCGCGGGAGGTGCTGACTCCTCTCGAGGCGAGGGATCCAGGTCGCGAAAAGGGACGCATTCTTCTTCTGAGGAGCAGGATTCACTACGATCTGGCCGAATATGAGCAAGCATGCCATACGGCTACCGAGGCGATAGAGACCCTCGCCCCGTACCTGCCGTACCATCGAGTGAAGGGGCTCCTGAGCCTTGCGGAGACTCTCTTGGCGCTGGGCCGATCCTCCAGCGCCGAGAGCTGCATTCGCAAGGCCGCGGAACTTTCAATGGAGCATTCCTATTTGCCTTTGCTCGCAACGGCGCATCTCCTGAGGGCGAGACATCTGCTGGAGGAAAACTCGCCTGACCGCGCCCGAGTCCTCTCGCTTCGGGCGCTTCAACTGGCCAGGCATATGGACCGGCCCGGACTGGAATCCGAGTTGTACCGGGTTCGGGCCAGGGCCGAGGTGGCGGGCGGCCATCTCAAGAAGGGAATCCGAAGCTACTCACGATCCTTGCGAATCTTGAAACAGAGAGCCATACACCTGCCGGCCGACCTGCAAAGCTCGTTTTCCGAGCGCTTCATCGCACCCATCGAGATCGAACGCGACCGGGCTTTCCGCCGGATTTCCAAGCATCCCGCACCCAGGTATCTGGGCCATCTGCAGGAACTGGTTGCCTCCATGGGGGAACGCGGCGGACTGGCGGAGATCGCCGAGGCGGCCCTGGAATGTGCCGCCAAAGGAGTCCCGGGTTTGGGCGCCAACCTGTTCGGTCGAGAGCACCGTTCCAAGCAATTCCGTCTTTTCGCCCATTGCGGAACCTGCGTCAGCCGCGGACGCCGGCACCTCCTCAAAATGAGCGATGATTCCGCGTTCGACGGATCGCTGGAGCAAGTTCACGGAAAGGACGGGTCCGTCGCGATGCGATTTTACGCAGATGGAGAGCCGTTGGCGCTGCTCTATCTGGAACCACCCACTCAGGGCATGTCCGAAGAAGATCTGGACTTCCTGGCTTGCATCGTCAGGCTCCTGGAATGGCAGTTGCCGATCCGGACCGAACGCCCCGCCGAGCGGCTCGAGCCCCCTTCCACGCTCATCCTGAAGGATTCCAGGTCGATCATCGGAGAGCACGATTCCATGAAGACCTTGTTCGGTCATATCCAACGGGCGGCGCGCTCCGATGCCACCGTCCTGATCTTTGGCGAGACCGGAACGGGCAAGGAACTGGTCGCCCAGGCTCTCCATGACTTCAGCCGCCGTTCGCACGGCCCCATGACGCCGGTCAACTGCGGTGCGCTCCCCAAGGAACTCATCGAAAGCGAACTCTTCGGACACCGTCAGGGGAGTTTCACCGGCGCCGTGCGGGACAAACCCGGACTCTTCGAGGCCGCGTCGGGCGGGACGTTGTTTCTGGACGAAATCGGCGCCCTGTCGCTGGACCTGCAGGTCCGGTTGCTGAGAGTGCTTCAGGAGCGGAAGGTGCGGCGCGTGGGCGAAACCCGGGAACGCGCCGTGGATGTGAGGATCGTGGCGGCCACCAACCAACCTCTGGAAGACCTGATCGAGAAGGGCTTGTTCCGGGAAGACCTGTATCACCGGCTGAACGTGTACTACCTGGAGATTCCCCCGCTGCGGGAGCGTCCGACGGACATCCCCCACCTGGCCCAATTCTTCCTGGACTCGTTCAACCGGCGCTGGGGGACCAGGAAGACGCTTTCCGCAAGAGTTCGGCTCCACTTGACCCGGTATGACTATCCGGGAAACGTCCGAGAGTTGGAAAACATCCTGGAGAGCGCCTATCACCTTTGCGATGAGACCATCGACCTGCCCGACGTCTCTTCACGCCTTGCGCGGCCGAAGAAGGAATCCTCCCGGGCCGAGATGCTCGCCGGTCTCGTCGAGCGCATGGTGGATGGCCACGCCGACTTCTGGGACGACGTCCGGGACGTCTATCTTCGCCGCGATCTCACCCGGGACGACCTTCGCCGGATCGTCTCTCTTGGATTGGAGGCCTGCGGTGGAAGTTACCAGCGCCTGGTGCACTACTTCGGATTGCCCAGGGAGGACTACAAGAAGTTCCTCTCCTTCCTGTCCAACCACGGCTGCAAGGTCGACTTCCGTCCGTTTCGAGCTCAACGGCCGAAACCGCCAGTGAGGTGAACCACGGCGCTTCGAGAGGTGAGGTAGAGGTCAGCACGTCTCACGTTTCCACCTGAAAGCCAAGAACGCCGGCCGCTTCTATGGTGAGTTCATCGGCATGCGTGCGGTTCACCGGAACACATGAATCCCGACGGAGACCAGCACTCCGTTCGTGCCGTACCGGTAGTCGAGCCGCACCGATTCGTCGGCGACCACCCAGTCCGTGGTCGAACGGATGTAGCGGACTCGGAAATCCAGCGGCCACTTGAGGCGCAAGGTGGTTCCCGCGCCGATGGACCATGGCCGTCTTCCCAGGCGCTCCCGGTCCTCCCCGGCCACTCCGGTCTCGGGATTCGTTCCTCCGGTCGCGAATTCGGTCCAAGCGCGGCGGATGCCGGCCAGGACGTAGATGTCCGCGAGTCCAGCGGCGACTCTTCGGCCCAGGATGATGTTGCCGCCCGCGCCCCCCAGGTCGCTGTAGTCCCAACGGCCGGGCCAGACGTCGTGCACGTTCCCGCTCCGGGTCGGTGAGATGGTGCCCTCCAGCAGGCGCCGGCTGGAGACCACCGCCTCCAGCTCGCCTCCCACCAGCCAGTTCCCGGGCAGGCCGAGGCGCACTCCGAACGCCACGTTGCCCGCCAACGCAGCGCCCGTTGAGGACGACGTGCTGGAACTGGACCCGCCCCCAATGGTCACCTTCTTGGTGTGTTCCACCTGAATGGACCCCGTCTCGGCGCCCACCCGCAGGTAGAACGGGGACTGACCGCGGGCGTCGCCGATTCCGGAGCAGAGGACAGCCAACGCCGCGCCGATCAACATCCCTGGGCCAAAAATTTGGGATTTCACGATCTTCGACTCTCCCGGGAGAAGGATGACGGAGCGAAGTAACGCCGCCCGCCAGTTTGTGGAAGTCAGACTATGGTTCCTTGGAGCGGAGGTCAACCCTCCTGTCTCGTGGGCCTACTCGGCGAATTTCTGCACGGCCTTTGGGGCGAATGCAGCGACCAGGAAGTACAGGACCAACTCGGTCTTTCCGCCTCCCGACCCCCAGCCGAACACCTCGACGCACGCGAGGACGGCCGCCACGATCAACGCCAACATGGACATCAGGCGCATCGAGGAAGGATTGCCGTCCCCATCCGACATGAACTTTTTCGAGTTACTCATACCGTCCTCCAGAGCTGCAACAAAAGGATGTTTTCATGGAATCGCGCACGGCTCCGTCTCCCGCGGCACTCCGCTGCGGGGTCACACAACGCCCGGGAGCCCGGCGATTCGGGTGGCGATCTTCAGGCTGATGGAGAACGCCTTGAAGACGCCGTTCACCACTCCGGCCAGTTCCTTGCGCTCCCGGACCTCCTGCGCCGCGGCGTCGACGCCGGCGCGGAGGCCGTCCAGCTCCTCCGCGGTGAACAACCGGTCCCACGTGAGCAAGGCGCCGACGGACAGCGCGAACAGCTTCGCGTCGATGTCCCCCTTCAACTCCAGGAGATCCGAGTATCCGCGCGCGTCGAGTTCGGTGTCGTGGACGAGCCGGTCATCAATGACCCTTCGCTCCTGCAGCAGGACTCTCTTGACCTCCCCGCTCTCGGCAGCGCCGGCGGCGCCGGCGCTGCCGACCGCTTCCCTGACCCGCTCGACGGCAGCCAACGCGGCGCTCTCCAACCGGGCCGTCCTGGCGTCGTCTCCCCGGTCCCGCAGACCCGCGGCCTCATGCAGCAGGGAACGGGTGTCCCTGGCGATTCCCATCAGGTTTCCCATGTTCAAATCCATTTCCTACTCCTTGACCGGTACCGATTCGATCGCCCGGTCCAGCACGTCAAGAAAGTCCCGGAAGCCCTTCACGGCTTCCTCCAGGCGGTCCCGTTCCTTCTCGATGTCGGCCTCGGCCTGTTCCCGGTCGACCGCAGGCGACCGGCGGAGGCGCCGCGCCTCGGCCACGGCCAGGGCCACGCGGGAGAGGTCGATCTCGCCGACCCGCTTGGACAGCGACGTGTCGGACAGGTACCGGGTCAGTTCCACCTGACCGATCCTCAGCCGGCTGACCAGCGAGATCAGCCGGTCCAGCTCGGCCCGGCGCTGACCGTCGATCTCCCGGAGCCGGCGCAACCGGGCCGCGGAGACTTCGTCGGCCGCCAGATCGATCTCGGCAAGGCGCATGAGGACTGCGGTCCGGAACGGCTCCTTCGTCCACGACGTCCGGAGGCGCAGGGCGAGCTCGGCATGACGGAATTCCCTCCGCTTCAGCCGCGCTTGAGCCAGTTCCGACTCGACGGCGCCGAAATAGAACTCCATGGCTTCCCGCCAGGCCTGTTTATCCTGCCGCAGTTTCTTTTCGATGCGGTCCAGCGCGCCGGTAATCCTCTCGGACAACCGCACGATTCCGGCGGGAGCGTCCTTGGCCAGGGCCATGGCGGAGGACAGAATGAGGAGGGAAAGGGCAACGAGAGCCCGTGCGCGGGTCATTTTGGAGTCCCCCCGTCCTGCCGCTTCAGGAGCCGGTCCAGACCGGAGCCGATCTCGGTCATCCGATCGGCGCTGGGACCGACGTCTGTCATGATGTATTCGTGGATCAGAGCCTGGCTCCGATACAGCATGTCAAGAAGGCTGCCGAGGGTGTCCATCTGCTCTTCGTGTCCGGGCCTCAGTTTCCGCACCGGGCCCGACCGGCGCGCCTCCTGCGCCTGAATCTGCGCGATCCTCACGGCGACGGCGGCGGAAGCCTCCAGCGGATCGGGGTCCTGGTTGGCCTTGACCGTCTCGACGGTGCGCTTCAACACCCGGGCTTCTCGCCGTAGCTCCGCGGCGGAAGCGAATAATTCATCCGCGCGGAGCTGGTAGTCGGAGACGTTCTGTTGGGCGGACAGCAATCCTTCCAACTGGGTGGTGGAGGCGTTCTTGATATAGCTGGGCTTGGCGCAGGCGAACAGGGGAAGAGTCAGCACTGCGGCGATCAGCGAGCGGCGGATTTCGTTCATGGCAAGGCAATAGTGCGGCATGGGTTCTCCCTTCCCGGATTGCAGGGTGACGAAATTGGCCGCATGGGCAGCGGCCGCGATTAGAGGAGGCGATGCGCCCCGGTCCGAATTGAGTTCAGACAGGTAAGTGGAAGGCAGCGACGCAGGAGCGCATGACCATTGCCGGAGACGGTAGCACGAATGGGAGGAAGACTGCTACATGCTGTGAACAACGCTTCCAGCCCGGATGGCGCTTGGCCGCGGATGCCGGCCATCGCCGGCATCCGCGAGCAAGCATGCCGCCCGTTACGCGGCGATTGGATGTTCGCGTTGCATCAGGAAACTCCAGGCCGGCGTGCGGAACCTTCCCAGGGGACAGCACGCAGAAACTTACCCGGCAACTGACACGGATCTCCAGGGACCTCCCGAAGTCGGTACACCTGTGCCATTGTGAAACCACCGGGCGGAGTTTCCGAAATGCAACTCCAATGGACTCTTCATCCGGCGCAGGACGAATTGGTTTGGAGACAGTGGCGGCTCCTTCATGTGACGGAGCCGCCTTGTCGATCCAGAATGAGCATCAAGTTAAAACATTTCATGAATGCCATGGTAGATTATAGACTTGCTATGTGATTTCAGCGTGATTATATGACCCGCCGGAGTGACTTCATTGTGAATAATCTTGCAGGCACGATCATGGAAACCGGATACGTTCGGCGTTTCCCGTATCCGAATCCTTCATCGGACGCACACTTGGCAGCATCGAACCGAGCCCTGCTCACTGCCAACGCGGCGAGGGTGGACAGATGAAGAGCCGCGAAGAGCTGACAAATGAGAACCTGCTGTTGCGGGAACGCATCTCCCAATTGAGCGCCGCCAGCCTGCGTATCAGCGCAAGCCTCGACGTCAACACCGTGTTGCGCGAGGTCGCGGAAAGCGCCCGTTCCCTGACCCGTTCCCGCTATGGCGTCATCGTGACCGTCGACGACTCGGGACAGATTCAGGATTTCGTGACTTCCGGCATCACTTCCGACGAAAAGCAAGAAATGGCGAACTGGGCCGACGGTCCCCGGCTCTTCGCACACTTCCGGGAACTGCCGGTAGCGCTGAGAGTGCGAGACCTGCCCGGCTACCTCGAGTCGCTCCTGGGCTATCGCCCACCCCTGATTCGGTCGAAAACCTTCCAGGGAACGCCCATGCGTTACCGGGGAACCTATGTCGGGAACTTCTTTCTGGGCGAGAAGGAAGGCGGACAGGACTTCACGAGCGAGGACGAGGAGATACTCGTGATGTTCGCTGCACAGGCAGCGACGGCGATCGCCAACGCCCGCAAGCACCGGGAGGAGCAGCGCGCCCGGGCCGACCTGGAAGCCCTGATCGACACCTCGCCGGTGGGCGTTGTGGTCTTCGACGCCAAAACCGGCAAAGTGGTGTCATTGAACCGGGAGGCGAAGCGGCTCGTCGAGAGACTGCGCATGCCGGGCCGGTCCGTGGAGGAGCTACCGGACATCATGACCTTGCGGCTCGCCGACGGCCGGGAGTTCGTCTTCTCGGAACTCCCTCTCGCTCAGGTGCTGAGCCGCGGCGAAACCGTGCGTGCCGAGCAGATCGTTCTCGAGGTCCCCAACGGCCGAAGCATCACGACCTTGGTCAACCTCACGTCGATCCGTTCCGAAGACGGCGAAGTCGTATCCACAATCGTCACTCTGCAGGACTTGGCGCCGCTGGAAGAGTTGGAGCGTTTGAGGGTCGAATTCCTGGGCTTGGTGAGCCACGAACTACGGGCTCCGCTGACCTCCATCAAGGGATCGACCGCCACCGTGCTCGGCACTGCGCCGGCCTTGGATCCGGCAGAGATGCTCCAATTCTTCCGCATCATCGACGATCAGGCCGACCACATGCGCGGCCTGATCAGCGACCTTCTGGACACGGGGCGCATCGAGACGGGCACCCTGTCGGTCACCCTCGCACCAACGGCGGTGGCCACCCTGGTGGATCAGGCTCGGAAGACGTTCCTGAGCGGGGGCGGCAGACACATTATCCAAATCGACCTGCCCCCGGACCTGCCCCGGGTGATGGCGGACAGCAGGCGCATCGTCCAGGTATTGAACAACCTCTTGTCCAACTCGGCCCGGAATTCTCCCGAGTCTTCTCCCATCCGCCTCTCCGCCGTGAGAGACGGCGTTCACGTGGCGATCTCGGTATCGGACAAGGGCCGAGGGGTGCCGCCGGAGCTGCTGCCGCACCTGTTCCGGAAATACGCTCGCGTCGGAGGCGGCGATCGGGGGATCGCAGGTTCCGGTCTCGGTCTGGCCATCTGCAAGGGTCTGGTGGAGGCCCACGGGGGACGGATCCGGGCCCAAAGCGGCGGTCCGGGGATGGGCGCCAAGTTCACTTTTACGATTCCGGTGGCCGACGTGGCCGAGGTCGCCGCAACGGCCAGCCAGGTCCGCGGCACGTCCCGCCCGCCTCGGGCAGAGCGGGAGCGAACTCCGATCCTGGTGGTCGACGACGACCCGCACACACTCCACCACGTCCGGGACGCGCTGGCGACGGCCGGGTACACTCCGCTCCTGACGGGTGACCCCCAAGAGGTGCCCGAGCTGATCAGAACCAGGAATCCGCGGCTGGTGCTGCTTGACCTGATGCTTCCCGGGACCGATGGAATAGAAATGATGGAGCGCCATCCCGAGATGGCCGAGCTGCCGGTCATCTTCATCTCTGCCTACGGAAGGGATGAAACCATCGCGAGGGCCTTGGAGGTCGGGGCTGCCGACTATATCGTCAAACCCTTTTCGGCGACGGAACTGGCCGCGAGAGTCCGCGCGGCGCTGCGGCGGAGCCATGAGCCGGACAAACCTTTCCGGGTGGGAGACCTGGCCATCCACTACGCGGAACGACGCGTGACCCTGGCCGGCCGGCCGCTGCAGTTGACGGCGACCGAATACGAACTGCTTCGGGTGCTCTCCGTCAATGCCGGACGGGTCACGACCTACGGGTCCTTGTTGCGCCAAGTCTGGGGCCGACTCAATTCCGGCGATTTTCGTCCGGTGCGCGCCTTCGTCAAGAAGCTCCGCCGCAAACTGGGCGACGAAGCGGCCAGTCCGACCTACATCTTCACCGAGCGCCAGGTCGGCTACCGGATGGGCTCGCCGGACGACTTGTGAGAATCCGCTTTTCCGGGTTGAAGAGGACCTTACCCCGGAACCCACGCTCCGATTACAGCGATTCCGGCCAAAATCGAGGCCCATTCTCAGGTTTACGAATAATGGCGCCCAGACCGGATTTCTCAACCAGACCCGGACTTGTTTGAGATCCACCGAGACATGAGGGCTGGAGCGCCATGCACCCGTTGGAGGGCGGCCGTTTACGATTGCCACCCGGATGCCGCAACCACGGAGTCTTCCAACACTCCAATCGCGTCAATCCTGACGGAAGTGGAGATATGGTGGCATCACGTGTACTATTCGCCGAACTGGTTGACGGGACGTCCCGGCTAACAGCGTTGCAGCGCCGTCCGGTCCGTCGGGTTCTCGGGGGCGCCCCGAAGGATGGCTGCCGACGGACGATGCCGAACTCAAGCTGGCACAGAGCGAGCGTGGTTGCTTCGCCTGGTGCCAAAAACCATTGGGAAGACACCCGTAGCTGAGTGCGAGCACCAGACAGGTCTTCCACCGGACACGGATCACTGCACCGGCGATACGGGACATCTCTGGGCGTGACCTAACCGAGGGGGCCTCGTGCGCGACGGTCACAAGCAACGAGCTCCGGACGTTCGCTACGAACCCAACGAGAATCCTCCTGCGGTTTTATCTCTCGGCTGCGGCCTGCAACTGGTGGTTCTGGGCATTACCAGCATCATCTTTATCCCCACGATCGTCATCCGGGCCGGCGGCGGAACCGACGCATACCTGTCGTGGGCCGTGTTCGGCGCGGTCGCCGTCAGTGGCATCTGTACGGTGCTGCAAGCCGTACGATTGGGCCGGGTCGGAGCGGGATACCTGCTCTTCATGGGCCCCGCCGGAGCCTTTATCGGGGTCTGCGTCAACGCCCTCAACGAGGGCGGTCCGGCGCTCCTTGCCACCCTGGTCGCCGCATCGTCGGTCATCCCGATCGTGATTTCGATGCGGCTCGCCCTGTTCAGGCGGCTTCTGACACCAACCATCGTCGGCACGGTGAACATGCTGGTACCGGCGACCGTGCTGCCGGTGGTATTCGGGCGCCTGGACGACGTGCCGCACCACACGGCGCCGGCCTCGCTGCTCACCGCACTTGCGACGATTCTGGTCATCAGCGGCATTTCCCTGACGGCGGGGGCGTCGTTGCGCTTATGGGCTCCGGCGATCGGGGTCGTTGCGGGCTCGGTCGTTGGCGGGTCGTTGGGCCTCTACGACTTTGAACGGGTTGCCCGGGCGCCGTGGATCGGTCTGCCGCTGGACCACTGGCCGGGGATCGGGATCGACCTCGGTCCGGCGTTCATGGAGCTTCTTCCCGCCTTCGTGTTCGTGTCTCTCATCGGCGCCATCCAGACGATCACCGGTACGATTTCCGTCCAACGCGTTTCGTGGCGCCGGCCGCGGGCCGTGGACTACCGGGCGGTGGAAGGTGCGGTGACCGCGGACGGCATCGGCAAGCTGCTGTCCGGCCTCACGGCGATCGTGCCGACGCAGACCATCGCGGTCAGCGCCCCGACCATCGAGCTGACCGGGGTCGCGGCACGCCGCGTGGGAATCGCGGCCGGCGGCGTGCTCATGGCACTGGCGTTGCTGCCCAAGATCCTCGCCATGATTCTGGCGATACCCAGCCCGGTCATCGTCGCCTACCTGACCGTCGTGCTGGCGATGACCTTTGTGCGTGGAATGATGGAAGTCGTGCAGGGAGGGATCGACTATCGCAAGGGAATGATCTCCGGTGTCGCTTTCTGGGTCGGAGTCGGCTGCCAGAACGACCTGTTGTTCCCAGGGCTTCTCTCCGAGCTTGGGGGCGGCCTGCTGGGGAACGGCATCACCGCCGGGGGAATCGTGGCGATCCTCATGACCCTGTTTCTGGAAGCAACAGCACCGCGCCGCAGCCGGATCGAAGGAGAGCTGGAAATTTCCGTGCTGCCGAAGCTCAGGGAGTTCCTCGACAGGTTCGCGTCCCGCAACGGCTGGGGAGCGAAGATGGCACATCGCCTCGACGCCGCCACCGAGGAGACGATTCTGACGCTGATCGGGGAGGATGAGGACCACAAGAAGCGTGAGCGGCGCCGACTGTTGCTGCAGGCGCACAAGGAAGCCGGCGATGCCGTCCTCGAGTTTGTTGCTGCGCCTGGAGAGGAGAACCTTCAGAATCGGATCGGACTGCTGGCTGAGACGCCCGACGACGTACCGGTGGAGCGGGAGATCTCGCTGCGGTTGTTGCGGCACATCGCGTCTTCCGTTCACCACCAGCAGTTCCACGACACGGATATCGTAACGGTCCGCGTGGAGGTTCCGGAGACGGTCCGTGGAAATCGCTAAGCTTTTGACCGGCCGGCGAGCATTCATGCTGCGCGTACTAGCCGGGCCAGCCGCGTTCGCCGCCGTCTGCGCCCTGCCCCTGACCGGTCTTGCGCCCGAGGCGCACGTCGCTCTCGGCGGATACGCCTGGGTCGTGGCCTGGTGGGTCACCATGCCGGTGCCGTGGGCGGTCACCAGTTTCCTGCCGTTCGTGCTCCTGCCGCTCGGCGCGGAGATGCGCTTGACCGAAGTGGCCGCCACTTACGGGCATGTCATCCTGCCCTACCTGATCGGCGTCATGCTCTTCGGCCATGCGTTTCAAAAACACGGTCTGGCGCGAAGAATCGCCCTCGCCGCGCTCTGCATTCCAGGCGTGGCGCGTTCCGGCACCGGCTTGATACTGGCAATCCTGGTCGTCTCGGCGGTGATGTCCACGGTGTTCAGTGACCTGGCGGTCATCGTGATGATGACGCCGATTGTGTTGTCGCTCACCCGGTCCGTGGCCCCCGGCGCGAAGCGCATGTCCGCGGCGGCGAGCCTGGCCGTTCTGTACGGTGCCGCGGCCGGGGCGCTGGCAACTCCGACCGGCATCGTTTTCAATGCGCTGACCCTCTCGCTGCTGGACCAGTTGACCGGCTACAGCGTCAGCTTCGCACAGTGGGTGTCGACCGGCGTCATCCTGACGGTGGCCCACTTCCCGGTCTGCTATCTGATCCTGAAGTACATGTTGCCCCCGGAGGTGCAGGCCATTCCCAATGCCCACGCCCGCTTTCTCAAGGAACGCGAGCAACTGGGCCCCATGAGCCGGGGCGAAAGGAACGTCCTGTTCGTGCTGATTCTGATGCTGGCGCTATGGACCCTGCCGACGATCGCCGAGATCGGGTTTCTCGAGATCTGGTACGTGCCTCCGGTGGCCATGGTGCTGCTCTTCCTGCTGCCGGTGGACGCGAAGCGCGGTGAGATGACCCTGGAAACCAGGGACTTTCAGCAAGGCGTCGGATGGAATGTATTGTTCCTGGTGCTCGGCGGGATGGCGCTGGCGGACGTACTGGCCACTCTGGGCGCCATCGATTGGCTCGCCGGCCGGCTGACGGGCAACGTCACCGCGGGGGCCTTGCCCTGGGTCGCGGGCCTGGCCACGCCACTGCTGACGCAGTTGGCCAGCGGAGCGGCAACGTCGATCATGGTTTCCACGATTCTCTTTCCGATTGCGGACGCACTCGGCTACAACCCCACGATTCTGGCCCGGATCATCGCGGGTACGGCCCAGGCGGTGGCATTTCCCTGGTCCAGTCCGGCCGCGGCCGCAACCTTCGCGTTCGGCGCCGTTGGATTCGGGACGATGTTCAGAGTCGGCATCGTCGCCACCGTCCTGACATCGATCGTCGTGATCGCGCTGAGCATGATCCTGGTACCGGCGATGCAAGCATTTGCTGTGGGGTAATGGACCGCAGCAGGTTGGGGCGCCGCGCGCGGCCCGGGCTGACCTGAGTCCGGTGACGGCATCCGTTTCTGCCGGCGCCGGGAAGATCCGGCCAGTCCGGACAAGAGCCGCGAGAGCATGTCGTGAGATGCGAGGGATGCACCCCGGAGAAACCGGCGAAGAGAAAGGCGCCGCCGCCCGGGAGGAGGCGCCCAAGCCGGTGAATCGCCTGGATCATGAAGCGGAGTTTGAGCGGGCCTGGACCGACCCGATCTACACCCGAATCGATCTGGCCCCGGTCGACGTCAACCTGGTGCTCGCCCGCTACTACCGCACCAACGAGCCGCTCAGGTTCACCCGCACCATGTTGTGGGACATGGAGGTGAAGAAGGCGTTCCGGCCCGATCTCTACATTCCTTCCGTCGTATCGGAGGGCAGCTCCCGCGTTTGGCGGCGGCACGCGGCGCCCGGCGGAACCGAATCCTTCGTGCGATGCTCGCGGCAGCGCCTCTGGCTCAAGCCGTCGGAGCGCGGGCTGGTCCTGGAACAGGTCTTCCTCAACCCGGAAAGGCAAATCGCCACTTTCATAGGAGCAGCCGAACTCCTCGACAGGGACGGGAACTTGCTTCGCGCCGGCGAAGGACAGCCTCTCTTTCACGTTGAGCACTCGGTCGACGGTGGTGAATTCCGGCCTCTCAACCGGTGGCGAATCGTTTACCTCACGGACAGACCCGAGCAGAGACTGATCGAGCGGTTCACGCTTGCGAACGACGTGTGGTTGCGTGAGTTCGTCGAAATCTACATTCGACGGGACTTGGGGATCGAGTTGACCCGGAGGAATCGGGTCTGATGCGACGTCGTGTCGTATTTCGGCCCGTTTGACCGGGCCGGACCACGCGACGTGTCCGGAAAGACCGTACTTGCCGGCTACCGGAAAAGACCGGCCCGCCCCGGATCAAGACGGCCCGCCGATGGGCAGGAGCTCGACCCCTTCCCCTTCGCCGGGTTTCTTGATGCGAAAACGGACCGACGTCACCTCGGCCCCATGGGGACCGAATCGGTTCTTGAAGCCTTCCCGCTGGCCGACCATGAAGATGGAGCCGTCCTCCAGAACGCAGGCGCTGGGGTAGTACGACTTGGGATCGCACTTGAAGCCGCGTCCCGGCGCCGGCTTCACCCAGGTCTTGCCATTGTCCCGGCTGTAGATCACTTCTCCGTTGTTCGGCACCTTGGGATCGTCGCCCTCGAGCCTGTGGCGGCCCCCGAAGACGACGGCGGTGACTCCGTCGGGCGTCGTCACCACGTCCCCCCGCCGCAACAACTTGGGGCCGAGAAACTCGCTTCCGAAGTTGGGATCCTCGATGATGGGATCGGTCAGGAGCAGGCGCGGCGGGGACCAGGTCTTTCCGTCGTCGTAGGACTGAAACCAGGCCGAGGTGGGACGGCAGGGGAATCCCAGGCTGCCGTCCGGCAGGTAGGCGGCCGTGCCTTCGTCCATGTCGTAGTCGTTGCTGCCGATCACCGACAGGGTCGACCAGGTGCGGCCCTTGTCCCCGGAGCTCATGAGGAGCATGAGCCAACGCGGGTATTCGCTGGGCCATCCCTTTCCTCCGGGAATGGGCGCCGCGGAGGCGAAGAGGCGCAACGAGCCGTCCTTGCCCTCGAACATGCTGTAGGGAGCGTCCGTATCGGCGAGCCCGACGAAACGGGTCACCTCCGTCCAGGTGTGTCCATAGTTGTCGCTTCTGAAGATGAGGATCTTGGATTGCCGGTTGACCGCAATTCGGGCGTACTCGACGGCAGTCGTGGGCATCCGGTTGAAATAGCCCCAATGGGGTTTCAGGCGGATTCCGGCGAACATGGACCCGTCACTCAATTGCACAACGTCACCGACGTGGTAGGCGCCACGCACCGCCGGAAACGAGCGGGGCCGGCTCCAGGTCTTCCCCTGGTCCCGGCTGCGGATCCACATCATCCTCCCGCCCTCGGGCGCATCCCAATCCGCGAGCCATTCAAGAGTTCCCCTGGTAAAGCGCTTCCTGTCCTCGGCAGGCACGTCCCAGGGGGTGGGCCAGGAAGCGTGCCAATAGCCGGCCGAGAAGGTCACGAACAGGTCGCCGTTCTGCAGCCGGCACACCGTCGGCCATCCGCAGTAGCCGCCGAACCCGTGGAAGGGCTCCGGCGGATTGACGTCGGGAGAGACGATGATCTTCCGGTACTTCTCGAAATCCACCGGGGGCTCGCCGCCCGTTATCACGGCCTCGACCGGTGGAATGGAAGCAGCGGCCGGCTTCCCCTTGTTCGCGCGGGCGAAGCCGGCGGCCGCCAAACCGGTTGCAGAAACGGACAGGACCTCCCGGCGGGACAATCGGAATGACATTTCTCAGCTCTCCATTCGTACCAATCCAGGAGACGTTCCGTCGCCGGAAGCCCCTATTTGTCGACCCATTGACCCTTTCCATCTACGAAGCGCGCTTCCCCGACCACGCGCCCGTCTCTGCGCGCGACCCACTTTCCGTGCTGCTTCCCGTCCCGATAAGAGCCTTCGTGGGTGGTCCCGTATCCGTCGCGAATGACCCACCTGCCCTGACGCCGGCCTTTCACGTACCGGCCTTCGCCGAAGGTCCCGTTCGTCCAACGCTCCGCCCAACGTCCGTGCCGCTGACCCTTCGCAAACGTGCCTTCCGAGACCCCCCCGTCCGCCCAGTGCATGACCCAGCGCCCGTGCCGCTTTCCGTTGCGGAGGCGGCCGGTGGTTTCGACGGTTTCCTGGTCTTCGTCCCAGGCCCACTTCAGGGTTCCCGTCCCCTGTGCCACTCCCTTCGAACACTCGGCCGTCCAAGTCACAGAGGCGTCCGGCTCGTGGTTGGAAGTCCAGACGTGGCATCCCGGCCGGTTGGACAACTCCCGCCAGCAAGCCATGCCCTCGGGCTTGCCGCCGCACGTGGGTTCGCCCTGAAACGAGGGCGTCGCGCCCTGAAAAGCGCTGGACAGAACCAAGACGAGAACACCCGGAATCCCTATGGGCATGGGAGTTTTCTCTCCCGGGCGAATGGTGCAGTCGAGGGCGGGTTCGCAGGGATGGGCGGCATCGTTTCAGGCCAGTGGCGAGATCAACAGATTCCCGTAACGATCCACTTCCACCTGAAAGCCGGGCTGGACCAGAGTCGTGGAATCGATCTCCTCGACGATGGCGGGCCCCTCGATCCGATGGCCCGCCTTCAGCCGGGCCCGATGGTAGATGGACGTCGGCACGAATTCCCCCTGCGACCCGAAGTAGACCGGCCTCTCGGCCACGGCGGACGCTTGGGAGCCGTCTGCAGGCGGTATCTGCCGGAGTCGCGGCTTCTGAATGGCCCCCAGCGCGGTCAGGCGAAAATTCACCAACTCGATGGGCTGGTCCGGGTAGCCGTGACCGTAGGCCCGGTCGTGCTCGACGTGGAACCTCTCCACCACCTCCTCCAATTCGGCGGCGGCCACCCGGCTCCCCGGGCATTCGATGGGCAGCTCGTAGGACTGCCCCGCGTAGCGCATTTCGATCTGCCGCTGAAAACTGATGTCACCTTCCGCCAACCGCTCCCGTCTCAGGACCTCCCTCCCCTGCTCTTCCATGGCGGAGAAGATGCGATTGATCTCGTCGAAGTCCGCCCGGTCCCTGGGCATGATCCGGGTCTGGGAAAACTCGTGCTTGAGATCCGTGACCAGCAGGCCCAGCGCGGAGGCCGTCCCGGGACTCGGAGGCACGATGAGCAGCGGGATCTGCATTTCGGCGCACAGGCGATTCGCGTGCAGTGGGCCGGCCCCGCCGAAGGCCACCATCACCAGGTCCCTGGGATCGTAGCCGCGCCGCACCGTGATGATCCGCAGCGCGTTGGTCATCTCGGCATTGGCGATCTCCACGATCCCGTTGGCGCACTCCACCGCTTCCATCCCCAGGCGCCCGGCGCATCGGCCAAGGATCCCTTCGCCGGCGGCGTCCACGTCCAGGTCCATCTCTCCGCCCAGAAAGAACTGGGGATTGAGCCGGCCGAGTACCAGGTTGGCGTCCGTGATGGTGGGTTCCGTCCCGCCGTGTCCATAGCAGATGGGGCCCGGGTCGGCTCCCGCGCTCCGGGGCCCCACCCGCAGAATTCCTCCCGTATCCACCCAGGCGATGCTTCCCCCTCCCGCGCCGATCTCCACGAGATCGATGACCGGGGTCCGGATCGGGTATCCGCTGCCGCGGGACTGGCCGACCCCGGGCAAGGCCTGAGCACCCACTTCGTACTCCTTGGTTACCTTGGGGCGTCCGTCCAGAATCAGTCCCACCTTGGCCGTGGTCCCGCCCATGTCGAAGGAGATGATGTCCTTGTAGTCCAGGCCGCCGGCGATGTGGTTGGAGACGATCACGCCGGCGGCCGGCCCCGACTCCACCATGTAGGCGGGTTTCTCGGCCCCCGTTGCGAAGGTCAGGACGCCGCCGCTGGACTGCATGACCAGCAGCTCGCCGGACACCCCCTTTCCCCTCAGCCGGCGCTCGATCCCCTGCAGGTAGTTGGTGATCACCGGCCGGACGCAGGCGTTGATGACGGTGGTGCTGGCGCGGAAATACTCGCGGAACTCGGGACAGACGGCGGAAGAGAGGGAGAGGACGAGGTCCGGGTTCCGTTTCTGCAGGATTTCGCCGACCCGCAGCTCGTGCGCCGGATTCAGGTACGAGTGCAGGAGGCAGACGGCCACGGAGACCACGCCCTCACTTGCGAGCCGGGCGGCGATCTCGTGCACCCGGTCTTCGTCCAGAGCCGACAACACGTTTCCCTCGGCGTCCAGCCGTTCGGGGACCTCGAAGCAGAGGTCGCGGGGAACCAGCGGACGCGCCTTTTCGAAATGGATGTCGTAGAGGGAGGGCCGGACCTGGCGTCCGATCTCCAGCATGTCGCGGAAGCCCAGCGTGGTGATGAAGGCCGTGCGGGGGGTCTTCCCCTCGATCAGGGAATTGGTGGCGACCGTGGTGCCGTGCACCAGGTAGGAGACCTGCCCGGGTTCCAATCCGTCCTTCAGGATCCGGTCCACGGCGTTCACGAAACCGACGGCGGGGTCGCCAGGAGTCGAAGGAACCTTGGCGGTCCGGGTTTCTCCGGTCTCTTCCGAGATCAGGACCGCATCGGTGAAGGTGCCTCCCACGTCGACCCCCACTCGAAATCGGGTCTTCATTCGCGGCTTCCTCTTTCCTTCAACCGCCGGCGCAGCCGCCTGGTCTCCGCCGGGTCGACGGTCCAGCGATCCGTATCGACCGAAACTCCGTAGGCGTGGCGGGCCCGGTCCGGACTGATCTTCTCCTGGCGCACGTCGCGCATCACCAACTCCGGGTCCCGCTCCCAGGGCGGCCCGTATCCCCCGCCTCCGCAGGTCTCGACCCGGACGTGCTCGCCCGGTCCCACGGTCGCCGTTCCCTTGGAGGGCAGCTTCCGCGGGTCTCCACCGGAGATGGAAAGGTAGCGGGCCGGCTGCCCGTCCCTGCCCTGAAACAGGCCCCACGGGGGGAACTTGGCCCGGTCCGCCAGGGTCGTGAAAACGGGTTCATGCTCCGGAAAGACGTATTCCCGGCAGAGCCCCAGGCCGCCGCGGAAGCGTCCGGCGCCCTCCGAATCCGGGATCAGGTTGTAACGGGTGATGCGCACCGGATAGTTGAGCTCCGTCTCTTCGATGGGCGCATTCTGAGTGTTCTGGATGTGGGTCTGGACGGCGTCGGGTCCGTCGGAACGGTTCCGGCCGCCGTAACCGCCGGCCAAAGTCTCGAGAAACGTGTAGTAGTCCCCGGTCCGGGGATCCTCTCCGCCGAAACCCACATGGCAGATCATCCCCTTGGTTCCGGCCGGGACCCGGTCCGGAACCGCTGCCGACAGGGCCTTGAAGAGGACCTCGCACAGGCGCATGGAGACCTCCCATCCACCCACGATGGCGCCCGGGTGGCGGGCGTTCAGGGCCGATCCCTTGGGAGCGATCACCTCGATGGGCTGGTAGAAGCCCTCGTTGACGGGGATGTCCGGATCCACCAGGCACTTCAGGACGTAGACGCAGGCGGTAAAGGTCTGGGTGAGGTTGCTGTTCATGGGAGCCGGCCGCTGCGGGTCCGCTCCCGTGAAGTCGAAGACGATCCTCCGGTCCTTCAGTGTGACCTTGGCCCTCAGGTGGACGGGACGGTCCGTGATTCCGTCGTCATCCAGCCACCCTTCCGCCTGGTACGTGCCCTGGGGCAGGTTTTCCAGTTCCCCTTCGATTCGCCGCGCCGTGTATTCCAGAAGCCGTTCGACGTAGAAGTCGAGGGTCTCCTTCCCGTACCGGTCCAGCAGTGCCGTCAACCGCCGCATTCCCATGTTGTTGGCGGCGATCTGGGCCCGGAGGTCGCCGGCCACTTCCTTGGCGGCCCTCACGTTGGCCAGGATCATCTTCCAGAGGCCCGGATGAACCTCTCCCCGGGAGACCAGTTTCACCACGGGGAGGATGATTCCCTCCTGGTAAATCTCCCGAAAGGCTCCGATGCTGGCGGGAGCTCCGCCGCCCACGTCCACGTGGTGGCAGCAGTTGCTCAGGTAGCCCACCAGCTCCCCCCGGTGAAAAAACGGGGCGATGAGGAATATGTCGTTTAGGTGGCTCGCCTGCCGGTGTGGGTCGTTGACCACCAGCATGTCGCCCGGCTCCAGGTTCCCGGCGCCGTATTCGCGGATTGCGCGCGGGACCAGGCGGCCGATGGTGACCAGGTGCGCCGGTTGGCAGAAGGCCTGGGCCACCATCCGGCCCTGCGAGTCCACGAAGGCGCAGGAATAGTCGAGCCGGGTCTTGACGTTGGTGGAGAAGGCGCTGCGCTGAATGGAGACCGACATCTCCTCGGTGGCCTCCACCAGCGCGTTTCGAATCACCTCGAAGAGGATGGGGTCGAATTTTCGGTCGCCGGGTGGTGTCGGTGCCATGGATGGACCCTGTCTTCAAGCCGCGGACACGGGGCGAGCCCGCTGACGGGCCGGTGATTCGGAGGCGAGAGAAACTCCTTCGTTGCGGATCATTCCGCCCCCCCGGGGGGGATGACCGGCAACAGGACATGGGACGGATGGCGTGGGTCGTGGTAGACCCTCTGGGTGGCCACCACGATCTCCGGATCGATACCGGGGGCCCCGCCGTTGTTGAGGTTGCGGTCGAAACGGGGGAAGTTGCTGCTGGAGACCTGGATGCGGATGCGGTGGCCCGGCAGGAAGGCGTGGCCCGTCACCCCCATCTTGACATTGAACTCGTAAACCGTGCCCGGTGTCATCAGGACCGGCTTTTCGAACGATTCCCGGAAGCGGGCGCGCAGGATCCCCTCACACAGGTTGACCGACCGTCCGTCGGGAAAGACGTCCAGCAGCCGGACGGTCCAATCCGTGTCCAACGCGGAGCTGCTGGCGTAAATCCTGGCGTTCACCGGCCCCGTGACTTCCAGTTCCTTCTCCGTCGGCTGACTCGTATAGACCAGCACATCGTCCCGCCGCTCGATGGAGCGGTGATCGGCGGGCGGATGGGACCCGTCCCGGATCCCGGTCACCAGGGGGACCGGGTCGTCAGGATTGTAGACGTAGGAGTCCGCAGGCTGCTCGCCGTCCGGTTTCCGGACGTCAAGTGTTCCGTCCCCGAACAAGGTGTTGGCGCGGCCCTCGCTGTGGAGGTAGTAGGGTGTCCAGCGGGTCTGGGGCAATGGCCACTCTTCCGCCTCCCTCCACTCGTTCCTGCCCATGATGAAGAGCTGCAGCGGCGGCAGGCCCTCGATGCCGTTTCCGATCCCCTTGAGCCAGCGGTCCATCCACCCCAGCCAGAGCTCGTAGAGGTCCACGACCGAATCTTCGCCGAAGTCGATGATGCCGGTCTTCTGCTCCGGCTTCTCGGTGTGGACCCAGGGTCCCATGAGAACCTTTTGGAGCCGCTTCGCCCGCTCGGTTCCTTCGGTCCGGATGCCTTCGTAGTTGGCGAAGAGGGACACGCCGTGGATGTCCCACCAGCCGGCGATCTGCAGGATGGGCAGGTCCATCCTGCCGAACTTGCCGTAGTTGCCGATCTTCTGCCAGAAGCCGTCCCAACTCGAGTGGCGCACCCAGTCCCGGTAAAAATCGATGGCCCGGCCGGTGGCCTCCTCGTCCGCGGTCAGGATCGGCACGTGGCGGAAGAGTTTGTCCCAGTCGTAGAAGCTGAGCGGCTGCCGGGTCCGGGAGCTGTTGGCCATGGCCCAGGGCAGGTTGATGTGCAGTTGAAAGGCGCCTCCCGTGTAGTTCATCCCGTAGAGGTAGAAGTCCGCCGGAGCCATCTGGGGGATGATGGTCTTCAGGTAGGGAGATCCGGTGGGGGCCGCCATCCATTGGACCAGCCCCATGTAGGACATCCCGTTCATGCCGACGTTGCCGTCCGACCAGGATTGCGTCCCGCACCAGTCGAGCGTATCCCTCCCGTCGTTGATCTCGTGGGACCAGGCGTACCACTTGCCGTCGGAGTCGTTCCGCCCGCGGCAGTCCTGAACCACGTACGCATAGCCCCGGCGGGCGAAGTACCGCGCCCGGTTCACGTAGAAGCTTCTGCTGTTGTCGTAGGGCGTCCGTTCCAGGATGACCGGCCATTTCCCCTCCCCGGCGGGAAGGTAGACGTCCGCCGACAGCTCGACGCCGTCCCGCATGGGAACCCGGACGTCGATCCGGACCGCCACCTCGTGGTCGGGCTGGGACAGGCGGTCCTGCCAACTGTGAGATCCGCCCGGCAGGGTCGAAGTCGACACGAATGCCAGGAGTCCCGGGAGAAGAATATGGCGTGTCAGATGAATTCTCGACGTTGTTCGGGAAGTCGACCGGGAACTCAATCGCTCCTCCCCTGCGAAATGTCCGCCAAGAGCCGGATAAAACGTACGCCAGAGACTAACCCCTGGGGGGTCTTCGGTCAATCGAGGGAGCGGCGTGTTTCACGCGCCGTCTTGGAACGTCGTGTTTCACGCGCCGACGGGGGATGTCAGGGCACAAATTGGTGGGACAGGAAAGTCCCCCTGCCAGCGGGTGGGAGATAAGACTGTCCCGGCGTAGCCGTCGAACGGCGCGCTAAGGTCTCACTCATCCAATATCTCTCGAGGCGAGAGTCCCGGCGACGAGAACGGATTGATCGTTCGGACTTCACCGAAGAACTGATCGTGCTGAAGATCTTCGGTGAGCAGGACAGGACACTCGCAAACGTGTGCAGCCGCAACGATGAGGGAATCCCACTACGAAAGGGAATAGCGCTGTTGGAGAAGCCAGGATCGGTCCATGACGGCGAAGTCGATGGCCACCGGCCGCCACACGGAAAGGTCCCGCACGATCTCTTGAGCTTCACCCACATCGAACCCCGGCTTCAGCTTACGGGTGAGGGTCACGTAAAACTCTTGCAAGACCTGGAAACTGGTCCGAGCCGATCGACGTTGGACAATCAACCGCATCCACTGGTCGGCACGAGACTGTTTCCCCCGATCCGAGCTGTCATGCCGGTAGACGAGGACGTTGGTGTCAACGAATACCGGCTCGGTCATGGAGGTCCTCGCGAGTCGGCTTACGATCGTCGATCCAGATTAGCTTTCGAGGCTGTCTCGCCAGAAAACGCTCCATGGCGATTTCATAGTCGTCCTCATGGCGCCGCATCCCGTCCAGCAACTCCGCGAGCCACCGGGAGACGCTGCGGCCCTCCTCGGCAGCGCGGACCCGCACCCAGCGGGCCAACTCCTCAGGCATGGTCACAGTGACGTTCTTCATGACACGCAGTTAGCGTAACACGGCCTTCGTGTCACGGGGACAAGCAGCGGTTGTCCAACCAGTGATTCCGGGGGAGTGAAAGGACAAGAATGTCCCATTCCAGGGACTTGGGGCGTTGTCGTTCAGGCGCCGACTCGGGGAAAACGCAGGAACAAAAAGAGGGGCACAGCAAAGTCGCCTCCTGGCGTTCAATCTCCTGCCGGACTCGTGAGAAAGCTCAACAGGTCGGCCATTTCCGTCACGCTGATCTCCTCCTCCAGCCCCTCCGGCATGCCGGACACACTGGAGACGAACAGGGCTCGGATGTTCTCCCGGGGAATCGAGGTCTCCGAACCGTCCTCCCGGCGAAGGGTCACCGAAACCGGAGTCCGGGAGGCGATCACTCCTTCCTGAAGCACCCCGTTGTTCAACTCCACCACGTACAGTTGATAGTTGTCCGCAATCGCCCGGCTCGGCAGCATGATGTCCGCCAACAACTCCGGCCGTGATCGATGCCGCACGGCCCCCAGATCGGGTCCGAAGCCGGCGTCGCCACCCTCGATCTCGTGGCACTTCCCGCAGTTCTCCTCGAAGACCGAGGCGCCCCGAGCCCGGTCCCCCGCGACACCCAGCGCGGCCCGGTATTGTTCCAGCGCGGCGAGCCGCCGTCCTTCCAGCTTGCGCATCACGTCATGGACCCGAGCCCGGACCGACGGGTCCGTGTGCATCACCAGTCGGGACTTGTGCCTCTGGCTGATGGTCCAGAAGGGCACGTCCTCGTTTTCGATGGACTTCAGCAGGAGCTCGACGGTCTCCGGTTTGGAAAGCAGCGTCGCGGCGGCTCCCAGGCGCACGTCGGCCGTCATTTCCCTCCACTTGGAAATCAGCAGTCTCCCCGCATCGTCACCTTCCGCCTGCGCCAATGCGCGGACCGCCGCGACCTGGACCTCCTCCGGTTCCCGGGGGTCCAGGAGACCGGCCAACAGGTCGAACCTGGACTTCCCGTCCAGGAGCGCCAGGAGACGCACCGAATCGGCCCTCAGAGCCGGGGCCAAGGTCCGGTCCCCGATCCTGGACAGGACTCGATCCGGGAGGGATTTCCCGACCCGGCTCAGCGGTTTCGGCGCCAGATCCAACAACTGGAGCGCCGCGCCGCGCAGCAACGGCGAGGACGACTCGGCCAGCTCCAGCAGGCGGCCGGTCGAAATGCCTTGTGTACGTTCGTCGCCCGATTCCCGCCGCATCCCCCGAGCCAGCCCCTCCAGGCCGGCGGCGCGCCACCAGTCCGAAGCCGGCTTGCCCCTCCTGGAGACCCTTTCGAAGAGCCGCCGTATCGCCGAAGCATCGCCCGCCGCGCCGACGAGCGTCCCGATCTGCCGAAAAAACTCGACCCTCTGTTTCGACGCCGATTCGGAGAAATCGGACACGGCCAGTTCCAGCAGCTCGAGCGGGCGGGGTGCGGACGCGCTCAGCGCCGCGAGCTGCACCCAGGGGTCCTCCATGTCCCGCAGCAGCAACTGGCAGCGGGCCCGGCGGGCGGAAGGGGAATCCAGCCATCCCAGCGTGCAGAGCAGCTGGAAGCGCACCGCCGGATGGGCGTCGCCGGTCATCGCCAACAGGTCCTGCGCCAGAACGGGCGCCTGATCCAATCTCGACTCGGCGAGACGGATCGCATTTTCCCGGATTCCGGGCTCCGGGTCTTCGAGAGCGGCCTGGATGTCGGAGGTTCTCAACGCTCCCAGGCCCTCGAGCGTCCAGAGGGCGTGCAGCCGCGTGTCGGGACTGGGACTCGAACCGGACATCTCCCGTAGAGGTTCGACAGCCTCCCGACTCCGGCGGTCCACCAGCAATCGCTGCGCGTGATTCCTCCACCATCCGTTGGGATGGTCCAATGCCTCCACCAGTTCCAGGTCCGAAGCGGGGCCCAACGCCAGGCTCGGATTCCAAGGCGCCGGGTTCTCCGATTCCGGAGTGATCCGGTAGATCCGGCCGTGCCGTGCGCCCTCGTAGAGAGCCTCCGGCCCCCGTCCGGGATCGTGATACTCGTCCGACATCCATTCCGGGTGCTCGATGACTCGACGGTAGTAGTCAACGACGTAAAGAGCTCCGTCCGGTCCCACGTAGACGAAGACCGGACGGAACCAATGGTCCGTGGAGGCCAGGAACTCCCTTTCGTCGTGGATCCGGCTGGCTCGCAGCGTGACTCCATCCTCCTTGAGGAGATCGCAGTGAACCAGGTTGTGAGCCGGTTCGGCCACGAAGGAGGCCTGATCGTAAGGAGGGGGAAAGAGGCCGCCCGCGTAGGCAGCGATTCCGCAGGACGATGTGAAGTTCCCGATATCGGTCAGGATCCGGTGCTTCGGGTTCAGCGTGACCGGATAGACGCGGGACGGATGATCGGAGATATTTTTGGAGGTCGTGGCGGCGCTCAGCGCGGGGCTCCGGCTCAGATAGGGCGTAGCGAGAACCTCCTGGCGAATGTGCCGGACACTGTTCAGAGTCAGCAGCCGTCCCCAGCGGTCGAAACTCAAGCCGAACCCGCTGCTTCCGGAAACAGGCTCCAGCTGGTGCGTACGGGGCCGGAAACGGAGATTGCCGATTCGGTTCTCCAGTCGAACGCCGTTTTCCCGGCCGGCGAACCGGATCTTGGATCCCTCGTCGCCGAACTTCTCCTGGAAGATGACGTTCCGGATGGGGGGCTCGTGTGCCAGGTAGATCCAGTTGTCCAGCCCGTAGCGCGGGTTGCTGACCGTGTGCTGGGGATTGCTGAGGGCGAAACCGGTCAGCACGGCGGTCTTGACGTCGGCCCGGTTGTCTCCGTCGGTGTCCTCCAGGTACCAGACATCGGGTGCGTCGGTGACGAGCACACCCTTCTTCCAGCGCAGGACCCCCGTCGGCAGCATCAGCCCGTCAGCAAAGACCGTGCTGCGGTCGGGCCATCCGTCGCCGTCGTTGTCCTCCAGCAACTTGACCTGCCCGTTCCGTCCCGTATCCAACGGGTAGCCGATCATCTCCACCACGTAGACGCGGCCCTGCTCGTCGATCTCCATGGCGACCGGATCTTGAATCAGGGGCTCGGCGGCAAAGACTTCGATCCGGAAGCCCTCTTCCAACACGAAAGTCTCAAGCGCTTGTTGCGGGCTGAATGGCGGGCCGGTCCGGGTGCATCCGGCGATCAGCAACGTGGTTCCCAGAAGGGAATGGAGTGCCCGCCGCCACGCCGGCGGAACCATTTTCCGAACGAGTTGGCCGTGGGCGCAACGTTGAGTCGTCACGTGTGGGGAATCTCGCCCGGCTTCTGCAGCTTCTTCCTCATCTTGTCGAGCATGTCGTCGACCATGCCGTCCATGTCGTACCTAGGCGCCCACCCCCATTCCCGCCGGGCGGCACTGTCGTCCAGCGACCGGGGCCAGGAGTCGGCGATGGCCTGGCGGAGCGGATCAATCTCATAGTCGATCTGGAACTCGGGGATTCTCTTCCGAATGGCGCCGGCCAGCTCCGCGGGAGTGAAGCTCATGGCGGCGACGTTGAAATCCGCGTGGTGCTGAAGCTTTGCGAAATCGGCTTCCGCCAGGTCGATGATGGCCTTGATGGCATCCGGCATATACATCATGGGCAGGCGCGTCTCGGGTTTCAGGAAGCAGGTGTACCGCATCTCCCGTATGGCCCCGAAGAAGATCAGGACGGCGTAGTCCGTGGTGCCGGCGGTCGGTTCCTGGTCCATGCAACTGACGATCCCAGGCAGGCGCAGTCCGCGAACGTCCAGGCCCACCTTCGTCGAGTAGTAGTTTCCCAGCAGTTCTCCGAACACCTTGGCGATTCCATAGAGGGTGTTCGGTTTCTGGATGGTGTCGTTGGGGGTGGGATCGCGGGGGGTCTCCGGTCCGAAGGCGGCGATGGAGCTGGGAGCGACGACCCGCTCCACCCCGCAGGCGTGGGCGGCCTCCAGAACATTGTAGAGGCCGTTGATGTTGACCTCATGCCCAAGCTGGCGTTCCTGCTCCGCCAGCGCGGAAAGAATCGTGCTCAGGTGATGGATGGTGCCGATCCCGTAGTTCCGGATCGTGTCTACGATCTGGCCGTAGTCGGTCACGTCGACCACGGTAGTGGGACCGCCGCTGATGGTTGCATCGGAAAGCGGCGTCTTGTGGCCGGCAGCCACGACCGTGTCGCTCCCGTAACGCTCCCTCAACGAGGGCACCAGGTCCTGGCCGATCTGACCGGCCGCACCTGTGACCAGGATTCGCTTCATGAGGTCACCCTGTCGGGTTCGGCGGAACGCATGCGACTCTTCTCCTAACGGCCAGTTCCAGTCTCGCGACCTCCTTGTTTCAAGGAATCGGCCACTTGCACCACCGCCTGCCGAAACGATTTCGGATCGATGGCCGGATACCGATTCAGCTTGGACTCGATAGCGGTAAAAAGACGCGTCATAGTCTCCGGCTCGATCCACCCGCCTCGACCCAGCGCTTCCACGTCCGCCAGATCCTGGGAATGGCGGCGCTCTATCTTCGCGAGTGCTTGAGAGTACGGATCGTAGTGATAGAAGGACACCTTCCCCTCACGAGCAGCGAACAGACTTCGTTCTCGCCACCCGGGAAGCTCGGGGATGAAATCAGCCGGTGACGCCAACTCCACGTTGATCTTCAGATCCTCCTTCAGCCGCGGAACCGCCCTGAAAACCGGATCGGTTTCGGGAATAAACCGGATATCGACGTCGATCGTGGTTGACCGCCAGCCCAGCAGAACCGCGGTCGCCCCGCCTGTGAAGTAAAGCCGGGTCTCGACCCGTGCTGCTCTGCCGACCGCACGCATGAAACGCTGGATTCGATCCAGATCTGCTAGCTTGCGCATTCAGCCGCCCGCTCGAAGCTGACAAGCCGCCGGATCAGCGCGTTGTATTTGGAATGGGCGCCGTTAGGGTCGGATTCGGCGAGCCGCAGATAGAGTTTGATTTCCGGAGAACGGATGACATGTTTGGGAACCGGAAGCCCAATTTGGCGCAATCGCGGTGCGCCTATTGAGACCAACAGGGCAGGCACCGTCGTCGCTCCTCGCCGGAGGTCCTCAATTCCCTCGCAAACGATCTCGACTCCGGGGAATCTCTCCATATCCACGGCCTCATTCTACCACCCGTCGACAGGCTCTCCAGGTCCTTCGTCTACCGTTTTCGCGGCTGCCGCGCAGATCCGGCGGGCGGCTCCGGTCACCTCCTCGTCGGTCCCGCCGAACAGCAGGCGGATATGATTTTCGGAGCCGAAGAGGTCGCCCGGTTCCGCCAGGACGTACCAGTCAAAGAGGAGCCTTCGAGCGAACTCCGCTCCCGTCAGTTCCAGTCGGCTGGTGTTGACGAACAGGAAGGGGGCGCCCCTGGGAACCACGCAGGAGAGGCCGGTGGCCGGCTCCAGTCCGGCCAGCATCAGGTCGCGGCTCCGCTGGTATCTCCCGGAAATCTCGTCGATCCATCCCTGGGGCCCCTCGATGGCGGCCTGGCCGGCGCGCTGGGCCACGTGCCCGCACTTGAGGACGCCCCACTCCAGGATCTTTCTCATGTAGCGGATCAGGCGCGGGGACGCGGCGATGAATCCGAGCCGCCAGGGCTGCAGGGCGAAGGTCTTGGTGAAGCTGCAGATGGTGACGATCCGGTCCCGGTTTTCCGCCACCGAGGCGAAGCGGACGTGCCGCGCGCCGTCGTAGAGCATGTTGTCGTAGCACTCGTCCGACACCACGTAGAGATCGTGGCGGGCCGCGACTTCCACGATGGCCCGCAGGTCCGATTCACTGGCTACGAACCCGGTGGGGTTGGCCGGAGAGCTCACCACGATGGCCTTGGTCCGGGGCGTGATCACGGCCTCCAGCGCTTCCGGAGTCCACTGCCAGTCGTCCTCCTCCCGGGTTCTGGCGTAAACAGGGACCGCGCCCGCCAACTCGACCAAGCCGAAGAAGAAGAAGCTGGGACTGAAGATGACCACCTCGTCTCCCGGGTCCAGCAGCGTGGTGAAGACCACGTCCAGCGCGTGCATGGCGCCCGCCGTCACCAGGATCCCGGTCGCCGGGTCGAAGGAGATCCCGTCCCGGTCCTCCAGTCGTCCGGCAATGGCGCGGCGAAGTCCGGGAAAACCGCTGGACGGAGGCTGCTGGTTGCTGCGGGCCGCGCGCGTGGCCGCTTCGACGACGTGCTCCGGTGGAGGCCAGAAGGGGGCGCCTTTGAGAATGATGACGTCCTTGCCGTCCGCGATGAGCGCCTGCGCGTGATCCGCCGCTTCACTGGAGGGAACTCGCGGCAATCTGGCTCGACTGGCAACATCCAAGACCCTCGGCGCCGGTGTCGACTCTCCCATCCCCGCCTCAGTTCAGTTTTCTCGGCACCGTGACCGACCAGCTCTTCTGGAAATGGGGAGCCCCGTTGACGGTCACCTCGACTTCCACCATGTGATGGAACGCCGCCTTGTCGCTGGAGGTGACCTCGTTTGCCTGGACCTTGATTTCGGAATCCGGACGCTTGATCACGTAGTCCGACGTCGCCGCCAGAACGGCCTTTGCGGGTTCCGCTTCCGACACGGTGAATCTGGAGCGGGTCACCATCCGCTCCGATCCCTCTCCCCGGGCGCCTTTCGTCTCGCGGCCGAGCCGAACGGACACCGTGTTCCCCACGTGGTCGTGGGTGATCGAATACTCCAAGGGCGTCTTCAGAAGCTTGGGGTCGGCCGTGGGGAGTTCCACCAGGTCCGGTTTCGGGAGTTTCGGATTCTGCTCCGGAATCACCGGCAGCAGGATATGCGATGGATAACGGCGGCTGCGGTGCAGCGTGTTCACCGCCGCCTGCCCCGTGGGCCAGGCGTTCTGAATGTCGGAGCTGGCAACGGCCACGCGAATCCGGTGGCCGGCGGCGAAGACGTACGACATCTCCTTCACGTCCACTCCCAGCTCGTAGACCTCGCCGGGTACCATCGCCTCCGGCTCGAAATGCGAGTTCCGGTGCGTTCCGCTGAGACCGCCGTAGCGCACCAGCTTGGAGGTGCCGTCGGGCGCCACGTCGATGAGCTTGACTCGGAAATAAGCCACTTCCGCCGTGGAGGAGACATGCAACGTGGCCCGGGGCGCGCCCGACACCTCCATGTCCTCGTCCAGGGGAGGCGTGGTGTAGGTCAGGGAGTAGGCCTCGTCGGGGCGCTGATCGATGGGCATGGCCCAGGGCAGGATGCCTCCCCCCCAATGCATGCCCGAGGTGACGCCGACGGTGGGCTTGTAGCCGTAGCTGTCCGCGGCTTCCTCGGACGCGGGAGACGGCTCCCGGCTCAGCTGGCCGTCCTCGCGGAGGTAGAGCCTGGTGGGAACGGCCCGGGCGATGGGCCACTCCGCCTCCGAACGCCAGAAGCCCGGCTCTTCCAGCGGCATCCGGGACGCAGGCGGTGCGTATTTCCGGACGTAGACGGTGACCGGCGGTTCCTCCAACACCCCGTTGTCAATGCCCTTGAGCCAGTAGTCGAACCACTTCAGGTAGATCGGCCGGGTGTCGACGCGGGGCCCGGGGACGGCGTGCTTTTCTTCGCCGTACCAATGTCCCCAGGGGCCGACCATGGCCTTCTTGAAGGGGACTTCCAAGCGGTCGAAGGCGCGCAGCAACGCGGTGGGATAGACGTCGGACCAGCCCGCGACCACGAAGACCGGACACTTGACCCGGCTGTAGTCCGCGGACAGGGAGCGATCCTGCCAGTAGGGTCCCTCGGTCGGGTGCGAGATGTAGCCGATTCCCCAGGGACGATTGTTCTCCAGCCGGTGCTGCCAGATCTCGCTCCATCTCACCCCGGCGATCTCGGGATCGGGAGGCGCAAAATTGAAGGCGGTCATATGCGGAGAGTAGCTGTCGAACATGTAGGGGCGAAGAACGCCCCCGGGATAGGTCCACTCGGTGTAGACGCTGTCGTTGGCCGACCGTACGATGATGGTCTTGAGGTGGGGAGGGTTCTGAACCGCCACCTGCCACTGGACCACCCCGCTGTAGGACTTCCCCAGCATGCCCACGTTGCCGTTGCACCAGGGCTGGGCGGCGATCCACTCCACCATCTCGTAGGCGTCGCGCCGCTCGTCGGCGGCGTAGATGTCCCGGCTCCATCCGCCGGAGTTGCCCGTGCCGCGCACGTCGTATTGCACCACCACGTAGCCCCGCTCCGCCAGATAGGGGACGGCGGGCGGATACTCGTCCCGGTAGTCCGGCAGGGGAGGCTTCACCCGCCGGTAGGGGTTGTATTCCATGATGGCGGGGAATTTCCCCTCGGCGTCAGGCCGGGTGATCCTCAGCGCCAGCTCCACCCCGTCCCGCATCGGGACGTACCGGTGGGTCACCTTGACCTTGCCCTCGTAATCGGGCTGGGAGAGGTCTGCTGCGGAGTAACCAAACACACTGGCGGAAAGTCCAACCGTCATAAAAATGAGATAACGCATGGTTTTCCGCCGGATCAACGCTGTCTTCAGCCTTTGCTCCAATCATACCGGCGACGGTTCTTCCACTGGCCCTCGGTATAGTCCGGCACCTTCTGCATGGCTCCGTTCTCCCGGACGGATTTGGCCGAGAGCGGGATCAGGGAACTCCAGGTGACCGCGTCATAGACATCGATCCCCGGTGCCTTGTCTTCCGTCAGGCACTTGTAGAAATGCTCGACGACGAAATAGTCCCCTCCGCCATGTCCGGTCCGCAATGCCGCCTGCCCGTGCCGGGTCCAGAAGGGGTGATCGTAACGGTCGTAGTAGTTCGCCGCGGGCTCCCAATCCTTCGACCTGCCATCCACGAACATCCCGGCTTCGTCGTCGTACGAGGCCTTGGTGCCCTGAAGCGTATAGAAATCCATGTGGTGCGGCCGCGGGGAACAGATGTCGAAGCGGAGAAAGATCACGGCTCCGTTCTCGGTTTGAATCAGGCTGACGGTGTTGTCGCCGTTCCAGGTCGCCGTGGCTCCCGGACTGTCCGGTCCGAATCGCTCGATGGCGTACTCCCGGAAGCTGTGGGCCGGAGTCATCATGGATACGCACTGCCGGAGTTGGTCGCCCCGGGGTATTCCGAACCACATGGAGGTGGGGCCCAGGGCATGGGTCGGATAGGTGTTGGCGATCAGGTCCGTCCGGCTGTTGAGCGATCCGCGCCAGTTCAGCGAGCCGTCCTCATCGAACTGCAGGTTCCGGGCTTCGTGGATGTAGCCGCATTCGGCGAAGGTGAGGGTTCCGAAGACTCCCTGCTCCACCGCGTTCAGGATCATCATGTTGCTGCGGGTGAAGCACAGGTTTTCCGCCATGAAGTACTTGGCGTCGGTCTCCCGGGCCGCCCGCACCAGGTCCCAGCCCTCCTGGATGGTGTTGCAGGCGGGCACCTCGCTGAAGACGTGCTTGTGCGCCCGCAAGCTGGCGATGGCCATGGGTCCGTGCCACCAGGTGGGGGTGGTGATGAAGACGGCGTCGATGTCGTCGCGCTTGAGCAAGCGCTGGTAGTCGTCGGGACCGTCCGTGTAGGTGTCGGGCTCGTACCCGAGTTTTTCCCGCACCATCTTGACTCCCCGTTGGGCTGCCTCCTCCCGGAAGTCGCACAGCGCCGGGACGTCGACGTTGAACCGGTCGAGGGACGCCTTGAGGAAGAGCGTGCCGCGGCTTCCGACGCCGATGATGGCGATCCTGAATTTCTTCGAGCCATGCTTGCCGGAGACGGCCGGCGGCGCTGTCGCGAGCGCGGCCGGAGCCACGGATGCCGCCAACGCGGTGCCGCTCCCGGTCTGCACGAATTCCCGGCGGTTCAATTTCTTCATCGCGAATGATCTTCCTTCTGTTGGGCCAGGAGGGGCATGGGAGGGGGGACGTTTCCGTCCCCCAGTCTTGCCCCCACTAACCGAAGAGGGCACCCACAAGGGGAGCCCCTGTCCTATATTCTTCGTTCATTTGAACAACAATTCGGGATCGAGGCACTAATTCAACTGCCGGGGGACCGTGATCGACCAGCTCTTGTTGAAGTGGAGGGCACCGTTGACGGTGACCTCCACGTCCGCCACGTATCGAAACGAACTCTCGTTGCTGGTCGTCAGTTCGTTGGATTCCACTCGAATCTTCGATTCCGGCCGATCCACGGTATAGACCGCCTTGGCCTTGACGGTGGCCCGGGCCGGATTCTCAGACGAGACCGTGAAGCGGGAATCGATGAGGAACGTGCCTCTCACCACGTGGAGCCGGAGCGTCGTGGTGTTGTTCACCAGATCGCGGGTAATGGAGTACTCCTTGGGCTGAGCCAGGTCGTCCGGATCGGCATTGGCAAGACGCTTCAGCCCTGGCTCCGGCAGCTTCGGATTCTGTGCGGGCACCACCGGAAGCACCAGGTGGGACGGTCGGCCGCTGTTTCGGTGCAGCGTGATCTCCGCCGGCTTGGGCGTGGGCCAGGCATTGGGCATGTCGCCACTGGCGACGGCGACCCGGACCCGGTGCCCCTTCGCGAACACGTAGGACATGGCCTTCAGATCGAAACTCAGTTCGTGGACGGCGCCCGTCTCCAGCGGTTCCGGACTGGAGTGCGAGTTCCGATGGGTGGCGTTGAGCCCCCCGTAGCGGACCAGCTTGGCCGTTCCGTCCGGGGCCGCGTCGATGAGCTTGACCCGGAAATAAGCCACGTCGGCAGTCGATGAGACGTGGAGCACCGCGGTGGGATTGCCGGTGACCTCCAGAGCCTCCTCCAACGGCTCGGACGTGTAGACGAGGGAGTGGGCCTCGTCCAGGCGTTGGTCCACGGGCATCCCCCAGGGATTGATGCTCCCTCCGGCATGGATGCCCGAGGTGATGCCCACGGCCGGGTCGTATTCGTAACGGTCGGATCCCGACTCCGATCCCGCCGGCGATTGCCGGCTGAGCCGGCCCCCTTCGTGAAAGTACATGGGCGTGAATTGCGTCCTCGGAACCGGCCAATCCATCTCCGACTGCCAGAACCCCGGCTCTTCCAGGTACATCCGCGCCGAAGGCTCCTTGTACTGGCGCTTGAAGAGGGTCACCGGGGGTTCGTCCATCACTCCGTTGTCGATCCCCTTGAGCCAGTAGTCGAACCACTTCAGGTATTCCAGGCGCCCGTCGATCCGGGGTCCGGGAACCGTATTGTGGACTTCCGGCCACCAGTGTCCCCAGGGGCCGACCAGGGCCCGCTTGGGCACCTTCAACTTGGAAAAGGCGCGAAGCAGGGCGGTCGGGTACCAGTCGGCCCAGCCGCCCATCACGAACACGGCGCACTTGACCCGATCGTAGCCCGGCGCCAGCGACTGGCCGCGCCAGTAGGGACCGTCCAGCATGTGCTTGACGTAGCCGTAGCCCCAGGGCCGGTTGTTCTGAAGGTGCTCCTCCCAGATCTCGCTCCACTTCTCCCCGGTCAGTTCCGGGTCCGGGGGAGCGAAGTTCATGGCGGTCATCTGGGGCGCATACCGCCACATGACGAAGGGCCGGAGCACTCCTCCCGGATAGATGAACTCGGTGTAGTTGTCGTCGTTTCCGGAGCGGACGATGATGGCCTTCAGGTGCGGAGGCGCCTGCTTGGCCACCTGCCACTGCACCACTCCCCCGTAGGAAATGCCCATCATTCCGACCTTCTCGTTGCACCAGGGTTGGGCGGCGATCCACTCCACCATTTCGTAGCCGTCCCGCTGCTCGTCCTGGTTGTACATGTCCCGGGTGGAACCGCCGGAGTTGCCGGTCCCGCGGGTGTCGTACTGAACGATGGCGTAGCCCTGTCCGGCCAGGTAGAGCATGGGTTGAAGCGGCCACGGCTCGTCGTCGAAGTCCAGGGAGCCCTGCTTCAGGAAACGGTAGGGGTAGTAGATCATGACGGCCGGAAACCGGCCCTCGACGTCCGGGCGAATGATGCGGACCGCCAGCTCCACGCCGTCGCGCATGGCGACGCGCTCGTAGGTCACCTTGAGCTTGTCGCCGTAGGGGGTGCCGGCCATGGGATCGCCGGACGGTTCGGCGGAAAGGCTCACGGAAGCGAGGGTAGCGAAGAGGAGAAGGAAGAACATTTCGGCGCCCCTCCGAAAATGGCTGGCTTGTAGGGTCTCGACCAGAGGGAAGAAGATTTCGCGAGTCTATGCCCTGCCCCACCCCCGGTCAACCCGGTTGGAGCGAGGGTTGTCAACCCCCGCGTCCGGCGTGCGGGCGGGATTAACAGTCCCCCCGCCGGTTCGCGTTGCCGGGGTATCCTTGCTAGCATTCCATCAAACGACAAGGCCAAATCGCTCGCCCGGCCGCTGATCGAATGATGGATAGATTCACGTTGTCAGTCCCTTGCCGAACTTTCCGCACGGCCCGAATCCTCCTGACGACATGCCTGCTTCTCGTTGGTTTTACGGGTTGTCGCCCCAACCCGCCGGCGACCTTTTCCGTCGAAGTGAGTCCGGATCGTTTTCGAGTCGACAACGAAGGCCGGTTGCTCTTTCGCATCCAGGTCAAAGAGGGCAAGGTGTCATCCGGTTCCCGCATCAGCCTGGCTCTGCCGGGGACCTGGACCTGGCACACGATCCGCCCCACCCGGAGAGAGGACGGCAAGCTCGGGCCGACCCTGCGGGTTCCTTCCGAAGAGTTGATGGAATACTTCGCTCTGCTTCCTGCGGAGAGAGCGGAACAGTGGCGGCTGGAAGTCCATGATGAGCATCACGACGGAACCTATCACCGCTTCGACCGCCGGTTGGTGCTGACGTGCCTTGCGGGCGAACTGGGGGCCGGCCAGGAGATCACGCTCCAATACGGCAGCGATGCCCGGCCGATTCGGACCTCGCGTCTGGCCGAGACCGTCCGGATCCCGGTCCGGTTCGACCTCGGCGACGGAGAATGGCGAGAGCTCGAAAATCCCCCCCGGTTGACGACGTTCGCCGGCACTTGGAACACCATTCTCGTCACGGCGGACTCGGTGGGGACCGTGGGCCAGCCGGTCGACGTCCATGTCACGGCGCGGGACCGGCTGGGCAACTCAACCGAGTTGCCGAGTGGTCTGGTACTCCGATCCTCCGGCCCCGGGATGGAACCGTTGCGCCTCAGCGCAGAGGGCGCCGTTTGGACGGGACAGGCGCGTTTCACGACTCCGGGATTCCAGACGCTGGAGGTGGGAAACGGCACCGCCGGGTTCCATCGGTCCAACCCGATCCGGGTGACTGAAGAAGAGGCGCCCCTGAAACTCTACTGGGGGGACCTGCATTCCCATTCCACCATGAGCAAGGACGCATTGGGAGTCGACCCGTTCACCTTCGCCCGGGATCAGGCGAACCTGGATTTTTTCGCCTCGTCGGAGCACTCCTCGGGAGACCGGCGGGACGAGGGAATCACCGACTCGGAATGGCAGGCAATCCAGTCGAGCGTCAAGAACTTCTACGAACCGGGGCGTTTCGTGACGCTGCTGGGTTACGAGTGTTCCCTGCCCGCTCCCTTCGGTCATCACAACGTCTATTTCGCCGATGACGAGGCTCCCCTCTACCGCAAACAGGAGGTGAAGACCCTGGATGAGTTGTGGCGCCGGCTCTCCTCGCACCGGGCCTTCACGGTTCCGCACCATACGGGCGTCCACTGGGCCGCCGCGGTCTGGGACCGGGACCACCCTCTCCGGCCGCTCTTCGAGATCTTCTCGGTTCACGGACAGAGCGAACTCTTCGAACCGGAACATCCGCTGAGCTACGATCAACTGGTCGGCATGGCGCCGTACGGGACCTATCCCATCGGCAGCGAGCTGGTTCCCGAACAACACCGGGGCATGGTCCCCATCTCCAACAGCGCCCAAGGCCCTCACTATGCCCGGGACGCCTGGGCAGCCGGTTTGAAACTGGGGACGATCGCGGCATCCGACGATCACACCGCTCGCCCGGGTCAGCCCTACTGGGGACTCGCGGCCGTCTGGGCGGAGCGGCTGGACCGCGACACCATCTTCCAGGCGCTGGCGAAGCGGCAGACCTATGCAACGACCGGCCAGCGGATCTACCTGGACTTTCGAATCAACGGCGGGATGCCCGGGACGACGGTCGCGGCCGGCGGTCCCCCCCGGATTGAACTCGAGGTCCATGGCACGGATGACATCGCCTGGGTCGAACTGGCCGCCTTCGACCGCCGGCGAGGCGCTTATTCCCTGGTGAAGAGATGGACTCCCCGCGGCTCCCGCCTGCGGGAATCCTTGACCGACCAGAAATATTTGGACCGGGCGTTCTACTACGTCCGGGTGCGGCAGCGCGGGCTGGTGGAGCACCGGGCCGTCATGGCCTGGTCCAGTCCCATCTGGATCGAGAGGGGGCCCTGACCCGGAGAAGGCAATCGAATTGAATTGTCTGGAAGGGGTTGGGTCCGAAGAGGAGGCCTCAACATGAAAGAGTCAACGATTGTGATCTCGATGATTGCACTCTGTTTCGCCGGTGCGGCATTTTCGCAGGGCGCCAATACCAGAAAGACCTGGGACGTGGCCGTATTGAAAAACGTCATGATCCCCATGCGGGACGGCGTCAAGCTGGCCACCGACATCTATCTTCCCGCCGAAAACGGGCAACCCTCGGATCAGAAGTTCCCGGTGGTCATGCAGCGAACTCCCTATGACAAGGAGGGCAACTTCTTCAAGGAGGCGGCCGAGTTCTTCGCCAGCCACGGCTACGTCGCAGTGATCCAGGACTGCCGCGGCCGTTTCCAGTCCGAGGGCGTGTTCTTCCCCTTCGTCGACGACCCCGAAGACGGTTACGACACCGTCGAATGGATGGCGAAGCACCCCTCCAGCAACGGCAAGGTCGGCACCTACGGCGTCTCCTACATGGCCTGGGTCCAGTTCCATCTGGCCGCCCTGAACCCGCCCAGCCTGGTGACCATGATCCCCATGGAAGGCCCCATCAACGCCTACCACTACAGCATGCGCTCGGGCGGCGCCCTGCACCTGGGGCTCCTGCAGTGGATCGTGGCCGTGGCCGCCAGCAGCCAGGAAGCGAAGGACAAGCCCTTCATCGCCGAACCCATCATGACCATGAGGACCGGCCAGAACTTCCTGGATTGGGCCTCCCGCATCCCGTGGCGGCGCGGACAGACTCCCCTCGGCCTGACTCCCCAGTACGAGGATGCGGCGTTCAAGCTCTATTTTGACAACAACGAATACAGCGAATTCTGGCGCCAGCCGGGGCTGGGAATGGACGAATACTTCAAGGACTATCCCAAGATGCCCATCCTGTGGGTGGTCGGCTGGTACGACTGGTACCCGAGAACCATCAGCGACGGCTACCAGAAGATGGTCCGGCTCGGACGCGAGAACCAGTACCTGCTCATCGGACCCTGGACCCACAACAACTTCGACACCTCCCAGGGAGACCTCAATTTCGGCAACCGGGGGGACGGCATCGACACCTACGACAAGTTCCGCCAGTTGGAGCTGAAATGGTTCGACCGGTGGATGAAGGAGGACGAGAGCGTCGATCTGGGGGATCCGATCCAGGTGTTCGTCATGGGCGGCGGGGACGGACGGAAGGCTCCGGACGGACGGCTGAATCACGGTGGCGAATGGCACTACACGCGCCAGTGGCCGCCGGAGGGAGCCCAATCCACGAAGTTTTTTCTGCACGCGGACGGCAGCCTGTGGGATGAGAAGCCGGCCGCCTCAGGCTCATCCACCACCTACACCTACGATCCCAACGATACCGTCTCCAGCAACGGCCGTTGCATCATCTCCTACGGTCCGGCGCTGAAGCTGGGCTTCCGAGGCATGGGCCCCCGCGACCAGATCGAACTGGAGAGCCTGCCGGGACACGGAATTCCGGGGCTGCCCATCTCCTCGCGCCCGGACGTTCTCGTCTACCAGACCGGTCCCTTGACCGAGGACGTTCGGATCGCGGGCAACGTCAAGGCGGTGCTCTGGGTCTCCTCCGATGCTCCCGACACCGACTTCTACGTCAAGCTGGTCGACCTGTATCCGCCCAGTGCGGACTACCCGGCCGGATACGGCGTGCCCGTTTCGGAGGGGATTCTGCGGGCACGGTACCGGGAGAGTTTCGAAAAACCGGTCCTGATGGAGGCGGGAAAGAAATACCGGCTCGAGTTTCCCCTGCAGCCGGCGGCCAACGTATTCAAGGCGAACCACCGGATTCAGATCCAGGTCGCCAGCAGCAACTTCCCCAACTTCGACATCAATCGGAATACCGGCGACCCGCACGACCGGGGATGGCGCATCGCCAACAACACGGTCTATCACCAGTCGGGGAACGCGTCCTTTATCGAATTGCCGCTCTACCCGGTGAAGTAATGGAGGGGGGCCCGTTCGTCCCCCCGTCTTCGTCCGTGTTGTTGTGCGATTCGGACGCGGGAAAGCGTAGAGGGGCGACTACTTAATCTTTTCCCAGGATCAATCTCCGGCGTTCTTTCTCGGTGACGCGGGTCCGGACCCTGCCGGCGATCAGCCAGAAGAACAGGCCCAGCAACACGCCGCCGATGAAGAGGCTCCACTCCAGGGGAAAACCGTCGGAGTTTGCGAACGGCTCGTAGACCGCGACAGCCAAGAAGAACAGGGTGCCGGCAACCCCCAGGCCGGCGGTGTAGACGCCGCCCGGGACGCGGAAGGGACGACGGGCATTCGGCCGTTTCACCCGCAGGATCAGGACCCCCAGGCAGACGAAGAAGAAGACGGTGGCCAGACACATGACGGCCATGCCGACGATGGGAGAGAGGCCGCCGCGGCCCAGGAAACTGCCCAACGCGCCGATCAGGCCGACCAGGAGAACCGCGCGGCCGGGAGATCCGAACAGGGGGTGGACCGCGGCGAATCCGGCCGGGATCATGCGGGCCCGGCCCAATGCGAAGACCAGGCGCGAGGCCGCAATGAAGATGGGATTGAGCGTCGTGATGAGACCCAGCAGCCCCGTGAACACGATGATTCTTCCGAACAGCGGAGAATCGAACCGGGATTCGTAGGTGGCGGCGGTAGTCAGGCCCTCCAATCGGACCGCCTCCTGCCAAGGCGTGGCCATGGAGACCGAGAGAATCAGCAGACAGTAGAAGGTCCCGCCCGCGGCGATGGAGGCGACCATCATCAGCGCGGCCCGTCTCATGGGGGTTCCCGGAGACTTCTCCTCCATGACCTGGGGGATAGTGTCGAAACCCGCCATGAAGAACGGAGCCGTCATCAAGGCCGCCAGTATTCCGGGCCAGACCGATCCCACCTGGTCGCGTTGGAACAACGGTTCCAGGTTGGCCGCCTCTCCGAAGGCAATCCCGGCGATGATGAAGACGGCGCAGGCCGCGATGAAGACGGCCGTGAGAAGTTCCTGGAACCGGGCCGCCAGCTTCATTCCACGATAGATCACCCACGTCATCAGAACCATTCCGACGAGGGCGATGAGAAGGCTTCCCAGCCGCACCGGATGGCCCCCCACGGAATAGAGTTCCGGTCCCGAGATGCCGGGAAATAGGGCGTCCGCGATCAAGGCCAGCGAGATCGCTTCCCAACTGGTCACGGCGATGTACTCGAAGGCCAGCAGCCATCCGCACAGGAAGGAGAGGCGGAGACCGTAGACTTCGTAGGTGTACGCGACCTCGCCGCCGGAGACGGGGAACATCCCCGCCATCTCCGCGTAGCAGAGAGCGATTACGAGCATGATCACGCCGCCCGCAGCGAAGCCGGCGATGGCCCCCAGAGGCCCTGAGGTGGAGAGCCAGACGCCGGGATAGACGAGCCACCCCACGCCGACCACCGTGCCGTAGGCCAGCATGAAGAACTGGCGGGCGCTGACCGCCTTCCTCAACTGAGGGCGTGGAATCGGTTTGGTCATGTCAGGTTGTCAACCCCCCGATTGGGACCGGCGGTTTCCAACCGCCGTTTCTTGCGAGTACAAGACTGTCCCCCCTCCTGTCCTCTCTATTGAAATAGCAAGTCAATGGTCTTCAGAACTTCGTCCACCAGCACGTCTCCCCCTTCAGGGCCGACCAGGAAACGGTCGGCGCTGTATCCGCCGCCGGTAACCGCTTCCGTCGTCGGGAGATATCCCGCCAACTGACTGGCCAATTGCACCGTGAAGGTCAACACCGCCGGGCTTCGCGCCTGGATGCGGATGGAATACTCCAGGTAGAGCTCAAAAGGGACGCTCACCAACGCGACGTCGCCCAGCCGGATCACGTGGATGCGGAACTTGCCGCCGCCGTCGATGGGATAGGGCGGCTCCCTCGACGGATCGGCTCTGGGGAGGTCGAGATGCAGGACCTTGTGCCGGAGAGGCAGTCTCTTTCTGAGTCCGGACCTGGAGTATGGAAGGACGGCGTCCAATGCATCGGCGATGCGCAGGGCGATCTCCTGGCGGCTGGAAATGCCCTTGCGCTCCAGCATGATCCGCTCGGCGCGCTTGCGAAACATCAGGTGCGGCGAGATGTCCCCTGAAGCGGCGCATTGAGGAAAGATGAACCAGCCGGGTTGATGACGTTTTCGAACTTCCTGCCGGACCTCGTGCCAGAAATCGGCGGAGACTTCCGAGAGGCCTTCCGTCTCCTGCGAGGGGGCGGCCAGGTTGATCACGACGCCGGTGAGTTCCCTGCGGTCATTCCAGAAGAAGAGCATCGGCACCCCGGGGTCCTCGAACCCTTCGATCCCGATGAAGTCCTCTCGGCGGGTGTCTCCGTACATCACCGACTCGCCGCCGCGATAGACGGCGCGGCGATTGTGTCCGACCACGGCTTGTCCCAATCCCCAGCTCATGCCGGCCGGCTTGCGGCTGCGCCAAGCCTTCGCCAGACCCTCCGACAGCCGGTCCACCAGCCACCGCCCGTACTCGGTCGAGCTCATGGCCACCGCCGGCGGTTCGTCGCCCCACCAGATGCTGAAGGTGCCGTCGACCTGACCCGGAGCGGTATGGGTGTGCGTGGCGTGAAGAAACACCTTCTCCGAGTCGAGATCCTTCAGCTCTTGCGAGACCGAACGCCGCAGTGCCTCCTCGGTGACCTGCCGGATGTAGCCCAGGTCGCAGGAGATCATGACGGCCTGTTCCAACGAGCGGCCGTCCTGCTTCGTCTCGAGCGCCAGGACCGTCGCCGTCAGCGGGTCCCGGGCCCGGCCGGCGATGCGCGGGTGCATCTGACCCACCAGCGCCACTTCCCGGGGCGGCGTGATCACCACCTCGGCCCAACCCACAAAGAGCGTCCCATCGGAGGCCAAACCCGCAGCCGGGAAAGCCCACAAAGTGACCGCAATGATGAGAGGCCAAGACGCGACCGCCGCAATTCGTTTCATTAGGATTTCTCCGCGAGTTAGTCTTAAGATACACAGTGAACCGGCGGCCTTCGAGAGTCCCATGAACGACAAGTGGAAGAAATCGAGGGAGTTCCTGGTTCGGGCCGAAGGGTCTCTGGCCGGCGGCGTCAGCAGCCCCTTCCGGCGCAAGTCTCCGGTGCCCCTCTTCTTTCGGGATGGCTCGGGTTGCCGCCTGAAAGACGTGGACGGGAACCGCTACATCGACTACGGCCTGGGCTGGGGACCATTGATTCTCGGGCATCGCCATCCCGCGCTGCTGGAGACGCTACGCGCCCAAGTGGAACGTCCCTTCCACTACGGCGCCCAGCACGAGCTGGAGGCCCGCCTTTCCGAGCGGGTTCAACGGCTGGTTCCCTGCGCCGAACGGGTCGCGTTCACTTCCAGTGGAAGCGAAGCGGTGCAACTGGCCCTGCGCCTGTCTCGAGCCTTCACCGGGCGGAAGCTCGTGGTCAAGTTCGAGGGCCACTACCACGGCTGGATGGACTCGATCCTGGCCAGCTACCACCCCGCGCGGGAAGAAATCGGGACCGTCGAGCATCCCCGGACCGCACCCGGCACCCGGGGCCAGCTCCTGGCCGCGCTGGACGATCTGCTGGTCTGCGCCTGGAATCGAACGGATCTGGTCGAAGGCCTCTTCCGGCAACACGGCGGCGAGGTCGCCGCCGTGATCATGGAGCCGGTCCTGTGCAACAGCGGTTGCCTGCTGCCGCGGGAGGATTACTTGCGCAGCGTCCAGGAGATCTGCGCGCAACACGGCGCCCTCTTGATCTTCGACGAGGTCATCACGGGCTTCCGGATCGCCCTGGGCGGCGCCCAGGAGCGTTTCGGACTCACGCCGGATCTGTGCACCCTGGGAAAGGCCATCGGGGGCGGCCTGCCCTTCAGCGCGGTGGCCGGCCGGCGCGTCATCATGGAGCAGTTGATGGACGGCGTCGCCTTCGGCGGGACCTACAACGGCAACCCCCTGTCCGTAGCGGCCGCCGACGCCACCCTGGCTGCGCTCGAGAAAGACGGCGGCGCTCCCTTGACTCATGCCCTGGCCATGGGAGAGAGGCTGATGGGAGGCTTGCGGGCCCTTGCGGCGGACCGGCCGTTCCCGGTGAAGATCACCGGTCTGGGGACGGCGTTCAGCGTGCACTTCACGGAAAAGGAAGCCCTGGCCGACTATCGGGACACCCTGGAGGACGACACGGACCGCCTGAGCCGGTTCGTCATGGAGGCCTTGAGGGAAGGCATCTACCTCCTGCCCGACGGCAGATGGTACGTCTCGGCCGTCCATGGCGAGGAGGACATTGCCGAGACGCTGGACAAGATGTCACTGGTATTCCAACGGCTATGCTGAATTCCGCTCCACTCCCGGGTCTCCCGGCACTGACTCTGGGGGCCATTCTCTCGCTTCCGGTTTTGCTGGGATTGGGGGAAGGAATCTGGGCGGCCGGACAGGAATCCGCCTGCCGGGGGAATTACCGGGAAGCCCTGTCCCTGATTCTCCAGACTCGAACGGTCGAGGCCAGGGACAAGCTCCGGGAGTGCGTGTCCGCCGGCCCGGCCAACGCCGACCTGCACTATCAACTCGCCCGCACCCACATCGTCGACTTCAACCAGTCGCGCAACGCCGCCGCGGGACGGGAGTCTCTGGGGCAGGCCGTTCGCGAGCTGGACCGGGCGCTGGCCATCGATCCCGAACATCTCAATGCACTGCGGCTGAAGTACCCGATCCACCGGGGAAAGGGAAGCATCTACTACGATCCCGGGGGCGCCTACGAACTGGCCCGGAAGGTCATGGCTCTTCAGCCCTCCTCCCACCCCTTTCTGCTGAACGTCGCCGAGTGGATGGGACTGAGCGGGGTCCGATTCCACGTCGAGAGCGAAGACCGGGTGCCGCATGACTCCATGACCGGTCTCGACCGCGCCGCCTCGCTCCTGGAGCGAATGCTCGCCGAAACGGCGCCGTTCACGCCCGACGAGGAGTCGGCGCTCATCCTCCTGGCCAAGGTCCGGGCCAAGAGCGGCCGGCACACCCAGGCCATCGAGACCTACCAGTCCGCGCTCCTCCGGCGCCTGACGCCGGCCCAGCAGATCGAAGCCTTCCGCGGAGTCGCCACCAGCCAGATTCACCTGGGGAACTACCCGGCGGCCGGCAAGTCCATTCTCAATGCCTTGCAGATTCGAGTCGATCCGTTCAGCCAGTGGCTGTTCAAAGTGGTGCTGGACCGGTTGGGAAGTCTTCCGGTCGATTTCCCTCCCGAACTGCTGTTTCCGCTTCGTTCGGAACCGGCCGGCCGGCTGAATCCGCCGCTGTTGGAATTCACCGACGTGGCCGCCAGTCTCGACCTCAACCGGCGGGACGGCCACGGGACCTGCGCCTGGGGCGACTATGACGGCGACGGCGACCTGGACCTGCTCCTGGGTGGGAGGGACACTTTCATCGCACTCTACCGCAACGACGGACGCCGGTTCGTGGAGGTCACGGACCGGGCGGGCCTGTCGAGGGTCCCGTCGGGCTACAGTCTCAACTTCGTCGACTACGACAACGACGGAGCCATCGACATCTACCTCTGCCTCAACGGCTGGAGCGGCCCCATGGCCAACCGGCTGTTCCGCAACCGGGGGGACGGAACCTTCGAAGACGTCTCGCGTCGAGCCGGGGTGGCCGATCCGGGCTCCGGGTTCGTCTCCCTCTGGGGAGATCTGGACAACGACGGCGACCTGGACCTGGTGGTGGGCAACGGAGTGCTGAGGGACGGGTCGACCACTCAGATCTACCGGAACAACGGCGACGGAACCTTCGCCAACGCGACCCGGCAGGCCGGCTTGGCGGAGCCCCCCGAATTCGGGACCATCGGGATCGCCCTGGGGGACTACGACCGGGACGGCGACCTGGATCTGTTCATAAACGGCTGGGACCCCGCTCCCAACCGCCTCTATCGCAACAACGGCAATCTGACCTTCACCGAGGTGGCCCGGCAGGCGGGGGCCGTCCAGCCCGCCCACGCCGGATACGTCTGTTTCTTCTTCGACTACGACAACGACGGCTATCCCGACCTCCTGGCCACCAGCCTGGGGACCTGGCCGGCGGTGCTGGCCGGCCTGCAGCGGTCTTATTCCGTCCCCAACCTGGAGGCAGTCGATCGCAACGCCCCCCGGCTGTTCCGAAACAACCGGGACGGCACTTTCGCCGATGTCACCTGGGAGTCCCGGCTCTACTATCCGGTGGGCAGCATGGGCGCCGGCGTGGCCGACGTGGACAACGACGGCTACATGGACATCTTCTTCGGGACGGGGGACCCGCAGCTCTCCCGCCTGGAGCCCAACCGTTTCTTCCGCAACAACGGCGACGGGACCTTTTCGGATTTGACCATGACTTCGGGGCTGGGCCACATCGGAAAGGGGCACGGCGTGACCTTCATCGACTACGACGGGGACGGCGACCTGGACATCTACGCCCAGATCGGCGCGGCCGATCCCGGGGACATGTGGGAGAACGCCTTCTACAGAAACGAGAAGGGGAACCGGAACCGCTGGTTGCAGGTCGATCTCGCGGGTACCCGAAGCAACCGTCACGGTGTGGGAGCCACGCTGGTGGCCCGGGCCGGCGGCATGATCGTGCACCGCGAGGTGAAGGGGAGCGAGGGCTTCGGATCCACCAACCCCTACCGGGTGAGCTTCGGGTTGGGACGCACGACCCGGGTGGAATCGCTCGAAGTCAACTGGCCGAGCGGGGAGAAACAGACCCTCCATGACCTGCCGGCCGACCGGCTGATCGTCGTGACGGAAGGCGAATAGAACCGCTGGAAGGGGGAACTGGAGGGGCGTCTTTCAGGCGCCCCGTATTCTTCCGCCCGATTGCCGCTCTGGAGAACCGGCGCCTGAAAGACGCCGCTCCCCATGAATCGAGATTGGATCGGCGGTTGGTGTAAAATTGCCGGCAGGTCCCTCTCTTGAAGAGAAACAGAACCATCATCGTCTTCCTGTCCATCGCCGGGCTGGCGTTGGCGAGCCGGACTCGTTCCGAGGTCGGTCCACCAGACCTGGAGTCGCGGGCTACCGAACTGATCGCAGCCGAATGTCTCGGCTGTCACAACTCCCAATCGGCAACTTCCGGACTGGACCTGACGCAGCTCGCAACCGCCCTTCGCGGCGGTGACCACGGGCCGGCTCTGGTCCCCGGCCATCCCGAGTCCAGCCTTCTTTGGGCCAAGGTTACTTCCGGGGAGATGCCTCCGGGCAGTCCTCTGCCCGCGGCGGATCGTGGGGTTTTCCGGGATTGGATTGCGGCCGGCGCGCCGTGGGACCATCCGATCGGGTCAGAATCGCCAGTCAAGCGCAGCGACTCCAACTGGTGGTCCTTCCAGCCCTTGCGCAAGCCTCAGCCGCCATCTCCGGATTCCACACCGGAGCACTGGCAGTCCTCGCCCATCGACCGGTTCGTCTATGCCCGGATGAAGGAAGCGGGCCTGGACCCCAGTCCGCCGGCCGACCGGCGCACGCTGATTCGCCGAGCCGGCTACGACCTCATCGGACTGCCGCCCAGTTTCGAGGAGATCTCGGCCTTCCTGGACGACTCCTCGCCTGCGGCATACGAGAAGCTGGTCGACCGGCTGTTGGCGTCCCCCCGCTACGGGGAGCGCTGGGGCCGGCATTGGCTCGACGTGGCGCGTTTCGCCGAGAGCGAGGGGTTCGAACGGGACACGCTCCGGGAAAACGCCTGGCCCTATCGCGATTACGTCATCCGGAGCTTCAACCGGGACAAGCCGTACCTGGATTTCGCGCAGGAACAGATTGCCGGCGACGTGTTGGCGCCGGTCACCCGCGACGGTGTCGTCGCCACCGGGTTTCTGGTGTCCGGACCCAGTGACACTGTGGGATTCATGTCCAGCGTCCCCGTGCAGCGCGAGATGGTCCGGCAGGAACAGATGGAGGAGATGATCGGGACAGTCTCCCAGACCTTTCTGGGACTGACCGTCAACTGCGCCCGCTGCCACGATCACAAGTACGACCCCATCCCGCAGCGGGAATACTACCGGATGAAGGCCGCCTTCGACGGTGTCTGGCAAGGTGAACGTGACCTGCTGACGCCTGACGAGCAGCGTACGCGCCGGGAGCTGGTGCAACCGCTCCAGGAGCGAATTGCCGAGCTCGCGGACCGTCTGGCCGCCATCGAGGCTCCCGCCCGCCGCAGGTTGTTGTCAAGGAAGGCTGACCCTGCAACGGGCGCCGTCGCTCCCTCTCCTCTGGGCCAGTGGACCTTCGATCTCGACGGCCGCGACTGGGCGGGGTCCCTGCACACCGAGATGTCGGAGAAAGTGGTGCTGGCGGAGGGACGCCTACGGGCGGCCGAGGGCACGAAGCCGACGGAGTCGGTGGTCCGGACGGTCCCACTGTCACGGGATCTGCGTGAAAAGACGCTGGAAGCCTGGATCTGGGTGAACCAGCTTCCGGAAAAGCAGATCAGGGTCATGAGGATCCACAACACGGAAAAGTTTCTGGGCGCCGTAGTGGACGGCATCATGTACTCCGGCGGCGACGCCAAGGAGTGGCGGAATACCAGCTCGAGTTCGTTCCGCACCGCCGAAGGGAACGGGACGCCGGAAACGGCTAAGGAAAACCGGCTCGTCCATATCGCCATCTGCTACGCCGCGAACCACAGCATTCGCCTCTACCGCGACGGAAAACCGTACGGCGAAGCCTACACCCCCGATGTCAGGATCGAAGTGGGCCGCTTGCAGACCTACCTGGCTCGGGAAGGCCAAGTGGCGTTCAACCTCTCCGAGGACGTTGAAATCGAGGAGGCGCGCCTTTATGACGTGGCCTTGACCGCGGAACAGGTCGAGGCCTCCTACCTCACCGGGATTCTCAATGTCCGGCGGGAAGAATTGGATGAAGTCATGACTCCCGTCGAAAGGTCGAGCGCGCTGGAACTGCGCGCCGAACTGAAGCGATTGCGGGCCCGCCGGGAGGCGATTCCGGACCCGCAGAAGATCTATGCGGCCGACCCCAGACAGCCCGGTTCCACCTACTTGCTGGAGCGCGGTGACCCGAACGCTAAGCAGGAGAAGGTTTCCGCCGGGGGATTGTCCTGCGTCCCGACCGTGTCGCCGGAGTTCGGCCTGGACGCGGACGCTCCCGAAGCGGACCGCCGGGTTCGGTTGGCCGAGTGGATGGCGAATCCCCGAAATCCAATCTTTGCCAGAACCATGGTGAATCGCGTCTGGCACTACCTTTTTGGAAGGGGCTTGGTCGAGAATCCAAACGATCTCGGTTTCAATGGCGGTCCACCGACGCACCGGGAGCTGCTCGACTGGCTGGCGGACGAGTTCGTCCGGGGCGGTTGGAGTGTCAAGAAACTGCACAAGCTGATCATGATGTCGCAAACCTACCGGCAATCCTCAGACTGGCGGAAAACGGCCGCGGACATCGACGCCGGCAATCGGCTACTCTGGCGGCACTCTCCGCGGCGCCTCGAAGGAGAGGCCATTCGCGACGCGATGCTGGTGGTCAGCGGACAGATCAATTGGCAGATGGGAGGGGCCAGCTTCCGTCCTTTCCAAGAGGAAAAGAAGTTCAATTCCTTCGAGATGTACACGCCGGTCGATTCCAATGAGCCCGCGTTCAACCGGCGCACCGTGTATCGCATGAACGTCGCCTCGGCCGCGAGTCCGCTGCTCGATTCGTTCGACTGTCCCAACCCCAACGTGAAGACTCCGAAACGAGTGGTGACGACGACTGCGCTGCAGGCGCTGAGTCTCATGAACAATGCTTTCGTCCTTCGGCAAGCCCGGGCGTTCGCCAGCCGGATCGAGCGCGAAGTAGAGTCAGACCGGGAGCACCACGTCCGGCGCGCATTCGAAATCGCGCTCGGACGAACACCGGGGCGCGAGGAGTTGGCGTGGAGTGAAGATCTGGCCGCTGAGCACGGCCTGTCCAGCCTCTGCTGGGGTCTCTTCAACACCAGTGAGTTTCTCTACGTGAATTGACGGGGTACCCTATGATCAGCTCATCCACGGTTCAACGCCGATTCTGCCCGCTCTCCCGCCGCCGGTTGCTCTTCGATGCCGGAGCGGGATTCGGCTGGGTTGCGCTCTCTTGGTTGACCCAACGGGAAGCGTTGGCTGGCGCGGCCGTGCGGGGGGCCGACCCGGCTTCGAGAACGGGTCAGGCGCCGCACTTCGCGCCTCGAGCCAAGCGAGTAATCCAGGTATTCGCGGTCGGCGGCATGAGCCACGTCGACACCCTGGATTACAAACCCGAACTCTCCACGCGAAACGGCAGGCCGTTCAATATGACGACCTTTTTCGGCCAGGCGGGCCACCTCTTCGGGAGTCCGTTCGAATTCCGCCAGAACCGTGAGAGTGGACTGTGGGTGAGCAGCCTCCTGCCGCATTTGCGCGGTTGCGCCGACAAACTCACGCTGATCCAGTCGATGGTCTCCAACAGCGCCAACCACATGCCCGCCGTGGCTCAGATGAACACCGGATTTGCGCTGAGCGGGTTCCCCAGCATGGGTGCCTGGATCAGCTATGGGCTGGGCACCGAGAACGAGGACCTGCCGGCGTTCGTCGTCCTGCCCGACCCCGCGGACCACCCTTGGGGAAGCGGCCTGCAATGGGGGTCTTCATTCCTGCCCGCTTCCCATCAGGGGACACCGTTTCGGACCTCCGGCGACGCCTTGGCGGACCTGACCACCCCCGAGTCCGTCCGGCCCGAGGAACGGCGTGCGAGCCTGGAGTGGCTGGCGCGAATGAATCGCATCCACCAGCGGGAACATCCGGGCGACAGCTCGTTGCAGGCGCGCATCAGTTCATACGAGCTGGCGGCGCGGATGCAGTTGAGCGTTCCCGAGATTGCCGATATCGAAAGCGAAAGCGAGAGTATTCGACGCCTCTACGGCCTCGACTCGAAAGAGACCGAAGCGCTCGGCCGCCGCTGTCTGCTGGCGCGCCGCATGCTGGAGCGCGGAGTCCGATTCGTTCAGGTGTATCACGGCGGCACCAAGAAAACCTGGGACGCACACTCCAGACTGGAGAGCCACCACACCAAGATGGCGCTGGAATACGATCGTCCCGTCGCCGGCCTGCTCCAGGACCTGGATTCGCGCGGCATGCTGGAGGATACCCTCGTCTTGGGAGTGACCGAGTTCGGCCGGACGCCCGTCGCCCAGGGAGGCACCCTGGGACGGGACCATCACCCCGAGTGCTTCACCTGCTGGCTGGCCGGGGCCGGTCTCAAGCGGGGATTCATCTACGGAGCCTCAGACGAACTGGGCTACAAGCCGGCGGAGAATCCCGTCACCATCTACGACTACCACGCCACGGTTCTTCACCTGCTGGGGATCGACCACAAACGGCTCACCTACTACCACAACGGCATCGAACGCCGCCTGACCGACGTCCACGGACACGCCGTCACCGAAATAATGGCGTAGTAGGGGCGACCCTTGTGGTCGCCCTCTTCCTGGCGGCAACAAATCTCAGAAGGTTGCGACGAAAGGGGGCACCCAAAAGGGTGCCCCTACGGTTGCGGGAATCGTTTCTACCGGGTGGAAAACCGTGTTGTGAACGGATGGGAGGGGCGGTAGGAAAACCGCCCCTCCAATGGGGGACAAGAATGTCCCCCCTCCTAAAAATCGTAGCGCAGGCCGAACTGGACCTGCCGGGCGTCGCCGGCGCTGCGGATGGTTCCGAATGCCGCCGAACCGAATCTGGTATTGGGATTCCCGAAATTCACGTGGTTGAAGGCGTTGAAGAGTTCGACCCGGAACTGCACCCGCTGTTCTTCAGCCACAAAGAAGTCCTTGTAAAGAGAAATGTCCCAAAGCTGCAGTCCGGGACCCACGATCGTCCCCGTTCCGGCATTGCCGAAGGTGTACGCGGCGGTCCGCGCGAAGAACCTGTCTCCCGTGTTGAAGAACTGGTTGATCATCTGATCCCGGGACGAGTGACCCAGCCCGTTGGGATTGCGCAGCAGGTTGGGACGGGTTCCCCCGGCATTGGAGGCATTGAAGATATCTCTGGGGGTCAGAAACGCCCCGGTCTGGAAGGTGCCGATGCCACCCAGTTTCCAGCCGCCGAAGATCAGGTCGGCTGTCCGTCCGATGTCGCCGGCCAGGGGCCTCCCCCGCCCGAAGGGCAACTGGTAGACCCAACTGATGGACGCGAGGTGACGCGTGTCGTACCGGGTCGGTCCCGTGTCCGCCTTCCAGTTCCGGTTCCAGTCGCGAATCGGCTGGCCTTCCCAGAGCTGGGGTCCCGCGATGGAGGTTCCCAGGACCTTGCCCCAACTGTAGGCGCCCAGGAGCATGAGTCCATCCGGTCCCATCTCCTTGCGGAGTTTGACCTGGAGCGCGTTGTAGTTGCTGGTGCCCCAGTTGACCGGCCCGCTGATCCCGGAAAGGTCGCAGATGCCGGCGTTGCGGCAGAGAGCCCTCCGCTCGGCCGTGGGCTCGGGACCCGGATAAGGATTGTTGAGCCCGAAATTGAACACGTTCTTGCGGCCCGCGTTCCCGACGTAGGCGACTTCGACCCCCATGGAGGGAAGCAGCTCCCGGTCGAGGCTGAGGGAGTACTGTTGCAGATAGGGGGTCCGGTTGTCGCGGATCAGGCCCCGGCCACCCGTGGCGGGAACGACGGTGGTCCCGAAGGGACTGCCGAAACTGATGGCGGGAACGTCCCGGTCGCTGGCGATGCTGGTCGGCGGCACCCAGGGCCGGCCCAGTCCCATGGTGATGGGAATGTCCAGGACCTGCCAACTGTAGAAGACGCCGTATCCACCCCGGAGCACGGTCTTGTTGTCGCCGAACAGGCGCCAGGCGAAACCGACCCGCGGGCCCCAATCGTTCATTTCAGCCCCGCCGACTTTCTGCAGGCTGCGGTCGTAGTCGAATTCGTCATTGGTGACCGCATTCGGGGGGGTGCCGGGCAGGGTCGGAATCGACTCCGCGAACACCCACTGGCCGGATGCGATGTCGATGCCGGTGATCCGGTTCTCGGCGTCATAGGGGCGCTGCCAGATCTCGTACCGAACGCCCAGATTCAAGGTGAGGTCCGGATGCACGTGCCAGTCATCCTGGAGGAAGAACATCCACCAGGTCTGCTTGGTGTTGAGCTGCAGCAGTGCTCCATTGATGGCGGAACTGGTGACCGCTCCCAGCAGGTAGTCGGCCCAGGCATTGAACTGATCGCCCGGGGCCCCGACACTGGCGACGCTGAAGCGGGGCGTGAAGCTGATGATGCCCCGGCTGTTGGCCTCGAACGCCATGTCCATGGCGTTGCGAATGACTTCGATCCCCACCTTCCAGGAATGGTTGCCCTGAACCTTGTTCAAGGTGTTCGAGTAGACATAGTTGTTGTAGGGATTGTCCAACGGCGCGAAGGTGTCGTCGGCAATGGTTCTCCAGCCGCTGATGTTGATGGTCGGTATTCCCGCCTTTTGCCGGTCGGGGGCCACTCCCGTGATGCCCGCCCCCTCGAAGAACTCGGGTCCGGTGACGGCGCCCCGGCTGCCTCCCTGCACGTAGAGGTCCGGCAGCGTGGTCTCGTTGTCCCGAATCTGGTGATACTGGCTGAAACCGAAGTTGAAGGAGTTGATGGTGGTGGGGCTGAACGTGTGCGTCCACCCCAACTTGTGATTCTCGCCGTTCAGGTCCTGATTCTGCCGGAACCCGACGAGGGGTGTCGTGCTGCCCCGCGGCTGCGGCTCCAGGAACTTGCGGTCCTGGTAGGTGAAGCGGAAGGTGATGGAGTCATTGTCGGAGAAGTCGCGATCGTAACGAAACGAGTATTGGTCCTTGTCACGGATCCGGTCCGGACTGGCAACGTAGTTTCCCGAGAATCCCGCAGTCGCGGGATTGGGGAAGAACTGGTTGATGAACTTCGCCTGCTGCGTGATCCGGTCGTTGGGAATGATGTTGTTGGGGAACGGCTGCCGCAGGCCGGTCGCGGGATCCAGGGTGGCCGGGTCGTAGATGCAACCCTTGTTGTTGCCGTGGTCCATGCAGTCGGCGCCCGGCGCCAGCAGGCTCGAGAAGTCGCCGTTCCTTATTTCCGCCGTGGGGACGCTGATGGGAACGGTCAAACCTCGGGCCGCCCGCTGGCCTTCGTAGTTGAAGAAGAAGAAATCGTCCTCCGAGCCTGGAATGTGTCCGCCGAACGAGCCTCCGAACTGGCTTCGGCGGAACTCGGGAATCCTGCTGGCGAAGAAGTTCCGGGCCTCGTGGTTGTCGTTGCGGTGGAACATGTAGAGGGCGCCGTGGTAGTCGAGCGAACCGCGCTTGGTGACGATGTTGATCTGGGCCCCGCCGCTGCGGCCGAACTCGGCGTCATAGACGTTGGTCTGGATCTTGAACTCCTGGATCAGGTCGATGCTGGGAGAGAAGTTCATGCGGGCGGCGCCGCTCTCCTGGTTCATGACCCCGTCGACCATGGTGTTGTTGGCATGGTCCGACATCCCGTTGGCCGAGATGCTGCCGCCGCTGTATTCCATGTAGCCGACAGTGGTCCTCTGGACGCCCGGCGTCAGTTCCGCCAACTGCAGGAACTGGCGCCCGTTCAAGGGCAGCTCCAGCACCTTCTCCCGCTCGATGACCTCGCCCACCGTCGCCTGGTCGGTGGCGATGATGGGAGTGACCCCCTGGACCGTCACCTCGTCGGCGACCTCGCCCACCTCCAACTCCACGTCGATCCGCGCCCGCTGGTCCACCTGGAGGATGATTCCCTGAACGGTCTTGGGCTTGAAGCCGGGCAGCAGGGCCCGAACCGAGTACTCGCCGGGATCGAGATTCACGATCCGGTAGTTGCCATCCTCGCCGGTGACCATGAGCCGGGTGACGCCGGTCCCGGTGGCGGTGACCTCCACCTCGGCGCCCGGCATGACGGCGCCGGTCTGGTCGGTGATGGTGCCGAGAATGACACCCTTGCTGACCTGGGCCAGCGAAACGGTGTTCAACGCAAGCCCGAAGGCGAACGCGACTGCCAATACCCCAAGTGATCTGGTGGCTCGAATCTTCATCGTGCGGCTCCTCCGGTGGGGGGCGTTGCACCCCTCTCAATGAGTGGCGTTCCACATTAGGGCAGGGTGGAACTTGATGCCCGGATTTTAAGCAATGCAGGTTCCAGTGTCCAGCGAGCTCCCGGTCAATTCCGGTAATTCGTTGAAAGCGCTGGATTTGGGAACTCCTCCCGCGATTCGCCCGGCGCGCGCCCGGAGGAAACTGTCTAGGAATTGAGACCGGACCACAGAAGGAGTTCAGCTTATTGGATGGAGACGCCTCTTCCCGGAATTCGGCGTGCGGTCCCCGGCACACTCACGGGAGGAAACGAAGGGCGGCTCCGCGGTTCACTCCGTGGTGCGGGTAACGGTGAGGAAGCGATCCACGGGCACGTCCATCAGGACTTGCTCCCTGCCGTCCGGCCACCGGACCAGCAGCCGGTCGAGACGTTGGGCAGGTCCCAGGCCGAAGTGCAGGCGCAGGTCGTTTTGCGAGAGGTAGCTCCCGCCGCTTCGAACTTCCCGCGTCAGCTTGCGGCCCGGGATGACCGCCGTGACCCGGGCGCCGATGGCCGGTTCGTTGGGTTCCTTCCCCACCAGCCGGACCGTCAGCCAGTGGCCCGTTCGAGCCGTGTCGTTCCGCAGAATGGTCGGGGAATCGTCCACGTTGCTGACCACCACGTCGACGTCGCCGTCGTTGTCCAGATCGCCGAACGCGGCCCCGCGGCTGGATCTGGCCAATGCCAGGCCCGGACCTGCGGAGACCAGCTCCTGAAATCTTCCCGACCCCGTATTGAGGAACAACTGGTTGCGCTGGGCGTAGCGCTCGTCCCATTCACGTTCTTCCACCTGGGGGTAGGTGTGGCCGTTGGCGACGAAGAGGTCCAGGTCCCCGTCGGAATCGACGTCGAAGAACTGCGTGCCCCAGGCCACGAATGGAAAACTCGGACGTCCCAAGCCGATCTGCGGGCTCATGTCGGAAAAGAGGCTCGCTGACGTGCTCTTGTAGACGGCGTTGTACTCCCGCGAAAAGTTGGTCACCACGATATCCGGGTTCCCGTCGGCATCGACGTCGCCGATGTCCACTCCCATGCAGGCCTGGGTCTGGCCGTCCCATCCGACGGCGACGCCGCTCAGCAGCCCCGCCTCCTCGAAACGGCCCCGGCCCTGGTTCCGGTAGAGATAGTTGGGAGTCCGGTCGTTGGCCACGAAGAGATCCAGGTCCGCGTCGTTGTCGATATCGGTCCAAATGACGCCCAGGCCATAGTACATCGCCGCGTCGGCGACGCCGGCCGCTTGCGAAACGTCGGTGAAGGTCCCGTCGCCGTTGTTCCGGTAGAGGAAATCGGGCGCCCCCTTCAGTCCCCGGGGGCCGCATCCCACCCGCAGCCCATAGTAGTTGCACACCCGGTCCTCCCGGCTGGGATCGGTATGTTCAACGGCGACGTAGTTGGCCACGAAGAGGTCCAGGTCCCCGTCGCCGTCGTAGTCGGCGAAGGCGCTCCCGGTGCTGAACCGGGGACACGAAACTCCGGCCCGTAGGGCGGCCTCGGTGAAGGTCCCGTCCCCGTTGCTGCGATAGAGCCGATTGGGTCCCAGATTGGTGACGTAGAGGTCGAGGTTCCCGTCGCCGTCGTAGTCTCCCGCGCAGGCGCCCATGCTCCAACCCCGGAAGCCGACACCCGCCGCTCCGGTGACGTCGGTGAAGGAACCGTCGCGATCGTTGCGATAGAGCCGGTTGCCGGGGGAGCCGGACCGATTGGCAGCCGGGCCCGTTAGCAGATAGATGTCGAGCCAACCGTCACCATCGTAGTCCAGGAGCGCGACCCCGCTCCCGATCTGTTCGCGGATGTTGGTTTTCCCGGGTGATCCGCCCCCATGCTTCCAGCGGATGCCGCTGGCGGCGGTTACGTCGGTCAGACGAGGCTCCGGTTCGGGACCGAGTCCGATCAGGAGGAATAGACTTGCGAGGACGCCCATCGGCGTTCGTCATCTCCGTTTGGGCTTCATCTCGATGTATTTCGATGGATCGGTGGAGTAGCTGATGGGTTTCGGGTCGAGCAGTTCCACCAACTTGTCTTTGATGGCAAAGGCCTGAAAAAAGTTGCCCCGGGGATTGTAGTGGCCGATCCAATACCGCTTGATGTACTCGTCCACGGTGACCTTGAACTGGGCATAATCCCTCCGGTGCGCCTCCATCAGATCGACATAGGGAAGCCTCTTCTCATTTAGAAAATCAAGCAGGCTCTGGTCGAAACGTTCCCCTGTGCTCAGCACCTTTGCTGCGTTCCTTTGCCCGTAGGAGAGAACGAAGAGGACTTGTTTTCCCTGAGCCGCCGCATAGTGCTCGATCTTCTCGATGATCCTCATGGTGGCGAACAGCGCGGCTCTGGTGTAGAGCCTCTCTGCGGTTCGTTTCAGCTCTTCCGGAGTCCCGATGCTGACCTGGAGGCCGTGTTCCCGGGCCAGCTCCTCGATCACGTCGTAGCCCGGCTGCAGGGAGCCCGCCCCCGGGTCCCTTTGGGCCAGGACGATCTTCAGCACGAAGTCGTCCCTGAACCGCTCGAACACCCAGTCGACGTCGCTGAGGTTGCGAACCGAATCGGGAGTCGGACAGGGATTCTTGAACTCCGTGAATTGGCCGGTCGCGGGATTCGCCGCGACATAGGGCATGGTGGAGCCGAGCACGGCCGGCCACATCCCGGTCGGATAGCCCAATCGAATGTTGCGCCAGCCATGCAGGTTCCGATAGTGATCGTCGTCGTAGATGTTGAAGATGATGTACCGGGCGGGGGTCCGGGTTTCCTCCCGCAGCATCCTCAGGTAGGCCTGGTAGACGGAGTACCCCCCGACTCCGAAGTTGCGCAGAGGTTCACACAGGTGGGCGGCGAGTACTTCCTGCCAGGTCTCGCCGTCGCTGACTTGGTCGCAGTGGGTGAAACTGTCTCCGTAGGTGTTGATCCGGCAAGGGTTGTCGCCGTACATGATGGTTCGGCGGGCGCCCGCATACCGGTAGGTCGATATCGATCCATCGACTCCGTGTTTGACCCGCCGGTCGTGAAACACCCATCCCAGTTCGCCGTCGTAGGCTTCCCCCAGGCTTGACCTGCCCAGGATCCAGTCATCCACCAGCTCCGGCGGGTACAGAATACTTTTCAAGTAGGCTTGGGCCTGCAGCTCCCACGCTTCATTAACTTGCGCCGGGCGCGTCCCTTGCGCCCCCGCCGCCAGGGTGAGCAACAGGCAAGCCAACCCTGAAGCCGCCAGACTGGTTCTTGGCATAGTCGATCCTCGGTTCGAATCTCGCGTCGAATGGCAATCAATCCATGTAATATATCAACATAACCCAGTCGAATAACGATATTGCCATGCCCGCCTCATGCCGAAGGGACGCCGAATGGACTCCAAGCTGCCGCCGCTCAATCGCAGGGACTGCCTGAAGACACTCTCGTTGGGCGCGTTCGCCGGAACCGCGGCGGGGGTTTTCCCGGCATGCCGGCGGGATGAACTTGGAGTCCCCGAGTGGGTCGCCTTTCCGGAAGAGGAATGGGTGAGGATCGATCCGGCCGACGCGGGTCTGGATGCGGGCCGGATGGATCGCATCTTCGCCGCCGCCGATATCCGCCCCGGAGGCTTCGGCGGCACGGCTCCCGGCGATGACGAATGGGGCGCCGTCCTGACCCGCGGGGGCTACCTCGTCTACGCATTCGGGGATCCCGCCTACAAGACGCAGTCGGCGTCACTGGGGAAATGCCTGGTCCGCGCCCTGCTGGGAATGGCGGTGGACGACGGCCGGGTCGACCCGGACGAACCGATCTGGAAAACTTGGACCGGCCGCGACGAGCTGTCGCATCCCCACAAATACCTGGATGAAGGGCATCACAAGACCCTCACCTGGCGGAAACTAGTCAACCACCGGGGAGGATTCATCCTGGAGAGCGGTTACCACTGGCGGAACAAGCCGGGAGAGCGGGACCCGGAGGTGGCGGCGCATTGGATTCACGGCACCATCCCGGACTGGGCGAAATGGACGGGAGACCCGATCTACGACAACTACTCCCACACGGAACCGGGCACCGTCACCCGGTACAGCAGCGGAGGCTATGTCCGTCTGGGTCAGGCCTTGACCGTCCTCTGGGACCGGGACCTGAAAGACGTCATCGACGAGCGGCTGTTCGGCCCCATGGGAATCCCTCCCGACCGCTGGGAATGGAAGCCCGGCAAGGTGCTCCAGGACACGAAGGACTTCTATCCCGCCATTCCCCACTATGGCGAGTACGTCGATCCACCCTACGAGATCAACGGCAACGTGGTTCGGGGCGGTCCGGGCTGGTTCATGATCAGTTCGGAAGATCTGGCCCGCTTCGGCCTGTTGATCGCAACCCGGGGGATCTGGCGCGGCGAACGGCTGGTCAGCCCCGAGTGGCTCCGGGGCCATGCCGGACTGGACATCCACGTGACGGCCGGCGACCCCGAAACCCATGTGTCGCTGGGCAAGACGAACACCAAGAACTTCCCGTTCGGGAGGGAGGTTGGCGCCCGGGGATATTTCTCCTTTCCCAAGGATCTCATCACGGGGCCGGTCTCGCCGCCTCAGGCGCCATCCTATGGTGCATACTGACAATTCTTGGGGGCAGTTCGTAGATTAATTCAATATGGAGAAAATATACATGGCATCAGACCGTGACACTTGCAGATCCAAGACTCGGGAGAATGAGGGGCCGTTTGGACGGGCCATCTTTATTGCTCTATTGATGATCTTCCCACCCACCTCAATCGTTCATTCGAAAGGAACGATGTCTGAACCAAAATATAAAAACAATCTTAAAGTGGAATTCGTACGGGTTCCCATGCGGGACGGCGTCGAGCTGGCGGCCAAGATCGTGCGTCCCGACGCCGAAGGCCCGTTCCCCGGGGTGATGATGTACTACCCGTACCGTTTTCTGAACGACTCGGACGACCTGGCCTTCCCCTGGCCGGTCGGACCCACGCCCTACCTGGCGGAAAGAGGCTATGCCGTCGTTCAGTATGAGGTCCGCGGGACCGGAAACTCGGGAGGCTGGACCAAGGACATCTATTCCGCAGACGAGCGGCGGGACGGCTACGAGATGGTGGAGTGGATCGCCGGCCAACCCTGGTGCAACGGCAACGTGGGGATGATCGGCATCTCCTACGGAGGGGTGGTCCAGTGGCAGGTGGCGGTGCAGGCGCCTCCCAGCCTGAAGGCCATCATCGTCCGCTCCGCCAACGACGACGTCTACACCGAGTGGACCTACCCCGGCGGCGTCCTCCGGCCCTACATGTTCGACACCTTCTCTCCCCTGATGACGGCCTCCAACCTGCTGCCGCCCAATCCGGACATCGCCGGCCCCAAGTGGAGCGAGATCTGGCAGGAGCGGTTGGAGAAGAGCGAGCCCTGGGGCATCGGCTACATTTCCAACCAGCAGAACGGTCCCTACTGGCAGGACCGGTCGCTGGCGAAGGACTTCAACCGGGTCAAGTGCGCCGTCTACGTCATCGGGGGCTGGTCCGACTGCTATCCGACGGCGCTGTTGCGAGCTTACTCAAACTTGAAGGTCCCCAAGCGGGCGCTGATCGGTCCCTGGGGCCATTGGTGGCCGGAGGTGGAGAGGGCGGTCCCCGGACCCCGGATCGAGGGCGGCATCGAGTACGTGAAGTGGTTCGACTACTGGCTCAAGGGGATCGACAACGGCGTCATGGACGAGCCGCCGGTGACCATCTTCGTCAAGAAGTACAAGAAACCGTCGGCCCGGATGTACCTGGAGGAACCCGGTTCGTGGCGGTCGGAGCGGGAGTGGCCCATCGCCCGCACCCGGCCGACGCCGTTCTACTTCCACTCCGGCGGCCGGCTGAGCCGCGGGGAAGACGCGGCGGAAGGCCGCGACGAGTACGAATACGATCCCGTAGCGGGACTCACCTCGGGGATTCACTGGGGCGGCGGCGTCCTGCCCTGGGGCATGCCCATCGATCAGCGGCTCGACGACGCGTTCTCCGTGACCTATACGACGCCTCCGCTGGAAGAGGAAGTGGAGGTGACGGGAACTCCCCAGGCCGTGCTCAACGTCTCCTCCAGCGCCGAGGTCGCCTATTTCCGGGTGAAGCTCATCGACGTGGCCCCCGACGGGACCTGCAAGCTGGTCCGCTACGGCGGCCTCAATGCGACCCATCGCGACTCGCACTTCGAACCTGAAGCCCTGGTGCCGGGGCAGATCCACGAAATCACGGTCCCGTTGAAGACGATTTCATACGTCTACGCTCCGGGACACCGGATCCGGGTGGCCGTCACCAGCGCCGACATCCAGAACGCATGGCCGACGGCGCTGAGCGCCATCAACTCGATCCACCGCGGGGGGCGTTTTCCGTCCCGGATCATCCTCCCCGTCGTTCCCCGGCAGAACCCGAGCCTCCCGCCCCCGGATCTGAAGATCCTGCCCCCGGCCGATCCCGATATTCTCGCCAAGCCCACGGAGTACTCCATCACCCGCGACCTGGTGAACGAGACCGCGACGGTCCGGTTGTCCGTGGACGATCGGGAGTACGGCCGTCTCATCGAGTCCAGCTTCACCGTGTCGTCGAAAGAACCCGCCAACGCTGTGCTCAAGGCCCGCACCATCCGTTCCCTGAACCGGCCCGGCATGAAGGTCCTGGTGGAGGCGAACGAGGTGACCAGCAGCGACCGGTCCGCCTTCCACCATGTGGGCCAGGTCGAAGTCACGGTCAACGGCAAGCCTCACACCAACAAGAGCTGGTCCGTGAGCGTGCCAAGGAAACTGAATTGAGAACGGATTTCCGGCGGTTTTTGGGGAAAGGACGGGGGGACGGGAAAGGCCCCTCCCGGCGCCGGGAGAGATCTTGAGCGGAAACTTGGCCTGGTTGGCGATCCGGGCATCACATGTCGTGATTGTGATGTTCGGTCTGTGCTCGTTCCTCTGGGCTCAGCCGGTGGATCTACAGCGGGTGCAGGCTCTCGTCAGCTCGGGAGACCTGGCCGGAGCCCGGCTCCTGCTCACTCGCGCCGTGGAAGCGAATCCTCGATCCTTGCAATCGTGGGCCATGCTCGCCGGGGTGTGCGCCGGACTCGAGGATTGGCCCGCCGCCCGGGACGCCTACCAGCGGGCGTTGGATCAAACGCCGGACAACCCTGAGCTCCTGGCTGGACTGGGATTCGTGCTGGCTCGCCAGGGAGAGCTGCAGAAAGCGCTCGCCGCGCTGCGGAAGAGTTCGAGCCTGGACCCGGACAACGCACGGGTGCGCTTCCTGCTGGGGCGGGTGCAGTTCGAGGCGCAGCAATTCGACGCGGCCGTTTCCAATTTCGAGCAGGCGATGCTCCGGGAGCCGGAAAACGAGTCGTTCTACCTGGAGTACGCTCAGATTCTGTCGCGGGGCCAGGCCTACTCCGGGGCCGAGAAGATCCTCGAGTACGGTCTTCGACAACTGCCCCGGTCGAAGGCGATCCGCTTCGAACTGGGGGTCTGTTACCAGGAGCAGTTGAAGAGCCGGCAGGCGCAGCAGGAGTTCCGTCGAGTCATCCAGCAGGACGCGTCCTTCCCTGGAGTCTACGCGGCCCTGGCCGGTTCGATGTTGGAGAGCGGGCAGTTGGAGGAGGCGGAGCCGGTACTGCAAGACGCGCTCAAGGTCAATGGTGGAGATTTCGACTCGCGTTACCTCTACGCGGTGCTGCTCGCCCGGCTGGGGCGCACGACGGAGGCCGTGTCCCAACTCAGGAAATGCCTCGAGTTGAGGGGCGGCGACGCTCGGGTCCACTACCAGTTGGGGAAGGCGTTGGCAGAGTCCGGGGAGATCGAAGGTGCGGAATCCGCGTTGGATCGCGCAGTCCGGCTGGACCCGGAGTCGAAGGAAGCTCATCTCGAGTTGGGCCGGCTGTATTCGAGGCGGGGACTGACCGGGAAGGCTCAGCGGTATCTGGAGCGGTTTGAAGAACTCCGTCGGAAACAGGAGCGGGAGGATCGGGAGCGAGGGGATCGAGTGTTGGTGGTGGAGGAGTGATTCTCGGTCGCATCCTTTCCTTGCGGGGGGCGGAGGGAGGGGAATTTTTGGTCTTCCGGTGCGGGTTCGGTGGGCTGTTGCATTGGAGTTCGGCGACTAGAAAGTCGCCGCTCCCGTCGCGGCTCCCAGGTGGGTGAGGTACTCGAGAAGGTCGGTCATCTGCTGGACGGTGATGTCCTCCTGGACACCTTCCGGCATGGCGGACACTCCCAGCGACCGGAGGCTGGCAATCCGGCTGCGGGAGATCGTGTCCTCCTCTCCCTCGCTCCGCCTGAGGGTGACCGCGGCGGGTCCCTGGCCGGCCATCACGCCGGTCAGGGCGCGCCCGTCTTTGGTCTCGACCAGGTACTCCTCATAGCCGGGAACGATGTTGGAGTTGGGGTCGAGGATATTTTCCAGGAACTCGTACTTGGTGCGGCCGGAAAGGCTGAGCAGGTCCGGTCCGACCTCCGAACCGGTCTCGCCGACCTTGTGACACTGGCTGCAATTCCGGTTGAAGACCTCACGGCCTGAAGCGACATCCCCGGTGCTGCGGGCGGCAACACCGTACCGGTCCATCAAAGCCCGCAGGTCGGGAGGAGAACTGCGCAGGAGAACCCGGGCGCGCTCCAGGGTCTCTCCCTTCGAGATCCGAAACAGCCGGCCCCGCCGGGCGCCCCGGATGGTCCACGGCTGTACGGTTCCCGCCTCGACGGCATCCAGGAGGCTGGGCACCCGCTCCGGCTCTTTGAGCATTCCGTCCAATGCCGCGTTCTGGAGCGTCGCCGTGAACGACCGCCAGGCTGCCAGGAGAATTTCAGTCGACCTGGGGTGGGGCAGGACGATCAGCGCGCGGGTCGCCGCCATCTGGATCTCTTCCGGCTGCCGCGGTTGCAGCAACCTGGCCAGCAGCGGGTAGTCCGCCCGGGAGGCGTCCAGGGCCGCCAATCGGACAGCGTGGACCCGGGTGCCCGGAGCGGCTTCCTCATCGGCGGTCAGCGCGGCAGCCCGCCGCATCAAGGATCGGAATTGGAGCGTGTCCGAGAGTTGGACTCCTTCCGCCACTTCAAGAGCCGCAATGCCCAAACGATTCGGCTCGGAGAGCAGCTCCAGCAAGATTCGCTGACCCCGGCGGGACAGGTCGACTTCCGGCCGGGTCCCCCGTTGCAACCCTTCCGCCAGCCCCTCCAGGCTCAGGGCGGGCCACCACACGGCCGCATCCCTTGCGGCCGCGTGCGCGGCCGTCAGAACCGCGGTCAGTTCCCGAGCCTGCTGGCGGGCTCCGAGCATGGAAGTCAGCCGGCGCAGGAAGAGCTTCCGGCCGGCCGTCTCCCGGGAAGTGAACTCTTCACTTCCGATTACGGCTCGAAACCACCGGACCGCGTCCCCACCGGCGGCGCTGAGCACGGCGACCTGAAACCAGGAGTCCTCCATGTGTTCCTGGGCAATCTTCAACAAGGACTTGAAGGAGTCCCGGGAAGGAAGTTCTCCCAAGGTGCACGCCAACTGGAAGCGGACCCGCTCATCCGGATCGCCGGTCATTTCCATCATCCGGTCCACGATGCGAGGGTCCGAAAGATAGAATTCCCCCAACCGGACCGCCTGTTCGCGAACCTCCGGGCTTTGGTCTTCCAGACCGCCCAGAACCAGATCGGCATCCAGGGCCCCCAGCCCTTCCAGCGTCCAGAGGGCATGCATTCGCCCTTCCGCCGCGGCGCCGGCCCCGGCGAGCTCATTCAGGCGCGGAATCGCCGAAGGGTCCTGGCGCTCGACCAGGAGCCGCTGGGCCGTGAGCCGCCACCACCGGTTGGGATGAGATAGAGTTTCGACCAACTCCGCGGCGCCGGCCCGGTCGAGCCGAGGCGGCTCCGATGGCTCCGGCTCGCCGTGGACGATCCGGTAGATCCTGCCGCGGTCCTGACCCGCGTAAAACAGTTCGTGGTCGTCGACGAAGTCTTCACGAATCCATTCGGGATGCTCCACGATCTTGCGGTGGAAGTCGGCCACGTAAAGGGCCCCGTCGGGACCGGTGGTGGTGAAGACGGGCATGAACCAACTGTCCCGGGAAGCCAGGAACTCGGATTCCCCGAAAGCGCCGGCGCCGGTGTAGGTCGCCCCCCGCGCCGACACAATGTCGCCGTGCACGAGATTGTGGGCCGGCTCCGCGATGAAATGGGCCCCGGCGAAGGGCTGGGGAAACCGGCCGCCGGTATAGACGCTCTGGCCGCAGGCGGACGTGAAATGGCCCAGCTCCTTCAACAGGCGGGTCTGGCGAATGTCCTGCAGGTGCGGGTCGTCGGTAATGGGGTAGACCGGGGCCGGCTGGCCGTGATCCGACGCCGTCTGCATGGGACTCTCGACATGGAGATGAGGATTGCGGTCCAGGTAGCGAATTTCGATGACGGAATGTCTCAGGTGATTGTTGTTCCAGGAGGGGAACCGGTGGCCCCGGGCGTTGAAGGCTTGACCGAACTCGGAGTTGCCGCTGACCGGCTCGATCCGGAGCTTGTCCGGCTTGAAGCGAATATCCGACCGCCGTTCGAAGACGTCGACGGGTGCGACCTCGGGATGACCGGGAAAATGGATCGGCTGCCCCTGGTCGCTGAACTGCTTGAAGCGGCGGCCGACCCCGAATCTGGGATAGGCGGCGTAGATCCAGTTGTCCATCTCGTAGAGAGGCGTATTGATGCGGAGCTGTGGGTTGACCAGCGCGAAACCGGTCAGGATCACCTTGCGCTGGTCGGCCCGGCCGTCGCCGTCGGTGTCCGCGAAATAGAGGATGTCGGGAGCGCAGGTGACCAGGATTCCTCCCTTCCAGGGGAGCACGCCATGGGCCATGTGGAGTCCGTCCACGAACACGCTGCTGTGCTCGAACCGGCCGTCGGCGTCCCGGTCCTCGAGGAGCTTGATCCTGGAGAGAGGCTCATCGGCGATGGGGTAGTCCCGCATCTCGACCACGAACAGGCGCCCGCGCTCGTCGAACGCCATGGAGATGGGATCCACGACCTCCGGTTCGGCGGCGGCCAACTCGATCCGGAAACCCGGAGCCAGTTGAAAGGATTGGAGCGCCGCCTCCGGAGGATAGGGAGGTCCCGAGGGCAAGCAGCCGCCGCTGAGAATCGCGGCCAGGATGGCGGGGAACCGGACGGCCCGTGTCAGCCTCGTCCCCGCCCGTTTCAGTCTCAACCCGAACTGTCCTGGATTCGAAATCGGACGCTCATGTCCTTCTTCCGGCCCGAGATCAGGTCCTCAATTGAAATCTCGGCGCGGTAGTCCCCGGCGCCGTCGATATAGAGGTGGGTCGAGGCCGACGCCCGTTCTCCCAGGTAGGTCAGGCCCACGTGATCCAGGCGGATCTCCTGGACCACACGTCCCGCCCGGTCCAACACGCGAAGCGGAATCTTCAGATCCGCTTCCCCGGTGGCGGCGTCGACGGAGAAGTTGTAGATCTCGAAGTAGAGCCCCACCCGTTCTCCCGCCGCAAACGTATTCTTCTGGAGGTTGGGATAGACCTTGAGCCCGGAAAGTGTGGCAAAGGGCTCAAGTGGATCAGGCTCCTTTTGGACTCGAATCCGGTCGGCCAGGATCAGCGAACTGGTGAACAGTTCCTCCTCCGGTATGGATGGGACCACTACGGAATGGACCGCGGTGCCGATTTTACCGGAGTGGACATCGCGGACCACCCAGTCCAGCTTGTAGCGTCCCGACCTCAGGGGAATCGTGTGCTGATAGAGAGACTTTCCCTGTTCCACGAACGGGCGGTAACCGGCGTCATCGACGTAGACCTGGTCTTCGAACTCGTAGACGGTCTTCCCCAGGAGGTCCTGGACGGAGCCGTAGATCTCCACCCGTGCTCTGCGGATTTCGTTCTCCGGCTGATAGGTCAGGAGGCGGTTCCACACCTGGAGCGTGGCCGGCACCATGAACCGCTCCGCACGGATCCAGACGATGGAGGCCCGGGTGTCGATGGGCAGATCTTCATAGTGGATGCGCGTCCCCACCACCTTCTGCAGGTCCTTGTACTTGATGTTGGGTGGAGTGAACGCCTTGAAGTAGTCCTCGATGAGCTGGAGGTTGCTCTTGTTGATGCCGAGACCGGTGTGATCGAGAGGCCGCAGGATCCCTTGCTGCCGGACCCGGTCGAGGCGCGTCCTGGATCCGAAGAACTCCTCCATGGTCAGCCCGTAGCCGGTCATCAGCAGGGCGTCCTTCTCGTCCGGACTGAGGGCCAGCCGGTAGTTGCCGTTCATGCCGGAGTCGACGAATTCGAAGAGGATGTCGTTTCCCAGGCCCTTGATGTGGCGATAGGTCCAGACCTCGTAGGGGAAGGTGACGGTGGACCCGCCCCCTTCGGCAAGCGAACGATTGTGAAGTCCGCCCATGGGATGCATCTCGATGTGGACCGGCGGGCCGAACACGATATAGATCCGCCCCCGGTCCGTGAGCCAACCGTCTCGTCCCGCCTTGAAGCGCTCGTTGGCGTAGGCGATGCGGCGGTAGTGCTCCTCCTTGAACTCGTTGATGGAGGTCTTGGGATCCGGGTCCCGGCGCCGCCAGAACTGCTCGATGAACCGCTCCTTCTCCTCCGGCGTGGAGAGTTCCTGGAAGACGGTTTTCTCTTCCGGATTGACGATGTAGCGGACGTCCTCGTCCATCCACTTCTTGAAGTACTGCTCGGATTCCTCGTCCCGGACGGACTGGCCGAGTGAGACGGCAAAAAGGAGGAAAAATAGGCAAGGTCCCGGGATTACCGGACGCATGGGTTGTTCAGAAGTATAGCGGATGCCCGTCTCCGAAGGTAGCCACCCGGTTCGGCCCCATATAGGAGTGGGGACAGTCCTGTCCCCACCCGGGTAAAGAATCGGGGGCTGACACCCCCCAATTGACATTGGGGCTCACCCTCCATATTCTGAGCCGCAAATTTCCACTCAGCTTCCAGCCCAGTCAATCCGCAAGAACGGGAGATCACCCATGAGGAGTTTGCCGTGGACTCTGTTGTTTGTTACGGGACTCTCCTGCCTTGGCGTTGCTGCCGCCGGCCCGGCGGCGGAGGCAAAAACCATGGACGTCGTCGTCTTGAAGGATGTCATGGTCCCAATGCGGGACGGGGTCGAACTGGCGACGGACCTGTACCTGCCTGCGGAGAACGGCCGTCCGCTGGAGGGCAGGTTTCCGGTCGTCCTGCAGCGGACCCCCTACGACAAGGAGAACCAGTTCTACAAGGACCCGGCCACCTTCTTCGCCAGCCACGGCTACCTGTCCGTGATTCAGGACTGCCGGGGCCGCTTCCGGTCGGGCGGCGAGTTCTTTCCCATGCGGGACGAGGCGGAGGACGGCTACGACACGGTGGAGTGGCTGGCGCGGCACCCTTACAGCAGCGGAAAGGTGGGGACCTACGGCGTCTCCTACATGGGCTGGGTGCAGTTGCAGATGGCCACCCTGAATCCGCCCGGCCTGGCCACCATGATCCCCCACACCGGACCCAACAACGCCTACTACTACAGCATGCACGTGGGCGGCACCCGCACTCTCGGCCTGCTGCGGTGGCACCTGCACATGGCCACCACCAGTTGGGAGGCGCAGGAGAACCCCTCCATCGTGGAGGCCATCAAGCCGATGCTCACGTCAAAGGGGTTTCTGCAGTGGGCGTCGCGGATTCCCTGGCGGCGCGGGCAGACGCCGTTGAGCGTGGCTCCCAGGTACGAGGACGCCGCCTTCCAGTTCTACTTCGAGAACAACGACTACAACGAGTTCTGGCAACGGCCCAGCCTGGCCATGGACGAATACTTCGACAATTATCCGGAAATCCCCATCATGTGGGTCACCGGGTGGTATGAAGTCTACGCGCGCTCCATCGTGGACGGCTACCGGGAGATGCTCAAGCGGGGCCGGGACAATCAATTCCTGGTGGCCGGCCCCTGGACCCACGCCAACTGGGATCCCTACAACGGGGACGCCAACTACGGCGCCAAGGCGGGTGTCATCCCACCCAATGATCTCGATTTCCTCAATTATGAGCTGCAGTGGTTCAATCGCTGGCTCAAGGGGGACGAGAGCGCCGAGCTGGGCCACCCGGTAAAGGTGTTCGTGATGGGCGGCGGCGACGGGCGGCGCGGCGAAAAGGACCGTTTGAATCACGGAGGAACCTGGCATACCGGCGGGCAATGGCCCGCCGCCGGCACCTCTCCCAGGAAGTACTACTTCCACGGCGACGGCACGCTGTCGGCGGCCGAACCGGGCGGCGGGTCCGGGTCCACCACCTACACCTACGATCCCCGTAACACGGTCCACAGCGACGGCCGCTGCGAGATCGCCTACGGACCGGCATCGGAGCTCGGTTTCCGGGGCATGGGACCCTACAACCAGATTCAGATGGAGACCCTCCCGGGCCATGGAATCCCCGGACTCCCCACCGCTTCCCGGCCCGATGTCCTGGTCTTCCAGACATCCCCCCTGTCCGGGGACGTGACCGTGGCGGGGAACCTCCGCGCCGTCCTCTACGTGTCGTCGGACGCTCCCGACACCGACTTCTTCGTCAAGCTCATCGACGTCTACCCACCCAGCGAAGACTACCCGGCGGGCTACTCCTTCCCCGTCACCGACGGCATCATCCGGGCCCGCTACCGGAACAGCTTCAAGAAGCCGGAGATGATGGAGCCGGGCACGGTGTACGAGATTCGTCTGCCGGTCCAGCCGGCGGCCAACCTGTTCAAGGCGGGACATCGCATCCGCGTGGACATCTCCAGCAGCAGCTTTCCCAATTTCGACATCAACCGGAACACCGGCGACCCGCTGAGCCGGCAGTGGCGCATCGCCAACAACACGATCCACCACGGAGGCAACCACGCCTCCTTCATCGAGTTGCCGATCCGGGAGGGGAGTCCATGATCCCATCGACTCGCCACTGGACCCGAGGACTTCTCGTCATGTGCCTGCAATCCACACTCATCTCGCCGTCTCAGGCGGAGAGTCCGGCCTGGAAGGACCTGCTTTCGCCGCCGGAACACTTGCCCGCCACGCTGATCGACGTGCGGGTGCCCATGCGGGACGGCGTTTCGTTGTCGGCGGACGTCTATCTCCCCGGGAAGGAAGGCCGGTGGCCGGTCATCCTGGAGCGGACACCGTACGGCAACAGCTCCGACTGGTACGTCAACCGGGCCCTGTATTTCGCCCGGCGCGGGTACGTGTACGTGCTCCAGGACTGCCGCGGCCGTTTCGACTCGGACGGAAAGTGGTCGGGATGGATCGTGGAGATCGAAGACGGCCGCGACACGCTGGACTGGTGCGGGACCCGGTCCTGGTCCGACGGCAACGTGGGCATGATGGGGATGTCCCACATGGGACTGACCCAGTGGAAGGCGGCCCAGACCGGTTCGCCCTACCTGAAGGCCATCGCCCCCCAGATGGGGCCGGCCGACGAATACCTGTACGGGATGAACTACACCGGCGGGGCGTTCCTGCTGCAGATCGGCATCCCCTGGTCCATCGGCGTCCGCGGGCGGACCCAGCAGACGCGGCAGCCGTACGAATGGGACAAGCTGTTCCGGCACCTGCCCATCCTGACGGCCGACGTCGAGGCCACGGGCAAACCGATCGGTTTCTACCGCGACTGGATCCAGCATCCCAGCTACGACGAATTCTGGAAGAAAGCCAGCAATTACGGACACTTCGGCGAGATGGACATCCCGATCCTCCAGGTGAGCGGCTGGCTCGACCTCCACGCCAAGTCGCTCTTCGCCAACTACGAGGCGATTCAGCGAGAGGGCACCGAACGCGCCCGGCGCCTGCAGAAAGTGGTGGTGGGTCCCTGGGTACACACCGACCGGCCCAAGCAGGCGTACGGGGTGTTGGACTTCGGAGTCGACTCGATCATCGACCTCTATGCGCTCTACCTGCGCTGGATGGACCGGTGGCTGAAGGGAATCGAGAACGGAGTCGAGGACGAACCTCCTCTGAGGCTGTTCATGATGGGAAAGAACCGTTGGAGGACCGCCGAAAAATGGCCTCTTCCGGAGACCCAGTGGACTCCCTTCTACCTCCGCAGCGGCGGCCGGGCCAATTCCCTCTTCGGCGACGGGACCCTCTCCACTGAACGGCCTTCCGCCGGGGAACCGGCCGACCGCTACACCTACAATCCGGAAGATCCGGTCCCCACCCTGGGGATGGACCCCAACGGCGAGGTGGCGCCCCTGGACCACCGGCCCGTCCAGTACCGGGACGATGTGCTCGTCTACAGCACCGAAGCGCTGAATGAAGAACTGGAAGTGACGGGGCCGATTCAGGCCAGCATCTACGCCAGCAGTTCCGCTCTGGACACGGACTGGACCGTCAAGCTGTTGGACGTCCACCCCGGCGGCAAGGCGGTCAACCTCTGGGACGGCATTCTCCGGGCCCGCTACCGGGATCCGGCGGCGATCCGGGCCGGCGTCCCCGCGCCCGGCCAGTTCGAAAACCCCAAACTGTTGAAACCCGGGAAGATCTACAGGTTCTTCATCGAAGTGGGCGTCGTCAGCAACGTCTTTCTCAAGGGCCACAAGATTCGCGTCGAGGTCTCCAGCAGCAACTTCCCCCGCTTCGACCGCAACCTGAACAACGGCGGAAAGCTCGGCGTCGACACCAGGATCGTCCTCGCCCACCAGACCATCTACCACGACGCCGAACACCCGTCCCACATCCTCCTGCCGATCATCCCGTAGGGGCACCCCTTGTGGGTGCCCTCTTTCGTCCCAGCATCAGTTGGCGGCCCGGGGAGGGCGACCACAAGGGTCGCCCCTACGAATCCTCCCTCCGGGGCAGGTATATTCTGACCATGCTCATCTGCATCATCGTTCTCCTCCTCCTGGCATCCACCACCCCTGCCCTTGCGAACGCCCCCAACTTCCTCTGGATCAGCTCCGAAGACAACGGACCCCACCTGGGCGTCTACGGCGACTCCTACGCCGACACTCCAAATCTGGATGCCCTGGGCGCCCGCGGCATGATCTACCGCACGGCGTGGTCCACGGCCCCCGTCTGCGCACCGGCGCGCACCACCATCATCAGCGGCATGTATCCGCCGTCCACAGGCTCGCAGCACATGCGCTCGTCGACTCGATTGCCGCCGTCGATGAAGATGTTCCCCCAATACCTGCGTGAGGCTGGGTACTACACCTCCAACAACTCCAAGGAGGACTACAACCTGGTCAAGCCCGGGAGGGTCTGGGACGAGTCCAGCCCCCGGGCGCACTGGCGCAAGCGCGCGCCCGAACAGCCCTTCTTCTCGGTCTTCAATCTCACGGTCACCCACGAGTCCCGGATCCGCAAACGGCCGCACAAGGCCGTCCACGACCCCGCGAAGGTCCGGGTCCCCGCCTACCACCCCGACACCCCGGAAGTCCGGCAGGACTGGGCCCAATATCACGACAAGATCACCGAGATGGACGCTCTGGCCGGCAAGGTGCTGGAACAATTGAAAGAAGACGGCCTGGAAGAGGACACCATCGTCTTCTACTGGGCGGACCACGGGGCCGGCCAGCCCCGCAGCAAGCGCTGGACCTACAACTCAGGGCTGCACGTGCCGTTGATCCTCCATATCCCGGAAAAATTCCGGCATCTGAGGCCCACCGACTACGCACCGGGCGGGGAGACCGACCGGCTGGTCGGCTTCGTCGACTTCGCACCGACGTTGCTCAGCCTGGCCGGCATCCGGCCGCCGGCCCATTTCCAGGGCCACGCCTTCGCGGGCAACTACGAGGCGCCGCCGCAACCGTATCTGTACGGCTTCCGAGGCCGCATGGACGAGCGCTACGACATGGTCCGCACCGTCCGCGACCAGCGCTACATCTACATCCGCAACTTCATGCCGCACCGGATCTACGGCCAGTTCATCGAGTACATGTTCCGCACGCCGACGACGGCCGTCTGGCACCGGTTGTACCGCGAGGGGAAGCTGAGTCCCCCGCGCACCCGTTTCTGGGAAACCAAACCGTCTGAGGAACTCTACGACCTGGCCGAGGATCCGGATGAGACGAAGAACCTCGCCAACAGCCCCGAGCACGCAACGATTCTTGAGCGCCTGCGGGACGCCCGCAAGGAGTGGTCGCTGTCGATCCGCGACCTGGGATTCCTGCCCGAAAACGCCATCTACTCACGGTCCGGTCCAGACGCGCCCCACACGATGGGAGCCGACCCGGAGAGGTACCCAATGGAGCGCATCATGGGCATGGCCGAGTCGGCCACCTCCATGCGGGACGGCGCCGAGGACAAACTCCGGGCCGGCTTCGACGATTCCGACGGCGCGGTCCGCTACTGGGCGGCCCTGGGCGCCCTGATTCGAGGCCGGGAGGCGGTTCGGTCCCTGGCCGGACCGCTACGGGAAGCACTCTCAGACCGGGACCCGGCGGTGCGCGTCGCCGCCGGAGAAGCGCTCGGCCGCCATGGCGGCGATGCGGACGCCGCACGCGCCCTGGCCGTGCTGGTGGAACTGGCCAATGCGGAAAAGCACGGCCTCCACGTCGCCATGATCGCGCTCAATGCTCTTGACTACCTGGACGACCGTGCCGCCCCGGCGCTCGAGCGAATCCTCGCCTTGCCCCGGGAGTTGCCCGGAATGGACCGGCGGTTCCGCATCTACCTGCCGAACCTCATCGCCAAGATCCGTTCGGACTTCGAGTGATCGGCTGACGATTCCCGGATGGAATGGCAGTACTGCTACTCAGTCGAGTGACCGGACCAAGACGACTGATGTATCGAGGGATTTCATCGGTCACTCCGAGCTTCGTCCAATTCAGCGAGAAGGTCACGCAACGGCGCCACCGGTTCTGGTGACGGAGGTTCTCCACCGGACGGCATCAGGGGCGGCGTCAGGCAGCCAGTTCGTACCAACTCTGCGAGCCGTGGGTGATCGGGAATCGGGCTTCTGGTTGGTTTCGGCGGGCCGATTTCCGCAACCGCTCGGCCGCCATCTGTCACCAGAACCGTTTCCCCCGACCCGGCCAGAGAAATGTATTCGCGCAAACGCTTTCCGAGTTCTTCAATTCCCACCGATCTCATTGGACAAAATGTAGCAACGGACACCCGGACACACCGACTCTGCTCACTTGAACAATCCGGCTCAAGCGGCACTCGCCCCCTTCTTCCAGATCTTGTACAAGCCCCAGGTCATCAATGGGACGATGTAGACCACCAGGAACCCCCAACTCACCGCTCCGTAGCCCTTGGAGACCAGTTGGATCAGTCCGAACGTCGACAGTGCCAGTCCCAGCAGGAGAAGACCCAGGGCCACCAGTGGCCGCACCCGGCGGGGGAGGTCTCTCCCCCGTGCCCTCAGGGCCGACCGCAAGCGTTCGTTGACGGCGTGGATCATACCGGTCCCGGTTTCGACCAGAGTCCCCAGCAGAACCACCTGAAAGACGATGAGGAGCAGGGGCAACTGGGCCGCGCGCAGGGCGTAGACCGCCGGAACTTCGGCGGAAAGCACCTGTGGATAGAGGCCGACGATAGCGAGGTAGAAGAGCAAGCCGGGGAAGATTCCGATGACGCCGCCGAGGAGGCCCGCCCCCAGGGCCTGCCTCCGGCTCTTGATGTGGTGGGTCGTGAACAGGACTGCCGGAATCGCTCCCAGGTTGTAGAAACCGTACTTGAATGCCCCCATGACCCAGCCGGAGGAATCGATGCCCATGGACAAGCTGCTTCGTATCTCGTCGCCGAATCGAAGGAAGCACATGACGAAGAAGACCAGGTAGATCCCGTAGAGGAGCAAGGACCATCCGGAGAGAAACTTCTCGATCAGGCTCGTCCCCTTGAAGGTGAGAAATCCCACGGAAGCCAGCATGATGGCGACGCCGAGCAGGTAGGGCAGGCCGAAATTGTCGCGCAGCAGGACTCCCGCGGTAGAGCCGATCACCGCCAGGACGATCAGCAGCAGAATCAGGTAGAGGACCTCGAAGCTGTACCAGAATCGGCCCAGCAGCTGCAGGAAGAAGGTCCGGTAGTCATGCGCCCGGTAGACCCTTGCGAATTCGAAGGAGGCGGCCAGAACCACCGACCACATCACGGTACTGATGAAGAGCATTCCCACCAGTCCGCCGACGGGTCCGTAGTTGAGGAAATACTCCACCATTTCCCTTCCGGTGCCGTATCCCCCGGCGATGATCACCGACTGGAATACGATTCCGGGCAGCACGTAGGCCTTGAATGCGGACCTGAACTCCGTTTGTTGCACGACGGTCACAAGTTCTTGTTCGGACTGCTCGCCGAAGCCATCTCCGGAGGTTGGGACGTATCGGGTAAATATCTATATATCAATAACTTGAAGAATGCATTATGCAGGATCATGCGACCGCAGAGTGTATCAGAACAATGCCGCCGGCACACGGCATGGACCGCTTCGGGCCGCCCCGGATGCGGTAGAGTACGCAGTCACACGGAATGATGAGCGGACACGGAAACCGGAATGAAATCGGCGACAGCCTCAAAGGCTTGGGCATTCCCGCAGGCGAAGTCCGGCGGGTGGAATCGATCTCGGTCCGTCCCGGGCATCGTCTCTACAGGATTCTCACCCACAGGTGCTCGTATGTTCTCAAGTCGTTTCTCCGCAATGCTCCAGCCAATGAAATTCGAGGCTACAGTCTCCTCCGGCAGCTCGGTGTACCCACGATCAGGGTCATTGCCAAAACCGGGACCGATCTTCTTCTGGAAGACCTCACCTGCAGCGATACGTGGCGCTTGGCCACCGAGTCGGACGTATCGGAACGCAGCGTGGGAGAGGCGGTCGCCCGCTGGTATTGGCACTTCCATCAGAAGGGCTCTTCCCTGGCGGAATCCGGCGTGGGGCTGCCGCCGTTCCTCAAACGGGAAGAGGATCTGCTCAATCCCGCCACCATCGTATCGGCGGGCCGCGACTTGGGTCTCTTGAGAATCGACTCGTGGCGTCTCGCCGCCGACCACATCGAGCTTCTGAAGCTCGGACTTGCCAGTTTCGGGACGACCCTGAACTACAACGACTTCCATTGGACGAACTTGGCCCTGAGCCGGAAGTCAGGGCCCGGAATGGAGGCCATCGTATTCGACTACGACCTGCTCGGAATCGGCACCCGTTACAGCGACTTCCGGAATGTCGTGGGATCGTTGTCGGGGGAGGCGGTCACCGGGTTCCGGGAGGTCTACGGAAGCGTCGACCCGGGCGAGCAGACTCTCGACCGGCCCTTGGCGACGCTGTACGCGCTCGTGTCAGCGGCAAGGATGGCGGCATTCCCAAAGTGGGCCGAAGAATGCAGGCAGAACGTCTTGAACGGGAACTTCAGGACCGATCTGTTGCAGGCAGTCGATTTGGTCATCGACGGGAGGAAACGGGACATCGACCGGGCTTCTCCCGGAAACCGTCAGGCTTCCGGCTCAACCTCCCAGCCGAATCCGGGCCCGTCAGATGGCTTGGTGTAGATTCCTTCCGGCCCGCGCGTCAGGTTGTTGTCCTCCTCGTAGCGCTGGTAGACCACGTCCGGGCCGCCCGGAGCAGGCATGAACATTTCTGCCCACGGCGAGTTGGGCGTGGCGTATATGAAATGTACCGCATCTCGGTGGCCGCCCCCGTGCGGAATCACCGGAATGTCGTGCGCCGCCGCCAGATGCCCAATCTTGACGAGCTCGCTCATACCGCCGCACCAATTGATGTCAGGCTGCCAGATCTCGGCTCCCTCGACTCTCAGGAGCTGCCTGAAGCCGTAGCGGGTGTACACATGCTCGCCGGTGACGATTCGCGTGGAGTTGATCTGGCGGCGCAGGCGGCCGAATCCCTCGAAATCGTCAGGCGGCAGGGCCTCTTCGAGCCAATAGACATTATACGGCTCGAACGCTTCGGCCAGTTCCAGGGTGTAGCGCTCCGTGAGGGCCATCCAGCAGTCCATCATGACATCGCCATCAGGGCCCACGGCAGAGCGGGCCCGCTTGACGAGCTCCACGTTCTTGCGGATGCCCTCCCTGCCGTCCGCCGGGCCGTAGGGCAGTGCGAGCTTGAGGCGTGTGTAGCCGAACTCGACATGCTGCTCGATGTCGTTTCCCGTGCAGTAACATGGAATGCGGGGATGGATCCGACCGCCCAAGAGACGCCAGACCGGAGTGTCCCAGACCTTTCCGGCAATGTCCCAGAGAGCGATGTCGACACCGGAGATCGCGTTCACCACCACGCCTTTGCGTCCGTAATACATGGTGGATCTCCACATGATGTCCCAAAGGCGTTCAATGTCGAGGGGGTTCTCACCCATCAGAAGCTTCGCCAGGTGGTCTTGGACGATCACCCCGCCGGCCGGCCCTCCCGGCCCGTAGCCGGTCACCCCTTTATTGGTCGATATCTCGACCCAGAAACTCGAAGTCCCGGGGCCGTCCGCCATGAACAAGCGGCGCATCGGCTTGTACTTGGGGTAGATGGAGACGGGATTGGCGACTTCGACACCTCCCGCGGACCAGGCGTCCGGAGCGGGTTCGTAGCTGGGCACCGGCCGTTTCGGCCTCATGCGGACGAGCCGCACGCCGGTGATCTTCAGATCGTCCTCGACTCCTGCGAACATCGAAAACCCGAACGGAACGGCTGCCGACGACAGCACTAGGAATTCCCTACGGTGCATTGCTCCATCAAGTGCCAAAATGCTGAGTCATTCTCGTCAAATTCTCGGCGACTTGGCAAGCCATTCGAATCAAGGCCAACCAAGCGCCCACAAAACCAACCAGGTCGCGATCATGCCCGATATGAATCCGACCACGACCTGCTTTGTCTTGCTCCAGTCCCTTATCGCCATATCGTCAACACTACCCCTTCCCCAGGTTGCCCAAGCGTCCGAAAGAGACTCTAATGTATGGAAGTCCCCCCTGTGAAGGATCCTGGCAAATCTGAACGATTTCGTTACGATGATCATCCATTCATCGGTGCCCGCACGAGATGGGCCGCAGGAGGGACCAGCATGCCGAGTATTGCCCCCAATGTCGTCATTTCCGTCCTTTTCGGCGTTGCTGCCGCGGCGGTCCAACTTCCACCCGAGGTGATGGTGGACCGCCATCTGTTGCACGCGGAACGGCTGCTGGCCCAAGGAGACCCGGTACGCGCGCTCGAGGCGATGCAGAAGGCCCTCGACCTGAAGAGGGATCACGACCTCGATTTGCCGGAGGACTTCGACTTCAAGTATGCGGAGGTGGCCTATTCCGCCGGCTCGTTCCAGACCGCCATGGACTCCGTGAATCGGTATCTGAGGATGGCCGCGAGGGACGACCCGTTTTACCGGGAGGCGCTGGAATTGTCGCTCGATATCGAAGCCAGCCTGCCGGCGCAGAATTCCTGCGTGGACCGGCCCAAGGGAGCCGAGTGCTGGATGGAGTTGGACCAACAGCCGGGATGCCATGTCTGGAACTCCGACCTGCAACCCGGCGAGACCGTCACCTGGTCCTCGATGTGTTCCGGGAACACGGCTCAAGGAACGGGGACCATCAAACGGGTCTGGAACAATGGCAAGTCAACGCTTGAAGCAACCGGACGCCTCCTGCACGGCAGGCGGCAGGGCGACTGGGTGGTGCGCGAAACGAATGGGGACGTCTCGGAAGGACCTTACGTGGCCGGCCTGAAACACGGCCTCTGGGTCGAACGCCGGGCCGACGGCGCCGTCTGGAAGGGTCCCTATGTTGCCGGCCTGAGGGGGGGCCGATGGGTCGTCCGCGACGCTCATGGCGGTGTCTGGGAAGGCCCCTATGTGGAGGGCATGAGGAACGGCGACTGGGTCGTGCGCTATGCCGACGGCACCGTCTGGGAAGGGCCCTACTTCGACGACAAGATGCACGGCGACTGGGAGTGGCGCCTTGCCGACGGCGGCGTCTGGAAGGGGCAGTACCTGTACGGCGAGATGGACGGAGACTGGCTCGTCCGCAACAAGGACGGACGCACGAGCAACGTGTATTACCGAAACGGCGTGGCGCATTACGAGTAGGTAGGAGCGGGGTTGTCAACCCGATTCCGGGGCGAGGATTCGCAACCATCCTCGCCATAGCCGGGAGCATTCCCGTTGGGAATGGGGGACTGACAGTCCCCTCCCGGTTCCCCCTCCTACAGGTCTGGAAATCGGGGATCGATTCTGTAAGACTGATTTTTTTACCAGACTGTAAGCTGCGAATGAGCGTCACCGAGTCAGTCTCCGGAGCTTTCTCGCCGGAAGTTCTGCCGGGTTCCCGATTACTCCACAGTCCGCGTCCTCTCGGCCGGGTCTTCTCTGCCGGCCGGGATGGTGCGGTTGATTCGATCAGGAGTATCAGGTGATGTCGAACAAGTGCTTCATCGGTTCGTCTCTTCCTGGCTCCGGCCGCCCCCGGCGTCAAGCGGGAACTGCGGCTGCGCTTCTGCTGGCCGGAACCGTTCTGCTCCCCGCCCAGACCGACACCGGCAGCATCCGCGGTTTCGTCTACGACGAGACCCGGGCCGTCCTCCCCGGCGTCTCCGTCAGCGCCACCTACCAGGGCCGCGGCGTGATCCGGGAGACCCTGACTTCGGACATGGGCGAGTATGTTCTGAGCCGAGTCGATCCCGGACTCTACACGCTCCGTTTCGAGCTGCCCGGGTTCGCCCCCTACGTGGTCCAGGATCTGGAGGTGCTGGTTGGAGAGACTCAGACACTGTCTCCTGAGATCGTCGTGGCCGCGGAGGAAATCGTCATCACGGCGGAGGCAAGACGGATCGCCGTCGCCCGCGACCGGACCCAGCAGTCCCATCACATCGACTCCGCCAGCATCGCGGACCTCCCAATCAACCGCCGCGACTACCTGGACCTGGCGCTTCTGACCCCCGGCGTCGTGGACTCGAACTACGTGGCGGACGACCGGGACTTCCGCATCGCCCCGACACCCGCGTCGGGACTGGGCATCGCGGGGGGCACCGGCCGCGGCAACACCTTCACCATCGACGGCCTGAACAACAACTACTCCACCGGCAGCGTTCGTTCCTCCATCAGCCAGGACGCGGTGCAGGAGTTCCAGGTCAACCGCAATTCGTTCTCCGCGGAATTGGGCGGAGCGCCCGGCGGAGCCATCAACATCGTCACCAAGGGGGGGACCAACGATTTCCGGGGATCGGTCTTCGGAGTGCTGCGCAACCGCCGGTTCCAGGCCCGCAACCACTTCGACCCGGCCGAGTCGGCCTACACCCGGGCTCAGAGCGGGGGGTCCTTCGGCGGTCCCATCATCCGCGGTACGACGTTCTTCTACACCGCCTACGAACGCCTCGACCGCCACGAGTCGTCGTTCGTTCCGCTGCTCCGGGACAAGTCGTTTCTCTACGAGCTGACGCCCTCGCAGCAGGCTCTGGCCGACGGGATCAGCAACGACTCGGCACCAGCCACATTTGCGCCGCTGGCTCCGTTGGTCGGCTACCTGGCGGAGGCCCTGGTGCCGGGAAACTATCCCCACGTGGTCCAGCTCTTCGAAAATAACAGCGGGGTGTTCCCGTTCTCGGAGGAACGGCAGCAGGTCATCACTCGGGTCGACCACGCCATCGGGTCGGCGCACAAACTGTTCCTGAGGGGAAATTGGACGGGATTGAACAGCCAGAACACCAGCTTCGGTTCGCTGATCGCCCGCAACCGGGGCCGGAACAACGACCTGAACGATTTCTCGCTCGCGGTCGGGAACGCCTCGGTGATCAGCCCGGAGTGGATCAGCGAAACCTGGCTGGGGATCGGGTATCACGACTTCGGCGTCTATCCCACCGATCCGCATGGCCCCTCCATCGACATCGAGGGATTCGGCTATTTCGGACGGGACGTCATCCTGCCGACGCGAAACGTGGAACGAACGGGCCAGGCCCGGCAGAACTTCACCTATGTTTCCGGACGGCATTCGGTCAAGTTCGGCGCCGACTACAATCCATTTTACGACCGGGCGCGGTCCGAGACCTTCTTCAGCGGGAAGTTCATCTTCGGAGAGGCCATTCCGCTCTGGGTTCTGATCGACGAGGGTGCCGGATACACCGTCTCCCCATTGCTCAAGGATCTGTTCCTCTCGGCCGGGCGGCCCCAAATGGCCGCGGCGATCGACGCTCCCATCTCCTCGCTGCAGGCCTATGCGCTCGGTCTGCCTTTGGTCTATCAGCAGGGTTTCGGCGACCCCTTCTACACCGGTTGGGCCCACACCTACGGGTTCTTCGTCGAGGACTCCTGGCGCATCCACCAGAACTTCCTGCTCACCCTGGGGCTGCGCTACGAACTCTTCCGCAAGGCGGAGTTCCCGCGGGACAACAACAACATCGGTCCCCGGGTGGGATTCGCCTGGAGTCCCGATGCCAAGACCGTCGTCCGAGGCGGCTACGGCATCTTCCACGCCCGGATCGACGGCCACATCACCTTCATCAACGACCTGTTGGGGGAAACCGCCCAGCAGATCATCCAGGTCTTCATCCCGCTGGACGGCGTCCCGGGAGTCACCAGCGCATTGACCGGAGAACTGCTCAACTCGGCGGAGATCTACCATACGCTCTTGAACCGCGGCGTTCTCGGGAAACGGCCGGTCACGGCCGAGGACCTGGCCGTCCATGGATTCGTTCCGGACCCCGGACTGCCCTTTCACGTGCGGTTCCAGATCGCCGACGACATCGTGAATCCCTACTCCCAGCAGGCGAGCCTCGAGATCCAGAGAGAGGCGGCCGGATTCGCCCTGTCGGCCGGATACAACTTCAACCGGGGCGTCCACATCGTCCGTCCACTCGACGTCAATCCGTACCAGGCCGGGACCAATGCCCTGGGACGCCCCATCATCGGTTTTCGCAATCCAAACATCCTGCAGGACAACGTCTACGGAAGCTGGTCCAATTCCTTCTACCACGCCCTGATCCTGCAACTGGAGAAGCGCTTCTCGGACGGGTTCCAGATCTCGGCTCATCACACCTGGAGCAAGGCGATGGACGAGATCACCGATTACAACACCTCGTTCCAACCGCATCTGCAATGGGACGCGGCGGCCGAGATGGCCCTCTCGGCCTACCACCGCGGTCACCGGTTCGTCATCCGGTCCATGGCCCAGCTTCCCTGGAAGGCGGGACGGGGCAAGGGCTTCTTCGACAACCTGCTCGGGGATCTCACCGTCTCCGGGATCGTCACCGCACGCTCCTTTGCCCCGTTCAATTTGAATACCGGCTACGACAACGTCGGGGACCGGCACAACGACACTCACCGGCCCTGGGGCCTGGGCCGCAACGTCGGCATCGGACCCAACTTCTTCAGCGCCGACCTGCGCCTGAAGCGCCGGATCTCCGTCCTGGAGGACGTGAGCGTGGACGTCGTCGCCGAAGGGTTCAACCTGCTCAACCGCACCAATTTCAAGAACGTCAACGGCACGGTCGGCAACGTCACGCTGGAGGAGCTCCCATCCTCCTACGAGGGGCGCCGGGGACCGGTGACGGAACCGTTCTCGTACACGTCGGCCTTCGCGCCGAGGCAGTTCCAGTTCTCTCTTCGCCTCAATTTCTGAGACCGGAGCAGCGGGTCCGAACCGCCGAACTCCCGATTGGGGAACGGGAAATGGGGGACAGGGATGTCCCCCCTCCAGCCGAACCCCCGATTGGGGAATGGGGAATGGGGACAGGGATGTCCCCCCTCCCGCCGAACTCCCGATTGGGGAATGGGGAATGGGGAATGGGGGACAGGGATGTCCCCCCTCCGGGGGAGTCCCCGGTCGGCGGGAATTGACAGCGAAGCTCCGGAAACATTTAATCACCCTGTAGTTCCGGATCATTGGCCATGTCCATCCTGGCGAAAACCGGCGGTCGATTCCCTCTGATTGCGATCCTCCTCGCTTGGCTCCCTCTCCACGCTCAAGGAAACCCCAACGGCTCCCGGAAGGAACCGGAAATATTGAGCCTCTTCCCGCTCGGCGGTCAGCGTGGGACGACGCTGGAAGTCCGGATGCGGGGCAAGAACCTGGGGGGCACCTACGCCGTCTGGCTTGACGGCGGGGAACTCAAGGCTCGCGTCCAACGGGTCGACGAAATCAAACTGATAGAATACGACCTGGTCAAGAAAGCATGGAAGAGCCAACCCGGCTACCGCGTCTCGTTTCAGGTGGAAATAGATGCCAGCGCGGACATCGGCTCCCATTCGATCCGGGCGGTCACTCCCCAGGGAGTTTCCAACGCGTTGCCGTTTCGAGTCACCTTCCATCCCGTCCTGACGGAAACCGGGGATCCGCATCAAACGCCGGGCGAGGCGCAGAAGCTGCAGTTCCCGGTGGTGGTCAACGGGAAGATCAGCCGGGGAGGTGAGCTGGATTTTTTCGGATTCGATGCCGGCGAGGGTCAGGAGCTGACCTTCGAGGTGGTCTCCCATTTGGGGATCGAGCCGACACTGACGCTGTACGAACCGGCCGGGAGCTGGTTCGATCCCAATCGCGTCCGGGAGTTGGCGTTCCACCTGGGACGTCTGGCCACACCCGCCACCATCCACACGTTCGACCGCATGCCGAATTATGAGAAGCCGCGCCTGACCTACCGGTTCAGCCGCAAGGGACATTACCTGGTCCAGGTGGGAGCCAATATGAGCAAGGGCGGTCCCGACTGTCCCTATCAGTTCCGCATCTCTCTGGCCGATCCGACGGCGACCCGTCCCCTGGAGAACGGATCGGTGCAGGGATTGCCGTCCGGCTGGGCCGAATTTTCCCGAGAGCTGGAACCGGATCGCCTGGAGCGGCTCTGGTCGAGAACCGTCCGGGAAACGGCGGATTCTTCCACTCCCACCGCCGGGCTCTCCCGTCTTATGGAAGCGGAACCCAACCAGTCGGCCGGCCAGGCCCAGGAGGCCGCCGTTGGATCGATCATCGAGGGATCGATCGATCGTCCCGGCGACATCGACCATTACCGTTTCAAGGTCCGGGACGGAGCGAAGTTGGCGTTCGAAATCGAGACACCGGACGTGACGCCTCCCTTCTTCAATCCACGCCTCACGGTCCTAGATGCGGAGGGCAACGAGACCTTCAACAACATCTACCGCAGGCTGGGTCGGCAGTTTCAGTTCTACAGCAAGACGGTGGAGGCCAAGACGCTCCACAGCTTCGAGTCGGGAGGAGAATTCACGCTGCAGGTTCGCGACATCACTTCCCGCCAGGGTGACCCCAGCTTCGTCTACCGGCTCCTGATCCGTCCGCAGATTCCCCATATGGGCGACATCGAGGTTAAGGACGACCGCGTCAACCTGAGGGCGGGAACGGCCGGAAAACTAACGGTCATCACCGACCAGGAGGAAGGTTTCGGCGGGGAGATCGTTCTGAGCATAAACAACCTGCCGGCCGGTGTGGAGGCCCTGCCCGGCACGGAACTGGAGCCGGAAAAGGGAATCAATCCGGACGAGGGTCCCAAGGAACGGTTCGTGCCCAAGAGCCAGAAGGCCACGGTGCTGTTGGTGGCCCGCGAAGACGCCCCGGCCACGCCCATGCCCCGGATGATCCGGATCGTGGCCCGCCCCGTTGTCGGCGGATCGCTGGGCCCGTCGCAGTTGGTCCGGGAGGTGCCCCTGATGGTGGTGAAGCGCGCACGACAGATGTTGGCCGGAACCAGGGAGGAAGAAACCCCTTGAGGGAACGTTCCCTGCCGAATCTGATTCTGGGAGCCTGCATCCTCGCCGCTACGGCCCAGGCCGCCCCGGCGCCGGGAAAGCCGGCAGTGAACCTCGAGTCTCCGCTCTCGGTGCGCGTGGAGCCGCGGAACGCGACGCTGTGGGGCCCCCGGGCCACCCAGCGTTTCCTGGTCCTGGGCAAGTTCGCCGACGGTCTGGAACGGGACCTGACGTCACGCAGCCGTTTTTCCGTTTCCGAGTCCGAAGTGGCCCGCGTGGAGGCGACCGGCCGCGTCGTCGCCCTCGACGACGGGCAGACCCGGTTGCAGGTGGAAGCGGCCGGCCATACGGTCGAGACCACGATTCGGGTGGAGGGCTCAGACGAACCCCGTCCCTTCAGCTTCGACCGGGTGATCGGCGGGATCCTCACCCAAAAGGGGTGCAACGACAGCGGCTGCCACGGGAGCGTGAAGGGGAGAGGCGGGTTGAAGCTCTCCCTGAACGGACTCTATCCCGAAAAGGACTACCAGTGGATCGTGGAAGGCGGCGTCTACCAGGTCCTGAGCTCCGAGTCGGGAGGACCGCGGGTGCCTCGCGTCAATCTGCAAGATCCGGAAAAGAGCCTCCTGCTGCTCAAGCCGACGTTCAGCGTCCCCCACGGAGGCGGCCAACTCATCGCGGAGGATTCCCGGCACTATGAGGGGATTCTGGACTGGGTCCGGGCCGGCGCCCCCTACGGGGAGCAAGGCGCGGTCGAGAGCATCGGGATCGAGCGGCTGGAAGTCTACCCGCAATGGACGGTACTGGACCCGCAGGGAACCCAACAGCTTCTGGTGACGGCGTATCTCGCGAATGGCCGCCGCGAAGATCTCACCGGGGACGTGCTCTACGTCTCGAATGATCCGGGCGTGGTGAGCGTGAGCCGGGAAGGCCTGGTCAGAGCCGGGAAGAGGGGGGAGACGCAGGTGATGATTCGGGCGGCGGGGCACGAGGTCAGCGCCGGTTTCGGCGTGATCGCCGAGACCATCGCCGACTACCCGGAGGTGCCGCGCCGGAACTTCATCGACGGTCACGTCTTCACCAAACTGCGCCAACTCAACATCCTGCCGTCGGAACTTTCCAGCGACGGGGAGTTCCTGCGGCGGGTCTGCCTGGACCTGACCGGCACCTTGCCGCCCCCGGATCGGGTGCGGGAGTTCCTGGCGGACCCCGATCCGGACAAACGGGACAAGCTGGTCGAGATCCTGCTGGATTCTCCCGAGTACATCGACTATTGGACCTTTCGATTCGCCGAACTCTTTCGGGTCAGCTACGAGAACGGTGGAGACGGCGGCGTTTATCCCCTGCTCTACTGGCGATGGATCCGGGATTCCATCGCGCGCAACAAGCCCTACAACCAGGTGGCGCGCGAGCGTCTGGCCGCGCAGGGCTACGACGGCCCCACCAGGCACTACTTCAACGGTTCGGACATGCGCCGGCCGACGGACGTCATGGCCGAGCAGGTCCGGGTCTTCTTCGGGCGGCGGCTGGACTGCGCCCAGTGCCACGACCATCCCTACGAGGCCTGGAGTCAGGATCAGTTCTGGGGGATGACCGCCTTCTTCGGACGGGTCACGCAGTTGGGACAACTGAGTCACACTCCGCCCGGGGTGGTCATCGACGATCCCGCCGGGCACGGCCTCTTTGGCGAGGGCGAGAAGGTGATCCACCCGCGCTCCAAGGAGGAGGTCCCCCCTCGATACCTGGACGGCGCCCTCCTGGAGGATGACGAACTGGGCGACCCCCGGACTCCGCTGGCATCCTGGATGACCTCACATCCTCACTTTGCCGAAGCCGCCGTGAACCGGATCTGGGGAAACTTCTTCGGCCGGGGGATCGTCGATCCGGTGGACGACTTCCGCTCCAGCCACCAGCCGACCCATCCCCGGCTGCTGAAGGCGCTGGCCCGTGACTTCGTGGAGCACGGCTACGATCTGAAACACCTGATCCGCCGGATCGTGCGTTCCCGAACCTACCAGCTTTCCGGCACCCCCAACGAAACCAACCGGGACGACCGGATCAACTATTCCCGAGCCTGGCCCCGGCCGCTGGACGCGGAAGTGCTCCTGGACGCCATTTCCCAGGTGACCGGCGTTCCCGAAGCGTTCAAGAACAACACCGGCATGCCCATGCCCCCCGGCACCCGGGCCCTGAACCTGGACCGGCCCCATATGTACCCCTCCCGGTTTCTGGACATGTACGGACGGACCGACCGTCAGAAGGTGCCGGACCGAAGAGTCGAGGCGAACGTGGAGCAGGGCCTGCATCTGCTGGCGGGTCCGACCTACACCAGCAAGCTCTCCGGGAAGGGGGGGCGGATCGACCGGTTCCTCGAGAGCGGCGCTTCGGACCGGGAGGTCATCGAGGAGCTCTCCCTGGCGGGGCGTACGCGGTTCCCCACCTCCAGTGAGCGGGCCGCTCTGGAGAGAATGATGGAGAGCAGGATCGAGGCGGGATCGTCCCGCCGGCAGGCGTTGGAGGCGCTGCTCTGGGGTCTCGTCGCTTCCCGGGAATTTGCCTACAATCACTAACTTACATAGGATCGCGAAAGAGCGCGAATTCAAGAAAGGCAGCGTCGATGAAGTCCCCTGGCTGTTCCCATTGCGCGGGGCCCGGCCGCCGCGACTTTCTCCGGGTGGGTTCCCTGAGCCTGCTGGGAGTCAGCTTGAGCCAATACCTCGAGCTCCAGAGCGTCTTGGCCGCGGTGAACAAGGATGGTCCCGCCCGTCAGGCCAAGGCCCAGGCCTGCATCCTGCTCATGTTGGAGGGGGGACCGGGCCAGATGGACACCTGGGACCCCAAGCCCAACAGCAACTTCAAGCCGATCTCGACCAACGTCGCCGGGATCCGGATCTCCGAACTCTTCCCCCAGGTGGCCCGCCACATGGACAAGTTGTCCATCATCCGGTCCATGGAGACGGAAGAGGTCGACCACCCGCAGGGGACGCACTACGTATTGACGGGCCACCGGCCCAACGCCGCCATGCAGTTTCCCAGCCTCGGATCCATCATCGCCAAGGAGATGGGACCCCGAAGATCGCTGCCCCCCTACGTGATCGCCCCCCAAATCACCACCGAGCAGCACCGGAACTATTACCGGTCCGCGTTCCTGGGCCCGCGATACGACCCGCTGCGGCTGGGCGACCCCAACCAGCCGGACTTCCGGGTCGCGGACCTGACCTTGCCCAAGTCGATCTCGGTGGAGCGGATCGAGGAGCGGCGTTCCTTTCTGAAGGTCTGGGACGCCCTCTACCGGCAGAAGGAAGAGATCGCCGAATACGGCAACCTGGACTCCTTCACCGACCAGGCGCTGCAGATGATCCTGTCGCCGGACGTGAGGAACGCCTTCGACATCTCCCAGGAACCGGACAAGCTGAGAGACCTGTACGGCCGGCACCCCTTCGGCCAGAGCGTCCTGCTGGCGCGGCGGCTGGTGGAGTCGGGAACCCGGTTCGTGACCGCCGCGGGCTACAGGGCCAGTTGGGACACCCACAGCAACAACGACAAGAGCCTGCGCGAAAAGCTGGCCCCGCCGCTGGACCGGGCCCTCTCGACCCTGTTGTGGGACCTGGACCAGCGGGGCCTGCTGGAATCGACCATCGTCATCGCCATGGGGGAGTTCGGGCGCACTCCCCACATCAACCCGATTCTGGGGCGCGACCATTGGCCCCATTGCTGGTCCCTGATCCTGGGAGGCGGCGGCATCCAAGGCGGACAGATCATCGGCGCCAGCGACGACCGGGGCGCCTACGTGGCCGAGCGGAGGGTGACCATGGGGGACGTGTTCGCCACTCTCTACAAGGCGTTCGGAATCGACTGGACCAAGACCTACATGCACCCCATCGGCCGGCCCATCAAGATCGCCAACTCCATCGGCGACGAGCAGGGGAATCCGATTTCGGGACTGGTCTGACGCAAATTTCTCCCCTGCAGGCTCCCATCCATCCAGGAAAGCAGTCCGATGCAATATCGTCAGCTTGGAAACAGCGGCCTCAACATCTCCATCATCGGCCTCGGCACCAACGTCTTCGGTCAGCATGAGGGTTTCACCCACTACTGCGACGAGAGGGAGACGGCCGCCATCATCCACCGGGCGGCCGACCTGGGCATCAACCACATCGACACCGCCGACATGTACTCGCACGGCGTCTCCGAGACCTACATCGGCAGGGCCGTCGCCGGACGGCGCGACCGCTTCGTCATCGCCAGCAAGGTGGGACTGCGGGTGGGGGACGGACCCAACGATGCGGGACTCTCGCGCGGCCACATCATGAGCAGCATCGATGGCACGCTCCGCCGCCTGGACACGGACTACGTCGACCTCTACTACGCGCACCGGCCGGACCCTGCGACGCCCATCGAGGAGACGCTCCGCGCCTTCGACGACCTGGTTCGCCAGGGGAAGGTGCGCTACGTCGGATGCTCGAACTACGCAGGCTGGGAAATCGCCACGGCGAGCGGTGTAGCGGAGCGGCGCGGTTATGCGCCGTTCCTGGTCAGCCAGTCGCCGTACAACCTCTTCGAACGGTCGCTGGAAGCCGAGGTCCTTCCCTCCTGCCGGCACCACGGGCTGAGCATCGCCGCCTACTCCCCCCTGGCCCAAGGCGTCCTGACGGGCAAGTATCGCCGCGGCGCGCCGATCCCGCGCGGCACCCGGGCCTGGAAGAATCCGAGTCCCGTCCTGGCCCGTTACATGACCGGCGAGCGCCTGGAGACGGTCGAGCGGCTCGACGCCTGGACACGGGATCAGGGCCGCCGGCTGGGTGAACTGGCCATCGCCTGGCTGCTGGAGAAGGACTACGTCTGCACGGTCCTGGTGGCGGTCACCAGCATCGAACAACTGGAAGCCAACGTCGCGGCCGCCGACTGGACGCTCTTGCCGGAACAGGTGCAGGAAGTCGAAGCCATCGCGGCTGGGAGGCATTGAAGAGTGGGGACAAGACTGTCCCCACTCCTATCGGCGGACCAACCACCTGGCCGCGTTGCGGATGAGCCGCTGCATCATGGGATGGCCCAGCGCTTCGGGCGTGTGTCCCGGCGCCAGATAGCAGAATCTTCCCTTCCCCATCTCGCGCCACCATCCTGCCGGGGCAGACAGGTTGTCCCGCGCCATGGAACGCAGCAGGAGGTGCTCGCGGTCGAGATAGTATTTCACCGTGTGCTGCTCGTCGAAGATCTCGAAGTCCTCCACGCCTGAGGTCACGGGGTGATTCCTGTCCTCGACTCGTATCGTGAAGACATAAGGCTCGGGATGGCCGCCGTAGTCTCCCCCGAAGAGTTCGTAGTAGAGGCCGTCCGGCGGGTACAGGCCTTGAGAGTTGTGCAGCGCGAGGAATCCGCCGCCGCCGTGAACGAAATCCCAGATGGCCTGCTGCTGCGTGTCGGTCATCCATTTGACGTGTGGTTTGTCAAACCCTTCCGGCCAGTTCATGCCGTCGCGGAGGATGATGAGCAGGTTATGTTTCGCGAGCGCTTCGGGAGTCAGGGCTTCGACGTTCTCGATGAAGGTCACCGGGATGTTTTCCCGAACCAGGGCCGTGGCCAGATGATCCCGGATGTAGACCGGACTGTGGTACCGGTCGCCGATCAGAGCCAATGCACGGGGCCGATCGGCGGTCTGGTAGACCTCGAACGCTTTCTGCGCCGGAAGCGTCACAGTCAGGGCGAACAGGGTCAGTAACAATATAGTCTTCATAGTGGAACCTCAGGCGTGAACTGCCGGCTCGTCCCTTTGGCGGTGTTCCCAGTTGAACTCGGTCTCGCTCATGGGAGAGTCGGGGAAGGGCTGCCAGACCTCCGCCCGCTCCTTCTTGCCCAGACCCCGGGCCATCTCCAGCATGTGGCTTCCGATGCACCCGCAGCATCCCCCGATGAAGTCGACCCCCAGGTCGCGGGAGCGGGGGGCGAACTCGCCCATCTCATAGCGGGTCAGCAGTGTCCTCTCAAGCTGGTCGGGAAAGGCCGGATTGGCGGTGAACCAGGGGATCCGGTCCGTGCAGGCGAAGGCTACGGGCTGGGCCGCCAGGTAGACGTCGGTAGCCTCCCGCATCTCCTCGACGATGGGATAGGTCCGCTCGGGGTCGCGCATGCAGTTGGTCCCCACGATGTCCGCTCCTTCAGCCGTCAGGATGCGGGCGCACTCGGCGGGGGAGTAGCCGTCCTCCGTCTTGCCGCCGCCGCGAAAGGAGACGGTGATCATGGCTGGGACCGAAGTGTGTTTCTTGATCACCTCCAGGCAGAGCCGGGCCTCCCCGAAACGCCAGAAGGTCTCCCCGATGATGAAGTCCACCCCCTCCTGGGCCTCGATCTGCTCTTCGAACATGGCCGCCACCAGGGCCCGGGCGCTGGGGCTGCCCTCCTCCCATTTCCAGGTGGCGCAGAGGTCCCCCGCCACCAGGGCCTGGTCTCCCGCCACTTCACGGCAGATCTGGGTGGCTTTCCGGTTGATCTCCATGGTCTGGTGGTCCCGGCCCACCGTGGCCAGCTTCGCGCGGCTGCCGTAGAAGGCCATGACCTGCAGCACCTCGGCGCCGGCGTTGAGAAACTCGACGTGGAGCTGCCGGATGGCCTCGGGGTGGTCCAGGACGAAGTGGGGCGTGAAGGCTCCGGCCGTACCGTATCCCCGGCGTTCCAGCTCGATGATGTAGCCGCCGTCGCCGAGGACGGGTCCCGCAGCCAATCGGTCCAGGATGTTTCGATTCATGGCAAGACTTCCTTTCTTCTCTGGTTTCCGGACCTGAGGTGAGTCCGGATGATTCCAAGATGGCGTGTGCAGGTGCCTGTGGGAGACACTCATTCATAATACACTCAGCGAACGGGCGAAAAACCCGGACCGGGCACAAAACTGAGATGGCTGGAAGAAGACTCGCGAGGAGGGAAGCCCTGCGCCGGCTGGGAGCCGCGGCCGGCCTGGGTTGGGGTTGGGGTTCAGGGCGCGTTGCCGCGGCGGCAGATCCTGGCGGTTCGTTTCTGCTCTCGCGTCAGGGATGCGGCCGGGCCACGGGGTATGCCGAGTCCAACAAGATCGTCACCTGGCGCGGGCGGACCCACGTGGCCTGGTTGGATTCTCCCCCGGAGGGATTCCGGGTCCGGGTCCGAAGCCGCGACCGGGACACCGGCGAATGGTCTCCCACGGTCACCGTCGGTGACGCCCATGACAATCACGGAGGACCCGCGCTGACCGTAGACAGCGAGGGCTACCTTCACATCGTCTATTTCCCGCACCACCATCCCATGTGCTACCGCCGATCGCGCCGGCCGGGGGATGCATCCGAATGGGAAGAAGAGATCCGATTCGGCGAGCGCCTGACCTACCCGACGCTGGTCTGCGGGGCGGATGACACGCTGGTGCTCGGCGCCCGGCGCAGTTTTGCGGACCGTCCCTGGGAGGTGGAGTTGTGGGAGCGGCCGCCGGGCGCCCGGTGGCGGCGCCGGCGCGCCCTGCTGAGGTCACGCCATCCAGGCTATTCCCACTTCCAGAAGTCTCTCGCCTGGGGGCCCGATCACCGGACCCTCCATCTGTTCTGCCGGTTCCACGAACGATCCGACAGCGGGGCCTACGGCCGCCTGCAAACGGTGGCCTACCTGGTGAGTCCCGATGCGGGCCGGACCTGGACCCGGAGTGACGGAACTCCCGTCTCCCTCCCGGCGACGCCCGATTCCGCCGAGGTCCTGGCCCGCGGGGGAGTGGACCACAACCGGCTTCTCCGGGCGGGCGCGCTGTCCGTAGATCCCGACGGGCGGCCCGGCGTCGTCTACAGCAGTGAGGAGGGGGGCCGGTCAGGGCTCATCCTGGCTCGGCCCAACGGCGACGGAAGCTGGCACCGAACGGATCTGAGCCGGTTCCTGCCTACGGAGTATCAGGGCCGGCTGCTGTTGGCGCCGGCCGGCGGCACCTTCACTTCCGGCGGCGGGACGGTGGTCTCGGCCCAGATCGAGCCCCCTGTCGACGGTGCCTCCACCTGGGGAGGCCCCGGAAACGAAGTCGCGGCCTTTCGTTCCCGGGATGGAGGACGACGCTTCACCTTCTCCCAGGTCAGCCGGACGGACCCGAGCCGGGCGCGCTGGTTGCCCAACCTCGAGCGGGCCACCGGCCACAACCGGGTTCCGGAAAAACCGGGACTTCTCTACACCGGCGGCGGCCCTGGAGTGAAGAATACGGACCTGCTGTCCAATCCGGTCTTCTTCTCCACGATTCCGTGATCCGCCATGCTGGTCATCGACTGCCACGCCCACATCTACTCGCCGGATGAAGAGCGTTATCCGCCGGTGTCCCGGCCCCTGCGGGTTCCGGGAGGCGGCGGTTCCATCCAGGATCTGCGGGCCGTGATGCACGCCAACGGCGTGGCGGCGGTCCGGGCCATCCAGACCGTCTCCTTCTACGGATACGACAACCGGTACCTCGCCGACGTCAGCCGCGCGAACCCCGGACGGGTCAGCGGAGTATGCACGCTGGACCCCGACGACCCGGCAAGTCCCGAGATCCTCTGGCGGCTGGTGCAAAAACACGGGGTCAAGTCGCTGCGCAGCATCCCCGCCGAGTCCCGGACCCGGTTCGACCACCCGGCGGTGCGCCGGCTCTGGCAGGCCGCCCACGAACTGGGGATCACCGTCGACATCTTCCTGATGCAATTGGAATGGGTGGAGGGAGCCGAGAGGCTGCTGCGGGAGTTCCCCCACCTCACCGTGGCCTTCTGCCACTGTCTGGACCTGAAGCCGGGCGAGGAGTACCGGAAGAAGCTGGACGCCGTCCTGCGGCTGGCCCGGTTTCCCAATCTGATCGCCAAGGTGGATTTCATCAGCACCGGGACCGAAGAGGGTTTTCCGGGAGACGATCTCCACGAGGCGGCTTTGAAAATTATCGGCGCCTACGGGGCCGAGCGGTGCGTCTGGGGGAGCAACTACCCGAACCGGCTCTGGACACCCAAGATGAGCTACGCGGAGCACCTGCGCGTTTTTCGCGAGGTCCTGCCGCTGAAGGAAGAGGATCGTCGGCAGATCCTGGGAGAGACGGCGCGCCGGTTGTGGTTCCCGGACATAGGAACTCCCCCACCGGCCCGGCCGGCGGACGTGTCGGAGAAACAGGCATCGAATTCACCCGGCTCTGTCTTCCTCTGAGTGTCCATCTCCATTGCCGAGTCGGCCGGGCATAATCGACCAGTCTGTCTTCACTCTTTTCTCACTCCTCTTTTCTCACTCCTCGGTTTCTCAGAAGGGGACTCGTAGTCCCCCGTGACGAGGAGGTTAACAACCCCCTCTCCTACCGGGACTACGCGATGATCCGGAGGCGGTATTCCCGGCCCGAGTGTTCAAGCCAGATGCCCAGGTAGTCGGCGAAGCTGCGCCGGACGATCACGTCGAAGGACTCGGCGTCGGCAGTATCACCCCTGGGAACCAAGAGGACTCCGGCCTTGCCCAGATTGGTCTGGGCGCATTGGCCGGGCGAGAAGCTCCTGGGATGCAGATCCAGAGTGCAACCCTTGGCCAGGAGTTCCCGCCTCCGGACGCCCGCGACGTTCACCAGGGTGTAGCCACCCGTGGTGTCGACGGCGGAGGCGTGGTGCTCTCCCAAAACCTGACTCAGGTCGGCCACGCACCGGGTCTGCCTGCCGGGCGGCAGAACGAGCAGCCACTCATCGGGACCCATCCAGCAGACGGTGATGTCCCCGCCTTCGGCGATGGTGTTGGGGTCGACCGGAATGCTCAAGCCCAGCGCTCCCTCCACCGCGGCCAGGAAGGCGTCGTCTCCGGCGTCGCCGCGCAGATTCACGTAGCCCAGGAAGGGCCGCTCGGTGACTATGACGCCGGGGCTGCCGGTGTCTCCCGCAGATGCTTTCGACAGGACCCCGGTCAACGGGGACTCCTGCCTGAGATCAGACATTCTGGCGCTCCCCTTCCGGATCGTAGAAGACCGGGTCGGCGATCCTGGCGGCGGTGGTCCGGCCGTCGAAGTTCTGGACGTGGACGGTCTCGCCCATGCGCCCGTGTCCCCCCTTGACCAGCCCCAGGGCGATGGAGCGCTCCAGGGCGGCGCTGTAGTAGGAGGAGGTCACGTGGCCCAGCATGGGCCGCGGCAGGGGCGCCGACGGATCGTCCACGATCTGTCCCCCCTCCGGCAGGACCTCCTTCGGGTCGTGGGTCAACAGCCCCACGAACTGCTTTCGGTCCTTCCGGACCAGGTAGGACCGGAAGAGGGACCGCTTGCCCAGGAAGTCCTTTTTCTTGCCCAGCATGCGCTGCATGCCCAGGTCCACGGGAGTGACGGAGCCGTCCGTATCCTGTCCCACGATGATGTATCCCTTCTCGGCCCGGAGGACGTGCATCGCCTCGGTGCCGAAGGGAGTGATTCCGTACTCCTCCCCCGCGTCGAATACCGCCTCCCAGACGTGGCGGCCCGAGTTGGCGTCGACGTTGATCTCGTAGGTCAGCTCTCCCGTGAAGCTGATCCGGAAGATCCGCGCCGGCACCCCGGCCACGGTGCCCTCCCGCACGGCCATGAAGGGGAAGGATTCCCGGCTCAGGTCCAGGTCGGAACAGAGCTTCCGGAGGACGCGGCGGCTGTCGGGGCCGCAGAGGGAAACCGTCGCCCAATGGTCGGTGACCGAGGTCATGTAGAGCTTCAACTCGGGCCACTCGGTCTGGAGCCAGAGCTCCAGCCAGGACATGACGTGGGCCGCGCCGCCCGTGGTGGTGTGCATGAGGTAGTGGTTCTCACCGAGGCGGGCCGTGACCCCGTCGTCCATGAGCATGCCGTTCTCGTCCAGCATGAGGCCGTAGCGGCAGCGGCCAATCGGGACCTTCATGAAGGGATTGGTGTAGACCCGGTTCAGGAAGACGTTGGCGTCGGGTCCCTGGATGTCGATCTTGCCCAACGTCGAGGCGTCCAGGACGCCCACGCTGCGCCGCACCGCCAGGCATTCCCGGTTCACGGCTTCGTCCAGCGACTCGCCCGGCCGGGGAAAGTACCAGGGCCGCTTCCATTGGCCCACGTTCTCGAAAAGGGCTCCCTGCTCGACGTGCCACTCGTGAATGGCCGTCTTGCGCACGGGGTCGAACAGATCCCTTTGCTCGCCGCCGGCGAGGGCTCCGAAGGTGACGGGAGTGTACGCCGGCCGAAAGGTGGTGGTGCCGATGGAGCCGGGATCGGTGCCGTGATGAGCCGCCAGGATGGCGATGCCGTTGACGTTGCCCAACCGGCCCTGGTCGGGCCCCATGCCCAGGTTGGTGTAACGCTTGACGTACTCGATGGAATCGTAACCCTCCCGCGCCGCGGTCAGGATGTCGGCGGAGGAGACGTCCATGAGGGGATCCACGAACTGCTTGGGCGCCCGCGAAACGGGTTTGCCGGCCGGAACGATCCAGAGCGGCTGGATCGGATCGCCTGCCCTGCCCTTTACGCTTGGGACCGGCCGCGTGGGGCGGCCGTCTCCGTGGCCCGCCGCGCGGGCCGCCGCGGCGCCTGCCCGGAACCCTTCCGTGAGGCAGGCCTGGAGCTCGAAACTCCCCCGGCACGCTCCCGCCGACCGCTCCGCCTGGATCGATGGGCCGGGAACGAAGCAGGCCTTCCGGGCGTCGTAGGCGGGCCGGGCGCCGGATTGGGCGTGGAGTTGGACGGTGGGGCTCCATCCACCGGACACGGCCAGCAGGTTGCACGCCAGAGTGGGGCCTCTTCCTGAGACGGACCTGGCGTCGGCGCTCAGCGCCATGAGCCGGACGCCCCGGATTCTCTTCGCACCCCGGACGTCGACGACGGCGTGCCGATTCATGACCTGGAGGCCCCGCTCCCGCGCCTCGGCGCTCCGACGGCCGGCGGGCCGGGAATCCACGATGGCCTCCACCTGGGCGCCCGCGTCCAGCAGGTCGAATGCCGTCCGGTAGGCGGTGTCGTTGTTGGTGAAGACCACGGCCCGGGATCCGGGAAGGACCGCATAGCGGCGGATGTATTCCGAGACTCCGGAGGCCAGCATGACCCCGAGCCGGTCGTTGTTGCAGAAGACCAGGGGCCGCTCGATGGCGCCCGTGGCCAGGACCACCTGCTTGGCGCGGACCCGCCAGAGACGCTGACGCGGGCCGCGAGCCGTTTTCGGGGACAGGTGGTCCGTCCGGCGCTCCAGGGCCAGCAGGAAGTTGTGCTCGTAGTAGCCCGCCACGGTGGTCCGTGCCAGGACCCGGACGTCCGGCAGAGACGCCAGCTCTTCCACCATCTGGTCGACCCACCGCCCGGCGGGAAGCCCTTCGATCCGGCCGCCGACTCCCAGCAGAGCGCCTCCCGGTTCGGTCCGTTCGTCCATGAGGATCACGCGGGCGCCGCTGCGTCCCGCCTCCAGGGCCGCGGCCAGGCCGGCCGGACCGGCTCCCGCCACCAGGACGTCGCAGTGAGCGTTCATGTGATCGTAGCCGTCGGGATCGGCGCCGGTGGGGACCACCCCGAACCCGGCGGCCTTGCGGATCTGATGCTCGTACTGCCGCCAGGATCCCGCGGGCCACATGAAGGTCTTGTAGTAGAATCCGGGCGGCATCAGGCGGGCGAACCAACCGTTGACGGCCCGCAGGTCGAACTCGACGCTGGGAAAGACGTTGACGCTCCGGGCCGGCAGACCGTCGTAGAGCTCCACTTGGGTGGCCACCAGGTTGGGCAGAGAACGGGCTCCCACTCCCACCTGGACCAGCGCGTTGGACTCCTCCACGCCCGCGGCCACGATTCCCCGGGGACGGTGGTACTTCAGGCTCCGGGCCACCAGGTGGACGCCGTTGGCCAGCAGCCCGGAGGCCAGAGTGTCTCCCCGGAATGCGGGGTAAGCCCGGCCGTTGAAGGTGAAGGTCAGGGGCCGGTCCCGGTCGATTCGGCCGCCGGTGGCGAGACGATGGGACTGGCTCATCCGGTCGCTCCCGGAGGCGGTTCACCCGGCTTGTACACCGACTTGATCCGGTAGGTCACCGTGTCCCGCCGGACGTTGAAAAAGCGCCGGCAGCCGGAGGCATGGCACCACTGCTCCAGGTGGTCCCCCCGGGTGTTCCTCCGGTAGAAGAGGTAGTCGGCCCACTCTTCGTCGGTGAGGTCCTCCGGCTTCAGGGGCCGGACGATGTGCGCCTCGCCGGAATAGGCGAACTCCGACTCGTCGCGGGGGCCGCACCAGGGACACTCGATCAGGAGCATGAGGTTCGTCCTCCGGACTTCAGTGGGCCACTCCCGCGGCGCCGTGCTCGTCGATGAGGTGCCCCGTGGTGAACCGCTCCAGCGAAAACGGCTCGTTGAGGCGGTGGGGACGGTTCTGCGCGATGGTGTAGGCGAAGACCCACCCGGAGCCCGGCGTCGACTTGTAGCCTCCGGTCCCCCAGCCGCAGTTGAAGTAGAGTCCCTTTACGGGGGTGAGCCCGATGATGGGGCAGGCGTCCGGACAGGTGTCCACCGTGCCGGCCCACTGCCGCAGCATTCGAACCCGGCTGAACCTGGGAAACATCTCGATGATGGCGGCGATGGCGTGCTCCAGGGTGGCGGGGCTGCCGCGTTGGCCGTAGCCGTTGTAGGAGTCGACGCCGGCGCCGCAGAGCAGTTCGCCCCGGTCGGTCTGGCTGATGTAGGCGTGCACGGCGTTGGACATCACCACCACGTCCAGAATCGGCTTGAGGGGTTGGGAGACCCAGGCCTGCAGGGGACGGCTCTCCAAGGGCAGCCGCATCCCGGCCATGGAGGCCAGGACTCCCGAGTTGCCCGCCGTGACGCAGCCGACTTTGCCGGCTTTGATGAATCCTCTGGAGGTGTCCACTCCGGTTACGGCGCCGTTCTCCCGGCGGATGCCCGTGACCTCGCAGTTCTGGATGACGTCCACGCCAACCGAATCCGCCGCCCGGGCGAGGCCCCAGGCCAGGGCGTCGTGCCGGGCCGTCCCTCCCCGGCGCTGCAGCGAGGCTCCCAGGATTGGGTAGCGCGCCTGCGGAGAGACGTCGATGGCGGGGACCATCTCCTTGATCTGCTCCGGGGTGAGGTACTCGCTGTCGATGCCGTTGAGGAGGTTGGCGTTGATGCGGCGCTGGATGTCCCGGAGGTCCTGGAGCGTGTGTCCCAGGCTCAACAGGCCCCGCTGGCTGAACATGAGGTTGAAATTGATCTCCCGGGTCAGGCCTTCCCAGAGCTTCAGGGAAAACTCGTAGATGTGGGCGGCCTCGTCCCAGAGGTAGTTGGAGCGGACGATTTCAGTGTTGCGTCCCGTGTTGCCGCCTCCGACGTAGCCCTTTTCCAGGACGGCCACGCTGCCCACCCGGTGCTCCTTGACCAGGTAGTAGGCGGTGGCGAGGCCGTGGCCGCCGCCCCCGACGATGACCACGTCGTACTCCGGCTTCGGGTCGGGACTCCGCCAGGCGCGTTGCCAGTTCTCGTGGTAGGTGAGGGCGTTCCGCGCCAGGCTGAGGAAGGAATATTTCTGCATGGGGAAAGCGCAGATTATATCCAATGGGGGTGGGGCGGGTGGCCGGCGGGGAGGTATTGGGTATTTTGGGAGTCTGGAGATCGGCGCCTGAAAGACGCCGATCCAATCGGCGACTGGAAAGTCGCCGCTCCCGGCCGGCGACTGGAAAGTCGCCGCTCCCGGCGCGTAAAACACGCCGCTTGTCAGGCGTCCAGCCGGGTCAGCAGAGTTTGGGCCCGGGCGCGTTTTTCCGGGTTGAGGTCCCGGGCGACGATGCGCTGCAAAGTGGAACGGGCGAGTTCGTCCCCCTGTTCCGCCATCTCCATGGCCAGCTCGTCGCGCCGTTCGAAGTAGCTGGGGTCGTATTCCACGATCCGGGGATTCCATTCCTTCCAGTAGTACTGGAATTCGTCGGAAGTCCAGTCCGTGTAGATCTCGTCCCAACTCAACCCGTCGACGCCCATGTGGGGTTGCAGGCTGTCCTTGGTGATGGGATCGCTCCGCTTCTGGTAGCGGCCGTCAATGGACATGCGCATTTGTTCGCCCCGGTTCGGGACCCCGCGGTGCGGCGCCAGGCTGTGGAAGAACAGGACGTCACCCTGCCGGAAACTGTTGCCCACCCAGCAATCTCCCAGGTCTTCGACGATCTCGAAGCCGCCGGCGCCCAGGGCCGGCTTGATGTCGTAGACCCCGCCCAGGTGAGCGCCGGAGGCGATCTGCAATCCGCCCATCTCTTCCGGCAGGTCGGAAAGCGGGATCCATGCGGTGAATGTTTCTTCGGTCCCCTGGATGGGGATGTAGTCCTGGTGCGCCTTGGTCGTGTAGGCGTTGCGTTGCGGGAACATGAAGCGGGCGATGACGCGCGGATGGTGAATGACCGGCTCTCCCAGCATCCGTTCCAGCAACCCCAGGATTCGCGGGTGGTGAGGCAACGCATGGAAGTCCTGAAGCAAGTAGAACTGCTCGTAGACATCCATGTATTTCGGCTCCGGCTCGACGCAGAACCCCGTCAGGTCGGCGACGGCCTCCTCCAACGGGACCCGGGTGCTGATCCAGCCGTTGGCGGCCGCGATCTCCAGAAACTGCATGCGCACCGATTCCAGCGCTTCCGCCGGCAACAGACCGCGCACGAACAGATAGCCGTCCCTCCTCATGCGGCGGGCGAGTTCGGGACCGTTGTTGATGACGCCGGAAGAGTCGAGAAATGGTTTCATGATGGGTGCCTCCTGACCGGGTTATGGGACCATGTTAGAATCCAACGCCAAGCTTGAAAATACCCTGCCTCGAATTTCTGTCTGAAGACGCCTATCGACACCGTCCCGTCCCGTTGCGACTCCCTCGAAACCTCCTGAGCTGCGGGCTGGAAAGGGAGGCCTGAAATGACTTCGCCGGTGCGGCTGTTCCCCTGTCTGATGCTGCTGTTTCCGGCCTGCTCGGGTCCGGAACCGGCCGGCCCTTCCCAACCCGTTCACGAGATCATCGACGATAGCAAAGTTCCCGTCCCCATGCGGGACGGCGTCAACCTGGCCGCTCACGTCTATCGTCCCGGCGCGCCGGGCAAATTTCCGGCGCTCATGCTCCTGAGATACTTCCGGGCTCCCTTCCAGAACGAACACGCCGAGTACTTCGCCAAGCGGGGCTACGCCGTGGCTTTGGTGGATTCCCGGGGACGCTACGACTCGGGAGGGACCTGGGTTCCCTGCGTGAACGAGCCCCGCGACGGCTACGACGCCCAGCAGTGGCTGGGCCAGCAGCCCTGGTCCAATGGCGAAATCGGCACCATGGGGATCTCCTACAACGGTTTCACCCAAGTGATGCCGGCCCCCTTGGCGAGCCCCTATCTGAAGTGCCTGGTGCCGCGCGAGAACCAGCAGACCAACTTCGGCCACCTCTACAACGACGGCGTCATGCAGTTGAACGTGGTCTTCGAGTTCGGCCTCTTCACCAAGCAGGGCGCCCAGACCCAGAAGATCCTGCCCGCGGAGGATCCCCACTACCGGCGCCTGCCCCTCATGGCGGCCGTGGACGACTTCCCGCAAGTCCAGCACGTGAAGGACTGGTTCGCCCACGCCAAGTACGACGAATACTGGCAGGCCTACGGGATCAAGGAGAAGTACGGGCAGATCCAGGTCCCGGCCTATTTCATGACCGGCTGGTACGACAACCTGGTCCACGAGGGTTGGCGGAACTTCAAGGGCTTTACCGAGGAAGGCGGATCCGAGGCCGCCCGCAAGGGGACGAAGATCCTGGTGGGTCCCTGGGTGCATGGGGGGACCAACTCCTATCTGGAGCTGGTCGACGTGGAGTTGAGGTGGTACGACTACTGGCTCAAGGGGGTGCAGAACGGGATCGACAAGGAACCTCCCATCAAGATCTTCGTCATGGGCCCCGACGTCTGGCGTTTCGAGAACGAGTGGCCCCTGGCCCGGACCCGGTTCACCAAGTACTACATTCGCAGCTCGGGCAAGGCCAACGGAGACCGGGGGGATGGCACTCTGATGTCATCGGCGGCCCAAAACGAGCCTCCGGACCGCTACGCCTACGATCCGGAAGACCCGGTGCCGACTCTGGGGGGACAGATCTCGACCCACGGGGAGATTCGGGGGCGGAAAGACAGAAGTTCCGTTTAGAGCCGAAAGGACATTCTGGTCTACACTTCCGAACCGCTGGAGCAAGACATGGAAGTCACCGGGCCGGTCGACTTCAAGTTGTACGCGGCCTCCAGCGCCGTGGACACCGACTGGACGGCGACCTTGAGCGATCTGCATCCCGACGGCCAGGCGATTCACGTCTGCGAGGGGATTCGCGGAGCGCGCTTCCGGGATTCCCTGGAGACTCCGATGCTGATCGAGCCGGGGAAGGTCTACGAGTACGACCAATACCCGTCCCACCTGGTGCTCCCCGTGATTCCAACCGGGAGCGGGGATTGACCATCGGGGAAACCGCATGACACAGCCTTCCGACTGGGGCTCAAACGAACCGCTCCCCCCTTTCCACGAGGTCCGTATCGGCCGCGACGACCCGGCGGAGATCCGGCGCTCCTTTGAAGAGAACGGCTACCTCTTCTTCAAGGGCGCCCTGAATCCGGAGACCGTGCTCAGAGCGAGATCGGATATTGCCGCCGTCCTGCAGCGGCAGGGCGTCATGCAGGAGGACTCGGCCGAACCGCGGGCGATGCCCGGCGCCAGCGCCGTTGAGGTGGAGATGGAGCCCCTCTACCGGCTGACATCTCCCTGGGAGCTGACGGCGTCTCCGGAACTCCAGGAGGCCGTCGATATCGCTTTCGGAGAGAAGGTGCGGGTCGGACGGTCCATCGGATTCCGCTATTCCATGCCCACCGATGCTCCCTATCTGACGCCACCCCATCAGGACCACTTCTACATCCGTGAGACCGACGAGTTCCGCATGATCTGGGTTCCCCTCATGGACATGGAGATCGCCAACGGAGGACTGGCCATCGCGGCCGGCTCCCACAAGCACGGCCTCCAGGAGCATGTCGAATTCGACGGGGTCTACTCGTACTTCTTCAAGGGGCGGACGCAGAAAGGAGTGCGTCCCGAAGACACCCGCGGCGTTTGGACCTCCTCGCGGTTCGAAGTGGGCGATCTCCTCATGTTCCACTGCTGCGCCGTCCATCGTTCGCTTCCCAACGTCAGCGGTCTCATCAGGCTGTCGCTCAACACCATCACCTACCCGGCGCGAAGGCCGACCATGTGGCAGGCCGAGCGAACGGGACCGGAACTGGAGGTCTTCCGGGCGGAAGTGGAGCAGATCTGCAAGGACCAGGGCATCGTCGGCGACCGGTTCGAAGAGATCCAGCTCATGGCCTTCAAGCAGGGGGACGACCCGAGTCCGGAACTGATCGCGCAATTGGAGCGGCGACTTTCCTGTCGCCGAGCCAGGGGGGGGTAGGGGGGACTGCAAGGCCCCCCTTCACATCTCCAATCGGCAGACAATGCCCACATCGTCGCAATACCAAAGAACACCGTCCCGAATGCTCATCCCATGAGGGATCGGGTCGTCGTCCCCGAGCTGAATCCTCTCGACGATCTCGCCGGTGCCGGGATCGTGCTTGAAGAAGGCGTACTGGTTGGTGTCCGCGCACCACAGATGATTCTCTGACCAGCCGATCCCGTGGGGACGGTTGCCGGAGGTGGGAAAACGCTGCTCGACAATCCAGTTCTCGGGGTCGATGCGGTAGATCATTCGTGACGGCGGGACCGCGACCCAGAGCCTGCCGTCCTGCCACTCGAGACCGTGAGCGCCGGTTCCGTCACGGGGACTGGCATCGTAGTCGCCGGGCGCGGGTAGTCCGCTCGGCGAAGGCTCCGGGGGAGGCAGGAGCGGACTCGAGCGGTGGGGCGCATCCGAAGGCATTCGGTAGATCACACCTGCCCCGGGCGTGAAATACTTCGCCATCGTCTTGCCGTTGGACGCGTCGGCGCGGATGATCTCCCGGCTGTAGGTCGACGCCATCCAGATCGCCTCGCCGTCGAAAGTGATTCCGCTGGGTTTGACGCAATCGGTCTCGAAGCCTCGAATGACCTCGCCGTCTTCGTAGCGGACGAGGAAGGCGCGGCCGTCGTCCCCGTCGATGATCCAGAGGCCTTCCCCGGTGGCCTGGAGACCGTTGGGGTGGGGACCGGGGGTCTTGAAGACCGTCTCCACCCGGCCGGCGTTGCGCACCGGGACCTTGCCCATCACCGGGGTGACGGCCATGAATGCGAGGAACTGTCTGCGCGCGATCATGTTTCTTGCCTCTATCCGGGAGTTTCCAATCTGAGATCCCAGCCATCCAGAATCCAGAGGCGGGTCGCGGCCGGGAGAAGGCTGGGCCTTCCCTTGTGGAACCATTCCTCCACCTCGGAGCGGTGCCCGATGCGAGCCGCTCGCCGCCACCGCCCCACGCCGCCGGTCCGGCCCAGTCCGTCCCAGAAGAAGAAGCGCTCGACGCCGGTCTGATACAGGCGGTAGGCCATGTCGTAGTACTCATGCGAAGTCATGGCCCGGGGCATCATGTTGAGCGCCAAGGTGCAATCGGTTCCCTTGACCAAAGACACGAAGTGCTCGACATCCTTCGGATCGTCCCAGGCGGGCACGAAACTGTTCAGCCGGACCGAGGAGGAATAGGGGATCAGCGTGTCCACCAGGCCCTCCCGGACCCAGGTCTTCAGGTCCATGCCGTGCAGGATGTTCTCGCCCGGCCGGCACACGACTGCGGTCACCGCCAGCCGGCTGCGCCCCTGCTCGCGCTCCACTTCGTCCAGCATCGCCCGCAATTCCCGCATGAACCGGGTCAGAAAGGTGGACCGGTATTGAAGCCATCGTTCATCCAGAGAATCCAGCTCCCGGGGGTCCTCCCCGTACTCGGCCTGGAAACCCTCCACGATGGGAGTCTCGTAGGCGACGAGCGGCGGCCGGCGATTGTAGAGGAGGGCCACGCCGTCGATGGCGTAGTTGGACGCCATCTCACGAAGCAGCGACAGGACGTACTTTCGAGTCTCGGGGAAGGCGTAGGAGATCCGGGGCAGCGGGTTGCCCTCGCGGTCGACGCACGCCAGTTCCGGATGCCGTTCGAAGAAGCTGCCCTTGGTTTCGGAATAATGAGGAGCCGGGAAGTGGAAGCCTCCCACCCGGTAGGCGGCATGGAGCTCGATCCCATGCTCGTGCGCGAATTCCACCGCCACTTCCAAGGGTTCGACCCCGGTTTTCCGGTAGCCCTGCCAGGTCTGGGACTCGATCCCGTCGTAGGGGCGGCCGTAGAAGGGGTTTTCCGGATCGCCTCCATGGTCATGAGTCTCCGTCGGAAGCCTGCCGATACTGGAGGAGTAGAAGACCCGGTCCCCCATGGCCGTCTCCCAGTAGAGGCGGGCCACGTCCCCATGGCGGAGCGGGTCCAGCAGGGAGAGGAGAGTCTCCCTGGAACCCGATTCGTTGGCGATCCCCGGATCGATGTGAACGAACAGCCTCTTGTGTTCCGGGTCGCGGCGATCCGCCTCGAACTCCCTGACCTGTTCCTCCGACAGGGGCACCAGCTTGACGAACGCCACCCACGCGTCGCGAATCCGGGGAAAGGTGATCTGGCGGAAATGAATATCCTGTCCCGTCAGGTCGGCCGTCTTCCAATAGACCTCGTACAGGCGGTTCTCCTGATGATCCTTGCCACCCTCGAATCCCTCCAAGGTCGCGAATGACGCGTCTCGAGAGAGCCGGACGTCGACCGCTTTGATCCCTTCGAAGGGTTTCTGATAGATACCGATGTAGACTCGATGCCAGCCGGTGCGGTCCAGGGAGTAGGTGATCTCCGGCGCTCGACTGTCGTGCATGGCCAGCAGCAGCGTGCCGGAGAAGGTCCGCCCGGGATCGGGCTTCTGCCGAAACGCGTCGTGTATCGACTTGATGTCGATCTCTTCGGCATCCCGTTCGGCGGTGTAGTCGACGAGGCGCCAGGTGCCGTGTTTCCACTCCCGGGAGAGGGCGGACCGGGGCGCCGACCGGTCCAGGTCGCTCAGATAGATGGCTTCCGAAGATTCGGATTCCAATTGTTCGGCCACCGGCTTGGGCTCGGAACCTTTGTCTCCGGTCTCCGAACAGGATGCGGCCAGAAACAGCGCTACGACCGGCAGGAATCTATTCCGTAGAAGCATGATTGAAGCTCCGCAGGATGGTGCCGTACGGCATTCAAATCAACTTGGCATTCCAAAACGAATTTGGGCGGATGTGAATCTCCCGGTCCCTTGAAGGCCAGCGAACGTCTGACGGGCATCCTAACAGGGAGGCACAGTGTGCGCGAACCTTCCGAGGGCTTCCACCACCGCCGTTCAAGTCGGATATGATCCGGTTGGGAGCGACCGGATGAGAACCATGCCCAAGAGACGGGATTTCATCAAAGGGGCGGCCGGACTGGCGGCGGGTCTTCTCACTGGATCCTGCCTCAGCGAACCGTCCGAACGGCCGAACCGCCGGCCCGGCAGCGACGGGTCCGAGGGCGGCAACCCGGCGCGAAAGGAAAGGGCCATGATCGTCGACTCACACGCCTACGTGTTTCCACCCGGGGACGAGCCGGCGGGACACTCCAGTCCCCAAGAGCATCTGTCCTGGATCCAGGCGGCCCACGCGGGACATCATCAGCCGGCCTGGAGGGTTCGGGACCGGACCCCGGCCTCGTCCCGCCCTCTGGCGCCGGGGGGATTCAAGAGCCTGTCCGAATTGCCCGACGTGAACTTTCGGGTGGATCGCGAACGGGGACGGGTTGTCTGGACCGTTGACGGAGAGGACTACACCAAGCAGTTTTACCCGCCGAACCTGAGAAACCTGGAGTTCACTCCCCACAGCCTCATCGCCGAGATGGACTACGCCGGCGTGGACGTGACGCTCCTGCACACCGACCCCATGTTGATCCGGGAGAGCCGCTATCTGGCGGACAGCGTGCGCCTGTATCCGGACCGCCTGCGCTCCATGGCTCCGGTGGATGAATGGCGGATTCCGGCGGAAGCCGACGCCGTCATCCGGGAACTGGACACGGCCATCAACCAGCTCGGCCTTCACGCCATCAAGTTCATTCCCCCTCTGGGCTACCTGGGCAGCAGCGCTCCCTGGGACGACGGCCCCTATCGGCCCTTCTGGGAGGCGGCCACCTCCTGGAAGGTTCCGGTCTTCTTCACCCTGGGCACGGGACCCGGCACCGTGACCGTCGAGGACCAGCGCCGCGGATATGTCGACGAACTGGGAATCCTGATGCGCTGGATGGAACGCTACCCGGACACGGTGTGCAGTCTCACCCACGGGTTTCCGTGGCGCGTGTTCCTGGACGGGGACGGGATCCGTCTGCCGCAGGACATCTGGCAACCCTTCCGGAACCCGAAATGCAACCTGGAGGTGAGCTTTCCGGTGCGGCTCGGCGATCTCTTCGACTATCCCTACAAGCAGGTCTGGCCCACCCTGGAGGCGATGGTGGAACACGTGGGTCCCGGCCAACTGCTTTGGGGCACCGACATGCCTTTCCAGAACCGCTTCTGCACCTACCGGCAGTCCCGGGACTGGATCGAGAAGTACTGCCGGTTCCTGGGTCCGGAGGACCTCGCCCGGATCATGGGCGGAACGGCGGCCCGCATCCTCGGGTTGTGAGAGGAAAAAGGAATTCTCTACGTCCTATTCATTTCGATTGTGGCGGCCCTGGGCGGCTTCCTGTTCGGCTATGACCTGGTGATGATCTCCGGGGCGGTCATATTCCTCAAAGAGGAATTTGGCCTCAGCGCTGCCGGGCTGGGATTTACCACGGCCAGCGCGGTCATCGGTTGCATTGCCGGACCGATCGCGGGAAGCCGGCTGTGCGACCTGCTGGGCCGCAAGCGGACACTGATCATCGCGAATCTCCTGTTCGGGATCAGCGCCGTCGGCACAGCGTTGCCTGAGACCATCGATCAATTCAATTTTTTTCGCGTCATCGGCGGAATCGGGTGTGGCCTCGTCAGCGTCGCCTCGCCCATGTACCTGGCTGAGGTTGCGCCCGCACGCCTGCGGGGCCGACTGGTGATGATGTACCAGTTGGCCATCGTCGTCGGAGCCTTCTCCGCCACCCTGGTGGCCTACTACCTGGCCTTTTTCGAGGCTTGGCGCTGGATGTTCGCGTCCGAGCTGGTTCCCATCCTGGTCTTTGGAGCCCTGTTGACTCTGATACCGCGGACACCGAGGTGGCTGGCCCAGCAAGACCGCTACCGGGAAGCTGGAAAAGTCCTGGCTCGTATCAACGGACGGGAAAAAGCGGAGGAGCTACTCCAGGAGATTCGCGAATCTCTGGACGAGGAGACCGGCGCTTTTTCCGAATTGCTGAAGCCCGGAATCCGGACCGCCTTTGCCGTAGCCGTGCTGCTGGCCGTTTTCAGTCAATGGACCGGTTGGAGTGTCGTCGCTTCCTACCTGCCGATCCTGCTTCTGAAAGCTGGATTTGCAGAAGCCAGCGACGCCATCTTCCAATACGCCATGGTCAACGGAATCAATATCGGATTGACTCTCGTCGCCATGTGCCTTGTGGACCGCGTCGGCCGCCGGCCGATCTGGCTGGTGACATCGTTGGGGATGGTTTTCGGGGTCACGCTGCTCGGCGCCATCTTTCACTTCAACCTCACCGGGTTTGTGGTGGTTGGGGCGGTGTTGATGTGCGCCTGGCCTCACGTCATCGGTCTCGGCCCGTTGGCCTGGGTCATGATGTCGGAGGTCCTGCCCACCCGAGTGCGGGCCCGGGCCGTCAGCATCGCGACCATGTGCCTGTGGATCGCCAACTATTCGGGTGTTCACGCCTTTCCGGTACTCCTCGAGTCGTCGGAGGAGCGCTTCGGCTCTCCAGCGCCGGTGTTCTGGATCTTCACGTTCACTTGCGCCTTGGCTTTTGTCTTCGGCTGGAAGTTCGTGCCCGAAACCAAGGGCAAGAGCCTGGAGAAGATCGCCCGGGACTGGCGATATTCCGGGCATCGTTGACAGCCCGTGGTAACAGTCGTCACGGCATCCGGTGGCTGTAGTGGAGCAAATCCGCGTCTTCGGCCGCATGTCCGGGTCTCCGGAATGCTGCGGGGCACGCGCCGCGCTGGCAGCTCGCGGCCCCGTATCGGATGGCGGGAATAGTCATCCGCGCCTTGGCATGGCTTGGCCCCCATGAGGTCGAAGATGGCCTCGACGTAGTCCTGCCCAGGCTCTCTCAGGAAGATCTCGACGAACTTGCAGCCGCGCGAGCCGTCATGCCCCGGTGGATGGCGGAGCCGCTGAGCACACGTCTCGCGCATGGGTGAGACACAGTTTCAGCATTTGAATTCGCCGACAGGGTGAGGGCGTTCTATCGGTCTTCCAGCATCCTCATCCGATCCCCTTGGCGGTCGAGAATCAGAGCGACATCCATTTGCATTCCAGCGAACTGGGCTATCCGGTCGTCTTGCCGGTCCACCATCAGGGCGATTTGCTTGTTCATGGTGGCCAACTCCCGAATTGTCTTCTCCATGCGAGCGTCTCGCCGGTCCATGCGGGCGTTGGTCTCTGCGATGCGGCCGTTAGTCTCTGCAATCAACTCAAGAAGCTGACCGGTGGAGAGTCCATTGGTCTCCTGCATTGGTGTTCTCCGCTTAGAGTTGTGTTTTGAAGAGCATACTACGTCGGGACGCCTCCCAAGCGGACCTCTTGTTCACACAGGGAAAGGAGAAGGAGGTTGCAAGGACAGGCCCATCCGATCCTAATCTGGGACCGAAATACCCAGCGAGGCTGCCAGATCAACCACCTCGCTCCAAAGCGGATCCGGGATCGGAATTCCCTCTCGCAGCCGGAGGGCCCTGGCTTGGCGTTCGGGATCGCCGGGGATCAGAACCTCCTCGACACCTGCGGCCGGAGGGACGGCTTTGACCCGTTTGCGGAGCCGGTCGGCCCTCTTCGCATAATCGGCAAACGGCTGAAACAGGTCGGCCCTGAAGACCATCATGGCCGCGCCGGAATGACTGAAATAGAGGCCTCCGCGATCGGCCTGGGCAAATCGGGCTGATCCGGTGAAGACCCGGCCCAGCCATTCAGCCGCCACCGCCAGCGCGTACCCCTTGTGCGCACCAAAGGGAATTTGCCCCCCTCCTTCCAAGAGATCGCCCACGTTGTTGGTGGGATTCCCCTCCTTATCGACGATCCAATCGTCGGGGACTTCCTGCCCGGTCCTCTGGGCGTTGACGATCTTGACTCCCGACGAGGCGGCTGTGGCGAAATCGAAGAGCATTCGGGGCTCCCTCCCGGCGGGAAGACCCATGGCCACGGGGTTGGTTCCCAGTACGGGGCCGCGGCCTCCGTGAGGCACCACTCTTGGCCTTTTTTCGCCGAATCCACCCCCCCAGACCATCGCAATCATTCCTTCAGCGGCGGCCGCTTCCGCGTACTCTCCCAGACGGCCGATATGGTGGCTTTCCACCAGACCGACCACGGACACGTCGTGCTTTGCCGCCTTGGCGATGGCTTTCTCCATGGCGAATTTCGCCACCACCTGTCCAAAGGTCCAATTGCCACTGACCAAAGCACTGGTGTTCGTTTCCCTCACGATCTCGGGCCGGGCCGCCGGGTCCAATTCTCCAGCTTGGATGGCCGCGATGTAACCCGGCAGTTGCCAGACTCCATGCGTATCGACGCCGCTCAGGTTGGCCGACACCAGATGGTTGGCCACGATGGCGGCGTTGGCCTCATCGGCTTTGACCGCCACGAGCATTTGCGTCGCCAGTTGCTCCAGTTCGTCAGCGCTTTTTCTCATTCCTTTGCGTCTCCACGATAAACGACAGTACAATTCGGAGCAGGATCTGACCAGCCTGTCAGCAAGTCGGAACGGAAAAGACAGACATTGCTGCACCAATTGCGCCTCCCGGCTTCAGCCAGGGTAAACCGGCCTCCGGACTTCGCCTTCCGCCAGGAATTCACGCTTTGGGATTAGGAGAAGGACGCCCATGTTGTTGCAGGACAAGGTCGCTCTGATCACAGGCGCGGCCTCGGGAATCGGACGGGCCACTGCCCAACTGTTCTCGAGCCAGGGCGCCAAAGTGGTCGTTGCCGACATCAACGGCGCCGGAGCCGCAAAGACGGTCCGGAACATCAGGAGAGATTCCGGCGAGGCCTTCTTTATCGAAGCAGACGTGGGAAGGAGGGACTCGGTGGAGGCGATGGTCGGGTCGGCCCGGGATCGGTACGGGCGCCTGGACATCGTCCACAGCAACGCCGCCGCCTATGTGTTGGGGACCGCTTCGGAGACGAGCGAAGCGGATTGGGACCGCACCCTCGATGTCTGTTTGAAAGCCACCTGGATGATCGCCCGCTGTGCCCTGCCCCCCATGGTGGCCCAGGGTGGCGGCACTTTCATCATTACGGGATCGGTTCATTCCATCCGGGGCTACTCCCTCCATGCCGCCTATCAGGCCTCCAAGGGGGGCTTGCTGGCTCTCACCCGGTCTTTGGCCGCAGACTATGCGCCCTCGGTTCGGGTGAATGCGATTCTGCCGGGCGCGGTGGAGACCGGATTGTGGGAAGGCCTCTCCCAGGCCGATCGTTTGAAGATCAGACAGATGTGTCCCCTGCGCCGGAACGGCCGGCCGGAAGATATTGCTCAAGCCGCCCTGTTTCTGGCATCCGACATGTCAGCGTACATGACGGGCGCCTACCTGGTGGTGGACGGTGGTTTGAGTTCCATCATCGAGATGCCGGAGTGGCTGTGGTCAAGACTCAAATCCTGATGAGCCTTCGGCAAGGCACCATGCAGGCAAGGGCAGAAACGCCCGTAGGGGCACCCCTTGTGGGTGCCCTCTTCGGTCCAAGACTTCGCCAGTATTGATACAGGAGGAGGCGCCAAAGCGATGGGTAAGCTTGAGGGAAAAGTTGCTCTAGTCACCGGAGGAGGCACCGGGATCGGTAAGGCAACCTCCCTCCTGTTTGCCCGGGAGGGAGCGGATGTCGCCGTGAACTTCTCCCGTTCCAGATCCGACGCCGAGGACACGGCGTCTGAAATACGGCAACTCGGCTCGCAGGCAATCGCCGTCTGCGCGGACATCTCAAACGACGACGCCGTAAGGTCGATGGTAGGGAGAGTCGTGAAGACGCTGGGGAGATTGGATATCCTCGTCAACAACGCGGCGACGACAACGTTCGTCCTCCCACGAGATCTCGAAGGAATGACCGAAGAGCTCTGGGACGAGATCCTCGACGTGAACGTCAAGGGCACTTTTTTCTGTTCTCGGGCAGCGATCGCCGCCATGAGAAGTCATGACGGCGGGCACATCGTCAATGTCTCCTCCGATTCGGCCTTCACCGGAAGAGGAAGTTCCATTGCCTATACTGTGTCCAAAGCGGCAATCATCAACATGACTCTGGCATTGGCCATCAGCCAGGCTCCGGAGATTCGCGTGAATGCCGTGGCGCCCGGAGTCGTGGAAACTCGATGGATCGATAAGATAAAGCCACTTGCAGACGCTGCCCGGAGGAAAAACCCACTCCAACGGTTGGCCTGTCCCAACGACATTGCCGAAGCCATTTTGAGCCTGGTGGCCAACGATTTCATCACGGGCCACACGCTGGTGGTCAACGGCGGGGCCACGCTCGTGTAGCCACGTCTGGAGAGCGATAAGGAGTTTTCCCAATTATGAAAGCGAAGGCGGCAATCCTCTTTGAAGTGGGCCAACGGCTCGATATTCGAGAAGTTGACGTAGCCGAACCCCGGGCCGGTGAAGTTCTGGTGCGAATGGCGGTCGGCGGCATTTGTCACAGTGATCTTCATGTGATGACGGGACACTTGAGCGCCCCGATACCGTCGATCCTGGGTCATGAGGGCGCCGGGACCGTGGTCGAAGTGGGTGCGGGCGTGACCTCCGTCCGGCCTGGAGACAACGTCATACCCCTTTGGCGGCTCAGTTGCGGCGAATGCGAATACTGTACTACCGCTCGACCGGCGCTCTGCGGCGTGGGAATGAAGATCCGGTCTACGGGGCGGCTCTTGGACGGGAGTAGCCGCTTTTCCCTCAACGGGTCCGAGATCAAGCACTTTCTGGGAGTGTCGACTTTCTCCGAATACACCGTGATTCTGGAAAAAGCGCTGGTGAAGGTTCCCAAAGACATCCCTCTCCAGCAGGCGGCATTGCTGGGATGTGCCGTGATTACCGGAATCGGAGCGGTGATGAATTCCGCCCGAGTGAAGCCGGGCAGCCGGGTCGCGGTCTTCGGCAGTGGAGGAGTCGGCTTGAACGTGATTCAGGGCGCCGCCTTGGCGGGCGCCGAAAGGATCATCGCCGTCGATCTCTTGGACAACAAGCTCGAAATGGCGCGGCAATTTGGAGCGACGCACACGGTCAATGCGTCATCGGGCGATCCGGTGGAACAGGTCCGGTCGTTGACCGGACAGGTAGGAGTGGACTACGCCTTCGAGGTGATCGGGCTCCCCGAGACTGTGCGGCAGGCCTTCGACAGCCTGGCGAAGCGCGGCGAGGCCATTGTCCTCGGGGTCACCCCCCTGGAAACCGAAGTTTCGGTACCGATCATGCCCCTCATCTTTGAGGAGAAAGTCCTCAAGGGGTCGGTCTATGGCTCGAGCCGTCCTCGAATCGACATCCCCAAGTTGATGAATCTCTACCGGGCCGGGAAACTCAAACTCGACGAATTGGTGACCCGCACCTACTCCTTCGACCAGATCAACGAGGCTTACGCTGCACTCGATCGGGGCGAAGTGGCTCGAACCGTGGTGCTGATGTGAGATCAACTGGCGATTGCGATCCGTCGAGGAGCGGAAAAACGGGAGGCAACATGGCCGAACTCGACCGGCGGGACTTTGTCAAACTGGGTGCGGCCACGGCCGCCGGCGCCGGCGCGCTGGTGAGCTGTTCCAGGGGAGCGAAGGAAAGCGCGCCGCCAACAGCTTCCACCTACGACGCCGAAGTGCCGGACACACTGGATTTGGCGGAGCGGGCCAGGCTCTCGGTCAACTCCTTGACCGGAGCGGTCGACCTCCGGCAAAACTGCGAGACCTTCCAGTGCCTGCACTTTGACACCAACCCACCTTATTTCACCCACAACACCGGAGGTCCGTGCCTGCCCAAGGCAATCCATGTCTTGCCGCTGATGCGCAAGATGAGCGGCAGTACGCTCCACGCCGATTACGACGGCAGGATGGTCGATGCCTTGCTTGCGGATATCGACGAAAACGGTCTCTGGTGGCTCCGTTATGCCGGGAGGCCCTCTCGGGAGGGCTTTCCCAATTACGGAGAAGATGTTTACTGGCCCTTCCCCCATGCGCGGCTCATGGTCGCTTTGATGGCTTGGCACGAGTTCGACCACAACCCGAAGTGGCTCAAGGTTGTGAAGCGCTTGGCCGGGGGGCTGCAGAAGGTGGCGCAGCAGAACGGCCAACGCGCCTGGTTCACCAACGACAAGCCGACGTTCCTGATTCGCGCGGCCATGGCGGAGGAATTCGAAGACCTGGCGGCCATGGGTGAAGGGAAAAAGCCGACCGGGAAGGGCGATTCCGGTCCGGCAGCCGAGGAGCCGGACAGGATCAATTTTCAGGTCATCGGCAATCCGTTGCGCGCGCTTTCCCTATGGGCCGATCGGAGCGGAGACGAGGAGGCGCTGGAGCTGGCCCGGAAAACAGCGCGCTTCATGCTCAAGCCCGCCATGTGGGGATCTTCCGACGGACCGACCATGGTCGCGGGGCCGGAGCACGCCCATTGGGAAGGTCACTTCCACACCCGGACCACCGGTGTGATGGGAATGGTGGACTACGCCATCATTGCCAACGACTACCCGGCCAAGCAGTTCGTGCGCCATTTTTATGAATACACCCGGAATGCCGGGATCGGCCGCATCGGGTTTTTTCCCGCGGTTCTGGGCCCCCTGGAGAAGATCCAACAGAACAACCGGCGGGCCTACGGGGGGTCGGCTCAAGTGTGCGAGACCTGCTCGATCGGAGACATGGTCTATATCGCCTGCCGGCTGAGCCAGGCCGGGATCGGCGACTACTGGGACGACGTCGACCAATACGTGCGAAATCACCTGGTCGAGAGTCAGATGTTGCGCCGCGACCTGATCGAAAAAATCGTTGAGACCGCCGTCGAGCACACCCCCAACCCTGAAATCGAATCGGGCGAGCGAGTCATCGAAAGAGGACTGGGCGGGTTCGCTTCCGTTTCCGATCCGACCATGCTGCATGCCTGGTGGACCATGTGCTGCAATGCCAACGCCCCGGTGGGGCTCTACGAAGCCTGGAATTCCATCGTCCAATACAACCAGGGTCTGGCCCGGGTGAATTTGCTCTTGAACCGGGCGTCGCCCTGGGTCGATATCGACAGTTCCCTGCCCTACGAGGGCAAGGTGGAATTCAAGATCAAGACCGCAAAGAAGCTGAGTGTGCGCATTCCCACTTGGGCGGAAACGAGGGCGGTACAGTGCCAGGTCAATCAGAAAGCCATCTCGCCGGCATGGTCGGGGAATCATGTCCTGGTGGATCGATTGCAACCTGGCGATGATGTGACCCTGACCTTTCCCATGGTGGAGACCACGGAATATCACACCGCGCCCACCTATGAGACTCAATACACCTGCCATTTCAAAGGGAATACCTTGGTGGACATTTCGCCGCGGCCGGACAATTTCGCCTGGAAGCTGATGGCCTCGGACGACGGCGCCAAGATTCCCGTCAGGAGGGGGTATCCGCTCTATTTGAGGGAGTTCTACAAGGGTGACAGAGCCCCGATGAAGAAGATTTCCCGTTATGTCCATCAAGTTTAGAGTCTGGCCGTTGCCGGTTTGCCGGCGCTGCCGACGGACTGCGCTGGCGCGGCAACCAAACTCCTGTATCCTCAAGTGACATAGATTCTCATTTCTGGGAGATTCGGCGATGACAGATGCAGCAGCCCCGATCCGATTCGGGAACGCAGCCTACGGCTTCCGGGAGTACGGCTTCCCGGAATTTTTCGAGGCTTGCAGCAGGATTGGCACACCCGCGGTCGAGATTGACGCCGGATGGTTCGATGAAGGCGAAGCCAAAAACCGGGTTTCGCTGGACGCCACCGCGCGGGAACTCGACCAGGTGAAGGAATTGGCGACGGCGGCCGGCGTGGAAGTGACTGCCATCGGAAGCGGGGCCGTGGTCGGCCTCGCAGGTGATGTCGCCGAGGATCGCTCCGCCGAGATCATGAAGGCGGTCGACATCGCGGAGGTCCTGGGCGCGCAAGTGATTCGGGTATTCACGGAACACGATTTCACCCACTCCAAGCACTACGTCCTGACACCGGACCGGGTGACCGACGCGCTTTACGAGACGCTGGCCGTTGCCTTCAACAATTTGGGCGATTATTTGAAAGGCAAGGGGATCCGTGTGGGAATCGAAAACCATGGCGGCACTTCGGCCACCGGCGCCGGCCTCAAGAAACTCCTGGACCTGGTGCCTCATCCGGAAATCGGGGTGACCTTTGACCCCGCGAACTACGCTTTTGGAGGAGAAGATCCTTACCAGGCGTTATTGGCGGTGCAGGATCGAGTCGTCTACACGCACTGGAAAGACGTCGCCCAAGCTCCTGACAATCCCAGGGGCGTCGAATACCGGGCCTTCGGAGAGGGTGAGATCGACTGGTCTCCCATCATCGGTACGCTCTTGGACTCCTTTGACGGAATCTGGGCCATTGAGTACGAGCGCAAGGAGGCCAGTACGCTGGAAAACCTTGCCGAAGGCACACGAAGATCGAAGCAGAATCTGGCAGCGATCATCGAGCAGGTCAGGAACGCCTCATGATTCGGGTGCGAAACTTCACTCACGTCGGCATCACCGTCCCCAACGTCGAGGAGACCGTCGAATTCTACGAGAAAATCGTCGGGCTCGAGACCAGCGGCCGCGACGACGGCGCCGCATTCCTGCGCTGCAACCGCAACCACCACTGCCTGTCCATCTACCCTGGCGAACGGGCTCTGCATCACGTCGGATTGGAAGTGCTGGATGAGGAGGCTTTGGAGCGAGCCGAGCACGAGCTGGCGGCACAAGGTCTCCGTCCCGAGCCCCCGGACTACCCCGAACCGGGTCACGGATCCGGCCTTTGCTTTCGCGATCCCGACGGAAACCGGGTGGAGCTCTACGCAGGAATGCAGACCCTGGATCAACCGTTGGAGCCGCGTGAAGTCCGGCCGGTCGGTTTCGGCCACATCACGTTCATGACCGCCGACCTTCCGCGTTGCGCCGCGTTCTATAAGGACGCGCTCGGATTCCGGGTTTCGGACACCGTGGACGACTCAGCCATCTGGATGCGGTGCAACCAGCAGCATCACGGTGTCGCCTTCCTCCAGACCGGCCAGGCCAAGGTAAACCACTATGCCTATGACCTGGCCGACTGGAGCGAACTGAAAAAGATCTGTGATCATCTTTGGAAAAATGACGTTCCCATCATCTATGGCCCCGGCCGCCACGGTCCCGGGCACAACATCTTCATTTACATCCCCGACCCCGCCGGAAACGTGATCGAACTGACCCTGGAGGTGGACCAGATCTGGGACGACGACACCTACCGGCCCCTGAATTGGACCAACGCACCCAAGACGGTCGATGTCTGGAGGGCGCTCCCGCAGCCTCCCTACATGATGGAAGGGGAAGGCCGTGATTTTACGGACTGGTCGACCGGCTCCCCTCTGATCGGCCGAGGCTGGAGCATTCCCCAAGTGAACGGCCACGAGATGCTCGATCCCGCGGCCACCGTGACCCTGCCGACCACGGAAACGCCCGAGCTGAAGATCGCGATTCCGGCCTTTACGCTGGGGTTCGACAATCCTCTCGATCACGTGAAAGCCATGTTGGTGAGCGATCGGCGCTATCCCACGGGCGAAGGTCTTTCCGTTTCCGCAGACCTCTGCGTCGAGGTGAATGGGACCGAAGCCAATCCCTTCGGAGCGGATCCGGACAATCCCATGTTGGGAAACGGGGCCATCGCGTTGATCGACAACACCACCGGGGTGGTTTTGAATTTCGGCGTATCGAATCGACGCATCATGGCGTTGCGCGAACATTTCCAGGTGAAATCACCCACGGGCGAAGACTCGACTCTGCCCATGGTCGATCCGCTCCTGACCGATGTGACGATTGAGCCCGGTTCCTGGCACCGCTACGAAATTCGATATCAGCCGGGAGAGGACGGCTGGTTGGAAGCGGCTCCCGACCACGCCCAATGGCTCGTGGACGGCCGGATCGTTCGCGAAGTCAGTTGGGTCGCCACCATCGACGAGCCCTCGGCTCCAATCGTTCTACCCGCCCGGTTCCGGGTCCTCATGGCCATCTTCACCTTGCTGGACGATCGTCCCGACGGGAGGGGAGGCGTGGTGCCGGGACTCGATTCCCGATACCAGCGCTCACTCTTCGGACAAGGCGTCACGGCCCGTTGGCGCAATCTGCGGGTCCTGACCTCCAGTCAAGCCCAGCACATCAAGACGTGAGCGACACGCGCGAAATCGACAACCGAAAGGCAAGTTCCGTCAAGGTACTCTTTCGTATCGGCGCGACGTTGCTCCTTGGACTTGTGGCCGGCATCACCTTCCTTCCAGCCCAGGCTCCCATCAAGTTCGTCGATCGAAGCCGGGAGTCCGGGCTGAATATTCCCATCGTCTATGGAGGCGTGGAGTCGCAACGCTACATTCTGGAAACGACAGGGACCGGAGCCGCCGCCTTCGATTACGACCGGGACGGACGGATCGACATCTTTCTGGTCAACGGCACCAGATTGGACGGCGCCTCCGGCGATCCGCCCTCCAATGTGTTGTATCGAAATCTCGGAAATGGCCGTTTTTCAGACGTGACGGCGACTTCCGGCCTCAAGCGTTCGGGCTGGGGACAGGCAGTCTGCGTCGGAGATATCGACAACGACGGATGGACCGATCTGGCCGTGACCTACTACGGGGAGATCGTGCTCTACCGCAATCGGGGAAACGGAAGCTTCGAAGACATCTCGCAGAGCTCCCGGATCGGCGGCCAGCGGCGTTGGAACGCCGGCTGCACCTTCCTGGATTATGACCGCGACGCCGACCTGGACCTGTTCGTCGCCAACTATGTGGACTACGCCGACGCCACCCGGTATGAGCCCGGTTCCGGCGCCAACTGCATGTGGCGGGGCATCGCCGTCATGTGTGGTCCGCTCGGGCTCAAACCATCGGCCAACGTCATGTTTCGCAACAATGGAGACGGCACCTTCAGCGACGTCTCCCCGGCCAGCGGCATCACCCGTGCCGAAGGGTTCTATTGTCTCATGCCGATCACGCTCGATTTTGACGAGGACGGCTGGACGGACATTTATGTCGCCTGCGACACCACCCCCAACATCCTTTACCGGAACAACCGGGATGGCACGTTTGAGGACGTGGGCATGATCTCGGGCGTGGCCCTCAGCGACAATGGAAGAGAGCAAGCCGGCATGGGAGTCGCGGCCGCGGATTACGATCTGGATGGACACCTGGATCTGCTGGTGACAAATTTCTCCGACGACACCTCGACCCTCTACCACAACGACGGAAACTCCACTTTCACCGACACGACCTATCTGGCCAAGCTGGGGAAAGACACGCAATATTTGAGTTGGGGCACGGGTTTGATCGATTTCGACAACGACGGTTGGAAGGATGTGTTTATCGCCAGCGGCCACGTTTATCCCGAAGCAGACCGCCACCCTTCTGAAATTACCTATCGGCAACAGCGATTGGTCTACCGGAATCTAGGTGACGGCAGCTTCGGAAACGCCTCCAGCGACGCCGGAGACGCCATTGCCGCGAAAACGGCCGGGCGAGGCGTCGCATTCGAAGATCTGGATGGTGACGGGGACTTGGATATCGTCGCAGTCAACCTGAATGACACCCCTTCTTTGCTGGTCAACGAGAGCGCTTCAGAGAACAACTGGCTCATCCTGGAACTGGAAGGGAAAGGAAGCAACCGCAGCGCAATTGGCGCTCGGATTCAAGTGGCGGCCGGAGGACGAATTCAAACCGATGAGGTGCGGAGCGCCTCCAGTTACTACTCGAGCAACGGACTCCGTGTCCATTTCGGCCTCGGCAAGGCGAGCCGGGCCGAGTGGATCGAGATCCAGTGGCCCAGCGGCAGCCGGCAAAGGTTTGAAGACGTTCAGGCGGGCCGAGTCATTTCCGTCCGCGAGGGAACCGGGATCCGATGACGATCTCCAGTGAAGCGCCTCAAGAAATCGCGATGGCGACTGATTTGGCGGCTATGGCTTCCACGGTATTCCGGAGCCTTCCTGGAGGGTGACGAGCCGGTCGGCTTCCACCCCTTCCCAGATCTCGCTGCCGCCGCCGGGCCAGTGGACGACGACCGCCTCGACCTCCGGGTCCCGGCCCAAGCCGAAGTGCACGCGATGGTCGTTGGCGTTCAGGTAGCTGCCGTCGGTATGCGCGCGGCGCCATAACGTTCTCTTTCCCTGTCGCTGCACTCCCACCCGGGCTCCGACCCCAAAGCGGTTGCTTTGCACCCCCTGCAGTTGAACCAGCAGCCAGTGATGCCGCGACCCGGTCCCGTTCAGCAGCAACCGGACCGGCCCGTTGTTGTTGGTGACCAGAATGTCCACGTCACCGTCGTTGTCGATGTCGCCGAAGGCCGCTCCCCGGCTCACTTCCGACAGTTGCAGGGCCGCTCCCGCCTCGGCGGTCGTCTCCCGGTAGTCTCCGTCTCCCTCGTTGTGGAACAGTTGGTTGATCTGATCGTAGGCATAGTCGGCCGGTTCGGCCAGCCGCGTCATCCGCACCGCGCCGTTGGCCATGAACAGGTCCAGGTGCCCGTCATTGTCGTAGTCGAACCACTGGGTGCCGAAACCGGTGTAATTTTCAACCCGGGTCAATCCGAAACGGCTGGTCTGGTCGGAAAAACCGCCGGCGCCATCGTTCAGATAGAGCGTGTGGGTCTCTTCCGTCAAGTGGGTCATGAAAAGGTCTTCGCTGCCGTCGTTGTTGAAATCGGCGGCCGTGACCCCCATGCTGGCTTCCGCATGGCCGTCGACGTTGAACGCCGTCCCTGAGAACAACCCCGCCTCTTCAAAGCTTCCGTTTCCCCGGTTGAGCCAGAGCTGATTGGGAGTTCTGTCATTGGCGACGTAGATATCCGTCCACCCGTCACCGTTGAAATCGGCACAAATGACTCCCAACCCGGTGCCGAAGGCGGCCCCCAGTCCGGCATCCTCCGTCACGTCAACAAATTGCCGGCCCCTCTCGTTCCGGAAGAGACGATCCGGGATGGGCCGATAGCCACTGGGACCACAATAGTCCCGGAGCCCCATCTTGTTGTGGCAGGGGTTGTTTCCTTTGACGGTGAAATTTCCGTAATTCGTCACGAACAGGTCGAGGTCGCCGTCGCGGTCGTAGTCCAGAAAGGAGGCGCTGGTGGTCCAGCGGGAATCCTCGGCTCCCATTCCCTTCATGGGGGTGAAGGTCGCGTCCCCGTTGTTGCCGTACAACAGATTTGGGCCGTAGTTGGTGAGGTAAAGGTCAGGATCTCCGTCGTTGTCGTAATCTCCCACCGCCACTCCCATCCCGTAGCTGACGGAACCGACCCCGGCTTCCACCGTAACCTCCCTGAACTTGAGACTTCCCCCGGGGATCAGCTCGTTTCGATACAACCGGTGCCCCGGCTTCCACCCGGGATCTGGAGGAAACCAGGACTCGGAGGGACTCTTGCCCGGTTCCAGCATCGCGCCTTGCACCAGGTAGACGTCCAGGTCGCCGTCGCCGTCGTAGTCCAACAGGGCGGCTCCCGAGCCTACGATTTCAGGGATGTAATAATTCCCGCCGGCTCCATTGAAGTGCACGAAATCCAGCCCCACCTGGGAGGCCACTTCCGAGAAAAGGGGAGTGGATGCGGGCGGGTCTTGAGCCCCCAGAAACGGCCAGGCGGAGACTCCCCAAAGCAGGATGGCCAGCAGCCTGCCGACAGGCCGCAGGCTAGCGGTCCGGGCCGGAAAGCCCGCCAGCTCGCTCATGGCCGTTTGCCCGCTTGCCGCAACTGCTGCAGGAACCTCGCCAGGTCAGCCGCCAACTCGCCCTTCCCCACCGAAAGCGCCTTTTCCCGAGCCTGCGTGGCGGATTCAACAGCTTTATCCAGGTCGCCCAGGCGGGCATAGCTGTGGGCCAGCAGGTACAGGTAAACGGGAGTTCTTTCGTCCTCTACGGTCAAGGTCTTCAGGAAATGGGGAACGGCTTCCGCATCCCTCCCCTGTTTTTGAAGCAGGAGACCCAACTGAAAATGGGCTGTGCGGTAATCCGGCTGGTTCTCGATCGCCTTCCGAAAATGGTGCTCCGCATCCTTTATGCGCCCTTCCTGGGCCAAAACCGCCGCCAGAAGATAGTGGGACTCGGCGTAAAAAGGATCGATCTCCAATGCCTCTCGAAAGGCTTGCTCAGCTTCCCGGTTTCTCCCCTGAAGCCGCCGGAGCAGTCCCAGATTGTGGCGAATTTCGTGAATATCCGGATCAAGATCGAGAGCCGTTTGACAATGATGCTCGGCCTGGCCCAACCGTTTCAAAAGCAGTTGCGCCAGGCACAGATTGGCGTGGGCCCGGGCGTACTCCGGATCTTCCTTCAGAGCCTGTTGATATTCAACGATGGCCAGTTCGAACCGGCCCTCCTCCTGAAGCCGAAGACCCTCCTTGAAGTAATACTCCGCGTGGGACCGCAGATCTGCCACCGTCTTGAGCAGGGGATCATCCAACTGCGGACTTCTCCCCCGGTTTTGTTGAAAGAGCCGTATGTTTTCTTGAAATTCATCCGGCATTCCCAGTTGTCGATAGGCTGTTGCCAAAGCGTAATAGGCCGCCCCGAAATCCTGGGACAAGGTCAAGGCCCTGCGGTAGCTTTGAATTGCGGCTTGCCATTGACCCTTGGAGGACTGAATCCGGCCCATTCCGTAGTGCGCTTGCGAACAGTCGGGATGTTGCTTCAGCACTTGCTCGTAGATGGCCTTTGCTTCCGCCTGGTTGTGGGTCGCAAGAAGAAGTTCGGCCAATCGGACTCGGGCGGGAAGGTAGTCCGGGTCCACCGTCCTCGCCTTGCGCAATATGCCGATGGCTTCGTTGGTCTTCCCCTCGGCTCCGCGCACGACGCCCAGGAAGTATGGCCAACGGAAAGTTCCTGATTGCAGCAAGTCGCTTCTTTGATAGAAAACGGCGGCCAGCTCAAATTGGTCGAAGGCATGGAAGGTCATTGCCAAGCGGCCGTTGGCTTCCGCGTCGTTCGGAAACTCCAACACCTTGGCGTACGCTTGCCGCAATCCGGGATCGAGAGTTTCCCATTGCCGGGGCAAGAGTTGAGGAATGGGTGGAAGATTCTGGGCCCGAAGGTCTGAGTAAACCAGGAGAAAAAACAAGGCGGGTGCGGCCCAACGGCCCATTGCCCGAATTGTATTCCGCGTCGAACACTCGATCAAGCGAGACCAGGAACAGGCCGGGGAGGGTGTGGCCCTGGAACAACAGGGGTACGATAGGCGAGATTCCTCAGTCGATCTGTCCACCCTCTTCGCACGTCTGCTAGCATTGGAGGATGGTGTTGCCTGCCGGGCCACGCTTGTCACACTTGGCACGATTTACTGTTCTTTTTATTTCCTTCTGCTTCATATGGTCACAATCGTCAGGGCAGAAAACCGTTCCGGAGCTCCTCCAAACTGGCCGGTTGCCGGAGGCCCGCAAGATTCTTTTGGAGCTGGCTCAAAAGGATCCGGACAACGAAGATATACAGGCACTTCTGGGGCAAATCGCATTCAGTCTGAACGAGTACGGGGAGGCTGCAGAACGCTTCCGGGATAGTCCCTCAAAGCTCTCCAGGAACCCGATTCTCCTTCTCAACTACACCGAGTCGTTGCTGCAGACCAAGGACAATCAAGCTGCCCTCGAAGCAGTGGAACGATTGCCCGAAAACCACTTCATGGCGCAGTTCGAGGCGGGTTTGATTCTGGCTCGATTCGGCGAATTCCCGGCTGCAGAAAGGCAATTAAAGCTGGCCCGGTCCGGGCATCCGGACCCGCTGTCAGTGGCCTATAACCTGGCATTGGCGCAATACCGTCTCAGGAAGTTCCAAGAGTGCGCGGCGACACTCGAGGAATCGCGCCGCGGCTGGACGATCGCCAATATTCCAGATCCTCCCTCGGCTCTGAAACGGGAACGAATGCTCGATTTATTGTTGCTGGCGAAAAAGGAGGCGCCAGTCGACATCCTCCGGCAGGCGATTGACCGCGACCCCGGAGATGAAATCAATTACCTGGCCGCCGCCGAACGCTTGGTCGAGGAAAACAGGCTGCTGCCGGCTGTTGACTTGGTGGAGCGGGGATTGGAACAACTCCCGCATTCTTACAGTTTGCGTTTCAAGCATGCTCATTTGCGATATTTCCTGGCTCAATACGGGTTGGCCGAATCGGAGTATCGAAAGGCGGCCGAGCTGCGGCCGGACCTTGACATGCCGCGAGTGGGTCTGGCTCTGGTGCTGATGGAAACCCGGCAGCTTGACGAGGCTTCCACTGTGTTGCAAGAGGTGCTGCAACGAACCCCTCTCAGTTTCTATGGACATTATCTTCTGGGAGAACTGGCTATCTTGAGCGGGGTTGCGCCCGGAAGTCAGGTTGAGTCGAAGGCTGTGGAGCACCTGAAACAAGCCACAGCGTTGCAACCGGACTTCTTTTTTTGGGAAGGATCCTCTCCCGTGGCCCTTGCACACACCAGCCTGGGCAAGCTGTATCTGAAAAGAAGCGACCCCGCCTCGGCCGTTCGAGAGTTGGAAAAAGCGGTTCAACTGGACCCGGAAGCGACTCCGGCCTTCTACCAACTCTCGATCGCTTATCGAAAGTTGGGCAATAAGGAAAAAGAACGCCAGACGTTGGCCCAGGTCCGTCGCCTCAATCAACAAAGGCGCCAACTGGGCGCCAGGGAATTGTCTAGGCGAGCGCTTCAGAAAACCCGCCTGGGAATTGGCCGCCCCCCAGGATAGAGCCAGCAGGCCGTGGCGATAATCGTCACGGCATTTGGCCGGGTCTGCATCCCGGCGGGAAGGCAGATAGATTGGAACGCCACGACGGTCGCGCTGCCGTCGAAGAATGTGGTGGGAATACCACCACCGAAGTAGCGGACTTCGACTCTATTCGAGTCCAGTGACGCGGACAGCATCAGGGGAAAGATGACGACTACCGAGCAGCGCGGTAAGGCGCGTGCCCTGCAACAGCTCCATTCGGACCAAGAAGTTCTTGTGCTGCCGAACGTCTGGGATCCGATTGGGGCGCGCGTTCTGGCAGCTAAGGGTTACCCGGCTGTCGCGACCGCCAGCGCAGCGGTTTCCTCCGCGCTCGGATTCGAAGACGGCGAGAAGATCAGGCGACAGACGATGCTGGAAATCGTCGCCCGGATCAGCCGCTCCGTAACCGTTCCGGTAACGGCCGACATGGAAACTGGGTACGGAACTTCTCTCGCTGAGTTGGAGGACACCATACGGTGCCTGCTCGACACGGGGGCCGTTGGGCTCAACATTGAGGACAGCCTCGAAGAAGGCGGGGCCCTCCGACCCGTGGATGAACAGGCCGAACGGATTGCGACGGTAAGGGAGACCGCAGCCGCGCAGGGGCTCGACCTCTTGATCAATGGTCGAGTGGACGCCTTTTTGTCAGACGGATTCGGCCGAGCAGAGGAGCGAATCGAAGAGACCGTGACGCGCGCCGAGGTCTATGGCAAGGCCGGCGCGGACTGCATTTACCCGATCGGCCCTGGTGATGCCAAGACTCTCACCATGCTCCGGTCACGGATCACCCTGCCGTTGAACGCCCTCGCGACCCCGGATGCGGTTCCGTTGGAAAGGATGGCGGCGATCGGGATTAACCGTGTCAGTTTTGGACCATTTATCTTCCGGTCGTGTCTCCGAAAGTTCACAGACATAGCTAAAGCGCTTTCACAGTCCGCCGGCTACGAGTGTTTCGGCCGCGAGCTAATGACGGGTTCCGAAGCCTCGTTGTATCTGACGTCCGAGAGCGAGCAAGAGCCTCGCTAGCATACCGTCTTAGTAATACGGCGCGGACGCGATCCTCACGGAGATCGGTCTGCACCAGTCCGCCTTACCCAGCGAGCGACATTTGGTGAGTTGGCTGAGACTGGCACCGTGCAGCGGCGTTTCGGCGGCAAGTCGCTGCCTCGCGCGAAGAGCGGCGGGTTGGGCGCGCCGGACCTTCGGGGGCCGATTGGCCAGTTGCTTTCCGACCCACTTGAGAGCCGCGCACGTCTGGCGATTCGAATAGGTCCCATCGTCAACGCCGCGAACTGTCCTTTTGCTGAAACTGCTTTAAGAGACGTTCAGCTACAGTCCGATAAACTGCGACGTTGTGATCCCGCATCCGCGGCGCCTCGAAACCACTGGCCGTTGCCATTGGCGTTCCCAGGTCGCGCTGTACCGGCATGTGACAGTCAATACAGTTGCCTTCGATCAAATCCCCCAAGGCTGCCGCCATCCCGCAGACGTGGGACTCGTGGCAGGTCATGCAACGTCGAGAAAACAATTGCAGGTTCCCCCGCTCCAGGTGGTGCGGATCATGGCAACTATTGCAGGTCAGCGACCCACTCTCCTGAAAACACCGGGAGCGGCGAAGACGATCGGGTTGATTGGTGGTGTGCACGCCTCCGCTGTTCCTGGCCCGAAGGCTCTCCACGGCGATGAACGCCTCACGGCCCTGGCCAGGTCTGAAGGAAAAGGGACCGTTGCGTGGGACCAGATGACCCGAGTGACACTGGGCGCAGAGTGTCATCTGGAGTTGCCGGTCGAGTTTTCCGGGATGGACGATATCGGCAGTTGCGCCGGAGCCGGATCTTTCCGTCGGGTTTTTCGAATGAAGATCTCCCGGACCATGACATCTTTCGCAGGTGACTCCCAGCAGGTAATTGTTCCGGCTGTAGACGTTGCTCAGATAGGGCCGCATAGGGTCTTCTTCGCTGACGACCTCAAAGTAGGTGGCGTGGCATTCCAGGCAACGCGGATTAACCGGGCGGTCGAAATACGCCTTCCCGTCCGGATAGCCGGGGCTGTTGATCCAACTTTTCGCCTGAGTGAAATAGGAAACCGGCAACTGAAAGAGTTCGTTGCCTCGCCAGTAGAGATAGGTCTGGCCCATTTTCCCCGAACCGACGACGATGTCCATGCGCTCGGTCCGCGGGACAATTCGACCTTCTTCCCGGGACCAGGCGGTTTGAAAGAAGCCGTTTTCCAAAGCGCGCATCTCGAACCAGAGATCGGGATTGCGGGTGCTCAGCACAGCATGACCGGGCGCAAAACTGCCGAGTATGGAATTCGCTCGGGGAAGCTGGGAGGTGAGGTAGTGGGAGGTTTGGCGAAAGCTCTCAAAGACGGCTTGATGACATTTCCCACAGGTCGAGGCGCCCACATAAGGAGAGCGATTGTCGCCGGAAGGCGCCGGCACGGAAGAGGCTGGTTGTTCCGGCGGAAGCGGCAGTGGGGCGGCAACCGGTTGAACGAAGAGGAAAAGAACCAGAATCCGGATTAAAGAGCCGGCATGCGGACAACCCACCTTGTCCCCAACTCTACCAAAACGGGAATGATGACTTCGTTTCCCACGGCGCTGGTTGGAAGTCACCAACGTACGCTTGTCGGACGATCCGGTCGTGGACCGCTACGAAAGCCCAATTCGGGTCCGGGACGGTCAATTTGGGAGGGACCTGCCCAGTCCCGCCGCCTCGTTTTGACACGCGACGAGACTGAGCAGATGGTTGTTTGTTAGAAAAAGAACTGCAGTCCCAACTGAGTTTGGCGTGCAAATTGAGCGCTTGTGATGCGATTGGTCGTGCAGGGAGCATCGGCCGGACAGATGCTCGTGCTCGGATCGTTGAAGTTGGCGCGGTTCAGGAAATTGAAGAAATCGGCCGTGAAACGAAGCCGCTTACCCTCCAGGATAACGAAGTCCTTCATCAGGGAGAAATCAACGGTCTGCGATCCGGGACCTTCCACGATTCCGACACCGGCATTGCCAAACACGAAGGGCCCGGGATGAACGAATGCATTGATGTCCCACCAAGCTTCGATCGTCTGTGGACCCTTGCCGTTACGCAGCCGGGTGGCGCGTGAATTTCCCCCGAATGAGCCCGTCAAGTTGGGTGATGCGTAGAAGTTCAGAGGAACCCCCGATTGGCCAATGAAGGCGAATGAGGTGTTCCAACCCCCGAGAATTTTAGCTATTGGTCCATCAGTGAGAAACGAACGATTGACTCCGAAAGGCAACTCGTAAGTACCCGCCACCACGAAACGCAGCCGTCTCGAAAGCCAGGCAGGCCCCCTGGCCGAAGCTCGATCGTAGACGTTGTGCCGCCCTTCACGATTGCCCAGGTGTTTCGACCAGGTGAAATTGGTGAGAAATGCCAAGCCGCCTCCAAACCTCTTTTCCGCCTTGAGCACCATGGCATGATAAGTCATGGTCTTGTCGGGTACCGAGATCTGTCTTACAGCGCTGTATTGCGGATAGGGGCGGTCGGCCTGGGTGGCATTCGGCCCCATCAATTGCGGCCGAAGCTGGTTCAAATTGTAGCTCCACTCGCCCAGGTGCCTGGTCAGATTGCCGATGTAGCCGGCTTCGAGCACGATGTCTTTGATTTCGTGCTGGAGGGTGAAACTCATAGAGATGCTGTAGGGGTTCTGACGCAATTCGGGACAGCACAGGTATTCGGCGCCCAGAATGGCCGGCTGCCCAATCTCAACCGCTCCGAATCCGGGTTGCAGCTCGAACACCGGTATCGCTCCCACACCGGCCGAAAGACCGGAAATCGCCGGAGTGACTCCAAAGTCGGGGCTTCCCAAGTCCTTGCTGACGGTCACATCGCCGCGCCCCGTCCTGGGAGTTTGCCAGGGGTTCATGCCAATCATGGGTTGCATGTAGTAAATGCCGGCCCCGGCCCGCACCACTGTCTTGCCGCCCCCTGGGTTCCAGGCGACTCCCAGCCGTGGGGCAAAGTTGGATTTTTGCGTCTCATAGTACCTGTCGGGGTAAAAGAAGGCGCCCGGGCAGTTGCAAACGGGGTTGATGGCATTGAGGTCGAAAGAGCTTATGAGGTTGTCTCGCTCCTTTAACGGCGTGTCGAAATCGTAGCGCAGCCCCAGGTTCACGATCACGTTGGGAGTGACCCGCCAGTCGTCCTGGATGAACATCCCCCAGTACCAAGTGCTGAAATTTCGTTGGGCAACATTGGAAATGCTGGCCGCGTCCACCCAATCCAGCAGCAGAGAGGCTACGGAATCCCCGCTGGCGGCGTCGAAAGGATTGGCGGCCGTGGCATTGGCAGAGAAGTTGTACCGTCCGGAGGAATTGCTGGCTTGGAAATATGCGTGACCGGAGCGTCTCGTCTCGATGCCCACCTTGAAAGAATGAGCGCCTTCCAGCCAGGTAAGGGTCTCGCCAAAGTGCAGCCCGCGTCGCGGATTGATCGCCGATCCACCGCCCCAGCCAGCGCCGGGCCCCGTGTAGCCGGCGATGCCAATATGGGGAAAGTGGTTGTTGCCGCCGTAGGTCGTCGTGGCCGGGACTTCAGAAGGAACCGTGATTCCGATCTCTTGCGGGAAACCCAGACCCTGGGAAATAGGCCTTGCCCATTGCGACAACTCGTTGTAGGACTGGCGAAAGTCAGAGATCACCGAGGGACTGAAGGTATGCGTCCAACCAACCGCTTGGTTGAGCTGGTCGAATCTCATGACCCAGTCATCCGGGTCGGCCGGATTCCGTTCGGCGCGCTTGGAGATGGCGTCGTCGGGAAGCCGGCTCTCGTCGAAGCCGGACGGTGGCGTCCAGGGTCCAATCGATTCACTGACGGATGGATCGGAAATAACGCGAACAAAGATCTTGTCGTTGTCGTCTGCTTGCCAGTCGACACGCGCGGTCCATCCCCACAAGGACAACGGGTTGGCTGTCAGCCCCACGAAGTTGTTGCTTCCGGAAGGGTCGTCAGGGGCCCGGTTCGGCAACGGAAGATAGGAAAGAATCGCCTGTGCCTGGCGGCTGATGCGGTCGGCCGGGATGATGTTGTTCGGAAAAGCAGTTCGGCTGATGGTTCCGTCCGGGTTTTCAACTGTGGTGAGCGGATCGTAAATGGTTCGCAGACTTCCGTCAGCGTTGAACTTGCCCGAAAAATCCCCCCGCCTCTGGGCCTCCGTGGGGAAGGTGCGAAACCGTGAGCCGGTTGGAGTAAAGGAGCGCTTTCCCGAACCACTGACCATGAAGTGAAGTTTGTCTTTGATGATCGGTCCGTCCACTTCGAACCCGTAAAGATGTTCCCGGAAAGGATCTCGTTTGGCAGCGAAGAAATTACGAGCGTCCAACGCTTTCTGACGGTGAAACTCCCACACGGAACCGTGGAAACTGTTGGTTCCCGACTTGGTGGACATGATTACCAGGCCGCCACCCCCTCCGTTGTACTCGGCCTTGAAGCTGGTTTGCACGATCCGCATTTCCTTGACAGTGGCCGTTCGGGGACTGGTGTCCGGGTTGCTGTCGTAGGCGCGGCCGCTCATGCCGTAGGCTCCGTCGACATAGACTTCCCCAGCCTGGTAGGGAACTCCGTTCATGCTGTAGTAAGTCGACTGGCCGGGGATCAGACTCCAGGTTCCACGATAGGAAACAGCCGCTGCATACTTGATCATGTCGAGAGGCCGTTTTAACACTTGGGGCAGATCCTCGATCATTTTCTCTTCGAAAAAAGTGCTGACCTTGACCGATTCCCTTTCCAGGGTCATACCCGCCGCCTCCACCGTGACCTGGTCGGCGATTTCACCAATTTCCAGGGCGATGTCCACGGTGGTGATCTTCATGGTTTCCAGCGTCGCTTCCACGACCGTGGTCTTGAAGCCGTCCAACTGGGCACTGATTCGATAGTCCCCCGGAATCAACTCGAAGACCCGGTACAGCCCCGTGTCGGTGGTGATGGCCGTCTTGCCAACACCGGACTCGGTGCTGGTGACGTCGACGGTGACGCCGGGCAGAACTGCGCCCGTGGCGTCCGTCACTATCCCCGAGACTTCGGCGAAACGCTGTGCCGAGGCAACCGAAAAAATCAGCGGGAGAGAGAGCAAAAAAACGATAACCGTCTTGGACTTCATGACTTCTCCTTGTTTCAGAAGAAAACGGATGGCAGTGGAACGCGTGGGAACGCACTCGGTGGTCGCAGGAGACAAATCCCCGCTTGGAGCCTCTGGTGGCCGGCGATCGATTGCTTGGGACAGTCCCTGCCAAACTGGCTCCTGGTTTTTTTCGGCCAGGAAAAATGGAAATCGAGCCCCTGGGATACAGGCCCGCACGCTCGGTACATTCTTAACATGGGCGATTCAACATCGTCAAGAGTTCCCTATACTGGGTCAATGAGGCGAGTTCCCTTCTCGCTATTCGTCGGCGCCTCCGGTTGGTTGATTCTGCTCTCTCTCGTCCTGGCCCAGCCGGTCTGGAAACAGCGTGCACTTGAGCTGCTTGACCGGGGCCGGGTGCAGGAGGCACGCACGCTGCTGCTGGAAACATTGGGCCGGGAGGCCGGGGACGAAGAGGCCCAGGCTCTACTGGGACAAATCGCCTTCACCCGGAGAGATTACCGGGAAGCAGCCCGGCGCTATTCCAAAGCTCCCTCGGTGCTGCGGGCAAACCCTTTGTGGCTGGTCAACTATGCCGAGGCGCTGCTCGAAACCAAGCAGACCGGCGCAGCCAAACGTATCGTCGAAAGCGTACCGGCGGACAACGCGATTGCCCAGTTCGAGACAGGTCTCCTGCTGGCGCGATTCGGTGAGTATGCCGCGGGCGAACGCCATTTGAAGCTTGCCCAAGGGAGCTATCCCGACAAGTCCGCGGCGGTCTATAACTTGGCGTTCGTACAATATCTTCTGGGTAAACACACAGACTGTGCCAATACCCTGGAGGACATCCCGCAACGATTGAAGACCGGTGATGATTTCAACCTGTTGGCGCTCGCCTATTTGGAGCTCGAAGAGTTCCAAAAAGCGTGGCGGATCTTGCAGCAGGCAACTCGGGACTATCCCAGCGACGAACGTAATTACGTGGCGATCGCCCGGCTGGCGACGGAGGCGGCCATGTCACCCTCGGTAGCCCTGGATTTCCTGGATCGGGGACTGGTACATCTACCGAATTCCCACGCCTTGCATATCCAACGTGGCTACTTGAAGCTATCCCAGGGCCGCTACCGTGAAGCGGCATCCGACTACGAAAAGGCGATTCAGCTACAGCCGAACTCGGAGCTGGCCAGACTGGGACTGGCTTTCGTGTTGGTGGAAGATCAGCAACATGATGAGGCAACCGTTCTGCTCGAGCAGGCACTACGGGAAGACCCGGCAAATTTCTATGCCCACTACCTGCTGGGAGACCTCGCGATGACTCAAGGATCCCGTCCGGGGACACCGGCGGAAGCAAGAAGTCTGAAACATTTGCAACTGGCGACGGTCTTGAAGCCCGACTTCGTTCTTGCCCGCATCAGCCTGGGAAAACTCTATTTGAAAAGAAACGACCTGGACTCGGCCATCCGGGAGTTGGAGACATCGATCCGGCTCGATCCCCAGGCCACGACCGCCTATTATCAGTTGTCGATCGCCTATCGAAAAGCCGGGAAAAAGGAAAAAGCTCTCGAGGCCCTAAAACAAGTGCGACGCCTCAATCGGGAGGAACGCAAGCTGGGAACCGACCGATTCCTGTATCGCAAGCTCAAAAGGGGGGCAGCTCAACTCTACACACCCCGTTAGGTGAGATGATGGCGCTGAAGTATTCTCGGCTGGTTTTGTCGGTGCTGGTGCTGAGTGTGTTCTCCAACCATTGGATAGCACAGGCGGCAGCACCGGAACGCCAGCAAACCCCTCAACAGCCGGCTCAAGACGAGCAAGAACCCGATGCGCCCGCCCGCGTCGTCGGAGAGCCCGGAGACAAAGAGGAGTTCGATGCTTGGCAAGTGGTGGAACGAGCCGGCAGCCTTTCGGAAAAGGCCGAATTGGCCATGAGGTTTCTGGAGAGCTTTCCCAACAGTGGACTGACGCCCTTTGCTCACCATGTCCTGGCAGACGCGGCTTATCAGGTGAACGATGTCGACAACTTTATCCTGCACGGCGAAAATGCCTTGCTCGAGTTGCCCGAAGTGCCGCAGTTGCTGGCCCCATTGGCTTACCTCTATTCCGAAAGACGCCAAACGGCCAAGGCGAACGAGTACGCCAATCGGGCCCTGCTGTTGTTGGAGCAATTGGGAAAACCCGGCAAAATGACCTCCTCCGAATGGGTCAATCAACGGCAGGGATTGCAGGCCGACTCCCACTATGCTTTGGGTCGTGCCCACTTGGAGCTTTGGCAGCAGTCGGTCGGTTCACCCAAGGAACTTAGACAGGCGGTTGAGCACTTCAGCAAGACACTGGAATTGGACCCTGAGCATGCTTACGCTGCCTTCCGACTGGGCTTTGCGCAGGGAAACTCTCGCAATCCGAAGGCTGCGGTGGCTGCGTTTGCGCGAGCCTCCATTCTGGATTCTCCGGCTGCCGAGCGCTCCAAGAATCATTTGGAGCGAATTCATTCGATCATGCAAAAGGCCCGCGACTACAAATGGGCCGGGAAGAGCATTGAGGATATCCTCGGAGAGGCAAGAAGACGCTTGGCGGCGGATAAGGCTGAAAAGGAGCAGGAACTCGCTCGTCTGGCGGAAGAGATCGACAATTTGGCGAAGGAAGGCGCAGCTTTACGTCCGGACCAATAACCAATAGGAGATTCCAACAATGAACGTCAAGGTGGGTAGCTGTCCGGATTCCTGGGGGGTGTGGTTTGGGGAAGATCCGAAACAAATCCCCTGGCGGAGGTTTCTCGACGAGGTGGCGGAGGCCGGCTATGAGTGGATCGAACTGGGTCCTTATGGTTATTTCCCGCAAGATCTCAACGTCTTGCGCCGGCAATTGAGCCGGCGGAATTTGAAGGCCACGGGCACTTTCCTCATGGCTCATCTCGAAGACCCGGAAGCTTGGCCGGGGTTGGAGTCGCAGCTATTGGAAGTCGGGGAGTTGCTGGCGGGACTGGACGCGCGATTTCTGGTCTTGATCGATGACCTGCACACGGATTGGTTTACCGGCGAACGAATCAAGCCCGAACGATTGGATGGGGATGCGTGGAAGCGCCTGATCGACGCCACCCACAGGGCGGCAATCCTGGTGCGGGAAAAATTCGAGATCCAGTTGGTTTATCATTCCAGCCCCGATTCCCACGTCGCCTTTGAAGATCAGATCGAAAAGCTACTGGAAGATACCGACCCCGAGGTGATCTCCCTGGGCCAGGACGTTGGCCATTTGGCCTACCGCGGGGTGGATCCGGTCGCCTTCGTGCGCAAGCATCACGAGAGGATCCCATACCTTCATCTCAAGAGTGTGGACCCCGAACTTCGGCGGCAAGTGGTGGCTGAAGAAATACCGTTTATTCATGCTGTCGCCATGGGCATGTTCTGTGAACTCTCAAAGGGGGTGGTGGATTACATTTCCTTGCGAGATTTGTTGCAGGAAATCGAATATGACGGATGGGCAATTGTTGAACAAGACATGTATCCCGTGGCGTTCGACAAACCATTGCCGATCGCCAAACGAAACCGGGAATACTTGAGATCGATCGGAATCGGTTAGTGGTGGAATCATTTCGACCACCCCAACGCCTGTTTCCGAAACGGCCAAGCGATAGATCAACCATTAGTTGTCAATCGACGCAACAGCTTTCAAGCGATCCAAGAAAGGGGTTTTGATGGAGAACGCCAACACGTTCAGGGCCAAGCTGGAAAGTGGGCAGATCCCGCTTGGTTGCGGAGTGAGCTTTTCGGATCCCACCGTGACCGAGCTGATCTCTCACACGCTCGATTTTGCCTTCATCGACATGGAGCACAATGGTCATTCCCTGGAAACGGTTCAGGGGCACATCATGGCGACCAAGGGTAGCGACGCCGCGGCGTTGGTGCGGGTTGCCTGGAACGATGCCGTCTTGATCAAGCCGGTGTTGGACATCGGGGCAGATGGAATCGTGGTGCCGCTCGTCCGCACGGTCAAAGACGTTCAGCTTGCCGTCTCTGCCTGCTTGTATCCTCCGGAGGGAGAGCGGGGATTCGGTCCACGACGGCCGATTCGATACGGTCGCATCGGGGACGCAGAGTACTGCCGGCGAGCCAACCAGGAAATCGTCTGCATCGTGCAGATCGAGCACATCGACGCCGTCAACGTCATCGACGAAATGGTTCAAGTGCCGGGACTCACCGCGATCATGATTGGAGTCAACGACTTGGCCGGTTCAATGGGACATATGGGAAATCCTCAGCACCCGGAGGTGCAGAGCGCCGTTGAAACGGTCGTTACGAAGGCCCATCAAGCCGGCGTCTTTCCCGGTATCGGTCTGGCCGATGATCCTGAAGCGCTTCTGGAGTGGACGGAAAAGGGAATCCAATGGGTGCTCATGGGCGTGGATTGGGCGCATTTGGCGCGCGCCATCGACACCTCAGCCGCCCGCCTGAGAGGGCATCACAGTCCAAGCTGACTGAGCTCAGCTAATTTCCAAGCTTCTCCAAGAGGAAGCGAGCCTGCTCGTGATCCGGATTCAGCTTGAGCAACTGCTGGAGAAACTGTCTTGCCAGTGCACGCTCGTCCTTCAATGAGTGCACCATCGCCAAGGTCAAGAGAGTTTCTTCGCCTTGAGGGTTCAGGGACAACGCCTGGTGCAGCGACTCGATGGATTTCTCCAGACGACCGGATTGAGCCCGGAAACGACCGAGATTCAGGAAGGTCGCCTCGGCGGCAACACCTTTTTCGACGGCCTCCTCCAGCACTTCAATAGCGCGCTCGAAAGCGCCCTGCCGCGCCGCAACGATGGAAACCGCGTTGTAGGCGGTCTCGTTGTTTGGATCCAACTTCAGTAGCCGCTCAAAGGCTTCTTCGGCCTGCGACAAACGGTTCTGGACGGCGTAAAGATTCCCAAGGTCCAGGTAGGCCGGTGCGAACCTTGGGGAAACGGCCAAGGTGCGGTTGATTGCTGTAAAGGCTTTATCCCACTCCTGGTCACGCAGGTACATTTGGGCCAAGTGGTAGTGGGAAAAGACGGCAAGCGGAAACAACTCGGTCGCTTTTTCGAAGTACCCGATCGCCTCTTGTTTTTTCCCGGCCCCGGCAGCCAGGACGCCCAGCCCGTGAAGTGCCGGAACATTTTCCGGGAATCGCTCCAGCACTCGGGAGAAGTAAGACTTGCCGCGCTCATGGTCTCCCCGGTTGGCGTAGATCAAAGCCAGATTGCTCAAAGGCAACAACTGGCCCGGCCGCCCTTCCAGCGAGCGCTCGTAAGCTGCCACCGCCCGATCGGTTTTCGCCGAAACTTCATAACCCTTTCCCAACAGGGCGAAGGCCTCGGTCCGGTAGCGTCCGCCGGCCCGCTCGACGTACTGTTCCAACAACCCCATTCCGGTTTCCAACTGTTTCGGGCGTTCGGTCAGTTCAGCCGGAGTCGCATCCAGGAATGCCGCTCCCATAAAAAAAAGATTTTCGGTCTCGGACAGTACCGAGCTTGATGGCTCCAGTTCGTAGAGGGTGTTCTGACCCAGATCGGCGGGCACTTCTCCTCTGGAGTGGATACCGATTCTATGGTTGGTAAAGACGATGTGACGGGTGCGTTGATTTCCCCGCCGAAGCTCCTCGAACGAAATTTCGGGGCTATCGCCCGTCGGGTCTCCGGAGGGCATATGGCAATGGGCACAGTTCCCTTCGACTTCGACCGGTTTGTGGGAGCTGGCGAGCTCACCCGGGACATGGCAGGAAAGGCAGCGGCCGCGGTAGAAATCGGCGCTCGCTTCGTGAGAGACCTTCCGGTGGGGATCATGGCAGGTGGTGCAAGTCATGGCGCCGCCGCTGGCTTGAAAGCATTTCGATTCTTCCATCAGATCGCCATGCTGCTTCACCATGTCGAATTGTTTGCTTTTATCGTCCAGACCCCGAAGCTTGAAGCGGACTGCGTAATCGGAAAAAGTTTCTCCCGGCCGGTAGGAGAAGGTTCCCCGGCCCGGAACGATGACTCTGGTTGCCACGCTGTAGACGTTGGTCTCCAGGTGGCATTGGTAACAGAGATCTCTCTGAGCCTGCTTCGAATCCAGCCCGGGGTGGTAAATCGCCTTCTTGAGCTCTTCCGCGGGAGCTTTCTCCAAGACCAGGCGGACATGTTCGCTGCCCGGTCCGTGACAGCGCTCGCAACCGATGCCGGCCGGAAGGGCGTTGGGGAAATAGACCTCGTCCTCGGACCTTTGCGGGATCAGCCGAGGGTAGGACGTGTGGCAGAAAAAACACCCCTGGGGAATGGGGCGAGTGAAGTCGAGATGATCCGGGACGTCGTAGCCGGGAGACATTCCCCAACGTTGTTCCTGTGTGTACCAGGTGACGGGCAACTTCGTGATCACGCCATTGCGATGATGATGAAAATAGGAGCGGGCATGATCACCCGAACCCAGGATGTAGGTGATCTCCTCCTCATGAATGTGAACGGGCTCCCCCTGCTTGTTCTTGAGGCTGCGGCGCTGAAAGAAGCGCCCGTCGCGCTCGAACATGGTGTAGTGAAATCCCGACTTTTCGTGGAAAAAATTGTTGTTTTTTTCGTAGTCCTCAATCGTGTTCGCAGGCGTGGGTCGAGAGAACGAGCGCGACATGGCAACACGTTGGTAGGAGTCGGTGATTTCCCGGTGACAGCTTGCGCACGTCTCCTGCCCGACATAGCCTTCGGCGTGACGTGGCTCGGCGGTGGAGAAAGGCGCCGTCTGGGCTGCAGAACCTTGTGGAAAAAGTGCCGGAAGCACCGCTGGAAACACCAGGATGGCGCACCCGGCGACGCCAATTCCGATCAGGACTTTGCTAGCCCGCATTTCTCACCAGGTCGCTAAACATATGATGAAAAAGAATTTGTGTTTAAGCATTTAGGGGGATTTTGCCACGGTTTCTCCGGGACAGACTGCGCTGGGCGCGCGCTCGCTGGTCTTTTCGCCCTCAGCGCGCACATGCTCCCTCAAACGTAGTCACCACTACGCCCTCGGTCGCGAGCACGCGCTGAGGGCGAAAATCCTGCGCGATCGTCACGCCCCCTGGTGAGAAATGCGGGCCTGACACCTGTTCGTCATTGAATCTTGAATCGATCGCGGGTTACGGACGATTCTCCGGAAATGCCGTCACGTACGGCCACTCGCAACGAATAGTCCCCAAGCGGCAGTCCCTCCAAGTCAAGATTTTGAACGAAGACCGCACGTTCCGGTGAGAAATAGGCAAGATTCCGGCCGGCAATGCCGGAGACGGTTTTGACGACTTTCCCTTTCCTGCTGATTTCGTAGACGATCTCAGGGTCCGGTCTGGCCAGGGCTTGGTCCACCTGCAGGTTGTACACCTGAAGATAAACCGGCAGTGAATCGTCAGGGACAAACGTACGGCTGACACTGGGGATCACTTTCAGGTCGCCGAGCACGAACATCTGGATCGTATCCGGCACCGCGGCAAGCTTCTGAATCGACTGGGCCAGAATCATAGAGGCGGCAAGTTGTTCCTCGTCATATTTGGGCGCCGGTATGCGAGTCTCCGTTGAACCCATCCTTTCACCGTGCAAGTCTTCAAGGATCAGAGTCAGCTTGTAGAGACCGGCCGGGACCGCGATCTGATTCTGATAAACGGACCGTTCCGTCAAGCTGGTTTGGAATTCTTCGGCTTCATAGTCGATTGCCAGTTCCTGCTCAAACTCGCTCAGCATTCGGCCGCCCACATTCAGCACGCGTCCATAGAGCCTGAGGTTGCCCTGGCGGATGCCGGATTTCTCTTGAAATGTCAGATCCTGATTGCTCACCTCCACGGTAATGGCGATCAGCACCCTTTCATCGTCCAGTTTGATCGCGTTGCTGGTGAGGTCAAAGGGCAGGCTGTGATACAAGACCCTGCTGTCGACCAGCTTCTGGAGGTCCTTGTACCGAATATCGGGAGCCTTCTGAATATCGAAGTAGCGCGCCATGCGGGCGAAAGGACGATCTTTTGCGCGCATGCCCGTGATCCCCTGAATAAACGGGTTATGGGCATTGGATGGAGTGAAATAAGGGCGTTCGGACTTGTCCATCATCCCGAGTTGTTCTGCCAGCGTCAATCCGCCTTCGCTGTGGAGGAGCGCGTCTTTCTCCTCCATACCCATCGCCAGGCGGTACTCTCCGGTACCTGACTGGTCGACGAATTCCAACTCGATATCGGACCCCATCCCCGGAATGTGGCGATAAAGCCAGCGCTCGAAGGGATAGGTCGTCGTCGTCCCTCCCCCCTCGTAGATCAGCCTTTCATAGCGGCCACCCGAGGGACGCATTTCGCGGTCATCGGGCGGGCCCCAAAGAATGTACGTCCGGCCGCGATCTGTTCTCCACCCCGCCTTGGCGCTGAAGAAATGGTCGTTGGCGTAGGCAATACGACGGTAATGTTCTTCCTTGAATTCGTTGACGGCCGTTCTCAGGTCCGGGTCGCGGCGGCGCCAGAACTGCTCGATGAACTGTTCCTTCTCGTCCATCGTGCCCAAGCCGTCGAACACGCCCCGCTCCTCATCGGTGATGATGTAGACGACGTCCTCCTTGAGCCATTTCTTGTAGTAGTCCTCCTGCTCTTCCTGGAGAACGGCCCTGTCGTCCCGCTTCTTCTCTTTGGCCTGGACCGGGAGCAGAACCAGAAACAAGGAAAGCAGAACGAACCTGCCACTCACGGGAGAACCTGCGAAGGCTCGTGACATGGGCACCTCGGAGAAGCTGACCCCGACCGACGACGGATTGGATCCATTATACCCTCTGCTCCGTTCGGCACAACAAACACGGCCGGCCCGGTCCGAAAAGGGGAGAGTCCGGTGCGCGCCTCATCTTGAGCCCCTTTTCGGCAAACGGGTATCATCGGGACCATGCTGCCGCTTTGGACCTTGAGCTTGGCATTCATTGCGGCCGCGACCCCGGAATCGCCTCCACCGCCCCAGTTGGCCGAACGGTTGCTGGCGGCTTTCGAACCCCGTGACCGTCAACTGCTGCTTGAAACCTACCGGGAAGCTCTGGCCAACCCGGCGGACAGCGAAATCAATGGCCGGCTGGCAATGCTTCTGCACGGTTTCGGACAATATGAACTCGCCTCCACGTTTTACCGGCGAGTCGGGTCCATCGAACCGTCCAATTTTCGCTGGCCGTACTATCTGGGTGTCGCGATGACCGCGATCGGCCGGGAGGCGGAAGCGATTCCCGCTCTGCGGCGAGCCGTCGAATTGGCCCCGGACTATCTACCGGCGCAACTGAGACTCGGCAAACTGCTTCGGACGGTGGGCGACTGGGATGAGAGCGGAAAGATTTATCGCGAGGTGGTTCGGCAACATCCCGATTCCGCCCGCGCCCATTACGGACTCGGCCGGGTCCGTTTTGCTCGAGGCGAGACTCAGGCCGCCTTGAAGAGCTACCGGACCGCTTCCCGGTTGGCGCCCGATTTCGGGGCCGCCCACTACGGGCTCGGGACCGTGTACCGCAGCCTGGGAGAAGAAGAGAAGGCTCGCCGGCATCTACTCCTTTTTCAACGGACTCACGGGGATCCGCCTCCCCTGGCGGACCCTCTGTTGGATTCGCTCCGCCGGCTTCAATCCAAGGCGGAATACCACTACCTGCGAGGACTGGGATTTCAGCGGAAAGCGCAAATCTCGGAAGCGCTTGGCGAGTTTGAGCGGGCCCTGAAAGAAGACCCCCGGCACGCCGGGGCGCACGCCAACCTGTTCTTCAGCTTTCTCACCCTGGGAGACCTGGTCAAAGCGGAAGAACATTATCAGGCAGCGCACGAACTCGATCCCCGGCTTCACGAAATCCACCACAATCTGGGTATTCTACGCACGCTTCAGAAACGCGATCGGGAAGCTGAAGCAGCGTTCCGGAAAGCTCTGGAACTCGATCCTTACCGGGCCGAGTCGCATTTCCTTCTGGGCGCCAATCTGGCAAACGGCGGTCAGTCGAGAGAGGCGGAAGAACGCTTCCGCCTGGCCATCGAGAATCGGTCGCAATTCATGGATGCCCATTTTCAGTTGGGGTTGCTGCTTCAACAGCAAGGGAGGGATGCGGAAGCGGTCGGCCACTTCCTGAAGACCCTGGCGGTAGAAGATGAGGGAACCCCGGTGCGCCATTACGTGCTGGCCCACAGCTACGCCCGTCTGGGCAAGATTGACAAAGCCGTCGACGCTGCCGCAAAGGCCCGGGAAAAGGCACTTTCCGCGGGGCAGCGTGAACTGGCCGCCGATGTCGGGAAGTTCCTGCGGAGGTTGGGGCAGGCAGGCAAACGGCCATGAGAGAGGCGGCTGTCTTTCCGGCCCGGCGGTCCTGCCGACGGCCCGCCTGCCGTCTGCTGGCCGGACTCCTTTGGGGAGCCTCGGCCTGGCCGGCTCTTGTGGCGCAGGACCCATCGATTCCAACTCCGCTTTTCTCGGAAGCGGCTTCCCGCGTGGGGCTGGATTTCAAGCACTTCAACGGGGCCGGCGGCGAGTTTTACCTGCCCGAAATCGTGGGCTCGGGAGCCGCCCTGTTGGACTACGACGGCGACGGCGACCTGGACGTCTACCTGGTGCAAGGCGCAATGCTGGAACCGGGAAAGAGTCCCTCCCAGTCCTGGTTTCCTCCAGATTCTGGGTGGAAACCGGGGCACCGGTTGTATCGAAACGAACTAATCCCAGGGGGAAGCCTCAAGTTTACGGAGGTCAGCGAGGAAACCGGGGTCGGCTCGGTCAGCTACGGGATGGGGGCCGCGGTTGGAGACTACGACAACGACGGAGACCTCGACCTCTACCTCACCAACTACGGACCCAATCTCTTGTATCGCAACAACGGAGACGCGACCTTCACCCCCATGGAAGAAATGGGAGCCCAGGACTCCCGCTGGACCACCAGCGCCGCCTTCCTGGACTATGATCGCGACGGCGACCTTGATCTGTTCCTGACAAACTACGTTGGGTTCACCGTCACGGGAAACCAAGTTTGCAGGACCGCGGGCGCCAGGGATTACTGCTTGCCCACCGTCTATTCCCCATTACCCGACCGGTTCTTTCGCAACGAGGGCGGGCGCCGATTTGTCGACGTGACGGAGCAGGCGGGTCTGGCGGCCGCTTTCGGCAATGGATTAGGCGTCGTTTGCGCGGATTTCAATGTGGACGGTTGGACGGACATCTACGTCGCCAATGACAAGACTCCCAATCAGCTCTGGCTCAACCGGCGAAACGGAAGCTTCCAAGAAGCGGGATTGTTCTCAGGGACGGCGTTCAACGCCGACGGCAATGCGGAAGCCAGCATGGGGGTCACGGCCGCCGATTTCAACAATGACGGCAGCGAAGACCTCTTCATGACCCACCTGGCGGAAGAGACCCACACCCTCTACCTGAACGACGGCGCCGGCGGTTTTTCCGACCAGACCAGCCGTTTCGGATTGACCCGGGTTCACAACTACACCGGTTTCGGCACCCGGTGGTTCGACTACGACAATGACGGGAACCTGGACCTGTTCATGGCCAACGGCGCGGTGCGGATGACGCGGCTGGCCGAACCGGCCGACTATGCCTACGATCAGATCAACCAACTGTTCCACAACGAGGGAGACGCGAACTATCGGGAAACGACGGCCGAGGCGGGAGCGGCCCTGCAACTGTCGGAAGTGAGCCGGGGAGCGGCCTTCGGCGACATCGACAACGACGGAGACGTGGACATTCTGGTCACCAACAACAACGGACCGGTCCGGTTGCTGCTGAACGGGACCGGGTCGCGGCATCACTGGCTGCAGGTTCAACTGCAGGGGGTGCAAAGCAACCGCTACGGGGTCGGAGCCCGGGTGGGAGTGCAGCGGGAGGGCAAGAAAACGTTATGGCGCCGCGCGCATACCGACGGCAGCTATATGAACGCCAACGACCATCGGGTGCACTTCGGCTTGGGCGGGAACAAGGAGGTCGAGGCAGTCGTCGTCCACTGGCCCGGCGGCGGCAGCGAGAGCTGGCAAGGGGTGGAAGCCGACCGGCTCGTCACCCTGCAGGAAGGTTCCGGAAAACCGTGGAAGCCGTAGAAGGCCATGTTCCCCAAGAATATGGCGTTGGAGCCCCCGGTCATCTTTCAAAAACCTGGCAACAGGGAGAAACTAATGGTGAGAAAAGGAGTTCCCGTCCGGAGATCCGAAAACGCCATTGACGCTCGAAGGAGGTTCTCATGGCAGGCAGTCTCAACAACCGAATTGCTTTGGTAACGGGTGGAGCTTCGGGAATTGGCCGAGCCACCTGCCTGCTGCTTGCCCGGGAAGGCGCCAAAGTGGTCGTGGCGGATGTCCAGCAGGACAAAGCGAACGAAACCGTCCGGTCGGTCAAAGCTGCCGGTGGAGAGGCCATGTCCGTTGCTTGCGACGTGTCGAACACCGGCGAAGTCGAGGCGCTGGTCCAAGCCTGCGTGAGCCGTTACGGCCGGCTGGATTGCGGGATCAACGTCGCCGGCATTCTGGGAGAAATGGGCAAGATCCATGAGTGTACCGAGGAGAACTACGATCGTGTGATGGCAACCAACACCAAGGGCATCTGGCTGTGCATGAAATATGAAATCATCCAGATGCTCGCACAGGGGTCGGGAGTGATCGTGAACATCGCCTCTGTCGCCGGTGCGGCGGGAACCCCCGACTTGCCCGTTTACGGAGCGTCCAAGGTGGCTGTCACCATGCTGACGCGGGCGGCCGCGGTGGACCTGGTTGCCAGGAATATCCGTGTGAACGCCATTAATCCCGGATTCGTCCAGACTGAGATGGTCGACCAGCAGGAAGTGGACTATCCCGACAAGGTCAAGGAATATCGAGACTCTCTAAGAATCGGCCGCATGGGACGGCCCGAGGAAATCGCCGAGGCGGTCGTCTGGTTGTGTTCGGACAAAGCCTCTTTCGTCGCCGGCCAGGTGATGAACGTCGACGGAGCGGCTCTGGCCTAGGAAACGGCCTTGTTCAAGGCGGGCATCAGCTCCTTCGCGAACAGTTCCAGGTTGCGGATCCAACTCGGCTTGTCGTCCCAGTCGAAGCCCATCAGGACGAGGGTGCCGAAGGGACCGCACTCTTCCATGAGCTCCAATAGCCGCCGGAGCACCTCGTCGACGTCGCCGGCGATGATCTGCTCCTTGAGCCAGAAATCCATGTTGCAGTCGGCGTCCGGCATGTCGAGGTCCCGCTTCAGGATGCCCCGGTGCCCCAGCGCATTGTCCATCAGGGAGGCGATGTACTCGTAGTTCCCGCCTACCGAGTTGTTGCGGGCGAGCCTGACCGCCTCCTCGGTCGTGTCGGCCAGGAAAATGGCGCGGCAGACCTTCCAGCTTCCGGGATCGGCTTCGCGGCCCGCTTCGGCGGCGGCGCGGGCGTAGGTGGCCCAGTTGTCCGCCAGGACGTTTCCGGTGGCCAGGGCGGCCGAGAAGGGAGCGTACCCGCGCTGGCCGGCCAGGGTGAGAGTGCCCGAGTTGCGGCTGATGCCCGGCATGGCGATGGGGGGATGCGGCTGCTGCAGGGGCTTGAAAATGAATCCGATCCCCGTCGCTTCATCGACGTTCTCTTCCAGCGAGAACTGCCAGAATTTTCCATCGTGGTGGTAGGGCGGGTCCGACGCCCACAAGTCGAGGATGACGTCCAGCGCTTCCCTGGTCATGGCGCCGCCATCTTTCGGATGGTAGCCGTAGAGCTCCATGTCGGTGCTGACGCTGTTGGGCGCGAAGCAGAGGTTGAGCCTTCCTTTTGAAAGATGATCCAGAAACCCGAGCCGCGTGGCCACATACGCCGGATGGTGCAGATTGAGGCACACGGGCGCGGCTCCCAATCGAATCCGCTCCGTCTCCCCGAGCACCCGTCCGATGAACACTTCGGGGACCACGATGGGCTCGAACCTCATGGTGTGGTGCTCGCCGATCCAGAACTCGTCGAAGCCCAGCTCCTCCGCCCGGATCACCAGTTCGACGTCCTCGTCGAAGCACTGGGCCAGCGGCTTGCCGGAAGGATGGTAGGGCATGATGAACATGCCGTAGTTGATGGGTCGTGGGGCGGCGTTGGTGTCACCAGTCATGCGCTATGGTCTCCTTACGTCGGCGGTTGGGAACCACCGCTCCTCGGCGCGTAAAACACGCCGATCCAAACGGCGACTGGAAAGTCGCCGCTCCCGGATCACACCCGGGTGGGCAGCGTCCGGTATTCGATGCCCAGTTCCAGGCTGTGGAGGATCATTTCGATGCGGACCTGGGGATTGCGCTTCCTGAGGGTCGCCTCCAGGCGGTTCACCCCCTGCCGGATCCAGTCTCCGTGCGTCAGATCGTAGGACATGATGTAGTTGCCCTGGTACTCGATAGGCCCCGGACCGACCCGGTTCATGGGAATCTCCAGCCCGGGATTCTCCGGCAAGGGACGTCCGTTCCAGGTCAGTTCCAGGATGTCCTCCCAGGTCAGACCCACCACGGTCAGGCTCAGCTTGATTTCCTGGAGCATGCCCCTTCGCCGCGCCATCTCCAGGTCGTCGGCCACCAAAACTTCCACCGTCTTGGTCTTCCCCTCGGCCAGCGCCTCGGGCAACTGGTGCACGAAGGCCTGGAAGACGTCGCTGCTGCGAGGGTACTTGTTCAGGCAATCGTAACATCCCACCTCGGTGTAGAGCTTGTCCTTGTGCTCCAGCGTCCTGGGGTCGCCCAACTCCTGGAACACCACCTCGGCTTCCTTCAGGTTGTGGCCGATATGGTGGTGGAAGTTGAACAGGTAGACCCCGTCGACTCCCTGTCGCCAGGCGTTGGCGGCTCCGGCCCGGAGCGTCGCGGCAGGCGGCCGCCGGTGGTAGCCCGGGCCCACCTGTTCGGAAGTACAGGCGTAGACCTTGCAGGAAGTCCCTTCCGCCAGCGCCACGAACTCATCGTAGGGCATGCCCGTGGCCGTATCCCAGTGGACCCCTGGAGAGATGTAGTCGACCAACCCCTCCCGGATCCAGGTCTTCAGCTCCAGTCCGATCTCATGGCACTTCTCCAGCGTCGCCGGAACCCGGACACCGAATCCCAGGGGCCGGCCCCGATCGGCTCCGATGCGGCTGAGCAGAGCCCGGGCCTCCCGCAGATACCCGGTCAGGATCGTCCTTCCCTGATCGATGTCGGGGAAATAATGGCCCGGCTCGCGCAGAAGGTCCCACTCGAAACCATCCGCGTCGTAACGGGTGCACACGTCCTTCACCAGCTCCAACCGGTACGCCCGGACCTCGGGTATGGCGAAGTTGAGACCGACGCATTTCTCGGCGTAGACGCTCTCGGGACTATGGACCCCCGAACCGCAGTTGTCTCCCAACTCGTATTCCCGATGGGCGACCCGAAAGCGGCTGGGCCATTGAAAGCGGGGACCGTGCAGATCATTGAAGCGCATGCCGATCCAGTACTGCAGGCCGGCTTCGTGGGCCGCCTCCAAAGACAACTGCCAGGGATCGATGCCCTGGTCCAGCAGCCCACGGATGCAAGTCTGCTGTTTCCACTCGCTGACGTGGAGAAAGGTGTCCCGATCGATCCCCTCGGCCTCCCGAACACGGGTGGGAAACAGGGGAACCGCGTCGCCGAATCCGAACATGTGGCAGACCACGGCGCCGATCTGGGTTCCGACGAAGCGGCCCACCGCCTCGTAGACGAAGTCCTCAGGCGTCCTGGGCGGGTCCGGAAAGAAGAGGAAGCTGCCGTCGTTGTTGTAGAACAGCGGAGGCAGAGAGAGGCGCTGGGTCCCGGCCGCGGACGGTCGCGCCGGCGCGACACCGGTCCCCGCCAGAGTCAGCGCTCCCACGTTCCGTTGAAACTGCCTCCGGCTCAGCTTCTTCGCCATGAAGTTCCTCCCGCGAAGCCCTCCGGCGCGGCCTTCCGGCACTTGACCCTGCCAGAATATCCTCAGGCCGGAATTCGCACGGCCCGTCGGGTGGCTGAGGACTCCTTGGCCGCCTCGATGATCTCCAACATATGGACGTTGTCCTGAATCGGCGAGGGGGCCGGGGCCCCGGTCCGGGACGCCTCCAGGAAGTCGCGGAAGAGTTCTTCGGCCATGATGCCGCCGTAACCCGGCGTCTGGGGAATCTGGTAGGTCTTTCGGTGACGGCGGCCGCTGACCCAACGCCGGGCCTCGCTGTAGAGGGTGTAGGTTCCGCCCGCAACGGCGGCATTCGTCGTCCCGTGCTCCACCGGCTCCACCAGCGGCAGGATGGAATACCCTTCCGTTCCCCGCATGCCGATGTAGAAATCGTAGACGGCCCGGCTCCCCTTCAAGTGATATCCGGCCTGGAACGTCCCCATATTGCCGCTCTCGAAGCTCAGCAAGAGCAGACCCGTGTCTTCGACGGGAATCTTCTCCGGATTCAGGTTGCCCACCAGAGCCATGACTTCGACCACCCGCTCCTGCATCAGGTGCAGCACCAGGTCCAGGCAGTGGCACCCCAACCAGGACATGATTCCGCTGCCGGCGGTCTTGGGATCGAAGATGTAGCTGGAGGTGTCCCGGTATTCCACCAGGCCGTTCAGGAGCTTGGCCTCGATGGTCATGACCCGGCCCAGCGCTCCGCCGTCCAGGGCCCGCTTGAAGTCCATGACCATGGGATTGTAGCGCCACTGCAGCATGGCGCCGGCCGTCACGCCCTTCTTTTCCGCTACCTCCGCCACCCTGCGGAGGTGGGCGGAATGGGTCGTCGCCGGTTTGTCGTAAAGGACCGGCAAGCCGGCGGAGACCACCTGCTCCAGAATGCCGGGCGCCTGGTCGGGACGGGCGCACACGGTCACGGCGTCCAAGTCGTCCCTTGCCAGGAACTGGCCCAGGTCGGTCGATTTCGACGCCACCTTGGACGACTCGGCGGCCAGTTTTGCCACGTCGGCCAGCCCGGTGGCGGCGCAGACGTGGATCTTGCCCACTCGGAAAGCTGGTCCAGGACGCGCACGTGTCCCCCGGCGTGACCATGGCCGGAGATCGCTCCCATCACCAGCGATCCGTCCCGGATGGAACTCGGCCTGCGTCTCGGTGGAAGGACGCCGCGACTCGACCCCAACGGCTCGCCGCCCCCCAGTACTTCCCGTCCCAAGCTTCCCGCCGCCGCCACCGACGGCAGCGCACAGCCGAGAAAACTGCGTCTCTGCATTCCCAATTCCTCCGGATTCCAGATTCGATGCAATACCGTTGCTGCAGCCGACTCCGAATTGTGCGGACCGCCAACGGCACGGCGATTGTAGTGGCCATGCTCCCCGAGGCGCCACCCTCATCGGCGACACTCTTCCGGACAGAGAATCACATCTGTCGATAAGGAGATCCTCTCGTGGGACCGCCAAATCAACGTCGACATCCTCGCGGTGGTGGTCTCCAGGCAGTGGGGCTACACTGCGCCGCGGGCGAATTCAACTCCGTCGGCGGTCTCATGACGACTTGTTCCGCAGCGGCAAGTTAATCGATCAGACGGTCCTCAAATATCGATTGGACGCTCATACAATCGACAATAGGCCGACGTTTGGGAAGCGGCGAGTGAAAACGGGACAGTGAAAACGGGACTGTCCCCTTCTTTGCGTCTTCTCCGGGTTTCGGAACATTCAATCTCCCCGAATGCGAAACGCGTAGAGACTTCCTTGACGCAACCAGAAACGAAGTTTCACGACTCTGCCCACAAGTTGGCTCAGATCCTGCCGGTTCCTCCAGCGCACCGCTGCCCGCAGTTCGTCGACCCTCCGTAGGACGACGGACTCCTGGCGGGAAAAACCGGGGATGGGCTCTCCGTCGGCATCCAGCACTTCGACTGCGAGTTCACCGTCCGGAGCCGCCAGATTGACCACCAGTTCCCTGCCCTCCACCCGAAACGGGCGGGTGACGGCCCAGCCCATTCGACGGGACGCCGTCAACGAAACGAACCGATCCAACGGAATCGTGGCCAGGCCGATGCCGGTGGGCGCCCGGGCGTCTCCCTGTCCACTGTGGGAGATCGGACGGCCGACGTAGTAGAACCAGTGCCGGTCCTTCCAGGTGACGACGCTGGGCGCCGGCTGGATCCACTTGGCGTCGAAGCTTCCCGCGGGGCCGCGGGGCAGGAACGGCTGGTCCCGGTACACCCACTCCAGGTTCCAGGGATCGTCCCGGCGGGCGGTGGCCAGAAAGAAGTCCATCTCCTCGCTGCCGCCCGGCCGTTCCAGCGACCAGATCAACCCGAATTGGACACCTTCGTAGATCCATCCGTTCAAACTGTAGATCTGCCGGGTCCACTCGTAGTCCTTCCTGCCGCTCTCCCGCCCCAGACACCACTCGCGCACGGTTGTCCAATCTCCAGTACGGCTTCTAAGCTCCGTCCAAGAGTTCACCATGTCCCGGGTTCCCCGGATTTCTCCCTGCCCTCCTCCCGTTCCATAGTCGGTACGGGTGTAGAGGCGGTAGACCCCCGCATACGGGTCCCAGAGCACCTGGTTGATGGTGTCGGCGGCCCGGCCGGTGATGGGCCGGCCCTGGTTGTAGTAGCTCCAGCGCAGGCCGTCGGGGGAATATGCCAGGGCGGTGGTGGTGCCATATCCCTTCGCGGCTCCCACGGCCGACTTGTACTTGTGGAGCGGGTCCTTCTCGTTGGGATCCAGGAAAGGACAGTACGCCTGGGGACGGCCGATCTGGTAGATGTTGTTGGCCCGGCTGCCGTCGAATTCCACGAGTCCGAGCCGGGGTTTGACCCAGCGGACGCCGTCCCGGGATTCGGCATAGCAGTAGGTCGCCGAATCCTGGCCGGAGCCTGCGGCCCGGTACCAGATGCGGAACCGGCCGTCCTCCCGGAGCACGGAACCGACCATCGGCGCACCGAAGTCTTCCCAAGGCGTGTCGTCGACGATGACGGGCCGGCCGCCGTTCGCCTTGATGGGACGCCCGAGCCGGCGCGCCAGGAGATGCTTCCCGGCAATGACGTGATCGTCCACCAAGAGCTGCTTTCGATCTCCGAATTGAAGAACGGGGCCGCCACCCAGCTCGCCGGCATGGGCCGGGGCGAAGAGCGTGATCACTAACAGTGCGAGGATTGTCCGGAGGCACCACAGGTCGAGGATTTCCCCTGCCGACGGCCCGGCCTGCCCAAAGACGGTCTTCGGTGTATGGCCAAAGAACGAAGGGACGGCCGCGGGAACCGGGTTGGCGGGACTCATTGCGGTAGGAGGCAATGTCGGCAGATCCTTGATGAATTCGTCAGGGGCCCTCAGGGATCCGGCGAGCGGATTCCGAACAGCACCTTGGTGCGCGCCTCCAGACCCTCGGACAAGGCTTCCACCAATCTGAGACCATTCAGAGCTTCGGTCCGGCTGTAGTAGGTGAGGGCGTCTTGGGCCAGATCCGTTTCCCCGGCCTGCAAGAGCGCCAGCGCGATTGCCTCCACCGCGGCCTGCTCGCCCATCAGCCGGGACTCGAAGGCGGTCAAGGCCTCCACTACCTCCGGCAGGAATTTCTCTTCGTGCGATTTGGCCAGATAGAACAGACGCTTGCAGGCGCGGTACGCGTACCGCGTCGATTCCAGCCCCATGTCCTGGTCCCTGATGTGGCGGGTGGCCTCGCCTGCGGTGAGATAGCGATGCCTCTTGAATTCGGGCGGCGGGTCTCGCACGCCGATGCGGTAGGGGACGAACGGCGCCGCCACCGGAGGGGCCGGCGCCACCCACAAGGTCTGCAACTCCCGGCGGACACCCTCGCGCAAATGGGCCACCTGACCGTAACCGGCTGAATCGCGAGTGAGCTCCGGGGTCCGGACAACCTCGATCATGTCCGGCAGGCCGATTCGGCCGGCCCGGGCCCGCAGGCGGTCCTCGATCATCTGGACCGCCGCGGCCTTTTCGGCCGAATGTCCGTACACCCTTCCCACGTGAAAGGGCTCCCCCGATCCCGGGTCGTACCAGCCCCTTTCCACGGCGAAGGAAATCAGGTTCGCAGATCCCATGAAGCCGGGATGCTCCCGGTAGTTGAGCGGTACTTCATGGATATAACCCCCACGAGAAACCCGAATGTCGTCCGGTCCCAATCGCTCGGCGACCCAGAGGCCCCGGCCGCCCGCGAAGTTGATCAGGATCCACCCTTCGTCGGCGTCGGCGAACAGGTGGGAGTTGCCACCGTAGGTGGAGAAACCGTACTCGGCAATCAACTCGCCCACGATCCGGACGGCCTCGCGCGCGCTGCGGGCCCGTTCCATCACGATCCGGGACAGGTCGCTGTAGTTCGGCCCGCGCTGCGGATTGGGCGTCATCTTCCGCAGCTCGATCCGGGAACCCGACGACACGTCCCGGGCGGCGACGCCATGCTCGTTCAGGCCGCCGTTGGTGAGGGGCGCCGGGAAACCCGCGAAGTAGGAATAGTTCATGGTCAGGTAGCGAAACGTGACGGGCGCCTGTGGAATCTCCATGAGCTCGCCGGGATAACGGGATTCCGGAGCCGCTCCCACCGTCAGCGTGGACCCGGGGGCATGCGTCCGGCGGGGCACGATCTCCAGCCAATGGCTGGACGGCTCGTCTCCGTAACCCCCGAGGAAAACACTGCCGTCGCGGGTCAGGTTCTTCCCCACGTAGATGGCATAGCTGGCCTCGGCGCCAGTGCCGCCGGCGAGCCAGATAATCAGGCTGGTCAGCACGATACGTATTCTCATGGCGGTGTCCTCATTTTCCTGGCGGCCGGCTCAATCCTGACAGAAAATGGGGAGGATGGTCGCGGAGGTTTGAAACCCGCGATTCCGAACCGCCGATGAAGAGGGGGACAGGAATGTTCCCCCCCGCCTCATGCGCAGCTGATGGGGACTGTTACCTGCCGGCTGGTGGTTGGGCTCCACGCTCTTCGCCGATATCCAGCGCGGGCATAGTCTTGCCAGCTTGGCGCGGGCCGACAATGGCCGCCGCTGCCTGGTAACCAGGCGCCTGAATAACGCGGGGCTTGAATTGCCGCGCCATCATCCTTGCAAATTGTCCATTCGATGGACAATTTGCAAGGATAGAATCCACTCCGACGAAAGAAGCTGTCCATGTATTCCGCAGGAACGAGCATTCCTCCGCTCGTGGACGCTTGGGCCGGTCCGGCAGGCGCTCCCGGCTTACCCGTCCACCCGGACGTGCTTCATGGCCTCGTAGGCCGGAGACGGCTTGCCCTGGACGTGTAGGAAGGGGTACCGGTAGTCCTCCCCTCCCACCCAGCGGGACTCGCCGGTCATGAAGATCACGGTGTAGGCGCGCCGGGAATGCGGGCTCCGGTTGGGCTCGCTCCGGTGGTAGGTCAGACAGTGGTGGAACCCGACGCTCCCCTTGCTCAGCTCCACCGGAATCTCGTCCCCCAGATGGCTCAGAGCCTCCTGGGTCAGCTTCCACGTATTCCCGGGCACGTTGGAATGCTCGTGGTCGAGGAGGCCCAACTTGTGGCTTCCGGGGATCACGGTGAGGCATCCGTTCTCGCGGGTCGCATCCTCCAACGCGATCCAGGCGGTCAGCATCCGGTAGGGCTGGAAGCTCCAGTAGTACATGTCCTGGTGGGGCGGGACCAAGCCCCCGTCCAGCGCCGGCTTGGCAAAGAGTCCGTCGGCGTAGATGTCCAGGTCGGGACCCAGGATCTGCTCGACGACCGCGGCCAACTTGGGATGCGTGGCCACGGACCGGAAGATCGGGTCTCGATGGAGCAACCCGAAGGCGTTGCGGAGCGCGGAAGGATTCGTGGGCTCCCACTTGATATCGCTTTCCGGGTATGGAATCTCCCTCCTTTCCATGCCGTCGATCCGGACCATGAGCTCGTCCATTTCCGCAGGAGTGAAGACGTTGTCCACAGTGACGTAACCGTTCTCGTCAAAGAAGCTCTTGAGGCTCATCGATTCTCCTTGTCTGGATCTGTTTGCCCGCTGAAGCTCAACAATATAGACGCAGCTATCTCTCGGAGCAAAGGATAGCGGGACAGGACTTCCCCCCGTTTTTCCGGGGGTTCGGGAGTAGGGGCACCCCTTGTGGGTGCCCTCTTCGTTTCGAGCGGGCTCAAGCCGCCAGGAAGAGGGCGACCACAAGGTGTCGCCCCTACGTGCAGAGACTTGCTCTGATCGTCAGCCGGAACGCTCGCCGGCGGCCGCCATTCCGTAAAGACTCAAGAGCTCGATGAAGTCCTGACTCTGACGCAGTTTGTCGAAGACCTCGTCGGCCGCCAGCCGCTCCTGGTCAGCGAATCCAGCCGCCAGCGCCTTGCCCAAGTATTTCAGACACTGGGGCGCGTCCCCCATTTCGGCGAAGAGGCGGGCCAGATTGTAGTTCGTCTCCGAGTCCATTCCCATGGGGTCGGGATAGGTCAGGCGGGACACGCTCGATTTCTTGAAGACTTCCGGGTCCAGAAGTGCGGCTTGGAGGTAGGCTTCGCGGGACGCCTCGTAGCGGCCCCGCATCATTTCGGCATATCCCAGGTTGACGTAGTAGGACGGCCGCCCTTCGAGATCGATGGCCTCTTGGAAGTACTCGGCCGCCTGTTTGTACTTTCGATTCGAAAGGGAGACGATCCCCAACGTGTTGTGGCCGGAGGCGTATCCCGGCTGGAGCCGGACGGAGCGCTCGGCGGCCTTCCTTCCCTGCCAGTACCGTCCGGTCCGGCAATAGGCGATGGCCAACTTGTTGAAGATGGCCTCGTGATACGGATTCAGCGTCGTCGCCTCGACATATTTCAGGACCGCCAAGTGATCCTTGCCCTCTTTCATCATCTCGTCGGCCTCCCCCATGAGACGATAGGCCTCGATCACTTTCTCCTGTGGAACCGGCAACTTCTTGATGCGCGACTGGCCGCATGCGAGGAGCAAGCCGGTCAAGACGATGATGGCAGCGTCCCGGATTCGTAGTGACATTGTCGACTCGGGTCCGAAGCTCTCCGATGGTTCGGAGTGCGAAGTTCGGTGACGGGAACCGTAACCTTGTATGCTCGCAATTATATCTGGAAAGCCCGGTTTCGGGCGCCAGGCTCGAAATCTTGGAGCTGCATGATCAAGGAGGTCCCCGAAATGACTCTTCGAACGACGGTGGCGGTTTTCATCGGTTTTTGCCTGTCGCTGCAACCAAGCAACGGCGCCGGCAAGGAGACGGTCCTTTTCCCGTTTGACGACAACAGCGTCCCCTTCAGCAAGGGCCTGGTGCTGGAACTGGTCCCGGGCAAGAAGGGCGCGGTCAATACGGGGCACGGAGCCGATTCCCTGCACCCCAGCAAACCGATCGTCCCTCCGGGCAAGCCGGGAGACCCGGACCACCCGCGGGTCTACTACTACGGCACCGTCCTGAAAATCGATGGCGAGTACCGCATGTGGTACTCCGGTTGGGACAAGGCCCGGAAACGGCAGGTCCTCTATGCCGTCTCCCGGGACGGCGTCCGCTGGGACAAGCCCGACCTGGGACTCGTCGAGTACAACGGGAACCGGCAGAACAACTTGGTGCTGTCCAACGGCGAAGGGCCCATGAAGGGAGTCTTCTGCCTGGTCCTCCATGAACCGGACGATCCGGACCCCGATCGGCGCTTCAAGATGGTCCGGGAGGAGCACCCGCGAGCCATCATGGCCGCCTACAGCCCCGACGGGCTGCGCTGGACCGACTCCCCCAACAACCCCATCATCAAGAGCAGCGGCCTGGAGACGGGCGGCCTGATTCGGTTCAACGGCTTCTACTACCTGAACGGACAGGGCGGACCGATCCCCCACCCCGTCCCCAAGGCCCGGAACCGAATCATGGTCACTTTCGTCTCTCACGATTTCGACCATTGGAGCGACGCGGCCCACCTCAGCTTTCGGAGGGACCCCATCCCGCCGCGCCCCCTCAACGATTTCGAGGTCCATCGCGGCGCACAGGTCCACATGGGGGCCAGCCTCTGGAACCGGGGCAACGTGATCATTGGCTTTTACGGCCAATACGACAATCAGACCAATGACCGGCGCTACTCCACCTGTGATCTGGGCCTGGTGGTGAGCCACGACGCCATCCACTTCAAGGAGCCGATCCCCGACTTCAAGATCGTGCCCTCCTACGAGGAACCGGACGGAGCCGAACCGCGGCTGCTCCAGGGTCAGGGGTTCGAGAACATCGGCGACCGGACCTTCTTCTGGTACAGCATCTGGGTCCTGTTCAACCCGGAGGGTCCCTCGGGTGTCCGTCTGGCCACCTGGGGCCGGGACCGGCTGGGATACTTCGCCGCGGCGCCCCGGACGGGAGGCGCCCATTTCTTCTCCGCGCCGATCGAATTGGATTCCCCACGGGCGGAGCTCTTCGTCAACGCTTCGGGGCTGTCCGAGACGAGCCAACTCCGGGTCGAGGTCCTGGACCACCGGCTCCAGCCGTTGCCCGGTTATTCGGGAGACGCCTCGATTCCGGTCCGGGAACCGGGCCTGCGGCAGCGGGTGACATGGAGGGGCGAGGACCAACTGGCAGGAGTGGACGGGCCAATCCGCGTGCGCGTGAACTGGGAAGGGATCTATCCGGAAGACGCTCGCCTGTACGCCGTCTATGTGGTGGAAAGCGAATAGCGGACTTTGCTGCAGTCCAGGGAGATCCATCCTCGACTTGCACCGCTCCGGATAAAACCCGGGGCGGTGAAGACTCGGAGTCCTCTCCGGTGCGGTCACGCCCCTCGTTTTAACTGAATAGCTGCCTTGTCAATTGGTTCCGGGTCATACCGATGTGCCGCGCAACATCGGCGAGAATGGCGGAAAGGGTCCCAACACGTAGCGCGCCATGTCTTGGGATCGTGATGTGGTGTTCACCGAGTTGTGTGGTCGTGAGACGAATGTGACTACCGGTCTGGCGCGTAGCCCGGTACCCGAACCGACGAAGAGCCTTTACGAGATCGCTGCCCGAGAGATCTCGTGGCAACCTCATACAGCGATGATTTCTTGACGGAGAAAGTGAAGTCGAATGACCTGCGGTCGATCGCGCTCTTCAAAGTGACACCGGACAGCATCCCGCATCGCTGCGTGAAGCTCCGGAAGCGTGTCGGCTTCAGTAAAAATCGAAACACCCAAGGCACGCGCAGTGAATCCGCTCTCTGGGGCTTCCTCGACGACGAAGACAATCTCCCGCATGGCTGCTCAACGATGATACGGCAGCCGACAGATATCTCGCCAGTAATGCTGCGCGGTTCGGCAGCAACGGATCTCACCACGGTGCATGGTCAATCACTCCGTGCACGATCACCCCAAGCGAGGCCCTCTTCCGGAACGAAAAACTCTCCCGGGGTGGTTGGAAGCCGGCGATAACCGGCCCTGTGCCGCTCTTGCAATTCCGCGTCATCGTAGCGGTCCAATCTGGCTTGCAAGGCCTCCCGGATAAACGCGGATCGTGTTGTGCCGAGCTGCGGAACGCGTTTGTCAGTCCGTCCCAAGAGTTCCGTGTCCATCGCAATTTCTATTGTCATCATAGATGTCATTTTCCTTCCTACCATAGTTATTGAGGACGGTGATGCTCTTTACAATACAACGGTCACGCGGCGCGTGCGATGTCCGAACATTCTCTCCCGGTGGACCGCCAAGACTCGACTTACATGGCCGTTTCAGGCATTGTGGCCGGGGTTCATCGGCGTTTTCCGATTGGCTCGCCGGAAAGAAGCTCGGAAACGGGAAACGGCCGGCAAACCATAGCGCTGAATAGAGTTAGAATCTTTCAGGAAGGACTCCCATGCCCGGAATGATCGTTGCTCCCCAGCCCGTGGCGGTGGAAGAGGGGGCCAAGGTCCTGATGTCGGGCGGCAATGCCGTGGACGCCGCCGTCACCTGCGCCCTGGTGCAGTCGGTCGTGAGTCCCCACATGTGCGGGATCGGAGGCTACATCATCACGACCCTCCACCTCGCCGGCGATTCCGGGGGGAACGGACGCGTCCTGGATGCTCCCGCCGTGGCCGGGTCGAAGGTCTCTCCCGCCATGTGGGAGAAGGCGGTCCTGGGACCCAACCCGGACGGCTGGGGCTTCTTTCTGAAGGACAAGGTGAACGACCTGGGGTACCAGTCCGTCTGCGTCCCCGGAGCGGTCAAGGGATTCGCCGCCATGCTGGAGCGTTGGGGAACCCGTTCCTGGCGGGCGGTCCTGGAGCCGGCGGCCAGAATCGCCCGGGAGGGGTTCGCAGTGGACAAGACCCTGGCCGACGGCTGGAGGGCAAGGCCCGCTTATCCGGAAGCTTCCTGCCTGATGGACTACCTCCAGGGCAACCCCGAGGCGAGCCGGATCTACCTTAACGACGATGGTCTTCCGCACGAGGTCGGGGATCGGCTCACCAATCCCGACTACGCCTCGACCCTCGAGCACCTGGCCGAACACGGCCCCGAAGATTTCTATCGCGGGGAACTGGCGGAGGCCATAGGCGGCGACCTCGCGGCCAACGGCAGCTTCGTGACCGCAGGCGACCTGGCCGGCTACCGGCTCCGGGATCCGGAGCCGGTCGTGGGAAACTATCGGGGATATCGGGTCGTCAGCGCCCAGCCTCCCCACGGAGGACCGACCCTGGCGGCCATCCTGAACATCCTGGAAGGCTGGGACCTTTCCGGCCTGGGACACAACTCCCCGGCCTATATCGAGCGCGTTGCCATGGCCATGAAGGCCGCCTTCGCGGATCGGAGCCTCCATCTGGCCGATCCCGATTTCGTGGACGTCCCCGTGGACTGGATGACCTCCAAGGCACGCGCCTCCCACTGGCGCCGGACCATCGAGGAGGGCGGCGCAATCACGGTGGAGCCCATGGCGCCGGAACCTCCCGACACGACCCAGGTCAGCGTGGTGGACTCGCTGGGAAACTGCGTCTCGCTGACCCACTCCCTGGGGATGTCGTCCGGAGTGATCACGCCGGGCCTGGGCTTCATGTACAACAACTCCATGATCAACTTCCACCCCCTGGCCGGGCATCCCAACTCCATCGCGCCGGGCAAGGGGCGAACCACCGGAATGACGCCGACCCTGGTCTACCAAGGGGACCGCCCGGTGGTGGTGATCGGCGCGCCGGGGGCGACCCGAATCATCACCTCGGTCCTCCAGGTCCTGGTCAACATCCTGGATTTCGGGATGAGCGCCAGCGACGCCGTGCTGGCTCCCCGTTTCGACTGCCAGGGAGAACTGATCCGCTGCCAGGCCCGGATCCCCGAATTCGTCTGCGCCCAGGTCCGCCGGAACCATCCCATCGAGCGGCTGCCCCTGAGCCACGGGGGGATGGGACTGGTTCACGCCATCGTCATCGATCCCGAGACGGGACAACTCTCGGGAGGCGCCGACACCGGCAGCGGCGGGATGGCTCTGCTAACCTGACGCCCGGAGGGATTGCCCCATGAGCCAGAACCTGATCGCGCTGCAGAACAAGTTCCTGGGGCACGGACAGACCGTCTACGACGAACTCTCGAAGCTCCACGAACGGCAGGGCTACATCGGCGACCGGGACATCGACCGCCTGGCGCGCCAGCACCGCCTGCCTCCGCAGCAGATCCGGGCCACGGCCAAGTTCTACGAGGAACTCTCCCACGATCGGCCGGCCGAACGGTCCATCAAGGTCTGCAACGGCGAGGCTTGCCGCGTCGCCGGTTTCGTTTCCTGCGAGAAAAAGCTCCTGGAAGCCTGCGGCCTCGACGCTCCCGGGGGCGTCGGCGCCAACGGGGTGCGGGTGGAGCACGTCACCTGTCTCGGCTATTGCGGCTTGGGACCCAACGTCATGCTGGACAATGAGCCGGTCAGCATGGCCGGTGAAGGTGCCCTCAAGTCGGTGTTGGAATACGCCCGGTCGGACGCTCCTCACGGACTGGTCGAACCCAACAACCCGATCCACATGCCGCGTGACGGGGAACCCTGCATCCTGCTCAGGCGGTTCGACCGGGACGTCGTGTCTCTCCGGGGCGCCCGCGATGCCGGAGCCTACGGTTCTCTGGAGAAGGCTCTCGCATCCATGAGTCCGCAGCAGGTGATCGACGAAATCAAGACCAGCCAACTTCGCGGACGGGGTGGAGCCGGATTTCCGTCGGGGATCAAGCTGGAAACGGTGTCGCGTTCCGCTTCGGCCGACGGCCGCAAGTTTGTGGTGGTCAACTGCGACGAGGGGGACGCCGGCTCCTACATCGACAAGGAACTGATGGAGCGCGATCCCCACACCCAGTTGGAAGGCGCCCTGCTGGCCGCTTATTCGTGCGGCGCCCAGGAGGTCATCCTCTACATCCGTTTCGAGTACCCCCGCCTGCTTCGAGTCATGCGCCAGGCGATCGCCGAGGCCGAGGAAGCAGGCTTGGCGGGCGCCAATATCCTGGGAAGCGATTTCTCCTGCGGCGTGCGGATCGTCATGGGGCAGGGGGCCTATATCTGCGGCGAGGAAACTTCCCTTCTCCGGTCTATCGAAGGTGTCCCCGCCCTCGTCAGCTTCAAACCGCCGTTCCCGGCCGAGAAGGGGCTCTACGGCTGCCCCACGGCGGTGAACAACGTCGAGACGCTCCACAACCTCCCCTGGATCATCGAACATGGCGGGGAGGCCTACGCCGCATTCGGACATGGGAAATCCCGGGGCACCAAGCTGGTCAGCCTCAACACCCGGGTCCGGCGGCCGGGGCTCTACGAGATCGAGTTGGGCGTCACCCTGCGTGACCTGATCTTCCGCCGCGCCGGCGGGATGGCGCCCGGAGAGGTCTTCAAGGCGGTCCAGGTGGGAGGTCCTCTGGGAGGCATCCTGCCCGAGAGCAAGCTGGACACCCCCTTGGCCTTCGAGACCATGGCCGAAGCCGGCGGCATTCTGGGGCATGCCGGCGTGGTCGTCTATTCCCAACGGGACGATCTGGTGGAGATCGGCCGGGCCCTGATGGCCTTTTGCGCCGTGGAAAGCTGCGGCAAGTGCTTCCCCTGCCGCATCGGCGCCGTGCGGGGTACCGAAATGTTCGACCAGTTCCTGGACCCCGACGGCTCCGGAGTGACCGACGACAAGCTGCAGTTGCTCTCGGAATTGTGCGAGACCATGAAGTACGGCAGCCTTTGCGCGTTGGGCGGGATGATCCCCATTCCCATCGAGAATTTAATGGAATTCTTTCCCGAAGAGATCGACCGATACAGGCGAGGAATGAGGCAATAGTCGAGAGGATTAAGAGGGGGACCAGACTGTCCCCGGTCCCAGGCGCGTAGGCGTTGTCCCTTAAAACGTAGTAGACTGGTCGGCACCGCTTAGGAAACCACTTATGAGCCAACGGAATGGGCACGTTGCCGCGACCATTGACGGGCGATCCGTCACCGTCCCTCGCGGAGCGACCATTCTGGAAGCCATGAAGCCCATCGGGCGCACCGTTCCCACGCTCTGCTACTCCGATCGCATGGAGCCGTTCGGCGCCTGCCGGACCTGCCTGGTGGAGCAGGATGGAGGCAAGCCGGTGGCGTCCTGTCATACGCAGGTTCGGGACGGGGGCGTCTACATCACGCGATCGCCGTTGCTCACCCGCCTGCGGCGCAACATCACCGAGCTGATCGTCTCGGACCATCCGCTCGAATGCCTGGACTGCACCGCCAACGGGCGTTGCGAGCTCCAGTCCCTGGCCCAGGACGTGGGCCTGCGCACCCCCCGTTACGAGAACCCGCGCACGCACACGCCACCCATGGACAACACCCATCCCTTCATCAAGCTGGAGATGGACAAGTGCATCGGCTGCGCCCGGTGCGTGCGGGCGTGCGACGAGATCCAGGGTTCCTTCATCCTGGGAATGTCCGGCCGCGGGTACGACGTCCAGGTCATCGCCGGCAATGACACCGGTTTCGAGGAGGCCGACTGCGTCAGTTGCGGACAGTGCGTGTTCGAGTGTCCCGTGGCCGCCCTGGAGGAGACCCAGACCCGGGCCCACGGCCTGCCGGACGAGACCGTCGCCACCACCTGCAGCTACTGCGGGGTCGGCTGCTCGCTGAACGTGAACATGAAAGACGGCGAGATCGTCAACATCGAGCCGAATCCCGAGGGAAGCGCGAACCTGGGCCACACCTGCGTCAAGGGCCGGTTCGCCCATCAGTTCGGCAAGAGCAAGGACCGTCTGCGGGTACCGCTGATCAAGGACGGCGAAGGCAACTTCCGGGAAGCCTCATGGGACGAAGCGTTCGACCTGATCGCCCGCAAGCTGCTGGAGGTCCGGGAACGGTACGGTCCGGAAGGGTTCGCCTTCATCAGCTCTTCCCGCTGCACCAACGAAGAGAATTTCCTGACCCAGAAGTTCACCCGCACCATCATGCGGACCAACTCGGTGGACAACTGCTCGCGGGTCTGCCACTCCCCATCCGCCTACGCTCTGGGGGCCGCATTGGGGACGGGGGCCGGGACCAACAGCTTCCAGGACGTGGAAGAGTCGAAGCTGCTCATGATCGTGGGCGCCAATCCCACCGAGGCGCACCCGGTCTTCGGCGCCCGGATGAAGCAGGCTGTCCTCAAGGGCTGCCAACTCATCGTGCTGGATCCACGGAACACGGAGCTGGCTCGATGGTCGGACCTGCACCTGCCGTTGAAGCCCGGCTCCAACGTGGCCGTGATCAACGCCATGCAGCACGTCCTGCTCACGGAAGGGCTCATCGACCAGGAATTCATCGACCGGTACAGCGAAGGCTTCGACGAACTCCGGGCCGAGTTGGCGTCCTGCACGCCCGAGTGGGCCGGCGAGATCAGCGGGGTGGAGCCCGGCCTGATCCGGAAGGCGGCCCGGATGTATGCGGCCAGCGGCGCCAGCCAGATCCTGTGGGGTCTGGGAGTGACCGAGGCCGGACACGGCTCCAACGCCGTCTTCGGCATGATCAACATGGCGGTCATGACCGGCAACATCGGCCGTCCCGGCACCGGGACCTGTCCCATCCGGGGACAGAACAACGTGCAGGGCGCATCCGACATGGGCGCGTTGCCCAACGTCTTCAGCGACTACCGCAAGACCACCGATCCCCAGGCGCGGGCCGAGCACGAGGCGGTCTGGGGTTGTTCCATGCCGGACAACGCCGGACTGCGCATTCCCGACATGTTCGACGCGGCCCACGAGGGCACTCTCAAGGCCATGTACGTGCTGGCCGAAGACATTGCCCAGTCGGACCCGGACACGGCCCACGTAGTGGGGGCCCTGGAGAATCTGGACTTCCTGGTGGTCCAGGACATTTTCATGTGCGAGACGGCCAAGTACGCCGACGTGGTGCTGCCCGGATCCACCTTCCTGGAAAAAAACGGCACCTTCACCAACTCCGATCGCCGGATCCAGCCGGTCCGCGAAGTGGCGGCGCCTCCCGGAGAACTCATGGCCGACGGAGACGTGGTCAACACGGTGGCCCGGCGGATGGGTTTCGACCTGGGGTTCGACGACGGTCCGGGGACTCCCATCGACCCCAGCCGGATCATGGACGAGATCGCCCGGCTCACCCCCAAATGGGGCGGCGTCCGCTACGACCGGCTGGAGAAGGAGGGCTTTCTCCAGTGGCCCTGCTGGGACGAGAATCATCCGGGAACGGAGATCGTCCACGAGGGAGGTGACTTCCTGCGCGGCAAGGCGCAGTTGACGGTCACTCCCTGGCAGGAACCGGGAGAGCTGCCCGACGACGAGTTCCCCTTCTATCTCACCACCGGCCGCATGCTCTTCCACTACAACGTGGGCACCCAGACCCGCCGCACCGCCGTGAGCAAGCTGGACAAGGCCCGCGAAGAGAAGGTTCGCATCCATCCCCGCGACGCCCGCTCCCTGGGCATCGAGGAAGGGGAACTGGTGGACGTCATCTCCCGCCGGGGACGGGTTCGGGTCAAGGCCGAGATCACCAAGGCCAGCAACGTGGGCACCGTCTTCATGACCTTCCACTATCCCGAGACCCGCACCAACATCCTGGTGGGAGACGCCAAGGACGAGTTCACCGGTTGTCCCGAGTACAAGGTGAGCGCGGTTCGGTTGGAGAAGGTGGCCGCCGGGATCGAAGAGAGCTTCGAGTTTCCCGGCGTGACCATCGAAGGCGAACCGGTGCCGGTGGACCACCGGGAGCCGGCCCTGGCCAAGGCCTGACGGCCATTTGCCGAAACGCAGGGGCACCCCTTGCGTGTGGGCTCTTTGCTGCCCACCTGAACCCATCCTATAGGGACCACGGAAACAGCCCGTCGAGTGGCCCGTCGGCGGAGGGCGGCCACAAGGGCGCGCCCCTACGAATTGACCCCGAAATACTCCATCTGGCGGCGGATCTGATTCCAGGTTTCGTCGTCCACCTCGATGCCTTCCGCCTCCCGCCTCCGGGCGCTCCGGAATTCCGGCTCGCCGGGGAGCAGGATCTCCTGGAAACCGGGAGCCAGTCGGCTGGTCCGGATGTGGGCGATCATGGCGTCCAGTTCGTCGTAATAGGTCTCCAGGCCGGTGAAGTGCTCGATGTGGTAGACGGTCAGGAGCACTCCGTTGCTGACGAACTTGGGGGCGCCGGCCGCGCAGCCCTCCCCGCCCATGGCCCCTCCCATGACCTCCACCATCATCGACAGGCCGTAGCCCTTGTGAGCCACCACCCCGCCCAGAGGAAGGAGCGCCCCGGGCGGATCGGATTTCACCTGCCTCGGATCGGTGGTGGGCCGGCCCCGGGCGTCCACGGCCCAACCCTCGGGGATGGATTCGCCGCGGTTGATGGCCACTCGGACCTTGCCTTCGGCGACCACGGACGTGGTCATGTCCAATAGCAGCGGCTCATGTCCCCGGCGGGGCGCGGCGAAGGCCATGGGATTGGTGGACAGCCGGCCTGTCCGGCCCCCGAAGGGGACCACCTGAGCCCCCAGGTGGCCGGCGTTGGCGAAGAGCTGGGCCATGAAACCGGCCCGGGCGGCCATCAGCGGATAGGCGCCCACCCGGCCGATATGGCAGGTGTTGCGCAGCGTGACCGTCGCAATCCCATGGTCTCGAGCCTTGTCCATGGCGATGCGGGTCGCGAAGGCGGCGCCCACCTGCCCCAGGGCGCCGCCCCCGTCCACCACGGCCGAGCAGGGACGCTCCCGGACGACCCTGGGCCGGGCGCCGGGATTGAAGCGGCCGTCGCGAATCCCCTGGGCGTACTCGTAGAACCGGATGGCTCCATGGGAATCGTGGCCGAAGAGGCTCGACTCCACCAGGTGGTCCACCACGGCCCGGGCGTCCTCGGGACGGCAACCCGCGGCCTGGAACAGCCGGTAGCCGATTTCCCTCAGAGATTGGGGTGCGAATCTGGGCAAGAAGACATTCCTTTCCTGAGCCGAATCCTAGCCCGTGGGCGGAATGGGCAAGCCGAAGCGTTCCAGGTCCGCGCCGATGAGAGACCAGGTCTTGTCGTCGAGGTCGATTCCATCCGTTTCCCTCCGGCGGGCCGACCGGAGCTCCGGCTCCCCCGGAAGCAGGATCTCTTCGAATCCGGGCGCGGGAGGACTGGACCGCACGTACCGGATCAGCGCCTCCACCTCCTGGTAGTAGTCTTCCGGGTCGATGAAGTGATCGATCCGGTGGACCACCAGGAGCATGCCGTTGCTGACCATCTCCGACTCGCCGACGCAACACCCCTGGCCGCTCAGCGCCCCGGCCAGAAGCTCCACCATGAGGCTCATGCCGTAGCCCTTGTGGGAAGCGATTCCCCCCAGGGGCAGGATGGCGCCCCCCGGCGTGGCGCCGAAACTGTCGGGATCGGTGGTCGGGCGTCCCTCGTGATCGATGAGCCATCCTTCCGGAACCCGCTTCCCGGCGTAGGAGGCGACCCGCACCTTGCCCTCGGCGGCCACCGACGTGGTCATGTCCAGGAAGATGGGCTCCGCGTCGCGCCGGGGCGCCGAAAAAGCCAGGGGGTCGGTGGTGAGACGCGCGTCGATGCCTCCGAAGGGGGCGATCTGGTTCCCGAAGCGTCCGCCGTTGACGAAGGCCTGGGCGATCATTCCGGCCCGGGCCACCATCAGCGGGTAGGCCCCGACCCGGCCCACGTGGCTGGTGTTGCGCAGCGAGACCGCCGCCACTCCATGGCGGGAGGCCTTTTCCATGGCCAGGCGGGTGGCGAAGGCGGCGCCCACCTGCCCCAGCGCGCCGGCGGCGTCCACCACCGCGCAGGAGGGATGGTCCCGCACCACCCTGGGTTGGGCCTTGGCCTGGAAACGCCCCGTCCGGATGGCCTCCATGTATTCAGGGTAGCGGATGACCCCATGGGAATCGTGGCCGAAGAGGTTCGACTCCACCAGATGATGGGTGACGACTCTCGCGTCGGCCGGGTCGCATCCGGCGGCCTCGAACAACTGGTGGCCGATCCGGCGCAAGGTTTCGGCTTGGACTACGGGCACGGCGGCACTCTCCAGCGGCGGATTGTAAAGGACGGGGGTCCCTGCTGCCAGCCGCGGATCCCGCGGGCAGCGGCGGGGAGATTGCCAGGCGCGGCTCCCGGTTGGCAAAATGGAGGCCGCCAACGTCGCGGAGGCGTTCGCTGGGGGTTCAAAGGTAGATCAATGGACACTTCCTTCACCAACAGCCGGGAAAGCCTGGCACGGGCGAACCGCGTCCCGGAGAGCCATTGGACCGGCCTGTCCCGGGCCCGGCAGTTTCGTTCCCTGGAGTTGGAGGGTTTCGTCGTCATTCCGAATCTGCTGGGCGAGGAACGTATGGAGAAGATCCGCGAGGAGACCTCCACGCTTCCCACCACATCGGTCGACTACAGCGAGCATCAGCGATACATTTCCGATGTGCAGTGGACCGGTTCGCCCCACGCCACTTCGGTGATTGCCCTGCCGGCCACGGTGGAGTTCCTGGAAGAGCTCCTGGGCGACGAACTGATCTGCACCTCCTGCTCGTACGTCGAGTCCGGGCCGGGTCACCCGGGAATCGCCATTCACACCGATGCCCAGCCCTACGGATCCGAGATCTTCGGAGTCCAGTCCAGCTCCCCCTGTCTGGTCCGCGTCCTCTACTACCTGGACGATCTGACTCCGGAGTGTTCCCCCTTCAAGGTGATTCCGCGCTCCCATCTGTCGCTGCACAGCGACGCCAACCCGTACACCAAATATCTCTCCCACGAGGATGAATGGATGGTGACCTGCCGCGCCGGCTCGGCGGTGATCCTCAACCAGAAAGTGTTTCACGGCAATTATCCCAACTACAGCAGCCGGGTCCGCCGCATGCTGGCCATCGCCTACCGGCCCGCTTGGGCGGGTCCCATAGCCGACGTTCCGGAGCGGGATCCGGAGAAGGTGGCCGGTCTGCCCCCGGCTGTCCGAAAATACTTCAGGAGCCTCAACACCAGGAAAATCAGGTTCGAACTGCCGAACCGTCCGGACAACATGGCGAGGCATGCCGCGGGCATTTCGACGGGCCGCTGGACCTGATCCAGGTCAGAACGCGTAGCGCAATGGACACCTCCTTCACCAACAGTCGAGAAAGCCTGGAGCGGGCGAACCGCATCCCGGAGAGTCATTGGACCCGTCTCACCCGGGCGCAGCAGTTTGGTTCCATCGAGCTGGAGGGATTCGTCGTCATTCCGGATCTGCTGAGCGAAGAACTGGTGGAGGAAATCCGCGAGGAGACTTCCAGGCTCCCCACGACGGCGGTCGACTACAGCGAGCATCAACGGTATTTTTCGGACGTGCAGTGGACCGACTCGCCACACGCCACCTCGGTGGTCGCTCTGCCGGCCACGGTGGAGCTCCTGGAAGAACTCCTGGGCGACGAACTGATCTGCACCTCGTGCACGTACGCCGAATCCAGGCCGGGCCACCCGGGAATCTCCATCCACACCGATGCCCAGCCCTACGGGAACAAGTCGTCCGGAGTCCTGACCAGCTCACCCTGCCTGGTCCGCGTCCTCTACTACCTGGACGACCTGACTCCGGAGTGCTCCCCCTTCAAGGTGATTCCGCGCTCCCACGTGTCGCTGCACAGCGACGCCAACCCCTACAACCGCTACCTTTCCCACGGCGACGAGTTGATGGTGACCTGCCGCGCCGGCTCGGCCGTGGTCATCAACCAGAAGGTGTTTCACGGCAACTTTCCCAACTACAGCGACCGGATCCGCCGCATGCTGGCCATCGCCTACCGGCCCGCCTGGGCGGGTCCCATAGACCAGGTTCCCGAGCGCGATCCGGACAAGGTGGCCGGCCTCCCCGCAGCCGTCCGGAAATACTTCAGGAGCCTCAACACCAGGAAGATCAGGTTCGATTTTCCGAACCGTCCGGACAACATGGCCAGGACTGCCCCGGGCATTTCGCCCCGGCGCTGGGGGGGCGGCCAGGGCTTTGGGGGCGGGGCGCTACGGTTTTTTGAGTGAAATGTACCGGACTTGCCCCGACAGCTATAGAATCCGACCCGGAAGAACATAGAGAGGATCGTTTAGGGATATGGACACTTCTTTCACCAACAGTCGAGAAAGTCTGGAACGGGCGAACCGGATCCCGGAGAGCCATTGGTACGGATTGACCCGGGCCCAACAGTTTCGGTCCATCGAGTTGGAGGGCTTCGTCGTCATTCCGGATCTGCTGAGCGAGGAACTGGTGCAGGAGATCCGGGAGGAGACCTCCAGGGTGCCCACCACGGCAGTCGACTACAGCCCCCACCAACGGGGCTGTCCCGATCTCCAGTGGACCGACTCGCCCCGAGCCACCTCGGTGATCGCCCTGCCGGCCACGGTGGAGTTCGTCAAGGAGCTCTTCGGAGACGAGTTGATCTGCACCTCCTGCCAATATGCCGAGTCGAGGCCCGGCCACCCGGGAATCGCCATTCACACCGATTCCCAGCCCTACGGCTCCAAGATATTCGGGGTCCAGGCCAGCTCGCCCTGCCTGGTTCGCGTCCTCTACTACCTGGACGACCTGACTCCGGAGTGTTCGCCATTCAAGGTGATCCCACGCTCACATTTGTCGCTGCATCGCGACGCCAACCCCTACAACCGCTACCTGTCCCACAGGGACGAGGTGATGGTGACCTGCCGCGCCGGTTCGGCGGTGATCATCAACCAGAAAGTGTTTCACGCCAATTTTCCCAACTACAGCGACCGGGTTCGCCGCATGCTGGCCATCGCCTACCGGCCCACTTGGGCCGGGCCCATCGACGACGTACCGGAGCGCGACCCGGAGAAGGTGGCCGGTCTCTCTCCGGCCGTCCGGAAGTATTTCAGGAGCCTCAACACGCGGAACATCGAATTCGACCTGCCGAACCGCCCGGACGACATGTCGAGGGAGGCCGGCGGTATTTCGCCCAGCCGTTGGGGTTGATTCGGGATCACCCGGGGCCGGCCGCCGGCCATCGCCGCCCGGACGGACAGGGGAAATTCCCCAGATAAAAAGGACTCATACCATGAAGCACGAAGGAAAGATCGCCGTCGTCACGGGCGCCGGATCGGGAATCGGCCGACACACCACCTGGGCTCTGCTGCGTACCGGATTCAGTGTGGTTCTGGCGGGAAGGCGACTCGACGCCCTGGAGGAAACGGCCCGCCTGGCGGGGTCCGGCGGCTCCCGAACCCTGGCGGTCTCCACCGACGTCGGCGACCCGAAAGCGGTCTCGAACCTCTTTGCCCGAACCCGGGAAGCCTTCGGCCGGCTCGATCTCCTCTTCAACAACGCCGGGATCCCGGCTCCCGCGGTTCTGCTGGAAGACCTGACCTACGAACAGTGGCAGGCCGTGGTCGATGTCAACCTGACCGGCTCCTTCCTCTGCACGCAGGAAGCGTTCCGCATGATGAAGAGCCAGGACCCCATGGGCGGGCGGATCATCAACAACGGTTCGGTCTCGGCCCAGGTGCCCCGCGTCAACTCGGCGCCCTACACCTCCACCAAGCACGCCATTACCGGCCTGACCCGTTCCACTTCCCTGGACGGCCGCAAATACAACATCGCCTGCGGCCAGATCGACATCGGAAACGCGCTGACGAAAATGACCCGAAGGACGGGGGAGGGACTCCCGCAGGCCAACGGAACGGTCATGGCCGAGCCCTACATGGACGTGAACGACATCGCCGACGCGGTGGTCTATATGGCCAGCCTGCCGCTGGAGGCCAACGTCCAGTTCATGACCGTGATGGCGACCAGGATGCCCCTCGTCGGCCGCGGTTGACGCACCCGGCAGACCCGGGGCGGCGGACGCCGTCAATTGGCCGCGTCGACGCCTTGGCGGGATTCGGCGATCACCAGATCGACCACCGAGCACAAGGCTTCCATCTTGGCGGCCCCCTCCAGGCGAGCCAGGCGGTAGTGGTCGAGTTGCCGGTCGGCGCCGCTGCCTTCCCGGATGATGGACTCCACGCGGCTCAGTTCCTCCCGGCAGCCGAGGGCGCGGGCGTCGCCGTCCAGTTCCTCCAGCAGCCCCAGGGCGTAGTCGTTGATGTCCATGCGTCCGCCGCGGCGGGTGTCCCCGAGGAACGCGAAGGCCCCGTAGCGCTGCGCCAGCCAGCGATTTTCGGCGATGATCTCGGTCCGCGGCTCCGGGGGCAGGGCGCCGGCTCGATGCTGCCGCAGCAGCCATCGGATCAACGATGCGTAGAGCGCCGCGATGCCGACCGCATCGTCGATGAGCGGGCAGACGTCGCAGATGCGCATCTCCACCGTGGGATGGAGGTCGGCGGGCCGGATATCCCACCACAGCTCATTGGCGCCCTCGATGAACTGGAGGCGCTTGTAGTCCTCCACGAGCCGGTCGTATTCCTTCCGGGAATACAGGGGTCCGGGCAGGCTGGTGCGTGGAAGCACGCCGAACAGACTGAGCCGATACGACTTGAAACCGGTGAGGTTTCCCGCGTTGAACGGGGACGAAGTGGACAACGCATGCAGTAGCGGCAGGTACTGGCGCATTGCGGTCATGACGCAGATCCGCTCCTCCGGATCGCCGAAGCCGGCGTGGATGTGCATGCCGCCGATGAGCAACCGCCGCACGGCCTCCTGGAAGGTGACCTCGAATCGCTCGTACCTTTTTTTGGGTGTCGGCATCTGCGCCGTCCATGACGCGAAGGGATGGGTGGACGCGGCCAGCACCGCTGCACCGTGCTGCGCGGCCGCCTCGATCACCAGGCGCCGGGTCTCCACCAACGCCTCACGGACTTCGGCAATGGAAGCGCAAACCCGCGTGTTGGTCTCGATCTGGGAGCGGAGGAACTCGGTCACCACCTTGTGCGGCCCTCGATTCCGCTCGCAGGCATCGTAGATGCCCGGGTCGGGATCGGCAACCAGATCCCGGGTCTCCGGGTCGACGAGAAAAAACTCCTCCTCGATGCCGAGCGTGATTTCCAAATCCTTGCCCACTGCGTTCATTTTGAGATCCTGGCAACCGGCAGGGAGACCCGGAACGTCGGGGTCGTCCAGTAGATTTCCCTTGAATTCAGCATGTGTCTTGCCGTCCTGGAACTGGAGTGGTTCCGGCGAGTCGAATCACAGGCAGGTTACGAGGCGGGTCAATCGTCGATCCGGCGATTTCCGACCCGCAACGTCAATTGAGGTCATCGACCAACGGCATCTGCTCCAGCACGAAAAAAGCATGGTAACACAGCACGTCGGGAGCCGAACCTCATTGCGCCCAGGGATTCGCCGACGGAAACCGGCGATTCCGAGCATCCGGCTCTGCGCTCTGCTGGCGGCCGTTTTGGCCCTCAGTGCGTGCGGCGGCCGCAAGAAAATCAAGCTGCCGCCGCCCGTCGAAGCCAAGAGGGGGTGGTCCGAGGTCGGCATCGCCAGTTGGTACGGACATCCCTACCACGGGCGTCAGACCAGCAATGGCGAGACCTACGACATGAACAAGATGACGGCCGCCCATACGCGGCTGCCGTTCGGCACCTGGGTCAACGTCCGGAATCTCCGGAACGGAAGGTCCACACAGGTCCGGATCAACGATCGGGGGCCGTTCACGGCCCGGTACATCATCGATCTTTCCAGGGCCGCCGCCTCGGAGATCCGGATGATCGGGGCGGGCACGGTTCGCGTCCGCCTCACGGTCATCGACGGTCCCGATGGTAAGCGAAAACCTCCGAAACGGAGCCGGCGCGCCGCCGAGCCGAGACCCGCGCCGGCGAGGGGTGGGTACGAGATTCAGATCGGAGTTTTCAAGAGTGAAGCGAACGCGAAGACGCTGGCCTGGGACGCCGAAAAGAAGGGACACCGCGCCGAGGTGAGGCCGTTTCGGCGAGGGGGGCCGAAACTCTACCGGGTCATCGTTGCGGGAGGAACGAAAAAGGCGGCGGACAAGCGCCTGCGAAAACTCAAGGGGCAAGGTTTCGACGGTTTCGTGAGGCTGCGCCGGCGCTAGCGGGTGTCGGTTGCCTCCGGCAGCGCGAAGGCCACATAGGTATCTCCGGACGGGGTGCCCATTTTTCCTCCACCGGCGGCGATGACGACGTACTGCCGGCCCCGAATCGCGTAGGTGGCGGGAGTGGCGTAGCCCCCTGCCGGAAGCCGGGTTTCCCAGACGATCCTTCCACTATCGGCGTCGAAGGCCCGGAATCGCTCGTCGGCGGTGGCTCCGATGAAGAGCAGGCCGCCGGCGGTGACCACGGGACCGCCGAAATTCTCGGTTCCGGTGGGCGGAATCCCACGCTCGATCAGTTCGTCGTACAGGCCCAGCGTCACCTGCCAGGCAATGGTCCCCGCGTTGAGGTCGATGGCCGTCAATTGGCCCCACGGAGGCTTGATGGCCGGGTATCCGTCGGGATCCAGGAAGTGGTTGTATCCGGAGAACGTGTAGGGGATCCCGCCTCCGGTGACGGCCCACGGCGGGACGTTGTCGGCGTCGGCGCCGGCGAGAAAATCGACCACCGCATCCAGTTCCGAGTCATTGAGCTGGGGCATGGCCTCCATCCGGCCGATTCCCAGCCGTATCAGGTCCCGGGTTTCCCTTAGCGGATAGACCTGCTCCAGGGGGAGCGGCGGGCTGTTGCCGCGCGGACTCCCCTGCCGCCGGTCCCCATGGCAGCCGGCGCAATGGACCTGGTAGACGCGGGATCCCGCCGACGGCTCCGGAAGTTGGCGATCCCGGGTCGGGATCATGGTCAGGATCCACGGGATCTCGCTGGAGTTGACGAACAACCGGCCGCTGGAGGCGTCGAAGGCCGCGCCGCCCCATTCGGCGCCGCCGTTGAACCCGGGAAAGACCAGCGTCCCCTGAGTGCTGGGGGGCTCGAAGATGTGGCCCGTCCGGACCTGGCGAAAGCGTTCCAGCACCGCCTCGCGGGCGCGGGGGGAGAGGTTCGTGACCTCCGCCTCGGTGAAGGACAGGCGGGAGAAAGGGGGCGGCTTGAGGGGAAACGGCTGCGTGGGCCAGGCCTGCTCCCCTTCCAGATCCGAGGCGGGAACCGGCCTCTCTTCCACCGGAAACAGAGGTTCGCCGGTGTCCCGGTCCAAAACGAAGACGACTCCCAGTTTGGTGACCTGGGCGACGGCGTCGATCCTCTTGCCCTCCCGCTCCAGTGTGACGAGGTTGGGAGGAGCGGGCAGGTCCCGGTCCCAGAGATCGTGGTGCAGGGTCTGGTAATGCCAGCGGAGCCGGCCCGTTACGGCGTCGATGGCCAGGACGCAGTCGCCGTAGAGATTCTTTCCCTTCCGGTCGCCGCCCCAGAAGTCGAAGGAGGGCGATCCGGTGGAGGCGAAGACGATTCCGCGCTTCTCGTCGACCGTCATCCCCGCCCAGGAGTTGGCGCCGCCGGCGTAGGTCCAGGCGTCCGGCGGCCAGGTTTCGTATCCCTCCTGGCCCGGCCTGGGAATCGTGTGGAAGATCCACCGGAGCCGGCCGGTGCGGGCGTCGATGGCGCGGATGTGACCGGGCGCGGCGGCCCCGGGCCCCTCCCCCACCCGGCTGCCGAGGATGAGGAGGTCCCGGTACAGGGCCGGCGGCGAGGTGGACACGACCCAGAACTTTTCCGGGTCTTCGAGGCCCAAGCCGAACCTCAGGTCGATTCGGCCATTGTCCCCAAAGGAGGGGACCGGAAGTCCGGTTGCGGCATCCAGAGCGAAGAGGAGGTTTCCGGCGGTATAGAAGATCCTCTGCCCGGACCCGCTTTCCCAGTGGACGAGGCCCCGATTCACGCCCAGCGTGCTGAGCCCCGCCTCCTCGACCGGATCGTAGACCCAGATCTCCCGGCCCGTGGCCGCATCCAGGCAAAAGGCCTTCAACTGCGGCGAGGTGGCGAACAGGCGGCCTCCGACGACGAGGGGATTGCATTGGATCTGGCTGAACTCGGACTTGTCCCCGGTGTTGTAGGTCCAGGCGACCTGGAGCCGTTGCACGTTGCTTCGATTGATCTGATTCAAGGCGGAATAGTGGGAGGCCTCGGGGTCTCCCAGGTAGACCGGCCAATTCGACGGGTCCCTTTCACTCGAAGGTGAACAGCCGGCCTGAGTCAGCAGGCAGACGACGACCGGGAACAGGAGAGCAAGGAGGTATCTCATTTCGAACCGACGTCGGGATCGTGTCCCTGGCGCCCAGTCTACTACCAAGTGAGTGGTGGGACGAAGCTCACTCCTCCGGTCCGGGAGAGCACGAGCGGGAGACGCTTTCGCCGTGGCTCGCCCGACAAAAAATTCACCGATAGCAGACCTTATGAGAGAATTCACCCCTGATCTCATGAGTTTGCTTCATTTCGGTCCCCGCATCATCGCGGCGGCTCTGCTGCTGGTTCCGCTCCTGGGCTGCTCTCCGGCGGCTTCGTCGCCCGGAATGGAGCAACCTGACGAAAAGGGCGCGGTTTCCGGCGCCGGGGAGATGGAAGAGCTCAGGCACAGGGCCCGGTGGCGCAAGCGGCGCCTCATCTTCAACAACGACGGAGACGATGCCCTCTTCTTTCCCTCCGGCCTGCCCGTCACGCCGCAAAACCTCCTGGAGCGCCGTACCATCCCCGTCACCGGAACCCAGGTCGACTCCATCTTCTACTGCACCACCCAGAGCATCGGCGCCTACACCCATCGCAGTGACGTCGCCGAGCTCCTGGTTCGGGATCTCCCGAGAGAGGGATTTCGGAACCCCATCGGCGAGTTCGCCGAACAGGGCACGGACCCGTTGGAGATCGTGACGGAATACTGCAGGAAGGAGGGGATCGAGATCTTCGCCACCCTGCGCATGAACGACGTCCACGACAGCAGCGACCATTTTTCGGTTCTGGGTTCCAGGTTCAAGCGGAAAAACTCTCGCGCTCTTTTCGGGTCCTCCCGGAAGCCGCCGCCTTACGGCTACTGGTCGGGCGCCGATTTCAGTTGGAAGGCGATCCGGGACATGACGTTCCAGGTGTTGGAGGAGATGGCCGCCAACTACGACCTGGACGGCCTGGAACTCGATTTCTGGCGGCACCCCCCGTATTTCAAGACCTATGCCTGGGGAGACCCGGTCACGCCCGTGGAGACGGAATCCATCACCGGGCTGATGCGGCGCGTCCGCAGGATGGCCGACGACCGGGCCCGGGAGCGGGGACGGCCCCTGCTGATCGCAGTCCGGGTCATGGACTCTCCCGAACTGAACCGGGACATGGGCCTGGACCTGGTGACCTGGCTCCGCGAAGACCTGGTCGATCTGGTGGTCATCGGCGAGGTGGCTCTGGCGCCCTGGGAGGAGACCATCCGGCTCGCTCACCGCTACGGCGTTCCCGTCTATCCGTGCGTCCGCAGGTCCATGATGGGAGAAGAACGCGGATCACTGGAGTCTTTCCGGGCGCAGGCCCTGACGGCCTGGAAACAGGGGGCGGACGGAATCTACCTGTTCAATCTCTTTCCCGAGGAGAATCACGACCGGAAGTACCGCGAACTCGGAGATCCAAATGGCCTGGAGAGGCTGGACAAGCTCTACAGTCTGGACCCGGTGGGACGGGAGTCCTTCAAGCGGTACATCCACGACTTCGAAAAATACAAGGCGCAGAAGCCTGTTTCTCCACTCTCCCCGGTGTTGCTGGAACCGGACACGACCTATACCGTCCCCATGTACCTGGCCGACCGGTCCCTGAGCCAGGCGATCATCGGCAAGCGTCCCCAGGTGCAGGCACGCGTGCAGTTGGAAAACCTGGACCCGGAGGCGGCGGTTCGGCTGTCAGTGAATGGTCACCGGTTGGAGGCCGAGGAGCGGGTCCCGGACGAACTCCGGTATTCCATCTCGCCCACACAGCTCCACACGGGATACAATCAATTCCGCATTTCCGTCCCGGCCGGCGCGGCGCCGCGCTTGAAGGACATCCTGGTGAGCGTTCTCTACTGATCGGCCGGCGGCCGATCAGGACAAATCCGGACCGAGAGGAGGTCGACATGGTTTCGGTCGTTTCACTCTGGCTGCCGGTGCTGCTTTCGGCGGTGCTGGTCTTCATCGTCAGCTCCATCATCCACATGGTGCTCCGGTATCACCGGTCGGACGTGGGACCGGTTCCCGAAGAGGCCGCGGTGATGGATGCCCTCCGGCCGTTCAAGATCCCGCCGGGCGACTACTGCATTCCGCACGCCGCGGACCCCAAGGAAATGAACTCGCCGGAATTCGTCGAGAAGACGACCAGGGGACCGGTGGCCCTCATTACGGTGCTGCCCAACGGACCCATGACCATGGGCAAGAGCCTCGCCCTGTGGTTCGCCTATTGCGTGGTCGTCGGCGTCTTCGCCGGCTATGCCGCCGGCTTGCACATCGGACCCGGCGCCGACTACATGGCCGTCTTCAAGATGGTCAGCGTGGTCGCCTTCGCCGGCTACTCGCTGGCGATCCTGCAGAGCGCCATCTGGTGGCACCGGGGCTGGGGCGCCACGCTCCGCACCCTGTTCGACGGGCTGATCTACTCCCTCCTGACGGCCGGAACCTTCGGCTGGCTCTGGCCCTGACCGGCCGCGGCAAGAGCATGCCCAGCGACGACGGCCAGAACCGTCCCATGGAGAACAGCTACTGGATTCGGCCGGGCCGTTTCGCGGCGGGAGAGTACCCTGGCCACTGGGACCGGGTCTGGGCGGCCGAAAAGGTTCGCAAGCTGCTGGACGCGGGAATCGACCACTTCATCGACCTGACGGAGGCGGGCGAGTTGGAGCCCTACTCCGGAATCATCGCCGAGGAGGCCCGTCGACGCGGCCTGGAAATCGGGTGGGAGCGGCATCCTATCGTCGACCTGAACGTCCCCTCCTCCCCGCAGCAGATGGTCGGGATCCTCGACGCCGTCGACGCCGCTCTGAGCGAGGGCAGGACGGTCTACGTTCACTGCTGGGGCGGGGTGGGAAGAACCGGGACCACGGTGGGCTGCTGGTTGGTCCGGCACGGGAAGACGGGAGACGAAGCCCTGAATCGGATCGCCGAATGGTGGCAGGGCATGGAGAAGATCATCTTCCACCCCAGATCGCCGGAAACCCGGGAACAGAGAGAATACGTCCGATCCTGGATGGAACCCTCCCCCGGCGCTGTCCCTGGCACCCGGGACGAGGCCCGATAGCCTATCCGTCCGTGGCAAGGGGTCCGGTGAGCAACGAAACCGGGGCCGCGCCCTCCCGCCAAGACGCCACGAGGGAGGTGGCATCCGGCCTCATTGCGGCGGACCTTCAGATCCGGCCGGCGCGGCGCAGCAGCCTCAGGTGATTGCGCACGTTGTCGTGCTCGAAGTAGATGTCCTGCAGGTGACGCCGCCCGCTTGAGCCGAGCGCCGTGCGGCCGTGCAGAACCCGGTGCCCGGCGCAGAACAGAATCTGTCCCCCCTCCAACCGCAATGATGCCTGGGCGCCGGGGTCATTGACCCGCCTGGACAGCTCGTGGTCGGCGGCGTAGAAGTCGCCCAACCGGGGCTCCGACAGGGGAATGGTCTGCATCTGCTGGGTGTTGAAGCGCAGCAACCGGACCTGGCCGGCGCTGTCCAGCTCGACCACGGGGTTGGCCGCGTAGCACTCGTATTCTTCGCTGAAGAGCCGGAACGGCACCGGCACCGCGCAAAGCACGTCAAACTTGGCGGGGTGATCGCGGCGTAGCTCGTTGAGCAAGCCGAAGCCGTCCACGACGGTGGATTCGCCCCCTTCGCACTCGTTCACCAGCATGTGCAGCGCCTGCACGCTCGGGGGCCAGGTGTAGCTAGTGAAATCGTTGTGCGGCGCGACTGCCAGATCGGTGTGCGCGATGCTGTATCCCTTCGGGTCGACCACCACGTTGTGGATGCGCTCGAACAGCACCTCGCGGATCGGGCCCAGACGGGCCGCGAGCTGCTCCGACGAGTCGGGTTCGGTGGGGGCGCCGACCAGCACGCAGACCCCGGTCCGCAGGAACTCCTCGATGAGTTCCGCCGCCGCGCGGTCGCTCGCCAGGAACCGCCGATAGTCGAATCTCCGCGGCTGGAACCGGCCGTCCCAGAAGCGCAGGTCCAAGCGGGGCCGGCCCAGGAGGCCGTGGATCTCGCTTGAGCGGAAACGGGTCCGGTGCCCGTCCGGCCAGGTGATGGAGACCGCCTCGTCCCCGGATCCGGCGCGTTCAATGCTGACCTCCAGCGGTCTCAGGTCGCTGGGGACCCGGAAGAGATGAAACCGCTTTTCCGTAGTCTGCACGACGCGGCACTCTGGGCAATTGCAGTTGTCGCGCAGCCAGAGGTAGGGAAGACGGGTGCGTTCGCCACCGCTCCAGACCGCGGCCAAGGTGTCGGAACTCCGGGTGACGCTCTTGATCGAGCGCTGCATGGTGGATCCCCTCAATCCGGTGTGGCCGGCCCGGAGAACGCGCTGCCGCAGTGACTGCGGGTGACCGTGTGCGGACCCCAGGCTCAGCGCACGCGAATGCTTCTAACGAGTATAAAGCGCGCCCATCCAGAGTGTGTCAAGCACGGAGCGTCCTTGGCAATACCTGCCGTTTCTATCCACCTGCGGTGGACGAAATCAGCCGGAAACCCTGCTGAGCAAAGTGCCGATCATAGGCAAATGCGGCGGTAATTCCGCGCTGATGCATCATTGCGAAGCTCGAACAGTCCACCAGACTAAGATTCCTTCTGTTGACTCCCAGCAGGGTTGCGACGGCGTTCGTATGGTGCGCCTCATCAATCGCCACGACAGTCACCACGGGGAGGAGATCCTTGAACAAAGCGTGCACTGCATCATCCGCATCCAAAACAGCGTAGAAGGCCGATGTGTCGACGAAGACCTCATCGCTTACCGGATGTTTCACTGAGTTCGAATCATAGCCAACATGATGGCGTACCTGCGATGGATCGACAACATGCTGTAGAGGAACTACTCGAAGAAATGCTTCGGCATAGTGGCGAGCCAACCTATTCAAAGGTGGTGACACGAACGATGACCGGGATTTAGAGACGATCGAGATAACTGGCCACCGTCTGGATTCGAATCCCGAAGGTTTTTTCCGGCTGGTTCATCAACGCGCCAAAGTCCTTTAGATCCCCGGTCAGCAGATGAGTGGCCCGACACGCGACCGCTGCCTGAAAAATGGGCTGGTCCTTCGTTGGAAGCCCATGGGGAAACTCAAGTCCGACTGCATGAGGAGCAATTCGGAGAAGATCCGAGAACGCATCCAGGTTCCGCACGTACTCCGAAAATTTCCGTTCCAGATTTCGCCGTGCCTCCGTCATTGCATAGGCACTGGAATAGATCTCCCAATGCCCTTGTCCGGAGAGCTCTATCACCGACGTGGCTTTGTCCCGTGGATTGTGTGCCGCAGTAAACAATACGTTGGCGTCAAGAAACAGCCTCATTCCGATCCGCCGAATTTATCGAGGATGCGGGTTCGCTCCTGGTCTAAAAGCACGTCTGCGGCATCCCACTCGGCGATTTGTTCGTCGTTGTAAATTTCGACCTCGAGCACCACGCCAGGTTTGAGTACGATTTCATTGCCACGATCTTCCAGGATCAGGACATCTCCACGCTTGATTCCAAAGCGCTTCCGCAACACTGCGGGCAGAGTGATCTGGCCACGACCGGACACGACCAACGTTTCCTGCATGTCAACCCTCCATTTCCGAACCTGCAGACTTTGACTTTTCATACATTCCGAATATCGGATATTCCGCAATGAAACATATCAGTCCGTGGTGAAAGTCTCGCGAGCACCGAGACCGTTCCTGCGCCCGCCGGACAAGGCGCGATTCGGGTACATACCGGGAGTATGTGCCCGAATCGCAACGCAGTCCGCCGGGATGCAGGGACGGTCGAATGCCGTGACGACTTTTGCCACGGGCTGATATGGAAGGCCCCGCCTCACTCGGCACCCACACGGAGCCGGTTTACGGTGTAGGCGGCCAGCCTGGTCACCAGGAGTTCGCCGTCTTGGGAACGAATTCCCTGCGCCGGACGCAGTTCGTATACGCGACCCGTCAACAATGGAACCGAAAGGTGGAGCGAAACCCGGAGGCCGACGCCGGATAGGGACACCTTCTCGATCCGGACCGGCGTCACGTCCGTCTTGGGAGACCCGTATTCCCCGTGGTACCGGTAGTAGTAGTGGAACAGGGAATAGTCGCCGGGGAGCGCCGCGGTGTCCGGATCCACCGGCTTGGTGAAGAGGAGGTCGAACCCCGATTCGGTCAGGCGCATCTCCTGGATGTCGAAGGCGATCTTTCCCGTCCAGGCCACCCGCTGCAGACCCTCGCCGATTCCCCAGATCCGTGAGGTCTGCGCCACGTAGAGGTCTCCGTTCGGAGAGAAGGCCAGACGGATGTTTCCCTTGCGCAGCCTGCGCCCCTCGATGAACGGGAAGCAGGCCCCCTGCCAGGTCCCGTCCACCTTCTCCAGAAAGACCCGGTGAATCCGGGGATAGGTCCAGTCGGCGATGAACATCTGCCCCGCGTAGGTCCCGAACCGGCCTCCGGTGCGGTCCTCCAAGGGCTGTCCCAGGGAGCCGGCCATGTCGTTCTGAGGAATCTGGACGGCCGGCGGCTTGCGCCGGCGCGCCAAGGTCTCCACCTCGAGGTCCACGGGGTTGATGCCCTGGAAGTCCGGATGCCAGTTCAGCGAGGAGGGGTGTCCATAGAACGATCCGGGCGTGACATGGTGAAGAGGAGACGTCCCGATCCAGCCCCCCTGGTTGTCGGTGGCGAACAGCGCCCCTTCCCGGTTGAACCCCAGGCCGTTGGGCTGGCGGAATCCGGAGGCGAGGGGCACGAAGCTTCCGCCGGGGGTGATCTTGACCACCCAACCGCGGTAGGAGACGGGTGAATTGTGCCGCAACCGCCGCACCGTTCCGGGCTTGGGATTTTCGGCGATCAGGCTCCGGGTCGTCGCCGGCCCCCGGCCCGAGAACTTGTGACGGCTCGAACCCGAGGCCAGTCCCAACCCCACGTAGAAGTTCCCTTCTTCGTCCCGGGCCAGGCCGTAGGCATATTCGTGGTAGTTGCCCGATATCCCCCATTCGTCGCTGAGGGTCTGGTAGTGATCGGCCTGTCCATCTCCATCGGTGTCGACGATCCGCGTCAACTCGGACTGCTGCGCCACGAAGTATTCTCCGGGTTTCCCGGAGACGATTCCCAGCGGGACCTGGAGTCCGGTGGCGAACCGGCTCCAGCGGCCCGAGTCGGGATCCCGCCGGTAGAGGCCCCCGCGCCGAAAGCAGGCCACCAGCCGGCCGCGCCGATCGAAATCGATCCCGCCCACCTCCGGCGCCACCCCCGGCGGGGTTTCAACGGTCTCGATCCGGTAGCTCTCCCGGGGAACCTGCGCCAATGCGGAGCATGGAAGGACCCACGCCGCCGCCAGCCAGAGCAAGAGCCGGGTGCCGGTCACTTTCATTCGGTTTTGCTCTCCACCAGGATCTCGAACCGGACGTCCCCGTCGATGGGAATCCGAACGTTTTCCTGCTCTACGATTCCCCGGCTCGCGGCGATTCGCACCGGACCTTCGACGCCTGCGTCGAAACGGAGCGGAACCTGGACCCCCTCGATCCGGAATTCCCAGCGAAGCCCGTCTTCCGTTGCACCGGGGCGGATGCGTTCGAAGACCTCCGCTCCTCCCACCGAGTAGTGGAATTCCGGGACGCCGTCCCGCAGCCGGTAGCCCTTGAAGCGAGTTTCCGGAAGGCGTCCGGAATCCGCCAGCCGGAACGGGAAACGGGTCGACCGGAAAAAACGGGTCCCCGGGATCTGCGGGGTCAGAGTGAAACCATCGTCACCGGTCTTCTTCTGCAGTGTCGCCTCGAGGTTCAGGAACCCGCCCCTCCAGGCATACAGAAGACGTCGCGAGCCGGCATCGAAGCAGTAGGAGAGGCCGCCGGGCAGGCCCACGGCGATGGCCGCCGGCGTCGCCTCCGGCATGACGGTCCGGACCACGACGGCGCCGTTGGAAGGATCCGGACGGGATTCGGCCGTCCAGGGATCGGGCGCCGGATCCAGGCCGGGGAGGAACCGGCCGGCCGAGCCGACGCCGAGCGCTCCCCAGATCCGCTGGATGCTCTCTTCCCTCTCCTCGGGTGCAATGTCCGTGAAGTGTTCCGGCATCGAGGTTCCGGAGAGGATCCGGGCCGGATTCAACATGAATCGCCGGTACCACGGATAGCGGAGGCGATTCGCGGCTCGGGACAACTGCGGCGCCCGCTCCCCCTGCGCCCGGTAGTCGGCCCAGTCATGGCAGCCGATGCAGCCCAGGCTCTTCCCCTCCGTGTCCTTCCCCAACAGCGTCAGTCCCTTGTTCGTATCCTGCTGGGACACCACCGACTCCATGGCGGGGACCGAAGGATCGAGGCCCGAAGCCTTGGCGAACCCGTGGATCAACGGCTCCACCTGGTCCCGGGAAAATCGGGGCATGCGCAGGTGAATCCAATCCCGCAGGCCGACCCTGCCCAGGAGCGCCTCCTCCAGGTATTCGAGCCGCAGCTTCTCTCCCGCTGCGGTCAGAACCGGCGCCCCGGCCGGCTGCCCGCCTTGGAAGTGGTCCATGACGTGACAGGCGGTGCAGCGAAGCCGGCGGACCCGCCGGTAGAAGTCGTAGACGGGCGCGGGACTGATATCGGGGAATCGTTGTTGAAGGCGGATGAATTCTCGAATCGCCTGCCGCTGTTCTCCATCCAGCCGATAACGGGGAAGGGTGGGGCCAGGGTCTTCCGACAGACATCCTCCATCGAGGGAGAGATGGGCCACGGCCGGCCCGCGATCGGGAGCGGCGGGCGGTTCCCCGTCCTCCGACTGGTGACAGGAGAGACATCCCCGGGAGCGGATCAACTCTTCTCCGCGGGCCGCGTCGCCGCCTGTCGCCGTCTCTTCCGGAGATTCCGGCGCCGGATCGGTCAGGTAGGCGGCAATACGCGAAGCTTCCGCGTCATCCAGATGCAGCGAAGGCATGAGGCTTCCCGGATGGTGGCGGGAGGGGTCGTTCAGATAAGCGGCCAAACCGGCGGCGGACATCTTGGACCCGATGCCGTCCAGGGCGTAACTCTCCGGCGTGTGGCATGCGGTGCACCCCAAAGAGGAGTAGAGTTCGCGGCCTTGGGCGGTGTCCACGGCCGCCCCGTTTGGCGCCCGATCCGGCGCTTCGGTGACCGGCTGCGAAGTGAGGAACGCCGTGACATCCTTGGCTTCCTTTTCGTCCAGCAGCGCCGGCATGGTCGCTTCGGGCCGGACCGCGGCGGGATCAAGCAGCCAACGATGGAGCCATTCCCGGTCCAGGCGAGCGGTGGCGTGCAGGTCGGGTCCGCGGCGGCGATCCAGGGATTCGGACCCGCTGGCGTGACAGTTGACGCATCCCAGGTTCTCCACCAGGTCCCGGCCCCTTTCGGCCCGGCTCTGGTCCGCACTGGGGGCGCTTGCCGTTTCGTGGAACAGGACCCGGGAAGGAACCGGCTCCAGGGGGAAATGCTCCGACTCCCAGAGCAGCCGGAGTTGGGCCGGCCCCGGCAACCGCCGGAACTTGAGACGTATGCGATGCCGGCCCGGGGCCAGGGGGACGGCTTCGCCGCCGACCTCCTTGCCGCCGACCTCCAACTGGCCGCCGCCCTCGAATCGATAGCGGCCCGTTTCGAGAATCGAAAGGATGCCGTTCCATTCGGCTTGAAAACCGGGTCCCAGGGAAGGATGCGGGGACTCCACTTCCTCCAGGTAGAAATTGGGGGTCGGCGTCACCAGGTGGACGCGATGCCGGCCGTCCTCGTAGCGGGCGGCCAGACCGGGACGGAGTTTCCCCTTTCCAGGGTCCGGCGGTGCCGACGTCTCACCTCCGGGACGGCAGGCGCCCGACATGGCGACGACAAACAGGACGATGCCACCGTTGATCCGGAACAGAATCGAGTTCGGCTTCACGGAAGATCCGATTCTATCTCCCCTTATGGGAAAGCGGCTTGGCAAGACGACTCTTCGGGCGCCCCTTCCCTTCTGTCCCATTGCTCCGCTGGGAGTTCGGCGGCCGGAAGTCGATTCTTGGCCGACCGTGCTCCGGGGTCGGCGCGTGAAACACGCCGCTCCCCGGCGCGTGAAACACGCCGCTCCCCGGCGCGTGAAACACGCCGCTCCCCGGCGCGTGAAACACGCCGCTCCCCGGCGCGTGAAACACGCCGCTCCCCGGCGCGTGAAACACGCCGCTCCCCGGCGCGTGAAACACGCCGCTCCTCGGCGGCTAGAAAGCCGCCGCTCCGCGTTTCACCAGTTCGTCCACCTTCTCCACGATGATCTCTTCCACCGGCGCTGCGAAGGGACCCGATTGCCCATACGGCACCATGGCGCCCGCCCCTTCGTAACCGCCCTCCTTGAGCACTCTCAGGGAGGGGATGTAGGCGAAGACCTCGTTGGAGTAGCCCGCCACCCAGACCGTGTCCCATCCGTGAGCCTCCTTGAGCCGCAGGGAATAGTCGACCACCACCTCGCCCGCCAGATGGATCAAGGTAAGGTCGTTCCCGAACTGCCAGACCTGAATCGGGTAGGGATAGCTGCCGGGCAGCCTCCCCTCCCGCTCGATTCTGTCCAGCAGATACTGGGCATGGCGCTTGCGCGTTCCCGTCTCCCGTCCGGCCCGGGCTTCCAACTCCCGGCGGGATGGGGGCTTGCTGAAGGGGATCGCCACCCGCTCGAAGGCGCTCACGAGCGGCCCCCGGACCGGTGCCATCTCTCCGCCCAGCACCAGGTCCACGGCGTAAGCCAGGATCTGTCCATAGTGCCGGGCCATCTCGACCGACCGGCGGGGCAAGGGATTGGCGTCGGCTCCGCAGCCGGTGACGAACAGGGCGGTGGCGCCGGGATGCTTCTCCTGGACCGATTCCTGGGCGAACCCCGGCCAATCTCCGTTGATCTGGTCGCCGGACAGGACCGTGGCGTGGCAGGCGTATCCGAAGACTACGGCCCGCAACCCGCCATTGGCGCTGCGCACTGCGAGGACGGGGACGTCGTGGTCCACCGGGCCGGGCAGATGGCGTTTCCCGGTCCGCACCCGGCGGCGATTGACGGCGAATCCGGCCGATCCCTGACCGAAGGAGAGCCGGGCCGGCGAGAGCGTTTCCATGGACTGGCCGATCACCTTGACGATTTCGTCCAGGACCCGGCGGGTGTAGCGGCGGATAACCTGGAGGTGCTCCTCTTCCAACGGATAGGCTGGCCGCAAGACTTCCCCGGTGACGGGCCCGCTGTGGGTGTGGGAGAAGTTGAGGCCCAGGCGGTCCCGGCTCAACCCGAACTCCTGCCAGGCCCGCTCCGCGACCTGGTCCGAGAGCAGGCGGCTGAATCCCAGCAGCTCGATGGTCACCAGGACGGTGACCGCACCGGTCTCATCCTCCAGGGCCAGGGCCTTGGCGTGGATGTCCTGCAGGACCTCCCCAGAAGGCCGGTCCCGGGATCCGTAGCCCGCCAGCCAAATGGGTTCCTGGGGGGTGATGGGCACACTGGCCACTCCCGCTCTCCAGCCCGATGGCTTCTGACCGGCAGCGGTCCCTGCCACGAGCAGGAGCAGCACCATCGTCCAAGGTGAGAATCTCTTCATGACCTGATCACTCCTGTTCTTCGGCCAGGATCTCGTCCGCGAAACGGCGAACCGCGTCCAGGGTCTCACCGGTGCTCGGGGCGTCCACCGAGAGGACCAGGTAGTCGAGTCCCGCTTCCCGATAGCGGCGGACGTCGTCGCGGACCTGGGCCGGGCTGCCGGTCAGGTGGAGCCGTTCCCCGTTGCCGTTGAAACGGGCTTCTCCCAGGACCAGCGTGTGCCTCAAGGTGACGCCCACCGTCCGCGGGTCGCGGCCCTCCGCGCGGCAGATTCGATCCAGGTCCCGGCGGGCCTTCCCGGCCTGGCGGGGAGAGAGCCGGATCCCGTGCCACGCATCCCCCAGGCGGACGCTCCGGCGCAGGGCGAAGCGGGAATTCCCTCCCACCCAAATGGGAGGATGGGGCTGCTGCACCGGCCGCGGGAAGAAGACCATTCCCGAGGTCCGGAAATGCTTCCCATGGTACTCCGGAACGTCTTGGGCGCAGGCCGCCTTGAAGATCTCGATGTGCTCGTCGGTGAGCGGTCCCCGCCTGTGGTAGGGCGCACCCATGGAGGCGAATTCTTCCGGCATCCAACCCACGCCTACGCCGTAGATCACGCGCCCGCCGGAGAGGACGTCCAGCGTGGTGATCATCTTGGCGTTCAGGAGGGGATTCCGGAAAGGAAGGACCAGGACGCTGACGCCCAGGCGCAACCGGCGGGTGGATCCCCCCACGAAACTGAGGGTGGCCAGTGACTCCAGGACGTTCTGAGCCTCCGGACTGGCCTTGCCGGGACCGAACTGGTCCGGATAGCGCCGGGCCAGATCCGCGGGGAACAGGGTCCGGTCGCTGACCCAGACCGAGTCGAATCCGGCGTCCTCGATGGCCCCGGCCATTTTCCGGACGTATTCGGCCTGAGCTGCGGCGGTGACGGCCGGCGTGACCGAGGTCGTCACCGCGACTCCGAATTTCATGCCTGTCCCCTGACCTCCGACAGGTGGCATCTTACCACCCCGGTGATAGACTTCGGTGGAGCCGGAACAGGCGGTTTACGGACATATTGAACATGCTTACTGGAATGAAGGTCATGCTGGCGGTGTCGATCCTCGCCGCATCCGGCGCCTCCATCCTCGGTAGCTCGCACGCGGCCGGTGTGAAGATCGGCCATCGAAAGCAACTCTTCATCGACGACCACGTCGTGGAGTCCACCGATGGCGTGACCCGGCGGTTGCACCGTCTGGAACGCCATCCCGGCAATCCGGTCCTGGTGGGAGACCGTCCCTGGGAACGGTGGCTGGTCTCACCCAACGGGAGGGCCGTCCTCTTCGACCGGGAGACCGGCCAGTTCAAGATGTGGTACATGGCCTCCCACATGGAAGAGGGGGCGCCGGGCGGGTTCCGGTACAAGGTGGCCTACGCCGTATCCAGGGACGGCGCCCACTGGAGCAAGCCGAACCTGGGTCAAGTGGATTGGGAGGGTTCGCGTGACAACAATCTCATTCCCCGGGGCGTCAACTGGATGAGGCGGGCCAACGTCATCAAGGACCTCCAAGATCCGGATCCCCAGCGGCGGTTCAAGATGACCTACGTGGACGTCTTCGACGGACAGCCGGCCATTACCAAGGCCTATTCGGCCGACGGGGTCCGTTGGAGGCTCAACGGCGACGGGAAGCCGTGGTTCCGGCGGCCCCACAACGGCAACCTGATGGGGTGGGACCCGCGCATCCGGCGGTATGTCTTCTACGTGCGGATGCGCGCCGCGCAGAATACGGTGGGGCGCGCGGTCAGCGCCGACTTCGTCACCTGGTCGGAGCCCGAGACGGTGATGGCTCCCGCAACCGACGAACCCGATCTCCACTTCAAGGGACTGGCCGCGTTCCTTTACCAGGACCTCTACCTGGGCTGGCTCTGGGTCTTCGAAAGAGGGGCGAAGGAGTTCGTCGCGGCGGCGGCCGAGTTGGCCGTGAGCCGGGACGGGATCCACTGGAGCCGGCCCTTTCCCGGGTCTTTCGTCCTGGAGCGTGGAGAGGATTCGGCCTGGGACAGCAAGCTCAGCATCCCGGTGGCTCCCGTGGTGCACGATCAGCAGATCTGGTGCTATTACTGGGGCGAGAACATGCCCTACACCGTGGACGCCATCCGGAAGGTGAAGGACGGTTGGGTCCGGGACGGGATGCGGATCCAGCGGGCCACCGGCCTGGCCACCCTGCGTCTGGACGGATTCGTCTCGCTGACGGCGCCGGGGGAAGGAACGGTCACCACAAGGCTTCTGCAGACGCCCGGCGGCCGATTGACGGTCAACGCCCGGGTGGGAGGAGATCTCCGTGCGGAGATCCTGGACGAGGACGGCAAAGTGATTCCCGGATACGGGGCCGAACAGTGCAAACCGGTCCGCGGCGACTCGTTGCGCCACGCCGTCACCTGGGGGAGCGGAGCGAATCCCGTCCCTCTCCGGGACGCCGGCCTGCGAATTCGATTCCATTTGCGGAACACGGACCTTTACGCCTTTCGGGTGAAGTCCGATTGACGACGTAGACGGGCGTTCAACAGGGCCCCTCTAGAATTCAGAATCTTCCGGCGTTTCCATGCTCTGGCTACCCCTGGCTCTGCTCGCTCTCCTGACTCCTCCCCAGGAGAAGGAACCGTCCGGCGAGGAAGCGCCGAAGGGTTCCCACGAGACCGTCGTCGTCACGGCCAGCCGGCAGGAACAGCCTCTGCTCGAGAGCACGGCTCTGGTGACCGTTCTTTCCCGGGAGGATCTCCGCGAATCGCCGGCGCTGGTCCTGGACGATGCTCTGCGCCGGATCCCCGGGTTCAGCCTCTTTCGGCGCAGCAGCAGCATGATCTCCCATCCCACGACCCAGGGCGTGTCTCTGCGGGGCATCGGGCCCTCCGGTACCAGCCGCACGCTGGTCCTGTTCGACGGCATTCCCTGGAACGATCCCTTCGGCGGATGGGTCTACTGGAACCGGATTCCCCGCACGGCTCTGGACAGCGTGGAGGTGGTCCGGGGCGCCACGAGTCCTCTGTACGGGAGCACCGCGTTGGGGGGAACCATCCAGCTACGACCGGCCCGAAACCAGCGCCGGTTGGATGTCCGGGGCGTGCTGGGGGATCACCGGTACGCCGACCTGGACCTGGCCGCGTCGGACCAAGTGGGAGACTGGGGGTACCTGGCCTCGGCGCGGGTCCTGGACACCGACGGCTTCTTCATCATCGACGAGGCGCTCCGGGGAGACGTGGACACTCCGGCCAACAGCCGGTTCGAGACCTTCTTCGGCCGGGTCTCCTACAAGCGGTTCCACGTCGGCGTCAACACCTTTCGGGAACGCCGCAGCAACGGAACCCGTCTCCAGCAGAACAATTCCCGGATCGCTCTCCTGGAGACGGGAGTCGAAGGCGATGCCTGGCAGGGCCGCTTCTACGTCCAGTCGGGCCTCTTCAAGAACACCTTCTCCCGGATTCTTCCCGACCGCTCCCAGGAATTCGTGACCGCCCGGCAGGAGTTCCCCACGCTGGGCACTGGAGGGTCGCTGACCTGGAATCCGCGGGGACGGCTGCTGGTGGGCACCGATTGGAGACGGGTCCGTTGGCAGGACCGGGTGCAGAACCTGGCCGGCCTCTTCGTCCAGCAGACCGTTCCCGTCCACAACCGGCTGGACTTGCAGCTCGGAGCCCGGACCGACTGGTGGCAGGGCCGAACCACCGAAACCTCGCTGAATCCCCGCCTGGGCATCCTGTTGCGGGGCACCCGGTGGCTGACCCTGCGCAGCTCGGCCTACCGCGGATTTCGGGCCCCCACCCTGAACGAGCTCTACCGCCCCTTCCGGGTGGGCAACGTCCTCACCGCCGAGAATCCCGATCTGGGCGAGGAACACCTTTGGGGGGGAGAGCTGGGGGCGGATCTGCATCCGTCCGGCTCCGTGCTGGTCCGGATCAACGGCTTCTGGAACTCGCTCCGGGACCCGGTGGGGAACGCCACCATATCCGTGGGTCCCCAGTTCATTCAGCGGCAGCGGCGGAATCTGGGGCAGGTCGGGGTCCGGGGTCTGGAGTTGGAGACGGGGCTGCAGGGAGACCTTCCGTGGAGCCTGCGGATGGGATACCTCTACGCCCGGACCGAGGTGAAGGAAACGGGTCTGCGGCTGCCGCAGGTTCCCCGCCACCAGGTCACGGCGGAGGTCCGCTACGACGGGCCGTTCACGGCCTCGCTGCAGGGAAGATGGGTCGGGGACCAGTACGAGGACGACCGCAACACCATGGTCCTGGAGCGTTTCTTCCTCCTGGGCGCCAGCGTCCGGAAACCGCTGGGCGAATCGCTGGAGATCTTTCTGGCCGTGGAGAACCTTCTGGACCGGGATTACGTGGTGCGGCTGACGCCGCTGCCGTCGCTGGGCGTTCCCCGGCTGGTCTATGCCGGAATTCAGCTCCGGCTGAGGTAGTGAGTCCATACCGACCGGGTCAAAGTCCTGGCAGGGTCGAGCTTCTTGACTGACTGTCTCCAATTGGAGACAGTCGCTGTTTGGGCTTTTTCGTCGTCAGAAGTACGACCTTTCTTCGTTGGTTGAAGGGACTACGCGACAAACGCGCCCAAGCACGAATTATCGTTCGGATCGATCGTATCGAGGAAGGCAATTTCGGTGATCACAGAACCGTGGGCAAGGGCGTCAGCGAAATGCGCATTCCCGTCGGCAAGGGTTACCGAGTCTACTCCACGATCCGGAAGATGACGGTGGTGGTTTTGCTGTGTGGGGGTATCAAGTCGAGCCAAGCCCGAGACATGCGACGGGCCCATCAAATGGCGGACGAACTCTGAGGAGGGATCATGAGCAGGGAGACTTATTCGCCTTGGGATACCGCTGAGCTTCTCAATAACGATGAGGTGGTCATTGAATACCTGAAGGCGGCTCTCGAAGAAAACGATCCCGAGTTCTTCGTCAAGGCCCTTGGCAATGTTGCTCGCGCCAACGGCATGACATTGATCGCTGCAAAGACCAACTTGGCACGCCAAAGCTTATACAAAGCATTGTCCGGTGAACGCGATCCTCGGATCGGGACTGTTATGAAGGTCCTTGGCGCGCTTGGCGTGCAACTGTCCGTCAAATCGAAACTGCGTCCCGAACCGGATGTGACGATGTCACCTTCCGGGAGTCTGTGACATTGTGGGGATAATGTAGAAGTGGGAACGTTTAGGGGGGAACTGCCGTCCCCGCTATCCTCCTGAAGATCGGCGCCTGAAAGACGCCGATCCAAGTCGGCGGCAAGATGCCGCCGCTCCAGACGCCGATCCAAGTCGGCGGCAAGATGCCGCCGCTCCAGACGCCGATCCAAGTCGGCGCGTAAAACACGCCGCTCCAGACGCCGATCCAACGGCGACAAGAATGTCGCCGCTCCCGGCGGCAAGGATGCCGCCGCTCCTAGCTGTCCAGGTGGACGACGACCATCTTGGACTCGGTCATCTCTTCCACGGCGTAACGGGGGCCTTCCTTGCCCATGCCGCTGTCCTTGAGGCCTCCGTAGGGCATGAGGTCGGCTCTCCACTGGGTGCCCCAGTTGATGTGCAGGTTGCCGCTGTCCACTTCCTGGGCGAATCGCAGGGCCCGGTCGATGTCCTGGGTGAAGATGGCCGCCGAAAGGCCGTAGCGGGTGTCGTTGGCCATGTCGATGGCCTGGTCGATGTCGTCGAAGCGATTCACGGCCACGGCGGGACCGAAGAGCTCATCGCAACTGATCCGCATGGCCGGGTCCACGTCGGCCAGGATGGCCGGTTCCACCAGGGCCCCGTTGCGGCCTCCTCCGGTGAGCAGGCGGGCTCCCCCGTTCGCGGCTTCCTGAATCCAGTCGGACACGCGGATGGCGTCCGATTCCCGAACCAGCGGCCCCATGGTGGTCCCGTCCTGGAGTTGATCTCCGATGCGGATGTTCTCGACACCGGTCTTGAGACGGTCCAGGAAGTCGTCGTAGATCCGGTCCGCGGCCAGCACCCGCTGGGCCGAGATGCAGACCTGTCCCGCGTTGGCGTATCCGGTGGCCACCGTGGCCGCGGCCACCTTGTCCAGATCGGCGTCGTCCATCACCAGCAGCGGGGCGTTGGACCCCAGTTCCATGGTGACCTTCTTCATTCCGGCCACTCGGCAGATGTGATCCCCCACTTCGTAGCTGCCGGTGAAGCTGATCTTGCGGACTCGAGGGTCGCCCGAGAGAAAGTCGCCCACCTCGCTGCCGGGACCGGTCAGGCAGGCCAGGGCTTGGGGCGGCGTCCCCGCTTCCAGCAGGATCTCCACCAGCTTGAGGGCCGAAAGTGGCGTGTCGGTGGCCGGCTTGACCACCACTGCGTTGCCGCCGGCCAGTCCGGGCCCCACCTTGTGGCAGACCAGGTGCAACGGAAAGTTGAACGGAGTGATGGCCGCCACCACGCCGCAGGGCACCCGGAGCGTAAAGCCGAGCCGTCCGGCGCAACCGGGCGCCGCGTCCAGCGGGAGCACCTCGCCGGTGATCCTCTTGGCTTCCTCTCCGGACAGCCGAATGATCTCGGCTGCGCGTACCGCCTCGATCCGGGCTTCCGCCAGGATCTTGCCCTCCTCGGAGCTGATGGTCCGGGCCAGTTCCTCGCTCCGCTCCTCCATGATGTCCGCCGCCCGGGTCAGGATTCGCGACCGGTCGTAAGCGGGCAGGTTCCGCATCACGCGGGCTCCTTCGACGGCGCCCGCCAAGGCGGCGTCCACGTCGGCGGCCCCGGCCTTGGGGACGGTGTCCACCACCGAGTCGTCGTAAGGATTCCTGACTTCGATCAGTTGCGGGGTCTCGGTCCACTCGCCTTGTACGAACATTCTCATGGCTTTTTCTCCTTACCGGTCCCTATCCCAAAATACGGCGCCGCCGCGCCGGTCCCGGCGTCTGGCGGAACGTTTCAGATTAACGGAAGCGGAGGGAGTAGAGGTCCGCGTCCCGCATCACGATTTTCAGCCGAACCGGCTTGCCGGCGATCCGGTTCAGGGTGTCCCGAGCCGCCTTCGGGTGGCCCCGGTCCCACTTGACCGTGTGCTCGACCTCGTCTCCAAAGATCAGGGGCGAGTCCTCCAGTGCGAACCCGGGTACCGGATGGCCGTGCTCGTCCTGGACCTCGATCCGGATGCTCCCTGCGGCCGACGTGGAAAAGTTCAGGACCAGATCGTCTCCCTTGAAGACGAAGGGCTTGGTCACCATCTCGCCACCCTGGTAATCGGCACGCAGGGAAGCGAACCCGTCCATGCGCACCGTCATTCGTTCCAGGTGGGCGCTGGGTGACGTGTAGTTCCGGGCCACGTACAGGGAAATTTCGTCGTCTCCCGTGGGGACGACGCCGGAAGAGACCATGTTGGTCCGATGCACCCAGTTCTTGGGATCCCGTCCCGGACGGATGAAGGCTTCCCGGAACCGCCGGTCCCAGTGCACTCCGTCCCGGCTGGTCATGAACACCGCGTCGGAGACGCCGGCCCCCGCCGCGTTGTCATGGTAGGTCCTCCAGGGAACGAATCGCTTGGGAAAAGCCAGATAGATCTGGGGAGCGCGGAAATAGGGCTGGGTGGCGTTGGTGTAGAAATGCTCCCGCGGCGCGTCTCCGTAGTCGGCCCACTCTCCCTTCGTCCAGTGGATGAAGTCCTCGGAAGTGGCGCACTTCATGCTGCGGACTCCGTCCGTGAAATCACGGTAGATGGCGACGTAGAGCTGCCGGACCGGATCCCAGAAGGGCACGTTCAACGAATCGAATGCCCCGTCGCTGATGACCGGCTCCTCCTGGATCCTGGTCCAACGGATGCCGTCGGTCGAAGCCAGCGCCAGCAGCGGCCCGCCTGCCAATGCCTTGTAACGCTGCGCCGGATCCGCTTTCGGGTTGCCGTCCTTGAAGGGAGCGAAATTGTGGCTGCCCCTGCCGATCCAGACGATGTTGTTGTCCTTGGATCCCTCGAACTCGATGAGTCCCAGAGACGGCCGGGTCCAGGAGATACCGTCGCGGCTCTCGACGTAGCAGGCAACCTCCTCGTGTTCGGGGATCACCGTCTCGCCGGGACCCACGAACTTGGGAAAGGTGTAGCCGGCATGACTGCTGCCGCGATAGTACATGCGGTAGAGGTCGCCGTCCTTGAAGACGGTGTGGTAGAGCGAAGTGGTTCCCTCCCACGGTTTGTCGAACTCGAGCACGGTCCCCGCCGGCCGCGCCTCCTGAAGCTGGAGCCGCACTCCCTTCATGGAATCGATCAGGTAATCGTCGACGAAGAGCTCCAGATTGGAGCCGATGTCCAGAGGTTTCATCTTCTGACCATGGCTGGAGGGACGGGACTCGGCCGAGACCAGCGTGAGAAGGACCAGCAAGCCGGTGGATAGTGGAAAACGTCCTTTCATCTACTCCTCCTGTACGTCTTTTCTTCGGAAGCCGACCCGAAGCATACGACGTAGACCAGCGCGAGAAAAGGGAAATGAGGAAAGTGGCGCCGGAGGCGGGGTTGCGGGAAGCTCCCGCCGGAGAGGGCTACCCGCCCGGTCCGTCCGCGCTGAAGTAGGCTTCCAGGGAATTCAACTGATCCGCCAGCTCTTCAAGGTGATGTTGGAGCAAATTGCGAACCGACAATAGTCCGGTGACGCGATTCTCCTCATTCACCACCGGCAGGTGCCGGATGTGCCGGGAGACCATGACTTCCAGGGCTTCTCCCGCTTCCGCCTCTTCCCCAACCGTCTGGACGGCCGTGGTCATGACATCGCGAACGGTCGTGGCTTCGGGATCCAACCGGGGGACGACGACTCTCACCATGACATCCCGTTCGGAGAAGATTCCGACCAGTTGGTCCCCCTCCAGGACGGCGGCGGCGCCGATCCGGGCGTTCCGCATGGACATGGCGGCCGAGAGCACCGTCGCGTCGACCTTCACACTCGGGGGCGGAACTTGCGCCAACTTGATCACCTTCATTCCAGCACCTCTCCAAGCCTCGAAAAATCAACGCAAGAATGGGCCGAGTATAACACAGCGTCCGCCGGAATCGCCCCGGAATCCGCCGCCGAAGGCACGCCGGGAGAGGCCGGACGGTCACATGACGAACGGCCCGGAGACCTCGTCATCGTCCTCGATCTCCAGGACTTCCGCCGCCCGGATCCGGCGCTTGTACCGCTGGAAGTAGGCCGCTGCCGCCACGATGCCCAGAACCAGTCCGATGGCGTGGGTCCGGTAGCTGACCTCGGGTTGAACGGCAGAGGGCAGGAAGAGGATCAGAGCCACGCCCATGCTTCGCATCACCCGTTTCTTCAGCGCCAGGCTCCGCTCCACCAGGATGTAGGCGGTCAGCCAGAAACCGGCCATCAGGTAGGTCATGCCCGATGCTCCCACCAGGTGAACCTCGGGGGGATAGGTCAGAAGCGAGATGTAGTTGGTGACGGCGCTCAGAACGACGACGCCCAGGGGATAGACTCCGAAGCCGAAATAGCCGTAGAGGAGGTAGCTGAAGAAGGCCACGAAGGGAAGATTGGAGAACAGGTGCTTCCAGTCGGAATGGACGGCCACCGCGGAAAACAGCCGCCAATATTCGTGCTGGTCCAGGACCCGGGAGGGCACGGCGGCCGACAGTCGCATGAGGTCGGGAGAGTCCCTCCAGACCAGAACGGTCACGAACAGGATGACCATGGCGCTGGCGGCGGCGACCAGGCCGCTGTTCTCGGCCGGCTTTTGCGAGAGGAGGGTCCTCTTGACCACGATCCGCGGCTGTGTCCAGTTGAATTCCGTTGTCATGGGCATGGAACCGACCGTTTACAATCATAGGAGCGGGGAACCCCGGGTTCAACGAGCTACGCGAGAGGACTTCCCCCATCTTCCTGGGGTCCGGAAGAACGGGGATTTCGAAATGATGCAGGGGCGCCCCTTTTGGGTGCCCTCTTGCGCGCGACGCGTTGCCCACCAGGCCAGGCCGCACCGCCCAGGTCTTCATACAGCGGCCGTCTTGCCGGAGATCTTGCCGTCCTTGGCGGCCGCTGCCGCAGGCTGTTAAAGTTCGGAAAATTCAAGCACGCGCCCGTAGCTCAGCTGGACAGAGCAACGGACTTCTAATCCGTGGGTCGGGGGTTCGAATCCCTCCGGGCGCGCATTCCCCGCCGGTAGCACGGCGGCAAGAAAGCCGCTCCCCTCAGAAGTTGTATCCCATGGCGATGTTGAACTGGTCCAGACCGGTCTTCGCCCGGTTCCGGTTCCACTGGTAGTCGGCCTTGACCACGATATTGGTGATCGGCTTGAGCTCCAGTCCCAGGGTGTGAAACGACCGGTCCCGCGCGGGGTTGCGAAGGTACCCGGCCGGCACCCGCGCCTGGGTGTCGAGAATCTCGGCCCGATAGTAGGGCATCAGCCTCACGTCTTCCCGGACGCGGGAAAGCAGGTTGTAGCCGAATTGGAGATAGCCTCCCTGTTGAGCCTCGCCCACCGAGTTCTTCCCGGTGTACCCCAGGGCCTGATTCAATTCGGCCACGTCCTCCAGGGAGGCCCGGGCAAACAGGCCTCTCAGGTCGAAGCCCTCCATCTGGATCTGCGCGTGGAGTTCCCCGATCCGTGTCCCCACATCCAATTCCTGTCCATCGAAGGTCAACCCCTGTCCGGACCCTCCGTTGTAGAAGGAGCCGCCGAAGAAGACTCCCGGAGTGGGATTCACATCGACGCGCGTGACCACGGCCATGTGAGAGGACTTCGCCTTGTACCCCTTTTGCCGGCCGCCGCGCAGGCCGTCGGCACTGAACTTCGATCCCAGCAGGCCGTTCACCACGTAGACGCGGTAGTCGAACATCCCCGCCGACCCCACCACGCCGAACCCGTTCTCCCGCCAGGTGCTGGGCATGATCCGGCGTTCCGTCTCCGGCCGATTGGCGCCGATGAAGACCGTGGGTTCATGAAGCTCGTTGACCAGGCCCATGGGCACCAGGAGCAATCCTCCGCGGAGGGTCAAATGGTCGTTCGCCAGGAAGTCCAGATAGGCGAACTCCACCGACGTTGACCCTCCAAGGCTGGTGGACCCGTGCTCGATCTCGATCTCCGAGTTGAAGACGAACCGGTCGTTGAACCGGTAGCCGGCGTAGAGGATCCACCGCAGGAAGTCGAACTGGGTGGTCTTGGAGACGGGATCTCCAGACTCGTCACGTCCGCCGTAGTTGTTGTAGAGCATCTCGCCGTAGCCGGCGATGGAGACGCCCTGCCGCTTCCGGTAGACGCTGGCGGCCGCCGGGCCGAGTCCCTTGCTCCGGGCCTGGTCATCCGTGATCTCAAGCTCCGGCTCACCGCTCCGGAGCAGTTCTACTTCGGTGGCGAGAATGTCCAACTGCCGACGGACTTCCGCCAGCTCGCCAGGCTGGGACGCCGGCTGGGGCTGACGCTCTTGCTCCCTTTCCAGCTTTTCCAGCCTCCGTTCCAGCTCCTCGAGCTTGGCTTTGAGCTCGTCCTTGCCGGCCTCCATGAGAGTCGGCCCAAGAACCATCAAAGAGACGCCGGCCACGATATATCTGCACCATAGTCGGCGCGTCCTTGATCTTGTCTTCCGGTGCATGCGAATCTCCCTGTGTTCCAAACGTGGGATTCAATCCCGTCCGGTTGTCACTGTTGATGGAGGGAAGCTATAGTGAGGGTTGGTCTTTGTTCGAAGGCCGCTATATCGAATCGGGGTGCACCGACGCCACCGGTGCACCCCACCCCCTCAGTTCATCCCCCCCGTTTCTCCATCATTCAACGCGTCATGGCCTCGTGCCGCGAGCATCTTATTGATATTGGATTTCAACATCAACCCAGATCGTCATTTTTTTCGGAAAGGTCGAACCATGAACAGGTTGCTTGTGATCGCACTGCTGTTGAGCCCCGTTTCTGAAGCCGCAGCCGGGGAGAAGGTCAAGACCTCTCCCTTCACCGAACCCCAGAAACGGGCCAAGCGAATACGGGTCAACAACGGGGCATGGAATCCCATCGTCGACGTCACCGATGTGTTTCCGGGAAACCGGGCGCTGGACCGCCAGGGTGTTTTCCGGTTGTTCGACGCCGCCATCGGGGTGAAATTGCGGGTCGAACGGGCAGAGAGTTCCAAACCCCTCCTGGAAGCGACGGCGGAGTGGGAGCGGGGAGAGTTCATCGGCCCCCTTTTCATCTGGAGGGCCGAGGGGCTTCTCCACATGATCTACGAGTGCTCCCGGGCCAAGGCCACTGCCTACGCCACCAGCACCGACGGCTACAACTGGACGCGTCCGGAACTGGGCCAGGTGGAATTCGACGGGTCGTCGGCCAACAACCTCCTGCGAAACGGCATCCGGGGCGCCACGGGAGTCTTCATCGACCCCCAGGCGCCGGCGGCCGAACGCTTCAAGGCCATGGGGGGCGACATGGCCTGGTACGACCCGGCGACGCTGCAGCCCCTTGAAGGCGAGGAGGCCATGCGGCGCTGGAACCGGGAGACCTACGAGGAGGATTACAAGGGACCCCGGGCCGAGATCTGGGGGCGGACCCTGGGCTGGGTCTCGGCGGACGGCCGGGACTGGAAACCGCTGGAGAAGGCCCTGGGCATGCGCCCCGTCAACGGCGGCATCTCCGCCCACTACGACGAGGCCAACGGCGAGTACATCGCCTACCAGCAGATCATGGGCAACACGGCCGAGCTGATGCCGGGAATCGGCACCGCCCGCATCGAGGAGGAGACCCAGCGCCGCACCATCGGGTTCTCGCGCACCAAGGACTTCAGAACCTGGCCCGCCCCCAAGCTGATTCTGGCTCCCGATGCCCTGGACGACCTGGACATCTCCTTTTACGGAGCCAACTACTTCCCCTATCCGGGGCGCACCGATCTCCACGTCATGGTCATTCCCGTCTACCACCAGCAAAACGACCACGTGGACACCCAGATCGCCTTCAGCCGCGACGGCCTCTTCTGGACCCGGCCCGAGCGCCGGCCCATCCACACGGTCGGCCCCCCCGGCAGCGGGGACGATTGCCAGGTGCACACCTGGCGCAACGGCATGCTGGTGCTTCCCGACGGCCTCTGGGCCGTGCCCTACACGGGGATGTCCAGCCTCCACAACGTCTACGGTCACGACCATCTCTTCCCCCGGGGCCGGCCCATTCAGATCCGCTACATGCTGTGGAAACCGCATCGGTTCATCGGGATCGAGGCGGAGAGCGAAGGCCGGTTCACGATTCCCACCATCTACCGGCACGGCAACGAACTGCGGCTGAACTACCGCTGCGCTCCGGGCGGTTGGATCAGCGTGGAATTGATGACGAAGAGCCCCTCCATGAATCAGGCCGACCTGCCCCCCATCGAGGGCTTCACCTTCGCCGAGTCCGACCGGTTGACGGGCGACGAGTCCGATCGGGTCGTGACCTGGAAGGGCAGGAGCGATCTCTCCGGAATCGGCGAGACGGCGGCAATCCGCATCCGCATGTTCCAGGCCAAGATCTTCGCCTACAGGTTCTGAAGCGGATTACGAGGATGCGGCCCCGGCCGAACCCCGTGACGCCTTTTGCCGCGGACTGTTATGATGCAAGTGATTCGACCCAACGACTTCGGAGTTCAAGACCATGAAATTTCTGCCTTCCCTGGTGCTGATTCTCTCCACCGCTGTCCCCCTCCACTCCGGCAACTGGCCTCATTTCCGGGGTCCGAGCTACAACGGATCGACCCCCGAGAAGGGCCTGCCCACCGAGTGGTCGCCGACCGAGAACATCGCGTGGCGCGCCGTCCTGCCAGGACCCAGCGCGGCCACCCCCGCCGTCTGGGACAATCACGTCTTCGTTTCCAGCACGGACCCGAATTCCAATTCGCTGAAAGCCCTCTGCTTTGACCGGACCAGCGGCAAGCTGCTCTGGCAGCGGGAAGTCTCCACGGGAATCAGCCGGGACACCAGGAGCGACTACGCCTCGCCTTCGCCCACCACCGACGGCAAAGTGGTCGTCTTCTTCTACGGCAACGGAGAAATGGCGGCGTTCGACTTTTCGGGGCATCAGCTCTGGCGCCGGCACATCGGCAATGACTACGGCGAATTCGCGTTCTTCTGGACCTTTGCCTCCAGCCCCCTGATCTTCGACGGGAAGCTCTACCTCCAGGTCCTGCAGCGGGACGTCCCCATCGAGGGGCGCGGCTTGAAGGACCGCAAGAACCGGTCCTACATCCTGGCCATGAAGCCGGAGACCGGCGAGACCCTGTGGCGCAGCTTCCGCCCCAGCCAGGCGGTTGCCGAATCCCGCGAGGCCTTCACCACCCCGGTTCCCTTCGTTCACAACGGGCGCCGCGAGCTGCTGGTGGTGGGAGGAGACGACTTGAGCGGCCACGACCTGGAGACCGGCAAGGAGCTGTGGCGCTGGGGCACCTGGAATCCCACGCGCATCCGGCACTGGCGCCTGGTCCCCTCACCCGTGGCCAACGAGGACGTGATCCTGGCCTGCGCTCCCAAGCGGGACCCCATCTACGCCATCAAGACGGGCGGGGTCGGCAGGCTGGACGACAGTTCCATCGCCTGGGTCAGCAAGGACGTTCGGGCCGTAACCTCCGACGTGCCCACTCCCGCCCTCTATGACGGCGACTTCTTCGTTCTGAGCGACGTGCGGAAGTCCCTCTCGCGGGTCGAACCCAAAACGGGCAAGGTGAAGTGGACGATTCAGACGCCGGGCCGCAGCAAGTACGAGGCTTCGCCCCTGGCCGGCGACGGCAAGCTCTACCTGATCAATTTCGACGGAGACGTGGTGATCGTGAATGCTGCGGATGGCGAGATCCTCAACAACATCGCCATGGGCGACGCCGAAGACTCCCCGGTCCGCTCCACCGTGATCGCAGCGCAGGGGCATCTGTTCGTCCGGACCAACAACACCCTGTTCTGCATCGGCCGGAACTGATCGGACTGGGAACGGTTACTGGAGTTTCCCCCGGCCCACAAGCGGCCACACCGTCTCCACGCGGCCGTCGCGGATCCCGTACAGGACGTCGTGGAGGAAGACCGTGGAGTCGGAGTATCCGGGGATGATCTCGATCTTGTCCCCCACCCGGGGCGATTCGCCCGGCTCGGCCAGCCGGATGATTCCGTGCTCCGCCGACATCACGAACTCCTTGGCATCGATCCCTCCCAGGACCTCGGGATCCACCGCGACTCGGCCCATGGTCTTGAATCCGGCGTCGCAGATGATGCGGCGCGGGTGGGGCCGGCTGGTCACGGTGGACAGGATCGTCAGCGCGAATTCGTGCTCCACGCCGAACTGGCGGCGGTAGGAGACGTCGCAGTAGATGCCGCCACCCGCCTCGATCTCCGTGACGCCGGGAACGAAAGCGCTGATCCAGTAGGTCCCGGTGCCGCCGCAACTGACGATCTCCACCGGAATTCCCGAGTCCCGGATGGCCCGGGCCGTGTCCGTCAGCTTTCCCAGCGCCTCCTCGATCATCCGTTTCTTCTTTTCCATGTCCGGTTCGAACAGCGCATGGGCCTCCCAGGTCTGCAACCCGGCGAAGCGGACGTGCCGCAACCGGGAGATCCGGCGGGCCAGGGAGACGGCGGGTTCTCCCGGCAGGACTCCGGCGCGCTGCATTCCCACGTCCACCTCGATGAGGACCCGGGGACGGGCACTCTTGGGTCCGGCCGCGCGGTCGATCTCCTGGACGTTTTCGAACTGGTCCACGCAGACCATCACGTCGGCCCGGCGGCAGACGTCGACCAGACGGCCGATCTTCGTGGGACCCGCAATCTGGTTGGCCACCAGGATGTCGCGGATGCCGGCGTCGGCCATGACCTCGGCTTCCCCCAGCTTGGCGCAAGTGATGCCATGAGCCCCCGCTTCAAGGCACAGTTTCGCCAGGTCCGGCGTCTTCATGGCCTTGGTGTGAGGGCGCCATCCCACCTTGGCGTCGCGGATGATGGTCCCCGTCATGCGGTCGATGTTGCGCTGAAGAACATCCAGATCCACCATCAGGGCCGGCGTATCCAACGCCTCCCGGGGTTGTCCCACCAAACTGCTCACGGAGCCTTCCTCCTGCCACGTCTCCGTCCCGCCGCCTGCTTCGCCAGTCTTCCTCATAGTGTTCATTCAAATTCCGAACGAGGCAGACCTCCCGGCCTGAAAAAACGCGGATCCTACCCAATAGCGACCTCGACGCGGGTCACGTAGACTTCGCCGCGCAGGCGCTTGGCGATTTCCCCCGCGGAGGCGGTCTCGAAAAACAAAGTCAGCGCTTCGGCGAGATTGTCGCGTGCTTCGGATACGGTGTCGCCTTGGCTGACGACATTCACTTCCGGGCACAAGGCAACGTACCCATCTCCTTCGCGTTCGATGATCGCAGTCAACTGCCTGTCCATGGCGTGCCTCCCATTCTGAACAGCAACGGGTGATGGCACCCACTATTGTATACCGCAACCACGGAAGCCGTAGTCACATCCCCAGGACACGGCAAAGACTTCGCGCCGCACCGAGGCGGCAGGAGATTCTCCCACGATGACATGTCGGATGGCGAAAAGGGAGGACCTGACAGCGGCGAAACGCTACTCGCCGGGCTCTGGGATTGGAATGGACAGTCTCCGCGCCGGACAAGTAGAATTCCGGCCATGACACGCTTGAATTCCGTCGCAGCTGTTATTCTGGCCCTCGGGGCCATGCTCCCGGGTCAATCCGAAACCCGGCGCTACCTTTACATGAGCACCCCGGACGGAGCTCAGGTAGAGGGGCGGTCGGGCACCGGAATCCTCATCTTCGATATCGACGACGGCCACAAGTTCGTCCGAAGGATCCACATCCCCATCTTCCAGGAAGGCCTGCGGGGCTTCACCGGGAGCCTGGTCAACCACGCCGTCTACTACTCCACGACCAACCACCGCCTGGGCGCTTTCGACCTGGAGACGGAGAAGGTCCTGTGGGAGAACACCTTCGCGCCGGGATGCTGCGACCGCTCCTCCATCACCCTGGACGGCAAGAAGATCTACGCTCCCACCGGATTCTGGTACACGGAGGAAGACGCCGGCTTCGTGGTGATCAACGCGCAAAACGGGGAATTCATCAAGCGGATCCCCGTGGGCCCCAACGCCCACAACAGCATCGTAGGCCTGGACGGACGGCACGTCTTCCTGGGAACCCGGACCATGCTGACCATGTTCGACATCCGCGACGACAGCATCGTCCGCCAGATCCCGGACGTGGGCGAGTACATGATCTTTCCGTACACCGTCACCCGCGACCACAGCCTGGCCTTCGTCTGCCTGGGGAAACACATCGGGTTCGACGTGGTCGACCTGAAACAGGGCAAGCTCCTGCACCGGGTCTTCGCCGGCAAGGAAAAGATTCGCCATCGGACCCACGGCGCCGGTCTGACGCCGGACCACAAGGAACTCTGGATCAGCGACCAGGCGGGCCGGAAACTCTTCTACTTCGACGCCACCGAGATGCCGCCCCGGGAGATGGGCCACGTGAATCTCTCCATGGGTGGCCACGGCTGGGTCACCTTCAGCCTGGACGGCAAGTACGCCTACTCCCACGCGCCCGACATCTTCGACGCCAGGACCAAGAAGCGCGTCGGAATCTTCAGGGATGAAGACGGCCGCCCCTTCGCCAGTTCCAAGTTCATCGAGGTGCATTTCCGGGACGGCAAGGTCGTCACCATGGGGAGCGAGTTCGGACTCGGCCGGCGTTGACCCGCATTCCTCACCGGAGGTCCATCATGAAACGACCCGTGCGCGTCCGGAGACTCAGCCGGCGGGGGATGGTGAATTCCACGCTCCTGGGAATAGCCGGGATGGGCGCAGCCAAGGCGGCGCCGTTCGGAGCGCCGGCGTCGGCCGGGCACGAAGTTACGGACCACCTCGTCCACATGGACCAGGTGGAGCGCTTCGTCGCCATCGACAACAAGTGCGCCTGGCCGAACCTGACCCTGATGCCCGACGACTCCATCGTCGCCACCATCTTCGGGAGTCCCTGCCACGGCTTCTGCGACGGAGCCGCCGAGTGCTGGAGGAGCGAGGACGGCGGCCGCATGTGGAACTTCGTGAGCACTCCGGCCCCCAACGAACCGGGGACCAACCGGAAGGACCTGGCGGCCGGCCGCACCCCCAAGGGCTCCTTCGTGGTCCTCTGCAGCGGCTCCAAGGTGGCCCCTCCCGATCCGGTCACCAGGATGAGGCCCGTCCTGCAATCGGTGGTCTGCCGGTCCACCGACGGCCTCAAGACCTGGACCTGCCGGAGCAGCCTGGAACTGCCCCCCGGCGCGGATCACGTCATCCCCTTCGGCGACATCGCCGCCCTGCCCGACGGCCGCCTGGCCGTTACGGGCTACACCGGCGACCACATCCGGCACAATACGGCCTGGATCTTCTTCAGCGACGACGACGGGCGCACCTGGGGCAACCCCCGCCCCATCGGCGTGGACGACTTCAACGAGTCGACCCTGCTGGTGACCGGCGGAACCCGGCTCCTGGCCGCCACCCGGACCCATCGGAACAGCCATACCCACATCTCGGTCTCGGAAGATGCCGGACAGACCTGGAAGCATCTGGGCCCCGCATCCCTTCCGGGACAGATGCCGGCCAACCTGATCCGATTGCAGGACGGGGGGATCCTGCTCACCTACGGTTCCCGGCTGCGGGGAATGCTGGGGGTCTTCGCCCGCATCAGCCGCGACGAGGGCCTGACCTGGCGTGCGCCGCGGGTGCTCTTCAACACCACGGTGCGCCGGGCGAACACGCGGCCGGGGGGCGTCGACGGCGGCTACCCCTCCAGCGTGCAACTGAAGGACGGCACCATCGTCACCGCCTACTACTGCCAGCGGATCCCCATGCACCAGCGCTACCACATGGGCGTGGTCCGGTGGCGGATTTCCTGAGCTGAAATTGAGGAAGTCAGGGCGGGCGCCGCCCTACGCCGGCGCCGGCCGCCCGGAGCGGCCGCCTGATCGGTGGAAGGCCGCCTTCTCCTGGATCATTCGGGCCGCGTAACTTTCCGCGGCAGCGTTGAGCCTGGCCATGGCCGGGGCCGGCAGAGTCAACCCGGTCCCCTTGAGGTTCTCCTCGACGTGCTCCGGTTTTTCGGCGCCGGAGAGGACGCTGGCCACCTCGGCATGGGCGGCCACCCAGGCGACGCAGACCTGAGGCCGGGTGACCCCCAGCTCCCCGGCCACCTCGTCCAGGACCGTCACCACGTCCATGAGGGCGGAACCCTCAGGAACTTCCCTTCCCGGCACCAGGCTGCCCCCTCCCAAGGGGCTGAAGGCCATGAGTCCCAGGTTTCCCCGCCGAATCAGCGGAAACAGCCCATCCACCATGAGGCTTCTGCGATCCCCGGCCACGACGGTGAAGTAATCCTGCAGTCCGGCCAACGGAGCCGTACCGGGTTGATTCCCCGACTCCATGAGTTCCTCCACCTGCCTCGGCAGGTGATTGGAGACCCCCCAGTAGCGGATCTTGCCCGACTCGACCAGGGCCGTCATGGCGGCCGCGATCTCCTCCATGTGCGCCCGCGTCGGCGCATCCCGGTCCGGTTCCTCTTCGTGAAAGGAGGGAGTCTTCTGGTCCGGACCGTGGACGAAGTAGAGGTCGATGTAGTCGGTTCCCAGGCGCTTGAGGCTGGCTTCCACCCTGGTTCTCAGGATCGCCTCGGTGAGCGCGATCCTCTCGCCGTCGGCGCGCGGATAGGCCTTGGTGGAGACGACGACCTCGTGCCGCCGGCCCGCAATCCCATGGCCCAGGGCGATCTCCGATTCGCCCGACCCATAGGCTTCGGCCGTGTCGAAGAAATTGATCCCCACGTCGATGCAGTGGCGCAGGAAATCGTGGGCCTCTTTGCTGTCCCCCCTGCGGGAGAGATGGGTCCGGAAGGCGGTTCCCTGGCACAGCCGGGAAACCCACAGGTCGGTGTGTCCGAACCTCACCAGGTGGGAGGGACGTTCCGGGCCGGCGTCCGGCGGAGACGCCGCGCACCCGGCCTTGGAGAGGCCCAGGGCCGCCGTTCCGGCGGCGGCTCCCAGAGTCTTGAGGAAGTGCCTGCGACCCGTGTCAGCGACCATTGCCTACTCCGTGGGAAAACCGCGGCAGCGGCCGCCGCGGCCGCTCACGCGATGATGTCGTGGACCACCTTTCCGTGCACGTCGGTCAGGCGAAAGTCCCGGCCCGAATAGCGGTAGGTGAGCCGTTCGTGATCGATGCCCATGAGGTGGAGGATGGTGGCGTGCAGGTCATGGACGTGCACCCGGTTCTCCACCGCCGTGAGCCCGAACTGGTCGGTGGCTCCGTAGCTGAAGCCTCCCTTGACGCCGCCGCCGGCCATCCAGACGGTGAATCCGTAGTGGTCGTGGTCCCGCCCCTTCTGGCCCTCCGACGTGGGGGCCCGGCCGAACTCGCCGCCCCAGATCACCAGGGTCTCGTCCAGCATGCCCCGCTGCTTCAGATCCTTGATCAGGGCCGCGATCCCCCGGTCGCAGGCATCGGCCAGCTTCTTGTGGCCACCGGCGATGTCGCTGTGCCCCGTATCCCAGGCGATGTCGTAGTGGTCGATGGAGTGGGAGATCTGAACCATCCGGACGCCCCGCTCCACCAGGCGCCGGGCCAGCAGGCAGCCCTTGGCGTACTCGGTGTCGCCGTAGAGTTCCCGGGTGGCCTTGCTCTCCTGGGAGAGGTCGAATGCCTCCGGGGCGGCAAACTGCATCCGAAAGGCCATCTCCATGGCCTGGATGCTGCTCTCCAGGTTCTGGTCCCGTTGCTGCCGTTCCAGGTCGAGCCGGTTGAGGCGGGTCAGGAGATCGACCTGCCGGCGCTGCTCGGCCCGGGGCAGCCAGTTGTTCTTGAGGTCCCTCAAGATGCGGTCCGGCTTCATCTCGTGCAGGTTCACGTAGGTTCCGGCGTACGCCCCCGGGAGGAACGAGTTCCCCCAGTTGGCCAGCTTGCCGCGCGGCTGGCCCCGGGGGCTCATGGCCACGAATCCGGGAAGATCCTGGTTGTCGGATCCCAGTCCGTAGACCAGCCAGGAGCCCATGCTGGGCCGGCTGGGCTGCAGGTGGCCCAGGTTCATCATCAGGATGGCCCCGGCATGCTCCGGGATGTTCGTGTGCATGGAATGAATGAAACAGATGTCGTCGACGCACTCGCCCACGTGGGGGAAGATGTCGCTGACCCACTTGCCGCACTCGCCGTACCGCTTGAATCCGAAAGGCGACGGGAAGAGCCCGTTCTTGGTGTTGCGAAGGGACTTCCGGTCCACGAGGGCGGGGCGCTGTCCCTGGTATTTCCGGATCTCCGGCTTGTAGTCGAAGGTGTCGACCTGGGAGGGCCCGCCGGGCATGAAGAGCTGGATCACGTGCTTGGCCGGGGGAGCGAAGTGGGGCGCCTTGGGCGCCAGGGGCGAGCCTGTCGCCGAGAGCGGCGCTCCCGAATCCCCGGTCCCCAGAACACGCTGGTCAGCCAGGACGCCCGCCAGACCCAGGAAACCGAATCCCGCACCCAGCCGGTGCAGCATGTCGCGACGGTCCAACGGCGGAGGCTGTGGCGGGTGGAACATGGCTTCAATCTCCTGAATACTTTACGTTGATTGTCTCACGATCTCGCCCACATCGGAAGGGGCGTCGCAGGGGCGACCCTTGTGGTCGCCCTCCCCCGGTTGGCAACCCCGCGCGCGTAAGAGGGCACCCACTTTGTGGGTGCCCTCTTACGTTCCCGAATCAATTGACGGCCCGGGGAGACGCTACCGCACGTACATGAACTCGTTGGAGCTCATGAGCACCTGGCCGTAGCGCTCCCAGGGACTCAGTTCCGAACCCGAAGGGGAACCGGCCTGCAGGAACCGGAGGCCCATGAGGGTTTCGTGCTCGCTCGGGGACCGGCCGAACAGGAGCCGGTAGGCATGGCCGATTCTCTCCGAGTCATCGGCGGATTCGCTCTCCAGCCTATTGGAGAGCGCCTTGGCCCGATCCACCATGAAGGGACTGTTCATCAGGAAGAGGAACTGCTGCGGGACGATGCTGGTGCTCCGTTCTGCAACTGTGGCCCTCATGATGGGGAAATCGAAGAGCCGCAGGAACTGGTCGGAACCGGACTGGTCGCCGTTGCGGCTGACCTTGGCGTAGAGCGTGCGCCGATTGCTGGCGGTGATGTCGTCCACCGGTGGACCGCCCATCTCCAGGTCCAACTCCCGGGTCACGGCCAGCAGGGAATCCCGCCACGATTCCACGTCCATTCTGCGGGGATTCATGCGCCAGAGCAGTTCGTTGTCGCTGTCGACGGCAAAGGCCCGGGCATCGAACCGGCTGCTCATCTGATAGGTGGCCGAGGTCATGATCAGCCGGTGCAGCGACTTGATGGACCAACTCGACTCCATGAAGCTGGCAGCCAGCCAGTCCAGCATCTTCCCGTGGGTCGGATTCCGGCCCAGCGTCCCGAAATTGCCGGGCGACCGGACCAGCGCCTTGCCGAAATGATGCATCCAGACCCGATTGACCATCACCCGCGCCGTCAACGGATTGGACGGGCTGGCCACGGCCTCGGCCAGTTCGATCCGCCCGCTCCCCTGGTTGAACCGGGGTGTGCCGGTCCCGGACAGGACCCTCAGGAAACGCCGCGGCGCCATATCTCCCGGTGTTCGCAGGTTGCCCCGGACGGCCAGAGGCATGTCCTGGTTCCCCGACTCGGCCAGAACCTGGACGAAATCGTACTTGGCCGGCGCCTCCTCCTTGAGTTTCTCGACCTCCGCCTTCAACTGCTTGATCAGCTCTTCCTCTTCGGGCGACAGGTCCCTCATTTCCTTCCGGGCAAGAGCCCCGAGGTCCCTTTGTCTTTCCTGCAGCGCCTTGATCTTCTCCAGGTGGGCCTCGTACGCCTCGACCACCCCCTCCGGGACCAGGGGCAGCTCACTGGTCACGGTGTTGTCGAAGATGCCGGCCAGGGAGTAGTAGTCCTGCTGGGGAATGGGATCGAACTTGTGGTCGTGACAGCGGGCGCAGGAAACCGTGACCGCCATGAAGCCGCGAGTCAGAGTGTCGATCCGGTCGTCCAGGGTCTCGCCCCGGGCCTGGGCCACGCTGTCGGGATCGCCGCCGTCGGACGTATAGTACGGTCCCAGGGCGAAGACTCCGGTGGCCACGGCGTCCCCGGTCTCTCCCACCAGGTCGCCGCTGATCTGGAGCTTGATGAAACGGTCGTAGGGAAGGTCGTCGTTGAAGGCGGAGACGACCCAATCCCGGTAGCGCCAGGCCTGGGTCAGTTCCCGGTTCCGCCGATCCAGGAATCCGCCGAACCCGTCGCTGTACCGGGCCACGTCCAGCCAATGGCGAGCCCACCGTTCGCCGTAACGGACGGAGCCGAGAAGCTCGGTGATCTTCTGCTCGACGGCTCCTCGCCGGTCCCGGCGAAACCTGCTCACGAATTCAGCCGCCTCGTCCGGTGTGGGAAGCAGACCGACCAGATCCAGGTGCATCCTTCGGACCAGGGTTCGCGGGTCCGCCGCAGGAGCCGGCTCCAGTCCCGCCGATTCCAGCTTCGCCAGGACGAAGGAGTCGATGGGATTCCGAATCCGGGACTCCGCCGAAACTTTGGGCGGCGCGGGCTTGCGGACCGGTTCCCAGGCCCAGTGGCCGGCGCGGATCTTTTCCCAGTCCGGCTCATCCCCTTCGGACACCGGCGGGGAGGCGGCCGCCTGTGCCTCGGGCCAGGGCGCCCCCAGCCGGACCCATTTCACCAGGTCGGCGACTTCCCGCTCCTTGAGCCTGCCCCCGGGCGGCATCTGAACCGGTTGCCCGCGCACGGCCTGGATCAGCAGACTCTCGTCGGGCCGGTGGGGCACGACGGCGGGTCCGCGATTGCCCCCCTTCAATAGTTCCGCTCGTCCGTCGAGCCTCAGGTTTCCCTGGGGTTCTTCGATGGCGTCTCCGTGGCAGGCGAAGCAGTGCTTTGCCAGGAGAGGACGCACACGGCGCTCGAAGAACTCCATGCGGGAGGTTTCTTCGGTCTGGGCCGCCAAGCGCTCATCCGAGCCGACCCAGCAGGTTCCGAAGACGGTGGAAACCAAAAGGGACCGGATCCAGGAATGACTCTCCATGAACGAGGATATGATACTTCGCAGGCTTCGATCTGGCTACGCTAGAACTCGTAGCGCAGTCCGAACTGCATCACCCGCGCGGGAATCATTACCGACGAGTAGTTGCCGAAGCTCCCCGGAAAGGTGAAGGAGAGAGTTTCCCAGGCGTCGGCGTTGAACCGGACGCTGTTGGTCAGATTGAAGACCTCGGCCCGGAACTGGATGCTGTGACTCTCGAACGGCAAGGGAAAACGTTTTCCGAGGGCCATGTCGATGGAGAAGATGCCGTCGCCGCGCAGGTTGTTGCGCTGCCCGACCTCCCCGGGCAGGACCTGTCGGAATGAAGCCAGGGCCGCTGCCGGATCGCTGAAGACGTTCGGGCCGCTGCCCCCTCCGATCAGGCGCGCGCTCTTGGTGTTGGTCTGTTCCGGGATTGCCCCGTCGACTTCCGCGAAGTGTTGATAGCAATAACACGTCGGCCACGCCAAGCCGTTCAACACGCTGAGCGGCAACCCTGACGTCAACCGGAACAGTCCGCTGACCTGCCAGCCGCCGAGCAGGGCCTGCCCGACCGATCCGGGGTCCGACAGGACGGGCTTCCCCCGGCCGAACGGCAACTCGGCCACCCAGTTGGCGTTCCACTGGTGTCGCATGTCGAAGTCGGATACCGACCGTTGCGCCTCCCGGTCCCAGGAGTTGATGACGCTGAACGCCGACCAGTAGGTATCCCCGGGGATCTGGCCGAACCTTTGGCCCTGACTGCGACGGGCACTGACCGAAACCAGGTCCGTGGATTTGGACAAGGTATAGTTCAGGTGGAACTGAAACCCCTTCGAAAAGGCTTTACGCAACGACACCTGCAGTGAGTTGTAGGTCGAGGTCCCGAAAGACCGGAGCGCATCGAAGGCCCAGAACTGAGGGTTCATGAACACACCCGCTCCCATATCGCTGCAGAAGGGGGCGCAGGCATAGTCGATGTAGTAAAGCGCCGTTCCGGTGTCGGGACTGCTGGACCTGATGACGTCGTAGACGCGCTGAGTCGCGGTCGCGTCCGGCGTGGCGGCTCCCGAATAGAGACTCTCCCAGAAGCCGATGGGCGGCACAGCTCCCATGGCAGTCCCCCGGCGCACATGGCGTTCAAGATCCTGAAGAGCATCCAGGAGGTATTGGCCGGACACGGGATCCTTGAAGTTCACGTACTGAGCCGAGGCGGTGTCGTTGACCAGCAGCCTGCGCCCGAGCCGGCCCACATAGCCGATCTCCAACAGATACCCGCCGTCAAACTCGCGGGCCCATGAGAAGGTGGGATTGATACTGTAGGGCGGCACCACGCTGGAGTCGACGCCCTGACTCCACCCGAGTCCGGTCGGGTTCGGCGTGCCCGGCCCCCCCGGCGGCGGCGGCAGAATGCCTGCCGCGGGGGGATTCGAAAGCCCGGCAAAACGGGGTGCGTTCGCGACATTGGCAATCTGGTTGGTCACCTTGCTGGTGAGGCCGAACGCGTTCCGGTCGAGCATCTGCATCATGCCCATCCCGAAATTGCTGTAGAAAAGGCCCGCTCCCGCCCGGATCGACGTCTTTCCCAGGCCCCCGAACAGCTTGCCCAGAAAACCATCGTGGAAGTCGGGCGAGAAGGCGATGGCAAGCCGGGGCGAGAAATTCTTGGCGTGGGTCGCCCACAGCGGGCCGCCGCTCGGGTCGTCCATTCGCACGAAACCGATGGGTCCCGCCTCGCGGGTGGGCCGGCTGTTCGCCGCCAAATCCAGACGGCGAACGATGTACTCGTCCAGTGACGGCGCGATGCTGACCTGAAGTCCGTTCACCTCCCGGACCGGCGGCATCAGTGACCAGCGCAGGCCGGCCGTGACCGTCAGGCCCGGCCTGACGCGCCAGACGTCCTGGGCGTAAAGCTCGAATTGTTCCGCGCCGAAGGTGCGGCTGACGGGGTCTCCCAAGGGCAACGGGTTGCCCTCCAGATCGTAGTTGTAGTTGGCGTCGAAAAAGTTGAGAACCCCCAGGGCGGTCGCCATGGTCTCCCGGTAGACACCCGGGTTGGCCGGTGCTTCGGAGAGTGGACCGTCGAATATGGTGGGACCGTCGGCCAGCGCCCAAGCCGCCTGTTTCGCGAAGTGAAAGCTGTTGCCGTAACTGATGCGGCGGTTCCGAACCGAGTAGAACGCCCCTCCGATCTGGAGCGTGTGCGGACCCCGGATCAGGGAAAAGTCCGCCGCCATCGTCTGCGTCGGCAAGTCGGTGTCCCGGGGCGTCGTCGCACCCTCGCGATCGTCGATAATACTGTCTCCGAGGCTTGCCCTGGATGCGTTCTGGACCCCCGAAGAGTTCAACTTCTGACCCGTGAATCCGTAACGGAAGGTGCCGATGACATTGCTCCCGAAGGCGCCGTCGTATCCCAGCGCCCACCCGCGGCTGGTGTCCGCCGTTTCCATATTCGGCGGTTGGCCGGGAAACTGGGGCACGCCTGAAATGCGGTCGTTCTGGTAGTTGAGGCGCAGGAACAGGCGGTGCGACCCGTTTGGGTCCGCATTCAAATCCAGCTTCGAGATGAAGGTGTTCCAAACCAGGGGCGTCGCGGCCGTGAACCGGAATCCCGCCGTGTTCAGACCGTCTCCGACGGTGGAGTCGTTGGGTTCCGGAAAGGACCTGAAGTAATCGAGCGTGGCCGGACTGGGACCGGTCTGGAGCGGGTCGATCCTGCTGCGGATGAATTCCGGAGAAAGTGTCTGCACCTCGCCGCTCACGGTCTTGTAGCGGACGAATCCGTCGCGCATGGAGGCCGTCGGAACCCGGCGCACCGCGCTGCCCTCGCTGGCGTCCCGGCGCCCTTCGTAATTGACGAAGTAGAAGAAGCGATCCTTCTTGATGGGACCGCCGACCGAAGCGCCGAACACGTTGCGGATGAGCTTGGCGCGATCGACGCCGGCACGATTGTTGAAGAAGTCGTTCGCCGCGGTGACCGTGTTGCGGTGGAATTCGTAGAGCGACCCGTGGATGTCGTTGGTCCCGCTCTTGGTCACCAGCGACACCTGCGCGCCTGACGAGCGGCCCTGATCGGCGTTCGCGGTGGTCGTCACCACCCGGAATTCCTGGATCGAATCCAGCGTGTTGCGAAGGACGCTGGTAAAGGGCAGGCGGCCGTTCTGGTCGTTCACGTCGACTCCATCGAGGGTCACGTTCGACTGGTCGCTCTGGGCTCCGTTGACGGTGCCGTTCCGGATATCTCCCGACAATTGGGCGTCCAGCGGGTCCGCGGTCAGGAATGTGACTCCCGCCTGCAGCGAAAGCAGCCCGGCCGGATTTCGCGCATTGAGCGGCAACTGCCCGATCGGCTTGGTGCCGAACGCGTTTCCGACCGACGCATCGGTGGTGTTCAGTTGTCTGGCCGCGGCGGAGACCGTGACGGATTCGGTGAGCGCCTCGACGGCGAATTTCACGGGAATCTCGAGGTTGGTATTGACGAGCAACGTGATGTCTTCAACGGTCACCGGATTGAAGCCCGGCTGTATCGCCGCCAGCGTGTAGGAACCGGGCGGGAGCTGAGGAAAGACGTACAGTCCCTCATCGGTGGAGATTACGGTTCGCTGGAGGCCGTTGGCCTCGTTTACAATCGTAATCTCGACACCGGGGAGGACGCCGCCGGTCTCGTCGGTGACCACCCCGCTGAGACTGCTCGATTGAGCGTGGGAATACGGCGTGGCGAAGAGGATCGCCACCAGCAGGGCCGGGAAGAAAAAGCAGACGGATAGCGGTTTCATCATGTGGATTCTCCACGCCAATCTGGGTGAGGGATCTTGACCCCCGGGGGACTGCCGGCGCCTCTTCTGCTTCAAAACATGAATTGCGCCACGCAAAATGTGACCATATGTACACACAGGATAGCAAACTATGTCCGGCGGTACACTTCGCGGCGAACTTGGCGTCACGGGTCGACTCGACGCCTGTGAGCATCCACTTCTCATCGCGGTTTTGCGCCTGGGGACACGCCATAGGATGATGAAATCCGCCGTTCGTCGTGAGCCATGGGGCTTTGAGACCAAGGAGGACCGTTGTCGCTGAAACTGGCCAGATCCTGTCCCGGGCTACTCCTCTTGATAACGGCAGGCGCCGGCCTCGGCGCCGCGCCTGAGACCATCGACGTGGGTTCGCGCAAGCAACTGTTTGTGGATGAGCGCTTCATCGAATCGAGTCGCGGAGTCCGGCTCACCATGAACCCTCCCTGGCAGGATCGGAGAATCCTCCTGAAACCGGACCAGAGCTGGGAGGGTCCCGGCCGGGGCGGCTCCATCGGGCTCTATTCCAGCGTGCTCAGGGAAAACGGAAAGATCCGCCTCTGGTACGACCAGCGCCAGTACGGCACAGACCGCTTCCCGGACGTGTTGAGAGTCTGTTACGCCGAGTCCGAAGACGGATTGTCCTTCGTCAAGCCCCGTCTGGGACTTTACGATGCGGGCGGGTCTCGCCAGAACAACGTCGTGATCCCCGGCAAGGTCGGAGGCTCGTCCGTCTGGATCGATCCCCACGCTCCGCCGGAACACCGTTACAAGACGCAAGCCAAGGTCTACCCGTCCGCCGAACTCCATCTTCACACCTCGCCGGACGGCATTCGATGGAAGCTGTTTGCCAAGTTGGACCCGGGTCCGGGCGGCTGGGACACCCAGAGCATCATCTTCTGGGATCCGCCGTCGTCGCGTTACCTCCTGTTCACCCGGTACTGGACCCGATTCGACGACCGGAACCGGAACTTTCGTTCGGTCCGCCGCCTGGAATCCCCGGATCTCCTCCGTTGGACCAATCAGAGCATCGTGGTGGGGCCCGACGATGTCGATCGGGCGACCCGCGCCACGCCCACGGGCCAGCCGCCGGTGGACTACTACGGGGCCGACGTCTTCCGATACGAGGAAGCGGATCAAGTCTACGTCATGCTGGCCCAGGCCTTCTGGCACTGGAAGCCGAGGCCTCCCGTGTCCGGACTGGGCCCCAGCGCCATGGACGTGCGCCTGCTCGTGAGCCGGGACGGGAAACAATTCCGGAGGGTCGGCAACAGGAAGCCGTTCCTTCGGATGGGTCCGCCTGGGAGCTTTGACTCGGCCCGGGTCTGGGCCCTGCCCCACCCGGTCCGCATGGGCGACGAAATATGGATCTACTACAACGGGTCCAACCGGGACCATGACTACCAGTTGGATTCCGAGTCCTCCAGTCACCGGACCGGCATCAGCCGCGCGGTGCTCCGGTTGGACGGCTTCGTGTCGGTCGACGCGCCGTACGAAGGCGGCCGTTTCACCACACCGCCGATCCGCTTCAGTGGATCTCAACTGGAGCTGAACCTGGACACGGGAGGGGGAGGTGAGGCTCGGGTGGAGGTCCTGGACGAAACGGGGCGGCCCGCACCGGGATTCTCACGGGACGAGGCGCTGCCATTGAACGGGAACTCGGTCCGCCTTCCCGTTCGCTGGAAGGGGGACCCGGATTTGAAGAAGCTGGCGGGAAAACCGGTTCGGCTCCGTTTTCACCTCCAGGACTGCAAGCTCTATGCTTTTCGGTTCAAGGAGTAAGAAAGGAGCGGCGGAATCCCTGCCGCCGATTGGATCGGCGTCTTTCAGGCGCCGAACGCCCAAGGACCACCAGGGCGCCAAAAGGACGCCCTTCCGGACGATTCCGCAGGCGCCCTCCGGTTTTCGGCGAGTCCCGAAGAAGCGGATCGTCTCGACTCTGGTTGATGCGCGGCGGGTGGCTGCAGATCTCCTCGATCCCTGACGCGGGCGAATCGAGACCGGATGGAGTATTCTTTCGTCCGGCCGATTTCCATCCCGGATCCGACGCTTCATGACGAACCGGCGGCGCCACAAGATCTACGACCTGCAGCGTTTCAGAGGGGATCTTGCCGGAGGATTGACCTCCGCGGTGGTGACGCTGCCGGTCGCCCTGGCATTGGGCGTGGCGTCGGGCCTGGGAGCGGCCGCCGGCTTGTACGGCGCCATCGCCGTCGGCTTTTTCGCGGCCGTGTTCGGCGGTACGCGGGCTCAACTGTCCGCCCCCACGGCTCCCACCACCGTTGCCCTGGCGGTCATCCTCGCCAGCCTTTCCGCCAATCTCACCGAGGCCTTGACCGTCATTGTTCTGGCCGGCCTGCTGCAGGTGCTCATGGGCGTCTCCGGAATCGGGCGATTCGTTGCCTACACGCCCTACGTGGTGATCTCCGGATTCATGTCCGGCATCGGCATCATCATGATCATGATTCAGGTGTTGCCCTTCCTCGGCGCGCCGGCCGTGCCGGGTGGGCCGTTGGCTGCGATTCGCGAGTTGCCCGGGGCGGTGGCCAATATCAACGCCGGCGCTTTCGCCGCCGGTCTCTTGACTCTTGCTCTCGCATCGCTCTGGCCCCGGCGCCTGGCGAGATGGATGCCCGCTCCCCTGGTGGCCCTGATCGCCGGCACTCTCGCGGGCGTTCTGTGGCTGGGCGAGGCTCCCGTCGTCGGGAACGTGCCGGCGGGCCTGCCGGAATTGCATCTGGAACTGCCGTCCGCCGGTTTCCTGGTGCGCGCCCTGCAGCCGGCGATCATCCTGGCCCTGCTCGGCGCCGTGCACAGCCTCCTCACGTCGCTGGTTGCAGACTCGCTCACCGGCGGACGCCACAACCCGAATCGGGAACTGGTGGGTCAGGGCATCGGCAACGTGGCTTCGGGACTTGTCGGGGGCCTGCCTGGGGCGGGGACGACCATGGGGACGGCCGTCAACATCCGGGCCGGCGGCCGGACCCGGGCCTCGGGTGCCTTTTCCGCCATCATCCTGCTGATGATTCTGCTGGGCCTGGGACAACACGTCGAGCCGATTCCCCGCGCCGTACTGGCCGCCCTCCTGATCAAGGTCGGCTGGGACATCATCGACTGGCATCTCCTCGCCCGGCTCCACCGCATCCGGCGCGAACACCTGGTGGTCATGATGATCACCTTGACCCTGACGGTGTTTGTCGATGTCGTCACCGGCATCGCCATCGGATTGATCGCCGCCGCATTGGCCCACTCGCGGCAATTGGAACGCCTTGAGATGGACAGCGTGGTTTCCGTTCCGTTGCTGGACCAGGCGTTCTTCTCCAATCGACAGGATGAGCCCGGCGGCGACGTCCATCTGGCGCGCGTGGGCCTGCTGGCGTTCCGGGGAAGTTTCACCGTGGCCTCCTCCAATCGATTGGCCCGCGCCATCGGCGCCGACATCAAGGATCACGAAGTGGTCATTTTCGACTTCTCTCGAGCCACGCACCTCGATGACAGCGCGGCCATGGTGATCAAGAAGCTCATGGACGTCGCCCGGGAAGGGCAGACCGAATTCGTGGTGATGGGGCTCTCCGGCCCGGTTGCCGGAACCCTTCAGGCTCTGGCCGTCCTGCGGCAGGTTCCCGAGAACCAGATCGTCGCCACACTGGACGAGGCGCGGCAGGCGGCCAAGGATCTTCTCGGCGGTTGATGCGGCCGATCCGGCGGTGATCAGGCGGCGGGCTACAGAGGCCAGTCGCGGAGGAGCCGTTCCGTTTCCTCCGAATGGGTGGTTTCGTCACGCACCATGTCCTCGAGCTGGACCACCAGACCCTTGTCACCCAGTTCTTCCGCCTGCCGGGCCCGCTCCGTATAGTCGCGCGTCGCCTGCCGCTCGGCCGCCAGGACCTGCTCGACCATCTCCCGGTTGGTGCCAGCCGCCGGGACCGGCCGCGGCACCGTGGCCGGCTCCCCGCCCAGGGCCACGATCTTGTTGGCCAGGTACTGGGCATGCAACTGCTCGTCAGCCACTTCACCGAGAAAGAACTGAGACAACTGCGGCCTGTAGGGACCCGTCGTCTTGGCGGCGTAGGTCAGGTATTGGATGATCGCCCCCAGTTCTCCGGCCAGGTCCTCATTCAGATTCTCGATCATCTCCTGCTTGGTCATGTTCCGCTCCCTTCCCGTCTCATAGGCCGTTCGTCGCTCTATTCATGATACAACCGAGGTCGCCAACCGTGAGACGGAGGACTTCCCCCATTTAGGTTCGGAAGAACCGGGGAAGAAGGTTTGAACGAGGATCGTGGCGTAGGGGCGCCCCTTGTGTGGGTGCCCTCTTGCGCGCCGGAGGGTGCCGACCTCGGGAGGGCGACCACAAGGGCCCGGTGGGATGCTCCCATTCCTGATCAACCTGTTGAGACGATGGCGATTCTCTCCCTCCTTTCCGCTTCGGTCTCCCGGGCCGGACGGCGTTCCCTCATCGCAGCACAGGTTCGCGGAACAAGGTACAGTCCTCCGGATGCCGTTGAATGGGACGGCGATTTCAGGCGGGGGCCGGAGCCCTCGTCACTCGTCAGTTTGAGAGGTTTGGAAATGAGCGAGAATCCAGGATCGGTTCCCATGGTTGTCGATCTGGCGGGGCGAACGGCGGTGGTCACCGGCGGCGGAACCGGCATCGGACGCGCCGTGTCCATCGGTTTCGCCCGGTGCGGAGCGTCCGTGGTCGTGAACTACAGCCGAAGCGCCCGGGAAGCCACCGAGACGGTGGAGAAGATCGAGGATGCGGGAGGACGCGCACTCGCCGTGCGGGCGGATGTGACCGACGAGCGACAGGTGGCGGACCTCATGACCGCCGCCGTGGAGAGGTTCGGCGGTCTGGACATCCTGGTGGCCAACGCCGGTGCCCCCGGTCAAGGCGGCCTGACCAGCGAGCTGACCGAGGAGCAATGGGAGCATGACCTGGCCACCAACTGCCGCAGCGCCTTCTTCTGCGTCAAGCACGCCATGCCTCATCTGCCCGACGGGCGGGGCCGCATCATCCTCACCGGCTCCATGAGCGCCCGCACCGGCGCCACGGCGGGCGCGCTGACCTACGTGGCCTCCAAGGCCGCGATGGAAGGCATGACCCGCAACTGGGCCCAGGAATTCGGGCCCCGCGGCATCACCGTCAACACCATCGCGCCCGGCATCATCCGCACCCGCCTCCAGGCGCGAGCCTCCGCGGAACGCTACCGGTACCTGATCGGGAGAATTCCGCTGGGGCGCGACGGGCAACCCGAGGATTGCGTCGGTGCCTACCTGTTACTGGCCGGGGAGGACGGGGCATTCATCACGGGCCAGGTCATCGAGGTGGGCGGCGGAATGCTGGCTTCCTGACCGGACCTCGTCCACGAACGGCTCTGCCCCTCCGATGCTCCCGCTTTCGACGGCGCCTCACCGCTGGGAGCGGATCAGCAGGTAAAGAAACGTGGGGCCGCCCAGCAGGGCGGTCAGAACCCCCACCGGCAGCTCCACCCCTCCAATGAGCCGGGACCGGACCACACAGTCGCAAACCAGCAGGAACCCTCCGCCCACCGGGAACGAAGCCGCCATCACAAGCCGCTGGTCCGTCCCCACCAGGCGGCGGACCATGTGCGGCACGATCAGACCCACGAAACCGATGGGCCCCACCGCCGAAACGATTCCGGCGACGGCCAGGGAGCCGAAGACGAAGACCAGCAGCCGCACCCGCCGCACCGGCACGCCCCGCCCCGCCGCGAAGTCGTCTCCCAGCGCCAAGGGGTTGAGCCGATGCGAAAGCCAGACGATCACCCCCACGCCCGGCAGAACGAAGGGGAGAATGCTCCACAGGTCGCTCCAGACGTAAAGGGAGTTCAGGCTTCCCATGAGCCAGTGATCCAGCACATGCAGGTCATAGGGATTGGCCGCCTGATGACGCATCAAGAGGATGAGAGCGCCGCAGATCAGGTTCACCGTCACCCCGGCCAGAAGCAGGGTCGCCATGCTGAGGCGCCCGGCCAGTCTCGCGATGCCGTAGATCAGGACGATGTCCAGGACCGCCGCCAGATAGGCGGCCACCTGGATCGGCGAGAAGGGTCCCCAGGTGAGTCCCGAACCGAACCCGATGATGGCGCAGAAGGCGCCGACCGCCGCCGCCGTGGAGACCCCCAGAGTCGACGGCGCCACCAGGGGATTGCGCAGGATCGCCTGCAGAGCCGCGCCGATCACCGCCAGTCCGGCGCCGGCCACGACCCCCATCCAGGAACGAAGAATGCGATTGGAGACGATGCTGCGCAGGACCTGATTCTCATCCCTTTCGGGCAGCTCCTCCGGCAGCGGGGCCGTGAAGCCGTGCTGGAGAATCAAGTTCAGGCCCGACAATGTGTCGACCTCCTCGGCTCCGAAAAACGGAGAGACTCCCAGAGCCGCAACCAGAAAGAGGGCGCACAAGCCCAGGGTCCCCCAGACCTGGCCTCTTCGACCGCTGGAGAGGCCGCTACCCATCGTCGGCCTCCCCGGGTTCGTGAAGCCGGGAGCCGGGCAGGACCACGGGGAGCCCGCTCCGGGCGTCCCGGATGACTTCGACGTCGCTGCCGTAGGATTCCGCCACCAGGGCCTGGGTCAACACCTGTTCGGGCCTGCCGCGGGCCCGGATCTTCCGGTCCGAGAGCAGGTAGACGACATCGGCGAAGCGGGAGGCCAGGTTGAGATCGTGGGTGATGCAGAGGATTCCCCTGCCGGCCCGGGACAACCGCTGGAGCCGTCTTGAGAAGGTCGCGAGGTGGTGGACGTCCAGCCCCTTGCCCGGTTCGTCCAGCAGCAACAGCGGGCTCTCCTGGGCGAGGATTCCGGCCAGGAGAACCGATTGCTGCTCGCCGCCGCTGAGCGATTCGAACGCCCGGTCCCTCAAGTGCGACACCCCCATTCGTTCCAGCGCTTCGTCCACAATCTTCCGGTCCTGCCTGCCGGGCAGCGTCCACCACCTCTGGTGGGGGAAGCGGCCCAGAAGGACCACCTCCTGCACGGTGTACCCCTCGGGAAGAAGAACCTCCTGAGGGAGATAGGCGACGGTGCGGGCCCGGGCCAGAGGAGACAGTTCGGCCAGGTCTCGTCGCCGTCCACCGGACCCCGGATGGAGTTGCACGATCCCCTGTGCCGGCGCCAACAGGCCGGCCAGGATCTTCATCAGAGTGCTTTTTCCGGCGCCGTTGGGACCGATGAGAATGGTGAGCGCTCCCGGCTCCACCGACAGCCCCACGTCCTCCAGCAACGACTCCTGTCCGGTGTAGTGGAACCCCAATCCCTGAGCCGTCAACGAAAAAGGTTCGTCCAGCGTCTCCCCCTCTTTCATCATTCGTCAGGGCCATGAATGGCCCGGGCGATTAGGCGGGCGGACTGGGGAAGCCGGGGGCCGGAACGCATGAGAAAACTCCCGTTCAATACCTTGACCATTCCGTTGCGGACGGCCGGCAGAGTGGTGTACATCTGCCACTCCTCCAGGAAGCGTCTTCGCACATCCTCCGGGAGATGATCCCGGGAATCCAGCACCAGGATGACCTGCGGCCGCCGCACCAGAACCGTTTCCAGGCTCACCATGGGCCACGGCTTGTCCACGTCGGCGGTGATGGAGCGCGCGCCCGCCAGCTCGACCAGCTCGGTCAGAAAGGAACCTCTTCCCGCGGAGAACACCTGGTGGCTCTTGCTGCCCATCACCAGGAGGACGTCGAGTCGAGGGCGTCCGGCATACCGTTGCCGGATCTCCTCCAACTCCTGTCTCAATTGCGCGGCTACGGCCTCGCCGGCCGGGGACCTTCCCAGCGCACCGGCCAGCAGGACAGGAGCTTGAAGCACATCGCGAACCGACGTCGAGTCCAGGGCCAGAAACCGGATTCGCTGCCGCCGGGCGATCCGCTCCAGCTTGAACCCCTTCCCCAAGGCCACGATCAGGTCGGGCCGGAGGGCCAGGATCTTCTCCACGTTCGGTTCGACCGCGGTCCCGACCACGGGCAGCCGGACGGCCTCGGCCGGATGGTCGCAGTGAGGCGACACCCCGACGATCCGGTCCTGCAGGTTCATCGCAAAAAGGAACTCAACGATGCTGGGACCGTAGGCGATGACCCGCCTGACCTCAGCTTCCGGTTCCGAAGCAGAAGACGCGTCGCCCGGGCGACTGGTTCGTTCTCCCCGGCATCCCGCCAGCAGGAGAACGGGCAAGAAAATCCGCAGGGCTCGCCGGGCTCGATTCGTCCGCACTTCTCAAGTCCGTCCGCTATGAGCGCACCGCGGAACTCGTCGCCTTGCTCCTCGCGGGCTGTTAGAAGATCGGCAGGCGAATGCCGACTCTGGCGTTGAATTTCGGTGACGGATAGAAGGCCCGTTCCACCGGAAAGCCACCCAGAACGCCATACTCCGCATACTCGTGGTTCATGATGTTGTTGAAATCCGCGAACAGAGTAAAGCGGTCCCGGCGATAGCTGATTCGTGAATTGAGCAGAAAGTACCCATCGTGCTTCCCGAAGCGGTTGCTCCAATCGCTGTGGAAATACCTTGCGCCCACATAGGTTCCGTTGATGCTGGTGGTCAACCTCGGCGTGATCTGGACGAAGAGCTCGGCCGCCATCTTGTGCGCCGCCACACCCGGCACCTGCCGGCCCGTGTACTGGCCGTCCCTGACCCTCGTCTGGACGACGCTGTAGTTGCCTCTCAAGGTGGCGTTTCCGCGGCTGATGCCGGAGGAAAATTCCATGCCGCGCCTTCGCGTGCGCCCCTCGAAATTCTCGTTGGCGCCGAATCCGAAGGCGCCGCCGACGGGATTGTAGAAAATCTCCCGGTCCAGATCGATCTGAAAGAAGTTCAACTCCCCAAAGAAGGTGCCGGCGAAGTAGTGGCGCAAACCCGTCTCCACACCACCTGCAGTCTGGGGTGTGATCCGGCTGTCGATGGTGTTGGTGAAGAAATTGAAGATCTCGTTCAGGACCGGATACCGGAAACTTTCGGAATAGCTGGCGTAGGCAAAGGTCTCGGTATCGAGACGATAGTTGATTCCCGCGGTGAAGACGTTCTGGTCGTAGCTGGTCTGGCCGGGAGTACTGGGTGCGAACCGGTAGGTGACCCGGTCGTGGCGATAACCGGCCGACAGGGCCACGCTCTCCAAAGGATAAATCTCGTCGTGGATATAGAAACCCTGGTTCGCCTTTTCGAGCTCAAAGGTGTTGCTTGATGCAACACCTCCGAAATCGGATGTATTGGCAATGTCCTCGGATGCCTGGATCCAGTCGTAACCGATGGTCAGGTTGTTGGAGAGGCCGCCGAGGCTTTCTTGCACCAGCAGCCGCGGCGAAACGGTCAGGACGTGGTTCTGAGTCATTCCCTCGAAGGTCCCGCCGGAAAAGCGGCTGAAGAACGATGAATTCCGCCTTCTGGCCGAGAAATCCAGGGTCAGTGAGCTCTGGCTCAATACGTTGATCGTCGGCTGGAGTAGGACATAGGTGTCGTCAGTGTCGGCGAAGTCGTCCGGATTCAAGGTGTCCGTCCGTGCGGTTCCTGCATGGAACTGGCTCTCGCGGATGGCTCCGGGAAGTCCGACGTCGTCCCTGTGGAAACCGCCGCTCACATCCAACCTCCCCCGGTCCCCCAGGGAAAAGCCCAGGCGGCCGCCCACGTCTCCTCCCTGCGTTTCGCTGTTGTCCCGGTAATTGTCGGACTGAAAATAGCTTCCCGCAGCGCCGTAGGAAACGTCACCCCAGGTGCCGCTGACCTGACCGCTGGGCCGCAGGCTCCCATAACTCCCGCCCGACATTTCCAGTTCAAGGCGCTTCGGTCCTTCTGCCCGGGTGATAATGTTGATCACGCCGGCTCCGGCATTGTCTCCGTAGAGAACGCTCCCTCGTCCGCCCCGGGTGACCTCGATCCGCCTCACCCTTTCCAGGGGAATCTGGATCCAATCCACCGAGGGCAGGTTCACTCGCCTCCCATCCACCAGCACCAGCGTATTGCTGGCGGCAGTCTCGCCGATACCCCGGAGATCGACCGAATAATGCTCGCGGTTTCCAGTGATGTCGATGACCTGGACGTTGGCCAGGGTCCGGAGCAGACTTGGTATATCGATGGCTGTCGACGCGGCAATGTCCTCTTCGGTGATCACGGACACATTCGCCGGGACACGGACCATCTTCTCGCGATAGCGGCTTGCCGACACCGTGACCTGCTCCGTCGTGGGCAGGGGCACCGGGGTGACTTTTTTTTCAGCCGCTATGAATCCCGTCACCAGGCTGACGAAACAAAAAACATATGCGGACCTGAGGAACCGGTCCAACTTCACTTTCAAAATATCTCGATACATCGCATTTCCCTCACCTCAGCCCGAAACGCCGGACAGCAACGGCTGCCGCCCTGAAGAGGCCGGAGCGCGCCGGCCGCATGCCGGAGCCGTTCCGGGCTGGACTCAAAATCGAACAGAAATGCCGGGGGTGTGACTCCCGAGCGCTGCCGGACTCGCAGGATCGGTGCGTGCGCTGCGGGAAAGCCACCGGCGGAACGAACCGGAGAAGTTCAGGATGGAGCGGGATTCATGGGCACCTCCTTGTCTCCCCGTCGGAGACGTCTAGAGGTCATGATCGGGCCGGTCTCCTGGCTTGCAGCGGAAACCTCACGCCTTCCCATCCCCTTGCCGGGACAGTGGCCCAATGTGGGTTCCATGGCTGCTCACAGTTGCGAGGGCAGCGCCGGACTTTCACCGGTCTTCCCGTTCACCCAACCACGACGGGTTAGGAAACGACAGCAGCAATCACGATAGGGTGTGATTGCGATTCCTGTCAACATAGCGAACGTCGTCAGAGTCAAAGAGGGCACCCACAAGGGATGCCACTGCTATTCTTTCCAGCAAATCCACCCGGTCCCGCGGTGCCCGAAATCAAAGAGTTCCGGATGCAGGATCTCCGCCAGGATCTCGGCGGATTCCACGACGCGCGGTCCGGGCCGGTTGAAGTATTGGTTCCCGTCCGTAACGAATACCCGTCCGTTCCGGACCGCCGCCAGTTCCGGCCATCCCGGATGGGTCGCCAGCGGCGGCATCTCGCGGCAGGTGCGTTCGATATCGAAGCCGCACGGCAAGACGGCGATGACGTCGGGGTCGGCGGCCGCAAGCCGGTCGAAGTCGAAATAGCCGGAGTGTTTCCCCGGCTCACCGAAGAGGTTCCGGCCGCCGGCGCATTCGACGAGTTCGGGCATCCAGTTGGCCGCGCTCATGAGAGGATCGATCCACTCGATGCACGCAATGGAAGGACGGGACCGCACCGGCTCCGTCCGGGTACGAATCTGCTGGAGCCGATCCGTGAGACCGGTTACGAGATCGTTGCCGCGTCCCGGGTCTCCAAGCGCCGACGCCACCTTGCGGATGTCTTCCCAAACGTCGGCCAGGGACATGGGTTCCAGCGAGACGATGGCAGGCTGCGAAGTCACGAGTTCGCACACCGCCTCCTCCACGTCCCTCAGACTGACGGCGCAGACCTCGCACTGCGTCTGCGTGACGATGACGGTCGGCGCCAGGCGATTCAGAAGATCGGGATTGACGCGGTAGACGGACAGGCCTTCGGAGACGATGGTTCGGACCTGAACGTCGATGGCCCGGCTGGCGGCCCCCACGACCACCTTGGAACTCGAGCACTCCGGAAGCCGGGACACGAAGGCGGGATAGTCGCATTCGTGGGACCGGCCGACGAGCTCGCGCTCGAAGCCGAGCGCGCAGACGATCTCCGTCGCGCTGGCGATGAGGGAGACGACCCGGTGAGACATGGCGACCTGTTATGAGCCGCCGCCGAACCGGAATGCCTGAGCCGGCACCGGCGGTTTCAGGGCCACGCGGCTGAACAGCAGGGGCAGGAAGACGGCCATGCTGATCAGCGTGTTTCGAAAGTAGGGGATTCCCCGGACGTAGCAGTCCGCGAGTCCCGCCAGCGTCTGCGGATAGAGCGTGCCGCCGCTGAACGCCCAGAGGCCGAAATTGGTCACCAGGAAAAACCCCACGGACGAGATCAACCCTGCGGCCGCCACCCGGCCCCAGGACCGTCGACGCTTCAAGGCGAACCCCGTGGTGGCCACCAGGGCGACCGACAGGTAGACCACCGGCTGAAACGAATAGAACGCCCAGTCGACCCGGCCGGTCAGCGCCCAGATGCCCAGGTCGCCGGCCAGGTACGTGGCAAACGGGATGGCGTAGACCATGATTTTTCGACCGTAGAAGGCCCCGCCGAAGATGCAGACGGGAAGGATCGGGGAGAAATTCCACGGGTAGGCCGTATTGCCGGGATCGATGGAGAGTCCGAAATGGGACAGCGCATAGGGAGCCAGGCGCGCGGCGATGCCCAACGCCAGCAGCGCCAGGATCAGGGAAAGCCGAGGTTTCATTCATCTCCTCCTTGGTTGGGGGACAGTGGGGTCGATCGCCGGGGCGGCGATGCGGAAAGCAGGTCGCAGTAAGCGAAGGAGTCCCGTTGGACGACTTCGCCCAAAGACACACGCACGGACCGGCGGAAGATCGGTCCGTCATACACGAAAGTGTGAAACTCTCCGTTCTCGCCGCACGGGTCGACGCCCGGCGGGAGATCGGACAACAGGACCTCGTCGAAGCGGCGGCCGGCATAGGTCGAATCCAGGACCTTCAAATCCACGCAGACCAGGACCGCTTTGAATCCACTCCGGATGAACCGGCGGGCCAAACTCCGAGTGTCCTGCTTCCAGAGCGGAAAGAATCCTTCGAGCTTCGAGGCAGCCAACTGCTCTTCCCGGTAGGTCCGCAGATCTTCCAGGAAGATGTCGCCAAAGGCGACGCGCCGTATACCGGCCGCCTGCAGCCGCGCGAACGCCGCCCCCATCTCCCGCTCGTAGACGGCGTTGGTGCAGACTCGAGGAACCGGGACTTCCGTCATCGGAATCCCGATGGCGTCCGCCTGTTCCCGGAGCAGATCACGGCGAACGCCGTGCATGCTGACCCGGTCGTATTCTGCGTTGACCGTGGTCAAAAGGGTCCGGACCACATACGTCCGCGCGCGGCGGATTTCCCACAGGGCGAGCGAACTGTCCTTTCCCCCGCTGAAGCACATGGCGATGGCGTCGCCGTCCGTGTTCAGCAGCAGGGTGTCTTCCGTCCCCGGTTTTCGATGCGGTTTTGCGCCGTTCATGGTCCCTCGACCACGACCCGGAGATTCAACGAGGAAGAGGAAAGCAGGCTCGCCGGCGCGACCCCGATCCTTCCCTCGAAGGCCCAGGTCAATGGAAATGACGCCGGCAGGTCTTCGGACTCACGGGCATTCGGCTCTCGCCGGTCCTACTGGCCGTCGCTTCCCAACTCCTTGGAGCCAGTGCTATGACGGCGGTCGTTCCCGTTTACCGCTGCGGGGCAGCCCCGGACTCTCACCGGGTTCCCTCTCGCCGCTCCGGCATGACCGGAGCACCGACGCGCGATCAACGTAACCGAGAAGACGGGCCGGGTCAAGCCCGCCGCCACAGGACATTCCCCATTTTCTGCGGGTTCGGGAGAATCAGGATTGTAGGGGCACCCCTTGTGGGTGCCCTCTTCGTTTCGACGGGTTAACGCCGCCGGGAAGAGGGCGGCCACAAGTGTCGCCCCCAAGTCTCCCATTGTTGGGTGGATCCGAACCGGGCCGTTCCCCCCCAAGCGGGAGCCTGCGATAGAATGCCGCTTCGTGCCCGGCTTTCGACTCCTCTGCTCCGCCTACCTTCTGATCGCTCTTCCGGCCGTTGCTGCCGGAGGCGCGGAATCCGGCGGTTCCGGCGCCGGGAAAGAACCCTCAGGGACGAAGTCCGCTTCCCCGCAGGACACCCGGGCCGGACGCTGGAAGCAGAAGCGGATCGAGAAGCGATCCCGGGTCGCTCCGCCTCGTGCCGGCAGATTGGAAAAGGCTCTTCTCTGGGTGGAAAAGAGAGGATTCGCCGCGCCTGGCGCTAGCGGGTCGCCGGGACTCAATCCGGTGGTGGGAGTCCTGGGACCCCGGTCGGCCGTCGCCTTCGGCGCACGGTACCGGCAGCCGAAGTTGGGGCGCACTCGCCTCGGCGTGGCCCTGACGGGCGGCTATTCCATCCGCGGATACCAACTGGTCGACCTGCAGTTCGGCCGGCTCCGGGACTTCGGCCCCGGTTACGAACTCGACCCGGAAGACCACGGATTCCGCCAGCGGGCCGAGCCGCGCAAGTCGGCGGACCGGCTCAGCGTCTTCGGCCGGGTCCGGTACCGCAACTTTCCCAGGCAGAATTATTTCGGACCCGGCGCCGACTCCAGGGAGGGAGACCGCAGCGACTACCGCCTGGAGGAGGTGTTCTATGGGAAAACCGTCCGTTACCGGGCCGGCGCGTGGTTTCTGGGAGAGTTGGATGTTGGAGTGCTTCAGGTGAACACCGGGCCCGGAACCGATCCCGGCGCCGCTCCCATCGCAAGTGTCTTCGACGATGTCACGACTCCCGGCCTCGCCCACCAACCCGGTTTCTTTCGGACCCGAGCCACTCTCTCCCTGGACTTTCGGGACCGGCAGGAAAACACCCACTCGGGAAGCGTGTTGGACCTGTCCTGGTCCCGCCACGCCCAATTGGGCGGGGCCGACTACCACTTCTCGGGATTCGCGCTGCAGGGACGTCAATACCTGCCGTTGGGCTCCCGTCAGCGGGTACTGGCTCTGCGTTTCCTGACCTCCACGACCCAGCCCGAGAGCGGAAGCCGGGTGCCCTTCTATTACCAGCCCACGCTGGGGGGGGCGCATGTGCTGAGATCCTTCAGGGATCAGCGTTTCCGGGATCGGAATCTGATCTACCTCTCGGCCGAGTACCGCTGGGAGGCGGCGCCCGCGTTGGAGCTGGCCCTCTTCTACGACGCGGGCAAGGTGTATCGGGACCGATCCGACTTCAACTGGACGGGGTTACGGAAAAGCGTGGGATTCGGGTTTCGAATCAAGAGCCGGGACCGCGTCCTCTTCCGGGTGGATCTGGCGCGGGGCCGGGAGGGCGCGCGGGTCCGCGTCAGTGTGGGGCCGGCGTTCTAGCGGGAGGTTCGAAATTGACCCATCCACGGATCACACCTTTGGTACTGCTTCTGGGCTGTTTGGCGGCCGACCTTCCCCCGGTCCACGGGCAGCGGTTTCTTCCGGACGATCCGATCCGGGCCGATGACGACAATCTTCCCATTCCCATGCCCCAGCCGCGCTCCCTCAGCCAAGTCGCCGACCTGCTGAAGAACTCGTTCTCCAACCGCCCGGCCAAGGGAGAGGCCGTCGTCCCGGCGCAGAACGTGAACACGCTGGGAGAGGTTCCCGATTCCAGTTGGTTTCACAATCGGCTGGGAAGCCGGCCCATGAGTCCGGCCGAGCTGGCGCGAGGACCCGACCGGCAGGCGCCCGACGTCTCCCGGCCCTGGCGGATCGTGTCCGGAAAAACGGAGGGAATCACTCCCGGTTTCACCATCCGCGACAGCCGGGGAGAAACCTATTTCATCAAGTTCGACCCGTTGGAACATCCTCAATTGGCCACCTCGGCGGAGGCCATCAGCACCCGGTTCTTCCACGCCTTCGGCTACCACGTTCCGGAAAACCACCTGGTCCGGATCTCACCGGCGAAGCTGCAGGTGATGTCCGAGTCCACGCTGCGGGAGGGACGGGGCAAGAAGCGGGTCATGATGCAGGCGGATGTGGACCGGATCCTCCGCCTGGTTCCCAGACTGCCCGGCGGGAAGATCCAGGTGCTGGCGAGCCGACTTCTGCCGGGCCGTCCCCTGGGCCCGTTCGAATACTTCGGAACCCGGAGCGACGACGCCAACGACATCTTCCGGCACGAGAACCGGAGAGAGCTGCGAGCCTTGCGGATCTTCGCGGCCTGGTTGAATCACGACGATTCCCGAAGCATCAACACGCTGGACATGTACCTTCCCCGGGGCGATCAGGGGTATGTGAAACACCACCTCCTGGATTTCGGCTCCTGCCTGGGAAGCGGCAGCGTGGAAAGACAGAGCCGCCGCGCCGGAAACGAGTACCTGGTGGAGTGGCCTCCCATCCTGAAGGCGGGACTGACTCTGGGCCTCTGGGACCGGCCCTGGAGAGATGTGAAGTACCCCGATCATCCCGGCGTCGGCCGTTTCGAAGCGGATTACTTCCAGCCCCAGCATTGGAAACCGGAGTACCCCAACCCGGCCTTCGAACGGATGCTCCCGGAGGACGCCTTCTGGGCCGTCCGCATCCTGATGCGGCTGAACCGGGAATCGATTCGGGCCGTGGTGCGGACGGGGCAACTGGTCGACGCCGAGTCGGAGGAGTACCTGGTCCGGACGCTCCTGGAGCGGCGCCGGAAGATCGTTCGGCACTACCTGGCCGGGATCAATCCTCTGGACGAGTTTCGGGTCCGGAATCGAGACGGCGACCTGATCCTGGAGTTCTCGGATCTGTCCCTGAGGGAGGCTCCGAACCAGAGCCCAACCTACCTCTACGAATGGTTCTCATTCGACAACGGGACCCAGCAGAGTGAATCCCTGGGCCCTGCCGGATCGTCCGCCGGCTCCTCCATCCCGCTGCCTCCGGCCAGACCGGAATTCCTGAAGGTGCGCATTCGACCCGTTTCCGACCCGGCGAACGGAGGGTCCCACCCCATCTGCGTCTATCTCCGGACCCAGCCCGGGATGGCGGTGGTGGGCATCGACCGCGGGAAGAGCGCCGAGCGTTAGCGCGGCGCCCACCGCTATTCGCCGCGACGAGGACATCCATGGCGGAAATCGACGCACGAACCTATACTGGTTCCATGAACCGACGCGAGCTGCTGTCGATGATGGGCGCCGGCTTCGGCGCGGTGGGGTTGTCCGGCTCCCTGGGCGCAGCCTCCCGGAGCGGGCCCGCCCCGGTGGGGACCCCACATTTCCCGGCCCGCGCCAAACAGGTGATCTTCCTCTTCCTCAACGGCGGCCTCTCCCAGGTGGACAGCTTCGATCCCAAACCGGAACTGGACCGGCACGACGGAAAACCCATGCCGGGCCCCAAGATCCGGACCGACAGCGCGACCGGAAATCTGATGAAGTCCCCGTTCCGATTCCGGCGGCGGGGCGAGAGCGGCATCCCGGTGTCGGAGATCTTCCCCCGGATCGGGGGACTCATCGACGACTTCTGCGTGATCCGGTCCATGTATTCGGACAATGGCAATCACGTGCCGTCGCTGTACCTCATGAACTGCGGCCACCAGCTGGCCGGACACCCCTCCATGGGCTCGTGGATCACCTACGGACTGGGCTCGGAAAACGAGAACCTGCCCGCTTTCGTGGTGCTCTGCCCCGGGTATCCGGTGGGCGGCCCCCAACTCTGGTCCTCGGCATTCCTGCCCAACTCATATCAGGGGACCTACGTTCCGAATAACGAGTTCGACCCTGAGAAACTGGTCCGCAACGTCCGCAATTCCGCCTTCACCCCGAATCAGCAGCGGCGCCAACTGGCCCTCCTGGACCGGCTCAATCGGCGCTACCTGGACCGGGTCGGACATCAACCGCAACTGGAATCGGGAATCCAGGCCATGGAGGTGGCTTTCCGGATGCAGATGGAGGCGCCGTTGGCGCTGGACGTCACGCGGGAGGAACCGTCGACGCGCTCCAGGTATGGCGACACCGACTTTGCCCGCGGCTGCCTGATGGCGCTACGCCTCGTCGAACACGGCGTGCGCATGGTCCAGGTCTTCTACGGCAAGTCCCAACCCTGGGACAGCCACGACGACATCCTGGACCACCGGATCCTGGCGGCGGACGCGGACCGGGCCATTGCCGCCCTGATCCGGGACCTGAAGGCTCGGGGCCTGTTCGAAGAGACGCTCCTCATCGTGGGGAGCGAGTTCGGGCGAACCCCGATGATTCAGAACAGTGGCCTGGTGAAGTACGGCTATGGCCGGGACCACAACGTCCACGGCTACACCACGCTCCTGGCCGGAGCCGGCGTCCGGGGAGGCATGACCTACGGCGCCACCGACGACTTCGGCTTCAAGGCGGTGGAAGACCGGGTCCACCCACACGACCTGCACGCCACGGTCCTGCACCTGCTGGGGCTGGACCACACGAAGCTCACCTATCGCTATGGAGGGCGGGACTTCCGCCTGACCGACGTGGGGGGCCGGGTGATCGGGGAAATACTGAGCTAACCCGACCTGCTTGCAGAAAGGTTTGCTTTGCGGGGGGAGGCGCCATTCCGGCGGCCCGGGTCACCGATCATTGGCCGGCGGCCAGGGAACAGCCGGGATGACGCCCCTCTGTCGAAATCTACCAGCGGCCTCGACCGCCTTTTCCGTAACCACCGCCGCCGCCGCCGCCGCCGTATCCGCCGCGGCCGCCGCCGTATCCGCCAGACCGGCGCTCCCGAGGCCTCGCCTCGTTGACCGTCAGGGTCCTGCCGCCCAACTGACTGCCGTTCAAGGCGCTGATGGCCTTCGTGGCGTCCTCCTCCTCCATCTCGACGAAACCGAATCCACGGGACTGGCCGGTCATTCTGTCAGTGATGACGCGGGCGGACTGCACCTCGCCGAACTCGGAGAATACCTCCTCCAACTGGTCATCGTCGACTGCGTAGGGCAGGCCCCCGACATAGATGTTCTTCCTCATTTTCTCCTCCTAATTGCATGAAATGTAGCCATCCACCCTGAGGCGCCAACTGCAAACAGAGAGGAGCCGGGCCCGATTCTCTTTGGGTACACGATCCGATCGGTGATTCCTAAGGGAGTCTCTCGCAGGGATGAAACTAGCTCGGACTCTCAACAATAACTTGCGACGCTACCGGTGGAGCCCTCTGTTGAACATAACGGCGGAAGTATATTGCTTCTTTCGATTCGTGTCAAAAGTAGGGGCTCGCCTTGTGGGCACCCTCTTTCTTTACCGCATCGATCGACGGCCCGGGGAGGGCGACCACACACAAGGGTCGCCCCGACGCGGGTTCGACCGTCCCGGGGCCTCCTTGTCTTCAGGACCGCCGAACCCGAGAATGAACCGCATGAAGGGTTCTCTGCTGACCCAACTCGTGGGAAGCTACAGCAAGCCCGGCTGGCTCATTCGTCACCACCGGGTCACGACCCCCTACGGTGACGACACCTTTTGGAGACCGGAGCCGGAGGTGCTCGAAGACGCCCAGGATGACGCGACCCGCCTCGCCATCGCCGATCAGGAGCGCGCCGGACTGGACGTGATCACCGACGGGGAGGAGCGGCGGCATCGTTTCGATTCCTATTTCCTTCGTTTCCGCGGCCTCGATTCAACCCGGCTGGGCCGGTGGTCGATGGAGGACCGGGACATGAGCTTCGTCCAGGTCGATCCGGCACTGAAGGGGCGTCTGGGCCAAGCCTATGCACCCCGGGTCGTGGACAAGGTGGGATGGCCGGGCCCGATGGCCCTCGAAGACCTGCGTTTTCTCAAACGACACACGTCACGTCCCGTGAAGATGACCGTCATCGGCCCCTTGACGGCCGCCTCCCGTCTGGTCAACGAGTACTACCCGGACGAGGAGGCTCTGGGAATGGACCTCGCTTCCGTCATCAACCGGGAACTACGCGCGCTGGACGATGAGGGCGCCGACGTCATCCAACTGGACGAACCGGATTTTCACTTCCGGTCCGACCAGGCTTGCCGCTGGGGGACCAGCGCCCTGGACGCGGCCCTGGAAGGAATCCGTTGCACTACCGCCGTCCACATCTGCTACGGCTACGCAATGATCGGGAAAAAGCAGGTCAATCCCCGCTACGCGCAGGCGCTGGAGGCGATAGCGGCTTCCCGCGCTCAACAGATCAGCTTGGAATATGAACAGCCCGGACATGGCCCGGACCTTCTGTACCATTGCGGCGACAAGGAAGTCATCCTGGGACTGCTCAATCTGGGTTCGCGGGAGGTGGAGACACCGGAATACATCGCCCGGCGCCTCCAGGAGGCGCTGGAAGTCCTTCCGGCGGACAGGCTGCGCGCTGCGCCGGACTGCGGCATGTGGTTCCTGCCGCGCGGCGTGGCCTACGCCAAGCTGGAAGCGCTGGTGGCCGGAGTCGCCATGGTGCGGGATTCACTGCCCTGACCCAAACCGGACAGGAGTCGACATGGAGCGTGTCGCGTTCACTCTACAGATCAAGGAATGATGCGAGGAAGCATGCGACCGGAGCCACCTTCCCCTCTGCTGGCCCAGGCGCGGTCCCGGACGGGGGGACTGACCGTCGCCGGGACCATGCCCGTAAGCGGCTCCGCCTGGTCCTTCGTCGGCGCCACCTTGCCCGAGGCGGTTCGGATTTACGGTGCATTGGGGATCGGCGCCGTGGACCTGATCGCCGTGCCGGGAAATCCCGATTCGCCGATGCTGGCCAGCGAGCAGATCCTCTGCCGGCCCCGAGAACTGGCGCGGAAGATCCTGGACCTGCGCGTACCCGTCTCCAACCTCAACTACAACTTCGCCGCCAACTTTCAGGAACGAGCCATCAACCACAAGGACGCAGGCGTCAGGAAACGGAATCGGGAAGATTACCGGTCCGTGATCGAATTTTGCGGGGCTAGCCGGATTCCTTCCGTCACGGTGCTCCCGGGAATCGTGCAGGAGGGATGGACGCGGGAGAACGCCCTGGCAGTCGCGGCGGAAGAACTGATCCACATGTCCGCCACGTCCCGGGACGAGGGAGTCACCACCACATTCGAAGCCCATGTCGAGTCGATTCTGGAGTCGCCTTTGGACACTCTGACCTTCGTGCATTCCTACCCGGAATTGAAATTGACCTTGGACTACGGCCACTTCATCTGTCAGGGCTACACTCAGGAGCAAGTGGACCCCCTCGTCCCTTACACGTCCCACGTCCACCTCAGACAGGCCGCCCCTCGCAAACTGCAGGCTCGATGGAATGAAGGAACGTTGGACTTCACCGGAATCATCGGCAGGCTCGCCTCGGCGAACTACACGGGATTCCTGTCCCTGGAATACGAGCACATGGAGGGTTGGATGGACCTGGACCAGGCAGACGTCTTCACCGAAACCGTGAAGATGCGAAATCTGCTGCGGTCCCTGGCCTGAATTCCCGCGGACGACGACCGGTCCCTAAACCAGGAGATCCTTGAGGATCTCGCCGTGCACGTCGGTGAGGCTCATATCCCGTCCGCCGAACCGGAAGGTCAGCTTGTCGTGATCCAGTCCGAGTTGATGGAGGATCGTGGCGTGGACGGAGTGGATCGAAGTGGGCTTTGCGACGACTGAGTTTCCGAATTCGTCGGTTGTCCCATAGGTGAAACCGGGCTTGAAGCCGCCTCCGGCCAGGAAGATCGAGTAACCGTTCACGTGATGGTCGCGGCCCATTCCCTCCTTGATCTTGGGGGTATGGGGAGTCCGGCCCATCTCGCCGCCCCAGAGCACGATGGTGGAATCGAGCAGCCCCCGCTGCTTCAAATCCTGGATCAGGGCTGCGACGCCCTGATCGGTGATCATGGAGTTCTCCTCGTGGTACTTCTTCAGGTTGGAGTGCTGATCCCAGGGCGAGTTGTTGGCATGGGTCAGGGGACAGGCCACCTCCACGAAACGAACGCCCTTCTCCACCAGGCGCCGCGCACGGAGACACTGCAGACTGTAGAACTTCTTGTATTCGTTGGTGCTGTCGAGCCCGTACATCTTGCGCGTGGCCTCGGACTCGCCGCTCACGTCGGCCAGTTCCGGCATCGCCGTCTGCAGGTGGAACGCCGTTTCATAGTTCTTGATCACCGCCTCGATGGTGCTGTCTCCCGTGGTGGCGGCGAACCTCATGCTCTGCTCCCGGAGCAGGTCGAGCTTCCGCCGCTGCACGGCCGGGTGATCCGCCGGCATGATGTTTTCCATCACCGGGTTGCGCGCCCTCAGCACGTTGGGCGCATGCGAAGCGGGCAGGAAAGAATTGCTGAAGTTCTCCCAACCGCCGTTGGGAACTCTAAGTCCATTGTCCAGCAGGACATAGTTCGGCAGGTTGTCCCGCTCGCTGCCGAGCCCATAGGAGACCCACGATCCAAAGCTCGGAGACCGCCCCGTGAGGCGTCCGGTGTGCATCAGCAGATTCTGCTGGCCATGGAGGGGAACCTCACCGACCATGGAGCGGACCAGACAGATCTCGTCCACCACCTTGGTGATATGGGGGAATAGTTCACTGACCCAGATGCCGCTCTTGCCGCGCCGCTTGAACTCCCAGGGGGTTCCCAACCAGACCCGGTCGGCCGTCGATTGCGACTTTTCCGAAACCGCCGACTTGCCGATCTCTTCGCCCTGCCGTTGATTCAGCATGGGCTTGTAGTCGAACAGGTCGACGTGGCTGGGCCCCCCGTCCATGAAGCAGAAGATGACGTTCTTCGCTTTGGCGGGGAAATGGGTCTTGCCGTCGATCAACGGCGCTGCCAAGCCGTACTCTTCGGCCAACAGCGCCGACAAGGCGAGGGCTCCGAAGCCAGTGGAGGTCTTGCGCAGCAATTCACGGCGGCTGATGGGTGGGTATTCGTTCCATCCTTTAGCGTACATAGATGAACTCCGTCGTATTGAAGATGGCGTGGGCCGTGTCTTTCCAGACCGCCACCGACTGCAGGAGGTCCTCGGAGGACGGACTGCCGTCTGATTGGCTCTGGTGAAGAGCATTGAGATCATGTACCGCCTGGGTCCATGTCGTCAACTCGCCCGCCTCCGGCTCCCGTCCCAGGGCATGTTGGAACATGTCGGTCAGCCGCTGCTCAAGCGAGTCGTGCGATTTGGCGATCAACCGGCGGGCCCAGAACTCGGCTTGCCCTGCAACGAAGGGATCGTTGAGCATGGTCAGGGCCTGATTGGGCACATTCGTGACGTCACGCTGGCCGGTGGGCATCTTGGGAATGGGCTTGTTGAACGTCTCCAGGAACTTGTACGGCTCCATGATCGTGTTTCTGAGGTAAATGGAACGCCGTCCGTTCCCGTCCAAAGGCCCCGAGAAATAGGTCTGATCCGCCTTGACCACCTTGCTCTTGGGCCGGTAGGGATCCACGAATCCGCCCAGGAGCTGAGGATCGAGACGTCCGGAGACGGCAAGCATGGCGTCCCGGATGGACTCGGCATCCAGGCGGCGAAGCGGATAATGGTGCAGCAGCCGATTGGAGGGGTCCACCTCACGAGCCCGGGCGCTGGCCTGATTCGATTGTTGAAACGTCTCCGTCAACACCAGCATCCTGACCAGCTTCTTCACCGACCAGCCCTCCTGGACGAAGCGGCCGGCGAGATAGTCCAATAACTCGGGATGAGAGGGCCGGTCGCCGAGATGACCGAAGTCATCCGGGGTCCGGACGATTCCGGAACCGAAGACCCAATGCCAGACCCGATTCACAAAGACGCGGGCCGTGAGGGGATTCTCGGAACTCGCGATCAGCTCGGCCAGTTCCAGGCGCCCGCTGCCATTGGGCTCTGAACCGTTGGACCGGCCCGAGAGCACCCGGATATGCCCGCGCGGCACCCGCCCGCCATAATCCGTATAGACGCCACGGACGTTGAGGCGGTAATCGCGGCCCGGATCCAGGTCGGCCATGCTCAGCACCGTCAGCGGGTCGACCAGCCTCGCCTCGGCCTCGCGGTAAGCGGCGACCAAGTCCCAGATCTCTTTGCGGGCAAGCATATTGCCGGGCAGCAGATTGTTCGGCAGCAGTCCAGCCTCCAGCAGCCAGTTGATCAAGAGGACATCCTCTTCGTCCGCACGACCCTCGCCCCAATCCTTCACTGAAGCTGCGATCCACTCACCGTAGCGGGCGGCGAGCCGCGAAAGGTCGACGGGCGCATCACCGCCGAAGAATGAACTGAACCGGTGCAACTCGTCGGCGGGCGATTCCTCCTTGTCGTGCAGGAACACCCGGGTCACTCCGAACCAGCTCCGGGCATCCCGGGCCTCGGCCGCCGAGATGTCGGGTCCAAGTCCCACTCTCGGGGGGAAGTTGGGGTTCGACGCCTTGGTCGCCAACTCGACGTAGATTTGAGTCTCCGCGGTCTCGTCGGGACTCGGCGAACGATTGGTTCTGTGCTCCGCCACGGTCGAATGGCGGATCCAGTTGGGACGATGATACTTCAGGTACGTCTGCCGTTCGGTCCGGAACGAATTGTCCACGATCAGCCGTTGCGCACTGTAGTCGCCGCCGACCACCTCCATACTGACGTATGACCGGCCGGAATGATTCAGAAACGGAGTCCGGACCGCCCCGTTGAGACGGGGCGAGAGCGCGTGTGTAAACAGTCCGGAAGGCAGGAGCATTCCCACTGCACCGGAACCCTTGAGCGCGACTGTGAAATCGCCGTTATCGACCCACCCGTGGCGTACTCCGACCCCGTCCACCGACCATCCCTCGGGAAGGTCTTTGCGGCTGAAGTCGGCGGCAAGGGAAAAGTCCCTGGCGTTATTCTCGATTCGTTCCCGGCGAGCTTGCGAATACTCCCCGGCGAGCATCCGCCAGGCCACTTCCAGTTGATCGCCCTCGATCAGGGATTCCTGGATTTCCAACCAGGGAAAGAGAGGGCTGGACATGGTGGTGCGCTCAGCCCGCGCGGCTGCCTCTTCCTCGTCCTCTTTGGTGGTTTGCCCCTCGAAAGGCCTGGGACTGAGGGCCTTTTCCCAGACGGAGAGGCGATCTCGATCCAGATCCTGCGCCGCCTCTGGCGCATCCATCCGACCCTCCACGACGGCCTGCGCCGCCAACATGTACCGGGGGATCTTCCGTGCCTCCTCCAGCCACCAGTCCGCAAGCGGCTCGCGGAGTTTCATCTTCAATGCCGCCAATTCCTTCAGGACCTTGCGGTTGCGTTCCGGGAGGTCCAAGGTGTGGGTCACCCAGCGCGAACTCATGAAGACGCCCCCCAGAGCGTAATAGTCCTGCTGGGCGATGGCGTCATACTTGTGATCGTGGCAGCGTGCGCACGCGACCGTGGTTGCCTGGAACGCCTTCGAGAAGGTGTCGACCTTGTTGTCCAGCATCTCCTGGTGGATGCCGTTGAACATCAGGCTGTCGCCGTGCCGGTTCTCACCCATCTGGAACCAGGTGGGTCCGATCATGGATTCGTTGATCTGCCTGGTGGTGTCGACTCGCGGCTCCGAGAGGAGGTCACCGGCAATGTGCTCGCGTACCAACTGGTCGAAGGGAATGTCCGCATTCAGGGCGCGGATCAGATAGTTCCGATAACGCCACGAACCCTTGATTTCGGCATCCGTTTCATAGCCATAGGTATCGCTGTAACGGATCACGTCCATCCAATGCCGCGCCCACTCCTCGCCAAAATGGGACGAGTCCAACAGACGGTCCAACTCTCGGGTGTAGGCGGCTTCATAGTCGGGCTCCCCGAGGAAGGCGTCGACTTCGTCCGGCGTTGGGGGGAGTCCGGTCAACAGATAGCTCACCCGTCTCAACAGGGTGCGCCGATCGGCGCGGGGAGCCGGAGTCAGGCCGTTCGCCTCCAGCTTGGCCAGGAGAAAGTGATCGACAGGCTGATCCGACCACTTCTCCCGTTGGACCTGTGGAACCGCGGGTTCCGAAACCGGCTGGAGTGACCACCAGCGGCTGCGGTCCTGGTAGACCTGCTCCCAATCCGTATGGGACTCTTCCGCCGAAACGGCTTCCGGCCCGTCGGCGTCTCTCGGAGCAGCCGCCCCCAGGCGCACCCATCTTTCGAAGACGTCGATCAACTCAGCAGACAGTTTTTCGCCGCCCAGGGGCATGGGCAAGCCGGGCCCCTGGTGACGGATGGCTCGTATCAGAAGGCTCGCGTCGGGATCACCCGGGATGACGGCCGGTCCCGACTTGCCGCCCTTCTCCCATCCGTCCGGAGAATCGAGCCGCAGTTCTCCCTGCGCCAAGTCGGCACTGTGGCATATGAAACAGTTGTCGGACAGAGCCGGACGGATATTGCGCTCAAAGAACTCACGCGCTTCCGGACTGATGTCCACCTTGCCCGGCGAACCCGCCTGGGCAACGCCCAAGAGGCCTAAGAGCAGGCCCGGAAGGAACACTGGCGCCAATCGCCTTCCTGAGACGGAATATGACCCTTCCCTCGGCGAGCGATTGGCGTATGAAAAGGAAGATTTAACCCGGCTTTCGTGGGGACGCCGATGATTTACCTGACCACGGCACACGGTATTTTGACACCCGGACACCCGGACATTGGCCTAGGACATATGCCACTTAGGTTACGCCATCCTCTTCATTACTGTCAATGGCCGCGGCGCCTCACGGAGGGACTCGTTTACCCGCCTTTACTCCGTGGTTCGCTCCGACCTATCATGTCTTGGCTCGCTGGCCGATTCCGGAGTCGATGACATGTGGGACAGCCGGTCGAACCCGCGCCGCGTTCTGGTCACCGGCGGAGCCAATGGCTTCGGACTCGCGACCGCCCGCGCGTTGTTAGACCGCGGCCACCAAGTGGGCATCGGCGACGTCGACTCCCGGGAACTGGAGCGCGCATCACGGGCCCTGAACCATCCACATCTGCTCCCGATCGGCCTGGACGTTACATCGAGACAGTCTGCAAGAGCCGCAGTCGAGGCTTGCCGGACACGTTTCGGAGGTCTCGATGCACTCATCAACTCGGCAGGCGTCATCCACATGACCCCCCTGGACGAGATATCGGAGGAAGAATGGAATCACGTCATCGACGTGGACCTGAAGGGCGCCTTTCTCTGCAGCCAGGCGGCCGCCCCTCTGTTGCGCCGGAGCGGACGCGGACGCATCGTCAACCTAGGATCGGATGCCGCCAGAATCGGTTGCCCGCAGATCGTTCCCTACTGCGCAGCCAAGTTCGGCGTGGTGGGATTGACGAAATCCCTGGCGGCCGAGCTCGCCGCCGATGGAGTGACGGTCAACTGCGTGAGCCCGGTCGGAGTCTCCACTACCGGGATGGGTCAATTCGTTCTTCAGAGAAAAATCGATCTCAGCGGACAGGCTCCGGAAGACATCCTGGCTGCAACGGCGGCGGAGATCCCGTTGCAGCGCAATCCGACCACGGCAGACATCGTCAATGCAATCCTGTTCTTTCTGTCCGAGAAATCAGCCTTTTTGACCGGAGTCGTCCTGGACGTGGACGGCGGAATGCTGAGTATTCTCCCCGTCAGAGGAACCTGAAAGGGTTATCGGTCTTGCATCGATCTTTCGCATCGTGGATTGAGGTCCGAGACACGAGGAGGGAAACAATATGAGCGACCTGCATCTGACGGCAGGGGTTGCACGCATCGACATCACGCCGCCCGTGGGCTTCCGGATGGAGGGGGCCATGCGACGAGTGGATCCTTCCGTGGGGGTCGAGTCGCCACTCCTGGCCACCGCGTTGGTTCTGGCCGACGAGCGAACCAAGATTATTGTCATCGACTGCGACCTGATCGGCTTCGACATGCCGCTGGCCGCGGAGATCCGCAAGGCCATTGCCGGCCGCGTGGGGATATCTCCCAGTCGCGTGGCGCTGGGCTGCACCCACACCCACAACGGCCCCTGTACCGCGCGGGGCATCCTGGGAGGCGTGCATCACGTCGCCGGAGACCCGGCAGAGATTCAGGCCCTCGACGCCTATATCGAGGACCTTGTGAACCGCCTCGCCGGATTGGCAGCTCTTGCGGACGGCGACCGCCGACCCGCGCGTGCGGCGGCAGGAAGCGGGCATGCCCCGGTGGCCGTGAACCGGGAGGAACGGGCGCCCGAAGACGGTCTCATCGTGGTCGGCCGGAATCCCGACGGGACCACCGACCATAGCGTCGACGTTCTGCGTGTGGATGATCTGGACGGCAATCCCATCGCGGTCGTCGCCAGCTACGCCGCCCACCCGGTGGTCATGGGCTACGAGACTTACCTCCTGAGCCAGGATTTTCCCGGCGTTGTCCGCCGGATCGTGGAAAAGGCGACCGGAGCCAAGTGCCTCTACCTCACCGGAGCCGCCGGAAACCAAGCGTGCTATTCGTTTCTGCAGAGTGATTGGGGTGAAAAGGAACGCACCGGGGGAATTGTGGGGGCCGCCGCGCTGCAAGCCTTCTACGGCATCGAAACGCGGCCCAACGAGGAAATCCGGGAACGCGGCCTCTCACTCTCACGGATCGCCCTCTACCATAAGGAGTTCAGGGACGGTCCCACCCACAAGGTCCTGAAAGCCGCCAGCCGTCAGGTTTCCCTGCCCTTGCAGCCTCTGCCCTCCCTGGACCAGGCGGAGTACCAGTACGCCGAAGCCGCCGCCAATGTGCGGAAGCTGGTGGAGACGGGCGCGGATTTGACCGAGGTCTGTCCCGCGCAACTCGTTGAGGTCTGGGCCAAGGGCGTCGTGGACAAGGTCAAGGCAGGCGTCCGGGAAGACTCGTTGTCGTTCGACATCGTGGCCTTTCGGCTGGACGATTTCGTACTGTTGGCACAGCCGGGAGAGCCCTTCGTGGAAATCGGGTTGGGGGTCAAGAAACGGTCCAAAGCGAAGCACACCATGTTCGGAGGGTACTGCAACGGGGTTCTGGCCTACATGCCCACGGCCGAGACGGTGGCACAGGGAGGCATGTCGGTGGAGGCGGCGGTCCGAACCTACGACATTCCCGCGCCTCCCGTGGCGGAAACGGTGGATCTCCTCGTCGCGGAGTACGGAGAACTGCTGAATGAGGTCGGCTTCTGAGAAAAGGAACTCCGTCAACTTCAAGACAGCCTCGGCCCCGTTGGGAGATGGGACATTCCTTTCCCCCTCTTCATCGCCGACCCGGAACCCGAGGCTGGTGGATTCTGGCCGTCTCCATCACCTCCAGCCTCGTTCTCTCCCAGCCCGGACTCGACCATCAGATATTGGAGAAGTTCCAACAAGGCCGTTTTCAGGAGGCCTCGGTGTTGGCCCGCCGGGCCATCGAGCAGAACCGCTCGAATGCCGTCTACCAGGAACTCTACGGCATGGTGCTGGCTGCCTTGGGAAGGAACGAGGAGGCGGAGAGGCATCTTCGCAAAGCGGTGGAGCTCCAGCCCCAACAGCCCGATTTTCACTACAATCTGGCTCAATTCCTGCTTGATCGCCAGGAGGCTTCGGGCCTGCACCCCTTCGATCCCAGGGCCAGGCGACTCATGGAAGACGCCATCGAAGCACTGGAACGCGTCCTGGAGATCAGACCCGGCAACGTCGAAGCGAGGATGTCCCTGGCGCGCAGTTACAACAATCTGAACTTCAGCGAGATGGCGCTCAATGAGTATTCCACCGTCGCCGCCGGGGAGCCAACCCGGCCCTGGCTCAACTTTCAGATGGGCATGCTCCACTCCAACCTGTCCGATCCTCAAAAAGCGGAGAACGCCTTCAGAAAAGAAATCTCCCTCTATCCCGACCACTCCAGAGCCCGGCTCGAGCTGGCCGAAATCCTGCTCCAGAAGGGGGAGACGGAAATGGCAAAGCGGCATTTGCTGCGGGCGGAACCGGGGCTCGAAGCGTCCCTGAAACACCGTGTCTACTTCCTTCTGGCCAAGGCTCACCGGAATCTCGGTGGTGCCAAAGACGCCTTGGCGGCCGTGCGAATAAGCATTGATCTGTGTCCGTCGTTCATCGCTCCGAATTACCTGCTGGCCCAACTCTACAGGGATGCGGGACAACTCGATCTGGCGCGCGGGACCTTGGAGCGGGTCGAACGGCTGAGATCGGCGGATTCGGCGTCGGCCGACCCCTTCTCGTTCCGCGAGGGCCATTGCCCGGACCTGAACCGATGAAAGCAAACGGCGACTCGAGCCGATTCGATTCCTTCCCCGCGGCGCGGGCTGGAGTTCGATACGAATATGTTAAGCCTTTGGCTGGTGCTCTCCCTGACCACGATCCGGTTCACCGACGTGGCCGAGACGGCGGGACTGGAGTTCCGCCACATCAGCGGAAACCCTGAGAAGGAATACCTGCTGGAAGTCGACGGCGGCGGGATCGCCTGGATCGACTTCGACCGGGACGGTTGGCCCGATCTCTACCTGGTCAACGGTGGACGCTGGGAGGAATTGCTCACCGGTAAGCGGACCGTTTCCAACGCGCTCTTCCGCAACAACCGCGACGGCACCTTTTCCGACGTCACGGCTCAAGCTCGTGTCGGAGGCGACCACTGGGGAATGGGAGCGGCCGTGGCCGATTTCGACAACGACGGGTGGCCGGACCTCTATGTTTGCAACTACGGCCCCAATGCCCTTTATCGCAACAACGGCGACGGCACGTTCACGGACGTCGCCTCAAGCTCGGGCACGGACGACCCGCGATGGGCTTCCAGCGCCGCCTTTGCCGACTACGACGGGGACGGCCGGCTGGACCTGTACCTCGCCAACTACGTCAGATTCGACCACCACCGGCCCCCGGCTCCCAACTGCGGATACCGGGGCATTCAGGTCGCCTGTGGCCCGCAGGGACTGACCCCGGACGGCGACGTTCTCTACCGCAACAACGGCGACGGAACCTTCACCGACACGACCGTCAGGGCAGGGGTGGCGGTCCGGCCCGCGTTCGGACTGGGCGTCCTCTGGTTCGATTCGGACAACGACGGAGATCTTGACCTCTACGTCGCCAACGACTCCATGGGAAACTATCTGTTCCTGAATAACGGGGACGGGACCTTCCAAGAGAACGGGCTCCTCTCCTCCGTCGCCTACGACGAAGACGGCAAGGAGCAGGCCGGGATGGGAGTCGCCACCGGAGACTACGATCGGGACGGGCACTTCGATCTCTACGTGACCAACTTCTCCGACGACTACAACACCCTGTACCGCAACCTGGGGAACGGTTACTTTCGCGACGTCACCTACGCCGCGGACCTGGGTACGGCGACCTGGCCCTTCCTGGCCTGGGGAACGGGTTTCGCCGACCTCAACAACGACGGGTGGGAGGACCTGTTCGTCTCCAACGGCCACATCTACCCCCAGATCGACCAGTACGAAATCGGTTCGACCTACCTGGAGCGAAACCAATTCTTCCTGAATCTCGGAAACGGCAGGTTTCGGGAGATCAAGGGAGCGGTCCAGGGCGGACAAGACCGCCCCCGGTCGAGTCGCGGGTCGGCCTTTGCCGACTTCGACAACGACGGAGATCTCGACATCGGGATCAACAACCTGGACGGCTCCCCCTCGCTCCTGAGAAATGACGGATCGCCGGGCGCCCGCCACTGGCTGATTCTGGACTTGGAAGGCGTTCGCTCGAACCGGAGCGCCATCGGGGCCCGGGTGACCCTGGAGACCGAAACCGGGAGGCAGATGCGGGAGGTGTCCGGGGGCTCCAGCTACCAGGCCAGCAACGACCTGCGGGTCCATTTCGGCCTGGCTGCGGCCGAACGCGCCCGGTTGCTGATGGTGAGATGGCCCAGCGGCGAGGTGCAGAGGTTTCGGGACGTCGGCGCCGACCGGCACTACCGCCTCCGGGAAAGCGGGAAGCTCGATCTGCTTCGAGTCGGGCAGAGCGACTGACCGCTGATGCCAAGGGTCGCCGAAGCATCCCCCCAAATCCCCTTCCGGGGTGCCCCTCCTATCCCGGGATGTCTTCCGTGTCGGCGGTGATGACTCGATACGCGTCAGGCCGGCGATCCCGGAACATGAAGTAACGGTTGCGGACCTCGTTCACTTGGTCCAGCCCGATTTCTCCATAGACGACCATCTCTCCGGACGCCGGCGCCTCGGCTACGATCCCCCCTTCCGGATCCACGATGATGCTCTTGCCGCCCAGGACAAAGGAGTCGCCATCGGGAAGATGCAGTTCCCCGACCGCATTGCAGGCAGCCACGTAGGCACCGTTTTCGAAAGCCCGGGTGATGATCATGTGCTCCCAGATCCCCCCCTCGGTGGTCGACGCCCCGAAGGGCGCCAAGATAAGTTCAGCCCCGTTCAGAGCCAGGCAGCGGGCCGGTTCGGGCAGCAAAGTGTCGTAGCAGAGCATGGTGCCGACGCGCCACTCGCCGACCGGAGCCACCGGAAACTTGGAACCGCCCCGGTAGAAGAGTTTTTCCAGCCCTCTCCGGGCCGGGACGTGGACTTTCCGGTACTTGCTGACGATTTCGCCCACGGGACTCACCATCATGGAGGTGTTGTAGAAGAGGCCGGGACTCTGGCGCTCATAGATAGTGGACGCGATGTGCACTCCGTACTGCCGCGCCTTGTCCCGGACCGCTGTCGTGGCCTTCCCGGACTCGCTGTCAGCCAGGTCGTAGAAACGGTAATCCACCGCCAGGGGGAAGTACCCGGTGCTCCAGAACTCGGGAAGGACCAGGAGTTCGGCTCCTCCGGCCGCCGCTTCGTCGATGAAGCGGGAGGCCCGGGCAATGTTCTCGTCGAGTCCGCCGATGGTGCTCTCCATCTGAATCAGCGCTAGTCTCATGTTCCTTCCTCCTGTCCGAAACGCAGGCCGGGAGCAGCCGGTCGCGACGGACTACGATTATCCCAGGCCGGCGGGATCTACGCCGGCTGCACATTCCCGGCGGTCAGCCACTCCAGATTGAAACGGGCGAAGCTGATCCGCTCGTACGGGCTCTCGGATCCGTTTTCGTACAGCAGGCCGACTTTGCCGTCCTCCAGCACCGTGAGGCAGGAATAGGCCGACGGACCGGGATGAATGACTCGGGAGAGGGTCCATGTCTCCCCCGAGTCGGGACTCAGCCGGACCGTCATGTTGACCCGCTCCTCCCGGTGGGCCGGATTCGAGAACAGGAGCCGGTCCCCGCCGCCACCGTCCGCCCCGGCGCCGTATCCGATCAAGCTGGCTTGGCACCGGGGTTCGACCAGCACCGCGTCGTGTCTCAGCTCCGACCAGGACTCGCCACCGTCGCCGGACGTGGCGACGGCCCGGCATCCCCTTCCATGGTAGCTCCGCATGTTGAGCATCAGGTCTCCGCTCGCCAACTCGACGACCTGGCATTCATTGGTGGCGGGTCCGGCGGCCGACCCCAGCTTCCAGCTCTCCCCCCGGTCATCGCTGTAGGCGACCGACGAGTAATCGCCCTGGCGACCGGACCCGTCCACACGGCGAGAATAGCAGGGGACGACGAGACGGCCGTGTCTCGTCCGGATCCCTCTTCCCGGACCGGCCATAACGGCCACCCAGCCCTCTTGGGTGAGTTGGCGGGTGATGTCCACCGGTGGGGACCAGGTCCTTCCGTCGTCCACGCTGACGATGGCGTGCAGAGTGATGATCCGGCCCGTTCCGTCCGGCTGCACCCCCTGGGGCAGAACCTGATTCGCCTGCTTCAGAGACTCGAGGTCAGGCCAGACATGATCGTAGATCACCCAGACCATTCCCGCAGGCCCATCCACCAGCATGCAGGGATCGCAGGCCGCCCGTCTTCCCGGAAAATCGGCCACCACGGCCATCCGCGACCAGGTCTCCCCCTGATTCTCGCTGCGTTTCAGGACCAGGTCGATGTTGTTGGGAGCATCCCCCGGTTCCTCCACGCGGGCATCACAGAGGGCCAGCAGCGTCCCCCTCGCCGTGGTCACCAGAGCCGGAATCCGGTATTCCCGGACCCCGTCCATGCCGGCGACGAAGAGGTCCTCCCTACGGAAAAAGGGACGGGCCCGCAGGGACGGCGGAGGCGGCGCGGACGTGCAAAAAGGCATCCCCGCGTTTGCCGCGATTGCCATCTTGAGAAATTCCCGGCGTCTCCAGCCAGTGCTCATATCCAAGCCTCCCTCGAATTGGGACGTCACGGGCCTTCCAGGGCCGTCTCCTTGATGGTCAGAATACGATTGGCCGGCAGGGCGCGCATCGTCTGAGACGTGCCGCTGGGCCACTCGATCAGCAGCCGGTCCACCATCGGGGAGGACCCCAGCCCGAGGTGCACGCGCCGGTCCTGGCTCGACAGATAACTGGCCGCCCGCTGTAGCTGGGTCACGACGACCCGACCGCCGATGCGGGCGGTGAGACGCGCTCCGATGCCGTCCCGGTTGCTCCTGGCACCGACCAGTTTCAGGAGCAGCCAGTTGTTTCGATTGCCGCCGTCGTTCCGAAGCAGTTGCACCCCGCCGGCATTGTTGGTCACCAGTACGTCGACGTCGCCGTCGTTGTCGATGTCGGCGAAGGCGGCGCCCCGCCCCACGTCCCGGACCGAAAAGCAGTCTCCCGACTCCTTCGACCGTTCCCGGAATTTCCCTTCCCGGTTGTCATAGAGGAGCTTTTCCTGGGGAAAGCTGGTGTCGTCCCGGTACTCCGCAATGCGGGGAATCACGTGCCCGTTCACGGCCATCACGTCCAGGTCGGTGTCGTTGTCGTAATCGAAGAAGCGAACGCCGAACCCCACCTTCAGGAAGCTGTTCTTGCGGATCCCGGTGTGGCGGGTCACCTCGGCGAACGAACCATCCCCGGCATTGCGGAAGAGCGCGTTTCCCTCGGAGGTGAAATTGGTGACGATCAGGTCCAGCCGGCCGTCCCCGTCGTAGTCGCCGAAGTCCACTCCCATTCCGGCTCGGGCGTGGCCATCCTCGTTGTAGGCGACGCCCGCCAGGAAACCGACCTCCTGGAATGTGCCATCCCCCTGGTTGCGGAAGAGGAAGTCGGCGACGGTGTCGTTGGCCACGAACACGTCCATCCAACCGTCCCGATCATAGTCGGCGAAGGCCACCCCCAACGACTTGCCGCGCACGCCCGCCACACCGCTCTCCCCGCTCACGTCGGAGAAGGTCCCGTCACCGTTGTTGCGGTAAAGGACGTTGGGGTCGCCTTCAAAGGCGCTGGGATGACAATAGGACCGGAATCCGCCGCCGGAGCAGGGGGGATTCACGGCGGTGTCGAACAGGACGTAGTTGCAGACGAAGAGATCCAGGAGACCGTCCCGGTCGAAGTCGAAAAATCCGGCGCTGGTGGCCCAGTGCCCCGGATTCCGGACTCCTGCCGCATCGGTTCCGTCCCGGAAGGTGCCGTCGCCGTTGTTGACCAGCAGGACACTTCTCAGATAGCCGGTAACGTAAAGGTCCGGATCGCCGTCGTTGTCATAGTCTCCCGCTGCCGCCCCCATTCCGAAGAACCCCCTGAGGTCGATCCCGGACCGGGGTGTGACCTCGGTGAAAGTTCCACGGCCGTCGTTTCGATACAACCGGCTGTTGGGGTCGGTGGCGGGTTTCGGAGCCGGCAGGCTCGATCCGTTGACCAGAAAGATGTCCTGGTCGCCGTCCCGGTCATAGTCGAGAAAAGCGGCTCCCGGTCCGGCGATCTCGGGAAAATAGAAATGGCCGGCGGCTCCGTTGAAGTGCCGGAATCGAATCCCGGCCTCCGCCGTAATATCGGTGAATTGGACCGGCGCCGCCGGCAGCCAGGTCCAAAGCGCCAGGGCCGGCAGGGCCATCCGTGCCCGGAGCCCGATCGTCCTACTTCGTTCCAAAGACGGAGAAGTCGTCGCCGACCCCTGCATAGATGTGGAATCTTTCCTTCCGCGAACGCTCCCGCTGCAACTCCAGCCGCTTGAACTCCCGGTGCAGCCTTTGGGCCTCCGTCCGGCGTCCCAGCTTGGCGTTGACCTGCGCCGCCTTGTAGTGTGCGGAAATGTGATCCTCTTGCAAAGTCAGCACCCGGCTCAAGAGACTCAGGCTTTTCGCGTAGTCGCCCTCCTGGAAACGAATGAGGGCCTGGTAGTAGAGGGTCTCCACCCGGTCCGGCTCCCGCTGCTGAACCTGTGTGAAAAATGGCTTCGCCTCGGCCTCGAGCCCCTGCTTGTAGAGGCTGACGCCCAAGTGGTGAGCCGCGTCGGTGAAAATCGGGTCCAATTCCAGCACCTTGCGAAGCTCAGCCGCGGCCTCGCCGAAACGGCCCTGCATTCCATAGGCGAGAGCCAGGTGAAAGTATCCTTGCGGTTCCCGGGGGCGCAGCAGGATCGACTCCTGGAAAGAGGAGATGGCCCGGTTGACCTTCCGCGCCAGACCGTAGCCGATGCCCATGGAGTTGACGATTTCCGGGTCCCGCCCCTGGCGTTCCCCGGCTTCACGGAGAATCGTGACGGCATCGGCATAGCGGCCGCTGTCCAACAGCATCAGCCCCAAGGCATGAAGTCCTTCGCCGTCAAGGGCAAACAAGCGGCGCAGCCGTCTGGTCGTTGCCGCAGCCTCCGCCTCCCTCCCCAACTTGAACTGCGTCTTGGCCAGTGCCAGGAGCAGTTCCGGGTCCTCAGGCGCTTGAGCCAGTGCCCGGACGGCGTTCTCCAGCGCCGCTTCGTAGTCGCCCGTTTCATAGAGCAGTTCGACCCATCCCTGCAATGACGGCAGATGGGCCGGATTCCAATCGAGCACGCGCTCGAACTGACGCCGGGCCTCCTGGAGACGACCGGTCTTGGCGTAGAGGCGGGCCAGGTTGTTTCTGGCGTCGATGAAATCGTCGCGCAGGCCCACGGCCCGCTCAAAGTAAGCGATCGACCGTTCAGGTTGTCCGCGTAAATCGGCGACAATCCCGGCCACGTTCAGCGCTTGCGGAATGTCGGGAAAGTCGGCGAGAAGCGAACCGATCTTCTCGTCGGCTCCGGCATAGTCCCCTGACTCCAGCAGGGCGACGGCGCTCCGATAAAGCTCCTGCGCCCGGGCCCGATCCTGTCCCAGGAGGATGGAGCCGGCGCCAAGCACGACCAAGAGAAGCGTCGCGATCCTGGACGCAAGACGACATGGCCCGGCAGTCCTGGTCAGGCAGTGATCGTTCTGACGCTCGGGATACGGAATCGGCCCGCAGCCTGATGATCGGGGACGGAGGTTGCGGCAAGGAACAAAGTCTTTCACAAGCCTCTATCCCTTAGCTCTGGCGGTCCTTCTTATGGGAATTGGTCGGAAGCGCGGGTGAGGGGCATCGGCCCCTCACCCGCACCATTCAGAATGAAAACCTCAAGCCAAATTGGAAGATCCGCCCTGGCAGGGCGCTCGATACGACGCCGAAACTGGCTCGTTCGAGCCGGCTTCCCGGTTTGCCGAAGTTCACGTTGTTGAAGAAATTGAAGGAGTCGAACCGAAGTTGGAACTTGGCCTCCTCGTTAATTTGAGGGATGTAGAAGTTTTTGGCCAGGGAGAAATCGAAGTTGATGTAGCCATCGGTGTCCAGAAAGTGGACGCCGCTGTTGCCGAATGTGCCCAGCGCCGGCATCTGAAAACATCTGGTGCTGAACCATTGGTTGATGGCCCGCCCGCTGTTTCCGTCACAGGTGCGGTCAGGCCGCTTGTTGGTGGCGATCTGCTCCGTGTTGGAAGGATCGAACGAAGTCGTGGGATGAAAGCCGAATCCGCTCTGCAGGCTGCCGATCCCCGAGATCTGCCAACCCCCGAAGAGGGTCCGGGGCACCGCACTCAGGCTCTGCATTCTGGGGGTCTCGTAGATGAAACTGGTGACGAAACGTTGGCGCACGTCGAAGGTGCTGCGTCCCTTGTCCGGCTTGCCGGGCACGTAGGCCCGGGCTCCCTTGTTGTCGAAGGAATCCCAGTCCAGCGACTTGGAGTATGTATAGGCCGCGGTGAAGCTTAAGCCGTGGCTCAGCCGCTTGCGCAGGCTGCTCTCCAACCCGTGATAGTAGGCTTGGCCTTCGCCCTGGTCGGTCAGGATCCAGGCGAAGTTCTTGAAGCGCCGCTTGGAAATCCGGCACTCGGCGCCGCATTCGGGCGGCTGAGCCTGGTGAAGGACGTTCAGGTTGCGGCGCTTGGACATGTGAATGCCGTGGGACCCGACGTAGGCGATCTCGGTAAACAGGTCGGAACCCCAGGTCTTCTGGAGGCTCAGCGTCCAGACCTGCTGATAGGGGTCCCGCCGCTTGGTCTCACTGTTCATGATGAAGAAGACGTTGGGCCCCATGATGGAGGTGGGCTCGATGGCCGGCGGGTCCGGGAGCTGCCCCGTGGTGCGCAGGGTGGGGGTCAGGAGGTCGCTGATGAAGTTCTGGCCGACGCCCACGCTGGGTCCGATGGAGTCCCAGCCGCGGTCGTTGCCCGGCACGTCGTCGTAGAAGACCCCGAAGCTGCTGCGGATGGCGAGATCGTCACGCCCGTTCGGCGTCCAGGCGAAGCCGATTCGCGGCGCGAAGTCGTTGGCGTCGATGTCCACCAGTCTCGGCCTTTCGGGCGAGGCCTGGATCGTGCTTCCGTCACCCTCCTGAATGAACAGCATGATGAGGTGATCTTCATCGGATTCCCAAGGATAGACCTGATACCTCATTCCTAACGAAAGAGTGAAGTTCTGGGTCACTTTGATGTCGTCCTGAATGAAGCCGTTGTACCAGAAGGCGTGCTTCTTGACCGGGCTCTGGTAGTTGACCCCATCGATACCGCTGGGATACCCGAGCAGGAAGTCGGCGAAATTGTGCCCGCTGAATCTGTTGTTGAAGGTGAAACGCCCGGCGTGACCGCTCACGATGGCCAGATCCTGGCGCTTTCTTCGCACCTCCGCACCCAGCATGACCTGGTGTCTTCCTTCGATCCAGTTCAGATTGACCAGGTAGTGCTGGTCCTTTTGAACCGGCTCTTCGCAGTTGTTGCTCCAGGTCCCGAAGCCCCCGACTCCGCCGATGCCCAGGGAGAGCACTCGGTTGCACACCGGAACGACATTGATGTTTTTTACGCCGAACACCTGACCCCAATTGGTCTCGGTGTCCTGGGACCGGCCGGCAGCCGAGAAGTCCACGCGGTTGAGACCTCCCTTGAGATTGAGGGTCAGTGCGGGACCGAAAACGTGAACCCAATCGACCACCATGTTGTCCGCGTGCAGCGGGCGAGTCGAGTCCTCCCGAATGATGCGATCCTCAAACCGGTCCGAACGGCTGTAGGAATAGCGGCCGAAGAACTTGTCGTTTTCGGAGGGCGCGTAGTCGAAGCGCACCAGCATTTTGTTTTCGTTCGCGACAGTCAGCGTGGGGCCAATGTAGTTCAATGCCGCACCCGGATGCGTGGGACCCGGAATGAATCCCCGTTCCATCCAGGTCTGAGCGAAACCGTCGATTCGAGAACTCGGGATCTGGTTGTTGTTGAAGGGGTTTCCGGTCAGGGGATCGACCAATTGGGTGCCGGGGAGGAGATCGGAGAAGTCGCCGTTCAGCCATCCGGCATTGGGAACGCTCCCTCTCCCGGTCCCGGACTCCCGGCCCCGGATCCCCTCATAACTTCCATACCAGAACAACCGGTCGGAGAGAATCGGGCCACCCACCTCGAAACCGTACTGATTGCGCAGAGTCTCGGGGCTGCCCACGTCGAAGAAGCTGCGGGCGTTGGTGTTGTCGTTCTGATGCGCCTCCCAGAGCGTGCCGTGGATTTCGTTGGTGCCCGATTTGGTCACCACGTTGATGACGGCGGCGTTGTCGTAGTTGCCGGCGAAGTACCCCTTCTGGACCTTGAACTCCTGCAGCGTCTCCACCGCGGGGACCGTGGCCACGAGTCCGATGTAGAACTCCTTGCTGGGAATGCCGTCGAAGAGGACGTTGGTCGATACGTGCCTCTGTCCCGAAATGGCCACCTGCAGGTTGCTCCGGTTCGCGTAGGAGGAACCGAACTCGCCGGTGGGGAGTTCGGGGGTCACCCCGGGGGTGATGCTGGCCAGGGTCATGAAGTTCTTCTCTCCCGAGGGCAGCTCGAGAATCTCCGTCTCTCCTACCACCTCACCCAGTGAGGGCTCCTCCGACTCGACGACGTTTCGGGACGCCTCCACCGTCACCTGTTCCGCGATGGCACCCACATCGAGGGCCACATCCCGTCTCACAACGCTGTCCACCCGGACCTCGATGCCACTGATCACCGTTGTCTTGAAACCGGGCAGAGCGGCCGTCAGATCATAGATACCGGGGGGAAGGTTGGGGATTCGATAGAGTCCCTGGTCATTGACCACTGCGATCGAATCCACTCCGGTCGCCGTATTCGTGGCCGTGACCTCCGCTCCGGGTAGTACCGCTCCGGAAGTGTCCGCCACGTTGCCGGTGATGGTGCCGGAAATCTGCTGACCCAGGACGCCGGCGGAAGTCATCAGCACGAGAGCCGCCGCCAGAACGAGCTGCGAGGTTTTCCTTGTCATTGGTGTGTCTCCAGAAAGGCGAGCCATATTGGGGACGCATTGAAGGCGTTTCCCCGGAAAGATCAGGTAGCCAGAAAAAACTGGAAATCAGAGAAACTGGAAACCTGAAAAAGAGTTGCGGACATTTTGGTTGCGCCCGGGGACCATTGTCAAGACCAGGAGAAAGTTTCGGTTCAGGACCGGTCCCGGTGCACCAAGGCCGTCCCGCCCGACAGGTCCGTGAGCCCGAATTCATGGAGTTTTTCAGTGACTAATGGACAATTCTCGACGGAATCCACAGAATCCGGGAAACCTGGGAAGGGCCGAAATGTTGAGACTGTTCGTTTACGGCACCCTCAAGCGAGGCTACGGAAACCACGACCACTTCTGCCGGGGGGCGCTGGAGTTTCGGGAGGCGCAAGTTCGCGGCCGTCTCTACGACGGGCCCGGTTTTCCGGTTCTGGAGGTGCCCGCCGAGGATGTGCTGGCCGGTGGCACCGCCGACCCCCTCGCCGATGTGGCCACGCAAGGGCTCCTCGCCTGCCGGATGCGGCGAGACCCCAAACCGGTTCAAGGAGCAGCAGCAAACGGGTGGGGGATCGTGTACGGCGAACTATTCACCTTCGACGACCCGGAAGCCCGACTGCCGGCCATCGATCGGCTGGAAGGCTTCCGGCCGGACGGTCCCAGCCTCTACCGGCGGGTGTTGGTGGCCGCCACCGCGGGCGGCATCCGCGAGCCCGCCTGGGTCTACACGCTTGATTCGACGGACATCAAACACCGCCGGATCCGGTCCGGCCGCTGGCCCGAGCATCTGCCCGGGTGAGAGGCGCCGCCTCGACCGCTATCTCACCCAGAACCGGTACAACGGCTTCACGTCTTCCGGCAGCGATTCGTAGACGCTCTTTCGAACCGGTGGCAGTTCGTAGTTCTTGCCGCCCGTCTCCACCACCATGGCGGTGTGCTCGGGCGTGCCGATCATGGTGGGATTCAGGTTGAGCCACCAGGGAGCGTAGCGAATCAGGATGGCGACCCTGGGCTCCCGGCTCCGATTGGGGGCGACGGCGTGCCAGAGCCGGCTGTCGCTGACGAACACGCTCCCGGCGGGACCGCAGACGTTCATCTCGGTCGGGTAGGGCTCGTCTTCAGGGACCGAGTTTCCGCCGCCGGCCGGGTTGCTAGAGGTCCGGTGACTTCCGGGCACCACGAGCGTGCCGCCCGTCTCGGCGCTGAAGGGGGAAAGCATCCAAATCGTCGAGATGTGCATCATGACGTCGGGATAGGGGGCGCGAACGTGGGAGGCGTTGGTTCGATTGTAGGGCCAGTCCGCGTGCAGATAGCCGCGCCCGTTTCCCGGATTGTTGATCACACAGTCGGTGCAGGAAATCCGGACCCACGGACCGAAGAAGGCCTCCGCCAGGTCCAGGATCCGGCGGTCGGCCAGATAGGGGGCGAAGGCCTGGGTCTCGTTGATCACCTGCCGGAGATTGGCGACACCCATGACCCCGACCCGGTGACCCCGGGCCCGCGTCGCCGCCAACTCGGCCTCGGCTTCCGCATGGCGCCGGGCCTGGGCCTCCACCACGCTTTGCCGGACCTGGTCAACTTGGTCGTCGGGGATGACCCCTTCGATCACACAGAACCCGTCCGTCTTCAAACGGCCGATTCTCTCCTCCGTCGTCATTCGAACCTCCGTGGCGAACCGTCTGAAGATTCCTTTGACGCCCGAAGCAAGAGTCAGGAGTCGGCGGGAACGACCTTGAACCGGACCCTGTCCCGGACGTTTCGCTGCTGGATCTTGTCCTCGACCTTCAGGAGAAGCGTGTAGTCCCCGCTTTCGATGCCCTCCAGGGGGAAGACCAGAGCGGCCGCCACCCGGTCGCTGAAGCGCGAAAAGAGATGCGTGGCAGGCCCGTCGATGAGCTCTTCTCCTCTGGAATTGACGATGGTCGCCGAAATGTCGAGATCCGCCAGGTCTCGGCTCTGGTCGACGTCGAAGCTGTAGACCTCGAAGTAGACCCCCAGCCGATCCCCCGTATGAAATCGACGGCCCTGCGCCGGGTACACCTTCCAACCCAGAACCGTGACGAAGGGGCTGGGCAGGGTTTCCCCCTTGGCCGGAACGATCGTGTCCGAGAGCACCAGAGACGAGAGGGAGAGCCCCTCGGGCACCGACACCGGCAACCTCAGCCGCTGTTGCAGGTGGCCGATCTTCTGGCTCCCCAGGTCCCTGGCGATCAAATCGAGCTTGTAGATGCCGGGGGGCAGCGGGAGGACCTTCTGGAAGGATTTCCGTCCCTTCACCTCCGTAGCCGAGAGCCGTTGGTCGTCGTAAATCGTCTCTTCGAACTCGCTGACGATCCGGCCCCCCATGCTCTTCACCGAACCGTAAAGATGCACCGTCGCCCGAGGCGCGGCGCCGGCGGAAGGAGGCTCATAGGCCAGTTCGTTCAGGGGCAGAAAGACGGTGATGGGAACCATGAACGATTCGGCGGTCAGCCGGGTATAGGAGTTGGCGGCGAAGATCGGCAGCTCGTCGTAGGTGATGTTGGTGGTGACCGCGGCCTTGAGGTCCTGGAACTGGATCCGGGGCGCCTGCTGGAGCCGGAAGAACCGGTCCAAGCGGAGGAACGGATTCTCGGCATGCTTGTGAACCGCATCGAACTCGCCGCCCACCGACCGCATCGGGTCCATGGCGCGGATCCGGCCCGCCCGGGTGTCGAGGCCCATCCGCTCGAACAGAGTGAGGCCCGCCCCGTCCATGTAGAGGAGGGCATCCTTCTCCTCCGGCCTGAGAGCCATCCGGTACTCCCCGGTCATGGTCTTGTCCACGAACTCGATCTCGATTCCGCTCCCGATGTTCTCTACGTGGCTGTAGTACCACTTCTCCATGGGATAGACCGCGGTGGTTCCGCCCCCCTCATCGATATCCCGGTAATAGGTTTGTCCGGCGCCGTAGCGATCCACCGAGGTGGGAGGCCCCAGGGCGATGTAGATCCGGCCCCGATCCGATTTCCATCCCGGGATGCCGCCGCTGTGATACCGCTCGTTGGCGTAGGCGATGCGGCGGTAGTGCTCGGTCTTGAACTCGTTGAACGCGCTGGAGGGATCGGGGTCGCGGCGGCGCCAGAACTGTTCGATGAAGCTCTCTTTCTCTTCGTTGCCGGTCAACTTGGAGAAGACGGCCTTCTCTTCCGGCGAGATGATGTAGACCACGTCCCGATTCAGCCACTGGGCGAAGGGATCCACCTTTTCCTCGGCCTTGGGGTCCTGACCGGTTGAGGGAGAGGCAAAAGACACCGGACCGAAGAAGACCAGACCGATGGGCAGGAGGCGGGTCAGGCGATTCACCATCTCTCGCAAGGTTGTCACCAGTCTACTCCCCGGACCGGGTGGTCGACAAACCGAGGCGGATTCGGGTCCGGGGGGTCCGAAAGGGATACGTGCGCCGGAATGGGGACAGACTCATTCGATCGTTGCCTCCTCCTGCAGTTGGTAGAGCGATTTCCACATGCCGTCGTAGTGGGGAATCAGAGGCGGCGGCCCGCCGAACCGGGCGAATCGGGACGGCCTGCCGCGCAGAATCTGGCCGGTCATCCCGTACGACGTCATCTCTCCGAAGTAGATCGGATAGCAGTCTGTGGCCTGGTACCCGTAGATCAGGGTCCGGCGGGAGTGCTCGGACCGGTTGGGAAGCGAGGCGTGGGGGGTGATGCAGTGCAGGAGGATGACGCTTCCGGAAGGACCGGCCAAGGAAACCGGCTGACCGAAGCGGCCGTCGCTGAGATCTTCGGTGACCATGCCCGCAAACTGGCCGTCGGCCCCCGTATGGTCGAAGAAGTGGGTGTGGTGCCGCGGCAGCACCTGGAGGCAGCCGTTCTCCTCCGTGGCGTCGTCGACGTAGATCAACACCGCCACCTGATCGTCATTGGTGGAGGGAAAGTAGGCCATGTCCTGGTGCCACTTGACGACCGATCCCACACGGGCCGGTTTCATGTTGATCTTGCTGTATTGCGCCGCGATGTTGGGGCCGATCAGCGGCTCCAGGCAATCCAGCAGGCGCGCGTCGGATCCAAGGCGGCGAAAGGTCTCGTGCCGTTCGTGGGGTTCATAGATCCTTCGCGGCACCGGACGTCCGTCCTGCAGCTCCGGCTCCAACTCCAGGACGTCGCTCCAATCCCCGCTCGCCAGCGCCGCTTCCGAGACTTCCCGAATCGCGCCATCGACTGCCGCCATGTCTTCCGCACCGAAGAACTCCGGCAGGAGCAGGTAACCTTCTCGCCGATAGCCGTCCACCTGATCGTCCGAGAGTCTCGTGATCGTCATGATTCAACCTTTCCGCCCGGAAGAGCGCGTGCTGGAATGCACGGACCGGCCTTGCAGTGGGTTTTGTTGCGCGCCATTATCGTGGCCACCGGTCATTGTCCGCAAGAGGAGTTCCCGCATGATTTCCCGGCGCCGTTTTCTCCGGCTGGCCGCACAAGGGACGGTGAGTTGCTCCGCGATCCGGAGCGCCGGCACGGCCCTCGCCGGCGAATCGATGGTGGAGCACCTGCTCTGCATGTCGCCCCGGCAATCGGCCCGGCTGGAGGAATGCCGCGAGCGGGGACTGATGGAGCTCGCTCCCGTCAGCCTCCCTCCCGACCCCGGCGCCCTCAACAACCATTTCGGTTGGCCGGTCGCCACCCGGACAGGCGACACGCTCATCGTGGTGCACCGCCGGATTCCGGGACATTGGAAAGGGCTGGAGCGCACCGACGACCGGCACAGCTACACCATGGTGGTGCGGTCTACGGATGCCGGCAAGACCTGGACCGAACCCTTCGACCTGCGCCAAGTGATGAGGAGAGAAGACCGCAACCGGGGCGGTCACATCCCGCTGGCCCACCGTTACAAGTTCGCCCGTGACCAGGATCCGGCGCTCGGCTACAAGATCCATCTGAACGCCATCGGGACCGCGGCCGACGGCGGAATCGTCCTGGTGAGCGACCATGGGGTCTTTCGCAGCGACGACCGCGGCAGGACCTGGGCCCACTTCTCCGAGGCAATGAGGGAGGACACGACTCCGGGTTCGGTGCTCTACATCGGCCCGCGCCTGTTCGAGCACCCGGACTACGGACTGGTCGTGGCGGGGCACTCCAACCTGGTGACCGAACAGTACAATGAGGGGCCGCATCCACCGGACACCGACGGCGAAAGTGTCCGCATCGACGACAAGATCCACTTCCGCTATTCCGGGGACGGCGGACGCACCTGGGCCGAGGACGAGCAATCCCTTCCCTCCTTCGTCCGTCCGGCCGAGCCGGTCGCCCTGCTGCACGAAAACCGGCTCGCCATCGTCTGCCGCAGCTACGATCCCGCCTCCTACAACGCGCGGACGGACACCTCGGCCTACGCTCAACTCTGGTCGGAGAGCGGCTGGCATCCTCTGAAGTCGAAGCATTCCGGCATCCGCGTGGCAGGCAGGCGGGGACGCCAGGATACGCTCGATATCGATTTCAATCCGGTCACGGAAAGGATCGAGGCCGTGGTTCCGGCGCGGGCCGGCAGCGGACCGGACCGTCCCTATCCGGGGAAGATGTCCCTGAACATCTGGAGCATCGACCCGGAGGATTTCTTCTCAGGAAGCACTCGGTGGCGCTTCGAATGTGCGCTTTTCGCACGTTGCGACGTCCTGGGCCGGATCGACGGACTCCATCCGGGAGCCTCCATCATCGATTCCGGCCGCGGCGTCCAGCATGTCTTCGTCTACATGGGCTATCCGGCCGGTCCGGCCGGCGTCTTCCGGCTGACGCGCACGCTGGAGACCGGCGCCTTGAAGGCCTTCCTGGGCTGAGGGACACGAAGTTTGGGCGAACGGCTCCCGGACCGGGCGGGAATCACTTCTTCCTGGGTTTCGACGGCCGCATCTCGACCCGGCTGACCAGACACCGCGGGTGTTGGGTCAGGGTGCCGACGACCACCTCCGCCACGTCCTCCGGAGCCATCTTCCAAGAGTCTCCGCTCCCGTCCCCAGATGACCGCGACCGGGTGTTGACGCTGCCGGGCATGATGTAGGCGACGCGGATGTCGTCGTGGCGGACTTCCTCCATCAGGGCCTCGCTCAGTCCCGTCAATCCGAATTTGGAGGCGTTATAGGCCGATCCTCCCGCGAAGGCGTTCTTGCCGGCGAGGCTGCTGATGTTGATGATGAAACCGCCCCCGGTCTTCTTCATCTCCGGGACCGCGAAGTGGCAACCGTAGAAGACACCGTCCAGATTGGTGCCGATGGTGGTTCGCCACTCTTCCACCGTCATCTCCTCCACGTTCTTGAATGCGCGCACGGCGGCGGCGTTGTTGATGAGAATGTCGATCCGCCCCAGCCGGGAAACACAGGATTGGATGAGCGCCCGGACCTGCTCCGGGTCCCTAACGTCACAGGTCTGCCCCAGAACCGGCCCCGCGCCGCTACGCCTGAGAGAATCGACGGCAGCTTCGACGGCTGCGGCATTCCGGGCGCAGATCATCACCCCCGCACCTGTGCGAACCAGGGCCCGCGCCACGGCAAACCCGATCCCGCGGGAACCGCCCGTCACTACCGCCCGTTTGCCTGAAAGTGTGGTCATGAGTGGTTCCCGATACTGCAGATCAGTGCGTGTTTAGCCACCGTCACCGACGCAAAAAATAGCACGAAAAAACGAGACTGTCCCCTTCTCAGTCCCCTTCTCACACTTTCCAGTCCCCTTCTCACAATTTACGCGTATGGACCCGTTTGCCGGATCAATTTAAGATGTTCCGATACTCCCGTCTTCGATTCCGGGTCGGGGTGGAAGATGGGGACAGGAATGTTCCCGCTCCCAAAGTCGTCTGATGCCGAAGCCGAGAACAGCACTGACGCGGCGCGACCTGCTCAAGGCAACCGCTCCCGCCCTGATGACGCTAAACGCGTTGCCCCGAAGCACAGCGACCGGTGCTCAAAGCAAACTGCCGCCGGTACGAGCCATCACGCGCGGTCCCAAACATCACTAGTTCGGATACTACGACAAACTGCAGTTTGATCCCACGGGCCGGTTCGTTCTGGGGATGGAAGTCGACTTCGAACACCGCTCGCCGACGCCCGGCGACGTGATCAAGATCGGGATGGTCGATCTGCAGGACGGCGACCAGTGGATCGAACTGGGAGAGAGCCGCGCCTGGTGCTGGCAGCAGGGCTGTATGCTCCAGTGGCGGCCCGGCTCAATGACCGAAGTCCTCTGGAACGATCGCCGGCGAGACCGCTTCGTGTGCCGCATCCTGGACATCGAGACGCGCCAACTGCGAACCGTTCCCCACCCCGTCTATACGGTCAGCCCTGACGGGAGCTGGGGAGTCACACCCGACTTTCGCCGCGTCAGCGACATGCGCCCGGCCTACGGGTATCCCGGATTGGAGGACCCCTACCGCAACGTCGGCGCGCCCAAAGAATCGGGTATCTTCCGGGTCGACCTGGGGAACGGACGCCAGGAGTTGCTGATCTCCGTCGATCAAGTCGTCAACATTCCCATGCCGGGCGTGGAATTGGCCAAAGCCAAGAGCTACTTCAACCACCTGTTGATCAGTCCGGACGGCACCCGTTTCATTTTTCTCCACCGCTGGGGGTTTCCCAAGTTCATCGGCGCCACGCGAATGTTCACCGCCGGCCAGGACGGCTCGGACCTCCGCGTTGTCGATGCCTCGGGTCTGACTTCGCACTTCATCTGGAGGGACCCGGAATCGATACTCGCCTGGACCCGCCCGGAATCGAGACCGTGGGGTTTCTATCTTTTCGAAGACGCCACCGGCGGGTCGGTCGAGACCGTCGGAGAGGGGGTCATGACCGAGAACGGGCACTGCACCTACCTGCCGGGAGGCGAGTGGATCCTGAACGACACCTATCCGGACGCGCAAAGGATGCAGCACGTGTACCTGTACCATGTGGCCACACGCAGGCGGGTCCCGCTGGGACAGTTCTACTCGCCGCCGGAGTACACTCGCGAGGGGCGAGTGGACACCCATCCTCGTTTCAGCCCCGGCGGCCGCAAAGTCGTCATCGATTCGCCTCACGCCGGCCAGGGCCGACAGATGCACCTCATCGACATCAGCGGGATCGTTGATACCTAAGGGTCCCCCGGCCCCAGCGGCCGACCGGAGGCGAACCGGCGCAACACGTTGCCGGTGATGCGCGACACCGTGTTGTCATAACCGTTTCGGGAAAGGCAGCCGCACCAGGCGATCGATCCCACCGAGAAGACGGCTCCTCCCCGGAGTCCTTCGAAGTAGACCATGTCCGATCGGATCAATGGGCTCTTGTCCCCGAACAGAGGGCCGCTCAGATTGTGAAGGTCTTCCACCACACATTCGTATCCCTCGGAATGACCGAAGGATGAGGCCAACACCAGAGCGTGGGCCGGACTTCCCAGGGCGAGGTCGAATCGATCCAGCTCGAAGCCGGCGGCGCCGTACCGGAAAGACAACGACTCGAAGTCGCCGACCAGGTCGTCCTCGCCGATCCCCTCGAAGATGAACGCGGCCCGGGGATCGAAGCTGCCGGCCCGACGCCGATAGGGACGGCCCGATCCCATTCCCTGGGACGTCATCCCCACACCCACCAGCTTCTGCGGCGCCCGATTCTGATAGCGCCAGAGACCCCCCAGCTCGCCCGTCGTGCTGTGGTAGAACTGCCCGTGCTCGGCCTCGCAGCTTCTGCTGCCGCCCCAGCGCCTCACTTCGATCACGTGTGGCCGTTCCGGATCGACCGTCGTCACCCAGTAGAAGCCGTTTCCACCCAGGTACATGAACCGTCCGCCCCGGGCCTGGTACGCCTGTAGGCCGGTGATCATCCGCCGGGTCCAGTATTCGGGGTGACTGCCGGTGAGAACCACCCGGTATGGCGAGAGGAGCTCGACCCCTTCGTGATGCAGGTCCTCGTCGGTGATCACGTCGTAGCGGTACGACTTGGCCTCCAGCCAGTCCACCAGGTGCAGGTCGCCGCTGAGCTGATGGGGAGATCCCGCGCCCAGCGAGAGTGGGGGCAAGCGGTGATCCGGCCTCATGTTGACGATGGGCTTGAGACGCGACGAGTAGTGGGCGCAACTGCCGTCGGTATGCAGATCGTAAAGGCTGTGCAGCCGCTCGTTGACGATGAACTGGTCCTGGGGCCGTGACGAGCCGGGCTCCAGGCCCTTGACTGCCATCCGTTCCGGATTGTTGAACTTCTGGTTGGCGTAGGCGAGATAACTGAAGGTGGGCGCCAGGAAAGCGATGTCGGCGGTGGCGGTGCCTTTTCGGGGGCGGACGAAGAAGGGGATGTGGTCCTCGGCGTCCCCGGTCGTTAAGCGGGCGGCGTAGATCCCGCTGGGGAGGCCGGACGGCACCGCAAACTCGAAGTCTACCTCCCACCCGGCGTCCTCCAGGTCGTCGTCATGGAAGTGGATGGCGCCGTACTCGCCGGGTGCCGCCTTGAAGTCGACTTCGTTGCCGGTCCAGTCGTGGCCGGTCACGGCCCTTGCCGGCAGGTTTACGGTCTGCCCGTGCAGGCCGTGAGGACCCGTGTCGGTGACCCTTCTTCCGGATGGGCCGAGGGAGAAGTCCCATGCCGCCAGCAAGGCCTCGTCCACGTCACTGGGAGCCGCTCCCCCTTTGAGCCTCTCGATTTCGGCGGGATCGAGGGCCCGTCCATAGAGGCAGGGGCCGTCGATCTTGCCGTTGAAATGTCCGGCCACCTGAGCCCGTGATCCGTCGGCTTGGTCCCAACAGGCGCCCATCAGGAGCGGGAAGGATCGGGCAACGATGCCGCCCTTCGCGGTGGCGCCGACCACCATTGCTCCCGACTGGTCCAACGGCCATCGGGGGTGGGGCTCCTGCCAGAGGCGCACGCTGCCTTCCGCGGCATCCCATGTGGCCGCCACGAAGTACCATTGCGACGCCGTCAACGGTGTCTCGGTCCGAAACTTCTCTACGCGGGCGTCACCGTCGCCGAACCACAGGCTCAGACCCCGTTCCCCGTCGAGGAACAGGCCGTAACCAGCTTGTTTCGATTCTGACCACTGGGTCAGGATCCCCTGCCCCGCTTTGTCCGGCCTCGTGGGACGGATCCAGGCCTGAAACGTGAACCCGCCGGTAAAGTCCAGGGCCGACGGATCGCGAACGACGAGATACGATCCGCGATGAAGTGGCTGGACCCGGCCCGGGTACGGGCCGTTCGGCGGAGCCGCCACGGGTTCAGACTTGACGCCCGGCCCTTTGGGGTTGTCGTCGCCGTGAATCAAGCGCACGATCTCGGCCCGATAGCTGGGCGTCCGGCAACTGACCATGAACCGGACCGTCTCACCCTGCTGGACGCTGAGCCGGTCGCCGTAGCCGACGATCTTCATTGCAGCCTGCCAGTACTCACGTTGACATCCCCAACCGGCGGGCGTCTAATGTGGTCAAGGTTTCGGACGCGGGTCGTGAATGACCGAGACTCGGCACTCCCCAATTTCATTCGGTTCAGGAAGGTTAGCACAATGGCAGAAGCGAAAGGCAAGCTGAAACGGGATCGTTTCTACACCGAAGAGGACGCAGACCTCGGGCTGATCAAGGACCGCCCGATCGCGGTTCTTGGGTACGGCAGCCAGGGGCACGCCCAGGCTCAGAACATGAGGGATCAGGGTCTCGACGTCATCATCGGCAACGTCGAAGACCGCTTCGCGGAACAGGCCCGCGGCGACGGGTTCGATGTCGTTTCCATCGCCGAAGCCGTCCAGCGCGGCCGGGTGGTCCTGATGCTGATCCCCGACGAGGTGCAGCCTGCCGTCTACAAGGCCGATATCGAACCGAACCTGACCCCCGACCACACCCTGGTCTTCGCCAGCGGATACGCCGTGCATTTCGGGCTCATCACACCGCCCGGCTTCCTGGACGTCATTCTGTCCGTTCCCACCTGCGTGGGCGCCATCGTCCGCGAGCGCTATGCCCGGGGCCAGGGGGTCTTCGGTCACTTCGGCGTCTATCAGGACGTGACGGGTCATGCCCACGATCTGGCCCTGGCCGTCTCCATGGGAATCGGTATCTTGCGCTTCGGCGCCACCGAAACCACGTTCGGCGACGAGGTGGCGGTCAATCTCTTCGCCGAAACCGCGGGCCTGAGCGGTATGATCAAGTACCTCCTGACCGCCTTCGAAGTCTTGGTGGAAGCTGGCTTTTCGGCTGAGAAGGCCTACGGCGAAACCTTCTACGAGATTCAGTTCCTTGTGGAGTCCATCTGCCGAATGCCATTCGGCCAGGCGGTCGCCTTCGGATCGCCCACCGCCACCTACCTGGCCCTGACCAAGACCGGCGACGTGGTGACGGATGACGTCCGGGAGCGTATGCGGGAAATGCTGGACCGCATCAAGGCCGGCGAGCTGGTCCGCGACTGGAACCTGGAACAACTGGCCGGCTGCCCGGTCCTGAACCAGTGCCGGCGGGAGATCCTGGAACACCCCATCAGCGAGGTGGAGGAACTCTTTCTGGAACGGAAGCTGGCGTCGGGCGGCATCTAGCCCCAGGCGGCGGCCAGGTGGCCGCTCCATCCCAGGACGAACATCGCCGAGACCAGGACCGCGACGGCAATGGCCATCATCCCCAGCGGTTTTCTGCCGCTGCCGGCCCACTCGCCGCTGACCGCCCCCCAGAGATTGGCGCTCAGGATCCCCATCGAGGAGAGCATGGGGAAGCCGATCACCTCACCCAGGTTGCCGATCTTCCAGGTGCCCACCCCGTAGAGCAGCAGTCCCATGGGTCCCAGAAGTCCCATGCCCAGACCGATGAGGTAGTCCCGTGACGGCGGCACGAACAGACCCCAGGTCTTCTTTTTGGTGATGACGTAGGCGCAGTAGGCGGCGTTGACCAGGGAACCGGCCGTCATCCCGATGGCCCAGATGACATTGAGGGCCAGAAACGGGAGGGTACCTCGCTCCTCCGCCAGTTCGGCCAGGGGCGCCCCGTAGGCGAAACTCAGATTGATCATGGGGTTGAGGAGGCCCGAGAGAACGGCGGCGATCACGCCGTACTTCACGTGAATGTCGAGCCGCCACTGCTTGACCTCCCCGCTGGTCGAGCCGGCCTCCGCCGGAGCCGCCATCTTGTCTTTGAGGTGCCCGGCCCAGGAACAGAACACGACTCCCACCACGGCCAGCAGCACGCCGGCGATGATGATCCGTCCCTGCATGGTGAAGAGCTCTTCCCGGTGGAGCAGCACCAGAGGGGCGAGGGATCCGACCGCTGCCCCCAATCCGGTGGCAATGGCGTAACTGAGTCCCATGCCCGCCATTTTCAGAGCGAGGCCGAAAAAAACAGCGCCGAATCCGAAACCGAAACCGAAGATGAAGACGCGGAAGATGTCGAGACCGGAGGCCGCCGCCAGGACTCCCATCAGGTCGTTGACCGTCACGAAGCTCAGGACCCAGGGCATGAAGCAGAAGGAAATGACGGAGTAGACCATCCAGAGATGCTCCCATCTCCAGACCCGGATCCATTTCAGGCCCAACCCGAGCCCGCCGTCAATGAAGGCGCCCAAAGAGATCAGGGCAATGCCGAAAACGATATGGGCGGAGTCACCGAACATTTCGAACACCTGCTTTCAGAGTCGCCCGGACGGGGAGGGATTGGGCTCACGAACGCCGCCCCACAATGCGGACGGTACCATTGGTCAGCAGTTTACATGGAGAACGGAGGAAAGAAAAAAGGAAGGTAATAGGGAAATCTACCATTAACAGAAAAAATTGTCCGAGATTTTCTATTCGTAATAAATACCGCCTGAAGAAGCGAGCACGACCGCGTTGCTGTTGCCCGTGCCCGCTGCCAACTACTTCATTGGGAGGCCGACCGTATTCTGGGAGGTCGGCGGCTGTAGGCTCCCGCTCCCATTTCCCGGCTTGGGGAATTCCGATCTGCAATACTGGTGAACCAAGAACCGGCCCGCCGCTCCGGAGAACGATGAATGAGGTCCAGCCAGCGAATTGGACGGCGCGAACTGCTCAGACGAGGGGCCATGATCGCGGGAACGGCGGCGTTGCCATTCGTGGACGGTTGCGGGCCGGCCGGGGCTCCGGACGGCGGCCCGGACCGGCTCACCCTCCGAACCTGGAGTCCGGACACCCGGGACGCGGCGCTGGCCTCGGAGAGGTGGTGGCATGAGGCCTTCATGGCCGCCAATCCTCAGCTACGGGTGGAGCAGCTCACGGTCCCCTACGATGAGGACACGGTCAAGCTCAAGGCCGCGCACCGCGCCGGGACCAACGTCCCGGACATCCTCTGGACCTACAATCAGAACCTCTACGCCTACGGCCTCGAAGGTCTGGTCCGCCCCCTCAACGACCTCATGTCGCGGATCGGTCCGGACCGCTATCCACGGCAGGTTCTGGACGGAATCCGGGTGGACGGGACCTATTACTCCGTTCCTTTCGTCGGCTTTCCGTTTTTCGTCTACTGCCGAAAGGACCTCTACGCCGCGAAGGGACTCCATCCCCCCGAGACGCACGAGGAGCTGCTGGAGAACGTCGCCGCCCTGCACGATCCGCCCGGCCGCTACGGCTATCTGTTGACGAACCAGTACATCGCCGACACCTTCAATCTCAAGACGGCCATGTGGACCCACGGCGCCTACTTCTTCGACGCCGGGGACAACCTTGCGTTGGACCGGCCCGAGACCCTGAGGGCCTGGGCCTTCTACAAGGAACTGGGGAAATATTCCCCGCCCGGGTCCATGGCCCAGGGCGACCTGGAGAGCCGGGAGCTGATGCTGGACGGCCGAGTCGCCCACATGTTCACGACCACCAGCTTTGCCGCCGACTTCGGCCCCGAGGACCTGAGCCGTCAGGGGGCATTCGCCTACCCCATCCAACCCGGGGCCAAGGGGGCTTCCCTGGACTTCAATGCGCTCGCGCTGCCGGCCCGGTCGAGGCAACCCGAACTGGCGAAGGACATGATCGGTTTCCTCCTGGAGCCGGAAAACTTCCAGGAGTTTCTGACCCGGACCGTCGTGGGTTGGGTTCCCATGCTCGAGGACGCCTGGACCGACCGGTACCTGAATCACCCTCGGATCGCGGCGGTGAGAGAGTACCTGGAAGTGGGCAGAATCTCGCAGGAGACCGGGATCGTCTCCACGGGGTATTTCGGACCTTCCCGGCACTCCAGGGTCCTGATCGCCACCGACATCGAGAAACAGATCGGAGACCGCCTGGTGGTCTTCGACCAGAGTCCCGAAGAGGTCCTGGAATGGGCCGACTCGGTGCTGCGGAAAGCACTTGCCTGAGTTTTCGGATCCAGGATGCGGGCTGTAGATTTGAAGCACAGCGTCTACGTGCAGATTGCCGGGGTGGTCCTGACAGCTCCCGCCATTCTGCTGCTCTCGCTTGTTGTCGTGCTCCCCTTCGTCACGGCGGTCTGGTGGAGTCTCTCCCCCGATGCAGGTTCGGGCCCGACCCTGGCCGGTTATCGCTGGGTCCTGGACCCCGCGTTCTTTGAGGCCTTCAAGCACAGCCTCTACATCGGCGTATTTTCGGTTCTTCTGGAACTCGCCATTGCCATTCCGGCGGCGATCCTGCTCAACCAGGCGATCTCGGCCCGCGGTTTTTGCCGGGCGGCTCTGATGCTGCCTTGGGCCGTTCCCACCATTGCCGTGGCCGCCGCGTTCCTGTGGCTGGCCAACACCAATTACGGGCTTTTCAACCAGTTGGGACTCGGACTCGGGCTGCTCGATGCTCCCGTCGCGTTTCTCGGTTCTCCGGCGCTGGCGCTGCCCAGCGTGACCATTGCCCACGCCTGGAAGGGCCTGCCGTTGGTCTTCGTCATCATTCTGTCCGCTCTCCAATCGCTCCCGCCCGAACTGATGGAAGCGGCCCGGGTGGACGGCGCGGGCCGGATGGCTCAGTTCACTCATGTGATCCTGCCTCATCTCAAGCCCTCCATCGCCTTGGCGGCGGTGCTTTCGGGCATCTACAACTTTTCCCTCTTCGACATCACCTTCCTGCTGACCGGCGGCGGGCCGGCGGGTGAGACTACGACCCTGCCGTTGCTGCTCTACTACCAGGAATTCAAGGCTCTGGACACGGGCCGGGCGGCGGTTGTGGGCGTCTCGATCTTTTCCGCCGGCCTGATGGCGTTGGCTGCGCTTGGGTGGAGCTCGTTCGACCGGGAGTCAGGGAAAACCTGATGGGCGCGCTTTCCCGGAAAGTCCTGGGCTCGGGAGCGGGACGTCCCGTTACGGTCGCCTCGCCTGTGCGGCGGCAGCGCTCCCGCATGCTGGCTCTGCTGGCGTTAAGTATGACTCTGGCGATCCTCTTCCCGTTCCTCTGGATCGCGCTCTCCTCCTTCCGGGACCCCCAGAATTTCCTGACTCTGGAGCTGGGAGAAGCCCTGCCCCGGAGCCTGGATCTCTCCAGCTATCGTCTGGCCCTGGGCCGGACCGATCTCTTGAGCTGGGTGGGGAACAGCCTGTTGGTGGCGGCTTCGACGACCGTGTTGTCGCTGCTGGTCTCGGCGCCAGCGGCCTTCGCCCTGAGCCGTCTCGAATTCCGCGGCAAGGCTGCCCTGCAGTGGTTCAGCATGATCAGCTATGCCGTGCCGTCGATCATCATCGTGGTGCCGCTGTTCCTGATCCTGGTGAAGCTGGGCCTGAACAACTCCTTCGCTGGCCTGATCCTGGTTCACGCCACCTTCACCATCCCCTTCGCCACCTGGGTCCTCCGGGACTTCTACCGGTCCATTCCTCCCGATCTGGAGGAGGCTGGCTACGTTGACGGAGCCGACCTGCTTCAGGTGCTCCGGTACATCGTCCTCCCCCTGTCGATCCCGGGCCTGCTGGCCGCAGGCGCCTACGCCTTCATCCTGTCCTGGAACGACTTCCTGTTCGCCTTGGTGATCATGGACGAAGCCGCGGCCTATACTGCCCCCGTGGGTGTGCACGCCTACTTCACCGGGCGGTTCCTGGGCGAGTCGACCTGGGCCCAACTGATGGCCGCGTCCTCCATCGTCAGTCTTCCCAGCGTCCTCCTCTTCGGGTTTTTTCAGCGTTACCTGGTCTCTGGATTCCTGAGGTCGGGGGTGAAGGGATGAAGGAGGAGTCGACTTTTGGCTGACGTCGGACTGAAGAGGGTTACCAAGACCTACTCGGGAAACGTCCTTGCGGTGTCGGACCTGACGCTGCAAGTGGAACACGGCCAGTTCGCGGTCCTCCTGGGGCCCTCCGGATGCGGCAAATCCACGACGCTGCGCCTCATTGCGGGACTGGAGGAACCGGACCGGGGGGAGATTCTCATCGGCGGCGAGGTCGTCAACGACGTCCCTCCCCAGAAACGGAATCTGGCCATGGTGTTCCAATCCTACGCCCTCTACCCCCACATGAGCGTCGCGCAGAACATGGAATTCGGCTTGAAGATGCGAGGCGTGCCGACCATCGAGAGCAGGGAACGGGTCGGTGCCGCCGCCCGGCTTCTGGGACTGGAAGAGCTGTTGGAACGCTATCCGAGCCAGCTTTCCGGGGGACAGAAGCAACGGGTGGCGCTGGGCCGGGCCATCGTGCGCAAGCCGGCGGTGTTCCTGCTGGACGAGCCACTGTCCAACCTGGATGCGCAGCTTCGGACCGAGACCCGAGTCGAGCTATTGAAGCTGCAGCGGCAGTTGAATGGCACCTTCATCCTGGTGACCCACGACCAGGTGGAGGCGATGATGCTGGCGGACGTCATCGCCGTGATGAAGGACGGGACCCTGCAGCAGACGGGGACGCCGGAGGAAGTTTACGACGAACCCGCAAACCTGTTCGTGGCCGGGTTCGTAGGCTCCCCGCCCATGAATCTCTTCCCCGGGGATCTGTTGCATGAAGACGGCGCCTGGCACTTCCGGGGTGAGTTCTCCGTGACCCTGCCCCATCTGAATCAGTTCCAGCCGACCCGTGAAGAGAACTTATCCGTCGTCCTCGGCTTCCGTCCCGAGGCGGCTCGAATCTCCACCACCGGGCACATCCGACTTCGGACCGAGTTGGTGGAAAACCGGGGAGGCCAGAAATTTATCTACGGCTCTGCCAACAGAGGACAGAGGCTAAGCGTCGCCGTGGCCCCCGACTCCTCGATCCGAGTCGGAGAGATCATTTCCGTTTGCATCATCACGGAACACCTCTTCCTCTTCGACGCCGCGACCGGAAAACGGATCGGCCCGGATACAGCCTGAAGCGAGCGGCATCTCCATTCCATCTCTCTCCGACCGCAAAAATTCCAGCGCCATGACCGATTTTCTCATCCGCCCGGAGACAGAAGGTGACCGGGAGGGAATCGCAAGGCTTCTTCTCGCCGCTTTCCCCACGCCTTCCGAAGCCCGGCTCGTCGAGCGACTCCGCAAGGACGGCGATGTCATGTTCTCACTGGTCGCGGTGGAGGCATCGGAAGTCATCGGCCATGCCCTCTTTTCTCGACTACGCGCACCGGACGGAGCGCTTTCCCTGGCGCCGGTTGCCGTAACGGCAAACCGCCGCCGCCGGGGAATTGCCGCCGCGATGATTGAGGCCGGACTCGAACGGGCGAGGGCGGAGAACTGGGCAGCAGTCGTCGTGCTTGGCGATCCTTCCTATTACCGGCGCTTCGGTTTCAACCGGGAGGCTGTGCGGGGCATGTCGTGCCGATATGCCGGTCCGGGTCTGATGGGCCTCGGACTTTCCGCGGGCGGTCTTGAAGGACCGCGGATCGAACATGCATCCGCCTTCTCATAGATCCGGGATTAGAGTTTCAATGAAGGCGACCGGCCCCTTCCATTGATCCTGGTCGGCAACGCCTCGTAATCGCAAGTCATTTCGGTTTGGCCGGAGAGACGGTTACCGACGTGCGGACTGAGTTGGCGATGAAACACTCCTGGTGCGCAAGTTCGTGGATCCTCTCCAATCCTTCCGGAGATGGCGGCCGGGATCCAAAAGTGACGTTGGGACGGAGAACCACTCGAGTGACGGACAACTTCCCATCCGCGTTCTTCTCCAGGAATCCGACCGCCGCATCGCGGTAGTGATCCACGACCAGCCGCTTTCGAGCCGCGATCGCCAGAAACGTGAGCATGTGACAGCTCGCGAGCGCCGCAACATAGGCTTTTTCGGGATCGAGGAGGTTCGCATTCCCCAGGTACTCGGGCGCTGACGACGCACTGACTCGAACCCCGCCTTCAAATTTCCAGGTGTGATCGCGGGAGTAGGACCGGTACTCGAATTCGGCAGAGCCCCTTTCCCATTCCACTGACGCGTGATGCTCCGACATGTCTCGATTCCTCTGACCTACGATGAAACTACGTTATCCCTCCTACCATAACCACTTTGGCTCGGAAAGCGACAAGGCGCCCTCTTCGAACGTGATGACCAATTCCAGGGTCGGATCCATACACTGCTCGCCGTAGCGCTTGCAGCCCCCGACTATCCGGCGCATCATGATTGCCATGAGACGAACTTGGTTTTCCCGCATTCAAAGGGCGCCGAATCAGCCTGGGAAATTCGAACCCACCATTTGGAGCAGCCTTCACTGGTCACTGATACTCGTTACTCTTCTTCTGCCTCTCGCCTGCGCAAGCGGTCCGGATGAGGAAACGGAAGAGTGGCGGCGGATCACCGACATCTCCAGGAATCCGGATCAGCTCCGCGAGTACCTGAAACCGATCCCACCCCTGGACCCGGCCGAATCCCTGAAAGCCCTCGACGTGGCCGACGGTTTCCGCGTGGAGCTGGTGGCTCACGAGCCTCAGGTGGTGGAGCCCCTGGCCGCCACCTTCGACGAGAACGGGCGCATGTACGTGGCCGAGTTCTACGGCTACCCGCGCCAGCCGCGGCCCGGCGAGGACGGCACCGGCCGGATCCGGATGTTGGAGGACCGGGACGGGGACGGCACCTATGAAACGGCCCACGTGTACGCCGACAAGCTGGTCTGGCCCACCGGCGTGGCGGTCTGGAAGGGGGGGCTCTTCGTCTCGGCCGCCCCGGACATCCTCTACTTCAAGGACACGGACGGCGACGGCCGGGCCGACGTCCGCAAGCAGATCTACACCGGGTTCGGCGTCACCAACGAGCAGCAGATGGTCAACAACATCATGTGGGGCGTGGACCACAAGATCTACGCGTCCACCGGCGGCAACGGGGGCTACATCCGCCCCGGAGGCCAGCCGGACGCGGAGCCCGTTTCGGTTTACAACCGGGACTTCCGCTTCAGCCCGGTGAACCTGGAGATGGAGCTCACCACCCAGACCTTCCAGTTCGGTTACACCTTCGACGAGTGGTTCAACCGCTACGTCTGCCGGGCGGGATCCTTCGGCCGGCACGTGGTCATGCCGCACGGATACCTGGAGCGGAACCCCTACCTCTTCTTCGACCTGCACGGGTACCTGACCATGGGTTCCATGGAGGTCAACCCGCTGACCCGGGGCCGGCTCCCCATCTACCGCGCCAGCCCCATCGAACGGTGGCGCAAGGTTCGCGAGGCCCGGCGGATCTTCGCAGGACGGATCACCCGGGTCGAGGAGGGCGGCCGGGAGAACTACCAGGAGTTTGCCGCCGCCTGGGCCGGAGTGAAGGTCTACACCGGGCACGCCTATCCGGAGGAATACCGGGGCAACATCTTCACCGGAGCCGCCACCGCCAATCTGCTGCACCGGCGGATCCTGGAACCGGATGGGGTCACCTTCAAAGCGGTGAGCGGCGAACCCGAGGGCAAGGAGTTCCTCCGTTCCAGCCACAACTGGTTCCGTCCCATCAACTCGGTCAATGCCCCCGACGGCACCCTCTACGTGCTGGACATGTGCCGCGAACTGGTGGAGCACGGGCACGTGCCGGAGCGGGTCCTGGCGCATCTGGATTTCGCCCGCGGCTCGGAACACGGGCGGATCTACCGGGTGGCGCCCCTCGATTTCAAAGTGCCGCCTGCTCCCCGCCTGGGTGAGGCCGGTATCGAAGAGCTGGTGGGACACCTGGAACATCCCGGCGGCTGGTGGCGGGAGACGGCGCACCGGCTCATCTACGAGCGTCAGGACAAGTCCGCCGTGCCGCTGCTGCGCCAGCTCCTGACGGAGAGCGAACGTCCCCTGGCCCGGATGCACGCCCTCTGGTCGCTCCACGGGTTGGGCGCTCTCAGAAACGCGGACGTGGCCAAGGCGTTGTCCGATTCCTCGCCCGGGGTCCGGGAACACGCCGTGCCGCACGCGGAGCTCCGGATGAAGCGCTCCGGACAGCTCGTCCGGAAGATCCTGGAGATGGCCGGGGACGAAAATCCCCGGGTGCGAATGAGGGTGGCCCTGGCTCTGGGCGAGATCGGGGACCGGCGCGTCCTTCCGGCCCTGGTGAAGATTGCACGGACCGACGGCGAAGACCGCTGGATCCGAAACTCGGTTTTGAGCTCCAGCACCCGCCTGGCCGACCGGCTCTTCACGGAGCTGGCGGCCCTGGACGATTTCCAGCAGGAACCCCTGGCGGAGCAGTGGCTGCCTCCGCTGGCCCGGACCGTGGGGGGCCGGGGCGTCGCCTCTGAAATCCGCCGCCTGACCCGCGCCACCGCCACCCACGAGGCGCTGGCCTCCCAGCCGGAGCTGCAGTTGGCCATCGTCACCAGCTTGGCCGAGGGACTGGCCATCAACGGAAAGGTCTTCACTCATCTCAAGAACCTCCATCCCGCAGCCGCCCGCATGATTCGCGGCCACCTGGAGAGCTCCCTCGCGGCGGCCGCCGGCGCCGAACTCCCGGAGCGGAAACGGCTGGCGGCCATCGGCCTGCTCCGGCACGCGGCTCTGGAAGAGGTCCAGGAGACGCTGACGGAACTGATCGATCCGCAGCAGCCCCAAGCCGTGCAGTTGTCCGCCGTCGCCGCTCTGGCCGACTACGAGGATCCGGAGATTGCGCCGCTCCTGCTGGAGTCATGGGGCGCGCAGACCCCCAAGGTCCGGGCGGGTGTCCTTTCAGGTGTCTTGTCCCGGCCGGAATGGACCCGCTCCCTGCTGGAGGCCATCGAGTCGGAGAAGGTTCCGGTCCGCCAGATCGACGCCAAGCGCCGCGAGCTCCTGATGAACCACGACGACCAGGGGATCCGCGACCGTGCCGCGACGCTCTTCGAGTCGGCCGCGCCGGGTGAACGCCAGGAGGTCCTGGCCAACTATCAGGCCGCCTTGACCCTGCCGGGGGACCGGCACCGCGGCGAGAAGGTCTATCGCCGCGAGTGCATCCAGTGCCACCGGTTGGGCTCCACCCGGCATGTGGTCGGCCCCAACCTCATCGTGGCCGGCTACCAGGACCGCGACACTCTCCTGACCAGCATCCTCGACCCGAACCGGATGGTGGAGCCCCAATTCACCAATTACGTGGTGACCGACACCAAGGGCCGCCTCTACACCGGCCTCATGGCCCAGGAGACGGCGGCCAGCATCACCCTGGTGGAGAGCGAGGAGTTGCAGAACACGCTCCTGAGAAGGGACATCCAGGAGATTCGCGCCACCGGTCAGTCCCTGATGCCGGAGGGGCTGGAAGAGACCATTTCCGAACAGGAGATGGCGGACCTCATGACCTTCATCCTGGACTACCAATACGTGCAGGGCGCCGTGGGCGGAGGCTACGGTCCCGGGGAGGAGGTCTACGGCGAGGCCCTGGAGACGCGCCGTTTCACCGCGGGCCCGTGACGTCAGGAGCGGGGGTCTTCCTACCCCCGATTCTTGATTGCGTGGGGGACAGGAATGTCCCCTCCAATGGCTCTGAACGTATTCCGCGCCGCATATTCTCGGGGGATTTCCGCTTTGATGTTCAGTCGCAAAAACATCAAAATGCTTGAATGCTTACCGCACTGAAGAGAACGACCATCTACTTCGACGCCGATGTCCACCAGGCATTGCGCCTCAAATCGCTCGAGACCGGGCGTAGCCTCTCCGACCTTGTGAACGAGGCTATCCGACTTGCCTTGGGCGAAGACGCCGAGGATCTTGCCGCCTTCGAGGAAAGATTCGCCGAAAAGAACCTTTCGTTTGAATGTGTGGTGAAAGACCTGGAGCGGCGTGGCCAGATTTGACGTTCTGATCAAGTCATCGGGCACGACAAAGATCGAGAGGGGATCTCCAGAAAGTCTCACCGCCGACCTCTGACAGACTATGAAGACGACCGTAATCCTTTGGGCTCTTCTGCCGTCTCTACTGACCCTTGACCTCGCCCGAGGCGCCGGGTTCAAGATCGTGCATCAGGGTTTCGAGAGCTTCTCCCAGGGCAGCTTCGAGCATGCGGGGCAGGACATCTACGTCTCCCGGACCGGGCGCGTCCAACTGATTCGACGCTGGGACCTGAACAACGACGGCTACTACGATCTCCCCTTCGCCAGCACCCACAACGTCATGGTGGGCAGCATCGACGCCCTGGGCTACCTCCAGACGAACCGCGGCTACCGGTCGGTCCTGTCGCCCCTGCACCGGTCCCTGGCCCTTTACGACCTGTGGCTGCAGGAGGAGAAGAGCCGTTCCAGCACGCTCCGTCTACCGGCCGACCGTCCCAGCGCCGTCCTTTTCAGCGACGTGGACCGGGACGGGTACTCCGACATCGTCTTCGCCTCCGCGGGACTGGGGGACACCCCCTTCTCCGACAGCCTCATCTACTGGGGCTCCGAATTCGGCTACCGGCGCGACTCCCGCACCGCGCTGCCCACGGCGGGCGCCCGGGACGTGGCGGTGGGAGACCTGAACCGGGACGGCCGCCAGGACGTGGTCTTCGCCAACCGGACAGGCGCGGGCCGGAGAAACCCGGGATCCTACATCTACTGGGGGTCGACCGATTTCTATGGAGAGCGCCACCGCAGCGCCGTGCCCGTGGTGGGGGCCGTGGGCTGCAGGATCGCCGACCTGGACGCGGACGGGCACCCCGACCTGGTCTTCGCCACCCCCGGCGAAGAGGGAGGACTCCAGATCCACTGGGGAAGCGAGACGGGACTTGAGCTGGAGTCCCCTTCGCGGTTTCCGATCTCCGGTTTGGTGTCGCTGGAGACGGCTCAGACAGCGGATCGAGGGACGGTGCTGGCGGCGCTGTCGCAGAAGAAGCTCCGGTTCTTCGAGTTCCAGTCGCGCCAGCCGATCCTGCGGAGAACAGTGAACCGTGGCGGATCGAGGGTCCGCTTGGCGGACCTGGACCGGGACGGCCGGCTGGAGGCCATCGTGGCGGGCGGGGACACCTCGGCCGTCCTCTGGGGAAAGGACGGCTCCGAAACCCCCATACCGACCCTCAACGCCAGGGACGCGGCCGTCTCCGATCTCAACAAGGACGGCTTTCCCGAACTCATCTTCGCCAACTACTCCGAAGGAACCTACGGCAACCTGGACGTCTCTTCCTACGTCTACTGGGGCAGCGTTCACGGGTACGCCGACGCCCGCCGGACCGACCTGCAGACCTTCGGCGCCGCCGCCGTTGCGGTAGGCGACCTGAACGGCGACAACCGGCAGGACCTGCTCTTCGGCAACACCGGGAGCGGGATTTCCGGCGGCAAGGAAGAGTTCGTCTACGTCTACTGGGGCCGCCCCCACCGCGGCTACTCGCCGGCCTTCGTCACCCGCTATCCCTGCGTCATGGCCATGGGGGTCTCCATGGCCGATCTGGATGACGACGGACACGCGGAACTGCTGGTGGCCAATTCGGGGCGGCACTACTCGGGCTTGCCCGGCGCCAGCTATCTCTATTGGGGGACTCCCGAAGGACCCGCGGTGGAGAAGCGCCACGAATTCGATCTCAACGAGAACGGTTCCTGGGAGATCGCCGACCTGAACCGGGACGGGTACCTGGACATCGTGGGATTCGATTTCGACACCCTTTTCATCGCCTGGGGAGGCCCCCGGAAATTCTCGGATCCCGGCCGCCAGGTCCGGATTCCCGGCGTGGCGACCATGGGCCAGAACTGCCGGCTGCTGGATATCGACCGGGACGGCTGGCTGGACATCCTGACCGCCGACATCGCAAGTCCCTACAGCAAGATTCTGCTGGGCGGACCCGACGGCTATTCGGCCGAACGGGTCCAGCGTTTGGAAGAGCCGGGGATCGGCAACGTGGAGGTGGCGGACCTGGACGCCGACGGCCGGCTGGATCTGGTCCTGCTGCGGCCCTACTCCAGGGACGACGGCGTGAATCGGGCCGACTCCTGGATCAAGATCTACCATGGGACCAGCCGGGGGCTGGAGGCCGAGCCCAGGTTCGAATTCCCCACCGTGGGAGCCATCGACGTGGTGGCGGCGGACCTGAACGGCGACGGCGCTCTGGATCTGGCCGTCTCCCAATACGAGTCGCGCAGCCACCGGAAGCTGCCGGTCCTGCTTTTCTGGAACCACGGACGGGAAGGATTCTCGGGACGGAACCGAACCGATCTGCCGGGCGAGTCCCCTTCGGCCCTGATGGCGGCGGACATGGACTACGACGGGCACACCGATCTGCTGGTGGTGAACCACAAGCTCTCGGTGGGCGAAGACAACCACAGCGTCGAGAGCTACCTCTACTGGGGCGCTCAGGACGGATTCTCGGTCGCAAACCGGAGCTATCTGCCCGCGCCGGGCCCGCACTTCCTGCAGAACGTGGACGTGGGCAACCTGGCGACCCGGAAGCCGGAGGCGTCCTACACTTCGCCGGCGGTCGATCTCTCCACGTGGCCGGGGGACATCGAGCTGACCTGTGAAGCGGAGACTCCGCGGGGATCCCGGATCCAACTCCTGACCCGTTTCGCCCGCGACCGCGACGGTCTTGAGCAAGCCGGCTGGAGAGCGGTCCCGGAATCGGGCCGGCTCTCGCGAGGGGACCGCGACACCTGGCTCCAATATCGAGTCACACTGATCGCCGGCATGGGATACGCGTCCCCTTATCTGACCCAGGTGACGGTTCGGGGCGAGTAAACACCCCGGGAGAGGCAGATATGTCCGAAAGCTGGCTGGCCGCCTATGTCGAGCGGGGTCCCAGATCCCGGGATCTGTTCGAGCAGGCGATGCGGAACACGGCCGGCGGCGTCGGCCACGACCTGCGATTCGCGCTTCCCTTCCCCCGCTATATCGATCACGCCTCAGGGTCCCGAATCTGGGACGCCGATGGAAACGAGTACATCGACTACGGCATGGGAAACGCCGCCTGTCTGCTTGGCCACTCCCCTCCCGAGGTGCTCGATGCCGTCCGCGAAGTGATCGGCAACGGGCTCCACTTCGGGTTCGATCACCCGTCCCAGGTCGAGTGGGCCGGCCTGATCCGTCAGTTGATTCCCTCAGCCGAGCGCGTCCGATTCGTCAATTCCGGTACGGAAGGCTCCATGCTGGCGTTGCGCGTGGCACGAGCCTTCACCCGGCGCACCAAGGTGCTCCGCTTCGAGGGCCATTTCAGCGGTTGGCACGACTACGTGGGGCGGGGCGCCATGCCTCCGTTCGACGCCCCCATCTCGGCCGGCATCCCTCCCGCCACCCTGGACACCATCGTGGTGATTCCGGCTGACCTTGATCTCGTCGAAAAGACGCTCCGCAGCGATCCGGACATCGCCGCCGTCATGCTGGAGCCGTCCGGCGCGTCGTGGGGCCGGGTCCCTCTGAGCGCCGGGTTCAACCGCGAACTGCGCCGCCTGACTGCGGACCGGGACGTGCTGTTGATCTACGACGAGGTCATCACCGGCTTTCGTTACAGTCCGGGCGGCTATCAGGGACTCGCAGGCATCACACCCGACATGACCGTCCTGGGAAAGATCATGACCGGCGGACTCCCCGGGGGAGCCCTGGTGGGCCGGACCGACATCATGAGCCTGTTCGATATCACGGGAGATCCCCGGCACGACCGGCACGAGAGGATCCATCACCAGGGAACGTTCAACGCCAACCCCATATCGGCAGCGGCCGGGGTCGCCACCCTGAAGCAGGCCGCCACCGGCCGGCCCCAAGCCCAAGCCGACCGCATGGCCGCGCTGCTCCGCGACGGCATGGAGGAGATCCTGGAGCGGGAACGGGTGGCCGGCTACGCCTACGGGGACTCTTCCGGCTTCCACGTCTACCTGGAAGCCCACCCCGGTTCGGGCGCCGCGGACCGCGCCGCGGTTCGCACCACCGACGCCGCCCGGCTGAAGGGGATTCCCGCGGACGTCGTTACCGCCTTTCAGAGAAACCTCCAGATCCGGGGCGTCGAAGTGCTCTCCTTCATGGCCGGCGTCACCTCCGCCGCCCACTCGGAGCAAGACATCGGTGAAACCCTGAACGTCTTCCAGGACACCATCCGAACGATGGTCCGAGAAAAAATCATCGCCCGGAACGGCATCTTATAGGCGCCAGGAGCGGCGGCATTTTGCCGCCGATTGGAGCGGCGTGCTTTGCGCGCCAGGAGCGGCGGCATCTTGCCGCCGATTGGATCGGCGTGCTTTGCGCGCCGACAGGAGCGGCGTGTTTCACGCGCCGACTGGATCGGCGTGCTTTGCGCGCCGGGAGCGGCGGCATCTTGCCGCCGATTGGATCGGCGTCTTTCAGGCGCCGACCAAGGGACACCGAGTCTCCACTCCGCGCTTCCTTGCAACGCCGCCTGTCTTCGTTGCATCAAGACCGGACCCCCATTGGAGGAACGATCACCATTTTCGACTACGCTGAATTGATGCTCCATATTCGAAGATCCGTCGCTTTACGAAACGAGATCCGCCATGTCCGACTCGACCCACACCTGTGACTCCTTCGTCTTCAAGACGGACCGCCCTTGGCCGAATCCGCCGCTGGCGGTCGCCGCCATCGTGGGGCACGCGACTCCGACCTCCGTGCGACTGTGGCTGAGAACCGGGCGGACCGGGGAGTTCACGCTTCTGCTGTACCCGGAAACCGGGGCCGCAGACGCGGCCACCCGGCGAGACGTGCGCGAACGATTGGCCCGTGTCCCTTTGACGGCGGAGGAGGCGCTGAAGCTTTTGCCCGAAGCCTCACGGACGGATTTCACCGTCGACAGCCTCGAGTCGGACACGACAACCGTGCTGGACCTGGCGGACCTCGAGCCGGACACGCGCTACGGCTACGTCCTGCACGCCCGCGATGCCGGCCGCGTTCTGCTGGGCCACAATCGCTCGCGCGGATTTCGCACGCCCCCCGCTTACGAGGAACGGAGGCCATTCCAGTTCGCCCTCTTCTCGTGCCACATGCCCTACAAGCAGAGCGGCCTCTTCGGGAAGCGCACCGAGATTCACAATCTCGAGATGTGGGACTTCCTGGGCGCTTCGTTGCGGCGCCACGCCGACAACATCGACCTGGTCATCGCCGGCGGCGACCAGAGCTACACCGACGGCGTCCCGACCTTGGACATCTGGCGCTACCTGAACCGCAGAATGCGCAAGGAGGGCGAGACCCTGTTGCCGGACGAGGCTTCGATGCTGAGCTGGTACCGCGACATCTATTGCGGATACTGGGGGTTTCCCAGCGTCCAGGAGGTCTTCGACCGCTTCCCCACCTACATGATCTGGGATGACCACGAGCTCGGTGACGGTTGGGGTTCCTACTACGCCCGGGAGGACGGAGCGGGCGGCGTCGTGCACCGGATGCTGCCGGCCTTCGAAGAGAAGGGGCTCACCCACGCCGAGGGACGCCGACTCGCCGGGCGGATGTTCCGCGCCGCCAAAAAGGCTTACGTGGAGTACGAGCACAGTCACAACCCGCCCACCGGCGACGGGGTCTTCGACTACTCCTTTCGCCGGGGGGGATGCGCGTACTACGTGTTGGACGGCCGCGGCCGGCGGGACGTCAATCGCGAGAGCTTCCGCATCCTGGGCCGCGAGCAGTTCCATCGATTCGAGGGCTGGGTAACGAGCCTGGATCCCGGGGAGACGGCATTTCTGTTCGTGGTTTCGGCGGTGCCGGTCCTGCACACCCGGGCCGGCCTGGTGAATGCCGACGAGCGTTGGCTCATCGAGCACGCCGGCCTCGACGACGATCTCCGGGATTCCTGGGAGCACGAGATCCACGACGAGGAGCGCGGAGCCCTGCTCGACCTGTTGTTCAAAGCGGCGGCGAAAGGGATCCGCGTCTGTGTCCTGAGCGGCGACGTCCACGTGTCCGCCGTGTTCTCCATCGAGGACGGAGAGGGCCGGCGCATCTACCAGCTCACGTCGAGCGCCATCAGCTACGGCCTCTCCCGTGCTGTGTCGTGGGTGTTGAGCCAAGGGGCGGCGGACGAAGGGGAGACTGCGGAAGGGCACCGGTTCCGGCGGCTGGCGTTGTACGCGGACAGTTCGTACGCCTTGATCAGCGTCGATCCGGGAACCGGCGAGTCCTGGTTCAAGCTCTACGGCAAGCAGACGCTGGACCCGCCGCCGTCTCTCGACCGGGACAGGACCGTCCCGCTGAACCACTCGGTAGCCAAGATCCGGCTGTTCTGAAGCGCACTAGGAGCTTGTCTTCCAGCTCGTCGATTCCCACCCACTCCTCAGCCAAGGCCTCACAGACAAAGGAGCGGCGCGTGGAAACGCGATGCTGCTCCCCCCTGTCTCACCAGTAGGCGATGGCCTCCGCCACCTCCCCCATTCTTTGTCCGTCCCAGTCCACGTCGGCCAGGACCGGCAGGGAATGGGTCGAGAACTCCCGGGGAAAGCGGACCCGGACGGCGGTCTCCCTGGTCTCCCCCGCCGCCAGGACCAGTTCCCGCTCCGGGGGATCGACCGCAACGCCTTCCAGCGAACGGAACCGCACCCGGCAGCTTTTTTCTTCGTCTGCGTGATTCTTGACGCAGAGGCGAAAGTCCACGGCGTCGCCGGGGCGGACCCGCACCTTGTAGGGCCGGAACTCGATCCAGTGCGGGTCCATGGCCATGTCCGGGTGGGGCGCCCGGACCACTTCGGTGAACAGCGACTGCCAACGGTCCATCCACCGGGTCCAGCGATCGAACCGGGCCTGTTCGAACTCCACTCCGCCCCCATGCCCGGTCAGAATCACGTCCGGGCGCCGCTCCGCGATCTTGCGCGGTATGGACCCGTAGGTGGACAGCGGCGTTCGGTTTTTCGGGATGAAGGAATGGATGTAGTCCCGTTTCTCCCGGAACGGGAGCCCCGAAATCGCGTCGCCGATGGCCAGGAACCTCTTCCCGTCGACCTGGAAGGTGATGTGGTGGTCGTACCAGGTCTGTCCCGGGAACTGCTCGATCCGGAAGTCGATCCCCCGCCAATGGAAGGCCTCGCCGCGGGACACGACCCGGTCGACCCGCATCCCGTCCGGAACCATGCAGGGCATGTCGTATCGCTCCGGGTGTTCGAGCAGGTCCCGCAGTTCCGGCGCGGCCGCCACCCGGGTGCCGTAGCGCGCCCGAAGCATGGGATAGCCGGCCAGGTGGTCGTCGTGGAAGTGGGTCGGCAGGAAGTATTCCACCGTCTCGACTCCCAGCTCGCTGCGCAGGCGCGGCGTCAGGTGGTCGATGTAGCGGTGCGGGTTGGCGGTGATGGGCGCCCCCGAGACGTAGCCGCAGTCGATGAGAACGGCGTGGCCGGCGTCGTCCTTGACCACGTAGGAGTTGGCCATGGAGTTGACCTCGTAGACGTGGGGCGACAGGCGGCGGAACTCCACCTGGAAGGGCGTGTAGGGCTGGTCGAAGAACATGCCGTGGAGCCGGGCGAGCCGGTCGCTCAGTTCGCCGATGCGGGCTTCCTCCCGGGTGAAGGGGGTTCCGTGCCCCGGCAGCATGAGATCCCACTCCAACCCGGCGGCATGGTCCAGGCTCTCGAGCTGGTTGACGTGACCCTGGAAGTCCATGTAGCTCCACTGCAGCCAGTGGTAGTCGCCCAGGCGGCCCGGCGCCGCCATCAGGTCGCCGCAGGCCAGGACGCGCCGGCCGTCGATTTCGAAGAGGTAGCCCGTCGAGCCGAAAGTGTGTCCGGGCAACGGCACCACCTCGAAGCGGATCCCCTGCCACTCGATGGTCTCGTAGTCGCGGGCGATCCTGGCGCCGCGCAGGTCCCGCAGGGGTGCGAAACCCGGATAGTAGGCGGTGTAGTTGTCGTAGAGGTAGTAGGCCGCCCGCTGCAGGTCGGCCTCCTCCAGGTAGCGCCGTTCGGCGGCGGGGATGAAGACGTCGGCGCCCTGTCCCTGCCAGTGCGAAATCCCGGAACACTGGTCGCGGTGATAGTGGGTGAGCAGAACCCGTTCGACCGCTCCCACGTCCCGGGACCGCAGGTCGGTCCCGCAGTCGATCAGCAGCGTCCTGCCGCCCGCCCGGACGCCGTAGACGCTGCAGGTGTCCTCCACCCGGAACAGGTTTTCGCTGAGTTGGTTCATGTAGACCCCCTGGAGGGGACTGTCAGTCCCCCTTAGGCGCGGGGACATCCCTGTCCCCGCAAGACTCGGGGGTTAAAAACCCCCGATGCAACTCGGCGGCAAGAATGCCGCCGCTCCCGTTTCGGCGGCTAGAAAGCCGCCGCTCCCAACTCCGCCGTCAATTCCTCACCGTAGGCGAAAATCGCCGGCGTCCCGCCGGTGTGCATCAGCAGGAACGATCGCCCCGGCCCGCTGCTCCGCGCCCGGTGGATCAGGCCCGCCATGGTCTTCCCGGTGTAGACCGGATCCAGGATCAGCCCCTCCAGGCTGCCGGCCATCCGGATCGCCTCCAGCGTCGGCGGATTCAACCGCCCGTAACCCGGCGCCAGGAAATCGTCCATGGTACGGATGTCCCGGTCGGCCACCGGGTTCGCGGTCTCCAGCAGCTCGGCGATCTCCCGGCAGCGGTCCCGGATCCGCTCCCGCTGCGGCGCTGCGTTCCGGCGCACGCAGACTCCGGTCACCCGCACCTGCGAGCCCAGTGCCCGCAGCCCGAACAACAGTCCGCCGTGGGTGTGGCCGCTTCCGGACGGGACCACCACCTCGTCGATGGAGATTCGCCGGGATGCCATCTGCTCCAGGAGTTCCTGCGCCGCCACCACGTATCCCAGGGCGCCCAGAGGCGGATGCCCCGGCCCGAGGGGGATGATGTAGGGACGCTTCCCCTCCCCTTTCAGCTCCTCGGCGATCTCCGCCACCCGCCGGTCCGCCCCCTCCTCGTCTTCTCCCTTGGGATAGGAATAGAGCGTCGCCCCCAGGACCCGGTCCAGCAGCACGTTTCCCGAGTTCCGGTAGAGGGAGTCGTCTCTCGGAACTCTCTCTTCGAGTTGAATGTGGCAGTCCATGCCCGACTTGCGGGCGGCCGCGGCGGCGAGCCGGACGAAGTTGGACTGCACGGCGCCGGTGATGAGAATCGTATCGGCCCCTTGGAGCCGGGCCTCGCCCAGGTAGAATTCCAGTTGGCGGACCTTGTTGCCGCCGAACGCCAGATCGGTGCAGTCGTCCCGCTTGACGTAGGCTCGCGCCCCTCCCACGGCCGCGCCCAGGTTGGGCATCGCCTCCAAGGGTGTGGGCAGGCGGCAGAGCCTCCGCCGGGGAAACTCCTCCAGGGTTCCCAGCCCAACTTCTGCCGCCATCGGGAATTCCTTGGAATCAGAACCCGGAAGAGCAAAGGAACCGCGGAGAACCCGGCCCCGCGTCAGAGCTGCTCTTCAAACCACTTGGCCATCCAGTTGAAGTATTCCACCCGGAACACGTGGCCGTCGTCGGGACGATGGACCTGAAAGAGATGCGACCGGCCCGCCTTCCCGTAGATCGGCGAGACCAGATCCAGCAACTGATCCACTCCCGACGCCGCCATGTCCGGGTCCCGCAGCGGTGCCAGGATCATCAGGGGCCGCGGTGCGATGCAGTCCGCCACGATCTCGGGATGGTCGAAATGGCGGAGCAGTCCCGGGATGTAGTGGCAGGAACTGTGCCGGTCCGGGTTCCCCTCGTGGATGTCGCGCGCCAGACTGCCCAGTCCGCCGCAGAGAATGGCCGCAGTGCGAATCGAAGGGTCGCAGGCCATGGCCCACCAGGAAGCGTACGATCCCAGCGAGAATCCGGTGAGGCCCACTCGGGCGGGATCCACCTGCTCCTGGGCTCCCAGCACCCGGGCCGCCCGCAAGGCCTCTTCGGCCAGAATTCCCATCTGGGGGCGACCGTAGGGGGCCAGGAGCTTGGCTTCGGTCTCCCACTCTTCCAGGTTGCGGCGCCGGGCAACGGTCCCCTTCAGGGTGAAGGAGAGGGTGGCGAAGCCCCGTCTCGACAGCTCTCGCGCCCAACCGAGAAGCGGTCCCTTGTCCGGATCGTCCCGGTGGAAGCGCTCCTCGGTCAAGCGTTCGGCGTCGCCGCCGGTTCCCGGCATGCAGACGACCCCCGCCAGTGATCCGGCGCTCGCCCCGGCGGGAATGAGCAGGATTCCGGGCACCGTCTCTCCCAGGGAATTGACGAAGGTCACGGGCGTCTTCAGGAGTCCGTCTTCGGTCCGCGCCGTTTCCCCTGTTGAGAACGGAATTTCCTGCGGCGGGATGGCATCCATCCCCATCAGTTCGATCACCTTGGAGCGGACCGCCTCCCCTCGGATCGGTTGCGGAAAGGCAGGCCGGACGTCGGCGGGGACGACCGCCGCAGCGGGCTCCTTCCCGGCGGGCGGGCCGGTACTCACGAGGCCGAATATAAAGGAGCCCGCCAGCAACACGAGGGCGATCCCCAGGCGGATGCGGAATGAGCCGGGTCGTTTGAGTCGAATGGCCATGAGAAGATGCCACCTGGAACAGGTTCAAACCATCGAAATGAACCGGCCAAGTCTAGCACTGGGAGCGGGGACTGTTCGTCCCCTCTTCGATATCCGGCACCGGTTTCGACCTTGCCGAGGCGGGAAGAGCGGGGGTAGGAAAACCGCTTCAATCCTCCCGCTCCAGCAACCGTTCGATGTGCGCAAGATGATGCCGGCCGTGCCAGGCGTAGGCGCCGACCATGACCGCCAGTCCGGACGCGCCCGACTCCGGATGCACGAACTCCCGCTGCAACTGCGCCCAGCTCAGGCTGCGCAACAGGTCGACCCAACGGCGGTGAAGGCCCGCGAGAAGGTCGAGCGAAGCGCCGACCGGTTCCCGGCCGTCCGGCAATTCGGCCCAACTCTTCTCGTCGTAGGCCTTGATCACGGGACGGTCTTCCGTCAGCGCCAACTTGAACCGGATGTAGCTGTTCATGTGGCTGTCGGCCAGGTGGTGGACCACTTGCCGGACGGTCCAGCCACCGGGACGGTACGGGGTGTCGAGCTGGCCGTCGGTCAACGGCGAGACGGTTCGCCGGAGGTCGGCCGGCAGCGCCGCGATGTCGTCGATCCAGGCGGCGACCCGGTCGCGCGTCACGTCCCCCTCGACCGTGAATTTCCCTATGGGATAACGGAGATCGGGCACCTGTGAATTCATGGGCTGTATCCTCCGCGGCTCATCGTTTGGATCAGGCAGGCTCGGCGGCTTCACCGGTGTAGAACGCGGTCGTGCGGCCGGCCCTGGCACGGGCGGCGCCGGGGTCCGTTCCGAACGCGACCGCCGCCTGCTCCCACCGCTCGCTGCTGCCGGTGATGAACGCCCTGCCGTCGGGCGAAGCGGCAAACGCGGCTTCGTCCGGCATGGGCCGGTCCGGATGCGCGAGATGGATCGCGAGTCCCAGGAGACCCATCTCCCAGCCGACGCCGAGGGCGCCCGCTCCGTACGAGTCCCAGTGGTCCGAAAGGTGCTGGGTGTGGGTGAGCGTCAGCCGCGCACGGCCGGCCCCGTCGTCCGAGACGCGCACCTCCAACCAACTGACGTCCCCGCCGAACTCCCAGGTAACCGCAAAATGGGACAGAGGTTCGCACGCCGTGATCGCGCCGCCCGCGTTCCCTTCCAACTGGTAGCGTCCGCCGGGTTCGAGATCGCCGCTGACCGGCAGAAACCAGCGCGGAATCCGCTCGGAGCTGGTCACGGCGTCCCACAGGTCCTCGACCGCCACGGCGCAACTTCGGGTTAGAGTGACCGCCCGAGCCGGTTGTCCATCGCGATCCAACGACGACACGGTACGCTCGACGGCGCCAAGGTGACCTTCGTAATCGAAATCCATGGTTTCCTCCCAGGTTCTAGGCCAGCCCCTTCGCGTGCCGGCCGGCCTTCTCGAATACGGGATTCGCATTGTACTCGTCGGACTTTCCCGGCGGGATGCTCAGGTATTCCCAGGAATCCCCCCGGAAACACTTGCCCAGGTAGACGATCTGGCCGACGTGATGGGCCGCGTGGGCCACGGAGCGCAGCAGCGCTTCATCGACTCCCATGGCGACGCCCCGAATCATCACGGTGCGGCCCAGGTCGCCGTCCGCGAGTTCCTGCAACGACGCAAAGAGCACCTGCCAGCCCCGGTCCCACTTCTCCTGGATCTCGGCGCGCGACGGCGTCCGCGGCTCGAATTCCGATTCCCGGTTTCGCCACGGCTTCTCGCCGTCGGTGGTCAGAAAGTCGGTGAACCGGGATTCCAGGTTGCCGGCGATGTGCCAGACGATCATGGCGATGGAGTTGGCCCCCGCCGTATCCGTCACCAGTTCCTCGGTGCTCAATTGGCGCATGGCCCCCTCGCCGAGAGCCCTGTAGCGCCCGTACTCGGCTTCGATCAAGGAGAGAAGTCGTCGGTTCATTCCAAATCCTCCACGAACTCGCGGTTGGCTGATGCACAGGGTACACGGCGAAACCCGATGGCGCTCGGGCGGCCGCGGCGGACCGGCCTTCCGCTTGCGGCGAGGCGACTTGACATAACGCCTCCGCCGAACGATCCTTGCGGGACAGCTAATTTCGTGAAACTTGCAACCACGGCCAAGATTGTGCATCTTTGAGTTTCTGAGGCGTGGCAATCTCGGCGAAGTTCTGTTAACGGGAAATAACGGAACCGGGATAAAATACCGTAGCGTCTCAAGACGCGAACCCGGCTGCCGAGACTCGACGATCCCTCCCGGCAAGACTGTCGAACGCACCTCTCAAGTTTACAGGGAACTCCCGGTTGCCAGGGCCTCACGGATCTTCTTCGCCATCCTCAAGGCCGTGACGCGGGATATCCCCAGTCCCTCGTGCAACGTCAGCATGGAGGTTCTCAGGGGCATGTCTGAGGACACCATGTGAATCGCCAGCACCCAGGTCCTGAGCTTGGTCTTGTTCTGTCCCAGGAGAGTCCCCTTGCGAACGCTGAAATGCGCCTTGCAATCCTTGCAGCGGTAGCGCATGGCCTGCTGCCGGGGATCATGGCTCCGGACGTGGTACCAGCGCTCCGAACCGCAGTCGGGACACGAGAGCTGTCCTTGCCAACGGATGGCGGCCAGCCATTGCTCGGCAGCGTCCTCGTCAGGAAACGTCTGGAAGAGTTCAGGCAAAGTCATGATGGTACCTGCGGCGGGGCCGTTTCAACACGGCCCCTTCAGGGGAACCACAGGAAAGCCCGTGTGAGCTTGCGCGTCGTCACTGTCGGGTAACGAGTGCCTCGGGAAAGGGCTCCGCACCGGGCTTTTCCAGACCCGTGGGGGCAGGAAAGATGGTTGGAAAACCTGCCCCCGGGTTCTGGATGTCGTCGTCGCATGGTTAAAAAAGAAGGGGGGAGACCTGACTCCAGGCTCCCCCTTCCGTGTCTGAACCATCCGTCGAACCTCTCTCGTTGGTTGAGTGAGGTTCCTTGGATGTGGCCTAGTTGCTGAGGTCGAAGTCGTCCGCCGACGCGGGATCAGGGGACTTCAGAGTCCACGAAGCCGCGAAAGTCGAATCCGACGTGATGAACTTCAACAAGGCTTGTCCGGTGGTGACGAATGCACGGGCTTGAGACTTCTCTTCCACGATCAGCGTGCCGGCCGTGTAGGTCCGCTCGTCTGTAGTGGGAATACCATCCGGGTCCTCAATTGTGGAGCTATGCGCAGAATCGCCGTCTCCATAGTCCTCCATGCACTTCACGGCCATGCGCCCGAACTTTACCCATCCCGGCGAGGCGTTCATCGTCGGGTCGATCATGGCATCCAGACCCGCAAAATCCTTTCCGCCTGAGGACGCCGCAGGAACGAGGTCCGTCAGGTGGCTCAGAGTCCAAGGACCGTCGATCGCGGTGCCCGTGCATTTGCCAAGATCGGCATTGGTCATGACGCTGATGCCGTTGACGATGATCGCGGCGCTCGGATCAGCCCCAGATTCACCTTCCCCGCCACTGCCGAATTTTGGATCATCGGCGGGATCCTTCATATCCAATGGGTTGCCCATCTGGTCCATGGGGGTGACCATGTATCCCGTCATGGCGGGGATCAACATGTAATCGCCACCCTTGCCCCTTGCCGGGTCGCCGAAGTCATCTGCTGCGGACAACAACAGCATGATCTGCTTGGTCTCGGCTCCTCCACCGTGAAGAGCCGGCAGCACCAGAGCCCCGTCATTGAGGCCCCTTATTCTGCGGAGGCCATTGTGGATTTTTCCAGCGGCTGGGCTGGGAGCGCCGGTCTCGGCCTCGGTCTCGGTTTGTGCGGTGGTGTCGGGATCGTGATTGGCGCCGATGTTCCTGAAGCCCTCAACGGTATATCCAGTTGCTCCGTGTACATCAACTTCTATGCCACCGGCGTCCTTTTCGGCCAGACGGCCGCCAGCGGGAGCAGTTCCGGTAGCATCCGTATTCATACCATTCAGAGTCTGGTAGTCGTTGATGTTGACCATTGCGTTGTTCTGATTCTCGACAGCCGGCCGGACGATCGGCGTGCCACCCCAGGATGCGGTCTGGTCGCCTCCACCCGCATCGGTGCCAACCAGAGCCTCCGTGAAATGCCCGGTCAGGTGGTTGAACGCAATGGGCTCGGCGTTGTTGATCGTCAAGCCTCCGACGTTCTTGGAACTGGCGTCGCCGTCGGCGCAATCGTCCTCATCCGCCGCCGGGTTCTTGGTGTACATGAGGGGGTTCTGTGTGACGACAGGGGGAGTAGCACCATCATCCGCAGGGGCAATCGCCCAAAGAACGCCGCACTCGTCGATATTGCCCGTCTTGTGCATGCCCTCAGCCAGGAAATCCGGGAAAAGGACGTTCACCGTCGGTTGATCATTGAGCGTGGCATTGTCCGTGGCGTCAGCGGTGTTATCCGCCTCCACGTTGGCACCGACTGCAGTGACGGCGATTACAAAATGGCCGTTACCGGTTTTCCCGCTCGCCATGATGGCGTCACCGGCGTTCGTTTCATCCGGGCCCGGAATCATGTGGTTGAACGCGTTGACCAGAACGTTTGTAGAGGGTGCAATCACTCTCAAATACCAGAGCACCGGGTCCAACTCGTTGTTGTAGTACTGCACCAGAACCGTAACTGCCTCATCTGGGTTCGCGTTAAGAACGGAGATGAAGCTGGTATGGGCCATGTTGGCATGGAAGATCAACTGCGAACCCTTGTCGGCGGCGAGCCCCTGATCCACGACCGCAGTGGTGCCAAGGATCAGGACAGCGCCCAGAACCAGAATTTTAAGGATCGGTTTCATTTTTTTTACTCCTTGATCGTTTTGTTGAAACAAAAAACAAATTGTGAACATCGGCCTCACGCCCTTCCCATAGGCTGTGTTCCTCCCCATGCTTCCGATAATTCCCGTTATCGGAAGCTCCAGGACAGCTCGGATGCCTCGTCGGCTATCTGTTTGTGACAGCGTTATTCGTCGTGACGCACGTCGAGAAGACGGTTTCGCCGGTCAGCCATCAGAGCGGTCGAGTATCGACGGCGGGTTCATGCGGAAACCCGCAGCATCCCGTTCCTTCAACGGCGGGCTGAAACGATGACTCGTGCGGTATTCGGGGATGCGGATGGGAATGACCGCAGGGATTCCTGCGATTCGGGAGGATTAATATGAACAATATGAAATCGACCAGGATCCGTCGCGACGGCCGGCCCTGGAGCCGAAAGGGCAGCGTCTTGAAAGCTCTGCAAATCCGCAATCTCAAAGTGGACTTGCCGGCCACGGAGATCGCCAGTCGACTGCTCGAGCAAACGGAGCCTCCCGACCCGGGCCGTCGAATCGTGTCCAACCCAAGGGATTGAACTCGCCGTTCTCCGACACAGCCGGCGAAAACGGAGGCAATCAGTCGGTTGCCTTCACGATATCCCTCCCGTACCGGATCCGCGCCACGGGTCCGCGGGATGCATGCTGCCCCCGGACATAGCGGCCCGGCATACGCGGAGAGGTCCAGCGGCCGGCCTGTTGGAGTTCAACCAGAGAGGCTCCCCGAAGGGCCAGGGACTGAGCCGACCCCACCCGGAGCGAGTGCCCTGAGATTCGGGCGCCGTCGATACCCGCCTGCCTCGCCCTCTTCTGGATGATGCTCCGAATGCTTCGCGAACTGAGGGCGCCTGCCTCGACGACGCCCCCCACCCGAATCGGTCGAAACAAGGGTCCGGAATTGAAGCCTGCGGCGGTCGTCCAGGCGAGGACCCTCCGCATGGTGAGCGCTCCAAGGAACAGGTCCGCTCCCTCCCCCTCCTGGTCGGTCTTGGAATCATGGATCGTGAGCAGGCCGGCCCCTCCGTCGTCCTCCCGGATGTCGGAACACCGCAGCGCGGCGACTTCCGAAACCCGAAGCATGGCGTCGGACATGATCGAGACCAGGGCCGCATCACGGAACGCGGCAGGGGCTCCCGGCTCGACGGCCATGATGAGTGCCGCAATGATGTCGGCCATCTCCCAGCTGATCCCTTCGACTTGCCCCCGGCCCCTCTTTCGCCCCTCGCGCCGGAACCCGGCCAGGACTCGATTCGTGACCGGTCCCACGGGCGAAGGCGCGCCCGTGGCCTTGGCCTGAAAGCGGACGGCGGACACGACCAGGCTGGCTGTGGACGGGGCCCGGCCCCGATGAAACAGAGAGGCGAGGTAGCTGGCAAGCCAACCGTCCGCGAGGCGGGCATCATGTTTGTCCAGGTAGTCCTGCAAACGCTGCAGGGCGCCTCGATAGGCGCGGCGCGTGTTCTTCGACAGGGAGGCGGCGGCGAGATCGACGACTCTCCCGGGAGCATCGGCCAGGGATGAATCGGAAGCCGGGACTGCGATCGAATCTGTCCGGCCATTGGATTGGAGGCGGGGCGGACGGAGGTTGGCAGGTTGCGGGTCGGACATCAAGTCTCCGTTTCTCCCCGATGGGGCACGTCCATTGAACTCAGTTGTCGGAATTGGTTTTTCCAATATGTTTCTCAGCGGCCCCGGACCCAAAAACCGCGGCATGAGGGAGAAGAACAGACGCCAGACGTCCGGCGGACCCCCTGAAAACGGGACAGCATCTTTTCTTATTTGTGTTGACGGCATGCTCTTTCGCAGAACAGCGACGCCGGTCCTCGATCGCGATATTCAACGCCGACCGCCGCCACAAGGGCACTCTTGTTGGAAAATCCAGCCGGATCGGCCCGATCCGGATTGTGTCGGCCTCCTTGGTCAAGCCCAAGCTCCTCTCAAGCGCGTCTCTAAGAGGACAGTATATTTACACATTTATGTGTATTTACTGTGTTATATTTGGGTATTGTAGTGACTTTTTGGTGTTTATTCTACCGTTCGGCGATGTTTCTGCGAGTTGACCGGCTGTCGTCCCGAACCTATCCTGCCCACGGGAGGAGATATGAAAAGAACTTTTCTGGCCTGCCTGTTGATCTCGCTACCGGTGCTGGGCGGGGATTCCTTCGTGGACATCGGATCCGACCGCCAGCTCTTTCTGGACCGGGATCTCATCGACGAGATGCGCGGCGCCGAATTCGAGCTGCACCGGCCCGTGCTGCGCGAAGAGGTTCTGCGATACGAGAAGCCCTGGGAGGGGGATACCTCCTGGCACCCCATCGTCATCCGGGACGGAGACCGCTTCCGGATGTGGTACCGGGTCTCCCAGGGCAACCATGACGGAGTGGCCCAGACGGCCTACGCCGAGAGCAGTGACGGGATCCATTGGGAGCGCCCGTCGCTGGGGCTGGTGGAATCCCGCGGCTCCACCGACAACAACCTGATCTGGCCCACCCCCGGCAACCAGGGGATCAACATGTGCGTCTTCAAGGACCCGAACCCCGGCGTGCCGGAGGGGGAGAGGTACAAGGCCATCGTCCAGACCCGGGACATCCACGGGCTGGTCTCGGCGGACGGGCTGCGTTGGAAACCGATCCGGACCGACCCCCTGATCCGACGGCTCCAGGACCAGGTCAACGACGGCCCGCATGCCGCCTTCTGGGACCCCTGGCAGTCCCGGTACGTCATCTACAAACGCGGCTGGTGGGGATCGACCCCGGAAAAGCAGATGGACGCCTCGGGAACCAGCGGAGACGCCAACCGGACCGTACGCCGGTTCACCTCACGAGACTTCCGCAACTGGGACGGCCCCGAATGGGTGGAGATCCCCTTCGGTACCGAACCCCGGGAACAGTTCTACACCAGCGCCGCCATCCCCTATCCCTGGGCGCGGAACGTCTACCTCATGTTCCCCATGCGCTTCATCCTGGACCGGGAAGGCGAGAACTGGCCCTTCCCCGGCCTGTCGGACATCGCCCTGCTCAGCAGCCGCGACGGACTCCGCTGGCAGCGGACCTTCCGCGAAGCCTGGATCCGTCCCGGACTGGACCGGAACAACTGGCACGAGCGCGCCATGTCCTTCGGTTCGGGCCTGGTCCAAACCGCTCCGGGAGAGCTGTCCATGTACATGACCCACAACTACCGGACGCCGGACGCCCACATCCGGCGGGTGACGCTGCGGCAGGACGGGTTCATCTCGGTGCATGCTCCCGATCTGGGAGGGGAGTTCACCACCCGGGCATTGAAATTCAAGGGAAGCCGCCTGCGGATCAACTTCTCCACGTCGGTGACGGGATCGGTCCGGGTGGAGGTGCTCAATCACTTCTCACGCCCCGTCCTGGGCTTCAACCTGAAGGACAGCGGCGAAATCTTCGGGGACGAACTGGACCGGGTCGTCGGCTGGGGGGAGAAGCAAGACTTGAGCGCGCTGGAGGGGCAGGTGGTGCGCCTCCGCTTCGTCCTCCGGGACGCGAACCTCTATTCCTTCCGGTTCGGCGCGCCGTAGGCGCCTGGAGCGGGGGATGTCAACCCGCGATTCGAATGAGGACGGGGGGACTGACAGTCCCCCCTCCTAGCGCACCTCCGGCCCCACCGGAGCCCAGCGAAAGCACCCGTACTGCGACTCGTAGAGATTGTAGTCGCCGGTGGCTCGGGCGATCTCCCACATGCCCGCGGCCATCTCCCGGCAAAGCGACGCGCGGCTCCCAGCCAGGTTGCGCATCTCGTGAGGATCCTGCTCCAAGTCGTAGAGTTCATCCTCATCGAAGCCGTTGAACACATACTTGTGCCGCCCCTGCCACAGGACCCTCTGGGTGTAGGCCATCCGTTGTCCCTGCATCTCGGCGTAGGCCTGCGATTTCCAGCCTGAACTGTCCCCCTCCAACAGCGGACGCAACGACCGCCCGTGGCAGGAGTAGTCCCCTCCCAGCGTCAACTCCATCAGCGTGGGGGCCATGTCCAGGAGGCTGACGATCTCGGGGACCTCCTGTCCCGGATTCACCCCGGGACCCTTCAGGATCAGGGGCACACGATAAGCCTCCTCGAAGGCGGGAATCCCCTTCAGCATCAACCGGTGGGCCCCCATGTAGTCGCCGTGGTCCGACAGGAACAGCACCAGCGTGTTCTCCGACTGTCCTGTCTCCTCCAATGCCCGCAGAATCCTTCCGACCTGGTCGTCGATGAGGGAGCAGAAGGCGTAGTAGCAGGCGGTGGCCTCGGCGAAGTCGGACCACTGCATCTGGTCCCACACGCTCTGCATCCGGCGGTAGATGGCGGGTCGTTGGGCCAGATCGTCCTGGAAACTGACGGGAGGCGCCAGGGCGCCAGCGTCGTAGAGCTCCCGGTATTCCCGGGGCACGACGTACGGATCGTGGGGACCGGCGGTGCTCAGGAAGAGGCACCAGGGTTCCTCCTGCCGGGCCGGGCCGGTCAGAAAGTCGATCCCGCGAGAGAAGACGTAGTGCTCGCTGGTGCCCTCCACCGGCTCGTCCACCACTCCGTGCAACAGCAGGTCCCGATATCCGCGGTGCCGGACCCTGCCTCGTAGCTCCCAGCGACGGTCCGATTCCGGGAGGCCGAGACCCCGCCGGCGCGCCAGGTAGCCCGGGTTGGGCACTCTCCGGCAACCAACTTCCGCCGGCTCGAATCGCTCCATCAGTTCGTAGTCATCGAACCCGAACCGCTCGAGCCGGTTCGAGCGCTCGACGTGCCACTTCCCGAAGTAGCCCGTGCGGTACCCGGTGTCCCGGAGCCGCCGGCTCCAGAAGCGGAGGTCCGGCTTCAGATCGGCGCGGTAGGGTTCCACCGTATGAGTGCAGTCGACCATCCCGTGGCTGTGCGGTAGAAGTCCCGTCATCAGGCTCGCCCGGCTGGGTGAGCAGATGGGGTTGGCCGAGTAGCAGCGCAGGAACCGGGTTCCCCCGGCAGCCAGACCGTCCAGGTTGGGGGTCCGGCAGGGAGAGGCCGGACCCACCGTGTCGGCGCGCTGCTGATCGGTCATCAGCACCAGCAGATTGGGTCGGGGCATGGGCGGCCTTATTTTCCCAGATCCTCCAAGATGGCGTGAGCCGCATTGTGGCCGGGCGCTCCCGAGACTTCGCCGCCCGGATGAGTGCCGGCGCCGCAGAGCCACAGCCCCCGGATCGGGGTCTTGTATTCGGCCCAGCCGGTGAGCGGCCGGCGGGAGAAGACCTGGTTCGGCGTCATGTCCAGGTGGTGGATATTGCCGTCGGTCAGGCCGACGCGGCGTTCCAGATCCAAGGGCGTCAGGAGCATCCAGTCCGCAATCGCTTCCCGAAAATTGGGCGCGTACGCCGACACCGCGTCGATCAACGCCTCGCCCGCCTCCTCCCGGCGCTCGTCCCAGTCGCCGCGGGCCAGCCGGACCGGCGCGTACTCGGCGAAGATGGACAGGACGTGCCTGCCCGGCGGGCAGATGCTGCGGTCGTAGATGGAGGGGATCTGGATCGACATGACCGGTTGCCTCGAGGGCCGGCCCCGCCGGGCATCCCGCCAAGCCTGCCGCACGTAGTCGATGGAGGGGCCGATCCAGACGCGGGTCGTGATGCGCGGATCGTAGTCCCTTCCCAGCCAGGAGGAGAAGTCGGGCAACTCGTTCATGGCGGCGTGGAACTTGAGATAGCCGATCCCGGTCCGCCGGCCGCGGACCCGCCGGCGGAAGACCTGCGGGAGATGTTCCCCATCGACCAGATCCAGGAAGGTGCGCTTGGGGTCGGCGTTGGAGACGACCAACCGGCTGCGGACCGTCTCTCCGCCGGTCAGCTCGACACCCCGGGCGCGCCCGTCCTCCACCAGGACGCGGCGGACTTCACAACCGGTCCGAATGGTCCCGCCCCGGCTCTCCAGATAGCCGGCCATGGCCCGGGTGACCGAGCCCATTCCCCCCTTGACGATGCCCACGATTCGCCGTTCGGGCTCCACGTCGCCCGGCAGGAAGGCCGCCGGCAGGGCGCTGCCGACGGAGCGGGGATCGCCGTGGTCTCCGGAATGGATCACCGCGGCCCGGACGTGCTCCGACTCGAAGAACTCTTCCACCAGGTCGGCGTGGCTGGTGGTCAGGACCCGCTTGAAGATCTCCAGGTTGCCCGTCTCCTCCGCCCGCCTCGCCAGTTCGCGGTGGGTCGGAGGCGGCGTGAGCACGTAGGGGTGCACGATGGAATGGAACCGTTCCCAGAACCGGTTCCAGCGCCGGTAGCTCTCTCCGTCCCGCCGCGAGAAGGCGCCGATGGCCTCCGCATTTCGCTCCGGGTCCTGGTGCAACACCAGGTGCCGGCCATCGGGATAGGGACGAAACACGAAGGGCGAGAGTCGAAAGACCCGGAAACCGTGTCGGTGCAGCTCCAGGTCTTCCGCAATCCTGGGGTGAAGGGCATAGAGCATGAAGGAGCAGCTCGAGAAGTGGTAACCGGGGAAGAGTTCCTCGGTGACACAGGCCCCGCCCAGCACGGAACGCCGCTCCAGGACCTGAACCTCCAGTCCGGCCCGCGCCAGGTAACCGCCGGCGACCAGGCCATTGTGCCCCGCCCCGATAATGAGGACGTCGACGTTCCGTGCTTTCCTGCCCGACTCGTTCACATTGGTTCCTTTTTCCAGGTCCCTCCCGGAGAGTCGCATTCTGAAGTCGTTTGACCTCAGACTCAATTCCTGTGAGGATTCGGGTTCGTGTCTTCCAGGCGGGTCCCGGGCACAAGATGCGCCCGCACAGGTTCGATTCTCCTCCTCCTTTTTCCCTGCATCCTCCTGGCTAAAACCGCGTTCGGCAGCGAACTCCGTGTGCTGCCGGAATCGAAGCGGCCCCAGGGCGAAGTCCGGCTGCTGCGGGACCACCTCCGGCCGCTCGTCCATGCCGCGCTGGACCGGAGACGGCAGGCGTATGAAGCGCTCAAGACTCCGGAACAGATCCGGACGTACCAGGAGCGCCTGCGAGCGGAATTCATCGAGAGCCTGGGAGGGTTTCCGGAACGCACTCCCCTGCGCCCCCGAATTACCGGCCGGCTGGAGGGCGACGGATTCCGGGCCGAGAAGCTGATCTACGAGAGCCGGCCCGGTTTCCACGTGACGGCGGTGCTTTACCTTCCGGAGGCCGAACCTCCGTACCCCGGCGTCCTGGTTCCCTGCGGCCACAGCGAGAACGGAAAGACGGCCGAGCTCTACCAGCGGGCGGCCATCCTGATGGCCAGGAACGGGCTGGCCGTGCTCTGCTACGACCCCATCGGCCAGGGGGAGCGAAAGCAGCTTCTCCAGGACTCCGCGGATCGGCCGGAGCCGGCGAAGGGACGGTTCCGTCCCACCGAAGAACACAACCTGGCCGGCGTCGCCCCCATACTGCTGGGACGGAACCTGGCGACCTATCGCATCTGGGACGGGATCCGCAGCATCGACTACCTGGCCGGCCGGAACGACATCGACGAGACGCGCATCGGCTGCACCGGGAACTCGGGCGGCGGCCTCATGACCAGCTACCTGATGGCGCTGGATCCGAGGATCGTGGCGGCGGCGCCGAGCTGTTTCATCACCACCACCCGCCGCAAGAACGACGACCCGGGTCCGGGAGACGCCGAGCAGAACATCTACGCGCAGACCGCCTACGGCATGGACCATGCGGACTACATCCTGATGAGAGCGCCGAAACCCACTTTGATTCTCGCCGCCACGAAGGACTTCGTGCCCATCGCGGGCGCCTGGGAGACGTACCGGCAGGCCAAGCGGCTCTACACCCGGATGGGCGTCGCGGAGCGGGTCGATCTGGTGGAAGCGGACGAGAAACACGGGTTCTCGCTGCATCTGCGCACCGGCGCGTGCCGCTGGATGCGGCGGTGGCTGCTGAACCGGGCGGACGAGGTGACCGAGCCGGAGTTCGACGTCTTCTCCGACCGGCAGCTTCAATGCACGCCCCAGGGGCAGGTTTTGCTGATGGAGGGTGCGAGATCGGTCTTTCAACTCTACCGGGCCGAGGAAACGGAGCTCCGGTCCCGGCGGGAGAGAGCCTGGCAAGGCATGAACGACCAGGAGAAAAGGGCCAAGGTGAGGGAGACCGCCGGCATCCGCGCTCTCCCCGAGATTCCGGCACCGGCAGCCCAAGCAGCGGGCACGGTCCGGCGCGCCGGCTACCGCATCGAGAAGCTGATCCTGAAATCCGAGGGTGGGTTTCCTCTGCCGGCGTTGCGGTTCCTTCCCGAACACTCGCGCGGCGAGTGGACTCTGTACCTGGACGGGCGGGGGAAGCAGGCCGGCGCCGGCGTGGGAGGGCCCATCGAGTCGCTGGTGCGAAGCGGGAATCCGGTGCTGGCCGTGGATCTGACCGGCTTGGGAGAGACCGAGTCCACGGCGTGGCGGTACGACCCCAGGCACATGGGGAACAATTCGGCCGAGTACTTCATCGCCTACATGCTGGGGCGCTCACTGGTCGGCATGCGCGCCGAAGATCTGCTTGCCTGCGCAAGGTTTCTGAGCGTCTCCGGCGAGGATGCGAAGGGAGTGAACCTGGTCGCCGCGGGCAGGGCGGGGGTTGCCGCGCTCCACGCCGCGGCAGTCGAGCCGCAGCTGTTTCGCCGGGTCGAAATCCGGGACTCCATCGACAGTTGGAGGCGTGTCGTCGAATCCGGCATCACCGTCGACCAGCTCGAGAACACGGTCCACGGAGCGCTCCGCTGGTACGATCTGGAAAACTTGGCGCGGCTGGCGGGGAGGGACAGCGTCGTCTTCGAAAGGATACGGGATGCATCCGGAGCCATCTTGAAATCCGACTGAAGTGGGATCGGCGGTTTTCCAAACGCCGAACTCCGCTACAACCACGGTCCGAAGCAGGATCGGGAGAAAGAATGGGAGACAAGGCATGAGAGTCGTCCTGATCGGCTGCGAATACGCGGGGACCACAACGCTGGCCGACGGAATCCAGCGCTGGAGCCATGAGGTCATGGGCGAGGACAACGGTCTCAGGGCCTTCCATGACCATTGGAAGATTCCCCACGTCAGCGGGCATCCCGGCCTGGACGACGAGAACCTGTTCACGCCGGAAGAGCAGGAGCAATTCCTGGCCCTGACTCCCAAGACCAAGGAGATGATCCAGCGCTACAGCGTCACGTACCACCTCACGCCCGGCGCCCTTCGCAATCCGGATTACGTCTCCGTCGGCCTCCACATCGAGAACGCCATCTACGGAGCGCTGTATTTCGGCTACTACACGGGAGAGCAGGCCTGGATGCGCCGGGCCATTCTGGACCACTTCGAAGAGAGCATCCTGGAGTTCGCGCCCGACATGCCGCTGGTGCTGGTGAAGGCTTCGCCCGAGGCCATTGCCCGCCGGATGAAGGACCACCCCCATCCCAACGGCGTCCTCAAGGAACCCGACATCGAGAAGGTTCTGGAAGAATTCGAGACCGAGTTCGAACGTTCGTCCATGCGCAACAAGTTCAGCATCGACACGACCGGAAAAACTCCGGAGGAGACGTTGGCCCGGTTCCTGGAGAAGTTCGAGCCCTTCCTCAACGAGACCGACAAGCTGCGCATCCTGATCCACCGGGCCCGCCGGCGGGGCGAGTGGATCTGAACAATTGCCGGGAGAAGAGACCACCATGACGGACATCATCAGGATCGGCATCATCGGAGCCGGCAAGATCGCCCAGGCCCGGCACATCCCTCTGCTGCTCAGGGTTCCCGGCGTCAGAATCACCCACGCCTGGTCCCGCCGGGAGGAAACGGCCCGAACGGCGGCCCGGAAGTTCAACATTCCCAACCTGGTCGACCGGTGGGAGCGGATCATCGAAAACCGCGAAATCGACGCCGTGGTGATCGCCACGCCGCCCAATCTCCACCTGCCGGCCACCGTGGCCGCCCTGGACGCCGGAAAGCACGTCCTCTGTCAGGCGAGAATGGCGCGCAACCTGAACGAGGCCCGGCAGATGCTGGAAGCCTCCCGGAAGACCGGCCGGGTCACCTCCCTCTACGCCGCAGGTTTCGGCCTCAAGGGGGACCGGGTGATGCGGCGTCTGCTCAGTCAGGGCTACGTGGGAGACCTCCGGGAAGTGCGGGTCACGTCGCTGGTTTCGGCCCTCCCCGAAGCCGGCGCCTGGCTGGTGGACCCGGCCGTGGTGGGCGTCAACACCATGATGCTGGGGATCCTGGCCGAGGTGGTCTACCGCTGGATCGATCCTCCCCTGTCCCTGGTCGCCACCACCGGCGAAGACCCGCTGGCCGTGCCCCAGTCCCTGTCCATCGGAGCCGAGTTGCAGGGAGGAGCCACCGCCAGCTTCCATCTTTCGTTCCGCGTTCCCCGAGGGCCGGGCAGCTCGGTGGAGATCTACGGCACCCGCGGGGTGCTGGACTACAAGCTGCTGGTGGAAAAGCCGGGGGGCCTGGTGGAGGACGAGGAACTGTTCGGAATGACCCGCGGGGAAGACCGCATGCACCCCATCGAGATGCCGCGGGAGGAACAGCGGGACCGAACCATGGACGCCGAGTTCATCGGGGCCATCCGCCACGGCACGCCGGTGGCTCCCGATTTCGCGGAGGGGGTCCGCTACATGGAGTTCTGCGAGGCGGTGGCCCAGTCGATCTACGAAGGCCGGAGGATTTCCCTGCCGCCTGAGCCGAAGATGGACTCCTGGGGCCGTCCGCTGTAGGTTGCCCACAACCGATCCACAGTTTTCCCAGAAGTTTTCCACACCTTGGAACAAGCCAGCTTCGGCACCCTCAACGCCCTGGTTCTCGTGGCCTATCTGCTCGGAGTCACCGTGCTGGCTCTGGCGCTGGCCGGGCGCCAGCGGAACACCGAGTCCTATTTTCTGGCCGGACGCAGCATGCCCTGGCTGGCCGTCGCATTGAGCACCGTCGCCAGCATGCTGAGCGGCCTCACCTACCTGGGGGCCCCGGCGGCCGCCTACAAGGACAACGCCTCCCTCATGCTGGCGGGACCGGCGGCGCTGCTGGCCACGCCGCTGATGATCGCCCTCTATTTTCCCATCTACCGGAGACTCAAGGTCACGACCATCTACGAGTACGTCAACGCGCGCTTTGGGAACCGCGCCCGCTACGCCGCCTCGGCTCTGGCCGTACTCCAGATTCAGGGCTGGATGGGAATCGCCCTTTTCGCCCCCGCCCTGGCTCTTTCCACCGTCACCGGGATCGATCTGACCCGCGCCATCCTGCTCATGGGGCTGGTGGCTACGGCGTACACCTGCACGGGGGGACTGGCGGCCGTCATCTGGACCGACGTGATCCAGTTCGTGATCCTGACGGCCGGCGCGGTGGTGGTCGCGTTCTCCCTGGTCGGCAGGCTCCCGGGAGGCCTGGATCAGTTCTTCGAGATCGTCATGACCGCGGACAAGTTGGGGGTGACCGATCTCCGGTTCGATTTGGCCCAGGCCACCGGACTGGCGGTCGTCCTCTGTTACTTCATCACGGGCTTCGGATACGGGAACAACCAGGTCGTCATGCAGCGTCTGCTCGCGGCCAGAAGCCTCCGCGAAATGACGCGGGCGCTGATCCTGGACCGGGCGCTGGAGATCCTGTTGGCCGCGCTGCTCTACATGATCGGCCTCGGGATCTTCGCCTACTTCCAGGTATTTCCCGAGCATCTCGCTCCGGGAGTCGCCGGTGACCGGATCCTGCCCTACTACATCATCCATGCCCTTCCGGCCGGCTTCTCGGGCCTGCTCATCGCCGCCGTATTCGCCGCGGCCATGTCCACGGTGGATTCGGGGATCCACTCCTCAGCCACCATGATCCAGGTCGATTTCGTGACCCCCCTCAGGAAGCGTCCTCTGACCCAGCGGCAAAGCCTGACGCTGGCCCGGGCCTTGACGGCGGGGCTGGGCCTGCTGGCCACCGCCGCCGCCCTGTTGGTGTCGGAAGGCGCCGGTATTCTGGAAACCATGAGCAAGGTGGGCAGCCTCACGGCCGCGCCGGTCACCGGCCTCTTTCTGCTGGGAGTCCTGACCCGGAGAGGAAATTTCCTGGGCTGGCTGGCCGCCACCCTGGGCATCTCGCTTCCGCTCAGCATCTACGTGCAGAACTTCGTCGAGATGCACTGGATCTTCTACGCGCCCACCGCGCTGGTGAGCTGCCTCTGCGGATCCTTGCTCTTCAGTCTCCTGCTGAGGCCAGGATCGCACCGGGAGCGCGACGTCACGGGATTGACGATCTGGGACCGGAGAAAAGAATAGGAGAGGGGGTTGTTAACCCCCTCGTCCGTTGAGCCGGGAGGACTAACAGTCCTCCTAACGTTCTCGCAGTCGGCTGCCTCTGGCCATGGGTCCCGGTTGATACGAAAGAGGGCGACCATGACGGTCCCGCCTGTGAGAATTCCTGATCCGCCGTGGCAACGTGCTGGTATGATCGCGCCACGGTGGGCGTTCAGATTCAATTGAATGAGGCAGAGTTTCGGCAGATCCAAGCATTGGCGCATCGAAACAAGATTTCGATTTCCGAAGCGGTTCGCCAGTTGTTCTGCCGGAGCCTTCCAAAGAAGGTACGGAACAACCGGACCGGCGGCGTGGAGGCGCTGTGGAGCATTGCCGGCATTGCGGCCAGCGACGTGAACGATTCGGGCCGTCGTCACCACGACTACCGGGCGGAAATCTACGACCAATGACTTCAATCCTTGTCGACACGGTGGCCGCCGGGTGAAAGCAGCACCCATCGCCGCCTGCCTGCTGTCGGTTGTGTCTGCCTTGACCGCCGGGTCCTCCCGGCCGGCAGAGCCCGAACCTGCGGACATCGGCTCCCGGTTGGAGTTGTTCGTGGACGGTCATCTGATCGAGTCTCTGCAGGGCGCGAGGCTGAAGCTCCATACTCCCCGGCCCGCCGAGCGCGTGATCTTCTTCGACCGTGAATGGGAAGGCGGAAACAGCGGCTATGTCACCGTATTCCGGGACGGCGAGCGGTACTGCATGTATTACCGGGGCGCCAGCTCCAAGGGATACGCGGTCCCTTCCCTTTCGAGACCGGGTGAAACGCCCGTGCCCGATCACCGCCAGGTGGCCTGCTACGCCGAGAGTCCCGACGGGATCACCTGGAGCCGGCCGTCGCTCGGCCTGTTCGAGTTCAACGGCTCGACGGCCAACAACATCGTCTGGACCGGCTCCGGCGGGCACAACTTCTCCCCCTTCAAGGACACCAATCCCGACGCCCCTCCCGAGCAGCGCTACAAGGCCGTGGGCAGCGGCCGAAGGGACGGAAAACCGGTGCTGCTGGGTTACGTCTCTCCGGACGGCATCCGCTGGCAGCGCCTGCGGGAGGAGCCGATTCTCAGCGACGGGAAGTTCGATTCCCTGAACGTCACCTTCTGGGACCCGGTGCGGCACCGCTACGCCGCCTTCTACCGCGACTTCCGGCACGGCGTACGCACCATCAAACATGCCACTTCGCCGGATTTCCTGGATTGGACTCCCGGGCAATGGGGAGATTTCGGGGACGCCCCCGCAGAGCACCTCTATACCAACGGAACGGTGGCCTACTTTCGCGCCCCGCATCTCTTCCTGGCCCTGCCCCGGCGCTTTCTTCCCTGGCGGAAGCTCTACCCGGACGCTCCGGTGCCGGGCGCGTCCGACGGAGTCTTCATGAGCAGCCGCGACGGGGTCCACTGGGACCGCCGCTTCCTGGAGTCGTTCATCCGCCCGGGACGCGACCCCCGCAACTGGCCTCAGCGGACCAATACGCCGGCGCGGGGCATCGTCCCCACCTCCGAGGACGAGATCTCCCTCTACGTCGAGCGCCACCGCTCGTCGCCCACCAACCACCTGCAGCGGCTGGTGTTGCGCACCGACGGCTTCGTCTCCGTCCACACCGGTTATTCCGGCGGCGAGATGATCACCAGGCCGCTGCTCTTCCATGGGGACAACCTGGTGCTCAACTTCTCCACCTCGGCCGCCGGCAGCATCCGGGTGGAGATCCAGGATGCCCGCGGCCACCCCGTTCCCGGGTTCTCCCTGGAGGAGTCGCCGCTGATCTGGGGCGACGGAATCGAGCACAGGGTCCAGTGGAAACGAACCCATCCCAAGGTAACTTCAGAAAAGCCTTTGTCCCATCTTGCCGGAAAACCGGTGCGGCTGCGCCTGGTGATGAAGGACGCGGACGTCTACTCTTTGAGATTCCGATAGCGGACCGGGCGGGGGCGCTCCCTCCGCGCGGCGACCGAAAGGTTCACGACGATGAACATCAACTTCATCCCCCATCCCCTGCAGGGAACTCCCTACGGCGACGCCCTCGACCTGGCGGTCATTCTCGCCATCGCCTGTTGGCTGCTGTCGGTGATCACACGTGAGTATTCCTGGGTGGACCGGCTCTGGACCATTTGCCCCGTGATCTACTGCCTGATCGTGGCGGTGGAATCCGATTTCGGTTCGGCCCGGCTCAACATCATGACGCTCCTGGTGGTGGCGTGGAGCGCCCGGCTGACCTTCAACTCCGCCCGCAAAGGGGGATATTCGGCCGGCGGCGAAGACTACCGGTGGAAGGTGGTCCGGGAAAGACTGGGGCCGATCCGGTTTCAGATCCTCAATTTCACCTTCGTGGCGCCCGGACAGATGCTGATCATCTGGCTGTTCACGTCTCCGGTGCACCAAGCCTGGGCCGGGCGGGACCGACCCCTGAATCTCCTGGATGCCGTGGCCATATCCCTCTTCGTGGTGTTCTGCGTAATTGAGGCGATCAACGACGAAACCATGTGGGCGTTTCAGCAGGACAAAAAGCGCAAGATCGAGGCCGGCGAACCGGTGACGCAGCCTTTCGCCATCAGCGGGCTATTCAAGTACTGCCGCCATCCCAGCTATGTCTGCGAGATGGGCATGTGGACCGTCTTCTACCTGTTCGGGGTCGCGGCAACAGGCCAATGGATCCATTGGTCCGGACTCGGATTTGTTGTCCTCATCTGGGTGATTGTCGGGTCGACAAGATTGGGCGAATCCATATCTCGGGATCGATACCCCTCGTACCGCGACTATCAGGCCACGACACCGCGGTTCATTCCTTTTACGCGGATCGGCTGCACGAAATTGGACAACTGATGGAATGACCCATACCGGCCGCACCGCCCGAAACTATTTCCTGACGATCCTTCTCATGGCTGGTCTGGAATCTCCTGTCCGAGGTACCGACCCGCCGGTGTTGCTCCGGGCGTCTCCGCCGGGCAAGGCCATCGTAACCCTGCCGGGCGGGGAACTCTGCATTCTCTACATGGCCTCCGGAAGCCACTGCGCCTCGATCCGCTCCAGCGACGGAGGAGCCACCTGGAGCGAGCCCCGGGTCGAGTTCGAGTTCAGGAATCCCGCCGGAGTTCCGGTGGTTCTGGTCGACCGGGAGGGAGAACTCCACGCTTTCATGCTCGTGCTGAGGGGCAACGGCCGGAGGCCGACGGTCGATTACTTCTACGACATCTGGCATGCGGCGACGCGGGACGGCCGGTCCCGCTGGTCCGATCCCAAGAGGATCTTCGAAGGCTACGTGGGGGCCCTGAACGGGGTCCTCCAGCTCGAGAGCGGAAGGATCGTGGTGCCCCACCAGTTCTGGGTTCCGGGGTTGCGGTCGGAACCGCCTACGGGGTCTCACGTGGTCACCACCAGCTACTCGGACGACGGCGGCCGGACCTGGCGCCTCTCGCCGGCCCGGCTCACCTCTCCCTGCCGTAGCGGCTACATCGGCAGCAACTACGGCGCGACCGAACCGGTGGCGGTCCAACTGCGGGACGGCCCAGTGTGGATGTTGATCCGGACCCAGACCGGATTCCTCTACGAATCGTTCTCCCCGGACGGGGTGGAGTGGTCCGAGGCCAGGCCCACCCGCTTCCGCTCCTCCAACTCCCCGGCCAATCTCTTGCGCCTGCCCGACGGCCGGCTGGTGGTGTTCTGGAACAACTGCGAGAATCCGTCCCGCGTGGACGGGGAGCCCGTGTACACGACGCGCGATGCCCTCCATGTGGCCATCTCCGCCGACGAAGGGCGGACCTGGAAGGGATACCGGGAGGCCTTCCGGGATCCCAACCGCAACCAGGCCCCTCCCCGGCGCGGCGACCGCGGCACCGCCTATCCCTTTTCCACGGCGACCCGGGACGGAAAGGTCATCCTGGCCACGGGGCAGGGACAGGGCCGGATCGCCCTGGTGCGCATCGACCCGGCATGGATCGGGGCAGCCACTCGGGAGGACGATTTCTCCTCGGGATTGGAGGGCTGGTGTGTCTTCAAGCCCTTCGGGCCCGCCGAATACTATTGGCGCGACCGCGTCCAGGGTCCGCGGTTGGTGGATCATCCCACCCGGGAGGGCGCCAAGGTTCTCCAGGTGCGCCGGCCCGACGAGCGGAGCGGCGACGAGGCGGTCTGGAACTTTCCGGCGGCCGGGCGGGGCCAGGTCTCGCTCCGAGTCCTGCTGGCGGAAGGTTTCGGAGGCGGAGTCATCGCCCTCGCCGACCGATTCATCCAGCCGGCTGAGCCGGCGGCCGAACGGTTGGAGGTCTTCCGGCTTCATTTGGACGGCGGTGGAAGGATTGAGGGCGGGCCGGTCCTGGCCAAGGGCCGCTGGCATGCCCTCCGCCTCTCCTGGGACCTGAGTCGCAACTTCTGCTCGGTGGCGGTCGACGGAAAGAAGGCACTGGTCCTGCCCCGGCTGAATGACGGCAGCGATCCCCTGAGCTACTTGCGGCTGCGCTCCAGCGCGACGTCGCCGGACCCGGCCGGAATGCTCATCGAGCGGGTAGGAGCGGCGACTGGAGCGGCGTCTTTCAGGCGCCGATCCCGAGGGGGGGGTAGGGGGGACGGCAGTCCCCCCTCTACGCTTCCCGTTCACCGAATCCCGTAGCAACAAAGAAGAAGGGGGGGACTGGAGAGTCCCCTCTTGGGCGGCAGGAATGTCGTACTCCTTGCAATGGAAGAGAGATCGAACAAATGAAGCTGGCAATTTCAGTGAGGATGATTCCGCTGCTCGGGTTGGCTCTCGGTGGCGCCTGCCAATCGGGAGCCCCCACCGTCGATGGCCCCGACGGGGTGACGGTGTTGGTGGGAAGCCGCCCGGTCGTCAAGGAAGCTTCGCTTTTCCCCTTCGACAACCACTCGATTCCCTTCACCCAGAACGTCGGATTGAAACTTCACCCTCCGCGCAAGTATCCCGGCAATCCGGTCCTGCCCCGGGGGCCGGAGGGGGCGCCGGACGAGTTCGGGGTCCAGTTCTACGGCTCCGTGGTTCGCCACGAAGGGAAGTTCAAGCTCTGGTACGTGGCCATCGGCCGCGATCCCTTCACGGTGGTGGAGAAGGACATGATGTGGACGCCCCGGGTGGACGTCATTCCCTTGAAGTGGCGCGCCGCCTACGCCGAGAGCACCGATGGCATCCATTGGAAAAGGCCGGCTCTGGGCCTGGAGGAATACGGCGGCAGCCGGGACAACAACCTGGTGCTGGTGGAGCCGGCGCCGCTGGGAGTCATCAATCTGAAGGTGATCCATGACCCGGAAGACCCCGATCCCTCCCGGCAGTTCAAGATGTCGCTGCACACCTGGTGGCACGAAAACGGGAAGAAGGGGTTGGGGACCCTGGCTCCCGCAGTGAGCGGCGACGGCCTGCGCTGGCGCCTGGCCGTTCCCGGGACACCCCAAAATGGACTGCTGCCCAAGGAGAGCACCGTCATCCCCACGGACCACTTCGAGGCCGCCGGGGGACTCTACAAGTGGGGCGGGCTGTTTCACGCATCGGGCCAGGGAGCCCGGCCGGTCTATGCGGTCGACTCGTGGGGCCGGTCGGTGGGCACCTACCGCTCCCCCGACTTCGTCCGTTGGGAACACACCGGAACCCTCTCCTTTTCCCGGGAGGGACAGCACCGGAAGGTCCCCAGCGGCTCCGGGGAGGAGTCTCACGAAGGGATCAGCGTCTGGAACCGGGGCAACGTGCTGCTTGGACTCTACGGAATCTGGCATGGGTCGTCCGACTGGCGCGGGCGGACCGTGGACCTGGGTTTCGTGGTCAGCAACGATGGAGTCCATTTCCGGGAGCCCCTCACCGACTTCGTCTTCATCCGGCGGGGAGAGGACCACGAGTGGGACCAGGGCGGCCTGATCCAGGGCCAGGGCTTCGAGAACGTGGGGAAGGAGACCTACATCTGGTACGGAACCTGGGACCCGGGGTCGCTGGAGCCCCGGGGCGGCGTCGGGCTGGCGACGTTGGAGCGGGACCGCCTGGGCTCCTTCTCGGTCCGGGACGACTCGATTCCGGCGGCCTTCCTGACCGCGGCCATGCAAGCCCATGGGGAACCGAAGCTCTGGGTCAACGCCGAGGGGGTTTCCGAAGACGCCCCGCTCCGTCTGGAGATCTTCGACGCGTTGGAGCGTCCGCTGGCCGGCTATTCGGGAGCGGAAGCCGCCGTGGTGACGGAATCGGGGTTTCGGGTCCCGGTCTCCTGGCCGGGAGGGAACGGGACCCTGAGCCTGGCGACGCCCTTCAAGATCAAGGTGAGCTTCGAGGGAACCGAGGCGGCGGGCATCCGCGTCTACGCACTCTATGTGGGGACCTGACGCGCGGCGGCTGTGGAGGGTTTCACACCGGTCTTGACGCCGCGAATGCGGTGATCGGCGGAGACGCCAGGAAATCGTTCCAGAAGGGATTTCCGTGTTGGGACGGGTGCAACGACAGCTCCACCCATCGGAAGTCCCGGAAACCGGCGTCGCGGAAGGCGCGCTCGTAGGCGCTCGGTTCCAGGTAGTAGTTCTCGAACTCGAATCGCCGCCCGTCCTCGTTGGTGATGGTATAGAGAATGACGTCCCCCTCCTTCGGCTGGGGCGGACAGGATTTCTGCAGGCCATATTTTTTCAAGGAAACGGACTCCAAGGGGGGATTCCGGACGTTGTCGTTCACGCCGGCGAAACGTCCTCCCGGCCGCAGCGCGTCGTGGCAGACCCGGCAGAATCGGAGGAGCCGCTCCCGAGTGCGGGCGTAGTTCAGGAGGTACGTGGCGACCACCAGGTCGACCGGCTCCGCTGGTGCGAATGCTGCGGCGTCTACCTGTAGATAGGTGCAGCCGAGGGGGTTTCTACTCTCCTGGTGTCTTGCCAGGCGAATCATTTCCTTGGAGATGTCGACGCCCGTGACCTGGGAAGCGCCGGCCCGTTTCAGGAGGCGCGTGTAGAAGCCGTCGCCGCAGGCCATGTCCAGGACGTTGTCGCCGCGGATGTCGCCCAGGAGCTCGAAGAGGGTGTAGCGCTCGATGAACTCCCGGAAGGGGAGTTGTTTGGAATCGCGGTATGCGTTGGCGATGGGGTCGTATTGGCTCATTTGGCTTTTGGGGTACGCGGCGCCTGAAAGACGCCGATCCAGTCGGCGCGTAAAACACGCCGCTCCTCCGCCGCTCCTCCGACGCTCGGCGGTTAGTCGGGGACTACCATGTGGTAGAGCAGGGGCTGTACCTCGGCGGGGAGGCGTTGATAGACCGATTCCGGCAGGGGTTGGACTTTCGGATCGGTGTGGTCGCCTCCTCCCTGGTCCTCGACGATCTGCTTCCGGTCGCGGCTGCCGGGGCGCAGGGGTCCCAGGTTGACCCACCAGGGAGCGTAGCGAACCAGGACGCCGACCCGCTCCTCGCCGGTCACGTTGGGCGCGATGCTGTGCCAGGTGCGGGCGTCGAAGACGGCCACGTCGCCGGGATTTCCCTCGATCTGGGTCTCCCCTTCGAACGCCGAGTTGGGATCCAGGTCGGTCCCCTTCTTGGGCGCCCGGTTCCGCCGGTGGCTGCCCGGGATCACGATGGTCCCGCCGTTGGCCCGGGTGAACCGGGACAGCATCCACATGGTCACCAGATTCAGAATCACGTCGGGATAGGGGGCCCGGACGCAGGAGAACTGGTCCTGGTTGTAGGGCCAGTCGGCGTGGACTGTTCCCCGCTGGAGTCCGGGGCCGTTGATGGTCCCGGTGAGCATGGAGATGCGCGCGTTGTTGCCGAAGAGCTCTTCGACGACGGCCATGATCCGGGGATGGCTCAGGTAGGGGGCGATGGCCTGGTTCAAACGGAGGAACCCGGTGACGTATCCCTGGGGCAGCGGCAGGCTGGTGTGTTTGCGAACCGTGGCGGCGACACTTCGCCGCACCGCACCCACTTTGTCGGCCGGAATGACCGATCTCAGAATCACATAGCCGTCGCGGCGGAGCACGTCCATTGGATCTTCATGCATGGCTGAGCCTCTCCCGGAAGTCTTATGCCTGCGGCCGGTGTTATCAATCAGTGTACTGCCCTTTCCCGTCCGATCAAATGACAATGCGGCGTCGACCCTGTAAAGTTTCCACAAGTCTCGAGGGTCGCATCGTCGGCCCGGAACATATCGACTCGGACCAACGGAGAAGTCAATCATGGTCGTCCAAAATGCGTTCCGCCGGCTTCAATGCTTGATTCTGCTTCTGGGTGTCCCGGGATCCGCGGTCCTTGCCAACCCGGTCGACGTGGGATCCCGGAAGCAGCTCTTCTTCGACGACCACGTGATCGAATCCATGCAGGGCGTCTACCGGATCATGAACCAGCCGCTCAAATATGCCGGCAACCCGGTGATCCGGATGGACCGGTGCTGGGAGGCGGACATGCACTTCGGCAACTCGCCCAACCTGGCCTACGATCCGGACCGCGGCGTCTACCAGATGTGGCACCAGGTGGTGAACTACGACTGGTCGGACAACTTCGTCGGCTACTACGAATCCCGCGACGGACTCCACTGGGACAAACCCCCGGTGGGCCAGTTCGACTACCACTCCCGCTGGTGTCCGGGAGAACCCTCGCGCAACCACAATTTCGTCTTCGGAGAGGGCGTGGGAGCCCGAGCCCCCGGCGTGGCGCGCGACCCGCACGAGCCGGACCCCGGCAGGCGCTACAAGATGCTCTACCGCCACAACAGCAAGGACCCGAAGGTGAACGGGGTCTGGGCGGCCCATTCGCCCGACGGAATCCGATGGAAACTCTACGAGGGCGTCAATCCGGTCTTCCTGAACAACGACACGCACCAGGCCTTCTTCTGGGACCCCCGGCGCGAACTCTACGTGGCGCATATCCGTCTCTGGCCCCCCATCTTCAAGGACCATCCGCTGTTTCAGGGAACGCGGCGGGAGGGCCGTGTGAGGACACCGGGAATCGCCACCAGTCCCGACTTTCTGAATTGGGACGCCCCCGCGGAGATGAAGGATCCGGTGGAGGTGAACAAGAAGTACATCCTGGTCCCGCCGGACGAGAGGGACGCTCCCTGCACCGGCGGCTTCTATACCTTCGAGACCCTGCTGTATGAAGGGATCTACATCGGGTTCCTGACGCCGTACCACATCTGTCCGGGGATGGAGCCGTTGACGCCTCCCAGCCGGGACCTGGCGCGAAACCCGTGGCTGGACCGAATCGACATCCAACTGGCCTTCAGCCGCGACGGCACCACCTGGCAGAGGGTGGGCCAGCGGCGGCCCTTCATTCCCAACGGCCCCGAAGGCAGCTACGACTCGGGGATGATCTTCGTGGCCCAGCCTCCGCTGGTCCGGGAGGACCGGGACGAGATCTGGCTCTACTACACCGGGTTCAAGAAGGGCCATTGGGGGGTGCGCCGGGGTGAGAACCAGGAGAGTTCCCAGAACCTCGCCATCCTGCGCCTGGACGGCTTCGTCTCGCTGGCGTCGGGACAGGGCAGCTTCACCACCAAGCCGCTGAAATTCTCGGGCAACCGGCTGCGATTGAACGGGTCGACGGCGGGAGACGAGGGAGAGATACAGGTGGAGATCCTGGACCCCGAAACCGGCGAGCCCCTGCCCGGTTATTCGCGGGAGGATTGCCAATCCTTCCGGGGAGACGCGATCGCGCACACGGTGGGTTGGAAGAAAAAATTCGACCTGACGGCTCTGAAGGGCCGCGTGGTCCAGCTCAGATTCCACCTGCAGCGCAGCAAGATCTTTTCCTTCCAGTTCTTCTCGGAGTGGCTGATGGCGGATCCCCCGCAGTGATTCAGCGACGGGCTGCTATATGGTCCTCATAAAGATGCTCACCCTTCGAACCTCGGTGGCCGCCGGGTCGGGTTCGGCGACCTGGTTTCGGTGGACGAACTCCAGCCCCGACTCCCGGCTGACGTCGGTGAAACGGGGCGTCGTCTCGCCCTTCGCCGGGAGATGCACGTGAAGGATCAGGATGAGGACCGGCAACAATCCCTTTGCGGGGGGCAACGGTTCCCGAATCCGAGACCGGCTCATTCCGTCCAGAGCGCGTAGAGGGAGCCTTTTCGGAGGTGAATCCTCAGGACCACGGTCCGGCCGCTCAAGCGGGCCACGGAATCGGATCCGCTCCACCGGATCGGGAACCGGGTCCGGTCGCCGCTGAGCGAGAGGCTGTCACCGCCGGAGAACCCGGGAATGGGCTGGCCTCCGGCATCCAGGACCTCGACCCGGATCCGGCCCTCGGGGGCGTCCAGGTTGACCCAGAGGCGATTCCCGTTCATCACCAGGGGCCGGGTGGTGAGGGTCCCTTCGCGCCGTCCCGCGTCCAGCGACACGAACCCGTCCCGGCGCAGCACTGCCAGGTGGATGGCGGAATGGGCGTCGTCCACATAGTCGGCGCGCTCCTGCGGGTTCAGGGAATCGGGGCTGCGCGAACTCCCGTCCAGGTACCGGTCATAGGGACAGACCCGCCACTTGAACCCCGAGTAGTAGAACCACAGTTCCTCGTCCTTCTCCACCGGCCGGTTGGTGGGCATCAACTGCATCCGGTCGTAGTTGCCGGCCAGGCCCTGGTCGAGGCGGGAGGGCCCGATGAAGGGCTCGCGGTTCCCCAGGCGCTCCCAGTTCCGCAGGTCCCGCGTCATGGCCAACTGGATCAGGTGGAAGCCGTCGGCGTTCCGCCGCTCCGGAAGCCGCCTCCCCGTGGGGTAGAAGATCATGGGCAGTCCGATGTAGAGGCCTTCGTAAGGGAAGACCCCGATGTTGTAGGACTGGGCATTCCAGATCCCCCGGTTTCGGAACTCCACGCCGGGCGGTGTCCATCCGATGGACGGGTCCGGGTCCACGAAGAGAGGCCGGGCCAGGCCCGGGTCGGCGATCCGTCTCCGGATCACTTCAAGGGCGTGCTCCTGGTCCCGCTCATCGGTGCTGAAGAAGAACCGGGGCTCCGACCAGTTCACGAAGTCCTTGCTGACGGAGAGGTTGTAGGACCGGCCGTACTTGCCGCCGAACTTGAGCAGGCCCAGAAACTGCCGCCGTTCCCGGTCGTAGGTCAAAGTGCCGGCATCGCCGGAAGGCAGGATCGGAACTTCCAGGATCGTCCAGTGGACAGCGTCCGGGCTGACCACGGGACGGCGTCCACTGTGCCCCAGGAATCCCTTGTAACGACGGGCGGGATCGGGATCGTCGGGATCGTGGACCACGTGCCAGAGCCGCTTGTTCCCGGGAGCGGCGATGAGGTTGTTGGACCGGGACCCGCGAAAGTCCACCGCGCCCAGGTCGGGCTTTTCCCAGGCCAGGCCGTCGCCGGAGGTGGCCAGAGCCCAACGGAAGCCCTCTTCGGCGTACCGGAGAGGCCGTCCCTCGTAGACCATCTTGTAGTGTCCCTCCCCCTCGATCCACATGGGCGCCGAGACGGTGGCGACGAAGCGGCCGTCCCAAGGCCGGTCCGGCAGCAGTACGGCCCCCCGCTTGGCGGGCCGGCGCATGATCCGGTCCAGATCCCGGATCTCGCCGACGACTTGGTCGTCCAGGAAGAGCTGTTTGCGCCCCGGTTCCAGGGGGACCGGTTCTTCCGCGGCAATGGTTCTGCCCTGCCCCGGCAGCAGCAGGAGAATTAGGGTCGCGGCCAGGCTCCGAAGGCGTGGACTCACGGCGGGAACTCCCTTTCGCTTGGTGCTCATTCGGTCCAGAACGAATACAACGAGGCCTCCCGAAGATGGATCTTCAGCCTCACCGTCCGGCCCGCCAAGCCGGGCAACCCGTCCTTCCCCCTCCATCCGGCCGGGACCCGGACCTGGTCCCCTGCGGCCACCGCGGAATCATCCAGCCCGAAGCCGGGCACGGCGCGGCCCGTCTCATCCAGGACCTCCACCCGGGCTTCCCCCTCCGGAGCCCGGAGATTCAGGAGCAAGCGGTCCCCGGCCAGCTTCAGAGGTTTGGTCAGCAGGTATCCCCCGGCTGCTTCCGCATCCAGCGAAATGAACCCGTCCCGGCGCAGGACCGAGACGTACACGGCGCTGAGGGTGTCTTCGATCCAATCGGCCCGCTCCTCGGCCGAAAGGGTGGACGGATCGCGGGGCGCGCCGTTCCGGTACCGGTCATGCTGGGGGACGCGGCGCTTCATGCCGGTGTAGTAGAACCAGAGTTCGTCTCCCCGGTCCACGGGTTGGTTCGTCACGTTGAGCTGCAGCCGGTCGTAGTTTCCCACCAGGCCCTCATCCAGGCGGGAGGTGGAGATGAACGGCCGGCGGTTGCCCAGCCGCTTCCAGGTCTTCATGTCGCGGGTCATGGCCAACTGCATCTCGTTGAACCCGTCGGTGTTGGTCCCCTCGGGGAGCCGGATCCCGGTGGGATAGTAGAACATGAGCCAGCCCAGGTGGACCCCCTCGTAGGGGAAGACGCCGATGTTGTAGCACTGGACGTTCCAGGTCCCCCGGTTCCGGAACTCCCCCGGCGGCCGCGTCCAACCGGTGGCCGGATCGGGATCCACCATCAGCGGCTTGGCCAGACCCGGATCGGCCAGCCGGCGGCGGATCACGTCCAGCGCCATCCTCTGGTCCTCGCCGTCGGTGCCGAAGAGGAACCGCGGCTCCGACCAGTTCACGAAGTCCTTGCTGACGGAGAGGTTGTAGGAGCGTCCGTGCTTGCCCAGGAACTTGAGCAGTCCCAGGAACTGCCGGTTCTCCCGGTCGTAGGTGAGGGTGCCCGCATCGCCCGAAGGGAGCTTCTCCACCTCCAGCAGCTTCCAGCGGATGCAGTCGGGACTCACCACCGGGCGGCGCCCGCTGGCGCCCAGGAACCCCTTGTAGCGGCGCCCGGGATCCGGATCGTCCGGATCGTAGACCACCTGCCAGAGGCGTTGCCGCTCAGGAGAGTCGATCAGGTTGTTCTCCCTGCTGCCGTTGAACTCCAGCACCCCCAGGTTCGGTTTTTCCCAGTTGAGGCCGTCCCGGGAGAGGGCCAGAGCCCAGTAGGTCGTGGCTTCCCCACCGGTTGGCCGGTGCCTGGCTTCGTAGACGAACTTGTAGATTCCCTCATCGGGAATCCACATGGGAGCGCTGACCGTTTGCACCAGGGTCCCGTCCGAGGGGATGTCGGCCTTGAGGACGACCCCCCCTTTGCGGGGCCGGTGAAAGCTCCGGACCAGGTTCCGGGTCTCCTCGACGACATGGTCGTCCAGAAACAGCGCCCGTTTCCCCGGCTCCAGCGGAATGACTTCGGCGGCGTTCAGCTCCAAGCCGGGCGCCAACAGGAGAGACGCCAAAGAGAGAATCAGACAGGGCTTCAATGCTTTTCTCAAATTGTGATTTGCCCCCAAATCATGACACCCTGTTTGGCAACATCCAACCGGGGAAATCCAGATGAATCACTCCAAAATGCTCGCAACGAGCGTCCTGGCGTTGCTGGCCATGCCCCTCCTGCAACCGGGGCAATCACCGGCCCGAATCGGAAGCGAGCGCCAGCTCTTCGTCGACCGCTTGCTGCTCGACCGCATGGACGGGGTCCGATTGAAGATGCACTCTCCCGTACGCCGGGAGGCCGCCCTGCGCACGGAGCACCCGTGGGAAAACAAGGGTGTTTCCTACATGGTGGCGTTCAAGGACGGAGACCGCTTTCGGGCCTGGTACCGCGCCGACGGACCCTCCACCCACCGGACCGCCTACGCCGAGAGCAATGACGGCATCACCTGGGTGAAACCCATGATCGGTCCGATCCCCTTCGGAGACCACAAGGAGACCAACCTGGTCTGGGAAGGAGAGAACGGGACCGGCAACCTCTCGGTTCTCAAGGATCCGAACCCGGACGTGCCGCCCGGGGAACGCTACAAGGGGATCGTCCGCGGCCGGAGCCGGGTCCTGGGTCTGGTCTCGGAGGACGGCATTCGCTGGAAGCCGTCGCAGGAGCAGCCTCTCATCGACAGCCACCCCGTCGACTCCCACAACATCCTGATCTGGGACCCGCACCAGGAGCAGTACGCCATCTACTTGCGAGGCATCCGAAAGGTCCCCGGCGACCCCAGGGACGCCACCTCCTGGAAGAAGCTGGGAGTCCGCTGGGTGCGGCGCTCGTTGTCCCGGGACTTCCGGATCTGGTCGGAGCCCCGCCTCATCGAATCGGGCAGCTCTCCCATCGAGCAGTTCTACACCAACGACACCGTCGTCTACGAACGGGCGCCCGGCTACTTTCTCATGTTCCCTTCCCGCTTCGTGGTGGAGCGGACGCCGGTTCCCGACTGGCCCCACGGCTCCGGCGTCAACGACATCGTGCTGCTCTCCAGCCGGGACGGCCTCAACTGGGACCGGACCTTCCGGGAGGCCTTTCTGCGGCCGGGGCCCGACCCCGACATCTGGCACGAGCGGGCGCTCTACATGGAACACGGAATCCTGCAGACGGGTCCCCGGGAGCTGTCCATGTACGCCATGCAAAACTGGCGGATGGACGACAATCACATTCGCCGGCTCAGCCTCCGGCTGGACGGGTTCGCCTCCGTCCATGGCGACTATGACGGCGGCATTCTGATCACTCGCCCCCTGGTCTTCGAGGGGAGCGAGCTGGAGATCAACTTCGCCACCTCCGCGGTGGGCAGCCTCCGCTTCGAACTCCGGGACGGAAGCAACAATCCGCTTCCGGGCTTCGGACTCCAGGACTGCGACGAGATCTACGGGGACGAGATCGACCGGGTGGTGAAGTGGAAGGGCGGACCGGACGTCTCCTCCCTGGCCGGAAGGCCGGTCCGCCTCCACATCCAACTACGGGACGCCGACCTCTATTCCTTCCGCTTCCGGTAGACGCGAACCCGGTTCTGGTCAGCGGGGCGCCTTTCGGCCGGCGGCATCGCGATTGGCGCCTACCGGCTGATCGGGACCCAGGTTGGCCGGATCCACGGCCGCCTTGACGAAGCTCTCGGGCGGCACCGGAGAGCCGGACAGGCGCCGAAGCATGGCCAACTGCCCCGCATGGGTCATGGCGTCGGCGAGCGGGCCCTGCAAAAGCAGTTTTACGGCCGGCTCCTTCAATTCGGCGCCCGTCGCGAGATGCCGCGCCAATTCCTCCAGCATCGCATGGAAGCGCTCGGTCTCCGCCGCAAGGTCCGGCAGAGCCTCCAACCGGGTCCGGCTTCCCCCGATGAAGGTGCAGCCAAGGCCGAGAACGCCGGACATGTGGCGAACCAGTTCGCATGGAGTCCTCACCTGATTGCCGGCCTGGAACGTGCCGAAGGACTCGGGCGCACCCCTCAACGCGTACTGCGTCCGGTAGGCGAGCGTGGCCAGATAGTGTCTCAGCAGCTTGCGTTTGTCATTCATTGCGGTCGATCTCTTCCAGGTCTGGCGGCGCTACGATACACAGTAGAGGAATCACATCGCGCCGACTGAATGAACGGTTCACCGCCTCGTGAACTGGTTTTCGAGGTTGTCGGAAATCCACTGATTCAAACTCTTGCCGTCCTCTTTAGCCTGAACATAGACTCGGCGGTGGAGTTCAGCCGGAAGCCGCAACGTCAGGCGACCGGTAAATGGCTTGTCCGGATCTTCTCCGCACTGAGCACAAAATTCCAGGTAGTCGTTGACAGACTCGCGAAATGCCTCCTCAAGACCCTTGACCGTGTCGCTCTCGAAAGTGATCACGTCGCGCGTGTCCAGCACTTCGCCATGGAATACGTGGGCTTCGGGGTCGTATTCGGCGTGGCCAACATATCCTTTGTATTCCAGCACTATTCCTCCTCCGGCCCGATCCCGGCCGTTTTCAAGAATCTTTGAACGGACCTGAGCGCACCCTTGCCGACTTCCTTCCGAGGATGCGGACGATGGAACACGGCGCGAACGCCATTCAGGTGCACACGGATGCGGGAACCCCGCCCCTCCGACAACCTCGCACCGAGCGCCAAAAACAACTTCTCGATACGCGACCAGGCCAAGCCGGCGCGCGTCGGCCGCTGGAAAATCTCATTCAGCGTTTTCCGATGCCGGCCTGTTGAGGTCATAGTGTCACATTATGACACTATGACCTCAACTTGCAAGTGCAACAGTCGGGACGTCGACGAAACGCAGTCCCCGGTGGATCGAGGAGCTCAGGAGGCCGGCTTCAAAGCTTGAGTTCGTCTTCTAATTTGACCCTCCGTCCCCCCGCCTGCCGGGAGATGCCGGCCCCGATCATGATTCGGCACACAGCCACCGTGTCCTTCATCAGCTCGACGGGGCGCCTTCCCGTCCGGACCATGGACACGAAGTCGCCGAGCAGGCTCCGCATGTTGATCTCCAGCCGTTCCCCATCGAAGACCAGGGGCCTGGTGGTGAACTCCGCTTCCCCGGCCGTCAAGGAGACGAATCCGTCCAAGCGCAACTTGGCCAGGTTGCAGAAGGGAGAACGGAATTCAAGCTGCCCCACGGATGGCGCCTCCCAGTCGATGCCGTTGACGGAGGTGTAGTACCCGAGAAGGCTCTCCTTCCAGAGATGGTCCACCACCTGGTTCCACATCTGGTAGATCTTCTCGTCCCGGTCGTAGATCAGGTTGCTGTGTCCGAAATCCATGTCGGCGCCCCAGCAGCGGCCCATCTGCAGGACGGGGTTCCCGGCGTATTTCAGGGGTTGATTGACCAGCGAATAGACGCCTCGCCGGTGACGAGCGCCACCTTGCCCTGCAGGGAGAAGCTGTCGAGTATCCCCAGAGTCACCGGAATCGAAAGGCGAACAGGTCCGCGTCATTGAGCGCAAAACGCAGGCGCACCGGGCGGCCCGCCAGGGCGGACACGTCGGGCCTTCCCTTCCATCGGACCTCCCGCTCCAACTCGTCCCCAAAGATCACGGAACAGTCGTCGAGTCCGAAACCTTCCAGTGGATTTCCCGCCGCATCCTGCAGTTCCACCCGGATACTCCCGGCGGCCGAAGTCGAGAAGTTGAGGGTGAGCCGGCTGCCCTGGAATCGGAGGGGCCGGGTCACCATCTCGCCTCCCGCCATGGGAGCCGTCGCCGCCACGAAACCGTCGATTCGAAGGGTATAGCGTCGGATGTTCGTGCTGTTCCCCCTCCAGTAGCCCTCGTTCACATAGACAGAGATCTCATTGGGAGCTCCTTCCATGTGGCTTCGGGTCTCCACCAGGCCCCAGTTCTGATAGTTGTCCCCGTAGACCCAGTTGCCCACCGGCCTCAGTCCGGGACGGACGAAGGCCTCCTGCCAGCGGTGAAAGCTGACACGGTCCCGGCCGGCCATGAAAATGCCCTCCGTCAGAGCCGTGCCGTACCGGACATGGACCCCGGCTCTCAGGCGCCGGTGCTCCTGCTCGGAAAGGGCCTTCATGGAATCGGTCCATCCCCACTCGACGTAGCGGGTGGGAAAACCCAACAGGATGTGGGGCGCCCGGTAGTAGGGCAGGATCTGGTTGGTGTAGAGCTCCTCGTCAGGCGCACCCGGGTAGCTGAGCGTGACGGGATCGGTCCAGTCCAGAAAGTTCTGTGAAGTGCCGGTCAGGATGTCACGGATGCCGCGCCTTCCGTCGGGGTCGCCGTCAAGCTTCCTGAAGTAGCGGTGGTACTCCCGGTACTCCCGGCGCACCGGATCCCAGAAGGCCAGATTCTGGGAATCGAAGGCGCCCTTGGTGATGACCGGCCGGTCGGCCATGAGATCCCAGTGGATGCCGTCGGGAGACTTCCAGGCGTAGAGCCCCCGTGACTCACTCCCGCTGGACAGGGCCTTGTACCGGGCGTCCGGAGCGGCGGCCGGGTTCGCATCCTTGAACGGCACGAAATTGTGAATCGTGCCGCCCACGGGAATCCGGTCCAGAATGATGTTGTTGGATGTCGATCCTTCGAACTCCACCAGGCCCAGATCGGGACGGTACCAATGGATCCCGTCCAGGCTCTCCACGTAGCAGACCACCTCGCGATGCCCCAGTTTCAGGGTTTCGCCGGTGATGAATTGGGATCCGCGGTAATACATGCGATAGCGGCCGTCGTCCTGAAAGACGGTGAAGTAGCCGCACGCGTTGCCCTCCCAGCTCCGATCGGTCACCAGGACGACCTCCCTGGGTTCGGGCCGGCGCAGTTCGAGGCGGGCGGCTCCCCGGGTCTCCTCGATCAGAGCGCCGTCCACGAACAGCTCCAGGCGAGATCCGATCTCCAGTCCCGAATCCTGGGCTCGAACGGCAACCCCGCTCCAGAAGAAGAGGATGAACAAGATCACTCGCATAAGCATGATGGTTCCCTTGGTTCCGATGGAGGGCCAGAGTTGTTGAGAGAAAGCTATCACAACGCGATTTCGGGGACCATCGGGTGTAGGGGCACCCCTGGTGTGTGTGGGGGCCCTCTTCGAGGTGGGACGCGTCTGGCTGTGCCGACTATCATAGAGAGCCGGATGTCCTATCCCCTGCTGCGTATTCCTCGGCTATTGGTTGCCGCCGGACTGGCAGCCCTTGGATTTCCTGCGCCGGGAATGGCCCAGGTCATGGAAGGGCGCCTGGCGGTCCAGGTGTCCGACCCCAGCGGCGGCGCGATCCCGGCCCTGGTCCGCCTCGTCGGCCGGAGCCCGGAATTCGCCGCGACTGCGGCGGCCGACGAAACGGGCCGCGCCGTCCTCAAGCGTTTGCGCCCCGGCCAGTACCGGCTCACGGTATCCCATACCGGCTTCGAAGATCTGTCCCGGCGGGTGGAGATCCGCTCGGCAGTCCCGCAATCCGTTCAAGTCGTCCTGGAGGTCGGAACGCTCCACGAGGAACTGACGGTCGAGGATTCGGCCCCTCTGCTGGATCCGCTGCAGCCCTCCAATGCCATGCAAGTCGGTCGGCTGAACTTGAACCGCACTCCCGGAACGACTCTGGGACGCAGCACCATCGACGTCGTGACTACGCTCCCCGGCTGGCTGCTGGAGGCCAACGCCGTCCTGCACCCGCGAGGTTCGGAATACGACACCCAATACGTCATCGATGGAATGCCACTCTACGACAACCGTTCCATCGCGTTCGCTCCGGCATTCGAAAACGACGAGTTCGAAGCGGTGAACGTTCTCACGGCGGCGATCCCGGCCGAGTACGGCCGCCGGCTGGGGGGAGTGATCGCGCTGGACACGCGCCGGGCCGAGCGGCGGGGACACCACACCGCTCTGGACCTGCAGGCTGGGGGATACGGAACCTGGTTCGGTTCCATGTCCCACCGGTTCGCCGTGGACCGCACCTCATTCTCCATAGGACTGCAAGCCGGACATACGGATCGATACCTGGACCCACCCTCCATCGAGAACTTTACGAACCGGGCAAGTGCGGGAGGCGTCAACGCCCGGCTGGCCCATGACCTCTCCCCCAGCGACCAGTTGACGGCCTACGTCCGATACAACCGTACCGGCTTTCTGGTGCCCAACGACCTGGAACAACAGGCGGCGGGACAGCGCCAGGATCGCCGAATGGGCGAGATGGCCGGACAGATCCAATACCAGCGGACCATCTCGTCGAGTGCATTGGGCTCCCTGCAAGGAATGATCCGTGAACTTTCCGGCGAGCTGTGGAGCAACCCGCTGGCAACACCGGTTCATGTCCAGCAGGATCGCGGATTCCGGGAAGCCGCCGTGCTCGGCGACATCACCGTCGACCATCACCAGCATACCCTGAAGTTCGGTGGGGACGTCCGGATCAACGACATCCGTGAGGCTTTTCTACTGTCGGCACCTGGAGAATTGAGCCGTCCGGACCTGGCTTTCCATGACGAGCGGCGCAGCACGGAGATCGGTCTGTTCGTTCAGGACCAGATCCGTCTGGGGAATTTCGCCACGACTCTGGGGGTCCGATTCGACAGCTACAGCCTGTTGGTGGAGGATACGGCCGTCAGTCCCCGGGCCGCCGTCAGCTACTACGTTCCCAAGGCCGAAATACAATTGTTCGCCTCCTACGACCGCATCTTCCAACCGCCTCCCATGGAAAATCTGCTGCTGTCGAGCGGGGCTCCGGCATTGGAGATCGACGCCGTCGAGGGAACGATCCCGGTTCCCGCGAGCCGAGCCAACTTCTTCGAGATCGGGCTGCGCAAGACCGTGGCCAACGTTCTGCGAATCGATCTGAACCACTACTGGCGGACGTTTGGGAATTACATCGACGACGACGTCTTTCTGAACACGGGCGTCTCGTTCCCCATCACCTTCGACACGGCCCGCATCGAAGGGACCGAAGTCCGGCTCGAGTTGCCGCGATGGAGACGGGTCTCTTCGTACCTCAGCTACTCGAACCTGCTGGGCCGGGCCACCTCGCCCGTAACGGGAGGGCTGTTCATCCAGGGTGGAGAGGCGGAGGAGTTGCGGGATGTGGCCGAGCGGTTTCCCATCAGTCAGGATCAGCGCAACACGGTCGCCGGCCAGTTTCTGTTCGATCTCCACCGGCGGATATGGCTCGGGATAGGGGCCCGGTACGGCAGCGGGTTGCCGGTGGAGTTGGCCGACGATGAGGACAATGATGAGGTTGAGGATGGGGAAGAAGGAGAGGCGTCGGCGTCGGAATATGGTGCCGGTGAAGAGCACTCCATTGCTCCTGAGATCTTGGCTCGGGTGAATTTCGACCGGGCCAGAGTCCGGCCCAATTTCAGCCTGGATTTTTCCGTCGGGGCCCGGCTCTGGGAGGCCGACGCGCAATCGGTCTCGCTACAGTTCGACGTCCGCAACCTGACCGACCGGCTCAACGTGATCAATTTCAACGGCCTGTTCTCGGGCACCGCACTGGCGCCCGGACGGCTGGCCACGGTGCGCTTGAAGATGCGGTTTTGATTTGGTGCGGGTTTCTCGCTGGCAGGGGGGCGGCGCCTGAAAGACGCCGATCCAAGTCGGCGCCTGAAAGACGCCGCTCCGACGCCGCTCCGACGCCGGTCCGAATCGGCGCCTGAAAGACGCCGCTCCGGCACCGCTCCTGAAATTTCGGACAATGGAAATATGACGCCGAGAGTTTCGGCACGGTTCTGCGTGGGATGAGGCGGCGGCAGTGTCCAGCGAACGGGGCAAAACTCTGCTGACCGGGCCCACCGGGTACATCGGCGGCCGGTTGCTCCGCCGGCTCGAAGCCGAATCGTACGCGGTTCGGTGCCTGGTCCGGCGGCCGGAGGCCCTCAGGTCACAGGCCGATGACACCACCGAGGTGGTGGGCGGGGACTTGCTCCAGCCGGAGACGCTCCCGGAGGCGATGCGCGGGATTTCCACGGCGTATTACCTGGTGCATTCCATGGCCTCGGCGGGGGACTACGCCGAACAGGATCGAAGGGCCGCGAAAGCGTTTTCTTCGGCAGCCCGGGAGGCGGGCGTCGGGCGCATCATCTACCTGGGGGGACTGGGGAGCGGGGCAAAGCTGTCGGGCCATCTTCGGAGCCGGCAGGAGGTGGGACGGATTCTCCGCGGTTCCGGGGTTCCCACCATCGAATTCAGGGCCTCCATCATCATCGGGTCGGGAAGCTTGTCCTTCGAGATGATCCGGTCGCTGGTGGAGAAGCTGCCCGTCATGCTGACACCCCGCTGGGTTCATACCATGTCGCAGCCGATCGCCGTGGAAGACGTCATCGAATACCTGGTCGCCGCGTTGGAGATTCCTCTGGAGGGGAGCCGGATCGTCGAGATTGGAGGATCCGAACGAGCGTCCTATGCCGACATCATGGAGGAATACGCCCGCCAAAGGGGGCTGCGCCGCAGGATGATTTCCGTACCCGTTCTCTCTCCCCGGCTGTCCGGCCTGTGGCTGGGCCTGATCACTCCCATCTACGCCAGGGTGGGCCGCAAGCTCGTGGAGAGCCTCCGCAACGAGACAGTCGTCGACGATGCGCAAGCCCTCGAGACCTTCGGCATCCGGCCTCGCGGGCTGTTCCAGGCGATCCACCGGGCGCTGGTCAATGAGGACCGTGAGTTCGCGGAGACACGCTGGTCCGACGCCATCTCTTCCCTGGGCGGCGCCGCGACCCGGGCCGGAGCCCGGTACGGGACGCGGATCGTCGATTCGCGAGTTCGTTACGTCCCGGTTCCGGCCCCACAGGCTTTCGTGCCGATCCGGCGAATCGGAGGAGAGTCGGGATGGTACGGATCGGACTGGCTCTGGAGAATGCGGGGTGCGCTGGACCTGCTGGCCGGCGGACCGGGCATGCGGCGCGGACGAAAGAATCCCGAACGCCCGGCGGTCGGCGAGACCATCGATTTCTGGCGCGTGGAGGCGTACGAGGAAGACCGGCTGCTCCGGCTCGTCGCCGAGATGCGCCTTCCCGGCCGCGCCTGGCTCCAATTCGAGGTGGAACCCGACGGATCGGGGTCACGGGTCCGGCAGACCGCCGAATTCGACCCCCGGGGATTTCTGGGCCTGGCCTACTGGTACGCCCTCTACCCGTTGCATCACTTCGTCTTTGCCCGGTTGCTCCGGGGAATCGCCTTCCTGGCGGTTCGGGCGACTTGGGAGACGACGGCAGCCGAGGACCGAGGGATGCGCACCTGAGAATGAATCTTCCTGCCTGACCATCATCCAAGGGACTCTCCACCGGACCCGTGTTAGAATCCGCGCGAAAGGGGGCAGGACGTGTTGATGCTACGGCGTGAGTGCCCGCCGCCGGAGTCCAGGTTCCGAGCATCGCAAGACACTTTCCATCCATTTCGTTCCACCCGGTTCTTCCCGAATCGAACCAGGGTCATGGGTTGGCTCGCGGCGGGAGCCTGTATCTGGTTCCTGGCCTGCACGGGAGCGCCGGAAAGCCCCGGCCCGGGCAATGCGCCCACCGTGACGACGGGATCGGGCAGCGCCCTGGGGACCGGAGCGTTGACCGTCAACGGTTCCATCCATCCCCACGGCGAACCCACGACCTACTACTTCGAGTACGGCCCATCGAATGACTACGGCTTCAGGACGGCCGAACGGCCGCTCCCGCCCCGTTTGGCCGCCTACTACCACGAAAGCTGGGACGAGGGAATGGGCGGCTGGGACTCCTGGCTGAACGAGTCCCTGTTCGCCTCCGGCGGGCCCTCGGGCGGCTACCTGAGGCTGGCCGAGCCCAGCCGGAACGACCACAACCACGACGACGGGACCGGCACCCTGCACCTGACCAAATACCTGTGGTGCGGCCGTTGCCTCGACCCCGAACGGGATCCCGGCCCCTGCCTCGCGGCCGGAGATCCGGACCTGAGGGACGCCAAGGTCACGGTCTGGGTGCGGGGAAACGACTGGCAACCCAATGACTCGGAGTTGCTCTGGTGGAGCCAGGCTTACGTCAATGTGGAGATGGTGGACGATCCCGGCTGGAGGGCGTCCAACTGGGCCTACACCGGGTTTCTGTTGACCGACTTCCTGATGGACGGGGAGTGGCACAAGGTGGACTACCGCCTCTGGAACGACACTTCGTACTGGAGCTTCGGAGGAAACAATCCCACCCGGCAAGGGGGCGTTGCCCGCCGTTACGACTACGGCTCCATCGACCGGGTCCAGGGGCACCTCAACGACGACTTTTTCCACCTGACGGCCTTCATCGACGTCGAAAATCCGCCCGCCGGATCCATCGATTTCGACGAATTCCGACTGGTCTACCGCAACGAATCCCTGCTCTTTCCCGACAACGGAGGGAAACTGGTCACGTGGCCTCAGGACGCGGCGGACGATCCGGCGACACTGACCGACGGGTGGCGCCACGGCGCCGGACGCATGTGGAAGAGTTCTCCCGGCACGGAAGCGCCCCAGGAGTTCGTATACGCCTTCGAGCGGCCCGTGACCATCGACGCGATCCAACTCCACCAGAACCCGGAATGGCCCGGCAAGGAATTGGAGATCCTGGCCTCGGAGGACGGAGAAACCTACACTCCGATTCTCAAGCGGACCCTTCCCCGCAAAGGGGACCCGAATGCCAATTTCGCCTTCACCCTGGACAAGGGCCTGGCCACCCGGGCCGGGCACCTGAAGGTGCGCCTGCTTTCAGGTTACGAGGATCGCCATTGGGGGTTGGGCGAGATCGAGGTCTACGGCTCGGGGGCCGTCATGAAGCCCGACGACGATCTCTACAACGTCAACCTGGACATCGAGCATCTCACTCCGGGGACCACTTATCACTACCGGCTGGTGGCCACTAACGGAGCCGGGACGGCCTATGGAGACGACCGGACCTACACCTTGCCCGCGGACCATCGCCCCCTGGTGAAGACCGGGGCGGCGAGCCGTATCCAGGATCGGGCCGCCAAGGTGGAAGGAAGGCTGAATCCCATGGGTGTGCGGACCCGGTTCCATTTCCAGTATGGAACCGATACCGGCTACGGCCGCAAGTCGTCCGCCGGCTATGGCGGGTTGCAGGTGACGCCCCGATTGGTCTTCTCCAACCTGACCGATTTGGCCCCCGGGACCACCTACCACTATCGGCTGGTGGGAGAAAACGAGCAGGGCGTCAGCTACGGGGACGACGCCACCTTCACGACCGCACGGGCGAGATGACGCGCCGCGTGAAGAAGCACGGGCAAGCCGGAGCCAGGAGGCCCGCCATGAACGGATACCAGGATTCCAACCGGAGAAGCTTCTTGGCCCAGGTCGGGCTGGCGGCCACCCTGGGAGCCTGCGCTCAACCGGGTCCGGAAAGGGAAGAGCCAACTACGAGCCGGTCTCGAATCCGCATCGGAACGCGCGTCAACGCCAATTGGTTGAAAAGCGAGGACGACGTCGATCTCCGGTTCCTGAAACAGATCGGCGTCGACTACGTGGACATCGTCCTGAGCATGGTCGAGGGCTACAACGAGACCGGCAGCTTTACCCGGGACGCGTTCCAGCGGCTGACCGACCGGCTCGGGAGAGTCGGCCTCCGCATCGAACGGGCCAACTCTCTGGGCCCCCACTACCTGGACGCCCACCTGGGACGGCCCGGCGGCCAGCAACAGATCGACAACCTGAAGCGGATCGGAGAGATCCTGGCCGAATTCGAGATCCCGGTTTACGGCATCCAGGCCTGCCAGGCGTCCCTTCATTTGGAGTACGCGCGGACCGCCTGGACTCGTCCGCGCGGCCGGGGAGGCTACGAGTACTATTCCTTCGACCTGGAGAAGTCCAAGGCGGCGCCCCCACCCAAGTACCGCGTCAGCTCGCAACAACTTTGGGACGGTTTGCTGAACATCTACCGCCAGGTCATCCCCGTCGTCGACGGGAGCCGCACCCGGGTCGCCATGCACGGCAACGACCCCCCGCTGTACGAGTATCTGGGGAATCCGCAGATTCTGTGCCGGTTCAAGGATTTCGACCGGCTGTTTTCGGAAGTCCCCAGCCCCAACAACGGGATCACCTTCTGCGTCGGGACACGGTACGAATCGGGGGAGGACGTGCTCAAAGGCATCCGGCACTTCGGGAGCCAGGGCAAGCTGTTTCACGTTCACTTCCGGAACGTCCGCGGGACCCTCCCCGCGAACGGGGGGTACTCGGAGGTCGCCGTGGACGAAGGCGACATGAAGATGGAGAAGGTCCTGCGAACCCTGGCGGAGGTGAACTACGACGGCGTCATCGACTACGACCACGCCATGGGGATCACCGGAGACAAGCCTCTGCCGAAGCAGTACATCGCCTTCGCCGTCGGATACATGCGGGGCCTGCTCCACAGCATTCCCGGACAACGGCGGGATCGAACCTGACTTGCGGGCGACCCGGACGCCCTTGGCGTTGTGCCAGGGTCCGCTGCCGGTCGGCTCCGGCAAGTCCGCCCAGATCGGCGCCGTTCCCGGCGCCGGAGCTGACGATGAAGAAACTCATCTTCGGACCCGCATTCTGAGCCGATAGGGGGAGCGAGGCGTAAGCAGCGGCCAGGACGGAAAAAATGAGAAGGGAGCTTGTATATTTCATCTGGATTCTCCTGCAATGTGGGGCTTTGACGCTTGTGTAGTGGCACCAATTCGAGGTTCCGCCGGACCGGTCGAGACGAGCCCCACGCAATGCTTCTGTTGAAGTGATCCGGGTAGAGAAGGTAATCTCCGTCGCAACGTTTCCGAACCAGAGGAGGAAAGACGATGACGAGTCGGCGAGTGGAGTTGGTTGCATTCCTGGTATTGGCCCTTGGATGGATGTTCGCTCCCTTGCCCCGGCATCTGCTGGCGCAGGAATCCGGACAGTACCACCGCATCGACGGCGCGGTGATCTACGATCACGACCCGTCCACCAAGCTGGGCGATGACATTTTCGGCAATGTCATCGCGGATTTCGAGAACGATGCGCCCGGGCGATGCTCCCACGGAGGTCCGGTGTGCATGGAATACCCCAACGGCGACATCGTTGCCTTCTACGCCAACACCAGCGACCACAACCTGGACGGTTGGAGCGAGTACGCCGTCAGCCGGAACCGCGGCAAGACCTGGGACCGGTACAACAAGCTCCCATACTCCTTCGAAGCCTACGCCCGGGATCAGAAGCATCCGGTCTGGGTCGAGGAGGGGTTGGTCACGGAGCAAGGCACCATTGTCCTGTTTCTGACCCAATTCCGGGTCCGCTCCGAAGAAACCCGGATCAAGCTGGGGACGATCCGAAGCTACGACAATGGGGGCACGTGGTCCGATTACGAAACCCTGGACGGCAAATTCGTCGGCTATCCCTGCTCCACGGCGGTGGTGGGAGAGACCAACTACGTCATGGTCGACAGCCATGGGGGTCCCCACGTCCTCTACGTCAGCCAGGACGACGGGCGCACCTTTAGCAGGAGAAGCGCCATGTCGTTGGACGATGAGGCATGGTACGGAACCATGACCATTATGGAGGATGGCCGGTTGCTGGCTGGGGCCTATAAGTCAGCCGACGAGGATCACTTCTACTACTGCATCAGCAAGGACCAGGGGCAGACCTGGAGTCCCCAGAAGAAGGCCTTCCTGGACAAGATGATTCGCGATCCCGAACTCGCCTATCTCGGCGGCAAGTACTATCTGCACGGCAGATCGGGACACTACAGCGAGGGGAGCCGCCGCTATGTCCTCTACCAGTCCGACGACGGTGTCAATTGGGGGGAAGGGATCATCGTCAGCGGCGATGAGGGGCATCCCGACGGTTACGGGCAGAACTGCGTCATCAACACCTACGACGATTCGGTCCCGGACGAGCTGATGGTGATCTACAGCATCATCTACAGGGGACGCGACACCAACGAGTACGTATTCTTCATCCGGCCGGACGGGAACTGACGGCCAGCCGGGTCCCCCTCCCGGTGCAGGCGCGGCAGCGGCAGCCGGGAAGGCGCCGCTGTTGCCGGCGGCTCTTCAAGACGCGGGAGACACTCGCGTCAGGCCAGGTACTCCTTGGCGATCTTGGCCGCGACGGTCCCGATGGCGTAGTAGCCGACCGAGATCCGGCCCACGTGGGTCAGCAGATCGTAGGCCTTCCAGCGGTCCCAGCCATATTCCTCCTCCATCCAGAGGATGAGCCAGGCGTAGGCCTGAGCCGTCGCCCGTTCCATGGGACAGCCGGTGGCCACGGTCATGATCTCTTCCGCCGACTCGATCCGGGGTCCGGGAATGGTCTTTCCGCGGATCAGGTCCACGGTGATGATCGTCTCCGAAGGCATTTCGAGCCCGCTGGCCGAAAGCTCGCCGTGGCCCATGGCGGCGTGGGCGTCTCCCAGATAGAGATAGGCGCCCGGAACGTAGACCGGGAGATAGACGGTGCTGCCGGGACCGGTCTCGATGATGTCCATGTTGCCCCCGTGGGGTCCCGCCGGACCGGTGGTGGGCACTCCCATGTCCGGAGCCGTCCCGATGCAGCCCAGCATGGGCCGATACGGAATCGTGATCTCGTCGCTCCAATAGATTTTCCCGTCCCGGATGGGGCAGACGTGAGTGCCGTGGGGACAGTCGGTGCCGATCCACTCGGCGAGCTGCTTGGGATCGCTGGTCCGGGTGGCGCATTGGCCGATGCTGGGGCGAATCTCGTGGATATGGACGGCCAGCGCATCCCCGGGCCGCGCCCCGTTCACGTAGATGGGACCAGTCTGCGGGTTGCCGAAGGGCATCGCCTTCCGGTCGCGGCGGTCCTCGTTGGTCCGCACCTGCCCCGAGAAGGCGTCTTCAGCCTCGACCAGCACCTTTTCTCCCGGATCGATCCGCAGACGCACTTCATTGTGCCGGCTGTATTCGTAGTAGAGAGGACCCTGGGGAAGTCTGTGCATGGCTCACCTCACACTGCCGTGATGGAATCGATCGACGAAAGTCTATCAGCCCGTGCAAGCACCCGCCGGGACGTCCCCGGACTTCGACCCCGTGTATAATCTGCCCTTTGATTCACTGACGGCCCCGACAGGAGAATGACCATGACCTCCATCAGCGCCCGCGCGGCGACTCTGAAAAAACGCATCCACGCAGGCGAAACCATTATCGGCGCGTACGCTCCACCCACCGCCGGCGGCGAGACGCTCCGTGCCATCGTCGAGGCCGGCTCCTACGATTTCCTGTGGATCGACAGCCAGCACGACGCTTACAACGAGTCGAATCTGATCCGGGTTTGTGCCGCGGCGGCCGAACTGGACATGCCGGTGCAATTCCGAATCAAGCACACACGGCATACCTACCTGATCGGAAACGTCCTGGACCTGGGTCCGGCCGGCATCGAGGTGCCGCAGGTCGAGACCGTGGAGACGGTCCGCGAAGCCGTGGACAACTTCTATTACGCTCCGGACGGAGTCCGCAGTTGGGGCGGCTTCCACCGGCTGAACTTTCGTCCCGAAGACGATCATCGGGAGTACCGGCGCTGGTGGGGAGAGACGGGTGTCCTCTGGATGCAACTTGAGTCGGTGGCGGCCGTGACTGCCTCCAGGCAATTGGCTCAACCGGGCGTGGACTGCCTCTCCTTCGGGCCCATGGACCTGACCTTCAGCCTGGAGAGCCACCCCCACCACCCGTTCAAGAGCGTCGACGACTGTGTCCGGCACACCTGCGAGCAGCTTCGCGGAACCGGTACCAAGGTCTGCTTCCGCAACTACACGCCCGAAACCCGCCAGAAATACCTGGACATGGGGGTCACCGTCCTGCTGGAGAGGGCACAGGTATAGAAGCCGGGGGCAGCCCGGTCCGAAGGGTCATGTCCCGACGCCGGCTCCGGCGAAGACCAGGTCTGGCGATCCACTCCGCCGTCAGAACCGGTACGACGCGACCAGGTAGGTGAAGGTGTTCCCGTCCCCCGGCGTATAGGCCTTGAGAAAGGGTCCGGGGAACATGTAGCCGATGCCGCCGCTCAGGTTCACGGCCTTGGAAACCGGCACGGTGAACACGGCGTCCAGCTCGTTTCCGATCTTCAGGTCGGTGGCTCCTCCGGGCGGCGGCGCAACGGACAATCCCCCCGACACGTTGTAGAGGGCGTCATTGCCCGTGGCCAGCCAGAAGGAATGGAAGTCGAAATTCAGTCCAAACTTCGGATGGGGCTTGAACTCGGTTCCGAGCCGGATATTCCTGAGATTGCGCCAGCCCACCAGGTCGTTGTAGCCGTAGAGGAAGTGGGCGGTGGGATACAGGTTGTCAAAGGCGCCCACCCGGCCGTCGCTGCCGTCCTCGTCACCCGAGCCAAAGTTGTAGTGAACATAGATTCTGGGGCTCGAATCGGCAGCGATGGAATAGCCCAACTCCACGTAGTAGCCCCAGGCGTCGATCACCGCGCCGGCCATGTCGCCCCACTGCCGGACCAGGGCCAGGTTATAGTCCCAGGGCCCCAGCCCCTTCGCCCACGCTCTCAATCCCATGGTGTAGCGGTTGAGCTCGCCCCTCTGGTTCAACTCGTTGACGACGGAAGCAGCCGACCGCAACAGGAGGTAAGGTTCCAGCGTGGAGCCGGGGATCACGTTTTCGAGGGCGCCGTACACGCCGTGCAGGTTGTTCCCCTCCATCGAGCGGTTGATCCGAACCTCGGGGTCGTTCTGCACCACCTGCGCGGAGAAGACGTCGACCCGGGCCCCGTCTCCGCGGAACTGGAGCTTGACGGCGTCAAAGGCTCGGGAAGTGTTGGTCCAATTCAGCGCGCCGATGAGGCGCTGATCTCCATAGGCCAGGACCTGCCGGCCCACAGTCAACGTGACCGGTGATTTCTCGCTCCCCACCTGGGCGTATGCCTGCCGCAGGTCGAACCCGTCACGGAAGACTCCGATATTCGGCAACCCTTCACGGATGCCCGGAGCACTGGCGTCCTGGCCCTGAAATCCGAACTTCAGCCAGGAGGCCGGCGTGATCCCCAGGTCCAGGCGGGTCCGGATCAGACCGTATCCGTCGTCGTTGCCCTTCCGGTAACCCAGGCTCCGGCGGCCTTCAAAGCGGCCACGGAACTCGCCGGAGAGCGAGACCCAACTTGGAAGCTCGTTCCCCACGCTGCGTTCAGTCTTGGCCGGAGGCTTCTTCACATCCTTTTCCTGATCGTCACCGCTACCGGGAGCAACCGTCAACGACAGCGTCCAGACGACGCCGGCCAACACGATCCGCTTGAGGAAAAAGGAAGAATTCGAAATGTTCAGCCATCTCGGGACACCCGTGTCTCCGCCTGTGTCCTCCCTGCGACGCGGCTGCGAAGCCGATCCGCATGCGTCCAGGCGTACGCCGCGCCGCAGCCGCAGTGTATCCGTCAAAGCACCAGCAAATCGGAGAATTCCATCAACGCGAATCTTCATGGTTACTCGTGCGCCCTTCAGCATCTGGCACCCGCTGGTGAAAAACTACCGGACCTCCGTCCGGTACAAGGCCCCCGTGTAACAATACCGGAACCGGTCTTTCTATTCCTCCTCCTTCAGCGAACAGGACGTGTGCGGTAAAGGGCCAGCGACATCTCGTCCGCGCCCGAGGAGAGCGCATGCGAAACGATTTCACGAGTGATGGGGTCGGCCGGCGGGCGCATCTTTCCGGATGATCTGTACGTCCACCTCGAGCCTGGTCTCTCCGCCTCCCTGACGGACACCTTGGGTCGGCGAGACGTCCTGGTAGTCGCGGCCCACCGCAATTCGCACGTGCCGCTGGTCGACCGGACTCACATTGGTGGGGTCGAAGCCGATCCAACCCAGATCCGGCAGCAGGCATTCGACCCAGGCATGACTGGCATTTCCAACAGCCTGCTCGCCGGGCTGTCCGGTCTCGCTCAGGTACCCGGAAACGTACCGCGAGGGAATGCCCCAGGACCGGGAGACGGCGATCATGACATGGGCGTAGTCCTGGCAGACCCCGCAGCCCGATTGAAGAATGTCGTCGATTGGAGATGCCGCCGACGTACTGCCCGGCACGTAGCTGAAGCTGCTGTATAGCTGGCGGGAGAGGCGAAGCAGCCCCTGAAGAGGATCGTCGCCACGCTCGATACCGTTCCTGGACACGAACTCGTCCAGCAGCGTTGACGGCCGTGCCAGAGCGCTGGGGCGAGTGAAGTCCCAATAGTCCACAGATTCTCGCCAGGAGAGGATCTCTCGCCAGGCATGGGTGCCGAGACTCCCGGGAAGAGGATCCGGAACTGCAGGTTCGACCGTCGAACGCGTGGATATTTCCAGGCCATCGTGCTCGCGGTGCAGATAGAGCACGTGACGCACGTTTCCGAAGCAGTCGGTTTCACTGGTCAGGGAAGCCGGTGGGCTGGTTTCGATCTTGAAATCCAGGAGTCGCTGGCCGCCGTCGCTGCGCGGCTTCAGACAGAGCAACATGACGCACTCCCGGGCCGGAAACGCGTACCGGTACCGGGAAACGTGCCCGATCTCATATCGGACCGTCCCGGTCATGGGATCAGCGCAGCGGGGAGTCCTCGATGGGGTAGTCGACATAGGCGGCCATGACCAGACCATGGAGTTCCCGGCAATGCTCGCCGATCCACTGGAGGAGACTCTCGTGGTCCTCCCGGTCCGGCCAGGCATAGTGGATCAGAGCTCGCAAACGCCCGGCCATACGCCGGGCCAGAGCCCCCGAGTGAGCGCTGGGGCCGGGGCCGATGGCGTCGAGCTCCGTAACTGCCGCATTGAGGGACCGGTAGAGGGAGCCGGGCAGCTGCGGATCCGTCACGAGCAAGTCCAGGACCTGATCCGGCCGGACGTCGACGCTGTGTTTTCGGTTGTAGGCATCGAACGCCTGGCAGAAACGCAGGAGACTGGTCCAGTCCTCACCCAAGGAGGGGTCGATCCGGCGTCCGGCTTCGATTTGAGCCAGAAACAACGAGGCCGAGGACTGGACCCGCTCGATGGCTCGCCCCAACCGCCAGAAACGCCAGCCTTCGTCCCGATACATGGTCACTTCGGCGACACCGACGAAGGTGTCGATGTCGTGCGCCGTGGCGACGTAGAAATCCTCCGGGGAGACCTTCCAGATCTTCTGGATGGTCATTTCCTGCAGCCTCAAATAGGACAGGTTCAGGCAACTCCACATTTCGCCGCTGATACGGTTGCGCATCTGGCGGGCGTTCTCGCGGCCCATGGAGAAGCAACTGAATACCGAATCGGAATTCGACCTCTCAAAGGTGAGATCATCGGCCAAGGTGTAGGAATCAGCCAGCGTATACGAGTCGACCAGCGGGTCTTCTTCGTCGCCCCACAGATGCTCCAGACTGCCTCCGGGCGGATTCCGGCTCAGACTGATGTAAATGCGGCTCCAGCCAAAGTGGATTTCCCGAGTCGGGCGATCCACCAACGCCTCGACCTGCAAACGCAACAGGCGGCAGAGATATTCTGCCCTCTCGAGGTACCGGCCCATCCAATACAGGCCTTGGGCGCTACGTGAAAGCAATCTGGACTCCCAGTCGATCAGACCCGGCTAGTCTTCGTCGTCCAGTTCTTCCGGCATGAGCACGAACTCGGGATAGGCTTCCATGCCCAACTCGCCCACGTCCTGTCCCAGCCGTTCCACCTGCTCCGACACCCGCACGCTCATCGTCATCGCCAGCACCTTCCACAGAATCAGCGACGTCGTGAACACGAACGCGCCCACCGCCAGGATGCCCACCAACTGCACCCCGAGGTTGCCGCCCGCCGCGATGCAGACCGCGATCGTCCCCCAGACCCCCGCAAACAGGTGCGCCGGCACCGCGCCCACCACGTCGTCGAGCTTCACCCGCTCCAGGAACTTGATCCCCGCCGTGCACAGGATCGCCCCGATCGACCCGATGACGATCGACCAGTGGTGCGACACGATGTCCGGCCCCGCCGTGATCGCCACCAACCCCGCGATCGCCCCGTTCAATGTCGCGAACAGGTCATTGCGCCCCAGGATCGGCCGCGACAGGATCAGCGCCGTCACCACCCCGGCCGCCGCCGCCAGGTTCGTGTTCACCAGCACGTGGCTCATCGCCAGCACGTCCGCCGCGCTCCCCAGCGCCAACTGCGACCCGCCGTTGAATCCGAACCACCCGAACCAGAGAATGAACACCCCCAGCGTCACCACGATCACGTTCGACGGCGGCGTCGGCTTCGCCGTCCCGTCCTTGCGGAACTTGCCCAGCCGCGGCCCCACGATCAGGATCCCCGCCAACGCGGCCCAGCCGCCCGTGCTGTGCACGATGGTCGATCCCGCGAAGTCCTGGAAGCCCATCTCCCCCAGCCAGCCGCCGCCCCAGGTCCACGCCCCGACAACGGGGTAGATCACCGCCGTCAGCACCGCCACGAAGACGAAAAACGTCCACATCTTCACCCGCTCGGCCAGCGCCCCCGAGACGATCGAGGCCGCCGTCGCCACGAACACCATCTGGAAAAACCAGTCCGACATGGTCGAGTACTTGCTGTCGGCGCCCGTCACCGCCGCCGCCGCTCCGTCCTCGCCCGCCACCAGCGCCAGGTCCTGCGCCGACGGCCCGTACAGCAGCTTGAACGACCCGATCACGCTGCCCACGTCCGTGTACATCAGGTTGTATCCGATCACGTAGTAGGCCAGCCCCGCGATCGAGTACAGGCCGATGTTCTTCATGCAGATCATGGACGCGTTCTTGGTCCGCACCGAACCGGACTCCAGCATCGTGAACCCGGCGCACATCCACATCACCATGGCGCCCCAGACCATGAACGAGAAGGTGTTGAACACGTACAGCACCTCGTCGTCCACCGCCGCCTGCGCCGCAGTCGTCCCGCACAGCAGGCAGATCGCCACCAGCAGCAGTTTCCCCACCGCTCCCCGCACCAGCCGCTTGTGTAACGGGATCTTCTTTCCTTCTCTCATCGCTCCCTCCCCAAGTGCAGTCGAGTCATTCCAACAGGATCCGTCGTCGGGCGCCGCGTGGCACTGGCGCCCCTATCAACTCAATCTCCCAACACCCACAGGTCTTTGCCGCCTCCACCCTGGCTCGAGTTCACCACCAGGCTGCCCCGGCGCAACGCCACGCGGCAGAACGCTCCGGGGACGATGCGAATCCGGCGGCCATTGAGAACAAACGGGCGAAGGTCGACGTGGCGCGGTTCTGCCCGTCCGTCGATGACACACGGCGCACGCGAGAGCGAAAGGACAGGCTGAGATATGAAATCGGCCGGGTTGGCCCGCACCTGCTCGGCGTAGGCGTCACGTTCTTCCGGCGTCGAGTGCGGCCCCACCAGCATGCCGTATCCTCCGGACTCTCCCACCCGCTTCACGATAAGGTTCTCCAGGTTGTCGAGGGTATATTCGAGATCCTCGGGTCGGCGGCAAAGCCAGGTCTTCACGTTCTTCAGCAGCGGCTCTTCTCCCAGGTAGTACCGGATCATATCCGGGACAAATGCGTAGACGCTCTTGTCATCGGCGACGCCGGTTCCGGGAGCGTTCACCAGGGCCACGTTGCCCTGCTTGAAGGCATGAATCAATCCGGGGACGCCGAGCAGAGAGTCGGGACGGAAGACCAGGGGATCGAGAAAATCGTCGTCCACGCGCCGGTAGATCACGTCGACGCGCTTCAGGCCCGCCGTCGTGCGCATGTAGACAAACCCGTCATTGACCAACAGGTCCCGGCCTTCCACCAGCTCCGCGCCGATCTCGTTGGCCAGAAACATGTGCTCGTAGAAGGCGGAATTGTAGACGCCGGGTGTCAGCAGCACGATGCAGGGCCCGGACCGGTCCCTGGGCGCCAACTCCCGCAGGGTCTGGAGCAGAACCCTTCCATAGTGCTCCACTTCTCTGACCCGGGACTCTCGATAGAGGAGGCGGAAATTGGCTTTCACCGCCTTCCGGTTGGCGACCATGTAGGAGACTCCCGAGGGAACCCTCAGGTTGTCCTCCAGCACGTAGAAACCGTCGTTGGTACGCACCAGGTCGGTGCCGCAAACGCCCACCCAGACGCCATGGGGCACCGATACCCCTCGCATTTCATTGCGGAACTGGGGACAGCCCCTCACCACTTCCACCGGGATCACGCCGTCCGTGATGATGCTTGCCTCGTTGTAGATGTCGCCCAGAAACAGGTTCAGCGCCCGGAGGCGCTGGGTCAGGCCGGCGACCAGCCGGCGCCACTCCTCGGCGGACAGGATTCGGGGAACGCAGTCGATGGGAATGATGCGCTCCTCGGCCTCTTCGTCGCCGTAAACGGTAAAGGTGATCCCTTCGTTGGAGAACGAGCGCGTGACCCGTTCCTGAATGCTGCCGACGTCCTCGACCGAGAGCCGGCTCAGGGTTTCATGCAGCGGCTGGAAATGTTCGCGGGGAGTGCCGTCCCCGTAAAACATCTCGTCGTAGTACTGGGCTTCGAGATCGTAGGAACGAAAATCCATGCAGTCGACTCGCAGATGCGAAATTCGGCCCGATATTAGAACATCTCGTTTCTCGACACCACTCCCGCTGAGGGAACGAACCGGGCAGAACTGCGGGCTAACTCAGTTGCTGCTCGGGAGCCCCTTCCAAGGCTACAGCGCGCATCACGGGGACCTCGACAATCATTTCGGTGAACTCGCCGGGTTCGGTTTCCACTCGAATGGATCCTCCGTGCTCCCGCACGATGTCGTTGGAAAGAGCGAGGCCCAGCCCGGTTCCCTGGTCGGTCGGTTTCGTGGTGAAGAACGGATTGAAGATCTTGTCCACGATCTCAGGTGGGATTCCGTTCCCATTGTCCTTAATTCGGACCTCGATCCGGTCATCGAGACGCCGGGTGGCGACCCACAGAGTCGGCATGTAGTCGAAAAAGCCCTTCCCCGCCTCGACCCCCGCGCGCCGTTTCTGATCGGTCGCGTAGCAGGCGTTGCCCACCATGTTCAGAAAAACCCGGCCCATGTCCTGCGGAACGACTTCGAACTGACCCGCCTCCGGGTCCAGGCTCATCTCCATGTGGAGTTGGAAATCCGGATCGGTCGCCCTCGCGCTATGGTAGGCAAGACGCGTGTGCTCGTCGAGCAGGTTGTTGACGTCCGTCACCTGCCACTCGCCCGAGCCGCGGCCCATCATGAGCATGTCGTGAACGATCCGGTTGGCCCGTTCGCCGTGCTGGTGGATGCGGCGTAGATTGTCGGTGAGATCCTGAATCAGCTCCTCGACCAGTTCGCGGTCGTCCTTGCTTAGCTTCTCGCCTTCTTCTTCCAGGATTTCCTGGAGTTCCTCCAAGAGCTCCTGCGACGCCTCCGCGAAGTTCTTGACGAAGTTCAAAGGATTCTTGATCTCATGGGCGACGCCCGCGGTGAGCTCACCGAGTGCCGCCAACTTTTCGCGCATGACGATCTGATCCTGAGCCTTGCGCAAGTCAGCGAGCACGCTCTCCAATTGTTCGTTCTTGCCCCGCAATTCCTCCGCCAGCTTCTCCACCAGGTTCAGACGCTGGACCTCCAGCGCGTGGCGCCGAAACACCTCCAGGGCCGCGGCCATGTCGGCCACCTCGTCCCTTCCCTCGATCTCGACCTTGCCCTCCAGTTCTCCGCCGGCCATTCGCCGCATGCGCTGCGACAACAGCGCCAGGCGGCGCAGCAGAATCCGTCCCACGATCAGCCAGGCGATGAGCACGGCGCCAACGATGCTGAGTCCGTTGATGGCGACCAGCAGGATCCGGCCTGCCAGGATCGCCTGAGTGGATTCCTGAGTGTCGGCTGCGGCTCTCGCTTGAGACGCCTTCACCAACTCGTCGACCGCCGACACCAGGTCGATGGCGATTTCGCGGTTCTCCGCCAAGAGGTCTGTCTGCCGCGCGGTCAGTCTCAGTTGGCGGACCAGCAGATTCAGGCAGCCCTCCTCTCCGGCGCCCATCTCGAACAAAAGCCGGAAATCGGCGGAGATTTGCTCAAGAATTTCGGACTCTCCCAGCGCCGACAGGCTCCTTTCGATGCGGTTGCGAGACGCCTCGAACTTGTCGCGCAAAGGCTCGATCAGGAAGGCGTCCGAAACCGTGAAAGCGCTGTCCAGAAGTTGGGTGGCGACGTTGGCGTCCGCCAAAAGATCGGTCAGGTGACGAAAGCGGTCGAACTGATCTTCCGAGAAATGTTTCCACCGGGGAGCCGGAGGCTCCCCCAAAGTTCGGTGTCCCGTGATGGTGTAGAAGAATTGGTCATCCACGGACGGGAAGATGACCCGCTGCAGGCGTCCTTGCAGGTCCCCGAGTTCGGTGCGCAGAGCCGAACTCCGCTCGGTCAATTCGTAGATCGCCGCCATGTCGCTTTCGATCGCTTCGATGTTCGATCTCAAGGTATCGGCGTGAGCGCGAATGCGCTGGAAACGTTCATCGACCGTATCCTGTCGCTCCAGAACGGCCAACTGCTCCTCGAGCGCCGTATTCACTTCGTCGATGCTGGTTGTGACCCGGGAAAAGTCGTCGGTCGTTTCCGCGGTGGTCAGCCGGGGCGCAGCCGCGACCAGGGCGGCGCTGTACTGCGCCACACCGAACGCAGCCTCCAATTCGGGAAACCGAAGTTCATTGACCCGCCGCTGGAGGTCGCCCACGCGGTCAAAGGAGAACCAGCCCACGAGGCTCGCGGAAATAGTCAGGGCGACGGCGCCCCCGATGGTGGCGTAGAGCTGCGTCGAGATTCGAAAGCGGCTCTGCAGCAGGTTGCCGAGCAAACGGTTCAGTCGTTCGATCACGGCGCCGCTTCCAGCAGTGAGCTGATCGGACGATATTGACCGTCACGACCGATTACGGTCAGAAAAACGGCATCCGATCCTTGGTTGTCCCGGTCGCCGAAACGAAGCCGGAACCCGCCGAGGTTGATCATTCCAGCTTGGCGGAAACCGTCCAGAAAATGGGTGCGGGTGACCTCACGCCCGCACTTCTTCAGGCCGGCAACGGCCAGGCGCCCGGCCAGATAGCCTTCGAAGGAGATGAACCCGGGAACCACGCCGGACGCGTAAGCGGAAAGGGCGCGATGGTAGTCACGGACGATGGGAAGCGATCTATCGGTCGGGAAGGGCACGACCTGGGTGACGTAGACACCGGCACCGGCGGAGCCGAGCTCTTTCGCCAACGCGTTGCTGCCGACGAACGAGATGTTCATGAATACGGCATGGAGGCCCGAAAACCGCGCCCAGGAAATGAACGTGGCGAGAGGTTTGTACGCGCCGATGAGAATCACGGCTCTGGGGTCTCCGTCGTTGATGTCCAGGAGAGCCATCTTTACCGCCAGGGTATTGCGAGGGTAGAGGCCGATGGCCACCGGCATCATCTTCCGCCGATCGAGCGCGGCCCGAACTCCACGGTATCCGGCCCGGCCAAAGGAATCGTCCTGGAACAACACGGCGATCCGCTTGATCCCCATGTCCTCGGTCAACCTGGCCACCATTTCCTCGGTCTCCTGGTTGTAGGAGGCCCGAAGGTTGATGACGTTGTTCCACTCGGCGTCGCGCAGGAACTCGGCACCCGTGAAGGGGGCGATATAGGGCACTCTGGCGTCCGCGGCCACCGGTACGGACGCGCGTGATGTGGGTGTGCCGACGGCGCCGATGAGAGCGAAGACCTCTTGTTCCCTGATCAGAGCAAGGGTATTGGCGACGGCGGCCTCCGGTTCGTAGGCGTCGTCCAGCGACGTCAACTCCAACCGCCGGCCCTCGATTCCGCCCGCCCGGTTGGCCTCATGGAAGGCGGCCTGGATGCCGAGACGCATGCTGATACCCAACTCCTGGGCAGGACCGCTGAAAGCGGCGGACTGTCCGAAGAGAATGCGCTCGTCGGAAACGCCGGGTTCCTGCGCCGGCGCCGGCAATGCTGTCAGCAACCAGGCGGCTGCCAAAACGAGCATGCCGCCCGGCCGGCGGGCGCACCGATTCATCGGACACGCTCCTTGACCAGAGTCACGTGGTTCCTGCCCCCTCGACGCCGGTAGCGCAAGTTGTCCACCAAGCTGCGTACGATATGGATCCCGAGCCCGCCGATGGAACGTTCCTCCAATTCCACGTCCAGGTCGGGCTCGGGAGCCTCGCTGGTCGGATCGAACGGATGGCCGTTGTCCACGATTTCGATGGTGAGGGACTCCCCTTCCGCAGTCAGCGTGATCTCGATCTTCTCAAGGTCCCTGGTCTTCCCGTGGGTCATGATGTTGAGTCCCAACTCTTCGATCACCAGGTTGATTTGAAAGATCGTGTCGGGCGGCCATTGTTCCGCGTCGCCGAACTGCTCCACGGCGGCCGTAATCACACTCAGTTCCTCAACTCTGGGGTCGATTTCCAGGGACAGCTTTCGGCTCAACGACGCCTCTCGCTCAGACTGAACCTCCTACAGGAGACGACGGGCGACTGCGCCTTTTCACCGACGCAATTTCCGTCCGCATTGAATACGGCTGATCATCGGGGGTGCCCCGACAGCGCGACGCGGCAGACTCGACCGGCATCCACTCCGGTCTCCACGATGAGATCCTATCCGCCATGCTTGGCGACGGCTTCGGACCGGGAAGCATGAGTGGGGATGATTCTGCTGAAACCACTGATCTCAAACACCTCGTTGATGGTTTCGGTAAGCGAGCACACAACGAGCTTTCCACCTCGTCTCTGCAGCTTCTTGGCAATCATCAGAAAAGCTCGAAGACCGGCACTGCTGATGTAGGAAAGATCCTGCAAATCCATGATCAGGAGACGGTCGTCCTCCCCGATTGCCGCATGGAGCGCCTCCTCGAACTCACGGGCATTGGTGCCGTCGACACGGCCCTCCGCTCGGGTGATCAAGATCCCTCCTTCCCGCTCGGCGTGAACCTCCATTACTCTGACTCCCGGATATTGTGACTCAATCCTTCCGACAAATTTCCGGCGATATTACCACCGGTGGACCATCAAGCGAAACCACAACGGCTTCGAGGGGAGCGTCCGTATGTCGCAGACGGCGCTCCGGCGACCCTCAAAAATTGTATATCAAGTTCAACTCGACGAAGCTGTCGCGCCGAGTCAACCAGGTGAGATCCGCTTCCTGGATACCTCGCAGGGCGATCGCCTCAAAACGCAGGGACCACTGATCCGAGATGCGCCGGTTCATTTCCAGAGTCAGCACCTGGCCGGAACTGTCGGCGTCTCGCAGAATGCTGCTGAGAATTTCGGTGCTCTGAACGTCGTTGAAGGCGATCCTCGCGGCCAGGAAAAAATCATTCTGGAAGATGTTGGTGGCAGATTGGCGCCGGCCGTCGTAGTTCCATTCGCTGAGCAGCGTCAGATCCACCGCCGAGCCCAGTACGGAATAGAATGTGTACTCGCCGCCAAAGGTGGAAGCCGAGTAGTCCTCCTCCACGCCGAGGCGGTTTCGGGCGCCGGTTCGCCGAATCGACTCGAGCTTGAACAGCCAGGACCCGGCAGTGAGTTGGGCGTCCAGTCCGAACTGGCGAATCTGCTCGTACAACGGCGTCAAGACCGGTTCTCCGGCGCGATCCGGTTCCAGAATCAGAAAGGGGTCTCGACTGGTGCCGTCGAATACGCTCATGCCCAGGTCGAGAGGCCCGAAACTGCGACTGTAGCGCCCGGCGACGTCCAGATGCCACTGCTTGGCGTCGCTCTCGTATGCGGCCGCGTCGGTGTCCACAACGAACGGGAAACGCAGACGCCCGAAGCGGCCCGGAAAGGTGCGGCCGCGGTGATAGGTCAGACCGAAGACTTCGGCCGTTCCCCAATCGCCGGAAAAGGTAAGGTGGGCCATGGGTTGGCCCAGCTTGGGCTCCTTGTAGGGGTGTTCCACCAAGTCGATCTGGTTGACGATGTTGACCAGGTGGCGGGATTCGGTGACTCCCCAGAACACCCGGTCCACTCCCAGCCGAAGTTCCCACTCGCTGTTCGCGACGTCGCCGAACAGCAGAAGATAGGCTTCACGCAGATCGACGTGGGTTCGGCTCGGATCCCCGGCGTCGTAACGAAAAAACGGCGCCAGATTGAAGCTTCCACCTCCATGGTCTTCGAAATAGAATTTGGGCTCGACGACCACACCGCTTGCATGTGAGCGCTGTGGAGCGTAAGCCGCACTTTGAGGATGCCACCGGCTCTCGAAGCTCACGCTCCCCGAAGCCTCGCGCCTGACGATCTCGGCCCGCAGTCCGCCAACCCAGACTGAGATGAGAAGCCCCGCAGTGCAGAACCGCGCGCACCGAAGGACGAGACGGTGGGGCATCAACGGACCCGCTGCAGCCCGGTGCGGGTGAAGTCGCGATCGTTGAGCTGGGTCCGGAATTCATACTCCGTCCATGTCAGAACGGTGCTTTTCCCGGTGAGATGATTCACCATCGTCATCTCGCCGGCCTGCCAGTAGCGATCCAGGTACTGCTGGTAGTTCCCCAAGGTGAGGGTCTTCAGGTGCGAATCCTTGCGGTCGTAGTATTCCACCTTCCAAACGCGAATCTCGTCTTTGTCCTGCCAGACCAACTGCCGGCGGTAACCCGATTTCTTGTCCACCGGGATCCGCTCGGTGACGGTGCACGTCAACTCGCCGCAAGGCTCGTCACGCAGGTATCGATAGCTGAATCTCTCCACTTCCTGCGTGCTCATGTCCTCGTATGCGAACTCACTGCCCATGAAGGAGCCGGAACGGTTCGACGAACTGATCCGTTTGACCCGCTTCAGCGCCGGGAGATAAAGCCACTGGTCGTCCGCCTTGTCGCGATGGGAATGGATCAGGAAAGCCGTTCCCTTGACGTCGCGCGGCTCATCGAAGACGAACATGCTCTTGTCTCCGTCTCCGGGCACTTCGAGCACCCTGACCCGGAGTTGGCGCCGACTCTCCCTCCCCTGCTTGTTCCGCAATAACATGGTCTGCCGAGCCGAAAAATTGCCGAACCCGTCTCCGCGATCCCGGGCTTCAAGCGCGATCTTCCGCCCGATTTCTTCGGGGGAAGCGTCGTCGGAACGGGCAAACGCCGACGAACCCAGACAGGCCATGACGGCGACGGCAGAAACCACCTGCGCGAGTGGAGACCGGGCGGGAATAGAGTGAATCATGATTTTCTCCGATCAAGGGCCATCAACAGAATCGGCAGCAGGAAGAAATCGGCGAGCAGCGCGAACACTATGGTGATCGTGACCATGAGTCCGAGCGACCGGCTGACTTCGAATCCCGATGAAGCGAACACCAGGAAGCCGGCCGACAAGACCGCAGTCGTGGTCCACAGAGCCTTTCCGACGGTGTTGAAGGTGGAACGCACGGCCGCGGCCGCATCCAGGCCCTTCCGGCGCCCCTTCAGGTACTTGCTCAGGAAATGAATCGTGTCGTCTACGACGATACCGAACGCGATCGCAGTCATCACGGAACCAGCCAGACCCAGATTGCCCACCAGGTAGCCCCACAGTCCGAAGCTCATGGCTGCGGGAATGAAATTGGGAATCAGACTGATGAGTCCATGGCGCACGCTCCGGAATACCAGGATCAGAATGAACGAGACGATGGCCATGGCAATGATCGTCCCCCGCAGCATGCTCTCGATATTCCGAAGCGAGAGGTGGGCGAAGACCACGCTGAGGCCCGTGGCCGGGACCAATCGATCGGGCATGTGGGTGCGAAGCCAATCTTGCGCGCGAGCGTCCAACTCGCGCAGGCCCCGTGACGACGAGTCATTGACCGTCACCGTCATGCGGGTTTCAGACTTGGCAATGTCGATCCGGTTGTTCAGGTCATTGCCGAACGGAAGCGACAGCTCGTAAACCAACAGGTATTGCGCCGCGAGTTCGGGATCGTTCGGCAATCGATAGAAACCGGGATCGTCGCCGTGCATGTTCTTGTTCAGGCGTTTCATGATGTCCGGAAACGCCTGGACATGGGTCACTTCGGGTTGGGTGCGGTACCATTCGGCAAATTTGTCGACGGCAGCCAGGTATTCGGGATCGGTGATGCCGCCTTCCCGACCCGCCTTCAGCGAATACTCCAGCGTATCCAATCCGGTCAGGTTTTCGATGACGAAATCCGTGTCCCGTCGGAACTGGTAACGCTCGTCGAAATATTTGGGCCAATTGTCGCTCAACTGATTGCGGGGGATGCCCAGGATGAGGCCGATGGCCAAAAGCGGAACGATCCAGAGCAGTAATTTGCGCTTTGCCACGACAAAGGCGCTGAAGCGTTCGAAGAATAGAGTCTTTTCGGGACGAAGCAGGCGTGCGCGCAACGGCAGGATCGAAAGCACCGCGGGCAGAAGCAGCATGGAATAGACGAAAGCACAGGAAACACCAAAGGCCACCAGATTGCCCAGGACCCGAAACGGGGGCGAATCCGAGGCGTTCAGGCTGAGAAAGCCGATCACCGTCGTGAGAGTCGTCAGAAAGACCGGATAGGCGTTGGTCCGCACGGATGCCGCGATCGCGGCGTTCCTGCTCAGACCGCGGCCCATGCCCAACAAGGTACTTGTGACGATGTGAATTGAATCCGCGACGGCGACCGCCATCACGATGATGGGCACGCCGGCATTGGTCGGACTCATCACCGTGCCGAGCCAACCGGCGAGCCCCATTGTCGTGTTGACGATGAACACCAGCAGAATCGAGATGGACAGGGTGGCGAGGAACGAGCGCAGGAGAATGGCGGCGGAGGCCGCGATGACGAGAAAAACGATCGGAACCAGGAACTGCAGATCGTCCCGTGTGGCTTCGGCGAACGCGCGGTGCATGACGACATCGCCGGTCAGGTAATAGGCGATTCCGGGGTGGCTTTCGCGAGCTTGGGCCAGAGCGGCATTGAGATAGTCGGTGATCTCCATGACTGCCGCGTCCGGATCGTCCGGCAGGACGAAATTGATCGTCAAGCCGCCTACGCCACCGTCGCTGGAGATCAGGCGCCCGGCGATCTCGGGAGCGGTCAGGGCGATTGTCCGGATTCGCGCCAGGCCGGCATCGTCCAGAGACTGTGCGTCATCGACCAGCGGCTCGACCACCAGATCGTCTTCGACCGCTTCGCTGTGGGAATAGTTGGTGAGGGAATCGACCCGTGTGGAATAGGGGGCGCCCCAGGCGGCTTCGGTCAGTTCCTCGATCGCCCCCAACGTCTCGCGCGTGAAGACGGAACCCTCCCCAGGCGCAATGGCGATCAATGCCCTGTTCGACGCGGAATACGTGTTCTCCAAGGCATCGAATGCCGCGAGTTGGGGATTGTCTTCGTCGAACAGAATGCGGTAGTCGTTCGTGGTGGTGATGTACGGAGCGCCTGCCGTCATGACCAGCATGATGACCGTGGAGACCACGGACACCGTCCACCGGCGGTTCAGGACGGCAGTAATGTAGCGGTCCAAGACGGGCGACGTCATTCCTTCCTTCACCAGGGACTCGATTTCGTTGCCCGAACATGGTCGGGCATCCGGTAACTCATCGCGCCCAACACGGCCTCATCGTAGACCGAGATTTCGAGCATCTGGCAAAAGTTCTCCGACCGGATCAACTGCTGGCTCTTGAGCAGATGTTGAAAACGTTGTTTCAACCGGTACGCGAACAGCACGCCCAAGGTATTCGTCTTTGGAAACTGCAACTGGTCGGCAAGCCTGTTGCCGATCAGGGAGCGGGACAGTCGATAGGCCAGATCTTTCACGGCGACCTGTTCTTTCGGGTCTTCGATCCCCGCGGTCAGGGGAATCGCCTCCACCAGCGCATTGGCCATGGTCGCCGAATCACTGTCCGGAGTCGGCTCGCACATGTGGGCTACATCGAATATTTCTCGCGCGTGCTCTTCACTGGAAAAGAGGATGGACTCGGGCACGCCCATGACGTAGCCGGCGTATCGCCAGACATGAAGCACGCTCTCTCTCTCTTCCTTGGAATACTGGGCCCCCACGGAAACCGAATGCTGCAGCAGGCGCATGGAAAAAACGGTGGTGGCGAAACCCAGGTGCGCCGCGCTGATCGGCGTGCCCCACGCATCGGCATCCCAAGCGTCGGAATTCGCCAGCAGGTGCCTCACACGGGCGTGAACGAAGCGAAGGCGCATGGAGAGCTTCCAACCATCACCGTCCCTCCGCAGACCTCCGGGGAAAAACACCTCCAGCAGATGGCGATTGTTCTGCATCAGGCGCCTTCTCGCGGTCATGGGGTTCAAGACGCGTCCCGTCGTCGCGAAAGACTTGGCGATCAACGTTGCAAACCCCTCGATCAGGACGCCCGTAACAAAGGCGACGAGGATTTTCGTCGTATTCAGGTGAAAAGCCCGGACGCCGGGTCGAAAGGCTTCGTAGTCGAACCAGGGAGGATCTTCAAGGTTCTCGAAGAAACCGCGCAGCGCCTGAGGCGCGGCGCGAAGACCCTCTTCGTCCTGGTCGATCCCGGCCTTGACAAATCGATGCAACTCGTGGGCCGGCAACGAGGAGACCTCCTCCATCACCGGGTCCAGCGGAGGGTCGCCGAGGGTTGTGTGCCGGATATAGCTGTCGGCAAGCGCTTTGTCGTAGCGTCGGGCTTTCCGGTAGCCCTCGACATACGCCGACGGGGATTGCAGCATTCGTCGATCTCCTGACAGCCTGCCCCACTGACGGTCAGCGGTGGATCTTCAGGACTCTCCCTCCGGAGAACTGCGCCGGGACAAGGATGTCACGATTCGACCGCGAACCTCCAGGCCTGATCAATGCGCCGCGAGTGCCGGTCAGTCTCGCGCAACCTGGCCGAAAGTGCCCGCCGTGCAGAGTTTAAGCCTCGATCCAATCCGCTGATTCCGAGCGGCAAGGAATGATAGCACATGGTAGCGACTCCAAATCTCCGGGAACGCGGCTGCCTGATCGTGATTTCCGGCCGGAAAACAGCCCGAACGGCGGCTCCAGGACTCATTCACGATTTGCGGATTTGCGTTCCGGGCATTGATCCACTGCCCGGGAATCCGTTCGGACCCATGAACCCGCTATTTCCGCGCGCCGCCTGACGGTCCGGACCCGGCTATGGCGCGCGCCGCCATCTGACCGGACCGAACGGCGCTCTCGATGGTTGCCGGCAGACCCGTATCGATCCAATCCCCCGCCAGAAACAGGTTGGCGAACTCGCTCCTGGTCTGGGGACGACGCTTCACCTGGCCGGGCGTCTGCGCAAACGTGGCGCGCTTTTCCTTGACCACGCGACAGGGCGGCATCCTCTCCCGTTCCTGGCCCAGCGCCGCCGCAACGTCGCCCCAACTCCGGCGGGCGATGATCTCCGCCGGCTCGCCTGCCAGTGGGTCCGCGGCGCTGACGGTGACGGAAGCGACGTCGCCACGAACGAAGAGCCACTGCGCGGTTCCCCCGATCAGTCCGAGGAGAGGAAGCTCCGGCGGCATTCCGGCCGGTTCGGACAACCGGAAATGAGCGTTGACGATAGCGTGGGTTTCGCCGGGGACGGACAACCCCGGCACCAGCTCCGCCGCAGCCGGCGGAGGAACAGCCAGTACCACGGCCCCGCCGTCTCGCAAGCGAACTCTCTCGGAGCCGAAGTCCAGACCGGCAGCGCGGCGGCTCGTGTAGCTGATCCTGCGCAAGCGGCGGCCGAACCGAACCGTTGCTCCCCGTTGGCGCAGAAATCTCAGCGCCGGGTCCACGAATGCGGCGGAGAGTCCCGTCTTGGCGATCCGCGGCCGGCAGGCCGCCTCTCCCTGGGCGAACGTCTCGCGCAACACGGACCACAAGAGGCGCGCCGCACCGGATCGAGCCGGTGTATTCAATGCGCCGACCGCCAGCGGCTTCCAGAATCTCTCGAACAGAACGCCGGTTCCTCCGACGCAGTCGGACACCGTCGCATCGGCGCCGGCCGTGACGAACCGCAGCGCCGACAGGTAATGCCAGACCCTTGTGTCCGGCACCCGCCTCCCGGCGTTCAGAATCCACCATGGGACTCGCCCGGCATTCGGCCGCAGCAGCCACCGCTGGCCCGTGCGCAAATCCAGGAAGGGAAAGCAGGCAATAGCCGGGCCGATCAGGGAGTCGGCGGCCTCGATGTCTGCCAGGTAGCGCATTGCGGCGTGGTTGCCGCTCAGCAGCAGATGGTTGCCGTTGTCTATCGTCCGATCGAGCTTGGCGTCAGCGAATGAGCGGCAGCGGCCTCCCGCATGCCCCCCTGCTTCGTAGAGCGTCACGTCCCGGCCCCGCCGTACCAGCGACACCGCGGTGGCGAGACCCGCCAAGCCGGCTCCGATGACGTGGGTTCGTGGCACCGTGAACCTCCGTCAGCACAGTCCGTAACGCACAGCGAGCAAGAGCTTCCGGAACCGCGTCAGCCGCGTCGCGACGTCGATCCGCGTCCATCCCCGCTCTTCCAGGCGATCGAGCAATTCCCGGTACACCGCCATCATGAGAACGGCAGGCCGAATCCTCCGCCATCCGAACTCCGCGATCACCCGTTCGGTCTCCGCGTAGTAACCTCGAGCGAGACCGGCCAGCTCGGCGCAGGCTCCGCCGAAGCCCGGATGACTCAGGATTGCGTTCAACGACGTGGCGGCGACACCGTGCTTGCCGAGCAGCTCCAGCGGGACGTAGAGGCGCTGCGACTCCGCATCCGCCTTCAGGTCGCGAAGAATGTTCGTCAGTTGCAGAGCGTTCCCCAGCGTCTCGGCGATCTGATATCCGGGGTTTCTCGGCACGCCGAAGGCATGGATGGACAATCTGCCGACGGCTCCGGCGACCCTGCGGCAATAGTGCAGCAAATCATCCAGATTCTGCATCCGCACGGCAGGTCCGGAATCGATTTCCATACCCTCGATCACCGCCAGGAATTCCTCCTGAGGCAAGTTGTAAAGACGCACCGGCTTCAACAGAGCCCTCGTGGTCGGCCAATTCGGCTCCCCGGCATAGAGGCAGTCGATCTCTTGCCTCCAATCCGCCAGCGCTCGCCTCTTGTCGGCGGTTTCGCCCGGTTCGTCGGCAATGTCGTCGACTTCCCGGCAGAACGCGTAAATGGCGTAGATCGCACGGCGGCGCTCCGCGGATAGCGCCCTCATGCCCCACAGGAACGACGTGCCCGATCGCGCCACGACGCGCCTCACGTGATCCGCAGGCTTGACCTGATGCCCCGGCCGACTGCCCGGACCGGCTTGGGATCGAGATGCCGTCGTCACGTTGTCAGCATTCCGGCGACAGAAATCGTCAGGTCAAACAACCGATGCCGCGCCGGCCCTCCAGCTCGCGTTTCTCTACCGGGGCGCAAGATCATGAAGGGATTCCGCCTCCCGTGCGCCGGCGCCAAACCCTCCGGAGGAGGGTCCGGCCGATTCCTCTCAAACAGCAGGCCGCGTATTGAGCCGGGGTCAGCACCACACGTTCCGCCAACGGATCCCGCCGGCGCAACTCGTTGCTGAGCTTCCTGGCGATGGACACGATCACGGCCGTCTCCATGGCGAAACGGAGGTTGCGGAATTGATCCGGCAGGCCATCAGCCGACTCCAACAACTTCTCGGTAGCATCGAGGCATCGATCCAGCACTTGCCTGAGTGCCGGAGTCGAACGCCCGCGGCCCAGCGCCTCGACTCCGGCCCCGGCTTCCGCCATCCAGTTCTGAGGAAGATAGACCCGGTTCAACGAATCGTAGTCATCGCCGCAGTCCTGAAGGTGGTTGAGCACCTGGAGTGCGTTGCAAAGGGCGTCGCAAGCCGGATACGCGGTTTTCGACTCGCCATGAAGGTCGACCAGGTAGCGCCCCACGGGCGCTGCCGAGAGATCGCAGTAACCGATGAGATCATTCCAGTCGGCATAGCGCAGTTTGGTCGCATCCTGTCTGAAGGCGCGGGTCAGATCGACACAGTGCCGACGCGTGACCTGCTTGATTTCCAGACTGCGGCGGACGTCGTGAGCTTTGCGAAAAGCCGGATCACCGTTATCGGCGCCCCTCACCGCCCTGGCGAAGCCGTCGAGCCGCTCGATCTTGTCGCACGGATCCAGGTCAGGGTTGTCGGCGATATCGTCGATCGCCCGGGCATAGGCGTAGAAGGCAGCAATATGAGGTCTCAGGTGTGCCGGCAACAACCAGGATCCGACGGGGAAGTTCTCATCGGTCGCGCCTTTGCCGGACGGCGTCTCCATGGCAGCGGCCCTGTCCATCGGGAACCCCTACGCGACCGATGGGATCGCTCGCGTGTCTGACAGCACCGGGTATCGGGCGCCCGGAGCTGCCGACGTCAGGCTATCGCGAAAGTTGCCGTCCGTTCCACCTGCGGCGCCGGCGCGGCGCGCTCGGAGCCGGGAGGATTTGCAGCAGCCGCCAAGTCGGACCTCCGCTTTACTTGGCCAGCTCCTTGACCAGGGTCAGATGGTTTCTGCCTCCGTCTCGGCGATAGTGCAAACTGTCCATCATGGTGCGCACCAGGTAGACGCCGAGTCCGCCCACGGCGCGATCCTTGACCGAGGAGTCCAGATCGGGCTCGGGCGCATCCTGCAACGGATCGAAGGGACGGCCATTGTCCACGATCTCGATGGTGATCGATTCCGGTCCCGAGGTCAGCGTGATTTCGATTTCACCGAGGTCGTCGGTCCTGCCGTGATTGATGATGTTGAGGCCCACCTCCTCAAGCACCAGATTGATTCGAAAAACCAGGTCGGCGGGCCATTTCTCGGCGTCGCCGAATTCTTCCACGGCGGCCGTGATCGTATCCAATTCTTCAGCCCTGGGTTCAACCCTCAGGGACAGCTTCCTGCTCAACGATCGCTCTCCCTTCGATAAAGCACCATACAAGTGATATCGTCCGATTGAGGAGTATCCCCGACAAAGTCCCTGACTGCCCTGAAGACCGCATTGTTGGCCTCCTCGGAATCTATCGGGGGCCCATCCGCAAAGACCTCGAACAGCCGAGCCGTACCGAACTCTTCGCCGTCGTCGTCCATAGCCTCGGTGACGCCGTCGGTGTAGAAAATCACGGTGTCTCCGGGCGAGAGGACCACCGTGTTCTCCAGGAAATCGAGATCCGGAATCACACCCAAAGCAATCCCGCTGGTGAGAGGAAGCAGGGACGAGCGTCCGTCGGCACGGACGACGAGCGGGGAGTTGTGTCCGCCGTTGGCATAGGTCAGCTCCCCGCTGGCCGGATCATATACCGCGTACAGGAGGGTGACGAACATGGCGGCATCGTTGTCCTCGTCAAGCAGGTTGTTGACCTCCCCCAGAACCCGGCCCGGATCCAGAGTGCCGATGGCGGCGCCCTTGAGCAATGTCCGGCTCGACATCATGAAGAGCGCGGCAGGCACTCCCTTGTCCGAAACGTCCGCAATAGCCAATCCGACCCGGCCTTGCTGGAGGTGGATGACATCGTAGAAATCTCCGCCCACGTTGCGCGCCGCCTCCATGCTGGCAGAGACTTCGTAGTCGGCGCTCTTGGGGAATTGGCTGGGAAGAATGGATTGCTGCATCTGGTTCGCCACGTTGAGTTCGTTCTGCAGCGCCACCAGCTTGTCACGCGAAGCCAGGGCCTCGCGCCACTCCCTCATGTGTTGGAGCGTCCGTTCGATGGTGATTCGAAGGTCCTTGAAGTCCAACGGCTTGGTGACGAAGTCAAACGCTCCCCGGTTCATGGCCGTCCGGATATTCTTCATGTCGCCGTACGCCGAAATGATGACAGAACGGATATTGGGATCGACCTTGGGGATCTGCTGCAGCAACGTGAGCCCGTCCATTTGGGGCATGTTGATGTCTGACAGCACCATGTCGATGTCCTGCTCCTCGTTCAGCCGTTCGAGGGCTTCGATACCGTTGCGGGCAAACACGAACGTGTAGCGGCCGGAGCGTATTGCCCGACGCATGCGCTGAAGCATGAGCGGCTCAAGATCCGGTTCGTCGTCCACCACCAGGATCTTGCACGGACGGTTCGTCAGGTCCAAATTGTTCGTTCCCACTTCAGGTCTCCCGTAGACTTCGTCTTGTGCCTACTCTTTCCGATAATCCATACACCACGTCGGGAGCCGGCTGCAGCAACTGCGTCCGTTTCCCGCCAGTGGGCGCCGTTGGGGGTCAGGTATTTTCGTTATTCGACGTTGTCGCCACCTGTCTGACGGATACGTCCCCACAATCAAGGGTACGCGGGAGCTGCCTACTCGCCAAGTGCGGCGAGCGCTTCGGAACGGGTCTCATGGGTCGGGATGATCCGGTTGAAACCACTGATCTCAAAGACCTCGTCGATTGAATCCGAGAGCGAACAGACCATGAACTTCCCGCCCCGCCTCTGGAGCATCTTTGCAGCCATTAAAATGACCCGAAGGCCCGCGCTGCTGATGTAGGAGAGAGACTGCATATCCAGGATCAAGGTATTGTCATCCCTGCCGAGCGTGGCATGCAGTGCACTCTCGAACTCACGCGCGTTGGCGCCATCGATACGGCCCACGGCCCGGGCGATCAAGGCGCCACCTTCCCGCTCCGTGTGAACTTCCATTCAGCAGACTCCCTGAAATTATGGGCCGGATTCTTGTTTCTGGCCGGGGCAACGTAACCGCACGGCATCATAGCAAAGCCGTTCCCGGTTCACAATTGGACACAAACTCGAAACCGCTAACGTACGATGTCTTCGGGGACGGGGTGGCAATCCGGACTGATTCCTCAGAAGGACTCCTTGGCCACGGGCATCGTGTCCTCGATGCGGCGGACACGATCCTGCAGATCTCCGATCTGTGTTTCGAGGCTGGTGATTCGGACATCCAAATGCAACTTCATCTGTTTCAGAAACCGAATCTGGCCCCGCTGGGTGACAGCCAAGTAAAGAAATCCCCCGACGAAAATCAGGTTCCAAATCATGTTTTCTTATTCTCGAAGTTCTTGTTGGACATAAGAAGAAGAGATTTTCCCGATCTGCCACCCTTTGAGCCAGAGGAATTTCTCCGGAGTTCCGTCCTCGCTCGCCAGGACTATCCGACGGGGTCCGACGCCGAGGTCGCAGAACAAGCGGTGGCCCTCCCCGGTTTCATCGTGACCGCTGCTGGGCCCTCGTGGGTGCCGGTTTTCGAGCGTCCGCACCCGGAGCCCGGCGCTGTGTCCGGAGGGGAGGCCGTCCCCTCTAACGCGTCCAATCCTCCCGGTCCGGGATTCCGCGGCTGGTCAAAACCTCCAGACCCGGCTCCCGAGTCAGCGCCGAAACCATGTCGTCGCGGGCCAGCCGGGTGGCCCCAGAGCCGCGCAGGATGCCGCGGACCTGCCCGCTCCGAGGATTCCTAAGGATGGAGACGGGACGGTCGGCGTCCTGATCCAGGGTGACCGAACCGCCGGGTCCGGAGAGCGTGATGCCGGCCAACCGATCGGCCCACGCGGGCTGCACGGGCAGAGCGAAGGCGAAGGAGGATCCGCCATCGCCGTCCGCCACCTCCCGCATCTCGAACGCCAGCGAGAACAGTTCGTCGCCGTCACCGTTTCGTCCGGTGATCCGGTGATCGCCGGTGGAGTGCGGCAGTGAGGCCGGGGCCTTCACCACGAACGCCGGTTCCAGGAACGGTGTGCCGGCGGCGTCCACGCCACCCCACAGCAGGAGGGATCTCGCCGGAGCGGCGACCAGGGAGGACAGTCCGCCGCCAGCGGCCGTGTGCAAGCGGAAACGAAGCATGTTCGTGAAATGGTAGTCGCCGATCCACTGGGGATGACACCCGCCCATCAAATCAGACCAGGACGACGGCACCAGGCGACCGCCCTCACGGAAATCGTAACCCCATGCGCCGATGGAACCACGGGTGTCAGGAAACGACGGATCTATGTCAGTTCGAAAAGGGCCACACGGCACATGGCCAAGATTCAGATTGTGTCCGAGTTCGTGCGCCATGAAATTTCCGTTAGGACTTGAGAAACTGGACTTGCCGGGACGGTATGCGATGCCTCCACCGGGTCCTCCTGACATCATCCCGAGATAGTGGCCACTGGCGCCCTCCATGACCCGGATCGCTTCGGTTTCTGCCAGCAAAGTACCGCGGTTGTCACTGGAATTCAGTACCGGTTCGTGCGCGGTCACCTCGAGATCGCCGATGGGCAGCAGCGTGCGCGTGGGCCCGAGCAGTTCGTGGCTCTCGGGATTTTCGGCCATGGCGTGGACCAGGTCCACGATCGACTGGTCCGGATCCGGGCGCCAGAGGAATGGAATGAGCGTGAGGTCGAAGGTGGGCATCGACCTGACCTCCACCGCCTGCCGTCCGGTCTCCGGAACCCGCTTCGTCAGCCCGGGAACCGATCCCAGCGTTCCCTCCGGATCGATCTCGATGACCATTTCCAGGCCGGGCTGAACGATCTCAGCCGGAACTTCCGCGTTGGCCGTATTTGAGAGCGATCCCTCGTTCACTTCGGCCGGGACCGCAACGGACTTCCCCGGGATGTCCAGCACGTAGTTCTCCCGGCCCCGGACGTAGAATCGGGCCCGGACCGGCGGGAACCTCCGGGTGGACCCTTGTGGCGCCGTCACGAACACACGTAGCAGGGCCTTCTTTCCGGCCACCAGCGGCACCGGAAACTCCCGCGACTGCACGGCTTGGGTCAAGTACGCCCTCGGCGGGAGGCCCTGGGAGCAGGGGTCCACCCGCCGTTTCCAGGCCCCTTTCAGCCAGCTCCGGGCACTCGCGTCGGAAGGGGCGCAAAGACGTGTGTCCCCGGCCAAAAGCTCCTCGAGACGGCTCAGACCCTCCAGGCGGCCGGGCACCACTCCGGAAATCCCGGCGTTTCTCGACAGGGACAGGGTGCGCAGCCGCGCCAATCCGCCCAGTTTCCGTGGGATCGGGCCCCTCAACCGGTTGCCATCGAGGACCAGGGACTCCAGTTGGGAAAGGTTCCCCAATTGCTCCGGGATCAGGCCCGTCAACTGGTTGTCATTGAGGACCAGGGACTTCAGTTGGGAAAGGTTCCCCAATTGCTCCGGGATCGCACCCGTCAACTGGTTGTCATTCAGGTTCAGGGCCGTCAGTTGCAGGAGGTTGCCCAGTTCCGGCGGGATCCGGCCTCTCAACTGATTCTGTTGGAGGTTCAGTAACGCCATGCGGGGAAGGTTGCCCAGTTCCGGCGGGATCGCACCCGTCAACTGGTTGCGATAGGCCTGCAGGGCATACAAGTGGGGGAGGTTCCCCAGTTGCTCCGGGATCGCACTCCTCAACTGGTTGTCGTTAAGATACAGGTTTCGCAGATTGAGCAGGTTGCCCAGTTCCGGAGGGATCGGGCCGGTCAATTGATTCTGATTCAGAAAGAGATTTCTGAGAAGGGAGAGGTTCCCCAGTCCCGGTGGAATCGAACCCGTCAACTCGTTGTTATCAAGGAATAGCTCGATCAGTCTTCGGAGGCGTCCCAGTTCCGGAAAGATCGGGCCCGTGAGGCCAATTCCTGAGAGCCTTAGCCCGATCACGCGCCCGTCACTTGCGACCCTGATCCCTGACCACTCCCCCAGCGGCGCATCGGTCAGCCAGTTCTCCCTCCGGGTCCAGCTCGGCCCCCCCATTGCGTCGTAGAGTTCCACAACGAGATCGCGGTCCGTCGCCGGCGCGCATTCCATCCCGGTTCCGTCATGCGAGGCAACCGTTTCCAGCCAAGCTTGGAACCGTGCCTCAACCGGCGCACACAATTCGGTGTCGGCGTAGTGTAGAGCCTGGAGCGGGAGTCGAGCCAAGCCGAACGGCAACCTTCCTGCGAGGGCGTTGCCGCCGATCCGCAACTCGATCAGCCGGGACAGTTGGGCCAAGTTGCCCGGCACCCGGCCCTCGAGTCCGTTGTCGCTCAGATCGAGTCCGGTCACCCGGCCCAGGGAGTCGGCTTGGACTCCGTACCACTCGCTGACGGCGTTCTCCCCGAGCCAGCCGTCGGAGTGCGTCCAATCGGCTCCGCCGGTGACTTCGTAAAGGGACTTGATCACGGCCACGTCGGACTCGTTGCAAAATGGCCCGAAGGTACCTTCGATCCCTTTCAGCCAAGTGGTGAATTCGGTTGTTCCGGGGGCGCAGAGTCCCGTGCTGTTGGAAAAATCGAACCAGTTCAGTTGCTCCAGAAGCAACACATTTGGCGGGATCGGACCCGTCAAATCGTTTCTGCCGATGGCCAGGAACTCCAAACGGGAGAGGTTCCCCAATTGCACCGGGATCTCACCCGTCAACTCGTTGCCATGGAGGTTCAGGAACTCCAAGCGGGAGAGGTTCCCCAATTGCACCGGGATCTCACCCGTCAACTCGTTCTCGTGGAGGTACAGGAACTCCAAGCGGGAGAGGTTCCCCAATTGCACCGGGATCTCACCCGTCAACTTGTTCTCTTGGAGGCCCAGGACGACCAGGCGGGAGAGGTTCCCCAATTGCGACGGGATCTCACCCGTCAACTCGTTCTCGTGGAGGTACAGGAACTCCAAGCGGGAGAGGTTCCCCAATTGCGACGGGATCTCACCCGTCAACTTGTTCTCTTGGAGGTACAGGAACTCCAAGCGGGAGAGGTTCTCCAATTGCGGCGGGATCTCACCCGTTAGCTCGTTCTCTTGGAGGCCCAGGACGACCAGGCGGGAGAGGTTCCCCAATTGCACCGGGATCTCACCCGTCAACTCGTTCTCGTGGAGGTGCAGGAACTCCAAGCGGGAGAGGTTCCCCAATTGCACCGGGATCTCGCCCGTCAACTCGTTCTTCTGGAGGTGCAGAACTCTCAAACGGGAGAGGTTCCCCAGTTGCGACGGGATCTCACCCGTCAACTTGTTCCCGGAAAGATCCAGTAACCACAGGTGGGAGAGAGCGCCCAACTCCGGTGGAATCTCGCCCGTCAGTCCGATCCCGACCACTTCCCCCTCCGCTGTCCGCTGGAACAGCCGCAGAGCGGTCACCCGGCCCTGATCGTCGACCTCGACCCCATGCCAATCCTCCAGCGGGGCGCCGGTCCCCCAATTCTCGCTGTGGGTCCAATCCGGTCCGTCCAGAGCATCGTACAGCGCCTGCAAAGCTGCCCTCTGAGATACGATCACTCCCACCGTCACCGACGCCGCGGCCATCTGCCCGTCCGCTCCCCGCGCCGTGATGCGGTAGGTTGTCGTCACGCCCGGCGACACACTCCGGCTGCCCGACGTGGGCACCGCCCCGATGTCCGGTTCGATCGTCACGCTTTCCGCATTCGTGGACGACCAGCTCAAGGTCGCCCTCTGTCCCCAAATGATCCGCAGCCGGGAAGCCGACAGCGTCACCGCCGGCGCGGGCGCCGGCCCTTCGTCGACCTCTTCCTCGTCCGCGATCCGGATCGCGGGCACGGCCGAGAGCGAAGAGGTCCTCTTGCCGAACCTCAGCCCCAGCGGTGTCAACGCCGATTCGTCCTCAGTCTCCACCAACAAGAGGCCGCGAAAATCCTCCAGGAATCCGGTGTCGGCGCCGTCCACGTCGAACCATTCCGGAAGCGTCCGCGCCGCTTGACGAAAACCGTCCCAGCGGACCGACCCTCCCTCCAACGGGTCGTTCCCCTCCTCGTCGCGCAGCCGCAGCTCGACGCCCGACGACACCTCCCGTTTGAAAATGGCGACTCCCGCCCCCACCGCCGGCGATTCCTCCACGAACAGGGCGAACCGTTGTCCCAACTCCACCGGATTGACCCCGACTTCGATCCCCGAGCGGGCGTCCCGGTAGGTCAGCAACCCGCTGACCGCCGCCGATCCGGTCCGAACCTCGATCCATCCCCGCCGAATCGGGCCCTCGCCGGTGCTACGCCACACCCGGCTCCCCAGCGACGGAATCTCCACCTCAGATTCCGCGTCGAACAAGTCTGCAACCGCCTGTCCCTCCTGGTCGTAGACCTCCACCGCCGCCTCGGCTCCCAAGGTCGTGTCCACGTTGCTGAGCACCAGTTGCACCGACCAGCCCCCTCCGTCGACGTAGTCGGGGAACACCAGGACCGTCTCTCGCGGCTCCGGACTCCGATTCCGGATCACGGGCACCGCCGAGAGCGACGAGATCTCCTTGCCGAACCTCAGCCCCAGTGGGATCAACGGCGATTCGTCCTCCGTCTCCAGAAACAGGAGACCTCGAAAGTCCTCCAGGAAGGCCGTGTCGACGTGGTCCACCCCGATCCATTCCGGAAGTGTCCGAGCTCCCTGGCGAAAATCCCCCCAGCGGACGAACTCTCCCTCCAACGGGTCGTACCCCTCCTCGTCGCGCAGCCTCAGCTCGACGCCCGACGCCGTCCTCCGCTTGAAGACGGCGACTCCGGAGCCCACTGTCGGCGACTCTTCCACGTACAGGGCGAACTGCTGTCCCAGCTCCGCCGGGTTGACCCCGACTTCGATCCCCGAGCCGGCGTCCCGGTAGGTCAGCAGCCCGCTGACTGCCGCCGAATTGGTCCGTACCTCGATCCATCCCCGCCGAATCGCGCCCTCGCCGGCGCTTCGCCACACCCGGCTCCCCAGTGACGGAATCTCCACCTCCGATTCCGATTCGAACAAGTCGAAAATGGCTCGTCCCCCCTGGTCGTAGACTTCAATTTGAACTTCGACCGTGGCGTCCGGGTCGACGTTGCTGAGCGCCAGTTGCACCGACCAGCCGCTTCCGTCCACATAGTCGGGGAACACCAGGGTGTTCTCCTCTCCTGAATTCCCCGTCTGTTGTGAGATGGCGCCGTCCGGTGATCGATTGGCGTCCTCGACAGGTCGGGCCGGCTCTTGCGCCCTGGACGAGACCAGCACCAGCAACAATGCCGACAAAGGTCCCCAGAACTTCATCCTGAACCTGGGAAGTCCTCCTGCAGATGGACGGACTTGCAGGTGCAGCCGAGTACTGGATCGTTGCTTTCCGACACGGGCCATGGTGATCTCCTCTGGAATTGAACTCGCCTGGGTTCAAGCCAAGTGGACGATAAGCCACAAGAGTGAGATCAGAGCGATAAACACGACGAATATGGCGATAATTTGGTGATATCATTCAAGAATCCACTATCATTGACGCTCCCGGGCCTCGGAGCCTCCTCCACTCGGCTCACGTATCGGGCCGGCATCCGGCGACGCGGAACGGGGTTTCGCGACGGAGTCCTGGAGGGATGAGCCATTGAAGAATCCCGACGAACTGAGACGAGAGATCGAACTGTTGCGGGACCGCATCTCCAGGCTCACGGCAGCCAGCCTTCGCATCAGCGCGAGCCTCGACGTCGACACCGTGCTGCGCGAGATCGTGGAAGGCGCGCAAGCGCTGACGGGAGCCGACTACGGCATGATCACGACCGTCGACGACTCGGGTCAGGTCGAGGAATTCGTCTCTTCCGGCTTATCTCCGGAACAACATCGGCAGATCGCGGCGTGGCCCGACGGACCGCGCCTCTTCGAGCACTTTCGGAACCTCCCGGGAGCGGTGAGGCTGCGAGACATTACCAGCCATATCCGCTCGCTGGGCTTTTCCGCGGACCTGTTTCAGTGGGCGAAGACCTTCCAGGGCACGCCGATGCGTCATCGGGGGGTCCATGTCGGCAACTTCTTCCTGGGCGGAAAAGAAGGAGGACGGGAGTTTACCAGCGAGGACGAAGAGATCCTCGTGTTGTTCGCGTCTCAGGCGGCCGTGGCCATCGCCAATGCCCGTGCCTACCGGGACGAGCAGCGGGCACGGGCCGATCTGGAGGCCCTCGTCGACACCTCGCCGGTAGGGGTCGTGGTTTTCGATGCCAAATCCGGAAACGTCGTCTCGCTCAATCGTGAGGCGAAGCGGATCGTCGGGAGCCTGCGCATGCCGGGTGTCCCCATGAATCAGTTACCGGATAAGCTGATCTGCCGACGCGCCGGCGGGCAGGAGCATGCATTCAAGGAGATTTCTCTGGCGCAAACACTGAGTCGCGCCACTCCGATCCGGGCTGAAGAGATTGTCCTCCAGGTTCCCGACGGCCGAAGCGTCACGACGCTGGTGAACGCCACTCCGATCCGGGCCGAGGAAGGTTCGGTCGAATCGATGGTGGTCACCCTGCAGGATCTGGCCCCCTTGGAGGAGCTGGAGCGATTGCGGACCGAGTTCCTGAGCATGGTCAGCCACGAGCTGCGGGCTCCGCTGACCTCCATCAAAGGCTCGACGACCACCGTATTGAGCGCTCTGCCGACTCCGAACCTGACCGAGATCCTGCAATTCATCCGCATCATCGATGATCAGGCCGATCAGATGCGCAACCTGATCAGCGACTTGCTGGATGCGGGGCACATCGAGACGGGAACGCTGTCGGTCGACCCCGAACCCGCAAAGGTGGCCAGCCTGGTGGACCAAGCCAGGAATACGTTCCTCAGCGCAGGGAACCGGCACTCCGTCCTCATCGACCTGCCGCTGGATCTGCCCCGGGTGATGGCCGACCGGCAGCGCATCGTCCAGGTCCTGAACAACCTTCTCTCCAACGCCGCCCTGAACTCTCCCGCGTCCTCACCCCTGCGGGTCTCCGCAATGCGGAAGGGCGTTCACGTGGCGATCTCAATTTCGGACGAAGGCCGGGGGGTGCCGCCGGACCTGCTGCCGCACCTGTTTCGCAAACACGTGCGTGCGGGGACCGATCGCGGGATCCGTGGTTCCGGCCTGGGTCTGGCCATCTGCAAGGGGCTGGTGGAGGCTCACGGGGGGCGCATCCGGGCCGAGAGTGCCGGGGCGGGCCTGGGCGCGCGGTTCACGTTCACGCTTGCCGTGGCTGAAGAGTCGGAAACCGGCGTCGCTCCCGGCCTTGCCCGGAACTCATCCCACCCACTCCCGGACGGGCGGGCGCGAACACCCATACTGGTGGTGGACGACGACCCACAGACGCTCCGGCACGTTCGGGATTCGCTCACGGCGGCCGGCTATTCGCCGCTGGGGACCGGCGATCCGAGGGAAATGCCCCATCTGCTCAAAACCAAGCAGCCTCGCTTGGTGCTCCTGGACCTGATGTTTCCTGATATCGACGGGATTGAGTTGATGGAACGCGTCCTCAAATTGGCCGATCTTCCGGTCATCTTCATCTCTGCTTACGGCAGGGACGAGACCATCGCGCGGGCGCTGAACCTGGGCGCCGCCGACTACATCGTCAAGCCTTTCTCGGCGACGGAGCTGGTGGCAAGAGTGGAGGCGGCGCTACGCCGACACGACGAAATGCCCGAACCCTTCCGGTTGGGCGATTTGGCCATCCACTTCCAGGAACGCCGAGTGACCGTGGCCGGCCGGGCGGTGCAACTCACGGCCACGGAATACGAACTGCTCCGAGTGCTCTCGGTCAACGCGGGACGCATCTTGACCTACGCTTCCCTGCTGCGCCAAGTGTGGAACCGTTGGGAAACCGACGATCTTCGGCCATTGCGCGCCGTCGTCCAGCGGATCCGGCGCAAGCTGGGTGACAATGCAGCCCAGCCCACATACATCTTCAACGAACGAGGGGTCGGCTACCGCATGCCAGGACAAGACGGCCTCTGAGGGTCTGGGAGGAACCCTACGATTCTGATTCGACTCATTGAACTTGGTATTGACCCGGCCCGGCGATATCCTGTCCCGGCGACCGGAGACCAACTTCGACACGATCCACCCAAGGAGACTCGGTTGTGACAGTCCCCCCGATTTCAATTCCAATCGATGGAGCCGGCGGCAGGAGCCGCACCGGATTCAGGAGCCTGCTGTTCTTGACCGCCGTCCTGACGGCCTGCCAGCCGGCGAAGGCTCCGGCGGGCGACACGGTGCGGGAGTCCACCCTCCAAGGTTCGAGTCCCGTCCACTTCACCGAGCACTTGATCATGGACGGCTACGCCTATCCCTACGGCATCTGGGCCGCCGACCTGGACAAGGACGGAGACCTGGACCTGACCAGTGCGGACTACACTCCCGCCAACAACCTCTACTGGTTCGAGAATGACGGTTCCGGAACCTTCACCCGCCGCTTCATCCAGAAGGACGATCCGGAGCGGCTGGAGCGGCACATGGTGAGCGACGTCAACCAGGACACTCACCCCGACGTCGTGATCGTCAAGAATCTGTACGGCCACCTCCTCTGGTTCCAGAATCCCGGAAAACACGACGCCCGAAAACTGTGGAAGCGGCACGTCATCACGACCCGGCTGGCCGGCGCCTACAGCGTGGCGGTCTCGGACCTGGACGCCGACGGCGATCCCGACGTGGCCGCCTCCTCCTGGAGGATGGGGAACCAGTTCGCCTGGTTCGAGAACCCGGGGACGCTGTGCAACGGTCCGCCGACTCAACTCTGCTACGAAGAGGGACGGGAGTGGCCCAAACACCTGATTGACGCCAACGTTGCCGAGACTCGTTGCATCCGGGTGGCCGACGTGGACGGCGACGGCGACGAAGACCTGATGGGAACGGCGGCCGCAGACGGGCTGGTCCTCTGGTACGAAAACAGCGGCGATCCACTCTCTCGACCCTGGAAACGCCACCTCATCGACGACGGATCCAGCCGGCCCGCGCACGGCAACCCGGTGGACATGGATGGCGACGGCGACCCGGATCTGGTTCTGGCCCTGGGCATGGGCGCGAGCCCGGGTGGGGAGGACCGCTCCGGGGTCGTCTGGTACGAAAACGACGGCGCCCCCGGCGACGGCCCGTGGCCCCGGCACACCATCCTGGCATCTCTTCCCGGCGCCTTCGAGGCGGTGGCCGGCGACCTGGACGGCGACGGAGACCCGGACGTGGCCGCCACGGCGTGGGGCTCTGCAGGAAAGGTGGTCTGGCTCGAAAATCCCGGGGACCCCCGGTCACATTGGACGGCGCACACTCTGAAACCGTCGTGGCCTCGCGCCAACATGATCATCCTGGCCGATTTGGATGGGGACCAGGACCTGGACGTGGCCGCCGTCGCCGAAATCGGAAGCAACGAGTTCCGCTGGTGGCAAAACCAGGGCGCGGGAGCCGGGGATTGAGGGAGGGCTGGACTCAGGCGTAATCGAACAGCGGCGGAAAGCCGACCGCCACGAAACCGGCCCATACCGCATAGACGGGAAGATACGCCGTCTGCCAGCGCTCCAGAGCGAGGAACGAGCCTCGTCCCAGCAGGAAGCGGCCGTAGATCCAGGCCGACCACGCCAGATTGACCAGCAGGATCAGGTTCTCGCCCAGCGCCGCCACCCGGTTGGGGCTGAATCCGAACTCGGAGATGCGGGTGGCGATGGCCGCCAGAGCCAGAAGATCGACGACCAGAGCGCTGACCACCAGCACGAATTGCAGCAGGTCGAAGGCTTCGGGCGGCGCCTCGGGATCGCGAGCCGAGACGGAGTAGAGCAGCAATCCCAGGACCAGCGCCAAAAGCAGGTCGAAGCCAATGAGGACTTCCCGCTTCACGTCGATGCCGCTGCCGGTCCAGGCCATGGTCGCCAGAAAGGCCAGGAGGACCAAGGTGAACAGGGGGGTGAAAAGCCGGGTCAGGACAGGGGCCATGTTTTCGATGACGCTCTGCTTGGCCTCCACCAGCCAGGCCCCGATGATGACGGCCCCCGCGGCGCCGCAGGGCAGCAGCCATCTCTCGGCCAGCCCCTCCACGTTCAGGCCGATGGCCTTGAACATGACCCCCGTGAAGCCCGTCAGCACGACTCCGCCCAGGGCGATCAGCACATAGTAGATGAACAACTCCCCGGAGAAACGAACAAAGTCCATGCGCCCGCCCCCGCTCCGCCAACGTCCGCCCGCATAGGCGACGCCTACGGCCAGCCAGAGCGCGATCGGCAGGTGGAGCGCCGCGAGCACCTCCGTGTGTCCGTGCAGCTCGAAGGGAACCAGGTTCATGAAGAGGGCGGCCGCAACGAACGGAAGGGCCAGCCAGAGACAGCGGAGATCGAGAGTCCGCCGTTTCCAGAGGAAAAACCCCGTGAGCAGGGGCAAGACCAGAAGGCTGATGTTCCGGGGATAGAATCCGTCGCCGTAGCCGATTTGGGAGTAACCGAACAGCTCAGGCGCCTTGACCGCCAGCGCGGCGGCTACAGCCAGGCAGACAGCCGCGGCCATCTCCACCATGGAGCCCCGACTCCGGCCGCCGCCTTCGCCGGACGCCAGGACCAGTTGTTTCCACAGGCGCTCCGAATGCTCACGCGCGAACTCGCGAGACAGGGCGTCCAGGCTGCCTATTCGCTTCACCCCTACCAGGAAGGCTTCGTCGGGCGCCAGACCGGCGTCGCCCAGCGCCTGCACCTGATCCCTCAAGTGGCTTTCCAATTCTTCGACGTCAGGAGAGTCGATCGCCCGCCTCCGCCGCAGGTAGGCCCGCCACTCGGCGATTTGTCTCTCCAGCGTCTCCCGTTCTTTCCCGGTTGCGCTCACTCTCGTCACCTCTCGTCGAGCAGCGGCTGCCAATGCTCTGCCGAGGACCGCTCGAACCAGACGGCCCGGAGAGTAGCGTCCACCACCTGCCACTGCCGGCGTTGGACCTCCAACTGCTCCCGGCCCCGGCGGCGGATTCGATAGTACTTGCGCCTGCGGCCGCTCCGGGAGGTCTCCCACCGGGTCTCGACATATCCCAGCCGGGCCAGCCGATGCAGCACGGGATAGAGCATCCCGTCCGTCCACTGCAACCGCCCGCCGGAGAGCTCGCGGACACGTTTCAGGATCGCGTAGCCGTAGCTGTCTCCCTCGGCCAGAATCGCCAGCACGAGGGGCGTCGCCGACGCCGCCACCAAGTCCTTGCTGACGTTCATTTTCGGCCGCCTCCCACGGCGGAGCCGTCCGGGTCCACGAATCGATACATAGAAGAATAATGCATCTCAGTTCTATGTATGTCAAGCCAGGATTTCGCCCGCCGGTGCGCGAGGCGTGGTGCCGGTAGTAGAATTCCGCTCGATATGCGTCTGATCGCCGCTTCGGCTCCACTGCTGCTGCTGTTGGCGTGGAACCGGCCGGCGCCGGTCCAGCCCCCCAACATCCTCTTCATCTTTACCGACGATCACGCCTACCAGGCCGTCGGCGCCTACGGCTCGAAGCTGAACCGGACCCCCAACATCGACCGGATCGCCCGCGAGGGAATGCGATTCGACCGGGCGCTGGTCACCAATTCCATCTGCGCCCCGAGCCGGGCCGTGATCCTCACCGGCAAGTACAGCCACCTCAACGGCGTCCTGGACAATCGGCTGCCGTTCGACGGCTCGCAGCAGACCTTTCCCAAGCTGTTGCAGGAGGCCGGGTACCAGACGGCCGTATTCGGCAAGTGGCATCTGAAGTCGGCGCCCACCGGCTTCGACGACTGGGAGGTGCTGCCGGGACAGGGCGCCTACTACAACCCGGACATGCGCGTGGGCCCCAATGACACGCGCCGCCGGCACACCGGATACACCACGGACATCGTCACGGACCTCTCATTGGAATGGCTCAAGAACCGGAACCCGGACCGGCCCTTTCTGCTCATGAGCCAGCACAAGGCGCCGCACCGCCACTGGATGCCCGGACCGGAGCACCTGACGCTCTACGACGGCGAGCGGATGTGGGAACCGCCGACCCTGTTCGACGACTACTCGGGACGCGCGTCGCCGGCGGCCCGGAACCGGATGGAGATCGCACGGCACATGACCGCCCACGACCTGAAGTTCCGGCCTCCCCCGGGAACGCCCCAGGACGACCCGTTCATGATCCGTTGGAACCGGACCTACGGAAGGATGAACCCGGGTCAGAAAGCCGTCTGGGACGCCATCTACGAACCCAGGAACCAGGCCTTCAAAGCGGCGAAGCTGAAGGGGAAGGAACTCGTCCGCTGGAAGTACCAGCGCTACATCAAGGACTACCTTCGCTGCATCGCTTCCGTCGACGACAACGTCGGGCGCCTGCTCCGCTACCTGGACGCCGCCGGCCTGTCCCGGAACACGGTCGTGGTCTACAGCTCCGACCAGGGCTTCTACCTGGGAGAGCACGGCTGGTTCGACAAGCGCTGGATGTACCGGGAGTCGCTGCGGACCCCGCTGGTGATCCGCTGGCCCGGTGCGGCCGAGCCCGGCTCCGTCAGCCGCGAGCTGGTCTCGAACCTGGACTATGCCGCCACTTTTCTCGAGATGGCCGGCGTCCGGGTCCCTCCCCAAGTGCAGGGCCGCAGCCTGGTGCCCATCCTCAAGGGCGCGCCCCCTCCTGATTGGCGGCGGTCCTTCTACTACCACTACTACGAGAGCCAACTGGCTCACGGGGTGCCGGCTCACGAAGGGGTGCGGACCGGGCGGTACAAACTGATCCGCTTCTACGAGAGCGGCGAGTGGGAGCTTTTCGACCTGGTTCAGGACCCGCAGGAACTGCAGAGCTTGTACGGACGAGAAGGCACCGAACGGATCACCGCCGGGTTGAAGGCAGAACTCAAGCGCCTGCGGGATTTCTACGGAGTCTCCGAACCTCCGCTGTGATGGCGGGGCACCAGGTCAGGACCCGGTCCTGACGATGATCTCGCAACTCTCCAGGGTGGGCCAGGGCGCATGACGATGGGTGTGCTCCTCCGGCGTCTTTTTTCCCTCCAGGACCACGAGGACGGTGTTGACTCCATCCTTCACCGGCGGGTTCTCCACCACCAGCCACTCCTCCCCCTTCCGGTTCCGGATCCTGCCGGCGGACGCGAGATCGACTCCTTCCCCGTTGACTTCGCAGCGGACGCGCCCCAGCGATTTCTCCACGTGGGTCAGGCGCAGCCGCAATTCGGTCTTCCGGATTCTGCCGTCCGACAAACCCGCAGCGATGTCGTCGTCTATGCGGATCCGAACGGCATGGGCGGGGCCGGCACCGCGGCCCACCAGAGACAATTGCTGCGGCACCTGCGGCGGATAGTCCCCGGGGAAGTTCATGGCGCGGGACTCGGCGTAGTAGCAGCGGTCCAGCCGCTCCAAGGACCTGGCGTCTCCCAGATCGCTCAGGTCCTGTAGATCGGACACGGTGAAATGGCCCGGCCTGTCGGTCCCCACCGGCTTGGCTACCACTTCGGCGGCCTCCCGAACGGGACTCTGGCGATGACTTCGGTAGCCGTAGTTGAAAAGATGGACCCCGGCGGCCCCCTGCTTGTAGCCGTTCAAGGCCGACGCCCTCAATACCGTGACGGGATTCCGTTCGTAACCCCCCTGGGGCGATGCCGCGTGGGTCGAGGAATCGAATCCGGTGTAGACGAGGACCCCGCTCCCCGATGCCGCCGCGACGGCCCGCTCGATGTCGATGCGCTGGACGCAGTAGGAAGGAGAGCCCAGGATCACCGCATCCACCAGCCCTTCCCGGATCCAGGTCTCGAGATCGAAACCCAGCTCCAACGCAGCGTCGATGCTGACGGGAACCCGTGCTATGAGCTTGAGCTCCCGGCCCCTGGCCGTCTGCTGCCGGCGGACAATTTCCCGGGCGTCCCGCATGAATCGGGTCAGCGTCGGAATGTTCCTGAACCGTTCGCCGGTTCGAAACAGTAGACCGCCACGACCGAAATCCAACTCCAGTCCATCGAATTCATAGCGGGTCAGCACCTCCTCGAAAAGTCCCAAAAAACGGTCTCGCACCTCTTGCTTGGCGTAGTCCCACTGCCAGGAGAAGTTCCACCTGTCGGCCTGGCCGGCTCCCCACCAGACCGGATGGCCCAGCAGCAGGTCGGTCCTCTCCAGCTTTTGGACGGACCGGCCGTACCATCCCCGGTCCTCGAGATTGACGTGGGCGTCGTTCATGCGGAAGGAGGCGAACATCCCCAGATTCAGCTCGCGAGCCCGGTCGATGTAGATCTTCAAGAGATCGTGACCGTCGTCGACCACCGCGGCCAGGTTCCGGTGGAGGCGCTCCACGTCGGACATGCTCATGCCTCCGACCGAGGCCACGGCGGTGTCGTCGTCCGGGTCCCAATCCTCGACGTTGTCTCCCCAGAGCTGGCCGTGCGGGCTCCCGCGCCAGGAGAGGTCGTCGTCGATGCCCACCATGACCGTCACGATGTCCACCGCGGTTCCCTGGAGCGCATCCAGAATCACCGTCAGGTCCCGGGGATCCCGGTTGGCCAGGTAGTTGAAGGCCCAGTTGCCGTCGGTGTTGTAGATGATCCGGGGCGGCCAGTTGGGCGCCGGTTTCAGGGCCGGCTCCGTTTCCTTCGCAACCCGACAGGAAACCACGGGCAGGAGAACGACCGGCATGACCAGAAGACACTTGCGCCAACGATTCATGATTCTGTCCTCTCCAGCCTGTACCGCACCCCGCCGGTCAGCGGCGCGGCGGACGGCGGCAGTAGAAGCCGTAGGCGGTCGCCCGGTCCAGGTAGAGCCTGAGCCGGACCGTCCCGTTGCGCAGGTGCTGCTTCAGGTCATCCTGCCCGGTCCAATGAACCGGCAACCGGCTTCCCTTGCCCCGAATCGGCCGGCAGTCGTCCCGGGAGAAGCCTTCCAGCACCTGCCCCGAGCCGTCCAGCAGCTCGGCCCGGATGGATCCCCCCTCGGCGTCGGCATTGAGGTAAAACCGGCTCCGGCTGTCCCGAATCCGGAGCGGGTGGGTGAGAAGACGCCCTCGGGACGCCGCTTTCCGTCCCACGAAGGCGCCTCGGCCCAGAAAGGCCACGCCGATGCCCCGCTTTCCCGTGCTGTCGTGGGCGGGCCGGGTGCTCCCCTGGTAGAAGAGGGCGGTCTCGCCGCCGATGGACGTATCGGCGGGAATGGGCATGACGTGTCCGCCGTCCCACTCCCCGTCCTGGGAGGTCCCCAGAAAGGGTTGCCGGAAACGATGCCACTCGATGCCGTCCCGGCTCGTCCCCAACTCTCCGTACATGGCGTGGGTGACCTCGTCGAACCCGGCGGTGAGCATGAAGTAGGCGTTGCGAGCCCCCGCGTACTTGAAGATGCCCGGAGTGTAGAGATGCCAGGTGGGCGGATCCTTTTCGTCCGGAGTGTGGATGGTCACCGGCCGTGACCAGTGGTACCCGTCGGGACTGGTGGCCCGGGAAATGGAACGCCGGCTGCCCGCGTGACTGCGAAAATAGCCCACGTAGGCTCCGACGATATCGTCCCAGAAGAAGATGTTCCGGGTATCGAAGGGACCCAGCCGGTTGCCGAATTCAGGAATCGTCCAATGGATTCCGTCGGGGGAATGGGCCATGGCGGCGCCGCGTCCCCGGAAGTCCCATCGCTGCAACATCATCTTGTAGCGGCGCGAGGGATCGGAGGCGGCATAGTCCTTCTCCACCCAATAGGAAGGCGTCCCGCGAATCCCTTCGTGCTCGTAGAAGAGGATGTTGTTTCGGGTGGAGCCGTCGTGCTCCACGATCCCCAGTTCCGGCTTCTCCCAGACCAGACCGTCGGGAGACGTGGCGTAGAGGCACCAGCTCTCGTTCCCTCCGCCCCCCGCCTTGGGCCGGATGATCTGGTACCACATCTTGAAGAGACCCTCTTCCCGGTCCTGGAGCACACAGGTGTAGTTGAGGATTCCCACTTCCCAGGGGCGGTCCTTGACCAGGATCGGGTTCCCAGGATGTTTCCTCACCGTTGCCGGAGTCAGCACCAGGCCCTGACTCCGGTCCACGATGCCGTCGTCGTGCAGGAACAGCTCTTCCAGGTTGTACTCCGGCCCGACGTGGACGACCCGGCCGCCCTCCCCCGGAGGTTCGGCATGAAGTCCGGCAGAGGAGGGCAGGACCGCTTGGGCGGTCCACAACAGCAAAACGATCCGGACTCGAGAAGGTGCGCGCATGAATGAGGCCTCCCAATGGGTCGGGTGTGGAATCGACGCCGACCTTGCGGCATTTGGAAATCGGAGTCAAGTTTCCTCATCAGGTAGAATGTCCGCACTTATGAGTGGCTTCGCAGTGCTTCTTTACGGGGCCACGTCGTATGCCGTCGCCCTCGCCACCGTGCTCTACACCGCCGGGTTCGTGGGCAACCTGGCCGTCCCCAAGAGCATCGACTCCGGGACCCCGTATCCTCTGGCGGATGCGATTCCGGTGAACGCCGGCCTGTTGGGACTCTTCGCCCTCCAGCACAGTGTCATGGCCCGTCCCGGGTTCAAGGCCGTCTGGACCCGGATCGTGCCGGAGCCGCTGGAGCGGAGCACCTACGCCCTCCTGACCAGCGGTGTCCTCGGGCTCCTGTTCTGGCAGTGGCGGCCCGTGCCCGAGCCGGTCTGGCAGGTGGAACATGGAGCCGGAGTTCTGTTCTTGTCCGCACTCTCATGGCTGGGTTGGGGGATTGTGATCCTGTCGGCCGCCATGATCGGCCATCTCGACCTGTTCGGCCTGCGCCAGGCCTATTTCCGGTTCCAGCGGCGCGAATACCCGCGCGACCGCTTTCGAACGCCCGGTTTCTACCGGCTCGTGCGCCATCCCCTCATGCTGGGACTCATCGTCGCCTTCTGGGCCGCTCCCGTCATGAGCGCCGGACACCTGATGTTCGCCGCGGCCGCCACCGGCTACATCCTCCTGGCCCTTCCCCTGGAGGAGCGCGACCTCATGACGCGGCACGGGGACGACTACCGCCGCTACCGGGAGAGGGTCCCGATGCTGGTGCCCACCCGAATTCTCAAAGACCAGGAGTAAAACGATGCCCGAAATCAGGATCGATCTGTACAGCGACACCTTGAGCCTGCCCACTCCGGAAATGCGGCGATTCGCCTGTTTTGCCCCGGTGGGGGACGAGCAGAAAGGGGAGGATCCCTCGGTCAACGAACTGCAGGAGATGGTGGCGGAGATGCTGGGAAAGGAGGACGCCGTCTTCCTCCCTTCCGGAACCATGTGCAACCAGATCGGCCTGGCGGTCCATTGCCGGCCGGGAGACGTGATCCTGCTGGACCGGACCGCCCATCCCCTCATCGCCGAATCGGGAGGGACGGCGATCCTGGCGGCGGCCACGGCCTATCCCATCGACGGACCGAACGGAATGTTCACCCCGGAGCAGGTCAGAGACCTCATGCACCCTCCCAGCCGGTACCGGCCGACCATGCGTGTCGTCTCCATCGAGCAGACGGTCAATGCCCCCGGAGGACGCATCTGGCCCCTGGAACAGTTGCGGGAGGTCTGCGGAGTCGCTCACGAATGGGGATTGGGAACCCATATGGACGGCGCCCGGCTCTTCAACGCGTCGGTGGCCAGCGGGATCGGCGTCGCCGACTACGCCGCTACCCTGGACTCCGTCTGGATCGACCTGAGCAAGGGTCTGGGCGCGCCGGTGGGCGCCGTCCTGGCCGGAAGCCGGGAGTTCATCGAAGAGGCTTGGCAGTGGAAACAACGCATCGGCGGGGCGATGCGGCAGGCCGGCATCATCGCGGCGGCCGGGATCCACGCGTTGCGGCACCACATCTCCCGCTTGGCCGAGGACCATGAGAACGCCACCCGATTGGCCCGCCACATCGCCGCGATCCCGGGTCTGGACATCGACCTGCAGTCCGTGGAAACCAACATCGTGCGGTTCGAGATTTCGGGCCTGGACATCTCCTGCACGGAGTTCGCCCGCCGCCTCGAAGAGGAGGAGGGAGTCCGGGTCAGTACGCCCGGAACCTTTCTGAGGGCCGTCACCTACCTCGACATCAGCGAGTCGGACGTGGACGAGGCCGCCGCCGCCATGCGCAGATTGGCCGGCAGAATCGCCGCTGCGTAGGGGCAACCCTTGTGGGTGCCCTCTTCGGTTCGGAGCGGGTGAGAAGCAGGTCAACCCGTCACGCTCGACGGCTGGCCCAGGGTCAGGTCCGGCCTTTCCTGGCGCCGGCGGCTCCACACCCGCTCGAGGACGAGAAAGAGGGTGGGGATCAGAAAGAGGGTCATGAAGGTGGAGGAGATCAGGCCGCCGATGAGGACCCGGGCCATGGGAACCTGAAGCTCGGCGCCTTCTCCGATGCCGATCGCCATGGGGGTGAGCCCCAGGACCGTGGTCAGGGTGGTCATCAGGATGGGCCGCAGACGCCGGCGGCCTCCCGTCACCAGGGCGTCCATCAGCGGCAGACCGTGTTGGCGGTGAAGCTGCAGGACGTAGTCGACCAGGACGATGGCGTTGTTCACCACGATCCCGACCAGCATGATCAGGCCGATGAAGCCCTGGAGATTGAAGTTCGTCTGAGTCAGAAACAACGCCAGGATCACTCCGATGAAGGCGAGTGGTATGGAGAACATGATCAGGAACGGATACTTGAACGACTCGAACTGGGCCGCCATCACCAGATAAACCAGGATCACCGCAAGCAAGAAGCTGATCTGCAACAGGAATCGGGCCTCCTCCTGTTCCTCCCATTCACCCGAGAAGACCAGCGCGATGTCCGGAGAGGTCGCCAGCGGCCGCACCGCTTCTTGCAACTCACGGACCACCGATCCCATGTCGCGGGTTCCCGAGAGGTTGCCCGAGACCGAGACGATTCTCTGCTGATCCTTCCGGGAGATGGAATTCGGGCCTTCACTCCGGTTCAGAGCCACCAGTGAGCGCAACGGCACCACCGAACCCGCCGGAGTCTGGATCGGAATCGCCATGACGTCCTCGCTGCTCAGCCGATCCTCTTCCCGGTAACGCACCAGGATCTCGTATTCGTCCCCGCCCTCCCGGTAGTAGCTGGCTACGGTGCCCCCGATGCTGGCGCGCACGGTGGTGGCGACGTTGGAGACGGTGAGGCCCATGGTGGCGGCCTTGGCCCGATCGATCCGGATGTGACTTTCGGGCCGGCCCGGGCTCCTGCTGATGGCGGCGTCGGAAACTCCCTCCAGCGATTCCATGATCCGCTTGATCCGCACGGCCAGGTTGAAGCATTCGTTCATGTCGTGCCCGCGAATGTCGATGGAGAGGCGATCGCCCTCACTCTCGGTGGCCCAGCGCATGGCATAGTTGCCGCCGCTGGTGCGGACCCGGGGAACCACGCCCGGGAAGTTGCTGAAAACCGGCCGCAGGGCGTCGGCGATCTGCTGGCTGCTCCGCTCCCGCTGGGCCAGCGGGACCAGGTAGACCCGGAGAGTCACGGTATTGGTGTTGGCCGTACGCCAACCTCCGCGCGAACCAACCTCCACCAGGAGATTGTCCAGCTCGGGAACCAGATCCCGCACCAGTCTCTCCGCCTTGTGCGCGAACTCGTCCGTCACCTCCAGGCGGGTCCCTTCGGCAAGTTCCAGCCGGACCCGGACCTGACCCTCGTCCGCCTCCGGCTGCAGCTCGAGACCGATGAAAGGCAGCAGCAGAAAACCGCCCAGCACCAGCATGCCGCTGGAGGAGACGATCAGCATCGGGTGCCGCAGGGACCAGCGGAGAACTCCCGCATAGCTCCGATCCAATCCTTCCATCCACTGTCCGCCCTTCCGGGAGATCGCACGGACCCACCCTTTGCGTTCGGGCGCCCTGACCCGGATGAAGCGGCTGGAGAGAAAGGGAACCAGGGTGAGCGACACCAGGAGGGAGCTGAACAGCGAGAAGGAGACTACCCAGGCCAGTTGCTGGAACATGAGTCCGGACATCCCGCTCATGAAGACGACCGGCAGGAACACGGCAATGGTGGTGAGGGTCGACGCAGTGATGGCGAGAGCGACTTCCTTGGTTGCGTTGCGGGCCGCCTCTTTCTTCTCCTTGCCTTCCTGCCGGTGGCGGAAAATGTTCTCCAGCACGACGATGGCGTTGTCCACCAGCACACCGACCCCCAGCGCCAGTCCGCCGAAGGTGATCACGTTCAACGTGAACCCGCTGAAATACATCAGGCCGAAGGCGGCCAGCACCGAAATGGGAATGGAGATGGCCACCACCAGCACGCTGCGGAAGTTGCGCAGGAACACGAGCAGGATGAAGACGGCGAGGAGCGAGCCGTAAAAGGCGGCGTTCCGCACGTTGGCCACCGCCCGGCTGATGAACTTGGAGGTGTCGTAGAGAGAGTAGACCCGGACCTGCGGATAATCCCGATTGATCCGCTCGATGGCGCGGTCCACGGACCGCGCCACCAGCACCGTGTTGGCGCCCGACTGCTTTCGGACGCCCATCCTGATGCCCGGAACGCCATTGACCCGAACCAGGTGACGAATCTCCTGATGGCTGTCCTCGACCGTGGCAATGTCCTCGATGTAGATCGGGGTGCCCTGCCGGATGGTCACCATGGTTCGACGAATCTCGTCCATCGAGGCGTATTCGCCCTCGGTCCGCATCAACACTTCGAAGGTGTCCTCGACGACGTGTCCGGCAGGCTCGTTCAGATTCTCGCGGCGCAGTGCCGCCATGACCTGGGCCGGGCTGATGCGGAGGGTCTGCATCTTGGCCCGGTCCATCACCACGTGGATCTCGCGCTCCAGCCCCCCCCAGATATCGGCCTGGGCCACACCCGGAATCCTCTCGAACCGGTACTGGATCTGCTTTTCCGCGAATTCGCGCAACTCCCTGGGAGGCATCTCGCTGGAGATTCCCAGAAACATGATGGGGAAGATGCTCAGGTCGTACTTGTACAAGGTCGGCGGGTCCGCATCCTCGGGCAACTGTCCGCGAACACGGTCGATCCTGGCGCGGAGTTCTTCGGCCCCCGCATCCAGGTTCACTCCCCACTCGAAGGAGACCCGCACGCGACTGGTCCCCTCGGAGGACCGCGAGGTCATTTCCTTGATGCCGGGAGTGGAGGCCAGGGCCCGCTCCAGAGGAATGGTGATCAGTTCCTCGATTTCCCGGGGCCCCACACCCTGATAGGTGGTGGTCACGCTGATGGTGGGAAAAGAGACGTCCGGCATCAGGTCGACCGGGAGGTTGAGAAAGGAGATCCCGCCCATGAGGGCGACGATGAGGAAGACGACGACGATGAAAACGGGGCGCCGGATCGCCAGGTCGGGAAGACTCATTCGGACCTCACCGCATCCCCTTCGTTCAGGTTCTGGGCTCCGGAGGCGACCACCTCGGATCCATCCTCCAAGCCGGTCAGAACTTCGACCACGTCGCCCTCGATGCGGCCGATCTCGATCTCACGGAACACCGTGGTCCGTTCCTTGGTCAGAAAATAGACCCCGTGCCGCTCGCCGCGGGTCAGCAACGCCGAACGGGGGATGCTGAGCGCCGTCTCGGAGATTCTGGCGTCGATCCTCACGTGGGCGAACATCCCCGGCTTCAGCATGCCGTCGCGGTTCACGATCTCGATCTCCACGTCGGCGCTCCGCGTCTCCGGATTGAGGAAGGGGCTGATCCGCGTGACCGTCCCCTGGTAGACCCGGTCGGGATAGACGTCGACCACGACTCGGGCCGGAAGTCCCACTCTCATGCTGCTGATCCCACTTTCCGAAACCGGGACCACGGTCTTGACCCGCTCCAGCTCCAGCACCGAGACGATGGGCGCGCTGGGGTTCACCAACGCCCCCGGCTCCAGGTGCCGCACCCCGACGAACCCGTCCAACGGAGAGTAGATCCGGGTCTGGCCGTGCTGAATCTTGTACTCGCTCAGCGAAGCCTCCGCTTGTCTCACCTGGGCCCGGACCAGATCCAGTTGAGCCTGCGACACCCGCATCCGGCTGACCAGATCCTCCAGGTCCTGATTCGAGATGAGATTCTCCTCGTGGAGCTCGCGGTAGCGCGCGACCTGGACCTTGAGGTTCTCGTAGGTCGCTTCTTCCCGGCTCACCGCCGCAGTGGCCACCGCCACGGCGGCCTCGGCCCGGTGGATCTGCTGCTGGAGATCCACGTCGTCGACCACCGCCAGCAGTTGTCCCTTGCTGACCGGATCTCCGCGGTCGGCCAGCACCTGCTGGAGCCGTCCGCTGATCCGGGACATGACCTCGACCACCGCTTGGGGCCGTAGCTCGCCCAGGAGATCCAGATTGGTCTCGAACGCATGAGGCCGTACGGTGGCGGTCTGCACCAGAAGCGCGGGCCCTCTTTGGGGAGCGTCCATGGACTCCACCGCCAACTCGCGGTATAGGCGCAGACCGACCCACGCCAACAGGGCACCCAGAATCAGGACGACGAAAAACCGCTTCAGCAAGACCGCTCTCCCGGATCAGACCAGTGTAGTCCTTTCCTGATTCAAGATCAGCCGAAGATCCTTCTCGCAAGGGGGGCGGCCTCTGGCGGCCCGTGGCCAAAGCCGTCGCGGGCTGATAAGGTGGGATTCCTGCTGACGGTTCCAAACATGGATAACGACGCAGAAACCAGGATCGCACACCTGCAAATGATCCAGGCCGTCATTACGCGCATGGCGGGAAACTCCTTCCTGGTGAAAGGATGGACCGTCACGTTGGTGGCCGCACTGTTCGCCCTCGCCGCTGCCGACGCCAACCGGTTCTTCATCTACGTGGCGTATCTCCCGGCTGTCATGTTTTGGTCCCTGGATGCGTATTTCCTCCGCCAGGAGCGCCTGTTTCGGAAGCTCTACGACCAGGTTCGAGAGGCTGGGGACGGAAACGTAGATTTCTCGATGAACACCCACCCGCTCAACGCGGGTACGACGTGGAGTGTAGCGTGGTCGCGTACGCTCTGTCTGTTTCACGGCACGATCACGGCCACGATCTCTGTCGTCATGCTGGTACTCAATCGCCCCTGATGGACCGCAGCGAAGCGCCCCCTGCGATCGCCGAAGCCGGCCGCCAGTCCGTGGTGAACCGAAATTCGGGTCTGAATCGGATTCATCCATTGTGGAGGGTGGCGCCACAACTCGGCTTCCTGGTTGCGGCTTTCCTCCTGTCGTCCGGTTGCGGGACCGGCCCGGACCCGGACCCAACCCTGCCGTCGGACCTCACATCCGGGAAGCGGTGCTTCCTGATCGAGTTGGGACTCGACGATCCCCGGCCCTCCGATTGGAGTGGACGCCTGGAAGCGGAGCCGGGGACGGTCCGATTGCTGCCCTGGCGCACCGCCGGCGACACCTCGGTGGGCCCAGATCAGTCCTGGAACGCCCAGACCCGGAGATTTTTTCCCCGCAGACCCACCTACTGGGAGGAGCCGACCCGGAACCAACTGTTCGTCGGAGGAGATCCGCTCCGCAGCACCGTCGCCTACTCCAGGCTGGTGTGGCCGGGACTGCTGGCAGTGACGGCGAAACCTGGAGAATGGGCCCTTTCGACCTCCAGAGGACCGCTGAAGATCGATACGCGCAACTTGGAACCCGGGGTGCGAAGGACCCAGATGGCGGGACAGGTGGCCGCCAGCCAGGTCCCTCTGTTCCAGATCCTGACCCGTGAAGGGACGTATGACGATTTCCCGGCCCTGGCGGCCTCGGAAGCCGGCTGCCGGGTCGGCTGGATCGAGTTCAAGGACGGGGGCCAGCGGATCCTGAGCCGCCGATTGTCCGGCGGCGCCTGGTCTTCTCCGGTGGAGATCCGAAAAGGCCAGGATCTCTCCGACCTCCAGATGGTGACCACCGGCGACGGCCGGACCTGGTGGATCTGGTCGGAGCAGATCGATGGGAACTGGGACCTGTTCGCCCGCTCCGGTGAGAACGGGGCGCTGGGGCCGCTGACGCGTCTCACCCGGGATCCCCTTCCCGACCTGTACCCGCGGGCCGCCGCCGCGCGCGGCGGCGAGGTCCACCTGGTCTGGCAAGGGTTTCGCGGCTCTCAATCGGACGTGCTCATCAGGACCCTCCGGGACGGTTCCTGGGGTCCGGAACGGAGAGTGAGCGAATCGGCGGCCAACGACTGGAAGCCGGCCCTGGCGGTGGATTCCCGGGGCGGCGTCCACGTGGTCTGGGATACATACGAAAGAGGCGACTACGATCTTCAGCTTCGCCGGGTAGGTCCCCGGGAAATGGGCGAGGTCGTCCCGGTGTCCCGCTCCAGGAACTTCGAGGGCTACGCCGACGTGGCCTGCGACGCCGAGGACCGGGTCTGGATCGCCTGGAACGAATCGGGTCCCGACTGGGGCAAGGACTCGGGTTTCTGGGTCGACCGTTCCCGGCAGACCTTCCTGGACGAGCGGACCATCCGCGTCGCCGTCTACGACGGAGATCGATGGCGCCGTCCGCTGGAGGACGTGTCCCAGGTCCTGGAAGACCATTTCTCCAAGCTTTCCCGAAGCGGTCTGCGGATCTACCGCCCGCCCGCAACCCGGATCCGGTTTCGGAACGACAACGAACTGCCTCGGTTGATCCGGGACCGGCAGGGACGAATGTGGCTCTTCTTCCGCCACCAGGAGTCCACGGCAGGGGACGGATCCACGCTACGGCCGGGCTGGGAAATCTACGGCGTCTTCTACCAGGGCTCCTCCTGGTCTACGCCCATGATGGTCCCGCGCAGCATCGGGCGGCTGGACATGCCCTTGGCGCTGGACGTCGCCGCGGACGGGACCCTCTGGATGGCCTGGCTCACGGACCACCGGAGAATCCACCGCGCATCTCCCGATTCCCGGACCCTGCAGGAGGACGTGGTGGTGGGGCGGTTGGCGCTGTCCCGGGCCGGCGAGACTGCTCAACTGGTCGAACATCAGCCTCGGGAAGAATCCATCGAACCCTACCACCGGGACGAGCCGGGCGACCTGGACCGGATCCGGTCCTACCGCGTGGAGATGGACGGGAAGACGTACCGGATCGTCCGGGGAGACATGCACCGGCATACCGACTACTCGCAGGACGGCGCTTTGGACAGTTCCCTGCACGAGACCTACCGCTACGCCCTGGACGCCGCCTCTCTGGACTTTCTGGCCATTACCGACCACTACCCGGGAGAATACGTCTGGTGGGAGACGCAGAAATCGATCCAGCGGTTCCACCTCCCCGGCCGGTTCGTCCCGCTGCTGGGATACGAACGGAACCTGGGTTACCCCAACGGCCACCGGAACGTGGTCTTTGCCGACAGAGGCGCGCCCGTGCTCGACGCCGGACCCCAGGAGCGTTCGGGAGTCGTCAATAGCGGAGACGTCCTCTACGACTACCTCCGAAAATACGACGGACTCGCCATGCCCCATACCCCAGGAACCTCGACCATGGGGACCGATTGGCGGGACCATGCCGAGGACGTGGAGCCGCTGGTGGAGATCTTCCAGGGGGACCGGACCTCCTATGAACGTCCGGGCGCGCCTCTGGCGGCGGTTCGGGACGACGACGCCACTCATCGGGGCGGCTATCTCGAGGAAGGTTTCGTCTGGAAGGCCTGGGAGAAGGGATACCGGCTGGGCGTCCAGGCCAGCTCCGATCACTGGTCCACCCACTATTCCTACGCCTGCCTGCTGGTGGAGCGTTTCGACGCCCAGGGGTTGATGGACGCCATGCGCCGCCGCCACGCCTACGCCGCCACCGACAACATCGTCCTCGATTTCAGGGCGGAAGAGGGCGGCCGCACCCACATCATGGGGGATGCCTTCGACGCCGAATCGGGACCCACCCTGCGGGTTTACGCCCAGGGGACCGGACCGGTTGCCGACGTGGTCCTGATCCGGGACAACCGGGTCGTCTACACCCGAAAGCCGGGCCGGAACCGTGTCGACTTCTCCTTCCTGGAGACGGACCCGGAGCCGGGAACCCGCTTCTACTACGTCCGGCTCCAGCAGGCCGACGGGCACGTTGCCTGGTCGTCCCCCATCTGGGTCACCTATCGTTGATGTTCCGCACCCGCGCCTTTGCAAGCGGACTCATCCTCCCGGTCCTCCTGCTCTGGACCATGTCGGACCTGGCCGCGGTCCTGACACTGCGCACTGGAAGCCACAACGGTGTTCCCCCGTTCCCCCGGACCAATGGAAGACAGATCGCCAGCAACTCCGACGGAATCTGGTTCCTGGCCCACGACGGCGCCGCCCATGGGAACCCCGCCGTTTTCCTGGCGACGTCCAAAGACTCCCGTCCTGAATTTGCCGGCGATTTCATCCCGGCCATGGCTATGGCCGGGGGGTCGAGCCAATCGGTACTGACCGGTCCGTTCGCGGGGGCGCGGGCAGCGAGCCTGGTCATCGGCCCGGACGACATCCTGCACCTGGTCTTCCAGAGCTCCGAACCGCAAGGGATCTGGTATGCGCGGTGCCCGGCCGGGGGCATCAACCCGTCGGCGAGCCTGGGAAGGAGAGAGCATTGGACCCGGGCCGACGGCAAGGCCCCCGGTCCCGAAAGAATCGATCAGGGCGAGGGGGCCGAATTCGGCGACCTGGTGACCGATGCCCGGGGGCGGCCCTGGATCCTCTACAGCCAAACCGTTCCGGCCAGCGGCGAGAACATCTACGAGGTCCGGGACAAAGGGCATTCGTACTCGAGGCGCGCCCGCCGGCCGGCCCGGCAACTCTGGGCGGCTTCCCCGGGAGACGGTGACTGGATCCGGCGGCCCCTGACGCGGCCGGGCGATTTCGGGGCCCCAGCCGCCGATCTGGACCGGTCCGGCACACTGCATCTGACCACCTCGAGAAAGGGGTTCAACCGCCTCTTCTATCTCCAATTCTCCAATTTCACCGAGGACTTCGACCGCCGGCACGACTTCACCGCTTCCGCGCCGCGGGTCCCCTGGACCGGAACCGGATTCGTCAGCCACAGCGTCATCGGCTGGGGCCGGCACGCCCTGGTGGCCTGGGAAAAGGTGGAGCATCAGATCGTGTACGCCTTCTTCGACGGAGAAACCTGGACCGTCCAGGGTCTTCACTCGAGTCCGGAGCATTTCCATCACCCCATTCTGGTTCGAGATCAACACGATGTGGGGTGGGTCTTCTGGACCAACACGACGCGGAGCCACACCTTCTATTCCCGGTGGCTGGGGTCCCGATTCGGCGCTCCCTACGAGGGACGAACGGTCGGAGGAGATCCGGTTCCCCACGAAGAGATGACCCGGGCACCCTCCCTGAGTCATTTCCATACCGTGGGAAAGGAAGCGGGAACGCATTCCGGGGCTCTGGGGCTGGCGCTGGCCACGCGGGGCGCAGATGGAGGCGTCTTCTTCGACACCTTGAAGATCCCGGACCTGAATCCGGGTCCGGGCCATAAGGTCCTCTTTCTCGACATGCTCGAAGTGAGCGCTCTGGACGACCTGCGGCGCTCCCTTCACCCCATGCGGAAGCATCCGGCCAACCCGGTCCTGCGGACGGGTCCCCCCGGAGCCTGGGACGACACCAGAGCCGTCGCCTACGGAGAGGTGCTGCTCGACGACGGCAAGTTCCGCATGTGGTACTCGGGCACCGACCGGGATTCTCTACGACGCCGGGACTCGGGCGGCTACCGAGTGGGCTATGCCGAAAGCGAAGACGGCATCCACTGGGTCAAGCCCGTCCTGGGCCAGGTGGAGTACCGGGGATCCGCTCGAAATAACATGGTGGACCTGGGTTACCGTCCGCACGGCCACTGGGTCATGGCGGTGAAGGACGAGAGGGAGCCGAACCCTCAGAAGCGCTACAAGGCGTTAGTGGACCACACGGGCGGCAACCGCCTCCATTTCTCGCCAGACGGCACCCACTGGACCGATGGGATTCTGGTCAACCCGGACCGGCTTCCCGAGGGCGGAACGAATCCGGGACGCTTCGGAGACCGGAGGAATCTGTTCTACGATTCGCTGGAGACCGATCCGGAGCGCCGCTGGAAAGTGTTCGGCCGCCACTGTTTCGGGACCGGCCTGCTGGTTCCGCGCTACACTCGCCGAACCTGCCGGTACTGGAGTCCCGACCTGATCCGTTGGACGTCGGACCCCCGGAACCCGATTCTCTATCCGCGGGCCGGAACCGAGGTCGAGCAACATCTCATGTCCGTCTGGATCGAGGGACAACTCTACATGGGCCTGTTCGACGCCTGGGACGCTCTGCAGTTGAGTCCCCAGCAACTGGTCGTGAGCCGTGATGGACGCAACTTCGTTCATGTCTTCGACGGGGTCGCCGCCGTCGAGTTGGGACCGCCCGGCACCTGGGACGCCGGTTGGATCTCCCCCGTGAATCTGCCGGTGAGCGTCGGCGATGAACTCTGGCTCTACTACTCAGGCAGTCCGGTGAGCATCGGGCCGTTCCACGACTGGATCGATCTGCCCATGGAGAGTGGTCTGGCCACCATCCGCAGGGACGGATTCGTGAGCCTGGAGGTCGCCGAAGGGAAGGACTCGGGTTGGTTCAGCACCATTCCCATAGCGGGAGTCCTTTCCCGGCCGAATCTTGAGTTGAATGCCGAAGGCCTCACCGGCAACACAGGTGGCATTACGGTGGAGTTGATGGATGGACCGGAGGTGTTGGCCACCGGCACCGTCCCGAATCAGGACGGGGTCGCCGTGCCCGTGCAGTGGCTGGGGGGCCGGCCGCAGCAGCTGTCGAACTCGGGCACGCTGCGGCTCCGCTTCCGGCTCGCCGGCCGGGCGCGCCTCTACGGTTTCACCTTCAGGTAGATGGGGCCACCGGCTGGATCGAGCGAGCCGGATGCAGTCCAGGCTGCTTCCGGCCAGGGACCGGGCGTTCGGCATGACCTCCCGGGAGCCGCCGACGGGGCACCGAAGACAACATCCTCGTCGTCAAATCCGCACGCGAACGGGTGAAGATCGCGGAATGGAATGAGCGGAGAAGAAATGGTGAGATTCGGCTTGGTGGGCGCGGGGCATATGAATCACACCTATGCCCGATGCCTCCTCCAATACAACCGGGGCGCGCGGCTGCTGGCGGTGGCCGGCGGTTCGAAGGTCCCTGAATTCGCCGCGGAGTACGGCATCGACGCCGAACCCGACGTGGATTCCCTGCTCTCCCGCAGCGATGTCGATGCCGTCATCATCGCCGCGCCTCACCAGGTCCTGGCGGAGCATTCCGTTGCCGCCGCCCGCAAGGGAAAGCACGTCCTGGTGGAAAACCCCATGGCCACGAAACTCGCGGACTGCGACGCCATGATCGACGCTTCCCGCCGGGCCGGCCGGCGCCTCGGTGTCATCAAGTCCCTCCGTTTTCGAGGCGTCTTCTCCCGCACCCGCGCACTTCTGGAGTCGGGCTCGCTGGGCGCAGTCCGAATGATCCACTTCATGGCCCTCTGGCCGCTGCTGGGGGTCGCCGGTCAGCGCTGGATCGAGGAACCGGCCGCCGGCGGGGCGTTCCTGGCCCGGGGCGCCCACATGTTCGACCTGTTGTTCTGGCTTACCGGAAAGGATGCGGAATCGGTCACCGGCGCCGTCGGTTCCTTTCACGGCCCCGAATGGCGCGCGCAGACCGCCCTGGCTCAGATCCGATTCCCGGGCGGGGCCGGCGCCCAGATCTGGATGAGTCACGAGATTCCGTCCCCCGGTTTTCCCGACAGCCGCTACCGGGCCCGGATCTGGTGCGAGAAGGGGCTTCTGGACTGTGACGGGTTCGGGAAGCTGAGATTGGCTTCCGGCGCCGGTTGGGAGGAGGTCTGGGAACAGCCTCCCATCTGGAACTACGCGCAGCGGGAACCGAATCTCTACTCCCCGCAGCGGATGGCGGCCTACCACACTCAGGTCCAGGATTTCATCGACGCCGTTCGCAACCATAGGGATCCCGCCGTCACGGGCCAGGACGGAAGGGCGGGCGTGGAGATGGTCGAAGCCACCCGGCTCTCGTCGGAAACGGGGTCCTCGATCCGCCTCCCCCTCGTTTCCCCGGGGACGGATTCCCGCCGGCCCGGAATTCAATGACACGAAATCCACCACAGCCAGGAGAATCACAATGTCCTTCGCTCCGGGCGGAGCCCTGACGGCGAGTTGTCTGTTCGCAGTCGGCATCGCCGCCCCTCACGGCTCTGCAACCAATCCCTCATCGAAACCGATGCTGCTCCATTCGAGGGCCGCGGTCACCTCGGTGACCGTCTCCGAGCCCTCCATCGTGCATGAAGAAGGGGCGGCGCCCCCCTATTACTCTCGCTATATCCCGCTGCTCAAGCTGCTCGACGGTTCCATCATCCTCATTGGGAGGACGGACAAGATCCTGCGTTCCACCGACGGCGGCCGGACCTGGCAGGCACAGCAGGTTGCGATCTCCAGATTCCAGGCGCTGCAGCGCCGGGACGGTTCGTTCTATCTGCTCAAGCGGGGCGTCAACCCATCAGAACGGCCGGGGGTTTTCCTCGCCGGACGCATGACCTTGAACAGACTGGCGGATTTCTCGGACGCCGACGATGCGTCATGGATGGAGACCAGCATCTCCGTGCCCCGGTTCAAACCTGTCATCGCCGACGATTACAAGACCGTGTCCCGGGCTCCCCATCTCGAACTCGCCCATGAGCTGCCGGACGGAACTCTGCTGGCGCTCTCCTACGGCAACTTCGTCGGCGACGACGTGCCCATCAGCGGATTCGATACCAAGCTGGGCGTCGCTCCCATGTACCGCACCTACCTGTTGTCCTCCACCGATGACGGCAAGAATTGGGCGTATCTCTCCACCATCGCCTACGACGGCAAGACCGGACAGGAGAGTTTCTGCGAGCCGGCCCTAGTGGATTTCGGCGGCGGCGAGCTGCTGGCGATCATGCGAACCGGCCGTTACGCGCCCCTATATCAGTGCCGTTCCAGGGACGGAGGGCGGACCTGGAGCGAGCCGGTCTCCCTGGAGACGCTGGGCCTGCGGCCGAGAATGACTCTGCTGGAGAACGGAATCCTGGTCTGCAGCTTCGGCTGGCGCCCCATGCGGTACATCTACTGGGAGGATCCCAACGGCGGATACTACCCAGCGGGCCTCGCCGACTATCACAAGCGCTACAAGAGCCAGGTCGGAATTGAAGATCCTTCGGCGGCGGCGGGAGACTACGTCATGTTCAGTCCCGACAAGGGGTACACCTGGAGTCAGCCCCGAAAGATCGCCGAACCGTTGACGCAAGGGTACACCCAGATCGCCGCCACCGGACCCGATTCATGCGTCGTGCTTTCGTATCGGTTCGTGCTGCCGGGGAAATCGCTGGGGGAAACGCTCCGGATCTGGGAAAAAGACAGCGAGCATTTCCTGCGGGACATGAAGACGCTGTATGAAGCGCGCCGGATCACCGTCCGGCCCTGACCGCGGAGATCTGCCGTCAACGAACTCCATTCCCCGACGGCCGCGGCACGGCACTCCGATGCGGAACGCCTTTTCCGGGCCGTGCTAGACTCGCTGTCAAGAATCGATTCTGAAATCAAGCCATGACCCCTCCATTCGGCGCTCGCTCCCCACGGCTGCGAACGCTCGTCCCGTTGAGCATTCCGGCCTCCATTTTTCTTCTGATCCTTCCTCTGATCGGCTGCGGGAGGACTTCCTCGGGAGCCGATGCCGAACCCGGACCGCTGGACGTCCGGACGATCTACTTCATGTTCCACCCGGTCTGCTGGCAGACGGCGGGACTCGATCCTCCGCCGGGGGACTGGGACGAACACAGCCCCTACAGCCGGCCCGTCTGGGACGCGACCTACCGGAAGGAGCTGGAGGTCAACCGTCTCCAGAAGGAGCTCATGTCCAGGATGAAGCGGGACGAGGTCCTGCTCCTTTTCCCCATCGGGGACAAGACGCCCATGCTCGAGTTGCAGAACTACGCCCGCCGCACTCTGGGACGGCGAGCCATTCTCGTGGACCGGGAGCTGAAGCAACCGCCGGCGGAGTGGCGGAAGCTGGACCATCCTCTGGAGCGATTCCTGTCAGAGCCGGACCTGCCGGGGCGGGACGAGTTCCTGGATGGAGTGCCGGCGGAGATCCGGGAGGAGTTGGCGGCAGAGATCCGCGAGGCCATCGACGAGGCCGGCGCCCTGGCCGCCAACTGGAATCCAGCCGTGCTGGAGGTGCTCTACTTCAGCCGGCTGGCCGCGGCGGACATCCGGGACGAATTCCGGAAACGCAACCTGAGATACGATCCCGCCACGACGCAGGGGGTCGCCTTCGGCGAGGGGTTCGAGCAGTGCGCCATGACCTACAAGCAGATGCTGGTCCCCTACCTGGGCCTCCAGACCCCGGTGGACAACCGGTACGACCTTTCCGTCAGCGGCGCCTCGTTTCTGATGGGATCCCGATTCCGGGAGCGGATCGACCTGGATCCCAACCTGCGCCTTTATCTCTGGGAAGCAACCCGGGGGCGCCTGGTGGGTCTTTACACACGGGCCTGGTGCCGGCTCAAGGATCCTCTGCTCTACGCCCGGATTCCCGTCCGGGGTCTCGATCTTCAGGTGCGGGAGGTCCACGGAAAGCTCTGCTGGCCGGAACCTGACGCCCCCGAGTTGGCCCTGGACTCGCAGGGAGGCGAGTTGAAGCTGCCGGTCTACAACGGGATCCGGCGCGACTTCGACTGGTACGGCGTGGTGAACACCGCCGAGGACGCCTGTTACGTCATTGCCAGGAACATGACCTACCGCGAGTTCCGCCGGCTCCTGGTGGACGCCCCGATTTCTCGGTGATGGGGCTTCCAGGACCCGGCGTCGAGGACCCCACGCGGCTCGGCGCGTTTCTCAGGCGTGCAGATAATGCCTTCAGGAAACGGCCTGGTAGACCTGGTCCAGCCAGAAGACCATCTCGGCGGTGATGTCGTTGTTGGCCGCCGTCTCGCCGACGTTGCCCCACCAGCCCTCAGGCGACTGGGACGCGATCAGGCTGTCGCCCACGCGTACCGCCATCTCCCGGTATTTCGCCTCCCCAGTCAGGGTGTACATCAGGGATGCCGCCCACCCCAGTTTTCCGGCGCGGACCAGGCTGTAGAGATACTCGCTGGCGCTCTCCGCCAGCAGCAGGTAATCCCTGGCCAGTTCCAACCACTCTTCCTCGCCGGTCGCCTGATGGAGCTGAGCGAGGAACCCTCCAGCGATTCCCGGATTGTAGAAGGGTTCGTCCCGCTCGGCGTCCCGGTTCAGGACGTACCGGAACGCCTCGGCGTCGTCATGCTCGACGTGCAACCCCTTTTCGGTGCTGTAGACCCCGTAAAGCTGGTCCGGATAGTTGGGCTGGTCCTCCATGAGGGTCTTCATCCACCGGCCCACTCCCCGGGCGACTTCGATCCGGCCGGTGTAGAGAGCGGACCAGCCGCATCCCGCCACCACCCAGAGGTCCTGCTGCCTCGCGGGATCCTGCTCCTTTGGACTCGACAGGAACCCGCCGGTCCGGCTGTCCCGGAAACCCATCAGGAAATCCATGCCCCGCTGCGACAGGTCGAAATGCCCCAAGCGGTGAGCCCCCTTGATCACCCAGGAGTTGTAGTAGGTGTAGCCGTAACCGCGGATCGACCGAGGCCTGGGCCCGAAGTCTCCCCCGGGAAGCGTTCCGTTCTCCCGAATCCAACTGCAGAGGCGGTTGGCCGCGAAGGTTTCGCCGCACGCCGCCAGCGCCGCAGGCACCTTGTAGTACTCGGACAAACCCTTTACGGCGTCGCCGAAGCCGCCGTCGTCCCGCAATTGGCCGAGAAGAAACGCGCAGCCCCGGTCCCTGGCCGCTCTGAAGCGTCCCGTCCCGAGGGTGGTGCCTTCAACATTCATTTTTGTGTCTCCTGGTTGGGAACCGGCCTCCCGGGGTTTTGACGGACCGCTCCGGTTCGGGCAACGCGAAGCGGTCGAAGCAAGGATTCCCGAAGCGAACGCACCAGCGGCAGAAGCTGAACCCAGGTCCTTGAAGAAGCGCCGGCGATCGATCATGGGTTCGGTCACGATCCCGGCGGAGTCGCCTTTCCGAGTGCGTCCGAGAGTTGCAGCAAGCCGGCCTCCCGCTGCTGGAATTCCTCCAGGCTGGCGCGAGCGATGAGGACGTGTCCACCGCGGGTGACGCGCTGGCCCGGCTGCAGGTCGCCGAACCAGAGGAGCAGGTCGGTGCACGGAGCATGCTGATTCGCCAGAACGGCCAGAGCGTCCCGCGAAAAGTGCGCCGTCAGCAGGTACCCCTTGTCCGTGATGTTCCAGCAAACGACTCCCGGAAAGCTCACGGAGGAAGGCGTCTTCGACCCGGGCCGGACCCGGAAATACTCACCGCTTCTTCCCTCTACCGGAAGAAACGTGGAAGGTCCGACACCGGGCAGCCTCTGGTATTCGGTCCAGGACGATCCCACCTTGAGGTAGGGCCGATATCCGGTGACCGGCGTGTGGTAATGGTCCAGGCAGACCCATGCATGGACATCTCTCCAGGGTTCACCGGAGCCGTTGGTGACCGACACCCGGTAGTGTGCGCCCGTGGAGTCCGCGTCGATAATGGCCGACTGCCGGCCCACGACAGCTTTCGTTGCCGCGGCTTCGTCGAGCAGGTAGTAATAGAAATCGCGCTCCGGATCCAGCTTCCAGAGCCCGTTGAGATCCCTGACCGGAGCGCCGGAATAGGACCACCGGCTTCCCGCATTCACCCATTGCATCCCCACCTGGTAGTGGAGCTTCCTTCCATTGAAGAAAATCTGCTCCGGCAGCCTGAGGATCCAGGAGGCCTTCTCCGGCCGATCCTCCCAACCGATCCGCTCCAGGCCCGGGGCCGTGACGACCACCACCTGGGGGGCAAGATCGTCGTGGTAGCGCCGGTAGGTGGGATAGGTGGAGTGGACCAGGGGCTCGATCTGGAGACGGTGGAAGCCCAGGTCCGCCAGCGGTTCATGCCCGGTCTCCCGATCGCGCGGGCCCGCGGCGCAGCCCACGAGCAGAAGGGATGCCGCCGCGAGGGGGGCCAGGAAGGGTGAACGGTTCGATCGTTCCCTCACCGCACCGACTTTACAGACGCGGAGGTTGACGTCACCATGCAGACTTTCCATCACTGGTGGGCGGAGCAGAAACGCGCCATGCAAGTCAGCCTTTCCCGCCGCGATCTCCTGGTTTCTCTCCTCTCCGCGTCCACCCTGGTTTCGACTGCCCGTCCCGGCCCCGCATCTGTGGCGGCCGCGTCGCCCGGCTCGGTGATGCGTTTCCTCTTCACCACGGCGGGCAGGACGGCCATCATGGACGCTGCCGGCGGCGATCTGCAAGTTCTGGAATTCCAGGAGCCGAACCAGGTGACGTGGCAGCCGGCCGGGTTCTTCCGCGATGGCCGGAGAATCCTGCTCCTGAGCATGGAAGCGCGCCAGGACGGTCCGGGCCGTCCCTTCGCCCAGTACTACACCCGGACCCCCACCCATATCTGGACCTATGACCTCCAGGAAAAACGTCTCACCGAAATTGCCACCCGGGACCGGATGGCGGTCTTCTACACTCCCCAACTGCTGCTGGACGACGAACGCATGCTGGTCCAGGTCTTCCGCAACCAGGTGGGACAGATCTTCAGCATGAACCTGGACGGCAGCGATGCCCGCGAGTTCACGGCTGCGGGAGAAGGCCTCCCCTACGGCTTCAGCCTCAACCGGGAGCGGCGGCGGGTCGCCTTTCACCTGGCCAGTCCGGCGGGCTACCAGGTCTGGACCAGCGATTTCCAAGGACGCCGCCGCACACTCGTTGCGGCCCATCCGGACCATCTCTACTTCGGGCCCGTCTGGTCGCCCGACGGAGCCTGGCTCGCCTACCTGGACTGCCGCTTCCGGCAGGATCCGGGCCACGACTGGTCCGATGTCTGCGTCAGCCGCCCCGACGGATCGGAGCAGCGGGTCCTGACCCAGGGACAGTCCCATTGGTTCGGCGCCAGCTACGGCAGGCCGGGCAACCGCGGCAGCGGTTCCAATATGCTCTCCTGGACTCGAGACGGACGGATTCTCTTTTCGCGAAAGCTCCCAGGCAGCAAGGTTCCGTGGGAATACGAGCCGCAGCGTCCGGACACGGAACACTTCAACCGTGACTACAAGCCGGAATCGGCCCGGGGCGGCACGGAGATCTGCCGGATCGACCCTTCCGGCGGCGCAATCCGGACCTTGACCGGGAGCCGTCCGCCCGTCTGGGACCTGAGGGCCGGCGAGTCTCCCGACGGGCGCGCCATCGTTTTCTGCCGTGCCGAGACGGGGCGGATGCCGGAGATCTGGCGCATGGATTCCAACGGAAACAACGCCAGGCGCCTCACCCGCGGACTGCAGGGCCGGGGAGCCGACCACCCCCGCTGGCTGCCGTTGCGGGAGGGCGGCTAAACGATCCCGATGGTGGCGGCGAAGCTGTCCTGGTAGGCCTTCGGGTCCACCCGCGCGTCGATCAGAGTGGTGGTGTCGGCAACCAGCGCTTTCTTGAGTTCCGCCTCGTATTCCTCCGGCGTCCGGACCACGACGCCGGCCAGACCCGAGGCCCGGGCCACCGCCGCCAGATCGATGGGGTGCAGATCCAGCCCGTAGTCCTCCATTCCCCGGCTCTGCTGCCTCGACTTCATGGTGCCCAGCGCGTGGTCATTCAGGATCACCAGCGGGACCCGGACTCCGGTGCGGGCGAAGACCTCCAGCTCCCCCAGGCGCATCAAGGTGCTGCCATCGGCGCCGATGCCCACCATGGGTTGTTGGGGCCGGGCCAGTTTGGCGCCCAGGATCGCCGGAAGCATCAGGCCCATGGTGCGTCCCCCGGAAGTGCAGAGATGGGCGCCGGGCCGGTCCACGGGCCAGAGATGATGCAACATCAGGATGAAGATCCCCGTTTCGGAAATCAGAAGACCGTCTTCCGGCAGATGGGTCCGCGTGATCTCGATGATGTCCTGAGCCGCCAGCCGGGCGCCGCCCGGGCGGCGGAAGTTCCGCAACACCTGCTCCCGGGTCCTGGCGATTTGGGCCGCCGGAAATCCGGCCTGGGGGGCCGGCGGAAGCAGCCGGTTCAAGGAGGTTCTCAGGTCGCCGTCGATCCGGAGGCGGGGACCGGCCGCCAACGATTCGTACTCTCCCCGCTGGACCAATTCGAAGACGGGGGCCGCCGACTCCCACTTCTTGTCCGAAACCAGGCTGTCGCAGCCGGCCAGAAGCGCCAGGTCGGCTTGCGGAGCCAACTCTCCCTCCACCGTGTGGGGAATCTGGTGTCCCACGAAGGTGCCGGCCCAAAGGGGGTGGGATTCGGGAAAGACTCCGTGGGCGTCCATCTCGACCAGCACCGCGGCGCCCAATGCTTCGACCAACGAGCGCAGGGGGCCGCAGGCGCCGGCCCGGACCACGTCCTGTCCCGCCAGGACCAGCGGTCTCTGGGACTCCGACAGCGCCTTCCGGAGCTCCGCGAGCTGCGATTCGTCGGGCATTGCGGGCGGAGGAGCCTCGAGCGGAGCGAGAGCCGCACCCGGGACAAAAGCCGTCCCCAGATCGGTGGGCACGTCCAGCAGCACCGGACCCGGCCGGCCGTCGGCCGCCTGGAAGAAGGCGTCGCGAAGATTCTCCCGAGCCGTGCCGAGAGACACCGTATGCTGCGACTTGACCACCGAGTCGAAGAGCTTGCCGTGGGAGCACTGGCAGACCAGCTCCAGGTGGCTGGTGGACAGGGGGCTTCGCTCGCAGCAACAGACGACGGGGACGCGCTCGAAAAAGGCGTTGACGGCTCCGCCCGCCAGATTCCCGGCTCCGACGCCCTTGACCGCCAGCGCCAGTCCCGCCGTCTCTCGCAAGAGCCCATAGTAGGCGGCCATGATGGCGGCCGAGGACTCATGGGCCACGGTGACGAAGTCGAGGTCCAGGCGCCGACCCCAATCCATGATGTCCAGCGGCAGGCCGCCGCCCGGAATTCCGAAGTAGTGGTTCAGGCCCCGTTCCCTGGCTTCCCGGACGATCAGTTCGGACAGCTGCATTTTGCCTCCCTCCCTGCACTCCGGGATGCGTCCTGGCCTCGCGCCGGCGCCGACCTTGGCCGGAGACTCCTAGCGATGGCCGCGGGCCAGGATCGGCCAGACTTCCACCACCTGATCGCCCCGGGTGCAGTAGATGCGATCGTAGAGGTTGACCGTGGGATCGCAGTGGGGAGGGTAGAATTCCAGCTTCTCTCCCAGGCGAACGTCGGCGGCTGCCCCGTCCAGGACGAGAATGCCGTGTTCATCCCCGCCCCACCGGAAACCCGCGCCCTCGATTCCCACCGGCTGCGGACCGAAGGCCCGATCCGTGGAAAAGGCCTTGAGCCCTGCATCCAGCGTGGCTTGGCCGGACAGGTTCCTGCTGGTGACGGTGGAGAGAACCGTCAGGGCAGGATCGAAATCGTCGTAAACATCCCCCCCGCGGCCCCCGATTCGCAAGTAATCCAGGTCCATGAAGACGTAGGAACCGGCCTGCATCTCGGTGATGCCCTCGATCTCGGAATCGATATTGTAGGTCCCGGTGCTGCAACCGGAGAAGATTTCCACCGGGAGCCCCTCCTGCCGCATCCTGGAAAAAGTCTCCAGTGGAGCCGCCATGGATTCCTGCGAGTGCTTTCTCCGCTCTTCAAAGCCATGGACGTGGGACGACTTTCCGCAGTAGCAGTGGACCCCTTTCAGGTTCAGATTCGAGAGCCGGTCCACGTCCCGGGCCAGGCGGAGCGCCGGCTCTCCGGCTTCGACTCCGGTGCGCCGGTTGGCCGGATCGATGTCCAGCATGATATTGAGCTGCACTCCGCCGGCCACGGCTGCATCGTTCATCTGTTCCGCCTGCCACGGATGGTCGACCACCGCCATGGTGTCGGGGTGGCGCCGGGTCAAGCGGACCAGCCGCTGGAATTTGTTGGGGTCTGCGATCTCGGAAGTGATCAAGAGGCCGGAGATGCCGGCACGCGCCATGGTCTCGGCCTCGGACACCGTGGCCGTGGAAATCCCCAGGGCGCCTGCAGCCATTTGGCGCCGGGCCACCTCGGGGCACTTGTGGGTCTTGGAATGAGGCCGCATTCCGATGGAGCGGCTCGCGGCGTGGCGGGCCATGGTCTCGACGTTGGCCTCGAAGAGATCCAGATCCAGCAGGAGGGAGGGGGTGGGAAGATCGGTCTTGCACACGCCGGAGATTCCCTCGCAGGACTCCAGGCGCGCCTCGATTTCCTCCAAAACGTATCCGCCGATTCGATCACCGCGAGCCAACGTCTTCCCGGTGGTGCTCATGGCCTCTTTCCTCTCATTCCGCAAGTCAAAAACATCTTCATACTATGCGCTGGGCCGGAGGCAGTTCAATCCATTCTGGTCGTAGAAGCGACCCTGTGTGGGCGCCCTCCCCAAACCGTCGATTGAGGCCGGAACCACCAGAAAAATGGGGAAAGTCCTGATCCCGATTCGTTGACGACGATGCTCCCCGGTCAACCGGATCATTATCGTCCATCGCCCTGGCGAGACTCGCCGCGGTGTCAGCCCGGGCCGCGGTGTAGACTGGGAGGTGCCAATGAGGTCACGGCTCCTGGTCTGCTGCGGGATTCTGCTGGTTGTGGAGGCGGCCACCGTCACCGCCTACTGCGGGCTGCTCTTCGGGTGCGGGTGCACCCTCATGGATGGAATGGTCCATTGCAACGTGCATCACCTCCGGGGACCCTGGTGCCCGTGGTGCAGCCAGGGAATGTTGGGATTCTACGTCCCCTTTGCGGGGATGGCCGCCGGAGCCTTCGCCGCCGCCTGGTGGGGTCTCAGGCTACGGTCCCGCCTCTGGGCCGGACTGCTGGCCGGAATGGCCGGTTACCTGTCGGCAGGCGCCGTGGCGGCTTGGATCTCGGCCCGATTGCAAGGCTATCCCCTATGAGCACCACGGTCCGCCTACTGGAATTGCAAACCGGCGGTCACATCAGTAGGGTCCCGAGAGTGAGAGTTCCTTCCCTTCTGATTCTGGCAGCAGTCCTGCTGGCGTCTTGGACGGACGGCCGGACGGCCTTTGGGCAGCCTTCTTCAGAGCTTGCGCGCCGCACGCTCCCCTTGGAGATGACGGGTGACATCGCGTCCCACCTGGTGGCCGGCGCCGACCGGTTCCTCCTGGCCAAGCTGGCGCAATCGCGCGAGAACCGGGCGCGGCACTGGAACCGAGACTTCTCATCCCCGGAGAATTACGCCCGATCCCTGGAACCGAACCGGAAGCGGCTGGCCCATATCCTGGGAGTCCGGGACCCCCGGGTGAAATATTCGAGCCCTGAATTGATGGGCACGGTCCGGACACCGGCCCGGGTGGGCGGGACCGATGCCTATGACGTTTTCTCCATCCGCTGGCCCTCCATCGGCCAGATCCATGGCGAAGGGTTGCTCCTGGTCCCCCGGCAGGGCCGGCCCGCCGCCGACGTCATCGCCGTCCCGGACGCGGACCAGAGCCCGGAACAGATCGCCGGCCTGGTCCCCGGCGTTCCCCACGTATCCCAGTTCGCGCGCCGTTTGGCCGAGAGCGGCTGCCGGGTGGTGGTTCCCGTCCTCATCAGCCGGGAAATGAAAAAACGGATCGGACGGCCTTTCCTGACGCACCGCGAGTTCATCTACCGGTCCGCCTTCGAACTGGGCCGCCACCTGCTGGGTTACGAGATCCAGAAAATTCTGGCCCTGGTGGACTGGTTCACGCAGGAGGCCGAAGAGGGCGACGCCCGAATCGGAATCGCCGGGTATGGCGAGGGAGGAGGCCTGGCGCTCTATGCGGCGGCCCTGGACACCCGAATCGACGCCGCCCTGGTCAGCGGGTATTTCAGCGACCGGCGGAACATTTGGAAACAACCCATCGACCGCAACGTCTTCGGGCTGCTGGAGCAGTTCGGCGATGCGGAACTGGCCTCGATGATCGCACCCCGGACCTTGATCGTGGAAGCGGCCCGGGCCCCCGAGCTGGAACTCCCGGGAAAAGGGGGAGCTCCGGCGCGTCTCGTCACGCCGCCGGCCGAAACGGTTGACCGGGAGGTGGAGCGGGCGCTGGAACTCGTGGCCGGCCTGAAACCCGCAGCCCCGATCCAACTCGTGTCCAGCGGTTCCCAGGGCTCCGGTTCGCAGGCCACGGGTCCCCCCGGCAGCCCCGCTGCGCTTTTGGCTCTGCTCGGATCTCTCTCCGGCAAACTCGAACTGGCTCCCACAGGCCCCTCACCCCGATTCCTGGTGGATTCCTTCGATCCGGCAGTCCGCATGGAGCGCCAGGTCGGCGAAATGGACCGCCACAACCAGTGGCTGCTCTCCGAGAGCCCCTACGTCCGCCAGGCCTTCATGGAGAAGCTGGACACATCGTCACTGGAAGGCTACCGGAAGAGCATCCAGGACTACCGCCGCATTTTCCGGGACGAGGTCATCGGCTGGTTCCACGACCAACGCCTGCCTCCCAACGCCCGCAGCCGCCCCATCTACGACGCGCCCCAATGGACCGGCCACGAGGTGGTCCTGGACGTCTACCCCGACGTCATCGCGTACGGGATCCTGTTGCTGCCCAAGGACCTGGTCCCCGGTGAGCGGCGGCCGGTGGTGGTCTGCCAGCACGGCCTGGAAGGGCGTCCCCAGGAAACCATCCGCGGCGATCACCGGGCCTATCACGACTTCACGGCCAAGCTGGCCGAACGGGGCTTCATCACCTTCGCCCCTCAGAACCTCTACATCTTCCAGGACCGCTTCCGCACGCTGCAGCGGAAGGCCAACCCCCTCAAGAAGTCCCTCTTCTCCATCATCGCGGCCCAACATCAGCAGATCCTGGACTGGCTCAAGACCCTTCCCTGGGTGGATCCCGGCCGGATCGGCTTCTACGGCCTCAGCTATGGGGGGAAAACGGCCATGCGGGTCCCCGCCCTGTTGACCGATTACGCCCTCTCCATCTGCTCCGCCGACTTCAACGAGTGGGTCTGGAAGAACGCGTCATCCCGGGCCAGGTACAGCTACGTCTTCCACGGCGAGTACGAGATCTTCGAGTTCGACCTGGGCAGCACCTTCAACTACGCCGAGATGGCGGCCCTGATCGCCCCCCGGCCCTTCATGGTGGAGCGGGGACATTTCGACGGCGTGGCCCCCGACGAGATGGTGGGCTATGAATTCGCCAAGGTGCGCCACCTGTACTCCGCCCGGCTGGGCCTGGCCGACCGGGTCGAGATCGAGTGGTTCGTGGGACCCCACACCATCAACGGCATAGGCACTTTCTCCTTCCTGCACAAGCACCTGGACTGGCCGGAAAAAAGAGAGTGACGGTGGGTCCAGGCGGCCGTCCCGGCGTGCCGGGCGTCACCCCACCGCAGGAATTCCCGTCTCCGCCACCAGGCGATTGAAAGCGGCCACCTCACGCTTCACCAGCGTGTCCAATTCCCGCGAGGCTTCATCCGCTTCGGCGGAGAGGGTCTCCAACACCTCCACGGCCTGCCGGGTCGGCGCCGCATCGGCGGAAGAGACGACGCTCATCAGGGAGATGAGCCTGAAGTTGAGACCCGCCGGAATTCGAATCCAGTCGAAGTCTCCCTCGGCGCCGAAGGTCACCAGGCGGGACTCGATGCCATCCAGTTTCCGGTTCAACTCCTTCGCCCGACTCGACGCCTGCCGGGCCGCTTCTTCCTGGCCCGCCTCCTCAAGCCGATCGATCCATCGTTTCACCTGGTCCCGAATCCGAGCGATCCGCTCCAGCATCCCGTGGGTTTCGGAGACCTTGTCCCGGATCCGAACCTGGGCCTGGAACTGGGCTTCCAGGTCCTTCCGGGTAGCGGACGACCGGGGGTCCTTGGCGAGCCGGAAGTCCTCCGTCCAACTCCGGTCTCCCAGCTTCAACACGACACGATAGTCTCCCGGCGGCGCCAGAGGGGACGTATCCGAACCCTTGGTGGTCACGTCACCGGCGAAACTCTCCGCCTCGGGATAGCACAGATCCCAGACGAAGCGGTTGACCCCGGCGTGGGCCGTCAGGTGCCGCTCTTTCTTGGAAGAATCGTCGTTGTCGCCGTCGGTCGGAGCCTCGTCTCCGTCGTCCTTCCGGGTGAAGGTTCTGATCTCGTGTCCCTCTCGATCCAGAAAGGTCAGGCTTAGATCCTGGGACGGAACCTCGTCCAGGTAGTAATAGACGATGACGCCCCGGGGAGGGTTCTCGCCCACGTCCAGACCTTGAAGACGGGGCTCGTTCTCCTCGGTGGGGTCCTGCCGATAGGTGCCTTCCCGACCCAGTCCCAACATGTAGTTCTTGCCCGGCCGGTCGCCCCCGGCGGCCCCCCACTGGAGCCACATCCGAATCGTCGGCCGGGGCGGAAAAAGAGCGGCCGGTCCTTCTGCCTCGCCGGCGGCCGCCTGCCGCAGGGGCGTCACGTCGTCCAGTATCCAGATCGAACGTCCGTGAGTGGCCGCCACCAGGTCCCCATCCTTGACCGCCAGATCGTAGACCGGAGCCACCGGCAGATTGTTGCGAAGGCGAAACCAGGACGCCCCCTCATCCAGGGAAACGAAAATACCGGTTTCGGTACCGACGTAGAGCAGACCCTGCTGAACCGGATCCTCCCGGATCACCCGCGTGATTTCTTCCCGGGGCAAGGCCCGGCCCAGGTCGTGCCAGGTCTTGCCGTAGTCCCGGGTCACATAGAGGTAGGGATCGTAGTCATCCAGCTTGTAGCGGGTCGCGGCCACGTAGGCGGTGGCCGGATCGTGAGGCGAGGCCGCCACTCTGGAGATGAGGGACCAATCGGGCACCCCGGGCGGCGTGATCTCCCTCCAGTTCTCGCCGCCGTCCCGGGTGATATGGACCAAGCCGTCGTCGGTCCCGGCCCAGAGCAGCCCCGGGACCAGGGGAGACTCGGCCAGGGTGGAGACGTTGGCGTAGACCTCGGCGCCGCTGACGTCCTTGGTAAGGGGGCCGCCCGACGCGCCCAACTTGGATCGGTCCCGTCGGCTGAGGTCGGGGCTCATGAGTTGCCAACTGCTCCCCTCGTCCCGGCTGCAGAAGACCCGGTTCCCGGCGGCATACAGCAGACCGGGTCGTGGGGGGAGAACAGGATGGGAAACGTCCAGTTGAAACGGTATTTCAAATCGCCCGGCGGCCGGCCGGACGCCACGTCGGGCCAGACCGTCACCAGGCGGATCTGGCGGGTCTTCCGATCGTAGCGCTGCAACGGAGCTCCGCCCCCGGGGGAACTGCCCACCGCGCCAACGTAGACGATATCGGGATCCTCCGGATGCACCGCGATGTATCCGCTTTCGCCGGTGCCGGCGGCGTAGCACATTCCCCAGGGAATGGCGCCGTATTCGGTGGCGCTGGGAACGGCGATGCTGGAGTTGTCCTGCTGGGTTCCGTAGATCCGGTAGGGATAACGGTTGTCCAGATCGATGCGGTAGATCTGGGCCGTGGGCTGGTTGTAAATGGTCGACCAGGTCTCCCCGCCGTTGAAGCTGACGCAGGCCCCCCCGTCGTTTCCCTGAATCATGCGCCGGGGATCGGCGGGATCGAACCACATGTCGTGGTCGTCCCCGTGGGGGGCGGAGACCCGGGAGAAATGTTTCCCGCCATCCGTCGACTTCCAGGTGCTAAGGTTCGTGACCCAGACCGTCTCCGGATCCTGCGGGTCCGCGAAGATGTGAAGGTAGTACCAGGGACGGTTCAACAGGTCCCGGGAGCTGTTGATCCGCTCCCAGGTGTCCCCACCGTCGTCGGAGCGGTAGACGCCGGCCTTTTCCGCCTCGATGATGGCCCAGACCCGTTGCGGCCGCGCCGGGCTGACGGTGATCCCCATTTTCCCCAGGATGCCCTTCGGCAGGCCCTTGTTCCGTCCGATGTCGGTCCAGGTGTCTCCACCGTCGTCGGAGCGGTAGATGGTGCTGTCGGGGCCGCCGCTGGAGAGCTCCCAGAAATGGCGGTGGGTCTGCCAGACCGTGGCGAAGAGGATCCTGGGATTGGCCGCGTCCATGGCCAGATCCACCGCCCCCGCACGGGGACTCTGAAACAGCACGTGCTCCCAATTGGCGCCGCCGTCCCGGCTGCGGTAGACGCCTCGTTCCGGGTTGGGACCGAAGGCGTGGCCCAGGGCGGCGACGTAGACCAAATCCGGGTCCTGGGGGTGGATTCGAATCTCTCCGATATGCCGAGTCTCCTCCAGTCCCAGGTGCTTCCAGGTCTTGCCCCCGTCGGTGGAGCGGTAGACTCCGTCGCCGTAGGAGACGTCGGTGCGGATGGTGGTCTCTCCCGTGCCGGCGTAGATCACGTTGGGATCGGACGGGGAGACGGCCAGGGCGCCGATGGATGAGGTGTTGAAGAAGCCGTCGGAGATGTTCTCCCAGTAGGTGCCTCCGTCCTCCGTCTTCCAAACCCCCCCGGCCACGGCGCCGAAATAGAAGACCATGGGGTCGGTGGGATGGCCGGCCACCGCCACCACCCGCCCCCCGCGGAACGGTCCCGCCAGACGCCATCTGAGGCCCGAAAACGACTCCTCCGTCCATGAAGTTCCTGGCATGAAGTTCTCCTTGTCGGCGATTTCAATCCGTGGTCAGAACTCCTCGACAAGTGGAAGCCAGCAAGCCGGCCGCAATCCGCCGCGCTTTTGCGCCGGCCGGATGCCACGGGGACTCCTGACACGGGCAGTAATGGTAGAGGGTCGAAGGTATCGAGTCCACATTCGGGGAATCGTCCAGTGCCGGTGGGAAGGGCGCCGGAATCACACCCGGTCGGCACACTCATTGCAAGCGAGCTGGTTATTCCCGCGCTATACACCGTCTTGCCCTGCTGCACGAGACCTTGGCTTGCCGTTCACGGAAACACACCCGGGCTCGTTATCTGTATTGAAGTCGATCATCCATTCAGCCATGATTTGGGAAGTACACAGATGAGCACTCCATTCGACTCCTTGGCCACCGCCCGCAGACTTGAAGCCACCGGAATTGCAACCGAACAGGCCGAGGCGATCGTTTTCGCCATTCAGGAGAGCCGGGACACCGCCGCCACGAAACGGGACCTGGACTCGAATGTGGCGGCGTTGCGTTCCGACCTGGTGGCCAATGCGGCGGCATTGCGCTCCGACCTGGAGGCCAATACGGCCGCGTTGCGTTCCGAAATGGAGACCAATACGGTCGCGTTGCGTTCCGAAATGGAGACCAATACGGTCGCATTGCGTTCCGAAATGGAGGCCAATGCGACTGCGTTGCGTTCCGAAATGGAGGCCAATACGGCGGTATTGCGTTCCGAGATCGCGGCCGTGGCAGCGGAATTGCGCGCCGATATGGGCAAGCTCAGGGGCGAACTTTTCCGGGCCCTGTGGATCCAAGGCGCCGGAGTGGTTGGCATTGTCCTCGCCTCCAAGATCTTCTGACAGACCGGCGTTCGGGCGGCCCTTGGGTTGTGCCGCTCGAGGAACGAATCAGGATTGAACCGAAGGAGATCTGCGATGATCCACCGACGCACGTTTATCGGCGCCCTCGGGGGCAGCCTGGCAGCCGTTCCTCTGCTTGGGAAAAGCCACGCAAAACCGAAGCGGCTGGCCGTGTTGGCCACCGAGTGGCGGCTCTATTCCCATGCCTGGCACACGGGTCAAAGGTTTCTCGCGGGTTATCCCGTGGAGGGACGTTGGCACCAGTCCCCCATCAAGCTTGTATCGGCCTACGTCGACCAGACGCCCGAGAACGACCTGAGCCGGGACCGCGCGCGGGAGTTCGAGTTTCCCATCTATCCCACAATCGCCGAGACGCTTCGCTGCGGCGGGGACAAGTTGGACGTCGACGTGGTCCTCATCATCGGCGAACACGGTCGATACCCGGTCAACGAACTGGGCCAGAAGCTCTACCCCCGCTACGAGTTCTTCAAGGAGGTGGTCGAAGTCTTCAAGCAGGATGGGCGCACGGCGCCTGTCTTCAATGACAAACATCTTTCCTGGAGATGGGATTGGGCCAAGGAGATGGTCGACACGGCCCGATCCATGGGGTTTCCGTTTCTGGCCGGCTCATCTTTGCCCGTCACCTGGAGAATGCCGGACATCGACATGCCCTATGGCGCCGAGGTCGAGGAAGTGATGTGCGTGTCCTCGGGCGGGGTGGACAGCTACGACATCCACGCCCTGGAGACGATTCAGTGCATGGCCGAGCGCCGCCGGGGAGGGGAGACCGGAGTCGCCTGGCTCCAGGCGCTGCGGGGCGATCCCGCCTGGGATGCCATGGGAAAAGGTTCCTTCGACCGCGGCGGCTGGGACCCGCAACTGTTCCGGGCGTGCCTCTGCCGAAGTCACAAGCTCACTCAGCCGAAAGACATGAACCACCGATACCCCACCCCGGAGCAGATCCGGCAGTGGGTGAAAGAACCGGTCGTGTACCGGTACCAACACAACGATGGATTGAAAGGGACGATGCTCTTGCTGAACGGCCTGGTGGAAGACTTCACCTTCGCCGCGCGCCTGAAGGACCGCTCCGAACCTCTCTCCACACTGTTCTACCTGTCGCCGGTGCCCAACGTGGTTCATTTCGCGGCCCAGATGTCCAAGGTGGAGGAGATGGTGCTGACCGGCCGCGCCCCCTATCCGGCGGAGCGGACCCTGCTGACCACCGGGTTGGTCGAGGCCGGGGTCCGGTCACTCGCCCAAGGCGGTAAAACCATTGAGACACCCCACCTGTCGATCCGTTATCAGGCGCCAAGACAGTCCCAATTCGTGCGGAGTTGAGCGGAGACCATAGAGGAGTCCCGCCGGCCCGGCGACGAACACCATCTTCCGGGCGAGATCTGCGTGGATCTGTTGCCTCCGTTAACAAGGTTCCACGTTTTGTCCAAATTACGGATTTTTTCCCTAGAACGGACAAGTGGTCTATGCGGCACCGGACGGCGGCGGCGTCTTCAAATCCACGGACGGGGGGGCAGACCTGGAATTCCGGACAGGAGCCCCTGCCTCAGGAAATCCTGGCATTGGCGGTAAACCCCTACGAACCGGGTCACGTCTACGCGGGGACGACAAAGGGAGTCTTCCGCAGCACCGACGGCGGTTCCCGCTTCCGGCCGGCCGGACTGCAATGGTCCAATCGAACCTGGACGCTGGTCTTCAATACGAAGACCGATCCTCCGACCCTCTACTACGGAGGGGAGGGGGCGTTCTCAAGACGACCAACGGAGGAAGATGGTGGGACGTGACAGGCCCGCAACGGAAGTAGCCGACGTGTGGCCGCCCTCCCGCGGCCGGCGATTGATGCGGGCACGAAGGAGGGCACCCACAAGGGGTGCTTCTACGCCCAAAACTCCAGCGAAATGGGGAGAGTCATTCCCGGACGACAGCTGGAAAGCGGCACCCATATAAACTAGTCTGAGTATAGTTTAACTCCTTGCCGCGTGATTATTGGAGGATCGTCGAATGTCTAAAGTGGGTGCGTTCGAAGCCAAGACGAACCTGTCGCGGTTGCTGGAACGTGTCCAGGCGGGGGAACGATTCGTCATTACGAAGCACAATCGGCCGGTCGCGGAGTTGATTCCGTACAATCCCCGGGACGCCGGAAAAATCCGGGACGCCATCGACAGCCTGAAGGCTTTTCAGGAGACCCACAGTCTGGCTGGCCTCTCGGTGCGTCAGATGGTCGAAGAGGGTCGCAAGCACTGATGCCGTTCGTACTCGACTGCTCGGTGGCCATGGCATGGATCTTTTCCGACGAGGCCACCGAATCGACGGATCGGCTACGCGACTCCCTGATCGAGGGGAGCGCGTTCGTCCCGTCCCTCTGGCCCGTCGAAGTTGGAAACGTGCTTCTCATCGCGACTCGCCGGGGCCGGATCGCCAGGGACGACTGGCACCGGATTCACTCGAGTCTCGGTGCTCTACCCATCGAAATCGATCCGGTTTCCACCAGCCGCGTCTGGAGTGTTGCGCTTGAACTGGCGGCTGAGCACCAGCTTTCCGTCTACGACGCCATGTACCTTGAACTCGCGATGCGGCTTCAGCTTCCGCTCGCGACTCTCGACAGGGCACTTGGCGCCGCGGGACGATCTGAGGGGCTGGCTGTTCCGACACGCACATAGCCCGCAATTCTCACCAGGTCGCTACGGGTATGAGGAAAAGGAATCTGAAACGGAGGACGGACTCGCGACTCGCACCGGACGAACCGTATCTGCTCGGTACCCATGGAGCGGAGGAAAGGCGCCTGGAGACTCAACACCGATTGTGGGCAGGGGCGGCGCGCGATCTCTGGGACCGTGCCGGATTCGGACCGGGTGCGCGGCTGCTCGATCTCGGCTGCGGACCGGGATTCGCCACTCTGGAGCTGGCGGAGCGGGTCGGCGCAGAAGGCCGGGTGCTCGCCCTCGACGAGTCGGCGCGTTTCATCGGGAGGCTGACGCGCGAAGCGGAACGGCTCGGGTTCGGGCAAGTCACCGCGCGGGTGGAGCGGGCCGAGATGCTGCGGCTGGAGCCGGCCTCGCTGGACGGCGCTTTCGTGCGCTGGCTCTTCTGCTTTCTGTCCGATCCGGCTGCGGTCATCGACCGGGTCGCAGACGGTTTGCGGCCCGGTGGGCGCTTCGTGGCCTGGGACTTCCTGAACTACGACGCGATGACGCTTCTGCCGCGGAGCCCGGCATTCGAACGCGTCCGGGTAGCGGTCTACGAGAGCTTTGCAAGCAGCGGCGGCGATCTCAATATCGGCGACCGGCTGCCGGGACTGATCGCCGCGTCCGGCTGCCGTGTGGTCGACCTGGTCCCGCTGGTGCGGTTCATCCGGCCCGGCACAAGTTTCTGGGAGTGGCCGACTCAGTTCTTCTCCAACTTCGTTCCACGGTTGGTCGAAACCGGCCTCCTGACGGAGTCGGAACGTCGTGCGTTCGAAACCGAGTGGCGGGATCGCGAGCGGGATCCGGGCACGTTCTTGTTTGCCGCACCCGTGATCGGCATCGTCGCGGAGAAACTGTAGCGCCGGCACCAGGCCGTAACGCTGCCGGGCGGAAAGCGAGTGACCCATCAATGAACCCCGTCTCTGCTACGGAAAAGCGGAACGCCAGCCATCAATCGGCGGAGCCGGGTTTCGTTCAACTTCCCAGAAGACAGATCGTGCTGACGATGATCTCCGTGATGTCCGCGGCCTTTCTGGCCGTACTTGGCCAGATGGTCGTGGCCGCCGCCATGCCGCGCATCGTCGCCGATCTGGGCGGATTCGACCGTTATACGTGGGTGGCGGCCGCATATCTTGTCGCATCCACCGTGGCCATCCCCATCACCGGGAGACTCACCGACATTTACGGGCACAAGGGGTTCCTCGTTCTGGGAATCGCCGTCTTCATCGTGGCCTCCGTACCGGCCAGCTTCAGCCAGTCGATGAATCAACTGATCGCTTCCCGAGCCTTGCAGGGTATCGGCGGAGGAATCCTCATAGCCATGAGCCTCCGTATCATTCCGGACCTGTTTCCACCCCGGCAACGAGGCAGGTTTCAAGGACTGATCGCCGTCGTGTTCGGATTGGCTTCGGTCATCGGGCCGAGTCTGGGCGGATTCATCACGGACCAACTCTCCTGGAACTGGATTTTTATGATCAACCTTCCAGTCGGGATTCCTGTGCTCCTGTTGATCATTCGCACCTTCCCCGACATCAGGCCCGAGGCCGGAGATCGAAAGCTGGACTACGCAGGCATGATCACTCTGGTGCTTTTTGTAGTGACCGCGATGCTGGCCCTGTCATGGGCAGGCGTTCAGTACGATTGGGCTTCACCGCAGGTCATGGGCCTCCTGGGATTCGGGTTGGTAATGGCTTCAGTATTCCTGATCGTCGAATCCAGATCCGATTCTCCCATCCTGCCCCTGGAAATATTTCGAAACCGAATGGTTTCGATTTCGGCGACGGTCGCGTTTTTGACCGGGTTCGGGCTGTTCGGAAGCGTCATCTTCCTGCCGCTGTTCTTCCAGGCCGTTCTGGGCGCTTCCGCGACCGGAAGCGGCGGCTTCCTGACCCCCATGATGCTGGGAATCGTCATAGGCTCCATTGTGGCCGGCGGACGGCTCTCCCGATCCGGCGGAAAATACCGCCGGCAGGGTCTGGCCGGCACCGGCTGCATGGCCGCGGGCATGGTTTTCATCTCCACCATGAACGAGAGTACGAGCTTCGCCTGGGCAATGGGATACATCGTGATCCTGGGGCTCGGGGTGGGAGGGACCCTGTCCACCTTTGCGGTGGCCGTTCAGAATTCGGTGCCGGACCGGTTCATGGGAACCGCCACCTCGGCACTTCACTTCTTCAGGATGATCGGCGGGACGACGGGCCTCGCCCTGCTCGGCGCAGTGATGAGGCACAGGTTCGCGTTGCGGGTGGAAGAGACGGTCTCGGACACGGTTAAGGCTGCCCTCCCTCCCGGGCGGCTCGCGACCATAACAGACACCCCAAGGGCGCTGATCGATCCGTCCTCCATCGGCGAGCTCAGATCCGAATTCTCCGATGCCGGCGTCGACGCCGTAAGGATGGCGGACACTCTTCTCGTCGACCTGAATTCCGCTTTGTCCGGAGCGGTGGGAGACGTGTTTGCGGTCAGCTCCGTGGTGATGGCGGCCGCCGTAACCGTTACCCTCTTTCTGAGAAGATCACTCGTCTGAAAGCACCGGCCGAACGCGGACCCGCTTGCCGTTGAGCAGGGTCCCGACCCAGGTGTATCGAACGCCCCACGCGTAGACCGCCAACAGCAGACCCGGAACGGCGACGCTGATCGATATGAACGCCAAGTGTGGATCGAGGAACCTCTCTGCTGCCAGCTGCTGGGCCCAGACCACCAGCGGCAAATGCATAACGTAGACCCAGTAGGAGGCATCCGAGACATTCCGCACCCAGGATCGCTCCCGAGACGCAATCCGCCGAAACAGTCCCATCAGGCCAAAGCAGGCCGTCCAGGTGTACGCGGCCTGAAAAACTGCCGCTCCCACCGGCACCCAGGCCCGTTCCTGATCCACGAAGCCGATTCTGTCGGGATACAGAAACACCAGCGCCAGCGCCAGCAGCGGCAGCGCCGTCAGGAGCCCGGAGGACCACCACCGGCGCACCGGGACCCTCCGCTGATGAAGCAGGACTCCGGCCAGGAAAAACACGAGGTAGTAGACGAATATCGAAAGCTCGGGCAGGAATCCGCCGGGGACGTCGGCGCCCACGATCTGGCGCATGAAATACTGCGGCACGATGGCCGCCGGGGCGAGCAACCACCACCGGCGGTGCCGGAACCGCAGGCCCAGCCAGACGGCGATGCCGAAAACTCCGACGATCAGCAACAGATGCCACAGAAACCAGAGATGGTAGAAGTGCTCCGGCCAGGTGATGGGGCTGTCTTCCCCCTCGGTGAAAGCCCAGTGGGTGAGCGGGATGACGGTGACCATTGCCAGCAGCAGCGGCAGGCCGAGGTGTTTCAGGCGGATCATGATCATCTGCGCCAGCCCCCGGCGGCGCCATTGCATGGCGGTGAAATATCCGCCCAGGATGAAAAACAGGGGCATGAGAACTCCGGCCAGGGCGCTGAACAGGTAGACGTAGGGGTTGTAAAGGGGTTCCGTCTCCTCGGCGTAAACATGTTTCCCCGGCCAGAAGTCGGAGAAGGGCATCAGGAAGCACAACGCGTGCACCAGGACGACGAGCAGCATGGCAACGGCGCGCAGAGCGTCGAGTTCGTGAATCCGGATCGCAGTGGACGACTCCCCAATCGTCCGGGATGCTTTCGGTGACAAGATTTTTACTCCTGGATCAGTAGGTCGTGCGCCCGCCGCTGACGTCGAAGACCGCGCCGGTGCTGTAGGAGCACTCCTCCGAGGCCAGCCAGGCGACCAGCGCCGCGACCTCGGCCACCGTCCCGGTGCGCCCCATGGGAATCCGCGCGATCATGCCGGCAAGCCGTTCCTTCGTCACTCTTTCCAACAGGCGGGTCATGACCGCGCCGGGAGTGACGCAGTTCACGCGGATACCCGTTGTCGCCAGTTCCAGACCCATCGATTTGGTGAGGCTGATGACGCCGGCCTTGGTCGCGGCATAGGGAGCGGCTCCGGCGACCCCTTCCTTGCCGGAGGCGGAGGAAACGTTGACGATGCGGCCGTAGTCCCGCTCCATCATGTGCGGAATCACGTGGTGGCAGAACGAGAACACACCGCGGAGGTTGGTCCGGTAGATGCGGTCCATCTCCTCGACCGGCATCTCCCAGGTTCCGGCAACCGGGCTCCCGATGCCTGCGTTGTTCACCAGAATGTCGATGCGGTCCCAGCGGTCGAGGGTCCTCCCAACGGCTCGCCGGGCCGTTTCCTCGTCCCCGACATCGCCGATCACAACCTCTGATGACACTCCCTGACGGGCAAGCTCATCTGACGCCCGACCGGCCAGGTCGGAGTTCACATCGACGACCGCGATCCGGGCCCCTTCACTTCCGAGACGTTGGGCGATACCGAAACCGAGACCCTCCGCCGCACCGGTGACGACGGCCACCCGGCCCTCGAACCTGGACATCTGTCCTCCTCCGTTTCAACCCCCGGCCAACTATACATTCGCCGACGGCGCCGGCGCGCAACTCCCGGATTCCGCCAGCCGGAAGGACACCTCACGATGAACGGATCGGGTCCGAAGATTTGAGAGTTACAGGGCTTTCCCCCAATATCCAGTGACCGCGCGGCACGGCGCAGACAGAAGGATTTGAGCAGTTGTTCGAGACCTGGGTCCCCATCACCATCGCGGCGGCATTCTTTCAAAACGTCAGGTCGTCGCTGCAGAAGCACCTCAAGGGATCGTTGAGCACGTCCGCGGCGGCTTACGTGCGTTTTTTCTATGCCCTGCCCTTCGTCCTCCTCTATCTGGCGTTCCTCCGATTCGGCGCCGGGTATGACTTCCCGGAGTTCAACCGGCGGTTCCTGTTCTTCGTGGTCCTGGGCTCCACGGCCCAGATCGCCGGGACGGCGTTCCTGATCCACCTCTTTTCGTTCCGGAACTTCGTCGTCGCCACGGCCTACTCGAAGACGGAGACCATCCAGGCGGCCGTCGCCGGAATTCTCATCCTCTCGGACTCCATGACCGCATGGGCGCTGCTGGCCATTGTCGTGAGCCTGGCCGGCGTGATGCTGCTGGCCATCGCCAAGCGGGAGTTGGGGGTTCGGGAACTGGCCGTCTCCCTGTTGGGAAAGACAGCGGGAATCGGATTGGCCAGCGGCGCCGGGTTCGGCCTTGCCGCCGTCTCCTATCGAGCCGCCAGCCTCTCTCTCGGCGGCAGCTACGTGGCATCGGCCGCTTGCACGCTCGCAGCCGCCCTCTTGTTCCAAACCGCGGCCATGGGACTCTACCTGCGCCTGCGGGAGCCGGGACAGTTGACCCTGGTCTTCAGGTCGTGGAGGATTTCGGGCACCGTCGGCCTGGCCGGCATGTCGGCCTCCGCCTGCTGGTTCACGGCCATGACCATTCAAAACGCCGCCCACGTGAAGGCGCTGGGCCAGGTGGAGCTGCTCTTTGCCTTCATGGTGTCCACCGCGTTCTTTCGCGAGCGGGTCACCGGACGGGAACTGCTGGGGGTCGTGCTGGTCGTGACGGGAATTCTGATCCTGCTGCTTCAAGGGTAACGCCGTGCAAAAGGAGCGAGGTGAGACGTGAAAAAAGGAGGCGCCCCGGCCTATGGACCGGCACCCATTCCCCGCTCCTTTCTGGAATATGTCCGGTCCATGGGACCCGGGATCGTGGTCGTCCTGACCTGGCTGGGAGCCGGGGACATCGTCGAGTCGGCCATGGCCGGGGGGAACTACGGCTATGCCCTCATGTGGGCCTTCGCGCTCTGTCTGATCCTTCGCTACCTGTTCGTCTCCATCATTGCCAAGTACCAGCTCTGCAATCAGCGGGGAGAGACGGTGCTGGCGGGCCTGCACCGGTTGCACCCCCTCTTTGCCCTCATCGTCCTCACGGGGACGCTGTTGCTCACCCACGGCATCGGCGTGTTTCTACTGGTGGGAACGGCCGAGATCTGCGTCAAGGTGACCGGATTCGGCAGCATTCCGGTCTGGGGCGCCGCCCTGGCCCTGGCCGTTCTGCTCCTCGTGATCCGGCCTCACTACCGGCGAATCGAAGTGATCTTTTTCGTCCTGGCGGGAGCCCTGTCGGTTTCACTGATCGGACTGGCCGGCTGGTCCGGGCCTTCGGCGACAGGAATCGTCAAGGGCATCCTGGGACTGCAGGTTCCCGAGACCCTGGGACGTTTCGACGCCGTATTCCTCATGGTGGCCATGGTGGGGGCTATCGCCGGCAGCCTCGCGAATCTGCTTTACCCCTACTTCATGCGGGAAAAGGGATGGACGACGCCCGACCACCGGCGGGTTCAGAGATACGACCTGATATTGGGCATCATCGTGCTCATCGTCCTGGACCTTTCGATCTGGGTCGTGGGAGCCGAAGTCCTCCATCCGAGAGACATCCAGGTCGTGGACCTGGAGAGCCTCTCGCGGCTCCTGGGCGAAACCATGGGCGACGCGGGTTCTCATCTTTTCTATCTGGGCGTATTCGCCGCCCTGTTCAGTTCCATGGTGGGAAACGGCAGCGCCTACGCCCTGCTCATCGCCGACGCCTATATTCAGCTCCGGCCCTCGGCCCGGGAGGCCTGCGGCGGCGATTACAAGCGGCATCCCAGTCTCCGTCTGGCCACCTATTGGGTGGTTCTTTCACCCCTGATCTGGGTCTTTCTGGGCCACTCGGACTTCGTCGGCCTGACGGTGACGGTCAACGCCGCGCAGGTGGTGGTCCTCCCCTTCCTGGTGGCCGGAATCTGGATCTTGACGGCTCGCCGAGCCCATATCGGAGCCGAATATCGAAACCGCTGGTGGGAGAACGTGCTGGTAGGGGTTCTGTTCGCCGTGGCGGCCGTCAGCGGATACTTCTCGGCGGTGAAGGTTTTGGGCCTCTGATCGAGGGAGGAAGTCACACCCGCCGGGCGCGACGGCCGTTCAGGGGATCGTCTTCTCGCTGTAGACCTTGGCGACCTGCGACTCGAACCACCTCCCCACGTGGAGCCTGACCGAATCGGGGAGCTTGATGGATGTCTGCAGCTCCTCGAGGCTCTTCCCGGCCTCCAGTCCCAACGCCACCTCGCGGTGCAGCGCACGGATGAAGGCCTTCTGCTTGCCCAGCAGCGAGCGGTCCGCGGGGGGACCGTGTCCCGGTGCGACGGTCTCGACCCGAAGCTTTTCCAGCGCCTCGATGACGCCGACCCAGGAGTGGGTGTCCCCGTCCCCCATGTAGTTGTAGGGCCCGTTGACCACGGCATCCCCGGTAAAGAGGATCCGGTGACGGGGGAGATAGGCGAATCCGTCGCCGCGGGTATGGGCGGTTCCGAAGTGGAGCAGCTCCAGTCGCTGGGTCCCGTCTTCGATGACCAACCGGTCGGGATAGGTCACGATGGGAGGCTGGGCGGTCCTGAGCCCCAATGCAGCCACGTCTCTTCGTTTGTCGATTTCTTCCTTCCAGCGGAGCGGCTCAAAACGATCCATCTCCTGGACCACGTTCTCGTGTGCGACCGTCAGGGCTCCGCCGGCGACCCAGACCGGATTCCCGTAAGCATGGTCGCCGTGATGATGGGTGTCGAAGACCAGCCGCACCGGCTTGTCGGTGACCTTGCGGATGTCTGCCAGGCAGGCTTCGGCGCCACTCGGGAAGTTGGCGTCGATGACCACCACAAAGTCGTTGAAGACCACCACACCGTTGTTGCAATGGCCCTGGTGCTCCAGGTCTCCCTCCCGAAAATAGACTCCCGGCGCCAGTTCCGTCAGCGAACCCGGCTCGGAAGAAATCAGCGCCGCGACCATTCCCGAAAACAGCGAGGCGGCGGCGAGCGCCAACAGGATCCTGGTCCCCAACGTAGGTTTTCTCATTTGCGGCTCCTTCCCGATTTCATCCCGTGGGATCTTTCGGCGGATTGTATCTTTCGGTCCGAGCACCGGCAAATCCCGGAAGAACTACGCACGTAACGACTTTTGCGGACGGTTCCCAGGTGCTAACCTGCCCGGAGACGGCAGTGTCTTTTACGGCGCCAAGCAATAAGGAGAGTTCCATGGTTGAAAGAATCCGAAACCTGATCCTCGGGTCCCTGGCCTGCATCGTCCTGAGCCAGCCGGGCCTGGCCCAGTTCCCGTCCGGTGATCCCAGCATCATCGCCGCCGGCGTCACCCTGGAGAAGCTCTTCGAAGGGGGATGCATTCTCACCGAAGGCGTCGCGGCGGCTCCCGACGGCACCATCTACTTCAGCGACATCACCTTCACCTCGAATTGCCGGAACGAGCAGGGGCAACCCGAAGCCGGGCACATCTGGAAGTTTGACCCCAAGACCGGCGAGACGAGCATCTTCCGTTCCCCCAGCGGCATGTCCAACGGCATCAAGTTCGATGCCCGGGGCGACATGATCATCGCCGAAGGCGCCGATTACGGAGGCCGGCGGGTCATCCGCACCGACATGAAGACCGGAAAGAGCTACATCATCGCGGGCCTGTTCGAAGGCCGGAAATTCAATGCCCCCAACGACATCACCATCGATGAAAAGGGCCGGATCTATTTCAGCGACCCCCGCTACCTGGGTCACGAAACCGTCGACCAACCGGTCATGGCCGTGTACCGGATCGACACCGACGGCTCGGTGCACCGGATCATCACCGACGCGGGCAAGCCCAACGGCGTCGCCGTCTCCCCCGACCAGAAGTCCCTCTACGTGGTCAGCAACGACGACGGGACCACGGATTTTTCCCGGCTGCCCCAGGGAACGCCGTTGAACAAGAACCGCATGGCGCTCCTGGCCTACGACCTGGCACCCGACGGCACGGCCAGCTTTCGGGAGGTGCTGGTGGATTATTCTCCCCAGGATGGACCGGACGGCATGGTGGTGGACGTGGACGGCAATCTCTATGTGACCGTGCGCGATGTGACCCGCCCCGGAGTCGCCGTCTATTCCCCCGAAGGGGAGGAACTGGCCTTCATCCCCACGGAACTCCCGACCAACGTGGGGTTTGGACGCGGGACCGAGAGCAAGACCCTCTACATCACGGCCGGAAAGAGCCTCTACCGGATCCACGTCAAGCGGGAAGGATACCAATTGCCGCCCCGGTAGGCGGACGGCTGCGGGGGATCGGCCACTCTCAAAGAAAGCTCTGAACGTACTTTACGATTCCGATCAGGGGGATCACCGTCAGCCCGATTCCGGCCACGAGTGTGCCCAGCCATAGCGGCCATCTCATCCGCAGCTCTTTCGGGAGGTGGTTTCGGTCCGACCAGAGCATGGCGAAGCACCAGAGGCCGCAGATGAGGCCCGATCCCACCAGCGCCGCCGGCGTCACGATGACGACCGGGTCCCGCTCCAGGAACCAGAGCAGGCCCAGCCCGGGCACTGCGCACCAGAGCAGCGTCCAGAACCGGAATTTCTTCAAGGGAACCTTGCGCAGCGACGGGAAGAGCGCAGCCAGGCATTCCCGGGTGGTCCGGGTGTAGAGTTCGTAGGCGCCGTAGATGGTGCCGAAGAAGGCGAAGAAGATGCCGGTCTTGTAGAGCCAGGAGAGCAGCGTCTGGGCCAGCGGAGACTGGTCCGGCCGGACCAGATAGCCCAATTGCAGGGTCAACAGGTCGAACCCGCTGGGAATCTCCTGCCGGGGATAGAGGATGGTGGCCCCCAGGACGGCGAAACAGAGGGTGAAGATGAAGATGCAGGTGAACGACACCGTCACGTCGGTGCGCGGGGCCCGCAGCCAGGCCAGGCCCCGTTTCAGATTCTCCCGGCCGGCATCCAGGGGACCGCGGCCGCGGCTGCCCAGCAGGCCCCAGCCCTTCTCCCGCAACATTCCCACGTATCCCAGGTAGTCCTGGGTCCCGCCCCCCACCGCCCCCAGGTAGGTGACCATTTCCACCCAGGGATTGCGCCCCCGAAATTCGGTGTACCGTTCCAGGACCCAGCCGTCGTATCGAGGCAGGGTTGGGATCAACGTGCCTCCCAACAGGGCCAGGAGATCCGGGCTGGAGACGGCGGCCGCCAGGACCATGCAGAGGAGCAGCAGACCCACCAGGACCGTCTGGACCCGCTCCAGGAAACCGTAGCTCTGAACCCAGGTGAAGGTCAGCGCCACCAGGATGAAGAAGGTCCCCCAGAGCCGGCCGAAGAAGACGTAGTCGGACGCGTTGCCGGGGTCCGGGAATCCGACCACCCAGTTGGTGAACTCTCCCAGCATCTTGGGAAGTCCCCCGCCTACCCAGAAGGGCATCCAGACGATGGTCATGGCGGAGACGAAGAGGACGAACCAGCCGCGGGGGCCGGGCAGCTCCATCCAACTGCGCAACGGATGGCGACCGGTCAAGGTGATGAAACGGGCGCCGGTATAGACCTGGAGCCCCTTGAGCGCGGAGCCCACCAGGAAACACCAGAAGAGGGAATAGCCGAAGACGGCGCCGCCCCGGGAAGCGAAGACGGTCTCTCCGCTGCCGATGGTGACCGAGGCGATAATGGCGCCCGGGCCGAAGAGCTTGAGCATTCCCATCAGGGAACGATCGCGGAGCTGGGGCGAGAACTCCGGGTAACGGACGGGATCAGAATTCATGGAAACCGTCCCGCTCCAACATGCTCCCCGGTCTCTGTTCACGCCTCATTTCCTTGTAGGGGCACCCCTTTAGTGTGTGGGTGCCCTCTTTCGTCGCTGCGGGCAGGACCGCCAACAAGCCCTTTGCAACCCCGGAACCACCGCCTGAGGAGGGTTGCCATCTTGCGGCGGGCGACCACAAGGTCGCCCCGATGGGTCGTGCCGGACTACAGTTTCCAGGGCTTCCGGTAGTTGATGCCGGCCAGGCGTTCGGCTTCCGGATCGCCCACGATCTTTTCCCGGTCCGGATCCCACTCGACCCTGCGCCCGAGCCGGAAGGCCATGTTGCCGAGATGGCAGGCGATCATGGAGTCGTGGCCGATCTGGACATCCGATCGGGGGAGCTCCCTGGAACGCATGCAGTCGACGAAGTCCTGCACATGTCCCAGGTGATAGGCGCCCCGGCCCCGGATGTTGTGGCGGGGCTTGCCCCGGGACCGGAACTCCCGCACCGGCTTGTCGATCTTGTCCGTCTCGGAGTGGACCTCCCAACCGTTGCGGTCCACCACCAGCACGCCGTCGTTGCCGTGGAACTGGACACCGTGCTCCCGGGCTTCCGGACCTCGGCCCACGCCCAGCGCGTGTTCCCAGACCATGCTGAAGTCGTCGAACTCCCAGATGACCTGTTGGGTGTCGGGCGTTTCCATGGCGTCCCGGGGATAGCCGAACTTGCCCCCCACCGAGACCGCCGAACGGGGCGCCTTCACGTCCATGGCCCAGTTGGCGATGTCGATCATGTGCGCCCCCCAATCGGTCATGAGGCCGCCGGAGTAGTCCCAGTACCAGCGAAACGAAAAGTGAAACCGGTTCAGGTTGTACGGACGTTCGGGAGCCGGTCCCAACCACATGTCGTAGTCCACCCCCGGGGGAGGCGACGCGTCCGGCTGCGCCGGCATTTCTCCCTTCCAGTCCAGATAGGCCCAGGCCCGGACCAGGCGGATCTTGCCCAGCTTCCCGCTCTTCACGTAGTTCACCGCATCGGTGTAGTGGGGGGCGCTTCTCTGCTGCGTCCCCATCTGGACGACCCGGCCGTGTTCGCGCGCCGCATCCACCATGACCCGGCCCTCCTGGATGGTCAGCGACAGCGGCTTTTCCACGTAGACGTCCATGCCCGCTTCGCAGGCCATGACGGTGGGAATGGCGTGCCAGTGATCGGGAGTGGCCACTAAAACGGCATCCAGGTCCTTTCGGTCCAGAAGGCGCCTGAAGTCCTGAGTCCGGAACTCGGCCTTCTGGCCGGCCGGATCCAGAATCTCGGACTGGGTGCGGTCCATCTGAGCCCGGTCCACGTCACAGATGGCCGCGCATTGGATCTCCTCGATCTTGAGAAACTGCCTGAGATTGCCTCGTCCCCGGCCGCCGCAGCCGATCACTCCCAAACGAATCCGGTCGTTGGCCCCGTCGGTCCGGGCGTAGGACAGGGCGGACGCAGGGTGTGCGGCGGCCAGGGCCGCCCCGCCCGTCAGGGCCGCCGACCCGGTCAGGAATCCTCGCCGGTTCTGTTTCTTCATGGCATTTCTCCTTGTTCTCCATTCGGCCCGGCACGAGCCCTCAAATAGTCCAGGACCGGAGTGTTCCGGACGTAAAGGCCCTCGATCACTCCGTCGCCCCCATGCACGCGCAGCGCCACATGGGCGTCCACCTTACCGGAGCGAAGAGCCTGTTTCCGCCCCGCTCCGGCTTCCGTGGCCAAGTCTTCCGGCAGGTAGTAGCGGTCGAAAGGAAGCCGGATCGTGCCTGTCTTCCCTTCTCTCCGGACCCGCACTCTCAGGTAGACGCCGGCTTCGGGCGGTTCATTCCGAACTGCCGTGAAGCGGCCGAAACCCTCTCGATCCAACTCCAGGATACCGTAGGCCCGGACGAGAGACCGTGTATCGGCCGACTCGTCCAGGGTCACCTTCGAAGCGGGAATCTTGAATCGAACATGGCGCCCCAGAACCTCGTCCCGGGGATCCAGGGGCTCCACCCGGAACTTGACCCGGACACCGTCGCGCAGAGTCCACTCGCGTTGCAGGATCATCCAAGCAGGAACGCCGAGCTGACAGAGGACCGCCGCGGCGAAGACCAGCGTTTTGACCCGGATCATGCCTCCTCCCCGGACGGCTGCCCCGGCTCGTCTTCCGAGCGCCGGAGGCCGCGAAATCGGCGGACCAGAAGGGCGTTTGCCGACAGGAACGCGGCGCCCAGAAGAATGAAGCCGATCCCGCGGACCATGAGACCCAAGTCGGTGTCGAAGAATCTGGCCCCCATCAGCGCCGCCAGAATGAGCATTCCGAGATTGACGGTCCCGATCCTCTCCCGGCGGACGCCGCGAACCAGGACCGAGACTCCGGCGACCAGCAAATAGAGATTCAACAGAGACGCCGGGACCAGCGTCGACTCCAGCGCCAGCATCAGGACATGGGCAAGCAAAGCGACCGCCCCGAACGAACCCCAGAGCAGCCTCTGTGGGCGGCCCTGGAACAGGCTGAGCCATCCCAGGATCACGGACAGCGCGAGGCAGGTTCCGATCAGAACCAACCCCGGCACGGCGTCCGTCCAATTCCACTCCCCGGCACCAAGACGTCCCAGATGTTGCCAGGGGTCGCGGTAGGTGAACCGGAAGGCCATCACGAAGATTCCCAGTCCGCCGACGCATTGCAGGGGCCTCTGCCAGACATGGTGAAACTGTCCGAACCAGATCCGCCCCGCCAGGTACAAGACGGAGAACAAGCCCGCGTAAGCGACCAGATGCAGGCGCACCCAAGACTCCGAGATGGAGAATCCGATACCGAAACCGAGCGAGACGGCGCCGATCCAGACCAGGAGCAGGGGTCCAGCGCTCTGCCGGTCCCGCCGCAGCAGCGACCAGAGAAAGGGTGCAACCAGCGCCAGCAGGACCCAGTAGAGAAGGGGGCCTTCCCCGGCGTCCGCCTCGGCCCCTCCCAGCGCCGTCACCCCAACCAGGTAGAGCGCCGCGGCCGATCTCGCTCTCGTCAGATAGACGAGCGGCACCGCCAGCAGCATCCAGGTCAGGAGAAACCGGCTGGGGTCTCCGGGAATATGGTAGGTCTGCGCGATCAGGGCCATGGCGGACCCTATGGCCAGAAACCAGAAGCAGGCCGTCCCTTCGCGCCAGGACCGGGAGCGGACGGAACGGAGGACCACCCATCCGGCAGCCCCTTGAGCGCCCAGCAGAACCGAGAAGGAGATTGCGGCGCGGAGCGTCCTGGAGAGCTCCTCCCAGTTGTACGCCAAGACCAGGATGATCCCGAGGCCGATCAGGGCGGAACCGAAGACTGCGGTGACGGTCAGGCCCAGTTGGCGAGCGGCGGGCCTTCCGGCGTCCTGGTAGTGGGAGCGCAGCCGATCGGCTGCATCGGTGGTCAGGATTCCGCGCGAAACCAGACCGGGAAGCTCTCCCAGGAGCCAGTCGGGACCCTTCCTGCTCACTTCCCTGCCTTCGTCTCCTCGACTTTCCTCACGTTAGGTCCGTGCTATGATACATGCTCTTTCGAGGCGGAGGGCGGCCCGGAACCTGAACGCAATCGGCGCCCTTCCGTGGTTCGAGCAACCGAACAGTAACGTTTCAGGGCCCGTTCCCTGTGTCTCGTCCGGGAGGAACTTCGCATGACTCAAGAGTGGAAAACGGACAACTGGTTTGCCAGCCCCTGGAATTATTCGCCGGAAGCCCGGCAGCACCTCAACTTTCCCGACCAGATCCGAATTCACGACGTGACCCTCCGGGATGGCGAGCAGCAGACAGGAATCGTGTTCCGGCGGGAGGAGAAGGTGGCCATCGCCAAGAAGCTGGCGGCCGCCGGCGTCCATCGAATCGAAGCCGGCATGCCCGCCGTCTCGGATGAAGACGAGGCGGCCATCAAGGACATCGTCGCCCTGGACCTGGATTCGGAGATCTTCTCCTTCGCCCGGTGCATGCCTGCCGACGTCAAGCAGGCCAAGGACTGCGGCGTCTACGGGATCATCACCGAGATTCCCTCCAGCGATCACATCATCGCCAACGCCTACGGCAAGGACATGGACTGGGCCATCAAGGCCTCCATCGACACCACCCTGGCGGCCAAGGAGGCGGGACTCTACACCGTCTTCTTCACCATCGACAGCACTCGTTCGGACCTGGACCGTTACATGGATCTCATCGAGCGGGTCTCCACCGAAGGGCACATGGACGCCCTCACCCTGGCCGACTCCTTCGGCGCCTGCTCGCCCGAGGGGATCGCCATGGTGCTCAAGAAGCTCAAGGCCCGTTTCAAGCAGCCCATCGAGATCCATTGCCATGAGGATTTCGGCCTCGGCGTCGCCAACACCATCGCCGCCCTCTCCAACGGAGCTTCGGTGGCCCACGTCACCGTGTCGGCCCTCGGGGAAAGGGCCGGAAACGTTCCCCTGGAGGACACGGTGATGGCCCTGAAGGTGCTCTACGGGGTCGATGTCGGCGTGAAAACGGAGGGATTCTACGAACTCTCCAAGCTGGTGCAGAAGCTGTCCAACGTCGAGCTGCCGCCCAACCGGCCCATCGTCGGCGATTCCCTCTACAAGATCGAGTCCGGAATCGTGGCCATGTTCCACCGGCGCTGCAAGAACGTGGAGCCCTTGGAGTACATTCCTTTTCTTCCCCAGGTGGTCGGCCGTCCCGCCGTCGAGATCGCCTTGGGCAAGGGCGCCGGCCTAGCCAACGTGGAAGAGGTCCTGGAAGCCCGGGGCTTGAGCGCCGACGCCGAACAGACCAAGGAGATCGTGGATCGCGTCAAGCAGATTTCGATCCGGAACAAGGCTTTGCTGACGGACGAGGAGTTCGATTCCATCGCCGGCGAGGTGCTGGGATCCTGAAGCGCCGCCGGAATCCCACCCGGGTCCGGAGTCAAACACAGGAGTTGTGAAAGATGTTTCGCAATCTGGATGATCTGGTCGAGGCCGCCATCGGACTGGGTCCGGCGCGGATCGCCGTGGCCGCGGGCCACGACCCGGACGTCATCGAGTCGCTCCAGTTGGCTCGCGAGATGGGCCTGGCCGAGGCGGTGCTGGTGGGTGACCGGGAGAAGATCGAGCCCATGGCGGCCGCCGCCGGACTCCGCCTCGGCGCCGGCCAATTGATCCACCAGCCGGATGAGGGCGCGGCGGCCCTCCAGGCCATCGGGCTGGTTCGAGAGGGTGGCGCAAATCTCCTGATGAAGGGGAAGATCAACACCTCCGTGCTGATTCGCGCGGTCCTGAATCGGGAGAAGGGCCTCCGGACCGGGCGCCAGTTGAGCCAGGTCATCGTCTTTCAGGTGCCTGGCATCGACCGTCTCATGATCATGACCGACGCCGCCATCAACCTGACTCCCGAACTGGCCCAGAAAGCGGAGATCTGCCGCAACGCCATTCACGTGGCCCACGCCCTGGGCATCGAGACGCCCAACGTGGCGCTCCTCTGCGCTCTGGAGTTCGTCAACGCCGCCATGCCGGCCACGGTGGACGCGGCGGCGCTGACCATGATGAATCGGCGGGGCCAGTTGAAGGGCGCCTACGTGGAGGGTCCCATCGCCCTGGACGTCCCCATGAGCCGGTTTGCAGCCGACCGCAAGGGGATCGAGACGCCGCTGGTCGAGAACACGGACGTCTTCATCGCTCCCGACATCGAAGCCGCCAATATTCTCTACCGTGCCATTCTCTACATGGCCGGCGGGGAATCGGGTGGAATCGTGGTCGGGGCCAAGGTCCCCTTGATACTCCTCTCCCGGGCCGAAACCCCGGAAACCAAGATACGTTCCATCGCCATCGGTCGCCTGGTCGCCCAATACGCCGCCGGCTGACCGGGATCGGACTCCCGCCATGCAGGTTCTGGTCGTCAACGTCGGCTCCACATCCCTCAAGTTCCGTCTCTTCCGAATGGAGGATGAAGAGATCCTGGCCGCCGGCCGGGTGGAGCGGGTGGGCAGCCCATCCTCGCCCTTCAACTATCGGGGCGGCCGGGAACCGGAGGTGAATGGGGAACTGAAGTGTCCCGACCAGCGAGCGGCCGTCGACCACGCCCTCACCCTGTTGACCGACCCCGCATCCGGGGTCCTGAACAGCCTGGAAGAACTGGACGCCGTGGGATTCAAACCGGTCCATGCCAAGGGGATCGCCGATTCGGTCTTCATCACGGATCAGATTATCGAAGCCATGGAGGAGTACACGCCCCTGGCGCCTGCTCACAATCCGCCCTACATCCAGGCGTTTCGGATCTTTCAGGAAATCCTGCCCGGGAAGCCGCTCGTGGGTGTCTTCGAGCCTGCGTTCCACAAGACCATCCCCGAGGCGGCCCGGACCTACGGCATTCCTTACGAATGGTCCCGGTCGCACGCCATTCGCCGCTACGGCTTCCACGGAGCGTCCCACCGCTATGTCTCCCTGCGGGCGCCGGAACTGCTGGGGAATCCGGATCGGGAGCTGCGCATCGTCTCCTGCCACCTCGGAGGCAGCTCCAGCGTCTGCGCCCTCAAAGGGGGCGTCTCGGTGGAGACCAGCATGGGCTTCTCTCCCCAGTCCGGTCTGCCCAACGCCACCCGAAACGGCGATCTGGACCCGTTCGTGCTTCTCTATCTCCTGGACAAGGAGAACCTCACCCCTGCCCAACTGCGGGACCGGCTGGTGAAGGACGGCGGCCTCAAGGGAATCTCCGGGGTGAGCGGCGATGTGCGGGACCTGGAGGAAGCCGCAGGCCAGGGGCACTCGAGAGCCGCGCTGGCCCTGGACGTGATGGTGCACGAGACCCGCAAGTACATCGGCGCCTACGCGGCGGTGCTGGGGGGACTCGACGCCCTCGTGTTCACCGGCGGCATCGGGGAAAACGGCATTGCGATCCGGCGCAAGATCTGTCGCGGGTTGGAGTTCCTGGGGATCCGCCTGGACCCTGGCGCCAACGACTCCCGGGGCCGCGAGGGCTGCATCTCCGTGTCCGGATCCCCGGTCCAGGTTCTGGTGATCCTGGCCAACGAGGAACTGGTCATCGCCCGCGAGACCGAGAAGCTGGTCCGGGGGGAGCGGCGTCTTTTAGGCGCCGACTAGGGGGGTCTAGGGGGGACGGTAGTCCCCCCTTTACACTTTCACGTAGCAACACGGAAGACTGGGCGCCTAAAAGACGCCCTTCCAAGCCGGCGACTGGAAAGTTGCCCCTCCTACCTACGGCGAAACCAGGATCTTCTGACCCGGGAAAATCCGCTGCCTCGAACTCAGATTGTTCCAGCGGAGCAGGTCCTTGAGTTTCACGCCATAGGCGATGGCGATGGCGTAGAGCGTGTCGCCGCGGCTGACGACGTGCGGCCCCGACGTATTGGAACGGCGGACCATCGAACTCCCCCGGCGAGCCGTGCCGGCCCTCTTGGAAGGGAACAACGGAATGGCCAGCTCCTGTCCGATCCGGAGCCGATGGATGTTCCGGATCCGATTGGCCTGAGCGATGGCCTGAATCGAGGTGGAGTAGCGGCGGGCGATCAGCGACAGCGTCTCTCCCTTGCTGACCCGGTGGTGTTGAAGCCTGATTCGTTTCTCGGGTGGAAGCTGGGCCACTCTTTCCCGGGTCATCGCTCCCATGCCGACCGGCACCTTCATCCGGTATCCGGGGAGCTTGTGGGGGGTCACCCGCCTCCTCAGCTCCGGATTGAGGTCGTCCAGAAGCTGGGCCGGAACCTCGATGAGCTCGGCCAGGGTATCCAGGTCCACCTGGTGCTCCATGGAAACCAATTCGAATTTCAGCTCGGGATCCGGTTCGACCTGGAAGCCGTACCGGGCCGGGTTCTTGAAAATGATGGTGGCCGCGAGGTAGGAGGGCACATAGTTCCTGGTCTCACGGGGGAGAAGGCGGCGGCGGGACATTTCCCAGTAGTCGATGCGCCCGTAGCGCCGCAGATTCCGCTCGATTCTCCGGGGGCCGCAGTTGTATCCGGCCATGGCCAGATACCAGTCCCCGAACTCGCCGTAGAGGTGTTTCAGATACCGGGCGGCGGCCACGGTGGATTTCAGGATGTCGGAACGTTCGTCGATCCACCAGTCCTGCCTGAGACCGAAGAGGCGTCCGGTGCCTCGAATGAATTGCCAGATGCCTTTGGCCCGAGCCCGTGAGACCGCTTCGGGTCGAAAGAGACTCTCGATATGGGCCAGGTAGATCAGGTCCAGAGGGATCCCCTCCTGGCGAAAAACCGCCTTGAACATTTCCAGGTAACGGCCCGATCGCTGCAGTCCCCGCTCCATGTACACCCGGCCGCGCGTCCGGTAGTAGGTCAGGAATCGGAGCACCCGTTCATTGAGGACCACGGGAACGTCAAAATGTGAATGGAGCAGATCCTCGCTGGCCAGGTGCTTCAACTTCGGATCCACCCGAATGGTGAAGACGTTGCGGTTGGCCAGCCATTCGATGGGACTGTCCTCATCCTGGAAGCTGTCCAGGTCTTCCAGCCGCAGATCCCCGATCCTGCCCAACAGGGAGAAATACGCCTGTTCCAACTGACGGTTCAGAAGGGGCGAATCGTCAGGCTCCCTCAGTTGATCCAGTGCTCTTTCGAAGTAGCCGCCGCCGTCCCGCTGTCCCTGGTTGAACAGCGCCTCTCCCTCCCGGTAGAGTTCCCGGGAAAGCTGGATTCGCTCCCTCACGCGATTCTCGGCCAGCTTCCGTTGGATCTCCGGATCCTGCTCCGGCGCCTCGTCCACGGTACTGGCGGGAGGGTGAGTTCCGGCTACGGGTGGACTGTCGGCGGGAACCCGTACCGCGACTCGACGCTGGGAACCACAGCCGGAAAGCAGGGCCACGGCGGCCCAGACAGCCACAATCCGGATCAAGTATCGTCGAAATCCGGGCGCCCGCCGGGAGGCAGGCTCAAAACTCCGCGCAGAAAACCATTCCCGGTCTGTTCCAGCTTCCGGCCGAGCCATTTCGATCTAGGTATCGCCCTGCCTGAGGGCAACGACGTTATCAAAGAGAGATTTCGCCCGGGGAAGGAGCTCGATGGCCCTTCGGAGCATTTTGTCGATGCTCAAACGGACCCTCTGGCCTTCTTCCTCACTCAGGACCCGAGTCATGAGCTGCTGTTCCAGAAGGGTCTTGATCAGGTGCCGGTTGTCGTCGAACCCGGCACGATTGTAGACGATCTTCTCGTCGTCGAGATATTGCCGGAACCGGTCGAGAATCTGATCGGTCACCCGGTGCTGCTGCCGAAGCCGGTCCTGCTCTGCCTCCGAAAAATTGTTCCAGCGTTCCAATTGCCTGGGGAAACGGAACCTGGGATCGAGATCTCCCTTGGACAGCTCTTCCACGAATTGACGGAAAACGCCCTTGAGGCCCAGTTGACGCACGATCTTGGGATGCGTCGGCCGGGAAACCTCTTCATCCGGAGTGATGCCGCCTCCACCGTAGACCGGCCTTCCGCTGTCGGTCTTGTACTCGGTCCGTTCCGACGAAGAATTTTTGCGTCTTCCCGAAAAGTACTCGTAAAAACTGTCTGAGTAGCTGCGCTGGATGAGCCGGTCGCTCGGGGTGTAGTACTTGCCGGTGGTCAGGGCCAGGCCCCGGTTCTGCTCCAATGGATAGATGGTTTGGACCAGCGCCTTGCCGAAGCTGGTCTCGCCGACGATCAGGGCGCGGTCGTGGTCCTGCAGCGCGCCGGCCACGATTTCACTGGCGCTGGCGCTGTTGCGATCGATGAGGACGACCATGGGATAGACATGATCGCGCCCCTTGGGCGCCACGTACTCGTGGCCTCTTCCCTTACGCATTCGAGTGCGGACCACCAGTTGTCCCTTGGAGAGAAACCGGTCGGCAACCTGGATCGCCTGGTTGAGGGCGCCGCCGGGATTGTCGCGCAGATCCAGAATCAGGGCCTGGAGCTTGGATTCGTCCAGCCGCTTCAGAGCGTCGTTCAGTTCCTCACCCGTGGTCTCGGAGAATTTCTTGATCTTCACATAGCCGATCTCGTTCGGGAGGTAGAAAGCGAACTCGATCGTGTACATGGGGATCTCGTCCCGTTCCACGGTCATTTCGATCGGTTCCGGGACTCCGGGACGCTCGATGGTGATCTGGACCGTCGTCCCCTTGGGGCCCTTCAGGTTGGGGATGACCTCTTCCAGAAGGTCCCAGTCCTCGATCGATTCGCCCCGGATCTTGGCGATCACGTCGCCGACCTGGATGCCCGCCCTGTAGGCCGGCGTGCCGACGGACGGAGGTTTTTCCACCACCACGCGCCCGCTCCCCGGGGATTCCGCCTTGATGCTGATCCCCAGACCGTAGTATTTGCCCTTCTGTTCTTCCTGGAGCTTGCTGTAGTCGGCACGGGAGAAAAACGAACTGTGGGGATCGAGGGATCTGAGCAGGCCGCGAATGCCACTCTCGATCAGGCGGTTCCCATCCACTTCACGGGCATACCGCGAGTGGATGCGATCCAGAGTGGCCGTGAAGGCCTTCAGAAGTTTATCGGTGTCCTCTTCGAGCGGAGGACCGGCGCTGACCTTCTCTCCCAGCCAGCCACCGAGGAGGGTGACGACCAGGATCGCCAGGACCAGAAAGATTCCCAGCCCCTTGTTCGACCGGTCTCCAGAGTAGTCCAAGTTTCGAGCCCTTTCCGTCCAGATCTCCCCAGGACCGCCGAATGGCGCTGGTTGCCGGGCAGTATAACATTTAGCGGCCGCGGCAAAAGTCGCCGCGGCCTCCGGCCGCGTCCGCATCCCGGGACGGCTTCATGACGGTCGTCCCGGCGCCTTCGCGGGTCCTTTTCGGTTGACTTGATTTGACGCGGTGACTTACTATTTTTCCTCCGGCGAAACGAGGCAATCATGTGGAATCTGGGCTTTCAGGAGTTGTTGATCATCTTCATCATCGCTCTTGTGATCTTCGGCCCCCGGAAGCTTCCCGATCTGGGCAAATCTTTGGGCAAGAGCCTGGCCGAATTCAAGCGGGCCTCCAACGAGTTGAAGCGAACCTGGGAAGAAGAGGTTCAGGCCGAGAGCGAAGAGTTGAAGAAGATCCAGCGAGACATCGATTCGCCATGATCGGCTCCCGTTGGCTCCCGCTCAGCCGATCAACCGGTTTTCATGAATGACTCCCCGGGTTCCTCTCCTCCCCAAGACCCAAGCGCGTCCGTGACTGAGCCGTCCGGAGACGCCGGGCAGGAGATCGCCCCGGTTTCCGGTTCCTCCCCGCCTCCGTCCGAACCTCCGGCACCGGCATCCTCCGCAGACGCCGAAGACGACCCGGATTCTCCCGACGAGGAGGAACTGGGCGCCAAGATGACCTTTCTGGAGCACCTGGACGAGCTTCGAAAACGCATCCTCTGGAGCGGTATCGCCGTCTCGGTCGCTTTCATCGGCTGCTGGATCTTCCGCGAGCCCATCTTCGAATTCCTGTCCGTACCCATCAAGAACGCCGGCATCGAGAAGTTGACCTATATCAAGCCGACGGAGCCGTTCACCATCTACCTGAAGGTCTGTTTCGTCGCGGCCGTTTTCCTGGCCGCTCCGGCCATCCTCTCGCAGGTCTGGCTCTTCATCGCCCCGGGCCTGTACCAGCGGGAGAAGCGCTACGTCATCCCCTTCCTGGTCTCGTCGACGGCGTTGGTCCTGCTGGGCGGCACCTTCGCCTACTACATCATCCTGCCCACGGCGCTGGACTTTCTGATCAACCAGTTCGGCGCAGCCTTCCAGCCCATGGTCACCGCCATCGAGTACTTCAATTTCGAGGTGATCATCATTCTGGGCATGGGCGCCATCTTTCAGCTTCCGGTGATCGTGGCCTTCCTCTCCATGTTCGGACTCATCACTCCCGGCTTTCTCTGGAGAAACTTCCGCTATGCCTTCCTCCTCATGGTCATGGTCGCGGCCGTGGTCTCTCCCACCACGGACGCCATCAACCTGTTCCTCTGGAGCGGGCCCATGGTCCTGCTCTACCTGGTGAGCATCGTCATCTCGTGGGTGTTCAAACGGAGAGCGGAGAAGCGGGCGGGACTCTGAATTCGAGAGCGCCATCGACGGGCGGCGGACGCCGCAGCCAGGCGTGATAAACGCGGCTTTACAAAGACTTAGAATTCGATCGTCGTCAGTCCCAATTCTTCCACGTCGAACTCTTTCTGGTAACTGGGATCGACGTAGATGAAGCTCTCCTCCCGCAGGTCTTCCACGTACTTCTTGAGCTGGGGTGCGGCTTTCTTCGTGAAGAGCTGTTGTTCAATGTGGGACCGCACCGTTTCCAGGTCCAACTGCCGGGCAGGTTTCCGCTTCAACAGCCTGAGGATCTGGAAACCGTAGTCGGCCTCGATCAGGCCGCTGTGCTCCCCCTCTTCCAACTCGGCCACGGCGGCCTCCTGAACCGGCTGCATGGACCCCCGCTTGAACGCCCCGATGGACCCGCCCCGATTGGCGGTGGGGCCCTCCGAATGCTCCTTGGCCAATGCTTCAAACGAACCGCCCGCCTTCAGCCGGTCCAGGACACCCTGAGCCCTGGCACGGACCTGTTCCTTCTCCTTGCCCTCGATGAGAAACAGGATCTCGGCCAATTCCACCTCCTCGGGCTCGGTGTACCGTTCGCGGTTCTGGTCGTAGTATTCCTGGATCTCCGGGGTCAGCAGCGTGACCCGGGAATAGACCATGATCCCCAACAGGCGTTCCTGGATGGCTCTCTGCCTCAGCTTCTCCCTCAGTTGAGCGAGGCTCATGCCTTGCCGGCGCATGACCTGATCCATGGCCTCCAGGCTGGGAATGCCGCTCTCCTTGCGCATACCCTCGATCTGGCCCGAGACCTCATCGTCCACATTGGGAGCCACACCCAGTTCCTCGGCCTTCTGCAGGAGCAGCCGGGTGTCGATCATTTCACGCAGCACGGTCCGTTTCTGCGTCTGCCAGAGTTGCATGGCCTGCTCCCGATCCTGTACCCGCCTCCGGACTTCGGACTGGATGACGTACAACTCGTGGTCCAGATCCCTGCGGGTGATGATCTGGTCGTTGACGCGGGCCACGATCTCGTCCAGGAGAACCGGTTCCGGAGGCGGCGCCTGCTGCTTCCGCTGCGGCGGCCGGGGCGGATCGCCCGGCACTCCCTGGTCCTGTGCGTGGAGTGGACCGAACAGCAGGACCCCAGCGACCGTAATCACTCTAATTGGTTGCGGAAACATGATCATCGCTCTCCCGGAAGTCGAGCTCCCTGTCGTAGATCCGGAGCGAGGCCCCGGCCAGCAGACCCTCGATGTAGGAATCCACGGCGGCGCTCTCCTGCTGTGCAATCAAAGTCGAAAAGATGCCCTCCTGGACATGGTAGAGGCTCTTGTGGTGCCGCCGTATCCATTCCTCCACCATGAACAGGTGGTACCCATGCGGGGATCGAAACACTTCACTGATCTCACCCGGCTCGAGCGACAAGATGACCTTTTCGAACTCGCTGGGCAGTTGACCCCGCTCGAAGGTCCCCAGGAATCCGCCGGTTTCCGCGGTCAGGCCCCCGGAGTGCAATCGGGCCACCTCCTGGAACTGCCGGACGTCTCCCGGCTCCAGCATTTCTCGAATTTCCCGGGCTCGGGCCCGGTCCTCCACCAGGATCTCCAGGACCCGTCCCGAGTCACCAACCCGAAACTGTGCGTGCTGGCTCCCGTAGAAGTCGCGAACGTCGGACGAAGTCACTTCCACCTGGTCCTGGACCTTCACCTTCAGCAACTTCTGAAAGGTGAGGAATCGGCGCAAGCGTTCGGAGAATTCGGCGTCTCCCGCCTCGATCTGGAGATTCCCCATCTGCTTTTGGAGCTCCTCGTCGGCCACGCTGATGCCGTCAAGCCGAGCCTGACGCAAAAGCATCTTCTCCACCACGAAGTCGCGAAACCGGCTTTTTCGAGGCGGGACCTGTCCCAAGTCCGGCTCCGCCGCCAGGTAGGCTTCGAACTCTCGAAGCGTGATCTGCTCCTCGTCCAACTCCGCCACCAGAGTCTCCCGTTGGGGTGACCGGGCGTCTCCGGCCGGAAGTCCGCAGGCGGTCCAGCCCAGATGAAGCAGCAGCGCCGTCGCGATCCGGCACCGGCCCAGTGGCCCGTTGGCAGGAACTGCTTTCAGACTCGCGAGCATCGCCGCCCATTCTATCAGCCCACACGCGACATCGCCGGGCCGGGCTGCCGGGCGGCTCATCGTCCGCCGGCTCGGAGCACGGCGCCATCTCGTCCCTGTCGTCACTCCGCACTCTTGATTCCCTGGCTGTCGATCCTCTCACCGATACGCTCGAGCACGGCGCCGACGCAAGCGAAGAGGGCCGCGGGATCGGAAGACGGCACTCGAACGTTGAGAACCCCGCCTTGCGCCAGAGTAAGATCGTTTCTCCCCTGGACCAGAGCGACGATGTCATGAGGAGACACCGGCGTGTCATCCCTGAAGCTCAGAGAAACCCGCCCCCCTTTGAGGTCGATGGAATGGATTCGCAAGCGGTTCGCGCCAAGCCGCAATGCTCCGTACTGGAAGAGGTTGGAGACGGAACGCGGGTACTTGCCGAACCGGTCCTCCACCTCCTCCTTGAGGTTTTCCAAAGATCTCCGGCTCGAAAGGATACTCAGCCGCTTGTAGAGCCAGAGGCGTTGACTCGGGTCCGCGATGTAATGTTGCGGAATGTGGATGTCCAGGCCGAGGTCGATGCTGATTTGGATCTCCTCCGCCGTCTCCTCTCCCTTCAACTCCCGGACCGCCTCCTGCAGCAGCTTCAGGTAGAGCTCGAAACCGACGGCATTGATGTGCCCATGTTGTTCCTGCCCCAGGAGATTGCCCGATCCGCGGATCTCCAGATCCATGGCGGCGATGCGGAATCCGGAACCCAGATCGCTGAATTCCCGAATTGCCGCCAGGCGTTTGGCGGCGTCGGTGCTCAGAGTTTCCTCCGAGGGAATGAGCAGATAGGCGTAGGCCCTGCGATTGGAGCGGCCCACCCGGCCCCTGAGCTGGTAGAGCTGGGCGAGTCCGAACCGGTGCGCCCGGTTCACCAGGAGGGTATTGGCCCGCGGGATGTCCAGACCGTTTTCGATAATGGTGGTGGCGACCAGCACGTCGTAGCGATAGTCCAGGAAATCCAGCATGACCTTCTCCAACTGGTTCTCCCTCATCTGGCCGTGTCCTACCGCGACGCGAGCTTCGGGCACCGTCTCCTGGACCATGCGCGCCATGCTGTAGATGGTCTCCACCGAGTTGTGGACCATGAAGATCTGTCCCTGGCGCTTCAACTCCAGGTCGATGGCGGTGCGAATCAGCGACCGGCTGAACCTGACCACGGCGGTCTGAATGGCCAAGCGGTCCTTGGGAGGCGTCTCGATGATGGAGAGATCGCGGACGCCTGTCAGCGACATGCTCAGGGTGCGGGGAATCGGCGTTGCCGACAGATTGAGCACGTCCACCCGGGTCTTCAGGCTCTTGAGCCGTTCCTTTTGGGCGACTCCGAACCGTTGTTCCTCGTCCACCACGATGAGCCCCAGGTCCCGGAACCGGACGTCCCGCGAGAGGAGCCGGTGGGTGCCGATGAGAATGTCGGTCTTTCCCGATTCCACGTTCTCGAGGATCTCCCGTTGCTGGCTGCGGTTGCGAAGGCGGCTGATCATCTCCATGGAGACGGGAAACCCTTTGAAGCGCTCGCGAAAGGTGGTGTAGTGCTGCAGCGCCAGGACCGTCGTGGGGGTGAGAACGGCCACCTGCTTGCTGTCGTTGACCGCCCGGAAGGCGGCTCTCATGGCCACCTCGGTCTTGCCGTATCCCACGTCTCCGCAGATCAGGCGATCCATGGGACGCGGCGCCATCATGTCCTTCTTGACGGCCTCGATGGCGGCGGCCTGATCGGGGGTCTCCTGGTACGGGAAAGCCGCCTCGAACTCCCTGACCAGGGCGTCATCCTCCGGGAAGACATGCCCCCGGGCCACCTCCCGCCGGGCGTACAACTTGAGCAGATCCTGGGCCATGCTGCGCATGGACTTCTTGATCCGCTTCTTGGTCTTGTCCCACGAGGCGCCGCCCAGCCGATCCAACCGCGGCCGGGACTCGCCGGAACTGCGGTATTTCTGGATCTCGTCCAGCCGGTCCGCCGGGACGTACAGCTTGTCGTCCCCCCGGAAGCCGACCACCAGGAACTCCCGGGTGTCGCCGCCGACACCCAGCGACCGGAGTCCCTGGAAGAGCCCGACTCCATGATCGATGTGAACCACGTAGTCGCCGGACTTCAGATCCCGGAAGTCGGAGAGAAAGGCGGCGGCGGGGTCCGGTTTTGTCCGGGGAGGCGCGGGCGGGCGCAGGCTCTCGGCAAAGAGGTTCTCCTCGCCCAACAGGTGCAGACCCAGGCCGGGCGAGTGGAACCCTTGCGACAGCCGTCCCTGGATGACGGCGGTCCCGTGATCCAGGGCGCTGGCGAACCCGGAAGCACGATGCAGGTGGATGTCGTACTCGCGAAAGATGTCGACCAATCGGTCGACCATCCCCGGCGTCTTCATCACGAAGACGACCCGTTCCCGCCTGGTCCACTTCTCCAGGTCGGCAAACAACCCGCGAAGCTGACCCGAGTACTGCCGTTCGGACCGGAAATCGAAACGTTCAACCGCTCCCCGGCCTTGAAAAAGCCGGCTCAGGTAGAAGGACGGGCATTTCTTCGTCCAACTCTCCACCTCCTCCTCGGACCAGTAGAGCCGGTCCGGCGGCAGGGCGAGGTCTCCGTCTTCCGTCCGTTCCCGATAGCTCTCCTCCCACCGTTCCCGAATCTCCGTGTGCTCATCCCGGAGTTCATCCCAATCGGTGAGGACCAGCGTCGGGGAGGGCCCCCCTTCCGCCCGGACGAAATCCAGCAGATGATGACGGGTCGGCACCACGAGGGGAAACAACGCTTCGAACCCGTTGAAGAGTTCGCCGTTGGCCGTGAACTGGAGCCTTTCGTCCAGGGCCTGCGCGAATCGAACTTCCGACCACTGATCCGGAGCTTCACGGTGCCATCGGGAGATGTCGCGGGCCGTGACGGCCAGCTCTCTCATGGGGACCACGCGGCAACCGGGCACCAGCGCCACCGACCGCTGTGAATTCGGATCGAATTCGCGAATCGATTCGATCTCGTCTCCGAAAAATTCGATGCGGACGGGAGCCGGACTCGACGGCGGGAAGACATCGACGATGCCGCCCCGCACGGAGTATTCCCCTACTGTGCCGACCGGTTCTTCCCGGACGTAGCCCACCTGGTCCAGGGTTCGCGTCAGGTGATCCGGCGGAAAGAACCTTCCCACCTCCAGGTCGAGACACTGGCTCATGAAAGTCTGGGGGGAAGGAAGCCGCGGCGTCAAGGCGGTCAGCGTCGTCAGGAACAATCCCTGGTTCCAGCGGAGTATCTTCCAGAGAGCGACGGATCGAGCCGCCGCGATCTCGGGGTGGGGAGACAGCCCGCGATAGGGGTCCGCTTCGGACCCGGGAAGAACCAGGACCCGATTCCGAGACTCCCGGGGCAGGAACAGCCGAAGATTGGCCGCCATCGTCTCCAGATCCCGATTGCTCCGGCCCAACCAGAGATAGGCGCCGGGATCTCTTCGATAGATGGCCGCCAGAACCAGGGCCGACTCGGCTCCATGGAGACCGTCGAGACGCCGGTTGCGGAGAGCCTTCTCAGCCAGGGTCTCGAACAGCCGTGAAGCCGCGGGAAACCGCGGGCTCGACGCCGCCGCGGATGGTTGCGGAGACGAATCCGGACTCAAGACCGCTCCCGCCCTCTGGCGCCGGACGTTGCCGCCGGCCGTTTCAGGGAGCTCCGAATCTGAGCGGCGATTCCTTCCACGCATTCTTCCAGATGCTCCCGATCCTCTCCTTCAGCCATGATCCTGACCACCGGTTCGGTCCCGGAGCAGCGCACCAGGACCCGGCCCCTGCCCTGCAAGGACTCCTGAACGGACTCGATGCGGTCCCGGATCTTCCTGTCGTCCAGGAGACCCGGTCTCCGCCTGCCCACCCTGACGCTTCGCAGGACCTGCGGGCGGAGGCGCAGCCCGGCGCTCAACCGGGCCAGCGAACGGCCGTCCTGAAGCAGCACCTGAGCCATCTTCAGGGTGGTCAGGATACCGTCTCCCGCCAGGGAGTGCTCTCCGAGAATGACGTGACCCGAAGGCTCCCCACCCAGAGCGTCTCCTCCCTCCACCATGGATTCCAGGACGTTTCTGTCTCCGACCTGGGTCCGGACCAGGCTCACATCCAGGGCGGCCAGGGCGGCCTCGAGTCCCAGGTTGGACATGACGGTGGCGACCACCCGGCGGGTGGGCAGGCGGTTTTGTTCCAGCAGATGCCGGGCCAGGACATAGAGGATGTGATCCCCGGTCAGGATCCGTCCGCGGTGATCGGCCAGGATGGCGCGGTCGGCGTCTCCGTCGAAGGCGGCGCCGAAGTCGGCCCTGGTTTCCCTCACGGCTCGTGCCATCCGCCGGGGATGGACCGCCCCGCAGTCCCGGTTGATGTTCCGGCCGTCGGGCGGGGCATCGATGACGGTGACGCGAGCCCCGAGGCTGCTGAAGATCTGGGGCGCCACCTGGGAGGCGGCTCCGGAAGCGCAGTCGAGAACCAGATTCAGGGGCTCCAGACTCCTAACGTCCAGGGCCGACCGCAGAAACCTGGAGTACCTCCCGAGACAGCCGGGATCGGTCCGGATCAACGCCGGCGGACTCGAACGGAGAGGCGGCGGCGCGGGGGACGTTGCATCGTCAGCCGCGATCAGCGATTCAAGCGACAGCTCGCGGCGCCGCGACAGCTTCCGCCCCCGCTCCGTGAAGAATTTCAGACCGTTGTCGCTGTAGACGTTGTGAGAGGCCGAGACGACGACGCCGGCGTCGAATTCCGAATCCCGGCAGAGCACGGAGACGGCGGGAGTCGGCAACACTCCGGCGGAGGTCACGCGGGCGCCGACGGCCGAGAGACCGCGGCTCAAGGCCTCTTCCATCCAGGGGCCGCTTTCCCGAGTGTCCCGCCCCACCACCACCGACCCGCACCCCTGGAGGGCGAGGCACCGCCCGATTCGAAAGATGGTCGCGGGGTCCAGCGGAGGCTCGCCCGCCACGCCTCGAATTCCGTCGGTCCCGAAGAGAGTGGACATTCGCAGGAGCCCGCGTTGGGAACCGCGGGTTATCGCCTGACCCGGACCCTGACCTGTTCCGGTTCCGTCGATTCCACCCGGTAGACGTCCTCCAGGTCTTCCTGCCCGGAAACCGACTCGATCTCGGGAAGCACCTCGTACGACTGCCGGCTGGGCTGGAGGTCGTCCGCCGACACCCGGGCCCGAAAATCCTTGCTGGTGACCTCGCCTTCGAAGGAGATGGGCAGCGAAACGACCAGTTTCAACGAGCGGGTCCGGAGACTGGTCCCGTCTCTCGGCGGGTCCAATTCCACGGGGATGCCCGTCAGCGTCAGCTCACGCCTTTTTTCCTCGATCAGGAGCTGCAGGACCACGGGTGAACCACTATCGAGCCTGAGGCTCGGACTCGGGGACTCCAGGTCGACCTCCGCGTCGAACCCCGAGGAACGGCCGGAGATGTCCACCGGTTCGGTCGAAATGGAGGAAACCTTGGCCAATTCCGCCTCCAGACCCGAAATCGGAACGTTCTCGGGCGACGTCAGGACCTCGACCAGCTCGTACCCTTCCGCCGGCTCGCCCTCGAGGCGCGGCCGAACCTCCACCGTCTTGTGTTGGATCTGTTCCAACTCCAATTGGAGCGGGTTGGGCGCAATGCTCAATACCTCCACACCGAGCGGGCGGTTGCTGATGTTGCGTTCGTTCAGAGAGATCTGGACGTTCCCCGCCACCATGGTTTGGAGATCGATTTCGGCGGACAGGCCACGCGCTTCCTCGACGGCGATTCGGCGCCGCGAACGGATGGTCACCTCCACCTGCCGCTGGTAGTCGGTGGAGATGGCCAGGTCCGGCGCCAGGTTGACGAACTGGACCGGGACCGTCACAACCCGAATGACCTCGTCCTTGCCCCCCAACAGATTCCAGAGCAGGAATGAAAGGCCCAGAGAGACCAATTTCAGGCCGGGATTGTTCAGGAACCACTGGCTGGGACGAATCATGCGGGCTTGGGACTCCTCTGGGCCGCTTGAGCCGATGGCCGGCGGCGGGTCCCCATCAATTCCCGCAGCAGCGCCAACAGCTTCGGACCCTCAAGGTCCTGGATCAGGTTGCCCTGGAACGCAATCGAGATCCGGCCGGTCTCCTCGGAAACGATGATGGAAATGGCATCGGTCTCCTCCGAAATTCCGAGACCGGACCGGTGGCGGCTTCCCAGTCGGCGGCCCAGATCCGGACTGGTGGTCAGGGGAAGGTAGCAACCTGCGGCGGCGATGCGGTCAACCTGAATGATCACGGCCCCGTCGTGGAGTGGACAGCCCGGTCTGAAGATGCTCAACAACAAATCATTTCCGAGCAGGGCGTCCAGCTTGATTCCCGTCTCGATGTAGTTGCGGAGGCCGATTTCCCGCTCCAAGACGATCAATGCCCCGGTTTTTTCCCGGGACATGTGGGTCGCCGCGGCGACCAGTCCCTGCAGGTTGCCCGGCTCGGACGAGGTGAACAGGGGAAGGAAGAACCGTCCCCGGCCCAGCGCCGCCAGCCCCCGGCGAAGCTCCCTCTGATAGATGATGACTGCGGCCAGGATGAAGTTGATGAAGAAGTTGGAGAACAGGGTCTCCAACATCTGGAGCTCCAGCATCCGGGCCAGATAGTAGACGACCAGAAGTCCCATGACTCCCAACGTGATCTGCAAGCCGCGGGTGCCCTTGAACAGAAGCAGGATGTAGTAGATGAGGACGGCCACCACCAGAATGTCGAGAAGATCCCGGACACCCAGATCGAAAAGACCGGAGAACGCGTCCACGTCAGTTGATTCTCCTTTCGCCCAGAATCGAATCGGCTATTCGGAGCGCGTGGACCATGTCATCGAGATCGTGGACCCTCACGATGTGGGCTCCCCCGGCCACCGCCATCACGACCGAAGCGGCCGTGGCCAGCAGTCTCTCCTGCACCGGGATGTCGAGAATCTTGCCGAGAAAGCTCTTTCGGGACGTACCCACCAGAATCGGCAACCGGAGCCGGTGCAGCCGCGGCAAACGATTCAGGATCTTGAGGTTGTCTTCTACTGTCTTGCCAAACCCGATTCCGGGATCGACAACGATTCTATCACGAGCGATTCCGCGGCTGACGGCAAGGTCCACCGCCCGGGCCAGACTCTGCTCGACCTCCTTCAGAATGTCCCGGCTGGGAGGCAGGGTCTGCATGGTGCGCGGAGTTCCCCGCATGTGCATGAGCACGATGGCGGCCCCGGCCTTTCCCGCAACCTCCGCCACACCAGGGTCCAACTCCAGCGCGCCGACGTTGTTGACGATATGGGCGCCCGCGTCCAGGGCCGCCCGCGCCACCTGCGACTTGTAGGTGTCGACGGAAACGAGACAGGATGTGCGGCCCCGAAGTCCCTCCAGCACCGGCAGAATACGGTCCAACTCCCGGGCGGCCGAAACCGGCGACACGCCCGGGCGGGTGGACTCACCGCCGATGTCCAGAATGTCGGCGCCCTTGGCCGCCATCTCCAGGCAACGGTCCACGGCTCGGATGGGATCGAGGAACTTGCCGCCGTCGGAGAAGGAGTCGGGGGTGACGTTGATCACCGCCATGGTCCGGGTGAGAAGACCCAACTCCAGACTCCTGCCCCGGGCTCTCAGGATGAATGATTTCCGGCCGTCTCCAATTGCGCGATTTAGCCGATTTTCACGCATACCAGTAAAACGGGGCTGGCGCCGGTGCCGCCGGGAGAATAGAAGCGGCGCTCCTCGGGCCGGCAACCTCGCGATACCGGGAGCGGTTGGAAGGAGTCAGGCTGGCGCCGGACGCTCTTCAGGTTTCACCAGGGGAGGCAGGGCCGAAGCCGCCTTCTCCTGCGGTTCGGCAGATTCCTCCGCCTCAACCGGGGTGGGAGATGCAGGCTTCTGCTCGGGAAGGCGGATCTTCTCGCCCTTGATGACGGCTTCGACTTCCTCGCCATCCAGAGTCTCGAACTCCAACAAAGCCTCCGCCAGCCGAATCAACGGTGTCCGATTGGTCTCCAGGATCTCCTTGGCCCTGGCATAGCTGCGCAGGACCAGACGTTCGACCTCCTTGTCTATCTTGACGGCGGTCTGCTCGCTGTAGTCCTGATGCTGGGCGATCTCCCGGCCCAGGAAGATCTGCTCTTCCTTCTTGCCGTATGTGAGCGGGCCCATGGCCTCGCTCATGCCCCACTCGCACACCATCTTGCGGGCCAGGTCGGTGGATCGCTCCAGGTCGTTCGATGCCCCGGTGGTGCAACTCTCCAGGAAGATCTGCTCCGCCACCCGTCCGCCCATGAGAATGGTGATGGAGGATTCCATGTATTCCCTGGTGTAGTTGTACTTGTCCTCCTCGGGCAATTGCATGGTGACGCCCAGGGCGCGTCCGCGAGGAATGATGGTGACCTTGTGCAGTGGATCGGAGTCGGGGAGCTTGTACGCCACAAGAGCGTGCCCGGCCTCGTGGTAGGCGGTGCTCCGCTTCTCCTTCGCATTCATGATCACGGACTTGCGCTCCTTGCCCATGAGCACCTTGTCCTTGGCTTGCTCGAAGTCCTCCATGCTGACGGCCTTGCGGTCGTACCGCGCCGCGTTGAGGGCGGCCTCGTTGACCAGGTTGGCCAACTGGGCGCCCGAAAACCCGGGGGTTCCCCGGGCCAGCACCGAGAGGTCCACGTCCTCGGCCAGCGGTGTCTTACGGATATGGACCTTGAGAATTGCGTCGCGGCCCTTGATGTCGGGCAGCGTGACCACCACCTGCCGGTCGAACCTTCCCGGACGCAGCAGGGCCGGGTCCAGCACGTCCGGCCGGTTGGTGGCAGCGATCAGGATGACGCCTTCGTTGGACTCGAACCCGTCCATCTCCACCAGCAGCTGGTTCAGGGTCTGCTCCCGTTCGTCGTGTCCGCCGCCCAGCCCGGCGCCGCGGTGGCGGCCGACGGCGTCGATCTCGTCGACGAAGATGATGCAGGGGGCGTTCTTCTTTCCCTGCTCGAAGAGGTCCCGGACCCGGCTGGCCCCCACGCCCACGAACATTTCGACGAAATCGGAACCGCTGATGCTGAAGAAGGGCACATTGGCTTCACCGGCGATGGCCCGAGCCAGCAGCGTCTTGCCGGTTCCGGGAGGTCCCATCAGGAGCACGCCCTTGGGAATTCGCCCTCCCAATTTCTGGAACTTCTGAGGCTCCTTGAGAAAGTCGATGATCTCCTGAAGTTCTTCCTTGGCCTCTTCCACGCCCGCCACGTCCTTGAAGGTCACCTTCTTCTGTTGGCTGGTGGAGAGACGGGCGCGGCTCTTGCCGAAAGACAGGGCCTTGTTTCCGCCGCTCTGCATCTGCCGCATGAGGAAGATCCAGAAGGCGAGAAAAAGGATGATGGGGAACCAGGAGGTCAGGATCACGTAGATCCACGAACTCTGCTCGCTCTCGTTGACCTCGACCACGACCCCTTTCGCGTCCAGTTGGTTGGCGATGGTCTCTTCCGACCCCTTGGGGATGATGACGCGGAAGGATCGGAGTTTGTCGGACCCGGTGGAATGGTACTCACCCTCGACCTTGTTGCCGGTCATGGCGATCTCTTCAATCTTGCCGTCGGCGAGGGTCTGGATGAACTCCGAATAGTTGAGCTGGTCCACGTTGCCGCTCTTGACCTGGCTCAGAAACTGCCAGAGAGCGACCACCGCCACGATGACGACCACCCAGAGAAAGATGCTCCTTGCGGTAGTGTTCAAGACCGGACCTCCCGAGGCGCAATTGGGAGTCGGCGCGGCAGATTGATTTCTGCCGCGCAGGCCCCTTTGTCAGCCACTCTTTCATTATAGGGGAATGCCCTGAGTCTGAACACGCCCGCCAATTCTTTCAACATGGTCCGCACCGTTCCCGCGGCGCTCCTCTATACACGATGCCGACTCACGCCGGGTTCCCTCGACCCGGCATGAGGACCGTCAAGTACGTTGATCAGGACCGCATCCCTTTCGCCCGGACGGGCTCGGACCCGGGGGTCCGCGGGAAGACCCTCCACCCAGAGCAGGCGTCCCTCGTCCTCCGCCACCACCAGGGTATCCCGGACGCTCCTGGGGATGCGGTGCTGCAGGAAGAGCCGCTTGAGCTTCTTCCCGCCCGGACCCGGATACCGGTCCCCGGCCAGGCGGTTTCGCACCGTCAGGCTGGACCCTGGAAAACGAAGCAGATTCCGGCCCGAATCTCCGGCGGGCACCGTCGTCCGGCGGCAGACCACGTGCCGTCCCGTTTCCGGAATGGCCACCTCCCCGGGAACCGGAAGCCGGTGGCTGAACCGGAACGGCGGAACCCTCCTTGCCAGTCTCAAGTGGCCGAATTCGAGTCCGGCCTCCACTTCTCCCGGCAGGTGAATCCGCCTCCCGCTTCGGCCGGAGACCAGGCCCAGAACCCGGTCGACGTGCTCCAGGTCCAGGTCCCGGAGATCTCCCTTGCAGGCTCTCACCGCGCGCCGGACCACCTCCTTCCTGAGGGCCGGCGCCAGATCGAGAAGCGCCGCGACCCTCAGCCTGACCTCGCCGGAGCGGTTGGACGGCGTCTCCCGGCACGACCGGAAGGCCTTGCGCCCCTCGTCTTCCAGGAACTCCGCCACCTCCTGGAAGAGCCGGGCGGTCCGTCCCAGGGTTGGAATCAGGGCCGGATTCAGGCGGCTGCGCAAGTCGGGAATCAAGTGGTGGCGGACCCAGTTGCGATCGTAGCGGAGATTCCGGTTGCTGGAATCGTCCCGGTAGGGCTGTCCCCGGCGTTCGAGAAACCCCAAAATCTCGTCCCGGTCCCTCTCCAGCAACGGGCGGACCATGCGAACCGGACTCTCCTCGCGTCCGTGAGGAAAAATTTCCCGCGCCGGGAAGATCCCCGACAAACCCGTGGGACCGGCGCCGCGCGCCAACTTCAAAAGAAGGGTCTCGCCCTGATCCTGCAGGTTGTGCCCGGTGGCCACCACGGACCCGGCGGCCGACGCCGTCTCGGAGAGGAATCGGTAGCGGACCCTTCGGGCCAGATCCTGCAGATTCATCCCCGGCCCCGCCTTCAACCGCTGCGACCGGACGTGGAGCGGGACCTCCAACTGCCGGCAGAGCGTTCCGACGAAGCTTGCGTCCGCGTCGGACTCGGCGCCTCGAAGGCCGTGGTTCACGTGGAGGGCCGACAGCGACAGTGTCCACTCCCGGCTCAGTTCATTGAGGACCCGAAGCAGCGCCACCGAGTCGGGCCCGCCCGAAACCGAGCACAGCACCGAATCACCCGGCTTCAGCAATGAAAACCGTTTGACGGTGTCCTTGACTGCCGATACGAAGAGGTCCATCGCGTTGCTCGAAGACGGCTGCGGCCGGAATCAAGAAGAGCCGGCAGAGGAGGTTTCCTCCTACCCAATAAAACGACGCTCTTGACAAAAACGTGGACGCCGACCTATTATCCCATTTCTTGTTCCTTATCCAGAGTGACGGAGGGATCGGGCCCTAGGATGTCACGGCAACCGGCCCTTGAATGGTACGGTGCCAATTCCCGCAGACGGGTTCGCCCGCTTGTCTGAAAGATAAGCCCGGTTGCGTGGGAGCCCTTTCTCAGCGGGAAAGGGCTTTTTTGTTGTTTGGCCCTCCGTCCTGCCGGAACAAGGGAAAGGGAAGCAGGATGAGTTACTTGACGGGCCTGCGCTGCAAGGAGTGCGGCCATCGCTACCCCGCGGATCGGAGCTTCATCTGTCTCGAGTGCTTCGGCCCGCTGGAGGTCCTCTACGACTACGAGAAGATCCGGGCCGATCTGAATCCCGCCAAGATCGCGGCCCGGCCCCCGAATCTATGGCGCTACCGGGAGCTGCTTCCCTTGGATGGAGCGCCGGTGACCGGGTTCCACTCCGGCTTCACTCCTCTGATCCGGGCGGACCGGCTGGCCCGCCGGCTGGGCCTGAAGGAGCTCTACCTCAAGGACGATTCGGTCAATCATCCCAGCTTCTCCTACAAGGACCGGGTCGTCTCCATCGCCCTGAGCCGGGGAAGGGAGTTGGGATACGAGGTCTTCTCCTGCGCCTCCACGGGCAATCTCGGCAACTCGGTGGCGGCCCACTGCGCCCGGACCGGCCTTCCCTGCCTCATCTTCATTCCCAAGACGACGGAACCGAGCAAGATCCTCGGCTCGCTCATCCATGGGCCCGAACTGGTGGGCCTGGAGGGCAACTACGACGATGTGAACCGGCTCTGCGCCGAAATCGGCGACCACTACGGCTGGGGATTCGTCAACGTCAACCTCAGGCCCTACTACACCGAAGGGGCCAAAACCATGGGGTTCGAGATCGTGGAACAGTTGGGCTGGCGGCTTCCCGACCACCTGGTCCTTCCCACGGCTGGAGGAACCCTGCTTCCCCGCGTCACCAAGGCTCTCGAAGAGGTGGTGCACCTGGGTTGGGCCGACGGCCACACCAAGATCCACTGCGCCCAGGCGGCCGGTTGCGCTCCGGTGATCCGGGCCCTCCACCAGGGACTCGACTACATCAACCCCGAGAAACCGAACACGGTGGCCAAGGCCATCGCCATCGGCGACCCGGCCGACGGCCCCTACGTGCTGCAGGACGTTCGCCAGTCGGGCGGCTGGGGCGAGATGGCCGAAGATGAGGAAATCCTGGCCGCCATCCGCCTGCTGGCCGAGACCGAGGGCATCTTCACCGAGCCTGCAGGCGGGACCACCCTGGCCGTCACCATGAAGCTTGTCCGCCAGAACCGGATCCGGCCCGACGAATCGGTGGTGGTGGGAATCACCGGGAATGGCTACAAGAGCCAGGACGTCTTCCTGGGGAGCGCCCAGATCGCTACGGTGATGCGCCCCAACCTCATGGTCTTCCGGGAGTGGTACGAATCCCGGGCAGAAACCCCCATCGCGGCGGCGGCCGCCGTCTGAGCCGGACCTGGCAGCCCGTGGAAAAAGTCGTCACGGCATTCGACCGGGTCTGCATCCCGGCGGACTGCGTTGCTCCTCGGTCACATACTCCCGGTATGCTCCCTCAGAGCGCCTTGTCCGGCGGGCGCAGCCCCGGTCTCGGTGCACGCGCGACTTCTTCCACGGACTGCTGGAGTGCCGACTCGACGGCCGCTGCCGCGTTGATGTAGCGCCGTCCGTTCGGTTATATTCGATCGCCGTTGGCGGTGTAGCTCAGTGGTCAGAGCAGGCGGCTCATATCCGCCGAGTCGGGGGTTCGAGTCCCTCCACCGCCATGCCAACTAACCGGCCGCAGCCGGATTGACGTCGGATCTCCCCATGACACTCGCCATCCGCCCCCGCCGTCTGCGAACCAGTCCCCGATTGCGCCGCATGGTCCGGGAGACCCGCCTCGAGCCGGGACAATTGATCTATCCCATGTTCGTGCGTGAGGGACAGGGTGTCCGGGAGGAGATCCCGTCCATGCCGGGCCAGTTCCGGTACTCCGTGGACCTTCTGGTCGAAGAGCTGGAACGGGTTCAGGAGCTGGAGATCGCCGGAGTGATGCTCTTCGGAATTCCGGATCCTGCGGAGAAGGACGCTCTGGGAACGCCAGGATACGCGTTGGACGGACTCATCTGCCGGGCTCTCCGCGCAGCCGGGGAGCAAGTGCAGGACCTGCTGCTTATCGCGGACGTCTGCCTTTGCGAGTACACCGACCATGGGCACTGCGGCCGCCTGCTGGACGATCCTCCCCGCGTCGACAACGACGGCACGCTCGAACTGCTCTCCCGGGAGGCCCTGGCCTACGCCCGGGCAGGCGCCCACGTGGTGGCCCCGTCGGACATGATGGACGGCAGGGTGGCGGCCATCCGCAGTTCCCTCGACTCGGAAGGTTTCCAGGAGACGGCGATCCTCTCGTACGCAGCCAAATACGCCTCCGCCTACTACGGGCCATTTCGGGAAGCAGCCGAGTCGGCCCCCAGTTTCGGCGACCGGAAGAGCTACCAGATGGACCCGTCCAATGCCCGCGAGGCCCTCCGGGAGGTCCGTCTGGATCTGGAGGAAGGGGCCGACATGGTGATGGTGAAACCGGCTCTGCCCTACCTGGACATCATCCACCGGGTCCGCCGGATGTCGGAAGTTCCGGTGGCCGCCTACCAGGTGAGCGGAGAATACAGCGCGCTCTGCGCGGCCTTCGCCCAGGGTTGGCTGAATCGGGACCAGGCCGTGAGGGAAACGTTGCTTTCGATCCGGCGTGCGGGAGCCGACATCATTCTGACCTATTTCGCGTGCGAGGTGGCCGACAGGATTCGGCGCGGCGACTGGAACGAATAGGACAAACCAGGGGGAATTCCTTGAACAACCGGAACGACTCGTCGGAAACGGGCAAACTCCAGGCCAACGCCGAGAGCACTGCCTTGATGGATCGGGCCCGGCAGGTCATGCCGGGCGGCGTCAACAGTCCGGTGCGGGCCTTCAAGGCGGTGGGAGGAAGCCCTCCCTTCCTGCGGTCGGGGAACGGTTCGCAGGTGGTGGACATGGACGGCAACCGTTACGTGGACTACCTGGGATCCTGGGGTCCCCTGATCCTGGGGCATGCCCGGCCCGAAGTCGTCCAGGCGGTGACCGAAGCGGCGCAGCGGGGGACCAGCTACGGAGCGCCCACCGAGGGAGAGGTGCTGCTGGCCGAGAAGATCTGCGGCCTGTTTCCCTCCATCGAGAAGGTGAGGCTGGTCAATTCGGGCACCGAGGCCACCATGACCGCCTTGCGGCTGGCCCGCGCCTACACCGGCCGTTCCCTGGTGGTGAAATTCGACGGCTGCTACCACGGCCACTCCGACGGCCTGCTGGTCCAGGCCGGATCGGGAGTCCTGACCCTGGGGTTGGCGGACAGCCCCGGCGTCCCCCAAGGCTATGCCCGGGAGACGCTGACCGTTCCCTTCAACGATCTCGACCGGTTGGAAGCCGCTTTCGGCGCCTACCCGGATCAGATCGCGGCCGTCATCCTGGAGCCGGTGCCCGCCAACATGGGGGTGCTGCTTCCCCATGAAGGATTCCTCCAGGGCGTGTTGGAACTGGGCGAGGCTCACGGCGCAGTGGTCATCTTCGATGAAGTGATCACGGGGTTCCGGCTGGCGTTGGGCGGGGCTCAGGAACGATTCTCGGTGACGGCTCCCATGACCTGCCTGGGCAAGGTGGTGGGAGGCGGACTGCCCATCGGCGCCTACGGCGGGCGCAAGGAGATCATGGAAATGATGGCTCCCCAGGGCTCCGTCTACCAGGCCGGGACTCTATCCGGGAATCCCATTGCCGTGGCCGCCGGCCTGAAGACGCTGGAGATCCTGGAACGGGACCGCCCCTACGAAGCCATGGAGGAGAGGGCGTCCGACCTGTGCCGGGGATTGAGAGAAGCGGCCGCCCGGCATTCGGTTCCGCTACAGGTCCAACGTTGCGGCTCCATGTTCACGCCCTTTCACCGCGAAGGACCGGTCACCGGATTCGCCGAGGCCAAGGCGTGCGACCTGGAACGTTTCGCCGCCTTTTTCCAAGGGATGCTGGACCGCGGAATCTACACGGCGCCTTCCCAGTTCGAAGCCAATTTCGTCTCGGCTGCCCACGCCGATACGGATGTCAGCAAGACGCTGCAAGCCGCGGATGAGACGTTGGCCTCCCTTGCGGCTGGTCCCTAAGGACAACACACCGCAAGAGTTTTGGCTCTACGGATGAATTCAAATCCGGAGGTCGTGCGGAATGACCGGCGGCCATGACCCGCTCGCCGGCGTGCGGGAGGGCTACGATCGGTGGTCGGCGGTCTACGACCACGATGCCAACCCGCTGCTGGCGCTGGAGGAGCCACGCGTCCGCGAAGCGCTCGGCGACCCGAGGGGGCGGGAAGTGCTGGACCTCGGATGCGGAACCGGCCGGCACACCGCGTGGCTCGTCGAGGCGGGCGCGCGGATCACGGCGGTCGATTTCTCGGCAGGGATGCTGGAGCAGGCCCGGAAGAGGGTCGCTACCGGCGATGTCCGCTTCGTCACCCACGACCTGCACGAGCCGCTGCCCTTCGGGGACACATCGTTCGATGCGGTGGTGAGCGGACTCGTCCTCGAGCACCTCCGTGATCTCCACGCATTCCTGGCCGAGGCCCATCGGGTCCTGCGCCCGGACGGCCGCGCCGTCGTATCCGCGATGCACCCCGCAATGTTCCTGCGCGGGAGCCAGGCGCGCTTTACCGACCCCGTCTCCGGCGAGATCGTCATGCCGGGGAGCCTTTCCCATCGGATCGGAGAGATCATCATGGCGGCAGTCGGCGCGGGATTCGCCCTTCGCGGTGTGGGGGAGTACGCTCCGGACGCCCGGTTCGCCGCGCGCTACCCCCGAGCCGAACGCTACGTGGGCTGGCCAATGCTGGTGGTGCTCGACCTGCGGGCGGGCAGCGATCGCGCTGCCGGCAGACGCTGATCGGGCCAGGCCGCCGCGCGTCAGCAGATCGTACGAGAACCCGCTGAGAGAGGGAAACGCCCCGGCGCGGGCCCCTGTTGACTGCCATCGCCACGACGCCGGCGGGACGTCCAGTTTCCGGCTGGCCACGCCTATCCCCGCACCACCCGGTTTCACGACCCGGCGGCGGCGCGTCTCCCGCAATCTCGTCGAGCGGATCTCCGTCTGAACGCTTCACCCGGAACCATCGGCCCAAAAGGGCAGCGGCGCCATTCCGGTCGCAGCCTTGAAGGCGCGAGCGAAATGGAAAGGGCTCAGGCACGCCTCGTTCTCGAGCGTCTCGATGGTCAGGTTGTTGCCGAGATTGCAGTCGATGAAATCCTTGACCCGACGGAGGCGCCGGGGGTTGAGCGCGCCGCGGACAACCGGCAGCGATTCCGATGCCGAGTCCAGGTTGGAATGATGAGGGACTCTGCGAACGCAGACCTCCCGGCCGGCGATTTCGGGCCGATAATCGATAATGAAGAGGGGGGGACAAGACTGTCCCCTCCCAGCGTTTCAGGAGGGAAGGCTGGAGTTGTCTCCTTCGCAAGCCGAGGAGAGCATCTTCTCCACATCCTCCGCGATCTGCTCGTCCGGCTCGTCCTGCACCGTGGCAATCTCCGAGACCACGAGTTGGCGGGCGCGATCGAACATCTTTTTCTCGCGGAACGAGAGGGTCTTCTGCAGGTTGAGGCAGTAGAGATTCTTGAGCACCTCGGCCACTTGGAAGATGGAGCCCGACTTCATCTTGTTGACGTTTTCCTTGTAGCGGCTCTTCCAATCGGACTCCGGCTTGCCGATCTCGTTTCTCAGAATCTGGAACAGCTCGTCCAACTGCTCCACCGTGCAGAGCTTTCGAAGCCCGACGTGGAGAGCGTTGGCGGTGGGGACCATTACCGTTGAATTGTTGGAGGTGAGCTTCAACATGTAGAATTCCGCCTGTTGCCCGGCGATCCGAGTCTCCATCACCTTCTGGATCACCCCGACTCCCTGATTCGGATAGACAACTTTCTCTCCGACCTTGAATTCCATGAGCGCCTCCGCGATCGCGGTGTGGGGACCGCTACGTTCCAAGCCGTCCAAAGGACGACACGTTCAAGACTGAAGCCGGAAGAGCCGAACAAAAGACCCGTCGAGATCGCCCAGATGGATTAACAGCTTCATTCTAGGTTAGCTTCTTGCCAAAAGTCAAAATGTGTTGGGCGGCAAGTCAGGCGTAGTAGACTGAGTGCGAGCCATCGGATTTCGTCCGCGATGGCATCCGCCGGAGGAGGCGGGCCGCGGCCCCATGGAACAGATTTTCACCCTTCTCTTCAAATACCGGCCCTTCCACTTCAGGGAGGGAGAGTTCCTCCTGCAGTGGCGCCTGGAGGCGTGGCTGTTGGCGGTCCTGGTTTGCGCCGCTCTGCTCGCCGCGTGGCTGCCCTACCGGGGATGGTTGGGCCGGGCCGCCCCTCGAGCGTGGATCCTGCCGGCCGCCAGAGCGGCTTTTCTCCTGGGCATCATGTTACTGCTGATGCGGCCCAGCCTGGTCCTTTCCACGCTGGCGCCGCGGGAGAACGTGCTGGCTCTGCTGGTCGACAACTCATTGAGCATGGGCATTGCCGACGAAGAGGCGGCGCGGGGCGAGCCGGTTCGGGCGCTGCTGGAGGCCGGCAGCCCGTTGCGCCGAGGCCTGGATGATCGATTTCGGTTGCTCCGCATGGGATTCGACGCCGAATCCCGCCTGCTGCGGGAGGACGCCGGGCTGGACTGGCGCGGGAGCCGCACCGACATCGCGGGCGCCCTGCGGGACGTTCTGACCCGCACCCGGCACGAGGCCCTGGGTGGAATCGTCCTTTTCAGCGACGGCGCGGACAACGGCATCGGCGGCTTCAAGGAGATCCTGGCCGATCTTCAGGCGCGAAGAATTCCGGTGCATACCGTGGGCGTGGGGCCCCGTGTGCTGGAGCCCGACCTGGAGCTGACCCAGGTGAGCCTTCCGCGGATCCTGGTTCCCGAGACCCGGACCATCGCCCGGGTCACGCTCCGGGTCAACGGCTTCCAGGGACGTGAGACCCGCCTGGAGGTCTGGGAGGGGAACTCGCTGATTCAGGACCAGGAAGTGAAGCTGCCGTTCTCGCAGACGGCCCTGGTGGAAGTCCCCCTCACGCCGCGTAGCCGAGGCATTCGAATCTACCGCTTTCGGATCCGGCCACTCGACGATGAGCCCCTTCAGGAGAACAACGAACGGTCGGCGGTGCTTCACGTCCGGGATCTGGAGAACCGCATTCTGTACGTGGAAGGGCGTCCCCGCTGGGAATACAAGTTCATCCGGAGCGCGGTCTCGGGCGACCGGCACCTCCGGCTGGAGAGCCTGTTGCGAACCGCCATCAACAAGTACTACCGGCAGGGCATCGAGGAGGAGAGCACTCTGGCGGCCGGCTTCCCTTCGACCCGGGAGGAACTGTTCTCGTACCGGGCCCTGGTGGTGGGGAGCGTGGAATCCTCCTTCTTCACCTACCCTCAAATGGAGATGCTCCGGGAGTTCGTGGACAAGAGGGGCGGCGGGTTCCTCATGTTGGGAGGCAGTTCCTCCTTTTCCGCCGGGGAATACCAGAACACGCCGGTGGAGGAGTTCCTGCCGGTCTGGATGTTGCCGGACGGAGACCGGGCGCCATCCGCCACCCTCTACCGGCGGGGATCCGCCCGGGTCCGGTTGACTCCCCAGGGACTCCGGCATCCCGCCCTGCAATTGGGCGCCGGAGAAGCGGTCAACCGCCGGCAGTGGGAAGAGATGCCCGACCTCAAGGATTGGAATCGGGTGGGAGAGCTCAAGCCGGGCGCCACCGTCCTGGCCCGCCTGCAGGATTCCCAGAATGGGACGGACGTTCCGTTGATGGTCTTTCAGCGCTACGGGCGGGGCTTGGCCATGGTCTTCCTTACCGGCAGCAGTTGGCGCTGGCAGATGCTCCAGGAGCATGAGGACCGGTCGCACCAGAACTTCTGGCAACAGGTCCTGCGCTGGCTCGTGAACGCGGCCAAGGATCCCGTGGAAGTGGAAACGGAACGGGAGGTCTATTCGCAGGGCGAGGAGGTCAAGATCCAGGCTCAGGTTTACGATCCCACGTTCAACCCGGTCCAATCAGCCCGTCTGGCGGCGACCCTGGTCTCTCCATCGGGCAGTGAAACCGGAATCGAGTTGGACTGGAGCCCCCGCGAAGGCGGCATCTATGAAGGGGTGACCCGTCCCGAGGAAGAGGGGCTCCACCAGGTCCGGTTGGAGGCGGAGGGGGTCCGCGGCGCGGACCCGGTCTCCTATGGCGCCGGCGACGCCTACTTCCTGGCGCAATCCGGCCTCCGGGAGTTTCACGACGCCAACCGAAAGGTCGAGTTCCTGAATTGGCTGGCCCGGGAGACGGGAGGCCACCATTACAGTCTGGATGACGTGGGGAATCTCCCGGAGGAGGTCTCCTACGTCGAATCCCGGACGTCCGTTCCCCAGACTCTGGAATTGTGGGACATGCCCGCAAACTTCCTCCTTCTGTCGGCTCTGCTGATGACGGAATGGGTGATGTGGCGGCGTCTGGGAGGGATATGACGGCCTTGGCCAGATCGACGGGAATGGGAGTGGGGGTTTTCCTACCCCCACTCTTTTCGGGGACGACGGGACAGGAAAGCCCCCCCTCCCGGCGGAGACGCCTCCGTTCGCAACGCCCATTCTCCTCCCGACTCATTGCGTTTCTCGGGCTGATCATGCTCTGCTCCTCTCCGGTCCGGGGAGAGAGTCTCGACCGCGTCAGCCTCATCATCACGGGACTCGCCGGGATGCCGGAATACGGGGCCAGTTTCGCCGCATGGGCCACCCGCATGGAGGAGGCGTTTCAGGGCGACCGGTCCCGGGTGCTGCGCATCGACGGGAGCGTCCGGACCCGGGATGAGATCCTGCGGACCGCCCGGGAGGAGGCGGAAAAGCTCTCTGCCGACGGCGAGTGGTGGCTGATTCTCGTCGGACACGGCAACTACGACGGGCGGCGGTACAAGTTCAACATCAAGGGTCCCGACCTCACGGACCAGGACCTGGGGCGGCTCCTGGAGGGACTGGACGGCCCCCGAGCCGTAGTCGTTGCGGGGACCAGCTCGGCCGGCGCCCTGGTCCCGGCTCTGAGAGGCGTCAATCGAGTGGTGGTGGCCGCCACGCGGGAGCGGGAGCGGCAACCTCCCCTGTTTCCCCGTTTCTTCGCCGAAGCCCCGGCATCGCCGGACGCCGACCGGGACAAGAACAATCGCGTTTCGCTGCTGGAGGCCTTTCTGTACAGCCGCCGAAAGGTGAGCGCCTGGTTCGAGGAAGCGGGCCGAATCCAGACCGAGCACGCCATCCTGGACGACTCGGCCCGTTTTCAATTGGCCAAGGAGGACGGCGATCCCGAGGCAGAGGTTCGGCAGGGAACCGGATTGCTGGCGGCCGTCTGCTACCTGGACCCGGCGAGCGCGTCCGCCGAGCCGCCGGAGGAACGGAGCCGAGCCGAGACCCGGTCCCGGATCCAGGGGCAGATCGACGAACTCAAGCTGCGCAAGGGAGAACTCACCGAAGGAGAATACTACCGGAGGCTGGAAGCGTTGATGGTGGAGCTGGCCGCCAACGAGGAGACTGCGGCAGAGGCCGGCGCGGAGGAAGTCCAGCCATGACCGGAGTTCGGAGCCGGTCTCGAGTCCTTCTCCTGGTCGCATTGATGGCGGCGGCCGGATTCCGGCAGGAGTCCCCCGCCGCGCTGAAAGAGATTCTGGAGCTGATGGCGGCGGGATCGTACCCGGCCGCCCGGGAGCGGCTCTCCACCGCCGGAGACCGGAACCCCCATGTCCTGCGCCTCAAGCTGGAGTTGGCGGCGCGCGGCGGAGACGAAGCGGGTATCCGGCGCCTCGCCGGACACCTGCTTGGCCTCTACCAATCAGGTTCTCTTCAATCCCCCGCGGAAATCGCGGAAGCCGCCTACGCGGCCCGGCAAATGGAGCAGTGGAAACGGGCCAACCAACTCTACCTGGAGGCGGCCCGGGGACCCGGGGCGCCCCTCTGGGTCTACGTGGACTGGGGCAACCTGTATCTGGAGAAGCACAACGGAGCCGAGGCCGAAGCCATTTTCCGGGATGCTCTCAAGGCTCCTCAGCCGGACGGATGGTCCCGCTGGAATACGGACGACGCCCGGCTTGGAGTGGCCCGGTCCCTCAGGGCCCAACAGATGGCCGGGGTGGACATGGCGTTGGAGCACGTCCTCAAGGAGAACCCGGGGAACCTGGACGCGCACGTCCTCAAGGGGCTGCTGGCCATGGAGGCCGGCGACTGGGAGAAAGCCGAAGACTGGGTTGAACGGGGACTGGACCGGAATCCCAACTACGTCCCCCTGCTGGAGCTCGAGTGCGTCCAGCTCCATTTCCGGGAGCACAACGAGCTCTACGAGGAACGCCTGAAAAACCTCCTGGAGATCAACCCCCGCAACGGGAATCTCTACCGGATCATGGGAGATTTCACCGCCCTCCGCCGCCGCATGGACGACGCCATCGGCTACTACCGGGAGGCGGTGCGAAGAAATCCCAGGGAATGGCCGGCCCTCGCCTCCCTGGGCGTCAACCTGTTGCGGATGGCCCGGGAGGAGGAGGGCAAGCAGGTCCTGGAGCGGGCCTACGAGAACGACCCCTACAACGTCTCCACCGTCAACACGTTGCGCCTGGTGGACAGCTTCGACCGGTTCGTCCGCAAGGAGACGCCCCGGTATTGGCTCCGGCTGCACCGGAAAGAGGCCGGGGCCCTGGAGCCCTACGTTCGGAGGCTTCTGGACCGGAGCATTGCCTTCCTGGAGGAAAAGTACCGGCACCGTGTCGGCCACAAGTTCCTGGTCGAGTTCTACCCGGACCACGAAGACTTCGCCGTTCGTGCGCTGGGCCTCCCGGGACTGGGGGCATTCGGAGCCACGTTCGGCCGCATCCTGGCCATGGACTCCCCCTCTGCGCGCCCCAAGGGAAGCTATCACTGGGGATCGACGCTGTGGCACGAGATGGCCCACGTGGTCATCCTCTCGCTGAGCCGCGACCGGGTGCCCCGCTGGCTCACCGAAGGGATCTCCATGATGGAGGAGCGCGCCGCAGGACCCGGATGGGGCGACGGCTTGAGTCCTTCCCTGGTGAGAGCCTACGAACGGGGGGAGATCGCGCCCGTGAAGGACCTGAACAAGGGATTCGAGAGTCCCCGGACTCGCGAGCACCTCCAGATCAGCTATCTTCAGGCCGGATTGGTGGCGCGGTATCTGGAGGACCGCCACGGGACCGAAAAGGTGCGGGCGCTGGTGGAGGGCTTTGCGCGGGGCCTCGACCTGGAGGAGTCCTTCCAGGATGCGTTGGGGATGTCCCCGGCCGACTTCGACCGGGAATTTCTGCAAGAGTTGGAACTGACACTGAAACCGCTGGTCCAACGCCTTCAGCCTCCGGCGGTTCTGAGGGGACGGGCCAGGAGCCAGTCCCGGGACGAATATCTGAAGTCTCTGCTGGAGGCGGCGGACCAGGACAAGGAGAATTTCTTTCTGAACCTGGCCCTGGGCGAGACTCTGGACGAGGCCGGCAGGAGCGGCGAGGCCGTGCCCTTCCTGGAACAGGCGATTCAAACCTTTCCCGACTTCGCCACCGCGGAGAGCCCCTACGCGGTACTGACCCGGATTCACCGGAGGAGCGGCGACACCTCCGAGCTGATCCGAATCCTGGACCGGTGGTACGGGGCGGCTCCGCAACTTGCGGAAAACGGCCTCGAGCTGGCCCGCCTGCTGGCCGCCGAGGATCAGGACGAGCGGGCGGCCGGCGTGTTGGAACAGGTCCTCTACGCCGATACTCTGAATCCGGAGGTTCACCGGTTGCTGGGCAGTCTTTACCTGGAACTGGGACGGGGACCGGAAGCGGCGGCGGAGTACCGCGTTCTCCTGGAGTTGTCGCCGCTGGATTCGGCGGACGCGCACTACCAGTTGGCCCGCGCCCTGGACCTGTCCGGCGACACCGCTCAGGCCCGCCGCCAGGTGCTGCTGGCCCTGGAGATCGCCCCCGGCTACCGGGACGCCCAGAAGTTCCTGCTGGAGCTGGTGCGAAGATGAAGCGATACGTTTCGTGGGCTCTGCTTTTGGCCGCGCCGCTGCTCCCGGGCACCGGCCCGGAAGTCTCCGCGGACCCGGAGCCCAACGATTCCACCCTCTTTCAGTTCGTGCGCATCCGGTACAACGGATTCGTTTCGAGTTGGGGCGGTGGACGGGGACGATGGGTCCCCCCCTGGATGCACGACTACCCCCGTGCCGAGCAGAACTTCCTGAAGATCTTCATGGAGCTGACGGGAATCGAGACCACGCCCGAGTCCTACCTGGTGCTGGACCTGAACGACCCGCGCATCATGAACTACCCTGCCCTGTACGTGAGCGAGCCGGGCTACTGGAACATCACCGCCGAGGAGGCGGCCAATCTCCGCGAATACCTGCTGCGCGGAGGCTTCATCGTCTTCGACGATTTCCGCGGCGCTGGTGAATGGCACAACTTTACGACCTGCATGCAGCAGGTCTATCCGGAGCGCGGCTTCGAGGAGCTGACGACGGATCATCCCGTGTTCCACTGTTTCTACGACATCGACAGCCTGGACATGGTGCCGCCCTACAACGTCCCGGGGAAGCCCCGCTTCTACGGCCTGTCGGACGAGGACGGGCGGCTCCTGGCCGTGGCCAATTTCAACAACGACATCGGAGACTACTGGGAATGGTCCGACGATTCGCTGGTCCCCATCAGCGCTTCGAACGAGGCCTACAGATTCGGAATCAACTATTTCGTATACGCCCTCACGCACTGAGTGCGGGACGGCAGAGGACCGAACATGCAAGAACCGGACCGCACAACGGAGGCTTCCACCGCCGAATTGATCGATTCCATGCGCGATTCGCAGGCCCGCATCCTGACGGAGCTGCGCAAGGCCATCGTGGGACAGGACCAGGTGATCGAAGAGGTGCTCATCTCCCTCTACGTGGGAGGGCACTCCCTCATCACCGGCCTGCCGGGGCTGGCCAAGACCCTGCTGGTGCGAAGCATCGCCAGGACCCTGGGACTCTCCTTCAGCCGCATCCAGTTCACCCCCGACCTCATGCCTTCGGACATCACCGGAACCGAGATCATCGAGGAGGACCGCGCCACCGGGAAGCGGGTGCTGCAATTTGTGCCGGGGCCGGTATTCACCAACATCCTCCTGGCCGACGAGATCAACCGGACGCCTCCCAAGACCCAGGCGGCGCTGTTGGAAGCCATGCAGGAACGGCGGGTCACGATCCGGGGCATCACCCACGAACTGGACCTGCCGTTCTTCGTGCTGGCGACCCAGAACCCCATCGAGCTGGAGGGGACGTACCCGCTTCCGGAGGCCCAGTTGGACCGCTTCATGTTCAACATCCACATCGGCTATCTTGACGAGGAAGAGGAGATCCAAGTGGTTCTCCAGACCACCGGAGAGGGGCAGGAGGAGGTCCGGCAGGCCGTCACGGGAGAGGAAATCCTCCGTTTTCAGCAGTTGGTGCGCAAAGTCCCGGCGTCGGAATCGGTCAGCCGCTACGCGGTCCAACTGGTCCGCAGCACCCGTCCCGGGGACGAACTGGCGCCCGGCTTCGTTCGAGACTGGGTCAGCTACGGCGCCAGCCTCAGGGCTTCCCAGTACCTGATTCTGGGAGGGAGGGCACGGGCCCTGATGAAGGGCCGCTATCACGTCTCCTACGAGGACGTCCGGGAGCTGGCCCTCTCGGTCTTCCGCCACCGGATCCTGATCAACTTCCATGCCGAATCGGAAAACGTGACCCCCGACCAGATCGTCGAGCGCCTCCTGGAGGCGGTTCCTCCGCCCGCCTCGGGACTGTGACCCGCTGAGGAATCCAGCTCAAGAACATGCAATCCCGATTCATCGACCCGGCCCTGCTGGCCAAACTCGGCAATCTGCAGTTGGTGGCGAAGACCGTGGTGGAAGGGTTCATCCTGGGCATGCACCGTTCGCCCTACCACGGGTTCAGCCTCGATTTCGCCGAGTACCGGCAGTATGCGCCGGGAGACGACATCCGGACCGTGGACTGGAAGGTCTACGGGAGGACCGACCGCTTCTACGTCAAGAAGTACGAAGGGGACACCAACACCCAACTGCACATCATCCTGGACGGCAGCCGGAGCATGTCATTCGCCGGCGACGGCCTGTCCAAGCTGGACTACGGACGCTTCCTGGCGGCTTCCCTGGCCTACTTGTCCGTCCGCCAGAACGACGCCACCGGGTTGGCCGTATTCGATTCGGATGTCCTGGAGACGGTGCCGCCGCGGGCCCAATACCGGCACTTCCTGTCCATTCTCCACCTCCTGGAGCGGCTCCAGCCGGGCGGGCGAAGCCAGATCACCGAGTCGCTGGGACAGATCTCCCGCTTCATCCGCAAGCGGAGCATGGTGGTGCTGATCAGCGACTTCTACCAGGACGCCGCCTCACTTTCCCGGGCGCTCCACTACCTGCACCACCGGGGGAACGACGTGGTCCTGTTCCACGTCCTGGACCCGGTGGAGTTGGAACTGCCCTTGGAGGCCGTGAGAACCCTGGAAGACCTGGAGACGGGCGAGCATCTCCCCTACGTGCCCGGCGACTCCCGGAAGGCCTATCTGGACCTGCTGGAGAACCACATCCGGGAGCTTCGGCGCGAGTGCCGCGACATCTTCATCGACTACCAGTTGCTGAACACCCGGGAGCCCCTGGACCGGGCGCTCCGCTCCTATCTCGTGGCCCGCCGGAGGAAATACTGATGGCGGCAGGAGCGGGCCTGGGAGGGGGGACATTCCTGTCCCCCGTTCTTCTGCTACGTTCAATTTCCCCCATTCTTCCTCCTCGTTCCATGGGTAGGGGCACCCCTTGTGGGCGCCCTCTTTCGGCGCTGCAGGAAGGAACCCCGGAACGACCGATTGATGCGGGTTGCCATCCCGGGGAGGGCGGCCACAAGGGTCGTCCCTGCGAGACGAACGGCCTGCCCGCGGGCTGGTGGCGAAGCTTCTGAACACGGGAGACCATGCAGTTCCTGACCCCCCTCTTTTTTCTTGGCGCGCTTGCGGTGGCCGGCCCCATCCTGCTCCACCTGGTTCGCCGCGACCAGAGAAACCGCATGCTCTTCCCCTCCCTCATGTTCCTGCGCCGGGTCCCCATCCAGGAATACCGGCGCCGCAAGCTTCACTACCTCCTGCTCCTCTTTCTGCGCTGCCTCGGCCTGCTCCTGCTGGTGGCGGCCTTCGCCTCGCCCGTGACCCATCTGGCGTGGTTCGGGGCCGTCAGCGGGCAGGTCTCCCGGTCGCTGGTGGTGCTGTTGGACAACTCCATGAGCATGGCCCGGCCCGGAGTCTGGGAGAGGGCCCTGGAGAAGGCCCGCGCCAAGATCGAGTCCCTGCAGGGAACCGACCAGGCCTGCCTGATCCTGTTCGCCGCCAAGCCGGCCGTCCTCTCGGCGTGGGAGTCCCGCTCCGGAAGGCTGCTTCAGATCCTGGAGGACCGGGCGGAGCCCTCGTTCGAGAGCACGTCGTACCTGGAGGGACTGCGGGCGGCCGCCCAACAGTTCGATGAGGAGGTGCCGGGACGCCGCGAAATCTACCTGATCACCGACCTCCAGCAGACGGCCATGCCCCGGGACGTGGAATGGTCGCTGGACGGCGGCGTGCACCTGGAGGTGGAGGAGGTAGGGGAGCCGTCCGCCAACGTTTTCATCCAGGAAGCGGACCTGCAGCGGATCGTCTACTCCGAGGAGTATCCGCAGCCGATCCGGGTGCAGCTTCGCTCGTCGCCTCCGGGACCCGCTCAAGGTGAACTGCAACTCTTCGTCGAGGGCCGGATGCTGGACCGGCAGTCCTTCGAGATGGACCAGGAAGGTTCGGCGCCCGTCACTTTCCGGCCCTTCGAGCTCAAGGAGGGAATCTTCCGCGGTCGGCTGGTGCTGGCCGTCGAGGACGCCATGGAAACGGACAACGCCTTCCATTTCGTCGTGGAGCGGACCACCCCCGGACGTATCCGGGTCCTCTCGGATCGGGGGGCCGGCTCCGTCTATCTGAGAAACGCCCTGGGGGCGGGCCGCAACCTGCCCTTCGTGACCGAGTACCCGGACCCGCGCGAAGCGGGGAACCTGGATCCGGAACTGGTTCCTCTGATCATTCTGGACGACCTGAGGACGCCTCCCCGCTCCGACCGGCTGCGCCGCTACGTGGAGGCGGGAGGAGGCCTCATCGTGGCCCCCGGCAAGCGGGTCGACGGCCGCGCGTACAATCGCTCCGAATTCTTCCCGGCCCGGTTGGCCGAGCCCCGGTTCGTCCGGGGCCGCGGCCGGGCCTTCACCTCCATCACCCAGGTGGACTGGAGCCACCCCGCCTTCGCCGTCTTCCAGGACCTCCAGCGGACGGCCCTGGCGTCGGTTCGTTTCTACGGACATTGGAGACTCGAGCCGAGAGAGGATTCCCGGGTGGTGGCGCATTTCGACGAGGGCGCTCCGGCGCTGGTGGAGGGACAGGCCGGCGCCGGAAGAGTCCTGGTCCTGGCCTATCCCCTGGACCGGGTCTGGTCCGATTTTCCGTTGCGTCCGGCGTTCCTGCCCTTCTGGCAGAGCCTCGTGCATCACATGAGCGGGGTCCGGCCACGGGAAGCGGCCCTGCGAGTCGATCAGTCGCTGGTCTTCCGGGAGAAACCGTCCGAGGCCGAATCCGGGAGCGGAGCGCGATGGAACGTGCTGGACCCGCAAGGCCGGAGAGTCGTGGATCTGGACCAGCCGTCGCCCGGCGCCATAGATTTGCAGTTGCCGGGCCACTATGAAATAAGAAAGGACAAGAAGACGGACTGGGTGGCGGTCAACCCCGATCCGAGCGAGTCCGATATCCAGCCTCTTCCCGTGGCCATGCTGCTGGACCGTTTCCAGGCGGCAAACCCGGCCCCCGGTGAAGGCGTTTCCGAAAGCGTCGCCGAGGCAGACGCGAGGGAGCCTCTCTGGTGGCTGTTCCTGCTGGCCGCCGTCGTGGTTCTGGCGGCCGAGTCGGTGGTCGCCGGCCGCACCCGGCCGCGGTGAAGGTTCCGCCCAGAGCGGACCTGAGTCCAATCATGCTGGAAATCATCGCAACGGTGAGGCGGAAGCTCCTGGGTGAGCGGCTGCTCAGAGGCCTCGCCGCCGTGCTCCTGGCCGCCATCCTGGCTTCGGTCCTCTTCAGCTACGTCCTGGCTCAGCACAATTTCTCCGAACCGGCCCTGTTCTGGGCTCGCCTGCTGGGCGGAGCGCTTCTGGCACTCCTGCTGGCAGGCGGACTACTGGTCCCGCTGCTGCGCCGTTACTCGCCCGGGCGTCTGGCCCGTTTCCTGGAAGAACGGAACCCCCAACTGGAGCAGGCCCTCTCCACCGTCGTGGAGATCCGGGAGGGGCAGGCGCCGGCCGATCCCGAACTGAGGCGCCTGTTGGAGCGGGACGTGCGGCGGAAGCTGTTCCGCGTCTCGCAGCCCCGCTTCTACGATCCCCGGGGCAGCCTGATCTCCCTGCTGACGGGGGCGGTCTCGGTGCTCCTCTTCGGCTACCTCTTCTTCGGCGGGCCCGAAGCCTACCGCTACAGTCTGGACCGCCTCTTGCTCGGCTGGACCGCCGACGGCGCGCTCCCCCTCTACTCGATTCAGGTCACGCCCGGCAGCGCCACCGTCGCCAAGCACGCCGATGTGGAGATCCGCGCCGTGCTGACCGGTTTCGAGAGCCGGCGGGTAGGCCTTCTCGTCCGTTATGGGGAGGACCCCTCGTGGGAGGAGGTCCGGATGCGGCCCGACCCGGAGTCGGGAGGGTTCGTTTTCCTCTTCTTCGACGTCCGCGATCCCATGGAGTATTTCGTGGAAGCGGACGGGATCCGGTCCGAGACCTACACGCTCGAGGTCTCGGAGATTCCCCGGGTCAGTTCCCTCGAGGTCCGGCTCGTCTTTCCCAAGTACACGCATCTCGAGCCGGCCGTGCAGAAGGACGAGGGAGACATCGAGGCCCTGGTGGGGACCACCGCCCATTTTCGCATCGAGAGCGATCAGCCCATCCGGGGAGCGCTCCTGAAGCTGGAGGAGGGCGGCGCCATCGGGCTCGAGGCGGACGGTTCCGGTGGATACCGGGGTTCCTTCAAGATCGAACGCAGCGACTACTACCGCATCCACCTCCAGAACCAGGAGGAGGTGTGGAACCCCGGGACCAACGAGTACGTGATCCTGGCGGTGGAGGACCAGCCCCCCCGGATCGTCTTCAAGCAGCCCGGACGGGACCGGCGGGTGAGCAACATCGAAGAGGTCTTCATGGAGCTCCAGGCCGGCGACGATCACGGGATCCGGAGCTTGGCGCTCCGGTACTCGGTCAACGGCGACGCGGAGCAGGCCGTCGAGCTGACGCCGGTGGCCGGAGCCGGCACCTTCACCGTCGGCCACACCTTCTTCATGGAGGAGCACGACCTGGTGCCGGGGGATTTCGTCTCCTATCACGCCCGCGCCTCGGACGCCGTCTCCCATTCGGACACGGACATCTTCTTCCTGGAGGTCCAGCCGTACGACCGGGAGTACTACCAGTCCCAGACCGGCGGCATCGGCCTTCCCGGGGGCGGCTCCCAGGAGCTGGAACTGTCCAAGCGCCAGAAACAGATCATCATCGCCACCTTCAAGCTGCAGAAGGACCGGTCGTCGACGCCGGCGGAGGAGTTCAAGGAGCAGAGCCAGACGGCGGCCCTGGTGCAGCAGCGCCTCCGGGAGGAGGTCCAGGTGATCGCGGAACGGCTCGAGCGCCGCCAGGCGGCCGCGTCCGACGAGCGCTTCGGCAAGATGAGGGAACGGCTGAACGAGGCCATGACCCACATGGAGCCGGCCCACGAGCGGCTCAACGAGCTGAAACCGGAGCAGGCCCTGCCCCACGAGCAGAAGGCGTTTCGCCAGTTGCTCAGCGCCGAGTCCCTGTTCAAGGAGATCCAGGTCTCCTTCGGCGAGTCGCAGGGAGCCGGCGGCGCCACTTCGGAGGAACTGGCCGACCTGGTGGACCTGGAATTGGACCGGACCAAGAACCAGTACGAGACCATTCGCCAGAACCAGCAGTTCCGTCAGGAACAGCAGTTGGACGAGGCCCTGGAGAAGCTGAAGGAGTTGGCGCGGCGCCAGGAGCAGGCGGTGGAGCGCTCGCGGCGCATGGCCGGCCGCGGGTCCGGCGCCGACCGGCTCACGGCCCAGCAACTCCGGGAGGAGATCGAGCGCTTGACCCGCCAACTGGAACGTCTCTCCCGGCAGGAGGAGCAGCGGGAGCTGTCCCGGGTCAGCAACCGCCTCCGGGAGGCGGCCCGCGACCTGGGCCAGGGCGGAAACGGCCAGACGGGGGAACGGCAGCGCATGCTCGCCGAGCGCGCCCTCGAGCGTATGAAGGAAGCCCAGGTGGCGCTGGAAAAGGCCCGGCAGGAGCAGATCTCGGAGAAGATCCGGCAGTTGTCCCAGGACTCCCGGCGCATGCTGCACCAGCAGGAAGGGACGCTGGAGGGGATGGATGGAGTCGAGAAACGGCTGAATCAGGGGAAGGTGGACCGGGAGACCATCAACCAGATTCGAGGCCTGCTCCGCGAGAAGGGTGAGCTTCAACAGGAACTTTCCCGGGTGGAAGGGGAACTGCACCAGACCGCCAAGCGGACCGCGTCGCAGGAGCCGCAGGCGTCGCGCCAATTGAAGCAGGCCGGGAACAAGATCCGGGACGACAGGATTTCCGAAAAGATGCAGGAGGGCTCCGAATTGCTGTCCCGAGGCTGGGTCGACCTGGCTCGGGACCGTGAGGAAGGGGTGACCCAGGGGCTGCAGGAACTCGTGGAGAACATCGACGAGGCGGCCAAGGCCCTGGGCCAGAAGGGGCCGCCCGGCGCCGAGGAGAGTCTGAAGCGGGCCGGGGAGGAGATCGCCGAGTTGGTGGAAGGACTGGAGTCTTTGCGCCGCCGCCTCTCCCAGTCCGGCGCCAAGGGAACTGAAGGGTCGGAGGGCCAAGAAGGTTCCGGCGAAGGCGCCGGCGAGTTGTCGGGCCGGGAGGGATCTGAGGGTGAAGGAGATTCAGGGTTCCGGCCCCAGGGCAAGCCGGGCGACTCCCGGCAGGCCGGTAGCCGCGCCAACCTCTCCGGCATCGACCCGCGCCAACTGAGACGGGAGTGGCAGGAGCGCCTCCAGGAGGCCGAATCCATATCCCGCCTGCTTCGGGAGGAGCATTCCCTGGGGAGGGACGCTGCGGCCCTTTCCCGGGAGATGCGCGAACTGGCCCTGGAACGGATCTTTTCCGACCCGGAGGAGATCGCGCGGCTCAAGTCCAAGATCGTCCACGGCTTCCAACAACTGGAACTGGAGATCAACCGGGCCCTGGACCGGGAAGAGGAGAACCTCGTCTGGCTGTTCCAGGAAGAGGAGGTCCCCCCCGTGTTTCGTGATCGCGTCGAGGAGTACTACCGGACCCTCTCCAAGGAACGGGGCGCTCGGTGATGCGCCGAGCGACACCAACAGCCGCTGCTTCATCCCCGCTGAAAATTTCCCGCCGCCGGGCGCTGGCGAATCTGGGTGGCGGAGCCGCTCTCGCCTCGCTCCCGCCGCTGCTCTCATGCGCCTCGGGCGGAGGACCGCAGGAATCCGGTTCCGAACGAATCCGCGTGCGGGAGCGGGAGTCGGGCGCTCCCGGGCTGGAACTCATCCTGGGCCGGTCCAACGAGACCTTCCCGCGTCACTCGGAAGGGGACCTGGTTCAACTTTCCGACGGACGCCTGCTGGCCGTCTGGTCCCGTTTCTCGGGAGCCAGCGACCATGCCAGATCCCAGATCGTAGGCCGCTTTTCGGAGGACATGGGCCACACCTGGGGACCGATCCACCCGGTGGCCTCCCTGGGCGAGCCGGAGCACGCCGCCAACTCGAACCTCATGAGCGCCAGCCTCCTGCGCCTCTCCGGCTCGGAGGAGATCCGACTCTTCTACATGGGCAAGGAAGAGACGGAGCCGGAGAACAAGGCCTTCCACCGGAAGATCCGCAGCAGCATCCACACCCGGGTTTCGAAGGACGGCGTCCACTTCTCGAGGCCCGCCCGGCTCTCGGACCGGGACCATTACTACGTGACCAACAACGCCCGGGTCCTGCAGCTCTCCAGCGGCCGGATCCTGGTTCCCTCGGCCGTCGCCCTGGACCCGGGAAAGGAACTGGGCTGGGAGAAGCAGTCGGCCCTGGCGCACTACTCGGACGACGGGGGAAAGACCTGGACCCGGGGAGAGTCCTGCACGCTACGCCGCGAGGACTACCCAGGCCGCGAGTACTGGCAGATCACGCTCCAGGAACCGGGACTGGTGGAGCTGACCGACGGCCGGATCCTGATGGTGAACCGGACCAAGCTCAACCATCCCTACAAGTGTTTCTCGAGCGATTCGGGAGTGACCTGGAGCGACCCGGAGCCGATCCGGGAAATCGTCGCTCCCACCTCGCCCCAGACTCTCTTCCGGCTGCCCTCAGGGCGCCTGGCGATGATCTACAACAACAATCCCAAGGGAGCCGAGGCGAAATGGACCGAACGCCGGCCCCTGGCCTTCGCCGTCAGCGAGGACGAGGGGAACAGCTTCCGGTACGCCAAGACCATCGAGGAGGTGGAGGGACGCTGCTGGGCCTACCACTCGGTGCGAATCTACGGCGAGAACGTCTATCTCCTCTACTACGAGTGGTACCAGGGACACCCCACCTTCTTCTTCTGCGACAACAAGCTGTCCATCATCCCCGTCGAGTGGTTCGAGAGTTGACAGGAGGGGGGACATCCTTGTCCCCTTCTTTCTTTCCGGTAGGAAGGGGGACATCCTTGTCCCCCTTTGGACGGGCGACTTTCCAGTCGCCTTGTCTTCCTTTCGCCCACATGCAAGACGCTACGCGGAGTGGCGAATCCGTCCCCCTACCCCCCCCTGAATTCGGGGGTTAAACGGAACTTCACTTAGGGAAGCTAGTCTAACTGTATCCATATCAGTAAGATAAACAAAATCAACCTGGCCATTTACTGGCAACAAATCGGGTCGGATCGACGCCGAGCAGGTTGAAGGCCTTCGCCTGCAGAGGCGTCGGCTTGGCGAACATCGCAAACGGATGCTCCGGGGCGTTCGGCAGGGTCACCTGGTTCAGGGTGACCGTGCCGAGATTCGCCAGCAGCGTCCGGAGGCTTTGCACCGGGAGCCCGTCAGTGGTCTGTTTGCGTGCGGCTTTGGCTTTCGTGCGCTCGGACACCTGCGCTTTTTCCACCGGAGATTTCCGCAGCGCTCGCGCCCCGGCCCGATCCTCCTCCTCGAACAGCAGCGGCGCCAGGGCTCGCCGCAGGTGCCACTCCAGGTAATACGCCAGCAAACACAGAAAGACGTGTCCGCGCACATGGGCCTCGCTGTAGACGTACACGGGGCGCAGGGCCAGCTGCGCCGTCTTGAGCGAGCGAAACGCCCGTTCCACCCGGGAGAGACTCTTGTACGCCTCCACCGCTTCCTCGGCCCCGATCTCGGAGGTCCCCAGGCTGGTGCGAACGATGTAGATGCCGTCCAGTTGGGCCTCCGCGTCGATCTTCTCCTGGCGTCTGGACCAGCGGATATCGTCATCGGTCACCTCGATCCGGAAGTGTTTGGCGACCTTCTTGCGGTTCACGTCCCGGCCCACCCGGCGGTTGATGGCCTCCTGGCCTCGCAACCGCGATCTCGGGGAGCGCACGGACTTGGCGATGGTCTGCAGGATCTTCTCGGTCGCGCTCAACAGTTCCTCCCGCTTGCGGGTGCGGTCCTCGCGCAAGCGGGGATTGAGGCAGACCAGCAGGCGTTCTCCGGGAAATTCCGGGCTGAGGATCTCCGCAACCCGGTCCGGAACCAACTCGCCCGGCCGCAACGGAGCCGGTTGATCCCCTTCGGAGCCCGATTTGAACGGCCGCATCAGTTTGCGGATGGCGTCGGTTTTCAAGGCCGAGATCCAGGCCAGACCGGCCGGCGAGAGGTCCTCGCGCAGCCGCGCCGAAGTGAGCATGCCCCGGTCCCCGACCAGGGCGATGGACTCGATGCCGAAGCGCCCCTGGATCTTCTTGACCTGCGCCGCCACCGTCTTCGGATCCCCCGTGTTGCCGGAGAAGACCTCCACGGCCAGCGGGCAGCCGTCCTCAGCGCACAGTAGACCGAAGACGATCTGGAGCTTGCCTTTCTTGCCGTCCCGGTTGTGGCCGAACGCGGCCAGAGGACAGCAGCGACCCTCGAGATAGCTGGAGGAAACGTCGTAAAGCAACAGGGTGCGGCCCTCCAGGTGGCGTCGCGCCAAGCTCTTCTCGATCCAGACCTGGCGGCGAACCAACCAGTCGAGCATCGCGAGCATCTCGTTGCCGTGGACCGGACCGAGACCGAGGAGCGGGCCGAGGCTGGTGGTGGCGGTCTGGGGAGACAGGTTCCGGGCAGTGGCGAGCTTGGAAGCGGGATCCAGCACGCGGGCGAGGATGGCGGCCAGGGCGAGGTCGCGGTTGCGGCTGCGGTTGCGGTGCAGAAGGCGGGGCAGCCCGAGTTGGCGGGCGAGGCCGAGGAGAGCGGCGACATGGCCGTGGGGCAGGGCGCGGCGAATGGAGAAGGTGTCGTCCAGGGGGTGGAAGACTTGGCCGCCCTTGAGCAGGGCGCGGATGCCGTCGACGATCTCCGGGGGAAGCTTGGAGAGGTTGGCGAGGGTGGTGCGGCGGATGCGTTTGCCCTCGCGTTTGGCATGGCGGAAGAGGATGGCTGGGGGGCTGTTGCGGTTGGGGATGACATCGACGTGGTAGGACATGGGAGGACCTCTTACATGGAAACAATAATGAGCACGGACATTCACATGATACAGGATAATACTGACAATTACACCGAGTATTTACATGGAAACAACTATCCATTTGCAGACTGAGCCTGGAGAGCCGTAACCGGCGCTATTTCAATGATTTGTTAGGACTTGAGGGGCAGTGAAGTTCCGGTTAAAAACCCCCGCTCCTGTCGCCGCGGAGAAGGAACATCCGCACCAGGTCCAGTGCGTAGAGGCTCGTGCGGGTCCGGTCCGGCCGCCCCCGGCCGGCCATGCCGAAACGGCGAGTCTTCAGGCCCCGCCCGTCGGTGACACAGAAGAACGATTGGCCCTTCGCCAGGTTCCGGCTCCGATCCTCCGGGTCCGGAATCCCGTGCACGGCTAAGCCCAGGTCGGCGCGGCAGACCGTACGGAGGGCCCGAGCCAGCTCTTGGGTCCGAAGCTCCGGATCCGTCACCGATCCATCGGCGCCCGCCGCTTCCATCAGCCGCCGGGCGGAATCGGAACCGCCGGCGATGACCCCTTCGACAAAGCGGTCCGGATCGGCAATCTGGAACCTCTCCGCCACCATCCCGCCGGTAATGTCCTCGTAGACCGCGATTCTCAGATCGGCCCGCCGCAACAGCTCCCCCACCGAATCCTCCATGGATTCCTGGTCGGCGCCGAAAACATGGTGTCCCAACAGTCCGCGGACCTCCTCCTCCACCGGGGCGATCAACCGCGCGGCCGCTTCCCGGTCGGGGGCCTTGGCGGCGATTCTCACGTCGACCTGCCCGGGATGGGCCAGGACTCCCACGGTGGGATTGGTGGATTCGGTGATGAGACGACCGATCAGGTGATCCACGTGGCTCTCACCCATGGCGGAGACCTTGAGGATGCGATAGACGATGATGTGATCCAGGCGAAAGCGTCTCCTGAGGCGGGGAATGACCTCATGGTCGAAGAGCCACTTGAGCTCGTGGGGCACTCCCGGGAGAGCGATGACGACGCCGCGCGGATCCTCCACGAGAAAAGCGGGAGCAGTGCCGTTGGGGTTGCGGATCGGCACGGCCCCCTGCGGAATATCGGCCTGACGCTCGTTGTTGGCCGTGAGGATAAACCCCCGGTTGCGGAACCGGGTGTGGATCTCCTGCAACAGCTCCGGGTCCCGGACGAGTGCCCTTCCCGTCACCCGGGCGATCACTTCCCGCGTCAGGTCGTCCCGTGTGGGACCCAGACCTCCGCCCGTGATCACGATGTCGGACCGATCCAGGGCCCGGCCGATGACCTCCTCCATCCGGCCCGGGTTGTCGCCCACCACGGTCTTGTAGAAGAGATCGACTCCCAGCCCGGTCAACCGATCGGCCATCCAGGCCGAGTTGGTATCGACGATCTGGCCCAGGAGCAGTTCAGAACCGATGGCGACGATCTCCGCGTTGGGCATTGAGGTCTCCTTTTCGAGAATCCCGTTGCCGGGAATCTTGGGGCATCCCGTTCCCACTGTCCAGATTTCGACGCCCACGCGCAGCGACGGCTGTAACGGGAGGCTGATATACTTCCGGCCAGAACGCCAGTTCCATCGACGGGAGCCGGAGTGGCGGAATTGGCAGACGCACCAGACTCAAAATCTGGCGGGTGGCGACACCCGTGGGGGTTCGACTCCCCCCTCCGGCACCACTTTGGGGGGAGGTGTTGACTTCTCCTTCTCCTCTTGCTACACAGTTTTCAACACATTTGCATCCCAGCGCGATGTGCGTAGTTTCGGGTGTGTACCGCATCCGCAAGACTCGGAGTCACGGCGACTGACTTTGCTCCGCCAATATCGACAGAGTTCCATCACGGCTCGTGGTGGACGCCGAATTCCAAGCAAACGTAGCGGACGAAATATCTTCGGTTCCGCAATTCATTAATGGGAGGGTTCATGAGACCGAAAATCCACCTCTTTTCCTGCTTTCTACTGGTGCTGATCCTCGGCTTCCACCTCGGTGGACCGGTTCAGGCGCAGCGCGCCCAGCAGGGTGCCGGGAACATCCAGGGGACCGTCACCGACGAATCGGGCGGCTTGATCCCGGGTGTGGAGGTGACCGCGCGAAACGTGGCCACCGGCATCGAGAGAATGGCGGTGACCGGCGACAGCGGCTACTACCTGATTCAGGCCCTCGCGATCGGCGAATATGAGGTCTCGGCCGGCCTGACCGGATTCAAGACCAAGGTCGTGACCGGACAGCGAGTCGCCTCGGAACTGACCCGGACGGTCGACATCGTGCTCGAGGTCGGCGACGTGACCGAAACGGTCACCGTGGCGGGCCAGGCGACACTGGTCAAGATGACCGACACCACGGTGGCCCACGCCCAGGACTCGGAGGTGCTCGAGGTCCTTCCGGTCCACATGAGCTTCTTCGTCCGGCAGTCCATGGTGTTGATCAACACCCTGCCCGGCGTGATCTTCAAGCCCACCTGGGACGGGAACAAGGGGACCATCCACGGTGTGGGCGACAACGGACCCCACCGGAACCCCCTCGGGTACAACACCGACGGTCATCAGAGCAGCATCAACTGGCATCAGGGATTGCGCGACGAAACGGGACCGGCTCCCGAGTTGATCGAAGAGTTCCGCATCGAGACCAATCAGGACGCCGAGAAGGGATTCAACTCCGGGGTGTCCGTCGAGATGATCACCAAGTCGGGAACCAACGAATTCCACGGAAGTGGTTTCCTGTTTCACCGCAACGACATTCTGGACGCGCGCCGGTGGACCGCCTCCGGGAAGGGCGAACAGATCCAGAACGAGTGGGGATTCATTCTGGGAGGCCCCATCGTCCAGGATAAAGCCTTCTTCATGATGAACTACACCGGTTATGAGTGGTCCACGCAACCGAGCGGCAGGATCGGAACCGTCCAGACCGAGCTCATGCGGCAAGGAAACTTCACCGAGATCCTCGGCGCGTCCCTTGGGACCGACGTCATGGGCCGGGAAGTCCGGACCGGCATGATCTACGACCCCCTAACCACCCGCCCGGACGGGCAGGGCGGCTTCCTGCGGGATCCCTTTCCCAACAACACGATTCCCTCAAGCCGCATCGGCGGCGTCGCCAAGCACCTCCTGACCGCGTATCCGGGACCGAACAGAGGCGGCGGATTGACCAACAACTACGAGGGCGAGGGTTCCAACATCTTCGACATCGACAAGGTCTATCTCAAGACCGACATCGAGCATGAGGACCACAAGGTCACCATCGGTTGGGAAGACACGCCAAATATGAAACTGAGCTTCCTGTCTCCGCCCAACCGGCTGAACAGCGTCGCGGTCGAGAGCCGCGGCGTCCGGGTTCGGCTCAATCACCTTTGGACGGTGAACCCGTCTCTCCTCTTCAGCACGCGGCTCGGGATCAACCGGATCACCTATGGGGAGGGGAAACTGCCACCCGCCTCGGACCACTGTCCGGGTGGTTGCGTCCAGGGTGCGTTGACCACCGCGATTCCCAGACTGAGTATCCAGAGCGCGGTGGGAGGCGGCTTCGGCGACAACACCGACACGGCCCAGCACTTCCAGTCGACGGTTCCCGTCTTCATGGACCTGTCCTGGACCAGCGGGAACCACAACGTGAAGGTCGGCGCCCAGCTCAGCATCTGGGCCGGGAAATTCCTCGTGGAAAACCACACGGCGGGTACTTATACCTTCCGCAACCGCACCAGCGGCCTGCCCGGTTATCCAGACACGGGTGACGGGTTCGCCTCCTTCCTCATGGGCGACGTGGACGAAGTCCTCCAACAGACCGCCAGCGCCCGGAAGGTCACCAGCTACAGTTGGGCCTTCTACGTTCAGGACTCCTGGCGGACGACGCCGAAGCTGACCATCAACTACGGCCTCCGGTGGGAGATCCCCATTCCGTTCCATGAGACCTACCGGCGCTGGGGCCTCATGGACATCCACACTCCCAATCCGGAGGCGGGCGGGCTCCCGGGCGGTCTCACCTTCTACGGAGACGGAGAAGGACGCAACGGCCGGGTCCGGGCGTTCAACGTCGGCTTCAAGAGTTTCGGGCCGCGGTTGGGTTTTGCCTATCAATTGAACGAGAAGACCGTGGGGCGAGCCTATTACGGGCTGATGTACTTTCCCATGAACGGGGAAATGGCCAACGGCGCCGGCATGCCCAACCAGGGTTTCGGCGCCTCGGTGACCGCAACGACCCCGGACTTCGGTCTGACGCCGGCCCTCAATTGGGATCAGGGAATCAACATTCTGCCCACCAATCTTCCGTTCCTGAATCCGTCCCTGATCAACGGCTCCTCGGTCGGTTTCGTGGACGTCAACGAGACCCAGCAGGGGACCGCCCAGAGGTTGGGACTCGCCATCGAGCGGGAACTCCCCTGGGATATGGTGTTCACCGCCGAATACATCGGACTGTTGGGCCACGGCGTCATCGGCACCCAGATCGCACGTTACAACCAGTTGCCCCTGAGCTATCTGGCTCTCGGCAACCTCCTGCTGCAGGATATCGATTCCCAGGCAGCCAGAGACGCCGGCTACACCCGGCCCTATCCCGGATTCACCGGAACTGTGGGGCAGTCCCAGCGGCGGTTCCCTCAGTACAACTGGGTGGCCCAGTTGAACTCCCACTCGGGTTACAACCTCTACCACTCGGGCATCTTCATTTTGCAGAAGCGGTTCTCCTCCGGGTTGAACTTCATGTTGTCGCACACCATTGCCAAATCGCTGACGCCGGGGGACGTCCGGGAGAGGGGTAGCTTCGCTCCCCGCGCCGGTTCCTCCCTGCAGCATTGGGATACCTGGAGTTCCTCCAAGACGCTCGTGCCGTTCAACCGTTCCTGGGCGACCAAGGCGAGCTTTTCTTGGGAACTGCCCTTCGGACGAGGCAAAGCCATCGGCGGCGGCGTTGGCCGATTGGCCAATCTGCTGGTCGGCGGCTGGAGAGTTGCCGGTCACGTCGTCTACCACGCCGGCAATCCCTTGACCGTCGGGACGGGACAGTTCCTGCCCTACATGGGTCCCGCGTGGGCGGTCTGGAATCACGGCGTCGGGGTCACGACCGGCGTCAGTTGCGGCGACTACGATCCCAACCAGACGGGCCGGGACCGCATCTTCAATCCCGCGGCATTCAGCACCGCGCCCAATTTCACGTTGGGGAACTTCCGCGTCCATCCCAGTGCGCAAAACTGCGGATTCATGCAGGAAGACATTTCCATCATGAAGGATTTCCAGATCACCGAAGGCGTGAGTTTCCGCTTCGCGGCAGAGATGTTCAACGCCTTCAACCGGGTCAACTGGCGCGAGGCGGGCTCCAACGTGGACAGCCCCCAGGGCTTCGGAAAAATCGGCAACACCTTGGATCCGCGGATCATCCAGCTCTACTGGAAGATCAACTTCTGAGGATCGCCGCCGACGGGCTGCACCATGGAAACAGGGTTGTCACTATTCAGATGCAAAGGTCATAAACAATGAAAGCTATCTCTTTGTTCCTTACGGTCCTCCTGGTCTTCTCGACGAGCCTGCAGGCGGGTCCCATTCCGGCTCAGAAGGCAATTCACCTGGTATCGATCGAGGAGCTGAAGGGCCAGATCTCGGAACGGACGGCCGAACGGGCCGAAAATATTCGTGAAGTTCAGACGCTGCTTCGTCACCAGGCGGTGCAGGATCGTCTGGGACACCTCTACGACCTGGAGCAGATCGCGGTCGCCGTACCCACGCTGGACGACCAGACGCTGGCCCGGCTGGCCCGGGAAAGCAAGCAGATGAACGAGCAGTTCCAGGCCGGCCTGTTGGGTCTGTCCTTCATGAGCTGGGTGGTCATCACGGGCCTCATCGTCTTCACCGTGCTCGTTCTGATTCACACGTACGACCGGGGAGAGCCTTGACGCGTCACCGCGTGTAGGCGCGCTCTTTGCTTCCCGCTCGGAAATCGCACCATCGGGCTGGCCGCGCAGGTTGCGGCCAGCCCGATGTTTGTTTTGCTATAGTCGTTTGACACGGCGTTCACGCCAATAGGTGTCCGATACGGATCAAAAGTCCGGGGACGCTTCGACCCGTCACGATCATGAAGAAGCAACACCACCTTCCGTTGCTGTCACTGCTCCTCCTGACCATCGCTGCACTCTCCTTCCCCGGCCCAGCTCTGGCCAAAGAGAAAGATGAGAAGAGAGACACTTCCGCCGTTCAACAGGAGGAGGCGGAGGATTATTACCAGCGCTGGCTGAACCAGGATGTCACCTACATCATCAGCGACGAGGAGGAATCCGTCTTCAAGAGCCTGACCAGCCCGGAGGAGAAGGAGTTGTTCATCGAACAGTTCTGGCGCCGCCGGGACCCGGACCTGAGAACGGCCATCAACGAATTCAAGGAAGAGCACTATCGGCGCATCGCCTACGTCAATGAGCGATTCTACGCCGGCGTTCCGGGCTGGAAGACGGACCGGGGGATGATCTACATCCTCCATGGACCGCCTCATGAAATCGAGAGCTATGTGACCGGCGGCAATTACACCCGCTCCTTTAGCGAGGGCGGCGGCGATACGGTGGTCCACCCCTTGGAGGTGTGGCGCTACCGGCACCTCGAGGGTGTCGGGGACGACATCGTCCTGGAATTCGTGGACCGCACCTACACGGGGACGTACAAGCTGGCCCTGTTTCCTGACGAAAAGGACGCTCTGCTCCATTTCGATGGATATGGCCTGACCCTGTCGGAGCAGTGGGGCATCAGCGACAAGCAGCATCGTCCCTCCCTGATCGGCGGCAGGAGCACCGCGTACGAGACCCGGCTCCACAACAACAACCCGTTCCAGCGCTACGAGATCTTCTCCCGGGTCATGGTCCCCAAGAAGATCAAGTACAAAGACCTCAAGGAACTGGTCAAAGTGGAGATTGGTTATTCCAACCTCCCCTTCCGGGTTCAGAGCGACTACTTCAAGCTCAACGACGGGCAGGTCCTGGTTCCCGTCACCGTCGAGATCCGAAACAAGTTCCTCTCGTTCGAGGCCGACGGCGACGTGCACTCGGCCCGGGTCGGCCTCTACGGCGTCGTCACCAGCCTCACCAACAAGTTCATCGAAGAATTCGACCAGGACCTGGTGATTTCATTCGGTCCCGAACGGCTGATGAGGGGCCTGGAGGGGCGGGCAACCTACCAGAAGGTCCTGCTGCTGGACAGCGGAACCCGCTACAAGCTCGACCTGATCATGAAGGACCTGACCAGCAACAACATCGGCGCCGTCAAGCACGGCATCATTCCACCGGCCAGCATGCGGCAAAGGGAGAGGCTGAGCAGCAGCTCCATGCTACTTTCCAACCACATGCAGGAGCTTCCCGAGGCGCCGGTCCAGGACCAGATGTTCGTCCTGGGAGACGTCAAGATCCGGCCCAGCCTCGACAAGAGCTTTTCCAGGAAGCTCCCGCTGGGCGTCTACCTGCACCTCTACAACTTCGGCATGGACCAGGCCTCCAACTCACCCCAGATGCAGGTCTCCTACCGGATCTCCCGCGACGACGAAGTCATCGGCGAAGCCACCGACAGCCGCGGAGAATCGATCCAGTTCTTCTCCGACCGGAGAATGGTCCTGCTCAAGCGGTTGAGCCTGCGCACCCTGGAACCCGGCAAATACCGGCTCGAAGTCGAGGCCTGGGACCAGGTCAACGACGTCAGGACCCGCATCCAGGAAAATTTCCAGGTCCAGGGAAGCTAGGGACATCGGAGGGGACTTTCCTGTCCCCCCTTCTTCTCCTACCAGGTGGCGCTTCCGTCCCGGACCAAGTGGCTGTTGCGCAAGCGTTTGATTTGTGCCAAGTCCGGTTCCGCTTTCTCGTCCTCGTCCAGCGGCGGCATCCCCTCCTTCACCCGGCGGGCCCCCACACTATCGAGGCGGTCGAGTCGCGGCGCCCCCTCCAATGCCTGGAGGTCGGCGTCGAAGTACTCGAACCAGGGGAGTCCGGCGTCGGTATAGTCGGTAGCGGTGGGCGACTCATGCGGCGGCGCGTATCCGGTCACCGTTCGGTATTGCCCGCTGTTGAGGAGGTGGACGAAACAACGTGAGCGGACATCCCGCTGCCAGGCCGAGAATCCGTAGTCGTCGGAGTAGACCTCCTGGCGCATCATCCCGCCGGGCGCCAGACCCATTTCTTTTTCCGGCAGCGCCGAACAACAGATGGCATCAATTTCATAGCGGGCGGAGACCGACTCGGCCATCAGTCTCTCGTACCGAGACGCCTTCATCGGATAGACGACGATCTGCAGGCCGCCATGCTCCGCGGTTCCCGTCAACTGCTCCTCGGCCGTATAGCCCGTCCCGAGGGGCATGGCGACGAACTGCCGGATCAGTCCCTTCCGCACGCAGAAGCCGTCGAGCCAGGGCTGATCCGGGATCACGACGTAGTCCTGGGGCCGCCGCTGCAGCTCGTTGCGGAACGATTGTCCCGTGACGGCGTCGACTTTCCCGGCCGAAACCTTGACGGCCATGGGGTACGCGCCATCGAAAGAGATCCAGAGCGCCTCCGCCTGGTACATGGGCATGAAGACGCCGCCATGGTCGCTCCACCGCTGCGGCAGGCGATCGGCGTAGTCGTCCACGTGGTGCAACGGAAATTCTCCCAGGCCCGGGGGCAGGGGATACTCACGGTCGTCGTCCGGAATCCGCAGGGTCCTCTCAAACGAAATCGAACACCTGGCCTCCCGATGGACTTCCGGAAAGCTGAAAGTCAACGTATCGTGCCGTAGTTCAATCATTTCTTCCTCCTCTTCCTTTCCCCAGATTCCTGCAATCTGTCCTTCACCAGTCGCCGTCCCGGATCTCTCTCGTGACCCTGAGCACCGCGTGGTCCGGCACCTCGCGGAGCTGACGCAGCAGATCGGCGAAGAGCTTCGGACGAAGCATCACGATCTCCTGAAGGTCCTTGGAAACCTTCCCCGCCATCGCCAGCAGCACGTCAGCATCCTCGTCCAGCTCCATCGCGAGCCGGCGGATGGTCCGCTCCGACGGAGGCGGTGTCTGTCCCCGTTCGATCTTGCTCAAGTAGGCCGGCTCGATTCCGATGCGTCCGGCCACCTGCCGCAACGAGAAGGTCCGGTCCTCGCGGCGTCGCCGTTCGCGGACTTCTCGAATGTATTCTCCAAACGCCATTTCGACCCCGGGACCAATCGAATCGCCCCTCGTTCGAGTGTGTACTATATACTACACAGTACATATGACATGCACGGGAACTTTCCTGTCCCCCGTTCTTTCGCCTCGAATAGAACAACGGACTATTTTGTCCCCCACATGGGAGTGGGGAGACTTTCCAGCCCCCGCTACCAGGCGAACCCCAAGGGGCACCGAACCGGATGGCATAGGGATTCGGATCCCGCAGCACGAAGCGGAGCCGGAACACCGCCCTTCCGGTGCACCAGGATCTTCGTTCTCCCTTCAAACAAACGACCTGATTTGAGGAAGATTTCATGACGCAGCGAATCGATTTCAGGGGAACGGACGAGGTCAGGTCGATCGAGGGAGACGTGTTATGGATCGTTCTCGCTGGCGTGTTACCGTGGGTCTTGTCTGACCGGGGTGCCATCCTGTCGATGCACATCCTGCCCCCCGGTACCGTCCGCGGTGGTCACAGTAGCGACCATGTGTGGCGACTCCCTCAGGTTGTTGGATGATGTCGTGTGGGAATGACGATGACGAATGACTTTGGGTTCCTTTCCGATCCCAATCCCGCGCCCCGACCGCAACCATGCACTTTGGGAACGCGTCGTAGAATTAGCCGGTCGTCTCGCGTGCCCGGATGAGAGCTTTGCGGATTGGGCGGAGACCGTCGGTGTAGAGTGGGGACCGCTCCCTGCCGACGAAAAGGAGGACTTGATTCACGAGTTGGACGCCGTGGTTTCGCATCTCTAAGGACTCAATGAGTCGCAGGCAGTCCATATCTTCGAGACCTTCCACGAAGGCTGGGACTATGAGTCGCGGCTCAATGGTGTCCGCCGCCATTTCCAGGCTTGGAAGAATCGATGACGATCCTGCGTGTCGACGTTAAACCGGAGCTTCTGCGCTGGGCCCGTGAACGGGTGGGCATCGAGCCGGACGCGTTGGAAAGGCGCTTTCCCAATTATCGTGAGTGGGAGAGTGGGCATCGACAGCCGACGCTCAAGCAATTGGAAAGCCTCGCCAAGGTCACCCATGCGCCGATCGGTTCCTTTTTCCTCTCGCAGCCGCTGGATGAACGGGTCCCGATCCCTGACCTTCGCACCGTCGGCGATAGGCCAGTCAGCCGCCCCAGCGTCGATCTTCTCGACACGGTCTACCTTTGCCAGCAACGCCAGGACTGGTACCGGGACTTCGCTCGCATGGAGGGAGAAGATCCGCTGTCCTTCGTAGGGTCGGCCACTCATAGGTCCACTGTCGAATCCACGGCGGAGGAGATGAGGACTGCGCTTGGTTTTGACTTGGACGAACGCCGCGCGGTACCGACTTGGACCGAAGCCTTGCGGAGATTCATCGAGCAGGCCGACGCTCTTGGCGTGCTGGTGATGACGAGCGGCATCGTTGGCAACAACACCCACCGCAAACTGGATCCGGACGAGTTTCGAGGCTTTGCCTTGTCCGACGATCTGGCCCCACTGGTCTTCATCAACGGCGCCGACAGCAAGGCCGCACAGATGTTCACACTTGCGCACGAACTGGCCCACATCTGGCTGGGCGAGTCTGCCCTCTCCGATATCGAGCCGTTCTCGGCGCCCTCCCACGCCGTCGAGGTCTGGTGCAACCGTGCCGCCGCGGAGCTTCTCGTCCCGCTGGCTTCGCTCCACGAGGAATTTCGAGGTACTTCTGATCTGTCCGACGAGGTCAACCGGTTGGCCCGCCAATTCAAAGTGAGCACGCTCGTCGTTCTTCGTCGGATCTTCGATATCGGGGCCCTCGACCGCGGCGAACTCGCGTCTGCCTACCGTCACGAAATGAATCGAATCGGGGCGGTGGCGGCAAGGAGCGGCGGCAGTTTTCATCCAACGCTCAAGGCACGTGTGGGACATCGCTTCGGCCATGCCTTGGTCACCAGCACACTGGGCGGCCGGACGTCATTCTCCGAGTCCTTCCGCCTCCTCGGCATCAGGAAATCATCGACCTTCCGCGGGTTTGCAGAAAGCCTGGAAATGGGATGGTAGATGGCCTATCTTCTCGACGCCGGCGTCTTTATCCGCGCCAAGAACCTGCACTACGGTTTCGACTTCTGTCCCGCCTTCTGGGATTGGCTCGTCGACGCCAACGTGCGGGGCCGAGTGTCCAGCATTGAAAAAGTCGGCGACGAGCTCAAGGCCGGAGACGATGAACTTGCCGAATGGACAACTGAACGCGGCAGCGGGTTCTTTCTCCCACCAAATCCCGAGGTCCTGGCTGCCTTGGGAACCGTCGGTGATTGGGCGACCGGACAGGGTTACGAACCAACGGCCATCGACACCTTCCTCCAGGTTGCGGACTTCTACCTGGTTGCCCAGGCGCTCGCCGGTGTTCATGCGGTGGTGACCCACGAAATCCCCTCGCCGTCCCGGAAAAGGATCAAGATCCCCAACGTCTGCATCGGCCATGGCGTCAAGTGTCTTACCCCATTCGACATGCTGCGCCGGGAACGGGCGCGATTCGTCCTGGGAGCCTCGCCGTGACCCCTGAACCCGCCTTCATCGACAACCGCGACGGGAATACATTGGCACGGGCGTTGGGCGAAGTGTTGGGGGTCGATGCCGGACCCGAGGCGGATGAAACCTCCGGAGCGCCGGGCCAGGTGCGTATCGCGACCGCCTTCTTCAGCCCGACCGGGTTTGCGCACATCGCCGAACGACTGGCTACGGTTCCGACGGTGCGCCTGCTACTGGGAGACGCTCCTCTATGGACAATAGAGAAAATAGAATGCCGAGAGTCGAATGCATGGGGCAGTTGGCGAGTTGGCCGATGGTTCAGCATGGAGTCGGGTACCGTACGCATAGCTCCGGAAAACCGTTCTGGTAGGGCAATGGTCAACGCACAACCATGACGAGGCCTAAACTCCCCATCGGCATTCAAATCTTCCGCAAGATCCGCGAGCAGAATCACTATTACGTCGACAAGACGGGCTACATTCGAGCGCTCCTCGACGAAGGTTCGTATTTCTTCCTTTCGCGCCCTCGGCGATTCGGCAAGAGCCTGTTTCTGGATACGTTGAAGGAGTTGTTCGATGGCAACGAGCCGCTATTCACGGATCTGGACATCCACGATCACTGGGACTGGTCGGTGCGCCATCCCGTCGTACGCCTGAGCTTCAGCGCCGGCAACTTCAAGGAGCCGGGCCACCTGCACGCGAACTTGATGGCGCAACTGGATGCGGTTGCGGAAGAAGCTGGTGTCGTCGCTCGCTACGATACCGGGCCGGAGCGCTATGGCGACCTGCTGCGGGCGCTGCATCGACAGGCCGGCCAGTCCGTCGCGGTGCTGGTGGACGAGTACGACAAGCCGATCCTCGACGCGTTGGACGTACCCGACGTCGCCAGGACCAACCGCGACTACCTGCGCGGCGTCTACGCGGCCATCAAGGACAATGATTCGCACATCCGGTTCGTCTTCCTCACTGGCGTCAGCAAATTCTCCAAGGTGAGCCTGTTCTCCGGGCTCAACAATCTCAAGGACATCACCCTCGACCCCCGCCATTCCTCGATCTGCGGTTATACCGATGCGGATCTGGATACGGTGTTCGGGCCGGAACTGCCGGGCCTTGACCGGAATAGGATTCGTGACTGGTACTACGGCTATAGCTGGTCGGGTGCCGAGAAGGTGTATAACCCGTTCGACATTCTCCTGCTCTTCGACAGCCGAAAATTCAAGGCGCACTGGTTCGAGACCGGTTCGCCGTCGTTCCTCGTCGAGACACTGCTCAATCGGCGGGTCGGATCGCTGGCACTCGAAGAAATGATCGGAACCGACGGCCTGCTGTCCAAGTTCGATGTGGACGACATCGCCACCGAGGCCCTGTTGTTCCAAACCGGCTACTTGACGATTACCGAAGAGATGAATCTTGGAGGCAAGACCCTGTACCAGTTAGGCTATCCGAACCGAGAGGTGAAGCAGAGCCTGAATGAGCACCTGCTGCACGGCCTGGGGCCGGACCCTTCCCGCCTGGGAGTGCACGACATCCGGCTGTACGAACTGCTCACCGCTAACGACTTCGTCGGCCTTGAGGCGCAGTTCCGAGCGTTCTTCGCCAGCATCCCTTTCGAGTGGCACATGAACAATGACATCGCCAACTACGAGGGGTACTACGCCAGCGTGTTTTATTCGTGGTTCGCGGCGCTGGGCCTCGACACGGCAGTGGAGGACAGCAGCCGCCGCGGTCGGATGGACATGGCGGTTCGCTTCAACGGCAACGTCTACGTGTTCGAGTTCAAGGTAGTCGAGTTGGCGCCGAAAGGCGCGGCGATGGCGCAGTTGAAAGAGAAGCGCTATGCGGAAAAGTACCGGGGCCTGGGTCAGCCGATTTGGCTCGTCGCCGTGGAGTTCAGCCGGAAGGCTCGAAATCTGGCGTCGTTCGACGTGGAGCGTGCATGAACGTGGCGGCCCGTCGGAACATGAGTCAAGAAGCTTGGGGGAGAAGAGCCATTCGTGTACGAGGACATTCGTGCCCCCCATTCTTTCTTTTCGCAATATGGACAGGAGTCCGGCGGTTAGGAAACCGCCGCTCCTGGGTGACTAGAAAGTCGCCACTCCGCTGGGTAGTCCGGCCCAGTGATGAAAGGTCCGGCTTCGAGTATCCAGTCCCAGGTAGACATTCAGGAACTCCTGACCCAATACTCTGAAACGCACCCCCACCCCAACGTCCTGAAACCACTCCCCCTCTCCCGGCAGAAACGGCCTGCCCGAGACGAATGCCGTATCGCTGAAGACGAATCCCCCCACTTCGAGGAATCCCCACCGCCACAGCCTTCGCCCCATTTCCGCGCCCAAAAGGAGGAAGTCACGCCCCATGGGACTGTTCCCTCGCCGGCCGTCCCGCAGTTCGGGATGGGCCTTGAGGGGCAACCGCGCGTCGGGCCCGATCCCGAAGAGAATATAGTGGTCCAACGGCAGGTCCCGGCCCGAAATCCCACCTTGGAGCGACAATCTCAATCGCGTCTCGCTTTTCCTGGCCAGCGTCCAGTCGATACCCAGACGCGACATCATCCGGTGGGAAGATTCTCCCGCTCCGGTGAGAGGCGAAAAGGCATCGAACCGGGCCATCCAACCCAGCCGGGCGTTCTCTCCGGCGTCGATTCCCCAAAGCTGATTCCATTCCAGTCCCGCGGCCAGAAGGTGAGGACTCTGCGGAAGCACGACCTCGTCCTGGCCGAATCGAAACTCCTGATGCTGGTATCCGCCGTGAAAGGCAAGGGACCTGCGGTCGGACATCAGCCATTCATAGGCGCCGAAGACCTTTTCCGTCCGGTAGCCATATTCGGTGCCTGAGCCGGTATGGCTCCAATCCTCGTCCCGAACGTCGAAGCCCAGGCGCAGCAGGTCGGAGGAGGAAGACAGGAACGGAAACCAGGCGGATGCCCCCGCCCGTTTCCGGGGAGTATCCCACCGAACCCCTCCCGCCAATCGCCGGCCCCGGCCGTCCCGCAACCCGAGACCGATCTCCCGATTGAAGACGGCTCGGGAGGCGTTCTCGATCAGGAACCCGGTCTTGTTGGAAAAAGAGTCGGTGCCGGGAGGCAGGTCGACCCGTAGATTCCAACGTTCCCCCGGCTGCGGATCGAGCTGCCAACCGAACCTCGGTCCCAGCCTGAACCGGTTCTGGATCCAGTACGCCTGCAGGAGCTGTTTCCGGTCCAGGATCTCGCCTTCGTTGAATCGGAAGAGAGACTCCACCAGTTTCGGCGCCGTGTCTTCGGAAGCCGCGACCTCGATCCGGGCGATTTGCGGCTCGCCCAGCAGATTCCAGTGGTGCAGAGCCTCCAGCCGTCGGTCCTGGAGATAGGAGAGGATGGCCAGAAAGCTCCGGGCGTAGCTGTTCTGAGGATCCAGCTTCAGCACCGTCCCCAGGCTGGCCCGGGCCTTGTCCCTCCGATCTTGTTTGAAATAGACGCCGGCCAGCTCCGCATGGGCCGCCGCGTAGCCGGGCCTCAGGCCAACGGCGCGCTCCAACTCCCGTTGGGCATCGGCCCAACGCTCCTGCTTGGCCAGCGCCATGCCGAGCAGAAAGGAGGCCTCGCTGTTGGACGCCTCTCGTTGCAGCGCCTGCCGGAAGAGCGACTCGGCCGCCTGGTATCGCTCTGCCTCCAGCTCCGTCCGGCCGCGGGAGAGAAGCTCATCCGTGCCGGAGGCCAGGCCGGCCGGAGCGAAAATGAGGCTCAGCAGTACCGAAAGGGAGACGCGGACGGAAATCGGCGCCGGCCGGACGTGCGCGAGCATACGCCGGACATTGTAGGTCAGTCGCGAATTCGGTTGTTGCCGCAGTCAACTCAGGATGGAGTCTCGGGGATGACCAGGAGCGTCCAGTTTTCCAGCCGCGACCGCTGCCGCGCCATCTCCCCCGCCGGCCGCCGCTGGTAGGGTCCCTTCACCGGATCGTGCACGATCCATTCCCGCCGGGACTCGTCCCAGCCCACCAGCACCACGTAGTGGTTGGTGGTCGTCAGGATGGACGGGTCGATCACGGTGATGAGAGGTCGTCCCTTCCGCAAATGTTCGAGCATTTCGGAAGTTTCGCCGGCGAAGGAGTAGGCCTGGAACCCCTCTGCGGCAGCCAGGTTCTTCAGTTCGAGACCGCTCAGGCCCTTTTTCGGAAAGGGTTGGAATCGTCCGGCCAGTTCACGGTGATCCGCCGGATGCTTCCAGTAGCGCAGGAGCATGGCGAGCACGGCGGGACCGCAGTAGTTCTCCGCCTGGCGGACATAGGGAACTTCCAGGAAGAATCCCTTGGCGGGCGATTCCTGTCCTGCGCCTCCATCGGCGACCGACGCGGCCAGCATCAGGATGAAGAGGGGGACAAGAATGTCCCCCCTCCTACGCTCGCGGGGGACAAGAATGTCCCCCCTCCTACGCTCGCGGGGGACAGGGATGTCCCCCCTCCTGGCGGTTATTCGAATCAACCGAACAGATTCCTGGGAAGGCCGGTTTGCAGGAACGCCTGGGCTCCCGCTTCGACGTGGCGCTTTCCGCGCTCCAGGGAGAACGCCAGATGCGACGGGAGCAGTGCGTCGAAATTGTAGTTCAGCAGCTTCTGCATGGAGGCCGCGCAGTCCTGAATGCTGGAATCGCGGACGTTCTGGAGGACCACCGCGCCTCCCCAGAACACCTGGTCCCCGGCCAGAAGATAGGTCCGGTTCCGGCCCTTCAAAAGGAGGGAATAGTGGCCGCTGCAATGGCCCGGCGTGGCGATGGAGGTGAGTTCCAGGCCTCCCACCTTGAAGCGGTCACCATCTGCCATCTCCTCCTCGACTTCACACGCCTCCCAGCGGAAGTCCGGCGGGTAGAAGCCGAAATCCTGTGCCCAGGCCAGACCCGTCTGTTCCGCGTCCCCCTCACGGATCGTCGCCGCCGCTTCCTTGCCGGCGATGACGGTGGCGCCCAATTCGCGCTTCAGTGGGGCCAGGGCGCCTACATGGTCGGCGTGGTAGTGGGTGACGAAGATCCGGCGGATCTTCCCCGGGTCGAGGCCGTCGTTCTCGATATTGCTGAGGATCTTGCCGGGTCCGTCGAACCCGGCGTCCACCAGGGCCAGCTCGTCTTCTCCCCGAATCACGAAGACGTGGCAGTCCATGCGATTGGAGATGTTGAAGCCGGTGTCGCCGCCGCCCACCAGATAAACATCTTCCGTCAGTTTCATGTGGATCGGTCCTCACACAGGGAAGAAAACTGCTTGCGGAACGTCACTCCACCAGGGACGGTGGGGCGGCCTCCTTCGGCGCGGCTGCATCGTACTCGGCGGCCAGGCGCGAGTACTCCTGCTCCTTGGCGTCCATCTCCGACTCGAGCCGCTTTCTCTCGTCCCGGATGATTCTGTTGGCGTTGGTCGAGGCCCATCGCGAGTTGGGAACGTTTTTCAGGCCGTCGTGGAGCCTCTGCACATGTCCCTTGGCCGAGTTCGCGGCCGGTCCCTCGATCACCGCCGCCCGCGCATAGGCCAACAGCGCGGTGTCGTAGTCGTGGGTCCGGGACGCGGCGAATCCGAGACGGAACGCGGCATAACCATGCCCGGGATTCATCTTCAGAGTCTGCTTCAGGTGCTCCACCGCTTCTTCGAGGTCCCCGACCGGCTTGTTGGGAGACTTGGTCCACACTTCCAGGATGGACCGGCCCAGCGCGTAGTGCGCGTCCGCCGCCCACCCCTGCTTCATGGCAACCCAATCGAGCGTTGCCTGGCCCTCCGGTTTCTCCATCTGATCCAGCAGTTGGAGGGCCCGGGTGGCGTAATCGGTCGCCCGTTCGATCCTCTTGGTCTCGGAGTAGATGTTGGCCAACGGCGCCAATATCTCGGGTGTGTCCGGAAGCTCCAGCAGAGCCTCTTCTCCGTGCCGAATGAAACGATCGGTGTCGTTGCGGGAAAAAGCCGCGTTGGCAATGGCAAGGTGGGCCCACGCCGTCAGTCCGCTGTCGGGAAATTTCTTCAGGAACCTCTCCGCCAGCCGGGCCTGCTTGCGGACATCCCTCGTCTCCCTGATCTCCTCCCACGCCCGGAATTCCTCTCGAGACCGGGGCTTGCCCACGGTGCGGGCTTCGTCCAGCACCTGGTCTTCGCCCAACTGCCCTGCCGGGTCACCCTCAGCCTGTTTCTTGTCCTGAGGCGGGAACGGGTTGGCGGTGGTGGTGGCCGCCGTCATGGCCAGCAGGAAAACGGAGAAAAGCAATCGCGGAGTCTTCAACATGATGTTCAAATCTACATGATTTCAGGACTTCCGGCCATGGGAAGGACGCCGCTGAGACGACCCAAGAGGGCCCCCGCAAGGGGCGCCCTTACGCCAACAGTTTGGTCACGACCTCGCCGCCCACGTCGGTCAACCGGAAGTCGCGGCCCTGGAAGCGGTGGGTCAATCTCAGGTGGTCGATGCCGAAAAGATGGAGGATGGTGGCATGGAAGTCATTGATGGAGACGGGTTCCTCCTCGACCCCCCAGCCGATGTCGTCGGTCCTGCCGATGACCTGCCCCCCCTGGATGCCCCCGCCGGCCATGAAGACACTGAAGGCGAAGGGGTGGTGATCCCGGCCGGTGTTGATTTCGTCTTCTCCTCCGTTGTTTTCCGCCAACGGGGTCCGGCCGAATTCCGCAGCCCAGACGACCAGTGTCTCATCCAGCATGCCCCGTTGCTTCAGGTCCTGAATGAGCGCGGCCACCGGCTGGTCGACAATCCCGCAGTTGACGGGCAATTGCTTGTCCAGGCTGCTGTGGTGATCCCATGAAGCGTGATAGATGTTGACGAATCGTACGCCCCGTTCCACCAGGCGGCGCGCCAACAGGCAGTTGCGCCCGTAGGTGCCGAACACGCCGTTTTTAAAGCCGCGTCCGTGGCTGCCGTCGGGATCCTTCCGGTTGACCCCGTACATCTCCAAGGTCTTCTCGCTTTCCCGGGAGAGGTCGATGAGTTCCGGCGTCGCGGCCTGCATTCGGTAAGCCAGTTCGTAGGCGGCGATTCGGGACAGGATCTCGGGGTCGCGAGCCTGCTTGTAATGCTGCCGGTTGAGCTGTTTCAAGGCCTCCAGGCTACGGCGCTGGCACTCGTGGGGCAGGCCCTCCGGATTGGACAGGTGCAGCACCGGATCTCCCTGGTTCCGGAAGAGCACTCCCTCGTAGCTCGAAGGCAGGAAGCCGCTGGACCAGTTGGAGGCGCCGCCGCTGGTTCCGTTGCCGGCCGTGAGCACGACGTAGCCCGGCAGGTCCTCCGACTCGCTGCCCAGGCCGTAGTTGATCCAGGAACCCATCGACGGCCGGCCGAAGGTCGGCACGCCCGAATTCATCATCAACTGCCCCGGATGGTGGTTGAAGGCCTCGGTGTGCATGGACCGGATCAGGGCAATGTCGTCGGCGCAGCCGCCGATGTGGGGCAGATACTCGGAGATCCGGGTGCCCGATTCCCCATGCTTGGGAAACTTGGCGTTGCTGCCCATCAGCACGGCCGACTCCTTCTTGATGAAGGCGAACCGGACCTTTTCCAGCATCGACTCGGGCATGGGTTGGCCGTTCAGCTCCGTCAGTTTCGGCTTGGGATCGAAGAGGTCGATCTGGCTCGGGGCGCCGGCCATGAAGAGAAAGATGCAACTCTTGGCCTTGGCCGGGAAATGAGTCGACATCACCTGCTTTCCCATGGCCCCGGCGGCATTCGCCTGCCCCAAGAGCCCCTGCTCGGCCAGCATCGTCGTCAGCGCGATACCGCCCAGACCGCTGGCGCTGCTGGTCAGAAAGTCTCGACGCGATTCCAGAATCGTTTCCCTTAAAGAACTCATGTCCTACTCCCGAGTGACAAACTCATCCAAGTTGAGGATGGTCCGAGCCACCGTCGTCCAGGCGGCGGCCTTCTCCTGGGACAACTCGCCGGGAAAGCCCGGTCCCGCGACCTTGGCGGCCGATCCTTCCCCTGCCGCGAAGACCTGTTCCTGGTCGTCCAAAAGCTTCGTGAGCACGCTCATCTCGACCGGGTCCGGCTCTCTCGCCAAAGCTCTCCGAAATGCGTAGCGAAGCCGGTCCTCGTCCGTGGACTTCACCTCGGAGGTGATCTTCCTGGCGAATGAGCGGGCGCAGTCGACGAAGACGTGGTCGTTGAGCAGCGTCAGAGCCTGCAGCGGCGTGTTGGACCGGGTCCGGCGAATGCAGGCGGTATTGGAGTCCGGACTGTCGAAGGTCATGAGCATGGGATAGGGCACCGTGCGCTGAAAATGGATGTAGAGCCCGCGGCGGTACTTGTCGTTCCCCGGACTCTCCGGCCATTTGACGCCGGAGCTGTAACCCAGCTTCGCCACGTCCTCGGGCAGAGGCGGACGAATGCTCCGGCCGCCCACCCGGTGTTCCAGCAGGCCTCCCACGGCCAGGAAGAGGTCTCGAGTGACCTCCGACTCCACGCGGAATCGACCCTGGCGAGTCAGCCAGATATTGTTCGGATCGGTCTTGAGAATCTCCGGGTCCACCTGCGAAGACTGCTGATAAGCCGACGATAGAACGATGGTTTCAATCAGGTCCTTGCGGCTCCAGCCAAGTTTCGCGAACTCGCGGGAGAGCCAATCCAGCAGTTCCGGGTGGGACGGCTTCTCACCGCGCGTCCCGAAGTCGTCGCTGGTCGCCACCAGTCCCCTTCCGAAGAGCTTTTCCCAGACTCGATTGACCTCCACGCGGGACGTGAGGGGATGGGCAGGATCCACGATCCACCGGGCCAGATCGAGCCGGTCGGGCCGTTCTCCCCGCCACCGCATGGGAGGCAGCACGCCCGGGGTGCCCGGCATCACCTGCCGGCCCTTGCGCAGGAAATCGCCCCGGACGTGGATGTGGGTCTTGGGCGGTTCCGGATTCTGGGCGATGGTCTGGGCCTGCGTCTCGGGGACCTGCGGCATCGCCTTGTGATGCCCTTCCAGAGCAGCGTGCCATTCCCGCATCGACGGCTGCTGGCCGACGGCGTAATCCAACAGCAGCGCGGTCTGCTCGGCGGACCGGTCCTCCGGCGCCACGGCCAGTACCCGCTCCACGTCGATGGGGACCAGGGACTGCAGCGACTCCCTGGCGGCCGTCGTCGCCGAGAGCCGGAACCGGCCCATGGTCCGGTGGTCTCCGAGGCGCTGCTCCAGCGTGAAGTTGAAGGTGGTTCCGGACGACGAGCCGGCGTCCTCCTTGAGGATCACGACGATCTGGCGGTTGTGGTTGGGTCCGTCGAGCCCACCCGGCGACCAACCCGTCACCTCTTCTCCGTCGACGGCCCGGGAGACCTCGAACCCGTCCAGCTCCTGCAGGGCCACGGCCGAATCGATCTCCAGCTTTCGGGGTTCCTCGCCGCCCTCACCCGCCGGGACTTCGATGACCACTTCCGACAGCGCGAACTCCCCTTGGGCGGCCCGGCCCGGGCCCGACTTCGGAAGCGTCGGGTCCTGGAGCACCTCGATCCGGAACGCGGTGATCCCAGACAGGGAACTCCTGAACTCGACCTTGTAGTTATTGTGAGCGGGGTTGGCGCCCCGGGCCAGCAGGCTGCCGTCCTCCTGCTTGACCAGCTCGGTCTCCTTGGAGTCGGTGGTGGTGAAGCTGAGGGGATCGAGCACCTGCCACTGACCCAACAGAGGATAGGGATTGCGGGCCTCCCACTCGGACAACTTCGGGGCCAACTTCTCCTCCAGAGGCTGTCTCACGGCCTCCATCTTCCTGATGAGCATCTCCTGCCTCAGGTCCCATTCCTGCTTGGCTCTCCGATAGGCCGCCATCTCCGGTTCCAGGGTCGCCGGGATGTCCTTTTCCTCCGCCTCGTTGAGAAAGGCGAAGAGTTCGTAGTACTCCTGCTGGGAAAGGGGATCGTACTTGTGGTCGTGGCACTGGGCGCAGGCCATGGTCAGGCCCAGGAATACGGAAGCCGTGGTGTTGGTCCGGTCGACGATCTGCTCGACGCGAAACTGCTCCTTGTCGACTCCCCCCTCTCGATTGGTGAGGGTATTGCGGTGAAACCCGGTCGCCACGCGCTGCTCGGTGCCGGCATTCGGCAGCAGGTCGCCGGCCATCTGCTCGATGACGAACCGGTCGTACGGGAGATCCCGGTTGATGGCCTCGATCACCCACTCCCGGTAACGCCACGCGTGGGGGCGGGGACGATCCTTCTCGAATCCGTCGCTGTCGGCGTAGCGGGCCAGGTCCAACCAGTGGCGCGCCCAACGCTCGCCGAAATGCGGCGACGCGAGGAGCTGGCGGACCAGGCGTTCATAGGCGTTGGGGAGCGGGTCGTTCACGAACGCCTCCACCTCGGCGGGCGTGGGCGGGAGTCCCAACAGGTCCAGGTGCAGCCTGCGAACCAGCGTCTCCCGCGAGGCCCGGGGAGAAGGTTGGAGTCCCCGCTTTTCCAGGGCTTCCAAAACGAACGAGTCGATGGGATTCCGGACCCAGTCCGGGTTGCCCGTCTTTGGGGCTGCGGCGTGGCTGATCTCTTGAAACGCCCAGTGACCATTCGCTCCGGCCTGCAGGCCGGCGTCAGCGCTGGCATTCTCCTCAGGCCACTGAGCTCCTTCATCGATCCAGGCGCGGAGGCGGTCGATCAAGCCGGCGTTCAGCGGATCGCCCTGAAGCGGCATGATCATGCCGCCGGCTCCCGTGACCATGTCGATCAATCGGCTGGCCGAGCTGTCGCCCGGGACGATGGCGGGACCCGAGGCGCCCCCCTTGAGGGCCGATTCCCGGAGATCCAGGCGCAGACCGCCGGCCGCCTGGCCGGGACCGTGGCAATGGTGGCACCGCTGGCTGAAGATGGGCTCGATGTCCCGCTTGAAATCGAGTGTTCCGGCCGGCTGGTTCTGACCGAGTGCAGGCGCGGCCAGGAACACGAGTGATAGCAGAACCAGTCGCAGACAACGCCGTCGATAAATCAGCATAAGTCGCTCAACGATATGGATTTGGCGCGATTTTACCAGAACCCCCTTGGACCGGGTAGGGCCGAGTAATAAGATGAGACAATAGGTTCCAACCCATCCGTGATCGCGTAGAATCGAAACGCGGGAAGGGAGTCCAACCATTCAAGGAGGCCGGAACATGACACTTCAACAGGGATGGAGCCGCCGCAGGTTTCTCGGGACCGCTATTCTCGCCCCGGCGATGCACCGGAGTTCATTCACGACACCGGCGCCTCCTGAAAAGCCGGCTGGGAATCCTCCCCTGGTCATCGACAACCATGGGCACGTCGGCGCCCTGAAGCCCGAGGATCTCGTGGAGGGCTACAATCCGCAACTGGACCGCACCATCTTCCGGGTCACCGAATCCAAACTCGGGCTGTCTGCCCGCGAACTGATCGACGTGATGGATGCACACAGTGTGGACATGGCGGTGCTTCACACGCTCAGAGTGTGGGCCAACAGGTACCAGGCCCGGGTCCTGCGGGAGTTCCCCAACCGATTCATCTCCGTGTGCAAGCTGGACGAGCAGAAGGCGTACGCGAGTGATCAAGTGGACAAGCTTCACCGCTACGTCGGAGATTGGGGTTTCCGGGGGTTGTACTACGATCCTCCTCCCGGCTCCGACGGCCACGACAATCTGGCCACTCCCAAGTACGATCCCTTGTGGAAGGCGGTGGACTCACTGAAGATCACCGTCTCCTTCGTCACTTACACCGGCAGTCCGTCCATCGGCTACGGATCGAATTTCGAGAGCCTGTGGCCCATTCTCCTGCGGCTGCTCGATAAATTTCCCGACCTTCCCGTAATGATCGTCCATGGCATCCCGCCCCAGCCGTGCCTGCAACCGGACAACTCGGTCAAGCTTCCGGAAACGGCTATCCGACTGGTCAGGGAACACAACGTAATCCTGGGAATTCTGCCGGGGCACCTGAACTACGGACCCAACGATGAAGTCCTCAAAAGCCTCTACGACAACTTCGGTCCGGGGAAACTGGCCTGGGGTTCGGAATTCGTGAAGAAGGGCCTGAGCAGTCCAGCCGAGTATTCCCGCCGGTTCCACTACCTGAAAAACAACTGCCCCTACATGTCCCCGGAGGATCTGAGCCTCATCCTGGGAGGGAACGTCCAGCGATTCTACCGCCTGGAGCCGAAAGCTGCCGGACTTCAGTCGCGGCCCCGAGCATAGAAGTCCGGGAAAGCTCGCCGGACACACCACAGCTATCTTTTCTCTCTCCTTGAACGACCAGATAAAACCGAATATAAATACATTGACAACCCTGAATTTACGACTCGTTCTCACCCTTCTATTCCCCAACGTATCGCCTTTTTTTTCAGGTATTTGGATCGCCCTGCGGGAGATCTGACCGGGGCGGGGGCGCCCCGGCTGCCGGTGACGACCCTCTTGCTTGTAATCCCACCGACTCCTGAGATAGAATTTCGCTCAGTAGTACGCACACGGGGATCTCCATTATGCGTTCCATTCCGGCCCTTCTGATTCTGGCTTTCCTTTCGGTTCAACTCGAAGCCGCCGATCCACCCGCCAGGCCCAAGCTGATCTCCCTGTATCCCCTGGGAGGACAGGTTGGAGACACGCTGGAAGTCGAGCTTCGGGGCAAATTCCTGGATCCGCTTCAGGTGGCCTGGTTCTACAGCGATCAGTTGGAGGCGGAGGTCCTGAAGTTGGAACGGACCGAGGAAACCGAAGAGGCCGGCGCCGGCCGGGCGCAGGACGCCGAGGCCAAGCCGTATCAGGGGAAATACCGGGCCCTCCTCAAGATTCGCATCTCTCCCGACGCGGACTTGGGAGCCCACTACTTCAGGGCCGTGACCCCTGGCGGGATCTCCAACCCGCTGAGGTTCCGGGTCACCTCCGAGCCCAACGTGCGTGAAATCGCCACCAAACACAACGAGTTGGACACCGCCCAACCCATCGACGGCTTTCCTGCCGTGATTCAGGGCAGCCTGCCGGAACTGGGCGAGGTGGATTACTACGCGCTGCAGGCCACCCGTGGCCAGGTCCTCTGCTTCCAGGTGGACTTCTTTTCGAGCACCGCTCCGCTCGGACTTTGGACGATGCGGCCGAAGCTGAGCATCCATGAGCGGGGAGGCAGTTGGTTCGACCCCGGCCGCGATCATCGATTGGTCATCAACGACCCCATGCAGCATCGGCCCACTTTGGCCTACAAATTCCCCAGGGACGGCGAATTCTTTCTGGCCGTGGCGGAAGTCTCGGGCAAGGTCGGAATGTTCGAGAACCCCGGCTACCAGTTGAAGGTCTTCCCCGGCGGGAATTCCGGGGAAGCATCCTGTGCCTTCACCGCGGATCGGCCCGCCCATGACGGCCCCTTGCAATGGACCTGGGCGGGAGAAGCTGCCCAGGCCCTCGTACCCAGGGTGTCCGAACGGGACTTCGGCCGGAAGATCGAACCGGATTGGATCGAGAGACTCCAGGCCCGGGGCGTCCCCGAAGAAACAAACGAGGCTTCCGGCGGAGGAGTCTCGTTCGAATCGTTCGCCGAGCAGGAGCCCAATGACCAGGCGGCACAAGCTCTCGACGTGGGGGCCATCCCCGCGGCTCTGGAAGGAACCATCGGCGAGCCCGGCGACGTCGACACCTTCAAGTTCAAGGTGGCCGACGGAAACCGCGTCGCCTTCGAGATCGAGACCCCGCTGAGGAAACCCTCCTATTTCGTCCCTTGGATGAAGGTCTTGAACGCCGATGGCGAGGAAGTGCTCGAAAACCTCAATAAAGTCTGGGGCAGAAGCGGGAATTTCGTCGTCAAGCACCTGGAGGCGAAGACGATCCACACCTTCGAAAAGGGAGGCGAGTACACCCTCCAGGTTCGCGACATCACCTCCCGGAAGGGAGGCTCCGATTTCAGGTACAGAGTGCTGGTCCGGGACCAGGTTCCGCACGTCGGAGCGATCCGGCCCCAGGAAGATCACGTTCGGATCACGCCCGGCCAGGCCAGTACGCTGGCGCTGTCGGTGGATCTGGAAGAGGGATTCCAGGGCGACGTCCTGCTTAGCGTCGAAAACCTTCCACCGGGGGTGAAGGCGCTGCCCGTCATGGCGCGTCCGAAACAGAGCCGGTCGACGGAGGACCTGCCTCCGTTGAGGGACCAGAAACGCTACAAGCCGGCCACGCAAAAGGCCATGATCGCGTTGATGGCCGACTCCAGCACCTTGCCGAGCCGTACTCCCTGGCTCATCGATCTGACGGCGCGGCCCATCAACGGAGGCAAAATGGGAGAAGCGTTCGCCATCGGCACGCTCCCGCTGCTGGTGGATGGGACCGAGAATAAGCGGCAACTGGCCTCGAACCGGTAAGAGCTGCAAGGAATAGGCACCGTGAATCTGCAAGAACCGGAATTCGCGAGCGGCTTCGGCGGATCGGCAACAATCCTGCCGTTGGTCCTGGCCATCGTCTTGAGCCTGTCCGCGGCGTCTCCCCAGGCAGAGCCGTTGGCGCCGGTCAGCAGCCACGACCTGACCCTCGTCTCCGTCGAGGTGTTCCCCGTGAAGGTGGACCTGAGAGGAGCGGAACCTTCCCAGCGGTTCGTGGTGCTCGGCACCTTCTCCGACGGCCTGCAGCGAGACGTGACTTCACGCAGCAGTTTCCATGTGGACAACGGCGAAGTCGCCAGGATCGACGGCACTTCCCGAATCATCGGCGTTTCCGAGGGGGACGCGAGACTACGGGTGGAGATCGAAGGCCACACGGCGGAAGCGGCGGTCCGGGTCCAGGACCTGGTGCAGGAGAAGACCTACAGTTTCACCCGGGACGTCGGCTCGATACTCACCAAGCACGGGTGCAACAGCAGCGACTGCCATGGCGGCGTCAAGGGGCAGGGCGGATTCAAGCTCTCGCAAAACTCCCTCTACCCCGAGGCTGACTACAAGTGGATCCTGGAGGGCGGCACCTTCCATGTCCTCACCGACAAATCGGACGAACCCAAGGTTCCCCGGATCGATCTGAAGGAACCGGAGAAGAGCCTGCTGCTGATGAAGCCGACCATGGCCGTGGCACATGGGGGCGGGCCCAGATTCGCCCTGGACTCCCGTGATTACCGGACCATTCTGGGTTGGCTCGAAGCGGGGGCTCCTTTCGGCGAGGCGGCCGACAAGGAGTCCGCCGGAATCGACGGCGTGGAGGTGTTTCCCCACAAGTTCGTGCTGGAGCCGGGCGGAATCCAGCAACTGGTGGTGATGGCTCACCTCTCGGACGGGCGGAGCCAGGATATCAGCGACCAGGTCCTCTATTCCTCCATCAACCCCGCGGTCGTGAGCGTGGGCAACGATGGAACGGTGAAAGCGGTCGGCAAGGGAGAGACGGCCATCATGATCCGCGCGGCCGGCCATGCGGTCAGTGCGCTCGCCGGCGTGATCACGGACCTGATTCCCAACTACCCGGCCGTTGCCGAAGAAAACTACATCGACGAATACGTCTTCTCCAAACTCCGGCGCTTCAACATCGTTCCTTCCGGCCTTTCGAGCGACGCCGAGTTTCTGAGGCGAGTGTGCCTCGATCTGGCGGGCACGCTGCCGCCTCCCAACCGCGTCCGCGAGTTTCTGGCCTCCCAGGACCCGCAGAAGCGGGAAAAACTGATCGACACGCTGCTGGACTCCCCCGAATACGTCGACTACTGGACGTATCGGTTCTCTCAACTGTTTCGAGTGGGGCGCCTGGTGAACGGCGGCACGACCGAGTTCAACGCGGCGTATTGGGAATGGATCCGGGACAGCGTCATCGACGGAAAACCGTACGACCAGATGGCTCGGGAACGGATCTCCGCCCAGGGGTGGGACGGACCCTCCCGGCACTTCACCCGGTTCGCCACCGAGAACGACCCCACCGGTCCCCAGGAGGTGATGGGCGAGCAGATCCGGCTCTTCATGGGCCGCAGGCTGGATTGCGCCCAGTGTCACAACCACCCCTTCGACAGTTGGAGCCAGGACCAGTTCTGGGGGTTGACGGCGTTCTTCGGCAGCCTGGTTCAGGTCGGATGGTCGGACGAGACCGACATGGTGATCTTCGACAACCCCGCCGGCCGGGACTATGCGTGGGGCCAGCCGGAGGAAGTCGCCAAGGTCATTCATCCGCGCACCAAGAAAGAGGTGAAGGCGACGCTGCCCGACGGCACCCCTCTGCCCCCGGACCGGCAGTTCGATCCGCGGATGGCCCTGGCGGAATGGATCACCGGGCATCCCCATTTCGCGGAAGCGACGGTGAACCGGATCTGGAGCTATTTCTTCGGGCGGGGGATCGTCGATCCGGTGGACGACTTCCGGTCCACCAATCCTCCGACGCACCCGGACCTGCTCGCCGCCCTGGCCGATGAATTCAGGAGCCAGGGGCACGATCTGAAGAAGCTGATCCGGACCATCGTTCGCTCCCGGGCCTACCAGTTGACGTCGGTCCCCAACGAGACGAACCGGCACGACCCCACGAATTACTCCCACTTCCAGCCCCGGCCCCTGGACGCCGAACTCTTCCTGGACGCCATTTCCTTCGTGACGGGAGTGACCGACGAGAAGTACCTGGATACGACGAGAGGCCATGAGCCGGTGGGAACCCGGGCCATGAACCTGAAGAACTGGTCCATCGACCACAGCCAGTTCATGGAAGTCCATGGCCGCTACGACCGGGCCGGCAAGCCGAACAAGTCCGGACCCACCCTGTTGCAGGCCCTGCATTCCTTTTCGGGCCGGACCTACAACGAGAAACTGGGACGGGAAGGTGGAAGGCTGGACCGGATGATCCGGAGCGGCCGCTCCAATGAAGAGATCGTGGAAGAGCTTTATCTGCTGGCGTTTACCAGATTTCCGACCCGGGACGAACTCGACCGCCTGTTGCGGTTGCTCGAGGACAGCCCGTCCCGGAAGACGACTCTGGAAGATCTGACCTGGGCTTTGATCAGTTCCCGGGAGTTTGCGTATAACCATTGAGTGCCTTTTGGCGCCTATAGGCTTTTTGCGAAGTCGCAAAAGGAGAAGCCAAACATGTTGAGAACAGTGGGTTGCCTGGATGCCAGGCTGGCCAGTCGAAGAGACTTCTTGCGATTGGGATCTCTCAGCCTGCTGGGAGCCAACCTCTTGCATTACCTTCAGTTCAAGAGCCTGATGGCGAGTGCGGGAGTGGATATCGAGAAGGAGGCCACGGCCAAATCGATCATCCTGCTCTGGCTGGAGGGTGGACCGAGCCATATCGACACGTACGACCCCAAGCCGAACAGTTCGTTCAAGCCGATTTCAACCAACGTTGCAGGGATTCAGGTGACGGAGCTCTGTCCTCTCGTTGCCCAGCAGATGGACAAGATCGCCGTCGTCCGGTCCGTCCGTACGGAGGAAGCCAACCATTTCGAGGGCACGCACAACGTACTCACCGGACATCGTCCCAGTGCGGCCATGGCGTTCCCCAGCGTCGGTTCCATCATCACCAAGGAGTTGGGTCCCATAAACACCATGCCCCCGCACGTCCTGGCCCCCCAGTTCGACGTGGACCGGCAATACGAGCAGCTCTTCAAGAGCGCATACCTGGGGGCGAAATACGATCCATTGATCCTGGGCGACCCCACGGGTTGCAGCTTCAGGGACATCACCACGGTCTGCGACCCCAACTTCGCGGTCGCGGATCTGACGCTCCCCAAGGGATTGCCGCTGGAGCGCGTGGAGTCCCGGCTTTCGATGCTGAAGATGGTCGACTCCGCCTACCGCAAGAAGGTGGAAATGGCCGAGTTCACCGCCATGGACGGTTTTCGTGAGCAGGCCCTGCAGATGATTCTGACACCGGAGGTCCGGGAAGCGTTCGAATTGACCCGGGAGCCGGAAAAAGTTCGCGACGCTTACGGCAGGAACGGCTTCGGGCAGAGCGTGCTCCTGGCCCGGCGCCTGGCGGAAAGGGGATCCCGTTTCGTGACGGCGGCCGGCTACAAGTTCAACGAGTGGGACACGCACGGGAACAACGACAAGCAGCACAAAGATGCGTTGGTTCCGCCGCTCGATCAGGCCCTCTCCGCCCTGCTGGTCGACCTGGACGAGCGAGGGATGTTGGATACGACCATGGTCATCGTCATGGGCGAGTTCGGACGGACCCCGAACCACAACGCCAGCGGCGGACGGGACCACTGGCCCCATGCCTGGACCCTGCTCATGTCCGGCGGCGGCGTTCAGGGAGGCCAAGTGCTCGGAGCCAGCGATGAGAGGGGCGCCCACGTGGCGGAGCGGGAGGTTTCCATCGGAGACATCTACGCCACCGTCTACAAGGCAATGGGAATCGACTGGACCAAGGAGTACATGACTCCGATCGGACGTCCCGTAAAGATCGCCAACTCCTTCGAAGACAAGACCGGCAAACCCATCCCCGAACTTCTCGGGTAGTAGGGGCGCCCCTTGTGGGCGCCCTCTTCCCCTTGTGGGCGCCCTCTTCGTTGCGGGGCGGTAGCGACGAGGATACCTACAAGGGGTATCCCTACCGGGCTCGATTCAATTCCCTCAACAGACCCAGGGCGGATTGCCGGATGGCCGGGTCCTGACTCTCCGATGCTTTCCGCAGATGGACCATAGCCTTTTGCACATCTGACGAATAGTTCTCGATGGCCCACTTGAGATGAGATTCGCCCTCGCCCCAGTCTCCCCGTGCCACCAGAACGGTGGCGAGTTTGTGGTGGGCGGCCGACAACTCCGGCTCCAGGCGGACGGCCTCACTTTGTGGCGCCTTATACAAAAAGTACCCGGAGATTGGGTCTTGGCGAGGATCAACGCAATTGCGGCAGGTGCTCCTTGGCGCAATCCAAGATTTCAAAATCTTTGGCTAAAGCTCTGACTTGGCCAATGGCTACCGGGTAATTCTTTGTAGAGCCATGAGGACCTTTTTGGAGCCGATGCACCTTACCCTTGAACCGAAACTGCCTACGATGGCGTGTCAGTCGAGTTGTGTACCCGGGAGCGCAGTCGTCGAGCATCCTCTTGACCTTGCGATAGGGGATCTGCCCTCTCGCTGGCATCAGGCAGCAAGTAGCCCTATCTGGTACTCGTCCGGATTGAGTGAGGGGTTCGGATCGGCCCTATATTCTTCGCGTTCCTCGGAATCATCCAAAGAAATGCACCGGACCCTGAGCTCAGGCTCTGTGTCGGCCGACACTTTCTGCAGCCAGTCCGAGGTAATGTCCCCAGTCCTGACTTGGTGAACAGCTTCCCACCACTCCATCTCGCCGACTTCGCTCTTTTGAGCATGGAAGTCATGGACCATGGATTGGAAGCTATCGAAATCAGGAGCATCGTCGGCCATGTCAAGCAGAGCGACACGGTGCTCTCGCTGAAAGGCATCCGACGCGGACTGTTGGTTCTCTGCTCCGGCGGAAAACCCAGAAGGATGGACTCCGGTGACCCAAACATCGTTGTCCCCGAAATCCTCCATCAGGCATCGGCCAGTGGTCTCCACAGTCGCCACGAAGCCGTTGCCCACGATGAGCTCTCTGTAGGTAAAGACGATCGGATACCGAGTCATCTCAAACCCTCCACGACAATGAACCCCACACCCATCCTTTCGGCAAATCAGAATCTCGAAGAGATGTGGAGTTGGCCCCTCCTTTCAAAACCAGCGTTCCCGTGGAAAGGGCTTAGGCGAGACTGGCTCCTCCAATGGGACAGTCAAAGTAACAAACCTGCAATTGCGTGGTCAAGCAGTTGACGGGTGATTTTCAGGTGGGCGGACGAGAGTCACCCCTCCGCATTTCGGCGTGGGGACAGGGGCGCTCCAATCGGTGATTCCCAGCCACCAATAAAAACAATGAAGAGGGACGGGAAAGTCCCCTGCCATGTCCGCCTCCTATGCCCCTACGGGGCTCGATTCAATTCTCTCAATAGCTCCAAGGCAGATTGCCGGATGGCCGGGTCCTGACTCTCCGACGCTTTCCTCAAATGCTCCACGGCTCTCTGCAAGTTTCCCGACAGTGCGAGGACGGCACCGTAGCTGTAGTGCGTCCGATGATGCACAGGGTTTAATTCCAGAGCCTTCTCGAAATGGGTGAAGGCCTCCTCGATCTTGCCGTCTGAAGCCAGTATCTCCGCCATCAAGCTGTGGGTATCCGGGCGCCCCGGATCCAACTTGAGCGCTTCATCCAGATAACTCCGAGCCCGCTCATAGAGCCCCCTCTGAGCCAGGATCGCCGCATAGTCCAGGTAGATCTGCACGTCGGTCGGGTTGTTCTCGATAGCCCTCTCGAGATGATATTCCGCCTCGCCCCAGTCTCCCCGAGCCACCAGGACGGTGGCGAGATTGTGGTGGGCGGCAGGCAGGTCCGGCTCCAGTCGGACGGCCTCGCGCAACGCCGTTTCCGCCTCGCCGAACATCCCCGTTTCCAGCAGAAGCGCTCCCAGATTGCTGTGCACTTCAGACCGCTCCGGATCCGGCTTGACAGCCTCCCGCAACGTCTTCACCGCCTCGTCGACCCGCCCCGCTTCCCGGTGGAGCAGTGCCAGGTCGTTCAGAATCGCCCCCGGCTCCGGATCGTTCCGTGACGCCCTCTCCAGCGCGGTCACGGCTCGGGAAAGCTGCCCGGACTTGGCCAGAGCCAATCCCTGCCGGTGAAGCGAAGTCCACAGATCGGGCTGGCGGCGCAGTGCCTCTTCATACATGGGAATCGCCTTGGCGAACTGCCCCGTCTCGAAATAGGCCTCGCCCAGATGATGGTAAAACTCGGGCTCCGGCGGCTGGTGGGTCTCGATGGCCCTCTCCAGACTCGCGATCCCCGCTGCCAGATTGGACTTGTCCTCCACCTGGGCCACCGCCAGATAGAGGTCCCTTTCGCGCGTTGCGACCCGGCTCGGATAGTAAAGCTTCACTTCGCCTTGGTACGGCTTCTGGTAAAACGGCTCCTCCTCCAACGGGGCCAGCAGGTCCCGCTCCGGCTGGAAGCGCTGGATGTAGTGATCGGTCATCACCGCGTGCACGACGTCGTCGGTCCGGCGCTTCGGCATGTGACAGGTCAGGCAATCCGACGACAGAGTGTGTGTCCCTGACGCGATCCGCTCCTCGAGCGCCGTCGCGTGACAGCTCCGGCAGACTTCCGCGTAGTGGCGGGCGGCCTTCTCGCCCCGGGGGATGTCATGAGGATCATGGCAGGTGACACAGGTCATCGCCCCGCCGCTCTCTTGAAAACAGAGCGACTGTCGCAGCCGGTAGACGGCGTTGACGATGACGAACTTGTCGTCGTGCCCGGCGCCCGGAGCATGATCGAAATGGAGAACGTAGTTGGCCAGTTCCTCGCCCGGCCGAAAGGAGAACACCCCTCGTCCATAGCGGTGAATGAACGGCGGCAGCCGGGCGCTGGTGGTCTCCAGGTGGCACTGCATGCAGACTTCCATCTGCCGCTCCGGGCTCATCCTTCCCGGGTTTTGAATGCTGGCCCGAACCGCTTCCAACGAGGCGTCCGCCTTCTTTGCCACGGCGACGTGGTCCCGGCCGGGCCCGTGGCAGCGCTGACAGTCGATGCCTTCCAGGATCTCCCCCCTGAAGAAGGAGGCCCGTCCGTAGGAGTCGCTGCCCGGCTCGATTTCCGGATAGGCGTTGTGACAGAACATGCAGCCATGATGGATTCTCCGCTGGAATCCATGGTGGGAACGGGAGTCGTAGCCGGGACTCATGGCCCAGAAAGACCCTTTCTCGCTGTACCAGCTCACCGGAAGCTGGAAGAGCTTGCCGTCGGGCGCGTGGTGGAGGTAGGTTCGCGACCGGTTGCCGGAACCGACCACGAAGTGGATCTCCTTCTCCACCACGTTCACTTCCTTGCCGCCGTACCCGATCTGGTGGCGCCGCTGGAAGTACCGTCCGTCCCGCTCGAACATGGTGTAGTAACGCTTGGACGCTGCGTGGTAGTAGACGTTGTTCCCGGTCCAGTCTTCGACCGCCTTCTCGGGCCGCATTCGATGGAACGAGCGGCCCATCCCCGTATGTTGGTAGGTCTCGTAGATGTCCGAATGGCAGGGCCGGCACGAATCGGCGCTGACGTAGCCGGCGTCCGACCCGGCCACGTAGAGGCGTTGCTGAGGCTGACCCGGTTGCCAGAACGCGGCGCCGAGGACAAAGACAGGAATCGGCAGGAACAGGGCCAGGGAGGACTTCAAAGCCGGGGTCAGCATAGCAAAAGCGCCGAGAGTCCCTCAAACCTGATTCTGCCGGTCCTATCGCTCCTCTGTGCCTCCTGGCCGTTGTATACTCAACGCCGACACCAACCCCCAACGGAGTTCAAAAGCGATCGCAAGCGTCTCGAATCGGCTCGCCATTTTCCTACTGTTCCCGCTCCTGCTGGCGCTCGGCGGCACCGCTCCGGGGGCCAATCTCGACGCGCTCGACGCCAAGGAAACCGAAGAAGGCGTCTTGATCACGGACGGGGGCCAACCGGTCCTCTTCTACCAGCGGCGCACCAAGTCTCATCAGGGCAAAATGCCCCGGGCCAACTACATTCATCCGTTGTATGGACTGGACGGCCATGTGCTGACGGAAGATTTTCCGGAAGACCATCTTCACCACCGGGGCGTCTTCCTCGGATGGCACCAACTCACCGTGGACGGAAAGCCTGCGGGGAACCCGTGGCGGGCCGAGAATATGGAATTCGATGTGCGCGACGTCGAGATCCTGTCCGACGATAACAATCCGCTGATCCTCGCCACTCATGTCTGGTGGAGATCCCATTTCCTGCGCGAATCCAACGGCGATCCCAAACCGATCGTGCGGGAAAGGGTGAGGGTTCACGTCGGCGCCGTCCGGGACGACATCCGTCCCATCGACTTCGACATCCGGTTGCAAGCCATGGTCGACGGCGTCCGGCTGGGCGGGTCCGCGGGAAAAAAGGCCTATGGGGGCTTCACGATCCGGCTCGGCTTGCCGGAAGACACGCGTTTCACCGGCGAATTTGGGGAGGTCGAGCCCATAGAAACCCCACTGACGGCTGGCCGCTGGATGGACCTGACCGGCACGTTTGACTCCAACACAGGTCTCTCCGGGTTGACCATACTCTGCCATCCGGAGACGCCGGGAACGCCCCGCCGCTGGGTCCTGCGCCGGGGCAGAAGCATGCAAAACCAGGTCTATCCCGGACGGGTTCCGGTTCCGATTTCCAAAGAGACACCGGTCCGGCTACGTTATCGAATGCTGATCCACCGGGGTGAGCTGGCCCCGGAAAGAATCGCGGAAATGTTGCGCCAGTATGGAGAGGATCAGTGATTGACGCCCCTCCGGAGCGAACAGCCCGTTTGGAGTGAGCGGGAAAGAGACGCCCATTCACCATGCAACCTCCAGCCTACAAGGTGGCTGCCGCTCACGTGGCCCCGGTGTTTCTCGACAAGGACGCCACGCTGGACAAGGCCTGCGCCCTGATCGGGGAGGCCGCCCGCAACGGGGCTCAGCTCATCGTCTTCCCGGAGACCTACATACCCGCCTTTCCGCTCTGGTGCGCCCTGCAGGCCCCCATTGAAAACCACGATCTCTTCTGCCGACTCGCTGCCGGCAGCCTGCGGGTGGACGGGCCGGAAATCGGCAAGGTTGCAGACGCGGCCCGCCGCAACGGCATTTTCGTCTCCCTGGGATTCAACGAGGTCTCGCCCATCAGCGACGGTTGCCTCTGGAACGCCAACCTGCTCCTGAGCGACCGGGGGGACCTGCTCTGCCACCACCGCAAGCTGGTTCCGACCTTCTACGAGAAACTGGTCTGGGCACCCGGGGACGGCAGCGGACTCCAGGTGTCCGAGACCCGGCTGGGTCGAGTGGGGATGCTGATTTGCGGAGAGAACACCAATCCCCTGGCTCGTTTTGCCCTGCTGGCCCAGGGCGAGCAGGTCCATCTGTCCACCTACCCGCCCCTGTGGCCCACCCGCGATCCCGCCACCGGCGGCAACTACGATCTCAAGCAGGCGATACTGATTCGGGCCGGCGCCCATTCCTTCGAGGGCAAGGTCTTCAACGTGGTGGCCTCCGGCTTCCTGGATGCTGCGGCCCGGGACCGTCTGGGCCGGCTGACCCCGGAGGCCGGGCGCATTCTGGACGGGAGCCCCAGAGGCATCTCGGTGGTCATGGGTCCGGAGGGAACCCCGGTCAGCCCGATTCTGCAGGACGAGGAAGGCCTCCTCTACGCCGAGATCGATCTCTCCCGAACCGTGGCCCCCAAGCAATTCCACGACGTGGTGGGCGGGTACAACCGTTTCGACATCTTCAAGCTCAGCGTGGACCGGTCCTCCAGATCGCCTGTGAACTTCGAATCCACAGACCCTCGTCTCGAACCGGTTGATGCCGGCCCTTTCGAAGAGGACCGCTCGTGAAGTCTACGGGTAAACCGAGAGGACCGGTGATTGGCGCCCCTCCGAAGCGAACAGCCTCTTCCTATTGATTCCTGTAGACTTACGCAATGATACGATCAGGGAAACAGGACTCCACATTCGCTCTTCTTGCATCGTTTTCCTTCCTGCTCCTTGGTTTCGCGGCCTGCAGTCCTCCCGAGAGCGCCCCTGACGTTGAGACCGCGGTTGAGACTGCGGAAAAGCCGAACATCGTCCTGATCCTGGCCGACGATCTGGGATACGGCGACCTGGGACTCTACGGCCATCCCGAGGCCAAGACTCCCAACATCGACCGCCTGGCGAAAGAAGGTGCGCATTTCACCCAGCATTACGCCAACGGGCCGGAGTGCACGCCGACCCGGACCGCGCTCCTGACGGGACGTTACCAGCAACGGGCCGGCGGACTGGAGTGCGCCATCGGCACGGGCAACGTCGGCCGTTACGACGACGCGATCCGGCTGGCCGAGCAACGGGACCTGGGGCTCCCCTCGAAACTAACGGTGATGCCCGGGGCATTGAAGGAATCCGGCTACGTCTCCGGCACCTTCGGCAAGTGGCACCTGGGGTACGAACCCCATTTCAATCCGCTGGAACACGGCTGGGACGAGTTTTTCGGCTACCTGGGCGGGAATGTGCACTACTTCAACCACCGGGAAACGAGCGACCTTCACGTCCTCTTCGACGGAAGAATGCCGGTCTATCGGGAGGGCTACATGACCCACCTGATCACCGACGCCTCCATCGATTTCATCCAGCGGCACAAGGACCGGCCCATGTTCCTGTACGTGGCGCACGAAACCCCTCACTTCCCTTTTCAGGGGCCTGAAGACCAGGACAAGGTGGTCACCGAGGAAAACTGGATGGAGAGGGACCCGGCCACCTACGTCGCCATGCTGGAGGACATGGATTCGGAAGTCGGCCGGTTGCTGGACGCCATCGACGAAGCCGGGCTCCGGGAAAAGACCGTCGTCATCTTCGTCTCGGACAACGGCGGTCTGAAAGGGGCGGCCAACATGGCTCCCTTGCGAGGCGCCAAGGGGACGACGCTGGAAGGAGGCATCCGCGTCCCCCTCATCATTCGCTGGCCCGGCCGCATCGAAGCGGAAACCAGGAGCGAACAAGTGTCCGCCACCTTCGACCTGACTCGATCGTTTCTCAAGTTGGCCGGAGCCGGCGTGCCCGCCGAACGGCTGGACGGCTACGACATCATCGGCCACGTGGCGGAGGGTCGCGAAGATTTCGCCCGCACCCTGTTCTGGCGCGGCCGTCGCGGCGACCGGACCTGGGCGGCCGTACGCGACAGCAATCTCAAGTACGTCCGCCTGATCGAGGGTGAGCGGACGGAGGAATGGATGTACAATCTCTCTACCGACATCCACGAGGAGAACGACCTGCTCGCATCCGGATCGGACGACGCCGATCGATTGAAGGGCCTCCTGGGACAATGGGAGGCCGATATGAAACCGGCGCGGTGATTGCGCCGATAAACCGGGATTTACGGGGCCGTACAGCGAGGAAGAACCTATGTCGACGAAAATCAGCAAACCTATCCAACCCGGCCAGGACGCGGCGGAATCACGCCGGACCTTCATGAGATCGGTGGCGGCCGGAACGGTGGGGGCCGGATTGTCTCTGGGATTCAACGCGGCGAGCTATGCCAAGGTCAAAGACGCGAACGACCGGGTTCGAGTCGCCGTCGTGGGTCTGCGCGGGATGGGATGGGGCCACGTCAAGGGCTACGCGGCACTGGAAAACGTCGAGGTGGCGGCCCTTTGCGACGTGGACGAGAACATCAGCGCCAGGCGGGTCAAGGAGATGGACGAAATGGGCCTGCCGCGGCCCGCGACCTACTACGACCTGCGCCACGTGCTGGACGATCCCACCATCGACGCCATCAGCGTGGCGACGCCGAATCACTGGCACGCCCTGGCCGGTTTCTGGGCGGCTCAGGCGGGCAAGCACGCCACCCTTGAAAAACCGGGCACCCACAACTATTTCGAGGGGCAGCAGCTCATCAAGGCGGCCAAGCGATACGGCCAACTGATTCAGCACCACGCGGAGCGCCGGACCTTCAAGGGCTACAAGGCGGCCATGAAGTTCCTGCACGAGGGCGGACTCGGCGAGGTCTACCTGGCCAAGGGGATGTGCTACAAGTGGCGCAACACCATCAAGCGCATGGGACCCGAGCCGGTTCCCGACGGCGTCCACTACGATCTCTGGCTGGGACCCGCACCCAAGCGCGAGTTCACGAGGAACCGCTTCCACTACAACTGGCACTGGCACTGGGACTACGGCAACGGCGACATCGGCAACCAGGGCGCCCACCAGGTGGACATCGCCCGCTGGGGCCTGGGAGTCACCCTGCCCACCAAGATCTCTTCCATGGGCGGTCACTTCATGTTCGACGACGATCAGGAGACCCCCAACACCCAGATGGCACTCTTCGAGTTCCCCAGCGATGAGGGGGGCGGCGACAAGAAGAAGATCATGCAGTTCGAGGTCCGGCACTGGGCCACCAACCACGAAGGGGGACTGGGGAAAGGGGCCGGCAACAACATCGGCAACCTCTTCTACGGCTCTGAGGGGTACATGGTGATCGACGGAGGCGGGAACTGGAGGACCTACATGGGCAAGGGACGGGAACCGGGTCCGTCAGGCGGCGGCGGCGGCGACATGTTCCGCAACTTCGTAGAGGCCATCCGAGCCAACGACGGCTCCATCATGGAGGGGGACATCGTCGAGGGCCATCACAGTTGTGCCCTGATTCACATGGCCAATACTTCGTACCGCCTGGGCCGAAGCCTGGACTTCGACCCCGTCACGGAGCGCTATCTCGGCGACGACGAAGCCAACGCCATGCTGACCCGGAACTACCGGGCGCCCTATGTGATTCCGGAGAAGTTCTAGTTCCTTACGCTCAAAATCTTGTGCAATTGGGCGAAGAATCTTTGTAGGGGCGCCCCTTCTGCGTGGGCGCTCTCTTCGGTCCAAACCGAAACGACACGTGTCCAACTGAAAGTCCAAGAGTTGGACTGCCAAGTGTCTCCGGCAGGCCTAATCACACTTCTCCCTCCAGCGGGTGCCTTCGATCCTTGAGCGGAAACGTCACCCGTCCGCCCGTCAATTGGGACTTGTAGACGGACGAGATCATCTCGGTGGTCCAACGGCCGTCGAACTCGTTGACGGCTGGTTCACGATTCTCCTCGATGGCCTGGAGCAGGTCGGCCACCATGAGGGTGCCCCGTTGGTTGGATCCGGCCTGCTCTTCCGCACTGAGTTCGATCGGTTCCCAGGCTCCGCTGTGCCAATCGGGGGAACGTAGTATCACCGCGCCCGAAACGGTGGGCAGGTAGATGACCCCCTTGCTGCCATAGAGGTAGACGCCAAAGCGGCGTCCTGTCTTGACGTCGTTTGTCTTGGATCCGAAGTAGGCGTGGACGCCCTGACCCAGATAGAACATGGCGGCGACCTGGTCTCCCGCCAGTGCCCCCATGCTTCCCGGCCCCTGCTTCTCGCGTGCGTGGCTTCGTTTCATTTCGGACTCGTGGTCCGTCACGTGGGCGAACACCCATTTCGGGTTGCCGGCGAACATCCTCAACAGGTGCATCAGGTGGCATCCCAGCACGATCAGATCCTCGCCGCCGGCGCGCCGGTCCTCCTTGCCGCGGGCGCGGATCTCTTGCAGCACGCCGATCTCGCCTTGCCGGACCATCTGCAGGACACGCCGCGTCATGGGCAGTGTCGCGGTCACGAAGCCGACTTGGACCTTTACGCCGCTGTTGCGGATGGCTTTCACCATGGCGTCCGCTTCCACCAGGTCGCGGGCGAACGGTTTCTCCATCAGGATGTGCGCGCCTGACTCGGCGGCGGCCGTGACCATCTCGAGGCGGTGGTCCAGGGCGTGGGGGCAGATTGCCACCAGATCGGGACTCTCCTTGCGGAGCATATCGCGGTAGTCGCGGTAGCCTTGCTTCGCGCCGGTGTGGGCCATGACCTCTCTTCGGCCGGTGTCGTCCGGGTCGGCGACCGCCACGACGTCGATAGCGTCGAAGGGATTGAAAGCCTCGTCCCAACCGTGACCGTAGCCGCCCACGCCGGTGTGGCCGATGACGGCGGCGCGGTATTTCTTGGTGGCCGAATAGAGTCTTGAGGTGTTGCCGGTGAGGTGGGTTGCCGCCCAGGCTCCGGCGGTGGAGGTGATGAAATGGCGTCTGTTCATTTGTTTCCTCGGTAATCCTGGTGAATCGAAGGGGGACTCCGTCCCCCTAGATCCCCCTGTCGGCGACCGGCGGTAGGAAAGCCGCCGCTCCTGCGGGGGTTAACAACCCCCTCCAAGGGGACAGGGATGTCCCCGCTCCTACCGGTCCACGTCCTGCTCCCAGTTGGCGTACAGGCGCTTGATTTCTTCCACGACTTCCGGCTTCTCGTAGGTCAGCGTCTGACGCTCACTCGGATCGGTCCTCAGATCGAACAACATGTCCACCTGCTCGACGCCGTCCAGGACGTACTTCCAGTGCCCCTTGCGGACCGCCTTCTGTACGTAGCACTGCCAGTAGGGCCGCTGTGGATTGCAGTCGCCCACGAACCGGATGCGCCAGAAGAAGGTGCGCTCCTGTGGAGGTTTCTCTCCGCTCAAAATAGGGAGGATGTCGATACCGTCCAGGGTGCGTCCCTCCGGCGGCGCACTCCCCGTGGCCGCCAGGATGGTGGCCGAATAATCCATGGTGATGACCGCCTGATCCGAGGTCTTGCCGGCCGGGAGGCGCTTCGGCCAACGGACCAGGCCGGGAACTCGAATCCCGCCCTCCCACAATGTGGCCTTGTGGTTGAAAAAAGGTGTGGTGCGCGAGAGGCGCTCGCCTCCGTTGTCGCTGGTGAAGATGACCAGGGTGTCGGCGGCCAGGCCCTTCCGATCGAGCACTTCCAGAATTTCGCCGACCCCGTCGTCGATTCGCTCGACCATGCCGTTGTAGTCCTCGCGGGTCCCCTCCAGGCGGTTTTCCGCCGTCGCAACCCAGCGCCGGGTCGGTGGCTGGAACGGCCAGTGAGGTGCGTTGTAGGAGACGAAGAGGAAAAACGGCTTGCCCGCGTGGCGTTCGATGAAGTCGACGGACCGCTCGGTGATGAGATCGGTCATGTACCCGTCTTTCTTCACCGGTGTGGTGTTTTCGTAGAGATCGGGAAAACCTCTCTCCGGGATCACTTCGCGATGGGTGTAGAAATCGATGTTTGCACCCAGGAAACCAAAGAATTCATCGAATCCGTGGGCATTTGGTCCCGTCTCGGGGGTGATTCCCACGTGCCACTTCCCCATGAGTCCCGTCGCATAGCCGTTGTTCTTCACCATCCTGGCCACGGATGTCTCCGACGTGGGCAGTCCCGGAGATCCCGCGCCCGCAAACGCCCATTCGATCCCACTACGCTGCTGGTAGCGTCCGGTCAGGAACGCGATGCGCGTGGGCGTGCACACGGGGGCCGCCGCGTAATTGTCCGTGAGTTTGACTCCCTCCCGAGCCATGCGGTCCAGGTGAGGAGTCTGGAGGTCTGTGGCGCCGTAGGGACCCACGTCGCCATATCCCATGTCGTCGACCAGAATGAAGATGACGTTCGGTTTGTCACCCGCTTCGGCCTCCGGCTGTAGGGAGACGGCGAGCAAGAGACCGAATATCGTCGAGAACCACTTCATTTGCGTTTTCCTCCTCCCGGACGGCAACGGACCGACGCCTACATCCTTGCCGGGATCGAGTATACGTCCTCGATACAGCAAGGGCACGGGTGCAACTATCGGCAGCCCGCGCTTTCCAATAGAATGAGCGGCATCTGGTCATGGCCCTCAAAGCAGGAATCATCGGTACCGGGACCATCGCACTGGACCATGCGGTCACCTGCCTCAGCAATCCCAAGGTCGAGTTGACCGCCGTCTGTGACCTTTCCGAAGAGGCCTTGAACGCCTTCGGCGACCGATTCCGGGTCCCCAACCGCTATACGGACCTGGACCAAATGCTGTCGGAAGAACGGCTCGATATCGCCATCGTCGCTACCTGGGGACCCGCCCATGCTCCGGTCAGCATCGCCGCGGCGAACTCGGGAAACGTCCGGGCCATCCTGTGCGAGAAACCCATCGCCGGGGACGCCGCCGAATGCGAAGCCATGGTCGACGCCGCCCGCGAAAACGGCGTCGTGCTGGTGGAGGCATTCAAGTGGCGGCACGACCCGCAACATATCCGGATCAAGGAGATCATCGACTCGGGCCGAATCGGCCGGGTCGTTTCCGTCCAGGCCACTTTCTCCTCGCCGTTGGTTCGATTCGCCGAGCCGGACAACTGGCGCTACGACCGGCGGCGGGGCGGCGGGTCCGTCTACGACACGGCATGCTACCTGATTCACTTCTCGCGGTTCGTCATCGGCGAGGAGCCCCACCGGGCCTATGCCGTGGGACGGTTCATCGAGTCGGCCGATGCGGACATGACTGCCGTCATCCAGCTCGAGTTTCCGGGAGGCGCCACCGCCCAACTGACCACCAGCTACCAGTACGGCTATTGCCAAGCGACGCAGGTGCTGGGCCTCACCGGGTGGATCCGCGCCGACCTGCCCTTCGACCAACGGAGCGTCAGGGAACAGGAGTTCGTCGAGAAGGAAGACCTGCCCGCCACCGTCGAAGTCTTCCATGACAACTTCGACCATGAAGTCCACCGCTTCGCCCCCGTGGACCAGTTTGCCCTGCAGCTCGACCACCTGGTGGAATGCCTGGAGACGAACACGCCGCACCGGGTTTCTCCGGAGTTCAGCCTCGGCAACATGCGGGTCATCGACGCCGTCCATGAGTCCATGCGGACGAGGAAACCCGTCGACCTGAGAACCAACTAGAGGAGGGATGTGCCAATGGCGTTCAAATACTCCGTCATCTCCGAGACTATCGGGAGAATCGGACACTACATCCTGGAGACGCCGCAGCCGATCCTGGAAGCCATCAAGCGGGCCGGGTTCGACGCCGTCGACCTGCCGGGAAATCCGCCGAAGCTCGATGTGGACAAGTTCCGGAGGTTGCTGGACTCCACGGGACTCGAAGTCAACGAGATTCTGGGTGCCTGGGCCTATCATCACGCCGGAGAGAGCAGGGACCTGGCCGGCGACGACGTACAAGCCCGGCAGAGAGGCATCGACTACGGCAAGGCCTGCGTCGACTTGGCGGCGGCCCTGGGGGCAAAGTACTACCAGATCTGCGCTTCCCAGACTCCCGTCCCCCAGATCCCCTTCCCCAAGCTGCCCATGCACGTTCTGAGAAGCAACTTTCTCGAGGGCGCCAGAGAGATCTGCGAGTACGCGGGAGAGCGGGACATCACGGTCCTGTTCGAGCCGCTGAACCGCTATGAAGCCTATTCCGGCATCTTGACCTCCGTCTTCGACGCCATCAGCCTGATCGACGACCTGGGCCTGCCCAATATCGGCGTCCAACCGGACATCTACCACATGAATATCTCCGAGGCCTCGACCACCAGCGCCCTCCTGGCGGCGGGCGACCGCATCAAGGTCATGCACGTGAACGAGACCAATCACTGCTTCCTGGGCGAGGGCCACGCCGACTATCCGGCCATCTTGAGCACCTTGAAGGAGATCGGTTTCGACGGATACCTTTCCATCTACATGGGCCTGGTTCCCCCGGAGATCTCCTATCGGGCCGGCGTCAGCGAAGAGGCGGCGAGGCCCGGCCTCCAGGAGGCCCTGGACAGACAGATCAATTTTCTGAAGGCGGTTGAAACTTCAGTCGAGTACCAGCGGCGGCTTTATGGTTCGGGCGCTGGTTACGTCACCCGGGAGGGATCGGCTGAGGCGGGCGAAAGCGGGACGAAATACTGACACCTTGACACATCGAGACTTTTTCTGAGCTATGCAGACCAACCGCGCAAAACAGAAACTGAATTCCGGGGAAGCCGCTCTCGGCACCTTCATGGGGCTGGGCAGTCCCAGCGTCGCCGAGCTGTTGTCGCAGGTGGGACTCGACTTCCTGGTCATCGAAACCGAGCACAACGGCCTGGACTCGGCCGAGATCGAGCATATGCTCATGGCCATCAAGGGGACCGACACCGTACCCATCGTCCGCGTCCCGTCCCACGAACAGGTCTTCATCCAGCGGGCCCTGGACATGGGCGCCATGGGCATCATCGCCCCCATGTTGAGGACCGCGGCGGAGGCGGAGGCCCTGGTGGCCGCCACCCGCTACCCGCCCCACGGGATCCGGGGTTGGGGTCCCATGCGCGCCAGCCAGTACACCATCGACAACGACGACTACATCAAGCGGGCCAACGACAACATCATTGTCGCCGCGCTGCTGGAGACCGCGGAAGCAGTCGAGAACCTGGAGGAGATCACGTCGGTTCCGGGCCTCGATGCCCTCTATCTGGGGATGTGGGATCTCTGTTTCAACATGGGCTTCAATCCCATGGAGATGCCCTTCCCGGAGACTGACGCGGTGATCGAATACGCAGCGGAGGTCGGGAAGAGGAACGGAGTCGCCATCGGGATCGGTTCCACGACACCTGAGGAATTGAAACAGCGCATGGACCAGGGGCTGACCTTCCTGGGCTTCGGTCCCGACTACAGCCTGGTCCTGAACGCGGTCCGGGCCGGGGTTGATGCCTTCCACGGATCCGAGCGAGGGAGTTGAATTTGCCATGATCGAATATAGGCCGCTGACGGATTCCACCGCGCATCTGGGCGATGCCGAGCGTCTTTCGGAGAACTTCACCCAAGACGGCTATCTCCTCCTGCGGAATCTGGTCGATCCCGGTCGGGTGTTGAAGGTCAAGAAGGAGGTCATGGGGGTCCTGCACGAGACTCACATCATTGAAGAACAAGACACGGAAGACCCCATGTGGAGCGGCGGGCCCCACCCATCCGAAGCGGAACACATGAGGTACTACGACAAGATCGTGCGGCTCGATTCCTTCGACCGCCTTGCGGAGTCGCCGGAGATCGTCGCGGTCATGGAGAGCTTGATCGGCGAAGCCGTCACGGTCTGGAAACAGCGGCTCATCCGGGTCATGTTTCCCGACCCCGATGCGCCGGACGACGCCGGCGTGGGCACCCACCAGGACGGCGCCAAAAACCTCGGCTACCAGGCGGACCGATTCTACACCTGCTGGTTGCCCCTCATGGACATCGATCCCAACATCGGGGGGCTGGCCATCGCTCTCGGTTCCCACAAGATGGGATTTCTGGAGCACGCGGGCTCCACTCCCAGCGATGCCAAGAAAGCCAGATCCAAGGGATTCGGACTGGATTCGTCGGACTTCGCCTGGGGCACCACCGATTACCATCCCGGTGACGCCATCATCTTCGGCCAGGTCACGGCCCATCGCGGACTGGTGAACCGGTCCGACCGGATTCGCCTTTCGTGCGATTTCCGCTATCAGTCCGTCAGCGACACGGTCAGTTGGATTGCCCATACACCGGGTCCCGACTGCCGGCGGGTCGCCCAGCAGATCGATGCCGTCATCGCCAGCCGGGCGCTCTACGTGACCACCCACGCGGACCAGGACACCCTGAAGGAAGTCCGCCGGCTCATGCTGGTGGAGAAGGCGACGACCCTGGAACGCGCCCAGGAGCTCGCCGCCGAGGTCGCACGACGGAACTAGACACTTCCATGAATGATTCCGAGGCCGAGACCTGCGACCTCGGCGTCTTCTCCACACGCCCTCCCCGGTTGCCGCTCCTCTTCTTAATGGCTTTTCTGGCTTGCGGATCGCCGGCGAGCGGGACCGCCACGCCGAGAACCGATCTCTTCGCCAAAATCCCGTCCTCCAGCAGCGGCATCGTCTGGGTGCATGAAAACGCCATGTCGGAGATGCGGCATCTGCCGGAGACGCTGGGGCCCGGCTGCGTCTTTTTCGACTACGACAACGACGGGTGGATGGACCTTTACCTGGTGAATTACGGTCCATCGGACTTCTTCAAACCGGAGGAGAGTCTCAGCAATGCCCTTTACCGGAACAACGGCGACGGAACCTTCACCGACGTGACCAGCAAGGCGGGCGTCGCCGCCGGAAGCTTCGGAATGGGAGCCGCGGCCGCCGACTACGACAACGACGGAGACGCCGATCTGTATGTCACCGCCTACGGCCGCGCCATCCTCTACGAAAACCAGGGGGATGGGACTTTCCGGGACTCGACCGGGGACGCCGGACTGGCCGCCCCCGGTTGGACGACCAGCGCCGTCTGGTTCGACTACGACGCAGACGGATGGCTCGACCTGTTCGTCTGCAGCTTCGTCAAATACCAGGTCGACAACCCGGTGCGGTGCGGAAACAACCAGTTGGGCAAGAACTACTACTGCATTCCCACCTTCTTCGAACCGACGCCGAGCCTGCTCTTTCGAAACAACCGGGACGGCACCTTCGCCGAAGTCGGAGGCACGAGCGGCATCGGCCGGTCACTGGGCAAGGCGCTGGGCGTCGTGGCCACCGACATCAACAACGACCGCCGGATGGATCTCTTCGTCGCCAACGACACGGTCCAGAACTTCCTGTTCGTCAACCGGGGAAACGGCCGGTGGGACGAGATCGGCTTCCTGGCGGAGGTGGGGTTCAGCGCCAACGGGAAGGCGCGCTCCGGCATGGGCGTCGACGCCGCCGACTACGACCAGGACGGCCGGCAGGACCTGTTCGTGGCCAACGTGGACCAGGAGATGTTCGCCCTCTACCGGAATCAGGGGGACGAGCTGTTCCGCGACCTTTCCCATCCCAACCAGGTGGCTCAGTCGACCCGGCTCCTGAGCGGCTGGGGGCTGAAGTTCCTGGACTTCGACCTGGACGGGGACATGGACCTGTTCCTGGCCAACGGGCATCCCGACGACATGATCGCCTCCTATTCCCTGCAGGTCACCTACGCCATGCCGTTGCTGCTCTTCGAAAACGTGGACGGGAGGTTCCGGGACATCAGCGAGGGGGCGGGCGACGTCTTTGGGGAGAAGTATCCGGCCCGCGGGATGACGGTGGGCGACGTCGACAATGACGGGCAGGTTGACGTGCTGGTGGCCAACAACGGGCAGGCGCCCGTCCTGCTACGGAACCGGTGGGGCGACGGCAACCACTGGATCGGTTTGAAACTGGTGGGCAGGAAGTGCAACCGGGATGCCGTCGGGGCGCTGATCCGGTGGTCCGCCGGCGGAGTGGTCCGGAGCCGTTTGAAGACCAGCGGCGGCAGCTATTTGGCGTCCCACGATCCGCGCGAGGTGTTGGGGTTGGGCAAGGCCGCCATGCTGGACTGGGTCGAGATTCACTGGCCGGCTCCCAGCGACCGGGTGCAGAGGTTGGAGAATCTGCCCGTCGACGCGTATGTGACGATCACGGAAGAATAGCGGCGGTTTCCAAATGCCGCCGGGGGACGAAAGGCCCGTTGCGAGTCCCGGATCCGGGACGGAATCCTGGCTTCGTCCCGTAATCAGAAAACGAACCGCAGGCCGAACTGCCCCTGGAACTGACCGCTGGGAATGACGCCGCGCGGCTGGTTGGCGCTGGAGGAACGCTGGTTGCCATTGAAGTTCACGAAGTTGGCCCGGTTGCCAATGTTGTACATCTCCCACATCACTTCCACTCTCATCTCCTCGGAAATGACGAACTTCTTCGTCAACCGGAGATCCCACCGGAAGAAGTTCGCGCCACGGCCGGCCCAGGCCCCGATTCCCGCCGGACGGTCGTTGCGCAGGAAGTCGAAGTTGTCGTCGTTGCCGGTCGTGATGTCGTAGGGCGGCGCGCTGTTGGCTGTAAGGATCGACGACACCTGTACGTCGTGGGGAAACTGGTAAATGAAGTTGCCCGTGAAACGGTGCCGCACGTCGTTCTCGGTCGGGCCGAAATTAGCCTCGCCATGCATGATGTGCGGTGAGGTCCAGTCGAAGCCTTTCGCTGAGCCGAGCGTATAGCCGGCCAGAAAACCGAAGTTCCGCGTGAACCGTTTCTCGAGCCGGAAGCTCAAGCTGTTGATGTGCAGCCGGTTGGTGAAATCGGCGACCTGGATTCTCAGACAGCCCGCACTATTGGAACGCAGATTGGCCGCCGTTGCCGGCAGCCCCAACTGCGCAACGATCTGTCGGGCGAAGGGGCAAACCCGCCCTGACGGCGATGCGGCCCCCGGCAGCGGCGCGTTCGGCTCCCATGGAGTTGACAGGCCCGATCCCCAGTCGTAGTTCAGACCCAGGATGTGCACGAAGTCGACCGACACAGCCAGGTCCCGCTTGATCCCGTACTGGAATCCCGCGTGGGAGTGTTGGGTGTAGGGCGTGTTCATCCGCGCCGACGGCGCATCGGGGGTTCCACCGACGCCGGCTCCTCCCGGCAACAGCGAGGTCGCGATCCGGTTCGGGAAGTGACTCTGGATGATCGCGTTCTGCGCCGCATCCGAGGCGTTCAACTGGGTACCCGAAGTCAACAGCCCGTTGTAGCTCAAGACCCGGCTCCGGAGCGTGCTCGTGTTGATCCGGTCATGGAAGATGCCATAGCTGGCCCGGACCACCACGTGACCGTTGCCTGTCAAATCCCAGGAGAAACCGAAACGAGGCGAGAGATCCAGATCATCCTCGACACCCGGACGCCAATCCGTCACCGGCAAGGCGCCTAGTTCGCCCAGCGCTACCGACACCCAGACATCCTGCGGCCGGTCCCTCGAGAAACCCGGCTGTTCGAACGCGTCCGGTCCGCCGATAGACGCCACGCCGTCCACGTCCAGGTAGGTCCGCTTGTCCCAGCGCAGCCCCATGTTGATGGTGAAGCCCGGCGTCACGCGCCACGTGTCGTTGACGAATGCGGCATAGGAGGCCACGTCGCGGCGGATGCTGATGAACCTTGGCTCCTTTGAAGTGCCGTTTTCGAACGGGAGGTTGAAGTTTGCCGTATAGCGGTCCGGCAACGTCGCCGTATCCGATGGGAACCGGTAGACCCCCTGGAAATCCACGTTCGCGTCGGCCGTAGCCAGGATCCGATTCGATTCCCAGCCCCACTTGAACGAGTGGTTGCCCCATTCCCAGCTCATGGTGTCGGAGACGATCCAGTTCGCCTGGACCCGGCCCTGCGGGACGTCGCTCGCCGCGCCGAGGTCGACCGAGGGAAAATCCAACGTCGGCAGAAACCGTCCGCCCGCACTGGATTGCAAATCCCGGAACAGGCGCTGGATCGAGCGGTTCGCCCGGAATTCGTTCACGATTCTATTGCTGATGAGAGACGTCAGGCTCGCCGTTGCGTAATAGGAGCTGCGCATGTCGTCGAATCCGTTGTCGGCTCCGTTGGCCTGCCCGGTCCGCTTGTTGGTGAACTCCCTGTCGTCATACAGGTACATGACGTTCATCGTGTGCCTCGGATGCAGGTTGAGGGTGAACTTGCCCAACGCGTTCCGCTCATCCACCGACAGCGGCAGCACGCTGGACGTGTCGTAGCCGGCATCCAGAGAATTCACGAACGCCTTCACCGAATCCGGAATCGTCACGTGCGAGCTGTTCTCGTCGGTGCGGCGTTCGATAGATCCGAAGTAGAACACCTTGTGCCGCACGAACGGGCCGCCTATCGTGAACCCGTACTGCTGAGTTTGGAACGGCGGCGGGTTGGAATCCGGCACTGCTTCACCCCGGACCACCTGGAACGGATCCTTGTCGAAGGCATCGTCGCGGATGAAGTAGAACCCGCTTCCGTGGATGTCGTTGCCTCCCGACTTCACCACAACATTGATCGCCCCCGAGCCGGTCCGGCCGAACTCGGCCGAAAAGGCCGACGACAACACCTGAAACTCCTGGATCGCTTCCTGCCCCAATCGCGTCCGGGTCGCCTCGGAAATGTCCGATCCGCCCATCGTTACCTCGTCATTGAAGTCCACGCCTTCCAGCCACACCGACTTGTTCCGTTCGTCCATGCCGTAGAAGCTGACCGAGTCGCTGTTGCCACTGCGGGCCGAGCTCTGGTCTACCGTCACGCCCGGCGACAGCAGCATCAGATCCATGAAGTCGCGGCTCTTGGTCGGCAGTTCCTGAACTCGCTGGTTGGCCACCACAACCTGGATCGTGTTCTCCGTCGGCTGCACGAGCGGCACCCCCCCGGCGACGGTGATCGACTCGGCGACCGGACCCACATTCAACTCGAAATCGACTTTCGTCGTGCCGCCCACGGCCAGCGTCACCGACGGCCGCGTCACGGTCCGAAAGCCGGGAAACTCCACCGTCACAGAGTAGTTGGACGGCGGCAGCCCCGAGAACCGGAACGCCCCCACTTCGTTGGTCAACGCCTCACGGGTCGCACCGGTTGCGTTGTTTCTAACGCTCACCATCGCCCCCGGCAGGAATCCTCCCGACAGGTCCGCCACGTCACCCAGGATCGACCCCGATGTGGACTGCGCGGTTGCCGTAGGCATCGTCAACGGGACAACGCACAATACCGTAGCCATGCATATCCACTGTCCCAGCCGATTCAACTCCATCAGAGTCCTGCGCGGGCTTCATCATACATTCCGCATTGGTGCCAGTGAGGCCAGGATGTGGTGGTTCGCTATCGCCGCGGCCGGTCTCTCCGCCCACCTCAACAGATTCCTGGATTGGTCGATTTACAACGCCGGTCCCGGCGCCGGTTTTTGACTGAGAGACAGTCAGGACCAGGAGCCCCCCGCCGTTACTCGCAGGCTCTCCCGGTCCCCCTCGAAAGGGTGACGTATCGATCGGCTCCTACTCCCCTCCAACTCTCGCACCGCCCATCGGGCCAATGGACCTCCAGCTGGTCCACATCCCTCAACGAACCGAGTCCGAAAAGGACCCGGCTGTCGTTGGCGCTGAGATAGCTGCCGTCGGTGCGGCATCGGCGCCACAGGGGTTTACGGCCCTCCCGGAGTAACGCGACTCGGGCCTGAATTGCCGCCGACTGAGTTCCCCCTTCTCCAACCAGCCGGACGCCCAGCCAATGATTGCGGGAACCGACCTGGTTGAGCAGGAGGCGGGCCGGACCATTGTTGTTGGAAACGGCGATGTCCACGTCCCCGTCGTTGTCGATGTCGCCGAAGGCGGCCCCCCGGCTGACTTCCACCAGGTCCAGTGCCGGGCCCGCAACGTCGGATCCGATCTCCCGGGACCGTCCGGTTCCGTCGCCCCGGAAGAGTTGGTTCTCCTGCGCGTACGGATACGGTGAATCGGCCGGCTGCCGATCGTCCATGACCACGGCTCCATTGGCCACGAAGAGGTCCAGCCACCCGTCGTTGTCGTAGTCGAACCAGAGCGTGCCGAATCCGGAATAGGGGACACTCGGATTGGCCAGCCCGAAGCGGGAGGTTGCATCCGCAAATCCGATTTGCCGTCCGTTCAGATAGAGGGTGTTGGTCTCCTTCTTGTTGTGAGTAACGAAGAGGTCGTCGTCCCCGTCGCCGTCGAAATCGGCGGCCGTGACGCCCATGCCCGCCTCGGCCATGCCGTCGATGTTGTACGCGGTTCCGGACACCAGGCCCTGGTCCCGGAATGTCCCGTCCCCCTGGTTGATCCACAACTGGTTGGGGGTCCCGTCGTTGGCGACGTAGAGGTCTACACGCCGGTCGAGATCCAAGTCCACGGCGACGACTCCCAGACCGGCTCCGAACGCCCGGCCCAGCCCGGCCTCCTCCGACCGGTCGGTGAATCTTCCGTTGCCTTCGTTGCGAAAGAGGCGGTCGGGCAGCGGTTGGTAGACGCCGGGCGCGCAGTAGTCCCGGCGCGCCCCGCCGCATCTGCGGTTTCCCTGGATGGTGAAGGAGACGTAGTTGGCGACGTAGAGGTCCAGATCGCCGTCGGAATCGTAGTCGACAAAGGTGCTGCTGGCGCTGTAGCGAGGATCGTCCACACCGGCGTCACGGGTCACGTCGGAGAAGGTTCCGTCGCCGCCGTTGCGGTAGAGGACATTGGGGCCGAAGTTGGTCAGGTAGAGATCCAGGTGGCCGTCATTGTCGTAGTCACCGACGGCCATGCCCATACCGTAGCCCGAATGTCCCACGCCGGCCTCACGGGTGACGTCGGTGAACCGGAGTTCTCCCGACGGGTTCAGTTCATTGCGGAACAGCCGGTTTCGGGGCGGTCCCTCTCCCGCGTAGGGAAACGACGATTGGGACACCTCCTTGGTCTGGTCCAACATCGCGCCCTGGACGAAATAGAGGTCCAGGTCGCCGTCGCCGTCGTAGTCGAACATCCCCACTCCCGATCCCATGATCTCCGGGAAGAAGTACTCGCCAGTCGCCCCGATGAAGTGGTGGAAAACCAGACCCGTTTCCCGCGCGGCTTCCCGAAAAACAGGTGGATCCCCGCCGGCGTTGACGAACCTTGCCAAGAGAACGCTCCCGACGGCGGCGGACAACAACCAGCGTGCGAACGCGGACGGCGGCTTCCTAATTCCCATGGGAACCGGCCGCTCTCTTGAGCTCGGTCAGCAGGCTCTCGATGTCGCGCGCGATCCCGGCGTGTTTCGGAGCAACCGCTTTCCGTTTCGCCCGAAGCGCATACTGTTCGGCCTTCTCCAATTTGCCCAGTTGGGCATAGGCCAGCGCCAGGGTGTAGACATGCAAAGGGTCGCCGTCGTCTTTGCCGTCGAGGGCCTTGTGAAGATGCCGGACGGCTTCTTCGTACCTTCCCTGGGTCAGCAGCAGACGCCCCAGGTTGAAATGCGGCAGCGGGAAATTGGGTTGGTGCCGAATGGCCAGGCGCATGTGCTTCTCCGCCTCGGCGCTCTTGCCCAACTGCGCCAGAAGATGTCCCAGGTTGCTGTGGCTGTCGGCGTGAAACGGATTGATCCCGACGGCCTTGCGGAGTGCGGCGATGGCGTCTACGGTGCGCCCCCGCCAACCCAGGTAGGTGCCGAAGTTGTAGTGAGTCTTGTACAGGCCGGGATCGGCGGCGACGGCCGACCGATAGTGGCGCTCCACGTTGGCGGGGTTCCGGAGAGCGATATACAGGGAGACCAGGTTGGCGTGTGCGATGGAGTGGCCTGGCTCCAGCTTCAGCACTTCCTCGAAGGCGGCCGTCGCCTCCTTGTATTTCCGCTCCTCCCTCAAGACGAAGCCTTCCCGAAGGAAATATCCGGCGCGGGACTCCAGGGCCCGGATCGCGTCCAGCAGGGGATCCTCCAACGGCGGCTCCTTCGCCGAATGGCGCTGGAACCGGGAGAGATGTTCCTGCATCTTCTCCCGATCGCCCAGGCTCCGGTACGCCATTCCCAAGGCGTAGTGGGCGGCGCCGTATCCGGGAAATCGGTCGACGGCCTTCCGGTAGTTCTCCACGGCTTCAGAGGCCGCGCCCTCTTCCCAGGAGATCCGGCCCAGACCAGCCCAGGCTGAAGCGGACTCGGGGTGGTTCTTGGCGATCCGGCGGTAGAGTTCCCGGCTCTCCGTCGACTTGCCCAATTTCCGCAAAGCCCCGGCCAGCGCCAACCGTGCAGGCAGATAGTCCGGATTGAGCTGCGTCGCCAGCCGCAACGCCGACGACGCTTCGGCCGGCTTCCCCAAACGCCCCTGAATGATCCCAAGATAGTAGGCCCACGAAAACGAGCCGGGGTCCAGAATCCGGGCCCTGAGATAGAACGGTTCCGCGAACTCGTAGCGCTGATGCGCATGCAGCAGCATGCCCAGCCTGCCGTTGACTTCGGCATTCTCGGGACGCAAACGGACCTGCTCGATGGAGTCCCGCACCCGCTTCCGGCTGGCTGCGTCGAATTCGTCGAGCCGAGGAGCCAGATCGGGTACGGGAGGCAGCAGCCCGTTTTGTGCCGGAAGGAAGGATGCCAACGGGAACCAAAGTGAAGTAGTGACGAGAACGGCTCGAACCACCACCGGCAGACTCAAGGTGAGCTTCCAGGCTGTGTCTGACCACCGATGGACTGCGGACCCTCCCGCTGGCTCCGGTAGATTCGGTCCAGCCGCAGGAATTCTCGCCGCGCCCGCTCCGCCTCCGCTTTGCGGCCGGCCCTGGCGTAGGCCCGGGACAGGGCGAAGTGCATCTCGGGGTCCTCGGGTTTCAGTTGGACGCCGACTTCCAGTTCCTGGACCGCTCGTTCGATCCGGCCCGTCTCCAAGAGAACCCGTCCCAGGACCTTTCTGGAAGTGAAGAAGTTCGGCATCAGGCCGTGGGCCCTTTCCGCCAGCGGCAGAGCTTCCTGGAACCTACCCTGACGCAGGTACTCCATGGCGATCTGGAGGAGACTCGGCACATGATCGGGATTCTTCTTCAATTCCTGCTGAAACTGCTGGACCGCAACCTCCGGCTTGCTTCCCATCAGGAAGGCCCCATACGCATAGTGCACGTTGGATTCGCCGGGGTAGCGGGAAACGAGCTCCTGATAGGCTCGATCGGCGCTTTCTGCTCGCCGGGCCGCCGTCTCGTAAGCGGCCCGTCCCGCCAGCATGACGAGTTCACGTTTGGAGGCCGGATATTCGGAAGGCAGGTATCGCATGCGCAATATGGACAGTCCCAGGGCCTCGACGACCTTCGGACTGGTGTTGTTCTGATAGACGAACTGCTGCAATGCCTCGTAAGCCGATTCGAATTGCTCCATCCGGGTCATCAGGATGGCGCTGTGGTAGCGCACGACCGCCGCGATCTTATTGATATCGGTGCCTACGATCCGACCGATGGCGGTGAGGTCGTCGTCCTCTTCGGCAGTCGTCTGGGCGGATGAGCCCGAACCGGCGACGGACAACAACACTAACAGAAGGGCCGCCGCACCGGGTCTCCTACAACTTGGAGCGCCAATCACTGTCCGGTTCATCAGAAGAGGATCGGGTTTGAAGGGAACTCACGGTTCGCGCTCAAGGTAGCAAGCATCCCTATACAGGACAAGTCGAGCCGCATGGCCGGGAATTCGTTTTGGTTGTGCCGGGAGCGCCAAGCCCATACACTGAACCCCAACGTCCACTCCCTTTCCCTGGAGGCAACATGGCTTCGCCGATTTGTCGCACTTGCATCACGATCCTGCTCCTGTCTCTCGCCGCCTGCGCCCCGCCGGAAACCGCTCAGGAAGATCAGGCACTCGATCCCGAGCGTCTGGTCCTCAAGGTGGACAAGGAGGTCAGCATCATCGAACCCGGTCCCGAGACCGGCCTCGCTCATGAAATGGTGGGAATGGTGCGCCATCCGGACGGGACCATCTTCGTGAACACCATGACCCAGGGGACGGGTGAGGCCCTGGGATTCTTCAAGAGCACCGACCAGGGCGAGACCTGGGAGCCGATGCGGGTGAACCTCTCTGACGCTCCGCCCGGCCAACGTCTGATCGGATTGGGAGTGACTCGAGACGGGCGCCTCTGGCTCCTGCACCAAGGCACCTCCAAGGAGCTCTTCGTCTCCTGGTCTGCCGACGTCGAGACCTGGAACACGACGCCCATCGACTTCCGGCCTCTGGGTTCGCGGGGCATGGAGCAGCCGTACGTCTACTGCTACAACGACTACAACACCTTCATCGAGAAACCTGACGGCACCCTGATGTTTTCGGTTGGTCTGCGCTACGACGGCTCCTACTACAAGGACCCGAAAAACCGGATCGACGGACTCATGCGTGCCGACCTGGATTTCGGCGGAGAGACGATCTTCCGCTCCAACGACGGGGGCAAGACCTGGGGAGACGTGACCATAATGCACCCTCACGTCACCGAGGTGGGTCACGTCCTGGATCCCTTCGATCCCAACCGGATTCTCTCCATGACCCGAACCCAGCGGGAGCTCCTGGCCGGCGAGGACCGGGAGGCGACCATCCGGAGAACCGGCGCGCCGGAAGACATGCCCTCCGATTTGCCCTCCATCTACAAGAACGGCCTGCTGATGGAATCGACCGACGGGGGACGGACCTTTCATGAAGTGCCGGGCGGCTTGAACGAGTTCTACGGCCACCGGGCGACCATCGCCTGGGGCAGCAACAACTTGGTGGTGGTCGCCGCCAACTTCAACCGAAAGAACTCCAGCCGGGTCTTGAGATTCAGCCTGGACGGGGGCAGGACCTGGGTGGACGGAACGCCGGAGGGCACGCGAAAGTTCAATCAGGCGAAGAGGTTTCCACTCCTCACCCCTCCCCTCACCGTCTCCTTCACCAGCCCCATGCTGGAAATGTCGCCCAATCACTTCATGTCGGTCTATGCCTACTGGGAGAACGAGTCGCTGAAACGTTACTACGAAGCTCCCAAGAATCCGTGTCCGCAGGGGACCGAAGTGGGAGACTGTCCCTGGTTGGGACTTCGCGCCGTGTTCTGGCACCTGGAGAACGCCCCGCCGGAGCCGGCTGAGGCCGGCTGATCATCCGGAGGGTTTTCCGGAAACGCGATCCAGCTCCCAGAAGTATCCCTGCACCGAACCCAGGGTCCGGTCCCCCCGGGGTTCCGCCATGATCTTGTAGGCGGTGAAGAAGCGATCGGGCGCCAGCTCGACGGTGGCCGCACCCAGGATCTCCAGAAATCGAGTGGACTGGTTCATCCTGTCGGTCCCGCTCCGCGTGCCGTCCACCCAGGTCCTGCCCCCGTCCAGGCTGATCCGGCCGCAGGTCCGGGGTATGGGCGGAACCGAGTCGTGGTAGTAACCGGTGTTGTGAGTCACCAGAACCACGTTGTTCGTGGTCCACAGGATGGCGCCGCGGTGTCCGTAGTAACCGGCGTAGCTGCCGGGGACCTCCTGGAAGCTGCGCCCGCCGTCGTTGGACTCCAGCAACAAGCCCCCTTTCCAGAGCCACTCGGCTCCGGAGAAACGGGTTCCCCAGATGAGGGCCTCCTTCTCCACCTGCTCCCGGTCTTCTCCCGGCAGCAGTAGACGCTGCTTTCGGGTCATGGCCAGGATGCGGTCCGGATCCGCGGGGTCGACGGCGTAATCGGTCTCCGTGGCGTGCTGGTGAACGACGGTCGGATCGCCCCAGGTCTCTCCCCCGTCCCGGGATCGGACCAGAACATCGCGGATGCCGGGGCGCGACTGGTCCTCTTGCCTGTAGTCCTCCCAATCAGAAAAACGCATGCTGGCCGAGAACATGAGCGTCCCATCGGGCATCTGGACGAAATTGGGGAAGCAGGCCGCCACATCCATCGAGGTGTAGGGATCCTGGGGCGCTCCCGCAGCGAATCGGCCAAACTCGAACGGCCGGCTCGTCCAGGTCGTGCCCCCGTCGCCGGAATGGGAGAGAAACACCGTCCTGTCCTCGTCCGGATCTTCCTTCTGACCGTACAGTCTCAACTGCTGGTGCAGCATCCAGAGGCGTCCGTCGCGGGTGATGCCGAATCCGGACGCGAATTGCCGCGGCGGCGTCCCCTCAAAGCTCAGTGGTTGGACGGTCCAGGTCTTCCCTCCGTCCGTGCTCTTGGCCAAGCCCCGCGTCAGGTCCACGGACTGGGTGTTCAGGTAGAGGGTGCCGTCGGGATGCCGGAGCATCTTCATCATGCCGGCGGCTTTTCCGAACGGCAGGATCTGCAAACTCTTGCCCAGCTTGATCTTGATCCGATGATCGGGCCCGTCATTCGGTTCCGTCTCCGGCTGACAGGTAGGAGAGATGACAAGCAGGAAAACGACGGCCGGAAATGAAATGTCTCTCATGGCGCCTCTCGGAAGGAGGCTACCAGATCCGGGCACCCCACTCTTCGGCCCTCTCAATAGGGGACTGCTAGAATGGTTTCAAATGAGACGGCCGTACAGAGCCGGCGCCCTCTGTCTTCTGGTCTTGTACCTCTTCGTCCCGATGCTCTCCTCGTCGGACGGAAAGAGCATGTTCCTGCGCATTCTGGTGGTGCGCAACTTGTCTCTGGCCGAGCAGATCCTCCAAGAACTTGGCCAGGGTGCATCCTTTGCGGATCTGGCGCGCCAACATTCCATCGATCGTTCGGCTGCGGACGGCGGCTATCTGGGAAGCATTTCCCCGACCCGGATGAACCGGGAGTTTCAACAGGCCGCCGAGAGCTTGGAACCCGGTGCCCACAGCTCCATCTTCCGGTCTGGATACGACTACGCCTTGCTGTATCGGATGCCGGCGGATTTCCAGGAGCGGGCTCGCGGTTTGGAGGAGGAGGGAGACCGGTTGCGTGAGCAGGGGAAGTGGGATCGGGCCATCGAGATCTACCGCGAGGCATTGGATCTGGATCCCCACTTCGCCGAAGCGTTGGCCAAGCTCGGCTCGTCTTATGCCCGGATCGGCAAGGTTGAGGAAGCCCGAACCGCCTACTTTCGAGCCTACCGGCTCGCCCCCGATTCGGCCCCGGTCCTTTACGGCTTCGGCAAGTTCCTGGTTTCTCAGGGTCAGTTGCGGACAGCCGAGGGCCACTTGAGGCGTGCGGCCGATCTGGACCCCGAACTGACCCAGCTCGCGGCGGTCGAGATCTCGGCGGGACAAGTAGAACAGGCCTTGAAGCGCAGTCCCTTCAACCCCAAGCTGCTCATCCTCAAGTCCAGGTTTTCCTTCGAGCGGGGTGACCTGGACCTGTCTTCGGACGTCCTGAAGAAGCTGGACCGAAAGAAGCTCGACAATGATTTGAGCCTGAAGCTGGCGGAGCAACTCTTCTGGTTGGCCCGCACCGACGAGGCCCTGGCCCTGCTGAGTCGACTCACGCTCAATCCGGAAGAAAAAGAGGAAGCGGCCCGAATTCTCATCCGGTTCAAGTACAACGACGAAGGGGAACGGATACTTAAACCCCTCTCCTCCTCCTCGGCCCAGTTGAAGTTGGTCGACCTCTATGTGAACCAGAGCCGCTTCCAGGAGGCGAAAGAAGTCCTCGAGCGGGTCACGGAGCGAGACCCGGGAAACTGGGAAGCCCGCTACTATCTGGGGTCCACCATGAACTCCCTGGACCAGTTCGAACAGGCCGCCGATACGCTGCTTGAGGCGCTGCGGCTCCGACCCGGTCAGGAGGAAATTTTTCATCAGCTGGCCAGCGCCCATTCCCGGTCGGGCCAGACCGGCAAGGCGTTGGAGTGGTTGGACAAAGGGATCGAGCTGAACCCGGATTCCTTCCTGCTCCATCTGGAGAAGGGGCGAATCCTGATGAAGGAGAAGGTGGTCGGAGGGGCCCTTGTGCACCTTCAGAAGGCTCTGGCTCAACATCCCGACCACGTGGAAACCCACTATTTGCTGGGAAGGCTTCACCACCGGCTGAAAGATCCTGCCACCGCCCGGAACTACTTCGACCGGTTCGACATGCTGCAAAAGAGAAAACCCAAGTCGAGCCGAAAGCCCGGAATGAGGAAGATCGACCCGAGTCTCCCATAGGAGTGGAGGTTGTTAACCCCCACCTATCCGGTAGGAGCCGGGGTTTTTTAACCCCCGATTCTTGGGAGTGTGGGGGACAAGGATGTCCCCCATACTATCCGGTAGGAGCGGGGGTTTTTAACCCCCGATTCTTGGGAGTGTGGGGGACAAGGATGTCCCCCTCCTATCCGGTAGGAGCGGGGGTTTTTAACCCCCGATTCTTGGGAGTATGGGGGACAAGGATGTCCCCCCTCCTACTTTCTCGAAGAGAAGGAACTGGCCATCGTGTAATCCGGCCTTTGTTGGATTGTCGCGGATGTATTCGACGCACCTCGAGAAGTGCAGTGGGTGCCTGATCAGCCGGTCCCAGTAATCTTCTTGCCAAAACCTCCCCGAAGTTCCAATTTTTCTGTTGATCTTTCGCGCTGTGAACCACTTCCAGGATTTCACGATTTTCGGAATTGGGTGGGAGCCAAGAGGACAAAACAGCACATGGACATGGTTGGGCATCACTACGAAGGAAACCAACTCGTAGCGTTCGCCGTCGAAGTGACGAAAAGCGTCAGCCACCATATTCGCCAGAGCCGGATCCTTCAGCACACAGGAGCCGATTCGCCGCGAAAACCGTTTGTGGAAGCGAATCGCCGTTCCAATGTCCCATGGCCGAGGATGGCGTTTCAGCCAGACGTCCTTTTCCTCCTTCCATTGATCCAGTTTCGTTTGGGGCAGCGAGTCTCCCAGGCGCCATGTCACGAAGACGTAGACGTTACCTTGCTGCCAATGGGGAAGGAAGTTGTGGGTGACGTCGATCTCCCCGTAGGGATCGAAAAAGGATTGGGGGTTTTCCAACCCCAGCGTCTTTGTTGTGCTGGACATAATAGTCCTAACGACAACCCGGTAATTTCGACGAAGTGGGAGCGAAGATTCCCCTAGGAGCGGGGGTTTTTAACCCCCGATTCTTGGGAGTATGGGGGACAGGGATGTCCCCCCTCCTGGCGACTCGGTGATCTTGTGATATTGGTTCGTTTGAAGTCCCGTCAGCCGGGTCTTGGCGCCGCTGGGCCATTGAATCTCGACCCAGTCGAGAGCCTCGGCCGAGCCCAGGCCCAGGATCTCCCGGGGGTCGCTGGAGGAGAGGTAGCTTCCACCGGCCCTCTTCAATCGGCGGCGCTCAACCCCTCCCGCCGACCAGGTGATGAGGGCGCCGACAGCGGTATGACCTTGGCGGGGCACCAGATCGAGGCCGACCCAACGGTTGCGGTTGCCTCCCCGGTTCAGGAGCAGCAACGGCGGTCCTCCGTTGTCGGTGATGATCAGGTCCAGATCGCCGTCATTGTCCAGATCCCCGGTGGCCAGACCGCGGGCGGAAAACTCGCGAGAGAAGACAGCGCCGGACTGGCGGCTGCGGTTGCGGTAGCGGCCGGCGACGTTCTCGAAGTAGAGGAGGGGTTCCCGATACCCAAGACCCGGGCGGAACTCTTCCACCATGTCGTCCGGATGGCCGTTGGCCAGGAACAGGTCGTCGTCGCCGTCGTTGTCCGCATCGAAGAAGCGCAATCCCCAACCGCTCAGCAGCCAGGTCAGTTTCCCCACGTCGGCCGCCTCGTCCGTGAAGGTCAGGTCCCCCTGATTCCGGTACAGGCTGAACACCTCGTGGTCGATGTTGGAGACGAAGAGGTCCTGCCTGCCGTCGCCGTCGTAGTCGGTAGCGTCCACGCCCATGCCGGAGCGCGGCTTGCCACCGTCATCGAACGCGACGCCGGCCCAGAGGCCCATCTCCCGGAACGTCCCGTCCCCCTGATTCACGAAAAGGAAGTCGGCCACCGTGTCGTTGGCGACGAACAGGTCCAGATGCCCGTCGTCGTTCACATCGGTGGCCACCACCCCGAACGCCTTGCCCGGGTGCCCGGCGATCCCCGACTCGCCGCTGACGTCGGTGAAGCGGCCGTTGCCGGCGTTGCGAAAAAGATGGCTGGAGGTCGAATCGAAGAGGGTCGGCAGGCAGTAGTAGGTCCGCTTCCGCAGGTGATCGAAGCAGAGCTTGCTGAGGGACTCGTCGTAGCGGACGAAGCTACAGACGAACAGGTCCAGCCTCCCGTCACCATCGTAGTCGAACCAGACCCCGCTGGTGGACCAGCCGGGAGCCAGGACCCCCGTGTCCTTGGCCACCTCCGAGAAGCTTCCGTCGCCGTTATTTCGATAGAGATGGTTGGGACCGTAGTTCGTGACGTAGAGGTCCTGCCAGCCGTCGCCGTCGTAGTCGGCCACCGCGGCACCCATTCCAAATCGACCCCCTGCTACACCCGCTACGTCGGTGACGTCGGTGAAAGTCCCATCCCCGTCGTTGCGGTAGAGGGCGTTCCGGAGCGGTATGGTGGGAGCGTAGAAGTCGGATATTCCGCTGTTGACCAGATACAGATCCATCCACCCGTCGTTGTCGTAGTCGAAGAAGGCGCAGCCGGGCCCTACCGTCTCCGGCAGGTGCCGCTGGGGCGACATGGCATTCTCATGAACCCAGCGGATGCCGCTGGACTGGGGAGGCACTTCGTCGAATACGATCCCGGGACTGACGGGCTCTTCTGCCGCGCCGGTTACGGGAGCGATCCAGAGCAGCGCTACGGCTACCCATTTCACCCGATCTTGGATCACATTCCCTCCCTGGAGAAACGGACTCAACTGCCCGGTTCGACCGGTTCCTGCCCCTCCTGGATCGTGATGATCCGGTCCACGGGCAGATCCGACAGAGCCTGGCGCCGGCCGCTGGGCCAGAGGATTTCCACCGAGTCGACCTTTTCGGCTTGGCCCAGTCCGAAGTGCAGCCGGAAGTCGGAGGAGGAGGAATAGCTGGCTCCGCTGATGACGTCTCCCCGCTGCCTCCGCCCGCCGGCGGTCACATAGACGGTGGCGCCGATGGCGTCTCGGGGACCCTTCTCCCCGCCCACCAGCCGCAGGGACAACCAGTGATGCCCCACCGTCGCGGTCTCGTTTTTCAGGACCACCGGCGGGCCGTCGGCACAGTTGAGCACCACGTCGACGCGCCCGTCGTTGTCCAGGTCGCCGAAGGCGGCTCCCCGGGCGGAGACGACGACGGCCAGACCGCTCCCCGTGGCGGGAGGCACCACCTCGAAGCGTTCTCCGTCCAGGTTTCGGAACAGTTGCGGCCTCTGGGAGTGTGGTCCCCCAATCGTAGGAATCCACGGCCGCATAAATGTGTCCGTTGGCCACGAACAGGTCCTTCCACCCGTCGTTGTCATAGTCCAGGAATCCGGTTCCCCACCCCAGAAAGGGAAATGTGGCCTCGCCCAATCCCACTTGGAACGTCACGTCCAGGAAAAAATTATCCCCCTCGTTCTTGTAGAGGGTGTTGTGATCGTCTGAGAAATTGGTCACATAGAAGTCGACCTGCCCATCGTTGTCGTAGTCCCCCACCGCCAAACCCATTCCCGCCTGAGCCTTCGCATATTGGTTGAACGCGAATCCGGACGGGTAGCTCATGTCCTCGAAGGTCCCGTCCCCCCGGTTCCGGTAGAGATAGTTGGGTTTGGAGTCGTTGGCCACCACCAGGTCCACCCAACGGTCTCCATCCACATCCACAAAGGTGCTGGCGAACCCATAGTACCGGTTCGGATCGTGGACGCCGGCGTCTTCCGCGATCTCGGTGAAGGTGCCGTCCCCGTTGTTGCGAAAGAGGAAGTCGCGGATTCCGATGAGGCCAAGGGGACCGCAAAGGACCTGTTTTCCACGAAAAGCGCAGGCGTGCTTGGGAATCATGGAAAAGGACCGGGCCAATGCCTCCTCCGAGAGCCGAATCTCCGGAGCCGTCTCCATCTCCGCCTTCCGGTCCCGCAGACATTCCTCCGGTGGGTTGGGAGTCGCTGCAGGGCATGGCGGAAACTCCAGGTATCCGCAGACGAAGAGGTCCAGGTCCCCGTCCCGATCGAAATCACCAAAGGACGCCGCCGTCGACCATCCCGGAATCGAGATCCCGGCCCGGTCCGTGACGTCGGTGAAGCTCCCGTCGCCGTTGTTGCGATAGAGCCGGTCCTTGCCGAAGTTGGCCACGTGGAGGTCGGGCCAGCCGTCGTTGTCGTAGTCTCCGACGGCGGCGCCGAACCCCCAACCTTCGTTGGCCACTCCCGCCGCCGCCGTGGTATCGGTGAAGGTGCCGTCCCCGTTGTTGCGATAGAGGGCCGCCTTCGGATGTTCCTGCTGGCCGCGAATCGCCTCGAAGCTGGAACCGTTGACCAGGTAGATGTCCAACCAACCGTCCCGGTCGTAGTCGAAAAGAGCCACGCCTCCGGACGGGACTTCCATCAGGAACCGCTTCACCTTCGATCCGGCGCTATGCAGGAATCCGCCAAGGCCGCTCCGAGCGGTGACGTCGGAGAAGACCACGGGTGCACCGTCGACGAAACCGCCCGCCGTGATGGGACGCATCATTTCGTCACGCACGGGAGCGCGCGGTGCGCCGGCGGCGACGGCGCTTTCGTCCTGGGCGAGGACTTTCCCGGGGAGACTCACCAAGAGCAGGACGATGGGGAGGAAGGTCTTTCTCATCCCGCACTCATTTGAAGGCAAGAAGTCCCCCCTCGGGCGCGAGCCGGCGCAATCCTGACTGTAAAACGGAATTTGGGAGCGCAGGTTTTCCGGCCAGCGGATTCGGATCGGAGATGAAGACGGGGACAGGGATGTCCCCGCTCCCAACGATGAAGACGGGGACAGGGATGTCCCCACTCCCAACGACGAAGACGGGGACAGGGATGTCCCCGCTCCTAACGATGAAGACGGGGACAGGGATGTCCCCGCTCCCAACGATGAAGACGGGGACAGGGATGTCCCCGCTCCCAGCGATGAAGACGGGGACAGGGATGTCCCCGCTCCTACGAAAACAACTCGTGGACGAAATTGCCGTCTGCGGCGATCTTGACGGGGCGCCCGCCAGCGTGGAATTCATGTTCCGGGTCGATACCCAGGATGCGGTACACGGTAACCGCCAGGTCTTCCACCGACACCGGCCGGTCGTGGGGATCGGAACCGGTCGGAGTGGTGCTGCCCACAACCACTCCTCCGCTGATTCCGGCTCCCGCCAGAGCCACGGAAAACGATCGCGGCCAATGATCCCGTCCTGCCTGGTTGTTGATGCGCGGCGTCCGTCCGAACTCGGAGAGGACCAGGACCAGCGTCGTCTCCATCAGTCCGCGATCCTCAAGATCGTCCAAGAGCGCGCCGAAGGCCTGGTCGAACGGAATGTTGACCTTTTCCATCCCGGGTTTGTTGTCGAAGTGCGTGTCGTAGCCGCCCTGGAAGACCGTCGCCACACGAACACCCGATTCGATCAGGCGGCGCGCCAACAGGGCTCCCTGTCCCACCGTGGTATGGCCGTATGCGTCCCTCAGTTTCCCGCTCTCTTCGGAGATGTTGAAGGCCTTCTTGGCGGCGGGTGAACTCACCAGGTCGTGGGCCTTCTGCGAGAACTGATCCATCCGGTCCAACAGGCCGGACCTCTCCACCTTGCGGAAACGGTTGTCCAAGGCGTTGAGCAGCTCCGATCGGGCCCGGGCCTGATCCAGTTTCATGCCCAGCGGCAGAGTCAGGTCCTTGACCGAGTAGTTCTTCTGGTTGGGATTTCCGGATTGGAAGGGATCAAAGACCGAACCCAGAAAACCGGCACCACCGGAACGGCTGTTCCTGGGAATCGCGACATAGGGTGGCAGGCCTGCCGAGGAGCCCCACTCATGAGCCAGGACCGAACCCAGAGCGGGATGAACCAGGTCATTTCTACGCTTGGTGCCGCTGATCACGTATTGCTGGGCGCTCTCGTGGACCGCATCGTCCGAGTACATGGACCGGATCAACGCGTACTTGTCCAGCCGCTTCGCCGACTCGGGCAACAGCTCGGTGAACTGGATTCCCGGGACCACGGTTGGAATCGCCTTGAAGTATCCTCGAATCTCGGCCTCGGCCTCCGGCTTGGGGTCCCACGTGTCGACCTGGCTGTTGCCGCCCGCTTGGAACAGCACGATGCAGTTGAGATCTCTCTTCTTCGATCCCAATGCGCTCTGCTGCTGAAGCAGGCTGGCGAGACTCAAGCCTCCCAGACCCATCATGCCGATGCGGATGAAGTCCCTTCGCGACGGGCTGCAGGACAACTCTGCAGGATAGATTCTCATGGCGTGGTGGATCCCTAATGATTGACCAGGAATTCCTGGGAGTTTATCACGGTCCAAAGCAGGTCATCAAGAATCTGCTTCCGTTCCACGCCCTGGGAACCCATGCTGGCGACGTAGTTGGAGGCGAAGTTCCACTCCCGATCCGTCGCCTTGCGGCTGTAGGCGCTCATGAAGACATGATCGTAGATCTCGCGATCGGACTTGCCGGCGTCGAGCAGTCTGGCCACCACATTCTCATCCGATTGGACCTTGTCCATGACCGTGTCGCCGAACCTCATGTGGAGAGCCTGGCTCAATGTGGGTTCCTTGGGCCGCTCCTCCAAGCTCAATCGTTCCGGATAACCGAAAATGCTCAGGAAATAACCCGCGTAGTCGGGGTAGATGACCTCCTGGGCCCGGGTCCCCTTGGGACTGACATTGAAGGAGTGTTCGACTCCGGTGACTTGCGACAAGGCGTCGAGCATGGCCTCGGCGGGAAGAATGCGAATGTTGTAACGGGTGAACAGGCGAGGATCATCCAGCTTGTTCTGTGGATTCGGAGAGGATGTCCGCTGGTAGGTCGCAGAGTTGAGGATCGCCCGGTGCACCGCCTTCAAACGAAAACCATTGTCGATCAGATGCCGGGCCAATCCGTCCAGCAGGGCCTCGTTGGAGGGAGGGTTGGTGGTTCGGAAATCGTCGTAGGGCTCCACGATCCCCAGGTTGAAATACTCCCTCCAGATCCGGTTGACGATGGACCGGGCGAAATAGGGATTCTCGGGCGAGGTGATCCACTCCGCCAGGTCCTTGCGGTAGTCCCCGTGGGCCCTCACGGGAAAATCCGGTTCGAAGGGAACTCTGGGCCGCACCGGCTCCTTGGTCCGCGGGTGCACAAAATGGGATTTCGGGTCCAGCCACCAGACCCGGCGATAGGTCTCGTATCCCCGTTTCTGACGCAACTGTCCGAAAAACGCACTCAAGTCGAAGAAGTCGTCCTGGGTCAGATTCTCCAGGGGGTGGTTGTGGCATTCCACGCACTCCATCCGGATCCCCAGGAAGAGGCGGCTGACCGTGGTCGTCACCTGATTGACGTTGGTGATGTCCAAAACGGTGTTGGACATGGGGGCCCAGAACATGGCTGCAGGATTCCTGGCCTGGTCTCCGGTGCTGGTCAGTATCTCCTGAACGAAGTCATCGTAGGGGCGGTCGTCCTTGAGAAAGGTCCGGATGAATCTCTTGAACAGGCCCTGCGCACGACTGGGAATGTTGGTCTGGTGGACGCGGAAACTGTCTCCGAGCTTGGTCGTCCAGTAGATGGCGTACTCGTCCCGCTCCAACAGTTCGTCGATCAGGGCCGCCCTCTTGCCGGCCCGGTTATCCGCCAGGAAGCGCTCACTCTCCTCGACCGTCGGCAGCAACCCGATCACATCCAGGTAGACCCGTCTCAGAAACTCCTCGTCGCCACAGATCTCCGACGGGACCAGATTCAGCTCCTTCCACTGCCGGATCATGGCCTCATCGACGAAGTTGCGAGTCGCCAGGGGAGGATAGTCGGCCATCGGAGGCTCATCCAAGACGCCGACCCGGGCCACCGCGACCCGGCCCATGGCCCGGACCATCACGTGAGTCTGGCCGCGACCGACCGCCTTCGACTCGCCCTCCGGCGTCACCTGGACGACGTTGTCGTTTCCCATCTGGTACTTGACTTCCCCGGTCATGTCCCGCGTGGTTCCGTCGGACAGGGTCCCCAAGACCACCCAGCGCTGGGTGGTCCCCAGGCCCAGGAGTATCCGTTCCCGGGGATAAATGGCGATGCCGGTCACCCGAGGCCCATCCGAGTTGAATCGGGCTCCCTGGTTCAGCCAGCCGGCGATGGTCTCGTATTCGGCCGATTCCAGGGTCAGCCGTTTGCCGCCTCCGTGAGGCACGCTGAAGGTGGGCTTCATCAGGAGCAGGCTCTTTTCCGGGTCGTCCAGATCGACCCGGCGCCCTTCGTCGGCTTCGACGATCATCCGGTAGTCGGCCTGGGGATCGTAACCGAACAGCGAGAGCTTGAAGCCGGCCTGTCCGCTGATGGCGCCGTGGCACGTGGGAGTGTTGCAGGACCTTTGAGTAAAGATGGACAGCAGGTCCTGACTGAAGTTGATGCTCACCTCGGCGGCCTGGTCGGAAACCCGCGCCTGGAGGCCGGAGCGAGCCTCCCCCAATTGCGCTTCGACGCCGGCGTGTCCCGGCGCCAGAGCCCGAATGACGCCGTCGGATCTGACCGAGACGACCTGAGGCGACGAGGAAACGTATCGGCAGAGGAGTGTCACGTCGTGGGCCGTTCCGTCGGCGTAGTAGCCCGTGACCACCAACCGCTGGGTCGCGCCGGGATGAGACAGAACCAGGTCCGTCGGCTCCAGGACGATTCGCTTCAGATCGGCTGTCGGGTCGGCTGGGACTTTGCTGTTTGCCGGGGACGCACCTTGTGGGACGTCCGAGGTTTCGCCAATCTGCTTCGCCGTCTCACTCCGAATCTCCGCCGCCGCGCTCGACAAAGCCAGCGCTTGACCCGGAAGACAGATCAGCCAGAACAGAAACAGGATCGGCACCACGATGGCCAGGTTTCGGAGACGATCCGCCGCCGGCCGTGGGCCCGCGTGGGAGTGGGGGCTTGCAACGCCCGATTCCGGGTCGGCGATGAAGAGGGGGACAGGGATGTCCCCCCTCCCGGCCGTCATCTTGGCATTTCGGCATTTGAGGGTCACGGCGTATGCTCCCTCGCAACGACCTGGACGGTAAAGGGGTGGCTCGAGACGACTCGCCTGCCGACGTCGAGCTCAACGTAGACATTCCCGGCAGACTCGATCCCCGTCTTCTCGGCCGCCCGGAAGCCCACGAGCAGGTTCCCTTCCGGGTCCGACTCCAGGTGCGCCGAAACGCCTTCAGGTGCATTCGTCAGCCAGACGCTCGGTTTCAAATCCGTTGCCAGGGGGATCCGGTTCCTGATCCCGACCAGGGAGGTCTCTCCCTGCATCACCACGACCTTGTTCTCTTTCGCATCCAGTTCAACGGTCACCGCACCCGGCTCGATGACGGTAAGAGCCGTCTCGCCGACGGGCCGGCACGGAAAATTGTACAGCTCGGTGATCCCGCCCATGGAGTCCATGGCTCTGCCGAATGCGGTGATCCCTTCATTGCCAACGACTTCGCCCATCACGCGAAAGGGGTACGTTCCAGGCGGCACCGCGTCATTGGCGCGAATCGTGAGCAGCCGTTCCGGCACCATGAAGGTGGCTCCATCGCCTCCCGGCTCGACGATCTCATCGGCGCGAAACCGATGCTCCTCGGCGGTGACTCCCGGCGGAAGCCCCTCGACCCAGACCCGGACCTCCCCTTCCATCACGGCCCCGGGAGGCGGGGCCAGGGCGGCGGGAGCAGGATCGTCGGAATGAATCTTGGGGGGCATCCGGATCATGCCCACCACCATGTTGCTCTCTCCCCCCTGCTCCACGGTGAAGTTGGACAGGGAGATCGATTGGAGCCCGAACTGCGGGGAGACGACGAGGAGAAACCCAGGCTCCTCCGACTTCACGTGGAGACGGTAGTCATACCCGGGACCGCCCCGGCCGACCCGGTCCGATACGGAAATCACGAGCCGCTCATCCCGTTCGGGGACGTAATACAGGTTGCTGTCGACACTTCCCGTATAGAACCCGCGGCCGTGCGTCAGGTCGTCACTCTCCGCCAACAGCTTTCCGTCCGTATCGAACAGGCTGACCACGGTGTCGATACTCGGCGACAGAAGCTGGTAAGCGTTGGTGTGAATCCGTATGGGAGCACCCTTCCTGACGTCCAGGGCATAGAAATCCTTGTCCTGACTCAGCTCCGTCACCTCGCGCCGCTCCAACCTGCCGTTGACCACCAGGTTCTTGCCGGCCGAAAAAGGCAATTCCTGCGCTTCGTTTCGCCGGTCATTGGACTCGGTTTCCGCGACCTCTTCCGACTGGGTGATCTCGAAATACCTGGGATCCGCGATCCCGCTCGTGTCCTTCACAAAGAGGGACCAGATGCCCAGGGGCTCCTCCGGCAGATGGAATTCGGCTTCCATGGCTTCGCCAGCCCGGCGCAGGATCTTCCCCTCCACCCTGGGGATGTCCGACGCGGTGGAATAGTCGGCGGCGAACCGGACGTCCATGGTCCAGGGAATCGTCAGGGTGACATGCTCCCCCCGGCGTGTGGGTGACATGTAGACCTGTTCCACCTGCTGCAAACCCCGACCTGAAAAATGGACGGTCACCCGGCTGCCCGCGCGGCCACCCAGAGGCGAGACGTGGTCGATCAGGGGGAGCCGGGAGACCCGCAGGACGTATCCGTTGTTCTTGGTGAACCCCCACCCCCGAACGCCCCGGAAAGAATCGACCTCGATGAAATAGGTGCCGTCTTTCTCGAAAGTGTGGTCGATCAGCGAGTTCACATCGAAATCGGCGCGATCGTCGTTGAAGACCAGCTCTCTCCCGGTTTCGTCTCGCAGATTGAGGTAGCTTTCGAACATGGACCCGTACTGGATGCTCCGTACCTCGAAGATCCAACGGTCCCCCTTTTTCGCCTGGAGAGAAAAGAAATCGCGCTCCTTTTTCTCCATGGTCCCGTAGATCTCACACGGCGGTGAGATGGCCTGCGCCTCGGCGAGGGTCTCGTTGGGCTCCTGTTCGGGAACCGGATCGAATTGCCCCACCGTGAACCAGAGGGCGGTGGTGTAGCCGTCCTTGGTCCTGGCCCTCAAGATATGCTGTCCCAGAGGGGCATCCTTCGAGATCCGGATCGTTCCCTCGATCCGTTCCGCCGTCGCCTTGGTCAACGTGAAGTCGAGATCTTCGCAATCGAATTCGACCGATTCGGCGTTGGAGAGCATGTCTCCCAGCAGTACGACCTCGACCTGGGCGCCAGCCTGCCCCCCGATGGGACGCATGGCTTCCAGGTGGGGAAGGCGAACGCCCTTGTCATTGCCGTAGCTGATCCCGGCGACCAGTATCGCCAGGTGGGTCAACACGCCGAATCGCTGTCTGACAAAGGACAAAGGACTGTCTCCCTTGAACTGACGGCTCTCTCGCGATCCGGATATACGGCGTTGGAATGTGGCCGCTCTCTCCCGGGGCGGAGAGCGAATCGGACAGCGAGCATTTTAGACCATCGCGGCGAATTATGCTCTCAACCAGGATCTTCCCTATTTTTCTGGGGGTTCGGAAGAAACAGGGATGTAGGGGCACCCCTTGTGATTTTCTGGGGGTTCGGGAGAACCAGGGAGGTAGGGGCACCCCTTGTGGGTGCCCTCTTTCGTCCCCGCATCGGTTGCCGGCCCGGGGAGCGCGACTACACGCAAGGGTCGCCTCTACGGCGGAAATTCGACCTCATTTTGATGGCGGCAAACGGGACTGATAGGCTACCCGTGGGAGGCACGATGCCATCGCGGACGGACGGCGGAAATCCAGGTCGGAGATATCGGGGCAAGGTGGCTCTCGTCACCGGCGGGTCCCGGGGGATCGGCCGCGCGGTCTCCCTGCGCCTGGCCCGGGAAGGGGCCCGGGTCGGGATCAACTTCGTGAGCAACGAGACGGCCGCCGCCGAGACCGTCGAGCAGGTGAACCAAATGGGATCGGAGGCCGAGGCGGTGCGAGCGGACGTCTCTGATCGCTCCGCAGTCCAGGCCATGGTCGCCCGGATCCTGGAGAGGTTTTCCCGCATCGATGTGCTGATCAACAACGCAGCCATCGTGCTCGACAGCGACCTGACCTCATACGCTTCCGATGCGGACCTGGAGCGGGACCTGGATGCCATGTGGGGCGTCAATGTCCGGGGCATCATCAACTGCACGCGCGCGGCCCTTCCGCAGATGCGAAAGCGGCGATCCGGCTCCATCGTCAACGTCTCGTCCATTGCCGGCTTCGGCAACATCTCCGGGCTGCGGACCTTCTACAGCGCCACCAAGGCAGCGGTCATGAATATGACCAAACGCTTCGCCCTGGAACTCGGCCCCGACAACATCAATGTCAATTCCGTGGCTCCCGGCCTGGTCCGTACCGATCTTCTCGCGCAGCTCAACCCGCCCCAGGAGGTGGAGCGGGTCATTCAAGAGTTCGCGGGACGTAGCGTGCTGGGACGGATCGGTGAACCCGGCGACATCGCCGCCGCAGTAGCCTACCTCGCCTCCTCCGAAGCCAGCTTCGTGACGGGGCAGATTCTGACCGTCGACGGGGGACGGACGGACTATCTGAGTTCCTCCGGGTAGGGCGGCTAGGAGTCTGCGCCGTAGGAATGATCGTAGCGAGAAAGTGGGGAATCGAGGACAGATTTTCACGATTTTGAGGTGCATAGTTGTTCTATTCGCCGAGAAATCGGGGAAATATGGACCGATTCCCCGCTTTCGCAGTAGATTAATTCCTGCGGCGCAGGCTCCTATGCCAGCTTCCGAATCAGCGCCGACACTCTCTCGACGGCGATCTGCTCGGCGTCGGGGCGCGGTGCGACCGGCACACCGTAGGATTGGAAGAGCAGGTCCGGCACGTGGTAGATCTCACCCAATTGCCAACCCCCTTCGGGATAGTCCACTTCGCGGGGCAGGTAGCTGATGGAGCTGTTGGTGTATCCCAAGGGAAGGGTGTGCTTCAGCGGCGATCGCTCCTTGATGGCCAGTCCCGTCTCGAAGAAGATCTCCATGTTCATCCCCACCAGGACGATGTCGTTGACCCGGATGGCCTGCGCTTCCAGGTCCAGCGTTGGCTTGTCCGCCGTGGCGGCCGCCAGCAGGTTCTCGGACCACTCGGCAAACCGGGCGGCGACGCGAATCTCCCACTGCCGGGCGTTGCCGGCCTTCCGCCGCTCCAACTCGGCGCTCCACTGGTCGCGGATCCGCTCGGCCTCCTCGCGGGGAGGGAGGTTCCCGAATTCGAGCCCGATGGTCTCTTCAACGGCCCCCAGGTAGGTGCAGGTGTCCCCCTGCACGGACCGCCAGGGCCGGAACAGGATGTTGGGAATGTTTCCGAGAGGGATCCGGTTCCCCGGCTCCAGGTGGGTTCGGATCCCGGCGGCGACACGTAACGCCTCCGCCCCAAGCGCCATTCCGATACGCCCCTTCACGTCTCGGCAATCGACCTCGTAGCCGATGCCGGGGCGGGGATTGATGTTGCCGCCGCACGCCTGCAGGAAGATCGCCGTCCCCCCCAGGCATTTCTCGATCACCTCTCGCGCCGGTCCCGGAAAATCGGGCGAGCCCACCATGGAACGCGGTCCCACCGTAACCGGGTGGCAGCCGTAGCTGAACAGGACTGAGATGGGCCGGCCGTCCAGGTCGTCGACCCGGACTACACCGACGGACGGATCGATGGGGTGGTCCGGCACTTCGCCCAGGACATCCCGCCCGTCGGGTCCGGTCTCCCGCCGGTAGATGCCGATGTCGCTCTCCCCCCAGCCGGCGCCGATGCGCGCCGGTTGGAGACCGGAATCGGCCTCCTGGACCGCCTCTACGAGCCAATCGGTCAGGTTGTCCCGGTATCGGGTCTTCAGCCGGGTCTGCTCCTCGGTGTCGGGAACCCAGTTGGGGAGACAGGGGCCGCTGTGATTGTGGCTCAGATTGAGCATGACGTTGGTCGCGGGGACACCGATGGCGTTGCCCATGCGCTCGCGCATGGCGCGGCCCTCGACCGGCGAAAAGACGGCAAGATCCAGGGCGGCGACGGCCACCTTGGTGGTCCGATTCGACAGCACCAGGACGGTCGCCGTCAAGTCGCTCTCCATGGCCTGGATCGGACTCGAGAACAGCCTCAGTCCCCCCATGGCCGTGCCGATCTCGGGGTTGATCACCCGCCGGGCGACACCTGCGTAAAGTGTTGACGACATGACTTGAATCTCCCTTCGGACGTGACGAAAAAGCGCAAATCCAGCTAGCCGGAAACTCTCACGGCGCCGAAAGTATATGACGAAAATGCGCTACACTTCAGTCTGCCTCTGATGGTTGTCCCGGCCTCTTCCTCATGTCTAATCTTGGTAGGGGCGACCCTTGTCTGGTCGCCCTTCCCGGGCCGGCAACCGTGGCGGGGACGAAAGAGGGCACCCACAAGGGGTGCCCCTACATCGGATCGTCTGGCGCACCCATAGGGGGTGCCCCGGCATCGGATCGTCTGACGCACCCAGAAGGGGGGTGCCCCGGATTGTCGGGAGAGGCGCGGGTCCAGAAACGTTGCGACACATTGGGATGGGGAATGATGGAACGTATCGCTTACACCATGAGACTGAAGCCGGACATGGTTCAGGGCTACAAGGAGGCCCACCAAAAAGTCTGGCCGGAGTTGATCGAGGCGGGGACCAGAGCGGGAATCAGGAATCACAGTTGTTTCGTCCGAGGAAATACTGTGATCATCTACCTTGAAACCGAGGATTACGCGGCAGCCGCGCGGGAACTGTCGGAGAAAGACGTCGTCAAACGCTGGAACGCGTACATGGCAGATTATTTCGATGGCAGCATCCAGGCCCAGCAGTCGGAACCCTGGGAAGAGGTCTTCCACATGGATTGATGCCGGCGCCCCAGAGACGCGCGCGGCAACTCTTGGCGGACGGGTATCCAGGTGTATCGATGACTATTCCGGAACTTTGACCTGAAACAGGGCTTCCCCGGCCACGTCTGCGTCGGCGATCCGATCCTCGACTCGGATCTCCAACCGGTAATCCCCCGGTTCCAACTTCTTGAGGTCGAATACCTGAGCGACCAGCACCCGGTCGGCATAGGGAACGATCTGATTCTGTCCGGGAGTGTTCAGGATCGCCTTTCCGTTCCGATTCCAGATCCTGGCATCGATGTCCAGGTCCGGTGCCTGGCTGGCGCCGTCGATGGCGTAACCGTAGATCTCGAAATAGGTCCCCAGCGGATCTTCGGGCTGAAACTCTCCGTCCATGGAGGGGTAGACTTTCCAGCCCAGCGGCGTGACGAACGGTGCGGTGACCGTTTCCCCCTCCGCCGGGACGATGTAGTCGGCCAAGGTCACCGAGGAGAGATTCAGATTGCCGGGAACCTTCAAGGGAAGACCCAGCCGACGCTGGATGGCCCCCATGCGGCTGCTCTGTTGATCGCGGACAATGACGTTGAGCTTGTAGATCCCGGGAGAAACGGGAAGCTTCTTCTGGAAATAGACATCCCGGGCAACCCGTTCCTGTGCGCTGCGAAGATCCCGGTAGATCGATTCCTCGAACTCATGGACCATCCGGCCCCCCATTGCCGTGATGGATCCGTACAACTCGACGGTGGCGCGGCGCGTTCCGTCAGTCAGGTCCTCGTAGGTCAACTGCGAGCCCGGAACGACGACGGTGATGGGCACCAGGAAAGTACTCGGATTCAGCACCTGGTAGGAATCGGTCACCTGCAAGGCAAGCTCGTCATAGGTGATCCGAGTCTGTACCGCGGCCCGGAGATCGTCGAACTTGATCTCCTGGGGTCGCTGGGCTTGGAAAAATGTTTCCAGCATCCGGAAAGGATTCGAAGAGGTCCGGTGGTGTCCCTCCCCCTCGAACCCCGAAGTTCGCATCAGATCCCTGGTGATGAACCGCCCGGGCCGGGTTTCCGCACCGATCATTTCGTAGAACGTCCACCCGCCCGCCGGCACATTCATCAGGGCGTCCTTTTCCTCGGGACGCAGGGCCAACTGAAAGTCGCCGGTCTGTGACCGGTCCACGAATTCCAAATCGACGCCCTGGCCGATTCCCGGCATGTGGTTGTAGTGCCATCTCTCGTAGGGAAAAGTTCGAGTCCGCCCTCCGCCCTCGGACAAGGGCCGGAAATACATGGCGCCTGACGTATACCGCTCGCGGCTCTGCGGCTCTCCGAAAATGATGTAGATGCGGCCCCGGTCCGTCCTCCATCCGGAGACGCCGGCGTAGTGGAAATGGTCGTTGGCAAACGCGATGCGCCGGTAGTGCTCCTCCTTGAACTCGTTCTCCCGTGTTGAGCGGTCGGGATCCCTCCGCCGCCAGAATTGCTCGATGAAGTTTTCTTTCTCGACGGCCGTGTTCAGGTTCTGGAAGGTGCTCTTTTCCTCGTCCGCGATGATGTAGACGACATCCTCCTTCAACCACTTCTCAAAGGGATCGACCTTCTCTTCCTGTTTTTGGGCGAACGTATGCGGCGAGAAAACCAGGAATGAGAATACGACGGTGAGAAAACGGATTGGCGATGCCGCCTGCTTCATCTTGAGGTTTCCATTCTACCCCAACCGGAGGCAGAGGTCTGGATAAACGGAAGCGATCCGATTACGCCGCGAGCAAAGTCATTCCCCGCCCACACGCGAAGCCAAAATCCTCAGCGCGGCTCTGGTCTCAATGATCTGCCGTTCCAGGTTCTCCTTGTGCCGGGCGGCCTGATTGTCGCTTCTTTCCCCCGGATGGGCCAAATCCTCTTCCAACTCACTCAGGTAGCTGCGGCACAGTTCGAGGTTGCGATCAGCCGTTGCCGGGTTGTGGAAGCTCCCTCCGTTCACTCTGACGTAGACGGGCGTCGTATGGGCGACCTGGGTAAGGGCGGCATCGGTCCGGGCGGCGACCCAGATTCCACGTTGCACCGGAAGCTCCATCTCGATCGAGAGCAACTCTTCAGTCTGTCCCGGCTCCCCTGCAGAGACTTTCTTCAGCGTCTTGGAATGCCCTACGATTTCCAGTTGACGCAAGGGGATTTGAGACGCCTGCCCGTAGGCTTTGGCCGAGATCCTGATGGCAGCGCCCGCTTCCACATCCAGCGTCGCGCCGGGAAGCCGGTCATCCACCGTGAACTCCAGCATCGGTCCGCTGGTAACGAAGGTGCGGCCCGCCTTCACGCCCTGCAGCCAGTGGTCAAACGAGAAGCGGTCGCCGGTGTAGGCGTAGAAGCGGGCGTCGCCGATCTGCGAACACCCCTCTTCAAGGCCGAAGCGAGGTCCCCGCCCACACCAGGGAAAATCGGAACCGCCCAACGCCGTAAGCCGGTATCCGAGATCCAGGAAATGGTAATAGTGCTTGAGCGCCAGCGGCCCTTCCTTGGGACAGAACTGCATCACCTCGAGAAAGTCGACCTTGCCTCGTAATACGTTGAGTGTCATTCCACGATAACCGTGAAAGGTCATCGCCTGATGGGCGAAACCGGTAATGCCTCCCAACTCGTGCACCTGGTCGAAAACACGGCCGTAGTTGTAATAGTCGTCCCGAAACCGAACGAACTCTTCCGCCCCGAGCGAGATGGTGTGACCGATCTCGGGCGTCCGGGGGCCTTCCTGACCAGACGAGAGAATGGTGTTCCCTTCGCGGTACCGGCCCCGGCTGCCCCAAGCATATTGAGCGTAGTACGTCGCCCAAAAATCCCCCATTTGGAGAAGATGCGCCACGTGCACGTCCTCTGCGGCCGCCCAGCGAAGAATGGCCGGATCGTCGCGCGGCGACCGCCGCAGGTGAATGTGATCGTCCCCCGAGTACCAGCCGCGCCGGGGCATGTCGATCCATCGCTCCAGCTTGCATTCTCGGGAAAGGCTCTCGCCCGGGTTGAGATCAAGCTGCACGGTCTGCGCGACGTACTCATATCCCTTGGACAGCTTGAGCGAATACGACCCCGGGGGCAGTTGCGCCTCGAAGGACCCATCGACGTAAAAGGAGCCGTCGGGCTGGAGCAGATACCCTTCCGCGCGATCGTAACGCCCGTACATGACCGGGATGGCAGCGTCCGGGATGGGGAGCGCAGATTCCGAGACCGCCAGGGCGCCCGTGACCCGGGGAGTGTTGCCGTCCGAGTCCCTCAGCAAGACCCGCACCGGGGTGGGTTGACCGGTGCCGGCATCGAGGATCCGAACCGACAGCGAGACCTCGCGGCTCGAGCGAGCGCAATAAATGAGGCCGAGCACAAAAAGTGCTGCAAGAGTGAACCGCCGAACCGAAAGAGACATGAGACCTCGCGCGGTTTTCAACGGGACTTTCATTTCCACCATTGGGCCATCGACAGCCATCCTCGCTACTCCTTATTGTGACCCGTTTGGCGACTTGTAGACTGGTCCGGTCTTGGCGTCCATGCACGACCCACTTGGGAAGGTGCAGAATCAGATCGTTCATGACCCGCTCAGTGTTTTCCACGTAGATCTGAACCTTGCCCTCGTAGACCTCACCGCCTTCATCACCCACCAGATCCGTAACCCCACGCAAAATGAGACATCGGACCTGGTTTCGGTTGGCCACCCAGGCGATTGCGCCCGATTCCCAGTCTCCCGCCACTGCGCCGTATTTGGACTTCAAATCTGGAATATTTTCCGGCATGAGGTCCCGGTCTGCGGATACGAGAACGGTTCTCAACACGGGACGGGGATATGGCTCGCTCAACCACGAAAGATCGATCTCCGTCGAATAGTCTCGGATCGCTTCCTCCGCATCCACCATCTGCTCGACAATGTCATAGACGACCGTCCGCTCGACCAGCACGACGGTGTTCTTTTCAACTTCCCCTACAAACCCGCCACAGGTGCCCAGATTCACGATCAGATCCGGAGACCAGCGATCAATCACGTATTGCGCTGACGCAGCGGCAGAAATCTTGCCCCATCCACCGTGAAAAAAGATGATGGACTGCCGGTCGTCTCCAGGGTCAAGATCCGTCTCAAACCATTCTCCAAAAGGAGATGCTTTGGGGGCGGCCTCCGGGAGGATTCTCCGGACGGCGTTCCATTCAATGTTGGCTGAAATGATCACAACAAGAGTCATGGGAAGCTCCTTACAGCACTCTCGGAATCGCCTTGAATTCTGACTATATCAGGCAGGTATTTATCGAATTCAGGTTAGAAGCTACTCTGTAGAAGGAAATCGAAGATGAGTTCTGACACCGTTCCTGACTTCGACAGCGCCAAGGAACTACGCCGAAATCTCGACATCTGAAATCCTAGCTTCTGCCGGAGCGAATCTCGAAGAATGAGCCAACCGTATCGAATCGCCCTCGGCACCATCTTCACCGAGTCCAATCACCTGGTCGGCACGTTCACCGACCTGGCCTGCTTCGAACGGACGGAGCTGCGCCGGGGACCTCAGGTCCTGGAGTCGACCGACGGCGTCGTGGGTGGAATGCTGGCCGGTCTGAGGGATCGCGGCGCGGACATCGTGCCGCTGCTGGTGGCCACGGCCGTCCCGGGGGGTATCCTGAGCCGGGAGTGCTACCTCACGTTGAAGACGGAGCTTCTGCAACGTTTGCGGGACTCCATGCCGGTGGACGGAGTGCTGCTCCCCTTGCACGGCGGCGCCGCGGTCGAGGAAATCGGCGACCTGGAAGGGGATCTGGCGGAGGCGGTGCGTAACGTCGTGGGACCGGAGGTTCCCATCGTAGGGACGCTCGATCTGCACGCCCACGTCAGCGAGACGATGGTCGAATGCGCCGACGCGTTGCTGGCCTGGGAGACCTATCCCCATCGGGACACGTACACCACCGGAGTCCGGGGTGTCCGGATGCTGCTCGACATCCTCGAAGGGACGGTTCGGCCGGCCATGGCCATGGCCAAGGTGCCGGTCATCGTGGGCGGGATCATGGGCTCCACGGAAGGTTCGGCTCCCTTCGCCGACGTCATGCGATTCGCCAAGTCCATGGAGCAGCGGCCCGGCGTGTTGTCCACCAGCACCTTCCTGGTCCAGCCCTATCTCGATCATTCCGGCATGGGGGGCGGCGGCCTGGTCATTACCGACGGCGACATCACCACGGCCGTCGAGTTGTCGACGCAGATCGCCGAGATGTATTGGGAGCGGAGGTTCGACCTCGAACCCCGAGTCCGGACGCCGCGGGAGGCGATCGCCCGAGGCCTGGAGTTGGAGGGAGGACCCATCCTCCTGCTGGAGACCGCGGATAGCGTCGGGGGAGGCGCCGCCGGCGACAGCGTAGCCACGTTGCGCGCGCTGTTGGAGTACCCGGTTTCGGCGCCCGCCCTGGTTCCCGTCGTCGATCCGGAAGCCGCGGCCGGATGCCATCAGGCAGGGACCGGCACGGAGATCGAGCTGACTCTGGGTCACAAGGTGGATCCGCGCTGGGGGAAGCCCATGACGGTGACGGGACGGATCGAGAAGCTGACCGACGGAAAGTTCGAATACTCGGGCGGCATCTGGGGAGGCCAGGTCGCCGATATGGGACCTTCGGTCCGGCTCCGGATCGGTTCGGTCCGAGTGCTGATTTGCACCTATCCCACGTACGATTGGGCCGACGAGCAATACCGGTCCATGGGCATGGACACGCGGAACGCCAAATTCATCGTGGTTAAGAATCCCATGAATTACCGAGTCGGCTATGACGGAAAGTTCACGGAGGCGCTGGTGCTGGATACGCCGGGGCCGACACCGGCGGTCTTGCGCCACGTCCGATTCAAGGAGCTCAGGGGCCCGTATTTCCCGGCACAGAAGGAGATTCCGGCACTTCGGCCGGTTATTCTCCGCCGGGAGCCACGGTGAGGAGCGGCGGTTTCGCAATCGTCGAACTCGAAACGAAGAAGGGGCGATTGGGAAATCGCTCCGCCAAAAAGGACATCGAATATGGCATCAGCAACGAAACAAAAGGTCCGAGTGGGATTCATCGGGGCGGGAAACTGGGCGCAGACCAATCACATGCCGGTTCTGCAGGCCCGAGACGACGTGGTCTTGGCGGGAGTCGCCACCCCCACGAAGGAGTCGCGGGACCTTGCGGTGGAGAAGTTCGGCTTTCCCTACGCCACGGCCGACTATCGTGAGCTGCTGGAACAGCCCATCGACGCCGTGGTGATCGCCTCGCCTCACGGATTCCACTACGAGCAATCCAAGGCCAGCCTCGAATCGGGCCGGCACGTCCTGGTGGAAAAGCCCATGGCGTTGCGGGCCGCCGAGGCCTGGGACCTGGTGGAGACGGCTGACGCGCGCGGGTTGGTGCTATCCATTCCCACCGGCTGGCACTACGTGCGCATGGTCGCCGTTGCCAAGGAGAAGATGGACCAGGGCGCGGTCGGGGAGGTGGAGTACATCGTCTGCCACATGGGCTCCGCCCTGCGGGCTCTCTACATGGGACGGAAATGGCCCTATCCCATGGAAGATATCCCCGATCCGGAGACCTTCTACAGCGATCCCGATCTCGCGGGCGGCGGGCAGGGATTTTCCCAGTTGTCTCACAGCGTGGCGCTCCTGTTCTGGCTCACCGGCCTGCGCGGCAGCGAGGTGTTCGCCTACATGAGCGGCGCCGGCGCGCCGGTGGAGATGTACGACGCCATAGTGGCCAAGTTCGACAACGGCTCCATCGGGACCATTTCCGCCGCCGGCACCCAGCCCTCCAGCAAACCCAAGCACGAGATGGACATCCGCATCTACGGCAGCGAGGGGGAGTTGAGCCTCGATCTTTTTCATGAGCACCTGACCATCCACCGCGACGACGGCGGCAGTTTCGAACTGGAGGTGGAGCCGGGCGAGGGGGACTACGCCTGCGACGGCCCGCCCAACCGGTTCATCGACCTGATCCTGGGACGGAGCCGGGAGAACCGGTCGCCGGGAGAGATCTCCGCGCGCACCATCGAGCTGCTGGAGGCCGCCTACCGGTCGGCGGCCGGCGGTCGTGCGGAGCGGGTGGTCGCGGGCTCATAAAGGACCCGAACCCGTGCCTGAAACAGAGCCTGCGGAAGCGATTCAAGTCACTGTATATCAAGAACTTGGGAACTTGCAGCCCATATCGGCGCCCCGTAGAATCGGCTGACGATACCGAAAAAGGAGTTCTTCCATGACCGAAAAGCGGACCCGTTCATTTGCTGCGCGTGCCAAGGATGCCAAGTGGGGAAAGGATCTGAGACCCTACTTCGCCTACCGGGACCTGGGGATCAAAGAGGCCACCGAAGGCCGGGTGCTGGCCCACGTCATACGGGCCGAGCAACCCTGCGGCGGCCCCATGGGCTACCACTCCCACGACCTGGAATTCCAGATGGTCTACCTGATCCAGGGGTGGGCGCGGCTCTACTTCGAAGACATCGGTGAGATCCGCGTGGAAGCGGGGGACGCCTGGTACCAGCCGCCCGGGATCAAACACGAGGTGCTGGAATACTCCGACGACTGGGTGGTGCTGGAGATCACCATGCCGGCGGAGTTCGAAACCCACGACGAATCGCGTTAGCTCGAATTTCCGGCCTTCTATGGCGCCGAGGACTTCACCTGCTCGATCTGCGCCAACAAGTCCAGGGCCATGGGATCGTTCGGATTCACCTTGAGCAGCCGTCGGAGCACTTTTTCGGCTTTCCCGATTTCGTTTCCCCGAAGGCGCGTCATGGCGAGGTTGATATAGGCGGGCCTGAACTCGGAGTCGGCCTGGATCGCCCTCTCGAACGCCCGGCCCGCCTCTTCGAACCTGCCCTTTCGCAAGAAGGCCGTCCCCTTGTTGTTCCGGGCGCTGGCGTATCGGGGACGCAGCCGGAGCGCACTGTCGAACGATTCCAAGGCGTCGTCGAGCCGGCCCGATTCCAGAAACGCATAACCCAGGTTGTGGTGAACCTCGGCGGATTCCGGCCGCATGCGCAACGCCTTGCCGTATGCCGAGACCGCTTCCTGAAATCGCTTCATCTGGAGATAGGCGTTGCCGAGGTTGACCAGGGGCAGGTGGGCCTCGCCGTCCATCTCATGAGCCCTCTGGAACGCACGCACGGCCTCGGCGTGCAGACCTTTTTCCAGCAGCGCATGGCCCAGGTTGTTCTGGACATCGGCCGACCAGGGAGCCAGTCGCCCGGCGATGCGATAGCTGTCGATGGCCTTGTCGATCTCCCCGGCCTTCAGGTGCATCGCACCGAGATTGTTGTGGCTGTCGGCGTAGTCGGGATTCAGACGGAGGGCCTTTTCGTAGGCCTCACGCGCCTGGTCCAACTTCCCCTCCTGTTCATAGAGAAGCCCGAGGCTGTTCCACGACTGGGGTGTGTCGTGGCCCTGATCCAGCAACTGGTGCTGGTAGTAGACCGCCGCCTGGTCGTTGAGTCCGGCCCTTCGGAACGCGTCCGCGATCATGGTGTAGTCCCGGGCGAATTCCATGTCGAAGGATTTCCCGGGAAAGGGAAAGGCGGCCCGGACCAGTTCTTCTTCAGACCGGGGGGTGCTTTGAAGGTCCCGAATGATCTGGCGGGCCGGAATTCTGCCCCGGTAGATCTTGACGATGTTCCCGTCCCGATCCAGAAGCATGGACGTGGGGACGGCCAGGTCGCGTATCTTTTCGAACAGGAAGCGATTCACCAGGTTGTACGCGGCGATGACGTCCTCGTCGGCAAGCAATACGGGGAACGGCAGTTCCTCCTCCCGGGCATACTCTCGTACCTTCTCGCGATCCGCGGGATCATCGACGGAGATGGCCAGGATCGCGGCGCCGAGGTCGCGCAGATCGTCCTGATGCGACCGCAGGTCGCGCAGTTCCTCCCGGCACGGCGGACACCAGGTCGCCCAGAAGTTCAACAACACCCGGCGGCCCCGGTACATGCCCAGGGAATGGTGCCTTCCGTTCACGCTGGGCAGCCGGAACTTGGGCGCCGCAAGTTTCTCCAGCAGCCAGGTTCCGCTGTACAGAGGAGGATCCCCGGCGGGCGCCTTCCCCCGTTCGTCGGGCCTGCGGTCATCTTGCGGGAGGGACCGAAAAGGAATGGCCTCCGTCCTGTCCTCCCCCTCCACGATCACGATCCTGTGGTTGGCCGGAAGATCGCGAAGGGTCTGGACTGTTCCGCCGGGCCAATCAATGGTGACCCGCCGGATCCCTTCCTGGTCTCCCAGGCCGAACCAGACCCGCCGGGAACTCTGGGACAGGAAGCCCGATCCGATCTTGACGAATTTCGATCTGGAGCCGGCGTCGGTCTCGATGGTGATCTTCGCGCCGACCGCGTCCTTGTTGCTGCGTGTTCCCCGGAGGTCGAAACTGGCGGCGTTGTAGCCGTTCCCGGCCTGGTTCCGCAGCAGCCGGAGCTGCGGCGAGTTTCGATTCTTGAGGATGAGGTCCAGGTCGCCGTCCTGGTCCAGATCACCCACGGCGAAGGCCCGGCCGTCTTCCGCAAAGTCCAGTCCCGTGATGCCCGAGGCGTCGGCAAACGTGCCGTCGCCGCAGTTGATGTAGAAATTGTTGGTCTCGCGCGCACTCAGGGACCCGCCCTGCCGGATCAGCAGGTTCACCGCGTCCCACCCGTTCCGGTACTCGGAGCCGATGCGCGCGCCGGGCGGAGCCGAGGCCACGGCGGTTTTCGATGGCGATTGCGACACGACCTGCCGCCAAAGGAAACTTCAGAGGTCCTTCGTGTCTTCGTTGGTGATGAATCCGTTCACCACGTACAGGTCTTCATGACCGTCGTTGTCGAAGTCGAAGAAATCGCTGCTCCAGGCCCACCGTCCCAACTCGACGTCCGCCTTTGCGCCGACCTCTTCGAACGTGCCGTCGCCCCGGTTGGAAAACAACGAGTTGCCCTTGGCATGCCGCCGGTAGTTTCGGACCTCCTCTTCCGGCCGCTGGCTCTCGAACTGCCGCAACGAAGTGATCCGCTGACCCGCCGACGACCACATGTTGCCCACGTAGAGGTCCAGGAGGCCGTCATTGTCGTAGTCCTCCCAAGCGGCGCTCATCCCCGCTCCGATGTCCTCCACTCCCGCCTCCCGGGCCACATCGGTGAAGGTGCCGTCACCATTGTTCCGGTAGAGGTTGTTGCGGCCGAAGTCGTTGGCCACGTAGAGATCCGGGTATCGATCCCCGTTGTAGTCGCCCCACGCCGCGGCGAAGCTGTAACGCAGATTGTTCCGGTCCATTCCGGACAGCTTGGTGACGTCGCGGAACGATCCGTTCCCCTGGTTCCGCAGAAGGAGGTTGGGAGCGCCGTTGTTGGCGTCATGGTAGGGAAAGGGATAGTTGCCCAGTTCCTCCTGTCCCTGCCAGAAGGCGTAGGAGCAGACATAGATATCCAGGTGTCCGTCCAGGTCGTAGTCGGCCACGGCGGCGGACACTTTGCTGCCGTCGGTGCCGTCAATGGCCTTGAACCCGGAGCCGGTGGCCAGGTTGAACCGGCCGGAACCGTCGTTTTCAAACAGCAGGGAGCTGGTCCCGATGAGGATGAGGTCCGAATCGCCGTCGTTGTCCGTGTCGGCGAAGAGACTGGAGGCGGTATTGTCCAGGACATCCAGTCCCGCCTTTTCCGTAATATCCAGAAAGGTGCCGTCTCCCTCGTTGCGAAACAGCAGATTGGGCAGGCCCGCCGGCTGGGAGACGTGGAAATCCTCGTCGCCGTCGCCGTCGATATCGGCGATGGCGACGCCGTTGTGGCCATAGATGTCCATTCCGGCGACGTAGTCGAGGACTCCCTGCCAATACTCGACGCCCTGAAGCAATTGCTTCCGATAAGAGTCGTTCTTCCCCAGCGCTTGATGCGTGACCTCCGTGAAGGCGCTCCCGACACTCCTCGCCCGCGACGTAGCAAGCACTTTCAGCCGTGAGAGTTTCCAACGGCCCTCGTGGTCCCTCTGCCAACTGAGTTGCCAGTCCCCCTTCCACTGCAAGGATTCGCCATCCCTGCCCTGACCGACAATGGTGTAGATGACGTCGGTGACGACGGAAGATCCGGGGAGACGAGGCGATTCGATCCTGGTCACCTTGAATTTCACATCGTCGATCCGGACCGCTTCCCGCAAGAGCCTGGCGATCTCCGACGGGAACGCCGCCGCCGTCACCCGCTCCTCACGGTCGGGCTCTCCCCGGAAGATTTCCAACTCCTCTTCGGCCTTGACCTTCCGGCTCACCGCCGGCTCCAACGGCGTTCCCTTGAACTCAGGGCGCAGCAACCCGGGAGCAAAGGAAGCGGCGCCGCGTTCACCCTTGAGCGCACCGGCCAGCTTCTGGAGCCTGTTCTCGATTTCGACGTCCAGTTCTTCCGTGTCCCATTCGTCAGCACCCTCCGGAACCTTCCTCAAGGCGTTTTCGACGTCGCCCAGCGGCAAGTCCCTTGGAGGGATCGTGTACTCCTCTGTCCAGACGTTCCGGGTGAAAGGTTCAGTTCGTTCTTTGAAGAAATAGAGAGTTCCGGCTGCGAGAATGGCGCCGAGGACCACCAAGCCCAGGTAGAGGCCCTTGGGCCTCCGGTCCGGGGACGGTTCTTTCGGGGCGGATTGCGGGATTGTCTTCGCCGGGGTCCGTTGAGCTCGTTTTTTCTTTCTCTGCCGGCGACGCGGCCCGCGGCTTTTCCGGGGCATGAAGCGGATTATGATACGTCACGGATATAAAGTCAATATAATTGCGAGTTATGAATTCGAGAAGTGTTAATTATTGGACTTATACTAGTATTATCCTTCTGTAAGTCAAATTGGAGTAACATAAGTGTGAGAGAAACAGGTGCCGGGGTTGTTAACCCCCGATTGTTGGAATCGTGGAGGGAATGGAAAGGGGGACAAGACTGTCCCCCCTCCTGGCTACTATCTCAAGCATGACGTCGCGAGGCCGGTCCGCCGGCTGTCTCCTGGTTTCCTGTCTGAGTGTCCTCTTGTTCAGACCGGCCCAGCTCGCCGGCGGCGGGTTCTCACCCGGATTCCCCCAGCCGACCGATGAGCAAACCTTGGAGCTGAAGATTCGCAAGGCCTGCACCCAGTGTCACGAATGGACGCCCCCGGAGATCCGTTCCAAGAAGGAATGGCCCGGTCTGATCCAGAGGAAGTTCAAGCTGGCCAATATCACCCTCCTGCAATCCCACAACAAACCAATCTGGGATATCGACGCCTTGCAAGTGGCTTCCTACTTCCGGTCGAAGGCGCCTGCCCGCTTGGACACCCCACGCTGGGCGGCGGCGCGCGGCGGGGCCGAACTCCGCTTCAGCCGGCGGCTCCTGCCGGGCACGAAGGTTCGCGGTCTCCAGCCGGGGGCCGCCAATGTCCGTCTTCTGGAACTGTTCTCAGACCTGGAAGGCCCCGAACTGGTGGTCAGCGACATGATCTCGGGCTGGGTGAGCTGGACGGATCCCGACGACGGCCGGATGGACCTCCAGCCCATTGCCAAACTCACCAACCCCTGCCATGCCGAGGCCGTTGACCTGGACCGGGACGGGAGGACCGACCTGCTGATCGCCGATCTCGGATGGCCCAAGCCGACCGATCAGCGAACGGGATCGGTGGTCTGGCTCCGGCGGACCGGGAATCGCGAGTTCAGGGTTCACCGTCTGCTCACCGGGATCGGCCGGGTCGCCGACGTCCAGGCGGCGGACTTTGACGGCGATCAGGACCTGGACGTCATCGTTGCCGAATTCGGCTGGAGAACCGTAGGAGGCATTCACTATCTGGAAAACGGATCCGATCCGGACAGGACCTCGAATCTTGGAGCCGGAGATTTCAGGTCCCTGGAACTGGATGACCGGGCCGGGGCGATTCACGTTCCTATCGTGGACCTGGACCGGGACGGACGGCCCGACTTCCTCGCCCTCCTGTCCCAGGAACATGAAGCGGTGGTCGCGTTCCTCAATCGGGGTCCCGCAGTCTTCGAAAAAAAGACCCTGTTCGCCGCTCCCCACCCTCAATGGGGCTCAAGCGGACTCGATGTCGCCGATCTGGATCAGGACGGTGACCTGGACCTGCTCTTCACCCATGGGGACACCCTGGACGCCATGGCGGAGATGAGGCCCTACCATGGACTGTCATGGCTGGAGAACCGGGGCGATCTTTCCTTTGTCCATCACTGGGTGGACGCCTACTACGGCGCTCTCCGCGCCGAGGCCGGGGACCTGGACGGAGACGGCGATCTCGACTTGGTGGCCGCTTCCTATTTCCCCAATCTGACCGAGGAGGTGCGCCGTCGATACAATCTTCCGGGAGTGGTCTGGTACGAACAGACCCAACCCGGATCCTTCCAACCCCGCCCGTTGGCCGATATTCCGTGCGACTACATCACCCTGGACCTGGGTGACATCGACGGAGACGGCCGTAGCGACATCATCCTGGGAAACTTCGGCCAGGTCCGGGAAGGCGTGGAGTGGGAGCTGGTCCGGATCTGGCGGCAACGGCCGTAACCTGCGGAACTCCCGCATAAACCGACGTTTGTCGTACCATGGCGCCGATGCATCCCATGGGATGGACCCTGACGTGGAGCCACCTGCTCATTCCGGTATTCGCTTTCCCTCTCATGGGGTTCTTCAGCGCCCAATCCGGGACAGCCGCCCGCGGGGACGGCACGGGATCCATCCGATTCATCGACATCGCATCCAAATCGGATATTCGCTACCGATCCAATAACGACTTCACCGGCCGCAAGTACTTTCCCCAGCCCATGTGCGGCGGCGTGGCCATCTTCGATTACGACGGCGACGGCAGGCAGGACATCTTCTTCACCAACGGCGCCAAGCTGCCGGAAGTCGAGAAGACCGACCGCTCGTTTCACAACTGCCTCCTGCGCAACCGGGGCGGCGGCAGATTCGAGAACGTCACCGAGCAGGCCGGTCTCACCGGAGTCGGCCTGGGTTACAGTTTCGGGGTGACCGCCGGCGATTACGACAACGACGGCGACCGCGACCTGTTCATCGGCAATGCCGGACCCAACGCGCTGTATCGAAACAACGGCGACGGGACGTTCACCGACGTCACGTCCGGGTCGGGCCTCGACGACAAGCCGGACGACCTGTTGAGCGTCGATGCCGCCTGGTTCGACTACGACCAGGATTCCTTGCTGGACCTGTTCGTCTCCCAGTACACCTATTGGAACGCCAAGACCGACAAACCCTGCCTTTTTCCCGACGGCACTCCGTTCTACTGCAGTCCCAAGACCGTCCGGAGTGTCGCCAACACGCTCTACCGGAATCTGGGCGGCGGGAAATTCACCGATGTCTCACGCGAGGCGGGCCTGGACAAGGCGCTGGGCAAGGGCATGGGTTTGGGAATCGCCGATTTCAATCAGGACGGCCGCCCGGACGTGTTCGTCGCCAACGACACGGTGCAGAATTTTCTCTACCTGAACCGGGGCGACGGGACCTTTCGGGAAGCCTCGTTCTTCCTGGGCGTCGCCTACAAGGGTTCGGCGGTGGCCGGATCGGGCATGGGCGCCGACGCCAAGGACTTCAACAATGACGGGCAGGTCGACATCTTCTACAACGACCTCAGGAATCAGCTCCACGGACTCTTTCAGAACCGGGACGGGCGGTTTTTCGAGTATGTCAGCTACCGGACTCAGGTGGCCAAGCTAAGCCGCAGTTTTACGGGCTGGAGCAGCGGGTTCATCGATTTCGACAACGACGGTTGGAAGGACATCTATTCGGCCAACGGGGGCCTGGAATACCTGAGTCCCGATACCGCCCAGCACGACACCATGCTGCGGAACCTGGACGGGACGACATTTGCCGACGTCTCCGAGAGCCTGGGCCGGGATTTCATGCGCATCGCATACCAGCGCGGTTCCTCGTTCGGAGATCTGAACGATGACGGATTCCTGGATATCGTGGTCACCTCGCTGAACCGGAATCCGAGGATTCTGCAAAATTCGGGCGGCAACGGAAACCATTGGTTGATGCTGGACCTCCGCGGCCGGGCCAGCAACCGGGACGCCATCGGAGCCACCGTCCTGTTGCGGACCGCCTCGGGACGGACCCTGCATAACCTGGTTTCCTCCACGGTGGGGCTCATGTCCTCGCCGGACCGACGGGTTCATTTCGGCTTGGGGAGGGAAGAAGGTATCGAGTCTCTGGAGATCCGCTGGCCGTCGGGCAAGGTTCAGGTGCTGAAAGGTGTCGAAGCCAACCAGATTCTCACTGTCGAGGAGCAGGAGTAGCGCCCCCCAAGTCGGTGGCGGTGCTATTGCCTTGACCCGGTTTCCCTGGCCCGATAGGCCCTTTCCAGAAGCCGGTGGATGCTGGGGAACCTGGCGGCGGCGGGCCGCGCTCGTTCAAGAGCCTCGATGGCCGGCTCGGTCTCTCCCAACTCCAGGTAGAGAGCACCCAACTTGCGCAGATGATTCGGGTTGTCGGGAGCCTGCTCGACAGCCTGGAGAAAAGCCTCTTTCGCCCCCGGCATGTCCCCCAACAGATAACGGGCCGTTCCCAGCAGTGAGTAGGCAAGATCGTTGTTCGGCTGCCTCCTGATGCTCCCTTCGGCGGAAATGCGGGCTTGCTCATAGTCTCGCTTGCGGAGATGGATCTGGCCCCGCATGAGATCGACCCGCGCATTCGTGGGGTCCCGTTCGCCCAGGAAATCCAGGACCTGGAGAACCCGGTCGTGCTCTCCCATCTGAAAGAACGTGTCTCCCAGAATCCAGACCTGACGGGAGTTCAGCTTCGGCCATCGATCCGGCCCCAGAGACTCGAGGACTGTCCGGGCCAAGTCATGCGCCCCCGATTGGGCCAAAGCGTTCGAATAGAAAACTGCGTACTTGGGGTTGCCGTCACCCAATCGAACGGCCTCTTTGAACTCGGAAGCGGCTCCCTGCCAATCCTGCTCCTGCCAACGACCCAGCCCCTGATGGAAGTAGGGCTCGGGATCGGACGGATCCGCCTGCTTCTGGCGCTCGAACAGCTCCGAGGCCTGCGAGATTTGTCCCATTTTGATCAGGTGTTGTCCATCCTTGCTGGTCCGCAGCCGCTCGGCGGCGACGCGGTGGCGCTCGGCTTCCTGCTCTCGCCCCAATCGAAAATACAGGCCGGCGAGAGTGACGTGGCCCTCCAGGAAATTGGGATTCTCGTCCACCACTCCCTTCACGGTCCGGATGGCTTCTTCGATCCGGTTGGCGGAGTTGTAGACGAGGCCCATCTGAAATCGCGCATCGGGATCCCCCGGCCGCGCTTTCAGCGCACGTTGGAAGCGGGCCAGGGCTTCGTCATATTTCTGCTCGTTCTCCAAGAGATAAATGCCGCGATACAGATTGGCGTCATAGTCGTCGGGATTGATCTCGAGTTCTTGCAGGAAGGCCTGGTTTGCCACCTCGTGCCGGTTCATGAGGCGGAGCAACTTCCCATACGTGGCATGCAGACTGGGAACCCTCGGGTCAAGCGCGAGGGCTCTTTCCAGGCGCCTGGCCGCCCCCGGATAGTCCCCGTTTTCCATCAGCTCGCCGCCTCGGCGCGCCAACCGGTTGAGCCAGTCTGCGCGCATTTCGGACCGGAACCTCGATGTCGGCCATTCCGTATCCTTCAGGGCGTTCTCGACCAGCGGCGTTCCCTCTTCCTCCCTCCCCTCTTCTTCCAGGGCAACCCCCAACAGATAGGTCAGGGCGGGAGACCGGGACAGTTCCATCTCCAGCGGCGACAGTAGCACGATCACCTTCCGCCATTCGCCCAGATTGAAATGGCAGGAGGCCAGCAACTGAAGGGCTTCCCCGCTCTTCGATCCAGCGTTGACGACCTGGACCAGGACCTGCCTGGCCCTCTCGAAGTCGGCCCTTCGAAAATGGGCCCAGCCGAGGGCGTATCTGGCACCGTTCGGGTCTGCGAGACCACCGGATTCGAGAGCCTGTTCATACTGGGCGACCGCATCCTGATACCGGCCGCTCGAAGCATAGGCATTGCCCAGTTTGACGCGGGCCTCCACCAGGTCCGGGTGCCGGGCCAGCAAGGCCTGATACTGTTCGACGGCGCCCTTCAGATCCCCGTCTTGCTGGAGTTGAACCGCCCGCCGCAGGGCCTTCTCCGGCTCGCCCTGCGCCAACAGCAGGAAACCCGCAAGAGCCGCGATTGCCGGAAAATGGAACATGAGCATATCTAAGACCAGCTACTCGGATACACTAATTCTTAGTGGGTGATATGAGTATAGACAGATTCAAATCCATGCGAGGCGGGTTTCCGGCGGCGACAACCTGCTGTTGCTTGAAAGGAACATGAATGGACCTGGGACTGAGCGGAAAACGCGCTATCGTCACCGGCGGCAATCGAGGCATCGGACGGTGCTGCGCCCTGGCGCTCGCCCGGGAGGGCGCGCGGATCAGCATTACGGCCCGTGACCGGAATCTGCTGGACCGGACCGTCGGGGAGATCAACAAGGCGGGCGGCGAAGGATACGCCGTGTCCGCCGACCTGACGGCATTGGAGGCCTGCCACCGCGTCGTGGACGAATCGGTCGAACGATTCGGAGGGGTCGATATCCTGGTGAACTGCGCGGGTGCGGCAAGGGCGCACGACATCCTGGATCTTCCCACCGAGCTGATCGACGACGCGCTGGGGCTGAAGAGCTACAGCTACCTTCGCATGTCCCAACTCGTGATTCCCCATATGAAGAGGAACGGCTGGGGGCGTATCGTCAACATCGCGGGAAGCGCCGGTGCGAGTCCGGCCCAGGGCAACATCCCGGTGAGCCTGGCCAACATCACCATTCTCAACATGACCCGCGCGCTGTCGGACGCAGTCTCGGGGGACGGCATTCTGGTCAATACCATCTGTCCCGGCTTCACCAACACGCAGAGGGCGCGCGATCTGTTTCATGCCAAGGCGGACAAGGAGGGCCGGGACGTGGAGGAAGTCCTCGATGATCTCGGGAAAGGACTTCCCGCCGGCCGCATCGCCGAGCCGGAGGAGATCGCCGGCGTCGTCGCCTTTCTGGCATCGGAGGTCTGCTCCTACATGTTCGGAAGTTCCATCTACATGGACGGCGGCGACCGGCGCAGCACGCCATAGATTCACATCGGTCCTGACTTCACGCAGGCCGTAATTTCCGCGAAACAGGGACCCGTAGAGAGGTGCCGATATGAGAGTCGGATTCATTGGACTGGGCGCCATGGGGAACCCCATGGCCGCCAACCTGCAGAAGGCAGGATACGAACTGACCATCCACGACATCCGTCGCGAGCAGGGTCGAAACCTTGAGGATGCGGGCGCCGTCTGGGCGACGAGCCCCTCGGCGACGGCCGAGCGATCCGACGCGGTGCTGCTCTCCCTGCCCGGTCCTGCGCAAGTGGAATCGGTCGTGCTGGGCGAGAACGGCGTCTTTTCCGGTCTGGCCGCGGGAGGCGCCTGCATCGACACCAGCACCAATTCACCGGCGGTCATGCGCCGCATCGCGGAAGCCGGCGCCTCCAGAGGCATTCAGGTCCTGGATGCGCCCATCAGCGGGGGCATCTGGGGTGCGCGGGACGCCTCGTTGACCGTATTCGCCGGTGGAGACGAGGCAGCGTTCGAAAAGTATCGTCCGCTTTTCCGGTGCATCGGAAAGACCGTGGTCCACATGGGTCCGCTCGGCTCCGGCAACGCCGCCAAGCTGGTGAACAACCTGATCATGTACATCAACTTCATCGCTGCCTGCGAGGGGATGGCCCTGGGCGTGAAGGCGGGTCTGGATCCGCGGACCCTGCTCGACGTCATCAAGCCGAGCATGGGCCACAGCACGTTCATGGAAAGGACCATGAAGCTGTCTCTGGACGGCAAACCGCTGCATTTCGTGACTGACGGAGCGGTCAAGGATATGCGTCTCTGTGTCGAATTGGGCAGAGAGTTGGGCGTGCCGCTGGACGCAGGTCCGCTCGTCGAAACACTTATTACGCAGTTCCGGGATGCGGGGCACGGGCAGGAGGACACCCTCACGTACATCCCCGACTACATGCGGCGGTCAGGGGTCGATTGGGGATAAACGCCCCTCCTTGCAAAACGAAAGAGGGCGCCCACAAGGGGCGCCCCTACGATTTCCAAAGGAGCATAGAAGGAGGCTCCGGGGCCTCCTTCTACACAATGGCGAGCCGGGTCAGAAATAGACCTTCAAGGCGGTTTGGATCACCCGGCCGAATTGCGCTCCACTGACCCTTCCGAAGGCTGCGCTCTGAATATTGGAGCTCGGGCCGCCAAAGTTCGGGTGGTTGAAGGCATTGAAGAACTCGAACCGGAGCTGCAACCGCCCCTCTTCGGTGGGCAGCATCGGAAGAGCCCAGTTCTTGATCAGAGCCAGATCCTGGTTGATGATGCCGTCCCGATCGATGATGTTCCGGCCGCTGTTCCCGTATGTATTGATGGGATTCAATGCAAAGGCGGCCGTGTTGAACCATTCCTCGATGGTGGGGCTGCTCTTGGTGCCGTCGCGCAACCGGTTCGGCTGACGCGCGTTATAAGTGGATCCCGTGTTGGAATTGTCGCTGGACATGCCGATCGTTATCGGCAGTCCGGTGTTCAGCGTCGTAATGCCGCCAAACTGCCAACCGCCCAGAATATTCCGGATCAAACCGGGTTGGCCTTGCATTTTCGGAAGCAGGTAGTTCCAACTGAAGGACAGCCGGTGTCCCATATCCCAATCGCTTCGAGCGTTGTTGGTGTCCGTCAGCCGATACGTCGTCACCGATCCAAAGGAATCCCAGTCGGTCGTCTTCGCATAGGTATAGCCCATGAGGAAGCTGAGATTGGTACCGGTTTTCCTGAGGGTGACCTGAAGCGCATTGTAATCGGACATCCCGGCGCCGGCGTCCTGGATATTGAAGCCGATATTGGGCCAGGGGCGCCGTTCCTGCTCGAAGGGAGGCGCACCAAGTTGCGGAAGCGGCCGATTGAGTTCCTGCCTCTGGGACAGCTTCCTTCCCGTCGATCCGACATAGGCCGTCTCCAGCAAGACTTGGCCCGGAAGCATGTTCTGGATACTCAAGGTCCAGTTCTGCAGATACGGACTCCGTCTCTTGCTGGTGATCAGCGAGACATATCCGATCGGATCACTCATATCCAGGATTTCATTGAAGTTGTCCGGATCGAATACGGGAGGATCCTTGAACAGTGTGCCGATATCGATGGGATTCCTGGGGTCCCGGCTGATGGCATTGTTGATGAACGCATTCTGCGGACCGGAACTGTCCCAGGCCAAGTCGTTACCCGGGGTTTCGTCGTAGAAGACACCGTAGCTGCCGCGAAGCACGAAATTCTGGTTGGCGGAGGGTGTCCAGGCGAACCCGATCCGCGGAGCAAAATCGTTGAAGTCGGTGTCGATCAGACTCCCGGGACCTCCAAAGATCACGCCTCCACGAGGGCGCGTGAAGTCCATGATGTCCAGATAGTTGCCCCCTTCCGGTCCCACCTCCAGAGCCAGCCAGGGATGGACCTGGTAGCGCAAGGCCAGGGTCAGGCTGAAATTCGGCGTCACGCGGATGCGATCCTCGAAATAGGCGTCCCACCACCAGGAAACACGATTCGCTCCGGCCGCCGCAGCGCCCGTGGAGTTCTCGGGATGTCCCAACAGGAAGTCGGCGACGTCGTTCCCGGTAATGATTCCTGAGAACTGGAAGTTCCCCTGGGTCCATGAAGCCGCCAGTTGCTGTGTGAACCGGTCGATGAGGGTCATGCCGAAGGTCATCTCGTGCCGGCCCTGGGTGTAGCTCATGTCGGCCATGTAGTAGATGTCGTTGTTGACCGGGACGATGCAGTTGCCGGCGCCCCCAAAGCGCGTGTAGGAGACCATGGCCGCAGCCGGGGCGTAGTTGCAGGTCCGGGCCGTGTTGATGTTCCGGATGCCATACCTCTCCGACCAGATCGGGTCCGTGTCCCGTTCCAGGTTTTGCGCCAGTGACATGATGGCGCGGTTCAATCCGGCCCGCGCATCCAGAACCAGGTTATTGGCAAATACGTGGGTCCAATTGACGACGGCATTTCTTCCGTAGAGCGGATACTCGACATTCGCGCCTCTGTTGATTCTGCTGTCGAACAATTGCGAGTCGGAGTAGATCACCCGGGCAAAGATCTTGTCGTTTTCTGTGGCCTGCCAATCTCCACGCCAGATCCATTTCGTATCGTCCTGGATTCTCGGCGCCGCACCCGTGAAGTTGTTGGCCGCGCCGGGAAGATTGGGCGCGGGGATCAGGCCGTCCTCCATGTACAACCGCGCCCAAGGATGAATGCGATTGGACGGAATCTGGTTGTTGGGAAAGGGCTCACCCGTCATCGGGTCCATGATGGGGGTCGACAACGAGGAAAAATTCCCCTGGAGATAACTCGTCGGCGGCACGGTGAGGAATTGCGTGTTGAACCGGCTTGAATTCAACCCCTCCAAGGAGACGTACCAGAACAACTTGTCCTGCAGTACCGGGCCCCCGACCTCGAAGCCCCACTGGTGTTGGCGAAACTCTCCCAGTTCCCGGTCAAAGAAGCCTCTGGCGTCCAGGTTGTCGTTGCGGTGAAAGAACCAGGCGCTGCCATGGATCGCGTTGGTTCCCTGCTTGGTGACGACGCTGACCACGCCCGGGGTCTGGCCGCGGCCCGTGAAAAAGCCCTTCTGGACCTTGAATTCCGAGATGGCGTCGACTTGAACGAGGGCCCCCGGAGCACCGTAAAAATGCTCCTTGAAAGGAATTCCGTCGAATACGTACGACGTGGAACTCACCCGCGTCCCGGAAATGGCAGCGGAGGTCTGGCGAGGACCATATGCCCATTGCGCGACGCCGGGAGCCGAAGCGCCGGCCTGCACGCCGGCCTGAATCCCGGCAAGCTGCAGGAATCCTCTTCCGTTCAGCGGCAGTTCCTCCACCATCTCCTCGCCGATCACGGTGCCCAGCTCGGCGGTTCTCCGGTCGACGACCGTCGCCTCGGCCGTGACCAACACCGTATCGCTGACTTCCCCCACCTGAAGCGTCAGGGTGTGATCCACCACGGCGAAGACCTCGAGTTGGATCCCCTCCACCACCGCCTTTTTGAAGCCGGGCATCTCCACACTGAGGGTGTACGAGCCCACCGGCAGGGCGGCAAAACTGAAGACCCCCTGTTCGTTGGAGATGCCGGATCTGCGGAGGCCCGTCGCCTCGTTGACGGCCTCAACGTCGGCCCCGGGGACCACCGCGGTGGTGTCGTCCAGCACTCTGCCGGTGATGGTCCCGGACCCTTCCGCCTGGGCCCGGAGCCCGCCGGTCGACGCCAGAACGACGGCGACCAACATGATTACGGTTATCGAACTACGTCTCATTTCTTTTCCTCCCCATCAATGGGAATAAAGTAAGGTTGAGGGAAATCACCCGACGTGAATGCGCAGCTTCCGCCTTGCGATAGAAGAGCCGACTGGTCGAAGCGAAGCGATCAGCGTGTACACGGTCGGGCATACTTCGTCCCGTAGCCTGGGATGGCGGAAGTTTAGGGGATGCCGTCCGGCAATGTCAACAGCCAAAGTGTCGCTCGTACGGGACGTGTCCATTCCAGGCAGGGCGAGAACGATTTCACCGACTGGCCATGTGGATAATCGGAGTTACGTGACGCGCCTTTTTGGCCGCCAGGCAGCCGCTCCCATCGTCGAAGCCTATCTCAAGCTGGAAGAGCACGAGGAATATCTGGGCTGGCGAGGCCAGGGGAACTTCCCTCAGTGGGGAGATCCCCGGGAGATCACCATCATGAAGCGGCGGTTCCGAACGCAGCTCAACCCTTACGACGGTCCCCATTTCGACGGCTGGGACGACTTCGTCAAAGATTGCCGCAAACGCCATCAGATCTTTGGCGGCAGCCTGGAGATGCTCCGCGAGGCCCTGGCCAAGCTTCTGGAAGCCAGTCCTCGGGTCCGAACGGCCGCCCGCCGGGAGCTGGACTATCTAGTCAACAAAACCGAAGCTTACATGCTTCATTTCGAGTTGGTGCGTCTGCTGGAGGAAGGCTACATCAGTTATGACGAGGCTTTTCAAATCAAAGCCCGAAACCGGGAGGCGGCCTTCCGGGACAGGTTAGTTCGCTGCCAGGACCTTTTCCAGGCGGCCCACCGGAAGGCACGAGAGGTTGCCGAAAAAGAGGCGGAATTCATCGATCATCCTTCCGACGTGGCCATTCTCTTTGAGCTCAACTCAGAGGTCTTGACGGCTACCGAGGAGTGCGCGAAATTCATCAAGAATGTGGTCAATTTCCATCACGGCCTCCCCTACTGGGAGGAGGTCCGCTGGCACCGCTGGTCTACCCGTTACACCAATGAGATCATCAAATTGGATTCGGGCCGCGGGCTCGCCCAGGTGGCACAGGTTCGCCCCGCCAATCTTTCCAGCATACAGGAGCGGCCGCTGGCCGCGAATCCATTAAACTTCGCAGTACGAAGTGCGAACGCCGAAGTTGGACGCAGTTCGAACTTCGCACTTCGACTTCGCACTTTGCGAGGTTCGGCACTGAGGTGCCTCCCACCTTTCATTCTCCAATATGCCTGTGGAGTCCGGAATGTGGGAGCCTCAGGCTCCGAATCCCATCAGCCGGGCTCGTCACAAGCCGGTTCTACGACTTCGTGATAGCGATTGAGTTTAAGGTCCTTGAGCACCGATGTCGCTCCGCTGGGCCAACGAATCTCAACCCTGAGCGCCGCTTCCCCGTCGGGCACGCCAAAGAGAATGCGCGGGTCATTTTGTGAGCAATAGCTGGAGGAACTCCGTACCTCTCTCATCTGCTGAGGACCGCCTTTTTTGGAAGACAGAAAGACACGCGTCCCCAGGGCGTCGCTATTGCTGCATGTTCCCTGGAGTCTCAGGCCCAGCCAGTGATTCCCCAGTTGGTCTCGACGGTAGACCAGCGGTTGATCATCCAGAACAGAGACGACGATCTCGAGACTTCCGTCATTGTCGAGATCGACAAATGCCGCCCCGCGTCCAACGGCGGCGGTTGGTGAGGGGAATGCCTGATTCGAAACATCGCGAAACTGGCTGTTCCCAATATTCAAGAACCACTGATCCGGCATCGAATAGGGTGGCACGTTGGGGTAGAGATGACCATTCGCGACAAAGAGGTCCACGCGACCATCACGGTTGAAGTCGATGAAACCTGTGCCGAATCCCAAATAGCTCATAGTGGGTTGAGCTAGTCCGGTCTCGCGGGTGCTGTCGATAAAAAAGCCGTTCCCCAGATTGCGATAGAGGGTGTTGTACTCTTCCGAAAAATTCGTCACATACAGATCCAGCCAGCCATCGTTGTCATAATCCCCGGCGTCGACCCCCATCCCCGCTTGCTCTTTTCCGTTGGCATCCACGGCTACGCCAGCCTGCAGCGCCACATCTTTGAACTGACCCCGGCCGTTATTCCGAAAAAGATTGTTGGGAACCGAATCATTGGCGACGTAAACGTCGAGATCGCCGTCGTTGTCATAGTCGGTGCAGACCACTCCAAGTCCATAGTAGCTGCGGTCGGCAATACCACTCGTTCTACTGACATCCGAAAAGACTCCGTTGCCCAGGTTTCTGTAAAGGACATCGCGGGAGGCCGGATAGCGCTTCGGTCCGCAATAGGCCGGTCGTCCTTTGAAACGGCAGAATCGGCCGGATGTGGGAGGGTCAGAAAAGTCGAAGTCCACGTAGTTGGTCACATAGAGGTCGACCCAGCCGTCCCCATCGAGGTCCGCAAAAGCTGCACTGGCACTCCAGGCACTACTGCCCGTGCCCGAAGCCTGCGTGAAGTCGGTAAAAGTACCATCGCCGTTGTTGCGGTAAAGCCGATTGGGACCGAGGTTTGTGACGTAAAGGTCCGTATCGCCGTCGTTGTCGATGTCAGCCGCTGCCCCGCCCATCCCCCAACCCAAATCTGCTACTCCTGCCTCCTTAGCTACCTCTTCGAAGTGTCCGTTGCCTTTATTGCGAAAGAGAAGGTTAGGAGTCTTCTTTCCGTCTCTCTGGGCTCCATTGACCAGGTAGACATCAATGTAACCGTCGTTGTTATAGTCAAGACAAAGGACCCCTCCACTCATCGAATCAACGATCAGGGGTTTGTCGGCGTCGCCAGTGATATTTTTCCCCAGGAATCCGAGTTCGCTTGAGACTTCTCTGTATTGATTCGGCTTGGAGAGAACGGCCATCGGCAGCCACAGAAGCAGGATCAAGCCGAGGCTCTTCAGTTTCATCATCACTGCCTATTCGCCAATCTCATAGGTGTTCCGCTCAAAAACCGTGAGGCCCGCCAAAAAGCAAGTTTGCTCCCTGCTGTAGGTAAGAGAAAGAATTAGTGGGGTGGCGAAAAGCGGCCCGAAAGTGTCGGATCTTGCTCAAGACTCGTCTGGCAGGACCTGGAAGCGGGTCCTTTGCAACACCTTTTTCTGCAGGATCCGATCCTCCACTTTCAACTCAAGGTCGTACTTGCCTGCTCCGAAGCCCTTCAAGCCGAAGATAAAAGCGACAGCTATTCGGTCCCCCAGGACTTCGAAGAGTGCCTGGTCCGCCTGGTTGAACAGCACTTTTCCATAGCTGTCTTTGGCTTCTGCCAGGATGTCCAGATCTGGGTACGAGCTAGCACCATCGACTGCGAAGTTATACACCTCGAAATACATGCCGAGGGATTCTCCTGAACGGAAGTGGTTGTTGCTGACCGGGTAGACTTTCCATCCCAGCGCCGTCACAAAAGGATCCGGCAAGCTGCCCTCTTTGGCCGGAGTGATGAGATCGGAAAGGACAACCGACGAAAGCGAGAGTTCGTCGCTCATCTTGACAGGAAGATTCAACTTCTTTTCCAGGTAACCCATCTCGCCACTGGTGACGTCCTCGACTACGAGACTTAGTTTGTACAGACCAGGCGACAGCGGGATGATCTTCTGGTAGCGCTTGTAGGGGTAGATATAGGCGTCCGAGGGATCCAGTCCCGCGGGCCGGTCATCGTAAACAGTCTCCTCGAACTCCTGAATGACCCTGCCGCCTGCACTTCTCACAGCACCGTAGAGATTCACGGTGGCGCGCTCCGTTTCTTCCCCCAGCGATTGGTACGTCAATTCCGAGACCGGAAGATAGACCGTGATCGGAGCCAGAAACGAAGAATCATTCAACCGCAAGTGCGAGTTGTTGGCTGAAACGCGAAACTGTGTGTAGCGGACCCGCGTGTCTACCTGCGCCTTCAAATCAGTGAACTTGATCTCGGGAGGCTTTTGCAGCTGGAAATACCTCTCCAGACGAAGAAAGGGATTCGCTCCTGCTTTGTGGTAGACGTCGTCGTCCCCGCCGAAGCTTCGCATCAGCTCCGAGCCCCTGATCCGAGAGGCTCTCGTCTCGAAGCCCATCTTCTCGAACAGGGTCTTCCCACCCCCGGGCATACGCAGGAGGGCATCCTTCTCCTCGGGCCGCAACGCGATCCGGAAGTCGCCTGTCATGGAACGATCCACGAATTCGATCTCAATGCCGTTGCCTATCCCCTCAATGTAGTTGTAGAACCACTTTTCCATGGGGTAGACCTGGGTCGTGCCTCCACCCTCCTCGATCTCCCGATAGTAGGTTGCTCCTGCATCGTATTTGTCGACTGATTCAGGCGGGCCGAAAGTAATGTAGATGCGCCCCCGGTCAGTCTGCCATCCGAACACACCCGCATTACTGTAACGCTCATTTGCATAGGCTATACGCCTGTAGTGCTCGACCTTGAACTCGTTGAAGTCCGTGGACGGATCGGGGTCGCGCCGGCGCCAGAACTGCTCGATAAAATTCTCCTTCTCCTCGTCAGCGGTGAGTTTCTCGAAGACCGATCTTTCCTCGGGAGTCACGATGTAGAAGACGTCTTCATCGAGCCAATCGGAATAGGGATCTACACTTTCCTCCTTCTGGCGCTCTTCGTCCCGCTGAGTTCCGGGGAGAATGAAAGCGGGCGTGAGAAGGAGTAGAACCGTGACTGCAACGAGCAGCAAACGCTCTTTGGAATGTAGGGTCTTGCGCGGCATACGTCTTTAGCAAGCTATTATGCGACGTGGGTGGATAGTCTTCAAGCACCTTTGACTGGTTTGACTGGCAACAGACGGCGGTGGGGGGCAAACTCTTTCGGCGCCCGAGGCGCCTCCTGCATTCGCTCCGGAGGATGGTGCATCCGGTTCGCACAATTGCACGCAGCACCTGTTTCAAGGTATGTAATTAGCCTGTGAAATGGACAGGCAAGCTTGCCGTGCTACTCGTCGCAACCCTCGCGAGCTTTGCCCTGGGACTGTCGCAGGAGCTTTTAGAGGCTCGCCAGAAGGCCCTGGAACTTCTCAACCAGAACAAATCGGCCGAGGCCGAGAAACTCTTTCGAGAATACCTTGATTCTTACCCGGACGACGCTCAAGCCCTTTACTATCTGGGCGTCAGCTTGCACTTTCAGTCTCAATACAAAGCGGCGATCGAGGTCTTGGAACGGGTTGTGGCGCTTCGTCCCCAGGTGGACAATCCTCAGTTCGAACCTTCGCGGCTGCAATACTTCCTGAGCCTGCTCCACTTCCAGAATGGGGATTTGGACTCGGCACAAAGCAAGCTCGAACCACTCGTCAAAGAAGGCGCCGCCGCACCCGTTTACATTCTGCAAGGCCGGATTGATTTCGCCAGGAAGGACTACGAATCCGCCGAGCGGCACATCTCCAGGGCCTTGCAAATGGACCTCCCGGATTCTGCGGAGGTTCACTACCAACTTGGATTAATCTATTCCGCCCAAGGAAAACATGATAAAGCCGCGCGCTCTATAGAGGCAGCTCTGGAGCAACAACCCTCAAATCCAGATATTTTTTTCAAGCTGGCCGATACTTATTTTCAACTGCAAGACATTCCCCGCGTTGAGGAGCTGTCCCGCGAAGTTCTGGCTGAGGATCCATCCTCGGCCATGGCGCACTACAACCTGGGCCGTGCGGAGTTTGCACGTGGCAATCTGGAGAAAGCAGGCGAGTATTTCGTCCGAGCGACTGAACTGGAGACGCATCCCCAGTACTTCAATTCTCTGGCTCAGGTGCGGATACAGCTGAACCAGCCGCAGCGGGCCATCGCTGCACTAAGAGAGAATGTACGCCTGGATCCGGCGACGCCCTCTCCACGGCTTCAACTAGCGGGACTCCTTTTTCAGGCTCTCGACATGAACGGGGCCGAGGTGGAATACAAAAAGATTCTCAACATAAACCCCGACAATATGCACGCGCTGTTCGGATTGTCCTTTACCCTCGTCGCTCGGGGGAACGAAACGGCGGCCGTCGAGACGTTTCGCAAAGCCTGGGGGACCGATCCCGGTCTACTGAAGGAGATGATCGTCTCAGCAGTCATATCAGCCCAGGAACATCCCGGATACACTCAGATCGCCGGTAGGCTGCTGCGGTCTGTGGCCCCTACGGCAGCGGAGCACAGCCTCGAATTCATTGTGGCGCGTCAGTACCTGTCCGCCAATCGAGCCGAGAAAGCGCTGGAATGGATCGACCGCTATCTCTCAAACGGAGCCCCCGACGATCACACCCGTTTGCTCATGGGCGCGGCATTGCGGATGCTGGGCAGAACGCAGGAAGCCGAGAAAGAGTTGCTGGCTATCAATCAGTCCTCACCGTTGGGGGTGCACGCCCTTTATCAGCTAGCGGTTCTTGAAGCCCTCTACGAGGAAAACCAGAAGGGCGGGAAAGCCGACGAATATCTGGATCGTGTGTTGGCGCTGGATTCAGATCATTTTCAGGCTCTCGTGATGAAAGCCGAACGCCAGATCAAGGATGTCAATCTGGCCGAGGCCGAAAGGCTGCTCAAACGTGCTGTCGGCATCCAGCCGGATAGTCCTGAAGCGCACTATGCCTTGTTCACGCTCTATCGGCGGTCCGGGAGGAATCAGGAGGCTGAAGCAGCACTCAACCAGTACAAGCGGCTCAAGGCGGAGTCTGCCCTGTCTCCGGAACTGCAGTATCCGTAGCTCGGCTACGCTGTCTGCTATGCAGATACCCATAAAGCGGGATAGCCTTATACTCGTCTTTTCCTACTTCTGATGCTTTTCCGAGGAAGGAGAACGGAGGTTCGGAAGTGATGCGAGCCAGAGGGGCCTGGATCCGCAATCTGGGACTGGCCACGGCGCTGGTGAGCGGCTGGTTAGGGATCCAGGCTCAGGAGTCTGCCAGGAAAACGCCCGAGCAGACCGGCTCCCACTCGTTCCGGTACCGCCACGGGAAGTCGCTGGAACACGCTCTGGACGTCCGAACGCACCGGGTGGACGTCGAAGGGGTTCGAGGTGAAGCCTATGTCTACGCGACTTTCATGATGACGCCTGCCAATCCCGTTCCCCACCAGGACGGCCATCCGCAGGCCGCTCAGATCGTCACGGTGGGAGAGAGGAGGGCCAGCGTATTCTACCCTGCGGTACGTTTCGGAATTCGCGACGGTAGCGGTTTGCCGGGAGAACAGTCGCAGCTGGTTCCCTGGGCCTCCGACGGGCGCCTCGATTATTTCGGGGGCTATGCCCGTCCGCAAACACCTTACGATTTCAAACTCAAGCTCGACCTTCGGGCCGGAAAAGTGGATGTTTCCAGCAGCGGGCGCGGGGACGATGATTGGTTTCTGCTGGTCGAAAACGCGCCTCTGATCAGCCCGGTTTCCGAGATCAATGAGGCGCGTGTCGAGCAGTTTCCGCAGGCGGCGGACATCGAGAGTTTGCTGATCCGTGGAGAGCCATGGGCGACGGGAGAGAGCGTGAGGCCTCACCCTCAGGCGAAAAAAAACCGGGTCGTCAAGCCGGATTCCGGTTTCAGGCTTCAAAGCATGCGATCGCTTTGGCGACGTCCCGGCCGCCACGTGACAGTCTCGCGAGACCAGAATCGCTGGCAAGGTTTTGCCGACGTCGTTGCGACTTCTTCCGGCAGGCTCCTCGCAACCTATTGCGACGGATTCCGACACGGCGGTCTCGGCAAGTCGGTCATCAGGATCAGCGACGACTTGGGCAAGACCTGGGGACCGGAAAGACTGATGGTGGCTTCCTATGGAACCAATGAGCGTCTTCAGCGCCTTCGTGACGGATCCCTTCTCTTCATCAGTGGTGAGAAGGTCCCGACCATCGAGATCAAAAGGAGTAGTGACGAGGGCGAGACCTGGACCGTCGTCGGGAGCTTCGACGTGCGAACACTGGGACTCGAGACTCACTACGCTGTGAGCCATCTCCTGGAAGCATCCGACGGGACCTGGTTCCTGGCCAGCTCCGATCTCGTGCCCCGCTCAGAGACGGATTCGGAAGATTGTCCCCGGGAGAGGCTCCAAGTGTTCCGATCCAGCGACCTGGGCCAAAGCTGGGAGCTTCGTGCCTTACTGGACACCTACTCCGCAAGCGGCCACTCCGGGAGCGAAGTCAGCATCCTGGAGATACCGGACGGGCGACTGGTTATCTACGCCCGAGAGAGCAGAGAGGATGGCTATCCCGCGTTTCGCATATTCTCCCAGGACGGGGGCAAGACCTGGTCTCAGCCCGAGGATTTGCCAATTCCAATATCAGGACGCGTGAAAGCAGACTTTCTCCCCGACGGGCGGATCATGCTGACAACCCGAAGCTACCTGGGCCGTCCAGCACTGCGGGCCTGGGTGGAGGATCCCATGGAAAGGGTCGGCTTTCAGATTGGCGGGATCCACTTCAACGATCGCTCCAGCAAGGGCCTCAAGGATGGAGTTCTTTACATCGACAGCGATGGGCGCAGCGGCCAGTTCACGAGGTACTTGTTGCGACCACCGCACGGTCCGAAAGGCCGAATCGAGCTGACGGCCGAAGTCCTGGTTAAAGAGAATCGGGGTCAGGCGGCCACCATCGCGATTCCCTTTGCTGGACAATTGCGGATTTTTCCGGATCGCGTCGATTTCGTGGGGGACGAGACGATTTCGGCAGCGATTACTCCTGGCCAGTACCACACCTATCGTGTGACGAGTGACCGGGGACAGGTGGAGATTCTCATAGACGACAAACTCCAGCTCGAATCCTCCAAGCTCGACAGTCGTCTCCTCAAGCACAGCTGGTCCCCACCTCCCGCCAGCCCCCTTCTTCTCTCCTTTGGCAACTATCCGCAGCCCGATGTCTACCTGCCGACGTCGGAGTGGGTGCGGATGCAGATGTTTGCCCCGCAAATCGTGCCCGAGGTGACGGGTCTTAGCCTGTGGAAGCGGGTGGAGGCGACCGTTACGGATATCAACGGCAAGCTGCACCGAACGTCCTGGGTGGCGGAAAGAGATGGATTCCCGGACCAGTATCAGCTCGATCATGTGATCGAGATCGAGGCCAGTGTGTTCGGTATCGATCAGGGATACTCCGGATGGACCACTTTGCCGGACGGACGGATCTTCGTGGTGAACTACACGGACGATACCGCAGTCGCCTGGCCGGCCACCGGTCCCTATCTATATCGCTGTTCCTGGATTCGGGGGACGTACGTGCTGCCGTCGGATCTACCTCCGGTGGGCAACTAACCCGCAATTCTCACCAGGCCGCTTTGCGTATGATGAAAAAGAGTGTGTGTTTGCGCAATTACGAGATTTTTGCCAAGTTATCTCCGGGACACACTGCGCGATCGTCACGCCCCCTGATGAGAAATGCGGGCCAAGGAAGGCAACGTTTGATGAAAAAGAAAAATCTAGTGGTGCACTGGGCCCGCAGGCTGAAGCTTGCGGCTCTGAAGGAGTCGCCGCTATCCCACAGAGCCGTGGGCTTCAGCCCACGGACCAAAACAAAGGCAAGACGAACACCGCGTCTGGCCACGATCGCGTTCCTCGTGCTTGCAGCAAGGGCCTCAGCACCACTGACCGCTCAGGACCAACTCTTCGAACAGACGGATGTCTTTGTCGCGGGTGAAGATGGGGTGACCGAATTCCGAATTCCCGTGCTGGTCACAGCCAACGACGGAAGCCTGCTGGCGATCTGCGATGCTCGAGTCAATCGTACGGGTGATGCTCCCAACAACATCGATATAGTCATGAAACGCAGCATGGATGGCGGCCGGTCCTGGGGTGCGCTCAAGGTGCTGGCGGACGTGGGAGAGGGAGCCGCTGCGGATTCCTGTGCCGTGGTCGACCGGCACACGGGAACTATCTGGGTCTTCTTCGGATACTATCCGGTGGGTATCGGAAGTCGGAACGCCCGGCCCGGCCTCTACGGTCCCACCGTGATGTTGTGGTCTGTCAAGAGCGAAGACAACGGCCAGACCTGGTCGAAGCCGATCGATGTCACCGCCATGGTCAAGAAGCCCGAATGGCGGGCCGGTTCCCCCGGCCCGGGGGTAGGGATACAGACGCGGAGCGGCAGATTGATCATCCCGCGCTACTATCTTGTCGGACTCGACTATTACGGATCGCACGTGATGTACAGCGATGACCACGGAGAGACGTGGAGGATTGGCGGCGAGGTGCAAGCGGAAGGGAAGACAAATGAAAGTCAGCTGGTGGAGTTGGCCGACGGTTCGCTGTTGATCAACATGCGTGGTCAATTTGAAAATCACCGAAAGACCGCCAGAAGCATTGACGGGGGCATGAGTTGGCGTGAGGTCAGCGCGGACCCGACCCTTATCGAGCCCCGTTGCCAGGCCAGCCTGCTCGGATTCACGGACCGACTCCTTTACGCCAAAGATCGAATCTTGTTCTCCAATCCTGCTGACCGGGAAAGGCGAAACATGACCGTTCGTCTCAGCTACGACGAGGGAAAAAGCTGGCCGGTTGCCAAACAACTTCATGGGGGTCCCTCAGCCTATTCGTGCATGACCGTTTTGTCGGACATGACAATCGGCTGCCTTTATGAGCGCGGTGATGAGACGCCATACGAAAAAATCACTTTCGCCCATTTCGATATCGAGTGGTTGACCAACGGCGAAGACAGCCTGTCCCCCAACTCTCCACCCGGGCGTTAAGCGGAACTTCACTGCCCCTCAAATCCTAATAAAAAGATCCGGAATCCGTCGTTGGGACGCGTAGGGGCGCAATGCTTTGCGCCCCTACAGAGCGCTAAAAGCCAAGCTCGCCCGGTGAAGTTCGAGACTGTAATCGTCGGAGGAGAGCAAAGAAGGGACGGACACCGAAGGCACCTTCGGTGTCCGTGCTCCAGCTTCTCAAGGGGGTACTAGAAGATGACCTTCAATCCGAATTGGATCCTTCGTGCATCGGTAGCTGTCGTGATCCGCCCGTAGGATCCGGACTCCAAATTGGCGCTTGGTCTTCCAAAGTTGACGTTATTGAAGATGTTGAAAAACTCTGTCCGGAACTGTACTTTTGCTTCTTCCGAAATCCCTGGGATACTGAAATTCTTGAATAGTCCGAAGTCCTGACCGACAAAACCATCGCTGTACAGGAATTGAGCACCCGAGTTACCAAAGGTGCCCGGGGCCGGCAATGAAAAGGCGTCGAGATCAAACCATCGATCCGGTGATCGCTGACCGGCCGGCAGGTTGCCGTCTCCCAGGCGATTGGGACGTTTGTTGAAGATGGCCTCACTGTTTGCTGGATCCGAGCTTGTAGTTGGGTGGAAGTTGAAACCGCTCATGAGCGTCGTGATGCCCGACAGCTGCCAACCTCCTAATACGTGTCGCATGGCTGTGCTTTGGCCTTCAAGAAGAGGCAACTCGTATACGAAGCTGAAGTTGAAACGGTGCCGCAAATCGAAAGTACTCAAGCCTTTGTCCCGATCCCAGGGCACATAGTTACGGGCTCCCTTACTGTCAAACGAATCAGTATCCAACGATTTCGCCCAGGAATAAGTGGTCAGAAAACTCAATCCCTGACTCAAAGCTTTTCGTAGTGTGAATTCCAGGCCGTGATACCAGGACTGGCCCATGGCATGATCCGTGAGTATGAATTGAAAATCAGGCCAAGCACGATTCGCCTGACGGCAGGCCGAATCGCAGGACGGGTCGTTTGCCGTTCGCCCCCCTTCACGCCAACGTGCGATGGACCGATTGATATTCCACCGCTTCGACATGCTCACACCATGAGAGCCCACATAAGCCATCTCACCGAACAAGCCCCAGGGAAGCATACGTTGGACGCTCAGGGTCCATATCTGCTGATAGGGATCCGACCGCCTCTGAGGAGTACTCAAGAGTATGAGGGATATGTCTTTTATATCAAACGGATCACCCGGGGGCGGATCCGGAAAAAGTGTTGAGATTTCGATCGTCGGCTTGTCGGTGTCGCTGAAGAAGGTCTGGACAATACTATTGTTGGGCGAAAGGATAGCGTCCCACGCCAGTTCGTTTCCGGGCACCTCGTCGTAGAAGATTCCAAAACTGGAACGGATGGCAAAATCCTGAGAACCCCCTGGGCTCCACGCAATTCCAATCCGGGGAGCAAAGTTGTTCTTATCGACGTCAATCACGCGTCCGACATCCCTCTCGGCGCGAAAGCCTCCGGCGCCTCCGTTCGCGGCTCCGTCAAATAGGCCGAGCCGGTCCCCGGTTGTGGAAACCAGCCAGGGGTAGAGCTGATAGCGCAGACCGAGGGTCAGGCTAACGTTGGGGCTGATTTTGAACTCATCCTGGATGAAGCTGTTGAACCAGATTCCTTCTTTGTCGACTGCGGGACCGGTCTTGTGACCGATAACTCGATTCGTATGCCCCAGGAGAAAGTCTGCTACCGGATGCCCGGTGAACTGACCCAAATACTGAAAGCTACCCTGCTGGTTGAAAGTGCCGATCAGCGTGTGACCCTTATCGCGCACCTCGAATCCCCAGGACACGTTATGGCGCCCCTTTATCCATGACATGTTGAAGATGTAGTGCCAGTCATTCTGGAAAGGGGCTATGCAGCTGCCTGGCCCACCAAACGTCGAAAAGCCACCCATTGACACTCCTGGCACCGCATTGCACTCAGGAACAATGTTAATGTTCCGTATTCCAAATTCCGTCGGCCAGTCGGGATCCGTCAGGGCGTTTGTTGGAGACCAGTAGCTGATTTCCACCTTATTCAGACCTGCTTTCGCATTGGCTACCAGCGTGGGTCCAAACGAATGAACCCAATCAAAAACCAGATTATGGGCATTTAACGGACGCGCCGTTTCTGACCCGGGCAACAAACTTCGATCGTTGACGATACTGTCAATCCCGGACCATCTTCCGAAGAATCTATCCGTCTCCGAGAGTGCAAAATCCACTCGCGTGATGAATTTGTCATCATTTCTCACGAGACCCGTCTCGCCAATGAGATTGAAGACGTCACCGGGCGGCTGATTGGGCGCCGGTATGAAACCGAGACCTATGTATTGGTTGGCAAATGGATGAAACCTGCTCGACGGGATGATATTCCCTGGGAAGGGCTCTCCCGTGAGTGGATCGATCAGGGGCTCTGCCAAATCCGAGAAATCTCCCTGTAGATGCCGAGACGTGGGGACGATGTTGCGACCGGTCGCGGCCTTTCGTGAGCGAAAGCCTTCGTAGCTAAAAAACCAGAACAGTTTATCTTGAATCACCGGACCGCCCAACTCAGCTCCGAACTGGTTCTGGAGGAACTCCGGATTGCCGACTGAAAAGAAGTTTCGCGCGTCCAGATTGTCGTTGCGATGAAACATCCAGCCGGAACCGTGAATTGCGTTGGTTCCCGACTTGGTGATTGCGTTGACGACCGCCGGATTATCGTTTTGACCTGAGAAGAAACCCCGCTGGACTTTCACTTCAGCCAAAGCATCGAGAGCCGGAAGTTGAGCGGAAGATCCGTAGAAGGGCTCTTTACTCGGGATCCCATCGAACATGTAATTGGTCGAGGTCTCCCGCTGACCTGAAATCGTGACGGTGGTCACCCCACGGCCTATGCGAAAACCATGGGATTCGCCTGCGTTACCGGACTCTGTAAAGGGTGAACCGTGGGCCCCCGCAGTTAAGCGAGTCAGGCCGACAAAACTTCTCTGATTGATGGGAAGCTCTTTGATCTCCCGTTCCTGCAGTACTTCACCGATCGCCGGTGTTTCCGTTTCGACACGAGTCGCCGCAGCCTGGACGGTCACTTGTTCCGTGACCTCCCCCACTGCCAACATCACCTGGCGACGGACGTGCGAATCCACCCGAATCTCGATCTGGGTCAGTAGGGCCGTCTTGAAGCCGGGCATTTCGGCTCTGAGGTCATAGACACCTGGTCTCAAAAACGGAAGTCCGAAAACACCCGTATCATCGGTGATCGCTTCACGTTCTTCACCGGTGTCCACATTGGTTACAGTCACGGTGGCCCCTGGAATCACCGCCTCGACCTCATCGACGACGGTGCCCGTTATCTTCCCCGTCGTAGCCTGCGATAGAAGTAAAGCATTACCTGCGAAGATTGAAATGATTAATAGAGAAGTTACTTTGAGTTGTTGTTTGCCAAGTAGCATACGGCGTCTCCCCTTGACGAAAATCCAGCCCACGCAAACAATCAGAATATTAGGGTGACTTTACAGTATATTAGCAGTGGCTGTCAATAACGATTCCACTCGAAACTGAAAATCCCCTGGCCGTTGGAAATGCCGGTTCTTCGGAGGCCCGTCGCCTCGTTGACGGCCTCAACGTCGGCCCCTGGGACCACAGCACCGCTGTCGTCCAGAACCCGGCCGGCGATGGTCCCGGACTCTTCCGCCTGGGCCCCGAGACCGCCGGTCGATCACAAAGAGGAGGTGGGGATGGAACTGTATCCGCCGCGCGCCGTGGAGCGGACGATGAAGGTGCAGGAAATCATCCTTCGCGAGCGGCGTGACAATGATGACTGTCCTTCTCTTCGGTCCGCTTACTTGTCGTGAGGCCGGTAGAGAGGTGCGATTGATTTCACCGACTGATCACGTCGATAAAAATTCTTATGACCACACCTACGAAGGGAACAAGCAGACACCAGGCTATCCATGGCCGACGATGCTTGACGGTGTAAGCGGCGGCAACAAATGTAAGCGGAAAGGCCGCATAGACAACTGAGACCCAAATACTATTGTTCCAACCAGCGCTTAGATAGAGGCTGAACGGAGTCGCCAAGACAGCCGCCACGAGAATCAAACCAGGTTTTGTGGACACGATCCCAACCACAGCCAAGGTCACCGACAAAAAAACGGCGGGCCAGCCTAGCAACAACGGCCACCACTCAAGCAAACCATCCTCCCAACTGGTGTGATTCTCTACCGACTACGAATCCACCGTGAAAGACTTCCGAATCGTGAGTGTTTCGAAGCTGTTGGGAGCATTATAGCGGACGCTCTGGCGGACGGTATTTTGCAGTGCTGGATTGGCTCGATAGGATCCAAACCGAGTACATCCTTTCCAACTGACGGAGCAAGAGATGACGCCCGTTCTCCGCATCCTTTTCTTCTCGTGGGTAGGCGCCACCGTAGCGATGGCCAGTGCAAAGGAGAGCCCTTCACCGTCCTGGCCAGGTTGACCTTGACCGGCTACGAACCTGGCCTCAAGCTGCCCAGTGGGGGCGACACAAGTTACCCGGGGATGGTTTGGCACGAAGGACTTCTCTGGCTCAGCTACTATTCTTCCCATGAAGGCAAGACCAGCATCTATCTGGCCACGATCCGCCTCTGACCAAGCGTCATCCGTTGGTCCTTTTTCCCAAACCACGGTTAAGACTCAAGAGAAGCGACCGCAATGGGAGTAGAATCAAATCCAGATGGACCGATCCCCGACAAGACCAATGGAGGAGAACCCATGAAGACCGGAAGAGGATTTCCCAGACTGACCCGTCAGAGTTCAATGAGAAATGCGGTTTTCCTCCTGCTCCTGCCGGCTCTCCAAGGATGTGCAGGAATCTTCTCCGGCAGCTTGGAAATCACTGCTTCCCAACGAGTTCATCCGGTTCTGATCCGCAATGAACACAATCCGCTGTTGCGACTGACTGTCGAAGCACAGGGCGCCGGCCACACCGCCGGGTTGTTCCTCTTCAAGCTCAGCGGAACGGACGATCTGAACGACATCGAGTCCCTGGAACTGTTCTACTCGGGTGACCAGGAGGAACTCGGGGTTGAGAACAGGTTCGGCGATCCCGCTCGACCGGCTGAGCAGGTTGTCTTCACGGGAAATCAGGAACTGTCGCCAGGAAAGAATGTCTTCTGGCTCTCCGTCCGGCTGCGGCCCACCGCCGAGTTGGGAAACCAGACCGATGCCTCCTGCACTTCGGTGAACACCTCCGCAGGAGTCCTGACTCCCACCGACACGACACCCGGCGTCCGCAAACGGATCGGCTTGGCCCTGCGCAAACACATGGACGACGGAGTCCACACCTATCGCATCCCGGCAATCGCCACGACGCCCAAGGGAACGCTCCTGTGCGTCTACGACATGCGGTGGCGGAAGTCGCGAGACTTGCAGGAACACATCGACATCGGGCTGATCCGCAGCACCGACGGCGGCCAGACCTGGGAGCCGCAGCGGGCGATCATGGACATGGGGGAATGGGGCGGGCTGCCACAGGAGGAGAACGGGGTCAGCGACCCCGGCATTCTCGTGGACGACAACACCGGGGAGATCTTCGTCACCGCCGTCTGGATGTGGGGCAAACCGGGCAAGCACCAGTGGCGCGACGACGGCTCCGAGCCGGGGTATGAAATCGGAAAGACCGCCCAGTTCCTGATGGTCCATTCCAAGGACGACGGCCTCACCTGGACCGAGCCGGAGAACATCACCCGGAAACTGAAGAAACCGAAGTGGTGGCTCTTCGCCCCGGCGCCGAACCGGGGGATTACGCTTGCCGACGGGACCATCGTCATGCCGACCCAGGGGCGTGACGAGACCGGATATCCTTTCGGCAACATCACCTACAGCCGCGACCACGGCGCCACCTGGACGGTGAGCAACCCGGCCTTCAGCGGAGGCAACGAAACCTTGGCGGTGCAGCTCGGCGACGGGTCCGTCATGCTCAACATGCGCAACGACAAGCCGGAACCCTACCGGGCCGTCTATGTGACCTGGGATCTGGGCATCACCTGGATACCGCACGAAACCAACCGCAAGGTGCTGGTCGAACCGAATTGCAACGCCAGCCTCTTTCGATTCGACTACGAGGAAGGGGGGGAATCGAAATACATCCTGCTGTTTGCCAATCCCAACGCGCCTGACGGACGCCATCACCACACCGTCAAGGTCAGCTTCGATGACGGCATGACCTGGCCCGAGGACTACCAGATTCTGCTGGACGAGGGCCGCGGGCGCGGCTACCCCGGCATCACCCGGATCGACGACCAGCATGTAGGAATCGTGTACGAGGGAAGCCGATCGGACCTGGTCTTCGAGAAGCTGTCGCTGGATGAATTGCTGAAGCGGTGAACAGAGTCCCGCCGATCCGGAAATCGGCCCCTATCGGATGGGTTGAAGCTTCCCGTAGGTCAGCGAGCGCCACACCCATTCCATGGGCCCGTAGCGAAACCGCTTGACACACCAGGAAGAAGCGACGAGCTGAACGACCCAGACCGCCAGGACGATGGCCACCTGCCCCGTTCTCTCGACGCTCCCGAAGAGTCCGAAACCGTGTCCGTAGAACAGCGTCGTGCAGAGGACGGTCTGCAGCAGGTAGTTGCTCAACGCGGTGCGTCCGACCGCCGAGACGGACTGCAAAAGGCGCCCGCTCAGATCCGATTTGCAAATCAACATCACCAGGCTGAGATAGCCCAGGCTCACCGGAATGCTTCCCCAGTAGTTGTACTGGCTTCCGATGAACTGGCAATCCAGCGACCAGTTCCTGGCGAAATTGTGAACCAGTCCGTAACTCGACAGGGTCCACCCCAGGGCCAGGCCGGCGGCGGCCAGACCGAAATAGAAACGGCTTGAGCGGGCAGCCGTCGGGACTCCCCACTTGAAGAGCGCCATCCCCACCAGCATCAGTCCCCCGGCTCGCCAAAACCCCCACATCAGGAACAATCCGGTTTGCAGGAAGAACGCCGTGCCGACTCGTTTCTCCATCTGTTTCAACCATCCCGACCGGTACGCCGTCACCTCCTCTTGCACCAGTTCCGCGGACGGTTTCCAGTCGTTCATCATTTCGGATATCTCGTCGGGCGGGATGTATCCCATCGAAAGACCGATGAACAGAAAAATGATGGACCCGATGAGCAGGCTCCCCAAACCCCATGTCAACAGAGTCCTGGGAGACAACTTGCGAAACGGGAAGACCACCAACGCGCAGAGCGCATAGGTGACCAGCACGTCGCCGGCCCACAACAGATAGGCGTGCAGGAGCCCGATCACCAACAGAATCAAAGTCCTTCGATAGTGAACGCCCGCGGAGTTCGTCCCGCGGGCTTCCGCCCGTGAGGTCATCAACACGATGCCGGCGCCAAAGAGCATCGCGAACAGTGTCATGAACTTATTGTCGGCCAGCACATGACTCAGAACGTAGACCCAGCCATTGCCGCCGCTCAGGTCTCCGTATGCCGTGGGGTTGACGTAGGCGGCGCCGACCATCGAAAAAGACTGGATGTTCATGATCAGAATGCCCAGCAACGCGAATCCGCGCAGCAGATCCAGCGACCGGATCCTTTCTCCCGGTCGGGTTGGCCTCAGGGACTCTTTTGGACTGCCGGTCATCATGGAACCGCGTTGGGCAACACGTATTGTGCTTCAATCGAGTCTCGCCTATTCTCGCCGTGTCCGCTACAGGAACAAGGATGGGATCGGCGGTTTTCTAACCGCCGAACTCCGATGTGGCAACTTGGCGACGAAGACTGGGCGATTGGAAGTCACCCCTCTCCGCCTTTTCTCAGGAGATTTTATGAGCAACGACTCTGACCAGACTCCCATCGACTTTGCCGCCTTGGCCGCTCCGACTGAGGAGCACACACAGTTGCAGGCTTTCGTCGGCACGTTTGCGGCGGAGGTCAAAATCTGGATGGGTCCGGGTGAACCTATGGTCACCACCGGCGTCATGACCAACAGCATGGACCTGGGGGGACGCTTTTTGCGGCAGACCTACCAGGGTGATGCCGTGGAGGGTCCCTTTCCCGGTTTCGCCGGGCGCGGCTATTGGGGCTACAACAAGACCGACAAGCGTTGGGAGGGATTCTGGATCGACACCGGATCGACCGTGATGCAGGTCGAGCGCGGCCAGATCGACGAATCGGGAACGGTCTGGACCCTGACCGGAGAGATGACCGATCCGATCACCGGACAATCCATGGTCAAGAGTTCCGTCATCACTCTGATCGACCCGGATCATCATTCGATCGAAATGTATTACGAGACCCCGGAGGTCAAGACCAAGGGGCTGGAGATCCATTACCGGCGATTGCCGTAAAACCGCTTCTGGAGGGGGCCGGCCCCAACCTCTCATCACCGGGACGGCAGTCGGGATTTCAACCGGCGTTTCCAGGAAATTCTCCCGCTCCCACCCTAATTGGCCCCGGGGCCATCTGTGCTATAGTCGCCGGATGATGCCTCGCAGAGGATCCATGCACACCGGGCCCGCACGACGTGGCTCGGTCTGGCGCGCCTGGATCGTCGTCCTGGCGCTGGCGGTCGCCGGTGCCACATTCGCCGCGGCCATCTGCCACGACGAGCACGCAGCCGGCCACGACTGCGTGGCCTGCCAGCTCCGGCACCAGCCAGCCGCCGAACTCTCCGGATCCCTGCAGATCGGTTTCTCGGACGTTTCGGCGCCGCTGGAGCACGCTGGCGACGGCGGATGGATCGCATCCGGTCATTTCCGCAGCCTCTCCGTCCGCGCACCCCCTGCCTAGTTCCCGTTACACGTTTACGCCTTTAGTACCGCCATCGCCGGCGACACCGCCCGTTTCCGTGGTGCATGCAAATGCGCCCGGTTCAACCGATGTGTTTCCCGGCGCCGCGCGGGCCCGCGACATTCCGGTGTCCCCTGGAGGAATCCTCCCCGGGGTCCGGCGGTGGCGCACGTTCCACGCGGTTTCCATTCACGACGGTGGCGGATCAGTGAACCGTAGGAACTCAGGAAGGGAACAGGAAAGATGAACCGAAAGGGAATGGGAACGATATTCCCAGCGATTGCAGCATATCTTGTGGCGGCCGTGGTGGCCGCCGCCGGCAGCACGCCGCTGCTGGCCAATGAAACCGGCACCGTGCGCGGAACGGTGACGCTGGAGGAGAACGGGGATTTCATCCGCGGCGCGGTGATCGTCGTTGTCGGCTCCGGCTCCTCCGCGCTGACCGACAAACGGGGAAGGTTCGAGGTCGACGATGTACCCGCCGGCGAGTACGAGGTTCTCGCGCAGCGGGAGCATCTGAGCGCGGGCCGGCAGACAGTGATCCTCGAAGCCGGCGGGACGGCGACGGCGGACTTCGTGCTGAGCCTCTCGCCCCTGCAGGAGGAGGTGACCGTGACGGCCTCGCCGGGCGGAACCGAGACGGCGCTCGAGGCATTCAACGCCGTGTCGACGGCCCATGCGTTCGATGTCATCCGGGAGTCGGCCGGCGATCTTGCCGTTGCGCTCGAGCGCGAACCGGGCATCGCGGTACGCAGCTTCGGGCCCGGAGCGAACAGGCCGATCATCCGCGGGTTCGACGGTGACCGGGTGCTGATCCTGCAGGACGGGATTCGTACCGGCGACCTGTCGGGCGAGTCGGCTGACCATGGCGTCGCCGTCGATCCCTACGGCGCGGAGCGAGTCGAGATCGTGCGCGGGCCGGCGACGTTGTTGTACGGTTCGAACGCGGTGGGAGGGCTCGTCAACGTGATCTCGCCGCACGCAAGCTACCGCGAGTCGCTCTTCGATGGCACGCGGGCGCAGATGGGCGCCGATCTGGGAAGCGCAAACGCGCAGGCCGGCGCCAACTTCGGACTGCAGCACGCGCGGAACGGCGTCCATTTCTGGGCCGGCGCCAGCCAGCGGCGCACCGGCGATTACACAAGCCCCGCGGGAACCGTCGAGAACTCCGCAACCGAGTCAAGAAACGCGCGGGCCGGTGTCGGCTGGTCGGGCGACCGGCTCTTCGCCAGCGCCGGCGTGACGTTGAACGACGGCCGCTACGGAGTGCCTGTCGCCGGCGAACTCCACTCTCACCACGGTCACGGGGATGAGCACGGCGGGCACGACGACGACGAACACGGGGAGACCGATATCGCGCTCGACTGGGAGCGTCGCGGGCTGCACGTCGACTTCGGTTTCCAGAATCTCGCCAACCCCGTCGTCGAGGGGGTGCAACTCAGCCTGAACCTCATCGACTGGAACCACAATGAACTGGAGATCGAGGGCGGCAGCGAACGCGTCGGCACCGTTTACGAAAACCGCACCTTTATCGCCCGCGCCGACGTTTTCCAGCGGCAGACGGGCCGTCTGTCGGGGAGGTTCGGCGCTTGGGCCCGGGTACGCGACTTTGAGGCCGCAGGCTTCGAGGCGCTGGCGCCGCGGACCGATCTGGCGTCGTTCGCGGCCTTCGCCTACCAGGAGTTGAGCCTGGGGCGATTTCGCCTGCAGTTCGGCGGTCGGGTCGATCGGGACAGCTACCGGGTGGCGGAGCGAACCGGCGGCCATGCGCATGACGACGAACACGGCGACGAGCATGACGACGAGCACGGCGACGAACACGGTGACGAGCACGGCGACGAACACGGCGACGAACACGGCGACGAGCACGGTGACGAGCACGGTGACGAGCACGGCGACGAACACGGTGACGAGCACGGTGACGAGCACGGCGACGAACACGGTGACGAGCACCCAACGGTCGTGGCGCCCGACCCGCGTGACCGCGATTTCGTAGGTGCGTCGGCGTCCATCGGACTTCACACGCGGCTCGGCGGCGGCAACACCCTGGTCGCCAACCTGACCCGTTCGCACCGCGCCCCGGCCATCGAGGAGATGTACAACTTCGGCCCCCACGTCGGCACGCTCTCCTTCGACATCGGCAACCCGGATCTCGACCCCGAGTCCACCCTCGGCCTCGACGTGAGCCTGAGGCACCGGAGGGACCGCGTCCGCGGCGAACTGAACTTCTTCGTGTACGACATCGGAAACTTCATCTTCGGAAACCGCAGCGGCGACGTGATCGATAACCTGCCGGTGTTCGACGTCCTGCAGGGCGACAGCCGCTTTGTCGGATTCGACGCGAAGGGCAGCATCCGGTTCGCCGGAAGGGCCTGGGCCACGCTTGGCCTCGGGCGCGTCGACGCGAATCTGACGGGGACCGGCGAAGCGCTGCCGCGTATTCCGCCCTTTCGCGGCACGTTGAGCTTCGACTTGCCGTATCGCGGATTTACCCTGAATCCGCGGTTTGTGTTCACGGCCGGGCAGGGGGAAGTCTACCGCGGGGAGACCCCGACGGACGGCTACACCCTGGTCGATGTGCGAGGGTCATATGTCTGGCCGCGGGAGCGCACGGCTCACATCGTGTCGTTCACGGTCAGCAATGTGACCAACAAGCTGTATCGGAACCACACGTCTTTCATCAAGGATCGGATTGTGGAGATGGGCCGCGGAGTCAGGGTGAGCTACGGATTGCGGTTCCACTAGCCCGCAATCCTGCTTCCTCAAATCCACCCATGGGAGTTCGGGAGGGGGACGTCCCCCTCCCGGCCCTGCAAGTTACTCCCGGCCTTGGTTCTCCGGCTCCTGGATCTCCAGGAATTGATTCGCGCCGACCGATGGCACCGTCTGTACGATTCCACTGGGCCAGGTAATCCGGACCTCGCGGACCGACGAATGTCCCGCGAGACCGAAGTGGCAGCGCACGTCGTTGGAGGAGAGGTAGCTGGAAGCCCGGGTCACCCGTGCGAACCGGCGCTCTCCCGTCTCCAGCGTGATCCGGATCTCGGCGCCGATCCCTTCGGAGTTCGAGCGGCTCCCCTTAAGCCGAAAGCTGATCCAATTGGCGCCGGTCGCTTCGTTCCGGAGAATCTGGACCCGTCGGTCCATGTTGACGATCACCAGGTCCAGGTCACCGTCGTTGTCCAGGTCGCCGAAGGCGGCTCCCCGGCCGGCATGGGGGGTTCCAAAGGGGCGGCCGCTGCCGGGTGAAAAGTCAATGAAGGCATCGTCCGAGTTCCTGAGAAGCAGGGGAGGCTGGAGGTAGCTCAGTGTCGAATTGGTGGACTCGATGGTGTCCATGACGTGCCCCTGAGCGACGAAAATGTCCTTCCGGCCGTCGTTGTCGGCGTCGAAGAAGAAGGTTCCCCAGCCCGAGTAGAGCCGGGTGGCCACGGCCACGCCGGAGCGTTTCGAAACGTAGTCGAAGGCCCGTCCCGAGAGATTGCGAAACAGGGCGTAGGTCTCCAGCGAGAGGGTCGTGATCAGCACGTCTGGCCAGCCGTCCCGGTCGTAGTCCTGGAAGTCGATGCCCATCCCGGCGAAGGTGTTGCCGTCTTCGTCGAAAGCCAACCCCTTGAGCAGGGCCTCCTCCCGAAAGGTGCCGTTTGCCTGGTTCAGGAAGAGGGATTGCGGTACCCCGTCGTTGGCCACGACGATGTCCGGCCGGCCGTCGCGGTCGAAGTCGTTGAAGGCGGCGCCCAGACCCTTGCTCGGATGGTTTCCGATGCCGCTGCTCCGCGTCACGTCGGTAAAGGTCCCGTCGCCGTCGTTCCGATAGAGCAGGTTGGAAATGGCGGGAAAGCGATTGGGGTCGCAGTACGCGCGCAGCTCGGAACGGCCGCAGTAGATGTCGTCGAAGTCCCACTGCATGTAGCGGCAGACGAACAGGTCCAGGTCTCCGTCGCCGTCATAGTCGAAGAATCCGGCGCTGCTGGACCAGCCGCCGCCGCTGACGCCGGCGGTGCCGGTCACCTCGCGGAAGGTCCCGCCGCCCTGGTTGCGGAAAAGCTGGTTCGAGGGGTAGTTGGTGACGTAAAGATCAGGACGGCCGTCGTTGTCGTAGTCCCCCACCGCGACACCCATGGAGTAGCCGCGTCCGCTGACGCCGGCCTCTTCGGTGGCATCGCTGAATCTCCCGCTTCCGTTGTTTCTGTAGAGCCGGTTCCAGTAGTCGGGCGTGGACTTTTCCGGAGTCGATCCCGGGACCATGCCGGCGGTCAGCCTGGCCCCGTTCAGCAGGTAGATGTCCAGGAGCCCGTCCCCATCGTAATCCAGCAGCGCGACTCCCGAACCCATGGTCTCCAACAGGAACTTCTTGGGAGTGGCGGATGCACGGTGAACAAACGGGACTCCGGCGCTCTCCGCAACGTCGACGAACATCGGCCAGCCGGGAGAAGAGCCCTCTCCGGCGAGGAGGGGATTTCCTGCGCTGGTGAACAGGATCAGGATCGCGAGTGTCCAGGTGCGGACAAGAAACATGGGAAGCTCGCTTTCGCCGGTCCCCCGCCGGCCCCGACCGTGGCTATGATAACCGCACCCCGATTTTCCGGCGTCCGGTGGGATGGACCGCGCCCCCGTAGTAGACTGGCCCGGATCGCCACGTTAAAGGATGCTAGGCCTTTCGGTTCGTCAAGTCTCTTCCTTTTTGATTCTGGCCGGACTCCTGCTCTGGCCGGGGCAGCGCGCCCTCCCTTCTCCGCCGCCCCCGAGTGACCGCTTGGACGAGGCCCGCACGGCGCTGGCACGGGGAGACTTTTCCCAGGCTCGATCGGTTCTCGAACACCTGCTGACCCAGGAGCCGGAGAACGCCGGCGCGCTCATTTTGCTGGGGAAGACCCTGGTCGAGTCCGGTCGGCACGGCGAAGCAGCCGGTCCCTTGGAGAACGCTCTGAAACGGGTCCCCGACTCCGGCGAGGCTCTTTTCTGGATCTGGCGAGCCAAGCGGAAGACCGGCCCTCCCGAGGAGTCGGACCCCTATTTCTTCAGGGCCCTGAAAGGGACGGCCACGGACCCCGTCCTGTATGAACTGGCGGAGGAGGCGTACGGGAGAGGCCTCTACCAGGAAGCGATCCAGGCTCTCCGCCGGATTCAGGACCCGGACCGACTGGACCAGCCGCACGCCCCCCTGCTGGCGGCTTGTCTCCACGCGAGAGGCGACGTCCCGGGCGCCTTGGGCGTTCTGGACGAAGCCGTGGCGAGAGACTCCAGCGGTCAGACCCACTTCTCTCTCGGGTACTACTTGTTCCAGGCGGGACGGATCGAGGAGGCTGCGAAGCATCTTCGACGAAGCCTCGACCTGGTTCCCACTTCAGCCACCTCCAGGTTCTATCTGGCCAAGATCCGCGAGAGCGAAGGAGATTTGGGGAAGGCGGAAGAGATTTATCGCGAGATCGTGGACCTGCGCCCAAATCATTCCCATGCTCATGCAGCCCTGGGCCGTCTGGCCCTGAAGGACGGCAGGTTCCAGGAAGCGGAAGAACTTCTGAAGCACAGCATTCGTCTTGACCCGGACTACCGCCAAGCCCGCTACACCCTGGGGCTCTTGTACAACCGGACTGGAGAGCCGGAAAAGGCACGATTGGAACTTGAAAAATCGGAGGAACTGCGGCAGGCGGAGGCGAGACCCGCGGAAAGCCTGCTGATTCGAGATACCGGCTCCGGCGAGGTACGGCGCCTGGAATCGAACAGTCCCGTCCTCCAGACGTTTCGTCTAGGGGTCGAAGCCCACAAACAAGGGGACCACGCCGAAGCGGAAGCAGCTTACCTCGAGGTCGTCCGGGCAGCGCCCGGTTTCGCGGAAGCACAGATGAATCTGGGACTGCTTCTGCATGATGGAAATCGATTGGAGGCAGCGATCGAACGGCTTCGGACCGCCATCCGCCTGGACCCCAGACTGCCGACGGCCCACTATTTCCTCGGCATGGACCTCTATCTCACGTCTCAGTTCGAAGGCGCGCTGTCCTCGTTGCGAAAGGCAAGGGAGCTGGCCCCCGGCACGCCTCAGTTGAGCTACTGGCTGGGACTTACTCTGCTGGCGTTGGGCCGGTACCAGGAAGCTGCCAAGGAGCTCGAGAGCCATCTCCGCCAAGATCCGAAAGACACTCCGGATGCGAACCGGGCTCTTCTTCTCGCGTACGCGCAACTCCCCGACCCGGCTGCGCTCTGGCGGCGGGCACAGCTCTTGGCCGGAATGAGGGGGGGGAAGTCGCGGGCGCATCAGATTGCCGCCCGAGCCTATTTGGACGCGGGCCGCCGGAAGGATGCCGTGACCCACCTGAAAGAGGTGGTGCGGCTGGAGCAATCCTCGGCGGCGGCGATGCAGGCCCTCGCCGCCCTGGCGGACGTATACCGTCAACTGGGCATGTCCCGGGAGGCCGAAACCGCCCGGGAGGCCCTGACCGCAATGAAAAAACGAAGCGGCAAGTAAGGACACTCCATGCTATTCGCAGTAGGAACTCTCAATTCTCCGGGGCCTCCCGGCCGGTCCTTTCTCCGGAAGCTTCCGGTCCGCTGGTGGATCGTGGGGATGCTGTTCTTGGGCGGCGTAGTCAATTACCTGGACCGCATCACCCTCTCCATCGTGGCTCCCATGGTCCGGGATGAATTCGGCTTGAGCGCCAGCGACTACGCGCTGGTGGTAAACGTCTTCCTGGTCGCGTACACCTTTTCCTACGGTTTCGGCGGGAAGCTGGCCGATTTTCTGGGGACGCGGGTCAGCTACTATGTGACGGTCACCTGGTGGTCCATCGCCGCCTGCCTTCACAGCCTGACCCAGGGACTCTTCTCCCTCTGCGCCTACCGTTTCCTGTTGGGCCTGGGCGAAGCCGGATTCTTCCCCACCGGCGTCAAGGCCATATCGGAATGGTTCCACCCCCGCGACCGGGGCAAGCCCGTGAGCATCATGCTGCTGGGTCTGGGCATCGGCGCCCTGCTGGGTCCGCCGGTGATCAGTTGGCTCACCTTGAATGCCGGCTGGCGCGCCATGTTCCTGATCACCGGACTATTGGGATTCCTGCTGCTGTTGCCGTGGACCTTCATCTACCGCAAACCGGAAGAGCATCCACGGCTGACGGAAGAGGAGCAGGAGTATCTCCGGGAATCGGCCAAGGCGGTGCAGGACGACACGGGCCAAAGGATGCGGGTCCGGGACTTCCTGCGGTATCGGGGAGTCTGGACGGTGCTGGGAGCGCGCTCCCTGGCCGACGGCACCTGGTACTTCTACCTCTTCTGGATGCCCGAGTACCTGATGCGGGAGCGTGGCTTCAGCATGGAGATGATCGGCGGGCTGCTCTGGATCCCGTTCCTGGCCAGCGACCTGGGCCTGGTGCTGGGCGGTTGGCTTTCCACCTTTCTGATCCGGCGCGGCCTGGGAATCCCGAAGACCCGGAAGGTCTGCATGTTGGGAGGCACGCTGCTGGTCCCGCTGGGGATCCTGATCAACAGCGTGACCAACCCCTACCTGATCATTATCCTGATGTGCGTCGTCTTCCTGGCCTTCGCGATCTGGTCGGTGAACGTCCAAACCGTGGCCACCGACCTGACGGAAGCCCACTCGGTGGGCACCCTGTTCGGCATGGCGGGATGCGCCGGCACCATCGGCGCCGTCGTCGTCCAGAGCCTGATCGGCCGTTTCATCGACATGGAACTCTACAGCCTCGTATTCTGGCTGATCGGGACGCTGCCGCTGGCGGCTGCCCTGCTCATGCTCACGGTGCCGATTCGGAAGTTGAAGCATCCGAGCGTCGACGTTTCGCCCGGAGAGCAAGCCGGACAGATTAACTGACAATCGGGTAGTTCTCCCCATCTCTGACCCGAGCATAGATCCTGCCGGGTCGGGATCCTGTTACAATTGACTGCAACAAAGCCTCGCACGAGCGAACTGGAAAATCAGGAGAGAGACCATGCCAAGAGTCCTCTCGCTTCTTGCCGTTTTTGTCTTTCTTAGCGTCCCACCACTGATTGGGGAACAAGGAATTCCACCCCGGGAGGACCGGTGCCAGGGAAAACCCCCGAACGCATCGTGCTGGATGGAGTTGTCCAATCAGCCGGGATGCTACGTCTGGGTCTCGCACTTCATCCCGGATGAAGCCAGGACTTGGACCGGGGCGTGTATCGGTAGTTTTGCCCAGGGGCCGGGCACCCTGACGGAGGTCTCCGGCGGTGGTTATTGGGTAGTGGAATCTACGGGACAATTTCAGGATGGCAAACAGCACGGCTACTGGATCGGCTTCGATTCCAACGGAAACGTCCGTGAAGGCCCGTTTGTAGAGGGTCAGCGCCACGGGAACTGGATTTACCGCGACGCGGATCGAATCAGGTCAGGTGGCCCTTTCGTGGAAAACCAGCAACACGGTCAGTGGGTCGAACGTTTCCAGGATGGGAGCATCCATGAAGGCCTCCGTGTCCATGGGAAGCGGCAGGGGCAGTGGGTCGAACGTTGGACGGACGGCAGGGGCGTTCATGAGGGCCCGTACGTCGATAGCAAGCGGAACGGACACTGGGTTGAGCACTGGGACGACGGGAGCATCCAGGAAGGTCCTTATGTCAACGGGCGGCACCACGGGCGCTGGGTTCTCCGGTTCCCTGACGGTCAAGTCCAGGAAGGCTCCTTTGTGGAGGGGAAGATGCACGGCCGCTGGATCCTTCGCGACGAGGACGGCAACCGGGAGATCGTCACCTTCAACAACGGAGAGCAAGTGAGCTGAGGCTCTTGGCGGGGCACAACCCGGCCACTCCGTAAGGTCTCTGTCCTTACCGCCGCTCGCGATCGGATGCCCACTTGAGAAGAGGCCCGAGACCGTCGACAGGCCCTTGGTGGCCGAACGCAATCTGCTGCACGTCGCCCGCTCTGCCCTCCAGGCGGCGCGCCAATGCAGCCAGGGATTCCTCGTTCGACTCGGAATCCTCGGAGAAGAGCCAGTTCGCCTGAACCGAACCGTCGTACGCCGCGGCAGCGGCGTCCCCCAGGAACAGAACGCCGTACGCCAAGTAGGCGGCGCTGCCCGGTGTGTGGCCCGGTAAGGCGAAGACTTCCACCTCCGTGCCCGAAGCCTTGACCACGTCGCCGTCCGCCAGCCCTTGGACGGTGCGTGAACGCGCGCGGCGAATGGCCTTCGCGTCGGCCTCGATGGCATGGACCCCGGCAGCGGGAAACGAGGGGATTCCGCCCGTGTGGTCTCCGTGAGCGTGAGTCACAAAGATGGCTCTCACGTCCCGGGCCTCCGCGCCTCGGCGCTGCAGGACTGTCCGGATCGCGAGGGCTTTTGAATCCATTCCGGCGTCCACCAGGGCGTAGCCGCCGTTCTCCAGGGCGATCAGGTACGAACCGATGGCCACCGGGCCCATTCCTTCCACCACAGCCTCGACGCGGCCGCCCGCCAATATCGTCCCGTGGTCGAGAGGCAAGGCGCCGAAGCGGAACACCGCGAGAACGGCCGCCACCAGAGCAACTGCGAGAATGACGACGCCAGCCAGCGCGGCAAGTGCCCACTTTCGGAACCGTGAGGCTGACTGTCCCATCGGTAACTGATCGTAACGCGTCCCCGTCTGAACCCCAACTACGGGTTCTGATGCATTAGTTCCGGTTCGTCGTCCGTGGCGAATTCCGGGCTGCGACTACGACTGCAGTTAACGATTGCCCATGTTCGAACGTCTTATGGGTAAGTCTGAAAGGAGGCAGGAATGTGGATGCATCACACACTGGTGCCACTTGGAGTCTTTGCCATGGTGGTGCTTATTATTTGGCTCAGCCATGTGACTCGACGGAGAGCGCAGGAGCAACGGGCGGAAATCATCCGCCGGATGATCGACAAGTTCTCGTCGGGCGAAGCCTTCGCCCAGGCGATCCAGGGACCCGCGGCATCAAAGCTCGCCAGCGCGCTTGCGTTGGAGAGGGAAAAACCGTCCAAGAAGTGGAAAGGACTGTTCGTCCCGGCTTCGATTCTGACGTTCATGGGCATCGGATTCTCTGTCCTGGCATTTGTGGAGGGCGACCATTTCCTGATTCCTGCGGTCATCATCGGGGCGGTCGGTGTTGCCCTTGCGGTGTCCACCTACGTCATGTGGCGCACGGAAGAGCGTGACGACAACGATAGCGGCGACGCCAAGACCTACGGGCGTTGAGACCTGCGCGTGTCCGCAGGCGTGGACCGCCTTTAGCGAGTCCCGCAGCACAATTCCGGGAGTGATGGAGCAGTCCGGCTTGAACGACGATGCATTCAGACGGTTCTACGACGCCACGGCAGCGGCGATCCGTGCCTATCTTCTCCGCCATTGCAGCGATCGGGACTCGGTCGACGACCTGTTCCAGATCACCTACGTCAAGTTTCTCGCCAGCCGCATGGCCAAGACACCGGACGCACCCGCGGCGCGAGCGTATCTGTACCGGATCGCTTCCAATATCATCGCGGACCACGGTCGCGGTTTGCAGAAGCGCAACAGACTGGAGGAACCGGAACATCAAGTCAGGGCAACCAAGCCAACTGCGGACATTGCCGACGTTCTCGCTGTGCGCGAGGGGCTCCGAACCTTATCAATGCGCGAGCAGCAGATGCTCTGGCTGATGTACGCGGAGGGCTTCTCCCACAGGGAAATCGCCAGGATCATGAGTCTCAATAGGCGAAGCGTTCGCGTCCTGGCGTTTCGGGCCCGGAGGAAGCTCTCGAAGTACCTGAGCCGCTCTGCCCGAACTGACAAAGGGGCAAGTTCATGACTGAGCTTCGGAATCGGCGCGACGATGAACTCGAGTCTCTTCTGCGGGCGACCTTCGAAACCGAGATCGCGGTGCAACGCGGACGGACCCCCAGCCGGGAATTCGTCCTGCTGATGGCACGAATCGATGAGTACAACCGGAGACAGTCAAAGCTCGCAGCGATTCAAACGTGGTCGGAGATTCTAATGGTCACCGCCATCGCGGCTCTCATGACATTCTGGTGGAGCCCTGCGACCTCTGGTTTGGAGGCCATCCGGCCGCTGGCCCAGACGAGCGTGTCGTGGTCGCTGATGCTCGGTCTCGCCGCCGGCTTCCTCACTGTCCTGCTGTTCTGGACCCAGGTCTCGATTCGTGACAGTTGACGCCTGTCTTGTGAGTTCGCCTGGTTGGAGAACCGCGTCAAATGCAAATCACAAGCCGATTTGGGAGCTACAAACATGATCTCCAATCATCACTCTCGTCCGGGTTTGTCACTGGGTCTTCTCCTCCTCCTGTCAGCGGCTGCGTGCTGGGAGGAAGCGGGTTTCGAGCGGACCGAGGTTTCCGAGTACACCTACTCGGCCTCCGCGATCAGCACCGTATCACTGAAAAACAGAAACGGGCCCATCAGCCTGCAAGCCTGGGACACGGATGAAATTCAGTTGAAGGTGACCAAGAGAGCGAAGGGGTGGGGGCTGGATCAAACCGAGGATATCCTGAAAGAAATCCAAGTCGAACCGATTCACGAGGGAGAGACCTTGACGATCCGTGCCGTTTGGCCCAATCACTGGAGTTGGTGGGGCCGTTCCGCATCTGTCCGTTATGAAATCAAGCTGCCCCGCACGATGAACGTTGAGACGAAATCGTCGAACGGGCGTGTTTGCGCGGCCGGCCTGGAAGGAAAGCAGCGCTATTCCACCGCGAATGGAAGGATTCAGGTTCAGGGAAGCAAGGGTTCCTTGGAAGCGGAGACCGCGAATGGTGCTATCGAGATTGACGGCGCCAGCGGTGTTCTCGAAGCTCGGACGAAGAACGGCTCGATTCGCATTCAGAACATCCGAGGACGTCTTCAGGCCAAGACGATGAATGGAAGGGTCCGAGCCAGTTTTTCCGCCCCACCGGACGGTGAGGTGGCGTTGAATACCAAGAACGGCTCGGTTCGTCTGACCTTGCCGTCCCAAACTCACGCCGATGTGGTCGCACGGACTGCCAACGGATCCATTGCAACCGATTTTCCGCTTGGGGTTCAGGGTGAAATCGGGAAGAAACTGGAAGGCAAACTCCGCGGGGGCGGGCCGCCCATAACGATCTCCACCGTGAACGGCAGCATCCGGATTTCCAAACTGGGATAAGTTCCCAAAAAGACTGCAAGGCAGATTCCGGTCGGCGCCGCAGACGAAGGGAGGCGTCCCTTCTTATCTTGTGGCTACCAAGACCAACAAAACTACCATGGCCATGGTAGCCACAAAGGTGATTACTAACGTCCAATTCGTACCGCATAGGTGGCCAGCCCGAATTTGTTCGTTTATCCGTGCGCTTTCATCGGCCAGGCGGGCCAAGGTGGCATCGTCCAGCCTTGGGATTGCGGCGTCGATCTTCTCCAGGTCGAAGATGTGGGCAGATTTTTGGACCCCTGGATGTCGGAGCAGGGTTTGGACTTCTCGAATGTGACCGGGACGTTCGGAATTCCTGGCCGAGACCTCAGCTCTCAGATCCTCAATCGATACCAAGTGAGCGGCGTCCGGGACGGTGCCGGCATGGAGACTGGACGACAAGACCATAAAGACAGACAGAATGGCGGAAACAGGTTTCATTGATGCCCTCCTGTTTCCATTGATGCTCCCCTGTTCTCGAAGGATCATTCCGGGGCCGTCTCGGTACTGTAGCTCCTTACAGACACAAATCGAGGGGGGAAGTTTGATCCGGTACGAGATGTCAGCCACAGCTATTCCGCTCGATCGATCAGTTGCGTCAAGACGGCAAGATGCCTCTTCAGGTTGGTGCGCCCGCCGGCGCTGAGCCGGTACCAGGTGACCGGTCTCCGGTTGCGGTAAGCCTTTTCCACGTCCAGGTAGCCGGAATGCTCCAGCTTACGGAGATGAGCGCCGAGACTGCCGTCCGTCTCGCCCAGCACCTGCTTGAGCCGGGTGAACGACATGGCGTCGTACTTGGAGAGCAGGACGCAGATGGCCAGCCGCACGCGGTGCTCCAGGAGCCCGCTGAGCAGTTCCAGCTCATCCAGTGCGGGAAGGTCGGGGTCAGCCGGTTGTTTCACTCTTCGGCGCCCCCAGGAAAGCTGCGGTCACCAGCGCAATGGCAAGCACTACTCCGGTGGCGGTCCAGCCGTAGTTCGGCACCCAGACCGTGACCAGGAACCCGGCCGCTATCAAGACTCCAATCGGCAACAATCGCCGTTCCAAATGCAGCCCGAATTGGAAATAGGTCAGCGCCAGAAGCAGCACCCACAGGGATCCGAAACCACGCCATGTGAGGTGATCTGCGAATACCAGCGCTAGACCAAGCCAGCCGGCCACCATGAACGACAGCCAATGAAGGCTGGCACGGATTCCTAAGTCGCGGCTGGTGGCGCCGGCGTCCCGGTCGGCCTTGGCGCCGAGCCAAATTGACAGCACCAAGCCGATCGGTCCAGCGAAGAGCCAGTAGATGCCAACCCACCCGGTGTTGGTGACAAAGTCGAACAACGCGAAACCAAACAGCCCGATCACGGCCCACAGCAGATAGATGGCGGGAACATGCGCCCCCCTCGACCGTTCGGCGACGGCGCGGACAAATGCGATGTCTTCCTTGAGTTGCGTGTTGTCGGCCATGGATACCTCCTCAGTTCCGGCTCATGATTTAACTCTGTAATCCAAAGTGACTCTACAATACAGAGTCAAGGTGGCCGCTGTCAATTTTTTTCTGAATCGTGCGGACGACGATCAGATCAGGCCCGGAATCAGTGATTTCCGGCGGGGCGGATAGTCAGGAAACCGTGCCCGGTACCACAGATGGTGGCTGCGGGCTCGCGGGATCAGGTTTGCCGCGGTGTAGACGAAGAAGGCCAGTCCAGCCGGCGACCAGGTGGCCAGCGCCCAGCCTCCCCATTCAACGATCTCTCCGAGGTAGTTCGGGCAGGAAACGTAGCAGAAGGCGCCGCCCCGGGGAATCGCGTATCCGGCCCCTCCGGGTTTGCGCAGGCGCAGAAGGATACTGTCAGAGTGAATGTTCAGGGCCAGACCGGAAAAGAACAACACGAGTCCGGCCAGGAATCGCGGGTCGTCGAGCCATTTCGACCCGTACTCACCAAATTCGGAGATGAAACGGGCGTTGACGTAGGCGTTGATCGAGTTGAAAACGAAGCCGCAGGCCATTACCAAAACAGGCATCTTCTTGCCCGCGGTCCGAATTCGCAGGGGATAAACGAATGTCCGGTTGAGATAGTGGCACTGCCAGACACCGAGAAGGACCAGCGGAACCGTCTGGAGTGCGGCTGATCCCGAAAGAAAAACACCCAGGAAGAGAACCACCGACGGAAGCTCCATGATGACCCAGCTTGCCCGGTTCGAAATGTGCGGCCCCCAGCCCTTCCCGGAGTAGTGCCGGCCGTAGGGAGCCGCCAGAACCAACAGGCTCGAGAAGCTCACGACAGCGATCAGGACAATCGTCCAGACCAATCCGCTGTGGAATTGTTCTTCCGTCATCGTCCCGATCGGGAGTTCATTCGAACCGGCGAGCCGACGGCCGGCCGGGCCGGCGGCAAGTGCCGGTCACGGCTGGCCGTATCGATTGATGATGTCGGCATCGTAGTGCCAGCCCAGTCCCGGCCCTTCGTTGGGATACATGAATCCATCGGCGATGAGGGGCAGGTCCTCCACCAGCTCGTACCACATGGGATCCCGCTCCTTCTGGTGGAAGATCTCCACGTAGGTGGAATTGGGAATGGCCGCCAGCATGTGAAGCGCCACTTGGGGCTCCTCATGGTGACCCATGTTGACGTCCATGGTCTCGGCGAAGGAGGCGATCCGCATCCACTCGGTGATGCCGGCGGCAATGGTGGCGTCCACGTTGAGCGTGTCGACGCAGCCGCCCAGGACCAGGTCCCGGCAGCCCCATTTGGAGATCTCTCCCTGCCCTGCGACGAGGGGAATAGGGGTCGAGCCCCTCAGCCGCTTCAGCCCCTCCAACTGGTCGTACCAACGGATGGGTTCCTCCAGCCACTCCAGGTTCAGGTCCCCGACACCCTGAGCGAAGCGGTGCGCCTGTTCAAAGGTCCAGGCCTGGTTCGCGTCGCAGGCGACCACGAAGGTGTCGGCGAATTGCTTCCGGATGTATTCCACCCGGCGGATGTCCTCGTCGACCGAGGCCTTCCCCACCTTCAGCTTGATTCCCGCCAGGCCCAGATCGATGCAGAGTTGGATCTCCTCGCCCAACTCGTCCAACGCTCCCGGCTTGTAGTAGCCGCCGATCCCCACCACCGGGACCCGGCTTCGAAAACCGCCCAGCAATTGCCACAAGGGCTTGCCGAAGGACTTCCCGACGGCGTCCCAGATCGCCATGTCGATGATGGCGATGGCCTGCATCAGGATGGCGTGATTGACCATGTCCAGGGTGTGGATGCCGCGATTGTGCAGCGGCAGGTCGGGAGTGTCGAACAGCTTTCGCCAGAGCGGTTCCACCGGCCAGATCCCGGCGCCGATGATCCGGGGCGCCAGACAATCGTTGGCGATCTGGACCACCTTCTGCTGGTGGATGTCCTCGTCCCCACCGAAGGCCTCGCCGACGATGCCCCCCTCGGTCTCGATTCGAGCGTAGAGCGTATTCCGCGAAACGATCTGGTAGGTGCTTCCGCTGAAGACCCGGTCCAGACGCCGGATCAGGGGAATGACTTGGATGGTTCGTATCTTGTCCATGGCCGCTGATCGAACTCCCTGGATCACCAGTTCCCGGCGGCTTCCGCCAGCCGGTCGCTGTCCGTCGACGGGGGACAGAGAGGCGGGAGGTCCGCCACGGTCCGGAACCCGGGCTCTGCCGCGATCACCTTGGGAATGGAATTGGCCACCATGGCTGCCGAGCCCAGTTGAGGCTGGCAGCCGGGGCGGATGGTCAGATTGAGGGGGTTGTACCCCTGGATCGAAATCGAGTCCTGCGCCACGAAGTCTCCGGCGGAGGGATCGATGAAGGCAACGAACTCGGAATCGATCCAGGGCTCTTCGCCGATGATCCCCTCGTCCCGCTGGATGAAGGCCACCGTCTGGCCCGGCTGGACCGTCAGGAAGTCATTGGAGAAGGGCCGCTCGGCGATGACCGGCTCGAACGACTTCCGGTAGTCCTCCAGCGTCCGGCCCAGGCATTTGGCGGCCAGGTGAAAGGACTGGGGAAACCCGATGTGGCCGAAGATGGTTCCGGCTTGAACCCCCGCCTCGAACCTCTCCCGGGAGAAACCGATGCCCAGCCGCCGCTGGATGGTGGCGCTGAACCGGGAGACGTCCACCACCCGCCGGATTCGAATCCGGCGGGCGTCCCAGGCCGGGCCGGTGGCGGTCAACAGCAGGGCGTCGAAGATGAAGCCCGGGTTCAGTCCCACCCCCAGGAGCGACACTCCCCGCTCCCGGGCCAACCGGTCCAGTTCGCCGGTCAAGGCCTCGTCGGTCAGCCACGGGAAGGCCGCCTCCTCGGCCGTGGTGATGGCGTTGAGGTTGTGCTCCGCCGCCGCCCGCAGTTCAGGCGCCACCGCTTTCAGGAACGAGGTGGTGGCGACGATCACAATATCGGCCGGCTGCTGCAGGGAGGCGTCCCGGTCGGTGGTGACGATGACTCCGTTGGGTTCGATCCCGGCCAAGCTGCCCAGGTCCCGGCCGGCCAGGTCCCGGTTCCTGGTGTAGGCCGCCACAATCCGGTAGCCGGGACGGACGCTCAACAGTCGGGTCACTCTGCGGCCGACGCCGCCGACACCGCACAGAATCACCCTCGGACCGGAGGATTCCTGGGCAACCATGTCAGGTTCTCCTTCTGACTACGAAACAACCCGTTGGGAGGTTGACATCCTTACCTTCTCTGCGGCCGCCGACGGCAAGTACGCCGCCCCGCAGGAGGGGGGACGTATAGTCCCCTCCGCACCACCCCGCGCCCCCGGAGTCGCGGGGGGCAAAAACCCCTCCGCTCCTACCGGATAGGAGGGGGGACATCCTTGTCCCCCATACTCCCAGGAATCGGGGGTTAAAAACCCCCGCTCCTATTCGGCGGCTGGAAAGCCGCCGCTCCGGTCAGGCAAAGATATCCTGTTCGAGTTGCGCCGCGCCCGTAAAGGGGCTCCGGATGGCAAAATCGGCGGCTTCCTCGGCGGCCTCTTCCGCCTCCCGCTCGATCTCCTCCAGCACCGAAGGCTGGATCGCCATCCGATCGGTGAGGACGGCGCGGAACCTGGGGATGGGATCCACCACCTGCCAGCGTTTCCTCTCCTCTCGCGACTCGTAGAATCCGGCCGAGAGGGCGCTGTGGCGTTCCCAGCGCACGGTCCTGCACTCGATCAGGGTCGGCCCCCCGCCCTCGCGCGCCCGCTCCACCGCCTGTCTGGTGGTCTCGTAGACCTCGACGATGTCGTTTCCGTCGATGGAAACGCCGGGCATGTCGAATCCCCGAGCCCGGGTGGCGATCTCGGCCACGCTCAATGATTTCCTCACCGGAACCGAAATCGCGTAGCCGTTGTTCTCGCAGACCAGCACCACCGGAATCTTCCAGAGGGCGGCCATGTTGAGCGTCTCGTAGAAGGCGCCCTCGCAGGAGGCCCCGTCGCCGAAGAGGCAGAGGGTCACCCGACTCGTCTTCTTCAACTGGTTGGCCAGGGCGACACCCGAGGCGATGGGGATGTGGGCGGCCACGATGGCATTGGTCCCCAGGAAGCCGATGTCGGGGTCGCACAGGTGCATGGACCCCCCTTTGCCCTTGCAGCAACCGGTCTCCCGGCAGAGGATCTCGGCCATTGCGGCCTTCGGATCCCCGCCCCGGGCGAGGAAGGCGCCGTGACCGCGGTAGGTGGCCAGCACCAGGTCTTCCGCGCTCATGGCGGATATACAGCCGACCGAGACCGCCTCCTGGGCGATGCAGGGGTGGGTGGAACCGCTGACCAGTCCCCTGCCGGAAAGCTCCACCACCTTCTCCTCGAACTTCCGGATGTGGACCATCTGGCGATACCAGCCCAGAGCCCGGTCGGGGCCGACGGCCGCGGCGTGTCGAGCCTGATCTGTCATCACTCCTATCCCTCCTCCATGAGATCCCTGATGGCCGCGGCCAACTTGTGGCGGTCCGGAAAGACCTCGTCCTGCAACGGTCCGGCGGGGATCGGCTGGTGCTTGCCGGCGACGCGGCGGATGGGGGCGACCAGGTAGTCGAAGGCGCCCTCCAGGGCGATCTGCCCGATCTCGGCTCCAACCCCCGCGGTCCGGTAGGCCTCGTGGGTCACCACAAGGCGCCCGGTCTTTTTCACCGATTCGACGATGGTCCCGCCGTCCAGGGGAGTCAGGGTGCGGGGATCGATGATCTCCACGCTGATCCCCTCCTTCTCCAACTCGCCGGCGGCGTGAACCGCCTCCTGAACCATCATGGCGATGGCGACGACGGTGACGTCCGAACCCTCGCGAACGATCCGGGCGTTGCCGAAGGGCAGGCTGTACTCCTCCTCGGGCACCTCTCCCTTGGTGGCGTAGAGCCGGACATGTTCGATGAAGATGACCGGGTTGTCCTGGCGAACAGCGGTCTTCAGCAGTCCCTTGGCGTCGTAAGGGGTCGACGGCATGGCGATCAGCAGACCCGGAGTGTGCATGAACCACGACTCCAGGCTCTGGGAATGTTGGGCCCCCAGTCCCAGTTTGCTGACGCAGGGCATCCGCAGCACCAGGGGGACCTTGACCTTGCCCCCGAAGAAATAGCGCATCTTGGAGGCCTGATTGGCCACCGCGTCCAGGATCAGCGGCGAGAAGTCCATGAACTCGATTTCCACGATGGCCCGCATGCCGGCCACGGCGAGACCGATTCCGAAACCCGCAGTGGCCGCCTCCGAGAGCGGCCCGTCCCGGACGCGGTCCTCGCCGAACTCCTGGCAGAGGCCCCGGTAGACGCCGAAGGTCCCGCCGTAGACGCCGATATCCTGGCCCAGCAGGACGATGTCCGGATCGCGGCGCATTTCTTCCCGGATCGCTTCGTTGATGGCCTGTGAATAGGTGATCTCTCTCATGCCTTGTCCTCGGCCCCGTTTACTATCCAGCTTTCTCGTAGAGTTTCACGATCTGCAGCCGATCCCCCCCGATCTCCAGGCAGCGGCCGCACAGCGTGCACTCGTCTTCCTGGTCGCGATTGACGGCGACTCCACGTCCCGCCGGCTCGAAAATGTTCACGGCGCAGGCCGACACCAGCTTGCGGGCTTCCCCGGTCTTGAGAAAGCCCGGGTCCCGAACCGAGACCTCAATGAACATGCCCATCTTGGAGCAACCTCTTGATGAATTTCGGGACATCCGACAGCCGGTCGGCCACGTGGACCCCGGCGTCCTTCAGGAGCGCCCGCTTCTTCCGGGTGCTGCCGCGGTCCCCTTCGACGATGACGGCGGCGTGGCCGAATCGGGTTCCCGGCATCCGGTCGGCGAAACGTCCCGCGATGAAGGCCACCACCGGTTTCGGATTCGAGAGGGAGGAATAGAACCGGGCGAATTCCTCCTCCATGACCCCGCCGGGTTCGCAGAAGAGAGCGACCGCCCGGGTCTGGCGGTCCTCCTCGAACAACGGGAACAGGTCCTGAAAGGTGGATCCGATGAGCGGATCCCCACCGATGCTGACACAGGTGGACTGGCCCAGCCCCTCCTGACCCAGGATATTGGCGAACTCGCTCGTCATCCCGCCGCTGCGCGACATGACTCCCACGGGACCCTTGGTGAAGGTCCGAAGCGTGTTCTCCACGTTGCCGCCCACGGCTCCCAGCTTGGACTCGCCGGGAGAGATGAGTCCCAGGCTGTTGGGACCGATGACGCGGGCGCCATGCTCACGCGCGGCGTCCAGCAGGGTGGCGACATCCCGCCGGGGGGCGCGCTCGGTCATGACGACCAGCAGGCAGATTCCGTTCTCGATGGCCTCCAGTGCGGCGTCCCGGACCGCGAAGGGAGGAACCGAGACGACGCCGGCGTCGATGCGGTGGTTGCGAAGGGCGTTCTTGACACAGTCGTAGACGGGGACTCCGTAGACCTCCTGGCCTCCCTTTCCGGGCGTCACTCCGGCCACCACCCGGGCGCCGTAATCGAGAGATTCGCGGGTGAAGAAACTGGCTTCCCTCCCGGTGATTCCCTGGACCAGGATCGTGGTGCCGCGATCGATCAGTATTCCCATCAGGCAGGGTGTCCGGTCGCTGTTTCCGCCCGTGCCACCGCCAGGGCGGCGGCTTCGTCAATGGACACTTCCCGGCCGCAAAAAGTGACACCGTAGTGGTCGAGTATCTTCCGGCACTCTTCCTCGCCGGCGCCGGGAAGGCGAAATACGGCAATCGTCTCCGCGGGATCTCTGCCCGCCTCGACCATCCCCTTGATCACGCCGCGGGCCACCAGGTCCGACCGGGTATTGCTGACCACGTTCATAATCACGGCCAGCTTGTCCACGCCCGGCCGGCTCACCAGAAGCCTGGTCAGTTCCTGCACCTTCCTGACCGTCGGGTTCCCCCCGATTTCACAGTAGTTGGCGGGGGACCCTCCCGAGTTCCGCACCGCGTCGAAGGCGGTGAGGCTGGCGCCCCCTCCCCCGATGAGGAGTCCCAGATTGCCGTCGAACTCGATCATCCTGCCGGCGACGCCGCGGTAGTCGAGTTGGTCGATCTCGCGGGCCTTCCGCTCGAACTCGGTCGGCTGCCGCGCGCCCTCCATCCGGCTCGACAGCCCCTCGAAGTCGAGCGACTGGCGCTTCAGCGCATCGTCGTCGATGTCCAGGTGGCAGTCCAGGACCACCAGCTCCTGCGTCTCCGTGCTCGCCAGGGGGTTGAACTCCAGGAGCAGGGCGTCGTAGGCGTGAAACAGGCGGGCCATCTTGCGGACCAGGCCGGCCAGGCGCAGCAGCAACTTTCCGGAAAAGCCCCATGCGGAGAGCCACTCGATGGCCTGGTAGGTGCGAACCTCTCCGTCCGCCGGCAGCAACCGGGTCTTGACCAGGTCCGGGCTGGAACGCGCCGTCTCCTCGATATTGGCGCCGCCGTGCCGGGAAAAGAGCAGTAGTGGTTTCCGGGCCCGGTTGTCGTAGGTGATGCCCAGGAAGAATTCCTCCACGAAGCCGATACGTTCTTCCAGGAGGACGCGATCGACCGGTTCGTCCCCGATTCCCTGCTCCAGGAATTTCCGCGCAAAGCTTCTGACCCCGTCCAGGTCGTCGACCGGCTGGATGCCGCCCCGAAGGGCGCGCTTTCCGGTCAGGGTCTGGACTTTGACGATTCCGGGCAGGAGGTCTTCGGACAGTGAGACGGAGGAAGCGGATGTAATCAGTTGAGACCGGGGAACCCTGATCCCGCTCCGGGCCAGAAGCTGCTTCGACTCGAACTCGTAAAGTCTCATGGGACCGGGGGTCGGGTCATTCTAGCTTGCGTTCCGAGCGTGGGTAAAGCCTAGGAGGGGCACTGCGAGGGGGGACTGTTAGTCCCCCCGTCTTCCTCCGCATGACCTCGAAAATGCGGCGACTAAGACTCGCCGCTCCATCTATCGCTCCCGTCGCGAAGCAGGTTTACCAGCGTTTTCAGGAACTTGGCGGCGGCGACGCCGTCGATCAGGCGGTGGTCGACGGTCAGGTTCGCCCACAGCCGGGGGACTTCCAGCAGCGATCCTTCCCGGATGGCCGGCTGATATCGGATCCGGCCGGTGGTGAGCACGGCGACCTGGCCGTAGGGGATGACGGCCGTGAAGAGGTCTACCTCGTGCATTCCGAGATTACTGAGGGTCACGGTAGCGCCACTCACTTCGGCGTGTCTGAGGTTCCCCTGCCGGGCCCGGCGGGTCAGGCCGCGCACCTCGGCAGCCAGATCCTGGATCGACTTGCTTGCAGGATCTTCGATGGTGGGGATCACCAGGGCATCCTCCGCATCGACGACGAAGCCCAAGCTGGTTGTCTTCGGCTGGTACAGCCGTTCGTCCACCAAGGAGGTCCTGAATGCGGGAAACTCCTCCACCGCCAGCGCCAGGGCCTTGAGCAGGATCTCCGTGTAGGTGACGTCGCGGTTGCGTTGCTTGACGGCGATCAACCCGTCCGCAGGCAATTCCCGGCAGATGTGAATATGGGGAATCGACCGGAGGGACTTGGTCAGGGTGGCGATGACGGGTTTTCGCTTCTCGAGCGGGTCCTTCGGCGGTTCGGCGGCAGCAGCATGGGCCCGGCGAACGTCCGCCGGCAGAATGCGTCCCCCCGGGCCGGTCCCGGAGATTGATGCGAGATCCAGACCCAGTTCCCGGGCCAACCGGCGGGCTGCCGGAGCGGCGCGAACCGGGCCTTTCGGTCTGGCCGCGGGCACGCGGGGCACAGCCCTGGGGGAAGGCGTTGCGGAAACCGGCCGGGCTTTCGGCTTCGGCTCGGGAACGGCGGGCTCGAGAGGAGCTTTCAATTCCGCTTCGTCGCCGGCGATATAGGCCAGCACGGCTTCCACCGGAGCGGTTTCACCTTCCTTGACGGTGATTTTCTTCAGATACCCGTCATAGGTGGACTCGATCTCGGCATTGGCCTTCTCGGTCTCGATCTCCATGATCGGCTCACCCTTGACGATGGGGTCGCCCTCCCGTTTGAGCCATCGCACGACGGTTCCCTCTTCCATGGTGATGGCCAACTTCGGTAATTGGATTGTCTCCATATCCCCTCCAGTGTAGTTTCTGGCAGGGAGATTTGCCGATGGAAACCGGTTTCGGCCTCGGAATTCTGGTGATCCTGGTGGGGTCCTCCGCCAATTCCGCCTTCGGACTGGGTCTCAAGTTCACGCGCAGTTGGAAGTGGGAGCATATCTGGCTCCTGTTCTCCCTGACGGCGATGATCCTGATTCCCTGGCTCCTCGGGTTTCTCACCATCGAGTCTCTGATTGGCGTCCTGGCGGCGGCCGACAGCCGCGACCTGCTTCTGGTCTTCCTGTTCGGAATGGGTTGGGGTGTGGGGTCCGTCCTCTATGGACTGGCGCTCAAGATGGTCGGCTTGGCGTTGAGCTACGCCATCGTCATGGGCCTGACCGCGGCCGTCGGCACCATGGCACCGTTCGTGCTGCTCCATTGGGACGATTTCCTGACCTTCAAGGGCATGGTGATCAGCTTCGGGGTGCTGCTGGTCGTCGTGGGAGTCCTGCTCTCCGCCTGGGCGGGAAAGTTGAGGGAGGAATCGCCTGGACGGCTCGAGGAAACCGGGGAGGGTTCCGAGATCGCGGTGAAGGAATCCGGAGGGTCGGCGCCGGTGCTTCTGGGGCTGCTCGTGGCCGGGCTCTCGGGAATACTCTCACCCATGCTGAACCTGAGCTTCGCCTATGGGATCCGGTTGGCCGATCAGGCCGTGCTCCTCGGGACCTCGCCCTCCATGGCTTCGAACGTCATCTGGGTGGTGGCCCTGACGGCAGGGTTTCTGGTGAATGCGGGCTATTGTATCTACCTGATCGTGAAGGGGAGGAGTTGGCGCACTTTTCGAGGGCAGCCGTTCCACTACGGGGTGGGTGCGGCCATGGGGATCTTGTGGGTCTGCGGCGTCGTCACCTACGGCATAGGAGGCTCCATGCTGGGCGACATGCGCGAGGTCGTCGGCTGGCCCATGGCCTCCGCCATGTCGATTATTGCCGCGACCTTCTGGGGGGCGTTGGGCGGGGAGTGGACCGGCGCCTCGAAGAAATCCATGGCGGTGATGGGAGTGTCGATACTGGTCTTGTCTGCTTCCATGTTTTTGATTGGGTGGACGAATACGCTCGGGTAAACGTGGTGAGGGCAGACGGGGGGACAGGAAAGTCCCTCCTTTGTCCCTCCTGGATTGAACCGGAGGGGCCGGAAAGTGATAATGGCGGAATCATCTGATTCCGAGTCCGGGGGAATCGCCGTGCCAAACATCCGAGTGTTGCTCATTGCGGTGCTTCTGCTTCCCGTCCTGATCCACTGTCTGGCGCCGGAGCCCCAGGCTCAGCCGCGGTATCCGCTCACCAGCGAAGATGTCGACCAGTGGATGGAGGAACTCTCCAATTGGGGCCGCTGGGGACCGGACGACCAGTTGGGCGCCCTCAACCTGATTACGCCGGAAAAGCGAGTGCAGGCGGCCGCGCTGGTCAAGGACGGCTTCACGGTGTCGCTGTCGCGCGACGCGACCAAGGAGAAGTCCATCGACAACTCCTCGCCCTATGAGCACGTCATGACCATGACCGGGGTCGACCCGGACTCCCAGTTCGCCGTCGACACCTTGTCGGTCCTGTTTCACGGTTACGCGCACACCCATCTGGACGCCCTCTGCCACATGTTCTACCGGGGCAAGATGTACAACGGTTACTCCCAGGAGGAGGTCACCGCGGAAGGCGCCCAACAGCTCGACGTTCACAAACTCAAGAACGGCATCTTCACGCGCGGGATCTTGTTCGACATACCGAGACTGAAGGGAGTGCCCTACCTGGAACCGGGGACGCCCATCTTTCCGGAAGACCTGGAGGCTTGGGAGAAGAAGGCGGGATTCAAGGTATCGAGCGGGGACGTCGTTTTTATCCGGACGGGCCGCTGGGCGCGGCGCGCAGCCGAAGGCCCCTGGGACGTGACCAAGGCCTCGTCCGGGCTCCACGCCTCCTGCGCCAAGTGGCTGAAGGAGCGGGACGTTGCGATGCTGGGCAGCGAAGCCGCCAGCGACGTCCATCCTTCCCTGGTGGAGGGGATCACCCATCCGATCCACCAACTGGTCCTGATCGCCATGGGAGTGCACATTTTCGACAGTTGCGATCTGGAGGCCTTGGGCCAAGCCGCGGCGGAACGGGAGCGCTGGGAGTTTCTCCTGACCACGGCTCCGATTCCGGTGGAAGGGGGGACCGGTTCTCCCATGAATCCAATCGCGGTATTCTGAAGCGGTACGGTTGCTCGTGACCTGGAGGCCTACCTTGACGATGAAACGCTTCGCAGTTGGGATGCCAAGAAACTTCCTGCCCGTTGCCGCCTTGGCGGTGGTCTGCGCCGGAGCGCTCGCAGGGGCTGCGGAAAACGCCAAGAAGAATATCAGTCCGGAGGAACTGGAGTTCTTCGAGAAGCGAATCCGTCCGGTCCTGGTGGATAGCTGTCAGAGTTGTCACAACGAAACCCAGGCCATGGGAGGCCTGCGCCTCGATTACCGGGGCGGATGGCAGGAGGGCGGCCAGTCGGGACCGGCGCTGGTCCCGGGCGATCCAGACCGGAGTCCCCTGATTCGAGCCCTCCGGCACGACGGCTCTCGAACCCCCATGCCCCTGGGCGGGGCGCAACTGTCGGCCAAGACCATCGACGACTTCGAACAATGGATCCTGCGGGGAGCGCCCGACCCGCGCGACGCGCCACCCACAGCCAAGACCGCGTATGTGCCGGACGAGTCTTGGGAAGAAGTCTTTGAAAAGCGGAGCGGCTGGTGGAGTCTGCAACCGGTGGTTCAGCCGCCGCTGCCTCAGGTCGGGAACGAGCGCTGGTCGGATCTCCCCATGGACCGCTTTGTCCTGGCCCAATTGGAGAAGAAAGGCCTGGAGCCGGCCGCCCGGGCGGACCGGAGCACGTTGGTCCGCCGCCTGAGCCTGGTGCTGACCGGTCTGCCGCCGACCGCCGAACAGGTTGAGGCCTTTGTCAACGATCCGGACGACGGCGCCTACCAGCGCCTGGTGGACCGTCTGCTCGAGTCCCCCCATTTCGGCGAGCGCTGGGCGCGTCACTGGATGGACGTGGTGCGGTACAGCGACACCTACGGCTATGAGTGGGACATCCCGGCCAAGGGCTCCTGGCGGTTCCGCGACTATCTGATCCGCGCCTTCAACGACGACCTGCCCTTCGATCAGCTCGTACGGGAGCAGATCGCGGGGGATATGGTGGATCCTCCGAGAATCAACACCGACCAGCAGATCAACGAGTCGCTCATCGGTCCCATGTTCTACATGATGGGCGAGAAGCGCCACGGAGACAGCGTGGTCTTCAACGGCATCCATCAGGAGATGGTGGACGACAAGATCGACGCCTTCTCCAAGGCGTTTCAGGCCATGACCGTCGCCTGCGCGCGCTGCCACGACCACAAGCTGGACGCCGTCGCCCAGACGGACTACTACGCGCTGGCCGGCGTCTTCATGAGTTCGCGCTGGGGGACCAACACGCTGGATCTACCCGACCGGAACAGACCGGTTATCGAGGAACTCTCGACCCTCAAGAAACGAATGAGGAGACCACTGGCGGACTGGTGGCTGGAGGCGTCCCATGAGATCCCGGCCTATATCCTGGCCGCACAGGCGCGGGTCGACGGGGATGACACCGCGGGCCGACTGGCCGAAGGCTTGAAGCCCGATCGGGTGCAGGCCTGGGAGAAGGCGCTCCGGTTCGAGCCGGTGGAGGAGCCGGCGGAAGACGAAAAGAAGGCTGAAGAAGCGGAAGAAAGAGAAGCGGCCGAAAAGGAGTCCGAGGAAGAGGAGGAGGAAGACAAGCCCGCTCTGGAGGACATTCTCTATCCTTGGCTCCAGTTGCACGCATCGGCGAAACAGGGCGGAAGCGTCGACGGACGCTGGTCAGAGTTGGCCCGGGAATATGGAACCGCCCATCAGGAGCGCTCGGAGGCCAATACCCGGAACTTCCCCCTGATGGCCGATTTCCGGGAGGAGGTGCCGGAAGGTTGGACGGTGGATGGAGTCGGACTCCGCGACGGACCGGTCTCCAACGGCGACTTCACGGTGGCGCTGGAGGGGGCCGGAGCGGTGGGCATGCTGCTCCCGGCCGGGCTGTTCACCCACGCCATCTCGCCGCGGCTCAACGGCGCCGTGCGCAGCCCCTTCCTGGAACCGACCAGTCCCCAGGTCGTCAGCCTGGAAATGAGCGGCGGCGACTACAGCACCCGCCGGCTGGTGGTGGACAACGGGTTCCTGACCGAGCGCGAATGGGGATACATGGACGACGACCAGTTGCACTGGGTGTGTCATACCCAGAATGCAGCCGACAAGAGCGCCTGGCCCAAATCCGCCGTCGAGGCGGCGGAAACCCGGAACTATCTCGAGTTCACCACCAAGACCTCCAACCCTTACTTCCCACCGAGATACGGTCTGGGCGGATGCCGAGACGAAGAAATCGCGAAGGACGACTGTGGGTCTCAGGACCCGAAGAGTTGGTTCGGCGTCACGCGCGCGTACCTGGTCAATAAAGGCAAGGTCACGAACTATGGCGCCATCTTCGATTGCGTCGAGTCGCCGGCGGACGCGCTGTCCCGGTTTCAGCCTCTGTTCTCCGGCGATCCCCCGTCGAGCCTTCCGGAAGCCGCGGCGTGGTACGGCCGGTGGCTGACTGCTTCCCTCCAGGACTGGGCCAACAACCGCGCGGACGAAGATGACGTCCGGTTGATCAATTGGATGCTCGACCGGAAGCTGTTGCCCAACAGCTTCGAGGAGCGGGAGCCGGTTCGAGACCTGGTCGCGTCCTACCGCACGGTGGAGAGACGGCTTCTGGAACCCCAGACCATCAACGGCATGGTCGATCTCGACCCGGGCCGGGACTACCGGGTCAATATCCGCGGAGTGTACGAAGACCTGGGAGATCTGGTTCCCCGGGGGCATGTGCGGGTCCTGAGAGCGGACGGCGACGGACGGCCGGAGGGGAGCGGCCGGCTGGAGCTGGCCAATCTGGTGACCAGCCCCGAGAATCCGCTGACGGCCCGCGTCTTCGTCAACCGGGTCTGGCAATGGGTTTTCGGCAGCGGCATCGTCATGACGCCCAACGATTTCGGCCACCTGGGAGATCAGCCCTCCCACCCGGAGCTGTTGGACTACCTGGCCGACGACTTCGTCCGAAACGGCTGGTCCGTGAAGCACCTGGTCCGGACGCTGGTCACCAGCGAGACCTTCAGGCAATCGGGTCAGGCCAGCAGCCGGGCAATGGAGGCGGATCCTTCCAACCGCCTCTGGCATCACATGCCGCTCCGCCGCCTGGACGCCGAGTCGATCCGCGATTCGTTGCTGGCGGTCTCGGGGCGTTTGGACCGGAGCCTCTTCGGCGAGCCAATCAATCCGTTTCGGAAGATGGAAGACGCGACCAAGCGCCTCTTCTCCGGACCCCTCGACGGCGACGGGCGGCGGTCCATCTATCTCAAGATGACGGTCATGGAGCCCTCCAAGTTGCTGGCGACGTTCAATCAGCCGAAACCCAAGATTCCTACCGGAAGGCGGGACGTCACCAACGTTCCGGCGCAGGCCCTGGCCCTGCTAAACGACCCCTTCGTCGCGGGACAGGCTGAATTCTGGGCCCAGGAGCTGGTGGCGAAGCCTCATGAATCACCTCGGGAAAGGTTGGCCTACATGTTCCGGCGAGCCTTCAACCGGAACCCCGAGGCCGAGGAATTGACCCACTGGTCCGAAGCCGTCAACGACATCGCCCAACTCCACGAGCAGAAAACGGCATCTGAAGGCGAGCGGACCCCGGTAATGCAATCGGCGCAGGTCTGGAAGGATGCGGCCCATGCGCTGTTCAACGCGCCGGAATTCATCTATGTGCGTTGATCGTACCTGAATCCCCCGTTCCCCCCACCGGAAAGGTCGAGACGATGACGAAGATACGGCGGGTGGACGCGTATCCCCTGCGCTATCCGGAGCCCCACGACCACAACAACATCCGCTACATCACCCTGGCCCGGGTGGAAGCGGAAGGGGGAGCCGTAGGCTGGGGAGAATGCATCAGCCAGTTCCCCGAGTCGGCCGCGGCCGTCAAGACCATCATCGAGGGCGGGTACGCCCCCTTGTTGACCGGGGAGAACGCGCTGGACGTGGAGCGCCTCTGGCACAAGCTGTTGAATCACATCTGGTGGTACGGGCCCCAGGGCATCGCAGGATTCGCCGTGAGCGCCGTGGACATGGCCCTGTGGGACCTGAAGGGGCACCTGCTCGGCCAGCCCGTGTGCCGGCTCATGGGAGGGCGGGTCGTTCCAAGAGTCGTGGCCATGGCGTCCATCCACTTTGACATGGTGGACCTGGACTGGACCCTGAACGAGTTTCAGACCTTCAAGGACCAGGGCTACCGCATCGTCAAGGGGGGTTGGGGCAGCGCACCCGAAGCCGTCTTCGGGATGGACCATGACAGAGACCTGGGGCTGGTTCGAGACGTGCGTGAGATCGTCGGTCCCGATTGCGACATCGTCTTCGACGTGCTGGGAGGCCGGGTGAAATGGAGCGCCCAGGAGGCGATTCGCCGGGTCCGGGACTTCGAAGCCTACCGGCTGCGCTGGATCGAGGAGCCGCTTCCGCCCCAGGACTACGCGGCCCATCGGCTTCTCCGGGCGGGGACCCGGACTCCCATCGGCACCGGCGAGCAGGAGTGGAATCCGGAGGGCTACCGGCGCCTCCTGAAACATGGCGCCGTGGACGTGGTGCAGATGGACCCGGGACGGTGCCTGGGGATCACCGGCTGCGTCAAGGTCGTCCCGCTGATCGAGGCGCAGAACATCCAGTTCTCGGCCCATACCTGGAGCAGCGCCCTGAATACGGCGGCGAGTGTTCATTTGCTCGCCAGTTCGACCCACGGGGCCGCCATGGACTTCAAGCCGCACACCTCTCCCATGCAGCACGAGTTGGTGAGCGATCCGTGGGTGCAGGAGGACGGTTATCTGGAGGTGCGGGAGAGCCCGGGCCTGGGGGTGACGGTGGACCAATCGGTCGTCGAGAAGTACGCGTTTTAGGAGGGAGCGGCGTGTTTTACGCGCCGTTGGAGGGGCGTGTTTCAGGCGCCCCGTCGATCTTTGTCACGCAGGAGATCGGCGCCTGAAACACGCCGATCCAATTCGGCGCCGAGGACGACGCCGCTCCCCACTAGTACATGAACCAGCCTCCGTTGACGTCGAGGGTGGCGCCGGTGAAATAGGATGCTTCCTCCGATGCCAGGAAGACGACGACGGAAGCGATCTCATCCGGGTCGGCCAGCCTTCCCAGGGGAATCTGGTCGACGATGGCCGCCACCTGCTCGGACGGAATCCGCATCATGTCCGTATCGACAACCCCTGGAGCGATGGCATTCACTGTGACGCCGGGGGCCAGTGTTCGGGCGTACGACTTGGTGATGGCGATGATGCCCGCCTTGGTGGCCGCGTAGACCGAGGAGGCGGCCACGCCGCCGGTCCGGGCGCCGATGGAGCTGATGTTTACGATCCGCCCTGAACCCTGCCGGACCATCACCGGCGACACCGCCTGCGACACGAAGAATGTCCCCTTGAGGTTGATCCCCACGATTCGATCGAAATCCGCTTCGGTCACTTCCTCCAGAGGGATTCGAGGGCAGATGGCCGCGTTGTTCACCAGCACGTCGATGCGTTCGTGCCGCTTCACGACTTCCTCGATCACGGACGAGATCTCCGGGGGCCGGGAGATGTCGAGAGCATAGGCGGCGGCCGATTTTCCTTCCCCGGCCAATTGATCCGCCAGTCTCCGGGCTCCCTCGAGATTGATGTCACAGAGCAACACCGTTGCCGACTCGGCGGTGACGGCCCGGGCGATGGCCGTCCCGATTCCGCCCGCGGCCCCGGTGATCAGGACCACCTTGCCGGCCAGTCTTTCGTTCATTCCCATATTCCTCCGACTCCGATCAGGCGAGCCGCCCGATCAGGTTGGACAACCGCTCGACGACGGTCTGTTCGGCGTCCGGACGCAATGCCACCGGCATCGAATAGCTCTGCACCAGCAGATCAGGTACGGCGTAGCGTTCGTGAACGCTCCATCCTCCTTCGGGATAGTCCTCGGCACGGGGCAGGTAGGCGACGAGGCCGTTGGAGAACCCCAGAACCTGGGTATGCTCGAAGGGCGATCGCGCCTTGACGTCCAGTCCGGTCTGAAAGAAGGCCTCGACGCTGACGCTGGCCAGGACGATGTCGTTGATCCGAATCGCCTGGATGAGGGTGTCCAGCGGCGGATTCCCCGCGTGCACGGCTTCGACCAGTTTTTCGGCCCAGTCGGCAAAGCGCATCGCCACGCTGATCTCCCAGTTTCTGGCGTCGCTGGATCGCGCATGGGCCAACTTTCGCCTCCACTCGTCGCGGATGGCCTCCGCTTCCTCCAGCGGCGGCAGCTCCCCGAACTCCAATTGGATGATCTCGTCGACGGCACCCAGGTAGGTGCAGGTCTCGCCGTCGACCGGCTCCCACGGCCAGAACAGGATGTTGGGAATGACCCCCATGGGCCGCCGCTCTTTCCCGCGCCGGACGTCGGTGCGGATGTCGGCGGCCACCTTGACCACCTCGGCGCCCAGAACCATACCGGTCCGGTTCTTGGTGTCCCGGCAATCCACCTCATAGCCGATCCCGTGGACGGGATTGACGTTTCCGCCGCAGGCCTGCAGGAAAACCGAAAGCCCGCCCAGAGTGCCTTCGACCAGATCGCGGGCCGGACCGGGAAAGTCGGAGGAGACCAGCGACGAGCGGGGGCCCATGGTCACGGTGTGGCAACCGTAGCTGAAGCAGGTGGCGATAGGACGGCCTTCCAGCTCGTCGATCCTGAGAACGCCGACGGACGAATCGATGGGTACGCTGGGATCCTCTCCCAACACGTCCCGGCCGTCGGGACCCGTCTCCCGGCGGTAGACGCCGATATTGGCTTCACCCCATCCCGCCCCGATCCGAGCCGGCCGCAACGACCGGTCGGCTTCCGCGGCGGCCTCTACCAGCCACTCGATGAGCCGATCCTGGTAAGCCCGTTGAAGCCTCATCTGACCGGGCGAGTCGGGCAGGAAATCGGGTAGCGCCGGACCGCTGTGGGTGTGGTTGAAATTGATCAGGACATGGGACGCCGGCGTCCCCACCGCCTCGCCGATGCGTCGCCGGATCTCGAGCGCAACGGGCAGAAAGATGACGCAGATGTCGATGCCGACGATGACCACCTTGCTGTCCTGATTGGAGAGCACTACGGCGGTCGCCGACAGATCCGACTCGACGGCCTGGAGCGGTTCGGCGAACAGCCGGATGCCGGGCCGCTTTGTTCCCAGGGGCGGATTGATGATTCTTCGGGCGGCGCCCGCATAGAGGACGTTCGACATACTCAACCTCCCTTAGCAGCCCGTGGTGAAAATCATCACGGCATTCGACCGGACCTTCATTCACCGCGAACATACACCGCGTAGAGCCTGGGGTCGCCTTCCGCCGATGTGAGTTGGATGCGAAGCCGCACCTGCCGGTCCGCAAGGTCCGAAAGCTGACCGCCGGGCCAGACCACGGAACAGTCGAGCCCTCCGCTCCGCTTCTGCAACCATCCCGCGCTTCCGGTACAGGAGACCGTGCCGGCGTTGGCATCGGAGTAGCCGGGAAGCAGATTGAAATCGGCGTCGGACACCTCGACCCGCATCTGCGGAACAAAGTCGGCGTTGAGGAAAACTTGTGCCTCCCCCTCAGGCCAACGGAGAGGCGCCGACCAGACCCAGCCCTCGGAGACTCCCCGAATCAACCCCACGGCGCCCCATCGATCACGTGGCAACGTTGCAAGGGCGACCTCGCCGTAATATTCGGGTCCCACCGGCGCATTCCGCCAGCGGCCATGATAGATCCGGGTCTCGTCGTCCACGTTCAAAATGCCGTTGGCCTGGCACAGGATCGTGGGGTAGTTCTTCCCGGGTACCGGCGTGACCTGAGAATCGTGCCGCGAGATGTAGACATGCTTCCTGACCGGCTCACGAAAACGGATCCCGTCGTTGCTCACCACCAGACCCAGGTCGCAGGTGGTCCCGCCGACTCCCGCGCCGCCGTGGCGCCAGATCCCATAGAGACCTACCGCCACCGAGCCGTAGCTGGCCCCCCCGACCCCCAGGTGGACCTGATCGTACTCCCCGGCGGCTCCCCTTGGACCCAGAGTCCGGGGCTCCGGCAGTCCGAACGTCTCGGCCTGGCCCGCCACCCAGTTTTCGAAGTCCGTGGACACCCAAGCGTAACCCCGGCGCTCGTGCAACTCGCCCCCCTCGCCAAACAGCTTCCCTTGGCCGTGCGCCAGGTAGAGCCCTTTGTGTTTGTAGAAGGAGGAGAGTTCGACGAAGACGTCGAGCGGCAGGTCGGGCCTTGCAGTCCAAGTCAATCCGTCGCGGCTGGTGGCGGTTCGGAGAGTGGATCGGGCCAGCCCGTTCAGCTTCGGTTCGGCCCACCGTTCCCGAGCAGCGATGGGATTGTAGACCATCTTGTAGCGTCGTTCGGGATCGGTCTCCTCCTCGTCCTTGATGACGGTGACCCCCATGACCCTATCGTCGGGTAAACGGATGGCGTTGTTTTCCAGATTTCCCTTGATGGAAACCTGCTTCAGCGACGGCTTGGTCCAACGAATGCCATCCTCGCTCTCGGCGTAGGCGGCGGGACCCATTCCCAGTTCGGAAGACCGGTCCCCCAAACGGACCGGGTAGTACCACATGCGAAACTTGCCCTCGTCCACCATCACCGTGCCGTAGAAATGGGCCGCCAACTGGTCGGCCGCACTGGGGTCGTCGTGACTGGGGGTCAGGACCGGCTCCTTTCGGACCTGCGGCCGGGACAGGTAGTAGCAGAGGTTGCGCCGGAAGGGGAGCAGGTGGTCATCGATGGCCAATAGAATGGTGTCCTGATGCCGTGGGGACGCCGGCTCGACGCCACAGGCGAGAACAAAGGCCACTGCGCCGCAGAATAGAAACGCGACGGATCGGGGAACCATCCACATGAGTTTCCCCATTTTGGATGGTGATGGCAATCTCGTCCGCCAGGTTGCAGGGCCGATCGAATGGCCCAACAGATTCGGCCTCGGACTGTTCCCCTGTTTCGCGTGGAATTCCTTGGAGGCAACTCGGATACTTGCGAGGCAACCTTGAAAGTAGCTAGAATTGACAGCAATGAAGACATATCTTTGAAGGCACTACTCATGGCACAACTAACTGTTCGGAACGTGACCCAGCAAGTGGTTCGTGCGCTCAAGCGGAAAGCTGCGGCCCATGGCCGATCCGCCGAAGCCGAACACAGAGAGATCCTCCGTAGGTCACTACTTGAAAGGGAGGAGAACTTCGCCTCCCGAGCCAAGAGCCTAAGGCAACGTCTTCGATCCTCCGTCGACAGCACCGAGGTCATCAGGGCCGACCGGGATCGGGACAATTCGGAATGAGGGGCTACGTCGTCGATGCGAGCATCGTTGTGAAGTGGTTCGTGGAGGAAAAATGGTCCGACGAGGCATCGAGCCTGCTGGAAGCCGAAGCCACACTGATCGCTCCGGAACTCCTGTTTGCCGAAGTTTCCAACGCGCTTTGGGCCATGCGCCGCCGCGGCGATATCGACAGCGCGGATCTCGCGGATTCTATCGATGCGCTGAGAGCGGCGCCGGTCGCGGTACCCTTCTCGATGCGCCAGCTTGCCGCAGCGGCAGCCCGGCTTGCGGCCGATCTCGATCATCCGGTCTATGACTGCTTCTATCTCGCACTTGCGGTTCAGGAACAATACCCTGTAATCACCGCCGATCGGCGGTTCCACCACAAAGTGCGGAATCACCCGTACCTTTCGGACCGGATCATGCACTTGGCAAGTTTGGCCTGACTGCGAATCTGTGGGGTGAGGATGACCACTCCGAATACTCCCATTCCCGGCTTGACCTTAGCTCGGCTTGGAGCCTAAACTACTTGAAACTGGAATGTTCTCCTCCTATTCCACTTTCAGTTCTGCGGTCTTTCTGGTCCTATTCTCGACACTCGCTCCCGGGGTTACCTGGGCAGGCCTCAAGGAAAAAGACTCCTCCAACGAGGAGGCCATCGACTACTACGACAAGTGGCTGAACGACACGGTCGTTCATATCATCGCCCATGACGAACGGGCGGTCTTCGAGAAGCTGACCAGTCCCGAGGAGAAGGAGAACTTCATCGAGCAGTTCTGGCGCCGCCGGGACCCCGACCCGCGCACCATGATCAACGAGTTCAAGGAGGAACACTACCGCCGGATCGCCTACGCCGACGACCACTTCTCCAGCGGGCTCGCGGGCCGGAATACGGATCGGGGCCGGATCTACATCATGCACGGTCCGCCGGCCGACATCGAGAGCTTTCCTGCCGGCGGCCGCTACGACCGGACCCTGGAAGAAGGACTCGGCACCACCATCGTCTTTCCCTTTGAGCGCTGGCGCTACCGGAACCTGGAAGGCATCGGATCGAACATCATCATCGAGTTTGTCGACCAGTCCATGACGGGAGACTACAAGCTCGCCTACCACCCCGACGAAAAGGACCTGATGGACGACAAGGGATTCGGGGGCATGAAGTTGGCCGAGATACAAGGATGGACCGACAAGTCCGACCGCTGGCTCAGGCACGGTTACCCCATGATGGACACGAGCGGCGCCGGCGACTGGCACCAGTTGCAAAAGTATTTCGACCGGCTCCGCGTGACTACCGCCACCATGGCACAGACCAAGGGCAAGTACGACGACCTGAAGAAGTTCGTGAAGACTCGTGTCTCGTATGAGCCGCTTCCCTTTCGGCTCAGGAACGACCAGTTGGAGCTGAATGGCGAGGAAGATCTGGTGCTGCTGACGTTGGAGGTGCCCAAGAAGGAGCTCAACTTCAAACCGGGCGGCGCGGCCACGGCCACCGCCACGCTGGACCTGTACGGGGTGGTGACCAACATGGCCAACCAGCATGTGGCCGAGATCGACCAGGAGATCGCCGTCCACGTGCCCGCAAACAAGCTGGCTGGAGGGCTGAACGACATCTCCATGCATCAGGTGATCATCGCCCTGGACCGGGGACAGCGCTACAAGCTGGAACTCTTTCTGCAGGATCTAGAGAGCGGAAAGGTGGGCAGCAAGACCCTGGCCATCAATCCTTTTCGACCCCGGGATGAAGGTCTGGGAGCCAGCACCCTGCTGCTGTCGGATCACGTGAGGCAGTTGGGTTACGTCCCGGAGCAATACGAGATGTTCGTCATGGGGGACTTGGTGGTCCGCCCCAGCGTCTCAAGGAGTTTCGACGGCGAGAATCCGCTATGGGTTTACCTGGAAATCTATGGATTGGAACTGGACTCAGCCTCCAGCAAACCCTCCATCAAGGCGGATTATTACATCCTGAAAGACGGGCAGATCGTCTTTGAGATCCACGACTCCCTGGGCAAGTCGGTCTATTTCTCCTCCCATCGCCGCACCATGTTGCTGCAACGGTTTCCCTTGGGCCGGCTGAAGCCGGGGAAGTACACCCTCAGTGCGCAGATCGCAGATCGGATCGGGGGAAACAGCACCAGCCGCGAGGAAAAGTTCACCATTCTGGAGCCGGCCGGCGATGTCGGCCAAGCTCAGGCGTTGAAGCGCTGACCAGGATTGGAGGAACGACTTGTCGGGCGGTCCATCGTCTTCACCCGGTGCCATTTCTTTGGTCTGTTGATCTGGAGATCGGCGGCTGGAAAGCCGCCGGCCCCGGCGACAAGAATGTCGCCGCTCCAGACGCCGCTCCTCCTATTCGGTCTTCGGCATTTGTCTCAGCGCGTCCAGGAGCGCCCGGGCATCTGCGGCGGTAGAACTCCGGGGCGCGAGCTCCAAGTGCTTTTCCAGATGTTCCAGGGCTTGGGCCAGCCTGTTTTCCTGAAGTAGCAGAACCCCGACGTAGTAGTGTGCATCGGCGTGTTCGGGGTCGGCGGCGAGGGTCTTACGCAAAGCCTCCATGGCTTGCGCCTCTCTCCCCGCATTGAGGTGGTCCACGGCGATGAAGTATTGAGATTTCGCGGTTGCCTTGGGATCCTGATCCCCAGTCAACTTCAGCCCCTTCTGGTACATCTCCGTGGCTTTCCCGGTCTCCCCCATGTCCGAGTAGACGTGTCCCAGGTCCTGGTAGTAGGTGGCGTTCCCGGGATCCAGCTCGATGGCCTTCCGGTAGGCGGCCACTGCATCCGAGGGCTTTTTCAGTTTGTTGTAGACGTGCCCCAGGTTGGCCCAGGTTGGCGCCAGAGTCGGTTGCGTCTCCACCACCCTGCGGAACGCCTCCGCCGCCTCCTCGTATCGACCTCCGTCAACGAATCGCATGGCCAACTTGTGGCTTTCGTCTATTACCGAGACCTTCCGTTTAATTTCCTCCGCTTGACGCAACTCTCGAACCAGTGTGTCTCTCTCGGTCTGAGTCATCTCGGCATTGGAGGAGTGGCCGCGCGTCATGGTGAAATTGTTGACGCCGCCGCTTTGTGACTGTGACGCCCGAACCCCCACCGACTCCTCGGTCCAGTAACCCTCCTTGATGGCCACGATTCGATATGAGAGATAGGGATCGACGGCGATGTGGAAATATCGTCCCCCCTTGTCGGTCTTGAGTTTGTACCTTATCTTGCTGTCGAGTCCCTCGATCCTGACCACGACATCTCTGAGGGGCTTGCCTTCCCGGTCCCTGATCTGACCCTGCAACGTACCCCGGTGCTGGGCGTCGCCCTGCTCCGACGCCAGCAGGAAAAGGGTTGCCAGTACGAACCAGAGACAACCACGTATTCTGTTCATGTCCTGTAGCTTATAAGAAAAGAGGGGAAGGGTACCGGTACCCTTCCCCTCGTCTCGTCGACTTTGCCGGACTTGAAACCCGCTAAAAGACGATCTGGAACTGGAAGTGGGCGCTACGGGGAGCCGACCCGAACCGCAGCAGGCCTCCGCCCCGTGAAGGGATTCCGAAGCGAGCCGGACTGGTGACAAAGAGGCCGCGGTCTCTCGACGCCACCACGTGGTTGAACGGGTTGACGAAGGTCACGGAGAGCCGGGCGTTTATGTCTTCATGGAGCCACCGGATGGGGATGAATTTGTACAACGTCGCGTCAAAGGCCCATCCCGGCAACCGGCTCACGGCGTCGCGCGGGGTCGTGCCGTAGGTGCCCGGATCCGGGACCTTGAAGCAGTTGATGTTGACGGTCGTCGGCCGCGTATAGCTATGCGGGCGGACCTGCGGGTCGCAGCCGGCTTTGGACATGCTGGCGCGGCCTCGGAAGCGGCCGGTGTTGGTGGGATCGAATCCGCTGTAGTATTGGTGATAAGGACGTCCGGTGCCGGCATCGAAGACGCCCGAGAACTCCCAGCCACCCAGCAGCCCGCTCAGAATCGAGCCTTTCCGCAGGTGTGACAGGTAAGGCTGATCCGGACCCCACGGGAGTTCCCAGATGAAGTTGATGCGGATTGAGGCCGGGTTCATATAGGCGTCGGCCCGATCCCGGTTCCGGTCGTAGGGGTCCTCAATTCCGGCGAAGCCTCCGACGCGCGGGAAATAGCCCCGCCCAAAGGCTGACGCGAACGCCGTAGCGTCCTCCACGTCCTCGATTTCCTTGATCCACTGGAACATGCCGTCGAACATGAGCCCGCCGATGGGAGTCCGGGACATTCGGCGAGTGAACTGCCACTGGAATTGGTTATGGCTCATGTGGCCGCCGCTGTCCAGGTAGATGATGTCGTCAAAACCCGGGTTGTGGGGGTAAATGAGCCGCGCTTCGGTAAAGGGGATCGTGCTCGCGGGAGGAAGATTGATGTCCCGGGCGTACCACATGCTGACGGTCGAAGCGCCGACGTAGGAGAAGCGAAAGGAGGTTTCCCGTCCCAACTGCCGCTCCAACGTCAGATTCCACTGCATCAGGTAGGGCTCCTTGATCTTGGGATTCACGCCCTGGATGTTGAAGGTGGCCGGAGCCGAGCCCCCGACGGTCGCCCGGGGAAAGGGCCGGTCGGTGGTGACCAGGGGGACGCCATCGGTGATGGTATTCCGAAAGTTCTCGTCCAGCGCGAAAGGCCCGCCCGTGAGCAGCGTCGAAAAGTAGTTGTTGGTGGTCCCGGAATCGTGCATGAACATTCCGAAGCCGGACCGGAGTACGGTCTTGTCGTCGAGCCGGTAGGCGAAGCCTAGACGCGGCGACCACTTGGTCAAGGAATTGACCAGGTGGTTGGGGAAGCGGGCCTCGCTGGCGGTCTCGATGGGGATGTCGGGATGGAATGCCGGGGCGATCAGACCCCGCCCGGCTTCCGGCACCACCAGCGCTCCCGTGGCCGGATTGAAGTTGTACCAAGCCCCGTTGACGTCTCTGCGCGGGGAGATCCGGTCGTAGCGGACCCCGATGTTCAGTTTCAACCTGGAGCTGACCTGAACGTCGTCCTGCACAAACAGCCCGAACTCGCTGTAGCGCCCCTCGACAGCCGGCCGCGGAGTGTGGCGCCCCGTCGTGGTGGGAAGTCCCAGCAGGAAGTCGGCGAAGGGATCGCCGGTGAAGAATCCGGTGTGAGTCCAGGCGCCCGCGACCGCTCTGCTGGCCCGGAGGTCGCCCAAGTGCCGAATGGCGTGGTCGTAGCCCAGCTTCCAACTGTGGATCCCGGTGCGATAGCTGAGATTGTTGCGGATGCTGTAGTTGTTGTTCACCGTCGTGTTCGTGGCGCCGGCCCGGGTACCGATGGTGTGGATGGTATCGACGCTGATGAAGGGGAGGGTGCTGAATCCCTTGCGGGTGGCAGCGTCGTCGCCCAGGTCGATGCCCAGCGAGTCGATGAACAGGGCAGCAGTTTGGTCGGTCCTATTGTACGCATCGCGGCGGAACCAACCGAACCGGAACTCGTTGATGAGACCGGGCGTGAAGATGTGGGTATCGAAGACGTTGAAGACGTCGTTCAGGTTCCCGAATTGGTCCTGTCCGGTAGCGGGATGGCGTGCGCCGAACCAGGTGGAAGCCCCGCAATGACAGGTTTCCCAGAAGTCCCTCTGCGTATGGGAAATGCCGAAGGTGTTCCGGTTGAGGATGCTCTGGTCGATGCGGTAGATCCACTGCTTGTTGGCCCCCTGCGCATTGCCCTGAAACTGGAGATTCTGCACCGGAATGTCGGGGTCGCCCACGTTGGATCCGGTGGGTTCCAGGAGCCACTTGTCGATCATATTGATGGCGACGGGGTTCCAGCGCGAGCGGGGAATGATGTTCCCGGCGAAGGTCTCCCCTGTGAGGGGGTCCTTCAATTCCCCCAATTCGGGCCGTATCTTGGCCAGATAGGAGGAAAGGTCGCCCCTGCGCATGGCCGCGGTGGGGGTGTTGTACCAGGTTCCCTGCCCGAAGGTGATGTTGGTGGACGGATTCTGTTCGAAGGAGAAAAAGAACCAGGTCTTGTCCCGTCCGTCATAGATTTTCGGGATGTAGACGGGGCCCCCGTAGGTCCAGTTGTAGCGAAATGCCCACTCGCCGGGATTCCGCACCGCGCCGGGGGGACCGGGCCACCGTGCTTGCAGCCGGGGGTGTCGCATGTTGATGGTGAACATGCCATGAGGCCGATTCTCGCCCCGCTTGGTGACGGCGTCGATGGTCAGCGGGGTCCGGTATTCGGCGGCGGCGTTCAAGGCGACCGTCTTCTCCTCGGCGATGGCCGAGAAGGGGGGGCCCACCTGCTCGCCGTTCATGGGAGTCCCGTCCACCGAAGTCTGGGTCATGGTGGACCGCGACCCGTTGGACTTATAGCTGTCGGCCACGTCGGCGTTGATGAAGGCCAGGCTCAGGGGCCGGGAGGCGTGGCCGAAGCGGCTCATGATCATGGTCCCACGCGGTCCGGCGTTGACGAGCCGGTCGGAGCGGGCTTCACCCCATTGGACGGTGTCGGTGTTGATCACCGGCGCCTCGCTGCGTACGGTCACCTGCTCGGCCACTTCACCCACTTCCAGTTTGACGTCGAACCGCTGGGTGACCCGAGCGGCCAGGTAATTGTCGATATTTACGTACTTCTTGAAACCGGGCAGCTCCGCGCTGAGGGTGTAAGTGTTCGGCGCCTGCACGACCGAGAACTGGAAATCCCCGCGATCGTCGCTGATGGTCTCGCGGATGAACCCCGTGTCCTGGTTGGTCAGGGTCACCGTCACCCCTGGGACCACCGCCCCCGCGGTGTCGGTGACGGATCCCAGCACGGTGGCGGCCGTAGTCTGCGCCTGCGCTGGTGTCAGCAGGAGGGGGATTAGTGCCGGAATCAGCAGAACCCGGAAAAATCGCCTGTTGTTCATGACCTCTCCTTATTTCAGAAGAAAAACGGTAAGGAAGCGCCTGGGAATGCGTTTGGCGGTTGTAGGAGACAAATTCCCACCAGCGACCTGGGGTCTACTGATTGGGTCGGTTCCTACCAAACTTGCTCCTGGTTTATTTCGTCCAGGCTTATGGAATATCGAACCTTCTGGGATACAGGCCCGTGAATGACACCGTTTCTACCATGAGCGATTCACCCTCGTCAAGAATTGCTATTTTCTTTACGTCATCATTTAGAGCGTATTTCTCGCCACGGGGCACTCGGGAAGCCAGGTCTCCGGATTTGGGAGGAAGAATCGAATGAACATGAGCGGCAGGAACACAGTCGTCACCGGCGCCGGCGCCGGCATCGGCCGGGGCGTGGCGCTTAAGTTCGCCGAGCACGGCGCCGGTGTGGCGGTCGTCGACATCAATTACGACACGGCCCGGGAGACGGCCCGCGAGATCCGGCAGAGCGGTGGAGAAGCGCTGGAGGTGCAGGCCGACGTCGGCGAGGAGGGCAGCACCGACGCCGCATTCGAGAGAATTTTGGCCCACTTCGGGACCGTCGACGTCCTGGTGAACGTCGCCGGCATAGAGCACTACCAGGAATTCCTGGAATTTACGGACCGGGAGTTCGACCGGCAGATCGCAGTCAATCTGAAGAGTGTGTTCTTCTGCAGCCGGAGGGCCATTCCCTCCATGATCCGGAGCGGGGGCGGCAGCATCGTCAACACCGCTTCCGTGCAAGCCCTGGCCACCACCGGACAGATCGCACCCTATGCCGCAGCCAAGGGAGGCATCCTGGCCATGACGCGGGACATGGCCCGCGACCTGGGCCAGTACAACATCCGCGTCAACACCATCAGTCCCGGCTGCATCCAGACCCCCATGCTGGACCGTTCGTTCACCAGCAATGCCGACCGGGACGCCTACATGGAGAGGCTGGTGGCCTCCCTTCCCCTGGGCCGGGTGGGACTGCCGGAGGACATCGCCAACGTGGCCCTGTTTCTCGCCTCCCCGCTGTCCGCCTACGTCACCGGAATCGCCATCAACGTGGACGGAGGGATGATGAGCAAGCTCCCGCTTCCGGAGTAGTTGGGAGGGGGGACATTCCTGTCCCCCATTCCTCTATTCTCCGATGCCGCGTCAGGAGTTCGGCGGCCCGTTTTCCCAAGCCCGCATCGCGGCGGAAAGACGGCGCCCCCCGGACGTGGAGTCGATATCTTCCGAAACGGCCGGAGTCCAAAGGGGAGAGGAATCCGACAATGCCGAATCCAAGCCGCAGAACTTCCCTTTTCCCCTTTCTCCTGTCCGCCTGGTTGGGGGCCGCTTCTCTCTGGAGAGCGGCGACCGTGTCCTGCAGTACCAGGCCGTCTTCGAGTCCGGGAATGGAGACAGCTACCCGATCCTGGACCGGGTGACGATCGAGCTGAGTTCCGAATAGGGGCGCAGGAGGGGCCAGAAGTTCCCCCAATAAATCAGGTCGAATCTTCCAGACCTGGAAGGAGGTTTCGGAGGGGCGACCCTTGTGGTCGCCCTCCCCGGGCCGGCAACTGGTGCGGGAACGAAAGAGGGCACCCACAAGGGGAGCCCCTACGTCGGATTGCTCAGCAGCAGGAAAACGATCGCAATGGGAGCCCCGGCGGCGAGGCTGCAGAGCAGGAGGTAACGCCAGGATCGGCCCCGCGTCGGCAGCAGGCTTGCGGCCGAACCGATCACGACGTGGACGATGAACGGGAGCAGATAGATCCATTGAAAGCTGAGACTGGGGCCACCGGTCAACATGTCCCAGAAAGCCCACAGGAAGGCGAAGGAAAAACCGTAGACGGCCCCCACGATGGCTCCGAACGGGGTCGAGAACGGCACGAAGAGGCACATGAAGAAGAGCCCGAACAGGGGAGCGACGAACAACCCGTTGGTCTTGTTGGTCACCTCGGTGATGTTGCCGGGGACGTTGCCCACCGGAGCGCTGAGCAGGACCACGGCGATGCCGATGCCCAGCACCAGCGCCCGGGCCAGTCTGACGCTGTGCTCCTTCCGCAGTTTCCGGCGGCGGAATCGGCCCAGGAAATCGACGTGGAACACGGTCACGATGGAATTGATGCCCGAATCGAGGCTCGACATGGCGGCGGCGAACATGGCGGCGATGACCAGGCCGGCCAGTCCGTGCGGCAGATAGTTGGCGATGAAGTGGGGAAACAGAAAATCGGCGTCCGCCAGCAGGTCCTTGCCGTCGGCGATGGCGTGGGGGTGGGTCTGGAAAAAGCCCAGGATCGAGAAGCCCAGCCCGGCCAGCAGCACAGAGACGGCGAGGCCGGCGCCGACGTTGATGTACAGGGCGCGCCGGGCGGCTTTGGCGTCCCGCGTCGCCAGGTAACGCTGAATGGCCACCTGATCGGAACCGTAGGTGAAGATGGTCCACACCGCCCCGGAGAGGATCGACCCGATCACCGTCACCCGTACTGCCGGATTCCAGTCGAAGACGGGAATCTGGTCCCAGTGGGGCGCCCATGAAGTCGGGATCCAACCCCCGAGACCGATGTCCATGGAGACCATCGCAATGGTGATCAGGCCTCCGGCAAAGAGGATGAGGAACTGAATCACGTCCGTGATCACGACGGCCCGCAGACCCCCGAGGGCGGTGTAGAGCACCGCGATCGCCCCGGCCACCATCACCACCATCGGCGTCGCCGACTCGGGCCAACCCACCATGACCACCACGGCTTTGGCCGCCAGATAGATGAGCAGAGCCATCCAGACCAGGCGCGTCAGGATGAAGATCACCGCCGCCGTCATCCGGACCCCGACTCCGAGACGGCCTTCCAGCAGCTCGTAGGCGCTGGTGATGGGGAGCTTCATGAAAACGGGGATGAGGAAGAAACCGCAACAGACGATGACCAGCGGTATCCCCAACAATCCCCAGACCAGGATGCCCGGCCCGTGCTTGACCAGCTCCCCGGGAACCGACAGGTAGGAAATCGTGCTCAGCAGCGTCGCGTACAGCGAGATACCGATGACGAACGAACCCAGGCTGCGGCTGCCCAGGAAATACTCCTCGGTGTCGGTCTGGCGGCGCGAGTAGTGCCAGCCCACGCCGAGCATGAAGACTCCGTAGGCAGCGACCACGAACCAGTCGACCCAGCCCAGACCCCGGAAGTCCCTCCGCTCGATCCTGAGCAGCGCGTTGGCGGCGGCGATGCGAACCTCCGCTTCGGTCCGCTGGCGGACCAGGAGCGGTTCCAACAGCGGGATCTGGTCCTTGCCTCCGGCGTCGGCCAAAGCCTCGATGGCTTCCAGCCGTTGTTCCCCGGTCCCGTTCTCGACGTGGGATTGGAGTTCGGACTTCGAAACCGGAGCCCCGGTCCCGTGCACGTAGAGCGCGCTCAACAGATAGACCCGAACGCTTGAATCGACGTCGTCCCTGGACAGAGCCCGCTCCAGAGCGGCGCGGACCCCGGGACCGGTGCTCTCCAGGCGGCGGAGCGCATAGGCGGTTCGAGCGCGGACGGACGGGTCCCCGGATTCCAGCCGGGAGGCCAACTCGGTTTGGTCTTCGTCCGTTCCGGAAATGGCCAGCAGCCAGAGGGCGTCCACCTGCCGGACGCCGTCCCCCTCAACAGCCAGCCGCAGCAACTCTGCCGGACGGCCTCCATAGCCCAACTTGGCCAAGGCCTCTGCGGCCCGGCTGCCCCGTTCGCCCTCGCTTGACAGGAAGGCCTCGAGGATCCGATCCACATACTGCTGCCTCTCCAACTCATGTTGGCTTTTCCGGAGCGTTGCCTGCGCCAGGATCTGCCAGGCGCCGATCTCGTGACTCGAGCCGGGCTCCGCCGTCTCATGGGAGAAGATTTCCTTGACGCCTTCGCCGTAGTTGTTCCAGAGCAGGGCTTCGGCTGCCCGAATGCGGACCCATCCCGTCTCGTCTTGCAGCGCTTGGCGCAAGACCTGGACGCTGCGCTCCCGCAGGCGCTGTCCGTGATCCTCCCCGAAGACGGGAGAATTCCCAAGGCACAGGAGGACGAGGAGAACCGCTGCGCGGCAAGCATGAATTCTCATTTTCCGAATCCTAACCGGGCACATCGGGAACCAATTTCTGGACCGAATCGGGCCCCCACACAAGGGGAGCCTCTACATCTTGCCGCACAGTTCCTCCGGAGTCCGGCGACAGGAAAGTCGCCGCTCCCGGGTTATCCGACCCCCAGATATTGCGAGGTGCCGGTGATGGGTTCTTCCGGCTCGCCTCCGCTGCCTTCCGGTTCGGGCGGGGCTTTCTCGAGCCGGTAGACGGTTCGCTCTCCCAGGTCCGCGCTCACGTCTCCCCGAAGGACCTCGGGAAGTACCAGCCGAAGGGTCTTGATCTCAGCGGCAGCCAGGGGTACTCCTCGGGCCGGCGCGCCCCGGCCCAGCTTCTTCAAATTGTCCTCCAGCAGATTGGTCTCCCAGGCGTCGACCACCGGCAGCGGATCGAATTTGCGAGGAATCAGCGGCGCCCCTCCGCGCCGGTGCAGGGCCAACTCGTAGGGGCGGAAGGTGACGAAGGGGGCCAGGAACTCGCAGGTCATGTTCACCGGGCGACCCTCGGCTTCGTAGACCCGGGCCACCAGGTCTTCTCCGTCCTGGGACAGCTTCAACGCCGAGAGCACCACGTTGTCCGGACCCACGGCCATCAGGCTCGCCTTCTCCGGCAGGATGTCGTAGCGGCGGTCGGGAACGACGGGGAGAAGCCGGTTCCATCCCGCCAGATGCTCCCAGCCGAACCGCCAGTCCCGTCCGCTCTTCCAGTCCCCGGCATGGGAGGTCAATGAGAGTCGAGCCTCCTGTTCTCCCGGAAAGAAGTTGAACGTAGGCGCGTAGATGCTGCAATTGCTGGAGAGCTGGGCGCAGAGGACACCCCGGTCGAACCGCATCATGCTCTTGGGCGGGGTGACGGTGACGCAGAAATCGCGCCGGCGGTCCCGGACGCTGAGGAAACGCCCCGTCATGCGGGGGTCCCGGTCGGCTCTCGCCTTCTCGCCGGCCAACCACACCTCATCGGCTCCCAGCCGGTCGGTCAGGCGCCGTTCGTGCTCCTGGGTGGCAAACAGCGTGTCGAAAACGATTTCAGGGTCTTCCAGGTTCAGAGGAAAGAACCACCGCAGCCCGTGAAACGGACGGTTGTCCCAGTCCCAACGGAAAAAGAAGTCCACGCGCCGCAGGCCGGCGTAGAGGACACAACGTTGGCTCCAGTAGCCTCCGAAAAAGGCGGGGCCGTCCTTGGGAGTCAGGAGGGGACGGCGCACCTCGATGCTCGCCGAAACGGCGCCTCCGCCGACCCGGATTTCAGGCGGGCCATAATCACGGCTGCGATACTCCCGTCCGGTGGGATCGAAGTCGATGCAACTGCGCCCGCTGTCCTCTTCGATGAGCAGTTCTCCCGCTCCGAATGCAGCCGAACCCTCCACCAGCTCGACTCCCAACGTCTTGTCGTAGAGGCTCTCGCAGAATCCGGTCGCCGGGTCCAGGCGGACCCGGTAGAACTCGTTTTCGATGGAGTGCCGACCGGTTTTGAGGGGGCTGTCGATCTCCTCCTGATTTCCGTTCCCGGTCAGATAGTAGGTCTCGTATCCCATGGCGGGGACCCGGGCGCTGAAACGCAGCGTGCCGTCCGGTCCCAGCTCGTGGGCGACGGGAGATCCGGCGGAATCGATGAGTTCCAACCGTTCCGGGTTGACCGAGCCGGGAAGCGGAAGCCCGACCACGTCCCGGCGCTCCCAGTTCAGCAGATTGAAGACCACGACGGCCGGGTCCTCCCGCCGGAAGGCGATCTTGGAGGCGATCCGATGCGCGGCCGATACGGCCACGTCGTCGGCCGCTCCCTGCACCCGCCTCAAGATGTCCCGGGTGTGCTGGATGGTCTCGTCGCCGGACCATCCGATCTGCTCGTGCTGCTGGGTGAAGAGCAGGTCGGACCAGAGAGCGGACAGCAGGTCCCGGGGATAGAGGGCGCCGGTGACGCAGTAGTCCAGGGCGGCGGCCTTCTCCGCGGCGGCCAAGGCGTAGCCGGCGCGATGGGACTGCTCCATGATGGGGTACATCCCGTGGGCGTTCAGCGCGAAGTGGGGCAGGTATCCCTGGTGGGGGTCCCGCCGGACCCGGGAGTCGTCGGCGACACGGTCCGAGAACCGGCTCAAGGTATTGAACCGGGCCCGGGGAGTGACGAAGCTGCGGTTCCATGCCGCCACCCGGTTGATCAGGGCCCGCCTGGATTCGGCCTGGTCCCGGGCCGCGGCGTGACCCGCGTAGGGAGCGCCCCAGGCCGCCAGGACCGCGCGAATGGAGGCCGCCGTCCGGCGCACCACCTTGCTCCGGGAGGCGAAACTTCCCTCGATCAGTTCGTCGGTCCGCCAGAGGGCGGAGATGGTCGGCGTGGTGTACCCGGCCAGGACCCCTTCCTGCGGAACGAAGCTGGGATGGCGGGTGCCGTCCGCGCCTTCGACATCGAGCAACTGGCTGCCCGAGGGGCGAGGATAGATCCCCCCGTAGCGCCCGCGCCAGAAGCAGGAGATCCCGCACTTGTCCAGGATCTGAGGCATCTGCGGGTCGAACCCGGGACTGTCGCAGGAGTAGAGGACGCGGCCCTGCGACCCCAGACGGCGGCGGAGCCACCATTGGCTCTCCGCGAATTGCCGGATGTAGGATTCCCCTTCATAGAAGTCGGCGTAACTGGGCGCCAGGGTGGGGCTGATGTCCAGCCGCCCCTCCCGGATGAAGCGTTTCACCCTGTCCAGCAACTGTGGCCGCTTATGCAGCAGGTTCTTGAGTCCGTAGAGAAATTCCACGTTATAGGTGTAGTGGTCGTCCTCCGAGATCAACTGGACGGCGTCGCGCAACGACCGGAACGCCTCCCAGTGTTCGGGAAGACCGGTAAAATAGCCGAAACAGAGATGGGAGGAAGGCATCAGGTGGTATTCGAAGCGGGGGACCGGCCCGGTCTCGAATTCGGCCGCAGCCAGAATCCGTTCTCCGGCAAGCAGCCGGACCGAGGCCTGGACGGTGCCGGCGACGTCCTTCACCACCGCCAGGAGCGACATTTTGCCGGCTTCCCGCAAGGGTTCGGCAGGACAGCGCAGGGTTATGCCTCCCGCCGTCGTCTCCAGTCTAAGACCGGGCGGGAACGGAGCCCCCATATCCTCGATCACCACGTCGATCCAGCGATGGGGGTGAGACAGGTCCGCACCCGGGCGGCCCACCACCGGCAGCGGGTCCACTCTCAGGATCTTCCACTCTTTCATGTCAGGCTCCGTAACTTTTTCCGCGAACTCGGCCCGGATGGCTTTGATTCGAGCCTATCAGCATCCCGATTGAGGAGAAAACCATGAGCATCGAAGGCGCCGTCAACTATCGAAAAATCAGTGAGCGGGTCGCGACCTCCGGATCGGTGTCCGAAGACCGCCTCCGCCGTCTCGGGGCAGAGGGATTCGATGCGGTGGTCAACCTGTTGCCTGAATCATCGGAGGCCGCGGTTGCCGGTGAACGTGAAATTGTCGAGGGTCAGGGGTTGGAATACCATTACATTCCCGTAGACTTCGGGAATCCGACGGAAGCGGACTTCAACCTCTTCAGACGCGTCATGGAGAACGCCGGGGACAAGAAGATCCTGATCCATTGCGCGGCGAACTACCGGGTCAGCGCCTTCTATTCTCTATACGCCATGCGTGAGCAGGACTGGTCCTGGGAAGACGCCCGCGCACATATCGCTTCGATCTGGGAACCTGCCGATTATCCGGTCTGGAAACGATTCATCGACAAGGTGAAGTCCCGGTCGAAACAGAATCTCCTTCGGAGCGGATGATGGCGGAATCGTGAAGGAATCGGGTCGGCGCTCACGGAAGACGGCAGGCATTTTCGCCCATCTCGCGCTGCTCATCCCACTGATCCTGCCGGCCGGCGATCTTTCCGCCCAGACCACCACCCGAGTCAGCGTCCACGGACCCAACCGGGGAAACGGTCCCAGCCAGTACGCCCAGATCAGCGCCTCAGGACGCTTCGTCGTCTACACCTCCTCCGCCTCCAACCTGGTGGACGGAGATACCAACTGGGTGTCGGACATCTTCGTTCACGACCGTGAAACGGGGGAGACCACCCGGGCCAGCGTGGACGACGCGGGGAGCCAGGGCAACAGTCTGAGTCAGTTTCCCAGGATCAGCGGCGCTGGCCGATTCGTCGCCTTCGAGTCGCTCGCCTCCAACCTGGTGGACGGAGACACCAACCGTGCGCTGGACGTCTTCGTCCGCGACCGCAAGTCAGGCAGAACCACGCGAGTCAGCCTCGGCAGCGGAGGGGACCAGGGCAATAGCGCCAGCGGGGTTCCCTCCCTCAGTTCCGACGGCCGGGTCGTCGCCTTCGAGTCGCTCGCCTCCAACTTCGTGGAGGGCGACACCAACCAATCCACCGACGTCTTCGTCCACGACCGGCAGACGGGGGAAACGACTAGGATCAGCGTCGACAGCCGGGGACGCCAGGCCAACGGCTCCAGTGCCGGTTCCAGCATGGACGGCAGTGGCCGATACGTCGCCTTCGAGTCGCTGGCCACCGACCTGGTGCCTGGAGACACCAACCGGGTGTCGGACGTCTTCGTCCACGACCGGCAGACGGGGGAAACGACTAGGATCAGCGTCGACAGCCGGGGAGGCCAAGCCAACGGGGGCAGCTCGGCCCCGAGTCTCAGCGCCGACGGACGTTTCGTGGGCTTCGGCTCCTACGGATCCAACCTGGTGGACGGCGACACCAACCAGGAAATCGACGTCTTCGTCCACGACCGACAGACGGGGGAGACCACCCGGGTGAGCGTCGACAGCCGGGGACGCCAAGCCAACGGGAGCAGCGGAATCGCCGCCCTCAGCGCCGACGGCCGATGGGTGACCTTCCACTCCTTCGCCTCCAACCTGGTGGACGGCGACACCAACAAAACTCTGGACATCTTCGTGCACGACCGGATGACGGGAGCGACGAACCGGGCCAGCCTGACCGACAAGGGCCGGGAAACGAACGGCCCGAGCCGGGATCCCACCATCAGCGCCGATGCCCGCTTCGTCGCCTTCGAGTCCCACGCCTCCAACCTGGTGTCTCGGGACGACAACGGGATCGTCGATGTCTTCGTCCGGGATCGGGGCGGCACCGATCCATTCGCTGGACTCCGCAGGCCACAGAGGTCCAACGTGGAGGGCAGGCTCATGGGATGGCTGCGGCGAGGATGGGACGGTCTCGTCTCCGAAACCCGTGTGAGAGTTGGAGCCTTCATACGGGAGCGGTTTCGGATGCCGGCCGCCGCCTTGGCTCACGCCGAACCCGCTCCAGTCCAGTTCACCGACGTGACCGAAGACGCGGGCATCCGCTTCCGGCACTACAAGGGGGAGACGGGGAAGCGGTATCTGCCCGAGACCATGGGCTCGGGAGTGGCGGTCCTGGACTTCGATCAGGACGGGTGGATGGACCTCTTTTTCGTCAACGGGTGGCGCCTGGAAGGTGGGAGGCCCGAGGGGATCGGGTCCGTTCTCTACCGCAACCTGGGAGACGGCACCTTTACCGACGTCACCCGGGAGGCCGGGCTGGAAGTTCACGCCTATGGAATGGGGGCTGCGGCCGGAGACTATGACAACGATGGCTTTCCGGACCTCTACGTGACGATTCTGGGCCTCAACCGGCTCTACCGGAACAACGGCGACGGAACCTTTTCCAACGTGAGCATTGATGCCGGCGTCGGAGATCCCTCCTGGGGGGCCAGCGCGGCATGGCTGGACGCCGACAATGACGGCAACCTCGACCTCTTCGTGACCAATTACGTCCGCTGGACTCCTTCCCAGGATCAGTGGTGCGGTTACGGTCCCGGAGTCAAGCATTACTGCACTCCCAAAATCTTCACCGGTGACACCTCGCGCCTCTTTCGCAACGTGGGCGGCGGACGATTCCGGGACGTCACCAGGGAATCGGGACTGTTCAACCCCTCGGGCAAGGCCTTGGGAGTGGCCCTTTGGGATTTCGACGGGAACGGTCTGATGGATCTCGTGGTGGCCGAGGACACTCAGCCCGACAAGATCTACCTGAATCGGGGCGCCTTCCACTTCGAAGAGGTGGGGACTCGCAACGGATTCGGCTTTTCCGAATCGGGCCAGGCCCGCGCCGGCATGGGAGTCGACGTGGCCGACGCCGACAACGACGGCCGAGGGGTGGTGGCCGTCACCAACTTCTCCTACGAGGGGATCGGATTCTACCGCTGGGGCAGCGGCCTGAACTTCATCGATCGGGCCGCTCCGGCCGGCATCGGACAACCCAGTCTATTGACCCTGGGCTTCGGACTCCTCTTTCTGGACTACGATCTGGACGGTTGGCAGGACCTGTTGGCGGTCAACGGCCACATTGACGACCTGGTGGAGACGGTTCAGACCCGGTTGACCTACCGGCAGCGGCCGCTCCTGTTCCGCAACCAGAAGGACGGCCGCTTCCTGCCCATGGGCGGCGAGGCGGGTCCCGCTCTGGATCGAGCTTATGCGGGCCGCGGGGCCGCAGCTATCGACCATGACAACGACGGGGACCTGGACCTGATCGTAACGGAGAATGGAGGTTCGGCGCACCTGCTTCGCAACCAGGGGGGAAACCGAAACCACTGGCTCCAGATCCAGCTTGTCGGCAGCGCCTCCAACCGGGACGGCATCGGCGCCCTGGTCACCGTGAGATCGGGTTCCACAACCCAACGGCGCTACCGTCGATCCGGCTCCAGCTATCTCTCCGAGAGCGATCCGCGGCTGACCTTCGGCCTGGGTGATGCGGCCCGGGCGGACCGCCTGCAGGTCAGCTGGCCCAGCGGCGCCGTCCAGGTTCTGGAGGACGTTCCGGCCGGACGCCTGCTTGTGGTGCAAGAGCCTGTCGAAACGGATCCATGACCGTTCCCCGGCTCGTCGCCGGCCTCTCCGTTCAGTTTGCCGGCGACCGGACCAGGCGCCAGAAGACACCCTTGACGGCTCGGCTCTCCCACCCGGGATGCCGGGTGTTGTAGACGGTCAGGAAGTGGTCCGGCTCCAACTCCACCGTCGGGGCCGTAAAGGAGTGGCCCGGCGGATTGGGCACCAGCAGGAACCGGGTGGATTCGGCCATGGAGGGGGTCCCCGATTCCGTCTCGTTCACCCAGGTCCGTCCCCCGTCCAGGCTGACCCGCGCCAGCACCGTGCCGTCCGGGGCGCTTTTGCCCGGCACGCCTCCCTGATGGGTGATCACGACCACGTTGCTCGGAGTCCAGAGGATGGTCCCGCGGTGCCCATAGTATTCGTTCAGGCTTCCCGGCACCTCCCGGAAGGTCCGTCCGCCGTCGCTGGATTCGAGGAGGATTCCCTGTTTGTAGATGGCCCCGGCCCCCGGCGGAGCTCCGCTTCGCTTCGACATCGCCTCCACGTCTTCTCCCGGAAACGAGGGCCGCTGGATGCGGGTCATGGCCAGGACGCGCATCGGGTCGTTGGGATCCACGTCGTAGCCGGTTTCAGCCACGTGCTGGTGGACCTCGGTGGGGTCGCCCCAGGTTTGTCCGCCGTCCCGGGAACGGATCAGCGTCTCGTGAAACCCCGGCCGCGACCGGTCCTCCTGCTGATAGTCTCTATGGTCCGGGTAACGCAGGCCCACCCCCAGCACCACGGTCCCGTCCGCCTCCTGGAAGAAGGTGTTGTAGTCGTTGAAGCAGAAAGCGTACGGGTCCTCGGATCCGCCCGGTGAAAAATTTCCGAAATCGATAGCGGTGGTCTTCCACGTGATCCCGGAGTCGCTCGAAACCGAGACGAACAGATCCTTGCCGCCGGGGGACTGGTGCATCAGCCAGAGCCTTCCGTCGCGGCCGGCATAGAGGCCGTGCTGAACCTGGCCGGGTGGCGCGCCGGGAAGATTCACCGGCAGCAGGGTCCAACTCCGGCCCTGATCGATACTCTTGTAGAGCCTCTGCTGAGTCTGAGTGTTGACGTAGATGCTTCCGTCCGGATGGGTGACCATGCCCAGCATGGACCGGAGGAGTCCCGACTCTTCGGGGTCCAACAACACTTCGCCCTCGATCTCGACCTTCGCTCCGGGAGCGACTTCAGCCGGAGCGCAGGAGGCCCCCAACGCCAGCAGGAGGACCCCGATCAATCCCAGTTTCCTTGTCATCGTCACACTCTCCATTATCGATCCAGAAAACCAAACGAGAAAAGCTTAGCGTTCCGAAGATGGAACTTCAGCCGGACCGGCTGTCCCTCCAGGCCGTCGAGATTCCCCTGTCCGTCCCAGGTCACGCGATGCCGGATGGCGTCCGATTCCAGCGCGTCGCAGTCGCCCCTCCCGAAGTTTTCCAGCGGCTGGCCGTCCACAGAGAGGATTTCGACCTGCACCCGGCCCGCCGTGGCGTCGGCATTGATCCACAGCGCCCCGCCCCGGAAGCGGAAGAGCTTGGTGGTCAGGACGCCGCCATCCGCTCCGGCGTCGACGGAGATGAATCCGTCCAGGCGCAGCTTCGACAGCGCGATGCCGCTCTTGAATCCGGTGAATCCGTCCGGCGGCACCGAGTTGTGGTCGGCGCCCCACCCGACGTAGTAGATCCGGATCTCGTCATCCTGGACCAGCGGCCCCTGTACCGGCCAGATGAACCCCCAGTCGAAGTCCCCCGGACGCTCCGAGGTGGGCAGGAAGACCTCCCGGCCGCCGCCTCGATGCCAGTTCAGGCCGTCGCGGCTGTAGGTGAGCTGGACCGGTCCCCGGGGGCGCTCGTACCCGTAGCTGAAGACGGTCATCAACCCGATCCGCAGCTCGTCGTGAAGCATGACCTGCATGTTGTAGAACTGGTCCCGGTGCATCGGGTCGTGGTCGTCGGCCGCCACCACCGTCCGCATGGGAGTCCAGTGGACGAAGTCGTCGCTCTCCACCTGGCCCACCCGGCGCAGGCTGTGGTTCTCGGGAACCCGGTCCTTCTTGGGCCCTCCCCAGAGTTGGGCGTAGACCTTTCGAGCCCAGGGATCATCGACCATCTTCTTGCGAACCTCTTTGATCATGCCGGTGCGGTCCCGGATGATGGCCACGTACTTGCCCAGCCGGCCGTCCCAGTAGGGCACCGGCTGGCTGTCGTGCCCCGGCGCGTGGAAGATGACCTTCTCCCCACCTTTGTAGTCGGTCCAGCGGAGGCCGTCCGCCGAGTAGGCGGCCCGGATGCCCTGGTAGAGCATCTTGAAGCGTCTGGCGGGATCGGTCTCCCGGGGATCGATGAAGACGCCGGTCTCCAACCCGTCCCGATCCATGATGATGTTGTTGTCCCGGCTGCCCCGGTGTTCGACGATGCCGAGGGAGGGCTTCACCCATCCGATTCCGTCCCGGCTGTAGGCGTAGGCCAGAATCATCGACCGGTCTTTCTCCCCCCAGAGGCTGTACCACATCTTGTAGAGCCCGTCCGATTCGTCGAAGAGGATGGTGGTGAAGCAGAAGTGCATGCCCGCTTCCCAGGACGGATCGCCCTCGGGGACCATGGGCAGCACCGGTTGGCCCCCGTACTTGACCGGCTGGTTCAGAGTCTTGGCGGCACCGTCCACGGACTCGATGATGTAGTCGTCGATGAACAGTTGCCGATTCTGCGCCACGTCCAGGATGGGCCCGGGCGCGGCCGCGATCCAGCCGGCGAGAATCCATCCCAGCAGGAGGAACCCAGACTTGGAATTACGCGGTGATTGCATCAGAATCTCCTGAACCAGCTCAAAAAGAGAGAAATACGTTCGGACGTTGCCCTCATCATAGAGGAAACTCGCCGACGGCGGCAGACCCGGTCCCGATCCGAAACAGGGGAAGACAACTCATGTCAAGACGACTCGGCTCCATGATCATGCTTTTGGCGTTCACCCTGGCGAGCTGCGCTGCCCCGGCGGGAGGAAGCCTGGCGGACGTCCGGCTCTTCATCGAAGACGAAGTCATTCTCGCCCCTGCGAGCGCCCGTCTGAACGCCCAGAACGTGGTTCGGGGACCGGACGGCGCCATCTGGCTCAACACCGGCGAACCGGAATCGGGCCTTTTCCGGAGCATGGATCAGGGCCGGACCTGGGAGACGATTCCCGTCAAGCTCTCCAATGTCCCGCCGGGGCAGCATTTGGGGGGCTTTCACGCCGCCCGGGACGGCAGTCTCTGGCTGGTCCACCAGGCCGCCCCCTATCGAATTGTCGACGGCGAGTCGATCAAGTCCGCCGACCGGCGGGGTTTCTTCTCTATCTCGACGGACGGCGGCCAGACGTGGGAGACGCGGGAACTCGACCAGGCGCGCTTCGCTCCCGACCCCGAGACGGACCCCTATACGTCCATTGACATCGCCTGGTGCCATCCCAATTTCGTGGAACGCCCCGACGGGAGCGCGTTTTTCTCCCTCAGCATGCGCTACGACGACTGGGAGGACTACTCCCAGGCGGATCAGACGCGCCCCGGAGTCCGCGACGTGATGGTCCGCACCCGGGACGGGGGCCGGACCTGGGGAGATCCCACCATCGTCCACCAGCACGCCACCGAGACCGCCTACGCCGTGGATCCCAACGACCCGGATCACATCTTCGCGGCCACCCGAATCCAGAGGAAGGGTCTGCCGGGCGAGGACCTTCAGGCGATCCGGAAGCTGACCGCCATGGACATGACGCCGCCCGACTACATGCCCGACTGGGCCTACAAGAACGGCATCCTGCTGGAATCGACCGACGGCGGCCGGTCCTTCCGGGAAGTGCCCGGCGGGTTGTTCGGCTTCGGCAGCTACCGCTGGTCCGCAGTCTGGACGGAGGCCGACTGGCTGATCCTGGCGAGCACAGCGGGTCAGGACCCGGGACAACGAAAGAGTCCTGGCGACCAGGTGCTCCGGATCAGTCTGGACGGAGGGAAGACTTGGCTCGACGGCACCGAAAGCGGGACGGCCACAGCGGCGAAGGCGAAGAAATTCGCGGTGGTTCCCGGGTACCGGGACGTGGGCAAGGCGGACCACTACAGCGCCTCGGTGCCGGCGACCATCCAGATCGCCGAGAACCGGTTCCTGACCTTCTGCACCTACAAGAAGGACCGGATCCTCCGAGGCCGGTTCTGGCGCCTGGAGAATCTGCCGTAACGGAGCGGCGGCATCTTGCCGCCGACTGGAGCGGCGTCTTTCAGGCGCCGATTCAGGAAAGCGGGGGGACAGGAAAGTCCCCCCTCCTATTGGGGACCGTAGGGACGGCCTTCTCGACCCGAAACGGAGGAAGACAGCTCATGTCAAGACGATTCGACTGCATGGCCATGCTCTTGGCCCTCAGCCTGACGAGCCCCGCTGCCTTGGCCGGAGGAAGCCTGGCGGACGTCCAGCTCTTCATCGAAGACGAGGTGATCCTCGCTCCGGCGAGCGCCGACCTGGATGCCTATAACGTGGTCCGCGGACCCGAAGGAGCCATCTGGCTCAACACCGGTGAACCCAAGCCGGGCCTCTTCCGAAGCAAGGATCAGGGCCGCACCTGGGAGACGATTCCGGTTGAGCTCCCCCAGGCCCCTCCCGGCCAGCATACGGCAGGCTTCCACGTCACCCGGGACGGCAGTCTCTGGCTGCTCCATCAGGCCCCCCCGACCTACACGGTCGACGGCAAGTCCATGGAATACAAAGACCGGAGGGTCTTTTTCTCGAAATCCACGGACGGCGGCCGCACCTGGGAGACCCGGGAAATCGACTACGGCCGCTTCGCTCCCGACCCCGAGGCGGACCCCTATACGATGATGGAGACCGCCTGGTGCCACCCCAACTTCGTGGAGCGGCCCGACGGGACCGTCTTCTTCTCCCTCAGCATGCGCTACGACGACTGGGAGGACTGGCATCAGGAGGATCAGTCCCGGCCCGGCATCCGCGACGTGATGGTCCGCAGCCGGGACGGAGGGAAAACCTGGGGAGATCCCACCATCGTCCACCAGCACGCCACCGAGACCGCCTACGCCGTGGATCCCAACGATTCGGACCACATCTTCGCGGCCACCCGAATTCAGAGGAAAGCCCTGCCGGGCGAGGATCTTCAGGCGATCCGGAAGCTGAGCGCCATGGACATGACGCCGCCCAAATACATGCCCGACTGGGCCTACAAGAACGGAATCCTGCTGGAATCGACCGACGGCGGCCGATCCTTCCGGGAAGTGCCCGGCGGCCTGTTCGGATTTGCCAGCTACCGCTGGTCCATGGTCTGGACCAAGGAAGACTGGCTGGTCCTGGCCAGCCACGCGGGTCAGGACCCGGGACAATCTGATGAATCCAAGGGTGACCACGTGCTCCGAATCAGTCTGAACGGAGGGAAGACCTGGCTCGACGGCACCGAAGCGGGCACCAAGCTACCGGCGAAGGCCAAGAAGTTCGCGGTGTTTCCGGCGTACCGGGACGTGGGCAAGGTGGACCACTACAGCGCCTCGGTGCCGGCGACCATCGAAGTCTCCAAGAACCGGTTCCTGACCTTCGGCGCCTACAAGCGGGACAAGATCCTCCGGGGCCGGTTCTGGCGGTTGGAGAATCTGCCCTGACGGTTCGGGAACCAGTGGGCACCCGGGAACCCGCGCCGGCAGGCCTCCTGTTTCCCCCGATTTCTTTTGACGTTGCCACTTATGTACACGCGTTCGACCGGCTGTTGTCTTCTTCTGGTCCTGTTGCCGCTGGCCTGCACTACGCAGTCCCCGGCTCCTGAGGCGCCCGCCGACAGCTCCGACCCAGCGGGTACCGTAGTCGCGGTGGAGGTGGTTCGAGCACGCAAAGAGGCCGCCGCCAAGCCACGGCGCATCATCTTCAATGACGACGGCGGCGACCTGCACGACGCGGATTCGAGCACGCCGGAGGGGTTCCTGGGAATTCGTTTGCAACGGCTGGCCGGCACCCAGGTCGATACCGTCGCCTGGTCCATCACCAAGGGGGACGCGCCCAACTACGACAGCAGGGTCCAGCCGGTCTTCGGCCCCGCCCACGCCCATCCGGGCCCGCGTATGGGTCCCATGATCTCGAATCTCAAATCGCTGATCGAGGCCGGACACTGTCCCCTGCAAGTAGTGGTGGACTTCTGCCACGCCAACGGGATGGAGGCATTCGCGTCGTTGCGCATGAACGACGTGCACGACAGCATGTGGTACCGCTGGATCACCCACTGGAAGAGGAACCACCCCCAGTTCCTGGTGGACCGGACCGGGATGTTGCCCGAGCGGAAGTTGTACGTCACGGCCCAGGACTTCGTCCACCAGGAGGTTCGCCGGCGCAAGTTCGAGATCATCGAGGAGGTGTGCCAACGATACGACATCGACGGAATCGAGCTGGACTTCATCCGCCAGCCCGTGTACTTCAGCTCATCGATGCGGGGAGTGCCGGTCGGCGACGGAGAGGTTGCCGTCATGACCGGCTTCCTGCGCCGCATTCGCCGCTCAATGGATGAGATCGCCACTCGCCGCGGGCGTCCCCTGCTCCTGGCCGCTCGGGTCCCGGACAGCTTCCATCTTTCCAGGGGAATCGGCCTGGACCTGGAGCAGTGGGCGCGGGAGGGATTGGTGGACATCCTGATCGCAGGCGGGGGGTACGCTCCGAATTCGCTGGACGTGGCCGAATTCGCCCGGGCGGCTCAGAAGCACGGCGTGCTGGTCTATCCCTGCTTCAACACGGGAACCCGGTTGAGGGGCTCCATAGTGGAACAGATGAGGGCGTTGGCGGCCAATTGGCGCCGAGCCGGAGCCGACGGAAGCTACCTCTGGAACATGTTCGGTCCCCAAGAGGTGAAGGATCAACGGCACGCGGCTCTCGACGAGATCGGCGAGCCGGAGGCACTGGCGGGAAAGACCAAGCTCTACGGACTCGACGCCCAAGCCTTCGAACACTACGCGTTCGTGTCCAGTCCGACGCCTCTGCCGCGCTTGGTCCAGAGAGGCACCTCCCATGAGTTCACGCTGGCCGTGGCCGATGAGTTGGCCCCGAACGCCCCGGCGGGGGCGCCGGCCGAGATCCGACTGGAGTTGAGGCTGCAAAGACCCACGGCAGACGATCCACTACGGCTGCGTCTCAACGGCGTGTCTTTGGAGAAAGGGTCAGTGGAGAGTCCGCATGATGGCGAGTGCAAGTACCCGGTCGCCTATGCGCTGAGCGCTCCGCCCCTGAGGACCGGAGAGAACACGCTGGAGGTCTCGCTCCCGGAAGACGCAAACGTGGGTCGCGACGGGGCAACTCTCTGCGGCGTGCAACTCCGGATCAAGTATTGAACCTCCTTAACAGCCCGTGGCAAAAGTCGTCGCGGCATTCGACCGGGTCTGCATCCCGGCGGACTGCGTTGCTCCTCGGTCACATACTCCCGGTATGCTCCCTCAGAGCGCCTTGTCCGGCGGGCGCAGCCCCGGTCTCGGTGCTTCGCGGGACTTTCACCACGGACTGTTAACGCGGCCGATCGCCCTTGATGGTGACGCGCAACCCGCGGCGCCGGTTCGGATAGTAGTCCCACAGGGCGTAGTGCTGGGCGCAGCGGTTGTCCCAGAACGCCACCGATCCGGGACGCCAGCGGAACCGGCACTGGAACATGGGGCTCGCGGCGTGCTCCACCAAAAAACCGAGGACCGCGTCGCTCTCCCGCTTCGAGAGCTGAACGATACGGGTCGTGAAGAGGCGGTTGACGAAGAGCGCCTTGCGTCCGCTCACCGGATGGGTCCGGACGACGGGATGCTCCGATCTGGGGAAGGTCTTCCCCTCATCGTCGGCGCCGTCGTAACGGCCCCGGTAGACATACTCTCCATCGTGGATAGCGGTCATTCCGTCCAGCCAGCGCCGCATCGGCGCCGACAGTGACTCGTAGGCCGCGTACATGTTGGCGAACAGGGTATCGCCCCCCACCGGCGGCACCTCCAGCATCTGCAGGATCGTCCCCAGAGGCGGCTCCCGGTCGCAGGAGACATCCGAGTGCCAGTCCTCGCCGGCAATCCTCCGGGTGTTCTCGTCGGCGTAGATTTCCATGACTTCCGGATGGCCGTCGACCAACCGGGGCCACGCCGGATGAATGTGCAATTCACCGAAATGGCGACCCAGCGCCTTCTGCCGGGCCGGAGTCATGGACTGATTCCGGAAGAAGAGGACGCAGTGTTCGGCAAGTGCGTTGGAGAGAACGTCCACTACCTCGGCCCCAAGCGGCTGGGAGAGGTCGATGCCGTGCACTTCGGCGCCGCAATGACCGGTCACTTTCCTGAATTCGAGGTTCGGAGCCGGCATGGGAGGCGCCTGGGTTCGGCGGGTAGTCTATCGGAAACACCAAGCACCGTTCCACACGTCTGTCCCGAGCCCTTCGAGTTGGCGGCGGTTTCTAACCGCCGAACTCCCATTGACGTTTGGGCAAGAAAGAATGGGGGACAAGAATGTCCCCCTTCCCAGGAAAATTTTGCTATTTATAGCGAAAAATGGCGCCATTTTTCGCTATAAATAGCAAATCAGCCGCGTTGGCGGGAAAATTTTTCGGTCAACGTGCTACTGGAAGCACGATCCGGGAAGGGTTTCTCCGGGAGTGGTGGATCACCTGACGGGCCTTCACCAGCTCGGTCTCGGCCAGATCGTTCTCTCCGGTATTGTGGTTGCGATCATGATTCGGGAAGTCGCTGCTGGTGATCTCCAAGCGGATTCGATGTCCCTTGAGAAACCGGCAGGCGGTCGGTCCCAGCCTGATCGGGTATTCGACGATCTCACCCGGAGTCACCAGGTCTTCCCGATCCATGGAGATCCGGTGCCGGGCGCGGACCATGCCGTAACCGACGTCCAGGGCCCGGCCGTCGGGACGTTCGTCCACCAGCCGGGCAAAGAAGTCCGTGTCCCGGGCCGAGGTCGAGGCGAAGAGGACGGCTTCGGGATAACCGGCCACCTCCACCTCCTGCTCCAGGGGATCGGTCCGGTAGTTCAGGACGTCCCGGCGATGGGAGAGAACCGAGCGGTCGGCAGGCTGCGTGAACATCTCCCGGCTCCACAGTGTCGGGACCGGATCCTTGGGATCGTAGTCGTAGACATCTTCACGGGACCGTTTTGGAGCCGCCGTCAAGAGTCTCCCTGAGCCTTCCGGGCGGTGGGCGTCGCCGCCGCTGTCCAGATAGAACTCGCGCCAGCCGACGCCATCCTCTGGAGGCCAGGTCTGTGCCCCTTTCCAAACCTGCGAACCCATGACGAAGTACCGCACCGGCGGATTCCGCCGCAGGCCCTCTCCGTCTCCCTTGAGCCAATGGTCGAACCAGCGAATCATCACCTGGATCAGGTCGACCTGGGCTTCGGGTCCGTAGTCCATGGAGCCGAGGGCTCGTTCTCCGAGGTGCTTATGGTTCCAGGGTCCGATGACGAGCCGGGTCTGTTGGCGCGCCACCGCCGTACGGGCGTGCTTCTGCATCAGTTGAAGGTGCCTCATGGAACCGTTGCAGTGGTCGTACCAGCCGCTGAAGTCCAGGTTGGGGACCTCCACATCCCGGTGGATCCGGTCGAACCGCCAGCAGCGGCGGGCCGGATTTTGCAACCAGTCCCGAGCATATTCCGTAAGCCCCGGTGGAAGGTACCCGGGAAGATCCATCCAGGGGAGGAACCAGATCCAACGCATCTGCTCCTGCTCGTCCCAGATCTCCTCGGCCTGCTCCGGTGTGTGGGGCGGAGGCAGACCGTGCCGGCGGCGGAGGTCCGGGGCGATGTTGGTGATCCACCATTTGACCCGCCGGCCCGGACGGAAGGAGCCCCACCAGTCCAGGTCGGTGATCTCCAGGGGGATGGAATTGGCGCACATGGCCACCAGGTGAGGTGGCCGGAGCCGGGCCAGCGACCACTGCATCCAGCCGTTGTAGGAGACTCCGAAGGTGCCCACCTTGCCGTTGCAGTACGGCTGCGAGGCCAGCCACTCCACGCTATCGTACCCGTCCTCCCCGTCCTGTGTCCGCTCCACCGTGAACGGAACGTACTCCCCATCGGAGGCGTAGCGGCCCCGGCTGTCCTGGGCGACCACCGCGTAGCCGGCCCGCACGAGGGGCTCCAACCCGCTCTCCGGCTTTCCATAGGGGGTCCGCATCAGCAGACCGGGACAGGGAGAGGGAACATCGGGCCGAAAGACATTGGCGCGAAGGACGACGCCGTCCCGGACCGGAACCCCGACGTCCATCTCGATGAGGATTTCCGGCGTTTCGCCGCCGACTTCAGGCATCCGGATCCAACCGGGACCAATAGCAGCTCATGGAGTCGGCGTCGCCGGCGTAGTAGGCCACCATCACCGTGCCGTCGGGCAGGGTTTCGGCGAACGGCAATCCGAAACTCCACAGGGACATCTCCGAGAGCAGCTCCCCGGTCTCATCCTCCGGCGAGTCCTGCGACCCTGACGGGCCGTGCGTGTAGAGAACCACCTCGGTGGCCGGATCGAAATCCGCATCGACGCTCCCGGCCAGCCGCGCCCGGATCGAGTGGGTCCCGTACCGGTCCACCCAGGCCAACACCACCCTTCCGTCGGGGAGCATGGCCGGATGGGCCGCCTGGTCGGGGAAACCCAGATCCTGGGCGCGGGACCAGGTGCGGCCGCCGTCGGCGCTGAGGCGGCGGTGGACGTTCAGATATTTTTTGGTTTCGGTGTCGTAGGTCCAGAGGAAGGCCGCGACGCGGCCGTCGGGCGCCACCCCGACCCGTTGGTCCCAGTTGAAGATGCGTCCGCTCGGATCTTCCCCGGCGACGACCGGATTTCCCCAGTTCAGACCTCCGTCCCGGGAGTGGAAGAGGACCACCTTCTGGTACCACTTGGACCGGTCGTCGTAGTGCTTGTTGGTCTCGATGCTCATCCCCAGGGTGCCGTCGGCGAGGCGAAAGACGGGACTGGTGAGACTGGGCGGACCGATCTCTTCCGGCATGGGAACGACACGCCAGGGCGACCACGTCCTCCCCTCGTCGTCCGACTCGGCCAGGACCACCGCCATGGGGAGGCAGCCTTCGGTCTCCGCATTGAACAGACCCTGGCCCGGATAAGTCTGGCGATCCACCCACATTCCGGCGGCCAGAAGACGCCCCGGCGCCGTCTCGGTGAGGTAGCTGATCTTGAGGGTTCCCCGCACTCCATCCACGGCGGGAGCCGTCCAGGGACGGCTCGGGGCGCTCCAACGCCTTGTCTCCCCGTCCCAACGATAGAGCTCGGCACACTCGTCGGCGCCGTCCTTGCTGGAACCGGCGCGGCAGGTGGCCAGGAGGCCGCCGTTCGCCAGGACGGCAAGCGCCGGAAAGGTGGTCACGGCACGACGGGTTCCGGCCTCGCTCTCGGCCAGGACGCCTCTTTGCACGATCCTCACGGCTGCCTTCCTTGATTTCTCCACCACCGGAATTCCAGCGTGCCCCGTTCCGCCACGGCGGCGACGTCCGGATCTGCATCTCCGTCCAGGTCGGCGATGATGACCTGGTTGGCCCGGTGCCAGTCGTCCTTCAACAAGTGCATGGTCCACTTGCCCTTGGGATCTCCCCCGTTCTCGAACCAGGCGACACGGCCCGGAGCGCCCCAACCGGTGGCCACCACGTCCACGTCTCCATCGCCGTCCAGGTCCGCGGCATCCGCCTCGAACGCATTCTCGTAGGGCTCCCGGATGACGTGGACCGGCCACGGACCCGCCGCCGGGTTGCCGAAGTTCTCGTACCAGAGGACCGAGTGGGTCGATTGCCCCGGCGTGAGCTCCCGGCCGGCAGCCATGACCACGTCCAGGTCGCCGTCCAGATCCATGTCCACCGGTTGTCCGTGAAGGGCCCGGGGAGCTTCGGCGATCAGGTGCCTGGTCCAGGGTCCGGACGACGGCCGGCCGCTGTTCTCGTACCAGACGACGAGGGCGTCGCCCGCTTCGGCGGTGTTGATTCGAACGATCTCCTCGGGAGCGGCGGTAGCCAGCAGATCCCGGTCGCCGTCGCCGTCGAAATCCGCGGTCCGGATGGCGGTGGTCTCCCGAAGATCGCCTTCGATCAGATGCTGCTCCCAGGTTTCGACCGCCGGGTCCCCCGGGTTCCCCGGGTTTTCGAACCAGGCGAACTGGTAACCCAACCACCAGGAAGAGCCCGCCACGTCCAGATCGCCGTCGGCGTCCAGATCGGCCAGGGCCACGTCATAGGCGCCCGGCAGCGTCCCCTTGGCGATGTTCCGCCGTTTCCAAAGTTGTCCGTCCCCCGGATTGCCGTTGTTCTCGAACCAGAGCAGGTCTCCGTGCAGGTTCTTCACGATCACCACGTCCGGATGTCCGTCGCCGTTGACGTCACCCACGGCGTGGCGCTCAAGACGCTCGGGATCGTCCTGCTGGATGAAACGGCGGGTGAACTCTCCCGTCCCGTCGTTTTCGAACCAGTACAGGTCGTTGTGGGGGAGTGCGTCGGCGCTGGTCAGATCCAGGTCGCCGTCGCCGTCCAGGTCGGCGGCCGCGATTCCGAAGGGATAGGTGTACCCCTCCATGATCAGATGTTCGGAGAATTGAATGGCGGGGGAGGGTTCTTCGTTTCGCGGCGCCTCGCAAGAGAGGAAACCGGCCGTTGCCAAAAACAGGGGAATGGGGATTCTCGGTGTTGTCTTCCGCATGGCTTCCAGTATCATGAGCCGAATTCTCTTCCAGAGAAACCCCAAATGATGCGATTCCGACTTTTCTTCCTTCACTTGTCCTCATTCGTATTCCTGACGGCCCAAGGAACCGCCGCCGGCACTTCCGGCCTCTTGAACCGTCCGGTCCTGGTCGAGATGGGTGACCGGCTGGAGTTGTTCGTCGACCATCACCTCATCGATCGCCTGGAGGGCGCTCGCCTCAAGCTCCATCACCCCAGGCCTGCGGAGACGGTGATCCGGGGAGACCGACCCTGGGAAGGGGAACTCGGTTTCGGTCAGACGGTGATCCTGCACCAGGGCAAGTACCTCATGTACTACCACGGGTCCAACAAGCTCTGCTATGCCGAGAGCCGGGACGGGATCCACTGGACCAAGCCGGCGCTGGGCCTCATCGAAGCCGACGGGAGCCGGCGGAACAACCTGGTGGGAACGGCCGGCGGCGAGTATCTCTACGACCACCTGGAGGAACCTGCCGCCAGGGTCTATCTCGACGCCCGGCCGGGCGTACCTGCCGGCCAGCGCCTCGTTGCGCTCACCTTGAACGAGGGACACCGGGCGAACCCCACTGAAGAGGAGCTCGCCAGTCGGCTCACGGTGAACGAGCAGGGCATGTGGCAGGGAAGCCCCACCGACGTCATCCCCTGGGTGTCCAAGGATGGGAAGGCCTGGGAGAGACTTGGAGACAAGCCGCTGTTCCGGAACAACCTGTACGGAACACTGGACGGCGACTTTTCCTTTTTCTGGTCTGAGACCGAGCAGCACTACGTCATCTACTCGCGTTACTTCACCTCCCCCAATCGATCGGTGGGCCGGCGGGCCATCGCCCGGCTCACGGCACCCAACCTGTTCGAGTGGTCCAAATTCCAGCCCATGACGTACGGAAACGGCGGGACCATTCCCGAGAACCACCTCTACATCAACCTGACGCTGCCCTATTACCGGGCGCCCCAGATCTATCTCGCGTTTCCGGCCCGGCTCATGGTGGGCCGCCAAGTGCTGACCGACGAGGAGGCTCGGGCGGCGGGGGTACCGGAGGGGAGGTGGATGGACTCCTCCGAGACGGTCCTCATGACCACTCGCGGACCCGGCAACCGTTACGACACGACCTTCCGAGAGGGTTTCATTCGGCCCGGCCCGGGAGCGCGGAACTGGATCACGCGCACCACCTTCGCCCTTCGCGGCGTGGTGCCCACCGGGACGCGGGAGATCTCCATGTACGTCTCCCGGGAGACCGGTACCCGCCACTGGCACATTCGGCGATACGTCCTGAGAGTGGACGGGTTCGCGTCGGTCAACGCTCCTTATGACGGCGGCGAGATTGTGACGCGCGCGCTCACCTTCTCGGGCAAGGAACTGGTGCTCAACACCTCCACGTCCGCCGCCGGCAGCGTCCGCGTGGAGATCCAGTCGGCCACCGGCGAGCCCATCGCCGGCTACGCGCTGGAGGACTCGATGGAGATCGTGGGGGACGAGATCGAACGCGCCGCCGCCTGGAAGAACGGACAGGACGTCTCCTCCCTGGCGGGGCAACCGGTCCGCCTGCGCTTCGTCCTCAAGGACGCGGACCTCTACTCGATCCGTTTCAGATAGGAGTCCGCGGGATCGGCCACGCTGGCCGCCGGTTTCAGTTGGGCAAACGCCAGCGGACGACTTGGGCCGTGTATCCCCCGGCGGGCCGCCCCCGCTCGTCCAGGGGCGTGTTTCCCACGGCGGTCACGATGGTGTCGTCCTCCAGGACGACGCTGGCGCCGTAGCCGTGCCCCGGGCTCAGATGGTAGACCTCGGGCCGCCAGGTCTGACCCCCGTCCCGGCTGATCCGGGCCCTGACGTCCCCTTCCGGGTAGGGGTAGCGGTCTTCCACCACCAGGACCACCGTCCCGTCCGAAAGTTGGACCAGGTGCCCGTGGGCCTGACCGAACTCCAGATCCATGGGTCCGTCCTTTTGGCGCCAGACGGGGCGAAAGTTCTGCCAGCTCCTGCCGCCGTCCGCGGAATCGGACAGGAAGACCCGTTTTCCCACGGTGGCTTTCTGTATCTCCCGCCGGGCGTGATCCTCGATCAGGGACAGCGGCTCGTTCTCCGGGGCAGGAGCCTGGTATACGCGCTGGTAACGGATGGCTGCCAGGAGGCGGCCGTCGTGAAGTTCCAGCAGATTGGTCTCGGTGCCCCACTGCTGCAAGGCGTGCTTCTCCTCCCAGCTCTTGCCGCCGTCGGTGGAACGGAAGACGTAGGTGGTGGGCGGCGGCTTCGAGGCGTCCTCATTGTGGTCATAGGAGTGCTGGGCGGCCATGATGGTGGGCCACAGAAGCGTTCCGTCCCGAAGCTCCAGCAGGCAGTTCTGGTTTCCCCCCGCCCGGATGAAGGGGGACAGGTTCTCCAAGCTGCTCCACGAGTGCCACGACTCGCCCCCGTCGGTGCTGCGCAGCAGGAAGTCGGTGGGCGGATCGTCGGCGCGGTAGGCCCAGAGCAGGGTGCCGTCCCGCAGCACGCCGAAGGAGTCGTAGTTCTTGGCCCGCATGGGCGGGTCCAAGGAACCGACGTCGATGGAGCGGCTCTCCCAAGTCTTTCCACCGTCGCGGGAGAGGAAAACCCGGGCATAGAGGGAGATGTAGATACGTCCGTCCCCGGTCATCCCGATTCCGGGGTCGCCCCGCCACGGCATGCCGGGATAGTCGAGGGGGATGAATTCGGCGGGGAGGGTGCCGATTTCCTGGTGGTCCCGGGTGATTCGGATTTCTCCGTTGGGGGTGAAGGAGGCGGGAGGGATTGGCCCGTCCCGGGTCTCGCCTGCGGGGCGCGTCGACGGACTGCAGCCGAAGCTCAAAATTAGTGTCCACAGAAAGTGGATTATGTGGAATCGGTGCATGTTGACTCCCTGATAAAGGCGAATTTCGAGGCTCCCGCAACTCGTTTCGCGTGTTGTTCCTCCGGAGAGCGGCGGCAAGAAAGCCGCCGCTCCCGGTGGGGGACTAGGAAGTCTCCCTTCCGTCGGGGAGGCGCCAGTGGAGCGCCGCCATGGTGCGACTTCCCAACACCCGGCCCCGGTGATTCAAGTCCGTATTCTCGCAGACGGTCACGATGGTGCCGTCGGGGTAGACGACGCTGTCCGGGTAGCCGTGGCCGTGCATGAGCGAGTAGGTGGTCGTGCCCCAGGTCCGGCCTCCGTCCGAGCTGATGCGGGTCCGGATCTCGGCCAGCTCGTAGGGGTAGCGCTGCAACCAGATGGCCGCGATCCTTCCGTCGGGAACCTGGACGAATTCGCCGGGGATGCTGCCCCGCAGGTCGAACAGCCTGGGGTTGACCCAGGTCTGGCCGGCGTCGGAAGACTCGGCGATGACCCCGTTTTTCAGAACCCACTGCTCGGTGGGGGTAGCCCCGGTCTTCTCCCGGAAGTCGGGTGGGTCTTCGGGCAACATGGGCCTCTGGGCCCGGATGTAGGCCAACATCCGGTTCGAGTCCTTGACCGCCATCAACGTGGTTTCGGCCGAGTAGGGCAGGATCAGGGTCCGGTCGCCCCAGCTCCGGCCCCCGTCCCGGGAGCGGAAGATGTGATCGTGGAAACCGCGAACCTGGGGGTTGTCCCATTCGCCGGCCCCGCCGCGGTGGCGGAGCGTCACGGTGATCATGGCGGTCCCGTCCGGGTGCTGGTAGACGTCGGTCCAACCGGAGCCGCTGAAGGTGTAGGGGCTCACGTCCAAGGGAAACGGCTCGCTCCAGGTCTCGCCGTAGTCGGTGGAGCGCTGGACGTAGGTCACCGAGTGGTCCGGCGCGTCGTGGATCAGGATGAAGACGTCATTGTTCAGGACACCGAACCCGCCGCCGGTGCCCACCGGAAGCTTGCGCATGGCCCAGGTCCTGCCCCGGTCGCGAGACGCCCACAGGTAGCCGCTTCCCGCGGCGTAGACGCGGCCGTCCCGGGTCAGTCCGGTTCGGGTGTCGGTCCGGCTGAAGGGGCTGGACATGGGATAGATCCTGGCCCCTGGGATGGGAGTCGTGGTTCGGGTGTGGGGAATCTCGTAGGAAAGGGAGACGGGAACGTCGGTTCCCGGTTCGCCTCTTGCGGAGCCGGCGGCGCCTGGAACCAACTTCCCGCTCAGGGCCACGATCCCCGCTGCTGCGGTCTTCCGGAGGAAATCACGGCGCCTGATCATTTCACGGGTCTCGGCCAGGTGGACCTTGCCGTATCCCGGCCCGAAGTACTACTGTGAACGCTGTTCCGGTCGGCGTTCAGCAAGAAGAAACCGGCCCCGATCCTAACACCATCCAACAGAGAGGTACGACTCCAATGGCAAAGCAACCGTTGATCGTGGTTCCCGGCGACCACCCGGTGCAACTGGCCGGATCACCGCACCTGGAGCGCCTGCGCCCTTACGGAGAGGTGGTCCTCTACTCCACCCGGCCCGACGGCGACGCCGAGAAACTGAGACGGGTCCGGGACGCACAGGCCATGATCAACTCCCGCGGCGCGGTCAAATGGCCGGGCCACCTGTTGGAGCAACTTCCACGCCTTCGCTTCATCACGGTGTGCGGGATCGGCACCGATTCCATCGATCTGGAGACGGCTCGGAAGCGAAACATCATCGTCTCGAACATTCCCGGGATGACGGCTGCGGTGGTGGCCGAGCATGCGCTGGCTCTGATGCTGGCCGCCTCCAAGCGGGTCTCCTACCAGACCGCCGAGCTGCGGGCGGGCCGGTGGATCGGGATGAACAACGTCTACCTGCGGGGCAAGACCGCCGGCGTCATCGGGACCGGCGCCATCGGCGTCAAGATGATCGAGCTCTGCCGGGCGCTGGGAATGGACGTGGTCGCCTGGACGTTCCATCCGTCCGCCGAGCGGGAGCGAAAGCTGGGGGTGCGCTTTTTGGACCTGGACGAGTTGTTGAAGGTGTCGGACGTGGTGACGATCCACCTCAAGCTGACGCCGGAGAGCCGGCATCTGATCGGCGCCCGGGAGCTGTCGCTGATGAAACCGGGGAGCCTGCTGGTGAACACGGCCCGGGGAGCCATCGTCGACACGGCCGCCCTGGTGGAATCCCTCGACTCGGGACATCTGGGGGGCGCCGGCCTGGACGTGTACGACACCGAGCCGCTGCCTGCGAACGACCCGTTGTTGGACTGCGAACAGGTGGTTCTGACCCCGCACAGCGCGGACCAGACGCCGGAAGGCTACGACCTTCTCAATCAGGGGGTCGTGGACAACGTGATCGCCTTCCTGGAGGGGCGTCCGCGCAACATCGTCACCTGACGGCTCGAAGAAAGCGTCAGACCACGTCGTAGAGCAGGACGCCGTACTTGGAGCCGGTGAGCGTCTTCTCGATGGTGGGCCAGACCCGCTGGTGCTCGTCCGTGGCCACCCAGGTCTGGCGCTGCTCCTCGGTCTTGAAACTGATGAGGAGCCGGTACGTGAAGTTGCCCGGAGCCGGACCCGCCAGGGCCTGCCGCAGCTTCATCAGGCGGACCTCCACGAAGCCGGGCTGGGTGCTGATGGCCGGCCGGAAGATCTTGTGGAAGTTCTCCACCATCTCTCCTTCCCGGGCCGAATCCACTTCCAGGTCCACGTGAAGCTGGATCGGCTTGTGGTGAGCAGCAGAGGAAGCGCGGCCGGAGAAGAGGCCGATTCCCAGAAAACCAAGAAGACAGTTGCGTCGATTCATGCGGTGATTCTACCGCACGGTGGTTGGCGGCGCCGGGTTGGGGGGCGGCGCCTGAAAGACGCCGGTCCAATCGGCGCGTAAAACACGCCGATCCAATCGGCGCGTGAAACACGCCGCTCCTGTCGGCGCGTAAAACACGCTGCTCCTGTCGGCGCGTGAAACACGCCGCTCCTCCGGCGCTCCTCGCTTTTGTCCTGCGGCTATACTGGTCCGGTGCGCCGGTTTTTTCTCTGTCATTATCATGAGGTCGGCCTCAAGAAGGGGAATCGCGCCTTCTTCGAGAGGCGCCTCTGTGAAAATATCCGCAAGGCTCTGGCGCAGTATCCGTACAAGTCGGTCCGGCGAATCTCCGGGCGGATTCTGGTCGAGGTGCCGGAAGATGCCCCTCACGAGCGGATCGGACAACGCCTGCAGAAGGTTTTCGGGCTGGCGTCCTGTGCGCCCGCGTGGCTCTCGGGCCAAGCGCTGGAGGACCTGGAGCGGAATCTCTGGACGCTGGTCCGGGACCGGGAATTCGGCACCTTCAAGATCGAGGCGCGGCGCGCTCAGAAGAGCTATCCGTTGACCTCACCCGAGCTGAACCGTCTGCTGGGATCCCACGTGGTGGAGCGTTCGGGAAAAGGGGTGAACCTCACCGCTCCGGATCTGACCTGCCACGTCGACATCGTGGAACGGTACGCCTTCCTCTACTTCACCCGGCTGCCGGGCGCCCGGGGCCTTCCCGTCACTACTTCGGGCCGGGTCGTCGCGCTTCTCTCAGGCGGGATCGATTCACCGGTGGCGGCGTACAAGATCATGAAGCGGGGCTGCCCGGTGATCTTCGTCCATTTTCACAGCTATCCCTTCACCAACCTGGAATCGCAGGAGAAAGTCCGGCGCCTGGTGAGGATGTTGAACGAATTCCAGTTCGAGTCCGTCCTATATCGAGTGCCGTTCGCCCACACCCAGCGGCAGATCGTCGCCCTGACTCCGCCGGAGACCCGGGTGGTCTTCTACCGTCGATTCATGCTGAGGATCGCCGAAAGGCTGGCTCTCAAGGAGGGCGCGCTGGCCCTGGTGACCGGAGACAGCATCGGCCAGGTGGCGTCCCAGACGCTGGCGAACCTGTCAGTGATTTCCAGTACCGTTGGCATGCCGGTGCTCCGTCCGCTGGTGGGAGACGACAAGGAGGAGATCATACAGACGGCCAGGCGGATCGGGACCTTTCCCGTCTCCATATTGCCCGACATGGACTGCTGTTCCCTTTTCGTTCCCAAACACCCCGAGACTCGCGCGCGGGCGGCCGCGATCGAGGAAATCGAGACCGCACTGGACGTGGACGAGTTGGTGGCAGCCGCGCTGGACGGCGCCGAACGGGAGACCTTCGAATCGATTCCCTCGGAATTTCCGGCGGCCGAGGCCGTCTCCAATCACGGGAACGTCCCGTCATGAAACGATTCGCCGGGACTCTTCGCGGAGCCGCCGGGTTCGTACTCGCGGCCTTGTTCGTTGCCGGTGGCTGGGGAGGCGCCTTCGGGGAATCGGAAGAGGCGGCCGCCCGGGTGGAGCGGCTCTTCCAACAGTTGGAGACGCAATCCCAGTCTCCCGAGTCCCCTCCCGAAACCTACGTCCTCAGCGAAGACGACCTCAACGCGTTTCTGGCCTTCCGCTTGCGCAAATACGATCCCCAGGGGGTCGAATCGGTGAGGGTGGTCTTCCGCCAGGATCGTCTGCTGGTTCGGGCCGACGTCGACCTCAGCAAGATCGTCTCGAGCCGGAAGGCTCCCGAAGCGGGCCTCCTGGCAGCGCTCCTCGGCGGGCGCCACCAGGTGGAAGTGGACGGAGTCCTGGAGGTGGAGGATGGACGCGGACAGTACCGCCTGGTGGGATTGAATCTGGATGGGGTCCCCTTTCCCCCCATGCTGCTGGACTCCCTCATGGACCGCCTCATCGAGGCGACTCAGCTCTCCGACGATCCCCGCAAGCCCTTCACCATGCCGTACGGCATCAAAGCTGTCACAATAAGTCCGGGCCGGGCCACGATCCGAACCTGACGCGGAGACCCGATCCTTCCATCCCGAAATCGAACCGAAGGGGCGGCGAGTGCTGGAACGAATCGAGGCGCGTCTTCGGGAAGGCGCCCTCCACATCCACAACATTCTGGCCGCGCAAGGCTTTCAAACCTATTTCGCCGGAGGCGCCGTCCGGGACCTTCTCCTGAACCACCACATCGACGAGATCGACATTGCTACCGCGGCTCCTCCCGACGTCGTGGAGAAACTGTTTCCCAGGACCGTCGGAGTGGGGCGCGAATTCGGCGTCATCGTGGCGGTGGTCGGCGGCACCAATTACGAGATCGCCACCTTCCGGTCCGAGTCCGGCTACAAGGACGGAAGACATCCGGAGCAGGTCCGCTTCACCGATGCCCGGCAGGACGCCCTGCGCAGGGACTTCACCGTCAATGCCCTCTTCCTGGACCCGGTCACCGGGAAGGTCATCGACTACACCAATGGACGGAAGGACTTGGACCGGGGCCTGATCCGGACCGTCCGGGATCCCCTGGTGACGTTCGGAGAGGACAAGCTCCGGGTGCTCAGGGCGATCCGGTTCGCCTGCCAGCTCGGCTTCCGGATCGACGGCCCCACCTGCGAAGGCGTGACCCGCTACGCTCATCGGCTCTCCCAGATCAGCCGCGAGAGGATCCGGGACGAGCTGCTGAAGATTCTCTGCGGTCGCGCACCGGCCCGGGGCCTGTCGCTGCTATCCGACTCGGGCGTGCTGGAGGAGGTGCTGCCGGAGGTCTTCGACATGCACGGCGTGATGCAGCCGCCGGCGTTCCATCCGGAAGGGGATGTCTTTCAGCACACGCGGCTCATGTTCTCCCTGGCTCGGAACTTGAGCCCGACCCTGGCTATGGCAGTGCTGCTTCACGACGTGGGCAAGCCCGGCACCTTCGCCTTTGGGGACCGGATCCGGTTCGACGGCCACGCCGAATTGGGGGCTCGGATGGCCGGGGAAATCTGCCGCCGCCTCAAGCTCCCGGGGGCCCGGATCCAGAGGGTGGTCCGTCTGGTCCAGGATCACCTCCGCTTCATGCACGTCCGGCAGATGCGGGAGAGCACGCTTCGCCGCTTTCTTCGCACGGAGGGGTTCGACGAACACCTGGAGCTGCATCGCCTGGACTGCCTGGCCAGCCACGGCGATCTTTCCAACTACGACTTCTGCCGGGAAAAACTGAGCGAACTGGATCAGGAGGCGCTGGCTCCCCCGCCGCTCATCAACGGACACGATCTGATCGCGCTGGGATTGGAGCCGGGTCCCCTGTTCTCGGAGATCCTGAAGCAAGCCGAAGACCTGCAACTGGAGGGGATTCTGACCGCTCGGGAAGAGGCTCTGTCCTGGGCTCGGACGACCTTCGGACGGTAGCGGCAACAACTCCTGGTCCAACGGACGGCACCTATCTTATTGGCGAAGCGGGTGCTATAAATGGAGCATCATGACACCCAGAATTCTATGCTGCGCTGCTGTCCTGATGGGATCACTGGCCTGGTTCAGTTGCTCGGAGCCGCCGCCGCCGGAGCCTGAGGCTCCGGTCGACCTACCCCCGCCCAAGCCCAAACCGGGAGACATGGTCCTGATCCCCGCCGGGGAGTTCATGATGGGGACCGACAGCGTCCCGGCGAATTCGCAGGGCCTGGAAACGCCGGCTCACAAGGTGACCATGGACAAGCCCTACTACATCGACGTCTATGAGGTCACCAACGGCCAGTGGATCAAGTTCCTGACCGAGAGCGGAACCAAGGTCGAAAGCAACTGGCGACCCTTGTACTCCATAGGAAAGGAGGACGTTCCCGTCGCCAATCTGACCCTGGACGATGCCAAGGCCTACTGCGAGTGGGCCGGAAAGCGGCTTCCCACCGAGGCGGAGTGGGAACGGGCCGCCCGCGGTCCGGAGAACTTCCGGTTTCCGTGGGGAGACGTCTACGACCCGAGCAAGTCCAATACCAACGACATGAGCTACAACCGGCCGGTCGACGTCGGCACTTTCGAGACGGACAAGAGCGGCTACGGCGCCTACGACATGATGGGCAACGTGCAGGAGTGGACCAGCGACCGGCTCCGGCCGTACCCTAGGAGCAAAGCCCGCAACAACGATGCATTCAAGTCACGGTTTAGACTTTACGCGTTGAGAGGCGCATCCTACGCCTTCAAGGGAGTCAGCATGTCTCTGACGACCCGTAGCGGATACCCGGCCAAGGCTCAATACGGCACGGGATTCCGGTGCGCCAAGGATGCCGAAGAAGAGGCTCCCTCGGAGGGCGGCGGAGAGCAGTAGCCAAAACGATCGGCTCATGACCCAAGCGACGGGGAGCTTGACAAGCTCTCCCACCGTCCACTAGCATTTGCCGTCTCTGTTGCGGGGTGGAGCAGTCTGGTAGCTCGTTGGGCTCATAACCCAAAGGTCGGGGGTTCGAATCCCCCCCCCGCTACCAATTGCACCTCGCTTTGTCAGGTCCAGTTATTTCCACCCAGAGCGACAATGTTTCGAACTGCGGCCTCGTAGTTTCGGGGAGCTTTGCGTTCATGGAAATTGAGGAGAACTGACAATGAAAGCCAGTCCCATGGGCCGTCTTGCCGGTTTGTCGAGTCTGTTGGTGCTCCTCGTGACGTTGCCGGCTTTCGGGCAACAGACCGGTAGGCAGGACGAACGATGCCTCGAGGTTCGGGTCCTGGACCCTTCGTCCGCCTCGATCCAGGGCGCCACGGTCTCCATCGGGGAACGGGAGGAGAGGACCGGCAACGCCGGCGTCGCCACTTTTTGCGGTCTCGGCTCCGGGCCGCACTGGGTCATCGTTTCGGCGGAGAATTTTCAGGTCGACGAAGGCTTCGTGGACCAATCGGAGGGCATGGTCGCCATCACCCTACAGGCCCTCCTGGAAACGGAGCTCGTGGTCGTCGGGAGCCGGGCCCGGCCCCGGTCGGTGACCGAATCTCCGGTCCCCATCGACGCCATCCCGTTGGAGGACGTCATCAGCCAAGGCTCGACCACCCTCGACTACCAGTTGCGCACACTGGTCCCTTCCTTCAACGTCGCCACCCATCCCATCAGTGACGCGGCCACCCTGGTGCGCCCGGCCAGCCTGAGAAACCTGGCGCACGATCACACGCTGGTGCTGGTGAACGGCAAACGCCGCCACCGCTCGTCGGTCATCGCCTGGTTCGCCGGCGTGACGGACGGCGCGCAGGGTCCGGACATTTCGACGATTCCCTCCATCGCACTGCGCCAGGTGGAGGTGCTGCGGGACGGCGCGTCGGCCCAGTACGGATCGGACGCCATCGCCGGCGTCATCAACTTCCTCCTCAAGGACGCCCGCGACGGCGGCAGCGTGGAGTTCAACACCGGCACCTACCACGCGGGGGACGGCGATTCCTACACCATCGCCGGCAACGTGGGACTGCCGCTGGGCGAGACCGGCTTCGCCAACCTCAGCCTGGAGTACGGCAACTCCGACCCGACGAACCGAAGCGTGCAACGCGCCGACGCGGCGGCCCTCATCGCGGCCGGCAACACCCACGTGGCCGACCCGGCGCAGATCTGGGGCAACCCGACCATCGAGGACGACGTGAAGTTCTTCGGTAACTTCGGCCATCTGTTCTCCAACGGCACACAGGTCTACGGCCACACCAACTACGCCGAGAAGAAGGTGACGGAAGGGTTCTATTTTCGGAATCCCAACAACCGGGCCAACATCTACAGTCTCGACGGCGGCGAGACCCTGATGGTCGCCGACCTGCTGGATGCGCGCGACGGCGTCGTCGACGGGTCCGCCAATTGCCCCGTCGTGAGGATCACCGGCAACGTGCCCGACCGGGAAGCCCTGGCACGGGTGTCCTCAGACCCGAACTGCTTCTCCTTCCGGGAGTTGTTTCCGGGCGGCTTTACGCCCCAGTTCGGCGGCGTGGTCAACGACATGTCGGTGGTGGGAGGCGTCCGTGGAGTCCTTGCCAACGGCCTGAACTGGGACGCCAGCGCCAGCTACGGCGCCCACGAGTCGGATTTCTTCTTCAAGAACACCGTCAACGCCTCGCTGGGACCCGAAACTCCCACGGAATTCGATCCGGGCCTCTACCGTCAGGAGGACCTGAACCTCAATTTCGACGTCTCCTACGCCGCCACCGACATGGTCAACATCGCGGCCGGCACCGAGTCGCGCAACGAGCGTTTCGAGATCGGCGCCGGCGGCCGGCCATCCTGGGAGGTGGGACCGTACGCGGCCCAGGGCTTCGTCTCCGGCTCCAACGGATTTCCAGGATTCCCCGACTATACGGCCGGCGCCTGGAACCGCAGCAACGTGGCGCTCTACGGAGACCTGGAACTCCGGGATCCGGGGGACCGGTGGCTGGTGGGCGGCGCGCTCCGCTTCGAGCACTTCGACCTCTTCGGCTCCACGACCAACGGCAAGCTTTCGGCCCGTTTCGGGCTGAGCGACACGGTTTCGGTGCGGGGCGGCGTCAGCACCGGGTTCCGCGCGCCGACGCCCGGCCAGCAGAACACGCTCAACGTGCAGACCACCATCGACCCGGAGACTCTGCAACTGGTGGACAGCGCCAACGTCCCCTCCACCTTCCTGGCGGCGGAGCTGAAGGGGGGTAAGCCTCTGGAGCCCGAGACGTCGGTCAACACCACGGCCGGGCTGGTCATCGACAACGGACCGTTCACGCTGACGGCCGACTATTTCCGCGTCGACCTCTCCAACCGCCTCGCCCTTTCGCAAACGTTCACCCTCACCGAGGACGAACGGGCGCTGCTGATCTCGGAGGGAATCGCCTCCGCCGGCACGTTGGCCTTCTTCCGGTTCTTCATCAACGATTTCTCGAGCCGGAACCAGGGAGTCGATCTGGTTTCGACGTACACGCCATCCGGCCTGGGCGGCAACACGGTGTTCAGCTTCGCCATGAACTACACCCTTACGGAACTGACGGAAGAGTCGGATCTCCTCACCCCGGGGGACGTCCTGGGTCTGGAGCGGGGCGTGCCCCGAATCCGCTGGAACGCCGCCGTCAACCAGAGGGTGGGCCGGGTCGGCCTGCTGGGCCGCCTGAACTACTACGGCTCGTGGGTGGACCACTTTGACGCCCGGTTCGTCCGCGGCGCCGACTCGCCACTTCTGGATGGCCGTTACATCGTCGACCTGGAAGCGAGCATCCGGTTGGGCGAAGGCGTGACCTTGGCATTCGGCGGCCAGAACGTCTTCAACACCTTCTCCCAGCGGATGGACCTCTTCGCCGACATCTTCGGACTCCCCTACAGCCAGTTCACCCCTTGGGGCCTGAGCGGCGGCTACTACTACGCCCGCCTCAACTATTCGTGGGGGAGCAGCTTTTAGGCTGGAATTGAGGAATGGCCGATCCGGATCCATCCGCAGAGCGGTCTGCACGTGTGGTCCTGATCGGGCGGAACCAACACAATAGTAGCCGGTCGGGCAATCCCCTACAGCGAACTCAGTTCGGCAAGCACTGCGGTGAGTCGTCTCCCTAAGACCTCAATGTTTGGTGCAGCGGCTTCATAGTCTACCGACCATGTTTTGAATCCTTTGCCCGAAGAATCCGTGGCGAACTCGTCTGCGGAAAACTGTCCCACCCATCGTTCGAGAACCACGCGCACTGCCTGCGGAAGATCACTGTCGAGAATGGCTGATCCGAAGGAGATGTTCCGTAAACCCATCCATCCCGAAACCGATGGCGGATAAAGCCAAGCGACACTAACCGGTTCCTGACGAAAAGAGCAGCCCATACGGATAACGAAACCCTTCGCTCCTGCGTTCAAGATGGCACCCGATTTCTGGGCCACGTCGAGGATATCTGCTGCAGCACTTTGGGCCACGCTGTTCTCGAACGCCTCCAAGAAAGCCTCTCTTGTCAGCTTCTGGGGCGGACCTGTGCCGCGACCTGGGGATGGACCTGCGATTCTCCCGAGGACCCTGGGAACCAACGTCTGCGCCGATTTGCCACGGAATTGTTTGATCTCCACTGCCAACACTTCGATGCGGGGCATCTGTTCGTTAAGAAACTCCACAACTCGCTCCAGAGGATCAGGAATTGAATCCGCGATGAACAGGAGCCGCAGGCGTTTTGCGTCAAGATTTGTGGCCACGTTGTCCCAGAATTTATTCGAATTCGGTTTTCCATCCGACCTAAGCAGTCGTCCGAGTACCTCGTCGGGTTCACGATTCTTATTCTCAATCGACTTCTCAAAGGTCCGGCGGATCTCGTTCGCGGTCCAGGTTTCCGCGGCGTGGGCCGCATATTCGAGCATCTGGCCAATGATCTTGCGCCGGATATCCGGATTCGAGCCTCGTTTGACTTCAATCAATGTGGGTACTGCGTCCTGATCGACGATCAAATGATCGACGGACCAGCGGGTGCCGGCATCAGAGGTTTCGGAGATTCCCTTTTCGCGCGTGATCAGAATCCAGCGTCTGGGATCACCCGGACGAATCTGCTCCCCGTCCAGCAGTTCGGGATGTTCGGCAATCAACCTCTGAAGTTCGTCCTCAGTCGCGAACCGCTCCTCCTCCAGTTCCTCGAGTCCACCTCCTTCGACTCTGGTGTATATACGCTCCGCCATACGGCTATCCTCGCTATGATCGGCTGAATTCCGACGAGAAACACAAGACTGCAGACGCAGATTTGCACGTCATCCTGAACCCACCCAGTGTTCAACCGGTTTGGACAAGAATTCTTCCACACCGATGCCATCCCATCCGATCAACAAACGCCGTGTCGGCTGAAATGCATTGGTGAAGGCAGCCATTCCCGGCAGTGACTGGCGGCTGCGACCACTCTTGACCTCAATCGCGGTCAGCGTCCGTCCGGCGCTCACCACGAAATCGACCTCCCGGTTGCGATCTCGCCAGTAGAAGACTTGGCAGTTCCCGGTAGCAGTTGCATTCGCCAGATGAGTCCCAACGGCCGACTCAACCAGTCTTCCCCAAAACTCGGTGTCCGCTCGGGCCTGATCCAACGTAAGGCCGCACCCGGAAGTCATCAGGGCCGTGTTGAGGATCTGCAACTTCGGGCTGGAGCTTCTTCGGCGCACTGCAGCGCCCGCATACTTCTGCAAACCGGTCAGCATGCCGGCACCCGCCAACAGATCGAGGTAGTGAGCGAGGGTTGTGGTGTTCCCCGCATCCTGGAGCTGCCCCAGCATCTTGGTGTAGGAAAGGATCTGGCCCGAATACGCACAGCCCAATTTGAACAAACGTCTCAACAGGGCGGGTTTGTCCACCCGGGAGAGCAACAGGACATCCCGGGAGATGGTGGTTTCGATGAGCGAGTCGCGAATATAGCGTGACCACCGGTTCGGATGTGTGATCAGCGGCGCTGCGCCGGGATAGGCGCCGTAGAACAGGTATTCCTCCAAGGACCACCCGAAGGCGGTCTGCATTTCGGGGAATCCCCAGTGCGGTAGATGCAGTATTTCGAATCGTCCGGCCAGACTCTCGGTGAGGCCCCGGCCGATCAGGAGGGGTGCCGAACCGGTCAACACCACCTTGAGCCGGCGCCCGCTTCGCGTGTCTTCATCCCACAGGCGTTTCACGCCCTCGGCCCAGTTGGGGACCTTCTGCACTTCGTCCAGTACGAGAAGAGCACCTCCGGCGCTCGCATCGCCAACGAGGAGCCGCGCAATATCCCACTGTCCGGCGATCCAATCCGGGCCGCGCAAAGTCGGCTCATCGGCGCTGGCATAGTGATGGGGCAAACCGCACCGTTCGGCGACTTGTGTGACCAGGGTGGTCTTGCCGACTTGGCGAGCCCCGGTGACGATCTGGAGGAAACGGCGGGGTTCGCGTAGACGAGAATGTAATTCTGCAGCGTGAGGGCGCGTGTATCCCGAATTACTCAACACAACGAGTAATATTACTCTTGTTATTGAGTAATTGGAAACGATACGCCGAGAATCTTCATCGGTGACCGGAGTCTCCAACCAGCCCACGGGCAGCAGCGATTCCGAAACTGGATCATGTTTCCGACACGAACCAATCGGGGTGGAGTGTTCGCCTGCCGTGCTTCCACCCAGCCTTGCCTCGGCAAGGGAAACTCAGGGCCAATAACCATCGAAGTTGAAGGAGACGAGCGTCCCCTTCCATCCATCGGGTCCCCGCTTCCAGATGAAGATCACCTTGCCCCGCCGGCTCTGTTTCCCGCCTCCGCCGGAGGGACTCGACTCCAGCAGGTAGACCCCATTTTCGAAGGCCCAGTCTCCGGATACGGTCTTGGATCCGGTGAAGGCGAATTCATGGATCCGGTGCTCCTGCAGGAACCTCCGGGCCCAGACGGCCACCTCCTGCCGCGACGAAATCGTCGGTTGCTGCGGGGGCATGACGGCCACGCCCACGTCCAGGTGGGATTGGATCCATTCCTCCACTCCTCCTTCGTTCATGGCCCGAATGAAGGCGGATCGCATGCGGCCCAACTGGGCCCGGTCCTCCTCCAGGCCGGGTCTCGGACCCGCTTCGGACATCGGAGTCTGGAGTCCGCCGGCACAGGAGCAAAGGAGAGTCGCGGCAAGGATGATGATTCGTTCCACAAGGTGTTTCATCTAGATCTCCCAGGCTCGTCCGCAGAAAGAAACTGGAAGGAATGGAGTTTCGTGTCCCTCAGCACGAATTGGCGCATGTCCCATAGAGACTACACTTCGGGCTGTGGCGTTCCTATACTCATCCCGACGGACACCTGCCGGGAGAGTTTCGATGGACATGTTTTTCCGCCTGATGCCGAGCCTTGTGGTGATTCTCGTGACGTCGAGTTGTGCCGTCCAAGAGCCGTCCTCTTCCGAGCCCGGCGGAGAAACGCGGCGCCAGGGCCGGTTGCGGCTCCTCTTGAACAGCGACGGCGGCGACGGCGCGTTGATGGCCTTCGAACCGCCCATCACTCCGGACCAGCTCTGCCGGGTAGTGAACGAGGCCGAAGGGACCCAAGTGGACGTCTTCATCCAATGCGTCCAGTGGAGCGACGAGCAGATGCTCTATCCCACCCGGGTCGCCGAAGTCTATGCCAAGCCCATCAGCGAGGACCACGAGCGGGACTTCGAGAAATATCCCGGAATCCGGCGCTGGGCCCGGAACGTCGACTCCTTGCTGGATGCGGGCCGGGACCCATTGGAGATCTGGAGCCAGCGGAGCCATGAGGCGGGGATGCAGTTCTGGCCCAGCCTGAGGATGAACGATATTCACAAGGACTGGTCGGAGCGCTGGCCCTCCCTCCGGAGCCGGTGGGAACGGGACAATCCCCAGGTGCGGCTCGGACCCGCCGTCCCCGACCGCTATCTGCACCAGGCGAACCGCTCGCCCCAACCTTCTCACGGCTACTCCTGGGCCATGGACTACGCCTTGGAAGAAGTGCGGACCCGGAAGCTGGCCATCATCGCGGAAGTGTGCGCCGACTATGACGTGGACGGCTTCGAAATGGATTTCCTGAGCCACCCCTATTTCTTCAAGAAGGGGGAGGAAGCCCATGGCCTGCCCTTGATGAACGATTTCGTGCGTCAGGTCCGCGCCCGGCTGGACGAGATCGGCCGGGACAAGGGGCGCAAGCTGACGCTCCTGGCGCGGGTCCTCCCTTCCCTGGGACTCAACCGGAAGATCGGGTTGGACGTCCCCACCTGGATCCGGGAAGGGTGGGTGGACCTGGTCGCGCCGGCGACCCGAGGCTACCTGGACATCTCGGCGGACCTGACTCCTTTCGTCGAGTTGACCCGGGGGACCGGCGTCGAGATCTCCGGGGGCTTGCCCGACCTCTACGTGCGAGATTACACCGGGACCAAGACCGGCCGGGCCTCCATCGAGATGCTGCGGGCGGCGGCGGCCGCCGCCTGGCAGTCCGGCGTGAAGAGCCTGCATCTGTTCAACTACGACTGTCACGCCACCGGGAAGGGCAAACCGGGCGTATTGTTCAGTCCCGAAGAACTCCAGGCGCTGAGGGAGATCGGGAACCCGTCCCTGATTGCCCGCAAGGACAAGCACTACTACGTGACCCGCGAGATGGGAGGTTTGACGCCGGAGGCGGGAGGGGAGATGCAACTTCCCACGGAGATGATTCGGGGCGACACCCGGGAATTTCGATTCCTGGTAGGGGACGACGTGGCGGCGGCGCGTGAGGAGGGGGCTCTGGAATCCACCTCCCTGCTGGTTTCGATGGAGGGATACGATCGTTGGGACGACGATCTGAGAGTTCGATTGAACGGCCGGGGTTTGCGGGGGAGGTTCGAGCGGGGCGCCCTCCGTTTCGAGGGCGTGACGCCGAAGCAGGGAAAGAACCTGCTGTCCCTGAACCTCCGGAACCGGCCGGCTTCTCGTCAGGCACCCATCCGGGTCCAGGGCGTCGAACTGATCATCGATTACCGGGATTGAAGAGGTGAAGGGTCCGGCGGCGCAGGTGAGGTGGAAATGAGACTGGTGGACGGAAAGGTGGCGGATTGGGGGCTGTTGGCTCTGCTCCTTCTCGGAAGCTGCGGAGGCGCCGAACCCGAGCGGAACCCGATCGATTCAGAGGAATCGGAGTTGCCGTCCCGGAAGACGGCTCGCCTGTACCTCAACAGCGACGGGGGGAGCGGGGCCCTGTACGCGAACGGCCCTCCCATCACACCCGATCAGGTCTGCCGCGTGGTCAACGAACTGGAAGGGACCCAGGTGGATGTCTTCATCCAGTGCGCCTCCTACGGAACCTACGTGCTCTATGACACCCAGGTAGGGGAAGTTTACGGCCGCGGAATGACCGAGTTCGAGAATCCCAACTTCCGGCGCTTGGCCCACAACGTCCTGGGCCTCCTGGAACAGGGGACAGACCCCTTGGAGATCTGGTCGGCCCGGACCCGAGAGCTGGGAATGAAGTTCTGGGTCAGCCTCAGGATGAACGACATCCACAAGGACTGGGTCGACCGCTGGCCCTCGAAGCGGGGGCGGTGGGAACGGGAGAGGCCCCACGTCGCCATCGGCAAGGATGTCCCGGACCGCTATGTGAGCCTTTACGGGCGGGATTTCAGCTACGCCTTCGACTACGCCCAGCAGGAGGTCAGGGACCTGAAATTCGGTCTGGTGGAGGAGATCTGCCGCGATTATGAAGTGGACGGGATCGAACTCGACTTTCTGAGCCACCCCATGGTCTTCAAGAAGGGCCGGGAGGAAGCGGGCATGCCCATCATGACCGGCTTCATGCGACGGATTCGCAACCGCCTGGAGGAGATCGGGCGCCGGAAAGGGCGCCGAATCACCCTCATGGTCCGCGTTCTTCCCACCCTGGGACTGAACCGGGAGATCGGTTTCGATGTCTCGACCTGGATTCGGGAAGGACTGGTGGACCTGATCGCTCCTGCCACTCGGGGCTATCTGGATATGAACCCGGATCTGGCCGGCTTCGTGGCGGCGGCCCGCGGAACGCAGGTTCAGGTGTTGGGTGGGATCTCGGATCTCTACGTCAGAGACTACACCGGCTCCAAGACGGGACGGGCCAGTCCGGAGATGATGCGCGCGGCGGCCCAGAGTCTCTGGGGGCAGGGAGCGAGCGGGCTGCACCTTTTCAACTTCGACTGCCACGCCAGCGGCATCCAGGGGCACAGTGCCGTCAATTCCTTGATCGATACCTCCCTGCAACCGCTCCTGAGTCCTGAAGAACGGCAGATGCTGATGGAAATCGGCGATCCGGAGCTCATCTCGCGGAAGGCCAAGCATTACTTCATCACCAGGGACATGTCGGGCCGGACGCCGGAGGAGGGGGGAGAGATGCAGCTTCCCGTCGATCTTGACGAGGGGCAGGAGAAGATTCTTCGCCTTTTTGTAGGCGACGACGTGGAAGCGGCGAGCCGCGATGGGGTCCTGGAATCGTTGAGTCTGGTGGTGAGTTTGAGCGCATACAGCCGGTGGGATGACGACTTGCGGCTGGCGCTGAATGGGCGGAGGTTGCGGGGAGAGATGGAAAACGGGCGGTTGCGCTTCGAAAATGCCCCTGTACGGAAAGGGCTCAATGAGCTGACGATTCGCCTGCGGCGACGGGGCGAGAGGGCCCCGCTCAAGCCGGTGAGGGTTCAGGGCGTGGAAGTGTTCATTGATTACCGGATGTAGGGGCACCCGTTGGGGGTGGACTCTTTATTCGGGAAATGGAAAGGGGGGACTGTCGTCCCCCCTAGACCCCCCTGGTCGGGGGTTAAAAACCCCCGCTCCTACTAGAAGTTTTCGCCCCAGGTGTAGCCGACGCGGACATAGTAGTAGCCGCCGTTGAAGCCGAACGGCCCGAATTGGCCGTAGCGGTTGCCCACCCCGGCGAGGGCGCCCGGATTCTCGTCCGGGTAGGTGTTGAAGACGTTCTGCGCCCCGACCGACAGCGTGACGTTCTTGATCGGGATGCCGAGCTCGACGTCAACCAGCGGCTTGCCGGCGTACAGCGGATACAGGTGCGAATTTGCCACGCCCATCGCCGAGCGCGCGTCCTCCCGATCCCAGTACGAACCGTAGTAGTGCAGCCGGGCCATCAGGGTCCAGTGGCTTGTGGTGTGGGTGGCCCCGAAGTTCCAGCGAATCCTCGGCAGCCCCAGGGTCAGCGACGTGACCCGGTCCGTGTCGAAGTGCTCCGCGCTGAACTCGGTCACTTCCGTGTCGGTGTAGTTGAAGACGCCGGTGAACGTGGTCCGCCCGCCGATGGCCAGCGGCGTCCAGGACGCCACGAGATCGACCCCCTGGGTGAGGGTCGAGAAGTCGTTCACGAAGAAACGGAAGGCGGCGAGGTTGCCGGCTTCGGTAATCCCGTCGGCCAGCAGCGTCTCGACCTCGTCTTCCGAGAGGTTGTAGTTCCTCGTGATGGTGAGCCGGTCCGACACGTCGACTCGGAAATAGTCGGCGGTGAAGGTGAACGGCCCGCCGGTGTCGACAACCGCCCCGAACGAGTAGTTGATCGACTGTTCCGGCTGCAGTGGCACCCCGCCCCGAAGCGCCGCGACCGGCGACGTGGACGGGATGGTGCCGTTGTTGATCAGGTCGTTCAGCGCGTAGTCGAACTCGGTCGTCACGTTCAGCACATTCTGCTGACCCGGCGTCGGGGCGCGGAAACCGCTGCTGACCGCGGCGCGCAGCGCGAAGACGTCGGTGAAGCCGTAGCGCCCCGACAGCTTGCCGTTGATCGTCGTGCCGAAGCTGTCGTAGAAGTCCTCGACGCGTACCGCGCCACCGACGTTCCAGTCGTTGGCGCCGCCGTGCAGCTCGACATCACCGTAAAACGCGTAATTGGCGCGGTCCCAGGTGCCGGCGTTCTCGGGCCGGGTACCGTTGTAGCCGTTGGAGGCGGAGCTGAAGCCCTGCGCGCCGTAAGGGCCGATGGCCCAGGACGCCGGGTCACCTTCGCCGAGGTGGTACTGCTCGTTCCGCCACTCGAAGCCCCCGGCGACGTTGACCATGTCGCTCGCAGCGTACGACAGGTCCGTGTTGAAGCTGTTTTCGGTCTGCTGCAGCAGGTTCGGCTCGAACCGGGTCGGGCTCTCGGGGCCGAGAGAGGCGTTGACAGTGTCGAAAATGAAGGTCTGCACGTGGTTCCGGCCGGTGGAACCGCTGATGTCCCAGTACAGTCCGTTATCCAGGGTCCCGCGCAAGCCGGAGACAAACGAGTAATCGTAGACGTCGCCGCCGAACTGGGGCGTGAAGCCGCCCGGCAGGCCGTTCGGCGCGCCCAGGAACGGCTGGTGGAACGTGAAGCAATTCGGATCGTTGCGGACCGCCGCGAATGCGTCCCGATCCGGCGTGCCGTCCACGACTCTGACCGTCGGGCAATTGGCCGAGCCCCTGCCCGCCGCAGCCAGCGCGTCGCCGACCAGCAACGTCTCGCCGCCGTCGACCGAATACACGTTGCCGCGGTTGTTGGGATTACGGTAATAGAAGCCGCCGGTCACCAGCTTGCTGGCGTAGTTCGTGTGGCCGTAGAACTCCACCCGATCCCCCCCGGTGCCGAAGTTGGCGAACAGCTTCAGGTCGTCCTCGACCAGCGGCACGCCCCAGACACGCGACGTGGTGCGCACGTTGGTGTTGCCGCCGTTGATCACCGCCTCCGTACCGCTGTCATTGATGGCCCGATTGGTGGGATTCGTGCCGCCGTATTCGAGGCTGACATTCAGGAATCCTTCGGGGCCGAGCGGCAGACCCACGTTACCGGCGAAAGCGTAGTTCCTACCGCGACCGCCGATGCCGTTGCACGAGCGGCCGATGGGACCACACGAGCCCGGGTCGCCGTCGTTCTCGTCGAAGAACTGGCCGGTGCGGAATTCCATGCTGCCCCCGGAGCGGGCGTTCTTCAACTCGAAGTTGATGACGCCGGCAATGGCGTCGGAACCGTATTGCGCGGCCGCGCCGTCGCGCAGCACCTCGACCTGCCGCAGAGCAATGGCGGGTATGGTGGACAGATCCGGACCCTGCGCCCCGTCGGCAATACCATTGCCCAGCCAGGCGATGACGGCCGCGCGGTGGCGGCGCTTGCCGTTGACGAGGATCAGCGTGTGGTCCGGAGCCATGTTGCGCAGGTTGGCCGGCCGCACGATGGTGGCCGCGTCGCTGATGGGCTGGGTGTTGACGTTGAACGAGGGGGTCAACGTGCGCATCAGGTCGGTGACGTCGGTGGCCCCCTGATTCGTGAAATCCGCGCCGCCGATCACGTCGACGGGAACCATCGATTCGGTGCTGGACCGCGCTTCGGCGCGAGTCCCGACCACGATCAATTCGGTCTCCAGGAGGACCTCCAGCGTGAAGGAGACGCTGCCCTCAGACTTGTCCACCAGGTCTTCCAGCACCTGGAAGTTGGGAGCGACGATGACGACCGCATGGGGAGCCGGGCCGAGATCGCAAAATTCCACCGTGCCGGATTCGTCGGTGGTCTGTTCCTGATCTCCGATCAGGACCGAAGCGCCCGCTATCGCGGCGGCTGACGGATCCAGCACCCGGACCTCAAGACATTGAGCGGCGGCCGACTCCAGGGAAAACAAGGTGATGAGGGGCAGTACCGAAAGAGCAAGCACTACACGTACCGGATTCTGTAGCTTTAACCGCCCCTTCAGAGAGAAAGATGACGCCATGATGTGCCTCCAGGTTGTTCTTGCTTCTGTCGTACGATCAGGAACTGGCGAAACATGATATTCAGTCCATCCGACATAACGTCGCGGCTACCCTATGCCGTGAACGATTTCCCGATTTATGCCCATTGTTTCACAGGATTAACGGAATGTTAACACTCCACCCGTACATGAAACCGATTCCCCCGGCGTGAGACTCGTCGCTCGCATGTCGGGGCAACACGTTTTGAGGACAAACTCCCCTGTTCGGCCCGTCAGCCAGCCTGAATGGTTCGTTTCTCCGGATCGAACACCATGCGCTTGCCGCTCCAGTAGGCGTCGGTCGCCATGATGCAGGCGATGGAATGTCCGTAACCGGCCTCGGCGGGACAGAAAAGTCCCTTGGGGTCGCGCCGGCGCACGGCGTCGAGCCAGTTGTCCATGTGGTCTCGTCCCATGTTCTTCACATCTCCGGGAACCACGATCCGATCCTGAACCTTGCCTTCGGCGTTCACTCCCTGGCCCGAGAAATGCCAATCGGCGTCGGGGTTGGAGAAGGACTCCCCCTCGAAGCTCCCCAGGGTGCCGTGGACCCGGGTGCCGTTGCCGTAACCGTTGATCCAATTGGTGGAGTAGACAGCCAGGAACTTGCCGTCCCCCTTCCGGTACTCCAGGGCGACCTCCTGGGTATCGGGATTCTCCCGGTAATCCTTCCACTTGTAGATGCCGCCGTGGGACACGGCGCTCACCGGATAGAAAACTCCGGTCAACATGTGGGCCAGATCGATCCCGTGACTCATCCACTGGTCGATGATTCCGCTGGAAAAGTCCTTGAAGAGTCGGAAGCTGCGAAAGATCCGGGGATCGAAGGGCCGCTGCGGCCGTCCCATGAGCCAGGTGTTCCAGTCCAGATCGCTCTCTCGAGCCATCAGGAGGTCCTTTTTCTTCCGCGCCCAGCGGTAGGGACTGTAGAAGCTCCAGTGGAGATCCACCTTGACCAGGTCCCCGATCAGTCCGTCGGCGATCATCCGTGTCGCCTTCCGGTACCGGGGATTGGCGCGCCTCTGGGTTCCGATCTGGACGATGACGCCCGCCTTGCGCACTGCGTCCAGGGCCTCGTTGGCCTCGGAGAGAACGTTGGACATGGGTTTCTCGCAGTAGGCGTCCAGGCCGGCGTCGGCGGCCAGCTTCAGAATCTGAGCGTGGGCATGGTCGGGGGTGGCGATGATGAGTGCATCCAGATCCTTGTCGGCCAGGATCTCCTCGTGGTGCCGGTAGACCTTGGGCGCCCGGCCCTCCTTCTCCTCGACCAGCGCAGCGGCCCGGTCGCGGCGGTAGTTCCAGAGATCGCAGACCGCCGTCATGCGGGCCCCATATTGGCTGCCGCTCTCGAGGAACTGCTTCAGGAGACCGGTTCCGCGGCCGCCGGGACCGACGATCCCAACATTCACGTTGTTGTTCACGTTGCGGGCGCTGAGGATGCCCGGAAACCCTGCCAACGCCAATCCGGCCCCCGCCGAACGGGACAGGAAAGAACGACGGTGAATGGACGATTGACTCATGACTCGTTTTCCTCTCTCGGAAGCAATCATTTTTGTCGTCGGAACTGGCGCCATATTACGCACAACAGTCTTTCCGGCACAACCATTTCCACGGAATCTTCACACTGAAAATCTGAATCTACACACTAGAACGTGATCTTCATCCCGACCTGCATCACGCGGGGAGAAAAGGCGGCGCTGATCTGGCCGAACAGGGGGCTGTTGGGATTGTGCATGTTGGTGACGCCGAGGCCGGTGATGCCGATGCCCTTGTTGGTGACGGCGAAATTGGTGCGATTGAGACTGTTGAAGAAGTCGAACCGGAGCTGGAGTCGCGATTCCTCCGTCACGGGGATCGGGAAGCTCTTGCGAACCCCGAGATCCAACGACGCGTACCAGGGTCCACTGACGGGCGACAGGCCCAGCGACCCCGCTTCCAACATGGCGGGATTCGCATAGTACCGCGATTCCATTCCCCCGCCGTCCGCAATCAGCCGGTGGTCGAACAGGATCACGCGGCCCTGCGCGTCACGGAAGGACCCGGTCTTGTTCTGGAGTTCGCGATTGTCCATTCCCAGGAGATGCACCGTATTGGTCAACGCCCGGGAGCCGCCGCGGTTGATGGTCCCTCTTCCGGAGATGAGGTTGACGACCTCGCCGGAACGGATCCTCAAGAACCCGCTGAGGTCCCACCCGCCGGCAATATAGTCCATGAATCCGCCGCCGCTCATCCACCTGCGCCCTCTGCCGAAGGGAATCTCCCAGACCCAGTTGGCGTTGTAGGTGTGTGTGATGTCGAAGTCGGGGCGCATGATCTCCAGGTGCTGCTGGGCGTTGTCGAAGTACCCGCGGAAATTGGACTGGGTGCCGGCAAAATTCGTCAGCACCTTGCCCCAGGTATAGTTGAACTGGCCCGCGAACCCTCCGCGGAATTGCCGCCGAATCTCGAACTGGAGCCCATTGTATTTGGAAAACGCATTGTTGCCGACCACGTCGGCGACGAAGGCATTGGGATTGCGCAGGAAGAAGCTGATGGGCAGGGTCGCTCCGAACCTCTCGCCCCCTTCGCCGTTGAAAAAGAACGCCCGGTTGGGCGCCAGGAACCCGCCGATGTACTGCCCGATCTCGCCGTTCCGAATCCAGTTTTGGACGCCCCCGGACTGAAGGAATCCGGCGAAGCCGAGTTGGGGGAAAATCTGCAGCGGTTCGCCGGCGTAGGGACTTCCATAGGCGGCCAGATTCCTCTGGGCGCGCCTGAAGTCCGCCACGAATTCCGGCGGCAGCAGAACCTGATTCAGGTCGATGGCGCGGGTCAGCTTGACGCCATGGTTTCCCACGTAGCGCAACTCGACGGCGGTGTTCTGCAGGAACTCGTGCTGGAGGCCGATGTTCCACTGCTGGACATAAGGGGTTCTCAGGTTCTCGTCGATGGTGAAGAGGGCCGTAGTGGGATCGGCCAGGACCTGGTCGCGCGCGGTTCTGGGAACCTTGAACTCGGGTACCGGAATCGGCACCAGGCCGCCGCTGCTGACGGTGCCGCTGATTCCCGTGACCGTCTGCGTCAGGCTCAAACCATCGTTGCCCCGCATCGCATTGAGCACCGTGGTGAAGTTGTTGTCGACGACGTAATTCAGGCCGTAACCGGCACGGAGAACCGTATGGTCCGCAATCCGCCACGCGAACCCGACGCTGGGAGCATAGTTGTTCAGGTCGTTCTTGAAGAACGGCCGTCCGTTGGACGCGCCTGCGAAATCGATGACGGCGTCGGGATCGAGCACGGACTCGGGACCTCCCACCGGCAGCAGGGCCAATCCCCGGACCTCGTCCGGGACCGTGTGAAATTCCCATCGAAACCCGAAGTTCAAGGTGAACTCGGGGGTGACGCGCCAAGTGTCCGCGAGATAGATGTTGACGAAATTCTGATTGAGGATGTTGGTTTCGGAGGTCCCGTCGACGTACCCGGAACCCACCGACGGGACGTTGAACGTCTGGTCGGCCTCGTCGACGACCCCGGCCAGGGTCGCCAGAATCCCGGAGGCCGCGCCCAGATCACTGGAAGAGATCCCGCCGGGGAAGAGACCGGGAACCAACGGGTCCGGATTTCCCGGGCCGAAACCGAGATAATACGTTGGCACGATCCCCGCATCGTTGAAATTGTCGATTTTGGTCCAGCGAACGCCTCCCCCGAACTTGACCGTGTGATTCCCGGTGACCCAGGTCAGGTTGTCCATCGCGTCCAGGTTACGGGTGTCGCGACCCTGGGCCATGAAGTCCTGTATCGGATTCGAGAATCCGCCGGCCAAACTGAGCCGGTACCCCGGTGCAAATGTCTCGTTGGTGAAGAAACCGACACTTGCGACCTGGAAACCGAACCGCCCCTCATTGGTGACGGTCGGACTCAGCCCACTCCTGAGGGAGAAGGACCCCAGCCGGCGGTCGGAGCCCTGGCCCGCTCCCGGAAGACCCGGAAAGACGGAATCGATGCCGTTGAACGCAGAATTGGGAGTATCGAGCGTGAACTGGTGAAACGTGCCGGTGAGGGAGTGGCTGGCGTTGATCTCGTAGTCTCCCCGGAAAACGATCCATTCTGAGGTCGAGGAATCGGGACTGTTGAACCGGAAGCCGGCGGTGTTTCTTCCGTCGCCGGCGGTGGCGTCATTGGGCGGGGGGGTCAGGCTGACCAGAGACTGGATGGCCGGATCCGGGCTCAATCCGGTGAGCTCGAACAGGTTCAGCGTGGCCAACTCTCCCGTGTCCTGCCGGACGTAGGTGAAATTCCCGGCGCGGGCCGCGTTCCTCAGGACGGTCCGGACGACGGAGACGGTCGACGGGCTGGGCTCCCGCTCATAGTTGAAGAAGAAGAAGAGCTTGTCCTTCAGGATGGGGCCGCCCAGGTTGAAGCCGTACTGGTGGTTCAGGAGCCTCTCCTTGGGAACGCCGGCGGCGTTGTTGAAGAAGTCGGTGGCGTTGAGGGCGTCGTTCTGGTGGTAGTAGAACAGTTCTCCGTGGAACTCGTTACTGCCGGACCGGGTCACGAACTGAGTCTGAGAGGCTCCCATGCCGGCATCGACCTCCGAGTTGGCGGTGGTGATGTTGATCTCCTCTATGAAGCTCTCCTGAACCGGAATGACTCCGAAGAGGGAATCGGTCCGGATGAAAGTGTCCTGGTTGTTGATCCCGTCCAGGGTGAAGTTGTTGAAGGTCCCCCGGGTGCCGTTGATGGAGGCCGATCTGGCCCCGCCCACACTGGTCACTCCGGCCTGCGTGAGCGCGAGTTGAGTCACGTTGCGGCCGTTCAACGGAAGCTCCTTCACCTGCTCCCGGTTGAGATTGGTGTTGATCTCGGCGCTGACCTGGTTGATGACGGCCTGCGTCGCAGCCGCGCTCACCGTCACCTGCTCGTCGACCCCGCCGACCTCCAGCAAGACGTCCACGGAGGCGGGCGTGTCCAACTCGACCCGGACTCCTTCGACGACCGCCGTCTTGAAACCGGGCAGTTGGGCCGTGATCCGGTAGACGCCGCGGGGCACCTGCGGAAACACGTAGAGGCCGATATCACTCGTGACCGCTTCCGAGGCCGCATTGGTGTCGGCGTTAGTCAGCGTCACCGATACCCCGGGCAGGACGGCGCCGCTCTGATCCCGCACCGTCCCGTCGACCCGGGAGGTGAGAACCTGCGCCGCTGCCGGGAGAACGGCAGCCAGCAGGATCGGTACCAGTACGATCCACCTGCTGCGTAATTTGCGACTTGGTAAATTACCTGGTTCATGGCGCATGACACACCTCCCGTTCAAGGGGAATCCCGAGGATATTGCCGAGAACTTTCTTTTTGGCGAGCCGAATTTTGTCATTCTGCGGCCCAAAACAAATTTGAATTTTATTATATCTCACGATACCGGCGTATCGCACGAATTTCGGATGGCGAACGTTCTTGCAACAGCCACCGAGCCCCAATAGACTCGGCACGCGAGCCGTATGCCGCCTCCAACGGCTGAGGTATCCCGCAGTCGAGCAGCCCGGTCCAACCGGATCTTCCCCAGGATAAATGGAAACCAGGAACAAAACGATGTTCGACAAAAAAACACCGGCGGCTCTGATTCTGATGGGATCCCTGCTGCTGAATACGATCCTCCCGTCCGGAGATCTTCTCATGGGCGCGAAAGGGACTCGGACCGAGGCCCGGGGACTTCGGGGCGCGGTGGCGGCCGGGCATCCCCTGGTGGCCGGCATCGGCATGGAAATCTTTCATCAGGGAGGCAACGCCGTGGACTCGGGCGTGGCCATGATCCTGGCGGCCTCGGTGGTGGAGTTCAATTCCTTCGGATTCGGGGGCGAGATGCCCACCCTCATCTATTCCCCCCGGGAACGGCGGGTGGTGGCGGTCAATGGAAACACCCGCTCCCCCCGGGCCGCCAGCATCGAATGGTTCCGCCAGCAGGGATACCGGCTGATCCCGGGAGACGGCTTCCTGCCGGCGGGAGTCTGCGCCGTCCTGGCGGCGGTGGTTCTGAGCCTGGACCGGTACGGAACCCTCAGCTTTTCCCAGATCGTTCAGGGCGCCATCCGCCTGGCCGACGGGTTTCCCGTGGACGAACGCTGGCGCCGGGGCGTGGGCCGGAAGAAATCAGAAAAGTACCGGGGAGCCGAGACCTTCCGCCGGGAGTGGCCCAGTTCGGGCGCGGCATTTCTCCACGATGGCCGGGTCCCCGAGGTGGGGGAGGTGACCCGTCTCCCCGACCTGGCCCGCACCTTCCGCCGGCTGGCCGAAGCCGAGAAGAAGGCGCTGAAGAACGGCGCCGGCCGCAGCGAGGCGCTGCGGGCCGTACACGACTACTTCTACAAGGGCCCCATCGCCCGGCAACTGGTTCGATTCTCCCGGGAGTTCAAGGTTCGGGACAACGAAGGAGGCTATCACCACAGCCTTTTGACGGAGGCGGATTTCGCCGACTACGAAGCCCGCATCCAGGAGCCGTGGAGCTTCGACTACCGGGGATACCGGGTCTACAAGTGCGGACCCTGGACGCAGGGACCCGTTTTCCTGCAACAGTTGGCGCTGCTGGAAGGCTACGACCTGGCGGCGCTCAAGCACAACAGCGCCGACTACCTGCACCTCTGGCTGGAAACCGCCAAGCTGGCCCACGCCGACAAGGAGAAGTACTACGGGGATCCCGACTTCGTCTACGTTCCCCGGCAGGGCCTCCTCTCCCGCGCCTATGCCAAGCTGAGGCGGAAGCTCGTCGATTGGAAGACCGCCTCCCTGGAACTGCGCCCCGGGGACCCCTTCCCCTTCGACGCCCATCCCGAGAAACGCCCCGCCAACCTGAGCCTGGCGCCGGTCCAGCCGCGCTTGCGCGATGACGGGACCACCGGCGTTCGAGCCGTGGACTCCCACGGGACCATATTCTCCTCCACGCCGAGTGGGGGCTGGCCCGCATCCTCTCCCATCGTGCCCGGCCTGGGCTTCTGCCTGGGCAGCCGGGTGCAGATGTTCTACCTGGAGGAGGGGTTGGCCAAGTCGCTGGCCCCGGGCAAGCAGCCCTCCACCAGCCTGACTCCGACTCTGGTCACCAGGGACGGGCGCCCCTGGATGGGATTCGGCATGCCGGGAGGAGACGTCCAGGACCAGGGGACGTTACACTTCTTCCTGAACGTGGTGGACTTCGGGATGGGCCTTCAGGACGCGCTGGACGCTCCCAAGGTCTGGACCCGCCATTTTCCCGGCCTCTTCTACCCCCACCGCGCGTATCCCGGACGGGCCGTGCTGGAAGGGCGCCTGGCCAACCTGGAGGAGATCGCCGCCGACCTCCGCGGGAGGGGGCACGACGTGCAGATCGCCAATCCCTGGAGCGGGGACAACACCATGGTGGTCATGATCGATCCCAAGACGGGGACCCTGGTCTCCGCCGCCAATCCCCGCATGGAAGGGAGCACCGCCCTGGCCTGGTAAGCGGCCGCCTGCCGAGTCCAAGGCCGCTCATCTTCCCCGGCCCGGCGCCGGACAACTGAAACAAGGGAGTTTGAATTGGAACCGACGGGACTCTCCTGGATCGACTGGACGGTGATCGTCGCCTACGCCAGCGCGACCATCACTCTGGGCTGGTTCTACAGCCGCAAGCAGAAGGACTCCAAGGAGTACTTCATCGGGAGCGGCAGCCTGAACCCCATTCTGGTGGGCGTTTCCCTGTTTGCCACCCACTTGAGCACCATCTCCTACCTGTCGGTTCCGGGCGAGACGATCTCCAAGGGTCCCATCATGATCCTGTTGATCATCCCCTGTTATCCGGCGTCCTACTTCATCGTGCGCCGGTACCTCCTCTCGGTCTACATGCGGCACCGGGTGACCAGCGCCTACGAACTGCTGGAGAACCGGCTGGGATTGGGAGTGCGCCTCCTGGGCGCCGGCATGTTCATCGTGGTGCGCCTGAGCTGGATGTGTTTGCTGGTCTTCGTGGCCGCCCGGGCCATGACGGTGATGCTGGGCGTCGGTGAGGAATGGATCCCGTGGATCGTCCTGGTCACCGGATTCGTCTCCATCATCTACACCTCGCTGGGCGGACTGGGAGCCGTCGTGATCACCGACTTCCTGCAGACGGCCCTGCTGTTGGGAGGAGCCTTGCTGGTCATCGTCCTGGTGACCGTCGAGCTGGGCGACCTGAGCTGGATCCCCACTTCGTGGCAGGCCACCTGGGACAGTCAACCCGCCTTCAGCTTCGATCCCCGGGTCCGGGTCACCATGTTCGGGACCTTCATGTCGGTCCTGGTTTGGACCGTCTGCACCGCCGGAGGCGACCAGTTGAGCATCCAGCGGTTCATGTCCACCGGCGACGCCGAGGCCGCAAAGCGCGCGTATCTGTATCAAGCCCTGGTGGCCTCCACCGTCCTTTTCACCCTCCTCTTCGTCGGCTTCGCCCTCATGGGATACTTTCAGGCCCGGCCCCATGAGCTGCCGGCGGGACTGAACCTGGCTACCGGCGGCGACCAGATCTTCCCCAGGTTCATCGCCTTCCACCTGCCCATCGGGGTCGCCGGGCTGGTGGTGTCCGCCATGTTCGCCGCGGCCATGTCGAGCCTCGACTCGGGCGTGAACTCGATTACCGCCGTGGTGACCACCGATTTCCTGGACCGGTTCGGCCTCATGCCCAAGACCCGGAAGGGACACGTCCGGCTGGCCCAGTGCCTGGCCTTCGGCCTGGGAGCCGTCGTGGTCATCGGCAGTTCATACATGGGGAACGTCCCCGGCAACATCACCGGGATGACGCAACGGACCACCAACCTGCTGGCGACCCCGGCCTTCTGCCTGTTCTTCTTCGCCCTCTTCTACCGTTTCGGAAAGCCGGCCGGAGCGGTGGTGGGCGCCGTCTACGGGATTACGGTGGGAGCGTTGATCGCCTTCTCGGGGAACTTCTACAGCCTTCTTCAAGACTCGTCCATGCTGGCTTCCAGCGCCGCAGTCGACCTCGCGCCCATCAGCTTTCAATGGATCAGTCCGCTCTCGCTGCTGGTCAACCTGGCCGCCGGCGCGGCCCTCAGCAAGGCCATCCGGCCCGGCGACTCCAGGGGACGGATCTGCGTAAAATCGAGCATCGCCCTGCTGCCCCTTCTCCCCGTGGTGGGTCTCATCCTGGGATGGCCCTGGATCGTCGCGAGCTGATCCGGGGGAGAAGGCTCGTTCCGGCCCATCGAAGACCGGAGTCCATGGAAGACGAACTCACCGCCGAGATCCTGAGATCAAGATTCTCCGATGTCCGGGAGAATCTGCCGCGCAGTCTTGCGCTTCGCCTGCATCGTTCCTTGAGCTGGATCGAGCGCGCAGACCAGGAAGCGGAGGATGTCGACGCCGCATTCATCTTCCACTGGATCGCCTTCAATGCTGCCTATGCAAGAGACCTTCCCGAGTCGTATGGGACGGAGGAGAGGGCGCTGTTCGGTGAATATTTCGAAAAAATCGTCAGATTCGATGTCGACCGAAAAATCTACGACGCCATCTGGTCGCGGTTCTCGGGTCCGATCCGTTTGCTTCTGAACAACAGATATGTGTTTCAGCCGTTCTGGAGGCACCACAACGAGCCTCAGACGTACGGCAACTGGGAGGATCTGTTCGTCCGAGGCCAGCAGACGATCGGACGTGCGCTTGCCCGCCAGGACACCAGGATCGTCCTGAGCATCCTGTTCGATCGGCTCTACGTCCTGCGGAACCAACTCTTCCACGGAGGGGCGACCTGGAACAGCGGGGTGAATCGCCGCCAGGTCCAGGACGGAGCGCAGATCATGGCGTTTCTGGTTCCGCACTTCATTGAACTGATGATGGACCACCCGGAGGCCGGCTGGGGCCCACCCTACTATCCGGTCGTGGATTGAAGCGCTAACTTGTTCCATCTGTTCGCAATCCTTCGACGCACAACAGGAAGAATCCACGCCTGGGACCGGTTGCATCCGCCAGCCGCGATTCACATACTTGCGGCGCCGTATTGACAAGGAGCGCATCTCATGATTTTGACCACTACCAACAACATCGAAGGCAGGACCATCCGGGAATACTGCGGTGTCGTCACCGGCGAGGCGATCGTCGGCGCCAATATCTTCCGGGATTTCTTCGCCGGCATTCGAGACATCGTGGGCGGACGGTCCCATGCCTACGAGAAGGAGTTGCAACGAGCCCGCGAGATCGCCCTTGAAGAGATGGCGGACGCGGCCCGGCGGAGAGGCGGGGACGCCGTGGTCGGCATCGATCTCGATTACGAGGTCGTGGGCAAGGGAGGCAGCATGCTCATGGTCACCGCCAGCGGCACGGCTGTAAGGGTTCGCTGACCAGGGTTTTTCCCGCGCCCGGTTGACGGCAGGGCTCTCCGCGCAAAATCCGTTTCGCTATCCGGACCCCGCCAGAAACAGATCCCGGGTGAAGTCCATCAGGAATTCAGGACCGTTCTCCGTCACGTGACAGACGTCGCCCAGGGGCACGAACATCTTTCCTGACCCGGGCAGAGTGTAGGCCGCGTGGATCACGCAGGTCATGCCCTCTTGCAGCGGCTCCCGGTTGGCTTCGGTGAGCGGCGCGGGCTGTTCGCTGTAGTCCATCCCGATGCCGTGGCCGATGCGGCCTCCCATCAACGGCATCCCGCGGCGGGCGGCCAGGTCGCCGATGGTCCTGGCGACCCGGGCGATGGGGACTCCGGCCCGCAGATGTTCCAGGCCGGCGTCCTGGCACTCGCGCGCGGTCCGGAAGATCTCCTCCAGATGCGCCGAGGGACGGACCAGGGTCCCGGTCCGCTGGCCGTGGCACCAGTAACCCTTGTAGACCACGTAGGAACAGGAGGCCATGAGGTCCCCCTCTCCCAGCACCCGCTGGTGCGGCTTGATGTCCAACCGGGTCTCGCTCCATTCGGTGGGCGGCCCCGACGCCATCCAGTACTTGGCGTGGTCGGCCCCCTCGCGCCGGACCACCCGCTCCATTTCGGCCAGGATTTCGATGCCCCGCATTCCGGGCCGCGCCACTTCGAGCAGGGTCCGGAAACCCAGATCGCTCAATTCGGCGGCCCGCTTCATCAGTTCCACTTCGGCCGGCGACTTGACGCCGCGCAGGCGGGCGACCACGTCGTCCGCCCTCTGCAGATTGGACCCGAGACCGGCCGCCAGCGCCTCGTAGAAGGCCAGCGGCATATTCTGAATTCCGACGACACCCACGTCCTTGTCCCCGACTCCGTTCTCCTCCAGAATGGCGACTGTCTCCGCGGCGAAGTCGCGGGGTCCCTTGCCCCGTCCCCGGGCCACGGCCACCGCATGAGGATCGACGGCCTGGACCAGGCGGATGTCTTCCAGCGGCGACACCTCCTCCGCCTGCTCCTGCATGTATTGAATGCCGGCAAACAGGAGCGCCGGCCGGCCGGAGACCGGGACCACGACCACCGAGTCCACGATGCGGTCGTGGCTGGCCCAGCCTGAGAGATAGGCCACGTGGGCGGTCTGACCCCATTTGTGCTCCGCCGGAGGCGAATAGACGAAGAGAGCGCCCAGGTCCCGTTCCCGCAGGAACTCCCGGACCCGCTCGTGCCGGGATTCGTATTCCTGGGGTGAGATGGTTCCATTCATGCCGTTTTCCTTCCTGCAGGACAACGGAGGCACGAGGTTTCAGTCGCCGGCGGGCACCGGCGCCCCGGCGAGATTCCCATACCCCCTACTCTCCACATCGACGGCTGGAAAGCTGCCGCTCCCTCCTCTTGCCGGCGGCTGGAAAGCCGCCGTTCCCTCCAGGTGGATGCGGGCCATGCCGTAGACCAGGAATTCCGGCATGGTGAACCGGAGCCGGTCGCCTTCCACCTGAAAATCAACCGGTTGCGGATCCGGCCGCTCCGGCGACAGCGAATCGACCTTCACTACCCGGGACCCGGACGGAACGACGAAGTCGACGCCCACACCGTCGACGGCGATGGGGTTCTCGTCGGCGATACCGGTTCCCGCGTACCCCTCCGGGCCGGGCTCCCGGCCGTAGTTCACGAAGTGAAGCGTCACCTCGCCTCCTTCGGCGGGCCGGCTGGCCGAGACCCGCACGGTTGCCGGTGCTTCGAACCGGCTCAAGTCCGGGAAGGTCTCCGTCTCCATATTTCCGGCGGAATCGATCTCGTAGACCCGGCGGTAGGCGCTCCTCTGCTCCGGCCGGATGATCTCGTCCGGAATCACGTCGAAGAGAACGTGACGGTCCATCAGGTGATGTCCCAACTCCTGGAATGCCGTCATGGCCGGGAGCAGCCGGCCCTGGTGGTTGTGGCTGCGGGGATGCGCCAGCAGGACCTCGCCGTAGGGCCGATTGGCGCGGAACACCGAATCGTACCGTTTCAGGAACCGGTAGTAGCGGACGAACTCCCGCCGGGCCGCCGGGTCGGTGAAATCGATGTACCGGGCCATGGGCGCTCCGCCGTTGGCCATGAGCTCGGCCATGGAGGCCCGGATCTTGACCCTCTCGTAGTGGCAGACGGTGTAGGGCTTGTCGTCGAACGCGCCCCGGATGTAGCGCAGTTGCAGAGTCGGTTCCTGCCGGCCCAGGCAGTACCAGAGGTAGCTCTCGTCCTTCCCCCACAGTTCTGAGGGAAGCATCATCCGCTCGTCGTTGTTCCCGGTGGGCGGATTCCCGAAGTCTTGCGAGCTGTGGCCCCACATGGAGGTGATCAGGTCCGGCTTGAGGGAGCGGCCGTACTGATGGAAGACCTCGTCGAAGGCCTCCTTGTTGACCAGGTCCGAAAAGAGCTGCATCTCCAGGCGCAGCGGGGTGGTCTCGCCGGGAGGATGCCGGGAGACGATCTCGTCGAACTGATGAGCCTCCAGATCCTCGATCCCGAAACGGCGCCGCAGCTCCTCCCGACCGTGGCGGGACGCCAGATGGGCCTTGAAGCCACGCACGCAGTAGCGGCAGTGGCAGTCGACCCGGTAGAAGTAGTTGATCTGAAAACCGTCCAGGCCCCGTTCGATCCCCCGCTTGACCCAGGCCTTCAAGACCCGGCGCCAGTCGGGATTGGCCAGACACCCCCAATAGACGCTGTAGGGTGCCGCGTCCTCATCGAAACTGACGTAGGGTGTCCCATCCCGGTTCCTGGACAACAGGTCCATGGGGTCGGCCACCGGTCTCGGGCCCAGCTCATTCTCGTCCCAGAGTTCCTCGTAGAACTTGAAGAAGCCGTCTCCGGGACGGCCGGCTTTGTCCGGACGTCCCAGCAGGTACTTGGCGATGGAAAAGTGACCGATGGGTTTCACGCCGAGTTTCTTGAGTTCCCGGTTGATCCCTTCGAAGTAGTCGGCGCTGAGCCGGATCCGTTCGGCGGGGTCCCGGGCCTGCACCGCCCCGGCATGGATGGGCAGCAGGGGTCCGGTGATGCCCTTGTGCTTGTCCGGAAGATGGGCGATGGACCAGAAGTCCGCACCATAGAAGCCGACCTGCGCGATCTCCGGCTCGGCCTCCCGGACGAAATCCAGGTAGCCGGGTTCCACGTACCGGGTCCAGTGGACGATCATCCGGGTGAACTCAAGGCGTTGGGGATCGCTTCCGGCGTTTTCCGGGGGCGGCGTTCCGGTTTGACAGCCGGACGAGGCCAAGATGGTCAAACCGATGAATGAGATCAGGGAACCGATTTTGGAAAGAACAGTCATCGTTGGATTCCCGAGGCTATTGGATTCAGGGTATACGATCCACCTCAGTGTCGCACGGGGATTGTTGACATCGTTTCGCCCGGCTTTTTGAATGTCCGTCATGCGTCTTGAAAGAGGCTGGCCGTTTCTGAGTAGATTCCTGACCAAAGCGGGTTGGATCGGCGCGGCGGCGTTGCCGGCAACCTGGGCCGTCACCGCCCCGGCTTCCGATTCGCTGCCGCCCTCGTTGCGCGGGCCCTTTCGACCGGACCCCCACACCGTGGTCCTGTACCACTTCGATGAAGGACAGGGGGAGGAAGCCCACGACGCCATGGGCGATCCGGCCCTGACTCTGAAGGCGCACAAGAAGGCCCTCTGGGGCAGCCGTCCCGGATTCGGATCCACGGCGCGGTTCACGCCCCGCGACGACGACGCCAACCTGCGGATCGGACCGGTGAACAACGACAAGCTGGAGTTGCGCACCTGCACCGAGGCCTGGACGGTGGAGGCCTGGGTGCGCTATGACGGGTTCGCCCTGAGCGGAATCCGCTTGAACCACCCGGCTTCCTACCGGCCGCGCGGGTCGGGCACCGCCGGGCCCTTCGCCAAGATCTGCGGGACCGACGACGAAGGCTTCAGCCTGCCGCCCGGGGTCCGCGGCGGATGGGATTTCAGCCTGCATTCCTGGCTGGACGAATGGCCGGTGATGCCCGGGCTGCTGCCGGGGGCACGGTTCATCGGTTCGCAGAAACGGGCGCCTCACAGCGACACCGGCGGATTCGTCTATGCGGGACGCAAGGCCGGATACGGCACGCGGGTCCGCGCCGACGCCATCCGGAAGCCGGAATGGCGCCACGTGGCGTGGCAGTTCCGGTACGCAGACCAGACCCACTACATGTTCCTGGACGGGAAGCTGATCTGGAAGGCCACCCCCAGCCGGCGGGTGATCAACGACGCGGAACGCAACGACATTCCCTTCGTGGTCGGCGGGATCGTCAACTCGCTGGACCCGCCCTACCACGTCAAGACCTACGATTTCGAAGGGGAGGTGGACGAGCTCCGCATCTCCGACGTCATGCGCTACCCGGTGGCCGGGAAGCTGTCCATCGTCCGGCGGTTGCTTCCGGAAGCGGGATTGCACGCTCCCTACTCCGTGAGATTCTCCGCTGACGCGGCCCGGGGAGACGTCCGCTGGGAGCTCGCCGGGGGAAGGCTGCCGGACGGATTGACCTTCAACGAGGCCGCTGGGACCTTGCAGGGCCAGCCGGCGGAACCGGTCCAGGAACGTTCCTTCACGCTGCGGGCGACAGATTCGGCCGGCAACGAAGACGAGCACACCTTCGCCGTCACCGTCGCCGCGGCCGAGGTGGTCACCGCTTCCCTGCCCCTGGGCTTTATCGGAGTCCCGTACCACCACACCCTCGAGACCCGCCACATGGTGGAGCCGGTGACTTGGGCCCTGACGGAGGGAAGCTTGCCGGCAGGGATCTCCCTCGACCCGAAGCAGGGTGAACTCCGGGGCAACCCGACGGCTCTCGAACTCGGAAGCCTTCGGCTCCAGGCCACCGATGCGGCGGGCCAGAGGGCGTCGAGAAGGTTCGACTTGAAGGTCGCTCCGGGGCAGCTCCGCAGGATCGGCCCCGACGACCGGACCGTGGCCCTCTGGGATTGGCAGGGACCCGGAGGCAGGAACATTCCGGACGTGATGGGAGACTCCGAATTGACTCTGACCTGGGTCAACACCAAGGGCGACACCAGATTGCCGCGGCCGGGTTGGGGGCGCTACCCCCATTTCATCGGAGGCGGCGAAGGGGGCTTCGTGGGGCCCCAGTGGAACCGGAAGGTGGACCTCCAGACCATCGAGAACGAGTGGACGGTGGAGGCCTGGGTCCGCCGGGCCGGCCCCATCGACGGCTATTTTCGCGAGTTTCACTTCGGCCACGTCTGCGGCACCTACGACAACACCGAACGGGGGGTCTGGGAACTCTATCTGTCCGATCAGGGTTCGTCCGACGGCAGCATGGCGCCGGGAGTCCACTTTTTCGGGGCCGAGCCGGATCAGGCCCTCAGGGACCTGCATCCCTACAGCCGTCCCGAGGGCACGGTGGCGGATCCGCAGTGGGTGGGAATCCGCGATACCGCCTGGCATCACATCGCCTGGCAGTACTCCTACGCCGAGGACCTCCACCAACTCTTCCTGGACGGCCGGCTGATCTGGGAGATGAAGAGCCCGGACGGCCGGAGGCTGGTCAACAATCGGAGGCATCTGGCTCAATTCTCGGTGGGGAGCCGCCTCAACGGCCGCGCCCGCTACGGCGGGAAATTCAACTGGCTGGGGTTCGGGAATTTCTTCGGGCAGATCGGCGAGATCCGCATCTCCCGGGTTCGCCGGTATTGACGAACACTTCGGGGGATGATGGCTCATGAAAACGGTTCGACTGCTGCGGTACCAGATCCTGGCGCTCGTCCTCCCATTTATCGCCTGCCAAGCGCCGACTGAGGCACTCCGGCCCAACCTGATCGTCATCTTCTGCGACGACCTGGGGTACGGCGACCTGGGAAGCTTCGGTCACCCCACCATCCGGACCCCGAACCTGGACCGCATGGCCCGGGAAGGGCAGAAGTGGACCCATTTTTACTCCGCCGCCAGCGTCTGCACTCCCAGCCGCGCCGCTCTCCTGACCGGACGGCTGCCGGTGCGCAACGGCATGATGAGTCCGAAGCATCGCGTGCTGTTTCCCGATTCGGCAAGCGGAATTCCCCAAGAGGAGGTGACGCTGGCGGAGGCGCTCCGGGATGCCGGTTACGCCACGGCCTGCGTCGGGAAGTGGCACCTTGGACATCTACCTCAATACCTGCCCACCAACAACGGCTTCGACTCCTACTTCGGCATCCCCTATTCCAACGACATGGACCAGACCAGGAAAGAATCGACCCGGGACCTGGTGAAGGAAGCCCGAATCGAGTATTGGAACGTCCCCCTGCTCCGGAACCGGGAGGTCGCGGAGCGGCCGGCCGACCAGAGGACCATCACCAGGCGCTACTCGGAAGAGGCGGTCCGGTTCATACGGGAAAACCGGGAGCGGCCCTTCTTCCTCTACCTGGCCCACAGCCTTCCCCACGTGCCGCTGTTCGCGTCCGAGGACTTTCTGGGAACCAGCAGGCGTGGCCTGTACGGCGACGTGGTGGAGGAGATCGACCACGGCGTGGGCCGGATCATGCAGGCCCTGGCCGAACTGGGCATTGTCGAACGAACCTTGGTGGTCTTCACTTCGGACAACGGCCCCTGGCTGCCGTACCGCGAGCATGGAGGCTCCGCGGGCCTGCTTCGCGAGGGAAAGGGGTCGACCTGGGAAGGGGGCATGCGCGAACCCACGATTTTCTGGTGGCCGGGCCGCCTCGATTCGGGAGTGGTGATGGAAATGGGCTCCACCCTCGACCTGTTCTCCACCTTCTGCGAGATCGCGGGCGCCGAGGCGCCTTCCGACCGGATCATGGACAGCCACGACCTGTCGCCTGTGTTGTTCGGCAACGGCGAGAGTCCGCGCAAGAACATGTTCTTCTACCGCGAGTCGAAGCTCTACGCCGTTCGGCAGGGTGAATTCAAGGCTCACTTCATCACCAAGCCGGTCTACACGGGCCGGACCGAAGCGGAGACGCACCACGACCCGCCGCTGCTGTACCACCTGGGCCGGGACCCCGGAGAGCAGTACGACGTGGCCCACCTGTATCCGGACGTGATTCAAGACATCGAGAAGCTGGTGGCCGATCACCGGTCGGAGATGGTCTTCGGGGCGGACAGGCTCGCCCGGCGAAGCCCGGACGCGCTACGGTGAAGAAGAGCCGGGAGCCGGGTTCGCCGACGAGGGTCACATTTGAGGCTTGTCGAGCTGGTCGGTGCTGATCTCGTCGCGGGAAATCTTGTGGACGCTCTTGGGGTTGAAGGTCTGGCGAGTGCCGGAGCGAAGGGCGACCTCGATCCGGCCGCCGGTGAGGACGAAGAACTGAAGCAGGAATCCGCCCCCCTGCATGGTCTCGATCTGGTAGTCCTCCTCCGTCAAGTCGCCGGTCCACCCGGGTAGCCGCCGTTCCAACTCCCGGTTTTCGGTGATCTCCCTGGGAAGGGCCATGATCAGAGTGCCGGGCTCCGAATCCAGCAGTCCCGGGATCCGGGTCCGGATCTGCGCCATGAAGGAGATGATGCGGCCGGCCCGTTCCAAGGGCGTCTCCCGGCCGTCCGAAGGCGGCGGCTCGATTCCCCAGGTGATGTGATGGATGAACGGGTTGCCCTGTCCCTGCCGGAGCATTTGAGCTCGAGCCGGCTCATCGACCGGATGGACCACGGCGACGTAGTCGAACCAACCCTGGTCCCTGGCGGCGCTGTTTCCCACCAGGCCCGACGGGACGTTGATGTAGTCATGGCCGTCCACCGGCGAGGGGTAGCAGCGGGCATCCCAGCCGGCGACATAACCGAGTTCCTGCAGCGGTCCTGCGACCAGGTGCGGCGGGTCGCTGAAGATGGCCGCATGGTCCGGATTGGGGAGAAGGGGAATCCCGGCTCCGGCCATCTTCTTTCCCACCTCCATGGCCTCTTCCAGGCGGGCCTCGGCGTTGGGAATGGTCAGATGACGATCGAAATCCTCGGGAAGACGAATCGGATCACTCATGGTTCCACGGCCGCGTTCAATCGATCTTCTCGACGACCATGGTCACCTCTTTCAAGTCCCCCTTGAGCTTGTAGTAGGTGTGGACGTAGGCGCCGGGCCCGAAGTCCCCCCCCTTGATGGAGGCGTCGGTCATGGCGAAGGTGAGACGGCCCTTCTTGCGGGCGCTGATGACCAGCTCGTCCGGACCGATGGACTCCACCGTGCCGTAGACGTCGAAGACCCTCTCTTCGATCGGTTTCTTCCGCCAGAAGCAGGCGGGCTGGAGTAGCGTCAGCAACAAGACGGCGCAGAGAAAAGACCGGAACATGGCTTGAATTCTAGCAGTTTCCAACAGCAGCCGTCACACGCCGCTTCACCGCGTGAGCCGATTCAGGAGCTCCAGGACCCGCTGCTCGATCAGATACCGGACAACCCTGAAGCCGCGTATCCTTTCTTCAGGCGATCCCCATATCCTGGCCGGATCGGGCAGGTCCCAGTGCTCCGATCGAAGCTCCGCCGGCAACGCCGGACAGGAGTCCCGGGCGTTCCCGCAAAGGGTGACGAAATGATCGTAGACCCTGAGGTCCTTGTCTCCCAGCGCGTCGGAGGTCTGTTGGGAGATATCGATGCCCACCTCGTTCATGGCCCATACGGCAAACGGGTTGATGCCGGCCGGCCGAATGCCGGCGCTGTCCACGCGCACCCATTTCGCACCGTGGCGCCGGGCGAATCCCTCGGCCATCTGGCTGCGGGCGGAGTTGCCGGTGCATACGAAAAGTACAGAGGACATTTTCATCATCGCCGCGTTCGCCGAACCTGCTCCGGTTACCGGCAGAGAGTACGCTCCATGGGGACTGTCTGACAACCCCCGGAAGAGGACGTGAGATTCCGGCTTGGGCGTGCCGGTGCTACAATGCGGACGCTCCCGGAGATTCTGATCGAAGCAGCAGAGAGGTGGCCGCCTTGACCTGGAGACAGATCGGACCTGTGCCCAAGACAACTTCATTGACGTTTGCAGGGTGTCTCTTCCTGAGCGTCGCCGGCGTTTGGGGCCAGCAGCGCTGGGAAATTCCTCAGCGGGAGAGGCACATCCAGATCGACGGGTTCACCGACGAGTGGCAGGGAGTGCCCTGGGTGAAGCTCTCACCTTCGGCCGGCGACGAAGGGTTCAAGGAGGGAGACGTCGAACTTCGGATTCAGGGCCTCTGGGACAAGGAGAACCTCTACCTGGCGCTGCACTGGACCGACGACGTCTGGGACATCGAGCGGGTCCGCCGGCGGGACGCGGTCTGGCTGACTCCGGACCGGAGGCGGCGGGACCGGACACTGTTTTACGACTATCTGAAATTCCACATTCGGCGGTCCGACTACGACTACACCTTCTGGATGACGCCTCGAATCGAAAGCCGCGGACCCTTTGGATGGCACCGTCTGCTGAAGGGTTTCAGGGGGATGGAATCCGCAACCTCCGCTCCGGTCGTTACGGCCAGGCAGAAACAGCAGACCGCCACCGTGGAGGTGCTCTTCTCCTGGAAGGAGATGGACATCAAACCCAGGTCCGGAAGGGCCATTCCCCTGCTCCTGACCCTGGCGGACAGCGACCTGCCCGGCACTTCCCTGGAGATGAAACTGGAGCAACTCAAGGCGATTCGCTGGAGAGGTTCAATGATTCCGTCCAAGGCCCGGAGATGAAACATCCGGGCACCGGCGCCGCGGGCCCGTCACAGAGCCTCCGGATCGGCTTGGGCCGTTGCAGGAGGGACACCCTCGAAACCCGTTTTCATGCGACACAGGAAGGTCCTCATCACCGGGGCGTCGGCCGGAATCGGTGAAGCCGTTGCGTACGCGTTTGCCGAGGAAGGGTGCGAGCTCTTTCTGGTGGCCCGGCGAAGCAAACGATTGGAGCAGGTGGCCAACCAGTGCCGCCGCAGAGGGGCGCCCCGAGCGGTGTGGGCCTCCTATGACCTGAGCCAACCCGGACGCGGGACGGCCCTCGTCGACGATTGCCGCCGGCACCTCCAAGGACTCGACGTGGTCGTATCCAACGCCGGCTATGGCGTTGTGGGACCGGTGGTCGAGATTCCCCCGGAGGCGGTGGCCCGAATCTGGCAGGTCAACTTCCAGTCCGGGTACGAGACCGTTTACGCCGCGCTTCCCCGATTGATCGAGCAGAAAAGCGGGCATATCGTCCTGGTCAGCAGCGTCATCGGGCGAAGGGCCATGCCCTACAGTTCGGCGTATTGCGTGACCAAGTTCGCTCAGGCGGCCCTGGCGGAGTCGCTCTGGGGGGAGCTGAAAGGGAGCGGGGTCGGCGTCAGCCTCATTTGTCCCGGCTTTACCGCGACCGAGTTCCACGAGGCGGCCACGCGCACCGAGAGCGCCCAGGTCGCCAGCCGACCCTTCCGTCCGGATACCGCCGATTCGGTGGCCCGATCCATACTCGAGGCGGTCCGGCGTCAACGCCGGGAGGTGCACTTGACCGGGCTGGGCCGGCTGCTCATCGGCCTGAACCGGCTATCGCCGGCGTTGACGGCCCGGATCACCGCATGGGTCGGCCGCAGACAGTACAGGGAGTCGCACTGACTCATCCCCGGCATTCCTCACAGGGGCAGAGCTCGCGCAAGTAGTCGAAGGTGTAGATGCCGCTGGAGTGCCCGTCCTGCCACCAGATCCGGATCGCGTAGCGACCCACCAGTTCCAGAGACGCTGGCGCGACGCCCTCGCCGATCTGGCCCGGCTGCAGGATGCGCAGACCCGTCATCTCGTCGACGCAGGAGGCGCAGGGGCAGGCCAGCCTGAGATCCCGCGCCGGGTAGAGGCTCTCGTGCCCGTCGCTCCAGGTGATGGCGACGTCGTGCTGATTGGCCCGGGTGATCCGGCGAGGAATGTTCAAGGAGTCCCTTGAGCCTAGAAGGCGATCTGGATCTCCTGATTCAGCTCGCTGGACATGTTGCGGATGCTGATCTGCGCCGCAAGGTTCTCGGCGACGCTCACGAAGGACCGGGCGGCCGGCGACTCGGGAGCGTCCAGAACGATGGGGCGTCCCCGGTCGGACTGGACTCGAATGTCGGTGGAGAGGGGGATGTCACCCAACAGCGGAAGCTCCAACTGCTCGCTGACCCGCTGCGCGCCTCCATCTCCGAAGATGGCCTCTCGTGCGCCGCAGCAACCGCAGACGTAGTAGCTCATGTTCTCCACCATTCCCAGGACGGGACAGTTCAACTGGTTGAACATGATGATGGCCTTCTGCGCCACGTTCAGAGCCACATCCTGGGGGGTTGAGACCACCACCGCTCCAGTCAGGGAGATCTTCTGGCAGAGGCTCAACTGAACGTCCCCCGTACCCGGCGGGAGATCGATCACCAGATAGTCCAGCGCTCCCCACTGGACCCCGCCCAGAAACTGGCCGATCATCTTGTCCAGCATGGGTCCCCGCCAGATGACGGCCTTGTCGCTGGGGAGGAAAAAACCCATGGAGATGACGCCCACGCCATACTGCCGAAACGGAAGGATGCGGTTCCCGGGCGCCATGTCCGGCTTGCCGGAGATCCCCATGAGAGTGGGTATGCTGGGCCCGTAGACGTCGGCGTCCAACAAGCCGACCCTGGCGCCGCTCCGGGCCAGGGCCAGGGCCAGGTTGGCGCTGACGGTCGACTTTCCCACTCCGCCTTTTCCGCTGGCCACGGGGATGACGTTCTTCACGTCGGGCAGCAGGGCGGCCCCGCGCGATCCCATGGACGATCGGACCTGCGCCGTCATGGTGACGTGGGCTTCTTCGATTCCCGGCAGCGCCAATATGGCTTGCCGGGCCTGCTCCTGCATCAGGTCCTTCACCGGGCAGGCCGGCGTCGTCAGTTCGATGGTGACGGCGGCGGCCGGACCACAGAGCTTGACCTCTTTGACGAACCCCAGCGAGACGATGTCCCGCCGGAGGTCCGGGTCCTGAACCTTTTTCAGCGCGTCCAGAATCGCCTGCTTGTCGCTCATCTCTCACATCCAGTCGTTGTGCGTCATTGGCCAGTCGAAACTTCGCGCCCACATTCTACACGCCTCATCCAATCCGCGGCGCGCCTGGTCACTGACTGAACTCGACGAAGATCCTTCCCGGAATCCGCCGCGTGAACATCCGGACTTCGTGCGACCCGTCCTCATCCCGGCCGTCCGACTGGTAGTACAGGACGTAGCGGCTCTTCATCTCCTCGATGATGTCCCGGTAGATCTGTCGCAGATCGAGGAAGGCGTCCGAGAAGATGGTCCGCCCTCCATAGCGGCGGGTCTGGTCCAGAAACCGGTTCTGAGACACGACGAACCGGTGAAAGGCACGGCTGATGTCGCTCCGGACCGGCGCCTCCCGGTCGCCCAGTTCCCGGCGGTAGTTCTGGATGAACTGATTGGTGTAGATGATGGGGTAGACGGTGATTCCCTCCTGCCGCGAGATTCGGATCATCTCGCGGAAACTGGCCCGGCTGGCGGTATCGATTCCGTCGCTGATCAGGACGACCACCTTCTTGCCCGATCGAGAACTGAGGATGTTTCGGCAGACCCAGATCACCGAATCGTAGAGAGCCGTCTTGCCGTCGCTGGAGACACGCGCCATCAGCGCCCGGATATCCTCCGGTCTCTCGTCCCAGTCCAGAATCAACTCCGGAGTTCGGGAGAACCGGACCACGGCTGCGCTCTCGTTCTCCAGCCCGCGGAAGAAGTCGATGGCCGTCTCCACGGCATTCTTCAGCAGGTCCTGGAGGCTCCAACTGGTATCCACCATGACCGCCACGTTGATGGGAACCTCCTGCTCTTCAAGCAGGGTGATGTTCTGGGGCCGGCCATTTTCCATCACCACGAAGTCGTCTTTGGAGAGATTGCGAATCAGGTGACCACGATCGTCACGAACCAGGAAGGTGACCCGGATGTGCTCCACCGCCATCTCGACTTCGACTCTCGAGATACCGGCGCCGTCAGCTTTTTCCTTCGGAGCGGCATCTTGAGCGGCAGCGGAGTGAGGAACACCCAGAGCCAAGAGACTGGTCGCGATCCAGATGGTGCGCCTGAGCATTGGGAAACCTCAAGATAGCTCACCGGCCCCTCAAATGCGAACCGGAACCGGCGGCCGCGGCCCCGTTCCCGGGTGCGGCGCGGGCGTTTCACCACGGACTGGTAAGCTATCCAGGTCAACGGGAGCAAGTGATCCGCCGTGAAATACGCCAACCAGATCAACACCGCCCTGGTCGTCGCTTCGGCCCTGTTCGTCGTCTACATTCTGACTCAGACCTATTGGAGCACCGATCCGGCCGAGGAAATCGTGCGGCCCATACGCCAGGACGGGCGGGCGGGCGAGAGCCCCTCGCCCGAGGTTTCGATGCCCGGCCCGGAACGCCGGAGTCCGGCGACCCGGAGGCTTCCTCAGTCCGAATCGGAGACGGCCCCGGTCGAGCCCTCGGCCACGAGTTCGGCCCCCCAGGCGGCGCCACGCAGATTGGCGCCGACTCCATCCCGGACGACGCCGTTGAGCCGATCCCCGGCTTCGAGGACGTCCCTGGTTCCTCCCGTCACGTCCCCCTCCGGCAATCGTCCGGCTCGACCCGTGATCCGGCCTCCCCGGAATATCGTCCCCGAGGAAAAACGGCAAACCGGAGAGCCGGCGCCCACTCCTCCCGTGCGGTCGTCCGCCCCGGAACAGCGGCTGCCGGGGCCTTGACATCGATTCATCGCCGGAAGGCCACCTCGATTCAGCCTTGCCGGAGGGCCTGGACCGGATCGACCCGGCTGGCACGATTGGCCGGGATGAATCCCGAAAGCAGGCTCAGCCCCACCGCAAAACCGATGGCGCCGGCAACCAGCCAAAGTGGATAGGCGAAGAGGTCGGGCGGATTCAGAATATCGTGACTCTGGAAGTAGCGGTCGATGAACACCGTGGCGACTCGAGTCAGTGTCCAGCCCGCAAGAAGGCCCATAACGCCGCCTGAAAACCCGATCAGACCCGCCTCCGCCAGAAAAATGCGGCGCACGTCCCGGTCGGTTCCTCCGATGGCCTTCATGATTCCGATGACCTGGCGGCGCTCCATGACCGAAATGATCAGGACGTTGGCGATGCCCAGAGAAGCGACGAGCATGGCGATTCCGCCCAGGACGCCAAGGACCACCTCCAGCACCAGAAAGGCCTCCTGAATCCGTTTCATCTGGTCGACGATGGCGAACGTCGCCGCTCCCCACGACCGGACTTCCTCCCGGACCCGGTCCAGACTCACCAGATCCGCCACTCGCACGTCGACGCTGTCGTATTCCCGTCCCCGCCCTTCCTCCAGAGAGGTCAGACCGGACAGGGAAGCCATCCCGCTCGCGTTCTCCTTCCAGAGCCGCCGTGCCTCGTCCAGGGGGACGACCACACCCCGGAAAAACGGATTGGTCTGATTGGGGAGCAGGCGCGGCAGGACGCCGACGACCTGAAAGTCGAGTCGAACCGTCTCGAACGGGAGGTCCCCCTCGGTGACGTCCGGCTTGAGACGATCGGTCAGGAGTTGGATGGTCTTCCCCACCGCCTGTTCCGGGGGCTCGAAGCCCAGCCTGCGGGCCACCCGGCCGGTGAGGACGATCTCGGCGCCGCTGGTGCCGGAGAGAAACCGCCCGTGAGTAATCTTCGAATAGGGGGACAGGGGAGCCACGTGCGGACCGGCGCCGCGAACCCGGGTCAGGTGAACCTTGTCCCCGTGTTCCAGGCGAGCCGCGAAGCGTATGTCCGGTTGGACGCTCACGACACCATCCAGGGCGGCGACTCTCCGGACCAGGTCCTCGTCCAGAACCGGCCGGGCGCGGGAGCCGGCCGTATTCGGATCCGGGTCAGAATCGCGAAATCGCCTGAAGCTCTGGGCCCGGCCGGGCCCCAGGATCTGGAAGGAGGTGAAGACCTCCCGAACCTCCAGGTTCTCGACGGTCTGCTGGCGCAGCCCGGCTCCGAAGCTCACCAGGGCCACCAGGGTGGAGATGGCGATCAACACCCCCAGACAGGTCAGAACGAAGCGGAGGCGCGCCTGTCCGATGTTGCGCCAAGCCATCTGCAGGACGTCTCTCCAGGGCATTATCGTTCTCCCGGGTTTCCGTTGCCGGCGGCGGCACGATTCCCCAGCCTTTCTTCCCGGAAGAGGCGGCCGTCCCTCAATTCGATCACGCGCTCCAGGCATTCCCTCCAGAGATCCTGCTCATGGGTGACGCAGATCACCGTGCGTCCCTCCTGGTGGAGCCGCTTGAAGATCTCCAGGATCTCGCTTCCGGTGGTGCTGTCCAGGTTGCCGGTGGGCTCGTCGGCGAGCAGAAACTGGGGGTCGTTGGCAAGAGAACGGGCGATGGAGACCCGTTGCTGCTCGCCGCCGGAGAGCTGGGAGGGTATGTGGTCCATCCGGTGGGAGAGGCCCACGTTATCCAGCAGGGTTCTGGCCTTATCCGAGCGCGCGCCGGGGCCCAGTCCGGTGAACGCCATGGGCAGTTCCACGTTCTGGAGAGCGGTCAGGGTCGGAACCAGGTGAAAGAACTGAAAAACCATTCCCACGGTGTGCTGGCGATGATGAGCCAATTGGTCCGGACTCAATTGCGCAAGGTCCCGGTCGCCGATCCAGAGCGAGCCGGAACTGGGGCGGTCCAACCCCGCCAGCAGGTTGAGCAGGGTCGACTTCCCGGAACCGGAGCGGCCGACCACCCCCAGAAACTCGCCCGGGAAGATTTCCAGGGAGATTCCATCCAGGGCCCGGACCACCCGCTCGCCCATGGGGTAGTCCTTGGTCAGGTTCTCGATTCTCAACGACTCCACAGCGCGCGTATTGTGACCGATTTCGGCTCGCCGTGCCCGGATTTTCTCGGCAGTGCCTGTCGCGGCGCCGGACGGCAATGCCTAAAGCGGCGGCGCAGACTTGCAAGATTTCGCCCGGTGGTCCAGCATCTTAGCGCCATGAGACGCGCCGGTGCCGCCCTGGGGCTGTGGGTGGCCTTCGCATTCATTCAAGCTCCCGGGTCGAGCCGGGTCCTGGAACGAAAGGACCTCCCGTACCACGAAGGGCCCGGCGCTCACGCCAGCAAGCACCGGCTGAACCTCTACCTTCCGTCTGCAAGCGATGGGCATCCGGTGCTGGTGTTCGTGCACGGCGGTTCCTGGAAACGGGGCGACAAGGATGGCTACGGGGGGGCTTACGGCGCCATGGGCCGGAGCCTCGCCGCCGAGGGAGTCGCCGTCGCGGTGATCAACTACCGCCTCACCCCGGAGGTGCGCCATCCCGAGCACGCCCGGGACGTGGCGCGAGCCGTCAGTTGGGTCCACAAAAATGCCTCGATGTACGGATGGAACGCCCGGAAGATCGTTCTCGTGGGGCACTCGGCCGGCGCTCATCTCTGCTCCCTGACCGCGCTGGACGCCACCTACCTGAAAGAGCACGGCCTGACCCCGGATGTCATCGGCGGGGTGGTGGGCGTCAGCGGCATTTACGATCTGACCCGGCTCGGGGTGACCGGACAGCTCCTGTTCCAGGATGTCTTCGGCGTCCGGGATGAACAGCTCCAGTCCGCCTCTCCGGCATTGCGCGTGCAGGGCAAACCGGCGCCTTTCCTCCTGCTCTATGCCGATAAGGACCTGCCCACGTTCGACTATCAGACGCGGCGTCTCGAGAGCGCCCTCGACAAATCGGGAGGAACGGTTCGGAGCGTGGAGATACCGGACCGCAACCACAGGAACATCATTTCCGGACTGGGCCGCAAGGGCGATCCGGTCCGGGAGGAAGTGCTCCGCTTCCTGAAGGAACTCTTCCCCTCCGGATAGCCGCCGGCACCATGACAGCCACATGTCCGATCCTGCCCGGCCGCCTCCTCTGGTCGGGAGAACACTGGATCTGCTTCCTGCGTGCGCCCGGAACCGGCAAGGACACGGCCCGGGTAAGCCTCTACCGGTCCCACTACAGCCCCGCAGGCGAGGGGCACGCGGCGTTCGTGTCCCTTCCCGGAGGGTTCCAGGCGGTCCTGACCGACAACCGCGCCTTTCTGGAGTTCGTCCGGAAGACCATGTTTCGAGGGAAGGCGCCGCCCTTCGGACGCGACCTTCCGGTCGTGGATGCCGTATTCCGCCGCGGCGGCGAATTGAGCGAGTCCCCGTCATGGACTATGGAGACTCGCGACCATCATCTGGATGTGACCTGGACCCGGCTGGAGCCTCCCAACGTGGCGTACCGGGGCGATCCGGAACTTCAGAGCCGGAGACCCGTCTTTACGGTTCTCTTCTTTTGCCAGGGCGCGCGCGTTCTGCTGGATGGACACCGCATCGGCGGAGCCCCCTACTCGCGAAGCATCTGGAGGGAAGCGCTGGGAGGCGGAGACCGGAGTTCCTGCGTCTTCGCCATCGCAGAAACCATGATCCGGCCCCCCGATTGAACGGATCGCCGATGGTTCGCGGGAGGTGAACCATTTCGATCCGGTGACGGTCTAAATTGTTAAGAGCCCCATGGTGTACACTAACGGGAAACCTGATCATGATACCTAGACTGGTCCTGATTGCCCTCTTTCTCCTCCAACCCCTGGCTGGCGAGAAGAAGCCCGATCCCGGGTCGGCCAAAGGGGCCGCAACCGTCGAAAAGACCGGACTCTTCAAAATACACGGGTTCTCTCTGGGAGCCGGAGCCGGCTACAGCCGGTTTCGCTACTATCCCCCGTTCGGCTATTTCCCCTACTACTCCTACTGGGGCAGGTACCCGTTCCACCACTTGACCGGCGCCTGGGCCTATCCCGATTTCTACCATCCCGCGTACTTCGCGGGTTACGGACGAACCGCCCGGGGCGGCCGCATCAAGTTGAAGACGGAGTACAAAGAGGCGAGTGTCTACCTGGACGGCGCCTTCGCCGGCTTGGCCAAGGACCTCAAGGATATCTGGCTGGAACCGGGCGTGTACCAGTTGAAGGTGGAACCCGAACGGCTCGCGCCCTTCGAGATCCGGGTCTACGTGCTGACAGGCAAGACCGTGCGGATTGAACCCAGATTCCAGGAAAGCTCCCAGGAGTAGACTATGAAGAAGTCGATTCAAATCCTTTCCGTTGCCCTGCTCTCGGTAAATCTCGTCCTCCCCAATTCCATGGGAACTCGTCCGTTGAGCAACGCCGGGAAGTATCCCGCCTCCGTCGAGAAGGATGCCTACAGCCTGGGCGCCCGGTTGCTCAGCGAGAAGGAGGTCCTGCAGAACTTCGTCACTCCCCTGAAGGACAAGTACGTCGTGGTGGAAGTGGCGATGTACCCCGGCATCAACGACATCGAGGTGGACAACCGGGACTTCGTGCTCCGGATTGACGGTTTCGAAAGGTCGTTCCGTCCCCAGGAGCCCAGCCGGATCGCCATCGGCCAGCAGCGGACGACGACCAAGCCGGCCAGACGAGTCGGCATCGTCCCGTACGGCAACATCGAATACGAAAGGGGCCGTGGCCACTACCCCGATCATCGGCGTTTCCCCAGGCGCAGTGACCGGCGTGACGTCGAGGACCCCGACTGGGATCGCCGCGATCGCGATCGGAACTACGGCTACGGCGGCCTCCGGACCGTGGTGGGGGTCGGCGTCGTGCTCGACCGTCAGCCCCAGCCTTCCAGCGACCAGGATCGGTACGTCATGGAGACGGAACTGCACGACAAGAGTCTTCCACAGGGTTTCGTGGGATCGCCGGTCGCCGGCCACCTCTACTTCGCAGTCGGCGAGTACAAAAAGAAGGCGGGACACCGGCTCGAATACCGCGGAAACGGGGAATCCGTCACCGTGGTCCTGCCCACCAAATAGAACGACCCGGCCCGGCAGTCCGGCGGCGCACTCGCGTCCCGTCTCCGGGCTTTCCCCTCTCGAATTCTTCTTCATGCCGGATTTCGTTTTTCTTGCTGGTAGGATTGTGCAATGGAATCCGTGCCCTGGAAGGTTTCTCTTCACGGCGGACACAGCGGCACCTTCTGCGATCACGCCGAAGGAACTCTCCAGCAGATTCTGGAAGCCGCGGTGGCGCAGAAGATGGCGGTGTTCGGGATCTCGGAGCACGCTCCCCGCCTGGGAGAACGCTTCCTCTATACCCGGGAAATCGAGTTGGGATGGGACGTTCCCAAGTTGGAGCGGGATTTTCAAGCCTACCGATCGGCGCTGGACCCCCTGGTTCGCGAGTTCAGTCCCCGTCTGCAGGTCCTGAGAGGTTTCGAAGCGGAGGTCGTCCCCAGCGCGACCTACGCCGACGTCATGCGCCGTTACCGGTCGGACATGGATTTCGACTACATGGTGGGCTCCGTCCACTTCGTGGGGGAAATCATTATCGACGGAGAGCCCGAAGACTTCGAACGCGCCCTGAACCGGGCCGGCGGGCTGCAAAATTTGGCGATCCGTTACTACGAGGGAGTCGCTCGAATGGTCGAGGCGCTCCGGCCCGAGGTGGTGGGGCATCTCGACCTGATCCGAAAGAACGGCCGGAACTACGGCCGGTTGGATACAACGGCCATCCGGCGGTCGGCCCGGGAGGCACTGGAGGTGATCCGGCGCCACGGCTGCATCCTGGATCTCAACACGGCCGGATACCGCAAGGGCCTGGGATGCCCCTACCCCGAGCCCTGGCTGTTGCGGCAGGCCCATGAAATGGGCATCGGCGTCTGTTTCGGCGACGACAGTCACGGGCCCCACCAGGTGGGCGACGGCATCGAGGAGGCCCGCGCCTACCTGCTGGACAACGGCGTTTCCGAGATCCGGACGCTGGCCAAGGAAGGGGACCGGGTGGTCCGCAGATCGATCCCGCTGCGCTGATTCCACCGGGTCGAAGTTTACGGAGTTACCGATGAGCCATTCCGCAGAAGAGGCAGGAACACCTGGAATCGAAATCGGCGGCCGAGTGCTGGCGTGCCCGGGAGGACACGCGCCCAAGGTGGTGCGGCTCGGAGACGATCATCTGCTGGTGGCCGCCCGCACCGGACTGACCGGAGTCGCCGGCAACAGCTCCGTCTCCCTGGTGGAGTCCCGTGACGGAGGCCGGACCTGGACCGGCCCCCGGATCATCATCGATTCGCGGGACGACGAGCGGGTGCAGACCCTGAGCCGCCTTCCGGGCGGCGCCCTCCTGCTGGGGTTCACCCGGCGGTCCAACGGCGCCTGCAAGGGCATGCTCATGACTTCCTCCGACGAGGGCAGGAACTGGGACCATCCCTTCGAGTTGCGGCCCGGACCGTTCGACTACGTCTATCCCTTCGGGGGTGTGACGGTGCTTCCGGACGGCGAACTCCTGCTCACCGCCTACGGCGGCTACTACCCGGTCTACGAACACGGGGACAAACCGCGGGAACGGAAGGGCGACTTCACTTGCTTCTTCCGCTCTCGCGACGGCGATCGATGGGAGTACGGCGGCCTGATCGCCCGTTTCACCACCCAACCCCATCTCTTGCGCCTCTCCTCGGGCGTGCTCCTGGCGTCGCTTCGCAGCGCGGAGCTGGCGGAGGCCATGACCTATGAGGAGTCGCTCAAGCGGCCGCTGGCACGAACACTGGTGAGCGAGTCCCGGGACGAAGGGAGAATCTGGTCCCGCCCCCGGCAGGTGACGGACGCCGCCGAAATGCAGGGTTTTCTGTTGGAGTCCTCATGGGGCGAGCTGGTCATGACCTACAGCGTGAGGCACAAGCCCTACGGCGTCGCCATCCGGACCAGCCGGGACCAGGGAAAGAACTGGGGACCGCCGGTGGCCTTGGCTGACGACGCTCCGGCGACCGACGTGGGGCTGTCCCAAACCCTGGAGATGGAACCGGGAAAGTTTCTCACCCTCTACCACTGGGAGGATCGGAGCACACCCCGGCGCGAGGCCAACCTGTTCGGGATCTTCTGGCGGATGAATTCGTCTTCCAGCCGTTCGTAGCTGACCGGGGATCCGCCGCAACGTTCAGGCGCAGTACTCGTTCAGCTTGACGCCCAGCCGGGCGATCTCTTCCCAGGTGTTGAAGAAGTGGACACAGACGCGGATGTCCCGGGGGTGCTCCAAGGGCGCCACCACGATCCCGTCCTTTTCGGCCAGCCGCTCGTAGAAGTCCATCCCCAGATAACCTTCGGGCAGCCTCAGGCTCACCACGCCGCTTCGGCTCCCGTCCTCCAGGGGAGAGATGAGCTGGAAGAGCTTCGAGTCCCGGACCCATTCGGAGAACCTCATGGAAAGGTCCGCGGTCCGGGTATGGATCCGATCCCAGCCCACTTTGTCCAGCCAGCGAAAAGCCTCGGCGAATCCGCCGAAGACGGGCAGGGCCCGGGTCCCGAACTCGTAGCGGCGGCCGTCGGGATGCCATTCGTACTCCCCGTCGTCCTCGATGGTGACCTGGCTGTGGGCCCCGGTCCACGAGACCGGTGTGGTGGCCAGGATCTCCTTCCGGGTCAGGAGTCCACCCGTCCCCTTGGGGCCCAGGAGCCACTTGTGGCCGCAGAACGAGTAGTAGTCGCAGCCCAGACCGTGGAAGTCCAGCGGGATGTTTCCGGCGGCCTGAGCGCCGTCCAGCAAGAGCCGCACGCCACGCTGGTGCAGCTCCCGCGCCAGTTTCCGCGCCGGAAGGACCCGGCCGTTGCGTCGGGAGACATGGCTCATGGCCACCAATCGGGTGCGCGGCGAGATCTGGTCCAGAACGCTCCCGAGGACGTCCTCCCCCAGGTCCATGGGAGCCCGGCGATAGGCGACGCCGAAACGGTCCTGGAGGTTGTAGGACGGTTGCAGCAGAGCCGGATGCTCATGGTTGCTGATGAGGATCTCGTCTCCCGCCTTCCAGTCGATGGACCAGATGACGATGTTGAGCCCCTCGGTCGTGTTGTGGGTCAGCGTCACCTCTTCTTCGTCGGCGCCCAGGGCCGCGGCGGCCAGGGCGCGGCACTCTTCCTCCACCACGGCGATCCGGGGGTTGATCCGGGGATCTCCCGGTCCGAGGTTCTGCAGATCCAGGAGTTCCTTGACCTTGTCGATGACGGGAGTGGGCGACGGACCGATGCCTCCGGTCAGGAAATAGGCGGACTCGGAGGTGGTCGGGATTTCGCTGCGAACCCGGTTCACCCATGCGGGAATCGTGGCTTGGCTGGCGGTAGCAACGGCTGGTTCCATATTTCTAATCCAGGCTGGTCCCGCCGCTGCGGCCAGCGACGCGGATTTCAAGAAGGTTCGTCTCGGCGATCTGCGGCTCTTGGATCGGATCCGGTGCTTTCTCATGGGAATCCCGAAAATATGCCGCGACAGTCTCCCAGGTCAGTTGAGGCGCCGCAACAGGTATCCCGGACGGAAGGATCGCCGGGCGCGGACCCAGACCGCAAAACGCTCCCTTGGATCTTCGACCCGGTCCAAACTGAAGACGCCTCGACCCAGAATCCGCGACAGCGCGTGGGTCAACTCGGGTCGGAGCTGCTCGAAGGTCTCCGCGCTGTTGGGCGTATGGAGGCGATCGTTGGCCAGCAGCAGCATCTCCCGGGTATGGAAGCGGACCCGGCCGCCCAGTACGGGGTCCGATTCCAGCCGGTTGCAGGCCAGAAGCGTTTGCCTGAAGACATCCCGGATACACTCCTCGCGGTTCCCGTCCGGATCCTGTTTGCGATTGTAGAGAAGTCCGGGCCGGCCGTCGGCCTGGTCCAGGCTGAAGTTTCCCTCGTGAGCCACCAGCAGGATGCCGGGACCCCTGTGGACGTGACTGTAGTCGTGGACGTCGATGAGCAGGTGTCCATCAACGGCCTGGTTCTGGATCCAGGAATGGAAGACGGGAATGAACTCCCGGGTCTCGGCCCGGAGGGGCTGCTCCAGGAAGATCTTGAGTCCCAGTTTCTGCCAGCCGCTCATACCCGCGCCTAGTGGACTCCCGAGATCTCCCGGGCCATACGCTCGTAACAGGCATGCGCCGCCTCGATGAAGAGCTGGCTCTCTTCCACCGACTGATGGGCCGTGTCCCGGGTGGGGCTCTGCGGCGGCGACTGGTGACGGCGGAACAGGTAGTTGGCGAACTTGCCGCCGGCGTACTTGTCGTAAAACAGTTCCGTGTCGTAGAAACGCCGCCGGAACTCCGACACGACCGTGTCCGGAGCGCCCGGAACATCCAGGAACTCGGTTTTGACCAGAGCCCTGGCGGCCTCCACCATGGCCTGGAAGCTCAAGGCGTCGGCACCGGCAAAGTCCCTGTCATCCAACCGGATCTGGGCTTCGAAGACCAGTTGCTCGGCGGAAGCCAGATTGAACTGGGTCAGCGTGACCACTTCGCCTGCGCATTCTCCCGTCCCCAGGTCTCCCATCGAGAACTCTCTCGGATCGCCCCAATCGCTGTAGAAGGAGGAGTCGACCTCATAGGCCGGAACCAGCAACAGGTCCTGCAGCATGGCTCGAAGGTCCTTCTTGCCGACGCTCCGGACGAAATCCTGAAAGCTCTCGCCGTTGCTCCGATGCTCCAGGTAGCGGCCGGTGATCCGCTCCAGAACCTCCGGCACGTTCCGCGCCGGCGCCGAGCCCATGGCCAGTCCATAGGAACCGGCGTTCCCGGTCCACTGCCCTCCCAGCACCACCTGGAAGTGAGGCACCTTGTGGCCCTTGATGGTCCGGCTGGTTCCGTAGAATCCGATGTCGGCAACGTGGTGCTGACCGCAGGAGTTGAAGCAGCCGCTGATCTTGATCCGCAGGTTCTTGATCGAATCGTCCAGTTGGAAGAACTTGGCGCCCAGCCTTCTCCGGAGCTCGGAGGCCAGTCCCCGCGAGGAGGCGATTCCCAACTTGCAGGTGTCGGTGCCCGGGCAGGCCGTCACGTCGACGATGGTCCCGGCGCCATGGGCGCCCAGACCGATCTTCTCCAATTCACCGTAGAGCTCCGGCAGATCCGCTTCGCTGACCCAGCGAAGCACCATGTTCTGCTCGACGGTGGTCCGGATATTCTCGCCGGAAAAGCGCCGGGCGATCTGAGCCAGTTCCCTGGCCTGCCAACTCGACAGATCTCCCAAGGGAAGGGTCAGGGTGGCGACGGCGTAGCCCGCCTGCCGCTGCCGGTAGACGTTGGTCCGGACCCAGTGCTCGAAACCCGGAGGCGGCTGATGACCGTTCAATGCCGCCGCCGGCCGGACCGCGGTCTCCTGGAATTCCGGAACCTCGGGCAGAAACGCGGTCCACCGCTCGTCAGGAGGCATGATCTCGCGTTCCTTCAGGACCTCCTTGCGAAACTCGTCGATCCCCAGCTTGGCCACCAGGAACTTGATGCGGGCCCGGGCCCGGTTCTTCTTCTCTCCCAAGCGGGCGAACACCCTGGAGATGGCCTGCGCCGTGGGCAGCAACTCTTCTTCAGGCAGAAACGAATCGAAGAGCTTGGCCTGGTGAGGCACCGCTCCCAGACCTCCGCCGACGTACAGCTCGAATCCGCGCCTGATCCGGCCGCCCTCGCGGCGCACCACGGCGATGGCCCCCATGTCATGCATGCTGGCCAGCCCGCAAGCCTCCTCCCGGCAACCCGAGAATGAGATCTTGAACTTGCGGCCGAAGTCCTGGGCGTCGGGATGCCCCAACAGGAAAGCGCTGCAAGCCTTGGCGTAGGGACTGACGTCGAAAGCCTCGGTGTGGCAGACACCGGCCAGGGGGCAGGCCGTGACGTTCCGGACCGAGTTTCCGCAGGCCTCCCGGGTCGTGATCCCCACCGACGCCAGCCTCCGCATCAGGTTGGGAGTGTCGTCGATGTGAACGAAATGGAGTTGATAGTCCTGCCTCGTGGTGACGTGGAGCACTTCATCCGAATACTCTTCCGCGATATCCGCCAGCATCTCGAGCTGGCGGGGATTGACCCCTCCGTACGGGATCTTGATGCGCATCATCCCGGGAGCGTCCCAAAGGGTCTCCGGCCCCTTGATGACGTCACCGGAGGGATAAGGGAGCTGCTGCGACCGGACCCCGTCGTGGCGGAATCCGTTGTCGTATCGCTGGCCGTAGATGCCGCGCCGCAACCGGGTCTCGGCGAAGATCTTCTCATCCAGCTTTCCCTGGCGTCTCAACTCCATCTGCATCTCGAAGATGTCGATTTCGCGGCCGAGATCGTCCGGGATGTCCGTGCCCAGATGCTCCTTCCAGGTAGTCATGACCCGTCTCCTCCAAGGCTTTCGGCTTGTGAGATGAGACCAAGTTTACTCAATTGATCGGATTTATCAAAATTGCCTAATCGAGCCCCAGCAGGGGGCCGGCATCGCGATGGATCATCGCTTCCATCTGTTCCGGATCCAAACGGGGCAGCGCCGTGCCTTCCAACTGGTCGTTGATGGACCTCAAGCCCGCCAGGGACTCGTCCACGTTGGTGATGGGGTAGTCGGTCCCGAACAGGAGCTTGTTCCAGACCCCGTACTCCTGCACCAGCATCAGGCTCTGGTAGAGCTGGAAGGGACGGTAGTGGATGGCCGAAACGTCCGAGTAGACATGAGGGTGTTTCCGGATCACCGCCACCGTCTCGCCCTCGTAGGGATGTCCCAGGTGCGCCAGAATGATCCGGCACTCCGGGTACTTGATGGCGACGGGATCCAGATGGCGGGGCAAAGTCGTGTCCAGAGGGCCGCGGTCGATGAACGTGGTCCCGGTGTGGAGCAGGACCGGCAGTTGATGGCGGACAGCATACTGCCACATGTGATCCAGCTCCGGAGCCTGCGGATAGAATCCGGCATACATGGGCATGATCTTGATGCCCCTCATCTTCAGATCCTGGTGGCCCTCCTCCAGTTCCTCCTGCCAACCCGGTTGCGTCGGATCGAGGGAGAGAAACGGGATCAGGTTTTCGGGGTCCTGGGAACAATATTCGGCGATGAATTGATCGGGAGTCCAAAGGCCCGAAAGCTTGGCCTTTCCACCGAAGACGACGGTCTTGACGCGATCCGGGACAGTCCGGCAGTGCGCGCGATAGTCCTCCAGGGTGCTGTCCAGGGGGATTTCGTAGCCCCTCATTCGGATCGCCTGTTCGCGGAACCGATCCGAGAAGTGGTCCGGATATCTCCAGCCATGAGTATGAACGTCAAAAATCACACGTCACCTCCTGCGCGACAGCAGGGTAGCGCTTTCCCGAAGCGACTTCCAGGATCGGACCGTCCCCCTTGATTGTGACGACTTCTGCCACGGACTGTTAACATGTGGCCGATCTCGGCGACACCTTTCCCAGGCTTAGGAGGCTATGCAATTCCCATGAAAACCCTATCCAATCCGGTCCCGATGGACTCGACATTCCGCCGCCCCGGCATCGCGGCCGCGGCGCTCCTGGTCTTCTGTCTGACCTTTCCCGCCTTCGGGGAGTCCCGCCATGCGGTCCGGCTGGTCAAAACCGAGCCGGCTCGGGTGGACATCTACGTCGGCAAGGACCTCTTCGCCTCCTACCAATACGGGATCGGCTTTCACAAGCCGATCTTCCATCCCCTGCTCAGCCCCAAGGGCCACCGGCTCTTGCGCGCGTATCCCATGGAATTCGGGATACCCGACGAGCACAGCGACCATTGGCATCACGAAGGAATCTCGTTCACCTATGGGAACGTCAATGGTGTGGATTTCTGGTCCAAGCTGTCCGGCCGCCGGGACAAGCCTGGCAGCGGCCGCATCCGCCACACCGGCTTCACCCGGCTGGAAGACGGAGAGAAGGGAATCATGGAAACCACGTCGGACTGGATCGCGCCGTCCGGCGAGGTGCTGCTGAAACAGGACTCCCGCATGACCATCGGGGCGGGCTCCGGATGGCGGACCCTGGACTTGAGGTTCAAGCTGACGGCCCATGAGAAAGCGGTGACGTTCAACGACACCAAGGAGGGGATGATGGCCATCCGCGTCGCCCCCAACCTGCGGGAAGACCGGACCGGCCGCTACCTGAACGCGCAGGGCCTGGAGTTGTCGAAGGCCGTCTGGGGCAAGAAGTCTTCATGGGTCGCGTTGCGCGGTTCGGTTCAGGGAGAGGACCTGACGCTGGCCATCATGAATCACCCCAACAGCATCGAATACCCCACCTTCTGGCACGCCCGGGGCTACGGACTCTTTTCCGCCAACCCCTTCGGACGTAAGGATTTCCAGAAGGGTTCCCCGCCTTTGAACGTCTCCCTGGAACCGGGGGAATCGGCTCTTTTTCTCTACCGGATACTGGTGCACTCGGGACACCTGTCCCCATCCCGGATGGCGGCTCAGTACGAGGAATATCAAGCAACGAAACCGTGACTGCGGACGCCCCCGCACACGGGAGCGCAGCCTCCGGGTCTTCTTGTCCTGCTCCAGAGGGGCCGTTATAATTCGTGGCGCATGCCCGGGACGATGTTCTCTATCCTTGCCCCCGACGGTGAAGTGAGTTCGGAGGCCGACATTCCGGCCCTCGGATTGGAACAGCAGCTCCAACTCTATCGGTTGATGTGCTTGAACCGGCTGGTCGACGACCAGATGATCCGGCTTCAGAGACAAGGACGGCTGGCCTTCTACGTCGGGTCACGAGGCGAAGAGGCAGCCATCATCGGGAGCGCGTTCGCCCTGGAACAGCGGGACTGGGTGGTCCCCTGCTACCGGGAGATGGGCGCCGCCCTGGTCAAGGGCTTTCCCCTGATCGATCTATTCTCCCAGTTCTTCGGGACTTCACGGGACTTGACCAAGGGTCGGCAGATGCCGAACCACTACGCCAGCCACGAATTCAGGGTGACTTCGATTTCGAGCCCTGTGGGGAGCCAGATTCCCCATTCCGTCGGTCTGGCCATGGGCGCCCGTCTGGCGGGCCGGGACGACGTGGTGCTGGTCTACTTCGGCGATGGCGCCACCTCCCAAGGGGACTTCCATGTCGCCACCAACTTCGCGGGAGTCTTCAAGACTCCGACCGTCCTTTTCTGCCGGAACAACCAGTGGGCGATTTCCGTTCCCGTAGAGTCTCAGACCGCCTCCCCCAATATGGCCGTCAAGGCGACCGCATACGGTATCGAAGGAGTCCGGGTCGACGGCAACGATGTCTTCGCCGTTTATGACGTCACCTCCAAGGCGGTGGCGAAGGCAAGAAGGGGCGAAGGCCCGACGCTCATCGAAGCGGTGACCTACCGCCGGGGTGGCCACTCCACCTCCGATGATCCGAATGCCTATCGGAACGTCGCCGAGGTCGAGCCCTGGGTCGAGCGCGATCCGCTAATGCGATTCCGACTCTACCTGACCCGCCAGGGCCATTGGGACGACGACAAGGAGCGGGCGCAGGAGGACGAGATCCGGGCCGTTATTCGCGGCACGGTGGAGGAGGCCTTCAGTTCCGGACCGCCTTCCCTGGACACCATCTTCGACGACGTCTACGACGAGATGCCCTGGCATCTCCGTGAGCAAATGGAGTCGGTCTGTCTGCCGGAGGAGTTTCAGACTGTCGAGCAGGGGACCTGACCCGCTTCCGCGAAAAACCAGATGCCGATTCGGAACATCATCCAGGCAGTCAACGACGGTCTGCGCACCGAGATGCGGCGTGACCCCAGCGTCGTGGTTCTGGGTGAAGACGTGGGGCATTTCGGCGGCGTCTTCCGCGCCACCAAGAGCCTCCAGGAAGAGTTCGGGGATCACCGGGTGTTCGACACGCCGCTGGCCGAGTCGGGCATCATCGGGACCGCCATCGGCATGGCCATGTACGGTTTCCGGCCGGTCCCCGAGGTTCAATTCGCGGACTTCATCTATCCCGCCTTCGATCAGATCGTCAACGAGTTGGCCAAGATGCGGTACCGTTCCGGCGGCCAGTACACGTGTCCCATGGTGATCCGCACGCCCTACGGCGGAGGCATCCGGGGAGGCCACTACCACTCCCAGAGTCCGGAAGCCTATTTCGTCCATACTCCCGGGCTCAAGGTGGTGGTGCCGGCGACTCCCTACGATGCCAAGGGACTTCTGATTTCGGCGATCCGGGATGACAATCCGGTCATATTCCTGGAGCCTAAGCGAGTCTATCGGGCGGCCCGGGGCGAAGTTCCGGACGGCGACTACACCGTGGAGCTGGGCCGGGCCAATGTCGTTCGGGAGGGTCTGGACGTGACCGTCGCCGCCTACGGCGCCATGCTCCACAACTGCCTTGAGGCGGCGGAACAATCGGAGGAGGAAGAGGGGATCTCCTGCGAAGTGGTCGACCTGAGGACCTTGATGCCTTTCGACGTGGAGACTGTCTTGAGTTCCGTCCGGAAGACGGGACGTCTGGCCATTGTTCATGAAGCTCCCAGGACCTGCGGCTTCGGAGCGGAGCTGGCGGCGACGGTCGGGGAGAAGGCGCTCCTGCACCTGCAGGCCCCCGTGACCCGGATCACGGGTTTCGACACCCCTTTCCCTTACGCTCGCGAAGAAGACTACATGCCCGGGATCGAGAGAATCCGAGACGGCTTGCGCGAGATCGTCGAATTCTGAGTAGAGTCCTATGCCGTACCAATTCAGGCTGCCCGACATCGGCGAAGGCATCGTGGAAGGCGAGGTCGTTCGCTGGCTGGTTCGAATCGGAGACGAGATCGAAGAAGATCAGCCCATGGTGGAGGTCATGACCGATAAGGCCACCGTCGAGATCCCGTCACCCGTCAAGGGCCGCGTCGTGGAGCAGGGAGGCAATGAAGGGGACGTCGTCCAGGTCGGATCCGTGCTGGTGGTGATCGAGACCGGCAAGGAGGAAGCCCAGTCTCAGCCGGCCCACACCGCGGCTCATACACCCGCTCACAGGCCACCGATCCGGCGGCGGCGAAAAACGGCGCGGATCCTGGCGACCCCGGCCATCCGGCGCCTGGCCACACAAATGAAGATCGACCTGGAAGGGGTCAAGGGCACCGGCCCGGGCGGACGGATCACGAGGGAGGACCTGACCCTGGCCCAGGCGCCTGCGCCGGTCTCCCCGGCCGCGGCCGGGCCCACGGAACGGATTCCCTACCGCGGCATCCGGCGCCGGATCGGCGACCATATGCTCCAGGCCTCCAACCAGGCTCCTCATTTCACTTATGTGGAAGAGGTGGACGTGACCGAGTTGGTCCGCATGCGCCAGAGGGCGCAAGGCAGCGGGGAATTCCAGGGAGTCCGCCTCACCTATCTCCCCTATATCCTGAAGGCTTTGGGCCACGAGCTGAAACGCCACCCCGATCTGAACGCCCGTCTGGACCTGGATGCGGGAGAGATCGAACTCCGGAAGTATTACAACATCGGCGTCGCCACCCAGACGGAAGAAGGGCTCATGGTTCCGGTGATCCGGAACGTGGACCGGAAGAGCCTGCCGGATCTGGCCCGGGAGATCGCCCAGGTTTCGCAACTGGCCCGTGAAGGCAACCTGAAGCTGGAGCACCTGCAGGGAAGCACCTTCACCGTGACCAGCCTGGGCGCCCTGGGAGGCATCGTCGCCACGCCCATCGTCAACTATCCCGAAGTGGCCATCCTGGGCGTCCACAAGATCGCACCGCGGCCGGTGGTGCGCTCGGGCCGGATCGTGATTCGGGAGATCATGCACCTGAGCCTGTCCCAGGACCACCGGGTCGTGGACGGCGCCGTCGGCGCCCGGTTTCTGCAAGACGTGATCGCCCGGCTGGAATCCCCCGGGACCGGCCTCTGACCCGGAGCCGCCATCGCCCAATGGACGAACTGACGAGACGTTCCCTGCTCCGATACGCATGCGGCGCGGCGGCCACGGGCGTGGTGGCCGGACCCGCCGGGGCCGAAGCGCAGGGCCTTGCCGGTGGATCGACGGGAGGGTCACTTTCGGCTCTGGCAACCGCTGCGGATTCCTATCGCGTGCTTCCGGAAGAAGAGGGCAGCCGGCGTTACGGCATGGTGGACGACCTGTTCCGCCACATCCGGGACCGCTCCGACGTCAAACGGGAAATCCTCTACTGGCTCACCGACGGCCGGGATTCGTTCCTGGGAGCCACGAACCGATTCCAGTTCCTGGAACCCATCATCCGGCCCTTGTACCGGCAGGCGGGCATCCCCTTGGAGTTCGGCTACGGATTGGGGCTGCAGGAGAGCCTCTACCGCAACTACAGCGTTTCGTACGCCAACGCCAAGGGCATCTGGCAGATGCAGTGGGCGGGCCGGCGATACGGTTTGAGGGGAGGAGACTATTTCGATGTGGTCAAATCCACGCAGAAGCAGTTGGAGTACCTTCGCGATCTGGTGAAGGTCTTCTCCTGGAACCTGGAGCTGGTGCTGGTGGACTACAACTACGGGCCCGGTCACAAGTTTGCCCGTTACAGCTCCAACCCGAACGCGTTTCGCAGAATCGCCAGCCGGCTCCCCCGCCAGACCCGCCACTACGTCCCGCGGGTCCTGGCCGCCACGGCCATGGGCATGGCTCCCGAGCGATTCGGACTCGACATTCCCCGGCTGGATCCCCGAACGGTGACGATCCCGCTGGATCGCAGCCTGCATCACCTGGAGCTGGGGCTCCTGCTGGGCACCGACCACTGGAACCTGGGCAACCTGAATCCCAGGGACAGCATCCGGGTCTGGTTCAAGGAGGGGGAGGAGGTGACCATTCCCCGGATCTTCCAGGAAACCTGCCGGGAGCGCATCGATCAACACCCGCTCCGCGAGGAATTCCACGGCTTCGTGGCCAACGCCTATCCGGCCCCGGGACAGGCCATCGAATACCGGGTCCAAAGCGGCGACTCCCTCTTCAGGATCTCCAGGCGCTTCAAGGACTGCGGAGTGGAAGGGCCGAATCAGATCATGCTCTACAACGGCCTGAGCAGCACCGTGATCCGTCCCGGCCAGAAGCTGCTCATTCCCTGCGCCGATTGAAGCGATAGGATCACGGCCGCCGGCTCCAGTTCAACTCCACCTTCACTCGCGCCCCCTGGGGAGCGCCCGAACCCGGTTTCGCCAGCCGGAATCCGAATCCCGAAGTGGGAACCCGGGCGCTGCCGAAGGGGAGGTGCGGGTTCAGGTAACGTCCCGGATCGGAGTCGCTGAACTCGTGGAGGGCCGGAAAGTCGACGCCGTCGAAGGGGACCATCTGCCCCTTTTCCTCTCGATAGAGGACGATCCCATCCCGGAACGGCTCCAGCGCGAAAGGCGCGTCCGCCGAGTGAAAGAAGCGCAACAGCCGGTCGTAGAGACGATACGTCAAACGTTTTTTTCGTAGCCGAATGTCGACCAGGTTGGTGGTTCCGCGGTAAGGCGCCCGGTCCGGTCCCGGCAAGAACTCGTTGATGAGCGTGTATCCGTAGATCAGTTTCTGGTCCTGGAACCGGAGGCGTTCCAGGGGCGGTCCGGCCTCTCCCTGGCGGCAGGCCTCCCGGTCCCGCTCCGGCAGGTCGGGGGGGAAGTATTCGGGCCGGCGCTGGAAACAGAGGACGTCCAGGTAGTTCCGGCGGAGCCACTCCTGGGCCTTCTCGTCGAACTCGTAGTAGCTCCGATCCTTCTCCCGCTTGAAATGCCGCTCCGGCACGGCCGGATACCGGTACTCCTGGGGAATGGAGTCCACCACCAACAGAAAACCCTGTCCGGGACCCTGCCGGGAGGGCTCGTTCTGGCTCCAGAGAAACGACCCGTTGGCGTACCAGAGGACCACGCCGGACCGGTAGCGGACGTCGAATGCCCGGAACTCGCCGCTCTCCGGATCGCGATAGAAGACCTGCGACTCGCGGCGCATGGTGCTGTCGTAGTTGAAGGCCGTCTCGAAGTCCTGCCACGGGTCCCGGTACTCCAGTACGTAGAAATGGGGGACCGGCAGCCGGTGGACGCCTCCCGACAGGCTGAATCCGTCCACCTCCCACCCGGTCAGGCCGGAACCTTCAAAATCCTCCGAGAAGCCCAGGGCGTCGAGCTTGACGTTGTCGATGAGGGCTCCCGCCTCCACCGCGGCCATGTCGGTGAAGTAGTGGAAGCGGATCTCCACCTTCTTGCCCCGGTAGGCCGACAGGTCGAAGCGGGCGCGAATCCATTGCCCGATCTCACACGGATCCTTCTCTCCCCCCACCCGGTCCTCGGCCAGCTGCTTGGGACGGGACGGATCGCACCCGGGCGCCGATTCCACCTTGCCGTCGGCGTCCAGGTCGCCGCTACGCCCCGTGAATCCGGGGAGGGTTCCGTCTCCGTCATGGCCCTTGCGGGAGGGCATGATGCTCTGCGAGTCCCTCGCCGAGTCCTTGTCCGTCGGCAGAAGGCGCCGGTAGTCCGATCCGTCGGTGGAAGCCTCCACGTAGAGATAGTCGTAGTCGCCCTCGATCTCGAACCAGAGGTCGAACTCCAGGATGGGTTGCTCCCGCACCTCGGTCAGGTCGAACGTCCGGGAGAGGTATCGATTCATCTCGTTGCCCTGTCCCGTGTAGACGGCCTGGCGCTGTTGACGGGAGGTCAGAGGCCCCAGGTCCAACGACCGGACCTTGGGGGGCAGGATCACCATGACGGCGTCGCACAGCCCCGGGGGACGGCTCCCGCCAGGCGTGCCGGACCAGTCGTTCATGGTCTTGAGATGATGGGAACGGCTCTTGGCTCCCCCGAATTCCGGGGGACGGAGCACGCAGGGCTCCAGCCACCCCAGCATCATCCGGGACCACGCGCTCAGCTCCTGCGGATACCTTCCCGCCGTGCTGCTCATGGCGTCCCAGGCCGCCGTGGAGTTGTTGGTCCGGCGGGCGTAGATGTCCGGCAGTCCCAGGGAGTGGCCGAATTCGTGGATGAAGGTGGAGACGGAGGTGTACTCGGACTGCATGTTGTAGTCGTAGACCCAGAGTCCCTCGCGAACCCGAATCCCGCCCCGGTCGTTGGTGATGCCCTCCAACGTCGGACCCCGGCCCAGGTTCTTGCTCAGGGCGTATCGGTGGGGCCAAATCCGGTCGGCGCACTCCCGCTCCCGGGGGCTGATCCGGTCCACCAGGTCGGCGGGCGCGTTGGCGGTGAATTTCTCCGAGAGCTTATAGAGGCCCTGGCACGAGGACTGGCCCTTCCCGGCGTAGACCAGGACGAAGTGATCGATGTAGCCGTCCGGTTCTTCCGAGATTCCGTCGCCGTCGTAGTCGGTGGGGTCCCAGACGTCGAAGTCCCCCCAGGGGAAGTCGGGCCGGGCCGCAAAGGCGGCGCGGAAGGCGTCCTCCACCAGGCTTTCGGGCGAGTTGTCGTTCCGCCATTCCCCGTCCGAGAGGCGGGAAGGACGGCCGTAGTGGGAGAGCGGCTTGTCCACGGTGACCAGGGAAAAGACCGTCCCGGTCACGAAGTACCTCCCGCGCGACTGGTGATGGTAGTAGTGGGTCAGGGTCTTGGTTCGAGGCTGCCGGAGATTCTCCGAGAAGAGCAGCTCCTGCAGATAACGCCGGTTCTTCTCGTCGGCATCCGCTTCTCCCCGGAAGCGCTCGAAGCGGAGGTCGGAGAACTGGACCGGGATGATGAGCAGCCGGTGGGGGCGATCAGGACTGCTGCGCACGGGACGAACCGAATCGGATTGAATCTGGGGATGTCCCAGTTCATCGAACCGCAGATTGGCCAGGGACTCGACGATGGCGGCGGGGTCCTTGTCGGCTCCCAGCAACGGCGGGCCGGTGAGGACCATGATCAGCCCGAACAAAAGGATCAAGGGCATGACGTCTCCCAAACGGTGTCGGTCGGTTGAAAGGGGGAGTTTAGCAGTCCGGGTGAAATGCCGTCACGGCGTACGAATACGGCCGGCGCGGCGTGCGACTTTCACTGCGGACTGTTAATCTCGGCGGAAATCGCAGTGCCGTAAACCGAATCCGGGAGGAGGATCCTGCCATGAAGAAGGTTCGTATCCTATGTTGCCTGCTTTGGATCTCCTGGCATGGCCAGGGAGAGGCCGGGACCCGCATCGAGATCTCGACTCCCATGCCGCCGCCGACCTGGGCTTTGCTGGAACGGCAGCTTCTGGACGCCAACGCCGCGGCCGTCGAGGAGTTCTACACCACCTACCACGACGAGCGGGGTTACCTGCTGCACACACCGCGCTGGGGCACTCTGGACGGCACCGACGATGCCATCGAGTGCTACGCCAACTGGACGCTTCTGCACATGCTGGGCGCCTCCGACCTGGTGCTGAACCGTTACAAGCAGGGTCTTGAGGGGCACCTCCTCCAATACAAGGAGCTGAAAACCGTCAAGACGACGATTGCCGCCGAGGGAGCCTACTACAAGGAATTCCTGCCCATGTCCGACTGGCACCACACGGGCGAGGGCATGCAGGGCTTCATGAACCAGGGCTTGTCCGACCCCAACGACCGTTCCTTCCAGGCGCGGATGCGCCGGTTCGCCGGAATGTACATGGGCGAGGATCCGGACGCGCCCAACTACGATCCTGAACACAGGATCATTCGCAGCATCTGGAACGGCAGCCGGGGACCCATGATCCGGCGGGCGACCCGCTACGACTGGGTGGGCGACCCCTTCAAGGGGCGCTACCACATCCTGCACAGCGCGGGCGGACGCGAGCAGATGCTGGACGCCGAAGAGTCCTACCCCGAAATGCTGGCCCACTGCGCCGAGTACCTGCACAGCGCCGGCGACCACCCCTTGAATCTGATCGCGACTCAACTGCACCTGAACGCCTACGCCATCGCCCACGAAGACAAGTACAAGAAATGGCTGGTGGAATACGTGGACGCGTGGAAGGAGCGGACGGAGAAGAACGGGGGCAACATCCCCTCCAACATCGGCCTGGACGGGAGCATCGGAGGCGAGACCGGAGGCCAATGGTTCGGCGGAACCTACGGCTGGGACTTCTCGCCCTGGTCTCCCGAGCACAAAATGGTGGCGCATCGGAACATGTTCGCCAAGGGCATGTGGCCGGGGTTCGGAAACGCCCTGATGATCACGGGGGACCAGAAGTACGTGGACGTCCTGCGCCGCCAGATGGACAACATCTACAGCCAGAAGAAGATGGTGGACGGCGAGATCCAGGTTCCCAACAACTACGGGGTCAAGGGACCCAAGACCCAGCCGCCCATCTTCACGACCATCGACGGCAAGCTCTATTGGGAGGAGCGGGAAACCAGCGAACCGGGTTGGTACAACTGGAGCTCGCACCGTTTCCTGAACGAGCTCATCGACATCTACCTCTGGTCCATGAACCGCGACGATCTGGAACACATCCCCATGACCGGCTGGATCGCCTTCCTGGAGGGCAAGGACCCGGACTATCCCGAAAAAGCGCTGCGCCGGGAGCTGTCCTTCATCCGGGAAAAGATTCAGGGCATTCGCAGCGATCTCACCACACCCGACACCCGGTTGGCCGACTGGCCGCTGGGATTCAATCCGGCCGCTCCCTACGAGTTGACCCGGCTCATGCTGGGCGGCCACCTGTACGGCAAGATCTACGTTCCCCACACCCGGGTCCGTTATTTTGATCCGGAGCGAAGACGGGCCGGGATCCCGCCGGACGTGGGCTCCCTGGTGACGGAACTGAAGCCGGACAGCGTTCGCCTGGTGCTGGTCAACCTGAATCCCGTCCACGGACGCAAGTTGATCCTACAGACCGGGGCCTACGGAGAGCACGAGTGTCTGGGAGTCCGGATCGGAGACCAGGAATGGAGGGTGGGAGGCCGGTATTTTCACGTCAGCCTGGCGCCGGGAGCGGGGGCGGAGCTGACCATCCGCATGAAGCGCTACGCCAATCCGCCGACTCTGAGTTTTCCCTGGCATTGAAGCCAACGGTCCGTTTCCGCGGAACCCGCTCCACCGCCTATCGGCGTTCGACGTCGATGGCGACCTCCTGAAGCACCGGCGTGCTGCCGCCGTCCGGCGTCGTCAGAATCGCGCGGTACTGGAGCCAACCCTCTCCCGGGGGCAGCCGCAACGCCGCTCCCGATTGCCGGAAGGTGCTGCCGGGTCCATCGGGCCCTCTCCATGGACTCGATTCCAGCGCCGCCTGGGACGAAGCGCTTCGAACCTGGAATTGGACGCCGGTCCCATGGGGGGTCAGGGCCTTCCACCGGAGCCGTCCGGGGCTCTTGCCGGCGGGCGCCTCCAGGGTCGCGGAAACATACTCCTCCCGCAGCCTGCGGTCGTAGATGTTCCCCACGTCCCGGAGCCGGCCGAAGTGGGGTCCGAAGGTCTGGAACCAATGCCGCCGGTCGTAGGAGTAGCCGTCCGCCCCGCCCCAATAGATGTTGCTGCCCACCGAATGGTCCCCCCTCTCCAGGTGGTTGAAGACCACCAGATCCAGCCACGAGTCCTGATTCATGTCGGCGACGGTCAAGGCGCTGGAGGATTCCGCCGGCAGGCTGGTGCGGCGCGCCTCGCTGTACGAGCCCCCGTCGGCACCCCAGTAGATGAAGGCGGGCAGGGTCCGCGTGTGGTAGGCGTGGTAGTTGGTCATGACGATGTCCAGATGCCCGTCTCGATTCAAGTCCGCCACCGCCTGCTCCAGGGAATCGAAGGCCTCGAGCTCGGTAATCCGGTCCGAACGGAAACCGTCCCTTCCTCCCCAGACCAGGATCGCCTGACGCGTGGGGCGTCCGAACCGCTTGGGATCCCAACCCCCTCCGAAGATCAGATCCAGCCAGCCGTCGCCGTTCAGGTCGGCGATCTCGGGACTGGACGTGGGTTGGATCTTCAGGACCGTATGGTTGTCCTGGCTGTACCCGGACACGAGGTCCCCCCAAAAGAGATCGACGTGTCCCGAATCCACGTCGGTGAAGATGAGATCCAGGGCCCCGTCCTTGTTGAAATCTGCGACCCGGCCCGCCTGTCCGATGCGGATTCCCAGCTTCAGGTCGGTGCGGCGCGACGGATCGTGGCCGTTCTTGGCGCCCCAGAGGATTCGAGCCGTCGGAGGCAGGTCCCGATAGGCGCCTCCGACGATATAGATCAGGTCCAGATAGCCGTCCCGGTTCAGGTCGCCGACGATGACTCCGTTGGACCGCACCATCTCCAGCTTCTTCTGCAACCGGAACCCGGTCGAGCTCCCGCCAAAGATCGAGCCGTCGGGAAAGATGAGATCCACCCAGCCATCCTGGTCCAGGTCGGCGGTGGTCGCCAATCCCCCCTGGGCGGGAATGATGCTGGCCGCGGCGGGAGAGTAGTGGTGCCTGGCGTTGCCCCAGTAGACCACCGAGTCGATGGCGCCGTGGGACCCGCTGTTCTGGTTGATGAGGGCCAGGTCCTGGTGCCCGTCCCGGTCCATGTCGCCGGCGGCCAGGCTCACGGCGCCGAAGCCCTGGAGTTCACGGCGATAGGCGGCGTGGAAGCCATCGGGACCGTTCCAGTAGAGATAGGAGGCCACATCGCGGGTCGCGCCGTCGTGGTTGTTGGAAAAAGCCAGGTCGACCCAACCGTCTCCGTTGTAGTCGGCCAGCACGGCGTCGGTGGCGGCCAGCGTGGGAAGTTCCTGGCGCCGGCCTGGAGAGTATCCATCCTGTCCTCCCCAGTAGATGTAGGACGAATCTCCACTCTCGTTGGGCAGGATCAGGTCGGGGCGCCCGTCCCGGTTCAGGTCTCCGACTCGGCTGTCCTTCGCGCCTGCCGACGGGACCTCGACCCAGGTCTCGCGGGAGATTCCCTGGCCGTTGCCCTTGTGAATCGTCACCCGGTCGTCCTTGTGGGCCAGGATCAGGTCCGGATTCCGGTCGCCGGAAACCTCCGCCAAGGTCGCTCCGATGGCGTTTCCTCCCGGCCATTGTTCTCCGGGCGTCCGGAACCCTTCGGGACCGCCCCGGTAGAGGACAAGACTCTGGTGCTTCGAATTGTTGTTGGCGAAGAGGAGATCGGAATAGCCGTCCCGGTTCACGTCCGCCGCCGCCACGTCGGCCGCACTGGTGGTGGCCAGCACGGCGCGGTCCTCTTTCCGAAAACCCCGGGGCCCGTTCCAGTAGACGTAGGACTCCAGGTGGAGGTCGAACCCGAAACGTTCGCCCCCCTCGATGCCCCGGTTGGAGAAGGCCAGATCGGTCCACCCGTCTCCATTGAAGTCGCCCGCCGCCAATCCCCCGGCCAGAAGCGTGGGAAGCTCGGTGCGATGGCCCCTCTGGTAACCGTTGGGGCTGCCCCAATAGATGAGGGCCATCATGTGAACCGAGTAGTTGTGAATGAAGTTGCAGAAGACCAGCTCCGGATAGCCGTCGTGATTCAGGTCCACCACCAGGGAACGTCCGCCTCCGTCACTGGGCAAACGGGTGACCCCCTGGTCGCGAATCCGGATCTGCCTCAACAGCCGGGCCAGCGGCTGATGGCCGGGCAACGGGGGCAATATCGATTCCGGCCCCCCCTTCCTGCCCCAATAGACCAGGGCATCGGTGTTCTCCAAGGGGTTGTGGTCCTGAATCACCAGGAGATCCAGGTAACCGTCGTTGTTCAGATCCCAACGGTAGGTCATCTCCAGTTGTCCCGAACGGGCGATGTAGAGATTGGTCCCGCCGTCGGTGATCCGTCCGGAGGCGAAGTCCTCGAAGCTGGAGTGGGTGATCCAGCTCTCGTAGTCGTCCCGGCCCAGAGCCGGTCCGGCCAGCGCCGTCAGAAACACCAATACCGTCAGCGTTTTGTACATTTCACCACTCCATCGATGTTGCGGTCAGGACAGCGGAGTCTATCAGCCTGTACGACGCAGGTGCACCCCTTGTGGTAGGGGCACCCCTTGTGGGTGCCCTCTTCGTTTCAAGCAGGCTCACGCCACCAGGAATAGGGGACCACACACAAGGATTGTCCCTACCGGAAGTCAGTTGATGTTCGTCGAGCGTCCCCAGTATAATTTTTTTAGATTTCATGAAGATTGAGGTTCAGGGGCGCCGTCTGCGGCTGGATCCCAACTTACGGAGCCTGATCGGGCGGCAGAGCGCCAAAGTCCGCAAGCTTCTGCCCAGCTTCAAGCCTCACGATCTGGATCTGCGAGTCGTAGTCGAGATGCTGCCGCGGGGTCGGCAGTGTGAAACGGTGTTGGTATTGGTGGTTCCCCAGACGGCCATCCGGGTCCGGGAAACGGCCGCCAGCCCTTCCACCAGCATCACCCATGCGTTTCACGAGTTGGTGCGGCGGGTCCAGAAATTCAAGAGCCGGCTGGCACGTTAGCGGCGGACAGAGCACCGCCGTCCGAAATTGGACCCCGACTCCCGTCACGGTCCGTCACGGTTTGAGCACCTGATCGGGTGGTAGCCGTTCTCCTTGCCGATCGAACCATTCCACTTGGCTGAAGATGCCTCTCAGGATCCGGATGTCCCGTTCGGACAGGTCCGCCCGCCCCAGAAACCGGCGAATGGCCTTCATGATGTGGTCCGGATTCGACGAACTCAGGAATCCGATCCGGATCAGAACCCGCTCCATGTGACGGAACATCCGCTCCCGTTGGCCGTGGGTGACGAGGTCGGGTGGGTCTTCACGATCCGCTTCCCCGCAACTGTTGATCTCGTACGCGAGGACCATGACGGCCTGAGCCAGGTTCAACACCGGGAAAGCGTCGTTGGAAGGCACCGTCACCAGGTACCGGCACCGGGAAAGCTGAAGGTCGGTGAGTCCCCGGTTCTCGGGGCCGAAGAGAAGCGCCACCTCCTGGGTTCGGGCGTGCCGCTTCAGAAGCGGGGCGATCCGGCGCGGGGTATAGACCGTCTGCCGGGTTCGTCTCTCCCGGCCGGAGGTGGTGCCCACCAGAACCTGGGCTCCCGCCACCGATTCATCGAATGAGGTGTGCACCTGGACCGGGTCCATCCGATCCAGGGCTCCCGAGGCCATTATCTTGGCCTCCTCCCTCCACTCCGCCGCCGGCCGGACCAGCTGGAGGCGGCGGAGGCCCATGTTGACCATGGCGCGGGCCGCCGAACCGATGTTGCCGGGGTTTCGGGTCCGGACCAGGACGACGGAGAGGCGCCGGGCCAATTCGGCTTCGATCATGGCGTCCCCGGCGGGAAATGCGGGTTGGAGCCTTGGAGTCTGAGCATCCGGCCCAGCGGCGAAACCGGAGCGAGCTACTCCGGACTCCTCGCCATCTCCATCTTCATCAGGACCAGTCCGGTCAACAGCTTGGGATAGAAATCGGTGGACTTCTGGGGCATTTTCTGGCCCAGATCGGAGATCTCCCTGACCTGTCCCAAGCGGGTCGCATTCAACAGGAATCCGGCCTGGAGCTCGCCCTTTCGGACCTTTGCCATCAGCTCGCCGGGATCCCGGAAATATTCGACGTAGTTCTGGCTGGAGAGTTCCTCGGCGCCGATCCCCAGAAGCGGGTCGAGGATGCCCTCGTGCAGTATGTTCACGTCCAATGAACGAGCCGGTCCCTGGATGGCCGGCATGAAGGACGGGTCGGAAGGAGCACGCTCCCGGAGCCGCAGCAGAAAGGCCTGGCCCGAGCCACCGAGGACAAGACCCGACCGGTGTCCTTCTCCCTCCAGGAGCGAGGCCGGATCTTCCGCGGAGGAAACGCTGTCCACCTGGAAGAACGGCTCCAGGCCCGCCCGGAGGCGGCCGATCCGGGATTCGTCCACGTTCTTGATTCCGCGATGGGTCGCCAGGACCTTGAGTCCGGGACTCTCCATGTTGAAGAGACCGATCATCCGCTTGTCGAAGCTCTCCGGACCCGAGGTTCGCCAACCTTGGGCGAGACACTCGTTGCGGTATTCGACCGAGGTCTGGAAACGGTGATGACCGTCGGCGATGTAGAGGCGGTGCCTCATGAGCGCGGCGGCCATATCCGCATGGAGGTCCGGCTGCGTGAGCTGCCACAACTGGTGCCGCACCCCGTACTCGTCCTGGACCTGGATCACGGGTTCCGTGGACTCGGTGAATCGGGCGAGCAACCGGTCCACGGACAGTTCGGGGTCCGAATAGAGCATGAAGATGAGTCCCTCATTGGACTCGGTGTGGCGAATCAGGTTGAGACGGTCCTCGAGTGGTCCGCGAAGCACCCTTTCGTGTCCGCGGACGGCCAGGTCCGCCTCGTCCAGAGAGATCAGGCCGATGAAACCCAACCGGGCGTAGGATTGGCCCTGGATCTCGAAGACCTGCCGATAGGGGTAGAACGAAGGGGCCCCGTCGCGCCGCAGGACCCCCGACTCGATCCAATCGGCGAGATTGCGCGCCGCGTCGGCGTAGTCCCGATTCTTGATGACCCTGGCGATGTTCCGGGGATCCTTCCGGAGGTAGCGCCGGAGCATGCCGGGAGAAATCTTGTCGTAGGGCTGGGTGACGACGTCGTCCAACCGCGGGACCAAGCGGGAGTCGTAGCGGTAGCCTCGAAAGGGAAATAGTCTTGCCATGGCGCGATTCTATCAGTCCGGCGTGAATCTGAGGTGAATTCGGCCGCAGTTCGTGGGCCAGGTGAGCAGTACGATATCGCTCCCGGTTGGCTACACCTGTTGGGCGTCCAGACTGGGTTTGTAAACCTGCCTCCGAAAGTCGGGGCCGTTCATTTCGACGACCTTGCACATCTCCATGATCCGGGAGAAGAGCGGGGCGCCGACCCTCTCCTCCAGGATCTGTTCCCTTACCACTATCGGATCCATTAGGGAGTTCTCCACGAAACGTTTTACGGGAGCCTTCAGAGGCAAGTTTGTTGTGAGCACAGTCTGTTTCCCTCGCGTGTAACGGTGGTTCAGGATGGTCCGGATGGTCTCCGCGACCCACTCCGTCGGCCGGCCGGCACCCAGATCATCCCAGACCAGAAGTTCCGCGGAATAGAGCGGCCGCAGCACTTCCCGCTCGGTTTCCGGGGAGTCCGGCCCGTAAGAGTACTGCAGCCTGCGGAGAAGTTCGGTTTCGTCCACGAACCGGGCGCTCACCTGCTTCTCCAGAACCAGGTCCTTGAGGACGGCGACGGCCAAGTGCGTCTTGCCGACACCGCAGGACCCGCTGTAGAGGAGTCCCCGGTGAACCTCCGGGTAGGTTTCCACGAATTGGATGGAGCTCGTCAGCGCCTCCTCTTGGCTGGGAAATTTCGGATCCGGATGGTAGGCGCGAAAATCCTTGGAAATATAGCGGTCGGGGATGCTCGCCCGCCGAAGCAATTGATCCAGACGGTCCGCGGCTCCGCACCGGGGACAGGAAACCACGGCCTCGGTCCCGTCTCTCGACACCAGGGACCAGCCCGAACCCCGGCAATCGGGACATTCCGAGTCCCATTTCCTCAATTTCTCGGTCTCCAAGGAGTTTCTTCCGCCCCGGTCCGGAAATTCTCGTAGCGCGCCAACACGAAGAGCAGATCCGACAACCGGTTCAGGTATACCAGAAGGTGTTCGTTGACGTCCGGTTCAGCCCGCATCAGCCGGACCAGCAGACGCTCGCCCCTCCGGCAGACCGATCGGGCCAGATGGATGACGGAGGCTGCGGACGAACCGCCGGGGAGCACGAAGTTCCTCAGCGGCGGCAGCTTCCCGTCCAGATCATCGATCAGCGACTCCAGCCGCCTCCAGTCATCCTCGCCCAGGCGGCGCACCCGGCGGCGGCGGCCCACCGTGGCGAGGTCCGCTCCGGCCTCGAAGAGTTCCGCCTGCAAGGCGGTCAGAATCTCCGAGACTTCGGGGCAGCGAGTCTGGGTTCCACCCCAACCCAACAGGGAATTGAGTTCATCGAGAGTGCCGTACACCTCCACCCGCCGAGCGTCCTTGCCGACCCGTTCGCCACTGAACAGGGACGTCCGTCCGCCATCCCCTCTACCCGTATAGATCTTCATGACGATGGGGCGCCCGGCTCCCTCACGCCGGCCTTCGATTCTTGAGTCTCCTCCGCAGGATTTCCCGCATGGCGTGCTGGTCGACCCGGTGCCTGAAAATTTCCCGTCCCTCCATTTCACCGACCGGAATGTCTTGTCCGTACACCCTGAGAAGACGCGGTGAACCGCCGATGTCGACGAGCCGCACGCGGAACTTGAACTCCTTCTGAAGTTCCTGCAATACTGTCAGCGCCCTCTTGCAGAGGTGGCAGCCCTCACGCGTGTAGAATCTGATTTGCACAGGGTCCATGGGGAGGGTGGGCACCCTTTTTTCCAAGGTGTTTCAAAGGCTCACTGACGTCGTTTCCGTCGGCTTCCGGGCTCCCGGCCCGATTTCGTTTCTCGGCGGCTCAACGAGTTGAGCCGAATCAGGATACTCCGGACGGGGCCAATGTAACCGCCGGTTGCTTCCAACTCAACTGGATCGATCTCACGGATCGCTTGAATCTCCGATACCGGCCCGAATTTTCGGCAGGAGTGCAACGATGAGGAAATACCGCCAGCACGGCTACGACGATAACCGGGGACGGCGCGAACGGCCGCGCAGGTCGTCCGGACCCCGCCCGGTCGGTCCGCGCTCGTCGCGCGGGGGACCCCGATCTCCCCGCATGACCAAGTTTCACCAGGTGATTCGGTGTTCCATGTGTGGAGGGACCCTTCCCCCATCGTTCTCGGAGGTGGGCGCCACCAGCCAGTGTCCCAAGTGCGCCACCGACCTGCACACCTGCAAGAACTGTGTCTATTTCGATCCCGGCGCCCGTTTCGAATGCTCGGAGCCGGTCCCTCAGCGGATCGGCAACAAGAACGACCGCAACGACTGCCGGTTCTTCGAGATTCGAACGGCATTGGAAAAATCCACGACTTCGGTCCGGGAGCGGCCGTTGGAGCCTCGGGAGATGTTCGAAAGACTGTTCCGGAAATGAAACTCTTCACCTGCCTCAAGGAATCTCCAAGCCGGGATACCCGATACGAGCTGTCGCCCGGTTCCTCCTGGATCGGGAACGCGGAAGTCACCCACGAGATCAGCGAATGCGACGAGTACGCGCTCGAGGAAGCTCTTAAGCTCAAGGAGCAACACCGGGGAGAGGTGGTCCTGCTGACGGCCGGACGGGCCGAAGCGGAGAAATCGATGCGCAAGGGTCTGGCCATGGGGGCCGATCGAGGCGTCTTGATACTGGACCGGGAACGTGAGCTCTCGAGCCCGCACCGGGTCGCCGCGGCCCTGGAAAAGGTTCTAAAGGACCAGGACTACGACCTGATTCTCACCGGCACTCAATCGGACGACTACGGCTACGCCCAGACGGGGCCCATACTGGCCCACCTCCTGGGCCTTCCCCACGCCACCATCGTCATGCAGATCCAGGTCCGGGAGGATCGGAGGAGCGTCAGGGCCCTCCGGGAGATGGAAAGCGGATGGTTCGAATGGGTCGAGATTCCCCTCCCGGCCGTCTTGACCATCCAGGCCGGAATCTCTCAGATCCGCTATGCGACCTTGCGGGGAATCATGCAGGCCAGGCGCAAGGAAATCCGGAAGATCGAGTTGGACGGTCTGGCGTTGGACCTTTCTTCCCTGCCTCACTTGGAGATCGAACGCCTCTATTTCCCGGAACAGACCAGCAATGCGGAGATGATCGAGGGCACGCCGGATGAAATCGCCTCGACGCTGGTGGACAGGCTCAGGCGAGAGGCCAAGGTTCTGTAGGAGGGGGGACAGTCCTGCCCCCCTTCCCAAGCGCATACGAGCGTCAGGGGTTCTGCAACGCGCAGACGATCAGATGGAGAAACCATGACGGGCGGGATCTACGTATTGCTGGACCACTCCAAGGGACGGGTGGACACCCTTTCCCGGGAGACGCTGGCCCTGGCGCAGCAGCTCGGGCACTCGCACGGACTCGCAGTCAAAGCGCTCCTTCTCTGCGGACCGGATCGATCCGTCGTGGAGCAGGCGGCCGGATTGCGGGTGAATGCGGCGCTGGTCGCCTCTCACGATCGGTTGGACGGGTACGATCCGGACGCCCACTGCCACGCCCTGGCCCAGATCCTGGCTGAGGATCGTCCCCTCGCCTTCCTGATGGGTCACAGCTACCAGAACATCGATCTGGCTCCCAAGCTGGCAGCAGCATTGAAGTGCGGACTGGTGACCGACTGCATCGGTTGCAGAATCGACGGCGAGAGCATGGTCTTCGTCCGCCAGATGTTCCGAAATCGAATCAACGCGGATGTCCGGGTCCGTTCCCCGCATCCCTGGATCGCCACCTTCCAGTCGGGAGCCGGCGCCGGCACCGGCCTGCTGAAGGGCGGTTCCCCCGTAGTGGAGCGAACCGTCGACCTGTCGGGACTGGCGCATCGCCGCACCGTGGTGGAAACCGTCGGCGCCGTGAAGGAGAAAGTGGACCTGGCCAAGGCGGACATGATCGTGGCGGCGGGCCGGGGCATCAAGCGCAAGGAGAACCTGCGCCTCCTGGAGGAGCTGGCGGAGGTGTTGGGGGCCGAGCTTGGAGCCAGCCGGGCGGCCGTCGACAGCGAGTGGCTGGAGCGGGATCGCCAGATCGGCAGCTCCGGACAGTCGGTCGCGCCCCGGCTGTACATCGCCTGCGGCATCTCGGGCGCCATTCAACACGTGGTGGGCATGAGGAATTCGGCCAACATCGTGGCCATCAACACCGACCCGGACGCCCCCATCTTCAACCTGGCCAACTACGGCATCGTCGGGGACCTGATGGAGATCGTGCCGGCGCTCACCAAGAGGCTGCGCGAAGAGAAGTCGCGTTAGCCGGCATCCCGGCCCGCGCAACCTGAAGAGAGGGCGACCACACACGGGTCGCCCCTGCAGAGATCAATTGGCCGAATCACGCGCCTCAGTCCTCAAGTGGGCAGCCCAGTGTACTCAGGCTCCGGGAGAGGTCTGTACTCATGGGGATGGGGACGACGCCGAATCCGGAAGTCTGTCCCCGTGAGAAACGGGCGTCTCGCGCCAGAACCAGGATGCGGTCCGGTTCCGGTTTCACGTCGTAGAAGGTGAAGCGGCCGAACGCCTCCATCACCCGCCCGGGGCAAGTGGTCAGCGCCGCTCGGACGGCATCGTGATCCAGGCGCCTCGGGTAGGCCTGGTTTCCCTCGAGCCGGCCTCCGCCCAGCGACGCTCTCCAGATCCGGACCCGGTTTCGATCCTGCCACAGGATCTCCCAACTCAGGGGATTGGCCAAACGGGGCAAAGCGGCCAGAGCTTCCGTCTGGATCTGGGGATGTTCTCGAGCGATCTCCGGGGCCGCTCCCGTCATGGTTACGGTTCGGGAGACGAGCAGCAAACCCCAATAGACCACGACTCCACCCAAAGCCCAGAGATTTGCGGAGCGGCTCCAAAGCGGCCGCCGTTGCTTGAGAACCAGGAGCAACGCCAGAGCCGAAAAGAAAACCACCGCCACCACCGGACCGTCCGGGCGGGCCTCGGCATTCCTTGCCACCAGGAAAGACATGAAGACCACCACCGCGATCCAGACCGGGCGCGTCACACGCGTCCTTTGCGCGGTCAGGAAGACGGCGCCGCCCAGGATCAACCAGAGGTAGGGATCCACGATGTAGACCAGATCACCGTAATACCATTTCCCGGAAAAGGGCAGCCAGGGACGAAGGCCATAGGAATTGGTCCAGTCCAGGAGGGGATGGCTGACCAGGGTCAGGGTGACGCTGCCCAGGAGTGGCCCGAATGGAAATGCCTTGTCACCGGATCGGAACCGGGCCAGAAACTTGAGCAGCAGGGAAAACAACAGGGCCAGCGCCAGGACGCCCAACACCGAATGGGTCACTCCCCGGTGGTGGTGAAGATAGTGGAGCGGCCCCCATCCACTCACCACGATATCAGCGTCCGGCAGGTTGGCCGCCACGACGAGGGAGACGGTGCCGTAGGGAGTCATTCGTCCCAGTCCCGCCCGGGAAAGAGCCACCCCGACCAGGGAATGAGTCAAGTTTTCCATGCCGCGCCTATTCTAACCGGGTCGTCGGCACGGCCTGACCGAAACTGGGGAAATGGAAGGGTCGCAAGTGTTAGAATCCGGCCGTTGGAGGCGCCCCGGCGGTGACCATGGCCAGAATCCCGTGCCCGAATCCGACTGGAGAATTGCCGGAATGACCCCTGAAGAGATCTACCTCTTTGATCTGAATGGCTACCTCATTTTGCGGGGAGTTCTCCCACCGGGTCTCGTGAACGAGTTGAACCGGGAGTTGGACAAGCTGGAGGCCCTGTCCGACGGCGAGGTCCGCGCCAAGGGGCTGACCCGGAGCTACTACCCCGACGAACCGGACCGTTCGACCGGGTGCCGGGATTATTCCTGCACCCTGCTCAAACACGGCGGTGTCTTCGAGCAGCTCATCGATTGGCCCGCGGTGCTGCCCTACATGGAGGCCATGATCTCGGCCCCGATCCGGATCGACGCTCTCCACCTCCTGTCCCGATGCCCCGGCCGGGCCACCGTCTTTCACCACGGTTACTCGGAGCTCCTCTCCTACAGCGAGTTCGCCTGCAACCGGAGCCGCTTCGAGTGCGTGAGCGTCAAGGTGGGTTACGCCCTGACGGACGTGGACGTGCACGAAGGGGCGTTTGCCGTGATTCCGGGAAGTCACAAGGGAAACTATGCCAGCCCCCACCACCTGGAGAATCCCGATGAGAACCACCCCCTGGTGCAGACCTGTCCCTGCCGGGCGGGTGACGCGGTCATCTTCTCCGAGGACCTGACCCACGGCGCCGTCATGAACCGGAGCCGGAAGATCCGGCGCACCATCTTCGCATCGTACGCGCCCTCGTTCCAGGCGGCCTGGGACGATCAGATCGAGACCGCGCCCGGTTTCGAGGAGCGGGCCACGCCCCGGCAACTGGAACTGGTGCAGGGACCGCCGCCCTTCGATTCGGCGCCGGGTTTCAACCTCTCTCCTTTCCGGGCCTCCGAGTCCGCCTAGCCGAACGGGAAGCCATGGTCGAAAAGAGGCTCTACCAGCAGCGCGAGGAAGAGAAGAACATCCGGCCCTTTCAGACCGGGACCGGGATCAAGTATCTGACGGACGAAGACCGCTACGGTTTCGACATCACCGGCTACCTGGTTCTGGAAGATTTTCTGACCGCCGCGCAGGTCGGGGAAGCCTCCCGGCAGCTCCGGGGAAGCCTCGCCGGCCCGCCGGACCACGTGACGCTGCGCCGCAACGGCCCCGAGGTCGAGCTGCTCAACGTCGTCGAGTGCGGCGGGGTCCTGGAACAGGCGTTCGTCCACGAGCGGCTGGTCGAGGCCATGCAGCAGCTCATCTGGGGAGATCAGATCCGCCTCGTCTCGTCCCGCGCCATCGTACGCGAACCGGGAATCTCGGGACACATTTCTCAGGGCGGCCTCGCCGACCCCCGGCGCTACACCCGGTACCGCTGCTTCATCGATGGAGAATTCCGCTGCCTGCTGGTCTCCTGCCTGATTGCCCTCAACGACACCGGGAGCGGGGACGGTTCCTTTGCCGTCATCCCTTCCAGCCACAAGAGCAACTTCTCCCATCCCTACGGAGGGCGTCCTCCCGAGAGCGTGGCGGCCCTGAAGGATCTTCCACTGGCGGCGGGCTCCGCCGTGATCTTCAGCGAGAGCATTTCCCACTGCATGAAGAGGTCGCGGACCGATTCCAAGCTCTGGCTTCTGTATCAGTACGGTCCCTCATACATGGTGGACTGGCCGGGCTGCGAGGCCTCGCCCGAACTGATGCGGAGGGCGGCGGCCGACGAGACCAAGGCCCGGCTTCTGCGAAAACCTTACTATCACCCCTGACCTCCGCAGGAAATCGATCTCATGAAAGCCGTCTTGATCCATCGACATGGAACCCTGGACCAGGTTCGCATCGACGATGTCCCCACCCCCCGTGCCGGGGGAGGCGAGGTGCTGGTGGAGACCCGTGCCGCCGCCCTGAACCATCTGGACCTGTTCGTGCTGGAGGGCATTCCGGGCATCAAGCAGCAGATGCCCCACGTGTTGGGCTCGGATGCGGCCGGGGTGGTCCGCCGACTGGGCGCCGGCGTGGAGGGCCTTCAAGTCGGGGACCGGGTCATGCTCAACCCCGGGATCTGGTGCACGGAATGCGAGTTCTGCCAGGCCGGCGAGCAGAGTCTCTGTATCCGCTACGGTCTGGTGGGAGAACATGGCCCCGGGGTCTATTCCGAATATTTCGCGGCCCCGGCCCGCAATCTGGCCCGGATTCCCGACGGCGTGACCTTCGAGGAGGCGGCGGCCTTCCCGCTGGTGAATCTGACCGCATGGAGAATGGTCTGCACCCGGGGCCGGCTCAGACCGGGAGAGGACGTCTTCATACACGGGATCGGAGGAGGCGTCGCCACCGCCGCCCTGGCCATCGCCAAGTTGTCGGGGGCCCGCGTCTGGGTCAGTTCCTCGTCACCGGAAAAGCTCGACCTGGCTCGCCGCCTGGGGGCCGATTTCTGCTACGACTACACCCAATGCGACGTGGCCCGGGAAGTTTACCGGGCCACGAATCGGCGCGGCGTCGACCTGGTGGTGGAGGGTCCTGGCGCATCGACCTGGCTCCAGAGCCTCAAGATGGCCCGAAAGGGAGGCAGGATCGTGACCTGCGGGGCCACCACCGGACCCAACCCGGCCACCGAAATCCGTCTCATCTTCTGGAAGCAGATCGACATCCTCGGCTCCACCATGGGCAACCGGAACGAATTTGCCGAGATCGTTCGCCTGTTGGGCCGGAGAAGGCTCCTCCCCTGCATCGACCGGGTCTTCGATGTCGAAGACGCCACCGCCGCCCTGGAGCGCCTGCGGTCTCAGCGCCAGTTCGGCAAGGTGGTGCTTCGCTTCGGGGGTCCGTCCTGATTCCCGAAGAGGGCACCCACAAGGGGAGCCCCTACCGTCCGAAGAGGGCACCCACAAGGAGACCCCTGAAGCCCGAAGAGGGCGCCGATTAGGGGTTCCTCTTCTCAAAAGGTCTGGGTGAGGAACGAGAGCGTCTCCTCCAGGTGGGCCGCCACCAGTTCCCAGCCGTGCGGCTCCCCCTCGAAGATCATGCACCGGTGGGAGATCCCACGCTCGTCCAGGATCCGCGCCAGCGACTTGATACCGTGCTCCATGGGGAAAAGCCGGTTGTAGCGGTCGGCGGTGCCGTAGGAGAAGTAGAGATTCAAGCCGGCCGGAGAGGCGCTTCGGGCAAGTTCCTCCAAGCTGTTCTGCTTCCAGTGGTCCTGGTCCATGGGATCGCCGAAGGCCTTTTCCACCAGACGCAGGAAGTAGGTGGATCTTCGGGAGGGGTTGGAACGGAGGCCCTCGAAGGGGTCCTCGCCCAGGAAGACGATGGGAGAGACGCCGGCGGCCGAGGCATAGAGCCCGGAGTGCTTCATGGCGATCTTGAGAGCCCCGTACGCTCCCATGGAGACGCCGCCGATGGCGCGTCCCCCCGGGTCGGTTCGAACCCTGTACCGCCCCTGAATCGCCTGCAAAAGATCGTCCCGAATGTAGGTCTCGTAGTTGCCGGTCCCGTCGGGAGAGTCGGTGTAGAGGCTGTTCTGGCCATCGGGATGAACCATGACGAAGTGGGGCAGCTTCCCCTGGCTCATGAGAAGGTCGATGCGGCCCGGAAGATCCCCATAGCGCGGCGTCGCCCAACTCGTGTGGTCGTTGTTCAATCCATGAAGAAAGTAGACGATGGGAAAGCTCCGGTCCGATCCCTTGTCGTAACTGGGCGGAAGCAGGACACTGTAATCCGCATTCATCCCCAGGGCGGACGATCGAAAGCTTCGAAACTCCACCCTTGATTTGTTGGGCAGGGTGAGGTCGACGGGGTTCTCCAACCGCCGGGGCGGCCCCCCGCGTTGGGCTTCGAGCGCAATGCAGGCCAGAAGCAAACCGATCGAGCAGAGCACGCCCGGGAGGAACGGCCGCGATGGTGCGCCGATTCGAAGACAGGTCATTTCGGCCGGCATCGATATTCCCAATCTGCAGTCACGGTTCACCATCTTACCAGCCGGGCCGATAATGGGGGCCGATGCAGGGAGGCCGGGACGGACCGCGGTTCAAAAGAGCCTGTGAACGGGCACCGCCCAGAGGTCCGGTTCCAACTCCAACAGATCCTCCCCCCGGTGGACGACCAGACCGCCGATCCACTCGTCGCCCAACGCCTCTCCCAACACGCGCAGCCCGGAGCAGTCGACCCTCTCAACCCGGGTGCGGTTCTTCACCTCGATACCGATGACGCCGGCGGAGGTCGTGACCAAGAGATCGACTTCGCGTCCCGAGCGCGTCCGGTAGAACCACAGCATCGCGTCGCGCCCGAGGGTGTCGACCCACTTGCGGGCCTCCGCGACGACCAGCGTCTCGAACAGGGGTCCGGTGATCTCACCCCAGAATCCGGTCCCCTGGCGCAACAGGCCCAGGTCCATCCAGTAGAGCTTGGGGCTCTTCACCGTCGAGCTGGTGAGGTTGCGCGCGTACGGCTGCAGCAGTTCGACCTGATATGACAGACGAAGGTACTCCAGGTAACGGCGGGCCGTGGCGGCGCTGACGGCGGCGTCCCGACCCAGCTTCGCATAGTTGAGGAGTTGTCCGGTGCGGAGCATGGCCAGCCTCTGCAGTGAGCGAAACGGCAACAGGTCGGCGACGCGGGTCAAATCGGCGAGGTCACGCTCGAGCCACGTCTGCTGGTAGGAACGCAACCATTCACGCCTGTCCTCATCGTCCAACGACAGGAGTTCGGGCATCCCGCCCCACGCCGCGAGATGATCGATTGCCTCCACACGCGCCGTCGCTTCGTCACCCAGCAGCCGCGGCGGCTCTTCACCCAGGATCGCCGAAAACGCGTCCGGCCGGGTGATGAGCCGATCGAACAACGGACGGGGCGGAGTGACACCGACGGTGCAACGCAACTCCGAGGCAGTGAGCGGCCATAGATCGTAGACGAACGCCCGGCCGGCCAGCGACTCCCGGATGCGTTTCAGGAGCAGAAAACGGGCCGAACCCAGCAGGACCGAGAACGACAGATGACCCTCATCGAAGGCCAGTTTCACTTTGTCGAAGACACCTGGTTCCTTCTGAGCCTCGTCGATCACGGCTGCGCCGGCGACCCGGCCCCAACTGCCGCTGCGTATGGCGCGCACCGCCTCCCGTTCCTCGATCGCGTCCAGATTCAGGTACCGCAGATCGCGGTAAAGATTCCGGGCCAGTGTGGTTTTTCCAGTCTGGCGTGCTCCGGTCAGAACCACCAGGCGGCGCTTGTCCGCGGTTGGAAGCCGAGTGGTGAGCCACCGAAATTTATGTAAATGCGTTCTCATTACGACCGATATTACAGGATTTTAAATCTTACCATCAATGTATTTTCTGTCATTTCATTTTTATCGGGAGTGTCAATACGATTCTCCCGGCACCCGCCGCCGGAATCCCTGGTGAAGCCAGGATCGATCCTGCGGTAGCATGAACCTGATGCGGCTGGGAAGATCCCGGGTTGGGATCGCTACGGCACTGGTGTTGCTCACCTCGTGCTCCCGTTCGGAACCGGAAATGACCCAGGACAAGACGACGATTGCCATGCGAGAGAACCCCTTTTTCACCGAGAGTTCCCTGCCATTCAACTACCCGCGGTTCGATCGGATCGACGAGCAACACTTCCGGCCCGCCTTCGAGCAGGGAATGGCTCGGCACCTGGACCAGGTGAACGCCATCGCCAACCAGCCGGAGCCTCCCACGTTCGAAAACACTCTGGTTGCGCTCGAGCGCTCCGGCCGCATGCTCAGACGGGTCAGGAGCGTCTTCTTCAATCTGGTCTCCGCCCACACCAACGACAAGCTGGATGAGATCCGGAGCGAGATGGCTCCGAAGCTCTCTGCCCACAGAGACCGCATTCTGCTGAACCGCAAGCTGTTCGAGCGGGTCGGGAACCTGCACGCCCGCCGGGGGACGCTGGATATCGACGACGAGTCGCGGCGCCTGATCGAGGAGTATTACACCGACTTCGTGCGGGCGGGAGCGCGGCTCTCGGACGCCGAAAAGGCTCGGCTCCAGGAGATCAACGTGGAGTTGGCCAGCCTGCAGACACGCTTCAGCCAGAACCTGCTGTCCGAGGTCAACGACTCGGCCGTCGTCGCCGCCGACCGCGAGCGACTGGAAGGACTGTCGGAAAACGAGATCAAAGCAGCGGCGGATGCGGCGGCGGCCCGAAACCTGAAAGGAAAGTTTCTGGTTGCGCTCCGGAACACCAGTGGCCAGCCGCCATTGACCTGGATCCGGGACCGCAGGATGCGGAAACGGATCATGGAGGCGTCTCAGGCTCGCGGCAGCCGGGGAGGCGATTTCGACAATCGCGGAATCGTCGCCCGATCCGCGAAGTTGCGGGCGGAACGGGCGGCGCTCCTCGGCTATGCCAACCATGCCGCCTACAGCCTGGAGCGGCAGACGGCAAAGACGGCCGAGGCGGTCAACCGCTTCCTCTCCAGACTGGCAGCGGCAGCGGCCGCCAACGCCGCGCGCGAGGCACGGGACCTGCAGGCCATGATCGACGCCGACGGCGGGAGTCATCCGTTGGCCTCGTGGGATTGGGCCTACTACGCGGAGAAGGTTCGCAGAAAACGCTATGCCTTCGACGCGTCTCAACTTCGACCCTACTTCGAACTCGACAACGTCCTGCAAAAGGGCGTGTTCCATGCGGCCAACCGGCTATTCGGGATCAGCATTCGCGAGCGGACCGATCTCCCTACCCATCACCCGGACGTGAGGGTGTTCGACGTTCTCGACGCCGACGCCCGGCCGCTGGCCCTGTTTCTGGTCGACCTCTATGCCCGGCCCTCCAAGCAGGGGGGCGCCTGGATGAGTTCGTTCGTCTCCCAGTCGGAGTTGCTGGGAACCCGGCCGGTGGTCGGCAACTACTTGAATGTCCCGAAGCCTCCCGCCGGAGAGCCGACGCTGCTGAACTTCGATGAGGTGGAGACGCTGTTTCACGAGTTCGGTCACGCGCTCCACGGCATTTTCTCCGCCGTGCGCTACCCCTACTTCTCGGGAACGTCCGTGCCTCGCGACTTCGTCGAGTTTCCCTCCCAGATCAACGAAATGTGGGCCACGTGGCCCGAGGTGGTGGCGAACTACGCCATCCATCACGAGACCGGGGAGCCCATGCCCATGGAACTGGTGGACAAGATGTTGGCCGCCGAGAAATTCAACCAGGGATTCGCCACCACCGAGTACCTGGCCGCCTCCCTCTTGGACCAGGCGTGGCACCAGCTCACGGCCGGGGAAGCCCCCGATGACGAGGGTGTGACCGATTTCGAGAAGGCGGTGCTGGCCGAGGCCGGCGTCGCCCTGGATGCCGTGCCGCCGCGCTACCGCAGCACCTACTTTTCACACATCTGGAGCGGCGGCTACTCGGCCGGGTACTACTCCTACATCTGGAGCGAGGTGCTGGACGCCGATACGGTGGAATGGTTCAAGGAGAATGGCGGGTTGACGCGGGAGAACGGAGACCGCTTCCGCAGGATGATCCTTTCGCAAGGAGGCAGCCGGGAGGCCATGGCTCTCTACCGTGAGTTCCGGGGCCGCGAACCGGACTCCACCGCCTTGCTGGCCCGCCGCGGCCTGAACTGAGCGTTCTCGAGGACTCTCCAGGAATCCCTGGCATTCCATTTTTCAAGAGAGGCGAACGGAGGCGGCCAAAGAGGTCGCGGCCCGGATCAAGTCAGCCCGGGTTCCCGGGCGTAGAGTCTCGCGATCTTGCCCACATAGGCGGGGACCGGATAGGAACGGTCCCCACCCGGATCGGCCCACACCAGCCCCGGGGGCGGGCCGGCCGTCCGGAGCTTGCCCACAGCCGGATGCAGGGTGAGCCGCCGAAACGTGATCTGATGACGAACCGGTTTCAGTAGGCCGCCGATGTCGAGCGACAAGCCAAGCCTGCGCTGAAAGGCCTTCTCCAGCACTTCGGTGCTGAGATCCGGGTCCGGATCCTTGACCTGAATCCGGGGAAACTCCCACATCCCTTTCAAAAATTCACTTTCCCGGTTCCGGACCAGCAGGAACCGATCCCGTTGACCGATCACGGCCACCGCGTAGCTCAGCCTTCGCACGGCACGGCGCGCGCGGGGCAGGGGCAGCTTCTCCTGAACTCCGGCCCGGAGTCCGAGGCAACTCCCCTCCAGCGGACAGCGACCGCAATCCGGCGAGCGCGGCGTGCAGACCAGGGCTCCCAATTCCATGAGACCCTGGTTCAGATCGGACACTTCATCCCGGGCCGCCGCATAGCGGCTGATACGGGTCAGCAGGTTCCACAGCGGCGGAGAATCGTCGCCGGCGGTGACACCGTCCATCTTCAGGTAGCGGGCGAAGAGCCTGCGGATGTTGCCGTCCAGGATGGGCAGGGGTTGCCCATAGGCGATGGAGAGGACGGCTCCGGCCGTATACCGGCCGACTCCCGGCAACCGGATCATCTCCTGGTAGGTCCGGGGGAACTCACCCCCGTGGCGGTCGCGGATCTGCTGGGCCGCCCGGCGAAGATTGCGGGCCCGGCTGTAGTATCCCAGCCCGGACCAGAGGGAAAGGACTTCGTCCTCTTCGCTTTCGGCCAGGTCTTCCAGCGTGGGATAACGCTTCAGGAACCTCCGGTAATAGGGAACCACGGTCTTCACCCGGGTCTGCTGGAGCATCACCTCGGCCAGGAGGACCGGATAGGGCTCGAGCCGGCGGCGCCAGGGAAGATCGCGCCGGTGCCGCAGGTACCAGCGCAGCAGATCGCGGCAGAAAACGGCGACGGGAACCGGCAGTTCCAGCTTTTCCATGGAGACGAAAACCGGACCGGAGCGGGCTACGGGCTGAGGACCTGCTTGGCGATGGTGGCGAGCTGCATGTGGGTCGTGCCCTCGTAGATGGACCCGATCTTGGAGTCCCGAAAATACTTCTCCACGGGATAATCCCGGGTATAGCCATAGCCTCCGAAAATCTCGATGGCACGGGACGTGATCTTCTCGGCGACCCTGGAGCTGTAGTATTTGGCCATCGCCGCTTCCTTCAGAAAGGCCTTGCCCGCGTCCTTCAACCGCGCCGCGTTGTAGACCAGGAGTCTCGCCGCCTCCAACTCCGTCTCCATTTCCGCCACCGAGAACTGGACTCCCTGGAACTGGCCGATGGGCTTGCCGAACGCCTCCCGCTCTCGACAGTAGGCGACGGCATGGTCCAGGGCTCCCCGGGCCAAGCCGATCATCTGGGCGCCGATCCCGATCCTGCCCTCATTCAGAGTCTCGATGGCGACCTTGTAACCGATGCCTTCTTCTCCCAGGACGTTCTCCGCCGGCACCGCGCAATCTTCCAGGATCAACTCGCAGGTGGACGAGGCGCGAATGCCCAGCTTGTCCTCCTTCTTTCCGACGCGGAATCCGGAAAAACTCCGCTCCACCAGGAAGGCGGTGATGCCCTTGTACCTCTTCTCGGGGGCCGCGTTGGCGAAGACGATGAAGAGGTCGGCCTCCGCCGCATTCGTGGTCCACAGCTTCTGGCCGTTGAGAACGTAATGGTCCCCCTGCCTGGAGGCCCGGGCCGCCATGGTGAATGCGTCGCTGCCCGAAGTCGCCTCCGAGAGGGCGTAGGCGCCCACCCACTGCGAGGCCATGCGCGGCAGATACCGCTCCTTTTGGGACCGTGTCCCCCATCGCAGCAGAGCGTTGTTGACCAGGGTGTTCTGGACATCCACGACGACCCCGGCCGAAGCATCCGCCATGCTCAGCGCCTCCACCGCCAGAACGGACATGAAGAAGGTGGCGCCGGCGCCGCCCAGGGACGCGGGGATCTCGATGCCCATCAGGTCCAACCGGAAGAACTGCTGCAGGAGCTCGGGCCGGAAGACTCCGTCCCGATCCATGTCGGCGGCCAGAGGTTTGACCTCACTCCGGGCGAATTCCGAGACGGCATCCCGAAACAGCGCCTCCTCTTCCGACAATTCCGTGAGCGGAGACGGAGACGAACCGTAGTCGGACATGAGACGGATCATAGTCAGCCCCCCTCATCCTGACAAGGCCGCCACCAGCCCGCACCGGCCGTCGGGTCCGAGCCTCGCCGGCCTCCCGGCGCCGTCCTGACAGCGGTCCCGGCGCCGTAGTAGACTGAATGTCAGGGGTCTGGGCCATGAGTTCCAAAATCGACAACAGATCGCGAGGCCGGCGTTCTCTTCCCCGAGTCATCGACGACATCGCTGCCACCTACCGGGACAGCCGTCTGAAGCTCCAGCACCTGGGGGAGACGCCGCTTCCCAGTCAGCGGGTCGTCGTCGACGTCCTGGGAAAGATTCGAATGATTCTCTTCCCCGGGTACTTCGGGCACCAATCGGTCACCAACGAGAGCGTGGAAGAGTACGTGAGCGGCTTGGTCGAGGAAGTGTATCAGCGCCTCTCCAAGGAGATCTGCAAAGCGCTGGTTCTGGAATCCGGCCCGGATCCGGAGAAGGTGGGAAGAACCGCGGATGCCATCTGCCTCCGTTTCCTGAAGACCTTTCCGCGGCTTCGACGGCTGTTGGCACTGGACCTGGAGGCGGCCATGGACGGCGACCCGGCCGCCCGGAGCAACCACGAGATCATCTTCAGCTACCCTTGCATGAAGGCCGTCACCATCTACCGGGTCGCCCACGAGCTGACCCTTTTGAACGTCCCGCTGATCCCCAGGATCATGACCGAGTACGCCCATCACGAAACGGGAATCGACATTCACCCGGGAGCCCGAATCGGCCGCCGTTTCTTCATCGACCACGGCACCGGTGTCGTCATCGGCGAAACCACCGAGATCGGAGAGAACGTCAAGCTCTACCAAGGCGTGACGCTGGGTGCGCTGAGCTTCCCCGAAGGGGCGGCGGCGGCCCGCGGAAAGAAGCGCCATCCCACCATCGAGGACAACGTGGTCATCTATTCCGGGGCCACGATTCTGGGCGGCAACACGGTCATCGGCCGGGACTCTATCATCGGCGGCAACGTCTGGATCATCAGCAGCGTGCCTCCCGGGTCGAAGGTCATGGTGAGGGTTCCCAAGCTACGAATCACCGCCGCGGTTTGACCGGCAATTCGAACCGGGCCGGCGCGCCCGCCCTTTCACAGCCCGGCTCCCCCGTTCCTCACTCCGTCTCCGGCCGTTGACAGTCTCTTCCGGCCATTGGTAACTTGGCGTACAACTCCATGATCAGTCGGGTCATACTCTCAGTCGGGATCCTGCTGGGGCCGGCCCTGCCCTTGTTCGGGTCCGACGGGTCCGCAGCCGAGTTCTTCGAGATGCGCATTCGGCCCCTGCTGGCCGAAAACTGTTACGCCTGCCACACCAGCGCCCGCAAGGGAGATCTTCGCTTGGACTCGAGGCAGGGACTGGTTCGCGGGGGCAGTTCGGGGCCCGCCATCAGGCCCGGAAACGCCGCCGGCAGCCTGCTCATCCAGGTCGTCTCACACACCCACGAGAGGTTGCAGATGCCTCCCCAGGGGAAGCTCAGCGACCGGAACATCGAGGATCTGCGCAGTTGGATCGACGCCGGCGCCGTCTGGCCGGACACCGGCGACAAGTTGATCGCCTCAAATCCCGCAGCCACCTACGCGGTCACGCCGGAGCAGCGGGCCTTCTGGTCTTTGCGGCCGCTGCAGGAAACCGATCCTCCCGGCGTGGGGGATGCCTCCCGGCCGGGAAACCCCATCGACCATTTCATCCGGGACCGGCTGGAAGAGGAGGGCTTGGCGCCCGTCGGGTCCGCCGACCGGCGTACTCTCATCCGGAGAGCCAGCTTCGACTTGATCGGACTTCCGCCCACGCCCGAGGAGGTGGAGGCCTTCGTCTCCGACTCCTCCCCGGATGCCTTCTCCCGGGTCGTGGAGCGGCTGCTGGCCTCCCGGCACTATGGAGAGCGCTGGGGACGACACTGGCTGGACCTGGCCCGCTATTCCGACGGCAGATTGGGAGCCCGGACGGACACTCCCTATCCCAACGCCTTCCGATACCGGGATTGGGTCGTCGAGGCGTTCAACCGGGACCTGCCCTACGATCAATTCATCCTGGCCCAGGTGGCGGCCGATCAATTGCCCGTCGAGAGCCGGGAGGAATTGCTGGCGGGCCTGGGCTTTCTCGCCATTGCTCCCAACCTGGACGATGTGGTGGACGTGACGGCCCGAACTTTTCTGGGACTGACCGTGGGCTGCGCCCGCTGTCACGACCACAAGTACGACCCCATACCCACTCAGGACTTCTATTCCCTGAAGGGTGTGTTCACCAGCAGCAAAGCCGCGGAACACCCTCTGGTGGCCGACCCTGTCGTCCAGGCCTACAAGCAGAGCCAGGAGCGGATCAACGCCCAGAAGGAAGCGATTCAGGCCTTCATCGAAGCTCAATCGAAGCAACTGTCGGAAATCCTGATGGGCCAGACCTCCGACTACATGGTGGCCGCCTGGAAGGCGAGGAACGGGAGTCCGCAGACGCCGCCGGCCGAACTGGACTCGGAGATCCTGGGGCGATGGGTCGAGTACCTGGGCCGAACGGACCTGGAACACCCCTACCTGCGTGAGTGGGAAGAGCTTGGAGAACAGGGAGGAACTCTCCAACAGGTGAACGATCTCTCCCGCCGCTTCCAGGACACGGTGCTGTCCGTCCACGCCGAGAAAAAGGCCATCGAAGACCGGAACTACGTGAAGTTGGGAGGGGCCAAAGGGGTCGCCGACCAGGGCACCCGACAGTTCACGAACCTGGAGTTCCTCGACCTGGAGAAGTGGTACCTGTGGAGGGACCTGGCGGCGGGGCCTCATCCCAGAGGGAGCTTCCGGTTCCCCGGCGGAGTGTATTACTACGGTGCGGAAGAAGGGCTGGAGATCGACCGCTTTCTCAGCCCGGTCTGGAAGGGTCACCTGGATCGGATGCGCGCCGAGTTGAAGCGTCTGGAGGACTCGGCTCCCGAGCCCTATCCGTTTCTCCACATTTACCAGGACCGGGAGAAACCGGAGGACCTCCAGATTGCCATCCGGGGCGACAGAAAGAACCTGGGGGACGTGGCTCCACGAAGGTTCCTCCACATCCTGAGCCAGGGGACCCCGAAACCATTCACCAAAGGGAGCGGCCGCCTGGAGTTGGCCAAGGCCATTGCCGATCCCGGCAACCCCCTGACCGCGCGAGTCATGGTGAATCGGATCTGGCAGCACCACTTCGGCCGGGGACTCATTTCCACGCCGAGCAATCTGGGGAGATTGGGAGAACCGGCCAGCCATCCCCGGCTCCTGGACTACCTGGCGGGGCGCTTCATTCGCGGCGGGTGGTCGGTCAAACAACTCCACAAGGAGATCATGTTGTCGGCCGCCTATGCGCGCAGCAGCCGGCACCACGGGGAGAATTTCCGGAAGGATCCCGAGAACCGGCTTCTGTGGCGGATGAACCCGATTCAGAGGCTGGACGCTGAGGCCCTGCGGGACACGATACTGGCCGTATCGGGAAGTCTGGACCGGACGCCGGGCGGACCGCCGAATCCGCTGGACGAAGAGCACCAGCGGCGTGCCCTGTACGCCACCGTCAGCCGGACCCAGCCCGACCGGGCCATGGCTCTGTTCGATTTTCCCGACCCCAATGCCCACAGTTCCCGGCGCACCGTGACCGTGGGTCCCATGCAGCGCCTCTTTTTCCTGAACAGCCCCTTTGTCATGGAGCAGGCGAAAGCCCTGGCCGGCCGCTTGGCCAGAGAGTCTCCGCAAGGGAACCGGGCCCGGATCCGACGGGCCTACCAATTGCTGTACGGACGTCCCCCGGATCCGTCCGAGATCCGCATGGGGCTCGAATACCTGGAGGGTGAAAAGGATCCCTGGCCCAAGTACGCCCAGATGCTGCTGGCGTCCAGCGAGTTCAGTTCGGTGAATTGAGATGTCCGAACTCAGCCGGGGTTGGCCGGAAATGACTGGCACGGTACTGACAATCCGGGAAGATTCCCTTACCGTTGCCAAGGGAGGAGCCCAACATGAACCGACGTGAAATGCTGTCTCTCATGGGAACCGGGTTCGGCACGGTGGGAATGTCCAGCCTGCTGGCCGGCCCTTCCGGCGACCAGCCCCTGTCTCGCCGGGCACCCCATTTTCCACCCAGGGCCAAGCACGTCATCTTTCTCTTCCTCAACGGCGGGCTCTCCCAGGTGGACACTTTCGACCCCAAGCCGGCGCTGGACCGGCACCACGGCGATCCGCTTCCCGGCCCCAAGGTCAGGACCGACCGGGCCTCGGGAACCCTGATGAGATCTCCGTTTCGGTTCCGCCGCCGCGGCGAGAGCGGAATCCCGGTCTCGGAGATCTTTTCGCAAGTGGGCGATTCCATCGACGACTTCTGCGTCATCCGCTCCATGCATTCGGACATCGGCAATCACGAGCCCTCCCTGCTCCTCATGAGCTGTGGACATCAGCTTCCCGGTCACCCCTCCATGGGTTCGTGGATCACCTACGGGCTGGGCTCCGAGAACGAGAACCTGCCCGGGTTCGTGGTCTTGTGCCCCGGTTATCCCATCGTGGGCCCTCCCCTCTGGTCCTCCGGCTTCCTTCCCAACACCTACCAGGGGACCCACGTCCGCAACAACGAGACGTCGCCGGAAAAGCTGGTCCGGAACGTTCGGAATCAGAGGTTGCTCCCGGGCGAGCAGGAGCGGCAGTTGGCTCTGTTGTCCCAACTCAACCGCTCGTACCTGGGACGGCTCGGTCACCAGCCGGAACTGGAGTCGGGCATCGCCGCCATGGAAGTGGCGTTCCGGATGCAGATGGAAGTGCCCCACGTCTTCGACATCACTCGGGAGAAGGAGTCCACACGCTCCCGGTACGGCGACAGCGACTTCGGCCGGGGCTGCCTCATGGCCCTTCGCCTGGTGGAGCAGGGGGTTCGCATGGTCCAGGTCTTCTACGGAAGCTCCCAGCCTTGGGACAGCCATGACGACATCCAGGACCACCGACGCCACGCCCAGGTGGCCGACGGTCCCATCGCCGCCCTGATCCGGGACCTGAAGTCACGGGGCCTGTTCGAGGAGACCCTGGTCATCGTCGGCAGCGAGTTCGGCCGCACCCCCATGATCCAGAACAGCGGCCTGGAGAAGATCGGAAAAGGGCGGGATCACAACGTGCACGGCTACAGCACGCTTCTGGCGGGAGGTGGAATTCGGGGCGGCTGCACCTACGGCGCCACCGACGAATTCGGATACAAGGCCGTGGAAAACCGGGTCCATCCCAACGACCTGCATGCCACGATCCTGCATCTCCTGGGCTTGGACCACACCCGATTGACTTTTCGTTACAGCGGGAGGGACTTCCGCCTCACCGACGTGGGAGGCAAGGTCCTCCACGACGTCCTGGCATGACCGTCACGGCGCCAGGAGCCGAGCCGCCCGCTCGACCTCGCCGGAGAAGGCCCGGATCAAGCCGGCCGTCCGTTCGATCTGCGCCTCGACCTGTTCCCAGCTCCGCTGCTCGATGGCCTCTCGTACTCCGGGAAGGGTCTTGACACCGTACCCGGTGTAGAAGCCGGGCGCGTAGATGTGGTGCCGGTACCAGGGACGCCCCGGCAGCCCCTCCGGGTGCGCGAACTTCTGCTCCAACCCCATCAGGATCCGATTCAACTGCAGACGTTCCGGCTCCGGAAGCGCGCCGCCCGATGCGAAACGGCCGTAGCCGCGCGCATATTCGCGGGCGCTGGCCTGAAGTCCCGCCACGGCGTTTCGAAGCGGCGCGAAGTTGAAGAAGGGAACGGCGTCCCGAGGCGCGGGAGGGACGTAGGTCCGGGTCGGATCCGCCGCCGCCTTCAGGTAGCCCTCCCGAACCCAACGGTTCAGGGCTTCGGTCCCGCGGCGCATTTCGCCGGCCAGATCCAGGACCTCCGTCAGGTAGCCCTCCAGGGTGGCGGCCAGGCGGGTGAACTCCAGCGGCAGGACCTCCGCGTTGGCCATCCGAAGAACGATTCTGCCGGCCACCTGGGCCAGGACCACGCCGTACCGGTATCCCGGATCCATGAACCGGCGGTAATGGTCGAAGGAGTCATAGAGGGAATGGTAGGAGCCCTGGGAGGACTCGCCGCCGAAAGCCAGATTCAGGCTGGCGATTCCCAGGTGCTGGAGAAACGGAGTGTAGTCGGAACCCGAGCCCAGGGCTCCCAGCTTCACCCGCTCCACCGGTGCAAGCGGCAGCGGATCGACGGAGACCGTTCGCCGGGCCAGGGAACGCTGCAGGACGCTCAGGTCCGTCTGGGGATCGTCGACGTCCCTCGCCGCCTGGTTGACCAGCGTCTCCAGGCTGTGGGAGCCTCCGGCGCTCAGGAATCCACGGCCGTTGGAGTCGCTGTTCACGTATACGACGGCCTTTTTCTTCAACTCGCCGGCGTATTCCTCCGCCCACTCGGTGGAGCCGATCAGGCCCGGCTCCTCGGCGTCCCAGGCGGCGTAGACGATGCTGCGGCGAGGACGCCAACCGTCTTTGGTCAGGCTGGCCACCGCCCGGGCCTCGGCCAGCATGGCGGCCACGCCGCTCACCGGATCCCTGGCGCCGTGGACCCAGGCGTCATGATGGTTCCCGCGGAGGATCCACTGGTCCGGCTCTTCCCGGCCTTCCAGCCGGGCGATGACGTTGTAGGCGGGAACCAGGTCCCAGTTGAACTCCAGCTTGAGGCGCACCGTGGCCGGACCCGGACCCACGTGGTAGGTGATGGGCAGAGCGCCGCGCCAGTGAAGGGGGGCCACCGGACCCTCCAGCGCGCTGAGCAGGGGAAGGGCGTCTTCATGGGAGATGGGAAGGACCGGAATTCGAGGCAGGGTGGGCGCTTCGCTCCGGGACAATCTCTCGGCGTCCTCCGTCGCCGCCGTGAAGGGGGTCAATGGATCTCCGGGATGGACAGGCATGTCGAGGACCGATCCCCTCTCCACTCCATCCTCATTCCGAAACGGACCCGTGGGATAGGCGTCACCCTGGAAATACCCGTCCTCTTTGGGATCGGAATAGATGATGCAGGCCAGCGCGCCCCGCTCGGCCGCCAGCTTGGGCTTGAGCCCCCTCCAGGAACCACCGTAGCGGGCGATGACGATCCGATCCTTGACCTGGATACCCCGGCGTTCCAGTTGCTCGTAATCGGCCGGGATTCCGTAGTTGACGTAGACCAGTTGACCGGTCGCCTCCCCGTCCGGCGAGTAGGCGTTGTAGGCGGGCAGGATTTCCGAGGTCTGGCCGGACGTGGAATCCTCGGCCAGCGCGGGTTCCTTCAGGCGGGCTCGAAAAGGCTCGGGCTCCAGCATTTCCAACCGGCGGAGCTTGGGTGTGGGAAAGAGGATCCGGTACTCGTCCAACCGGGCCTCGTACCCCCAGGAACGGAACAGGGACGCCATGAACTCGGCGTTTTCGCGGCCTTTGGGAGAGCCCGGATGATGCGGGCGGGAACTGAGTTTTCGGATCCATTCTTCAATCTGCGCCGGATCCAGGTCGGCGTCCATTTTCGATTCCAGGCGCCGCTGCTCCTGGGCCGCGGCGGGAGAAAATCCCAAGATTCCGGGAGGATCCTCCGGCGCGCTCTCCACCGGAGGCCAACCGCACCACAGGATCAGAGAAACGATTCCACAACAACTGAAGACACGCATCGAAAACCTCCGGGAGGTTCTGGACCGACTCAAAACGGCCAGAATCGGGGAATGAACACTGTTGCCACGACCCAGAAGAGGAGACTCAAGGGACCACCGAATCGGGTGAAGTCCAGAAACCGGTAGTTGCCGGGAGCATAGACCATGAGATTGGTCTGGTAGCCCATGGGAGTGAGAAACGCCGATGACGCGGCGAAGCAGGTCGCCATGAGAAAGGGCCTCGCGTCCACGCCCAACGCGGCCGCCAGGCTCAGGCCCACCGGCGGCATCAGGACGGCGGTGGCCGCATTGGACACCACCTGAGTCAGGGCGCAGGTGACCAGGTAGATCAGCGCCACCCCTACATAAGGGGCGATCCCCGACCCCTCGAAGAAAGAGACCACGATCAGTATCTGGTCGGCGATGTAGCCGGCCGTGCCGGTCTCGATCATGGCCTCCCCCACCGGGATCAACGACGCGATCAGGACGACTACCGACCAGTCGATGGAGCGGTAGGTCTCCTGCGGGGAGAGAATGGCGAGAAAAAGGAGTAGCACCACCGCCAGAAACGCACCCTTCAGAATCTCCACGGTGCCCACGGCGGCCAGGAGCACCATAACCGGAATCAAAGCCAGGACCAGCCACCAAAGGCGGCCTCTTCTGATGTGGAGATCGACCTCCGAGATGATGATGAGGTCTTCGGACCGCCTGAGCTCGTCGACGCGATCGGGGGCCGCCAGCATCAGCAGCGTGTCGGAAAAACGCAACGGAATAGACGCCAGCTTTTCCCGCATGATCTCCCCATGGCGGCGGACAGCCAGCACGAAAGCCCGGTAGTGTTGGCGAAAGTCGGCATCCCTCAGGGTCTTGCCGACGAGGGAACTGGTGCGGGTGACCAGGCCCTCCGCCATGATTTGACCCTCACGGGCCAGCTCCTGATCGTTGAGCTTGATGTCCGAAAGCAGGGCCAGGCCCAATTCCCTTCGCAGCCTGAAGAGGTTGTCGACGGTCCCGCGGACGATGAGGATGTCGCCGACACCGAGACGCTCGTTTCGAATGTTCTGGGAAACATGCTGGCCGTCTCTCAGGATCGAGAGGACGGTGATGTCGTAGGTCTCGTTCATGCCGACTTCCAGGCAGCTTTTTCCGGCGAGCTTCGACTTTTCCTGGATCCGGATCTCGGTCAGGTAGGCGCCCATGTGGTAGTTCCCGGACAGGGAGACGGGAGTGGATCGGGCGGGCAGAAGGCGCCGGGCGAGAAGGCAGACGTAGATCAGTCCGATACCCAGCAACAGGATCCCCAAAGGAAAAAACTCGAACATTCCGAAAGCAGTCTGACCGGCTTTCTCCGCGACAGAACTGACGATCAGATTGGTGGACGTCCCCACCAGGGTCAGGGTTCCGCCCGCCATGCTGGCGAAGGAGAGGGGGATCAGGGCTTTGCTGGGACTCAGGTGAAAGCGGCGGCACAGGCTGATGGCCAGGGGAATGAAGACCGCCACCACGGCGGTATTGTTCAGAAAGCCGGAGAGAATGCCGGCGACTCCCAGGAATATGCACATTCCCAGCCATTTCCGGGTCCCTACCTGGCGGCTGAGACGGTCGGCGGCCACCTCCAGAATACCGGTCTTCACCAGGGCGTGACTCAGGACGAACATGGCGGCTATGGTAATCACCGCCTTGTTGCTGAATCCCGAAACGGCCTGTTCGACGGTGAGGGTTCCGGTCACCAAAAGAACGCCCAACAGGCCGACCGCCGTCACCTCGATGGGGAAGATTTCCAGTGAGAACACCACCAGCGCGACCACTATCAGTCCCAACATGAAGGCGATCTCGAAGGTCATGACGCACTGTCCCCCCGCACTTGGGAATCCTGTCCCGTGTACCTGGACCGCAGTTGTCGCCGCAGGATCTTGTTGGACGCGGTGCGGGGCATCTGGTGAACCATCTTCACGTCGTGCAGCCTGAACAGCGGGTTGAGCCGGTCCGCGATCATCTGCCGAAAGATCCGCAGGAGTGCTTCCTCGTCGAACCCCGGTTCCGGCGTGGCCGGGACGGCGTAGACCACCAGCCGGGTCGCGCCTCCATCGGGAGGAGAGACCGCCACCGCCGCCGTCTCGCCGATCCCCGGAACCCGGTTCAAGACTCGTTCGATCTCTGCCGACCCCACCTTGATGCCGCCCAGGTTCATGGTGTCGTCCATCCGTCCCTGAGCCCGGTAGTAACCGTTGCCGAGCCGCTCCATCCGGTCTCCATGACGCCGCAGCGGGACCCCTTCCGTCCCCTGGGGCGTCCCGGCAAAGTACTCCCGGTGGTGGTCCCGGTTCAAGAGGCGGGTGGAGAGGCCGATCGACGGCGGAACGATGAAGATCTCCCCCTGGCCGGACTCGGCGCCGCGCCGGTCCAGAATGGTCAGACTCATCCCCAGAGCCGCCGTCGAGAAGGCTGAGGCGACAGAAGGCTGCACCACGGTTCCCGTGATGTAGGCGCCGCCGATCTCGGTTCCGCCGCAATATTCGACCACCGGCCGGTACCCCGCCCGGGAGGTCAGATAGTGCATGTCGTCGGGATTCGAGCATTCTCCCGTGGAGGTGAAGACCCTGACCGAGGACCAGTCGAGTCCTTCCACGCAGTTTCCGGCCCGCCAGGCCCCGACCAGAGTGGGCACGACCCCCAGAACGCTCACCTTCGCATCCTGCACGAATTCGCAGAATTTCCTGGATGTGGGAATGCCGTCGAAGAGCGCGATGGTGGCTCCGTTGATGAGGGAAGCATAGATCAGCCAAGGCCCCATCATCCATCCCAGGCTCGTCGGCCATGCCACCACGTCTCCCTCCCGAATGTCCTGATGCAGACATCCGTCGGCGGCGCACTTGATGGGGGTCAGGTGGGTGAACGGAATGGCCTTGGGCTCACCCGTGGTCCCCGAGGAGAAGAGAATGTTGATGGCGTCATCGGGATCACACGCCACCGCCCGGAAAGCCTCGTCCTCACTCAGGAATTCGTCCCACGACAGGTCTCCCTCCCGCAGCGGTTCGGAGAGGCGTCCCCGGGCCGGAACCACCACCGCCGCCGGAGCGCCGGCCTCCAACATCCTGGTGTAAAGGGGCAGCTCCCGGGAACCGCGCAGAATCCGGTCCTGGGTGAAGAGGGCCTTGGCTTCTCCGACCCTGAGCCGGGTCCGGACCTCCGGCGCGGAAAAGCTCTCGGCGATGGTCAGCGCCACGCAACCCGCCTTGACGACACCCAGGTAGATGGCCACGGCTTCGACGTTCATGGGCATGTCGATGGCAACCGTGCCGCCCGGTTCCACTCCCAGGCGGGGCAGCGCGTTGGCGACACGGTTCGAAAGGGAGTCCAGTTCCTTCCGGGTCAGACTGGAAACGGGCGCTCCCTCCCGGTGACAAATGACGGCCGGATCCGAACCGCGGCCAAAACAGCTCTCGGCGATGTTCATCCTGGCGCCGGGCAGCCATCTCACGTTTTCCGCTCCCGGTGTCGAATCCAGGATCTCGACCGGCGGAGTCCGGAACCGGATCCCCAGTCGCCGGATCATCAACTCCCAGTACGCGGAGCGGTTCTCTACGGTCCAGGAGTGGAGTTCGGCATACGATTCCAGACCCAGTCTTTCTTGGATTCGGGCCAGGTTCGTTTCCTGGGTGGACTCCGGCGAGGGAACGAAAATGGGCGCGGGCCCCGCATCGGGCTCGTAGCCGCACACGGTACGGTGCAGCAGTTGGTGGACCGGGAACGGATGTGCCGGACTCAGAAGACCGCTGCTCACTCTTCGCCAGCATTCGGCGGAGGAGCAAGTCCCCAACAGGCGGTTCACTCCCGCAGAGAGCCGCCGCGCTTCCGGAGGCTCCACCCCGAGGGCGACCAGATCGTCGCTGCGTACCCGTTCGGCAGCAGAGCTTCTCACTCCCCACTCCCCCTCTTCTTTCCCGCCCCCCACTCCACTGCCAGCCGCAGCAGACCCGAATCGGAACCACTGTGGGTCACGGAGAAAGGTTCCTTCCTTTCGGCCAGGTCGTAGGACTGGAGACCGGCGGTGTCGGTGGCCACGACGTTGAAGTAATACCGGCCTTCCAACAGCGCCATGCGGGGAAAAACCACCCGGGCATGGTAGTCGCCGGGACCGGCCTTCCGGAGCGGGACTCCGTCGAAGATGGTGCTGGTAACGTAGACGACAACCCCGTCGTCCCGCACCACAGCGACGCCCAGGCCGGGAGTCCCGCGAAACTCGGGAAGAAAGCGGGCCGATACGTCCAACTCCAGGCTCTCGCCGGTCCGGAAAGGCCCGGTCCGGGGGCGCTGGAGCTTGACATCCTCGATCCAGCAGATCTTTCGGGAACCGGCCTCCCGGTCCTGGACCGGGCCCCACTCCCGGCTCCCGGTCCGGCAGAAATCACGGTACCGCCCCACCACGTCGCGGCTTGAACCCACCGCTTGGACCAGCCCCCGATGCAGCCACAGGGCTCTGGAACAAAAGGTCTCGATTTGATGAAGAGCGTGGGAGCACAAGACGGCGGTGCAGCCGCGATCCCGGAGGCCCCGGATTCGATCCAGGCACCTGCTCTGGAACTCGCCGTCTCCCACGGCCAGGACCTCGTCCACGATCAGGACGTCCGGCTCGAAACTGGTCGCCAGGGAGAAGGCAAGGCGCAACGTCATGCCCGCGGAGTAGGTCTTGAGCGGCCGATCGATCTCGTCGCCAAGGCCACTGAATTCGATGATCCCGGACTCGCGGCGGGCGATCTCTTCCCTGGAAAAACCGGCCAGCGCGCCTCCGAAGTAGAGGTTCCGCCTTCCCGTGAACTCCGGATCGAATCCGACGCCCAATTCCAGAAGCGCCGCCACTCGGCCTTGGACCTGGACATCTCCGATGGTGGGAGTGCAGGTGCCGGCCAAAATCTTGAGCAGCGTCGTTTTTCCCGCCCCATTGTTGCCGACGATGCCGAAACTTTCGCCGCGCCGGACCCGAAAGCTGACCGATTTCAGGGCCGCGAAGCGCCGATGGGATGGTCTGCCGGAGCCGAGCTCCCGCAACAGGGCAAATGGACCCGGATAGGACTTGTAGACCTTGCTGACCTGACGGGCCCGGATCACCTCGGGAGTATACCAGCCGGTGTCGAGACTCCCACGCCGACGACGAGCGGCCTCGCGTGCGGCAATCACCCGGGACTTGTGCTCAAGCGTCAGGAAGAACCGGTCACTTCTTCCTCAGGTCCAGGCAGATCAGACGGATTTCGTTGCGCAAATAGAGAAGTCCGTGGGAAAGAACCGGTGGAGCCCAGCAAGGGTAGGTGAGAACCCGGGCGCGCGCCTTCTCCCGATACGAGTCCGGACTCAGCTCCACCAGAGCCAGGTCCCCCCGCTCCCCCAGGAGAATGAGCCGGCCCTCAGCCAGGACGAAACCGGACCGGCCCAGGTCCCGAGGCGATTTCCAGCGAACCGCGCCCGTCAGGAACTCGACGCAACGCAGGTTGGCCTGTCCCTCGTGCCGGCCGTCCACGCCGTACAGGTATCCGTCCCGGTAGAGACTCGTGGCCCAGTGGTTCTGCATGGCCATCCGGTCTCGCCAGACTTCCGCCGGACCCTGCGAACCCAGCTCCAGCAGAACGGCTCCCGTGTTGTAGGTCGCCGAGAGAAAGACATGGTTGCCAACCACGACGGGCGTGGCGGCATTGACCGACTCATAGCTGCGGGAGCGGAACGGATAGCGGTACAGTTCACGGCCGTCCGCCGCGTCCACGGCCAGGAAGCCTTCCCGGGTCAGGAACATGGCGACTCGCCGTCCGTCCAGGTCGACGACGGCCGGCGTCGAGTAGCTCGCCTCGTCGTCGCCGGTCTTCCAGATGGTCTCTCCCGAGCGCTTGTCCACCGCCAGGACACCCGCACCGTCGCCGCCCGCGTTCACCAGGATTCGATTCCCTTCGACGACGGGAGCCGAACCGACGCCAAAAAAGTTCTGGGGGACACGGTAGTCCCGGTTGATCCACCGCTGCCAGAGGATTCGGCCGGTGGAGAAATCCAGGCAGGTGAGCTTGCCCTCGGCCCCGAAGGTGTAGACACGGTCTCCGTCAATGGCGGGGGAGGATCGGGGGCCGTTGTTGTAACCGTAACGATCCAGGTAACGAGTGGGATACGCCTGCTTCCAGACGGGACGCCCCGTCCCGGCTTCCAGACACTCGACGACCTCCTGGCCCCGAATCCGGTGAAATACGATGATCCGGCCGGCAGCGGTCACGGGCGGACTGAACGACCGGCCCAGACTCCGTTCCCAGACCAGAGGCGGACCCTCTTCGGACCATTCCTCCAGCAAACCCGTCTCGCTTGAACTGCCGTCGCCCCGGGGCCCCAGGAACCGGGGCCAATCCTCTCCTCCGGTCTCTGCCGGTAGCGGCAGGCAAAACGAAACCCCCAGGAACAACGGGAAGAACCATCGAGGCACGCGACGAAGAGGCGAGTACATTTCTATTCCCTTCGGGCAGGGAAATGTCCGGCCGCTGCGGCGGGCGACAGGCCGTGCACCCGAATCGAAGCCATTGTCCCGTTTCCCGCGTGATCGACCGCCTCCACCCGAATTCGATTCTCTCCCTCCCGGAGCCGCAGGTCACAACTGAATTCCGTGTCCCAAGATCGGATCGGCGTCCCGTTGCAGATCACTTGGGCGACCCCGGAGACGGCGTCTCGAACCATCCCCGTCAACCTCAGCCCCCCCTCCTGCAGCCGAGCTCCGGTCCTGGGCCACGTCACCTCGATGGACGGAGGCTGCTTGTCCAGCTTGACTTCAAGATCCAGCGATGTGCTGTTTCCCGCCCGATCGACGGCCATGCCCCTGAGCCGGCGAACCGGCCCTTCGGTGGTGATTTGCAGGTCGGGACTCACACTGGCCAGCCCGGCCAGGTTGTCCTCAGCTTTGAACGAAACGGTCACGTCCGAATTGTGCCAGCCCCGGCTGTTCGGCGGGGGAGTGGTCTCGACCTGGAGGACGGGCGGGGTGCCGTCCACCATGACGGTTCCGGTGATGGGAAACGATGCGGCCCGGTACTCGCCCGGCTTGCGCACGGGAATCCGGCCCCGGCGCCGGTCGTAGACCGTGAGTCTCGTGAGTTGGCCGAAGGCCAGGTAGGGGTAACTCCCGTCGGGCACGAGGCGTCCGGTTCCGTCCGTGCCGTCCCAGGGACGATTGTTCAGGATTCGGATCACGTCGCCGCTGGCAGGATCCTGAATGACCCGGACATAGTCCAGCGAATAGTGTCCCCGGGCCAGGATCTTGAAGGTGATGGACAGGGTGCTGGTGGCCAGTTCCGGAGAAAACGGATCGGGAGAGTCGCGGAAGGCAATGACCGCCAGGCTCTGGCGGCGAACCGCCTGCTGGGACACCTCCCAGGCCTTCTTCAGGGCATCCATGGCCTTCCGGGAATTGTCGTGCCGGCCGGCTTTCTCCAATTCCCGAAAGGCTCTCTCCACCTTCCACTCGTCGGCCAGTCCGACGGCGCTCAACCGCTGGGCCGCTTCGATGGAGGCCCGTGCGATCTCCGTCTGAGCCTCGAGGAGGGTCCTTGCCACCCGCTGGAAGACCGACTGGGCCTCGCGGTTCCCGCGCACCGATCTGATGCCCCTCTGGAGCCGGCTCAGCGCCCGCTTGTTGTACTTGAAGACCCTCTTTCCGTCGGGATACGAACGGATCTGACTCCCATCGAGATAGAGGCTCTCTCCCTTGTGGGACAGGCTTTCGGAGATGGCCTCCACGATGTCGTCCACCGAACGTTTGACGCGCCGGTTGGAGCCGGGAAGCTGCCGGAGTCGGAGAATCGCCTCCCGCAAGAGCTCCTGAGGCGGCGGACCGGACTCGGCGCCGGAGGCTGAGGAAAGGTCGAATCGCGCCGCCGGCGACGAACCGGCATGGCCGGCAGGGTTCTGACCCGAGACGGTTTCCGCCGAAACCAGGAGAAGAGGCAGGAACAGCCAAGCCGCCCACCTGCCCGCACGCTGCTCCATCTTCGACTCCACGACTCGAGAACCACCCGATGAGACGCAGCACGAACGCCCCGGGCGTGGTTCATCAGGTTAGCCCTACCCGCTACAGTTTGCCAGAGCGCATCCTGCCCCGCCCGGCCGGAGGCAGCAGCCCCGGTCCCGGCGCTGCGTGAGACTTTCGCCACGGACTGTTAATATCGGCGTCATCCCCAACCTTTTCTGTGAGGTGAGACTATGAGCGAAAAATACCGGGTCGCGGTCATCGGCCGGACCAACCGAGGCAACTATGGGCACGGACTGGACACCGTCTGGCCGGCGGTGGACCGGACGGAGCTGGTCGCCGTCGCCGATGAGGACGAGAAGGGTCTCAAGGAAGCGACTGAACGCCTGGGAGTCAAGGCCGGTTACTCGGACTACCGGGAGATGCTGCGGCAGGAACGTCCTCAGATCGTGAGCGTGGCGCCCCGGTGGCTGGACTGCCACCACGACATGGTGTTGGCCTGCGCCGAGTACGGAGCCAGCATCTTCCTGGAAAAACCCATGTGCCGGACCCTGGCCGAGGCGGACGCCATGGTGGAGGCCTGTGAACGTTCCCACGTCAAGCTGGCCATCGCCCACCAGACCCGCTACAGCCCCAAGATCCAGGTGATCAAGGACCTGATCGCCGAGGGACGTCTGGGCCGGGTTTTGGAATTCTGCGGTCGCGGCAAGGAGGACCGCCGAGGTGGCGGCGAGGACCTGTGGGTCCTGGGGACGCATATCTTCGACCTGATGCGCATTTTCGGGGGAAACGCCCTCTGGTGCTACGCCCGGGTGACCCAGGACGGCCGCCCCGTGACCCGCGCCGACGTGGTCGATGGCGCCGAAGGCATCGGCGCATTGGCCGGAGACCGGGTGGAAGCCATGTACGGCATGGAGAACGGCGCGGGCGCCTATTTTTCGAGCCACCGGAACGCGGCCGGGAGACCGACCCGTTTCGGCCTCACGATCCGGGGATCCAAGGGACTGCTCGAGACTTACACCGGTTCGGTTCCCGACGTGCACCTGTTGGAGGACTCCGCGTGGTCGCCGGGCAGGACCGGCTCCAAGTGGGTGAGCGTGAGCACGACCGGCGTCGGGAAGCCGGAGCCGCTGGAAAAGGGCGGGGCTCACCAGGGGAACATCTGGATCTGCGAAGATCTGATCCGGGCGATCGAGGAGGATCGGGATCCGATTGGCAGCGTCTACGAGGCTCGCGGAGCCACCGAGATGATCGTGGCGGCCTTCGAGTCCCATCGCCAGGGAGGCCCCGTCAAACTGCCCCTGGAGAATCGGGAGAATCCCCTGCGTTCCCTATGAGCCCCGGCGCGTCGGAGAGGCGGCTCATTTTCGCCCTGGATGTGGCCGGCCGGACCGAGGCGGAGTCCCTGGTCGCCGCGCTGCGGCCTTCCGTGGGCTTCTTCAAGGTGGGCCTCGAACTCTTCGTTTCCGAAGGACCCGACCTGGTGCGGTGGCTGGTCCGGGAAGGACTGGACGTTTTCCTGGACCTCAAGCTGTACGACATCCCGGCGACCATGCGCCGCTCCGCCGCCGCGGCCTCGCGGCTGGGCGCCCGCTTCATCACCATCCACGACGCGGGAGCCGGAGCGGCGGCCGCCCGGGAGGGAGCGGGCGATTCCCGGCTGCAGGTACTCTGCGTCACCCTGCTCACGAGCGTGGATGCCCGGGACCTGCGGGACAGCGTGGGAGTGGGGTCAGGAGGACGGTTCCGGAATTTGGACGAATACGTCGGCTGGAGGGCCCGGACCGCGGTCTCCAACGGCTGCGACGGATTGATCTGCTCCGGCCGGAACGTGCGCAGGCTGCGCCGTGAGCTGGGTCCGGACCCGATCCTCGTCTGCCCCGGCATCCGGCTCGGCGGGGACCGGCCCGACGACCAGAAACGGGTGGTCACCCCCTATCGCGCAGTCCGGGACGGCGCCGACTACCTGGTGGTGGGGCGGCCCATCCGCGACGCCGCCGACCCCCTGGCGCAAGCCCGGAAGATCCTGTCCGAGATCGATCGAGGCCTCCGGGACCGGGAATCCAGCGAAGGGCCGGACGTCTAGCCGACCCGCATCTCCCAAGACACCTGCGTCAGGGGCGTGGCGCCGCGTGAAGCGGTCAAAATGATCATCGTCGAGGCGTTCGGAGACGCCACGCTGTATCCCCGACGCTGTCCCACCCGGTTAACCGGACTGCCGGGAAGCGTGTCAAGTTATTGGCATGGATCACTCTATCCATTTGCAATATAGATACTTAGGCCGTCAAATTAGGCGTCGGAGAAAGTGTGCGACAGACTTGGTTTGCGAGCGATCCAAGTCTGATTACCTGCGGACCAAGGCGGGCGTTGGACGGATGGGAACCGGGGAGACAATGACTTTCGTCACGGACACTCAGAGCCGAGCAACATCGGAACCGTGCGACCGAAGCTCTATCGTACAATGATCTCGTGAAAACATGATTTCTACCAGTCGATCACCTTCATGGAGCCGTCCAGACCGGGGTTCGAACTTGCGTTCGGGCGCGAGCCAGCCGAACCGGATCTTTCGCGTCGACCATTGGCTTAACGGGGTTGGGACGGGATGATCGCTCGCCTCACAGGCCTCCTCGCGGAGAAGGCGGCCGGACGCGTCATCGTGGACGTTCGCGGGGTCGGATACGAGGTTCACATCCCCTTCTCGACCTACTACGAGCTGGGTTCCGAGTCGGACCCTGTCACCCTCCAAATCTACACTCACGCGAAAGGGGATCAGCTCAGTCTCTATGGTTTCTCCACTGTCAGAGAGAAGGAGCTTTTCACGCGCCTCATCCAGGTATCGGGCATCGGTCCTCGACTGGGAATCGCCATCCTGTCGGGAATGCCGGTCAACGAGTTTCTGGAGGCCGTCGCGGCCCAGGACGTGGCCCGGCTCTGCGCCGTTCCCGGCGTGGGCAAGAAGACGGCGGGACGGATCGTCCTGGAAATGCGCGACCGGTTGCGGGGTTTGGCGCCGCCGGTGGAGACGGCCGCCATTTCGGGGGTTCCGGCACAACTGCGGCAGGATGTCGTCTCCGCCCTGGTCAACTTGGGCTATCCCAAGAAGATCGCGGAGAGGGCCGTCACCCGGGTGCTCAAGCAGGAGAGTCCGGATCGCTTCGAGGATCTGCTCAAGAGCACGTTGCGCAAGATCTCCAGGTAACCGGAGGATGGCGCCGGACTTGAAATAGAGCGGCCCAATGCCGGTGGAAGCCGAATCTCAGAGGAACGGGCAGGTGCAGGACCGGATCATGAATCCCCGGCATCAGGAGGAAGAGGTCCTCTACGAGACCGACCTCCGTCCTCGCCGGCTGCGCGACTTTGTCGGTCAGAAGCAGGTGAAGGAGGGGCTCTCCGTCGGCATCGAAGCCGCCCGCCGCCGCGGGGAGGCCCTGGACCACATTCTGATTTTCGGACCCCCCGGGCTGGGAAAGACCACTCTGGCCCACGTCATCGCCCATGAGCTCGAGGTCAGCTTCCGCTCCACCTCCGGCCCCGCCATCGAGAAACGAGGGGACCTGGCCGCCATTCTCACCAACCTGGAGGACAAGGACGTTCTCTTCATCGACGAGATCCACCGGCTCCATCCCGCCATCGAGGAGATCCTCTACCCGGCCATGGAGGACTTCCAGATCGACATCATCATCGGCGAAGGCCCGGGCGCCCGCTCCATCAAGATCGACATACCCCGGTTCACGCTGGTGGGGGCCACGACCCGCACCGGACTGATCACCTCCCCGCTCCGGGGAAGGTTCGGCATCATGCAGCGACTCGATTTCTATGACGTCGAGAGCCTGGTCTCCATCATCCTCCGTTCCGCGGGAATTCTGGGCGTGGAGATCGACCTGAAAGGAGCGGCCGAGGTGGCGCGAAGGAGCCGGGGCACGCCGCGGATCGCCAACCGCCTCCTCAAGCGGGTCCGCGACTACGCCCAGGTGCGGGCCAACGGAAAGATTTCCCGGGACATCGCCTGCCGGGGCCTGGAACTCATGAACGTGGACCGGTTCGGATTCGACGAGATCGATCGCAAGCTCATGGACACCATCATCAGCCGGTTCGAAGGTGGCCCCGTCGGCCTGAGCACCCTCTCCGCCGCCATCAGCGAGGAGAAGGGCGCCATCGAGGACATCTACGAGCCCTACCTGATTCAGATCGGCTTCATCGCCCGCACTCCCCGGGGCCGCGTGGCCACTCCCCTGGCCTATTCCCACCTGGGCCTCGAAGCGGCGCCTCCCCAGAAAAGCCTGTTCCGCTGACGCCGCCGGGACTCAGCGACTCTCGCGGCGGGCGGATATCCGTCCGTGGTGAAAGTCTCGCGAGCACCGAGACCGTTCCTGCGCCCGCCGGACAAGGCGCTTACGGCGCGCATACCGGGAGTATGTGAGCCCATAGCAACGCCGTCCGCGCCTGTGCAGGGACGGTCGAACGCCGTGACGACATTTGCCACGGGCTGATATCATACGCCCGTGTCGAACGGTGCCGGAATCGCCAGTCTGACGGAGAGATTCAAGGCCCTCCAGTACTCGGTGGAACGGATCATCAAGGGCAAATCCGAGGTGGTGGAACTGGCCGTGGTGAGCCTGCTGGCACGGGGGCACATGCTGGTGGAGGACGTCCCCGGCGTCGGCAAGACCACCTTGGCCCATGCTCTGGCGCGGTCCGTCGACTGCCGCTTCCAGCGCATCCAGTTCACCAGCGACCTGCTTCCCTCCGACCTGACCGGGACCTCGGTCTTCAACCAGGTGCACCGGGACTTCGAGTTCCGGCCCGGCCCCCTGTTTGCCAACGTGGTGCTGGCGGATGAAGTCAACCGCACCACCCCCAGGACCCAGAGCGCCCTGCTCGAGGCCATGAGCGAGGCGAAGATCACGGTGGACAATCACACCCACCTGCTGCCTCAGCCCTTCATGGTGATCGCCACCCAGAACCCCATCGAACACCACGGAACCTATCCCCTGCCCGAGTCCCAGTTGGACCGGTTTCTCATGCGCATCTCCATGGGCTATCCCAGCGAGTCTCACGAAAAGGAGATTCTGCGCTCGTCGGGGCAGCAGGACACCCTTGATCTCGATCCGGTCATCAGCACCGAGGATCTCCTGAGGGGCCAGGAAGAAGTCCAGTACGTGAGGTTCGAGGAGACGCTCCTGCAATACCTCATGGAACTGGTGAGGGCGACCCGGGAGTGCGAGCTCCTGGCCCTGGGAGTGAGCACCCGCGGCGCCATGTTCCTGTACCGGGCGTCCCAGGCGCTGGCCTATTTCCAGGGTCGATCCTACTGCACTCCGGACGACGTCAAACGCTTGGCGGTGCCCGTGTTTTCCCACCGTGTCCTGGTGAGTCCCAGACATGCCTCGCCGCTGGAAAAGACCCGCGAAGCCGAATCCATCATTGAGGATCTTGTGGACCAGGTCGAGGTCCCGGTCTGATGATTCGGCGGCTCAAGCTGAAATGGGCCCGGGGAGAAATCGTCTGGCCGCTGATTCTACTGGTGTCCGCCGCGATTCTGGCCGCCCTGAGCGCCCTGGCGCGCTGGTCCGGTCAGGTCCATGCCGCGGCATTTCCGGCCCTGGTGTCGCTGATCTTCGCGTCCCTGGCCGCCGTGACGCTGGCGCCGTACGTGCTGTCCCGTTACCGGAAGGACCTGCGGGAGCGGATTCCCACGCTATCCATCACTCATCGAGGGGCGTTCTTCCTCCTGTTGGTGACCGTGTTGGGATTCTCGTCCATGAACTCGGGCAACAACCTTCTGGTTCTCCTGCTCTCTCTTCTGCTGGCCGCGCTGCTGGTCTCGGGACTGCTTTCCGCGTTGGTCCTGCACGGCTTGAAGGTGAGCATCAGCGTTCCGGAGACGATCCGGGCCCAGGACACCGCCACCTGCTTCGTCACTCTGCACAACCTGAAGCGCTGGATCCCGTCTTTCGCGCTGAAGCTGAGAGGCCGTCAGAAACGGGAAAAGGACTCCGCACCGGCGACGGATTTCTTCACCCGGGAGAAGGTCTTTCCCTACATCGGTGTCCGCTCCGACCTGAAATTGACCCTGAAGTGCCTGTTCCGCCGGCGCGGCTCCTATCCGGTCGAAGGTTTCGAAGTTGGCACCAAGTTCCCCTTCGGCCTCTTTCATCGCATGAGAATGTTGCGAACCCAGGGCTCCATCCTGGTCTATCCCGCGCTGATGAACCTGCGGACCCTGTTCTTCATCTATCCGGAACTGCAAGGGGCGGAGGCACTGAACCTGAGAGGCCAAGGAGACAGCCTCTATGGGATCCGAAGGTACCAGAGCGGCGACAGCGCCCGGCTGGTGGACTGGAAATCGACCGCCAGGCTGGATCAACTCATGGTCCGGGACTTCGTCGCCGAGAATCTAAACCTGATCGATCTGACTTTTCATCCCGAACTGAACGATCTCTCTCCCCGCAGCCTAAAACAGTTCGAAAAGGGGGTCTCCTGCGTGGCGGCCCTGGGAGACCACTACTGGCGGATGGGCCAAAAGTTCCGATTCACTTGCGGAGAAACTCTGATTCTCGTCGACGGCCGCAGGGACGGTTACGAGAGGTTCATGGAGTGCCTGGCGCTGGTCCAGCCGGTGAGCCCCCACCCGGAGCCCCTCGGGAATGCGCCGGCGCGAAACGGCATCGAGGTCGCCGCGGGCCATCGGTGGGTTCCGCCGGGATCCGTGGCCATAGACTACTTGCGGATCTGACGCCATGCGGTTCAAGACGATCCTGCATCTGACCAGCTACGGACTGCAGGTGACGGGCGTGTCGACGCTCTACTCGTCCGGCGAAATCGGCGGCGGGATGCTGCTCGGCTACCTGGCCTGCCTGGGCGCCACTCGATTGCTCCCCCGCATCCGGTTGGACGGCGCCGTTCAAGGCATCGTCTTCGGCGTCCTGCTGGCGCTGTTCGTCGTGGACGCCGTGATCTTTTCCCCCTTCGTTCCGGCGACGGCGCATCTGCTCATGCTCGTCAGCCTGGTGAGGCTCTGCAGCGCCCGCACCAAACGAGATTACCTGCTGCTGCTCTTCATCTCCTTCGCCTTCGTCCTGATCGCATCCACCGCCACCATTTCCGTCGTGTTTCCGGTCTGGGTCCTGGTGTTCCTTTTCCTGGCCGTGCTGGTGCTCATGTTGCTGGAGAGCAAGGAACCGTATGAGAATCACCGCAGACTCAGACTCGCGCTTCGCGGGCATCTGTGGACCGCCCTTCTTATTACGCTGCTGCTGGTTGCGGTTTCCGTCCCCATCTTTGTGGTCATTCCCCGGGGGACCCTGGGAGCGTTGCCGGCGAAGCGCGTTTCGGGCCATCTGAGCGGATTCTCCGAGAAGGTGAGCCTGGGAGAAATGGGAGAGATCCTCATCAACGAGGAGGTGGTGCTGCGTATCAAGGTGGACAAGCCGCCGCACCGGATGCCTTCGGAGCTGAAGTGGAGGGGCATCGCCTTCGATCACTACGACGGAAAGACCTGGTCCAGCACCCGGGGCCTCAGGCAGGTCGCGAGGGACGATCGCTACCAGGGGTTTCTGGTGGCCGGCCGGCGACGGCAGGAGGAATTCCTGATCCGCCAGACCATCCACCAGGAGCCGCTGACGCGAGTTCTGTTCGGGCTTCCCGACATCATTCTCATTTCCGGACGGCTCCACAGGCCGTACGTTTTTCAGGACGGGAACCGTTCCTTCCGGACGGCCGGCGTCGGGGTCCGAACCTATACCGTCTTCTCCGACGTGATGACCCGGGACCAAAAACTCTCTCAAGTTCCGGTCCCGGTCTACCGACAGGCTCCGGGCCGGCACTATCTCCAGCTCCCCGAGTTGGACCCGGAGGTCGGGCGCCTGGCCCGGCGCATCACTTCGGGAGTCACCGACCCCATTCACAAAGCCTTCATGGTGGAACAGTTCCTGAAGGAGAACTACCAGTACTCTCTCGAGAACACCTCGGCCTCCAGCCGCGACCCGCTCTACGATTTCCTGTTCGAATCGCGGGCGGGACACTGCGAATATTTCGCCACGGCCCAGGCCGTCCTGCTGCGAGCGTTGGGCATTCCGACCCGGGTGGTCAACGGATTCAAGCGGGGAGACTACAACCGGTGGAACGGTTACTTCATGGTTCGCCATTCCGATGCCCACAGTTGGGTCGAAGCCTATTTCCCGGGACGGGAGTGGATCGAGTTCGACGCCACCCCGGCAGTCGCCGCCGGCGCCTCTCTCCCGGTTCTTGCCGCATTTCGCGAGTTGCTGGACGCCATCGATCTGGCGTGGCTGGACGTGGTCACCTTCGACCACCTGAAACAGTACGGCCTGTTCCAAACGCTGGGCGATTCGTGGAATGAGAGCTGGGGCAACTCGCGGCGGCGCACGCTGGCCGCCTGGTCCGACTGGGTCGCCGGAGTCACCTGGCAACGGGCGGGGCTCGTGGCGGCGGCCGTTCTGGTTTCGGCACTGCTCCTGGTTCGAACCGGTCCGCGGCTTTGGAGGAGGGTACGGGCCGGATGGGCCGGAAGGAGATGGGCCCGAAGTTCCGCCACGTCGATACCCGACTACTATCTGGAACTGATCCGGATTCTGGAAGCGCGGGGACTCGTCCGGAAGAGGTCCGAGACTCCCGGAGAATTCGCGGGGAGAATCGGTGGCGCACTGAAAAGCACCGCGCCCCAGAGATTGACGGAGATCTACTATAGGAACCGCTTCGGCGGACTGGATCCCAGTCCTTCCGAACTGCTGGAAATCCGGGTCTCCCTCGATTCGCTGCGGCGTCCCGGCGGAATCTGAAATATTTGCTCGCGCCAGAGGCGCGGTTCGGATAGAAGGTTCAGGACATGAGTCGAAATACCTCCAAGTGTCCCGTCTGCAGACGAAGGGTGAAGGGGGACGACCCCCAATTCCCCTTCTGTAGCAAGCACTGCAGGTTCGTGGACCTGGGCCGTTGGTTCGGCGAGGAATATCGAATCCGCCGACAGACCGGGAAGGACGCGGAAGAAAAGAATGCGTGATAACGGATGGCTCGCACACACCCTGGCCACCGCGTTCGGTCTCGGGTACATCCCGTACATTCCGGGAACGTTCGTGTCGCTGGTCACCGCCCTGGCCGTCGCCCTGCTGCACCGGGCTTCCGACTCGGCCACGCTGCAACTCGGCGCGGCGCTGTTGCTGCTTCTGCCTGTCAGCATCTGGGCATCGGCGCGCGTCGCCCGCCGGGAAGCCAGGTCCGACCCCTCGCACGTCGTCATCGACGAGGTGGCGGGACAGGTTTTCTGCCTTCTCTGGGTGCCGTTTTCCTGGACGTTCCTGGCCCTGGGCTTCGTGGCGTTTCGGGCCTTCGACATTCTGAAACCCTATCCCATCAAGAAAGTGGAGCGACTCCGGGGAGGCATGGGAATCGTGGGTGACGACCTGATCGCCGGCCTCTACGCGGGCCTCCTGCTGAGGATCGTCTACGCCTTCACCTCTCAGGCATGAGCCGGTAACCGGAGACGGCATGGATTCGGCGCCGGGAGCATTGAATCGCATTCAGGAGGAGGCCCTCGAGTCGGTGGTGGGACGCTTGCTGAGACGGCAGGGGAAGACTCTGGCCACCGCCGAGTCGTGTACGGGCGGCTACCTGGGCAAGCTCTTGACCGACGTTCCGGGCAGCTCCGATTTCTACCGGGGCGGAATCATCAGCTACAGCAACGCTCTCAAGATGCGGCATCTCAAGGTGAGGCCGGAGGTGCTGGATCGATGGGGCGCGGTCAGCGAACCGGTCGCCCGTCAGATGGCCCGGGAGGTCCGGAACTGGAGCGGCGCCGATCTGGGCGTCTCGGTAACCGGGATCGCAGGCCCCTCCGGGGGAAGTCCCGAAAAGCCGGTGGGCCTGGTCTATCTGGGTCTTTCCGATTCCGCCGGGACCCGGGTCCGGAAGCTCTTGCTGGAGGGGGACCGTGAGGGCATCCGGACGAGCACATGCCGGATCGCCCTGGACTGGATCCGAAGGCGCCTGACGTGATCCGCGCCTTCATCGCCGTCGACGTTCCGCCGGAAGTCAAGGACCACTTGAGCTCCGTTTCGGCCGCGCTCGGCTCCTTGGATCTGGACGCCCGGCTGGCTCCGGTTTCGTCCATCCACCTGACCCTTCGTTTCCTGGGGAACGTCGAGGAGTTCCGTGTCCCCGGGATTGGAGACGCGATTCGCCGTTGCGCGCGGCGGGTGCCGCCCTTCCCTCTTGCGGTCCGAACCCTGGGCGCTTTCCCCAGCCGGAAACGGCCTCGCATCGTCTGGGCCGGAGTCGCCGGTGACGGAGGCCTGGAACATCTGCACGGTCTGCTGGAACCCGAGTTGAAAAAGCTTGGATTCGACCGCGAGAGAAAGAAATTCAGGCCCCACCTGACATTGCTCCGCCTGAAGTCCTCCCGCAATCTGAAGCGGCTGTCGAGTTACCTCGAGACGGAAGGGCAAGCAACGGGACCGGTCTCGTTTCTCGTCCGCAGGATCCACCTTTACGAGAGCCGGCTGTCCAGCCGGGGAGCACGGCACGAGAAGTTGGCGACCGCGGAACTGGCCGCCGGATCGACCAGGCCTTCGGCAACCCGAAGATCCCGACATCCTCAATGAGGCCTCCACGGCGATCATGGCCCCCGCCGGCCCATATGGTGGTGACTCCGTCAGCCGGCTCGCTCGTACACCAGGTGGCGCACGCCCCATTCGATCCTGTCCATGGAGGCCGAACGCCGGAGTTGTTCGAGTCGAGTGGCGAGGCGATCCAGAAAACGCTCATCGGTATTGGCGACAACGAATCGGTCGGTCCTCCAGGCAGCCAAGTTCATGGAGAACATGCTTGCGGCTGCTCCCGTGGATACCGGCAGCCGGTAGACCTCGCTCGACAAGCGCCGCAAATCCGTGGGATCGGCAGCGCCGTGCAGACACGGTCCCAGATAGAGCTCCCCGCCACTGTCCGCGATCAACCGCTCCACCACGGACAGATAGGTCGAAAATACGGGATGTTCGGTCTTGATGGTCTCCACTTCAGCGACGGCAACCAAACCCCGGGGAGCCAACTCATTCGCCCACGCCGCCAGAACGCCCGCAGGATCCGGGAGATGAGCCAAGACCAGCCGGGCCAGGATGAAATCCGGGCTCCTGACGGGGAACGGCGTCTGTGTCACATCGTGCTCCACGAACTCGAGATCCGGAAATCCGGTCCGGGCCGATCGCACGAAACTCCGGGATAGATCCACTCCCACAATTCTCCGCGGCTGGAGGACGTCCATGAGCAGCCGGGTCGTGAATCCGGGGCCGCATCCGAGATCGAGGGCCAGCCGAACCGGTCGTTTCGGAAGCGTTGCCAGAAGTACACGCATCTCCGGCTCGAAGGCTTCCGCGAGAAGGGCAAGCCTCGCCTCTGCCAGACCGGTATCGCGGAAGGAATAGCGATTCATCCGACGAGCCTCCGGACGCGCGCCGCCGGATTGACCCCGGCGAGTTCCAGCCGGTAGTCTTAGCCGATGGCAATCAACCCGGAGTTGCTGGAAATTCTGGCCTGCCCGGCCTGCAAGGCCAAGGTGTTCCTGACTCCGGACGGCAACGGATTGAAGTGCGGCGCCTGTTTCCTGGTCTTTCCCATCCGCGACGATATCCCGGTGATGCTCATCGACGAGGCCGTCACCGAGCCGCCGGAAGGTCCGTCCTCGACCGATCAAGCCGGGGGATGACCCGCCGCTCCCGCGTCCTTCTGGTGCGCCTGCGCTCTCTGGGGGATGCGGTCCTCATGACCCCGGCTCTCACGGTTCTCAAACGAAATCCGGGCACTCGGGTGGCTGTGCTCCTGGAGGCCCCGTTTCACGAAGTCCTGGCGAACAATCCCGACGTGGATCGGATCATTGCCGTCCCCCGCGGCGGATCCAAGCTCCTGACCCGAAGCCTGGCCGTTCGGGCGGCCCGCGGCTTCTCGCCGGACCTGACCGTCGACCTCCATGGCGGGACCACCAGCTCTCTCATCACCGCCCTATCGGGGGCGTCCGTGCGCCTCGGCTACGCCAGCAGCCGCAGCAACCGCTTCTACAACCGAACCGTCCCCGATTCACGGCAGATCTGGGGCAAGGATTCGATCCACACCGTCGAGCATCAGCTTTCGCCCTTCAAACATCTCGGATTCCAGATCGATCCCATACCGCCGCTCCAGGTTCCCGTCGGCACCGCGGCCCTGGAGCAGGTTCGGACGCTCCTGTCCCGGCGCGGCATCGGGGAAGGTTTCCTCCTGGTTCACCCGGGCGCCGCCTTCGATACCAAGCAATGGGAACCGGCCAGGTTTGCGGAAACCGCGGCGCTTCTGGAGCGTGAGGGACACCCCATCGTCTTCACGGCGGGCCCGGGCGAGAAGCCGCTCCTGGAGGATCTCAGGAAGACCGCTCCCGCCTCGGCTCATTTCGTGGGGCCGTTTCCGCTGGACCGGTTCATCGCCCTGGCCTCCCTGTGCCGCCTCTATCTGGGAAACGACACGGGCACGACCCACATCGCCGCGGCCCTGCGCAAGCCCCTGGTGGTCATCTTCGGGTCTTCCGACTCCCCCGTCTGGTCTCCGTGGGGGACCCGCCACCGCTTGATTCGCTCCGACCTCCCGTGCATCCCTTGCCCTGGCTATTACTGTCTTCACTACCAGGAGCCCATGTGCATCCGGTCCATCACCGTCCCCCGCGTCCTGGAGGCGGTCCGGTCGCTCCTTCGTGAATCCGGTTGACCGGAATCTCCCGGTCTTGCCGCCTCGCCGAAACCGGCTCAGACGGACCGGTTCAGAAACCGGATGATTTCCCGGGTCGAGGATCCCGGCTGAAAGATCTCGGCCACCCCCAGTTCCTTGAGGCCGGGAATGTCTTCGTCCGGGATGATGCCGCCTCCGAAGACCAGGATGTCCAGGGCATCCTGGTCGGCCAAAAGCTGCATGATCCGCTTGAAGAGGTGCTCGTGAGCACCCGAGAGAATGGATAGCCCAATGGCGTCCACGTCCTCCTGGATGGCCGCCTGCACGATCTGCTCGGGAGTCTGGCGCAACCCGGTGTAGATGACCTCCATGCCGGCGTCGCGGAGAGCGCGGGCCACGATCTTGGCGCCCCGGTCGTGCCCGTCGAGCCCCGGCTTGGCGATGAGAATCCTGAGTCTACGGTTGCTCATTCCGTCTGAATCCTCAGAACAGGGGTTCCCGATAAACGCCGAAGACCTCCTTCAGGGAGGTCGAGATCTCTCCCACGGTGGCGTATTCCCGGACCGCATGAAGCAGATGGGGCATCAGATTCTCGTCGGTCCGGGCGGCCCGGTTCAAGTCGCGGAGGGCCCGGCTGACGCTTGCCTGGTTCCGCTCTCGCCGCAGGACCCGGAGGCTCTCGATCTGAGCGTCCTCCACTTCCGGCCCGATACGGAGAATCTCCGGCCGGGAGGGCTCGTCGGTGACGAAGCGATTCACGCCCACCACCACCTGTTCCTCCTTCTCGATGGCGCGTTGCTCCCGGTAGGAGGCGTCCTGGATCTCGCGCTGAGGGTACCCCGCCTCGATGGCGTTGATCATTCCTCCCATCTCGTCGATCCGGTCCATGTACTCCACCGCCCGATCCTCGACCTGGCAGGTGAGGTTCTCCAGGTAATAGGACCCGCCCGCCGGGTCCACGCTCGCGGTGAGGCCCGACTCGTAGGCCAGAACCTGTTGAGTCCGAAGAGCGATCTTGGCCGTCTCCTCGGTGGGAAGCGCCCACGCCTCGTCCAGGGCGTTGGTGTGAAGCGAATTGGTCCCTCCCAGAACCGCGGCCACCGCCTGCAGCGTGGTCCGGATGATGTTGTTGGCCGGTTGCTGCATGGTCAACGTGCAACCGGCGGTCTGAGTGTGGAACCGGCACATCCACGACCGCTCGTTCAGAGCCCCGAAGCGTTTCCTCAAGGTACGCGCCCAGAGCCTCCGGGCGGCCCGGAACTTGGCGATCTCCTCGAAGAAGTTGTTGTGGGAGTTGAAGAAGAAGGAGAGGCGGGGTGCGAAGTCATCCACCTCCATGCCGCGGCGAACGCACCAGTCCACGTATTCGATGCCGTCCCGCAACGTGAAGGCCAGTTCCTGGACCGCCGTGGAGCCGGCTTCGCGAATGTGGTACCCGCTGATGGAAATGCTATTGTATCGGGGAAGCTGCTGCGAGCAGAACTGGATCGAATCCACGACCAGGCGCATGGACGGGGCGGGAGGATAGATCCACTCCTTCTGTGCGATGTATTCCTTCAAGATGTCGTTCTGGAGCGTGCCCCGGATTCGGCGGGCCGCGACTCCCTGCTTCTCCGCCGCCACCACGTACATGGCCAGGAGGACGGCCGCCGGTGCGTTGATGGTCATGGAGGTGCTCACCCGGGCCAGATCGATGCGGTCGAAGAGGACCTCCATGTCCCGGAGAGAGTCGACGGCAACGCCGCATTTTCCGACTTCCCCGGCCGAGAGGGGATCATCCGAGTCCAGACCCATCAGGGTGGGCAGATCGAACGCAACGGAGAGGCCGGTCTGTCCGTGCTCCAGGAGGAAACGATACCGGCGATTGGTTTCTTCGGCGCTTCCATGGCCGGAGAATTGGCGCATGGTCCAGAGACGTCCCCGGTACATGTTCGGGTAGATGCCCCGTGTGTAGGGGTACCTTCCAGGCTCGCCGATGTCCCGGCGGTAATCCAGTTCGGCCACGTCCGCCGCCCCGAAGGCGGATGATCCGGTTCTGAATCGGCTCCTCTTCACGGACCATTCTCCCCCACTGTCGCCGGAGCCGCTGCTTCCACCTCGCGGGCCATTTCCGTGAGTTCCGATCTCCGGCGATTTCTGACGCCCCGTAACGTTACTCCTTTTTCCCGGTGTTGAAAACGAGTCTCCGGGCGAAACGCCAGGAACCGCAATCTCGGCGTGGACAGGTTGTCCACGGATTTTGTGGAAAGGCCGGTGGAAAATGTTGTGAAGACACGATTCAAGCGGTTGTCAAATGGGGATTTTCTTCATTTTGCATCTTTTTTGTGCAGTCTCTCAAGGCCCGGCCTCCCCCGAAGCGGCGCGAGACTTTCGCCACAGGCTGTTACACTGAATTGCAATGTCCACTTCGGATCGTGAAGATCTGATTCAAGAGGAGAATCGGAGACTCCGGCGCATGCGCTTTCTGGTCGATCTGACGCTCAGCGTGCTGTACCAGGACCCCAGGTTGACATTGAGCGAAGCCCGACAGATGGTGCGGCGGACCGAGAGAGCCGTCCTGGGCATGTTTCCGGACAAGGAGTTCACCTTCCACCTGTTGCTCATGCCGCGTTTCGAGAGAGTCCTCAGGAAACGTTGGGGAGAGGGGATGGAGCCCACCATCCACTGAGTCTCCATGCGCGTCGTGATTCAGAGGGTGTCCAAGGCCAAGGTGGAAGTCGAAGGCCGGACGGTGGGGCGGATCGGGCCCGGACTGGCCGTGCTGGTTGCCATATCTGCCGGCGACACGGACAGAGATCTGGCTTTCATCAGGAAGAAGATCCTTCAACTCCGCATCTTTCCGGATGAATCCGGCAGAATGAACCGTTCGCTGCTGGAGACGGACCATTCCATCCTTCTGGTCTCCCAGTTCACGCTCTACGGAGACTGCCGCAAGGGGAACCGGCCCAGCTTCAGCAGGGCAGCTCCTCCCAACGCGGCCCGGACCGCCTACCGGCGCCTTGCGGAGACGCTTCGGGAAGCGGATGTGAAGGTCGAAACAGGACGATTCGGAGCCATGATGGAGTTTTCGCTGGTGAACGACGGTCCCGTGACACTGATCGTCGACTCCAGAAAAGACGCGTATTGAGAGAATTCCCGTGCGAGCCCGGCCGCGGGTCCCGGTTCCCATGTGACAACAGTCCGGCTCCACCTTTGTTTTTCGCGGCCGGCGACTCCCGTCCAAGCTCCCAAGCAGCGCCGAAACCGGAACATTCCCGGGTGATCAGCGAAACCACGCACCGTTTTCCGGCGTATATAGTTGATGTGACCACGGTTCGCCGGCACCGGCGCGAAAGATGCAACGATCGTACACCGCGGGTCCACTGCCATGAGCGATTCAGAGCAACGGAACGTGGACCGGAAAGGATTGCCGGGTGAACTGGCGGGGCAGGGATTTCACCAGGAATTCCAGGTTTCTTTCGGGAGCAACATACAGTTTCTCGATCTGGTTCAAGATATCTGTCAGACCATAACTCGGATGACCGGGTTCGATGACGAAGCAAGCCATTGGATTTGCCTGGCGGTCCGCGAATCGGTGACCAATGCCATCCAGCACGGAAACCAAGAGGATGAGAGCAAGAGGGTGGGCGTCCGATTCCGTATCGATCGCCGCCGCCTTCTCATCACCGTTTCAGATCAGGGACGCGGGTTTGACGAGTCCTCGTTGCCGGACCCACTGGAGACCGGGAATCTGTTGAAACCCTCGGGCCGCGGGGTCTTCTTCGTTCACACCTTTATGGACGACGTGACCTACCGCAATCGCGCCCAGGGAGGATTTGAAGTCACAATGGAGAAACAGCTCGATAACACCACGTGAGGAGGAAATCATGAGCATTACGACCAGAAACGTGCACGACGTCACGATTCTCGATGTCCAGGGCAGGATCACCATCGGCGAAGAGAGCGCCCTGATTCGGAAAACCATACGGGGATTGGTCCAGTCGGGCCGGAAGAACCTGCTCATGAACCTGGCCGACGTCCGTACGGTGGACAGCACCGGAATCGGCGAGTTGGTCAGTTCCTACACTCACGTCGCAGACCAGGGAGGAGCGCTCAAGCTGCTCCATCTGACCAAGAGGACCCGGGAGCTGCTGGCCATCACCAAGCTTCTGACCGTATTCGACACCTTCGAAGACGAGGCTGAAGCCGTCGCCAGCTTCGGTTGACCGCGATCAATCGAGGACGCTTCCCCGCCGGACGGCGCCCGGCGGAGTCAGGAGAGAAAAAGGGTTCGAGTCGGTCCGGCTACCGTTTCCGAGATGAGACCACTCTCGAACGTGGTCCCGTCCACCCGGAAACCACACGCCTTTCGTCGCTCCCTCGATTCCTCAAAAGGGTAGATTCTTGGAGACATCGTTGAAGAGAATCACCCCCATCAGCAGGATCAGGAATATGAAGCCGGCCTGAAAGATCCGTTCCTTCACCTTCATGCTGAGGTCCCTGCCGATGAGCCCCTCGATGGCCAACATGGCGATGAGGCCCCCGTCCAGGACGGGGATGGGAAAAAGATTCAGGATCCCCAGGTTAAGGGACACCAGAGCCATGAATCCCATCAGGGGAACCAATCCGCTCGACGCGGCGGCCCCCGAATAGCGGGCGATATCGATGGGCCCCGACATGCTCCGGAGGGAGGCCCTGCCGGTCACGATCTTGCCCATGATCTGACCGATCAACAGAACCAATTCTCCGTTCCTCCGGATCGACAGGGCCAGGGAATCCACGATTCCGTACTTCTCGACGTGGAAGGGGGGGCCGCCTCGCTCGACACCGATCAGAACCCTGCCGTCGATCTGCGCCGGCCGAATGGTAGCCTCCAGGAGCTCGTCGCCCCGCCGCAGCTTGAAAAGCAACGGTTGTCCTTCGCGTTCCGACACGAACGGCGAGACCGCAGAGGGTTCGTCGACGGAACCATTCTCTCCCCGGACCGCCAGGATCTCGTCACCCGGCTTCAATCCGGCGGCTTGCGCCGGCGAGCCTTCGAGGGTTCCGGTGATGATGAAAGGGATCCAGGGCTCTACTCCAATGGTTCCGATCTCCCCCCTTTCCGACGCCGCGGCGACCAGGACCCGTTTGTCGATCCGGTTCCCTCCCCGGTCGAGAGTCAGGCGAACGCTCTGCCCGGGAATCGTGGCGATGGCGATCTCGGCCTCCTGCCACGTAGACACTTCGTCTCCGTCGATGGCCACGATCGTGTCGCGAACCTGAATCCCCGCCGCTTCCGCAGGAGACCCGGCGGCCACCGCCCCGACTTCCGCCGGTCCCGACCGGTAGGTGAGCACCCGGACCCCCAACGTGTAGGTGGCGGCCGACAGCAGGACGGCCAGGACGATGTTCATCAAGGGGCCGGCCACGGCCACGGCGAAACGATGCCGCTTGGGCCGGGCCAGGAACTCGTCGCCGGAACCGGTGAACGACTCGTCGTAGTTCTCTCCGGCCATCTTGACGTAGCCGCCCAGGGGCAAAAGGCTCACCCGGTAGTCGGTGTCGCCGCGGCGAAACCCCACCAGCCTGGGGCCGAAACCGAGCGAGAACACTTCGACGCGAATGCCCAGATACTTGGCAACCGCGTAGTGTCCCAACTCGTGGACGAAGATCATGACCCCCAAGACGAAAATGAAGGCCAGCAGCGTGGTCCCGAAATCACCGATCAACTGCAAAGGAATCTCGCCTTTCTGACAGGGCTCCAGGGACGGAAATCGATATCCCCGCGGCCAACCGTCTCAATCGTCAACGACGTTTGCTCCAATTCTCAGATCCTCTGACGCGTATCGACCCGCTTCGGTTCCCCGTTTTCCCCCGCGGCCGGTCAGATCCTGGCCAGGGCCAGTTCGTTGGCCTCTCGGCGGGACCTCCGGTCCGCCTCCAGAACGATTTCCAGAGAATCGGGATCCTGCGGCCGGTGCCGGTCCAGCACACCCTCGATCGTGGCGGGAATGTCCCGAAAAGGAATTCGTTCCTCCAGAAAAAGTCCGACGGCCACTTCGTTGGCGGCATTGAGGGCGGCAGGGTAGGTGCGTCCCTCTTGCAGAGCCGCTCCGGCCAGGCGGAGGCACGGAAACTTGACGGGGTCCGGCGGATGGAACTCCAGCGGCGTCAAGGCGAACAGGTCCAGGGTCGGGACCGGCAGACTGCAGCGGTCCGGGTAGCTCAGGGCGTAGCCGACGGGAAGACGCATGTCGGTGATTCCCAGTTGGGCCATGATGGCTCCGTCCACGAACTCCACCATGGAGTGAACCATCGATTGGGGATGGATCACGATTTCCACCTGCTCCGGCCGCACGCCGAAAAGATGATGCGCTTCGATCACTTCCAATCCCTTGTTCATGAGCGTGGCCGAGTCCACGGTGATCTTGGGCCCCATCTTCCAGGTCGGATGGTTCAAGGCTTCCTGCACCGTCACGTCGCTCAGCTCCCGGAGGGACTTGCCGAAAAAGGGCCCGCCGGAAGCGGTCAGCAGGATTCTCTTGACCTGGGCCTTCCGCTCCCCGTTGAGACATTGGTGAATGGCGCTGTGCTCGCTGTCGACGGGCAGAAGGCGGACCATTGCGTCCCGGACCTCCCGCATCACCAACTCCCCCGCCATCACCAACGTCTCCTTGTTGGCCAGAGCCACGTCCCGGCCCGCCCGGATGGCGGCCAGGGTGGGAATCAGGCCCGCCGCGCCGGTAATGGCCGCCACCACCATTCCCGCTTCCACTTCGGCGGCCAGTTTCGACACTCCCTCCTGTCCCTCCCACACCGGCGTCCCCGGAAGCCGCCGGCGGAGCCACGCCGCCTGCTCACGATCATGAAGGGCGACGGCGAGCGGAGAGTATTTTTGGGCCTGTTCCAGAAGCCGGGCGGCATTTCTTCGCGCCGCCAGGCCCACGACCCGGAACTGATCCGGGTTCAGGTCGACGAGACTCAGCGTGCTGCGTCCAACGGAACCCGTAGAGCCCAGAACCGAAACTCTCTTCATCTTATTCCGGGATTCGTCAGGCGATCGATCGAGCGCGGCGGGGATGACTCCTGGCCGCCAAAAAGAGTCCAGGGCGAAAATCGATGGGGGCTGTCAGGTGCGAAGAACCGCCTCCAATAGCCGTCTCAGCGCATCATCCTAGCAGAAACGACAGGCAATGATAGGCGGGGAAAGCGAAGAGAAGACTGTCGATCCGGTCCAAGAGTCCCCCGTGTCCGGGAATCAGGGAACCGCTGTCCTTGGCGCCGACGGCACGCTTGAGGAGCGACTCGAAGAGATCCCCCAGGATGGCCGCCAATCCCACCACGACGCCCACCAGCGACAACCATCCCCAATCGGAACGGCCGAGCAGGCCGTACCCCAACAATACGGCCACCGCCAGCGCAACGGCGAGACCGGCGGCGAATCCCTCCAGGGACTTCGCCGGGCTCAACCGGGGAGTGATGCGGCGGCGTCCCCAGCGCGACCCGACGAGATAGGCCGCCATGTCGCAGGACCAGACGATGGCCAGGATCAAGAGCAGTTCGTCGGATCGGTTCCGGTACCCGGCCAGTAGCGATACGGGCAGCCCCAGGTACAAGAGGGCCATGAGGCCGGCCGAAGCCGAAGCCAGGGCGTCGCGGTGTTTGACGACCCCGTAGAGATGCGCGGTGAGCAGGCAAAGGCAGGCCCCCAGCAGGTAGGCCACGACCGCATCTCCTCCCTGATACCACACCCAGGGAAGAAACAGGCACGCGACGACTGCCGAAACGGGCCTCCTCGCTCCCAAGGGCGCCAGGAGCTGAAACAATTCCAGGACCGCGATCAGAAGGATCAGATCCAGGAACACCAGGAACACCGGGGCGGGAGCCAGAACGATGATCGCGAGGACGAGCGGCGCCAACACGACGACGCTCAGGGTGCGGCGGATCATCTGGCGCCTTGCAGGGAACGGGACCGGATTCCCCCGTACCGGCGCTCCCGTTTCTGGTAGGCCAGGATCGCCTCCAGCAGGTGATGGGATCGGAAGTCGGGCCAGAGCACGTCGGTGACGTAGATTTCGGAATACGCGATCTGCCAGAGCAGGAAGTTGCTGATTCGCATCTCTCCGCTGGTGCGGATCAAAAGATCCGGGTCGGGAAGGTCGCCGGTATAGAGACTCCGCTGCACCTCAGTCTCACTCACCCTCCGGCTTCTGCCCTGCAGGAGCAGCGAGTTGAACGCGTCCACCAGTTCGGCCCGGCCGCTGTAATTCAACGCCAGAACCATTTTCATCCCCCGGTTGAATCGGGACTCCTCCTCCACGTGCCGCAACTCTCTCCGGACCGAGCGGGGCAGTTCGTGGATCCGCCCGATGGCGTGGAAGCGAATATCGTTTTCCTGGATTTCCGGCAACTCCTTCCTCAGATATTCCTTGAGCAGCTCCATCAAGGTATTGACCTCGCTCATGGGCCGCTTCCAGTTCTCCACCGAGAAGGCGTAGAGGGTCAGCACCGGGATGTTGAGCCGGACACTGGTCTCGACCGTAGCCCGAACCGCCTTGATCCCGGCGGTGTGGCCCTTGACCCGGGGCAGGCCCTTCTGCCGGGCCCAGCGGCCGTTACCATCCATGATGATGGCCACGTGGCGCGGCAACTTGTGAGGATCGAGTTCCGCCAGCAGCCGCGCTTCCAGGCTTTCAGGTTCAACGATGCCGGTGAAGTTTTCAAAGGGGGGAGTCATTGCGGTGGGGTAAATCTACCACAATTCGAAACGCTCCCGGATGGGCCGAAAGGTTGCCGGAACATTCAATTCCGGTACCACACCCGCGCCAGGAACAGGCCGTGCGCCGGGGCCGTCGGCCCCGCCTGGCGCCGGTCCCGGGATTCGAGAATCGAGATCATGTCCGCCGCCGGCCTCTGCCCGTGCCCAATCTGGAGCATGGTGCCCACGAGGTTCCGGACCATGTGATGGAGAAAGCCGTCGCCCTCGATTCGATAGGAAAAGTGCCTTCCCTTCCGTCGCCAACGGGAAACGAAAACGGTTCGCACGCGGCTCTTCACCTGGGACGCCGAGGCCGTGAAGCCGGTGAAATCACGGGTGCCGACGATCAGTTCCGACGCCTGTTGCATCGCCTCCAGGGAGAGAGGGCGGTAGATCTGCAGGACCCTGCCCTCCAGAAACGGAGAGAGTATGGGTCCATTGTAGAGACGATAGATGTAGCGTTTCCGCTTCGCGTCCTTCTGAGCATGAAAGGCGTCGGCGGCCAGGCCCAACCGGAGCACCCGAATTCGGGAGGGGAGAACGCCGTTGAGAGATTTCAGCAGGCGGTCGGGAGGCCGCTTGCGGCGGAGCCTGAAATGGGCCACCTGGCCCAGGGCATGCACCCCCGCGTCGGTTCTCCCGGCGCCCACGACGGAGACGGTTTCGCCGGTGATCCGGGCCAGCGCGGCTTCGATGGTTCCGCCGATGGTGGGACGATTCTTCTGGACCTGCCACCCGGAATAGCCGTCGGAGCGATACTGGACGACGAAACGATACTTGGTCAAAACTCCTTCGATCCCCCGGTTACGGACTCAGGCCCACCGAGACGCCATGTTACAATAGGCGCCAACAACGACCAGGAGTTTCGGCCATGTCAGGACACTCCAAGTGGCATTCCATTCGGCACAAGAAGGCCATCGTGGATGCCAAGCGGGGCAAGATGTTCAGCAAGATGATCCGGGAAATCACCGTGGCGGCCCGTACGGGCGGCGGCGACCCGGACGCCAATCCGCGGCTGCGCACCGCCATTCAGACGGCCAAAGCGGCCAATATGCCCCACGACAACATAGAACGGGCCGTCAAGAAGGGGACGGGCGAACTCCCGGGCCAGAACTTCGACTCCGTGACCTACGAGGGCTACGGCCCCGGCGGCGTGGCGGTTCTGATCGAGACCCTGACCGACAACAGGAACCGGACCGTAGCCGAGATCCGGCACATCCTTTCCAAGAACGGCGGGAGTCTGGGAGAGACGGGCAGCGTTCTATGGATGTTCGAGAAGCGGGGATACTTCGGCGTGCCCAGCGGCTCGGTCTCGGAAGAAACCCTGTTGGAGGTGGTGCTCGACGCCGGGGCCGACGATCTCCAGACCGAGGGCGACACGCTGGCCGTCTACACTCCCTTCGAGAACTTCGAGCAGGTGCGGCAGGAACTGGAAGCGTCCAACATCCCCACGGAGTCGAGTCAGATCACCATGCTCCCCCAGAATTCCCTCAGGATGGAAGGCAAGATGGCGGGAAAGATGCTGAAGCTGATGGACGCCCTCGAGGACCACGACGACGTCCAGCATGTCTACGCCAACTTCGACATCGACGAGCAGGAGATGGAGGTGCTTCTCCAGACCTGATGGGTCAACCCTCGCCCACCATCGTCATGGGCATCGATCCGGGTAGCCGCATCACCGGCTACGGGATCATCTCGGCACTCGGGAATCACTGCCGTTGCATCGAGTATGGTGCGATCCGCTGTCATGACCGCAGGGTTGAGACTCCATTCGAGCAACGGCTCAAGATCATCTACCACGAACTGGGGAACGTACTCCGCCGTCACGCTCCAACCGTGGTGGCCGTGGAATCGGTCTTTCATGCAGTCAACGCCCGCAGCGCCCTCCAGTTGGGACACGCCCGCGGGGTGGTCCTGCTGGCCGCTGCGGAACTGGAGATTCCGCTGTACGAATACTCTCCGCGGGAGGTCAAGAAATCGATCTCGGTCACCGGTCGGGCGACCAAGGAGGAAGTTCAGACCATGGTCCGGATCCTGCTCAAGCTCAAGGAACGCCCCCGGCCCAACGACGCGGCCGACGCCTTGGCCGTCGCCCTCTGCCACGCCTTCAAGGGAGTGGCTTCCCAACGGCTGCGGCAGCAGGCAAGGCTCGCCCGCTGACCGCCGGGAGACCCTCACTCCTGCTTCATGCCGGAATCGGACTCTTCGCCGGATGCGCCTTCGACCAGGCGGCCGACTCGAGCTCTGGCAGGACGCAGCAGCCGGTCCCCGTACCGATAGCCTCTCTGAACCACCTCGACGACCCGTTGGTCCAGCGCGGGGTCGGTGACCGGAACGAGCCCCACGGCTTCCGCCAAGTGGGGATCGAACGGCTGGTTCAACACCTCCATGGGCTCGATCCCCGCCTCCCTGAGCCGATCCAGGAAGAGCTGGAGATTCAACTCGACGCCCTTTCGGAGCTCGCTCAGGTCGGAACCGCTCTTCGCTGCCTCCAACGCCCGCTCCAGGTTGTCCGCCACCTCCAGGAACTGGCGCAGGAGGTCCATTTTGAACCGGTCCAGGCGTTGTTCCAGGGTCCGTTCGAGACGTCGGCGAAGCGCGTCGTTGTCGGACTCGAGCTGCTCGAGCCTCTGCTTCAGCTTCCGCTCGGCCAGTTCGGTTCGGGCCTTCAATTCCTCCACGTAAGAGGGATACCGGGTCTCCGGGACCTTCGACTGATCGATGACCGACTCATCTTCAAGCCAGCTTCGCCGGTCGGTGACCTGAAACCTTCCTTCGCCGTCCTTCTCAGCCATACCGGGCCTCCCCCAACGTCGCGTGGATCAGGCGCAGTCTACTACGGCGGGCAGGTGCGAGAAACCGGAGGCCGGGCGCAGGCCTCATCCGTGGAGCCGTCATCCGGCCGGCGCCGGATAGAGGAATCTCCACCAAGGTCCGCGCTTCCTTGCGGCGATTGAGGGCCGATCCTATAAGGAGGAGAGGCGGGACAGCGGAGGATCGGAATATGGAACTGAATCGATTGACCGAAAGCGTTCGCGAGGGTCTGAGCCGGGCCGAGGCGGTGGCCGGGAGCCTCGGTCACCAACAGGTGGACGTGGAGCATCTTCTGGCCGCCCTGCTGGAGCAGGAGCAAGGGCTGGCGGCATCCATCCTGAACAAGGCGGATCTGGACCCCGGCCAACTGACCCGGAGGCTGCACCAGGATTTGCGAAGCCGCGCCCAGGTGAGCGGACCGGCTGCTGCGGCCGGCCAGATCTACGCCGCACCTCGCTTGACGCGGCTCTTGAGCAGAGCCCGGGAGGAAACGAAACAGCTCAAGGACGAGTACGTTTCCGTGGAGCACCTGTTGCTGGCCATGGTCGCGGACACCGGCTCTGCCGGACGCCTCCTGCAAACCCACGGAATCACCCGGGAGCGCCTGATGCGAACCCTGCGGGAAGTTCGCGGGAGCCAGCGCGTGACCTCTCCCCACCCCGAAGCGACCTACGAGGCCCTGGAGCGGTACGGCCGGGACCTGACCCGGCTGGCCACCGCGGGGAAGCTCGACCCGGTCATCGGAAGAGACTACGAAATCCGCCGGCTGATGCAGGTCCTGTCCCGCAGAACCAAGAACAACCCGGTCCTGATCGGCGACCCGGGCGTCGGCAAGACGGCCATCGCGGAAGGCTTGGCTCAACGCATCGTCCGGGGCGACGTGCCGGAAGGGCTGAAACACCGCCGCGTCGTTTCGCTGGACATGGGAGCCCTGATCGCCGGCGCCAAGTACCGGGGAGAATTCGAGGAGCGCCTCAAGGCGGTTCTGAAGGAGGTCCAGGAAAAGGAAGGCGAGGTCATCCTCTTCATCGACGAGCTTCACACGGTGGTGGGCGCGGGCCGGGTGGAAGGGGCCATGGATGCGGGCAACCTGCTCAAACCCATGCTGGCCCGGGGCGAGCTCCACTGCATCGGCGCCACCACCGTGGACGAATACCGGAAACACGTGGAAAAGGACAGCGCGCTGGAGCGGCGGTTCCAGCCGGTCCTGGTGGACCAGCCGTCGGTCGAGGACACGATTTCGATCCTGAGAGGCCTGAAGGAACGCTACGAGGTCCACCACGGCGTCCACATCAGAGACACGGCGCTGGTGGCGGCGGCCGTCCTGTCAAACCGCTACATTCCGGACCGTTTCCTGCCCGACAAGGCCATCGACCTGATGGACGAGGCCGCAGCCAAGCTGCGGACCGAAATGGATTCCATGCCCACCGAGCTGGACGAGACCCAGCGGCGGGTGATGCAACTGGAGATCGAACGGGAGGCGCTGCGCAAGGAGAAGGACAAGGGCTCCCGGGACCGGCTGGACCGGATCGAAAAGGAGTTGGCCGAGGAACGGGGCAGGGCCACGGCGCTCCAGGCCCAGTGGCAGTCCGAACAGGAGGGAGTCCGGCAACTGCGAACACTCAGAGAGCGGATCGAGGAGACCAAGATCCGGATCGAACAATCGGAACGGGACTACGACCTGAACCAAGCGGCCGAGCTCAAGTACGGAACTCTGGCATCCCTGGAACAGGAACTGGAAGCCGAGCAGCAGCGGCTGGACCGCAAGCAGGGAACGGTTCCTCTCTTGAAGGAGGACGTGGGCGAGGAAGACATCGCCGACGTGGTCAGCCGCTGGACCGGCGTCCCGGTCTCCCGGCTCATGGAGGGTGAAATGGAACGCCTCCTGAACCTGGACGAGACGCTCCATGGGAGAGTTGTCGGCCAGGACGAGGCGATTCGGGCCGTCTCGGAAGCCGTCATCCGCTCCCGGGCCGGACTCCAGGACCCCGCCCGCCCCATCGGCAGCTTCCTCTTCCTGGGTCCGACGGGAGTCGGAAAAACGGAGCTGGGGAGAGCCCTGGCCGAGGCACTGTTCGACGACGAGCAGGCCATGATCCGCATCGACATGTCGGAATACCAGGAGAGGCACACGGTGGCCCGGCTGATCGGCGCTCCTCCCGGCTACGTGGGGCACGAGGAGGGGGGCCAACTGAGCGAGGCGGTGCGGCGAAGACCCTACTCCGTGCTCCTCTTCGACGAGATCGAGAAGGCCCACTTCGACATCTTCAACGTCCTCCTCCAGATCCTGGACGACGGGCGCCTCACCGACGGCAAGGGCAGGACGGTGGATTTCAAGAACTGCATCATCATCATGACCTCGAACCTGGGCAGCGCCGATATCCTGGAGTACCGGGGAGCCTTCGACGGAACCGAATTCGAGAGGATGAAACAGGCCGTGATCCGGAACCTGGCCCGGCACTTCCGTCCCGAGTTCCTGAATCGAATCGACGACCAGATCGTCTTCCACGCCCTGTCTCAGGATCACCTGAAACAGATCGTGGAGATTCAACTGGACCTCTTGCGGCAGCGCCTGAAAGAGCGCCGGATGACATTGGAACTGAGCGACGAGCTCAGGACGCAACTGGTGCGGGAGGGTTACGATCCCGTCTATGGAGCCCGCCCGCTCAAGCGGGCCATCCAGCGGCGGATCGAGAATCCGCTGGCGCGGCTCATCGTCTCCGGCTCACTGACCGAAGGCGCCCGGATTCTGGCTGAGGCGGCTCCCGGCGGCGGCGAACCGGTCTTCAGTCACGAGCCGGACAGGGTCGAGGCCGGCGCCGCGCGATGAATGGGGGCTTTCCAACCGCCGGTCCCGGGTCGGCGATGAAGAGGGGGGGGACAAGGATGTCCCCCCCTCCCGGGATGAAGAGGGGGGGACAAGGATGTCCCCCCTCCTGGGTTGAGTTGCTCCCGCCGCTAATTCGGAATGCGAAGCGTCTGGCCCGGGTGGATACGATCACGGTGGCGGATGTTGTTGGCCCTCTGGATCTGGCCGGGCGAAACCCCGAATCGCTTGGCAATGCGCCAAAGGTTATCTCCCCGCCGGACCCGGTAGACCTCCGGGCTGGCCGATTTGGCAGCAGTGCGGCGTTGCGCTCCGGGAGCCGTCCGGCTCCGGGCCTTGGCGACGGTGCGGCCCGCTGCCTCCGGCTTCGACACCGTTAGAATCTCTCCGGCGTAGATGCGGGTGCCCCGAATGCTGTTGTTTCGTCTGAGAGTGGCCACCGACGTCCCGAACCGGCGGGCGATTCCGCTCAGCGTATCTCCATGCCGGACGCGGTACTCGCCCGGACCGGCCTCCCTCCGCTTGGCGAACTGCACCCGGGGAGCCGACCTGAGCGCCGCCGTCACCTGCTCCCGGGTGCCGGGCGGGAAATAGAGGCTCACCCCGGACGGCAGGATACCCGTGCTCCTCCATACCCTGCGGCGGATATGCGGATTGAGCCGGCGAAGCGTATCCATTTTCACTCCGGAGTGAGACACCAGGTGACCCACCCGCCGGTTCGCCTGGAGGCGGACGGAAGGAAAGCTTCTCGGTTCGTCCAATTGAATGGGGCCGAAGAACTTCTCCGGGTTGCTGCCGATCTCGATGGCAGCCAGGAACTCGGCGTAGAAATTCTGTCCGGCGTAGCCGAAGGTCCGGGAACGGTAGCGTTTGATGATGACTCGCAGGTCCGGGCCGTGGCGCCGCTTGGCTCTCGCCATGCCATTGGCCCCCTGGTTGTAGGCGGTCACCGCCAGGGGCCAGTTCCCCAGTCTCCGATAGTTGGCCTTGAGCAGCCGGGCGGCCGCTTCGGTGGCCCGAATGGGATGGAGCCGCTCGTCCACCGAGCGATTGATCTTCATGTACAGGCGGCCCGTCGACCGCATGAATTGCCAGACGCCCGCCGCACCGGCATGGGAATAGGCCCGGTCGTTGAAGCTGGACTCCACGTGGGGAAGATAGGCCAGCTCTTGCGGCAGCCCCTCCTTGCGAAAGATCTCCTTCATCCGCTTCAGATACCTGCCGGAGCGAATCACACCCGCGCGGAACCTTTCCCGGATTCCCCGTTGATGACGGATGTTTCCCGAAAGACGGTTGAGGGTCTTGGAGGAGAGAGAGTAACCGGCGCTTCGAACGACCTCAGCGATCTCGCGGTGCTTGCCGCTCCATCGGCTCGGCTCTCGCCGGGCCAGGTCCAGAAGCAGCCGCCGCACTTCCGCCCTGGCATTCCGCAACTTCTGACGGCGGCGGCGCGTGGCGGTCCTCCCCATCTGCCCGGTTCCGGTTCGGACGATCCGGTACACCAGCCTCAAATCGTTTTTGTCGTGAATCTGGTACTCCCCCTCTCCGTACCGGGTGAAGACGTCGGTCCAGAACTTCATCCGATCCCGGTACCCCTCGGTGGAGAAAAGCTCCGTCGACTGGGCGGAGACCGGTTGGGAAACGGCAACCAGAAGGAGGATCAGCAGAACAGGCATGAGTGGACAATCCCTCTCCGATGATCAGGGCCAGCGCCAACCCGCGCCAACAGCGGGGCGCAGGAAGGATAATTCAGAACCCTGTCTATTTTTGGCGGCCGGTCCCCGCTCACCTGCACGATTCATCGAGGTTCCCATGAACCGTTTCGAGACGATCGCGAATCAATCGGCAGATCTGCTCCGGGGACCTCCCCTCGACTCCGACCTTCAGATCGGCCAGGTCGTAGTCGGGCTGCCGCTTACGGTACAGGGCTTCGAACTGTTGCCGATCCCGGGCCAGCGGACGGTTGTCCATCTCAGTGGAACGCCGCCAGGCAAGTTCCAGCGGAATCCGGAGGGTCACGGCGATCCCGGTCCTGAAGATCAGGTCGCGGTTCGGCGCTTGGGAAAAGGCGCCTCCGCCCAGGGCCACCACCGCCGGCTCCCGGTCCCGGACTTCCGCCAGCATTCCGGTCTCCAACTCCCGAAAGTGGGCTTCGCCCCGAAGATCGAAGATTCGGGGAATGTCCATCTTCGCGGCGTCTTCGATGAGGTGATCCAGATCCACAAAGGACCGGCCCAACTGCCCGGCCAGAACCGGCCCCACGGTCGATTTTCCGCTACCCATGAATCCCACCAGGTAGAGGTGGCCCTTCAACCCGAATTTCTCGCCAGGTCGTTGAGTGTCCGAAAAAAATGGCCGTTTCATCTGGCGCCTGGTGGCATTTGGTGGATGTTCCCCTGACAGAGACTGCGCTGGGCGTGTGCCCCCTGGTGAGAAATGCGGGTTCAACGGCGGCAAACTCCCTCCAGGTGCCGGAAAAAATCAGGATACGACACGGCCACGCAGTCCGGATCGTCCAATTCCACCGGGTTCTCCGCCACCAGGCCCGCCAGGGCGAAGGCCATGGCGATTCGATGATCGCCGAAGGTCCGCACCTTTCCGCCGCGGATGCGGCTGCCGGGAGGGATGACGAATCCATCGGGATATTCGCTCACGTCCACCCCGAGTTGCCGCAGGTTGACGACGACCGAGTGGATCCGATCCGACTCCTTGTGGCGCAGCTCCTGAGCGTCTCGAACCTGGAATCCCCGTTCCAGGCTGGTTCCCAAAATGGCCAGCGCCGGAATCTCGTCGATGAGCCGGGCCACCCAGTCTCCCGAGATCTCTTCAGGAAACCGCTGCCGGACCTGGGGGTCGGCGCGGACCTGCAGGTCGCAGACCGGCTCGCCGTTGCTCTCTGCGGCATTGGACCTCTCGACCCGGATTCCGGCCTTTTCCAGCAGCGAGAGGAAACCCGAGCGCGTGGGATTGACGCCGACTCCTTTCAAGGCGATCCGGCTGCCCGGAACCAGCAGGTTCGCCACCAGGAAGAACAACGCAGAGGAAAAATCTCCGGGGATCCGGAAATCGACGCCCTGGAGGCGGGAGCCTCCCCGCACCCGGAGGCGAGATCCGTTCTGAAACAAAGGGGCGCCGAAGAAGGGCAGGGCCCGCTCGGTATGATCCCGGGACGGCCCCGTCTCCTCCACCTCGGTTTCGCCCTGGGCCATCAGTCCGGCCAGCAGGACGCACGACTTCACCTGAGCGCTGGCGATGGGGAGCCGGTACCGGATCCCGGTCAGCCGGCCGCCCTGGATCAGCAGAGGCGGAAAACCCCCGTCCCGTGCCTCGATCCGGGCGCCCATTCGGATCAGCGGTTCCATGATGCGCTTCATGGGGCGCTGATTGAGAGAAGAATCCCCCTGGACCCGGGAAGAGAACCGGCCCGCCGCCAGCAGGGCCGAGAGCAGCCGGATGGTGGTCCCGCTGTTCTGAACGTCCAGCGTCCGGCCCGGCGCGGTGAAACGCCGCCATCCCGGGCTGACGATCTCCACGCGGGACGCGTTTCGAACCACACCGGCGCCGAGCGCCTCGATGCAGGAGAGCGTGGCCCGGCAGTCTTCGCTGGCGGCGAAGTTGCGGATCCGGGTCGTACCATCGGCCATGCCCCCCAGCAGGGCGTAGCGATGGGAGATGCTCTTGTCTCCCGGCACCCGGACCTCGCCCTCCAGGGGGGCCCGGACCGGATCGATTCGTCTCGGCGTCATCCGGAACCCTGCCCCTGGGCGGCGGCCTCCGGGCCGCCCGCCAGTTGGAGGTGAGTCTCCCGCAACAGCTTGATCCGATCCCGCAACTGGGCCGCTTTCTCGAACTCGAACTCCTGGGCCGCCTTCTTCATGTCGTCGCTCAGCTTGAGTATGTCCTGCTCGATCTCCCGGGGGGAACCGTACCGGTCCACCTCCTCGGCCACCAGCGGGACTTCATAGTAGTCCAGTTGGGTCATCTCCAGCAGTGTCGCGTCCACCGGCTTGACGATGCTCTCCGGAGTGATCCCGTTCTCGTGGTTGAAGTCGCGCTGAAGGTCCCGGCGCCTTCTCGTCTCTTCGATGGCATGGCTCATGGACCGGGTGACGACGTCGGCATACATGATGACCTTCCCGTTGACGTTTCGAGCCGCCCGCCCCGAAGTCTGGATCAGAGACGTGCCGCTGCGCAGAAACCCCTCCTTGTCGGCGTCCAGCACCGCCACCAGCGAGACTTCGGGCAGATCCAGGCCCTCCCGCAAAAGGTTGACTCCCACCAGGACGTCGAACCGGCCCAGGCGCAGATCCCGCAGCAGCTTGACCCGGTCCAACGTATCCACTTCAGAATGAAGGTAACGGACCATGACGCCGATCTCGGTGTAGTACTCGGTCAACTCCTCGGCCATCCGCTTGGTCAAGGTCGTGACCAGAACCCGCTCCCCCTGGTCGGCACGGCTCCGAATCTCATCCAGCAGGTCGTCGATCTGGTTGCGGACCGGACGCACTTCGATTTCCGGATCCATGAGGCCGGTGGGGCGAATGATCTGCTCCACCACTTCCCCTCCACACTCCTCCAGCTCGAAATCGGCCGGCGTGGCCGAAACATAGAGGGTCTGGGGACGGCGAAGCTCGAACTCTGCAAAGTTCAAGGGCCGATTGTCGAGAGCCGACGGGAGGCGGAACCCGTACTTCACCAGGTTCAGTTTTCGGGACCGGTCCCCCTGGTACATGCCCCGGACCTGGGGAACGGTCACGTGGCTCTCATCGATGAAGATGAGCGATTCCTCCGGCAGGTAGTCCATGAGCGTGGGCGGCGCCTCGCCCGGGAGGCGGCCGGTGAGGTGCCGGGAATAGTTCTCGATCCCCCGGCAATAGCCGACGGTCCGCATCATCTCGAGATCGAAGCGGGTCCGCTGCCGGACCCTTTCGGCCTCCATCAGCCGTCCTTCCGCCTCGAGCCGGCCGTGGTGCTCCGCCAGTTCCTCCCGGATGCTCTCCATGGCGCGTTCCCGCTGCTCCTCGGGCATCACGTAGTGGGACCGGGGATAGATGGGAATCCGGGGATGGCGTTTCTGCGCCTGCCCGGTCAGGGGATCGAACTGAAAGATCCCGTCCACCTCGTCGCCGAACAGCTCGATCCGGATGCCGTAGTCCCCGTAGGAAGGGACCACTTCGACCACGTCCCCCCGGGCCCGGAAGGTCCCCCGGGCCAGATCCAGGTCGGTCCGCTCGTACTGGATGTCCACCAACCTGCGCAGGAGCGCCTGGCGGGAGATCCGCTGCCCCTCGCTCAGCATGAGCAGCATGCCGTAGTAGGCCTCGGGAGACCCCAGGCCGTAGATGCAGCTCACGCTGCAGACGATGATGCAGTCCCGGCGCTCGAACAGGGAGCGGGTCGCCGAGTGCCGAAGCCGGTCGATCTCGTCGTTGATCAGCGCTTCCTTCTCGATGTAGGTGTCGGTGGAGGCGATGTAGGCTTCCGGCTGGTAATAGTCGTAGTAGCTGACGAAGTACTCCACCGCGTTCTCGGGGAAGAAGTTCCGGAACTCCTGGTAGAGCTGGGCGGCCAGCGTCTTGTTGTGGCTCAGGACCAGAGTGGTCCGATTGACCCGCTCGATGACCTGGGCCATGGTGAAGGTCTTCCCCGACCCGGTGACTCCCAGCAGCACCTGGCTCCGCCGGCCGTCCCGGATGCCCCCGACCAATGCCTCGATGGCCCGGTCCTGATCCCGGCTGGGAGCGAACGGACTCCTGAGCCGGAACGGGGCGGAGGAGGGCGCCGCCTCCCCATAGGTCACACCGGCATAGGAGATCCCCTGCGGTTCGGCCATAGGCACGCATTATAGAAAACCGGGGGGAGCGGCGTCTTTCAGGCGCCGACTTGGATCGGCGTGTTTTACGCGCCGACCGGGACCGGCGGCATTCTCGCCGCCGGACTCCCAAAGAAACAATGTGGCGAGAAAGGACGAAAGAGGGTGCCCACAAGGGGCACCCCTACATTCATTTCCAAAGGCAACAGTAGCGGAGTGCACCATTGCTGACTCCCGTGGCCACCAATGCCATACTGAAGCTGGCGGAAATTCGGTCGGAAACAGGAGTTCACAAGATGATCCGGGAACGGATACTGGTAGCGGGAGGCGCCGGATTCATCGGCAGCCACCTCTGTGAATCGCTGCTCCGGCAGGGCGCGGACGTGCTCTGCCTGGACAACCTGTTCTCGGGCAGCCGGCGCAACATCCTCCCGCTCACGGAACACCCGTACTTCGAGTTCATCCGCCACGACGTGACCCAGCCGATCCTTTTGGAGGTGGACCGGATCTACAACCTGGCCTCGCCGGCGGCGCCGGTGCACTACCAGTACAACCCGGTCAAGACGGTGAAGACCAACGTCATGGGCACCCTCAACCTCCTGGGCCTGGCCAAGCGGGTCGGGGCCCGGATCCTCCAGGCCAGCACTTCGGAGGTTTACGGAGACCCCCTGGTCCATCCCCAGCGGGAGGACTACTGGGGCAACGTGAACCCCATCGGCCCTCGGAGCTGCTATGACGAGGGGAAGCGGGTGGCCGAGTCCCTGATGATCAACTACCGGCGCCAGAACGGCGTCGACGTGAGGATCGCGCGCATCTTCAACACCTACGGCCCCCGCATGTCGGAGGTGGACGGGCGCGTCGTCAGCAACTTCATGGTCCAGGCGCTCCGGGGGAAACCTCTGACCGTCTACGGTGACGGATCCCAGACCCGCTCCTTCTGTTTCGTCTCCGACATGGTGGCGGGGCTGGAGCAACTCATGGACGCCGATTGTGTCCCCGGACCGGTCAACCTGGGCAGTCCCCGCGAGTGTTCCATACTGTCGCTGGCGAAGTTGATCCTGGAACTCACCGGCTCGAAATCGGAGATCCGGTTCGACGTGATTCCCGTGGACGATCCGGTCCGGCGGCGGCCCGACATCGGCCGGGCAGAACGGCATCTGGACTGGGAACCGTTCGTGGACCTGCGGGAGGGACTCCGGCGGACCATCGAGTACTACGAGGAAATCCTGGCCCGCAACCCGCCGGGGTGAAGGGACCGGTGGCACGCAGCCGCCGAAACGGAGCGCCGACGGCCGATGGCCAGCCTCCCATCGACCTCCAAGGCATCCAGGAAACGGACAATTGGAAGGGGCCCCTCCAGCTCATCCCGGCAGGGGCGACGCCGGTTACCACTCGCACGCGGTCCGAACCTCGCACTCTCCGGAGAACGGGTAAGGTCACGATGGCCTGGAGTTGATATCTGTACCGACACGAGGTACACTTCTGTATGATTCGCAGGTTTCGCCATAGGGGCCTGAAGCGATTGTATGAGCGTGGCGATTTCAGGAGGGTACGTGCGGACCAGAAGGAACGGATCGCACTTGCATTGGCGGATCTCGACGCCGCCGTCAATCCAGCCGATATGAATCTGCCCGGGTATCGACTTCACCCGCTGAAAGGTGGTCTGAAGGGGTTTTGGAGTATCACGATTTCCGGTAACTGGCGAATCATCTTCCGCTTCGAAGAAGGCGACGCGTACGATGTCGACTTGGTCGACTACCACTAGGAGGTCCAATCCATGGCCATGAAGAATCCTCCCCATCCCGGCCTAAGCATTAAAGGGAACTGTCTTGATCCGCTCGGTCTGAGCGTCACCGAGGCGGCGAAGGTGCTGGGCGTGGCCCGTCACACGCTCTCCCGCGTATTGAACGGCCGAGCCGCCGTTTCACCTGCCATGGCCATTCGACTGGAGAAGGCGGGATGGTCCAACGCCGAGTTCTGGCTGCGCCGGCAGACCACCTACGATCTGGCGCAGGCCCGCAAGGGCGAGCACCGGATCAAGATCAAGCCCTACCCATCACTCGTCACCTCCCAGGAGACATCGCCGACGTCGCGGGTGCGCGAGTCGCCACCATCGTCAGAATCTTCGGCCGTCAGCGAAGGCGGGTAGTGACCCGCTGTCACAAGCCCATCGATGCCGGCCGGATGACGCCGTTCCTCCGGGCTGGGCGCTGGCGGAACGTCTCCAAGCGAATGGGGTCCCGCACGCCGAGTTCGCCCGGCGGTGCGGCCTTTCCACAAACGCAAATTCCCGTCGAACGCCGGGATTCGGTCTGCTAGAATAGGCACCCGTACGGCGAACGGGTCCCGGATGGGACTTTCCCCAAGGAGTGAGTGGTGCTTGGATCCTACATTCCCATACTGATCTTCATCCTGGTGGCCATCACCCTCCCCGTGGTGGGACTGCTGGTGGGGAGGCTCCTGCGGCCCCATCTGCCCACGGCCGACAAGCTGATGCCCTACGAATGCGGCGTCGATCCCGTCGACGACGCCAGAGGCCGGTTTTCGGTGCGCTTCTACATCATCGCCATCCTCTTCGTCATCTTCGACGTGGAGACCATCTTCCTCTTTCCCTGGGCGGTCATCTACGACAAGCTGGCCCTCTTCGGGTTCATCGAGATGGTCATCTTTCTGGGAATCCTGATCGTGGGGTATTTCTACGTCTGGAAGAAGGGCGCACTGGAATGGGCATAGGGGGCCGTGGTACAAATCCCGCTGAACCCGAACGGGGCGGAGCGGGACTTTCACCACGGACTTCCGAACCGTTTCCGATCAACCTGACCGAGGTCTGAACATGGACCGGAGCATAGAGAAAAACGTCATTACCACGACGGCCGACTCGGTCTTCAACTGGGCGCGGAAGTCCTCCCTCTGGCCCATGACTTTCGGCCTGGCCTGCTGCGCCATCGAGATGATGGCCACCGGGGCCTCCCGGTTCGACATGGACCGTTTCGGAGCCGGCATTTTCCGGCCCTCGCCGCGCCAGTCCGACCTGATCATCGTGGCCGGGACCGTGACCCTGAAGATGGCTGAAGTGATCCAGCGGCTCTACGAGCAGATGCCGGATCCCAAGTGGGTCATCTCCATGGGCGCCTGCTCCAGCGCGGGAGGACCTTTCGACACTTATTCCACCTTGCAGGGCGTGGACAAAGTCATTCCGGTGGACGTGTACATCCCGGGGTGCCCGCCGCGGCCCGAGGCGCTCCTGTACGGGCTCATGCGTCTCCAGGACAAGATCGATCTGATGAGTATCACCGACAAACCGGAGCCGCGGGCCAGCTAGCTTCCTCCGGGAAGCCCTTCCCAATCCTTCTTGAAGATGGACGACGAGACCCGGGCGAAGAAGAGCGGCTCAGACGGCGGGAAGCCCAAGCGGGCCCGCCGCAAGTCGAGGATTGCGGGCTACCGCCCCAAGCCGAAGATCCGGACTGCCCGCGCCAAGCGGGAGACTCCTGCCGTCCCTCCCGAGGAAAAGACTCCGGCTGCCCCTCCCGTGAAGGAAACCCCGGCTTCCCCTTCCGAGGAGGAAACCGCGGCTGCTCCTCCCGAGAAAGAGACCTCGGATGCCCGGCCCAAGCGAAGGCCCCGGGCCCGCCCCAGGCCAAGGCTCCGGGGCGCCCGGCCCAGGCCGAAGATCCGGGCCCGGGCAGCGGAAGAGACCCCGGCTGCACCCGCCGGGGACGAGGCTCCGGCTGCCCGGCCCAAGCGAAGGCCGCGGCCTGCCCGGCCCAAGCCGAAGATCCGGGCCCGGACCGATGGGGAAACGCCCGCTGACGGTTCCGGCGGAGAGACCCCCGCCGCCCGCCCCAAGCCCAAGGCCCGTCCCGCACGGAAGAGGCCGGTTCGCAAACGGCCGATTCGCAAGCGTCCGCTCCGCAAGCGGCGGGTCCGTAAGAGAAAGAAAGGGCCAAGCTACGAGGACCTGAAGGACGATGCCCTGCTGGAAGGCCTGAAAAAGCAGTTCCCGGGTGAGATCCTCTCGGGACAGTCGTTCCTGGGCCAGAGCATCTATACCGTGAAGCCGGGCGTCCTCTACGACGTCATGCTGGCCCTTCGGGACCATTCCGAGTCGCCTTTCGACTACATGATCGACGTCTCGGCCCTGGATTACCTGGGGGACCAGGAGCGGTTCCTCATGGTCTACCAGCTCTATTCCTATGCCACCGGGAGGCTGCTTCGCGTCAAGAGCCGGTTCGGGGAGGGCGACCCGGTTCCCTCCATGACCTCGATCTGGAAGACCGCCGACTGGCTGGAGCGGGAAGTCTACGACATGTTCGGGATTCTGTTCTCCGGCCACCCCGACATGAAACGCATTCTCCTTCCCGAAGACTGGCATGGATTTCCGCTGCGGAAGGACTACGACATCAAGCTGCAGGACCAGAGCTGGATCCGCAATCACCTGAAGATCAGAAAGACACCCGATTAGGCCATGGACCGGCAGACCATACTCGACACCAAGGAACTCGAGATCAACATGGGTCCCCAGCACCCGTCCACCCACGGCGTGCTGCGTGTCCGGCTCAAGCTGGACGGAGAACGGGTGGTGGACGCCGAGAGCATCATCGGCTATCTCCACCGGGGGGTGGAGAAGATCGCCGAGAACCGCAACTACATCAAGTGCGTTCCCTACTTCGACCGGACCGACTACATCGCCGCGGTGTCCAACGTCTACGGCTACGTGCTGGGAGTGGAGAAGCTGCTGGGCATCGAGGTTCCGGAGCGGGCCCGCCGCATTCGGATCATGATGACCGAGTTCAACCGGATCGCGAGCCATCTGCTCTGGTTGGCCACCCATGCCATCGACATCGGCGCCATGACCGTCTTCCTCTACTGCTTCCGGGAGCGGGAGGAGGTCCTCAAACTGTTCGAGGCGATCTTCGGCGCGCGTCTGACCACCCACGCCTTCCGGCTGGGAGGATTGTGGTTGGACATGCCTCCAGGTTTCGAGGCGGCGTGCCGAAAGTTCATCGACGAGTTTCCGAAGCGCGTCGACGAGTACGAGCAGCTCCTCACCCGGAATCGGATCTGGCTGGAGCGCACCAAGGGGGTCGGCGTCATTTCGGCTGAAGAGGCCATCGACTGGGGGCTGAGCGGCCCCCCGCTACGGGGCTCCGGAGTCGACCACGACGTGCGCAAGCTCCGGCCCTATGGCGGGTACGAGCAGTTCCAGTTCGACGTGCCCATGGGGAAGCACGGCGATACCTACGACCGCTACCTGATCCGGCTCGAAGAGATGCGCCAGAGCCGCAGAATCATCGCCCAGATCCTGGACGACCTGCCCGACGGCCCGATTCAAGGCCGGGCTCCCAAGATTCCCAAGCCGGCCGTCGGCGAGTACTACTCGGCCATCGAGAGCCCCAGGGGCGAGTTGGGATACTACATCGTCAGTGACGGATCGCCGCAACCGTTCCGGCTCCGCATCCGCCCACCCACGTTCATCAGTCTCCAGGCGTTGCGGAGGCTGGTGCGCGGACACCTGGTGGCGGACGTGGTAGCCATCATCGGAACGCTGGACATCGTGCTGGGGGAGATCGACCGCTAATGGCCGAGTGGATCATCGTCTACGGAATCATACCGTTCGCCAAGGTCGCGGTGATCGTGCTGGTTCTTTCCGGCGCCGTCGCCTACATGACCCTGCTCGAGCGCAAGGTGATCGCCCATATCCAGGTGCGGCTGGGACCCATGCGGGTGGGTTGGCACGGATTGCTTCAACCCATCGCCGACGGGCTGAAGTTCATCCTCAAGGAAGACATCGTGCCGGCCCGGTCGGACAAGCTGATCTTCACCCTGGCTCCGGCCATCAGCCTGGTCCCCGCCTTCGTTGTGTTCGCCGTCATTCCCTTCGGTCCTCCCGGCATGATGGAGGACCTGCTGCGCTCGGTGCTGAGTCCTTTTCTGGACGCGGCCGCCGTGGAGTCCATCGCGACCCACTCGGCCGCTTCGGGAGGATTCGTCACCGACATCAACATCGCGCTGCTTTTCGTGCTCTCCATTTCCTCGGTGGGAATCCTGGGAGTCATCCTGGGAGGGTGGGCCTCCAACAGCAAATATCCGCTGCTGGGGGCGCTTCGGTCCAGCGCCCAGATGATCAGCTACGAAGTGGCCCTGGGTTTCTCCGTAATCGGTGTCCTGCTGGTGACCCAGTCACTGAGCCTGGTCCAGATCGTGGAGAATCAGCGGGAGGCCGAGGTCTGGTACATCTTCTACCAGCCCCTGGCCTTCGTCCTGTTCTTCATCTGCGGCATGGCCGAAACCAACCGGCTGCCCTTCGACCTGCCCGAGGCCGAAACCGAGCTGGTGGGCGGTTTCCATACCGAATACAGCGGCTTCCGCTTCTCACTTTTCTTCATCGCCGAATACGCCGCCATGGTCACGGTCAGCGCGGTGGCGGTGACCCTGTTCCTGGGAGGTTGGCTGAGGCCGTTTCCCAACGTGGAGTGGCTCTCGTTCCTGGACGTGATCCCTCCGCTGTTGTGGTTCGTGATCAAGGTGTTCCTGCTGCTTTACGTCTTCATCTGGATCCGGGGAACGCTTCCCCGATACCGCTTCGACCAGTTGATGCGGTACGGCTGGAAGCTCTTTCTCCCGCTGGCCCTGGCCAACGTGATCGTCACGGCGGGAGTGGTGCTGGCGTTCATGTAGACTACGCCACTACGGGTTTGTAAATTGACGGATCGAACGAGAACCAGGCGGATCAACAATGATTGAATTCCTGCGCCGCATGCTCTTCTGGGACATCGTGAAGGGTCTGGCCGTGACCTTTCGCTACACCTATACCAAGGTGTACACGGAACAGTATCCGACCGAGAAGCCCAAGCTGGCGGAGCGCTACAAGGGAGCTCCGCGCCTGAACAACGATCCGGAAACGGGTGAGACCCTCTGCATCGCCTGCGACCTGTGCGCCCTGATCTGTCCGGAAGACCTGATCGTCGTCGGCTCCACCAGGGATCCGGAGAGCCGCAAGAAGGTGCTGACGCACTACACGTTCGACACTTCCCGCTGCCTGTTCTGCGGGCTCTGCCAGGAAGTGTGTCCCACCAACGCCGTCGAGCTGACCCAGGACTTCGAGCTGGCGGCGTACGACCGCAGGGACATGGTGTGGAACCGGGAGCGCCTGGAGAAGTGTTGGGACCGCATCGATTTCGGGAAGAATTACAACTGATCGAGCATGGAAACCTATCTCTTCTACACCCTGGCGCTGATCCTGGTGACGTTTTCCATTCTCACCGTGACCGCGCGGAACCCGGTGCGGAGCGCCGTCTACCTGGTTTCGGCGCTGCTGGCGGTGGCGGGGTTCTTCTTCCTCCTGGAGGCGGAGTTCGTGGGCGCCGTCCAGGTGCTGGTCTACGTAGGCGGCATCATGGTGCTCTTTCTCTTCGTCATCATGCTGGTCAGCATCGAGTCTCTGGAACGGCAGCCCAAGGTGAGCCGTCAGTGGCGGACCGGCCTGGTCCTGGCCGTGGTCCTCTGCCTGGAATTGAGCCTCCTCATCTTCCGGGGAACCGTTTCTCTGGAGGAGGGGATGGCTGAATCGGGGATCATCGCCACGACCGATACCATGAACACGGAAGCCGTCGGGACGGTTCTCTACAGCACCTACCTGCTTCCCTTCGAGATTGCCTCGGTCCTGCTTCTGGTGGCCATTGTGGGCGCCGTGGTACTGGCCAAGAAGGAGATCTGAACCGGCGCGGAGAGTCCAGGATGATCGGACCCAACCACTACCTCTTCCTGAGCGCCATCGTCTTCACCATCGGCGCCGTGGGAGTGCTGACCCGGCGCAACGTCATCATCATCTTCATGTCCATCGAGCTCATGCTCAACGCCGTGAATCTGAACCTGATCGCCTTCTCCGCCCACTTGCAGGATCTGGCGGGCCAGGTCTTCGTCGTCTTCGTCATTACCGTCGCCGCGGCCGAGGCGGCAGTCGGACTGGGCATCGTGATCGCCCTGTTCCGCAACCGGGAAACCGTCAACATGGATGAGATCGACCTCATGAGAGGCTGAGCCGGAGTTCATTTCATGCTGAACTACATTTGGCTCATTCCCCTTTGTCCCCTGGCCGGATTCCTGATCAACGGCCTGTGGGGACTCTGGTGCGTCAGCCGGACCGGCCGCCGGCCCAACAAGAGTTTCGTGTCCGTGGTCGCGTGCGGCTCGGTGCTGCTGGCGTTCCTGATCTCGCTGGGATCTTTCGCCGGCCTGCTGGAGCTGGACCCGGAGAACCGGATCCACGAAGTGAACCTCTTCAACTGGATTCCGGGCCTGATGGTCCGGACCGCCTCCGGCGAGCTGGCCCAGTTCCAGGTCAACTGGGGTTTCCAACTGGATCCGCTTTCGGCCGTCATGATCCTGGTGGTCACGGGAATCGGATTCCTGATCCACCTCTACTCCATCGGGTACATGTACGAAGAAGACGGCTTCCACCGCTTCTTCGCCTACATGAACCTGTTCATGTTCATGATGCTCACCCTGGTCCTGGCCAACAATTTCCTCCTCATGTTCGTGGGCTGGGAAGGAGTGGGCCTCTGCTCCTATCTGCTCATCGGCTACTACATGGAGAAGAGGAGCGCCGGGGACGCCGCCAAGAAGGCCTTCGTGGTCAACCGGATCGGCGACTACGGCTTCATCCTGGGGATGCTGCTGCTCTTCGCCTGGTTCGGAACCCTGGACTTCACCGATCTCTTTTCCCGGATCGCCACTCTGGTTCCGGAGCCCGAAGCTGCCTGGGGACCGTTGAGCTGGGCGGCGCTGCTGCTCTTCATCGGCGCCACCGGAAAGAGCGCCCAGATTCCCCTCTACACCTGGCTCCCCGACGCCATGGAGGGTCCGACTCCCGTCAGCGCGCTGATCCACGCCGCCACCATGGTCACCGCCGGCGTCTACATGGTGGCCCGGTCGGCGGCCATCTACAGCCGGGCGCCCGAGGTGATGCTGATCGTGGCGGTGGTGGGAATCGTGACCGCCGTATTGGCCGCCTGCATCGCCCTGTTTCAGCGGGACATCAAGCGGGTTCTGGCCTATTCCACGGTGAGCCAGCTCGGCTACATGGTGACCGCCCTGGGCGTCGGCGCCGTCACCGCCGGGATCTTCCACCTCATGACCCACGCCTTCTTCAAGGCTCTCCTCTTCCTGGGTTCGGGAAGCGTCATTCTGGGCATGCACCACGAACAGGACATGATGAAGATGGGCGGCCTGAGGAAGTACATGCCCACCACCTGGTGGACCATGGGGGTGGGGACCCTGGCCATCGCCGGCACACCCCTCCTGTCCGGCTTCTTCTCCAAGGACGAGATCCTGTGGCGCGCTTACAGCCTGCCGGGAGGCAGCCCCGTCATCTGGGGCGTCGGCGTCCTGGTGGCGGGCATGACCGCCTTCTACATGTTCCGCATGATGTTCCTGACCTTCCACGGAGAGGAACGCTATGACCACCATTCGGGCCATGCGCCGCACGAGTCGCCGCGGGTGATGACCGTGCCCCTCATGGTGCTGGCCGCCGGGTCGGTGCTGGCGGGCTACGTGGGACTTCCGCCCTGGCTGGGCCCCAACGTATTCGAGCACTTCCTGGAGCCGGCCCTGGCCACCGCCTGGCAGCCCGAGGCGGGGGCCCACCATTCCCACCTGGAGGAGATCCTCCTGGCGGCGGTTTCGGTGGCGGTGGCCGGATGCGGCGTGTTCCTGGCCTACCACTTCTTCCTCGCCCGGCCCGAGAAGGCGGGGCAGTTGCGGGAACGGTTCCAGGGCGTCTACCGGGTCGTCTACAACAAGTTCTACGTGGATGAGGCCTACGACGCTCTCTTTGTGAACCGGTGCAAGGGCCTGGGAACCTGGCTCAGCACCTTCGATCTCAAGGTGGTGGACGGACTGGTGAACGGAAGCGCCGCCGCCACCCGCATCTCAGCCTGGATTTCGGGCCAGGCGGACATCCACATCGTGGACCGGCTGGTGAACCTGACGGCGGAGATCGTGGAGTTCTTCAGCTCCGTCTTCCGGCGGCTGCAGACCGGTCTGGTTCAACGCTACATCGCATTTTTCGTCTTGGGGCTGGTGCTCATCATCGGCTGCTATCTCTACCTCGGAGCATAGTCCTATGGGCTTTTTCATGACCAACATCCTGACCATCGTCTGCTTCTTCCCGCTCGTGGGCGTGCTGATCATCCTGCTCTGGCCCAAGGGGAAGGAGCACGAGACCGAGGTCAAGTGGATCGCCAATATCGTCGCCTTTCTGGGATTCCTGGTCTCCATCCCCCTGATCACCCATTTCAACCGGCCCGAGTACATCGACGCGAGCGGGATGCGATACGTCTTCAAGGCTCCGTGGATCGAGTCGCTCGGCGTCCAGTATTTCTTCGGGATCGACGGCATCAGCCTCCTGCTGATCCTGCTGACCACCCTGCTCGGATCGATCTCCATTCTCTCGTCGTGGAACGCCATCACCACCCGGGTCCGGGAGTACTACTGCTACTTCCTGATCCTGCAGACCGGGATGCTGGGCGTCTTCATGGCCCTGGACTTCTTCCTCTTCTACGTCTTCTGGGAAGTCATGCTGGTGCCCATGTACTTCATCATCGGCATCTGGGGCGGTCCCAGGAAGCTTTACGCCGCCATCAAGTTCTTCCTCTACACGCTGCTGGGATCGGTCCTGCTCCTGCTGGGAATCCTGGCCCTCTACTTTCACCAGTACGCCGTCAAGGGCGTCTGGTCCTTCGACGTCCTGGCCTTCCAGGAACTGGGCATCCCGCCCGATCTCCAGTACTGGATCTTCCTGGCCATGTTCGTCGGGTTCGCCATCAAGGTTCCGCTGTTTCCCTTCCATACCTGGCTCCCGGACGCCCACGTCGAGGCTCCGACGGCCGGCTCGGTCATCCTGGCCGGGGTGCTCCTCAAGATGGGCACCTATGGTTTCGTCCGCTTCAGCCTTCCCATCCTGCCCGACGCCACCATGGAGTTTCTGCCCTGGATGATGGCCATCTCCGTGATCGGAATCATCTACGGAGCGCTGGTGGCCATGATGCAGAAGGACATCAAGAAACTGGTGGCCTACTCCTCCGTCAGCCACCTGGGCTTCTGCATGCTTGGGGTCTTCATCGTGACTCCGGTGGCGCTGGAGGGAGGCATCCTCCAGATGATCAACCATGGGATCTCCACCGGAGCCCTCTTCCTGATCGTGGGGATCATCTACGAGCGCCGGCACACCCGCATGATCAGCGACTACAGCGGCCTGTCCCACGTCATGCCGGTGTACGCCGTCGTCTTTCTGATCATGACCCTCTCCTCCATCGGCATGCCCACGCTCAACGGATTCATCGGAGAGTTCATGGTGCTGCAGGGGGTCTTCGCCGATCCCGACTACAAGCTCTGGGCCGTTTTCGGAGCCACCGGCATCGTGCTGGGGGCGGCCTACATGCTCTGGCTCTACCAGCGGGTGATGTTCGGAACCATCAAGCAGGAAGAGAACCGCAAGCTTCCGGACCTGACCCCCCGGGAACTGGCGACCTTCGTGCCCCTCATCATTCTGGCCTTCTGGATCGGTCTCTACCCGAGCCCGTTCCTGTCCTACCTGCACGAGCCCGTCAATCAGATCGTGGAGAAGGTGAGGCCCGGGGAATTCCAGCCCCGCTCCATGCAGGCCCGGATCGGAGACCGATAGATGCCCGAAATACCGGCGGCCGGGGAACTATTCGGTTTCCTCAAATTGAATGCCCGGGCCATCGCACCTCAACTGCATCTGATCGTCTGGGGGCTGGGACTCCTCTGCATCGACTTCATCCTGCCCGGGCGGGGAACCCGGATCCTGGGATTCCGCGGAAAGTCCTTGTCGGTGTTGTTCGCCCTGGCCGGGCTGCTGGTGGCCTCACTTCAGCTCTGGCGCCTTTGGGGCACCGGGAACGGTGAAGCCTTCTACAACATGGTGGCCCACGATGCCTTCTCCGAGGTCTTCGGAATCCTCTTCCTGGTCTCGGCCATTCTGGCGGTCGCCCTTTCGTACCGGCATCTGGACATCGAGGACGCTCAACACAGCGAGTACTACGCCATCCTCCTCTTCGCCACGTCCGGCATGATGTTCATGGCCGGGGCCATCGACCTGGTCACCATCTTCGTGGGCCTGGAGCTGATGTCCGTTTCGACCTACATCCTGGTCGGCTTTCTGCGCCGTCAGCGCCGCTCCAACGAGGCCTCCATGAAATACTTCCTCATGGGAGCCTTCTCCACTGCCATCATCCTTTACGGGATGTCCCTGCTCTACGGGATCAGCGGCAGCACCAATCTGAACGTCATCGCCCGGGAGGCGGCCCAGCGGGAGGACAACACCCTGTTGATCCTGGCCCTCTTCCTGATGCTGGCCGGCCTCTGCTTCAAGGTCGCGGCCGTCCCCTTCCACATGTGGGCACCCGATGCGTACGAGGGTGCGCCCACCGGCATCACCGCCTTCATGTCCGTGGCGGTCAAAGGCGCCGCTTTCGCCGTCTTCCTGCGCATCTTCTACGTGACCTTCCATGATTTCCACGACCTGTACATGGGGGTCCTGGCCATCATTGCCATGGCGACCATGACCTGGGGCAACGTGGCGGCGGTCACGCAGCAGAACGTCAAGCGGCTGCTAGCCTATTCCAGCATCTCCCATGCCGGGTTCGTTCTGATGGGACTCGTGGTGGGCACCCAGCAGGGAATCTCGGCGGCGGTGGTGTACCTGTTCGCCTACACCTTCATGAACCTCGGCGCCTGGGCCATCGTCATCCTGCTGCGGCGCCGCGACGTGATCGGGGAATCGATCGAGGACTTCAACGGCCTCTATTTCAAGCATCCCGGCCTGGCCATACTGAATCTCATCTTCTTCCTGTCCCTGGCGGGAATTCCCCCGCTGGCCGGATTCATCGCCAAGTACGCGGTGTTCGCGGCGGTGATCGAATCGGCCCTGGGAACCGGCCAGGCCCATGGGCAACTGCTTATTTGGCTGGCCGTGGTGGCGGCCCTCAATGCGGTGGTCTCCCTCTTCTACTACCTGCGGATCGTGGTGGCCATGTTCATCGAGAGGGAGTCGCTCCCGGTCCCGTTGAGCTTTTCCGTGGGAGTCTGGTTCGTCCTCCTGGTCACGGGGTTCTTTACCATCGCCATGGGGATCTATCCGGATCCTTTCTTCCACCTGGCCCGAGTCGCCAGCCTTCCGCTGATCTTCTGACGGCGCCCGGCGACTCCTTCCGATTGCCCGGGAAGTCTGAGACGGAACAGGAAAGCGGAGAAAGTTGCGAAACGGCAAACGGGATAAGGGTGGCGCCTACGCCCAGGTGGCTCGATACAGCTCCATCATTTTTCTGCTCCCCTCGTGTCTTCTGGTCGGCTACCTGATCGGCCGCTTTCTGGACCGGCGCCTGGAATCCGATCCCTGGATCTCCATGGCGGGACTGCTGCTGGGGGGAGCCGCCGGGCTGGTCCGGGTCGTGAGAATGTTCAGCAGGTAAGGTGTGGAGCGCATTTCACGCAATGCCGCGATCCTCCTGATGGCGGTTTTCCTGGTCGGCGGATGGATTTACGGCTTCTGGATGGCCGTTTCCATCCTGGCCGGAGCACTGGCCGCCCTCGTCAATCTCAAGGTCCTGGACCGGTTGGCCGGCCGGCTGCTGCAACCGGACGGAAAGCCTTCCGCCCTGCGATTTCTGGCCCTGAACGGGGGCCGCATGGTCTTGATGGCGGGAGGGCTCTTTGCTATGATGCAAATTCCTTTTTTGAGTGTGCCGGGGGCGGTCCTGGGGCTTTCCGTACCCATCCTTTCAGGAATGTTGGAGGCGTTTTACAAATCCTGACCCGCACAGTTCACGCCTGATCCGGCGTGCACCCTCGGGACGGACGAACGACTGAAACAGGACCGGCAATGGATCAACACCACGAGTTCCTTTCGGCGACTCTCTTCAACCGCTACATCGCCAATCCTCTGGCCGAGGCCCTGGGATTCCGGGTGGACCACGACGTCCTGCCGGCCCACCTGGTCATGGTCATCTTCGTCTGTCTCATCCTGACCGCGGTCGCCTTCCTGGTGAGGAGGCGCCTGAGCGTGGACGATCCGGGCGCCGTCCAACAGATGCTGGAGGTTCTGTTCGAGGGACTGCTGGGGTTGATGAAGGAGATCATCGGACCTGATGCGCGCCGCTTCTTTCCCTTGATCGGGACGCTGTTCCTCTACATCCTGGCGGGGAATCTCCTGGGGCTCTTTCCCGGCTTCATGCCGCCCACGAGCAACATCAACATCACCGCCGCCTGCGGCATCACCGTCTTCCTCTACTACAACTACCATGGGTTCCGGGTTCACGGCTTCGTCAAGTACATGGCCCACTTCGCGGGTCCGTCACTGGCCATCGCCCCGGTCCTTTTCGTGATCGAGATCATCAGCCACCTGGCGCGGCCCTTCTCCCTCTCCGTCCGGCTCATGGGCAACATCTATGCCGAGGAGCTGATCGTCACCAACCTGAACCAACTGTTTCCCTTTGTGATCTCGATGCCGGTGATGGCTCTGGGCCTTTTCGCCGGCACGCTACAGGCCTTCATCTTCTCCGTCTTGACCATCGTCTACATCGCTGGTTCCGTGGAGCATGCACACGACGAAGAACACTGATTCGAACGCTCCATGCGACGGGCTCACACATCAAACTTTGGAAGGAGTTATCTGATGAATCGAAAGTTCGGCCTACTGGCCATCGCCCTGGTCGTTGCTCTCCTGCTGCCGGCCATCTCCGTGCAGGCACAGGCCGAAGAGGGCGGCGCCTCGACCAGCCTGGAGATCCACTGGCTTGCAGTCGCCATGGCCATCGCCGCGGCCGGCTGCGGCTATGGCCAGAGCCGGGTCCTGACCGCCGCCTGCGAAGGCGTCTCCAGAAACCCCGGAGCCTCCGACACAATCCGTTTCTTCTTCATCCTGGGACTCGCCTTCATCGAGTTCCTCGCCCTTCTGACCTTTGTCGTCGTTCTCCTGGTGAGCGGGTAGATCCCCTTCGGAAGAGTACGGCGATTCAAGAAAAGAGACACGACCCCCTGGGAGTTCCAAAGGGGGTCGTGTCTTCAGACGCCGGCTCCGGGCGCGAAGCCGTTCATTGCTTCGATCGGAGGCCGTATTTCTTCAACTTGCGATAGAGCGTCGCGCGATTGATGCCCAGGGCTTGGGCTGCGCGCGCGACGTTGTCTTGGGAAGCTTCGAGCGCATGGACCAAGTGCCTGCGCTCGACCGTCTCCAGCGGCAGAATCGCCTCGCTGTCGTGGGAGTCCTTCCGAACCGGCAGGTGCAGCAACTCCGGCGGTAGATTATCGACTTGCAGAACAGCCGTCGTTTCCAACAGAACGGCCCGTTCAATGGCATTCTCGAGCTCACGCACGTTGCCGGGCCAAGCGTACTGAAGCATCGTTCGCACCGTAGCATTGGAAAGACCGACGATGGAACGATTGGCCTGTTCGGCGTATTTCTTCAGAAAATGGTTGGCCAGAACAGGGATGTCTTCCCGCCGTTCTCTCAAGGGCGGAATTTCGATGGGGAAGACGGCCAGACGATAATACAGGTCCTGGCGGAATTTTCCCTTCTGAAGCGCTTCCTCCAGATTCGTGTTGGTGGCTGCAATCACGCGCACGTCGATCCGGCGGGTGGCCGAAGCGCCAATGGGTTGAACCTCTCGCTCCTGCAGAACCCGCAACAGCTTGGTTTGCGCCACCGGATTCATCTCGCCGATCTCGTCGAGAAAGATGGTTCCGCCGTCGGCGCGCTCGAAGGCCCCTGGCCTCCGGGTGTTCGCTCCCGTAAAAGCCCCCTTCTCGTGGCCGAAAAGCTCGCTTTCAATCAACGTATCCGGGAGAGCCACACAATTGACGGCAACAAACGGTCTCTTCCGGCGGACACTGTGGAAGTGAAATGACTTGGCGACCATTTCCTTACCGGTCCCACTCTCACCCCGGATGAGCACCGTAACGTCGCTGTCCGCGACCTGCTGAATCAGCTCGTAGACGCGGCGCATCTTGGCGCTGGCTCCCACCATGCCGGCAAACGAGTAGGTTGTCTCCAGTTCGGTCCGCAGACGGAGCACCTCCGCTCTCATCCGCTCGATCTCGATTTCACTCGACACGTCCCGAAGCACTATCAGACGGCCGATCTCCCCTTGTCGATCATCCTGCACGGGGACATTGGATCGATAGAACAGGCGCTGTCCCGGAAGCCGATCGGATGCGACCGCTTCCACCAGGTTTTCGCCGTTCCTGAAAACGAACCTTCCTTCCAACTCCGGTAAACTGGGTTCCCGGAACCGTTCCTCGAACCGGTCCGAGAGCGCGTCCGGCGAGATCGTTTTCATTTCGCTCTGCCTAAGGTCGACCAGTTCCTGGTACCCCCGATTGGCAAAGACCACACATCCGGCAGGGTCGAACATGACCATGGCGTCGCCGGCGGCATCGAGCACGGCTTCAAGCCTCTGATGGCTGTCGGCGAGTTGCCGCCGTTTCTTGTTCAAATTCTGTTCGATGTTCCATTTCCCGACCAATGACAGCGTAATCTGTTGTATTTCCTCCCACGCGAACGGCTTCCGGATATATAGCAACTTGTGGAGCAGCTCCATGTCCTGAATGATGTCGGACAATGGCCGGTCCGCGTATGCGGTCATGATGACGATCTCGATGTCACTATCGATTTTTCTGATCCGCCGAATCGTCTCCACACCGTCGATGCCGGGAGGCATCCTGACGTCGACATAGGCCAAGGCGATGGGATCACCCGAGTCTCTGGCGTCCTGCACGATCCGGCAAGCCTCCTCGCCCCCGGTCGCGTGCATGAGTTCGTAGTGCGGAAAAGTGAATCCGTCCACTTCGTCGATGAAGGTACCGGCAAACGCATCCGTGGAACTAGCGGAAGTATCTGGCGTCAACATCTCGATGAAGTCATTGTGGATCTCCGTCTGGTCATCGACCACCAGTACCCGATTGTTCCTGTATTGTTCCAATTCCATTGTTCGCTCTTCTTCACGACACCAGCCCCTCTTCGGGGCCGATATTCATGCCTGCCTGATCTCGGGGCACACGGAGGAGAGCCGCAACATCACGCGCATGGTGGTTCCTTGGCCGATGCCCGCGCTGATGGGTTGAATCTGTCCACCGGATCCGATGATGAAATTGGCGGCGGAATGGAGCCCGAGCCCGCTCCCGGATTTTTTCGTCGTATAGCCGGCGGCAAAGATGATCTTGGGATTGGCCTCACCGATGCCGATGCCGTTGTCGGTCACGTCGATATGGAGAAACCTACTCTTGGGGTATGCCCGGATCTGAATCCGGGGCCGCTCGCGAAACCTGCCTGCACTGATGCGACTGTCGATGGCGTCGATGGAATTCTTGATGAGATTGATCAGCATTTGATGGAATTGACTCTCTTGAGTCCGAATCTCCACGGGGGCCCCTTCGCAGTCGATACCAATCTTGATGGCCCGTTTGGCCATGGATCCCTTCAGTACCTTGACGGCGCTCGAGATGGCAGACGCCAGATTGATGTATTTCCGCGACATGGCCGAACTACCGAGCGACTTCTGGTTACGGACGATGTCGGCGATGTGCATCGCCCGGTTCCGGACCCGTTCCACCGTCGCAATCAGGGATTTGCGCTGCCGGGAAAAATCTTCGCCGAGAGCCTGGACGAAGGGTAGAAGGTGCCGGCCCTGCGGGTCATCCCGGACGTAACCGGCCAAATCCCTTCGATGTGCCTTTATCCCATCGGCGGCGGCCGTCAGGCGGCGCATCAGGGGATCGTCCACCATCCGGCGGTATACGGTCTCAATGCCTGTGGTCACACTGTTGATGGCATTGCCGATGTTATGGAGAACGGTCTCCACGACCTCCAATCTTCCCTGTGCAAATGCCCGCACCAGCGCTTCTTCGGCCATCACCTGCGCGGTGACGTCCCGAAAGACGATCACTCCTCCCCGGGTCCCGCCAACTTGGTTGAGGAGCGGACGCCCGCTCACGCGAATCGAAACCCCTTTCGGCCGCTTACTGTTGCGTATGAACAGATCTTCTTCGTCGGTGGATACCCCGTCGAATATGGCGCGCATCAGGGGCAGATCCTCAGACTTCACCGGGGTCTCCCGATCCGGATAGAAAGTCCCGTAGGTGTCCGGCCAATCGCGGGGGGACGTATCGGTCGCCCCCATGCCGACGATTGCCTCGGCGGCCGGATTCACGTATAGGAATTTCCCATCTGCATCGGCAACGACGATGCCGTCACTGATGCTGTTGAATGCAGTTTCCACCAGTTCATTCTGCTCTCGCAGTTTTCTCATGGTCTGTTCCAACTGAAGTTCCGCCGATTTTCGCTCGGTGATGTTTTGAAACACGACCACGCCACCGCCGTGCCCCTCCACATTCTTTGTCAGGGGCCGCCCGTTGCAGCTGAGGTAGACGCCTTCGGGCCTTTGCGGGTTGCGCACGAAGACCTCCATGGAGTCGACATCATCGCCGTGCATGGCCCGCACCAGCGGAAGCTGATCGGTCGGAATCTGCGTCTTCCGATCCGAGTAGAAGAGACCGTAACTATCGCTCCATTGATCGGGCGGAATTTCCAACCCGCCGACGCCGACGATTCTTTCGGCGCCGGGGTTGAACAGAGTAAAGCGACCTTGCGCATCGGCGACGACGACGCCGTCACTGATACTGTCGAAGACGGTTTCCATGAGCTGGGTCTGGCGACTCAGATCGTTGATCGTACTTTCCAGTCGGATCTCGGCCAGTTTAGGTTTGGTGACATCACGAAAGACGACGACCGCGACCTGTCTGGTGTCATCAGTCCACAGGGGACACGCGGAAGCATTGACGTACACCCCGTCCGGATGTCCCTCATTGCGAAGGAACAGTTCCATTTCCTCGACGACCTCACCTTGAAAGGCACGCGCCAGCGGAAGCCGATCGGACGGGACGGAAGTTTTTTTGTCCGGGAAAAAAACGCCGTATTCTGAACTCCACTCGGTCGGGACCGAATCGGTCACCTCTATTCCGACGATCTGTTTCGTCTGACTATTGGAAAGCAGGATATGTCCTTCGGAATCGGCAACGACCACGCCCTCGTTCATATTTTCCAGAACAGCTTCCATCAACTGTGTCTGTTTTTTCAGGTCGTTGACCAATCGTCTCAATTCGAGTTCCGTCTCTCTGCGGCGGGTAACGTCGTGAACGACGCTCACGCCGCCATAGATCTGGCCGCTGTCGTCCGACCGCAACGGCCAAGCGCTGATTCGAACGAACATTCCGTCCATGCTCTTCGCTTTGCCCAGGAACAGTTCCACGTCGCCCACCACCTCACCCCGAATGGCGCGGGCGAGCGGGAATTCACCCGCTGGAACCGGAGCGTTCTTGTCCAGAGAAAACATCTGAAATCCCTTGCACCAGTCGTCGATGTTCGATCCCGTATGGTCCATACCGAAGATCCGCTCGGCACTGGAATTGCTGAACAATATGCGGCCATTCACATCGGCCACGAAGACTCCTTCGTTCATCTGCTCGTAGACGGCTTCCATAAGACGAGTCTGGTCCTCCAGCTTGGTGACCGCTCGTCGCAATTTCGCTTCCACCTGTTTGAGCTCGGTGATTTCGCGAAATATGGTGACGCCGCCTATTCCGAGATCCGACCCGAGCTGAAGAGGCCGGGAGGTGACACTGAAATACAGGCCGGAGTCGGGTGTCGATTCGGTGCGCACGAACATCTCGATGTCCTTCGCCACTTCACCGCGGAGTACACGCGAGAACGGCATTTCATCGGCCGTCAGGTGTGTTTCCTTGTCGAGGTGATAGAGACCGTACTGTTTCGGCCGTTGACTCAATTCGACATTTTCCGGTTCAAGTCCCGGCGGCGAATACTGTCTGAATGTCTTTTTCGCACTCGCATTAAGCATGAGGTAATCGCCATTTCGATCGATGACAGTCACGCCGTCGCCAATGCTGTTGAAAATATCCTCCATGAGTTGGAGGCGGCGGCGCAGATCGGCGGTGGCCCCGTTTCGCCTTCTTTTCTGCTCGTGAAGGGAAAGGGCGGTCTGGATGTTCAGATGCAGTTGGCGTATGTCGAACGGTTTCAACACATATCCGAACGGATGTGCGGCCTGGGACCGCTGGAACCGGCTCCCCTCGACGTCGTCCGTCAGATAGACGACCGGAACGTCGAATCGGCTCCGGATCCGTTGGGCCAGTTCGACGCAATCGACAGCTCCTTCGGCGCCGAGATCGATCAGGACCAGATCGGGAAGGGACCCACAGTCCATCTCGATGGCATTCCGCTCGGAACACTCCGTGGATAAAACGGCATAGCCCAATTCTTCCAAGCATTCCTCAAGGGAACGCCCAGCAGCAGCATCGTTCTGAACAATCAATATTCGTGTTTTCGCCATCGGATCCGCGTTCGGGTCCATCAGCCTTCTCCGAGCCGGAGTCTGGGAAACCATTCCGATTCCGTGCATTCAGTTCTGAAAGGGGATTGTGAATTTGATTCGATATAGCTTTCTTTTTCTTGCGTGGTCGTGGAACGCACGATCAGCCACCCTAATGTACAATCTGCGCGTGTACTCAGAGTGTTATTTCCAACTTGATTTGTGTTTTTTGTGTGAATATTCGGACTCGGCGGCGACAGAACGCACCTATCCACCGATCGCTCCAACCGGAACGACGGCAGGCCCGAGTGACCAGGGCAGTTGATTGTGCGTTTGGTCAGGAAGGAGGCGAACCGCGGGGAAACCCAGGTACGGCACCGGCCGCCTGGAGGATGGCCAGGAAACCGGTGTCAATGAGAGTTGGTTTTGGACGGGGCCGTCCGGATGAGGTACCGGTTCAGAAGGTCACGAAGAAGGACGCGCCGATACGGTAGTCAGGGGAAGCCGTCCCCGCCGAGGACAGCCCGCGGTCCATGCTGCGCCGGGGCGGGCGATAGTCGCCGGTGATCTCCAGGTGCAGCCCGCGGTCCCGATGGCCCATCAGCCCCCGGCCCGGAGAATCGGACAGGCCCGGGATCTCCAGTTTCATTCCCCCGCCCATCCGGAGCGAGCCTCGGCCTTCCAGGGACATCATGGCAAACGGTTCCAACACGCTGCGCGCCCGCCAGGCCCCGAACCCGTAGCCCACGGCTGCCTGTGCCCGCTCGGGCCGCCAACTCAACTCTTCACGCCGGTCCCCGGCGGAACCGCCCATCCGCATTGCCTGATCCCGCCACATGGCCTCGGCGCCGCCGCCCTGTGCCCCCCACACGGGAGCCAGCTGCAGACTCCACCCCTTGCGGTCCGCTCCCGGATCCAGCCGCACCGCCAGACTCACGCCCTGCTCCTTGAAGTCGCCGGCCTGGTGCGCCAGCAGCCCGTGGCCACGAGCCTCCACGCCCAGCCCCAGCCGGCGGTTCATGTAGGACAGGCCTCCGGCCACCTCGGCTCCCAGTCCGGTGTCGGCGTCCCCGCCGTCCAGCCGGACACCCAGCTCCAGGCTCGGCGTCAACTGGGAGTCAGGCGACACCGCGAAGTCGCTGCTTCCTTCCAACATCATCCGCACCCGCCGCGCGTCCCCGTTCACCGTCCGCAGTCCCGCGACGGCCTCCGTGCCGATGCCCACGGCGAAGGCGTCCCCCTTCAGCGCCAAGTCGACTCCGCCCAGACGGGTCAACTCGTTCCGTCCGCCGAACGCCGCCATGCGAACGTCGATTCCCATCTTCGTCGTACTGTCTCCGGCCTCCAGTTCCGCCGATCCCTGACCCACGCCCATCAATCCCCACAGGCCCATTCCCTCGCGCGGCGACCAATGCACGTAGGGATGCACCGCGGTCAGGTTCGCCCCCAACTCGCCGGCGCCCACGCCCACGTCCTCGTAATTCAATACCCCCCGGCTGTGAGAGACCGCCAGGCCCAGCACCACCTTCGATCCCCAACTGTGGTCCGCTCCCACGTAGGCCGCCCCCACCTGGCCGTCCAGCCGGGAGTCGTTGAGAGAAAGTCCCGAAAAGAAGGTTCCGACTCCCTGGCCCCACAGGGTCCAAATTCGATCCGGGGAATCTTGGGGATCTTCCGAATCCTGCGGCTCCGGAGACCATCGGAACGAACTCCCGCTCATTCCGTTCCGATTCGAAAACATGTCAACGCCGCCGAGTCCGGAGGCGCCGGCTCCGAATCTGCCGCCCGCGCCCGGCAGGTTGACCGGCTCCAGCACCGGCACGCCCGGTCCGCCCGCCGGATTCCGCAGGAGCTCTATCGTCGCGTTCATCCCGCCCGGTCCGCCAAGGCCGGCCATCCCCGGCAGTCCCGGACCGGTCGATCCGGAAGTCCCCTGGAATCCCTTGGCCGCGTGGCCCGCCTGATTCGATCCGGAACCCAGGTCCATCCGCTGTCCCCCGATGGTGGCGTGCGACCCCGGGACCGAATCCCGGAATCGGCCGCTGATGGCGTCCACCGCCTGGCTCGCCACGGTTCGTCCCAACGTGGCCAGCGACAGTTCCAGCATCCGTTCCGGGTCCACCGTGTCCGTCTGCACGATCACCCGGAACACCTGGTCCGCGCTCAGGCCTTCGGGGTCGCTTGCCGTCACCGTCACTTGGGTGAAGTACAGCCGCACCGGACTCAGATCGACCCGGCTCTCCGTCAGAGTCGCGGTCACCACCCTCTCATCCCAGGACTTCACTTCATAGCTGAGCGGGTCTCCGTCCGGGTCGCTGAAGTACTCGGCGACCTCCACCGCTCCATCCTGACCCAATTGCAGCGTCTGGTCCGGGATCGTCCCGACGGCCACCGGTCCCAGATTCGAAGACACCACCCGGATGGTCACCGTGGCGTGGTTGCTGTAGGCGCCTTCGCTGTCCCTGATCCGGTAGATGAAGGAATCCTCCGACGCCGGCCCTCCGTTGTGGCGGTAGCTGAAGGTGCCGTCGGAATTCAATTTCAAGTCGCCGTGGTTCGGCGCGGCCACCAGTTCCGCCTCCAACTGCCAGATTTCATCCTCCACGTCGCTGTCGTTGGCCAGAACCGTGGTCAAACCCATCTCCGTCGAACCCGCCAATTCCGATGACCGCTCCCTTTCCAGGTAATCCTGCAACAGCCCCAGCGTGAATCCGTCCGGGATGGACTCCTCCCATCCGCTTCGAAGCGCGCTGCTTCCGTCCCTGAACAGGGAGTTTGCCGTCCGGCCTCGAGTGACCCGGATGACGTCGTCCTTTGCCACCGGGACGTTGTTTCCGCGCTCCTCCCGGCCCGGCTCGGACCAGTCCCCCGTCCCCTCGTCGTTGGTGGCCCGCACCCGGACCTCGCAGAGGACCCCCGCGGCAACCCCCGGGATTCTCGCGTTCGTGTCCGTGCCGTCGTAGGCGGCGTCACGGAAGGGATCGTCGCTTCCCACCGGTCGATACTGCAGATCGTAGTCGGTGATGGGCGGGCGGCCGCCGTTTTCCGGAGCCACCCAGGCGACTTCCAGGGTCGTCGCCTGCGACATCCGCAACACGGTCGGAGCGTCAGGGGCCGCCGGGGGCTCGTCCTCGTCCGTCACCCTGATGAGCACCTGCACCTTGTCGTCCGGCTCCGGGTCGTCCTGGCGGAGGAACTTCTTAACGTCCCACACGCCGAGGGTCACCCGGTACGACGAGACGTCCTCGTAATCCAATGGCTCCCGGGTCAGCAGTTGACCGCTGCTCTCGTCGATGGCAAAGAAGTCGGCGTTGCGGCCCAACAGCCCGTACTTCAGCTCATCTCCGTCCACGTCGTGCGCGTCGACCGGATCTCCGATGGCCTCCCCGGAAGGAGTGTTCTCGGCGACGTCCCGAATTTGAAGGACGTCGTCAAAACTGGGGTCGGTGTTGTCCACGATCAGCAATTCCGCCGACGCCGCGTTGAAACCGCCGGAGTTCCCACGGACCAGAACCGTTTCGTCCGCCTCCTGCACGTCGTCCCGGACCGGCGTCAGAGTGAAGGTCGCGGCGCCGGCTCTCTGGTCCGCCGGGACGATGATGTGGAAGTCGTTCACCGCCTGGAAGTCGGAGCCCGCCGTCGCCGTTCCGCTCCTCACCTGTACGGCGACCCTACTGTCGGTCGAGAAGACCCGGGAAAGGGCCGCCGTGACAGTAACCGTCGTCGGACCGGCGTCCTCGGCCACCCGCTCCGGATCCACGGAAAGCGACAGCACCTCGTAATCACCGGGCGAGGCGGACAAGTCCACCTCCACCGAATACTGATCCGCCGCCGTGTTGCCGTTTCCGTCCTTGTCCTCGGCCACGTTCTCGGCCACGTCCACCGTCACGGTCTCGCTGGACACGGGCCGGATCGTCGCCGTGTACTGAGAGCCCGATCCGGAGAACGACATCACCGAACCGTTGCCCACCGTCACCTCTCCCTCCTCGAATCCCGTCACCGTTTCGGAAAACGTGATCGCCACGTCGAACGATCCGGTCTGAACCTCCGACGGACCACTCAGGGTCACCGCCGGCCGGTCCACCCCGGTCCCGCCGTCGGTGATCGTCCCCGTCGCCGTGTCCGCCGCCGTCACCGAAGCCGCCGTCCCGGAGACCGCCAGGCTCACCGTGAAGGTCTCGTCGGCTTCCGCCTCCTCATCCTCGATCGTCGCCACCGTGAACGTCTGCGTCTCGCCTGCGGCGCCGGTGAAGCTGAGCGACGCGGTGTTCTCCGTGTAGTCCGTCCCGGAGGTGGCCGTCCCGTCGGTGAAGCTGGGCGTCACCGTCAGACCCCCGGCGACCGCCTGGTCCAGCGTTACTGTGAAGGTCAGAACATCTCCCTCTTCCGCGCTCGCATCGGCAATCGTCACAACAGCGCTGTCGTCGTCGGTGATCGTGCCGGTGGCCGTATCCGTCGCCGTTACCGAAGCCGTCGTCCCCGAGACCGCCAGGCTCACCGTGAAGGTCTCATCCGGTTCGACGTCCGCATCCTCGGTCGTAGTGACCGCGAAGGTCTGCGTCTCGCCCGCCGTCCCCGTGAACGTGAGCGCCGCCGTGTTCTCCGTGTAGTCCGTCCCCTCTGTGGCCGTCACGTCGATGAAGCCCGGCGTCACCGTCAGACCCCCCGCCACATCCTCGTCCAACGTCACCGTGAAGTTCAGGGAATCGCCCTCTTCCCCGCTCACATCGGTGATCGTCACGGCCCTCTTCAAGACCACTATGAGGTTATTCCTGTCATCCGGCGGGTCGGAGTAAGCCTCGACGATCTTTCCCGTCGCCGTGTCCGTCGCCGTCACCGTCACCGATGTCCCCGAAACCGTCAGGCTCACCGTGAAGGTCTCGCTCGACTCCTCCAACGTGTCCTCGATGGTGGAGACCGTGAAGGTTTTCGTCTCACCCGCATTGCCGGCGAAAGTCAGCACGGCCGTGTTCTCCGTATAGTCCGTCCCGGACGTCGCCGTTATGTCCGTGTAGCCCGGCGTCACCTCCAGGCCGCCGGCCACCGCCTTGTCCAACGTCACCGTGAAGTGGAGCGCATTTCCTTCGGCCTCCGCGGCGTCCCCGATCGTCACCACAGCTCTATCGTCGTCGGTGATCGTCCCCGTCGCCGTGTCCGTCGCCGCCACCGAAGCCGATGTCCCCGACACCGTCAGTTCCACCGTGAACGTCTCGTTCGTCTCCGCCACCGCGTCCTCGGTCGTCGACACCGTGAACGTCTTGGCCTCCCCAGCCCTCCCCGTGAACGTGAGCACCGCCGTGTTCTTTGTGTAATCCGTCCCGGACGTCGCCGTCCCGTCCACGTAGCTCGGCGTCACCGTCAGCCCGCCCGACACCGCTTTGTCCAGGGTCACCGTGAAGCTGATCGCATCTCCTTCGTTGGCCGAGGCGTCGGCCACCGTCACGGCCGAATGGTCGTCGTCGGTGATGGTGCCGGTGGCCGTGTCGGTCGCCGTCACCGTCGCGGTGGTCCCCGACACCGCCAGGCCCACCCTGAAGGTCTCAGCGGCTTCTGCCACCGCATCCTCAGCGGTGGCCACCGTGAACGTCCTGGTCTCTCCAGCCGTGCCGGCGAAGGTGAGCTCGGAAGTGTTCTCCGTGTAGTCCGTCCCCTCGGTGGCCGTCACGTCGGTGAAGTCCGGCGTCACCTTCAGGCCGCCGGCCACCGCCTTGCCCAGCGTCACCGTAAAGCTGAGCGCATCCCCCTCGTTGGCCGAGGCGTCTGCAACCGTCACCGCCGAATGGTCGTCGTCGTTGATCGTCCCTGTCCCGGTGTCGGTCGCCGTCACCGTCGCCGTGGTCCCCGAGACCGTCAAACCCACCGTAAAGGTCTCGGCCGGCTCGACGTTCGTGTCCTGTGTCGTGGAGACGGTGAACGTCTTGGTCTCTCCAGCCGTGCCGGCGAAGGTGAGCTCGGAAGTGTTCTCCGTGTAGTCCGTCCCCTCGGTGGCCGTCACGTCGGTGAAGTCCGGCGTCACCTTCAGGCCGCCGGCCACCGCCTTGCCCAGCGTCACCGTAAAGCTGAGCGCATCCCCCTCGTTGGCCGAGGCGTCTGCAACCGTCACCGCCGAATGGTCGTCGTCGTTGATCGTCCCCGTCCCCGTGCCGGTCGCCGTCACCGTCACCGTGGTCCCCGAGACCGTCAAACCCACCGTGAACGTCTCGGCCGGCTCGACGTTCGTGTCCTGTGTCGTGGAGACGGTGAACGTCTTGGTCTCTCCAGCCGTGCCGGTGAAGGTGAGCTCGGAGGTGTTCTCCGTGTAGTCCGTCCCCTCGGTGGCCGTCACGTCGGTGTAACCCGGCGTCACTTTCAGCCCGCCCGCCACCGCCTTGTCCAGCGTCACCGTGAAGCTGAGCGCGTCTCCCTCACTGGCCGAGGCGTCCGCGATCGTCACCTCCGCGCTGTCGTCGTTGGTGATCGTTCCCACCGCCGTGTCCGTCGCCGTCACCGTCACCGAGGCCCCAGAAATCGTCAGACCCACCGTGAAGGTCTCGTCCGTCTCCACCACCGTGTCCTCGGTGGTCGGCACCGTGAAGCTCTTGGTCTCGCCTGCGGTCCCCGTGAACGTGAGCTCTGCCGTGTTCTCCGTGTAGTCGGTCCCCTCGGTCGCCGTCACGTCGGTGAAGCCCGGCGTCACCTTCAGCCCGCCCGCCACCGCCTTGTCCAGCGTCACCGTGAAGCTGAGCGTGTCTCCCTCACTGGCCGAGGCGTCCGCGATCGTCACCTCCGCGCTGTCGTCGTTGGTGATCGTTCCCACCGCCGTGTCCGTCGCCGTCACCGTCACCGTCACCGGCCCCAGACATCGTCAGACCCACCGTGAAGGTCTCGTCCGTCTCCACCACCGTGTCTTCGGCCGTCGACACCGTGAAGGTCTTGGTCTCTCCCGCCGTCCCCGTGAACGTCAGCGCTGCCGTGTTCTCCGTGTAGTCGGTCCCCTTCGTCGCCGTCACGTCGGTGAAGCCCGGCGTTACCTTCAGCCCCCCGGCCACCGCCTTGTCCAGCGTCACCGTGAAGCTGAGCGTGTCTCCCTCACTGGCCGAGGCATCCGCAATCGTCACCGCCGCACTGTCGTCGTTGGTGATCGTCCCCGTCCCCGTGTCACTCGCCGTCACCGTCAAAGTCGTCCCCGACACTGCCAGGCCTACCGTGAAGGTCTCGTCCGGCTCCACCACCGTGTCCTCGGCCGTCGACACCGTAAAGGTCTTCGTCTCTCCCGCCGTCCCCGTGAACGTCAGCGCCGCCGTGTTCTCCGTGTAGTCGGTCCCCTCGGTCGCCGTCACGTCGGTGAAGTCCGGCGTCACCTTCAGCCCACCCGCCACCGCCTTGTCCAGCGTCACCGTGAAGGTCAGGGCATCGCCCTCTTCCGCGCTTGCGTTGGCAATCGTCACCGTTGCGCTGCCGTCGTCGTTGGTGATCGTGCCTGTCGCCGTGCCCGTCGCCGTCGCCGTCAAAGTCGTCCCCGACACTGCCAGGCCTACCGTGAAGGTCTCGTCCGGCTCCACCACCGTGTCCTCGGCCGTCGACACCGTAAAGGTCTTCGTCTCTCCCGCCGTCCCCGTGAACGTCAGCGCCGCCGTGTTCTCCGTGTAGTCGGTCCCCTTCGTCGCCGTCACGTCAACGTAACCCGGCGTCACCGTCAGCCCCCCGGCCACCGCCTTGTCCAGTGTCACTGTGAAGGTCAGGGCATCGCCCTCTTCCGCGCTTGCGTTGGCAATCGTCACCGCCGCGCTGCCGTCGTCGTTGGTGATCGTTCCCACCGCCGTGTCTCCCTCACTGGCCGAGGCGTCCGCGATCGTCACCTCCGCGCTGTCGTCGGTCGCCGTCACCGTCAAAGTCGTCCCCGACAGCGTCAGATCCACCGTGAAGGTCTCGTCCGTCTCCACCACCGTGTCCTCGGTGGTCGGCACCGTGAAGCTCTTGGTCTCGCCTGCGGTCCCCGTGAACGTGAGCTCTGCCGTGTTCTCCGTGTAGTCGGTCCCCTTCGTCGCCGTCACGTCGGTGAAGCCCGGCGTCACCTTCAGCCCGCCCGCCACCGCCTTGTCCAACGTCACCGTGAAGCTGAGCGCGTCTCCCTCACTGGCCGAGGCGTCCGCGATCGTCACCTCCGCGCTGTCGTCGTTGGTGATCGTTCCCACCGCCGTGTCCGTCGCCCTCACCGTCAAAGTCGTCCCCGACAGCGTCAGACCCACCGTGAAGGTCTCGTCCGTCTCCACCACCGTGTCCTCGGTGGTCGGCACCGTGAAGCTCTTGGTCTCGCCTGCGGTCCCCGTGAACGTGAGCTCTGCCGTGTTCTCCGTGTAGTCGGTCCCCTCGGTCGCCGTCACGTCGGTGAAGCCCGGCGTTACCTTCAGCCCCCCGGCCACCGCCTTGTCCAGCGTCACCGTGAAGCTGAGCGTGTCTCCCTCACTGGCCGAGGCATCCGCAATCGTCACCGCCGCACTGTCGTCGTTGGTGATCGTTCCCACCGCCGTGTCCGTCGCCCTCACTATCGTCGACGTGCCGGCGACAGCCAGACTCACGGTGAAGGTCTCGGCGGATTCCACTACCGCGTCCCCCGTCGTCGCCACCGTGAAGCTCTTTTGCTCACCCGTGGTGCCGGCGAAAGTGAGCGCCGCCGTGTTCTCCGTGTAGTCCGTCCCCTTGGTGGCCGTCACGTCGGTGAAGCTCGGCGTCACCGTCAGGCCCCCGTTCACTCCCTTGTCCAACGTCACCGTAAACGTGATCGAATCCCCTTCGTTCGCCGTCGCATCGGCCACCGTCACTGCCGACAGAACGATGCTCTCAGGGTTATGGTCGTCGGTGATCGTCCCCGTCGCCGTCGCCGTCGCCGTCGCCCCGGGGACAGCCAGACTCACCGTGAACGTTTCGTCTCCCTCGATGTCATCATCCTCAATCGTCGCCACCGTGAAGCTCTGCGTCTCACCCGCCGTCCCCGTGAACGTCAGCGCCGCCGTGTTCTCCGTGTAGTCGGTCCCCTTCGTCGCCGTCACGTCGGTGTAACCCGGCGTCACTTTCAGCCCGCCCGCCACCGCCTTGTCCAGTGTCACCGTGAAGGTCAGGGCATCGCCCTCTTCCGCGCTTGCGTTGGCAATCGTCACCGTTGCGCTGCCGTCGTCGTTGGTGATCGTGCCTGTCGCCGTGCCCGTCGCCGTCACCGTCAAAGTCGTCCCCGACAGCGTCAGACCCACCGTGAAGGTCTCGTCCGGCTCCACCACCGTGTCCTCGGTGGTCGGCACCGTGAAGCTCTTGGTCTCGCCTGCGGTCCCCGCGAACGTGAGCTCTGCCGTGTTCTCCGTGTAGTCGGTCCCCTCGGTCGCCGTCACGTTGAAGCCCGGCGTCACCTTCGGTGAAGCCCGGCGCCCAGCCCGCCCGCCACCGCCTTGTCCAGCGTCACCGTGAAGCTGAGCGTGTCTCCCTCACTGGCCGAGGCGTCCGCGATCGTCACCTCCGCGCTGTCGTCGTTGGTGATCGTTCCCACCGCCGTGTCCGTCGCCGTCACCGTCAAAGTCGTCCCCGACACTGCCAGGCCCACCGTGAAGGTCTCGTCCGGCTCCACCACCGTGTCTTCGGCCGTCGACACCGTGAAGGTCTTGGTCTCTCCCGCCGTCCCCCTGAACGTCAGCGCCGCCGTGTTCTCCGTGTAGTCGGTCCCCTTCGTCGCCGTCACGTCGCTGTAACCCGGCGTCACCTTCAGCCCACCCGCCACCGCCTTGTCCAAGGTCACCGTGAAGCTGAGCGCATCCCCCTCGGCAGCCGATGCGTTCGCAATCGTCACCGTTGCGCTGCCGTCGTCGTTGGTGATCGTGCCTGTCGCCGTGCCCGTCGCCGTCACCGTCAAAGCGTCGTCCCCGACACTGCCAGGCCTACCGTGAAGGTCTCGTCCGGCTCCACCACCGTGTCCTCGGCCGTCGACACCGTAAAGGTCTTCGTCTCTCCCGCCGTCCCCGTGAACGTCAGCGCTGCCGTGTTCTCCGTGTAGTCCGTCCCCTTGGTGGCCGTCACGTCGGTGTAATCCGGCGTCACCTTCAGCCCACCCGCCACCGCCTTGTCCAGCGTCACCGTGAAGCTGATTGCGTCACCCTCACTGGCCGAAGCATCGGCGATGGTCACCGCCGCGCTGTCGTCGTCGGTGATCGTCCCCGTCCCCGTGTCGGTCGCCGTCACCGAAGCCGAAGTCCCGGAGACGGTGAGACCCACCGTGAAGGTCTCGTGCGACTCCACCACCGTGTCTTCGTCCCCGACACGACACCGTGCCGGCTCCACCACCGTGTCCTCGGCCGTCGACACCGTGAAGGTCTTGGTCTCTCCCGCCGTCCCCGTGAAGGTCAGCACGGAGGTGTTCTCGGTGTAGTCGGTCCCCTCGGTGGCCGTCACGTCGGTGAAGCCCGGCGTCACCTTCAGACCCCCCGCCACCGCCTTGTCCAGCGTCACCGTGAAGGTCAGGGCACCGCCCTCTTCTGCGCTTGCATTGGCAATCGTCACCGCCGCGCTGTCGTCGTCGGTGATTGTCCCCGTCCCCGTGTCCGTTGCCGTCACCGTCGCCGAAGTCCCCGATACCGTCAGCCCCACCGTAAGGGTCTCGGCCGGCTCGACATCCGTGTCCTCCGCCGTCACTACCGTGAAGCTCTTCGTCTCCCCCGCCGTCCCCGTGAACGTCAGCGCCGCCGTGTTCTCCGTGTAGTCGGTCCCCTTCGTCGCCGTCACGTCGGTGAAATCAGGCGTCACCTTCAGACCACCCGCCACCGCCTTGTCCAGCGTCACCGTGAAGGTCAGGGCCTCCCCCTCGTTGGCCGAGGCGTTCGCAATCGTCACCGCCGAGCTGTCGTTGTCGGTGATCGTCCCCGTCCCCGTGTCCGTTGCCGTCACCGTCGCCGAGGTCCCCGATACCGTCAGCCCCACCGTAAAGGTCTCGGCCGGCTCGACATCCGTGTCCTCCGCCGTCGACACCGTAAAGGTCTTCGTCTCCCCCGCCGTCCCCGTGAACGTCAGCGCCGCCGTGTTCTCCGTGTAGTCCGTCCCCTTCGTGGCCGTCACGTCGGTGAAATCAGGCGTCACCTTCAGACCCCCTGCCACCGCCTTGTCCAACGTCACCGTGAAGCTGAGCGCATCTCCCTCTTCCGCGCTTGCATTGGCAATCGTCACTACCGCGCTATCGTCGTTGGCGATCGTGCCGATGGCCGTGTCGGTCGCCGTCACCGTCACCGAGGTCCCAGACGCCGTCAGGCCCACCGTGAAGGTCTCGTCCGGCTCCACCACCGTGTCCTCGGCCGTCGACACCGTAAAGGTCTTGGTCTCTCCCGCCGTGCCGGTAAAGGTGAGAACGGCGGTGTTCTCCGTATAGTCGGTCCCCTTCGTGGCCGTCACGTCGGTGAAAGCAGGCGTCACCTTCAGGCCACCCGCCACCGCCTTGTCCAAGGTCACCGTGAAGCTGAGCGCATCCCCCTCGGCAGCCGATGCGTTCGCAATCGTCACCGTTGCGCTGCCGTCGTCGTTGGTGATCGTGCCTGTCGCCGTGCCCGTCGCCGTCACCGTCAAAGTCGTCCCCGACAGCGTCAGGCCCACCGTGAAGGTCTCGTCCGGCTCCACCACCGTGTCCTCGGCCGTCGACACCGTAAAGGTCTTCGTCTCTCCCGCCGTCCCCGTGAACGTCAGCGCTGCCGTGTTCTCCGTGTAGTCCGTCCCCTTCGTGGCCGTCACGTCGGTGAAAGCAGGCGTCACCTTCAGGCCCCCCGCCACCGCCTGGTCCAGCGTCACCGTGAAGCTGATTGCGTCACCCTCACTGGCCGAAGCATCGGCGATGGTCACCGCCGCGCTGTCGTCGTCGGTGATCGTCCCCGTCCCCGTGTCGGTCGCCGTCACCGAAGCCGAAGTCCCGGAGACGGTGAGACCCACCGTGAAGGTCTCGTGCGACTCCACCACCGTGTCTTCGGCCGTCGACACCGTGAAGGTCTTGGTCTCTCCCGCCGTCCCCGTGAACGTCAGCGCCGCCGTGTTCTCCGTGTAGTCCGTCCCCTTCGTGGCCGTCACGTCGGTGAAAGCAGGCGTTACCTTCAGACCCCCCGCCACCGCCTTGTCCAGCGTCACCGTGAAGGTCAGGGCCTCCCCCTCGTTGGCCGAGGCGTTTGCAATCGTCACCGCCGCGCTGTCGTCGTCGGTGATCGTCCCCGTCCCCGTGTCCGTTGCCGTCACCGTCGCCGAGGTCCCAGATGCCGTCAGGCCCACCGTGAAGGTCTCGTCCGGCTCCACCACCGTGTCTTCGGCCGTCGACACCGTGAAGGTCTTGGTCTCTCCCGCCGTCCCCGTGAACGTCAGCGCCGCCGTGTTCTCCGTGTAGTCCGTCCCCTTCGTCGCCGTCACGTCGGTGAAATCAGGCGTTACCTTCAGCCCCCCGGCCACCGCCTTGTCCAGCGTCACCGTGAAGGTCAGGGAATCGCCCTCTTCCGCGCTTGCGTTGGCAATCGTCACCGTTGCGCTGCCGTCGTCGTTGGTGATCGTGCCCGTCGCCGTGCCCGTCGCCGTTACCGTCAAAGTCGTCCCCGACAGCGTCAGACCCACCGTGAAGGTCTCGTCCGGCTCCACCACCGTGTCCTCGGCCGTCGACACCGTGAAGCTCTTGGTCTCGCCTGCGGTCCCCGTGAACGTGAGCTCTGCCGTGTTCTCCGTGTAGTCGGTCCCCTTCGTCGCCGTCACGTCAACGTAACTCGGCGCCACCGTCAGCCCCCCGGCCACTGCCTGGTCCAGCGTCACTGTGAAGGTCAGGGCACCGCCCTCTTCTGCGCTTGCATTGGCGATCGTCACCGCCGCGCTGTCGTCGTCCGTGACCGTCCCCGCCGCCGTGTCCGTCGCCGTCACCGTCACCGAGGTCCCAGACGCCGTCAGGCCCACCGTGAAGGTCTCGTCCGGCTCCACCACCGCGTCCTCGGCCGTCGACACCGTGAACGTCTTCCTCTCTCCCGCCGTCCCCGTGAACGTCAGCGCCGCCGTGTTCTCCGTGTAGTCCGTCCCCTTCGTCGCCGTCACGTCGGTGTAACCCGGCGTCACCTTCAGACCCCCTGCCACCGCCTTGTCCAGTGTCACTGTGAAGGTCAGGGCATCGCCCTCTTCCGCGCTTGCGTTGGCAATCGTCACCGCCGCGCTGCCGTCGTCGTTGGTGATCGTGCCCGTCGCCGTGCCCGTCGCCGTCACCGTCAAAGTCGTCCCCGACAGCGTCAGACCCACCGTGAAGGTCTCGTCCGGCTCCACCACCGTGTCCTCGGTGGTCGGCACCGTGAAGCTCTTGGTCTCGCCTGCGGTCCCCGTGAACGTGAGTTCTGCCGTGTTCTCCGTGTAGTCGGTTCCCTTCGTCGCCGTCACGTCAACGTAACTCGGCGTCACCTTCAGCCCCCCGGCCACTGCCTGGTCCAGCGTCACTGTGAAGGTCAGGGCACCGCCCTCTTCTGCGCTTGCATTGGCAATCGTCACCGCCGCGCTGTCGTCGTCCGTGATCGTCCCCGCCGCCGTGTCCGTCGCCGTCACCGTCACCGAGGTCCCAGACGCCGTCAGGCCCACCGTGAAGGTCTCGTCCGGCTCCACCATCGTGTCCTCGGCCGTCAACACCGTGAACGTCTTCGTCTCTCCCGCCGTGCCGGTGAAGGTGAGAACGGCCGTGTTCTCCGTGTAGTCGGTCCCCTTCGTCGCCGTCACGTCGGTGAAGCCCGGTGTCACCTTCAGCCCACCCGCCACCGCCTTGTCCAGCGTCACCGTGAAGCTGAGCGCATCCCCCTCGGCAGCCGATGCGTTCGCAATCGTCACCGTTGCGCTGCCGTCGTCGTTGGTGATCGTGCCTGTCGCCGTGCCCGTCGCCGTCACCGTCAAAGTCGTCCCCGACACTGCCAGGCCGACCGTGAAGGTCTCGTCCGGCTCCACCACCGTGTCCTCGGCCGTCGACACCGTAAAGGTCTTCGTCTCTCCCGCCGTCCCCGTGAACGTCAGCGCTGCCGTGTTCTCCGTGTAGTCCGTCCCCTTGGTGGCCGTCACATCGGTGTAACCCGGCGTCACCTTCAGCCCACCCGCCACTGCCTCGTCCAGCGTCACCGTGAAGGTCAGGGCACCGCCCTCTTCTGCGCTTGCATTGCCAATCGTCACCGCCGCGCTATCGTCGTCCGTGATCGTCCCAGACGCCGTGCCCGTCGCCGTCACCGTCACCGAGGTCCCAGACGCCGTCAGGCCCACCGTGAAGGTCTCGTCCGGCTCCACCATCGTGTCCTCGGCCGTCGACACCGTGAACGTCTTCGTCTCTCCCGCCGTGCCGGTGAAGGTGAGAACGGCCGTGTTCTCCGTGTAGTCGGTCCCCTTCGTCGCCGTCACGTCGGTGAAGCCCGGTGTCACCTTCAGCCCACCCGCCACCGCCTTGTCCAGCGTCACCGTGAAGCTGAGCGTGTCTCCCTCACTGGCCGAGGCATCCGCAATCGTCACCGCCGCGCTGTCGTCGTTGGTGATCGTGCCCGTCGCCGTGCCCGTCGCCGTCACCGTCAAAGTCGTCCCCGACACTGCCAGGCCGACCGTGAAGGTCTCGTCCGGCTCCACCACCGTGTCCTCGGCCGTCGACACCGTAAAGGTCTTCGTCTCTCCCGCCGTCCCCGTGAACGTCAGCGCTGCCGTGTTCTCCGTGTAGTCCGTCCCCTTGGTGGCCGTCACGTCGGTGTAACCCGGCGTCACCTTCAGCCCACCCGCCACTGCCTCGTCCAGCGTCACCGTGAATCTGATTACGTCACCCTCACTGGCCGAGGCATCGGCGATGGTCACCACCGCGCTGTCGTCGTCGGTGATCGTCCCCGTCCCCGTGTCCGTTGCCGTCACCGTCGCCGAGGTCCCCGATACCGTCAGCCCCACCGTAAAGGTCTCGGCCGGCTCGACATCCGTGTCCTCCGCCGTCACTACCGTGAAGCTCTTCGTCTCCCCCGCCGTCCCCGTGAACGTCACCGCCGCCGTGTTCTCCGTGTAGTCGGTCCCCTTCGTCGCCGTCACGTCGGTGAAGCCCGGTGTCACCTTCAGCCCACCCGCCACCGCCTTGTCCAGCGTCACCGTGAAGCTGAGCGTGTCTCCCTCACTGGCCGAGGCATCCGCAATCGTCACCGCCGCGCTGTCGTCGTTGGTGATCGTTCCCACCGCCGTGTCGGTCGCCGTCACCGTCAAAGTCGTCCCCGACAGCGTCAGACCCACCGTGAAGGTCTCGTCCGGCTCCACCACCGTGTCCTCGGTGGTCGGCACCGTGAAGCTCTTGGTCTCGCCTGCGGTCCCCGTGAACGTGAGCTCTGCCGTGTTCTCCGTGTAGTCGGTCCCCTTGGTCGCCGTCACGTCGGTGAAGCCCGGCGTTACCTTCAGCCCGCCCGCCACCGCCTTGTCCAAGGTCACCGTGAAGCTGAGCGTGTCTCCCTCACTGGCCGAGGCGTCCGCGATCGTCACCGCCGCGCTGTCGTCGTTGGTGATCGTTCCCACCGCCGTGTCCGTCGCCGTCACCGTCAAAGTCGTCCCCGACACTGCCAGGCCCACCGTGAAGGTCTCGTCCGGCTCCACCACCGTGTCTTCGGCCGTCGGCACCGTGAACGTCTTCGTCTCTCCCGCCGTCCCCGCGAACGTCAGCGCCGCCGTGTTCTCCGTGTAGTCCGTCCCCTCGGTCGCCGTCACGTCGCTGTAACCCGGCGTCACCTTCAGCCCACCCGCCACCGCCTTGTCCAAGGTCACCGTGAAGCTGAGCGCATCCCCCTCGGCAGCCGATGCGTTCGCAATCGTCACCGTTGCGCTGCCGTCGTCGTTGGTGATCGTGCCTGTCGCCGTGCCCGTCGCCGTCACCGTCAAAGTCGTCCCCGACACTGCCAGGCCTACCGTGAAGGTCTCGTCCGGCTCCACCACCGTGTCCTCGGCCGTCGACACCGTAAAGGTCTTCGTCTCTCCCGCCGTCCCCGTGAACGTCAGCGCCGCCGTGTTCTCCGTGTAGTCGGTCCCCTTCGTCGCCGTCACGTCGGTGAAGCCCGGCGTTACCTTCAGCCCCCCCGCCACCGCCTTGTCCAGCGTCACTGTGAAGGTCAGGGCATCGCCCTCTTCCGCGCTTGCGTTGGCAATCGTCACCGCCGCGCTGCCGTCGTCGTTGGTGATCGTTCCCACCGCCGTGTCGGTCGCCGTCACCGTCAAAGTCGTCCCCGACAGCGTCAGACCCACCGTGAAGGTCTCGTCCGGCTCCACCACCGTGTCTTCGGTGGTCGGCACCGTGAAGCTCTTGGTCTCGCCTGCGGTCCCCGTGAACGTGAGCTCTGCCGTGTCCTCCGTATAGTCGGTCCCCTCGGTCGCCGTCACGTCGGTGAAGCCCGGCGTCACCTTCAGCCCCCCCGCCACCGCCTTGTCCAACGTCACCGTGAAGCTGAGCGCGTCTCCCTCACTGGCCGAGGCGTCCGCGATCGTCACCACCGCGCTGTCGTCGTTGGTGATCGTTCCCGTCCCCGTGTCACTCGCCGTCACCGTCACCGAGGTCCCAGACGCCGTCAGACCCACCGTGAAGGTCTCGTCCGGCTCCACCACCGTGTCTTCGGCCGTCGGCACCGTGAACGTCTTCGTCTCTCCCGCCGTGCCGTTAAAGGTGAGCGCGGAGGTGTTCTCGGTGTAGTCCGTCCCCTCGGTGGCCGTCACGTCGGTGAAGCTTGGCGTCACCTTCAGCCCCCCCGCCACCGCCTTGTCCAGCGTCACCGTGAAGCTGAGCGCATCCCCTTCGTTGGCCGAGGCGTCATTCACCGTCACCGCGGCGCTGTCGTCGTCGGTGATCGTGCCGGTCGCCGTGTCGGTCGCCGTCACCGACGCCGAGGTCCCCGATACCGTCAGACCGACCGTGAAGGTCTCATTTGTCTCCACCACCGTGTCCTCGCTGGTCGACACCGTGAAAGTCTTGGTCTCTCCGGCCGTCCCCGCGAACGTGAGGACCGCCGTGTTCTCCGTGTAGTCGGTGCTCTTGGTGGCCGTCACGTCGGTGAAGCCCGGCGTCACCTTCAAGCCCCCCGCCACCGCCTTGTCCAATGTCACCGTGAAGCTGAGCGAATCGCCCTCGTTGGCCGAGGCGTCGGCGATCGTCACCGCCGTGCTGTCGTCATCGGTGATCGTTCCCGTGGCCGTGTCGGTCGCCGTCACCGACGCCGAGGTCCCCGATACCGTCAGACCCACCGTGAAGGTCTCGTTTGTCTCTACGACCGCGTCCTCGGCCGTCGACACCGTGAACGTCTTCGTTTCCCAAGCGGTGCCGGTGAAGGTCAGCACGGAGGTGTTGTCGGTGTAGTCGGTCCCCCCGATAGCCGTGCCGTTGGTGAAGGTCGGCGTCACCTTCAGACCCCCCGACACCGCCTTGTCCAGCGTCACCGTGAAGGTGATCGCATCCCCTTCGGCGGCCGAGGCGTTCTCAATCGTCACCGCCGCGCTGTCGTCGTCGTCGATCGTCCCCGTTGCCATGTCCGTCGCCACCACCGCAGCCGACGTTCCGGAAACACTCAGGCTCACAGTGAAGGTCTCGTCCGGCTCCGCCACCGCGTCCTCGACCGTCGGCACCGTGAAGGTCTTCGTTTCCCCGGTCGTCCCCGTGAACGTCAGCTCTGCCGTGTTCTCCGTGTAGTCGGTCCCCTCCGTGGCCGTTCCGCTGCTGAAGCTGGGCGTCACCGTCAGCCCGCCCGACACCGCGTTGTCCAGCCTCACCGTGAAGGTGATCTCGTCCCCCTCGTTGGCCGAAGCATCGGCAATCGTCACGGTTGCGAGGTCGTCGTCGAGAATCGTGCCTGTGGCCGTGTCGTCCGCCTCCACCGTCGTCCCCGTCCCGGAGACCTTCAGGCTCACCGTGAACGTCTCGTCCGTCTCGACGTCCGTGTCCTCGATGGTGGGAACCGCGAAGGACCGCGTCTCGTCCACCGTCCCCGCAAAGCTGAGCGCCGCCCTGTTCTCCGTGTAGTCGGCGCCCTTGGTGGCCGTCCCGTCCTTGAAGCCCGGCGTCACCGTCAGCCCACCCGACACCGCTTTGTTCAGCCTCACCGTGAAGGTGGGCGCGTAGCCCTCGCCGGCCACCGCGTCAGCAATCGTCACCGCGGCGCTGTCGTTATCGATGATCGTCCCCGTCGCCGCGTTCGCCGCCGTGTAGGCCGCCGTCACCGCGGCCGAGGTCCCGGAAACGGACAGCCTCACCGCGAAGGTCTCATCTGCCTCCGCCGCCGTGTCCTCAATGGTCGCCACCGTGAAGGTCCGCGTCTCGCCCGCCTTTCCCGTGAAGGTGAGCGCTGCCGTGTTCTCCGTGTAGTCGGCCCTCTCGGTGGCCGTCACGTCGGTGAAGTTGGGCGTCACCGTCAGGCCACCCTCCACCGCCTCGTCCAAAGTCAGCCTAAAGGTGATTGCGTCCCCCTCGGTGGCCGAGCCGTCGGCAATGGTCACCGTCGCGCTGTCGTCGTCCGCGATCGTCCCCGTCGCGGTGTCGGTCGTCGTCACCCTCGCCGGCGTCCCGGAGACGGCCAGGCTCACGGTGAAGCTCTCGGAGGCTTCCGCCACCGCATCCTCGATCGTCGCCACCGTGAAGGTCTGCCGCTCGCCCGAGGCGCCGGTGAAGGTGAGCGCCGCCGTGTTCTCTTGGTAGTCGGTCCCCTCGGTGGCCGTCACGTCAGTAAACCTCGGCGTTACCGTCAGCCCGCCCGACACCGCCTGGTCCAGCGTCACGGTGAAGGTCAGGGAATCGCCCTCTTCTCCGCTCGCGTCGGCAATCGTCACCGCCGCGCTGTCGTCCTCGGTGATCGTGCCGGTCGCCGTGTCCGTCGCCATCACCGAGGGGTTGGAGACAGCCAGGCTCACCGTGAAGATCTCGTCGGCTTCCACCACCGTGTCTTCGGTGGTGGAGACCGTGAAAGTCCTGGTCTCCCCCGCCGTCCCGGTGAAGGTGAGCGCCGCCGTATTCTCCGTGTAGTCCGTCCCCTTCGTGGCCGTTCCGTCGGTGAAGCTGGGCGTCACCGTCAGCCCGCCCGACACCGCGTTGTCCAGCGTCACCGTGAAGGTGAGCGCGCCTCCTTCGTTGGCCGAGGCGTCGGCAATGGTCACCGCCGCGCTGTCGTCGTCGGTGATCGTGCCCGTCGCGGTGTCGGTCGCGATCACGTTGTCCTGTGCAGGGATGACTTCCAGCCTCACGGTAAAGGTTTCGTCGGTCTCGATCACCGCGTCCTCAACGGTCGCCACCGTGAAGGACCGCGTCTCTCCCCCTCCCCCCGAGAATTCGAGCGCCTGCCCGCTCGGGTCGTAGTCCACGCCTAACGTCGCCGTCCCGTCGATGAACTCCGGCACCACCGTCAGCCTGTCCGCCCCGTCTCCGTTCAGCGTCACCGTGAAGGCAATCGCGTCGCCCTCGTCTGCGCGCGCATCGGCAATGGTAAATTTTGGTTGGAGATAGCCAACCTCCACCGAATACTGGTCCGCCGCCAGGTTGCCGTTACCCTCGGCACTGAAGGCCACAAACGCAGCCACGTCCACGGTCACCGTGCCGCTCGACTCCGGCTCTATGGTGGCCGTGTAGTTCGCCGCCGAACCGGAAAACGCCGTAACGGCGCCGTTGCCGACCGTCACGTCCCCCTGCTCGAACTCCGTCACCGGCTCCGAGAAACGGAACCACACATCAAACGGACCGGTCTGAACATCGGTCGGGCCTGTGATTTGTGTTGTCGGTCGATACACAACCACCCGCACGGAATACTGGTCCGCCGCCAGGTTGCCCCTACCCCCTGCATCGAAGGCCACGTTCTCAGCGACATCCACCGTCACCGTCCCGATCGACTCCGGCGCTATGGTGGCCCTGTAGCGATTCCCACCACCACCAAACCGAACCACCCTGCCGTTGCGCACCATCACTTCTTTCTGCTCGAATCCCGTCACCGGCTTCGAGAAGGTGATCGCCACGTTGAACGGGCCCGTTTGTTCACCGGTTGGACCGCTGATGGCGGCCGAGGGGCGTTCCAACTCCACGCTTACCGAATATTGGTCTGCCGCCAGGTTGCCGTGGCCGACCGCGTCCTCGGCGACGTCCGCGGCCACATCCACCGTCACCGTCCCACTCGACTCCGGCTTGATCGTGGCCGTGTAGTGCATCTCAGAACCGGAAAATGCCGTCACCGATCCGTTGCCTACGGTCACGTCCTCCTTCTCGAACCCCGTCACCGCCTCTGAGAAGCGGACCGCCACGGGGAACAGGCCGGTCTGCGGATCAACCGGACCACTGATGGTTACCGTTGGAGGATCCAGGTCGGCCTCTACCGAATACTGGTCCGCCGCCGTGTTGCCGTAGCCCACCGCGTCCTCGGCGACGTCCGCGGCCACATCCACTGTCACCGTCCCACTCGACTCCGGCTTGATAATGGCGGTGTAGTCCGCCCCCGAACCGACAAGCACCGCCACGCTCCCGTTGCCCACCGTCACGTCCCCCTGCTCGAATCCCGTCACCGGTTCCGAGAAGGTGATACTCAGGTCAAAGGGGCCCGTCTGCGTTTCCGCGGGGCCGCCGATCGTCACCGCGGGAGCCTCGGCATCGTCGTCGGTGATCGTCCCCGTGGCGGTATCGACCGCAATCACGGTCCTCGATGCTTCCGAGACCGCCAGGCTCACGGTGAACGCCTTGTCCGACTCCTCGTCGGTGTCCTCGATGGTGGCCACGGTGAAGGTCCGCGGCTCCCCGGCCGCCCCGGTGAAGGTGACCGCCGCCCCGTTCCCCGTGTAGTCGGTCCCCTCCACCGCCGTCCCGTCGGTGAAGCTGGGCGTCACCTTCAGGCCGCCCGCCACCGCCTTGTCCAGAGTCACCGTGAAGGTGAGGGCATCGCCCTCGTCCGCGCTCGCATCGGCAATGGTCACCCTTGGATCACCCAAATCGGCCTGCACCGAATACTGGGGCGCCGCCAGGTTGAAAAGGTCGCCGGAACTCTCGTTCTGGGTCACGCCCACGGGTACATCCACCGTCACCGTCCCGCTCGACTCCGGCGTGATCGTGGCCGTAAAGGTCTTCCCCGACCCGGAAAACGCCGTCACCGTCCCGTTGCCGACCACCACATCCGTCCGGTCGAACACCCTGAAACGCGGGTGATCGGGCCGGGCCGTCGGTTCCGAGAAGGTGATCGTCACGTCAAACGGGTCCGTCTGGACACCGGTCGGGCCACTGATGGCCGACGTCAGCGGACCCAATTGGGCGATCACCCAGTACCGAGTCGACGCTCGGTTGCCGTTCCCCACCGCATCCACAACCGCATTTGCAGGCACGGACATGACCACTTCCCCGGTGGACAACGGCGTGATGGTGGCCTTGTAGATCATCCCCCGATGGGCGGTCGGGGGGGACTCCTCGAGGGTAAGGGCGGTCACGGATCCATTGGACACGGTCACGTCGCCCGGCTCGAACCCCGTCACCGGTTCCGAGAATGTGTACCACACTTCAAACGGGCCTCTCACAACAATGAAATCGGTGCCCGGGTAGCAACACAACGGGGCACGGAAGCCCACCAGAGGACCATCGAGGTCGGCCTCCACCTCGAAGACAGTCGAAGCAAGGTTGCCGACGATGCTGTCGTCTCCTATTTTTCCAGATTTGTAGGCCACGTTCTCAGGCACGCTTACCGATACTGTCCCCGTGGCCGACGGATTGATCAAGGCCTTGTACTTTTGGTTCCATTCCCGGCTCCAGCCCACCACGGTGCCGTTCTGAACCGTCACATCCCCCTGGTCGAACTCGTAGACCCCCGCATACAAAAAAAAGATGGTCACCTCAAACGGCCTGTTCTGCGGATCGGTCGGACCAGTGATAACCGGTACCGGACGAGTCATATTCGCCTCGACCGAGTACTGCGCCGCCTTGTTTTCGAAGCCATTGGGGTCCACGGCCACCCCAGCGGCCACGGCCACCGTCACTTTCCCACTGGCGACCCATGGCAGGATGCCGACCTGATAGGTCGTCTCCGAACCGGAGAAACTGGCCACCTCCCCTTGGGTCACCGTCACATCCGCCTTGTCGAACCCGGTCACCGGCCTCGAGAAGGTGATTGTCACCACAAACCCTTCGGACACCACACCGCTGGGTCCATCGATACTCACTGGTACATCGAGGTTGGCCTCTACCCGGTATTGAAATGCCGCCGTGTTGCCGTCGCCACCGGAATCCGCGGCCACCCCGGCCGCCACGTCCACCGTCACCGTCCCGTTGGCCGCCGGCGTGATGGTGGCCGTGTAGCTCGCCCCCGAACCGGAAAAGGCCATCACGGCGCCGTTGCCCACCGTCACCTCTCCCTGCTCGAACCCCGTTACCGACTCCGAGAAGGTGATCGTCACCGCAAAGGGGCCGATCTGCGTGGCCGACGGACCACTGATGATTACCGTTGGAGTATCCAGAATCGCCTGTACCGAGTACTGACCGGCCGCCGTGTTGTTGCGGCCCCCCTGATCCTGGGCCACCCCGGCGGCCACATCCACCGTCACCGTCCCGGTGGCCGCCGGCGTGATCGTTGCCGTGTAGTTCGCCCCCGAACCGGAAAAGGCCCCGGCGGCGCCATTGCCCACCGTTATATCCGTCTGGTCGAACCCGGTTACCGGCTTCGAGAAGGTGATCGTCACCTCAAAGGGACCGGCCTGCGTAGCCGGCGGACCACTGATGGTCACGGTTGGATCCACCAGGTCGGCCTCCACCGAAAACCGAATCGCCGCCGTGTTGCCGTGGCCACCACGGTAAGCCATGGCCACCCCGGCGGCCACGTCCACCGTCACCGTCCCGGTGGCCGCCGGCGTGATCGTTGCCGTGTAGGTGTCCGTGTAGACCTCCCCCGAACGGGCCGTGAAGCTCCTCCCCGAACCGGAAAAGGCCGTCACGGTGCCGTTGCCCACCATGACATCCGCCTGCTCGAACCCCGTTACGTTTCCCGAGAAGGTGATGGTCACGTCAAACGGTCCGCCCCGGGCACTGGCCGGACCGGTGATAAGCGTTGCCGGGCGAAACAGATTCGAATTCACCGCCATGACGTTGGACTTGGTGTTGAAGTTGCCGCTCAGGTCCATGGCCACACCCGCTTCCACACTACAAATCACGCTCCCGGAGGTGGAGGTCTGCGTGATGGTGGCTGTGTAGCTCGCCCCCGAACCGGAAAAGGCCGTCACGGCGCCCCTGAAGCACCCAAGGTCTTCCTTTTCGAACCCGGTCACCGCGTTCGAGAAGGTGATGGTCACGTCAAATGGCCCGCCCTGCTCATCGGACGGGCCAGTGAGGTGCGTCGTTAGACGATCCGGATTGACCTTTGCCGATACCGAGAACGTTTGAGCTGCCGAATTGGGGTAGCCACCGGAATTCACGGCCACCCCGGCCGCCACGTCCACCGTCACTGTCCCGGTAGCCGTGGGCTGAACGGTGAAACCATATAGCAGGTTGGCGTGACCGACAGAGTGGACTATCGTCCCGTTGCCTACCGTCACATCCCCTTGTTCGAAGCCCGTCACCGGCTCCGAGAATCGGATGCTGACCACGAACATATCGGTCACTTCACCGGATGGCCCAGAGATGGCCACCTTCACACCGACGTCGGCCTCCACGCTGTAGCGACTCGCCGCCGTGTTGCCGTCGTTACCGGAATCCACGGCCACCCCGGCCGCCACGTCCACCGTCACCGTCCCCCTCGCCGCCGGCCTGATGGTGGCCGTGTAGCTCGCCCCCGAACCGGAAAGGGCCGTCACGGTGCCGTTTCCCATCGTCACCTCTCCCTGCTCGAACCCCGTCACCGCCTCCGAGAAGGTGATGGTCACGTCAAAGGAGCCCTTCTGCTTGGCTGACGGGCCGCTGATGATCACCGTTGGAGAAACCAGATCCGCCTGCACCGAATACCGGCCGGCCGCCACGTTGCCGCGGTCCACATTGTCCTGGGCCGCCCCCGCGGCCACATCCACCGTCACCGTCCCGGTGGCCGCCGGCGTGATGGTGGCGGTGTAGCTCGTCCCCGAACCGGAAAAGGCCGTGACCGCGCCGTTGCCCACCGTCACCTCCATCTGCTCGAACCCGGTCACCGCCTTCGAGAAGGTGATCGTCACCTCAAAGGGACCGGCCTGCGTAGTCGACGGACCACTGATGGTCACGGTCGCATCGACAAACTCGGCCTCCACCGAATACTGACTCGCCGCCGTGTTGTCGCGGTCCACCTGATCCTTGGCCACCTCCGCGGCCACGTCCACCGTCACCGTCCCGCTCGCCGTCGGCTTGATCTTGGCCGTGTAGCTCGCCCCGGACCCGGAAAAAGCCGTCACGGCGCCGTTGCCCACCGTGACGTCCGCCTGCTCGAACCCCGTCACCACCTCCGAGAAGACGATCGTTACGTCGAACGGACCTGCCTGATTGCCCGTCGGGCCCTCAATGGCGACGGTTGGAGGATCCAGGTCGGCCTCCACCGAAAACTGCGTCGCTGCCGAGTTGCCGTAGCCATTGCCATTGACGGCCACCCGCGCAGCGACGTCCACGGTCACCGTCCCGCTCGCGTCCGGGGTGATGATGGCCAGGGTCGTCCCCCCCGTTTCGGCCCATCCGGTGACCCGTCCGTTACCCACGGTCACGTCCGCCTGCTCGAACCCCGTGACCGACTCCGTGAAGTCGATGTCCACGGTGAAAGCACCTGTTTGAACCTCGGTCGGTCCGCTGATGGTCACCCCCGGCTCCTCGACATCGGCCTCCACCGAAAACTGCGCCGCCGCCAGGTTGCCGTTGCCATCGCCGTCGGTGGCCACATTCGCCGCCACGTCCACGGTCACCGTTCCGCTACCGGCCGGGGCAACGTAAAACAAGGCGTTGGACGCCGAATAGGCCCACGCCCAGATCCTTCCGTTGCCCACCGTCACGTCTTCCTGCTCGAAACCCGTCACCGGCTCCGAGAAGGCGATCGTCATGGAGAAGGAGCCCGTCTGAACCGTGGTCGGCCCACTGATGGTGACCGTTGGAGAGTCCAGGTCGGCTTCCACCGAAAACCGGGTCGCCGCCGTGTTGCCGTTGCCGGCGGCGTCCACGGCCACATTTGCCGCCACGTCCACGGTCACGGTTCCGGTTGCGGCCGGATCGATGTACAGGGTGGCGGCGGACTCCGAACCGGCCCACGCAATGATCTTTCCATTACCCACGGTCACGTCCGCCTGCTCGAAACCCGTCACCGGTTCCGAGAAGGTAATGCTCACCTCAAACGAGGTTGGCTGAGCACCGGTCGGCCCGCTGATGGACACAGTTGGAGCCACCGGGTCAGCCTCCACCGAAAACCGGGTCGCCGCCGTGTTGCCGTCGCCGTTGGAATCCACGGCCGCCCCGGCCGCCACGTCCACCGTCACCGTCCCGCTGGCCGTCGTCGGCTTGATCCCGGCCCTGTAGCTCGCCCCCGAACCGGAAAAGGAACTCACGGCGCCGTTGCCCACCGTCACGTCTCCGCGCTCGAAACCCGTCACCGGCTCCGAGAAGGTGATGGTCACGGTAAACGGGCCAGTCTGGGTGGCCGAAGGGCCACTGATGATCACCGTTGGAGAAACCAGGGCCGCCTGCACCGAATACCGGCTCGCCGCCGTGTTGTCGCGGTCCCCCTCATCCTGGGCCGCCCCGGACGCCACATCCACCGTCACCGTCCCGCTGGCCGACGGCGTGATCGTGGCCGTGTAACTCGCTCCCGTACCGGAAAGGGCCGTCGCAGCGCCGTTGCCCACCGTCACGTCTGCCGGCTCGAAACCCGTCACCACCCTGGAGAAGGCGATACTCACGTCAAAGGGGCCGGCCTGCGTGGCCGACGGGCCACTGATGGTTACGGTGGGAGGATCCAGGTCGGCCTCCACCGAAAACCGCGCCGCCGCCAGGTTGCCGTTGCCGTCCGTATCCACGGCCGCCCCGGCCGCCACGTCCACCGTCACCGTCCCGCTGGCCGACGGCATGATCGTGGCCGTGTACCTCGCCCCCGTACCGGAAAGAGCCGTCACGGCGCCGTTGCCCACCATCACGTCCGCCGGCTCGAAACCCGTCACCGACTCCGAGAAGGCAATGCTCACCTGGAACGCGGTTGGCTGAACCCTGGTCGACCCACTGATGGTCACCGTCGGAGCATCCAGGTCGACCTCCACTGAATACCGACTCGCCGCTGCGTTGCCTTTGTCATTGGCTCCCACGGCCACATTCGCCGGCACGTCCACGGTCACGGTTCCGGTTGCAGCCGGCTCAATCCAGATCAAGGCTGCGCCCGAGGGGGTGGACGCGAAATTGTTATTCGCGAACACTCTTCCATTGCCCACCTTCACGTCCGCTGATTCGAACCCCGTCACCGGCTCCGAGAAGGTGATCGTCACGATGAACGTGCCCGTCTGAACCTCGGCCGGGCCACTGATGGTCACCGTTGGAGCATTCCGGTCGACGTCCACGATGAATCGTCTGGCCGCCAGGTTGCCGTCGCCACCGGAATCCACGGCTGCTCCGGCCGCCACGTCCACCGTCACGGTCCCGTTGGCTGACGGCGTGATGGTGGCCGCGTAGCTCGCCCCCGTACCGGAAAAGGCGGTCACCGCACCGTTGCCCACCGTCACGTCCGCCGATTCGAAACCCGTCACCGACTCCGAGAAGGTGATCGTTACGCCAAAGGGGCCGACCTGCTTGCCCGACGGGCCACGGATGATCACCGTAGGAGAAACCAGAGCCACCTGTACCGAATACCGGCTCGCCGCCGTGTTGCCGTGGCCCGCTCGATCCCGGGCCGCCCCTGCCGCCACGTCCACCGTCACCGTCCCGCTCGCCGTTGTCGGCGTGATGGTGGCCGTGTAGTTCGTCCCCGAACCCGAAAAGTCCGTCACGACGCCGTTGCCCACCGTCACGTCCGCTCCCCCGAACCTCGTCACCGACTCCGATATGGTGATACTCACGGCGAACAGGCCGGCCTGCGTGTCCGACGGGCCACTGATGGTCACGGTTGGAGGGTCCAGGTCGGCCTCCACCGAAAACTGCTTCGCCGCCGTGTTGCCATAGCGACTGGTGCCCACGGCCACATTCGCCGCCACGTCCACCGTCACCGCCCCGGTCGCCGACGGCGTGATGGTGGCCGTGTAGCTCGCCCCCGAACCCGAAAAGTCCGTCACCGAGCCGTTTCCCACCGTCACGTCCGCCTGCTCGAACCCCGTCATCGACTCCGAGAAGGTGATCGTTACGTCGAAGGCGCCGGCCTGCGCGGCCGACGGGCCACTGATGGTCACGGTCGGCTCATCGACGTCGGCCTCCACTGAAAACTGCGTCGCCGCCCGGTTGCCGTTGTTATCGGCATCGACGGCCACATTCGCCGCCACGTCCACTGTCACCGTTCCGCTTCCGACCGGCGCAACGTACGCCACTACGGTGGACCCCGATTCGGCCCACGCCCAGATCCTTCCATTGCCCACCGTCACGTCCGCCTGCTCGAACCCCGTCACCGACTTCGAGAAGGTGATGGTCACGACGAACGAGCCCGTCTGAACCGTGGTCGGGCCACTGATGGTCACCGTCGGTGCATCCACGTCGGCTGCCACCGAAAACCGGGTGGCCGCCGTGTTGCCGTTGCCGTCCTCATCCACGGCCACGTCCGCTGCCACGTCCACCGTCACCGTTCCGGTGGCGGCCGGCTTGACGTACATGGTGGCGACGGGCCCCGTACCGGCCCACGCAATGATCCTTCCATTGCCCACCGTCACGTCCGTTTTCTCGAACCCCGTAACCGGCTCCGAGAAGGTGATGTCCACCTGGAAGGTGCCCGTCTGAACCGTGGTCGGACCGCTGATGGTCACCGTCGGAGCACCTTGTTGCGAGCGTAGCGTCAACGGCTTGGCGATCACCTTGATCGTGAACGCCGCCGTCACCGCCGCGTTCACCCCGTCGTCCGCCGTGATCGTCACTCTGTAGGCCTGCGCTGCGGCGTCCGCCGCCACCGTCCCCTGAACCTCGCTGTTCGTATACGACAGCCCCGGCGGCAACCCCGTCACCGTCACCGTCACCGGTTCGCCGCTCGGAGTCGTCGCCGTGATCCCGAACGGCGTGATCGTCTCGCTCTGCCAGTAGATCTTGTTCTCCGGCAGAGTGATCGCCAGCGGCACGATCGTCGGCAACGGTGGAGTGACCATCACTGTGAACGTCGCCGTCACCGCCGCGTTCACCCCGTCGTCCGCCGTGATCGTCACCGTGTAGGCCTGCACCGCGGCGTCCGCCGCCACCGTCCCCTGAACCTCGTCGTTCGTGTACGACAGCCCCGGCGGCAGCCCCGTCACCGTCAGCGTCAAAGGATCCGAGTCCGCGTCCGTCACCGTGATCCCGAACGCCGTGATCGTCTCTCCCTGCTCGTAGGTTTTGTCGCCAGGGTCCGCGATCACCGGCGGCGCGTTGGACGAGGCGAGATCCGCCTTCACCGAATACCGTTTCGCCGGCATGTTGGGGTTGCCCGTCGCATCCGTAGCCACGTGCGCGGGCACGTCCACCGTCACGGTCCCGGCTCCCGCCGGCGCGATCGTCGCCTGGTAGCTCCGCCCCGAACCGGAAAAGGACGTCACCGACCCGTTGCCGACGGTCACGTCCCCCTGCTCGAATCCCTTCATCGATTCCGTGAAGGTAAAGGTCACCTCAAACGGTCCCTTCTGGAGTCCTCTCGGGCCGCTGATGGTCACCCTGGGACGAGTCTGGTCCCCCTCCACCGAAAACCGGCCCGCCGCCAGGTTGGGGTTGCCCGCTTCATCCGCAGCCACATTCGCAGCCACGTCCACGGTCACCGTTCCGGAGAACCCTGGAGTGATCCGGATCTTGGCTCGATAGCCGGCTCCCGAACCGGATAACTCCCGGACGAATCCATTGCCGACCGTCACATCTCCCTGCTCGAACCCCGTTACCGGCTCCGAGAAGGTGATCCGCACGATGAACGTGCCTCTCTGGGGCGCCGTCGGACCACTGATGGTCACCGTCGGAGGGGTTTGATCCGCTGGAGGGGTTTGATCCGACTCCGTCACCGTAATCGTGAACGTCGCCGCAACCGCCGGGTTCACGCCGTCATCTGCCGAGATCGTCGCCGTGTATGTCTGCGCCGTGGCGTCCGCCGCCACCGTGCCGCTCACCTGACCGTTCGCGTACGACAGTCCCGACGGCAACCCCGTCACCGTCACTGTCGGCGTATCGCCGTCCGCGTCCGTCACCGTGATCCCGAACGCCGTGATCGTCTCTCCCTGCTCGTAGGTTTTGTCGCCAGGGTCCGCGATCACCGGCGGCGCGTTGGACGAGGCGAGATCCGCCTTCACCGAATACCGTTTCGCCGGCATGTTGGGGTTGCCCGGCGCATCCGTAGCCACGTGCGCGGGCACGTCCACCGTCACGGTCCCGGCTCCCGCCGGCGCGATCGTCGCCTGGTAGCTCCGCCCCGAACCGGAAAAGGACGTCACCGACCCGTTGCCGACGGTCACGTCCCCCTGCTCGAATCCCTTCATCGATTCCGTGAAGGTGAAGGTCACCTCAAACGGTCCCTTCTGGAGTCTCCTCGGGCCGCTGATGGTCACCCTGGGACGAGTCTGGTCCCCCTCCACCGAAAACCGGCCCGCCGCCAGGTTGGGGTTGCCCGCTTCATCCGCAGCCACATTCGCAGCCACGTCCACGGTCACCGTTCCGGAGAACCCCGGCGTGATCCGGATCTTGGCTCGAAAGCCGGCTCCCGAACCGGAAAACTCCTTGACGAATCCATTGCCGACCGTCACATCTCCCTGCTCGAATCCCGTTACCGGTTCCGAGAAGGTGATCCGCACGATGAACGTGCCTCTCTGGGGCGCCGTCGGGCCACTGATGGTCACCGTCGGAGGGGATTGATCCGCTGGAGGGGTTTGATCCGACTCGGTCACCGTCACCGTGAAGGTCGCCGTCACCGCCGAGTTCACCCCATCGTCCGCCTTGATCGTCACCGTGTAGGCCTGCGCCGCCGCACCGGCCGACACCGTGCCTTGCACCTGGCCGCCCGTGTAGGACAGCCCCGACGGCAGGCCCGTCAGCGCCACGGTCACCGGGTCGCCGTCGGCGTCCGTCGCCGTGATCCCGAACGCCGTGATCGCCTCCCCTTGCTCGTAGGTCTTGTCGTCCGGAGCCGTAATCGCCGGCAGCCGGTTCACTTTCACCGAAAACCGTTTCGCCGGCATGTTGGGGTTGCCCGGCGCATCCTTAGCCACGTGTGCGGCCACGTCCACCGTCACCGTCCCGGCTCCCGCCGGCGCGATCGTCGACCTGTAGCTCCGCCCCGAACCGGAAAAGGACGCCACCGAGCCGTTGCCCACGGTCACATCCCCCTTCTCGAATCCCGTCACCGATTCCGAAAAGGTGAAGGTCACGTCAAACGGTCCCTTCTGGAGTCCCGCCGGGCCATTGATGCTCACCGTGGGTCGAGTCTGGTCCCCCTCCACCGAAAACCGGCTCGCCGCCGTGTTGGGGTTGCCCGCTGCATCCGCAGCCACATTCGCCGCCACGTCAACGGTCACCGTTCCGGAGAACCCCGGAGTGATCCGGATCTTGGCCCGATACCTGGCTCCCGAACCGGCAAATTCCCGGACGAATCCATTGCCGACCGTCACATCTCCCTGCTCGAACCCCGTCACCGGCTCGGAGAAGGCGAAACGCACGAGGAATGTGCCTCTCCGGGGCGCCGTCGGACCACTGATGGTCACCGTTGGAGAGATTTGATCTGCTGGAGGGCTTTGATCCGCGTCGGTCACCGTGATCGTGAACGTCGCCGTTACCTTCGCGTTCGCCTCGTCGTCCGCCGAAATCGTCACGGTGTACGCCTGCGCCGATGCGCTGGCCGACACCGTGCCTCGCACCTGGCCGCTCGTGTAGGACAGCCCCGACGGCAGGCCCGTCACCGTCACCGTCACCGGATCGTTGTCCGCATCCGTCACCGTGACCCCGAAGGGCGTGATGGTCTCTCCCTGCTCGTAGGTCTTGTCTCCCGGTACCGTGATCACCGGGGAGGCGTTGTCCGCCGCGCTGGCCGCGAGAACCGGCATGGCGAGGATCGCGAGCAGAAGGACCGCGACTTGGCCGGCAGCCGGAGCGAAGACATTGATGACACGGCGGACCGCGGCATCGGCATCGGAATGACAGGCGGGATCGATTGCAAAAAACACGGTTCAGTACTCTTCTCAGACAACTGCTTGGCCCAAGGTGAATTGGGCCGGGACCGTTCAAAGCAAGCTCCGTGCCAAACACATGGAAACACTCATAACTCATTGTCATTAAAGTGTTTAGGGACACGTCTCCGAGATATCCCGGCCAGCGGCAGATGTCTCGAAATGCGACGATCGAGGGAGACCAAAGAAGGGCAGGATCGACTTCAAGTCTTGTGATTACAACAACTTGAAGTCGGATAAAGAATATCTGTCGCAAGGTGCGACAGGCGTCGCATAGTGCAGCGCTCAGCGGGCGTCCCAGCCAGACCCGACCCGGTCAGAACCGGAATCCCCGATGGTTTTCGAGTCGTCCACAGCCAACGGGATCCCGTCGGTTTCCGGCGGCAGCGTCGTCCGATTGGTCGATCGGCGCAAAAATACCTGGCCGCGATCCAATCGGCAGCAAACGGTAAAACCATTACGAAATTGATCCGGCGGGAACATCCGATCGAGACGATTGACGATTGAAGTGCAGATCGATCGTATCCCCTAATCTGCGGAATGGAAGTCTCACCTGTGCCGGCTACGCACTCGCTCGCTTCTCCATCCGCCGGGAACTTGCTACAATGACCGGCACCATGGCCGTTTCCAGATTGCCGGCGCCCAAATTCATCGTGGCGGGCCTCTTGATCGTGGGCGCCGTGAGCTACCTGATGGTCAGCGGCTTCGACGACACCATGGTCTACTACTACACGCTGTCGGAGTTGGAGGAGAAGAAGTCGGACCTCGCCGGTGTGGGTTTACGCATCCACGGACACGTCTCTTCCGGCACCATCCGGGTCGATCGGGAGCGGTCGCAGGTCGATTTCCTGGTGATGGAGAAGAAGACCCCACACACTCTCCCCGTCACCTACCAGGGGATCATCCCCGACACCTTCAAGGATGGGGCCGAGGTCGTGGTGGAAGGCTCCTACCAGGCCGACCGGCACCATTTCCAGGCCACGGTCCTGATGGCCAAATGCCCCTCCAAGTATGAGGAAGCGCAGACCGCGTCCTCCGGCAAGCCCCAGACCTCCGACGGGCCGTATTAACGGAACATGATTGAACTGGGTCGATACTGTCTGCTTGGCGGCCTAGCTCTGTCCGGCTACGGCGCCGTCGCGGCGGCCGTCGCGGGGCGAAGGAAGAACCTGGCCCTGGCCCGGAGCGCCGAGAACAGCCTGGTGGCGGCCTTCGTAATCGTCGTGGCGGCCTCCGCCTGCCTCATCCGTCTCCTCATGACGGACGATTTCCGCGTGCAATACGTCGCACAGTACAGCGCGAGCAACATCCCCGCGGTCTACAAGTTCACGGCGTTCTGGGGCGGCCAGGCGGGGAGCCTGCTCATGTGGGCCCTGGTGCTGGCCTTCTTCTGCCTGGTGGCGGTGATCCAGAACCGGGACAAGAACCGGAAGTTGATGCCCTATGCCACCGCCGTGATGGCCGGGATCTTGTGCTTTTTCATGATCCTGCTGGCCTTCGCCACCAACCCCTTCGACACCTTGCCTCCCGAACGGGTGCCTGCCGACGGCAACGGTCTCAATCCTCTGCTCCAGAACTCGTACATGGTGATCCACCCGCCGATTCTCTACCTGGGCTACATCGGCCTGACCATACCGTTCGCCTTCGCCATGGCCGCCCTCATGTCCCGCACGCTGGACACGTCGTGGATCCGCGTAACCCGCCGCTGGACCCTGGTGGCCTGGATCTTCCTCACCATGGGCTTCACGCTGGGCGGGGTCTGGGCCTACGAGGAGCTGGGATGGGGAGGATACTGGGCGTGGGACCCGGTGGAGAACTCTTCCTTCATGCCCTGGCTCTTCGCCACCGCTTTCCTGCACTCCATCATGATCACCGAGAAGAAGGGGATGCTGAAGCTGTGGAATTTCATCCTGGTCCTGGTGGCCTTCGAGCTTTCCATCTTCGGCACTTTCATCACCCGGAGCGGTGTCATTTCGTCGGTCCACTCCTTCGCCATATCCAACCTGGGACCGATGCTTGCGGTCTTCCTGTTGATTTCGACCCTGTTCGGGGTCTTCTGGATCGTCCGCAGGTCGGATCAGCTCCGGAGCGAGCAGAAGATGACGTCCTTCCTCTCCCGGGAAGCGACCTTCCTGTTGAACAACCTGCTGTTCGTCTCCATCTGCTTCGCCATCTTCTGGGGAACCGTCTTTCCCATCGTCTCGGAATGGGTCCAGGGGGAGAAGATCACGGTTGCGGCACCCTTTTTCAACCAGGTCACCTGGCCCCTGGCCCTGACCCTCCTGGCGCTCACCGGGATCTGCCCCCTGATCGCCTGGAGGAAGGCCTCCTTCAAGAATTTCCGGCGGAACTTCCTGATTCCCCTGGCCGGCGGACTGCTCTTTGGAGGGCTGGCGCTTTTTTTGGGCGTGCGGAGCATGATTCCTCTGCTCTTCTATTCCGCCAGCGGCTTCGTGGCCTTCTGCGTCTTCTTCGAATTCTACAAGGGCGCCCGGGCCCGCCAAGGCATCCGGTCCTCCTCGTTCCTAGTGGCGCTGAAGGATCTGACCCTCATGAACAAGCGCCGCTACGGCGGCTTCATCATCCACCTGGGGGTCGTCGTGGCCTTCATCGGCATCATTTCCAGCTCGTTCTTCGCCTCTGAGGAGCTGGTGACCGTGAACCGGGACGAGGAGTTCAAGCTGGGGCAGTACACCCTCAAGTTCCATGAGCTGGTCCAGAGATCGGATCCGGAGAAGAACGTCGTCTACGCTCGGATCAGCGGCTACGAGGACCAGGAGCCCATCGGCAACTTCTTTCCGCAGAAGCACTTCCACCACAAGAACGAGCAGCCCATGAGCGAAGTGGCCATCCGCCGCACCCTCATGGACGACATCTACGTGGTGCTGTCCGGTTACAACGAAGACCTGACCCAGGCGACGTTCCACGTCTTCCTCAACCCCATGGTCCAGTGGGTCTGGATCGGCATCGGCATCATGGTCCTGGCGGGAGTCTTCCTCTTTTTCCCCGACAAGAAGCCGGTTGCGCGAGCTCGCGTTCGGCGCCGGAGAAAGAGAATTCGAACCGAAGCCGCCTGATTCGCGGACAGCGTTGCGAGGATTCCTCATGGAATTGATCATCGCTCCCATTCTCTTCATCGGAATGGTCCTTTACGTGGCCTATCCCCTGTTGTGGGCCGATACCAATGTGAAACCTCCGCCGGAAGCGCCTCGAAGCGACCGGGAGGCGATCCTGCGGCAGAAGGAGGACGTCGTCGCCGACCTCAAGGACATCGAGATGGATTACCGAATGGGAAAGCTCTCGCCGCAGGACTACCAGGATCTGAAATCCGAATACGAGGAAAGGGCCGTGGAGGCCTTCGAGCAGGTCGAGGCGCTGGAGCGGAAGAAAGAGCGAAAAACCAGAGCCTGACCCATCCTGATGCCGCTTCGGATCAGCCACCTCACCAAGCGGTTCGGGGCCTTTCGGGCCGTTTCGGACCTGACCCTCGAGATCGAAAAGGGCCAATTCGCCGCCCTGTTCGGGCCCAACGGCGCCGGGAAGACGACCCTGCTGAAACTGGTCGCCGGCCTGCTCAAGCCCACGAGCGGGACCATCTCCCTCCATTTCAACGGGTCCGGCGTCGAACGGCGCCATGTCGGCTACGTCTCCCACCAGAGTCTGCTCTACCAGGAGATGACCGGGTTCGAGAACCTGCGGTTCTACTCGCGGCTCTACGGCGTCGCACGACCGCGGGAACGGGTCCGCAGGGTCCTGGAGAAGATGGGACTCGCCGGAGCCGGAGAGCAATTGGTCCGGGAGTACTCCCGGGGCATGAAACAGCGGCTCACATTGGGGCGCGCCCTGCTGCACGAGCCCAACCTGCTGCTGTTGGACGAGCCCTACGTGGGTCTGGACCAGCAGGGCAACCGGCTTCTGACGAGAATTCTCCGAAGTCTCAAGGACGGGGCCCACACCGTAATACTGGCAACCCACAACCTGGCGGAGGGCCTGGAACTGTGCGACCGGGTCCTGATCCAGCACCGGGGATCCCTGGTGTACGACCGGAGCTCCAGGGGATTGGACCGGCGCGAGGTGGAGACGGCCTACCGGGGAGCCGTGGAGGGGAATCGGACGGCATCCCGCTTTGGGCAATCAGAATGACGGCGGTTGAATCGTGAGCTGGTGGAACCTTTACTCGGCGCTCGGATGCTGCACGCTGGTCCTACTGGCCTGGCTCACTTCCACGAACCGGCGCGGCGTCTCGTGGAGAACGTCGGCAGCAGCCGCCGCGGCGCTGGCGGTGATGGGAGTCGTGGTCTTCTTGTGGCCCTCCTTCCGGCATGTTCTGGTGGCGCTCAACGGTGCCGTGAGCACTCTGCTGACCGCCTCCGGCGCCGGCGCCCGATTCCTCTTCGGTCCTCTTTTCTCGGGTCCCGGTCAAGAGGGAACCCTGGGCTTCATCCTGGCCTTCCAGGTCTTTCCCGCCGTGGTCTTCTTCTCGGTGATCATCTCCCTGCTCTACCACTTCGGAGTTCTTCCCTTCGTGGTGAGAACCATCGCCCGCTGGGTTCACCGCGGCTTCGGCCTCAGCGGGGCGGAAGCGCTGGCCACCAGCAGCAACCTGTTCTTCGGCGTCGAATCGACGCTGACGGTCCGGCCCTTTCTGGAGCGCATGACCCGCTCCGAACTGATGATGCTCCTGACGTCCGGCCTCTCCACCATCGCCAGCTCGGTGCTGGCCGTCTACGCCGGCCTTCTGGAGCCCATCTTCCCCTACATCGCGGGGCACCTGATCTCCGCCTCCGTCCTGTCCATCCCCGCCGCCGTCCTGATGGCCAAGATCATCGTTCCCGAAGGAGAAGAACCGGGGACCCGGGGTTCCGTGCCTCCCCTGGGGGACATCGGAAAGTCCCGGCACTGGATGGGGAGCATCATCCAGGGAGCCAACGACGGCGTTCGCCTGTCGGTGGGAGTCGGCGCTCTTCTGATCGGAATCCTGGGGCTGGTCGAGTTGCTGGACGTAATCTTGGGGGCAACGGCGGGCTGGATCTCGAGTCTGGCGCTCCAGGAGGAGTTCCGGCCGACGCTGCAGATGATTCTGGGCTGGGTCGCCTATCCTCTCATTCTTTGTCTCGGGCTGACTCCGGACGAGTGGCCGGTCGCCGCCCGGCTCGTCGGGGAGCGCTGGATCCTGACCGAGGTCGTGGCCTATCAGGATCTGGCGCGCATGGTGGCGGACGGCAGTCTGTCGCCCCGCGGCATAATGATCCTGAGCTACGCTCTATGTGGCTTCACCCATGTGGCGTCGGTGGCCATCTTCGTGGGAGGGCTTTCGGTGCTGGTTCCGGCTCGACGGAACGACCTGGCCAGCCTCAGTTGGCCCGCCTTCTGGGCGGCCACCCTGGCCACGCTCATGACCGGAGCGGCGGCGGGAGCCTTTTTTCACGGTCAGGAAGGGTTGATGGGGATTTGACTCCCATTCGCGGCGTTCTGGACGGGCTGGGTCTGATCTGGATCCTGGCCGAGAAGGATCTCCGAATCGAACTCAGGTCATTTCAGGCCTTTTTCACCACCCTGTTCTTTTCGTTCCTGATTCTGATGGTGTTCAACTTCGCATTCGACCCGGCGAACCCGGCGACGAGAGAGGCGGCCCCGGGTATCCTCCCGGGCATCCTCTGGGTGGCCCTGATCTTTCCCGGGGTGATCCAGCTCAACCGCTCGTTCCAATCGGAGCGGGAGGAAGGGACGCTGCTGGGGATTCTCCTCTCCCCCATGGACCGGGGCCTCATCTATCTCGGCAAGTTCCTGGCCAACTGGATTTTTCTGCTGGTCGTAAACCTGTCGACCCTGGCCATCTTCATGGCCGTCTACAATTTTCCCCTGACTTCGAGCGTATATTGGATGCTGCTATTGATCCTCCTCGCCAGTCTGGGTTTTTCGGCCGTGGGGACATTGTTCGGAGCCATGGTCTCCAGCATCCGGACCCGCGAGGTCCTGCTTCCGATTCTGTTGTTCCCCATCGTCATTCCCGTGATCCTGGCGGCGGTGAACGGCAGCACGGAGGTGCTGCTGGGGGAAAATTTCCGCTTATTCTTCCAATGGATTAAGATACTGGTCGCCTTTGACGTGATCTTCCTGGCGGCCTCCTATCTGGTATTCGAGTATGTGGTCGAAGAATCTTGACGCGGACCGGCAGACGATTCGCCGTTACACGGCTTGGGCCGGTTGGCTCCTGGCGCCAGCCTACCTGCTGGGAGCGTTGGCCCTCTACGCCACCTTCCTCTACGCCCCCACCGAGAAGGTCATGGGCGATGTCCAGCGGATCTTCTACTTCCATGTGGGGTCCGCCTGGAACGCCTTTCTGGCCTTCCTGGTGGTCTTCATCGCCAGTATCGCGTACCTCAGGACCCGGCGCGTCAAATGGGACCAGTTGGCCGTGGCGTCCACCGAGGTGGGGGTCGTGTTCACGACCATCACTCTGGTTACCGGATCGATCTGGGCCAAGCCGATCTGGTACACCTGGTTGCCCTGGGGAGATCCCCGGGTCATGACCACGCTGGTGCTATGGCTGATGTACGTCTCGTACCTGATCCTCCGGAGCAGCCTTCCCGAGGGGGATCAGAAATACAAGTTCTGCGCCGTGCTGGGAATCATCGGATTCATCAACGTCCCCATCGTCTGGATGTCCATCCGCTGGTGGAGAACCCACCATCCGGTGGTCATCACGACCAGTGGCATGAACCTGGAAACCAGGATGGTGCACACGCTGATGGTCTCGGTATTCGCTTTCGCGGCCCTCTACGCCGTCCTTCTCTGCATGAGAACGTCGATGCGTCTTCAGGAGCGCGTGACTCGGGAAATGGAAGTGGAGGTCCTGGCCAAATGACGGAGAACGGATCGTGATCGGCTATCTTTTCGCCGCCTACATGGTCATCTGGACCCTGCTGTTCGCCTATCTTTTCCTGATCGCCCGGTCCCAGCGCCGGCTGGGGCGGCGGCTGGATTCCCTTTCCGCGGAGATCCAGGACCGCGGCGGCACTTCCGGGGGCTCCAAGTCCTGATTCCAGGGCGGGACATCCGCCCTTGACAGCCCCGATATCGAATCTTACTAGTCATTAGCGCATAAACACGCAGGAGGAAGACCGAAATGTCGAAAATCATCGGTATCGATCTGGGAACCACGAACTCCGTGGTGGCGGTGATGGAGGGGAACAAGCCCGCCGTCATCGCCAACCAGGAAGGCGGCCGCACGACTGCTTCAGTCGTCGCCATCACCAAGAGCGGCGAGCGCCTGGTGGGCCAGGTGGCCAAACGTCAAGCCATCACCAATCCCGAGAACACCGCCTACTCCATCAAGCGTTTCATGGGACGAAAGTTCAACGAAGTGAATGAAGAGATCGGGATGGTCCCCTACCGGGTCAACGCGGCGGGCAATGGCGATGCCCGGGTGGTCCTGGGGGGCAAGAACCACTCGCCGCCCGAGGTGTCGGCCATGATCCTGCAGAAACTCCGGTCCGCCGCCGAGGAGTATCTGGGCGAGAGCGTCACCCAGGCCGTCATCACCGTTCCGGCCTACTTCAACGACTCGCAGCGGCAAGCCACCAAGGACGCCGGGAAAATCGCGGGCCTGGAGGTCCTGAGGCTCGTCAACGAGCCGACGGCCGCGGCCCTGGCTTATGGCCTGGACCAGAAAACCGACCAGACCATCGCCGTCTTCGACTTCGGCGGCGGCACCTTCGACATCTCGATCCTGGAGGTCGGAGAGGGAATCGTCGAAGTCAAGGCCACCAACGGCGACACCCACCTGGGCGGCGACAACATCGACCAGCGGCTCATCGACTGGGTCGTCGACGAGTTCCAGAAGGATCAGGGAATCGATCTCTCACGGGACAAGATGGCCCTGCAGCGGTTGAAGGAAGCGGCGGAAAAGGCCAAGACCGAACTCTCTACGACCCAGGAAACCGACATCAATCTACCGTTTATCACGGCCGACGCCAGCGGACCCAAGCACCTGAACCTGAAGCTGACCCGGTCCCGCTTCGAGCGGTTGGTGGAGGACCTGCTGCAAAGGACCGTGGCGCCTTGCCGCCAGGCTCTGGCGGATGCCGCCATGAATCCCCAGGACGTGGACGAGGTGGTTCTGGTCGGCGGCTCCACGCGGATCCCGAGAGTGCACGAGATCGTCCGCGAGTTCTTCGGCAAGGAGCCTCACAAGGGTGTCAACCCGGACGAGGTCGTGGGCGTGGGCGCGGCTGTCCAGGCCGGCGTCCTGGGCGGAGAGGTCAAGGACGTCCTGCTCCTGGACGTCACTCCGCTTTCTCTGGGGATCGAGACTCTGGGAGGCGTGGCCACCGTGCTGATTCCCAGGAACACGACCATTCCCACGCGCAAGAGCGAAGTCTTCTCCACCGCCGCCGACAGCCAGACTTCGGTGGAGGTCCACGTGCAGCAGGGCGAGCGGCCCATGGCCCGAGCCAACAAGTCTCTGGGCCGGTTTCACCTCACGGGAATTCCACCCGCCCCCCGCGGCGTTCCTCAGATCGAAGTGACCTTCGACATCGACGCCAACGGCATCCTGAACGTGAGCGCCAAAGATCTGGGGACCGGAACGGAACAGAAGATCACCATCACCGGCTCCAGCGGACTCAGCGACGACGAGATCCAGAATATGGTGAGGGAGGCTGAGGACCACAGCGAGGAAGACCGGCAGAAGAAGGAGGAGATCGAGGCCCGGAACCAAGCGGACAACCTGGTTTATTCCACCGAGAAACTGGTCAAGGAAAACCGCGACAAGATTCCGGAATCGGACGCCCAAGCCGTCGAGGCGGCCATCGCCGAGACTCGCAAGGCCATGGAAGGAGGCGACGTCGAGGCCATCAAGCAAAGCATGGAAAAGCTGCAACAGGCCTCGCACCAGGTGGCTCAGGCCATGTATCAACAGACTCAGCAGTCAGGACCTGGCGAGTCCCAACCGGGCGGACCCGGCGGGCCGGAGAATCCTGCGGGTGGCGCTCAAGAGGATGACGGCCCGGTGATTGACGCCGAATACGTCGACGCGGACGACAAGAAATAGGAGCGCTCCGTGTGGGCGCCCTCTTCGCTTCCGGTTCCGGCCATGCCGACCGAAGACATCAACAGGAATCGATCCCGGCCACGCTCCGCTCGGCCTTCCTGAGACGTTCCCTGAGCTTGGCGAACGTCCGTCCTATTCTCCGCTGCGCTCTCTCCGAGCCGGAGTTTCCCGAAAGCAGATCCTTGACCCGGCGGAAGGAGTGCTCCAAATCAGGAAGGATCCTGGCGGTCCGGGTGGGGTCGTAGGGGATACAGACCCGGTCCAATCCCAACTCGGTGAAGATCACCAGGTAGCGAACGCTGGTGATGTCGGGACAGACGACTTTCTTGGATCCGGCACGGATCTCAAACCCCAGAAACGTGTCCATGATCCGGGGGCTGCACTTTCTTCCCGGCAGGCTGACAAAGCGAACTCGTCCGTCCAGTACATGTTCCTTGTAGAGGGCCTCGATGCAGTCCATCTCAAGTTCGATGCCTTCCGTATCCATGTCCCGCACCGGCTTGGCCAAGGGCGAAGTCCCCTTTTGAATTCTAATAGATTCTATCGCTTCGGCGGTTCCAACGAATGAGTGGGCCACATCGGAACCCGAACAGGCCCATGAATGGGCTTTGATAACATGGTCATCGAAATGGCGCTGTTCACAGTCTGCGGCTTGAGCTTCTGGCAGCAGATCCAGGAGACGCTCGGTGGCCTCTACGATACGATCGTGGAGTATGGCGGACCCGCCCTGCTGGTGGTGGCGCTGGCCGATTCCTCCTTCCTTTCCATTCCCGAAGGAAACGACATTCTGATCATTGCCCTGTCCACCGGACAGTCCTGGGACCTCATGACCTATTACGTGGCCATGACCATCACCGGATCCGTGATGGGATGCACGCTACTGTACGGCGTCGGCCGCAGAGGGGGGAACTTCGTCCAGAGGAGGTTGTCCGAGGAGAGACGAACCGAGATGCGGCGACTGTACGACCGCTGGGGGATCTGGACGCTGTTGGTGCCGGCCATCCTCCCGCCTCCGACTCCCTTCAAGATCTTCGTCCTTTCCGCCGGACTCTTCCGGATTCCTCTGGCTCGATTCATTGTCCTGATTTCCCTGGGCAGGAGCATCCGGTACTTCATGTGGGGAATTCTGGCAGTCCTCTACGGCGAGGCGGCCAAGCAGCTCATGCAAGAGGAAATGAAGACCGTGGGCGTGGTCCTTTTCGTGTCCCTGGCCGCCGTCTTGACGGGGATCGTCCTGATCCGGAGAAGAAACCGAAAGAAGGCTTTCTCCGGGGAGGCCACGTGATCCCGCCGGCTTCCGGTTCGGCAGGGCGCGCGCTGCTCGCGATCCTGATGCTGGCGCTGTTGCCGTCCGGCTGCAGAAAAATCATCAAGACAAAGGTCCGGGTGCATAAGGCGCCGGTCCAGCGCCAGGTTCTGCACTCCACACTCCCCGACCTGGTCCAACTGGTGAACTCGTCCTACGCCAGCGCGGATAGCCTGATCGCCAAGATGAGCTTGGAGTTGCAAGGGGATATAGCGGACGAAGACTACTATGAGCGATATCGGAAAACACCCGCCCAACTCATCGCCCGGCGCCCCGATTCCATCCGCATCAACGTGCAGAATCCGTTGACTCGAACCACCGTCGTCGCCATGGCCAGCAACCGGGCCAGGTTCCAGATCTGGGCTCCTACGAAAAACAAGTTCGTCACGGGCAGGACCGATCTTGAGCGCAACCACGAGAATCCCGTCTACAACGTGCGTCCGGAACACGTACTCCCGGCCATCCTGATCGAGCCGCTGCCGGTGGGACCTTCGACGGGGGTCTTCCTGATCGAGGAGACGGACGCAAGCTACAAGTACTACCTCATCCATGAACTGGACAGCGGAAATTTGCGTCTAAAGAGAAGACTTTGGATCGAGCGCAGCAAGCTCGAGTTGGTGCGCCAGGATTACTACGACACCGGCGGGGGGGTCGCCAGCTCGATTCGTTACACTGCGCCCGCCGCTGTGGGTCAGGCGGTCGTCAACACCGGAATCGTGCTGGAGCGGCCCCGGGATCGATACACGCTCCGCCTCCAGTTGGACCCGAAAAGCCTGAAAACCGGGCGCCAATTGGAGGAACGGCATTTCGACCTTCCGGTTCCGCCGGGAGCGGAATTGATCGAGCTCCCTTAGGCCGGAACAGGGCAGAGACTCGCCCGGATTTTCCCGGCCGGCGGAGACTGCCGGTCCCCTGGCTGCCAGGATCCGGAGACGTTGAAGCCCGATTCCGAACCGGTATACAATGACGTTTGCGGCTACCCTGGATTGTCCGATCGACGAGAGGGCTCCCGTCATTTGAATGTCGCTCAGGGGCTCTCCTGAATGAGGCACACTCTGGAAATGGATCGAGTCAAGAATCTGGTGGTGGCCGAGGACCTCCAGATGGTCTTTCGCATCGGAAAGATGGAGGTCCCCGCGCTCCGCGGGATCAACCTGAAAGTCCGGACCGGCGAGTTCCTGGCCATCATGGGGCCCAGCGGTTGCGGCAAATCCACACTGCTCCATCTCCTGGGCGGGCTCCTGACCCCCTCTTCAGGCCGGATCTGGATCGACGGAGTGGAGATGAGCCTGGTCAGCGATGCGGAACGGACCGAGATCCGCAAGCTGAAGATCGGTTTCGTCTTTCAGCGGTTCAATCTCCTGCCGACCCTGACGGCCCGGCACAACATCGAGCTGGCGTGCCGCATTCATGGCAACGGCCATCAGAATGAGGCCCGGACTCGAGAGATCTTCAAGCTGTTGGGACTGGAGGGCAAGATGGATCACAAGCCCTCGGAGCTTTCAGGGGGAGAACAACAGCGGATCTCCGTTGCCCGCGCCGTTATCAATCGACCCGCCTTGCTCCTGGCGGATGAACCCACAGGAAACCTGGATTCCCAGAACTCCGACAACGTGCTCTCCATCTTGAAGGAGCTGAATCAGCGTTATAACCAGACAATCCTGATGATCACCCACAATCCGGATGCCGCCGCGGCCGCCAGCCGCGTCATCCGGATGAAGGACGGCCGGCTCGTGAGGCCGGATTCCGGGTAGACCCCACCGCTATCGGCGGACCGACCACCCGGGACCGTCTATCGATTTCCTCCCTCGGAACTCTCCTGCCGGCCGCAGGCCGGCACCATCCGGCAGAAAAACGGTATCCGGAAGCGCAACTTTCCGGTCGGCGGTTCCGGGTCGAGGTTGAAGAGGGGGACAAGACTGTCTCCACTCCTACCCGGTCGCCGTTCAGAACTGAATGACGTTGACGTCGGAAGGCAACTCCAGCTTGAACCTGGAAGCCGGCAGATCCAGATTCAAACGGACGTCTTCGAACCGGATCAGCAGGTAGTCGCGCGTGGGCTCCACCAGCTTCTGCTGAATGGGGACCCAGAGCCGACCGTCGACCCAGAGCACGATTCGGGAGAAAAAGGCGGAGACCTTGTCGGACCGCGGAGTCAATTCGAGCGCGTAGGTCTCCCGATCGCCTATCGTCTCCGGACCCAGCCACCGTATGGAATAGGCTTCGCGGAGAGCCTCCTTCTTGGAGGTGAAGCCCAGCAGCAGGAACTCCGCCCGGTCCTTTCTCGCCCCCAGATCGTAACGGTTGGCCTGCTTGAGAAGCGGCTGATAGAAGATCCCTTTCCCGTCATTGATCAGGAGCGTGCTCAAGCCCGGCTCCGTGATGTCTCTCCGCAGACGGATCGCCTCGTTCTCCCTGAGAAAATGGAATTCGCCCCGCTCTTCCTCGTCGAACTCCTCCAGAATGTCGGTCCATTTCTTCTGGAAGATCCTCGCGCTCATGGATCGGAGGTTGCCGCCTCTCCGGTCCATCTTCTCCAGAACCGACTCCAGGCCGGGCGCCGCCAGAACCGTCTCCACGGCCGCCGGCGGATGCTCTGCGAAGATACCGAGAAGCAGAAAGAGGAGGCAGGTCCGTGCCGAATCCATTCGTTTCAGGATGGTGGGATCTCCTGCCTGGAGGGGGGCAGGATCCTCTTGTTGAAGGTCCGGACCTGATTCTTCTTCGGTTCCGGAACGATCTCCTGCTGATTTTCAGGCTCCTGCCTCTTGGAGAAGAGGGAACCGTCGAAGACCGAGCCCGGAGTCAGAAAAATAAAGCCCAGGATCATGACGCAGACCACGTCGTAGCGCCAGGTTCCCCGGACGTACCGCATCGATCCCGCAGGCTGCCGGCCGGAGCGCCCCTGGCCCGGCTTTGGCTCGGGCGGCCTCATCTGGGAGCGGGTGTGGAGAATCCGGTGAATCACCGTCCAATTCCCGATGACGGCAATGGCCCAGAGGACGGGCTCCATGAAATAGAAGGAGCCGATGATGAGCAGAACCAGGCGTTCGGGCCGTTCCAGGAAACCGACCTTGCAACTGGGGATCAGGCATTCGGCCCGGGCCCTGGTGTAGCTGATCAGAACCGACCCCATCATGGCCACACTCACCAGGACGACGTAGGTGAACCGGTCCTGCTGGCCGTAATGAATGATGAGGCCCAGGTAGATGATCAAGTCCGAGTACCGGTCCATCACCGAATCGAAGAAGGCCCCGAAGGGAGTCGCGGTGTTGGCGGTCCGGGCCACCATGCCGTCCACCATGTCGAACAGGCCGGCCAGGATCAGCACCATGCCCGCGGTCACGAAGTGGCCGCTTGCAAAAACGAACGCGGCCCAGATGCTGGTGACGAACCCCAGAAAGGTGAGGTGATTGGGCTTGACGTGCAACGCCATCAATCCCCGCACGATTCCCTTCAGGATGACCTGGGCTCCCTGGCCGATGGTTTGCGAAATCATGGATTCTCTCCCCGACTCAGAACAGTTTGAATCGGATGGTCAGGAACTTCCTGGGATCCTGCCGGAAGTCATGGATCAACTTCACTATTTCGGAGGTCAGATGATTCAAATTATCGTACAGCGCTTCGTCCTTCGCCAACCGGCCCAGAGTTCCCTCGCCGGCCTGAACGGCCTCCAGGAATACGGCCATCTGGTCCATGGTTCGGCGCAGGTCCACATAGAGTTGGTCATCCGTGGACAACCGTCCCAGGGTGCCTTCCCCGGCTTCCATGCGCTTGGTGATGGACTCGAGGCTGGCCGTCACCTGTTCGATCCTGTCGTAGAGCGAAGGATCCTTGGAGAGCTTGCCGAGAGTGCCCTCCCCCTGCTCGATTCGCTTGATGATCTCATCCGTTCGAGCGGAAATGCCCCGTATGCTCTGATAGATGTCATCCTCGCGAATGAGGCTGGGAACGGTCCCGGACCCATCGATGAGCCGCTCGACGAGCGTCGCCACTCTGTCGGTGGTCCGCTGAAACGTGGCCATGATCCGGTTGACGTTGTTGAAGAATTCGGGATTGGTCAGAAACTGCCCGACGGTGCCCTCCCCTCTTCCCAATCCCTCCATGATGTCTTCCAAGCGTCCGGACAGGGCCTCCACGTTGACCAGCACGTCGTTGGCTCCGAGGATCAGTTCCCTGAACCCGGGCTCGGTGGAACCGGTGATCACCACCACTTCGTCGGTCTCCATTCCGAACCAGGTCTCGAATTCCTCCTGGACCACCAATGGTGGTTCGTTGGACCGTCCCAGCGACACCTCCACATACTTGTCGCCCAGCAGCCCGATGGACCCCAGGGAGATGTTGCTGTCCCGCTGGATCCAGACCCGGTATTCCTGCTTGATGTCCAGGTAGACTTCCACGTTCTGTAGCCGCCACCGGATCCTGTCGATCCCGGACTGGATCTGCTTGAGACGTTCCTCGTCGGGAGGCTGCTTCCTTCGCTCTTCCGCCGCCAGTCTTTCCAGATCGCCGATCTGCGCCAGGGTGACCTGGTTCGTCTCGGTCGGGGGCATCTCGCCCGGTTTGGAGATCTTGATCCGCGAGACGTTGCCCGCTTCGACGCCCCCGATGAGGACGATGTCCGACGGTTTCAGCCCCGAAGTGTCGTTGAGGTAGGTCTTGGCTCGAAACGTCTCTTCCAAGAGGCCGACCCGGGTGCCGATGTTGAAGACGGCCAGACCCAGAATCGCCAGGGTGACGACGGTAAAAAGCCCGACTTTGAGTTCGGCGAGACGGGTCGGCCTGCGTCTGCCTCTGCCTCTGTTCATGCTAATTCCCTACGGCTCCTCGAGACCCAACACTCCGGGACTTCAAGGTGGAAGTCCAGGGAAGCATCATGCCAGGAACTCACGGACGTACTCGTCGCCCCCCTCCCGGGAGGGATCTCCCCCCTCGTAGTGGATTCGTCCATCCTTGATCATGACGAAGCGAGTGTTCCGCAACGTCGTCTCCGGGTCCACCGGCCTGAAGCCGACGGTGCCGTCCGGAGCCTTCGTGGACACTTCCCCCGAAAGGGCGCGAACCGCCTGCAGGTCGTTGGTGACCAGAATCCCGGTCACACCCTCCAGGTCCCGCAGTCTCATGATGAGTTCGCAGGTGGTTCTGCTGGTGATGGGATCAAGCCCCGCCGTCGGCTCATCGTAGAGCATGATCCTCGGGTTGCCCATCAAAGCCCGGGCGATGGCTACGCGCCTCTTCATTCCCCCCGACAGCTCCGAGGGCATCTTGTCGATGGCGTTCTGCATTCCCACGAATCCCAGGAGCCGGAACACCCAGTCGTCGACCTGCTCCATCGAATACTCATCGGACTCGAGGATACGAAAGGCCACATTCTCCCTGACCGTCAGGGAATCGAACAGAGCTCCCTCCTGGAACACGATGCCGATCTTTCGTCGAATCGGCATCAAGTCCTCCTCTCGAAGGCGGGTGATCTCCTCGCCGTCCACGAACACGGACCCGGAATCGGGGCTGACCAGGCCCACGACCATCTTGAGGATAGTCGATTTCCCCGAGCCCGAACCTCCCAGCAGGACCAGGGTTTCGCCCCGTCGCACCTCCATATCGAAATCCTGGAGAACGGTGTGGTCCTCGTAACTCTTGGTGACGTTCTCGAAGCGAATCGCACTCAATGCCACAACTCCAGAATGAGCTTGCCCAGGAAAAAATCGGCCACGATGACCAGGATGGAGGCCGTTACGACGGCCTGAGTCGTATTGCGTCCAACACCCCTGGTTCCACCCCGGGTTCCCAATCCGTAGTAGCACCCCACGGACCCGACGATGAAACCGAACACGATCGGCTTCATCAGTCCCTCCAGCACGACATTGTAGTCGATGGCCCGGAACGCCGTATTCCAGTAGAGGGCCGTATTCAAACGGAGATTGTAGAACGACACGATCCAACCTCCGACCAATCCGAATACGTCCGCGATCACGGTCAGGAGGGGCACCATGGTGGTGCAGGCGATGACACGTGGAGTCGCCAGCTTTTTCACCGGATCCGTTCCGAGGGCCCGCATGGCGCTGATCTGCTCCGTCACCACCATCGATCCCAGTTCGGAGGCAATGCCTGAACCGGCCCGGCCTGCCAACATCAACGCCGTCAACACGGGGCCCATTTCCCGGATCAACGACAGGGAAATCAGTTGCCCCATGAGATTCACGGCACCGAACGCCTTGAGCGACTTCGAGGTCTGCAAGGCCAGGACACCGCCGGTGAAAAAACCAACCAGGACCACGATCAGGATCGACCGGACCCCGATCGTCTCCATCTGCTGGAAGGTATCCTGTATGTAGCGGGGACGGCGGAAGACGTTGGTGACGCTTCGGATCGTGAGAGTGACGTATTCCTCGACCTCGTACAGGATCTTGTAGAGGAAGTCCATGGTCACCCTCGGCCCCGGCCGCTCCCGCCGACGGCATGCGGATTAATGTTAGACTATAAGGCCTCCACAGTGCGGAGACCGCTGCCATCAGAAGGCAGCCGGAAGCGGGCCGAAAAAGCCCGGAGAGTCTACCAGAGACGGCGTTCCGATTCCAAGCAACGTCTTTAGTAACAGCAGGTTCCGGATAATACATCATGTTGCGATTTCTGACTTCCGGGGAGTCTCACGGCAAGGGTCTCATCTCCACATTGGAGGGTTTTCCGGCCCAGGTTCCCGTCGACGTGGATTTCATCAACACCGATCTGCGGCGGCGCATGGGCGGATACGGGCGGGGCCTCCGCATGAAGATAGAGAGCGACCAGGTGGATATTTTCGCGGGCGTCCGCAACGGCGAGACGCTGGGGTCCCCCATCGCCTTCATCATCCACAACCGGGACTGGGTCAATTGGACTGAAGTCATGAGCGTGGAGCCCAATCCCGAGGGCGTCCGCAAGCGGCAGGTCACCCGGCCCCGTCCGGGACACGCCGATCTCGTGGGGGCTCTGAAATACCAGTTCCAGGACATGCGCAACGTCCTGGAACGTTCCAGCGCGCGCGAGACCGCCTCCCGGGTGGCGGTCGGAGCCTTCTGCAAGCTGCTGCTCCGGGAGCTGGGAATCCAGGTCTACAGCCACGTGATTTCGATTCGGAACGTCCGCATCCCGGACGAACTCCTGGACTCGGTTTCCGTCGATCTGATCCCCCAGATCGAGTCCTCGGAACTGCGCTGCTGCGACCCGGCGCTGGACGAGTCCATGAAGGCGTCCGTGGACGACGCCATCGACCGGGGAGACACCTTGGGCGGCACCTTCGAAGTCCGCGCCGCCGGAGTTCCGCCGGGACTCGGCAGCCATGTCCACTGGGACCGGAAGCTGGACGGACGGCTCGCCCAGGCCCTCATGTCCATCAACGCCATCAAGGCTGTGGAAACCGGCAGCGGCCTGGACCAGGCTCCCATGGGCAGCGAATTCCACGACGAGATCTTCTACGACGATGAGAATCGAGAGTTCTACAGGAAGACCAACCGCGCGGGCGGCATCGAGGGCGGGACCTCCAACGGCCAGGAGATCATCGTTCGCGCCGTGGTCAAACCCATCGCCACCCTGAAGCGGCCGCTGATGTCGGTGAACCTGGAGACCAAGGAACCCTTCAAGGCCCAGTACGAGCGGTCGGACACCTGCGTGGTTCCCGCAGCCGGAGTCATTGGCGAAGCCATGGTGGCCATCGTTCTGGTCCAGGCGATTCAGGAGAAATTCGGCGGAGACAACCTGTCCGAACTCAAGAACAACCTGGAGAGCTTCCGTGAGCGGGTGCGGGCAATGTGACCCGCGTTCCTGAAGCCCGGAATGATCAGACCAATCCTCAAGTTCGGGGCGGCCGAACTTCAGCGCGAGAGTGAACCGGTCGAGACCTTCGACGGGAAGTTGCGGGATCTGGCCCGGGACATGCTGGAAACCATGTACGCCGCCCCCGGAATCGGCTTGGCGGCACCGCAGGTAGGGGTCAATCTCCGGCTCCTGGTCGTGGATATCAGTGCCGGGGAAGAGAAAGGGAACCAGATCATTCTGGTCAATCCGGAAATCCTCGAACAGGAGGGGGAGCAGAAGGGGGAGGAGGGGTGCCTCAGCATCCCCGGCTTCACCGCCATGGTGGATCGGCCGCAGAGGATTCGAATCGCCGGGCGGGACACCCGGGGCAACCGGGTCGAAATGGAGGCCCGCGACCTTCTGGCCCGGGTCCTGTGCCATGAGGTGGACCACCTGGACGGCATTCTCTATCTGGACCGCATTTCATTCTTCAAGCGAGACCTGATCAAGCGCAAGATCCGCAGGCTGATCCGCACCGGAGACTGGTGATGCGGGTCCTGTTTCTGGGCACGCCCGATTTCGCTCGGCCGTTCCTCGAGGCCTTGGCTCAGAATCAAACCCGCCTCGGTCTGCAGTTGGCCGGGGTCGTCACTCAGCCGGACCGAAAAAGGGGCCGGGGACGCAAGCTGTCGCCGCCGCCCGTCAAGGTCGCCGCCCTTCAGCTCGAACTGCCGGTCTTCCAGTGCGCCGGAATCCGTGGAAACGCCGAGGCGCTGGAATTCCTCCGGCAAGCTCGGCCCCACGTCATGGTGGTCGTTGCCTTCGGACAGATTCTGCCGCGCGAGTTCTTCGCCTGGCCCCGCTTCGGCAGCCTCAATGTCCATACCTCCCTCCTGCCCCGATACCGCGGCGGCGCCCCCGTGGTCCACGCCATCCTGAACGGAGAGAAGGAGACCGGGGTGACCATCATGAAGTTGGACGAGGGCATGGATACGGGTGACGTGCTGGCTCAATCCAGGACCCCCATCGGACCCGACGTCACGTCGGGCGAGCTGGAACGGCAACTCTCACGGCAGGGCGTCGAACTTCTGCTCGCGACCCTGCCCCCCTACCTCTCGGGCGAGCTCCAGGCCCGCCCCCAAGACCACGGGCGAGCGACTCCCGCCCCTCTCATCCGGAAAGAGGACGCGCGAATCGACTGGTCCCGGCCGGCCGGCCGGATCCATGACCAGATCCGCGCCTTCAACCCCCGGCCCGGCGCCTTCACCTGTTTTCGCGGCGAGCGCCTGAAGATCTGGCGAAGCCGCAATCCAGGCGCCTCCGCCTTTCCGGTCCCCGGCGGCCGGATCCGCACCACCGAAAAGGGCTCCATTCTGGTGGGATGCGGCGATGGCGGCTCGCTGGAACTCGTGGAACTCCAGTTGGCCAACCGCGGACGCCTGCGGGCCCGGGACTTCACCAACGGGATGAAACTGAGTTCGGGAGAACGCCTGGGAGTTCGCGGGTGAAGCGCACGGCCAGGTCCGTGGCCGTGCGGGTGCTCCTGGGCAGTGGCGGCGGCCGCCGGGTCTCCCTGGAAACCCATTTCGAATCCTCAGATTTCGGAGTTCTGCCGGACCGCGATCGGCGGCTGGCGACGGAACTGGTCTACGGCGTCCTGCGAAACCGGTCCCTCCTGGACCATCAACTGGATGCGATGCTGGAGCGCTCCCGCGCCGGCCTGGATCCGGAAGTGCTCCAGATCCTGCGTGTGGGACTGTTTCAACTCGATTATCTGAGGATTCCGGAGCGGGCCGCGGTCCACGAGTCGGTCGGGCTGTGCAGGGAATTCCGCAAGGCCTCCGCCGCACCTCTGGTGAACGCCGTCCTCCGCCGGTTTCTTCGCAACCGGCCCGCCGCTCCGAATTCCGGCGACGCCCGGAGCCTGTCCGTCCGCTACAGTCACCCCGAATGGCTGGTGCGCCGGTACCTTGCAAGATACGGATCGGAGGGGACGCAGTCGATTCTGGAGCGGAACAACCGCCCGCCGCCGCTGCATCTCGGGGTCAATCCATTCCGGACGTCGCGGGAGAAATTCTGCCGGCGGCTGGACCGGGAAGGCGTCCCCTTTCAAACTCATCCCCGCCTTCCCCATTGCGTCAGAGTGAACACCCGGTCATTGGTTCACCATCCCCTCTACCGCCGGGGTCACTGCTTCCTGATGAGTCCGGCCAGCCAGGAGGTCGCTCAACTCGGCGACCTCGGCCGGTGCCGGGTACTCGGTGATTTCTGCGCGGCTCCCGGGGGGAAATCGTTCATCCTTCAAGCCCGCAAACGATCCGGCGCCCGCCTGATCTCCTGCGACCTCAGCTTGTCCCGTCTCCGTCAGATGAAGGACAGAGCCGACCTCTACCGGGTCCCGAAGCTCCGGGCCGTACAGGCCGATCTGATCCATCCCCCGTTCCGGCGCCTCTTCGACTTCATCCTGCTGGACGTCCCCTGCACCGGGACCGCCACGTTGAGGGCCAACCCGGACATTCGGTGGCGGCTGGCCGAGGAGGACATCCGGCGATTGTCCCGGATTCAGCGCGCCCTCTTGCGGAGCAGTTTTCGAATATTGCGTCCCGGAGGACAGTTGGTCTACGCCACCTGTTCCACCGAGCCGGAGGAGAACCTTGGGGTGGTCGAGACTCTGCTCAACTCGGAACCGGAGGCCAGATTGGTGCGGCAGCCGGAGGGGGGCTTCCTGAAACGCGAGGCCTTCTTCGCCGCGTGCCTGGTCCGGACAGGAGGGGACTGTTAGTCTCCCCGAGGCCTGCCGGAATCGGGGGTTGAAGATTGCCGCTCGCGTTTACATCCTCAATCGCTCACACGCTTGTTACTCTGGAGTTCGGCGACTAGAAAGTCGCCGCTCCGTTCGGCGACAAGAAAGTCGCCGCTCCATTCGGCGACGGGAAAGTCGCCGCTTCGGGCGGTTGGAGTCGCCCCTGGCGGTATGGTAGCGTGTTTGGTCCACAGGGTAGAATCCGGGAATGGCTTCCAGGAGACGCAAGAAGGCCTCGGGAAAACGGCGAAATCCGTTCGTAACCGTGGTCAAACTGGGCCTGCTGGCCGGCGTCCTGATGGTCGTCTTTCTCTTCAGCCTGATCATCAGCATGCGAGTGGCGACGCGGGCCACGGAAGTCGTGGTCCCGTCCGTCGTCGAAATCAACATGGAGCAGGCGAGAAAGAGGTTGCAATCGGTCGGCTTGGGGTTGACCGTTGCGGGAGAAGTTTACGACTCGTCGGTGCCCAGCGGCGCCGTCGTCTCTCAGCTCCCCACCCCCGGCGTCCGCCTCAAGGCCAACGGCCGGGTACGGGTGATGGTGAGCCTGGGAGTTCAGCACAAACCGGTCCCCGATCTCATCGGGTCCACGCAGCGGGTCGCCCGCCTGATGACACAGCAGTCCGGCTATGAGATCGGTCACACCAGCGAGATCTTCCTCGCCGACGTGGGATCGGACCAGATCATCCGTCAAGTCCCCAATCCCGGGTCCACGGAAGTCCTCACGGCCCGGGTCGACGTGCTGGTGGGCAAGAAGCGGGTCCAGAGCTACATCATGCCTGATTTCAGGGACTTGCATCTGAACCGGGTGCGTTACCTCATTCGAAGGAACGGCTTCGAGTCGCCCAAGGTCAATTACACGAGAGGGGCCCGGAGCACCCGGGGCAAGGTGGTCCGCCAATACCCCGACCCGGGAAACATGCTGCAGGAAAACGATACGATCATTCTGGAGGTCGCGAGCTGATGCCTTGGATCGCCCCGTCTCTACTCTCGGCCGACTTTCTCGACCTGGGAGGTTCCGTCAGGGAAATGGAGCAGGCCGGATGCCGAATCCTGCATCTGGACGTCATGGATGGACATTTCGTTCCCAACCTGAGCTTCGGCCTGCCGGTGATCGAGGCGGTCCGCAAAAAGACCGGCCTGATCCTGGACGTCCACCTCATGATCTCGAACCCGGAAGACATGGCCGATGCATTCATCGACGCGGGAGCCGACTATTTGAGCGTGCAATATGAAACAGTTCTGCATCTGGACCGTCTAATGGACAGGATCCGGGAAAAGGGGGCGAAGCCGGGCGTGGCCCTGAATCCTCACACTCCGGTCGGCGTCCTGGAGGAGATCCTCCCCAAGTGCCACCACGTCATGATCATGTCGGTGAATCCGGGATTCTCGGGGCAGAGCTTCATTGCCACGAGCTACGACAAGATGAGAAAATTGAGGGAGATGGCGGCCCGGGACAATCTCCGGGTCAAGATCGAGATCGACGGCGGCATCAAACCCGCCAATACGCAGGATGCGGTTCGGGCCGGGGCCGAGATCCTGGTGGCCGGTTCGGCCATCTTCGGAACGCCCTCTCCGGGTGAGACGTTTCGGCGAATGCAGACTCTCGCCGAGCAGGCGTGACCGCAACCTGAATGGGGACAGTGAAAATGAGAACCGTTATCAGGCTGACCTTGCTGGCGAGTGCCTTGATCGTTCTGGCTTCCTGCGGCGGCCGCAAGGGCGCGGACCTGCAGGAGGGGGCGGTGGCGCCCGACAAGACCCTTTTCGAGAACGGGATGAAGTTCCTGGGCAAGAAGCACTTCATCAAGTCGCGCCTTTCCTTCCAGACGCTCATCAGCACCTATCCCGAGAGCGAGTACACGCCGACCTCGTTCCTCTCCATCGCCGATTCGTATTACGAGGAAGGGGGCAAGGAGAACCTGCTCCAGGCGGAAGCCCAGTACAAGGACTTCATCATTTTCTACCCCACCCACGAGAGCGCCGACAACGCCCAGATGAGGATCGCCGCCATCAACTACCGGCTCATGAAACCTCATGACCGTGACCCCACCTATACCCGCAAGGCGGAGATCGAGCTGAAGAAGTTCCTGGATGAATTCCCGGACAGCGAGTTGGCGCCGACGGCGGAAGAGTTTCTCAGGCAGGTGCGCGAGGAGTTGGCCAAGGGTGTCCACACGGTCGGCGACTTCTATTTCGACCGGAAAAGGTATTCCGCCGCGGCCAACCGATTCGAGGAGGTGGTGGAGGAATACAACGAGTTCAGCCGGCTCGACGAGAGCCTGTTTCACTTGGCGGTGTCCCTGGAAAACCTGGGACGGGTCGAGGAAGCGACGGTCTACTACTCCCGCGTGGCGGGAGAGTACGAGTTCAGCCCCTACTTCGACAACGCCCGGGAGAAGCTGATCCTCCTGGAAAGGCCGGTTCCTCAACTGGACAGGGCCAAGGCCGCACGGAACCTGGCGCGCATGAAGCAATACGAGAAGGAAGGATTCTCCATCCTCTCTCCCGTCCGCGGCGTCCTGGGGATCTTCACTGGGCGCGAGGACCCCTACGAAGTGGCGCGCCGCCGCGCCGAGCAACGCCAGATGGAGGAGTCCGGGGGCGACGAATCGCTCCGTTGACCGGGTCCCGATCCGGCTCCGGACATCCGCATTCCAGCAGTCCACCCGGGATTGAATTCCCGCTCCCGCCGCGGAGGGGCCCCTCTGCGAGTCTGCTATAATCCCTGCTTCTCCAAAACCCGATCCATCGACACAACCGGGGCATTCGGATTGATCAACCTGCCCAAGACCTACGAACCGAAGCGAGTCGAACGGAAGTGGTACGCCCGCTGGGAAGAAAGGGGCTACTTCAAGGGACGCACCGATTCGGGAAAGCCGGCCTACAGCATCGTGATCCCTCCCCCCAACGTCACCGGCTCCCTGCACATGGGGCACGCCCTCAACTGCACTCTCCAGGACATTTTGACCCGATGGAAGCGAATGAAGGGCTTCAACACTCTTTGGCTGCCGGGCACGGACCATGCGGGAATCGCTACCCAGAACGTGGTGGAACGGCAGTTGGCGGAGGAAGGAAAGACCCGCTCGGACCTGGGCCGGACCGCGTTCGAGAAGCGGGTCTGGGAGTGGAAGCAGATCGCCGAAGACAACATTCTCTCCCAGATCCGCAAGCTGGGGTGCTCCTGCGACTGGAGCCGCCAGCGGTTCACCCTGGACGAGGGCCTGTCGCGGGCGGTAAGAGAGGTCTTCGTTCGCCTCTACGAGGAGGGCCTCATCTACAAGGGGGAATACCTGGTCAACTGGTGTCCCCGGTGCCGGACCGCCATCTCGGACCTGGAGGTGGAATTCGCTCCCACCCGGGGCCGCCTGTGGCATATCCGTTATCCGGTCAAGTCTTCTGACAAGTTCCTGGTGGTGGCCACCACTCGCCCCGAGACCATGTTGGGAGACACCGCCGTCGCGGTACATCCCGACGACGGACGCTACCGCCGCCTTCGGGGCAAGACCGTCATTCTGCCCTTGATGGACCGGGAAATCCCCATCATCGAGGACACCTTCGTGGACCGCGAATTCGGAACCGGAGCCGTGAAGGTCACCCCGGGGCATGACCCCAACGATTTCGAAGCGGGCCGGCGCCACCAACTGCCCATCGTCAAGGTGATCGACGAGGACGGCCGGATGACCGCCGACGCGGGAGCGTTCGCCGGCCTGGACCGCTACCAGGCCCGGCGGCGGGTTGCCGCCGAGTTGGAACGCCTGGGCTTGCTGGAGCAGGTCGAGAATCACGATCACAACGTGGGACGGTGCCAGAGATGCTCGACGGTGGTGGAGCCTCTGGTTTCGACCCAGTGGTTTGTCAGGGTGAAGGCGCTGGCCCGGACCGCTCTCCAGGCGGTGGAAGAAGGTTCGACCGTTTTCGTCCCCGGCAACTACGCGAAAATCTATTCCGATTGGATGACCAACATCCACGACTGGTGCATCAGCCGGCAGCTTTGGTGGGGACACCGCATCCCCGCCTGGACCTGCGAGGACTGCGGCCACTCGACCGTGGCCCGAACCGAGCCTGAGGCCTGCACCCGCTGCGGCAGCGCCCGGCCGGTCCAGGAATCGGACGTCCTGGACACCTGGTTCAGTTCCGGTCTCTGGCCCTTTTCGACTCTGGGATGGCCGGACCGGACGCGGGACCTGGAGACCTTCTACCCCACCAGCACTCTGGTCACGGGATTCGACATCATCTTCTTCTGGGTCGCCCGCATGATGATGCTGGGCCTCCGCTTCCGCGATGACGTGCCGTTCAGGAGCGTGTTCATCACCGGACTGGTCCGCGACCGGCATGGACAGAAGATGTCCAAGTCCAAAGGCAACATCATCGACCCTCTGGAGGTCATCGAAGAGTACGGATGCGACGCCGTCCGCTTCACCTTGGCGGTTTCAGCCGCACCCGGAGCCGACATCCCCTTCTCCATCCGCCGCATGGCCGGCTACCGGGCCTTCTGCAACAAGATCTGGAACGGCGCCCGCTACCTGCTGTTGAACCTGGATCAGGGACTGAACGCCGGCGAGGAGGAGATCGGCAGGCTCTGGGAGCGGGGCTCCTTGAGGCTGGAGGACCGGTGGATACTGGGCCGGCTCCAGCAGATCAACCAGGACACGGAAAGGAACCTGGAGCGATTCTTCATTCACAGCGCCAGCAACGATCTCTACCACTTCTTCTGGCATGAGTTCTGCGACTGGTACGTCGAGTTGATCAAAGGGCGAATCAGCGGCGGCGACACCGTTGCCGCGAAAGTCGCCGCCCATGTTCTGGAACGCTCCCTCCGCCTGCTTCATCCCTTCGTGCCCTTCCTGACGGAGGAGTTGTGGCAGCGGCTTCCGCATTCGGGCGAAACCATCATGCTGGCCCCGTTTCCCGAGCCCCGGCCGGAATGGATCGACCAGGATGACATCGACCGCCTGACCCAACTCCAGGAGTTGATCACGGCGCTGCGTACGGCCCGCGCCGAGAACAACATCGACCCCAGGAGGCGCCTTCCCGCCGAGTTCACCTGTTCGTTTCCGGTCCGCGGTTTCCTGGAGTCGCAGAGCCACCACCTGAAGAATCTGGCCCGATTGAGCAGGATCGAGTTCCAGGACGGGCTGAGCAGGAAAGGACTGCGCATCACCGGCGTGGCCGACACCACCCAGTTCGCCCTGCGGCTGGACGAGGCCATCGATCTGGCCGCGGAGAAAGACCGGCTGCAACGTCAGATCGGACGCCTCGAGGAAGACCGGAGCCGGCTCGACCGCAAACTGGACAACGAAAACTTCGTTCGAAAGGCTCCGGCCCACATCGTGGACGGCGCGCGACGGCGCCGCCAGGAGGTCGGGACAAAGCTGAGACGGCTTCAGGAGATGCTCCATGGACTTCCTGAGCCTTGATCCCCTGCTTCGCCAAGCCCTCCAAGAGGATCTGGGACGCGGAGACATTACGACCGAGGCCATACTGCAGTCCAATCCCCATGCCGATGGGGTCCGGACGGCTCAGGTCCTGGCTCGCCAGCGGATGATCCTGGCGGGATGGCCGGTCTTCATCCGGGTTTTTCAACTCCTGGGACCGGTCAGCGGCCAGGTTCGGTACGGCGAAGGGGAATGGGTCGAACCGGGCTGCCTGGGAACCCTGGAGGGGTCCGTTTCCTTCCTCCTGAAGGCCGAGAGAGTCGCCTTGAATTTCCTTCAGCGGCTCTGCGGGATCGCCACCCGGACCCGCGGCTGCGTGGACCGGGCCGGTTCCGGCCATGTCCGCGTCCTGGACACCCGGAAGACAACGCCGCTCTGGCGCACCCTGGAGAAATACGCGGTCAGAATGGGGGGCGGACAGAACCACCGGATGGGGTTGGATGACGGCGTGCTCATCAAGGAGAACCACATCGCCGCCGCCGGGGGCGTCCGAGCGGCCGTCGAGGCGTGCCGGGAGCGCTCCGGCCATCTGCAGCAGATCCGGGTGGAGGTCACCGACCAGGATGAACTGGCCGCGGCTCTGGACGCGGGAGCGGACGTCGTCCTGCTGGACAACATGACGGTGGAGCAGGTCCGGCGCTCCGTCGCCGCCTGCGTCGGCCGCTGTCTGGTGGAGGCGTCAGGGGGCATTACCGGCCGGAACGTTCAAGCTTACGCCGAGACCGGCGTCGACTTTATTTCCATGGGTTCCCTGACCCACTCCGCCGCCTCCAGCGACATCAGCCTGATGCTGGACCCGGACTGACAGCGCGTGGCAATAGTCATCACGAACCGTTAACCGACTCCGAGTTCGAAGATGCGTTTCAGGCAGTTAGACTACATGGCCAGAGTCGCTTCGACCAGCGACTACCTGACGGCGTTCATCGAATCGGGGAAGGCCCGAATGGCCGTCGCCGAAGAGCAGACCGGAGGACGCGGACGCTTCGGACGATCCTGGCATTCCCCCGCGGGCATGGGACTCTACGCGTCCTATCTCTGCTTTCCCGGCTCCCAGGTCCGCCGGGCGGAGGACCTGACCCGGGCCGCGGCTCTGGGTGTGGTTCGAACCATAGGAGCTTGGAGCGGAACGGAGGCGCCGCCGGGCATCAAACTGCCCAACGACGTCCTTTTGAGGGGCAGGAAGTGCGCCGGCATTCTCATCGAGATGGGGACCCAGACGGATCGAATCCAGTGGGCCATCATCGGCATCGGAGTCAACCTCTTCCATCGGTCGTTCCCCGACGAGTTGGCCTCCACGGCCACCTCCCTGTCTCTGGAGGGAATACGCGTCCCGAGTCTGATGACTTTCTGCCGGGAGCTGACGCGCCAACTGGAGCGGATCCTGTCGAGCCTGGAACAGGGCCGGCGGCGGCAACTCGCGGTGGACTTCCAGGAATACGTCCTGGCCGGCGGCGGCAACGAGAGATGAGTTCCTCAGAACCGAAAGAACGGTCCGGTTACTTCGGACGCCTGAAGAGAGCGCTTCAGGCGACCCGCCGGGAACTGAGCCGCAGGGTGAACGAATTGCTGGGACCCCGGGAGAGCCCCATCTCCCCGGATCAACTGGAGGAACTGGAGTATCTTCTCATCGCGGCCGACCTGGGGGTCGAGACCAGCGAGAGCCTGGTAGCAAAGATCCGTCGGAGCAGCCGGGAAAAACGGCCCATCAGTTCCGGGCAGGCGCACAAACTCCTGGCCTCCGAGCTCCTCGAACTCTTCGAGCCTCCGGGTTGGCAGGAAGAATGGGTCGCAAAACCACACGTGGTCCTGGTGGTGGGAGTCAACGGCGTGGGCAAGACGACGACGATCGGCAAGCTGGCCCATCGCTACGCCCGGGCCGGCAAAAGCGCCATCGTCGCGGCGTCGGACACGTTTCGCGCCGCCGCCGTGGAGCAATTGAGCGTCTGGTGCCAGCGTAGCGGGGCCGATCTGGTCATGCAGCGGGGCGGCACCGATCCCGCGGCGGTGTTGCACGACGCCTTGCAGGCCGCGAAGGCCCGCAACAAGGACGTTCTCCTGGCCGACACGGCCGGCCGGCTGCACACCAAGCGGAATCTCATGGAAGAGGTCAAAAAGATGGCCCGAGTCGCCGGCCGGCTGGTCCCCGGCGCGCCTCACGACATCTACCTGGTTCTGGACGCGACTACGGGACAGAACGGTCTCATCCAGGCTCGGGAGTTCCTGACCGCCCTTGGCGTCACCGGAATCGTCGTCACCAAGCTGGACGGCACCGCAAAAGGGGGAATCGTCGCGGCGATCGCCGGTCAACTGAAAATCCCCGTCCGTTTCGTCGGCACGGGAGAAGGGCTGGAGGACCTGGCTCCCTTCGATCGGCAGGCCTTCGTGGACTCCATCCTGGGCTGAACGCCCGCGGCGGCATTCACTACGGACTGCTGAGAATCGGCGTCACGGCTTCCTGCATGGCCGCCTTGATGCCGGCCCCCAGGCTGATCGGAGCGCCCAGTTCCAGGAGACAGATCTCGATGGCCGAAATCACCGCGAAGACATCCACTAGATCGAAATAGCCCAGGTGTCCGATACGGATGATCTTCCCCTTCAGCACGCCCTGACCGCCCGCCACCACGATCCCGAAGCGCTCCTGAAGAGTTTCGATCAGCTTGGACCCATCGATTCCAGGAGGCGGAAAGCAGGCGGTCAAGGCGTTGGCCGGCGCGGAGGAAATCTGCCTGAAACCAACGGCTTCCAGTCCTCGCCGCGTGCAGCGCGCCCGAACCTCGACCTGCTCCAGGATTCGATCCAGACCCTGCTCGACCATTTCCCGGCTGGTCCGGTTCAGGGCCTGCACCAGGGCCACCGCAGGGGTCAGCCCGGTCTGCCCCCGGCGCTGTCCCTTCACTTCCTTGAGAAGGTCGAAGTAGAAGCGAGGTCCGGGACAGGCCCGGATCGCGGCCAGCGCCCGGGAGCTCAGAGACAGGAAGGACAGGCCGGGCGGGATCGCAAAAGCCTTCTGGGCGCCGCCGATGACCACGTCCAGACCCCAGGCGTCCGTCTCCACCGGTTGACCACCCAGAGCCGTAATGGCGTCCACCACCACCAGGACGCCGGGGAAACGGCTGCGGACCGTCCGGGCGATGGATTCCAGGTCGTGGATGGTGGCCGTGGAGCTCTCGCAGCCCTGGATCAACAGGGCACGGATATCCGGGTTGGCCTCCAGAGCGCGTTGGATCTCCAGGGCCGAGGCCGCTTCACCATACGGTTTTTCAAGAACGTCGCACGGAACATTGAAGGCCCGGCAGATTTGGACCCAGCGATCGCCGAACTTCCCGGCCGAGACGGCCAGGGCACGGGATTCGGAGGAGAGGAGGTTGCTCACCGAAGCTTCCATGGCCCCGGTTCCGGATGCGGTGAGGATGACGACGTCGTTGTTGGTCTTGAAGAGAGCCTGAAGGTGGGTTCGGGTCTCGAGCAACAATTCCCGGAACTCGTCCTTGCGATGGTGGACCAGGGGACTGGCCATGGCCAACTGCGCAGACGGTGCGACCGGAGTCGGTCCTGGGGTGAATATCCGGGTTCGCCTCATGCGGCGCATGATATCACGGGGCCGAACCCGGACCCCCGGGAAGGAGCGAGACGAATCAGCCTGTTGCCCGCCCTCAGGGTGAAGTGGCGATCCGGTCAGATTCGCAACAGCGAGAGCCGAAGATCGGCCGCGTATCGGGCTCGGATCCCCACCCAACCCGGCAGGACCCCGGCGTAGACGCTGCGGAAGTCCACGGTGTGAACCAGGTCTCCGGACAGCGTCAACTCATCGGGAGACAGTCCCGGGTGGCGCCCGTGAAACCCCGCGACGACCCTCTTACCCACTATGAAGACGGGATTGGCGGTTCCGTGGTCGGTGCCAAAAGTCTCGTTCTCCGCCAGACGCCGTCCGAACTCGCTGAAGATCACGACGGCGACATGCTGGTCCCGGCCCCGGCGGGTCAGATCGTCCAGGAATCCGGTGACGGCCGTGGAGAGCGTGGAGAGGAGACGGGCATGGATTCCCCGGGTCGGACTCCCCGGGACTACCTGAAAAGCATGGGTGTCGAAGCCGCCCATGCACGTGTAGAACACCCGGACTCCCGTCCCGGCTGCGATGCTACGGGCGATGACCGCCAGATTTTCGCCAAGAGCTCCGTCCGTCACCCGCATTCCAAGTTCCGGCAGGCACCGGCGATCCGGTCCGCCACCCTCCTCTGCCGTTTCCACCCGGACAGTCTGCCAGATCTTTCTGGACCGAAAATGGCATCGATTCGGATCGGGATAGCCCACACCCTGAACCAGGGCCATCTTTTCCGCGTCGAACAGCCGCTTGAAACCGTCCAGGGAGGGATGCAATCCGACGGCATGGTCCAACTTCAGGACGTCCGCGGGAGGAATGGCCAGATTCGGACGCCGCCGGTAGTAGTCCTCCAGGGCGTACGGGACCACCGTGTTGAGTCCATCGCAGCCTCCAGCCAACTCGATGAACACCAACACCGGCCGCGGGACGCTACCTCCCGCCGGCAAACGAATTCCGGCTACCGATGAGAGGCCCGAAACCAGGCACGATTTCCGGAGAAACTCTCGCCGTTTCACCTGATCCTCCGGTGTTTTCCACCCTCGGGAGTTCGCCGCATCCCGTGGAGACTTTCGACGGGGATTCCTATACTACAGTATGAGCATTCGGCGATTCGGCCGAATTGGAGGCGGGGGTGGCATCTTGCGACTGAGACACGCGATCTGCAGTGAGATCTTTGGGGAACAGGACCTGGCCCGGACCTGCCGGACGGTTCGCGCACTGGGCTACCGGGGCCTGGAGGTGGCCCCGTTCACGCTGGCCGACTCGGTGGATGAGATCCCGCCCCGGCAGAGGCGGCAGATTCGGGAGGCCATCGAAGGTGAGGGCATGGTCTGCTCGGGGATCCACTGGCTCCTGGTCAAGCCCAGGGGGCTGCACCTGACGACACGGGACCGGCCCCTCAGGGAGAAGAGTTGGGCCTATCTCTCACGCCTCATCGACTTCTGCGGGGACCTGGGGGGATCTCTCATGATCCTCGGCTCGCCCCAACAGCGGAGCACCCGGGACGGAATGACGGCCCGGGAAGCGCTGGCCCGGCTCGCCGAGGGCCTGGCCGAGCTGGCCCCCGCGGCCCGGGCCCGGGAGGTGACGCTCCTGATGGAGGCCGTTTCCAGCGAAGAGACGGATGTGGTCTCCACTCTGGCGGAGGCGGTCGAAGTGGTGGACCGGGTCGCCCACAGTCACGTCCAGACCATGTTCGACTGCCACAACGCCGCCGACGAGGGAGGTGACTTCCTTCACCTTGTCGAGCGGTATTGGTCACGGATCCGTCATATTCACGTGAACGAAATCGACGGCCGCCATCCCGGCACCGGGGACGTGGACTTCGAACGCCTCCTGCGATTCCTTCGGGATCGGAACTACGGAGGCTGGGTCTCCCTGGAGGTCTTCGATTTCCAGGCCGGCGGCGAGCGAATCGCCCGGGAAAGCATCTCCTACCTCCGGGAGATCGAATCGAGGCTGGAATCGGCCTCGGACCATTGACACCACCATGTTCCCCTGCCGAGCGGATGGCCTGGACCGTCGTGACTTCCTGATCGCCGCGGCGGGCCTCGGACCGTCGGCCGGCTCCCTGTTTGCGTCCACACCGAGGCCGCAGAACCCTCCCAGGCGGAGAAGGACCGGACCCATGAAAATCACCGGATTCAAGACCTACATGTTCAACGTGCCGACCGGAAGTCCTCCTCCCAGGAAGGGGGTCCGAAGGAGCATCGCCAGCACCTTCAAGACCTGGCTGTTCCTGAAGATCGAGACCGATACGGAACTCTCGGGCTGGGGCGAGGGGAGCATCGAATGGCTCTCGCCGGTGGTCCGGACGACGCTGGAGGGCTGGCGGGAACTCCTGGTGGGACAGGATCCCCTCAACGTGGTCTCCCTCTGCGACGACATCTCGGACCGCCTCCCCTGGAAGGGGGGACCGGTCCTGGGTTCGGCCCTGGCGGCGGTGAACATGGCCCTCTACGACATCGCCGGAAAAGCCTGGGGAGTCCCGGTCTACAAGATTCTCGGCGGCCGGAAGCGGGACCGCATCCGCGTCTACCATGGCGGCATCAGCTTCGAGTCGGTCCGGGAAGCCGTGGCCCGGGCCCGGGACGCCGTCGCCTCGGGCGTTCGAGGTCTCAAGGGAAACCCGCTGGAGATGCGGACCTGGCCCATGGACCGGGCCGCCCTGGACGAGTGTGTCCGGATCGTGGCGGCGGTCCGGGAGGAGGTGGGACCGGAGATCGACCTGATGCTGGACACCCACGGCAGTCCCAATCCGGCCCTGGCCATCGCCTTCGCCGACGCCGTGGCGCCCTACAAGCCTCTCTTCCTGGAAGAGCCGTGCAAGGTGGGATCCATCGCGGCGCTCAAGGAGATCTCGGCGCGCAGCCCGGTTCCCATCGCCACAGGAGAGAAACTCTTCTCCTACCGGGAGTTCAAGGAAGTCATCGATGCCCGCGCCTGCGCCTTTCTCCAGCCCGACCTGAGCCATGCCTTCGGCATCACCCAGTTCCTCGCCGTCTCGCGCCTGGCCGAAGAGGCGCAGATCCTGATGGCGCCCCACAACGCGTCGGGGCCGGTCCATCTGGCGGCCCTGTTTCAGGCGGATGCCGTCATCTCCAACTTCCTGGTCCAGGAAGCCTGGGGGTTGGAGCGGATGGACCGTTACGTGGAGCACGACCTCACCCTGGAGGACGGCCACGTCCGGCTCAGCGACCGGCCCGGGCTCGGAATCCGGGTCAAGGAAGCCGACATCGCCAAGCTTCGCTACGACGCCGCCATGTCCTACCGCCAATACCGCCACGCCGACGGCAGTTGGAAAGGCTGGTAGGAGCGGCGTGTTTCACGCACCGAGGAGCGGCGGCATCTTGCCGCCGACTGGATCGGCGTCTTTCAGGCGCCGACCCGGGCAGCTCAGGGGGAACGGCAGTCCCCCCTGTACGCTTCCCCATCCAATCGGCTATGCAAACATGGGGCGGTAGGAAAACCGCCTGTACCCTCCAGTGGGGGATTGGAATTCGTGTCCTTCACGGAACTCAATCGTCGTCCGCCAACTCGGCGAACTCGAGCACGATGGGCCAATGATCGGAAAACTCCCGGCGAAAACGCCTCCACTCCCCCGCGGGTGGCGCAACAATCCCAACCTCAGTGACCCCCGCAAACTCGTTCTCCCGCTGCGACCTCGGTATGTAGCACCGGTCGAAGGGAAGATCGGCGATATGGGTCGATCGATCCGAATAGTTCAGATCGAACAAGCCTCCCTTCCTCCGATAAACGCGGCCCGCCGGTTCACTGCGCCGCAACATATTGAAGTCGCCGATGAGAATGATGTCCTGATCCTGAAAATGCTCCTGGATCTCCGGTAATTCCCGAACCAGCGCCTCCGCTTCACTCCGTCTCTGCTTCACCGCCGCGTTATTCCTCCCCGCCTTCATGTGTATGGGAATCACGACGAAGTCGGTTCGTCCTCTTCCCCGGGTGAACTTCATGGCGTGGGGATGCCGGTCCCACTCGAAGTACCGGCGCGAGGTCACGTCGGTGACCGGGACCCGGAAACGCCTGCCCACGGCTCGAATTCGCCGCCGGTTCCAGGCCAGACCCGTGTGTTGGGAGCTATGGCGGCGGATCCGTTTGGGGAACAGCCGATAATCCCAGTCATTGCCGGCGCGCCGATTCAGGATCCGGAACGCCTCGTCCAGAACCCGGTTCGCCGCCGAGCCTTCACGTGCATCAGTGTCGTCGATCTCGGAAAGGGCCAACACGTCGAGCCCCAGAACCTCGATCCGTTCCGCCAGCTCCACCGGCTCCCGAGGCACACCGTAGCCGTTGGAAGGGGACTTTCGAAGATAGTCCCGGCTCTCGGGCGATCCCAGGGTCTCGATATTCCAGGCCCCGACGCGGATCCGGTCTTGACCCAGGACCGGGGAGGCCGTGACGGCCAGGAAGCCGGCCAATAGCCACAGATTCATGGGCGAATCCTACTCCGCACCGGTGGCGAATACCGGGCGAAAGTCCGGCAGCGGTTCCGTTCACCGGCTCGGCGCAATGGGGGTGAACCTATTCGGGGATCCGGGTCTCCGGGTGCTCCGCCATGTACCGGCCCTGGCGAACCCCGAAGTTCTCCTGGAGCTGGATGGAGAGTCCGCCGTCGATGACCAGAGCGTGGCCGGTGATGAAGGAGGCTTCCTCCGAGCAGAGGAAGACGGCGCCATGGGCGATATCCTCCGGCGTGCCCAAGCGCCCGACAGGGTACTGATCCCGGAAGTAGGCGTGCCCGGAGGGGTTCTCGTCCCACATGGGCTGGAGCCGTTCCGTCACCATGTGACCGGGCAGAATCGAGTTGACGCGTATCCCGGCGGGGCCGAACTCACAGGCCATCTGCCGGGTCATGCCGATGACCGCGGCTTTGGCCGTCTCGTACACCAGGAACCCAGGAGCCGTCAGCAGACCATGAACCGAAGAGATGTTGACGATGCTTCCGGCGCCGGTCTTGATCATCTCGGGCACCGCAAGCTTGACCGCCCGGTAGATGGCCTTGACCATGACGTTCATTCCGGCGTCCCAGTCCTCTTCCGAAACCTGAACGGCTCCTCCGGTCCCGGCGGTGGACACGTCGAAGGCGTTGTTGACCAGGATGTCCAGCCTTCCCCATTCCCGAACCGCCCGTTCCACGGCCGCCTGCAGATCTTCTCTCCGGCTGACGTCGGTCCGCAGCGCCAGCGCGGCATTGCCGGCCGCCCGAATCCTCTCGACGTTCCTGCGGGATTCTTCCAGGTCGATGTCGGCGATCAGAACCGAGGCTCCCTCCGCCGCCAGGCCTCTGGCAATGGACCCTCCCAGGCCCTGGGCGCCTCCGGTCACGACGGCAACCTGGTCCTGAAGTCTTCCCATTTCAAATCCTCGCAGTCCGCTTCCGGCGACTCAGGAGCCGATCCTGATTCCGGTGGCGTGGCGGTAACAGAAGTCGAAGAGGAGTTCCCATTCCAGACGCTGGATCCGGCGGCAGAGCGCGGCGCTGCCGGAGCGGCCTGAGACACAGTCCCGGCACAGGTCCACGAAGGCGTAAGGGTCCCAGCGCCCTCCGGAGCTCAGTCGTTCGGCATCGGCCCCGCCGCCGGCCGTCAGCCGGCCAGCGCTCCGAGCCAAGTCCGGAAAGACCGGATGCTCCCCGGTCCGGCGAAACCAGTACTTGGCGTTGGGATAGTCCCCTTCTCGCCGATGCATGATCCCGTGCCAGCAGCTTCCGGTGGCCGAGTGGATCGTCTGACTGACGGCGTGGGACCGGTCCAGATGGTCATGGTGCAGCCAGAGGCCGGCCAGACAGGCACGGGCCATTTCCCGGTCTACGAGACTCGCATGGGCAAAGGCTCCATCCGGCGTCACCGCATCCAACAAACCCTGCATCCTGGGGTCGGGCCGGCCCGGACCCAGTTCCGGAAGACGTCCCGGATCCAGCAGCGGGGCCAGAATCGGTCCGTAGTCGGCAGGACGGAAGGTCATGAGATTCAGGTCAATCCCGGCCAGTCCTCGCCTGATCGGGACCGTGCGGAGAGAAAGGCCCGGCGAATTTTCCTGACCACCGGATCGGCGAGTGGACCCTCACCGGCGGCCCGGATATTGGCCTTGGCGTTGTGAAGGCTGGTGGTGCCCGCGATGGCGCAATGAACTCCCGGCTGAGACAGGGTGAAGCGCAATGCAATGCCGGGCCAGACCCGAGCCGGATCGCCTTCGAATCCCAGGTCGTCCAGCGTGAAGCCCATGGACTGGAGACGCGCCATATAGGACCTGGCGTAATTCTGGTAAATGCCCCGCTGGTCCGACACGTTTTTCCATGCGGCGTTGGCCAGCGGCCGTTTCGCCAACACTCCCTGTCCCCCTTCCCGGGTGTGGGGAAGCACCGAATCGATATTGGACTGGTCGCAGATGTTTACGGAGGTCTGGACCACCGCCACGTCGGGCAGGCCGGCGGCGTAGGCGGCGGCTTCATTGTCTCCCGAGTAGCCCACGAAGCGGATCTTTCCCTGGTCCCGGGCCCGCACCAGGGCGGCCAGCGCGTCACCTTTTTGAAGCACCGGCAAGGGGCAGGAGTGGAGCAGCATCACGTCGATGGTCTCCGTGCGAAGCCGCCTCAGAGCCCGGTCCACCGTGTTGGTCACGAGGCGGGCCGACCAATCGCGTCCGCGGGCCCCCTCCACTTCGTGGCCGCACTTGGTGACCAGGACATATTCGCTACGCCGGCGACCCACTGCCGCACCGACCAGCGTCTCCGACCCGGGGTAGCAGGCAGCCGTATCGATCAGGTTCACCCCTTCGTCCAGCAGCGTGTTGAGGAGGCGGGAAACGTCCTTGAGTTGCTCTCCCAAGTAGCCGACCGGAGCCCCCCCGAAGCCAAGCGGAGAGACCATAAGGCCCGTGTTGCCAAAGGGTTGGAGTTGCATGGCCGGGTTCCCTCGCTGCCGGTTCGGAGCCTCGGAAACCGTGGCGGTTCCACCGGCGAGCCGACCGATTCTATATGGCGCCCCGCGGGAAAGGCAACAGCTACGGGGGCTGACGGACAGGCAGTATCGTGCCTTTTTTCGCCCCCGTCTACTACAATGCGAGAGAGTCTCCCAGGAGCCTCGGGCCCATGCAAGTTTACCTGGATCTGCTCCGCCACATTCTCGAGGACGGCGTCGAGAAGAGCGACCGGACCGGCACCGGGACCCGGAGCGTCTTCGGGTACCAGATGCGCGTCGACCTGGCCGACGGTTTCCCGCTGCTCACCACCAAGAAGCTGCACCTCCGGTCGGTGATCCATGAGCTCCTCTGGTTTCTGGCGGGAGACACCAACATCGCCTACCTGAACGAAAACGGAGTGAGCATCTGGGACGAGTGGGCCGACCGGGACGGGGAGCTGGGCCCCATCTACGGCTACCAGTGGCGCTCCTGGCCGACTCCCGGCGGCCGCCACATCGACCAGATCTCCGGCGTCATCGAAGCCATCCGCACGAATCCCGATTCGCGCCGCCATATCGTGAGCGCGTGGAACGTCGCCGACGTGGACCGGATGAAGCTTCCGCCCTGCCACACGCTGTTCCAGTTCTACGTGGCCGAGGGACGCCTCTCCTGCCAGCTCTACCAGCGGAGCGCCGACGTCTTTCTGGGCGTCCCGTTCAACCTGGCCAGCTATGCCCTCCTCACCCGCATGATGGCGCAGGTCTGCGGACTGGAACCGGGAGAGTTCATCCATACCTTCGGAGATGCGCACCTTTATCTGAATCACCTGGAACAGGCCCGGCTGCAGCTCTCGCGGCGGCCCCGGGCTCTACCGCACATGCTCCTGAACCCCCGGATCACTTCGATTTTCGACTTCCGGTACGACGACTTCGCGTTGGAAGCCTACGATCCCCACCCCCACATCCGGGCGCCCATATCGGTATGAGGCTGTCCATCATTGCGGCCATGGCGCGGAACCGTGTGATCGGACGTGACAACCGGTTGCCGTGGCGGCTCCCGGCCGATTGGCGACGGTTCAAGCAGTTGACCATGGGCCATCATCTGATCATGGGGAGAAAGACCTTCGAGTCCATCGGCCGGCCGCTGCCGGGCCGGATCTCCATCGTTCTCAGCGGACGGCGCTCCTATGCGCCCGCTGGAGTCCAGGTGGCGGCCTCCCTGGAAGACGCCCTTCGCCTGGCTCAAGGTGACAGCGAGGTCTTCGTCGGAGGCGGCGCCGGAGTCTACCGCCAGACCCTGGGCCTGGCCGACCGCATGTACCTGACCCTGCTTCCCGGCGATTTCGAAGGGGACACCTACTTCCCCCGCTATGACGAGTCGCACTGGGAGATCCGCCGGTCGGAAGTCCATGAACCGGAAAAGACGGACCCCAACCGCTATACCTTTCTCACCTTGGACAGGCTCCCGGACCGGAACTTTCGGAGAACATGAAGCGAGTCCCCGAGCCGGAGTTGATGGAGGGGCGGGAACAGGCCCGGGCCTACGCCCGCGCCGACTTCGAGGAACCGCACAGCCGATTCCTGAGTCTCCTGGGGGACACGTTCCCGGTGGGGAACGTGGGACCCTGGGTGGCCGACCTGGGCTGCGGCGCCGCCGACATCGGCATTCGAGTCGCCAGAGCGTACCCGGACTGTAGAGTCCACGGCGTCGACGCCTCCCGGGCCATGCTCGACTACGGCCGGCAAGCCATCCTCGAGGCCGGTCTTGAGGACCGGGTTCAACTCCATCGGGGATATCTGCCGGGAGTCACCCTCCCCCGGCCCGCATACGACACCATCGTCAGCAACAGCCTGCTCCACCATCTGCCCGAGCCGATGATCCTGTGGCGGGAAGTCCGCAGGCTGTCCCGCCCCGGCAGCGGCGTCTTCGTCATGGACCTTCTCCGGCCCGACAACCGCCGCCGGGCGCGAGAGTTGGTGCGGGACTATTGCGGCGACGAACCGGAGATCCTCCAGCGGGACTTCTACCATTCCCTGTTGGCGGCCTACCGCCCCGACGAGATTTCCGATCAGCTCCAGGAGGCGGACTTGGAGCATCTGGAAGTGCGAATCGTGAGCGACCGGCACTTGCTGGTCCACGGCCGCATCCCATGACGGGATCGGTGTGTTGGAGAGCAGAAAAAGCAACTGTCCCCTTGTGATTGCTTCCACCGCAAGCCAACTACTGAAAGGACTCATCGCACTCTGCGATGGTATCGGGATCGGTAGCCCGCTGTTCCTCCCACTCGCGTCCCTCGAACCAATACAGGCGGCGCAGTTCGAGCCAGCCGTTGGCCTCGTTGACCGTAATCCAGCTATTGAGGAAGTTTAAGGTGTCGAGGTCACCCTTCCGCACGCCCACCGCCAGCGCTTCCGAGGCGAACGGCTCCTCGGAGACCAGGTACAGCGTCTCCGGCGTGGCTTCCACCCAGGTGTTTCGTTTCGTCCCATACGCTGCCGCAGCATGGACATCACCGGCGACGACGGCTGTGACGACCTCGGTGTCGGTATCGTAGGGCTCGATCCTGGCATCAGGAAAAACATTCCTGATCGCAAGGATTGACGAGGATCCCCTCCGGGCCGCAATCGTGACATCGGAGCTGTTGAATTCCTCCAGTGTTTCCAAGTCGGAGATGTTCTCTTTATTCGCAACCAGATAGACGCCGGTCAAGTGGTATGGCGACGTGAAATTGATCCTGAGATTACGGCTTGGAAGGATTGTCATGCCACTGACGACGGCGTCAAAGTCCTCAGCGATCAGGGACGAGATGATGTAGCTCCAATTTGTCCGCACAAATTCAACCTCGACCCCGATATCGGCGGCCAGCTTGGTCGCAACATCGATCTCGAAGCCGATCAACTCGCCGTCCGCATTGCAAAGTGACCAGGGTTCGAACAGGCCCAGACCGACTTTCAACGTCCCGCGATCCTGGACCTCCTCGAGAACGCTGTCAAAAGTCCACCAGGGGGAAATCTGGGCCATCGCTGGAGTGTAGGCACCGCCAATCAGGGCAATAACGACTAAACCACACAGTACTTGCATTCTTCGCATCAGATACCTCCTTTGAAGTAGGGATCTCATCCTGGAATCCCTTTTCTCGGAGGGTGGAAATCAGGCCCTCCAGGACGTACCAGGGTACGATAACCGTTCCTTATCAGGAGGCCGATGAATCGAGGCTGACCGTGCGGCTCGCGCCGCGAAAAGGAGAAAAGGGGACGGTCACTTTCTCGGTCACTTTCTCGCGTTCCGTGCTATGAGTATCACGATGCGGCCCAGTTGCTTGCGGATTTCTGGACGGAGGTCGAGGCCGTGTTGGCAGAGAGGGGAGTGACGCCATGAAGACATTGCGAGTCGGCATCGCCAGTTATGGAGAGATGAAGGCCCGAACGTTGGCCATTGCGCGTGGCGAGCATCGGCCGGGACCAAGCGAGCCCAAGGTGTGGTTTCCTTCTCTCGAAAGCTTTGCCAAGATCCTTTCCGATCGCAACCGCGCGCTTCTGAGGATGATTACGGAGGAGAAGCCGGCCTCGATTGCCGAACTGTCCGAGCGTTCAGGACGTGTCCGGTCCAATCTGTCCCGAACGCTGCACACGATGGAGCGTTACGGTCTGCTGCGTCTGGAAAAGGGAGATCGGGGCCGCGTCGTCCCACATGTACCGTATTCGGAGATTCTTCTGGACGTCCCCATCAAAGCTATCGGGGAAAAAGATCGCGACGCTCGAATTCCCGCGTAGCGGCAAGAATCCCCGGCTCGACGGAAGGTTCAGGCGGTGACCGGAAGCGGAAAGGCGCGGGCGTGCCACGCCTCCTGGTAGGGAAGTTCGAAACGGCCGGCTCGCAACTGCCCCAGGTTCTGAATCAGCGTATCGAACACCCGGGTCTCGGGCTTGAGACGGCCCGACTCGGCCACGTCGCGGAACTCCAAGTGGTCGATGGCCTGGATCCGGCCGGCCTCATCACGGAAGTAGATCAGGTTTCCGGCGGGAGGCGCGACACCGACGGTCGAGTACAGTTCCCGCATGTTCCTCATCATGCTGTCGATGGAGCAACCGGACACCGAGCCCGGGGTACAGGCAGCGATCACCAGAAAGCGATCCTGGACAATCTCGAAAGCGGACTCGACCGGGACCTGGTGCGACGCCCAACCGGCTGAGAACCGCTCCATTCCGGCACGGACCGTCTTCTGTTCGGCCGGATCGAGCGGGCGTTCGAAACCACTGATCCAGACCCTGGCATCGTCGGGAAGTCGGCGGAAATTGTTCCAAGTCATAGTGTCAGCCTCGATGTCGGAGAGCTCTGCTCTGTTCGATACCGGGATTATACATTAGAGTTTGGGAATCGTAGCGGACCGTAACGCAACCCGGCCGAGGAGTCTTGGACAATGAAGATGAACAGACGCAAGTTCGTGGCATCGGCAGCAGCAGTCGCGGGGGCCCCCGCCCTCCATACCGGCAAGGGGGGTCCCCTCGGGGCCAATGACCGGGTGGTCTGCGGCTTCGTTGGCACCGGGGGCATGGGGCGGAGCAACATGAGGGACTTCCTCCGGTCGGGGCAGGTCCGGGCAGCGGCCGTCTGTGACGTCTGGGATCACAACCGGGACCTGACCCTGCAGATGACTGCCGACCAGGAGGGGGGGAAGGCGGCCGGCTACAAGGACTTCCGCCAGGTCCTGGACCTGAAGGAGGTGGACGTGGTCGTCGTCTCCACGCCCGATCACTGGCATGCGCTCCCCACCGTGATGGCGTGCGACGCGGGGAAGGACGTCTACGTGGAGAAGCCCCTCTCCCTGACCATTTACGAAGGACGGAAAATGGTGGAGGCGGCTCGCCGCAACGGACGCGTCGTCCAGATGGGGACGCAACAGCGTTCAGGCGAGCACTTCCAGGAAGCGGTCAAGCTGGTCCGGGAGGGGGCCATCGGCAAGGTGAGCCGGGTCAACACCTGGAATTACGGCAACGAGAGTCCGGCCGGGATGGGCCGGCCCCGGGATACGGAACCTCCGCCGGGTCTGGACTGGGATCTCTGGCTGGGTCCGGCGCCCGAGGCTCCCTTCAACGGAAACCGATTCATCCACACTTTCCGGTGGTTCTGGGACTATTCGGGAGGGATGCTCACCGACTGGGGAACCCATCACCTGGACATCGTCCAATGGGCCATGCAGGTCGACGCTCCCCTGGCCGCCACCGCCGTCGGGGGCAACTTCTGCATCGATGACAACCGGGAGACCCCCGATACGCTGGAGGTCCTTTACGAGTATCCCGGATTCATCGCTTCCTTCTCCCACCGGGTCGGAAATGCCCGCGGTCCGGCGGGTCGAGGCTACGGCATCGAGTTCTTCGGCACCGACGGGACCCTCTATCTGAACCGCGGCGGCTTCGAGATCCGGCCCGAGACCGCGGGGACCGCAGTCGCCCGGCAGCCCCGCTACCTGAGGATGCTGGATCAGAAAACACCCGATCGCCGCAGGCGGGAGTGGAATTCCAGTGAAGGACGATCCAAGTTTCGGACGGCGCCCGGCTCCGACCAGCACTACGTTCACGTCCTGAACTTCCTGGATTGCGTGCGAACCCGAAAGCAGCCCGTCTCGGACGTGGAGACCGGCCACCGGTCCACCTCGACTCCGCATCTGGGGAACATTGCGCTCCGCCTGGGACGGCGGATCCGTTGGGACGGCCTGAAGGAACGGGTGTTGGGCGACGACGAGGCCAACGGACTCCTGCACCGGGAGTATCGAAAGCCTTGGACCCTATGAGGAACCCGTCGGAACCGGGCTGACGTCGTAGCAGGCCATCTGGGTCTGGTTCCTCACCAGGAGCCGGCCCCCTACGATGACGGGATAATTCCAGGTTTTTCCGGTCAGCGCCGAAAATCGCGCCAGTTCGCGGTGCTCCTCCGCATTGGCCTCGACCAGAACCAGTTCGCCCCGCTCGGTCAACACCACGAGATGGCCCGAGGCCAGAAGGATCTGGCCGTATCCATAACGGCCCCCCTTCCACTTCCTCTCCCCCGTGGCCGCGTCGACGCAGGCCAGGATGCCCTCGTCCAGTCCGTAGACGTGCCCCTCATGAAGAACCGAGCCATTGAACTTGTTCTTCATCTCCTTGTTTTTCCAGACGGTCGCTACGGTGTAGCCGCCCTCACCCCGCCCGATCTCCAGCACCGCCGCCCCGTGGCCGTAACCGGAGGAGATGAAGACCCGGTCGTTTCCCAGCAGGAGCGGTTCCACGGAATTGACGTCGTATGAGGTGACCCACGGATACTCCCAGAGCAGTTCCCCGCCATTCGGGTCCAGTCCCACGACTCGCTTGGCCGACACCACCAGCAACTGTTCCCGCCCGGCCAGCTCGGCCACGACCGGCGCGGCATAGGCCTGCTTGTCGCTGAGCGCTCCCCAGAGGAACTTGCCGGTGAGCCGGTGATAGGCGACGACGGACCGGTCCGACGGCCCGCCGGGGAGGAGAATGACCTGGTCGCCATTGATCAGGGGTGAGGCGGACATGCCCCATTCCAGATTCCGGGCGCCGTTCTCCGAGAGGATGTTCAAACCCCAATGGACCTTGCCGCTGGCGGCGTCGAAGCAGCGAAACTCGCCCGTGGCTCCCAGGACGTACAGACGGCCTTCGTGCCACAGCGGAGTCGCCCGAGGCCCGTCACCCCCCATGGCCTCCTGGAACTCGGCGTCCCAGCCATGTTTCCAGACTTCGGCGCCCGTGTCCGGATCGTAGGCGGCCACGACTTCCTGGGATCCCCTCTGTTCGATGGTGAAGAGGAGCCCCGATCCGGCGACGATGGAAGCGTATCCGCCTCCCACCGACCGCCGCCAGAGCAACGGCGGTCCATCGCCGGGCCAATCGGTTCGGATATCCCCCTCCAGATAACGGCTGTCCCGGTCCCACCCCCGGAACCCGTTCCAGCCTCGGACTTCCGACGCAGAAGAAACGTGAACCGCGCCGGAAGCGGATGCTCCCTCGACCGTCGAGTACCGGGTCCAGACCGGCGTGACGGAGACCAGGGGACGCCAGCCGGTGCCGTCCCGTTCGATGCTCAGGCCCAGACCTTGAAAGACGTAGACCCACGTCAATGCCAGCAGCGCGAGGCTCGCCAGCAACCGGTTCCGCGTCCTCCAGCCGGACCCCGCCCAGACCAGAATCAGGCCCACGGGAGGCAACAGCACGGAGAGGGCAATCAGGATCCAGGAGGTCACGGTGCGTCCCTCGGTCATCGGGAAGCTTATTTGTACCGGTAGGTGAGACGGCCCCGGGTCAGGTCGTAAGGCGAAAGCTCGACCATGACGCGGTCGCCGCGGAGGATTCGGATGAAATGACGGCGCATCTTCCCGGAAATGTGGGCCAGAACCACATGCCCGTTCTCCAACTCGACCCGGAACATGGCGTTGGGAAGCGGCTCCGTTACGGTTCCGGTGACCTCAATGGCGTCGGACTTCTTTTCCTTGGGCTCGTCCCGTCTCTTCTGCGGCTTCTTGCGCCTACGCGGTCTACGGCGAAAAGGTCTTGGTCGAAGTCTAGCCATTTCCCTCCAATGGTCGGTGGATACCGGTCGCGAAAACGCAACCAGAAGAGGAGGTTAGCACAGCCGCAAATCGGAAAGCAAACCGGCGGCAGGCGAGTGCCGGCGGACGAAAGGGACCTCAACGCTGAGCAATAGAGACCAGGACTTCCTCGATAACGTCGAAGGCACGGTGCGCTTCCCGATCCTCGATGACGTAGGGGGGCAGGAAATAGAGGACGTTCCCCAGAGGACGCAGCAGAAGGCCCTTCTCCAGAAAGGCTTGGATCAGACGGGGAGATCGGGAGTCGAGATAGCCCGCTTCTCCCTCGGCCTCCAGCTCCACCACCGCCAGTCCTCCAATGCCCCGAACCTCCGCCACTCCAGTCAGCCGGGCAACGCGGGCCAGGCGCTCCGAGAAGAGCTCTTCCAGTCGAGCCACTCGCTCCAGCCGCTCTTCCTCGTCGAACAGGGCCAGGCTCTCCAGGGCGACAGCGCATCCCAGGGGATTGGCGGTGTAGGAATGCCCGTGCAGAAACCCCCGCCCCCGGTCCTCGCTCAGGAACGCCTGGTACAGGGGATCGGTCACCAAGGTGGCGGCCAGGGGAAGATATCCTCCGGTGAGGGCCTTGGAGAGGCACATGAGGTCGGGCGTCACCGGTCCATGCTCACAGGCGAACATCTTCCCGGTCCGGCCGAAGCCGGTGAAGACCTCGTCGGCGATGAGCAGAGTTCCGTGACGCCGGGTCAGCTCCCGGACCAGGTTCAGGAACTCCACCGGCCAGATGATCATTCCCCCGGCGCCCTGAACCATGGGCTCCACGATGACCGCCGCCACCCGGCGACCCGACTCCCGCAGGAGATCCTCAAGCCGGCCGCTGCACTCGATGTGACACGTGGCGCGGGTCCGTCCCACCGGACAGGTCCGGCAGGTGGGGGAGTGAGTCTGGAGCTGCCCGACCAGGAGGTCCGCGAACTGGGCGTGGAAGGCGTCCACTCCCCCCACCCCCATGGCCCCCAGGGTGTCGCCATGGTAGGCATGTTTCAGAGAGATGAAGAGATCGCGGGTCTCACCGCGGTTCTTCCAGTACTGGTAGGACATCTTCAGGGCCACCTCCACCGAGGTGGATCCGTTGTCCGAGAAGAAGACGCGTGACAGCCCCGGCGGCGCCCGCCGGACCAGCTCGGAAGCCAACTGTGCCGCCGGTTCGTGGGTGCATCCGGCGAACAGCACGTGCCCCAGCCGCGAAGCCTGCCGCTCCAACGCTCGGTTGAGACGGGGATGGTTGTGTCCGTGGATGTTGACCCACCAGGAGGAGATGCCGTCCAGCAGGCGCCGGCCGTCCTTGGTATGGAGGTAGATCCCTTCGGCCCGCTCGACGGGGATGGGAGGCGGCGCCGTCTGCATCTGGGTGAACGGATGCCAGACGTATTTTCGATCCTGGGCCACCCAGCCGCCGAAATCTCCCATTGCCGAATACTCTAACCTACGGCGTCCCGGCGTTCGGCCGGGATCCCAGGAGATGACGCTCCAGCACCCTGTCCCGGTCGAATTCGGATGCCGCACGCGCGACGGTCTCCCGGGAGAGGGGATCGAGGGGTTCCAACTCCGCCACGACACGGGTCCGGCCGAAACGCTCGATGGCCCGACGATTCTCCCGGTTGGCGGGACCGTTCAGAACCACTCCCGCCAGACTCAGGCCCCTGGAACGGAGCGCTTCGAGGGTCAGAAGAGTGTGGTTGATGGTCCCGAGTCGGCTGGACGCGACCACCAGGCAGGGCAGGTCCAGGCCCTTCAGGAGATCGGCCAGGAGATACCCGCAATCGGTCAGGGGCACCAGGAGGCCCCCGATCCCCTCCACGACCAGAAGACCGTCGCCCGCGGACTCCCGATGACGCCGGCAGGCGGAGAGGATGCGTTCCGGTGCGATCTCGACGCCCGCCAAACGGGCCGCCAGGTGAGGAGAAAGGGGCGGACCGAACCGGTAGCACTCCTTCAGAATCCGCACCTCCGGCCCCGCCAGGGAAGCCACCTCAAGGCTGTCGCTTCCCTCCTCCGCTCCCGTGGCGACCGGTTTCCAGTAGGTCACGCCCACCCGGCTTGCCCAACGGGCCAGGAGAACGGCGGAAACGACCGTCTTGCCGATTTCGGTCCCCGTTCCAGTGACTACGACCTCCATCACACGGTCTCCAGCGCCTCAGCCAGAGTCCTGCACAACCGGTCCAACTGCTGGTCGGTATGGTTGGCGTGAACCGAGATCCGGAGCCGCGCGGTCCCGGACGGCACCGTGGGGGGACGGAGGGCCCTCACGTCCAGTCCCTGCTCCCGAAGCCGTTGAGCGACTGCGAGTGCACGGCGATTGTCCCCGAGGATGACCGGAACGATGGGGCCCGCGCTGTCCAACGTGTCCAAACCCTGCCCTCTCAGTCGCCGGCGCAGGCGGTCTGAGAGTTCCTGGACCCGTTCCCGGCGTCCCGCATCGTCTCCGACGATCTCCAACGCCGCTTCCAATGCGTAGAGGAGAAGCGGCGGCGTGGAGGTGGTGAAGATGAAGCTCCGGCAGGCGTTCACCAGGTACTCGATCACGGTTCGGGGGCCGGCCACGAACGCGCCGGCCACGCCCAGGCCCTTGCCGCACCCCGAGACGATGGCAGCGGCCCGCTTCTCGATCCCGAAATGCTCCGTCAGGCCCGAACCTCGACCGCCGCCGAAGAGCCCGATGGCATGGGAGTCGTCCACGATCAGGTCCGCTCCCCACTCCTCCGCCAGGTCGGCGTATTCGTCCAGCGGCGCGATGTCTCCGTCCATGCTGAAGAGGGACTCGGTGACCAGGAAGGTCCGGCCGCGGGGATGGGGAGTCGCGAGAGCGGCTCGCACCGCCTCCGGATCCCGGTGACGATGGATGATCTTCCGCGCTCCGCTCAAACGAATCCCGTCGATGATGCTGGCGTGGTTGAGGCGGTCCGACACCACCCGGTCCCGGGGGCCCATGAGGGCGGAAAGGAGACCCAGGTTGGCCTGGTAGCCGCTGGGGAACACCAGGGCGGCTTCGGTCCCCTTGAATCGGGCCAGCCTCTCTTCCAGCAGCCGGTGGTGCGGCGTGTTTCCCCGAAGCAGCCGCGAGGAGGGGGCCGAGACGGGACGAGATTCGGGCTCGTCTTGCAGGCGCTCGACCAGGAACGTCCTCAGCCGGGGATCGCGGGACAGGTTCAGGTAGTCGTTGGAGCAGAAATCCACGGCCTCGGGGGACGCGTCCTCAAGGGACCGGTAGAGCCCGGACGAGCGGACCCGCTCAAGACGGAGCTCCAATTCCCGACCGAGAGTTGTCATGAAGTCCCCGCCAGCATGAGTTGCAAGCTATTGGAATTGCCGCGACCGGTCAAGAATTCCGCCGGGACACGGAGATTGGTCCATTTGAGTTCCAATTCCGGCGTTTCCTATAATGGACGGAAACGGTGGCGGCGTACCCAAGTGGCTAAGGGAGAGGTCTGCAAAACCTCCATTCACCGGTTCGAATCCGGTCGCCGCCTCCAACTCCTTTGAAGCACCGTCCAGAGGCGAAAAATGGGCCCAACCCGCCGGTTCCTCGTGCTTGCAGCGGCGGCCATTCTGGTTTTTCTGCTCTTCCGAATCGACCATCAGAATGAGGACTCCGCGCCGACATCGGCTTCTCATTCTGGCAGCCATGTCCGGATTTCACAGGATGGAGACGGACTGCGTCCGTGGCTGCCAAACGGCAGCGGAAACGGCAGGACCCGCGGGGTTCCGCCAATCCGGACCTCGAAGAGATCGGGCGAATGGACCGATGCACCCACCCGCCTCGAGGTATTGGTCGTCGACGAAGAAACGCAGTCTCCTTTGCCGGAAGCCTCGGTTCAGGTCACACAAGTGTGGTCGCGATCCAAGGAATTGTCGGGACAGACCGGATCCGATGGAAGGGCCTATTTCGAACTGGACCGCGGCCAGTACTGGGTTTGGGCCAACCACCCCGTGTACGTTCCCGACCACGTCGGCTTCGCCGCCGAAGGATCGGTGTCACGGTGCACGGTTCTCCTGACCCCCAGGAATCCGCCGGGGGTACTCGTGACCGGATCGGTCCGTGACAGTGCGGGCCGCGGCGTTCCGGGGGCTCATGTTTCTTTGGACATTCCAAGCGGGAGGGGCAATTTCCGTTTCTCGGACCCGACAGAATCCCCAACCGTGCCAGTCCAGATCCGGAACCGCTACCTGAGAAGAATGGGGATACCGAGCCATTCCGAGACCGATCAGGCCGGCTCCTTCTCTCTGGAAATACCGGAAGGCACCTATCGACTCTCCGTTCACTCAATTTCCCACGAGCCTTTTGAGGACGACGTGCAGGTTCCCACTTCGGCGCCTCTCGAAATCGTCGTGACGGAATTGGACGAGCTGGTCCGGGTTTCGGGGCGGGTTTCGGACGAGGATGGACATTCTCTCTCCGGCGCATACGTTGACCTGGCAGTCAAGGACAATTCTGGACGAATGGGATTTGCCGACTCTACAACTGGCGTCGACGGCTTTTTCGAATTCATTTTGCCTCCAGGCGCTGTCACATTGGACGTCAAGATCAAGGGACACAAGACTTACTGGCAGACCCACGAGGTGACTCAGGACACCGAGATCTTTCCCGTCCTGGAGAAATTCAAGAAGTATCGGCGCTTCACGGTGCGCGTCTTTGACAGCAAGGGACAAGCCGTGGCGGATCCCTTCGTGATCGGGACCGCCCTGGAGAGCGGCAAGGGCATCGTCTCCCCGGTCACTCGGAAGATCGACAAATCTGAGCCGACACAGACCTACCAGGCCAGCGAATATCCCTTTCGCATCTACGCCACGGCCCTTCATGTGGGACTCGGGATCACCGAGGCCAAGGTGATCCGCTCCTATCAGCCCAACATCGATCTACGGGTCAAGGGCGGAGGACGGATCGAGGGCAATGTCGCCGACACGGATGGCAACCCCGTGCGGGATTTCACCATCGTACTCAGAAAGAACGGGTTCGATCTGGGGATTTTCAGGAGCTTTTCCCAAGAGGGACGATTCAACCTGGAGGGAATACCGCCGGGCCTCTACTCCCTGAGCTTTCATTCGCGCCCCAAGATGGACCCGAGGGAACTGGCGACGGTTCGGCCGAAATTGGTCATGATTCAGAATGATCGCACCAGTTTTCTCGATGTCGTGCTCCGGCCGCAGGGATGGGTCAAGACCGCCGGCCAAAGAAGCGGACAATCGGACTCCGACTCTGAACTGAGAACGGAGAATTGATGCGAACCGCCATCTTCCGTATCTTCCATATCGATTCAAATCATTGACGACCCCTGTTCCAGGAGGTGATCCGTGTCCAGTTCTCGAATTGACGGCGCCCAGACCCGCCGCGGTTTCCTTCAGCGATCCACCCGGGCCCTGGGGACAGCCGCCGCGGCCCATCTCATTGGAGCCGAGTCGCGAAGCGCCGGCATCTCAAGCCAAACCAGGAAAGACGGCCAACCCATGAAGATCGATGCGCATGGCCACATCAGCCAAGTTGAGATTCAGGACCTGGAGGGGGAGTACAGAAAAAACTGGAAGTACGGAATGGGCGCCCGGGACAACCTCTACCTGATGGATTCCGTCGGCATCGACATGCAGGTGCTCCAGTGCGCCTTCTACCTGCACCGGTACCACCGCCGCGTGATGAAGGAACATCCCGGCCGGTTCGTCGCCATCAGCAAGATCGACGAACGGCTGCTGCCCGGTGACCGCGGGCTGAAGCTGATCCAGCAACACGTCGAGGAATGGGGGTTCAGGGGCTGGTACTACGACTGTTGGCCGCCGGAACAGAGGGTGGAAATGGGGATGGACCCCAAGGAGTGGGGCACTCCCGACCCCTTCCACCACTTCGACCACTCCCGTTACGACCCTCAATGGGAACTGGTCCAGTCACTGGGCGTCCCTGCCTGCGTCACCTCTTATTCGTACAACTTCCAGACCCTGGGGCCCGGCCTCTTGAACGTGCTCAAGAAGTTTCCGGATCTGAAGGTGGTCATCATCCACGGCTACTGGCCGCCAAGCTGCGTCCAGGAAGACGGCTCCGTCCGAATTCCCGACGCGGTGGTCGAGCTGGTCAAAAACTACAACGTGGTCATGGAGATCCTCCCCGGACTCCAGCACCGGTCCAACCTGTACGGTCCCGGAGACGCGGTCCTCAAGGCGTTTTTCGACACCTTCGGCCCGTCCAAGCTCATGTGGGGCTCCGAGTACACCCACGTGGACCTTCCGACCGTCAAGCAGTACCGCCACCAGTTCGATTACATCAAGGAGCGGTGCCCGTATATGAGCGAGAGCGACATCGCCCGGATCCGGGGCGGGACCGCCATGGAGATTTATGGGATCCAAACCTGAGTCCGAGAATGGAATCGTGAAGCATCCCGTGCCGGGCAAGCGATCGCTCATCGAACAACGTCTCCGGAATGCGCGCGGCGTCGCGGACAGCGGTCTCAGCACGGATGACGTGATGGAACTCACGCGCGGGGAGAGCGGGGAGAGAGTGAGTGGCACTGGCCGATCCCAGAGCGACGGTAAAGCTGGCGCCGCCACGAGCATTGGCGAGCGCCGCGCGTCGAGATTGAATTGGGAACGAAAGATCACTCCAACCGAATCGGGACTACGACGCCCCCATAGTTTGTCCAGCCCGAAATCGTTGCGCCGGCTGTCCCCCTACCGGAACAGAACCACGACTTCTTCCAGGATCGGCGATACGACTCCGGTGGGCGCGGGATGGAGAGTCGCCCGGTACTGAATCACCCCATGTGACGGGTCCGTATCCGGGATCGCGGCGGGATGCTCGAAGAAAGTCGCCGGACCGCCCGGTCCCCGCCACGCGGCGCCGTGCAATTTTTCTTCCGACTCGGCCGTCCTGATCTGGAAACGCACCCGGCTGCCCAGGGGCGTCTGAGCCTTCCAGGTGAGGTTGGCCGGTCGGCCCTCCGAGAAGGAGTGCGCCGACGAGACGTAGTCGAACTCGAAGCGCCGGTCGTAGATGTTGCCCAGGTCCACTCCCGAGTCGTTGTGGGGTCCGCGGACCGGGATCTCCAGACGGCGGTCCGTCCGGAAGCCGTCGTCCCCGCCCCAGTAGAGGAACGAATTTGTGACGTGATCGCCGAAGGAGCCGATCCGGTTGGGGTCCCCCTCGGAACGGTGGCAGACGAAAAGGATGTCGGCGTATCCGTCCTGGTTGAAGTCCGCCACCATGCTTCCGGCCCCGGAATTGGTGGGCAGCTTGAACATCCGCTTCGGATCGAACCCGCCGGGTCCGCCCAGATGGACTCGTGAGAGCGTCGCCCGGCTCGATCCGGTGTTGTAATTGGGGCACACCAGGTCCAGCCACCCGTCCTGGTTCACGTCCGCCACCGTGATCAGGTTGGTCCCCTCGATCTCGAATTCGGTGCGCCGATCGACCGGGTATTCTCCCTTCCCCGCACCCCAATAGACGAACCCGGTGGTCGACCGGGAACCCGCTTCGATGGCGCGGCTCAGAACCAGGTCCAGCACACCGTCCCGGTTCAGGTCGGCGACCTCCACGCCCCGCAATCCAGCCGATCCGGGAACGATCCCGCGGCGCGACGAGGAGTAGCCGCGGCTTCCGTCGCCCCAATAGATGGGAACACCCTCCGCGTTGGCCGAGAAAAGGAGGTCCAGGTGCCCGTCCCGGTTCAGGTCGGCAATGGCGGGGATGCCGGTGGGTCCGTTGTCCAACTCCAGCCGCTCCGTGACCACGAATCCTTCGCCGCCGCCCCAGTAGACGAACGCTCCCGTTTCCGCCAACTCCTCGCTGGGGACGTTGGACAGGACCACGTCCAGCCAGCCGTCCCGGTCCAGGTCGGCGATGCTCACGCCGGCGCTGCCCCGTCCCATCAGGGCGGATCGCTTATCGGCGTGGAACCCCTGCCTGCCACCCCAGTAGATGTGGCTTTCCTGGCGCCACCTGACCGTCTCTCCGAAGTTGGAGACCACCAGATCGGTCCAGCCGTCGTCGTTCAGGTCCGCCGATCCCCATTCGTAGGGGTCCACGGCCGGCAGGGAGATTCGCCGCTCGGCGCTGTACCGGCCGCGCGCGTCTCCCCAGTAGACGAATATCGGACTGTCTCCTCCACGGCTGCGCGCCACCGTGTTGTTGAAGAGGACGTCGAGATGGCCGTCGCCGTCGAAATCGGTCACCAGGTTGCCCACCGCTCCGGTTGTGAAGAGGGAGGTGCGGCGGGTGGGAGCGAATCCCTCTGCCGAGTTCCACTGGATGTAGGAGGGCACCTCGAACGAAAAGTGTTCCTTGTAGTTGGAGATGACCAGGTCCATGTGCCCGTCCCGATTCAGATCGGAGGCCGAGACGCCCCAGGCTCCCACCGTTTCGAACTCCTGGCGCCGGTCCTCGGAGAACCCTTCCTCGGAGCCCCAGTACAGATAGGAGTGGGTGAGTGGGTTTCCATGGGACTGGTGGTTGGTGAAGAAGATGTCCTGGTGGCCGTCGCCGTTGAAATCGGCGACGGCGGTGTCCCGGGCGTCGCTGGTGGAAAGCTCCAGACGTCTCCCGGCCGAGAAGCCCTCCTCGCCGTTGAGATAGACGAATGAAGCCGATCCCTTCCCGTTGGCGAACACCAGATCGGTGCGGCCGTCGCCGTTCACGTCGGCCGGTTCCACCGCAAAGGCCTGATGGGTCGGAAGATCCACCCTGCGCCGCGGACTGAAACCCTGCTCGCCACCCCACAGGACATAGGAGTCGATGTCCTGGTTTCCCTTGTCTTCCTGGTTGGCCAGGATGAGATCGGGCCATCCATCCCGGTTCAGGTCGGCCACGGCGGCGTCCGATGCTCCCAGCGCCGGGACGTCCACGTAGCGTTCCCGGTCCGGTCCCTGCGCCGAACCCCAAAAGATCCGCGACGGCGAATCGTACCCGCCGTCGCGGAATCCGACGCGGTACTCCCAGAACCCGGCGGACAGGGCCAGGACCACGTCAGGGTGCCCGTCCCGGTTCAGATCGGCCACGGCGGCTCCCTGGGCCGCCCGCGACGGGAGGGAGATTTTCCTGGAAAAGGGGTGGAATCCCCACGCCGAGTCATCACGGCGGTTCTGCAACTCTTCGATCCCGCCGAAGTAGACGAACGAGTCCATGCCGTCCCAAGTGCCGTTGGTGTAGTTGGGGAAGACCACGTCCATCCGTCCGTCACCGTTCAGATCGCCGGAGGCCGCCCACTGGGCGCCGTCGTTGGGGATGAAGGAGCGCCGGGACACGTCGAAATCCCTGCCGTTTCCCCAATAGATGGCCGCGTCCATCTTCTCCTTGTGGGGATGCGTATTGGAGAAGACCAGGTCGATGAACCCGTCCTGGTTCAGGTCCCATCGATTCACCAACTGGATGCGTCCCCGCCGCGAAACGTAGGTGTTGGCCCCGCCGTCTCCGAAGCGGCCGTCGGCAAAATCCTCGAAGCCGGATTCTTTCCAGACCCTCGTCTCCGTCTGGCCCCGGGCCGCAACGGCGCAAGAGAGAAAAAGCAAGGTCAGCCCCAGATTCCAGCGCATATCAGACCTCCAGGAATTTAGTGACCAACCTGTTCGAGGTACTTCCGGGCGAACTCCAGCAACCTCCGGGACCGCAGGCCGATCTTCCGGGCCTCTTCCTCCGCCTTCGCCAGACTCCAGCCGTGGTTGATCACTCGGTGAAGAATCCAGAACGCCCCGACCCGGTTGGCGCTGGCGCAATGGATGAAGAGAGGCCGGTTCGACTCGTCCGAGACGATTCGCAGGAACTCGTCTCCCAACTTCGGAGCCAATTGACTCGAGTCCACCGGCAGATGGAAATACTTGAGCCCCAGCGCCTTGACGGCAGCCCCCTCTTTCGCCACGCCGGGATCCTCGGCGGTGGTCCGCAGGTTCAAGACCGACCGGACCCCTTTCTGCTTCAGCCGGATCAGGTCCTGGTGGGTCGGTTGTCCGGCGGTGCAGAACTCCTGGTTGACCCAGAGAAAGTTCCGAGCCGAAATCGGCGCCTGGGAATCCTGAGCCGGCAACATTCCGGGCGAAATGACCACCCAGACCAGAGCGGCCGGAAAGATGATTCTCACGGCCCGAGTATACCGGAGCTTTCGGACCTTGGAAAAACCCCGGCGTCATCAGAGGACCGAGACTGATAGAATGCTCCGTCTGTATTCTGTGACCGGACTCGAAGTCCTTTCTGTTGCCGCCATGCGATTTCGCCGCCTGTCATGGGCCGCCGGTTTCCTGGGGTTCACGCTGGTTCCCCTCGATGCCGAGCAGGAGCTGGTCCCCTCTTTCCGGGCCCAATCCGAGGTCGTCCTGGTCGACCTGGTGGTCACCGACAAGCGGGGACAATTCGTTCACGACCTGAAACCCGGGGAGATCCAGGTCTTCGAGGACGGCAAGCTCCAGCGGCTGACCTTCTTCGACCTGCGCAAGAGAGCGGGATCCGAGGAACAACTGGTTTCGGAAGTCAGAACGGGCGCCGTTCCAGAACCCGCCCTCGCCGCCAGGACCCTCCCCACGACCCCGCAGGACAGGGGCTATTTCGTCTTCCTGTTCGACCTGCAGGCCATGTCCTTTCACGGGCTGGAACGGGCCAAGGAATCCATTCGACGGTTCGCCCGCTCCGAACTGGCCCCCACCGACCGGGTGATGGTGGCCAGCATCCGGCCGCAGTTTCGAGTCGAAATGCCCTTCACCAGCGACATTTCCCGATTGGACACCAGCCTCGACCAACTGGTGGCGAGAGACTTTGAAGAGGCCAGCATCGCCAGGTTCATCGAGTCTCTGGATCATGCCTTCGCCCGCATGGAGGCCGGAGCCCTGGATACTTTCGATCCTGGCCAAGGCGGAGCCGGAGAGCAGAGACTCGATCCGAATCTGGACGGAGCCATCTCTCAGGCGGCGGACGAAGGCCGCGCTCTCCTGGTGAAGGTCGAACTGCAAGTGGATTTCACCTGCGCCGCCATCGCCGCACTCTCCCGGCATCTGGGCTCCCTTCCCGGGAGAAAACAACTGGTCTACTTCTCCAAGGGCTATCCTCTCGACGCCAAGCGGACCGTCACCCACCTGATCACCCAACGGGCCGTCACCTACTCTCCCGGACAGGTCACCCTGATCCATCTGGCAGCCAACAACTACATGGCGGGCGCCTCCCAAACCTCCCACCTGCTCAGCCGGCTCAACTCGGCGGTGCGCCAGGCCAATCGAGCCCAGGTCTCGGTGTACAGCATCGATCCCCGAGGTCTGATGGTCCCGGCCATTGCCAACCCGGAGACCAGAGGTTCGGGCAATTACCTCTACCCGACCTACTCCACCGAGGACATCACGGCCCCGCAACAGTTCCTGGCCTCCCTCTCCATGGAGACCGGCGGGCTCTGGTTCTCCGACGACAACGACCTGGAACGCCCGATCCGGAGCGCCTACCGGGACGGCAGCCGGTACTACCTCTTGGGATACGTCCCGTCCTCCGTCCGGAAAAAGGGCAAGTTCCACAAGATCAAGGTAAAGGTCAAAAGAAAAGGCATCCGGCTACGGTACCGGGAAGGTTACGTCGAAGAAGACCCGCGGGAAGCCGAAACCGCCGATCTGGCCAACGCCTTCAAGTTCCCCGACCTGTTCCGGGACTTTCCCGTCGACACCCAAGTCCTGAACCAGAAAGGCCATGTGCAGGTGCAAGCCCGGATTCCCACCGACGCCTTCATCTTCAGATCCCAGGGAGGACAGAACCGGTGCGTCATCGAGATGTTCGGGGCACTCTTCGACGACGCCGGGAAATGGGTCGGGGAGAATTTCTACTTCGTTGAGAAGATCGACATGGACTTCAACCAGCAGGATCTGGCCAGGTTCCTCCGCTACAAATACTTCGTACCCATGGCGGCAGGCGTCGCGCCGGACGGACCCCGCGACCTGGTGGTCGTGGTCCGCCAGAGTCTCACCGGAAGGATGGCGACGTCGACCCATCGGATCGCGCCGAACTGAGGGAAACTTCACTGGATCGGCAGAGTCCACTCGAGTTGAAGACGATGGACAAGCCCAACCTCGTCTACATCACCGCCGATCAACTCAAGGCCTCGGCGGCCCCCATTCTGGGGAACTCGCTGATCTCCTGCCCTTTAATGGAAGGCTTGGCCGCGGAAGGAATCACTTTTCCCGAGACCTATGCCGCCAGCACCATCTGCACTCCCAGCCGCGCCTCCGTCTTCACCGGGGTCCATCCGCTGGTCCACCAGGTTACCTGCTGGCAGAACAAGGCTCCTCTGAACCTGCCTCAAATGTCCGAGCTCTTCGCCTCAGCCGGCTACTACACCGCAGTATCGGGCCATTTCGAGCAAGGCCGCAACCTGAGCCGCGGCTGGTACGAGCAGGTGGACCTGCGCGAGCCGGGTCCGCTGGCCCGCGCGATGGAGACCAAGTACTCCCATGGCCGAAAGGACGTGGGATGGTCGTGCGGAGCCATCGAATGCGCTCCCGAGGAGGGTCATTCGGCGCTGCTGGCGGACCGGTCGATCCGCATGATCGACACGGCGCGGCGATCCGGGATGCCCTTTTTTCTCCACTTCTCCTTCAACGACCCCCATCCCTCCTACTACGTGCCTCCCCCCTACGATTCCATGGTGGATCCCGACCGGGTCGTTCTTCCGGTGATGGACCACGACGGGGCGAGGCCCGCCTGGCAAGACCAGGCCCTCAGGGAAGTCAGGACCGATGAGGCTTCGGAACGCGATCTGAAGAAGGTGGTGGCCGTCTACAACGGAATGATCCGTTACGTGGACGACCAGATGAACCGGGTCTTTCGGGCCCTGGCCGAGCGGGGCCTGCTGGAGAACACCTGGGTGGTCTTCGCCTCCGACCACGGCGATTTCATGGGCGAGAAGGGGCTCTTCGAAAAGTGCGAGGTTCCGTATGAGTGCCTGACCCATGTCCCGCTGGTGATCCGCCCACCCACGAATCTGGCGGCCCGCCGGGGAATCCGGATCCCCGGCCTCGTGGACCTGGTGGATCTTTTTCCCACCTTTCTCTCCCTGGCCGGCATTCCGGTTCCCGAGTACGCTCAGGGCCGCGACCTGATGGAATGGGTGGGCCGGGGAGCGGAACGGCCATTGCGAGACACGGTCTACTCCCAAGTGGGCGACTACCATGGACACCTCAAGTCCACCTTTCCCACCGGAACCTTCAATTCAGGGAGGCGAAACGCCCTGGTTCGAGCCGGACGGAGCCGGGAGTTCTCCTACATCCGGGATCCCCAATACGGCGACGAAGCCTACGATCTCGTTCGTGACCCCCGCGAACTGGACAACCTCCTGCAACGGGGACCGGTCCCCGACGGAGTCAGCCGGCTCAGGGATAAGCTCGATCGCTGGGAGCAGGCCTGCCTCGACTTGCGGAGACAGTTGAAGGTCATTCCCGGGGACCGGGGGTTCGAACCGGGTTGGGAATGATCGATCGTAGGGGCACCCCTTGTGGGGGCCCTCCCCTGGTGGGTGCCCTCTACCTGGTGGCGCCGGCCTCTTGCAGATAGCGGACGACTTCGGCGTGGCGGTTCGAGGCTGCCGCCGACAGGGCCGTGAGGCCCTTCTGGTCCTTGACGTCCAGTCGAGCTCCCGCGTCCACCAGCGCCTTCACCACCGGCAGATGGCCATCCGTCGCCGCGCCGATGAGCGCCGTCTTTCCTTCGTTCTCGCGGGCGTCGATGGCGGCGCCGGCCGCCAGCAGCGCTTGTGTGGTTTCCAGGCGGCCGTTCCACGCGGCCCACATCAGGGCGGTGGCGCCGGTGTAATCGCGCGCCTCCAACTGGGCGCCGGCGGCAACCAGCATGCCGACGATTCGGGTGCGACCCTCCCAGGCCGCCCCCATGAGGCCGCCGCGGTCGTTCTTGTCCTTGAGGTTCACATCGGCTCCGGCTTCCAGAAGAACCCCCACGGTGTCTCCATATCCCTTCCAGCAAGCCCAGATGAGGGGCGTCATTCCAGCCAGCTCATCCTGCGGATCGATCTCGGCCCCCCGCTCCAAAAGGATCCTGGCCACTTCGCTCTGTCCCTCCCAGGCGGCGGCCGTCAGAGCCGTGGTCCCCTGCTCGTCCCTCCCGTTGACGTCCACGCCGAGGTCCAGCAGGTATTTCACCGTGTTCACGTCTCCCCGTTCGGAAGCCTCGATGAGATGGACCGGCTTCTCCTGCTGACGGAGCGAGCCAAGCACGGTTGCTGCCATCAGAAGCACCGCGCCCGGCACCCACACCAATGATTTTCCGCTCCTCGATCTCATGGTTGGGCGATCCTGGCCATGGAGTCGGCCCTGAGCCATCCTACGTTGCCGTCGGCCAACAGGACCTCGACCCACGATCCTGAGACTTCCTGAATTCGTACCTTGGTCCCCTCGTGGAGCGTGAAGACCTGGACGCCCTCTTCGCCCGGAGCACTCACGGCTCTGGCCTCCTTGGCCAGGATGATGGCCTCGGTGGACTCCCTCTCCTGGCGGATCTGACCCACAAGGCAGGAAGCGGACACGATCAACATCATGGACCCGATCCAGACGATCCTGCCGGCAAACCTGCGGCCGCGGCTCCACAGAAGCTTGAGGATCCAGGCCGCCGCCACCACGGCGTAGGAACTCCACATCAGGATCCAGAGAGCGTTGCGTGGAATGGAGAACACGAGGCGTTCCAGGAGAACCAGAGGCCGGAATCGGGGCAACTCCGGAATCCGGTCGACCACCTTGAGCCCGGCCAGCGACAAGTTGACCGCCAGGTCCTCGTCTCCGGGGATCAGTCGGGACGCTCGTTCGTAGTGAAGAATGGCCGGACCCGTTTCGCCCAGCTTGTAGTAGCAGTTCCCCATGTTGAAATAGAGCGCACCCGACTCGTAACCCATGGCGGCGATGGCGGCATAACTCTCCAATGCCTTCCGGAAGTCGCCGGCCTCGTAATGACGATTCCCCTGATGGAAGAGTTCCTCTCCAGGGCCTCCTCGAAGCGGAGCGGCAACCAGAACCAGGAAGAGCAGAGCGGCCGTCCCCGGTTTCATCGAGCATGCCTCCCTTCCGGCCGGGACGCAAGCTCCTGCTCCATCCGGGTCACGGCCTCAATGGCGCCGGCCATCAGGTCCCGCATTTCCTCCCGGCCGGAGGAAGAGGGCGCGAACTGCTTCAGGTCGCAGACCTGGAGGCAATCGAAATAGCGCGCGAGGATTTCTTCCGAGACTCCCCTGGCCCGCAGGGACTCCTTGACCTCCCGACTGACCATTCCGGCTTGGGAGACGTTGAGCTTGTCGGCAAGGTAGCCCATGAGCGCCTGTCCCACAGCCGGATAGAACTCTTTCTCGGCGCCCCGGTCCAGAAGGACCTTGGCCTTGGCAAGCCTTTTCCGGGAAACGCGGCGAGCCCGCCTGGCCCGCGCGTAGGCCACGTCTCCCTTGAGCCGCATCCGGTGCCGCCTGTAGCCGACGGCGCCCAGAAGGCACAGAAGCGGCAAGGAGAGGGGAATCCAGAAGCCGGTGACCGTCAGAAGCGAATCCCCGATCTTGTGAAACGGCCCGGACCCGATCTTGATGAACCGGATATCCTGAGCCAGCAGCTTCACCTCCTGGCGGGAGAGTCCTGCTTCCACCGCTTCCGCCATTTGATCGCCCGGCGCGACGTTGACCGCCAACTCGGGAGCGCGGCTGACCCGGTAGGCATCCGCGGCCGGATCGAAGTAGGCCATCTGCACCGGTCCCAACCGCACCGGGCCGGGACGGCGGGGAATGAGCACGTACTCGAAGGTCTTCTCGCCGGAGATCCCGCTCGGATCCCGGCGGATCTGCTGCTCCATCTTCGGCGGATAGACTTCGAAGCTGGAAGGAAACTCGATCCGGGGTTCACCCAGGCCGGCCAGGTTGCCGCTCCCGGAAATCCGAACCTTGAAACTCAGGGCCTCGTTGGCCTTGACTTCCGACTTGTCCAATTGACCGGAAATGGAGAAATCTCCGACAGCGCCCTGAAATTCCGGGGGCCTGCCCGCCTGGGGCAAGGGCAGGACCTGCACCCGAAGCGGGTTGGAGGCGACCTGGCGGGTCACCTCGCGGCCGAAGATGTCACTGGAGAAAAAGCCCCGGAACGGATCCCGGGAACCGAAGGGATCCCACGAACCGCCTCGGGTTCGCACCCGGCATTCCAGAACCAGGGGGCCGATCTCCTTCTCGCCCGCACCGGTAGGAAACAGCGCCATCTTCTTGATCAGCGCCACCGTGTAACGCCGCCCGCCGATCACCTCGCCCTCGGTGCGGGGCTCCCGGGGCTGCGGATACTCTTCCACCCAGAACCCGGCCGTCTCCGGCTGCTTGGAGATTCGGTAGGAGGAAATCCTGACACCCGTATAGATCTTGTAGGTCACCACCAGCGCCTGATTCCGGTAGACACTTTCCCGGTCGGCCGTTGCCCGCACGAAAAGATCCGCTGGCGAAGCCGTATCGGCCGGCCGGCCTCTGCCGGTAGGGGTGGGAACCGGCCTTCCCCCACTGCCGACTCGGATCCGAAGGGGAGCGGACTTGCGGATTTTGCCGTCCAACTGCACTTGGACCGCGCCGACCTCGAACTCGCCTTCCCGGGTCGCCTGAAAATGAAAGCTGAAGGTCCGGGACATGGACATGCGCCCGTTCTCCAGACGAAACTGTTGCGAGCTCCCGCTTCCCAGGAACGCGGCGAACTCCTCCATGGGAGGCAAGCGGGGTTCTCCGGCGCCGGAGGCTCCTTTCCCCGAAACCTCCACCGACAGCGTAAACTGCTGTCCCTTGACGACGGAGGTCCGGTCCAGAAACGCCCGGACGGCCGGGTCCTGACCGCCCAACGGTCCGGCAAGCAGGACCGCCGCCAGAAGTGTTCCCCAGAGCTCTCTCACCAGTCCTTCTCGACCTTCGCGGTTCCCGGTCGCATTTCGAGTTTCTTCTTGACTCCCGCCTGGGCCTGTGCCAGGGCCTCCAGCAGGCGCTCGGCCTCCTCGCGAGACATGGGTTGAGCGCCGTGGGAAGATGCCTGATCCTGATCCTCCCGGGAAGACTCCTCTTGCCGGCCACCGGAGGCGCGAGACTCCTGGTCCCTGTCCTCCTGCCGGTCTCCCGGGCGCTGTTCGGAATCTTCGGAATCCTGCCGGTCATTCTGCGCCTGGGATTGTTGCGCCTCGTCCTGCCGTTCCTGGCTCTCCTGCTCCTCCGGCCGGTCCTGCCGGCCCTGCTGCGGCTGATCCTCGCTGCCGGACCGGCTTTCGTCCTGTTTCTTGTCCTGGTCCTTTTCCGGTTCGCCCTCGCCTTGCTGGTCCTGGTTCTGCTGCTGCTGTTGCTGTTCCTGCAACTGCTTGAGCACGAATTCCAGATTGTGCTTGGCGTCCCGGTCGCCGGGCGCCACCTTCAACGCCTCCCGGTAGGCGCTCAGGCTCTCCTGGAGCTTGCCCTGGCGATAGAGCGAATTGCCCAGATTGTACTGGGCCCGCGACTTGATCCCGGGGTCCTCCGACTGCAGCGCCCGGGAGAAGGAATCGGCGGCTTCCTCCATCTCTTCCTTCTTGAATTGCGCATCGCCCAGGTTGAAACGGATGGCCGGCGACTCCGGGCTCTCCTCCAGAGCCTCCCGGTACAACTCCAGAGCCTTGTCGTAGTCTCCGTCCGAGTAGTTCCGGTTCCCCTCCAGAACCTTCTCACGACCGGCCTGGCTCCAGAGAGGCTGGAAGCCGGAGACCAGTCCTGCCAGCAGCAGTCCCGCGAACAGACGCCGAAACCCCATCACCGAAAACGTCCCTTCCAGACTCTGTCGACGCGCCGCCGCTCGGCCAACAGGAGGTCGGCCAACAGCAGTATCAGACCCAACAGGACAGGGATCTGAAACCGCTCCTCATATTGGGCCACCTGGATGGAGGCGAGCTGCTTCTTTTCCATGGCCGCCACCTCCCCGTAGATCCCCTCCAATTCCGACTCGCCGGGGGAGGCCCGACGATAGGCGCCTCCCGTCTCCTCCGCCACTTCACGAAGCGTACTCTCGTCCAGCCGCGTCATCACGACTTCGCCGGAGCTGTCTTTCTTGAACCCTTGGGCCCGGCCTTCCGCATCGAAGACCGGTATGGGAGTGCCCTGCATCGACCCGATTCCGACAGCGTGGATGACCACTCCCTGGCCGGCCGCCTCCCGCGCCACCTTCAGGGGCCTTCCCAGGTGGTCTTCTCCGTCGGTGATCAGAACCATCACCTTGTGCTTCTTCTCCTCGGCCGAGAAGAGCTCCAACCCCCTGCGCAGGGCTTCGCCCAACGCCGTTCCCGGCACCGGGATCGTCTCCGGTCCCATGGAAGCCAGCAGGGTTCTGGCCGCCCCGTAGTCAAGGGTCAGGGGGCATTGGACGAACGCCTCCCCGGCGAATCCCACGATCCCGATGCGGTCCCCCTCCAGCAGGCCGATGAGCGTTCCGATGGCGTGCTTGGCCTTTTCCAGGCGGTTCGGCTGGATGTCCCGGGCCAACATGGAGGCGGACAGATCCAGGACCACCACAAGGTCCTGTCCCTCTCTCTCCACCGTCTCCAGACGGGTTCCGAACTGGGGCCGCGCCAGACCGCCCAACAGCAGGCCGACGGCCGCCACCACCATGAGCCCCTTGGACCACTGGCGCCGGCTGCTTGAGTTCCCGGTGAGCCGGGACGCCATGTGGGGACCCACCAGGATCCGGACGGCGCGCCGCTTCCGCCGGATCACCCAGAATAGAAAGGCGAGCAGCAGCGGCAACAGGACGAGCAGATTCAGCAACTGTGGTTCACCGAACCGAAACAAGATCCCTTCCCTCTGGTCTCTCTGATTTCACGGTATCTTGCGAAACCAGGTTCCGGAGAGTCCCAGCTCGCCCAACAGAAGCACCACCGCCAGGGCCAGCGGATAGGGGAACAGCTCTCCGTACTGGGTATATTGGTTCACCTTGATCTCACTCTTTTCCAATTCGTCGATCTCGCGGTAGATCTCCTCCAGGCTCTCACGGTCCGTCGCCCGAAAATACCGTCCGCCCGTCACCTCGGCGGCTTGTCGAAGCGCCTCTTCGTCGATGTCGACTCGAATCCGGGTCTGGCGGCGGCCGAAGACCGGGTCGTCCACCGGATAGGGGGCCGCGCCCCGGGTTCCGGCACCGATGGAGTAGATGCGGATCCCGAAGGCCTGCGCCATCTGGGACGCGGTGGCAGGGTCGATTTCCCCTGCGTTGTTGCGGCCGTCGGTGAGCAGGATCAGCACCTTCGATTCGGCTTCGCTCTCCTTGAGACGGCCGACCGCGGTGGCGATGCCCATGCCCAGGGCGGTCCCATCGTCCAGCAGGCCCACCTTCACCTCGTCCAGAAAATCCAGCAGGATCCCGTAGTCCAGGGTCAGGGGGCATTGGACAAACCCGTGTGCGGCGAAGACGACCAAGCCGATCCGATCATTCGTCCGGCCCCGGATGAAGTCGGACGCCACCTGCTTCGCGGCCTCGATCCGGTCGGGTTCGATGTCCTGCGCCAGCATGGAAGTGGAAAGATCCAATGCCAGAACGATGTCGATCCCTTCCGCCGTGACCTCCTCACGGGTGGCGCCGCTCTGGGGCCGGGCCGCCGCGAGAACCAGAAGCCCCAGGGCAATCAGCCGAATTGCAAAGAGAAAATGACGGGAACGGGCCGCCATGGGCTTGTACGCCTTCTTGAGAGAGCCCACATGCGGAAACCGCAGGCTGGAGTTCCGGCGGCGTCCCCGACTCAGCATCCAGAAAAGGATCAGGGGAAGGATCAGCAGCAGGCTGAGAAACCAGGGATCCGCGAAACGGTACGACATGATCAACTCTTAAACGGCCGATTCGGACCCGCCGGCAGCCAACTCCGGATGCCCACTCGACGGAGGAATCCGCGCGGCCTCGATCCTGGGTACGACCCTCATCCCAGGACCCACAAAAGACCCGCGACGATGCCCACTATGCCTACGGCCTGCACCACCAGGGCCCGATGGATCCGGGATTCCAGCGCACGAATAGCCGATTCCAAGTCCTCGGTCGTGGGGCGGGACGCGATCGCCGCCCGGATCTGGGACAGCTCGTTGTTCAGGGTCATCGTGGCCGCTTCGACACCTTGGCGCACCTCGTCCGCACCGATGCCGGGCTCTGCGCCTCGCTTCAGGTGCGTGTCAAGGACTTTCGAAACGCCCGTGACGACAGCGTCGACGAGGGCCCCAACCAAAATCGGCGGAATAGCAACCATGATGGACTCCTTAATCTTGTCCGTGGGGTCGAGGATCTGGTGACTGAGGCCCGGCGGCTTCCGGCGCGGACTTTGCGGTAGCAGGCACAACCGGTTCCGCCGGCCGGGTGACCTCCAGAATCCGGAAGGCCAACCGGGTGACCCGCTCCTGCTCCGGGACCGGCGGGGCGTACTTGGCGAACTTGACCAGATCGCAGCAAGGGAAGAATTCCCGAAACAGTTTCAGCTCATCCAGGGCGAGAGACAGCTTCCGCAGTTGGTCCAGGAGCTGCGTGGTCGTCGATTCCATGGCCTGAATCAGGTAACGCCGCTCCAGGTAACGGCGGATGATCTCCGAGAGCCCGGTGAAATATGGCTTGATCTGACCCTCTTCCAGCAGTCCCGAATCCCGGAGGCGGCAGAGTGCCTGATAGGCTTCATCATACGGCGGGAGCCGGGGTTTCCGCGAGACCGCTAACGGCGCCTCCCCCCTTTTCCGGCGAAGATACAGCAGGATCAGGGCCGCCAGACCCAGGGCGGCGGCGAACCAGGGCCACAGGGACCAGAGGCTTCGCGGAATCTCCAGCGGTCCCTTGATGTCCAGAATGTCCTCGGAATCGTCCGGCAGAGTGCTCTCGACCTGAACCGAATGTTCCCGGGTCTCGACCGAGCCGTCTTGAATCCCGTCGCCGCGGTAGCTCACTGCGACCGGCGGGATCTCGAAACTGCCCGTTTCGTAGAGCGCCAGAGTGTAGACCACGGTCCAAATCCGGTTCCCTTCCTCCTCGACCGGACCCGCGGGCTCATGGCCAAGGATCTCGAACTCGCCCAAGCCGGGGTCCGGCCCGGGCAGCTCCACTTCCACGCCGGGGCCCGCCGTCACCGTCAGGGTGAAGCGAATCAGATCTCCCACGGTGACCTGGGCCGGGTCCACTTGGGAATCCAACCGGACGGGGGATCGCGCCTGCAGCACCGGCAGGCAGCAGATCAGGATCGCAAGCGGGATGGCGTATGGTTTCATCGCCGCAGCCGCCGGGTCCGGGTCCGGAAAAACCGGATCAACAACTCCAGATAGCTCCGGTCCGAATCCACCTCGATGCTGTCGACGCTGATGGAGTTGAGAAAGCTCCGAAGCTCCTCGTCCTCCCGGCGAACCTGGGCGTTGAAAGTCTCCCGAACCTCCGGGTCGTTGGTGTTGAGGATCAGTTGCTCTCCTGTCTCGGCATCCTCGAACTCGACGAAACCGACTCTCGGAAGCTCCCGTTCCCTGGGGTCCCGGACCCGGACGGCTACCACGTCGTGCCGCCGGTTGGCGACCCGGAGCCCGCGGCGAAACCCGTCGGCGAGGAAATCGGACACCAGGAAGACGATGCTTCTTCTGCGGATGACCCGCATCAGGTACTCAAGGGCCAGACCGATGTCGGTGGCCTGATTCCGGGGCTGGAAATACAGTAGCTCCCGCAGAACCCGGAGCACGTGGGAGCGGCCCTTGCGAGGGGGCACGAATTTCTCGATCTGGTCGGTGAAGATGATCAGACCCACCTTGTCGTTGTTCTTGATGGCGGAAAATGCCAGCAGCGCGCAGATCTCGACGGCGACCTCTCCCTTCATCCGCTCCCCGGACCCGAATTCGCCCGAGAGGCTGGCGTCCACCAGGAGCATCACCGTCAAGTCCCTCTCCTCGTCGAACAGCTTGACGTAGGGACGATCCATCCTGGCCGTCACGTTCCAGTCGATGGTCCGGACGTCGTCCCCAATCTGGTACTCGCGGACCTCGGCAAAGCTCATGCCGCGTCCCTTGAAAACCGAATGGTATTCGCCCGAAAAGACGTTGTTGACCAGGCCTCGAGTGGCAATCTCGAGGCGGCGCACCTTGCGGAGGATCTCGCGTGGAATCATCTCAGTGAAAATTCAAGGCTGGCATGGAACGTCCGGTTTCTTTCCGGCATTCGTCGATCCCCGCCCCCGGGAGGACATTCCTACGGCACTTCCACGTTGTTCAGGACCTTGCGGACCACGTCCTCGGCGGTCACCTCTTCGGCTTCCGCCTCGTAGGTCAAAATGACCCGGTGCCTGAGCACGTCCATGCCGATGGCCCGGACGTCCTCGGGGGTCACGTAGGCGCGATGGTCCAGGAAGGCGTGGGCCCGTGCCGCGCGGGCCAGAAAGATGGAGGCCCGGGGAGAAGCGCCGAAATGGACCAGGTCGACCAGCTCGTCCATGCCGCATTCGCCGGGAGTTCGCGTCGCGAAGACGATGTCGACGATGTACCGTTGGATCTTGGCGTCCATGTAGATTTCCTGCACCGCGTCCCGGGCGCGGCGGATCTCCTCCGGCGACACTGCGGGTGCGGCCTCGGGAACGGCGTTTCCGGACATGCGGCGCATGATCTCCAACTCTTCCATTCGGGACGGATACCCCACCGACAACTTCAACATGAAGCGGTCCACCTGGGCCTCCGGAAGGGGGTAGGTGCCCTCCTGCTCGATGGGATTCTGGGTCGCCAGCACCAGGAAAGGGTCGTCCAGGGGGAATGTGGTCTCGCCGATGGTCACGGTCCGCTCCTGCATGGCCTCCAACAAAGCCGACTGGACCTTGGCCGGCGAGCGATTGATCTCGTCGGCCAGAATCAGGTTGGAAAAGATGGGTCCCTTCTTGGTCTTGAAGCTGCCGTCGCTCTGATCGTAGACCAGCGTGCCGATCAAATCCGCGGGGAGCAGGTCGGGCGTGAACTGAACCCGTTGAAACCCGGTGTCGATGGTCCGGGAGAGGGTCTTGACCGTCAGGGTCTTGGCCAGTCCGGGCACCCCCTCCAGCAGCACGTGCCCATCGGTGAGGAGCCCGATGAGCAGGCGCCGGACCATGTATTCCTGGCCCACGATCACCTTGGAAACCTCGTCGAGGATTCGCTCCACCAGGACACTCTCGGCGTCGATCTTCTTTTGGATCTCTCGGATCTCCATGTTCATCTTGGACGGTTCCCGCTTTCTCTACTGTTCAAGGAAAATGGGGTTTTCGGACTTCGGAATGTTTCACGACGGCGCCGGAAGGCGAGTTCCACTAACCCGGAAACTAAGGATGCGGAGGGGCGGCCCTTGTGGCCGACCGATTCAACACGAACATCCAATGACCCAACTACAGCCTCAGCCCACCGAAGCCGCGGCCTCGCCAACCAGCCGCTTCAGTGTGGCCAGGTCCTTCCCGATGGACTCCAGAACCCGATCCCGGTCCATGGTGAGCCGGCGGAGGCCGCGCTCGGCGCCGCCGAGGGAGTATTCGCAGTGAAGGCTGATCGGACCTGCGAAACCCGATTTCAGCAACAGGGCCAGAAAGGGGCCGACGGGAACCATTCCCTCGCCCAAGGGACAGTTTTCCACCTTCCACCCATCGGATGTCTCCTTCCACCTGAAGTCTTTCACGACCACGGTGTGGATCCGGCCGGCCAGAGCCCTGAAGTTGGTGGGCCAGGCGAGCCCCCCTTCCACGGTGGCGTGGCGAATGTCGAACTGGCAACCGAGCCAGCGTCGGGGGAGCCCCTCCAGGACTTCGCGCAAGTCCCACAACGCCGCCCCAAAATGCGACGCGCCGGCGTGATTCTGATAGTCGCCGCAGATCCGGAACCTTCGATTCAGATCGGCCAATCCGGTCAGGCTTCTCCTGATCTCCGCCAGCGTTTCCGGAATCTCCTTCTCCTCCGGGTAGCGGTAGTACCCCAGCCGATAGAACGGGATCCCCAGGCCGCTGGCGGTCTCCAGGATCTCCCGGGTCCCGGCACCCTCCGGATGGGTAATGGCGGTCGTTATCGTGGGAACGGCCACACCCGATTCCGCAACCGCCGACACCGCCCGGGGAAGATCCGTCCTCACCCTTTCGGGTAGAACATGCCCCGTGGGGCGGACGGTGAGATCGATTCCGTCGAAACCGAGCTGCGACACGGCCACGCCCAATTCCGCGTAGTCCAGCCATTGCAGATGCTTGGAGAAGATGCAGTACGTCCACTCGGGGCCGGCCGGCGGGCCGGCCTGACGGGTGGGGTTCCCCTTGAGCCGGGTTCCGGCGGCCGCCAGCAGGCCAGCTCCCACCCCGGCGATGAACTCCCGGCGTCCGGCTGATTCTGCGTCTGCTCGACCGTTGCTCATCGGGATGTCAGGTGTCTCGACCGGCTCCATTCCGCAGGAGAGACCATGATAGGCTGTCGGACCATTCCGGCCGTCGCCGTCCGATTCTACACCGGACCGGCCGCGGGCAGGAAAGGATTTCGACGGAGGAGAACATGTCCCTGATTCAGACTTTGAACCGCCTCATCGAATACGACACGGCGCTGCTCGCCAACACCATCGGATTCATCGATCCGACTCCCCCCGAGGAGTTCTACATGTCGGGCGCCATTCAATCGGTCACCCCTTCCCTGGGTCCCAGCGTCGGCGTGGCCGTCACCTGCAAGCTGGACAGCAGCACGCCCGGAAGACAGGCGGACATGAGCGGGTTCTGGGAGATGGTGGACCATATCGACAAGATGGAGGAGCCGGTGGTCTGGGTCTGCGAGGCGGTCGGTTCCCGGCCGGAGCACGAGTGCGTCTTCGGCGACGGCATGGCCAAGGCGCTGTACGTCGCCGGTTGCAGCGCCCTCGTGACCAATGGCGGGGTCAGGGACATTCCCGGACTCATGAGCATCCCCTTCGCCGCCTATGCGCGAGGCCTCACCATCCATCACTGTGCGCTGACGGTCTCAGGCGTGAACGAACCGGTTCAGGTCGGCGGCCTCCAAGTGAACCCGGGGGACGTCATCCACGCCAACAACGAAGGGGTCATCAAGATTCCCGCCGGTTGCCTGGAAATTCTGCCTGAGAAAGCGGGACAGATGGTCGTCTTCGAGAAGGAGGCGCACGAGATCATGCGCCGGCCCGACCTGCCTCCTCTGGAGAAGCCGAAAGAGACGGCCCGGCTTCTGAAGAACTTCGGGTTCTGACGCACCGGAGACTCACCGGACCGCAGCCAGGACCGAGTCCGACCCCATTACAGAACTCCTGCCAGGCTCAGCGTGGTGACGATGGCCAGCAGGGTGAAGAACGAGCCGGCCAGGAACATTCCGATTCGCATGGGCCACCCGGGGCGCAGTTCCGGAGGCAGCAGGAGGACGTTGACGGCCAGCGTGTGGAAGCAGCTCACCCCCAGGGCGTAGTTGAAGATGTTGGTGGCGATCTTCAGGAGCTCCAGGGGCGGCGCCAGCGAGAGCATGATGAGGCCGAAAACGGCGTAGCCGGCCAGCACCTTGAAATAAACGATTCGGATCCGGCTCGGGTCCAGCTTCCGCAATCGGGCACTGGAGGTCCAGAAGACGTCCACCCATCGGCGGATCACTCCGTCGGCCGAAGTGGCCATGGTGGGAGCCAGGACCAGAAAACCGCAGAACATGGTGAGGTACCAGAAGAGCACGCCGGCATCCAGGCCCCAGGCCGCCCCCACGTGATCGCGCACCCCGGAGGCGGTCATGCCGGCAGCCACCCAACTGCTGGCTTCCGTGCCCCGGGGCAGGAACTGCACCGAGAGCATGCTGGGCAGGGCCAGGCCCAGGAAGCAGGCGGGCATCCAGACGGCCAGTTGATCGCGCGCCACGTGCTTGTACCAGCGGCGGAATCTCCCCCGTGAGCCGCGCGTCACCTCGAAGACCATCCCCACGTGGGACAGGCTCAGGTTGTGCCCGCCGATGACGCTGGGGATGGCTCCCACGTGACGCCCCATTCCCCAACCCTGGTCCCGCGTGTAGTTGCTGATGGGAGCATTGGAGAGCCCTCCGCTGCCGGCGATGGCGGCGAATGCCGCCAGGAGGGCGATGGTGCTGAAGTCGATCTCGGGCATCGTACCCTTGTCCAGCAGAGAGACGAAGATGTTCTCGGTCTCGGCCCCACCGACGGGCACCGACCCGAACTTGAGGAAACCGCCGAAGATCTCGACCCAGGTGGAGAGGCTGGAGTGGAAGATCCCCAGGATCGAGAGAAACCCCAGGACGACCACGATCTTGAAGGTCATCACCGCCCGGAGCGAGTTGTAGATCTTGCCGCCGATGAGCAGCGGTGCCAGGGCCGCCAGAAAAATCAGGTAGCCCAGGATCCTCAGAAGCCACCAGTGGGCGTCGTTGTTGACGGGGTCAGGCAGAACTCCACCCAGGAGGACTGCGGCCAGTGGGGTGGCCGCGTTGGCCGCCAGATAGGGAAAGACCGCTCCGAAATCCAGGAATATGTAGGCGATGAGCCAGAACCTGGGTCCGGGCAGGGTCCGGAACTTGCCGGTGAAGATCGGCTCTCCCGTGTAGAGGGTGTAGCGGCTGATCTCGATGTTGTAGAGGACCTGGCTCAAGATGCTCAGGGTGGCGAGCCACATGAGAGCGCCGCCGTACTTGGCGGTGACGGCGGGACCCATCAGCCATTCGCCCCCGCCGATGGCGCCTCCTCCCAGGATCAGTCCGGGACCCAGCAACTGGAACCAGTTTCGTCTCGTAAAGACGGGCGCGTCCACCAGCTTTCCGGTCTGCCATCGCGGCATCTCCCTGGACCCGGGATGGGGCGCCTGAAAGCTGCTGCTGCCCGAGTCGGGAGACGAGGTCTCCGGCGTCTTATCTGTCATTCCCGTAACCTTTCCGCTGGTCGGACTTCCGCCAAATTTCGTTAGCAGTCCGTGGCGAAAGTCCCGCGAGCACCGAGACCGTTCCTGCGCCCGCCGGACAAGGCGCTATGGGCGCGCATACCGGGAGTATGTGCGCCTATCGCAACACAGTCCGCGCCTGTGCAGGGACGGTCGAATGCCGTGATGACTTTCGCTACGGGCTGCTATGCTAGACTGCGCCCGGACACTCCGCAACATGCACGTCCATTTCCAAATCCTTCCGGCGAGACTGACGTGGGCAGCGGTTGTTCTGTTGCTGACGCTGCCGAACCTTGCGGAAGCGCAGATCAAGAATTCCGGTGCGCTTCCCGCCCCGGACGAGATCCCTTCGCCGCCGGTGCCGGGAGAGCCGGCCCGGGAGGATCTGGATCGAGCCATCACCCGGGGGACCCGGTCCTTCATCCGGGATTTCGTCGAGCCCTCCTACGCGGCCGTCTCCAACGGCGGCTACGTCGACTACAAGAACGCCGATGGCGCCGTCAAACGGTACGGGCCCAAGGCCTACGTGGCCTACCAGCTCTACCTGCTGACCCATTTCCTCATGTACTACCAGGACTTCGGCGTCGACCCTGAGAGCGAACTCTTCCAAAAGGTCAGGGACTGGTTCGTGGAGGAATTCGACGGCCGGACCGGGAGCTGGCTCTGGTCCCACGAGGGCTGCCTCCATCCCAAGGGAATGATTGCACTGGCCAACCTGGGCCGCTCTTCCCTGGTCCGGAAGGCGTACGACTGGGTCCTCAGGTCACCGCTCTCCCTTCCCTTTCTTCCCCCCAGCTCCCTGCCTGTCCCCGACCGGGTCTTCACCATCATGCAATCGGGCAACATCATCCAGACCCTGGGCAATGCCCGGAACTCCCTCACCGGAAAACACGGCTGGGAGCACGGCAGCCCGGTGCCCGACATGGAGAACAGCGCCAAACTGCTGTACGCGCTTTTGCAAGCCGGGTTCCCGTCCACGGACGCTCGCCTGACCGATCTCCGCCGGGGACTGGCGAACCGGCTGCTGGCCCTGCGTCCGCCCATGATCGCCGCCGACTACGTGGGGCTGGCCTGGTACGTCTTCCTGACCCACGACTTCGACCTGGAACCCGACCTGGCCTACCAGCGGTGTCTTCAGTTGATGGAGACCACCATCGGAGGTGATTGGAAGTCGCATTTCGCGTTGATGGAGTTCCCGGGCTTCCGAGGACTCCTGGTGCGGGCGCTCATGACCGCCGGCCGGAGATCGCCTCAGGTTGATGCCGCCGTGAACGGGTACGTCAAGTCGCAGAGCGAAACCGGAGCCTGGCCGCTGCCCCGTGCTCTCAGCCTTTGGGGCCTGGACAAGCCGCCGGCCGCTGGGATCAAGCTGGGCACCATGGACGGCGCCAACACCTACCTGTTGACGCTGACGCTGATCCACTATCGGGACCGGCTCTCCAGTGACAACTCGGCATTCGCCGTCCCTTCCCTGTCCCTGAAGCACCGTCCCGCGCCGGCCGCCAGGTTGGACGATTCTCCCGGAGCGAGGGCGGTGGAGAGGGCCTGCACCGGGTGCCATGCCCGGCCCCACCCTGAGGCCTACGACCGCGAAGATTGGCCCGGCGTGACCCGGAAAATGGAAGAGTACATGTTCGAGAAGGGGATGAACGTCGCTCCCCAGGATCTCACGCTGGTGCTTGAGTACCTGATGGAGAAGGCCTCTTCCCGGCCGCGGCCGAATTAGCTCAGGCGATCCCGTCCGCTCCCGCCGGGGTCGACTGCAGCACGGGAGACGGAGACTATTCCCGCTCCAGGAGCAATCTGGCCGTGACCTTTCGGCCTTCGGCTTGAGCCAGCATGAGGGGGGTCCTTCCCTGGTGGTTCCGGATGCCGGCATCCGCGCCGCGGCCCAACAGCAGCCGGACCAGATCCGCCTGCCCGCGTGCCGCCGCGAGGGCCAAGGCGGTGACGCCCTCTCCGTCCTGGAGATCGATCCCCGCCTTCCGGTCCAGCAGCAGCTCCGCCACTTCGGCGTGACCGTTCCAGGCCGCTTGCATCAGCGGAGTCCGGCCGGAGTCGTCCTGAACATCCGGAACCGCTCCCCGGTCCAGCAGCAGCCGGACGATCTCCGGAAATCCCTGGTACGCCGCGAAAGCCAACGCAGTCTGCCCCCCGGCGCCCCGTGTTCCGAGGCGTGCGCCGCGTTTCAACAACTTTCGCACCGACTCGATTCGACCCCGGTAGGCGGCCATTCCCAGGAACGACTGGCCGCCGGGGGCTACCGAATTCACGTCCACGCCCGCCGCCAGGAGAGCGTCGATGATGGCAACGCGGTCCTGACTCAGCGCCAGCCCCAGGGGCGTCCAACCTTCGTTGCTCCGGGAGTCGAGCCGGGCGCCGCCGTCGATGAGCTGCCGGGCCACTTCGGAGTGGCCATGGAGGGCGGCGTAGATGAGGGGCGTCCTTCCCTCCCGGTCGGGCCGGTCCGGATCGGCCCCTCTGCCCAGCAGGACCTCGACCGTCGCCTCGTTCCCTTCCAGAGCCGCATGAACCAGCAGGGTGCGGCCCGCTTCGTCGGGCGCATCGGCCCCTTCCCCGGCCGGGAGCAGCGCTTCGATGACTTTCGTGTGGTCGTACCAGACCGCCAGATCCAGAGCCGTCTGGCCTCGATTGGACTTGATGCGCGGATCCGCACCGGCCTTCAGCAGCGCCTTGACCACATCCGCCTTCCCCTGGGAAGCCGCCTGCATCAAAGGGGTCCGGCCCTGGCTGTCGCGGCTGTCCACCGCCGCGCCCGCCCGGATCAGGGCATCGGTGATAGGAGCGAAGCCATGGTAGGCCGCCGCCGCCAGGGGTCCGTTACCCTCCTTGTCCCGGAAGCCGGTGGCGGCGCCGTGGGCCAGCAGGAAGCGGGCCGCTTCGGTCTTTCCCCCCGACGCCGCATGCATCAGGAGCGGTATGCCGTTGACGTCGACTTCATCCACGTCGGCTCCGTGGCGGACCAGCAGGGCAGCCGTCCGTCCATGGCCCTCGAAAAGCGCCAGTGCAAGAGCCGTCCAGTTGTCACGGCTCCGGACCCCGACCTTGGCTCCTCCTTCGAGCAGCGCCTTCGCCACCGGGAGGTCGCCCTGGGATGAAGCCCGCATCAGGACGGTCCAGCCCGTCTTGTCCCGCGCGTCGGGTCCGGACCCCGCCGCAAGCAGGGTCCGGACCACTCCCGCGTTCCCTCCCAGAACTCCCCAGACCAAAGGCGTATGCCCACTGGCGTCGGTGGAGCGCAGGTCCGCTCCCGCCTCCAGCAGGACGCGAACCGCGCCCTCGTGACCGGAGCCGGAACCGATCATCAAAGCGGTGGCGCCGTCCCGGGTCCTGGCTTCCAGCTCCGAACCCCGGGTGAGGAGCAGGCGGACGGTCTGTTCATTCCCACCCATGGCGGCGTACATGAGCGGATTCAATCCATCCGGATCCCGGACCAGGACGCTGGCGCCCCGGTCCAGCAACGCCGCGACCTGGTCGGTGCGGCCCTCCACGGCGGCCCCGATCAGGGCCGCATTGAGCTCCTGGTCCTGACCGGCGGCGAAGACGTTGGACGCCAGAAGACCGAGAACCAAACACCGGGCGAGAGAGTTCCCGTCCCGCGGTCCCGGTCTGGCCCGTACTTGATCTCCGGTGCCTCGGATCATAAGATTTCGTCCCTGGAAACCCACTCCAGTCTAGTTTAAGCGATCGCTCCCATGCCAAGAAGAAGTGTCGTCGATCTTCCGCCCTCCAGTATCCGCATGATGTTCAACGAGGCTGCGGGAAAGGAAGACGTGGTTCATCTCTCCATCGGGCAACCCGATTTCTCGACTCCCGGTCCGGTCATCGACGCCATGGTGCAGGCCCTTCACGAGGGGAAGACCCGCTACGCCCTGGACTCGGGCGTTCCCGAATTCCGGGAGGCCATCGGCGGCTACTATGAGAGAACCCAGGGGGTTCACGTCCATCCCGAAGAGATTCTGGTCACCGACGGCGCCGTGGAGGCCATTACCCTGACGCTGCAGGCCTTCATCAGTCCCGGCGACGAAGTCATCCTGCTGGAACCGGCGTTCGTAGTCTACGCTCCGTTCATTCAAATGATCGGAGGGGTGCCCGTCTCCGTGGTGACCCGAGTCGAAGACGGATACATACCGGACCCGGGCGAGGTCGAAGCCGCCGTCACTCCCCGAACCAGGATGATCCTGGTCAACTCCCCCTGCAATCCCACCGGTTCGACTTATCCGGTGGAGGTGCTCCGGGAGTTGGCCGCGTTGGCGCGGAGGCACGATCTGCTATTGGGTTCGGACGAAGTCTATGAGCAGTTGGTTTACGACCGCGACGGGCATTACCCCTCCATGCTCACCCTGGAGCCCGACCGGGACCGTCTCTTCGTGTTCCACAGCCTGTCCAAGACCTACGCCATGACCGGCATCCGGGTCGGCTGGGTCGTGACGGGCCATTCCAATTGGCGGCTCCTGCAAAAGCTGCACACATTTACCACCACCGTGGCCAACACGCCGGGCCAGTGGGCCGGAATCGAGGCGCTGACCGGAGATCAGAGCTTCATTCCCCCCATGGTCTCCGAGTACCGGGAACGGCGCAATCTGGCCGTGGACCTGCTTCGAGACGTCCCGCATCTCTCCAGCTACACGCCCGGAGGGGCCTTCTACATCTTTCCCAGATTCGATCTGGATCTGGATGCGGACACGTTTTGCCTGCGCCTCCTGGAGGAGGCGCGAGTCTGTTGCATACCCGGAACCGGCTTCGGCGAGTCTTGCCACCGGGCCTTCAGAATTTCATATGCGGTAGGTCCGGAAACCATCCGGGAGGGACTCAGGAGGATACGACAGTGGCTTACCCGATTCTGATCATCAGCCAGAAGGAGATCATCACACGATTCAGCATCCAAGAGGCCATCGACATGGTGGAGCAGGCCTTTGCCAATCACGAGAAGGGAAACGACATCCTTCCCAAAAAACTCATCTTCCAGGTCCCCGGCGGTATCAGCGCCTGCATGGCCAGCATGCTCCCGGACCTGGATGTGCTGGCCATGAAGCTGGGACAGGGCCGGGAGGAGAATCCCAAGCGGAATCTGCCCAACATTCTCTCGCAGATCTCGCTGTTCGATCCCGACACCGGAAAGCCTTTGGCCCTGATGGACGGTTCCTGGGTGACCGGGCTCAGAACCGGAGCCTCGGCGGCCGTGGCCGTCAAGCACCTGGCCCGGACCGACGTTCGGACGCTGGGGATCCTGGGAGCCGGATATCAGGGACGGCACGCCCTGAGAGCCGCCGTCCAGGTCCGGTCCTTTGAGGAGATCCGGGTCTACGACTCCTTTCCCAAAGCCCTGGAAAGCTACGTTGCCGATCTCTCCGAGGAACTTGGCCGACCGGTGGAGCCGGTCCGCCTCCCGCAGGATCTGGTCATGAACAGCGACGTCATCATCACCTGCACCAATACCACCGTCCCCATTATCCAGAAGGACTGGTTACGGCCCGGGATGCACTTCTCCTGCATGGGGGCCGATCAAGCCTGGAAACAGGAATTGGCCAATGGCGTGCACGCGCAGTGCACCATCTTCGGCGACCACCTGGAGCAGATCTGCCATTTGGGCGAGGTCTCGGAGCCGCTGGAGAAAGGCCATATCGACCGGGACGACATCCGGGGAACTCTGGGCCAGGTGATCAACGCCACCGTCGAGGGCCGTACTTCCGACGATGAGATCACCCTCTTCGACGGGACCGGCATGGCCATCCAGGACGCGGCCGTCGCCCGCCGCATCTACGATCTGGCGGCCGAGGAGGAATTCGGGATCTGGGCCGAGCTCTGATCGCCCCCTCCCGACGCCCGGCCTCCCTCTCTACGCTGGTGGCGCGGCCTTCTGCTCCGGCTCGATCTCGCTTTCCACGGAATCGGTGCAGTCGATGAACAACCAGGTCACCGCGCTGACCAGATACATGGCGGCGACGACGACAAACAGGGGGTTGTAATTGGTGGTCTGGACCCAGGCGCCGTCCACCCAATGGCGAGCCGTATTGTAGTCCAGGATCAGACCGAACAGCGGCGGGGCGAGAACGCCTCCCGCACTGGCCGACGTGTTGACGATCCCGAAAAGAGTCGCCGAATATCTCCCCCCCAGATCGGTGCAGGTTCCCCACACCGTCGGTTGGCTCCAGTCGGTGAAGAACTTGACCGCGAACAGGGAGATCGCGGCCGCCACCGCGCTCTCCTGGCGGATGGTCACGAGCATCAGCAGGCAGGCCACGAACTTGCCGGTGAAACCGATGACGCTCCGGCCCCAACGCCGGCTTCCGCTCCACTGGATCGCCCAATCGTTGCAGTAACCTCCCACCATGCCCCCCACGGCTCCTCCCCACAGGGGCAGGCTCACCAGCACGCCCGCCTGGATCATCTCGACACCCTTGGCGTTCAGGAAATAGTCGCCCATGAAGGAAACGTAGATGGTGTCGGCGGCCGCGCTCGCGATCTGGCCCACGATGAAATAGCGCATGCTCCGATTGCGGGCGGCCCGGCGCCAGGGGAGCACGCGGGAACCCCCGGGCTTCGTTTTCGGCGATCCCTCCCGGATCAGGTCCCGCTCGGCCTGGTTGGTCCTGGGATCCACTTCCGGTGAATTTCGAAACTGGTGCAGGAAGAGGACGCCCAGAAAAACCCCTCCTCCTCCCAACAACACCAATGCGGTTTGCCACGAGAAGCCGCAGTAGCCCATGAGCAGGGTGCCGAAGAGGATGGGAGACATGGCCGCCCCGCCACGGCCGAAGAAGGTGGCCACCCAACCCTGAACCACGGTGCGCCGGCTCCGGGGGAACCAGACCTGGGTGACCTTGGTCAGGTTGGGATAACAGCCCGCCTGGAAGGCGCCGAAGAGAACCCGGACCACGGCCAGCGATGCGAAGCTGCCGGCTGCGGCATGCAGAGGAAGCGCCAGCGACCAGAGGATCATGATCAGCCCCAGGAAGAGGTGGGGGCCGACCAGGTCGCTCAGGATCCCGCTGGGAATCTGGAAGATTCCGTAGGGTGGCATGAAGAAGGAGAAGAGCGTGCCCAGCTCCGCCTTGGAGAGGCCGTGGGTCTTCTCCAACTGAGGTCCGATGAAATTCCAGGTGTACCGGTGCAGGTAGAGCATCCACGACGAGGCGCACGCCAAGCCGAAGACCAGCCAACGGACACGGGTGGGAGACTGGACGGGTTGCCCCATGCTCGCCGCCGGGTTCAAGGGGGAAGGTGACGGGATTGGCGGGACCGACGAGATTCGAACTCGCGACCTCCGGCGTGACAGGCCGGCGTTCTAACCAGGCTGAACTACGGCCCCGCTCGGCCGAACGGTCATTATATTCATTCCCCTTCCGTCAGGCAACGAGGACGAGGAGTGAATGAAGAGGTATTGGCAAGGCACGACGGTGGCGGGGGCAAGACGCAGGCTCAGCGATGAAGAGGGGGATCAGGAAATTCCCTCTCCTGGAATAGACGGGTTCTTGGAGTTGGTAGCCGGTCCGCGATTCAGTCGACAGCTCTGACAGCGTCTACTGGCAGTTGTACTGTTGATTCAGCCGCTCCTGCAGGCGCTGTCGGATGGCGCTGTGGTCGGCGTCAGCAAGCTTGCACCAATAGGGGAAGCCGTCTTCGTCGCTGACGATCCACTCGATGGCCTTCTTCTTGAGCAGACGATAGTCTTTGCGGGAGTTTTCCTTGACGATCCGCAGGTCGATGACGGCTTCATGCCACGCCTGTTTCAAAATGGCAACAGCCAAGTTTCGTTCGGACCTGAAATCTACCTTTTGACGCGTCTCGGTGTTTCGACCGATGCCCCTCATCCGCACGGTCAGCGATCATAACACAACTTCATGGATTTCCTAAGAAAAAACTGAACCGGATCCCGCAGCGGGAGGTTCCCGATGCTGACAGCCCGCGCAAAAAGCGGCCGCCGTTTTCTCTTCTTTATTCATTCCCTGGAAGCCGGGACGATGGTCAAGGCGATCCTCTCTCCCTCTCGCAGGACGACAATCCCGGTCGGAGAGCCGATCTCCAGAAAATCGATGGCGTAGGTGTAATCGTAGATGTCCCTGATCTCTCGATCGGCCAGGCGCACCACCACATCTCCCGCCCGGAGCCCCGCCTTTTCGGCGGGCCCTCCGGGCGCAACCCCCGAGAGGCTGAGACCCTCATTCTCACCCTGAGCGTAATCGGGGATCGTACCCAGGTAGGCTCTCAGCCCGGTCCGGGCCCCTCGCCTCCTGGGATCGCTCATCTCCTTGTAATCGGGACGATCGGGTTTCTCCAGGAGTTGGACGGCAATGCGGCTCAGAAATGAGGCAATCTTCCGCGTCCCCTGGTAGTTGAGTTTTTCAGGGCGGTCTCCGGGCGTGTGGTAGTCCTCGTGGGAACCGGTGAAGAGACTCAGGATCGGGACCTGTTTGACGTAGAAGGAGGTGGCGTCGGTGGGCAGATGGCTCTCGGGCTGCATCACGATGGACAGGTCGAGATTCAGATTGGCCCGCTCGATGACCGCGGGCCAGACGGAGCTTGACCCGACGCCCTGCACCACCAGGGAGTTTCGCAAGCGCCCCACCATGTCCAGGTTCAGATAGGCCAACAGGTCGTTTTCGGACCCGTCCTCCCGGTCCGATCCATGGTTCTTCATGAAATGGTTCGAGCCCAGAAGGCCCAGCTCCTCCCCGGACCAGAGCGCGAACAGCACGTCTCGTCCCGGCGGAAGGCCCCCCTTGTCCCGGAGGTCCACGAGATGCTCCGCCATCTCCAGAACGGCGGCGACCCCCGACGCGTTGTCGTCGGCACCGTAGTGGATTCCACCCTCCTGGTCTGACCGGGCCAGCGACGAAGCGGTGGCCCCCGAGCCCAAATGGTCCACGTGGGCTCCCACCACCAGGACTCCGTTCGCCGCCTTGCCCGGTTCCGCCCGCAGCAACCCCAGAACGTTGCGGCCGGTCCTCTCCTCGGTATTCAGAGCGACGTTGGAAGCCATCTCGACGCCGGGCAGCACGAACCCCATCTGCAGATCCCCGGAATCCAGTCCTTCCTGGAGCTCTTGCAGCGTCCGTCCGTCGGACTCCAGGAGGAATCCGGCGGCCCGGTCGGTGAGGGAGATGACGGGAAGGCGCCCGTCCGTGACCGAACCGTCGAGCCTCAACGGGATCAGCTCCCGCCGGACCTTGGAAGTGGGACCGCTGGCGATGAGGAGTCCCTCGGCCCCCCGGTCCAGGGCCTGCATGGCCTTGTAGCGGAGGCTTCCATACCGGGCCAGATGCCGCCGCCGTTGGGAAGACACCTTTTCGGGGTAATAGCGCAGCACCATGACCCACTTGCCGGCCACGTCCAGGTGAGCGTACGAATCGTAACCGGAGTTCTGCTCCAACTCGGGCGCCACGATCCCATACCCGGCGAAGACCACCGGGGAGGCCCCGAAAGATCCCGTGGCCGAGAAGGACAACGGCCTCCAGTCGTGGTCCACGCGCAACGGCTTCTTCCCGTCTTCACTAACGATTTCCAACCGGTTCCCGGAGCCCAGGGAGACTCCCGCCGTGAAGGGGAAGGACTGGAAGTAGGATCCGCCGTCTCCAGCCGGCTCCAATTCCAGGCGAGACAGGACCGAAGCGGCGTACTCGGTGGCCAGAAGCTCTCCCCGGGTCCCGGTCATTCGCCCCTCCATCTCCTCGGAAGCCAGGCGGTTCACGTGGCGGCGAAGGTCCTGATCGCGGATCCCGGCCGCGCTCGAAGGCTCCGGGACCGCGTCAGTGCCCGCCTCCCCTTCCGGCTCGGAAAGTCCCAGCAGGCGTCTCGCCTCGCGGTCGTCCCAGCCGGCCAGGAATATCTGGGAGGTCTTCCCGGGAGTCCGGTTGGAGGTCCAGGTCAGCGTCTTGCCGTCCGGCGCGAAAACGGGCAGACCATCGAATCCGGGGGTCCGGGTGACGCGGACCGGTTCGGAGCGGCCCTCGGCGGCCACCAGGTAGAGCTCGAAGTTGTCCAGGCCATGCAGGTTCGTGGTGAAGACCAGGTAGTCTCCGGAGGGATGGAAGAAGGGCGCCCAGGACATCTTGCCCAGCCGCGTCACGGGCCGCTGGCGGCCCCCGTCCGCGTCCATCAGGAAGATCTCGGCCACCATTCCGTCCTCGGTGAACCTCCGCCAGCAGATCTCCCGGCCGGAGGGGCTGAAAAAGGGGCCGCCGTCATATCCCGGCGAGGCGGTCAGGCGGCGGACGTCGGTTCCGTCCGATTTCATGGAGTAGAGGTCCAAAAAGGACGAAGGATCCCCGTCCCGGGACTTCACCTGCTCCGGAGTCAGACCGCCTTCGTAGGCCAACCGGTTCGAAGCGAACACGATCCGTTCGCCGTCCGGAGACCAGGAGGCTTCGGCGTCATATCCCCTCTTGTTGGTAAGGTTCCGGAGGGTCGAATTTCCCAGTGAGAGCCCGTAGATCTCATATTCGGGATCGAAGTCCCACGTGTACCTGCGGGTCCTTCCCGAAGCCCGGCGCTCGAACTCCTCCCGTTGCTTGCGGCCGGATTCGGGATCATGGTGGGTCGAAGCGAAGAGGACCTGACCTCCCGAGGGATGAATCCAGCCGCAGGTGGTCTTGCCGTGGCCGGGAGAGAGCCGGCTCACCTCTCTCCGAAGCAGGTCCATCAAGTAGATCTGGAAAAACGGGTTATCCTCCTCGCGCTCGCTCTGGAAGATGAACAGGGAGCCGTCCGGACTGAAATATCCTTCCCCGGAACGCCGGCCTTCGAACGTGAGTTGCCGCGTCTTGGAAAGCAGGGGTTCTCCTTGGTCCGAAGAAGATTTCGGTTCCGGTGGCGGGGTTCGACTGAATCCCTGGTGGCTTGAGACGGACGCCAGGATGGCTGCCCAGATCCAGACCGCGAACAGGGTGGAGGGTGAAGGAGGTTGCTTCGCGGGAGATCGGTCTCGCATGGGGCTACAATAGCAGTCTCTGCCAAGCGTCGTCATAGCGTCCACCCGGCGTGACAGTGGCGGGACTTCCCGTGGCTTCGGCGAAGGTTTTTCTATCGACAACAAGAGGTGGGTTGGTGATGAAGAAGGATGAAGAGGGGGGACAGGAAAGTCCCCCCTCCCAAGACTATTCTCCCGGGATGGCCCCGGACTCCGCATCGACGTTGCAGCGGGCTCCCCTTCGGGAGGGTGAGCTGGTTCTGTTGATCGGCCCCAAGAACAAGCGCCACATGTTTCAACTGCGCCCGGGAGGCCTCTTCCACCACTCCCATACCGGGCACGTGTACCACGACGAGATCGTGGGCAAGCCTCCCGGCTGCCGATTTCCGAGCCGCCAGGGTATCCCCATTGTCTGCCTGCGGCCGACCCTGGAACGGTACGTTCTCAAAGGGCTGCGCCGCCGCACCCAGGTCATCTACCCGCGCGACTCGGCGCATATCCTGATCCGGGGAGACATCTATCCCGGAGCCCGGGTCCTGGAGGCGGGCCTCGGGTCCGGCTCGGTGGCCCTGGTCCTGCTCCGTTTCCTGGGCCCGCGGGGTCATCTCATCTCCTACGAGCGCCGGAAGGAGTTCGCTTCGATGGCTCAGGATACGCTATCCGAATTCGCGGACCTCTACGGGGCTTCGGGAGCACGGCACACGATCGTATTGGAGGACGTCTACGAAGGGATCCGGGAGAAGGACCTGGACACGATCCTGCTGGACGTCCCCGAACCGGATCGCGCCGTCGACTCGGCGGCGGCGGCGTTGAGACCCAGTGGCACCCTTCTCTGTTGGCTCCCCACGGCGCTTCAGGTGTACCGGCTGGTGAGAAAATTGCAGCGCGACCCGGACTGGGCGCACATCGAAACCACCGAGTCGCTGGTCCGGCCCTGGCACGTCAGCGAGGAGTCCATCCGGCCGGTCCATCGGATGGTGGCGCACACCGGTTTTCTGGTATCCGCCAGGCGTATCTTCTACTCGGAACCCGAAGATCAGAACTCTACGGTGGGAGCGGTTTCGGCTCCCTCCGAGGCTTCAAAGTAGGCCGTGCTCCGCTCGAAGCCGAAAAATCCGGCCACCAGGTTGGCAGGGAATCGGCGAACCGTGGTGTTGTAGTTTTGTACCGTCTGGTTGTAGCGGCGCCGCTCCACGGCGATCCTGTTCTCGGTGCCGGTCAACTCATCCTGCAGGGCCAGGAAATTCTGATTGGACTTGAGATCGGGATAGCGCTCGGCGACCAGGAGCAGTCGGGACAACGCTCCTTCCATTTGCCCGGCGACCTGAGCCTTGCCGGCGGTGGTCCGGGCGGCTCCCCATTGGCTGCGCAAGCGGGTGACCTCGGTGAAGACCTCCCGCTCCTGAGCCGCGAACCCCTTCACCGTGTTCACCAGGTTGGGGATCAGATCGTAGCGCCGTTGCAGCACCGTCTCCACCTGGGCCCAGGCGCTCTCCACCCCCTCGTTCAGCGTGACCAGCCGGTTGTAGGAGCCGGTCAGGCTCATGCCGATGATGAGGAACAGAACCAGCAACACTCCCAGGACGATCAATACGTTCTTCAAGACGACGACTCCTGTTCCTCAGCTCGCTCCCGCCCGTGAACGTAGCTGTCGATGGCGTCCACCACGGTCTCAACGGTCTTCAGATAATCTCCGAAGAGGGCGTCCGCGTCGACCTTCCTGACCTTCGTGCGGCCCTCCTTGAGAGCCTCCACGGTCTCGAACGGTGCGGGGTCCAATGGAATCCGCCCCGCCAGAGCCGCCAGAGCGTCCAGTTTCATGGCCGGTACCTCCGCCTCGTAAAGGCGCAGGGCCGCTCGAAAGAGGACCAAGAAAGAGGCGAGGGAACGGACCAGGACCTCCACCACGTCCCGGGGCTTGCCGCCCGTGATCAGGTAGGCTTCCCGGAGTTGGATCAGCTTTCCCTTGAGCTCCGACTCCACCTGGTGCCTCAGGTTGCCGTCACTGACCGGAATCCGGCTCAGCACATCCTCACCGTAAAGAACCCGGTTCGCCGCCTTCATGTCCAGGATCTCGATGGGAAAGACATCCGTCGACTGCTTCAATCGCTCCAGCGTGAAGAGCAGCGGAGGCGGATTGCCCGCCTTGACCCATCGCCGGGCCACACCGGAGAGGGCCCGCAACTCCTTCACTCCCAGATGCTCCGCGATGACGAGCACGTTGTAGTCGGAGCGCTTCTTCACAAAGTCGCCGGTGACGGCCGACCCGTACAGAATGACCGACCTGAGGCTCAATGGTTGGACTTTGCGCAGCTTCTCGACCAATTGTTCCGGTTTCATTTCCTCAATCCGATTTGCAACCTACCAGCTCCTGCCCGCGCCGCCGCCGCCGGAGAGCCCGCCGCCGAATCCGCCGAAGCCCCCACCCGAGAAGCCGCCGCCATAGCCGCCGCGCGGGAACCCGGCTCCCATCCCCAGGGGCAGAAACATCCCCAGCAGGGGCCGCCGGAGGAAAAGGAACAGCAGAAACAGAAGATAGAGCAGATTGCCGGCGCCCGGACGGCGACTTTGCCGGGAATCCCGAGGTACGGCGGCCCCACTGAGAGTGACTCCCGAGTCCTGAGCGATCACCCCGGCAATCGTAAGCGCGCCCCTGGCCAGGCCGCCCCCGTGGCGTCCGTGGCGAAAGTCCGGCAACACCGCCTGATCCAGGATGCGTCCCACCCGCGCGTCCGGAAGGATTCCCTCGAGGCCGTAACCGACCTCGACCCAGATCTTGCGATCCTCCAGAGAGGTGAGGATCAGAACGCCATTGTCCTTGCCCTTCCTCCCCACTCCCCAGCGCTCGAAGAGCCGGTTGGCGAAGTCCCGGATCTCTCCTCCCTTCAGAGACCGGAGAGTGACGACCGCGATCTGAGCCGACGTCTTCTGCTCCAATTCCCTGAGCCGGCCCTCCAACGACCGCCTCAGGTTGGCGTTCATCACGCCCGCGTAGTCGCTGACGTTCCCCTGGGGCTTCAGGCTTTCCAGCAGCGCGTCCGACTCGACCTGGGCCGGAGATGGATTGCACAGCAGGAGGAGCAGGGGCGCCAACAACCAACGGCTTGTTCTCACGGACTCCATTGTACGCGAGTCGCCACCCGCGCTGACGGCGGTCAGAGGCGAACCCGGCGCAATCTCAAGGCGTTGGCGATCACCGAGAGGGAGCTGAGAGCCATGGCCGCGGCGGCCAGCATGGGGTTCAACGTGACTCCCCAGAGGGGATACAGGACGCCGGCCGCCACCGGCACACCCAACACGTTGTAAAGGAAAGCAAAAAACAGATTTTGGCGAATGTTGGACAGGGTGGCCCGGCTCAGTCGGAGAGCTCGCAGAATGCCCTTCAGATCCCCCCGAACCAGGGTCACGCCGGCACTCTTGAGGGCGATGTCCGATCCCGTGCCCATGGCGATGCCCACCTGGGCCTGGGCCAGGGCCGGGGCGTCGTTGACGCCGTCTCCCGCCATGGCCACGATTTTGCCCTCCTCCTGGCACCCTTGAACCGCGCTCGCCTTCTCGTGGGGCAGCATCTCGGACCGGACCTCTTCGACCCCCAGCTCTCTGGCCACGGCGCCGGCCGTGGTCCGGCCGTCTCCGGTGAGCATCACGACCCGGACCCCTTCACGCCTCAGTTGCGCGAGAGTCTCCCGGGCGTCCGGCTTGACCGGGTCTCCAAGACCTAGAACACCGCAGGTCCGGCCGTCCACGGCTACGAAAAAGGCCGTCAGCCCCTGTCGGCGCAACTCCTCCGCGTGTCGATCCTGGCTCTCCACCGGAATAGAAAGACTCCCCAGAAAACGGCGGTTGCCCACCGCCACTTCCCGGCCCTCCACGTCTCCCCGGACCCCCTGTCCGGCCACGGAATCGAAGCGCTGCACGGACGGCAAGTCCAGCCCCTCCCGGCGAGCGGCGGAGACCACGGCCTCCGCCAGGGGATGCTCACTCCCTCGCTCGACGCCGGCGGCGACGCGCAGGATCCCATCCCGATTCCACCCGTCGGCCGGAATCACAGCCTGAAGCTGTGGTTTTCCTTCCGTAAGAGTGCCGGTTTTGTCGACCATAAGCGTATCGACCCGTTCCAGGACCTCCAGAGACTCGGCGTCGCGGATCAGGACCCCGGACCGCGCTCCCTCCCCCACCCCCACCATGATGGACATGGGAGTGGCCAAGCCGAGGGCGCAGGGACAGGCGATCAGCAATACCGCCGCCGCAGTGACGAGCGCGTTGGCCCACCTGGGTTCCGGCCCCACCATTCCCCACGTCACCGCAGCCGCCAATGCCACCACGATGACTGCGGGCACGAACCACGCCGCCACGCGGTCGACCAGACGGTGGACGGGCGCCCGGGAACGTTGCGCTTCGGTGACCATCCGTACGATGCGGGCCAACAGGGTCTCGCTCCCGACCCGGCGAGCCTCCATGACCAGCGTTCCGGAACCGTTCACCGTCCCGCCGGTCACGGGGTCTCCCGCGAGTTTCATGACCGGCATGGACTCGCCGCTGATCATGGACTCGTCGACGCTGCTCTCTCCCTCCAGCACGCGGCCGTCCACCGGGACCTTGTCCCCCGGGCGCACCCGCAATCGATCACCCGGCTGCACGTCTCCCAGGGGCACCTCTTCTTCACCTCCGGCGACGATCTTCCGGGCGGTGGGCGGAGACAGTTCCAGGAGGTCCCGGACGGCGCTGCCGGTTCGCGCCGCGGCCCTGAGCTCCAGGACCTGTCCCAGGAGCACCAGGGAGGTAATCACGGCCGCGGCTTCGAAATAGACGCCCACCTGACCGTGGCCGTCACGATAGGCATCCGGAAAGAGGTTCGGAAACCCGACGGCCGCCAAGCTGTAGGCATAAGCTGCCCCCGTGCCCAGAGCAATCAGGGTGAACATGTTGAGGCTGCGATTCCAGGCTGAGGCCCATGCCCTCTGCCAGAAGGGGAGCCCGCCCCAAATCACCACGGGTGTGGCCAGGAGCAGCTCGATCCACCGGCGGAGATCCGGAGTCAAGATCCGGGAGATCGGCTGTCCGGGAGCCATTTCCAACATGGAAACCAGAACCAGAGGAACCGTGAAACCGAGACTCCAGCGGAATCGCCGGGTCATTTCACGCAATTCTCCGCCGTCGTCTCCGGCGGTCCCGTGGTGCGGCTGCAAGGCCATGCCGCAGGAAGGGCACGGCCCCGGTGTCGGCGACTCGACGCCGGGACACATGGGGCAGACGTACGCGGCGGCTTCCCCGTGGTCTTGCGCTTGGACCTGGGGCCCCTGGTGGTGCACGTGGACCTCGGGACAGTCTCCTCCCTGGTGCGCCAGGGCGAGTTCCGGATCGGCCCGGAATAACTCGGCGCAGTGTTGGCAGCAGAAATGGTAGGTCTTTCCCCCGTAATCAACGGTGGGAACGTCCGGACCCGGAACCACCTCCATGCCGCAGACCGGATCGATCACAGGGCTCGGGGAGGCCGAGTTCATGATTCCTCCAACGGCAACTCGATTCGGAAGGTCAAGCCTCGATCCGGGTTGGCCCGGACCGAAATGTTTCCGCCATGATTCTTGACCAGTTGGAAGCAGATCGACAGCCCCAACCCGGTGCCCCCGGCCTTGGTGGTGTAGAAGGGATCGAAGATCCGTTCCAGGTCCACCCCTGCGGGACCCACGCCGCTGTCCGAGACCTCGATGGCCACCCGCCCATTCTCCTGTGCCCGGCGGACCCGGACCTCCAGCAGTCCCCCGTCGGGCATGGCCTCCAAACTGTTGAGCATGACGTTCAGCATGACCTGCCGGATCTGGTCGGGGTCCATGGGCACCGGGGGAACCTGAGGGTCGTCGACGATTCGAATCCGGACCTGGGCGTCCCGCGCCGGCTTCTGCAGCAAGGTGAGCGTCGAATCGAGGAGCTCTGCGACCGAAGTCGGCTGAATTGACGGTTGGGGCGGCCTTCCGAACCGGAGAAAGTCCTCCACGATGGCATTGAGCCGGGCGATCTCCTGGTGGACGATCCTGAGGAATTCCCGCTTGGGATGATCGGACGGGAAATCGCCCGACAGGATCTCGATGGAGCCCTTGATGGTTCCCAGAGGGTTGCGGATCTCGTGGGCGATGCCGGCGCTCAGTTGTCCCATGGAGGCCAAGCGATCCGTCTGCCTCAGGTGTTCAAAGGTCTTCTGCAGTGATTCATACGCCTCCGACAGGCGCCGGGAGGTCCGCTCCAAATCTCGCCGCTGCCGCCTTTCACGGCTGGAGAGGATCCCCACCAGGAGCCCGATGGCATGGTACAGGATGATTTCCGCGTATTGGTTGAAGGTGTACATGGGGAAGTGATGCCAATCCCGCTGGATGTGGTAGAGGTAGAGCCCGCTCGTCAGGAGCGCCGTCGAGACGCCGCCGACAGGTCCGTACCAGAAGGCGGCCAGCAGGATGGGAACATAGTAGACACGCTGGTAGATCTCGTGAAGGTACCGGTGATCGGTGCTGGTGGTGTAATGGAAGGCGGAGATGACCAGCACTCCGGCCAGAATGGAGGCCGGACCGAGCCAGTTGCCACGTTGCCGCATCATAACGACGGCCGTCCCTCGATCCTCTTGAGTCCGAACTTCCGCATCCGGTAGATCAGAGTGTTCCTGGTGATGCCCAGGTAACGCGCCGTCCGAACCTGATTCCAGCGGTTTCGCTCCAGCGCCGCCAGCAGGATGTCGCGCTCCAACTCCTGCAGCGAAAAGCCCTTCTCCGGGAGCCGGAACATCCTGCTGTCCGAATCCCCGGCCGGTCGGCGAATCTCGATGGGCAGATCTTCGCGCTCTACGGTTCCGGTCCGATTGAAGAGCACCAGCCTCTCGACGACGTTCTCCAATTCCCGGACGTTGCCGGGCCAACCGTGCGTCTGCAGAAATGAAACCGCCTCTTCCCCGAACCGCACCTCCTTTCCCAGTTTCCGGCACGACTCGTTCTGGAAATGGTGGATCAGGAGCGGAATGTCCTCGCGGCGCTCCCGCAAAGGAGGAATACTCAAGGGCGCGACCGAGAGGCGATAGAAAAGATCTTGACGGAATCGTCCCTCGGCCATGGCCCGGCTCAGGTCCTGATTCGTAGCCGCCAGAATCCGGACGTCCACGGGAGAGGGTTCGGGGTCTCCGATCACATCCATCTCCTTTTGTTGCAATACCCGGAGCAGCTTCACCTGCATGTCCGGCGGAATTTCAGCCACCTCATCCAGGAACAGCGTCCCGGTGTCCGCCACGGCGAACTTTCCAGGCCTGTCGGCGACGGCTCCGGTGAACGTGCCCTTCCGGTGACCGAAGAGTTCGGACTCCATCAGATCCCGCGGAATGGCGCCGCAGTTCACCACTACAAAAGGACTATTCTTGCGCGGACCGTTGAAATGGATGGCCCGGGCCAGGAGTTCCTTCCCGGTCCCCGTCTCTCCCTGGATCAGGACCGTCGTCTCCACCGCCGCAAGTTGGCGGGCCAGATCCAGGACCTCCCGGAACTCCTTGGACGATCCCACGATCCCTTCGAATTCGAATTTGCGCTGGACCTCCCGGGAGAGTCTCTGGTTCTCACGAATCAATCGCGTCATCTCCAGGGCTTTCCGGATGGAATGGTGGATCTCCTCCCGCTCGAAGGGCTTGGTCAGAAAGTCGGAGGCGCCGCCCTTGACGGCGTCGACGGCTCCCTCGATGGAACCGTGGGCGGTCAGGACGATCACGGGAAGGTCCGGAACCAGCCGGCGGATCCGATCCAGCAATTGGAGCCCGTCCATCCCCGGCATGCGAAGATCGGTGACCACCAGGTCCACCGGCGACTCCTGAATCCGATCCAAGGCTCGAACTCCGGAAGAGACGCAGCAGGTGTCGTACCCGAATTGCCGCACCTGGTAGTCCAGGACGCGCAGGAAATTCCGATCGTCGTCGACCAACAGGATCCGTTCGGATTTCATCCTGTAGCCATTCTATCTCATAAGTGTCTTATATGAAACAGTTGTGTTATATGACACACGCATTGGTTGATAAGAATCATTCCTGGGCAAGCGGACCCGCCCGATGCCCGCATGCTCTCCGGAAGCAAGGATCGTTAACTGGCGAATTACGAAACACTTAGGACGAGGATCCGGAAGTGGGGGAGAGTTGGTCCGGAAATTGCGTACGAGATTGATCGTGCCGGGCACGTCATGAATAAAAGATCGGCGCCTTCAATCCATACGCCCGTGTTGCTGGGACTCTGCCTTCTCCTTGCAGGACACCCGGGAGCCCTTGGATCTCAGGCGGATGCCAAGCCAGCGTTCCACATCACGGATCCCCTGCTGGGAGAGTACATTCGCACGGCGCTCGACTCCAACCCGTCCATCCAAACGGCGTATGCCCGTTACCGCGCGGCGCTTCAAAGGATCCCCCAACAGACCGCGCTGCCCGATCCCACCCTGACCTTCGGCCGTTTCCTTCGCAGTGTGGAGACCCGCGAAGGGCCTCAACTGAGCACGCTCACGCTCAGTCAGCGGTTTCCCTGGTTCGGGAAACTGGACCTGAAGGGCAGGATTGCCGTCAAGCGGGCGGCGGCCCACTACCGGCTCTTCCGCGCCCGCGAGAGGGAAGTCGCCGCCGGCGTGAAGCGAGCCTTCTACGACGTCGCCTACCTGGACCGGGCCCTGGATATCGTGAATGAAGAGCAATCTCTGCTGGATCACTACGAAGAGCTGGCCCAGGCTCGATACGCTTCGGGCAAGGGGCACCAGCAGGAGGTGATCCGGATCCAGGCCGAGATCAGCCGGACCATGAGCCGGCTGGAACTCCTGCGGCAACAACGCCAATCGGCTTCGGCACGGCTGAACAGCCTGCAGGACCGGGCGCCGGAGGCGCCGGTGCCCCGGCTTCCGCTTCCCGCTCCGCAGAAGGTGGGGATCAACCTGGATGAACTTTACAAGCTGGGAGTGCGTCACCGGCAGGAACTCAAGGGGGCCATGGCTCGGATCGAAGCTACGGAGCAGGGCGTCGAGCTGGCCAAGAAGAGTTTCTGGCCGGATGTCACATTGAGTGCGGGGACCGTCAACGTCGGCGGCCTGCCGCCGCAGGACCTGTTTCCCACGCCGCGTCCCGGCGGCGGCAAGAATGCCTACAACCTCTCGGTGGGCATCAACATTCCCCTTCAGAGGCACAAATATCGCGCGGAAGTGATGGAGGCTGCGGAAAACCTGATCGCCGAACGCAGCACGTATCGAGACCTGCGAAACCGGATTCAACTCACCATCCGGGACCTGGCGGTCCGCATCGAGACCCTGTGGAGGCAGATGGACCTGTTTGAACGGGTCCTGATTCCCCAGACCCGGGAGGCCCTCCGCGCCGCAGAGTCGGGATACCAAAACGGGCAGTTGGGAGCCTTGGAACTGCTGGACAGCGAACGCGCGCTGTTGGAAACGCAGGTGCTCCAGGCTCGATACGAGACCGACTATATGCAGGCCCTGGCGGCGATGGAGCAGGCCGTCGGAACACGTTACCCCGGACCGGGAGAAGAGTGGTGAAGGCAAAGGTTCTCCCAGTCTTGCCGGTTTTTCTGGCGGCGGCCGCCCTGATCCTGGTGGATCCTTTCGATTGGCGCCTGCTTCATCGGCTCCGGACGGGGATTTCCTCCGGGTTCGGCATCCTGTCTCTCCAGCAGGATTCCCAGGACGGACGGCTCTGGACCTGCGGCATGCATCCGCAGGTGATCCGGCAAGGACCGGGAAGCTGTCCGCTCTGCGGGATGCGCCTGAGTCCGATGAAAGGATCGACTGCCGGCCGGGAAGGTTCCGGGCCGCATCGGGAGGGCTCCGGGATGCACCGGGAAGGTTCCGGGACAGACCACGACATGTCCGGTTCCCCGGCCTCGCACGACACCATGGACGCCGGCAGTGGTCCCGCTGAACCGGCGACCCACACCGCAGACAACCAACAGCCGGACGTCGTTCGAGTCGACCCTTCCTTCGTCCAGAACTTTGGGGTTCAGTCCGACGAGGTCCGGCGGGTGGATCTCTCGTTCACCATCCGAACCGTAGGAAACCTGGTCTACGACGAAGGGAAGATGGCCTGGATCAACACCAGATTCGATGGTTGGATCGAGAAGGCGCACGTCAACTACTTGGGCGAGCCGGTCCAGGAGGGCCAGAAGCTTCTGGAGATCTACAGCCCCGAACTGGTGACCAGTCAGCAGGAGTACTTGCAGGCCATGGAATACGCCGAGCGGCTCGGCGGCAACGAGTACCCGGAGGTCGCCGACCGGGCCCGGTCTCTGGTGGAGTCCAGCCGCCGGCTCCTGGATCACTGGGACCTGGATACGGAGCAGATCCGCCGGCTGGAAGAGTCCCGGAAACCACGGCGCACCGTCACCCTGGTCTCACCCGTCAGCGGAGTGGTGGTGGAGAAGATGGACGAGGCGCTGGAGGGGATGCGAGTTCATCCCGGCATGAACCTGTACAAGATCGCCGATCCCTCCCGCCTCTGGGTCGAGGCGGAGATCTTCGAGCATCAGATCCCCTGGATGCAGGTCGGACAGGAAGCCTCCATCGAGATTCCTTCCCAGCCGGGACGAAAATTTCGCGGCGCGGTCCGGTTCCTGTCGCCCGCCTTCAGCGGCCGGACCCGGACCCTGAAGGTGTCGCTGGAGTTGTTGGATTCCGATCCGCGCCTTCGCGCCGACATGTACGCCAACGTCACCTTCGACCTGTCATTGGTCCGCGGCGCACTGGCGGTCCCCGAGGACTCGGTGATCCACAGCGGCCGCCGGAACCTGGTGGTTCTGGATCGGGGAAACGGAGCCTTCCAGGTCCGGGAGGTGATGTTGGGCCGGAACGGCAACGGATTATGGGAGGTGAGAAAGGGTCTGTCCGAGGGCGATCGGGTCGTGACCTCTTCCCAATTCCTCATCGATTCGGAGAGCCGTCTGAAGGAGGCCATTCGGAAGATCGTCTCTCCGAACTCCGAGGGCACGGCGGGGGACACGGGATCCTCCATGCAACATCAGCACTGAAGGTTCGACCCGCGGTGATCTGAGACATGCTGGGAAAAATCATCGACTGGTCCCTGGAAAACCGGCTCCTGGTCATCCTGGCCGCCGGTTTCGTCATCCTGACCGGACTCTATTCCTTCCAGAGGACGGCTCTGGACGCCATTCCCGATCTCTCCGACGTCCAGGTGATCATTTACGCCGAGTATCCGGGCCAGGCGCCGCAGGTGGTGGAAGACCAGTTGACCTACCCCATCACCACCCAGATGCTCTCGGTGCCGTATTCCAAAGTGGTGCGGGGCTACTCCTTCTTCGGCTATTCCTTCGTTTACGTCATCTTCGAAGACGGTACCGACATGTACTGGGCCCGGAGCCGGGTGCTGGAATCCCTGAACTACGTCAGCACCCGCCTTCCCGAAGGAGTCAGTCCCACCCTGGGTCCGGACGCCAGCGGGGTCGGCTGGGCCTTCATGTACGTCCTCAAGTCGGACCGGAGAAATCTGGCCGAGCTTCGCAGCATCCAGGACTGGTTCCTCAAATACGAGCTCACGTCGGTGGACGGCGTCTCGGAAGTCGCGAGCGTCGGCGGCTTCGTCAAGCAGTACCAGATCACCGTGGACCCCAACCGGCTCCGGGCCTACGACATTCCCATCTCCAGGATTCGCCAGGCCGTCCAGCGGAGCAACAACGAAGTGGGGGGACGGGTCCTGGAGATGTCGGAAACCGAGTTCATGATCCGCGGCCGAGGCTATATCCGGGACCTGGACGACCTCCGGGAGATCGCGCTGGCGGTATCCCCCGCCGGAACGCCGATTCTCCTGAGAGACGTGGCCATGGTCCAGATGGGACCCGAGATGCGCCGGGGCCTGGCCGAGTACAACGGAGAGGGGGAGGTGGTCGGCGGCATCGTCGTGGTCCGGTCCGGGGCCAATACCCACGAGGTCATCCGGGGAGTCAAGGAAAAGTTGAACGAGCTGCGGCAGGGTCTGCCCGAGGACGTGGAGATCGTGACCGTCTACGACCGGTCGGCCCTCATCGAACGGGCGGTGAAGACGCTGGGCGAGAAACTCCTGGAGGAGGGACTGGCGGTCGCCCTGGTCTGCATCCTGTTTCTGCTCCACCTGCGCTCCTCCCTGGTGGCCATCATCACCCTGCCGGTGGCGGTCCTCATCTCCTTCATCGTCATGGAACGGCAGGGAATCGACGCCAACATCATGTCCCTGGGCGGCATCGCCATCGCCATCGGAGCCATGGTCGACGGCGCCGTCATCATGATCGAGAACGCCCACAAGCACCTGGAGACGGACCGGGGCAGGAAGGACCATTGGCAGATCATCGCCGACGCCTCCAAGGAGGTGGGCCCCACCCTCTTTTTCGCCATGCTGGTCATCACCGTCTCCTTCGTTCCCGTCTTCACGCTGGAGGCCCAGGAAGGGAGGCTCTTCAAACCGCTCGCCTACACCAAGACCTATTCCATGGCGGCAGCCTCGATTCTGGCCATCACTCTGGTACCGGTCCTGATGGGCTTCTGGATCCGGGGACGCATCCGTTCCGAGAAGAGGAATCCTCTCAGCCGCATCCTGATCGCTATCTACGACCCGGTGCTCCGGCTCCTCCTGAGATGGAAGTGGACGGTCCTGGTCCTCACTGCCGGAACCCTGGGGTTGACGTGGTTTCCCTACTCCCGCCTGGGGTCCGAGTTCATGCCCCCCCTTTACGAAGGCGATTTGCTCTACATGCCCACCACGCTGCCCGGAATCTCCACCACCAAGGCCCGGGAGCTCCTGCAGCAGACGGACAAGATCATCGCCTCCTTCCCCGAGGTCGACCGCGTCTTCGGGAAGATCGGGCGGGCCGACACGGCCACCGATCCCGCCCCGCTGAGCATGATCGAGACCACCATCATGCTCAAACCGGAGTCCGAGTGGCGCCCGGGAATGACCCCGGACATCCTCATCGACGAGTTGAACCAGGCGATTCAGTTCCCCGGACTCACCAACACCTGGACCATGCCCATCAAGACCCGGATCGCCATGCTCTCCACCGGCATCAAGACCCCGGTCGGGATCAAATTGTCGGGACCGGACCTTTCCGTGCTTCAAGACCTGGGGCAGGAGATCGAAGCGGTGGTCCGCGGCCTGCCGGGCACCCTTTCCGTCTACTCGGAGCGGGTCATGGAAGGCAACTACCTGGACTTCGACATCCGGCGCGACGCCATCGCCCGCTACGGACTCACCGTGGGCGACGTGCAGGACGTGATCCAGTCGGCCATCGGGGGCATGAACATCACCACTACCGTCGAGGGGCTGGAGCGGTATCCGGTAAATCTGAGGTACAGCCGGGAACTGCGGGACAACCTTCCGGCCCTTCGGGAGATCCTGGTTCCCACGCCGCGCGGGGCGCAGATCCCCCTGGGGGCGTTGGCCACCATCCGGATCCGCAAGGGTCCCACCGCCATCAAGACCGAGAACTCCCGTCCCAACGCCTGGATCTACGTCGATTTGGCGGAAATCGACGTGGGGAGCTACGTGACGATGGCCCGGCAGGCCGTCGCCGGCCAGGTCGACGTCCCGGACGGATACAACGTCATCTGGAGTGGTCAATTCGAGCACATGGAGCGGACCCGGCAACACCTGATGGCCGTGATCCCCATGACCCTGCTGATCGTGTTCGTCATCATCTACCTGAATACGCGGTCCGTCATCCAGACGGCCATCGTATTCCTGGCGGTCCCCTTCTCCCTGGTGGGCGCCTTCTGGCTGCTCTACCTGCTGGACTACAACATGAGCGTCGCGGTCTGGGTCGGAATCATCGCCCTCATGGGACTGGATGCCGAGACCGGCGTGGTGATGCTACTCTACCTGAACGTGGCCTACGGGAAGGCGGTCCGGGCGGGACGTATGCGTCGGCTTTCGGATCTGACCGATGCCATCCGCCAGGGAGCGGTCCACCGCGTTCGGCCCAAGGTGATGACGGCCTGCATCATCCTGGCGGGTCTCATTCCCATCATGTGGAGTCATGGCGCGGGCGCGGACGTCATGAAAAGAATCGCCGCACCCATGGTCGGCGGGGTGACGACTTCCGTCCTGCTGGAACTCTGCGTCTACCCCGTCATCTACTACATTTGGAAGGGTTGGAAGCTGAGATGAAGCAAAGTCTGTTCGCTTTCCTGACGCTGTTCTGTTTCGCCACCGGGGCCTGGGGAGAATCGATGCGGGTCCGGCACGACCACGATCCGTGGGGCAAGTGCGAGGGTGAATTGATCATCGGCGAGGAGGGGATCGAGTACCGGTCCCCGAAGAAGGAGAGCCACAACCGAACGTGGGTCTGGCAGAACATTCAGAGCGTGGACCGCAAGTCCCCGTCCCGCCTGAGCGTCCTCACCTACGAGGACCAGAAACTCCGGCTGGGGCAGGACAAGGTCTTCGACTTCGAGTTGCTGTCCGCGGATCGGACCTTCACCGACCGGACGTTGTCCTTCATCTCCGACAGGCTGAAGAAACCGGTGACCGATCGCGTCACCGAACCCATCGACGCCGAGTACCAGGTCCCCGCCAAGCACAAGCACGCTCTCGGAGGTTGCGAAGGCACCCTCTACTTCGGCCCGGAGACCATCGTCTACGACAGCGAGGACGCGTCCAATTCGAGGAAGTGGAAAAAGGACCGGGACGTGGCCAACGTCTGGTCCGCGAACCGTTTCGAGTTGGAGATCCGGACCTACGAAGAGAACCGCCGCAATTTCGACAAGATGCGGGTCTTTCGCTTTCAGCTCAAGGAGCCTCTGAATCAGGCATACTATGAGAAGCTTCGCCGTGAGCTGCCGTAGTTTCCGCGAGCGCAGACCAGCCTCCAAGGTGGCTGTGTCATGAAGGAATCAGGGAAACCTTCCGATGTCCCGGATCAGCGCGCCGGGATGGGCGTCAAAGTGATCCGGGCAGTTGCGGCCGCGCTGCTGCTGTCATTGCTGGCAGGCAGTTCCTATTATCTCTACACCCTGGATCCGGGAACCTGCGGCATCTGCCAGCGGCCTCTGCACGGTGCCACAACCTACCGAATCGACCTCGTCGAGGGAGAATACGTAGACGTCTGCTGTCCTCGTTGTGGACTTCATTTCCAGGAACAGAACAACGATCAGGTGAAACGGGCGTGGATCCAAGACCTCGCCACCGGAGAACGTTTCCCGGCCGAGCAGGCCGTCTACGTGGAAGACAGCTCGGTCAGTCATTGTTGTTCGATGGAACGGCCCCGGGAAGACGGACCCGGAACCCCGTATACCCTGGCCTGGGACCGATGCCTGCCCGGCCTGGTCGCCTTCAAGGAACGGCGAAGCGCCCTGGACTTCCAGCAAGACCGCGGCGGCGTCATCAAAAGCTACCAGGAACTGTTCTCGGCGGGGCATCGGTAACACCGAATCCGCTTGCCAGCTTAATCAGGGAGAAAACCATGAAAAGAAGACAATTTCTTGGTGCGGCCACGGCATCGATGTCGGCGGGATTCCTGTCCGGAGAAGCGTCCGCATCGCAGGCTGCAACCCGGCAGTTCCCCCGGAAGCTTCCCCTGCGCCTGGGGACGGTGACCTACAACCTGGGCCGCAGTTGGGATCTGGAGACGATCATCCGCAACTGCACCGAGACCGGGTTCGAGGGGGTCGAGCTGCGCAGCACCCACGCCCACGGCGTCGAGATCGACATCTCTCCCGAGAAGCGCCGGGAAGTCATGATGCGATTTCAGGATTCACCGGTCCGGCTGGTCGGCCTGGGCAGCGCCTGCGAGTATCACTCGCCCGATCCGGAGGTCCTGCGCCGCAACATCGAAGAGACCAAGGCCTTCGTGCGGCTGGCCCACGACGTGGGCGCCCCCGGCGTCAAAGTGCGCCCCAACGGACTGCCCGAGGGGGTCCCGGAGGAGAAGACCCTGGAACAGATTGGGCTGGCTCTGAGGGAATGCGGCGCCTACGGCAACGGCTGGGGAGTCCAGATCCGCTTGGAGGTTCACGGGCGCGAGACCGGCCGCATCCCCCGCATCCGGAAGATGCTGGACTACGCCGATCACGACAACGTCCGGATCTGCTGGAATTCCAACAAGACGGATCTCCTGGACGGAGGCGTGGAGACCAACTTCAATCTGATCAAGGATCGGATCTCCCTGGTCCACATGCGGGACCTCTTCGTCGAGGAGTACCCCTGGCGGCTCCTGTTCCGCCTGCTCCGGGAGATGGAATATCCGGGCTACTGCATGGCCGAGATTCCCGAGAGCACCGATCCGATCCGGGTCATGAAATACTACCGGACCCTGTTTCGAGCCTTTCAGGGGCTGGTCTGAGGCGGCTGCTATAGCCACTCTCCGCATCGCGGGACAACGCACCCAAGTGGCAGCGTAGCTGGTCCGGCCCGTCGAAGCTCCGGAAGGATCAGGAGTCGGTGTCAGCAACGCCGATCTTGGCCGCCTTCCGCTATCTTGTCAGCTGGGCTTCGTATTTCTTTTCTTGACGCTCCATCAGTCGAAACGCCTCGCGTAGAACCTCACCGGCATTGTCGACAGCTTGCGCTTCGAGAAGGACCGTCACGTTCGCGCTACCGGAAAGCGCTGAGGTCACCTGACCAGTCTGCCGCCGAAGGCAATCCGTCCCTTGCCGGGCGGCTCGTAGATAATGTGCGTGCTTCGTCGAGGCCGCTGCAGCCGCTCCGACACAATCCGGGCAAGATCCATGGCTTCCCGCGCGACTTCTTCCTCCGCCGGCAGGTCGTGCCTCAATACGTACACGAGTGTTGGTTTCGTGTCCTCGGACAGCTCAAGTCGATTCTCCGCATATTGCTCGACCGGAACGTACTCGGCTTCCACCCACGTCCCGGACGGTTCCGAATCGAAATATTCTCCGAGGTCGTCGGCCAACGTCTGCAGCGTGTTCTTTTCCAGACGCTCGGTGTCGTGTTGAACAACCAGTTTCAGGCGAATGATCGGCACTCTTCGCCCCCTTTCCTTACCGGGTGACGCGCCCGTCGTGGGTTTTTCGGGAAGACGTCAGACTACAACCGCCACTATACTGCGCGGTTCCTCTCCGGCAACAGGAACGAAAAGTGGAGGTCAGGCGCAAGAAGGGGACGCAATAAGGCGACAGCCCCGTTCTCACGCGAGAGTCTCACCAGAAACCTTTTCGATTGTGCCCTTCAAGTCCCGGTAGGTGCACTGATGCGGCGAAAGATCGCGCAATGGACCCAGCCGGATTTTCTGCTGATTCGGATGCTTGTCATCGAGCACGTCCCGACGGAGCACGTAGAACTGCCACGCATCCACGTCCATCGGGTCGGGGTCAGCGCCCTCTAACGCGCAGAATACATAGAGATCAGCCCAGCGCCGAGCGGGTGGAATCGATTTCCATTTGCCATTCTTGAGAATCCATCGTTTCTTCTTCTTAATGTCGAACTCAAGCGGACTCAGCACGCGTTGCCACCACGACTGTCTTTCGGCACTGCTTTTGACCTCAATTTTGAGGCCAGTAGTTCCGGCGGGTATACACAGATCGTAGCTGTCCCACTCGACTCGTGGTTTCGTGTGCAGACCACACGCGGCGGCAACGAGAAATTCCGCCAGCATCCCTCGCATCCTGTTGTCCATTAGGCAAGAAGCCAACCAGCGCCAATAATCCAGGAGCTTCAATACTGGATAGTCGCCCAAGTCGCCGTGGAATGGCTCATCCGGGCTCTTGAGATGATCACAGGGAATCGGGTCGAGATCACTCATTGGTTCAATCCTCACTTTTGCTTTCCAAAACCCTTTGGACGATGGCGAGAAGCTCGGCCCCGTCGGCGATGATGGACCCACCGGTTGACGTTGACCCAGCGCTGACGCTTGAGTCGATCCAGGACAGGTCGGGGCTCACGGATTGGAAAAACCGGACCGATGCCCGGTCCGGTCTGACTATGAGCGGCGTTCCAGGAATCGAGCTGCGGCCAGTAGAAGGCGCACGATCGCGTAGAACAGGATGACTCCCGCCACTCCGTACACAATCAAGGCCAGACCCGTCACGCCGAATGTGATGAAGTCCATTCGGTGATTCTCGCTGGTGAGGGAACCGCGGGCAAGCGGCCAAGGCGAGGGGACAGTCAATTTCTTTCGATTCGTTCCAGCATAACGCAGACCTTATTCGGCGAGTCTTTTTGCTATTGAGTGACCGATTTCGATTCTGGAGTCGGAACCCAGCCGGAATCGTGGCGCTGGAGGGCTTGGCTCGAAGGTGCCACGGGCTGAATAGCAGCGACTGCCGGAGCGATGAACCGCTCCACTAATCAGATCTCATGAAAAGGCAGGTATTCCGCATGGTATTGGGACACTCGAGAGGCGACCTCCTCGGCCGCACGAATGAGCGCCTCGACGAGAGGCTCCTCAAGTTCAAGATCGCCCTCGTATTCCGACAGGTTCCGGCGTCGGTGCGCGAGATCGAGTACGCGCCATTTGTCGTTCGGGAAATCCAGCGTGTGGCGGAGGCACTGAAACACGATGTAGCGGCTTTGCGCCCGATAACCGGCGATTCGAAGAGCCGCCAGCGATAGCGCGTGCGCGGCATTGTAAGCCAGATCGAACCGGGACTCGATGCTTAGATGATCGAGTTTCGCGTCCTTCAATCGCGCCAATCCAGACCGGACCAACCCAGTGATTTCCGTCGGCGCGGGCGCTTCCGCCTTGAGGCGGCCGATCCTGACGAGATTTTCGAACTGTTCAAGCGCCATCGACAGAGCCCATGAGAACCAGGTGTGAACCCTGGAGAATCCTCGTCACAAAACCTGCCCCGGAGGCGCGCCGGCGTCGGAACTCGCTCGACGTGTACAGCATCAGGTTCACGCGTCGGTCCAACTGCTTTTCGGCTGGAACGAGAGCGGTATAGGCCGCTTCCAGCGTCAGGGTATCGGAAACCAGAAGAAGATCGATATCGCTGGCCGACGTCTCCTGCCGTTTTGCGATCGATCCATAGATCAGAGCGAGAGTGATTTGTTCGGATAGGGCTTGCAGCGCAGCGCGAACAGGGTCCTTGAGACCCACAGTCTTTCGGATGATGCTGCAGAGTTCGTGGAAAAGAGGCGAGTTGCAATTGGCTTGGTAGTGCTTCTGGTTGCCAATCCGGAATACGTTCGCCAGTCCGCTCTCGGCCAGGCGGCTCAGTTCGCGTTGAACTGTGCCTCGGCCCAGGTCGGCCAAGTCGATGATCTCGGTCACGAAGAAACTGCGATCCGGTTGACCGAACAATAGAGCCAAGACGCGTTGTTGAGTCGTCGTGAACAGCGCATCGGCCAAGGCGGAACTGACAAGAGACGACTCGTACTGATTCGATATGGGAGGCTCCGCTGACACGGAAGATTTTATTATACCCATTTCGAGGATGATTATACCTGAAACAGGTATTTAGAATTTTTCCTCTCTGAAACGGTCCCGATTTCAGTCAGGGATTCTTTCGAAAGCGCTTTCCCTTGTGGGGGTTTTCTGAACTTTCCGACCGAGAACGGGACAGTCACTTTCTTTCCTGAGGCAGCAGCCGAACGCTCACCGAGTTGGCTGGAAATCCGGTTAGCCCGATTCCGTCCAGCGGGTATGAAAGAACTCGCCCCGGGGCCGGTCCACGCGCTCGTAGGTGTGGGCGCCGAAGTAGTCCCGCTGGGACTGCAGGAGGTTGGCGGGAAGCCAGGCCTGCCGGTAGCCGTCGTAGAAGGCCAGGGCACTGGAGGTGGCCGGGACCGGGACTCCCCAGCGGACCGCCCGGGAGACGACCCGGCGCCATGACTCCTGGGCGCCCTCCACCTGCTCCTTGAAATAGGGATCCAGCAGCAGGTTCTTCAGATCCGGGTCCCGGTCGAAGGCCTCCTTGATCTTGCCCAGGAAGACGGACCGAATGATGCAACCGCCCCGCCACATCAGGGCGATGCCCCCGAAATCCAGGTTCCAACCATATTCGGCCGCCGCCGCCCGCATCAGTTGGTACCCCTGCGCATAGGACACGATTTTGGAGGCGTAGAGAGCTTTCTCCAGGTCGTCGACCAAGTCGGTCCCAGTCGCGGCGCCGTCCGGGCTGGGTCCGGTCAATAGCCGGGAGGCATCGACCCGGTCCTCCTTGATAGCCGACAAGGCCCGAGCCAGGACGGCCTCGCCGATGAGGGTGAGGGGAACTCCCATGTTCAGCGCCGAGATGACGGTCCATCGTCCGGTTCCCTTCTGACCGGCGGTGTCCAGGACCTTTTCCACCAGTGGGCCTCCGTCGTCATCCTTGACGGCCAGGATGTCGCGGGTGATCCGGATCAGGTAGGAATCCAGCCTCCCCCGGTTCCAGCGGGCAAAGACGCGGCTGATCTCATCCGCGGGCATCCCCAATCCCGCCTTCATCAGATGGTAGGCCTCGCAGATGAGCTGCATGTCTCCGTATTCGATGCCGTTGTGGACCATCTTGACGAAGTGGCCGGCGCCGTCTTCACCGACCCAGTCGCAGCAGGGTTCGCCCCCGTCCACCTTGGCCGACACGGCCTGGAAGAGGGGCCGGACCTGCGGCCAGGCCTCGGCGGACCCGCCGGGCATGATGGAGGGCCCCCGCCGGGCTCCCTCCTCGCCACCGGAGACACCGGTCCCGATATAGAGAAGGTCCTTCGATTCCACCAGGGAGACCCGCCGCCGGGTGTCCTCGTAGTTGGAGTTCCCGCCGTCGATGATGATGTCCCCCGGCTCCAGGTGCTCCAGAAGCTGCCGGATGAACTCGTCCACGGGCCAGCCGGCCTTGACCATGAGCATGACCCGCCGCGGCCGTTTGAGCATGCCGACCAGCTCGTCCAGGGAATGAGCGCCCATGACCCTCGTTCCCCGGGCCTCCCCGGAAAGGAACTCGTCCACTTTGGAGACCGTCCGGTTGAAGACCGCTACCGTGTAGCCATGATCGTTCATGTTCAGAACCAGGTTCTGGCCCATGACCGCCAATCCGATGAGTCCGATATCCGCCTTGGATTCCATATTCGATTTCTCCTGTCCTGTGCGACGCGGCCCCTATTCTAGCGCGAAGCCATCCAAGCGCCGGTAAAGCGCCAGGTGCCGCTCCATTGCTTCGAGATGCCGGCGGTGGCGGGCGGGGTCCGGATCGTAGCTCTTTCCCATGGCCGGCGGGACCGCGGCCAAGTCGGAAATCAGCCCCAGGGACTCGAACGCCAGCAAAGCCGTTCCGCGGCCCGTCACTTCGGGCTCGGCGCAGGCGATGACGCGGCGGTCCAGGACGTCCGCCAGGATCTGCAGCCAGGCGGGAGAAGAGAGCAGCCCGGCGCCTCCGCCGATGATCTCGTGTTGCCGGGACAGGTGAGGTTCCATGAGCCGGTAGATCAGACAAAGCCGGTAGGCCATCGATTCCAGCGCCGCCCGGACGATTTCCACGGGCCGTGTAGAAAGCGTCAGCCCCACCAGGCTTCCGCGGGCTTCGTCACGCCATCCGGGGCTCCGTTCTCCCCCCAGGAACGGCAGGAAGACCAGGCCATGGGACGCCGGCTCCATGGCCTGCAGCTCGGCCTCCAACCGGTCCGGTTCGAAATCGGCCTGCAGCCGGCTAGTCAACCACGAGAAGACGCTTCCCCCCTCGGTGGTGGCTCCTCCCATGAGGGGCCGGCCGGCATCGACGAAATAGCTCCAGAGACCCGCCGGAAGAGGGGAAGCGGGAAGGTCCAGGACCGCGCGGATGGCTCCGGTGGAGCCGATGGTCAGGGCAACCCGGTCCGAACGCACGCAGCCGCTGCCCACGTTGGCGGCGGCCCCGTCCCCCACCGCCGGGAACCAGGGGATTCGAGCCAGGGACGGCCAGCGCCGAGCCCAGGGACCTTCCAATCCAGCGAACGGTTCCGTGCAATCGCGAAGGGGCGAGAGCTGTGTCCGCCGGATCGGGAGCAGCGAAATCCAGGACTCGTCCCAGTCCAGGCGGTGACGGTTCAGGAGGCCGCTCCAGGAGGCGGCGGAATAGCTCACGCCGCCGTTCCGAAAGTACCGTGAATAAACGAATTCGCCCAGAGTCATCCAGCGGGCGACCCGGGAGAAGAGCCGTGGCCGGCTCCGTTCCAGCCAGAGGAGGCGCGAGGGGAGATAGCTGCTGTGGATGGGACACCCCGTCCGCTCGTGGACCTCTGCGGGATCCAGCCTTTCCCTGAGTTCAACGGCGGCCCGACGGCTGCGGGTATCGGCATAAGTGTAGACCGGCGTCAGCGGCCGGGCCTGCTCGTCGACCCCGAGGAGCGTGGGAGAGAGCGTGTCTGAAGCGACGGCGGCGATCCGGACGTCTCCGGACCCGGCTCGGGCCACCGTCTCGTCGAGCGCATCGGTTACGGCCGAAAGGACTTCCTCCGGCTCCAGCCAGGCTCCTCCCTCCGGGTCGGTCCAAAGGCGATAGTGGACCCGGGCGCCGATTTCCGGCAGGGGACGCCCATCCGCTCCCCACACCTGGGCCCGCAAGGAAGAGGTTCCCGCATCCAGTGTCAGGACATGGGGGCGGGGGGGCCCGACGCCGTTCAAGATCCGTTCTCCACGGCGATATCGGGAGCCTGCACGCTGCAGCCGGGCACAAGGGGGGGATACAATACACCCAACCATGGGACGGCGTAGACAACCGGGAGGCGAGCGGCGCGCATGAGTTGGCCGTCTCTGCTGTTGGTCGTCCTGTCGCTGGCCGGCTTCATCATCTCATCTTATTTCACGGCCGTGGCCTACCGTTGGGTGCGACCCGACGCGGCCTGGATTCCCAGCTTCTGCAGGATGGGAGAAAAGACCTGCGCCACCATCGTCTTCACTCCCCGGGCCCGTGTCTTCGGCATTCCCAACTCGGTCCTGGCGCAACTCTTCTATCCGTTGATCGCCGCCGGAACCCTGGAAGGTTTCCTGTTCACCGCTCCCATCTTCCACTTCTCGCTGCTGGCAAGTCTAGTCACGGTCCTCCTGGGGTTGTTTCTCACCTACTCCCTGCTGTTTCTGACCCGTGTCCCCTGCGTCCTCTGCTTCGCATCGCACGGCATCAATGCCGTCATCTTCGTTCTCCTGCTGCTGGAAAGGGATTCCGTTTCCGGAGCGCTCTGGTGAGAGAACCGGCCCGGGACGGCAATCGCGGATTCGTGTCCCTGGCGAGGGATCCGGACTGATGGACCACGCCATCAACCCCTATTTCCCCGAGTTGAGGCAAATTCCTTCGAGCCGCGATCTGGAGTCCTCTCCCCTCTATCGCCGCCTCCGGCCCGAAATCGACCGGGTGCTGAACACCGTCGAGACCGGTGAAGACCCGGCAGGGCGTTCCGGACCGACCAGGAGCTCAATCCGCGCCGTCGCCTGGAATATCGAACGCGGCCTGGAATTGCCGGGCCTGGCCAGGGCTTTCCGGGAACATCCGCTGCTGCGGGAAGCCGACACTCTCCTGCTGACGGAACTGGACTACGGTATGGCCCGGACCGGGAACCTCCACGTCACCCGCGAGCTGGCCCGGCAACTGGGGATGACCTACGTCTTCGCCCCCAGCTATCTGAATCTGGACAAGGGAGCGGGTCTGGAGAACGAGGCTCCGGGCGAAAACGCCCAGGCTCTGCACGGAAACGCGCTGCTCTCTCGGCATCCGGTCTCGGAGCCCCACGCGCTGCCCCTCCCCAACGGCAAGGACAAGTTGAGGGGAAACGAGAAACGCCTGGGATGCCAGCGGGCGATCCTGGGTCTCGTGGAGCATCCTCTGGGACGTTTCCGCGCCGTCAGCCTCCACTTGGACGCCCACTCCAGCCAGGCGCACCGGCATCTGCAGATGACTCTGGTGCTGGACCATCTTCAACGCTGGCATCCTTCGTTTCCGGTCGTCATCGGCGGCGACTGGAACACCTCCACCCACCATGCGCGGCGCGCCGTGTATTCGATTCTCGGATACGCCCGCCGGGTCCTCATGGGGATCGAAAACACTCTGGACAACCACTACCCCCATCCTCAGCGCTGGTTCGAACGGCGCCTTTTCCGGGAACTGGAGAACCGGGGTTACCACTATCGGGACCTGAACCAGATGGGCGCCTGCACCCTCCACTACGACATCGCCAACCTGGCCACCAACCGGAACATGGCCGAATGGATCCCCAATTGGTGCTTCTGGTTCATCGACTGGGCCCTGAAGAACCATCAGGGCCGATGTTCCATGAAGCTGGACTGGTTCGCCGGCAAGGGAATTCTTCCCGACCCCGTGTCCTCGCCACGGGTGATCGGCGGACTCGACGAGACCTTCGGCAAGCTTTCGGATCACGACCCGATCCTCCTGGATTTCAGGTTCGGCTAGGGGCGCGTGTTTTCAACCCCCGATTCGAACAGAAACGGATGTCCCCGGTCCCGTGAGGGACATGGATGAAGAGAGGGGCAAGAAAAGAGGGAGGACAGGAATGTCCCCCCTCCTACGGGCTATACTCCGTATCCAATCAAGGAGGATGTTCATGACTAGCACTGGACTGGCCTGGCTCGGCTTCGCTTTCGTGACGGTGTTCTGCTGGGGATTGTACGGCACCATGCTACATGCTGGACAGGTGGCCATGGGGGATCCGGTCAACGGACGTTACAAGGCCTTCCTCTTCGTCGGCCTGGCCTATTTCCTGGTCGCCATCCTGGCCCCGCTGCTGGTCCTGAAGAGCCAGGGCGCGGACTGGAGCTATCCCGCGCCGGGAATGGGCTTGTCGCTGGTCGCCGGAATCCTGGGAGCCGTGGGAGCCTTCGGCGTCCTTCTGGCCTTCGGAGCCAAGGGTTCCCCCAGCGTGGTCATGGCCATCGTCTTCGCCGGAGCCCCTATCGTCAACGCGTTCGCCTCCATGATCAACCATCCGCCGCCCGGCGGGATCTCGAGCATCCGGTGGCCGTTTGTCCTGGGCATCCTTTTGGCCGCGCTGGGAGGTTGCCTGGTAACGCTCTATCGTCCGCAGGGATGAGCCCGTCCGCGAGACGCGATCCAATGGATTCAGGATCGGAGATCAGCGTCGCTGTCGTCCCCGTGGCCGGCTTGGGAACCCGCCTGTTGCCGGCGACCAAGTCCCAGCCCAAGGAAATGCTGCCGGTGGCCAAGAAGCCGGTAGTCCAGTACGTGGTCGAAGAACTGGCCAGGAACGGCATCAAGGAGATCCTCTTCATCACCGGACGGACCAAGACTTCCATCGAGAACCACTTCGATCCGGACCACCAGTTGATTCGTACCCTGAGGGAGTCGGGGAAGGAAGACCTGCTGGCGGAACTCGAATACGAGCAGACGGAGGTCAAGTTCTTCTACACCCGTCAAAGGCTCCAGCGGGGATTGGGGGACGCCGTCCGATGCGCCCGCCGCTTCACCCAGAACCGACCCTTCGTGGTCGCGCTGGGAGACAGCATCATCGGTCTCGATTCGCCGACGAACGTCGTGAGCGCAATGACCCGCATCCATCGCGAGTCGGGGGCGGCCTGCGTGGTGGCCGTCGAGATGGTTTCCCCGCAGGACATTTCCCGGTATGGGATCGTGGAACCGGGAAGCGAAGGTCCCGAATTCCCCATTCTGGGCTTGATCGAGAAACCTCCCGTCGGGTCCACTCCAAGCTGCCTGGCTCTGGTGGGACGGTATGTCTTTTCGCCTTCCATCTATGGGAAGCTGGACCAGATCCAACCGGGAGTCGGCGGGGAGATTCAGTTGACCGACGCCATCCAACTGCTTCTGGAAGCAGGAGAGACGGTCATCGGGGTCCGTCTGCCGGCAACCGAGAGGCGCTACGACATCGGCAACTTCGAGAGCTATTTCGAAACCTTCGTCGAGTTCGCACTGCGCGACCCGGATCTGGGCCCCGGGCTGCGCAAGCGTCTGCTGGAGCGACGGGTTGAAGATCACTAGGGCTGCAGCGAACGCTCGCATCGGCCTCTTGGGCAACCCCTCCGACGGCTTCTTCGGCAAGACCATCTCCTGCGTCCTGAGAAACTACTCCGCCAAGGTCGTCGTCTACGAGTGGCCCGAACTGGAGATCATCCTGAGCCGCCAGGACCGGTGCGAGTTCCGGCAAATCGAGGACCTGGTGGACGACGTCCGGATCAACGGGCTCTACGGTGGTCTCCGGCTGGTCAAGGCCACCATCAAGGTCTTTGCCGAATACTGCTGGCGGGAGAAGATCCAACTCCCCCAACAGAATTTTTCCCTCCGATACGAGACCGACATTCCCCGCCAGGTCGGGCTGGGAGGATCCAGCGCCATCATCACCGCGGCCATGCGGGGCCTGTCCGAGTTCTACCAGGTGTCCATTCCGCGGGAGCTCCTGCCGGGACTCGTCCTCTCGGTGGAAACCGAGGAGATCGGGATCGAGGCGGGCCTCCAGGACCGCGTCTGTCAAGTCTACGAGGGCCTGGTCTACATGGATTTCAACCGGGAAGCCATGAACCGCCTCGGCCACGGGTTCTACGAATCCCTCGATCCCGGCCTGCTGCCCCCGCTCTACCTGGCATACCGCAACGATCTGGGCCAAGTCTCCGGCATCTATCACACCGATTTGAGAGGCCGTTGGAACCGGGGAGAACGGACGGTTCATCGTGCCATGGAAGAATTCGCCGACCTCGCCCGGCAGGGAAGAGACTGTCTTTTGCGAGGGGACACGGCGGCGTTGGCGGGCCTGATGGACCGGAACTTCGATGTTCGATCCGGCCTGTCCAGGTTGGACCCCAAGAACGTCGAGATGATCGAGCTGGCGAGAGCCCACGGAGTCTGCGCCAAATTCGCCGGTTCGGGTGGAGCCATCGTCGGAATCTGCGAGTCGGACGAGACTTTCCGCCGGTTGCAGAAAGACTTTCGCACCATCGGGTGCACGGTAATCAGGCCCGGAGTGAGTTCGCCCATCGATTCCCAGGGAGCATGAAATGACAACGGAACCCCAGGAACAAAGCCCACAACGAAGCTTCAAACTGGTGATCTATCCCGCCGTGGATGCTCACCGCCTCGCCGACATCGTGGATGCTGCGGGCGACGGCGGCACCGTGGTGAACGCGCCCGACGAGGACGCCGCCGCCGCGGCCCTGGTGGACGCCGACGCCTTCTTCGGCAAGATGACGCCCAAGCTGCTGACGGCGGAAAAACGTTTGCGCTGGATCCAGGCTCCCAGCGCCAGCATGGAACACTATCTGTTTCCCGCCCTGGTGGAGCATCCGTCGATATTGACCAACATGCGGGGCATCTTCTCCGACGTCATTACCGAACACGTCTTCGGCTTCATCCTCAGCTTCGCCCGGAATTTCCACCACTACATCCGCAACCAGGCCAAGGCCACCTGGGAGGTCATGGGAGACCCCAGTTGGAAAGCTCCCAACTTCGCCCGCAGCCTGCGAGACGTCGCTCCCGCGGACCTGGCCCACATTCAGCTCTCGGACTCCACGCTGGGAATGGTCGGATTGGGAAGCATCGGTGCGGAGGTGGCCCGCAGAGGACTGGCCTTCGGGATGCGGGTGCTGGCAGTCGACCCCAAACGGGAGGAATGCCCCCCGGGAGTCGAGTCGCTCTGGAAGCCGGACCGGCTGCACAATTTGCTGGCGGAAAGCGATTTCGTGGTGATTGCCGCGCCTCACACGCCGGAAACGGTCAAGATGTTCCGGCGGCCCCAGTTCCGGCAGATGAAGCCGGCGGCGTTTCTGATCAACATCGGACGGGGAGTCATCGTGGACCTGAACGACCTGGTGGCGGCCTTGGAGGCGGGAGAGATCGCCGGAGCCGGCCTCGACGTGTTCGAAACCGAGCCTCTTCCCCCGGAGCACCCTCTCTGGCGGATGGAAAACGTCATCATGACACCGCACTGCGCCGCCCGGTCCCCCCGGATACCGGATCGATTCGCTCAGGTGGTGGTGGACAACGTCCGGCGCTACGCCGCCGGCCGGCCGGTGAAGAACGTGGTCGACAAGACCGCGTGGTATTGAGGGAGGATGGGAGTGGGGTTTTGGAACCTACGAACTCCGACGATGCCAATGAGGAATGAAGAATGGGGGACTAACAGTCCCCTGTACCATTCCACAGTACCCTTTATGGGACTTCATCCACGGTGGGTGAAGAGGGCCAACCGGCCGGGAGCAACCCTACAGTCCCCGTGCCTGAGAGCACCTGGAGGGGATTCGTGCCCCGGCCGGTAGCCGCGATGGAGAACCGGTGGGAAGTCGGCGTCCAAGAACACCAGTACAGGAACCGATCCGAATCGCGGCGGCCCGACGTCCATTTAATCACTCGGGGGGGCGGGATGAAACAGAGTCAATGGTTTGCGGGGGTCGATTGGGCGTCGCGGGCGCACCAGGTCTGCGTGCTGGATGAGCGAGGGAGGTGCCAGGGACAGCGCAGCTTCCCCCACAGCGGTGCGGGCCTGGCCCAGATGGCCGACTGGATTCTCGAGCAGACGGGAACCTCCGCGGAGGCCGTCTCGGTGGCGATCGAAGTCATCAACGGTCCGGTCGTGGAGTTCTTGATGGATCGGTGTTTTGCCGTCTATACCATCACTCCGACCCAGTTGGATCGATTCCGCGACCGCTTCTCTCCGGCCGGAGCGAAGGATGACCGCCGCGATGCCCGGGTGCTGGCCGACGCACTGAGAACCGATGGGGATCGCTTGCGACGGCTGGATCCCGTTGACTCTGAGGTGATCGAGCTGCGCGAGTACTCACGGCTGGCCAGCCAGTTGACCCGCGAGAAGACGCGGCTGGTCAATCGCCTCCACGATCAACTCTGGCGCTACTATCCGCAGTTCCGGGACCTCAGCAAGAATCTCGCCGAGCCCTGGGTGATGGCCGTCTGGAAGCTGGCCCCGACGCCGGAGGAGGCCCACCAGCTGCGTCCGAGCCGGGTCGCCAAGGTGTTGAAACAACATCGGATCCGGCGAATCGACGCTCCCGAGGTCCTGCGGATCTTGCGGGTGCCCTCCTTCCCCCTGGCCGCCGGCACGGTCCAGGCCGCAAAGGTTCACGTCGCCAGCTTGGCGGAGACCCTCGCTCTGATCCAGCGCCAACTCCGAGACCTCTCTCGTGAGAGTGCGCGTCTGATCCGGGCTTTGGAGAAGCGGTTCGAGTCGGTGGCGGGGCCCCAGGGGCCGAGGCGGGATGTCGCGATCCTCGCCTCCCTGCCCGGGGTCGGCAAGATGGTTCTCGCCACCCTGCTCTCGGAAGCCTACGATCCGGTGCAACGAAGAGACTATGCCGCCTTGCGTTGTCTGTGCGGGGTCGCCCCCGTGACCCGGCGTTCCGGCAAACACACCCTCGTGGTTCGCCGCCAAGCGGTTCACCCTCGTCTGCGCGAGGCGGCGTATCACTGGGCCCGGGTGGCCACGCAAAACGACGCCACCAGCCGAGCCAAATACGCGGCCCTTCGGGAGCGCGGCCACGGCCATGCGCGGGCCCTGCGGTCCGTGGCGGACCGTCTACTGGCAGTGGCCTGCGCCATGTTGCGAGACCAGACGATGTTCGATTCGAACCATGCGAGACAGCGCCGTGCCGCTTGAATTGGATCCCCCCCGGGGTTCGTTCCTGGCTCCACCCGTGCGCGACCGCGCCTGGACCTTGAGTGCGAGTCCCAAGCGGGATCGGTCCGGATCCGGTTCCATTCTGGTATCTAGTCGCCGTCGTCGTGCCGGTGGGAAAGTGGGAAACATTCCCATGTTTTCCACTTTCCCACGGGCTTCCCCCGAATCATCTACGCAACTGATTGCGCTATTGAAAAAAGGTGGGAAGTCCCCTCCTAAATGGCGACCACCTTGCCGGTGGCCGCCGACTCGTAGCCGGCCATGAGCACCTTCAACACCTTGGCGGCCTCCGCGACGCTCATGTCGCTCTCGCGATTCTGCTCGATGCAGTCGATGAAGTAGGACTCGTCCGACTGGGTCGCTTCGGGAACCGTGCGCCAGGTGAACTTGTGGACTCCGCCGGCTTCCCGGGTGCTGCTTCTCCAGAATCCCATGGGATCATCGGGATGCGGCGGTCCGGGCCGCCAGGCCTGAGCGTCGCAGGCGACTTCGAACCGGGGCCGGGCGCCGTCGACGAACCGGCAACTGCGGGTTCCGGCCAGGAAGATCCCCGAATATCCCCCGGCCAGGTGGCTCAACCACCCGATTCTCCCGCCGCTCACGGTCCCCACCAGTCCACCTTCGAACTCCAGGGTCAGAGCCGAGAAATCTTCCACGTCGTTGTTCTGGTGCTCGCGGAAGAAGTAATTGGCGGTTCGGGCATAGACCCGCTTCACCTCGCGGCCTGAGAGCCAACGCATGATCCCGATGGAATAGACCCCCATGGTGAAGAGTTCCCGTTTCGAGTCGATGTAGGTGAACCTGCGGGGGGGATAGTGCTCCTGGCGGGGACGTTTCAGATCTGCGGTCCCGGTATGGCCCTTGGAGAACAACAGGTCGCTGTGCATGCTCACCAACGCCCCCAGGTCGCCGCTGTCGGTGAGCCTCCGGGCCCGTTGAACCCAAGGAGCCCGGAACAGGCTGTACATCTGGCTTCGAACTCCGGCCCTTCGGATCTCGGAGACCAGGGAGGCCGCCTCCCGGTTGGAGACGGTCAGCGGTTTGTCCACGTAGACGTGCTTGCCCGCCCGGGCGCACTGAGCGGCCACCCGGGCGCGCCGTTCGAACTCCACGCAGACGCTGACGACGTGGACGTCAGTGCGCTTCAGCGCATCGGACAGGTCGGGAATGAACGGAATTCCGAAGCGCCGGGCCAACCTTCGATTCAAACGATCCCGCCGTTCCGGAACCCCCGGTTCGTCGGTGACCGCCACCACCCGGCACCGCGGATCCCTGCCGAACGCCGCGCCGTAATTCTCCTGGTGGGTCAGGTCTCCGGCCACCAGGAGGACACCGTAGGTTTTGCCCATGGATCGCTCCGTTACCCGAGCCGCACCGGCGATCGCTTGCGCAGCGATTCCTGCACCGCCGCGACCAATTCACTCCGAGCCCCGTCCGCGCTCCAGAGACGTTCTTCGGTCTCGCCGGCGAGACCGGCTTCCGCCAGATCATGCCGCAACGTCCCATGGTTCCCCACCAGCAGCAGATCCGCTCCCGGAGAACCCTCCCGCCTGAGGATCGATATGACCTGACCGGTGCGTCCACCCTCCAGATGAAGTTGCAACGACAGATTTCCCGACTCGACGCTCCCGGCGGCGAAGATCTCCTCGATCGGCGGTCCCAGCAGTTCCCGGACCACTTGCATGCCCGCCACCGAATTGGGGACCAGGTGTCCGTGATCCGAAGACGCCACGATCACCAGGCGCACAAAGACGGGAGTTCCCAGCCGGCCTTCTTCCAATTCCTTCTTGATGGCTACGGACAAACGCGTCAGGTAGGTCATGATTCCGGCGCTGGCGTATGCCTGTTTCCGGCGTTCTCCAGAGCATTCATAGCATGATTCAGAAAGGGTCAGAAATCCAGCAGATAGGTGAACTTGGCCAGGATCGTCCGGTCCAGGGTCCGGTGCGTCCGATGGGGACTCGGCACCATGACTCCCTCGTGCGGGTCGATTCCGGTGGGATCGAAATGGCTGTTGTAGACGATGAAGAACCCGGTGCTGCCGGTGCGGAGCAGGGCGAACCGGACGTTGGCCCCGATCTCCCGTTCGGTGCTGTTGTACTGGATCAGAGACTGGATGTAGCTCTTGGGAGTGAAGGAGTAGTTCAACTGGACCATGGCCAGGTCCGTGTTGAAACGGCCCACCGGGAGATCGACAGCGTTGTGCACGTAGCGGGCCGCCAGCAGAAACTCGGCGCCGACGCGGAAGCCCCCCCGCAAGCTCAAGGTCTTGATGTGACCCGAGTAGAATTCCCCCCAGGAATAGTTGAGGACGCCGAATAGATCGGCGCTCTCGTCCGATTCCACGGTCAACAGAAAATTGTCGAAATTGTACCTCCCCTTCGGCAGGACGACGTCCTCGAAGATTTCGAAGGGTTCGAAGAGCTGTTCGAAGTTCTGGTTGAACGCCAAGCCCACCGACCCGCCGTTCTGGAAGAAGACGCGCATGTCGTTGTGACGCCAACCTGACTCGGGAGTTCCGTCGAAGCGATAGTGTCCCCGCCAGGAATGATGCGGCCAGAAACGGCGGAAGAAAGGATGATTCCTGGGGCGGGGATTGAAGTAGATCCCATAGGAGGGCTTCCGGTAACCTGACCTGGGCACGAATCCCACCTCCGGATTGAAATCCTCGCCCACTTCCAGGTAACCCACGTCCCAGTTGAAGAAATCGGTAGTGTAGCGCACTTCGGAACTGGCGGCGTGATCGCGTCCGTCGAGGCCGGGAGTCTCGGTGCGGGCAGCGTAGTTGAAGAAGGTCCACCGTTCTCCGATTCCGATATTGGCGTCCACGCCATAGGTCCGGTTGAACTGGTTCGGCCCCGCGGCAGAACCGGTCGCCGCCTTGTTGATGAAGATGCCGCCGAACGCGCTGCGGGAACCCACCTCCCGGGCCACGCGCAGGACGGTGAAGTTGTGAGCCGGAGTCACATCCTCCACCTCGTTGGTCTGCATGTTGAGGACACCCAGGTTGAAACGATCCAGCTTCCCGGTGAGACGGGCGCCGCCCAGGATGGGAACCTCCACGCCACTGGGATCGATGCCGATGCGGCGGCTGAAGAAGAGTTCCGCCTGTTGCGGACTGCCCACCTGGAAATAGCCGGCGTTCTCCAGGAAGAATGGCCTCTTCTCCGGGAAGAACAGGTCGAAGCGGGTGAGGTTGACCTGCTCTTCGTCCACCTCCACCTGGGAGAAGTCGGTGTTCAGGGTCGCGTCCAAGGTCAGCGTCGGCGTGAGCGTCGTCTTCAGGTCCACGCCGGCGTCCAGAATCCCGTCCTTCAATGGATCGGATCCCCGGTAATCGTGGAGGAACCCGCCCTTGACGTAGGGAATGACCTGGCGGCTCGGACGAAAATCCAGGTCGAGCCCGGTCAGCTCTCCGGCCATGGAAACACGGTGGATCTCGAATCCGCGGGTGACCGGGGCCCAGTACGACTGCTCGTTCTTGCGGCGCAGGTTGCGTTTGAAGTTGATCCCCCAGGTGCGATCCGTACCCGGTTCGTAGCGCAGGCTCCGGAGGGGAATCGCGAACTCGGCTTCCCAGCCTCGCGGCGTGACCTGGGCCCGGACCGTCCAGACCGCATCCCAATTCAGGTTGAAAGCGGACGCCTGGCCCTGCTGAGCGCCTCCAAAACCGCTTCCCCCCACGGAGCCGGCGCGGCCCGGCCCTCCCCCGCCGCGGCTCTGGCCGCCGTGGATGATCTGGGCGTCGAACTCGATGCCGCCGGGAGTGGTGGCAAAGAGAAATCCGCTCTGGTCGTCGTCGTAAGTGTCCAGCAGAACCTCGAACGAATCGGTCTCATCCAGGACCCCGTCGCGCCGGGCCTGGGTGGAGACGATGTCCTCCGGCCGGGAATCGAAGCAGATGACGCCGACAAAGAGCGTGTCGCGGTCGAATCCGATCCGCACCTCCACCCGTTCGGTCGCCGGGGCCCCGGTTTCCGGGAGCTGTTGTATGAATCCGGTCGCCGGCTCCATGGACATCCACGCGGGATCCACCACGCCGTCCACAACCGGCGGCTCCGCCACGCGATAGGCCCTCATGCTGGGCGTGCCGGGGGCGGCTTCCAGAAGCCGCAAACCAACCTGCGGGAACAGCAGAAAAAGGAGCAGACAGGGAATGATCCCCGTCGCGAAAGGACGCGTCGAATGGTTCACGGTATCTCACGTCGGCCCGGAACACTTCGCGGCGAAGGGTTCAGTTGGATTCGGGCCCTCCCCTCCGGACTTCTCCGGGCCAGCGTCCGATTCCACCGGCCAAATTGTAGAGATTGACGTAGCCCTGGACACTCAATTGGGCGCAGGCCTGGGCCGAGCGGCCTCCGGCGGCGCAGTGCATGATGATGCGGTCGGCCTCTTGCGGGATCTCGGATGCCCGGGCGCTGATTTCTCCGAGCGGGATGAGCCGGGCCCCGGGGATCCGGACTGCGGCGTGCTCATGGGGCTCCCGGACGTCGATGATCAAGGTATCCGGATGCCGCCGAAGCATTTCCAGGGCTCCTTCGCCGTCGACCTCGTCGAACAGGCCACCGGAAAGAACGGCGTCCGTCACGTGCTTCCCCTGCGCCACCCTCCGGAGCAGTTGCCCCTGATTCTCGAGCTGCTCCTTCTGCCGGGAGCCGTTACCGGCGACGTCCTCTTCCAGGGTCTTGAACCTCCGTTCCAACTTTCGAGCCCGGTTCTTCGCTGCGGAAGCCGACCTGAGGGCCAGCAGGGCCGCCGCCAGAGCCAAAACCGAGACCACGGTCAAGATCGTCTGAGTCTCCATGTTCAACACCTCAATCCCTGGCAAGAATCTGGTCGTAAAAGATGCGTCTGTCCGGTATTCCCTTGGTCCGGAGGACCTCCGTCACCATCTTCACCATGATGGGAGGACCGGCCAGATAGGCTTCCGCCTCGGACGGGGCCTCAACGTACTTCTCGACGGAGAGTTGAATATAACCGGTCTCACCTTGCCAGTCGTCCCCTTCGCGGGGGGCGGAGAGTGCCGGCGTGTAGGTGAAGTTCCGTTTCTCGGCGGCCCACTTGGAAAAGAGGCCGTGCAATATCAGGTCTCTCCGGCTGCGGACGCCGAAGAAAAAGTGGATCGTCCGCGTCCGGTCCATCCCCTGTTCGAACCAGTACTCCAACAAACCGACGAAAGGAGCGGCGCCGCTGCCGCCGGCCACCACCAGGATGGGCCGGTCGCTGTCCTGGCCCAGGTAGAGAGTCCCGGTGGGATTGCTGAGGTGGAGGATGTGGCCGGGCTGGAGCCAGGTGTGGACCCAGGTGGACGCGACGCCAGGCGGCACGTCCTTGCCGGGCGGCGCCCGGAAGTGCTTGATGATGAAGTCGAACTCCGGAAGCCGGCTGGGCGGAGAGGCGAAGGAATAGGGCCGAAAGACCGACCCGTGCGTCGTCCCGTATCGGGCGTTCCATTCCCGGACGAATTCCTCCGGGACCTTGAGGAAGACGAATTGTCCCGGCTTGAAGGAGAACTCGCCGGGACGGAGCAGCGTCAGACGCACTCTCTTGACGTCGTGGGTCAGATCCTCGATGGCCAGGACCCGGGCTCGATGCGGAAAGTCGAGCGCCAGGACCTGGGAGCCCAGTCCCAGGCACAGCAGCCAACCGAGAAGCTTCATCCGCATCGTCCACCCCATCGGACCCTCCGGCAACCTTCCCTCCCGGGAACTCATTGAGCCAGTCTTCTCCTGAGGAAATCAAGGGCGCGTGTGATCAGCCGCTCACGTCCTGACCTGCCGGTCCGGAATCCGACCGACTCGACTGCGAATCCCTGGGCCCGGGACCCGGCGCAGAGGGTCACTCGGCCGGCATCACCCTCTTGCATTTGGGAAACCAGAAGGACCCATCGATCCCTATGATCACCCGCTACCTTGCGAGCCAGATCGAGGATCGCCTCAGTCCCCTCCGGAGCCTGTCCCGAAGTCTCCGGCACCTCGGGCGCCAGCAAGCCTTTTATTCCACCATTCGTGGCAGCCACATAGCTGCCGAACAGAACCGCCGGCGCGGAGGGAGTCCCGGTCAATCGGGATGAGAGGCCGCCTCCCGTCGCCACCTCGGCCACGGCCAACGTCGCCTTGCGATCGGCCAGAAGCCGCAGGACGGCTTCTTCGAGCGTCGATCCGTCAACGGAATAGACATGTTTCCCGAGGCGCAGCAGCATCTGCTCCCGCAAATTCAGCAGGCGTTCTCGAACTGCCGGCAGGCTGGACCGGGCATAGAAGGTCAGGTCGACTCGTCCCGCTTCGAACGTGGACGCAATCTTCACCTCGGACGGAAGTTCGATGTGCTCATCGATGACGCTCTGAATGCTCGACTCGCCGATCCCGACGAAGCGCAAGGTAACGGATTCGATCGACGACTGGATTCCGAAGCGGCGGGCCAGGAACGGAATCAGTTGCTCCCGGACCATGGGCCTGAGCTCCCGGGGAGGACCGGGCAGCGCCACGATGACGCGTTCGCCATCGTCGAAGACCAGTCCGACGGCGCTTCCGACCCGATTCCTCAGATAAGCGCCTCTCGACGGGACCTGAGCCTGCCGCCGGAGACTCGGACGGAACACCCGGTCTCCGTAGCGGCGCCGATACTCCTGGATCACCTGGGACGATTCCCGAAGCGGGATGCCCGTGTATTTGGCCAGCGTCTGACGGGTGATGTCGTCGCCGGTGGGACCGAGCCCTCCGGTGACAATGACGATCCGGCTGCGCCCGGAGGCGTAGTCGAGGGCCCGGCGTATCTCCTGTTCGTCGTCGGTGACGGTGACCGATCCGACACATCGGCCTCCGAGCGGCAGGAGCGTCCGTGCCAGAAACTGAGTGTGCGCGTCGGCGTAAGCGCCTTCAAGCAGCTCCCTTCCGGTGACGACGACGACGTACTCGGTTTCCGAATCGGAAGCCTGCGAGACCTGGGCGCAGATTTCGGCTAGAAGAAAAATGACGATCAGTCCGAAACTGAACATCCGCCGGCATCCAGGAAATTGCATCCCACGCTCCCGATCGACTCCCGGGCCAGTCTACTACGGCGACCGCTCGCAATCCGATGGGCCGGTTGCCGTATCCCGCCCGCGCTGGTATCTTTTTTGCCGAGCGTGCGCCGCGCTCACCCAGGAACACCGAAAGGAGATTTCATGCCATTCGAATTGCCGTCCCTTCCCTACGCAAATGACGCCTTGGAACCCCATATCGACGCCACGACCATGGGGATCCATCACGGGAAACACCACGCCGCGTACATCGGGAACCTGAACAATGCCCTCTCTTCGCATCCGGAGTTGGCCGGACTGAGCCTGGATGAATTGTTGGCCGACAACTGCGCCGCGGTTCCCGAGAGCATTCGGACCGCCGTCAGGAACAACGCGGGGGGCCACGCCAATCACTCCCTGTTCTGGACCCTCATGGGACCCGGAGGCGGAGGCGAACCCGGCGGCGCCCTGGCCGACGCCATCAATTCGACTTTCGGCAGCTTTGCCCAGTTTCAACAGGCCGTCGCCGCCGCCGGCATCGGACGGTTCGGATCGGGTTGGGCCTGGCTGGTGAAGAACGGGTCGGGTTCGCTGGAGGTGCTTTCCACCGCGAATCAGGACTCGCCCATCATGGCGGGACAGGTTCCGCTGCTGGGCGTGGACGTGTGGGAGCACGCCTACTATCTCCGCTATCAGAACCGCAGGCCCGACTACATCAAGGCCTGGTGGAACGTCGTGAACTGGGATGCCGTGGCCGAGCGATTCGGTTCCTGAGATCTCGATCGGCGTTTGACTAATCCCGAGCTCCGAAGCTCCCTTTTCTGAAGACCGCGAGGCGCTTGGACCCGCCCTTCTTCAGGCTTCCCAGGAGCAGCCACAGGATCAGGAACAGATAACGGGGAAAAAACAGGATTGCCTTGACCAGAATCGGCGCCTTGTAGCGGAATGCCCGCCTCGAAAGGCTCCGATACGGTTCGATCCTGGCGAAGGACGCGGCGCGCCAGAGACCCAGCAATCCGCGCAGGTTCCGCCTGACGTAGTGGCAGTCCCCGTGCTCGTTGAATACCAGCCGGGCGCGGGCCGGCAGCAGCAGGAAAAGCCGTTTGTGGGCCCGGAATATGGGCCGGCCCGACAGGATGGCCACAACCACGTCCACCTTCATCCTGGCCAGCCGAAGAACCGTTCGTAAATTCTGAAGCCCCTGCCCGGAGCCATAGGCGACCACTTCGTTCACCTCCGGACGCGACTCGTAGAGCGCCCTTTTCGCGTCGGAGCAGAACACCAGAAGGCGGCCGGGACCGATGACCTTCCGGTCCTGCAGCCTCGCCAGAACCTCCAGAGCAATCGAATCCGCTTCGGTGGGCAGGTAGAGAATCGTCGCCTCCGGGGCGGGAACCACGTCCTCGTAACGGCTCCTGCGGCGGATCGCGCGGATATTCCCGAGACGCAGCGGGTAGGCCTGAGCCCGCGCATCGAAGATCAGCCGGCGCCGGCCGGGAACCAGAAAGAAAAGAAGCTTCTGCAGTCGGAATACAGGGCGTCCGCCAAAGACTGCGCAGACCAGATCGGCACGGAAACCGGACATTCGCCGCCACAAGCCGGAGAACCGTTCGCCTCGCGGCCGGGAATAGGTCAGAAACTCCACGTCCGGAAGATCTTCAAAAGACCCCAGATCCTCCTGCCGGCACACCAGGAGCACTTTGCAGCCGGGATACAAATCCGATTTCCTCAGCTTTTCCACAGCGGCGCGCACAAGCCGTGGGTGCTCCGTCTGGAGCATGAGACAGCGGGAGACGGGGCGTGAGGCGCCGGAACGCGCTCCGGTTCGCTGAGGACGCAGACTCGGGGACAGATCAGCCATGGTTCAGACCAGAGGACAGCGCTTCAAGGCCTCGAGGAACTGCTCCACGTCGCCGGCCGTGTTGTAGAGATGAGTCGATACCCGAATCCGCTGGGAATCTCCCCAGACCAGGATTCCCCGATCATCAAGCCAACGCATTACGGCCTTCTCGCGGGGCGCCACGAAACACGCATTGCCGGCGCGTTCCCGGGGCCGGGACGGAGTCATGATTTCCAAGCCGAGTTCGTCGAGGCCGCGCAGCACCCTTTCGCTCAGATCCAGAACATAGCTTTCGATCTCGGGAACACCCACGCGGGAGATGTAGTCCAGGGCGTTCTCCAGGATGTAGACCGAGATCCAGGATGGATTCCCGGGCTCGAAACGGGCGGCGTCGGGCCGCGGCTCGTAGCGGGTCGGATGGCGCCAACCGGTGAGAGTGGCCGGAGTGTGCCAACCCAGGAACGGCGGCTGCAGGTCGGGCAGGCGGCGTCGATTCCAGTAGAAGATGGAGACGCCGTGGGTGCCCAGCAGCCACTTGTAGCAACTGCTCATGACGAAGTCGGCGAGCCCCGCTTCCACCGGGACCACTCCGGCCGCGTGAGTCGCATCCACGCTGAGCAGCGCACCGGTGGAGCGGACCGCCCGGGAGAGTTCACGGAGCAACTGCCGCTGTCCGGTCAGAAAGCTCACCAGGCTGACCGCCACCACACGGGTCCTGGAGTCGATGTGCGATTCCAGATCGGAGACGGACACCTGCCAGTTGCGGTGCCGCACCAGGCGAAGCTCCACTCCCAGCCGCTCCAAGCGGGTCCAGGGAAGAACGTCGGACGGGAACTCCACGTCGGCGACCACCACATTGTCGCCCGGTTCCCAATCCAGAGCGTGGGCCAACAGGTTGATCCCTTCCGAAGTGGAGGAGAGAAAAGCGATCTCCTCCGGGGAGACGTTGAAAAGCTGCCCTGCCCTCTCCTTGCACTTCAGATAGGTCTCTTCGAACTGCTGCCGGCCATCTTCCCCCCTGGCCTTGCTGCGGAAGAAACGGGCCACGGCGTCCTGATGACTCTTCAGAACCGGAGTCTCACCCCCGGCGCAAAGATGGACCTGGTCATCAAGACCGATGAAGTCGTCCTTGGGCACCAACATCTCGTTCGCTCCTTCCGGCCGGCAGGGCGCGAACCCCGGATGATGAAGGCGGTCCGCATCGCCGGCCACTCACTCAAATTATAATGTTGCGGTGCAGGGGCCAGGATACCCCGCATTCGGAGGAAGAAAAGATCCATGTTCATGACCCATTTGGAGTGCGCACGCTGCACGGCCGTCCACGATTGCGAGAAACGGGCGCATCTTTGCAGATGCGGCGGTCCGTTTCTGGTTCGCTACGACCTGAACCGCGTCCGGGAGACAGTTGATCCGTCGGAGTTCGCAGGACGCGAGCCGAGCCTCTGGCGGTATCGGGAGCTGCTTCCCTTGCGCGACCCCGATTCGCGGGTTTCCCTGGGAGAGCCGATGACGCCGGTGCTGAGATTGCATCGGGCCGGCGCCCGGGTCGGGCTTCCCAGGCTCTACATGAAGGATGAAGGCCTGTTGCCGACCGGGACCTTCAAGGCCCGGGGAGCCGCCGTCGGCGCCTCTCGAGCCCGGGAACTCGGAGTCGAAGCCCTCGCCATGCCCACCAATGGCAACGCCGGAGCCGCCTGGGCCGCCTACAGCGCCGCCGCCGGCATCGAGTGCGTCATCGTCATGCCCACGGACGCTCCCCTGATCCACCGCAAGGAGTGCGCCGTGACCGGATCGACCTTCTACCTGGTGGACGGCCTGATCAGCGACGCGGGGAAGCAGGTGGCCGAAGGGGTGAAGCGGCACGGCTGGTATGACGCCTCGACCCTGAAGGAGCCCTACAGGATCGAGGGCAAGAAGACCATGGGTCTGGAGTTGGCCGAGCAGTTCCAGTGGCAGCTTCCCGACGTGATCGTCTACCCCACCGGGGGAGGAGTGGGGCTCATCGGCATCCACAAAGTCTTCCGGGAACTCCGGGAACTGGGATGGCTGGATCGGCCTTTTCCTCGAATGGTGGCCGTTCAGTCCACCGGATGCGCCCCCATCGTCCGCGCCTGGGAGGCGGGACGCCGGGAATCGGAGTTCTGGACCGACGCCCGGACCGTCGCCTTCGGGATCACGGTCCCCAAGGCCTTGGGAGACTTCCTGGTCCTGGACGCCCTTTACGAAACCAATGGGTGCGCGGTCGAAACCTCGGACCAGGAGATCCTGCAGGCACAACGGCTGTTGGCCAATAGCGAGGGAACCTTCATCTGTCCGGAGGGAGCGGCCACTCTGGCCGCGGCGCGGAAACTGAGTCAGTCGGGTTGGATCCGGCCCGGCGAGAGGGTGGTTCTTCTGAACACCGGATCCGGACTCAAGTACCCGGAGTCCGTGTCCACTTCCCCTCCCGTCCTCGCAGCCGGAGACTCACTGCCGTTCTGAACCGGTCCCTTCCGGCGGAGGAGTCGAGGTCTCGGCGCGAAAGCGTTTCAACGCTTCCTCTTCGGTCTCGTAGATTTCCAGAAGAGGCAGGAGCTGGCTGAGGGAGAGGACGTGCTTGACCCGGTCGCCCGCTCGAAGGAGCTTCACCGAGCAGTTGAAACGTTTGGCCAGCCTGATTCCGGCGACCAGTTCGCCGATGCCGGAGCTGTCGATCCAGGAGACACCGGAGAGATTCAGAAGGATCTTCTGCCATCCCTCGGCGATCAACTCATCCATGACCTCCCGAAGGATCTGATCCCCGACGCCGGCCACCAGGCGGCCTTCCAGATCGACGAGGATGACATCCTCCAGGTTTCGGACTTCTACGTGCATTATATTTCCGCCAGATTCGAGTACCGAAGGGATTGGCGATCGCGCCTCACTTCCAGGTGACGCTCTTGGGCGGCGTCTCGTTGCACCGCATGCTCTCCGTCCGGCCCGAGGCCAACACGGCGCAGGCGAGTTCTACAGCCGTTCTCTGGGCTTCTGCCCGAGTCGCCCCGGCCGCCGTGCGGCAGACGGTCTGGCCGCGGAATTCGACACAGGCCTCGCAACGGAACTTGCGGAGACTCAGGCTGGAATACAGGAGGTAGCCCACAAAAAGGGCTACACCAAGCAGGACCAGGAGCTTGGCAGGAGCAGACATGGGAGACGAGCCTTCGGCTACGGCTCATTCGGGCGGCCGACACATACCGCCCGGTTCCTGCGTCGCCTGAAAGACAAGGAACGAGGCTCGAGAGCCCGCAAAATCCACGTCAGCCCGACTCCGGCAGAGTGTCGGACTGACGTGAAACTACGAGAATACGAGCCGTGGAGGGAAAACCCCTCTATTCGGCCTTCTTGATCGAGGAGGCGGTCAGCATCATCTTTCCGCCCTCTTTGGCTACGGTGCCCTTGGCCTTGACCTTCGTGGATCCCTGGCAGACGTTGCCATGGAACTTCTTGGCGACATCGTTGGCAACCATGTAGTAGGTGACGGTCTTCCCATCCTTCTTCACCTGGATGGCGTTCTGGCAGGAAGCCGTTTTGCCCAGGCCGCACTTGGCACAGGTGCCTTCACCCGTGATGGTCTTGACATGGTGGGCACCCATGACGACACCCGTACCGACCAGCAGAACGAAGACAGAGGCGAATACGAAGATGTGCTTTTTCATGATTCATCCTTTCTGAGCGTTGGCGCCCGGTTGCGCCATGGTCTCTGAATTGCCTCACGCGACGGACGATTCAACAAAACCGGCCACCGCCAAATAAAGATTAATCGCTATTGGGAGAAACTTCAACATCAGAATCGCCACTACGTCCGACGTGGCATCGGGCGAAGATTCCAAGAATGGGAGAAATCATCGCAGGGGCGACTCTTGTGTCGCCCTCTGCAGGCCGGTCGTAGACTGACGTAAGAGGGCACCCACAAGGGGTGGCCCTAAGGTGTGGCCGACGGACGAATGGACAGGACCCCTATTCGTTGCGGTAAATGGACAACTATGACAAATTATTGCTATGAAATTCAGAGATCTACTCACAGTAGCACCTCCCAATGGAGTGTTCAGAACGGGCCAGATTCTCGCTGGGCGAACCTCTCCTGCTCATGTCAGGCGGCAACTGGGCCGGTGGGTCAAGAACGAACGAGTCATCCGGTTGAGGCGCGGAGTGTACCTGCTGTCCGATCTCTACTCCAAAACTCCAGCTCATCCCTTCGCGGCGGCGAACGCGCTCAAGAAAGCTTCCTACGTCAGTCTACAGTCAGCGTTGGCCCACCACGGCATGATCCCCGAATACGTTCCCGTCGCTACCAGCATCACGACGGGCCGACCGGAAGAGCTTTCGACCCCCATAGGACGATTTCAATTCCGACATGTCGGCGTCCCACTTTTCTTCGGCTTTGAGGAAATGGAAATTGCAAGAGACCAGACGGCGTTGCTTGCGCGTCCGGAAAAGGCGCTGGTCGACCTGCTCTACCTGACTCCGCACAGCGACCGCGTCGAATACCTGCGCGAACTTCGGCTTGAAAGGCCCCGTGGACTCGAACTGGGAGGACTCCACGCCGTCGTTGAGAGGTTTCGGTCCGCCAAAATCGAACGCGCTGTGGCGCGGCTCCTGGAACTCTGGGAGAACCAGGATCCGAGATGAAACCCCTTCTTTTGGAGATCCTCCGGGATCAGCCTGATGATTTCCGGCGGCGCAGCACGGCCCGGGAATACTTGCAGGCGCGAATTCTTCTGGCGCTCCAGGACTCCGGGGCCTTCAGCGATTGGGCCTTTGTCGGGGGTACGGCCCTGCGGTTCCTGTTCCAGCTTCCCCGTTATTCCGAGGATCTCGATTTCTCCCTCGCCAAGCCGGGAGAGAATGCTCGATTCGAAAAGCACATGAAATCCATCGGCAAGGATCTTGCACTGGAAGGATACGACGTGGAGATCCTGTCCCGCCCGCGCCCTCCGGTGGCGGCCGCCGCGATAAAGATACGTGGGCTCCTATACGAGATCGGACTGTCTCCCCACCCCAACGAGGTGATCATGGTGAAGATCGAGATCGACACGAACCCTCCGCGCGGTGCGCGCACAACGACGCGCTTGGTGCGTCGCTTCGTCTGGTTGAATCTTTTTCACTACGACCGGACCTCGTTGCTGGCCGGCAAGCTGCACGCAGTGCTGATGCGCAAGTATACGAAGGGGCGTGACCTGTATGACTTGGGTTGGTACCTTGCCGATCCCACTTGGCCGGCTCCGAACCTGGTTCAATTGAACAACGCACTCCGGCAGTCGGGTTGGGCCGCACCCAACGTCACACCGGCAAACTGGCGCGGGCTGATCAGGAATAAACTGAACACGATTGACTGGGAACAGGCTCTTCGGGACGTTTCCCCGTTTTTGGAACGGAGAAAGGACATGGCTCTGGTGTCCAGAGACGTTCTCCTGCGGCTGCTGGCCGACCCGTAGACGAATTCCACGCTCGCGGAGGTCTCGCCGGCACGGTCGGCAACCCCTCCCGCGTAAAAGGGCACCCACGAGGTGTGCCCCTGCATCCGTGGTTCCCCCGAACCAACAGGATAATGGGGGATGTCCTCAACGCCCGCCGGTTGACAGAGGTGGGTCCCGGTGTTCCAATTCCACTCCAATCAGGGAGGAGAGCCAGATGCCGGTGGGACAGGGCGACTATCAGTACGAGCCGGTGCGCGATTGGGCCAAGCTCCCGCCGGGTTGGACTTTCGGCTGGATTCCCGCCATCGCCGTCGACAGCCGGGACCGGGTCTACGTCTACAGCCGAAGCGAGCACCCCATGGTCGTCTTCGACCGGGACGGGAACTTCATCACCTCCTGGGGCGAGGATCTGCTGCACGACGCTCACGGCCTCCGGATCGATGCCGACGACAACCTCTATTGCACCGAGTGGAAAGGCCATTGCGTTCACAAGCTCACCTCCGACGGCGAACTGCAGTGGACCCTGGGCACTCCCGGCGTCCCCCGTCCTCCCGGCGTGCCTTTCAACCTGCCCACGAATCTGGCCATCGCTCCGGACGGCTGCCTGTTCGTCAGCGACGGCTACGGCAACGCCAAGGTGCACAAGTTCTCATCCGAAGGCGTGATCCTGAAGAGTTGGGGCGAGCCGGGCACGGGACCGGGGCAATTCGACCTGGTCCACGACGTCTGGGTCGATTCCGAATACCTGGTCTATATCTGCGACCGCTCCAACAACCGGATCCAGATCTTCGACGGCGAAGGAAACTACTTGAGGGAGTGGGCCGATCCACATGGGCCCGACTTCGTCTGGTTCGATCCGGACGAGACCGTTTTCGTCGCCGATCTCCGGCAGCGCGTCACCATCCTGAACCGGGACGGCCAAGTGCTTTCCCGCTGGGGTGAAAAGGGGGACGGTCCCGGGCAATTCCCAGGCTCCCCCCACGCCATCTGGGGAGACAGCCGCGGCGACATCTACGTCGGCGAGGTGGCCGTCAACGGCGGCCTGACCAAATTCGTCCGGGTGTGAGGCTTCCCTCTTCCCGGACCTTCATGGAGACCATCATGACAAGAACGGGAACCCTGCTTTCAGGACTATTGATCGGCCTTGCCGCCTGCGCCGCGCCCGAGCCGGAACCGGCAATGGAGGAGGAGCCGGCCCCGATGTTGAACACGCTGACCGAGGAGGAGCGGGCCGAAGGCTGGACGTTGCTCTTCGATGGAAAGAGCCTGGATCAGTGGCGAGGTTTCAGAAGTCAGGAGATTCCGGAAGGGTGGGAGATCAACGACGACTCCATCCACTACGCCGGAAAGGTCCGGGCCGGGGACATTCTCACCCGGGAACAGTACGGCGACTTCGATTTGCGGCTGGAATGGAAGGTCCTGGAGGCCGGCAACAGCGGGATATTCTTTCGGGCCAGCGAGGAATACGAGAGCCTCTGGTACACGGGACCGGAGATGCAGGTTCTGGACGATGCCGGCCACCGCGACGGCGCCAGGCGGGAGACCAGCGCCGGGGCCAACTACGCTCTTCATCCCCCCTCGAAGGATGTGGTTCGAAAGGCCGGCGAGTGGAACCAGGTAGGAATCGTCGCCCACGGCAACCACGTTGAGCACTGGATGAACGGCGAGAAGATCGTCGAGTACGAGCTGCGCAGCGAGGACTGGAAACAGCGGGTCGCCGCCAGCAAGTTCAAGGACCTCCCCCACTACGGGCTCATGGACAAGGGTCACATCGTCCTGCAGGACCACAGCGACCCGGTCTGGTTCCGGAACATCAAGATCAAGAAATTGGACTGAGTCCGTCCTGTCACCCACGCGGGAGGCGTCTTGCAGGCGCCCTCTTCCGGACCCACCCTAACCCAAGGCCAGGGACAGCAGTCTGCGGACGTGGGGGTAGGAAAACCCCCACTCCCAATAGGAATGGGGGACATTCCTGTCCCCCCGGCGATCGGGTCAAGCGTTGATCACCAGGAGAACCTCGCCGGCGAAGATGCGGGGGGTGGTCCGGATCATCACCAGCACCCCATCCTGAGGACTCCGGACTTCCTCCAGCGGCGTGCCGTCCAGGTCCCGGATCATTCCCAGCAACTCCCCTTCGCGAACCCGCATGCCCACACGGGCGGCCGAGAAGAAGAGCCCGCTGCTTCCGGACTTCATGGAAACGTCCACGTCGCCGTCGCCGCAAAGCCGCAACGGCTCGTAATCCGGGTCCAGTCCCGCGGCGGGAAGTTTCGCCATGTCGAGAAACGCCAGCAGGTTGGCGAGCCCCCGGGTGTAGCAATCCACGTCGTCGGGATGGGCGCGGCCTCCTCCCCGGGCTTCGGTGTAGAGGGACGGAATCTCCAGCTTCAGGGTCTCGGTCAGGGTGCGGCCGGGAGAGACCTTGGGATGCTCCCAGATCAATGGGGCTCCGAAGCACTCCGCCGCCGCCCGGGCCGTCCCGGCCTGCCGGCCCAGGGATGCGTAGCCGACGAGAGTCATCATGGCGTTGTTCCGGCCCGAGCTGTGCAGATCGATGTAGAGGTCGGCATGCCGGAAGACCTTCTCCAGCATCAGGGCCGCCAGACGCTCGCTCATGCTCCCCGACGGGGACCCGGGAAAGATGCGGGCCATGTTGAGGCCGTCCACGGGATTTGCCCGCGTCGCCTGCCAGAACGCCGGAAGCGTCACCACCGGCACGGCGACGAAGGTCCCGGACAGGACGGAGGGGTCCAGGGCTTCGTAGGTGCGATAGATGGCCTCCATGCCCTCGTATTCGTCGCCGTGAACTCCGGCCGTCGCCACCAGAGTCTTTCCCTGGCCGGCGCCCTTCACCGCCAGGACAGGGATCGACAGCGAACCGGCATCCAACCGGGCCGCAATGGCGTCGGAGATCGCGTCCGGGGAAATCGTGTCGCCGCAGGTCGTCCGAACGGCGCGGGCCAGACGGGTCAGGTCCGGTGCTTCCATCCGCAACTGGTAAATGTCCTTGCTGCCCCGGGGCAAGCTCTCGAAATCGAATTCCTGTTGCCGGCTCATACTCAACTCCTCCCATGGTCCACCCTTGGCGAGAACGCTTCCGAAACGTATCCTCACATGATTGCGATTTCAACATCGACAGAATCGGATTCGCCGGCGTCCACGCGGCAATCTGCGGGACACCGGATCCGATCGCGACCGAGGAGTGAATCATGCGCATCACCTGGCTTCGAATCTTGGCGTTGCTGACCGTATCCGCAGCTGCGACCGGTCCCATTATTTCGGCGGGGAAGGCCACTTCCATGGAAGCCGTTGACATCGGTTCCCGGCTGGAACTGTTCGCGGACGACCATCTGATCGAGGAGATGGAGGGAGTGGAGATCCGGCTTCACTCACCCTGGTCCGGCGGCAAGGTTCTGGAATTCGATCGTCCCTGGGAGGGGAATACGAGTTGGCAGTTGAGCGTCTTCAAGGACGGCGACCTCTTCCGAATGTATTACATGGGCCGCACCGCGCCGGACTATGCGCGGGAAGCCGGACTGACTCCGGACGAGAAGCTCACCCCCAAACATCCCGACTTTCTCTGCTATGCCGAAAGCCGGGACGGAATCCACTGGACGCGGCCCAATCTCGGCCTCTACGAGTTCAACGGATCCACCGCAAACAACATCGTCACCAACGAACGTCCAGGAACACCCCTCCTGGACACCCGTCCGGGAGTCGATTCGGAGATTCGCTTCAAGGCGCCGGGCGGAGTCGGCATCAATCCCAGGTTCGGTCAGGCCATAAAACGCTCCGTCGGCCTGGTGCTCTCAGTCTCGCCCGACGGGCTCCGCTGGGAGAAGTGGCGGGAGGACCCCCTCTTCGTCACCTCGTTGCCCAACGCCTTCGACTCCGTCAACGTCCTCTTCTGGTCCGAATCGGAGCAACAGTACGTCTTCTACTTCCGCTACATGCTGCAAGACGTGCGCACCTTCGCCCGGACCACGTCCAAAGACCTCGTGGATTGGACGGAGCCGGTCCCCTGCACCTTCAACGGCAACGCCCGGCCGGTGGACCACCTCTACACCAATGCCGCGACACCCTATTTCCGGGCGCCTCATATCTATCTGGGGTTTCCCAAGCGGTTTCAACCGTTGAGGCAGATCCACGATGACGCTCCCCGGCCCGGTATTTCAGAGACCGTCTTCATGACCAGCCGCGACGGGATCGACTGGAACGTCTGGCCGGAGGCGTTCATTCGCCCCGGAAGGCAGGAGCGGAACTGGATCCACCGGACCAACAGCACTGCCGTCGGCGTGGTGCCGGTCACCAATGACGAGATGTCGATCTACGTGTCCCGCAATTACACCTACCCGTCCACCTACCTGGAGCGATTCGTCCTGCGCACCGACGGCTTCACTTCCATCAAGGCGCCGTACTCCGGCGGGGAATTCGTGACCAGGCCGTTCCGGTTCGAAGGCCGGGATCTGGTCCTCAACTTCTCGACCTCGGCCGTGGGCAGCATCCGCATCGAGGTCCAGGACCAGGATGGCCAACCCATTCCCGGTTTCACGCTGGAGGAATCGCCGGTCATCTTCGGCGATCACATTCAGAGGAGGATCCGGTGGAGCCGGCCGGGGTTCCTGCCCACCGACCCCATGAGATTCGACCGGCTGGCGGAGAGGCCGATCCGGCTCCGCTTTGTCATGAAGGACGCGGACATTTATTCGTTTCGATTTAAGTGAGCGGGTGCCGCGGATGAGCCTCGATCAAACGAGGGGAAAAGATATATTTAGTAGATACAAGAGGAGACCGCCCATGGGTGCACAATCACAAATTTGCAAATGGGGGTCCAGCTTGGCCGTCCGCATCCCGAAGCCTATCGCCGAGCAATGGGGGGTGCATGAGGGCTCCGCCGTCGAGATGGTTTCGCGCGGCAACCAAGTCATACTGCGCAAAAACACCTACAGCTTGGCCGACATGCTGGCGACTGTGACGCGCGAGAACCTGCACCCCGAGGTGGACACCGGGCCCACCCAAGGCAATGAGACGTGGTAAAGAGGTCCTACGTCCCCGGAAACGCTGACGTTCAATCCTCATGAACAGGGGACAGTCACTTTCTTTCTTCCGCCCGAATGATCGTCGCGGAATGCCGTCAGGCACCGGAACTGGTTCTTCGAAGGGGCTCGTCGTCCGTCAGGATGCGAAGATATTCGTGGTAGGCGTAGGCGCGTCCGCGGCGCCTTCCCGTGATCTCGCGCAGCACGCCAAGGCCCTCCAGCAACGCCACGGCCTTGCGGATCGGCGGCGCCGTGAGGCCGAGGAGATCTGACGCCGCGGCGATGGTCACGACCGGACGGGACGGCAGACGCTCGATCAGCCGGATGGCGGTCACGGTCGCACGCTCGTGGACCACAACGCGGTCCCGGTCGCGCCCCACAAGCGCGTGCAGTTCCCGGGCGACCCGAACGCCGTCATCGGCGGCATCGCGCACGCAGTGGAGGAAGAACTGGATCCAACCCTCCCAATCGCCATCGCTGCGCACGGCCGCGAGCCGGGTGTAGTACTCGGGCTGGTTCCGCTTGAATGCCAAGCTGAGGTAGAGAAGAGGCGCATCGAGCAGCCCCCAGTGCTCCACCAAGAGCCCGATCAGCAACCGGCCGATCCGTCCGTTGCCGTCGAGGAACGGATGGATCGTCTCGAACTGTACGTGCGCGAGACCCGCCCGGACCAGCGGCGGAAGATCGCTGTCCTGGTGCAGCCACCGTTCCAGCGCGCCGAGCGCGACCGGCACCTCCTCTGGCGGAGGGGGCACGAAGCGGGCGTTGCCCGGCCGGCTGCCACCGATCCAGTTCTGCGAGCGACGGATTTCACCGGGCTGCATTTTCTCGCCTCGTACACCCGCCATCAGGATGCGGTGCGCCTCGCACAGGAGGCGGATGCTGAGCGGAAGCCCCTTGGGATCTGCGATTCGCGCGCGGGCGTGGGCGAGCGCGTCCACATAGTTGCAGACTTCGCGAACGTCGTCCGGACGGTCGCTACGGTGCGTGGCTTCGAAAGTCACCACGTCGCGGAGCGTTGCCTGCGTCCCTTCGATCTGCGAGGTGACGACCGCCTCCTTGCGGACGAATCCATAGAGAAACCAGTCGATGCTCAGCACCATCGATCCCGCTACGGCAAGGCGGGCCAACGCGGCCATGGCGGCGGCTTCGAGCTCGGCCGCAGCGCCGGCCAGGGCCAAAGGCGGGTCGGCTGGAGGAAGCGGGTAGGGGAGGAACGCGCGCACCTCTTCTCCGAGGGTGCTGGTGATGCGGTACTGACCAGTCCGGCGAACCACGGTTGCGAACCGCCCCTTTCCTGCGCTGCAATCTAAGGAATCAACCGTTTCTTTGTCAATCCGATCATGAAACGGTCGGTTCCTTGTCTGCCCCGGCCCACGCGAGAACAATTGTGGGAAAGTCACTTCCTTTCCCCGATCCGACCAGTGCTCGAACGAGGGCCTGCCGGAACTGATCGGTGGGACCCGGGTCAGGCGTCATGCGGTCATGCCGGCATCCCTGGCCTCATCGCACAGGCGATAAAGGACCCAGGTCGCCACGGAACGCAGCGGTCGCCAGACCTCGGCGCGCTCCAGAACCTCGGCCGGACCGGGGCGCTCGTTCAGCCCGTCGAGGAGACGCGCGCCCTCGCGGACACCCAGGTCCCCCACGGGCATCACGTCGAGGCGGCCAAGACGGAACATCAGGAACATCTGCGCGGTCCACTCGCCGATTCCCCACACGGACGACAGCATCTCCACGATTTCGTCGTCCGTCATCCGGGACACGCTGCGCAGACGGACAGAGCCATCCTCACACCGGGCTGCCAGGTCCTTGACGGCCCGGGTTTTCGGGGCCGAGAATCCCGCACTGCGAAACGCTTCGTCGGACAGCTCGAGACACTCTTTGATCGTGGGGAAACGTAGTCCCGGGGTCAGAGCGCACACCCGCGTGTAGATCGTGTTCGCGGCCGCGCCGGCGAGCTGCTGGAAGGCGATCGACCTGGCGATCGCCTGAAAGTGCGAACCACGGGCGAGCACCCCCATCGGGAAGCCCGGAAAGGGTGGCAACCGTCGCATGGCCGCTCCCAGCAAGGGGTCGCGCCGACCGAGTTGGCGGAGTTCTTCGCTGGTAGGCTTCATGTGTGTGTGTGAGGGGACAGTCCCTTACTTTCCCAATAAACTTGGTTCATTCAAGAAAATGCTGCAAGGGGCGGCTGGACGGGATGGAAATTATTTTCTGCTGAGTCGGCTCGTTGCCTCTTCCGTGAACAGCAGACGCTCACCACGCCTTCACATCGAGATGCGCTCCACCACGTTGCGGGTTGCCGGGGGCGTTGGGAACCGAATGCTGCGTCTGCGGACGGAAGAAAAAAGGGAGAGAGGGCGGCTTCGTGGAAGGGGTGCCGGGGGACGGAATCGAACCGCCGACACGGGGATTTTCAGTCCCCTGCTCTACCGACTGAGCTACCCCGGCTCTCGAAAAGGGTTGTATTCTACCAGAAGCCGGTCCCCCTGCAAGATGGACCCGACCGGGCGGTTACCCCAAAAAATACGGCCAAACGGCGAGCGGAATCTGCTGTCGGTGCTTGCGGCGGCTTTGCATCCGGGGGTTCCGGGTACACGACTAAGAGGGGGACAAATTTGTCCCCCTCCCAGTTTTTCGATGAAGCGGGCAGGGCCCCGGAGGGGGGAGTTTCCGGGGCCCTCGGGCAAGGGGCTTCAGTTGACCCGGACCGCGATCTGCTTGGGTTTCGCCGGCTTCAGCTTGGAGATGGAGATGCTGAGAACTCCGTTCTTCAGCTCGGCCGAGACCTTTTCCCGATTCAGTCCGCGGGGGGGAAGCCGGAAGGAACGCTGGAACCGGCCGTGCCACCTTTGGACCTGACGGTAGGTGCGATCCTCCTTCTCCCGGGCCTTGTGTTCGCCCTTGACTTCCAAATAGTCGCTGTTGACGTTGACCTCGATCTCGCTCTTGTCGAATCCGGGCAGCTCCATGGTGAAGACCAGGCTGTCCTCGGTCTCGTACACGTCCGAGATGGGCCGGCGCACGGGGTGGACTTCTTCACTTCCGGCGGGAGCCAGGAAACGGGTGTCCCGGAGGAAGTGATCCATCAACCGGTGCAATCCGTCGAACCCTGCGAATGGCGTTACTCTTGTAAGATGCATTGTCGACCTCCTAATTCATATCAACGCTGTCGTTTGTTCCTTCTTGGCCAGCCACTGTTCTAGTAAGATCGGATCCGGAGACTGTCAAGGTCGATGGCTGACGGCGGCGTAAACGCCTCCGGGTCTTGGGGAATCAGTAGAGCGAAACGGGAGCGGAGGCGACGGTGAAGCGGGTTTACCTGGACAACAACGCCACGACTCGAGTGGATCCGCGGGTGCTGGAGGCCATGTCGCCCCATTTTCTCCAGGACTTCGGCAACGCCTCGTCGATTCACGAATTCGGACAGCAGGCGCGCGAAGCCGTGGAGACGGCCCGGCAGGCAGTGGCCGACCTCATCGGCTGCCTGCCCAAGGAGATCGTCTTCACCAGCGGGGGGACCGAGTCGGACAACACCGCCATCCGGGGAATCGCCGCCGGCCACTCCGCAAAAGGGCGTCATCTCGTCACCACCACCATCGAGCATCCGGCGGTCCTGCGGACCATGGAGGAGTTGGAGGAGGAAGGATTCCAGGTGACCTACCTGCCGGTGGACCGCCAGGGGTTGATCCGGCTCGAGGACCTGGACGCTGCGGTTCGTGAGGACACGATCCTCATCTCCATCATGCATGCCAACAACGAGACCGGCGCGATTCAGGACCTGCGCGCGGTGGGACGGTTGGCGCGGGAAAAGGGAGTCCTCTTTCACACCGACGCGGTCCAGTCCGTCGGCAAGATTCCCGTGGACGTGACCGACCTGGGAGTCGATCTGCTTTCGCTGTCGGCCCACAAGATCCACGGGCCCAAGGGAGTCGGAGCCCTCTACATCCGCCACGGAGTCCGGATGAAGTCTCTGCTCCTGGGCGGATCCCACGAACGGGGCCGCCGCGGAGGCACCGAGAACGTGCCGGGCATCGCCGGCCTGGGCAAGGCGGCCGTCCTGGCGAGGGAAGGCCTGGCGGATTTCGACCGCCGGGTCCGATCTCTGCGGGACCGGCTCGAGACCGGACTCCTGGAGCGCATACCCCAGGCCAGGATCAACGGATCGACGCTCCGTCGAATGCCTCACACCACCAACCTGAGTTTTCGAGGCGTCGAGGGAGAAGCCCTTCTCATTTCACTGGACCTTCAGGGGATCGCCGTCTCTACCGGTGCGGCCTGCTCCTCGGGGTCGTTGGAGCCTTCCCACGTGTTGAAGGCCATGGGGTTCGAGAACCGGCGGGTGGAGAGCGCGCTGCGGCTCAGCCTCAGCCGGATGACCACCGAGGATGAGATCACGACGGCTCTGGACGTGCTCCCCAGCACCGTGCAGAGGATGAGGGAACTCTCCCCTCTCTACCGGGAAAGTCGAGACCGTGTACAGCGAGAAGGCCAGAGAGCTCATTCGTGAGCTTCCCAACCGGGGAAGTCTCGCCGACGCCACCCATACGGCCCGGGCCGAGAACCCGGTCTGCGGCGACATCACCCATCTCTACCTGAAGCTGAACCAGGACGTCGTGGTGGACAGCCGTTTCGAAACCTATGGTTGCCCGGCCGCCATCGCCGCCTCGGCAGCCGTCACCCAGATGTGCCGGAACCTCCGGAGCGGGGAGTGCCGGGAAATCACGGCCGAATCGATCCTGAACTTCCTGGGAGGGTTGCCTTCCCACAAGCTGCACGCCGTGGATCTGGCCGTGGACGCCCTTCGCAAGGCTCTGCGGTCTAACGAACCGTGACCTGGACCGGGTCTCCCACCTTCAGGCCCAGAATCCGGGCCGCCGACCCCTCCGGGATCGCGATCTCGTAGTACCCGCTGCTCCCCTTCAGGTAAACGAGCTCTCCCTCCGGCGCCTCGGCGTAGGTGCGGCAATGCCGGCTGATTCTTCGGCCTCCAGCCGAAAACTCCACCAACACCGGCTCGTGGCCCAGGAGATCCCGAAGCCCGCGATCTTGGACGCTGGTGATGACGTTGCCGAACCGGTCGACTTGAAACACCACTCCGCCGATTCGGCCGGACTCCTCCCGTTTCAGAAGGGTGAGCGGCAGTTGGCGCCAATCGGTCACTTCCGGTCCCAGCCGCTCCGGATTCAATCCGCAGGCCAGCCAGGCCGCGGCGGGGCCGAATACATCCCGCCCGTGAAAGGTGGGCGACACCGTCTCTCTCCAATACCTTTTCGACTCGATGGAGATGACCTGTGTCACCTTCTCCCGTTGGTAGATCAGCGTGAACAGGCCATTGTCCGGACCCACAAAGCGGTACCGGTCCGTGGAGACGACGATGCCTCGCCGCTCCGACCCCACTCCCGGATCCACCACCGCCAGGTGAATGGTCCCTTCCGGGAAGTAGGAATAGCTGCACGCCAGATTGAATGCGGCTTCGAGAATGTTGTGGGAGGAGATCTCGTGGCTGATGTCTACGACCCGGGCCCGGGGGCAGATCTGCAGGATGGCTCCCTTGACCGCGCCGACGTACGGGCCGGTGCTCCCGAAATCGGTGCTGAAGGTGATGATGGGTGGGAACGCCATGCGATCACCTGCATCAGGTCCGATTCTGCACGAGCCTGTTGATGCCCGTCTCGAACCGCTGGAGCCCTTTCTTGAGCGATTCAGGCCGGCAGGCGAACGAAAGCCTCAGGTAGCCCTCTCCCTCGGACCCGAAGGCGGCGCCGGGAATCGTGGCCACTTTGTCCTGGAGCAGCTCCAGACTCGCCGAGAGGCTGTCGAGACCCGTTTCCTCGATCGAGACCATGACATAGAAGGCCCCGTCGGGACGAACGAACGCCTGTCCCATCCGACGGCCGAGCCACCGGCAGGTGAAACCGCGATTCCGCACCATTCGTTGCCGCATCCGCTCGATCTCGTCCCGGCCCTCCAGCGTGAACAACGCCAGAGCCGCTCTCTGGGTCAACGTGGACGCACAGATGGAGGTGTTCTGGTGGAGCACGGTCACCTTGTCGATGATGGCCTGGGGTCCGCATGCCCAGCCCAGTCGCCACCCGGTCATGGCGGCGGCCTTGGAGAACCCGCAGATGACGGCGGCGGCGTCCGTCGCGTCCAGCGCCGACGGAGGCGGCGAACCGTAGTAGATCTCCCGGTAGATCTCGTCGCTGACCAGCACCAGGTCCTTCTCTTCGGCCAGGCGCGCGGCGCCCTGGAGTTGTTCCAGCGTGAGGCTCCGGCCCGTGGGATTGGAAGGCGTATTGAGGATCAATGCCCGGGTTCGAGGGGAGACCAGGGCTTCGAGCTCTTCCGGATCCAATTGGAAACCGTTGCCCGCCCTCAAGGGGTACGGAACCGGGGTGGCCCCGGCCAATCGGACCGCCGTCCCGTAGGTGACGTATCCCGGATTCGGAACCAGCACCTCGTCCCCCGGTCCCGCCAGGGCGAACACCACGTCGAACAGGGCCTCCTGGCTTCCGTTGGTCACACAGACGGAATGACCGTCGCGGTCTCCGTGGTACTCGTGGATCCGGCGGCAGAGTTCGGGAACGCCGGCGTTGGGAGAGTAGCCGATGCGTCCACCCGCCAACACCCGGCGCGCCTGTTCCCGGACCCGCGGTGGATCCGCGAACTCCGGTTCGCCCAGCCCCAGGTTCACGCAGCCCGCCGCCCGGGACATGATCTGGCGGATCATCGAGATCTCAATGCCGTCCAGGCGTTGGGCGAATCTGGGACTCATGAGGAAGCGGCGCGAAGGCGGCGGACCGCGTCGACTGTCGCCACGGGCTAACGGAGCAGGTCTTCGAGTTGGACAGCCCCTTCGGTTTTCAGATCCCGGTACTTGACGATCACCGGAGCATACAGGGAGAGGCCATGTTGCCTCCCGAAACCGTCGCGGACGGGCCGGGATCCGGGCACCACCACGGCGCCTGGAGGAATCTTGAGAGGTGCACCGGGCGCGGACCGGTAGACGGTCTCATGGACCAGATCGTAGACCGGCGTCGAGCCCGTCAGAATCACTCCCGCAGCGAGGACCGCTTCCCGCCCGACGATGGTCCCCTCGTAGACGCCGGTGTTGCCGCCCACCAGGGCGTCGTCCTCCACGATCACCGGGAGAGCCCCCACCGGCTCCAGCACGCCGCCAATCTGGCACCCGGCGCTCAAATGCACCCGCTTCCCGATCTGGGCGCACGATCCGACCAGGGCATGGGAATCGACCATGGTCCCTTCGTCCACATAGGCGCCGGCGTTGATGTACATGGGAGGCATGCAGGTCACCCCCGCGGCCACGTGGCAGCCGCGGCGGATCGACGAGCCCCCGGGCACGATGCGCACACCCGAGTCAAGCGAGAACCGCTTCAGGGGAAACGTGTCCTTGTCGAAGTAACGAAAAGCCTCGTCGATGGAGACGTCGCTGAGAACCCCCATCCGGAAACCGGCGAGAATCCCCTTCTTGACCCAGCCGTTGACCCTCCATTCTCCATCCACCTTTTCGGCCGCCCGGACCCGTCCCGAATCCAGGTCGTCCAGAAAGGCGTCCAGGGCGGCTCGATCCTGGCGAGTGAACTCCCCGGCTTCGAAAAGGCGCTCAATGGCTTGCGACATGGCACAACTCGAGGCGGTCCAGCTCCCGGTCCATCTTCTCCTTGTTCCCCGCGGCCATGGGGCAGAGAGGCAATCGATACGACTCGGTCAGGCGGCCCATCCGGGCGAGGGCGTACTTGACCGGGATGGGGTTGGACTCCACAAAATTGAGGTTCATGAGATTGAGATAGCGGTGGTGCAGGGCGCGCGCCTCGGCCAGCTCCCCCTCCCGGACCAGGGCCATCATCCGGGACATCTCCGCCGGGATCACGTTGCTGGCCACGGAGATGACCCCTTCGGCGCCCAGGCAGGCCATGGGAAAGGCCAGGCTGTCATCGCCCGAGAGGACCAGGAATCCGTCGGGCCGACGTCTCAGCAGATCCATGATCTGATCCAGGTTCCCGCTGGCCTCCTTGACCCCCACGACGTCGTCCACTCCGGCCAGGCGGATCTGGGTATCCACCGGGATGTTGGTGCCGGTCCGCCCCGGGACGTTGTAAAACACCAGGGGGATGGACAGGTCACGGACGACTTCGAAAAAATGCCGGAAGATTCCCTCGGGGGTCGGCTTGTTGTAATAGGGTGTCACCGAGAGGATGGCGTCTGCGCCTTCATGCTGAGCATACAGCGCCAGTTGGCGAGCGTAGAGGGTATTGTTGGTCCCGGCGCCAGCCACCACCGGAACCGCTCCAGACGCCGTCTCCACGCAGACCTGAATGACCCAGGCATATTCCTCCTCAGTCAGGGTGACGCTCTCGCCGGTGGTCCCGCAGGGCACCAGAAAGTCGATTCCCGATTCGATCTGCCACTCCACCAACTTGCGGTACGCGTCCACATCCACGTCACGGTTAGACTTGAAGGGGGTGACCAGGGCGGTTCCGCAGCCTTTCAGTTCAATCATTTTGCTCTCCGAAAACGGCGTCCTCGAACGCATGGAAGCCCTGCTTGCCCTGGATCCACCGCCCGGCGAAGAGGGCGCCGCGGGCGAAACCGCCGCGGCTGCGCGCCTGATGCTCCAGAGTGATGGTGTCCACCGCCGAGTCGAACCCGGCGACGTGGATTCCGGGGAAATGTCCCGCCCGGACGCTGACGGCATCCACCGAACGGCCGTAGCACTCGCCCAAAATCTTCTCCATGGTGATGGCGGTGCCCGAGGGCGCGTCCAGCTTCTGGACGTGATGGGTCTCCACCAGGTAGGGGTGGTATTCCTCGAATCTGGAGAACATTTCGCCGGCGCGGCGGGTCAGTTGGAAGAAGATCTGCACTCCGAGGCTGAAATTGCCCGCCCAGACACAGGCGCCGCCTCCCTGGACCACCGTGTCCCGGACCCTATCGATCTGGTCATACCATCCGGTCGTGCCCACCACGATGGGAATCCCGCAGCGGACGGCATTCGCCACGTTCATGGGAACGATGTCCGCGGTCGAGAAGTCCATGAGGACGTCCGTCCGGGCGATCCAATCACCCGAGAAACCCGCCTCCAACGGATTCTCGTCGATATCCATCCAGTAGACGATCTCGTCGCCCGCCTCTTGCGCGGCCGCCTCGATGGCCCTTCCCATCTTTCCGTAGCCGATCAACGTGATGTTCATGTCCACCCCGGACGTCTTCTCTAACGGCAAAGGGCTCCGGAACTGCGAACCGTTTTTAACCCACCGGCTCGAACAATCCCGGATCCGGCTGCCGGAAGAATTCGTCGTGGAGCAGCCGGACGGCCTCCTCCATTGTGTCCTCCGCAACCAGAAATGTCATGTTGATGCGGGACGCTCCCTGGGAGATCATCTGCACGTTGATCCCCTCCAGCGCCCCGAAGATTCGCGCCGCGATCCCCGGGGTTTCCTTCACATCCTCCCCCACAGTGCAGATGATGGCCATGTCGGCCGCCACGCGAACCTCGCCGAACTCCGCCAGATCGCTACGGATCGCCTCCAGCTCCTGGGAGGAATCGACGGTCAGGGAGACATTGACCTCCGAAGTGGCCACCACGTCCACCACCGTTTCGTGGGTCTCGAACACCTCGAAGATCCGGCGCAGAAAGCCATAGGAGAGCAGCATCTGGGTGGACAGGATGTTGACGATGGTGATGCCCCGCTTGCAGGCGATGGACTTGATGGGACTGGAAGAGGAGACGGGGGCCGCGGAAATGAAGGTTCCCGGCTCGTCGATCTGCCTGGAGTTGCAGACATGCACCGGGATGTCCCGGTCGATCGCCGGCACCAGCGTGCTGGGATGAAGCACCTTGGCCCCGAAATAGGCCAACTCGGCCGCTTCGGCGAAGGAGATGGCGCGAATCTTGTAGACGTCCGGAACGATTCGGGGGTCGGCGGTGAGGACGCCCGGAACGTCGGTCCAGATCTGGATATCTTCCGCGTCCAGCGCGGCGCCGATCAGGGAGGCCGTGTAATCGGACCCTCCCCGCCCGATGGTGGTCGTGACCCCGTCGACCGTGGAGCCGATGAATCCCGGCGCGACGATCACCCTGCCCTCCCGCAAACGGGGCAGAAGCCGATCCCGGACGCAATTCCGGGTGAGCTCCTGCAGGACGCCGGCCCTGGTGAAGTGGCCGTCGGTTCGGATCAGATCCCGCGAGTCCACCAGCTCGGCGGAAATCCCGTTCTCCCGCAGGACCTCGGAGAAAATCAGCGTGCTCAAACGTTCGCCGAAGGAGGCGACACGGTCCATGCTCCGGGGACTGGTCTCGCCCAGCAGATAGAGTCCCTGGACAATGCCGGTCATCTCCTGGAAGAGGCCGGACAGCGACGTTTCCACACTCTCCCGGCGGCGGCCCGAGAGAAGCTGACGAGCCACCCCCAGGTGCAAATCCCTCAGGCCGTCCCGTATCGACCGAGCCGCGTCGATATCCCCGGACGCGGCGCTCCGAGCCATCTCCAGGAGTCCATTGGTGGTCTTGCCCATGGCGGACAAGACCACGACCTCGCCCCGGGAGAGTTGGCGCCGAATGACCTGGACGGCTCGCGTCACCGCGTCCGTGTCTTGAACCGAGGTCCCACCGAACTTGAGTACGATCACACCTTCATCTCACGCAATTTCGAGGTTCTGTAAACCTGCAACGAAGAGGGCGCCCACACACAAGGGGCGCCCATACCAAAGAAACCAATATACCCGGAATTCCCCGTGGGAGATTCAAACATCAACTTGCCGGAGACAATGGCAAAAAAGGAATTGATCGACAGGAAGGCAAAAAAAGAGTCCCAAGTGATATTCGCAAGCTGCACTGCCTCGGAAGGCACGCTCTCCCGACCCGAGTGGAGCCGGTTTTCGCGCCCCCCAAGTGGAGCAACCGCCGCCGTGTTCGGCCAAACCCCCGAAGGAGCCTGCCCTTGCCCCTGGCGACTTCCACTCCTCTCCAAGGGGGCCGTCCTTCTTTGAGGATCCCCGGTAACACCGGCTGACCTCAATATCGAAGCGACCTGCCTCCCTGGAGCCGCACCCCCGATAGCAGCCTCTGCGCGCCCGCCGTCGCCACCCTTGCCCGAAGGCTCCGGCAGTCCCGGCGCGCCTCTTCGGCGCTCACCCCTCAACCGGCCGAGACCGGCGAGGAACTCGCCCGCCCGCCACCGGCCGCCTCCCCTTTCCAGGACCGAAATCCTGGAGCCGGATCGGCTGCCCGCGACCGGCGCCGCCTCGGGGCCAACTTGCGTCTACCCCTTGGGACAAGGAGAAGTTTACGCCTTTCTCAGGCCCGCGCAACCAGAAATTTCACCAAGAAAATGGGCTTTCTTCTTGTGGATTTCGGCTGCAAATTCCTATCCGTATTTGAAACTTCACTTAGGGTCCCACAGCCACAATTTATCCACACCTTGTCCACATACTCTTAAAATCGTCCGAAGAACGCCTCCGCCGAAGCTTTTTCGAAAGAGTCTTTACAAAGCGATATTATACCGATTTAGCTGTTTGAATTTCCGCCTTTTTCGGCCTGGACCCCTGACAAAAAATTGACAACGCCACCTCCGGACACCGGAAATGGAGTCCACGAAAGATAGAGAACTCGAAATCGCCGGGCGGGCGGCAGGTCTCGTCAATCCGTTCGAACGGCACGCGGTCCCGTATACCGGAGCAGAGGCGCAACGTGGAAGGCCGGCCGAATCGAATCGTCTCGGGAGGACAGACCGGAGTGGACCGGGCGGCTCTGGACACGGCCCTGGAGCTTGCGCTCGACTGCGGCGGCTGGTGCCCGAGGGGCCGCCGGGCCGAGGACGGTCCGCTCGACAAACGCTATCCGCTCGGGGAGACGACTCTCCGGCGATACGGCCAGAGAACCGACTGGAACGTTCGAGACTCGGACGGGACTCTTATCCTGTTCCGGACCGGAATGGACGGCGGCACCCGGCTCACCTGGGAGCGGGCCCGAAACCGGGGGCGGCCCTGCCGGCGGGTGGACCTGGACCTGGACCCCGGAACCGAGCCGGTCAGGAGATGGATCCGGCGGCACCGGATCCAGATTCTGAACGTGGCGGGTCCCAGGGAGAGCTCCAGTCCCGGAGTCTACGGCCGGGCCAAGGCCTTCCTGGTCAGGCTCCTGGAGGAAAGATCCGATCGAAATTGACCGACTGGATCTTGCGCCGGTCGTCCCGGTCCAGACCGAGATCCTTCAAAATCCGCGACTGCTCCTCCCAGACCGGACGTTGCCAGCCGCGCGGAAAGAACGAAGAGTCGGTTCCAAACAGAATCCGGTCCGGCCCCAGGATCCCGATAGCGCGAGCGAAGACCTGCTCCAGGGTCAATCCCGAGTATCGAATCCAGGAATTGGAGCTGGACGTGTCCAGGTGGACATTGGGACAGAGGTCTCCCAGCATGAGGGCCTCGCGGAACAGGCCGGCCCCAAAGTGAGGGAGGATGAACGGCAGACCGGGATGGGCCAGCGCCAACGGATGAACGTTCAATGGATTCGAATACCGGAGGTCGAACCGGGCCGGCAGTCCCAGCTTCTTCCTGGCCCCGACCGTCAGCACGCCGCAATGAATGAACAACGCCGTGCCGGGCACGGACGCCAGCCGCTCGACCAAGCGAGGCACCCGCGGGTCCGAGAGTTCATATCCGTGCATTCCGGGAAACAGGCAGGCGCAGCGGAGCCCCAGTTCCGTGACCGCTCGAGTCACCCGGTCCGCGGCCGCCGGACGCGTCGGGTCCACCATGAAGAAGCCGACAAAGCGCCCGGGATGCCGGTCCAATGCTTCCGCCACCGACTCTTCATCTTCCGGAACACTGGCGATGATCGCCGCCCGGCCGACCTGCTGGCGATCCAGCTCCGCCACCCAACGGTCAGCCAACTCCCGGTTGGAGCCGGGCGGGTCCCATGCCAGGATTCGGCAGGCATCGGCCACGGCATCGCCTCCCCGGATCCCTCTTTCTCCTGCCAGTGTCCGGACGAATTTCCGCGAAAAGAAATGGCAATGCGCGTCATTCGGCTTCATAACTCTTCCCTTCCCATCCATCAGCCGATCTGCACCAGCACCACGGAGACGTTGTCCAATCCGCCCTTGAAGTTGGCGGCTCGGACCAGGTGACGGGCCATGGCGCGCACGGATCCGGATCGGCAAACGTCTTCGATCTCACCGTCCGCGAGCTGATCGCTCAGACCGTCGGTACAGAGCAGAAAGAGATCTCCGGCCCGGACGTCGACGGCAAAAACATCCGCCTCCACCGGCGGGCTCAGCCCCAGCGCCTGTTCCACGATGTGCTTGTGCGGGTGCCGGCGAGCCTGCTCCTTGGAGAGAAGACCCTTCCGATAGAGCTGGAATACCGGCGAGTGATCGGTGGTCAATTGGTCCAATTCCTGATTCCGGCGCCGATAGACGCGACTGTCGCCCACGTGCCCGATCCAGGCCTCTTCCGGCGCCGGTCCGGAGAGCAGGAGCGCACTGAGAGTCGTTCCCATTCCCTGGCGCGCCGGGTGGGCCATCTGATCCCGGTAAACTGCCTCGTCCGCCTGGCGGATGGCCTCCCGTAAGGCCGATGCCGGAGACAGGACACCTTCCGCCACGACGCGCCGGAAGACCGTAGCCGCCAGTGCGCTGGCCACTTCGCCGGCGGCATGCCCACCCATCCCGTCGCACACTCCGAACAGATGATTTTCCGGAGACTCGATCAGCGTGTCTTCGTTCGCGGGACGCACCCAGCCCACGTGGGTCACCGAATGGTGACGGTAGCCGGAAGTCTTCATCCCGGGAACTTTCATGGCAGCGAATTCAAACCGTTGGGGCCGTCCAGTAAACGGAGATGGCACTGGACCAGCCCATAGACGATCAACACCAGCAGAATCCAGGCGCCCGCCTTCTTCCAGGGCGGGTGGGTGAGTTGAACCCCGCAGTAGGGACACCAGGTGCTGCGCCGGCTGAGGGTGTAGCGGCAATTCGGACAGGCCTCCAGGGAATGGCGTGCGGACTTGCGGCCAGATGTCACGGCAGATCCCATCCGATGCAAACGCGGGCCGATGCTCCTGCCGGCAGCCGCCCGGAGCTTGCACCGGCGATGCAATGCCTCTTCAACGTACTCCCTGCAGGAGCTTCAGGAACTCCTCTTCGGTCAAGACCGGCACCCCCAACTCGCGGGCGCGCCGGAGCTTCGAACCCGCATTGGACCCGGCCACCAGGTAGGCGGTCTTCTTGGAAACCGAGCTGGTGACTTTTCCACCGTTGGCCTTGATCAATTCGGACATCTCCCTCCGGCTGTGGGACGGCAGGGTCCCGGTCACCACCAGCGTCTTCCCTTCCAAGGCCGTCGGCGTGGCCCTGTTGTCGCCGGCCAATTCGAGTTGCAGGCGGGCCGCCCTCAGCCTCTCCACCTGCCCGCGATTCGCCTCGACCTCGAAGTAGTCCGCCACACTGCGGGCGATCTCCGGTCCGATGCCGGGAATCTCCATGATCCGCTCCGGGGACGCCTGCATCAAGCGCTCCACCTCTCGAAACTCCCCGGCCAGGAGTGCGGCGGCGGTTTCTCCCACATGACGAATCCCCAATCCGAAGAGCACCCGGGGAAGAGGCTGCTGACGGCTGCCGTCGATCCCGGCCAACAGGTTTTCGATGGACTTTTCCTTGAATCCCTCAAGCCCGCTCAGTTGTTCGGCCGTCAGTGAGTAGAGATCGGCCGGTCCGGCCACCAGTTCCAGTTCCAGAAGCTTGCGGAGGGTCTTCGGCCCCAGGCCCCGGATATCCAGCGCCGACCGGCTGACGAAGTGCTTCAGCGACTCGAACCGCTGGGCGGGGCAGTTTCCATTGCGGCAATAGGCCAGGGCCTCGCCCGCGTCCTGGACGATGGGAGTGCCGCATTCCGGACATTCGCCGGGATAGGCGTAGGGTTCCCCCCGTCCCTCCTCATCTTTGTCCACCGGCCCCACCACCTGGGGAATGACGTCTCCCGCCCGCTTGACCAGAACCCGGTCCCCGGGGCGAATGTCCTTCTTGCGGATGTCCTCCTGGTTGTGCAGCGTAGCGGTCCGGATGGTGACTCCGCCCAACTCCACCGGCTCCAGAACCGCGTAGGGATTGAGAGCCCCGGTCCGGCCCACGTTGAGCTTGATCTCGATCAGGCGCGTGGCCGCGACCTGGGAAGCGAACTTGTAGGCGACGGCCCATCGGGGCTCGCGGCTGACGGCGCCCAACCGGTCCTGCAGATCGAGCTCGTCGACCTTGACCACGACGCCGTCCACCTCGTAGTCGATACTGTCGCGACGCTCTTCCCATGACCGGCAGTATTCGATGACCGACGCAAGACCGTCATGGGACCGGTGATGAGGATTGACGGGAAACCCCCACTCGGCCAATTGCTTGAGAACCTTCCCCTGGGAGGCGAACCCCGGTTTTTCCGTATGGCCCAGCGAGTAGGCGAAAAACGCCAGGGGCCGGGTCGCCGTCACGGCCGGATCGAGCTGGCGCAGAGCTCCCGCAGCCGCGTTTCGAGGGTTGGCGAAGGGCGTCTCCCCTTCCTCCGATCGCTGGCGGTTGACCCGCTCGAACCCCGACAGCGGAAAATAGATTTCACCCCGGATCTCGACGGTGGACGGGTGGAGTCCCTCCCGGAGTTCTGATTGGGGTCCCTCCCGGAATCGAAGGGGCAGGGAACGGATGGTCCGGAGGTTCGACGTCACGTCCTCTCCCTCCAGCCCGTTTCCCCGGGTAGCTCCGTAACGCAGGCGGCCGTCTTCGTAGGTCAAGGAGACCGCCACCCCGTCGATCTTGAGCTCGGTCACCAGCCCGATCTCCTCCATCTCCAGTTGTTTCGTGACCCGGCGGTAGAAGGCTTGCAGCTCATCTTCGTCGAAGGCGTTGGCCAGACTCAACATGGGCTCGCGATGAGCGACCTTGCGGAATCGCTCCTGCGGCTCGGCGCCCACTCTTTGGGTGGGGGAATCGGACGAGACCAGGCCGGGGTGCTCCTTCTCCATTTCGACCAATTCCCGGTACAGGAGGTCGAACTCCCGGTCGGAGATGACGGGGGCGGCCAGGACATGGTAGCGATAATTGTGATTCTCGATCTCTTGGCGCAACTGGGCGACGCGCTCGGCGGGGTTCACGGGATTGGACTCCTGGAAGTGCGAAATATAGCAGCCCGCACCTGCCGCCGCCACGACGATAGCGAGGTTGCGGTCCTGGACATTTACGCCGTATTGAGCGCTCATGGCGGCGGCGTTTCCTGAATTTCGCCTATCTGCTATGATGCGAGCGAGTCGATGGCCCAGCCGATTGTATGCAAGATCGCCTTTACCGTGACGTTTCCCGTCAGGTACGAACGGCGGGGTCACGTCTCCGCCCGGCAGATGCATTCTCTTGCCACGCATCAGCTCTCCAACCTGGAAATCATCCAGACCATCGACCACCTCTTCGAGTGTCCCACCTGCCTGGACGCCTACCGGTTCATCCGCACGGCGGTTCTACAGGACTGCAAATAGGAGACCGGCGGCGAACCGGAGCGGCGGTTTCCTGACCGCCGATTCTTGGAACATCGGGGAATGCGGCGCGCGTGCGATTGAAAATCGCCTTTCCATCGGGAGCGGAACCAGGGTTGGCGTGTCCTGTCGGGACTTGTAAGGAGGGGAGATGATCCCTGATCCCGCTCCCTGCAAAGTTTGATGCCGCTACACCGAAAAAGGTTTTAGGAAATTTCCCCCGGGCCCGCGCCGGCCCTCTCTCACCGCGCAGGAGATCATGTAGGATGAGGCCCGCCATGCGGGTGGAAAAGGAGCTTTCGTCCGGTCGGACCTGGGCCCGGTCCATCGTCCTGATCTCGCTCATGGGACCGGTGGCGGGACCGGGTTGCGCCAAGGTGGGAGATCCGCTCCCCCCGCTCTCTCAACCGCCTCCCACCATTCGAAGTCTGAAGCTGGTCCAGGTGGACGATCGCGTTCAACTGCACTTTCCCCTGGCGTTTCCCGAGACGGACCAGATCCAGATCCATCGCACGTGTCACGGCGATGACACTTCCCTGGAGCCGTTCCTGACCCTTTACAGGCGCCAGCTTCGGACACGGGATGACGGCGCCGGATACCGCGTGGATCTCGAGCTGCCCGGGGACGGAATCCCGTGCGGCTATTTCCTTCGATTCCTGGACCTGGACGGCCTGATTTCTCCCCCTTCCAATCTGGTGCGGTCGTCCTCCGTCAAAGCGGCAGCGGCGCCCCGGAATCTTCGCTGTGAGGTCAACTCGAAGCACCTGCGCCTGGAGTGGGACCGGCCCCAGTCCAATCACGACGGGAGCCGTCCGGCCAACGTCGTCGGATACCTGGTCAATTCCAGGTATCGCGTTGAGACTGAGGTGTTCCGGGACACGGAATTCCGTTTCGGCCGTCCCAAACGCTACAGCGTCCAGGCCGTCAGCCACGATGCCGATCCTTTGATTCTGAGCCGGTCCAGTGATACTTTGACCATCGTCCCGGAAGACTCATTCGCTCCGGGGACTCCCCGGAATGTCACGGCGGTCTACTGGGAAGGCGAGGTTCGAGTCTACTGGGACCCGAACCGCGAGGCGGATCTGGCAGGCTACATCGTGTACCGGGAATCGGAAGGCGGAACGGTCCGCAGGATTTCGCCTCTGGTGCAAGATCGAATGTTCACGGACACCACGGTCAGGGAAGGCGAGACCTATCGATACCGGGTCTCCGCCGTGGACAGGTCAGACAACGAAAGTCCGCCCTCGCCGGAGGCCGGTGTCGCCATCCGAAACTGAGGGGAAGGAGGTCTCATGAAGTTTTTTCTCGACACCGCCAACCTGGACGAAATCCGCAGTGGAGTCGAACTGGGCCTGGTCGACGGGGTCACCACCAATCCCAGCCTGATCGCCAAGGAAGGACGGGATCTCGAGGAGTTGGCCCTGGAGATCTGCGAGATCGTGGACGGACCCGTCAATCTGGAAGTCGTCTCCACCGATGCCCGCGGCATGATCGAAGAGGCGCGGCATCTCTCCAGCCTCCACAAGAACGTCTACGTCAAGCTGCCCATGATCCGCGAAGGCCTCAAGGCCCTCAACGTGGTCTCCCGGGAAGGCATTTCCGTCAACGTGACGCTGATCTTCAGTCCGGGCCAGGCGCTGCTGGCGGCCAAGAACGGAGCAGCCATCGTGAGCCCGTTCATCGGACGGCTCGACGACATCTCCCAGGAAGGCATGGGGCTCATCTCCGAAATCCTGCTCATGTACGAGAACTACGATTTCGACACGGAGGTCCTGGTGGCCTCGGTTCGCAATCCGGTCCACGTGGTGGAGGCGGCCAAGATGGGCGCCGAAATCGCCACCCTGCCGGCCAAGGTGCTGGAGCAACTGATGAAGCACCCCTTGACCGACATCGGACTGGAGAAGTTCCTGGCCGACTGGAACCGGCGCAAGGTCCTGGCCTGATTCTCCGCAGCCGGGTAGGTGCCCGCAAAAGGCCGCTGCCGCCATGGACACGCGGGAACAGTTTGAAGAGCTGAGACGTCGAAACCGGGAGGCCGAGAAGGGGCACGACTCGGCTCGAATCCAACGCCAGCACGACGCGGGCAAACTGACCGCCCGGGAACGGCTCGTCCACCTTCTGGACGAAGGCTCGTTCCAGGAGCTGGACAAGTTCGTCGTCCATCGCTGCACCGATTTCGCCATGGACCAGCGCCGGATCCCCGGCGACGGCGTGATCACCGGCCATGGGCGGATCGACGGCCGGCTCGTCTACGTCTTTTCTCAGGATTTCACCGTCTTCGGCGGCAGCCTGTCCGAGACCTACGCGGCCAAGATCTGCAAGATCATGGATCTGGCCATGAAGATGGGGGCGCCGGTCATCGGCCTCAACGACAGCGGCGGCGCCCGGATCCAGGAGGGCGTCGTCAGTCTGGCCGGTTACGCCGAGATCTTCCTCCGCAACACCTTGGCCAGCGGCGTCATCCCGCAGATTTCCGCCATTCTGGGTCCCTGTGCGGGCGGCGCCGTCTATTCTCCCGCCATCACCGACTTCATCTTCATGGTGAACAAGACCAGCTACATGTTCATCACGGGGCCCGACGTGATCCGGGCGGTGACTCATGAAGAGGTGACCAAATCGGAGTTGGGGGGAGCGACGGCGCACAACAACGTGAGCGGCGTCGCCCACTTCGCCAGTCCCACGGAGGAGGAGTGCCTGGCCCGGATTCGAGAGCTGATCTCCTTTCTCCCCTCCAACAACGTCGACGATCCTCCCCGGTTCGAGACCTCGGACCCGGCCGACCGGACCTCGGAGGAGCTGAATCGCCTGATCCCGGCCGAACCGAACCAGGCCTACGACATCAAGGACCTCATTCGGACCGTGGTGGACGACCGCTACTTCTTCGAAGTCCACGCCGGCTTCGCCCCCAATATCGTGGTGGGTTTCGCTCGCTTCGACGGGCGTCCCGTCGGCGTCGTGGCCAATCAGCCCGCCATCCTGGCCGGAACCCTGGACATCGATTCGTCGGTCAAGGGGGCCCGGTTCGTCCGTTTCTGCGACGCCTTCAACCTGCCGCTGGTGGTTTTCGAGGACGTGCCGGGGTTTCTCCCGGGCGTGGACCAGGAGCATGGAGGGATCATCCGCCACGGCGCCAAGCTGTTGTACGCGTTCGCCGAGGCCACCGTGCCCAAGATCACCCTCATCACGCGGAAAGCCTACGGCGGCGCCTATTGCGTCATGGCGTCCAAGCAGATCCGCGCCGATCTGAACTTCGCCTATCCCACCGCCGAGATCGCCGTCATGGGCCCGGAAGGGGCCGTCGAGATCCTCTATCGGCGGGAGCTCAGGGACGAATCGCAGCCTCCGGACTTCAAGTCTCGGAAGACCAGGGAATTTCGAAACAAGTTCGCCAATCCTTACGTGGCCGCCGAGCGAGGCTACGTGGACGAGATCATCGAACCCAGCCAGACCCGGCCCAAGCTGATCCGGGCCCTGGAGATGAGCGCCAACAAGCGCGACACCAATCCACCCAGGAAACACGGCAACATCCCTCTCTGACATGTTCAAGAAGGTGCTGATCGCCAACCGGGGCGAGATCGCGGTGCGAATCCTGCGGACCTGCCGGGACCTGGGGCTTCCGGCGGCGGTCGTCTACTCGGAGGCGGATCTCGACTCGCTCCACGTCCGGTTGGCGGAGGAGGCCCATTTCATCGGAGAGGCCCGGGCCGGCCAAAGCTACCTTTCGGTGGAAAAGGTGCTGGCCGCGGCCAAGGCGGCCGGAGCCGACGCCATCCATCCGGGTTACGGGTTCCTCTCGGAAAACGCGCGCTTCGCAAGCGCGTGCGAAGACGCCGGCCTGGTCTTCATCGGACCCTCGGTATCGTCCCTGCGCCTCATGGGAGACAAGATCGCCAGCCGCCGGATCGCGGAGGAGGTGGAGGTTCCGGTGATTCCCGGAACCCCGGACCCGGTTCGATCTCCGGAAGAGGCGGTCCGGGCGGCCCGCCGGATCGGGTTTCCCATCATGGTCAAGGCCAGCGGAGGTGGCGGCGGCAAGGGACTCCGTGTGGTTCCACGCGAGGAGGACCTGGAGGCGGCCCTGCGCATCGCCGGCAGCGAGGCCCATGCTTCATTCCAGGACTCCAGGGTGTTCCTGGAGAAGTACCTCCGACAGCCGCGCCACGTGGAAGTGCAGATTCTGGGCGACCGGCACGGCAACCTGATCCATCTGGGAGAGCGGGAGTGCTCGACTCAGCGCCGGCACCAGAAGCTGGTTGAAGAGGCTCCCTCACCGGCGGTCACCCCCGAGCTGAGGGCCGAGCTGGGGAGGGCCGCCGTGGCGGTGGCACGCGCCTCCGGCTACTACAACGCCGGGACCGTGGAGTTCCTGGTGGAACGGGACGGCGAGCGGGGATGGCGCTTCTATTTTCTGGAAATGAACACGCGCCTCCAGGTCGAGCATCCCGTAACCGAGCTGGTCACCGGCATCGACCTGGTCACGGAGCAGATACGAATCGCCGCCGGGGAACCGCTGGGACGGAAACAGGAGGAGATCCGGATCCAGGGGCACGCGCTCGAATGCCGCGTCTACGCGGAGGATCCGGGCAACGATTTTCTGCCGGCGCCAGGACGCATCCGCGATCTGCTGGAACCGGGCGGCCCCGGAGTCCGGCTGGATTCCGGCGTCTACGCGGGGGTTGAGGTTCCCGTCCACTACGACCCTCTGATCAGCAAGCTCATCACCTACGGCCCGAACCGCCTGGATGCTCTGCGCCGAATGAGGCGGGCCCTGGACGAATATCGGATTGCCGGCGTAACCACCACCATTCCCTTCTTCAGATCCCTGATGCAGGACCCCCGCTTCGTTGCGGGAGACCTGGATACGGGGCTGGTGGACGAGTTGACGGCCCTCCCCGGCCACCGGGAAGAAGCCGATGAGCCGGCTGTGCCGCTGGCGGCCGCCGCGATTCACCGAATGCTGGAAGAGGGGGAGAAGAAGGCTCCCACAGCCGTTCCGGGCAGCGCCTGGAAGACTCGGGGACCCTTTTCCGGACTGCGAGGAGGTTGGTCCCGGACGTGAAGCTGGATCTTCGATATCAGGAACAATCGTTCCGGGCCGAAATCGACCGGTCCGGGAGCGGCAGGGTCCCGGAATTCAGGATCCGGCTTCAGGGACCCGGTGAATTCTCCCAGGCCTTGAAGGCCCGGCTCCTGGGCCGAACCGCGGCGGGCTGGCTCCTGGAGTTGGACGGACGGATTCAGGAAGTCTCCTCGTGGCGGGACGGCGGAGAGATCCTCGTCTCCTGGCTGGGCCGGACCGCCCCCGTCGAGGCCCTGGATCCGAGAGACCGCCTCCGGCGCCGCGGCTCCACTACCGGCCAGGCCGGAGATTCGACGCTGAGGGCCAAGATGCCGGGCAAGGTGATCCGCATCCTGCGCCGGCCGGGGGACCGGGTCGAGGCCGGCGAGGGGCTGGTGGTGATCGAAGCCATGAAGATGCAGAACCAGATCGGCGCTCCCGGCGCCGGGACGATTCACGCCTGCCACGTCCGCGAAGGCGCGAGCGTCACCACGGGAGACCTGCTCTTCGAGTTGAAGCTGGACGGTCCCAGTTGATTCGGCCTTCCCCGATCGCCGACAGGATCTCGCCCACCAGATAGAAGGATCCGGCCACCACCGTCGTCGCTCCCGCCTCCAGCGCCCGCCTCAGCGCATGTAAGGGATCCGGGACCGCGACGCCGCGCGGACAGGCGTCCTTCAAACGCCCGGGAGCCGCCACCCTCGCCGACTTGAATGATGTGAAGTAAATCCGTTCGAACAACGGAGCCAGGAACCCGAGCACGACCTCGATGTCCTTGTCCCGCATGATCCCGAAGACCAGCGACCGGGGCGGCCTGGTGTGGGCTCGGAGGAACGCCGCCAGGTTGGCGGCGGCGTCTCGATTGTGCCCCCCATCCAGGTAAACCGCCGGACGACCCTCGATCTTCTGCAGCACTCCCAGGGAACGCGCTTTTTCGACGCCCTCCCGAATCCCGGCCCCATGGCGGTCGAACCCCAGGCGTTCCAGGATTTCCGATGCCTGGATCGCCATGCCCGCATTCTCGATCTGATGCTTGCCCTGCATGCCCAGACGGTAATTCTCCCCCCGGAAGGAGAAGGAGTACCTGCCGTGCCGTTCCTCCAGGGCACGCAATTCGGGCAGATCGAGATCGTGAACCTCCGCGCCCACGCGGGCCGCCCGCTCTTCCAGGACCCGTCTCACTTCCTCTCTTTGGGGAGAAAGGAGGACCGGCGTCGCGGGCCGGAGCACCCCCGACTTCTCGATCGCAATCGCCTCAACCGTGTCCCCCAACTGCGCCTGGTGATCCAGCCCGACAGGCGTGATGACGGAAAGCCGGGGGTCCACCGCGTTGGTGCTGTCCAGCCGGCCGCCCATGCCCACTTCCAGGATGGCCAGATCGACGCGGCGGCGGGCGAAGCATTGGAAAGCCGTCGCGGTCACGGTCTCGAAATAGGTGGGATGGAATTGCAATTCCGCTTGCCGGATGGTCTCCGCCACCTGGCTGAAGCAGAAGGCGAATTCCTGCCGGGAGACCGGCTTCCCATCCACCACGATCCGCTCCTCCAGCCGAATGACGTGGGGCGAAGTGAAGACAGCGGTCCTCCAGCCGCAGGAGGACATGATGGAACCCAGAAACCGGGTGACGGACCCCTTGCCGTTGGTCCCGGCGACCACGACCGAAGGGAATCTGCGATGAGGATGGTCCAACTGCCCCAAAAGGGCTCGAAAGGGCTTCAGACCGAGACGCATGGTGAGCACCTCGTCCCCCAGCCTCCGAAGATAGGCGAGGCACTCGCTGTAATCCATCTTGCCGACGTCAGTGAGCGGGGCGTGCGCCTCGCGGGCGGCCCTCACCGGCTCGGAGCATGGTTCATGAAGACCAGCCAGTCTCCGATGAACGCTCTCAGGTCCTTCCTTTGGACCACGGCATCCAACATGCCATGCTCCAGGAGGAACTCGCTTCTCTGGAACCCCTCGGGCAGCCGCTGCCGGATCGTCTGTTCGATGACCCGGGGGCCGGCGAATCCGATGAGAGCCTTGGGCTCAGCCAGATTCAAGTCTCCCAGCATGGCGAAACTGGCCGTGACTCCCCCGGTGGTGGGATCCGTCAGGAGCGAGATGTAGGGAAGTCCTTCCCGGTCCAGGTGGGAGAGGGCGGAACTGATCTTGGCCATCTGCATCAGCGAGAGCACCCCTTCCATCATGCGTGCGCCGCCGCTGGCGGAAACGATGATCAGGGGGATTTTCCGCTCCAGGGAGCGCTCCACCGCCAAGGTGATCTTCTCGCCGACGACCGATCCCATGGATCCGCCGATGAAGCTGTATTCCATGGCGGCGCACACGACCCGATGGCCCCGCAGTGAGCCTTCCGCGCAGATGACCGCCTCGTTGAGGCCGGTCGAGCGGCGGGACGCCTCGATTCGATCGCGGTAGTTCTTCCTGTCCTCGAATTCGAGCGGGTCGGAGGAACGAATCCCGGCAGCGAATTCTTCATATTCGGCATCGTCCAGGAGCAGTTCCAGGCGCTTCCGGGCGCCGATCTTGAAATGGTGGCTGCAGCGGGGGCAGACCAGGAAGTTCTCCGCCAATTCCTTGTTCCAGATGATGCTGCCGCAATCGGGACACTTGGTGAAGACCCCCTCGGCGCGAACCCGGCGATCTTCCTCCGGCAGCGCCCGAAAAGGCCTCTTTTCCCGCTTGAACCAAGCCATGGCGCCATCATAAAGGAGCGGCGACTTTCCTGTCGCCGGGAGCGGCGACTTTCTTGTCGCGGGGAGCGGCGACTTTCTTGTCGCCGACAGGGGGGGCTTAGGGGGGACGGAGTCCCCCCTGTACACCTCAACGCAGCAGCAGGAACGACCGGGCGCCTGAAAGACGCCGATCCAACCGGCGACTAGAAAGTCGCCGCTCCACCCGCCCGTCCCACGAATAGCCCCCCAGGGTGCTAAGGTAGTCGCGCCGGCGGGAACCGGCCCGGATTCGGATGAAAAAGCTCGACTTTTCGGGAAAGTTGGGAGAGTTGGGAGAACGCCGGATCCTGTCCGTTTCGCAGATCGTCTACCGGATCAAGTCCCGATTGGAGACCGGGTTCCGCGACGTCTGGGTCCAGGGCGAGGTCTCCAACCTGAGAAGTCCCCCGTCCGGCCACCTCTACTTCACCCTCAAGGACTCGGAAGCGCAAATCCCCGCCGTCTGTTTCCGGATGCGGCGCCGCTACCTGAAGTTTCGACCCGAAGACGGCATGGAACTCCTGGCCCGGGGCTCGATCTCGGTGTACGCCCCCAGGGGCCAGGTCCAACTGATGGTGAGCCACCTGGAGCCCTTGGGCCGCGGCGCGCTCCAGTTGGCCTTCGAACAGCTCAAGGAACGGCTCGGCAAGGAGGGTCTTTTCGACCCCGCCCGCAAGCTGAGACTCCCGTTGTTCCCCGCCAAGGTCGGCGTGGTGACCTCTCCCAGCGGTGCAGCCGTACGGGACATTCTCCGCGTCCTCCAGGAGCGGAACGACCGGGTCGGCGTCCTCATCTATCCGGCCACCGTCCAGGGACCCGCGGCTCCACCGCAAATCGCCGAAGGCATTCGGGAGCTGGCCCGGCGGGGAGACGTGGACGCCATCATCATCGCGCGCGGCGGCGGTTCGGTGGAGGACCTCTGGGCGTTCAACGACGAGGCTCTGGCCAGAACCATCTTCGAATCCCGCGTCCCGGTGATCTCGGCCGTCGGTCACGAGACCGACTTCACCATCGCGGACTTCGTCGCCGACGTGAGAGCTGCGACCCCGTCGGCCGCGGCCGAAACGGTCTCCGCGGCCCGGGAGGATCTCGCTCAAAGAACCGGACACCTGGAAAAGCGAGCCCTGCAGGCCATGTCGCTGCTTCTCCACAAGAAACAGGAACGGCTGCGCATTCTCACCGCCAGCCGCGGATTCGTCGACGCGGAGACTCGCCTCAAATTCTTCCTGCAACGCCTGGACGAGCTCCAGGGGAGATTCCGGAAGGCGCTCCCCGCGTTCCTGGCGCCCATTGGCGCCCGGGTGGAGCAATCGAGCACCGCCCTCGAACATCGGATGGACCTTTACCTCAAGGAGTTGAAGCACGGCCTGGGAGAAACCGCGGGACGCCTTCAGGCCTACTCGCCGTTGGCGGTGCTGGAACGAGGCTACGCTATAATCACGACCGGCGCCGGACACGTGGTCCGGGAAGCCGCTCAGGTTCTGCACGGCGAACGGATCAAGGTCCGAACCGGGCGCGGCAGCTTCACGGCCAGACGCGAGGACGAACGTGAAATATAGGGAGTTCGAAGGGGCTTTGTCCCGCTTGGAGAAGATCGTCGGAGACCTGGAGGAGGGAGATCTCGCTTTGGAAGAGGCTCTGAAGCTCTTTGAAGAGGGGGTTCGAGTGTCCCGTTACTGCGCGCGCGTCTTGAAGGAGGCGGAGCGCAAAGTGGAGATTCTGACCAGGAACGAGGAGGGTGACCTGGAATCGGGTCCCTTCCAACTTACCGGTCAGGAAGAAGAGTAATGCAACCCCCGGCGGGAGACCATGCGGACTCGGCGGAGGTGAGGAATCATCTCCGACTCCTGCAGCGACGAGTCGACGCCAGGTTGGAGAGCCTGATGCCGCCTGCGGACACCTATCCCGGGATCGTCCACGAGGCCATGCGCTACAGCCTTTTCGCCGGGGGCAAGCGGGTCCGTCCGGCGCTCGCTCTGGCGACGGCGGAAGCCCTGGACGGGGACGAAGAGACCTCGCTGCAACTGGCCTGCGCCCTGGAGCTGATCCACACCTACTCCCTGATTCACGACGATCTTCCCGCCATGGACGACGACGACTACCGGCGGGGGCTGCCGACGTCCCACAGGAAATTCGGGGAGGGCATCGCGATTCTGGCCGGGAACGGCTTGATGACCCTGGCCTTCCAGCTCCTGGCGAAGATGCCGGGAGCGGCGGTTCCCGATTCGGTCAAGCTTCAGGTCATTACTCATCTCTGCCGCGCCATCGGCACCTCCACCGGCCTGATCGGCGGCCAGGTCATGGACCTGGTCTCACAGGGCAAGGCCTATACCGAAGAGGAAGTCCGGTACATTCACTCCTGCAAGACGGGCGCCCTGATCGAGGCCTCCGTGTCGGCTGCCGCCCTCCTCTGCAGGGCCCCCCGAAGCGCCCGTCAAAGGTTGAGCGCCTACGCCCGGCAGGTCGGCCTCTGCTTCCAGATCGTGGACGATCTCCTGGATGTGGAGGGCTCCCGAGAGGAATTGGGCAAGGGCTCGCAGAAGGATGCTCTGTTGGAGAAGGCCACCTACCCCGCCCTGCTGGGGGTCCGCAGGAGCCACGAGATCGCGGACCGGCTGGTGCGGCAGGCGACGCGCGAAGTCTCATTCCTGGGCTCCAGGGCCAGGATGCTCATCGGAATCGCGGCCTTCATCTCCAGCCGGCGCTATTGACGGCGAACCGGATCGGACCCACGTCGCCCGCCGGGCCGCCAAAGACATGACGAAAAAAATCCGCCTCGACGAACTGCTCGTGTCCGAAAGGATGGCGGCCGATGTCAGAACCGCCGCCGCCCTGGTCCTGAGCGGCCGGGTTTTCCTGGGCGGGCAACGCCTGGACAAACCGGGAACGCTGGTGGCGGCCGGAGAACGGATCCGGCTGCGCAACGATCCACGCCGTTACGTGTCCCGCGGCGGCTTCAAGTTGGAGGCCGCGCTGACCGCACTCCGGATTCGGGTTCGAAACCGGGTCTGTCTGGACCTGGGCGCCTCGACGGGCGGCTTCACCGACTGCCTCCTCCAGCGCGGCGCCCGGGAGGTGTTCGCCCTGGACGTGGGCAAGGGTCAGTTGGACTGGAAGCTGAGGCGGGATCCTCGCGTCGCAGTGCTGGAAGGAATCAATGCCCGCTTTCTCACACCCGGCCATCTGCCTCGAACGCCGGAGCTGGCGACGGCAGACCTGTCCTTCATCTCACTTCGCCTCATTCTCCCCCGTCTGGAGCTGTTTCCCGAACTGGAGCTCCTGCTATTGGTCAAACCCCAGTTCGAAGCTTTCCAGGGCGAAGTCGAGGCCGGGGGCGTGATCCGGAATCCGGAGAAACGGCGGGAGATCCTGAACCGCTTCAAGCGGTTCGTCTCCTTCTCCGAATTCCAACTGAAGGCGGAGTTTCCCTCACCGGTCCACGGCCGGAAGGGGAATCGGGAAACCTTCTTTCATCTCAGCCGGCATCCGGATTGAACTCGGCGACGATCCGCAGAAGGCCGTCCAGATACTCGCTCAGCCGGACCACGTTGGTCTCGAACTCCCTGCGGAATCCCAGGATTCCCGTTTCCGCCGTGTCGGAAACGACTTTGGGAGCCACGGCGGGCACTCCATGGCTCCGGGCCGTCTCCAGCACGGCGGCACTCTCCATGTCGCAGATGGAAGCACCCCGGCTCCGGTGCAAGCGCTCCCGATCCTGCTTCTTGATGACCGGAATTCGCACCGTGACTCCGGCGCCGGAGATTCGCACCCGGTTTTTCCTGAGGAAAGCCACCAATGCCGGATCGGACTCGAAGCATTCTCCAGTCTGCAGACACCAGCGCCTCGGGAAGACGACGTCGCCCATCTTCAACCCGGGATCCAGTTGCCCGGCCGTGCCGGTAAAGACCAGGATCGAGGGGCGCCGCGCGCGAAGATAGGATTCAAGAGTCGCTCGCGTTCGGTTCATTCCCAGGCCGGTCACCAAGTGCGTGCACCCGGTCCCCAGCCGCTCCCTGAGGATCTTCGACTCCTTCTTCATGGCACAGGCAATGACGCAATCTCTCATGTCCGTTCGTTCCCTCCGTCGGCCCGGTCATCCGGGGAATCGCGGCAGCGTTCCTAATATAATCGCAACGCCGGGAACGCAGACGTGCGGAGAACTTGCCATGACCGAATCTGAGTTGATCCAGTGGATTCGGAATCGGAAACAGGACGAGTCTCCCTTTGTCCTCAAGGGAGTCGGAGACGATTGCGCGGTATTGGATCCCACGCCGCATTCCCGGCTGGTGGTGAGCACCGACGTCCTGGTGGAAGGCGTCCACTTCCGGCGGCGCTGGATGCACCCCTACTTCCTGGGACGCAAGGCGCTGCTGGTCAATCTGAGCGACCTGGCCGCCATGGGAGCCGTGCCGACGGCCTGTCTCCTCACCCTGACTCTTCCGGCCGGCCTGGCCGGCGGATTCTTCCGCTCGTTCATGGACGGCTTTCTGGAGGAGGTGCGGCGATGGCGGACACCCCTGGTGGGGGGAGACCTTTCCCGGGGACCTTCCGTCCACGTCGGCGTCACCATCTGGGGACACCTGGAAAGCGGAGAGCCCGTGTACCGGTCCACGGCCACCGAAGGCGACGCCGTGGTTCTGGTTGGGGACGTGGGCCTCTCCGCAGCCGGATTGAGTCTCCTGAAGCGCGAGGACCCGGCCGGACTGGCGGCCATCCGGACAGAGGAGGATCTGGCCGCATGGGCAGGCGATTCCCTCCGCCGGCGCTGTCTGAGAGCCCATTTCCTTCCCACCCCGCAGATCCAGGCAGGGGACTGGCTTCGCCGCAACGGATTTGCCAGCGCCATGATCGACGTGAGCGACGGATTGCGTATTGACCTCCAACGCCTGTCCGGTGACAGTGGTCTGTGCTTCGAGCCTGGTTCACCGATCCCGCTCGCACCCGGATTGACCGTCCACATCTCCGAAGAGGCTGCTTTGACGGGAGGGGAGGACTATGCCCTTCTGGCCGCTATTCCCGGCGACCGGTTGGAACGCCTCCGAAGCGAGTACCCGGCGCACCTGCCCGGCTGGCGGCAAATCGGATCCTTCCGCGCCGCCGGCCCGGACGAGGTCCTCCGGACGGACCAGGTCAACGGTTTCGACCATTTCGGTCGCCAGCGTTGACATCCTGCCTCCGGCCAATCGTCCCTCGCTGCCTTGATGTGAAGACCTTGAAGGGGGCGTGGGCGGAAGATCGAAGAGGGCACCCACAAGGGGCGCCCCTGCGTCGGGCTGTGCACTATGCGGAAAATCGAAGCGGGCGCACACAAGGGGTGCCCCTGCGTGGGGCTGTGCATTACGATGGTCGGCGCACCATGAGAGCAATCGGATTCTTCACCCTGTATCTGCTTTTTTCGCCGCCGGTCCGGGGCGAGGAGACCCCCGTGGTGGATCCGCAGCCGGCGCCTGGGAATTCACAGCCTGAACTGGAAGATCTGGTCAACATCACGTTCAAGAACGACGCCCGCGTGTTCGCCGTCATGGCCGCACTCAACGCCGCCGGATTCGACTACGAGAGATCCGGGAAAACGCTCTCGAAGGAGCGGCAAGCGGTGCGCCGGCATCTGGAGGGTCTCGATCCCGATCTGGTCCTTCGTCTGCAGACCTACTACGAATCCCACCGCCGATACCGGGACGAGGGCCGGGAGAGCGCCGACTACATCTCCCTGGCGCTTCTCCTTTCGGACGTCCCGGAACTGGCCTTCCCGGAAGAGACCGACCACCTCCCGGCGGACATCGTTCCCTTGCGAGGTTTTGCCGATCTGGTGCGGGAACTCTACGCGCCGGCCGGCATTGCCGATCTGTGGACCGGCCACCTCAAGCGCTACGAACACGAAGTCGAACGTTACCGTCCCGTGCTCGAGAAACTGATCCATCAGACGCTCCGCTACTTCCGGATCGGTCCCCGGAGAGTCCTGGATCGGACCATCATCTTCATTCCCGACCTCCTCAACGCCAAGGACACCGTGAATGCGCGGAACCTGGAACGGATCTACTATGTCGTCGTGGGGCCCGCGGACGACCCCGAGGAGAACTACGTCGCCCTCCAGCACGAGTACCTCCACGTCCTCATCGATCCCCTGATCGAGAAATTCGTGGCCCGGATGGACGAGGATGCGAACCTCTTGCGGCTGGCCAACAAGCAGCCCCAACTGAAGCCGGAATACCGGGACCGGGTTCTGATCATCCTGGCCGAGTCCATGATCGAAAGCCTGATCCTGAGGATGCATCCGCCTGACGACCCCAAACGGGAGATCGTGGAATTCTTTCGACAGGGCCTGGTGGCTCTCCCCTCCTTTTACCGGCAGTTGATCGAATATGAACGCAGCGGGTTGCTTTCGTTTCCGGCCTACGCCGAGCTGCTCCTCCAGGACCTGGACGAGGACAACCTGAAGGAGGCGGAATCCGCCGTCGCGGCCATGGAGGAATCGCTCGCTGAAGAAGCCAGGAAACTGCAGGAAGCCCAAGCACGCGAACGGCAGCGGGTGGAGCGGAAAAACCGCATCATTTCGCTCCTCAACGAGGCCGGCAGACTGATGGCTCAGAAGCAGTTCCATGAGGCGGAGCAGCACCTGGAAGAACTCCTCCGGGAGGATCCCGGAAACACCAACGGCCTCTTCTACATGGCTCAAGTCTCGGCTCAGAGGGGAGACCTGCAGCGGGCGTTCGCATACTACGAGAGCGTCTCCAGCTCGAGAGCCCCCGTGTGGGTCCGCGGTTTGTCCCTGGTCCGCATGGGCCGCATCCTGGCGTCCCGGGGATCCATGGCGGAGGCCCGGAAACGTTTTCAGCAAGTCCTGGCCCTGGAAGGGGATCTGAAGGGGGCCAAGAAAGAAGCCGCCGAACTGATCGAAGCGCTGGGGTCGGAAGAACCGGCGGAGTGATTCAAGAGGGCACCCGCCAGGGGCGTTCCAACACCTTTCCTTCCGTGAATTCACTGGCCTTTTGTGCCACAATGACTGTCCAGCCTCCTGATCGGGGTGTCCTTTTTTTCATGGAATTCGGAGAAAAAGAATGAAACAGGTACTCGCCGCTGTTGCTCTCCTAGGTCTGTTCTCCACTGGAGATTGGGCCGCTGCTCAGAACCAGAACCAGGGACAGCAAGACGAAGGGTTCCTCCTGGACGAAGACGAACCCCTGGTGGCTCCGCCCGAGCCGGTCAGGGTCGTGGGCCAAGCCCAGACCAAGGAGGAGTTCGACGCGTGGACGGCCATCGATCAGACCGAAGACCTGCAGCAGAAGGCCGAACTGGCCATGGACTTCCTGGAGTTTCATCCGAAGAGTGGGCTGACGCCATTGGCCCACCAGCTCCTGGCGCTCTACTTCCAGCAGCAGAATGAGTACGAGAAGTTCGTCGATCACGGCGAGAAGGCCGTCGCGGAGTTGCCCTCCAGTTACGTTCTGCTGATCGAGCTGGCCGTGGGATACGCGGAAAGGGGCGAGGTTCAGAAGGCTTTGGCCAGAGCGCAACAGGGTCTGGATGGCGCCGCAGTTGCAGAACAGCCCGGACAGATGAGCCTGGTGGAATGGACCCGCCAGAAAGAGCGCCTGGAGGCGGACGGCTACTACGCCCTGGGATTGGCGAATCTGCATCAATCCATGAAGAGCGGCTCGACCAAGGCCCAGCACCTGAACAGTTGTGTCGAGCATTTCACCAAGGTGGTCGAATTGGAACCGGACCACGATCGAGCCTATCTGCGCATGGGGCGGGCGTACCTCGGACAACGGAATGCGGAGAAAGCCCTGGAAGCCTATGCCCGCGCGGCAGCCACCGGCGGAATGACGGCCGAGATCGCACGGGAGCAGCTCGATCAGCTCTACACCTTCATTCACAAGAAGACGGATGGCATCGAGGAACTCATCAACCAGCAGCGTGAGTACCTGATGCAGCAAAAGGCCGCCAAGGAAGCGGCGCTTCAAGAACTCCAGAATCAGGAGATGCAGCAGTTCATCCTTCCGGACGTTGGAGAGGCTCCTCCGACAGAGAATCCTTGACGTCGGTTCGGTCCCTTTCGGACGAGATCGAAACTGTATTCCGGGTCGATACTTGAAAAGAATCCTTCTTTTATGGTCCGGCCTCCCGGCCCGCTTCCGGGCCTGGATCCGATCTCCTGCCCGCCGTCAGCCATCCTCCTACCGAAACGATCTCAAGAGTCTGCAGGGCCGCCTGGGCCATCGTTTTCACCGGTTACGTGTTCTGGAACGGGCCCTCACCCACCGCTCCTTCGCTCACGACGCGGGAACGCCGGGACAGCACTACGAATCTCTCGAGTTTCTCGGGGACTCGGTTCTGGAACTGATCATCAGTGAGTCGCTGTACCTCGGCAATCCGGACCGGCCCGAAGGAGATTTGTCCAAAACCCGTTCCTTTCTCGTCTCCAAGTCCGAGTTGGCCACCCTTTCCGGGCGTTTGGGCCTTGGACGTTATCTCAGGCTGAGCCCCAACGAAGAGAAGACGGGAGGGCGAAGGCGAAAGACCATACTGGCCGACGCTTTCGAGAGTGTCATCGCCGCCATCTATCTGGACGGCGGACTGGAGGCGGCGCGGTCCTTCGTGTTGCACCAGTTTCGAGATCATCTCAAGCAGGATGCCCGGAACGAACTCGAACTGGGAAACTACAAGTCCAGGCTCCAGGAGCACCTGCACGTGCTGGGAGGACAAGAACCGAGCTACGTGGTGATCCGGGAGTCGGGTCCGCAGCATTCCAAGATCTTTCAGATCGAGGTTCGAGGTCTGAATCGGGTGTTGGCCCGGGCCCGGGGCACGTCGAAGAAACGGGCCGAACAGAAGGCGGCGCGGCTGGCTCTCGACAGGTTAAACCCGCTTCAGAACAGGATCACGAGCGAAGCAATCCCCAGAAGATCAAAAGGGTGACCACGTCATAGAGGGCATGGGCCACGATGGGCGCGGCCAGATGTCCTCTCCACAGGTAGAGAAGACCGAAGAGCAGCCCCAGGACACCGGCGGCCACGGCGAAATCGACGCCTTGGAAGGAATGCCCGGCTCCGAAGAAAACGCTCCAGAGGATCAATCCCGGAACCGCGCCTCCGAGATGGTTTCGGAAGTGGACCAGGATGAAGGCCCTCTGAACCTCTTCCTTGATCCCGCCGACAAGGACGCTGCTGAACAGCAGCAATCCCAGGTCGGTCTCGTCCTGGATCATCTCCAACAGCGGATTCGATTCGGAGACGTACTGCGGAAGAAAGATCCGGAAGAGGAATCCCACCAGAATAGTGGCGCCGAAGAGGAGAGGCACGACCGACACCCCGGCAAACGACTCCTTCCACCAACCCCGTTTGACCCATCCCAAGTCGCGGAGGCGGCGGCCGCCGGTCCACAACAGGACCAGAATGATGCCCAACGTCAACGACGTCTCCAGCACCAGGTAGAGGACCAGATGCGGCACGTCTCCGTAGATATCCTGGGCGGACAAGCCCAGGAACCTGATCGCCGGCGATGCCAGGACCAGGCCGCCCACAGCCACCGCAACCACCTCCAGGAGCGCACCCGCGGATCTCATTTCGAAACCACTCTACTACGGACGAGAAAAGAGCAAAGATTCGGCTGGCAGGGGCGACCCTTGTGGTCGCCGTCTTCCTGGCGGCATGAACCAGTTTGAAGCGAAGAGGGCACCCACACAAGGAGTGCCCCGACATGCCTGGTCCTCACCCACAAGAGATACCCCTACATGCCTGATTCTCCCGAACCATCAGAATGATGGGGAAAATTCTGCCGATTGGCCAGTTGAACTGGGTCGGGCGGGCGGCGGATAATCGCGCTGGAGGCTCGACCGATGACTGCAAGCATCCTGGCGCAGGAAGACGATCCGTACGACGAATTCGAGGACGAAGACGCCACCGGCGACGTTGAAGATTACGACGGCGAGGACGATGACTTCGACGACTACGCTGACTTGAACGACACCAACGTCAACTGAGACGGCGTTCGGAAGGACGCCGGAACCTGGCAGGAACGACTCGCCGGGACTCGTCGGCATGCGCCGTCTCCAACGATTCCGGAGCACCAGGGAAACGTCCCGATCGACATTTGCAAGTATGGGTAGATGCGCCACGCTGGCCGCTTTGGGGTTCGTGATCCTGCTCCCCGATACGGCCGCTGCCGCCGGACGCAACAGAGTCAAACAGTTGCGTCCCAGTTGGAAAGGGCCGACCGGACTCTTCAACCTGGCTACCCCCGAGACCCTGCGAACCGGTGAATTCAGCCTGGGACTTCATCACGCCCGGATCCACAGGCTGGCCGGGCAAGCCCGAATCACCCACTTTCCCGTCTCGTTCACCCTGGGAATTCGCGACCACCTGGAGGGGTTCCTCTCCTGGGAGGCGCGGAAGTGGTTGGGCTCGCATCCCGCGGGCGTCCTCGCCGACACCCGCATCTCGGGCGACAGCCTGGCGCTGCCCGCCAATTCCGGCCATCCGGGACCTCCGTCCGCGGCGTTCTCCGGAGACCTGTGGGCCGGATTGAAGCTGAATCTGTCGCCGCCCGGCCATGAACATCCCCTGGGACTCGCCCTCCAGCCCAAAGTGCGAGTCTCCACTTCGACCGGTTTTCCAGCCGCCTTCTCCGCACTGGCTCCACCGGGGCCGGGACTGGGACTGGATGTTCTCATCTCGCATCAGATCTCCGACCTGGCAGGACTCACCGTCAACGGAGGTTTCCTCTACTCCGGGGACGAACCGGATGAGATCCCCGGACACCAGTTCGACTACGGACTGGGACTGGACTTCCCACTGGGTCGCGAGGCCACGTTCGTGGCCGAGCTGGCCGGAACCCGCTTCGGCGGTTCCCGATTCGAGGCGCTTCTTGAACTGCACCTGGGAATGAGGCTCCTCTCCCGGCGCTGGTTCCAACTCTCGGCCGGATACGGTCTGAACATCGGCGGCGCGGACCCGGGCCGGCTCGGCGTGCCGGACGCCGGAAGACATGGCTGGACGGCCCAACTGGTCATTCAGCGAAAGATCAACCGTCCTCCCGTCATCCGCTGCCATCCGCGCCGGCAAACGGTCAAGTCAGGGGAGTGGACCAAAATACAGGTCCACGCCGCGGATCCGGACGACGACCTCCTGAGCATTGCCTGGATTGCCAGCGGCGGCGCCGTATCGCTGCAGGGTAATTCGGCCCGGTTCGACTCCACGGGACTGGAGGCAGGCGTCTACACCATCTCCGCGGAGCTGAGCGATTCGGAGAACACCTCCTCTTGCACGGTGGAAATCCGGGTAGAGAAGGAACCGGGCCGGGGGAATTGAGAGAAGAAGTTGCCTGGGCGATGCTTCCCTGGATCCCGGGCTTGCACGCCGCGGCGGAAACGAACACTGCGGAGTTCTTCACAACGGACGAACAGAGTAGAATACGCACCATGAACGATTCCGGGAGGATTTGGCGGGCGCGCAGCCGGACGTTTCTCATCTGCTGGTTCACCCTGGCAATGGTGAATTCGTCCCTGACCGGCAACGCGGATTCCGTCGTCCTGGGCCCCTTCGGGGGAGACGTGCGTTCTCTGGCCGTCCATCCCGGAAATCCCGGCACCTTCTATCTGGGCACCAGCGACGGTCAGATCTACGTCTCGCGCAACACGGGACTGGACTGGTCCCGAATCGATCCGGGCTTGGGACGCAGGGATCTCGTGGTGGACAACCTGGCCTTCGACCCCTCGGATCCGGCCACGCTCTATGCCGCCGCTTGGGAACTGAAAGCCGCCCGCGGACAACTGTTCCGTTCCGAAAACGGGGGCTTGGAGTGGGAGCGGATCTCCCTGGGCCGTTACGACAGCACCATCCGCGCCATGGCCATCGCGCCGTCGGACCCGTCCATCATCGCCATCGGGATCTTGGAGGGGGTGCTGCTGAGCCGTGACCGGGGCAAGACCTGGGACCGGATCACGCGAGGTTACAGGAGTCTCCACAACGTCGACTCTTTGGCCTTCGATGACCAGAACCCGCCGACTCTTTTCGTGGGCACTTTCCACTTGGCGTGGAAGACCGCCGACCTGGGCCGCAAGTGGGTCGCGATCCACCAGGGAATGGCCGATGACAGCGACCTTTTCGCCATGGTCGTGGAACCGGGCAAACCGGACACCATCTACGCGGGCGCCTGCTCCGGAATCTACAAGTCGGACAATGGCGGCGTGAAGTGGTCCAGGTTGAAGAACGGACTGCCCAAAGAGGCGAGGAGAACCCGCGCGCTCCAGATGGATCCCTCCGACCCGGCAACCCTTTACGCCGGAACCACCAAGGGCCTGTTCGTCACCAGAGACGCCGGCAAATCCTGGAAACAGTTGATCTCCGGGGTCGTGCTGAACGCCGTGGCCGTGCATCCCCAACGGCCTGCGGTGATCCTGGTCGGTTCCGACGACGCCGGCATCCTCCGCTCCGACGACGGGGGCGCCACCTTCTCCCCATCCAACCGGGGATTCGTTCACCGCCAGATCGGCGCTCTGGAGTCCGATCCGCGCCGTTCCCACGTGTATTACGCCAGCGTCGTCCTGGACCGCGACTACGGCGGTTTCTTCACCCTGAAGGGAAAAAGCTGGAAGTTGAGCGCATTCAACGAAGGTCTGGACGGAAGCGCGGACTCGATCCGGGCAATCCGTCCCTCGCGGCTCTCTTCCAAGGTGTTTCTGGGGACGGGGACCGGCGTCTTCGTGGGAGTTCCCGGCGAGACCCCTTGGCAGCCGGTCGGGGAGGTCTCCCCATTGCCCGTCCTCGACCTGTCGTTTTCGAACCGAAAGGAGACGGGTCTCTTCCTGGCCACGCCTCAGGGAGTCTTCCATTTGGACCTGGAGGCCGGCACGCTGGAAAAAAAGGAGATCTCAGACGATATCGGCGGAGTGCAGTCCCTGCTGTATGACTTCCCGACGGCGACCCTGTTTGCCGGGACCGATTCCGGCCTGTTTCGATCGCGCGACGGCGGAGAGACCTGGCTGCTTCCGCCCCCCGGGCTGCCGGCGGTCCGGGTGAACATCGTCGGCCGGTCTGCAACGCGCCTGTTTTGCGGGACCAGCAATGGCGTCTTCGTCAGCAACCGGAACGGAGACGAATGGGTACGGGCCGATGGAATTCAGCCTCTGAACGTCTCCGCCCTTTCGGTCGGCGCGCGCGGACCGAACCATCCCGTCTTCGCCAGCGACTCCCTCCTGGGGCACCTGTATGCCAGTCCCGACGGGGGCGAAAGCTGGCACACTTTCGATCGAGGCCCCTCCGGGCCACGCATCACGACCTTGCATCTCTCCAATTCGGGAGAGCTTCTCGCCGGCACCCTTTCGGAGGGAATCCACCTCATCCGCAATCCGGTAGAATAGCCGGCATCACACCTGCGGTTGATGCCGGCTTGGCGGATGAAACGTGCAACAGGCGCTTCTCAGCTACCCCGTACTGCTGCTCATCTTCGCCCTTGCCCTGATCGCCCTGGGCATCTTCCTGTTCATCGGGCGGCGCCGTTCGGCCGCTTCACCGGGTGAACTGCGAAGACTGCTCGATTCGGCTCGCGACGGCGAATCTCTGGAGGACAGCCAGCACCTGGTCCCCCTCCTGCTCTACGAGGATCGTTTCCCGGCATTCTGCAAAATCCTGGGTCTGGTCCTGAAACAGTTTCCGCTGCAGAGGTTTCTGCAACGGAGCGACTTTCGTCAGGAATTGGAGTTCCTGGCCGCCAACCCATTTTCGGACACGGATTCGAAGGACCCGATTCCGGCCATGATCGTCGTCATCGAGGTGTTTCTTTCCGACCCCGATGTCGAGTACCGCTGCCGCCCCCGCCTGCGGCCGCTGGTGAATCAGTTCATTCGGGAAGTGGAGCGCTGACCGGCTCGACCGAAGAGACCACCCGGGTGCCGCTCAGACGATCGTGGATGCACCGCCTCCAAGGATCGACGAGTCCCCACAAGAGTCCCACCAAGGTCAAAGTCGCCGGCGGATAGAGAAAAATCCACAGTGCGACGGCCCACACGGATACCGACTCCTGCTGATTTTCGCTCACGAGCCTCAGGCGCGTGAAATACATTCCCGGCGTCTGTCCGGCGCCCAGGAGAAAGAAGAAGGAAGTGAAGACGTAGATCCCGGTGGTGCAGGCAACTCCGAGCCGGAACGACGCAAGCGAGAAGAAGTCCAGGCTCAGTGTCCGGGAGGCCAGAAGACAGAAAGAAAAACCGATCGCGCCCGCCAACGAAAGGTCCAGGATCGCAGCCAGTATCCGCGACAGGAGGATCTCCCTCGGCAGGCTGGTCACCGTGACCGCGGGCTCGGGCGCCTCTTCGACTGGAGAGGGGGGAGGCAGAGTCTCCAGCTTCAGCTTCTGCTGGCGATGGATTCTGGACGGAGTTCCGGATCGCGGCCTCCCGGCGACGCGAATGATCCGCCTGTTGTCAGCCTGGCCGGTTCTCTCAGGCCGAAATCCCGGGGGGGTTCCCCCGACGGAACCACTCCCGGCGCCGCGGCCGGCGGACACGTCATGGGCGGTTCGGCCTTGGGATGAATAGACAGACTCGGATTGGAACGTAATGGACCGCTGTCGCGCTTCAGGCGTCCAACCGCAATTTTGACAGAAGTTCCCACGGCTCCGGGTACGGCAACGCGGACACAACACGCCTATAGATTAGCAGCCCGCGGCAAAAGTCGTCGCGGCATTTGGCCGGGGGTGCATGCCGCCGGTCTCGCGGCGGCCGGGGAGAGAGGAAAAGCCGCTCATTGCCCTAAGATTTGAAGCATCTGGGCGACCTGCTCGTCGTCCACGTGTTGGATCTTCTCCAGGCGGCGGGAAATCCTGAAGAGCTGTTCCAAGTAGACTTCGGCCCGGTCCGTTTCCAAGGCTTGGCGGCGCGCATTCTCGAAGGCATCGATGATCGGTTGACGGGGGGTCTCTTCCGGCGCCCGTTCCAGCAGACCCTCCAGGACGACCGTATGGACCAGGTCGAGCCGGTAGGATCTGAGAACGAAGAGAGCTCCCAGAAAGACGAACGGCAACAGGAGAATCGCCACCCGGGTCCGCTTCACGGCTTTCCATCCCCGCCGGTCACAACAGCCTCAAGATCTCGAAGCAGGCGCCGTAGTCCAGTTCGACTCCATTCCTCTTGGCGTGTCCCAGAATGGTGGAGAGAAAGAGAGTCCGAAACCACCTCGGCCACCATCGCGACTTTCTGGTCCGGCCATGGGCATAGGGATGCTTGAAGTAGAAGTCCACCACGGTCCCGCAGGTTTCGCGATCCAGGCGCAGGATCTCTCCCAGGGAGAGTTCGCTGATTCGCACTGTCCGGCCCTGGACGTTGACACTCCGGAGGTTCAGCTTCTCTTCGATGGCCTCGCGATTCAACTCGGCGGCCCGCGCCTTGCTGGACATGGCGGACAGCGCATCTCCGTAGCTCGTCACGCCATTCTCGACGTTGACGGCCAGGGTGTTGCACAACCGATAATCGGGATGGTAGGCGAAGAATTCTCTCGTCAGATCACCGACTCTATTTTCAACCGATTTCATGGGCTGATTTTTCGGCATTGTAGCGCCCTCCGAGCGGCGGAACTAGCGGCCAGGCCGGTTGACTTGCGGCGCAATAGCCTATAAAAGAGACAATTAATCGATCTTGGAGCGCGATTATGTGGAAAAAAGATTCGCCTGAACCTTCTATCCCTGCCGTGGACCGGATCCAACCTGCGTCTGTCCCACGAAATCCCGTCCAGCGGGACCCCGTCGAACGGCTGAAGGAAAGGGCCGTCATCGGAACGGCCATCGTCATCCACGGGGAGGTGAGTGGAGGACAGGACCTGTTGGTCAATGGCCGGATTGAAGGAAAGTTGTCGCTCGCCAACCAGAGTGTCACCGTGGGCCGGGAGGGACGGATCAAGGCGGACATGTTCGCCAAGTTGATCAGCATCGAGGGGTACGTTGAAGGAACCATCCAGGGTGAAGAGAAGATCGTCCTGCGGGGAACCGGAAGCGTGCGTGGAAACCTCATCGCTCCCCAAGTCGTTCTGGAAGAGGGTTGCCGGTTCAAGGGCAGCATCGACATGGGCGACGATGCCGACGACCCGGAGTCGTCGGCGGTTGACGGCCGAGAATCCCAAGACGCAGGCTCGACCGAGAATGCTGCGCCGGCTTCACCGGGAGTCGTTGCCGAAGCCGCCATCTCCACTGAGACCGCATCTCCCTTTCCAAAGGCGTGATGCGGTGGTCCCTTCTCCGCAATCCTGAGCCCAGGTCCGCTCCGGAACCGACTCTTCCGGAAGCCGAAGTTCACTCCTCCGTCGGCTTCAACATCGCCTACAATCAGATTCGGGACCTCCGGAGATTGAGCGTTTTGGACCTGGGGACGGCTCACGCTTCGAATCTCGAATTCCTGTCCCGGCGCGCTCGCTCCCTGCATATCGATATCGAAGACCTCTACGAGACCTTGTCCTCCTTCGACTTCTTCGATCCCCGCGAGTCCCGTTCCTATGATGCCGTCTTCGGCTACCTTCTCCCCTACGGAGAGGAGACCCGTTTCGACCTCATCCTGGGCTGGGACCTGTTCAACTACCTGGAAGAGCTTGAGCTCGCCGCCCTGATCAGGCACCTGGACCGCTTTTGCCATCCGGGGACGCTGCTGTTCTGCATGATTTCCACGAACCGGTACATTCCCGAGAAACCGATCCGATTCCAGATCATCGACGCGGAGCGGCTGCGCTACGAGTACATCTCCTCGCTGCTGCGCTCTTCGCCTCAATATCACCGGGCGGACCTGAACCGGATGATGCCCCACTTCGGGCTGTTCAGCTCCTTCAGGCTTCGAAACGGTTTCAAAGAGTACGTCTTTTCCTTCCACGGGCAGTCCTGAACCATGGTGCGTCTGATTCTGACTCCCTTCCTCGCCGGTGTCGTCCTTTGGACCCTGTTCGGGTTGCCCCCCCGGAGCGATTCGGCTGAGGTGACGGAACTCCTGCGGCTCAACAGCCGGGGCGTGGCCTTCATGGAACAACTCGACTACAAGGCCGCCGGCAATGAATTTTCCCGTCTCCTGGAACTGGACCCGAATTTCGTGCCCGGCCACGTGAACCTGGGGGTCGCGCTGTTCAATCAGCAACTCCACGAGGAAGCCGCCCGATCCTTCCGGACGGCCTTGGAATTGGATCCGGGGCAGATCCAGTCCCACTACATGATGGGCCTCATCTATCGGAACCAGGACCAGGCCGCGAAGGCGGCGGAGGCGTTCGGCCAGGTCGCCCGCCAGGACCCCCAGGATCCGTCCACCCAGTACTACCTGGGATTGCTGAGTTCCCGCGGCCGCCGCTACGAGGAAGCCATCGGCCACTTCCGAAGGGTCCTCTCCCTGGAGCCGTACAACGCTTCGGCTCACTACAATCTGGCCATCGCTCTGACCCGTAGCGGCCAGGCGGAGGAAGGCCGCGTGGAGATGGAGAGGTTTCGAACCCTCCAGGGCATGTTCGGAGCCACGACTCTGGGACTCCAATACCTGGAGCAGGGACGCTATGCCCTGGTGCTGGAGGACCTCGACGACTACCTTCCCCAACCACCCGCCGAGAGCCGGGAGGAGTTCGTGGTTCGATTCCGGGAAAACGGAGCGGCCGCGGGCCTGAGCTTTCGACATGAGGGCCCGGGGAAGGCCGTGTCCGAGGTGTCGTCGGTCCAGGAACTGGAGGACGGGCTGGTCCCCTGGGTCGGATCGGGAAGTTCCTTCGGCGATTACGATGGAGATGGCCACGACGACCTGTTCCTGGCCAACGCCGGACCGGGAGGAAGCCGGAGCTCCCTCTTTCGAAACCGGGGAGACGGCACGTTTCAGGAGACGAGCCGGGAGTCGGGGCTCGAATGGAAGGGCCGGACCATGCACGGCGTCTGGGGCGACTACGACAACGACCGGGACCTGGACCTCTACCTCATCAACTACGGACCCAACGTGCTCTACAGGAATGAAGGGGGCGGCCGCTTCCTGGACGTGACGGAGCAGGCGGGGGTCGGCGACCCTGCCTGGGGGAGCGGGGGTGCGTTCGTCGACTACGACCACGACGGAGACCTGGACCTCCTGGTGACCAACCTCACGGCGCCTCCCGAGAGCCTCAAGCCAGGAACCCGGTTTCCCCAGGATTTTCCGGGAGCGAACAACTCCCTGTTCCGCAACAACTCCGACGGCACCTTCACCGATGTCAGCGAATCCTCGGGCCTGGCCGGGGAGCAGCGGCAGACCTGGTCTTCCGTCTGCACGGACTTCGACAACCGAAGGGACATCGACTTCCTTTTCGTCAATCGCGGCGCCCCGAACCAGCTCTTCAGCAATCAGCGGGACGGAACGTTTGTGGATCTGGCCGAAGCAGCCGGCGTCACCGGCGCCGGTGAAGGCGTCGGCGTCGGAATCGGAGACCTGGCGCACCGGGGCGTCCTGGACCTGGTGCTTCCCGCGCTGTCCGGCTCCGACATCGACCTCTGGACCAAGAAAGCGAGGAACCGCCGGTACGCTCGCCGCCAAGACTGGATGCCGGAAAATTGGAAAATTCCGGGTCAGGTGCATACGGCCCACCTTCTGGACTTCGACAACGACGGCGACCGGGACCTCCTGCTCGTCTCGGCTCCCCTGTTCACCTCGAGCGGGGAGGATCCGCGCCGAAATTTCCACCTGCTGGCCAACCACCGGGGCCGTTTCCGGGACGTGAGCCGGCAGGCGCGCCTCGATGAATTCCGCGGCCTCCCGGTGCGGGGCGTGAGCGCCGCCGACTACGACCGGGACGGAGACCTGGACCTAGTCGCAAACGTGAACGGAGGTCCTCCCCTGCTGCTGCAAAACCAGGGAGGCAACCGCCACCATTGGGTCTCGGTGACCGCCCGCGGGACCAACAGCAACCGCAGCGGCATCGGAACCAAGGTCGAGGTCCGCAGCGGCCGCCTCCTGCAGAAAGGGGAGGTGCGCGGCGGCTACGGCTTTCTGAGCCAGAACTCGGCCACCCTGCACTTCGGACTGGGACGCCGGCAGGGCATCGACATCGTCCGGCTGCTGTGGCCCGGCGGGGTCCTGCAGTCGGAACTGAATCAGCAGGTGAACCAGGCTCTGGAGATCCAGGAGCTGGACCGCAAGGGGACGAGCTGCCCCATCCTCTACGTCTGGAACGGCGAGCGCTACGTCTTTCAGACCGATTTCCTGGGAGGGAGCGCCTACGGTTACCTGCTGGCGCCGGGGACCTTCAACTATCCCGACACCGACGAATACGTGAAACTGAACCGGAGCCAGGTGGGTCTGAAGGACGGACGGTTGGCGATCACCCTGAACAACCAGTTGGAAGAGTTGATCCTGTTCGACCAACTCGAGGTGGTGGTGGTGGATCATCCGGAAGACTACGAGATCTACCCGGACGAGAAGCTGCTTCCGGGGCCTCCCTATGCCGGCTTTCGAATCCTGACCTTTTCCGATCCGAGGCCGCCGCTTTCGGCCACGGACGGCAGGGGACGGGATCTTCTGCCGGCCCTCAGCAAACTGGACGGCGAATACCCGGACCTGTTTCGCAACTTGCCCTTCAAGGGTTATGCCGAATCGCATGACCTGATCCTGGATCTGGGCCCGGTTTCGGGAGAGAACAGCCGCCTCCTGCTGGACGCCTGGATCGACTATGCGGACAGCACCAGCAACCTGGCGGCGTCCCAGGCGGGTCTGAGCCTGAGTCCCCCGGTGCTCCAGGTTCAGGATGCGAACGGCGTCTGGGTGACCGTCATCGAGCGCATGGGATTTCCGGCGGGCCTTCCCAAGCCCATGACCGTCGATCTCTCGGGCAAGTTCCTGAGCGACAGCCGGAAGGTTCGGATTCGAACCAACATGCGGATCCACTGGGACCGGATTCGGGTGGACGCGAGTCCGCCCCGGCGAGACTTCAGGACTTACCGGCTCCGTCCCCAACGAGCCGATCTTCATTACCTGGGGTTTCCGGCCGGGATCGGGAAACCGCTCCTGGGTTATGACCGCAGCCAGATCCTCCCCACGGCTCCCTGGAAGGCGCACATCGGCAACTACACGCGGTTCGGCGAGGTGAGTCCGCTGCTGCTCGAACGGGACGACATGTTCGTGGCCACCCGGGCCGGAGATGAGATCGAGGCATTCTTCGATCTGGACCGGATTCCCCCTCCTCCCGAAGGATGGGTGAGGGATTTTCTGGTGTACGTGGATGGGTTCGGCAAGGACATGGATCTCCACTCGGCCTCTCCCGACACTGTCGGTCCGCTGCCTTTTCACGGCATGAGCCGATTCCCCTACGGGCCCAACGAGCGTTACCCGGACACGCCGGCCCACCAACGCTATCTGCAGGAGTGGAACACCCGCCGCGTCGATCGCTGGTATTGATCCCACAGGAGACCGTTCCCATGAGCCCGATCCTCGCCGCCCTGCTTTGTTTCTGCCTCTACCTGATCGGCTTCAAGTTCTACGGCAAGTACCTGGGCCGCCGGATCTTCCGGCTGGACCCGAAGGCCACCACGCCCGCCCATGAGCTGAACGACGGAGTGGACTACGTCCCGGCGAACCGGTGGGTGCTGTTCGGACATCACTACGCCTCCATCGCCGGCCTCTCTCCCATGCTGGGCCCCGCCATCGCGGTGATCTGGGGATGGGTCCCGGCCATGCTCTGGGTGGTTCTGGGCACGCTCTTCATCGGAGCGGTCCACGACTTCAGCGCACTGGTGATCTCCATGCGCGCCAAGGGCATGTCGGTGGGAAAGGTGGCCGAGGACATCGTGGGTCCCCGGGCCAAGAGCCTGTTCCACATCATCATCTTCTTCCTCATCGGCCTGGCCATGGGAGTCTTCGTCCACGTCTCGGCCACGCTCCTGACCACGCAGTACAACCCTCAGGCCGTCTATCCCAGCGGAACCCTCATGGTGGTCGCCCTGATCGTGGGCTGGCTCGTGTACAAGCGGAACGCGTCCATCAGGAAGGCCACCGCCGTCGCCTTCGCCGTGACCCTGCTGAGCGTCTGGATGGGTGTCGAGCTTCCCAGCCCCGATCTGAGCCTGGGGCAGTGGAGCGTGATCCTGCTGGTCTACAGCCTGGCCGCATCCGTGTTGCCGGTCTGGTCGCTGCTGCAACCCCGGGACTACATCAACTCACTGCTTCTGTACCTGGGATTGTTCCTGATCTACACCGGGTTTTTCTGGCTCGGCCCCGAGTTCGCGGCGCCGGCCGTTCAGACTCATCCGCCCGGAGCTCCCCCCATCTTCCCCTTCGTCTTCATCGTCATCGCCTGCGGAGCCGTTTCGGGATTCCACGGACTCGTCTCTTCGGGGACCACGGCGAAGCAGATCAACCGGGAGACCGACGCCACCTTCATCGGCTATGGGGGGATGATCGGAGAATCCCTGCTGGGACTCGTCTCCGTGCTGGCCTGCACGGCAGGGTTCCTCACGCGCGATCTCTGGATGGCCCACTACCAGACCTGGGACACGGCCCTGGGCCTGGGACCGAACATGAAGGCGTTCATCGACGGGTCCGCCCTCTTCATGAGCCAACTGGGCATCCCCCTGGAACTGTCCAAGGCCTTCGTCGCCCTCATCGCCATCTCGTTCGCCCTCACCACCCTGGATTCGGCCACCCGGCTGCTCCGCTTCAACATCAGCGAGATCGGCGAAACCCTGGGAATCGGGATTCTCTCGAACCGCTACATTGCCTCTCTCGGGGCGGTCGTCACCATCGGATTTTTCGCCTTCTATCGAGTGGACGGAAAGGCTGCCGGCCTGGCGCTCTGGCAACTGTTCGGGACCACGAATCAGGTCCTGGCGGGACTCACCCTGCTGACGGTGACGCTGTACCTGATGCACCGCCGGCGCCCGTACTGGTTTACCGGCGTCCCCATGCTGTTCATGCTGGTCACCACCCTGGTGGCCATGTCCTACAAGATGGCCGATTTCTGGAATTCGGGAGCCCACCTGCTGCTGGTCGTGGGGGGAATCATCCTGGCCTTGTCGCTCTGGCTCGGCGTCGAAGCCGCTCTTCGCCTGAGAAAAGGCGCCGGGTAGGGACACCCCCTTGTGGGCGCCCTCATTCGCGGCCACCCTCACATGTTCTTGTAGTCGGGTCCGCCTCCGCCTTCGGGAGGGGTCCACAGGATCACCTGGTAGGGGTCCAGGATGTCGCAGGTCTTGCAGTGGACGCAGTTGGTGAAATTGACCTGCAACCTGGGCCGGTCCCCGTCCTGCACCATCTCGTAGACGCCCGCCGGGCAGAAATGCCGGCAGGGATTGCCGTACTCCTCTCGGCACCGGTCCCGGCAGAGGTCCAGGTCCGAGATCTTCAGGTGGCTCGGCTGGTCCTCCTCGTGCGCCGTGTCCGAGAGGTAGACGTCTGAGAGCTTGTCGAAGGTCAGTTCGCCGTCCCCGTGAAACGGCGCCTCTCCGGTTTCCGCTGAACCGTCCATCTTGGCCATGCGCTCGTGGCCCGGCACCGTCTTCCAGACGCCGCCCCACCCCAGGCCGGTCAGCGTCTGCAAGCCGTTGTAGAGGACTCCGGTCCAGAACCCTCGCTGGAATGCCTGCCGGAAATTGCGCGCCCGATGGAGCTCCTCCCGGGCCTCGCTGGCTTCGAACAACTCACGGTACCGCTTCAGCCGGTTTGCCGAACAGTCGCGCGCCGCCAGGGCCTCGAACGCCGCCTCGGCCGCCATCATTCCCGACTCGATGGCCAGGTGGATCCCCTTCAACCGGGCGGGATTGAGGAAACCGGCCGAATCTCCCACCAGGAGCAGTCCGTCGGCGTAGGGACGCGGCATGGAGTGGTAGCCCCCCTCGGGAATGGCCTTGGCGCCGTAGGAGACCACCCGGCCTCCTTCCAGAAGCCGGCGCACGAAGGGATGCCGCTTGTATTCCTGAAGCAGGCGGTGAGCGTCTTCGCGCGGGTCCCGCGAGTCCAGCCCCACCACGAACCCCACGTGGACCTGCTCCCGCGTCAGGGTGTAGATGAAGCCGCCGCCGAACTCCCGGGTTCCTGTCGGGTAGCCCAGCGTGTGCCAGACCCGTCCCGGCTCGATGCCCGGGACCTGCCAGACCTCCTTCACACCCAGCGAATAGAGTTGCGGGCCGCCTTCACGGTCCAGTCCAAGCTGCTCCTCCGCCTGTCGGGTCAACGTGCCTCTGGGACCTTCGCCCAGCACCGTGATCTTGGCCAATACGTCGGTTCCCGGCTCGAAGTGCGCTCTGGGCCGTCCCTCGGCGTCCAGTCCCCGGTCTCCCATCCGGGCCCCCACCACCCGGTCCCCGTCCAGGAGCAGCTTCACCGCCGGGAATTCGGGGTAGACCTCGACTCCATGATCCTGGCAAAGAGCGGCCAGCCACTTCACCAGCTTGCCCAGCGAGGCCACGTGGTAGCCTTCGTTGTGCAGCGGCGGCGGGATCACGGGAAGCCGGAAATGCTTCCTCTTGGTGAGGAACAGGACATCCTCTTTCCGCACCGGTGAGTCCAGCGGCGGTTTAGTGCCGGGAAGGTCCTGAAGCAGAGCGCCAAATGCCCTGGGGTCCACGATGGCGCCGCTCAGGGCGTGCGACCCGATCTCCTTGCCCTTCTCCACCACCAGCAGGAGCAGCTCACCCAGGGGCGGACCCGGCCGGGTCCCCGCTTCCACTTCACGGTCGTGGCGGCTCACCAGGCGCGACAGGTGAAACGCCGCACTCAGGCACGCCGGTCCCGCACCGACGAAGAGAACGTCCACCTCCAACTGTTCCCGTTGCATCACTGCTCACCCTTCAATCCGGATCGGGCCTCGCCGCCCCCGGGCACACACCCCCGGACAGGAAGCCGCATCCGGAACACGTTTCGGCGATCCGGGTCCGGGGAAAACCGCGCGGATCCGGAGTCCGGGGCAGTCCACCGACCAGGTTCCGGCATCGGGCCACGACTCCGGCGTCGAAGGCCACCGGCCGCAGAGTTCCAGCCTCCGTGAACAGGAGGCGCCCCGCCAGGTTCGTGGTTTCCAACACCCGCGACACGGCCCAAAGGTAGAGTTGGACCTGGAGCCGGTAGCCCTTCTCGACGATCCCCCGGCTCGCTTCAGGTTCAGTCCGGGGTGTCGTCTTGAAATCCACGACGACCCAGCGGCCGTTCCCCTCCTGAAAGAGCTTGTCGATGATCCCCGTCACCAGGCGCCCCTGCTCCACGAGATGGAATCGCTTCTCGCTGAAGACCCGGCCGGCGGAAGCGAGACGTTCCGCCAGGCGGCTCTTCCGGACACCCTCGATGCTCTTCTCGATGCGCCGGCTCATCCGTCGAATCTCCGCCGCCGAGTAGACGGAGCCAAGCCTCGTCCGCCACCGGTCCAGGAAACGTTCCACCTCCGCCTCATCTCCCGGCGCGTCCAGGTTCTCAAGCAGCTCGTGCACCGCGGAGCCCACCAACGCCGAGGGGCTCGCGCGCCAACCCGAAGCCGCCTCCACGCGTCCCTCCACCCGGGAATGGAAGAAGCTCCGGGGGCATCGATAGTAGGAGACGATCTCGGTCGGTGTCCAGGTGGTCTTGCTCCAATTGGAGTCCTTCGTAGAGAGACGCCGCCTCCGGCTCTCCAAAGCCGGCTCCCCGGAAAGATCCCGGGTCGAGGCGATGGGTGGGAGCTCGTTCTCCGTGGGCTCCCGGCTGGCCGGTTTGCGGGAACGGCCGAGAGGCCGGAGGGTCAACGGGGTCATGAACGTCTCTGCGTCCGTTTCCTCCAACCAGCGGGCGTAGGAGGGCCTCCCCGACTTCTTCCCGACCAGAACCAGCCTCTCGCGGGCCCGGGTCAGGGCCACGTAGAGGAGCCGTTTCTCCTCGGCCGTCTGGCGATACCGGTCCAGCCGCCGCAACATCTCATAGTGAGGATGCCGGTACTGCTCATATCCCCGGTCCGGGTTGCGGATCGAGAGGCCGAAACAATACTGGTTCGCCGTCCTCCCCACCGTCTGTCCAAAGAACGGATCGTTCATCCCGGCCAGGAGCGGCGCCCCCAGGTCGGGCAGAATGACCGCCGGATATTGCAGGCCCTTGGCTCCGTGGATGGTGTGCACCCGAATCCGGTCCGGCTCCCCTTCCGCGAATCCTCCTTCCTGGGCTCCGAGCCGGCGAAGCCCCTCCAAGTGGCGGAGAAACGTGCGCCGCGAGGGACCATGGCCGATTTCGAATCTTCGAGCCAGTTCCAACAACCGGTGGATACTGGTGTGGGCCAGATCTCCCCGGCCCCCGGCCGCCATGATCTCATCGTAGCCGGTCTCCGCGATCGCTCGAGACAGAATGGCGGCCGGTCCCTGGTAAGGCGCCTGGAGCCACGCGTCCAACGATTCCCGAGCGAAGATCCAATGCCGGGGCAAGGTCCCCGCAGGAGACTGGGCGGATCGAAGCTTTTCCCAGATTCCGGACCCCGCCTGCAGCGACAGGAGCAGAAGGTCCTCGTCCGAGAAACTGAACAGCGGACTCCGGAGCACCCCCAACAGTTCCAGGTCCCTCCCGGGATCATCCAGAAAACCGAGCAGATTCGTCAGGTCCACGACCTCCGGCTGATCGTGCAGCCGGTTCCCCCCGCGGGCGGAAAAGGGCAGATCCCAGCGGCAGAAAGCGTTCTCGAACTCCCGGAGCCGGTTGCGGTTCCGGAGCAGGACGGCGATTTCCCGGGCCTGGAACCCTTCCGACAGCAGTTCCCTGGCCGCCTCCGCCGCCACTTCGGCCTCGGTGGCGTAGCCCGGCGGGAGTTTTTCGTAGAGCAATCCGCGGACACCCGGGTCCGCGGCGGCGGATTCCTGCCGGACGGGGTTCATCTCCTGGTGAACAGCTTCGTAGTCCAACCCCGGTTGCATCAACTTCCGGAAGACCCGGTTGCTGAAACTCACCAGGCTGGAGTGAGAGCGGTAGTTCCGGCGCAGCTCGACGAGGCGGCCCCGCTTCCGGACCCACCTCCGAACCGCTCGAAATACCGCCACGTCCGCATCCCGGAAGCGGTAGATGGACTGCTTGTCGTCGCCGACGGCGAAGAGATTCGCGCCGGCGCCCACGAGCGGCTTGAGAATCTCCCATTGCAGGCGGTTGGTGTCCTGAAATTCGTCCACCAGAAAAAATCGGTGCCGGCGCCGCAGACTTCTGCGAATTTCCGGCAAGCGGATCAACGAACGAGCCAGCGCCAGAAGATCCTCGAAATCCAGCAGCGCGTCCTGTTCCTTCTCCGACCGATAGCGATCCAGAACCAGGCCGGCCAGTTCCTCCAGCGCCAGCGTCGCCTTTTCGAAGTGGGCGTCGCCGTCGAAACCGGATTCATCGGACGGGCGGGAGATCCGCAGCGGATAACGGCCGAATTCCTCTTTGAGCGCCTTCCAGCACTTCACCAGGCCGGCTCGATGTTCCCAGTCCCTCCAGGCTTTGGAAGGCCGCGCCACCAGGCGCAGAGATTCCTCGAATCGGACCAGGAACTCCTTTTCGTCCAGCGAGTGGCGAGCGCGAAAGAGTTCCCGCTGCCGGACGCATTTCCGGGCGAAGGAATCGTTCCGGATCAAGAGCCGTTTCGGCACCCGCTCCAGAAGGCGACGCAGCCGGGCCCACACCTCCGACCGCGCCAGGAAGTGCGCCGTCTCCCGCCGGTACAGGCGGCGCAGGATCTCTCCCTGGTCGAGAGACGAGCGGGCCGCCAGGTGATTCCGCCTCTGGACCAGTTCGGCCAGGACTCCCTCGATTCTCCGGTACGGCAGATATCGAAGCAGCGTCGCGAACGCGGGTAGCCGGGTGCGGGACCAGGAGTCGAGGAGCTCCTGGAGACACCGGTCCAGCAGCAACCGCTGATCCCCTCCGTTCAGAACGCTGAAACCGGGATCGAGGCCGATCCGGCTGCCGTGTTCCCTGAGAATCCTCAGGCAGAAGCCGTGCAGCGTGGTGATGGGAGCGTCTCCCAAGGCCTCCAGCGCCTGTTCCCAGGAACATTTCGCCTCCGGGGACGGAGCTGAAGAAATTCCGGCCAGAACCCCTTCCCGGATGCGCGCAGCCATTTGGGAAGCCGCCTCCTCGGTGAAGGTGATGGCGACGATCCGGTGCGGTTGGTGTCCGTGATGCTCCAGTATGCGCAGGTAGCGGCCCACCAGAACCCGGGTCTTTCCCGACCCGGCCGCCGCGGACACCACCATGTGGACAGAGAGATCCAGAGCCTGACGCTGAGATTCATCGTATCCCACCCCCGGGTCGGCTTCCTGGTTTCGGGACGGGCTCGCGCCGGTTCTCCCGGCGACGGGTGCGGAAACGGCCGAACTCATGCCGGAGCCCCTCCGGCCTGAGCCTCGTCCCGCCGGCAGACCCGACTGTAGCTGCAGTGGTCGCAACCGGCCGCCGCGGGCCTGTGTATGGTCACGGGAAAGGCTCCGGAATCGATTCTTCGGGAGGCCCGCATAGCCTCTTCCCGATAACGATCCATCAGTTGCTCCAGGTCCTCCGCCGGCGCCCTGCTCCCCGGTTTCCGCAACGGCCGCCACTGCAGGTATCCGGGCAGTCCGGCATGGTAGAAGCCGCCGGCCGCCGCCTTGCCCAGATAGGAGTGGACCAGGAGCAGGGACAACGGGAGGCGAAAACCCCAGCCCTCCCTGATCCCGCGCAGGCGATTCCGGTGTCCGGTCACGTAGGACACCAGTTGAAAGCCCTCGGGAGTCCTTTCGATCCGGTCCAGAATTCCCCTCAGGCGAACCGGCCGCGCCGGCCCGTCACCGGACCCCGCACCGCCGGGAAGCCGGCCCAGCACGAGGGGCCCCAGGGAGGTCTCCGCGGAATGGATCTCCAAGCCGGCTTCCCGCTCCCGCTCCTCTTCCAGGAAACGCATCAGCAACCCAGGAGGGTTCGAGTCTTCCAGTCCGTCCATGAGCCACGTCCGCATCTGCTCCCGGCGCAACCCTCCGTCCACGGGCAAAACCTGTCTCAACCGCTCCAGTTCTTCCCGGACGATGCCTGCCATACGGCGCCGTCCGTCGTCGAGATCGAGAGGGCGGCTCGCGGCGGCGTCCTTCGAATAGCGGGACAGAATTCTTCGTACCAGCCGATGCTGTTCCCGAACCGGCTCCGGATCAGACGGCGGAGGCGATTCGGCCCCGAGTATTGTCCGGACAAAGAACCGGAATCCGCACCGTCCGTACTCTTCCAGCCGCTCCGGAGAGAGGTCCATCCCGGCCGGAAAGTGGCGCCGGCGCATCCGGTCCAGGACCTCGGTCCGGTCGAGAACGCCGGCGAAGGCGTTGGGGCGGCCCGACCGCCTCAGGGTCAGCGCCCGGACTCCGCGGAGGACGTTCTCGCCTTTCGCGGTAGATGCCGCCGATCCCCGGGGCTCCTCCGCAGGGGGGATGATTTCCTCCCGGCAGTCCAGGTACTCCAGAACATGGCTGGGCAGCACCGGACCGTTGTCGGCATGCCGGGGCGAGGACAGAAGCACCGATTCCCGGCTCCGGCGGCAGAGACCGCGATAGATCGAGAGTTCTTCCGACTGTCGGACCGCCGTCTCGGAAAACGGCGCCGGACGACGGGAGGGGACCCGGCCTTCCGAGAAATCGAGCCAGAAGAGATGCCGGAACTCGCACTCCTGCAAGTGACGGGCGCTTCCCACCACCACGGCGTCCCGATCCAGGGCGGGGGAAATTCGGATCCGGGAAACCTGCCGGCGAAGCAGGGAGCGGAAGCGTGCGAGACTGAGAGGACAATCTCCCCACAGCAGGGCGGCTTCCTGGAGGTTCGCCTGGAGACGGACCAAGGCCCGGCCTTCGGTTCTCCCCCAGTCCCCGGGGCCCTCCGGCGCACGAAGGAGCGGGCCCAACCGGCCGGCCAACAGGGAGACCCACTCCGCGGCCGTTCGGAGCCGCTCCGAGTCGGCTTGGAGCTTCCGGATCCATTCCCCCAAAGCCTCCGCGCAATCCCGCAGGACCGAATCCGATTCTTCCGGCGACCGGGACCGTTTCCGCTCGATCCACTTCGGGAACGCATCCGTCCACATCTCCCCGCCGCCCCGAAAGCCGCCTTGACAGGCCAGTTGTTCCAGGCGCCCTACTCGATCCGGCGAAAGCCCATCCGGATGGGCCCACGGGGACGAGAGGAAATCGAACAGGTCGTCCCGCCGAAAGTCGCGCCACAACAGCTCCACGTATCCGCTCAGGACTCGGAAGGCGTTGGTGGATGCGACAGCGTCTCCATGCAGGTTCAGCCAGGGGACCTCCAGCCGGGCGAAGGTCTCCCTCAAGAGCAGCAGGTAGCTCTCGTCGCGGGGGCAGACGACGCCCACCCGGGACCACCGGAGCCGGGGCTCCCGGGTCTTGAGCTCCCGAATTTCCCGGGCCACCGTCCGGACCTCCGCTTCCCGGTGCGTCGGCCGGCAGAAGCGGACATGGGCAGCCGCCTCGTCCGCGGCCTGGAAACGCCACGCCGGGTTCGTTCCCTCCCAGCACTCTCTGACCGAGGACACCGGAAGCGTGAAGGGCCGCGTTTCTTCGTCAGGGGACTCCAGGTCCAACGAGAAGACGGCCTTCCCCACCTGATCCGCCAGCAGGCGAACCAGGCCCTTCTCCACCGGCGTCCGGGCGACGAGCCCCTCGAAGAGGAGCTCTCCGACGCGGGGAAAACGCTTGCGACAGTCCAGAGAACCGGTCAGCAGAGCCTCATAAAGGCTCAGGCGGACTCCCGCCGCGTCTTCCCATCCCTGCTCTTCCAGCTTTTTCTGGTAGGCGAGGAAGATCCGGATCAGCCGGCTCGCTTCCTCCGGGTCGCGGTCCTCCCGCTGGAGATGAAGACGAATCAGCGGTTCGCTGGTCAGGCCCCGGCTCTTGAGCGTCGCCACCCAGGCCCCGGCCTCGGACAGGGAAACCCCCGGCTCTTCGCCGCTCCCACCGGGTGCTTGGAGCTGCTCCTCCAGGACCGCCTCCAGCAGACATCTTCGTCCGGTCTCCGAGACCACTCTCCGGCCGGACCCGATCTCCCGGAAGAGGGTGGCGACCAAGTCCTGAAACGTGAGGACCGGGATTTCGAAGCTGCAGGGGTTAGCCTTCAGAAACTCCCGCGCCAACTGTCGATGTCGCCAGCGGGAGGCGACGACGTAGAGAAACTCGGGCGGGCGGCCCCGGGACTTCCGAAGGCGCTCCTCAAGCAGCCGCCGCGACCGGTCCCGCGCGGCGGGTCCATGACAAATGACAACCTCTCCCACGGGACCAATTTACTCCGAAGGACTGACCCGGTCGCGTAGGAGCGGCGTGTTTTACGCGCCGATTTGAGCGGCGCCTTTCAGGCGCCGGGAGCGGCGTGTTTTACGCGCCGACTGGAGCGGCGTCTTTCAGGCGCCGGGAGCGGCGTGTTTTACGCGCCGACTGGAGCGGCGTCTTTCAGGCGCCGCTCCGGGGCGGTCAGGAGGGACAGGAAAGTCCCCTCCTACCGGGCGCGTTCGATGTAGCGGCCCTGGGAGGGGTCGACGCGGATCAGCTCGCCCTCGCGGATGAACGGCGGCACCTGAACCGTGACGCCCGTCTCCAGCCTGGCCGGTTTCGGCGAGTTGCTGGCGGTGGCTCCCTTCAACTCGGCTTCCGTCTCCACCACCCTCAGCTCGACGGTGGAAGGTAGCTCCACGCCGATGGGGTTGCCGTCGAAGAACTCCACCGTGATGGTCTGCCCCTCCTTGAGGTAGTCCCAGCTTTCGGCCAGCGCTTCGCGGTCCAGTCCGATCTGCTCGTAGTTCTCAGTGTCCATGAAATGGCAGACATTCCCGTCCCGGTAGAGGAACTCCATCTCCCGTTGGTCCAGCGTCGCCCGGTCCACCGCGTCGCCGGAAGCGAAGCGATGCTCATAGGAAGCTCCGGTCCGCAGATTCTTCAGCAGGACCCGGACAAAAGCGGCTCCCTTGCCGGGCGCCCGGTGTTTGGACTCCCGCACCCGGTGGGGCTCGTTCAGATGGATGATGATCATTCCTTTTCGGATCTGGGTGGCGTTGATCATGGCCGGCTCACGATATCAGACCCCGTTTTCCGCGTGCAATTTGTCCCGGCTCGCCGCTCCGCCTGAAAAATTGTTTGAAACCAATCGGGTCCAAATGCTGTCTTTGTTGTTGAACCGCAAGACAAAGGCGACTTTCCGCCGACTTTCACCAACAACAATAGGAGACGATCATGTACACCTTTGGCGGGTGCGAACGGAAGCGGATCTCGGGCTTCCTGGGCAACACCCTGAACCTGGATGACAAGCTGGAATTTCTCATGCACCTGGACACCTGTTCCTCCTGCTGGAATCAGGTCTACGCAGCGATGAAGGCCCGGTATCAGCAGGACACCAATGTCGTTCAGCCTAAGCCCAAACACCAGGTCCCGATTCGCCCCCGCGCCGTTCGCCGCAAGCGCCGCGCCAAACGGGCCGGGTAGCCGCCTCCGGTGCTTCTCGCCGGCCGGTCCCGCCACCCTGGCGCGGCGTTCTTTACGGGAGCTTTTTTTGACAATTGGGGCGGAAAGATCTATACCAATTGGGCGAACGGAACGGGAGAGGAACCGAAGTGATCTGGTTGAGTTTGGGACTCTTGTTGGCGGGCACGTTGATCATGACCGTGGTGGGCTGGTCGAGCAGAACCGGCCGTCTCGCCACCCTGGCGCACCGGGGTGGGGTCGTGTTGCTCCTGGCCGGCATGGCGATCGCAATGATCGCCATTTAGGACGATTTGCCATGGCGCTGGAGCAGATCCGGGACGTGGAGTTGCTGGGCGACGGCGTCGTCTTCCAGTACCTGGTCTTCTCCCTGCAGTTGGAGGGGGCGACCAAGAGGATCGCCCGGGCCTCCAACTACATCAGTTCCGGCGTGGACAGCGAAGAGGCCCTGATCCGCTGGACCCGGGACGACCTGGAGGACGCGGGTTTCCTGGAGGCGGGCGGAGAGTTCACGGTTCAGGGCGGAGGGTCGCTGGCCCGCAATCCCTACTACGGAACGCTCACTCTGTTCGGCAAGAACACGGCGTACGGCGCGGACCCGGACCGGGAATCCCTGGCCCAGACCTTCAAGACGGCATTTCCCGACTACGAAGTCTCCTGGTTCGGTCCCGACGTGGCGCCTCCTCCCAGGCCCAAGCGCAGGCCCAGGGTGAAGCGCCGCCGGCCGGTGAAACGCCGCCGGCCGTTGAAACGGCGCGCGGCCAAATGAGATAATGGTTTCGAAATGCAAGTCGACGTTCTGAAAGACAGCAGCACCGTCAAGCGCAACGACAAGCGGAAGCGGAAGCCGGCGCTGGTTGCCGTCATCAACGACTGCTGCACCGGCTGCTCCGGCTCTCCAGCCTGCGTGGACTACTGCCCCATCGAGAACTGCATGATCTGGATCCCGGACGACGACCATCCGCCCTTCGGCCGGATCGAGGTCGATCCCCTGCTCTGCATCGGTTGCAAGCTCTGCACCAGCAAGGGCCCGGAAGGGACCTTCCTGGACGGATGTCCTTGGGACGCCATCGACATGGTGGCGCTCAAGAGCTACGAAGGCAGTCACGGGTCGCTGCCCTACTGATCCCCCGGCCCCCTCTCTGAAATCTCTTCCACTCGCTCGACCGATCTCTTGAGTATGGCTTCACAAGTCAGGCGCGCCTGGCTGCGAATGCTCTCGTTCTCCTCGCCGGCGCCCAGATAGGGTTCGATCAGCTCCAGATCCTCGTTCGTTCCCACCAGGTAGAGAGCCCGAAGCGCCTCCCAGAGATACACCGGATCCGGCAACAAGACCATCAATTCGGCGCCCGCATCGACCTCCTGTCCTTCCTCGGCCAGATTCGCCGCGGTACCGGAAACGGGGACCAGGACCGCAACGGACACCTCCCCCTGTTCGACCTCCGCCACCGGGGAGCCGCTTCGGACTTCGTCATCCGCTTCCACCAGAAGCCGGAGCCGTCCCGCCTGGGGACTCTCCACCACCCAGGGCCGGAGCATGGACCGCAACTCGGGCCGTCCCCGGCCGTCGCCGAAACGGACCAGGGAAAGGGCGGCGTTCCGGCGAACCAGGGGGTTGGAGTCTTTCAGAAGCTCACCCAAGCTCAGACGGAATGCCCCCTCTGAGGCATCCTGTCCCATGAGCCAGGCGGAGAGGTTCCGGATTTCCGGCTGGTCGTGTCCCGCCAGCTCCATCACCCTCGGGTACCATCTCCGTGCTTCCGGGTCCCCTCTGCCGATCCTTTCTCCCAATTGGGCCAATCCATGCTGCATCCGCCTGGGACTGGTCCCGTCGTTGAGATACTCCTCCAGCTCGGCGTCGTCGAGGGCGCGCCCGAACCAGACGTCGTGCCAGAACATTCCCGGAACCAGCACCAGCGCCAACAGGGACGCGAACACGAGCAGATGGGTCTTCAGGGAAACTTTGCCGGCGCCGGGTTCCTTACCGGGCATAGAGATGATAGAGCATGACGTAGATGATCACGCCGGTAACGGAGACGTAGAACCAGATGGGCAGCGTCCAGCGTGCGATGCTCCGGTGAGATGCGTAATCCTCCCGCCACGCCCGGACCAGGGTCACGGCCGCCAGCGGGACCACCGCCGCCGCCAGGACCGCATGGGTCACCAGAATCAGCAGATACAGGGTTCGGACCCAGCCGGTCCCGGGAAACCGCGTGGACCCGGCGTGATAGTGGTAGACGACATAGGAGATCAGAAACAGGGTCGAAACACCCACCGCGGCCAGCATGAAAGCCTTGTGCGCCTTCACCCGGCCCCGGCGAATCATGGCATACCCCACCCCCAACAGAGAGCCGCTGAGAGCATTGAGACCGGCATTGAGCGCCGGCAGGTCCGAAATGTTCATCAGGCCAGGCCCCGCAGCCCGGGCCGCCGGACCAGCCAAAGAGAGACGCCGAAGACCGCCAGAACGAAGAGCAGCGTCACGGCTAGGGACGCGGTGAACGAAGGGAGGCGGATTCCCAGCGCGGGAACCTCCGAGTGGAGTGCATGCCGGAGCAGCGACACCTCGTAGCTGAGGGGGTTGATCCGCATCAGGTACTGGATCCAGGAGGACGCCCCCGAGAAGGGGAAGAGGGCGCCCGAGAGAATCCACATGGGAACCAGCATCAGGTTCATGATGGCGTGAAAGCCTTGAATCGACTCGCTCTGCCACGCGATGACGAAGCCCAGACCGGTCAGGGAGAGGGCGATCAGGGCCATGACGCACATCATCCACAAGATCTGTCCCAGGCCCAGGGAAATGCCCGCCAGAGGAGCCAGAAGCAAAAAGAAGAGACCCTGCAGGAAGGCCAGGGTCGCCCCTCCCAGGATCTTGCCCAGGACTACGCCGGCCCGGGAGACCGGCGACACCAGGACCGAGAGCAGGAAACCTTCCCGGCGATCTTCGATCAGGGAGATGGTGGAAAAGATGGCCGTGAACAGAAGCATCAGGAGAATGGTCCCGGGATAGAAATAGACCAGGTAGTGGAGGTCATCGGGCGCAGACGCCGGACGAAAGGATTCGCCGACTCCCGATCCGATGAGGATCCAGAAGACCAGGGGAGTGCCCAGGGCGCCCACCAGCCGTCCCCGTTGGCGGTAGAAGCGAATGACCTCCCGGCGCCACAATGTCGCAACCGCTTGTGCCATGACTCGTGTGTTATATCAGCCCGCCGCCGCCGCCGCCATGCCATTCGACTGGCGGGCCATGCGCATTTTCGAGAGAATGGTGTCAGATCTCCGTGGGTGGCTTTGCCGGCAACCGAATTCTATCCTGGCCGCAAGGAGATTCCGATTGAGCCAGAGTGAGAACCTGAAACCTGCCGAACGAAGACGCCTCCTGGCGCAACAGTTGGCCGTTATGCAGAAAGAGGGCAAGAGGATTGTCTTCCAGGGCGACTACCAGGCCATTGTCGCCGACGGCACCCCGGTGAATCACATCCTTCATCTCATGCTCAGTTTCTTCACTATCGGACTGTGGGCGATCATCTGGATGGTCGACATCTCATTCCACAAAGAATCCAAGGAGTTCGTCCGGGTGGACATCAAGGGGAACGTGACCGTTTACGACATTTGACCGTCTTCCCGATCCTCTGAACCCGATTCCGACAGGAAAGGCATGCTTTCAACATGTGTCTGAAGCCTCTCGCTCTGGTGACGGCGTTTGCATTTCTCGCAACGTCGAACACGGCTGCCCCGCAGGATACCGGATCTCCCCATGTCCACCTGGGACCATTGGAATCGGAAACGCCGCTGCAGATCGGCAACCGGAAGCAACTCCTGGTGGACAACCACGTGCTCGCCGCCTGGTACAACGTGAAGCGGGTTCAGGCTGTCCTGCAGAAACATCCCGCGAATCCGCTGATGGAGGCGGACGCACCCTGGGAGGAGACGGCCCGGAAGAGCTGGGGAATCCAGCTCGGCACCGCCATCTACGACCCCCGGGACCGGAAGTTCAAGATCTGGTACCAGATCGAGCAGCATACCGGCGGCAACGTGGCCGCCTACGCCGAGAGCGAGGACGGCGTGAGTTGGGTGAAACCGGACCTGGGACTGGTCCGCTACCAGGGAACGATGCACAACAACGTCCTGCGCCACTCCGACCACCTGGGGAGCCGCCCCCTCGCCGGCGCCATCCGGCTGATCCAGGACCCGAGAGAACGGCCGCCGGAACGCCGGTTCCTCACCTGCGGGGTTCCTCCCTACCACCGGGACGGGGGCAAATTCGGAGGCTGGAACGGGATGGCCTACAGCGCCGACGGCCTCACCTGGCACCAGATGCCCGGCGGACTCCGGGGCGGAGGCGGGGGCGGGAATCCCAGCATCGTCTGGGACGAGGACCTGGAGAAATACGTGCTGTTTCACCGGCAGTTGACGGAGAAGGCGGACCCCGAGACCGGCACCGGTCCCCGCTACATCGTCCGCCAGGAGAGTCCGGACCTGGTGAAATGGTCCCCCCGGCAGACGGTGTTCCACCCCATGAGCGAGCGTTGGCCCGAAGTGGAGAGCATGCAGGTAATCCGCTACGAGGGCGTCTACCTGGGACTCCCCTCCATGCTGGACAACTACGTGAGGGGAGACGTGGAGCAGCACCTGATCGTCAGCCGGGACGGGTTCCGCTGGGACCATCCCTTCCCCCAAGAGGCGTTCATTCCCCAGGGAGAAGAGGGTAGCTGGGACGACCGGATCATCTGGTGGCCCTCCATGATCGTGCACGGGGAGAAGATGCTCTTCTACTACGCCGGCGCCCGCTACCACCACGGGTCCAAGAACGTGCCCCTGGACCGGCGCCAGATCCGGATCGGGTTGGGCTGGGTGCCGAGGGACCGGCTCATGGGTCTTCGGACCCGGGGGCGGCTGGAGGGTAAGGGAGCTTTCCTGACCCGGCCGATCGTGGTGGAGGGGGACGAACTGGTGGTCAACGCCCAAGTCGGCGGGGAACTGCGCGTCGAGTTGGTGGACCCCGTGGCGAGCCAGTTCGACACCGGGAAAAAGGTTCATATGAGCCACTACATTGGCGCCTCCGAGCAGAAGCTGGACGGCTTCCGACGCGAGGACTGCGACGTGATCCGAGGGGATGGCCTCGCCCACCGGGTGACGTGGAAGGGGCGCTCGCTCGCCTCCCTCAGGGGCAAGGCCGTCCGCCTGCGTTTCCTGTTCCGGGACACGACCATTTGGTCGTTCCAGGTGGCCGACTCAACGAAAAGTGTCCGCTAGCGGACACTTTGTCCCAGAAACGGACAGTCGGTCGACGCCCCGTGACATCGTCTCTTATCCGGTGGCAAGAACCGCCACCGCGACGGCAAATCTCAAGAACGTCTATTTGACTGGAGACAATCCCGCTTCGGAGAGCTTCGATCCGGAGACCGCGAAGGTCATCCGGTGGATTCCTCAGCCTGACCAACCGGAGGCAGACGCCGGGCTGCAGAGCCTTGCTGGTGTTGCCCATGGCATAGGCGGCGTGGTTCCAGGCCACATTTCTTACGATCACGGTTTGATGTCGGTACTACCTAGTGCTACCGTATTGACAGGAAGGTGCTATTTGACGGTCAAGTCTTCAATTTCTCTTACCGACGAGCAACACGCCTTTGCCAGGTTGTTGGTGGATACCGGGCGATACTCCAGTGTCAGCGCGGTCGTTCAGCAGGGCATTGAACAACTGCGCCAGCGATTGGAAGTTGAAGACCTGGAACGCAGGGCGCTTTACGAAATCCTGTCCCGCCGCCGCTCCGGCGAGTTTGTCGGAGCGGACGAAATGGACGAGCGGCTGAGCAGGATGCTTGCCGAGAAGCGCCGAGTCCATGGCGTTTCAGCTTGAGATTTCGGCGGCGGCCGAACGCGATTTCGAGCTGATATTCGACCATCTCCTCAAGAGCTACACCAGCTTCGGCGAGAGTGTTCAGAATGCAGTTGAGCATGCTGGAGATCGGATTCTGGAAATCCGAGCAGCCGCCCATCGCGTATCGCTTGCGCCGCATCGAGGCGAACGTCACGACGATATTCTGCCGGGACTGCGACACCTGACGATCAATCGCGCGATTTTCTGGTTGGACGTCGATGAAAAAAGCGAGTGCGTGCGTATCCTGGCGGTGTTCTTTGGGGGACAGGATCACGTCCGGCACATGATGGCCCGGCTCATCGACAGTTGACGAGGTCTATTCGTGACAAGCGGAAGGGCAGTCGTCGCGAGAGTCGATCGTCTGGCGTTCATATCGGCAGGAACATGAAGCGCCCTGCGTTCGTTCCCGATCCTAACCCTTGACGGCAATCACCAGCCCCGTAGACCAGGACATGCGAAACGACGTCAAAGCCGGATGATTCCGTATTCGTTCCAGCAGCGCGTCCACTTTCGGGGGATGATCGGGAGGCCACGCCGGAGCCGGCAATAGGTCGTCGATGACGTAGATTCCTCCACTGTTCAGGAGATCCACGGCCTTTTGGAAGTCCCAGAATTTTCCGGCCCAGGCGTCGGCGAAGATCAGGTCGAATCGCGTCGACCGCAAGGAATCCATGACGTCGGCACCATCCCCCTGCCGGAAAACTACACGGGCGTCCGTTCCCAGATGGCGTTTCGCCACCTCCAGACACGCCGGGTCGAGATCGACCGTGATCAGCCGTGAGTCCCGATCCATCCCGTCGAGGATCCACGCCGTCGCCAGTCCCGTCCCGGTTCCCAACTCCAGAAACCGGCCGCTCGGTTTCGTGGCCGCCAGAGTCCGCAGCAGGACGCCGGTCTGATAATCGGAACCCATGTTGAACTCGAGGCGGCGGGTGTCCGCTTCGATTTCCGGGAGAACGGCTGGTGGCTCAATATATGTGCTTTCGTCCATTTTCTTCCGCCTGTCGTCGGCGAGTCGACCAAGTGGCCGCAGAAGACACCAACTGGTATAGTCTCGCCTCCTGAGAGGACACGTGGAAGTCTCCCCCGATCTTTTTCGCAAGGTTGCCGGTTGTTTCGCCACCGGAGTGACGGTGGTCACGACCCAGGATCGGGAGGGCGTTCCCTACGGCCTGACCGTCAACTCGTTCACGTCGGTTTCCCTGGACCCCCCGCTGGTCCTGGTCTGCCTGGACAACGGTCTCACCGGATTGGACATCTTCCTGGAAAGTGGCCGCTTTGCCGTGAACATCCTGACCAGGGACCAGCAGGACATCTCGAACCATTTCGCCAGCCGGGGAACCGACCGGTCCCAGGGGCCATACGCCCCGGGTCAGACCGGCGTTCCCGTGGTGACCGGCTCCATGGCCTGGTTCGAGTGCGAGACTGTTCATGAGTACGCCGGGGGAGATCACGTCATCCTGGTGGGAGAAGTCAAGGCCGCCCGCCTTGGTGACCCCGAGACCGATCCCCTTCTCTTCTATCGGGGCAGCTATCGGGACATTGCCTCGGTAGACGCCTGAAACTCTCGGCCCATCTCCCGGATGGAGACATCCTCCAAGGGGAGCATTCCCAGAGAGGCCACCTGGATCTCGCGTGAGAATCCCTCCATAGTCAACTTCGGCCACGATTCCGGAGATTTTCATCACTCCCTGTTGGCAACCCGGCCACCCATGGTCGAATCGCGCCCCGAATAAGGCCTGAAACAGCGAGCGGCGGACACAGATTCAGTAGCTGCAAACGGACTATCGTCTCGCGAACGCTGCAAGGTGGCACGCTGACCCGAACGTCTCGATCTTCCATCGAGCGCCCGAAGCGAGTGGACATCGTAGTCGAACAAAGCCGGGTGACATGACTAGCCGACGAAGCTGGATACCGGATTCCCGAATGGTCCGTCCGACCGTCCTGGGTCGTTTCACAGGAGCACGTGTCGATGAACCGATCGTCGCGGTTGCGTAGGCATTCGGTGTAAGTGAGAGAATTCGGTCCACATCACGTTGAATCGGCAGGGTTCGATTACCTCTGCGCCAGGGTGTGAGCACCGCGTAGGGATTGAGTTCCAACATCTGTTTCCACACGCCCGGTTCATGAGCATTTTCCGATCCATGGTGCGGAACCTTGAACACCGACGCCTTTCCCTCCATGGACGGGACGTTTTCAAGAACTGCTGTCCAGCCACGTTTCTCCAGATCTGAACCGAGCAGCACCGCAACGTCTTCGACTTTGACCTGGAGCGCGACGGCGACATCGTTGGGAGAGAGGGTGGGAATCCGTGTCCGGGCCTTGCCGGACCCAGGCAGCGGTTGTCCAATCGTCCTCAAAAAATGGATGAAGCTTGCGTCGTCGGGGGAAAGCGCCCGGATTTCACATTCGCCTTGAACAAAAACGGTGCGGTTGGCGATAGCCAGTGTCGGTTTCGACGCAACTTGCGCAAGCCGCGAGAACACGCTGTGAATCTCTTTCAGGCCGGACCCGAGGCGTGACGGAGACCGACCTTCCAACGCACCGACTACAGTGAGAAATTCTTTGCGAAGCAGGACGATTGCACAGCAGAATGCTGCCCGGTCGCAGATTTCGACCAGTTTCGCAATTCCGCGAATATGGTCATCATGCCAGTGAGTCGCCACGATCAGCTCGACGGTCTCGGCCGGGTCGACGTCGATGCTCTCCAAATACCGTAGCGCTTGCGGCGTTCCGTCCGTATCGACACAGGAGTCGACAATGACCCAGACACCACCGCCGACATGGAGTACAACACTCTCACCGTAGCCAGGACCGAGAAGTGTCAGCTCGAATTCGTTTTTTCCCGGAGCCCTTCCCGTCTCCGTCACAGACCCAGGGACCGGATGGTTTCAAGTGCCCATGTCTCACCATCCCTCAAATCGATCCTGGTGATCGCTGGAAGGTCGCGAAACACGATTTGGGATACACGTCTCTTGGTCCCCGCCACATTGCGCTCATAACCAATCACCCAGCGGAAAATGCTCCCTGGGCGCATCTTGGCGGAATCTTCGTCTGAGAGTTCGACCAGAGGAATGACCGCTTCTTCCTCTTCTTGTTCCGAGCCCGCTGTCAAGTCAACCAATCGAGCTACGAAGTCCGTTTCTCCGATCTCAAGGACGTATCCCTCCCACTCTTGTAGCGCATGGAAAGTTGCCGCCGGTTGCGGTTGAGGCAATGATTGTGGGAAGTTCGCAATCCAGGCGAGGCCCTCCTCGTCCTGTCTGCGACCGGCAGACGCCGACAGAACAGTCGCTCTCGGGTTCAGGTCGTTTTGAGTCGTTGTCTGTGTGTCTGTTCCACGCGCCAGCGCCACAACGCCAACCCAATCAACATTCCGAACGAGATTCTCCAAGTTGGAATGCTCGATGGAACTGGATCGTTGACCTGAATTGATGTGTTGCGCGGCGGTGATTGGTTCCGACTGCGGCATGAACTAAACCTCCCGGCGCACCGCCAAGGACATGATGTGATCAATGAGGGCATCGCTACGCCTGAGTGACGCCTCAAAGTTTTCCTCGAACAACCCCATCAAACGGTCCAAGGCTCCGGGACCAGAATCGTCGATGCAGTAATGATCGTTGACCCGAACGTAGACACCCGCTCTGCCCTGGCCGATCCGATTGGACGGCTCCACCGTGACGTTGATCCGGCCTCCCTTTGGTCTTCCCTCGGGGTCGACCTGTGACATTGTCAACGATGTCATCCCGCCTTGTTCCCCACTCGATCCGAGGTCATGTCTCCATTCTCCCCATGGCTCCACTGGTGCCAAGGTTCGGCCGATTCGATCTCTCGCATTCACGCTCGATACCTGAAAATGAACGTCACGGTTGACTCCGAACGCGTTGACGGGCGTATGATGCAAGTGCTCCTTAAACACGCGGACGACGATGTCACGCAGGCGAATGTAGGGGGCTTGCAGGGTTTCGACTTGAAAATGATCGGTCGTAACTTCCAGCCGAAGCCAGTCGGCGGAAAACGCCGTCACCTGTGGGTGGGCAATCTGCAACTTGGCGTTGGCCTCGATTCTCGTTGGTAGAATGGCGTGCATCGCGAACCAGGCAGGAGTGAAAATCGCCGGATTGAATTTTCCAATCAAGACGACGCGTACGCCACTTATCTCCGGCTCGATTCGCATGTGACCCGTCTTTCCCCTGAGCCTCGGGAGCAGGTGCGGTTATGTTGCCACTCCCCATGATTTTTCGCTACCGGCATTCGACATCGATTCCATTTGGACCGGACAGATCCAGCGCTGCCGGCACAACTCCTTCTACCGGGGCAGCTATCGGGACATCGCCTCGGCCTAGACCTGAAATTCCCGGCCCGTCTCCCGGATGAAGACGTCTTCCAGAGTCGGCTTGCCCAGGGAGAGCGCCTGGATCTCGCCCGAGAATTCTTCCATCAGGTCCCGGATCAACTCGTGGCCGCGGCGTTGCTCCATCCGGACCGCCCCATTCACCACCGAGGCGGGTCCCGGAAAACGGGCCTGGATTCTCGTTTTCAGCCCATCGGGGTCGGGGGAATGCACGACGATCACGTCTCCACCGATCCGGTTCTTGAGTTCGACCGGGCTCCCCTCGGTCACCACCCGGCCCTGATCCAGAATGACCAGCCGGTCGCAGACTTCCGCCTCCTCCATCAGATGGGTCGTGAAGAGTATGGTGATCCCGGCCGAATCGCGAAGGTCGGTCAGATGTTCCCAGAATTCCTGGCGGATGTGAGGATCCAGGCCCGCCGTGGGTTCATCCAACAGTAGAATCTGCGGCCTGTGGAGCAGGCCCTTGGCCAGTTCGGTCCGGCGCCGCATCCCGCCGGAGAGAGTCCGGATCCTGGAGTTGCGCCTCCCGTCGAGATCGAAGCGCTCCAACAATTCTTCGATCCTGGTCTTGAGACGAGCGCCGCGCAGACCATGCAGGCGGCCCTGGCAGACCAGGTTCTCGGCCACCGTCAATTCCTGGTCCAGGCTGTTGGTCTGGAATACGATCCCCATCCGCCGGCGGACCCGGGCAGGGTCCGTGGCCGGATCCAGGCCCGCCAACCGAACCTGTCCGCGGTGCGGCTGCAACAGGGTGCAGAGAATCCGGAACAGGGTAGTCTTTCCCGATCCGTTGGGCCCCAGCAACCCCAGGATCCGGCGTTGACCCAGGGAAAAGCTGATCCCGTCCAAGGCCTTGCGGTCACCGTAGCTGAAGGCGAGATCCCGGACGTCGACGAAGGCCGCCGGCGCCGCAGCGGCGTTCGATTCGGACCCCGTGGGCTGGGAGGCGGGCTTTGGCACAGGCATCCCTCCCTCAGAGCCGATCCAACGCCATCAGGACCATGAGCAGGGGAAGATAGACCACCGAGGTCTTCAACAGCATGTGAGCTGCGGCGCGGGAGCGGGTCCGGCTCACGCGGAGGCCCGACCAGAGGAGAACGCCGCCCAGGATGACGGCGCCGGCCGCGTACAGAGAGCTGCTGAGCCCCACTTGAGTCGGTAGGAGGCTGACGGGCACCAACAGCAGGATGAAAACCAGGATCTGCCGCGCCGTCTTTCTTCCCCCGGGGTCCATCTGGGGCAACATGCGGAAACCGCCTCGCCGGTAGTCGTCCCGGTAGACCCACGCAATCGCCAGAAAATGAGGATACTGCCAGAGGAAGAGCACGGCGAAGAGGATCCACGCCTCGAGATCCAACGTGCCTCTCGCTCCGGCCCAGCCCAGGAGCACGGGAGTCGCGCCCGGGAAGGCGCCGATGGTGGTGCAGAGGGGCGACTTTTTCTTGAAGGGCGTGTAGCCGAAGAGGTAGAGAGCGGCGGACGCCAGACCCAAGCCTCCGGTGAGCAGGTTCGCCGCCGCGCCCAGATAGAGCCCTCCGCCCAAGGTGAGAACCGCTCCGAAAACCAGCGCCTTTGCCGGCGTGATCCGGCCCGAGGGCAGCGGCCGGCTTCGGGTCCGCTGCATCCGCGCATCCACGTCCCGCTCCAGGTACTGGTTCGAGACCGCACAGCCTGCGGCCAGCAGAGTCGTTCCCAAGATGGTGTGGACCAGGAGGACGGGATCGATGCTGGTGGAAGCCAGATAGAAGCTGACCAGGGCCGTCAAGGCCACCATCAACGTGACCCGGGGCTTCGTCAACTCCAGGTAAACCAACATGCGATCCAACTCCGGGGACGGACACCGTCGCGGTGGAGGGCGCAGGCCCGATTCAATTGGCCGCCACCGTGCGACCATTCCCGGCCGGCTCGCCGGCACTCGAAAAAGAGAGCTGCAGAGTGAGCACCAGGGCCGTCACCAGGAGAATTGCCCCCAGCGCCAGGTGTGAGGTGGTCAGAAAAACTCCCAACGGGAATGGCTGTGCCGCTCCCATTTTCACGACGCGGGCCCATAATGCACCAAATCCCAACACGAACTGCACCAACACCAGAATCACGAGGGTGTAGGCTCCACCCGTGAAGGCTCCGAGCCTCGGGCTCTTGAACACCTTGGCGGCGGCCATGATGAGCAGGCCACCAGCCAGCACCGCGCCGGCCATGTGGGTCAGGAGCGCGTGCGTCACCAGGGTGACCCCCTTGCTGCCCTCGCTGGTCCCCGTGTGCCGCACCAGAGCACCCAGAATCAACTGGAGGTAGACGGACCCCGTGGCCACCGCGCAGAAAACGGCCTGGCGCCGGTTCTCGCCGGGACAGAAGGCGGAAAGGCTGCGCCCCCGCCAATTCGGGGACGTGACCAGTGCGATCACCACCACGGCGCAGAAAAACAACTGCGCAAGACAGGCATGGAGGACCGATATGGCGACGGGCAGGAAAAACAATACGGTGAGGCCGCCCAGCAGGGCCTGGGCCAGGACCATCGCCACCGCGATCCAGGCCAGGCGCCGGACTCGGGGGCGGGGTTCCACCCGGCTCAGCCAGATGGCCAGAATCAGGGTCAGAATCGCCACCGTCGCGGCGATCAGGCGGTGGGAATGCTCGTAGAACACCCCTCCCACCATCTCGGGCATGAGACTCCCATGGGAGAGGGGCCAGTCCGGGACCGAAAGGCCGGCATCGTTGCTGGTGACCAAGGCCCCCGCCACCAGAAGGAGAAAGGTGGCCGCGGCGGTCACCACCGCGAACCTGTGGACTGTATGAAGACTCTGGGGGCCCACGCTGGTACTGCCTCGTGAAATTCGGCCTGTTGGGAGGGGGAGACCATTCTTGTCTCCGCCTCCAATCTTTTTCTCCCGGTCCCACGTCACGTGACTGTGACTTGGGCCTCAGGCGGCAAGAATGCCGCCGCTCCTGGAAAATTGTGGATCAGCCGGAGAACTCGAAGCTGACTTCCTTGGCCTCGCTGGCCTGGACCGTCACCTGCTGCTCCTGGACCCCGAACTTCTCGTGCCAGGCCTCGATGACATAATCGCCGGGCGGAAGGTTCTCGATCGAGAAGGCTCCGTCGGTTCCGGTGACGGCATAGTAGGGATGAGGCACGACGCCGATATAGGACTTCATCCACGGATGCACGTTGCACTTGACCGGAATCATGACCTCGGCGCGGGGAAACGACCGGACGAGCGGCTTGCCCTTGGCCCGCTGCGACTGGTTCCACTCCCGGTTGTTCCTGGGAAGGGGATGGACGTTGTGCGTGGTGTTGTCGCTGTTGAGGACCTGGAGTTTCTGCCGGGTCTGGATTCCCAGGACGTGGGGCGTGTAGATACACCCCTTCTGGTCCAGCGTGACCGGCTCGGAGGGGGTGTCGAAGCCGTACTGCTCGAGACCGCTCTTGACCCAGACGAAGGTGTTGATCAAGGCGCCGTCATCGCCGATCAGGACGTCCTGACTCCGAACGATGCCCGAGTGCTCCTTGACGCAGACCGGATCGGCATCCATGCGAATGCGGGCGTTTTTCGGCGTACCGCCGCCAAAGCTGACTTTGCCCGACACCGAACCGGCCTGAGACAGGTCGGGGGCCGGCTTCGCGTCCGCCGCCGGAGCCGGCGCCTCGTCGGCCGCGGGCTCCGCGTCCCCGCCGCCGCCGCATGACGCCGCCAGCAGTCCAACCACCAAAAGTGCGAAAATAATCTTTGCTCTCTCCATGTTCTTCTCTCCCGGAAGATTGTCTATCCCGAACGGGCGGTCTGTGCATTGCGGTCCGTGACGCCTCATGTCACGGACCGGCGTGGATCATCGACCTCTGAGCCGACGCTGTTCCTGCCGCGTGAACTGGAACATGTATCGTAGCACAAGGTCGGCGTGGTCCTTCTCGTAGTCCTTCATGATGGGGAGATCCGCAAGGGCGAAGATCCAGCGGTCGTCCTCGCGCTCGAACAGTCCGGAGGGCATGGAGGTCCCCGGCTGTATGATCTCCGGATGGACCATCCAGCGCCGGGTCCAGTCCGGCTGCAGGCGTTCTCTCACCAGCTCGAAGCTGGGCGCCGTCGCGTTGCGGTCGTGCTGCGGGTCGCCGGTGGCATGGCACCGCAGGCAGGGCGCCGCCGGATGAGTGAAGAGCTGGCGGGCCATGGTCAGCTCCCGCTGCGATAGCGGCTCCAGAGTCTTGGGCAGATAGGGCAACGGCTGCTGCGCCAGCGCCCCGAAGAAACGCACCAGCTTTTCCACCTCTCCGTCGGAGAGGGTGAAGGTGGGCATCCGGATCTGGAGGTAGGGCCGAACTCCGTTGCGGTTGGTCCGCTCCTCGTCCAGTGCCGGGTTCTTCAGGAAACGGCTCAACCAGTTGGGGTCGACCCTGGCTCCCTCGCCGACCAACGGGGGAGGCAGTTGCTCGCGCCAGTCCTCCTGCTGGTACAGCGGCAGGCTCTTGACCACGGGCTGCTGTCCCGGCGCCACCTGGTGGCAACCCATGCAGTTGTACTTGAGAATGATGTCCCAGCCCTCCTGGATGTGACTCCTCTGGTCCTGCGGCCGGTAGTGATACCGTTCCGGAACCCGATCCTCGGGCGTCACGCTTCCCAACAGGTAGGTGGTGAGCTGGGTGATCTCCTCCTGGTCCAGGTTGAAGTCGGGCATCCGGAGGCGCTCCAGAGGCTCCTTGAGCTTGCCCTGGTCATAGACGGCCGGATTCTCCAGCTTCCGCTCGAAGAAGCCCTTGTGGTTGTACCAGCCCTCCCGCTTGGCGGTCTGGGTGAGCAGCGCAAAGTCGAGACGCTCCAGAGGCTTGCTCCCCTCTTCCGTGAGGTCGGTCCCGATCTTGCCCTCTTCCTCCAGGGTCGCGATCTCGTGGCAGCCGGCGCAGCCGAAGTGCCGGACCATGGCGCGCCCCTTGGGCGCCAATTCCGAATCCTCAAGCCACTGGGCGGCAGCATATTCGGCGCCGGGAGCCTGGCTCTTCAGGTAGGTCGCAATGTCGCGGCTTTCTTCCACGGTCAGACGCAGGTTGGGCATGACCGTGGGATTCTGCACCTGGAGATTACTGCCGCAGAGCGGACATTCATTGTTCTGAAGGTCGAAACGGAACGGTTTCCCGGCGGCCGCATAGTCTTCGGGGGTGATGTCCCGCTTGAGCTTCGGACAATAGGGGAGCGTCCGTTTCCGCGGATTGCGAATCCAGCGCACCAGGTAGTCATAGTTCACTTTGTCGCCCACACGGCTCAGATTGGCCGCAAAGGTCCCTCCGACCGCCTCATCCCCTTCGCCCATGGCGTGACAGGCCATGCAGCCGCGGGTCTCGAACAGGGTCTTGCCCCGTTCTGCATCGCCTTGGGCATGGGACTCCAAATCCGCGTTGACGCCCGACTGCCAGACGAACGCGGCGATCGCCTGAGCCTGATCCTCTTCCAGGCGAAAGCGAGGCATCTTGGTAGTGGGCCGGAACGTGTGGGGATTCTCGATCCATTCCGGCAACCAGTCCCGGCGCAGCTTGACCCGGACCTCCTTGAGATTCGGCCCGGGTGTCTTGACCTCTTCCAAAAGCTGCCGGCCCCGGTCCCGCTCCCGGTCGGCCCGGGTGTCCAGGTCGGCCACCCGCAATGTGAGACGATCCGCCTCCGCGTAGAGGCGATTCGCCTCCTCGTTGGTTTCGGCCTCGTCGGCACGGACCACCGTCCGCTCGATCAGGAGCCGGACGGCCTCTTTTTCGGCTTCCAGGGTCGTTACGTCCTTTTGGTTGACCAGCAACGCAAGCCGTTCCTGGTCAAAGCCCTGCCGGGGATGGCAGCCCCAACAGCCGCGCCACCGGAACTGCTCGCGGCCGGCGCTCAACACCGGGGCCATTTCCAGCCGGGCGGCATCGCCGTGGCACCGCAGGCAGCCGGCTTCCATATTCTCGGGCGGGTAGAGGGGCCAGAGCCAATGCTTGTACCGTCCGTGGCCCGTATCCGTACTTACGGTTCCGATTCCGTTGCCGTTGTGGCAGGGGGAGCAGCCGTACACCTCCGTATCGTGAACCTGCAACAACTCCTTCCGGGGATGGCTGGCGAAGAGTTCCATTCCACCCATGTCGGCGGCCCGGATCGTCACCGGCGCGGTGATCCCCAGGTGACACGTCTCGCACCGGTCCACCAGACCCATGTCTCCATTGTGGATCTGGTGGATCCCGTACTCGAAGTCGTCCAGCCCATTGATCAGGCCCTGTACCTGGCTGGCCGTGAGCCCTTCCATGCGATTCGCCACATAGGTCTGCATCTCTCGCCGGATCTGGCTCGGCCGTTGCAGCACCGCCGCTTTCCGGGCCCGGACCCGTCCCTGCTGCTCCTTCAGGGAATCGAACATGTCCTCCAACTCGACATAGCTCAACTCCTGAGGGGAGTCTTCTCCGGGAAGCACGATCTCGTAGCGTCTCTGCTCCAACTCGTCGCGGTCTTCTTCGTAACCCTTTCTGGCCGAGCCGGACGTGGTCTCGATCAGGTAGATGGTGGCCTGAATCTCGCTCCGGGCCGTGGCGAAGGTCTTTTCGATGGCGCCGAGTTTGGCGTCGACGGCGTCTTCCTCAGCCGTAATCTCCGCCAGCCGGGGAGTGACGTCGGCTTCTGCTTCCTGTTGCTGCCGCAGGAGGTTCTGGTACCCCTCCGAAGCCTTGACCTCCTCTTCCTGGCTCGCCTGCTGCGGCTTGAGGCCTCTCAGAAACGTGGAATAGCGCTCGACGAACTCGTCCTGGTGCGCCTTCCATGGCCTGAGGCCCCAGCCTTCATCGTAGAACGCCCAGATGAGCGTCACCATCAGCAGCAGGGAACTCACCGCCATGGGAACGGCCAGCGAGGAATTGACGATGGGATCTTCTTCCGGCACCGGCCGTTCCCAGAAGGGCTTACCCGACCCGAGCCGGGAAAACGGCCGCCGGAGCAGCGCGATCAAACGTTGAACCATGGGGTCACCCAGACATTTTTGATGCGGAATACCAGCCGGAGAATGATCTTGACCGGCAACGCCACCATGATCAGGAGCAGGGACTGGAGAAGGATGTACTGAATCAGGGTCATCCTGGCGTAGATCTTCCGATTGAACTCGGTGGACAGGATCAACTTGTGGAGGAGAATACCGAAGACCACCAGGTAGAGGCCGATGGCGACGGCTCCCACGACGGCAACGTATGGCTGCTGGGTGACGCCCAGCAACTCATGCAGGTCCCGGTTGGTCTCGAAGACCAGGCGGTGGTGGTCCCAGGTGGCCCCGGGCCAGAACCACATCCACCCCGGCCCCCGGATGAAGGTCCCGATGACGATCATGACGCTCCACAGAACCAGAAAACCGAAACAGAAGGCCAGGATGGCGAACTTCCTCTGCCGGAACGTGTAATAGCCGTTCCCCAGAGGATTCTTGTCGATATAGGGGATGGCCATCAGCCCGATGATGATGAGGGTCGGCATCAGGACCCCGGCGATCCAAGGGTCGAAATAGACGAGCATCTCCTGCAGGCCCAGGAAATACCACGGCGCCTTGGACGGGTTCATGGTCAGGTTGGGATTGGCCGGCGCCTCCAACGGGGCGTTGAGGGTGATGGACCAGACCATCAGAATCACGGTGACGATCACGGTGGCCAGCAACTCCACCCGCAGCAGGTAGGGCCAGACATGGAGCTTCGGCTGCCAACCCTTCCGAAACGGCTCGATCTTCCGGTAGTGGCCGCGGGCCGCCTTGGGGTCGGCCTCCAACTCGACGATCAACCGGTCGGTCGCAAACGCCTGCCGGAACGCGTACCAGGTGAAGAAGGGGACCAGCACGATCATGGCCACGATGGGAATGTTGTCGGGCAGGGAGACGATCTCCCAGAGTTGGTACCAATCCATGTCAATGTCCTCGCTTCACCCGGCCGGCCACCCGCAACAGGGTCCGCCCGCAGGTGAGCTCACCTCCTTCTGACGCGCTTGATCTCCGATTCCAGCATGACCGGCGCCGGGCCGGAGATGCTTCCGTCCTTTCGCACCCGCCAGAAATGGACGGCCAGAAATGCCACCAGCAAGAAGGGGATGGCGATGCAATGCCAGATATAGGCCCGCAACAGGGCGTTGGCATCCACAATGGAGCCGCCCAGCAAGGCGAACCTCACGTCGTTGTAGGCCGTGATCCCCAACTCGGGACCGAAGGGGCCTTCGTGGCCCAGCAGGGGCGTGGCGCGGGCCATGTTGGTCCCCACCGTGACCGCCCAGAAACCCAACTGGTCGTCCGGCAACAGGTAGCCGGTGAAGGAAAGGAGCAGAGTCAAGACCAGGCAGATCACGCCGACGGTCCAGTTGAACTCCCGCGGCGACTTGTACGAGCCGGTCAAAAATACCCGAAACATGTGGAGCCACACCGTCAGGATCATCAGGTGGGCGGCCCAGCGATGCATGTTCCGCAGCAGGCCGCCGAAGGGGACGTCGTTGTGCAGGAACATGATGTCCGCGTACGCCTGACCCTTGGTGGGATGGTAGTAGAACATGAGGAAGATGCCGGTGATGGTCAGGACCAGAAAGAGGTAGAAAGAGAGTCCGCCCATGCCCCAGGTGAACCGGAAGCGGACGGCGTCCCGGTTGATCTTGGCAGGATGCAGGTGCAGAAAAACGTTGGTCAGAACCGCCAGCGAACGGTTGCGGGGAGTGTCGTCCAGCTTGTGACGAAAGACCGACTTCCAGAGCTGACTCCCCTTGTACTGCCGGATCGCCTTGACATCATCCTTCCCTTTATCGACGAAGGTTCCGATGTAGGGATCCAGGGCGGTCTGGACTTTGTTGAGAAGCGACTTGAGCCTTCCGGGAGGGGGGGGTGGCTCCACGTCTCCCCGCTTTTTCTGGACCATGGTCTTCCTCGCTCAGATCTCCAACGGTTCGACTGACTCCGAAGCCGGGATCAGACCGGCAGATACGACCCTTCTTCCCGGAACTCGCACGGCGCCCCCGGCGGACACTTGTAGATCCGGCTCACGTCCACCAGAATCTGTCCATCCGGGGCCAATTCCACGTGCGCCCGGTCCATGGGGCGCGGCGCCGGACCTTCGAAGTTCCTGCCTTCGCTGTCATAACCGCTGCCGTGACAGGGGCATTTGAACTTCTGCTCGTTCTCGACCCAGTCCGGAGTACAGCCCAGATGGGTGCAGATGGCGGAAATGACGAAGATGCCCTCCGCGTTGCGCACCACCCAGATGCGGTATTTCTGCTGAAACCGCGTGTCCACGCCGAAGCCGAAATCGGTGGGATAGCCCACCTTGAAGGAGGTCTTCGGCTCAAACAGGGTGCGCGGAAAGAAGAAGCGCAAAGTCATGAAGAAGTTGGCGGTCAAGAAGGCGAATATGCTGGCAAAGGCGAACTTTCGCCTCCGGATCAGGCGCCTCTCGCTCTTCTTATCCGTATCGGCCCGACTCACTTTTCGTACAGGCATTCTCAATAAAACCCGCTGGTTTCAGAACAACGATTCGACCCTGTTCGCGGCCGCTCTCCCTAACAGCCCGTGGACTGTTAAAACATCCTCCGCCGGACCTTGTCAAGGGTGCCGCGGCGCGGTCTCAGCCAAGCGCCCATGCCTGCCGGCGGGAGCAGTCTGCGGACTTCAGGGCCGTTGACGAAAGGCCAGATAAAGAAACAGGCCCAGGATCATCACGGGTGGCACTCCGAGCACCAGGATCCCGGCATTCAACGTCGAAAACTGACCCAGCACCTGGGCCGAACTCTTGCACATGGCGCAGCCTTGGGCCATCAGTCCCGGCCCGGTCCCGCCAACCAGTTGGAGGCCCGCCAAGCTCACCGCCGCCCGGCGCAGGAACCGGGCGTTTTCCGTCCAGCGTCTGTCCACTACGGCTTCAACTCCAGTACCCGGGGGGCATCCGGAAGCGGAAACCCGAACATCAGAATGACGCAGATCAGCAACATTGGGATCAAGGTAACGAAAAGGCTGAACTTCTCGAAACGCAGGTGCATGAAGTAGGCCACGATGAGACCCGCCTTGAAGAAGGAAAGGATCACCAGCGTAGACAACATGAGCATGACCGAGAGGTTGACGTACGCCAGCACCACCTCCACGACGGTCACCACCAGGAGCACCACCCAGACCGTCAAATAGAGCCGATTGTGGGAATGTTCGTCACTCATGGACTCACCTTTCTCCGGATCTCAGATTACGTTGGACAGCAGGTAGACCAGGGGGAAGATGAACATCCACACCAAGTCCACGAAATGCCAGTAGAGGCCGCTCACCTCCACGTCCTCGGAGTCGAAACGGCCACCCTTGAAACCCCAGGCCACAATCCCCAGATAGATGACGCCGGCGGTCACGTGTGTCATGTGGAGCCCGGTCAGGGTGAAGAACGTGGCCCCGAATAGCGGAACTCCCCAGGGATTGCCGAACGGGGTGACTCCATGCTCGATCAACTGTATCCATTCGTAGCCATGGAGCACGATAAAGGCCAGCCCTCCCGCAACGGTGGCCCAGATCCACTTGGCCGCCGTCGCCCGGTCGCCCCGATGCGCGGCGGCGACGGCCAGGACCATGGTCAGCGAACTGGAGAGCAGGCAGAAGGTCATGACCGAAGCCAGCGCGATGCTGGACGGTTCGAAGGGCCGGGGCCAGCCTTCGTTCGCGACTCGGACGTAGGTGTAGGCCACCAGCAACGCCGTGAAGGTCAAAGTGTCGGAGAGGATGAAGAGCCACATCCCCAACTTCTTGGAGCCGACGGCGAAGGGGGATTTTCCTCCCGCCCAATCGGAAATGCTCGCGTCGTGTGCCTGCTGAGCCATCCATTACCTCCAGAACAAAATGAACAACAGAAGATAGACCCACAGCCCATCCAGGAAATGCCAGTAGATGGCCGTGACGTTGAGGACCGTGCGAGTCGGCGGGCGATCCTGCAACAGTCTCCGGGACCAATAAACCAACGCCGCCGCCCCGCCCAGAAGATGGACGGCGTGGGCGCCGGTCAGGATGTAGAAGAAGGCGCTGCTGGGATTGCTGCGCAGATAGACGCCGGCACCCGCCAGTTGCTGCCAGACCACGAGCTGGCCCAGCAAGAAGACAACTCCGAGACCAGTGGTCGCCAGCCACCATCGGGCCACGGCGGCCGTGTCGCCGTAGAGTCTTCGGGCCCGTTCCAGCGTCAGGCTGCTGGCCAGCAGCACGACCGTGTTCAGCCAGACCAGGCCGGGAATGGCCGTTGGCAGCCAATCGTCCGAGATCCCCTTGCGCACGATGTAGGCGCTGGTGAAAGCGGCGAAAAGCATCGTCACGCCCGCCATGAGGACCAGCATCCCGGTGTAGTAGCGGCGCTCGGGCAAGTCGGGACGTCCTCCCCAGGAATCGCCCCAGCCACCGCTTCCGGCGGGCAGGGCCGGAGCGCCGGGCGGAACGGGGCCGCCGGAGTCCAATTCACGGACGGCGGACTTGGGGGGAGGTGATGAGACGATTGCCATCGTTCAGCCCGTGGACCCGCGCGCGTCGGGAGCGGTTTGCGGGAGGAAGTCTTCTTCGGCGCCCGGGACGCTGTACTCGTAGGGGCCCCGATGCACGACCGGAAACTTGCCGGCGAAGTTGTCATGGGGCGGCGGAGACGGGATCTCCCACTCGATGGTGGTGGCCCGCCAGGGATTCATTTCCGCAACGCGGCCCTTGAAGAGGCTGTAGACGAAGTTGACCACGAAGATGATCTGGGCGGCAGCCGTGATGAAGGCGGCCACCGAGATGAACTGCTGCAACGAAACCAGCGGCTGGAGAAATTCGAAGGCGGTCAGTTCGGCGTATCTGCGCGGTTGCCCGCCGATCCCCAGATTGTGCATGGGCATGAAGATGCAGTAGACCCCGACGAAGGTGATCCAGAAGTGGACCTTGCCCCAGAATTCGTTGAGATGCCGACCGAACATCTTGGAAAACCAGTAATACGTGGCGGCGAAGATGCCGAAGATGGCGGCCACTCCCATGATCATGTGGAAATGACCCACCACGAAGTAGGTGTCGTGGAGATAGACGTCCACCGCGGGCTGGTTCAGGAAGAGGCCGGTCACGCCGCCGCTCACGAACAGGGAAACGAAACCCAGGGCATAGAGCATGGCGGTCGTCAACTGGATCCGCCCTCCCCAGAGGGTGCCCAGCCAGTTGAACGTCTTGATGGCCGACGGCACGGCCACCGCGGTGGTGGTCAGTGAGAAGACGATAGCGGTGTAGGGGCTCATCCCGCTCAGGAACATGTGGTGGCCCCAGACGATGAAGCTGACCGCGCCGATGCCGATGATGGCGAGGGCCATGGCCTTGTATCCGAACACCGGTTTGCGGGCGAAGGTGGCCAGGATGTGCGAGACGGCGCCCATTCCCGGGAGGATGGCGATGTAGACTTCAGGATGGCCGAAGAACCAGAACAGATGTTGCCAGAGCAGCGGCGACCCGCCGGTGTGATCGATGGCTTGGTCGCTCACCACCAGTCCGCCGGGAATGAAGAAGCTGGTCCCGGCCCAGCGGTCCAGGAGCAGGAGAACCCCCGCGGACAGCAGGACGCCGAAGGCCAGCAGGCCCAGGATGGCCGTGACGAACCAGCCCCAGACCGTCAGCGGCAGGCGCATCATGGTGAGGCCCTTGGCCCGCATGTCGATGGTGGTGGTGATGAAGTTCAGTGCGCCCAGCAGCGAGGCCACGCAGAACAGGGCGATGCTCACCACCCACAGGCTCTGTCCCGTTCCCAACCCCGGTCCGGCGATCTCCCCCAGCGCGCTCAGCGGAGGATAGGCCGTCCATCCCGAGATGGGGGCTCCTCCCTCCACGAAGAACGCGGCCATGAGAACGCCCAGGGCCAGGAAAGTGACCCAGAACGAGAGCATGTTCAGTATGGGGAACGCCATGTCATCGGCGCCGATCTGGATGGGCAGGAAATAGTTCCCGAATCCCCCCTGAGGCGCCGTGGTCAGGACGAAGAAGACCATGATGGTCCCATGCATGGTGAGCATGGCCAAATAGAATTCCGGCGTCATGATTCCGCCCGGCGCGCCCTCCGGAAAGAGGGTGCCCAGAATGGAAATCTCGCTGCCCGGCCATGCCAGATTCAAGCGAATCAGCACCGAAAGCCCCACTCCCACCAGAACGGAGAACAGAGCCAGCAGGTAGTACTGGATCCCGATCACCTTGTGGTCGGTGCTGAAGACATACTTTCGAACCCAGCCTGACGGCGCTTCGTGGTGAGCGGCGTGCGTCTGAACCTCTTCTGCCATATCGGTCACACTCCCTGCGTTTCCGAAAACCCTACTCTTCCGCCTGGTCCTTCAGCCACTGGGCGAAGTCCGCCTCCGGAAGCACTTCCAGAAAACTCCGCATGTTGTAATGCTGCAGCCCGCACAACTCGGCGCAGGCGATCTCCCATCGGCCGGTCCGGGTGGCCGTGAACTGGATGGGGATGAGCAGTCCCGGGACCAGGTCCTGCTTGATCCGCAACTCCCGCACCGAAAAGGCGTGAGTCACGTCCTTGGAGCGCAGGAGAAGCTCGATCGGCTTGCCCAGCGGGATCGCCATGATGGGAAGGACCAGGTCGTCCTGGGCGGCCGTATCGGACAGGTCCAGTCCCAGCGGATTGCCGCCTTCGTCATCGATAAGGTCCGGCGCCACGCGGCCGAACTCGCCGTCGGGGCCCGGATACCTGATGTTCCAGGCAAACTGCTGCCCCGTCACCTCGATGCGGACAGCGTCCTCGGGGGCTTCGGAGAGATAGAGGTCAGCCCAGATGCTCTGGCCGGGAATCACCATGGCGAAAAAGACCACGGTGGTGGCCACGACCCAGATCACCTCGAGCTTCTCGTTCCCGTGGGTGTAGTTGGCGACCTTTCCCGCCCCGTCCCGATACCGTGCAATGGCGTAGCCGAGCCCCGCCTGGGCCAGGATGAAGACGACCCCGGTCACCACCAGGGTCAACATGAACTGCCGGTCCAGGTCGCCGCCGTGGGCCGACGCCACTTCGGGGAACCACCAGTACTTGCCTACCATCAGCACCGTGGAAACTATCGTGATGAGCCAGATCGTCACCGCCAATATCATGCGTCACGCCTCCAAAAATCGTCGCCATTGTACCAACTGCCTGACCAGATTCAAGACGTGAATCGAGGAAAGAGACTCCGGGAGCCGGCGAGGATCTCGCAACCTTCCCGGAAGCCGGGCAGGTCACTACACTGGGCTGGTGGACCCAAGAGACACCGGCTCCCTCGGCTTCAGGCTGGAAGGGACCTGGTACACCCTGACCTTTCCCCGAAACGGCTGGCTGGCGGTGGATCTGCTCCGCTACCTGGATGACGTCCTGGAAGCTGCCGATCCGGCAACGGCGGTCTTGAAGTTGTTGGGGTATACATTGCAGATCGGCGCTGGCCGGCCCCGGCGCCGGGCAACTCACTGGGTGGAAGTCGACTTGGCCGCACGGCGGCTCACCACCAACTCCGGCCTGGTCCGAAGAGCCGTAGATCGAACGCCGGCTCCGGCGGACCCGCTTCGGACGTTGGAAAAGGTCCATGAAGTCCTGGACCGCTTCGATTTCACCGTGGTGCTTCATCCCGGCAGCCGCAGATGAGCCGCCCGCGCCTGCCCGCCGCTGTGCCGGCAGCGTCCAATCGCTCCCTCTTGAATGAGTTGTTGAAGCTCGGCAGGAGTTGAGAAGGGCGCTGCCGAGTTGATTGGAGAGAGGCTGATGAATCTCGGTGGGACAAGGGACGCCCTTCTCGGGGAAGAGGATACCCACCCCCCCTGACATCATTTTTGGCGACCGTCATCCGGGCACGGGATCTACGTATCGCGTGACCTGGTCCCCGCAGGACGGTGAGCACGTGGGGCTCTGCCTGGAGTTTCCCTCGCTCAGTTGGTTGGCGGAGACGCCCGACGAAGCGTTCTCCGGGATCCGCACACTCGTAAACGAGATCCTCACGGATCTTCAGGAGAGCGGGGAGTCCCCACCGGTGCCGCTGGCGGACCGAGCCTACAGCGGTAAGTTTCTGGTGCGAATCCCACCGGAGGTGCACCGTGGGCTCGTGCTGCGGGCGGCCGAAGAGGGGGTCAGCCTGAACCGGCTCGTGAGCGCTCGACTTGCACAATGACCTGGGCAGAACGACTGGAACAGATTGACGCCCGCTCGGCGCGGTCCAGTCTTTGACCTGCAACCGGTACATGCTACGATGACCCTTCCGCAAAGCTCATGAATCTCCATTTCTTTCGCCAGTTTGAGCGCCATCTGGACGCCATCCCCGACCAAATGGCCCTGCAGGGAATCAATGACGACGGGCGGGAAGTCTTCACCTACCGCCGGATCGGACGGGAAGTCTCCTCCATCGCCCTTTTCCTGCGGGATCACGGCGTCCGGGAGGGGGACACGGTGGCCATCCTCATGGAGAACCATCCGCGGTGGGGAATCGCTTTCCTGGCGGCGCAGAGCACCGGCGCCGTGATGGCGCCCTTCGACGTCCTCCACACGGACGAGACCCTGGCCTATCTCCTCGAGCACGCCGGCTGCCAGTTCGTGATCTGTTCGGAACGCTTCCATCCGCGGCTCGAGTCGATCTGGGAACACCTGGGCTACACCCTCCCGGTCCTGGCGGTCGGCGACGTTCCCGAGGCGGAGAATCAGTGGGACCAGGTGTTGGAAGAATTCGACGGGACCGCTTCCATGCCTCTGGTCGAACGGGGGACCGACGAGCCTTTCCTCATCCTGTACACGAGCGGCACCACCGGCAATCCCAAGGGAGTGGTCCTGAGCCGCCGGAACGTGTACCGGAACATGGGCGAGCTCCTGAAGATGATCCAGGTCTCCTCCCAGGACCATGTCCTTTCGGTCCTCCCGCTCTATCACGTGCTGGCGCTCGTGGCCAATTTCATCATCCCTCTCTACGCGGGAGCGAGGGTGACCTACCTGGACACCCTGGAGGCCCAGCGTGTGCTGCGCGCATTTCGCGAGGAGATGGTCACCATCTTCGTCTGCGTTCCCCAATTCTACTACCTGCTCCACCGGCGCATCCTCCAGGAGATCGGGAAACAGCCGCTGGTGCGCAGACTGGTTTTCCGTTGCCTCCTGGCCTTTTCCCGGTTCTGCAATCGACAGCTCGGCTTCAACCCGGGACGCACCCTGTTCCGGCCTCTGCACAGCAAGTTCGGCCTCCAATTCCGCTACTTCGGCGTCGGGGGCGCCCGCTTCGACGAGAAGGTGGCCCTGTCGTTGCGGGATCTGGGTTTCACCATCATCCAGGCCTACGGGATGACCGAAACGGCGGCCCTCGCCACGCTCAACCCTCCCTCCACGCGGGAGCTGGGCTCGGTGGGAATGCCTCTGCCCCATGTCCGGATCCGGATCCAGGACCCCGACTCGGACGGGATCGGACGCGTCCTGATCCGGGGCGAGAACATCATGCAGGGGTACTGGAAGAATCCCGACGAGACGGAGAAGACCTTTCGGGACGGCTGGCTCGACAGCGGCGACCTGGGCTACGTGTCCGAATCCGGGAGCCTCTACATCACGGGCCGGGACAAGGAGATGATCGTCCTGCCTTCGGGGAAAAACGTCTTCCCCGAAGAGGTGGAGCACCACTACCAGAGCCACTGTCCCTACATCAAGGAGATGTGCGTGTTGGGCGTCGAGACGCCCGACGGAGAGGTCCAGGAACGGCTCCACGCCGTCATCGTTCCCGACTTCGACGAGCTGCGCAGCAACCAGGTGGTCAATTCGCAGGAGATGATCCACTACCTGCTGGAAGGGATCTCCCAGGAGTTGCCCGCCTACAAGCGGGTCCACAGTTTCGCCATTCGGACCGAGCCCCTTCCCCGCACCACGACCCGCAAGATCAAGCGCTTCGTTCTTCAACAGGAGGTGGAGGCCGGCGCTGCAGACGAGCCGCCCGCCCGTTTCGAAGCTGCCAGCGCGCCCGCGACCCCGACCGAGGAACGGATCTTCGAGCTGCTTCGCCGGACCCGCAAGGCGCCGATCATCCACCGCGAGATGAACCTGGAGCTGGACCTCCGTTTCGACTCGCTGGAACGGGTGGAGTTCGTGTCGAGCCTGCAGGACACCTTCGGGGTCCGAATCTCCGACGAGGCGGCAGCCGAAATTCTCACCGTCGACGATCTGGTCCGGGCCGTGGAAGGAGCCGAATCGCCCGCCACCGAGGCGGAAGGGAGTTCCTGGCTCTCCTGGGGAGAGATCCTGGCGAACCCCCTGGAAGGACAGGATGCGGTCCTCATGCGCAAGACGCTGGGCAAAGGGCGCCTGTCGGACCTGGCCTTCTACGCCACGGCCAAGACCGTCCATACGCTGGCCCGGGTCCTCTTCCGCGTCAAGACCCGCGGCACCGAGAACCTGCCCCGCGAGTATCCGTTCATGCTCTGCCCCAACCACCTCAGCTACCTGGACGCGTTTCTGGTGGCGGCGGTACTTCCCTACCGTTTGACCCGGCGGCTCTTCTTTCTGGGGTACAGCGACTACTTCGTGGGCCGGTTCACGTCGCTGGTGGGCCGGTTCCTCAAAGTGGTGCCGGTGGACTCGGACCGCTATCTCCGCCAGGCCCTGCGCCTGGGAGCCGAGGGGCTCAAGAAGGGGAAGGTTCTGTGTGTCTTCCCCGAGGGCACCCGCTCCATCGACGGCCGGCTGAAGCCGTTCCGGAAAGGACCCGCCATCCTTTCCACGGAACTCAAGGTGCCCGTCGTCCCGGTGGGGATCGCGGGGACCTACGAAGCCTGGCGCCGCGGCTCCAACCGGATCCGCCTCCACCCGGTGGAGATCACCTTCGGCAAGCCCTTTCTGCCGGAGCCGGCGGACTACCAGGAGGCGACCCAACGCATCTTCCGCTCCGTGGAGCAGTTGATTCCGACCCGGGAGCCGGTGTAGCCCTCTCGCGCGGCCGCCGGCCCGAAACATCAAACCCGGGCTCCTCCCGCGACGACTTCCGCCGCGGGCTGTTAACATGAAAACATGGCGGAGGCGCCCCCCTCACTCCCGCTCCAGCAACTGGACACGCTCTGGTTCCAGGTCGCGGGGACGCTCTGCAACCTGCGCTGCAGTCACTGTTTCATCAGTTGCGCCCCGGACAACCACGCGCTGGAGCTGATGGAAGCCCCGCGCATCTTCCGTTACCTGGACGACGCGCGGAGAATGGGGGTGAAGGAGGTCTACTTCACCGGCGGCGAGCCCTTCATTCACCGGTCCTTCCTGGCCATTCTCGAATCTGCGCTCCAGGATTTCCCGGTCTCCGTGCTGACCAACGGCGTCCTCATTGACGGGGCGAAAGCGGACCGGCTGCGCCGGATCGCCGCCAGCTCCCGTTTCTCCCTCGAGATCCGCATCAGCATCGACGACTACGAAGAGGAGCGAAACGACGCCATTCGCGGCAAGGGGACGTTCCGCAAGGCCCTGGACGCGTACAAGCTGCTTTACGACCGCGGCTTCCTCCCCATTCTCACCGTCACCGAGATGAGGGACTACCTGAACCCGCACGGGGGAGAGCGCGACCTTCACGCCCGCTACGCGAAGCTGCTCCGGTCCGTCGGCGTCGACCGGCCCCGGATCAAGGTCATCCCCATCTTCGAAATGGGAATGCTGCCGGCGCCCGGCGAGCATCGCGCCGTGACGCCGGAGATGCTTCGCGAGCTGGATCCGGACGCCCTTCAATGCTCCTCTTCGCGAATCGTGGCTCACGACGGAGTCTATGCCTGCCCCATCCTGGTGGGCGAGCCGGAGGCCCGATTGGCGGATGATCTGGAGGGAGGCCTCCGGGACTGCTCCCTTTACCATTCCTCCTGCCACACCTGCTACGCCACCGGCATGACCTGCAAGAACTTCTGATGGGAGCGCCGGTTTTCCAACCGCCGAACTCCCGCGGCGCGATGCGGCGACGGACGAATGGGTGATAGGAAATCGCTCCTGATGAACGAGAACCATCGGAGAGTCGCGCTTTTCGGAGGCGTCTACAACAACTACCTGGCGCTCGGCGAACTGGTGCGGGAGTGCCGCGCGTCCCATGTCGACGCCATCTTCTGCCTGGGAGACATGGGAGGCTTCGGACCCCATCCGGATCGGTCCTTTCCGCTTCTGCGGTCCGGCGAGATCCGGAGCATCGCGGGAAACTACGACGTTTCGCTGGCGCAGGGCAATGAGGACTGCGGCTGCGGCTACACCGACCCCGCCGACAACCATTTCGCCCGGATCAGCTACGACTACACTTTCCGGAACACCTCCCGGGAGAACAAGAAGTGGCTGGGAACGCTCCCGTCCCGCCTCTCCTTCGCACTGGGCCCGCTGAAGGTCCGCCTCTGCCACGGATCACCCCGCCAGGTGAACGAGTTCCTGTGGGACAGCACGTCCCCCGATCATCTGCTGGCCGGTTTTCTGGACCGGGACGGAGCGGATGTCCTCTGCTGCACCCATACGGGTTTGAAGTGGCACCGGGAGCTGCCCGGACAAAACACTTCTTCAACGTCGGAGTCATCGGCCGCCCCGGGAACGACGGGCGCACCAACGTCTGGTACACCGTCCTGGAATTCGACCGCCGCGGGTTCCGGTATGAGTTCCGGCCGCTCCGATACGATCACCAGCGGCTGGCGCGGGAGATGCGCGACGAAGGGCTGCCGGAGGAATTCGTGGAGACCACGCGGACGGGATGGTGGACCACCTGCCTGGAGATCATGCCCTCCAGGGAACGGCGGAGCGGCCGATTCTAGGGGGAGAAGCGCGAGCCGGCGGCCAGCGGCCGAAGCCGCCGGTTTCAAACCGGCGGGGGAGCGGCGTAGGCCGTCCGATCGGGCACCCCCGATTCGGCAAAGGCGTCGATCCGTTCCTTGCACTTCCCGCAGACGCCGCAGTGCACCCCGTCCCGGGACTCGGCGCAACTGAGAGTCAGCTCCAGGGGCAGATCCCGTCCCAGCCGGATCACCTCGGCTTTGGACATGCCCGCGAGGGGCCGCAGGAGACGCAGCGGGAAATCCAGGCCGCGGCTCAGCGTGCGTTCCAGACCCTCGAAGAATTCGGGTGTGGCGTCGGAGAAGGGATTGGTGCCCAGGATGCCCAGAGCGATCCTGCCCACGGAATTGAGGCGGCACCACACCGCCGCCTTGACCAGGAGCACCAGGTTTCTCCCCGGTATCTCCCACCGCTCGTCCGGTTCGTGGTAGCCGGGAATCCCGGCGCCGGAGCTGTGCCACAACCCCCCGTAGACGTCGCTCATGGGCAGATCCAGAACCTGCACCGGGTCGACGCGGGGATGAGCCACGGCTTGCAGGAAAGCGTCCAGACGCTCCAGTTCCTCACTTTCCCAGACCAGCCCGCATTTGACGTAGACGGGACTGACCCGTCGAGCCGGCCGGGTCAGCATGACCAGCATCACGCAACTGTCCAGTCCGCCGCTCACCAGGACAGCCGTTCGATCAGTCATCCCCGCGGTACTCGGCGTAGGCGTCGTGCGTTTCCCAGAGCCGAACCGCCGTCACCGGCAGGCGGCTGGCCCGGGCTTCGTGGAAAATGAGCTTGGCGATGTTCTCGGCGGTGGGATTGGCCTTCATCACGAAGGGTTTCTCCCCCACCTTGCGCAACGCTTCGATGAGGGGATCGTCCTCCCGCAGCAGCATCCGGTGATCCAACTGCCCGTCGATGAAGCGCGCGACTTCCTTCTTCACGTCTCCGAAGTCGTAGACCATCCCCCGATGGTCCAACTCGCGGCTGGAGAGCTCGATTTCCAGGACTCCATTGTGTCCATGGGCGTGGGCGCACTTGCCGTCGTAATCCAACAGCCGGTGTCCGTAGCAAAAGTGCAGCCGCTTGACGATGGTGTGCCGGCCCGCAGCCATTTCCGAACCGCTCCGGCTCATCCGCCTCCCTCCGTCAGGATCACGAACCACCTTCGGGGACCGTGCATCCCCTTGACCAGCACCTTTCCGATGTCCGCGGTCCGGCTCGGCCCCGTGACCAGGGTGAGCGCGCTTCCCTTCTCCCCGGGCCGAATCCTTTCGAAGAGCTGATCCATGTTGGAGAGCAGGTCCCCGTCGGCCAGAAACACGATGTGGGTCTCGGGAAGAACGTTGAGCAGCCGTCCGCGTCCGGGCCCGACCGTCTGCACGATGGTCCCGGTCTCGGCAATGCCGAACGCGGCACTGGAGACGGAGACGGGAATCGCGGCCAACCGGTCCAACTCGATGGAGCGGGCGGCCAGTGTGATGGGGAGCCGGACCCGCCCCCGGTAGTGGTAGCTGAAGACCAGGTTGGGAGTGGAGAATGACTCGGGCAGGCGCAGCCTGTAGGACAAACCGTGCTTGATGAAGATCTTCTCTTCTTCCCAGAAGACCTCGGTATGCCCGGTCTGCTCCAGGACCTGCGAGAGCACCTGGGCCGGGTTCCGGTTCCGGGCATCCAGAAACACCCCTCCGACCGCCTCCAGTTCCCGCCGGAAGACGTCCACCGGATCCTGGAACCTGGGGGCCTCGGGATAACCGGCCGGAAGCGGAGCCGGCGCCCCGGCGCCGCGGGCCGAACGAACCTTCTGCAGGATCCGCGGCCGGCTCACTCCCCCTCCTTGTCGAGCGCCCGGAACTGCTCCCGGAAACTCTGTTCAGGAAGCGGCGGCAGATCCCGGTACCGGTCCCACCCGCTGAAAGGGGGCATCGGCACCCGCATTCGCCCCTCCCGCACGAAGTAGGGCTGGACCCGGCGCACCAGGTTGCCCAGGAATCCATAGCGGCCGGGAGAGCTCATGGCCCAGGCCCAGAACTGCATGGCCCAGGCCTCCAGCGGCAGATGCCGGGCCAGGCGTTGCCGGCTCCGCTGGACCCGCTCCCGCAGCTTCAACAGGATGTGCGGAATCTCGATCTTGACCGGACAGGTCTCGTAGCAGGCGCCGCAGAGGGAGGATGCGAAGGGGTGTTCGGGCGCCGCCTCCACCGAGGTCAGTTGGGGAGTCAAAATGGCTCCGATGGGCCCCTGATAGGTGGAGCCGTAGGCGTGTCCGCCGATCCGCTGGTACACGGGGCAGACGTTCAGGCAGGCGCCGCAACGGATGCAGGACAGCGTCTGCCTCAATTCCGGGTCGGCCAGAATCCGGCTCCGGCCGTTGTCCACCAGCACCAGGTAAAATTCCCGCGGGCCGTCCCACTCTCCCTCCCGCCGGGGGCCGTTGATGAAATTGACGTAGCTGGTGCTCTTTTGTCCGGTGGCGCTCCGGGAGAGGAGCTTCAAAAACACCGCCAGGTCGCGGGCCCGGGGAATCACCTTCTCGATGCCCATGATGGCGATGTGCACCTCCGGCAGGGAGGCGCAGAGCCGGACGTTCCCCTCGTTTTCCACCACCACCAGCGTTCCGGTTTCGGCGACGCCGAAATTCACGCCGGTGATCCCGGCGCCGGCCGTCAGAAAATGGCGCCGCAGGACGGCTCTCGCCGTGGCCGTGATCGCCTCCACGTCGTCGGTGGGAGGCATGTCCAACTCGCGGCCGAAGAGCTCGACCACTTCCTCCTTCGACTTGTGCAGGGCCGGAGTCACGATGTGAAAGGGTGTCTCCCGGGAGAGCTGGATGATGTATTCGCCCAGGTCCGTTTCCACCGGGTCGAACTGGGCCCGCTCCAACTCTTCGTTGAGATGGATCTCCTCTCCCAGCATGGTCTTGCTCTTGGCCACCTTCTTGATTTCGCGCTCCTGGAGAAGGCCCACGATGAACTCCAGGGCCTCGGCGCCGGTGTCGGCCCAGATCACCTTGCCGCCCTGAGCCAGGACCTTCCGCTCCAACTCCTGGAGATAGTGATCGAGGCGGGAGAGGGTGTGAGCCTTGACGTCGTGGGCGTGCTGCCGGAGCTCTTCCCAGTTGGAGACCTCCGCGACCGCGCGGTCCCGGGACAGGAGCGACTTTTCCAGCGCCGGTTTGAGGTTGGCCTGGAGGTTGGCGTCGGACAAGACCGCCGACGTGTTGGGCCGGATCCTGTGCTGCATCCAACTACTCCTCGAACTTGGCCAGCAGCTCGGCCAGGTGCAGGGTCCGGACCGGGGACCCCCGGCGCTGGAGCAGTCCGCCGATGTGCATCAGGCAACTGACGTCGTTGGCCACCACGTAGCGGGCCCCCGACTGGTGAATGGTGTCCACCTTGTCCTCTCCGATGGCCGCGGAAACATCGGCGAACTTCACCGAGAAGGTTCCGCCGAACCCGCAACACCGGGCGGCGTTGGGCATTTCGCGGAAGCTGACTCCATCGACGCCCTGGATCAGGAGGCGCGGCTGCCGGGCGATCCCCAATTCCCGAAGCTGGTGACACGAGTCGTGGTAGGTGACGGACTCCGGGAAACGGGCGCCGGTCCGGGTCACCCCCAGCACCGAGACCAGGAAGTCGGACAGCTCGTAGGTCCTCCCGGCGATCTCCCGGGCCAGCCGGCCGTCCCGCGAGTCGGGAGGGAAAAGAGTCGGCACGAACACCTTGAGCATGGTGGCGCACGATCCGGAAGGCACCACGACGGGCCCACTGCCGGCATAGGCTTCCAGGAATCCGCGGGCCACGGTGCGGCTCTCGTCGGTATGGCCGCTGTTGAACGCCGGTTGGCCGCAACACGCCTGGCGTTCGTCAAAATCGACTTCCACCCCCAGCCGATTCAAGATCCTGAGGGTGCTCAGTCCCACCTGGGGAAAGACCTGATCCACCAGGCAAGTCACGAACAGCGACACTTTCATGGCGACGTCCGCGCAGTCGTCCGGGACAGGACCGAATTCATGCCCCGGTTTCCGCGGCTCGCCCAGTCTACTACGGGCGCCTCCTCCCCTGCCGGGCTGCTATAGTGTTAGCAGGAATGCGCAGGCGGACGGGTAGGAGAATCGGGGTCTTTGGCGGCGCCGTCCTCCTGATGGCGGCGGTTCCGGCAATGCTTTCGATCTCCGGCTTGGAGGCCGCCGGCTCTCAAGGCTTTCTCGACAGGTCATGGATCCCCGCCGGCGAGCGGCCGCATCTGGATCTTTCCGGATCGCTCTCCACTCTGGACGGAAAGCGAGTCCCCCTCGAGGATTTGAAGGGCAAGGCCCTGTTGATCAACGCCTGGGCCACCTGGTGCGGACCCTGCCGCCTGGAGATGCCCTATCTGGCCGACCTTCACCGGCGGCTTTCCAAAGAAGGCCTGGCGATTGCCGCCGTGAGCTGGGAAGAACCGGGTCAAGTCCGGACCTTTCTTGAAGAGACCGGTGCCGATTACCCCTTCCTGCTGTTGTCGGATCCCGACCGGATCCTGCAGGGACGTTTTCAGGTCATCGGATTGCCCACCACACTGATCGTCGACGCTCGTGGAAGACTGGCGTTGCACCACGTGGGAATGTACGTCTGGAACTCTCCCGAAGTCGTGAGCCGAATCCGTCACCTTTTGGCCGAATGAGCGAGTGGTTTCACTTCCGCTGCATCAATGACTCCTGCCTCCGGGAGTTTTCCATCCGGGAAAAGCTTTATCAGTGTCCCCGTTGCCGGGACCTGCTGGACATCGTCTACGACTTCAGCCGGTTTGAAGTGGATTCCCTCAAGGAGCGCTTCTTGCGGAGGCGCCTCTCGAATCGCCCCCTCGACGTGAGCGGAGTGTGGCGATATCGGGAACTGCTCCCCTTCGAAGCCGGCGACCTGGACCGGGTGGTGACCATGGGGGAGGGCAACAATCCCGTCCTGGAAGCCCCCCGTTGTGCCGAATACGTAGGTCTGGAGCGGCTGCGGGTGAAGAACCTGGGGTGGAATCCCAGCGGCTCGTTCAAGGACTACGGCATGACCACGGCCGTCTCCCAGGCGATCCGGCTCGGCGCGCAGGTCGTAGCCTGCGCCTCGACCGGAAACACGTCGGCCTCCATGGCCGCCTATTGCGCCCGGGCGGAACTGCGGTCCGTCGTCTTCCTCCCCGAGGGCCAGATCGCATTCGGCAAGCTGGCCCAGGCCCTGGACTACGGCGCCCTGACCCTCCAGATCCAGGGCAGCTTCGACGTCGCCATGAAGCTGGTTCAGGAACTGGCTGCCGAAACCGACCTCTACCTGATGAACTCCATCAACCCCTTCCGTTTGGAGGGCCAGAAGACGGTGATCCTGGAATTGCTGGATCAACTGGAATGGCAGTGTCCGGACCGGATCGTGGTGCCCGGCGGCAATCTGGGAAACAGCTCCTCCTACGGCAAGGTCCTGATGGAGCTGAAGGAGTTGGGAATGATCGACAGGATTCCCAGAATCACCATCATCCAGGCCGAGGGAGCCGACCCCCTCTATCGGACTCTGGTGACCAGTTCGCAGGAACTGGTCCCGGTCAACGACGCCTGGACCCTGGCCAGCGCCATCAAGATCGGTCAGCCCATCAGTTGGAAGAAGGCGGTCCGGGCCCTCCAGTTCTCCGACGGCTGGTGCGACGAGGTGACGGAGCAGGAAATCGCCGACGCCAAGGCGATTCTGGGGCGGGACGGGATCGGGTGCGAGCCCGCTTCGGCCACCACGGTGGCGGGCCTCAAGCGCTTGCTGGACGCCGGCGGCGAAGAGCGTCCCGAGGTGACCATCGACCCTGGCGAGAACGTTGTGGCCATCCTCACGGGGCACCAGCTCAAGGACCCCGACTACACGGTCAATTACCACTTGGACAGCCTCTATGAGCACGCCGCCTACAAGAACCGGATCGTCGACAAGCACGGCAAGATCCGGTCCACGTACGCCAACGCCCCGGTTCAGGTGCCGCCCGACAAGGAGCAGATCCTCCGGCTCCTCGGCCTGTAGGCGTCTTCTGATCTGCTAAAATCTGCCTATGGTTTCCCAGCCTCCGGGGCCGGCCGGCGCCGCCCCCGAGTCCGAACCCCTCGAGAACCTCCTGGGTGAGAAGACCAGCCGGCTGCCCTCCCGGGAAGAAGCCAAGCTGGTCAACCTGGACCCTCTCCGGCGCTACCTTCTGGAAATCAGCCAGTTCGAACCGCTGACGGCGGAAGAAGAACAGGTGCTGATCCGGCGCTACCAGCAGGAAGGCGACCAGGAGGCCGCCTATCGGCTGGTCACCTCCAACCTGAAGCTGGTGGTCAAGATCGCCCACATCTACCGGCGTGTCTACAACAACGTCATGGACCTGATCCAGGAAGGGAACATCGGGCTGATCCAGGCCCTGGGCCGATTCGATCCCGACAGGGGAACCCGCCTGCCCACCTACGCCTCCTGGTGGATCAAGGCCTACATCATCAAGTTCATCATGGACAATTTCCGGATCGTCCGGATCGGCACTACCAACCAGCGGCGCAAGCTCCTCTTCAACCTGCGCAAGGAGAAGGAGAAGTTGCGGCTTCAGGGAATCGAGCCGACGTCGGCGCTGATCGCCAGGAAACTCGACGTGCCGGTCAAGGAGGTCCGGGCAGTGCAGCATGCCATCGAGTCCTCCGACCTGAGCCTGGACAACTACATCGATCCCAACCGCACCGTCCGGCATGCGGACACGCTCGAGGCCGCCGGAGAAATGGTCGACGAGACGCTGGCCCGGGGAGAGTTGAAACGGCTGTTCGCCCACAAGTTTCGCGAGTTCGCCGAGACGCTGAACGAAAGGGAACTGGCCATCCTGAACGAGCGCCTCATCGCCGAGGAGCCCAAGACCCTGCAACAGTTGGCGACGCGCTTCGGCGTGAGCCGGGAGGCGATCCGCCTCAACCAGATCACGTTGACCAAGAAGATCAAGGCCTACATGCAAGAGGCCCTGAAGAACGTCACCGACGTCGAGTTCGCCCTCATTTCATAGGGGCGCCCTTGTGTGTGTGGGCGCCCTCTTCTCCCCTTGCCCCTCTCAGAGAATGAGCATGGCGTCGCCGTAGCTGTAGAAACGATAGCCGCGGTCGACGGCCTCCCGGTAACATTCCTTCAGCAGCCGGTTTCCGGCGAACGCCGATACCAGGAGCAGCAGTGACGTCCGGGGAAGGTGGAAGTTGGTGATGAGACCGTCGATGCCTCGGAATTCGAAGCCCGGCTTGACGAAGAGGCCGGTCCATCCTCGATCCTCCACCACGTCGCCATGACGCAGGTGGACCTGCTCCAGGACCCGTGTCGACGTGGTCCCCACCGCGATGACGCGTCCCCCCGCCTTGCGGTGGCGCCGAATCCTCCGGGCCGATTCCGCCGAGACCTCGTAATACTCCGAGTGCATGCGGTGGTCCTCGACTCGTTCCGCCACCACGGGTTGGAACGTCCCGTAACCCACGTGCAACGTGATCTTGCAATGGTTCAGGCGGGCGAGGAGCGCCTCGGTGAAGTGGAGTCCTGCGGTCGGGGCCGCGGCCGAGCCCGGCCGGGCAGCGTACACCGTCTGGTAGGCCTCGCGGTCCCGGGAATCGACCTCCCGCCGAATGTAGGGCGGAAGCGGCGACCGTCCCACTTGCTCCAGGACCTCCTGAAGATCTCCCGCCGGTTTGAGCCGGACCTGGCGGACAGCCGGGCCGGGATCGTCCAACACGCGAATCGACAACAATTCGGGATGAACGGTCAGCAGGTCGCCGGCGCGAGCCCGGCGGCCCGGCTTGAGCAGGGCGCGCCAGACGTGATTCTCGAGTGCATCCAGCAGCAGCACCTCGACTCGCCCTCCCGTCTCCTTGACGGCCGCCAGCCGGGCGGGCAGCACCCGGGAGTCGTTCAACACCAGGAGGTCCCGCTCCGACACGAGATCGGGGAGGTCGGCGAACCGGGCGTGCTCCCAGGCGCCGGTCTTCCGGCGGACCACCATCAACCGCGAACCGTCGCGGGGAGAGTGGGGACGTTGGGCGATGAGGCGCCGCGGCAGTTGGTAGTCGAAATCGTCCAGCTTCAAACCGCGTTTCATTATCGATCCCGGGAGCCGCGCCGAAAAGGGTCCCACGAGGAGTGACCCTGCGCGGCGGCGGATTGTGCGAGAATGGCGCGTCCATGTCGTTCAGAGTCCCGAGGCCGGTGGTTTCGCTGTCCGGCGGTCACTTCCTCATCGATTGCTACTCCAGCATGTTCGGGGCGTTCCTGCCCTTCCTCCACCAGCAACTGGACCTGTCGCTGGCCGAAGCCGGGATTCTGGGCGGCGTCCTGAGTTTTTCCAGCGCGTTCATGCAGCCCGTTTACGGCTACCTGGCCGACCGGCTGCGGAAACCGGTCTTCACCGCGCTGGGACCTGGACTGGCGGGGATCTTCATCTCCGCCCTGGGCCTGGCTCCCAACTTCTGGGCGCTGTTGGCAATGGTCATCCTGGGCGGCGCCGGGATCTCGGCGTTTCACCCCCAGGCGGCGTCCATGGTCTCGGAATCCTCCGGCCGCAGAAAGGGCTTGCACATGTCGGTTTTCGTCACCACCGGCATGCTCGGCTACGCCCTGGGCCCGGTCTACATCACCACCGTAATCGGCCTTGTGGGCCTGGGGTCCAGCCTCTGGGCCGGCGTGCCGGGGGTCGCCATGAGCCTGTATCTCATCTTTTGCGGTCCAACCCCGTCCCGGGCGGCAGCGCTCCACCACAGGACTCTTCTGGCGCGGCTTCTGGAGCAGCGAAAGCCGCTTCTGATCCTCTACCTGCTCGTGGTCATTCGGGGAACGATCCAGGTCATCTTCGTCGCGTTTCTTCCCTTGTACCTGACACTGCACGGATACGGCGAGTCGCGGGCGGCCCTGATTCTGAGCCTGTTCCTGCTGGCCGGCGGCAGCGCGGGATTCCTGGGAGGCCTCCTGAGCGACCGCTTCGGAGGGAAGAGCATCCTCGCTCTTTCCATGTTCGGCTGCCTGCCGTTGCTCCTGGCGTTTCTCTGGTCTCAGGGACCGGTTTCCGTCGTGCTGTGCATTTTGGGAGGCGGCGTCCTGCTCTCCACCTCTCCCGTCAACGTGGTGATGGCCCAACAGATCGTGCCGGAGGCCACTTCCACGATCTCGGCGCTGCTTATGGGGTTCGCCTGGGGCGTCGGTGGGTTGCTCCTGCCGGTGGTTGGATTCGTCAGTCAGACGGTCGGACTTCAATCGTCCATGACGGCCATCGTCCTCCTCGCCCTGCCCGGGTTCGTTCTGGCCTTGAAACTTCCGCCGGGACTGGGACGGGGTGGACTGAAGGCCGCGCCACGGCTGGCGCATGAATGAGATGCGGCAGGCGGCGACTACAAAACTACGGCGCGGCTATTTACACGATTTCGGGGGTTGGTTTACAATCTGCAGGCCGCATGTTGAGTACCGCTGACCCCGAAACGATTCAGCAGGCCGCCGACCAGATCCTCGGCAACATCATCGACAGTTGGTACGACAACGTCGCCAGCTTCTATATCACCAGCGAGCAGGTGGCGAACCTTCCCGGCCAGGAGGGCACCGAGGAGCTCAAACGCTTCCACGACGGCAAGGGCCACCGGATCAAGTTCAACAAGGGTGATCTGGACTTCACCTACGGATTGCGCTCTGCCTGGCTCGACGATGCGTTCATTGTGGAAGTGAGCGTCAACAACAAGGTGGAATCATTCGACTACGACGATTTTCTCCGCCGGCTCGTGACCCACTACCGGCACCTGGGCGCCGAAATCGTGCCCGCGCCATTCGAGCTGAAGGAAAAGAAACTCCGCTACAACCAGATCTTCCTCCTGGAACCCAGCGTGCAGGCCGCCTTCGCCGTGGAAAAAAGAGGCGAGGGCGCCGACATCATGCGGCTCTCCTTCAGAGTGGACACTCCCTACCTGGAGCACTGCTTTCGCCCCAAGGTCGGCAAGCAGATCATCGAGAACTACTGCGTCTCTCCCTTGCGGACCGTGTTCGCGGCCGTCTATCGCCGCCGCTCGAATTGAGCCGGCGCTACGGCCTCACTTGTAAGTCTCGCGGATCCACCGCTCCAGCGAACCTGCCGGATCCTCGATGACCTGAGGGCCCACGGACAGGGGCTTGGAAGCCTGTCCGCGAGCCAGCAGTTTCATTCCGTGCTCGTACTCCCGAAACAGGTCCCGGCAGTACTGCAGGACGTCGGCATTCGGGCCTCTCACGCGCTCGGAGATGAGTGCCGCAGCTTCCGCCGTGAAGCTGATCTCCACTCCGTAACGCTTGTGGAACTCCGCCTCGAATCGTTTGAGCTGGAACTGCAGGATGGCCTCGTGATGCAGGTCCGGCTGGGCCAGGATTTCCTTGAGCGACGCCTTCGGACTCTCCACCAGCTTGCGGTCCGCCACCAATTCCGTCACTTCATGATCCGGAAGTTGGTACTTGTAGTCCCGAAAGATCCTCTCGCACACGGTCATCAGGCCGCGCGCGCCCGTCTCTTCCCGCTCCGCCAGCGCGGCAAGCGCGCGCATTGCCCCATCCTTGAAATAGGCGTCGATGCCGTACGCCAGAAAGTCCTTCTTGTACTGCTTGAGAAGGGACCCCTCCGACCGCTTGAGGATCTGAAAGAGGTCGTCGACGCTGAGGCGGCGGCAGTGGGTCACGACCGGCAGGCGCCCGATGAACTCCGATTCGAAACCATACTCCACGAAGTCCGTGGATCGGACCTGCTGCAGCAACAACTCCTCTTTCCGGTCCGCCTCCTGCTCTCCGCCCATGAAGCCGATCTGTCTCGAACCGAGACGTTTCCCGACGATTTCAGTCAGCCCGTTGAAGGCGCCGCTGACGATGAAGAGGATGTGCTTGGTGTTGATCGTCTTCTTCTCGGGCTTGCGGCCCGATTGAATCTCCATCAGGGACTGCATCTGGCTGGCGATGTCCGTGGGGGACCGCAATGGGACCTCCGTCTCTTCCATGAGCTTCAAGAGACCCCTTTGCACGCCGTGGCCGCTCACGTCCCGTCCGATGACACCCGCGGGACCGGCAATCTTGTCGATCTCGTCGAGGTAGACGATTCCATACTCCGCCAGCCGTACGTCGTCGTTCGCCTGCTGGACCAGTTCCCGGACCAGATCCTCCACGTCGCCCCCCACGTAGCCGGTTTCGCTGTACCTCGTGGCGTCGGCCTTGCAGAACGGAACTCCGATCAAACGGGCGATGTTCTGGATCAGGTAGGTCTTTCCCACTCCCGTGGGACCGATGATGATGATGTTCTGCTTCTTGTACTCCCGGCACTCGTCCGGGTCGCTGCAGTTCTGGATGTGGTGGTAGTGATCGCAGATCGCGGTTGACAGGACCTTCTTGGCTTCATCCTGCTGAATCACGAAACGGTCCAGATACTCCTTGATCTGACTCGGACGGTAATCGAACGCCAGATCGCGATGGCTCTCCGGATCCTGGGCCGGCTCGTCTCCTGTCCCCTCCTGTTCCGCCTTGGGGAACACCTCGACCCGCACCCCGGCCCCGTACTTGTTCTGGAGCAACTGCTTCAGTTCGTCAGGATTGAAACGCTTGTCGGCAGGCATGGACTTCCTCCCACATGCTGGTTCGGCCTCTATTGAACGAAGGAGCCGAACCGGATATTCGCGTCAAAAGTACCGCAACAACACTTCCCGTGCGGAAATCAGCGCCATGACGTTGGTGACGGCCGCTCCGGCCACCGCGGCTCCCGAGAGCCAGGGAGAGACCCGTTTGGCGGCAGGAAGTTGGCGATTCAACCAGATGGCAGCGATGCAAACGAGGCCCACGCCCACGTTGGTGCTGAAGAGCGCCACCATGTCCACCATGATGATGGGGGTCGTCCCGCTCCAGATGAAGAACCCGGAAAGGACCAGGATGGAGATCCCGTAAATGTTTCTCACCCTGGCGAGCGACCAATTCCGGCCGGCGGGCACGAGCTGACGAAGAAAACTGTGAGCGCCCCTGCCGTAGATATCGGGCAGCGCGTTCAACGTCCCCCAGAGCGCGGCGAGAATCGTGACGTAATAGAGCGGAATCATGATGGATGAGATTTCGGCGAAGATATGAGCCTGCTCCGTCAGCAGATCGTATCCCTGCGGGATCCTTTGCATGGGATTCAGAATGGCTGCGCCGGCCACCATGAAAGCCACCGTCACCAGAAACACGACGACCGCGTTGGCCCCCACATCGAACTTCAGGGGCCCCAGCGCGCGCTTTCTTGCGGCACGTCCCGAGAGTTCCTTCAGGCCCCAGCCTTTCATCAGGACCCAGTTGGAGTAGACCACGTAGTTCATGGCAATGCTGCCGGCGTATCCGAAGACCGCGGCCACCTCCAGGAGCCGGCTTCTTCCCTTGATTTCAGCGGGGATCCAGTCCGGATAGGGAGGGACCGTACCCAAGCTGAACATTCCCTTGAAAATCCCAGCGAAGTCGGGGCGGGCCAGGACGGTGGCGGTCACGGTTCCCGCCAGGAGCACCAGGCAGACCAACCCCTGCGATTTTTCCAGGGTGTCGTACCGTTGGACCAGGCCCACCAGAATGGCCAGGCTCAGAAAGGCAAGAGCCAACCACTTGTAGGAGACGTTCACTCCTCCCCCGGCCAGCACCTGGCTCATCAAGCGCCCGCACGGGACCGCGATCACCACGAAGACGAAGGGAGCCACCAGGGACTCCAACACCAGGACGGTCCACAGGAACCATCCCCGGGGACCGGGCAGCTCCACCAGCTTTTCCGCCACGGTCCGCCCCGTGGCGACCGTATAGTGACCCAGGAGATACAGAGTCAGAAACGACTTGGCCAGGATGGCCAGGAGGATCAGCCAGAGGAGATCGTAACCGGCCCAGGCGCCGGCGCGGACGGCCAGAACCGTTTCTCCGGCTCCCACGGTGGCGGACGCCACGATGGCGCCGGGACCGATCCGAGACAGCCACTTGCCCGGTTGGACCATGAGCGCGTCATAGTACCAGATGTATACTCGCCTCCCCATGAACAGCCGGGAGCGCCTGAAGCAGATCCTGTTGAGCCGTTGCCTGAAGGTGGGCCGTTTCCGGCTCGCGTCGGGCCGCCGGAGCCACTACTACCTGGACCTGAAGCAGGCCACCCTGGAGCCCGAGGGAGCCTATCTCTCCGCCCTGCTGATCCTGGAGGAGCTTCGGCGGCGGGAGGTCTCGGCGGCGGCCATCGGCGGCCTGAGCCTGGGCGCCGATCCCATCGTCGCCGCCGTGGCGGCCGTGAGTTTCGCCCACCGGTCCAGGTTCGACCCGATTTCCGCGTTCATCGTCCGCAAGCAACCCAAGAGCCACGGGACCCGGCGCTACCTGGAAGGCTACCAGGGGCCGGAAGGGTCTCCGGTGGTGGTGGTCGACGACGTCTGCACCACGGGCGGGTCGGCCCGGAAGGCCATCGTCCAGTCCGAGTCCGCAGGCTACTGCGTGGCGGCCGTCATCTCCCTCGTCGACCGGGAGGAGGGCGCCGCCGGAAATCTGGCAGCCTACCGCTATTTTTCGCTGTTCCGCGCCTCGGAACTCCTGGCCGACCCCGGGGTCCGGCGCCGGATCGACGCCCTCTCCAATCCTTCCTCCTGACCTCCGGCTCCCTGGGGAACAGTCCCGCGAGATTCATATTAGAATGAAGGGATCATGCCCAGATTCAAGGTGGACTGCCCCGATTGCGGGTGCCGGCTCCTGATCGACTCCAAGACGGGCCTCGTGATTCGAAGCGAGAGCAAGAAACCGGACTACTCCTTCGAGTCGGCCGTGGAAAAGATCGCCGCGCGAAAGTCCAAGGCGGACCAGATCTTCAGCCAGGCAATGGACGACGAGAAGCGCCGTCACGCCAGCCTGGAGGACAAGTTTCAGGAAGCCCTGCGGTCCAAGGACGAGTTGGAGGATCCGAAGCGCCTCTGGGATCTGGATTGACGGCTCTGGTGGTCTGAACCGGCCCCAAGGAGGACCTTTCATGACACGAAGAACGTTGATTGCCTGCGTGGCTCTGGTGGCGCTTTGCCTGCCCGGGTCCGCAGTGGCTGGCGATGACGTGATGGCGAAGCTGACTGCGCTGGAAGGCGAGTGGATTCTGCTGGATGACAGCGGCGGTGAGACCGGCGTCGTCGGAGCCAGCTTCCGGCTCACTTCCGCCGGGTCGGCAGTGATGGAACGGATGTTTCCCGACAGTCCCGACGGACATGAAATGGTCAACATGTACCACGCGGACGGAGAACGCGTCCTGATGACTCACTACTGTGCGGCGGGAAATCAGCCGCGGTTGGAAGTCCGGGCCACCGGCGACGAAAACCGCCTGGAGTTGCGATTCGACAGCATCACCAATCTCTCCTCGTCCCAGGACCACTACATGCACCACGCCGAGTACATTCTGAGCGGGAAGGACCGGCTCACGACCCGCTGGTACAGCATGAAGGACGGACAGATCACCGAGGAATCCCCGAAGGTATTCGAACTGAAGCGCCGCAGGTAACCCGCTCCAGACCCGGCCGGCGAGGCGAGGAAAGGGGGGCGACCGAGGACCGATCGGAAACTGAAACGGCCATGAGCAGTCCCTATCGCCAAATCCTGAAAGAAGTCCGGCTCGCGTTTCCTCAGCCCGTATCCGATCCGATCCACGACTCGTACTTCGTACATTCCATCATGCGCGCCCTGGATCAGGTCGACGCGCTGAAGACCCGGTTGCCGATCCTGGGATCCGTTGTCCCCGGCGATTTCGAGGCGGCGCGGAATGCCAGATTGGGCGCCCAAACGGCCTCGGTCGAAGCGGTCACATCCGATCTCGTCAGCTATCTGCGAGGAATGACCATCTTCGGCCATCCCCGCACCCAACAAAACGTGGTGCCGCCACCGACGATTCCGAGCCTGATCGGCGTCCTGCTCGCTGCGCTGCACAACCCCAATGTCTCCTGGGACGAATACAGCCGACTGGTGGCGTTGGCCGAAGTCGAGGCCACGGCCATCACGGCCCGATTGCTCGGGTACGACCCGGCACTGGCCGGCGGCGTATTTACCTTCGGCGGCACCGGAACAACCCTCTACGGGGTGAAGCTCGGTCTGGAAAAAGCCTGCCCCCAGACCATGCGCAAGGGCGTGCCGGAAGACGCCGTCGTCTTGGTTTCCGAAGCCGGACATTACTGCGCCATGAACGTCGTGGGGTGGCTGGGAATCGGGACCGGCAATTTGATCGTGATTCCGGCTACGGACGAAAACGAAATCGACCTTGCCCGACTCGAACGGGAGGCGCGGGAGGCGCTGTCGAGCGGAAAGAGGATCGCCGCCATCATCGCGACCATGGGGACCACCGATGCCTTCGGATTGGACGACCTGCGGGGGATCGTGAAACTGCGGGACACCCTGGCCGACGAATACCAGCTCGCCTACCGTCCGCACGTTCACGCCGACGCCGTCATCGGCTGGGCCTGGTCGGTCTTCAACGAGTACGATTTCAAGAGCAACCCCTTGGGATTTCGGCGACGCACCATTCGCGCCCTGGCCGGCGCTTGTCGCCGGATCCGCCATTTGGCGGAAGCCGACTCCGTCGGCATCGACTTTCACAAGACCGGTTTCGCTCCCTACATTTCCAGCCTCGTGCTGGTCAGGAACTCGGAGGACTTGCGGCTGGTGACTCGCTCACCCGAACAGATGCCCTATCTGTATCACTTCGGCGAACATCGGCCCGGCATGTACACCCTCGAAACCTCCAGGGCGGGGACCGGTCCTCTTGCGGCCCTCGCCAATTTTCGCCTCTTCGGCGAGCAGGGTCTGCAGGTCGTCGTCGGACATATCGTCGAGATGGCTCAACTGCTGAGGGAGCATCTGGAAGGCCACGAAGGCACGACCGTCCTCAACCGGGACAATTTCGGCACCGTGACCCTGTTCCGCGCCTATCCTCCGGGCATCGACACCTTCGCCATCAAACGGCAGGAATTCGACGATCCTGCCTATCGGGAATCCCTGCTGGCGCATAACGAATACAATCGAGACATCTTCCGGTACGTGCATTCGGAGGCCATGGCGGGACGCGGAGTCGTCATTTCCTCCACCGACTGCTATCGCCGCACCCGCTACCAGGAGCCCGTCTTTGCCCTGAAATCGTATATCCAGTCGCCCTTTGTCGATGAATCGGACATCGAAGTCGTGGTTGCGAAGGTCCTGGAAGCCCGGGAAAAGGTCGCGTAGCCGGCCGGTTCCGCCGCGGATCAACGCCCGTTGCGCGTCCCTCCCCGGTCCGCGGGCAGATTCGGGGCCGGGCAGTCCCGGGGTCCTTGGGTTTCATTCCGGCGGGTCGCATTGAAGAACGTTTTGGACGCACTTCTCGGATCGTTTGGCCGGGACTCCGGGTCGCTCGCCACGGAGCGGGCGCGGAAAGCGGTCTTCCTGGCGCGGCAGCTTCAGGAAAGGGCAGCAGCGCTTCAAACCCCCGTGGAAGAACGGCAACAGGCCGAACTGGAGCGGATGGTGCAGAGTCCCCACGACAAGGCGACTCTGACCCAACTCACCGACCAGGCCTTCCGCTCCAACAGTCCGCATCGCGCCGTCGACCAGATCCTGCACATCCTGGACGTGCAGGGAATCCCCCGTTTCTTCAGCGGGCTGGACCGGACCCTGCTCCGGGGCTTTCGGTCCTTCGGCTCCTACCTTCCAGGGGTGGCGGCCCCCCTGGTCAAGGAAAGGATGCGGGAAGAGACCGCCAACGTCGTTCTCCCCGCCGAGGAGGCTCTGCTGGTCCGGCACCTGGAGGGGCGACGGCAGGACGGTGTGCGAATGAACGTCAACTTCCTGGGCGAGGCCCTGCTGGGAGAAGCCGACGCACAGCGCCGCCTGGAATCGTATCTCCGCGCTCTTCAACTCCCGGAGCTGGAGGTCATTTCGGTCAAGATCTCCACCATCTACTCCCAGATCTTGCCGCTGGCCTTCGAGCACACGGTCTCCGTGCTCTGCGATCGAATGGAGCTGCTGTACCGCGCGGCGGCCAGGGAACGCTTTCGCCGCCGGGACGGCACCGAGGCGCCCAAATTCGTTTACCTCGACATGGAGGAATACCGGGACCTGGCGGTGACCACCGAGGTCTTTCTCCGCACTCTCGCCCGCAGGGGCCTCGAGCACGTGGAAGCGGGGATCGCTCTTCAGGCCTACCTCCCCGACTCCTGCCTGGCCCAGAAGAGAATCAATGCCTGGGCCAGAGAACGCGTGAAACGGGGAGGAGCGCCGGTGACCATCCGGCTGGTGAAGGGCGCCAACCTGGAGATGGAACGGGTGGAGGCTTCGCTGCGGGGTTGGAAGCAGGCCCCCTTCGCGTCGAAGCTGGAGACCGACGCCAACTACAAGCGCATGCTGCACGAAGCCCTGGCTCCGGAGAACATGGCAGCCGTGCGGCTGGGGGTGGCCTCGCACAATCTCTTCGACGTCTCGTACGCCCTGCTGCTGGCCGCGGAAGCCGGCGCTCTGGACCGGGTGCAGTTCGAGATGCTGGAGGGAATGGCCAACGCCCAGCGCCGGGCCCTGTTCGAGCTGACGCAAAACGTGCTCCTCTATGCGCCGGCGACCCGGAAGGAGGACTTCATCAACGCCATCGGATACCTGTTTCGCCGTCTGGACGAGAACACCGGACCCGACAATTTCCTTCGGCACGCCTTCCGGCTGATTCCGGACAGCCCGGAGTGGAAACGGCTGGAAGAGGGGTTCCTCGAATCCTCCCGCCGCCGCGGGCAGGTTTCGCAAACACCCCGGCGTGTCCAGAACCGCATGGCGGAGACCGGCGAGTCGACACGCCCGGGTTCGTGGAATCGATTCGTCAACGAGCCCGACACCGACTTCTCACTTCCGGTCAACCGCGAGTGGGCCCAAGGGATCATCGAGCGCTGGAAACCCCGGCACGGCGACAACAAGGTGGAGGTGCCCCTGGTGGTGGACGGGAGGAAGATCTTCCGGAATCGGGAGCTGCGAAACTGCCTCGACCCATCCCGGCCGGGCCGGATCGTGGGCCGCTACCGGCAGGCCGAGGAGGAGGACGTGGAGCGGGCCGTGGCCTGCGCTCGAAACGATCCCGACGGCTGGCGGCGGAAGCCGGTGGAAGAGCGTTCCCAGGTCCTGGCGGCTGTGGCCCGGGAGCTGCGGCGCGGCCGGGGAGATCTCATGGGCGCCGCTCTGGCGGACGGCGGGAAAACCCTGTCCGAGTCGGACCCGGAGGTCTCCGAGGTCGTGGACTTCGTCGTTTTCTACGACCTGGCCGCCCGTTACTTTCACAACCTCCCCGGTTTGGTGGCCGAGCCGAAGGGCGTCGTGGTGGTCGTCTCCCCGTGGAACTTCCCCATCGCCATCCCCGGGGGCGGCATCGCCGCCGCCCTGGCGGCGGGGAACACCGTCATCCTCAAACCCTCCCCCGAAACCGTGCTGGTGGCCCATGAGCTGTGCCGGTGTTTCTGGAGGGCCGGGGTCTCGCGCCGGACTCTGCAGATGGCGCCTTGCGCCGTCGCGACAGGCGGGTCCCGATTGGTCTCTCACCCGGAGGTGGACGCCGTCATTCTGACCGGCGGCACCGAGACCGCCCTGCGGATGCTCCGGCTCAAGCCGGACCTGAATCTCCTGGCGGAAACCGGCGGCAAGAACGCGACCACCTTGACTGCCCTGGGAGATCGGGAACTGGCCATCAGTCACGTGATTCATTCCGCCTTCAGTCACAGCGGACAGAAATGCTCCGCTACTTCCCTGCTCCTGGCCGAGGAGGAGACCTACCGCGACCCCAGGTTCAAGGAGACGCTCTGCGACGCGGTGCGGAGCCTGGAGGCCGGGTCGGCCTGGGATCTGAGGAATCGCATGGGGCCCTTGATTCGTCCCCCGTCCGGCGCCCTGGAAAGGGGCCTCAAGGAACTGGAGCCCGGCGAGTCATGGGCGGTCATGCCCAGGCGAATGGAGGACAATCCCTGCCTCTACTCGCCGGGCGTCAAATGGGACGTCCAACCGGGAAGCTTCACCCACCTGACCGAGCTCTTCGGTCCCGTGCTGGGGGTGATGCGGGTGAAGAACCTGGACGAGGCGCTCGGCCTCGTCCGTCAGACCGGCTATGGCTTGACCGCCGGATTGGAAAGCCTCGACGATCGCGAGCAGGCATACTGGCGCGACCGCGTCGACGCGGGAAACCTCTACGTCAACCGGGGAACCACCGGGGCCGTCGTGCTTCGTCAACCCTTCGGCGGCATGGCCAAGTCAGCCTTTGGTCCCGGTATCAAGGCGGGAGGCCCCAACTACGTGGCCCAGCTCATGGATTTCAGCGACGGCGAGTATCCACCCGGCCCCGCCCGGATCGCCGATCCCCAACTTGCCGCCCTCCGGTTGCGCCTGAAGCAGCCAGGTCCAGCCGCCGTTTCCTCACAACGGCACGAACTGCCCCGGGTCGTGGCGGCTCTGGAGAGCTACTGCGCCGCCAGCCGGGACGAATTCGGACGCACCCATGACCGTTTCCGCCTCGTGGGCCAGGACAACCTGCGGCGGTATCTCCCCGTTCGCCGGCTTTGCATCCGCGTGGACCCTTCCGATTCGCTGTTCGAAGTCTTTGCCCGCCCCTGCGCGGCCAAGGCCGCCGGCTGTCGCGCGACCGTAAGCCTTCCCACGGGATGGTCGTCGCCGGCCGTCGATTGGTTGAGGGAGCTGACCGAGCCGTGGGAGGAGGCCATCGAATTCATCCGGGAGACCGACCATGACTTGGCGGACCGGGTCCGCCGCGCCGAAACTCACCGCGTCCGCTTTGCCATGCCGGACCGCGTGCCGCGAATCGTGTTCCGGGCGGCGGCCGCGTCCGGAGCCTATCTGGCGCGGGCGCCGGTCCTGGTCCAGGGCCGCGTGGAGCTGCTCTGGTACCTCAGGGAACAGAGCATCAGCATGGATTACCACCGCTACGGCAACCTGGGCATCCGGGAAGGGGAAGAGAGGATGGGGGTCTCGTAGCCCGGACCGGCCGGGAATCGGCCGGTCTTACGGCCGACACTTCGTCCAGAGCATCTTGATTGGCATCGCAAAGAGCCTGGGCGCGGCTTTTTGAATGCGCTCGCCGTCATGGAGGACGATGCCGCAAGTGAAACCATCGCCAACGGCCTCTTGCAGGCGTTTCAAGCCCTTGAAGTCCCTGGGGCGCACCGTTGCGCTCGCTTTGACTTCGATCCCGATGATTGCTCTGAGGGATCGCTCCAGCACGAAGTCGACTTCGACCTGATCCTTGTCGCGATAGTGACTGATGGTCGGTTCGTCGACGGCGAGCGTGGCCATCTTGGCGAGCTCGGCGTAGACGAAGCTTTCCAGATGGGGCCCCAGCTTCTGCCGGTCCCTGGCCACTGTCGCCGCCGAGACCCGCTGAAGCGCCGCCAGCAGGCCGGAATCCAGAAAATGCAGTTTCGGCGCCTTGATGAGCCTTTTCAGTCCGCTACGATGCCAAGCGGCGACACGGCGCACCAGGAACATATGCTCGAACAAGGCGAGCCAGCGGTCGACCGTCTTGCCGTCGACGCGAATCCGCGATCCGAGGGCCGACAGGTTGAGCAACTGGCCGGCCGACACCGCCGCGTGGTCGATCAGGCGGCTCAGATCATTCAATTTGGCGATGGAGGCGATGTCGGAGATGTCGCGTTCGGCGAGCGAGCGGGCATAGGCCCGCAACCAGCTCCGGCGGCGTGACGGAACGGCACGAGAAAGAGCTTCGGGAAAACCGCCGGAGAAAACGCGTTCCGTCAGGTCGCCGGTCGGTCCCGTCCACGCGAGGCTGGGAAAATCCGCGGCAAAGGCCCGGTCCAGGAATTCCGGCGGCCCCGTACCGGCGATTTCCGCTTGAGAGAACGGCAAGAGTTCGATGGTCTCGACGCGCCCCGCAAGTGAATCAGGAGAGATGGAGCCCCGGAAAAGGTCGACCGAGCCCGTGATCAGGAAGCGCCCGGGACTCGGGTCTTCGTCCACCGCCTGCTTGAGGGCCAGGATGAGGCGCGGCGCGCGCTGGATCCCGTCGATCACCGCGGCTGGATGGGCTCGCATGAAGCCCACCGGATCAGTTCGGGCAAACCGCCTGAACTGTTGGTCGTCCAGAGTAATGAAAGGGCGGCCGTCGGCGGCGGCGATGCGGCGAGCCAGCGTGGTCTTGCCGGACTGGCGCGGTCCCACGATGGCCACGATGCGGGTATCTTCCAGCGCCGTGCGCACCGGCCGCTCGGCATACCTAGCCACATACTCACCCCGGCGTATCGTCCGATCCGGCATCGGCTATCGTCCAATTCGGAATATGAGCCCGTCCGATTCGGAATATATCACCGTCTGACTCGGAATACACGCGGGAATCAAATGGGCCGCCAGCTCAAGATCCGGCCGCGCTGTCGGCCAAGTTGGACTTTCAGGGAGGTCTCTGGAGGAGTTGGCGGAGGAGGTAGGATTCGAACCCACGGTGCCCTTTCGAACACAGCGGTTTTCAAGACCGCCGCCTTAAACCACTCGGCCACTCCTCCGGTCGGAATGCGCCCTTGATTCTCTCACAGCCGGCGCCGGGCGTGCGGACCTCAATCGTGCTCCATCCGGTCGTGGATCCGCTGCATGTGAGCCATCTTGGCCTCGTGGGGCAGGAAGGAGCACCGGACCGCCTGCAACGCGATTCGCTGAAGGTCCCGGGCCGTCAACCCGAAGATGCGCGAGGCCTTCAGATACTCCCGGGTCAAGCTGGTTTGGAACAGGCCGGGATCGTCCGTGTTCAAGGTCACCGGAACTCCGCGGCGGTACAGGAGGGGAAAGGGGTGCTGCGACAGCGGAGCCCACGCCCGGGTCCTGAGATTGCTGGTCAGGCAGACGTCCAATCCTACGGCATGCTCCCGCAGATACTCGATCAGCCGCGGGTCCCGGGCCGCCTGGACGCCGTGCCCGATCCGGTTGGCGCCCAGGTCCTGGAGCGCGCTCCAGACCTGGTCCGGCTCGCCGATCTCACCGGCGTGGACATGGGCGTAGATCTCGTGGGCCTTGGCCCAGAGAAAGACCTCCCGATACTCGGCCAGGGGGAGGGACAACTCGTCCCCACCCATCCCCAACGCAACGACGCCCCCGCTCCGGTGCTCCGCCGCCAGCCGGGCCGTCCGCCACGCCGCTTCCACGCCGAACTGGCGCACGCAATCCAGAATCCAGCGGATCACCAGTCCCTTCTCCTCGAACCGGGCCCCTGTTTTCAACAGATGCCGCAGGATTTCCCGGCCGTCCCGGCCCCAGATCCAGGGAATGGACGGGGAATAGATGATCTCAGCGTAGAAGACGCCCTGCCGGAGAAGGCTCTCCGCCAGGTCCTCCAGGATGCCGCCGTAGTCCTCCTTGGCGCGGACGTGTTGGCACACCACCTTGAAGGCGCCCAGGAATTCGTGGAGGCTCCCGTACCGGTAGAGTTTCTCCGTCAACTCGGCGGCGCTGAGGGAAGCATATTCCGTGCCGTATTTTCGGGCCAGGGCAAGGAGCCGGCCGGGCCCCACGCACCCCTCGAGATGAAGATGCAACTCGGCCTTGGGGAGGTTCCGGACAAACGACTCGGAGACGGCTGTCCTGGAAGCGTTTCGCCGCGTTTTGCGGAGTTCCCGGCCGATCATGCCTCACCTGACGCGGAAGCCGCCGAGCATTCCCGGGCTACCCCAGGAGCTGGAGCGCCCGGAGCTGGTCGATGGTCTCCTGGGAAATGAACTTGTCGTACGTCTTCAACGTCTTCGTGGGCGGCGTCCGCTTTCGCATCTCGTCCCAGCACATGGGAGAAACGAAAATCAGGTCCGCATCCCGGACGATCTTCTCGATGAGGTCCTGCCGGGAAATGGGGGCGATCCAGAACTTCATCTCGGTCGACGGGTGGTAGATGTTCATGAAGACGTCCCAGGAAGCGTGCAGGGTGTCTTCATCCCGGACCACGATGGCCACGTTCTCGTGGCGGGCCGCACTCAAGACCTCACGATAGATCTCGTGGCTGGGCTTGATCTCCACCAGCTTCTTGCCGAAACGGCGGGACAGCTCCCTGACTTCCTCCAGGTGATAGCTCGTGGTCAGAAGGAACTCGCTGCCGCTGAGGAGCGCCCGGGCAGGCTCGCTTTCGACGTCGCCCAAGGAGACGCTCCGGGCCCGCACCCCCGGCATGCGCAGCTCCAGCTCCCGGGAGAACACGTACGCTTCCTCTTCGTGGTCGACGACAGCCAGACGCAACTGCCTCAGATCGGTCCCGTTCCAGTAGGCATCCAACAGGCCGCTGAATTTTTCCGGCGGGAGGCCCAGGCTCCTGGCCTTGGCGGACACTTCGCCCAGCAGCTTGAAGACCGCCTGGCGCCGCATCTGCTCATAGGAAGCCTCGCCGCTCCTTTCCTTCAGGAAGGCCCCACTTCCCTTCACGATCTCCAGATAGTTCTCCTCGGCCAACCTCAGATAGATCTTGCGGGTCGTCTTGTAGTTGATCCCCAGGTGATCGGAGACTTCGCGGATGGACGGCAGCCGGTCGCCGGCCCGAATCTTGCCGCAATATATGGCCGAGAGGAGCTGCCCCTTGATCTGCTCGTAGAAGCTGAGCCGAACCGATTTGTCCAGATTGAAGCCGATCATCTGTTCAGGCGTTCAGGAACGCTCCCCGGGCGCCAAACGCTCCAGGCCATGCATGTAGGAGCGGAGCGCCTCCGGAATCCGTACGCTGCCGTCCTCCTGCTGGAAATTCTCCACCAGCGCCACCCAGGTCCGTCCGATCGCCAATCCGGACCCGTTCAAGGTGTGGACCAGACGATTTCCGGAACCCTGCGCCGGACGGTATCGAATCCTGCAGCGCCGAGCCTGAAAGTCGGTGAAGTTGCTGCAGGAGGATATCTCCCGGTATGTATTCTGGCTGGGCACCCACACCTCCAGATCGTACGTCTTGGCCGCACTGAATCCCATGTCGCCGGTGGAGAGCACCACGACCCGATAGGGGATTTCCAGCGCCTTGAGCACCGCTTCGGCGTGGCCGGTCAACTGCTCCAATTGACGCGCGGAGTCGTCCGGCCTTGTGAACTTGACCAGCTCGACCTTGTTGAACTGGTGGAGGCGAATCAGCCCCCGCGTGTCCTTGCCGTAGGACCCGGCCTCGCTCCGGAAGCAGGGCGTGTACGCCGTGAGGCTGATGGGAAGATCGTCCTCCTCCAGAATCTCGCCGGCGAAAATGTTGGTCAGCGGGACCTCGGCGGTGGGGACGAGGAAGTAGTCGGAGCCGGCGACCCGGAAGAGGTCTTCCTCGAACTTGGGAAGGTTCCCGGTGCCGAAGAAACTGCGGCGATTGGCCAGGAAGGGAGGAATCACCTCCCGGTATCCGTGGCGCCGGGTGTGGAGGTCCAGCATCATGTTGATGAGCGCCCGTTCCAGCAGGGCGCCCGCGCCGGAATAGAGGCTGAAACGGGCGCCGGCGATCTTGCTGGCCCGCTCCAGGTCCAGGATCCCCAGGTGGGCTCCCAACTCGACATGGTCCCGGACGGGAAAGGAGAACTCGGGCGGTTCCCCCACGATGCGGACGACTTCGTTGGCAGCGCTGTCCTTTCCCGCCGGAACCCCCTCGGCCGCCAGATTCGGGATCCAGGAGAGGAACGAGTCCATTCGGGCCCGGAGGTCGGTCAGATTCTCCTCCAGCTCCTTGATCCGGGCGGAGACCCGCTTCATTTCCCGGATCTGGGCACTGGCATCGCCGCCCCGCTTGCGGCGCCTCGCGATCTCGGTGCTGGTGCGGTTGCGGACGGCCCTCAGCTCCTCCGATTCGATCCGGGCCTCCCGCTCGCGCGCGTCCAGAGACCGGAACTCCCCGGCGGCCAAGGAAAACCCGCGGTCCTTCAATCTGGCCTCGACCTGTTCCAGATTGCCCCGGATGAAAGCCCGATCCAACATCGCAGGCCAGTATCTCAAAGCGGAGCGGAAAGAGGAATGAGGCGGGAAGAGTGAACGGGGAGGCCGGCTGACGAGGCTGACCGCGGATCGTGGCAAAAGGCGGAACGGGTTGCTATATTCTACGTTTTCTGGAGGGGTTGCTTGCCGGTGCCGCGATGCCGCTTTACGAATACGCTTGCGACAGTTGCGGAGAGACGATCGAGGCGCTTCAGCGTTTCTCGGACCCGCCCCTGGAGAGGTGCGATACTTGCGGCGGAACGCTGGAGAAGCTGATCTCGGCTCCGAGTATCCAGTTCAAGGGATCGGGCTGGTACGTTACCGACTACGCCCGGAAGGACAGCGGCGCGGAAACGAAAACGGAAACCGCCAAAAAGGAACCGGCCAAAGCCGCCGCCGACAGTGCGGCGCCCAAGACTGAATCCAAGAAGGAAAGCTGACCCGGGCAGGATTCGAGCCTGGGCGCCGTGAAACAAGCGTGAAGATACTGGTCGTCGGTTCAGGTGGAAGAGAGCACGCGCTGGTCTGGAAGCTGGGCTTGAGCGGACGGGTCCGGGAGATTTTCTGCTCCCCTGGAAACGCCGGGATCGCGGCGGCCGCCAAGACTCGTCTTCTCCCCAAGCTCACGCTCCAACAACTGCTGGATTTCGCCATCGATCACGGTGTGGACCTGGCCGTCGTGGGGCCGGAAGCCAGCCTGGTGGACGGCATCGGAGACCTTTTTCGCCGGGCCGGAGTCCCGCTCGTGGGTCCTTCGGCGGAAGCGGCGCGTTTGGAGGGGAGCAAGGCCTTCGCCAAGGACTTCATGGCCCGCCACCGGATCCCCACGGCCGCCTATCGGATTTTCGACGAGCCTTCTGCCGCGGAGCGGGCGCTTCGGAGCGGATTCTTCGACTTTCCCGTGGTGCTCAAGGCCGATGGCTTGGCGGCCGGCAAAGGTGTCCTGATCTGCGCCGACCTGGAGGAGGCCATCGGCGCCCTCGACCGGATCATGATCGCCAGGCAATTCGGAGGCGCCGGCGACCGGCTGGTGGTCGAGGAGTATCTCCAGGGAGAGGAAGCTTCGTTCATGGTCCTGGCCGACGGCGCCGGCAACGTGGTCCCCATGGTCCCCTCCCAGGATCACAAGCAGATCTTCGAAGGAGACCGAGGGCCCAACACGGGTGGCATGGGAGCCTATTCCATGGACGGCCTCCTGTCTCCCGCTCTGCGGCGGCGGATCCTCGACGAAATCATTCTCCCCACCGTGGACGGTATGAACCAGGAGGGCCGGCCGTTCGCCGGAATCCTCTACGCCGGCTTGATGCTCACTGCGGACGGCCCCCAGGTCCTGGAATACAACGTGCGTTTCGGAGACCCGGAGGCTCAGGTGATCCTTCCGCGGCTCCGGAGCGATCTCGCCACCCTTCTGCTCCAAGCGGCCCGGGGCGATCTGGCCTCCACCCAAGCCGAGTGGACTCCCGAAGCCGCGGTCTGTGTCGTCGCCGCGGCCAAGGGGTACCCGGGGTCCTATTCCAAGGGACAGGAGATCTCGGGCCTGGCGCAGGCGGACCGGATGGAGAACCTGGTGGTGTTCCATGCCGGAACGTCCCAGACGGACGGTCGGTTCGTGACCAGCGGCGGGAGGGTGCTGGGCGTCACGGCGCTGGCCCCCTCACTCGACGAGGCGGTGCGGCGCGCCTATTCGGGGTTGCAGGAGATTCAATTCGACGGCATCTACTATCGGCGAGACATCGCGTACCGGCGGCTCGCCCAAGCAGAAAGGTATTCGTAAATGAGCGCACCGAAAGTCGGCATTCTCATGGGAAGCGTTTCCGATCTCGGGGTGATGCGGGAGGCGAGCAAGATCCTGGAAGACTTCGGCGTTCCCTACGACATCCGGGTTCTCTCGGCTCACCGGTCTCCCTCTCTGACCCAGGAGTTTGCAGAGGATGCGGAGGGGCGCGGCATCCAGGTCCTGATCGCAGGAGCCGGCGCGGCGGCCCATCTGGCCGGTGTCCTGGCGGCCCACACCATTCTGCCGGTGATTGGCGTCCCCATCGACTCGTCGCCGCTGAAAGGACTGGACGCCCTGCTGGCCACGGTGCAGATGCCGGGCGGCGTACCCGTGTCCACCATGGCCATCGGCAAGGCCGGCGCCCGCAATGCGGGCCTGGTGGCGGTCCAGATCCTGAGCCGCAACGATACGGGACTCCAGGACAAGCTGCGGGCCTACAAGGCGGCGCAACAGAAGAAAATCGAGAGCATCCAGCTCTGACGCCGATTCCCGGCCCGCCGGCCGGTGCGGCCGGACGACGATGGCGCCGCGCTACGCCAGGATTGGGTGGTGTTGCGCCGTATCGGGGCGGAATCCGGCCACGGTCCACATCCTCCGCTCCGTCTTCTCCCGCCGGTAGGAATAGAACCGGTCGTTCCGGCAGGAGGTGCAGAGGCCGGAGTCCACAATTCGGGTGAGGCCCAGTTGCTCCAGTTGGAGCCGGTTGGCCCGGATCAGGTCGAGATGCCTCCCCTGGAAGATCTTCTCCGTTTCGTGCCCCCGCTCCCGGAAGGCAACCCGGACCTCCTCGCCGACCTCGTAGCAACAACTCCGGATGCAGGGGCCGAACGCGGCGCGGAGGTCTTCCGGATCCGCGCCCGTCAGCCGGAGAAGGCGAGCCGCCGTCTTGCCGGTCACCCCCCTGCAGGTTCCGCGCCAGCCGGCGTGCGCCATTCCCAGGACCCGCCGTTGCGGGTCCACGATCACCACGGAGAGGCAATCCGCCGTTCGGATCGCCGCATACCAGCCGGGGCAAGCCAGAATCACGGCATCCGCGCGAGGAGGACCGCCACCGCAATCCGGCCTTCTCGTTTCCACGTCCAGGACCGCGTCCGCGTGCTCTTGTTCCAACAGGATCAGCTTCCGGTCCGGTATCCCGAGCGCGGCCAGAAACTCCTCGTCGGGTCCCGGCGGGCGAGCGGCCGGAGGAGCCGCGCTGAATCCGTCGGTTGCGCGAGTCGTGACGGCGTGCACGAAACCCGGGATCGCCGTCAGGCCCCGGAAGGCAAGGTAGGGGAAGTCGCCGGCCGTCCTCTCCACCATCACGGGCTGCCAGGGTAACATGGCCTGGAACTCACAACCCGCCGCACAGTAAACTGTGCGCGGTTCACAGAGGGCTCCCCATGGTCGTCGGAATCGGACTGGACATCGTGGAGGTCGACCGCATCGCCAAGGCCTTGCGGGGCAGCAAATCCATCACCGAGCGAGTCTTCACCCCTGAGGAAATACGGTACTGCTCCCGGCGCAAGAACAAATATCAGCATTTCGCCGGACGCTTTGCGGCCAAGGAGGCAGCCCTGAAGGCCCTGGGGACCGGTTGGCAGGCCGGGATCCGGTGGCGCGACGTCGAGACCACGGCCGGACCCATGGGCGAACCGCAGTTGACCCTTTACGGAAAAGCGGCCGCCATCTTCAAGGAATCGAAGGCTCGAACGAGCCTCCTCACCATCACCCACGCCACCGACTACGCGGTGGCCTGCGTCGTCATCGACGGTTGACGCGCCTGAGCGGGATTCACCGCCAGGCCATCTTCCGTCTCCCCTGCGGCCTCAACCTGGACCATTCTGTTGGGCGGCATGGGGACCGGAAAACGAACCTTGATGTAGTTGGCGGAGATCCCCTCCCACCTCCCGGCGGCGGACTCTCCCAGGGTCAGGACCGAGAGCTTCCTGCCGATGAACCGCCGCCGAAAGGCGCGGTTCTTCGCCGCAGAAATCTGCCTCAATTCCCAACACCGCTGGCGCCGGACCCGCGGGTCGACCTTGGACCCCATGGCCGATGCACGGGTCCCGGGCCGGTCGCTGTAGGGGAACACGTGAAAATAGGTGAAGGGCAGGGCCCGGACGAAGCGGACGGTCTCCAGGTGATCCCGGGCGGTCTCACCCGGGAATCCAACCACCAGGTCCGTTCCGATGGACGCCTGGGGCAACCGGGTCCGGATCTCCTGCACGATCTCTCCGAACCTGGACGTGTCGTAGGGGCGCCACATCTTCCTCAGGATCCGGTTGCTTCCGCTCTGCAGGCAGATGTGGAAGTGAGGGCAGATCTTGTCGTTCCCGGCCGCCAACTCGATGACCCGCCGCGACAGCTCCATGGGCTCGATGGAGCTCAGCCGCACCCGGACCAGCCCGGGCGTTCCGGCCACGTCCGCCAGGAGGCGATCCAGGGGATAGCGCGGTTTCAAATGCATCCCGTAGGTTCCAATATGGATTCCCGTCAGAACCACCTCCTGGAACCCCTTTCCAGCCAACTCGCGCACCTGCGCCAGAACCTGCTCCGGCGGCAGGCTCCGTCCGGGTCCGCGAACCAGCGGGATGATGCAGTAGGTGCACTTGGCGTCACAGCCGTCCTGGACCTTGACGAAGGGACGGACCCGCAGCCCCGGTGAGCCGGCGGCGGCGCCCTCCATGGTGCGGACCTTGACGAACTCCTGCCGGTAGACGTCCGCCAGTTCGTCCGCGGTCAGGGCGGATTCCGCCGTCCCGTCCACGATCCCCACCAGATCATTCTTGTGGGTGTTGCCGATGACGGCTTCGACGCCAGGTATTCGGGACAGGCTCTCCGGGTCCCGCTGGGCGTAGCAACCGGTCACCACGATCCGGGCGGCCCCGTTTTCGCGGTGAAACCGGCGAACCAACTGCCGCACCTGCTGATCGGATCGATGCGTGACGGTGCAGGAGTTGACGACGATGATCCCCGCCTTCCGCCAGTCCCAGGCCTCGCGGTAGCCCCGGCCCAGGAACTCCTGCCGGATGGCGGCGCTGTCGGACTGGTTGGTGCGGCAGCCGAAGCTGAAGATATGGAAACTCGAACTCACCTGATTCCGCCTGTTCTCCTGACTTGGGGACCCGCCGTTCCTTTCACACTCGGCTGATAGATTCTAGCAGTCGGCGCGAACCGCCATCACGGCACTCGTTCGACGCTTCGCACGGCCATCCCTGCGAAGCATCCGGACTCCAGCATGAAAATCTGCGTTCTGGGAAGTGGCAGCGCGGGAAACTGCACCTACATCGCGACGCCGAAGACCCGGATTCTGGTTGATCTCGGCTTCGGCCGCCGGAGCCTTCACCGGCGCCTCCGGCAGGCGGGACTGTCGCTGGATGGGCTCGACGCTCTCCTCCTGACGCACGAACACACGGATCACGTCAGCGGCGTCCCGGCCCTGGTCCGAAGTCTGGAAGTCCCCGCATTCATGACCGGCGGAACCCTGAGGGAAAGCCCCGCGCTTCAGGAAGTGAACCGGGTGCAAATCGTTCCGGTCGGGGTTTCGTTTCACATCGGCGACCTGGAAGTCGAGGCTCTCCCCGTGTCCCACGACGCGGCCCAACCGGTCGGCTACCGCTTTGCCGCCGATGGGATACAAGGACTTCTTGCCACCGACCTGGGTGAACCGACGCCGGAAATCACGGAGCCTCTGGCCGGCTGCGACTGGTTGATCCTGGAATCCAACCACGACGAGGCGATGGTGCTGGCCGGGCCCTACCCCTGGCTCCTCAAGCAACGGCTGATGGGGCCGAAGGGCCACCTTTCCAACCATGCGCTGGGCCGGTGCCTCAGGGAACACCTGGGCGCCAGGACCAAACACCTGTTCCTGGCCCATTTGAGCCGCACCAACAACCATCCCCAACTGGCCCTGGAACAGGTCTCGGCGGCTCTTTCCGGCGCCTCCGAAAGAGGCGGATCCGGCCCCCGGGTTCACTTGACTCACCAGAACCGCCCCTCCATAGTCTTGAGCCTATGATTCCCCGGTACAGCCGTCCCGAAATGGCCCGGATCTGGTCGGAAGAAAACAAGTTCCGGAAGTGGCTCGAGGTGGAGGTGGCGGTCTGCCAAGTGCTGAGCGACGCCGGACGCATCCCCCCGGCGGCCATGTCGGAAATCCGCGAGAAGGCGGGGTTTTCCGTCGACCGGATCCACGAGATCGAGGCCGTCACGCGTCACGATGTCGTGGCCTTCATCCGGGCCGTGTCGGAAGTGGTCGGACCCTCCTCCCGGTTCATTCACATGGGTCTGACCTCCACCGACGTCGTGGACACGGCGCAGGCGCTCCAGGTCAAGGAAGCCTCCGAGCTGATCGAATCCGCCCTCGTGGGCTTCCTGGAGGTGCTGCGCCGCCAGGCCCACCGGCACAAGGACACCCCGATGATGGGACGAACCCACGGGATCCATGCCGAACCCACGACGTTCGGCCTCAAAGTGACCGTCTGGTATTCGGAAATGGAGCGCAACCTGGAACGCTTCCGGAAAGCCCGCAAGACCTTGGAAGTCGGCAAGATCAGCGGTCCGGTGGGCACCTTTTCCCACCTCCCTCCGGCGGTCGAGGAGAAGGTCTGCGCCGCCCTCGGCATCGGCTATGCGGCCGCCTCCACGCAGACCCTGCAACGGGACCGCCACGCCGAATACCTCTGCACCCTGGCCATTCTGGGTTCGACCTACGACAAGATCGCCACCGAGATTCGCCATCTGCAGCGGACCGAAGTGGGCGAAGCCAGCGAGGCCTTTCGGACCGGCCAGACCGGCAGCTCCGCCATGCCCCACAAGAAGAACCCCATCAGCTCCGAGAACGTGAGCGGACTCTCCCGGGTGCTTCGCGCCAACGCGCTGGCCGCGCTGGAAAACATCCCCCTCTGGCACGAGAGGGACATCTCCCACTCCTCGGTGGAGCGGGTCATCCTGCCCGACAGCACCACACTGGCCCACTACCTCACCCTGCGCCTGGGCCGGGTGGTGGACAACCTGGTGGTGAACCGGGAGAAAATGCTGGCCAACCTGGAGTTGATGGGGGGTCTGGTTTACTCAGGCACCTTGTTGCTGAAGCTGGTCATGGCGGGAGTTCTCCGCCGCCAGGCCTACGAATGGGTCCAGCGCAACGCCCTCCGGGTCTGGAATGAAAAGGCCGACTTCAAGACGCTGATCCTCGCCGACCCCGACATTCGATCCCACCTCTCGCCGGCCCAGATCGAAGCCGCCTTCGACCTCCGGCAGACACTTGAGCACGTCGACACGGTCTTTTCCCGCGTGTTTCCCGAAGCATGAAATTGCGGCCCCTGTTTCCCTCCCAGGAAACCCTGGGCATCCACACCGACCTTTACGAATTGACCATGCTCGCCGCCTACTTCGAGGCGGGGTTCGCCGAGGAGCGCGCCACCTTCGAACTCTTTACCCGGCGCCTGCCGCCGCAGAGGCGTTTTCTGGTCGCCGCCGGGTTGGAGCAGGCGCTGCACCAGGTTCTGAACCTGCGCTTTCCGGAAGATGTCCTGGCCTGGCTGCGGACCCTGGACGTCTTCCGCGCGGTCTCCCCGGGGTTCTTCGACTACCTCCGTGACTTCCGGTTCAGCGGCGATCTCTGGGCCTTGCCCGAGGGGACTCCGTTCTTCCCTCACGAACCCGTGCTCCAGGTCAGGGCCCCCGTCATGGAGGCGCAACTTCTGGAAACCTACCTGATCGCGTCGATCAGCTACCAGACGACGGTGGCGACCAAGGCGAGCCTGCTCTGCCGCGCTGCCCGGGGCCGGCCGGTGATCGACTTCGGCAGCCGCCGCGCACAGGGGCCCCAGGCCGGCCTCCTTGCGGCCCGCGCGTCGTTCATCGGCGGCTGCGCCGGCACCAGCAACGTTCTGGCCGGCTATCGACTCGGCCTTCCCCTCTACGGCACCATGGCCCACTCCTTCATTCAATTCTTCGACGAGGAGAAGAGCGCCTTCGAGGCCTTCCAGCGATCCTTCCCCCGGCACACGATACTGCTGGTGGACACCTACGACACGCTCCGCGGCGTCAGGAACGCGCTCAGCCTCGCCTCGCCGGCGCAGGGAGTGCGGGTGGACAGCGGCGATCTGGGCCGAATGGCGCGTGCGGCCCGCAAGCTCCTGGACCGGAGCGGCCTCCATGAGACGCGGATCCTGGTCAGCGGGGATCTGGACCCGGAGAGGGTGCAGGCGCTGACGGAGGAGGAGGCGCCCATCGACGGCTACGGCGTGGGAACCGATCTGGTGGTCTGTCCGGAAGCCCCAACCTGCGATCTGGTCTACAAACTGGTGGAGCGGATCCACCAGGGCCGGAAGCAGCCCCGAATGAAGATCAGCGGGGACAAGGGGTCGTTCCCGCTCCGCAAGGAACTCTACCGCCACCGGGAGGGCCGGGATTTCGTTGGGGACCTCCTGGCGGCGGAAGGGGAAGCCGCGCCGGACGGACATACGCCGTTGCTGGTTCAATACCTGAAGAGCGGCGAGACGATCGTGGATCTTCCCGGCGTCCGCCAGGTGAGAGACTACGCGCGGACCCAGTTGGATGGTTTGCCGGAACGCTTGTGGCGGCCGGACGGCGAGGCATATTCCGTCCGGCACAGCCAGCGGCTCCAAGACGCCGAGCGCTCACTGCGAAGGTCGCATCTCTGAGATCGCCGCCGGCTATCCCACGGTCAACCGGCGGCACACGACCGACCCCTCCCGGAGGAGCCGAAACGATCTCTCCGAAAGCGGATACTCCAGGTTGTAGACCACCTCGCTCACCCCCGAATTGATGATCATCTTGCTGCAGGTCAGGCAGGGCGAGTATGTCGTATACAGAACGCCCCCGTTCACGCTGACCCCATGGTAGGCCGCCTGCGTGATGGCGTTCTCCTCGGCATGGGAACAGAGGCAGGCGTCCAGTTGCGTCCCGCTGTCCGCCAGTCCGGCACAACGGGGGCATCCCCCCTCGAAACAGTTCCGCGTGCCGCGCGGAGTGCCGTTGTAGCCCGTCGTTATGACCCGCCGATCGCGCACAATGATGGCGCCCACCTTGCGCTTGATGCAGTTGCTCCTGAGCGCGACCACCTGAGCCAGTTTCATGAAGTAGGGATCCCAGCCCGGCCGGGTCATCTTGGGAGCCGTTCGCTTAAACCATTCGGCGACCTTGTCCCGGAGATCCTGCCTGGTCCCGTTGTTGGCGAAGCTGACGTTGGCCAGCCGGCCGGTGGCCAGGAGTTGTTGGCCCTGCGTGTCCGGACTGGACAACTCCTGCCGTTCCAACTCCAGAAACCGCTCGAACGAGACGGGATCGCTCTCGCGGCCTCGGGTGCGGACGCGCCGATGGCGAACTTCAGCCTCCGCCTCGACCGCCACCAGGTAGAAATCGGGCTGCCGTGAAAATGCCCGGACCTCCGCCGGGTGGCGGAAGGAGTCCACGACATAGTTCCGGCCGGCCTCCAGCTTCGCCAGGATCTCCTGCGCCAAGTGGTCGCTGCCGTACTTGGACCGGAGCTCCCTCCCGGCGCGAATGAGACGAGGCCGCGTCACTTCCTCTCCTCGCCGAACGACTTCTTCGCGGATGACGTCCGAGAGGGACCAGAATCCGAAGCCCTTGGTCTGCAGGTAGTCGGCCACGACGCCCTTGCCGGCACCGTTGCGACCCGTGAGGCCTATGATCACCAAACCCTTATAGCACACGGCGGAGCGACAAATCGGAAGTGATCCGGGAGTTTCCGGGCTGCCCGTTGCGCGGCCCGGGAACGCGGACGGACATGCGGGGCGCCGCCGCCCGGGGGCTGCTATATTCGTCGTCGTGGCGGAACACGTGGATTTCATGCGCCTTGACGACCTGCTCTCCCAGGAGGAAAGGCTGATTCGAGACAGCGTTCGATCGTTCGTCGAGGAACGGGTCCTGCCCATCATCGAAGATCATTTCCAGGCCGGAACCTTTCCGCTGAAACTGGTGGAGCCCATGGCTCGCCTCGGCTACCTCGGGGCCAGCTTGACCGGTTACAACTGCGCCGGCCTGAAACCGGTGGGCTACGGCCTCATCATGCAGGAGCTGGAGCGGGGGGACAGCGGGCTGCGCAGCTTCGTCTCGGTCCAGAACGCCCTGGTCATGTATCCCATCCACCGTTTCGGCAGCGAGGAGCAACGGGCCTTCTGGCTGCCCCGGCTCCAGGCCGGGCGGGCCATCGGCTGCTTCGGCCTCACCGAACCGGACTTCGGATCGAATCCCGCCGGGATGCGGACACGCGCGAGGCGGGCCGGCGGCGGTTTCGTGCTGAACGGAAACAAGGCGTGGATCACCAACGGCAGCATCGCCGACGTCGCCGTCGTCTGGGCGCGGCTGGAAGGAGAGGGCATCCGCGGATTCCTGGTGGAACGCTCCGACGAGGGCTTCGCCGCCAGGGACTACCGCCACAAGCATTCGTTGCGGGCCTCGGTCACCTCGGAGCTGATTCTGGACGGCTGCCGGATCCCCGAAGACCGTCTTCTGGCCGGGACGACCGGTCTGAAGAGCGCCCTCATGTGCTTGAACCAGGCCCGGTACGGCATCGCTTGGGGGGCTCTGGGGGCGGCCATGGCCTGCTACGAGACCGCCCGCCGCTGGACTCTGGAGCGATGCCAGTTCGGCGGCCGCCCCATTGCAAGCCACCAGCTCGTCCAGCGGAAACTCGTCGACATGTTGACCGAGATCACCAAGGGCCAGCTACTCACCTACCGGCTGGGACAACTCATGGATCAAGGCAAGTGCCGGCACGATCAGATTTCGATGGCGAAGCGCAACAACGTCGCCGCCGCGCTCCGGATCGCTCGACAGGCCCGGGACCTGTTGGGCGCCAACGGCATCTTGTCCGAGTATCCGGTATTTCGCCACATGTCGAACCTGGAGTCGGTTTCGACCTACGAGGGAACCCACGACATTCACACCCTGATCCTGGGCCAGTCCATCACCGGAATCCCGGCGTTCGAGTAGCCTGGAATTGGGTCCGGTTTCCGATTTAGAATAGTAGGCGCGAATCGACGAGCAAAATCGGAAGGAGGAGAAACTCATGCCATATCCTGAACAGTGGGTGACCCCGATGAGGCAGGAACTGACCCGCATCGGCGTCGAAGAGCTGCGAACTGCGGAAGACGTGGACCAGGCGATTACCGGAGAGAAGGGCACCGTGCTGGTGGTCGTCAACTCCATCTGCGGCTGCGCCGCTGCGCGCGCCCGTCCGGCGATTGCGGATGCGCTCAGTTCCGAGCCCAAGCCGGATCGCCTGACCACGGTATTCGCCGGCCAGGACCTTGAAGCGACGGCCCGGGCCAGGGAGTACTTTTTCCCGTATCCGCCATCTTCTCCCAGCATCGCGCTGATGAGCGGCGGCAAGCTGGTCTACATGATGGAGCGCCACCTGATCGAGAGCCGGGAAGCCTACGAAATCTCCCGGGATCTGCGGGAAGCCTTTGGCCGCCATTGCGCCAAGGCAGAAGCCTCGACTTCCTGAAAAGCTCTCCGGCGCTATTCGGTTTCTTCGTATTTGTCCTTGATGGAATCCAGGACTCCAGGGTCCTGCAAAGTCGTCGTGTCTCCGACGACCCGGCCCTCGGCGATGTCCCGGAGCAGGCGCCGCATGATCTTTCCGCTGCGGGTCTTGGGCAACTCCCCGGTGGGAATCAGCGTGTCGGGGCGGGCAATGGGCCCGATCTTCTCGCCCACGTGGAGCTTCAGTTCGGTGATCAATTCCGGCGAAGCCGCCTGATCTCCCCGGAGGGTGACGAATGCGCCGATCGCCTGTCCCTTGATATCGTGATTGATCCCGATGACGGCCGCCTCGGCCACGCTGGGATGGCTCACGAGCGCGCTTTCCACCTCCATGGTCCCGATTCGGTGACCGGCGACGTTCAGGACGTCGTCGACGCGGCCCAGCAGCCAGAAATAGCCGTCCTCATCCCGCTTGGCTCCGTCTCCCGTGAAGTAGATTCCGGGAAATTGCGACCAGTACTGGTCGTACCATCGCTCCGCGTCGCCCCAGATGGTTCGGGCCATGGCGGGCCAGGGACGTTTCAGTATGAGATAGCCGCCCCCGCCCAGCGGCACCGATTCGCCTGCCTCGTCCACGATGTCGGCCTCCACGCCGGGGAAGGGGAAGGTTGCCGAGCCCGGTTTCAATACGGTCATCCCCGGCAACGGGGTGATGAGGGTCATGCCCGTCTCCGTCTGCCACCAGGTGTCGACGACCGGCGTTCGACCGGAACCGATGTGATCCCGATACCACACCCAGGCCTCCGGGTTGATGGGCTCTCCCACCGTTCCCAGGAGGCGCAGAGAACTCAGGTCGTGGCCCGCAGGATGCTCCGTCCCCCACTTCATGAACGCGCGGATCGCGGTGGGTGCCGTGTACAGAATGTTGGCCCGGTATTTCTCGATGATCTGCCAGAAACGGTTCTTCCCGGGAAAATCGGGCGCCCCTTCGTACATGATGGAGGAAGCGCCGTTGGACAAGGGGCCATAGACGATGTAGCTGTGCCCCGTGACCCACCCCACGTCGGCGGCACACCAATAGGTGTCCTCGTCCTTCAGGTCGAACACGTACTTGGCAGTCGTGTGGACGCCGACCAGGTAGCCGCCGGTGGTATGGAGCAGGCCCTTCGGCTTCCCCGTAGTGCCGGAAGTGTACAAAATGTACAGAGGATGCTCACTGTCCAGCGATTCGGCCTCGACGGTGTCCGTTCCGCTGGCAGCCATTTCATCGTGCCACCAACGATCCCGCCCCTCCACCATGGAAGCCTGTTCCGGCGGCGCCGTCCGGTTCACAACGAGCACGTTCTCGATGCTGGGGCAACCTTCCAGCGCTTGATCGGCATTCCCCTTCAGGTCCACCACCTTGCCGCGGCGCCAGGCCCCGTCGGCCGTGACCAGGAGCTTGGCCTGGCAGTCCACGATGCGGTCGCGGAGCGACTCGGGGCTGAAGCCGCCGAACACGACGGTGTGGGGAGCGCCAATCCGCGCGCAGGCCAGCATGGCGATCGGGAGTTCGGGAACCATTCCCAGATAGAGCGCCACCCGGTCTCCCTTTTGGACGCCCAGCCGCCGCATGGCGGCGGCGCAACGATTGACCTCGCGATACAGGTCCTGGAAAGTCAGAACCCGCGTGTCGCCGGGCTCGCCCTCCCAGATGATGGCCGCCTTGTTCTTTCTCCAGGTCTTCAGGTGCCGGTCGACGCAATTGTAGGAGACGTTGACCCGCGCTCCGAGAAACCACTTCGTGGTTGGCGGGTCCCATTCCAAAACCGTGTCCCAGGGCTCGAACCAGTCGATGGCCTGCGCCATCTCGCTCCAGAAACCTTCCGGATCCTCCAGCGCCTGTTGATAGACCTCCGGGTCGCTCCAGTTGGCGCGGTCGGTGAACTCCGCGGCTGGAGAGTACCGCCGATCCTCCGTCATCAATGCAGATATGGTTCCTTCTTTCTCGCTCATCTCAGGTTCTCCTCACTCGCAGGCCCGGTTCCAGGCCTGGATGGTCTCACGGTTCGCTTGCGGCGGTGTGCTCCAAATGCGCGATGGACGGCTCCCGGTTCGGACTCCGGAGGGCCGCTATATACGGCAGGTTGCGATATCTCTGATTGAAGTCCAGTCCATAGCCGACAACGAACCTGTCGGGAACATCGAAGCCGACGTAGTCGGGCCGGGCAGGAAATTCCCGGCGGTCCGGCTTCGACAATAGGGCGCAGAGTCTCAAGGAAGCCGGTTTTCGCTTCGGCAGCCATCGGAACAGAAAGGAGGCGGTCCGGCCCGTGTCGACGATATCCTCAACCAGGACGACGTCCTTGCCCTTGATGTCATCCTCCAGGTCCTTGTCCAGTGTCAACGGCCCCGCCGGTGCCGTGCCCGCGCCGTAGCTGGATACCGACAGGAAATCGATGGTCAGGGGAAGGGTCAATTCCCGGACCAGGTCGGCGTGAAATATCGCCGCACCCTTGAGGACTCCCACAAAATGCGGTTCCCTGTCCCGGTAATCGTCCTCGATGCGGCGAGCCATCTGGGCGACACGCTGCCGGATCTCAGCCTCTTGAATCAGAACGTCCAATCCGTTTGTCCGGCTTGGGGACACGGCTCGATCATAGCACAGCCCGGTTCCGCCCTCCGGTGGGGATAGTGCTACAATGGCGCGCACAGGGGGGACCGATTTGTGAATGCCGATGTCGAACACATCGAGAAGGTTTACAACTGGTACTCCCGTTTTTACGATCTCCTGTTCGGGCCCATCTTCCGCAGCGGCCGGGAAATAGCCCCTCTCCTTCTGGACCTGGCGCCGGGCTCTCGTCTCCTGGAAGTCGGCGTGGGAACCGGCCTCTCCCTGCCGATGCTCCCGCGAAACATCCAGATAACCGGTGTCGACCTGTCCGGGAAGATGTTGGAGCAGGCCCGCCGCCGGACGAACGAATTGAGCCTGGAGAATGTCCAGCTACTCAAGATGGACGCCACCAGGCTCGATTTTCCCGCCGGCAGCTTCGATCGAATCCTCGCCGCCTATTTCATTTCGGTGGTCCCGGACCCCGTGATGGTGATCGAAGAAATGAAGAGGGTCTGCAAAAAGGGTGGATACCTCGTCTTTCTGAACCACTTCCGCAACGAGAATCCCGTCCTCGGCTCCCTCGAGGCGCTGATTTCCCCTCTCTGCTACCGGATCGGCTTCCGGACCGATCTGGATCGAAAGAAGTTGATGCGCGAGTGCGGGCTGGAAATCGAATCGGAAATGCCCATCGACTTCCTGGGCCATTGGAAGGCGATCCGCTGCGTCAATCCCTGAGAAAACAGCGGGACGCACGCCGGGAGGGCCGTTCAGGCGCGTCTGGTGGGCATGTCGGGGGTGTGGAAACGATGCGCGCCAACTACCGGCTGCGCTGCTGCTTCATGAACTTCTTCCGGGCTCTCTTCCGGGCCAGGGCCTGCTTGAGTCGACGCTTCTCGCCCGGTTTCAGATAGTAGGAATGACGTTTGACATCCTTGATGATGTCTTCCTGCTGCACCTTTCGCTTGAAGCGCCTGAGCGCACTCTCCAAGGGCTCACCATCATGAATGAAAACGTATGCCACGTCATTCCACCTTTCCCGGAGGGGTCAATATAGTTCCGGTTCGGCCCTCCTGTCAACAAGGGGGCACTCCATGAGAGGCGGGCGAGAGCCTAATTCTTGTCGGCGTAGAAATCCCGTTTCTGCCGGAGCCGGCCAATCAGCTCCACGGCCTTGGGGTAGCCCGTCTTGTCCAGGTCGCCGGCGATCCCGATTGCCTTGTCCAGGTCGCCCGTGTATTCGAAACTCTCGATCATGCTGAGACGGCCCTGGAGCAGGCATTCACCGCAGCGACCCAGCTCCTGGCTCTTCTCAAAGAGACGGACCGCCTCCCGGTGGTCCCCCCTGATCTGGGCGATGGTCCCGAGACAGACGTGCGCCTGTTGCGACAGGTGGTCCGCAGCGTCGCCCGCCGCCGCGCGCAAGTCGCGCTCCGACTCGTCAAGCTGTTCCAGCTTCAGCAGCGCACGGCCCCGCTTGTAGAGGATTTCCCTTCGGTCCCCGGTGGGCAGCCCCCGGTCCAGGGCTTGGGACCAGTAACTCACCGCCGCAGGCAAGTCAGCTTCTCCCGCTTCGTGGATTTCCGCCAAGCGAAGAACCGCCTCGCCGACACGGGGGCTGGCGGGATAGAGAGAGAGCAGCTCCTCCAGACGCGCCCGGGCCTCCGTCAGGTCGTAGTGATGGGAATAGTAGATGGAGGCGATTTCCCAGAGGGCTTCCGCCGCATACCGGCTGTCGGGATAGTGGCGGCGGATCTTTTCATAGACCCGGATTGCCGGCCGGTACTCGCCAGCCAGCCACATTTCCTGGGCCCTCTCGAATTCCGCCCCCGCCTGGTCGTTGCCGTAGAGAAACAGAATTGCGGCCGCCGCGATGAGAACCAGCCAGGGAACCGATACTCTCAATTTTAGGACCCAGCTTCCAACTCGGCGGCACCATCGGCGACCAGACTCACATCGGCCACGGTGTCCCCATCTCCCAACTCCATCAGCGTCACGCCCAGTGCGTTGCGGCCCGTCTTCCGAATAGAGTCGGCCTCCAAGCGAATGATCTTGCCCTTTCCGGTAATAATGATCAACTCGGCCCCTGGCCCTACGGGGAAGGTGCCCACGACCTTGCCGTTGCGACTGGTGGTCTTGATATTGATCACACCCTTTCCCGCCCGCCCCTTCGTTGCGTATTCGTCGACGGTCGTGCGTTTTCCAAAACCATGTTCAGTCACCGCCAGGATGCTATTGTGGCCGTCCCGAATGACGCCCATGCTCACCACTGAGTCGCCCGGATTGAGGCGTATGCCCCACACGCCTTGCGCGACACGCCCCATCTCTCGAACCTGGTGTTCCGAGAACCGCGCGGCCTTGCCCTGCTCCGTGCAAAGAAGAATGTCGTCGTCGCCGCTGGTCCGGCTGACCACGATCAGTTCATCCCCCCGCTCCACCGAACAGGCGATGATCCCTTTGGCCCGCGGGTGGGAGTACGCCGCCAGCGCCGTCTTCTTCACTCGTCCGCGACGCGACGCCATGACGAGGAATCCCGGGGTCTTGAAGTCCTGAACGGCGATCATGTCCGCCACTTTCTCGCCCCGCTCCAGCTTGACCAGGTTGACGATGGGCTTTCCCTTTCCCGCAGCCCCCACATCGGGAATTTCATACACCTTCAGCCAGTAGACTCGCCCCTGGTTCGTGAAGATGAGGATGTAACTGTGCGTGGAGGCGACAAAAAGATAATCGACGACGTCATCGGCCGTGCGGATGGACATGCCGATCCGGCCTTTGCCGCCGCGATGCTGGCTGCGATAGATGTGCAGCGCCGTCCGCTTGATGTAACCGCCATGCGTTGCCGTGATGACGACCTGCTCCTCGGCGATGAGGTCCTCGACCGTCAGGTCGATCGCCTCGTCCAGAATCACAGTGCGGCGCGGCGAGTGGTACGCGTCCTGGATCTCCTTGAGTTCTTCTCTGATCACGCGGCGGAGTTCCGCCTCGTTGGTGAGAATCTTCCGGAGTTGAGCGATCAGCCGGCGTATGCGCTCCAACTCCTCCACGATCTTGTCCCGCTCCAGCCCCGTGAGGCGCTGCAGCCGCATGTCGAGAATGGCCTGAGCCTGAATTTCCGTGAAATCGAAGCGCCCCATCAATCGTGACTTGGCCTCTGCGGGCGTCCTCGAGCTTCGGATCAGCGAGATCACCAGGTCCAGGTGATCCAGGGCCTTGGCGAGCCCCTCCAGGATGTGGGCCCGCTTCTCGGCTTTCCTCAGGTCGAACTGAGTCCGCCGCCGCACGACGATCCTGCGGTGGGACAGGAAGTGGTTCAAAGTTTCCTTGAGGGTGAGCACTTGAGGGCGCCCGCCCGCCAACGCCAACAGAATGATCCCGAACGAGCTTTGCATCGGCGTCAGTTTGTAGAGCTGGTTCAGCACCACCTGCGGCTGCTCGCCCCGTTTCAACTCGATGACCACCCGCATCCCGTCCCGGTCCGACTCGTCCCTCAAGTCGCTGATCCCCTCGATTCTCTTGCTGCGCACGAGCGCCGCAATCGTCTCGATGAGCTTGGCCTTGTTGACTTGATACGGGAGCTCATCAACGATGATGGCCTCCTTGTCCCTTCCCACCTTTTCGATGGCGGCCTTGGCCCGCAACTGGATGATGCCGCGGCCCGTCGCATACGCCCTCAGGATGGCATTGCGGCCGGAGATGATTCCTGCGGTCGGAAAGTCGGGGCCGGGGATCAGCTCCATGAGCTCCGCGAGGCTTGCTTCCGGGCGGTCGAGCAGGAGCAACAATCCATCGATGACCTCGGCAAGGTTGTGAGGAGGGACATTGGTCGCCATTCCCACGGCGATCCCGGAGGCGCCGTTGACCAGGAGGTTGGGATAACGAGCCGGCAGCACCTCGGGCTCCTCCAACGACTCGTCGTAGTTGGCCTGGAAATCCACCGTCTCCTTCTCGATGTCCGCCAGGATCTCACCGGCGATCTGCGCCATCCGGACCTCGGTGTACCGCATGGCGGCCGGAGAGTCCCCATCGATGGACCCGAAATTTCCCTGTCCGTCGATCAACATCTCCCGCATGGAGAAGTCCTGAGCCATCCGGACCAGGGCGTCGTAGACTGCCGAATCGCCATGGGGATGGTACTTCCCGATGACCTCGCCAACGATCCGGGCCGACTTCTTGTGGGGGCGGTTCCTGGTGTTGTTCAGCTCGCTCATGGCGTAGAGGATGCGACGGTGGACCGGCTTCAAGCCATCCCGGACATCCGGCAGGGCGCGGCCCACGATGACCGACATGGCGTAGTCCAGGTAGGACGTCTTCATCTCGGCTTCGATGGTGACCGGAATCTCCCGGCCCTGGTACTCTCTCATCGATTCGTTCCTCCGATCACAACCACTCGAAAGGTCACGATGCGCGGACGAGCCAGTGTCCGAATGGGGATAGGTGCGGCGCGCGGGTCACGGTAGAGAGGCTTACGCTCCAGCGCGCCAACCCTCACCGCAAGCGCCTAAACGTCCAGGTTCTTGACGTTCAGCGCGTTGTCCTCGATGAATTGCCGCCGCGGCGCCACGTGCCCGCCCATGAGGACATTGAAGATGTCGTCCGTCTCGACCATGTCCTCGATGTCCACGCGCAATAGCGTCCTGGTGTCGGGGTCCATGGTCGTTTCCCAGAGCTGGTGCGGGTTCATCTCACCCAGCCCCTTGTAACGCTGAATACCCAGCTTCCTCTTGCCGGCCGCCATGAAGTATTCGATCAGTTCCGCGGCCGTGGCCAGCGTCGTTCCCTCGTCCTCGGCCCGTTTCCGGCCGGTTTCGCGCTGTATCAGGAAAGGGACATCTTCCAGGATGCTCGCCTTCCGGCGAAGCTGAGCCAAGTGCCGGCATTCCCCCGAAACGGCAAAATCGTGGTTCAGGACCATCCCCTCGGAATGTCCGTTGCGCAGATGCAGTTCGTAGAGACGCCGCTCCTCATTGAACGAAGTCTCGGCGCGGAAGCCCAATTTCCGGAAACGATCTGCCAATTCCGCCAATTCGGACGCATCCCGGAAGACCCTGCGAGCCACCGCCTCATGAGCCTCGGTCCGCGACACGCTGCTGAAAAAATCAAGAAACTCGCCCACCACACCATTTCCGTCGTAGCGGCGGCTGAGCGTTTCCAGACGCTGCTGAAACTCCATCAGCAACTCAAGCTGCCCGATCAGCTCCTTCCCTTCGAGAGGGGCCCCCGTTTTCGGCCGGACGATCCGGATTCCGTTCGTCGCTCGACCGAGAACAAACCGGGTCAGATCCCGCTCGTTCTGGAGATAGGTTTCCTTCTTCCCCTGTTGAATCCGGAACAGGGGCGGCTGGGCGATATAGACATGGCGGTTCCGGATGAGCTCGGACATCTGCCGGAAGAAGAACGTCAGCAGCAGAGTTCGGATATGGCTTCCGTCCACATCCGCGTCGGTCATGATGATGATCTTGTGGTACCGGAGCTTGTCCAAATTGAAATCCGCACTGCCCACGCCCGCGCCGATCGCCGAAATCATGGTGACGATTTCCTGGTTGCTCAGCACCTTGTCGAACCGGGCCTTTTCGACATTCAGGATCTTGCCCTTGATGGGAAGGATCGCCTGAAACCGGCGATTCCGCCCCTGTTTGGCGGACCCGCCCGCCGAATCCCCCTCGACGATGAAGATCTCCGAAAAGCGCGGATCCCGCTCCTGGCAATCGGCCAGCTTGCCGGGCAGCGAGAGGTTGTCGAGAGCGCTTTTGCGCCGCGTCAGCTCACGGGCCTTCCTGGCGGCCTGGCGCGCCCGCGCCGCGTCCGTCGCCTTGCTTACGATCCGGCGGGCAAGAGTGGGATTCTGCTCCAGGAACAGACCGAGGCCCTCATTGCACACCGCCTCCGTAATCCCCTTGATCTCGCTGTTGCCCAGCTTCGCTTTGGTCTGGCCCTCGAACTGGGGGTTCGGAATCTTGATGCTGACGATGGCAACCAGCCCCTCTCTGACGTCCTCTCCCGACAGGTTCTTCTTCAGATCCCGAAGCAGATTGTTGCTGGAGGCATAGGCGTTGATGGTGCGGGTGAGCGCCGCCTTGAACCCCACCATGTGGGTGCCCCCTTCGGGAGTATTGATGGTGTTGACGAAGGAGAAGAGACTCTCGTTGTAGCCGTCGTTGTACTGGAGCGCGACCTCGATGTCGTTCTCCGCCCGGCGGGCCTGAACGTGGACCGGCTTGCGGTGCAGCGTCGTCTTGTTCTTGTTCAGGTAGCGGACAAAATCCGAAAGCCCTCCCTTGTAGAGGAAACGCTGCTTCTTCGGTTCCCCGCCGTCGTTGCTGTTGGAATCGGAGCGGTGGTCCTCAATCTCAATGGCCAGACCCGGATTGAGAAACGCCAACTCACGCATGCGGCGGGACAGCGTCTCGTAGCTGAATGTCGTGGTTTCAAAGATCGCGTCGTCCGGCCTGAAGCTGATCTTGGTCCCGCGGCGGTTCGTCTCCCCGGTCCTCCGGAACGCGTCCGTCGGCACGCCGCTGATGTACGACTGCCGATACACGGAGCCGCCGCGGCACACCTCCAACTCAAGGTGCAGCGACAACGCATTGACGACCGAGACTCCGACGCCATGCAAGCCGCCGGACACCTTGTAACTGTCGTGGTCGAATTTGCCGCCGGCATGCAGCGTGGTCAAAACGACCTCAGCGGCAGGAAGCTGCTTTTCGGGATGGATGTCTACGGGAATGCCCCTGCCATTGTCCTCGACGGTGATGGAACCATCCTGGTGGATCGTCAGGCTGATCTGGTCGCAGAAGCCGGCCAAGGCCTCGTCGACCGAATTGTCCACCACCTCCTGAACCAGGTGATGGAGCCCAGCCGTCCCGGTTGAGCCGATGTACATGGCGGGCCGCTTACGAACCGCCTCGAGACCCTCCAGGACACGAATCTTCTTGGCTGTGTAGGCAGCGGACTCTTGAGCTTGATCTACCGGCTGCAGTTGATTCGTCAATCCCGAATCCTCGTCCGTGGTGATTTCACAGGCGGCTCCGGCGCCGCTCCCGAGAGATGGTCCCCTCAGCTTGAACCATCTTCAATTATACCCGGTGCATGTGTCGCAAATGGACCGAGCGAAGGGTACGAATCAGAGGCTCAGCGGCATGACGACATATTGGATCTTGTAGTCGCCGGACGAGTCGGATTCGTCGGCATCCGGCGCATTGATGGGCTGGAGCAGACCCTGAGTATCCGAGTCCTTGAGCGAAATGCACACCTGCTCGCTGTCGACCACGTTGACGAAATCCAGCAGGTAGTCCACGTTGAAACCGATCACGACCGGTGTCCCCTCGTAGCTTGTCTCCATTGCTTCGGCGGCCCGCTCGCCGTTCGCATTCTCGCACGCGACTTTGACCTGCCCCTCGTCGAGGCTCACCTCGACAGCCCGCGTATCCCGGTCCGCCACGACGGCGACGCGCCTCAAGGCGGCCGTGAGCCCCAAGGTGTCCAAATGCGCGTCCAGATCGTTTCCTTGCGGTATGACCATCTTGTAGTTGGGAAACTCACCGCTGAGGATGCGGGAAATCAAGAGCCGCTGGCCCATCCCGAACGAGATGCGCCGCTCGCCGCTTCTGAATTCGACATCCCCGTCGGTTTCACTGAGCAGCTTCATCAGTTCGACCAGCGCTTTCTTGGGAATCAGGACTCGAAGCTCCTCCTGGTCGAGGTTCAATTCTACGGCCCGCCGGACAATGACGAGACGGTGCCCATCCGTGGTGACCAGGGACAGACTGGACGGAGTGATCACGGCCAACGCCCCCCCGAGGGTATACCGGCTCTCCTCCTGGGTGATGGCGAAGACGCAGCTTCCGATCATATGGCGAACCATAGCCGCGTTCATGCGAATGACCTGACCCTCCGCCTCGCCGATCTCGGGAAAGTTTCCTCTGCCCAAGGCAGCCACTTTGAACCGCGACCGGCCATAGCCGATCTCGACCCAGTCCCCTTCGCCGATGGACTTGATGTGGATAACGGAATCCTGAGGGGCCAGGCGGACGATTTCGAAGAGTTTCCTCGCTGAAATGGTCAGGGCGCCGCCCACCCGCACCTGCGCTTCGCAGCGGCAACGTAGGGAGACATCCAGATCGGTGGCGGTGAGGAGAATATTGTTCCCGATCGTTTCAAGAAGAACATGACCAAGGATCGGCACCGTCGTTTTCCGCTCGACGATGGTCTGGAGGTGTTGGACCTCGGGGAACAGAATGTTCCGTTTCAAGTTTATGTCCATGGGGTTCTCCGGCTCCGGATCACAAGAGTAGTTTTATATGTAATCGCCGCCCTAGGAATCGACGAATCTGTGGATGAGTTGGAAGAACCTTTTATTTTCAAGGGGATGGAGCCACTCCTCAATTGTGAATTCAACTCTTGAAACGAGGTTGAAAAAGGCATGGAGAGGGTCCGTTCGACCTTTTCCACAGCCAGGACATTCTACCACCAGTGGAAAAGCGGGAAAACGTCATGAAACTTCGTCGATCAGCCTGTTGACGGTGGAACGTACCAGCGGGTCATTCTCCATGAGCCTGGAGACCTTCCGGACCGCGTGAAGCACGGTTGTGTGATGCCTGCGGAAAGCGTGCCCGGTCTGAGGGAGAGAGGCCTCGGTCAACTGCTTGCAGAGGTACATGGCGATCTGTCTCGGAACCACGAATCTCGGTGAGTTGCTGCGGCTGATGAGCTGGGACACGGTCAGGGAGTAGTGTCGGGCGACGACTCGTTGAATCTCTCCAATGGTGATCTCTCGCTGGGCGGACTCGGTGAGATCCGTGAGGGTGGATTGAGCCAGATCGAGGTTGATCTCCTCGCCGATCAGGCTGCTGTAGGCGATGAGGCGAATGAGCGATCCTTCCAGTTGGCGGATGTTGGACTTGGTGTTGCTGGAGATGAAGAACGCAACGTCATCCGGGAGATCCACCCGTTGCAGCGCGGCCTTCTTCCGCAGAATGGCCATTTTGGTCTCCAGGTCAGGGGCTTGGATGTCTGCAATCAGGCCCCACTCGAAGCGGCTATGGAGACGTTCCTCAAGGGTCGGGATCTCTTGCGGCCGGGAATCGCCGGACATGACGATTTGTTTTTGAGCGTGGTACAGACTGTTGAAAGTGTGGAAGAACTCTTCCTGAGTCTTTTCCTTGCCGGCGAGGAACTGTACATCGTCCATCAGCAACACGTCGATGTTCCGGTACTTCTCTCGGAAACCGGCGGTCCGGGCGTAGCGGATGGAGGTGACCAGGTCGTTGGTGAAGCGTTCCGAGGTGACGTAGGCGAGATTGACATTGGGATGCTCGATTTTGATCGAGTGTCCGATTGCGTGCATAAGGTGGGTCTTGCCCAAGCCGACGCCCCCGTGGAGGAAAAGCGGGTTGTAGCTTCTTGATGGACGTTCCGCGACAGCCAGCGCCGCGGCGCGGGCGAATTGGTTGCTCGACCCGACGACGAAGTTGGCGAACGTGTAACGTTGATTCAGGTCGCACTCGGCGGCGCCGACGTAGGAGCCCGACAGACGGGGTGACGAAATCAGGTCCGATTGCGGCTCGTCCAGATCTGCCTGGAAAACGATTTCCGCTTTCGGGAACCCCAGCTCTCCCATCTTGGCTTTCAGAAGATCTCCGTACTGGTGGGAGATCCATCTGCTGAAGCGGTTGTTGGGAACCCGGACCACAAGTTGCCCGGAGGCCTGTTCATAGCGAACCTGGGACGTGGCCTGGAAGTAGACGGCCATGTTCTCGGGTGAGATCTGCCCCGCAGCTTCCAGGGAAGCTACGATGTCGCGCCATAAATCCAAAGTCGGCCCTCTTCTCCCGAGCCCCCGGTTGACTTTGTAATGAAAAAACGGGCCTGTCGAAGCACGGCCCGTGGTCATTTTCGGTCTCGGTCCGGAAAGAAGGTAGCATAGCCTGTCTCAGTGGCGAAAGAAGTTTCTTTCGCGGCCCCTGGAGATGCTGGACGGGTTCCTGAAAAACTCTTTCTTTGCATTGGTTTAAAGAGCAAAAACGAGCCGTTGAGTCAGGTTGTGTGACAGGAAGCGCCTTTTTTCAGTCCTGGCAAGGGTTTTAAGGAAAATTCATAAACGCCGGGCCCGTTTGGGCCTCGCGGACAGCGGTGCCTGGGTGTTTTTTTGACGTTTTGGGTGTTTTCCTGGTCGCTCGTTCGACGCCTGCGGACACGGCGCAAGCGAGGAGTCGCTGGCATCGGGGGTTGAGGCGGCAACCTGAGGGTGTCGAAGCCGTTCAGGAGTTGATCAGCTCTTTCAGGTCTTTGCCCGGTTTGAAATAGGGAACCCGCTTGGCGGGAACGTGGACCTTGGCACCGGTCTTGGGGTTGCGTCCGATGCGTGCGGCACGGTTGCGCAGCCGGAAGCTGCCGAAGCCTCTCAATTCGACTTTGGATCCGCTTTTCAGAGATTGGACGATGCTGTCGAGGACGGCCTGGACGACGACCTCGGCTTCCTTTCTGGTGAGGCTTGAGCCGTCGGCGACCCGCTCAACCAGTTCGGCTTTGGTCATTTTCTTGTTCTCGCTGCGTCGATGGCTCGCTGCTTGAGGCCGCCCAGTTCGCTACCCGCCAATTCTCCAATGGAGGTCTTGCCCACCTCCGGGCGGTAGGACCAGGTTTCCCGGTGATCCCGTTCTACCAGGGCCTTCAGGGAAAGCCCGATTTTCCGCTCGAGGAGATTGAGCTTGATGATCTCGAAATCGAGCTCCTGGCCCACCGAGACCTGGGATGTGGGGTCTTCGACCCGCTCTTCGGACAGCTCGGAGATGTGGCAGAGACCTTCCACGCCCTCGTCCAGCTCCACGAATGCGCCAAAGGAGGTCAGTCGTACGACTTTGCCCTGGATGCGATCGCCCACCTGATGCCGTGAGAAAAAATCTTCCCACTTGTCGGGTCCCAGTTGCTTGATCCCGAGCGACAGGCGCTGGGCTTCGCCGTCGACGCTCAGCACCACCGCGGTGACCTCGTCTCCCTTCTTGAGAACCTCCGACGGATGCTTGATTTTTTTCGTCCAGCTCAGGTCGGAGATATGGACCAATCCCTCGATTCCCTCCTCCACCTCGACGAAGGCGCCGAAATCGGTCAGGTTTCGGACGGTGCCGTTGACGACGGAGTTGATCGCGTAGCGCTCCTCCACCGAATCCCAGGGATTCGGTTCGGTCTGTTTCATGCCCATGGAGATGCGGCGGGCCTTGGCGTCGACGGCGAGGACGACAGCCTGGACCTGGTCGCCGACGGAAAGGATCTTGGAAGGATGCTTGATCCGGCGGTTCCAGGTCATTTCCGAAATGTGAATGAGCCCCTCGACACCCTCCTCCAATTCGACGAAGGCGCCGTAGTCGGTAATGCTGACGACCATCGAGGGGACGCGGGATCCGCGCGGGTACCGCTGGGCCACGGTGTACCAGGGATCGGCGGTGAGTTGCTTGTATCCCAGGGAGACCTTCTCGTCGATTCGGTCGAACTTGAGAACCTTGACGTCGATCTTGTCACCCACCTTGAAGAGGTCGGAAGGATGGTTGACCCGCCCCCAGGACATGTCGGTGATGTGAAGCAGGCCATCGATTCCGCCCAGGTCGACGAAGGCGCCGTAGTCGGTGATGTTCTTCACGACCCCCGCCGTGACCTTTCCCTCCTCGAGGCTGCGGAGAGTTTCTTCCTTCCGCTTGAAGTATTCTTCCTCCAAGACGGCCTTTCGCGACAGGACAATGTTGCCGCGGCGTTTGTTTACCTTGATCACTCGGAGTTGGAGTTCCTCGTCGCGCAAGCTGTCCAGATTGCGAACCGGATGCATGTCGACCTGGGAACCCGGCAGGAAGGCGCGAACGCCGATATCGACCGAGAGCCCCCCTTTCACCCGCTCGATGACGCGCCCCTGGATCACTGCCTGTTCCTGGTAGGCGCGCTCGATGGTGTCCCAGATCTTCATTCTCTCGGCCTTCTCGCGAGAGAGAATCACCCCGCCGTCCAACGTCTCCGAGTTTTCCATCAGAACATCGACGGTGTCGCCGGGTTTGACGTCGATCACACCGCCCCGCTCGCGGAACTCGCCGATGGGGACCAAGCCTTCGGACTTGAACCCAATATCCACCAGGACATGGGAGTCGGAGACCTCGATGACCGTTCCGGGGATCACCTCGCCCTCGGAGAGGTTTTTGAAACTTGAATCGTACGCTTCGACCAGCGCATCGTGATCCAGTTCGTCGGCGATCTCGATGGTGGGGAGCGCGACGTTCGAAAGCCCCGCAGCAATCAGGCTTTCAAGCTCTTTGTCGGTTCCAGTTGAAGCCATCCGCAAAGTTCCTCCGGTTGGCCGGCGCCGTCTGCCCTGGCAGACTGCATACATCCCCCCCTGTCCTCACCGGCCAGCATTCTCTTCTCAGGAGGGAACAATCAGAATAGGCTATTCAGTCCGCCTTCCGCAACCGCCGCGGCGCGTGAGGCTGTTCATTTACCGCCGGGCCGCGCGGATTGTCAAGCGCGGCGGTCCGGGGGATCGCGGCGGCGGAATCGAGATGGTCGGGGTGGCCGGCTCGACTAGGTGCGGCCGATTTGCTAAACTTCCCGGCGACTGAGAAAGGGGAGCGGCCAGAAATGAAAGCAGGCATCCATCCCGATTACGGCGTCGTCACGGTGCGCTGTGCGTGCGGCGCGGGGTGGGAAACCCGTTCCACCCACAGGGGCCAACTGCGCCTCGACATCTGTTCCAGTTGCCACCCCTTTTTCACCGGTAAGCAGAAGCTGATAGACACCGCAGGCCGCGTTGAGCGGTTCCAGAGGAAATACGGCCTCATTCGATAGGAGCCTGCGGTGACGGTTCAGCGTCGCATTGGCGCTGGTGTTGCGCCCGAATGCCGTGGCGACTCTCGCTGCGGGACCCTGAAATCCCGAACCGGAGTTGGGGAGACACGTCTCCGGAAGCCCCCGCCATGCTAGAGAAATTGCGTGCCCTGGAGGCAGATTACGAGAATATTTCCCGGCAATTGGGAGATCCTCGGGTGGTTGCCTCCCGGGATCGTTACCGGGAGGTTGCGAGAACCTATTCGGAGTTGCGCCCGCTGGTCGAAAAATACCGGGCGTACCGGCGCTCCCGCCGCGAGGCAAAGGATCTCGAGGAGATGGCCGGGGCCGAGGCGGATGTCGAGTTGGCAGAGCTGGCGAAAGGCGAGTTGACGCTGCTCGAGGCCCGCATCGCCGAGCAGGAAGAAGAGTTGCGCATCCTGCTTCTGCCCCGCGACCCCAACGACGAAAAGAACGCGATCCTGGAGATCCGCGCCGGCACGGGGGGCGCCGAAGCCAGCCTCTTCGCCCAGGAAGTGTTCCGCATGTACGGCAGGTATGCCGAATCGCACGGGTGGAGCGTGGACATCATCTCCGCGCATGGAACCGATGCGGGCGGACTGAAGGAGGTGAGCGCCACCATCGAAGGCAAGCAGGTCTACGGTCGCCTCAAGTATGAGAGCGGCGTGCATCGCGTCCAACGCGTGCCCCAAACCGAGACGCAGGGAAGGGTTCACACTTCCGCCGTGACGGTCGCGGTTTTGCCGGAGGCGGATGACGTCGATGTCAGGATCCAGCCCAAGGACCTTCGGTGGGACACCTACTGCTCCTCCGGCCCCGGCGGCCAGTCGGTGAATACCACCTACTCGGCCGTCCGGGTCACCCACATTCCCAGCGGGGAGGTCGTGACCTGCCAGGATGAGAAATCCCAGCTCAAGAACAAGAACAAGGCGCTCAAGGTGTTGAGGTCCCGGTTGTACGAGCGGGCTCTCCGGGAACAGCATGACGAGATGGCGGCCACTCGCCGCGCCCTGGTCGGCAGCGGAGATCGCAGCGAGAAGATCCGGACCTACAACTTTCCCCAGAACCGCATCACCGACCACCGGATCGGCGTCACGCTGCACCGGCTGGAGGCCGTGCTGGGGGGAGCGCTCGACGACATTCTCGATACCCTGATCGCTTTCGATCAGGCTGAAGCGCTGAAGGCAGAGAAAATTGCTTGAAACCCACCCGGGCGGGATTCTGGCGGATTTGACGGTGGGGGACGCGGTTCGGCAGGGAACCGCTCGCCTTAAGCGGAAGCGAATCCGCAGTCCCCGCCTGGATGTGGAATTGATGCTGGGTTCCATTCTGGGGCGGTCGCGCGCGTACCTGCTGGCGCACCCGGAATTGCACTTGGACTCCTCCCAGGCCGCCAGGTGGGCGAGCTGGCTCCGCAAGCGGGCGGGGCATTATCCGATCCAGTATCTGTTGGGGAACCAGGAGTTTTATGGACGGGGTTTCGCCGTTGGCCCGGGCGTGCTGATCCCCCGGCCGGAAACGGAGCTCTTGGTGGATGTCTGCCTGGAACGGCTCGACGCCATGGCCCCTCCGGACCCGAAAGTGCTCGACGTGGGAACGGGTTCCGGGGCCATTGCGGTGACGTTGGCCGCCGAACGGCCGCGGCTCAGGGTAACGGCCACGGACATCTCGCGCCGCTCTCTCTCCGTGGCCGGGCGGAACGCGGCGCGCCACGGTTGCGAATCCCGGATCGAGTTCCTGGAGGGGCGGGGCCTGGTGCCGGTGGAGGGACGGGCGGCCCGCTGGGATCTGGTGGTATCGAACCCCCCCTATGTCCCGGCAGGCGACCGTGGCCGGGTCGACCGGTCGGTCGCGGCCCATGAGCCCGGAGCCGCCGTCTTCGCGGGCCCGGACGGTCTGGAAATGTATGAAACGTTGCTGAAGGGGTGCCCGCCGGTCATGACGCCGTCGAGTCCTCTGGTCTTGGAGATCGATGCGCGCGCCAGGGAGCGAGTCTGCCGGTTGGCGCGGCGTTGGGGCTGGCGCGACGTGGAGACCCGGAGGGATTTGGCGGGCCACGAGCGATGCTTGGTGTTGGTCCGGAGTCACCGCGGCGAGACGTGCGATGAGTGACTGCCTGTTCTGCCGGATCGTGAACGGAGAACTTGGCGCGGCCGTGGTGGCGGAGGACGAATGGGCCCTGGCGTTCCGGGACATCAACCCCCAAGCGCCCACCCATGTCCTGGTGATCCCCCGAAAGCATGTTGGCTCACTGGGCGAAGCGGAGGAGGAGGACACCGTCCTCCTGGGTCGGCTGTTGCTGCTCGCCGCCAGGGTGGCGCGCGACGAAGGTTTGGCCTCGGGCTATCGTGTCGTCCTGAACAATGGCGCTGCCGCCGGGCAGAGCGTTTTTCACATTCACGCCCATGTTCTGGGCGGTCGCCACCTGGGGTGGCCGCCGGGTTGATTCCGGTTGCCGCGATCGGGGTTCGGAAATCGAAATTTGCAGGAGGTCGGCCTTGGAGGAGTTGGTCAGGAAGTTGCTTCAAGAGATCGGCGAGGATCCCCACCGGGAAGGGCTTGTGGGCACTCCCGAGAGAGTCGGGCGCGCCATGCGGTTCCTGACCCAGGGATACGCACAGGATGTGGACGAGCTGCTCAACGGCGCCTATTTCAAGGTGGATTACGATGAAATGGTCATCGTCAAGGACATCGAGGTCTACAGCCTTTGCGAGCATCATCTGCTGCCTTTCTTCGGCCGGTGCCATGTGGGATACCTACCGTCGGACCGGGTCATCGGGCTCAGCAAGATTCCGAGAATCGTGGACGTGTTCGCGCGTCGCCTTCAGGTCCAGGAACGGCTCACCCGGCAGATTGCCGACACCGTCAATGACAAGATCCGGCCCAAGGGCGTGGCGGTCGTTGTAGAAGCCCAACATCTGTGCATGTTGATGCGAGGGGTCGAGAAGCGGCAAACTCGGATGATAACCTCCGCCATGCTGGGCAAGTTCAGAGATGACCAGCGGTCCCGGAGTGAGTTTCTGCATCTCGTAGGCGCCCGAATAACTTGAAATGAGACGAGAAATCCGGAGTCGGCGACGTAGGGGGCAGCTCAAGCGGCTGACCCTGGCCCCGCTTCTCTGGATCTGGTTGGGGCCGGCTTGGGCGATCGGGCAGGACCAGACCCAGGATGAAGCAATCCGGGTCAGAGTCGATCTGGTTCTGCTTCGTTTTACCGTCAGAGATCCCGGGAACAAGTTGGTCAACACCCTGACGCAGGAAGACTTTCGTGTGATCCAGGGCGGCAGGGAAAGGGAGATCGCCTTCTTTCGGCCCCCGCGAAAACGGACGGCCGACCTGGGCCGCCTCTGGATCGCTTTCCTTCTGGACGTCAGCGGCAGCACCTTCGCCACGCGGGCGGAAGAGATCATGGCCGCCCAGAATTTCCTGGACAACATCCACCTGTTCACCCAGATAGGCGTCTTCGGGTTTACCGACAAGTTGCTGGTTTTTCAGGAGTTCACCTCCCGCAAGGAGCTTGCGGAGAGGGCCTTCGCGGCGGCCCGCCCGCACCAGGGACGAACCGCGATCTACGAGTCGGTGGAGGCGCTGATCGCACCCCTCGGCACCCGGGCGAGGCCCGGCGACGGAAAGGTGTTGATTCTGGTCTCTGACGGGATGGACGATGCCTACCACCGGGCCGAGAGGGCCGCGGCCCTGGCCCTGCGCGAGGATGTGAGGATCTATACCATTCTGGTTCCGTCCGCGAAGGCGCTGCCGACGGCGCCGGGACTCGTGGCGGCGGAAGATCCGAAGGAGGAGGAGAAGGCCGCCGCCTTCGCTCGTCTGGCCGTGAAGACCGGCGGAATGCACTTCAGCGGAATCGAAACCATCCTGGACTTCGATTCCACCTTGGCCCAGATCAACGACGACGTTTTCGGCAATCTCTACTCGATCGGCATCTCCGGCGACCCGGCTCCGGGGATCGACCCGGACTCGACGGCGATTGTCACCACGTCGAACTCCAAGCTGCTGGTGTCGCGCCCGTTCACTCGGGCGCCCGGCCGTCTCCGCGCCAAAAAGAAGTTCATCGAGGCGCTCTTCTACAGCGAAGTCGAGCTGGGAGCACCCGGGGACGAGGGCCTGGAGCGGTACGAGCTGGGCGCCGACGTGGACATACTCCGGCCCAGGGGCCAGATCTCGGGCAAGGTCGGGCTGCCCTTCCGAATCAAGATCAGTCCCTACACGCTCTCAAGGGAGCCGGATGGAGACGTCCGAACCCAATTGGGAATCATCGGCCAACTGGTGGACGCGGACGGGCGGGAAGTGGTCAGGATGAGAGAGTTCTTCCGGGCCACTCTGGAAAGGAAGGAGCTTCGAGACGGCCGCGGGATCATCTACACCAACAAGGTCTTCGTACAGCCGGGCCGGTACAATTTGCGGCTGGCCCTGCTGGAAATACCCACCTGGAAGATGTTTTTCTTCCAGCGCGACGTCAGGGTCAGCCCGCCCGCCTTCTCTCGCGGTTCCAGGGGTAGGACTCGCAGTATTCCTTGAGGGCATCCATCGTTTCCTGATACTTGGGCAGCCAGTCCGAGGCGGATTGTCCGCGGGGCACCAGGAGCGGTTGCCCGATCTTCACCAAGGCTTGAGAGAAGGGCTTGGGGATTCGAAACCCGTCCCAACCGGAGCCTGCCCAGAATCGGCGAGGCTGGATGTGGAACGGAAGAATGGGAACCCCGGTCTTCATGGAGAGCCAGAGCGGCCCCGGCTTCACCCTGTAGGCCGGACCCACGGGTCCGTCGGCGGCAAACCCCACCGGCCGGCCGCCGGCCAGATGGCGCTTGAGCTGAAGGAGGGCCCGAGTCGAGCCTCTGCGGCTGGATCCCCGGGCCGGGAAATACCCGAATCGACGAATGATGCGGGCCATGTACTCTCCGTCGGCGTGCTGGCTCGTGATCACGCCAATCTCCCGGAATCGCCAGAAATGAGTAGCGCAAAAGATCTGGTTGTGCCAGAAGCTGAAGATGACGGGAGTGCCTCGGCGATGCAACCGGGCAAAGTGTTCCCAGCCTTCGACCCGGTATCGAAGGAGCGTGCCGAGGCTCCAGATCAGGGCCCACCCGGCCGCACTCCCTGCAGCCAGGCAAATGCGCTGCGACCAAGGCGCGTCACCCGTGTTCATGATGGTTCAAGCCGGCCCGGGCATGTCACCGCGGGACAGACTTTCGTCGATCTCCAGCAGTTTGCTGATGAACTGCCGCCGGGACGCGCCGGCATAGCGATTGCGCTGCTCCATGTCCCTGAAGAGTTCGGAGGTGTCGTTCTGAACGGTTTCGGCGAGGCGATAGAAGGCGGCCGGCCCCGGGGTGGAGAGCCGCTGCCCTCTCCATTCCAACTCCTTCAGCGCCTGGGAGATCAGGTGGAAGATGGCTTGGGTCCGGGCGAGTCTCCGGTCGTGCTCCCGCGGCGTCGTCTCAACGACCTCCAAGCCGAGGTCCTGGAGAAAGTCACGTATGCAGGCGTAGTTGGCGGAGTCGATTCGCACCGGACAGACTGCGATCCTCATGCCCCCGATCCCCTCCCTGCCGCTGTCGGGTCCGAAGAGGGGATGGGTGCCCAGGATCTGAACCTCGTCCGGCAGGCGGGACACCATGCAGTCGATGGGATACTGCTTGACGCTGCAGGTATCCACCACCACCTGGCCGTTTCGGAGAGCCGGCGAAATCTGTCGACAGACGGCATCGATGGCGGAGATGGGGGTGGCGAGGATGACGTACTTGGCGTCGAGAGCCTGCTCCAGGGGGCCGGCGTCGTCCAGCCCGGCCAGCTTTTGGGGATCGTGGTCGAATACCCCCGCGACGTTGCCGGCCGGCAGGTGCCGGTGGACCAGTTGGCCGAAGCGCCCGAAGCCAACGAGGCCGATATTGCCGGTGCTCACGGCGGGGCATTATAATGGAATTTCAATCACCCGAAAAAGAAGTGGCCTCTTCGTAATCCCTGCATGCCGGTGCCCGGGCCAGGCATACGCATGTCGAAATCGGCTGGAGCGGCGATCTGCATGGCGGCACTGGAGCCCTCTGGATTGACCTTGTCCCAGATCAGGAAAGCTCTTTCCTCCCGTGAATTCCAGGTGACCTCCGCGGTGTTGTCCGCGTTGGCGGACGATCCGAGAGTCGGCGTGCGGCGCCTTGGGCGCCGGCTGGCGCGAGCGAGGGCTGCGGCCCGGGCGGAGAGACGGCGATTGAATTCCATGCTGGAGAGGGAGCGTGCACTGTGGCGCCGCGGGATGGTGCGGGTCGCCGGTGTCGACGAAGCGGGCATGGGCCCTTTGGCCGGTCCGGTCGTCGCCGCCGCGGTGATTTTCGAACCGGACACCGAAATCCGCGGCGTGGACGACTCCAAGAAACTCTCAAGCGCGCGGCGCGGCGAGTTGGCCCGGATCATTGCCCGGACCGCGGTCGCCGTGGGGATCGGAGAGGCGTCGGTGACGGAGATCGACCGGCTGAATATTTTTCACGCCGGCCTCCTGGCCATGAAGCGGGCCGTCGCGGCTCTCCGCCCGGCGCCGGAGTTCGCCTTGGTGGACGGCCGCCGAATCCCGGGTCTCGAAATCCCGCAGGAGGCCTGTGTCGGCGGGGACGGCAGGCATTTCTCGATCGCCGGGGCATCAATCCTGGCAAAGACTCACCGGGACCGGCTCATGAGGAAGCTGGACCGCGTGTTTCCGGAGTATGGATTTGCCCGCCACAAGGGCTACGGGACCAAACAGCATCGTCTGGCGATCGAGAAACATGGGGGGACCCCGGTGCATCGGAGATCGTTCTGCCGGGGAATGGCGTGAAGCGGCGCACTGCCTACGGCCGGGAACGCCGCAACATGGTGGAGAAGCAACTGAGAGCTCGAGGCATCCGGGACGATCGGATGCTGGAGGCGTTCCTCGAAGTTCCCCGTCATCGTTTCGTGCCTGAAAAATGGATTGATCGGGCATACGATGACGGCCCCATTCCCATCGGCCGTGATCAGACTGTCAGTCAGCCCTACATGATAGCCGCCATGATTCACGCGGCGAGGGTGTCGCCCGGGAACCGTGTGCTGGACGTCGGGACCGGAAGCGGATATCAGGCGGCGTTGCTTGCGGCCATGAAGGCTCAGGTCTTCACCATGGAACGGATTCCGGAACTGGCCGGCCAAGCCGCGAGTCGGCTCGCCGAGCTGGGCTACGGGCAGGTCCGTCGGCGGGTGGCCGACGGGACTCTGGGCTGGGAGGAACAGGCGCCATTCGAGAGTATCATCGTCGGCGCGGCGTCTCCCCGAATACCCGAGCCGCTGCTGCAGCAGTTGAGCGATTCGGGGCGGCTGGTGATCCCCGTGGGACGGGATTATTCTCAGGTGCTGCACGTCGTGACGCGGAAGGGGGATGGATATCGAACCGAGCGGGCGGAACGCTGCGTTTTCGTGCCCTTGATCGGTAAATTTGCCTGGAACCGGAAACCGTCAGCCAACTGAAAGGCCACAGCCCGGCGTCCAGGCCGCCGCGGCCAATGAGTTGCGAATGCAGGTATGAAAAAAACGACTCACTGTTGCCGCGCCCTCCTTTTGCTGATCGCGGTCTGTCCGGCGGCGGTTGAAGGGATCGTGCGGGCCCAGGGCTGGAGCGTTACCGAGGCCCACTACCAGGGGGGCAGCGCACTGCGGCCGCACCTGGTCAGCCCCAGCGGGTTCCAGAATATTCTCACCCTTCAGCACGCCAGCGGCTGGAGCCATGGAGAGAATTTCTTCTTCATGGACATGACCTGCTGCTCGGGTTCGAGTGCGGACCGGGACATCTACATGGAGTGGTATCCCTATTTCGACCTGGGTGCGATCACCGGACAGAAAGTGTCCTGGGGACCGATCCGCGGGATTGGCCCCCTGGGCGGACTGAACTGGGGCGCTCAGGCCAAGGTCCTCAAGATCGGTCCCGGGTTCCGGTTCCAGCTCGATCTTCCCGGCTTCGCCTTCGCGAACGTCGACTACGTGTATCTGGTGGATCGTAACCAGGGGGTCGCGGCCGGCGGCGCACCAAAAGAAGGCAACAGCCATCTTGTCGATTTCAACTGGGGCCTGCCCTTCGAGATCGGCGGCGCCTCATTCTCATTCGAGGGGCACGGGGAATGGCTGAGTCCGCGAGACACGGAGTTCGGGTTCCGCGCTCCCTATTGGATCCTCTTTCAGCCCCAGTTGCGTCTGGACCTGGGCAAGGCGGTGGCCCGGCGGCCGGGCCGCGTCTTCGCAGGGCTGGAAATGCACGTCTGGGTCAACAAGTTCGGGTTTGAAGACGCGGACGAAGTGCTTCCCCAGCTCCTGCTGGTGTTTCGTTTCTGAGAGACAGCGGAGAAGTCAAAAGGAAGCCCCGCCCGGCGAGGTGCGGAAGGCATCGACGCGGAGCGGTTGGCGGAGAGGGGGGGATTCGAACCCCCGACCCAGGTTCCCCCGAGTAACTGCTTAGCAGGCAGCCCTGTTCAGCCACTCCAGCACCTCTCCGGCCCGAGAAGGACGCCATTCTAGAGGTGCCGCGCTTGCCGGGTCAAACCGGTTCATCCCGGCTCCCGTTCGCCAGGCGCACGACTTGGTCCCGGACATCGTCGGCGATCTTTCGGTAAACGTGGACTCGGGACTCTTCGGCGCCGTCCGGGAAATATCGCTCGGTCCGGATCGGTTTTCCGAAAGTCACTTCCAGGCGTCCGGGACGGGGAAGGGTGCGGCCCGCAGGCAGCGCCTGATAGGCGCCGTTGATGTGGGTGGGGACGATCGGCACCCTGAGCTCCCGGGCGATGAGGCCGAGACCCGGTTTGAAGGATCGAAGCTCACCGGTCCGCGATCGAGTGCCCTCCGGAAAGATGAGAACGGGTTCCCCTTCCTGCAGGATCGTCTGGATGGTGCGGAGTCCCTCCAACGAGGTCTCCTCCCGCTCGATGGGCACCACGTTGAGAAAGGTGCTGAAAAACCAGGCGCGGACGGTGTTGTTGAAGAAGTAGTCGCGGGCGCCCAGAAGATGGAGCTTTTTGGCTTGTCCGGTCCCCAGAGCTCCGGCCAGGGCGGCGATGATGGCGCCGCTGTCGAGGTGGCTGGAATGGTTGGCGGCGATGATGTAGGCCTCGTCCCGGGGAAGCCGCTCGGGAAAACGCAGCCGCAGCCGAAAATAGGTCGCGTAAAAAAGCCGCAGAGCGGAAAAGGAGAGCCCGAGGAAGGCTCGGTCGATGGACGGGCGCTGTGACCATGGCAAGGCGGACCGGACGGGGGCCGCACCGGCCGCACCGGCTGCGGTTGCAGCCTGGCCCTCCCGGACCGCGTCGACCAGATCGCCGAACGTCACCAGGCCGGCGACTCGCTCTTCCGGGAGAGAGATGCCGAACCGGTGCTCCAGTTGAATCAGCAGCTCCATGGCGGCGAGCGAATCCAGGCCCACGTCGGTGAACAGGTGGGAGTCGGGCGTGATTTCCGCTGAGGGAATCCCCGAAATTCGGCTCAGCTCCCGAGTCAGTTCCGTTGCGACGTCACCGCCGCGGGGACGCGCCACCGGGGCGCCGCGAGCTCGGGAGCGGGCGATGCTCCGGTGCACGTTCTGCAGGATCACGTCGCGGGCGAGCGACCCGTCGCCGCGCCGCGGGAGCGGTGTTTCCGAAAGATGAATGTGCTGCAGCCGCTGATAGCCCGGAAGCTGGCGGGCCAGTGCTCGAGTCGCCCGCTTCATGGCCCGAGGCCATTCCGCCGTTGCCACGTCCCGCAACGTCTCCTTCTGGGGCACGATGACCGCGTGGACGTCCTCGGTCAGTCCCTTGGGAGTGCCGACCACGCAGATGTCGGCGACGGCCGGAACGTTGCGGTAGATGGCCTCCAGGTCCACGGGGTAGACGTTCTTGCCGGCTCCCGTGACGATGACGTTTTTCTTGCGCCCCGTAATGTAGAGGTATCCGTCCTCGTCCACCCAGCCCAGATCCCCGGTGTGAAACCAGCCGTCGCGCATCGCGGCCCGGGTGGCTTCCGGGTTCTTGTAGTATCCCTGCATGAGGCTGGGCGTACGGACGATGATCTCGCCTTCTCCCCGGTCATCGGCCTGGAAGATCCGCAGCTCGGTCCCGGGCAACGGCTTCCCGGCCGAGCCGCGGCGGCTTCGATTCAGGGGATTGACCGTGAGGACCGGCGCGGTCTCGGTGAGCCCGTAGCCCTCGTAGATCGTCAGCCCCAGCGCCTTGAAGTCATCGTAGAGTTCGTCTCCGAGAGAGGAGCCGCCACTGACGAAGGCTCGGATCCTGCCCCCGAATTCCTGGTGCACCCGAGCGAAGATCTGCCGTCCCAGGTTTTTTCCGAAGGTCCTGTCGATGGACTTGCTGAGTTGGCGGGACTTGGCCACCAGATTGGATTTCAGAGACGACTTGGAGGCGCGCAGCGTACGCCGGTTGATGTCGTCGCGGATCAGGGCGTAGAGACTGGGGACGCCCAACATGCAGGTGGTGCCCGTCTCCCTCATGGTCCTCAGGATGACTCTCGGCTTCAGGGAGTGAAGGTAGGTGACGGTGGCGCCGCCGAACAGGGGGGACAGAAAGCCGCAGGTGAACTCCAGGGCGTGGTAGAGGGGGAGCACCGAGAGGATCTGATCCGTCTCCTCCGCGGCCAGGTAACGGTTCATGCCATGGAGATTGTTGAGAAAGCTGGAGTGCGTGTGAACGGCGCCCTTGGGATCGGCTGCGGTGGTCGTGGTGAAGATGATGGAAGCCGGATCCCCGGCGTCGACCCTCACCGCCCGGCCGCCGGCCGCCGGGGAAGCGGGGTCCACGGCGCCGGTGCTGCGCGGGTATTGCGGCAGGCCGAACGGTTGCGCCAGATCGTTGATGTTCAGGAGCCGGATCGGGGTCTCGCCGGATTCGTTCCGCGCCATGCCTTCAGGGGGCAACCGCTCGATGGTGCGTGCCGAAGCCAGGATGGCCCGGGCCTCCGTGAAGCGGGCGACCGACCAGACCTCACGGTGCCACGACTGGGAATCGAGGGGAACGACGACGAGTCCTTGAGAGGCCGCGCCGAGGTACGCGACGCCCCAGTCCGGTTGGTTCTCCGCAAAGAGCACCACGCGATCGCCTTTGGCCAGGCCCTCGATTCGGAGTTGCCGGCCGACGGTTTCGGCCAGCCGTTGAAGATCCGAGTAGGTATAGCGGATCCACTCGCCGTTGCGCTGCATTTGGAGCGCGGTCTTCCCGGAGTATCGGGACACGCTGTAAGCGAGGAGATCGTTGATGGTCGAGACAGATCCGCCTTCACCGCCCGGTGGAACGTCCAGCTCCAGCGTCCCGCCTCCCTCCATCTTCAAGATGAACTTCTTGACCCCTGGGATGTGGATGTTCTGAATGTAGTGGCGCCAGTTCAGGCGCGTCACGTCGAAATTGAAGATTTCCCGCTCCTCCTGAGACATGGTGTCCAGGAGGCCCATCGTGTTCTCGACTTCGAAGCGGCAATTCAGGTTCAGATACGGTTCGTAGATTTCTCCGTAGTAGTAGAGTTTTTCGTGGGCGGTCGTCAGCGCCGAAAGGCGCCGCTTGAAACGCTGGACGCCATTGTGCGAATCGAGTACGGAGAGCTTGTCCAAGGTGCCGGCCGCCAGGTTCAGGGGCAGCGCCTTGAGTCGATGTTGCAAGCGGAAGCTGGCCGGCTTCGGGAAGCGGAGATAGCGAATGTTGATGGGCCGCCCCGCCTTGTCGAACATGGGGTTTCTTTTGAAATAGCGGTAGATGAGATCGTAGAGATAGCCCAACGTGATGGGATTGCAGGACCCGGTGGCCACCTGGTAGATCTGGACGCCTCTTGCGTTCGAGACGGCGGGAAGGGACGCCAGCAACGCGTTCACCACCATATCCACGGGCACCAGGTCGATGATGACCTTGGGGCTCAGCGGCAGGGCCCGGAGACGGCCCTTGCCGATGGCGGCGATGAGAGGATCGGCCATGCGGAGGCCCTCGAGCCATCCCGGGCTGGGCTCGGAAAAACCGCTCTCGATGACGGCGGGGCGAATGATGATGGTTGGAGCCCCGTTCCGGGTCCGCAAGACGATCCGTTCCCCGATGGACTTGGTGTAGGTGTAGGTGTCGTTCCAGCCCCGCTCGCGAGCCCACCTCATCCCTTCCCGGGAGAGTTGGTTCTGGATCCATTTCTTGCGGAGGTTCTCGATCTTCTCCCGTCTCCGAACGTTGCGTCCCCCCTTGGACCGCTTGAACCTTCGCAGCAGTGCCGCCGCGAATTCCCGCTCGCGTTCGGGCGCATGGGCGCGCTCGCGGACCGAGTCGAGGATGTTCTCGATGCGCTCGATGTCCAGATCCACGTCACTGAAGGTGCGCGCCGGAAAGGGATCGCCGCCCCCGGCCGGAGCCTCCGGAATCGTTTCCGGCACCGAGCCGGCGACGGCGCCGCACACATAGGCGGTGGAGACGTGCACCAGGACGCAGTCGTCACAGGACTGGGCAAAGCGGGCGACGCGCTGAGCGCCCAGCACATTCAGGTGGTAGGCTTCGTCCAGCGGGGCGTCGAAGGAGACGACGGCGGCACTGTTGATGACGATGTCGGTTTCGCCCTGAAGGCGAAGCCGCGTCGGCTCGTCGATGTTCAGGTCGTCCCTGGACAGATCGCCCGAGACCGGGACCAGTTTCTCTTTCAGGAAAGCCGGAAAATCGCCGCCGAGCTTGCTGCGTAGACGGTCGAAGCAACTGGCTTGATAGAGTTCCCTTTCCAGTCTCATCTGCGCGGTCACGACCGCGCCGCGCAGGTTCGTTCGCGGGCGGATCAGGACATAGACCCGCTTGACGCCGGGCACTGCCCAGAGGATTTTCTCGACCAGGCACTGCCCCAGGAAGCCGGTGGCTCCGGTGATGAACAGTGTCTTGCCCTTGAGATATTCGGCGACCGAGTTCATTGACAGCTACCCGGAAGATCGGGCTCGAACCGCTGCACCGCCCGTAAAATGTTGCTGGCGACGCCTCCATCAACTCATCAACGCAGGGGAGAGATTACGCGGACGCTCTCTCCCTCGCAAGCCTTCAGGCTCCGTGAAGATGGTGGCCACGGGCGGCAAAAACCGACAGAATGCGAGGCTTGTGGGGGTGGTCGCGCTTTGCTCTAATGCGGCTTCCGGCAGGTGTGGGCCCCGGGTTGCGGTCCTGCGCCGCAGGCACAAAAAAGAGGACGGATTGTGAAGCTGGGTGTGCTCGCCGGCACCGGACAGGAAGGCCGAGGCATTGCACTGCGTCTGGCCGGAGCGGGGTGCGAGGTCCTGGTCGGATCCCGGAGCCGGAGGCGGGCGGCCGGGACGGCGTCGGAATTGAATCGTCTCCTGGGGGGTGGAGCCCGGATTCGGGGAGCCCTGAACCTGGAGGTGGCGGCGCGGTCTGCGGTTCTCTTTCTGGCGGCGCCTTTTGCGGCGGCGGCCGATCTGGCGTCCAGGTGCGCGCCGCACGCGGCGCCGGAAGCCACTTGGGTGGATGTCACCGTGCCGGTGTCGTTCGACGCCGGCCGGGTGAAGTTGGCCTCCCTGGAGGCCCCCTCCGGCAGCGAGCAACTGGCCGCGGCTCTTCCCGAACCGGATGCTCTGGTGGCGGCGCTCAAGACCGTTCCGGCCCGCCTCCTGGGCGAGGTCACGGCTTCTCTCGACTGCGAAGTCTTCGTGTGTGGGAATTCGGTGCGCCGGAAGCGCCAGGTGGCGCAATTGTTGGGGCGATGGCCCGGAGTCCGAACGGTGGACGCCGGCCGTCTCGAAGCGGCCCGGACGCTGGAGGGAATGAGCGCCCTTCTGATCGGCATCAATCGCCGATACCGGGTTCACGGGTCGCGTTTCCGTGTTGTGGGGCTTTGAAGATCCGTGGCGCCAGCCCCTCCTCAGATCGGGATCGGCGGTGAGGTTTCCAGGCCGGACTCCGCGCCCGTGGTGGCGTTGGCCGGAGGCGTCGGCGCCGCAAAACTGGTCTCGGGTATGGCGCTGGAGGGGCTCGGACGGCGCCTGACCGTCGTGGTCAATACCGGGGATGACCTGGAGGCCTTCGGGCTCCGGATCTGCCCGGATCTCGACACCATCACCTATACCCTGGCGGGCCTGTCCAACCGGACCTGGGGCTGGGGCATCGAGGGGGACACGTTCCGCTGCCTGGAGGCCCTTGGCCGCTTGGGTGCGGACACCTGGTTCGGCTTGGGAGACCAGGATCTGGCGACCCATCTCTGGCGAACCTCCCTGTTGAACCAGGGGTGGGGCCTGGCGGCCGTGACCGCAAAGATCTGTGAAGCCCTGGCCGTGGAGGTTTCGGTCCTGCCCATGGCGGAAGGCTACACGCCGACCCTGGTGGAGACCGACGCCGGCCGCCTTCATCTCCAGGAGTACCTGGTCAGGGAGAAGTGCGGTCCCCGGGTCCGGGGATTCGAATACTCGCGGTTGGATGCTCAAAGCGCGGCCCCGGGAGTGGAGAAGGCCATTCGAAATGCCCGGATCATCGTCATCTGTCCCAGCAATCCCTTCATCAGCGTGGGACCCATACTGGCAGTTCCCGGGATCAGGCAGGCTGTGGCCTCGAGTCCCGCCCTGGTGGCGGCGGTCAGTCCCATTGTCGGCGGGTGCGCCCTCAAGGGTCCGGCGGCGAAAATGCTCGGGGAGCTGGGGCATCCGGTCTCGGCCGAAGGGGTTGCCGGGATCTACCGGGATCTCCTGGATGTCTTCGTGCTGGACGAACGCGATGCCGGAAGCGCGCCGGCCATCGAGCGTCTGGGCATGCGGGTCGTAATCCGGAATACGGTTATGGACACTACCGGCGCCAAACGGGCTCTGGCACGCGCTCTCATGCGATTGGTGTGAACGTCGTTCTGTTGCCGGTCAAGGAGCTGGGTCAAGCCAAACGGAGGATGTCTCCCTGGCTGTCCCGCCGGGAAAGGAAGGGGCTGGTCCGGGCCATGTTGGAGGATGTGGGAAGGGCTCTGGCGGGCGCGAAAACGCCGGGCCGGGTGGTGGTTGCCGGCCGGGACCCGGAGCTTGCGGCCTATGCCGCCCGGCGGCGGTGGGAGTTCATTCGGGAGCGGTCCCAGACATCCGAGAGCCGCTCCGTGGACGAGAGTGCAGCCGCACTGCGCCGACAGGGGGCCACGTGCGTTCTCAGGGTGCCGGTCGACGTCCCTCTCATCGAGGCGCGGGATGTGGACGCTTTGCTGGGACGGCCGCTGGCCGCTCCGGCGGCGCTCCTGGTGCCTTCGCGGGACGGCCGCGGCACCAATGCCTTGTTGAGAATGCCGCCGGATGCCTTTCCGTCCCGCTTCGGCCGCGACAGCCTGCGCCGGCATCTGGCAGAGGCGCGGCGCGCCCGGGTTCCCGCCACCGTGCTCTCCAACCCGCGCATCGGCCTGGATCTGGACGGCCCCGAAGACCTGGTGCGGTTCTGGCAGGGGAAGGGGGGAGCGGCGACGAGGGACTATCTCGCCGAGAGCGGTCTCGCCGTCCGCTTGGCCGGGAAGGGGTGGAGCCTTCATGAGTGACGGCTGTGTGCGCATCCTGGGCATCCCGGGGCTCCCGGAGGTGACGCGGGGGGACGCTCTGGGCCCACTTCTGGTGGAGGCGCTGGCGGGGGTCCCCTTGCGGGTCCGGTCAGGGGATATCCTGGTGCTGGCACACAAGATCGTTTCCAAGGCGGAAGGGAGGACGGTGCCGCTGGCGGCGGTCACCCCGTCGCCGTTGGCCAACTCCTGGGCGCGCCAATGGGGCCGGGATCCGAGGGTGGTCGAACTGGTCCTGTCCGAGAGCCGGAGAATCGTGAAGATGGATCGCGGCGTGCTGCTGGCTGAAACCAGGCACGGGCTCGTGTGCGCCAATGCCGGTGTCGATCTCTCCAACAGCCCGAGGGGAACGGCCACCCTGCTCCCGGAGGATCCCGACCGCTCCGCAGCCGGCATCAGGGATTGCCTGAAAGAGGCGACGGGTTCGGACTTGGCGGTGATCATTGCCGACACTTTCGGCCGGCCCTGGCGCGAAGGGCAGGTGAACGTGGCCATCGGCGTGGCGGGCGGAATGCCGTTGACGGATTATCGGGGAAGTCAAGACGGTTTCGGGCGGACGTTGCAGGCCACCTGCATCGCCCGCGCCGACGAAATCGCTTCCGCCGCGGAGCTGGTGATGGGAAAGCGGCGGAGGGTGCCGGCGGCGCTGATCCGGGGAGTAAGCTTGGAACAGGGGCCAGGCGGCGCGTCGAGGCTGGTGCGCCCTGCGGAGCGGGACCTGTTTCGCTAACTTTCCTTGGCCAAAGTCCCACGCCCCTCGGCGGCCGGGGCAGCGCCGGGGTTGAAGCGAAACCGCCGCGACCGGGTCAACTGGGCGTAGGAGCCGAAGCGGTTCCGGTCGCCGGTCCGCAGGGAGTCCAGAGGGTGGGCCCCGTCTTCATCGTCGCCGGTGAAGGTGCGCAGAGTCCCGTAGAGCGTGTTCCGTTCCGCCGGGACTCTGCCCGCGTCGCGAATCATGCGATGAAGCTCTTCAGGGGTCGCCAATTGGCCGTGACCGGCCCCGGCGGCGGTGGAGATGCTCTCGTTGATCAGCGTGCCCCCCAGGTCGTTGGCGCCGGCCGCCAGACAGAGTTGAGCCAGCTTCATCCCTTCCTTGACCCAGGAGACCTGGAGATTGGGAATGTCCTTGTCCAACGCCAGCCGGGAGACGGCGTGGACCTTCAGGACCTCCCACCCCGTGGGTCCGGGCCGGAGGTCCGGCAGCCGTCCGCTCTGGTAGAGGGGGGCCTCCGTGTGGACGAAGCCCAAGGGTACGAACTCGGTGAAACCGCCGGTCTGGCGTTGGATGGTTCTCAGGTGCACCAGGTGCCGCGCGATGTGGGCCGGGGTTTCGAGGTGGCCGAACATCATGGTGGAGGAGGTCCGGATGCCCAGGGAGTGGGCAGTCGAAATGATCCGGGTCCAATCTCCACTGCTGATGCGTCCGGGCGAGATGAGGTCGCGCAGGTCGTCGTCGAGAATTTCGGCGGATGTGCCGGGCAGGCTGCCGATGCCCGCATCGCGGAGTTCCGCCAGGTAATCCCGAACCTTCATCCCGGAGCGCAGGCACCCGTAAGAAATCTCCTCCGGCGAAAATGCGTGGACGTGCAGGCCGGGCTGGACTTCGGTCACGGCTCGGCAGATGCGGATGTAGAGGTCGCCCGGCATGTCGGGAGGCAGCCCGGCCTGGATGCAGACCTCAGTAGCGCCGAATCGCCGCGCCTCGCGGGCCCGCCGGACGATTTCGGACACGGGCAGCAAGTAGCCTTCGTCGCTGCGGTAGGTTCGGCTAAAGGCGCAAAAACTGCATTTCTTGGCGCAGACGTTGGTGAAGTTGATGTTTCGGTTGACCACGTAGGTCACCCGGTCGCCGACGGAACGGCGCCTCAGAGAGTCGGCGGCCTCGAGGAGGGCGAGAAACTCCGGTCCCCGGCACTCCAGCAGCCGGACCAGGTCGGGCACCGCCAGGTCGCGGCCCTCCAGCGATTTGCCCAGAATGCGGGCGACGTCGATTCGAGCGGTGCTCAGCGCCCGCTCCGGTTCAGTCGGCACCGGCGGCCTCCCCCGCTGAATCTGGGGTCTGCGGCCGGAGGGAGCCGGCCGGGAAATACCCGTCCGGGTCCGCCTCGGACCGCAACCGGGAGTGGAGAGCCGAGGGCAGGAATGAAGAAGGGTCCCGGATGTACTCGGGATAGACCGGAAATCGGGCCTTGAGCCGGAAGCCGCGCGATTCGGTCTGGCGGGCCAGGGCGGCGATTCGGGGCCAGGGCGCCTCGGGATTCACGAAGTCGATGGTCAGCGGAGAAATGCCGCCCCAATCGTTGATTCCGGCATCCAGGTAATCCAGGTATCGAAGGTTGTGAGCCGACAGGTTGGGAGGAGCCTGCAGGTTGGCTGAGCCGCCCAGAATCAGGCGGGCGTGTGAGAGCGTTTCCATCATCTCCCGGCCGGATGCGCCCCGCGCTGCCGCCATGGGGGTACCCGGCTTGGGAACGAAGTTCTGGATGATGATTTCCTGCAGATGGCCGTACCGGTTCTGGAGGCGCCGGAGATGGTGAAGGGAATCGACCCGGTCCTGGGCGGTTTCCCCGATTCCGACCAGGAGGCCGGTGGTGAAGGGTATCTTCAGTTCGCCGGCGTCCCGAAGCACCCGGAGGCGCAACTGGGGGTCCTTGGTTGGATTCCGATGATGCGGGCCTCCCGGTTCCGAGAGTCGGCGGCTCGTGCTTTCCAGCATCAGGCCCAGAGACACGTTGACCTGTTTCAGGGCCGCCAGTTCGCGCCGGGTGAGGATGCCGGGATTGCTGTGGGGGAAGAGGCGGCTCTCCTCCAGAACCAGCGAGCACATGTCGTAGAGATACTCGATCGTGCTGTCGTACCGGTGCTGACGGAGCCAGCGGCGCGCCCCCGGGTAGCGGCGCTCAGGCCGATCGCCCAATACGAAAAGGGCCTCGCGGCAGCCCAGTTCCTCTCCCCGGCGAACGACGGTGAGAACCTGGTCCGGGTTCAAGTAGGGCGGGAACTCATCGCTGGGATCCCTCCGGAAGGCGCAGTAGCCGCAACGGTCGCGGCAGAGGCGGGTCAGGGGGATGAAGACTTTGGGCGAAAAGCTGATGGTCCGGCCCTTGACCTGGTCGCGCAGGCGCGCGGCGGTGCGGCAGAGAGTTTGTACGGACTCCGGGAGCCGCCGTTCCCGCGTTTTGGCCATGCCAGCGTGATGTTAGCAGCAGCCGTCCAGCCGGAAAAGGGCCTCTTGAGTGCTAGAATGCCGGCACGGAGGCACTTCTCGTCTGGTGACGGGCCTGGTCTTCAAAATCAGTCGGGCCGCGGCGGGAGCCGGGGCCGGTGGGTTCGATTCCCATGTGCCTCCGCCGGACGGCGCTGGGCCCGAGTCCGGACGAGGGCGGAAACGGAGGTTTCGGTTGGACGCGAAGCTGCACGATAAGCGAAATGCGACCCGGGTCGCCATCCAGGGAGAACGGGGATCGTTCAGCGAGGAGGCGGCCCTGCGGATGGTGCCGGGGCCCGTGGAGGTTCTCTGCTGCCGGACCTTTGACGAAGTCTTTCTGCGTACGGCCCAGGGAGAATGCGGCTGCTGCGTCATTCCCATAGAGAATTCGCTGGCCGGTTCGATTCACCGGAACTACGATCTGCTGGTCCGTCACGGATTGAGGATTCGGCAGGAGGCGAATCTGCCCGTCGAACACAGCCTGATCACGTTGGCCGGAAGCTCCTTCGAGGACGTGAAGACGGTCCGCTCCCATCCGGTGGCATTGGATCAGTGTGAGCTTTTCTTCAAGCGCCATCCTCACCTGGTGCGGGAGACCGGCTACGATACCTCCGGAAGCGTCAAGGAGATCGTGGAGGAAGGCCTCCGGGACCATGCCGCCATCGCCGGCAAGAACGCCGCACGGTTCTACGGCGCGAAAGTTCTGATGGAGGGGATCGAGGACAGAGTGGAGAACTTCACCCGTTTCTTTCTGCTCTCGAGCAGGTCCTCGGTATCCGAAACCGCGGACAAGACCTCCGTCGTCTTCAGTTTCAAGAACGCCGCCGGGGCGCTCTTCAAGTGTCTGAGCGTCTTCGCACTGAGGGACATCGACCTGACCAAGATCGAGTCCCGTCCCATCCATGGCCGTCCCTGGGAGTACCTGTTCTACCTCGACTTTCTCGGGAACACCGGCGAGACGCGGGTGCGCAACGCGTTGAGCCACCTCGGCGAGCTGACGGAGATCCTGACGGTATTGGGCTGCTACCCCAGGGATGCGACGCATGAAAAGAAGGGCATGTAGCCGTCCCTGCGGATCGGAGAGGTAAAGAGAATATGTGCCCCGCGGCGGCGGGGCGAGTGTGGCGGGGCAAGTTGAACCCGGGGGCTGGAATTGATAGCATCTGGTTCTTTTCGACACGGGCGGAGACGGAGATGAAGCGAACCTTTCAGCCGAACAATCGCCGCCGCAAGAAGAATCATGGGTTTCGGGCGCGCATGGCGTCGCCTGCGGGCCGGGCAATTCTGAGGCGGCGACGGGCCAAAAAGCGGACGATGCTTTCGGTGAGCGGGTGAAACAGTTCGGTTTCTCCTGGGAAGAGCGCCTGCACACCCGGAAAGAATTTCTAGCCGTTTACCGGGAAGGGTACAGGGTCTTCGCGCCCTGCTTTGTGGTCTACTTTCGGGAGAACGGGCGCCCGCGCAGCCGGCTCGGGATCGCCGCGTCGCGGAAGGTGGGTCCGCCGGTGGTGAGAAACCGCATCCGGCGTCGCCTGCGGGAAAGCTTTCGCATGAACAAACGGGGAATTCTTCCCTGCTCCGACGTCGTGGTCAATGTTCGGAACGGAGCCGCCGCGGCGACGTTCCAGGAACTTCAAGGGGAGTTTCTTCGAATGGTTTCACGCTGGAAGAGGAGGAAGCAGGGGTCGTGAGGCGGTTCCTGACCGGATGTCTGCGTGTGTACCAGAAGTTCGTCTCTCCGCTTTTGCCTCCGTCCTGTCGATTTCATCCCACCTGTTCGGAGTACATGCGCCAGGCCATTCAGAAAAAGGGCGTGCTCAAGGGGATGCTGCTTGGGCTCAGGCGAATGGCTTGTTGTCATCCCTGGCACACTGGAGGGTTCGACCCTCTTCCGTAGAGGTCCAGCCGCGAGCGGCGCGATTCGTGGATTGTAGCAGACGATGCAGGGTGGTCACGGACCGGAACAGATGGACATGGAGAAGCGCCTCCTTATGGCGATGCTGCTTTCCATGGCCGTTCTGCTGCTGATTCCCTTTCTTTACCAGCGGCTTGGACCCCCTTCGCCTCCCGCCGTTGTGGAGACGCGCGAGGAGCAGGAGGTCGAAGAGCAACGGGCCGAGCCCGAATCTCCCCCGGAGAGCGTCTCCCTGGAAGCTCCCCGCAGCAGCGAGCCCGTGAGTCCAACCCGGGGGCAGGATCGCAAGATTCAGGTCGAGAACGACGACATGGTGCTGACCTGGAGCAGCATCGGTGCCCGGCTGGAAAGCGTGCGGCTCAAACGGTACTCGGATGAGTCGGGCGAACCCATCGAACTGTTGGTGCAGGGGCTCTCCGAAACCTTCCCCGGACCCATGCAATTGCGCCTGGATGACGAAGAACTGGATCTGGAACTGGCCACCTCGCCGTTCGAAGTTGCGGGAGCCGCGGCCGGCCGGGTGCAGGCGCCGGCGCAGATTGTGTTCAGCTACCGGAGCCAGGGCCTTCTCGTGGAAGAGGAGATCAGCATCCCCGAAGCAGGGCATACCTTGGACGTCCGGACACGGGTCGAACTCGGGGGAAGGCCGGCAACTTATTCGGTCCTGCTGGGGCCGGGCATCGGCCAGGCGGACCCGGAGGGAGCCGCTTCTACCGATTTCTGGTGGCCCGGCGTTGCCTACTACGCGGCGGGTTCGATGGAGAAGTACGAGGCTTCCGATCTGGCCGAGGGGGCCCACCGGATCGAGACGGCTGCCCGATGGGTGGCTGTCGACAGCAAGTATTTCACCTGCGTCGCCGTCGGTCCGGGAGAGATCCGCGCGGCGCGCCTTTCGGCGGTCCCCTGGCCGGAGGCGGAGGGCAGCGAGGCGGATGAAACCCCATTGGTGCTGGGAGAAGCCGAATTCAGGGGAACGGCGCGGTACACGTTGTTCCTGGGGCCCAAAGCTCAAGAGGAGCTGGTCCTTGCCGACCCCTCCTTGGGGGACCTCATCGACTATGGCTGGTTCGACCTTCTGGTGAGGCCCCTGCTCTATTGCCTGAAGCTGACCTATGCCTATGTGGGCAATTACGGAGTCGCCATCATCGTTCTGACCTTCCTCATCAATCTGGCTCTCTTCCCTCTGCGCTACAAGCAGATCGTGTCCATGAAGAAGATGGCCGAGCTTCAACCCAAGGTCCGCTCCATCCAGGACCGGTACAAGCGGATGAAGCGGACCGACCCCCGGCGCCAGCAGATGAACGCCGAAATGATGGGGTTGTACAAGAAGCATGGTGTGAATCCGTTGGGCGGGTGCCTGCCGCTCGTGATCCAGATGCCCTTCCTCTTCGCCTTCTACCGGATGCTGGATTCCTCCATCGAACTGCGGGCGGCGCCCTTTATGGGTTGGATACAGGATCTTTCCCGGCACGACCCCTACTACATCACCCCGATCGTCATGGGGGCGAGCATGGTCGTACAACAGAAGATGACGCCCGCGGCGGGGGATCCGATGCAGAGGCGGATGATGATGTTGCTGCCGGTGGTCTTCACATTCTTCTTCTTGAACCTGTCCAGCGGCCTGGTGGTCTACTTTCTGTTCAGCAACCTCTTTGCTATGATGTTTCAGGTCTTGATGCAGAGATGGAAGCCTGAGTTGGCGCCGAAGCGTAAGTCCTCCCCCAAGAAAACCAGGAAGAAGTGATGGAGTCCCGGTCCTGGAGACCTCCGTCCGGAGATCGGTCCGGGCGTCGCCGGGAGCGCTGGCGTCGTCCTCGAGGGCGCCGCGGACCGGACCGGCCGTGGAAGGCCCAGCCAAAGGTCGACAATGGCGAGATCCTGGCCAGTTCGGAGATGTTCCTGACGAACCTGTTGGAACGGATGGGCCTGGAACTCTCCTTCGAATCGAGTCTCGATGACGACCTGATCAGTTTTCGCCTCAGCGGACACGACAGCGAGTTGGTCCTTGCCAACAACGCCCGTTTCCTCTACGCGGTGAATCACCTTCTGAACCAGATCTACTACCGTAAGTCATTGACAGGCTGTAACTTCTGGGTCGATTGCAATGGTTATCGGACGGATCGGGACGGCGAGTTGAGGCTGCTGGCGGGTCATGCCGCGGAGCAGGTTCGGCTCACTGGCCGGGAGTTCGTGCTCCAGTCTCTGCCGTCGGCCGAGCGGAGAATCATCCATTTGAGCTTGGCCGACGAGCCCGGAGTTCGGACTGAAAGTGAAGGCACGGGACCCAATCGGCGGGTCATCATCCACGCCACTTCCTGACGCCACCGGCCCGTACCGTGAAACCATAGTTGCGGCGGCCACACCGCCAGGGCGCGGCGCCGTCAAGTTGATTCGCGTCAGCGGTTCGGCCAGCCGGAACCTGGTGGACCGGCGGCTTCCTCCCTCCCTGCGCCGGTCATGGAAACCCCGGCATTCCTCGTTGACCGACTTTCTGGACCAGGACGGGAATCGAATCGACCAGGTGCTGGTGACCTTTTTCGCGGCGCCGGCCTCTTACACCGGGGAGGACGTGGTGGAGATTTCCTGTCATGGAAGCCCTGCGGTGGAGGCGCAGATCGTGAACGGCCTTCTGGAGGCGGGCGCCCGGCTGGCTGAACCGGGAGAGTTTACGCTGCGTGCGTTTCTCAACGGGAAGATGGATCTGGTCCAGGCGGAGGCGGTTCGCGATCTGATCCGGAGCCAGACGGTCCACCAGGCGCGCATCGCACGGGACCAACTGGACGGCAAGTTGTCGCGGGTGCTCCGGTCGGTGAAGGAACGCCTGGTGCGGATCATCTCCCACATGGAAACCGGGTTGGAATTCGTTGAGGATCCCGTGGAGCCCGACAGCCGGGACCATTTGCTTCGGGACCTGCGGCGGATCGTCGACCGCATCGGCGAGCTGGAGGAGTCATTTCGCGTGGGGCGGGTTCTCCGGGATGGATTCACAGCCACCGTCGCCGGTCGTCCAAATGCTGGTAAGTCTAGTATTTTCAATGCTTTATGTAGAACCGACAGAGCAATTGTCAGCACGCTTCCCGGGACCACCAGAGACGCCATCGACCAGACCGTGGATCTGGAGGGCATCCCGATGCAGTTGGTGGATACGGCAGGAATTCGGGTCGCGCGAAGCCCGGTGGAGCGGCTCGGTGTCCGAAAATCACTGGACTACGTGGGTGCGTCGGACTTGACCTTGTTCGTGGTCGATCGCAGCAGAGACTTCTCCGCGGAGGATGCCAGAATCTGGGCGGCGCTCAAGGATACTCCCTATCTGTTGGTGGTGAACAAGGTGGACTTGGAGGCCGTGCTTCGGATTCCCTCCGGATTGGAGGCGGGCGCTCGAAGCAGGTCCGATGTTTCAGCCCTGACGGGTGAGGGGTTGGACGGCCTCAGGCAGGCCATCCGGAAGGCCGTGGCCCCCGAGAGCGACTGGGAACGGGAACGCGTCGTGATCACCGAACTCCGACACAAGGAGTGTTTGCAGCGTGCCCGGCAGCGGCTTTGCGAGGGAATGAAAGGCTATGGTGACGGTTTGAGCGAGGAATTTCCGCTGTACCACCTGCGGGGAGCCCTGTCCGAACTGGACGCGGTGACGGGCGAGACGACCGTGGAGGACCTGCTGGGACAGATCTTCAGCACCTTCTGCATTGGGAAATAGAGGGAAGAAGGGACGATCCTCATTTTCCGGACATTCAGGAGAACAGGGGGGCGAAATGGAACGCCGGCGTAGGGGCACGCCTTGTGTATGGGTATCCTCTTTCGTTCCCGCATCAATCGACGGCCCACAGAGGGCACCCGCAAGGGGTTGAGGAGGGCACCCACAAGGATTGAAGAGGGCACCCACAAGGATTGAAGAGGGCACCCACAAGGGGTGCCCCTACTGCATGAGGTTCTCGTACAGCCGATCCAGCTCGTCATTGGAATTGAAGTAGAAGACGATCCGGCCCTTGGAGCCTCGAGTGCGGATCTGGACCCTCGTCTTCCAACGTCGTTGGAGCCTCTGTTGCGCGGCCTTGACGTTGGGGTCAACTGCGGACGGCCGCGAGGGTGGGAGGCGCAATGCCTGGACGCGGCGCTCCACCTGCCGGACCGAGAGGTCCTCCGACACAATTTGGCGGGCCAACTTCAATTGCTGTGCTTGAGTCAGGGGAAGCAGCGCGCGGGCGTGTCCCATGCTGATCTTGCCGGCCAAGAGGGATTCCTGCACGGCTTTGGGAAGCCGCAGCAGCCGAAGGGTGTTGGCTACCGCCGCGCGGCTGCGGCCGACTCGTTGAGACACCTGTTCCTGCGTGAGCTGAAAGTCTTCGATGAGGATGTGGTACGCGTGCGCCTCCTCGATGGGACTCAAATCGTCGCGCTGAACATTCTCGACGACGGCGACTTCCACCATTCTTTCGTCGGAAAGGTCCTGAACGATGGCAGGGACCCGGGAAAGGCCGGCCTGTTGAGCCGCCTTCCAGCGTCGTTCGCCGGCGACGATTTCGTAGCCCTGAGGCCGGGACCGGACCACGATGGGTTGCAGGATGCCGTTTTCGGTGATCGAATCGGCGAGTTCCTGCAGCTTGGCGCTGTCCATGTGGATTCTCGGCTGGAACGGATTGGGGCGGATCCTGTCCAGCTCGATCTGGAGAAAATAGGAGCTGGTTTCCGTTTTGGGCAGCAGGGCGTCGAGTCCACGCCCAAGAACTTTTCGCATTATCCATTGACCTCATGCGGCAGTGGGGACAGCCCCAGCTTGTATCGTTCGAGCAATTCCCGGGCGAGATTCCGATAGCTGATGGCGCCCTTGCACCGGGCGTCATAGAGAAGGATGGGCTGACCGAAGCTGGCGCATTCGGCCAGCCGCACGTTGCGGGGAATGAATGTGTCGAAAACCCAGGATCCCAGGTGGGAACAGACATCGGCGCGGATCTGGGCGGACAGGATGAGCCGTTCGTCGTACATGGTCAGGAGAATGCCGTCCAGCAACAGGCTGGAGTTGTAGCCCTCCCGGATCCGCCGGATGGTCTCCATCAGATCCGTCAATCCCTCCAGGGCCAGGTATTCGGCCTGGATCGGAATCAGAACGGCGTCGGCAGCCACCAACCCGTTCAGGGTGAGGATTCCCAGCGACGGCGGGCAGTCAATCAGGATGAAGTCGTAGTGGCCGCGAATCGGCGCCAGAGCGCGTCCGAGCAGCCATTCCCGTTCCGGCGCGTCGAGCAATTCCACTGTGGCTCCCACGAGCGCGCGGTTGGCGGGCAGGAGGTGCAAGTTGTCCACCTCGGTCTGCCTGAGAGCGGAAAGAGGATCCGCGCCTCCCGCGAGGATGTCGTAGATGAAGGGGGCGTCTTCGTTCTTGTCGATTCCCAATCCGGACGTGGCGTTTCCCTGGGGGTCCAGGTCAACCAGGAGGACCCGCCACGCGCCGAGAGCGAGCGAGGCTGCCAGGTTGATTGCGGTGGTGGTCTTGCCGACGCCGCCTTTCTGGTTGGCAATGGCGATGGTTCTGGTCATTTTGGGTACCGGGTGCGGAAATAGTAACAGCAGGCGGTGAAATATCCGGCGACTTTGCCACCCGGGTATCCTGGTGTGAGGGACCCGCTCGTGGAACGGGGGTCAGCATTGTTTCACGTGAAACAATCGCGCAGACTTCGCCATGGACTGTTCACCGAAAAGCGTCGCATAACGGCGGCGTGAGCCCGGAACCCGTTCGCGGCGGACCCATCGGCGCCCCTTCAGGGTTTGGCCGAGCTTCTCACCATGAAGCGCCAGTAACGGGATGCCGCGATCGGCCAAGGTGTCGGTCAATCCGGCCGACGGCTTGAGGGCGCGGACCGTGACCAGGTGGACGCCCTGCCAATCGGCGACGGTTTCGGCCGCTCCGTGAACGATCCTAGCCCGCAGGGAAAGAGCCCGGGCAACCTCCTTCAGAAAGACGGTCTTCTTGAAGTTCTTTTCGATGAGGGTTAGGGAAAGAGCGGGGCAATAGAGTTGCATCGCCAGCCCTGGGAACCCCGCTCCGCTGCCGATGTCCACTACGGAATGGGACGGATCCAGAAATCGCTCTGCCAGCCAGAACGATTCGAAGAAATGAAATTGCAGCCTGTCTTCCGTTCGCGCCAGGCGGGTCAGGTTCACCCGCGAATTCCATTTGGCCAGCAATCGGAGATAGGTCCGGACGCCGTTTCGTTGTGCCTGGTCGAGGGTCACGCCGAAGCGGGCTTCAAGCGAAGAGACGCATTTCGAGAAGCGGCTCATGCCTGGGAGATCGTTCCGGTGACAGGTTGCCGTGCTGGAGACCTCTTCCTCACTTCCAGGTGAATGCTCAGCATCGACAGGGCGGCGGGAGTGATTCCGGGAATTCGAGACGCTTGACCGAGGCTGGTGGGGCGAACCCGCTCCAAACGCTCCTTCATTTCCAGGGAAAGCCCGTTGACGCGGCCGAAGTCGAGTTCGGCAGGGATGATTCTGCCCTCCATGTTCTTCAGACGGCGGACATCCTCCATCTGCAGGCGGATATATCCTTCGTACCGGATCTGCGTCTGGACCACCTGCCCCTCCTCACGGCTCAGATGATGCCCGTTGGCTCTCAAAATGGGAGTCATGTCCCCAATGTCGACCTCAGGCCGCTTGAGCAGTCGGTCCAGGCAGGCGCCGCGAGGAGCACCGGTGCGAACCCGCAGTTCCTCCAGCAGGCGGGACGCTTTCTTCAGGCGGGTTTTCCGCAGGAATTCGATGGCATCGTCGATTCGCTTCCACTTGTCCTGGAATTCGTCGAAGAGCTGCGATGACACCAGTCCCAGCCTGTGGCCGTGAGGCATGAGGCGCCGGTCGGCATTGTCGATCCTGAGGAGCAGGCGGCACTCGGCTCTGGACGTGAACATCCGGTACGGTTCGTCGACATCCTTGGTGACCAGGTCGTCCACCAGGATTCCCAGGTAGCTCTCGCTGCGGCTGGGCACGAAAGGCTCGCCCCCGGAAGCCTTGAGGGCGGCATTGATGCCGGCAAGGATTCCCTGGCCGGCGGCTTCCTCGTAGCCCGTGGTTCCATTGATCTGGCCGGCATGAAACAGCCCCTCGACTTTCTTCGTCTCCAATGAAGGACGCAGCTCCGACGGCTGAACGTAGTCGTACTCGACCGCATATCCCGGCCGGATCATGGTCGCTTCTTCCAAGCCGTCGATCTGGGCCAGAATCTCTTCCTGCACGTCCACCGGCAGGCTGGTGGAGAGGCCGCTGACGTAAATGAGTTCGGAATCCAGCCCTTCCGGCTCCAGGAAGAGTTGATGGCGGTCGTGGTGCGGAAACTTCACCACTTTGTCCTCGATGGACGGGCAGTAGCGGGGCCCGAGACCCACGATGTCCCCGCTGTAGAGAGGACTGCGGTGCAGATTGTTGCGAATCACCTCGTGGACGCGGTTGTTGGTGAGCGTGAGCCAACAGTCGACCTGGGGCAGTCTCGGCCCCTGGCTTCGGAACGAGAACAAGGTGGGGTCCGGATCGCTGGACTGGACTTCGAAACGTGAAAAGTCGATGCTTTTCTTTTCGAGCCGCGGCGGCGTTCCGGTCTTCAGGCGTCCGAGCCGGAAACCGATGGACTTCAAGGACCGGGCGAGCTGCACGGAAGCTTTTTCGCCTGAACGGCCGGCGCGGAACTTCTTTTGCCCCAAATGGCAGAGGCCGTTCAGGAAGGTGCCGGTGGTCAAAACGACGCAGGCCGAGGCGATCCGGTCGCCGGCAGCGGTTTCGATGCCGGCGATCCGGTTGCCAATGCGCAACAGGGCCGTGGCCTCTGCCTGGACCACCGTGAGGTTGTCCTGACAACTCAGCCGATGCTGCATCTCCTGCCGGTAGAGTTTCTTGTCGCACTGGGCGCGAGGGGCCTGGACGGCGGGGCCGCGGCTCCGATTGAGCAGGCGGAAATGGATTCCATTGGAATCTCCCACTTGGCCGATGAGGCCCCCCAGCCCATCGATCTCCCGCACCAGGTGGCCCTTGCCGATGCCCCCGACCGACGGGTTGCACGACATTTGGGCAATCATTTCCCGGTTAATGGTGACCAGGGCGGTACTGGCCCCCATACGGGCCGCGGCTGACGCCGCCTCGCAACCCGCGTGGCCGCCCCCAATGATAATGACGTCGACCGAGAGATCGGGCATGGTGGGGAGTCTATCGCCGTCGCGCCCGGCGGGTCCCAATGGGACGCGGCCGGAAAGGATGTGCTATTCGGGGCTGATCTTCAGCGAACGCAGAAATTTCTCGTCCTGACCTGTCAACTGGAGCCTCACCGCTGACAGCTTCTTGGCCGGCGCCGCGCCGTTCCCCCTGGCATTGAAACCGATGGTGGCTTCAATGATGAGGAAGACATCGTATCCGTGTTCTCGTATGCCTTGTATGGCGGCGTTGATCTGGGGAGAGCTGACGAGGGCGTCGTTGATGGCCGACTCGAGTTTCTTCTTGTAGTCCTTCAACTGTCCGTCTCGCATTTGAGTTCCACCCTTCCCGTTGCTAACATCCAGCCGAAATCGAGCAAGGCTGCGGCCTTGCAACGTGCTAGCCTTGAATTGAGCCCATGATATCAAACCCGGGGTGCTTGTAAAGTGACGAAGGAGGCCGCTAAATCGAGCTCCGGCGCCGCCGCCGGCGAACCGGGACAGGCATGCCACGGGCCTCAAGACATGCCCGGGTTCGACGAGAAATCGGATCTGGGGAAACCGGGCGGCTACCCCTTCACTCGCGGCGCTTATCCTGGCATGTATCGGGACCGGCACTGGACGATCCGCCAGTATTCGGGGTACGCCACGGCTCGAGAATCCAATCGCCGATACCGCTACCTCCTCTCTCAGGGAAACAGGGGTCTCTCCGTAGCGTTCGACCTGCCGACTCAGTTGGGCTTGGATTCGGACCATCCCCTGGCGGAGGGAGAAGTCGGCCGCGCCGGTGTCGCCATTGACGGCCTGTGGGACATGGAAACCCTGTTTCGTGGAATCGACCTGAGCAGGGTCTCCACCTCCATGACCATCAATGCAACCGCGCCGGTTCTGCTGGCGCTCTATCTGGTTCAGGCCCGCCGGCAGGGAACTTCCTGGAGGGCGGTACGGGGCACGGTCCAGAACGATATTCTCAAGGAATACATTGCTCGCGGCACGTATCTTTATCCGGTGGAGGCATCCCTTCGTCTGGTCACCGACCTGGTGGCGTTCTGCCACGAGGCGGCGCCCGGATGGAATCCGATTTCCATCAGTGGCTACCATATCCGGGAGGCCGGATCGACTGCCGCTCAGGAGATCGGATTCACGTTGGCCAATGCCGAAACCTACGTCGAATCGGCCTTGAAGGCGGGGCTCCGGATTGATGATTTCGCCCCCCGGCTCTCCTTTTTCTTCGCTGCCCACAATGACCTTTTCGAGGAGGTGGCCAAGTTCCGGGCGGCGCGCCGGCTCTGGGCCCGTTGCGTCAAGGAGCGTTGGGGAGCCGCGAATCCCAAGTCCTGCATGATGCGTTTTCACACCCAGACCGGCGGAAGCACGCTGACGGCGCAGCAGCCGGACAACAATGTGGTCCGAACCACCGTGCAGGCGTTGGCGGCCGTCCTGGGGGGCACCCAGTCGCTTCACACCAACGGAAAAGATGAGGCCATGTCTCTTCCGACGGAAGCCGCCGCCGAGCTGGCGCTCCGGACTCAACAGATTCTGGCCCATGAATCGGGCCTGACGGACGTGGTCGACCCGCTCGGCGGGAGTTGGTATCTGGAGAAGCTCACAAACCGCCTGGAGGAGGAGTCGGAGAGCTACCTGGAGCGCATTCGGTCCATGGGAGGGATGGTGGCGGCCATCGAGAGCGGTTTTGTCCAAAGAGAGATCCAGGACTCGGCGCATCGCCTTCAAAGAACCCTGGAGTCGGGGGATCGGGTGGTCGTGGGCGTCAATCGGTTTCAAGATGAAGATCCCGTGGACATTGAGTTGTTGAGGGTGGATCCCGAGACGAGAGAGCGGCAGATCAGGGAATTGTCGCGGCATCGGGCCCGGCGGAACCGGGAGCGCTGGCAGCGGTCCATGGAGAAGCTGATCCGAATGGCCCGTGGGGGGGAAAACCTGGTGGCTGCCCTCATTGAGGGGGTCGAAGCGGGCGCAACGGTCGGAGAAATGTCCGAGGCCATGGGGGAGGTATTCGGGGAGTATCGGGAACAGGTGGTGCTGTAGTTTCCAGGGTCCGGAACCGAACAGGCGGCGTGAGCGAAATGGTCGATTTGCTTCCCTATGAAGATGCCTTGGAGCGGATTCTTGCCCAGTGTCCGCCCCCTGTGACGGTGACACTGCCATTGGAGCAGTGTCTCGATCGAGTTCTGGCGTCTCCCGTTCATGCGGACTCTGACGTCCCCCCGTTCAACAAGTCGTTCATGGATGGTTTTGCCGTCCGCAGCGCCGACGTCCGGAAGGTCCCCGCCCGCTTGGACGTGGTTGGAGAGGTGGCGGCCGGAGCGGATTCATTGCCGTCCGTGGCTGCGGGCGAAACGGTGCGGATCATGACCGGGGCGCCGGTCCCGCGCGACACCGATGCGGTTCAGATGGTGGAGGAATCGAGAATGGTCGATGCGTCCACCGTGGAGATCCTGAAAACGGTGGCGCCGGGAGCCAACGTCGCCAGGCAGGGCAGAGAAGTCGCCAAGGGAAGCGTGGTCCTGGAAGCGGGAAGATTGATCGGTCCCGCCGAAATCGGCGTCCTGGCCTCGTTCGGCCAGGCCCGGCCGGAAGTCTTTCGGCCCCTCTCCGCGGTCGTGGTTTCCACCGGGGATGAGTTGGTTCCGGTCGAAGCCCGCCCCCGGTTCGGGCAGATCCGGAATTCCAACGGCCCCATGATCTCGGCGCTCTGCCGCCGCCTTGGGCTGAAGGTGGAATCGGAGGTCTCGGTGGGGGACGATCCGGAACGCATTGCGGAGGTCATTCGATCCGGCCTCGAATTCGACCTGCTCCTTCTCTCCGGCGGCGTGTCCATGGGGGAGTATGATTTCGTCCACCGGATCCTGGAGCGGGAAGGGGCCAGGCTGATATTCCACAAGGCCGCTGTCAAGCCGGGGAAACCGATCTGCGTGGGCCGAAGGGGATCGACGCTGGCCTTCGGTCTTCCCGGCAATCCGGTTTCGGCGTTCGTGACCTTTCAGCTCTTTGCAAGGCCTTTGGTTCGCCGGTGGATGGGATTCGAATCGGTCTCATTGCGCCGGATCGAGGCCACGTTGACGCAGTCGGTTGCCCAGAAGCCGGGCCGAACCTTTTTCAAGCCGGCCCGCACGGAATGGAGCGGCGGCCTCCGGGTTGCTCCCGTCGAGACGGGAGGGTCCGCCGATCTGACAGGATTCGCCCGGGCGGATTCCCTGCTGATCATTCCCGCCCACGTGTCCCGGATCGCCGCCGGCGAACGGGTCTCGGTCCTGCTCCTGGATGCCGATCCGGGCCGGGGCCGGCTGGCATGAAAGGTGGCGAAATGTCGCGGCTGACTCATGTGGACTCCACCGGAAAAGCGCGCATGGTGGACATCGGCGCCAAGAAGCTGGTCCGCAGGACGGCGGCGGCCGAGGGCCGGGTCCGCATTGCGGAGCAGACCCGGCGGGCGATACTCGAGGCCGGTCTTCCCAAGGGCAATCCGTTCGAAGTCGCCCGCCTGGCCGGGATCGAGGCGGCCAAGCGGACCAGCGGCCTGATTCCGCTCTGCCACAACATCAACCTGGATTTTGTGGATGTGGACGTGGAGTTGGACGAGTCGGGGTTCCTGATCCGGAGCCGGGTCAGTTGCCGCTGGGCGACCGGAGTGGAGATGGAGGCCTTGACGGCGGTGGCTGTCGCCGCCCTCACTCTCTACGACATGTGCAAGGCCGTCGACCCGGGACTGGAGATCGAACGGATTCGCCTCCTGGAGAAGACAAAGTCCCCCCTGCCCTGACCGCAACCGATGGCGGGTCCTCCGCTATAATGGATGTGTGGCGCATTTGGCATTGTTGATCTGGGGTTTCTTCTGGCCCGGAATCCAGGATGACGTCCCCGCCGAAGCCGACGTCCCCGCCGAAGCCGAAGAAACCGACACCGGCTTTCGAATCGGTGTCGCCGTTGACCAGGTCTTCCTTTCGGTGAACGCGCGCTCCGCCCAGGGAGGCTTCCTCCGGGGACTGACCCGCGACCAGTTCACCGTCTACGAGGACGGCGTGCGGCAGGAGATCCTGAACTTCTACAGCGAGGCGCTGCCGGTGCGCGTGGTACTGCTGGTGGACGTCAGCGGCAGCACCCGGGGCAGCCAGAGCGAGATTCGGCGTGCGGCCCTCCGCTTCGTGGACAGCCTCGGCGAGGAGGACCGGATCGCCGTCATCACCTTCAGCAACCTCCCGAAGCTCATCCTCGATTGGACCAACGACCGCGACCGCATCGAGAACGCGATGCTGAAGATCTATGCCAAAGGACGGACCGTTCTGAACGATGCCCTCTACGTCACCTGCGACGATCTCTTGGCCGGCGTTTCGGGAAGAAAGGCGATCATTCTGCTGTCCGACGGCATCGACACCCACAGCATGGTCACTCCCCAGGAGGTTCTGGATCTGGTGACCCGCTCCGAGGCCATGACCTACGTCGCCTCGACGGTGGAAGCATACTGGGTAAGCGCCAGGCATATGCGAATCCAACTCCAGAGCCGCGGCCGGCTCGTCCCCAGGCAGATGACGGACGAGTACATCGTCGGCGTGAAGAGATTCCTCCGTACGCTGGCGGACCGGACCGGAGGCCGCGTTCTTGACAGCGAGGCCTTCGGAAGCCTTTCCGACGTCTATGTGCGGGTCGCGGAAGAGCTTAAGAATCAATACTATATCTCCTATCGTCCGACCAATCGCGCCCGTGACGGCTCCTGGCGCGACGTGACGATCCGGGCGGCGGTTCCCGGCGCCGTCGTGCATACCCGGCCCGGATACTATGCCCCGGGTGCTCCGCCGGGGCTCCGTCCGTAGCCGTTTTCTTCGGCGCCGACCGATTCATGATTTGCCGGGTTGAAGCGAAGAGGGCGCCCTCAAGGGGGGACCCTGCATCCCTGGCTCTCCCGAACCACCTGAAACATGGGGGAAGTCCTGTTCCGTTCGCGTTGACAGAAACAGGACCAAATTAGTACTATATGCGCTCGCGAGGGTGGTAAAGCCGTGATTCGAATGAGCAAGGAGGCCGACTACGGAATCGTTCTGTTGACGCATTTTGCCGGTGGCGAGGGACTGACCTACAGTGCTCGCGCACTTTCCGACGAAACCCGGATCCCGTTTCCCATGGTCAGCAAGATCCTCAAGGTTCTGGCCCGGGAAGGAGTCCTGTCGTCCCGCCGCGGCGCCAAGGGAGGCTATAGTCTGGCGCTCAAACCGGGGCGAATCTCGGTGGCGGACATTATCAACGTCATCGAGGGGCCCATTGCCATGACCGAGTGCGTCGGGACCCCCGGAGAGTGCAAGCAGGAACCGGTCTGCTGTATCCGGAGCAACTGGCAGGTGATCAACCAGGCGGTTCTGGATGCGCTGGAGAGGATCAGTCTGCAGGACATGACGTCTCCGCTGTCAGACTCGCTGGTCCCGCTGGAGGCGGGCCGCGGGAATGAGCCCGTCCGGCCGCGGGCCGCGGGCTGACGGCCCGAAAAGATTGCCGGAAACGGAATTGTCGGCAAGAGAGGAATCCCATGCCTACTGAGATGGAGCAGTTGCAGGATCTGGCTTCGGAGGAATACAAGTACGGCTTCTACACCGATGTGGAGACCGACGAAGTTCCTCCCGGCCTGGACGAGAACACCATCGGGCTGATTGCGTCCAAGAAGGGGGAGCCCGAGTGGATGCTCCAGTGGCGGCTCAGGGCCTATCGCCGCTGGCGGAAGATGACGGAGCCCGAGTGGCCCAATGTCCACTATCCGCCCATCGACTACCAGGACATCGTCTACTACTCCGCTCCCAAGTCGAATGGCGACGGCCCCAAGAGCCTGGACGACATCGACCCGGAGATCCGCGCCACCTACGAAAAGCTGGGCATTCCCCTGCGCGAGCAGGAAATGCTGGCCGGGGTCACGGAGGTGGCGGTGGACGCCGTTTTCGACAGTGTCTCGGTGGCCACCACCTTCAAGGAGAAGCTCTCGGAGCTGGGAATCATCTTCTGCTCGTTCAGCGAAGCCATTCGGGAGCATCCGGAACTGGTTCGGCGCTATCTGGGCTCGGTCGTGCCCCACACCGACAATTTCTTCGCGGCCTTGAACTCGGCGGTCTTCACCGACGGTTCCTTCGTGTACGTTCCCAAAGGCGTCCGCTGCCCCATGGAGCTTTCCACCTACTTCCGGATCAACGCCGCCAAGACCGGCCAGTTCGAGCGCACGCTGATCATCGCCGACGAGGGGTCCTACGTCAGCTATCTGGAGGGTTGCACGGCGCCCATGAGAGACGAGAACCAACTCCACGCGGCCGTGGTGGAGCTGGTGGCGCTGGACAATGCCGAGATCAAGTACTCCACCATTCAGAATTGGTACCCGGGGGACAAGAACGGCAAAGGCGGCATTTACAATTTCGTCACCAAGCGGGGCAAGTGCCAGGGGGTCAACTCCAAGATCTCATGGACGCAGGTGGAGACCGGATCGGCAATCACCTGGAAATACCCCAGTTGCGTCCTGCTGGGCGACAATTCCGTCGGGGAATTCTACTCGGTGGCCTTGACCAACAACCGGCAGCAGGCGGACACCGGGACCAAGATGATCCACATCGGCAGGAACACCAGGAGCAACATCGTCTCCAAGGGGATCTCGGCCGGCCATGGACAGAACACCTACCGGGGCCTGGTCCGGATCGGCTCCGGCGCCGAAAGGGCCCGCAACTACACCCAGTGCGATTCCATGTTGATGGGGGACGAGTGTGGAGCCCATACCTTCCCCTATATCGAGGTGAACAACAGCAGCGCTCACATGGAGCATGAGGCGTCGACCTCAAAGATCGGAGAGGATCAGATCTTCTATTGCCAACAGCGGGGACTTTCGGCGGAGGACGCCGTCTCCATGATCGTCAATGGCTTCTGCAAGAAGGTCATCAAGGAACTGCCGATGGAATTTGCCGTCGAGGCCCAGAAACTGCTGTCCATCAGCCTCGAAGGAAGTGTCGGGTAAACCGCCGCGCCGCCAATCCAACAAGCCGCGAGGCTCCTGAACTCGGGAAGGGAATCCAATGCTCGAAATCAGCGATCTGCATGTGAGATCGGGAGATACGAAAATCCTGAACGGTGTGGATCTGACGGTCCGCAAGGGAGAGATCCACTCCATCATGGGGCCCAACGGGTCCGGGAAGAGCACCTTGGCCCAGGTGCTGGCCGGCCGGGAAGACTACGAGGTCACTCGGGGAACGATCGCCTACAAGGGCGAAGACCTGTTGGAGTGCTCACCGGAAGAGCGGGCCCAGGCGGGGATTTTCCTGGCCTTTCAGTACCCGGTGGAGATTCCCGGAGTGAGCAACACCTATTTCTTGAGGGCCGCCCTCAACTCGATCCGGGTCAGCCGCGCCCAGGAGGAAGTCGACGCTCTGGATTTCCTCAAGCTGGTCCGTGAGAAGACCCGGCTTCTGAAGATGGACGAGAGCCTCCTGACCCGCCCGGTGAACGAGGGTTTCTCCGGCGGCGAGAAGAAACGCAACGAGGTTTTCCAGATGGCGGTCCTGGAACCGGACCTGTGCATCATGGATGAGACCGATTCAGGGTTGGATATCGATGCGCTGAAGGTCGTCGCCCACGGGGTCAACGCCATGAGGTCGTCCGAACGGGCGATCATCGTCGTGACCCACTATCAGCGTCTGCTCAATTACATCGTCCCCGATTTCGTCCATGTCCTGGCCCGCGGCCGTATCGTCCGGTCGGGGGGCAAGGAGTTGGCTCTGAAACTGGAAGAGAGAGGGTATGCCGGCCTGGAGCAGGACCGGCCGCGGGCGGTGGCGGGCTAGTCCCGGGTCGAGGCACGAATCGAGATGAAGGTCGCACGAAGGTCGCTGGACATCTACCTGGAACGATTCAACCGGCTGGACGACGCTGCGTCGGACAGTCCCGGCTGGTTGTCCCGGCTGCGCCGGGAAGCCATGTTGCGTTTCGTCGAGACGGGATTCCCCACCATCGCCGATGAGGATTGGCGTTATACCAACGTCGCCCGCCTGGCGGCCACCGCATACGAGACCGCTCCGGCGCTTTCTCCGGACGGACATGGCCGGACGGCGTCCCTGGCGTCCGGCGGCAGCGGCGGCGTCCGTTGTGTCTTCCTGAATGGACGGTACTGCGCGGAACTGTCCCGTGTGGACGGGACGGACAACCGGGTCCGGGTCGGCTCCCTGGCGTCCATTCTTCGGGACAGTCCCGAAGAGGTCGAGGCTCATCTGGCCCGGTACGTGGAGGCTGAGCGCCATCCGTTCGTTGCTCTCAACACGGCATTTATTGAAGACGGAGCAGTCGTTCGGGTCTCCGGCGGCGCCCGGATTCCGGATCCCATCCATCTCGTATTTCTCTCCACCGGCAACGGCGGGCAGCCATTCGTGACCCATCCGCGGAATCTGATCCTGGTGGGCGCCGGGAGCGAATGCTCCGTGGTCGAGCACTACGTGGGCGTTGGAGAGAAGTCCTATTTCAGCAATCCCGTCACCGAGGTGGCGGTGGGGGAGAATGCCAACCTGGATCACTACCGGCTGCAGGAGGAGAGTCCCGCCGCACACCATGTCTCGACCCTGGAGATCCGGCAGGAATCCAATAGTGCGGCTCGCACCATGTCGGCGGACCTGGGGGGACGGCTGACACGCAACGATCTGAACGTGTTTCTGGGAGGCCAGGGAGCGGACGCGTCGCTTGACGGAATCTTCGTGGTTTCCGGCGAGCAGTTGGTGGACAACCACACCCGGATCGAGCACGCGGCTCCTCATTGCGGCAGCCGGGAGATTTACAAGGGTATTCTGGGCGGTCGTTCCCGGGGGGTGTTCCGGGGCCGCATCGTGGTCCATCCGGGAGCCCAGAAGACCGACTCGGTGCAGACCAACAACAACCTGCTGTTGTCCGATCGAGCCTTGGTGAATACGAAACCCCAACTGGAGATCTACGCCGACGAGGTCAAATGCACCCATGGCGCCACCATCGGCCAGCTCGACCGGGAAGCCATCTTCTACATGCGGTCGCGAGGCATTGACGAGGCCATGGCGCGAAGCATCCTGACCTACGGTTTTGCGGAAGACGTGATCCGCCGCGTGCGGCTGGCCGGCCTCCGGGATCGACTCAGCTCCCTCCTCTTCGACCGGCTCCCGCAAGGGAGTTTTCTGAGGAAGGCACTGACGTGAGTTCCACCACAACCGCCCGGAACCATCACCGGCGCGTGTCCGGAGGGCTGAATCCGGGACGCATCCGCGGGGATTTCCCGATTCTCTCCCGGAAGGTTCACGGCAAGCCGTTGGCCTATCTGGACAATGCGGCCACCAGCCAGAAACCGCAGCAGGTCATCGATGCGGTGAGCCGATACTATTCCCGCACCAACGCCAACATTCAGCGGGGCGTCCATCTATTGAGCGTTCGCGCGACGGATGCCTATGAGGCGACCCGTGAGAAAGTGCGAAGGTTCGTCAACGCCGCCCGGGCGGAAGAGATCGTTTTCGTCCGGAGCACGACCGAGGGCATCAACCTGGTGGCTCAGACCGCGGGACGGAGCCTCCTGAATCCGGGTGACGAGATCATCGTTTCCCAGATGGAGCACCATTCCAATATCGTTCCCTGGCAGATGCTCTGCCAGGAGAAGGGCGCCCGGCTTCGGGTCATTCCCGTCTCCGGCCAGGGTGAGCTGCTTCTGGACGAGTACGAGAAGTTGTTGAACCATCGCACCCGGATGGTCGCGGTGACCCATGTGTCCAACGTTCTCGGGACCATCAACCCGGTGCGGAAAATGGTTGAAATGGCGCATGGGCACGGAGCTCTCGTCCTTCTGGACGGGGCTCAGGCGGTGCCGCACCTGAAGGTGGACGTGCAGGAACTGGATTGCGATTTCTATTGCTTCTCGGGACACAAGATCTACGGTCCCACCGGTATCGGCATCCTTTACGGCAAATGGAACCAACTGGAGTCCATGCCTCCCTATCAGGGAGGAGGGGAGATGATCCGCTCCGTCTCCTTCGAGAGGACGACGTACAACGAACCTCCGCACAAGTTCGAGGGAGGGACGCCCAATATCGCGGGCGGCGTCGCGTTGGCCGCGGCGCTGGATTATCTGGAGGACCTGGGCCTCGATCGCATTGCGGCCTATGAGAACCAGCTTCTGGAGTACGCAACTTCCCGGCTTTCCCAGGTTCCCGGCCTGCGCCTGATCGGCACCGCACCGTCGAAGGCGGCAGTGCTCTCCTTCGTTCTGGACGAAGTCCATCCTCACGACATGGGCACCATTCTGGACCTGGAGGGGGTGGCGATTCGGACCGGCCATCACTGCGCTCAGCCGTTGATGGATTACTTTGGGCTCCCGGCCACGGCGCGGGCGTCGCTGGCGTTCTACAACACGCGGGAAGAGATCGATGCCATGTGCCGAGGCCTCGAGAAGGTGATCGAGGTGTTTGAGTGATGCCGGATCTGAGCGCCCTCTACCAGGAGGTCATCCTGGATCACAACCGGCGGCCTCGGAATTTCGCTGCTCTGGAGGGCGCGGATCACCAGTCGGAAGGCTTCAATCCACTTTGCGGCGACCGGGTCACCGTGTATGTCAAGTTGAAGGGCTCCGTCGTCGACGAGATCTCGTTTCAGGGTTCGGGGTGCGCCATCTCCATGGCATCCGCCTCGATAATGACCGAGAGCCTGAAGGGTCGGGATCTGGATGAAGTCCAGGCGTTGTTCGAGCGTTTCCACCAACTGGTGACCGGGAAGCTCGATTCGGAAGATCAATCCGAACCGGATCTGGGTAAATTGGTGGTGTTTGAAGGGGTCAGCCGTTACCCGGTTCGGGTGAAATGCGCCACCTTGACCTGGCATACGCTGCGGGCGGCACTGGAAAAGAGAAACGAGGTCGTCTCAACCGAATAGGACTCTCGCGGAGCACCGGGGAGGGGGATCCATGGCAGAAGAACCGAAATCGGAACCGGGTTTCCAGGCCGAAACGGGAAGTGGGACCTCGCCGCTGGGCGGCCCCATCCACGAAGAGGTGATTTCGGTCCTCAGGAGTTGTTACGATCCGGAGATTCCGGTGGATATCTACGAACTGGGCCTGATCTACGGGGTGGACGTCGACGCCGTTGGAGCTGTGGATATCAAGATGACCCTGACTTCGCCCAGTTGTCCGGTGGCCGAGTCGCTGCCGTTGGAGGTGGAGTCCAAAGTGCGGGCGCTACCCGGCGTCGAAGAAGTCGCCGTAGAGGTCGTTTGGGACCCGCCGTGGACCATGGAGAACATGTCCGAGGCGGCAAGACTTCAACTGGGCCTTCTCTAGCCCGAGGAAAAAGTCGTCACGGCATTCGAACGCCCCTGCATCCGGCGGAATGTTTCCGCAATCTCCGTAAACGAATTGGCGCCGCCTATGGAGAGGACTGGCTGCCCGTGTCGACGGTGCCGCAGTAGTGGCACCCTTCTTCCAGAATCACTTGAGGAGCGATCAGATCGCCTTGGGCGCGGCCGGTCACGCGGATCTGTTCTTCCGCTTGAACGCTCCCGGCCGCATGACCGTCGATCCGAATCACCTTGGCCACCAGATCGGCCTTGACCCGGCCTTCCCTCCCCACGGTAAGGCAGTGCCCGGGGAGTGATATTCGCCCTTCGACACGACCGCGAACCAGCAGATCCTGGCCTCCGCTCACTTCCCCGTGGATGCGGATGGCGGACCCGATGACGGATCGTCTCCTGGAATTTCCCGGCCCTTCGAGATCTGACATCCTAGTTCTCCTGCTACCGGCGATGCCCGGACTCCTGTCTCAGAGTGGCGAGCAAAACACGAGGCGGCACCACCGGCTAATCTGTCGGGATGCTCGCCTGCCGGCCAGTTTATCAGGTCAGAGATCGGGAAATCTGGCGTTGGGGACCGGAGCGAATTTCGTCATAGAGACTTGCTACCGTAAATTCTGTTCGTCGCCCGTACAATTCCACCATGTGGAAAAGAAAGCTCCGGAAACCCTTGACGTCCCCAGACTCCAGTCCTCAGGACCTGGTCCTGTCCGACCCTCCCGCCGAATCTGTAGAACATGCCCTCATCGGCAAAGCCCTCTTCTTCAAGGGGGAGGTGAGCGGCAATCAGGACCTGACGGTCAACGGCCGGTTCGAAGGCACGGTGTCGCTTTCCGGGCATACTGTCACGGTGGGCCGCGACGGCCGGGTCCAAGGCGATATCCTTGCCCGGGTGATTCGGATCGAGGGTCATGTCGAAGGCAACCTTCAGGGAGAAGAAGTCGTCTTGGTGGGTTCCTCCGGTGTGGTCCATGGCGACCTCACCACGGTTCGGGTCAGCATGGACGAAGGGTGCGAGTTCAGAGGCCGCGTCCAGGTCGCTTCCAATGAACCTGGGTCGAGCGAACTCTCGGTACCCCTGACCGTCCGCACGGGGGCCACGAGGGACGATCCCTCACCATCGAAACCTGTTCCGGCCATCGGCCGGACCGCCATGCCTTTCACAGGACGGGGCCCTCAATAGGGCCCGAGTTGCCGGTCTCTCTTCTCGGCCCGTTCCCCACTGATACAATTCTGAGGGAACGATGTGCGGAATAATCTGCTACCTGGGGGATCGCCCCTCCCTGCCGATCCTGCTCAACGGCTTGAGAAGACTGGAATACCGCGGCTACGACTCCAGCGGTGTCGCGGTCGCCGTGAATGAAGAGATTCACTGCCGGAAAGCGGTGGGAAAGATCTCGGATCTGGCGAGTCTCCTCGGGGACAACCCCTGGACAGGCTGGGGCGGCATTGCCCACACCCGTTGGGCCACGCATGGGGCTCCCTCTCCCGAAAACGCACATCCGCATGGCGACTGCCGGGACCGCATCTTCGTGGTGCACAACGGAATCATCGAGAACTACCGGCAGTTGCGGCAGGAACTTCGGGAAAAGGGGCACCTGTTTCGCTCTTCCACCGACTCCGAGGTCCTGGCCCACCTGATCGAGGAATACTATCGGGGCGACTTGGAAGATGCGGTCAACTCGGCTCTTCAACGCGTCGACGGAACTTACGGAATCGGTGTGATTTCCGCCGACAATCCTTCCCAGATCGTGGTTGCGCGGCTGGGCAGCCCCCTGATCCTGGGAATCCGGGACCGTGAGATCTTTGCCGCGTCCGACGCGGCGGCCCTGATGAGTCACACCCGGGAAGTGGCCTACCTCCATGACGGCGAAGTGGCGTTGCTGAAGCCCGGGAGCTACCGGATCCGAACTCTCAGCGGGATGCCCATGAACCGCTCCGTCCAGACCCTGGACTGGGACATGTCTTCCGCCGAGAAGAGGGGTTACCCCCACTTCATGCTCAAGGAGGTCCACGAGCAGCCCGAGGTGGTCGGAGAGGCCATCAGGGGACGACTGATCGAGACGGAAGGACTGTCCAAGCTGGGCGGCGTGGAGCGAGTCTGGTCCCGACTGAGGAACATGCGGCGCCTCATCATCCTGGCCTGTGGGACCTCCTATTATGCCGGCTTGCTGGGGCGTTACGTCATCGAGAGCTGCACCAACTATTCTGTCGACGTCGACCTCGCTTCCGAGTTCCAGTACCGCAAGCTGAACCTGCAGGCGCGGACGGCGGTTCTGGCCATCAGCCAGTCGGGGGAGACGGCCGACATCCTGGCCGTGGTCCGCGAAGTCAAGCGGCGCGGAGCACTCAGCCTGGGCCTCGTCAACGTCGTGGGCAGCACGGTCGCCCGCCTGACCGACGCCGGAATCTACAATCACGCCGGCCCGGAAATCAGTGTCGCCTCCACCAAGGTATTCGTCTCCCAGATCGCCATTCTCTACCTGGTCGGCCTCCTGCTGGGCCGTCACCAGCAGATGTCGTTGAGCGAAGGCCAGGAATTTGTCCATGAGCTCCGGGCCCTGCCCGACAGGATGCGGTCCATGCTCGCGCGGGCGCCGGCGATTGAAGAAATCGGCCGCCGTTACGCCCATCATGGGAACCTGCTCTATCTGGGAAGAAGATTCAGCTATCCGGTGGCGATGGAGGGCGCCCTGAAGATGAAGGAGGTCTCCTACCTGCACGCCGAGGGGTATGCCGCGGGAGAAATGAAGCACGGACCTCTTGCCCTCGTGGACGAGAGCTTCCCGACCGTCTGCCTGGCGCCCCGCGACAGCGTCTATCGAAAGATGATCGGGAACATCGAGGAGATCAAGAGTCGCAACGGGCCGGTCATCGCGGTAGGGACGGAAGGAGACACGCACTTGGCCGAGTTGGCCGACGACCTGATCGAGATTCCGCAATGCGGAGAGATGTTCACGCCATTCCTGAGCGTGATTGCGCTCCAGCTCCTGGCCTATTACGTGGCCAGAGAGCGAGGCTGCGACATCGACCGCCCCCGGAATCTGGCCAAGTCGGTCACCGTGCAGTAGCCTGACGAGGCACTGCCACCGGTGCGGGGGAGCAAACGGCGGGGACCGGCCGGTCCGGCCGATGCCGGCTACCCGGATATGCGGTCCACCATCTCCTGGTTGATGGTGATGGCGTCGTCGCCGCGCAGGCGGTCCAGCGTGCCTTCCACATAGGCGTTGAAGTAGTCCGTACGCTTCTTCTCCGTCAGTTCCTTCTCCAACTGACTCTTCTCGCGTTCGAACTTCTCCTGGTCCAGTGACGTCTTTTCGGCGACCTGGAACACGAAGTACTTGCCGGTGACGAGTACCGGCGGCGCGACCTCTCCCGTCTCCAGCCGAAAGGCATGTTCGTGAACCTGCGGCGAGAATCGGAGGTTCTCGTCGATGGTGGCGCCCCGCTTGAAGAAGGGGGTCGTCATGACCTGCAGTCTTTGCTCCTCCGCCAGCTCCTGGAACCCGCTGCCGTCCCCGATGGCCTGGTGCATGGCGAAGGCGTTCTCCCGAGCGGATTCGTCACCCTGCGTGGAACGGTAATCGGAGAGGACCTTTTCGCGGATCTCTTCGAAAGGGGGCATGTGTCCGGGCCGGATTTCGATGAGCTGCGCAACCACGAAGGAACCGGCCGCCTCATACGGCTGCAGCGACTGGTTTTCCTGCAGATCGAATATTTTCTGATTGAAGTCGTTCTGGACGGACAGGCCGGGAATGAAGCCGCCGAGCTCGAAGTAGTCCGATTCCTCAACCGCGAGACCGCGAGCGCTTGCCGCCTTCGCCAGATCCGGCTCTTCCTCCAGCTCTCCGGAAATTTCCTCCGCCAGGTCCTTGGCCTGGTTTTCCGCCTCCTGCTGCCGGGCTTCGTATTCGGCGATGGGCCGGCGGGCATCGCCCTCGTGGTGCTGGGGATTGAAGCTGCCGAGGATAATGTGGTAGCCGAAGGGCGTCACCACCAGATCGCTCAGCTCGCCGGGCTTCAGCTCAAAAGCAGCCTTCTCGAACTCCGGCATCATTTTCCCCCGGCCGAAAAAACCAAGGTCCCCGCCGGCCGCCGCCGACACCGGGTCCTCGGAGTGCTCTCGAGCCAATTCGGCAAAATCCCCACCGGATCGAAGCTGTTGCAGGAGACCCTGAGCCTTGGCCCTGGCGGCAGGTTCGTCGTCCGGCGTCCGCACGGAAACCAGAATATGGCGGACTCTCGCCTGGTCCGTTTCGGTGACGCGCTCCATTCGATCGCGAATCTGCTCTTCGGAGACGCTGACATTCTCAGGGTCGACGCCAACGGAAACGTAACGTATCCTGCGTTGTTCGCCGACCCGGTAGTTCTCTTGCCGTTCGTCGAAATACTCCTTGAGTTTTTCTTCTTCGACGTTCCCCGGAGCCAACAGTTCCGGGTCGAAGGCCACGTACCGGAGCTTCACCTCCTGATTCCGCTTCAGAAATTCTCGCCGGACCTCGCCGGGCGTGGGAAAGATCCCATCGGTCAGAATTCGGCGCAGCTTCTCCTGGGCAAGCTGTCTGCGGATGCTGTCCTCGAACTCCTGGGGCGCCCAGTTGTTGGCCCGCAAGATGGCGCGGTAGCGATCCACGCCGATGAAGTTGCCGTTTTCCTGGAATACGGGGGTCTTGGTGATGAATCGAATGATTTCATCCGAGGTCACGGCGATGCCCATCTGCCGTGCTTCGTGGAAGGTCGCGTACTCGGCCACCAGTTGATCGATTGCCTGTTGCTCCAGCCGCAGTTGTTTGATGATGGCAGGGTCCTGCCGGTCCAACTTGTAGACTCGGCGATAGGCTTCGAACAATTGGACGTAGTGCCTTCGGAACTCGCTGGAAGTGATGACGAAATCGGCCACTTCGGCCGCGTGGGCGGAAGAAACCCCCGAGCCGGTCCCGGGCGCATCGACGAACAGGCCCAGCATTCCGACGCCCAGACCGATGATGACCAACCACAGGATCCACTTGAGCCCTCGTCGCTTCTCGCGGAAAAAGGGTAGCATCCAGTCCTCCGTCAGCCCCGGAACCAGGTTTGCGTCAGCCGCCGATTATACCATGCAGCGGAAACCGCTACGCGGTCTCCGGGGACTGGTTTCTTGCGGCAATTACCGGCGGCGTCCGATAATGGACGAGAGTAGAACGGGGCTGCGTTGACTGAGGCCGTGGTCCCGCTGAAATCCCGAGGAGCATTGGGGACCAATGATCTTTCGTTCGCTGTTCAAGTCATTTTCCCACGATTTGGCCATTGATCTGGGCACGGCGAATACTCTCGTCTTCGCGCGCGGGAAGGGAGTCGTCGTCGACGAACCTTCCATCGTCGCCATCAACAAGTTCACGAACAAAGTGGAAGCCGTCGGGACGGACGCCAAGAAGATGCTGGGGAGGACGCCGGGCAATATCGTCGCCATCAAGCCCATGAAGGATGGGGTCATCGCCGATTTCGACGTGACCGAGGAAATGCTCCGGTATTTCATCAGGAAGGCTCAGAACAGGAGTTTTCTGCTGAGCCCCCGGATCATCATTTGCATCCCTTCCGAGATCACACAGGTGGAAAAGCGGGCGGTTCGCGAATCTGCTCTCCGCGCGAAGGCCAGCGAGGTCTACCTGGTGGAGGAGGCGATGGCGGCGGCCATCGGGGCTGGTCTTCCCATCACGGAGCCGAACGGAAACATGATCGTCGACATCGGCGGCGGGACCACCGACATCGCCGTCATCAGCCTTGCGGGGATCGTCCACAGCCGCTCCGTCCGGGTGGCGGGAAACGAAATGGACGAAGCCATCATTCAGTACATCAAACGAAAGCACAACCTGCTCATCGGTGAACGGACCGCCGAGCGAGTGAAGATCAAGCTGGGATCGGCGGCCGAGTTGCCGGATCCCAGCACCGCGGAGGTGAAGGGACGAAATCTCATCGAGGGAATACCCAAGACCGTGACCGTCACCGACGAGGAGATTCGCGAGGCGTTGGCGGACTCCATGGTGGCCATCGTGAATGCGGTCCGAGTCGCCCTGGAGAGGACGCCTCCCGAATTGTCCGCCGACATATCGGATACGGGAATCATCTTGACCGGAGGCGGCGCGCTGCTCCAAAAGATGGATCAGCGAATCAGCCTGGAAACCGGCCTTCCCGTCTACGTGGCCGAGAATCCTCTCTCCTCTGTCGCCATCGGGACCGGAAAGATGCTCGAGGACATCGCGCTCTTGAAGAGGATCAGCTCCTGAGGATCTCCGGCAGCCCCCGGTAAGAGTCGTCACGGTATTCGACCGGGCCTGCGTCCCGGCGGAGCGAATTGCATCCCGGTCACCTATTTCCGGTATGCTTCCTCAAAGTACCTTGCCCGGCGAGCGCAACCCCGATCCGGGGGCTCGCGGGACGTTCGCCAAGGACTGCTGAATGAGTTGGCCGGCCGAACGGAAATCACTGTCTCTGGTCATCCTGGCAGTCGTGTTGCATCTGGTGCTGATCTCGGCTCAGGTGCGGAATCCCGACGGCCATACGCTGCTGAGAACCCTGGGAGTGGCCGTCATCTCCCCTCTCGCGCTGGCAGTGTCGACAGCGGCCGACAGCATCGAGGGAGCTCTGAATCGCTACGTGATCCTCTTCGGAGTTCAAGAGCGAAACGAGGAATTGGAGGCGGAGATCGGAAGGCTTCGCCTGGAGAACGCGCAGCTCAAGAGCGTTCACTCGATGCTGGGCCGCAGCACCGAACTCCAGATCCTCGCCCGGCAGCATCTTTTCGAGACCACGATGGCCACCATAATCTGGAAAACCGCTCCCTTCTTCAGTCATCGTCTCGGCATCAACGTCGGGACCCGCCATGGCGTGAAGCGGAACCTGGCGGTCCTCGGCCTGTCCGGCATCATCGGGCGCGTTGTGGCGACCACACCCATGAGTTCGGAGGTGGAACTGGTGACCAACCGTGGGGCTTCGGCCGGCGCCATGCTGGCCGATTCCCGGCTGCAAGGCGTGCTCCAGGGCGACGGAAGCGATCTCCTCGAGTGGAAATTCATCCCCAATCACGAGTCGGTGGATGTCGGGGAATTGGTCTACACTTCCGGGACCGATCGGATCTATCCCAAGGGCATTCCGGTCGGCCGCGTAGTGATCTCCGGAAAAGGAGAAGGGCATCGCAACATCAAGGTCGAACCCTTCGTCGATTTTTCCAAGGTCGAGGAAGTTTTCGTCGCGCGTTTGCCTTGAAGCGTCCGCAAGCAGTCGCCGAGTCACATTGGGCCCCTCTGCAAGCCCGATTTTCCCGAACCGAAATTCTGATTCTGGTCCTGCTTGCAGGAAGCTTCGAAATATTGCTCAGCAGGGCGCTACCGGAGTTGCGGCGCTTCGTCGATCTGCCGCTGATCCTGGTTCTCTACCTGTCCATGCATTCGACGGCGGCCAAGGGCGCGTTCTGGGGCACGTGTTTCGGCTTACTGTCCGATTTGCTGGTGGGGACTCTCTTGGGTCTCAATGGTTTGAGCAAGACCCTGATCGGATATCTGGCCGGCGTGCTGCGCGTGAGGGCGTCGGCGGAAGGCGTTCTCGGGCGCATGCTGTTGTTGGCGGCGGCAACCGCCCTTGACACGGTTTTCATGATTGCTATCTTGGACCTACTCGGCCAGCCGTTGACGGATGGCTTGGTTCCGTTCTTCGCTATTCGCATTTGCGTTGCAGCGGTGGCTGGAGTCTTCATATTTCGCGGTTACGATCGGATCAAGTTTCCTCCCAAGAATCTCACCAGAAACTCGATGGATGAGGCAGATCCCTTCTAGGAGTCCGGTTTGGAGAGGACAGGGCAGTCCAAGCGCAGCCGTAACCGGGCAACCCGTGACACCTTTCGCCAGGGGCGGCTGGAGGTGGATCGGTAGTCATGGCCATCTATCAGGACAATTCACTCTGCCGGTTTCGACTCAGATGGATCCAAAGGCTTCTCGTCGTCTTGTTTCTGGGGCTTTTCCTGAAGCTCTGGCACCTGACCGTCGTCGATTTCACCCAACATAGCGTGGCGGCGGAGCGCAACCGCGCTCGCACCGTCCCCATCCGGGCCCCCCGCGGAGTGATCTACGATCGCGAAGGACGGGTATTGGCCAGCAGCGTGAACTCGTTCAGCCTGGTCTGTTACCGGAGCGAGGCGTCGAATCTGGAGTCCACCGTAGACTTCCTGGTCCAGGGACTTGGCCTTGAGAGAAAGCGCCTGGAGCAACGCCTTGCCGTGACCGACGGCTATTCCCCTTATCAGCCGCTGGTGGTCAAGAAGAGCCTGACCATGTCGGAGGTGGCCTATCTCCTCTCCCGGAAAAGCGAGCATCCGGAGTTGGATGTTCTGACCGAACCGAGGCGGTCCTACCCGTACGGAGAATTGGCCGCGCATGTCCTGGGTTACGTGGGTGAGGCATCGCGGGTTCAATTGGAGACGACGGAGTTCTCAGATTTCAAGGCCGGGGACATCGTCGGCAAATACGCTGTCGAACGGGTCTACAATCGTCATCTGGCCGGCCGGAACGGAACCCGGAAAGTACTCGTCGACAGTCTGGGACGCACCATTGACGAGCTGGGCCGGGTCCCGCCCGAGGAGGGAGCCGCGCTTGAGCTCACGCTCGACCTCGATCTGCAGATGGCGGCGGAAGGACAACTCGGAGGCCGGCGGGGAGCGGTTGTCGCCTTCGATCCCCGAAACGGCGAGATACTGGCCATGGTGAGCCGGCCGGCTTTCGACCCGAACCGGTTCGCAGCCCGAATCAGCCGGAGCGAATGGGACCGGCTCGTTGGAGACGAACACAACCCACTCCAGAACCGGGCGCTCCAGAGTACGTTCGCTCCGGGATCGGTCTTCAAGCTGGTCGTGGCGCTCGCCGGGCTGGAATGGGGGGATGTCGATCCGAACCGGTCCTACTTTTGTGGCGGCGGAGTGACTCTGTACGGGCATCATTTCCGTTGCTGGAAGAAGGAAGGGCATGGCTCCGTGTCGCTTCGGGAAGCGATCCGCAGCTCGTGCAATGTGTACTTCTACCAGCTCGGCAAGAGCCTGGGCATCGATCTGATCTCCGGTTTCGGGCATGCCATCGGACTCGACCGGCCCACCGGAATCGACCTGGTGGGGGAGGTTGCCGGATTGGTGCCGTCCAAAGAGTGGAAACGGCGGACCTTTCGGCAGAAGTGGTATCGCGGGGAAACCGTTTCCGTCTCCATCGGTCAGGGCCCCGTCCACCTGACGCCGCTTCAAATGGCCCGGATGGTCGGTATCCTTGCAACCGGATCTGCCCCTCCCCTGCACCTGGCCCGGGACCAGCTTCCCAAGCGGCGGCCGCAAAGAAGCACGTCCACCATCGAGATTTCGAGTGACAATCTCGATCTGGTTCGGCAAGCCATGTGGGAAGTTGTGAATCGGTATGGCACCGGCCGCGCCGCTCAGGTCAGCGGCTTCGACGTGTGCGGGAAGACGGGGACGGCGCAGACGATCGGCCGGGCGGGCCTTTCGAAGCTCGAGGAGGGCCAAGCCTCCCGATTCACCGCCAATGCCTGGTTCGTAGGTTTTGCTCCCCAGAAGTTTCCTGAGGTCGCCGTGGTCGTCCTGGTGGAAGCCGGCGGTTCGGGCGGAGCCGTCGCCGCTCCGATTGCGGCGAGAGTCCTGCAGGCGTTCCACGACAAACGGAGTCCAGGCAGGGTTGTGGAAATGGCGAGGCATTAGGAGCCCATGATACGGCGGCGTTTTCGCACGGGCTTGGACCCCGTTTTATTGATTCTGGTATTGGCGCTCTCGCTGATGGGGGGCGTGGGCGTCTACAGCGCTGCGGAACCTGACTCCAGCGGGATTTTTGTCCGGCAGCTCATCTGGATTGGCCTGGGGATCGGCGTCTGTGCGGTTCTGATCAACCTGGATTACCGCCTGTACACGGATTATGCCCCGATCTGGTATTGCGGAGGTTTGGTGCTCCTGGTTCTGGTCCTGTTCTACGGTTCCGAAGTCAACGGCAGCCGGAGCTGGCTGGTCCTGGGCCCGGTTCAATTTCAGCCGTCCGAGATGGGCAAGCTGGCGGTCCTCCTGGTCCTTGCAAAGTCCTTGTCCGGCCTGAATCGGCGGCATCCCGGGACGTGGCACCTCCTGAAAGTCGGGTTTCTGACGTTGGTTCCCGTGGTTCTCGTCGTGCTTCAAGGCGATCTGGGAACGGCGCTCATGTACCTGCCGATCCTGCTGGGCATCGTTGTGGTGGCGGGCCTGCGGAAACGGGTCCTGGTCTGGTCCGTGGTCGCCGTTCTGTGTGCCTCTCCCGCCGCATGGATCTACCTGGAGGACTATCAGAAGCAGCGAATCCTGACCACGCTCGATCCGGAGTTGGACCCTCAAGGTGTTGGCTACCAGACCCGGCAGTCCCAGATCGCCATTGGGTCGGGTGGCGTTCTCGGGCGAGGGATCGGTCAGGGCAGCCAGAGCCATTTCGGTTTTGTCCCCGAAATCCACTCCGATTTCATTTTTGCGCTCTTGGCCGAGGAGACCGGCCTGGTCGGCGCCGGAACCATTTTGCTGCTGTATCTATTGGTTCTGATGAGGCTGATTCGCATCGCAGCCGAGGCGCGCGACCGGACCGTGATCCTGGTGGTTACAGGCGTGGTCTGCATGATCTCTTCCCACGTTCTGGTGAACGTGGGAATGACCCTGGGGCTGTTGCCGCCCATCGGCATCCCCCTTCCTCTTATCAGCTACGGAGGTTCCTTCACCATCGTCACCTTCTCCGCTCTGGGCGTCGCCCTCAGCGCCCAGTCTCAGAGTTACGTCAACTGATCCGCCGCCCCAGCGCCGCGCCCGGTTCGGTCCCGGCATCATCCGATTCTGATACCTGAAGTCGTCGAACGGAACTCGTGTGATCCGGCGAAAGGACTGAGACGCGAACGTTGAAGGTATAATGGGCACGCGCACGATGCGCCGGCGCGGCCGGAGGCGCCGGCGCCTGCCGGAGGACGGCGTTTTCGTTCACCGGTCCCACTGCCGGATCGTTTCCCGAGGATGCAATGATCAAGGAACTCATCATCGGCTCGACTCCCCTCGAGATGACGATCGCACTCCTGGAAGACGGTCAGGTCGTGGAGGTCTTCATTGAAAGGGAAAGGACCCGCGGCATACTGGGCAACATCTACAAGGGCCGCGTGACCAAGATCGTGCCGGGTATGCAGGCGGCCTTTGTGGACATCGGCTTGGGCCGCAGCGCATTTCTTTTCGTCTCGGATTTTCTTGAAGAGAACTATCCCGGAGTCGAAGTGGGTCTCGACGCGCAAGCGGACGCCGACGTCGCGGCGACCGAAGGTCGAGGGACAAATCCCGAATCGCTGCCGGCCGATGACGGCCGGAACGAGATCCCGTGGGAAGGAACGGTCCGGACGTCTATTCTCCCAGGCCGGATTTCCGCCGATCCCGGGATCGGCATGGAACCTGTTGCAACGGGCGGGGCTGCTGCGGGGTGGTCTCCCGCGATCCTTCCCGAGTGGTTGAGCGGATTCGATTCTCCTTCTCGAAGCCCGGGCGGGTCGGGCGGCGGCAAATCCAACGGTGCGTCCGGAAAATCGAGCCGGAGAAATCGGAGCCGCAAGCGGCGCGGCGGCGGAAGTGGATCTCATCTGTCCATCGGGAGGGTGCTTCAGGAGAACCAGGAGATTCTGGTTCAAGTGTCCAAGGAGCCGATCGGCCGAAAGGGGGCTCGAATCACCTCCCACGTGGCGTTTCCCGGCAGGTATCTGGTCTATATGCCAACCGTCAGCCATGTTGGCGTGTCCCGCCGAATCGTGTCCGATGAGGAACGTCGGCGACTGAGGAGACTGATCCGCGAATTGCGGGGCGATTTCGCCGGAGGTGGTTTTATCGTACGAACGGTGGCGGAGAACCGTTCGAAGGAGGAGTTGCGTCGTGATATGGAATACCTCACCCGGCTCTGGGACCGGGTCAAGAGGGAGGGTCAGCGGATGGCGGCGCCGGCTCAGGTCTACGCCGAGCCGGGCCTTTCGGAAAGGGTGGTGCGGGACTACCTTTCCGCGGACTTTCGCCATGTCCGTATCGACGATGAGGAGGAATACGAGAGGACTTTGGAGATGGTTCGGCGTCTGAGTCCCGAACTGGCTCCGCGAATCAAGCTCTACTCCAAGGATTCGGATATTCTCCAGGATTACGGGATCGACGCAGAGATCGAGAAGGCGTTGCGCCCGAAAGTCTGGTTGAAGAGCGGCGGTCACATGGTGATCAATCAGACCGAGGCGCTGGTCGCTATCGACGTCAACACCGGCCGCTACGTCGGCAAGACCGATTCTCTGGAAGACACCATTACCAGGACCAACCTGGAGGTCGTCAAGGAGCTGGTCCGCCAGATCCGCCTCCGCAACATCGGCGGAATCATCATCATCGATTTCATCGACATGTCCGACAGCTCCAACCAGCGGCAGGTCCTGGATGCGCTCCGCAGGGAGTTGTCCAAGGACAAGGCTCCGTTCAAGGTGCTCGATTTCAACGAATTCGGGTTGGTGGCTCTGACCCGGAAACGGGATAAGCAGTCCCTGGAGAGGACCCTCTCCCAAAGGTGCGCGGTCTGTGAGGGCACCGGACTGACCCGTTCCGTCCGCACCGTCTGCTACTCGGTCCATCACCAGGTGCAAAAGATGCTTCCCCTTTCTCCGGACGCCAAGTCGATGACCATTCGTTGCCATCCGGAGATCGGGAAGGCGCTCCGGGGAAGGGAGAACCTGGTGCTCAAGGAGATCAAAAAGCTGACGGGGCAGAAAGTTCGGGTCAGGACGGACCCGCTGCTTCCCATCGAACAGTTTGAGGTGGTTGGAAAATGACGGCGTGCGATCCGGAAAACGCGGTCCGTTCAGAACCGTCCGATGACAACGGCACCGGGAACCCGGTCCGCCATCCTCATTTTCGGAAGCTCGTGGAGTTGATGGATACGCTCAGGGGACCCGGTGGATGCCCGTGGGATCAGGAGCAGACGCCTGAATCCCTCAAGGCGATGTTGATCGAGGAGAGCTACGAGGTCCTGGAGGCGTTGGATTGGTCGTCTCCGGCGGCGCTCTGCGACGAGTTGGGAGACCTGTTGCTGCAAATCGTCTTTCATAGCCGGATCGCCAAGGAGAGAGGCGAGTTCGATATCGACGACGTCTGCAGGAACATCCACCAAAAGATGGTCCGCCGGCATCCCCACGTCTTCGGGCAGGCTCGTATCGATTCGAGCGGCGAGTTGTTGCGGGAATGGGAACGAATCAAAGCCGGCGAGAAGGAGAACCAGGGCCGGGACGAGGATCGGAAGGCTCCTTTGGATTCCTTGCCGGATCGGCTCCCTGCCATATACGCTACCTGTCAGATGTCGGCCAAGGCCGCGCGGGTGGGCTTCGATTGGCCGAGTCTCGAGGCCTTGAGAGACAAGGTCATGGAGGAGTTCCAGGAGTTGGCGGCCGCCGTCCGCGGGCGGAACGAAACGGAGATCCGGGAAGAGGTTGGTGATTTTCTCTTTGCCGCCATCAACGTGGCCCGTTTTCTCCAGGTCGACCCGGAAACTTCCTTGAACCGCGCCAACCGAAAATTTTCCCGCCGCTACCGAATCATGGAAGAGCACTTCGCTGGACAGGGCCGGCCGCTGGCGGAGGTGGAGCCGGAGGAAATGGAGCAGCAATGGCAGGCCCAGAAACGGGAGCTCCGGCCTGCCGGCAAAGCCCCGGTCCCAGGGGAGGACTGGACGAAGCGATGAAGGCGCTCGTCCTGAACCAATACAAGAAGCTGGACCTGATGGATGTCCCGAGCCCCGCCGCCGCGCCCGACGAGGTGCTGGTCCGGGTGCGTTCGTGCGGAATCTGCGGCAGCGACGTGCATGGCTACGACGGGAGTTCCGGGCGCCGGATCCCGCCGGTGATCATGGGCCACGAAGCTTCGGGCGTCGTCGCGAAGGTGGGAGCCGCGGTACGGGCTTTCGATCCGGGCGAACGGGTCACCTTTGACTCGATGATCTGTTGCCGGAGCTGTGTGTTCTGCCGCGCCGGCCGGCCGAACCTGTGCGAGGATCGGTGCGTGCTCGGTGTCTCCTGCGGCGACTACCGGCGAGACGGCGCGTTTGCCGAATACGTGGCCGTACCGGAACACATCGTGTTCCGGGTGCCTGACCGGGTCGGCTTCGACGAGGCGGCCATGGTGGAGCCGGTTTCCGTTGCCGTGCATGCCGTCGCCCGCGCCAACCCGGCGCTGGGGGACAAGGCGCTGGTTGTGGGGGCGGGGATGATCGGCCTGCTGACGATCCAGGCATTGCGCAGCGCGGGCTGCGGCCGGATCTTCGCGGCCGATCTGGCGGCCGACCGCCTGCGGCTGGCGAAGGAGCTCGGCGCGGACGAGATCATTCAATCGGGCGGCGGGACGGACGTGCCGGCGTTGATGAGGGAGATGACCGGCGGTCTCGGGGCGGACCTGGTCATGGAGGCGGTGGGGATCGCCGAGACCGTGGCCATGTCCATCGACAGCGTGCGCAAGGGAGGGACGGTCGTCCTGATCGGCAACATCGCGCCGGCCGTCGGTTTCGGGTTGCAGAGCGTCGTGACCCGCGAAATCGACGTGCTCGGCTCGTGCGCCTCTTCCAACGACTACCCGGCCTGCCTGGATATGATGCGGCGCGGCGCCATCCGGGTGCGGCCGGTGCTGAGCGCCTCGGTACCACTGGAGCGGGGTCAGGAAATGTTCGACAGGCTGTACGCGGGCGAGTCTGGCCTGACGAAGGTCATCCTGCAGCCTTGACCGCTGTCCGGCGCGCGGGATATGGAGTTGCTGCCGAAGTAACGGACGAAGAAGGGACGGTTCCATGACGGGAGATTCAGGCGAGGGAGGTTTCAAGGTTCATGATCGAAGGATCTTCTCCGAGGAGGGAGAATTGCGGCCGGAGCCTCCGGAGAAGGCGTCGAAGGATGTGGAGGAAGGCCCGGCCGGGACGGACGCCGCGGAGTCGCCTCCTCCCGGGGCGGGAGCGGCATCCGCTGAAGCAGAGATCGATTTTTCCGGCTTCGTCCTGTCTTTGGCCACCACCGGCATGGTTCATTTGGGCGCCATTCCCGACCCGGTATCCGGAAAGAGGAGGAGAATCTTCCTGGCGCCCGGCAGATGATCACAGTCCTGACCGTGTTGAGGGAAAAGACCCGGGGGAATCTGTCGAATGAGGAGTCGAAGCTGTTGGACGGCCTGATCTACGAGATGCAGATGGGTGTCATGAGGCAGTCCCAGTCGATCACGCTGTGATGCGGGTGACGTTTCTTGGAACCGGGACCTCCCGCGGGATACCCGTCATCGGATGTGATTGCAAGGTTTGCTTGTCGGACAATCCCAAGAACCATCGACTGCGCAGTTCGCTTCTGATCCAGGGAACGGTGACACTGGTCATCGATACTTCCGTCGACTTTCGCGTTCAAATGCTCAGGTACGGAGTTCGCCACCTCGACGCCCTTCTCTATACCCATTCTCACGTGGACCACATTCTCGGCCTCGACGACGTCTACCCGTTCAACATGTGGTCGGAGCGGACGGTGCCCGCCTATGGGAGCGAGGCCACGCTCAATGAGATCGCGGTGACTTTTCGGCACCTCTTCGACGGCAAGGGTTATCCCGGCGTTCCCAGCGTCGAGTTGATTCCGGTCACCGGCAGGTTTCGAGTGGGCGACTTGGAGATCGAGCCCATCGACCTTCTGCACGGCCGGATGCCGGTGCTGGGGTTCCGTATCGGACGTTTCGCCTATCTGACCGATGTGAGCTACATTCCGGACGTCAGCTTCGAGCGTCTCCGGGGGGTGGAGTGCCTGGTGCTGGACGGTCTTCGTTATCAGAGTCATCCAACCCATTTCAGTCTGTCCGAAGCCGTCGAGGCGGCGGCTCGCATTCGGCCCCAGCGAACCTATCTGGTCCATGTCTGCCACGAGGTGGATCATGACGAGGGGAATGCCTACCTGCCGGATTCGGTCAGCCTGGCTCATGACGGCCTTGTCCTGGAGATATGACTCGAGCCGCGGCCGCGGCCTCCCACGGGCTGTGAAGGAACATGCAGATCATTGACGACCTGAACCATCTTCCTCCCGGGTTGCCCTATCCGGTGGCCACGATAGGAGTTTTCGACGGACTCCACCTGGGGCACCAGGCGATTGTCAGAAGGGTGGTTCAGCGGGCCCGGGAAGTAGGCGGGACCGGGATCCTCCTCACCTTCTCCCCTCATCCTCAGAAGATCATTTCGCCCGCGGATGCGCCCTCCCTCCTCCAGTTGCCGGTGCAGAAGCATCGGCTCCTCAGAGAGTTGGGCCTGGACATCCTGGTCCGGTTCCCCTTCAGCCGGCAGGTCTCCCGATTCAGTCCGAAGCGTTTCGTCAGGGACGTCCTGGGCTCCCGCGGCGTCAAAGAGATCCACGTGGGGAGCAACTTTCGTTTCGGGTACGGGAGAGCAGGCGATTTCAAGACCCTGGAATCTTTGGGACGGAAGTTCGGGTTTGAGGTATTTGCCATCGATTCGGTTCGTTTTCGGGGGCAGCGTGTCAGCAGTACGGTCGTCCGCAAGCTGTTGGGCCAAGGGAGGGTGGCGCTCTGCCGGCGCCTCCTGAATCGGCCCTATCAGATTCTGGGAACGGTGGTGAGGGGATCGGGCAGAGGCGCGGACCTGGGATTCCCGACGGCGAACCTTCAGCCCGCCAGCGAACTCATACCGGCGACCGGCGTCTATGTGACTCGAGCGACGGTCAACGGCGCTGTTTTTGTCGGCGCCACAAATGTAGGCTACCGGCCCACATTGGGCGAACCCGCGGACAAGCCGGTGGTCGAGACCTACTTGCTGGATGCGGACTGCGACGTTTATGGCGAGTTCATGGCGCTCGATTTCTGGTGCCGGCTGCGTTCGGAAAGGCGGTTCTCCAACCTCGATGCCCTGAAACGGCAACTTGGGTCGGATGTGCGCCTGGCCCGCAAATACGGAATCAAGGCCGATTCGGTGCTCGAGAAGAGGGTCTCATGAGCATTACACCCAAAGAGGTTCGAAGAATCGCCGAGTTGGCTCACCTCGAATTCTCGCCCGATGAACTGGAACGGTTCGTCGGCCAATTCCAGCGGATTCTGGACTATTTCGAACAACTCCGGCAGGTGGACACGGAAGGGGTGGAGCCGACCTACCACGGCTTGGCGGAGATTCCGGAGGAGGGGGCCGTTCGCCCCGACCGGACCCGGCCCTCGCTGCCGCCGGAGGCCGTCCTCGAGGGCGCGCCCAAGGCTCGAAAGGGGTACTTCCGAGTGCCCAGGGTCATCGAGTGATGGAAAACGAGTCGCCCCGTCCCTGGTCCGAAATCTGCGATCTGTCCATTGCCCAACTGCACCGGGGTATCAAGAACCAGCAGCTCTCGTCGCTGGAAATCGCCGAAGCCTACCTGCGGCGGATCCGGTCCCGCGACCCCGAGGTCCAGGCCTTCATCAGTCTGGCTGCGGAAACTCTGCTGGAGGAGGCCCGGGCGCTGGATCAATCTCTGGCTTCGGGGAAACGGAAAGTCGGCCTGTTGACCGGGATTCCCTTGGCCGTGAAGGACAATATCGTCACCCGGGGAATGCGGACGACCTGCGGGTCCCGGATTCTGGAGCGTTACGTCCCCCCCTACGAAGCCACATCGGTGGCCCGGATCCGGGCCGGCGGAGGGCTGATTCTGGGAAAGACCAACCTGGACGAGTTCGCCATGGGTTCCACCACCGAGAACTCGGGATTCTTCCCCACCCGCAACCCCTGGGATCTGAACCGGGTTCCCGGCGGGTCCAGCGGAGGGTCGGCCGCGGCGGTGGCCGCGCTGGAGGCCCCGGGCGGCCTGGGAAGCGACACCGGCGGCTCGATTCGCCAGCCCGCCGCCTTCTGTGGCGTCGTCGGGTTGAAACCGACTTATGGAAGGGTTTCCCGCTATGGATTGGTGGCCTTTGCCTCCTCATTGGACCAGATCGGACCGCTTGCCCGCACCGCACGCGACGCGGCCATGATTCTGCAGGTCGTGTCCGGCCATGATCCCTTGGACTCGACCTCCGCACGGCGGCCGGTGGAGGACTATGTGGCCGCACTCGAAGGAGACGTCCGGGGTCTGAGGATCGGTCTTCCGGTGGAGTGGTTCGCATCGGGTCTGGACCCGCGGATCGAAGCCGCGGTCCGGCGCGCGGCCGCCAGGCTGGAGGCCGCCGGATGCGAGGTCGTGGAGGTCGATCTTCCCCATACCGAGTTCGCGATCGCCACCTACTACATCATTGCACTGGCCGAGGCGAGCTCGAATCTGGCTCGTTACGACGGCATGCGGTACGGCCACCGGACCAGCAGGGCCGGGGCCCTGGAGGAAACCTACCGGAACAGCCGCAACGAAGGCTTCGGAGAGGAAGTCAAGCGGCGGATCATGATCGGGACCTATGTCTTGAGCTCCGGGTACTACGATGCGTACTACCTCAAGGCCAGCAAGGTCCGAACCCTGATCAAGGAGGACTACTTCAGAGCGTTCGAGCGGGCGGATGTCCTGATGGGTCCCACCGCCCCGTCGCTGCCGTTTCTGCGGGGCGACAAAACCGCCGATCCCCTGGAGATGTACCTGTCGGACGTGTACACGGTCACTGCCAACCTGGCCGGCATTCCCGGAGTGGCCACACCTTGCGCCTACACGTCCGAGGGAGTGCCGATCGGGCTGCAGTTGCTGGGTCCTCACTTCGGGGAAGGCCGGCTGTTGAGGGTGGCGCACGTGTTGGAGCAGGAGTTGGGATTGGCGAGGCCCCCGCTGGCTCTGGGTGCGTGACCTCGACCCGTCCGGGCTCGAGAGCCCGTGGCAGGAGGATCGTCAGGGGACGATGCAGGTTCCCGCCGCTCCCTCGATTCCCCGGATCAGGCCGTTGGGCGACAATCCGCCCACGATCTGCACCATGGGGACCTGCTGCTCCAGTGCCTTCAAGGCCGTCTGCATCTTGGGGATCATGCCGCCGCTGATGGCGCCGGACCGCAGGTGGACGCGGACCTCGGCCGCTGTCAACCGGGGCACGGTCTCGCGAAAGTCATCCAGGTAAAGACCCTCCACGTCGGTCACCGACACCAGGCGGTCGGCCCGCAACGCCGTGGCGAGCCGCGCCGCCAGGGTATCGGCGTTGATGTTGAGAATCCGGCCGTCATCGGTTGCGCACAGGCAGCTCACCACCGGGAGCAGATTCGCCGCCCAGAGATCTTCGATCAGGCGAGGGTCCACACTCTCGATCTCCCCCACGAGACCGAAGTCCACAAGCCGTCTCCCGGAAACGCCGTTGCTCCCGGCCGTCCGCACCGGGATCGGTCCCCGGCGCCGGCAGCGGACCAGTCCGGCATCGAAGCTGGCAAAGCCGAGGGCTCTGGCGCCGCAGGAATTCAACGACGCGACCAGGTCCCGGTTGGCGGCCGAGAAGACCATCTTCGCCGCGTCCAACGTCGGTTCGTCGGTGACCCGGCGGCCCTCGTGCTGCACCACCGGAATCCCCAGCCGTTCGCACAGGCTGGAGAGCTGCTTGCCGCCTCCGTGGATCAGAAGGACCCGGTGAGGGGCGCGTACCAGGGACGCGATCTGACGGCTGAGAGCCCGGCGGAAACCCTCCTGTTCCAGGACCTTTCCGCTCAGCTTAATGACCAGGTTCATAACTGCGGATCGCCTCCAGGAAAGTGTCGGCCTGTTCGCGTGCCAGAACGAGCGGCGGCATGAGACGAAGCACCGACGGATCGCTGGAGGTTCCGGTCAGGATCCTCCGGGTCCGCAGGAAGCGTCCCAGGTCCTTGGCCGTACCCGAGGACATCTTGATGCCGAGGAGGAGACCTCTTCCCCGGACCTCCGTTACCCAGGGCAAGCTTTGCAACTGCTCCCGCAGATAGTTGCCGATCCGGTCCGCATTCCGGATGAGGTCTTCCTCTTCCAGAACCTGAAGCGTAGCCTCCATGGCGGCGCAGGCGATGGGAGCTCCGCCGAAGGTCGCTCCCATGTCTCCGGACCGCACCCGATCGGCCACTTCACGGGTCACCAGAAGCGCACTGGCGGGAACGCCCGACGCGATTCCCTTGGCCAGGGTGACCATCTCCGGGTAGATCCCGCCGGTGCCGGCGTAGAGGAAGCTGCCGGTTCGCCCGATGCCGGTCTGAACCTCGTCGAAAATGAGGAAAGTCCCATGCTTCCGGCAGGTGTCGTGGATCCGCCGGAGAGTCTCCTCCGGGATTTCCTCTACTCCTCCCATGCTCCGGATCGGCTCCAGCAGGACCGCCGCCGTGTCTGCATCCACCGATTCGGCGACATCCTGGAGATCCAGGATTCGATGCCCGGGGACGGGCGTGTTCAGATACGCGGCATAATTGGAAACGCCGGTGCTGGAGAGACTCCCGTAGGTGCGTCCGTGAAAGGAGTCGGACAGGGAGATCACCGTGGTCCGGCCGGTCAGGGCCCGCGCCAATTTGATGGCGTTCTCGTTGGCCTCGCTGCCCGAATTGGCCAGGAATGCCTGCCAATAGGGCGGGCCCGCCAATTCCATCAATTTCTTTGCCGCCCGGGCCCGCACGGAACTGTAGACCACGTTGGAATAGAAGAGGATGTCCTCCGCCTGAGTGCGCAGGGCTTCCACCACCCGCGGGTGGCAGTGGCCGGTCGAGACCACGGCGTGGCCGCCGTACAGGTCCAGGTATTCGTTTCCGTCCTGGTCATAGACATGGCAGCCTCGGCCCCGATCCAGCACCAACGGAAGTTTGGCGTAGGTCTTGAGCTGGTAACGGTCCTCCGTTTCCATGACGGTGTTGGCAATTTCTCCCATTTTTTCTCCCTGTCGAGTGGGGTCCGTTACGGGTGCGACGGAGGGAAATCGAGTCCCATGGTTTCCGGAAGGCCGCAGATCAGGTTCATGTTCTGAATGGCCTGACCGGCGGCGCCTTTTTGAAGATTGTCCAGCGTCGACCAGACGATGAGGAACTGGTCGTCGTGGGCCGCGCCGAGGTCCACGAAGTTCCCGTTGCGGACGAAGTTGATATCCGGATCCTTCCCGGCCCATCGAATGAAGAATTCATTTCCGTAATAGCTGGAGTAGAGGTCCCGGGCTTCGTCATTCCGCAGCGGCCGGTCCAATTCCATGTAGTGGCTGGCAAAAATGCCCCGGACCAGGGGTGTGGAGTAGGTCTGGAAGACCAACGGATGGGCGGCCGTGTCCAGGAGCTGCGAAATTTCGGCCACGTGCTGGTGCCGAAACGGCTTGTAGGGAAAGAAGCTGTTGCTCCGCCGGGGGTGGTGGGTCTTGGCGCCGGGTCCCCGCCCGGCCCCGGAAGATCCGGTCTTGGTGTCCACGAAAACGGGTCCCTTGACCCACCCCTCCCGGTAAAGGGGGTGCAGGGCAAGAATGGTTGCGGTGGCGAAACAGCCTGGATTGGCGACCCGCGAGCTCCGGCGGATCCGGTCCCGAAGAATCTCGGGAAGGCCATAGACGAACGATGACTGATGTTGCGGCGCCTCCTGGGGAAATCCGTAGTGCTGCTCGAAGACGGCGGCGTCGGAGATGCGAAAATCGCCGCTCAGGTCGATGACGGCCAGGCCGCGGGGAAGCTTCGGCAGGATCTTCATGGCATGGCCGTGGGGCAAGGCCAGGAAAAGGACGTCCAGATCCGTGTCCGGAAGAGAATCCAGACTGTCGAAACGGCAATCCACGAATCCCCGCAGGTTGGGATAGAGAGACGCCACGGGCTGGCCCGTAAACTGCCGGGAGGAGATCCAGCGCAACTGCGCCTGGGGATGTTTGGCCAGGTTGCGGATCAGTTCCCCGCCACTGTATCCCGACCCGCCGGCTATGCCGATCTTGACCATGGTATCAACCGTTCCAGGATGAAGGTGCACAGCTTGCCGGAGCTCTCGAAGGCGTTGGCCGCGGGAACCTGGAAATGCCGCTCGACGTACTGGATTCCCTCGGCGCTGTCGGTGGCGGGACCGGACACCAGCAGCGACATCTCCCCGGGGTCATGACCTTGTTGGCGCAACCATTCCAGGGATCCCCAGACTCCCATCAGGTCATTGGCGCACAGGACGACGCAAACGACTCGTTCCAGCAACTGATCGTCACGGAGCAGAGAATCGACGTGATAGCCGCCCAGAATTCCGTCACCTGCTTCCAGGAGGGTGAAGTCGGGCGGCGGCGAGGACAAGTGGTGCACGAGAGACCGGGCGACGGTGGAGAGATCGGACAAGTGGGCGCTGGAGGGAAGTCCCAGGTCATGAAAGCTCAAGACCCGCCCGGCTCCGCTCTTGCGCATGGCCTCCAGGTCGGCGCACGCTGCCACTCCGGCCACTTTGCCCGCGTTGACGTTGAAGCCTTTTTGGGAGAAATGCCGGAGGATCTGCTTGCAGACGGCGGTCTTCCCCGAGTTCATGCAGGTGCCCAGCACCAGGATCACGGGAATCCTGGGAAGGGAATGGGATCGAGCGGGAAGAGCTCCGTCCCGAAGACTCAGGAACCCTCCGTTCCGGCGAACGGTCCCCAGGTACTCGAGTTCCGCCGGCCATCCCAGGGCGCGATGAAAGGCGGTGCACTCGCCCATCACGCCCCCTTTGTTCAGAAGGTGGAAGGCCGCGCCCGGGACGAGCCGCTCCGGCAGACGTCCCGAGAACCCGTGGAGCGCCCGGCGGGCGCCGAGCGCGCCGACGATTCGCATACCCTCCCTGAGCCGGACACCCCGGCTCCCTGTGGTCTCCAACACCGGATAGGAAAGATTCACGCTCCGGACGCGGGCCGCCACGACTTGGCCGTAGTCCATCTGGCCCGGATGTCCCAGCCGGAGGGCCCGGGGAAGCTTGAGACGGGAAACCACCGAGGAGATGGCGTCGACCGTGGTCTGTCCGGGCGTCGCAAGACTCGTAGCGTGCTCGAAGTCGCTCATGCTCTGTCACCCGTCCCGCTCAGAGAAGAAGAATTCATATTTATACAAGAAATAATGGAATAAAGTCAAGTAAAGTGAGAATATTCCGGGAGATTTGCTGTTATCCTGCATATTTCCTCAGAAATGACCGGTTTTCCCGCGGCGGCCGGACAGCTTTCCGGCTTCGAGGCAGCGGCGGTACACCTCCCGGCGGCGGACCCCCAGGGCGCGCGCGGCGGATCGTACGGCCTGAGTGGGGGTCAGATCCCGAACCAGCATCAGTCCTTCCACATAGGCTTCCAGGTCCAGGTTCGAAGCCGCCGAGGGCTGGGAGTCGGCCCCTTCGATGACCAGCGTGCACTCCCCTTTCGGCCGGCTGCCGGCCCGGGAGCGTATCTTGCTCAGGGTTCCCAGGCAGAAGCTTTCGTGGATCTTGGTCATCTCCCTGGCCAGGCAGGCGTGACGGTCGCCCAGGACTTCCCGGGCCATCTCCAGGGTGGAGGCCAGCCGGTGCGGCGCCACATAAAGGACCAGCGTCGCCTTCAAGGCCTTCAGCGCTTTCAGCTCGCGCCGCATGGAACCGGATTGTCTGGGAAGGAAACCGGCAAACAGGAATCGATCCGTGGGAAGTCCGGAAACCGACAGCGCGGCGATGGCGGCCGAGGGACCGGGAACCGGTGAGACCGGAATCGAGTTCTTCCGGCAGAGGTGGACCAGGCGGTAACCGGGATCCGAAACCAGGGGTGTTCCGGCATTGCTGATCAGGGCGATATTATGGCCCCGGCGGAGGCGGTCCAACAGGGTCCGGGCCCGAGACGTTTCGTTGTGTTCGTGGTAGCTGATGGTGGGCGTCCGGATGGCGAAACCGGCGAGCAGCTTTCCCGAATGCCGAGTATCTTCGCAGGCGATGAGATCGACGGACGCGAGGATGTCGCGCGCCCGCGGGCTCAGATCCCCCAGGTGGCCCAACGGCGTGGCCAGAACATGCAGAGTTCCGGGCGAGGCGTTTCCGTGGAATGGAAGGTCTGTCTCGGAAGTCATGCGTTCATGGCGCCGAGCATTTCCCTGACGGCGCGCTCCATGCCCACCAGAGTGGCTCGGGCCACGATGTTGTGTCCGATGTTGAGTTCTTCGACTTGAGGGATTCGCGATATGGGCCGGACATTTCGATAGGTTAGGCCGTGACCGGCCAAAACCCGAATGCCCCGGGACGCGGCAAATTCCGAGGCTTCGACCATCTTGTCCAACTCCCGCCGGTAGCCCGGTTCGTGCTCCGACAGACCCTTGGGCACGGCCTCGGCATAGGCTGCCGTGTTGAGTTCCACCAGGCCGGCGCCGATCCGGGAGGCGGCATCCAACTGTTCCAGGTCGGGATCGATGAACAGGGAGACCTCCATCCCGGCTCCTTCCAGGGTTCGGATCGCGGAGCGGACCGATTCGGGACGCGCCATCACGTCCAATCCGCCCTCGGTGGTGACCTCCTCATCGGTTTCGGGCACCAGGGTGGCGGTATTGGGCCGGAGCCGGGTTGCAATCTCCATCATCTCCCCGGTGATGGCCATTTCCAGGTTGAGCCGGGTGGTGACGACCTCCCGCAGCAACCGCACGTCCCGCTCCCGAATATGGCGCCGGTCGCCGCGCAAGTGTACGGTGATGCCGTCGGCGCCCGCCAACTCGGCCAGCAGCGCTGCCGTCACCGGATCCGGTTCGGGGGCCCGGCGAGCCTGCCGAACCGTGGCCACGTGGTCCACATTCACACCCAGTCTGGTCATGATTCGATCTCCCTCGGTTGCCGGTCGTCAATTCCGGTTTCGTTCATCCAGGTCGTAGCGGCCGAGCAGATCGTTCCAACGGATGGAGATCAGACCCTGCAGCAGTCCGGCTCCGTCTCTGAGGAGACGGATCCTGCTGTCGGAGTGGTGACGCCAGATCACCCCGACCTCTCGTGCCGCCAGCCCGGCCTTGCGGGCAAGATAAAGGATTTCCACGTCGAAGGCATAGCTCTTCAGCCGCTGCTTCCGGAATAGGACGCGGCATGATTCCAGTTCGAAGAGCTTGAATCCGCACTGTGTGTCCCGGTACGGCAATCCGGTCAAGAGTCTCATGGCCAAGTTGAAAATCTTCCCGGCCGTCTCCCGGAACAGGCTCTGACGCTTCCGGATCCGGGAGTTCGTCAAGCCCCTCGATCCCAACGCAATCTGATGATTGCCGCGAGTCATCTCCCCTTCCAGCTTGGCGACCTCCTCGATGGGAGTGCTCAGATCGGCATCGGTGAGGAGGGCGTGCGTCCCGCGGGCGGCCAGCATGCCGCGCCGCACACTGTAGCCCTTGCCCCGGTTGGCTCCGTTCTCCAGGATCCGGAGACATTCTTCGCGGCCTCGGTCCCGCACGGCCGAAACGGCGGTCCGCACCGTTCCATCGGACGAGCCGTCGTCGACGACCAGCAGTTCGAAGGGGCGGCGGCGGTCCTCCAGGTAGGCGATGATTCTCCCGAGGCTGGCTCCCAGCCGGTTCTCCTCGTTGTATGCGGGGATGACGACGGAGAGGACGACGGGCCTCATTGGAGGAGCTTCAGACTCCTTGTGAGGCGTTCGACGACTCTTTGCCGTCCCAGTGTCACGATCACATCGAAGATTCCCGGTGCCGCGGTCCTACCCGTCAGCGCCACCCGCACGGCCCCAAAGAACGCCCCGATCTTGAAGCCCGATTTCTTGGCCGTTCCCCGGAGCACCGCCTCCACGGTCTCCAGGTTGAACTCCTGGAGTTGGCCGTATTCAGCGGTCAGGATTTCCAACCATCTTCGGAGCCGGGAACGTTCCTCCGGGTCCGCCAGGGAAAAGTAGCGGCTCACCGCCTTGGATTCATAGTCGAAGTCGTCGGTCAGAAAAGGAGCCGCCATCTCGGGAAAGTCAGAGAGCCGGTTCAATCGGCTCTTGAGCAGGGAGATGACCGGAAGCAGGCGGCCGTCATTCCCCCGATCCCGGCGGTATCCGGAGCGCTCGAGGAACGGCCGCAGGTGCCCGGCCAGATCACGGCTGTTCGAGCCGGCCAGATATCGGGAATTCATCCAGTCCAGCTTCCGCCGATCGAAGACGGCGTTGGCCTTGTTGACCCGCCCCAGGTCGAAGCTCGTCACCAGCTCGCCGTCGCAAAAGAGTTCGCGGTCGTCGCCCGGAGACCAGCCGAGAAGCGCCAGATAGTTGCACAGCGCCGCGGGCAGGAACCCATGGTCCCGGTACTCGAGCACCGCCTCGGCGCCGTTCCTTTTGCTCAGCCGCTTCTTGTCAGGACCCAGAATCAGGGGCAGGTGGGCAAAGCCGGGCGCCTGGTTGCCAAGAGCTTCGTGCAGCAGGATCTGCTTCGGAGTGTTGGAAAGATGGTCCGCTCCCCGGACCACGTGGGAAATTCCCATCTCCCAATCGTCGGTCACCACGCTCAGGTGGTAGGTGGGACTTCCGTCGGACCGGAGAAGGGTGAAGTCCTCGATGTTGTCCGTAAGGAGCGACACCCTCCCGTAAACCTGATCCTGAAAAACGATCCGGCGGTCCGCCGGAACCCGGAAGCGGAGGGTGTGGGACTCTCCCGCCTCGACTCGCGGCTTGGCAAGGTGCGAGGCTTGATTCCGGCATCCATGGTCTCTCCAGATCCGGCCTGCCGAGCGGGACTCGGCCGAGCGGGCCTGAATCTCCTCCGGAGGACAGAAGCAGGCGTAGGCATGGTCGCTCGCAAAGGTTCTTGCGGCCGCTTCCCGATAGAGTTCCAGCCGCTGAGACTGGTAGTAGGGCCCCTGGTCCCAGTCCAGACCCAGCCACCGCAGCCCCTCCATGATTCCCTCCGCCATTTCCTGGCTGGAACGCCGGGCGTCCGTATCCTCGACCCGCAAAATGAAGGTTCCTTGGGTTTTTCTGGCCAGGAGCCAGTTGAAGAGGGCAGTCCTGGCGCCGCCGAGGTGAAGGAATCCGGTTGGGCTCGGGGCGAAACGGACCCGGACGCGGCTCATGGCGTCCGATTATAGCAGTCGGGATTCACCCCAAGGCGAAGGAGGGCGCCAGCCGGCCGGGCCAGACCTGAGGAGTCGAGCCGGGGATGGTAGAATTCCCCTGAATTGAGTCGTCCGGGACGGAAGTTCGGACCAACACGGAGATCGTGGATGCAGCGCCGGTCAAATCCCACGATGAATCTAGCATTAGGTGTCAGATTGAGCGTGAGTTGATTTTCGGAGGCTTTTGCATCCCGGTCCCGAGAGGAAAGAATTGTGTGCCCGGATGGCGGAATTGGCAGACGCACAGGACTTAAAATCCTGAGGAGGTCCACCTCCGTGTGGGTTCGAGTCCCACTCCGGGCATTCTTCCACTCTGGGAGTCTGCGCCGTAGAAATGATCGTAGCGAGAAAGTGGGGAATCGAGGACAGATTTTCACGATTTTGAGGTGCATAGTTGTTCTATTCGCCGAGAAATCGGGGAAATATGGACCGATTCCCCGCTTTCGCAGTAGATTGATTTCTGCGGCGCAGGCTCCTAGCCGCCTCGATTGAGGCCTGATCGACGACGGGCCCGGCTTCCGGCACGGGACAGGCCGTCAGTCTCGGTAGAAGTCGTATATCTCCTCGCAAATCCGCCGCTGCTGTTCTCGCGTCAGCTCGGGAAAGATGGGTAGCGAGATCACCTCGCGGCTTGCCGTCTCGGCCGCCGGCAGGCTTCCTGGATTGTGCCCCAGGCAGGAGAAGACCCTCTGGAGATGTAACGGGACCGGATAGTAGACGGCGTTTCCAATTCCCCGGCCGGTCAGCCGGGTGGCGAGCCGGTCACGGCGAGGCGCCCGCAGCGTGTAGACGTTGTACACGTGGCGGCCGCGGCAAGATTCCGTCGGCGTCTTGACGGGAGCTTCTTCAAGCCAGCGGTTGTAACGCCGGGCGATGGCTCGCCGTTGCGAATTCCAATCCTCCAGAGAATCCAGCTTGACCTCGAGGACGGCGGCCTGAAGGGTGTCCATCCGGCTGTTGATGCCAAGGACGTCGGCCCGGTGCTTGCGGCGATTCCCCTGATTCCGAAGCAGGGCCAGCCGCTCGGCGAGATCGGCGTTGTCGGTGACGATCATTCCTGCGTCGCCGAAGGCCCCCAGATTCTTGGTCGGGAAGAAGCTGAGACAGCCGGCATCGCCCAGGGAACCGACCGCGGCGCCGCCGTACCGGGCTCCCACCGCCTGCGCACAGTCCTCGATCACCTGCAGGCCCCGCGCCGCCGCCAAGTCCCGAATCGGATCCATGTCCGCCGGCCGGCCATAGAGGTGAACGGGGAGAATCGCCCGGCTCCTGGAGGTGATGGCGGACTCGATCCGGTCGGGATCCAGGTTGTAGCTGTCAGGGTCGATGTCGGCGAACACCGGAGTCGCACCGCAGCGGAGAATGGTGCTCGCCGTGGCCACGAAGCTGAAGGGGGTCGTGATCACCTCGTCGCCGGGGCCGACGCCGAGCGCCGAAAGGGTCAGGCGCAGCGCGTCGGTCCCCGAGGCAACGGCAACGGCGTAGCGGCGCTGGCAGTAACGGGCCATCCGCTCCTCCAGCCGGACGACAGCCGGACCCAGGATGAACTCGCCCGAATCCAGGACGTCCCGTATGGCGGCCGTGATCCGGGGTTCCAGCAGACGGGTCTGCCGCTTCAGATCCAGCAGGGGCACCGGTTCTTGCGCGGGGCTGTCAGGAGGGAGCGGATTCGACTTTGAGCCGGTCCAGCAGGGGCTGCTCATGGTCTCTCACTGCAATCAGGATCTCGTCCAGAGTCCGGGTCCATCTCCATCCCACGAGCGCCTGGATTCTGGAGAGATCGGGCACGCGGCGCTGCATGTCCTCGAAGCCCTTCCCATAGGCTTCGGAGTAGGAAATATGGACGATGGGTGAGGAGGATCCGGTCAGAATCTTGACCCGGCGAGCGAGTTGGTTGATGGAAACCTCCTGATCGTTGCCGATGTTGTACACGCCCCCCGTCGCGCCGGGGCTCGCGGCCAGGCGGACCAGAGCCTCGGCGGCATCCCGGACGTCGCAGAAGCATCGGGTCTGGGAGCCGTCACCGTAGACCGTGATGGGCTCTCCGGCGAGGGCCTGGCGGATGAATCGAGGCACCACCATGCCGTAACGCCCCCGTTGGCGCGGTCCGACGGTGTTGAAGAGCCTGAACACGACGACGTCGAGGTCGTATTGCCGCTGGTAGGCCAGGCCCAGGAACTCGTCGATCATCTTGCTGGCGCCGTACGCCCACCGGCTCTTCTGGGTTCCCCCCAGCAGTAGATCATCCTCCTCGCTGAACGGGATCTTCACCCCCTTGCCGTAGACCTCGGAAGTACTCGCCAACAGGACCCGGCAGCGGTAGCGGAGCGCGGCCTTGAGAATGGCCTCGGTCCCCATGATGTTGGTCTCGATGGTATGGACGGGATCCCGGACGATGAGCTGGACGCCCACGGCCGCCGCGAAATGGAGTATGACGTTGGAGGTGGAGGCGAGACGATCCATCACGATTTCGTCGGTGATGTTGGCGCGAACGAATTGAAATCGCGGATGGTCCAGCAGGTGCCGGATGTTGGAGAGGCGTCCCGTGGACAGGTTGTCCACGACGACGACACGGTCGCCCCGGGCGATCAGCGCATCCGCCACGTGGGAGCCGATGAAGCCGGCTCCGCCGGTAATCAGGAATCTGGTTGTCCTCAAGTCCGACCTCGCGCCCAAGTCTACTACGACCTGTCGTCAGGAGACGAACTGGAGCGAGTAGAGGGCCGCCGCCCGCATGGCCAGGCGCAATCGGACCGGCTTGCCTTCCAACCGGGAGACCCGGGCGTCACGCCAGCGCAACTCCTGGCGCCCGCTCTCCAGCAATGGAATCGACTGCTCCAGCGAGAAGCCTTCGATGCTCCCTCCCGACGGATCCACCAACGCCCCCCGAACCTCGCATTCATCGAAGTTGCGATAGCTCTTGGGGAGCTCCATGGGCAGCGACGCATCGATGTCCAGCATCAGTTTCGAGCCGGTAAAGGTAAAGGGGCGGGTGAGGATCGTCCCCTGGAAAGGACCGGCCAGCAGGCCCAGCCATCGATCTTCGGGAAGTGTCGCCAGGGCGATCGATATGTTGTTCTTGGAGCCCAGCTTGCTCGACCGGTAGCTGTGGGCTCCGCTGAAGGCGCAGTAGTAGATCCAGATCTTGCCGTCGTGAAAGATGGGTCCGGAAGGGGACATGTACCCGGCGTCGTAGCTCCCGATCTCACCCCGGCCCAGAAAAGGAACCTTCCGATCCACCCAGCTCCAGTTGAATCCGTCGCGGCTGGTCATCAGGAAGATGTCCCACACCTGCTCATGGGTCTCATGCATCCAGAGAAAACCGACGTAGATGCCTGCGGTCACCCCTGAGGTGAAGCACATGTACTGGTAATCGACCCGGTCGTGCCGGTCCGGCGCCAGCATGATGCGCGTGGGTGTCCAGTGGATAAAATCGTCACTCTCGGAATAGCCGATGGTGCGGATATGGCGATGGACTCCGTTGCCGTGGATTTCCATGGCCAAGGGGTGGCCGGGCCGGGGATACAGGACATGTTTCTTTCGCAGCGGGTCCCACCCCATCAAAGTGGGAGCGTCGCCCAGGTCGGCCCCGTGGCGGATCACCGGGTTCCCGGGCCAGGGAGTCCAGTGCAGGCCGTCGGGAGAAAAGGCCACCGCGGCGCCACCGGTGTGGTTGGGAACCGGGCCCTCCTGTTCGCCCAAGGCCTTGTAGCGCCGCTGGGGATCGGGGTCGTGTGGATCCTTGATGACGTTGAAGTAGTTGGGATCCCCGAAACTGGCCATGATGTTGTTCTGTTTGGATCCCTGGAAGTCGTAGATGCCCAGTTCAGGCTTCTCCCAGTTGTAGCCGTCTTGAGAGACGGCGTAGCACCAGAGGCGGCTCCCGTCCCGGAAACCCCACGGCAGATACCACATCTTGAAGATCCGTTCCTCTTCGTCATAGGTGACGCTTTGGCCAAAGATTTGAACTCCGCGAAAATACCCGGCGATATCCCCCATTTCCCAGGGCCGGTCCCGCTGCAGGACGGGATTCCCCGGATATTTCCAGGGGCGGTACATGAAGCGGGAAATCCGGTTCGCCTCCTCGATCATCCAATCGTCAAGAAAAAGCTGTTTTTGTCCCGCCAGCGCCAGGATCCCGGGCCGGGGCCGCGACGCCGGCTCCAGGCCCTGGCCAACCGCCGCCGGAACCGCCGCCAGACCGGCGCCCGGCAGACTTAGCGAGGCTTTGACGAAATCTCTTCTCTTCATCTCAATGTTCCTGTTCTGGAGTACCGTTGAAGCATTCGTCGCGGGACCGCTCCGCGAATCCGGGCGCCGTCCCGCCTCCGCCCGGGACCCTCTGCGGGCGCCGGGAAAACACTATGCTATTCTTGGTCTCACGGCTCCGAGTTTGTCACTCCCGAAACCGGCCGGCGGGACGCCCGGATATGATGCGGAAGTTGCTCACACGGATCATCTGGATCGCGCTCCCCGGATTCCTTTTTGCCGTCGCCTACAGCGCCCCCGAATCTGACCAGCGGACCTTGGTCGATGCCATCGAGAGGGGGGATGTCGAGACCTTCGAGAGACTAATTGGAGGCGTCGCCAACGTCAATTCCATCGACGAGCGAGGCCGGTCCCTGCTGCTGGTAGCGGTGGACCGGGGCGACTTGAATGCCATCTGGACCTTGCTGCTCCGGGGTGCCGATCCGAATCTGGCTGATCGCGAAGGAAGGACGCCCCTGTTGGTGGCGGCGGAAAGGGGTGACGCCACAATCACTCAGGCGCTTCTGATGAAGGGGGCCGCCACGACGGTGGAAGACCGGCAGCAGCGGCGGCCGCTCCAATTGGCCGCGGAAGGCGGAGCCTCATCCACGGTTCAGGCTTTGCTGGCCGCGGGCGCCGACGTGAACCTGGGGGGACCTGGGGGGACGGCCCCCTTGCTGGGCGCGGCCGAGACCGGCGACGCCGCTACGGTTCGAGCCCTGCTGGCGGCCGGCGCCGATGCCAGGGTCCGGAACAGGCGGAGTGAGACTGCCCTGCATTTCGCCGCTTCGCGCGGCGACGCCGCCATGGTGCAAGCTCTCCTGATGGCGGGCGGCGACGCCGACGCTCCGGATAGAGACGGCCGGACGCCGGTCATGATAGCCGCGGCCAGCGGCGAGGGAGACGCCGTCCACGCTCTGATTCAGGCGGGCGCCGATTTCGAGAAGAGAGACAAGGAGAAAAGGACTCCCCTTCTCCTGGCGGTGGAAATGGGGGATGTGAAGTCGGTCCAGTCCCTGCTGGCGGCCGGCGCCGATCCCGATACGCCGGACCGGAACAGGAATACCCCTCTACTGGAGGCCTCCCGCAGGGGTTTCATCGTGGCGGCCCAGGCTCTGCTGGCGGCCGGCGCCGATGTCAACGCCCGGAACAAGAAAAACGAACGGGCTCTGCTCCTGGCTATTGAGAAAGGCTTCTCGCCCCTTGGCCTGGCCCTGCTCACCCATCCGGACATCGAGGTCAACTACAAGGACAAGCATGGCCTGACGCCGCTCATGTGGTCCTGTGTGGCGGGACGCGCGTCCCTGGTCACCGCACTGATCGCCCGGGGGGCCAAAGTGAAGGAAAAGGACCACAGTGGGCAGACCCCCCTGATGTGGGCGGCGGCCGGAATGTACGCCGAACTGGTCAAGGTGCTGCTGGATGCGGGCGCCGATGTCAACGCCCGGGCCGAACATCGGATGACGGCACTCATGGTCGCCGCCAGCAAGGACGATCCGGCTACCGTGAAGGCGCTGGCGGCGGCCGGCGCCAAGCTGCACGCCCGGGCCGAGAACGGACAGACCGCCATGATGATGGCCGCGCAACGAGGCCATGTCGGTGCCGTGCGGGCGCTGAAAGACGCCGGCGCCGAAAAGTAGGCAGCCGGAAAAGATTGCCGGGTGCGGGCTATTCCGCCGAGTTGGCCCTCCGGTAGTCCTCGATGAACCGATCCACCGACTGGGCGGCCACCTGGGCCAGCACCCGCACCGAGTCGGCCGATACGGCGCCGACTCGGCACCCCGTAGTCCAGGTCGTGGCCGCCACGACGACGTTTGGAAGCCGTTCCAGCCTCACGTTCTGGTTCAACTGCAGGTCGACGGCGTAGACATAGAGGTCCTTGCTCTTCACGGTGTTGACGTTCAGGTAGAGGTACGGGGCGCCTGATGCGATGGTCCACTGGTCTTCCATCAGGACCCGGATGCCGGCATCCCACAACCGTTGGACGACTCCCTCCTCGATGGCTTCCTTGGACAGGCCGTCGTCCACCGCGCCGGGCCGGAGGTCCTCCACCACGACATGCACGCCGTTCAGTCCGCGCAGCGTGTCCCGCGCCACTGCGTGGGGAGTCGTCGCCGCGGACTCCTGAGCCAGCAGGACGCCCCCGCAGAGAAGCAGAGCAACCGCCGCCATCGTCTTTTCAAGGCCCGCTTCTCGATGCATGATTTCCGGCTCCGTTCCTCCCCGCCTCAGCCCGGGTCCAGGACGTGTTCGATGATGAGATGCTCGCGGACCAGACGCCCGCCGACCAGGTGTTCCCGGATTATTCGTTCCAGAACCGGTGGGTCGCAACGCCGGTACCAGGCTCCCTCCGGATAGACCACGGCCATGGGGCCGTCCATGCAGATTCTGAGGCAGTCTGCCTTCGTGCGGTAAATTCCCCCCTGCTCCGAGAGCCCCAGTTCCTTGAGGCGCCGCTTCAGGTATTGCCAGGCCTCCAAGGTCCGCTGGCGGTCGGCGCATTTGGGCTTGGCCTGGTCGCAGCAGAGGAAGATATGGCGCCTGCAGACCGGCACGCCAAGCGCTTCGGCCACCTTTCTCTGCCGCTCCAACTGGTCGTTGTCCGGCGCCGGAGCTGGGTTGGAGGTCTCCTGGTTCATCCAGCGTGAAGTCTACCGTGAAGAGAACGGGTGAAGGAAGAGGAGCCTTTCCGGAGTCGTCACCGGCCGAGCGTATGATTGGCTGCGGGAGAGGCGAGGCCGGAGTTGACGAATAGTATGGCGACTGACCAGATTCCGATTCCCGAGACCCGAAGCGCAGGCTCGTCTCAATCCGATTCGTACAGCGTCCTGAACAAGGCTCTTCTGTCCATGGGCTTGGCCCTGAGAGGTCCTGAGGTCGAAGCCTATGTCAAGGACGAGCTCTATCGGGGCGGCTCCAGCCCCGACGCGGTAGTGCGGCGGGTGTTGGAGGGCCGCCGGGCCAGGCCGGACCGGGACCCTCAGGAGTTGGAGCGATTGGTGATGTCCCTCTGGCATCGGATCAAGAAGGAGTACGATCCGGGCCGGGACCGGACCGCCGGCCGCTATCGTTTCCAGGCGCTCTGGATTCTGGACGGGAATCTGCGCTGGCTCCGCAGGCTGGACCAGCGTGGAGTCGACCCGGATGTCCTGGAACCGCAACTGGGCCTTCTATTGGCCCGTTTGATGGCGGTGGTGACACAGATGCTGGTGACGCTCAATCAGGGGGACACCCGGGAGTTGGAACAGAGCACCAACCTGGATCGTCTGCTCGACGCCATGGCGGCGGCCAGCTACAGGATTCGCGAGGCCATCGAAAAACGAATGGTGGAGTTGCGGCCCGAATTGGAAGGCCGCCTTGCCGAAACGGTTCACTAGCCCGATCCGCCCGGAACGTCTTGCACCGGTCCCTCCCGCCCGCACACGAGGGATCGACCGCCCCGCCATGCGGTTTCATGACGTTGTCTCCCGTCCGCACACGCGCGGGAAACCCTGACATCCGGCCCGCCGCCAGGGCAGACCGGCTCCCGTCCGCACACGCGGGAGAAACCGTAGGGGTGCCCCTTGTGGGCACCCTCTTCCCCTTGTGGGCACCCTCTTCCGCCGTCTCGTCCGCAACGACGACGATCAGAGTTCGCCGAGTTCGTCGTTGATCCAGGAGAGTGCGGCAATGCCTCCGGACCAGCCTGTGGTGGTGATGGCCAGGAGGGCGGCGTGGTAGATCTCGGCGTTGCTCAGGCCTGCCTTTCTGCACTTGCGGGCATGGGAGTGGACGGCTCCCCTTCGTCCGGCGCCGATGGCGATCCCCAATTTGACCAGGCGTTGAGAACGGACGTCGAGGCCCTCGACCTCGCCGACCGTCCGGCTGAGCCGGCCGTAGTCGTCCCACACCTGTGGGTAGCGCTCGACCACTCGCTGGAGGAATTCGGGCAGGTCCTGGTTCGCCATCAGTCGAAGCTCACCATCAGGCCACCGGATACCTGGTTGAATCCGTAGGCCAGTCCCCGGACGTTGGAGATTCGGCAGCGCCTGTAATCGACTCGCACGCCCAGGGCGCCTGCGAGCTTGCGCAGCTTGACGCCGCCGCCGAAGTTGCTCAGGAAACTTGTCCCCTGGTCCAGTGGCGAGGAGCTCTGTTTGCGGAAGAGCCCGCCTCCGGCGGCGATGTAAGCGAATTTTCCGGAGATGGGGATGTTCAGAGTCAGGCCGCTGGTCAGGGCGAAGCCGGCATTGCCGGCCCCCGTGAGGTCCGCGGGCCGATTGTAGTAGGTAAAGGTGTTCTCGAAGCCGATGACGGCGAAGTACCTCTCGAAGGTTGCGCCGAATCCGCCAAAATCCCGCACGTCGATGGCCGCCAAATTTCCACCCGGAGCCCAGGCCCCGAACAGTGTGATGTCGGTGGCGGCGTCCAGGCGGCTTTCCGGCGAGCAGGCCAACAGCAGAGCGATCCACCCGGCGCTGATGGAGAGACCCAGACGGCGGGTTGCGGAGCGGCGCCGCCGGATGCGACCCGGAGGCGGGGAATCCGCGGTCGGTGGAGCGATGAGAGCCCGATTGGTCATGCGGCTAGTCTATGCAACCGCGGTGACGCTTCCCGATTTCTCCATGTCGCCGTCGAGGAGGAATCGGAGTCCGGGAGCAGGCGGCGGGAGAAGGCTACGGACCGGGGGTGACCCAGATGGGGGAGGCCCAGGCCTTGGCGCCGTCCTTTTGGAGCACCATGACGTAATAGGGTGTTGGTCCGGGGGGTACGGCCGGGTCCTTCAACTCGGCCTCCACGCTCCGGCCCAGCCCCAGGGGCTCGCGCTGGGCCTGAACCTTCAGGTCCAATCCCCCGGCCGGCCAGGTCACGGGAACGTCCGTCAACTTCTCCAGGTCGATGTCGAATTGCACTCGGCCGGTATGGAAACGGAGCGCGCCGGAGTCGGCGGGATCCAGCTTCAACAGGATGCCGTCGGCATCGCCGCTGGTCACCGATTCCCAGGTGACGCGGTGCGGTCCGGCCTCGCGGATCCCTTCTGACGGGGAGTCGAAGGCGTAGCCACTGGCCTCGACGATTCGGGTTCCCACGGCCTCCACGGCGCCGTCCCAGCAAGCGGCCCGGTCGCGGCCGCGGTTTCTGGCGCCCGACCAGGCGATCCGGACGGTATCGGACGAGCAGGGAATCCCGGGGCCCCGGGGGAGAGCGTCCACGCAGTCCGTTCCCCGGCGCAATTCGATGCGCTCCAGGTCGCCGGTGCCTTCGACGCGCACCCGAAAGCTGGGACGTCCCGGCGAGCGTTCCTCGCCTCCCATGGGAACGCCGCCGGAGGTCTCGAACTCCAGCGCGATGCGGGCTCCCGTCGTGCCGTAGCAGCGGCGTTGGCGAAGGGCTTCCCAGAGGCTCTCGCGAGTCAGTTCAAAAGCCCAGACGCAGAGCAATCCACCCTGGACTCCAAAGGTGCCGGCCCCCGGATAGCTGGCGCCGGGCCGGCCCTTGTGGTCGTCGCTGCCGCAACTGATCCCGACTCTGAGACCGCGATCGAACGCGTCCTTCAGAAGCCATTCGAATTCACCCCAGGAAGAGTAGATCTCCACCAGCGGCTCCAGACCGGGATCGAACGAGTCCAGGTCCGCCCAACGGCCGCCCACGTGGGGAACCAGAAGGACGTCGTCCCGTCCTCCCAACTGCTGGTAGAGCTCCGTCACGGGATAGCATTCGGAGTCTTCATCCTGGTTGGCCGGCGCGATCAGGCAGCGGCTGGCCCGGTGCAGAGGCCCGTCGCCGCCGCGAAAATAGACGTTCCGGTCGCCGCCGCCGGCCGTCAGACCCGACCACTCGTAGCCCAGAAAGGTGACGAACCGCCCCGGCTCGTTGAAGCTCCTGACCGCTTCGCGGATTCGGTCCCAGACCTGCGGAGTGATCTGGAAGCAGTTTCCCTGATGGCCCGCGAAGTCCACCAACGCCTGGTTGCGGGCGAACGAGAAATATTCGCCGACCGTCAGGGTCCCCACCGTCTCTTCGCTCTGGCCATGGAGGTCTCCCCAGAACCGGCGCCGCGGGGGCTGGTGCGGTTTCACGAAGAGCGGGTTGCTGACGGCCTTCAAGCCGTGTTTCCGGTCCTCCGCCTCGATGCGATAGATACCCGGCTCCCGGGCCAGGATGCCGTCCAGACGGAGAATTCCGTGGTCGGTGCGGCGGAGAGTCAAACGGGAAGGCAGGCCGTAGAAGAGTTTCGCACTGCCGCCGGCCTCCAGCACCCCCTGGTAGCGGTCCGCCGGGTTTCCCCATTGGTCCAGGACACGAATCGAAACTCGAAAGGGGATGCCCAGGACCACGTCGGTGGGCACGATCAACTGGATCTCGGCCCCCGGGCCGCCCACGATTGAGAAGCTGCCGGCCGGCTCCAACTCCACGAACGAGCCCGTTCCGAAGCAGTCCACCAGGACCTTGAACTCGAAACGGGGCTCGCAGAAGGTCTGCGCCCGGGAACCCGGACCGCCTGCCGAGGTGTCGCCCAGGACCAGCGTGACCGTATCTCCCTCCCGAAGGTATCCGTCCTTCACGGAAACGGTCATGGACTTCTGCCAGGGGCGAACGTGGGCCTGCGGATCACAAGAGACCGCGACCCGCGCACTGCCCGAGGTGGAGACCGTCAGGAAGTCGGCCTGGTCGGGCCGTTCCGTCTGGGGGGTGCCCCAGTCGCTCACGAAACGCCTGACGACACGGATTCTTCCTCCGTCGTCGATGCCGTATTTTCCCACCCGGTAGCGGATCCGCCAGGTTCCCATGGATCCGGCCACCACCGGTTCGCCGGGGCTCAAGGAAGCCGAACCGTGAAGGACTCTGAACCGGGTTGCTGAATCCACTTCGGTCATGGAAAGTCTCGTTCACGACCCGGACCCTCGGTTGGCGGGTCTCGAGATTCCTCCTGTCGGGACGGTACCGGCTGGCCGTGCACTCCGCTTCGAGTCTTCCGCTGAGGTCCGAAACGCGCGCGCGGCTCCCGTCGAGCAACCCTCCGACACACGCGCTTTCCCGCTTATGGCTGCTTCCTTCCGGACCTGACCAGGTTCACGGGCGCCCGTTGTGGAGGACCCCACGTTCAGCACCGCGCCGCGAAACGGAGTGGCTCACCGGGGGCGACCCTCAGCGGAGTCGTCAGCCTCGCTGCAGCGGCTTGCGAGTCCTCCCTGGCAGCCAGGGAATCAGGGTACCGCTAACACCCCGCCTAGCACGGCCGTTCCATGATAGTCGATCGTCGCTGCCCTGCGCCGGCATCGCCTCGCGGGCAAACTCACGCCGGCGGCGCGCCGAGCCGCAAAAATTCCTTGGCGCCGGCCTCGATCCAGGGAGAGGGCTGGGTCAGGAACACGCGGACGCCCGCGGCGGCGTACCGGGCAACGGTGTCGTTTCTGGCCAGGGTGCCCGCAACCCGCCCGCCCTTCTGGATTCGCGCCAGGGCGTCGTCGATGGTCTTCTGCACCTGGGGATGGTCGAGTTGCCCGATGAGGCCCATGGAGGCGGCCAGATCGCTGGGGGCCACGAAGAAGACGTCGATGTGGTCCACCTTGAGGATCTCGTCCAGGTTCCGGACAGCCACGATATCCTCGATCAGCACCATGAGCAGGATCTGATCGTTGGCGACATCGAAGTAGTCGGGGACGCCGTAGCCCTGACGGCTGACGTAGAGCCCCCTCTGGCCGATGGGTGCGAACTTCCCGCCTTGGACCACGTTCTCGGCTTCTTCCCGGGTGTTGACGTGGGGTACGACGATTCCCTGGACACCCCGGTCCAACCCCCGGTAGATGATGGACTGGACGTTCCGGTTGACCCGCAGGATCGAGGTCATTCCCCAGATGTCGCAGGCACGGGTCAGGTCGGGTATGTCCGCGAAGTCCACCGAGCCGTGCTCGGCCTCCAGCCAGACCCCGTCGAAACCCGCGGTTCCAAACTGGTCGATCTGGTCGGGGCTGCCCAACCCGCCGATCACATATACGTTTTCGCCGGCAGCCAGCTTCTGCTTTATCCTGTTCGGTCGAATATTCACCATGATCTCCTTTCGGCGCGGCGCCCCGGACTAAGAGGGACGGTCAAGAGCCGGACCCGGCGGAGCGGCGGCCTGAATCATCTCCCGCAGCACGGGCAGAACGTAGACCCGGGAAAGGTCCACTGTCGCCAGGCCGCGGCAGAGGATCCCGATCTGCTGCGGCAGGGGCAGCGCCCGGTTCAGAATAAATCGATTCTCCCCACCGATTCGGCACAGGCCGCCCGAAAAATCCCCCTGCTCCCGCACCAGGCCGATCTCCAGACGGGCCAGCAGTTCCTCGAGCTTCTCCAAGATCTCCCGGTCGGTCATGCCCTCCTTCAGACTCGCCGCCGGACCGCTAATCGAGATCGAACAACTTCAGCCCATTGTTGCAGAAAACGTCCTCGACCTGTGAATCGGAGAGCCGCAGCCGCATGGCGGCCAACTTCACGGCCCGCAGGGACTCCATGCCGACCAGGTAGGGCTGGATCTCGACGTGAGAGATTCGTTTCCAGTCGAACGTGTCCTCGTAGAGCCACAGGAACTGGTCTCCGATTCCGACGCAACGGCCTCGAAAATGGCTGATGGGGTAGTCGGATCCCCAGAGCAGCCGTTCGTGGCCGAAGGTGTCCACGATGGCCTCGAAAGCGCCGGCCTCGGTGACGGCCGAGGTGTCGAACCAGACGTTGGGAATTCCCTTCAGCGTATGGATCCCCTCGATGGTGTGGTGCGGATTGAAGCTCCGGGCGGCATGGGCCAGGATCAACCGCATGTTGGGGTAGTTTTCACAGTAGTACCGGATCTTGGCCTGATTGGCCGGATCCGCGAGAGACCGGGGCTTCACCATGTGCAACGTCACGCTGAGCCCTTCCTCATGGGCGATGCGCACATGCTCCTCGGTCAGGAACTCCTCGATCTCCGCGTCCTGGGACGAGGGCCTGTCTTCGACGAAGAGGTGATAGACCTTGAGACCCACCATGGAGAGGCGCCGCACTTCCTGCCGCACTTCCTCCGGGTCCTGCCGGGGAGAGACGATCAACTGTCCTCGCGACTTGGGATCCTTGGCGGCCTCCCGGGCCAGGAACTCATTGGAGGCGCGGTAGGTCTGCTCGTAGAGGCCGCCTCCGAAGAAGAGTCCGTGGGTCTCCCGGCCCGGGGTGATCCACTGGATCTGCTCCTGAAACACCTCCAGGGTCGCCTTGTGGGGACCCACGGCCAACGCCGTCTGGACCTTCCAGTGCCACAACTCGTAGAGGTGGGCGTGGGCGTCGAAGATCGTGTCGGGAACGAACGAATCCAGTTCCCGGTGAAAGAATTCGAGGTCGTAGTCTCTTTGTTCCCAGGTCATCTTCATTTCGAGTCTCCCGAGAGTCAGATCATCAGGTCTCCCCCGTTGATGTCCAGTGAAGCCCCGGTGATGTAGGCCGCTCGATCCGAGGCCAGGAAGGCCACCAGGTCGGCGACCTCGCCGGGCCTCCCCAGACGGGAAATGGGGAAGCTCCGGGCGTAGGATCGCATGCGCTCCGGATCGATGGTGTCCCGCACCATCTCGGTGTCGATGAGTCCGGGACAGACCGCATTGACGGTAATGCCGTACGGGGCCTCTTCCTTGGCCAGGTGCCGGGTGAATCCCAGGACACCGGCTTTGGCGGCCGTGTAATGGGCGCCGCCGAGGGTGCTGACGCTCTTGCCCGCCGTGGACGAAAAATTGACGATCCGCCCCCATCCTTCCCGGCGCATGGCGGGCAGCACGGCCCTTGAGCAGAGGTAGGTGCCCTTGAGGTTGACGTCGACGACCCGGTCCCATTCCTCTTCTTCGATCTCGATGACCGGCGTCGGCCTCAGGACCCCGGCGTTGTTGACCAGGACGTGGACCGCTCCGAAGCGTTCCAGCGCCAGCGCCACCATGCGGGAGACGTCGCCGGCGGACGAGACGTCGCCGGCCACGGCCTCCACCCCGGCAGCCTTCCCCTCCAAGGCGGTGGCCGTAGCCCGAAGGGTTTGCGGATTCCGGTCGTTGAGCACCAGCCGCGCGCCTGCGGAGGCCATTCTCTCCGCCACGGCCCTGCCCATTCCCTGGGCGGCGCCCGTGATCAGCGCGACCTTTCCTTCCGGTTCGAGAGCCATCAGTCCTGCAACAGCCCGGTTTCCACGCCCGCTTCGCGGAACGCGGCCAGGGCCCGGTCCAAATCCTGGCGCGTATGGGCCGCGGAAAGCTGGACCCGGATTCGCGCCTCTCCCCGCGGGACCACCGGAAAGCTGAAACCGACGACGAAAATGCCGCGGGCGTTGACCGCGCGGGCCACCCGAACCGTCCTGACCTCGTCCCGGATCATGATGGGAACGATGGGATGGCTGCCCTCGATGACTTCGAAGCCCAGCCGGGCCAGGCCCGTCCGGAAATAGCGGGTGTTCTCATGCAGGGTCCGGCGCAGGCTGTCGTCCTGCTGGATCAGTTCCAGCGCCTTGAGAGCGGCGGCGACGATGGGGGGCGCCACCGTGTTGGAGAACAGGTAGGGCCGGGAGCGCTGGCGCAGATAACGGATGATCTCCTTGCGGCCCGAGGTGAATCCGCCGGAGGCTCCTCCCAGGGCCTTCCCCAGGGTGCCCGTGACGATGTCGACCCGGTCCATTACCCCCAACTCCTCGGGGGTCCCGCGCCCGGTGGCCCCCAGAAAGCCGGTGGCGTGGGAATCGTCCACCATCACCAGCGCCTGATGGGCGCGGGCCAGGTCGCAGATTTCCGCCAGGCGTCCCAGGTCGCCCTGCATGCTGAAGACGCCGTCGGTGGCGATGAGGCGAAAGCGGCAGTCCCGGGTCTCCTCGAGCTTGCGCTCCAGGTCTTCCATGTCGCTGTGAACGAAGACCTTTCTCCGGGCCCGGCAGAGGCGGATTCCGTCGATGATGCTGGCGTGATTGAGGGCGTCGCTGAGAATGGCGTCCTCAGGTCCCAGCAGGGTCTCGAAAAGGCCGGCATTGGCGTCGAAGCAGGAGGTGTAGAGGATCGTGTCCTCAGTCCCCAGGAATCGGGAGAGCGCCTCCTCCAGTTCCTTGTGGATGTCCTGAGTCCCGCAGATGAAACGGACTGAAGCCATTCCGAAGCCGTGGCTGTCCAGGCCTTCCCGGGCCGCGGCCACGATCTCGGGGTGATGGGCCAGGCCCAGGTAGTTGTTGGCGCAGAAGTTGATGACCTCTCCGTCCCGGGTCCGGACGCGCGGCTCCTGAGGCGTGAGGATGACCTGTTCGTTCTTGTAGAGGCCCGAGTCCCGGATTTCCTGGAGCTCGCCTTCCAGCCAGGATTTCACCGCTTGATAGGGCATGGGGTCTCCGTTGGAAGGGGAAGCTAAAGGTGTATCGCACCTCTCGCGGCGGTGGTCTCGGACGTTTCCTGGACCGAGGCGGCGGAGAAGTGGGAGTAATCGGCGCCGGGACGCAGGATGATCTTGCAGGCTTCGCCGCTGGCCAGCAATTCCATGGCCTGGTGGATGTCCTCCAGCCCCAACTGCCGCGTAATGAGCGGCCTGAGGTCCACGACCCCGCTTTCCAACAGCCACCGGGTGCGGTACCAGGTATCGAAGATACGGCGTCCGTGAAGCGCCAGGACCGTCAGGTTCTTGAAGATCATCTGTTCGGCGACGTCGATCTGCACCGGATTCGAGGGGATGCCGAACAGGGTGACCCGCCCCCCGTTCCGGACGCCGCGAAAGGCGGCGTCGATGGCCGACGGCGCCCCGCTCATCTCCAGGACGATGTCGACGCCCAGCCCGTCATTGTTGCGGACCAGCCAATCGGCGATCCCCTGCGCGCCGCCGGCTCCGGTGGCGTTCAGGACCCGGTGGGCCCCCATCTTCCGGGCCAGACCCAGGCGATAGTCGTTCAGGTCGACGCCCAGGATGCGGGCTGCCCCCGAGGCGCGGGCAATCCCCGCGGAAAACAGGCCGATGGCGCCGCACCCCAGTATGGCGACGCTCTGGCCCGACAAGTCATGGGCGTTGGTGGCGAAGACGGCGTTGCCGAACGGCTCCTGCAGGCTGGCGACCTCTGGAGACAACTTAGAGCGGTCGTTCTGCCAGATCACCTTCTCCGGAACCGCCACGTATTCCGCAAAGGCCCCGTCCATGGCGATGCCGAGAATTCGAGTCGAGGGACACATGTGGGCCTGGCCGGTCCGGCACTGGAAACACATGCCGCAGGTGATGTGGCTCTCGGCGGAGACGTAGTCTCCCACCCGCACCCGGCTCACCCCCTTTCCCACCTCCACGACGGTTCCCGAGAATTCGTGGCCCAGGGTCAACGGGGGCCGGATCCGTTGCGCGCTCCAGTCGTCCCAATTCCAGATGTGGAGATCCGTCCCGCAGATGCTGGCCGCCTCGACGCCGACCAGGACCTGGTCCCGCTCCAGCTCCGGAAGCGGCACCTCCACCACGTCGAAACCTCTCCCCGGCTCCATCTTGCGGACCGCGACCATTTTCTCGGGCATGACGGCAGCCGAGTCTATAGCAGCCCAAAAACATTTGGTAGGGGTGCCCCTTGCGGGCGCTCCAGACAATCCAATGTCGGGCACCCCTCGTGGGTGCCCTCTTCGGTCCGAAGCGGAGCAAGGCCGGGTCGAATGCTCCGGCGACTTTTGAAACCGGCTCCGATACAATGACCTGCCTGACACCATGTTGACGACGGAAGGTTGCATCGGACGCCTGGGGCGGGTCCGGCGGTTGATGGAGGAGCGGAAGTGGGATGCCCTCCTGCTCACCGACTCGAGGAACGTCCGGCACCTCCAGTCCGTGGTGGTCGATCCCGGTCATCCGGTCCTGCTCTGGATCGAACGGCAGGGGACTCCGCTCCTGGCCACCGATTCCCAGCAGGCCCCCGCCCGGGCCGAGGTGGTGCCCTTCGCGAGCTATTCGGCCAAACGGGTCCTGGACCGGCCCTGGAAGGAAGCCGTGGATGCCCTGGTCCCCAGGCTCAAGGGCCGCTCGGCCCCTTCCATCGGGACCGACAAGGAGGCGTCGAACGGGTTGGTGTTGGAGTTGCTGGGAGACCTCTTCCCGGCTTCGACGGTGCGGGACGTCTCTCCGGAGCTGGACGATCTGAGGCGCCGGCGGGACCCGGACGAGATCGTGGTCCTGAAGCGAATCGCGGCCGTGGCCGAGGCGGGCTATGTCCGGGCGCGGGAGGTGCTGTCTCCGGGCCGCTCGGAGTTGGAGGTCTACATCGAGATCGTTTCCGCCATGATCGACAATGCCGGCGAGCCCATCCGGGTCGGCGGCGATTTCGCCACGGGACCCCGCAGCACCACCAGCGGCGGACCTCCCATCGACCGGACGTTGGAGGCGGGGGACCTCAGCCCCTACGATCTCTTCCCCGAGTGCTGGGGATATGGCGCCGACCTCTGCAGGAGCCTCACCGTCGGGCCTCCCTCGGACCTTCAGCAGCGGGGATGGGAGATCGTCACGGCGGCGCTGGAACTGGCCGAGAGCCTGCTGGAGCCGGGCCGGCCGGCGCGGGAGGCGTATGAGACGATTCGCGCGTTCCTGGAGCGCGACCCGCTCTCCGCCGGCACCTTCTGGCATCATCTCGGCCACGGAGTCGGTATGGGGGGGCACGAGAACCCGCGCCTGGTGCCCGGCAGCCACCACGTCCTTCGACTCGGCGACGTCATCTCCATCGAGCCCGGTTTCTACAACCCGCAACTGCAGGGGGGCCTCCGGATCGAGAATACCTACTGGCTGACGGAAAACGGTCCCCAGCAGCTCAATTCCCATCCCACGGAACTCTACCTGGGTGGGTAGCTGGACCACCCCGCCCTTCCTGGCCCGGCACTGGTTCCTGCTGGCGTTGGCGTTTGCCGTCGCCGTCCCCGTCTATTGGCCCGAGGTCCTCCGTCCGCTCCATGCGCTCGTCGATCCGGGCTGGAACGTGGCCGCGGTCATGCTGATCAACGGCCTGACGCTGGACGGTCGGAGAATCCTCAACTCCCTGCGACGTCCGGGGCGGGTCCTTTCGGGTGCGCTCATCGGCTATGGGGTCGTGGCGATCCTCGGTTTCGGTGCGTCAAGAATCCTGCTGGAGACCAACCAGAGCCTGGCCCTGGGTGTCCTGGTGATCACCGCCATGCCCACCACCCTGGCCTCCAGCATCATCTGGACCCGCATGGCGCGGGGCAATGCCGCCCTGGCTCTGCTGATGGTCGTGGCCAGCAATGGTCTGGGTTTTCTCTTCACCCCGCTGATCCTGTTCCTCACCATCGGGACCTTCATGACCTTGAGCCTGGAAGAGATGATGGCGGGATTCGCACTGGTGGTTCTGACGCCGTTGGTGTTGGGTCAGGGACTGCGCCTCACCGGCTCCGTGGTTCAAGTTGTCCAGCGAAACGCCGGGATTCTGTCGAACGCTTCCCGGGCCCTGATTCTCTTGGCCGTGTCCGGCGCAGTCGTGTCCGGAGTCACCGGCGTGGAAACGGGAATGGGCAAGATGTCCAGTCTGGAGTTGGCCGCCGTCAGCTTGCTCACCGTCGCGGTTCACGGTGCCGCCGCGGCTTTGTGCTGGACCCTGGGGCGAGTCCTGGGTTGGAATCGTGAGGATGGGACGGCACTCCTTTTTTGCGGTTCCCAGAAGACTTTGCCGGCGGCCCTGTACGTCTCCTCGGAGTTCCTCCCCGGCTTCGGTCTCGTTCCCATTCCGTGTGTGCTCTACCATGTCGGCCAACTCGTGCTGGACTCTTGGCTGGTGGAATCGATTCGGTCCAAGGCAGAGTCAACCGCTTCTCACAGGAAAGGATGGCGGTAGCGCAGGGTGCGGGACCCGGGCATACTGTTGCCCGGATTTCGACTATGGATTCGATTGGAGCGAGTGCCATGACATTGGGCAGTGATCCGAAGGAGTTTGAATCCCGTCTGGAGGCAGTTCGGGCCTGGGAGCCGCGCGTGCAGGCGCTGGTGGATTGGGATGAGCCGGCCGCCCGAAACCGCTTCGCCCAGGCCGGATCGGGCCCGTTGGCCGGATGGTCCTTGGGTGTGAAGGACATCGTGGACGTGGAGGGCATGGCGACGCGTTCCAACGCCGGCTTCATTCCCTGGCGCCCCGCCGCCCGGGATGCCGCCGTGGTCGAAACCCTCCGGGCCTGCGGCGCCTTCGTCCTCAGCAAGACGGTGACCACCACCTTCGCCTACTTCGATCCCGGACCCACCGGAAACCCCTGGAACCCGGATCACACGCCGGGCGGGTCCAGCAGCGGCTCGGCCGCCGCCGTCGCCTGCGGGATGATTCGCCTGGGATTGGGAAGTCAGACCGTCGCCTCCGTCAACCGGCCCGCCAGCTATTGCGGGGTCGTGGGCCTGAAGCCGTCCTTTGGCCGGATTCCCATCGAAGGCGTTTTCCCCTTCGCTCCCAGCTTCGACACCCTCGGGTTCTTCACGGCCGACGTCTCCGATGCTTCGGCGGCATACCAGGCCCTGACGGCAGAGTCGCCGGCGCCGGCGCCGGCGCCGATCCGGGTCGGCCTGCTGCCCGATCAGAAGGTGGAAGCCGCCGATCCGGAGATGCTATCGGCATTGGCGAAGGCGGGACTCCGGCTGGAATCGTCGGGATTCCAAGTGTCTTCCGCCGAGCTGCCCTCCTGCTGCGAGGAGGCCCACGGCAACCACTGGACGCTGGTGGCGGCCGAAGCGTCGGTGGTGCACGGTGGCTTGTACCGGGTCTTTGGAGATTCCTATCCGCCCAAATTGAGCGCCCTGATTGAGCGCGGCGCCAGGGTCACGGCGGCGGAATCGGAGCGGATCCGGAGCCACCGGCAACGGGTCCGGGCGGAGATCGGACGCCTCTTCGACGAGTTCCATGTCCTCTTGTGCCCCTCGGCGCCGGGAGCGGCGCCGGCCGGAATCGACGCCACCGGAGACCCTCGCTTCAGCCTGATCTGGACCTACACGGGACTGCCCACGCTGACTCTGCCCTTTGGCCTCTCACCGGCGGGACTTCCGCTGGGCCTGCAGTTGGTGGCGCCCCCGAACCGGGAGGCGGAACTTTTGGCCATCGGCCGAAGAATGGAGGCCGTCTTCGAATTCGCGAGGCGGCATCCCTTGGGGCTTCATCGCGAGACGGCGGCCCGCCGTAGTGCAGGCGAGTGAAGGACACTCCGATTCGGACCATCCGGGCGATCCTCTTCGATTTCGACGGCACTCTGACCCGGCCGGGTTCCCTCGACTTCCAACAACTGCGGCAGGAACTGGCGAGTCCGGCGGGTGCCCCCATATTGGAATACATTCAGGGACTGCCTCCGGATCGCCGCCGGCACTGCTTGAGTGTCCTCGACCGCTTCGAGATGGAGGGCGCGGCCCGGTCGCGGCCCAATGACGGCGCCGAGGAGTTGATTGGGGAACTGCAGGCGAGGGGGCTGCCCTTGGCCGTCGTGAGCCGGAACAGCCGCAGTGCGGTCGTCCGCGCGCTGGAAAACTTTCCCACCATCGGCCCCTCCGATTTCAACGTCATCATCTCCCGGGACGATGATGTCCTGCCCAAGCCGCACCCCGATGGCATCCGGCTCGCGGCCGGGAAAATGGGAGTCAGTGCCGCCGAGACCCTGGTGGTGGGAGATTTCCACTTCGACATCGACGCCGGCCTCCGGGCCGGATCCCCCACGGTCTTCCTCACCAACGGCCGGACGGAGCCGCCCGGGACCCCGGCCCCGGACTACGTGGCCGAGAATCTGTCCGAGGTGGGGGCCCTGGTTCGCGAGCGGTCTCCCTTGGCGCCGGGTAAGCTCCCCAACGACTTGCTCCACCGGATCCTGAGTGAACGGGAGCCGGGTGATCCGTCGCTTCTCATCGGTCCCGGCGTGGGAGAGGATACGGCCGCCGTGGCCTTGGGGCCGGAGGATGAGGTCCTGATCCTGAAATCGGACCCCATCACCTTCGCCACCGACGAGATGGGGTATTACACCCTGGTGGTCAACGCCAACGACGTGGCCACGTCCGGGGGCACTCCCCGCTGGCTGTTGACGACGCTCCTTTTCCCTCCGGGAACCACCGGCCAACAGGTCAATCGGCTCATGGCGAGCCTCCAGCACTGGTGCGGCCGGCTGGGCGTGACGCTCTGCGGAGGGCACACCGAGATCACCGGCTCGGTCACCAAGCCGGTGGCGGTGGGGCAGATGGTGGGAACGGCCACCCGGAGCCGGCTCGTTGACAAGCGCCGGATGCGCCCCGGCGATCGGGTCCTGTTGACCAAGGCATTGGCGGTGGAGGGGACTGCCATCCTGGCCCGGGAATTCCGTCCGGCCCTGGAAAGCCTGGGAGTTCCAGCCGCTGAGGTCTCCCGTTGCGCGGAGTTTCTCTTCTCCCCCGGAATCAGCATCCTGGAGGAGGCGGAGACGGTTCTGGAATCGGGAGGAGTTTCGGCGCTCCACGACGTGACCGAAGGGGGAGCGGCGACGGCCCTGGACGAATTGACTCGCGCCGGGCGGCATCGCATTCGGGTCCGGGCCGACCGGATTCCCGTCTTCCCCGAGACGGCCCGAATCTGCCGCCTGCTGGGCATCGATCCCCTGGGACTCATCGGCTCCGGCAGCCTCCTCATCGTTTGCCGGGCCGATTCGTGCGAACGGCTGCAGGAAGCATTGGGAGGCCGGGGCATTCAGTCCACCTGGGTGGGGGAGGTTCTGGGTCCCGGTTCCGGAGTCGAAGCAGTGGACGGCGAAGGCAAATCCCTCCCCTGGCCTCATTTCGAGGCCGACGAATTGCCGCGAGCCATCGAGAAACTGCAAAGGGTCAAGTATTGAGCAACGGTCAAACCACGAAATTGTTACAGGCGGGCGTCGATTTTTCGTTGAAGGAGCCGTGTTGCGCGGTAGAGACGTGTGCGGACACTACCGCTGGAGACGTGGAGGAGGTCTGCTGTCTGGCGGGTGGAGAGGCCTTCGTACACGCGCAAGTCGATCACTTGGCGGTAGGTCTCCGGCAGGAGTGAGATCATCTCTCGCAACAGGGCCAGCAGCTTCTTCTCATGTGCCAGGTCTTCCGGGGTTCGACCCGGACCTCCGGCTTCGAAGAGGGGAACTTCCCGCCGTCGGTGCTGTTGACGACGGATATCTTTGGCTGTGTTGGCCACGATCTTCCCCACCCAGGGACAGGCATTCGGACCGTCGAAATACGCATGGTTGATCGATTGGAGGATCTTGATCCAACTGATCTGAAGAGCATCTTCAGCGAGGCTGTCGTCCCGGGCGACCCGCCGGGCCAGCGGGAAGAAACGCTGGGAACAGCAGACGATCCACTCTTCCACGTTGCCTTCCAGGAGGGCACAGTCCGTAACCTCCGGCTTGAGACCCGGATTGGGCAAGATGTTCAGACTCTTAGGCATCGTGTGTCTGCGAACTCCGGCCCAGCCAGTCCCCTCTGCGTTGACCGGATTTCTTCTTCTCTCCGGACAAATGGGTTTCTCCCGTGCGGAAACAGCGACAATCACAACCTTACGCGACCCACGTGTACTGGGGGTGACCTTTTGATCTTGTCGTGTGTACAAATGGTGTAATCCTGCGCCGATACGCGAGTTTGCTCGCCTCCGTCCGTTCCCCGGGCCCTGTTCGGCGCCCTCAAACCGGCAGTGGACGGGATGATCGCGGCCGCGGTTGATCCGCGGCGCACCAGCGTCGAGACTCTTGAAGGAGCTTTCCCCCTGGCGGCGGATTCGGGGTCTGAGGCATCGGGAGGCGAAAGGCAACCCGGGACGAAACTGGTCCCGGCCACTCTCTCTTCTCATGATCCGCTGTGGTGGGGCTTGTTTCGACACGGTCCCGGGTGTAGGTTGCCCGGGCGTTGAGTCCAAGATCGAAGGCGAGAAGCAGATGACGGAGAAAACCGACGTTCTCGTCATCGGCGGCGGCGTTATCGGCGTCTGCTCCGCTTATTTCCTGGCCAAGCGGGGATGCGCCGTTACCCTGGTGGAAAGGGGGGAGATCTGTTCCGGGAGTTCCTACGGAAATTCCGGGTTGATCGTCCCCAGCCACTCGGTCCCTCTGGCCGCTCCGGGCGTGTTGAGCCAGGGCCTTCGATGGCTTCTGGACCCGGTCAGCCCCTTCTACATCAAGCCCCGTCTCGACCTCGACCTGGCGCGCTGGCTCTGGTGGTTTCAACAGGCCTCGCGGGACGGACCCATGAGGAAGGGGATCCCCGTTCTCCGGGATCTCTCCAACGCCAGCCTGGAGTTGTACCGGGACCTGGCGGACCGGGGAGAACTGGAATTCGGTTTCCGGCAGAAGGGTTGGCTGCAGATCTTCCGGTCCGAGCGGCTTCTGGCGAAAGCCCTGGCGGAAGCCCGGCTCCTGAGGGAGTTCGGTCTCGAATCGACTCTGCTGGACACGGTTCGGGTGCGGGAGATGGAACCGAACGTGCATCCGTCCATCATCGCCGGAATCCACTATCCCGAAGACGCTCATCTGGTCCCGCACCGGTTCGTCCACCAGATGGCGGATGCCGCCCGCCGCGCGGGGGCGGTCTTGAGGACCGGGACCGAAGTGCTGGAAATGAAAACCTCCAGGACACGCGTCACGCGGGTGGTGACCACGAAAGGGGACCTGCGGCCGGAACAGGTGGTGCTCGCCGCCGGATCCTGGTCTCCCCAAGTGGCTCGAACCGTGGGTCTGGACGTTCCCGTTCAGCCCGCCAAGGGGTACAGCGTGACGGTCAAGGCTCCCGCCAACACGCCGCGGGTCCCCTTGATGCTGGCGGAGGCCAAGGTGGCCGCCACTCCCATGGGGGACAAGCTGCGCTTCGGCGGAACCCTGGAACTGGCCGGCCTGGACCTTTCGGTGAACCTTCCCCGGGTCCAGGCTATCCTGCGGGCCGCCCGCACCCATCTGGCCGGTATGAAAGAGTTGGATCTGCACGAGATCTGGAGAGGCCTGCGGCCGCTGACTCCGGACGGGCTTCCCTTCATCGGGCGGACCCGGAAGTGGAGCAACCTGTTGCTGGCGACGGGCCACTCCACCATCGGCATCTCTCTGGGGCCCGTCACGGGAAAACTGATCTCGGAAATCGCCGCCGGGGAGGACGCCGGCCAGGACCTGTCGCGCCTGGAACCGGAGCGCTTCCAATAGACCCTGAAACGGACCATTCATCGAGGAAAACACCATGCCCAAAGTGATGATCACGCCCACCAGCATGCAGCATCGACCCTCTCCATATGCCGACCTCCTGCAACGGGCCGGCTTCGACGTGCGTTATCCCACCAACCCGGAACTGGTCATGGGTCTGACGGGTGACGAGGAGACCATCCGTCAGTTGAAGGGAATCGAGGCCATCGTCGCGGGCGGGGAGTATTTCACGCCTGCGGTCCTGGACGGTCTTCCGGAACTGCGAGTCATCGCCCGGGCCGGCGTCGGTTACGACCGGGTGGACGTCGCCGCCGCGACCCGGCGGCAAGTCGCGGTCACGGTGACGCCCACGGCCAATCATGAGGCCGTAGCGGAGCATGCCATCACCCTGCTGCTGGCCACGGTCCGCTCCATCATCTCCACTTCCAGGCAGGTCGCGGCAGGAAGATGGCCCCGAAAGCCCTTGGCCACGGTGAGGGGAAAAACCCTGGGAATCGTCGGTCTGGGACGCATCGGCCGCAGCACCGCGGTCCGGGCCATCCCGTTGGGAATGAAAGTCATCGCCCACGAGATTCTTCCGGACCAGGAATTCGTTCGCGCCCACGGCATCGAACTGCTGAGTTTCGAACAAATCCTGGAGAGGTCCGATTTCATCACCCTGCACTGTCCGCTGACGGATCAGACCCGGCACTTCTTCGGGAAAGAGGCGTTCGATCGAATGAAGCCGGGCAGCATTCTGATCAACACGGCCCGGGGTCCGTTGGTCAAGGAGACGGACTTGCTGGAGGCCTTGAGGTCGGGACGGCTTCGGGCCGCCGGTCTCGACGTCCTGGAGCAGGAGCCGCCGGACCCGGACAATCCCCTGCTGCGGATGCCGAACGTCCTGGTCACGTCCCATCAGGCGGGTGCCGACGAAGCCTCGGTGATCGCCATGGGGATGGAAGCCGCCGAGTGCGTCATCGCCCTGTGGCAGGGACGTTGGCCCGAAGGGGCGGTAATCAACGACGAGTTGAAGTCCGGCTGGAAGTGGTGAGAACAGGCAACGACGAGGGCTGCCTTTAAGGGAAATGAAAAGGAAGGGCAACCACAAGGGTTGCCCCTAACCGATTTGGTCCCCTGGTAGAATCCCTGCGTGCCGGACCTGCGAAAGCTGATTCCCTTCATCCTGCCGACAGCCCATTGGCTGTTCCTGGGCTTCATTCTGCTGTTCGTCAGCGGCGGTCTGGACGGACTCATCACGGTGCTGTTGAAGCCGGTCTTTGACCAGTTGGCTCCCGGGGCCGGAACGGCAGGGGCGGTCCCTGCCAAGTTTGATTTTCTGGAGGAACACTTGGGCGTCGGCGCCGGCAGCCTTCGCCGGATTGCCTTTCTCCTGGTCGGGTTGTCCCTGGTCAAGGCATTTCTCCTCTATTTTGCCGAGTATCTCATGAGCTACAGTGGGCAGAATGTGGTGGCCCTATTGCGGAATCGGCTCTACGGGCGCCTGCTTCACCAGTCTGCCGCCTTCTTTTCGGATCAACCCACCGGAGAACTCATGTCGCGGGTGCTCAACGACACCGAACGGGTGCTGGAAGCGGCCAGCAAGTCGTTGACCGACTTCCTGCGCCAGGTGTTTCTCCTGCTGTTCTTCCTGGGACTGATCTTCTACATCAATTGGCAGTTGTCCCTGCTGGCGCTGCTCATGGCTCCGGTGGTGATGGGGTTGGCCACGCGCCTGGGACGGAAGATGCGGGGTGTCAGCCACGAGAGCCAGGAAAACCTGGCGCGGCTGTCCCAATTGCTGCAGGAGACGTTGGCCGGCCAAAAGACTGTCCAGGCCTTCGGCATGGAGAACTACGAGAAGAAACGCTTTCGCCGCTCCCTCGGCGACCTGGTCCGGGCCAATCTCAAGGGGGCCCGGCTTTCGGCTCTGGCATCGCCCATGGTGGAGTTCCTGGGGTACGCTTCCTTCGTGCCGTTCTTGTTCTACGCCAACCGGCAGGTTCAGGAAGGACTGGGCATCGGGGTCCTGGTGGTTTTCCTGGCGGCCCTGTTCCGCCTCTATGAACCGGTCCGGAAACTTTCCAGAATGCACCTGCACTTCCAACAGGCGTTCGCATCGTCCAGCCGGATTTTCGACCTGCTGGGCTCGCGGATCGGGGTGAAGGACGTTTCTGCGGCCGTGGAAATCGCCCCGTTCTCCCGATCCGTCGCCTTCGAGAATGTCTCCTTCCGCTACCGGCAGGGCGGCGTTCCCGTGCTGCGCCGGATCAATCTGGATCTGGCCCGCGGCGAGATCCTGGCGCTGGCGGGGACCAGCGGAGCCGGCAAGAGCACACTGGCCAGCCTCCTTCCCCGGTTCCATGACCCCTCTTCGGGACGGATCTCCATCGACGGCACCGACATCCGCGCGGTCTCCCTCCGTTCCCTGCGGCGGCAGATCGCCCTCGTTCCCCAGGAGACGTTTCTGTTCGACGACACGATCCGGAACAACATCGCGTACGGCCTCCCCGGCTGCGGCGATGCCCAGGTCAGAAGAGCGGCCCGCACGGCATTCATCCATGAGTTCATCGAAACCTTGCCCGCAGGCTACGAAACCCGGATCGGAGAGCGGGGCACCCGGCTCTCCGGGGGCCAGCGGCAGCGGGTCGCCATTGCCCGGGCGTTGCTGAAGGATGCTCCCATCCTGATTCTGGACGAAGCGACCTCCGCCCTGGACGCCGAGTCGGAGCGGCTGGTCCAGGAAGCCCTGCTGAATCTTCTCCGGGAGAGGACCGCCCTGGTCATCGCTCACCGCCTGTCGACGGTGCTCCTGGCGGATCGGATCGCACTCATGGAGGAGGGGCGGATCGTGGACGTGGGAAGCCATGAGACTCTGCTGGGGCGCTCCGCCTCCTACCGCCGGCTGCACCGGTTGCAGTTGGAACCGCAAGCATGAAACCGACGGAGAGACCATGTACAGCATGACCGGTTTTGGACAAGCGGAAAGGGCCTTCGAGGCCATGGAGGTCTCGGTGGAGGTCCGGACCCTCAACGGCCGATACCTGGACGTGAAGCTGAGACTCCCGCACGGAGCCAGGTTCCTGGAAGCACGAATGCGCCAGGCCGTCCGGGAGAAGCTGGGCCGGGGCCGGGTGGACCTGTCGCTGGAGATCAACTGGAAGTCCCAGGCCCGTTACCGGATCGACGAAGACCTGGTGAAGAACTACCTGGTGATGGTGGAGCGCCTCCGGTCCCTGGGGGTCGGCGGAGAACTGGACGTGGCCGCCTGTCTGCGGCTGTCCGGCACGCTGGTCGCCAACCAGCCGGGAGCCGAGATCCACGACTGCTCCGACGGTCTGCTGGCAGTGGCCGGCGAGGCTCTGGATCGGGTCGTCGAAGCCCGCCAGGCCGAAGGGGCGCGATTGCTCCAGGATCTGACGGCGCGGATCCGGTCCCTTGAAAAAACGGTGAAGGACATTGGAGGACACGCGGCCGAGGTATTCGATCAGGCGCGCGCCAAGTTGACGAAGCGTTTGGAGGAGATGAACCTCTCCTTTTCTCCGGATCAGGGCCGCCTGGCCGAAGAGATCGCGTACTATGCCGCCCGGGCGGAGATCTCCGAGGAGATCACCCGAATGCGCAGCCACCTGGTCCGTTTCTCCCATCAACTCCAGGAGCCGGGGTCCGAACCCAGGGGAAAGAACCTGGATTTCCTATGTCAGGAAATGCACCGGGAAGTGACGACCATCCTGGCCAAGAGTTCTCTGCCCCACGTCTCGAACCTGGCCCTGGAGGCGAAGGGTGAGATCGAGAAGGTCCGGGAACAGGTCCAGAATGTAGAATAGGGGCTCGCGGTCCGGCGTCCGGGAACCGGGCCGATCCTCGAGCATTGCGGAGGTGAAACCCACGTCATGGCAGGCAGATTGATCGTCATGAGTGGCCCCTCGGGAGCCGGCAAGACCAGTCTGGGCCGGGCCTTGGTCGAGCAGGTCGACGGCGTCCGCTTCTCCGTCAGTCACACCACGCGGCGCCCGCGGCCCGGAGAGCGTCACGGCGTCGAATATTTTTTCGTCTCCGAGCCCGAATTCCGCGACATGGTGGCCCGTGACCGGTTTCTGGAGCACGCCCGGGTTCACGGCCACTTTTACGGCACCGCCCGCGAATGGGTCAAAGAGTGTATCGATTCGGGCACGGACGTGTTGCTGGACATCGACGTGCAAGGAGCTCGCCAGATCATGGATCAGGTCGGAGACGCACTGACGATCCTGATCCTTCCGCCGTCCCGGCAGGAACTGGAGCGCCGCCTGACCGACCGGGGGCAGGATCGCCTGGCGGTCATCCGGAGGCGCATGGAACGTGCGGACGAGGAGGTCGGCGCCTACAAGCAGTATCGATACGCTATAATTAACGATTCCCTGGAGGACGCCTTGCTGGAGTTGAAGTCGGTGGTCGGTTCCCACGAGTCCGATTCCGTCGGCCCGGTCCGGAACACCAAGCGGATCCAAGAGGTGGTAGGAACGTTCAAGGAGGCCCAATGATCATAGACATTCCCGACGAGTACGACAGCAAGTTTCGATTCATACTGGTGGCGGCCGAGAGAGCCAAGCAACTGCAGAACGGCTACGCTCCCAAGGTCGACGTGAAGTCCCCGAAGTCGGCCCACATCGCCATCCAGGAAGCGCAACAGGGACTCATCACCTGGGAAGTCCTGGAAGAAGCGGACGAGGACGCGGACGAGATCGAATACGACGGCAGCGAAGCGTACTGAGATCCCATGCGAATCGTTCTGGGCGTCACCGGCTGCATCGCGGCCTATAAATCCGCCGTCATCCTGAGATTGCTTCAGGAGGGGGGGTGCGAGGTGCTCCCGGTGATGACCGAGCACGCCAAGAGATTCCTGGGACCGTTGACCCTGGAGAAGCTCTCGGGGAACCGCGTCGTGGACAGCCTGTTCCGGGATTCCTCGGCGGCTATCGAACATATCGCCCTGGCCCGCAGCAGCGACCTGTTGCTGGTGGCGCCGGCGACGGCCAACACGCTGGCCAAATTCGCCCACGGCATCGGGGACGACTTCCTGAGCACGCTCTACATTTCCACCGTCACCCCCACCGTCGTGGCTCCCGCCATGAACGTCGAGATGTGGCGCCACCCCGCGACGCAATCCAACCTGGAGATTCTGCGCGGGCGTGGAGTCTCCGTGGTGGAGCCTGAAGCGGGCTTCCTGGCCTGTGGAGAAGTGGGGGAGGGGCGTCTGGCCGCACCGGAGGTCGTTGTCGAACGGGCGCTGCGGATCCTGAGCCGGGGGAAGGGACTGGAAGGCAAGCGGGTGCTGGTGACTGCCGGGCCCACGGTCGAGGACATCGATCCGGTCCGTTTCCTCTCGAACCGTTCTTCCGGGAAGATGGGGTACGCCGTCGCCGCGGAGGCCCAGGATCGGGGCGCTCGCGTTACCCTGGTCTCGGGCCCGACTCACCTGACTGCTCCGCCGGGCGTGGAACTGGTAGCCGTCCGGTCGGCCGAAGAGATGGCCGCCGCCGTCCGGGGGCCCTTCGACCGGTCGGAGATCGTCGTCATGGCCGCCGCCGTGGGAGACTTCGCGCCGGTCCGCCGACGCCGGGAGAAGATCAAGAAGGACGAAGGCAGTCCCGGCACGCTTCGGCTTCGCCCGGTTCGGGACATCCTCATGGAGTTGGGAGGGAAGAAGCGAGCCGGACAGTTCCTGGTGGGCTTCGCCGCCGAGTCCAGCGGCCTGCGGCGAAACGCCCTCGGAAAACTGCGCCGGAAGCGCCTGGACCTGATCGTCGCCAACGACATCTCCCGTCCGGATCGAGGTTTCGCGTCGGACTACAACCAGGTGCTGTTGCTGGACCCGGAGGGAGCGGAGGAAAAATCTCCGCTGCTCACCAAGAGACGGGTGGCCGCCTTCCTGTGGGACCGCATCCAGGGCCGGCTGGCGTCCCGCCCGGTACAGGTGGCGTGAGCGGCACGTGGCCAAGGTAGGATTCGTCGCCCTGATCGGCCGCCCCAACTCGGGGAAGTCCAGCCTTCTGAACCGGCTCATCCGATCCAAGGTTTCCATCGTCAGCGACAAACCCCAGACCACCAGGCACCGGATTCTGGGGGTCCTGACCCGGGCGGACTCCCAGATCATCTTCGTGGATACTCCCGGAGTCCATCGGCCCGGCTATCGGCTCAACGAACGGATGATGGGGGCGGTCTACGAGGCGTTGAGGTCGGTCGATCTGGTGCTCCACATGGTGGACGCCTCCCAGCGATTCGGCAAGGGCGAGAAATACGTCCTGGACCTGATCGGCCGGATCCGGCAGCCGGCGATCCTCCTGCTCAACAAGGTCGACCTCATCAACAAGGGGCGGTTGCTTCCCGTGATGGACTTCTACCACCGGCAGCACGGCTACCGGGAGATCATTCCCATCTCGGCCCTCAAGGGGGACAACCTGCCGGTCCTGCTGGACCGGATCGCCGCGAACCTGCCCGAACGGGAGTTGGAGTATCCGGCCGATTACCTGACGGACCAGCCGGAGCGATCCCTGGTGGGAGAGCTCATCCGGGAGAAGGTTTTGGATTGCACCCGGCAGGAGCTCCCCTATTCCACCGCCGTCCTGGTGGAGGAGTTCGACGAAAGCCGGCGGGCCGACGGGCTGGTGGTGATCCGGGCCTCCGTGGTGGTGGAGAAGGCGAGTCAGAAGAAGATCGTCATCGGCCGGGCGGGACGCATGATCAAGACCATCGGGACCCGGGCCCGAAAGGAGATCCAGCGCTTTCTGGAGGTTCGGAGGGTCGCCCTCGAGCTGCAGGTCAGTGTCGCGCCCGAGTGGAGGAATCGGGAGGTCCTCCTGGATCGGTTCGGTGTGATTTAGCAGCCGGCAATCCTCCGAAGGCGGTTTTGGCACCACCTCGTAGTAGACTGAACCCAAGGTTTCCCCGAGGAGAGGAGTCGACCCGCATGCGCGAACTGGTCCAGCAACTGAACTTTTTCGGGGAGCTGGGAGTGACCCATCTCAACGTGAAGAACCTGAATCGGGTTCCGGCTCTACCGGATATCCGGGAGGAGATGGGGGACTGCACGAGGTGCAAACTGCACCGGGGGCGCCGCAACATCGTGTTCGGAGTCGGGAACGCCGAAGCCGACCTCATGTTCGTGGGAGAGGCTCCGGGAGCCGACGAAGACGCCCAGGGGATCCCCTTCGTGGGCCGGGCCGGCCAGCTCCTGACCCGCATCATCGAGTCCATCGGCCTGCAGCGGGAACAGGTCTACATCGCCAATATCCTCAAGTGCCGGCCGCCCCGAAACCGGGACCCCGAACCGGACGAGGTCGAATCGTGCGAGGGTTTTCTGTTCCAGCAGATCCAAGCCATCGATCCGCTCCTGGTCGTGGCCCTGGGCAGGTACGCGGCCCAGACTCTGCTTCAGACCCAGACCGCCATATCCCGGATCCGGGGCAAGTTCTACCCCTACCGGGGAGGCCTTCTGATTCCCACGTTCCACCCCTCCTATCTGCTTCGCAACCCGAGGGCCAAACGGGAGGTCTGGGAGGACATGAAGGCCATCCGGGCCAAGCTGACGGAACTGGGAAGCTCCTACTACGCACCGGGACCCCGGTAGTCTGTTCGATCCCCGCTCCGGGATCGGCCTTGGTTGGATCCAGGCCGGCGGCGGGACTTTTCGCACTTGCCCGAGTTTCTCATGTCCGCCAGCCCCCACATTGCCTCCGGCCGAGTCCCCGAGGAAGACCGGAACGTCCAGGTTGCGGTACCCCTTCCGCTCTTCCAGGGGTTCACCTACCGGGTTCCGGACCGGATGGAGACGCCGCCCGAGGCCGGCACCCGGGTCCTGGTCCCCTTCGGCCCCCGCAAGCTGGTGGGCGTCGTCGTCTCCGGTTCACCGCGGGTCGCCGGACTGGAACTGAAGGAAGTGGAGCGGGTCCTGGATCCGGAACCCATCCTTTCTCCCCAACTGTTGAGCCTCGGTCAATGGGTGGCGCGCTATTATTTCTCTCCCCTGGGGGAGGTCCTGCAAAGCATGCTTCCCCCGGGCCTGCTGTCGAAGCCCTCTTCCAGGGCCTCCCGGTCGTGGCCGGTCAAGACCCGGATGTCGATTCGGAGCGTCGACCCCTCCCGGGCACCCGGTCTGACGAGGCGGCAGCGGGAACTCCTGGCTCTGTTGTCCGTCCGGAAGCTCCCGGTCGCGGCGGCCCGTTTCGTTCGGGAGGCTCGCACCAGCCACGGCACCCTGAAGACATTGGCGGCAAGGGGCGCCCTGGTGCTGAAACCGGAGCGGGTCTACCGCTCCCCGTGGCTTGATTCGGACCCGCCGCCGGTCAAGCGTCATTCGTTGAATCCGGATCAGAGCAGGATCCTGGAAGAGATCCGAAGGCGGCTGTCCGGCGGCGGCTTTCACAGCATGCTCATCCATGGAATCACGGGAAGCGGCAAGACGGAGGTCTATCTCAACGCCATTTCCCAGGTGGTTCGAACCGGCGGCAGCGCCTTGATGCTGGTGCCTGAAATCGGCTTGACCCCCCAGATCTCCAACCAGTTCCGGGGCTGGTTCGGTTCGGAGGTGGCGATCCTTCACAGCGCCCTCTCCGAAGGGGAGCGGTTCGACCAATGGTTGCGCATTCGGGAGGGAAAGGCCCGGGTCGTGATCGGCACCCGGTCTTCGGTGTTCGCTCCCGTCCCCGATCTGAGAATCGCCATCGTCGACGAGGAGCACGACTCCTCCTACAAGCAGGGGGAAATGCCCAGATATCACGCCCGGGACACGGCCCTGAAACGGGGTCAACTGGAGCAGGCCCTGGTGGTGCTGGGGAGCGCCACGCCGCAACTGGAGATCTACCACGGTTCGCGGAACCGGGGGCGCCCCCGGGCGGAGGTCCTGCCACGCAGGGTCCTGGACCGCTCCCTGCCCCAGGTCGAGGTCGTGGATATGAGGCTGGAGTTCCAGAAACACGGCAAGGCGCTGATCCTCTCGGATCTGCTCAGGGATTCGCTCCGGCAGAGCCTGGAGTGCGGCGACCAGGCGCTGCTCCTGCTCAATCGCCGGGGTTATTCCGCGGCTCTGCTCTGCCGGAGCTGCGGAGCCACCGAACGCTGCCGGAACTGCAGCATCAGCCTGACCTATCATCGAGACCGGAATCGGCTCCTCTGCCACTACTGCGGGTTCACCCGTTCGCTCCCCGCCCGCTGCCGGGATTGCGGCAAGCGGTACATCCACCTGTTGGGGGAAGGGACGGAAAAGGTGCAGGAGGCGCTCCGGAATCTGTTTCCCGATGCCCGGGTGGGCCGCCTGGACCGGGACACGGTGCGGCGCAAGGGAAGCCTGCAACGGATCCTGTCGGACTTTCGCCGGGGCCGGACCGATGTTCTGGTGGGCACGCAGATGATCGCCAAGGGACACGACTTCCCGGGAGTCACGCTGGTCGGCGTCCTGAGCGCGGACCAGGGCTTGAGGCTGCCCGACTTCCGGGCCGCCGAGCGGACTTTCCAACTCCTGACCCAGGTGGCGGGCCGGGCCGGACGAGGTGAGCGCGGCGGCCGGGTCGTCATCCAGACCTACTATCCCAACCACTACAGTCTCAAGGCGGCCCGCCGGCAGGACTACCCTCTCTTCTTTCAGGAGGAGATCGAGTTCCGGCGCCGATTCCAATACCCGCCCTTCTCGGCCCTGGTCAGCCTGCTGGTTCAGGGCCGGGACCGGGACTCGACGCTCGACTTGGCCAACCGGCTCGGCCGGAGCCTGTTGGAGCACCGGAAGCGCATCAGCGCCCACCCGCGTCTGCGCATCCTGGGGCCGGCGCCGGCGCCTCTGGAGCGGATCAAGGGGGAGTACCGTTTCCAGATTCTGATCAAGGCCGTCCGCCGTCCGGAAGCCCTGGAGGTCGTCCGGTCGAGCCGGGAGGATCTCTCCCGGAAAGGGGTCAACCTGAAGCAGGTTTCCGTGGATGTGGACCCGGTGAACCTGATGTGAGGACCGGTCGGCTGAGCCAGGATCGCGGCAAAGCGGCACCCCTGGTGGGTGCCCTCTTTCGTCGCCGCATGAATTGGAACCGCCTCCGGGCAGAAGATACAATTGACCCATGGCCGGGTCATCGCCGTCGGGCGCTTCTGAAGCCTATCGGAAAGCGGACGACATCTTCCGAAGCATCAGGGGCTGGGCTCCGGAACCGGTCCTCGACCTCCTGGACCAAGTGGCTTTCGTTCTGCCCGACGACATCAAGTATCGCCTCAAGACCGTCATGGACACCCTCCCGCGCCAGGGGGACAACATGCAGAAGGTCCTGGAGGTGGTCCGCGGGCAGTGGCGGGAGATCCAATCGGAGGAGGCGTTGCAGATCAGTGTCGTGGGGATGCCCCAATCGGGGAAGGCGACGCTGATTCGGGCTCTGACCCGGGACCAGGACGAAACGGACCACCCCATCTTCCATGCCGTGGGCATTCAGGGAGTGGAGGAGTTCGTCGGATACCGGACGTCGGACTTGACCAGGGATCTGCGGCAGTCGGATTTCATTCTCCTGGTTCTGGACGGCCGCTTCGAAGCCACACTCTCCACGCGGCGCCTCCTGGAGCGGCTGCAGGGTTACGGAATGCCGCTGCTGGTGGTCCTGAGCAAGATGGACCTTGTCCGGCAGCCGAGCCGGATAGTCCGGTCGGCCAGAAGGGTTCTGGGCACCGCCGTGTTCCCGGTTTCCGTCATCCAGCCGGAGAGACTCGAGCGGCTTCTGAAATCGATCGTCTCGGCGCTTCCCAAGGCCCTCTATCCGCTGACGCGAAGCCTGCCCGGGTTTCGCCGAACCATCTGCAATTCCATCGTGACCCAGGCCGCCTTCTCTGCCGCCCTGGTGGGCGCCGTCCCCATTCCGGTCAGCGACATGTTGCCGCTGAGCGCCATTCAGACGGCCATGATCCTGAAGGTCGCCAGAGCCTTCGGCTATCCGCTGAACCGTAGCCGGGCCAGGGAACTGCTGCCGCTGCTGGCTTGCGGCGCCCTGGTACGGGAGGGGGGCGACCGGCTGCTGCGCCGGTTTCCGGGGAAGCAGCACCTCCTGCGCGTCTCCGTGGCCGGCGTCTGGACCTTTCTCGCCGGCCAGATCGCGGTCCATTACTTCGAGGAAATGCGCCGTCGCACCCAGCGCCTGGCCGGCGGGGCTCCCGGGGAATTGAGACTGGTCAATTCCTGACCCGTGCAGACTGGTGGGGGCCCGGGAAGGCCCCGCAGGTTCGATGGGAACCCTGCACTGGCGGAATAATTCCGATACTTTGGTGAACGATTTCTCAGATTGGTCCGTCCAATAATTGCGTGAGGATCGGCTTGAAGTCCGGGATCTTGAGTCTGGCGGCCGGCCTGGTGATGGCTGGTCCGATATTCGGCGCCAAGAAGTTCTGGCAAGAGGTTCCCTATCAGGAATGGAGTCGGGAACAGGTCTCCAGGATCCTGACCAAGTCGCCTTGGGCCCGCCAGTTCCACATCTCGCGAGCCAAACTCGAGAAGTCCTATCGGCCTGCGGACGATCACTCGTTGAAAGAAAACCTGGAAGGCCGCCGCGCGGACTCACCAGGGTCCGTGGGGATCACGTCCCGTGGGGCGTCCGTCTATGTACGGAACCAGACAGCGTCAAGAGACTTCGACAGTACCGGCGGCGCCTTCGGTTCGTTTATTCCGGTGACCGTCCGTTGGGAAACGGCGATGCCGGTGAAGTGGGCGTGGTCCCGGAACCGGGAATTGAGCCGAGTGAGGTCCAAGAGGGACGACAGGGAGTGGATGGGGAAGGATTCGAACCATGTGGTCGTCAGCGTGTCGGGTCTGCCGCCGCGGATGATCCCGGTTGAGGCGGCGGAAAAAGATCGATTCCTGGACGGTGTCAGGTCGCAGTCGTATCTCAAGGTCGGGAAAAGAGAGCGCCGGCTGCCCACCGGCGCCAAGTTGGGAAGACAACAGCGGTGGGTGGCGTTGTACCTTCTGTTTCCCAGAGAGAGCGCCCGGAAAGTCGAACTGCGAGACAGGACGATCGAGTTCGTCACCAGAATTTCCGACCAGAAAATATCTCGCAAATTCAAACTCAAGGACATGGTGCTTGAGGGGAAGCTGGCCTTTTGACGGCACACGGCTTGAAGAGCGCTTATCGGAATGCCGGGCTCCCGTTCGCGGCGCATCTGCTCGTGGTGATCCTCCTCCCGGGAACCTTGGCGCGGCCTGAAGCCGGGCCGCGACAGGACACGGTCCCCAGATTTCGCGCCGAATCGGAACTGGTGCTGGTGGACCTCGTGGCGACGGACGGCAAGGGCCGGTTCGTCTCCGACATCCGTCAGGATGAAGTCGAGATCCGGGAGGACGGAAAGCGGCAGAAGATCCGGTTGTTCAGGCTGGAAGAAGGAGAAACTTCCGCCGGACAACCGGGGGAGCCGTCTTCTGGCGCGTCCCGTGCGCTCCGGGACGTTCCGCAGCGGGGTCAAGGGGGCTACGTCGTTTTCCTGTTGGATCTCCAGACCATGGACCTGGACTCGGCGGAGCGGAGCAAGGGAGCCATTCGGGAGTTTCTGCACTCGGGAATGGATCCTGGAGACTTGGCCATGCTGGTCACGATTCGGCCCGCCTTCCAGGTGGACCAACCGTTCACCCGGGAGCCGGAGAAGCTGCACGCCGCCTTGGATCAGGTTCCCTTTCGCCGCGAAAAGGCCAGCCTGGAGGAGTTTGCGGAACGGGTGGATGAGATCTTCAATCGCTTCGGGTCGGATATTCCCAAGGAGGTGCCCGTATCCTACGCGGAAATGGAGGCTCAGCAGTACCTCACGGACCTGAGAACCCGCCTCGATCTGTCCTGCCGCGCGATCTCCGCCCTTTCCCGATACCTGGGTTCCCTTCCGGGGCGAAAGCGGGTGCTCTACTTCTCGAGAGGGTATGCCATAAACGCCTACCACAGGGTGTCGGAGATCATCCAGCGCAGGAAAGACCAATTGCATCGTGGGCTGCACCAGCCGCGGGCGGCCACTTTGTCCAAGCTCAGGATCGGCAACATGGCATCCATCTACGCCAGGAGTCTTCGCTCCGCCGTCGATCAGGCCAATCGCAACCAGGTGTCGGTCTACAGCATCGACCCTCGGGGCCTGATGCTGGTCCCCTTCCAGCACAGCACGTACCTCGACATCGGAGACATGGAGGCGACTCAGGAGTTTCTGGCCACCCTGTCGGAGGACACGGGAGGCCTCCTTCTCACCAACGAAAACGAGCTCGTCGATCCCATCCGGACGGCCTATCTGGACAGCCGGTCCTACTACCTTCTGGGGTACGTTCCCGGCGCCAGGAGGGAGGACGGCAAGTTCCACCGGATCGAGGTCAAGGTGAAACGAAAGGGCCTGAAGCTCCGGTACCGCCGCGGATATGAGACCGTGGCTCCGGAAAGGGCGGCCCAGTCCAATCTGGCCAATGCCTTCAAGTTTCCCGACCTCTACCGCGACTTTCCTTTCCGGCTCTCCGTCGCCCGCGACGGCGAAAAATGGGTGGTGCGACCTCTCATTCCCAAGCAGGCGCTGACCTTCTCCGACGATGCCGGCCGAAAACGATGCGGCCTGGAGATATTCGGCATCTCCTTCAACGCATCCGGCGAACCCCTGGGAGAGAACTTCCTCTTCGTCAAGGGGCTCGAGATGGATTTCTCGGAACAGGAACTCGTGTCCTTTCAACAGTACGAGACTTTCAGTCCCTCGCTGGAGACGGCGATTCCGGAGGACGCCCGGAACCTGGTGGTGGTCCTGCGCCAGAGGCTCAGCGGAAAGCTGTCAGCCGCGACCCATAACGTGAAGGGGCGGGCGGACTCGTCCCCGTAGCCCATGTAGGGGCGACCCTTGTGGTCGCCCTCCCCGGACCCTTGTGGTCGCCCTCTTCCTGGCGGCATGTTGCCCGCTCGATACGAAGAGGGCACCCACAAGGGGTGCCCCTACATCCCTCGTTCTCCCGAACCACCAGAAGAATGGGGAAAGTCCTCGTTCCCGTAGCCCCCTTGCCAGGGGCCGGCCGGCTGGGATACCGTTCCTTATGCGCTTCGTAGGGGTCATTCCGGCCCGATACGCTTCCACGCGCCTTCCCGGAAAACCCCTGCTGGAGATCGGGGGAAAGACCCTGGTCCAATGGGTCTATCTGCGCGCCTTGGAGTCGGCGCGGCTGGATCGAGTCCTCGTTGCCACCGACGACAGGAGAATTTTTCGATCCGTCCGTTCCTGGGACGGCAACGCCGTCATGACCTCGGACCGTCATCGCAGCGGGACGGAGCGAGTGGCGGAAGTGGCGCAGGGGATGGAGGCGGACGTCTTCATCAACCTTCAGTGTGACGAGCCGACGCTCCCTCCCACCACCATCGACCGGGTCTGTGCCTGTTTCGACGAAAATCCGGCGGTTCAGGTGGGCACGGCGTGCGTTCCCCTGCGCGACCCGGAAGCAGCCCTGGACCCCAACGTGGTGAAGGTGGTGACCGACACGAAGGGCCGGGCCCTGTACTTCTCCCGGGCCCCGATTCCCTACGCCCGGGAGGGCGAGGCCCCTCTCTTCAAGCATCTGGGGATTTACGGCTACCGGCGCCGGTTGCTCCTGAATCTGTCCCGGCTTCGCCGTTCTCCGTTGGAGGAGTTCGAGAAGCTGGAACAGCTCCGGTTTCTGGAGAACCGGATTCCGATTCAGGTCGCCGCGGTGGAAGAGGACAGCGTGGGAATCGATACCCGGGAAGATCTGGAACGTGTCAGACCATTCTTTGAAAATGGCTCTTTATTTCCAAATCAGGGACGCGTGAACATAGCGGCGGAAGGGGAGAGCTAGGATGGCGACCAAGTTCATTTTCGTGACGGGCGGGGTGTTGAGTTCGCTGGGAAAGGGTCTGGCGTCGGCGTCCATCGGGTGCCTCCTGGAGGCCCGCGGTCTGAAGGTGACACTCCTCAAGTTGGATCCGTACATCAACGTCGACCCTGGAACCATGAGTCCGTTCCAGCATGGCGAGGTGTTCGTGACCGACGACGGCGCCGAAACGGACCTGGACCTGGGTCATTACGAGCGGTTCACCAGCGCCAAGATGCGCCGGGACAACAATTCCACCACCGGCAGGATCTACCAGACGGTCATCCGGAAGGAGCGCCAGGGAGAGTACCTGGGCAAGACGGTCCAGGTCATCCCGCACATCACCAACGAGATCAAGGCCACCATCAAGCGGGTGGCGAACGGGGCCGACGTGGTGGTGGTGGAGATCGGCGGGACGGTCGGGGACATCGAGAGCCTGCCATTCCTGGAAGCCATCCGGCAGATGCGAATCGACGTGGGACACGAGAACTCGATTTTCGTCCACCTGACCCTCGTGCCCTTCATCGAGACGGCTGGAGAGTTGAAGACCAAGCCGACCCAGCACTCGGTGCGGGAGTTGAGAGAGATCGGAATTCAGCCCGACATTCTTCTCTGCCGCACCCGGCAATTGCTTCCCAAGCAGATCAAGCAGAAGATCGCCCTCTTCTGCAATCTGCCTTCAGAAGCCGTGATCACGGCCAAGGACGTGGAATGCATCTACGAAGTCCCCTTGGTCTATAGCAAGGAAGGACTGGACGCCATCATTGCCGATCTCCTCCGCCTGCCCGAGCGCCCCATCGAACTGGGTCCCTGGGAAGATCTCATGGACCGGATCCGGAGTCCCAAAGGGGAAGTGACCATCGGGATCATCGGCAAGTACGTGGGCTTCGAGGAGTCCTACAAGAGTCTCGGCGAGGCCCTGATCCATGGAGGGCTTCCGGCCCGGACCCGGGTCCGGCTCCAGTGGGTCGATTCGGAGGGCCTGGTCGGGGACGACTACGAATCGAGGTTGGAAGGGCTGGACGCCATTCTGATTCCGGGCGGCTTCGGAATCCGCGGCATCGAAGGGATGATCCGGGCGATCCGGCATGCCCGTGTCCGCCGGATGCCCTGTTTCGGAATCTGCCTCGGGATGCAGTGCATCGTGATCGAGTTCGCGCGCAACGTCTGTTCCCTGGACGCCAACAGTTCCGAGTTCGATCCCGCCGTTCCACACCGGGTCATCTACAAGCTCCGAGACCTGCTGGGAGTGGATGCCATGGGCGGCACCATGAGGTTGGGCGCCTATCCCTGCCTGCTGGACGAGGGCTCGCTGGCACGCCGAATCTACGGGGATCGAGAGATCTCCGAGAGACACCGTCACCGCTACGAGTTCAATCGCGAATACGAGGAGATCCTGGTGAGCTACGGACTCCAGGTGTCCGGCAACTCTCCCGACGGGAATTTCGTGGAGATCGTGGAGTTGGAGGATCACCCCTGGTTTCTGGGTTGCCAATTCCATCCGGAATTCAAGTCCAAGCCGCTGAGCCCCCACCCGCTCTTCGTGAGCTTCATCGAGGCGGCCATCCGTTACCGGCAGGAATCCCGGCTGGCAACGGCCATGCACCGGAGTCTGGAAGAAACCGTCACCGTGAGGTGATCGTAGCCCTTCCTTCGGTTCCGGTTTCTCGGGCCTTCGTACGGCGGCCCGGTAGGTCCGCCCCAGTGCGACCCTTTTTCCCACCCTCTTTGCGGTATGATCTGAAGTCGCCGTGAGGGGACGGATGGACTTCCGCAAATGGCGGCTCGGAGCCCGGCGCCCCTTCTTTCTCATCGCCGGCCCCTGCGTCATCGAAAGCGAAGAACACGCCCTGGGTGTGGCCGCCCGTCTCCGGGAGATCACGTCAGCTCTGGATGTCCCCTTCATCTTCAAGGCCTCCTACGACAAGGCCAACCGGACTTCCATTCGCTCCTTTCGGGGCCCGGGCCTCGACCGCGGCTTGGAGATCCTGGGACGAATCCGCCGCGAGTTGGGTGTCGCGGTCACGTCCGACGTGCATGAAGCCGGACAGGTGGGCCCGGCGGCGGAGGTTCTGGACCTCTTGCAGATTCCCGCATTCCTCTGCCGTCAAACCGATCTCATCGTCGCGGCGGCCGCCACCGGAAGACCGGTCAACATCAAGAAGGGACAGTTTCTGGCGCCCGGAGATCTGGCTCACGCGGTGGAGAAGGCCCATAGCACGGGAAATCGGAACCTCCTCGTCACCGAACGGGGAACCAGTTTTGGATACAATAACCTGGTTGTCGACTTCCGATCGCTTCCGTTGCTGAGAAAACTGGGTGTGCCGGTGGTCTTCGACGCCACCCACAGCGTTCAACTGCCCGGCGGCGCCGGCGGGTCCAGCTCCGGTGAGAGCGGCTTCATCCCCTACCTGGCGCGGGCGGCCGTGGCTGTGGGGATCGACGGGCTCTTCATGGAGGTGCATCCCGACCCGAAGCGGGCCCTGAGCGACGGCGCCAACGCGTTGCCCATCGATCTGCTCAAGGGTATGTTGACGCACCTTCGCCGGCTCGACGCACTGACCCGGGAAGCCGGCATCAGACCCTTGAAACCCGGGGAGGACGGTCGTGCAAGCTGAGACCGCGCCGAGTCGAAATATGGAGAGGAAGAAAATCACCTCACTGCCGGTGCCGGACGACGCCGGAAGGGTCAAGGGGATCAATCACATCCGCGATCTCTGGTGAACCGGGATGTTCTGCTCCGTCCCGGCCGCGCAGCTTCTCGTCCCGCGTGATCTTGCCGTCGAGCAACTCGATCACGCGATGAGTGCGCTCGGCGATGTCGGAGTCGTGGGTGACCAGGACGATGGTGTTGCCCTTCCGGTGGAGGGCATCGAAGAGGTTCAGGATCTCCCGGCCGGTGCGCGAGTCCAGGTTGCCCGTCGGTTCGTCGGCCAAGAGGATCGACGGACGGTTGACCAGAGCCCGCCCGATGGCGACCCGCTGGCGTTGGCCGCCGGACAATTCGTTGGGCCGGTGGTGGGCCCGGTCTTCCAGTTCCACCTGAGCCAGAATCTCGCGGGTTCTGGAACGGCGCCGCGGCGCCGGCAGCCGGCTGTAGATGAGCGGCAACTCGATGTTCTTGTAGGCTGAGGCCCTGGCCAGCAGGTTGAAGGTCTGGAAGACGAAGCCGATTTCCCGGTTCCGGACCCGGGCCAGCTCGTCATCGTTCATCGAGCTCACCAGTTTCCCGTGAAGGAAGTACTGCCCGCGCGTCGGCGTGTCCAGGCAGCCGATGACGTTCATCAGAGTGGACTTGCCGGAGCCGGACGGTCCCATGATGGCCACGTACTCGTTTTCTTCCACCTGGAAGCTGAGGTTCCGAAGGGCGTGAACGACCTGGGTGCCCATGCGGTAGCTCTTCCAGAGGTCGACGGCGCGAATCAGCACCTTGGAAGTGCGGTCCCGGCCGGCCGCCGCCGCTTCAGGGACTTTGGGGATGGGAGTCCTATTCATAACGAAGGGCTTCGATGGGAGAGACGCGGGAAGCCTTTCTGGCGGGGTAGATTCCGAAGACGATTCCCACGGATGCAGAAACCCCGACCGCCAGCAGGACCGCCACGCCGGTGATCGTCGTCGGCCAACCGGCGTAGGTGGAGACCAGGCTGGAGATGGAGGAACCCAGCAGCACGCCCAGGGCCGCACCGCTGAGGCTGATGGCCAGGGATTCCAGGAGGAACTGCCGGCCGATGTCGCGGCGGCGGGCGCCGACCGCCCGCCGCAGGCCGATTTCGTTGGTTCGTTCCAGGACCGAGGCCAACATGATGTTCATGATCCCGATTCCTCCCACCAGCAGGGAAATGGAGGCGATGGCGCCCATGACCAGGTTGAAGATCCGTTGAGTCTGGCGGCTCTGTTCCAACAGGCGTTCCGGAACCACGATGGAGAAATCGTCGATGTTCCGGTGGGTGCTGGCGACCATGCCGGAGATCACGGCCGCCTGCTCGGCAAGATTCTGGTCCTGGGGAAGCTGGACGATGATCTCGTCCAGTTCGTTCTCCACCGGCTTTCGCTCGTACTTGGCCAGAAGGGTCTCCAACGGGACGTAGATGTCGTTGTTCACACTCTCGATCCTGACCCCCTCGAACTCGTCTTTTTCCAGCAGTTGGTCGGCCAGGACTCCCACCACGGTGAACCAGAGCGCATCGATCTTCACCTGCTCTCCCAGCGCCGGATTCAGTCCGAAGAGCTTGCGGCGGGCCGTCTTTCCCAAGACGCAGACCTGGTGATGCTTGAGGCCGTCGGTGGGAAGAAAGAAGGAGCCTTCCACCAATTCCAGATTGGCGGCCAAAGGGTATCCGGCGTCGACTCCCAGGAGGCGTGAATCCGTTCGGCCGACCGCCGACGCGATCTGGTGGGTCTTGTGTTCCTTCTTGGCATTGATTCGGGTTCCCTCGGGCAGGACCTGCCTCAGGGCCTCGACATCGTGGCGCGTCAGGCCGGGAGAGTCCTGACGGATGATTCCGAGTTCCTCCTCCTCGAATGCCTTGGCCCGGATCAGGATGTTTCGCAGCCCCATCTTCTGGATCAGGGAAAGCGCTTCCCGTCCGGCTCCGGCTCCAATGGAGAGCATCGACAGGACGGCGGCCACCCCGAAGATCATTCCCAGCATGGTCAGAGCCGTGCGCAGCTTGTGCAGCAGCAGGTTGGAAAGCGCGATCTTGACCGACTCGGCGAAGAACATGCGCTCAAAAGGGGACGAAACGGCGCCGCTGAGTGCTCGCCGTGGGAGAACTGAAGTCGGGAAGGTGGAGGCGCTGGTCCTCCAGGGGGTGGCGCAGGCAGATCCGGGTCCCCTCAGCGATGCCCTGAACGACGTGGAAGCCGAAGTCGCTGTCCACGATCTCGATCTCTTTCTCCAGGTACTCGCCGCCTTCCCTGACGAAGACCACGAACTCCGAATCTTTCTTGATGACCGCGCTTCGTGGAATCACGATGGCGTTGCTTTTTTCCCCCAACTCGATCTCGGCGGAGAATCGCATGCCCGGGTTCAGCTTTTCCAGGAAGTCGGGTGAGACGTCGAGACGAGCTTCGCAAAGGAAGAATTTCCGGGGGTCGCGGGAATGCCGCTGACGGGCGATCTTGTCCACCCTGTCGATTTCTCCCGAGAAGTTCTCCCCCGGAAAAGCATCGAGTCGGACCTGGACCTTCCTGCCGGCCTGCACACCCCGAATCTGGTTCTCCGGGACGAACAACCGGCCCCGGAAGCGTTCCATGTCGGCAATTTCCATCAAGGGTTGCGAGGGCCAGACCTCGGAACCCACCTCCAGGACGGTCCAACTCCGCATGTAGAGGACAACACCGCCGATGGGAGCCTTGGCTTCGAGTGAAGAGAGGGTCTCCCGGGCCAGCTTCATCTCCGTTTCCGCCATTTTCCGGTCGACCTGGAGCAGGCGCATGTCGGCCTCGGAGAGTCCCTGCTCCACCTCCCCCTTGCGATTCAAATGTCCCTTCCTGTACCGGGCCAAAGCGGCGCTCATGATCGATTCCTGGATCTCCCAGCGGGAGAAGATCTCTTCGTCCTTTCGGATCTGGTCCCGGGTGTAGTCCAGTTCCAGTTCGGTGCTCTTGAGATCCCGCTTCAGGATCTCGGACCGGCTCCAGGCCTCCATTTTCTGCTTCTCGATGAGGTGATCCTGAGTGTCGAGGGTGTTGTGGCTTCGCTCCAGGGCCAACATCGCATCGGTCTGGTCGAACAGAACGACCGTGTCCCCAATGCCGACGATCTGGCCCTCATCGGCCAGCCAGGCCACCTTCAGCGACCCGGTTCTCACCCTGGGGGCGTGAACCGGCGTGATCTGCAGTCCCGTCAGTTCGCCCTCGGCTCGAACCAGGACCCGGTAGTCCTGGGGGGTCACCCGCATCAGGGGTACCGGTTCGTTTTCTTGCGGATCCACCAGGGTGGCCAACCACTGTCTGCCCAAGTCCCGGAAATGGAAAGCGAAGCCCGCCGCGACGACCAGAAGCGACAATGCCAGGTAGACTTTCTTCATGGGCCTTCCGGCGTCACGGGAACGGGCATGAGTGCCCATCGTGAAGCATCTTGCGCCCTCACCGTCCCGAAAGGTGGATGGGCTGGGTGAACGCCCCGTTGCCGGCCGAATCCCAGGCCGCAAACCGCACCCACTTCTTTCCCGGCGAGTCGAATCCCATCCGGAATGTCCTGCGGCCGAACGAGCCGAGATCAGTCGTCGGCAGCACCTGCCTGCCGGTCGTCTTGCCGTCGCCCCACACCAGTTCTACGAACTCCAGCGGGAACGTCCATTCGACTTCGGCGACAAACGTCCTGCGGTCCTCGACTCCTTCGATTTCGTGGGACGGGATCAAGACCTCCCCTGTCGAGACGAAGAACTCTCCCCGCCTCATGGCCTCGGTGACAGGGCCCCAGTCCTGGTCGAACGCGGGCAACTCGCTCAACCGCACATAGTTGACGATCAAGTGCGGATAGATCTCGTCCTCGGGATACTTCGTGTAGGTATCGCCCTCCGCAATCATGTACTTCGGCCCCGCCCAATTGTTCATGTCGTCGAGGGTTCCGAAGCACCGTTCCTGGCAGATCCTCGGCTTGGAAAGGTCCCCGGGGAGAGTCTGGAAGGCGGCTCCCAGATAGCGGTCGCTGAGAAAGTGGGGCGCCTCCCGCACGGCATCGGGATAGAATGTCGAACCCTTGGTGCGCGGATGCGCCTGCCAAATCAGCCCCTTCTCCATCTCGAGCAGCGAGAGCATCTCGCCCGCCGAGCCCACGCGGTAAACTGTCCCGTATTCCGGGTGGCTCGACCGGAACGCTTTGTCGGACCCGCGCACCTTGGACCAGTAGACCGGCCTCGGGAACACAAGCGTGTAGTGCCCGCCCAAATGCACGTTCGGCTCCTCTCCGGGCATGAGCAGGAAATCCTTGTCCGAGTGACGCCGGCACGCCTCGAAGTACTCGTCCAGTTCCCTGAACCGGACTTCCCCTTCGTCCTGCGGGTGGCCGTCGCCATGAAAGTCGGACATCATGGCGATGTTGATCCCCAGGCCCTTGAATGCCGAAATCCACGGAGGCCTCGCGTCAAGGGACCCGAGGTCAACCAGTTGCTCGGCGAAGTGCGTATGGAAGTGGCTGACCGCCACTTGATGGCCCTCCAGCGGCTTGTACTTGTCGCCATGGGTGTAGGCCAACACTTCCTTCAGGGTGGACTCCGCGTCCCGCGGTCCCAGGTAGTAATAGACGGCCATCCGCTGCAGCGTTCCCGGGGGAGCGTTGTAGAGAGCGAAGTTGCCCTCCGCGAAGGCCCGCGATTGACGGACCCGCTTTTCCCAGATTTCCTGGGAAGCGCCCCACGGGCGGAACATCTCTTCCCGCTCGGCCTGGCGCACCCCGGCGTCGAAGCGCCCCTCCTCCCGCTGCCGGTACCAGACGTACCCGAGATTCATCTCGATCTCACGCGCGAAGAAGAACTTGTGGGAGGGGGGGAAGATCGCCAACGTACCCCGGTCCTGCTCGAGCAGCAGGATCCGGTTGCGCGCGCGAAGCGGAACGGGCCCCTCGTTGACTCCACCGCCGAAGCGATAGTGCTGCCAGTCCCGGGCGATGTCCCTCCAGCGCAGACGCCGGTAGTCCTCGCTCTTCAGCCCGTCCAGTCCGGCTCGATAGACGTACGCGGCCGAGGGCCTGGCTGTTGCCGCCGCGGCCTCTTGGCGAACCAGGTTGGATCCTTTGTAAACGGTGAATCGCAGGCTTCCTTCGAACGAGCCCAACGTCAAGCCGTCAAACGAAATCTCGAGCCGGACGCCGTCACGGCGCACCCGGCAAGCGTTGACGTTGTATCGGACCTCGCTGCGCGTCACCTCCGAGGGGTCCCTGGGGAGTCCCGGGTTCACCCCTTCGCGGCCCGGCACATTCAGCGGCGCGTCCCAGAAGACCTTCCATTTCTCCTGTTCCACCACTTCAGGCGTGGCCTCGCGGCCCAGGGACTGCATCGGGCGCAACTGCTGGTAGGAAATGCGGCGCTTTCCCTCCGCGACATAAAATTGTGGGCGGGCGTCCTGCACCAGCGGCGCCCAATGTCCCGCGCTGGTCAATGCGGCCATTTGCCGTATGACCGGCTGGCCGCCCTCCAGTCCGAACCTTGCCCGGAGCTGCCCGGCTGAGGTTCCGGCGCCGGCTTCGACCGGTGTTTCGGAGCCGGTCCATTCAAAGACCACGTCTCCGTCGGCGCTCTCCGCCACCAGGCCCTCCAGGGGCCGGTAGTCCGTGAAGTCGCAACGGAGAGGTTCTCCTGAAGCCAGGGCGCAGGAAAGCATTAGCAGGCCGGGCAGGTACTTCATGTTGGTTTCCCGTTGTCGTCGACAGGGATCGAATTTCTTACCCGGCATCCGGCACATTGGCGATCTCCTCTCCCTCCGACAGTCCTTCCTTGACCACGGCGACGACACCGTTGTCCCGGCCCAACCTGATGGACCGCTTGGCAGGCCGGCCCTCCTGCCTTACCCAGACGAAGGACTCGCCGTTCTCCGTCTGAATGACCGACAGGGGCAAGGTCAGAACATCCTGAAAGTGGTTGACGACGACCTGGATTCGGGTGGCCATGCCCGGACGCATCCTTTCCTGGTCCACGTTCTCCAGCTCCACCGTGAGGTCCAGCACCTTCATGGGCCGATCGAAGCCGGCCGGAGAGAGGAGGGTGGCCACCGCCGCGATCCTCCCCCTGAAGGTCCGGTCCGGAATTGCGTCCAGGTCGACTCGAACCTCCTGGCCGACCCGTACCTTGCCGGCGTCGATCTCCGCGACCCGCGCTTCCACCACCAGGCTCGACAGGTCGGGGAGGCTCATGATGGTGCTGCCCAGGTAGACATCGCTTCCGACACGTACCGGCTCATTGCGCCAGTTCCTCTGGTAGAGGACGGTTCCTGCCCGGGGTGAGACGATTTCCATGGCCCGAATCGATTCTCGATGATGAGAGGCTCTCTCTTCATAAAGACGCCGGCTGTCCAGCAGGATCCTGAGTTGAAGGTCGGCGTCCTGCTTCACGAACTTCCGCTGCAACTCCAGCGTTTCGACCTTCCGGCGAGCCAACTCCGCCTCGTATTCCGCCTTCTTGACGTCGAGAATCGACTGGAACTCGCGGGCCTCGACCAGTTGTTTCTCCTTCTTCTGAGCATCGGCCCGGGCTTCTTCCAACTCCAGATCCAGATCCCGGGCCGCCAACTCCAATGACGCCTTCGTCTTCTCGTACTCTTCCCCGGCTTTCTCGATGTTGGCCGATTCCTCACGCAATTGCTTCTCGACTTCCGTCGGGTCCAACCGCACCACGACTTCCCCTCGTTCGATCGAGCTTCCTTCCGGCGCCATATGGATGATCTTGAAGCGCCAGGTTTGGGGAATCACCGGCGTCCGAATCAAGGTGGCCAGAGCTGCCTTCAGAACCCCGTTTCCGGGTACGGTGAGCGTGAAATCCTCCCGCTTCAACCGGATCCAGTCCCCTTCCGATTGCCGGCCGGGACCCTGGTCCGGGTTCAGGAGGAGCTTCTGTCCGGCATCGACGCCGGCCACCGCCACCCATCGGTCCGCCGTCTCCAGGACTTGCACCGGCAGCTTCCGGCCCATCTCATCGAGGGCGGACACCTCACCGTCCGGCTCCAGGTGGAGCGCCTCCCGGGGCACCGTCAGCCGCTCGCCGACCGGAACCGGAATCCTCACTCGGGCCGTCATTCCCGGCTTCATGATGTCGAGGTCCACGTCCAGCAGAGACACCTGAACCTTGAAGACCTTGAGCTGGGACCTCCAGGACCTGGACTTCGCCGCTTCAGAGACCTGCTGCACGCGTCCCCGGAAGAGCCGGGAAGGATGCGCGTCCAGAATCACCTCGGCGCTCAATCCGTCCTGCAATACCGCGAGGTCGGAATCGTAGGCGTCGGCGGCAACTTCCAGGTTTTCCAGGTTGGGGAGCATCATGACCGGATACCCTCCGTAGACAGGATCTCCCGCCTGGAGTTTGCGCTCTTCCCGGGGATGCCGCGCCCGGACGGCCAGTCCGGACGTGGGGGCCCGGACCGCGAGCCGGCCCATGGCCTGAAGCAGTTGCTTGAGTTGCAGATCGGCCCGTTGGTAGTCGAGCTTGAGAACCTCCAGTTCGGCCAGTCCGGTCTCCTTCTGGCTGGCGAGTTGCTGTTCGGCCTTGTCCAGCTTGATCCTGGCCTGCGAGATGTCGTACCGGTACCTTTCGGAATCTTCTCGAGGGACCAGATCGGGCGGAATCCCGGAGTAGATCCGGGCGACCTTCAGTTCTTTTTCGGCGATCGCCTTTTGCAGAAGCTGCTCCTGCCGTTTGGATTCGATCTCGGCCTCCTTGCGGGCGATCTTGAGGCGGGCTTCCTCACGTTTCTTCTCCAGGTCCAGACGTTCGGTCTCCAGACTGGACCCATCGAACTTCACCAGCAGATCCCCTTTCCGGACCGCTGAGCCTTGACTCGCCAGATGGCTCAAGGTCAGGTTCCCATGTCCGCGAATTCTGGGGGAATGGACGATGAGGGAGTCACTGGCCTCCAGTTCTCCCGTGAGCGTCACGACCTTGACGAAGGGTCGCGCCTCCACCGTAACCGTACGGGAGGTCCCGTCCACGTCGTTGGCCCAGACCGGGGCCGCGCAGAACAGAAGAACAAACGATGCGGGGATGCTTCTCATGAACATGTTCCCCGAAGGGAGGCCGGTCTGGGGAATAATATATCTTCAGGGAGCGGTGTCCGGGAACATGTCCTCCCGGCCCGCAGATCCCCTCTGAAACCTGGCCGTGTGCCTGGGCCGGATCGGGACCGGCCGATCCTTATGGACTTCGAACGCATCTTTAACGGAGACGAACCTCTGAATTGAAGATGCAACACCGACGCGAGGAGTTCAATGATGGTTGCCTTCCGCACCCCTGTTTCCCTATTGGCCGCTCTCTGGCTCGGACTGTGTCCGATTCAAGGATCTTCGGCGCCTGACCAGGAGTTCCCGTCCTCCCGACCCTACATCGATCGGGTCCGGAGCGAAGGCGGATATTTGGATCTCTCCTTGAAGGAGGCCGTTCGCCTGGCTCTGATCAACAACCTGGAGATCGCCATCGAGGATTTCAATGAGGACGTGACCGAACAACGGATCTTCGCCACTCGCGGCGACTACGATCCGGTGCTCAGCTTCACCACCGGCTGGAATTCCAGCGAGTGGCCGTCCACCAGCATTCTGGATGCGGGCCGCAATGTCCCCACCTCCCTGCGGCGAGGGTTCCAGCTCAGTTCCACGGTGCGACAGCCGGTCAAAGGTGGCGGCACCCTCCAGATGACCTTGAACAACAATCGCAACTCCACCAACAGTGCTTTTTCCATTATCAATCCCAATTTCGAGTCCTTCTTCAACTTCTCATTCAGCCAACCCCTGTGGCGGGGTTTCCGGCAGACCTCGACCGAACGGCAGTTGAAGCTCTACAACCTGGATCGACACATCAACGAGAGCCAGTTCAAAGAGCGGGTGTCGGACATCATCGTGCGCCTCCGGACCGAGTATTGGGAGCTGGTTTCGGCCATCGACAACCACGAGACGCGCCGCCAGTCCCGCGAACAGGCCGTCCTGCAGCACGAGCTCAACAAGCGGAGGGTCGCCGTGGGCATCTCGGCTCCCATGGAGGTCAGCCGGACGCGGGCGGAAGTCTCCAAGCGGGAGCAGGGCACGATTCAGGCGGAGATCCAGATCGCCGTTCGTCAGAACGCCCTCAAGCGCCTTCTGACCCCCGATCGTTCGGCCCCCCTTTGGAATCTGAGGTTGATTCCCACGGATCGGCCCCGGATTCGAACCGTGGAGATCACCTTGGAAGAGGCCATCGGACAGGCCCTGAAGCGTCGACCCGAGCTCGAGCGGCTGAACCTGGAGTTGGAAAAGAACCGGGTCGACAGAGATTACTACAAGAAGGAAGGCAAGCCGCAAATCAACCTCAGGGCCAACGTCGGATCGTACGGCCGGTCGGGACAGGTCTTCAAGAACGTGGATTTGTTCGGGGCGCTGACTCGCGAGCCGGACCCGGCGCACCCCTTCTACGGCAACTTCGGCAATTCCATGGGACAGGCGCTGGGGTTCGACTACATCTCCTACGGAATCTTCGTCGACGTGGAGATTCCATTGAGGAATCGCCGCAACGAAGGCCTGCTGGCGGAGACCGCCATCGAGGAGCGCCGTTTGAACCATCGACGAAGGGACCAGGAACAGCTCATCGTGGAGGAGGTCCGCAACGCCTATGAACGTCTCGGAATTCAGAAACGGGAACTGGACATGTCCACGCTGGCGGTGCGTTTCGCCGAGGAGCAGTTGGAGCTGGAGACCAAGCGGTTCAAGGCGGGACTCTCCACCAACTTCGAGCTCCTGCAGTACCAGCGGGACTTGGCCGAGGCCCGCCTCGTGGAGCTGCGCTCCCAGATCGACTATCAACTGGCGCTCACCGGGTTGCGGCAGGCCATGAACACCATTATCGACGCTCAGGACATGGCTATTGCCCAAGGGTCGAATTCGGGATAGCTCTTAATCCTCAGAATCTTGTGTAGACGAATTGCGCGCCAGTAAGCGGGTCCCTCCTGCCGGATAGAGCGGGATGTCCGGTGCAGCGCCATATCGCAGACCTCGAAACGGCTGGACTGGTCCAGCGGATTGAATGAAGGTCCAGTCATGTCGGAAAGCGGACAAACTTCTATGATCTTGGTGGGCTTGTAGACCGTTTGAAAAACCTTGAGCCAGACTTCCGGGAGGTCGAGGACAAAATCAAGGCAGCCCGTACGGCCGTCTCACGGCGCGGCTACAAACAGAGACGGCGGATTAATTCTGACTCCTGAAAAGGCTAAACCCCGGGCGCATACCGACGGCAGAGGCGGGTCCGGGGTGTACGAAAGGAAGTATGGCAGAGCAGCGGCGACGCGTCAAAACCTTCTCGTACACTGAGGGTTTCCTCAAGGAATTCAAGACATCGCTCTCGCCCGAGCGCATGGACACGTATCTTAGGGTGACCCGGGGAGACATCGAAAGGGCAGTTCTGCTCTACACTTGGAATACGGCAGTCAGCGGCGCCTTCTATGGGCCACTACAAGGGTTGGAGGTGGCGTTGCGCAATTCCATGCATCGTCAAATCGGGACGAGTTACGGCGCGACATGGTACAACGAACCAAATGCTGGGCTTGACGACGGTTGCCGGGCGCGGATCGCAAAGGCGAAGCTGAAATTGAGGCGCGACGGCTACACTGTTGGTCCACCCCAGATGGTGGCGGTGTTGCCGTTTGGCTTCTGGGTGTCCCTGCTGGGACCCGGAGGCCAGATCCGAGGTTCGGGCTACAGAGCAAACTATGAGATGACATTGTGGCGTCCAGCGCTACGCAAGGTGTTCCCCTACTGTAAGACTCTGACGCGGCGACAGGCGCACAAGCCGCTCAATTATCTGAGAATGCTTCGGAATAGAATCGCCCATCACGAACCCATCTTTGCGAGAAACCTCAGGAAAGATCACCAAAGCATTCTCACCGTGACCGGGTGGATTTCACCCGGAACACGAATGTGGATCGAGCACCATAGCCGAGTCCCAGCTTTGCTCAGGGCGCGAAAAGACAAGATGGGAATCTACTTTTAGGCGGCCCAACTCGCATGGAGTTGGATGTTGATACTGCCGCCGAATTACTCTTTGTGGGGCCTCGATCCCTAGTAATGGACGTCAAGAGCTTGTCGAGTGATCAGCAAGGCGGCCGAGTTTCTGCGGGCGGCGTTCCATTCTTTCTGCTGGGTGCTAGAATGGTGACCGAGCGGGAGTAATTCAGCGGTAGAATGCCAGCTTCCCAAGCTGGACGTCGCGGGTTCGATTCCCGTCTCCCGCTCCACCTATTCATGCGGTTCATACGTGGAGTCAACCCGGCTCGAATCGGTTTCCCCCTCCTGATTCTGCTCCTCTTCTTTTTGGCGTCGACAGATGCGGGGATGCGGGCCGCCCCGCTCCGGGCCGGAATCATCGGCCTCGATACGTCCCATTCCGTTCACTTCACGCGGATTCTCAATGATCCCGGCGACGAGGGGCACGTCCCGGGCTGCCGGGTGGTGGCCGCGTATCCCCAGGGAAGCCGCGACATCGAGTCGAGCGTGAGTCGGGTCCCGGAATACACGCGCCGGGTCCGGGAGATGGGCGTCGAAATCGTGCCCAGCATCGAGGCGCTCCTGGAGAAGGTGGACGTGGTCCTGCTGGAGACCAACGACGGCCGTCCCCACCTGGAGCAGGCCGCGCCGGTCCTGAAGGCCGGAAAACCGGTCTTCATCGACAAGCCGGTGGCCGGCACCCTGGCCGACGTGATTGCCATCTACGAGCTTTCGAAGCGCTACGGGACTCCCGTCTTCTCCTCTTCCGCCCTGCGCTATGCCGCCGGGGTCCAGGAAGTGGTCCAGGGGAAGGTGGGGAAGATCCTGGCCTGCGACGCCTACGGTCCCGCCGCCCTGGAGCCGAACCACCCCGATCTCTTCTGGTACGGCATCCATGCGGTGGAGACCCTCTACACCGTCCTGGGGCCCAGCTGCGTGGAACTGAGCCGCATGACGACGCCGGGAGACGACGTGGTGGTGGGAAGATGGTCCGACGGGCGGCTCGGAACCATGCGCGGGCGGCGGACCGGAAAGCGGGGATTCGGCGGGACCGTCTTCGGGAGCGACGCCATCGCGCCGCTGGGGGGCTTCACCGGCTATCCTCCCCTGGTCGCCCGGATCGTGGAGTTCTTCGAGACCGGAGTTCCGCCCGTCGATCCTGCCACGACGCTGGAAATCTACGTCTTCATGGAAGCGGCCGATGAGAGCAAGAGGCGCGGCGGAGCACCGGTTCGTCTGCAGGACGTGCTGGAAAAAGCCAGAATCCAGGCCCGGGAGACGCTCGCCCGCAAATATCCATAAGAGGGACTATTTTCGATCAGTAGTAAATGCGGGCGCATGTTTTATTACATGCAGACAATTCAACTCTCTGCCTTTTCTGTGCTCCAACTTGACTTCCTGCAGGCGGTCGGATAGGACAAACGCAACGTTGGGACCGTTTTGAGAAATACGTACCTCCTCGCCGCCGGCCTGCTGATCCTGGTCCTGACACACGAATTGCCGGCGCAACAGTCCGTCACTCAGAATCCCTACACCTCGGCCGCCGATTTGCACAACGGCGCACGGAACTTTCGAAATCATTGCGCCATCTGCCACGCCCTGGACGCCACCGGCGAATCGGGTCCGGACCTGACCCGTCCCGAGTATCGCCACGGGAACAGCAACTCGGCCCTGTTCCGCATCGTCAGCCAGGGAATCACCGGGACCAGCATGGCGGCCCACCGTTTCACCGACCGGGAAGTCTGGCAATTGGTTGCTTATCTGCGATCGCTGGACCGCCGTTCCGCGCCCGAGACGCTTCCCGGCGACCCCGCCAAGGGCAAGGTCGTCTTCGAGGAGCAAGGGGACTGCTCCCGCTGTCACATGGTCGACGGCCGGGGAGGGCGTCTCGGTCCCGACTTGAGCGACGTGGGCTGGAAGCGGTCCGGCAGTTTCCTGAAAGAGTCCATCCTGGAACCCAGCGCGGAGATCGGAAACAGTTCCGAGACCTTCGTCGACGGCACCCGCCGCTACTGGCCGGTCACCCTCACCCTGGCCGACGGAGACTCGGTTCAGGGGGTGGTCCTGAATGAAGACACCTATTCGATCCAGGTCATGGACGAGGAAGAGCGCCTCCTCTCCTATTCCAAGCAGCTCCTGAAAGAGATTCGCAGGGGTCAGGTCTCGGCCATGCCCACCTATCAAGACGATCTCAGCGCAGCGGAGGTCGACGACCTGGTGGCCTATCTGGCTTCTCTGAAAAGGAAATAGCGTCCATGAAACGGCATTCGGCGATCTGGTTGGTGCTGTTGCTGGCGGCGGCCTGCCAGCCTGGCGGCACGGTTCCCCGGCAGGAAGCGGCGGTCCTCTCGGGAGAGGTGACCTCCGACGAACTGTTGAAGGCGGACCAGTTGCCGGGACACTGGCTCACCTACTCGGGCGGCTACCGGAGCTGGCGCTACAGCGGCCTGGACCAGGTCAACACCGCCAATGTCCACCGCCTCCGCCTGGACTGGGCGTTTCAGTTCAAGAGCCTGGAAAAGGTGGAGACCACGCCGCTGGTGGTCAACGACGTCATGTACGTGACGCAGCCGCCCAGCGACGCTATGGCTTTGGACGTCCGGACCGGCCGGCCCTATTGGGAGTACCGGCACAAACTGCCGGAACGCGTCAGCGTCTGCTGCGGCCAGGTGAACCGGGGAATGGCCATTTTGAACGGCCGGGTCTACCTGGGCACTTTGGACGCCCAGCTCGTGGCCCTGGACGCCAAGACGGGCGCCGTCGTCTGGAAGGCGAAGGTGGCCGAGTACAGCGAGGGCTACAGCATCACGGTGGCGCCGCTGGCGGTGAAGGACAAGATCATCGTGGGCATCTCGGGCGGGGAGTACGGGATCCGGGGATTTTTGGATGCCTACGACGCCGCCACCGGCGAGCGGGCCTGGCGTTTCTACACCATTCCCGGTCCCGGCGAGCCGGGGAACGAGACCTGGTCCGGGGACTCGTGGAAACAGGGTGGAGCGCCGACCTGGATCACCGGCTCCTACGATCCGGAACTGGACCTCATCTACTGGGGCACGGGGAATCCCGCTCCCGACTGGAACGGCGACGTCCGGCTGGGGGACAACTTGTACGCCTCTTCGGTCGTGGCCGTGGAGGCCGACACCGGAAAGATGCGCTGGTATTTCCAGTTCACTCCCCACGACGTGCACGATTGGGACTCGGTGCAGATCCCGGTGCTGGTGGACGGCGAGTTCGGTGGAGTCCGGCGGAAGCTCATGTACTTCGCCAACCGGAACGGTTTTTACTACGTCCTGGACCGGACCTCCGGAGAGTTTCTCCGGGCCAGGAACTACGTCAAGGTCACCTGGGCGGAGAGGGTCGACGAGAACGGCCGTCCGGTCCGGGTCCCCAACATGGAGCCCACCGAGGAGGGAACGCTGGTTTACCCCGGCGTCCAGGGGGGCACCAACTGGTACTCTCCTTCCTACAGTCCCCGCACCGATCTCTTCTATGTTCCGGTCTGGGAGCTGCCCAATCTCTTCTTCAAGGGTGAGGCCGACTACACTCCGGGACTTCCCTATTGGGGCGGGTTGGTTCAAGGAGCATCCGAAGAACCGCCGGGAAGGGGAGCGATCCGGGCCCTGGTTCCGGAGACGGGCGAGCTCAAGTGGGAGTATCCGATGCTGACCGTACCCTGGGCCGGCGTGCTCACCACCGCCGGCGACCTCGCCTTCGGAGGGACCACCGACGGTCAGTTCTTCGCCCTGGACGCCCGCACCGGCGAGGAGCTCTGGTTCGCCCAACTGGGCGGCATGATCGCCACCAATCCCATCACCTACCTCAACCAGGGCAAGCAGCACTTGGCCATCACCGCCGGGACCACCCTCTTCACCTTCGAGTTGGAGTGACGGTCAGGCCGGTCAGGCCAGAGCCTTCCGGATGACCTGGCCGTGGACGTCGGTGAGGCTCATCTCCCGGCTGCCGTGGAAGTAGGTGAGCAGTTCGTGGTCCAGCCCCATGAGATGCAGGATGGTGGCGTGCAGGTCGTGGACGTGGACCTTGTCCTCCACTGCCTCGTAGCCGAAGTCGTCGGTGGCGCCGATGACCTGTCCACCTCGAACGCCGCCCCCCGCCATCCAGGTGGTGAACCCACGCGGACTGTGGTCGCGGCCTTGTCCCCGTTGGCTGGTGGGAGTTCGGCCGAACTCGCCCGCCCAGACCACCAGGGTGCTCTCCAGCAGTCCTCGGCTCTTCAGGTCCTTGAGCAGGCCGGCGATGGGAAGGTCGGTCTGCCGGCAGTGCAGCGTGTGGTTCTTGACCACGTTGCCGTGAGCGTCCCAGGTGTCGTCGCCGTGGCCGCCGCCGGAATAGACCTGGATGAAGCGGACGCCCCGTTCCACCAGCCGCCGGGCAATGAGGCACTTGCGGCCGAATTTCTCCGTTTCCGGGTCCTCCAGTCCATACATGCGCCGCGTGGCTTTGGACTCGCGGGCCAGGTCCACGGCTTCCGGAGCCGACTGCTGCATCCGGAACGCCAGCTCGTAGCTGGCGATGCGGGCCATCAACTCGCCGTTTTCCGGTCCGGCCGCGCCCCGCATCCGGTTCAGGCGCGAGAGCAGCCGCAACTGGTGGCTCTGCTGGGTCGGGGTGACTCCTTCCTGGGGTTTCAGAAAGAGGATCGGGTCCCCCTCGGAGCGGATCTGGGTGCCCTGGTAGCTGGCGGGCATGAAGCCCGAACTCCAGTTGGGCGGCCCCGAAATGGGTCCGCCTCGATGGTCCACCATCACGACATAGCCCGGCAGGTTCCGGTTCTCGCTGCCCAGGCCGTAGGTGACCCAGGAACCGAGGCTGGGATGCCCCTGGCGCAGGAATCCGGTGTTCATCTGCAGCAGTCCCGAACCGTGGGCGAAGCTGTCGGCATAGGTGCCGCGGAACACGGCCATGTCGTCGACGCATTCGGCCTGGTGAGGGAAGAGTTCCGAGACCTCGATCCCCGACTCTCCCCATTTCCGGAAGCTGAAGGGCGATCCCATGAGCCCGCCGAGACGGTTTTTGCGGAGCTTCAGGAGCGGGTCCGCGTCCAAGCCGGGCATGGGCTGGCCGTCCCGTTTGTTCAGTTCCGGCTTGGGGTCCCACAGATCCATCTGGCTGGGACCGCCGTACATGAACAGGAAGATGCACGAACGGGCCTTGGGCGGAAAGTGGGGGGCGCCGTGATCCAGGGCCGGAGATTTTCCGGGAGAGGCGTGGACCGTATGCCCGAAGAAGCCGTCCTGGGCCAGGAGGAACGTCAGGGCGGTGCCGGCGAAACCGCCTCCCGCCTCCCAGAGAAACTCGCGCCGGGTCCGTCCGCAGGGGGTGAACCGAAGTCCGTTTCCCGGTTGAGAATTCAGCGGTTCAGGTCGCATGTCCATGGCCTTGGCGAAAAGGGCGATGATCCAGGGTAGTCCTTCGCCGGTTCACTTGCAATTTCGCCTCCGCCGCCCGGCGTCGCTGCACTCTCCTCAGCGAATCTCAGTTCAAATAGAAGAACTCGTTGGTGTTCAGCAGAGTGAGGCAGAAGGACTGAAGGGCCCGCTCTCTGATCACCGGGGTGGTTTCGGTCCCGGTCAGGTCCTGACGGATCTGCGCTTCCTGGACCCGAAGAAAGTCCAGCGCCGCCTCCAATTCCTCGGGGCTGGGTCCCCTGGCCAGTCCCATCCGGAATGCGCCCCGGACCTGGTTGTCCCGTTCGTCACCCCTCGTGCGCATCACTCGTCGCGCCAGGCGACGAGCCTGTTCATGGGCGAAGTCTCCATTCAGAAAAGTCAGGGCCTGGGGCCCGGTGGTGGAGACCCGGCGCTGCTCGCAGCTGGAGGTGGTGTCGGGTGAATCGAGCAACTCCAGTTCGGGAACGGCCAGGGAGCGCTTGACGAAGATGTATATGCTGCGCCGGAGATTCTGCTCCGGGTCCGGTTCTCCCCAGTTGAGTCCCGGTTTCGACTGTCCGGCCAGGACCGAGTCGGGGATTCGGGGAAACATGCTGGGACCGTGCATCAAGTGATTGAGACTGCCGCTGACGGCCAGCATCGAGTCCCGGACGGCCTCGGCTTCCAGGCGCCGGGGCTGCCATCGCCAGAGGAGGCGGTTGGCGTAATCCACGCCGGCCGCCTCCGAATTCCAGGCCGACGATTGGGCGAAGGTGGAGGAGCCGGCCAACAGCCGGACCAGGTGCTTCACGCTCCAGCCGGAGTCGATGAACTCGGACGCCAGCCAGTCCAGAAGCCGGGGATGGCTGGGAGCGTCCCCCGCGACGCCGAAATCGTTCTCGGTGGCCACCAGGCCTTCGCCGAAGACCCACTGCCAGATCCGGTTCACCATCACCCGGGCCACCAGGGGATTTTCGGGGTGAGTCATCCACCGGGCCAGCCAGCGCCGCCGTCCGCTGGTGTCGAGGGTCGGCTCGATGGGTCCAAGCCGGGACAACAGGTCCGGACGGCCCAGGATGGTGGGAACCAGGGGGTGAACCTCGTCTCCGGGCGTCCCCGGGTCGCCGCGGAGCAGAACCCGGGTGGCGGCAGGGTAGGGAGTGTCTTCATACCAGACGTAGGCCCGGGGAGGTTTGGCGGGGGCTTCCGCCTTCGCCTGGGCCATCTCCCGCTCCCAACGCCTCAAGCTTCCGGCCTCCTCGGTAGTGGCTGCAGCCAGGATCTCCCGGTCCATGCGCTCCTCGAACGTGCGGACCAGGGACTTCTGCTCGTCGGTCCGGTTCTCTTCCGGGGTCCGGAATGCCAGGACCGTTTCGGCGTGGTGCGCCCAGCTCAGATCCCGGCCGGAGTCCCCCTCCGAGAGCAGCCGATTCAATATTTTCCGGCTCAGTTTCTTCTTCTCCGCCTGCAGGTTCTCCATCCGCACGTCCAGATTCATGGAGGCCACCCGGTACCGTTCCAGTTCTTCCGGCGTGCCCACCATCCGGTCCAGATCGGCGCGGGGTTTCAGGAGGTTCTTGGGGCGCTTGAGCGGTTCGAAAAAGGCGAGGGAGCGATAGTAGTCCTCCTGGCTGAAGGGCTCGAACTTGTGGTCATGGCAGCGGGCGCAACGCAGGGTGAGGCCGAGAAAGGTGCTGCTGGCGGTCCCCAGGACGTCGTCCAGTTGTTCGTACCGGTCCAGGCGCTCCTCCGCCGGTTCGTCGTCCCAGGTCCCGAGACGCAAAAAAGTCGTGGCGATCTGAGATTCGGCGTCGGTGCCCTCAATCTCGTCGCCGGCCAACTGTTCGGTGAGGAAGCGATCGTAGGGCTTGTCCCGGTTGAAGGCGTCGATGACGTAGTCGCGGTAGCGCCACGCGTGCGGTTTGGTGCCGTCCCGCTCGTAGCCGTTGGATTCGGCGTAACGCACCACGTCGAGCCAGTGCCGCGCCCAGCGTTCACCGTATTGGGTCGCGCCCAGGAGTTCGTCCACCAGGCGGGTGTAGGCGGGATCGCCCGGACCCTGGGGCAGACGGGCCGACTGCTCCCAGGACGGCGGCAAGCCGGTGAGGACCAGGGTCAGCCGCCGGACCAGCGTCCTGGAGTCCGCCGCCGCCGCGGGCTGGATGCCCTTCTCCTCCAAGCGGCTCAAGATGAAGGCGTCGACCGGGGTCCGGACCCATTGCCGATTCCTGACGGATGGGACGGGGGGTCTTCGGATCGGCCGGAATGACCAATGGGAGGGGAGATGAACCGTGGCCGGTTCCAATCCGGGCTGCGCCGGAAGCGGGTCCCACGGCGCACCGGCGTTGATCCAGTCGGCCAGCAGGCGGACCTCCTCCGGTTCCAGCTTCTCCTCCCCCTGAGGCATGCTGTGGTCCGCGACCCGCTGGTAGAGAAGACTCTCTGCGGCATCTCCTTTCACCAGGGCCGGACCCTGGCTTCCTCCCTTTTCCATGGAGGAGACGGTCCGCAAGTCCAGATCTCCCATCTGGAGGTTCTCGCCGTGGCACTGAAGGCAATACCGGTTCAGGAGGGGGCGGACCTGGGAGTCGAACCGGGGCGCCGGTTCGGAGGCGTGAACCAAGCCACAGGCCGCCGCGATGCCAGCCAGAGCCAGTCCGCGCTTGATCATGGCGTGCTTCCGCTTGGGTGAAACCCGTCGGGCGAAAACCCCGCTACGCCAGGATTTTCTCGGCCACCACGCCGGCGACGTCGGTCAGGCGGAAGTCGCGGCCGCTGTAGTGAAAGGTCAGCTTCTCGTGATCCAGCCCCAGCAGGTGAAGAACGGTGGCGTGGAAATCATGGATGTGCATCCGGTCCTTCACCGCGTGGTAGCCGATGTCGTCGGTGGCGCCATAGACGAATCCGGGCTTGACGCCGCCGCCGGCCATCCAGATGGAATAGCCGTAGGGGTTGTGATCACGGCCGTCTCCACCCTGGGAAACCGGGGTGCGTCCGAACTCTCCGGCCCAGATCACCAGCGTCTCCTCCAGCATGCCCCTCGACTTCAGGTCCTTGAGCAACCCGGCGATGGGCAGGTCCACTTCCCGGGCGTTTTCGGTGTGCTTTTCGTAGAGTTGGGAATGCTGATCCCACTTGTAGCTGTGGGTGCACTGGATGAAGCGCACGCCCCGCTCGGCCAGGCGCCGCGCCAGCAGGCATTGCCATCCGAACTCGTGGGTCTCGTCCCGGTCGAGGCCGTAGAGCTTCCGGGTGGCCGCCGACTCCTTCTCGATTTCGAAGGCCTCGGGCGCCCTCATCTGCATTCGAAACGCCAATTCGAAGGCCTGGATGCGGGCCTCCAGCTCGGCATCGTGCTGCCGGAGTTGAGCATGGCGCCGATTGATGTTCTGGAGCATGTCCAGCTCGTAGCGCTGCTGCTCCGGCGTGAAGCCGCGGTGTACCAGGTACTCGATGGGCTCACCCCGAAAGTCCTTGACCTTGAGCCCCGAGTGGCCGATGGCGGTGCCCTGGTAGGCGCCGGGCAGGAAGGCCGAGCTCCAGTTCTTGGCGCCGCCGTGGGCGAGAGCCGGCTTGATGGTGATGTAGCCGGGCAGGTTCTGATTTTCCGTGCCCAGTCCGTACAGGGCCCAGGACCCGAGCGACGGGCGGGTGAAGGTGCTGGTGCCGGTGAAGGTCTGCAGCAGCGCGGCTCCGTGGTCCACGCCTTCCCCCACCATGGACCGGATCACGCAGAGGTCGTCCACGCAGGTCCGGACGTGGGGAAAGAGGTCGCTCATGGGAGTGCCGCTCTGCCCCGTTCGCTTGAAGTCCCAGAGCGGCTTCATCAACGGTCCCGGGGGATCCTCGTCGAAGGCGAGGGGGCGTTTGATGGGAAGCGGTTTGCCATGATCTCGGTAGAGGCGCGGCTTGGGGTCCAGGATGTCGACGCTGGAGGGTCCACCGTGCATGAACAGGAAGATGACCTGCTTGGCCCGGGGCTCGAAGTGCGGTTTCCGGACGGACAGCGGATTGGCCGCTGCGGATTCGGCGGCGAGCCGGTCCGCCTCCGACAGGAGTCCGGCCAGTCCCATCACGCCGAAGCCGCAGGCCGTATCTCTCAGCATGGAGCGCCGCGTCAACAGCGGGGGCCGCTTCAATTTCTTCCATGGATTCTCGATCATGAGATCACCTCGAGTGTGGTTCAATCCGGCAGCGAGCCCGATCCCGGTTCTGGATCCGGGACCATTGTCGCGCGAGCGCGTCTCTCCCGATCTTGCCGCCGGAATCCGTTCTAGTCAACATATATAAAATCGTTCGACGCCATCAATATCCGGCAAAAGCTGCCCCAGGCATTCAGACCGGGCGCCGCCGGTCCGCCGAATTTCCCCGTGAAGTCGCCGAGGTAGGCCAGCGCGGCCCGCCGCTCCTCCACCTCCGGCATCCGGTTCAGAGTGATGAGATAGGCCCGATCGATCCGCTTGTCCGGATCGGTGTCCTCTTGTTCCAGCCGGGTCGCCAGATTCCGGGCCCGGTCGGCCACGAACTCGCTGTTCATCATGAACAGGGCCTGTGGGGCGACGTTGGTGTGCGCCCGTTTTCCCATGCTGGTGGTGGCGTCGCCGAAGTCGAACAGGTTCAGGAGCGTGGGGAGATTGGCGCGCCGGAGAGGCAGATAGACCATCCTCCGGTGGACCGTCTCCGGCTTCAAACTCAGGCGGTCGTTGCTGTTCTCGGTGTCGGTGCCGAACCCGGTCTGGAGGGTCCCGCCCATGGTCAGGTCCAGGGAACCGTCCATGGACAGCAGCCCGTCCCGAATCTCCTCGACCTCGAGGCGCCGCCGTTCGAAGCGGGACAGAAGCTGGTTCTGCGGGTCCCGCAAGGTCTTCTCCGGGGTGGTCCCGCTGCCCATCCGGTAGGTGGCCGAAGTCATGATCAGGCGGTGCATCTTCTTGATGGACCAACCCTCGCGGACGAAGCGGCGGGCCAGGTAGTCCAGCAGTTGAGGATGGGTGGGAGGAGTGCCCAGCTTTCCGAAATTGTTGGGCGTTCGCACCAAGCCCTGTCCGAAGTGCCATTGCCAGATGCGGTTGACCATCACCCGGGCCGTCAGCGGGTGCTCCGGTCCGGTCAACCAGCGGGCCAGCTCCAAGCGGCCGCTACCCTCCGAGATCGGCTCCTGTTGCGCCCCCGCAAGAATCCGGGGGAAGCGCTTGGGCGCTTCCTCGCCCAGGTTGTTGTAGTCCCCCCGGACGAAGACTCTTTGCCGGACCGGGTCTCCGTCCTCCACGGCGCAGGCCATGGCCGGTTCGGAAGGCAAAGTCTCTTCCAAGTGCTGCAATTCCTTGCGGTAGAGTTCCAGAAGCCGGTTGGATTCCGGGGAAAAGATCTTTTCCTGGGCCTTCTCCTCCAGGAAGAACGGTCCTTTGTCGGCGAAGTAGACTTCGTGGAAGAAGCGGTCCTGCCCCGGCTCGAACTTGGGCCTCGGCGGCGGCGGCATGTTCATTTCCTTGAGCATCCGCCGGACCCGCTCCCGCCACTCCCGGAGGGTTTCGTGCCACTCCTCCAGACGCTCCTGGAACTGTTTCTGGTAGGCGGCCGCCGTCCGGGTGCGGTTCGTCCCGGAAGCCTGACGCCACTCGTCCATGTGTGGCCGGCGGACTGCGCGCGGTTGGAGGTAGGCGATCCACTTGCGCAGTATGGGAGCCTCCAGATCGTGGTCCGCCGCCAGCGCCTCGGCCTGCTCGCCACCGTCGGCGCGGCCGGCAACCAGCATGTAGTCGGCCAGGCGGGGACTCAACTTGGACACGTAGGCTTGAAGTTCCCGGTCCACGACGTCTTCGATCTCGAACTTCTTGTTGCCGATCGACTCCTTGTGGTCCTTGTACGCCTGGTATTCGCGCTCGGGGACCAGCGGCGTGAACAGCAACTTGGAGACGGTCCTGCCCATGGCCGTAAAGCTGCGGGTGCTGGCGAACATGCCGAGCAGGGAGTAGTAGTCCTTGGTGGGGATGGGATCGAACTTGTGGTCGTGGCAGCGGGCGCAGGTCACGGTGAGCCCCAGGAAGCCCTTGGAGACCACGTCCAGCTGCTCGTCCCAGACGTCGTAGAGCATCCGCTGCTTGTCCTGCTGCGCCAGCGCCTTGGGGCCCAGGGCCAGGAACCCGGTGGCGACGATCCCGCGGCGCCGTTTCTCAACGGGCGCGCCGGGATGGAGCAGGTCGCCGGCCAATTGCTCGGTGATGAACTCGTCGTAGGGTTGATCTTCGTTGAACGCCTGAACCACGTAGTCGCGGTAACGCCACGCGTAAGGGTACCGGTGATCCTCGTCGTTGCCGGTGGAGTCGGCGTAACGGGCCACGTCGAGCCAATGGCGCCCCCATCGCTCGCCGTACCGGGGAGAAGCCAGCATCCGGTCCACCATCTTCTCGAAAGCCCGGGGTGAGTCGTCACTCAGAAATTCGGCGATCTGTTCCTCGCCGGGAGGCAGGCCCGTCAGGTCGTAGCTGGCTCGCCGCAACAATGCGAGCCGGGAAGCCGGGGCGGCCGGCCGCAGGTTTGCCGCCTCCAGCCGGGCCAGCACGAATCGATCCACCGGGGACCGGACCCAGTTCACGTCTTTCACCTGGGGCGGTTCCGAATCCTGGATCTTCCGGAAAGCCCAGAAGTTCCGCTCTTCCGCAGTAAACCGGTCGCCTCCATGGGCCTCGCCCGGCGGCCGATCCACGACGGGGACTCCGGGCCAGTGAGCTCCGGTCTCGACCCAGTCCGCCAGGGCCGCGATTTCGGCCTCCGGCAGCATCCCGCCGGGAGGCATCTTGATTCGCTCCCGGTACCGGATCACTTCCAGGATCCGGCTTTCGGCCGGCGCCTCTCTGGAGACCACCGGGCCGCTCTGGCCGCCGCTGGCAAAGCCCTCGGCGCTGGACAGATCCAACCCGCCGGTCTTGAGGCCGGAGTTGTGGCAGGCTTGGCACTTGTTGGCCAGGACGGGACGGATCTGTTTCTCGAAGAACTCCAGGTTTGCCGCGTCCTGGGCCGGAAGCGACGAAACGGAAGCCGCGAAACCGAGAAGTAGAGACAGAAATGACCGCATGAGAGTTGCCGGAAAGTATATCAAATGGAGCCGGATCCGTTGCTCCGGGAACTGCGTCAGGTTGATAGACTCATGGGCCGATGAGGCGTGAACTGGGAATCGGAATCACCGGCTCGGGATTCATGGGGAGAACCCATGCCGAGGCGGTGCTGGCGGTGCCGGGGTTCAGGCTGGTCGCGGTCACCGGCGGCCGCCGGGCAGGCGGCCTGGCCGAACGGTTCGGAATCGATGAGGAACCGGACGTGGAGCGGCTGGTTCGCCGCCCCGGCGTGGATGCCGTCATCGTCACCACTCCCCACCATGTCCATGTCCGTGACGCCCTGGCCTCCATCGCTGCGGGAAAGCACGTGCTGGTGGAGAAACCCCTGGCCACCTCCGTGTCCGACTGCGACCGCATGATCGAGGCGGCGCGCCGGCGGTCCGTGACCTTGGCGGTGGGCTATCATCAACGGTTTCGGAGAAACAACGTGAAGGCCCGGAGGCTGATTCGGGAGGGGGCCATCGGCCGGATCCTGACCATCCAGACCACCATGTCGACCGAGGCCTCCCTGCGGGACGGCGGGGGATGGGAATGGTGGGACGATCCCGCCAGCCGGGGCCACGTGCTGAACTCGGCGCCGCACGGCATCGACCTGCTTCGCTGGTGCATGGGGACGGAGGTCGCCGCCGTGAGCGCCCTTTCCCGGAGTTTTCTGACCCGGGCCCCGGTGGAGAACACGACACTGGGGCTGCTGAGTTTCCACAACGGCGCCCTGCTCAGCCTCTACTCCACCAACGTGATGGCGGATCCGGGATTTCCCGGCGAGTCCTTCCGCCTCAGGATCATGGGCTCGGATGGGCTGATGGACCTGGACCCCTTCGGGGACCTGAAACTGGCGTCCGGCGGAACCTGGCGCACCGTCTCCACCCAGCCTGCGGCACGATTCATTGCCGCCGACGTGCCCCTCAGTCCGGCGCGGCTCAGAGCGTACGAGCGCCAACTCCGGGCCTTTGGCGACGCCATCAAAGGCGAGCCCAGCCGAATCGGATCGGGTCGGGACGGGCGCGCCGCCGTGGAGGCCGTCACCGCCATGTTGGAAGCCTCACGAACGGGGACCGTGATTCATCTTCCGGACCGGGGGCCTGAGAGCGCTCCTCCCGCCGATTCCTGATTCCTGTCTTCCGGTCAGGAAATGTGAATTGGTCCCCGCAATCGGCTCACTGGGTGAGTTCAGATGGCCGGTGCCCCCAATCAATAGTCAAGATTTGCGCGAAAATCGGGTATCCGTCCGGCCGCGGAGAGCACGCTCCAATGGTCCAGTTTTTCCTTCGCCCGGTCCGAGTTCCAGAACTTTGAGCACAGCTTGAAATACTCCAGAACGACCTCTCGTTCACCGATCTCAAGGAGTGCCTTGGCGAGCGCCATATTCGGTCCGAATGAATTGAGCTGGGGTGAACCGGGTGTGTTCCCGGCGGCAATCAATCGAGATTTCGCTTCGTCGATATTGGCCTCTCGCAATGCGATTCGACCCAGAACGAGATTGCCGTGGTGGACTCGGTTCCCATAGTTCCATCCCGCTTCGGTATTTTGCAGCATGAGTTCCGCATAGTGCTGCGCTTTATCCAGCCGGTCCGCCGAATACGCCCCTTTCGCCAAGTCTTCCAGAAGTGAATCTCGAAGCGATTCGTCTGCGAGCTCATACGCCTTTTCCAGGTGCGCCAGTGCCTCCTCAGCGAACCTCGGGTCGCCTTCCCCCGGTCCCCGAATTCCCAAGCTGAGAATGCGCCCGAGTTCTTTCGGCCACTCCGGGTTGGACGGTTCGAGCGATTGAGCCCGCTTCAGCAATTTGATGGAGGTCCTACGATCCCCGAACATGAAGAAATCGGCCGCGTGTCCCAACAAAGTCGCGTTTTCGGGTTCTCTGTCGATCTGACTCATCCAGGCTTCCTTGGCCTCCGCATAACCGTCTGGTTCAAGAATGTGATGGATCCGTGAAGGAGGCATTCCCAGGATTTCCGACTCTGGTGAATTTCGGATGAACCAAAGCACGTGTCCCCGTTTCGCTTCCTTCGCCGACTGGTCGCGAAACGAACGTACCCCGCCGTAGTAGCCCAGGAGCTGCGTCCGCACGGTGACATCACCTGGATCCGCCGCCAGTTTCTCTTCGAGCGATGCGACCTGTTCAGGCGTGAGGTTCCGGCCGGCGATGATGGCATCGCGGCCACTCTTCTCGCCGGTTGACGCCTCGGGACTTTCCTGAGGCTGTTCAACGGATTGACCGGTAAGACTCAGCGGACAGAGACCTATGACCAAAATGGCGACCATGTTGACCATCAGAGGCGTTGTGGTTTTCGTCATGATTTTCCCTCCCATCTCGTTAGACAAAGTAGCATTCCGCGCGTCGCGGTACCTCCTCACCAAACAGTACAACGTCTGGAATCGGGATTTGTCACACTTTTTTTCGCGGCGGTTGTGTTTCCGGAGATGAAATGTGGCTGGAGCGGAATGCAATGTTCCGGAAACAGGGTTTCATCTTTCCGAGAGATCGAGGTCCGGAACTCGCGGACCATGGAATGGGAAACTCCCATTCGGGGGAACTACTACTCCGACGCAAGGCGCGGGCAACAAATCTGATCCCCGTTCTTGATTCTCGATTCGGCATTCCCGCCGGTTGCGGTATACACTGGCGGCCGGGTTGCAGGCATGAGGATCGCCACCTGGAACATCAACGGGCTTCGGGCCCGTCTCGACTACGTTTTTCACTGGCTCGATTCCCGCCGTCCCGACCTCGTGGGACTGCAGGAGTTGAAGATGCACGAGGATCTCTTCCCTCATGCCGAGTTCCGGGCGCGGGGCTACCAGGCGGTGGTCCATGCGTCCAAGGCCTGGAACGGCGTGTCCATCCTGAGCCGGGAACCGGCCGCCCTGCTGCAGTCGGGACTGCCGGGGCAGGAGCGCCTGGGCACCCGCCTGGTGAGTGCCCGCGTGTCTGGGGTGACCTTCATCACCGTCTACTGTCCCAACGGAAAGCACGTGGGGCACGACGACTTCCCCAGAAAACTTGTCTGGTTCGATGCGCTCCTGTCCCATCTGGAGGCGCGGCACCAGGCTTCCGAATCCCTCGTCCTCTGCGGCGACTTCAACATCTGTCCCACTCCGCTGGACACCTGGAACGAAGAGGAACTGGGAGGGAAGATCTTCCACACCGACGAGGAACGAGCTCGATTCCGGCGATTGTTGGACTGGGGACTGGTGGATCTTTACCGGGAGCGCTTTCCGCAGGAACGGAAATTCTCCTGGTGGGACTACCGGGGCGGGGCGTTCCACCGGAACCGGGGGCTCCGGATCGATTTCCTCCTGTCGACTCGCCCAGTGGCCAAACGTCTGCGCCGGGTTGAGATCGACCGCGACTACCGGAAGAAGAAAGAGGGCCTGACCGCCTCGGACCATGCCCCGGTCGTCGCCGACCTGGAAGCGGCGACTTTCTAGTCGCCGAACAGGAGCGGCGGCTTTCTTGCCGCCGAACAGGAGCGGCGGCATTCTTGCCGCCGAACTCCAGAATACCAGGTCGCCGAACACCGCCCGGAAAACCACCACCCCACCTCCAAATCCCTCTTTCCCCCCAAGGTGTTTCCCAACCCGGCATAGCCGGAAACGATATTTCTTCTCCGGAGCGGCAGTTTTCCGGACCCCGCGTCTTCGTCTGGTCCGATTCTGCTCCGCTTTGGACCGAAGAGGGCACCCACAAGGGGAGCCCCTGCATCTTCGTCTATTTGCGCAAGATTTCGAGACGATGGATCTAGAAATCCAGAACCCGGATCGGGTTGTCCACCAGGATGATGCGGATCTGCTCGTCGGTGAGGCCTTCCTCCCGGAGCAGGGGGACGAAGGTGGTCAGGAGGTAGTCGAATCCGTGTCCCCCGTTCCAGTGCAGCAGGGAGTTGGCGCAGATGTCCATAGAGATCAGGACCCGATCCAGGTAGCCGGCCTGGACCAGCTCGGCCACGTTCCGGGCTCTTCTCCATTCCGGCTGGGTCCCGGCGCTGGCGGGACGGCCCACGTGGTCGATCTCCACGTAGACGCCCCTTTCGGCGATGGCCAGCTCGCCCTTGACGCCGCGCCGTTCCCCCAGGTGTCCGATCACGATCCGCTCCGGCGGAACCCCCTCCTCCACCAGGATGTCCATCTGCTCGTGAGCCAGGTCGCCGAAATGGGTGGTGTGGGTGGTGACGCTGGCGCCGGTCGCCCGCTGGGCCCGGGCGGCCGCCCGGAACACCTTTTCCTCCGCCGGGGTGACGTGGAATCGCTCGGTGCCGATCTCGCCGATGATGCCGGGCCGGATGCCGCCCTCCACCCCCTCTTCCAGCTCCTTCACCAGCATCTCGGCGAGGGCATTGGTGCTGAGCTCGTGAATGTAGGCCGGATAGACTCGTTCCCGGTACCAGCCGCACCCCATGATGATGTGGAGTCCGGTGGCCTGGGCCAGTCTTCGCATCCCGGACGGATCGCGCCGGAGTCCGATTGGGGTGACGTCCACCAGGGCGGAGCCGCCGGCGTCGCGATAGAAGGCCAGCTCCTCCACCAGCAACTCTTCGTCATCCACGGTGCTGTCGTATCCCAGGCGCCCGCCCCATTCCCAGGCGTCCACCAGGGTGTGTTCGTGCATGAGAGTGACGCCCAGGTCCGCAGGTTCAATGGGGCCGAGAACGGTCTGAATCGACATGGAGCTCCTCCGGTCAGCAAGGAAACAGGGGGCGCGCTTCCTCCAGGACTTCCCGCAGGTTGCCGGTCAGGATGCGGATCTCCGCCTCGCCCATGACCGTGGTGAGGGCATGGAGGGCGTAGAGCTTGATGCCGCGGTTCAGCAGGGCCAGGTGGACCAGCGACATGAGCCGCGAGCCCCGCTCCAGGGCCGCCGCGTCGGAGCGAACGTGAGCGGCCAGGTCCAGGCTGACCAGGGAAGCGATCCGGTTCACCTCCAGGGGGAGCTGCAGGTCCCCGACGATCCGCTGCAGTTCGTCACGGAGCGAACTCCCCAGGCGGCTCAGGTGTTCGAAGGCCCCGGGAGTCAGCATCTCCATGGCCTTCAAGCCCGCGGCGGAGGTCATGGGATTGCCGTTCAGGGTGCCGGCGTGGGACACGGAGGGGGTCGGGCCATCGGCGAAGAGGGCCATGATGTCCTCTCTCCCCCCGAAGGCGCCGACCGGGAGCCCGCCGCCGATGATCTTGCCCAGGGCCGTGAGATCGGGGACCACGCCGTAGTGTTCCTGACCCCCTCCGGAGCCGACCCGGAAGGTGATGACCTCGTCGAAAACCAGCAGGATCCCCAGGCGCCGCGTCGTCTCCCGCAGGAACTGGAGATATCCCTCCGGGGGCAGCCCCAGGCCTCCTTGCGTCATCACCGGATTCACGATGACCGCCGCCATGCGGTCACGATGAGCCTCCATCAGGTTTCGGGCCGCCGCCTCGTCGCCGAAGGGGGCCACCAGCACGTTGTCACTCTCGTTGTCCGGAATCCCGGTGACCAGCGCCAGGGGACTCCCGTCGTCCGCTCGACTGAACTCGGTGCCCTCGTAGGTGCCGTGATAGGCGCCCGCCATCTTCAGTATGACGTCGCGTCCGGTGAAGGCCCGCGCCACCTTGATGGCATGCATGTTGGCTTCGGTGCCCGAATTGCAGAAGCGGATGCGGTCGACCGAGGGCAGCCTGCGGCAGAGCAACCGGGCCAGCTTCACCTGGTGAGGGTTGGGCGCCATCCACCCGGTGCCCCGCCCGGCCTGCTGCCGAATGGTCTCGGAGATCTCCGGGTGGGAATGTCCGTGGATGAGCGTCGTGGCGTTGTTGGTGAAATCCAGGATTCGATTGCCGTCCAGGTCATACAGGTAGCTTCCCTCGCCCCGAACCATATAGGAGGGATGCGGGGGGAAACACGTTCCCAGCCGCGTATCGCCGCCGGGAAGGAAACGCCCGGCTTTCCGGAACAACTCGCGCGACCTGGGCGTGCGCTCCCGGTACTCGGATTCGATCCTGGACTGCCACTCTGAAAGGGTCATCGGGACATTCTTGCAGGGCGTTTCCCGGCGGGCAAGAGAACCAGGGACGCAGGGCACCCCTGGCGGGTGACCTCTTCGTTTCAAGCCGGTTCATGCCGCCGGGAAGAGGGCGACCACAAGGGTCGCCCCTACGATACGGACGGGAATTGTGCAGAGAATGCGGAACCCTTCGAGGAATGACGACCGACCGCAGGGCACCCCTTGTGCGGCTGCCCTCGCGGGCTCAGAGGTGATCCAGGATGAATTGCGTCATCAGCCTCCGGAGGTGGTGGACCTGCTTCGGGTCTCTCACCCCATGCCGGGCTCGGGGGTAGATCATCATCTGGAAGTCCTTTCCCGCTTCCTGGAGGCGATGGGCCAGCCGGAGGGTGTTCTGGAGATGGACGTTGTCGTCCAGGGCTCCATGGATCAGAAGCAGCTTGCCCTTCAGGTCGCCGGCCGCCTCCAGCACCGAACTCTTCCGGTAGCCCTCCGGATTGTCCGTGGGAAGCCCCATGTACCGCTCGGTGTAGATGGTGTCGTAGAGCCTCCAGTCGGTCACCGGAGCCCCCGCGATGCCGATCCGGAAGCTGCCGCTGTGAGTCAACGCAAAGCTGGCCAGATAGCCGCCGAAGCTCCAGCCCCAGATGCCGATCCGGTCCGGATCCACATACGGGCGCTCGCGGAGCCAATCCAGGCCGTCTTCCAGATCGCGCAACTCCTGGGCGCCGAAGTTTCGATGCACCGGCCACGCCGAACGGGCGCCCTTCCCGCTGGCGCTCCGGTTGTCGCAGACCCAGATCAGGTAGCCTTCCTGGGCCATGAGCTGGTGCCAGAGGTGGTTGGTTCCGCCCCATCTCCTTCTGACCCTGGGCAGTCCCGGTCCGCCGTAGACATGGACCAGAACCGGATACTTTCGGGCGGGGTCGAAATCGTGGGGCAGGATCATCATGGCCTCCATGAGGAACCCGTCCCGGGTGGGCACCTGAAGGAACCGGGGAGAAGAGAGTCGAAACCGATCCAGGTTCTCGCGGCGGCTGGGATGGATTTCCCGCAAGAGCGTTCCGTTCGCGTCGTGAACGCTCAACCGGGGAGGGGTGTCGATGTCGCTCCAGGTGTCGAGATAGAGCGAACCCGGATCGTTGAACCGGGGCCGATGGGTGCCCGGTTCCCGGGAGACACGCACCACCGGTCCGCGGTTCAGAGTCGAGCGGTAAAGGTGCCTCTCGCCGGGGCCGTCCCGATCCGCCGTGAAGTGGATTTCCCCGGTCTCAGGGGAATGGTGGAGCAATTCACGGACGTTCCATGGTCCGCTGGTGACCGGTCCGATGAGGGTGCCGTCGGGCCGGTAGTGGTACAGGTGCCGCCACCCGGTGCGATCGCTCATCCAGAGAAAGGAACCGTCCGTCAGCCAGCGCGGCTCGGCCAGGACGTCGACCCAGGCTGCGCCCTCCTCCCGCAACAGCGTCGTCGTGCTCGCCGGCGAGAGCCGGTGCAGCTTCAGGTCCAGCCGGGTCTGAACCCGGTTCTGCTCCTGAAAAACCACGGCGCCGCCATCCGGGCTCCAACCGGCGCGGACCACCAGACGGTCGTCTTCGGGCTCGTTGCCGATCCAGCGGACGGCTTGGCCGGAGACTGCGACGATGCCGATGCGCGCCCGGGGATTGGGGTCTCCCGCCTTGGGGTACCGGGTCGTCCGCGCGGACGGGTAGAGCGGTTGGTAGTCGAGCAGCGTGAAGGCCGGCACCGGCGAGTCGTCCAACTGCAGAAAGGCCAGGTGGGAGGAATCGGGACTCCACCAGTAGCCCTTGAAGTTGCCCCGGCCGTAGAGCTCCTCCTGGTACAGCCAGTTCAGCTTGCCGTTCGACACTTCGCCGCCGCCGTCCTGAGTGAGGCGGAGCTCGCGGCCGTTTTCGACTTGAACGATGTAGAGGTCCCGGTCGCGAACGAAGCTCACCAGGCGTCCGTCGGGACTGAACTCGGCCAGTTCCTCCCGATCCGAGGAACGGGTCAGGCGCGAAACGGTTCCGGATTCCAGGTCGTAGAGAAAGAGGTCCCCGGAGTGCTTGAACAGCACGACCCTTTCGTCGGGGCTCAATCGGAACCAGCCGAGCGCGGCCGCTTCGGGACTCGGGGCGTCGAGACCGGGTTCCGAGAGGGCTTTTCGAATTCGCGCCTCATCCAGCAGGGTCTCCGCGCTTCCCGTGACGGCATCCGTCTTGAACAGAGTGCGCGATTTTCTGCCCTGGTGGAGATAGTGCCGACCGTCGGGCATCCAACGCAGATCTCCGGGAGGCGAGCCGGTGAAGTCCAGCTTGGTGCGGGGATCGTAGAGATGCTGGAGGGTCAGGCGGGACTTCTGCGATCCGGCGAGAGAGAAGAAGAGGGAGAAAAACAGGAACCCCGCCAGCCAGCCAGGAATCGGGAGAAGCGGGAAGGGTCCGGCGGACGATTTCGAATCGGACGGGTCGATATGAGACGAGTCTCTTCCGGCTGGCCGCTTACTTCGATTTCTTGTCGGGCGCCACCGGTTCAAACTCACTCCCCACCAGCTCCAGAAGAGCCATCTCCGCCTGATCTCCCTGGCGGAACCCGAGGCGGAGAATGCGAGTGTAGCCGCCGTTGCGCTCGGAGAAACGGGGGGCGATGTCGTCGAAGAGTTTGTACACCACCTCCTTGCGCCGGATGAAGCGCAGAGCTCGCCGCCGGGCATGCAGGTTCTCCCGCTTGCCCAGGGTGATCATCTTTTCGGCCACCGGACGCAACGCCTTGGCCTTGGAGATGGTGGTGACGATCCGTTCATTGTCCAGGAACTCGGTCACCAGATTGCGCATCATCGCTTTCCGGTGACTCGCCGTCCGTCCCAGCTTTCTTCCCTTTCGACGGTGTCTCATGACCGTCAGACCTCCGTGGTCTCGCGGGCCAGCCGCCCCTTGCTGTCGATCTTCATGCCGAACGACAGGCCCATCTCAGCCAGCAGTTCCTTGATCTCGCTCAGGGACTTCCGCCCGAAGTTCTTGGTCTTGAGCATCTCGGCTTCGGACTTGACCACCAATTCGCCGATGGTCTCCACATTCGCGTTCTTGAGGCAGTTGTAGGCCCGAACCGACAATTCCAACTCCTCGACCGGTTTGATCAGGTTCTCGTTGACGGCCTGGTCCTCGTCTTCCTCGGCCACGTCCTCTTCCGAGTCCTCCTCGAAATTGATGAACATGGACAGGTGCTCCTTGAGGATCTGGGCGGCCTGGGCCACGGCATCCTGCGGAGCGACACTCCCGTTGGTCACCACTTCCAGATTGAGCCGCTCGTATTCGGTCGACTGTCCCAGCCGGGCCGCCTCCACATGAAAGTTGGCCCGCCGAACCGGCGAATGGACCGAGTCCATGGCGATGTATCCCAGACCCAGGTCCTCGTCGTGGTTCTCGTTGGCCGGGACATAGCCCCGGCCGTTCTTGACCCGCACCTCCATGCTGACGCTGGCTTCCTGGTTCAGGGTGGCGATGTGGACGTCCGAGTCCAGGATTTCCACCTCCGGGTCCGGCTTGAAGTCTCCGGACGTGATCTCCCCTTCTCCCGCGGCCTCGAGGAACAGGGTCTTGGGCTCGCCGGAGTGCAGAATCAGGGGGATCTGCCTCAGGTTCATGATGATGTCGGTCACGTCTTCCCGGACACCCGGGATCGACGAGAACTCGTGCAGGACTCCGTCGATCTTGACCGCCGTCAGGGCCGCTCCCTCGATGGCGGAGAGCAGGACCCTCCGCAGCGAATGCCCAACCGTCGTGGCGAAGCCACGCTCGAACGGCTGGGCATGGAACTGGCCCAGTGTCGAGGTCAAGGTATCCGGGTCATAAAAGAGCTTGTTCGGTTTCTGAAACTCTCTCATGGATATATGTCTCCGACGATGCTTTCAACAGCCGTCCCGGTGAGGCTCCGGCCCGCGGCCACGGCCCCGGCGGGCGCAGGGCCCAAACCCGGGGTTGCCGACAGAGCCCGGACGAAATCATGGTGAATCTGCCCGGGCGGACCGGCGCTCAGCCGGCGGCTACTTGGAATAGAGCTCCACCACCAGGGACTCCTCGATAGCAAGCGAGATATGTTCCCGGGTCGGCAGCTCCAATACCTGGCCCTTGAATTGATTTTTTTCCAGACTCAACCACGCGGGAACCCCGCGGCCGGCAGCGGCGTCCAGCGCGGCGCGAACCAGCAAGTTTTTCCAGCTCTTCTGTTGCAGCGCGACTTCATCCCCCGCCTTGACCAGGAAGGAAGGGATGTTGACCCGCCGTCCGTTCACCCGGATATGGCCGTGCCGGACCAACTGCCGGGCCTGATTCCTGGAGGAGGCGAACCCGAGCCGGTAGACGACGCTGTCGAGTCTCCGTTCCAGAAACTGCAGCAGGAGTTCGCCGGTGACGCCCCTCTTTTTGGCGGCCTTGGCGAAATAGCTGCGGAACTGGCGCTCCAGGACGCCGTAAACCCGCTTGACCTTCTGTTTTTCACGAAGCTGCTGGCCGTAGCCCATGATCCTGGGCCGGCCCCGCATGTCGCGCCCATGCTCGCCCGGAACGATGTTCCGTTTCTCGATGGCGCACTTCTCCGAAAAGCAGCGATTTCCCTTCAGGAACAGCTTCATACCCTCGCGTCTGCAAAGACGGCAGACAGGGCCCTTATAGCGTGCCAAGCTCTTTCTCCTTCCCTAGCAGCCCATGGCAAAAGTCGTCACGGCCTTCGGTCGCTCGCCACAGACTCCTAAACCCGGCGCCGCTTGGGCGGCCGGCAACCGTTGTGGGGAATCGGCGTCACGTCCCGGATTGATTTGATATCGATTCCAGACGACTGAATGGCCCGCACGGCCGCCTCGCGGCCTCCGCCGGGTCCCTTGACCCAGACCTCGCAGGTGCGAATTCCGTACAGGTCGCGGGCCCGATTGGCCGCCGTGTGTCCGGCCTGAGAGGCGGCAAAGGGAGTGCTCTTGCGGCTCCCCTTGAAGCCCTGCATGCCGGCGGTGGCGGTCGATAGAACGTTCCCGTCCTGATCGGTGATGGTGATGATCGTATTGTTGAACGACGCCTTCACGTGGACGATGCCGTGAAGAACGGTTCGGCGATCTTTCCTCTTGCCCGACTTCCGTCGTCTCGTCTTTTTACCCTTGGCCATCTGGCTGTTCCTCTGATCGGTTCCCTGGTTCGAGTCGGCCGTTTACCGGCTCCGTGCGCGAATTCCCTGAGTCTCCCGTGCGGACCCGCGGCGCCCGCCGGCTCCGAGAGCCTCTAGCGCCCCCTCTTTCTCCGCATGATGCGGATCTTGCGCGGGCCCTTGCGGGTTCTGGCATTGGTATGGGTTCGCTGGCCCCGGGTGGGCAGTCCCCGGCGATGCCGAAGTCCCCGGTAGCAGCCGATGTCCATGAGACGCTTGATGTTGATCTGGAGTTCCTTGCGCAGGTCCCCTTCGATCCGTCCCGCGTCTTCGATGACGCGGCGGAGCCGGGTAGCCTCCTCCTCGGTGAGGTTCCCGGTCATCTTGTCCGCATCCACTTTCGCCGCATCCAAAATCTTCCGGGACCGGGACTGACCGATTCCGTAGATGTAGGTCAGCGAAATCAGAATCCGTTTCCTGTCCGGTATGTTCACTCCAATTAGCCGCATGGTGCCGATCCGCTCCGTGGTCGCTGGACGATTATCCCTGACGCTGCTTGTGTTTCGGGTTGCTGCAGATGACTCGGACCACGCCCTTGCGCCGGACGATCTTGCATTGCCTGCAGATTCGCTTGACCGAAGCTCGAACCTTCATTCCCCGCCTCCTGCAATCGCCGAATCGAGACTGGAGGCGCCGTGGCGGGTCCTGCCATTGGAGGTGCTGAGGATCCAGGGGCCGTTCTCGGTGACGGCGACCGAATGCTCGAAGTGGGCGCTGTAACCCCCGTCCGCCGTCACCGCGGTCCACCGGTCTTCCAACACCTTGACGCCGGGGCCCTGGCTGTTGACCATGGGCTCGATCGCCAGAACCATGCCCGGCTTCAATCGGGGCCCCTTCCCCGGCTCGCCATAGTTGGGGACCTGTGGTTCCTCATGCAGGAATCTGCCGATCCCATGGCCCACGAATTCCCGCACCACCGAAAAACCGTACGCTTCCACGTACTTCTGTATGCGGTGGGAGATGTCGGAAATCCGGTTTCCCACCACCACCTGCTCGATCCCCCGGTAGAGGGACTCGCGAGTCACGTCCAACAGCTTCCTCAGTTCAGGCGAAACTTCACCCACGCAGAAGGTCCAGGCGGAGTCGCCGTAAAACCCCTTGTAGTAGACGCCGACGTCCAGGGAGAGGATGTCTCCCTCTTCGAGAGGTTGGCCGTTGGGAATCCCATGGACGATCTGGTTGTTGACGGAGGCGCAGACGCTGGCGGGGAATCCCCGGTAACCCTTGAAGGCGGGCCTGGCTCCGCTCCCGAGGATCAGGTCCTCGGCGGCGGCATCCAGTTGCTGCGTGGTCACGCCGGGGCGGACCATGGTCCCCAGGAGGTCCAAAGTCTTGGACACCAGGCGGTTGGCCTCACGCATCCTCTCCAGTTCTTTAGCGCCTTTGCAGACGATCATGCCAATCAGGTTCCTGATGCGAAACGAATCCTCAAGACCGAACGTCACTTTCGTGACATGGTCTGAACGACGGAGTCGAAGACCTCCCGGATTCCTCCGGAAGCTTCCACCTCTCCGTAACGGCCCTCTGTCTTGTAGTAGTCGACCAGCGGCTGAGTCTGGTCCCGGTAGACTCGCAGCCTCTCCCGAATCACGGATTCGCGGTCGTCGGGACGGAGCACCAATTCTCCGCCGCACGAATCACAGACGCCCTCCTTCCGGGGCTCGGAGTAGTAAAGGTTGTAGATACTACCACAGCCGGCACAGTAGCGGCGCCCGTTGAGGCGCCTGACAACCTCCACGTCCTCCAGCTTCAAATTGATCACCACTGGTGGAGGACCGTTGCTGATTCGGCTCAGGTAGGTGGCCTGAGCCAAGTTTCGGGGAAATCCGTCCAACAGGATTCCGTTGCCCGTGTTCCGCGCCAGCTTCTTTCCCACGATCTCGGCCACCAACTCGTCCGGGACCAGCTCCCCCGAGTTCATGATGGCTTCCACCCGGCTGCCCAGATCGGTGCCGGCCCGCACTTCCTCTCTCAGGATGTCCCCGGTGGAGACGTGCAGGTAGCCGAACCGGCCTGCGAGGCGCTTGGCCTGCGTCCCCTTCCCGGCCCCGGGGGGGCCCAGCAGAATCGTCACCGGCTTCTCGGACATCAGGATCGCATCTCCGGGCCGTTATCCCCTTCTTCCCCGAATCCGGCCCTTTTTGAGGAAGCCTTCGTAGTGCCTCATGATCAGTTGCGACTCGATCTGTTTGACCGTGTCCATGCCCACTCCCACCACGATGAGGAGAGACGTTCCTCCGAAATAGAAGGTCACGCCCAACCCATTGGTGAAGAAATCCAGGTTGTTGTCGATCAGGAAATTGTCCAGCACCGGACCCACCACGGGAATCGGCTGGACCTTGAATCCGGTCATCAGAAATTCGGGGAGCAGGCAGACCACCACCAGGTAGACGGCCCCGGCCGCCGTGAGGCGGCTCAAGGTCCGGTCGATGTACTGTGCGGTTCGCCGGCCCGGACGAATCCCCGGAATATAGCCGCCGTATTTGCGGATGTTGTCGGCCACCTCGTCCGGGTTGAAGATGATGCTGACGTAGAAGAAGCAGAAGAACATGATCCCGGCGATGTAGATCAGGTTGTAGAGCGGGTAGCCTTGTTGAAGCTGCGTGGCCAGGCTCTGGACCCACTCGGCCTCGAAGACCAGGCCCATGGTGGAAGGGAAGGCGAGAATGGAGGCGGCGAAGATCACCGGGATGACTCCGCCCGAGTTCACCCGGAGAGGCAGGTGCGTGGCTTGGCCGCCGTACATCCTCCGGCCCACCACCCGCTTGGCGTACTGGATGGGGATCCGCCGCTGCCCCCGTTCCACGATCACGATCCCGATCACCACCAGGATCATCATCACCAGGAGCAGGATGATGGTGAAGACGGACCGGGTTCCCAGCATCCAGTCCTGCCACAGGGAATGGGCGGCGGACGGCAGGCCGACCACGATGCCGGCGAAGATGATCAGAGAGATCCCGTTGCCGATACCGCGCTCGGAGATCTGCTCGCCGAGCCACATCACCAGCGTCGTCCCGGTGGTGAGGGTCAGCATGGTCATGAGCCGGAAGCCCCAGCCGGGATGCGGCACCACCGGCGGGACCGCCTCCATCCGCTCCAGCACCGAGGCGGAGGCCAGGCTCTGAAACAGGCAGAGGCCCACGGTCAGGTACCGGGTGTATTGATTGATCTTTTTCCGGCCCAACTGACCTTCCTTGGAGAGCCGCTCCAGGAAGGGCCAGACCACCGTCAGCAACTGCAGGATGATGGACGCGGTGATGTAGGGAGTGATGCCCAGGGCAAAGATGGAGAACCGGCTCAGGTTGCCCCCGGAGAACATGTCCAGGAAGCCCAGGACGGTCCCGGCCTGCTGGTTGAAGACCATTTCCAGGGCGCCGCTGTCTACTCCCGGAGTCGGGATCCAACTCCCCACGCGGTACGCGGCCAGGAGCCCCAGCATGAAGAGGACCCGCCTCCGCAGATCGGGAATATGAAAGATGTTCCGGAAACTGCCCAGAACCGGACTGAAATCGGCCATCAGCTCAAGACCTCGACACTGCCCCCCGCCTGCTCGATCTTCTCCCGGGCCGACTGGCTGAGGTGGTGAGCACGAACCGACAACGTGCGTTCCAGCTCGCCTTCGCCCAGGATGCGCAGGCCGTCACCCAATTTTTTGATCACTCCCCGCTCCAGGAGCAACTCGGGACCGACGGTGGTTCCGTCTTCGAAACGATTCAGGTCCCGGACGTTGATCACCGCGAACCGCTTGCGGAAGGGGTTTCTGAAACCCCGCTTGGGAAGCCTGCGGTAAAGGGGCATCTGGCCGCCTTCAAAGCCGGCCCGGGCCGAGTACCCGGAGCGGGATTTCTGGCCCTTGACACCCCGCCCGGCGGTCTTGCCGGTTCCGGAGCCCGGTCCACGGCCGACCCGCTTGCGAACGTGGCGCGTTCCTGGCGCCGGTTTCAAATTGTGGAGAGCATGACTCATTGGTCGTTTCCCTCGACGATCTGCACCAGATGGGGAATCTTGGCCACCATCCCCCGGATCTCCCGCGTATCGGGTCTCACCACCACCTGGTTCAACTTCCTCAGGCCCAATCCCTGAACCACCAGTTTCTGGCGCTTCGATCGTCCGATGGCGCTGTGAACGTAGCGTATTCGGATGGTCCCCGTCCGGCGCCCCTGCGGCTCCCGCTTTTCAGTCACCTAGAGATCCTCCACGGGTATGCCGCGGATCATGGCCACCGCTTCGGGACTGCGCAACTGGGACAACCCATCGAAGGTGGCCTTGACCACATTGTGAGGATTGGGGGTTCCAACGCTCTTCGTCACCACGTCGCGAATCCCGACCGATTCCATCACCGCTCGAACCGCACCGCCGGCAATGATGCCGGTCCCTTCGGGAGCCGGTTTGAGAATGACCAGTCCCGCGCCGAAACGGCCCTTGACGCCATGGTGGATCGTGGACCCGTTCAGCGGAACGCCGATCATGGATTTCTTGGCCTTCTCCAAACCTTTTCTGATGGCCGACGGGACCTCGCGCGCTTTGCCCATGCCCCAACCGACCTTCCCGTTCTGGTCGCCCACGACCACCAGTGCGCCGAAGCTGAGGTTCTTTCCTCCCTTCACCACCTTGGTGACCCGGTTGATGGAGATGACCTGATCCTTCAGTCCGTCGTTGTAGTCTTGATGCGCCATGAGCACTCCGTGTCTAGAACTTGAGTCCCGCCTCCCGGGCGGCGTCCGCCAGAGCTTTGACCCGGCCAAAATACCGGTACCCGCCGCGGTCGAAGACCACTTCGCTGATCCCGGAGGCGAGAGCCCGTCGGGCGATGCTGGTCCCGACGTGGCGAGCGGCGTCGATGTTGCCACCGTTGGCCAATTTCTCGCCGTTCACCTTCAAGGTCGAAGCACTCACCAGGCTCCGGCCGAGTTGGTCGTCGATAATCTGGGCATACATGTGTTTCAGGCTGCGAAAGACACAAAGGCGGGGCCGTTCGGCCGTGCCCGACAGCGCCTTCCGGATCCGGCGGTGGATCCGGGTCCTTCGATAGGCCCGACTGGTCTTCTTCGCCATCCCCCTCAGGCTCCCTTCTTGCCCACCTTCAGGTGAATCTGTTCGTTCTTGTACCGGATCCCCTTCCCCTTGTAGGCATCCGGCCGCTTCAGGGCCCGGATATCGGCGGCAACCTGTCCGACACGGTATTTGTCCACCCCTTCGACCCGAATCGTCGCGACGTAGTTCTGAATCTGGCGGTTGGCCCGCTCCACCCGGATGGTGATGCCTTCCGGGACGGGGAAATCGATGGTATGGGAAAACCCCAGCGACAGGATCAGAGATCTTCCCCGCAGCTCCGCACGGAAACCGATCCCGATGAGGTCCAGTTCCTTGTGGAATCCCTTGGTGACGCCCGCCACGGAATTCGCCAGCAGCGACCGGGCCAATCCGTGCAGCGACCGGGAAGTCTTGTCCTCGCCGCCCCTTCGGACCCGGAGCTCGCCGTTCTCCACCGCGGCGGTGATTCCTCGAGGCACCGTGGTCGACATGGATCCCAGCGGCCCCTGCACGCGAACCTGAGCACCCAGCACCGAAACCTTCACCCCGCCGGGAATGGGGATGGACATTTTTCCTACGCGCGACATGACGTCTTACTCGCAATCTTGGCCACGGCCGCCAAGCGGCCCACACTCGGCCGGCCTCGCCGGCTCAATACACCTCGCAGAGCAACTCTCCGCCGATCCCCAACTCCCGCGCCTTCTTCCCGGTCAGGATTCCCTGGGAGGTGGAAAGGATGTTGATGCCCAATCCCTCCAGAACCAGGGGGATCTCGTACCTGCCCACGTATTTGCGGCGCCCCGGAGTGCTGACGCAACGAAGGACCTGGATCACGGGCGCACTGTCGGGACCGTACTTGAGACGGACCGTCAATTCCTGGAACGGCGGTTCTCCGTCGGTCGTGTAGCCCGAGATGTATCCTTCCTGATGAAGGATTTTCACCACTTCCGCCTTGAGCTTGGAATGGGGGATCCGGACCGCATCGTGCCTGGCTACCAGGGCGTTCCTGATCCGGGTGAGAAGATCGGCTATGGGATACGTGACTGACATGAGACTCTTCTTTCGCCTTCGTCCGCAACCGTCGGCGGACGCCGCTGCAACGGCTTCACCAACTGGACTTGATCACTCCCGGAATCTCTCCCAACAAGGCCAACTCGCGGAAACAGATCCGGCAGAGCTGGAACTTGCGCAGATAACCGCGAGCGCGCCCGCAACGCCGGCATCGGTTGTAACGCCGCGTGGAGAACTTGGCTGGTCTCCTCTGTTTCGCAATCAAACCCTTTCGGGCCATCCTCCTACACCTCCCCTGCCGGCGTGCCGGCAACGAACCAGGGTCGAGGCTTTCGCCTGCGAGAGTCCCCCGGTAGTTCAAAAAACCAGTTGGCGGTCTTCCTCCCGGCCGAAGGGCACGCCGAGTCCCGCCAGCAGGACGCGCGCCTCTTCATCCGACTTGGCCGTCGTCACGATGGTGACGTTCATTCCGTGCGTCGTCTCGGTCCGGCCCAGATCGATCTCCGGAAAGATCAAGTGCTCCCGGATTCCGAGCGTATAGTTGCCCTGCCCGTCGAAGGCGTTGGGTGGAACTCCTCGAAAGTCCCGGACCCGCGGCAGGCCGATGTTGATGAGCCGGTCCAGGAACTCGAGCATCCGGTTGCCGCGCAAGGTGACCATCACTCCGATGGGCATCCCCTGGCGCAGTTTGAACCCGGCGATGGATTTCCTGGCGCGGGTCACCACCGCCTTCTGCCCGGCGATGGCGGTCAGCTCGGCCGATGCCGAGTCCAGCAGGCGAATATTCTGGATCGCCTGTCCCAGCCCCAGATTGACCACGACCTTGACCAGCCTGGGAATCGCCATGACGTTGTCATAGCCGAACTCCTCCACCAGCTTCGGGGCCACCTCTTCCTTGATCTTCTGTTTGAGCCGAGCCACTGCTTCTACCCTTGTTGCCGCCCTGTCGGGACTGTCATTTGTCGATGGTGCCTCCGCACTTCTTGCAGGTTCGGACCTTCTTTCCGTCCGAGAGCCGCGTAAATCCCACCCGGCTCGCCTGGTTGCACTCCCGGCAGATCACCTGCAGATTCGAGAGGGCCAAGGGGGCTTCCTTTTCCAGGATCCCGCCTTGCACGTTCTGCTGCGGATTCTGCCGGGTGTGCCGGTGGATCATGTTGATCCTCTCGATCACGGCTCGTTTCCCATCGGACAGCACCTGGAGGACGCGCCCCGTCTTGCCGCGGTCTTTCCCGGCCAGCACCAGCACCTGGTCATTCGTCTTCACGTGGAGCATCCGGTAAACCCTTTTTCGGTCACAAAACCTCGGGAGCCAACGAAACGATCCTCATGAATCGCTTTTCCCTCAATTCTCTCGCCACGGGACCGAAGACGCGGGTTCCCACCGGTTCCCGCGCGTTGTTGATGACGACGGCCGCGTTCTCGTCGAAGCGGATGTAGGAGCCGTCCGGCCGCCGGTTCTCCTTGCGCATCCGGACGACCACAGCCTTCACCACCTGGCCCTTCTTCACCGCGCCGTTGGGGCTGGCCTCCTTCACCGAGGCGGTGATGACCTCTCCCAGGCTGGCGCCCCGTCCCACGTCTCCGCCCAAGGGCGAGATGCAGGAAATTCTTCGGGCTCCCGAATTGTCGGCAACGTTCAGAACGGTCTGCATCTGGATCATGATCCACCTATCCCTTGGCTTTCTCCACGACCCGCACCAGGGTCCAGCGCTTCCGTTTGCTCAGAGGCCGGGTTTCCTCGATCAGAACCTTGTCGCCCGGCCGGCACGCGTTCTCCTCGTCGTGGGCCATGAGCTTGCTGGTGCGTCGAATGGTCTTCTCGTAGAGGGGATGGGCCACCAGACGGTCGACGGCCACGACGATTCCCTTGGTCATGGAGGCGGAGACCACCCGTCCGGTCTTCCGATTCCTCTTTCGCCTCCGCGTTTCCACCGACTCAGTCGCCATCGCTCATTTCCTCGATCGACCCTGGAGCGGATTGTCCGGGCAACTCCGCCCCGTTTCGACTCACTGCCGTGGTCGCCTTCTCTGCGCCACAATTGTCTTGATCCGGGCCAGATCCCGCCGGATCTGCCGGATCCTGGTTCGGTTCTCCAGTTGTCCGGTGGCCTTTTGGAACCGCAGCCGGAAGATCTGCTCGGAGAGCGCCTGCCCCTCCGACTCCAGGTCCTCCAATGACATTTCTCTCAGCTTGGACAGGTTCATGCCGAATCCAGCCGGGCCACGAAGCGGGTCCGCAACGGCAACTTGTTGGCTGCCAGCCGCATGGCTTCCTTCGCCATGTCGTGGGGCAGCCCCTCCATTTCATAGAGGATGGTGCCGGGCCGCACCACCGCCACCCATCCCATGGGAGCCCCTTTGCCTTTGCCCATTCTCGTCTCCGCCGGTTTCTTGGTGATCGGCTTGTCGGGAAAGATCCGGATCCAGATTTTCCCTCCCCGCCGGACGTATCGGGTCATTGCGATTCGGGCCGCCTCGATCTGCCGGTCGGTGATCCAACCGGGCTGCACGGCCTTGAGGCCGTATTCGCCGAACGACATGGTGCTGCCGCGGAGGGCCTTGCCCGTCATTCTCCCCTTCTGTTGCTTCCGGTACTTGACCTTCTTCGGCATCAACATGACTGCAACGACTCCCGTTCAATTGGACCGGGACGATTCCTCGTCCCCGAAGACCTCGCCCTTGTAGACCCACACCTTGACGCCGATGACGCCGTAGGTGGTGAAGGCTTCGGCGAAGCCATGGTCGATCCGGGCCCGCAGAGTATGGAGAGGCAGCCGGCCGTGGAGATACCACTCGGCTCTGGCGATCTCGGCGCCGTTGAGCCGGCCGCCGCAACGGACCTTGATCCCCTTGGCTCCAAAACGCACCGCGGTCTCGACGGCGCGGCGCATGGCCCTGCGGAAGGCCACCCGGCGCAATAGCTGCTGGCAGATGGACTCGGCCACCAACTGGGCATCCGTCTCGGGCTTCTGCTCCTCCTGAATATTGATATAGACTTCCCGTCCGGTGGCGGCCTGGAGATCGCTCTTCAACCTGTCGATCTCGCTGCCCTTGCGGCCGATGATGATTCCGGGCCGAGCCGTTTTCACGATGACCGTGAGCTTGTTGGCCGCCATCCGCTCGATCTCGATGGAGGAGATCCCGGCATGGTAGAACTGCCGCTTCAGATTCTTCTTGATCTGAAGGTCCTCGTGCAGCAGATCTCCGTAGTTCTTATCCGCATACCAGCGAGAGCGCCACGTGTTGATGTAACCCAGGCGGAACCCGTACGGATGGACTTTCTGACCCAAAATTTGCCTCCTATGACTCTCCGTCCGAAACCTGGATCGTAATGTGGCTCTGCCGCCGCCGCTCGCGGAAGGCCCGCCCCATGGGAACGGGGCGCGTTCTGAAACGCCACTTGGTCGGTCCCAGGTCGACGTAGGCCTCCTTGACGAACAGATCGTCCACGTCGACCATCGGCTCCTTCTGCTCGGCGTTGGCGACGGCCGAACGCAACACCTTGGAGATGGGACGAGCCGCTCTTTTCCCCGAGAAACGGAGAATGTCCAGCGCCGCCTCCACCTTCCGGCCCCGGATCAGGTCGATGACCAAACGCGCCTTCTGGGGCGATCCCTTGACGTATTTTGCAGTGGCCGATGCTTCCACTAGTTCTGCTCCGCAACCTTTACCGCCGGTCCGTTTGAGACCGGGCAATTCGAATCCTTCCCCGTGACGCTATCGCATCCTGGCCATGCGCTCGGACCTGCGAATGTGTCCCCTGAAATTTCTCGTGGGAGCGAATTCTCCCAGCTTGTGTCCTACGATGTTCTCGGTGATGTAGATGGGAATGAACTTCTTGCCGTTGTGAACGGCAATCGTGTGGCCCACCATCTCCGGTGTAATGGTCGATCTCCGGGACCAGGTGCGGATGACTGCCCGCTCGTTGGTCTCATTGAGGTGGCGCAATTTCTTGACCAAGTGAGCGTCCACGAAGGGACCCTTTTTGACCGACCTGGGCATGGAGCCTCCTACTTCTTTCTCCGCCGGACAATCATCTTTCCGGTCCGGTTGTTTCTCCGGGTCCGGTAGCCTTTCGTCTTCCACCCCCAAGGGGATGTGGGATGCCGTCCGCCCGAACTCTTCCCTTCGCCGCCGCCCATGGGATGGTCGACGGGGTTCATGGCCACGCCTCTGACCTTGGGCCGCCGGCCGCGCCAACGGTTGGCTCCGGCCTTTCCCAGGGAGACGTTCTCGTGATCGACGTTTCCCACCTGGCCGATGGTCGCCCGGCAGAGGACATGGACCTTGCGCACCTCGCCCGAAGGCAGTTTGATCTGAGCGTACGTGCCCTCTTTGGCCAGCAACTGGGCGCTTCCGCCCGCGGACCGCACCATCTGACCTCCCCGGCCCTGGGTCAGCTCGATGTTGTGGATCATGGTTCCCAGCGGGATGTTGGCGATGGGCAGGCAATTCCCCGGCATGATGTCCGCCGCGGGCCCCGAAACCACCTCGTCGCCCACCTTCAAGCCGTTCGGCGCCAGAATGTACCGTTTCTCTCCGTCCAGATAGTGGAGCCGCGCAATCCGGGCGCTCCGATTGGGGTCGTATTCGATGGCGGCGACCCGCGCCGGCACGTCATCCTTGTTTCGCTTGAAGTCGATGATCCGATAGCGCCGCTTGTGGCCGCCTCCGCGGCGCCGGACGCAGATCTTTCCGTCGCTGTTGCGGCCGCTGATCCGCTTCTTGCCCTTGGTCAGGCGCTTGAGCGGCTTGATGTCGGTCAGATCCTCGCCGGTCTGAACGGTTCGGAATCTGGAGCCGGGCGACGTGGGTTTGTAACTTTTCAATGGCATCGGTTCTACACCGTGTCGAAAAATTCCGGCATATCCTGGCCGGGTTTCAGAGTCACATAGGCTTTTTTCCAAGCGGCCCGCCGTCCCTTGTACTTGCCCATTCTCTTGACCTTGCCCCTGAAGTTGGCGGTTCGAACGGAATCGACCTCGACGTCGAATATCTCCCGCACCGCCGCCTTGACCTGCCGCTTGGTGGCCTCGGGCCGAACCTTGAAGACCACGACCCGGCCCTCGAGCTCGTCCTTCTGAATGGCGGCCTTCTCGGTAATGTGGGGGAGCCTGAGAATATCGTAACTGCTCATGATCTCAGCAACACCTCCTGCAGCTCCAACAATGAAGCCTTGCTGATCATCAGAACCTCGGCGTTCAGCAGGTCGTAGACGTTGACGCCGAGGGCCGGAACCATCTTGACTCCCGGCAGGTTTCGAGTGCTCAGGAACAGGTTCCGGTTTTCCCTCGAATCCACCACCAGCAGCTTCCGGGTCAGGTCGAAGGTGCCCATGACGTCCACGAATTTCCTGGTCTTGTGGGTAGACATCTCCAAGGAGTCCAAAACCAGGAGCTTTTCGTTCTTCAGCTTGTCGGAGAGGACCAGCTTGACGGCGCCTCTCCGCTTCTTCTTGGACAGCGATTGCGCGTAGTTTCTCGGCTTGGGACCGAAGGTCACGCCTCCCGATCTCCAGAGGGGACTCCTGATGGTCCCGGCACGGGCCCGTCCGGTACCCTTCTGCCGCCACGGTTTCCGGCCGCCGCCCCGCACCTCGGCACGAGTCTTGGTGGAGTGGGAACCCTTGCGCCGGCCGGCCAGAAAGGCGGTCACCGCCTCCCACAACAAGGACTCGGATGCCTGGTAGTCGAAGACCCGGCGGGAGAGGGGCAGTGTCTCCACGACCTCGTTGCTCAGGTTTCTGACCTGGATTTCCGGCGACGACTCAGTCAATTCCGCCTCCCCGAACGGACGATGGTGAGGGTGTGAGCCCGGCTGCCCGGCACCGAACCCTTGACCAGCAAAAGGTTGTTCTCTTCGTCCACCTTGACCACTTGCAGATTTCGGATGGTGACCCGCCTGTTCCCCATCCGCCCGGGTCCGCGGGTTCCGGGGAAGACCCGGCTGGGGGAAGCGCTCTGGCCGATGGAGCCTGGAGCCCGGTGAAACATGGATCCATGGGTCGCCCGGCCCCCGCTGAATCCGTGGCGCTTGATCACGCCCTGGAATCCGCGGCCCTTGCTGGTGCCCACCACGTTGACGGTGTCGTCGGCCTGAAAGACCTGGTGGACCAGCACTTCGTCCCCGACGTTCAAGGGTGTCCCATTCGTTTCGTCGTATGCAAACTCGCGCAGGATCCGGGTCCGCGGCGAACCTGCCTTCCTCAAATGCCCCCTCACGCCCAGGGTGAGGCGCCGGGACCGGAATTCGGGCTCGATGAGACCCAACTGGAGCGCGGCGTAGCCCTCCTTCTCGGGGGTCTTTTTCTGGACCACGATGCAGGGGCCGGTCTGAAGCACCGTCACCGGAATGACCTGGCCCCTTTCGTCGAAGAGCTGGGTCATTCCCACTTTCCTGCCGATCATCCCCTGGAGCATGGCTATTCCTTCTCGGCTCCGTAGGCCTTGATCTCCACGTCGATGGCGGCCGGAAGATCCAGTTTCATCAAGGCGTCCACCGTCTGCGGCGTCGGCTCCAGGATGTCCACGAGGCGCTTGTGAGTCCTGATTTCGAACTGCTCCCGGGACTTCTTGTCCACGTGGGGAGAGCGCAGCACGGTGTAGCGGGCGATGCGGGTGGGCAGCGGGATCGGTCCCGAGACCCGGGCCCCGGTGCGGCGCGCGATGTCCACGATCTCACCGGTGGAGTGGTCCAGGACCCGGTGGTCGTAAGCCTTGAGTCGGATGCGGATCTTCTCGTTGTTCATGCTCCGTACCCGCCTACTCCAGGATCCGGGTGATGGTGCCGGCGCCCACCGTGTGGCCGCCTTCGCGGATGGCGAACCGCAGGCCCCGCTCGATGGCGATGGGCGTGATCAACTCGAACTCGATGGTCACGTTGTCCCCCGGCATCACCATCTCCGTCCCATCCGGCAAGGTCACGTTCCCTGTCACGTCCGTCGTCCGAAAGTAAAACTGCGGCCGGTATCCCGTGAAAAACGGCGTGTGCCGCCCTCCCTCCTCACGGGTCAGGATGTACGCCTCCGCCTGGCACTTCGTGTGCGGCGTGATCGAACCCGTCTCCGCCACCACCTGGCCCCGCTCCACTTCGTTTTTCGGCGTCCCCCGCAGCAACAACCCCACGTTGTCTCCCGCCTGTCCTTCGTCCAGCAGCTTGCGGAACATCTCCACGCCCGTCACCACCCGCTTCATCGTGGGACGGATCCCCACGATCTCCATCTCCGTCCCCACCTTGATCTTTCCCCGCTCCACACGACCCGTCACCACCGTGCCCCGGCCGCTGATGGAGAAGATGTCCTCGATCGGCATCAGAAACGGCTTGTCCACGTCCCGCTCCGGCATCGGCACGTACGCGTCCACCGCGTCCATCAACTCCCGGATCTGACCCTGCGCCGCCGCGTCTCCCTCCATCGCCTGCAGCGCACTCCCGTACACCACCGGGATGTCGTCCCCCGGAAACTCGTACTGGCTCAGCAGTTCCCGCACCTCCAGCTCCACCAGCTCCAGCAGCTCCTCGTCATCCACCATGTCCACCTTGTTCAGGAAGACCACGATGGAGGGGACTCCCACCTGCCGGGCCAAAAGAATGTGCTCGCGGGTCTGCGGCATCGGTCCGTCCGCCGCCGAGACCACCAGGATCGCCCCGTCCATCTGGGCCGCTCCCGTGATCATGTTCTTGATGTAGTCGGCGTGTCCCGGACAGTCCACGTGGGCGTAGTGGCGCTCGGACGTCTCGTACTCCACGTGCGCCACCGCGATGGTGATCCCCCGCTCCCGTTCTTCGGGCGCGTTGTCGATGGAATCGAAATCCCGAATCTGCACGCCGGGGTTATCGGCGCTCAGCACCTGCGTGATGGCCGCCGTCAACGTCGTCTTGCCGTGGTCCACGTGCCCGATGGTTCCGATGTTCACATGCGGCTTCGTGCGCTGAAACTTCTCCTTCGCCATCTCGTCCTCTTTTCCGATTCAGTCGATCCTGATCGACGTCGCTTCCGTGTCCCTCCGGGACGGTTCAACCTGACCGGGTCAAAATCCGGCCGTGGGTTCGCGCCACCTGCTCTTCCACCACTTGCCTGGGGACCTGCTCGTAACGCTCGAAATGCATGGTATAGGTCGCCCTCCCCTGGGTGAGCGACCGCAGTCCGGTGGCGTAGCCGAACATGGTCTCCAAGGCCACGTAGGCCGTGATCACCTGGCTCCCCCCCCGGGGCTCCAACTGGGCGACTCGGCCCCGGCGGCTGTTGAGGTCGCCGATGACGTCCCCCATGTACTCCTGGGGCACCACCACTTCGACCTTCATGACCGGTTCCATAAGGACGGGATCCGCCTTCCGGGCGGCCTGCTTGAAGGCGAGAGAGCCCGCGATCTTGAACGCGATCTCCGACGAGTCCACGTCGTGATAGGAGCCGTCCAGCAGGGTTACCTTGACGTTCTGCATCTCGCAGCCGACCAGGACTCCGCCCTCCATGGCCTCCCGCACGCCGGCCTTCACCGCCGGAACGAATTCTCGAGGGATCACGCCGCCGACGCTCAGATCCTCGAACAGAAACCCGTTTTCGGCCTCGCCCGGCGCCAGCGGCTCGATCCGGATCCTGGCGTCGCCGTACTGGCCCCGGCCTCCGGTCTGGCGAACGTAGCGGCCGTGCCCTTCGGCTGTCCCCAGAATGCTCTCACGGTACGCCACGTGCGGCTTGCCCACGTTGGCGCCGACGCCGAACTCGCGCAGCAGGCGATCCACGATGATCTCCAAGTGCAGCTCTCCCATGCCCGAGATCAGGGTCTGTCCGGTCTCCGAATCGGTGTGAGTCCGAAACGTAGGGTCCTCTTGAACCAGCTTTTCCAGTGCGAATCCCAGCCTGTCCTGGTCGGGACGCGTCTTGGGCTCGATGGCCACCGAGATCACGGGAGCCGGAAACTCCATGGATTCCAGCAACACGGGCCGGACCGGATCGCAAATCGTGTCTCCCGTCGCCACCGTCTTGAGTCCAACCACGGCGGCAATGTCGCCGGCTCCGAGCTCCGTGAGTTCCTCCCGCTTGTTGGCGTGCATCTTGAGCAACCGTCCCACCCGCCCGGCCCGGCCGGAACCCGGGTTGTAGACCTTGGATCTGGCCTTCAGGCATCCGGAATAGACGCGGATGAAGGCCAACTGGCCGACGAACGGGTCGCCCATGATCTTGAATACGAGGGCCGAAAAAGGATCGTCCTGGGAGGCTCGGGGAGTCACGGGGTCGCCCGTGACCGGGTCGGTTCCTTCGGGTGGGGGCACCTCCAACGGCGAGGGCAGGAAATCGACGATGCCGTCCAACAAGGGTTGCACCCCCTTGTTCTTGAATGCGGCGCCGCAGAGGCAGGGTGTGAATCTGCCCTGACAGGTCCCCAAGCGCAGCGCGCGCTTGAGGGAGCCGGGATCGATGGGCTCGCCGTGCACGTACTTTTCCAGCAACTCCTCGTCCACCTCGACGACGGCCTCCACCATCTTCTCGCGCCAGTGCTCCGCCGTCTCCCGCCATTCCTCCGGAATGTCACCCTCCACGAAATTGGCGCCCAGGGTCTCGGCTTCGTAGCGGATGGCCTTGCGGGAGATCAGGTCGATGACGCCTTCGAAGGATTCCTCCTGTCCCAACGGAATCTGGACCGGGACCGGGTTTGCGCCCAGCTTCCGGGTCATGGACTCCATAGCCGCGAAATAATCGGCTCCCAACCGGTCCATCTTGTTCATGAAGGCGATCCGCGGAACCCGGTACTTGTCCGCTTGACGCCAGACGGCCTCGGACTGGGGCTCGACGCCCGCGACGGCGTCGAATACGGCAATCGCGCCGTCCAGTACCCGCAGGGATCGTTCGACCTCAGCCGTGAAGTCTACGTGGCCCGGGGTATCGATGATGTTGATGCGGAAATTCTTCCAGTGGCAGGTCGTGGCGGCGGAGGTGATGGTGATGCCCCGTTCCTGTTCCTGGGGCATCCAGTCCATGGTGGCGGTTCCTTCGTGCACTTCACCCAGCTTGTAGGTGATTCCCGTGTAGTAGAGAATTCGCTCGGTAGTCGTCGTCTTACCGGCATCGATGTGGGCCATGATGCCGATATTTCGCGTCCTTTCGAGCGCAGACTGAGTTGCCACTGGTCTGATCTTCCCTGAATCCCGCCCCCGCTGGTAATCGAGTCCTTCCCTCTCACCATCGGTAGTGTGCGAAAGCACGGTTGGCCTCGGCCATCCGGTGCACGTCCATCTTCCTGCGAACGGCTCCGCCGCGGTCATTCGCGGCGTCGGCGAGCTCGTTGGCCAGCCTCTCCCTCATGGTCTTTTCGTGACGGGCCCGGGCAAAGCCCACCAGCCAGCGAATGGCGAGCGAGGTCTGCCGCCGGGTGCTGACTTCGATGGGAACCTGATAGGTCGATCCGCCCACCCGGCGGGACTTGGTCTCCACCATGGGCTTGACCCGGTCTACCGCCTTCTTGAAGATCCGCAACGGATCTTCTCCCGTCCTGTCCTGAATCAGGTTCATGGCGGCGTAAAAATTTCTCTCGGAAACACTCTTCTTTCCCCGCACCATGGCCTGATTGATGAAACGGCTCACCAGGCGGCTGTTGAATACGGGGTCGGGAGCCACGTCTCGCTTGGGGACATCCCTTCTTCTAGACATCTCGATGGCTCCTGGACACGAAGCAAGCTGCGATGGAACTCGTCGTCGATGCAGCTATTGGAGATCCAGCTAACCCTTGGGGCGCTTGGCGCCGTACTTGGAGCGGCTGTTGTTACGGTTGTCTACGCCGGCCGTGTCCAAGGTCCCGCGGATCACATGGTATCGCACGCCCGGAAGGTCCTTCACCCGGCCCCCTCGAATGAGCACGATGGAGTGCTCCTGCAGATTGTGTCCCTCACCCGGAATATAGGTGGTGACTTCGATCCCGTTGGTCAACCGTACCCGGGTCACCTTTCGAAGCGCCGAGTTGGGTTTCTTCGGAGTCTGGGTATACACACGGACACAGACTCCGCGCCTTTGAGGGCAACCCTGCAGCGCCGGACTCTTGGTCTTGGTCCGCACCGGTTTGCGACCCTTGCGAACCAATTGATTGAACGTCGGCATCGATGCCATCCACTCCTGGAACTGCCCGCCGGCGCCGCCTTCGACGCCTGGCGTGAGAGCAGAACAAACTCTATAAGACAAAAAAGGATGCCCTTGAGGCATCCACACTTGACCCACCCACGCCGTGATAGGAGGGTGAATCTTAGCCGCAGGCCCGGCCCCCTGTCAAGCCGGGAAACAAGTTATTATATGCGTCCGTGACCGCCTTGGCAAAACAGGTTCCACGAGTGACCGGTGGAACCGGAAACGGAGACGCCGGAACGGCTCCGGAACGTCCCGGCCGAGGTGCGAGCGGCCCCACGCCGGTTCCAACGCTGCTCGTCGCCGCCTACACGCTGGCCTATACGCTGGGCCTGGTCCTGTGGCTCCCTTTGCGCCTCCTTCGTTATCTCCGGGGCCATCGTCCCGTTGCCTTCAGGAAAAGGATGATGGTTCCCGATTGCGTCTCGCCGCCCCCGTCCGGCCGGGCCCGGCTCTGGGTCCACGCCGTCTCGGTGGGAGAGGTCAACTCGATTCGCCCCCTGATAGATGCGCTGAACCTGAAATCGTCTCAACTGTGCATTTCCACCACGACCGAAACGGGACAGCGTCTGGCCCGCCAGCTTTTTCGGGACCGGGCCCGGATCTTCTATTATCCCCTGGACTGGCCCTGGCTCTGCAGGAAGTATCTCAGGAGCCTGGATCCCGCGGCCGTCCTGGTGGTCGAGACCGAGATCTGGCCCGGATTCATCGCCGCCGCCCGCGAGGCGGGCGTTCCCGTGATCCTGGTCAACGGCAGGATCTCCGACCGGTCGTTCGCTCGCTACCGGCGCATCCGGCGCGCGCTGCGCCCCTTTCTCCGGCAATTCGATCGTCTCTGCATGCAGTCGGCCCGAGACCGGGACCGGATCGTCGAACTGGGATCCGTCGCTTCCAGAACCGGCTCCGTGGGAAATCTGAAATATGATTACAGCCTGGGGGCGGACACCGGACGGGCGGCATTGACGCGGCGGATTCGAAACCTGTTCGGAACGGATCCGGTCTGGGTCTGCGGCAGCACCCGCGAAGGAGAGGAGGAGCAGATTCTGGACGCCTACCAGGAGGCCCGCCGGGAATTCCCCGATCTCCGCGTGGTTCTGGCTCCCCGGCACCCCCGGAGATCGGACGAGATCTCGGGCCTGCTTCGGCATCGGGGACTCGTCCACCTGAAACGCAGCCGTCTCAACGGTTTCCGGGATACGGGCTCTCCCGGCCGCCCCGAAGTTCTGGTCCTGGACTCCATCGGCGAGCTGGCCCACCTCTATGAACTGGCCCGGGTCGTTTTCGTGGGGGGCAGCCTGGTGGCTTGGGGGGGGCACAACATCATCGAGGCGGCACACTTCGGCAAACCGATACTGGTGGGGCCCCACATGCACAATTTTCGGGAGATGGCCCGCAATTTCCTGGACGGCGGCGCGGCCCTGCAGGTGCGGAACTCGGGGGAACTGGCCCGGCGGCTGAGGGAACTCCTGCGAAGTGAGGCGGCGCGGCGGGGGCTGGGCGACAACGCCCGGCGGATCCTTCGCGAGAATCGAGGCGCCGTGGACCGAACGGCGCGCATCGTGGGCGAGTACCTGAATCCGGGCGCCGGGTCCTGAGAACGCATGTGGGTTCTTCTCTCCCAACTCTATTCCCTGGTCATGCGGCTCAGAGCGTTGCTCTACCGGCGCGGCTTCATTTCGCGCAGCCGCCTCCGCAACCCGGTCATCAGTGTCGGGAACCTGACCGTGGGCGGGACCGGGAAGACCCCCTTCGTGGCCTATCTGGCCGGCGTTCTCAAGAAGGCGGGGTATCAGCCGGTCATCCTGAGCCGCGGCTACCGGGGCAAGGCCGAGCATTCGACCCTGGTGGTCAGCGACGGCAGGAACGTGCTGTGCGACCCGGCCAGCAGCGGCGACGAGCCCTTTCTGCTGGCCGGTCAGCTTCCCGGAGTCCGCATCGCGGTCGGAAAGAACCGGCACCGTTCAGGAACGCTGGTGGAAAAGGACGCGGACGGACCCGTCATCCACATTCTGGACGACGGATTTCAGCACCTGCAGCTCAAGCGCAACCTGGACATTCTGCTGGTGGATGCCACCGATCCCTTCGGCGGCGGCCGCCTCCTGCCCGCGGGGCGGCTCCGGGAGCCCCTCACCGCCATGGGACGCGCCGATCTGGTGGTCGTCACCCGGTCCCACCGGGTGGGGGAGATGGACGATCTGGAGGCGGTGATCCGGAGGCACAACAAGCTGACGCCCATCTCCTACTTCTATCACGATGCCGTCGGCGTCTTCGATCTGAAGAGCCGGACACAGTTCCGGACTCGGGATTTCGTAGGCCGTCGGGTCGTCGCGCTGGCGGCCATCGGAAATCCCGGAATCTTCGTCCAGGACCTGGAGCACTACCAGATGGAGGTGCGGCACGAGCTCCTCTTTCCCGATCATCATCCGTACAGCCAGAATGATCTGGACCAGGCCCTGGAGAGTCTGGATGAACACGGAGCCGAGGCATTGATGACGACGGAGAAGGACGCGGTCCGGCTCCAGGGCCTGGAGTTCGGCTCCGGCCGGATCTTCGTATTGAAGATCGAAGCGTTGCCCGAAGACCCTGCGGAGTACCGCAGGTTTCTCCTGGATGAGGTGGCCGGCCTTCCCAATCCGCACTGAAGGGGGGCCTCGGTCGAGAGCGATGAAGCAGGTTCTGGTTCGCTGCACCAACTGGATCGGAGACGCCGTCATGTCGCTGGCGGCCCTGAGGGAGCTCCGCCGGCTGCAGCCCCAGGCCCGGCTGACCCTCCTGGCCCGGGAATGGGTGGCTCCGATCTTCGAAGGGCAAGGAGTGGCGGATCAGGTGGTTCCGCTCGAGAACCGGTCCCTGGGGGTGCGGGGAGTCATCCGTGTGGGACGGCGGCTCCGCGGCTTCGATACGGCGGTTCTCTTCCAGAACGCTTTCGAGGCGGCGTTGCTGGCGCTGACGGCGCGCATCCCGAACCGGATCGGCTACACCACCGACGGACGGCGGCTCCTGCTGACCCAGGGCGTTCGCCCCCGAATCAAGGACCTCGGTCGTCACCAGACCTATTACTATCTTGACCTGCTGTTCCAGGCGGGCGTCTCGCCCATCGACTATCTGGAAGACCCCTCGTTCCGGCCCGACATCCGCATCGCCCCCTCCCGGACGCAACTGGAATCGGCCGACTCCCTGCTCGGCGATGCGGGGGCCGACCGCGGCAGGCCCCTGGTGGGGCTGAATCCGGGAGCGGCCTTCGGTTCCGCCAAGCGGTGGTTTCCGGAGCGATACGCGGAAGTAGCCGATCGCCTGATCGAGGAGATGGGCGCCGAGGTCGTGCTCCTGGGCTCCAGTTCGGAGATTCCGATTGCGGTCCGGGTCCGGGAGCACATGAAACAGACTCCCCGATTCCTGGTGGGACGGACCTCGCTCTCCGCCCTTATCGGGGTGCTGGCCCGGTGCCGGCTGTTTCTGGGAAACGATTCGGGCCCCATGCACCTGTCGGCGGCGCTGGGGTTGCCGCTGGTGGCGGTATTCGGATCCACGGACGACGTGGCCACCGGACCCTTGAGCCCGAACGCGACGGTCATCCACAAGCATGTGGAGTGCAGCCCCTGCCTGCTCCGGGAGTGCCCCATCGACCTGCGCTGTTTCGATCGTATTCACTCCGGGGAGGTCTACCGGGCGGCCCGAGGGCTGTTGACGGAAAGCCAGGCTCCGGGACGCCCGTGATACCATGGACGTCCGTATCGAGGGGCCCTATGCTCCGAAACATCTCTTCCGTTGCTGGCGGCAGCACCCGCCCCGCACCCTCGACCTCCCTGAAATGCCCGGAAAAGATCCTGATCGTCCGCTTGGGCGCGCTGGGCGACATCGTTCACGCCCTGCCGGCCCAACAGCAGATCCACCGCCGCTTCCCCGGCTGTGAGATTCACTGGCTGGTCGAGCCCCACTACCGCGGCCTGCTGGAGACCGTTCCCGGCATCCATCGCATCTGGACCGCCGACACCAAGCGCTGGCGGCGCCGGCCCCGGTCGGCGTTGGACCTGGTCCATCTGGTCCGGGCCCTGCGGCGGGAGCGCTTCGACCTGGCGCTGGACTTTCAGGGCCTGATCAAGTCGGCGTTCCTGGCCCGTCTCTCCGGCGCCGGCAAGCGGATGGGATTCTGCCGGGAACGATGCCGCGAGCCGGCGGCGGCCGGTTTTTATACCGACACCGTTCCCACCCGCGGAAACGGCCACGTCATCGATCTGAACCTGGAGTTGGCCGGGTCGTTGGGCTGCGCCGGAGAGCCCACGGCCAGAGTGCCTTTTCGGATCCCCGCCGAGGCGAAGCATTACGTCGACTCCCGACTGCAGGCGGTCGGCGGCGTCCGTCCGGTCCTCTTGAATCCGGGCGCCGGGTGGCCCACCAAGCTCTGGCCGTCCCGCAGGTTCGCCCGCCTGGGCTCCGAGATCCGTCGGCGCCTGAATCTTCCGGTGCTCATCACCTACGGTCCGGGAGAGGAGGACCTGGTCCGGGAGATCCGGGACTGCTCCCGGCCCGGGTCCGTGGTCAGCTTCCCCACCACGATCCTGGAACTGGCGGCGCTCTGCCGGCGCGCCTGCCTGATGGTGGCGGGAGACACGGGGCCCCTCCACCTGGCGGTGGCGGTGGGAACCCCGGCGGTGGCGGTCATGGGTCCCTCCATCGCCCGGCGCAACGGACCCTTTCACCCGGAGGACCGGATCGTCAAACGCTACCTTTACTGTTCGGACTGCAACAAGCGGAGTTGCGGGGAGTTCATCTGCATGAACATTTCCGTGGAACAGGTCTTCCGGGCCGTCCGCCGGAGGTTGTCGGCGGCCGTGGAAGGACCGGCGGCCCGATGACCCTGGTTCAGAGAATCCGGGTTCCCGCCGGTCTCGCATTCGGGCTCCTGCTCTTCGTGTTCGCCCAGCCGCGTCCGGACCTGTTCTGGCTCGGGATGCCGGTGGCGGCGGTGGGAGCCGGCATCCGCCTCTGGGCCTCGGGACACCTGGACAAGTGGCGGGGGCTGGCCCGGTCGGGACCCTACCGCCTGACCCGGAATCCTCTCTACCTGGGGTCCTTTCTGGCCGGGCTCGGTTTCTCCGCGGCGGCGGCGGAGCTGTGGCTGCTCCTGGTCTACCTCGTCCTGTTTCCGGGCGTCTATTGGCCGGTAATGCTTCGGGAAGAGCGGGAAATGCTCAGCCATTACGGAGATGACTACGCCGTGTACGCCGCCGGCGTGCCCCGATTCTGGCCGGTTCGATTGCCGGGACCGGCCGCCGCCGGAGCCGATACGTCCATTCGATTCCGGTGGAAGCTCTTCCTCCGGAACCGGGAATACCGATTCCTCATCTCGGTGGTCCTGGCGGCAATCTTCTTCTTCTGGAAAATGGGATGAGGCACGGAATGGCCGACTACCGGCGGTGGACGCGCCTGTTGCCGGTCCTGCTGTCGATTCTGACGCCCGCCCCTCTATGCCTCCCGGTCCCGGCCGGGTCCCAGGCGCCGCGGCCGCTCCTGGACCGGGAGACTCGTTACAGCGCGCCGTTCCAGGCCGGAGAAAGGTTGCGCTACGAGGTCCACTGGAAGCCCCTGTTCGCCTCGCCGGCCTTCAAAGCGGGGGAGCTGGCCTTCGCCGTGAAGCGGTCCCGGTATCGGAAGAGACCGGCCTGGACCATCACCATGGAGGCCGTATCGGCGGGCCGGCTGGTGGAAGTCGCCAAGATATCGGTGCGGAATCGATTCGAATCCATCGTCGATGCCCGGAATTTCCATTCCTATCGGATCTTCCGCGAGCATCGCGAGGGAAAACGCAAGCGCGATCTGCTCTCCGTCTTCGACTACGGCAGCGACACCGCGTTCTTCCGTGATCTGGACGTGTCGCGGGACCCGCCGCGGGAGCTTCACAACCGTACGACCGAAGGGATTCCGGGGCCGGTCACCGATCTGCTCTCGGCCATCTATGTGGCCAGGCTCCATCGGCTGGAGGACGCGATCCGGTACCGTGCGCAACTGGCCGACCGCGGCAGGTTCAAGGAGCTGCTGGTCCGGGTGGAGAAGACGGAGAGAGTCGAACTCCGGATCGGGGCGTTCGACACCGTCCGGCTTCGAGTCGAGGGGGGAATCCTCTCCCGGGGCAGGACGCTGCAGGTCTGGTACTCCCGGGACCGCCTTCGAGTTCCCGTCAAGTTCGAGGCCGAGGTCAAGTTCGGCCGGGTCTACGGCGAACTCATCGGACTCGAGGCGGGCGCCGTGGGCCGAGGCCTGATCCGAAGCCGGTAGCCGCGTGCCCGTCCCGCGGGACGTGTACCGCAGGCTCCTAGGTCGAAGCGGCCGCGTGGAACGGGTTCCACCTGATCCTCCGGTGATAGAATGTCGCCGGCCTGAGAAGCAGGGTGGGCGATCGCCTTCCGGCAGACGCCGGGCGGAGGAAAGTCCGAACACCTCAGGGCAGCGTGCTTCCTAACGGGAAGGGGGGGTGACCCTACGGAAAGTGCCACAGAAAAGATACCGCCTGCGGTTCCTTCACCGGGACCGCGGGTAAGGGTGAAATGGTGGGGTAAGAGCCCACCGCTTCGATGGTGACATCGAAGGCACGGCAAACCCCACGCGGTGCAAGGCCAAATAGGCTCCGTACGAGTCGGCCCGGCTCATTCGCCGGCCCCCGGGCCGGGCGGAGGCGGAGCGGGTAGGCCGCCCGAGGGCCGGGGCGACCCGGCTCCCAGAGGAATGATCGCCGCCCCGTCCTTGCGGGCGGGGTACAGAATTCGGCTTACAGCCCTGCTTTTCAGGACCCAAAATCCCCAATGAGCAGCGAGACGCACCCATCAGGGACCCTCGGCTATGAGGGCGGACTGACGGACGTCGAAGGCATCCGGGTCGGTCACGCCGTCGACCCCCGGCGGCCCACGGGAGTCACCGTCATCCTGCCGGAGCGGGAAGTGATGGCCGGAGTGGACATTCGCGGCTCCGCTCCCGGCACCCGAGAAACCGCCCTGCTGGACCCGGTGCGTTCGGTGAAGCGCATCCACGCCCTGGTTCTCTCCGGCGGCAGCGCCTTCGGTCTGGACGCGGCCTCCGGAGTGGTCCGGTACCTGGAGGAACGGGGTGTGGGGTACGAGACGCCGGTGGCCAGGGTCCCCATCGTGCCGTCGGCCATCCTCTTCGACCTGGCGCTGGGAGACGCATCCGTCCGGCCGGGTCCCGAATTGGGGCGCCGGGCCTGCCGAAACGCCGCGGCCGGACCGGTCCCCGAGGGCAACGCCGGCGTGGGAGCCGGGGCCACGGTGGGCAAGATCCTGGGTCACGGCCGCGCCATGAAGGGGGGCCTGGGTTCGGCTTCCGTCCGGTCCGGCCCGGTGGTGGTGGCGGCCCTGGTGGCGGTCAATGCCGTGGGCGATGTCGTCGATCCGGAAACCGGCAGGATCCTGGCGGGAGTCCGCGCCGCCGCCGGCCGGGGATTCGCCGACACCATGGCGGTCCTGAGGGAACGGGGACTTCCGGCAAGGGGCCGTCGCGAGGGCGAGAACACGACCCTGGGTGTCGTCGCCACCAATGCCGAGTTCGACAAGGCGTCGCTGACCAAGATCGCTCAGATGTCCCATGACGGGCTGGCCCGGACCATCCGTCCGGTGCATATGCCCGCGGACGGCGATACCCTCTTCGCCGTTTCCACCGAATCGATTCAAGGACAGAACCTGGGTTTGGTCGGAGCGCTTGCGGCCCAGGTCACGGCCCGGGCCGTGGTCCGGGCCGTCCTTCAGGCTCAGCCGCTTCCCGGTTACCCCTGCGCGTCGGACTTCCTGTAGGGATTCCCCTTTCTGGTAAGATGGCCCCCCTCTCAGGTGGGGACGTAGCTCAGCTCGGAAGAGCGCCTGAATCGCACTCAGGAGGTCGTGGGTTCGAATCCCATCGTCTCCACCAATCTCATCACCCGAAGGTGTCCTGCTTGACGATGCGTTTGCGGCCTTTCGGCAGGTTGGCATGCGCCGCGAGCACTCAGCGGTTTCCGTCGACGATCATCAGTCACGCGGCGCTTTTTCGAGGGGTATCGGGTGAGAGCATTCCAGAGATTCGCGGATCAGGCTGTGCGTCGGCTCACACTGTTGGACAACGCGGAGTCCCTTCGGGACCTGGCCGGGTTGCCCAGCAACCGCCTGGAAGTGCTTCGCGGTAATCGGGCCGGCCAGTACAGCATCCGGATCAATTCGCAGTGGCGAATCTGTTTTCGTTGGGGAGGGGATGGACCCTACGAAGTCGAGATCGTGGATTATCACTGAGGAGGTCGAGACGATGAGCTTCAAGAATGGGATGAGACCGGTACACCCGGGAGAGATCTTGCGGGAGGAACTGGATGCGCTGGGGATGTCGGCCAGTGCGCTGTCGAAGGCGCTGGATGTACCCGTGAATCGAATTACGGCGATCCTGAATGGGCAGCGGGGTGTAACGGCCAATACGGCATTGCGTTTGGCGCGTTATTTTGGGACAACCCCGCAGGTTTGGCTGAACCTGCAAAAGACCTGGGAACTGCGGCGGGAAGAAATCGAGTCTGGCCGCCGGATTGCCGAGCGTGTCCAGCCTCGGCAAATAGCTTCTTGGTGACCAGCGACAGATCACTGAACCAGGTGTTTCGTGGAGAGCAATCGGAATCAGGTGAGCTCCATCCCCGCGCACGACCGCATGGAGTCGTTCCTCTATGCCCTTGCGGTGTTCGCGTGTCTCCTCACCATGCCTGTCATTTACTGCCAATGGCAGGCTGATCGCTGACGACCTTCGGAACTCACAGGCCGCTCGCCTTCAGATAATCCAGTGTCGCCGCCGCGCTCGCCTCCGGCTGCTCCAGTTGCAGGAGGTGCGTCCCCCCGGGCAGATAGGCGTAGTCCACGGTCGGGATATGATGGAGTTCGGTGGTCGGGAAATAGGTGTACGGGATGCCGGGGTCGGCCCCCATGACCAGCGTCGGACAGGCGAGTGCCCCAAAGTCGATCAACGCCGCATATTGCCCGCCGTACCTGTAGATCCGGGCCTCATATTCGCGGGGACAACGAAGAATGTAACCGTCTCCGTCCGGACATCGGCGCAACGTCGTCCGGGCCATGAGGCGGCGGACGCCGGGGACCACGTACTGGAAGGCCGGCATGTAAAGAAGCACCTCCGCGAAGTCCGCGCGGGTCGGATACCGGTCCGTGCGCGCAAGCGTCATCGTGGCCGCCCGCCTCGCCACGTCGGGACAATCTTCCCGGGCGGGGCCGAACTCGCACAGCGGCGGATCGAAAAGAACGCGGGCCACGAACTCTCCCCCTCGCGAGGGGGACAGCAGCGAGACCAGCCCCGAGAGAGAATGGAACACGCCGGCCTGCGGCTTCTTCCCGAATCCCTGCTCGATGGCATCCTGGATGCGCAGGTGGTCATCGATGAGTGTGGGGACATGGTGGTTGCGCAGCGGCCCGGGAGCGTTCCAGCCGTGGTTCCTGAGGTCGTAGAGCACGAGATCGAAGGAGTCCGCGAACAGCGACCAGAACGGGTAGTAGAGATCGATCGCGAGGCTGTTGCCGTGGCTGAGAACGATGCGCGGGCCGGAGGGATTCCCGTGACGCCGGAGCGTGGTCACGGCGCCGTCGCCCAAGCGTGCGTCGTGCATGGCAAGGGGTTCGGGCACCTGCCAGACCTGCGTGCGTTCAGGGTCACTCATGGCGGAGCCGGGCTACGGTTGATTCAACGCGGCGGAAGTCCATAGCGATGGGATGATCACCCACGGCCTCACCGCCCCAGGGTTCGCACGGGCGTCGCGAGGGGGACCGGACAAGAGGCTCCCGGCTTGCGCATCCGGCCTCTCCCGGGACAGTGGCGCCGCAGACCACTTGCACCGGCGCGTGACGCCGAAGATCGTCAGCCACGCGGCTTCGACCTCTTGTACAACGCCTCCGATTGACGCTTCAATCCCTCGCCGACTCTGGTGAAACCGGCACGCATATAACCGCTACAACAAAACCACACCAGCGGCGCAAGCGCGCCGGTCAATCGGTCCGTGTTGTGGTAACGGCAGCTCGTCTCGCTCACGGCTTCCAGATGCTGCCCCCGCTCTGCAGCCAGGAGCCGGCGCGCTCCGAATGTCTTGCCCCAGGCAATCAGCCGGGGCGCCTCGAACGCGGAGACGGTCTCGGTGATTCGGACCTTCGCGGGTCCCATCCTGACCAGCAGATGCGCGGGCGAACCGATACTGAAATCGGTCCGCACCTGAGGTGTGAACGGATTCCATTCGCCATATCTTTCAACGTCCGTCAGAACCCCCCAGACCAGGCCGGCCGGTGCGTCGATCCGGATGGGATCAGTCCGTACCTGCAGGTCTCTCATGCTCAACAGTCTGGCAAACGAGATGGGGACAGTCACGTTCTCCTGCGCCCGGCAGACCACTTGCACCCAGGCGTGACGACCAGCGTCGGATCCCTCCCGCGGCTCCAGCCGGTGGCAGGACTCTGACCGTCCGGACGGTTCTCGCCTGAACGGCATCCATGAGCCAACTCAGGCGGAAAGATCACATTTACCGGCAGCCATCGTTTCTCGGGAGGATCGAAATGAAGGGAGCCGGACGCATTGCCATTTCTCGCCCCGGTCTTGAGCCCAACCTTCGGTTTCCCGTCTACCTGGGTTTTGCGAAACGCCGACAAAGGAGGCGCCCATGACAACCGCACGCGTGATCCTGTACTGCGCCACAGTCTCATCGTTGATCCTGCAACCGATGTTCGGGCAGGACCGCAGGATCGACCTGAGGGGAGAGGCCGGCTACACCCTGGGGCTGGAAGACACACCTCCCCACGCCTGGCTGGGCGGTGGAGCCGTCACCGCTGCCGCCGGGCGGAACTTCAGGGTCGGAGTGGAAATCCTGAATGCGAACCTGTTCGGCAAGATCAGGTACTACAAGAGGCGCGCTCTTCTGGTCACTCCAATCGTGGAGTATGAGTTTTCGCCGGACCGGCGCATCAATCCCTACGTGGTAGCCGGATTCGGATTCACACAGTACCGGAGTTTGGAACCCAATGTTGAGCATTACTATGACCGCTCGCTCCCGGAGTTCGAGTGGCGCAAGGAGGGAAGTTTCAACTTCACCGGAGGGTTCGGCCTCCGGCTGTTCCTGAGCAAGCGTTTCTTCGTGGCCCCGGAATTCCGTATCGGCTTGATTCCAGTGCTGCATTCCACGGTCGCCGCGGGCTATGCTTTTTGACGCGGAATGGCCCGAGTCAATCGGTCCCGCGCCGGGCCGAAGCCGGCTGTGGCAAGGTCTTGTTCAAGGTGTAGAGTAGAACGACGATATTGAGTGTTCGCAAAGCCGCTCCGGTTTCGGCGCCGGGCGGCCGGCGGGGGAAAGAGGAGGCGCCATGACAAAGGGTGAAGTCAATCGAAGGGAATTTTTGAAGGGGTCCGGGGCGGTGGCCACCGTTGCCGCGGCATCCCCGGTTCTGACCTCGGTCCCGGCTGCGGCGGCCGGCGCCAATGATCGGATTCGGTTCGCCGTCATCGGTTGCGGGGGCCAGGGCCGGCGCTCCCACATCGGTCGGTTCCCCCAGGGGGTCAACACCGAGATCGCCTATGTGTGCGACCCGGACGAAGAGCGGCGAAATCAGGCCTCCACCGAGGCCGGCGGCGCCAAACCGGTGGACGACCTGCGCCGGATTCTCGACGACAAGTCCATCGACGCGGTGACCATCGCGACCCCCGACCACTGGCATACGCCGGCGGCGATTCTGGCCTTGGACGCCGGCAAGCACGTCTACCTGGAGAAGCCCTGCTCCCACAATCTCCGCGAAGGCCGCCTCCTGGTGGAAGCCGCCCGGCGTTCCGGCCGGGTCCTCCAGCACGGGACCCAGGCCCGCAGCAGCCGGGGCTTCGTCGAGGCGGTCCAAATGCTCCACGACGGGGTCATCGGAGACGTGCTCGTCGCCAAGGCCTGGAACGTCCAGAAGCGGCGCAACATCGGCCGCGAGCAGCCCGGCTCCCCGCCGGAGGGGTTCGACTACGACCTCTGGCTGGGGCCGGCTCCCAGGGTCCCGTTCCAGAAGAACCGGCACCACTATTCCTGGCACTGGTGGTACGACTTCGGCACCGGCGATCTGGGCAACGACGGCGTTCACGAGTTCGACATGGCCCGCTGGGGCCTGGGGCTGGATGTGCATCCCGCCCAGGTGGCCGTGGCCGGAGGCAAGTTCTACTTCGACGACGACCAGGAATTCCCCGACACCGTCACCGCGGCCTTCGACTATCCGGGCAACGGAGGAATCGGGGAGCGCCGGCAGTTGGTGTTCGAGATGCGGATCTGGTCCGCCAACCATCCCTACGACGTGGACGGCGGCGTCGAGTTTCTGGGGACCGGGGGGAAGATGATGTTCAGCCGCCGGGGACGGTTCCAACTCTGGGACGAGGAGAACAAGCCGCTCGACAAACGGCCGGGCGTCACCCCGAGGATGGACATGACCAGCAACTTCCTGACCTGGGTGCAGGCGATTCGAGGCCAGACTGCTCTCACGGCCGACGCCGAAACGGCGCACCTGTCCACCTCACTGTGCCACCTGGCCAACATCGCGGTGAGGGTGGACCGTTCCTTCCACTTCGACCCGGAGTCGGAGCGGATCTCCGGCGAGGATGAAGCGGACGCCCTGCTCGCCCGCACTTACCGGAAGGGCCACTGGGCGATCCCCCGCGGGGCGTAACCCGACTCAGGACCGGCTCAGGGCGATCACCTCGATGAACTTGGTCTCTTCCCGGGAGAGGCGCAACGATCGGACCGCTAGGTCCTCCAGCATGTGGTCCCGGCTGCTGGTCCCAGTGAGGGGCTGCATCCCCACCTCCAGGGCGAACCGGAAGACCACCTGGGCGGGGCCGACCCCCAGACGGCCGGCGATCTCCCGCACCCGGGGATGGAAAAGAACCGGGCGATTGGCCGTCAGGAGCGAGAAGCCCTGGTAGACGATCCCGTGGGCGCGGCAGATCTCCCGGACCCTGTAGTCCCAGCCCAGGACGGCGAAACACCGGTTCTGCACCACCATGGGCTTGACTTCCGCCCGGCGGCAGAGTTCGTCGAGTTGTTCCGCGCTGACGTTGCTGATCCCGATCACCCGGGTTCCGCCCGATCTGTAGATCCCTTCGATGGCCGCCCAGACTTCCCAGTCTTCCGCCCCCAGTCCCATCCGCGAGTAGGGGCCGTGCAGGACGTAAGAGTCCAGGGTGTCGGTGTGCAGATGCCGGAGGGAACTGCGGAAGGATTGGCCCACCTGGGTGGTGATGTCCGCTGATGCGTCGTAAGGGGTCCGGTGGTCCTGGCCTCCGGCGGACGTGAACTTGGTCTGCAGGAAGAGGGATTCCCGCTCGATTCCCTGGCGGTACAGGTCGAGCAGGGCGTTGCCCACCCGCGCCTCGTCGTAGTGGATGAGCTGGTTGGCGGTGTCGATGGCGGTGAAGCCGCACTCGACTGCCAGCTTCACCAGACGGGTCGTCTCCTCCTTCTTCCAGGCGGTCCCATACATGAACTCGGGCATGGAAACGCCGTTGTAGGTCCGAAGGCTCCCCATGTTCAGGCCGCGCCGCGCAGACTGCGGTAGTACTCCAGGCTGGTTTGCGCCTCTTCGCCGGTGAATCCCTGATACGGAGGCAACAGGCGAATGGGAAACGTGGGGTCCGTCAACCAGACCATCAGCTTGTCGTAGGCGCCGTCGATCATGGGCCGGTCCAGGTGACCGAAGAGGCCTTCCCCGTGGCGCCTGAACTCTTCGGCGATCTCCAGCGCCCGTGCGATGTCTCCCTGGCTGCCGGCGGCGAAGTATTCGCGGGTCAGGCGCGGAAAGGCGCCGTGCATGCTGCAAAGCAGGGAGCACTCTCCATACTGGCAGGCGTAGGCGAAACAGGTCTCGAGCATGAAGTGCTGCATCTCGGGCGCCTTGGTCATCCAGTCCCGGACCCGGTTCATGTCGGTGGTGCTCTGCTTGCTGGCCACCAGGTTGGGGACCCGGTCCAGGATCTTCCGGTAGTCGTCGCCGGTCAGGAGGCGCTTGGTCCGAACCAGGTTGTAGTGCAGGAAGTCGGAATCGGGGAACCGGCCGCAGACGGTCTCGAAAAACGCCATCATCTCCGCGTCTTCCAGCGCTCCCCAAGCGGGCAGGGAGATCTGAAACGATCGAATCCCCTGGGAATGGGCGTAGTCCAGCCGCTCCACGACCTGCTCCAGGGCCAGGGAGATGACCCCCACCTGGGCCTCGATGCCGGAGCCGGACATCTCTTCGACGAACACGTCCACCACCTCGCGGAAGCGTGCGTCCGACATGGCGTAGCCTTCGCCCGCCGTCCCCATGATGTAGAGGCGTCCGGCTCCCAGCGTCTGCAGCCGCCGGATCAGTGCCCGGAAATGATCCTGATCCAGAGAAAAGTCGGATTTCCAGGGAATGTCCACGGCGCCCAGCATTCCGGGCTTCGTCCGCTTTCGCACTCCTGAATTCCCGCTCATGGCGTCGGTCTCCGCGCTTCGCCCACGAGGATACGTTCGAAGGGAAGACAAACCAAGTGACGTCAGTCGGCCGCCGCGCCGAAGCGGTAGGAGAAGAGGCTGGTGGCGTTGTCGGCCTGGATGTGAAGGCGCACCTTCTTGCCCACAAAGGCGGAAAGATCCTTCCGGCCGGGACCCCAGGTGACGTGAAAATCGGTCTCGTCCCCCTTTTCCAGGCCGTTGCAATCCTCGAAGGCATAGCCGGGCGCAACCGCTCCATCGTGAATGACCCGAATCCGGACGGTGCCGAAGAAAGAGTAGGCGTTGAGGAACAGCCTGGGACCGGTCACCGTCACCGCTTCGGTCATGACGTCGCCGCCCCGGATCCCGCTGCGCAGCGCCACGAAACCGTCCTTGCGCAGGGTCAGGACGCCAATGTAGCTCTTCCACATTCCGGAGGTGCCATGGGCCTGGGGACGGCCCGAATACCAGAGATAGAGTTCGTTTCCCTTCAGGACGGGCGGGTTCCCCGAAGGCGTGGCCCACGCCCCGTCCCAGCTTCCCGGAGCCCCCACCGGCAGGAACTCCTGCCGCCGTCCGACCCGCCGCCAGTGGCCCGGATCGCGGGCGCTGGCCAGTTGAGTCGGCCCCAGCTCGGTGGCGGAGTGGAGCATGCCGACGAACCCGATGTACTGGTTGCCGTAGGCGAAGGGGGTCATGACGTACATCTGGTCCCGGGGATGGTCCAGGTCGTCCGGCTTGAGGACCGTCTTCAGGGGTGTCCACTGCACGAAGTCCTTGCTGGTGGAGAGGGCGATGACGCGCCGGTAGCCTTTCCACTCCACCACGAAGTGATCCATGATGGTTCCGTACCGTCGCGTGGTGGCCAGGTAGCGCCGGCTCAGGGGATCGTAGACCATCGCTCCGGCGTCGCCGCCCCGGGGCACCAGGATCTTCTCTCCCGGAGTCCAGCGGATCCCGTCGGGAGAGAACGCCGCGTACATTCCGTGCCGGTCCCGTATGGCCTGCAACAAGGCCTTCCGCGCCCGGTTCTTCTGTTCCCGATTCATGCCGGGGCGCACCAGGTCCGACTCGGCTCCGGTGGGACGTTGCTGGTACATTCCCATCTTGTACCGTCGCGCCGGATCGGGCTCGTCAGGGTCCTTGACCACGCCCCAGGGATCGAGGCCCCAGGAGGCAGGAACTTCGGGCGTGGGGTAGACGACGTTGTTGGCGGCCGATCCGTCCACCGGCACCAGCCCCAGGTTCGGTTTCTCCCAGACGATTCCGTCTTTGGAAGTGGCGTAGCACATGAGGTATCCGCGACCCGTGCGGCGGTACAGGGGGGTGTTGGCGGAGAAGTACCACATCTTGAAGATCCCCTCCTCCCGGTCGTAGAGGACCGACCCCCAGAGCTGCACCGCGTGCCCTTCCCAGGGGCGGTCCGCCACCAGCACCGGATCGCGCCGGATCCGGGTCGGATTCTGGACCACCCGGCTGAATCCGGGCCGGTCCTGCACCTCTTCGTCGTCCAGGAAGAGATGCAGCCCCGGGTCGTGGAGTTCCCGGCCGCCCTTGATCCGGTCGGCGCGGGACGATGCCCCGGCCTGGTTCGGGGCTGCAAAGCCGATCAGGAGAACGATTGCGCTGACGATGCCGATCACAATGAGTGTTTGTTTCCGCATGATTTCCTCGAAGGTTCGGGTTCCGCCCCGCCGGGGACCGGGACCGACTGGAAGGCCGGAAAAGGGTAACATGAAGGCGGGTAGGGGCACTGCTTGCGGGGTGCCCTCTTGGACACGTTTTCGCTATGCCAACAGTGTGGAGGCGCCATGAATAGTCGGCCGGCCCGGAAACGATGGAAGAATCTTGGTGTGGCCCTGCTGATCCTGATCGGCGGCGCCGCATCCTGCACTCGGGAAAAGGTGGAAACCATGGAAGAAGCGGACGGGGGAGGAGATCTGCTCGTCTTTATCGGAACCTACACCAGAACCGGCAGTGAGGGGATCTACACCTACCGGATGGACCCCGAGTCGGGGGCGCTGGAACGGCTGTCGGTGATCTCGGGGATCGAAAACCCGTCCTTCCTGGCTCTCCACCCCAATGGCCGCTATCTGTACGCCGTCAGCGAGATTTCCGAGTTCGAGGGCCGGAAGACGGGGACCGTCTCCGCCTACGCCATCGATTCCGCAAGCGGCCGGCTCTCCTTCTTGAACCTGCAGCCTTCGGCCGGCGCCGTTCCGTGCCACCTGGTGGTGGACCGGGCCGGCCGCAACTTGCTGCTGGCCACCTACACGGGCGGCACCGTCGCCTCCTTCCCCATCGATTCCGAAGGCCGACTGGGCGAGGTCATCTCGGTCATCCAACATGAAGGCTCCAGCGTGGACCCGGTGCGGCAGACCGGTCCCCGGGCCCACAGCATCAACCTGGATCCGGAGAACCGATTCGCCGTGGCGGCCGACCTGGGCACGGACGAGGTCATGGTCTATCGATTCGACGCCGGAACGGGTGTCCTGGAGCCCAATTCGCCGCCGTCGGTCTCGGTCGACCCCGGTGGGGGCCCGCGCCATTTCGCCTTCCATCCCGGCGGGCGGTTCGGCTACGTCATCAACGAGATGGGCTCCACCGTGACCGCCTTCCGTTACGACGGGGACAAGGGCACGCTGGATCCGATTCAGACCATCACCACGCTTCCCGAAGATTTCCAGGATATCACCCACACCGCCGAGGTCCGGGTCCATCCTTCCGGCCGCTTCCTCTACGGGTCCAATCGCGGCCACGACAGCATCGCCATCTTTTCCGTCGACCCGGAGACGGGCCGGCTGACGGCCCGGGGACAGGAACCGACCCGGGGGAAAACGCCGCGAAACTTCGAGATCGATCCCACGGGGACCTGGCTGCTGGCGGCCAACCAGGACTCGGACAGCGTGGTGGTCTTCCGGATCGACCCGGAGACCGGGGCGCTCGAAGCCAACGGTCAGACGGCGGACGTTCCCATGCCGGTCTGCATCCGCATGTTGGCGCGCTGAACTGATGCAGACCCGGCGGATTCCTGACCGGTTGGTCGACCGGCCGGCCCGGGAGGCGGGCGAGGCGGGCTACGATGCCCTGGCTCCCGACGGGTCGCGGATCCGCCTGCTTCCGGCGTTGACAAGTGGAAGCATGGTCCACTGCAGCCTCCTCCCGGACCAGGTGTCCAGCCCGGTGCGGCACCGGAGCGTAGAAGAGATCTGGTATTTCCTGCGGGGAACCGGAGAACTGTGGCGCAAGCCCGCCGAGTCCGCATCAGGCGCGGTGGTGCCGGTGGGGCCGGGGACGGCGGTGGACATCCCCCTGGGCACCCATTTTCAATTCCGCAACACGGGAGCCGGCCCTTTGGAGATCGTCATCGTCACCATGCCTCCCTGGCCGGGAGAGGACGAGGCGGTTCCGGTCCCCGGGTTCTGGGAGGCTTGACGCTCCACCCTGAGCGCCGGCTGCCGGGCGAGACCGGCGGTCAGCTCCAGGTTTTCCGGAGCAGCCGGACCCAGTTGCCCCCCATGATGGCGGTCACGTCCTCCAGGCTGTAGCCGCGCCTTTCCAGCAGGGCGGGAATCTTCTGCAGATCGGCGATGGTCTGCAGATCGTGGGGGCACTGCTCCCTGCCGTATCCCCCGTCCAGGTCCGAACCGATTGCGGCGTGGCGGGAGTCGCCGGCCAACTGGCAAATGTGATCGATATGGTCGGTCACCGTCTCCAGGCTGATGGAGCTGTTGTCCTGGTCCTCGCCGTTCCAATGCGGTGAGAGCATCCAGACGTCCAGGGCCACTCCGATGACGCCCCCGCGGCTGACCAGGGTCCGGATCTGCTTGTCGTTCAACTGGCGGTCTCCCGGACAGAGCGCCTGGCAGCAGTTGTGGGTGGCTCCGACCGGGCCGCCGAACTGCTCCAGGGCTTCCCAGAAGGCCTGCTCCGCCAAGTGGCTCACGTCCAGGATCATTCCCGCCTCCTCCAGGGCCCGCAACAGCGCGGGGGCTCGCGGAGTCAGTCCGCCCGGGGCGCCCGTGCCGTGGGAATAGGTGCTCACGCCGTAGTGGCACAGGCTGACCACGCGGAGGCCCTGGTCCCACCACTCGGGCACCTGCCCGGCGCTCACGATGGGATCGGATCCTTCCATGCTCAACACGTATCCCAGGGGCGCGAAGGAGGGGTTGCGGTCCCATTCCTCCAGATGCGATTCGAGTTCCTCCAGATTCCGGATCTGGCGGAGCACTCCCTTGGATTCCATGATCCGATAGTAGGCCAGTTCGCCCCAGGCCTTGGCGTAGGCGATGTCCTGGTTGCGGACCCCCGCGAACCGGCGGCCCAGGGAAGCGATCCGGCAGTGGACCGTGGCGAAGAACAGGCCGATCCGCCCCTGCCGCAATTCCGGAAAGCTCACCACGCCCGCGCCCCTGCCCTTCTGCCCCATGCCGGCCTCCGCTTCCCGAATGGCGCGGACGGGTTGGGTCAGGTCCCGGTTCCACTCTACGGCGTTGTAGGCAAGGTCCAGGTGAGAATCGACGGTCAGCATGGCAGGCATTCCCTTCTCCATTGGGGTTGGGCTCGTTTCAGATCCCTCACGCCATCATTGTGGCGGAGGCGCCAGTGTCTCGCGAAACTCGAACTCGTCCTGGCAGCACCAGCAGGGTCCGTACGCGTAGGCGGTGATGTGGCAGACCTCGCACCGGTAGTAGAGATGGTGGAGGCGTCCGTCGACGATGGATTTGACCCGGATGATCTCCAACCGGTCCGGCGGGTTCAGGCGGCCGGTGATCTGCAGTTCCCGCCTCCGGACCCGGGGATCGTCAAACATGGTGACCTTGGGATCGTCGGGAAGGAACCGGTACAGGCGTCCGGTCTCATCCAGCAGGGCGCGAACCGGAGCCTCGGACGGACAGACAACAGGTTCCGGCGGCTCGGTGCCGTCCTCCACGCAGACCAGCCGTCCCTGGACCTGCACCGGGCCGGATTGAGCCTCCACTGAAAGAATCAAGAGGAGAAGGCCCAAGGCGATGGTGGTCAAGTCCGGCATCCTCTCGATTGCAAAAACGCTTGCCGCAAGCTACCCGTAGTCTAGCAGTCCTCGGCTAGGAGCCTGCGCCGCAGAAATCAATCTACTGCGAAAGCGGGGAATCGGTCCATATTTCCCCGATTTCTCGGCGAATAGAACAACTATGCGCCTCAAAATCGTGAAAATCTGTCCTCGATTCCCCACTTTCTCGCTACGATCATTTCTACGGCGCAGACTCAAGGATCGCCGCAGCGTCAGACCGGCGATCTGGTCTCCCCTTTGTGTCATCATGGTGCCGTCAAGGAGGAAGCATGAGTCTGAACAGCAAGATCGAAGAAGCCCTCAACCAGCAGATTCAGAGCGAGTTCTACTCTTCGTACGTTTACCTTTCCATGTCGGGTTACAGCGATTCCCAGAATCTGCCCGGGTTCGCCGCCTGGATGCGCGCCCAGAGCGAAGAGGAGCGGGGCCATGCCATGCGCCTTTTCGACTACGTCCAGAACCGCGGAGGCCGGGTCCGCCTCGGCAGCATCGCTCAGCCCCAATTGGATTTCGAGTCCCCCCGGGTCATGTTCGAGGAAGCGCTGAGGCAGGAGCAGTCGGTGACCCGGACCATTCATGAGCTCTACCGATTGGCCCAGGAAGAGAAGGACTACCCCACCGAGGTCGAGCTGCAGTGGTTCGTTCAGGAACAGGTGGAGGAAGAAAAGACCATCCAGGACATCCTGGCTCAACTGGCGATGATCGGAGACCATCCGGCGTCGCTGGTCATGTTGGATCATCGCCTGGGAGGCCGTTCGGACGAGGCCTGAGCCTTCCGGATCGCTCCACCATTCGAAGTCTCGCCCATGTCTGGATCGATCGCTTCCACCGGGCCCCTGCCTGCGTGGGCTCGTGAGCTGTTCTCCCCCTGCACGCTGCTGTTTTCCGACCGGTTCACTCGGGAAGCCGTCCTGTCCCGGATGAGTTCGCAGGTGGTGGGAATCCTGGCCCGGGGACCGGTCCTCATCGATGCCGGGATGATGAGGGCGGCGCCGAATCTGAGGGTCATCGGCCGCGCCGGCGTCGGTTACGACACGGTGGACGTGACGGAAGCGTCGCGGCGGGGCGTTCCGGTGGTCTATACGCCGGGGGCCATGGCCCGGGCCGTGGCTGAGCACACTCTCTCATTGATGCTGGCCGCGGCCAAGAACCTTCCCCACTGGCGCCGCGTGCTTCTGGAAGGGGAATGGAAGGACCGCTATGGGAGGCGGAACCTGGATCTCGATGGGGCCACGGTGGGAATCGTGGGGTACGGCCGTATCGGGACGCAGGTCCGGAGGCTCCTGGCCCCCTTCGATTGCCGGATCCTGGTGAACGGTCCCAACCTGGCGCCGGACAATATGGCGGACCATGGCGTGGAAGCGGCGCCGTTGCTTGAGCTTTTGGGCAGATCCGACATCGTCAGCCTGCATGCCCCGCTCAACCGGGAGACGCGCGGACTTATCAACTCGGAGAACATCGGGAGCTTCAAGCCGGGATCGATCCTGGTCAACTTGGGACGAGGGGCTCTGGTCGAAAGCCACGATCTTCTCTACGAAGCCCTGGAAACGGGCCGCTTGCGGGCCGTGGCCCTCGACGTCTTCCTCGACGAGCCGCCGGACCGGTCCCATCCCCTTTTCCGGCATCCGAACGCGGTTCTGACTCCTCACGTGGGGAGCGCGACTTTGGGGGCTCAGCGCGGAGTGCTGGAGACGGTGGCGGGGGACATGATGGCGGTGCTCGAAGGGCGCCGCCCCACCGAAGAGAACCTGGTCAATCCAGGGGTGTTGTAGGCGCTTGCCTTGTAGGCGCCCTCTTCGGTCCCGGTTCTTCGCCCTTGTCCCGCCTGAACCACCGGCTGCTATAATTCGCCCCATGAGGCTGGTCCTCTTCGACATCGACGGCACCCTCCTCCTCTCCGGAGGGGCCGGCACGCGATCCTTGTATCGCGCCTTCCAGACTCGGTATGGGATCGAACCCGATTGGACGGCGATCCGGTTCGACGGGAAGACCGACCCCCTGATCATTCAGGAGATCGTCTCCAAATACGGTGTGGACGATGAACCCGGACAGGAACTCTACGACACCTATCTGTCCATCCTGCCGGAGGAAGTTCGCCGGAGCCCCAATTTCCGTGTGCTGGACGGAGCACGGGAGCTGGTGACCCGGCTTTCGGCCGATCCGGGTTTTCTGGTCGGGCTGGCCACCGGAAACGTCGAGACCGGAGCGCGGTTGAAGCTGGAAAGGGCGGGGCTCAGCTCCTACTTTCCCTTCGGCGGATACGGCTCCGATTCGGGAGATCGAACCGAGTTGATCCGGACGGCCATCCGCCGCGGAAGCGAATTGGCGGCTCCACTGGCCGTCGGCCAGGTATTCGTCATCGGCGACACTCCCAGGGACGTCCAGCACGGCCGCGCCGCGGGCGCCGCCACCATTGCGGTTGCCACCGGCAACTATGGACTCGATGAGCTGAGAGGCTGCGGTCCCGATCTGGCGGTGGCCGGTCTCCAACCCATGAGGCCGATTCTGGACTTTTTGTCGAGCGGTTTACGGCCCGGCCGGGAAGCCGCCGGCCCGGAGGCAGGCCCCGGTTCATGACCCCGTCCCCGCCCAACCGGGCAGGTTCGTCGGGACTTCGGGGGAGAAAGAGGCGAATGAAGAATACCGCCGGTCTGGCTCTGTCGGTTCTGCTCTTCGGTCTTTCAACGGTCGGGGTCGATGCCTCCGGCCCCAAGTACGGTCCGGCCGTTTATCCCTCCTTTTCCCAGCTCGAGAACCGGCTGCTGGAATGGCAGAGGACCCACCCCCGGATCATGGAGCTCCGGAAGCTGGGGACCACGGCCCAGGACCGGCCTCTGCTGGCGGCGGTCCTGACCGATCCCGACGCCCCTGCCGACCAGAAGGAGCATGTCCTGATCACGGCGCTCCATTGCGGTGGAGAACGTTCGGCCGCCACCGGGATCTTCTATCTCATGGACTGGCTGCTGAAGGGGAGTCCGGGCGCTCGGGAGATCCTCCGGGGGCAGGTGATCGCCTTCATGCCGGTGGTCAACCCGGACGGCTACGTGGCCGGAAGCCTGCGCAACAGCCACAACCGCGACACCTATAAGGAGTGGAACCGGGAGGGGCCCCTGTACCCGGAGCAGATGCCGGAGGCCTTGGCGGCCAAGAGCCTCATGGACGAGCTCCAGGCCGAACTCCACGCCGACTATCACGGCACCGGAATGCAGTTTCGCGGTTACATCATGGCCGAGAACTCGGGAGCGGCCTACTCCAACATCGCCCTGAAGTCGTACAAGCACGAGATCATCCGGCAGATGGACCAGGCGGCACTGGCCGAAGGCTACCCCTCCGACCAGTTGGAGCAGGACGCGGAACGGATCTACTGGGGACCGGAGATCGAGGAGCTGGGGTCCAAATTGTGGAGCGGAAGGCCCCTCTACTACGCTGCGACCTACGGCTACGAGCATTACCACACTCTGGCCTTCGCCAACGAGAACGCCTGGGAGCGGAGCAGCTTCCTGCGCCATCGCCGCCTGCTGGAGATCGGCCAGGAGATCTGGCCCGGCGAGTACTATCCCGGCTACCCCACCCGGGTCATCCTCAAGAACGAGCTTCACTTCGTCACCGCTTACGGGGAGACGGCCGCCGCCCGCCGCCGGTCCCGGGTGGAGCTCTGGAACAAGCAGGGACAGATCGTCACCGCACTCAACAATCCTCAGACCGAGGGGATGGTTCTCTTCGTCTGCTCCACCACCGGCAGAGCCGCCCGACGCTGGCTTTCGGACCGGAGTCTTCCCCGGTTCGCGCGGCGAATCGGAGAGCACAGCAGCGTCGACGGTGAGCCCATACGGTTGGCGCTGAAGGACCATCCCGATGCCGACGGCCAATTCAAGGCCCATCTCCTGCTCATGTCGGGCCGTGCCGACGAGTCGGAGCTCCCTCCGGAGACGGAGAACGAGCCCATCGAAAACGGGCTCTCGCTGCGCCTGCGGATCCCCTATCCCAAGGCTCGTATCTCGGAGGTTCGAGTCAACGGCCACCTCGCGCCCGTCTCCCCCCGGGAGGGTTACCTGAGTTGGGTCGCCCGCGGTTTCACCTACGTCCAGGTCAACATTCCGCCGGAGCGGTCCCGGAAGGAAGATCTCTTCGTGGTGACCTGCCTCTACGATCCGGGGGAAGAGCGGGTCTTCGGACTGGGCTGGCAGGAAGAGGCGCCATGAGGCGGTTCGGTCGCCGCGAGCTGTTCCGCCGGACGGGCCGGGCCGGGCTGGGACTGCCGCTGTGGTCCGCTGCCGGCAACACGACGCAGGCGGCGCCCCCCCTGCCGATCCTGGACATTCACCAACATCCGGACTTCGACCGGCGTCCGGCCCGGGTCCTCATGCGGCACCAGAGGTTCCACCGCGTCAAGACCACCGTCCTGCTTCCGGCGGACGGCTGGATGACCGGGAGGATCAGCGGAAACGAGGCGGCCTGGAGCCACGTCCGCAAGTATCCGGACGAGGTGGTCACTTTCTGCAACGTGGACCCGGAGCGGGAAGATGCCGCCCGGGTTCTGCGCGATCAATTGGAGAAGGGAGCGCTGGGGATCGGCGAGCAGAAGTTCGAAGTGGACGCCGACTCCGCTCCCATGCGCCGCGTGTACGAGGTGGCCCGGGAGTACGGAGTCCCGGTCCTGCTCCATTTCGGCTCCCGCCACAACCATGGACTGGACCGGTTTCACAAGATCCTGAAGCGGTATCCCCAGGTGGACTTTCTGGGGCACGCCGGGACCTGGTGGGCCAACATCAGCCGGGACGGCGAGGGGCGGGGCCGGGTCGTCAAGGGCGGCCTCACCGACAGGCTCCTGTCCGACTATCCCAACATGTTCGGTGACCTTTCGGCCGGGTCGGGACTCAACTCCCTCAGCCGGGACCCGGACTTCGCCGCCGATTTCGTCGCCCGTCACTCGCGCAAGCTGCTCTGGGGAAGCGACTGCTACTGCCACGACGGCAAGGGTGCCACCTACCCGAGGGGCTACTGCATCGCCCAGCGGTCGCTGGACCGCCTGCGGGAATATCTTCCGGACCCCCTGATGTTGAGGAGGATCACCTATGACAACGGGGCCCGGATGCTTCGGCTGCGGGCTTGAATGACGCCGGAAATGCTGGTCGGGACGGGGAGATTCGAACTCCCGACCCCCTGAACCCCATTCAGGTGCGCTACCAGACTGCGCCACGTCCCGGCCGGCGAATGACGGCCAGTATAGCAGTAGGGGCACCCCTTGTGGGTGCCCTCTTTCGTTCCTGCATCAATCGACGGCCCGGGGAGGGCGACCACAAGGGTCGCCCCTACGATGTTCTCTCCCGTTCTTTGAAAATGGAACCCGGCGGCCACCGGATTTCGCTACTCGCCGTTCTCGTCGCGTCCGGCGGGCGGCCGCCGATTCGCCGGTTGCCTGTCGGCGGCCGGGAGGTCCTGGTCCAGAAGCTTCATCAGGTCCTGAAGCTCGCCCCGGATCTGGGCCAGGAGTTGCCTGGACGAATCGGATCCGGCCTTGGAGAACAGGGGGGATGTCCGCAGGTTGGCGCCGTTGCGGCGGAGCTGCTTGCGGGCCCCGGCGATGGTGTAGCCCTCTTCGTACAGAAGCCGCTTGATCTCGGCCACCAGTTGCACGTCTTTCTCCCGAAAGATGCGTTGCCCGGAGCGGTTCTTGTTGGGGGAGAGCCGCGGGAATTCGGTCTCCCAGTAACGCAGGACGTGAGCGGGAACGTCGCAGATCTTGCAGACTTCCCCGATCTTGTAGAAGAGCTTGCCTTTCCTGGCCATCAGGATGGAGTCACACGTTGATCAGGCGCGAGGGGCGAAATGTCACGCGGCGGCTCGGTCCCAACCGCATCTGGGCTCGAGTCTGGGGATTGCGCCCGAGTCGAGCCTTGAGCGAAATCACGCGAAACGACCCGAATCCGGACAATTTCACATTCTCTCCACGGAGCAGTTCCGACTTGATGCTGTCGAAAATGAGCTTGACCACTTCCTTCGACTCCTGATGAGTCAAACCGCCGTGGGTCTCATACACGGCGCGCGCCAGATCCGCTTTGACCATGGAATACCTGCTCCGAAGGCGGTGTCACAAATTGCGGTTCATATTAGGCACGCCCTTTTTCGGGTGTCAAGAAAGCCCCCGCGTCCTCTTTCCGCTGCGTTGCAGGATTCGGATCGGCGTGGCGTGAAAATGGTATTTCTCCCGGAGGCGCCGGGCCAGGTGCCGGCGAGTGGGGAGATCCAGCTTTCCGGATCCCCGCGTGAAAAAGACGAAGGTGGGAGGAGCCGTCGCCACTTGACAGGCGTACTTCAAGCGCGACTTCCGGGCGCTTCCCTCGGGGATCAGAGCCGACTCCACGTACCGCTCCAGGTAGACGTTCAACTCGGAAGTCCCAACCCGGATCATCCGCCCCTCGTAGGCCCGGTTCACCCGGGCGAAGATCCGGGAGACGCCGCTTCCCGTCTTGGCCGACACGAAGGCCAGCGGCGCGAAGACCAGCGCCCGCAACCGGTCCCGGTAGGCTGCGGTCATGGCGGCGCGAGTTTCCGGATCGGACGGCATCAGGTCGGACTTGTTGACCGTAATCAGAATGGAGACGCCCGCGTCCTGGGCGTACCTGCCGATGATCGCGTCGAGCGTGGAGGGGGGTTCGGAGGCATCCAGCACCAGGAGCGCCACGTCGGCCCGTTCCAGGTTCTTGCGAGCCATGACCACGCTCAGCTTCTCGGCGATCTCCACCGTCTTGCTCTTTCTGCGAATTCCCGCAGTGTCCACGAACCGGTACGCCTGGTCCCCCACGCGAACCAGCGTGTCCACGGCGTCCCGGGTCGTGCCCGGAATGGAGGTCACGATCGAGCGCTCTTCACCCACGATCCGGTTCAGGAGAGACGACTTGCCCACGTTGGGGCGTCCCACGATGGCGACCCGGATCTCCCCGGATTCGGAAGCGCCGGGAGCGGCGTCGGGCAGGCGGCTCAGGATCTCCCCGATCAAGGGCTCCATTTGCAGGTTGTGCTCGGCGGAAATCGGAAACAGAAGCTTCAGGCCCAGAGCATGGAACTGGAACGCCTCCGTTTCCATGCGAATAGTCTCCACCTTGTTCACCACCAGCACCGGCTCCCGGCCCCGGGCTCTCAGCATGGAACTCAAACTCTCGTCCAGGGGCTGCAGACCGTCGCGAACGTCGACCACCAGGAGGATCAGGTCCGCTTCCCGGATGGCGACCTCCACCTGCCGGAGGACCTGCTCGGGAATATGTTCCCGGTCCCCCGGCGTGATGCCGCCGGTGTCCATGACTTCGAACGTGCGGCCGCGCCATTCGGCCCTGCCGCAGATTCGGTCCCGGGTCATTCCCGGACGGCGGTCCACCAGGGCCCGGCGGGTCCGGGTCAGCCGATTGAAGAGCGTGGATTTCCCGACGTTGGGCCGCCCCACGATGGCCACTCGGAAACGGCTACCCTTCATCGGCTTGGGTCGAGCGAAGTTGGGACCCGGGTCAGTCCGCCGTCGCCGCCGTTGCGGGAACCTTCCAGTGGCGGAAGATCTGGCCGCCGTGAAAGCGTCCGTTCTCGATGAAGATGCGGTTCGTCATCTTCCCGGCGCAGATCGAACCGGCCAGATAGATGCCGGCGACGTTGGTTTCCAGGGTCTCGGGGTCGTGGTCGGGAATGTGGGTCTCGCGTTCCACCCGGATTCCCATCTGCCGCAAGAAATCGGAGTCGGGATGATAGCCGGTCATGGCCAGGACGAAGTCGTTGTCCAGTTCCACGATTCCGCCGGGTGTTTCGACCACGATCCGCTGGGGACGGATCTCCACCACGCGGCTGGACAGGAGAGCCGGGATCTCTCCGTTCTTGATCCGGTTCTCGATGTCGGGAAGGACCCAATATTTGATCTTCCTTCCCATGCGTTCGCCCCGGTGAATCAGCATCACGTTCGATCCGCTCCGGAAGAGTTCCAGGGCCGCCTCGGCGGCGGAGTTGTTTCCCCCGATGATGGCCACGTTCTTGCCGTAGTAGGGGTGGGGATCGGTGTAGTAGTGGCTGACCTTGGGCAGGTCCTCTCCGGGAATTCCCAGCAGGTTGGGATTGTCGTAGTAGCCCGTGGCCACCACGATCCGGCGGGTGCGATAGTCGTGCGGGTTTCCCAGCCGGTCCCGGGTATTCACCACGAAGTCCCCCTGACTTCCCTGGACGGTGAGAACCTCCTCGTAGTCCCGAATGGGAAGCTGGTAGTGCTCCACGACGCGGCGATAGTACTTGAGGCCGTCGATCCGCTTCGGCTTGTCGGCGGAGCTGATCATGGGCACGTCGCCGATTTCCAAGAGATCGGCCGTGGTGAAAAAGGTCATGTTGACCGGATATTTGTAGATGGAGTTGACGAGGCAGCCTCGCTCCACCACCCAGAAGTCCAGATCCCGTTTCCGGGCTTCGATGGCGCAGGCCAGACCCGCCGGTCCGGCTCCGATGATGATCAGGTCCAGTAGTTGACTCACTTCGGCACGACTTTCTAGAATGAATTTCCTGTTTCGGGCGATTAGCTCAGCTGGTTAGAGCGCCGTCTTCACACGGCGGAGGTCACTGGTTCGAATCCGGTATCGCCCACCATCCCCTCTCCGGCAACCTCCGGCTCGGAAACCGGATTGTATCAGATCCCGCTGGGTCCGAAGCTGCCGCCTGCCGCCGGGAGGCGGACCGCCTGCACCTGCACCTTGAGTGTATCGGAGATTCCCCCCGGCGCCAGGAGGGTCTTGAGTCCGATCCGGTCCTCCACTCTTTCCGCTCGCAGGATGCCCTTTCTCTCCTCCTCCAGCAAGCGGGCCTCCAAGCCCCATTCCATCAGGAAACGGCGCTGGCTTGTCAGCGAAAGGTTGGTCCAGCCCAGGCGCGCAGCCGTCTTGCGGAACACCCGGAAATTGACGTGGGTGGTCAGGTCCTGGCGGCCCAGATTGACGTAGGGGTCGGAATGGACCCGGTGGCGATGGTAGCAGAGCAACGTCCCGTCCCTCCGGTCCATGGCCTCGTATTCGGGCGCCTCGAATCCGTAGTCCAGGGTGAGGACGAAACCCCGATGGATGCGGCGGTCCAGGTCTTCCAGGATTTCCACCATCCGGAGATTCGCCTCGTAGACGTATCCCTCCCGCCAACGGGGGAATCCGAGCCGCATGTACTCCCGAATGCGCGGGTCGGAGAGCTCTCCCTCCACCTCGGCAATGGGTTCCCCCAAACGGACGAAGATCTCTTTCAATTCCGGCTGAGAAACCCGCACCCGGTGCACCGGCAGCGCGTCGAAGAGTTCGTTGGAGAAGACGGCGCCGTGGATTCGCTCCGGCAGGCCGGCGTCTCCGAACTCCACCCCCCGGTACCGGACGCGCGCGAAGATCCCGGGATGCCGGTTCTCCAGCCGGTCCAGCACGCCCTTTCCCAGAATCCCCTCGCCGGCGCCCAGCTCGATGAGATCCAGGGGACGATCCGCGTCCAGGCAGGACAGATACCCGGCCAGGGCGTCTCCCAGGATCCGGGCGAACAGGGGGTGGGTATACGGAGACGTGTAGAAGTCTCCGCGGGGACCGAAGACCTTGGACCCACGCCGGTAGTAGCCCTCTTCCGGATCATAGAGGCAGAGTTCCATGAACCGGGCGAAGGTCATGGTCTCGCCGGTAGACATGGCGGCCTAGCGCCGGAACCACTGGATCAGCCAAAAGACGAGAGTCAGGGCGATGCTGACCAGCAGGCAGGTGACGACGGGAAAGTGCAGGCTCCAGTTTTCCCGCCGGATGTGCAAATCGCCGGGAAGGCGTCCCGGCCTCAGCGATGGCATCCAGGTCAGCAACAATCCGGCCGCCGCCAGGGCCAGTCCCAGGAAGATCAGGACTTTTCCCAGGTCTTGGAACATGGGGTTCTACCCGGCGAGTTCCAGAGCGCTGAAGAAGTAGGCGATCTCGAAAGTCGCCGATTCGGGGCTGTCGGAGCCGTGAACGGCGTTGCGTTCGATGTTCCGGCCGAATTCCTTGCGAATCGTGCCCTCGCCGGCCTGGGCCGGGTCGGTGGCGCCCATCAAGGCCCGCCAGCGATGGATGGCGTCTTCTCCCTTGAGAACCATGACCACGCACGGCCCCTCGGACATGAAGTCGGTCAAACTGTCGAAAAAGGGACGATTCCGGTGCACCGCATAGAATCCCTGCGCCATCTCCCGGGTCAGGCGCACCATCTTCAAGCCGGTGACAGTCAGGCCGCCTGCCTCGAGCCGTTTCAGGATGGCGCCCAGCGACCCGGTCTTCACCGCGTCCGGCTTGACGATGCCCAGCGTGGACTGGTTCATTTCAGGGCTTCCTCCATGGCGGCGCCGATCTGGGCCGGGCTCTCCATCACCCGAACGCCGCACCGCCGCATCGTCTCCATCTTCTCCGCCGCCGTTCCCTTGCCCTGGGAGACGATGGCGCCGGCGTGGCCCATGCGGCGGCCCGGAGGCGCCGTCTGTCCGGCGATGAATCCGACCACCGGCTTTCGGAAGTGGTCCCTGATGTACTCCGCCGCCTCTTCCTCCGCGCTGCCGCCGATTTCTCCGATCATGACCACCGCGTCCGTATCCGGATCCTTTCCGAAGGCTTCCAGGGCGTCGATGAACCCGGTCCCGATGAGAGGATCGCCTCCGATCCCGATGCAGGTGCTCTGCCCGATGCCCCGGGAGGTGAGCTGGTCCACCGCCTCATAGGTCAGGGTGCCGCTCCGGGAAATGCATCCCACCCTTCCGGGACGATGGATGTGCCCCGGCATGATCCCGATCTTGCACTGCCCGGGAGAGATGATGCCGGGACAGTTGGGACCGATGAGGCGCGTCTTTCGGCCCCTGAGGAAGCTGCAGACCTGCAGCATGTCCCGCGCCGGGATCCCCTCGGTGATGCAGACCACCAGTTCCAGGCCGGCGTCTGCCGCCTCCAGAATGGCGTCGGCCGCAAAGGGGGGCGGCACGAAGATCACGCTGGCGTCCGCTCCCTCCCTGGCCGCGGCTTCCCGGACCGTGTTGTACACGGGAAGGCCGTCGTGCCGGGAGCCGCCCTTGCCGGGAGTGACGCCCGCCACCACCTGGGTGCCGTAACTGCGGCACTGGGCCGCGTGAAAGCTGCCCTCACGGCCCGTGATGCCCTGAACCACGACTCGGGTCGTCGAATCCACCCAGATTGCCACTCAATTATTCTCCGTTGACGGAACCGCCTCGCCGGCCAGACGGCAGACCTTCTCGGCAGCATCCTGCATTCCATACGCGACTTCGAAATCCAGACCCGATTCGCGGAGGATCTCCCGGCCCCGGTCGACGTTGGTGCCCTCCAGCCGCACCACCACCGGAACTCCCACACCCACTTCCCGCGCCGCCTGGACCACGCCCTCGGCCAGCGTGTCGCAGCGCATGATTCCGCCGAAGATGTTGATCAGCACGGAGCGGACGCCGGGGTCGGAAATCAGGATCTCGAACGCCGTCTTCACCTGCTGAACGCTGGCTCCGCCTCCCACGTCCAGAAAGTTGGCCGGGTTGCCGCCGGCCAACTTGATGATGTCCATGGTGGCCATGGCCAGACCGGCACCGTTGACCATGCAGCCCACGTTCCCGTCCAGCTTGATGTAGTTCAGGCCGGAACGGTGGGCCAGGATCTCCAGAGGCTCCTCTTCGTGATAATCGCGCAGCTCCCGCAGCTCCGGATGCCGGTAGAGGGCGTTGTCGTCGAAGTTCATCTTGGCGTCCAGAGCGTAGAAATCTCCGTCACCCGTCAGCACCAGCGGGTTGATCTCCACCAGTGAGGCATCGGTCGCCGCGAAGGCTTCAAAGAGCGCCTTCATGAACCCGGCGGCACGGCCCACGGCCTGCTTCTCCAGACCGAGACCGTAGGCCAGATTTCTTCCCTGGAAACCCTGGAGTCCCAAGGCCGGGTCCACATGCTCCTTCAGGATCAGTTCGGGTGTCCTCTGGGCCACCTCCTCGATTTCCATGCCCCCTTCGGTGCTGGCCATGAGCACCGGCCGCTCCCGGCTCCGGTCGATGACCATGCCCAGGTAGAATTCCCGCCGGATATCCAATCCCTCCTCGATCAATACCTGGCGCACCAGGGTCCCCTCCGGGCCGGTCTGGGGAGTCACCAGCCGGGTCCCCAGCATTTCCCGGGTGCGCCGCTCCGCCTCTTCCGGAGAGCGGACGATCTTGACGCCTCCGCCCTTGCCGCGGCCCCCGGCATGGACTTGGGCCTTGACCGCTACGACCCCTCCCAGAGACCTTGCGATCTCATAGGCCTCGGCGGGACTCTGGGTCACTTTACCCCGGGGAATCCTGACGCCGTGCCGCGCTAGAATCTCCTTGGCCTGGAATTCGTGAATTTTCATCGCCGCAATGAAACACCATACAATGGGCGCAGTGCAAGGAATGCGGTGGAGGGGACTTTCCCGATTTTCTGGTGGTTCGGGAAGACCAGGGATGTAGGGGCACCCCTTGCGGGTGCCCTCTTCAGCCGCGCCAACCGCGCATGAACGAATGAAAGAGTTTTCCAACGGACTCTGGGAGAGCCCCCTGGCGCCCAGCCAGGGGGCGGCGCGGATCCGGCCGAGCGACGTCCAGTGGACGGCAGCGGGGGGTCTTGTCTGGCGGGAAGATCGTTCCGGGACCGGGGTTCTGGTGGTTCGCGAATCCCTTGACGGCCCGCCCCGGGACCTGGTTGCCGAGCCTTCCGTTCGAGCCCGGGTGGGGTACGGGGGCGGCGACTTTTCGGTGTCAGGCGACCAGGTCTTCTACGTCTCCGGGGGGAGGATCTTTCGCCGGGGATTGGAGGACTCGGAATCGGCGCCCGTGACCCCGCCGTGGGGCCGGGCAGCGGCGCCGTCCGCCTCTCCGGACGGCCGCCGGCTGGTCTATGTCCATTCCGCCGAGGGTGTCGACTGCCTCGGTCTGGCGCGGACGGACGGCTCCGGCTGGCCGGTGCAATTGGCGTCCGGACGCGACTTCTACATGCAGCCGGCCTGGCACCCGGACGGCCGCCGGGTCGCCTGGATCGCGTGGGATCACCCCAACATGCCGTGGGACGGAAGCGGCCTCTACCTGGGGACCGCCGGCAGCCGGAAAGCGGCCGGAGAAAGACCGGAACCGGTGCTGGTGGCGGGCGATCCGTCCGGTTCCGTAGCGGTCTTCCAACCTTCTTTTTCCCCGGACGGCCGCTACCTGAGCTTCGCCTCCGATGAGGAAGGCTGGTTCAATCTCTGGCTCTACGACCTGGCGGAAGGATCGCTGCAGCCGTTGGTGCAGGAGCCTTGCGAGTATGCCGGGCCGGCTTGGATCCAGGGGCTCAGATCCCACGCCTGGACCCCGTCGGGCGGCGCGGTCTACGCGATTCGGCTGAGCCGGGGCCGGGCGGCGCTGGTGCGGGTGGACCTGGAGGAACGGCGATCCCGGCCGGTCGTCGGCGGCCTCTCCCGCTATTCGGCGTTGAGCCAGCTCTCTTCGGCGCCCGAAGGCGAGCGGGTCGCACTCCTTGGCTCCTCCCCGCTGCTTCCGCGCCGGGTCCTCACGGTTTCAGCCCATGGAGCGGCGGCGATCTGGTCCCAGGTGACTCCCGATCCGCCGAAAGCAGTCTACCTGGGCCATCCCCGGCCCCTTTCCTGGCGAGTGCAGTCCGAGGTCGGCCTGCCGCAACCCCTGGACTGTCATGGTTTGTTCTACCGTCCTCGAAATCCCGCCCACCGGCCGGCGGCTGCGCCCCCCGCGGTCATCCGGGTCCATGGCGGTCCCACGTCCCAGGCCCTGGTCGAATACCGTTTCGAAATCCCATTCCTGACCAGCCGGGGATTCGCGGTGCTGGATCTCAACTACCGGGGCAGCTCCGGTTACGGCCGCGCTTATCGGGACGCCCTGAAGGGTCAATGGGGAGTGGCCGACGTCGAGGATGCCCGGTCCGCTGCCGATGCCCTGGTCTCCAGCGGCCGGGCCGATCCAAACCGCCTCTTCGTCTTGGGAGGCAGCGCCGGCGGGCTCACCGTACTGCTGTGCCTGATCCGCTATCCGGGCCTGTTCCGAGCCGGAGTCTGCCTCTACGGCGTCTCCGATCTGCTCGCCCTGGCTCGGGAAACGCACAAGTTCGAGGCGCATTACCTGGACTCGCTGGTGGGCCTCCTGCCTCGGGACGAATCCCTCTACCGGGACCGCTCGCCTTTGAGGCGGGCCGGGTCGATCCAGGATCCGGTCGCACTCTTTCAGGGCGAAGACGACGAAGTGGTTCCCCCCAGCCAATCGGACCGGATCGCCGAAGCTCTGGCGGGACGGGGAGTGCCCCATATCTACCACCGCTTCCCCGGTGAAGGCCACGGTTGGAAGAAGTCGCGGACGATCGAGACCTACCTGGAGGCGCTGCAGGAGTTCCTGGCCGAGCACGTGGCCTGATTCGCAAAAAAGGAGAAAGGAAAACCGGAACCGGCCGCGCCGCTTCAGTTTGGAATCTGGTGCTTGGGAATGGAAGGTGCTTCCGCCCTACAAGGCGTCGCCGTTGGCGGGGAAATGTTCCCTGCGGAGCCGAGGAGTGGACCGGCGCGACGCGGGGATATCAAGATCCTTGCTCAAACGGATGACGATTTCAGTCCCGGCCGGAATCACGATGTCCCTCCCCCGGGTCACCAGAATCCCCGCCGCTCCCACCGCGGCGCCGGCGGCCGCCCCCACCGCGACCCCCTCCTTCCCGCCGCCGATCAGGCCGATCAGCGCACCGATGGCGGATGAGGCCCCGACCTTGCCGGCATCGCGGCCCTTTTCCCCGGGTTCCTCCAGCGTGCCTTCTTCGTCGGGGACGCTGCTCTTGCGCGACTCCACCAGGGATGCCATCTGGGCATCCATGGGGACCACTCGTCCGTCTCTGAAGCGCAGCTCCTTGAAGTGCAGGTTCATGCGGGCCCGGCCCCGGATCCGGCCGGCCCTCACCAACTGGGAGATGGAACCGCGAACCTCGACGCCCTTGGGTAGGGCCCTTGCCCTCCCTGCATCGATACTCTGAATCACCCGGGCTGAGAAAGTATCTCCGACCTTGTGGGTTCTGGTGGTGAGCGGTTCCTTCATTCGAATGCGAATCTCGGTCCCGGCCGGGACCCGGAGTTTGGATTCCGTATCCGCTGCGGCCGGAGATCGGGTCTCCGGATCATCCGCTTCCGGGGCCGGGTCACGCCGGCGGGAGCGCGGCCGGTCAGGATAGTACCCGTCGTCATAGCCGGCTTCGAAACCGCGGCGATAGGCGTTTCGATAGACCTCGGGGTCGTCCCGCTCCGGATCGAACCCGGGATCCAACCGCTGGTAATCCCGCTTGTTGGCCATGTCGTAGTAATGGCGCGCTTTCCGGTCGCCTTCTCCCGACCGGCGTCCGTCCGCGTAACCGCGGCCATACGCGGTCCGGTAGGTGTCGGACGAACCGTCCTGCCCCAACAGGGTCGAGGTCCAAATGTGGGGACAGAGCAGGGCCAGGGCCAGGAGAAGCCGTCCAGCCGGATTGCCGGGAAATCGATGCACCGGTCTCGTCATTACCGTTGCCTGAGTCGCAAATCCCCTTCGGCCGGGCGTGGAGTGGAGATCACGACGCGATCCTTGATTTCGGTCCACTTTAGCAGAAAGTTGTCCAGCAGTAGATCTGTGCCGCTGGAGTGGAGGCCGCCCTCCTCGTCCTGGTATTGGAAGTAGTGCAGCGTGTATCCGCTGACGGCGTAGAGTCCTCCGCTGCGGTGATACGGCACGATGTTGGAAAACTCTCCCAGCCGCTCGCCGTCGCTGGAGTAGACGGACACGCCGTGCAGTGATTCCTCCGGGATCGTTCTGAGCAGGTTGTTGGTCAAGGGAAAGAAGATCTCCTGGCGGCGGACCCGGAACAACTGGTCCAGCGTCAGCGAACAATCCTTGTCCTCGACGGCCTCCCGCACCCGCGTGACGACCTTGTCCACGTTCTCCCAACGCCCCCGTTTCGGCTTTCCCCGGGTCTTGAGCTTGGCCGGAACCTTCAGGCTGGGAAGGATCGACTCGCAGTCCGGGCCGGCCAAGCCCGGCTCCGTCCCGCCGAAATGGAACAGGAACAGGAACAGGATGGTGCATCCGAATCGCAATCGGGGAATGCCTGACGGGACCCTCTGCCGGACGCCCATTCCTATCTTGATGAAATCCCTGGCGAAAACGATCACTTTGACTCCTCTCGGACCCAGTCGACCATGGCCGCGACGGCGTCCGGATCGGTGGGCGGCAAAACGCCATGACCCAGGTTGAAGATGTGACCCCGGCGTCCCCGGGCCTGGGCCAGAACCTCGCACACCTTCCGCTTCAGGATCGGTCTGGGAGCCATCAGCGCGAGCGGGTCGAGATTTCCCTGGATGGCTTGACCCGAGCCCAGACGGTCCCAGACCTGGTCCAGGTCGACTCGCCAATCGACACCCAACACCGTTCCCCCCGCTTCTTGCATGTCCTCCAGAAGAGCTCCGGTTCCGGTTCCGAAATGGATCAGGGGGACCCCCCGGTGCTTGAGCCCTCGGAACAGGGCCCGGGAGAAGGGAAGGACGTACTCCCGGTAGTCGGCCCGGCCCAGGCTGCCGACCCAACTGTCGAAAAGCTGGACTGCCTGGGCTCCCGCATCGACCTGCGCATTCAGATAGGAGGCCTGCACTTCCACCAGCATTCCCATCAACTCTTTCCAGGCGTCCGGATGGGTGTACATGAACCTCTTGGTCTCCTGGAAGTTCTTGGACTTGCCCCCTTCGATCATGTAGCTGGCGAGAGTGAAGGGAGCGCCGCAGAATCCGATCAAGGCCCGTTCGGGATCCAACTCCCGACGCACCAGGCGGAGCGCTTCCATCACGTGGGACAGGTGCTCCCACGGATCCATGGTGTGGAGCGCCCGGACCGCTTCGGGGCTCCTGACCGGCTGGGAAATGACGGGACCCTCTCCCGCGGCGAACCGGAAATCCAGGCCCATTCCCTTCAGCGGGAGGAGGATGTCCGCGAATATTATGGCCGCGTCCAGATCAAAACGCCGGATGGGCTGCAGGGTCACCTCAGCCGCCAACTCCGGATTTCCGCAGATCTCCAGGAGCGTGTACCGCTCCCTCAACCGCCGGTATTCAGGCAGGTAGCGGCCCGCCTGGCGCATCACCCAGACGGGAGTGCAATCCACCTCCTGGAGCCGGCAAGCCCGCAGGAACCGTCCGACCCGTCGATCGTTCTTCTCCGTCATGGATCCGTTCCCAGTCTCTGTCCGGAGTTTCCCGCCGGGCCGCTCCGGGTGTTTCGGAAAGACTAGAGAGTATACCCCGGAACTTGGAAATCCACTCGACTCCGGCCCCCGGCCCGCTCCAAGAGCAGGTTGGAGCCGGCCCGCAGCTTCGCATTTTGCCTGCCCGGGACGTTAACAAGCTGTTGAAGCGCACCACATCAGCGCGGCGCGGCGCGGCGCCGGCCGGGCGAGGGCGGGAGGAATTGCCGCACCAGGCGGCCGGGGTGTGAATTCACGAGAGTTCCGGGCCATGCTGCTGAAAGTCCACAGTGCCTCCGTGTTGGGCATCCAGGCCGAGATCGTCGACGTGGAGGTCAATTTCACCCAGACCATGCGGTTCAGGTACCACGTCGTCGGCTTGCCCGACAGGGCGGTCAAGGAGAGCGGCGAGAGAGTGCAGGCCGCCATCTGCAATTGCGGCTTCGACTTTCCCCGCCAGGGGACCATCATCGTCAATCTGGCTCCCGCGGGCTTCAAGAAGGAAGGCAGTTGCTACGACCTGCCCATCGCATTGGGGATTTTGGGCCTGAGCGGAAAGCTGGAAAAGCGGGATCTCCGGAAGTGGCTGATTCTCGGCGAATTGTCGCTGGATGGACAGGTGCGTTCCATTCGAGGAGCTCTGCCGGTGGCCCTGGGAGCCGTCAAGCGGAAGTTCAAGCACCTCCTGCTCCCGGCCGGCAATGCCCGGGAGGCGGCGGCGGTCCGGGAAATCGACGTCTACCGCGCGTTCAACCTGCCCCAGGTTCTGGACCTTCTCAACGGCAGCCGGCGCCAGGACCCCCTCAGGATCGATCCGGAAGCAACAGAATCGGCATCGGATCGCCAAATGCCCGATTTCTCTCACGTCAAGGCGCAACAGGCAGCGAAGCGGGCCATGGAAGTGGCCTGCGGCGGGGGGCACAACCTGCTCCTGATGGGCCCCCCCGGCGCCGGCAAGACCATGCTGGCACGGCGCATTCCCTCCATTCTTCCCTCCATGAGCTTCTCCGAGTCCCTGGAGACGACGGCGGTCCACAGCGTTTGCGGGTTGCTGGGAAAAGGCCGCTCCATCCTGGTGAGGCGCCCCTTTCGGTCTCCCCACCACAGCATCAGCGGCGCCGGCCTGGTCGGCGGGGGATCGCCGCCGCGGCCCGGCGAAATCTCCCTGGCCCACAATGGAGTCCTCTTCCTGGATGAACTGCCCGAATTCCACCGGCGGGTGCTGGAAACGATTCGCCAACCCTGCGAGGCCGGAGAGGTCACCATCAGCCGGGCCGCCCGCAGCTTGACCTTTCCCTCCCGCTTCATGCTGGTGGCCGCCATGAACCCATGTCCCTGCGGCTTTGCCAACAGTCTTCACCGGGAGTGCGTCTGTACTCCGGTTGCGATTCACCGCTATCTGACGCGGATTTCGGGACCCTTCCTGGATCGGATGGACTTGCAGGTGGAGGTTCCCGAAGTTCCGTACCGCGACTTGGCGTCCCAGCCTTCGGGGGAACCGTCACGGTCCATCGCCAAGCGGGTCGCCCGGGCACGAGACGTCCAGCGGGACCGTTTCTCGGGAACGCCGATCTTCTGCAACGCTCAGATGGGGCCCCCGGAGATCCAGCGGTTCTGCGCCCTGAGTCCCACGGTCAAGAAGCTGTTCGACGACGCCCTGCCCAGGTTGGGATTTTCGGCTCGAGCCTACGATCGCATCCTCAAGATGGCGCGCACCATCGCCGACCTCGACGGTTCCTCCGGACTGACCACCTCCCATGTCTCGGAGGCCATCCAGTACCGGTCCCTGGACCGGAATTTCTGGAAAAAGACCGTCGGGTGAGGGGAACTGCCTTCGTTCGGGCTCCCGCGCACTCCTGGGAGCGGCAAGGAAGGGCGATGATTCGAAGAGGGCACCCACACAAGGGGGGCCCTACATCCCTGGTTCTCCCGAACCAACAGAAAAATGGGGAAAGTCCCGGGGAGCTTTTCCCTTTCCTCTTTCCGCAATTTCAGGGAAGATCGATCCCGTAACCGCCCAATTTTTTTGGAGGACGGAGCCGATGATCGTTGCGAGTCTCAGCCGGTTGAACTGCCGCCGTTTCCCGGCCGGCCGCGAGTCGCGGAACCTGGTGGGAGGCCCTTCGCCCATTCAAGCCGCCAGCTTCTGCATGGGGTCCGTGGTCCTGGACCCGGACGGAGGCCAGGTCCCCTGGCACAATCAGGAGCAGGAGGAGATCTACTATGTCGTGGAGGGGACCGGCGAAATGTGCCTGGGCCGGGAGCGGAAAACCTTGAACTCGGGGGACGTCGTCTATATTCCGCCGGGCGTTTACCATCAGCTCACCAACCTGGGGAAGGAACCCCTGACCTTCATCTATTGCTACGGTCCCGCCGGCGACGTGGCCCACTGGCGCCAGGAACTCACGGGCACCCTTCCCCGCGCCGGCCGCGAGGCGCCCTCCCTGCCGGAAGGGTCCCGCTCCCAACACGTTTGACGCTGAAACATGTCCGCAGCCTCCCCCCTCCGGATCGGCGTCATCATGAACGGGGTCACCGGCCGCATGGGGACCAACCAGCATCTGCGCCGGTCCATCCTGAGCATCCGGCGGGACGGGGGATTGGAGATCCCCGGCATCGGCCGGATCCTTCCCGAGCCGGTTCTGGTGGGGCGGAACCCGGTCAAGCTGGAGCGGCTGTCGCGGGAGACCGGCGTCGAAGCCTGGACCGACCGGTTGGACCGGGCCTTGGAAGATCCCGCCAACCGGATCTACTTCGACGCTCAGACCACTCCGCTCCGGGCGGCAGCGATGGAGCGGGCTCTGGAGGCGGGCTGCCACGTCTACTGCGAGAAACCGGCCGCCGCCACCAGCGCCGAAGCGCTTCGGCTCTACCGGATGGCTCAGAGATGTGGACTCAGGCACGGCGTGGTCCAGGACAAGCTCTGGGTGCCCGGGATCGTTCGCTTGAAACGGTTGTTGCGGGACGGGAGCCTGGGGCGGATCCTCTCGGTCCGGGGAGAGTTCGGCTACTGGGTCTTCGACGGGCGGGATGCTCGCTTGCAGCGGCCGTCATGGAACTACCGCAAGGAAGAGGGCGGCAGCATCATTCTGGACATGTTTCCCCACTGGAGGTATCTGCTGGAAAACCTCTTCGGCCGCGTGCGGGCCGTCTCCTGCCTGGGAGCCACCCACGTTCGCAGGCGTTGGAACGAAGCGGGCCGGGAGTACGCGGTCACCGCCGACGATTCGGCCTACGCGACGTTTCTGCTGGAGGGAGGCGTCGTGGCCCACTTCAACAGTTCCTGGGCGGTTCGCGTGCGCCGGGACGACCTCTTCACCCTGCAAGTCGACGGAACTCTGGGATCGGCCGTATGCGGCTTGAACCGTTGTTGGGTGCAACTCGCCGGCTCCACCCCCCGGGTGACCTGGAATCCGGACCTGGAGCAGTCGCAGGCGTGGCTGGAATCGTGGTCGCCCGCACCCGGGCGTCCTCCCGAGTCCGGTCCCTTCCGGACGCAGTGGGAACTGTTCCTGCGCCATGTTCTTGCCGGCGAGCCGTTCCCCTGGAACATGCTGGAGGGAGCCAGGGGGGTCCAGTTGGCCGAGTGCGCCCGCGAGTCGTGGCAAAACCGTGCCTGGGTCGATATCCCCGTGTTGCCGCCGGAATCCGGTTGAGCGGCCTCTCCTGGAGGCGGGAACTCCGCCCGGTGGTTCAGGCCCAGTAGAGATTCTGGGGGATCTCCACCTTCTGCCCGGAAACGATGGAATCGCCGGCCTTGATCATGGGCACGCACACGTTCATGGCCGATGGCCCGTCGCAGAGATTCTCGGTCCCGTAACGAATGGTCCGGCAGAATCCTTCCAGTTCCTTGGAATACCCCCTCAGAGCCGAGGCCGCGCTCTTGCCTCCACCCGTGACCTGGGACCCGGCGGCGTCCCGGACCCGGCTCTCCGAAGCCTCCAGCAGAGGAGCGTCTCCCATAGCCTGGGTCTTGAGCTCGGTCGCCGCCGCTTGCCCACCCTCCGAGAAGAGCATGGCTTCCCGCTCCCGGGTGAGGATGATGGTGCCTTCGGTGCCCATGAACTGCTCGTAGAAGTGGTCGAAGGCGTTGGTCTGAATGGAGGAAAAGGTGTAGGTCAGGCCTCCCGGGTACTCGTAGGTGACGTAGATGTGATCCTCCACCTCGCGGCCGTCGTCGTAGGCGTAGATCCCGCCGGAACCGTAAACGGCCTTGGGAAGCTTGCCGGTGAACCAGTTGACGACCTGCAGATGATGGCTGCCCAATTCGGCGTTGAGCCCGTAGGAATATTTCCGGTAGAGCCTCCAGTTCCTCAGGCGCTCCATGTCCGGGTAGCCCCAGGGGGAGGGATCGAAGTCGGTTTCGGGCACCGGGCGCCTCCAGCTCTTGTTCCGATGCCAGAGGCTGCGGACGTGGTAGACGTCTCCGATGACACCCTCGCGGATGAGCTGGTAGGCCTCCTGGTACAAGGGGTTGTAATTGCGCTGGTGGCCCACCTGGAGATGCTTGCCGGCGGAATTGGCCGCTTCGATCATCCGGCGGCAACCGTCGATGCTGTGGGCCATTGCCTTCTCGGTGAAGACGTGCTTTCCCGCGTTCAGCGCGTCGATGGCGAGAGGCTCGTGCATCCAGAGGGGCGCCGCAATCAGGACGGCCTCGATATCACCGCGTTTCAAAAGTTCGCGATGATCCGAGTAGCCCACGGCCTTCGGGTCGAACCGCTCCCGGGCGATCTTGAGGGCTTTCTCCCGGTTGGGGGGAAAGATGTCGCACACCGCCGAGATCCGCATGTGGCTGGGCGGGGCGTTCTCCATCAACACGCCGCCCTGCCCTCCGATGCCGATGATGCCTGCATTCACCGGCCACATGGAGGAGGTCTTCCAAAGGAGCGCACCGGTGGGCGGGACCGTGGCCACGGCCTTGATGAAATTCCTGCGTCCCAGTTTTTTCTGTTCGTCGTTCAACATACCCACCTCCATGGAGATCGGGCCAAGTTGGTTTCTGCCATATTAACAGGCTCCGGCAGCGGTTTGTCCCGGATCGGCCCTCCCGGAATTCCTGGATTTCCTCCCCTGCTACCTGCGGACCCGGTTGGTCGTCCAATGACGGACCAGTACGTCCAGACCGGCGATCTGACCGGTGGGGAAGACCAGAATCAGCGACAGGGCCAAGGCCTCGATCAAGGTCTTGTTGACGTAAAGCTCGGTCCCCTCCGCCGATTGGACCAGAAAGCCGTCCGACACCAGGGCCGGCGAAGCCAGGTAGAACAACATGAGCAGCGCGAATCCACCGAAGGCGGACAGGCGCGTGAACAGGCCCAACATCAGTCCCAGGCCCAGGACGACAAGTCCCCACTTGGTGCCCATGTCGGCCGCGGCGAGTAGGGACGGGTCCTCGGCGATCCAGTGAAAGATACCGGAGAAAGGCCCCGTGGAGTTTTCGAGATAGCCTCGGGAGGTCCAGTTCACGGCCAGGAACTTCCCCACGCCCTGGTAGAAAAGGTGCCATCCGATGCAGAAACGCAGCACCAGCAGCAGCAACTTGTGTATCGGAGAGAGTTGATTGAGTCGATTCAACGGAAGACCTCCAGATGACCGTCTTCCAGGCCCTGGTGATGGACCTGCACGGCTCCGTCCCGGGGATCGGAGGCGACAACGACGGCTCCTATGCCCCGGCGCCGACGACAGTACGACAAAATATCGTCCAGGTCCATGATCAGAAACGCCGTCGAAAGGGCGTCCGCCTCCGCCGCCGTAGGAGCCAGGGCCGTGGCGGCAAGATTCTTCTCCACCGGGCGGCCGGTCCGAGGGTCCAGGACATGGCCATAGCGCCGGTTTCCGACCCGAAAGAACTGCTCGCCCACACCTGAGGTGGAGAGGGCTTGATTTCGAAGCTGCAGGGTCGCCAACGGCCCGGTCCTTCCCAACGGGTCCCGGATGCTGACCTTCCATCCCAAGGACGATTCCTTGCCGGGGCCCTCGCCCAACGCCAGAATGCTGCTGTAGCCGGCGTGGAGCAGAGCGCGGCTCATGCCCTCCTGCCGCAGCAGGCGGCCGGCGCGGTCCAGCGCGTACCCCTTGCCGATGGCGCCCAGATTCAGTTCCAGGCCGCGGCGCCGGAAGCGAACGGTTCCGGCGGACGCGTCCAGATCCAGGAAACGGGATCCCACCCGGCTTCGAGCCTTCTCGACCGCCTCCGGATCGGGAAGCGCGCCCCGGCGCCGGGAAAACCCCCAGACCTTCCAGAGGGGACCGGCCGTCATGTCGAAGGCTCCTCCCGTCTCGCCGGAAATCCTGGCTCCCAGGCTCAGGAGCTCGAAGAGGCCGGTCTCCACCGTTACCGGACGTTCGAAGGCGCGGCGGTTCAGGCGGCAGATCTCGCTGTCGTCCCGAAAGACGGTCATCTGGCTCTCCAGTTCCTGGATCAGATCCAGGGCCCGGTGGACCGTCATGATGCGTGACCGGTCCCGGGTCGACAGGAAGATTTCGAAGAGGCAGGCCATGGCCGGCCGGCCGGCCCGGATCAGCCCGTCCGGTACGGCCTCGATTTCCGAAGGGACAGGGGGCAGGGCCGCGGCGGCCAAAGCGGCCATTCGTTGGGGATGGAGCAGATCTCTCCGGCGAGTTCCGGGAGTTGCCATATTCCGGTCTCCTCGAACTCAGGGGGTGGTGTTCCCGCTGGGGTCCCTGGAAAGGTAACCGGAAATTCGGGATGAGATCAAGAAGCGGCACTCCCGGTCCCGGGGCCGGCCGCTCCGGCGGGCTGCGACACTCTCCTCAGGTCGTAGTAGACTGGCGCGGAAACAGCCTATTGCCCGGCAGGAGGAGAGATCGCTGATGCTAACGGAACATTTGACCCGCAGAGATTGGATGCACTTGTCCCTGGGTGTTGCCGGAGCCGGCCTGGCCACCGGCTTTTCGGGCTGCTCTCCGCCGCCGGCGGACGCCCCGGAACAGCCGGAACCGGACCGCGGCTACGGGAACTACGAAATAGGGTTCCAGAGCTACTCGCTCCGGCATTTCGTGCCCACCGGGGACTTTCTCGGACAGGCGAAACGGTTGGATCTGCCCTTCGTGGAGCTCTGGAGGGGCCACCTTCCGCCGGACGCCGGCGAGGAGGAGATCGTCCGATTTCGAGATCGGCTGCAGCAGGCGGGGATCACCGTGAACGCGTTCGGGGTGGAACGCTTCACCGATGAACACGAGAAAAACGACGCGGTCTTTCGACTGGCCCGGACTCTCGGGGTCCGTGTCCTCAGCGCGAACCCTTCCAAACGGGCCTTCGCCAGCCTGGAGAAGCTGGTGGACCAGTACGACATCCGGATCGCCATCCACAACCACGGCCCTGAGGATGAGCGCTGGCGGCGGCCCGAATGGATCATGGAGGCGGTGGACGGCCTCGATCCCCGCATCGGCGCTTGTGCCGACCTGGGGCACTTCATCCGCGCCGGTGTCGATCCGGTGACGGCTCTGGAGATCCTTGGGAGCCGAGTCCTGGGAGTCCACCTCAAGGACTTCGACGCCGACGAGAATGACGTGGTCCTGGGCCGGGGCAAGCTGGACGTGGTCAGGACTTTCCAGACCTTTCGGGAATTGGGGTTTCTGGGTCCCGTCTCGCTGGAGTTCGAAGGGGACAAGGAAGATCCCGTCCCGGCCATGCTCGAGTGCCTGGATGTGGTGGCCGAAGCCATCGCCGGCGCCGGCTCCGCGTAGGCGAGTCGCGCGGCGGTCTGTTAAACTAGAGTCCTTTCTGGGGAAGCTTGGGCCGCTAGCTCAATCAGGCAGAGCAACTGACTCTTAATCAGTAGGTTCGGGGTTCGATTCCCTGGCGGCTCACCAGTTTTCCGGTTGCCGACTCTTGCGGCCCCCTGGCTGTGCACCGGCAGTCAATCTCGGCAACAGCATCAAGGGCCGTCTCATGCCCAAGCCGAATACAACTCTGACCCGGCGCGGCCTGCTCAGGTCCACCGCCCCCGCGCTGTTGGCCCTCGCCTCCCTGCCTCGACCCGCACTGGCGGGTGCCGGAAGCAAACTGCCCCCGGTGCGAGCCATCACGCGCGGTCCCGGACATCACTGGTTCGGGTACTACGACAAACTGGAATTCGACCCCACCGGCCGCTTTGTGCTGGGGATGGAGGTCGATTTCGAACATCGCTCGCCCACACCCGCGGATGTGATCAAGAGTCGGCATGGTCGACCTTCAGGATGGCGACCGGTGGATCGAACTGGGAGAGAGCCGCGCCTGGTGCTGGCAGCAGGGCTGCATGCTCCAGTGGCGGCCCGGCTCCAGGACCGAAGTCCTATGGAATGACCGGGAGCGGGACCGCTTCGTGTGCCGGATCCTGGACATCGAGACGCGCCAGCGGCGAACCGTGCCCCATCCGGTCTATACGGTCAGCCCTGACGGAAGCTGGGCGGTGGCGCCCGACTTTCGCCGCGTCAGCGACATGAGGGCCGCCTATGGCTATCCCGGTCCGGAGGACCCCTACCGCAACGTCGGGGCGCCCGAAGATTCAGGCATCTTCCGCGTCGACCTCGACACCGGACGCCACGAGCTGCTGGTCTCGGTGGATCAAGTCGTTAGGATCCCGATGCCGGGCGTGGACCTGGCCCAAGCCAAGAGCTACTTCAACCACCTTTTGATCAGTCCCGACGGCGCTCGATTCATATTTCTTCACCGCTGGGGATTTCCCAAGTTCATCGGCGCCACGAGAATGTTCACCGCCGGCCGCGACGGATCGGACCTCCGGATCGTCGACGCCTCCGGCCTGACGTCGCACTTCATCTGGAGGGACCCGGGATCGATTCTCGCCTGGACCCGGCCCGAATCAAGGCCGTGGGGATTCTATCTTTTCGAAGACGCGACGGGAGGCGCATTCGAGACGGTGGGAGAGGGTGTCATGACCGAAAACGGGCACTGCACCTATCTGCCCGGAGGCGAGTGGATCCTGAACGATACCTACCCGGACGCGCAGAGGATGCAGCATGTGTATCTGTACCATGTGGCCACGCGCAGGCGGGTTCCGCTGGGCCAGTTCTACTCGCCGCCGGAGTACGTCCGCGAGGGGCGGGTGGACACGCATCCGCGTTTCAGCCCCGACGGGCGCATGGTCGTCATCGATTCGCCTCACACCGGAGAGGGCCGGCAGATGCACCTCATCGACATCGGCGAGATCATCGGTTCGTAGCAGCCCGAACCTTCCGGCGGCCGGTGCTTCATTCCTCGCCCGATTCAGCCTGGGCGAGCCGGGCCGCTTCCTCTTCCATCAACTCGGCCAGCTCGACCCAGTTTCGGCTGTAGAAGGCCGAGTGCTGCAGTTCCAGGTAGAGATCCAGGATTCGATCCAGCGCCTGGGCTTTCTGTTCCAGGAGCTCTCTCTCATGATCGGCGGCCATAATCGTAGGGGCACCTTGTGGGTGCCCATTCATTATTCCACGATCGCCACGGCGTTTGCCGAGGGCTGTTAGAATGTGTGCCGCCTCGGCAGCCCTTCTTGAACGGGGCGCCGGCGTTGGATCATGAACGTTCGCACGGAACTGGAAGAGATCAGCCCGGTCAAGAAGAAGTTGCGGATCGAAGTGCCGGTGGAAACGGTGCTCGCCGAGTTCAACCGGGTGGCCAAGACCTACCGGAGGCACTCCAGGATCGCCGGGTTCCGTCCCGGCAAGGCCCCGGTGGCGCTGGTCAAAAGGCGGTATCGGAAGGATATCCGCCAGGACGTCCTGCGAAAGTTGATCCCCGAGTCTTACGACCAGTCCATCCGCGAAAGGAAAATCCGGCCCCTCGGCCAGTTGCAACTGGAACAAGTGGTGCTGAACGAAGGGGAGCCTCTGGTGTACGAGGCTGTCGTGGAGACCCTGCCCGAATTCCGGATTCCGGAATACAAGGGACTGGAAGTCCGTTTGGAGAAGAACGCTCCGGACGAGGAATCGGTGAGCCGGGAGTTGGAGCGGCTCCGGGATCGCCATGCGCCCCTGATTTCGGCACCGGACCGGGACACGGTCCGCGATGGCGACTACGCCGTGGTGGATCTGTTGGGCAGGTACGTCCCCGGCGAAGATGAGGCCATTCGGCAGGAGAACACGACCATCCGCGTGGGAGACGAACGCACCCAGCGCGATTTCAACCAGGCCCTGCAGGGAATGAAGGCCGGTGAAGAGAAGACCTTCGTCGTGGACTACCCCCAGGACACTCCGGAGGAGAAGCTGGCCGGCCGCCGCGTCCGCTTCAACCTGCAGCTCAATGACATCAAGGTCAAGGACCTACCGGAACTGAACGACGAATTCGCCAAGGATCTGGGAGACTTCGACGATTTGGATCAGCTCAAGGAGCAGATTCGGCTGGGACTCTCCAGCCAGTGGCAACAGGCACGAAATTCCAGCATCCGGCGCCAATTGATTCAGCGGCTTTCCGAGGCCAGCCCCTTTCAGGTGCCGGAAACCCTCGTGGAAGACCGGATCGACAACAAGATTCGGGACGTCGCCTACAATTTGGCTCGGCAGGGAGTGGATCCCAACAAGGCGAATCTGGACTGGAATCGCATCCGTGACGACCTTCGCCACGACGCCGAGCAGGAGGCCCGGGCGGCCTTGGTCCTTTCGGAGATCGCAGAGATCGAGCACCTGGAGGTCGAAGGGCGGGAGTTTGAGGAAGAGCTTCGTCAGGTGGCGGATGCCCTGAATCAGCCGGTGGAGAAGATTCGGCCGCGATATGACGACGAGGAGTCGAGACGGGATCTGCAGACACGGATCCTGCGCCGCAAGGCGCTGGAACTCCTGATGGAGTTTGCAGAGGTTCGCGAAGAGTGAGAGATGAGAGTCCGGCGTTGCCGTGACACGCGGTGAGTCGAGCCCCCGCGGCGGACAGCGACGAGAGGAGATCCAGGATGCCTTTGATCCCCATGGTGGTCGAGCAGAGCAATCGCGGCGAGCGCGCCTACGACATCTATTCCCGCCTCCTGAAGGACAACATCATCTTCGTCGGCACGCCCATCGATGACAACGTGGCCAACCTGGTCACCGCTCAACTGCTCTTTCTGGAAGCCGAGGGACCCGACAAGGACATCTCCCTCTATATCAATTCCCCGGGAGGCTCGATTACTGCGGGTCTGGCCATTTACGACACCATGCAGTTCGTCAAGAACGATGTGACCACCATCTGCATCGGACAGGCGGCGTCCATGGCGGCGTTGCTGTTGGCTGCCGGCGCCCCGGGCAAGCGGTTCGCTCTGCCGCACAGCCGGATTCTGATCCACCAGCCCACCATGTCGGGCCTGTCGGGTCAGGCGACCGACATCGACATCCATGCCCGGGAGATCCTGAGAATGCGGGATACGACCAACCGGATTCTGGCCAGGCACACCAAGCAGACCCTGCGGCGGATCGCCAAGGACGTGGACCGGGACTTCATCATGGCGACTCCGGAAGCCAAGGAGTATGGTATTATCGACATGACCATCGAGAAGCATACTTGACGGACTCGGTCATCCCAGACAGCCTCGACAATCGTTCTCCGGGACCCGCCACTCTGGCCGGTGTTCCGGGGCGCTCGCGGTCAACAGGGGAACTCAAGTGAAGAAAAATGTGGAAGACATTTTCCAGTGCTCGTTCTGTAACAAGAGCCAGAAACACGTCAAGAAGCTGATCGCAGGTCCGTCGGTTTTCATTTGCGACGAGTGTGTCGACATCTGCAACGAGATCATCGCCGACGAACTGACCGCAGAGGCGGCGTCGATCAAGGAGAACCTGCCCAAGCCGGTGGAGATCAAGGAGTTCCTGGACCAGTACGTCGTGGGTCAGGAGATCCCCAAGAAAAAGTTGGCCGTGGCCGTCTACAATCATTACAAGCGGATCAAATTGGGCAGGCGCCGCCGCCAGAACGTCGAGCTTTCCAAGAGCAACGTACTTCTCATCGGTCCCACCGGGACCGGCAAGACGCTCCTGGCGCAGACGTTGGCCCGCATGCTCTCGGTTCCCTTTGCCATTGTCGACGCCACCACGCTCACCGAGGCCGGCTACGTGGGGGAGGACGTGGAGAACATCCTTCTTCGCCTGCTGCAGGCTGCCGGGGGCGACCGGGAACGCTGCATGCAGGGGATCATCTACATCGACGAGATCGACAAGATCTCCCGGAAGGATGAGAACCCGTCCATTACGCGGGACGTGTCGGGCGAGGGAGTCCAACAGGCGCTGCTCAAGATTCTGGAAGGGACCGTAGCCAACGTTCCTCCTCAGGGAGGCCGCAAACACCCTCACCAGGAATTCGTTCAGGTGGACACCACGAACATTCTGTTCCTCTGCGGAGGCGCCTTCGTCGGGCTCGAGAAGTTGATTCGAAGCCGCCTGGGACGGAGCGGCATGGGATTCCGATCCTCGCTCGCCGACAATCGGTGGAAGAAGGAAAGCGCTTCCGAGGTCCTGAGCCAGACCCTGCCCGAGGACCTGATCAAATTCGGCCTGATTCCCGAGTTCGTGGGACGCCTCCCCATCGTCTGCACGCTGCACGATCTGGACCGCACCGCATTGGTCGAGATCCTGACCCGGCCCAGCAACGCCCTGGTGAAGCAATATCAGAGAATGTTCGAGTTCGAAGGCGTCACTCTGAGGTTCACCGAGGGCTCGCTACGGGCCATTGCGGATCTGGCGTTGAAGAGTAAGATCGGAGCGCGCGGCTTGCGGTTGGTAGTAGAGGATCTTATGTTGGACCTCATGTACGAACTCCCCTCCAACAAGACGACGGAGGAGTTGGTGGTGACCAAGGAGATGGTGGAGAACCGCAAAATGGTTTTTCGGGTTCTCGAGAAGGCGGGATAATGGTTCTGAAGAGGATTCCTTTCGCCGGCCCCGAAATGGCCGTTGAAACGAATCCTGGAGTGCTGCATCTTACAATGAGAAGCGGCCGTACCTTTTAGCTGACTGGCGACACGGCACGAGCATGGCGGAAATCCAGGACAGGCACACCTCAAGTTACCCGATGGTTCCCATTCGCGACGTCGTCGTCTTCCCGGCGATGATGGTCCCATTCGTGATCGGGCGGGATTCCTCGGTGAAGGCGTTGGAAGTGGCGTTGAAGGCGGACAAGAAGATCTACCTGGCCACGCAGAAGGACGCGTCGCAGGATAATCCGTCCTCCGCGGATATCTACGAAGTTGGAACCGTTTCCAACATCGTCCAGAGCCTCAAGCTTCCGGACGGAAACATCAAGGTGCTGGTGGAGGGGGTCCAACGCGCACGGACCGTTCGCGTGTCCGGCGGCGCGGGTTATTTTCGGGCCGAGGTCGAAGTGGAGCCGGTTCCGATGGTGTCCCGCGCCAAGATGAGCCTGCTCACAAAGCGCCTGAACCTGCTGTTCGAGGAATTCGCCAAGCTGAATCCCAACGTCAGCTACGAGACCATCGTGCAGTCGACTCGAAAGACCACGCCCGAGCGGCTCGCGGACACGGTCGCCGCCAACCTTCCCATCGTGGTCGAGGACAAGCAGGTGCTGCTGGAGATCGTGGACCCTGCGGAACGGATGACGAAGATCTGTGAGTCCATCGAGATCGAGATCGAGAAAATCAAGATGGACCGGTCGGTTCAGGGCCGCGTGCGCCGGCAGATGGAGAAGGCGCAGCGGGAGTACTACCTGAACGAGAAGGTCAAGGCCATTCAGGAAGAACTGGGGCGCGGCGACAAGGACGAGCTGGAGGAACTGAAGAAGAAAATCGAAGACGCCTCCATGCCCGAGGACGCCAAAGAGAAGGCGATGAACGAGATCCGGCGGCTGCAGCACATGCCGCCCATGAGCGCCGAGAGCACGGTCAGCCGGACCTATGTCGAGTGGCTCGTCGCCATGCCGTGGAAGAAGCGGAGCCGTGAGGTCCGCAAGATTTCGCGGGCCGAGAAGGTGCTCGAAGCGGATCATTACGGCTTGGACAAGGTCAAGCAGCGGATCCTGGAGTATCTCGCCGTCAGGCAGCTCTCGCGCAAGAGATCCAATGGGTCGATACTCTGTTTCATCGGACCGCCCGGCGTGGGAAAGACCTCTCTGGGCCGGTCCATCGCGCGGGCCACGGGAAGGAAGTTCGTCCGCCTCTCACTGGGCGGAGTCCGCGACGAAGCGGAGATTCGCGGGCACCGGCGGACCTACATCGGAGCTCTTCCGGGACAGATCATCCAGATGATGAAGAAGGCGGGAACCCGGAATCCCCTGTTCCTGCTGGACGAGATCGACAAGATGAGCATGGACTTCCGGGGCGACCCGTCGGCCGCCCTCATGGAGGTCCTGGATCCGGAGCACAACAACAGCTTCGCGGACCACTATCTGGATACGGAATACGACCTCTCCGACGTCCTTTTCATCTGCACCGGCAATGTTCGTCACAGCATTCCGAGACCGTTGCAGGACCGCATGGAGATCATCGAGATTTCCGGCTACACGGAATGGGAGAAGCTCAAGATCGGCCGGCAGTACCTGTTGCCCAAGCAGTTGGATCGGAACGGCCTGAAACGGAGGCCGCTCCGGTTTGAAGATGACGCGATCCTGGAGCTCATTCGCTTTTACACGCGTGAATCCGGGGTTCGGAACCTGGAGCGGGAGATCGGCAGCATCTGCCGGAAGGTGGCGCACAAGGTGGTTCGAGCCCGGAAGAAGATCAAACTCCAGGATCAGGTCTTCGACATTTCTCCCGGCAAGGTGCGGGATTATCTGGGTCCTCACAAGTACCGGAACCAACTGGCGGCGGAATCGAATGAAGTCGGTCTCGCCACCGGTCTGGCCTGGACCGAAGTGGGCGGCGAAGTGCTGCTGACCGAGGCCACCACCATGAAGGGCAAGGGCGATCTGCTCTTGACCGGAAAACTGGGCGAGGTCATGCAGGAATCGGCAAAAGCGGCCCTTTCCTTCATTCGTTCCCGAAGTTCGGACTACAGTCTGCTCAAAGATTTTCACAAGATTCTGGACATGCACGTCCATGTGCCGGAAGGAGCCATCCCCAAGGACGGCCCTTCCGCCGGCATCACCATGGCCACCACCATCGTCTCCGCCTTGACGGGAATCGCGGTGCGCCGCGACGTGGCCATGACCGGGGAGATCACCCTTCGAGGCAAGGTGCTTCCCATCGGCGGCGTCAAGGAGAAGGTTCTGGCGGCTCACCGGGCCGGGATCGAAACCGTCATTCTGGCCAAAGACAATAAGAAGGATCTGAAGGAGATCCCTGACTCTGTTCTGGATAAGGTCAAGATTGTCCTCGTCGATACCATGGACGAGGTTCTTGACATCGCACTTGAAACGCCCATCAATCGAAAGAGTCGGCAGCAGCGCGACGAATACATGAACGAACCGCAGCCGCCTCAGTTGGAGGGGGGAGAGCAAGCCGGCGTCCACTGAGAGGACGTGCTTGTTCCAGCGAGTCCATCCGGAAGAAAACCACCAGGATTGAGATTACCGGTCTCTGGGGAGAGATCATCCTCTGAGGCTTCCGGCCGTTCCGCCACAGGCGGCCGGTGTGAAAGATTCCGTGGCGATCAATCGGAGAGGCCATCGAAAATGTCTGAAGCAAGCACGTCCACCTTCCGGGAGACTGGCAAGCCCCTGAATATTCAGGAACTGAAAGAGCTGAGCATCGCCGCGTTGAATCAGATCGCCAAGCGCCTGGCGATTTCCGGGGCCGCGGGGATGCGCAAGCAGGAACTGATTTTCCAGATCCTGAAGGCCCAGACGGAGCGTAGCGGACTGATTTTCTCGGAGGGAGTTCTGGAGACGCTTCCCGACGGGTTCGGTTTCCTGCGGGCTCCCGAGTACAACTATCTGCCCGGTCCCGACGACATCTACGTCTCTCCGTCGCAGATCCGCCGCTTCGACCTCCGCACCGGCGACACCGTCTCCGGACAGGTCCGGCCTCCCAAGGAGGGAGAACGCTACTTCGCCCTGATCAAGGTGGAAGCCATCAATTTCGAGCATCCGGACGTGGCTCGCGACCGCACCTTCTTCGAGAACCTGACCCCCATTTATCCTGACGAGCGCGTCAATCAGGAGACGAAGCAGGACAATCTGACGGGACGGGTCATGGACCTGCTCACACCCATCGGCAAGGGTCAGCGGGGTTTGATCGTTTCTCCACCCCGGGCCGGCAAGACCATGATCCTGCAGAGCATCGCGCATTCCATCGCCCTCAACCACACGGAGATCATCCTGATCGTCCTCCTCATCGACGAGCGTCCCGAAGAAGTGACCGACATGCAGCGCTCGGTGCGAGGCGAGGTGATCAGCTCCACCTTCGACGAGCCGGCCTCCCGCCACATCCAGGTCGCCGAAATGGTTTTGGAAAAGGCCAAGCGGCTGGTGGAGCACGGCAAGGACGTGGTGATCCTGCTGGATTCCATCACCCGGCTGGCCCGGGCCTACAATTCGGTGGTCCCGCCCTCCGGCAAGGTCCTGTCGGGCGGCGTGGACTCCAACGCGCTGCAGCGGCCCAAGCGTTTCTTCGGGGCGGCCCGGAACATCGAGGAGGGCGGGAGCCTCACCATCATCGCCACCGCGTTGATCGATACCGGCAGCCGGATGGACGACGTCATCTTCGAGGAATTCAAGGGAACCGGGAACATGGAGCTGGGATTGGATCGGCGCCTCGTCGACAAGCGGATCTTCCCTTCCATAGACATCAACCGGTCCGGCACCCGGAAGGAAGAGCTCCTGCTCAAGCGGGAAGACCTGAATCGAGTCTGGATCCTGCGCAAGGTTCTCAATCCCCTTTCCGTCACCGAGTCCATGGAACTCCTGCTGGACAAGCTGAGCAAGACTCGCGACAACGCCAGCTTCCTCCGCTCCATGTCGGGAGGGTAGGGCACCCGCGAAGAGGGCACCCACAAGGGGTGCCCCTACGGTCGGACGTCATTCTTCGAAGGATTCCGCATTCACCGGAAAATTCCCGTCCGTCGATTGTTCGTCCATCTGCACAAGGATTTGAGGGTGCGGGACAATTCCGGTTGACTCCCGGTCACCGACTCTGTATTTTCGGAACAGGCAATTTGGACATGGCGATTTTCGGTTTCTTCCGATACGGCTGGCGCTTCTAGCACAAATCGTTATCGGAGAACTGTCCATCGTCAAAGGGCCAAGATAGAGATCAGAAGAAGGGCCGTGGAGATAGTTCTCCGCGGCCCTTCTTTTTTTGGACAAGGTCTCTGAATCATGCTTTACACCAAGGCCTTTCTGGCCGACTTGCTGAACCCGGTCACAGCCTTTCTCAACCTGTGTTCCTCCGCCCGGAGAGGGTTTCTCCTGGAGTCGGTGGAGGGAGGCGAGAACATCGGACGGTACTCCTTCCTGGGAGTGGACCCCTACCAGGTCTTCGAAGGGCAGTTCGAGGGATTCCGCCGCCGGTTTCCTGCGCCGAGGGAGCCCACCCGTCCGGACCTGCCTCCCTTCACCGGAGGCGCCATCGGGATCTTTGCCTATGAGATGGTCCGGGAACTGGAGCGTCTCCCCAACCTGATCCGGGACGGTGGGCACCTCGATCCGGCCACCACGGTGCTCATGGATTTCTACGCCACGGTCGTGGCTTTCGACCACGTCAAGCACCAGATCGTCATCATGTCCCACGAGAGCCGGGACCGGGTCCGGGAGCTGGAGGACCGGCTCCGAAGCACTCCGCCCGCGCCTGCTCTCATCGACCCCGACCAGGCGCACCCTGCGCTGAGCTGTGCCCGCTCCAACTTCCGGCAAGAGGATTTCTGCGCCGCGGTGGAGGCCTCCAAGGAGTACATTCGTGCCGGCGACATCTTCCAGGTCGTCCTCTCCCAACGCTTCGAGGCGGACTATCCGGGAGACCCCTTCAACGTTTACCGGGCTCTTCGCTACGTCAACCCCTCGCCGTACCTGTTCTACCTCAGGATGGGAGACCTGCATCTGGCCGGCTCCTCTCCCGAGATGCTGGTCCGGGTCCAGGGACGGGATCTGGAATACCGTCCCATTGCCGGCACCCGGCGCCGGGGCCGGAACCCCGAGGAGGAGAAGTTCTTCGAAGAGGAGCTGCTGGGGGACGAGAAGGAACGGGCGGAGCACCTGATGCTGGTGGACCTGGGACGGAACGATCTGGGGCGGGTCAGCACCTACGGATCGGTCCATGTGTCCGACCTGATGTTCCTGGAGAAGTATTCCCACGTGATGCACATCACCAGTTCGCTCCGGGGCCGGCTGCGCCCCGAGCTGGACCGCTTCGACGCGCTGGCCGCCTGTTTTCCCGCGGGAACCGTGACCGGCGCTCCCAAGGTCAGGGCCATGGAGATCATCGAGGAGCTGGAACCGTGCCGGCGGGGCGTCTATGCCGGAGCCGTGGGCTATCTGGATTTCTCCGGCAACCTGGACTCCTGCATCGGCATCAGAACCATCGCCATCAAGAACGGCAAGGCCTATCTTCAGGCGGGCGCGGGCATCGTCGCCGATTCGGTCCCGGAACTGGAGCACAAGGAGTGCCGCAACAAGGCGCGGGCCCTGTTTCGGGCCCTGGAACTGGCTTCGGCCCTGGAACCGCGAGCACCCGCCCGCTCAACAGGTGTCCAATCATGAACGTCATCATGATCGACAATTACGACAGCTTCACCTACAACCTGGTCCAGTACCTGGGGGAGTTGGGGTGCGACCTCCAGGTCTACCGCAACGACCGGATCACGCCGGACGAGATACTGGACCGGTCGCCCCAGCGGCTGGTGATCTCGCCGGGCCCGGGAACGCCCGAAGACGCCGGAATCTCCATCGAGACGATCCGCCGGCTGGCGGGCCGGGTCCCGGTTCTGGGAGTCTGCCTCGGCCATCAGGCCATCGCATCGGCCTATGGAGGCCTGGTGATCCGGGCGCCGGAGCTGATGCACGGGAAGACCTCCCGCATCCATCATCAGGGGGACAGCATCCTCTCCGGCATTCCCAACCCCTTCGAAGCCACTCGCTATCATTCCCTGGTGGTCAGCCCGGACCATCTCCCCGATTGCCTGGTGGTGAACGCCTGGACCGGGAACGGGCTCATCATGGGATTGAGGCATCGGGAACATGATATCTTCGGCGTTCAGTTCCATCCCGAATCGGTGCTGACCGACCCGGGCAAGGCCATCCTGGAGAACTTCCTATGTTGCAAGAGCTGACCGGAGAGTTGGAGGCCTCCCGGGACCTCCCGCAGGAGTCGGCCGCCCGGGCCCTGGAGCTGATCCTGGCGGAAGGAACGCCGGACCGGGAGATCATGGCCTTCCTGAGCGCGCTGTATTCCAAGGGAGAGACCCCCGCGGAGATCGCCGGCTTCGCCCGGATCATGAGGCGGCACGCCGTGAGGCTGCAGTGCCGGCATGACAGATTCATCGATACGGCCGGAACCGGAGGAGGAGCCGACACCTTCAACGTCTCCACCGCCGCGGCCTTCGTCATCGCCGGGGCCGGGCTTGCCGTGGCCAAGCACGGCAACCGCGCCGCCACTTCCCGGAGCGGCAGCGCGGACGCCCTTCAGGCTCTGGGAGTTCAGGTCGCCCGCTCGGCGGAGGTTGCCCGGCAGAGCCTCGACGAGCTGGGGATCGCCTTTCTCTTTGCTCCCCTGTTCCATCCGGCCATGAAGAGAGTGGTGCAGATCCGGCGGCAGTTGCCGCATCGCACCATTTTCAACCTGCTGGGCCCCCTCACGAATCCGGCGGGCGCCCCGTACCAGATCATCGGCGTCTACGCGCCGGAATTGACCCGGAAGCTGGGACAGGCCCTGGCCGCTCTGGGCTGCAGGCGGGCCTGGATCGTGCACAGCCGGGACGGATTGGACGAGCTCTCGACGGCGGCTCCCAGTTGGGTGACCGAAGTGGAGACCGGCCGGGACCGCACTTTCGAATTTGACCCAACGGCCTACGGGTTCGCTTCCTGGGACCAGCAGGCCGTTGCCGGGGGAAGCCCGGAAGAAAACGCCCGGCTCATCCGGGCCATTCTGGAAGGCCGGCAGCACGGACCGCCACGCGATCTTGTGGTCCTGAATGCCGCCGCCGCACTTCATTTGGCAGGTGAGCCGGACTTCCGGACGGCCCTGGATCGCGCGGGGGAATCCATCGACTCGGGAAGCGCGGTCAAGAAACTGGATCAGTTGATCGAAGCCTATGCTGGATAGGATCCTGGCCCGGAAAAAGCAGGATGTGGAGGAGGCTCAGGCCAGGATTCCCCTGGCCGAGCTGCTGGAGGCCGACCCCGGTCCGGCCGTCCCCTCCTTCGAAGCGGCGCTGACTCGTCCTCAGATCAACGTCATCGCCGAGATCAAGTATCAGAGTCCCAGCCGCGGCGCTTTCACCTGCCGGCTGCCTCCCGAAGAGATCGCCCGGCTCTATCTGGACAACGGCGCGGCGGCCATCTCGGTCCTGACCGAAAGGCATTTCTTCCACGGCGACCTGGAATTCATCCGCTCCGTCCGGGATCAGGAGACGGGACTGCCCCTGTTGCGGAAGGACTTCATCTTCGATGCCTACCAACTGGCGGAGGCGCGGGCGCACGGCGCGTCCGCCTGCCTCCTGATCACCGCGTGCCTCTCGCCGGAACGGCTCAGGGAACTGATTCGGGCCGTGCGCGACTTCCGGCTCGACGCTTTGGTGGAGGTCCACGATGGGTTCGAGCTGGAGCGGGCGGTGGAGAGCGGGGCCCGCATCATCGGAGTCAACAACCGGGACCTGAGAACCTTCGACGTGGACCTGAACACATCCTTCGAACTGGCCCGGCTGCTGGAGGGGGAGACCGGGTTCGTGCTGGTGTCCGAGTCGGGAATCCGGGAACATGTCCAACTGCTCGAGCTGCGCGACGCCGGCTTCCATGCCTTCCTGGTCGGTTCTCTGCTGATGGACTCCGACGACCCCGGATCCGGCTTGAGGGAATTGCTGCAAGCCGGTGCTGCCCGGGACCGGCAGGAAGAGCTGCACGGGAGCCTCGGGAGATGATCATCAAGGTGTGCGGAATCACCCGCCGCCGGGACGCGTTGGACTCGATCCGGTACGGGGCCAATGCCCTGGGCTTCAACTTCTATCCGCCGAGCCCGCGCTACCTGGAGCCGGACCGGGCCGAGGCCCTGGCCTCCCGGTTGCCGCCGGCAATTCTTCCGGTGGCCGTCGCGGTGGCCAGGCCCGGCGAGGACTCGTGGGTCCGGCTGCCCTTCGACGTCATCCAACTGCACGGGATCGAGGACCCGGCCCAGATCCCCGATACCGGCAAGCGCGTCTGGATCGCCACCAGTCCCGCCGGCGCCCGGCGCTTTCCCGGGCACGAAGTCATCATCGACACTTCCTGGGGCACCGGAACGCTCGCCGACTGGAACGCGCTGGAATCGCTGAATCGCCCGTTTCTCCTCTCCGGCGGGCTGACGCCTCAGAATCTGGGTGAAGCCCTGGGTCGTCTCGATCCACTGGGTGTCGACGTCTGTTCCGGCGTGGAGAGTGCTCCGGGAATCAAGGATCGGGACAAATTGAAGGCTTTTTTGAAGGTGGCGCGGGAGCATGCCGCCCAAATTGGAGATGACGACCAATGAGTCTGCAGAACACCTCGGCTTTCCAGGAACGGTGGCCGGATGCGGGAGGGCACTTCGGCGCCTACGGCGGCAAGTTCGTGCCCGAGACCCTCATGTCCCCCCTGGAGGAACTGGACCGGGCCTACCGGGAGGCCCAAGCCGATCCCGGGTTCGGCCGGGAGCTGGATCGGCTGTCCAGCCACTACGTGGGCCGGCCCACGCCCCTGACCCTGGCTCCGCGCCTCTCGGAGCGGGTGGGAGCCCGCGTCTACCTGAAGCGGGAGGACCTCTGCCACACCGGAGCTCACAAGATCAACAACGCCCTGGGACAGGCTCTCCTGGCCCGGCGCATGGGGAAGAACCGCATCATCGCCGAGACCGGCGCCGGCCAGCATGGCGTGGCCACGGCCACGGTCTGCGCCCTGATGGGGATGGAATGCGAGATCTACATGGGCACCGAAGACATGCGCCGGCAGGCCCTCAACGTCTTTCGCATGGAACTGCTGGGCGCCAAGGTCACGCCGGTGGACGCCGGGAGCCGGACCCTGAAGGATGCCATCAACGAAGCCATGCGCGACTGGGTCACCCACGTGGAGAACACCCACTATCTCCTGGGATCGGTGTTGGGAGCCCATCCCTATCCGGCCATGGTCCGGGATTTCCAGTCCGTCATCGGACGCGAGGCGAGGAGCCAGATTCTGGAATCGGAAGGGAGGCTCCCGGACCTGCTGATTGCGTGCGTCGGCGGAGGGAGCAATTCCATCGGACTCTTCTACGAGTTTCTGGGCGAGCCGCAAGTGCGGATGGTCGGGGTCGAAGCCGGGGGCCGGAGCTTCCGGCTGGGAGATCATGCGGCCCGCTTCCAGGGCGGATCCAAGGGGGTGCTCCATGGCACCTTCAGCTACGTTCTGCAAGACGACAACGGGCAGGTCTCCCACACCCACAGCGTCTCTGCGGGTCTGGACTACCCCTCGGTGGGACCGGAGCATGCCCTGCTGCGCGACTCGGGAAGAGTCGAGTACACGTCGGCGGACGACAACGAGGCGCTGGAGGCGTTTCACCTGCTGAGCCGTCTGGAAGGGATCATGCCGGCGTTGGAATCGTCGCACGCCGTGGCCGAGTGCCTCCGGCATCAAGGCAGCGGTGAGCTGATCGTGATCAATCTTTCCGGCCGTGGAGACAAGGATGTCGAGACTGTCAGAGATCTTCTCGAATAACCCGAAGTGCTTCGTCCCCTTCGTGACGGCGGGGCACCCGGACCTGGAAGCGACCGAGCGGATCGTTCTCGAGCTGGTGGAGGCCGGTTCCCATATCGTGGAGATCGGGATCCCCTTCTCCGACCCCATCGCGGACGGGCCCGTGATCCAGACCTCCTCTTTTCGGGCGCTCCGTCACGGCTACGGCGTTCCCGACTACCTCGAGCTGATTCGGAGACTGCGAAACCGGATCGACGCGGGACTGGTATTCATGACCTACATGAACCCGGTCTGGAGCTACGGCCCGGGACGATTGGCGCGGGAGGCCGTCGAGGCCGGTCTGGACGGCATCATCATCTCGGATCTGACTCCCGAGGAGCACATCCGGTTCCGGGAGCAGGGGGACCCGAGAAACTGCGTCGAGGGACTCGACGTCATCTTCCTGGCGGCGCCGACCTCGTCGGATGAGAGGCTCGAGAAGGTGAGCCGGTCCAGCGGCGGCTTTGTCTACCTGGTGGCTCGGACCGGCGTCACGGGCAAGAAGTCCGACGTCGAGTCGCAGGTGCCGGCGACCATCCGCCGGTTGCGCAAATACTCCGACCTTCCCATCGCGGTGGGATTCGGGATCACCTCGGCCCGGGACGTCCGCCGGGTCTGGAGGTATGCTGACGCCGCCGTGATCGGTACCGCCCTGGTCCGGTTCGTGGATGAGCACCGGCATGATGCGGATCTGCCCGGGCAAGTGGGCCTTTTCGCCCGGGAGCACTTGATTCCAGGATAATTCTCCGGTATCCTGAGCCACTACGTTCAAGGAACGGCAATGGTGAGTCTGCGGAGCTTCTATTATTTTTTCAGAAACGGCTGAGGGTCGGCCTGCCATTGCAGGCGATCCTGAAGCCGTGGGCAACCTCAAGGGCCCACGGTTTTTTTTTGTCCGCTGATTTCGAAAAGGGGCATCGAGGGTGACTGACATCGACCACTGGCGAAGCAATATCGACCGGATCGATCTCCAATTGGTGGAGTTGCTCAATCGGCGCAGCCGGTGCGCGATCGAAATCGGCAAGATCAAGCACGACTTGAACATGGGTGTCTATGACCCGGAACGGGAGGAAGAGGTCATTCGGCTGGTCCAGGAGGCCACCTGCGGCCCCTTGTCCAAGAGCGCCATCAAGCGTCTGTTCGAGCGGATCATCGACGAATCTCGACGGGCCGAGCGCGAGTATCGGAACGGTGGTTAGGTCCGAGGTGAACCGAGAGAAAGGAATCCATCATGGTCATCGTCATGGAACACAACGCAACTTCGGAACAGGTGGAGCACGTGATTGACAAGCTCGTCGAGAAGGGCTTCGACGTGCATCGGTCGACCGGTGTGGACTATACGGTTCTGGGGGCCGTGGGAGCCAAGATCGTAAGCACGCGAGACTATGCGGCCATGGACGGCGTCCGGGAGGTCCACCGTATCAGCGAACCCTACAAGCTGGCCTCGAGGGCGTTCCATCCCAAGGGCAGCCGGATTCGGATCGGCGATGTCGAGTTCGGAGGGGAGGAGGTGGTGATCATGGCCGGGCCGTGCACCATCGAAGGCGAGGCTCAGTGCGAGGAGGTCGCGGCCGGGGTCGCGGAAGCCGGGGCCCGGGTCATGCGGGGCGGCGCCTTCAAGCCCAGGACCTCCCCCTACTCCTTCCAGGGGCACGGAGAGAAGGGACTCCGGATCATCCGCAAGGCGGCGGACCGGCACGGCCTGCTGGTGATCTCGGAAGTCATGGAATCGAACCAGATTCCCCTGGCCCACGACTACATCGACATCATTCAGATCGGAACCCGGAACATGCAGAACTACAATCTGTTGCGGGACATTGGAAAGAGCGGCATTCCGGCGCTTCTGAAGCGCGGCATGAGCGCCACCATCACCGATCTGCTCCTGGCGGCCGAATACATCATGGCCGAAGGAAACCACAACGTCCTCCTCTGCGAGAGAGGGATCCGGACCTTCGAGAACCTGACCCGGAACACCCTGGATCTATCCGCCGTTCCGGTGGTCAAGCAGATCAGCCATCTGCCCATCGTGGTGGACCCGAGCCATGCGGTCGGCATCCGGAACCGGGTGGCTCCTCTGTCCCAGGCCGCCGTAGCGGTGGGTGCGGACGGCCTCCTCATCGAAGTGCACCAGGATCCGGAGAACGCTCTCTGCGACGGAGCCCAGTCGCTGTTCGTCTCCCAGTTCGGCGAACTCATGGACAGCATGCGGCGGGTCGCTCAGGCCGTCGGCAAAAACATCGCCGAACCGGCGCTGGCATAGCAACAGCAGCCCATTGCGGGCCGGTGGCGTGCGGGTCCGGAAACGGTCAGATCTCGACGCGGTAGTTGGGGGCTTCCTTGGTCACCACCACGTCATGGGCGTGGGACTCGCGCAGCCCCAGGTGGGTGACACGGACGAATCGGGTTCGAGTCTGGAGTTCCCGCACGTTTCTGACGCCGCAGTAGCCCATTCCGGATTGCAGGCCGCCCGTTAGAACGGGAATCAGGTCCTCGGCCCGCCCCTTGTAGGGGACGCGCCCTTCGATGCCCTCGGGAACCACCTTCTGTCCCGGGGAACCCGGGTCCTGACCGTAGCGGTCGCCGGTTCCCTCGGTCAGAGCCCCCAGGGACCCCATTCCCCGGTAGGTCTTGTAGCTGCGGTTCTGGTAGAAGACCAGCTCCCCCGGCGACTCGTCCGTGCCGGCGAAGAGGTTCCCGAGCATCACCGCATCCGCCCCGGCCGCCAGGGCCTTGGTGACGTCGCCCGAATACTTGATTCCGCCGTCGGCGATCACCGGCAGACCCAGCTCCCGGGCGGTCCGGGCGGCCTCCACGATGGCCGTGAACTGAGGCATGCCGGCGCCGGTGACGACCCGGGTCGTGCAGATGCTTCCGGGTCCCATGCCCACCTTGACCGCGTCCGCTCCGGCGTCGGCAAGGAAACGGACGGCGTCTCCGGTCGCCACGTTGCCCGCGATGACGTCGACGCGGGAGAGCCGCTTCTTCAATTCCGACACGGCGGCGCCCACTCGCTGGGTGTGGGCGTGGGCCGTATCCACCACCACCACGTCCGCCCCCGCCAACTCCAACTCCCGGGCCCGCTCCACGTAGTCTCCGGTGGCGCCTACGGCGGCGCCCACTCGCAAGCGCCCGCGCGAGTCCTTGGCTGCCCTGGGGTAGGTAATCATCTTCAGGATGTCCTTCACCGTGATCAGCCCCTTGAGCCGATTCTGGTCATCCACCACCAGGAGCTTCTCGATCCGATGCTCGTGGAGCTTCCGTTTGGCCTCCTCCATGGAGATTCCTTCTCCGACCGTGACCAGGTTGTCTCGGGTCATCAGATCCGAAACCGGCCGGTCGGGGTCGTTCAGGAATCTCAGGTCCCGGTTCGTCAGGATCCCCACCAGTTTCCCCGTCGAGTCGATGACGGGAACGCCGGAAATCTTGTACCGGTCCATGCTCTCGACGACATCCCGAATCCGGTCGCCGGGGCCCACGGTGACCGGGTCAACGATCATGCCCGACTCCGAGCGCTTGACCTTGTCCACCTCCCGGGCCTCGGCCTCGACGCTCAGGTTGCGATGAATGACGCCGATCCCGCCGTGCCGGGCGATGGTGATGGCCATGCGGTGTTCCGTCACCGTGTCCATGGCCGCGGACGAGATGGGGATGTTCAGCGGGATGTTCCGGGAGAAGACGGTCTGGAGATCCGACTCCCCCGGCAGGACGTCGCTGTAGGCGGGAGACAGGAGAACGTCGTCGAAGGTGAGGGCTTCGGGTACCTCCATCGAAGAATGATATGAGATCGTTTCGGGGGCGGTCAACGCCGGAAAGGAGTTGGGAACGGCTCGAATCAGGAATTCAAATTCGGACGCGGATGCGGTGAGTCCGGATTCGTCCCTGTCCCTCTTCGATGGCCCAGTGAGTCACCAGAACCTCGCCGTGGTCCAGGCCGAGCAACGAGGCCTGGCCGAACTTCAGGTCCCGGCCCATGTCGGAGTAGGCGGCGATCCTCATGGAGGGGGCATTGCCCCAGACTCTGGCCGTTTCGACTGTCCGCCAGCGGTCGCGCGATAGATCGACGATCCTCACGAACACGCCGATGTCCTCTCCTTCGCGGTGGCAGTGGACCGTCAGCAGGAGGTCGCCGCCCCAATGCATCAGGTTCGACGCCTGTCCCCAGACGCCGGTGTCGATGGGTTCCGACCAGGTCGCTCCCCCGTCGTGGGAAACGGTGACGTGGTTCGAGGTGTTGGTGCCCTGGACGTGGTCCATCATCCAGTTCAGGGAGACGATCCGGCCCTCCTGCATCTCGCACAGTCTCGGTTCCGAAGGCGCGTAGCGTCCGGCCGGGTCCCGGAAGAAATCGGTTCGGTCATCCCAGGTCTCGCCTCCGTCCTCGCTGCGCAGCAGGGCTCCCACGCAGCCGCTGGGATTGCTCCCGTCCCACCTGGGGAAGAGCGAGCCGGCGCCCAGGATCACTCCGTTGCGCAGTTGGATGGCCGGGCCGGACTGTTCGATCAGTTCCGGGCGCGACCGCGGGACGATCCTGGGATGCGACCAGGTGGCGCCGTCGTCGCCGGAGAAGGAAACCAGGTTGTCGCCCCCTCGAATCCCGTCCACTGCGGGGTCGGGGTTGGCGATGGTCTGGTCCGGATCGGTGCGGTGGAAACGATAGCCCAGAGCCATCAGCCTGCCGTCGTCCAGGAGGGTCGGCTTCAGGTAGTCGGAGTTGTGGCGGTACGCCGCTTCCTTGCGGTGCACCGGACCTTCGAGAGTCCAGGTACGCCCCTGATCCCGGGATCGGGTCACGACCGTCGTTACGTTGGTCGCCTCGAACGCTTCCCCCAGGACGAAGAGCCCCAGCAGATCCCCCGACGCCAGTTTCACCAGGCCGGGAAAGTATCCGTGACGGGATCGATTGTAGGGTTGCGGGTTCTCGTAGACGACGTGGTGGTCGAGGATTTCGATGGTGGGCATGTTCGACTCCGTCAGAGATGATTCCCGATCCGACTGTCGTCCCCGAAACTACCAGCCGCTCGCTCCGAGTGCCATTTCCACGGTCCGTACCGGAGCGGAGAAGCCAACGGGAAGGCGTCGGTATAGAATCGTCTCGATTCGGTTTCGTTCGCTTTGGCGCCGTACGGAAACGGGGGTGACGGGCATGGATGTCGTACGTTTGGGAATCGTGGGATCGGGGTACATGGGCCGGACCTACGCCCACTGCGTGAGGGACCACAATGAGGGGGTCCGGTTGGCGGGGGTCACTCAGGGAAGCCGGGCGCCCCGGTTGGCGGCGGACTTCGGCGTCGAGAATTTCCCCAGCTACGAGGACATGCTCCGCAGCGGGCAGGTCGACGCCGTGCTCCTGGCGACGATCCACAAGCTGCACGCCGAGCAGACACTGGCCGCCGCCAGTTACGGCAAGCACGTCCTGGTGGAGAAGCCGATGATGACCAACGTGGCCGACTGCGACGCCATGATCGCCGCCTGCCGGGAGGCCGGAGTGACCCTCAGCGTGATTCACACGCTGCGCTATCGCGGCGTCTTCGCCCGCGCCCGAAAGCTCATCGAAGCGGGCCGCATCGGGGAAGTGCGGATGGTGCAGATGAACACCTTGTGGCCGTTGCGGGATCCCGGCAAGCCCTGGCTCCAGGACTTCGACAACGGAGGGGACATCCTGGACCGTTGTTCCCACAGCTTCGACATGCTTCGCTTCCTGATCGGCGACGAGCCGGTCCGGCTCTTCGGCACGGTGAACGCCTATTCGGCTCCGAACTGGCAGTCCCGGAACGCCATGGCGCAGATCCGTTTCTCCCGCGGCGCCAGCGCCCAGGTCTGGATGAGCCATGAGCTGCCCGAGCCCGGATTCCCGCGGATGATGGATTTCGTCCGGGTCTGGGGTGAGAAGGGAATGATCGAAGCCGAGCACTTCGGAAAGCTCCGGCTGGCGGCAGGAGGAGAGTGGCGGGACATCTGGGAGATGCCGGAGATCGATTTTCTCGGCAATCCCTTCGAGCCCAAGCGCCTGGAGGCCTTTTTCGTACAAACTCAGGATTTTGTCGACTCCTTGCGCTACGGCCGCCCGCCCGCGGTGTCGGGGGAAGACGGCCGCGCCGCCATCCAGATGATCGAGGCCACCCATCTCTCTCAGCGGACCGGCGCCGCAGTGGAGCTGCCGTTGCCCCGCTTTGCCGAAGGCCACCATTTCGACGGCGCGACGGTGCGGAGGAAGAAGGTTCCGGGGTAGGCCCTCGGGCCGGAGGCCTCCGGGAAGAGTGGTTTTTGCAAAGCATGATCCGATTCCGCAACTCGAGGCCTTTCTCAATCGTGAGCCGAGCGCTCCTGAGCGCCGCAGTCTGCATTCTCCCCGGGAGCTGCGGGAGCGGCGGCACGCCGCCGTTTCCGGCGCGGGAAGCGCTGGCAACCTTCCAACTGCCGCCGGGGTTCGTGATGGAGCTGGTGGCGGCCGAGCCCCTGGTCGCGGATCCGGTGGCCGCCGCCTTCGACGGCCGCGGGCGCCTCTTCGTCCTGGAGATGGGCGACTATCCCATGCAATCGGAACCTCAGGGCCGGGTCGTGGTCCTGGAGGACTCCGGCGGCGGAAAGTTCGTCCGCAGCCGCGTCTTTGCCGACGGGCTGGCCTTTCCCACCGGGCTGATGCCGTACAAGGAGGGTGTGCTGGTGGCCGCCGCCCCGGACATCATCTACCTTCCCGACCTCGACGGCGACCTGCGGGCCGACGAAAGGCGAGTGATTCTCACCGGATTCAACCGCTACAATCCCCAGCTTCGAGTCAACGGACTCCTGTACGGCATCGACAACTGGATCTACGGAGCCTATCCCAAGGTGGGCCCCTCGCGGCGCAATCCCGAACAGTTCGGACTGACGGGAGAACCCCTGCATTTCCCCGGCCATCCGGAAGCCGCGTCCGTCGACGTCTCGGCCCTGGGCACCGACTTCCGCTTCCGGCCGGACCGGTTGCAATTGGAGCCGGCGGCCGGGAACTCCCAGTACGGAAACGCCTTCGACGCCGCCGGCAACCGCTTCGTCCTGTGGAACAACAACCACATCCGCCATCCCGTCATCGCGCACCGATACCTGTCGCGTAATCCCTACCTGCAGGTCTCCTCCTCCATGGAGTTTCCCTCCGATCACGAAAACCAGTCCACCGTCTATCCCATAACGCGAACTCCCATCTACATCCACGAATCCCAGGTGGGCATATTCACCTCCAGTTGCGGGAACTCCGTCTACACGGCCGCCCGGTTTCCGGAGAGGTTCAGAGGCGCCTATTTCGTCTGCGACCCGTTGCACAACCTGGTGCACTGCGACCTGCTCTCCCCCTCGGGGGCGACCTTCTCCGCCCGCCGGGCCTTCGAGGAACGGGAGTTCCTGGCTTCCACCGACGCCTGGTTCAAGCCGGTGTTCACGACCGTCGGTCCGGATGGAGCGCTCTACGTCGTCGACTACTACCGGAAGTACGTCGAACATCCGGACTACGTCCCGGAAGACCTGGAAGGCGAATTCGACCTGCGGGCCGGCGCCGGCAGGGGGCGCATCTACCGGGTGGTCCACAAGGACGGCGGCGAGGACGGGACTCCCGGCCTGCAGAACGCCGATTCCGCCCGCCTGGTGGAGGCGCTGTCCCATGCCAACATGTGGTGGCGCATCACGGCCCAGCGCCTGCTGGTCGAGCGGCAGGAACGGCCGGCCGTTCCTGCCCTTCGGGAGCTGGCGGTTTCCGCCGGCCGGCCGGAGTCCCGAATTCATGCGCTCTGGACGCTGGACGGGTTGGGGAGTCTCGATTCGGATCTGATCGAGGAGGCGTTCGGCGACGAAGACGCCAGGGTTCGGGAGCATGCGGTCCGGCTCTCCGAGCAATTCGATTCGCCGCGCTTGGTGGAGAGGCTGCCGGCTCTGGTCGGGGACCCCGACCGGCGGGTCCGGTTTCAGCTCGCCTGCACCCTGGGACTGCTCCCCGAAGCGCAATCCTTCGGTCCTCTGAGCCGGCTCCTGAAACGGGACCCGGAAGACCGCTGGCTGCAGATCGCCGTCCTGACTTCGGCGTCCGGGAACGCCGTCCGCTGGCTCCGGACCATGGCCGGCGACGGCGCCTTTCTGGCTTCCGAAACGCAGGGAAAGGAGGAGTTCGTAGTGAGGACCGCCGCGATCCTGGGCGCTCGCCAGGTAGAATCCGAGATCTCGGAAGTACTCCGCCTGGCGGCGGGCGGTGCGAATCCCGGAGGCGAGTGGTGGAGGCGCGCCCTGCTGTCGGGATTGGACCAGGGTCTGAGCCAGGGCGCCGAAGCCCGCGTCCACCTGAGCCGAAGCGGCGAGCGCCATCTCTTCCGGCTGTTAGGTGCGCCGTCGCCGGCGGTAGCGGCGGCTGCTCTGGATCTCGCCGCCCGCGTCCGGCTTTCGGACTCCACCCGTTTGCGCCGGCTCGTAAAGACCGCTCTTGAAACAGTGAAAGGCCGGCCGGACGAAGCGGCCCGGGTGATCGCGGTCCGGATCCTGGGACTGGACCCGGCCGGAGCGGCGACCCGCGCTCTGGAAGAGTTGATGACGCCGCGGGAGGCTCCCCGGGTCCAGGTCGCGGCCGCCCGCTCCCTCCTCAGGACCGGAAGCGCGGAAGTCGTCCCGTTCCTGCTCCGCAATTGGGGAAGCTTCACCGAGCCGGTCCGCAGGGCGGCCTGGGACGGCCTCCTGGCCCGCAAGGAATTCGTGACCGCACTCCTGGACGGCATCCGGGAAAGGGAAGCCGAGGCCTGGACTCTGAGCCGGACCCGGATCAATCAGCTCCTGGAATCGCCGGATGAGGAGGTTCGCAGGCGGGCCGAGGGGTTGTTCGGCGATCTGTCCCAGGGCCGCGAGGACCTGATCGAGCGGTACCGGTCCTCCCTTTCGGACCCGGGGGAGGTTGCCAGGGGGAAAGAGATCTTCCGCGAGACTTGCAGCCGCTGCCACCTTCTGGACGGCATGGGAAGCGAAGTCGGTCCCGATCTCATGGACCTGGTCCGGCGGCCCAAGAAGTTCTTCCTGACCAAGATCCTGGATCCCAACCACAATATTGCGCCGGGCTACGAAACCTATGTCATCGAGACTCGAAGCGGGGCCACGGTGACCGGGGTCATCGCGCGGGAGAGTCCCACCTCCGTCACTCTTCGGCGCGAGGAAGGGGAGGAGGAGACGCTCCTCCGGAGCAATATCGCGGTGCTGCGGGTTTCCAGCGTCTCCACCATGCCCGAGGGACTGGAGGATGACATCGATCCCGCCGCCATGGCCGACCTGCTGGAATATCTCCAGCGGTTGAGCACGCCGGGTCCGATGTGACAGATTCGTGAGAGGAATTGCTGCCGGCAGTCGGGAACGGCACGCTCATTGCAAAGATTGGAGGTGTCCGATGCAATCGCTCGACCGTAGAAAATTCATGACCGGCTCGCTTGGAGCCGCCTCCCTGGCCATGGTGTCCAGGGGCCCGGTCCGCGGGGCCAACGAACGTGTCGTCGTGGGCATCATGGGCTTGGGCGGGCGCGGCACCCGGCTGGCCGAAAACTTCGCCCAGCGTTCGGACGTGGAGGTCGCCTACCTCTGCGACGTCGACACCCGGCGTTACGGCCGGGCCAGGAAGGCGGTTGAAGCGGCCCAAAGCTCGAGCCCCAAGCTGGTGCAGGATTTCCGGAAGATCCTGGACGACGACAGCGTGGACGCCCTGGTCAACGCCACGCCGGACCACTGGCATGCCCTGGGCACCATCCTGGCCTGCCAGGCGGGAAAGGACGTCTTCGTGGAGAAGCCCATGGCCCACTCCATCTGGGAGGGCCGGAAGATGGTGGAGGCCCAGAACAAGTACGCCCGCGTCATCCAGGTCGGAATGCAGACCCGCAGCGCCCCCTACGTCCAGCGGGCCCGGGAATACATCCAGGCGGGAAACCTGGGCGACGTGCACCTGGTCCGGGTGTACAACATGATGCAGCATCCCAAACGGGAACCGGTGCCCGACGGGCCGGTGCCCGGCGAACTGGACTGGGACCTCTGGTGCGGTCCCGCCGCCATGCGGCCGTACAACCCGGGCCTGTACTGGTTGAATTACTGGGAATACAGTTGCGGTCCCATCGCCGGCGACCTGGTCCACCAATTGGACATGGCCCGCTATCTGATCGGCGATCCACCCGCCCCCAGGTCGACCTCAAATCAAGGAGCCATCTGCTCCCTGCGGGACGGACGGGACACCCCTGATACTCAGATGGCCCTGTTCGAGTACGACGGGCTCACCCTGACCATCCAGTCGACCCTCTGGACGCCCTACATGAAGAAGACACCCGGGATCGTCCGCAACACCGACCGCTTTCCCGACTGGCCCTTCAGCAGCACCAAGGTGGAGATCCTGGGCACGGACGGCTACATGTACTTCGGCCGTCACGGCGGCGGCTGGCAGGCCTACGACGCCGACGGCGAACTGGTGCGGTCCGAATACGGACGCCAGGGGAACCGGGAGCACCAGGACGATTTCGTGGACTGCATCCGGACCCGCCGCAAGCCCGCTGCCGACGCGGAGACCGGCCATCAGTCCGTCATGCTCTGCCACCTGGCCAACATCTCCTACCGGGTGGGCAACCGGCGGCTGGTCCTGGACCCCAGGACCGAGACCTTCACCGGCTTTCCGGAGGCCGACGCCTACCTCAAGCGCGCCTACCGGAAACCGTGGGTGATTCCGGAGAAAATCTAGGGAGCGGCGAATTCCGCGCTGATGTCTCCCTGGAACGTCCCGAAGGGGTGTCCTTTGCGTTTGTGGGCGCTGTCCGACCTGCACCTTTCCCATCCGGAAAACCGGAGAGCGCTGGGGAATCTTCCGGCCTTTCCCGACGACTGGCTGATCCTGGCGGGGGACGTGACCCACGGCGCCGAGCGGCTTGACTGGTGCTTTCGGCGGCTGACTCCCCAGTTCCGGCAGATCGTCTGGGTTCCCGGAAACCACGAACTCTGGACCCTTCCCAACGCCCTTCCCCGGCTTGGCGGCGTCGCGCTCTACGAACGGATGGTCCGGATCGCCCGCCGCCACGGAGTGCTCACCCCGGAGGATCCTTACCCGGTGGTTGAGCTTGGGGACGGTCCGGTTCTCATCGCGCCGCTGTTCCTGCTCTACGACTACAGCTTTCGGCCCCCGCACGTCCGCCGTGACGAAGTGGTCCGGTGGGCCCGGGAAACCGGCTCCGCCTGCGCCGACGAAATGATGCTGCGTCCGGACCCGTATCCGGACCGCGAGTCGTGGTGCGCCGCCCGCTGCAGGGACGCCGCCTCCCGGCTCGCGTCGTATCCGGCGGACCTTCCCAAGGTCCTGATCAATCACTTTCCGCTTGAAGAGCAGCACGCCGTGCTGCCGCGGCTGCCCCGGTTCACTCCCTGGTGCGGGACCCGCCGGACCCGGGGTTGGCACCGCCGCTTCAACGCCTGCGCGGTGGTGTACGGCCATCTCCACGTCCGGGGCACCCGGTGGCTTGACGGCGTGCCCTTCCGGGAGGTGTCCCTGGGGTATCCGCGGCAGTGGGACCGCCGCCGGGGGGTCGGCGCCTACCTGCGCGAAGTGACCCTGGCGCCCCGGAAAGCGGCGGTCCCATGACCGCCTCCGGCGCCTGGTGGACACCGTGGCGCGAGGACGGAAGGTCCGTCATCCTTCACGTCGACCTCCGGCCCGATCCCGGCCGCGAAGCTCGGGCCTACGCGGTACTCGACGAGGACGAGCAGGCCCGGTGGAACCGGTTCGTGGTCAAGGGCGCCCGGCGCCAGTATGCGCTGTGCCGCGCCGCGCTCAGGATCAACCTCTGCCATCGGCTGGGGTGTTCCAACCGGGAGCTGTCCTTCGGCTACCTCGAGCACGGCAAGCCGTTCGCGAAGGTGAACGGGGTGCCGTCGGAGTCCAACTTCAACGTGAGCCACAGCGGCCGGCACGGATTGATCGGGTTCGCGAATCGGGATGGACTCGGGGTGGACCTGGAGGTGCGCACTCCCGGCAGGGATTTCGACGGGATCGGGAGCCGGGTCTACGGTCCGCGGGAACAACTGGCGCTGTCCGCGGCCGCCGGCCGCCGGAAGGCGGATCTCTTCTACCGCCTCTGGAGCCTGAAGGAGGCGCTGATCAAGGCCTTGGGCACCGGCTTCTCGCTGAGTCCGTCCCGTTTCGAGGTGCCGCGTCCGATGATCGAAGGCGAGCGGTCCGCGGTGTTTCGCTTCCCGCACCTGCCGTCCGAGCCGTTCCGGTTGGAAGACCTGGGAGAACGCCGTTTTGCCGCCGCCTGCGCCTACCGGCTGATGGGCTGAGAGATTCTCAGCTAGGCGAAGACGTAGGGGCGGCCCTTGTGGCCGCCCTCTTCTCCCGGCGGCCTTTGTGGCCGCCCCCTTCTCCCGATCCTCAACGGCTGATGGGCTGGGAGATTCTCAGGTAGGCGAAGAAATCGCGCAGTTCCTGGTCGCTCAGTCCTTCCAGCAGCCGGGCGGGCATGAAGCTGCGTCCCATGGGCTCGATCGACTCCACCTGCCGGCGCTCGACACGAATGTCCTCTCCCGCCATTCCCCGCAACACGACGATCTGCGGGCCCTGGTCCGTGAGGAATCCGCTCAGGGTCCGTCCCTCCTGGGTGACCAGCGTGACGTATTCGAAGCCCTCGCGGATCTCGGCGTCGGGATCGACGATGCCGATGAGCAGCGTCCCCAGGTCGCCCCTCTGGTACGGGGTCAGGTCGGGTCCGCTGCTGCCCCCTTTGTGAAACAGCCTGTGACAGGAGCCGCATCGCCGGGTGTAGGCGTCCTCGCCGGCGTAGGGATTGCCGGTCCCGTCCGCCAGAATTCTCCTGATGCCGGCGATCCGGCGCCGGATATCCTGCCGGTCCAGGTCCTCCCCGCCGCCCAGGTGTTCCCGGGCCGGACCGGCGATCTCCGGATCCCGATCCCCCCGCAGGCGCTCGGCGACGCCGCCCGGGACCAGGTCCGCCGCCAAACGGCCCCTGGCGACGGCCTGAATCAACTGCCGCCTCCAGACCGGCCGGCTCAGCATCAGGTCGAAGAAGGCCGGTCCGGCTTCATCCGAATACTCCGGGAACCGCGCCAGCGCGCGGATGCCGATCTCAGGATCGTTGAAGGACGAAAGGGCCGCCAGAGCCGCCCGCTGGAGCGGCGGCTCGGCTGCGTTCGAGACCCGGATCAAAGGCTCGACACTGTCTTCGGACCTCACCTCGCCCAGCGTCCGCGCCACCGCGGTCCGATCCTCGAGGGGGGCTTCAGGATCCAGGAGCAGCTCGACCGCGGCCCGGAACGCGCCGGCGTCTCCCAACCGCACCCGCAGCTCCAGGGAGGAACGGCCGCTTTCCACCAGGCCCCGGATCAGGCGCTCCGGCAAGCTGCCGATCCGCCGCCCGGCGTAGGCCAGCTCGAACCCTTTGAGCAGCGAGTCTTCCTCCTCGCCGTCCGCGGCCAGTTCCAGCAGCCGCGCGCAGTCTTCCAGATCGCCGCTCTTCCCCTTCAGGGCCAGCGCCCGCATCACCCGTTCCAGAATGTGCCGCCTCACCATGGGCCGGCGCCGGAACTCCGGGTCTTCGAACAACTCCATGACGGCTTCCCGCCCGGGATCCAGATTGGTTTCCAGGACCCACCACGAGAGCAGCGGCAGGTACGGATCGTCGACGTCCTCGCCATGCCGCAGCAGAGCCGTCACGAGAGGAAGGGCCTGATCCACGGGCAGCCGCCGGGCCGACGCGGCCATCTGGGACCGCACCTCGGCGTCCCGCTCGCCGGCCGCGCCCTTGAGGATGGCCTGAAAGAGCCGATCAGGAACCCGCGCGGGTCCCTCCTTCAATTCCCCCAGGCTGTCGGCGAGACCCACGGTGGTGCGGCGATTGGCGAAGCCCACGTCGTCGCAGATCAGCCGGACGGCCCAGTAGCGGACCATGGCGTAGCCGTGCCGCAGGGCGGTCAGGGCCGTCGCCTGATCCAACCCGAAGGCCTGATGCAGGGCCCAGAGGGCGGAGAGCGACTGGCGGTCCGAACCGCTTCCCACCAGTTGCCGCAACCGGACGGCCGATCCGGGGTCCTTGCGTTCGCCCAGCAACCGGACGGCGGTGTGCCGGTGCCAGCGGTTGGGGTGATTCAGCAGCTCCAACAGTCGATCGGTGGACTTGGCCTGCAGGTTCAAGTCCCGCTCCAACGGTTCCCGCTTGCCCCGCAGCCGGAAGATCCGCCCCGTTTCGGGATCGATCTGACTCTGGTAGTGCTGGCCGTGGGCGATGTAGTGGTTGTAGAAGTCGCCGATCAGGACCGAGCCGTCGGGTGCATTGCCGATGAACACGGGGCGGAATGCGAAGTCCCCGGAGGTCAGCACCTTGCCCAGATCGCTGGTCCTGAAGGTGGCCCCGTTGCGAATCCTCCGGCTGGCCATGACGAAGTTGTGAAGCGGGTCCACGCTGAAAAACGAGTCCTGATACTTCCCGGGAATGGCCGTGGCCTCCACCACGGCGCCGAAATGGGTGAACCGGCGGATATCCTGCTCGCTGGCCATCTTGGGCAGGTCCCCGAAGCTGAAGGGATTGCGGGGCGGACCGAACTTGTTGGGGGTGGTGCCCTGCATCAGGTGCATTCCGCCCTGCAGGAAGTGCCAGCCGCGGGTCTGGCCGCCGTTGTGCCCGGTGAAGAGCCGGCCGGCGCCGTCCACTTCCAGCCCGAAGTTGTTGCCGCCGCCCTGGGAAAAGAGTTCGAAGCGCCGGGTCTCGGGGTGATAGCGCCAGACCATGCAGCCCTGGTAGTAGACCGCGGGAGCGTCCGGCGGGTCGATTCCGGGACGGGTCACGTGGCAGGCCGTGGTGCTGCCCTGGGTTCCATAGAGCCACCCGTCCATTCCCCAGACCAGTCCGTTGGCGATGGCGTGGGTGTCCTCCAGGCCGAATCCCTGGAGATGGACCTCCGGCGGCCCGTCGGGGACGTCGTCGAAGTCCCGGTCGGGATAGAAGAGCAGGTACGGGGTGTGCATCACCCAGACGCCGCCGCGGCCGCGCAGGGCGGCGTTGGCCATGTTCAAGCCGTCCCGGAAGACCTTGTGGCGGTCGTACCTGCCGTCGCCGGTGGTGTCCTCGTGGATGGATATCACGTCGCGCCCGCGGTCATGGTTCGGGGGAGCCGGGGGCTCCTTGTCGTAATGCGAGCGGTAGTAGCGGTCCCGGCTGATCATCTCGAGTCCCGCGGGAAACGGATACTGCCGGAACTGGGAGACCCAGAGGCGCCCGCGGGAATCGAAGCTGAAGTGGGTCGGCTGGGCCACCAGCGGTTCCGCCAGCATCAGGTCGACCACGAGGTCGTCGGCCGCCTTCATCTTGCGGAACGAATCCAGCGGCGGAAGCTTGTGGCCGTGGACGAACCGTTCCGCCTCCGCCAGCACCCGGCTGGACTCGCGAAATTGGTCGAACGCCGAGCCTGCGGGCCGCCGGTCGAGCACGCCGCCGAAGTCGGCGCGCGCGTCGCCGGGACGGAACTCCCAAGGACCCTCGAAGACGCATTCCAGGAAGTAGTTCATGAGAAAGGGGGCTTCGCCCAGAAAGCCGCCTTCGCCGGCGGGGGCGTAGACCCGCACCGCGAGCTGGTTCCAGGCCTCGGGCACCAGGCTGCCGGACGGCACCTTGTGCTGGTGATTGGCCTTCCGTCCGTCCTCGAACCCGGGTGGAAAGCTTCCGCCGCCGCCGATGCGTTTCCCGTTGACGTAGACCTCGTGGGCGCCGGCCAGGCCCCGGACGTTGAAGATCACCGATTCGCCCCACAGGTCCCGTTCGTGCCTGGCGAAGAAACGTTGGGGTGGTTTGAACCAGGTGCGGTACCAGCCGAAGCCCTGGAAGCCGTGCGTTCCCGGGACCGGCACCGTCACCCAGCCGGCGGACCCGGATTGAGCCAGGAAGGAAAACAGGACGGCGATCCATCCCAGGTTGAATTTCGTCATGACGTTCAATCTCCCGGCTTCACGGCTCGAAGCCGCCGCACGGCGAGGCGATGGGATCAGTCCAAGTGGACGACCTGTCCGGTCCTGGCGGACTCTTCGGCCGCCAGGCAGGCGCGAACCGCTTCCAGAGACTCCTGGGGGGTGATCACCTCGACCGGGGTGTCGTCGACGATGCTGCGGACGAAGTAGTTCAACTCCTCCCGGAGGGCTCCGGTGCAGGCCCCGTGAATGTCCGGCCAATAGGTGGTGTCCGGACAGCGCACCCCCTCCCCGTCGACGATGGTCAGGTTGGGATGGGTGTCATGGACCTGAATCGATCCTTCGGTGCCGATGACCTCCATCCGCTCGTCGATCTGGAAAGGGGTCTTCTCCGGCAGGCACCAGACGTCCTCGATCACCCCGGTGGCTCCATTGTCGAACCGGTACATGGCGTGTCCCGCGTCGGGGTACTTGTGCCCGTGGACCGCCACCGTCTGGCCATAGGCGCTGACGATCCGGGCGCCGGTGAACCAGAGCATGAGGTCGGTGTCGTGAACGCCGTCCCCGATGATGGGGCCGATCTTGTCCAGCACCTGGGAGCCGATCCAGGCCGGGAGGTTGCGCCGGGCGTAGAGCGCCACGATCCGGCCCAGCCGGCCTTCGTCCACCGCCTGCTTGGCCGCGGCGTAGCGGGGATTGAAGCGGCAGATGTGACCCACCATGAACTTGCCTGAAGAAGCCGCCGCCGCGTCCACGATGGCCTGGCAGTCTTCCACGGTGGAAGCCATGGGCTTCTCCAGGAAGACGTGCTTTCCCGCCTCCAGCGCCGCCAAGGTGGGGTCCCGATGCTGGTCCCACATGGTGGTGATGCTGACGCTCTCCAGCCCCGGATCGTCCAGCATCCGGCGATAGTCGGTGTAGGTCCTCCGGACCTGGAAGCGTTCGGCGACCTGGGCCAGCCGTTCCGGGGTGCGGGTGCACAGGGCGTAGATCTCGACGCCGGGATTGCCGGCGAGCGCTTCCAGATGCTTCTCTCCGAACCAGCCCAGCCCGATGACTCCGTATCTTGTCCTGTCCATGTTCCTGCTCCCGGAAGGATGCGCCGGGTACCGCCTGGCGCCCGGCGAAGCCGGCGAAGATCTCCGGATCTCCCTGGCTATAGCGTTGTGGCAGAATAGGTTGGCGGCTCACGGCGAGTCAAGCCGGCCCCCCGGCGCAAAGGGAGCGACAGCGTGCGCATCGGTCTCATCTCGGCGGCCACCTATCGCTACGGGAAACAACCCCGGATGCCCGGTTCCCATCACGGGACCGCCTTCGCCTCCACCTTCAACGGGTTCGACGAATCGGAGGTCCGCAAGTACGACTGGACCTTCGTCCGGTCCCGGAAACGGATCGAAGGCGCCCGGGTGGTCAAGGTGTGGGACCAGGAGCGGGTCTGGGCCCAACGTCTGGCCGCCGCCTGCAACATTCCCACTGTCTGCCGGACGCCGGAGGAATGCGCCGCCGGCGTCGATCTGGCGATCCTCGTCGACGACGGGTCGGGCGAGCATTCCAGGTACGCGATCCACCCCTTGAGAACCGGAATCTCCACCTTCTGCGACAAGCCGCTGGCCATGAACGCCCGCGGGGCAAAGGCGGTGGCGGACGTGGCTCGCGAGACCGGGACTCCGTTCATGTCGGCCAGTTCTCTGAGGTTCGTTCCGGATGTCCTGCGGCTGAGAGCGCAACTGCCGGAACTGGGTCCCGTCTATCTGGCCCAGGCCATCTGCGCCAACGAACTGATCTACTACGGCATCCACGCCCTCTCCATGATCTATGCCGTGCTGGGACGGGGCGCCGTTTCGGCCGTGAACGTGGGACAGCCCGGACTGAACGTGGTCCGGATCCGCTTCGCCGATCACCGCGACGTCGTGTTGATGGTGGGGGAGCGGCAGTGGATGCGTTCCGGATATCAGATCAGCCTCTTCGGCAAGAAGGGTTGGCGCACGGTGATGCCCGATCTGAGCGACCTCTACTGGCACCTGCTGAATGCGGTCCTGGAATACGTCCGGACAGGTGAGGAATCGGTGCCCATCGAGGAGGAGGTCGAAGTCATCGCGGCGCTGGAAGCGGGAAAGCGCTCACTGGACCGACAGGAGGAGGTCACGCTGGAGAGCCTGTTCTCCTGATTCGGCGATGCGGCCCGTCCTCAATTCAGATCGTCGAACTCGGTGGCGCCCCCTTCGAACTGCATGTACTCGATCACCACGCCGTCCTCCTCGAAGAAAGCGACGCTGAGGCCGGGCATGGGCGTGAAGGGCTCCAGCAGCAGCGCCTTGCCCTCCAGCGCCGCCGCGAGATCGTCGACCCGATAGGCGACGTGAGCCTTTTCGCGCAACGGACCGGTGACGGGAGAGTCCTTCTCGTAGCGGAGATACTCGACGCGGAAGGAATGATCGGCCGGGTCGGTCACCCAGACCTTGGTCTCCTCCACATAGGTTTCGTCCGCCTGGGGATCTTCGGTGGGAAGGCCAATGTGATGGAAGGCCCTGAACATCCGTCCGTCCTGGTTCGCGGCTTCCTGTTCGCCGGCGCTGGACTCCGGCGTCGGGGGAGGCCCCTGGCAGGCGGAGGGAATCAACAGGCAGCCGAGGATGACGAGCGGCTTCAGCGAATGCCGTGGCGACATGGAACTTGCAAGCATTATGTCGGCAAACAGCGATGGAGGGAAGCGGTGACGTGAAATCAACGCCGCGGCCACTCCAGATGGCGGTGGAGGAACTCGAAGGTGCCCTGGCCGTAGATCTCATGGGCTCCGTCGAAGAACTCGATTCGCGTCCGGTCGCCGATGCCCAGGTTCACGTAGAGGCGGCGCACCTTGGCGTATTCGAAGGCCACCCACTCGTCCTCCCCCACGCCGTCTCGATGCCCCCGTTCCACCATGAAGGGCCGGGGCGCGATCAGGCCGGCGATCTCGGCGTAATTGAACTTCTCGCCGAAGTCGAACTCGCTGTGCTCATGCTCCTTGGTCAACATGAAGCTGTAGGGAAGGTCGACGCTCACATGCTTCCAGACCTCCTCGTTGAAGTCGCCGGAACAGATGGAGAGCGCGTAGTCTTCCAGTACCGCGGGGATCAGCATGGCCGATTTGCCGCCGTAGGAGAGTCCGTAGAAGCCGATCCGGCCGGCGTCCACGAAGGGAAGGGTGGCGAGCCACTCCAGGACCTGCTGGTGCTGGCGCACCATGGGGGCGAAGAAGGTCAGCTTGAGCGGGTTCGCCTTCCGCTGCAGCGCGCGGTACTTCTCCTCGCCGATGTAGAGGTTCTGAGGGGCGTAGACGACGAAGCCCCGGTCCGCCAACTTGGCCCCGAAGGCATGGTAGGGCGCCTGGTCGTTCGCCGGGTCGCAGACGTCCTGGGGCCTCCCGGCCCGGCCGTGTTGGGCGACCACGACCGGGCGCCGTTCTCCCGGTTTCAGATCCGCGGGCACCAGGATCACGCCGTAATTGAAGACGCCGGGCCACGTGTCGAGCACCACCTCGTAGCCTTTCCAGGCGGCCGTCTCGTAGATCTGCCGGGTCCTTGGACGAGGCTCAGCGCTGGCCGGCGGCAGCCACCCGATGATCTCCTGCCACAGATGATCCCGATAGGAGCGAGTCGTACGGTCCCAACGCCCCAGGGACGACGAGTCCGCCCGCGACCAGAATCGTTCGCGCTGAAAGGAACTGAGCCTCATCAGTTTCTGGCAATGTTCCACCAACTGCCGGTACTGGCGCTCCATCCGCGCCGCGGGCTCGAACCCGGCACGCCGGTCCCGGAGCGGTTCCTGCCGCCCGATTTCGCCGGGAAGAGCGAGTCCGCCATCCAGAGCCGACAGCAGCTCCCCCAGAGCCGGGACCGAGAACGGGGGCCCCTTTCCGGAGCCGCTGACCACCAGCCGGAGCCGGTCCGGAACTCCCAGCCGTTCAAAGTGCCGTTGAGCCCTGCGAAACTCGGCCCGGACGCTGGCCAGGGGCGGAGTCTCCAGCTTGCCCGAGGCGGCGTCCATGCGGCCGTTTCGAGGCGGCGGAGGCCCGGGAACCTCCGGACCCCGGCAGGCCTCCACCAACAGTACGCGGGGCGCGACCAGGCTCGCGATCTCGGCGTCTCCGAATTCCTGGAGAAGGCCCCAGACGTTGCGGTAGACGGGCTCCTGCCAGACCTGCTCCCGCCTTTGGAAATAACCGCTGACCAGCGTGGCTCGCACCCGCGGATCGAGTGCGGCGCTGTAGAAGGCGACCAGGCCGCCCTCCCCGTATCCCACGATGCCGAGGGGGGTGTCCTGGCCGGCGGGCCCGGACCGGTTGCGGGAAAAGTAGTCGACCGCCGCCAGGACCTTCTGCACCTCGAAACCGAGAAGGTGCCGCCCCATGAAGTAGGCCTGGCGATAGATGAACTCCCGGTGCGTTTGGTTGCTCATCCGGACCCTGCGGTTTCCCGACCAGGTGTTCTTGCGGTCGATCAGCACCGGGACCAGAACCCGGCAGCCCGCCTCCCCCAGGATCCGGGCGGCCTGAAGCCGGGGCGGGGTCTGCGGATTCAGGCCGGCCAACATCTCGGGTGTCCAGTCGGCGTCGGGGATGACCACGACCTGGGCTCTGGCTTTCCCGGCGGGCTCCACCAGCAACCCTTCCGCGTGCACGCCGTCCAGGACCGGCCAGCGGACGGCGAACACCCGGAGCCGCCCGTTCCCGGCGATCAGGGACGGACTGGCGAGGGTGGCCACCAACTCCAGGTCCCGCACCGGCAGTCTGTCGTCCACCGCGCCGATGCGGCGCCGGAATCGATCCCGATTCGACGCGATCGATTCCAGGTACGCCCGGGGCGAGGAGTAGTCCCAGTTCCAGAATCTCTCTCTTGACTTCCGCGACTCGGCAATCTGCCGCAACAGGAACCGGTCGGTCGCCTCCACCAGTTGAAGGGACAGGTCCCCATCCATGCGCAGGGGACGGGTCCCGGGCAGGCGGCTTCCACGTCCCGCTGCGAGGCTCACCGACAGAACTGCGGCGGCCAGAACCACGGAAACCACTCGGATCACCTTCCACCTCCCGGACCCTCAGAATGCCTCGTCCTGCTCCGGTTTGGACCGAAGAGGGCATCCACAAGGGGCGCCCCTGCTGTCTTGTCTCTCACCGGAACCCGTTGCGTCAGCCGCCACCGATTCCGGTCCACCTGGAGACCGCGGTGACCCGCGTAGCGGTCGTAGACGCGGTGCATCTCCTGGATCGAGTCGAAGTAGCCGACGACGTATGCGGCGCCGAAGGACTCTCCGGCCCGGATCGGTTCTCCGCCCAGTTCCTGGATCATGCAGACATAGCCCCGCTGGTGGCACCAGGCTTCGTATACGGTGTCCGGGTCCAGGGTCATGCCGGCGAGCCAAGGTCCCTCCCGCCCCGTTTCCGGGTCCCTCAACCGGTAGGCTCGAATGAACCTGTTCGGGAGTTCGTTCCGGTCTGCGCGATAGTTGAAGCGCCCGTCGGGGCCGAAATCGGTGAGGAACTCGTCCGCCGGAATCTTGCCGAAGTAGCTCAGATAGACCTCGCTGAAGACATCGCCCTCCCGGTGCTTGATGTGGCCGGGCATGTCGATGCGGAGGAAGAGGGAGTCGCTGGCGTTGACCGTGTCGATCCGGTCGCTGGACACGAAATAACGTTTGCCTGCCGGGAACACGATGGTCTGGGTCCACTTCGATCCCGGCTGCTTTCCCGGCGCCGCCACCGAGTAAGTGAAGTCCATGGTGACCGCCACGAAGTCGGGACCTTCGATCAGCCGGGGCGAGAGGCGCCGCGCCCGGGTGCAGATCTGGGGGCCTTCCACGATCCGCTTGGGACGCATTCCATGGATGAGAGGGTCATCCAGGTAGTGCAATTCCTCGAGGAGCGGATCACCACAGGATTCGGCACTGCCCGGCTCCAGCAGGAAGTCGGCGATATGGAGACCATGCCCGGCATCGCGAAAGCCGGTCTTCCGGTCCAGGAACGAACCCCCGGCCACGCCGCTGACGTATCCCTGCTTGCGGATCCTGGCCTCCAGGGACGGCCCGGAGATGACGATTTCTTCTTCGGTATCGGTAATGATGAAACCGCTGTCCGGGGACGACGGATCCGGAGCCGGGGCGCAACCGAACAGCCACCCCACTGCCAGCAGGAATGTTTGCAGACGGCGTTGGTCACGTCGTCTGCCGGACCCGCTTCCGGAGATCGCTCTCGCCATTCCACCCCCCTGCGTTTCGTCAAGACTACCCGCCGAACGCGGAAGCTCCAAGACGAAAAAGGCGGTGTTCCTCGCTCTTCAATCTGTTATTTGTAATTCGTGGTTTCTCCAAAGGAGCCCGCCCCAAGGCGATCGTGCTCCATTTTGTTTGCCCCCTTGGCCCTCGCCGTACAGTTCCAGGCGGGCTGCTCGGCCGTGGACACCCGGCAGCCGAATTTCATCGTCATCCTCTGCGACAACCTGGGATACGGCGACATCGAGCCCTTCGGGTCCCGGCTTCACCGGACACCCATTCTGAACCGCATGGCCCGGGAAGGCCTCAAGCTCACCCACTTCTACGCCACCGCCGGGGTCTGCACTCCGTCGCGAGCCAGTCTCCTGACCGGGGCCTACGCTCAGCGGGTGGGGATGCACACGAATCCTCGGGACGGACAGGTCCTGCGCCCCATCTCGCCCTACGGTCTGCATCCGAATGAGATCACCATTGCCGAGTCGTTGCGGGGACTCGGCTACGCTACCGCCGCCATCGGCAAATGGCATCTGGGAGACCAGCCGGAGTTTCTCCCCACCCGCCAAGGGTTCGATTCTTTTTTCGGCATTCCCTACAGCGACGACATGACCCAGGCCGTCGGCCGGAGAATCGGCGAACGAATGGACGGAGTCCGTTGGCCTCCGCTGCCGCTGATGGAGAACGAGACCGTCATCGAGGCGCCGGTTGACCGGAATCTCTTGACCGGCCGCTACACCGAACAGGCTCTGGAATTCATCGAGGAAAACTGGAACCGTCCCTTTTTTCTCTACCTTTCTCACGCGATGCCGGGAAGCACCCGGAGCCCATTTGCCGGAGACCGCTTTCGGGGCAAGAGCCGAAACGGTCCCTGGGGGGACTCCATCGAGGAACTGGACTGGTCCACCGGCCGGATTTTGGACAAACTGGTGGAGCTCGGGCTGGAACGGCACACTCTGGTCTTCTGGACTTCGGACAACGGCGCCCCTCTGTCGAGAGACCCGGCCAGTCCGGCACGGGGAAGCAACGGCCCTCTCTTCGGCCGGGGTTACACCACGGCGGAGGGAGCCTTCCGCGTGCCGGCGATCGCGTGGTGGCCGGCCCGGATCCCGCCCGGCGGCGTTTGTTCGGAATTGGCCACGACCATGGATCTGATGCCCACCCTGACCCGCCTGGCCGGTGGCGAGCCGCCGGGGGACCGCGTCCTCGACGGCCACGATATTCGTCCCCTGTTGTTCTCCGGGCCCTCCGCCCTTTCCCCCTACGAGGCCTTCTACTACTACGACCGGGACCAACTCCATGCCGTGCGGCAGGGACCCTGGAAACTCTTCGTGCCGTTGGTCTCGTTCCGCCGCCACCCTCATTTCGGGGACGAACGGCCGGTAGAACCTCTCCTCTTCAATCTCGTCAGCGACATGGGTTCGACCCGCAACGCCGCCCCGGAGCACCCTGAGATCGTGGAGCGGCTCATGGCGCTGGCGGAAAGGAAGCGGGCCGACCTTGGAGACCGGGGACGGCCAGGTGCGAACCAACGGCCTCCCGGGATTGTTGAAGACCCTGAGCCCCGAGTATTGAGAAATTAGTTTCTTGTACCAAAAATTCTATATTCGTAGTGGCATCCCTTGTGGGTGCCCTCTTCGGTCCTAATCCCCAGGAGGGGCAGACAATGAAATTGAAAATGACGTCACGACGCTGGTTTCCTATCTCCTGTCTGCTGGTGATTGGCCTGATGGGAATCGGTCGACCCGCCCTCGCTCAGGCCCAAGGGAAGATTCTGCGGGCTGGCGCCTCAGTGGTGGACATCACTCCCCGGACCTTTCCCGTTTCCTCAAATGGCGGCATGAGCGATCGCATGGTGGAGACGGCGCACGATCCTCTCAACGCCCGGAGCCTGGTCCTGGACAACGGCTCGGTCCGGATCGCCGTCGTGGTCGTCGACAGTTGCATGATCCCCAGGGACATCATCGACGCCGCCCGCGAAAAGGCGTCGCGCTCGACCGGGATCCCGGCCGGGAACCTGCTGGTGTCGGCCACCCACACCCATACCGCCGTCACCGTCGGCGGGGTTTTCCAGAGCGAGCCCGAAGCCGCCTATCAGGAGTTCTTGAAGGACAGAATTGCTCAAGCCGTCATCGAGGCCGCCTCCCGGCTCGAACCGGCCAGGGTCGGCTGGGCCGTCGGAATCAACGCCCGCCAGGTCTTCAACCGGCGCTGGTTCATGCGGCCCGGTTTCAAGTACGTGGATCCTTTCGACACCGGAACCGATCGGGTGCGGATGAATCCCCCGGCGGGCAGCAGCCAGTTGCTGGCGCCGGCCGGTCCCATCGACCCTGAGGTCCCGGTCCTTTCGGTCCAGGCCCGGGACGGGCGGCCTCTGGCACTGCTGGCCAATTACTCGCTGCACTATGTGGGCGGCGTGGCGGCCGACGGTCTCTCGGCGGACTATTTCGGCGAATTCGCCGTGCAGATGGCGCAGCGGTTGGGCGCCGAGGAGGCGGATCCGCCGTTTGTCGGCATCATGTCCAATGGAACCAGCGCCGACATCAACAACATTAATTTCTCTGAAAAGTTCGTCCGGCGCCAGCCCTTCGAGCAGATCCGCCGGGTGGCCTCCGACGTGGCCGATTCGGCGCATCATGCCTACCGGAGGATCGAACATCATGACTGGGTGCCTGTGGCTTCCAGCCAAGCGGAGATCGAGCTGGGGGTCCGGCTGCCGGACCGGAAGGACTTGGAGCGGGCCCGGAAGATTCTCAAGGAGGCCGGTCCCGGCCCCTACCGTGACCGGCGAGCCATCTACGCCCGCGAGACGGTGCTGCTGGCCGAATACCCGGCTCAGGTTCAGGTGCGGCTGCAGGCGATCCGCATCGGGAATTTGGGGATCGTCAGCACGCCCTGCGAGACCTTCGTCGAAACGGGCTTGGCCATCAAGAGGGAAAGCCCGCTCCGGCCGACCTTCGTGATCGAGTTGGCCAACGGCTACAACGGTTACCTGCCCACCGCCCGGCAGCACGCCTTGGGGGGGTATGAGACTTGGCGGGCGCGGTCCAGCTACCTGGCGGTGGACGCCGAAGCCAAGGTCCGCAGCACGCTGCTGCGTCTCCTTCACGACGTCTCCGGAAAATGAGTCGTCCGGCGCATCCGCCGGGACCGTTATTTCAGCAGGTCGTCCAGCCGCCGCTCGAGGTCGGGCCTCGCCTGCTGGAACTCCATCCACCATGCCTCCAGTTGCTCCCGGGTCGGGAGCCCGGGATTCTTGACCATGAGGTGCCGCAGGTGGGAACGGAATCCTCCTCCCGGCGGCAGGACCTGTTCCGTGTGGCCGGGGTAGAAGATGAAGTCCATGGCGGTTCCCTGCATCCCGCAGGTGATGGCGGCCGTCGTTTCCGGGTCCAGGAGGATAACCGAACGCCAACCGGCGGGCGAGCCCTGGGAAACCAGCACCGGATGGCGCCAGGTGCCGATCAGACGGCCGTTACCGCGTGGGCAATGGGGAATCCGGCCGTCCTTGTGAAAGTAGGCTTCGGGACTGCTCACATAGCCGTTCAGGTGGCCGACTCCTCGATCCGCCCACAACTCCAACTGGCCTCCGGCGTCCCAGAACCAGAAGGAGTTCCCGCCGTTGACCGACGTGTAGCAGGCAAGAAAATGACCGTACTCCTTGATCGGCCCGCCGGTCGAGTTGACGGCGGTGAAGAACATGTCCCAGTGGCCCCGATCAGGGTCGGCCGCGGCGGGCAGGAGATAGTCCTGGCGAAAGGTGAAGCCGTCGGTTCCGAATTGGATCCCCAGGCGGCCCTCGCCGAGCTTCGTTGCGTCCACTCGCGGATTCCCCTGAAACCGGGGACGAAACGAGTCCCAATAGGCCGGATCTTCATGTCCCCGGGCCCGGAAGTCGAAGGGGTGCCCCTCCCACCAGTGCCACTCCGTGTAGTCCCAGGCGCTGTAGGCGCCCTGGTAGACCCAGTCCAGCGCGGGCTCTCCGGCAATCGTCAAGGTCTGGACCCCGCGGGTGCTGAAGCCGATATCCAGGAGGGGGGAGCCGTCCTTCAAGCGTACCGTCGCCGGGTGGAGAATCCCGTAGTCGTCGGGCGGAATCGTCTGTCTGCAGGAAACCGAGGTCGACAAAATCAAACCGAGTCCCGATAGCAGCGTTCCGGCCAGATTCAAGCGATTGGAGTCTCTCACCCGTCCGTTTCTCCCCGGCGCCCAAGCGCGCTTCGGTCAAATGCGGTCGAGAAGAATTTTCCGTCCCTCCCATGATATCCAGGGCTCTCCCACGATCCCAGGAAAGGTTGTGGACGGCCTGTGGAAAAAGTCGCCGCCGGCTGTCAGGATCGGTGGGAGCGACAGGCCGGGCCCGCCCGGACAGCGTGGCCGCTCCCCGGCCCTTCGTGGGAGCCTTGCCGATGATGACGTGCAGCCGTCTTCCGATTCTCTGCTTTCTGCTCACCCTGCCCGCGTTTGGCCGGGCCGCCGATCGGGTGACGCTTTCCTTTGACGGGGTGAACCGCGGTCCGTCGGGCCAAGAGCTGCTGCTCGTCGCCGGCGCCAAACACCAATTGAGCGTCACCGCTCTCGCATCGGGAGACCGGGAATACCAAGCGCGGGTGACGAGGCGTCTTCCGTCCGGCCGGAAGATCATCGAAACCCGGTCGTTCGGTCAGCGGGCCACCTTCGATCTGGGACCTCTGACCGCTCCCGGCCGTTACGAGTACGAAGCCGGCGCCGTCTATTTTCGCGGCTACGAGATCGAGCTCCAAGTGACAGGTCCGGACTTGGAAATGACCTGGATCTTCCGCCAGCAACTCAGCCGGGACGTCACCACTGAACGGTTTGGGATGGGGGAGGGTGGGCTCCCGGTCAAGCCCCTGCGATTCGTGGAAGGCGGACCGGAGCGAGTCGTTTTCGATCCGAAGCTGGGATCCGCCGACCTGATCTCGCTACGGATGCACTCGGACGTTCTGACTGACCAGGATCGCCTTTTCCTGTTGGCGGATCTTCGTCCCGGAGTCGGTCCGGAGCGAATTCAGGGCGAACTGAGAGTGCTGGACGCCGCGGGGGAACCTCTCTGGACCCGGGACCTCACGCTCACCCGGCGGGGGGGACTGCAGAGGGTTCCTGTCCCGGTCGAGGGTTGGCCCGACGAGAACTACCGGGTGCAGTTCCAGCCCAGGGTGGGCGGACGGCTCTGGCCGGACGGCCCCGCCTTGAACTACCGGCGAAGAACCGAGCCGCCGGGCAGTCTCCTGCTCACCCCGCTGGCCAACTGGCGTCTTCGGATCGACCCCGGGCGTCCCGAGATCCGGGTCCGCAACTTTCGGCGGGCCCACGGCCGTTGGGGGGACAGTCCCCTCGACGCGGCGTCCTGGGAATGGAAGCCGCTTCCCGATGGTGGCGTCGCCTTGGTGGGGAGAGGGGACTACACCGCCCCTCCCGTGACCTATCGTCCGCCGGTCCGGGGGACCTATGCCGTCTTGCTGGGGACGGGAGGTTCGGGTCTGCACGTTCAAGTGGGCCGGGAAGGGCTGATTCGGGACGCCCCTCCGACCCAGTTGGGGAAGGAGACCTTCGTCACGGCCGCCGATCTGACCGGAGAAGTCATACGTTTCTTCTCGGCCGGCGATCCCGGGAGGTGGCTCGACTGGAAGAAGGCCGGAGAACAGCGGGGCATGGCCACCCTCCTGCGCCTGGTTCCGGTCACGCCCGAATCGGCCCGGAACCTCAAAAACCGGATGTCTTCGCCCCCGACGCCGCTGTTGGCGGTGAACGACTGGGCCTGCTACTTCGACGTGATCTGGGCCCGGCTCCTTCCGGACCAGTTTCGGAGCCTCGCCTGCGGACAGTCCGAATTGGGTTTCGGGACCATCGGCTGGTCGGTGGGCCGATCCTGGGTCGAGTACCACAGCCGGCTTCCCCGGACGACCCGCTTTCCCTGTGCCTCCTACGAGGAGGCGAAGCGAAATCGAGACTTTTCCCCCCACGACTACGGCCGGCGTATCCACATGATCAACGAGTACGATGCCCTGACCCAGGTCAACGGGACCCGGGAGGGCTGCCGTGCGCAGGTCTGGCCCTGGCTGGCCATGCAGCGCCACTATGGCGCCGACCGTTACGGGGGCATATTCGCCAGTGAGTTCTACCGGCGGCATCCGGAATGGTGGAGGATCGCCAAGGACGGTTCGGACTCGAGGGGCCTGAGCTACTACTTCCCCCAGGTCCGGAAGGAACGAGTCGACATCCTGCTGGAGGTGGCCGAGCGGGGAGCGGACGGCCTGTTGGTGGGATGCGACCGCCAGGTCCCCATGCTTCTGTACAACCCCGAGATGGTCGCGGCCTATCGAAGGGCGGCCGGGGTGGACCCCAGAAAGATCGACGTCTCCGCCGGCCAGCCCTACCGTGACTGGGTTCGCTGGCGGGCGGACTTCTTCACCCAGGTCCTGCGCGACCTGAAGGCCGGCCTGGCCGCCCTCGACCGGGCCGTTCCGGTGGCCGTCCGCATCCCGGCGGCGGGACTGTTCCACAACCTGGCGCAGGGCCTGGACGTGGAGCGCTGGTGCCGCGAGAAACTCGTCGACCGGATCCAGCTCGACCCGCTGCAGGACCTCAGGGGACAGGCCGACCAGGACATCCGCCCCTATCTGGATCTGGGACGCCTCTATGGGATTCCCATCGTGGCCGGGATGGGCGCCTCGGCCTACATCGGCGCCGGCGGGACCCACTCCTGGACCCACGTCAATCGGCCGGACGGCAGCCTCATGGTCCCCCGGGGCGGCGCCGGTCTGACCAATCTCGTGCCTGGCCTGAAACGGGCGTTAGGATTGATCAAGGGGGGCGCCGACGGCATCGACGCCTATGAGACCGAACTGCTGGCCCAGGTCGACCCCATTCGCTTCCTGGTGGCCATGTATGGACATCGCTCGCATTTGGAAGAGTTTCTCCGGGAGTCCAATCTCGAATCGGTGGCCCCCGTCGATGGCGACAACGCAGCCTCCGGGCACGACAACCATTCCCGTTGGGTGGTGGGTTGGACCCTGGAGGGCTTCGGAGCGAAGTCGCTGTGAACGGTTTTTCGCGATGCGAAAGACCGGTCCGCTGACGTGGGCGTGATAAACTACGAGGAGATATGTTCAATCGCATTCTGGCCAAGATTCTCGGCTCCCAGAACGAGCGGGATCTCAAGCGAATTCAACCCATCGTCAATCGAGTCAACGAGTTGGAGGCTTCGATCTCGAAGCTGGACGACGCGGGCCTGAAGGCCAGGACTCCCGAGTTCAAGCAGCGCCTGGAGCGGGGCGAGAGTCTGGAAGACATCTTGCCGGAAGCTTTCGCCGTGGTGCGGGAGACTTCGCGCCGGACCCTCCGGATGCGCCACTACGATGTGCAGATCATCGGCGGCACGGTGCTCCACGAGGGCAAGATTGCCGAGATGAAGACGGGAGAGGGGAAAACCCTGGTGGCGACCCTCCCGATCTATCTGAACGCCCTTAAAGGTCAGGGAGTCCACTTGGTGACGGTCAACGACTACCTGGCTCGCCGGGATGCCGAATGGATGGGACCCCTCTACCGTTTTCTGGGCTTGACGGTGGGCATGATCCAGCATGACATGCCGGACCAGGATCGGCGCGACGCCTACAGAGCCGACATCACCTACGGCACCAACAACGAGTTCGGCTTCGACTACCTTCGGGACAACATGAAGTTTTCGGCGCAGGAATGCGTCCAGCGCCGCCACCGCTACGGCATCGTGGACGAGGTGGACTCGATCCTGGTGGACGAAGCCCGGACTCCGCTGATCATCAGCGGTCCCTCCGAAGAATCCACCGACAAATACACACGGATCGACCGCCTGATCCCCCGCCTGATCCGCGAAGAAGACTTCAAGGTGGACGAAAAGGCCAGAAGCGTGGTTCTGCAGGAGACGGGGATCGAGAAGGCGGAGAAGTTTCTGGGGGTCGAGAACGTCTACGATCCACGCAACATGGCTCTGGTTCACCACATTCACCAGGCCCTCAAGGCCCACGCGCTGTTCAAGCGAAACGTCGACTACATGGTCAAGGAGGGACAGGTCATCATCGTCGACGAGTTCACAGGCCGTCTGATGCCCGGCCGCCGCTACTCCGAAGGGCTGCATCAGGCCCTGGAGGCCAAGGAAGGGGTCAAGATCGAGCGCGAGAACCAGACCCTGGCCACCATCACCTTCCAGAACTACTTCCGGATGTACGACAAGCTGGCGGGGATGACCGGCACGGCCGAAACCGAAGCCCCCGAGTTCGAAAAGATCTACAAGCTCCAGGTCAACGTGATTCCCACCAACCAATCCCTCATCCGGGACGAGTATGAAGACGTCATCTACCGGACGGAGCGGGAGAAATTCATCGCCGTCGTGGACGAGATCCGCGAATGCAATTCCCAGGGCCGGCCCGTACTGGTGGGCACCACCTCCATCGACAAGTCGGAGCGCCTCTCCAGGCTGCTCAAGCGCAAGCGGATCAAGCACGTGGTGCTGAACGCCAAGTACCACGAGCGGGAAGCGGAGATCATCTCCCAGGCGGGTAAGAGAGGCTCGGTCACCATCGCCACCAACATGGCCGGCCGGGGTACGGACATCATCCTGGGAGGCAATCCCGAATTTCAGGCCAGGCTGAAGCTCCGGGGCCGCAGGCTCGATGAGAATCGTCAGGAATACGAGGCGGAACTGGAGAAGCTTCTTCCCGCTTGGGAAGAGGAGCACGAGGAGGTGATCCGATTCGGAGGCCTGCACATCATCGGGACGGAACGTCACGAGTCGCGGAGAATCGACAACCAGTTGAGAGGCCGTTCCGGCCGGCAAGGGGACCCGGGGTCCAGCCGTTTCTACCTGTCGTTGGAGGACGATCTGCTGAGGATCTTCGGCTCCGACCGGATCTCCGGCCTGATGCAGTCCCTGGGAATGGAGGAAGGGGTTCCCATCGAGTCGAAGCTCATCACCCGGCAGATCGAACGGGCCCAGAAGCAGGTGGAGGCCCGGAATTTCGAGATCCGGAAACACCTGCTGGAATACGACGACGTGATGAACAAGCAGCGGGAGGAGATCTACCGTTTCCGCCGCGAGCTGCTCGAAGGAAAGGACCAGAAGCCCTACATCCTCAACTTGGCGGACGAGTTGGTGCAGGAGTTGTTGGGCTCGCACGTCTCCATGGAGGAGGACCCCCGGAATTGGGACTTCGAGGGCCTGGGCATCAATTTCCAGAGGATCTTCGGCCTCGAATCGCCCCAGGACGCTCATCTCATGGACCGTCCTGAACTTGACGATCGCCTCGCCGCCATTGCCCGGAAGCGGTATGAGGAGAAGGAGGCGGAGATCGGCCCCGAGGTCATGCGCTGGTACGAACGGATGATCATGCTTCAGATCATCGACCAGCAGTGGAAGGACCACTTGCTCGCGCTGGATCATCTCAAGGAGGGGATCGGTCTGAGAGGCTATGGACAGCGGGACCCCCTTGTCGAGTACAAGCGCGAATCGTTCGAACTCTTCGAGGATCTATGGAACCGGTCCACCGAGGAGATGGTCCGGATGCTCTATCTGCTGCGGCCCATATCCGCCGAGGACGAACGGGAGTTGCGAGGCGCCCACGCCCGGCGGCAGCAACAGGTGTCCTACTCCGGACCGGAAACGGCGCCGCCGCCTCAACCCTCCCGACCCGCCCGCCGGGGCCGCATGGACGCGCGAAGTGCCGCCGCGGTGAAGACTGTGGTTCGGACCATGCCCAAAGTGGGCCGCAACCAGCCCTGTCCCTGCGGCTCAGGCAAAAAGTACAAGAAGTGCTGCGGCCGGTGACTTCCAGGTTGCCGCAAGCTCGGGTCAAGCTGGTCCTGAAGCTGATCCTGAGCTTCTCCTTTCTGGGTCTGGTTCTGAGCCGCCTGGACCTGACCCAGTTGCTTCGCGTCGTCGCCGGCGCCCGCCCCGAATTCCTGCTGTTGGCGGTCTCGATTCAGATCCTCACGCTCTTGGTTTCCGCGCTCCGCTGGAGAATCGTGCTCGAGAGTTTCAGCATCTTCCAGCGTTGGTACCCGCTCACCAAGCTCGTCTTCATCGGCGCCTTCTTCAACCTGTTCCTGCCGTCGGCCATCGGCGGAGACGTCTTTCGCGCCTACTATCTGTCCAAGGGTACGGGCCGAGGCATGTCTACGACCCTCACCACCAGCATGCTGGAACGCAGCGGTGGCCTCTGCGGTCTGTTGCTCATCGGTCTCGCCGCCTCCCTCGTCGTCCCCCAAAGGATCGCCGGAGTTTCGTCCCTCTTTATTTTCCTTGCCGCGTGCGCCGTGTATGCCGCGGCCAACGTGATGCTCTTCCATTCTTGGACCCACGGCCGGATGACCTGCCTGGTGCAGAGATTCGGATTCCAATCCCTGACCCGGAAAATGGAACTCGTCTACCAGGGTCTGGACGCCCTGAAGCGGAATCCGGGCAAGATGGCTTCCGTCGCCGGGGTGTCGCTTCCCATCCAGGCCGGAGCGGTGGCGGTGGTCTGGGTGACGGCTCAGGGCATCGGGATCGAAGCTCCCTTTTCACTCTTCATGGTCTTCGTCCCCCTGATCAACCTGACCATCATGGTGCCTCTCACCATCAACGGGATCGGCCTTCGCGAGAGCGCCTACTACCTGCTCTTCTCCCAGGCGGGAGTCCCGGCCGAGATGTCGGTGACTCTGTCCCTGCTGGGTTTCGTGGTGATGATGTTGTCGTCCCTTCCGGGAATCGCCTACTACTCGATTCGCAAGCGGGAGGAAACCGATCTGGAGCCGGCCGCCGTCGCACGGAAGGATTGACCCGGGAGGAAAGCGACTAAAGACGGCATCGTCTAGATGCCCAGGCTCTCCTCTCACGTTCCGTTCCCCATCCCGTTCCGTTCCCCATCCGGAAACCGAGACAATCCGGAAATCGAGACTGTCCCCAAGAGGGAGAAGAGGGGGACAATTTTTCTTCCCCAAAGATGGGGACAGTCCCCGTCGGCAAGAGGACAGCAAGATGGGGACAGTCTCGTTTTCCGGTCTGACAGCAGGATGGGGACAGTCTCGTTTTCCACTGCGGAACTGGAGGAACACTGATTTCCTTAAGTTTCCTTCGCCGTTCCTGGTTCTGAGTCGTTGTTTTCATCAGGGACGTGAACCGAGGACCGTAGCCATGGCCAGAACCGCACGACACAAGAGCCCGGACGCCGCCTTCTACCACATCACCAATCGGGTCGTCGGCTCGTCCGATTGGCTCCCCTTCGAAGACCCGCAGGCCCGCCAGAAACTCCTGGACATGATTTTGTTCTACGTCAACGCCTACCGGTGCCGCCTGGCCGCTTTCCAGATCATGGGCAACCACTTCCACCTCGTCGTCCATTTTGAGAAACTCCGCCCCTTGTCCCGACAGGAGTTGAGGGAGAGCGCCTACAAGCTGTATGGACGCGAGGCCGAGGACAAGACCGCCGCTTGGGCCGACGCCGAATGGAAGAAGTTCAATGAGCGCCTCTTTGACCTGTCCAAACTGATGGCGAACGTGGGCGGATTCTATGCCCAGTGGTTCAACCGCACGTTTGGACGGCGGGGCCATTTGTGGGGTGACCGGTTCAAGAGCTCGGAGCTATTGGGACTGGAAGCCGTGCAGGACGCCGTCCTGTACGTGGAACTCAATGCCGTCCGGGCCGGAATCGTCAATCGGCCCGAACAGTGGAAGTGGGGCTCGGCCCTCCGGAGACTCACCGGCCAGGATCAAGACCTGATTCCACTGGAGGAACTGTTCCCCGCGGATCCCGGATCCGACGTGTACCGCAGTTACCGGGCACGCTTGTACTATCGAGGCGCCGTCCCCACCCGGGACAACCAGGCGGCGATCCCCCGGTGGATCCTGCACCAGGAGCAGCGCCGCGGCCTTACGCGTGCCGGAGCTTTTCGCCGGCGTTTGCGTTTCCTGACGGACGGCTTGGCCGTCGGGCCGGCGGAGAAGGTGGCGCAACTGCTGGAGACCTATCGGCAGCAGGGCCGATATCGACGCCGCCGACACACCCCATCCCCCAACTGGGCGGAGTGCTGTATTCCCTGCGGGAGCAACGCTCGAACTCGTTGGTCACGTAGACTCGCCTGATCTCCCATAGTTGATTCTTTCACCGCGGCCGCGGCGCGGCCACGGCAGACGTTGTCACCGGCAGCTGCGCCCGGGCCTCCCTGCGTAGCGCGGTGCCCGCTCCGGGTCACGGGTCACACGCTTCACAGGTCAATCGAGACCGGCCCTTTCCGCAGCGCGGGGGGAATCCTCCGCAGGGAATCGGCGCCCGGCGCCCGCTCCGGGTCCTCCGGGTCACGAGGGAATCGGGACTGTCCCTTGTTATCTCGTGGGAATCGGGGACGGGAATCGGGGACTGTCCCCTGTTATCCTGCGAGGGAATCGGGGACGGGAATCGGGGACTGTCCCCTGTTATCCCGGGAATCGGGGACTGTCCCCTGTTATCCGGGGACGGGAATCGGGGACTGTCCCCTGTTATCCTGCGAGGGAACTTGTTATCCGCTGTTATCCTGCGAGGAAATCAGGACTGTCCCTTGTTATCCCGAAGTTGGAACCTGGGTTGGGGAGAGAATCCCTTATTTCTCAGACTTGGGACCGATGTCGGGGCGATCGTCTCTTACGAATCCGTCCCGGTTGGGCATCCGGACCTTGGGGAGCGTCTGCCGGTTCATCTGTTCGTTCTCACCCACGATTTCGTTCAGATGTAGAACGTACGCCACGACGGCATAGACCTGATCGTCGGTCAGGATGCCCGGATTGTGGAAGGGCATGGTGCGGTTCACGTAGTCCCAGAGCGTCGTTGCGTAGGGCCAATAGCTGCCGACCGTCTTCAAGGGTTTGGCGGTCGCGAGGCTTCCTTGCCCGCCCACCAGCGCCGACGACTCCCCGCCGTGGCCCGTAGTGCCGTGGCATTCCGAGCAACGGCGGGCATAGACCTCCTCGCCCTCGGCGGCGGTTCCGCTGCCGTCAGGAAGCCCCATTCCGTTCGGAAAAACCGTAATGCTCAAGGCCTTGACCTCGTCCGCCGTCGGTGTGCGCCCGAACTTGTACGTCGGCGGCTGGGCGGCGCCGGCGCCCACGAGCAGACCGGTCAAGACGGACACAGCCCAGCATCCCCTGCCGCGATCAGACATGAGTCACACTCCCGTCGGCGGCGATCCTCCAGGACTTGATGCCGTTGTTGTGGTAGTCGGAATTCGAGCCTCGCACCTCCAGCAGAGCTTCCACAGTCGGTTGGACGTAACCCGTCTCGTCCGTGGCCCGGGAATGGATCACCGCCGGTGTGCCGTCCCAGGTCCAGGGCAGGCGAAAGCGGGTGAACGCGATCCGGTGACGCGGTTCCTGCAGGGCCGCGTCGGTCCACGTCGCCCCGTCGTCGGTGGAAACTTCCACCCGCTCGATCAGTCCCCGTCCCGACCAGGCCAGCCCGGTGATCTCGACGAATCCCGGACCCGCCAACTTCTGCCCTCCGGAGGGGCGGGTGATCACCGATTTGGCCTCCATCATGAGGCTGAACTGCCGGGCCTTGCCGTCGGCCAGAACGTCCGTGTACTTCGATGTTTCTTCCCGTCCCATGGCAGGCCGGTCCGCCAACATCAGCCGCCGGACCCATTTGACGTTGATGTTTCCCTCGTGACCCGGCACCACCAGGCGCAGCGGGTACCCCTGCTCCGGACGGATCGCCTCACCGTTCTGCCCGTAGGCGACAATCACGTCGTCCCGGCACTTGTCGAGCGGGAGGCTGCGGTGCATCTTGCAGGCGTCGGCTCCTTCCGCGATGAGCCAGGTGGCTTCAGGCTTCGCGCGGACCTCATCCAGCAGGACCGAAAGCAGAACTCCAGTCCATTCGCTGCAGCTCGCCATGCCATGGCTGATCTGTGCGGTGGCGCCCTTCTTCGGTTTCCATTCGCCGCGGCCGTTGCCGGAACACTCGATGAAGTGAATCCGCGAAACCGACGGAAAGGTCTTCAACTCGTCCATGGTGAGAATCAGCGGACGTTCCACGAGACCGTGAATCAACAGGCGGTGCTCGGCAGGATCGATCAGGGGAACCCCCGCGTGATGGCGCTCGAAGTGCAGCGCGGAGGGCGTGATGATCCCGTGCGAGTCCTGGAGCGGAGTCCGCGTGGAGCCTGCTTCAGGGTATTTCGAAACCGACCCCTTCCGGACCGACCTTTCGAACGGCGAGCGCTCGCCGTATTCATCCGGCGGCTTGCCGGTGCGTTTCACGCCGCCCCCGGCGGGCATGTCCGCCGAGTCCGAACACGCCAAAAGAGCGCCGCCGACCGCCGCGCCAATACTCAGAAATTTTCGCCGGCTGGCTTCATCAGAGTTCCTGCCAGGTCTCTCGTCTCCCATGACCCCCTCCTCCCGGATCCTTCCTATCGGGGTCGCCGTCTCCGAATCGGGTGAAGGCGCAGATTCCACGGGCTGCGCGGACCACTTGAAACGAGTCGGAGCGTCAACTCAGTCCCGAGACTCTCAGCACCATGACCCGGTTTTCTTTTTCGTCCGTCACGTAGACGAAGCGGCTGTCGGGCGAAACCTGGATGTCGATGGGTTTCTTCCCGACTTCGACAGTCCGGATCTTGTTCAGCTCGGGACTCAGAATGGATATCGTTCGGCTTCCGCTCTCCACCACGAAGACATAGCCCTGGTCGTTCACGGTCAGTGAGAAGGGCTGTTCGCCCACCCGAACCCGGCGCGTCTCCTCGATGTCGAGCAGGTCCACCACCGAGAGGTCGTTGGTCCCGCTGTTGGCCACCAGCAGGCGTTCGCCGTCGGGTGTCAAGGCGATGCCGTCGGGACCGATCCCGACGGGGATCTCCTTGATCACGCGTCCTTCGTGGGCATCGATCACATAGAGATCGTTGGAGCCGGCACAAGGAATGTACAACTGCTCGCCCAGGGGAGAGATGGCGGCCACCAGCGGGCGCACGCCCACTTCCACCGACTTGGTGACCCGGTGGGAAGCCGTATCGATGAAATCGACCCGTCCGATGCGGCCCCGGCCGTAATTGGCCACGTAGATGGTGTGCCCACGGGGAGACACCACCACGTCCGTGGGCATCCCGCCCACTTTGATGTCATCGGTGATCCGGTAGGTCCTTCCGTCCACCACCTTCACCAGACCCGACTGGAAGTTGGTGACGTAGATTCGGTCACCGCTGGGCGAAATAGCGATTCCCAGCGGTTTGAAGCCGGCGTAGAAGGTCTTTTCCTCCCGGTGGGTGACGGTGTTCACGATGGAGACCTCGTCCGAGGCGAAGTTGGTCACGAAGAGGTAACGCCCGTCTTCGCCCAGGACGGAGAAGTTGGGCGCCTTGCCGACTTTGACCTTCTTGACCTGACTCACCTGAACCGGCGAAGCGGCGGGAAGCGGCAGGGAAGCGGCGATGACGCAAAGTCCGATGGTCTTCCTGATCTCGTTCATGATTCCCCCACGATCGATTTGGACACCGGGCCGGCCTTCCCGCGCCGTTGCCTGCAGGCTCGAACCGTATTCTTCATCAAGAGCGCGATGGTCAAGGGGCCGACTCCACCCGGCACCGGCGTCACCGCCGAGGCCCATCCCGGCGATGCCTGGGGGTGGACGTCGCCCACCAGCACCGAACCCCTTTTGTCGAACGCCGCCAGTTTGCGCGAACCATCGCCGAACAGGCAAATGACCTCGTCCCGGTCCCGGAGCAGGTTGACCCCCACGTCGACAACGACGGCGCCCTTCTTGATGTAGTCCCGCGTGAGGAGAGCCGGCCGGCCCACCGCGGCGACCAGGATGTCGGCACGGCGGCAAACCCGGGGCAGGTCCCGGGTCCGGGAGTGACAGACGGTCACCGTGGCATGTTCCTGGAGCAGCAGAAAAAACATGGGCTTGCCCACGATATTGCTCCTTCCCACCACCACCGCCTCGGCTCCCCGGAGGGGAATTCCCTCGCGAAACAGCAACTCCATGATTCCCTGCGGCGTACAGGGCACCAGACCCGGATTTCCGGAGCAGAGTTTTCCCGTGTTCACCGGGTGGAACCCGTCCACGTCCTTGTCGGGCCGAACCGCCATCAGCGTGCGCTCCGTGTCGATGTGGGAAGGCAGAGGCATCTGCACCAGGATGGCGTCGATCCGGTCCGTTTCGTTGAGCCTGTGGACGACGGCCAGCAGCTCTTCGGTGGTGGTCTCCTCCGGGAGTTCCACCGCTTCCGAATGCATCCCCAACTCGCGGCAGGCCCGGGTCTTGCTGGCCACGTAGAAGCGCGAGGCCGGATTGTCTCCCACCAGGACCGTGGCCAGACCCGGAACCACGCCACCCGCCATCAGCGTCCGGATCTCCTGTGAGAGTTCACTCGTGATCTGGCCGGCAACCTTCTTGCCGTCCAGCAAACGGGTCTCCATGAGTTACCTCGATGGATAAATCATACCAATTGGAAGGGCCGCGTCTCCATCCCGGGGACCGGAATCGCTCACCGCAGAAAATTCCGGGTCAAGGGAACAGCCGGTGGAGCATCCTGGGAAAGGGGATGGTTTCACGGACGTGGGGAATTCCGCAGATCCAGGAGAGGACCCTTTCGATGCCCAGGCCGAACCCGGAGTGGGGCACGCTGCCGTATTTCCGCAAATCCAGGTACCAGGAGAAAGATTCCACGGGGAGGTTGTGCTCCCGCACCCTTTCCATCAGGAGATCGTAGTCGTGGATCCGTTGGCTTCCCCCGATGATCTCCCCGTACCCCTCCGGCGCCAGCATGTCCATGCAGAGCGCCAGATCCGGATTTTCCGGATCCGGTTCCATGTAGAAACCCTTGACTGCGGCGGGGTAGCGGTGAACCATGACCGGCCGGTCGAAATGGGAAGAGACGATGGTCTCGTCGGTTCCTCCCAGGTCCGCTCCCCGAGGCGTCTCGCTGCCCTCCTGCTCCAGCAGGTCGAAGGCTTCGGCGTAGGTGAGCCTGGGAAACGGACGTGTCACCTTCTCCAGCGGCCCGGTGTCCCGTCCCAGGATCGACAGTTCCTCCTTGCCTTCCCTCAGGGCTTCGGCCACCAGGTAGGATACGAACTCCTCGGCCAGGACCATGATGTCGTCCAGATCGGCGTAGGCCACTTCCGGCTCCACCATCCAGAACTCCATCAGGTGCCGGCGGGTCTTGGACTTCTCGGCGCGAAAGGTGGGACCGAAGCAGTAGACCTTGCCGAAGGCCATGCAGGAGGCCTCGCTGTAGAGTTGCCCGCTCTGGCTCAGGTACGCCGGGGTGTCGAAGTACTTCACCGGGAAGAGATTCGTCGTCCCTTCGCACGCGACGGGAGTCAGGATCGGCGTGTCCACCAGCACGAATCCCCGCCCGTCGAAAAAGTCGCGGGCGGCCTTGATCAACTGATGCCGAATCCGCAGGATCGCGTGCTGTCGGGACGACCTCAGCCAGAGATGCCGGTGATCCATGAGGAAGGAGGTCCCGTGCTCCTTGGGAGTGATGGGGTAGCCTTCCGCGATCTGCACCACCTCCATCCCGCTGGCGTCCAGCTCGTAGCCGCCGGGAGCCCGCTTGTCCCGCCGGACCGTCCCGGTAATCTGCAGTGAGGATTCCTGGGTCAGAGCCTCGGCGGCCTCGAAGACTTCGGGCGCCACGTTTCCCTTGAACAGGACCGACTGAATCACGCCGGTTCCGTCCCGGACCAGGAGGAACCACAATCGTCCCTTGTGGGTCTTGTTGTAGAGCCAGCCCTTGATGCTGACCTCCCGTCCCACGTGGGCCGCGACATCTCGAATGTAGACTTGGGTCACCATGGAACCGGCCCTGTCGCTGCCACTTGCGCGTCGACCAGAGAACGAATATAGGGGAACTCGGGAATCGTCTTCAAGGCGGCGGCGACCCGCTCCAGGGTGCCCGGAATGTAGGCTCTGTACGCCTCCCGCCCCAGTGCGCCAGCCTGGTACCCGAAGGTGCCCAACGCCTTCAGGAGTCTCTGAATGGCCGTGAGATGGAACTGGCGCCGGAACTGGCCGGCGTCCACCGCCGGGGCTCCGCGCCGCAGGTAGAAGTCCACGAGTTCCTCGACTTCGCCGGGAGGCAGATCGATGGAATCCAATAGGAGAGACACCAGATCGTACGCCTGGGGCCCAAGGCGGGCGTCCTGGAAGTCGATCATGTAGACCCGTCCCTCCTTCAGCATCAGGTTCCTGACCTGGTAGTCCCGGTGGCAGACGAACCGCTCGGCTTCGGAGAGCTCGCCGCAGAGCGCCAGGAACTCGGACGCGAGCTTCTCCCGCTCGACGCGGACGGAGGAATAACCTTCCAGGAAGTGGCGCCGGAAGAACTGGAGTTCCCAGGTCAATTTCTCCAGATCGAACGCCAGTTGCAGAACCGGCCAATCCGGTTCCGCCGCTTGGGGCCCCTTCCGCTGGAGGACGATCAGGTGCTCGGCGGCCTGGCCCAGCAACCGTTTCCGCTCCCGGGTTCCCGCCCCGCGCAGGCGCCGCTCCAAGGTCATGTCGCCCAGGTCTTCCTGCAGCACGGCGCCCAGGTCGCCGTCAACGGCGTGGATCCGCGGGATCGGCAGACCGATGCGGCGGAGCATCCGGTAGACCTGAAAGTAAGTCGACTCAACCGGGTCGAATGGTTCCGGGTACAGGGTCAGAATGGCGGTTTCCGAGTCCGAGACCCTGCACCTGAAATATTCTCGGGTGGAAGCGTCACCCTTCAGCTTCCGGATTCCCCTGGAGCCGGCGCCGGGAAGCTCCTTCTCCAGAAACCGGTGGACACGCTGGTCGATGCGCATGGCTCACGCCCACTCTACCGTAGCGGGGTGGCCCTCTACGGGGACGTTTCCTGTTCCGGCCGGCGGCCTTCCAGGGGCCAGGTCCAGTAAGCGGGATGCGCCTCGCCGGTGGGCCGCAACGGCGTCGGGAAGGGAGGCGTGACGACCGCGTGGGAAAGGCGTGTCCCGGCCGGGATCTCCAATTCGCCGGCCACGATCGAATCCCGCAGCCGGCAACCGGAGCCCAGGCGGGAGCCGTCCCAGACCACGCAGCGCGTGAGCGAGGTCCCGTCCGGGACCCGGACTCCCCGCCCCAGAACCGACTGGTGACAGTCCTTCCAGCCGGGATGCCCGGGCAAAACGTTCAGGCCCCTTCGTGCGAGCAGTCCCATGGACTTTTCCAGGTACCGTTCGGGGGTGCTGCACTCGAACCAGTGGGCCCGGCTGACGAAGCCCATTACGGGTCCGCGTTGTGCCGCGAGCGGCTCGTAGATGTGCTTGACCAGGTCAGAAGGGCCCTCGGGAATCAAGTCGAGAACCGCGGGGGAGAGGATCTGAACGCCGGTGAACACGTACCCGGGCCCGCCCGCCCGCCCCGGCAGATCCTGGCCGAAGGCCCGGACCCGCCCGTCCCCGGCCAAGAAGACCGGCCGGAACGGATCTTCCGGTTTCCGCGGCACCAGAACCAGGGTCGCCAGCGCCCCGCTCTCCTGGTGGGCAGCCAGGACCGGACCCAGACGCTGTTCGAAATAGATCTTCCCGTTGCAGACCACAAAGGGTTCCTGTCCCCAGAATTCCCGGACCCGCCCCACGGCTCCGGCCGTGCCCAGGATCTCCGGTTCCCGTGAGTACCGCACCATTGGAGTCACGCCCTCCAACGCGCCGGTCACGGACGGACCCAGGTGATGCAGGTTCACCACCACCTCCCGGACCCGCAGCGAATCCAGCAGGTCGAAGGCATAGCGGATCAGGGGGCGGTTCAGGAGGGGTATGGCTGGCTTGGCCCGGAGCCAGGTCAGCGGCCGCAGGCGGCTGCCCAGACCGGCCGCGAGAATCATTGCCTTCATTCCACTTCCGGGGCCCCGAGGCCGTGCTCCCGATACAACTTGGGATAGCTCTCCTGAAGGAATGACGCCGGGTCCCAACCCATGAGCTCCACCACCGCCCGAATCGATTCCTCCGGGCCCTCGACTTCGGCGAAGAACCCGATCGGCGTCTCATCCAGCGCGAGCGCAACGGTGACTGTCCCCAATTCGCGACAGTGACTGTCCCCAGCTTCCCGACTGTCCCGACAGTGACTGTCCCCAACTTCCGCGCGGTCTCCAACTTCCGCGAAAGTGACTGTCCCCTGTGGAACTTCCGTCCCCAACGGGAGTTCCAGGCTGTAGATCTCGCGATACTTCCAGTAGTGAAAGGACTTTCGAAGCCCCAGAAGCTCCAACAGGCTGGTCAGGGCGGCGGCGTCCTCGACGCGGGTCTCGATCTCTTCCCGCAACTTCAGGAAGGCGTGCTCCCGGGTCCTTCCCTTGTAGGTCAGCAGGCATTCCCGGCCGAAGGTCCGGACCCGGAGCGCGGAATCGGCCTTTTCCAGTCTTCCATCGGGAAAGTCGAACAGGGTGTTCTCTTCACGGAGGCGGGGTGTGCTGAGGCGAGCCCCGATCTCCCGCAGCCTGGAGCGCACACCATCCAGGTCCTCCACTTCGAGAGGAACCTTGGCCTCCATCTCCAGGGGCGGCCGCCGTCTCTCCTCCGGCATTCGTTTCCTCTCCCCTGCCACGGAATCAGTAGAGCAGATACTTTTCCCGCACCTCTTCGAAGGCTTCGAGCCGGAGCCGCCAATCCCGGGCCGCGTCCCGGGGCGCCATGCCGTCCTCCAATTGGAGCCGAAGACGGTCCGTGCCGCAAAGTATGTCGAAGGGGAGCTTTTCCATCTCGTATTCGTAGGGCGGCGGTTTCCACTCGAATCTTCCGTCGCTCAATTCGCGATACAGATGCACCAGAACCAGCCCGGTCAGAAAGGGCTGGAACCGAGCTCTGTCGGTGACGTGGATCTGGATTCCCCCCACCCGTTCGCCGGCCCATTTGTGGAAGGTGGGAATGAAATAGAGGGGCCGGAAGCGGGCTCCCGGAAGCCGGGACGATTCCAGTTCCGCGGCCAGTGCAGGAGCCCGGATCCAGGGAGCTCCCGAAAGTTCGAAGGGTCTCGTGGTCCCCCTCCCCTCCGAGACGTTGGTCCCTTCCAGCAGGCAGAGGCCCGGATAGACCAGGGCCGTCTCCGCCGTGGGCATGTTGGGCGAGGGCATGACCCAGGGCAGTCCGGTGTCCTCGAAGTACATCTCCCGCTTCCAACCCTGCATGGGGACCACCTGGAGCGCGCATCCCAACCCGAACTCCGAGTTCAGGTAGCCGGCGATTTCTCCCACGGTCATGCCGTGCCGGATCGGCAGCGGATGCACCCCCACGAAGGACCGGAAGGCCGGATCCAGCACGGGACCTTCCAACTGGACGCCGCCGATGGGATTGGGGCGGTCCAGGACCACGACCTCCTTTCCCGACTCTCCGGCCGCCTCCAGGACCAGGGCCAGGGTGTGGATGAACGTGTAGTAGCGGGCCCCCACGTCCTGCAGGTCGAACACCAGGACGTCGGTCTCCGACAACATGGACCGGGTGGGCCGCCTCGTCTCCCCGTACAGGCTGTGAAACGGCAGCTTCGAGTCCGGGTCCCGGTAACCCTCCCACTCCACCATGTTGTCCTGGGTCTCGCCGTAAATTCCGTGCTGCGGGCCCATGACCGAAACCAGGTCGATCCCGGGATGATGCCGGAAGAGGTCGACGACGTTGTAGAGGCGGGAATCCACCGAGGCGGCGTGGGCGACGACGGCGACCCGCTTGCCGGCCACCAGGTCCAGCCGTTGTTCCACAAAGTGGTCAAGACCCGTTCGAACCCGCATCAGCCTTCGATTGCGGTTTGGAGCGAGTCAGGGAGGGGGTGGTATTCCAGATTCGCCGCCGACGGGATCAGTCCCATTTCCCGGGCCAATTCGAGAAAGGCCGCCAAGCCGCGGCGGCTGCTGCCGTCCAGGACGTAGTTGAGATTGAGCAGGTAGTTCCGCATCTCCGCAAGCTCCAGGCCCAGCCTTTCGGCGTAAAGCCGGGAAATGTCCTCCATCGACCGCAGTCCCCGCTCCCGGGATTCGTAGAAAAGGCGAATCCGGTTTCCCAGTGTCACCTCGGGACGCACCGCCCAGACGGCGAACACGAAGGGAAGACCCGTGAACCGGAACCACTCGGCGGCCAGATCGTAGACGTGGTGAGAACTGCCGGAGATCTTCATGGCGGCGTTCCCGATGACCAGGGCGCCATCGTAACGCTGCAACATTTTTTCAGGGTCCGGGTCCTCCACCACGTACTCGATGGGTCCGCAGCCATGGAACCGTTCCAGAATGATCTTCAGGAGCGCGACGGAGGTGCGGCTGGACCGGTCCAGGGCCAGGCGGGAGACTCGGGACAGCGGCAGCTTGCTTACCAAAAAGACGCTCTTGACCTCCTGCCGGGAAGCGATGCAGATATCGGGAAGGACTCTCAACCCCGGGATCCGGCAGCACTCGATGACCGGGATCAGCCCCACGTCCGCCTCGCCGGCGGCCAGCCGGCGGGCGCATTCCGAAGGAACGCCGAAATCGACATCCAGGATCCCGGCGTGCCCGCCCTCCAGGAATCCCCATCCCAACGGCACCGCGTTGAGAAACTCGATGAACGAAACCCGCAGGGGCAATCGGCTCTGGTCTCCAGGCAAAATCGACTCCGACAATCGAAGTAGAGGTTAGCAGCCGGGGGTGAAAGCCGCGGAGCGGCGGCATGGAGCGGCGGCATGGAGCGGCGGCATGGAGCGGCGGCATGGAGCGGCGGCATGGAGCGGCGGCATGGAGCAGCGGCATGGAGCGGCGGCATGGAGCAGCGGCATGGAGCGGCGGCATCCCTGCCGCCGATTGGATCGGCGTCTTTCAGGCGCCGGCGAGAAAGGGACAGTCACTCCCCCGCACTCCCCCCGATACCCATTCCGAACGCTGTCCGCCCCATGGAATTGCTCCCCACGTCGTTAATCAAATAGAAATGACCCAGGAATCCCTGCTCTGGCTGGCTCTCTCCCGCGTTCCCGGGATGCCCGCGCGCGTCACCCGGTCCCTGATCAGGGGGGAGCGTCCGTTGTCATCCTTTTTCCGCCTTTCCAGAAAATCCCTCCAAGGCCTCCGGCTGCCCGAGAAGGCCATCGGCGCCATCGTAGACGGATCCGCGCTCCGGACGGCCGACCGGGAAATCGGCAAGCTTCCGCGCCTGGGGCTGAAACTGGTGACCCTGGACAGTCCCCTTTACCCTCGGCTCCTCCGGCAGATTCACGATCCCCCGGCCGCCCTCTACTGCGCCGGGCGGACCGAGACCTTGTCCGGACCCTCGGTGGCGTTGGTGGGCTCTCGCCGTCCCACCGTCTACGGCAAGGAGGTGAGCCGGAAACTGGCCCGGGAACTCTCGGGCCTGGGGCTCTGCGTGGTGAGCGGGCTGGCGCGCGGCGTCGATTCCCAGGCGCATTGGGGAGCGCTCCAGGAGGAAGGAAGCACGGTCGGAGTCCTGGGTTGCGGCATCGACGTCGTCTACCCCCCGGAAAACGGGGAGTTGTTTCGCCGCGTGAGGGAACAGGGTTGCCTGGTCAGCGAGTTTCCCCGCGGCAGCCCTCCGGCGCGTCACCGCTTTCCGGCCCGCAACCGCATCATCAGTGGGCTGGCTCACGGGACCATCGTCACACAGGCGGCCAAGGGGTCCGGTTCAATCATCACCGCGAACCTCGCCCTGGAGCAGGGGCGGGACGTCTGGGCGGTGCCGGGAGCCATCACCCTGCCTCTGAGCTGGGGTCCCAACTGGTTGATCCAACAGGGGGCCAAGGCGATCCTTTCGGTCCAGGACGTGTTGGAGGAGCTTCCCCCCTCCGTCCTGGAACGGCTCGAGGCCAGGAACGCCCAACCCTCTCCGGCGCCCCGGCCCAGCGCCGGGGAAAAGGCCGTGCTCGACTTGTTGACCGTCGATTCGACGCTGCATATTGACGCCATCCTGACCCGGTCGGGTCTGGATCTTTCCGGGCTCAGCGACATCCTTCTGAGTCTGGAACTCAAGGGCCTGATCCGGCAGAGTCCGGGTCGACAGTACAGCCGGCGGCTGTCGTGATAATAATTTTATTCCTCCCGGCGGAGGCGCTTGTGCTATAGAAAGGGCGGCTCGACGGACGCCGTTGCGCCGCGCGACACGAATTTGACAAGGAGACGAGCCATTCAACCATGACTGATCTGGTGATCGTGGAATCGCCCGCCAAGGCGAGAACGCTGGGGAGATACCTCGACAAGGGGTTCAAGGTCGAGGCCTCGGTCGGCCACGTGCGCGACCTGCCCAAGAAGGGCCTGGGAGTGGACGTGGAGGCCGGCTTCGAGCCCGAGTATGTGACCATCGAGGGCAAGGGTCCCGTGCTCCGGAAACTGCGGGCGGCCGCGAAGCGGGCCGACCGCATCCTTCTGGCGACGGACCCGGATCGGGAAGGTGAGGCCATCGCCTACCACATCGCCGAGGAACTCGGGGCCCGGAAGCAGGCGAACGCCGGACGCTTCCGGCGAGTCTCCTTCAACGAGATCACGCCCCGGGCCGTGCGGGCGGCCATGGAACACCCGGGCGAAATTGACACCGACCGGGTCGACGCCCAGCAGGCCCGCCGCGTGCTGGACCGCCTGGTCGGCTACAAGCTATCGCCGCTGCTCTGGAAGAAGATCCGGCCCGGCCTTTCGGCAGGCCGCGTCCAGTCCGTGGCCGTGAGGCTCCTGGTGGAGCGGGAGCGGGCGCGCCGGGCGTTCCACTCGGCCGTCTACTGGGACCTCAAAGCCGGCTTGGCGGCGGACGGAAGGCCCTTCACCGCCGGACTGGTGGCGGTGGACGGGACCAGGACCGCGACGGGCCGAGACTTCGACGAGACCACGGGCAGGTTGAAGCCCCGGCGCAAGGTCGTTTTGGTCGACAAGGACCTGGCGGACGGTCTCAAGAAGCGGCTGGCGGAGGAGGCGTTCCGGGTCCTTTCGGTGGTGAAGAAACAGTTCCAGACCAATCCGCGTCCGCCCTTCACCACCGCCACCCTCCAACAGGAAGCCAACCGCAAGCTGTCTCTGGGCGCGCGGGAGACCATGAGTTTGGCGCAACGGCTCTACGAGAGAGGGTTGATCACCTACATGCGCACCGACTCGGTCAACCTGTCGGGCGATGCCATCTCCCAGATCCGTTCCACCGTCAAGGCCCGCTACGGGACCGAGTACCTGAGTCCCCGTCCGCGCCGTTACCGGACCCGTTCCGGTTCGGCCCAGGAAGCGCACGAAGCGATCCGGCCGGCGGGAGCCGAGATGAACACGGCGGACGAGCTCGATCTTTTCGGGAAGGAGCGGAAGCTGTACGAGCTGGTGTGGCGCCGGGCCGTGGCGACACAGATGGCCGCCTCGCGCCAGCGCCGCGTGACCGCCGTCATCGGCGCGGCAGAGGCCAGGTTTCGCGCCCAGGGCAAATCCATCGAATTTCCAGGATTTCTCCGGGCCTACGTGGAGGGGTCCGATGACCCCGACGCGGTGCTGGAAGATCAGGAGATCCTCCTTCCGGACCTGACCGAAGGGCAGGAGTTGGATCTCAGGAAGCTGGAGAGCTTCGAGCGGCGCACCAGGCCGCCCGCCCGCTACACGGAAGCCGCGCTGGTGAAGGCCTTGGAGGAGAAGGGGATCGGCCGGCCCTCCACCTACGCGGCCATCATCTCGACCATCCAGAACCGCGGCTACGCCGATCTCAAGAAGAGGCAGTTGCACCCGACCTTCACCGCCTTTGCCGTGACTCTCCTGATGGAGAACCATTTCCCGGATCTGGTGGACACCGGTTTCACGGCCAAAATGGAGGAGTCACTCGACCATATCGCCCGCGGCGCCGTCGACTGGCGAGAGTATCTGAAAGGCTTCTACAAGGGGGAGGACGGGTTCGAGGCGCGCCTGACGAAGCAGCAGGACAGCATCGACCCGCGGGCCGCTTCCACCGTCGAACTCACGGGTCTCACGCCGCGGATCAGGATCGGCCGCTACGGTCCGTACCTGGAAGAAGACAGCGTGGCGAAGCGCCGGACCGCTCCTCTCCCGGACGGGATGCTCCCCGCCGACCTCACCGCCGAGCAGGCGGACGAGATCCTGCGCCGCCGGGACGAGGGACCCGCCGAGTTGGGAAAAGACCCTGAGACAGGCGAGTCCATCTACCTTTTGGATGGCCGCTTCGGCCCTTACGTGCAGCGGGGCGATATGCAGCAGGGCAAAAAGCCTCCGCGGCAGGGCCTGCCGCCGGGCACGGATCCTGAAGCGGTGACCCTGGATCTGGCCCTGCGGCTGTTGGCGCTGCCCCGTCCGTTGGGGGATCATCCGGAGACCGGAGAGCCCGTGAAGGCCGGCTTGGGGCGCTACGGCCCCTACGTGGTGCACAAGCGGGACTTTCGCAGCCTCGGCCCTGCGGACGATCTGCTCACCATCGGGTTGGACCGCGCGCTCGAGCTGCTCTCAGCCCCGAAGCGGCGCGGCAGGGCCCCGATCCGCGAGATCGGGAAGCACCCGGACGACGGCGCCCCCATCGAGTTGTTCAAGGGGCGCTACGGGCCGTACGTCAAGCACGGCAAGGTCAACGCATCCATCGGAAGGGGCGTCAGCCCCGACGACGTGGACGTCCCTCTCGCCGTGGAACTCCTCAAGCAGCGCCTGCAACGCGACCAGGCCAGACGGGGCGGCCGCCGGACCCGCCGGCCGGCTGCGAAAAAAGCCTCGACCCGCAAGCGCCGTGCTACGCGGACCCGGCGTTGACCTGGAAACGTGCAACTACTTGCCGTAGAGCAGGTAGCAGCTCCGGCACTCCTGCGGGTAGTCGCCGCTGACGAACCCGCCGCGGAAGCTCCGGAAAGAGGGATCGTTCCAGACCTCCAGGAAGGTCTGCTTCCGGATGTCGCCGTAGAAGAGGGAGGACGGCGGTTCGAGCCGTCCCTCGAAATACCGGCTCACGTGGTGGCCGAAGTGGCAGCAGGGGGCCATTCTGCCCTCATACGAGAAGTAGACCGACTCCAGCGGCGTGGCCAGGCAGTGGCGTGGAGTCATCCGGGAGGTCATGGGGAACTCGGAGTGGCATGCCACCTCGATTCCCTTTCGCCGGGCCCGCTCCAGGAGCCGGGAGATGCGGCTCTCCAGGTCTTCCAGAGGAACGGCGTCGCCGGAGCCTGGTTCCAGTCGATACTTCAGGAAGCTCTGTTCCCAGTCCCAGGAGTTGGAGACCACGTTCAACTGCTTCAAGTGGAGCACCCGGGCCCCGCAGGACTCCATCCAGGGAAGCACCCGGTCCAGTTCGTGGGCATTCTGTTCCTGAACGGTGAACGCGATCCCCAGCAGGAGGGAACTGCCCGTCTCCCTCACCAGCCGGGCCAACTCCGTCACCTTCTTCGTCACCGTCGCGAAGGAGGCCCCCAGGCGAATGGCGTTGTAGGTCGCCTCCGTCATGCCGTCCACCGAGATGGTGAGCCGGTCCATTCCCGCCTCGATCAGGGCCAGCGAATTCCGCCGGTTCAAGATGGTCCCGTTGGTCGTCATGCTGGTGACGCAGCCCTGCTCCTTGGCCAGGCGCACCATCCGGTAGATCTGCCGGTGCAGCATCGGTTCTCCCCAGCCCGTGAAATCGACCGTATGGGCGTAGATCATCTCCCGGCGGATTCGGAGATAGGTCTCCATGGACATGTCCAGATGGGGGTCCTCGCTGGAGAAACGGGGACACATTTCGCATTCCAGGTTGCAGCGGAAGGTCGGCTCCAGGTTGAAGGAGACCAATCGGTTGGCTGGATCGAAACCGTTCATGTAGCGGCGCCCTTGCGCAGATTTCGGGTCAGAATAACAGAGAGACGGTGTTGGACGTTTTGCCCTTGCCGTTCTGGTTGAATCCCCTCACCCGGTAGGAGAACGCCCCGGTGACGTACTTGCCGATCTCGTCCTTGTAGCGGGAAGAATTGGCGCCCACGATCCCGACGACCCGAAACTCGGCCCCGCCGTCGGAGCGAAGAATCTCGAATCCCAGCTCATTGTCGGAACGGTCTTTCCAGGTCAGCTCGGTGGTGGCCATGGCTCCCTTGAAACGCTTGACGCCCTTGAGATCGGTGGGCGCCTCGGGGGGCTCGCCCGGCGCCGCAAAGGCCGCACCCGGAGCGACCCAGAACAGAAGCCACGAGACCAGCAACGCTCTTCGCTTCATCTCTTTCTCTCCCCTGTCTTTCGGTGTTCCTCCAGTCTACTACGATCGAGGAGTCCCGGCTTTACAGGCAGCCTTCCGCTCGGCTATTTTGCACTAAGCCGATCGGGATTGATCCATGGAGCCTCCTCCCCTCTACTACCCCGTATTCCTGGACCTTCGAGGCCGTTCCTGCCTGGTGATCGGAGACGGGGAGCTGGCCGAAGAGAAGGCGAGGAGCCTGGAGGAAGCCGGAGCCCGGGTTTTGCGTTCCCGCACCTTCGATCCCGAGGTCAGCGACGTCTTCCTGATCGTGGCCGCCACCTCCGATACCGGTCTCGGCCGCCGGATCAAGGAGTTCGCCGACCGGAAGGGGATCCTGGTCAACGTGGTCGACCAGACGCCCAACTGCGGTTTCATCGTCCCGGCCATCGCTCGGAGCGGAGATCTGGTTCTGGCCATTTCCACATCCGGCAAGAGCCCGGCCCTGGCGCGCAAGATCCGGAAACAGCTCGAGGCGCAGTTCGGACCCGAGTACGCAGATCTGGTCCAGGCTCTGGGAGAGGTTCGCCCGCTTGTCAAGGAGCGCCTGAAGACCTTTCGCGAGCGGAGTGAGTACTATAATCGGATGGTGAAAGATCCGGACCTTCTGGAAATCGCCCGCTGCCGCGGCGCGGCGGCGGTCCGGTCCCGGCTCGAGAGAGCTCTCCGGCTCGAGGAAAACTCGCCATGAAGATCCTGCGGCCACGAACCGGACGCGTCGTCCTGGTGGGCGCCGGTCCGGGCGATCCGGAACTGCTGACGGTCAAGGCGGTTCGTTGCCTGAGCCGCGCCGACGTGGTCATCTACGACCGGCTGGTCGATTCCAGGGTCCTGGAACTGATTCCCGATTCCGCCGAGTCCATTCCGGTGGGAAAGAAGGGGGGGCACTACGGCTTCCCCCAGGAGAAGATCCATGAACTGATGGTGTCCCGGGCACGCGCCGGCAAGGAGGTGGTCCGTCTCCAGGGAGGAGACCCTCTCATCTTCGGCCGGGGCGGCGAGGAGATGGATTACCTGTCGGCTCACGGAGTCCCTTTTGAGATCGTCCCCGGGGTCAGCGCCGCTTTCGGAGTCCCCACGGCCGCCGGGATTCCCCTGACCCACCGGGAGCTCTCCTCCTCCGTACTGGTCCTGAGCGGCCATCGCGCTTCGGGGTCGGACCTGAACCGGTCCTGGACCCTCGCCGCGCGGGCCGACACCGTCGTTTTCCTCATGCCCCTGGGCAACCTCAAGCAGATCGTCTCCCAGTTGGTGCTTCATGGACGGCCGCTGGACACGCCGGCCGCCGTCATCGGATCGGGCACCCTGGACCGGCAGCAGGAGGCCGGCGGGACCTTGAGAAACATTTTCAGGCGGACCCGCAAGGCGGACATTCGCTCGCCCGCTCTTCTGGTGGTCGGGGAGGTGGTTCGTTTCCAGGCTTTGAAGCAACGTCCGGCGGAAATCCCGCCCCGGGCCGGGACGGAACTGGCGGCCACCGGCAAGAAGCCTTGACCGGATTCCGGCTGCCCGGCTACTGGACCCGGTCCGTCACCGGGTCCATGTCCTCCATGATGATCGATTCCCGGGCGGCGTGATCCTGCAACTGGGCCCTGAGCTTGTCGTTGAGCAGAACCATGGTTCGGATGCTCTGGTAGTTCAACGGCTCCTTCTTCCCCTCATCGTTCACGACGAATGGGGGATTCGCCTGCACCAGGAAGGCGATGAGCTGAATCAGGAAGTTGCATTCTCCGGCTGACAGGCGCCAACTGTAGTCCCGGTTCAGAAACTCTTGAATCCGGCGTTGCTGTTCCATCTTGGTCTGGTCCATAGGGGGCTCTTTCCGCCGCTTCTACCGCTCCCGGTAGGACTCGGCGTAGATGCGTCTCAAGGGAGCGAGACAGTAGGTCTCCAGCAGGTCCTTCAGGAGTTCTTCACGGCCCATGAGCCGATCCTCATGGCGGGAATTGAGGACGAAGGTCAGGCGAATGATGTCGGCCTTGTCTTTTCGGATGTCCAGCGAGACCGAGTGGGACATTCTGGGATCGAAGTGGAGCAGATCGCTGAAGCTGAAGTGATCGAACTCGGGGTCGGTCCACGGCTTCTCATGGCGGCACTCCCAGTAGTAGTCCCGGAGCCGTCCGGTGAACTGGTCATAGTCGAACCCGGCGGACTTGTTGTTGACGCTGGCCTCCACGCAGAGCCGCGTGTCCTTCCTCAGCGCACCCAGGCCGTAGGTGACTTCCAGTTCCCGCCTCCGCGAGAACTTGATGCGATGGTTGCCGCGGCGGTGGAAGCGCTTGACTTCGGGCTCGACTCCCACTTCCCGGCTGTCCTCTTCCGTGACGTAGCTCCGCTTCGCCCGCTCGTACCATTCGTCCACGATCCCGTGTGCGATCCGGTCGAGCAGACGAAGTTGAAGGTCCCTGGAACCCATGGCAGACGGTATTCTCACAAAATTGTCGGGCAAATGTAAATTGTTGTAAATTGGTCCGGATGCGCCCTTTCCGCGCCCTTCTCTGGATCGGCCTCTGGATGCTGTGCGCCTTTCAGCAGACTCCGATTCGCGTCGAGGTCGAAGCTGTCAACGTCCTGGTCACCGTGACCGATCGGAAGAACCGGTTCGTCACCAATCTCCAGAAGGACCGCTTCCACATTTATGAAGACGGCCGGCGCCAGTTCATCACCAATTTCAGGCACGAGACCTCCCTGCCTTTGAGAATCGGCCTGCTCATCGACACCAGTTCCAGCGTCCGCTTGAAGTTGGAATTCGAGAAACGGGCCGCGACCCGGTTCGTCCATTCCATCCTGCGGCCTCAGGACCAGGTCCTCCTTGTGGAGTTCGACTCGGGTGTCTCTCTGCTGCACGACTTCACCTCGAACCCCAGGTCCATCGCCAAGGCCATCCGGGGGCTGAGAGCGGGAGGCGGAACGGCCCTGATGGACGCCTTGGTGAGTGTCTCCGCCGAGAAGATGACGGACTACGAAACGCGGCAGGCAATCGTGATCCTCTCCGACGGCGTCGACCGCGACAGCGAGCATACGCTGGAGGACGTCATGCGGGGTATCCATCGCTCCGGCGTGACGGTTTACAGTATCGGCACCAGCCGCTTCGGAGCGGATCAGCAGAAGAAGGGGGAAAAGGTCCTCAGAGAAATCTCCCGGGAGACGGGCGGACGAGCTTTCTTCCCCTACACGGCCGACGGCCTGCAGCAGACCTTCGATCTCATCGACGAAGAGCTCAGATCCCAGTACAGCCTGACCTACGTCCCCAGAAACCGGGATCGAGACGGCAGTTTCAGGGAAATCGAAGTCAAGCTGCTCCGGGACAAGGGACTGAACATCAGGCACCGCAACGGCTACTACGCCCCCGCCACGTAGGAGCGGCGGCGTCTCGCCGCCGACTTGGATCGGCGTGTTTCACGCGCCGACAAGCGGCGTGCTTCACGCGCCGCCCCTTTCGAAGGACAACGGCGCCAAAGAATACTGGGCGCCCAAAGGACGCCGATCCAATCGGCGACTGGAAAGTCGCCGCTCCCGGCGACAAGAAAGTCGCCGCTCCTGGCGACAAGAATGTCGCCGCTCCCGGCGACTAGAAAGTCGCCGCTCCCCCAAGCCGACGGAACTCCAGCCTGATCTGCTTCTTCAGGAGTTCGACGGCTTCATCCCGGTCGGTGCCCAAGGCGGAGAACGGGCGTATCCGCATGTACGGACCCAAATCCGCGACCCGGGCCGACGCCAGAACCAGCGGGCCCAGCTCCTGCGTCGAAACCGCGAAACGCATTCCCTTGTGCTCCCATTCCATGGTGGACACGTCAGCCTCCGGGGCGGTTGCCGGCGCAGAGTCTCCGGATCCGGTCCGGAACCCGCATCTTGGACTCGGCCGCGTAGTCCCACGACACGCAAACGGTTTTTCCCCGGGCGACCTTGCGCCCGGTTTCCCGTTCGGTCATTTCGTACTGGAAGTCGAAGCTGGTATTGCCGACTCGGGGAATCCAGACCTGGACCAGAAGGATCTCTCCCCAGTGAGCGGGCGAGAGAAACCGGCAGGCGGCTTCCACCGCGATCATCTGCAGGTCGTGGACCCGCCGGGCGTCCAGAAAGTGGCGGAAAAAGGCCACGCGAGCCGCTTCCATGTAGGTGAAATAGCGGACGTTGTTGACGTGCCCCATGGCGTCCAGGTCGTGAAACTCCACTTCCATGGGGATCACCAGAGCCTTGCTGCTGCCGATGGTGGTTTCGGCCGGGGCGGACGCAAAGCCGGCTCTCACCGCGTGAGTCATCACTTCTGTTTTAGCGGGAATTCCGCTCAGGAGGCGCCCACGCCGGCGGCCGCGGGCTCCGGGTCCGCCGCCACTTCCAGCACCAGGGCCAGGCGGTTGATCATGTTGAAGAACCCGATCAGGGTGATCATCTCCACCACCTGGTCCGAGGTGTAGTGGTTGTCCAACTGCATCCAGAACTCCTCCTGGACGTCGTCGGGACTCAGGCTGGTCAGTTCGGCCAGGCGGATGGCTTCCTTTTCGTAGTAGACGAACAGATTGCTTTCGGCCGCCTGGTCGATGGCGTCCAACTGCTCGCCGGTCCAACCCGCCTCCCGGGCTCGTTTCAGGGCGGGGCCCGCCGTATAGGCGCACTTGTTGACCTGGCAGGTCCTGAGGATGACCAGCGATCGGATCTTCTCACTCAGGCCGGTCTCCCCCATGACGGTGCCGTACAGGGCCGCCACCGACGCCACGAAGTTGTCGCTGTGGGCCCAAGTCTTGATGAAGTTGGGCACGAAACCCAGTTCACTCTCCAGCGCGGAGTAGAGGTTCCGAACTTTGTCATTTGCCGCATCCGGCTGCACCGGCAAATACCTGGGCATTTTGCCTGACTCCTTTCTGACTGGTTCTTACGGTCCGCTCAATTGTACCCCGGTTGAGCTTTTTCGGTGTTGGTCCGGAGTTGGGCGAACTGGCGGTCGGCCAGATAGCTGGACCGGACCAGGGGGCCGCTCTCCACGTGGTCGAACCCCAGACGCATTCCCGTCTCCCCCCAACGGCGGAACTCGTCCGGGTGGTAGTAGCGATCCACCGGCAGGTGCCAGGTCGTGGGTCTCAGGTACTGTCCCAGCGTCAGGATGCTGACCTGCCGCTCCACCAGGTCCTCCAAGACCTGCATCACCTCGGCCTCGCGTTCTCCCAAGCCCAGCATCATGCCGGTCTTGGTCACCGTGTCCGGCGAGATCCGCCGGGAGTTGCTCAAGAGATCCAAGGATCGTTGGTAGTCGCCGCCGCCCCGGGCGACGGGAAACAGCCGCGGCACCGTCTCGATGTTGTGGTTGAGGATGTCGGGACCCGCGTCCAGCACCGTCCTCAGCGCCGCGTCATCGCCCTGGAAATCGGGGATCAGTACCTCCACCGCACACTGGCGGTGCAGTTCTCGAATGGCCTGGATCGTCTCGGCGAAGATGAAGGCGCCGCCGTCCTCCAGGTCGTCCCGGTCCACGGACGTGATTACGACATGCTTCAGTCCCATCTGCCGCACCGCCTCGGCCACCCTCCGGGGCTCCTCCCGGTCCAACACCGGGGGACGGCCCTTGCTGACGGCGCAGTAGCGGCAACCTCGAGTGCAGACCCGGCCCAGGATCATGAACGTGGCCACGCCATGGGCCCAACATTCGCCCAGATTGGGGCACATGGCTTCCTGGCAGACGGTGTTGAGACCCAATCCGCCCAGCAGCCCCTTCAGTTCGTGGACGCCTTCGCCGAACGGAGCGCGGACCTTGATCCAGGGTGGATGGCGCCGCCGCTTTTCCTTTCCCGCCACCATGGCGCATAACCTTAACAGTCCGTGGTGAAAGTCGCCAAGACCATGCGGGGGCTGATGAACCGGGAAACGGGAGAGCCGAACCAAACGCGGAACCAGGGCACCCATAAGGAAGGGCACCCACAAGGGGTGCCCCTACGCGGTATTCCTTCTTTGTCCCTTCTCAACGTATACTGTGGCGGTTCAGCGGACGGGATCGGAAACCGGATCGAGTGACTCATGACTGGCACGGAGGGCTACCTCGGCTTTCTTCTGCTCCTCGCTTTCGCCGGCGCCACGGCCGGCGGGATGGTTCTGCTCACCCAGTGGTTGGGACCGAAGGGCGGAGGCTCGGTCCACGAGATGCCGTTCGAGTGCGGCAATGAACCTGCCGAGATTCGTCGCGGCCGGATTTCCGTAAAATTCTTCCTGGCGGCGCTGCTTTTCGTCCTCTTCGACGTGGAGTTGATCTTTCTGTTCCCGTGGGCCCTCATCTATCGGGAACTCGGTTGGTTCGGCTTCTTCGAGATGCTGATTTTTCTGATGGTCGTGCTGTCCGGGCTTTACTACTCGGTCAAGAGAGGAGCGCTGGATTGGAAGTAGACTTCAAGGGCAGCCCCGAGCTGGGTTTTTTCACCAGCCGCCTGGACGATGTCGTGGGGTGGGCGAGGCAGTACTCGATTTTCCAGTACCCCTTCGTCACCGCCTGTTGCGGAATGGAGTACATGGCCACCGCCTGCGCCCACTACGACGTGGACCGCTTCGGCGCCGGCCTGCCCCGTTTTTCCCCGCGGCAGGCCGACGTCCTCTTCGTCGTCGGGACCATCAGCCAGAAGATCGCTCCGGTTCTGGTCACCGTCTACCAACAGATGTGCGCCCCCAAGTGGGTCGTGGCCTTCGGAGTCTGCACGTGCACGGGTGGTTTCTATGACAACTACGCTACGGTTCGCGGAATCGATCACGTGATTCCGGTGGACGTCTACATCCCCGGATGTCCTCCCCGGCCGGAGACCGTGCTGCAGGGGTTGATGATGCTGCAGGAAAAGATACGGAAGGAGAAACAGGAACTGTAGGGGCATGCCTTGCGGGCGCCCTCTTTGACTGCCGGCTGAGCCGGTTGGATCCCAAAGAGCGGAAAATATTCGTCATTTCCATGCCAAGCATCACCCTGACCCGACTCCAGGAGAGCTTTCCGGAAGAGATCCTGGGGACCCACTCAAGGCTGGGAGAGGATACGGCGATTCTGAAGCCGGAGGCGCTGCTTCGGGCCGCACGTTTCCTGAAGGAGGAACCCGGACTCCGGTTCGACTTCCTGATGGACCTCACGGCCGTCGACTATTGGAAGCGGAAGCCCCGCTTCGAGTTGGTCTACCATCTCTATTCCCGGTCGGAAAACGCCCGGCTGCGGTTGAAGGCGCCGCTGGGCGGCTCTTCTCCCGAGGCTCCCTCGTTGACTCCGGTTTGGCCGGCCGCCGACTGGTACGAGAGGGAGGTGTTCGACATGTTCGGGATCCGGTTCCGGGGACACCCGGACCTGCGCCGCATCCTGATGTACCAGGAGTTCCAGGGTCATCCCCTGCGGAAGGACTATCCCATCGACAAGCGGCAGCCCCTGGTGGGCCCCAAGGATTGACAGCCCGTGGTAAAAGTCGTCGCGGCATTCGACCGTCCCTGCACAGGCGCGGACTGTGTTGCGCCTCGGTCACATAGTCCCTCGTCGCGCCTTGTCCGGCGGGCGCAGGAACGGTCCCGGTGCTCGCGGGACTTTCACCACGGACTGTTGAAACCGGCGCCATGACTGAGACCACCCGGACCATGCTGCTGAACGCGGGACCGGCCCATCCGGCCATGCACGGCGTCATCCGCATCGAATTGGGCCTGGAGGGCGAAGTGATCCGCCAGGCCGACGTGGAGATCGGGTACCTCCACCGGGGTTTCGAAAAGCACTGCGAGGCGTCCAGCTACACCCAGTGTTTTCCCTACACCGACCGGCTCAACTACGTCTCCCCCATCATCAACAACTTCGCTTTCGCCGCGGGCGTCGAGAAGCTGATGGGCCTGGAGGTCCCGGAGCGCTGCCAGTACATCCGGGTGCTCATGAGCGAGATCTCCCGGATCTGCGACCACCTGACCTGTATCGGAGCCTCGGCCATGGAGTTGGGGGCGTTCTCCGTTTTCCTGTACATGATCAAGGCCCGGGAGTGGCTGTGGGAATTGGTGGAGGAGGTCACCGGCGCCCGGCTCACCGTCTCCTACGGCCGGATCGGGGGAGTCAAGGCGGACCTCACGGCCGATTTCCCCGAGCGCTGCCGGGAGGTGGCGGCAAGGGTGACCGAGGTCCTGGGCGAGGTGGAGGAGCTCCTCACCCACAATCGCATCTTCTACGACCGGATGCGGGGAGTGGGCGTCATCTCCGCCGAGTCCGCCGTCGGCTACGGCATCACGGGACCCTTTCTGAGGTCGACCGGCATCGACTACGACGTTCGCAAGGCCTTTCCCTACTTCGTCTACGACCGCATGGAGTTCGATGTGCCGGTGGGCGGGCAAGGCGATAACATGGACCGCTACCTGGTTCGAATGGAGGAGATGCGCCAATCGTTGCGGATCGTCGAACAATGCCTGGAACAGATGCCCGAGGGCCCGACCAACGTGGACCCGGACGGAAAACTGATCTCCCCCGACCTGATGGCGGATCTGGGGAAGTTCGGCAAGACCCGGGGCCTGTTGAGCAACGAGGTCCTGATCGAGCCGACCCTCCAGGGATCGGAAAAGCGCTTCCACGACCGGGTCTACGCCGCCGACAAGACGAGCCGGCTCCCGGCCAAGGAGCAGGTCTACTCCAACATCGAGGCCCTGATGAATCACTTCAAGATCGTGATGATGGGCCACGGCATCCGCCCTCCCCGCGGCGAAGTCTATTTCCCGGTGGAGGGCGCCAACGGCGAGCTGGCCTTCTATATCGTCAGCGACGGGAGCGACCGCCCCTGGCGCGTGCGGTGCCATCCGCCCTGCTTCCCCATCATGGCGGCTCTCTCCGGCATCCTGGAAGGGGACCAGATAGCGGACATCATTCCCACCTTCGGATCGGTCAACATGATCGCGGGAGAACTGGACCGTTGAGCTTCGAGTTCACCCGGGAGCGGCGGGAGCGCCTGGAGTCCCTCCTCAAGATCTATCCGACCCGGCGGGCCGCCCTGCTCCCCGCCCTCCACCTGGTGCAGGAGCAGTTGGGATATGTCTCCCCCGAGGGGGAGGAGCACGTGGCCCAGATTCTGGATCTGCCGGTCATCGACGTCCACGAGGTCCTGACCTTCTACACCCTGTACCGGACGCGTCCCATGGGCCGGCGGCACATTCGCGTCTGCACCAGCATCTCCTGCTGGGTCCGGGGTTGCCGCGGCGTCCAGAGGCGCCTGGAGGAGAAACTGGGCGTCGCCAGTGGAGGGACCACCGCCGACGGCGAATTCAGTTGGGAAGCGGTCCAGCAGTGCATGGGCGCCTGCGAACTGGCCCCCATGATGCAGGTGGGGGACGACTACCACGGCCCTCTGGATGGGGCTGAGGTGGACCGGATCCTGGATGGCGGGACCTCGCGGGGAGAGGCGTGATGGGCCGGCTCCGACTCATCTCCCGCGACTTCGGCAATCCCCAGGCTCGAAAGCTCGAATACTACCGCGCGCACGGCGGCTACGGGGCGGCGCTCAAGGCCCTGGACGAGATGGCCCCGAAACGGATCACCGAGGAGGTGATCAAGTCGAATCTCCGCGGCCTGGGAGGCGCCGGCTTTCCGGTGGGGCGAAAGTGGAGCTTCGTTCCTTCCGACACGGGCAAACCGGTCTACCTGGTGGTCAACGCCGACGAGGGGGAGCCGGGGACCTTCAAGGACCGCTACATCATGGAGTGGGATCCCCACCGGCTCCTGGAAGGGATGATCATCTGCGCCCGCGCGGTGGGAATCCATACCGCCTATATCTACATCCGCGGCGAGTACGTCCATCCCGAACGGATCCTTCGGGAAGCCATCGAGGAGGCTTATCGGGAGGGCATTCTGGGAAATCGGGTTCTGGGCCGCGACTTCGCTCTGGACGTCCATATGCACGTGGGAGCGGGGGCCTACATCTGCGGCGAGGAGACCGGCCTGCTGGAGTCGCTGGAGGGCAAGAAGGGCTGGCCCCGGCTCAAGCCTCCATTCCCGGCGGTGGTGGGCGCTTTCGGATGCCCCACGGTCATCAACAACGTGGAGTCCCTGACCTATCTCCCCCATATCGTGACTCACGGCGGAGAGTGGTTTGCGAACCTGGGCTCGGAGCGCAACGGAGGCATGCGCCTGTTTTCCCTCTCCGGCGACGTCAGGCGGCCCGGGGTCTACGAGCTCCCCATGGGGACGCCGCTGCGGGAACTGATCTACGATTGTGGAGGGGGCATGGCCGGCGGCAAGCGGTTGAAGGCGGTGATCCCCGGAGGAAGCTCGGCCGCCGTCCTCACCGCCGACGAGATCGACGTGCCCCTGGATTTCGATCACCTGGCCAGGATCGGCTCCATGCTGGGTTCCGCCGGGATCGTGGTCATGGCCGAGGACGTCTGCATGGTGGAGGCCACGCGGGTGATCAGCCACTTCTATGCCCACGAATCGTGCGGCCAGTGCACGCCCTGCCGGGAGGGCACCGGGTGGGTGGCCCGGACGTTGGACGCCATTCACGCGGGCCGGGCGCGGCGGCGTTCGGTGGAGGACCTCCTGCAGATCGCGGACGACATGTCCGGAACCTCCATCTGCGCCCTTTGCGACGGCGCCGCCATGCCTCTCCGGAGCTTCCTGGTCAAGTTCAGAGACGAGTTCGACCATCACCTGAAGCACGGGAGATGCGAGAAATGCCGAGTGGAGCGGCCGGCAACGGCCGGGGCCGAAAAGTGACGGAGTTCCGGGCCGGTTCCCGGCCGATACGATGAACCCCATGGTTACGGTCAACATCGACGGACAGGACATCCAGGTCGAACGGGGCACCAACGTCCTGGAGGCGGCGGAGCGGTTGGGGGTGATGGTCCCCCGCTACTGCTACCACCCGGGGCTCAGCGTGGCCGGCAGTTGCCGCATGTGCGCGGTCGAGATCGAAGGCATGCCCAAGCTCCAGATCTCCTGCCACACGCAAGTCCGGGACGGCATGAAGGTCTCCACCGATTCGGCGCAGGTCCTCCGGATGCGCCAGGCCATGCTGGAGTTCCTGCTGGTCAATCACCCGCTCGACTGTCCCGTGTGCGACCAGTCGGGGGAGTGCGACCTCCAGAATTTCTACATGGAGCATGGCCTGCACGAGAGCCGGGTCTTTGAGGACAAGATCAAGCGGAAGAAGGCGTTTCCCATCGGTCCCCACGTCGTGCTGGACCAGGAGCGGTGCATCCTCTGCACCCGTTGCGTCCGCTTCTGCGAGGAGGTCTCGGAGAGCCACGAGCTGGGGGTCCTGGACCGGGGCGACCGGTCGGTCATCGACCTGTTTCCGGGCCGCGAGCTGGACAACAACTACTCGGGCAACGTCATCGACATCTGTCCGGTGGGGGCGTTGACCGAGCGGGAGTTCCGCTTCCAGTGCCGGGTCTGGTACCTGTCGCAGGAAGCGTCCATCTGCACCGGTTGCTCCCGGGGCTGCAACATCGCGGTCCACTTCAATGCTCAGCGCAGCTACAAGGCCGACGGGCGGAGGGTGCAGAGGCTCAAGCCCAGGTTCAACCCGCTGGTGAACCGGTGGTGGATGTGCGACGAGGGCCGCTTCGGTTACGGTTTCGTCGACCGGGACCGCATCGAGAACCCCTGCCTGCGCGTAGGAGGAGAACTCCAGCCTCGCGCCTGGGACGAGGTCCTGGAGGAGGTGGCCACCGCTCTGCGGGCCGCCGTCGAGAAGTTCGGAGCCAAGGGACTGGGTGTCATCGCTTCTCCCCAGCAATCCAACGAGGAGCTCTACCTGGTCCGGAAGTTGTTCCGGGAGTTGCTGGGCGTGGCCCGAATCCCGTTCCGGAATCCGTGGGAGGAAGAGTCGGCGGCGGACGGAATTCTGCTGCTGGAAGACCGGAACCCCAACGGCCGCGGCGCCGCCGATCTGGGCTTGCGGGGAGCTGCGGAGCGGACCCTGGAGGACGCCGCGGCGGGTGCGGTGAAGATCCTCTACGTCTTCGGGCATGACTTCGATTCGGATCGGGCCCGGGAGTTGATCCGCCGGGCCGAATACGTGGTCTTCCAGGGGGCCAATTGGAACTCCACCGCCCGCATGGCCCACGCCGTCCTTCCCGGCGTCACCCACATGGAGAAGGAAGGGACGTTCACCAATTTCGAGGGACGCGTTCAGCACTTTTCACAGGCGCTGCAGCCGCTGGGAGAGTCCCGGCCCGACCTGGAGATCCTTTGCGACCTGGCCGGGCGGTTGGGCCATGCCCTGTTCTATTCCGAACCGGAGGATCTCTTCTCCGAGTGGCGGGGCGGGACCTACCGGGACCTGGGAGAGTTCGGGGAGGTCCTCGGCCCGGACGCCGCCGGCTGAAGGGGGTCCCGCACGCGAGCAAGATGAGTACCCTGATCGTCCTGGCCAAGGTCTTCTTCTTCTTCAACGTGGTCATGGGCTTCGTCTACGTGCTCACCTGGCTGGAGCGCAAGCAGAGCGCCATGATGCAGGATCGAATCGGCGCCAACCGGGCCAGTATCTTCGGCCTGCGCGCGCTGGGGCTCTTCCACCCCATCGCCGACGCCCTCAAGATGCTGACCAAGGAAGATTTCATCCCCAATCAGGGGAACCGCCTGGTCCATACCCTGGCTCCCGTCATCGCCCTTTTTTTCGCCCTGGCGAGCTTCGCCGTCATTCCCTTCGGCGGGGTCTACGAATTGGGGGGGTACACGGTGTCGCTCCAGATCCTGGACCTGAACGTGGGCCTGCTCTACGTGTTGGCCGCCATGAGCATGGGGATCTACGGGTTCGTTCTCGCCGGCTGGTCTTCCGCCAACAATTTCGCCCTGCTGGGAGGCCTGAGAGCCTCCAGCCAGATGATCGCCTACGAAATCACCCTGGGCGCCACCCTCATCGGCCTGCTCATGGTCTTCGGGACGCTCCATCTGCAGGAAATGGTGCTCCAGCAGGGAGAGCTGTTGCTCGGCTGGATCCCGCGCTGGGGGATCATCCTGCAGCCGCTGGGTTTCATCCTGTTCACCACCGCCGCGCTGGCCGAGACCAAGCGGGTCCCCTTCGACATTCCGGAGGGGGAATCGGAGATCATCGGCTACTTCGTCGAATACAGCGGAATGAAGTTCGGCATGTTCTTCACCGCCGACTTCGTGGAGACGGTGCTGGCGGCCTCGCTGGTCACCACGCTGTTTTTTGGGGGCTGGCAAGTGCCGTACCTCGCGGCGGCCGGATTCGAGTTTCCGTGGGGCGCCGCCTGGCCTCTGTCCCAGGCCGTGGTGATGCTGCTCCAGGTCGGCGCGTTTCTTTTCAAGGTCTCGGTCTTCTGCTTCATCTTCATGCTCATTCGCTGGACCCTGCCCCGATTCCGCTGGGACCAGCTCCTGAGGTTGGGTTGGACCATGGTGCTGCCCCTCTCCATCCTCAATATCCTGGTGACGGGGGTGGTCCTCCTGTGGCAGGGAACGAAATGATGCCGAAAGCTCTTTCTTGCCAGAGGCGGGCCGGTCGGCGTAATCTCAAGGCCGTCGGACGCGGCCACGGTAAATGAACGGGAACTGATCATGGCCATCAAGAAGGTCGAGGTCACGCTGAGTTTCTGGGAATCCACCTATCTCCCGGAGATCCTGAAGGGACTCCGGCTCACGGCGCGCCATTTCTTCCGCAACATCCTCATTCACATGGCCCACAAGGTGGGATTGGCGCGGCATCTCCGCGGCGCCGAGACCTATCAGTATCCGGAGGAGCGGCGGCCGCTGGCGTCCCGGCTGCGGACCCTGCACCGGCTGACCCGCCGGGACGACGGGTCCCCCCGGTGCGTGGCCTGCATGATGTGCGAGACGGCCTGTCCCGCCCGCTGCATCTACATCGTGGGCGGCGAGCACCCCAATCCCCAGATCGAAAAGTACCCGGTGCGGTTCGACATCGACCTGGGCCTGTGCGTCTTCTGCGGTTACTGCGTGGAGGCGTGTCCCGAGGACGCCATCCGGATGGACACGGGAATTCTGGAGTTCTCCTCCTACTCGCGGGAAGGCATGATCTACGACATGGAGAAGCTCCTGGAGCACTCGCCGGCGCCTCAGGCCCCCAAACCGGATTGACGCTCCAACCGGCGGCCTGACTCCTTCGTTCTCTCAACCGAAGACCCGGCGGAAGGAACGCCAGTAGACCTCCTTGACCTCCTCCATGGCCGGCGCGGCGCCTGCCTCGGCCGCCAGCGAAGTCATGGGGCATCCCGCCATGCCGCAGGGGTTGATCATCCGGAAGTACCTCATGTCGGGGTTCAGGTTCAGGGCGAAGCCGTGCATGGTCACCCAGCGGCGCACGCCCACGCCGATGGACCCCAGCTTGCCCCGCCGGGTCCAGATGCCGGTCAGGCCCTCCCTGCGGAACGCCTGCACCCCGAAATGGGACGCCGTGTCCAGCAGGCTCTGCTCCAGGGTCCGCAGGAACAACCCCACGTCGCGCCCCCGCCCCCGCAGGTCCAGATGCGGATACCCGACCAGTTGCCCTGGCCCGTGATACGTCACGTCGCCCCCGCGATTGATTCGAACCAGATCGATGGGATGCCCGTCAGGATCGGAGGAAGCCAACAGGTTCCGGGCGTTGCCCCCGCTCCCCACGGTAAACACGTGGGGATGCACGACCAGATGAAGGGTCTCCTCCTGGCGGCCCGACGCAACCCGGCGGACCGTCTGGTCCTGAAGCGCAAAGGCCTCCGAGAACGGCAGCATCCCGAGGTCATGGAGAATCACGTGGAAATCGTAGCAGGGATGAGGTGAGAGTAGTTGGAAAAGAGGAATGAGGAGTGAGGAGTGAGAAAAGACCTCGTATGTATTCCCCCGTTCATCCGCACGATCTTTTCCCGAAGCGTCTGGTCCCGGCGAGCCCGCTTCGAGGGTGGGCGTTTCAACCAGGCGTAGTACCCGCTCTCGGGAGAGACCCAAAACGCGGCACATCACCCGACTCGGATAATGCGGGTCCGGACTCGCCGGGGCGAAATTCCGTTGCTGCTGAGTGTAAGCGGAGGGGAGTATCGGCAGGAACCCCCGGCGACAGGGAGAGATGAGCTTTCCCGGCGGGGATCGTGAAAGCTGTCGTCCGAAAAACAGGCTGCGCGACGAGCAAACAGGGCTTGCAGAAGCCCCAACTCTATCCGAAAATTCGGGTTGGGCAGAAAGGAGATGGGTTTGCGACTCGGATCCACGTCGACGTTGATGTTGGTGGTTGCGGTGTTCGCCGCAACGATAGTGGGAAACACCCTGCAGACGACGGCCTCTACGATGCTGGTTGTTTCCGTACCCGAAGGTGGCACGGTCGGCACGGTCTCGAAGAATTTTTCCTGCGGCGCCGGAGAAACCTGTGAAATCCAGATCGATGATGAATTCGATGAAGTGTTCATCCCCCAGCACAAGGTGGGCTACAGGTTCAGTTCCTGGAAACAATCGAACGAGCACTTCTGCGGCGGACAGAGAGGCAATTGCACCATCACAGCCGACACGGCCGTTTCGCTCTCTCGACTGGAACCGCTATTCGAAAGGGACGTGTCGTCTACTGGATACGCCGGAATCCGCAAGTTGGACTATACCGATATGGACACGGGATGGCCTTACTTTGCTACTGCTCGCGTATACGCGGACTTCGACGGTGATGGTGTTCTTGACCTGTTCAGGGCCGTCGGAAAATGGCTGTCAGTCGAGCGTCAACCCCTTGAGATGTGGCTTGGCAACGGCGACGGGACCTACCGTCGGAATGACCGTATGCTGGTCGACTCGACCACTGGCGGTTACCACCCCCGCAAAGCCGTCGTAGCGGATTTCAATGGTGATGAGATGGCGGACGTGATCGTAGCCGATCATGGTTATGATGCCGTCCCGTTTCCCGGAGCCCCCTTGTTGCTGTACTTGTCCACCCCGGACGGCAGACTGGAGAAGGCGAAAGGATTGGACCACATCATAGGTTTTCATCACTCGGTGACCGTGGGGGACATCGATGGGGACGGGGATACGGATGTATTCGCTACTGATTCTCACCCCGCCACACTCCTGATCAATGACGGCAAGGGAAATATGACCCTGAATAGAGCGTATTTGCCGAAGGACCTCGTCCGGGGGTACACCTCGGAATTGATTGATGTGGATCGGGACGGACACCTGGATCTACTGATCGGCGGCCACGAATTCTCGGGCGACACTTCCATGATTCTATGGGGAAGCACGGAACCCGGGTTTGTCAACAGCACAGCCAGCACACTGACTGAGGTAGCGGACTTTGGAATAGTCGTAGATATCGACGTCGCCGACTTCGATGGTGACGGCATTAACGACGTACTTCTGGACCGCGCTGGATCAGAACCTGGGAGGGGCTTCTATGACGGGATGTATCTTCAACTGCTGAAGGGAGGCGACAACCGTCGCATGTTCTTTGACATCACCGAATCCAGCATCGACAACGAAGAACTGCTCGAAAACTACAGCGAAGATGGGGCTCGGAGTCATTGGTTTGAGTGGATAATCGTGCAGGACTGGGACTTCGATGGGGATCTCGACATTGTGGTCGACGATATTCGTTACCGAGACAGCGACCGTGGTCTTGTGCTGATCAACAACGGCCGATCCGTATTCTCGACCTTGGAGGTCGCTCAACCCTGAAGGAAAGGCCAACTCCGTACTTGCAAGCGAAATCATCACCATGAAGCGTTCCGTGGCTTTTCTGTTCAAACTCTTCATGGGCGGAATTCTTCTGGCTGCAACAGCCTGGACGCAGACCGAGTCCGGCTGGAAAATTGACACGATCGCGGGTACCGGGAAGCCAGGCCATGCCGGAGACGGCGGCCCGGCGGTCGAGGCGCAGTTGGACTTTCCCGTCGGAGTAGCGGTGGACAAGTCTGGCAATGTCTACATCGCCGAGCACTACAGTCAACGTATCCGCCGTGTGGATCCTGCGGGGACTATCGACACCATCGTCGGTACCGGGGAACCGGGCTACGGCGGGGACGGCAGTCGGGCGGTCGAGGCGCGACTCTCATTTCCCTCGGACGTGGCAGTGGATAAGGCCAGTATTCTGTACATTGCCGATACCGGCAACCACCGTATTCGACGAGTAGACGCTTCCGGGATCATTTCCACCATTGTGGGAACCGGGGATGCAGGCTTCGATATGGACGGACCGGCAATCGAGGCGCGGCTTTCCAGTCCGAGAGTGGTGGTGGTGGACGGCTCCGGCGACCTCTACATCGCCGGTAACTTTAGCTTCGGGATTCTCCGGGTAGATTCTACGGGGATCTTGAATGAAATCGCAAACTCCCATGAACCATTCGACGAGCCATGGGAATCCCGGGACGGGGGCATAGCGGTGGACAAGGCCGGCAACGTCTACATCGCCAGTATCTCCAACGACCACGTCCGACGAGTGGATGCCACGGAGACCGCAAGTGTCGTTGCGGGCACCACGGAGCCGGGTTACGGCGGAGACGGCGGACCGGCGGTCGAGGCGCAGATAAACTATCCAGCGGGCGTGGCGGTGGACAGCTCGGGCAACCTCTACATCGCCGATTCCGGCAACCATCGTATTCGCCGGGTGGATCCCTCGGGAACCATCACCACAATCGCAGGAACCGGGGTGGCGGGCTACGCCGGGGATGGCGGACCGGCGGCCAGAGCGCAACTGGCCTCTCCCGTTGCCGTGGCGGTGGACAACTCGGGAAAACTCTACATCGTCGATCTTGGCAACTACCGGATCCGAGTCCTGACGCCACCACCAAGTCTGAACTTTGCGCATTTCGCCAACGGGGCGGCCATCACCTCCGACCTGGTGTTGATGAACGTGGGGACCACGCCGATCCGTCCCACGATCTCCTTCTACAACAAAGAGGGGCATCCCATTCCCGCAGAGTCGATCGTGGATGTCGGGGAAGATTTGGAGAGTCTGCAGGACGGGACAATAACGGTCCGGACAAAGATGGAGCCCTTAGGGGATCTGACGATATCGACCCATGGTCGGGGGGAGTTGGTGACTGGGTCCGTGAGGGTGGAGGCCGACGGCCCCATCGGCGGGGTCCTGCGTTTTGACATCCCGGAAATCGGGGTGGCCGGGGTAGGCACCAGCCAACCCGTCCACGACGCCATCTTTCCAGCCCGTCGCCAAGGGGGCGGAATCAATACTGGCGCGGCCATCCGGAATCTGGGAGAAGCCCCAATTGTAGTGAGTTGCCAGTTGATGCAAGACGGGACGGAATTGGAAGAGAAGGACATTCCTGTGGACGGCAACGGACAGACGGCCAAGTTCATCGACGAGTTGTTCACCAAGACCGATACGTCGGACTTCGTCGGGTCGGTTCGTTGCACGGCTCCGGATGGTGAAATGTTCACCGGAGTGGCCCTGGAGATGGATCCTGGCAATCGGATCTTCACTACGCTGCCGCTGGTGCCTGTGGCGGCCGAAGAGCGGGCAGCGAGTCTGAACTTTGCGCACTTCGCCAACGGAGAATCCATCACTTCCGAGGTGGTGCTGGTGAACGTGTCCTCCGCCGCCGCCACCCCGAGCCTCTTTTTCTACGATCCGAAGGGTAATTCCATCGCCGGAGACTCAGTGGTGAATCTGACGGGCGATCTGGCGCTCACAGAGGAAGGGGCTTTGACCATCGGGACCAAGATCCAGCCCCTGGGCGAGCGGACGATATCAACCACTGGAGAAGGGATGTTGAGGGTTGGATCGGTAAGAGTGGTTTCTGACGGGCCGCTCGGTGGGGTCCTTCGCTTCAACGCTCCGGCCATCGGCGTGGCCGGGGTCGGGGTCAGCGAACCAGTTCCGGCAGCGATCTTTCCGGCCCGCCGCCAAGCGGGCGGAATCAATACCGGAGCGGCCATCCGCAACCTGGAAGCGGACCCGATGACGCTGACCTGCCAGTTGATGCGAAAGGGTGCCGTGCTGGAGGCAAAAGAGGTCCCGCTGGCAGCCAATGGTCAAGTAGCCAAGTTCATTGATGAGATGTTCGAGACCGATACGTCAGACTTCGTGGGAGCGGTGAGATGCAGTGCGCCGGGCGAGGGCAGGTTCACCGGAGTCGCCCTGGAGATGGATCCCGGCGCCCGGATCTTTACGACCTTGCCGATGATCCCGGTTTCGCGATGACCACTTCGCCCACAGAGATCCTGTCTCGCTTGTTCGGGATTTGATTCGACCGAGACTCGCTGAGACTCCTAGCTTCTCTTGGACCGTAGAACCGGCGAGATCTTCCCTTTTACCCCAGGGTGTCCGTTAATTTCAGTTAACGGACGCAGAAGGAGCTCCGGGATCTCATCACGGCACCCCCTTCCGCGAGAGTCTACTGCCCTCCGTAGATCATCCCCACAGAGGGTAGGAGGTACGCATCAGCGAATGTGAGTTTTTCGTCGGAAGGGGCTCACTGAGACCCGGAATGGTCACGGCGTGTGGAGTTCCGACTCACTTGAAAGGGTTCGCCTTTTAGGCTCGACTGTCGGCGCGCCGTCCCTCCACTTTGAATCTCTGTGCCTAGGCGGGACTTCGTAGATGCTTCCCATGTGGGATCCGATGAAGAAAGGGATTGAAATCGGGATGGGCAGAATGAAGGTGGCGAGAACCTTTGTTGCTCCCGTGAGATGCTCGCCCGCGGGAACCGTAATCAGGGCACCTACAGCGGCAGAAGTGAAAAAGGCGGCCCATCCTGGCCATCGTTCCCCGATTGAGCGAGGGGTGAGCACCTTGCGCACATCCGATTTCTGAAAGGTTCGGATTCGTCCGTCTCTGTAGTAGCGCTCTGTGAGCTCCAGCGTCACGGAGTTGTCTGTAGTCGATAGGACACGGCCTCTGAACTTCTGTCCAGTTCCCGGGGGCGTCCTATCCTTGTATAGAGTCACCTCAGTCTTGGTGTTTGGCTTCACGGCCTGCACCGTGGACCAGTCCGGCAGGTGCCTCGCGGTGCAGCCTGACAGACTCGCGAGAAGCAAGAGGGGGACGAGCCCCGTTGCCGTGGTGTTCCTGAGCCATCCTCTACTCGTGCTCGTCAGAATTTTCATGGCGCCGACCTCCTCCGGGTGAGGTTAATCCCGTCAGGAGTCAATGCGATTTTGGTGCCCGGATGGGCTCAAGGAACTGCAAGAAAGAGGAGTGCGAGCGTCCAGGAGAGTGGAGAATAGGGACAAGTCTCGGGAGGTTCCCGTGCGCCACGACCTGGACGAATGGATCGCGGCCTGTCTCGAAGGGTGCGGCTTGGGCGAAGCGCCCAAGGCAGATCCTCTTTATCGGGCCGGAGAGCGACGTGGGAGTCCGCTGACTGAACGGGCCATATCGCCTCTCGCCGTGCAGCTGATGCTCAAGCGGCGGCTGAAGGCTACCGGGCTGCCGGAGATCCTCTCGCCCCACTCGTTTCGCGTCTTGGTGGTCACGGACCTTCTGAGCCAGAATGTGCCGCTTGAGGAGGTCCAGCATCTGGCCGGTCACGCCCACCCCCGCACCACCCAGATCTACGACCGGCGTCGCCGGCGCGTAATCGACCCGTCCGTCTTCACTCTTTCCTCATTTCCTCGTCCGGGCGTCCCCTTAATTTTTTGGTAGATTGACCGCTCCCGGGATGTATGACCCGCAAGCGGCGCCACTGCAATGACCAAGATCAACAAGCTCATCAACCAGGAGATCACGCCGCCTTTCCTGATCACCCTCCTGTTTCTCACGTTCGCCGTTCTGACCCGGGAGTTCGGCCGCCTGACCGAGCTCCTCATCCGGGCCGACGCTCCCATCCTGACGGTCGCCAGGACCATGCTTTCGATTCTGCCCAGCATCCTGGTCTTCAGCGTCCCCCTCTCCTTCCTCATCGGGACGCTGATCGGATTCAGCCGCCTCTCCACCGACAGCGAAATCGTTGCCATGCGAGCCTGCGGAATCGGCATCCACCGGATGGTGCGCCATGTGGTCAACATCGGGTTGCTGGTGAGCCTGGTCACGCTGGGGCTGACGCTGGTGTTGCTGCCGGCCGGAAACTGGAGCCTGCAGACTCTTCGCCATGAGATCGGCGTCCAGCCGGTGCTTTCCCGGATCAAGCCGCGTGTCTTCTACGAAGGGCTGCCGGGGGGATACGTGCTCTACGCCGCCGACGTGGATCTGAGAAACGGATTCTGGAACGGAGTCTTTCTCTCCAATGGCAGCGACGCGGAGACCGAAATCGTTCTTTCCCGGGGCGGAGAGGCCCTGATCGACGAGGACAGGCGCCGGATTCAACTGCACCTCGAGGACGGGCTGCGCTACAACACCCCGCGGGACGCTCCCGAAAAAATGACGCTGAGCCGGTTTCGCGTTCTGGACTTTGCCCTCCAACTCCCGCCCGTGGAAGAGAACTCGAACGGTCCCCGGCGCCCCGAAGACAAGGCTCCGCCCCAACTCTGGCGGGAGATCCGAGGCGATCCGGGGGCCATGCGGGCGCAGAGTTGGCTGGAGTTGAACCGGCGGTTGGCGCTGGCGGTTTCGCCCCTCATCTTTGCCGTGCTGGGAGTTGCCCTGGGCGCCCGCAATCATCGTGGCGGGCGCGGGTACGGACTGGTGGCCAGCGTGGTGGTGGCGTTGGCCTACTATGTCCTCTTCGCCACCGGCTTCGAATTGGCCCGCGGCGGAATGGTGCACCCCCTGGCCGGCGTGTGGGGAACCAACCTGCTGACGGGATTGCTGGCCTGGGCGGTGTTCCGCTACGGCGCCCTGGATGCGAGACCGTTGCGCTGGCGGCACGTCTACCCTCAACTGGACCGGAGGCTCACCCGGGCCGCCCGGGCGTTGCGGGGCGTCCTCTCCAGGATTCGAAGCAGTTTTGCCTTCCAACCGCGCCGGTCCCGCCTGGTCCAGATGCGCCCCAGGGCGGCTCGCGTCATCGATCTGTATCTGGTGAAGATCTTTCTCCTCTACTCCTTCCTCGCCCTCTCGGTCACGATGGCCCTCTTCTATCTCTTCACTTTTTTCGATCTCATCGACGACGTCCTGGAAAACGGCCGGCCCTACGGCTTGTTGATCTCCTACTTCTTCTACCTGGCGCCCCACATCCTCATGTTGCTGGTGCCCCTTTCCATCCTCATCGGGACCCTCGTCACCTTCGGCCTGCTGGACAAGACGGGGCAGATCACGGCGCTCAAGGCCTGCGGCGTCAGCGTGTACCGCGTGAGCCTGTCGGTGCTGGGACTGACTCTGCTGGTGGGGAGCTTCCTCTACGTGCTTCAGGAATACGTCCTTCCCTACGCCAACCAGCGGCAGGACAACCTGCGCACCATCATCAAGGGCCGTCCCGCCCAGACCTTCTACCAGCAGGGGCGGAATTGGATCTTCGGAGAGGGGAAACGCCTCTACCACTACAACTACTTCGATGTCCAACGGGGCCTGTTCGGCGATCTCTCCATCCTGGACCTGGACATTCAGAAGGGAAGGCTGAAACGGCACGTCTATTCTCAGAAGGCCGTCTGGGACCGGAGCGCCGGCCGTTGGGTCCTGTCCCAGGGTTGGATCCGCGACCTGGAACACCCGGATCGAAAGGATTTCATCCGGTTCGAGAGCCGTGACTTCGAACTGAGCGAGGGCCCCGAGTACTTCGCCCGTGAAGTGAAGGAATCCAGCAAGATGACCTACCCGGAGCTGAGCCGGTACATCCGGGACCTGCAGCAGGGAGGCTTCGAAGTGGACCACCTGAAGACCGACCTCTACACCAAGATCTCCCTGCCGCTGGTCACGCCCATCATGGCCATCCTGGGCATTCCCTTTGCCTTCTCCATGGGCCGAAAAGGGGCGCTCTACGGAATTGCCGCCGGCGTGCTCATCGGGATCTGCTACTGGGGCGCCTTTGGGATCTTCGGCATGATGGGGGCCAACGGCCTGCTCTCCCCGCTGCTGGCTGCCTGGGGTCCCAACTTCCTGTTCGGTTCCGGCGCCATTCTCCTGTTTTCCATGGTCCGAACTTGAGGCGGTCTTCCGGGCGGTGCTGAAATGGGAAACGTGAGTCGAACCCGGCAAAAACCCGAGGGCTACCAGGTCATTGCCCACGAACGGACCTTCTTCAAGGTCCTGGACCTCATGGAACGGCTGCCCCGGGGCAGGGTCCTGGACATTCCGTCCGGCGAGGGAGGAATCTCCCACTGCCTGCGGGAGATGGGTTTCCAGGTGGTGGCGGCGGACCTGGACCCGGGTTTTTTCAAGTGCGCCGGGGTGGAGTGCCGGGGAATGGACATGAACCGTCCCCTGGACCTGCCGGACGAGTCGTTCGACTACGTGGTCTGCCTGGAGGGGATCGAGCACCTGGAGCATCCCTACCGCTTCATCCGGGAATGCCACCGGGTCCTCAAGTGGCAGGGCAGGCTCGTTCTGTCGACGCCCAACATCCTGAACTCGGCATCCAGGCTGAAATATTTCCTGACCGGGTTCTATTCCCTTTGCCCCCGCCCTCTGAACGAGTTCGTCCATACTCCCGTCTTCGACCACATCAACCCCATGACCTACTACCAGCTTCGGTACGCGCTCCACAGCAGCGGCTTTCGAATCGCCCGGGCCACCACCGACCTCTGGCGCCGTTCCTGCTGGCCGTTGCTCCTCTTCTATCCGTTTCAGCGGCTCTACTCCGTCCGGACCATGCGCAAGGAGGCCGACCCCCGCCAGCGGGAGGCCAACAAGGAGGTGCGCCGGGCCATGCACAGCCTGGATTTGCTGGCCGGCCGGACGCTGGTGCTGGAAGCGGTGAAGGATCACGCTCGCGGGATCGAGAAGATCGACGCCTCCGACGCGAGGTCGTAGGGGCGGCGGGAGCGGCGACTTTCCAGTCGCCGATTGGAAGGGCGTCTTTCAGGCGCCCTGTGATCTTGGAACTGTTGTTACTTTGGAGAAGCGGCGCGTGAAACACGCCGCTCCAATCGGCGCGTAAAACACGCCGCTCCAATCGGCGCGTGAAACACGCCGCTCCGCGTAAAACACGGCGCTCCGCGTGAAACACGCGGTTCCTCAATCCTCGTAATCCACCAGGATCTCGACGCTTTTGAGGGAGAGGGGGCTGGTGACCTGGGGATTCCGGGCCCGGACGGCGGCTCCGATCCGGTTCCAGCCCTGCTTGAGTTGGGGAGGACCGGCGGCGAACTCGAGCCAGGTCTCGTTGAAGAAGACGTGCCGCGTGTGGGGGTCCCCGAGGGATTGGCCGTTCAGGGTGATCTCCAACCGGTCCCGGGGAGTCAGTTGGTCCACCAGAAGACGGACCGCCGCCGACTTCAGGACGCCCTCCTCGACGGCCGCCTCCAGGTCGTCCGCCACGTCCAGGGAAATCTCCACGGCGTCCCCCGCCTTCGGCAGGTCGAGCGGCAGCCGGCCGGCCCCCCAGGTCTTCTGATCCGCCAGGTAGTGCTTGTCCTTGCGGTCGATGGCCCGGGGATCGCCCAGCTCCTTCCATGGGAGGCGGTCGTATTGCCGATCCCGGACCACCTGCAGGTAGTGGTTGTTGAACACGAAGATCCCCTGGGCGCCGGCCCGGTAATGGGCCGCGGCCACGGCGCGGCACATTTCGGCCGTGTAGTAGTCCTTCTCGTTCCAGATCAGCTTGGCCGAGAGGGGCCTGGGCTGCTGGAAGAGCCCCAGTCCCTGGGCCACGACCTGAGTGCGGGTTCCCCGGGCCGCCTCCACGTATTCCTCCACCGGGAGGCGATGCTTGTTCCCCGGCTGGTAGCCGACGATGAGGATGTCCAGAAGCCCCTTCGAGAGCCAGCTCCGCACGTCCATGCCCTGCGCCAGGGCCTCGTCCAGAGAGCCGGGCACTCTGACCGAGAGGGAGAGCCGGCGGCCCACCCGTTCCCCTTTTTCGTCCAGCGCCCGGCGGATATCGCCCAGCAGTTCGGTCAGCAGGGGCGCACGCTCCGCTTCCTGGCCCTGGGGAAAGAGAAAGGGATGCCGGCAGAAGTCCCAGTCCAGGCCGTCCAGGTCGTAATTCCCGATGGCCTCGCGGGCCAGAGCCAGCTTGTACTCCCGGACCTGGGGCAGAGCGAAGTTGTAGGCGGTCCTGCGGGAGCCTTCCTCACCCAGGAGCCAATCCGGATGCCGCCGCTTTACGGGCGACATGAGGGGGTCCTCCACGCCGCCATCCAGGCGGCTGTCGTGGACGTCGTTGACCCGCATGCAGACGAACACTTCCAGGCCGGCCCGCCGCCCGTGCTCCACCACCACGGCGACCGGATCGGTTCCGGCCTCCATCAACCGTTTCGCGTTCTCGCGAATGCGCCAGAGTCCGGCGCTGTGGAAGGAAGGGTTCTCCACCCCCCAGACGGAGCCCACCTCCGTCGGGTGCGAGTACCAGTCCGAGAGCCTGTGGGACGGGGTCCCCATGTAGGGGTCGGTTCCCAATTGCCAGAACAGCGTGTTGATCTGCGTGTCCCGGAGCGGATCGATGGCCAGCTTGACCAGGCCCTCCACTCCGATGGGAGCTTCCAGCACGGGGCCCGCCAACGATCCCCCGTCGTTGGCGAGAATGAAGCGGTGTTTTGCGCCGGGCCTCGCCTCCGGTTCCTCCGGGGCGGCGCAGCCCGGCAGCAGGATCACGGCGCCGGCTGCGGCCGCGGCCAGGAGTCGGCGGCGGAAACTGCAGCTCATGCCAGCAGCTTCTCGACCACCTTGCCCCCCACGTCGGTCAGCCGGAAATCCCGCCCCTGGAAGCGGTGAGTGAGGCGGACGTGATCCAGGCCGAAGAGATGCAGGATGGTGGCGTGGAGGTCGTTGATGTGAATCGGATCCTCCACCGGGTTCCAGCCGATGTCGTCGGTTTTTCCCAGCACCTGGCCTCCCTGGATGCCTCCGCCCGCCATGAACATGGAAAAGGCGAACGGATGGTGGTCCCGGCCCGTATTCGGCTCCCGGCCCACGCGGTTCTCGCCCAGGGGAGTCCGGCCGAATTCGCCGCCCCAGATCACCAGGGTCTCGTCCAGCAGCCCCCGCTGCTTGAGATCCTTCAGCAGAGCCGCCACCGGCTGATCGCACATCATGCAGTTGAAACTCAGTCCGCTGTCCAGGTTGCTGTGGTGGTCCCAGGAGGCGTGATAGATGTTGACGAAGCGGACGCCCCGCTCCACCAGGCGCCGGGCCAGCAGGCAGTTTCGAGCGTAGGTCGAGAAGACTCCCGGACGGTAGCCCCGGTTGGGCTTGTCCTTCCACTTGCCTTCGGTCCGGTTCACGCCGTACATCTCGAGCGTCTTCTCGCTCTCCCCGCTCAGGTCGATGAGCTCGGGAGCCGACGACTGCATGCGGAAGGCCAACTCGTAGGAGGCGATCCGGGAGAGGATCTCGGGATCCCGGGTCTGCCGGAAACGCTCCTCATTGAGTTGCCGGAGCCGGTCCAGTCCCAGGCGCTGGCACTCGTGCGGAAGTCCCGCGGGATTGGTCAAGTTCAGGACCGGGTCGCCCTGGTTCCGGAACAACACCCCCTGGTAGTTGGTGGGCAGGAATCCGCTGGTCCAGTTGGAGGCGCCGCCGCTGGTTCCCCGGCCGGCCGTGAGCACCACGTAGCCGGGCAGGTTCTCCGACTCGCTCCCGAGGCCGTAGTTGATCCAGGAGCCCATGGAGGGCCGGCCGAAGGTGGGCACGCCCGTGTTCATCATGAGCTGGCCTGGGTGGTGATTGAAGGTTTCGGTATGCAGCGACCGGATGAGGGCGATGTCGTCGGCGCAACCGGCGATGTGGGGCAGCAGGTCGGAGATCTCCATGCCGCACTCGCCGCGTTTTTGAAACCTGGCTCCGGAACCCTTCAGCACCGCCGTCTCCTTGCGGATGAAGGCGAATCTCACCTTCTCCAGCAACGACTCGGGCATGGGCTGTCCGTCCAACTCCATGAGCTTCGGCTTGGGATCGAAGAGGTCCAACTGGCTGGGGGCGCCCGCCATGAAGAGGAAGATGCAGGACTTGGCCTTGGGAGCGAAATGGGGCTGCCTGGGGAAGAGGGGATTGGCGATGCCCGCACCGGGCTTCGCCTGGAGCAGTCCCTCCCGCGCCAGCAGGGAGGCCAGGGCCGCGGTCCCGAGGCCGCTGGCCGAGGTGGTGAGGAAGTCCCGGCGGGTAGCCGGCATACTGTTCTCCGGAGTTTCCATGGTCGTCACTCCCGGGTCAGGAACTCGTCCAGGTTCAGAATCATTCGGCTGGCGGCGGTCCAGGCGGCCGTCTCGGTGGCCGGCGTCCCGGCTTCGGACCCGGCGAATTCGGCGGCCGCTTCGGGGTTCCGCTCGAATACGCTGCGGTGCTCGGCCAGCAACTGGCGAACGATCCCGGCTTCCCGGGGGCTCGGGTCGCGGGCCAGCGCCAGGCGGAACGCGAATCCGATCCGATCGGCGTCCCCGGAGGGGGCCTCGGCCAGGATCCTCCGTCCCAGCGACCGGGCGCTCTCGACGAATAGAGGTCCGTTGAGCAGCGTCAGGGCCTGAAGCGGAGTGTTGGAACGAATCCGGCGGACGCAGGAGGTGTTGGAATCGGGACTGTCGAAGGTCATGAGCATGGGGTACGGGACGGTCCGCTGGAAGAAGATGTAGAGGCCCCGGCGGTACTTGTCGGTCCCGTAGCTTTCGGGCCACTTCGTCCCTCCGTACCCCAGATCGGCCACTCCCGCCGGCAGCGGGGGGTAGATGCTCTTGCCGCCCACACGGGGCTCCAGCAGTCCGGCCACGGCCAGGTAGAGGTCCCGCGTCGCTTCCGACTCGACGCGGAAACGGTTCTGCCGGGCCAGGAGCAGGTTCTTGGGGTCCCTTTCCATGAGCCCGGGACGGACGTGGGAAGACTGCCGGTAGGTGGCCGACGTCGCGATCAACCGGATCAGGTCCTTGCGGCTCCATCCGGCGGCCACGAACTCCCGGGAGAGCCAATCCAGGAGCCGGGGATGGGACGGTTTCTCGCCCCGGGTGCCGAAGTCCTCGCTGGTGGCCACGAGTCCCCGGCCGAAGAGGTGCTCCCAGAGGCGGTTGACCTCGACCCGGGCGGTGAGGGGATGGGCGGGATCGGTCAGCCAGAGGGCCAGATCCAGCCGGTCCGGATTCTCGCTGCGCGGCTCGAGCGGGGGAAGGACCGAGAGCGTGTTCGGCCACACCTCCTCTCCCGGACTCAGGAAGTCTCCCCGCAGGTGAATGTGGGTCCGGGGCGGGTCGGGGTTCTCCACCAGTGTCTGGGCCATGGTTCCCGGAGGACGGGGCCGGGCCCGGCGGTGTCCCTCCACCGCCGCCAGCCGGTGCCGGACTTCGGGGTTCAGGTCCACGTAGTAGTCGAGGACGGCGGATTGCTGCTCCGCGCTCCGCTCCCCGGCGGGAACCGCCAGGGCCCTCTCCACGGTCATGGGGAAGACCTGCTTCAGGTCCTTCCGCGGCGCCTGGGTCACGTAGGCCCTCAGGGAGCCGATGTTGCGGCTGTCGCCGTGGAGCTGCTCCAGGGTCAGGGTGAGTGACGATCCGCCGTAGCGCCCCAGGCTCTGAGAGGTCACGAAGACCGCCTGTCGAGCCCGGTTGGGCCCCAGGGGACCGTTCACGCCCCAACCGGTCTTGGAATCTCCGTCGACGGCCTTCTCGATCTCGAACCCCTTCCGGGAGGCGCCGGCATAGGCTCGCTCCACCGGAATCGCGGTGGGATTGACCGGGTCCGAGAGCCGGGCGTCGCCGATCTTGAACTCGGAGAGGACGAAATCTCCTTCCGGTGATCGTCCGGGACCGCCCGAGGGCAGCGACTCATGCGTCGGGAAATCGAGCCGGACGGCGTTGACGCCCCGGAGCTCGATGTTGGCCACCAGCGTGTAGCGGTCCTTCCTGGGGTTGTTGCCGCTCACCAGCAGCGCGCCGGTGTCGTCTTCGCTGAACTCGGCGCCCCCGGCAGCCACGTAGCCGGACAGGTCCAGCGGAATCCACTCCACGGGAGTGTGGTCCAAACCCTTCTCCCAGAGGGCCAGCTCCCGGGATCCCTCCAGCTTCTCCTTCAGCTCCGCACGCTGCTCCGCCAGGGCGGCCAGCAGCTTCTCATGCTCCCGCTCCCACTGGCGGGACGCCAACCGGTAGGCCACCTGTTCCCGGGGGAGCGGGGCGGGGATGTTCTTCTCGATTCCGGTGTTGAAGAAAGAGAAGAGCTGATAGTACTCCCGGTGGGAAATGGGGTCGTACTTGTGGGAGTGGCAGCGGGCGCAGCCCACGGTGAGCCCCATGAACACCAGGCCCGTGGTGTCGGTCCGGTCCACCACCTGCTCTACCCGGTACTCCTCCGGGTCCACGCCTCCCTCGGTGTTGGTGAGCGTGTTGCGATGGAATCCGGTGGCCGTCTTCTGCTCCACGGTGGCGTCGGGCAGCAGGTCGCCTGCCAACTGCTCCACCACGAACTGGTCGTAGGGCAGGTCGCGGTTGTAGGCCTCGATGACCCACTCGCGGTAGCGCCAGGCATGGGGCCGGACCTTGTCCTTCTCGAAACCGTCGCTGTCGGCGTAGCGGGCCAGGTCCAGCCAGTGGCGGGCCCAGCGCTCCCCGAAGTGGGGCGACGACAACACCCGGTTGACCAGCCGCTCGTAGGCGTAGGGCCGCCGGTCGCTCAGGAAACGTTCCTGTTGAGCCGGCGTGGGAGGAAGGCCCAGGAGATCCAGGTAGAGTCGCCGGATCAGAGTGGACCGGCCGGCCTCGGGAGCGGGTTCCAGCCCCTCGCTCCGGAGCCGTTGCAGAACGAAGGCGTCGATGTCGTTCCGAATCCAGTTGCTGTCGGCGATCCGGGGCGGCGGGTCCTGCCGAACCGGCCGGAAAGCCCAATGGAGGTCGACGTGAGCCGCCTGGGCCTCTGCTCCGTCCGGAGTTCGGGGGTTGGGAGCCGCCGCTCCCCAGACGGCTCCCTGATCGATCCAGGCTCTCAAGACCCCCACCTGCTCCGGGCTGAGGGGCTCCCCGTCCAGGGGCATCTTCAAGTCGTCCAAGCCCGCCACCAGCCGGATCAGCCGGCTGCCGGCGCCGTTCCCCTCCAGCACGGCGGCGCCCTTGTCCCCGCCAGCCAGCAGGTCCGAACGGGTGTGCAGCCGGAGTCCGCCCATGGCCATGGCCGGTCCGTGGCACTTGAAGCAACTGGCCTCGAATATGGGAAGGACGTCGGTCTGAAAGTCGACCGTGCGGTCCACGGCGGGCGCCGTCTCTGCTGCCTTGGCCCCCGGCCCCGCGGTTCCCGGCACCGCCTGCAAGGTCAGCAGCGCGGCCGACCCCGCCAGTGCGGCGACGAAACGGAAGGCCGTTATCCCGAATACTCTCAAGGTTCCGCTCCTCTTGGTTTGGAACATTCTATATCGTTTGGACGCCGACTTTCGCGTTTTTCCGAATTGCGCCGTTTGGGATATCAGAAGATCGAGGACGGCGGCGGGGTGATTTCCAATCGCCCATTCCTCCATGTTTGAGGAGCCCGTCCCGGATGTTATTCTTGATTCTGCGAGGAAACGATGGCGCCTGACCTTGCCCAGTGGATCACTCCCGCGATTCTGGTTTGCGGATTCTTGTACCTGGTCCGATCCATCCGTTCCGTACGCGGCGAACTGCGAGCGGACATCGGCGAATTGCGAGCGGACATCGGCGAATTGCGAGCGGACATGAGCGACTTGCGTGACCGTGTGGATAGCCAGATCGGCAATCTCCGCGACCATGTGGATCGGCAAGTCGGCAATCTCCGTGATCATATGGATCGGCGCTTCGGCGAATTCCGCGACCACGTGGATCACCAGATCGGCAATCTCCGCGATCATGGGGATAGTCAGGTCGGCAATCTCCGCGATCATATGGATCGGCGCTTCGGCGAATTCCGCGACCACGTGGATGACCGGATCGGAGATCTCCGCGACCATGTGGATCGCCAGTTCGGAGATCTCCGCGACCGAACGGGCCGGGTCGAAGGAGGGCTGGATATGCTGCGGGATTTCCTCGTCCGCAATGGCCGCGGCACCGCCGCTTGAACTCAAACCCGGCCCGGATGGCCGGACCTGACCGGGCGCCGCGGAATCGGGCGCCTACTCTTCTCCCAGCAGCGTAAACGAGTCGATGCGGTCCAGCAGGTCGCCCCTGCTCCGGGACAACGTCCTGATCTCGATTCCCGGCGACAATCCGGTGATGACCGATTTCGCGATCAGAAACCGCCCCGAGCTCGACTCGTCCTTGGTAGCCGTCCGCAGTCCCCAGATGGTGTGAAACGCCACCGGCGAGCCCCGGAAGGCTCCGAGATAGAGCATGACGTGGCCCCGAATGTTCAGCAGCGTGCGGAAGGGGACCGCCGCTTCCAGAATTCGCATTCGTTTTTCGTCTGCGGATAGTTCGGAGAGGTCCACCTTCTTTCCCGCGCCCGCCTGGCTCCTGGAGTTGCGCGGAAGAGGAAGGCCGAAGGGCGTGAAGATGTCCAGAATCGTGGAGGAGCAGTCGCGGTGCCCGCCCAGGCCGCCCCAGCCGTAGGGCTGACCCATGATCTGGTTGATCAGCTCGGCCAGCCGGTTCTGGGAGAACGGAAATGGAATCGGCGCAGCGTCGTCCTCCGCCAGCCGGACCTGCGACAGGGCCGCGCGGCGGCTCTCGTCAGCCACGGGTGCCAACAGGCGGACGACGCCCGTTTCGTCTCCGTCCGCCGCGGGCAGCAGCATGCCGATCCGGCCCTCGAAGAGGAACCCGCCGGGATCCCCGGAGATGGGGATCCGGTCCCGCCGCAGGGCGGCCAGGCGGGGACTCCGGTAGGCGGCCCGGAACTCCTCGTCGACGGTCGCCACGTCCCGCGCATCGATCCAACCGCAGGTGTAGGGAGATTCGGCGCCCACGAACCGTCCGTCCCTGGAGACGTGAGTCAGGAAAAGGGGCGTCCCCGCCCAGACCGCCGAATTCTGGTTGTAGTCGAACGGGTACCCTTCACCCGCCTCGCGGAAGTCGAAATAGAAGGGTTCGGCCGAAGGCAACGCGCGCAGGGAGGTGTTGCGGACGGCGATCCCATACTCGGACCGGCTGGGATACTCGTCGAGCCGCGCATTGGCCACGACGGTTTCCACCTGCGAGGCGGAGAGCCGCAGCAGATTGGGACCGAAGACCGGCTTGCCGGTGAACGATTCGGCGGCCCAGCCGAACGCCGCCTCCCCGCAGGCCGCAGGCCCGGTCCGTTCCCAGGGCCCGTACCAGTAGGCTTCGAACTTCTTGAGCCGGTCCTCGTCGACTTCGAGGATGGGACGGTCCCCACTCTCGGAAAAGATGGCGGCGTCCTGCGGAATCCGGACCAGGTCGCGGAGGGGCCCGGTCGAGATCAGGGGAACCCGGGCGGGTGTGCAGGCGGCGCCCCATGCCAGGGCCACCGCCATCATCGATCCGGCCAGCGGCGAGAGCTTTCTCATGGCGGGAAACAAGCTAGCACAGGAGGCGACTTTCCAGTCGCCCATTGGATTGGCGTCCTTTGGGCGCCCAGTGTTCTTTCGCGATGTTGTCACATTGGAGGAGGCGGCGCCTGAAAGACGCCGCTCCAGGCCGGCGCGTGAAACACGCCGCTCCCTTGGTTCATCACTCATCTTCGGTTGCCCGGAAAGCGTTTTCCAGTGTAGATTTGAAACCAGCGAGACGACAGCATGTTACGCAACCTCTGGCTGACGCCGTTGGCCTGCCTGACCCTCGGATCTGTGCTTTTGGCCTCCCGGTCCGACGCCTCCGACTTCGAAAAGGACATTCTCCCCATATTCGAGAGGACCTGCCTGCAGTGCCACAGCGGCGCCTCTCCCCAGGGGGACCTCCACCTGGACAGAATCGAGTCCATGTTGGCCGGCGGAAAGTCGGGACCCGCCCTGGTGCCGGGAGCCTCGGACCGGAGCCTGCTGGTCTCCAAGCTGGTCTCGGGCGCCATGCCGCCGGGTGACGTCAACCTGTCCCGGGAAGAGATCGGGGCCATCCGGTTCTGGATCGACGCGCAGGGCGCGCACACGGGTGGCCGGCTCTATACCGAGAAGGACGTGCTGCCCATCTTTCAGATGCACTGCGTCAACTGTCACGGCAAGGCCAAGCAGGAGGCGGGACTGGACTTGCGGACCCGCGCCGCCCGGCTCCGGGGAGGCGAATCGGGGCCGGCCCTCGTCCCCGGGGACCCGGGCCGGAGCCTGCTCTATTCCCGCATCGTCTCCCAGGAGATGCCTCCCCTGGACGAGATCCGGCCGCCCACCACGGCCGAGGTGGAAGTCCTGAGGCAGTGGATTCTGGCCGGCGCCCGGATCGATCCACCCGGGGCGGAATCCGTCGCGGACCGTTCCCTGGCCCCTGAAGACAAGGAGTTCTGGTCCTTTCGGTCCCCCCGGCGGCCGGCGCTGCCCCGGGTCCTCCATCCGGAACAGGCTCGCAATCCCATCGACCTGTTTCTGCTGTCACAGCTGGAGTCCAAGGGTTTGGGCTTCGCTCCCGAGGCCGAGCCGCTGGTCCTGTTGCGCCGGGCCTACCTGGACCTGACCGGGATGCCTCCCACCTCCCGGGAGGTATTGGACTACCTGGAGGACCGGGAGCCAGGAGCCTACGAGCGGCTTCTGGACCGACTGCTGGACTCTCCCGCCTATGGAGAGCGCTGGGCCCAGTATTGGCTGGACCTGGCCGGATACAGCGATTCCGAGGGAATCGTCGACGAGGACAAGGTCCGCCCCCATGCCTGGCGCTATCGCGACTACGTCATCCGGGCGCTGAACGGCGACACTCCCTACGACCGTTTCCTGACGGAGCAACTGGCGGGCGACGAGTTGGTGGACTACAGGAAACAGGAGAGGGTCACCCAGGAACTGGTGGACGTCCTGGCCGCGACCGGTTTCCTGCGGCTGACACCCGACGGGACCTACAACCAGCCCAACCGGTCGCTCCAGGACAAGATGGACATCATTGCCGACGAGCTTCAGGTCCTGGGCTCGTCGGTTCTGGGCCTGACCGTCGGTTGCGCCCGCTGCCACGATCACAAGTACGATCCCCTGAGTCAGCGCGAGTACTACAGCCTGGCCGCCATCCTCCAGACCGCGCTGGACCCCTACGACTGGCGCCCGCCCACCGAAAGGGTCCTGCGCGTCGCGTTGGAGGCGGACCTCAAGGAGATCGAGGCCCACAACGCCCCCCTCCAGGTCAAGCTCCGGAAACTGGAAAAGGAGTTGGAGGACAAAGCGCGGCCTTACAAGGAGAAATTCCGGAACGAGGCGCTGGACGCCCTTCCTCCCAACCTGCAGGCGGATCTCAGAACCATCGCCGGAACGCCGAAAGGGAAGTGGACCAGCCTGCAGCGTTTTCTGGCCCGGAAGTTCAAGGAGGTCGTGGAACCGACTTACACTGCCCTCGGCGACGAGTTCCCCGAATTCAAGGAGTCGGCGGGCCAGTTACAGACGGACATCGAGCACATCAAGAACTCCAAGTACGGTTCGGAGACCAACTTCCGGGACAAGACCAAGTACCGGACCCTGCCTGGCATCCGGGCGCTCTACGACATGGGAGGAGAGCCCTCCCCCGCCTATCGACTGAACCGGGGCGAAGCCCGGTCGGTGGCGGAACGGGTGTACCCCGGCGTGCCCCGCGTCCTGTCCGGCAACGGCCTGGAGCCCTACCGGCCGCTTCCGCCGGCTGGCCGGGACACCAGCGGGAACCGCCTGGGTCTGGCCCGCTGGCTGACTCAGAGGGGGCACCCTCTGACCTCGCGGGTGCAGGTCAATCGAATCTGGGGCCATCACTTCGGCCGGGAACTGGTCACCACCCCGGGGGACTTCGGCAGGACCGGGTCCCAGCCGTCACATCCGCGACTCCTGGATTGGCTGGCGGCCGAGTTCGAGGACCGGGGGTGGAGCATGAAGGCCATGCACCGGCTGATCATGACCTCGGCGGCCTACCGGCAGACGTCCCGGGTCGGCCCCGGGGCGAGCCGACAGGACCCCGACAACCTGCTCTTTTCCCGGATGTCCCTGAGGCGTTTGGACGCCGAAGCCATTCACGATTCGGTGTTGCGGGTCACGGGACGCCTCGACCCGACTCCCTTCGGAATCCCCGTTCACCTGAAGGAGGAATCCAGCGGCGAAGTCGTGCCCGAATCGACCCGGGGCGGGTGGCGGCGGGCCGTCTACCTGCTCAAGCGGCGCCGCATGCCCGTCTCTTCCCTGGAGGCCTTCGACTATCCGGTGATGATCCCCAACTGCGGCCAGCGCCAGCAGTCCAACGTCCCGTTGCAGGCGCTGCAGCTCATCAACGGAGAGCTGATGCGCGGCCATGCCCGCTACCTGGCCGGGCGACTCATGGACCAGTCTCCAGGAAACACGGCGGGGCAGATCGAGGGTCTTTACCTGGAGGTCCTGAGCCGTTTCCCCACATCCGGGGAGAGCCGGCGCATCGAGAAGTCGCTGCAACGCCTGCAGCGGGAGTGGCGCAGCCACCTCGAACGGAAGAACGATCCGGCGCCCCGGGGGCCCGGGGCCCGCTGGTCGGCGCTGAGCTCGGTGGCCCTCACGCTCCTCAATTCGGCGGAGTTTCTGTATATTGACTGACCGGGCGAGACATCCCATGACCCATTTCGGACCGAAATTCCGCGGCTCCCGGCGGGACTTCTTCTCCCGTCTCGGCGACGGAGTCCACGGCGCGGCCCTGGCTTGGCTTCTGCAGCAGGATCTTCCGGGTTCGCCGGGCCCCGGCCAGGGCCGGCCCCGGATCGACCTGACCCCTCAGGCCCCCCACCGTGAGCCGAAGGCCAAGTCGGTCATTCACCTGTTCATGAACGGCGGCCCCAGCCAGGTCGACCTCTTCGACCACAAGCCGGCCCTGGCTCGAATGGCGGGAGGCGCCGCCCCCCGGGACCTGCTCAACCAGATCGAAAACATGGATCAGGTGGGCACTCTGATGCCGTCCTACTGGGAGTTTTCCCGGCACGGGAAGTGCGGGATGGAGCTGTCGGAGCTCCTGCCCCATACGGCCACCATCGTGGACGACATCACCCTGGTCCGGTCCATGTACAGTGAGCACTTCAATCACGAGCCCGCCATCAACCTCTTCCACACGGGCCGGACCATTACCGGCCGGCCCACAATGGGGGCATGGGTGACCTACGCCCTGGGCACCGAGAACCGGAACCTGCCCGGCTACGTGGTACTGGAAGACAAGAACCTGCCGGTCAACGGAATTCAGAACTGGCAGTCGGGCTGGTTGCCTCCCATGTATCAAGGCACGCGGTTCCGGGAGAAGGACCCGGCCGTGCTCAATCTGAACCCCAGGGAGCGGCTGCCCGATCCTCTGATCGAAGCCGAACGGTCGCTGTTGCGCAGCCTGGACCACTCTCATCGCATGGAGCGTCCGTGGCAGCCCGACCTGGCCGCCCGGATCTCCTCCTACGAACTGGCCGCCCGCATGCAGTTGGCCGCCAGCGACGCGCTGGACCTCTCCCGGGAGAGCGAGGCCACCAAGGAGATGTACGGTCTCAACAACGAGGCCACCGCCTCCTACGGGAGGCGTTGCCTGCTGGCCCGGCGGCTGGTGGAACGGGGCGTGCGCTTCGTCCAGATCTTCATCGAGTACCAGATCTGGGACAATCACAATGACTTGAAGAAGAAGCTGGAATACTGCTGCCGGAAGACCGACCAGCCGTCCGCCGCCCTGGTTCGCGACCTGAAGCAGCGCGGGCTGCTGGACGACACGCTGGTCATCTGGGGAGGGGAATTCGGCCGCATGCCCATCTCCCAGGTTCGAGACGGCGGCGCCGCCGGCCGGGACCACGGTCCCGACGGCTTCAGCCTCTGGATGGCCGGAGGGGGAGTCAAGGCCGGCCACGTCCACGGCGCCACCGACGACATCGGCCACAAGGCCGCCGTGGACCGGGTCAGCGTCCACGACTTTCATGCCACCTTCCTGCACCTGCTGGGCCTGAACCACCGGGACCTGGTCTACCGGCGCCACGGCCTGGAGGAGCGCCTCACGGATCAGTATCCGGCCCGGCTCGTCCACGAGATCCTCGCCTGACGGCAATGGGAGCGGCGGTTTCCAAACCGCCGGACTCCCGAGTAACATGCCGGCGACCAAAGAACGGGCGATTGAAAACCGCCCCTCCTCAGGAGGAATTCGAATGAAGCTCGACCCCGTCTCTCTGACCCGGGACCTCGTCGCCATCAAATCGGTCAGCCGCTGGAGCAATGCCCTGATCTCCGACCTGGTGGAGGAGCGGTTTCGAGAGCATGGCTTCGAGACCGAACGCCTGGACTACGTCGACGAGAACGGGGAGACCAAGGTCAGCATCGTCGGCCGGAAGGGATCGGGAACGGGAGGCCTCGCCTTCTTCTCCCACACCGACACGGTGCCGGGACAGGAAGAGGACTGGGACCCCTACGACCCGGCGGTGGGAGACGGAAAGATCTCCGGACGGGGGTCCTGCGACATGAAGGGGCCTCTGGCGGCCACCATGGCTGCCGCCGCGGCCGTGGACGAAAAGGAACTGAAGCAGCCGGTCCTGGTCATGGCCACCGCCGACGAGGAAGTGGGCGGAGGCGGCGCCAAGCAGGTCGTCCGGGAATCCCGGTTCTTCAACGAAGCCCGGCCCCGCTACGCCGTGGTGGCCGAACCGACCCGGTTGTGGCCGGTCTACGCCCACAAGGGAGGGGTCCTGGTCATCGCCACGGCCCGGGGGAAAGCCGCCCACACCAGCACCGATCTCGGCACTTCGGCCAATTTTCTGATCGCTCCGTTCCTCGCTGAGATGGCCGAGCTGGCCAAGGAGGTGAAGCGGGACCCGCGCTACCGGAACCAGGACTTCAATCCGCCCACCAACGGTTTCAACATGGTCTTCGACGACGGCGGCACCCGCCCCAACGTGAGTGCGGCCCGCTGCACCTGCCAGATCGGATTCCGGCCCATGCCCGGCGACCAGAGCCGGGAACTGATGGAGATCGTCGCCGGCCGGGCCCGAGCCCATGGCCTGGAGGTGGAGACCAAGCACAAGGGTCCCTTCTACGTTTCCCCCGACGCTGCCCTGGTGCAGTTGGCGTCCCAAGCCAGCGGCGGACGGAAGCCCAAGACCGTCCCCTACGGGACCGACTCCATCTGGATCAAGGACCAGGTCGACGAGCTGGTGGTCCTGGGTCCCGGCGACATCGTCCAGGCCCACACCGTGGGAGAGTGGATCTCCATCGAGCAGCTCCAGGAAGCGGTGGAGATCTATCGGCGGATGATCCGCGAAATCTGCGGAGCGGCCGCTTTCTAGGGAGCGGCGTCTTTCAGGCGCCGACTTGGATCGGCGTGTTTTACGCGCCGAATGGAGCGGCGGTTTTCTTACCGCCGACCAGGGGTTAGCGGGACGGAGTCCCCTTCACGCTTTCCACCTGCGGACTCGCAATGCAACACCGAGGAGTGGCGGACCAGAATTCCCCTCCTGCCGGGCGACCGGCAACCTCCCCTGCATTGTTCCTTTTGTTACGCTGATTGTTCTGCAAGTGCATAACGTCGGCGGAGGACGAAACATGACGCCAAGGCCGGCCCGCTCACCGAGCGGGCAGGACAGGTGCGGTTCGTCGCCGTCGCCGGCGGCGTGGACGCCCGGGACGCATGATTGCGAAAAGGCAGGTTGATGATGTGGACCAATAAAAAGAGATCCATTCGAGCCCTGGCGGCGGTGGCCGTTGCCGCAATCCTGGCGGGGCTGATCGCCTACTACCAGAAGCCCGGCGAACGGCAGGAGGCGTTGCTGACCGGGGAGGCCGCGGCGACCCGCACCGCCATGGCCCGGATCGAAGCCGAAAGCGGGGGAACCGTCCGGCCGCCCGAGATTCAGGCCGCTCCCCGAACTTCCGAATCACCGGCCGCCGTCGAAGAGTCGGCGGAGGACACGGTTCCTTCGCCGCCCGAAGGGTATTCCTTCGTCTCCTACCAGGGGGAGATGCCCCGGGCCCGGATCTCAGCCGGCGCCGAAGCCGGGGACGAGCGGTCAAGTCCCGGACCCGACTGGCTGAACTCGGCCGCTTCCATCGAAACCATCGTCGACCAGGCGTCCGCCGCCGGACGTGACTGGTCCTTCGGCTGGGTCCGTGCGGCCCGGGACGCGGGACCGAACGACGTGGCGGCATCCCTGGAAAGGTACGGCGCGACCGCCCTGGGCTCATCGGGCAACCTGGTCCGCGCCGAATTGCCTGGCGACACGGCGCTGTTGCACGAGATCGCGGCCCTGCCGGAAGTCGACGGTCTGGGAGCCGTCCCTCCGGAGCGGAAGCTCCCGCCGGCGTTCGCCCGCGAATTGCCGGAAGCGTCCCTTTACGATCAGGCGCCCTTCTTCATCACCCTGATGGTGGACGATCCCGACGGCCGGTGGCGGCGGGAACTCGAGGACCTGGGCGCGGTGGTGGGCCGTTTCGATCCGGATCTGCGGGCCTACGCGGCCAACCTTTCCTACGGCCGGGTGGAGGCCATCGCGGCCGCGGACTACGTGCTGGCCATCGAGCCGGTCGGCATCGTCCGGCCCGCCCACGACACGTCGGTCCCCGCCATGGGCGCGGACGTCCTGCGAACCTACGGCGGCACTCCGGGAATCTTCTCCGGCATGGGCGGCGCTTCCGTCCCCATCGCCGTCATGGACACGGGGCTCAACATCAATCACCTGGACATCGCGTCGAACCGGGAGAGCATCTGCGGCGCCAACTTCGCCTGGTTCTCCTTCTTTGGCTCTCCTCCCGAAGAGGCCGCGGATCTGTGGATCGATGCGGGGCTGCACGGGACCCACGTCACCGGGACCATGGTCGGCAACGGGTCCGTCCAGCCCCGTTTCGCCGGCATGGCGCCTTCGGTGAGGCACATCCGTTTCGCCAGAGTGCTCAACAGCTTCGGCTTCGGTTCGGCGGACTCGATCCTTCGCGGGATGGACTTCCTGTCCGAGGCCACGGAGTGCGCCGAGCCGGGCAAGCCGCCCGAACCTCTCAAGCCTCTCATCGTCAACATGAGTCTGGGCGGTTCCTCCAGGCGTTTCGAGGGCAGAGGATTCAGCGAACGCAAGCTCGACTCCATCGTCTGGGGACACCGCCAACTGTACGTCGTCGCCCAGTCCAACGAGAGCATCGACGGCTTCTCCGATTTCGGAGCCGCCAAGAGCTCCCTCGCCGTGGGGGCGACTCTGGACAGCGGCGACATCGCACCGTTCAGCAGCCACGGGCCCACGGCGGACGGACGCCTGGCGCCTCAGGTGGTCGCCGCCGGCGTCCGCGTGCACTCGGCCCGCGGCGGCGGAAGCCGCGGCGAGTATCGGGCCATCAGCGGCACCAGCATGTCCTCTCCCGCGGTTGCGGGGGTGGCCGCCCTGTTGATGGATGCGGCCCCGGAGCACCGGGACCATCCCGCTCTGGCCCGGGCCCGGCTCATGGCCGGGGCCATCCGGCCCGACGCCTGGCTGGACGCTCCGGACGCCTTCCCCTCCACCAATACCGGCGGACCGGGGCCCGTGCAGGCCCAGTACGGCCTGGGCAAGGTTTCGGCCCGCACCAGCGCCCTCAGCCGGGATGGGTCGGGCGGCTGGATCGGCGGCGGCGCGATTTCGGAATTGCAGGAGGGTGAGTACGCCCACCAGGACATCGAGGTGCCGGCGGGAACCAGCCGCCTCGACCTGGTGATGACCTGGGACGAGCCGCCGGCGGACGCCATCGCCAGCACGGTGTTGAACGATCTGGACCTGTGGCTGGATCGGGACGGCGATTGCGAAGAGGCCGCGTGCGGGGAGCAGTCTTCCGCGTCGCGCGTGGACAACGTGGAGTGGATCATCCTCCGGAATCCACAACCCGGGACCTATCGGGCGAAAGTGGTGGCGCGGAGAGTCTACACGGCCCCTCCCCGGGCGGCGCTGGCCTGGACGGTGATCCGGGGCAAGTCCACCCCGAAACTGGCGGTCGCAACCGACCGGACCCTCCTCGCGGGGAACGAGGAGCAGGAGTTGACCGTGACGGTGACCGCGGACGAGTACGTGGCGGCCGGGACCCGGCTGCACCTGGATTGCCGGGATACCGGCGAGGGCCCGGGGTGCGGACAGATCCGAATCCACTCCATGGCCGTGTCCCGCGAGGATGGCATCTGGGTCGACCTGTCGGATGAAATCGAATCCACGGTCCCCAACCCGCAATCGGGCGCATTGGCGCCTCCAGGTCCGCCCGTTCCACCCGTTTCGCCGGTCCCTGGCGGTTCGCCGATCCTGTTGGGTTCGCCGATCCCCCTGGGCTCGTCGATCCCGCTCGGTGAGATCGGCGCCGGCGAGACCCAGGAAGTCCGGTTCACGGTTTCGTCGGCCGAATACGGGGAGCCGGCCCGCCTCTACTTCAGGGCGAGCGCCTCGAACGCCAGGGGAGCGTCCGCTCCGGTGGACGTCGCACCCGGAGGAACCGCCGGCTCCGGGAAGGTCCGGCGCCCCGCCAACGACGACTTCGCCGCGGCCGCCGTCATCGGAAGAGGACGGGGGTACCGAACCGTGGACCTGTTGCTGGCCACGCCGGAACCGGGAGAACCGCTGTTCGGCGCCCGTGAGGGCCGGCCCGCCGGTTCGGTCTGGTACCGGTGGACGGCGCCGGCAGACGGTGCGGTCCGATTCAACCTCAACCCGCCGGACGGGACCGGGGCCGAGCGCAACGATCGCGTCGACGTATTTCGCGGCGACGCCATCTCGGGTCTGGAACGGGTCGCCTCGGATCAGTGGGGTGCGCTCTTCTTCGCCGACCAGGGAGAGACCTACCGGGTCCGGGTGAGCCACATGCGGCGGGGCACCGTCGTCGACCTCCGTTGGTCCCAGGGGGACCGCCCGGTCAACGACGACTTCGACCGGGCCGCCCTGCTGGAGGGCGCCAGCGGCGTCGTCGACGGCAGCAGCCAGGGCGCCACCCTGGAGCCGGGCGAGTGGTTCGGCATCGACGCGGGCACCACGTGGTATCGCTGGACCGCACCCGGCGACGGCTGGTGGGGCTTCTCCAGCGGCCCCGCGAAGCGCGTGTTCGTATTCGAGGGGGACGGCATTGCGGCCCTTCGGCTGGTTTCCCATTTTCCCCTTTTGCAGGCTTCGTTCCCCGCGGCCGCCGGCAACGAATACCGCATCGCGGTCGCCTCACCCGGCGCCGGCGCGCCCAGTGGTCCCTACCAGTTGCGATGGGAAGCATTGGCGCGAGCCGCCGTCCTCGACAACGATCAATGGATCGGCGCGACCCCGCTGGAGAGCGTCCCCTCGTCCCAATTCCTGATGACCACCGGCCCCGCGTCGACGGTGGACCCGGGCGAGCCCCTGGAGACCGGGGTGCGGACCCGGTGGTGGGTTTGGGAAGCCCCGGAGGACGGCCGCTACACCTGGAGGCTGCAAGATTCCCTCACCTATTCGGCTTTACGGGTGACCGTATTCTCCGGCTCATCCATGGAAGATCTGAAACTGGTGGCGCAGAATCGTCCCCACGAGGTTCCGTCCGATTTCGTTTTTCAAGCCACGGCGGGGCATCGGTATTGGATCGCGGCCGGATTTCCGGCGCGAAGCCTGGAAGCCTACTTGCTGACCGGGGCGGCCGCCCCGGTGACCTGGGGGCCCGCTCCCGGCAACGACGACCTGGCCGCCGCGGCGCCGTTGGAGGACGCGTCGGGATCCGTCGCCGAATCGAATCGCTTTGCCACCACCGAGCGGGGGGAACGGAGTGCGCTCCTGGGCCACTCTTCCCTCTGGTGGACCTACGAAGCTCCCGCGGCGGGCTGGTACCGCTTCTGGCTGGACGATCCCTATAGTCTCAACGTGCTCGCGGTGTACCGGGACCGCGACGACGGCTCCGGTTCCATCGAGTTCGTCAGGAACAGTGACCAGCCCGCGGCGATCGAGTCCGAGGCCGTCGAGGTCGTCTTCCGCGCTGAGGCGGGAGGCCGCTACACGATTCGATTGGGAGCCCGCGGCGCCTCCATGGGCGGCGATTTCACCCTGAACTGGGAGGAGACCGATCCTCCGGTCTGGCTCAAGTACGCCGGACGGCTGACGGACGGAGACCGGGACCCCAGCGGCGCCTCGTTGCGGCTCCGGGGACCCGCCGGCCTGGCCTTGAACGACGGCGGCACGGCTCTGTACGCAGTGTCGAAGCTGGGGCTGCAAGTCTTCGAACGCGACTCCGGGACCGGCGGCCTGACTTCGGTCCAGTTGTTGGAAGACGACGGCCTGGAGGGCAGTTCGCTGATCTGGGACCCGCATCGGGACCGGCTCTACGCCCATCGCTGCGGGACCTGGCGCGGTTTCGCCCCTCTCGATGAGACCCGGAGGGAACTCGAGGACGAGGGGACGATTCCGGTCACCGGCGATGTGCCGGACACCGGCGAGTGCGGCGCCGGCGTTTTCGGCGACGCCTTCATGGATGGAGGAGGCTCCTTCCTGCACGCGATTCTTCCCGGCGCCGGCCAGTTGCAGGTCCTGGCGCTGGATACTCCGGGCGAACTGCCGCACGTCCAGACCGTGCAGGTTCCCGGCCTGAGCCGGGCTCTGCTCTCCAACGGCGGCGGTCACGTCTACGCGGGGACGTCCCATTCCCTGCACGTCTTCGAACGCGACGCCGAAACCGGGATGCTCACCGACGTCACCAGGGGCGGGACCCCGCTCCCGGGCTTGGAAGCCCTGGCCGTCACCGGCGACGACCGGCGCCTGTTCGTCTTCCACGAAGGCGGCCAGACCGCGACGGTCTTCGACCTGGAAGCGGATGCCGCCGATCCGAGCCCGTTGGGAACGCTCCGGTTGACTTTGGCGGAGCATGTTGTTTTCGGCGGCTTCGGCGAATTCCCAGGGTTTTCTCCGTTCCCATCGGGCAACCGGTGCGGGCTCGCCGGCGTCCGTCACGGGCCTGCCGCGGTGGACGTGTTCTGTACCGATCTCGCTTACTCCGTCGAATGGCGGCCGCGACCCGACGACGCCGAAAACGGCGAAGTGGGAATGGATGCGGTCCCGGAAGTGGAAATGGATGCGATCCCACCCGGTGAAGTCGTCCTGACCGACTACGTGTCGATCCGGCAGCCGGACCGTTTCAACAACCCGGTGCCCGAATTCGGCGAGTCCCGGAGCCTCGCGACCAGTCCCGACGGCAGGCACGCCTACGTCGACACGGCGGATGAGGGCATCGTGATCTTCGAGCGGGTCGGCGCCGGTGCCGGTAACGTCATTCGGGAGTAGGGGCGACGTTGTGGTCGCCCTCTTCCTGGTGGTTTGAGCCCGGTTGAAACGGAGAGGGCGCCCACAAGGGGTGCCCCTGCTTGACTTTCCGGAAAGGCTCAAAATAGAATCCCGCGTGCGAGTTTCGGCTGGCGCCTGTTGGCTGATGAGGCGCTCCCGAGCGGTAAATGGCGGCCGGACTCGTCCCCATCGCTCAACGCAGACAACAATGTTCAAAACCGGCGGCACCTACACCCTGATCATCGCTCGTTCCGGGCGGGAGGGCGCCAGGAAGTATTCCGTCTCCGTGGCCCTGACCGCCGCGATCGGCCTGCTCGGCGGTGTCCTGTGTCTCTCGTTCATGTTCTCCATGCTCCACTACTGGTGGATGGCGGAACGGACCGTCCACGTGTTCGAGCTCGAGTCGGAGGTCGCCCGCATGCGCCAGGAAAATGCGGGCCTGAGAGCCGTCTCCGGCAAATTGACCGACAAGATCTCCTCGCTGGAGGTGACCGCCACCCGGCTCAAGTTTCTCTCCGAGAAGGATGACGACGGCCTGGGCGGCGCCGGCGGTCCCGCGAAGGTGGCCCGCCCGCTCCTGACCCTGGATCATGGAGACCTCCTGAAGCGTTTTCGCACCCTGGACGGCCGGCGGATGACTCTGGAGAGTGAGTTGCGCCGGCTTCAGGACTACTACACGACCCGCAGCATCCTTCAGTCCGCCCTGCCCACCCTGATGCCGGTTCGCGGGTATCCGTCAGGCGCATACGGCTACCGGAAGGACCCCTTCACCGGAAATCGGGAGTTCCATCCCGGAGTCGACATTTCGGCGCCTCGCGGCTCCAAGGTCGTGGCCACCAGCGACGGGGAGGTGACCCACGCCGGTTGGCACCACGGGTACGGCCGGTTGGTCAACCTCCGCCACCGTTTCGGCATCGTGACCCGTTACGGCCATCTGTCCGAGATCAACGTCAAGGTCGGGCAGAAGGTCCAGCGGGGAGACATCGTCGGATACGTCGGTTCCACGGGCCGCACCACCGGCGTGCATCTCCACTACGAAATACAGTTGGGCGGCCGCCCACTGAATCCCGTCCGCTTCTTCCGGTACGAGGAATAAGGAAGGCGATTTCCAATCGCCCGTTCTTGCGTCGCCGCTTTGCTGCCGGGGAGTCCGGTGGTTGGAGACCCGCCGCTTCCGTTCTTCCCGAAGGACGGATGGGGCCGCCGGGTTCCCACCCTGTTTCTGCGAAGCATATGTACTGCCGGCGGCCCCACCCGATCCAGTCAGTAGCTGAAGTCTCGGGTCAAACTCCCTTAGCAAATTCGGGGCCAAACCCGGGCCGAAAGGCGCGCCCATCCAGCAGACCCGGCCGTAGCTGGTAAACTGGCGGGTAGCTGCCGCGGCGGGAACTGGACCCCGGAACGGGAGTTGGTCCCTGGCCCGGGGCTGGTTCAAAGAAAAGTCTTTCTGCGGAATCGACATTGACCGGTCCTCGGGGAATCAGGCCTCAAACCACTTTTTTTAGACTTTCAGACGGCATGGAGCATCCTCATCAAACAGGCGGGAGGATGAGTTTCAGCGACGAGAATCTACTCCGATTGGCATTGGCCGGCGACGGCGGCTGTTTCGGCGAGTTGGTGACCCGGTGGGAGCGGAGGATCTACGGCTTCATCTACCGCCACGTCGGCGATCGTGAGGAAGCCCGCGATCTGACCCAGGAGACCTTCGTCAAGGCGTACAAGAACCTGGGACGCTTGTCCGATCCCCGGAAATTCTCCTCCTGGCTCTACAAGATCGCCCTCAACGAGTGCCGGATGCGTTTCCGCCGGCGCCGTTGGGACACGGTGCCTCTGTTGGAGTCGGTCGAGGCGCCCCTGGAAAAAACCGACCAGCCGACGCCCGAGCAGGCCCTGGCCTCCAAGGAGAGGGCCCAACTGCTGCGGGAGACGATGTTGAAGCTGCCCGAGGAGCAGAAGACGGTCATCTTGATGAAGGAATACCAGGGCCTGAAGTTCCGCGAGATCGCCGAGATTCTGGATCTTCCCCTTTCCACCGTGAAATCACGCATGTATCTGGGATTGAAGACGTTGAGAAGATTGATGGAGAAGAAACTATGAGTTGCACGACCATGCACGAGCGGATGATGGACGTCCTCTACGGAGAGGAGCTGAACCCCGATCGCTGCCTGGAGTTCTTCCGCCACCTGGAGAGTTGTCCCGATTGCAAGGCCGAATACCTGGAGTTGGTGGAGACCCGTTCGCTTCTGGCCCAGTGGGATCTGGGACCGGCGGTTCCCGAGGCCCCCGCCGACACCGGCGGCAAGGTCAGCCTCCTTCTCCGCAAGGTCGACCGGAGTCCGGCCTGGAGAGCGGTCTACAAGGCGGCGGCGTGCATCCTGATTCTCCTGGGGATGACCGTCATCGCCCGGGATCTGGGCTGGGCGGAGCGGGCCACCCTGGAGGTCACCCGGCAGGAACTGGAGACGACGATCAACGACGTGGTGGTTGCCCGGCAGGAGGAGGAGCGGCGCCTCATCGGACAGTACCTGGTCCAGATGCGCGAGGATCAGGAACGGGACATGGGCCAGATCCACGAGTATCTGCAGGCCCTGGATCTGCAGCAGAGGGATGCACAGGAGGACTACCGGGCCGTGCGCGCCCTGATCACGCGCTGACCGGCCAGGTGTCCGAAGTGTCCGGAAATGGGACAAACTGTCCGCTTTCGGACACTTCGGGGGAAAACAGGAAAGAGCAACGAGTGAAGAAACTTCGGAATTTCACGCGCAAAGGGGGGGCGAAGGTGATGTGGTACATTGGACTGGTCGTGCTTGCAGGCTGGTTGTCCAGCGTGAACGGACTCGCCCAGCAGCATCTCAACCTGGAGCGGTTGAAACAGGACACCGAGATCTTCGAACGCATCGTCCACGAAGTGCTCAAGCAGAACTTCTCCGATCCGTTCGCCATTACGAGTGAGCCCCGGGGAGCCTACCTGCAGGGCTACGGGATGCTCTTCTCCTTCCAGCTCAACGTGAATCGCAGGACCATTCGGACTCCGTTCGGCGAGGTTCGCGACCCGCGTCCGACGTCGAGGCGCACCACCGAGGAGCACATGCGCGTGATCCGGACCACCCTCATCGACGCCTTGATGGAGTACGGTGACAGCATCGAGCAACTGGGGGGGCACGACCGCATCTCCATCGCCGCCTACGTCGACGACCGGAACGAGCTGGATGCCCGGAAGAGCCGGAAGACCCTGGTCCTGACCGCCACCAAGGACGACGTGGATCTGGTGGCCCTGAAGAAGATCTCCGCCGAGAACTTCCGGGACCGGGTCGACGTCATGGAGTACTGATTTCGAGATTTGCCATGGTCAAACTGGCTGAGTTGAAGGAGAAGGCCCTCTTCGGAGAGGTGTTGGTGGAGCGGGGGATCATCTCGTCCGAGGAACTGAGCACGGCCCGCAATCTCCAGAGGCAGTCCCGGGAAAAGCTGGGGAAGCTGCTCATCGACATGGGCGCTCTCTCGGAGACCGACCTGGTCAAGCACCTGAGCGAGTACCTGGAGATCCCCTACGTCGTCGCCGAGAGCTTCCCCACGGTCCCGGTGGTGGAGAACACCTTCTCCGTGCAGTTCATGCGGGAGTGCAAGTTCGTTCCCGTCGGCGCCGACGCCGGGGAGCTGACCATCGCCATGGTGGACCCGCTGGACCGCTCCACCCTGGACGCCATCCGCCTCTACACCCGCTACGACCGGGTCACGGTGGTCCTGGCGCCGGAGAGCGAGATCCTGGACCTGATCGAGCGCTTCTACGGGAACCAGGCGTCGAGCCTGGGGCGCATCGTGGAGGGGATCGAAGGGGAAATGGAGGGCCTGGAAGACAGCGACGACGTGGAGCATCTCAAGGACCTGGCTTCCGAAGCTCCCGTCATCCGGCTGGTCAACCTGATCCTGTCCCGGGCCATCGAGTCCCGAGCCTCCGACATCCACATCGAGCCCTTCGAACGGGAGCTCAAGGTCCGCTACCGCATCGACGGCGTCCTCTACGACGTGGAGTCCCCGCCCAAGCGGCTGAAGGCCGCCACCATCTCCCGCATCAAGATCATGGCCAAGCTCAACATCGCCGAGCGCCGGGTCCCCCAGGACGGCCGCATCAAGATGAAGGTCCTGGGCAAGGACGTGGACCTCCGCGTTTCCACGCTGCCGACCATGTACGGGGAGAGCGTGGTCATGCGGATCCTGGACAAGAGCAACACCCAGATCTACGACCTGGAGAAGCTGGGATTCGCGTCCGAAACCTACGAGGCGTTCCAGAAGCTGATCCTGCGGCCCCACGGGATCATCCTGGTGACGGGACCCACCGGCAGCGGCAAGACCACGACCCTGTATGGCGCCCTCAGCAAGATCAATCTCCCCGACAAGAAGATCATCACCATCGAGGACCCGGTGGAGTACCAGATCAACGGCATCAACCAGATCCACGTCAATCCCCGGATCGGGCTGACCTTCGCCGCCGGGCTCCGTTCCATCGTCCGCCAGGACCCGGACGTCATCATGGTGGGTGAGATCCGGGATCTGGAGACGGCGGAGATCGCCATCCGCGCCGCCCTGACCGGCCACCTGGTGTTCAGCACCCTGCACACCAACGACGCCCCCAGCGCCATCGCCCGGCTGGTGGACATGGGGGCCCAGGACTACCTGCTGGCCTCATCGGTCCTGGGCGTGCTGGCCCAGCGCCTGGTCCGGGTCGTCTGCTCCCATTGCCGTCAGGAGCAGTTCCTGGAGCCGCGATTCCTGAGGGAGATCGGCTTCCCTCTGCAGTCCGGGGTCGCCGCCTCCCAGGGAATGGGTTGCAAGGAGTGCGACAACACGGGATACCAGGGCCGGGTCGGGATCTTCGAGCTGATGCTGATGCGGGAGCCGATCCGGCGGCTCACCATCACCAACGCCGACTCCACCCAGTTGCGGAAGGCGGCGCTGGAAGGCGGAATGACGGCGTTGCGCCAGGACGGTTTCGACAAGGTCAAGTCCGGACTGACCTCCGTCGCGGAAGTACTGCGAGTGACCCAGGACGCGTAGGAGCGGCGTCCGGAGCGGCGTCCGGAGCGGCGTGTTTCACGCGCCGATTGGATCGGCGTCTTTTAGGCGCCGACCCCCGAAGCGCAGCGTAGGGCCCCCCTGATGGGTGCCCTCTTCGATCCTCCGCGGGATCGGGAATATAAACCGAAGGACCAGAAAATTGGCATTCTTCCAATACAAGGCGGTCACCGGCGACGGCCGCGTCGTCGAAGGAACCCTGGAGGCGGCGGACGTCCGCGGCGTCACCTCGCGCCTCCGGGAGCAGGGCCAGTTCCCGGTGACCATCTCCTCCGCGGGCGCCACCGAGTCCGGCGGCCTGCTGGGCCGCGAGATCAAGCTCCCCTGGCGCCGCAACCGCGTCCCCCAGGCCGACCTCATGGTCTTCACCCAGGAACTCTCCACCCTGGTGAAGGCGGGCCTCCCCCTGGACCGGAGCCTGAGCGTGCTGGGCGAGCTGACCGAAAACCGCCACCTGCGCGACGTGGTCAAGGAACTGCTGCGGGAGATCAAGGGGGGCAAGTCCCTTTCCGAGGGCATGGCCATGCACCCCCACATCTTCCCCAAGATCTTCGTGAACATGGTTCGCGCTGGTGAGATCGGCGGCGCCCTGGACAAGATCCTGGAGCGCCTGCAGGAGTACCTGGAGCGCTCCGAAGAGCTGCGCAACTACTTCGTCTCGTCCCTCATCTACCCCCTGGTCCTGGCGCTGGTGGGCGGAGCCTCCATCATCGTCATGATCAGCTTCGTCATCCCCAAGTTCGCGGACATTTTCGAGAACGCCGGAGCCCCCATACCCCTGCCCATGAAGATCATGCTGGCCGCCGGCGACGTGGTGACCGGATACTGGTGGCTGATCCTGCTGGGAGGGATCGCCATCGTCCAGCTCTTCAAACGCTACCTCCGCACCGAGAAGGGAAGGCTCAACTGGGATGCCCGGTTGCTGAAGCTGCCGCTCCTGGGGTCCATCTTCCGCAAGATGGAGGTCAGCCGTTTCAGCCGGACCCTGGGGACCCTGCTGCGCAGCACGGTGCCCCTGATCCAGGCCATGAACATCGTCAAGGAGGTGATCGGGAACCAGGCCATCGCCTCCACCATGGAGTCGGTCAAGTCGGGAATCAAGAAGGGAGAGGGCCTGACCAAGCCCATCCGCGACGCGGACATCTTTCCCCCCTTCGCCCTGCACCTGCTGGCCGTGGGCGAGGAGACGGGCCGCCTGGACGCCATGCTGCTCCAGATCGCCGAGGCCTACGACCGCGACATGCGCACGGCGCTCAAGCGGTTTGTGGCCCTGTTCGAGCCGGTGCTCATCCTGGTCATGGGCCTGATCATCGGGACCATGGTGGTCTCCATGCTCTATTCCATATTCAGCATCAACGACGTCCCGCTATAGGAAAATTCAGAGGAGGTGCTCGTGAGACGGACAGCCGGCAAACCGGTCAAGGTCATGGAAACGGAGGACAGGAAACGGAATCGAGGGTTCTCGCTGATCGAGCTCATCGTGGTGCTGGTGATCCTGGGACTTCTGGCCACGGTGGTGGGTCCCAAGGTGATGGAGCGCCTGGGCCGGGGCAAGAGCGAGATCGCCAAGCTCCAGATCGACCAGTTCGAAGGCGCCCTGGGACTCTTCCGTTTTGACGTGGGCCGCTACCCCACCTCGGCCGAGGGACTCGCCAGCCTGCTGGAGAACGCCGGCCTCCACAACTGGAGCGGCCCCTACCTGGACAAGCGGACCCTGCCCAACGACCCCTGGGGCCGTGAGTACCAGTACCGTTCGCCGGGTCAGTACGGCGACTACGACCTCTGGAGCTGGGGCGCCGACGGCGTCGAAGGAGGCGAATCCGACAGCGCCGACGTCACGTCGTGGTAATGGAGCGGCGACTTTCCAGTCGCCGAGGGAGCGGAGCGACCCAGGAGCGGCGACTTTCCAGTCGCCGGGGGAGCGAAGCGACCCGGGAGCGGCGACTTTCCTGTCGCCGGGGGAGCGAAGCGACCCGGGAACGACGACTTTCCCGTCGCCGAATGCGTAGCGTCCGGAAACGCAACATGACCCAAGCCAAGTCATACCTCCCCTCCGGCTTCACCCTGGTGGAGATCCTCGTCCTCCTGGTCATCATGGGCCTGGCGGCCATGCTGATCCTGCCCTCCTTCACCTCCGGCCTTCAGGGCCTGGAGCTGGAGGCCGCCTGCCGCGATCTGGCGACGCACATGAAGCGGGCCCGTTTCGAGGCCATCGGCCGCCACACCGTCCGCCGCGTCTTCGTGACCCGCGACGACACGGGAGCCGGCTTCTACGTCCTGGCCAACGAGTTCGGAGAGCAGATCGGCAGCGTGGACCTGCCGGACGGAGTCGTGCCCGAAACCGTAGACGACTCCCCGCTCCCCTGGAGGGTCCACTTCTACTCCAACGGCCGCAGCTCGGGGGGCGCCATCGGCCTGGTCAACCGGCAGGAAAAGCGCCTCTACGTCAGCGCCGACGCCGTCACCGGATTGGCCAAGGTGACGCCGGTTCTGGCATCGCAGGGGAGGCCGAGGTGAGGATGGAATTCGGACGCGCGAAAGGCTCCGCTTCGCTCCGCTCGCGGCGCGTAAAACACGCCGATCCAAGTCGCTCCGCTCCCGGCGACTGGAAAGTCGCCGCTCCAAGTCGGCGCGTGAAACACGCCGCTCCCCGCTCCCGTGCGGGATTCACCCTCCTGGAGGTCCTGGTCGCCGTCTCCATCCTGGGACTCGGCGTCGCCGTCACCATGCAGACCTTCTCGGGAGGCCTGAAGAACGTCAGGCGGATCGATCTGGCCCATCGGGCCATGGGCCACGCCGAGAACATCATGAACCGCCTGCTCAGCGACGAAGACCTGGTGGGCCCCATCCAGTTGGACGGGAATCTGGACGACGAGTTCGACTACACCGCCACCGTGGACTTCTGGGAGCCCCCCCGGCGCGGACTCCCGCTGGAGATCGCCGTCCCGCCGGTGAACCTCCTGCTGCTGGAGGTCCGGGTGCGCTACAAAAACGACAGCCGCGGCAAGTTCTACACCGCCCGCTGCCTCAAGCTGGTCCCCGATCCCAACGCCGCCCCGGGCCGGCGAGGCTCTCAAAGTGAAATGGAAAGGATCCTCCGTGGCGGAAGATAGTGGAGCGGCGTGTTTCACGCGCCGACTTGGAGCGGCGACTGGAGCGGCGTGTTTCACGCGCCGACTTGGAGCGGCGACTTTCCAGTCGCCGGGAGCGGAGCGACTTGGATCGGCGTCTGGAGCGGCGTGTTTCACGCGCCGATTTGGATCGGCGTCTTTTAGGCGCCGAGAGCGAAGCAAAGCAAACCCTCCGCGAGACGCCGGCTTCACCCTCATGGAGCTCGTCGTCGCCTTCACCATCCTCGGACTCGTGGCCGGCATCGTCTTCTCCTCCTTCCGCCTGGCTCTCAACAGCTACCAGAAGAGCCAGACCCGGCTGGAGGAGGAAGCGGCCGAGAGAATCCTCGGCGACCAGGTCAAACGCCAGGTCGCGTCCCTCTACCCCCTGCGTCCGGTGGCCCCGCCGGACCGGACGGGGTTGGGCCCGGTGGAATCCCCCGCCCGCTTCCAGACGCCCCTCTTCTTCGGCACCCCCGATTCGGTCACCTTCATCACCGTGGCGCCGCTGGTCATGCATGAGACGCCCGGACTGACGGTGGTCCGCTACGGGTTGGCTGAAGATGAGTACGGAGACCGCTACATGGGCTCCATGGAGGCCCGGTTCGTGGGCCTGGACAGCTTCAACGCCATGGTCCGGATCCCGGACGGGAAGCCGCTACCCCTGATCCGGGGCATCGACGCGCTGGAGTTCCAGTACTACGGGTTCGACCCCCGGCAGCGGACGTTCGCCTGGTTCTCCGAATGGCTGGGAGAGGAAATGCAGTCCGTGCCTCGGGCCATCCGCATCGTTCATAACAGAGGGGAGGTCTTCGCCTCCGTCAACGCCAGCTTCATCGGGCGCCGCGGAAGGTCGAACCGGGTGTTCAGAACGGCGGGAGATCGACAATGAGCCATCGGCCGAACGCAGGCGGCGCCGAACGGGGTGCGGTCCTCATCATCGTCCTCTGGGTGATGTTGGCCCTGGGACTGTTGGCGCTGAGCTTCGGAGCGGCGATCCGCACCGAAATCGACGCCACCCGCAACCTGGTGGAGCAGAAGCGGGCCCATTACCTGGCCCGGGCCGGAATCGACTATGCCGTCTATCGGATCATCGAATCCCAGATGGCCTTCGCCCAGAGCCGGCAGCGCATGGAAATGGGTCCGGGATCGGTCCCCGAAGTCATGACCGGCGCCGTCACCCTGCAGTTGGGACCCGATTTCGCCGACGTGGAGGTGGTGGACGAGACCGGGAAGATCAACCTGAACACGGCCCCCTCCCACCTGATCTACAACCTTCTGATCACGGTGGGAATGGAGCTGGACGACGCCGACATGCTCACCGATTCCATCGAGGACTGGAGGGATCCCGACGAGTTCTTCCGGCCCAACGGCGCCGAGAGCGACTACTACCTTTCGCTCCCCCGGCCCTACTACGCCAAGAACGGCCCCTTCGACGTCCCCGAAGAGCTGCTCCTGGTGCGGGGCGTGACACCGGAGATCTACTACGGCCGGAAGGGACTCACGCCCGAGGGCGACCGGGTCGAGTACTTCGGGCTCGGCAAGTACCTGACCGTCTTCAGCAAGGTGAACCGGATCAACGTCAACTCGGCGCCGGTCCCGGTCCTGGCCGCCATCCCCGGCCTCACCTACGAGACGGCGCTGGTCATCGACGAGATGCGCCGCCAGTTCCCGCTGGGCGACGTGGGCACCGCATTGAACCAGATTCCCGGCCTGCCCACGGACACCGCCTCCTATCTTTCAACCCTTCGATCCAACGTCTACAACCTGGTCAGCACCGGCCGGCTTTCGGGTTCGGAAGTGATCGGCCGCATCAACGCCGTGGTCCAGATCGGAGTCGGAATCAAGCAGTATGCTGTCCTCTACTGGAATGAAGCAAACACGGAACTCTAAGGGAGCGGCGGCATCCCTGCCGCCGGGAGCGGCGGCATCCTTGCCGCCAGGAGCGGCGGCATCCTTGCCGCCGTTGGATCGGCGTCTTTCAGGCGCCGTCCGCCAAACCCCAAACCGGCCAAATTGGCGACTACGAAAAGGTAACCATCAACCATGAGATTCAGCCTGGGAACCGCCCTCGGCATCGAAGTCCACGGCCCCGACCTCATCCTGGCCGTAGTCCGCAAGGGCTTCCGCCACTTTGAACTCCAGGACCACGCCGTCATCAACGACTTCCGAACCCTTCCCCCGAACCAACTCCGGGACCGGATCCGCCAGTCCGTCCGGTCGTACGGCACGCTCAAGGACCGGGTCGTCCTGGGAGTTCCCCGCGACGAGGCCGTCGTCCGCTGGCTGGAACTTCCGCTGGAGGTGGAGGAGAACCTGGATCAGATGGTGCAGTTTCAAGTGGAGCGCCTGGAGCCCACCGAGGAGAACGGGTCCTACTTCGAATACCAGGTGCTGGAGAAGGACGAGGCCACAGGCAAGCTGCTGATCCAGATCACCATGCTCCCGCGGGCCACCCTGGACCGGTACCTGGAGATCCTCCAGCCCGCCGACCTGTATCCCGTGGCCATCCGCCTGTCCAGCATCGCCTACCACCAGGTCCTGCTGGCCCACGCCGACGGACTGCCCGCGGAGCAGCCTTGCCTGGCCCTGGCTCTGAACCCCGGTTCCATCGAGATGGTGCTGATCTCCGGCTCCAGCAAGTATTTCTCCCAGAAGGTCGGGCTGAAGGAAGAGGAGGCGCCGACGCTGGCGTCGATCCTGCACCACGTGGACGCCTTTCTCTCCCAGGTTAGCCCGTTGGGCGGCGAGCTTCGCAAGATCTACCTGAGCGGCGCCCTGGCCCGGTCTCTGCTGGGCGAGTTCCGGGCCCGGTTCGAGGATTGCGAACTGCTCCGCACGCACCTTCAATTGGCCCCTGAGGACCTGGGGGCGGGAGCGGTGGAGCCCTTCCTGGCGGCCGCCGGCCTGGCCATTTCAGGCCTGACCCGGTCGGGTCCCGCCCGGTACAACCTGATTCCGGAGGAGAAGCGCCTGGTGCTGGAACGCTCCAGCATGGCGCCGACGGCGCTGCTGGCGGGCCTCCTGGCCGTGATGGCGGTGGCCCTGCTGGCCAGGGGGTATTTCCAGCAGTCCGATCTGACCCACCAGATCCAGGTGGAGTTCAACGCCCTCCAGCCCAGGGTCCAGGAGGTCATGGAACTGCGGGAAAAAACCCGCCAGGCCGAACTCCGGCTGGCCGAGCTGCAGGAATTGATGCAGGGCCGGCAGAAGGTCCTGGGCATCCTGCGCGAAATGACGGAAAAGACCCCCGACGACGCGTTCCTGGACCAGCTTTCGATTCGGGGAGAGCAGGTCACCATGGTGGGCTACGCGTCGTCGGCGTCGGGGCTCCTGTCCAACCTCACCACCACCGAGTCGCTGGACACCGTCGAGCCCCGGAATATCGCGCCCGCCAGGGGGATGGGCAATCGGGAGAAGTTCACCTTCGACGCCACGTCCAAGTGAAAGGGAACCATGAGGAAGCTGACACTCAGAGAACGGCGCATCCTGCAGGGAGGGGGTCTGACGGCAGCCGTGGTGCTGGTCTACTTCTTTGCGGTGGAACCCTTCAATGAGGCCCGGGCCTCCATCCCGGCCGAACTGGAGACCAAGGCCAGGTTGCTGCAGCGCTCGAAGCAGCTCCTCTCCCAGCGGGATTACTACCGGTCCCGGAGCGAAGAGCTGGAGCGGCGGGTCCAGCAGTACGAGAAGCGCTTCATCGAGGCCGAGAATTCCAGCGACGCCACCACCAAGGTGGAGCTGGCGGTGCGGGATCTGGCGTCCCGGCTGGGAATCACCATCTCCCGGAGCAGCCGGGTCCAGGAGCGGGTCCTGGACGATCGCTACGCCCGGATCACGCTACGAGTGAACCTCCGGGCCGACCTGCGGCAGGTGTTGGAGTTCGTCCACGCCGTTTCGACCCATCCCAAGTTCCTCAAGGTCGAGAACCTGGAGCTCCGGGTCGGAAGGGTCAGAGGCAAGCGCCGCCTCAATCCCAGCATGCACGTTTCGGGGCTGATTCAACTTTCTCCCGCGCCGGGCATCTCTACCAGGAGCGGAACATGAGGCAAGGAATCGTATTGCTCAATCTATTGCTGGTGGCGGGCGTCGGCCTGCTGGGACAGCGCCTGCTCTCCGGCTGGCGCCATTTCCAGGAGTCCACGCGGCATGAGGTCTACCAGCGAATCAACCGGAGTCCCCAGCAACCCGAGGAAGCGTCCTTCCGGCAGGAACCGGCGCGGCCCTTCAACCATTATGTGGAAATCCACGAGCGGAACCTCTTCAATCCCGAACGCCGGCCGGAAGAGGAGGCCAGCCCGGTAGCCGCTCCCCAGAAGCCCCCTCCGCTGCCCATCAAGCCGACGCTGCACGGCGTCTCCACCATCCGCGGCGAGCAGAAGGCGTTTCTGACCGTTTTCGCGGGAAAGAAGAACCAGGGCGAATCCCGGATGGTGATGCTGGGAGACATGGTGCAGGGGTACCGGGTGGGCGAGATCACGCCGACCACGGTCACCCTGGTATGGAACCATCACACCGAGCTCATCGACATCATGGACTCCAGGAAGGGCAAGCAGCCCAAGAAGTCGGCGGCCAGGCAGGCCGGCGCCGGCGCGGTCAACATCGTGACCGTCGGATCCACCCGGGCCGCGGTGGAGACGGTGGCCGCGGCGGTCCCGCCCGCCGAAGAGGCGGCGCGCGCGGCCGTGAGTCCCGCCGCCGGCCAGACACGGGTCCGGCCCGGTGGAGCCGCCGCCCGGGGCCGCACGGCCCTCACGGCCCGCCAGGGCACCGCCCGCGGCCGTACGAGCACCACCAGACGGCCCGTCTACGGCAGCGCCGCCACCCGGAGATGAGGAGGACCGGCAATTTCCGGCCGCCGGCCTCCGGACGCGCCCGAACGGCAACGGCCGGCCTCCGCACTTCCCCATGGAATGTGGAAGTTATGAATGGACATTTTTTCGAGACTCAATGACGACACCCGAAAGGTTCAGATAATGCGTGCGTTGATCGCAGTGGTTGTAATTCTATTCGGCGGGAGCGAACTCTTCGTCGTGGCGCAGCGCGTCGGTTTCGCTCAACGATCCGGGACCACCCGGCAGACGGGCCAGGAGCCGTTGATCGTCGATGACGGCGCTCCTCCGGCCTCCGGCCCGGACTCCGGGGTGCGGGACGCGCTCCGGAAGCGCCGGGAAGCGCTTCAGGAGCTGTACGGAAAGAAGGGACAGGGGGCTTCGGGCGGATCCGGGGCTGCCGCGGCGGCGGGATCCTCCCGCGACGAGGTCCGGACCGCGACCTCGGCCGGGAACGGAGCAAAGCGCTCCGGCAACGGAAACGGAGGAGTCAAGCTGGCGTTCACCGACATGCCCGTCGACCGGGTGGTGAACGCCGTCATGACCGAGCTGGGCTACTCCTACGTCATCGACCCGTCTGTCTCCGGAACCGTCAGCCTGTTCACCATGGACGACATCCCCAAGAAGACCCTTTTCCGGGTCCTGGAGCAGGTGCTGAAGCTGGCCGGCCAGGCCATCGTCAAGCAGGAGGGGATCTACGTGGTCCTGCCCATCGGCAAGAGCCCCCGCGTGCCGCACAAGATCTTGGCCCGGCCGCCTTCCTCCGGCGCCAGCCGGGCCGTCCCCGCTCCGGTCCAGGAGAAACCGGACGCCCGGGAGGAGGAACCCGAGACCGCGCCTCCCGGGCGGGAATCCCCCGAGTCCGATCCCTTGGAAGGACCCTCGGCGGTGGTGTCTCCGGGGGGAACCGCTCCCAGGCCGGGAGCGGCTCTCCCCGGAGAGACGGCAACGCCCGCCGCGGCCGCGCTTTCTCAAGAGGAAGGGTCTCCCGCGGCGGAGCAGGCGGCCTCCCAGACCACTCCCGGCCCCACCGTGCTGACGCCGGAGGAGTCGGAGGAGGCCCTCCGGCTGGAGGACGAAGAGGGCATCATCACCTATGTCATCCCCCTCCACTACCTGCCCTCCGAAGACATGATCGAGATCGTGAAGCCCTTCGTCTCCGAGGGGGCCACCGTGGTCAACCTGGTTTCGGTCAACATTCTCCTGATCACCGACTACCGCCGGAACATCCAGCAGGCGCTGAACCTGATCCGGATGCTGGACACCGAGTATTTCTCCATCAACACCGTCGATCTGATCACCATACGGCACAACCACGCCGTGGATGTGGCCACGGACCTGAGCGCCGTCTTCTCTCCGAGTGAGAAGGGAGGCGGCGTGCGCATCGTCGCCATCGAGCGGCTCAACAGCATCCTGGTGGTCACCCACGCGCCTGCGGTCCTGCAGGAGGTCAAGACCTGGGTGGCCAAGCTGGACACTCCTTCCACCAACACCAATCTCAAGACCTACGTCTACGAGGTCGAGAACAACACCGCCGCCTACATCGCCGACGTCCTGGGCCAGCTCTACTACCAGGGATTGGGCCTGCCCACGGGTGAGACCGATCCCGCGGACCCGCAGTCGGGCGACCAGGCGACCCGGGACCCCGGCTTCCTGCGCCAGCAGCGGGGCTTCGGCGGGTACGGCGGGGGCTACGGCGGGATGGGCGGCTACGGGGGTGGCTACGGTGGCTACGGCGGGATGGGCGGCTATGGCGGTTACGGCGGCGGCTATGGCGGCTACGGCGGAGGTTACGGCGGCGGTTACGGCGGCTATGGGGGCGGGTACGGTGGCGGCTATGGCGGTGGAAGGGGTATGGGGCCCTCCCTGTTCGGGCGTTCTCTCAGCCGCCCGTCCGGCATCCGGGTGGTGAGCGCGGGAGACATCCGCATCGTGGTCAACGATTTCAGCAACTCCCTGATCATCCAGTCCACCGAAGCGGACTACCGATTTCTGCTGGAAACGATTCGCCAACTGGACAAGCTGCCGCGCCAGGTGTTCATGGAGGCCAGGATCTACTCGGTGGAGCTGCGCGACGAACTCAGCTTCGGCGTGGCCGCCTTCCTCCGGGGTCGGCAGGCCGACGCCACCGGACCGCCCACCACGGGCAGCATCTCCGGCACCTCTGAAGGGGGTGGGGCAGGCGGTGCCTTGTCCGCGGTGACCAAGGCCTTCATCGGAGCGCAACGGGAACTGGAGGCGGCCATCACCGCCCTGCGCTCCCGGACCAACGTGGAGATCCTGGAGGCTCCCACGCTGCTGGCAGTGGACGGCATGCAGGCTCGAATCAACGTGGGGGCCGAGGTCCCGGTCACCACCGCGTCCTACGGCGACCCCATCACTTCGGGAGTGGCCAGCGCCTTCGCCAACAGCATCAACTATCGTCCCACCGGGACCTCGGTCCTGATCATGCCCCGCACCAGCGCCAGCGGCATCGTGACCATGGACCTGGCCATCGAGGTCAGCCAGGCAGCGGGCTCGTCGCTCACCCCCACCATCAGCCAGAACTACGTGGAGACCTCCCTCATCGTCCGGGACGGCGAGACGGTGGCCATCGCCGGCATCATCAGCGACAGCAACGACCAGAGCCGCAGCCGGGTCCCGGTGTTGGGAGACATCCCCGTGGTGGGCGCTCTCTTCGGGCGCACCACCAAGAACAAGCGCCGCTCCGAGCTGGTCGTCTTCATCACTCCCCACGTGATTCACGGTCTGCCCACGGCGGTGGAGGTCACGCTGGACTTCAAGCGCGCCCTCCGCAACGCCTACCACACCATCAACCGGAAGGACCAGGAGCGCCAGGACTTGATCCAGCAACGGAGAGACGAGGAGGGGGGCCGGCGATAGGCAGCTTGACCGGGTCTTTGCAACGTGCGGCGGCAGTTGCGTTTCTGCTGGCCGGGCTCATTCCGTCCGCCGCTTGCGGTGAATCGCCCCTGTGGGTCCGCATCGTCAAGACCGATGCGGCGCGGGTCGACGTCTACGCCGGCGAGGTCCTGTTCGCTTCCTACCACTACGGCATCGGCCTGCACAAACCCATCCTCCATCCCCTGCGCAGCCCCGGAGGACACCGGATCACCAGGGGATTCCCCATGGTGTTCGGCATCCCCGGCGAGCAGACCGACCACTGGCAGCACGAAGGCGTCTTCCTCACCTACCGCAACGTCAACGGCGTCGACTTCTGGTCCAAGTTTCCCCCCACGCGAGACCGGCCCGGCAGCGGCCGGATCCGCCACACCGGCTTCACCCGGCTGGAGGACGGAGAAACGGGCATCCTGGGAACCACTGCCGACTGGATCGCCCCCACCGGCCAGGTCCTGCTCAAACAGGATTCTCAAATGACCATCCGAGCCGGACCCGCCTGGCGAACCCTGGATCTTCAGATCACGCTGACCGCCCAGGACGAGCCGGTCACCTTCGGCGACATCGAAGAGGGCCTGCTGGCCATCCGCGTCGCCTCCGGCCTGCGCGAGGACCGCACCGGCCGCTACCTCAACGCCGAAGGCCTCGAGCGGGCGGAAAACGTCTGGGGCAAGAGGTCACCCTGGATGGCCCTGCGCGGAACCGTCCGGGACGAGGACCTCACCCTGGCCATCCTGAACCACCCCCGCAGCGTCCAGCACCCCACCTACTGGCACGCCCGCGCCTACGGCCTCTTCGCCGCCAACCCCTTCGGCCGGGCCGATTTCGAAAAGGGCGCTCCACCCCTGAACTTCTCCCTGGCCCCCGGCGAACCGGCCCTCCTCCTCTACCGCATCCTCATCCACTCCGGCCACCTCACCCACTCGCAGATCGAGGACCATTTCCAAAAGTACCGCTAGGAGCGCCGTCTTTCACGCGCCGAGGAGCGCCGTCTTTCACGCGCCGGGGAGCGCCGTCTTTCACGCGCCGGGGAGCGCCGTCTTTCACGCGCCGAGGAGCGGCGTCTTTCAGGCGCCGAGGAGCGGCGTCTTTCAGGCGCCGAGGAGCGGCGTCTTTCAGGCGCCGACTGGATCGGCGTGTTTCACGCGCCGATTGGAGCGGCGTGTTTCACGCGCCGATTGGAGCGGCGTGTTTTACGCGCCGATTGGATCGGCGTGTTTCACGCGCCGACTGCGGCGTCTTTCACGCGCCGTCCCCCATCCCCCCCAACCCACACTTCCCACATTCCCTTCGCACATTCGATCCCCACGGTCGTTTGGAACCATATGCCACGCGATTCCAAGAAATTCACTGCTCCGAACCCACTCCTGCCAGGCAACCACTCATATCTCGACCCGCACGCCGCCGTTGAGGTTCGTCGAAACCGCCTGCCGCACTGGCAACAGGGCCGCAAATACATCTTTGTGACCTGGCGTCTGGGAGACTCGCTTCCCAAAGCCAAACTGGAACTATGGCAGCAAGAACGCGGACTCTGGTTGAAACGCCATCCTCGACCTTGGGACCCTCAAACGGCGAAACGCTACCACCAGCAATTTGCTCAACGGATCGAGGACTGGTTGGACCAGGGGAGTGGATCCTGCATCCTGAGGAACCCGGCATTGGCCAAGCTCGTGGCTGATGCATTGAGATTTTTCGATGGCCAGCGATACGAACTGGCCTCCTTCGTCGTCATGCCCAACCACGTCCATGTTCTGTTTCGCCCTCTTGGCACTCATCGACTTCGAAATATCGTGGGTTCCTGGAAGGGATTTACGGGTAATCAGATCAGAAAGATGACCGGAACATCGGGCAAGCTCTGGCAGAAAGACTACTGGGACCGCCTGATCAGGAATCCGGTGCATTTTTTGACGTGCCTGGAGTACATCCGGGAGAACCCGGGGAAAGCGGGGTTGGGAGAGGGGGAGTTTGTCCTTTTTGAGAAGAAGGTTGTGCCGGGGGCTTGGGAGGGGGAGCGGTAGGGGGGCATGAGGGGGGGACGGCGCGTAAAACACGCCGATCCAAGACGGCGCCTGAAAGACGCCGATCCAATCGGCGCGTGAAACACGCCGCTCCTCGGCGCCTGAAAGACGCGGCTCCTCGGCGCGTGAAATACGCCTCGGCGCGTGAAATACGCCTCGGCGCGTGAAATACGCCTCGGCGCTTGAAATACGCTGGGGGTTAGAACTGCCCGACGAGCTTTTGGGCGGAGCGGTAGGTTTCGAGGGCTTCGTCGGTCTTGCCCTCGTCGCGGAAGACGCGGGCCTTGAACATGAGGAGCATGAACTGGTTTTCCTGCTGGCCGACGGCCTTCAAGCTGGCGTCCACGGCCTGCCGGGCGAGACCGTGCTGGTCCGCATTCAGCAATGCCTCGCTCAGGTTCAGCACCGAGAGCGTCAACACGCCTTCATTCTCGGCGCCGAAGCCCAGGTCCAGGATCTTCTGGATCTCGGCCGCGACCGCCTCGTACTCGCCCGACTCGAGCTTGAGCTGGGCGATCTCGTAATGAGTTGCGGCCGCCGCCAGCTTGGCGTTCTCCGCCGGGTTTGCCGCCGCGGAGACGCCCTCGACCGGCGCCAATCCGAAAACCACCAGAAAAACGGAAAACCGGATCAGAGCTCTCATCGCTCACCTCTGATCGCTTCGAAGGGATTCTCCCCCTTCTCCGCTCGTTGGGCGAGGGAAGAAGAGAAGGTCTCCTGTTTCAGTGCCGCCAGGAACGGATTCTCCGCCTTGGCGTAGACTCGAGGCACCGGCTGCGCCTCCTGGATCCGCTCCATGAACCCGCCGGAGAGAATCGCCAGCATCACCAGGCCGGCCGCCGCGTACCGGAACTCGGGAAAACGAACCGCCGCCGCCAGCCCCGATCCCAACTGTTCCCAGAGCGAGGCCCGGGGAACCGGCAACCTCGACTCGATCCGCGCCCAGATCTCGGGAGCCGGATCCACGTCCGGCGATGCGGCCCGGAGCCAGTCCGACAATTCTCTCTGCTCTGCGTAGATCCGGGCGCACCGGGGGCACTCGGCAAGGTGGGCCCTCACCGACGGCGCGGACGCCGCATCCAGGTTGTCGTCGGCCAGCGCCGAAATCGAGAGCAGAAAACCTCGGCAGGAGCGGTTCATTGCTTCCTCCCCAAGTAGGTCTTCACATGGTCCTTCACCACCAACCTGGCGCGGTAGATGTCGGTCTTCACCGACAGCAGCGAACGGCCCACCATTCTCGAAATCTCTTCGTACTTCATCTTCTGGAAAACAGCCAGCACGAACACGTCGCGATACTTGGGCGTGAGCGACCGCAAGGCGCAAAGAATGACCTCATTGAGCTCTTGAGAGAGAAACGCCCGCTCCGGATGCAGCTCCATGTCATCGTCGGCCAGGAGCCAGTCCAGGGGACCCTCCTCTCCCTCCAGGGAGATTTCGCTGACCTTCTTGGTGCGGCGGAGCTTCTGATAGACCTCGTTCCGGGCGATCCGGTAGAGCCAGTAGCGAAACTGTTTCCGGTCCCGGAGCTTCTTGAGTTCCCGGTGAACCTTGAGGAAGGTTTCCTGTGTGAGATCTTCGGCATCTTCCTTGGAGCCGATCAGCCGTAAGATAAAATTGTAAATGCGCTTGACGAACAACTCGTAGAGCGCATGAAAGTCGGCAGCCGAACCCTGCTGGGCCCTCTTGACGATTGCCGCCAACTCGTCCGGACTGATTTCGTCTGGCATGCGTACGGACTAAAACGGAATTCAGGCCGCCCCAACCCGTCTCTCCGACATTGCCAAAGCTACCAGCCCTCCTCTCATCCAATCAGTTTAGGAGATGACCCTGCGGGCAAAAAGTCGCAAGAGAGGGGACGGGTGAGGAAAGTGCTATTATTGAGCATTGCGCTTGCAAGCGAGTCTTTTCGGATTCGTCCTCAACGGACGGCTCGCGGCTCGGCTCCAACGCCCGTCGGCGGCCCGGTGAATCGAATCGGAGTTTAATCCTGCTGTGAGTCAAACTGGCCGGAGGGGCGGGTACGGCAGAAGGCTGGGAAGCTTCGGATTCGTCGTTTCCCTGGTGGCCGCGTCGTTGCTCTCGGCGCTGATCTGGCAGTTCATACCCGGGTCGGGCGATGAATCCCACTACCGGCCGGATCCGGGTTCCCCGCGGGGGACCTCCGAATGGGTCCGATCGCCTGCTGCGGCGCCGGCTTCGTTTCCGTTTCCCCGCTCGTACGGAACCTCCGCCCGAAGCCGCAATGCGGGTACGTTTCAGCCGTCCCGCTCCTCGTCGTCCGGCCGGCGCTCCCCGTCCGCGCGCCGCCGGACCAGCCGGTCGAGCAGCACGTCCCGCGGCGCCTCCACGGGAGTCGCCGCCTCCACCGACGCGGTGGCGGATGCGGCGGGTCCGGGACCCGCAGTCGAGCCGGCCGCTCCCGAGGGCCGCTCCACGGGCGACATGCTGGCCCGGGCGGCCGAGCTTCGGCAGTTCGAGAGCGACTACCAGGCGGCCTGGAGTCAGTTCGGCAGCGGCCTCTCGCTGGGAAACCCCTATATGAACGCCCGCAACCCCTTCCGGCGGGCCTTCCTCGACCGGGCGGACCCCAATGACGTCACCGGCGACGACCCCACCGACGGAAACGGCGAAACCGGCGAGCCGTCCACCGGCACCGGTACGCCGGAGATGCCGAATCCTCCGCCCACGCCGCCTCCCGCTCCACCCGGCGGGCCCGACCCCGTGCCCCCGGCTCCCCGTCCGCCCCCGTTTCGTCCCGGAGGCGGCCTCATCGCCCCGGACCCCGCATTCGATTTCGTCGTGGTCGGCGACTACGGCTCCGGAGGGAGTGCACGGCGCGTCTACAAGGGCCGCCGGGACGCACGAAACCAGTTCATCCTGGAAAACGACCGAACCTTCACCATCGGCCCCAATCCGGAAGGGTACCGGGTGTTCGACGAGGACGATCGCGTCATGGTGGTCGACTTGAACGAGGATGGCCACCTGGACCTGGTCCGGGCCATGAACGGTCCTCTGGGCACCCTGCTGGAGACTGAACTCGGGGACGGTGCCGGCCAGTTCGAACTCCAGGCCCGAGGCCACCTTCTCCGGCGGGAGGTCCTGAATCTCGCCCTTTTCGATTTCGACGGCGACGGAGAGGCGGAGATCGTCATGGTGACCGACGTGGGACCCGGCCTCACCATCTACACCCGGGACGGCGAGCAATGGGTCCACGAGAAGGAACTGGCCATGAGGTTCACGCCCGGAATCGTCATGACCTCCAACATCAGGTCTCATGACAAACGCCTCTACATCCTGGCTCGGGACATGACCCAGTCCATATACTATTCGACCTTCTTTTTCGACGGGCAGCCCCGGCGGCTGACGTTTCCCCGGCACTCCCTCCATACTCTGGAAATGGAGAGTTCGGACGAAGACACCTCCCGGGAGGTCCTAGTCTACGAGGACATCGTCTGTTTCTCGGTCTTCGAGTCGACGGAACAGGGCTATGCCCTCTACGCTTCCTTTCCCGCGCCGCAATTTCCCGGCTTGATTATCGTGGGAGACTATTTTAGGCTTGACTCCCGCCAGATGGTGGTCTGGTGGTAATTTGGTTCCGAGAGTTGCGACTTTCGAACACAAGTGGCATCTTGGAGAGTCAGTTCCGTTGAAGAATCGTGTTTTTTGGTGTTCGGACGGCTGTATGTCGTTGCGGTCCGGAGCTTTTGTTTCCAACGTCATTATCGCAGAGGAGTAAAGGGAATGAACAAATCGAGAGCGATGCTTATTTCGGCAGTTCTGGTGGCGGTTGCCTTCGGTGGAACGGCAATGGCAGGCACCTCAGTTTCCTACATGGCGGCCGGCCACACGTCAGAGCAATCTGCCGTATTCGCCAGCTATCTGGTCAGCATTCCCAATGAAGATCCCATGTATGCCTTCGACACCGCCATTTCGGTGAGCAACGTCCTGATGGCTCCGGACGGCATCGACACTGCGGGGGGAGCTTACGAGGGCGACGACATGATGGGCACCCTGGAGATTTACCTCTACAACCAGGACGGCACCATGATGATGCACGAGACCTCCATGGACTCGCCTGGTTCGGGTTTGAACGATGGCATGCTCGGCCCGGGACAGACGTACACGGTGCTGTTGAGCGAGATCGTGGGTGATGACATGTTTGTGGGATACGGCTGGGTCGTGGCCAACTTCGACGGCGTCGCCGGCACCCGCACCGTCATCGGCAGCTTCGTGAATCAGCATGGCAGCTTGACGCCGGAGGTCTCTCAGCACGGCGCCGGGGTCAAGGTCATGATGGGAATGGACGACATGGACATGGACATGGACATGGACATGGATATGGACATGGACGATGACCATGACCACGACGACGACGAGTAGCTGAATACTCCAGACTTGAATGCCGTCATCGTCGGATGGTGACGGTGAGTTCCCCTGCCGGACAACTTCCAGGCAGGGGCTCCCGCTGCCGGACCGGAAAATCCGGGGACGGGAGCAACGAAAGTTGAAGTCGGGGGCTGCCCCTGGGTCACGGGGCAGCCCCCGATCTTTTGTCGTTTTCCTGATCGTTCAATACGTTTGTTTCTCACCTGGGCCGCTCTCCCGAGTGGCCATTTTTAGTTCAGATCGTTTCAGGAGACCCTGGACATGATTTGGCTGATCCTTTGCCTGGGTCTCTTCTCAAGTCCCGCCGTCGACCCGGAGTTGGAGAAGTCGGTCCGAACCTTCTGGGACCTCCTTCAGAAGGGCGACAAAGTGGGAGCCCTCCGATACGTGGCGCCGGAGAGCCAGAATCCGTTCCTCAACCGCCGCACGAACACCTTTCGCTCCTGGAAGCTGGACCGGATCGAGCTCCGATCCCCGGACGAAGCCCTGGTAACGGTGAAGGTGGAACAGACGCTGGTGCAGCCGGGGACCTACTATCCCGTGCCGAAGCGGGAGGTCTGGATACGCCATCCCGAAGGCTGGCGGATTCGGATACGTCCGCGGAATCCGGAGCAGTTCAAGAGGGCATTTGTCGGCGGCCCGGCGCCCAGACGGCGCGGGCCTGAACCGGGTACCCTGAAGGTGGTCCCCAAGCTGGTCAAAATCCACTTTCTGGACCGGAAGCAACGCGGTGCGGTCCGGATTCGCAACGGCCTGTCTGAAACGGTCCAAATCTCCCGAATCGACTACGACAAGACCCGTTTCGAGTTGCTGGAGAGCGCCGGCTCCGTCGCGCCGGGCCAGGATCTCCTCCTGTCGTTCCGGTACATCGGGAAAGAGTCCAAGAAGGGCTTGAGGAACGAGCTCCGCCTCATACTGAAACGGGGCGGCGATGGAGAATCCAAGGGGAAACTTTTCACCATTCCCGTTCTCTACAACTACGTGAGTCCCGGCGCCAAAAGCCTTCTGGGTCTCGGCGGGAGAAAGCTGGACCAGCTCAAACGCGGCGAGACCGTGAAGCCCGTCCTCTCCAGCCCCGTTTCACCCCCTCCCCTCCCCGGCCTCCCTTCCGCCGTCCCGCAGGAAGCCAAACCGGCAGAGGAGTGAGGCAGGCGATTGCCAATCGCCGGTTCTTGCGCCGCCGCGTCGGGACCCTTGAGTCCGGCGTTAGGAAACCGCCGCCCCCACCCCCATCCCGTAACGGAATTGATCTAAACATCGTTCAGAAGTAATGTGATGCAAATGCCATCGACTGACATCACAGAAGCCAAGACCCAGATCACCGCGCGCCTGCCGAATCCGGTCGTCAGCGCACTGGATGCAGCCGCCCGCCGTCTCCGGCGCAGCCGGGCGGAGGTCGTCCGCCGGGCGGTCGAGCGTTACCTTGAAGACTTCGACGATCTCTCCGTAGCCGTCGACCGGCTGCGGGACCCGAGCGATCCGGTGCTGGACTGGGACCAGGTCAGGCGTGATCTTCTCGATACGGATTAAGGCCTCTGCGGCCCAAGAGCTGAAGCGGGTCGCCAAGCCGCACCGAAGCCGGATCGTCGCGGCCATCGATCGTCTGTCAGAGAATCCGTTCCTCGGCAATGCGCTGAAGGGTGAACTGCGGGGCCTCCGCCGGCTTCGCGTCGGAGATCACCGTGTGATCTACGAGGTGCGCGAAGCGCTCCTCGTCGTGCTGGTTGTCCGCGTCCCCCACCGCCGGGATGCATACCGGCGCAGACCGGATTGAACACTGACCTTTGGATTCAGGAGCGATTTCCAATCGTTCGTTGTTCGTGGGTAGGTTGTCACTCTGGAGTTCGGCGGCGCGGGATTGAGTGAGGATGAGGCCGCCGAGTGTGATGGTGGCAGCGATGATGGCCATGAGTTCAAGGGTCACAGGACTCTTCCTTTCACTCACACTCCCCGATTCCCCATCGTCCCCTTCCACACTCAAATGGATCAAGGAACGCCGGCATCCTTGCCGCCGGAGGAAGTCTGCACTCCCCGATGGAATCCCCCCGCCCAGACCGCCAACCCCGCCGCCAGCCTGGGAAGCCGCGCCAGGGCCCTCAACCACACCATATTATTAATAAGGAGCAAACGCCCCATGATCCGCGGCAACCGCCACAGGGGAAGCGCCAGGCTCAGCGCCGGGAAATGCCGCAGCCACGATCCCGGAACCTCCTCCAGCGTCCGAAACCGTCCGCTCCAAAACCCCAATCGCCTGAGATGCGCGCACGCCCCATCCCAAGTGGCGTCATTCGAGTGCCAGACCCCCGTCGACCCCTCGAAATAAAGGCGTCCTCCCCCGCGCCGCCCGATCTTCCGGCAGAGCATCAGATCTTCCGCCATCTCCAATCCCTCGTCGAAGCCCCCGCAGGCCAGCAGGTCCGCCTTCCTGACCAGCAGATTGCAACTCGACAGGGCGTCCCGCTCTCCCGAAGCCAGCCCCGGCAGGAACGACGAGAACTCGATCCAATGCAGCACCTGCCCCGCCGCGCCGGTCCCCGGCGGGAGCCCCACCCACCCCGAGACCATGGCGATCCGTTCCGAGGAACGCAGGCGCCCATGGAGCGTCTCCAACCAAGCCGCCTCCGGAACCGCATCCGCGTCGACAAAGGCCAGAACCTCGCCGCGCGCCGCCGCCGCCCCCCGGTTCCGCGCAGCCCCAGGAAACAACCGCCGCTCCTGAGACAGCACTTTGACCCGGGGAAAACGCCCTCCCACCCGCCGCGCCGCCTCGTCTCCCCCCGACTCCACCACCAGGACCTCGAAATCCAGTGAAGTCTCCTGAGCCTCCAAGGCCTCCAGCAGCCGGGGCAACAGCTCGGCGTGCCCGTAGCAGGGAATGATCACACTGACCGCCGGACCCGTCGTCACATCGGAATCGTAACAGCAGGGGCGTTCTTCGAAGAGGACTACCCCCATTTTCCGGGCTTGGGGAGAACCAGGAATGTAGGGGCACCCCTTGTGGGTGTCCTCTTCCCGCCTGCAAAAAAATGTAGGGGCACCCCTTGTGGGTGCCCTCTTGCGCCCCGGGAATAGCCGACCAGGAAGAGGGCGACCACAAGGGTCGCCCCTACTCTCGGTCAACGCGGACCGGATCCTGACGTGCCATTCGCTGCTGCGCCAAGTCTGGTCTCAGCGGATTTCCGGCGACCATCGATTGGTGCACGCCTATGTGAAGAGACTCCGCCGCAAGCTGGACGATGACGTGTCCAGCCCCGCCTGCATCTTCAACGAGCGCCAAGTCGGCTACCGTATGCCGACAATGAGATCAACTTATTTGAGGCTGTAGAGGTTTGCCCTCTCTGCACCCGGCAGATTCTTGACGCGATCGTGAAGTTCGGCACAGTATTTCTTGCGGTCGAACTTCTTGGCGGCTTCTTCCAGGCGGAACTCCTGCAGCAACCGGCGACAGAGAGCGTCAAGGTTCTCTTCAAAGGTAACGCCGCTGCTGAAACCATACTTCAGCCCATCGCGCGTCACGTAAAACTCGGGCTTTTTGTCGGTGTCCCACACATACGGATTCTGGTCTGTCGCCCGCGCCGCGAGATTCACCCCCAAGTACCCCTTCAGGTACTTGTAGGTCACTTGCACGTAGCATCCCTTCGAGTCATCCAACTCAAACGTCTCATCCTGGTACTTGTATGCTTTCATCATCCGCTTTCTGCATCGCGATGTGGCTGCCGAGCCGCCTCACCTCCGTGAACCGTTGGCCGCGGGAATGCGGCACACCTCGCGGCCGGACAGGACGCGCAGTCCAGCCAACCGCGACCTCGATCCGGGTCACATATAATTCGCCACGCAGACGCCGGTTGACTTCGCCGGCGGACGCGGTCTCGAAAAACAGGGCCAGGGCGCCGGCGAGATTGTCGCGCGCCTCGACCACCGTCTTCCCTTGGCTCGCGACATCCACCTCCGGGCAGATCGCCACATGGCCATCACCCTCACGTTTGACGATTGCGGTCAAGTGTCTGGTCATACCCGTCTCCCTCTCCAGGCCTGTCCGGCTCCGTGCCTCAGTTGCGCAGAGATAACTTGTAGCAAATCAGAGGAGCTCAAGTCAGGTGATGACCAGGGTGCCGGCAGGTGACTCCACCGGGGCTTCACGTGCAGTGGTTCCCTCTGCCTGCCCCTCGTCTCCAAACAGATGTCAGGAGCCCGAAGACTTTCGATGGACGGATCGGGATCGTGGAGCCGCAAGGGGCACTCTCGCGTTGTTTGGCTGCCATGAGTTGCCAATCCGAGCCAGAGCTCGCCGACCGGCAACCGGATCGTCGCCACCCTGCCGGTCGTACCGGTTCCCTGACGCAGAAGCGGCGACTGTCTTGTCGACCGGAGCGGCAGTTTCCAACCGCCGACCCCGGGAGTCCGGGAGGGAAAACTCTTGCTCCCTCTTCTTCAACACCGCTCCCGCTCCAACTCGCAACATTTTTCTTCGTTACTTTTTCTTCTTCTCCGTTATGGAATGCATAGAGTTCAAGAAACCGGTCTTATGGCGACCACGACAAGAGGCTCGACCGTAACCGCCCGTGAACTCTTTCCCGGACTCCGGTGTCTGGTCTCCGGAACTCCGAGGGGGTTCCCCGCCGGGACGGGAGCCAATATAATTCTCACTCTGGGAAAACAGATGACTCTTGAACTTCTCCAGTGGATTTCCCCTGCCGTCATCGTCGGCGTCATGCTCTACCTGCACCGCCTCACGCGCCAGGACATCAAGGGGCTGCGCGGCGCAATCAAGGATCTCCGAAACCGCATAGGCCGGCTCGAAGAACGCATGGCTCGCCTCGAGGGCACGCTCGACGTCCTCCGCCAATTCCTCGTCCGCAACGGCCGCAACACCGCCGCCTGACTGGAGCGGCGACTTTCCTGTCGCCGGGAACGGACAGGCGGTTTTCTTACCGCCGCCCAGGGACGGAGTCCCCCCTCCGCGCAGCGTCTTCAGCGCTGGCAAAATCAGGAACGGGCGACCGTTAAATTCCCTCCCGCGACTCCCCTCCCGCGAACCCCCTCTTTACCAACCCCAGTCCTCCCCTGCCGGTATCCCCCGGCTGGTCAAAACCTCCAACCCCGGCTCCACCGCCAACGCCGCCTCATTTCCGCTCCATAACCCGCCGGCCACACCCCGCAAAATCCCCCGAATCTCCCCCGTCCCGGGATCCCGCAGTATCGTCACCGGCCGGCCGGTCTCCCCATCCAGCCGGACCGACCCGCCCGGCCCCGAGAGCGTGACGCCGGCCAACCCTTCCGCCCGCGCCGGCCGCACGGGCAAGGCAAACAGGAACGGTGTACCGTCGGCGCCCACGCTAACCCACAACAGGAGGGCCCTCGCCGGGGCAGCAACCAGGGACAGCAACAGGTCGTCGTCCCCCGCGGCGACACGCTCCGGATTTCGCGAAAGACTGGGACTAAACTCCCGTGTCGACGGTGTCACGATATCGGCACCCCTTTTCCGGAACCACTTGGGGAGCGAACAGGTCGCCGTGGACGCGACCGGCCACGTGGATCTTCTCTTCACCCTGAATACGCCCTTCCACAAAGCCGTCGACACGAATCCGCTTTCCCACCAAGTCGGCCTTGACCCAGGCTCCCTGCCCTACGGTGATGTTGCATTCGGGAAGCGATATGCGACCTTCGATCCGACCCAAGACGAGCAGACCCTGACCTCCACTCACCTCCGCCTTGATGGTCATGGCGGCTCCCACTACCGTTCGTCGCCCGGATTGTTCCCTAACCGTAAGGGCGACCGGCCGTTCAGATTTCATTCGTATCCTCAAAAAAAGTCGCATCGTCCACGCTTCCGGGCCGGGACTCTGCCACTTGTTCGGAACGCCAAACCCTCGTCGCGTTGCGAGAGCCTCGCCATAGGTGCACGAACTCCGCAGGAAAAACGAAAATAGACTGAATATTTGATCTGACATAATGGATAATTGGTGAATTAAAATGACGATTTGACCTTTTTCTCAGCCTGCGGTACCGGAAGAGACCAGACCCTGGTTCTTCCCGCGGGCCAACCCGGGGCAATGCTGAATCGGGACTCGCTTCGGAGTCCGATGATGGGGCCTCAATGAACATTCCCGACGAACTGAAACGCGAGAGCAAGCTGTTGCGCGACCGTATTTCCAAGTTGAGCGAGGCCATCCTGCGCATCGGCGCGACCCTCCACATCGACACCGAGCTGCGCGAGATTGTGGAAAGCGCCCGGGAACCGGCGGGAGCCGAATGCGGCGTGATCGCGACCGCCGACGGCTTCGTCTCATCCGGCATTACTCGCAAAGAACACCTCCAGTTGACAGCCTGGCGCGACGCGCCGCAGTTTTGCGAGCAACTCCAGAACCTTCAGAGAACGTTGAGGGCGCAAGATGTGGCCGGCTATCTCCGGTTGCACGGTTTTTCTGCGGCAATCATGCCGTCGAAGCCCATCCAGGGAACGCCGATGCATCATCGAGGCTTGCATGTCGGCAACTTCTTTGTCTGCGGCAAAAAAATGGGCCCGAGTTCACAAGCGAGGACGCTAAGATCCTGGTTGTGTTCGCGGCGCAGGCGGCGGCAATCGCCAACGCCCGTGCGTTCCGGGACCAGGAACGGGCGCGGTCGGATTTGGAAGCCTTAATGGATACCACCCCGGTGGGTGTTGCGGTCTTCGATGCCGGCACTGGCAAGCCCCTATCGTTCAATCAGGAGGCGACGCGGATTTTGGAAAGCCTGCGCACGCCGGGCCGCGGCCGGGAGCAACTGCTGGAGAACATCACCTGCCGGCGCTCCGACGGGCGGGAGATTTCTCTGCAAGAGTTCCCACTGGCGCAGGTTCTGAAAAACACCGCGATGATGCGGGCCGAGGAGATCGTTCTACGGGTTCCCGACGGCCGGAGTATCACGACGCTGGTAAACGTCACCCCGATCCGGACCGAGGATGGAACGGTCGAGTCCGTGGTCGTCACCCTGCAGGATATGGCGCCGATCGAGGAGCTGGAGCGGATGCGGTCTGAATTCCTGGGCCTGGTGGGCCACGAGCTGCGGGCCCCGCTGGTCTCCATCAAGGGCTCGACCACCACCGTGCTGAACACCCCGGCAACCTCGAATCTGGCCGAGATACTCCAATTCATCCGCATCATCGACGAACAGGCCGATCACATGCGGAGCCTGATCAGCGATCTGCTGGACGCGGGCCACATAGAGACGGGCACACTGTCGGTCGCCCCTGAGCCGGTGAAGGTCGCCAGCTTGATAGATCAGGCCAGAAACACTTTCGTAAGCGGAGGGGGCAGACACACCGTTCACATTGACGTGCCGCTGAATCTCCCCCGGGTGATGGTCGACCGGCAACGCATCGTACAGGTCATGAACAACCTCCTTGCCAACGCCGCCCGGCACTCTCCCGAGTCCGGCTCGATCCGGATCACTGCGGTGCACGAAAACGTTCACGTGGCGATCTCCGTGTCGGACGAAGGCCGGGGGGTGCCGTCGGACCTGCTGCCGCACTTGTTCCGGAAGCACGTGCGTGTGAGCAACGATCGCGGGGTCGGCGGGTCCGGCTTGGGCCTGGCTATCTGCAAGGGCTTGGTGGAGGCCCACGGGGGACGCATCTGGGCGGAGAGTGAGGGGTCGGGTCTTGGCGCCCGGTTCACCTTCACGATTCCGGTAACGCACGAGGTCGCAACTGGCGCCACGGCAGACTTCGTCCCCAGTGCTGCCCACCCGCCTCACACGGATGGGGAGCGAACACGCATCCTTGTAGTTGACGACGACCCTCAGACGCTCCGGTTCGTTCGGGATGCGCTGACGGTGGCAGGCTATTCCGCGCTGGTCACAGGCGACCCCCTGGAGGTGCCGCGCTTGATCCAGGAGAAACGGCCCCGACTGGTCCTGTTGGACCTCCTGCTGCCGGGGACCGACGGGATTGAGCTGATGCAGCGCGTCCCTGATCTGGCTGACCTTCCGGCCATCTTCATCTCCGCTTTCGGACGGGCCGAGACGATTGAAAAAGCGTTGGAGATGGGAGCGTCCGATTACATCGTCAAACCCTTTTCGGCGACGGAATTGGTGGCGAGAGTCCGGTCGGTCCTGCGCCGGCGGCCGGACCCGCTCGAGCCCTTTCGATTGGGGGACCTGGCCATCCACTACGAGGACCGCCGGGTGACCGTGGCCGGCCGCCCGGTGAAACTGACGGTGACCGAATACGAACTGCTTCGGGCACTCTCAGTCAACGCGGGCCGGATCCTGACGTACCGTTCGCTACTGCGCCAAGTCTGGTCCCGGCGGGACTCCGACGACCGCCGGTTGGTGCACGCCTACGTGAAGAGACTCCGCCGCAAGCTGCGCGATGACGCGTCCAGCCCCGCCTACATCTTCAACGAGCGCCAAGTCGGCTACCGTATGCCGAAACCAGGAAACCCGTGAGGTTTCAGGATCTGCGGCGGCTCAAGGTTGATCCGCGGTTCCGGAGAGAACCAGCGAAATTCTTCATTCTTCCCGTAGCGTGTCCGCTAATTTCAGTTATTGGACCCCTGTCGGGAACCCCATCTGCCCGATCATCGTCGCCTTTCGGGTCGCTCGTGTAGTCAGCGGAGTGCCTTTGTCTGGAATCGTCACCCCTTCGCCTGGGAGTACAAGAGCCGACATGCCAATCTCGCGATCCGCCATGTGGACTGCCCGATTAGTGCGCTTGGTGCGCCCCCGCTTCTTTTCAATCTCCTTCACGATATGTTGACCCACCTTCGCCGTCTCGACGCATTGACCAAGGAACGTGATGGTGAGTTCTCGTAATCTGGCGCGGCCGAGGGTGCAAGCCGAGTCCAGCCCCAGCCGGTCCCGGGAGACCGCCCGGAACGTCTTGGAGACTGAGGCGCAAGCGGTCTCGGCTCTCATTCCCCGCATCGACCATCGCTTCGACCAAGCCATCGAACTGCTGTTTTCCTGCACCGGGCGGGTGGTCCTCACCGGCATGGGGAAATCGGGGATCATCGGCAGAAAGATCGCCGCGACTCTTTCCAGCACCGGAACGCCCGCTCTGTTCGTCCATCCCGCCGACGCCATCCACGGAGACCTGGGCATGCTGGCGGAGCGGGATCTGCTCCTGGCCGTCTCCAACAGCGGAGAGACTCAGGAACTGGTCCGCCTGCTGCCCCCTCTGAAGCGGCTTGGGGTCCCCATCATCAGCTTGGTCGGGGAAACGGAATCCACCCTCTCCCAGAACTCGGACGTGGTCTTGAACGTGAGTGTGGATCGGGAGGCCTGTGCTCTCGGTCTGGCGCCGACGGCATCCACGACCGCGGTCCTGACCCTGGGGGATGCCTTGGCTGTGGCACTCTCGGAACGAAAGGGACTGGGGCCGCGGGACTTCGCCCGGCTCCATCCAGGTGGCAGGCTGGGCGACAAGCTGATTCTTGTGTCCGATCTCATGCACCGGGGGGAAGAGGTCCCCAAGGCGACACCGCCCACATCCATGAAGGACGTGATCGACGAGATCAGCCGCAAGGGACTGGGCGTTGCCGGGATCGTTGCGGATGGGAACCGGCTCGTGGGAGTCATCTCCGACGGTGACCTGCGGCGGATGCTGCAGAGTCGAGGCGCGTCGATTCTTCGTTGCACGGCCGCCGAGTGCATGACACGGAATCCCGTCACCATCGGGGACGATCAGCTGGCCACGAAAGCGCTGAACCTGATGGAGAGAATGAAGATCACGTCACTGCTGGTGCCGGATGCCGACGGAAGGCTGGTGGGAATCATTCATATCCATGACCTCTGGCGAACCGAGATGTTCTGATCCGAAGCCGGATCATCTTGTTCCGTAGCGGTCTGCGGCCGCTTGGAGAAATCCCCATCCCCACCGCGAGGCGTCGGCGGAGTCTGAACGACGTCCAGGGGCCTATGTCTCACCCTTCGGCCGGTCTCGCTAAGCTAATCTGAACTTCCAGAATGGAATCGACGTAATTCACTGATTATAAAACAGATAGGTCAAGACTTTGATTCACGCTACTGGGTACACCTATAGGCGAACTCCCAGCCGGTCCAGCGCCTGCTGTTGCAACGGCGTCGGCCGAGTCACGACGGTGAAGGGACGGGCTCCGGGGATCTTCGGCACCACCTGATTGCGAACGATGGTCGCTAGATCCTCCAGCAGCGTGCGGAAGCTGTGTACCGGCTGGCCGTCGGCCGTGCGTTTGGACCGGGCTTTCTGTTGGGCGGCCCGAGACACTTCCGCCGGCGCCACCACGGAAGACCGCGGGGCGCCAGCCGGATCCTCATCGTCAAACAGCAGCGGAGCCAGCCGCCGGCGCATGTGCCACTCGACGTAGTAGGCGAGCAGGCACAGGAAGACATGGGCCCGCACCCGGTCATTGCTCCAGTGATAGATGGGGCGCACCTTCAGGTCCACGGTCTTGTAGCTGCGGAAGGCCTGCTCCACCACACTCAACCCCTTGTAGGCCTGCACCGTCGCCTCGGCTCCCATCTCCTCGGCAGGCAGGCTGGTGCGGATGACGTACAGACCGTCCAGGGCCGCCTCGGCGGCGATGGACTCGGCGTTTCTCTCGTAGGCGAAGGACTCCTCGGTGATGTCGAGTTCGAAGTGCTTGGCCATCTTGTACTTGTTCACGACCTTGCCGACGCGTAGCGCAATGCGCTCCCGACCCCGGTAAGGACGGCGGTCCCGGCAGGTGGCCGCGACGATTTCATCCAGCAGCTCCTCGGTCTTCGAGAGCATTTCCTGGCGCTTGAGAGTCCGGAGTCGGGCCAGCAGCGGATTGCGGCAGACCATCAACCGCTCATCGGGGTAGGCGTCCGAACGGATCTCGACCAGGTTGATTTCGTCAAACAGAGACATCTGCACGGCTCCGGACTCCACCAGTTGGCGGATGGCCGGTCCCCTCAGAGCGGTGATCCAATCCAGTCCCGAGGGCTGGACCTCCTCGCGGATGCGCGCCTGGGTGAGCATCCCCCGGTCCCCCACCAGGACCACCCGGGAGAGCCCGAAGCGGTGGCGCAGCTTCTCGATCACCGGTCCCACGGTGGCCGGGTCAGAGGTGTTGCCCTTGAAGACCTGGACGGCCACCGGGCAACCCTCCCGGTTGCAGATCAAACCGAACTCGATCTGGAGTTTTCCCCGCTTGCCGTCGCGCGAGTACCCGCGCTTGGCCAACTTGCAGCGGCGACCATCGAGGTAAACGGAGGTCAGGTCATAGAGGACGAGGGAGCCTTCTTTCAGGTGGCGCCGGGCCAGGCGCTTCTCGATGGCGTCCTGGCGTTGGAGCAGCCAGTCCAGGGCGTCGTAGAGGTGGTTTTCGTCGAGGTCCGGGAGGCCGAGGACCGGGGCCAGGGAATCGGTTCGGGTGGCGGCCTGGAGGCTGCGGGCGGTGGCGAGCTTGGAGCGGGGATGAGCGAGACGGGCGACGATCAAAGCCACCACAAGATCGCGTTGGGGACCGGGCGGCCCCAGGCAGCGATCGAGGCCGATCTTGCGCAGGGAGCCGAGGAGGGCGGCGATGTGGCCGTGGGGTTGGGAGCGAACGATGTCGAAGGAGGATTGGAAGTCGGGGACGGCGGTGCCCTTCTTGAGCAGGATGCGAAGACCCTCGACCAGTTCGGGCGACCACTTGGAGAGGTTGGCGAGGGTGCGTTTCTTGACCTTGCCGTCCTGGCGGTAGGACTCGCGCAGGAGGACGGCGGGAGGGGACTTACGATTGGGGACAGCTTCAATGTACATGGCTACTCCATATTTTCAATAACAGTAACCATAATAACAAATAAGGAAAATATGGTCAAGCTATTACATGGGTACACACTACGAAACGAATTTCGAGACAAGCCTTTTCAAATCAATGATTTGAAGCGAAAATATCGGTCAGGTAGGCTGGAAGTTCAGGCTAATCTAGGCTCTCTGAGGGCGTCTTTCTTCTCGGAATCGGCCCCATTCAGTCCGGGAGCGGAGAAACGGCCCGGCAGTCCAAGAGGTCTCCGTGAGGACAGAGGAGGCCACGGGGGAACGGGATTGCAGGCTATGCTGGCATCGTGGGGATACGACAATCGATGTGAAACGAGAGTGAGACCAACGAATGTAGTAGGTTTAGGCGGAATTATCCCACCGGCAAGCGGTTGTTGATGCTTGTGGTGTTCATTACTTCTCGAGTCCACCGCCGGCGTTGAGCCGATGTTCGCCGGCGCAGAATCCAGTGGTGCTTCCAGGAGCGGATCGGCGAAGGTGGGGAAATGATGAGTCTTGAGGAACTGAAGCGTGAAAATGAGGTGCTGGGGCAACGGGTCTCCAAATTGGAGCAGTACACCTGCAAATTGAGGGAACGCATCTCCCGGCTGAGTGAGGCCAGCCTGCGAATTGGCGCAAGCCTCGACATCTCCACCGTGCTGCGCGAGATTGCGGATAGCGCTCGGGAGCTGACGAGAGCTGAATTTAGCGTGATCGCGACCGTCGACGACTCGGGCCAGGCCGAGGACTTCGTCTCCTCCGGCTTGACTCTGGAAGAACACCGGCAAATGGTGGTTTGGCCCGACGGGGCGCGGGTTTTCGAACACTTTCGGAACCTCCCGGGACCGTTGAGGGTGCAAGATGCGTCCAGCTACGTTCGGTCGCTCGGCTTTTCTGCGCCAATAGTGCCGTCGAAGCCTTTCCAGGGAACCCAGTTGCAACATCAGGGTTTGCATGTCGGCAACTTCTTTGTCTGCGGTAAGGAGGAGGGGCCGGAGTTCACAAGCGAGGATGAAGAGGTCCTGGTTTTGTTCGCGGCTCAGGCGGCGACGGCGATCGCCAATGCCCGTGCGTACCGGGACGAGAAGCGGACGCGGTCGGATATGGAAGCCCTGATCGACACCTCGCCAGTGGGGGTCGCGGTCTTCGATGCCAGGACCGGAAAGCCCGTATCGTTGAATCGGGAAGCGCAGCGGATTCTGGAAGGCCTGCGCACGCCGGGCCGCCCCTCGGAGAAACTGCGGGAGATCCTCACTTGTCGGCGCGCCGACGGGCAAGAGATTTCGCTGCGAGAGTCCCTGCTGGCGCAGACGCTGCAAAACGCCACGAGGGTGCGTGCCGAGGAGATCGTTCTCCGGGTTCCCGACGGTCGGAGCATCACGACGCTGATGAACGTGACCCCGATCCACGCCGAGAACGGCACGGTCGAGTCCGTGATCGTCACCGTGCAGGACATGGCGCCGATCGAGGAACTGGAGCGGATGCGGGCCGAGTTCCTGGGCATGGTGAGCCACGAGCTGCGGGCCCCGCTAATCTCCATCAAGGGCTCGACCACGACCGCGTTGAGCACCCAGTCGGCCCCGGACCTGGCGGAGATAGTCCAAATCATCCGCATCATCGACGAGCAGGCTGATCACATGCGGAGACTGATCAGCGATCTGCTGGATGCGGGCCGTATCGAGTCGGGCACACTGTCGGTCGCCCCCGAACCCGCGAAGATCGCCAGCCTGGTGGACCAGGCCAGGAACACGTTTTTGAGCGGAGGGGGCAGACACGCTGTCGAGATTGACATGCCGCGGGATCTCCCCGGGGTGATGGCCGACCGGCAACGCATCGTCCAGGTCATCAGCAACCTCCTTTCCAATGCCGCCCGGCACTCTCCCGAGTCCGCCCCGATCCGGATCGGGGCGGTGCATGAAGATGTCCACGTGGCGATCTCGATATCGGACGAAGGCCGGGGCGTGCCTGCGGAGATGCTGCCGCACGTGTTCCGGAAGCATGTGCGTGTGGGCGGCGATCGCGGGCTCCGGGGGGCCGGCCTGGGTCTGGCCATCTGCAAGGGCATGGTGGACAGGACTTCCCCCATTTTTTCGAGGTCATGAGAACAAGGGGAGCAGGTTCACACAAGGATCGGCTCGAGGCGGTCCAATTCCCGTGTTCCGGCCGAACAAGAGCTGCTTGATCCCATCTGCAATCGCGTAGAAGCGGAACTCGGGAACTCCGTAGATGCGCTTGGCGGCCCGTTCGATGTGCTGCACCAGGATCACCAGCTTAGCCCGTTTGCCCAAGTACACACTGGCGAAGTAGGCCGTCGCCAGAACCAACATCACCAGATTGCGCAACCGCTCGTACTTCAGCAACCGGATGTCTTCCAGTTGATAACTCTGCTTGATGAAGCGGATCGTCTCCTCCACCCGCCAGCGACTCAGGTAACTCTCCACCACCCGCCACTGGCTCTTTCGCGACCGCGTCACCTTGCGGTTCGTGAGCAGGATCAGCGGGTTCGGCCCCAGTCCATCCACCACCACCAAGTACAGAGCCTCCGTCCGTCCCGGCCAACGCACCTTCCGATACCCGAACTCCAAGCGGTAGACCTTCTCCCCCGAACTCGTCTCCTTGATCACCACCTCCCGGTGCTGACGACGACAACCGTCCGCCCACTCTTGGACGCTCTTGCGCTGGCGACCGGAGATCAGATGCCGGTCCCCACGTTGCCGCACAACGAAGCGAAGTCCCTGATTCAAGAGGACTTTCAGGATCTTCTGCCGGTCTCCTCCGGCATCGATCACCCACACCCCGCGGCCCTGCGTCGCCTTCGACACCCGCCCGATGGCCTTCAGGATCTCGTCGTTTTCACTCACGAATCCCGGCGCCTCCTGCGAATACAATTCCTGATCCAGGGGCATCACCTCCGCGCTGCCCCGCTCCAGACCCACCACCTGGCAACACCAGTATCCGTTTCCCAGCTTCTTGGTCGAACCGTCTCGGACCCGGGCCAGATATTCCATCTTGCGCGCATAGGGCTTGATCACGTCCGTCAGATCCACCACCAACAGGGTCTCCGCTCCCACCCGAGGCGCCGCCAGCTTCAGCAGATTCTCCCGCACCCGCTGCCTCAGTCCCGGGCGATTCAACTGCCGACTCAATCGCGCCATCACCTTCTTGAGCCGGATCTTCTCCTCCAACGCCCGGGCGATCTCGCTGAGCCGGACCGATCCCCGAGACTGCACCCCGTAGATCACCTCCCGCACCAGGCGGGCGGCCGTCTTGGGCAGTCCCACCGAGACTTCCCCCGAAAATCGCCGGATCTGCACTCGAATCTGGGCGGCTACTTTGGCACTATGCATTTGGGTCCCTTCCTGTAACTGGTTCTTGGAATTGGGCTTTCACTGAATCAGTCTACCGGTCTGGGACCCACATTCTTTCGTGTCGAAAGTTCCCCCATTTTTCGAAAATTCGACCCATTCCACTTGTCGAATCTTCTTACTCTCCTGTTATCAATGGCTTACGATGATTCCCCCTCAATTATTGGGGGAACTCCTGCATGGTGGAGGCCCACGACGGACGCATTTGGGCCGAGAGTGAGGGGTCGGGGCTGGGCGCCCGGTTCACTTTCACGATTCCGGTAGCTGACGATGCCGGGACCGGCGGCGCGACAGGATTCGTCCAGAATGGTACCCACTCGCTTCACAAGGATCGGCAGGGAACACGCATCCTTGTAGTAGACGATGACCCTCAGACACTCCGGTCCGTTCGGGATGCGCTGACGGCGGCGGGCTATTTTCCGCTGATGACAGGCGACCCTCGGGAGGTGCCCCGGCTGATCCAGGCGAACCGCCCCCGGCTGGTCCTGCTGGACCTCGCACTGCCGGGTATGGACGGAATCGAGTTGATGCAGGAGATCCCCGAGATGGCCGATCTTCCGGTTATCTTCATCTCCGCCTACGGTAGAGATGAGACGATCGCAACGGCCTTGGAGATGGGAGCCATTGATTACATCGTCAAACCCTTTTCGACGACGGAATTGGTGGCGAGAATCAATGCCGCCCTGCGGCGGCGGGAGGGGCCGGATGAACCCTTCCGATTGGGGAACCTGACCATACACTACGAGGAACGCCGAGTCACCTTGGCGGGTCGTCCGGTGGAGTTGACGGCCACCGAATACGAACTGCTCCGGGTGCTCTCGGTCAATGCGGGCCGGGTCATGAAGTACGATGCCCTGCTGCGCCAAGTGTGGGGACGCCGGGAATTCGGCGACGTGCGGCCGGTGCACACCTTCGTCAAGATGATCCGCCGCAAGCTGGGCGATGACGTGGCCAACCCGGCCTACATCTTTACCGTGCGCCAGGTCGGCTACCGAATGCCCAAGCCAAGAGACCCTTGAGGTTCCCCGATCTACGGTGGAACTGAACAGGATCCGATAGAGTCCGTTTTTCGGACTCCTGTTCCCTTCTCGAAAGCATCCGGTCTTTTTCTGTCGGCTCGGGACGGATCTGCCGGCGGCGCCGATCGTGTCCCCCGGCTCAGGGCCGTCCCCGGATTAGCGGCTTTCCTTCAGCGCCTTGCGGATCGCCTCGATCACGAACTCGCGCGCCGAGATCCCCCGGTCCAGGCAGAGTTTCCGCATCTCGATCCAGAGTGGAATCGGAACGCGGCGAATGTGAACGTCCTTGGTGTTTCCATGACCCATTTACACCATGATATCAAAGCTCCGGAGCCCCCCTCAATTGCGGAAGGCCCTCCGGTTTCAGTTGCGGAAAGCTCCACTCTGGCACCGGACTCCAGCCGGTTTTCTCCTCTCCGTGCTGAAGCGCTCTTCAGTTTCGCGGTGCCCGGCGTCGACTCGAAAAACGATCCGGCATCGAGACGATTTCGGTGTCGCAGAAAGAAAAAAGGCGCATCACGGCATGATTTCATCACCTTTTCGCGCCATCCGCCCAAGATTTCAGGGACTCTTCAGATAGGCTCTTGAACTCGCATCCGACCCTGTGGCACCTTGGGTCGCATGAGTTACACAGACACCACAACCATGCATCTTCGCCGGATCCCGGCCGATCTCTGGCTGCAAGTGCGCAAGACCTGCCTGGACCGGGGGATCTCGGCCCGCGAGTTCGTGATCGAGGCCATTCGCAAGGCCGTCCGGGAGCACCGATGAACTGGCTGAAGGAAGTGGCGAAGGTCGGTCTGGAAGTGGGTGTCGGCGTGGCCACCGGTGGAGCCGCGGCGGTGCCGAAGATCGTCGACGAAGCGGTCTCTCATCTGGGGCGCAAGGAGGACCCGTCGCGGGGCGCCGCGTTTGCGGCGGCCGGCATCCGGGAGGTTCTGGCGCACACGGTTCCGGATGAGGCGCTGGCCTGGATCGACCGGTTCTGCGTCCGCTGGGCGCAGCTCGTGGGGAGCGCAAAGGCGATGAAGGACGAGAATCTGGAGATCCTGAAGGGATACGAGGGTTTTTCCGGGACGCCGTACCGGGACACGGCCGGGCACTGGTCGATCGGATACGGACACAACTTGGACGTCTCGCCGCTGTCAGGGGATCGGGATTACAACGCCCAGCCGCTGACCGAAGCCGAGGCGGAAGCGATTCTGTCGCAAGACGTGAAGGCCGCGGAGCGGTCCCTGCAGCGGATGGTTCCGGAGGTGATGGGATCGATTCCCCAGGACAAGCGCGACGTTCTGATCCGGATGTCGTTTCAGATGGGAGCGGCGGGAGTGGCGAAGTTCCGGAAGATGCTCTCGGCGCTGGAAGCGGGCAACTACCCGCAGGCTGCCGAGGAGATGCTCGACAGCCGGTGGGCCAGACAGGTGCCGCGCCGCGCCGGTGAGGAAGCGGAGCGGATGCGGGCATGAGGTCCCAGGCCCCAAGGGCGGACATCATCCTGGCGGGGGCGACGCTGGCCGGGTTCCTGGGCCTGGTCGCCGCGTTCATCTTCCATCCGGTGGAGATGGACGACAAGGAGTCGGCGATCGTGGCCAGTCCGGAGTCCGGGCGGGCCGGCCAGGGCTGACAAGGAGAACCACTGGTGTCGATCAATCCATTCAAGAAGCTCGAGGAGCAGATCAAGCGGGCCCTGAATCATCTCGGCGATGACATCAAGAGGGGGATCAACAGTCTGGGAGACCAGATCAAGAAGCAGCTCTCGCAGACCGGGGACAATATCCGCCGCGGCCTGGAGTCGACCGGGAAACAGCTCAAGGGGGAGATCGAGGGGGTCGCCCACAAGGCCAAGGGCGAGTTGGAACACGTGGGCGAGGAGGCCAAGGGGGAGTTGCAGCATCTGGCCAACGAGGCCAAGGGGGAAATCGAGGACGTCGCCAAGAAAGCCAAGGGCGAGTTGGAGGAGGTGGCGGAGGACGCCAAGGATCTGGTCGAGGCGGCCCTGCAGGAGTTGGCCAAGGCGGTGACCAAGGAGGGGCTCAAGAAACTCCGGGGAGCCGTGAAGACGGCCGCCGGGAAGATGGAGGACCTGGCCCGGGACAAGCCCCGGTTCGTCGAGTCCATCGACGCCTGCGGCTTCGAACTCAGCCTGGGTCCCTTGACGCTGGAATACGACGGCTTCTACAGCCGGTCGGAGGAGCTGCTCGATGCGCTGGACCGGTTCGTCGGCCAGCCGCCGGCCTTTCGGCGCAAACCCATCCTGGAGCTGGTCGAGGCGCTGGGACCGACGACGCTGGATTTCGGCGCCTCCATCGAGTTCGCCCTGGTCATTGGCTCGAACGAACTGGGAGTGGGCGGCAAGCTCAAGTCCGTTCCGCTCGCCCTGGGCACGGAGATCGCCGATCTCGTGTTAAAGGAGCTCGGCGTGCCCGAGTAGGCCCTCACACGGCCATCGACAGGATCGGGGAGGTCTCAGAGACCGACCCGATCCGCAACCTGGAAAAGGAGAAAACAAATGCAGAAATCAGTCAGTGGAAAAGCAGACGGCGCCACGCAGGTCTACCTGCTGGACGTGCCGGCGGGATCGACGATTACGGATGTTTGCATTGCCGTGACCAACAACGACGATTTGGTCACGAGCATCGAGTTCTACCTGGTTCGTTCGGTCACCGATGACGGGACCACCACCGAGCAGGAGACGAAGCTCGAAACGGTGTCTCTGAATGAAGACGACGTCAAGAACGTGCCCCTGGAGGGTGCGGTGTTCCAGTCCGGCGACAAGCTCCGGATGGATCTCGATTCAACGACCCTGGCCGACATCGATGTCGATTACCTGGTCAGCTACACGGCGACCGTCGAAGCCCAACAGCCGTTCCCCATGCTGGAGTTGCTGGTGCGCAAAATCCTGGAGGGTCTGAGCGGCAAGCAGGTCTGCTTTCTGGACACTCCGCTTCCGTTGGGACCGACGAACGTCCCCGTCACCCCGTCCGGTGGAGCCGTCAACGCCAACGCCAAGACCCTGACCGCGGCGGTGAACGTGACGGACCCGGCCGCCTGGACCGACGTCTTGTCCGTCCCCATCACTCCGAGCGCCGCCGACAAGGACATCCGGATCTGGGTGACCCTGTTGTGGGAAGGCTGGATCAAGTACCGGATCGTTCGGGGCACGTCGGCCATCACGGCGGAACTGTCGGTGGGCGACCGGGAGTCCGACACGGGTGTCGAGCCTGTGGTCTTCCCGTTTTCCAACTCCCCGGCTACGGACACGGAGCAGACCTACAAGCTCCAGGCCAAGCTGGTGACCGGCACGTCGGAGGTTTCCATCGGCACGACCCTGTACGTCGAGGAGATCCCTGGCTAAGGGGCCTGGTGTGTGACCTCCCCTGCCGGCCTCCAATGGCCGGCAGGGGGCGTTGCCGGCCCCCTGTTCTGCCACATGGGGAGCAACTAGATGGATGAACAGATCATTAGGGCGCGGGCTTCCTCGTGGCCGGTTCCGGCCCGAATCGTGTGCGTTCACGTCTCCCAGCCGCTCGAACTGTCCCGGGACGGCTACCATGACGTTCTTCGGATCGGTCTCAAGCCGTCCCATGCCGGCCAGAAGTTCAAGATCTGGGCCACGCTGGCCGTTCGGGCCCGAGGGAGTTCCGACGCCAGCCGTTACAGTTCCCGGATCGTCCGAACGATGGGCGGCAACACGCTGCACTACGCACAGATCACGAACCGCCGAGTCTCGGAAGATGGGGGACGGGATGCGCATACTCCCAACTACTATCTGGTCTGCGACGCTCCGGAGACGATCGGAGAGGTCAAATATGCCCTGAGCGTCCTGGAGGCTCCGAACGTCGGGGACACGAATCCTCTACTGGCCCATGCCGTGGCCGAGCGAGGGATGACCCTGTATGTGGAGTCCGTCGATGGACGTGAGTTCGAGGTCCTGGAGAGGTTCGTCGCAGAGACTCTGCAACCGCCGATCGGTGAGGTTGAGAATCTCAGTTTCTCGTACCAATCGTCCGACAGTCGCCTCCACGCCACCTGGACGGTCGCTGAGGATGTGGACTACTACATGTGGCGGCATGATCAGGGCACAGGGACTTGGACGGATTGGGAGCGGGTTGACGGGAACTCCGTGAACATTTCCAGTCCGACCCAGGGGAGCACCTACAATATCGAGGTGCGCGGCCACCGGTCCGAGGACGACTTCGGGCCGGCCGCCACGGAAGATGTGGATGTGCCGCCCGGGAGCCGCACGACGAGTTGGACCACCTCTTATTTGACGCGGTACACGACCACCTGGCAGGAGCCGGATAGAACTACCTGCCGGGAGACCTGGCACGTGACCTGCACGGATACGAGGCCGCCCACAACGACCTGCTGGCCGACTTGGCACGTGACCTGCGCGTATACAAGACCGAACACAATGACCTGCCGGCCGACCTGGACCGTGACCTGCACGGATACAACGACGGACACAACGACCTGCTGGACGGCGTGTGAACATTTATCGCGGCTGACCAGCGAGGTAGTCAGCCGGGTGACGCGTTACCAAACGACGGCCGGGCGCGACACCACTCGTCAGACCAGTCGCATCACGGAACCCTTGCCGCCTGAACCGGAACACGAGACCACCTACGACACCATCTACTACACCGTGTTACCCGATCGCGAGACCAGCCACACGACGAAATGGACGACGAAATGGACGACGAAATGGACGTCTTGTTACACAACATGTATGGAGACCACAACCACAAAGGAGACCTGCTGGACGATCCACCCCCCGACCTGTTGGACGATCACCGCGCCTCCAACGGAAACCTGCTGGACGACCCGCTACCCGACCTGCTGGGCGACTCCCGGCTCTCCAACACGGATCTGCTGGACGACCCGCTACCCGACCTGCTGGACGGTCCCCGGGAGGACACGGAGCCGCCAGACCAGCCGCACCACGGAGCGCGTGACGAGCCGAAACACGCCTGTGACTTGAGGACGAAATGAGGCACGTGGATCCCGAAGCCAAGATGTCGGCCCGGCAGGTGCGCCGGCAGGAAAAGCTGCCGCAGGACGGGAGGAAAGCCGCCAGCCGGCTGGAGCGCCTGGAGAGAGTCCTTCGGGAAAAGATGCGCCCGGACGTTCCGACGTTCGACGTGAACAGTGTGCAACGGGCGGATTTCGCCGAATGGACCTACACCGAGGGGCTGGGGTTCCTCCTCGTGTCCACGCAGTCCGTCGAGATCAACGCCCGGCTGATCGAAGCGGCGGCGGCGTGGCCGGGGACCCCCGAGGTGGACTACGCCCGGCAGATCGCGAGTTCCCTGACCGACAAATGGCGGCTGGAGGAAGGGGACGGGTTGAGTGCGGGGAGCAAGGTGTTCTTTCCCCCGGGCGGGAATTTCGGCTGGATCGTGAACACGGACAACGTGCTGCGCGCCTTCGGGTTGGATCCGGCTTGGCTGTTGAAACCCCACCCGGTCACTTCGGATGACGACGTGCGCGAAGCCAAGCGGGCGTTCGGGGTCATGCGGATCCTGCACCGGGACACCAGCGGCATGCGGGCGCTCCGCTCGGCCGAGGCCGTCGGGTACACCACGACGAGCGAGATGGGCCTGGTGGCGATGGCGGCCGGAAAGCCCGCGGTGGACTTCACCAGGTTCGAGTTCGAGCACCGGGGGCGGTATCATCCCTTCTATCACGCCATCCGCCAGTCTCCCGAGGATCCCCCTGCGGTGCTGAACCGGATCCTGAACTGTCCCTGGTCCGGGGCGGTTCACCTGGACACGGACAACGAAGAAGCGGGGAAGCGGTTCCAGCTCTACAAGGAGAGATCTCTGGAACTGCGAGCCTCGTTTCGGCCTCTCGTTCCCCTGGCGCAAGGCCCGATCCCATCCCCGAAACGGCCCTAGCGACCCGCCGGGAGCGCCGACGTCATGAGACGAGCCGAAACACGAGTCTGAAATGAGGATGAAATGAGGATGAAATGAGGTACGTGGATCCCAGCGCCAAGATGTTGGCCCGGCAGGCGCGCGGGCGGGGAAAGCTGCCGCAGGACGGGAGGAAAGCCGCCGACCGGCTGGAGCGCCTGGAGGGAGTCCTTCGGGAAAAGATGCACCCGGACGTTCCGACGTTCGACGTGACCAGTGTGCAACGGGCGGACTTCGACGAATGGACCTACACCGAGGGTCTGGGGTTCCTCCTCGTGTCCACGCAGTCCGTCGAGATCAATGTTCGACTGATCGCAGCGGCGGCGGCGTGGCCGGGGACGCCCGAGGTGGATTACGCCGGGCAGATCGCGCGTTCCCTGACTGACAAATGGCGGCTGGAGGAAGGGGACGGATTGAGTGCGGGGAGCAAGGTGTTCTTTCCCCCGGGCACGAATTTCAGCTGGATCGTGAACACGGACAACGTGCTGCGCGCCTTCGGGTTGGATCCGGCCTGGCTGTTGAAACCCCACCCGGTCACTTCGGATGGCACCGTGCGGCAAGCCAAGCGGACGTTCGGGGTCACGCGGATCCTGCACAAGGACGCCAGCGGCATGCGGGCGCTCCACTCGGCCGAAGTCGTCGGGTTCACCACGACGAGCGAGATGGGCCTGGTGGCGATGGCGTCCGGAAAGCCCGTGGTGGACTTCACCCGGTTCGAGTTCGAGCACCGGGGACATTATCATCCCTTCTACCGCGCCATCCGTCAGTCTCCCGAGGATCCGGCTGCGGTGCTGAACCGGATCCTGAACTGTCCCTGGTCCGGGGCGGTTCACCTGGACATGGACGACGAACAAGCGGGGAAGCGGTTCCAGCTCTACAAGGAGAAATCTCTGGAACTGCGAGCCTCGTTCCGGCCTCTCGTTCCCCTGGCGCAAGACACGATTCCTTCCCCGAAACGGCCCTCGCGACCCGCCAGGCGCGACAAGTGAGGCGGGGATTGTCTCCACGGCCATCACTATCTCTCAGAAATAGACCGTCCCATGTCCGATGACGGTTGGTGGCCTCGTCTTTACCTGTGAGACGACGGCCGGCTGACGTGAGCGCCGTCTGGACGTCGGCATTTCAATAAGGTTTCGGGAATTTTGTATTAGCCTCCTCTGATCTTGTTGTTTCCTCCTGACGATCTCCGCCTCCCCCATAGCTTCATGTGCGATAGACTCCACGTGATCCGTTGGCTGCTCGAAACGCCATGAGGAAACTCTGGATTCCCCTGTTCGTCTTGCTGCTGTTGCCCGTCTCCTATTCGGAGCGGAGACCCGCCGAGCGGATGGAGACCACTCAGCCGCCGTTCGAGGATTCGATCGCACGTCAGACGCAAGGTCCGGCGGAGACGATCCTGTATTACCCCGACTACGTGGACGGCGGGGGATGGTCGGTGCAGCTGGTCATCAGCAATGTCGACCCGGTCGCCGCCGCCGAGGTCCGGGCGGAAGTCTACGATCCCGAAGGACAGCCGGTCCCGGATCTGTTCGAATCCGATTTGAGGTTCGAGGTCCCGGCGCTGGGCAGCCGGGTGTTGAGGAGTTCGGGCACGGGGGCGATTCGCCGCGGCTGGATCCAGGTCCGCGCAGGTACGGACTCGGTCAGTGGACTGTTGACCTACCGGCACGCCCAGTCGGGGATCGAAGTCGGCGTGAAGCCTGTCGAGTTGGGCCCGCAGTTCGCGTTGTTCGTGGAGGAATCGCCGAAGGTCGGCGCCGGCGTCGCCGTCTTCAAGCCGGAGGAGTCGCCTCGCCTCGATCTTCGCATCCGCGGCGAGGAGGGGAACGATCCCCTGGAGGGGGAGATCGTTTCTTGGGGTGATTTCCACCAAGCGGCCCGCACGCTCCCGGAATGGTTCGCCGTGGAAGGAATCGATCCGGGATTCCTGGATGACTTCCGCGGGCTCTTGTTCCTTCAGACCGGGGACGAGTCTCCATTCGCCCCGCTCGGGCTGCGGTTCGGGAAGAGCACTTCTTCGCTCTCGGCGGTGCCGGCGATCCGGACCCAAAACGAGAGACCTCAAGAGACGAATCTGGTCTTTCCCGACTACGTGGACGGCGGGGGATGGTCGGTGCAACTGGTGCTGAGCAACGTCGACCCGGCCGCCGCGACCGAGGTTCGGATGGAAGTTTACGATCCCGAAGGACAACCGGTCCCGGATCTGTTCGATTCCGATTTGACGTTGGAGATCCCGGCGCTGGGGACTCGCGTCTTGAGAAGCACCGGCCCGGGAGCCATTCGACGGGGTTGGATCCAGGTGGAGGCGGATGCGACCACCATCAGTGGACTCTTGACCTACCGGCACGCCGAGTCGGGGGTCGAAGTCGGCGTCGAGCCGGCCCGGTTGGGGAAGCACTTCGCTCTGTTCGTGGAGGAGTCGGGAACCGTCGGGGCGGGACTGGCCCTATTCAAACCGGATGCCGAATCCAGGATCGAGTTAAGACTGCGCGACGAGGAGGGATGCGATCCATTGGACGGATTGTTCCTCCCATGGAAAGACTTCCACCAAGGGGCGCGAACGCTCCCGGAGTGGTTCGATGTTCCCGGGGTGGATGCGGGATTTCTGAGGGACTTTCGGGGTCTTGTGTTCCTGCGAACGGAGGACGAATCCGGGTTTTCCCCGCTGGGACTGCGATTCGGCAAGCGCACCTCATCGCTCTCGGCGGTGCCGGTGATCCGAATTCGCGACGACGCCGGGATCGAGGGCGGCCAGGCTCCGCCGCCGGCGGTGAAATTGTCCGCGTCGCCGGCATCGATCGAGCGGGGTCAGAGCGCGACGTTGACTTGGTCGTCGACGAGTGCGGAGAGCGCCAAGATCGAACCGGACATCGGGGCGGTGCCGACTTCGGGCACGCGGAAGGTGTCGCCGAACGCCACCACGACCTACCGCATCACGGTGACGGGAGCGGATGGGCAGACGCGAACGGCATCCATTACGGTCAGAGTGGTGGTCTCTCAGCGGGACGCGCTGACGGCGTTCTACCAATCCACCGGCGGAGATGATTGGTTTGACAGCGGGAACTGGGGGACAGACCGGCCGCTCAGGGATTGGCATGGGGTCACCGTCGATGACGACGGGCGCGTGACGGAGTTGAATCTCCGCAGGAATAGGCTGACCGGACCGATCCCGCCCGAACTCTCCAACCTCACAAGCCTGAGGGAGCTGACTCTCTCCGACAGTGGCCTCACCGGACCGATCCCGCCCGAACTCGGAGAACTCATGAGCCTGAGAGCGCTACGACTCCATGATAACGCTCTCACGGGGCCGATCCCGCCCGAACTCTCCAACCTTATGCGCCTACGGAGCCTTAATCTCCACTCCAACGATCTCACCGGACCGATCCCGTCCGAACTCGGCAACCTCACAAGCCTGAGGGGGCTGGAACTCCACTCCAACGGTCTCACCGGACCGATCCCGTCCGAACTCGGCAACCTCACGAACCTGACGAAGCTGAATCTCCACTCCAATGATCTCACCGGACCGATCCCGTCCGAACTCGGCAACCTCACGAACCTGACGGAGCTGGATCTCCACTCCAACGGTCTCACCGGGCCGATCCCGGCCGAACTCGGCAACCTCACGAGCCTGACGGAGCTGGATCTCCACTCCAACGGTCTCACCGGGCCGATCCCGGCCGAACTCGGCGAACTCACAGACCTGACGGAGCTGGGTCTCCACTCCAACGATCTCACGGGACCGATCCCGCCCGAGATCGGCAACTTCACAAGCCTGACGAAGCTGGATCTCTCGGGGAACTCCGGCCTGGCAGGGATCCTTCCAACCGAATTGACGGGTCTGGGCAGCCTCGAAACGCTATTGGCTGTCGGAACGGATCTTTGCGCACCCTCGGATCCCGACTTCCAGGATTGGCTCGAAAGAATCGACCGGCTGCGGGTGGCGACTTGTGTGAGTGACAGCGCGGCCTTTGCATACCTCGTCCAGGCGGTGCAGTCACGAGAGTACCCGGTTCCGCTGGTCGCCGGTGAAAAGGCGCTGCTCCGAGTTTTCGTCACCTCCTCGAGCTCTACGACGGCGGGCATCCCTCCCGTTCGAGCCCGGTTCTACTTGGACGGAACCGAGATCCATGTGGCGGACATTCCAGCGCGCACGGCGTCCCTCCCGACCGAGGTTTACGAGGGAGATCTGTCACGATCTTCCAACGCCGAGATCCCCGGCGAGATCATACGTCCGGGTCTTGAGATGGTCGTCGAGATCGACCCGGAAGGAACGCTGGATGCCGGTCTCGTGACGGCAAGCCGGATCCCGGACACGGGCCGCCAGGCGGTCGATGTGCGGGAGATGCCCACGCTCCACCTGACGGTAATTCCCTTCCTCTGGAGCGTCGATCCGCATCAGGGAGCCGTGGAAGCCGCCGAGGCCATGGAAGCGGACCCCGAGGGCCACGAGCTGCTGCACAAGACCCGTACGCTGCTGCCGATCGGAGACCTCGAAGTGACGGCCCACGACCCGGTGATAACTTCGACTTCACCCGAGGACTCTGGCCGGCTATTCGAGGAGACACAAGCGATTCAGGCCATGGAAGGCGGGGGCGGCCACTACATGGGCACAATTTCGAGCCCGGGCAATGTGCTGAGTCCAAGAGGATTGGCGGTCCGCCCCGGACGGGTAATCCTCTCAAGTCTGAACCCGGCGACCATGGCTCACGAACTCGGCCACAACTTGAGCCTGTATCATGCGCCGTGCGGGCCCGCAAGGCAACTGGACCCGGTGTTTCCCTCCCCGGACGGATCGACTGGCGCCTGGGGGTACGACTTCCGCTACGGGGGCGCATTGGCGACGCCAGGCAGGCCGGATCTGATGTCCTACTGCGAGCCGGTTGGGATCAGCGACTATCACTTCGCCAACGCGCTCCGCTTTCGCCTCTTCGACGAGGGACCCCAGGCGGCGAGCCTGACCGCTCAAGACGAGAGCCCGTCCCGTCCGGCGAGCCTGATCGCTCGAGAAGCAAAGTCCCTCCTCCTATGGGGCGGGATGGATGCGCAGGGTCAACCCTTCCTGAACCCATCCTTCGTCGTCGATGCCCCCTCCAAGCTGCCCAGGGCCCCCGGTGAGCACAGGATCACCGGGCGGAATGGGAGCGGAGAGGATCTCTTTTCCGTCGACTTCGCCATGCCCGAGGTGGCCGACGGAGACGGGAGTTCGTCCTTCGCCTTCCTCCTCCCGGTCGAGCCCGGCTGGGCGGTCCGCCTGGCCAGCATCACGCTCTCCGGGCCCGGCGGGTCGGTGACGCTCGACAGCGACACCGATAGCCCCCTGTTCATCCTGGTCGATCCGAGCACCCGGCAGGTGAGAGGCATCCTGCGCGACCCGCCTCAAGCAGGCGCGTCAGCCCTCGTCTCTCAAGCAGTCACGGACCGTCTCGATGTGCTCTTCAGCCGCGGCATCCCCGACGCCGCAGCGTGGGGTCAGCCCCGAATCGTGGACGTCAAAGGGATCGGCGGAGGCCAGGCTCCTCCCCCGGCGCTGATGCTGTCGGTTGCGCCGGGTTCCATCGATTGGGGAGAAAACGCCACGCTGACGTGGTCCTCGATGAATGCGGAGAGCGTCGAGATCACGCCGGACCTCGGAGCAGTCCCGGCAGCGGGCTCGCGAATAGTGTCGCCGCGCACCACGACGACGTACCAAATCACCGTGCGCGGTGGCGGCGGGCAGACGCGGACGGCATCCGTTACGGTCAGAGTGCCCAGAGTTGTGGGCTCCCAGCAGACCGCCCGGACCGAGAGGGGCGTGCTGATGGCGCTTTACCAATCCACCGGCGGACCCGATTGGTTTGACAGCAGGAACTGGGGAACCAACCGGCCGCTCAGGGATTGGCATGGGATCACCGTCGATGACGACGGGCGCGTGACGGAGTTGGATCTCAGGAGTAACGCGCTCACGGGGCCGATTCCGCCCGAGCTCGGCCACCTCACGCGCCTGAGGCGGCTGCTGTTCAGCATCAACGATCTCACGGGGCCGATCCCGCCCGAGCTCGGCAATCTCCCACGCCTGACGGATGTGGATCTCAGCCGCAACGCGCTCACGGGGCCCCTCCCGCCCGAACTTGGCCACCTCATCAGCCTGATTAGTCTGGAGTTCCCCTTCAACGATCTCACGGGGCCGATCCCGCCCGAACTCGGCCACCTCACAGGCCTGTGGGTTTTGGATCTCTCGTCGAACGGACTCACGGGGCCGATTCCGCCCGAGCTCGGCAATCTCACGCTCCTGGAGACTCTGGATCTCGGTCAGAACGATCTCACGGGGCCGATCCCGCCCGAGCTCGGCGACCTCATCAGCCTGACGGAGCTGCAGCTCGAAGCGAACTATTTCACGGGGCCGCTCCCTCCTGAACTCGGCAATCTCACGAGCCTGACGGAGCTGCAGCTCGAAGGGAACCATCTCATGGGGCCGCTCCCGTCCGAACTCGGCGAACTCACGAGCCTGAGGGAGCTGAATCTCAGCTTCAACGATCTCACGGGCCGGATCCCGTCCGAGCTTGGCCATCTCACGAGCCTGACGGAACTGGATTTTTCGGGGAACTCCGGCTTGGCGGGGATCCTTCCCACCGAATTGACGGGCCTGGGCAGCCTCGAAACGCTATTGGCCGCCGAAACGGATCTTTGCGCCCCCTCGGATCCCGGCTTCCAGGATTGGCTCGAAGGCATCCACCGGCTGGGGGTGGCGACTTGTGTGAATGACAGCGCGGCCTTTGCATACCTCGTCCAGGCGGTGCAGTCACGAGATTATCCGGTTCCGCTGGTCGCCGGAGAGAAGGCGCTGCTCCGCGTTTTCGTCACCTCCCGGAGTCCCACGACGGTGGGCATCCCTCCCGTTCGAGCCCGGTTCTACGTGGACGGGACCGAGATCCACGTGGCGGACATTGCGGCGCGTCCGGCGTCCCTCCCGACTGAGGTCTACGAGGGCGATCTGTCACGATCTTCCAACGCCGAGATCCCCGGCGAGATCATACGTCCGGGGCTTGAGATGGTCGTCGAGATCGACCCGGAAGGAACGCTGGATCCCGGTCTCGTGACGGCACGCCGGATCCCGGACACGGGCCGCCAAGCGGTCGATGTGCGGGAGATGCCGGTGCTGCACCTGACGGTGATTCCCTTTCTCTGGAGCGTCGATCCTCATCGGGGGGCCGTGGAAGCAGCCGAGGCCATGGAGGCGGACCCCGAGGGCCACGAGCTGCTGCACAAGACCCGTACGCTGCTGCCGATCGGAGACTTCGAAGTAACGGCCCACGACCCCGTGATGACTTCGACTTCACCCGAGGAATTTGAGCCGCTATTCGAGGAGACGGAAGCAATTCGGGCCATGGAGGGCGGGAGCGGCCACTACATGGGCACGATATCGAAGCCAGGCAGGGCAAGTCGGTCAGGACGGGCGCTCGTCGGCGAACCGGTCTTCATCTCGACACTGCACCCGTTTACCATAGCTCACGAACTCGGCCACACCATGGGCCTGCATCATGCGCCGTGCGGGGGAGCAGGGGGACCGGACCCGGCGTTTCCCTCCCCGGACGGATCGACTGGCGCCTGGGGATACGACTTCCGCCATGGGGGCGCATTGGCGTCGCCATTCAGGCCGGACCTGATGTCCTACTGCGAGCCGGCGGGAATCAGCGACTATCACTTCGCCAACGCGCTCCGCTTTCGCCTCTTTGACGAGGGACCCCAGGCGGCGAGCCTGCTTGCTCAAGACGAGGGTCCGCCCCGGCCGGCGAGTCTGATCGCTCGAGAAGCAAAGTCCCTCCTCCTGTGGGGCGGGATGGATGCGGAAGGTCAACCTTTCCTGAACCCATCCTTCGTCGTCGATGCCCCCTCCAAGCTGCCCAGGGCCGACGGCGAGCACCGGATCACCGGACGAAGCGGGAGCGGAGAGGAGCTCTTTTCCGTCGGCTTCACCATGCCCGAGGTGGCCGACGGCGACGGGAGCTCGTCCTTCGCCTTCGTCCTCCCGGTCCAGCCCGGCTGGGCGATCCGCCTGGCCAGCATCACGCTCTCCGGACCCGGCGAGTCGGTGACGCTCGACGGCGACACCGACATCCCGCTGTTCATCCTGGTCGATCCGAGCACCCGGCAGGTGAGAGGCATCCTGCGCGACCTGCCTCAGGCAGGCGCGTCGGCGCTCGTGGATCAAACCGGCGGCGACCGTCTCGATGTGCTCTTCAGCCGAGGGATCCCCGATGCAGCAGCGTGGGGTCCGTAAAGGACCGGCCGGTCAGGCGACCATCGTTTCGGGCTCGGTGACGGTCTGAGCCGCGGCGGGTTCTGGCGTGGACGACAGGCTCAAGCTCAAACATGGGCCAACGCGAGGCCCGTCTCTGCAAATTGTTCAAAGGGAATGGATGCTCGGTGGAATTCGTTGGACGGAGCGATTCCCACGCTGTCGCCTGTCTGACCCTCATTGCGAATCAGATCGGCGAGATTTGCTTCGATGAGGTGGTCCAGCCGGAGAAAGTCCGAGAGCAGGACGGCGGCGCCACTCTCAAGTTGCGGACCGGTCAGTCGGAGCGGGACCGTTTCCCCAACCCGGATTTCGATCTCGTATTCGCCAGAACCCCTGCTGCTCCGGTTCTCGTAGCAGAGCTCTCGATAGCCTGCTTGAAGAGCTGCCGACTCCCCTTGACGTGGCCTCTTTGTTGGATTCTTTGTAAGTCACTCCGGACAGGAACCCAACCATGTATCCGCCTCTCATGCAGGATTGTGTCGAGGAGTTCCAATTGATCACTGGGCGGGTTTCTGTCCGTCCCCAGATACCATTTGCGATCATTGTCGATGTTGATCTCGAAATCGGGGTCCGTAAGGTTGCTGCCTTTGGCCTGTCGGCCCGTGATCGGGCTGCCCGGGGAGTTGGGTACGCAGCGGCAATAGGTCTGTGACTCGTGTCCCCCGGATCAGGGCCGTCCCCCGATTACCGGCTTTCCTTCAACGCCTTGCGGATCGCTTCGATCACGAACTCGCGCGCCGAGATCCCCCGCTCCAGACAGACTTTCCGCATCTCGATCCAGAGTCGAATCGGAACGCGGCGAATGTGAACGCCCTTGGTATTTTCATGGCCCATTTACACCATGATATCAAAGTTTTGGAGCCCCACCCTCAGATGCGGAAGGTCCTCCGGTTTCGATTGCGGCAGCTACGCGCTGGCACCGCACCCCAGCCGGCTTTCTCATCTCAGTGCATAAGCGCTATTCGGTTCCGCGGTGCCCTGCGCCGACTCGCAAAACGAGCCAGGCTCGAGACGAATTCGGTGGCGCAGAAAGAATAAAAGAGCGCATCACGGCATGATTTCATCAACTCTTCGCGCCATTCGCCCAAGATTTCAGGGACTCTTCGCATGCGCTCTTGCACTTGCGTCTGACCCTTTGGGACCATGGGTCTCATGACGAACACAAGCACCATTAGCATGCATCTTCGCCGGGTCCCGGCCAATCTCTGGCTGCGAGTCCGCAAGACCTGCCTGGAGCGGGGGATCTCGGCGCGCGACTTCGTGATCGAGGCGATCTGCAAGGCAGTCCGGGAGCACCGACGGGCTGGCTGAAGGAATATGACGTAGGCCGGTCTGGAAGTGGGCGTGGCCATGGGCGGTGCCGAAGATCGTCGACGAAGCGGACTCTCATCTGGGGCGCAAGGAGGACCCGTCGCGGGGTGCCGCGTTTGCCGCGGCCGGCATCCGGGAGATTCTGTCGCACACGGTTCCGGATGAGGCGCTGGCGTGGATCGACCGGTTCTGCGTCCGCGGCCGGGGAATGAGACGTCCGGGGCCGTGGCCGAAGCAGTGGCGGACGTTCGCTGGCGTTCGTGGCCAGTCCGGAGTCCGGGCGGGCCGGACAAGGATGACTAGGAGAACAACTGATGTCGTGGAATCCATGTGGTATGACCTGAAGTCGCCATGAGCGGACGGATCAACTTCCGAAGTTGCCGATTCGGAACCCGGCAGTCCTTCTTTCTCATCGCCGGACCCTGTGTCATCGAAAGCGAAGATCATGCTCTCGATCTGGCCGGCCGCCTCCGGGAGATCACGTCCGCCCTGGGCGTCCCCTTCATCTTCAAGGCTTCCTACGACAAGGCCAACCGGACTTCCATAAGTTCCTTTCGGGGTCCAGGGCTCGGTCGTGGCCTGGAGATTCTGGGACGGATCCGCCGCGAACTGGGTCTCGCGGTCACCTCCGACGTGCACGACGTGGCGCAAGTCGGCCCGGCGGCGGAGGTCCTGGACCTCCTGCAGATTCCCGCTTTCCTCTGTCGCCAGACCGACCTGATCGTCGAGGCGGCCGCCACGGGCAGGCCGGTCAACATCAAGAAGGGACAATTCCTGGCTCCCAGAGATCTGGCCAACGTCGTCGAAAAGGCCCGAAGCACGGGTAATGAGGATCTGCTCGTGACCGAGCGGGGCACCAGCTTCGGTTACAACAATCTGGTCGTCGATTTCCGATCCCTCCCGCTGCTCAGAGACTTGGGAGCGCCGGTGGTCTTCGATGCCACTCATAGCGTCCAGCTTCCGGGTGGAGCCGGCGGGTCCAGCTCGGGTGAGAGCGCGTTCATTCCCTATTTGGCGCGCGCTGCCGTGGCAGTAGGCGTCGACGGCCTCTTCATGGAGGTCCATCAGGACCCGAAGCGGGCCCTGAGCGATGGGTCCAACGCGTTGCAGATCGATCTCCTTCACGGAATGTTGACCCACCTTCGTCGACTCGACGCATTGACCAAGGAAGGTGATGGTGAGCTCACGTAATCCGGCGCGGACGAGGGTGGAAGCCGAGTCCTGCCCCAGCCGGTCCACGGAGACGGCCCGGAACGTCCTGGAGACGGAGGCTCAAGCAGTCTGGGCTCTCATTCCCCGGATCGACCATCGGTTCGACCAAGCGATCGAGCTGCTGTTTTCCTGCACCGGGCGCGTGGTCCTCACGGGCATGGGGAAATCGGGGATCATCGGCAGAAAGATTGCCGCGACCCTTTCCAGCACCGGAACTCCCGCCCTGTTCGTCCATCCCGCCGACGCCATCCATGGAGACCTGGGCATGTTGGCCGAGCGGGATCTGGTTCTTGCCGTCTCCAACAGCGGGGAGACTCAGGAACTGGTCCGTCTGCTGCCAACTCTCAAGCGGCTCGGAGTCCATATCATCGGACTGGTGGGAGAACTGGAGTCCACGCTCGCGCAGAATTCGGACGTAGTCCTGAACGCGGGTGTGGATCGGGAGGCCTGTGCTCTCGGTCTGGCTCCGACGGCATCCACCACGGCAGCCTTGGCACTGGGGGATGCCTTGGCTGTCGCACTCTCGGAACGCAAGGGACTGGGGCCGCGGGACTTCGCCCGGCTCCATCCGGGTGGCGGGCTGGGCGGCAAGCTGATTCTGGTGTCCGATCTCATGCACCGGGGAGAAGAGGTCCCCAAGGCGACGCCGTCCACATCCATGAAGGACGTGATCGACGAGATCAGCCGCAAGGGACTGGGGGTCGCCGGGATCGTGGCTGAAAGGGATCGGCTCGTGGGAGTCATCTCCGACGGTGACTTGCGGCGCATGTTGCAAAGTCGAGGCGAATCGATCCTTCGCTGCACCGCCGCCGGGTGCATGATACGCAATCCCGTCACGATCGGGAGCGATCAACTGGCCACGAAAGCCCTGAACCTGATGGAGAGAATGAAGATCACGTCACTGCTGGTGCCGGATGCCGGCGGAAGGCTGGTGGGAATCATTCATATCCATGACCTCTGGCGAACCGGGATGTTCTGATTCGAAGCCGGATCATCTGGTTCCGTAGCGGCTCCGCAACTGCTCGTACCGTGTGATCTCTCCATCCTACCACTTGATCACGCGTTGGGCACGGTCGGCGATGTTGGGGGTGTGAGTGACCGGAAAGATGGTGGTGCCTATTTGGTGAAGGGCGTCGAAAAGGTTCAAGATTTCCCGGCCGGTGCGTAAATCCTGGTTGCCTGTCGGCTCGCCGGCCAAGAGGATCGACGGAAGGTTGACCAGAGCCCGCCCGATCGCGACCTGCTGGCGCTGGCCCCCGGACAATTCGTTGAGCCGGTGGTTGGCATGGATCTGCCGCTGGCGCCGATCGTGGGCCCCGGGTTCAGGCCCCTCCCCGGATTAGCGGCTTTCCTTGAGCGCCTTGCGGATCGCCTCGATCACGAACTGGCGCGCGGAGATCCGCCGGTCCAGGCAGAGTTTCCGCATCTGGATCCAGAGCGGAATCGGAACCCGGCGAATGTGAACGTCCTTGGTGTTTCCATGACCCATTCACACCATGATATCAAAGCTCCGGAGCCCCCCTCAATTGCGGAAGGCCCTCCGGTTTCAGTTGCGGAAAGCTCCACTCTGGCACCGGACTCCAGCCGGTTTTCTCCTCTCCGTGCTGAAGCGCTCTTCAGTTTCGCGGCGCCCGGCGTCGACTCGAAAAACGATCCGGCATCGAGACGATTTCGGTGTCGCAGAAAGAAAAAAGGCGCATCACGGCATGATTTCATCACCTTTTCGCGCCATCCGCCGCAAAGTTCAGGGACTCTTCAGATAGGCTCTTGAACTCGCATCCGACCCTGTGGCACCTTGGGTCGCATGAGTTACACAGACACCACAACCATGCATCTTCGCCGGATCCCGGCCGATCTCTGGCTGCAAGTGCGCAAGACCTGCCTGGACCGGGGGATCTCGGCCCGCGAGTTCGTGATCGAGGCCATTCGCAAGGCCGTCCGGGAGCACCGATGAACTGGCTGAAGGAAGTGGCGAAGGTCGGTCTGGAAGTGGGTGTCGGCGTGGCCACCGGCGGGGCTGCGGCGGTGCCGAAGATCGTCGACGAAGCGGTCTCTCATCTGGGGCGCAAGGAGGATCCGTCGCGGGGCGCCGCGTTTGCGGCGGCCGGCATCCGGGAGATCCTGGCGCACACGGTTCCGGATGAGGCGCTGGCCTGGATCGACCGGTTCTGCGTCCGCTGGGCGCAGCTCGTGGGGAGCGCAAAGAAGATGAAGGACGAGAATCTGGAGATCCTGAAGGGATACGAGGGCTTTTCCGGGACGCCGTACATGGACACGGCCGGGCACCGGTCGATCGGATACGGACACAACCTGGACGTCTCGCCGCTGCCGGGAGACCGGGATTACAACGCCCGGCCGCTGACCGAAGCCGAGGCGGAAGCGATTCTGTCGCAAGACGTGAAGGCCGCGGAGCGGTCCCTGCAGCGGATGGTTCCGGAGGTGATGGGATCGATTCCCCAGGACAAGCGCGACGTTCTGATCCGGATGTCGTTTCAGATGGGAGCGGCGGGAGTGGCGAAGTTCCGGAAGATGCTCTCGGCGCTGGAAGCGGGCAACTACCCGCGGGCGGCCGAGGAGATGCTCGACAGCCGGTGGGCCAGACAGGTGCCGCGCCGCGCCGGTGAGGAAGCGGAGCGGATGCGGGCATGAGGTCCCAGGCCCCAAGGGCGGACATCATCCTGGCGGGGGCGACGCTGGCCGGGTTCCTGGGCCTGGTCGCCGCGTTCATCTTCCATCCGGTGGAGATGGACGACAAGGAGTCGGCGATCGTGGGCGGCATGGCGGTGGCCCTGGGGAGCCGGCTGCGGCAGGCCTTCGATGCGATCTGGCCGGAAGCCCGGAGCAGGACTCTGCGGCGTGGAGCCGAGGCCGGGGAAGGAGACGCCGGGGGCCGGGGCCGAAGCAGTGGCGGACGTCCACCGGCGATCGTGGCCAGTCCGGAGTCCGGGCGGGCCGGACAAGGCTGACAAGGAGAACAACTGATGTCGATCAATTCGCCCTGGGCACGGAGATCGCCGATCTCGTGTTAAAGGAACTCGGCGTGCCCGAGTAGGCCCTCACACGGCCATCGACAGGATCGGGGAGGTCTCAGAGACCGACCCGATCCGCAACCTGGAAAAGGAGAAAACAAATGCAGAAATCAGTCAGTGGAAAAGCAGACGGCGCCACGCAGGTCTACCTGCTGGACGTGCCGGCGGGATCGACGATTACGGATGTTTGCATTGCCGTGACCAACAACGACGATTTGGTCACGAGCATCGAGTTCTACCTGGTTCGTTCGGTCACCGATGACGGGACCACCACCGAGCAGGAGACGAAGCTCGAAACGGTGTCTCTGAATGAAGACGACGTCAAGAACGTGCCCCTGGAGGGTGCGGTGTTCCAGTCCGGGGACAAGCTCCGGATGGATCTCGAGTCAACGACCCTGGCCGACATCGATGTCGATTACCTGGTCAGCTACACGGCGACCGTCGAAGCCCAACAGCCGTTCCCCATGCTGGAGTTGCTGGTGCGCAAGATCCTGGAGGGTCTGAGCGGCAAGCAGGTCTGCTTTCTGGACACTCCGCTTCCGTTGGGACCGACGAACGTCCCCGTCACCCCGTCCGGTGGAGCCGTCAACGCCAACGCCAAGACCCTGACCGCGGCGGTGAACGTGACGGACCCGGCCGCCTGGACCGACGTCTTGTCCGTCCCCATCACTCCGAGCGCCGACGACAAGGACGTCCGGATCTGGGTGACCCTGTTGTGGGAAGGCTGGATCGAGTACCGGATCGTTCGGGGCACGTCGGCCATCACGGCGGAACTGGAGGTGGGAGCTCGGGAGTCCGACACGGGTGTCGAGCCTGTGGTCTTTCCGTTTTCCAACTCCCCGGCTACGGACATGGAGCAGACCTACAAGCTCCAGGCCAAGCTGGTGACCGGCACGGCGGAGGTCTCCATCGGCACGACCCTGTACGTCGAGGAGATCCCTGGCTAAGGGGCCTGGTGTGTGACGTCTCCTGCCGGCCTCCAATGGCCGGCAGGGGGCGTTGCCGGCCCCCTGTTCTGCCACATGGGGAGCAACTAGATGGATGAGCAGATCATTAGGGCGCGGGCTTCCTCGTGGCCGGTTCCAGCCCGAATCGTGTGCGTTCACGTCTCCCAGCCGCTCGAACTGTCCCGGGACGGCTACCATGACGTTCTTCGGATCGGTCTCAAGCCGTCCCATGCCGGCCAGAAGTTCAAGATCTGGGCCACGGTGGCCGTTCGGGCCCGAGGGAGTTCCGACGCCAGCCGTTACAGTTCCCGGATCGTCCGAACGATGGGCGGCAACACGCTGCACTACGCACAGATCACGAACCGCCGAGTCTCGGAAGATGGGGGACGGGATGCGCATACTCCCAACTACTATCTGGTCTGCGACGCTCCGGAGACGATCGGAGAGGTCAAATATGCCCTGAGCGTCCTGGAGGCTCCGAACGTCGGGGACGCGAATCCTCTACTGGCCCATGCCGTGGCCGAGCGAGGGATGACCCTGTATGTGGAGTCCGTCGATGGACGTGAGTTCGAGGTCCTGGAGAGGTTCGTCGCAGAGACTCTGCAACCGCCGATCGGTGAGGTTGAGAATCTCAGTTTCTCGTACCAATCGTCCGACAGTCGCCTCCACGCCACCTGGACGGTCGCCGAGGATGTGGACTACTACATGTGGCGGCATGATCAGGGCACAGGGACTTGGACGGATTGGGAGCGGGTTGACGGGAACTCCGTGAACATTTCCAGTCCGACCCAGGAGAGCACCTACAATATCGAGGTCCGCGGGCACCGGTCCGAGGACGACTTCGGGCCGACCGCCACGGCAGATGTGGATGTGCCCGGAAGCCGCCTGACGAGTTACGACACGAGCCACCAGACTAGCCACACGACGAGGGGGACCACCTCTTATTTGACGTCGTACACGACCACCTGGCCGAAGCCGCGCATAACGACCTGGCGAACGACCTGGCGGGAAACCTGCCAGCAAACACAATTGCCGCGCATAACGACCTGCCAAACGACCTGGCGAACGACCTACCAGAATACAACGAAGACCACAACGACCTGCTGGGAGACGTGTGAAATTTTATCGCGGCTGACCAGTCAGAGAACCAGCCGGGTGACGAGTTACCAAACGACGGCCGGGCGCGACACCACTCGGCAGACCAGTCGCATCACGGAACCCTTGCCGCCTGAACCGCCACGCGAGACCACCTACGACACCACCTATTTCACCGGCGGGACCCGACAGACCAGCAATACGACGATCTGGACGACGACTTGGACGACGATCTGGACGTCTTGTGTCACAAGGTGTTCGGAGATCGATACCATAGTGCGGACTTACTGGCCGACCAGATACACGACCTGCTGGACGACCGTGCCAGTAACTCAGACTTGCTGGACGACCAGATACACGACCACCTGGCTGACCGTGCCAACAGGGAGCCGCCAGACCAGCCACACCACGAGCCGCGCGACGAACCGAACGACCCGTTATCTGACGAGGTATGAGACGAGCCGAAACACGTCTCTGACATGAGGACGGAATGAAGCACGTGGATCCCAGCGCCAAGATATCGGCCCGGCAGGTGCGCCGGCAGGGAAAGCTGCCGCAGGACGGCAGAAACGCCGCCGACCGGCTGGAGCGCCTGGAGAGAGTCCTTCGGGAAAAGATGCACCCGGACGTTCCATCATTCGACTTGAACAGTGTGCAACAGGCGGATTTCAACGAATGGACCTACACCGAGGGGATGGGGTTCCTCCTTGTGTCCACCCAGTCCGTCGAGATCAACGCCCGACTGATCGAAGAAGCGGCGGCGTGGCCGAGGACCCCCGAGGTGGATTACGCTGGGCAGATGGCGAGTTCCCTGTCCGACAAATGGCGTCTGGACGCGGGGAACGGGTTGAGCGCGGGAAGCAAGGTGTTCTTTCCCCCGGGCGCGAATTTCGGCTGGATCGTGAACACGGACAACGTGCTGCGCGCCTTCGGGTTGGATCCAGCCTGGCTGTTGAAGCCTCACCCGGTCACTTCGGATGACGACGTGCGCGAAGCCAAGCGGACGTTTGGGGTCATGCGGATCCTGCACCGGGACACCAGCGGCATGCGGGCGCTCCGCTCGGCCGAGGTCGTCGGGTACACTACGACGAGCGAGATGGGACTGGTCGCGATGGCGGCCGGAAAGCCCGTGGTGGACTTCACCAAGTTCGAGTTCGAGCACCGGGGGCGGTATCATCCCTTCTACCGCGCTATCCGTCAGTCCTCTGAGGAACCCCCTGCGGTACTGAATCGAATCCTGAACTGTCCCTGGTCCGGGGCGGTTCACCTGGACATGGACAACGAAGAAGCGGGGAAGCGGTTCCAGCTCTACAAGGAGAAATCCCTGGAATTGCGAGCCTTGTTTCGGCCTCTCGTTCCCTTGGCGCATGGTCCGATCCCTTCCCCGAAACGACCCTAGCGACCCGTCGGGCGCGACGAGTTATGAGACGAGTGGAACCACGTCTCTGACGTGAGGACAGAATGAAGCACGTGGATCCCGGCGCCAAGATGTCGGCCCGGCAGGTGCGCCAGCGGGGAAAGCTGCCGCAGGACGGCAGAAACGCCACCGATCGGCTGGAGCGCCTGGAGAGAGTCCTTCGGGAAAAGATGCACCCGGACGTTCCGTCATTCGACGTGACTAGTGTGCAACGGGCGGAATTCGACGAATGGACCTACACCGAGGGTCTGGGGTTCCTCCTCGTGTCCACGCAGTCCGTCGAGATCAATGTTCGACTGATCGCAGCGGCGGCGGCGTGGCCGGGGACCCCCGAGGTGGATTACGCCGGGCAGATCGCGCGTTCCCTGACTGACAAATGGCGGCTGGAGGAAGGGGACGGGTTGAGTGCGGGGAGCAAGGTGTTCTTTCCCCCGGGCACGAATTTCAGCTGGATCGTGAACACGGACAACGTGCTGCGCGCCTTCGGGTTGGATCCGGCCTGGCTGTTGAAACCCCACCCGGTCACTTCGGATGGCACCGTGCGGCAAGCCAAGCGGACGTTCGGGGTCACGCGGATCCTGCACAAGGACGCCAGCGGCATGCGGGCGCTCCACTCGGCCGAAGTCGTCGGGTTCACCACGACGAGCGAGATGGGCCTGGTGGCGATGGCGTCCGGAAAGCCCGTGGTGGACTTCACCCGGTTCGAGTTCGAGCACCGGGGACATTATCATCCCTTCTACCGCGCCATCCGTCAGTCTCCCGAGGATCCGGCTGCGGTGCTGAACCGGATCCTGAACTGTCCCTGGTCCGGGGCGGTTCACCTGGACATGGACGACGAACAAGCGGGGAAGCGGTTCCAGCTCTACAAGGAGAAATCTCTGGAACTGCGAGCCTCGTTCCGGCCTCTCGTTCCCCTGGCGCAAGACACGATTCCTTCCCCGAAACGGCCCTCGCGACCCGCCAGGCGCGACAAGTGAGGCGGGGATTGTCTCCACGGCCATCACTATCTCTCAGAAATAGACCGTCCCATGTCCGATGACGGTTGGTGGCCTCGTCTTTACCTGTGAGACGACGGCCGGCTGACGTGAGCGCCGTCTGGACGTCGGCATTTCAATAAGGTTTCGGGAATTTTGTATTAGCCTCCTCTGATCTTGTTGTTTCCTCCTGACGATCTCCGCCTCCCCCATAGCTTCATGTGCGATAGACTCCACGTGATCCGTTGGCTGCTCGAAACGCCATGAGGAAACTCTGGATTCCCCTGTTCGTCTTGCTGCTGTTGCCCGTCTCCTATTCGGAGCGGAGACCCGCCGAGCGGATGGAGACCACTCAGCCGCCGTTCGAGGATTCGATCGCACGTCAGACGCAAGGTCCGGCGGAGACGATCCTGTATTACCCCGACTACGTGGACGGCGGGGGATGGTCGGTGCAGCTGGTCATCAGCAATGTCGACCCGGTCGCCGCCGCCGAGGTCCGGGCGGAAGTCTACGATCCCGAAGGACAGCCGGTCCCGGATCTGTTCGAATCCGATTTGAGGTTCGAGGTCCCGGCGCTGGGCAGCCGGGTGTTGAGGAGTTCGGGCACGGGGGCGATTCGCCGCGGCTGGATCCAGGTCCGCGCCAGTACGGACTCGGTCAGTGGACTGTTGACCTACCGGCACGCCCAGTCGGGGATCGAAGTCGGCGTGAAGCCTGTCGAGTTGGGCCCGCAGTTCGCGTTGTTCGTGGAGGAATCGCCGAAGGTCGGCGCCGGCGTCGCCGTCTTCAAGCCGGAGGAGTCGCCTCGCCTCGATCTTCGCATCCGCGGCGAGGAGGGGAACGATCCCCTGGAGGGGGAGATCGTTTCTTGGGGTGATTTCCACCAAGCGGCCCGCACGCTCCCGGAATGGTTCGCCGTGGAAGGAATCGATCCGGGATTCCTGGATGACTTCCGCGGGCTCTTGTTCCTTCAGACCGGGGACGAGTCTCCATTCGCCCCGCTCGGGCTGCGGTTCGGGAAGAGCACTTCTTCGCTCTCGGCGGTGCCGGCGATCCGGACCGAAAGCAAGGAACCTCAAGAGACGAACCTGGTCTTCCCCGACTATGTAGACGGTGGGGGATGGTCGGTGCAACTGGTGCTGAGCAACGTCGACCCGGACGCCGCCGCCGAGGTCCGGGCGGAAGTCTACGATCCCGAAGGACAACCGGTCCGGGATCTGTTCGATTCCGATTTGACGTTCGAGGTTCCGGCGCTGGGCAGTCGCGTCTTGAGAAGCACCGGCTCCGGAGCAATTCGGCGGGGTTGGATCCAGGTCGAGGCCGATGCAGACACGATCAGTGGGCTCTTGACCTACCGGCACGCCCAGTCGGGAGTCGAAGTCGGCGTCGAACCGGCCCGGTTGGGCAAGCAGTTCGCTCTGTTCGTGGAGGAATCGGGAACCGTCGGAGCGGGACTGGCGCTTTTCAAACCGGATGCCGAATCCAGGATCGAGTTGCGACTGCGCGACGAGGAGGGAGACGATCCGTTGAGCGGATTGTTCCTCCCCTGGAAAGACTTCCAGCAAGCGGCTCTGACGCTCCCGGAGTGGTTCGACGTGCCCGGGGTGGATGCGGGATTTCTGAGGGACTTCCGGGGTCTTCTGTTCCTGCGAACGGAGGACGAATCGGGGTTCGCCCCGCTGGGACTGCGATTCGGCAAGGGCACCTCCTCGCTCTCGGCGGTGCCGGCGATCCGGATCCCGGACGGAGGGGGGATCGAGGGCGGCCAGGCTCCGCCGCCGACGGTGAAATTGTCAGCGTCGCCGACATCGATCGAGCGGGGCCAGAGCACGACGTTGACCTGGTCGTCGACGAGTGCGGAGAGCGCCAAGATCGAACCGGACATCGGGACGGTCTCTACGTCGGGCACGCGGAAGGTGTCGCCGAACGCCACCACGACCTATCGCATCACGGTGACGGGAGCGGATGGGCAGACGCGGACGGCATCCGTTACGGTCAGAGTGGTCGCTTCCCAGCAGGACGCGCTGACGGCGCTCTACGAATCCACCGGCGGATCTGATTGGTTTGACAGCAGGAACTGGGGGACCCGCCGGCCACTCGGGGATTGGCATGGGATCACCGTCAATGACGACGGGTACGTGACGGAACTGCATCTCAACAGCAACGGCCTGACCGGGCCGATCCCGCCCGAACTCGGCGACCTCACCAGCCTGAGGGAGCTGGATCTCGGGTGGAACGGTCTCACGGGGCTGATCCCGCCCGAACTCGGCAACCTCACCCGCCTGACGCGTCTGAATCTCGGCCCCAACAGCCTCACCGGGCCGATCCCGTCTGGACTCGGCAACCTCACGAGCTTACGGTCACTGCAACTCCATGATAATGGTCTCACGGGGCCGATCCCGCCCGAACTCGGCGACCTCACCAGCCTGAGGGAGCTGAATCTCAGATCCAACGGTCTCACGGGGCCGATCCCGCCCGAACTCGGCAGCCTCACGAGTCTGGAGATCCTGAATCTCAGATCCAACGGTCTCACGGGGCCGATCCCGCCCGAACTCGGCAGCCTCACGAGTCTGGAGATCCTGAATCTCAGATCCAACGGTCTCACGGGGCCGATCCCGCCCGAACTCGGCGACCTCAACCGCCTGTGGGAGCTGAATCTCAGATCCAACGGTCTCACGGGGCCGATCCCGCCTGAACTCGGCAGCCTCACGAGTCTGGAGATCCTGAATCTCAGATCCAACGGTCTCACGGGGCCGATCCCGCCCGAACTCGGCGACCTCACGCACCTGACGGAACTGGATCTCTCGGGGAACTCCGGCTTGGCGGGGACCCTTCCAACCGAATTGACTGGTCTTGACCGGCTCGAAACGCTCTGGACCGGCGGAACGGATCTTTGCGCACCCTCGATTCCCGGCTTCCAGGATTGGCTCGGAGGCATCGACCGGATGCGGGTTGCGAATTGTGTGAATGATAGCGCGGCCTTCGCATACCTCGTCCAGGCGGTGCAGTCACGGAAATATCCGGTACCGCTGGTCGCCGGAGAGAAGGCGCTGCTCCGGGTTTTCGTCACCGCCGCGAGTCGCACGACGGCGGACATCCCTCCCGTGCGAGCTTGGTTCTACGTGGACGGAACCGAGATCCACGTGGCCGACATTCCGGCGCGGACGGCGGACATCCCGTCCGAGGTTTACGAGGGGGATCTGTCACGATCGTCCAACGCCGAGATCCCCGGCGAGATCATACGTCCGGGTCTTGAGATGGTCGTCGAGATCGACCCGGAAGGAACGCTGGATCCCGGTCTCGTGACGGCAAGTCGGATCCCGGACACGGGCCGCGTGGCGGTCGATGTGCGGGAGATGCCCGTGCTGCACCTGACGGTGGTCCCCTTCCTCTGGAGCGACGACCCCCATCGGGGGGCCGTGGAAGCAGCCGAGGCGATGGAGGCGGACCCGGAGGACCACGAGCTGCTGTGGGAGACCCGTACGCTGCTGCCGATCAAAGACCTCGAAGTGACGGCCCACGCACCCGTGATGACTTCGACTTCGCCCGACGACTTTGGCCCGCTATTCGGTGAGACGGAAGCGATTCGGGCCATCGAGGGCGGGAGCGGCCACTACATGGGCACGATATCGAAGCCGGGCTTTGTAAGGCGGTCAGGACTGGCGACCGTCGGCGGGCGGGTGTTCATCTCGAGATTGAAGCCGACGGCCATCGCTCACGAACTCGGACACCTCATGAGCCTGTATCACGCTCCCTGCGGGGGCGCAGGGGGACTGGACCCGGCGTTTCCCTACCCGGACGGATCGACTGGCGCCTGGGGGTACGACTTCCGCTATGGGGGCACATTGGCGACGCCGGGCAGGCCGGACCTGATGTCCTACTGCTACCCGGCGGGGATCAGCGGCTATCACTTCGCCAACGCGCTCCGCTATCGCCTCGTCGACGAGGCTCAACCCCAGGCGGCGAGTCTGATCGCCCAAGAAACAAAGTCCCTCCTCCTATGGGGCGGGATGGATACGGAGGGCCAACCCTTCCTCAACCCATCCTTCGTCGTCGATGCCCCCTCCAAGTTGCCCAGGGCCGACGGTGCGCATCGGATCACCGGACGGAGCGGGGGCGGAGACGAACTCTTCTCCGTCGGCTTCGCCATGCCCCAGGTGGCCGATGGCGACGGGAGATCATCCTTCGCCTTCGTGCTACCGGTCGAGCCCGGCTGGGCGGTCCGCCTGGCCAGCATCACGCTCTCCGGGCCCGGTGGGTCGGTGACGCTCGACAGCGACACCGATATCCCCCTGTACATCCTGGTCGATCCGAATACCCGGCAGGTGAGAGGCATCCTGCGAGACCTGCCTCAGGCAGGCGCGTCGGCGCTTGTCGGTCAAGCAGGCACGGACCGTCTCAATGTGCTCTTCAGCCGCGGCATCCCCGACGCCGTAGCGTGGAGTCCGCGCCGGATCCCGGACAGAAAAGGGATCGGCCGTGGCCAAGCTCCTCCCCCGGCGCTGATGCTGTCGGTTGCGCCGAGTTCCATCGATTGGGGGGAAAACGCCACGCTGACCCAGCGGGACGTGCTGACGGCGCTCTACGAATCCACCGGCGGACCCGATTGGTTTGACAGCAGGAATTGGGGGACCAGCAGGCCGCTCAGCGATTGGCATGGGATCACCGTAGACGACGGGCGCGTGACGGAGCTGAATCTCGGCTCCAACGGTCTCACGGGGCCGATCCCACCCGAACTCGGCAAGCTCACGAGTCTGAGGGAGCTGAATCTCGGCTTCAACGGTCTCACGGGGCCGATCCCACCCGAACTCGGCAACCTCACCCGCCTGACAGAGCTGACTCTCGACTTCAACGGTCTCACGGGGCCGATCCCGCCCGAACTCGGCAACCTCACCCGCCTGACGCGTCTGCTGCTTCACGCAAACGATCTCACGGGGCCGATCCCACCCGAACTCGGCAAGCTCACGAGTCTGTGGGGACTGTGGCTCAGCTTCAACGGTCTCACGGGGCCGATCCCGCCTGAACTCGGCAACCTCACGAGTCTGAGGGAACTGAAACTCCAGTCCAACGATCTCACGGGGCCGATCCCACCCGAACTCGGCAACCTCACGAGTCTGAGGGGACTGTGGCTCGAAGGGAACCATCTCACGGGGCCGATCCCGCCCGAACTCGGCAACCTCACGAGTCTGAGGGGACTGTGGCTCGAAAGGAACCATCTCACGGGGCCGATCCCGCCTGAACTCGGCAACCTCACGAGTCTGGAGATCCTGAATCTCATATCCAACGGTCTCACGGGGCCGATCCCGCCCGAACTCGGCGACCTCACGCACCTGACGGAACTGGATCTCTCGGGGAACTCCGGCTTGGCGGGGACCCTTTCAACCGAATTGACTGGTCTTGACCGGCTCGAAACGCTATTGGCCGTCGGAACGGAACTTTGCACACCCTCGGATCCTGGCTTCCAGGATTGGCTCGAAAGAATCGACCGGTTGCGGATTGGCACTTGTGTGAGTGACGGCGCGGCCTACGTATACCTCGTTCAGTCGGTGCAGTCACGAGAGTATCCGGTTCCGCTGGTCGCCGGAGAGAAGGCGCTGCTCCGGGTTTTCGTCACCGCCGCGAGTCGCACGACGGCGGACATCCCTCCCGTGCGAGCTTGGTTCTACGTGGACGGAACCGAGATCCACGTGGCCGACATTCCGGCGCGGACGGCGGACATCCCGTCCGAGGTTTACGAGGGGGATCTGTCACGATCGTCCAACGCCGAGATCCCCGGCGAGATCATACGTCCGGGTCTTGAGATGGTCGTCGAGATCGACCCGGAAGGAACGCTGGATCCCGGTCTCGTGACGGCAAGTCGGATCCCGGACACGGGCCGCGTGGCGGTCGATGTGCGGGAGATGCCCGTGCTGCACCTGACGGTGGTCCCCTTCCTCTGGAGCGACGACCCCCATCGGGGGGCCGTGGAAGCAGCCGAGGCGATGGAGGCGGACCCGGAGGACCACGAGCTGCTGTGGGAGACCCGTACGCTGCTGCCGATCAAAGACCTCGAAGTGACGGCCCACGCACCCGTGATGACTTCGACTTCGCCCGACGAATTTCACTCGCTATTCGAGGAGACGGAAGCGATTCGGGCCATGGAGGGCGGGAGCGGCCACTACATGGGCACGATGTCGCGCCCGGGCCATGGAGGTGGGGCAGGAGCGGCGACCATCGGCGGGCGGGTGTTCATCTCGAGACTGAAGCCGACGACCATCGCTCACGAACTCGGACACCTCATGAGCCTGTATCACGCTCCCTGCGGGGGCGCAGGGGGTCCGGATCCGGCGTTTCCCTACCCGGACGGATCGACTGGCGCCTGGGGGTACGATTTCCGCTATGGGGGCGCATTGGCGTCGCCATTCAGGCCGGACCTGATGTCCTACTGCAAGCCGGCGGGGATCAGCGACTATCACTTCGCCAACGCGCTCCGCTATCGCCTCTTCGACGAGGGGCCGCCCCGGGCGGCGAGTCTGATCACTCAAGACGAGGGGGCGCTCCGGCCGATGAGCCTGATCGGTCAAGAAGCAAAGTCCCTCCTGCTATGGGGCGGGATGGATGCGCAGGGCCAACCCTTCCTCAACCCATCCTTCGTCGTCGATGCCCCCTCCAAGTTGCCCAGGGCCGACGGTGCGCATCGGATCACCGGACGGAGCGGGAGCGGAGACGAACTCTTCTCCGTCGGCTTCGCCATGCCCGAAGTGGCCGATGGCGACGGGAGATCATCCTTCGCCTTCGTGCTACCGGTCGAGCCCGGCTGGGCGGTCCGCCTGGCCAGCATCACGCTCTCCGGGCCCGGTGGGTCGGTGACGCTCGACAGCGACACCGATATCCCCCTGTACATCCTGGTCGATCCGAGCACCCGGCAGGTGAGAGGCATCCTGCGCGACCTGCCTGAAACAGGAGCTTCGACCCTCGTCGATCAAGCAGGCACCGAGAGTCTCGATGTGCTCTTCAGCCGCGGGATCCCCGACGCAGCAGCGTGGGGTCCGTGAAGGATCAACCGGTCAGGCGACCATCGTTTCGCCCTTGGTGAAGATCTGCGCCGCGGCTGGTTCTGGCGTGGCCGGCAGGACCAAGCTCAAAGCCAGGGTCCGCAGACGAGTCATGGATCGGGGCCGGCAAAGACGCGGAATCATCGGGGAATGGACTGACATCCGAAACGGGTCCTCCAGGTTGACGGCCGCGCCGGCTACAGTATCCAGTGATGCGAGGGAGGCTTTCCGACCGAAATCCAGACCGAGCCACCGACTTCGACGGTATGGATCCGATCCTCCTTTTTCGACAAGCAGACTCTCGTATCGGCGCAAGATTACACAATTCATACACTCGATGAGATTGGAAAGTCACTCCCAGTACACGTGCATCCCGTAAAGTAGTACCCTCCAGCCAGAAGACTCCCATTTGCTTCAAAAAGCGGGGAAGCAATGCGCAACATCGCGAAGACATTCTCGGGTGCGCTGGCCGCCTGTGTGCTGTTGACCGCCTCCTATTCGGTGCAGAGATCCGCCGGGCGGTTGGAGACCACGCATCCCGCGTTCGAGGATTCGATCGCACACTAGACGCAAGACCCGGCGGAGTCGATCCTCTACTTCCCCGACTACGTGGACGGAGGCGGGTGGTCGGTACAACTGGTGCTGAGCAACGTCGACCCGGCCGCCGCAGCCGAGGTCCGGGCGGAAGTCTACGATCCCGAAGGAGAGCCGGTCCCGGATCTGTTCGATTCCGATTTGACGTTCGAGGTCCCGGCGCTGGGCAGCCGGGTGTTGAGGAGCTCGGGCACGGGGGCGATTCGCCGCGGCTGGATCCAGGTCCGCGCCGGTGCGGACTCGGTGAGTGGACTCCTGACCTACCGGCACGCCGAGTCAGGGATCGAAGTCGGCGTGAAGCCCGTCGGGTTGGGTCCGCAGTTCGCGTTGTTCGTGGAGGAATCGCCGACGGTCGGCGCCGGCGTCGCCGTCTTCAAGCTGGAGGACTCGCCTCGTCTCGAGCTGCACATTCGCGACGAGGAGGGGAACGATCCCCTGGAGGGGGAGGCCGTTTCCTGGGGTGATTTCCATCAGGCGGCCCGCACGCTCCCGGAATGGTTCTCGATGGAAGGAGTCAATACGGGATTTCTGGATGACTTTCGCGGCCTGTTGTTCCTGGAAACCGAGGACGAGTCTCCGTTCGCCCCGCTCGGGCTGCGGTTCGGGAAGAGGACCTCCTCGCTCTCGGCGGTGCCGGCGATCCGGACCCAAAGCGAGGAACCTCAAGAGACGAACCTGGTCTTCCCCGACTACGTGGACGGTGGGGGATGGTCGGTGCAACTGGTGCTGACCAACATCGACCCGGATGCTGCGGCCGAGGTCCGGGTGGAAGTCTACGATCCCGAAGGGCAACCGGTTCTGGATCTGTTCGATTCCGATTTGACGTTGGAGCTCCCGGCGCTGGGCCGTCGCGTCTTGAGAAGCACCGGCTCAGGAGCCATTCGGCGGGGTTGGATCCAGGTCCAGGCCGATACGGCCACGGTCAGTGGACTCTTGACCTACCGGCACGCCCAGTCGGGGATCGAAGTCGGCGTCGAGCCGGCCCGGTTGGGGAAGCAGTTCGCGCTGTTCGTGGAGGAATCGGGAACCGTCGGAGCGGGACTGGCCCTCTTCAATACGGATGCGGAATCCCGGATCGAGATGCGACTGCGCGACGGCGAGGGAAACGATCCGTTGAACGGATTGTTCCTCCTTTGGAAAGACTTCCACCAAGCCGCGCTGACTCTCCCGGAGTGGTTCGACGTGCCCGGGGTGGATGCGGGATTCCTGAGGGACTTTCGGGGTCTTCTGTTCCTGCGAACGGAGGACGAATCCGGGTTCGCCCCGCTGGGACTGCGATTCGGCAAGGGAACCTCATCGCTTTCGGCGGTGCCGGCGATCCTAATTCGGGACGGCGGCGGGATCGAGGGCGGCCAAGCTCCGCCGCCGACGGTGAAATTATCAGCGTCGCCGGCATCGATCGAGCCGGGCCAGAGCACGACGTTGACCTGGTCGTCGACGAGTGCGGAGAGCGCCAAGATCGAACCGGACATCGGGGCGGTTTCTACTTCGGGCACGCGGAAGGTGTCGCCGAACGCCACCACGACTTACCGCATCACGGCGACGGGAGCGGATGGGCAAACGCGGACGGCATCCGTTACGGTCAGAGTGGTGGCCTCCCAGCGGGACGTGCTGACGGCGCTCTACCAATCCACCGGCGGACCCGATTGGTTTGACAGCGGCAACTGGGGGACCCGCCGGCCGCTCAGAGATTGGCATGGGGTCACCGTCGATGACGACGGGCGCGTGACGGAGCTGAATCTCTCCGGCAATGGCCTGACCGGTCCGATCCCGCCTGAACTCGGCAACGTCACAAGCCTGGAGATCCTGAATCTCAGATCCAACGCTCTCATGGGACCGATCCCGACCGAACTCGGCAACGTCACAAGCCTACGGGAGTTGAATCTCTCCAACAACGGCCTCACAGGATCGATCCCGTCCGAGATCGGCAACCTCACGCGCCTGAAGAATCTGCAGCTCGACAGAAATGGGCTAACCGGGCCGATCCCGCCTGAACTCGGCGACCTTACGCACCTGGAGAGCCTGAACCTCGGATGGAACGCTCTCACGGGACCGATCCCGCCTGAACTCGGCGACCTCACAAGCCTGCGGGAGATGGATCTTTGGGGGAACTCCGGCCTGGCGGGGAGCCTTCCAACCGAACTGGATCGTCTTGGCCAGCTGGAAACGCTCTGGGCCGTCGGAACGGATCTTTGCGCACCCTCGGATCCCGGCTTCCAAAATTGGCTCGGAGGCATCGACCGGCTGCGGGTTGCGACTTGTGCGAGTGATAGCGTGGCCTTCGCATACCTCACCCAGGCGGTGCAGTCACGGGAGTATCCGGTCCCGCTGGTCGCCGGAGAGAAGGCGCTGCTTCGGGTTTTCGTCACCGCAGCGAGTCCCGCGACGGGGGGCATCCCTCCCGTTCGAGCCCGGTTCTACTTGGACGGAACCGAGATCCATGTGGCCGACATTCCGGCGCGTACGGCGTCCCTCCCGACCGAGGTTTACGAGGGGGATCTGTCACGATCGTCCAACGCGGAGATCCCCGGCGAGATCGTGCGGGTTGGTCTTGAGATGGTCGTCGAGATCGACCCGGAAGGAACGCTGGATTCCGGTCTCGTGATGGCAAGCCGGATCCCGGACACGGGCCGCATGGCGGTCGATGTGCGGGAGATGCCCACGCTGCACCTGACGGTGATTCCCTTCCTCTGGCGCGACGACCCCCATCGGGGGGCCGTGGAAGCAGCCGAGGCCATGGAGGCGGACCCGGAGGGCCACGAGCTGCTTTATAAGACTCGTACGCTGCTGCCGATCAAAGACCTCGAAGTCACGGCCCACGCCCCCGTGATGACTTCGACTTCGCCCGACGACTTTTTCCCGCTATTCGGGGAGACGGAAGCGATCCGGGCCATGGAGGGTGGGAGCGGCCACTACATGGGCACGATGTCGAACCCGGGCAAGGCAGGGCCGTCAGGATTTGCATTCCGCCCCGGACGGGTATTCATCTCGAAACTGAACCCGACGACCATAGCTCACGAACTCGGCCACAACCTGAGCCTGTATCACGCTCCCTGCGGGGGCGCAGCGGGACCGGACCCGGCGTTTCCCTCCCCGGATGGATCGACTGGCGCCTGGGGGTACGACTTCCGCTATGGGGGCGCATTGGCGTCGCCAGGCAGGCCGGACCTGATGTCCTACTGCCTGCCGGCGGGGATCAGTGACTATCACTTCGCCAACGCGCTCCGCTTTCGCCTGTTCGACGAGGGGCCTCCCAGACCAGCGAGCCTGATCGCTCGAGAAGCCAAGCCCCTCCTCCTATGGGGCGGGATGGATGCGGAAGGCCAACTCTTCCTCAACCCATCCTTCGTCGTCGATGCCCCCTCCTCACTGCCCAGGGCCACCGGTGAGCACCGGATCACCGGAGGGAGCGGGAGCGGCAGCGAACTCTTTTCCTTCGGCTTCGCCATGCCCGAGGTGGCCGACGGTGATGGGAACTCGTCCTTTGCCTTCGTCCTCCCGGTCGAGCCCGGCTGGGCGGTCCGCCTAGCCAGCATCACGCTCTCCAGGCCCGGCGGGTCGGTGACGCTCGACAGCGACACCGATATCCCCCTGTTCATCCTGGTCGATCCGAACACCCGGCAGGTGAGAGGCATTCTGCGCGACTTGCCTCAAGCAGACGCGTCGGCGCTCGTCTCCCAAGCAGACACCGACCGTCTCGATGTGCTCTTCAGCCGCGGGATCCCCGACGCCGCAGCGTGGGGTCCGCGCCGGATCGCGGACAGAGAAGGAATCGGCGGAGGCCAAGCTCCTCACCCGGCGCTGATGCTGTCGGTTGCGCCGAGTTCCATCGATTGGGGGGAAAACGCCACGCTGACGTGGTCCTCGACGAATGCAGAGAGCGTGGAGATCACGCCGGACCTCGGCGCGGTCCCGGGAGCGGGCTCGCGAAAAGTGTCGCCGCGCACCACGACGACGTACCACATCACGGTGCGCGGTGGCGGCGGCCAGGCGCGGACGACCTCCGCTACGGTCACAGTGGTGGGGTCCCAGCAGGTCGCGCCGACCCAACGGGACGTGCTGACGGCGTTCTACGAATCCACCGGCGGAACCTATTGGATTGACAGCAGCAACTGGGGGACCCGCCGACCCCTCAGGGATTGGTATGGGATCACCGTCGATGATCAGGGGCGCGTGACGGAGTTGGATCTCCGCAGTAATGGCCTCACGGGGCCGATCCCGCCCGGGATCGGCAACCTCACGCGCCTGAGGGATGTGGATCTCTCGTCGAACGGCCTCACGGGGCCGATCCCACCCGAGATCGGCAACCTCACAAGCCTGAAGACACTGCGGCTGGACGAGAACGATCTCACGGGGTCGATCCCGCCCGAACTCGGCGACCTCACAAGCATTTCGCGTTTGCGTCTCCACTCCAACTATCTCACGGGGCCGATCCCGCCCGAGATCGGCAACCTCACAAGCCTGCGGGAGATGGATCTCTGGCGGAACTCTGGCCTGGCGGGGAGCCTTCCAACCGAATTGACGGATCTTGGTCGGCTCGAAACGCTATGGGCCGTCGGAACGGATCTTTGCGCACCCTCGGAGCCCGGATTCCAGGATTGGCTCGAAGGCATCGACCGGCTGAGGGTTGCGACTTGTGTGAGTGACAGCGCGGCCTTTGCATACCTCGCCCAGGCGGTGCAGTCACGAGAGTATCCGGTTCCGCTGGTCGCCGGAGAGAAGGCGCTGCTTCGGGTGTTCGTCACGGCCGCGAGCTCCACGACGGCGGGCATCCCTCCCGTTCGAGCCCGGTTTTACGTGGATGGATCCGAGATCCACGTGGTGGACATTCCGGCGCGTGCGGTGTCCCTCCCAACCGAGGTTTACGAGGAAGATCTGTCACGATCGTCCAATGCCGAGATCCCCGGCGAGATCATACGTCCAGGTCTTGAGATGGTCATCGAGATCGACCCGGAAGGAACGCTGGATCCCGGTCTCGTGACGGCGAGTCGGATTCCGGACACGGGCCGCATGGCGGTCGATGTGCGGGAGATGCCCACGCTGCACCTGACGGTGGTTCCCTTCCTCTGGCGCGACGACCCCCATCGGGGGGCCGTGGAAGCAGCCGAGGCTATGGAGACGGACCCGGAGGGCCACGAGTTGCTGTGGGAGACTCGTACGCTGCTGCCGATCAAAGACCTCGAATTCACGGCCCACGCCCCCGTGATGACTTCGACTTCGCCCGATAACTTTTACTCGCTATTCGGGGAGACGGAAGCGATTCGGGCCATGGAGGGTGGGAGCGGCCACTACATGGGCACGATATCGAAGCCGGGCCGGGTAGGGCCAGGAGGACGGGCGGAACAACCCGGACGGGTGTTCATCTCGAGACTGGACCCGACGACCATAGCTCACGAACTCGGCCACAACATGAGTCTGTATCATGCGCCCTGCGGGGGCGCAGGGGGCCCGGACCTGGCGTTTCCTTCCCCGGATGGATCGACTGGCGCCTGGGGGTACGACTTCCGCTATGGGGGCGCATTGGCGTCGCGATTCAGGCCGGACCTGATGTCCTACTGCGAACCAGCGTGGATCAGCGACTATCACTTCGCCAACGCGCTCCGCTTTCGCCTCTTCGACGAGGGGCCGCCCGGCGCAGCGAGCCTGATCGCTCAAGAAGCAAAGTCCCTCCTCCTATGGGGTGGGATGGATGCGGAGGGCCAACCCTTCCTCAATCCATCCTTCGTCGTCGATGCCCCCTCCAAGCTGCCCCGGGCCACCGGTGAGCACCAGATCACCGGGCGGAGCGGGAGCGGCGACGAGCTTTTTTCCATCGGCTTCACCATGCCCGAGGTGGCCGACGGAGACGGGAGCTCGTCCTTCGCCTTCGTCCTCCCGGTCGAGCCCGGTTGGGCGGTCCGCCTGGCCAGCATCACGCTCTCCGGGCCCGGCGGGTCGGTGACGCTCGACAGCGACACCGATACCCCCCTGTACATCCTGGTCGATCCGAGCACCCGACAGGTGAGAGGCATCCTGCGCGACCTGCCTCAAGCAGGCGCGTCGGCCCTCGTCTCTCAAGCAGGCGTCGAGAGTCTCGATGTGCTCTTCAGCCGCGGGATCCCCGACGCCGCAACGTGGAGTCCGTAAAGGATCGGCCGGTCAGGCGACCATCGTTTCGTACTCGGTGGTGATGCGAGGGAAGGTTTTCTGGCCGGAGTCCAGACCGAGACACCGACCTCGATGGTGTGAGTTCTGGCCTCGTTTTTCTTCCCAAACGCCCGGAGCCGATGCGCCCCGAAGCCCTCGCCTTGCCCTCGTTGCTCGAAGAGTTCGCCTCGATCCCGGACCATCGCCGCGCTCAGGGCCGCAAGTTCCAGTTGTCGACCCTGCTGGCGATCTGGGGGTTGACGCGTTTGTCCGGGTACCGGGGCGTGGACGCCACTTGGCGTTATGCGCGCTCTCTGACTCAGGAGGAGTTGCGCCTGCTCGGCGCTTGGCGCCACCAAGGGACCGGTCGCTACCATCCCCCTTCGCGAGCGACCCTGCACCGGGCCCTGACCGACACCGACCCGGAAGCCTTTCAGGCGGCCGTGAACCGTTGGGTGGCGCGGCGGCAGCCGTCGAAAACCGCGCTGTCGACGGACGGCAAACGTCTGCGCGGCGCCAACCGCCATGGGGAGGCGCACTACGAGACCGTCTCCCTGGTCAGCCACGCCGACGCCATGCCCATCGCCAGCCGGGTCTATACCGAGGAGGGAGGCGAGGTCGCGGCGGTCCTCGCCCTGCTGGAGGATGTCGATGTCCGGGGTTCGGTGATCACCCTGGATGCCCTGCACACCACCCGCAACACGGCTCTCGCCATCCGCCGCCGCCATGGGGCACACTACCTGTTCACGGTCAAGGGCAACGCGCCCGAGACCTTCCAGACCCTGGAGACCATCGACTGGGATCGGGACGCCACGGCGCGCTTCTCGGAACACGACGAGAAGGCTCATGGCCGCATCGATCGGCGTCAGATCCAGGTCCTGAAACCCCTTCGGGGTCTGATCAACTATCCTCAAGTCGGGCAAATCTTCCGCGTGATCCGCAACCGAACCCAGGTCAAGACCGACGAAGAATCCCTCGAGGTCGCCTACGGCATGACCTCGTTGGATCCGGAGCAAGCGGACGCCGAGCGGCTGTTGGCGCTCAACCGCGGTCATTGGGTCGTCGAGAACCGCAACCACCGTCCCCGGGACACCACCTTCGGGGAAGACGCCCGTCTGATGTACACCGGCCACGGACCGTGCAACAACGCCATCCTCAACCAGACGGCGCTGGCGATCATCTTCCATCATGGCTTCACCCAGGTCCAAGCCGCCGTTGTTGCACTTTGCCATGGACCGGAACCAAGCACTTCGCGCTCTCACCGAGTCGGGCTGACCCAACCGTCGGCGCCGTCTCCTGTCCCCACTCCACGTACCGGCCCTCAATCCGGGGATCCTCAGATTTGGTTTCGGTCGTTTCGGTCCCATTGGGGCCTCAAACCAGTCCCTTCTGGCCGGACTGACCTCCATGTCCATGGCCCACCATCCCTGATTTCCCGTCTTCTGGTACCAAGTACCCCGAAGAACCTGTCTCCCCTCTCCTCACGTCGTGGAAAGCACTCCACAATTGAACAGAGTGAGATCGCCCTCCCATCCGGTGCAGCTGACGGCCACCGAATACGAACTGCTCCGGGTGCTCTCGGTCAATGCGGGCCGGGTCATGAAGTACGATGCCCTGCTGCGCCAAGTGTGGGGACGCCGGGAATTCGGCGACGTGCGGCCGGTGCACACCTTCGTCAAGATGATCCGCCGCAAGCTGGGCGATGACGTGGCCAACCCGGCCTACATCTTTACCGTGCGCCAGGTCGGCTACCGAATGCCCAAGCCAAGAGACCCTTGAGGTTCCCCGATCTACGGTGGAACTGAACAGGATCCGATAGAGTCCGTTTTTCGGACTCCTGTTCCCTTCTCGAAAGCATCCGGTCTTTTTCTGTCGGCTCGGGACGGATCTGCCGGCGGCGCCGATCGTGTCCCCCGGCTCAGGGCCGTCCCCGGATTAGCGGCTTTCCTTCAGCGCCTTGCGGATCGCCTCGATCACGAACTCGCGCGCCGAGATCCCCCGGTCCAGGCAGAGTTTCCGCATCTCGATCCAGAGTGGAATCGGAACGCGGCGAATGTGAACGTCCTTGGTGTTTCCATGACCCATTTACACCATGATATCAAAGCTCCGGAGCCCCCCTCAATTGCGGAAGGCCCTCCGGTTTCAGTTGCGGAAAGCTCCACTCTGGCACCGGACTCCAGCCGGTTTTCTCCTCTCCGTGCTGAAGCGCTCTTCAGTTTCGCGGTGCCCGGCGTCGACTCGAAAAACGATCCGGCATCGAGACGATTTCGGTGTCGCAGAAAGAAAAAAGGCGCATCACGGCATGATTTCATCACCTTTTCGCGCCATCCGCCCAAGATTTCAGGGACTCTTCAGATAGGCTCTTGAACTCGCATCCGACCCTGTGGCACCTTGGGTCGCATGAGTTACACAGACACCACAACCATGCATCTTCGCCGGATCCCGGCCGATCTCTGGCTGCAAGTGCGCAAGACCTGCCTGGACCGGGGGATCTCGGCCCGCGAGTTCGTGATCGAGGCCATTCGCAAGGCCGTCCGGGAGCACCGATGAACTGGCTGAAGGAAGTGGCGAAGGTCGGTCTGGAAGTGGGTGTCGGCGTGGCCACCGGTGGAGCCGCGGCGGTGCCGAAGATCGTCGACGAAGCGGTCTCTCATCTGGGGCGCAAGGAGGACCCGTCGCGGGGCGCCGCGTTTGCGGCGGCCGGCATCCGGGAGGTTCTGGCGCACACGGTTCCGGATGAGGCGCTGGCCTGGATCGACCGGTTCTGCGTCCGCTGGGCGCAGCTCGTGGGGAGCGCAAAGGCGATGAAGGACGAGAATCTGGAGATCCTGAAGGGATACGAGGGTTTTTCCGGGACGCCGTACCGGGACACGGCCGGGCACTGGTCGATCGGATACGGACACAACTTGGACGTCTCGCCGCTGTCAGGGGATCGGGATTACAACGCCCAGCCGCTGACCGAAGCCGAGGCGGAAGCGATTCTGTCGCAAGACGTGAAGGCCGCGGAGCGGTCCCTGCAGCGGATGGTTCCGGAGGTGATGGGATCGATTCCCCAGGACAAGCGCGACGTTCTGATCCGGATGTCGTTTCAGATGGGAGCGGCGGGAGTGGCGAAGTTCCGGAAGATGCTCTCGGCGCTGGAAGCGGGCAACTACCCGCAGGCTGCCGAGGAGATGCTCGACAGCCGGTGGGCCAGACAGGTGCCGCGCCGCGCCGGTGAGGAAGCGGAGCGGATGCGGGCATGAGGTCCCAGGCCCCAAGGGCGGACATCATCCTGGCGGGGGCGACGCTGGCCGGGTTCCTGGGCCTGGTCGCCGCGTTCATCTTCCATCCGGTGGAGATGGACGACAAGGAGTCGGCGATCGTGGCCAGTCCGGAGTCCGGGCGGGCCGGCCAGGGCTGACAAGGAGAACCACTGGTGTCGATCAATCCATTCAAGAAGCTCGAGGAGCAGATCAAGCGGGCCCTGAATCATCTCGGCGATGACATCAAGAGGGGGATCAACAGTCTGGGAGACCAGATCAAGAAGCAGCTCTCGCAGACCGGGGACAATATCCGCCGCGGCCTGGAGTCGACCGGGAAACAGCTCAAGGGGGAGATCGAGGGGGTCGCCCACAAGGCCAAGGGCGAGTTGGAACACGTGGGCGAGGAGGCCAAGGGGGAGTTGCAGCATCTGGCCAACGAGGCCAAGGGGGAAATCGAGGACGTCGCCAAGAAAGCCAAGGGCGAGTTGGAGGAGGTGGCGGAGGACGCCAAGGATCTGGTCGAGGCGGCCCTGCAGGAGTTGGCCAAGGCGGTGACCAAGGAGGGGCTCAAGAAACTCCGGGGAGCCGTGAAGACGGCCGCCGGGAAGATGGAGGACCTGGCCCGGGACAAGCCCCGGTTCGTCGAGTCCATCGACGCCTGCGGCTTCGAACTCAGCCTGGGTCCCTTGACGCTGGAATACGACGGCTTCTACAGCCGGTCGGAGGAGCTGCTCGATGCGCTGGACCGGTTCGTCGGCCAGCCGCCGGCCTTTCGGCGCAAACCCATCCTGGAGCTGGTCGAGGCGCTGGGACCGACGACGCTGGATTTCGGCGCCTCCATCGAGTTCGCCCTGGTCATTGGCTCGAACGAACTGGGAGTGGGCGGCAAGCTCAAGTCCGTTCCGCTCGCCCTGGGCACGGAGATCGCCGATCTCGTGTTAAAGGAGCTCGGCGTGCCCGAGTAGGCCCTCACACGGCCATCGACAGGATCGGGGAGGTCTCAGAGACCGACCCGATCCGCAACCTGGAAAAGGAGAAAACAAATGCAGAAATCAGTCAGTGGAAAAGCAGACGGCGCCACGCAGGTCTACCTGCTGGACGTGCCGGCGGGATCGACGATTACGGATGTTTGCATTGCCGTGACCAACAACGACGATTTGGTCACGAGCATCGAGTTCTACCTGGTTCGTTCGGTCACCGATGACGGGACCACCACCGAGCAGGAGACGAAGCTCGAAACGGTGTCTCTGAATGAAGACGACGTCAAGAACGTGCCCCTGGAGGGTGCGGTGTTCCAGTCCGGCGACAAGCTCCGGATGGATCTCGATTCAACGACCCTGGCCGACATCGATGTCGATTACCTGGTCAGCTACACGGCGACCGTCGAAGCCCAACAGCCGTTCCCCATGCTGGAGTTGCTGGTGCGCAAAATCCTGGAGGGTCTGAGCGGCAAGCAGGTCTGCTTTCTGGACACTCCGCTTCCGTTGGGACCGACGAACGTCCCCGTCACCCCGTCCGGTGGAGCCGTCAACGCCAACGCCAAGACCCTGACCGCGGCGGTGAACGTGACGGACCCGGCCGCCTGGACCGACGTCTTGTCCGTCCCCATCACTCCGAGCGCCGCCGACAAGGACATCCGGATCTGGGTGACCCTGTTGTGGGAAGGCTGGATCAAGTACCGGATCGTTCGGGGCACGTCGGCCATCACGGCGGAACTGTCGGTGGGCGACCGGGAGTCCGACACGGGTGTCGAGCCTGTGGTCTTCCCGTTTTCCAACTCCCCGGCTACGGACACGGAGCAGACCTACAAGCTCCAGGCCAAGCTGGTGACCGGCACGTCGGAGGTTTCCATCGGCACGACCCTGTACGTCGAGGAGATCCCTGGCTAAGGGGCCTGGTGTGTGACCTCCCCTGCCGGCCTCCAATGGCCGGCAGGGGGCGTTGCCGGCCCCCTGTTCTGCCACATGGGGAGCAACTAGATGGATGAACAGATCATTAGGGCGCGGGCTTCCTCGTGGCCGGTTCCGGCCCGAATCGTGTGCGTTCACGTCTCCCAGCCGCTCGAACTGTCCCGGGACGGCTACCATGACGTTCTTCGGATCGGTCTCAAGCCGTCCCATGCCGGCCAGAAGTTCAAGATCTGGGCCACGCTGGCCGTTCGGGCCCGAGGGAGTTCCGACGCCAGCCGTTACAGTTCCCGGATCGTCCGAACGATGGGCGGCAACACGCTGCACTACGCACAGATCACGAACCGCCGAGTCTCGGAAGATGGGGGACGGGATGCGCATACTCCCAACTACTATCTGGTCTGCGACGCTCCGGAGACGATCGGAGAGGTCAAATATGCCCTGAGCGTCCTGGAGGCTCCGAACGTCGGGGACACGAATCCTCTACTGGCCCATGCCGTGGCCGAGCGAGGGATGACCCTGTATGTGGAGTCCGTCGATGGACGTGAGTTCGAGGTCCTGGAGAGGTTCGTCGCAGAGACTCTGCAACCGCCGATCGGTGAGGTTGAGAATCTCAGTTTCTCGTACCAATCGTCCGACAGTCGCCTCCACGCCACCTGGACGGTCGCTGAGGATGTGGACTACTACATGTGGCGGCATGATCAGGGCACAGGGACTTGGACGGATTGGGAGCGGGTTGACGGGAACTCCGTGAACATTTCCAGTCCGACCCAGGGGAGCACCTACAATATCGAGGTGCGCGGCCACCGGTCCGAGGACGACTTCGGGCCGGCCGCCACGGAAGATGTGGATGTGCCGCCCGGGAGCCGCACGACGAGTTGGACCACCTCTTATTTGACGCGGTACACGACCACCTGGCAGGAGCCGGATAGAACTACCTGCCGGGAGACCTGGCACGTGACCTGCACGGATACGAGGCCGCCCACAACGACCTGCTGGGAGCCCTGGACCGTGACCTGCACGGATACAACACCGAACACAATAACCTGCTCGGATCCCTGGACCGTGACCTGCACGGATACAACGTCGGAAACAACGACCTGCTGGACGACGTGTGAACAGTTATCGACGGTGATCTGTACGGTAACCAGCACGGTGACGAGTTGGCAAACGCCGGCCGGGCGCGACACCACTCGTCAGACCAGTCGCATCACGGAACCCTTGCCGCCTGAACCGGAACACGAGACCACCTACGACACCACCTACTTCACCGCGTTGCCCGGGGGCCGCCAGACCAGCCGCACTACGACATGGACGACCTGCTGGACGACGAGATGGGAGTCTTGTTTCACAACGTGTATGAAGACCACAATCCCAACGGAGATCTGCCGGACGATCCAATACCAGACCTGCTGGGCGACCCCCATGCCTCCAATACAGACCTGCTGGACGACCCGCTACCCGACGACCTGCCGGACGACCCCCGGCTCTGCAACGGAGATCTGCTGGACGACCCGCTACCCGACCTGCTGGACGGTCCCCGGGAGGACACGGAGCCGCCAGACCAGCCGCACCACGGAGCGCGTGACGAGCCGAAACACGCCGGTGACGTGAGGACAAAATGAGGCACGTGGATCCCGAAGCCAAGATGTCGGCCCGGCAGGTGCGCCGGCAGGAAAAGCTGCCGCAGGACGGCAGGAAAGCCTCCAACCGGCTGGAGCGCCTGGAGAGAGTCCTTCGGGAAAAGATGCGCCCGGACGTTCCGACGTTCGACGTGAACAGTGTGCAACGGGCGGATTTTAACGAATGGACCTACACCGAGGGTCTGGGGTTCCTCCTCGTGTCCACGCAGTCCGTCGAGATCAATGCTCGGCTGATCGAAGCGGCGGCGGCGTGGTCGGGGAGCCCCGAAGTGGACTACGCTGGGCAGATGGCGAGTTCCCTGTCCGACAAATGGCGGCTGGAGGAAGGGAACGGGTTGAGTGCGGGGAGCAAGGTGTTCTTTCCCCCGGGAGGGAATTTCGGCTGGATCGTGAACACGGACAACGTGCTGCGCGCCTTCGGGTTGGACCCAGCGTGGCTGTTGAAGCCCCACCCGGTCACTTCGGATGACGACGTGCGCGAAGCCAAGCGGGCGTTTGGGGTCCAGCGGATCCTGCACCGGGACAGCAGCGGCATGCGGGCGCTCCGCTCGGCCGAGGTCGTCGGGTTCACCACGACGAGCGAGATGGGACTGGTCGCGATGGCGGCCGGAAAGCCCGCGGTGGACTTCACCAGGTTCGAGTTCGAGCACCGGGGACGGTATCATCCCTTCTACCACGCCATCCGTCAGTCCCCCGAGGATCCGCCTGCGGTGCTCAACCGGATCCTAAACTGTCCCTGGTCCGGGGCGGTTCACTTGGACACGGACAACGAAGAAGCGGGGAAGCGGTTCCAGCTCTACAAGGAGAAATCCCTGGAATTGCGAGCCTCGTTTCGGCCTCTCATTCCCCTGGCGCAAGGCCCGATCCCATCCCCGAAACGGCCCTAGCGACCCGTCGGCCGCGACGAGTTATGAGACGAACCGAAACACGAGTCTGACGTGAGGACGAAATGAGGTATGTGGATCCCAGCGCCAAGATGTTGGCCCGGCAGGCGCGCGGGAGGGGAAAGCTGCCGCAGGACGGCAGGGAAGCCGCCGACCGGCTGGAGCGCCTGGAGAGAATCCTTCGGGAAAAGATGCACCCGGACGTTCCGACGTTCGACGTGACCAGTGTGCAACGGGCGGACTTCGACGAATGGACCTACACGGAGGGGCTGGGGTTCCTCCTCGTGTCCACGCAGTCCGTCGAGATCAATGTTCGACTGATCGAAGCGGCAGCGGCGTGGCGGGCGACCCCCGAGGTGGACTATGCCGGGCAGATTGCGGGTTCCCTGCCCGACAAATGGCGGCTGGAGGAAGGGAACGGGTTGTGTGCAGGGAGCAAGGTGTTCTTTCCCCCGGGCACGAATTTCAGCTGGATCGTGAACACGGACAACGTGCTGCGCGCCTTCGTATTGGACCCAGCGTGGCTGTTGAAGCCCCACCCGGTCACTTCGGATGGCACCGTGCGCCAAGCCAAGCGGACGTTTGGGGTCACGAGGATTCTGCACAAGGACGCCAGCGGCATGCGGGCGCTCCGCTCGGCCGAAGTCGTCGGGTTCACCACGACGAGCGAGATGGGACTGGTGGCGATGGCGGCCGGAAAGCCCGTGGTGGACTTCACCAGGTTCGAGTTCGAGCACCGGGGGCATTATCATCCCTTCTACCGCGCCATCCGTCAGTCCCCCGAGGATCCGCCTGCGGTGCTCAACCGGATCCTGAACTGTCCCTGGTCCGGGGCGGTTCACCTGGACATGGACAACGAAGAAGCGGGGAAGCGGTTCCAGCTCTACAAGGAGAAGTCTCTGGAATTGCGAGCCTCGTTCCGGCCTCTCGTTCCCCTGGCGCAAGACACGAGTCCTTCCCCGAAACGGCCCTCGCGACCCGCCAGGCGCGACAAGTGAGGCGGTGGATGATTTCCAGGTCCGACGCTGGTTGGTGGCTTCGTCTTTACCTGTGAGACGATGGTCGGCTGGCGCGAGCGTCGTCTGGCCGCCGGCATTTCCATCCGGTGGGCGAGGGATGTGCGAAGTCATCGATCAGGAGGCGACCGCGGCGGATCAGGCCAGCGATACGGGCGGGTTTCCGGACAACTATTCAGTTGACGGACATCCTCCGGAGTGCCGTGGATTGCCCCGGCCCGGCGGGCAAGGAAGGTTCCGGGAATTTCGTATTATCCTCCCCTGATCTTGTTGTTTCCTCCTGACGATCTCCGCCTCCCCCATAGCTTCTTGTGCGATAGACTCCACGTGATCCGTTGGCTGCTCGAATCGCCATGAAGAAGCTCTGGGCTCTCTTGTTCGTCTTGTTGCTGTTGCCCGCCTCCTATTCCGAGCAGCGACCCGCCGACCGGCTGGAGACCGCTCAGCCGCCATTCGAGGGTTCGATCGTCCATCAGACGCAAGACCCGGCGGAGACGATCCTCTACTTCCCCGACTACGTGGACGGAGGCGGCTGGTCCGTGCAGCTGGTGCTGAGCAACGTCGACCCGGCCGCCGCAGCCGAGGTCCGGGCGGAAGTCTACGATCCCGAAGGACAGCCGGTCGTGGATCTGTTCGATTCCGAGTTGACGTTCCAGGTCCCGGCACTGGGCAGCCGGGTGTTGAGGAGCTCGGGCACGGGGGCGATTCGCCGCGGCTGGATCCAGGTCCGCGCCGGTACGGACTCGGTCAGTGGACTCTTGACCTACCGGCACGCCCAGTCGGGGATCGAAGTCGGCGTGCAGCCCGTCGAGTTGGGCCCGCAGTTCGCGTTGTTCGTGGAGGAATCGCCGACGGTCGGTGCCGGAGTCGCCGTTTACAAGCCGGAGGCCTCGACTCGACTCGAGCTTCGCATTCGCGACGAAGAGGGGAGCGATCCTCTGCAAGGGGAGACCGTTTCCTGGGGCGATTTCCACCAGGCGGCCCGCACGCTCCCGGAATGGTTCGCCGTGGAAGGAATCGATCCGGGATTCCTGGGGGACTTTCGAGGTCTGTTGTTTCTGGAGACTGGGGACGAATCCCCGTTCGCCCCGCTCGGGCTGCGGTTCGGGAAGGGAACTTCTTCGCTCTCGGCGGTGCCGGCGATCCGGACCCAGAGCGAGGCGCCTCAAGAGACGAACCTGGTCTTCCCCGACTACGTGGACGGAGGGGGATGGTCGGTGCAACTGGTGCTGAGCAACGTCGATCCGGCCGTCGCTGCCGAGGTCCGGGTGGAAGTCTACGATCCCGAAGGACAACCGGTCCTGGATCTGTTCGATTCCGATTTGACGTTCGAGCTCCCGGCGCTGGGCAGTCGCGTCTTGAGAAGCACTGGTTCAGAGGCCCTTCGGCGGGGTTGGATCCAGGTCGAGGCCGATGCGGTCACGATCAGTGGACTCTTGACCTACCGGCACGCCCGGTCGGGGGTCGAAGTCGGCGTCGAGCCGGTCCGGTTGGGGAAGCAGTTCGCTCTGTTCGTGGAGGAATCGGGAACCGTCGGAGCGGGACTGGCGCTCTTCAAACCGGATGCCGAATCCAGGATCGAGTTGCGACTGCGCGACGAGGAGGGAGAGGATCCGTTGAACGGATTGTTCCTCCTCTGGAAAGACTTCCACCAAGCGGCGCTGACGCTCCCGGAGTGGTTCGACGTGCCCGGTGTGGATGCGGAATTCCTGAGAGACTTTCGGGGTCTTCTGTTCCTGCGAACGGAGGACGAATCCGGGTTCGCCCCGCTGGGACTGCGGTTCGGCAAGGGAACCTCCTCGCTCTCGGCGGTGCCGGCGATCCGGATTCCGGACGGCGCCGGGATCGAGGGGGGCCAGGCTCCGCCGCCGACGGTGAAATTGTCAGCGTCGCCGACATCAATCGAGAGAGGCGAGAGCGCGACGTTGACCTGGTCGTCCACGAGTGCGGAGAGCACGGAGATCACACCGGACATCGGGGCGGTGCCGACTTCGGGCATGCGGAAGGTTTCGCCGAACGTGACCACGACCTACCGCATCACGGTTCGCGGTACCGGAGGCCAGACGCAGAGGGCATCCGCTACGGTCACAGTCGTAGCCTCCCAGCGGGACGCGCTGACGGCGTTCTATCAATCCACCGGCGGACCCGATTGGTTTGAGAGCCGGAACTGGGGGACCCGCCGGCCGCTCGGGGAATGGCATGGGGTCACCGTCGATGACGACGGGCGCGTAACGGAGTTGCATCTCTCCGCCAATGGGTTGACCGGGCCGATCCCGCCCGAACTCGGCAACCTCACCAGCCTGACGTTTCTGAACCTCGGCTTCAACGGTCTCACGGGTCCGATCCCGCCCGAACTCGGCAACCTCACGGGTCTGAAGCAGCTGTTTCTCTACTGGAACGGTCTCACGGGTCCGATCCCGTCCGAACTCGGCGAACTCACCAGCCTGAGGGAGCTGGATCTCCACTCCAACGATCTCACGGGTCCGATCCCACCCAAACTCTCCAATCTCACAAGCCTGAGGGGGTTGGAACTCCACTCCAACGGCCTCACCGGACCGATCCCGCCCGAACTCGGCAACCTCACCAGCCTGACGAAGCTGAATCTCAGCTCCAACGATCTCACCGGACCGATCCCGCCCGAACTCGGCAACCTTACACGCCTGAGGGATCTGGATCTCCACTCCAACGGTCTCACGGGTCCGATCCCGCCCGAACTCGGCAACCTCACCAGCCTGAGGGATCTGGATCTCCACTCCAACGGTCTCACGGGTTCGATCCTGCCCGAACTCGGCAACCTCACCAGCCTGAGGGATCTGGATCTCCACTCCAACGGTCTCACGGGTCCGATCCCGCCCGAACTCGGCAACCTCACCAGCCTGAGGGATCTGACTCTTTCCAACAGTGGTCTCACCGGACCGATCCCGCCCGAACTCGGCAACCTCACCAGCCTGACGGATCTGGATCTCTCGGGGAACTCCGGCCTGGCGGGGATCCTTCCAACCGAGTTGACTGGCCTGGGCAGCCTCGAAACGCTATTGGCCGTCGGAACGGATCTTTGCGCCCCCTCGGATCCCGCCTTCCAGGATTGGCTCGAAGGCATCGACCGGCCGCGGGTGGCGACTTGTGTGAGTGACAGCGCGGCCTTTGCATACCTCGTCCAGACGGTGCAGTCACGAGAGTATCCGGTTCCGTTGGTCGCCGGAGAGAGGGCGCTGCTCCGGGTTTTCGTCACCTCCCGGAGTCCCACGACGGCGGTCATCCCTCCCGTTCGAGCCCGGTTTTACGTGGATGGAACCGAGATCCATGTGGCCGACATTCCGGCGCGCACGGCGTCCCTCCCGACCGAGGTATACGAGGGAGATCTGTCACGATCGTCCAATGCCGAGATCCCCGGCGAGATCGTGCGTCCGGGTCTTGAGATGGTCATCGAGATCGACCCGGAAGAGACGCTGGATCCCGGTCTCGTGACGGCAAGCCGGATCCCGGACACGGGCCGCATGGCGGTCAATGTGCGGGAGATGCCCACGCTCCATCTGACGGTGATTCCCTTCCTTTGGAGCGTCGACCCCCATCGGGGAGCCGTGGAAGCAGCCGAGGCCATGGAGGCGGACCCCGAGGGCCACAAGCTGCTGTGGGAGACTCGTACGCTGCTGCCGATAAAAGACCTGGAAGTGACGGCCCACGCGCCCGTGATGACTTCGACTTCGCCCGACGAATTTTACCCGCTAATCGATGAGACGAAAGCGATTCGGGCCATGGAGGGCGGGAGCGGCCACTACATGGGCACGATTTCGAACCCGGGCCGGGCCGGGCAGGCAGGACAGGCAGAACGCCCCGGATGGGTGTTCATTTCGAGACTGAACCCGATGACCATGGCTCACGAACTCGGCCACAACTTGAGCCTGTATCATGCGCCGTGCGGGGGCCCAGGGGGAACGGACCTGGGGTTTCCCTACCCGGACGGATCGACTGGCGCCTGGGGGTACGACTTCCGCTATGGGGGCGCATTGGCGTCCCCATTCAGGCCGGATCTGATGTCCTACTGCTTCCGGGCGGCGTGGATCAGCGACTATCACTTCTCCAACGCGCTCCGCTTTCGCCTCTTGGACGAGGGAGCCCAGGTGGCGAGCCTGATCGCTCAGGAAGCAAAGTCCCTGCTCCTATGGGGCGGGATGGATGCGCAGGGCCACCCCTTCCTCAACCCATCCTTCGTCGTCGATGCCCCCTCCAAGTTGCCCAGGGGCCCCGGTGAGCACCGGATCACCGGGCGGAGCGGGAGCGGAGAGGAGCTCTTTTCCGTCGGCTTCGCCATGCCCGAGGTGGCCGACGGCGACGGGAGCTCGTCCTTCGCCTTCGTCCTCCCGGTCGAGCCCGGCTGGGCGGTCCGCCTGGCAAGCATCACGCTCTCCGGGCCCGGTGGGTCGGTGACGCTCGACAGCGACACCGACATCCCGCTGTATATCCTGGTCGATCCGAGCACCCGGCAGGTGAGAGGCATCCTGCGCGACCTGCCTCAGGCAGACGCGTCAGCTCTCGTCTCTCAAGCAGGCACGGACAGTCTCGATGTGCTCTTCAGCCGCGGGATCCCCGACGCCGCAGCGTGGGGTCAGCGCCGGATCCTGGACGTAAAAGGGATCGGCGGAGGCCAAGCTCCTCCCCCGGCGCTGATGCTGTCGGTTGCGCCGGGTTCCATCGATTTGGGAGAAAATGCCACGCTGACGTGGTCCTCGACGAATGCGGAGAGCGTGGAGATCACACCGGACCTCAGCACAGTCCCGGGAGCGGGCTCGCGAATAGTGTCCCCGCGCACCACGACGACGTACCAAATCACCGTGCGCGGTGGCGACGGGCAGACGCGGACGGCATCCGTTACGGTCAGAGTGGTGGGCTCCCAGCAGACTGCCCGGTCCCAAAGGGACGTGTTGATGGCGCTCTACAAATCCACCGGCGGACCCGATTGGTATGACAGCAGGAACTGGGGGACCAGCCGGCCACTACGGGAATGGCATGGGATCACCGTCGATGGCGGCGGGCGCGTGACGGATTTGGATCTTGCCGGCAATGACCTCACGGGGCGGATCCCGCCCGAGATCGGCGACCTCACACGCCTGAGTCAGCTGCAACTCAAACACAACGGTCTCACGGGGCGGATCCCGCCTGAGATAGGCAACCTCAAACTCCTGGTGGATTTGGATCTCTCGTCGAACGGACTCGTGGGACCGATCCCGCCCGAACTCGGCGACCTCACACGCCTGACACGTCTGTATCTCCACTCCAACGATCTCACCGGACCGATCCCGCCCGAACTCGGCAACCTTACAAGCCTGACGGATCTGGATCTCCACTCCAATGGTCTCACTGGACCGATCCCGCCCGAACTCGGCAACCTTACAAGCCTGACGGATCTGCAGCTCGAAGCGAACTATTTCACGGGGCCGATCCCGCCTGAACTCGGCAACCTCACACGCCTGACGGATCTGCGGCTCGATGGGAATGATCTCACGGGACCGATCCCAGCCGAACTCGGCAACCTCACACGCCTGACGGATCTGCGGCTCGATGGGAATGATCTCACGGGACCGATCCCAGCCGAACTCGGCAACCTCACACGCCTGACGGAACTGGACCTCTCGGGGAACTCCGGCCTGGCGGGGGGCCTTCCAACTGAATTGACTGGTCTGGGCGGCCTCGAAACGCTGCTGGCCGTCGGAACAGATCTTTGCGCACCCTCGGATCCCGGCTTCCAGGATTGGCTCGAAGGCATCCACCGGCTGCGGGTGGCGACTTGTGTGAGTGATAGTGCGACCTTTGCATACCTCGTCCAAGCGGTGCAGTCACGAGAGTATCCGGTTCCGTTGGTCTCCGGAGAGAAGGCGCTGCTCCGGGTTTTCGTCACCTCCCGGAGTCCCACGACGTCGGTCATCCCTCCCGTTCGAGCCCGGTTCTACGTAGATGGAACTGAGATCTATGTGGCCGACATTCCGGCGCGTGCGGCGTCCCTCCCGACCGAGGTTTACGAGGGAGATCTGTCACGATCGTCCAATGCCGAGATCCCCGGCGAGATCGTGCGTCCGGGTCTTGAGATGGTCGTCGAGATCGACCCGGGAGAAACACTGGATCCCGGTCTCGTGACGGCAAGCCGGATCCCGGACACGGGCCGCATGGCGGTCGATGTGCGGGAGATGCCAGTGCTGCACCTGACGGTGATTCCCTTCCTCTGGAGCGTCGACCCTCATCGTGGAGCCGTGGAAGCAGCCGAGGCCATGGAAGCGGACCCCGAGGGCCACGAGCTGCTGTGGAAGAGCCGTACGCTGCTGCCGATAAAAGACTTCGAAGTGACGGCCCGCGACCCCGTGATGACTTCGACTTCACCCGAGGAATTTGGGCCGCTATTCGATGAGACGGAAGCGATTCGGGCCATGGAGGGCGGAAACGGCCACTACATGGGCACGATATCGAAACCGGGCTTTGTAAAGTCGTCAGGACGGGCGATCGTCGGCGAACCGGTATTCATCTCGAGACTGCACCCGACGACCATAGCTCACGAACTCGGCCACACCATGGGCCTGTATCATGCACCGTGCGGGGGCGCAGGGGGACTGGACCCGGCGTTTCCGTCCCCGGACGGATCGACTGGCGCCTGGGGGTACGACTTCCGCCATGGGGGCGCATTGGCGTCCCCATACAGGCCGGATCTGATGTCCTACTGCGGGCCCGCGGGGATCAGCGACTATCACTTCGCCAACGCGCTCCGCTTTCGCCTCTTCGACGAGGGTCCGCCACAGGCAGCGAGCCTGATCGCTCAAGGCGAGGGTCCGCCCCGACCGGCGAGTCTGATCGCTCGGGAAGCAAAGTCCCTCCTCCTATGGGGCGGGATGGATGCGCAGGGCCACCCCTTCCTCAACCCATCCTTCGTCGTCGATGCCCCCTCCAAGTTGCCCAGGGGCCCCGGTGAGCACCGGATCACCGGGCGGAGCGGGAGCGGAGAGGAGCTCTTTTCCGTCGGCTTCGCCATGCCCGAGGTGGCCGACGGTGACGGGAGCTCGTCCTTCGCCTTCGTCCTCCCGGTCGAGCCCGGTTGGGCGGTCCGCCTGGCCAGCATCACGCTCTCCGGGCCCGGCGGGTCGGTGACGCTCGACAGCGACACCGATAGTCCCCTGTACGTCCTGGTCGATCCGAGCACCCGGCAGGTGAGAGGCATCCTGCGCGACCTGCCTCAAGCAGCCGCGTCGGCGCTCGTCCATCAAGCCGGTACCGACAGTCTCGACGTGCTTTTCAGCCGTGGGATCCCGGACGCCGCAGCGTGGGGTCCGTGAAGGATTGGTCCGGGACGGCTGCCATTGTTTCGCGCCCGATGATGATCTACGCTGCCGCTGGTTCTGGCGTGGACGACGGCCCCGAGCTCAAAACCAGGGTCCGCAGACGAGTCATGGATCGGGTCCGGCAAAGATGCGAGATCTTTCGGGGGAGTGGACTGACATCCGCAACGGGTCCTCCAGATTGACGGTCGCAGCGACTACAGTATTCAGGGATGCGAGGGGCGGCTTTCCGGCCGTAGTCCAGACCGAGCCCCCGATCTCGATGGTGTGGATCCGGTCCTCGTTTTTCACCCCAATGGGCTCACCGGATGCGGGAGGAAGGGAACGGATCCAGACGTCGGACAGCGCGTAAAATCAGAAGGACAGGGCCGTATCTTAGAGTACGATAAAGTATATTATTGGACTCTATTATGAGCGCCCGGAACCTCGTCCCGAAAAACCCCGATTCGCTCTCGAAAAACCGGCTCGAAGGGGCCTTCCCGGCCCTCCTCGTGCGCGCCGGCCGGGCCGCCTGCTTCGCCGCGGACGAGTTCTTCTCCGCGCGGATCTCCAACCCCCACACTCGCAGGGCCTACGCCCGGGCCGTCGGCCAATTCCTCACCTGGTGCGAGGGCCAGGGACTGGAGCTGCGACAGGTCACGCCCGGTCAGGCCGGCCGGTTCCTGGAGCAGTTGCCGGGGGGCGCTCCCACCAAGAACCAGGCCCTCGCGGCGCTCCGGCATTTCTTCGACGCCCTCGTGGCCCGGCATGCGGCCGTATTGAATCCCTTTCAGTCGGTCCGGGGGGTCAAGAATCCGTTCGGCGAGGGCAGAACGCCCGAGGTCTCCGTCGAGCAGGCCAGAAAACTTCTCGCCTCCATCGATACCGGTCATGTCGTCGGCCTTCGGGACCGGGCGGTCCTGGGGACGCTCATCTACACCGGCGCCCGCGTCGGCGCGCTTTGCCGGCTCCGGATGCGGGACCTGCGGGACCACGGCAACCACCGGGCGCTGCAGTTCGCGGAAAAAGGAGGCAAGGTCCGGGAGATCCCGGTCCGCCACGACCTGGACGAGTGGATCACGGCCTACGTCGATGGCGCCGGCCTGAGCGTCGCGCCCAAGGACTCGGGGCTGTTTCGCGCCGGCCAGGGGCGCGGCAGAGCCCTCACCGATCGGCCCCTGACGCCTCACGCCGTGGAACGGATGCTCAAGCGGCGTCTGAAAGACGCCGGGTTGCCGGAGATCCTCTCGCCCCATTCGTTCCGGGTCCTGGGGGTCACGGACCTGCTGAGCCAGAACGTGCCGCTGGAGGACGTCCAGTACCTGGCCGGCCACGCCCATCCCCGCACCACCCAGATCTATGACCGGCGACGCCGGCGCGTTTCACGGAATCTGGTGGAGCGGATCTCCGTCTGAAGATGTTCGTCTGTGGTGGTTACTTTGCTACTTGCAAATACACGTCGGCAGGATTCTTTTTGAAGAGCCTAAGTATTTTCTTCGAGTGGCTCCTGACACCTCCGGCACTTACATGTGAACTCACTACCAGCGGAGTGCCCGCAATTTTTTTGTGGCTTACGAAGGGTTTGCCATCTGGATGAACCGGCTCAGTGTGCACACAGGAAGTGGTCTTAGTCCATCCGATAGGGAGGTCTTGGACAGTGAAACATCCGTCTCTGTAAAGCTTCTCGACAACCCTGATAAAAATCTGAACCCAAGATTCCACTGTGTGTTGTTCCTGGTCCCAGAACCGGACTGCCGACGGGCTGGGTGTGCCCGTCGGCGGATCGTATTCGGATAACGCAAACCAGTCATCCTCGGAAGTGGGGGGATCTGGGGGGCGCGGTGGGTCAACAAGAATCGGCGTCTCGGCGTTCACCGGCGCACTAGACGTCAAGTTAGGTCGCCAGAGCAGCAGCAGTTTCAGGGCATTCGCGTGGGCCGGAGCATCGGCGATAGAGACCTCTAATATCCGCTTTTCCTCTAGCTTCACCGGCTGGAAGATGTCGTACAATTCCCAATTGTTGCCGTCGGTAAGCCCAGCATATTTAATTCCATCCGTGATCGCGTATTTGAGCATCTGGTCCCGGTAGTCTTTCAACTGCGTCCCGAACTTCTTGGCTTCGATAGTGGCAGCGGGTGTGCCATCAGGTCGGAGCAACGCGTAATCAGCCCATCCGCTGCTCACCTTGTGCTCCGGTGTCACTATCCCTGGATCGTCGATATCCCAGCCCAGCGCCTTCAACAACGGGTCAATCAGTGCCATGCGTGTGCGCGTTTCGCGCTCCCGTAACGTGGCCTCATAGGTCTGGATGCGCCCTTGGAGCAATTCAATACATCTCACCAATTCATCAAGTCCCATATCCTGTCTCCCGCTCCTACAAACTCAAGCCGTCGCCAGTAGTCCCGCCCTTCTACAATCAGTGGTCGGAGCGATTTCTCGGCCAGGGATCGACCACGCGGAGCCGTCGATTTCGCCAGCTGGCCCCCACGATCCGGGGCCAGAATTCCTTCAGGAAGATCACGGCTACCTCTTCATCCCGGATCGCCTCCTGCACCCAAGGGAGAAAGAGCGGCCCCACCACTCTCATCGGGGGTTTTCGTGAATTCCCAAAAGGGTCCGTCAGGTTCTGATCCTGGCCTCGATCTCCAGACTCCGATGGTCGCATGCTTTCGGCAGTCTAGCAAAAGGTCCTGGGAGATCTTCCCCGGTGGAAAGTGGTGGAGATATCCCCACTCTACCGCGAGGCGCTGGCGGAGCGTGGACGCCGGCCAGGGGCCTATACTTGACCTTTGTCCCGTCGTTTCAGGCCAACAGAGGCCCTCTACGACGATCGAATTTTCGCGGATCGGGCCGAAAGCGCCCCTGAGACCCTGGGGGCGGCTTTTCCGGCCCGGATCCGGCTCACCACAAACGGGGAGAGAGCGATGAGCGGACGCGAGAAAGGCCGCGCCGGGGAGCACCGGCCGGTGCCGAGGCCGAGGAAGATCCGGAAGGGCGTGGAGATAACCTTCTCCCAGCAGGGCGCGGTGGTGCTGTATTCACGCCTGGCCGCCGGCCCGCCGGTGGCGCCGAGGGCCGAAGTGAGACCCTGGCGGCGGAGGGGCGTTTACCTGGTTTGGATGTGGGGGCCGCGGACGCAGTTGCCGCGAGTCTTGCACGTCCGGACCGCCGTGAAGGCTCACGATGTCGCCCAGCACTTCGTCCTGAACGGCGAGTTTCCGGACGGCGCGCACATCGGGCCGGCGTTCCGCTGGGGCCAGGTGCGATGAAGGCCGTGCGACCTGGTGGTGGACCCGGCCGGCGGCCGGATCGTCCTTTTACCGAAGCGCCCTCGCGACCCCGAACTCAGACCTGATTTCTCGTCTGAGATTTTCCCATCCGTGGCCACCCCACAGACCGTCAGAATGGACCACGCGGTAAAGTCCCTTACCGCACCCTGTTCGGGAAAGGAATCACCACCGCCAACGAGGGAGTGTCTCCCCACTGAGAGAAGGGAATGGCTATGCTTCTCAAAAAGCGTCTGCGGTAGCGCGCGAGGAACTTCACCAAGCTCCTGCCCAGCATGAGTGCTGAAGGTGCCTTGCGCTCGAAGGACTGTCGGCTGTTCGTGAACGCACGGGACTAGGTCACCCAATGTCGGCAGCAGGCGGTAAGCCGAAGCGTCGGGGACTTCGCGTCGTAGGTTTGCCGCTTGAGCGTTGGCCAGTACGCATGAAATCGGAGGGATTCGAGGTCGGAAGCTGGATTGAACGGCTCGCTCGAGCGCTACGCGGGCTGTCCACGGCGCAGAGGCCGTTTCTGCGAGACCACTGGCGGCACAATACACGCAACCGTATCGTGATCGACGGGCGGGACGAAACGCCGTTTCCGCTGGACGAACTGGGAATGATCTATCTCGATGCGCGTCACTACCTCGATGCTCGTCACGGAAGGACAGTCGGCGAGCGCGAGTACTACGCACCGTTACGGGCAGCGATGGACCCGGTTCTCAGCCTCCTACGGTCGCATCCTACGCTTTGGCGGGTCGTCGGCCCACTCATCGACAACGACGAATTCTGGGTCAGTATGCCCGGTCATGGCAGCCTGACGTCCTTGACGAACGTGGTCGCCGGGCTGATGGCGCGTGAAGACGAACTGCCGGGGGACGGCTTCGACGCAGTCGCTGGAGAGCTGCACGCCTTAATCGAATCCCCCGGGGGCGGACATGCAGACGCCGTTAGGGGCGGTCTGGCCACCGGATACCACGTGGTGCTGTTCCATGGTCTGTGCCTGGAGGCGGAGATTGAGATCGGAGGCGGCCTCACGATGCTGCCGTTCGAACGGGCGCGGGCCTTCGTGGATGAAGAAGTGCTGAAGGTCATGGCGCCGGATGTCGTCAGGTTCCGGGCTTGGCGGCTTGTCGGGGCGTTGGTGAGGCCCTTCCAGTGGCGACCGGTGCTCCGCCGACGGGGAGATTTCCAGGACACGAAAGAAGAACCGCCCGGACCTTTCGCCCGGGACGCGCTGGAGTTTCTGGAACTGCTGGCGGTGTCCCATCGGGCGCCGATCGTGTGTCTGGCGGTTGTGCGGCATTGTCTCAGCCGATCCCACTGTCGCCTGCTCGGACAGGAGCACAATTACGGAGAGGTGCGATGGGGCCGTCCGGTCCATCGTTTCAATTCTTTTGCCACATCCCCCAAGCTTCGGACAGAGCCGCTTAAGGAAGCGAGGACGGTCTACGACGAAAGAAAGAGCCCGCATTACCGGAAGCTGTCGCCGGTTGTGGCACGGCTCGCCGAAGCGCTTGCCAGGGATGGTCGGTTCGCGGCGGAAGACAGGATCCTGGACACTGCCACCAGTCTGGAGCGGATGTATGAGCTGGGCGGTGGAGAGATATCCCACAAGATGCGTACGCGGGCATCGTGGTTTCTGGGTCAGGATGCTGACGACCGAATTCGGATCATGGAATCCATTCGGCACTTCTACAGCGTACGGTCCGGAATCGTACACAAACGGAAGCGAAAGGCATCGGCGGAGAGATACCGAGAGGCGTTCGACACGGGATTCGACATCGCAGCACGAACACTGTTCAAACTCTTGAAGGAAGGCCCGCCCGGCAATTGGGAGGAATTGGTGATTGCGGGAAGGTGAAGTGTAAGGCGGACAATGCGTGCCTGGCGCAGGGGAAGGTTTATCGAATTGTCTCAACTGTAAACGGAAGCAATACTGGGTCTTCGCACCGGTCGTTCGAGTAAATCGCTGAGTCGGTAGGCGACCACTCTTTGCCCGTAACCGTATCCGCCGTTGCCTACTCGAAAGGCATGTCGACGTCCAGAGGAAGCAACGGCAGCGTGGTGAAGATACCTTTCACGGAATCCAATTCCACCGCGACCCCCGTGAACCTCTGCGTGATTCCTGGCGCCACACAGCGCACCGACCCCGTGAATTTCGACATATCGAATTCGAACATCTCGCTGATGAACCTGGCGTCCTGACCGTTGGCCGGCAGCGGGACTTCCTTCTCCTCCACCACCTCGCCCCCCATCATCAGATGACAGGTCAATGTCAGCTCGGACTCGCTCTGGTTTCGCAGCGCCACCCCAGTGTCGATGCCTCCGTCCTGGCGGCGCGCCGGGAAGAGGGCGTCTCGGACCGGTCGACCGGCTCCGACACCGGCCACTCCGACGCCGGGAATGTCAAAGCGCAAGACCCCGCCGATGGGGCTGTCGGGACCGTCGGAGATCACTTTCACCGAGCCGGTCACGGTCTCTCCCCGCCCGTTGGTCGAAATCGTGACTTCTCCCAAGGGCTCCAATTCGGACTGGAGCGTGATTGCCCCGTACTCCGTGGCCTCCAGATTTCCGCCGACGTTCACCAGCGATCCCGGATCGATAAGATCTCCCGTCTTGTCGTAGAAGTAGACCAAGGGCCGGATCGGCGTAGCCGCCAGATTCACCAACACGACATCGGAACTGATGGCGGACCCGTTGCCGAAATGGGTGAAGTCCAGCGCGACCTGATTTCCGAGATAGATGCCGGAGCCGATGACGGCTTTCTGCGGCGAGTTGGGCACCGGGAAGCTCACCGCGTACCCCAGCTTCGGGGAACCGGTGTCCTCGTCTCCCTCGATGGTGGGGGCGTTGTATTAGTACTCCAGAAACTTCCGACCCTCGCGCCGCGCGCCTCGACCACCGTCTTCCCTTGGCTCGCGACATCTGCCTCCGGGCAGCTAACCACATAGCCATCACCCTCACGTTCGACGATTGCGGTCAAGTGTCTGGTCATTACCGTCTCTCTTTCCAAGACTGTCCGGCTCCGTGTCTCAGGTGCGTAGAAATTACTTGTAGCAAATCAGAGGAGTTCAAGTCAGGTGATGACCAGGGCGCCGGCAGGTGACTCCACCGGGGCTTCACTTGCAGTCGTTCGCTCTACCTACTCCTTGTTCTCAATCAAATGTCAGGAGCTCGAATAAATTGCCGGTGGACGGATCGGGATCGTGGAGCCCCAACGGCACTCTCGCGTCACGCCCCTTCGCTTTCGGCCGTGCCGTCCGCTGCAGCAGCGGCGGGGCGGGGTGGCCTTCGCTCGATCGCTGCAGGTACGGGAACACTGGATGCCCGAAACGGATCGTCATGGGCAGGACTCCGTACATCCATACCAACAGACGCGTCAGCACACCACCGTCCCTTGTGAAGCTGCGGTTGCTCCCCATCCGCTTGAAGGGCCACATGGCATTGGTTCGCCACGGCCACATCCGTTTGTCTGGCGATCCGCCCATCGATGTCGAAAACCTCACCGTGGCCGACCCTCGTATCACCGGGCCTGCACCTCCGGAGGAATTCGCGGAATTCACGTTCCGCCATGGCGCCCCTGTTGCCGGCAGGCTTGAACCTGGCTCGGATATCCGTCAACTCTGCTCTGAGGCGTCCCTCTTCCCGTTGGAGAATTCCCGCCATGATTGGGAACCATCTCCGGGATCCGCGCAGGTCTGCGCCTTCCGGCTTGACTCCCTCCATCCGGGCTCCGGACAGGTCCACCCGAACCAGGGCCGAATCCGTCAGGTTGGCATTCGTCAGGTTGGCCAACGCCGGCGCGGCTCCCCAGAACTTCGCTCCGGTCAGATTCGCCCCGCTCAAGTTGGCCTTGAACAGAGACGCTCCGGCCGGAAACGCGCCGGGAAGAACCGCGCCGCGTCGATCGGCCTCTCCCAAGAACCCCCCGAATCGAACCGCACCGGGGAGCTGCGCGTCCCGGAGATCCGCACACAACAAATCCGCCTGCCGACTTGAGCCGGCCAAGTCGCGGCCGCGTCGATCCGCGCCAGTCAGGTCGCGATTCGACCCATCCGTGCTCTGCCCCACAGTCTAAGCGGCCGAGCTTGCCGCCCGGAGCAGCAACAATCTGAAGACTCGCTGTTTGCCCGAAACCTCCGCAGAACACCGCAATGGCCAGTTTTCATCCGTGTCGGATGGCTGCCGCGACCCGCGTGGTCACCCACTCCTTGCCGTCAAGACCCTCTCCATTCCCTCCCCCACCGACCACTCTCCAATGCTCAATGAAAACCCGAACCATCGTCGGAGTCCGCATTCATCACATTTTCACGCATTCCTCCTTTCATCCGACTCGATCGATGTTCTACCTCTGCCGTATAGTGTAAATTCTGTGTCGCTTTGGACACACTCACGAACATTTGGTCGCATCATCGACCCAGGGAGGAGCTTGGAGTGTTATGGACACGCGTGGGTAGCATCACACTGGGTATTGCCATTGGGCTGGCGTCGGTGGCTCCCGCGGCCGTCAAGGCTCGCAGCAGCGGTCTCTTTGCACCGGCCGATCGCCGGCCGGCATCCTTGGACTTGCCTGCAACCGAATTGGATGGCGCCTCCGTGGTGCGCCGCCGGTTGGTTAACATCGACTTGGAACGCCTCCAGCGCGCCCGGGAAGCCGCCTCGTCTCAAAACCGCCCCCGCATTCAGGTCCAAACCGCATCCCCGGGTCGCAGCAAGAGTGATGTAGTGGCGCCGACGGATGGAATCCTGACCCTGAACCTGTTTGGGGACGTTGTGTTGAGGGGCATCGTCGAGTGGACGGCGGCGACCTTTTCGGGTGGATATTCGATATCCGGACGCCTCGTCGACGACCCGATGGGCATGCACACCATCGTCGTCAAGGGTGAGGCGGTCGACGGCACCGTCCGGACGCTCGGTGGAACCTACCGGATTCATTCGGTCGCCCGCGGACTGTACGCCATCAGCGAGGTCGAGGAGCCGCCGCTCAACTGCGTGACTGTGGAACCCCATTCTGAGATTGAAGACCAGCCCTGACGGCTGGTTACCCTGAGGGAGAATCTCTCTGCAAACCTTTGCGCGCATCCTTCGGGTTCTCCCGTTAGTCCTGATGCTTTGCGTGGACGACGGCGTCCATGCGCAGAATTCCGTAGAGACCGACAAGGCGGCGCTGGTCGCACTCTACAACGCCACGGACGGGGCGAACTGGAACGTCAATACAAACTGGACGAGCGAGGAGCCGTTGTCGTCGTGGTCCGGCGTTTCCACCAACAGTGACGGTCGCGTCACGCGCCTGATACTAAACCGCAACGGCTTGGACGGCACACTGCCGGCCGCGTTGGGCGACCTGAGCGAGCTGGAACGCTTGGATTTGCGAAGCAACGATTTGACCGGCTCCCTGCCGTCGGAACTCGCCGACCTGACCCATCTCACCACCCTGCTGCTGAACGAGAGCCGGGCTTTGACCGGCGCACTGCCTGACGGGCTCCGGGAGTTGTCCGACCTGGCAACCGTGAACATCGAGGAAACCGAACTCTGTGCACCGGACGATGACGACTTTCAGACGTGGCTGGATACGATCACCTTCACCGGCCTGATCTGTCCACCGGCCGAGCAGTCGACCGTTGACGTGGCGATCTTTTACACGCCGGCTGTCCTGGCTGCGGAGGGCGGCCTTGATCCGCTCGAGATGAAGATCGACCGCATGGTCGCGGAGACCAACACGGTTTACAGCATCGGCGGCGTGAACCAGCGCATCAACGTCGTAGCGGTCGAGGAGGTGACGGGATACACGGAAGCGACGAGCGACGGATTCGGTGGGGCGCGCACAGATCTCCTTCGTCTGCAATCGAAGTCGGACGGCCGCATGGACGAGGTCCACGGCATACGCGACGCCGTCGGTGCGGACGTCGTTGTGCTCTTGCGTGTAGCGCCGCCACGTCTGACCTGGGGAATGGCCTACTGGATGAACCAACCATCGACGACGTTCGAATCCAGTGCCTTCGCTGTGTCCATTACGAGTTCTTTAACGTTGGCGCATGAACTAGGCCACATCATGGGCCTCCGTCATGACCGGTATGACGAATGTCCCGGCGGTAGGTGCGTCAGCACGCAGTTCCCGTACGTCTTCGGATACGTGAACCAGCGGGCGTTCGATGCGAATGCGCCGAGTAGTGCCCTCTGGTACACGCTCATGGCGACTGATGCCCAGTGTGTCGCTTCCAGTCTCAGATGTGGTCGCCTGTTTCGTTTCTCCAATCCGGATCAGATTCATCCCGATCCCGCAGGAGACCCTCTGGGCAACGCCAGCCTGGATCCCACGGGGGCCGTGGACGGCCCATCCGACGCGGCGCGTTGGCTCAATCGGACGCGCGGCTACGTCGCTGATTTCCGGGTCCGAGGCGGAGATACTCCGACGGTTTCCTCGGTGGAGATCACTTCGCCTATCCCGGTCCGTGGTGGAACTACTGGCGTTCCACACGGCTTTGGAGATGAGATCGCTGTGACGGTGACCTTCAGCGAGGACGTCTTCGTGACGGGGTCTCCCGAGTTGACATTGAGGGTAGGAGACAACGATCGGCAGGCGGAGTTCCAGAGCGTTACCGGGGAGGAGGTGCTGTTCCGTTACCGGGTCGGGGACGGCGACCTCGACACGAACGGAGTGAGCATCGAGGCCAACAGCCTGTCCCTCAATGGAGGAACCATCAAGGACGGCGCGGATAACGATGCCGACCTGGATCATCGCAGGCGAGTAGACCAACCATTGCACAAGGTGGACGGCATCAAGCCGACGTTCAATAGCGCCTGGGTGGACGGAGAGAGGTTGAGTCTGATCTATAACGAAGCGCTAGCGTCGTTCGTCCTGACCCCTGGTTTATTCGCCGTTTCGGGTGGCTCTTTTTCGCGAACCGTTAAGGTCGTCTCCGCGAGCAACCGAAACGTGACGCTCCAACTGTTCCCATGGGTGGAGCATGGGGAGACGGGGATCCAAGTGACCTACACGGTCCCGACCGGGATGGGGGAGATCGGGATCCAGGACCTGGCGGGAAACGATGCCGACGGACTGAGCAGCGTGCCGGTGGACAACGAAACGGATGACGAGACACCACCGACGGTCACCTCGGTGGAGATCACGTCGGATCCGCCGGACGGTGGGGATGTCTACGGCGTCGGTGACGAGATCAAGGTGACGGTGACCTTCAGCGAGACTGTCACGGTTCGGCATGGGACACCAACGTTGACGCTGAAGGTCGGGGATCGGAATCGATCTGCGAACTACGAGAGCGTCACCGGGACGGAGGTCGTGTTCACCTATACGGTGGCCGTCAACGACATCGACACCGACGGCGTGAGCATCGAGGCGGGCGAGGTGTCGGATCCGCGGCGGATCGAGGACCTGGCGGGTAACTATATCTACCCGGATCATCCGGCGGTGGCAGCGGACACGGGGCAGAAGGTGGACGGAGTCAAACCCACGCTGGCGAGCACCAACGGGGCCGTCGCCAACGGCACGACGCTGACGCTGGCCTACAGCGAGCCGCTGGATTCTTCCTCGGTCCCGGGGACCGATGCCTTCTCCGTGGCGGGGGGGAGCCAGACGCGGACCGTCAACAATGTCGGGGTGAATGGAAGCGCCGTGCAACTGACGCTTGATTCGGCGGTGGAGAGCACAGAGACGGGCCTGCGCGTGAGCTACACGGTGCCGACGGGGGACGGCGCGAAGCCGATCCAGGACCCGGCGGGCAACGACGCGGACCGGTTGAGCAACCGAAGCGTCGCCAACCTCACGGGAGACACGACCGCGCCCACGGTTCAGACCGTGAGAATCACCTCAGGCGCGGGTTCGGATTCCACTTACGCCGTGGGGGATTCCATCGAGGCGACGGTGACGTTTACCGAGACGGTGGTGGTGACGGGGACGCCCGAACTGACCTTCAACGTGGGCGGTCAGGACCGGACCGCGAGATATGTGGGCGTCTCGGGCTCCGCTGTGAAGTTCGATTACCAGGTCGCCGATGGCGACCAGGACGGGGACGGGGTGAGCATCGATGCGGACAGCCTGTCGCTCGGCGGCGGGACGATTCGGGATGGTGCGCAAAATGACGTCACGTTGACCCACTCGGCGTTGGCGGCCAGTTCGAGCCACAAGGTGGACGGGGTCAAGCCCACTCTGGCCACCATCGACGGAGCCGTGGTGAACGGAGACACCCTGACGCTGGCCTACAGCGAGCCGCTGAGCTCTTCGTCTCGGCCCCCATTCAACGCCTTCACGGTGAAGGGAGGTACTGAGGTGTGGGAAGTCCGCGGGGTGCGGGTGAGCGGAAGCGCCGTATTGCTGGAATTGAGACCGTCGGTGGACGCCACAGTGACCGACCTCCAATTGAGCTACCAGCCGGTAGGGAACCCCATTAAGGACGTGGTGGGCAATGCAGCGGCCGAGTTCACCGACGTATCGGTCACCAACCGAATGGAAGACACGACGGGACCGCTGGTGAATACGGTGAGGATCACTTCGGACGCAGGGTCGGATGGGACCTACGCGGTTGGAGAGACGATCGAATTGACGGTGACGTTCACCGAGACGGTGGTCGTAACGGGGACGCCGCGGCTGACGTTGAACGTGGGGAGCCGGAGCCGGACGGCTAACTACAAGGACGTTACGGGGGCCGCCGTAAGGTTCGAGTACCAGGTGGTCACGGGCGACACGGCTCCGAACGGTGTTAGCGTCGATGCGAATCGCTTGTCCGGCGGGACGATCCGCGATGGAGCCCGGAACGACGCCATCCTGACCCACCCGCCCTTGCCACCCGATTCTCAACACAAGGTGGACGGGGTCAAGCCGACGCTGGCGACGAGCGGCGGGGCGGTCGTGGACGGGACGATGCTGACATTGGTCTACGGCGAGGCGCTGGATTCCTCCTCAGTTCCCGGGACGGATGCCTTCTCCGTGACGGGTGGGAGCCAGATGTGGACCGTCACCAACGTCCAGGTGAACGGGAGCGCGGTGGAATTGACCGTGGATCCGGCGGTGGGAGACACCGAGAGGGGGTTGCGTGTGAGCTACACGGTGCCGACCGGGTCAGGAGCGGCTCCGATCCAGGACACGGCGGGCAACGACGCGGACCGGTTGAACCAGCGGAGCGTCACCAACCTCACGGGGGACACGACGGCGCCGACGGTGTCGACGATACGGATCACCTCCAATGCAGGGTCGGATCAGACCTACGGGAAAGACGATCAGATCGAGGTGACGGTGACGTTTGACAAGACCGTGGTCGTCACGGGAACGCCCGAACTGACCCTGAACGTGGGCGGGCAGAATCGAACGGCCGAATACCGGAGCGTCTCGAACCGGGCGGTGAAGTTCGCCTACCAGGTGGTCACGGACGACGTGGACGACGATGGGGTAAGCATCGAAGCGAACCAGTTGTCGCCGGCCGGAGGGACGATCCGGGACGGTGCGCGAAACGACGCCACCTTGGATCACGACGCGGTGGCGCCCAATACGAGCCACCAAGTGGACGCGGTGGCTCCGGTGTTGGCCGATACCGACCCGGTGGTGGCGAACGGAGCGACGCTGACGTTGACCTACAACGAACCGCTGAACACGTCCTCGCGGCCGGCCGCGAGCGACTTCACCATCGCCGGGGGCGACGAGACCCGAACCGTCACCGCGGTGCGGATCAGCGGGAGCACGGTGCAGTTGACGCTGAGTCCCCGGGCGAAGCACGCAGAGACGGGGATCCGGGTGAGCTACGAGCGGCAGTCGAACCCGATCCAGGACCGGGTGGGCAACGACGCCGAGGAGTTCACCGACACGTTTGTGGACAACCAGACGCCGGACACGACGGCGCCGTCGTTCGAAGGGATCGAGATCAGTTCGGATCCGGGAGCGGACGAGACGTACGCCGTCGGAGACATGATCTCGGTGACGGTGCGCTACGACGAGACGGTGACGCTGGACACGGTGCGGGGGACGCCGACGCTGGACCTGCTGGTGGGGACCCGGAGGAAGCGGGCCAGCGCCAGCGTGGGACCGGACCGGCCGGCGGTGGTGTTCGTCTATACGGTTGAGCAGGGGGACGAGGACGAGGACGGCATCAGCGTCCCGCAGGGGAGCATCGCGCTCAACGGAGGGAAGATCCTGGATCTGGGGGACAATCCGGCGGCACGCAGCTACGACGCCATAGAGACGCAGCCGTCCCACCGGGTGGACGGGGCGGAACCCGAGCTGGAAGACGTGACGGTGCACGAGTCGCGCGTGGCGTTGACTTACAACGAGCCTCTGGATGAGGGCTCGGTGCCGTCGATTTCCGACTTTGCGGTGACGGTGGACGGGAGCGACCGATCGGTCACGCAGGCTCAGGTGCGGGGAAGCAGCGTGATCCTGACCTTGGCCTCGGCAGTGGTCACGGGGGAGACGGTGAGGGTGGGCTACACGCCGGGTTTGGACCCGGTCCAGGACGAGGTGGAGAACCCCGTGGACGCGTTGACCAACGAACGGGCCGTCCCACCGCTGGTGACCATCGTGGCTACGCAGGGACAGGAGACGGTGACGGAAGGGGACACGGTAGAGTTCACGTTGACCCGGGGGCCGCCTACGGAAGCCGCGCTGACCGTGACCGTTGATGTCACCCAGAGCGGTTCATTCATCGATGCAACGGGCGGCTACGAACCTCCGGATGAGGTGACGTTCCTGTCGGGACAGGAGATGGCGACGTTGTCGGTGCAGACCGATGATGATGTTGTGACCGAGTCCGACGGTCGCGTCACCGCGCGGCTGCAGCCGGGAAACGAGTACCGGCTGGGAACGTCCTCGACGCGTAGCTCCCAGGTGACCGTGGAAGACAACGAAGTCGCCCCCCCACCTCCACCTCCCGGCACGGGCACCGGCGGCGGAGGAGGGGGAGGCAGCGGTGGCGGCGGAGGCGGCGGCGGAGGAGGGGGAGGCAGCGGTGGCGGCGGAGGCGGCGGCGGAACGCCACCGCCACCGCCCCCTCCTCCCCCGCCGGCGCCCACGGCGCCCACGGCGCCGTCGAGCCTGCTGGCGGAAGCCGGCGCCGGAGAGGTGACCCTCTCCTGGGAAGCGCCCGAAAGCGACGGCCGCTCCGCCATCACCGGCTACCAGGTCCGGATCGACCGGTCCGGAGCGTGGATCTCCACCGGATCGACGGACCTCACCCATACGGTGACCGGCCTGAGCAACGGCCGGACCTACGTCTTTGAGGTGCGGGCCGTGAACTCGGTCGGTCCCAGCCCTGCCTCCAACGCCACCGAGGCCACGCCCATGGCTGAGGAGGTGATCCTGGAATTCGCTCACTTCGGCAACGGGGTCTCGGGCAACGACGTATTGATCACCTCCGACCTGGTGCTGGTGAACGTGGGCGAGGACGAAATCCGTCCTGTCATCTACTTTTCCGACCGGTCGGGCGCACCGATCAAGGCCGAATCCGTCGTGGATGTGGGGAACGTTCTGGAGACGGAAGCGGACGGAGGCCTGTCCGCCCGCACTGCGGTGCCTCCGCTGGGCGAGTTGACGGTCTCGACCCACGGCCGGGGCGAGGTGGTAACGGGATCGGCGCGGGTGATCTCGGACGGTCCCACGGGCGGTGTGTTGCGCTTCGACATCCCCGGGATCGGCGTGGCCGGCGTGGGCGCCAGCAATCCCACCGGGGACGCCCTTTTCCCGGCCCGCCGGCAGGCGGGCAAGATCCGCACGGCGGCGGCCATCCACAACCTGGGGACGGAGGCCGTGAACGTACAGTGCCGGTTGATGAAAAACGGTGTCGTGCTGGAAGAGAGGCCGCTCGAGCTGGCCGCCTACGGGCAGGACGCCCGGTTCATCGATGAGCTGTTCACCGAGACCGATACGACGGACTTCGTGGGGTCGGTGCGTTGTGCGGTCCCGCACGGCCGGTTTTTCACGGGCGTGGCGGTGGAGCTGGACTCGAACAACGGGATCTTCACCACCCTGCCGGTGGTCCCGGTGAATCCGCGGACCTCGGCAGAGGAGGAAACCACCCTGACTTTTGCGCACTTCGCCAACGGGACGTCCGAAGACGGGACCTTGATCACGTCGGACCTGGTGCTGGTGAACGTGGGGGCATCGACGGCCCGTCCCGCCATCTACTTCTATAACCGGTCGGGCGATCTTCTGGAACCGGAGTCGTTGGTGGAGGTGGGCGAGGACGTGTTGGTGCGAGGGGACCGAAGTCTGACGGTCCGAACGCCGATGGCTCGGCTGGGAGAGTTGACCATCTCGACGCATGGACGGGGAGAGATCGTCACCGGTTCGGTGCAAGTGGTGTCGACGGGCCGCATCGGCGGCGTCTTGCGCTTCGACATTCCGGGAATCGGCGTGGCCGGGGTGGGCGCCAGTCAACCGTTGGTGGATGCCCTGTTCCCGGCGCGCCGGCAGGCGGGAAGGATCCGCACGGCGGCGGCGATCCGGAACCTGGAGTCGGAACGGGTCGTGGTGCGGTGCCGGTTGATGCGTGGGGGCAGGGCACTGGACCGGGCCGACATCCATCTCAATGGCTGGGGGCAGAACGCGCAGTTCATCGAAGAGATGTTCGCCGGGACGGACACGGCCGACTTTGCGGGATCGGTCCGGTGCACCGCCACCGGGGACGGAAGGTTCACGGGCGTTGCGGTGGAGTTGGACACCGGCAACCGGATCTTCACCACCCTGCCGGTGGTGCCGGTTCCCTGACGCAGGATCGGCGACTTTCCAGTCGCCGGACCGAGCAGCACCTTTCCTACCGCCGCCTTGCGCCCGCGACCTTCCACCCGCCGAACGGACCGCACTCCAACTCAGCCTACTTGAGGCTGTAGAGTTTTCTCCTCTCCGCACCCGGCAGATTCTTGACGCGATCGTGAAGTTCGGCACAGTATTTTTTGCGGTCGAACTTCTTGGCGGCTTCTTCCAGTCGGAAATCCTGCAACAACCGGCGACAGAGAGCGTCAAGGTTTTCTTCAAAGGTAACGCCGCTGCTGAAACCGTACTTCAACCCATCGAGCGTCACGTAAAACTCGGGCCTCTTGTCGGTGTCCCACACATACGGATTCTGATCCGTCGCTCGCGCCGCGAGATTCACCCCCAGGTACCCCGTCAGGTACTTGTAGGTCACTTGCACGTAGCACCCCTTCGAGTCATCGAGCTGAAACGTCTCATCCTGGTATTTGTATGCTTTCATCATCCGCTTTCTGCATCGCGATGCGGCTGCCGCGCCGCCTCGCCTCCGTGAACCCGTTGGCAGCGGGAATGCGGCACACCCCGCGACCGGGCCGGACGCGCAGTCCAGCCAACCGCAACCTCGATCGGGGTCACATATAATTCGCCACGCAGACGCCGGTTGACTTCGTCGGCGGACGCGGTCTCGAAAAACAGAGCGAAGGCGTCTACGAGATTGTCGTGCGCCTCGACCACCGTCTTCCCTTGGCTCGCGACATCCACCTCCGGGCAGCTAGCCACATGGCCATCACCCTCACGTTCCACGATTGCGGCCAAGTGTCTGGTCATTACCGTCTCCCTTTCGAAGACTGTCCGGCTCCGTGTCTCAGGTGCGTCAAGATAATTTGTAGCAAATCAGAGGAGCTCAAGTCAGGTGATGACTAGGGCGCCGGCAGGTGACTCCACCCGGGCTTCACGTGCAGTCGTTCCCTCGACCTGCCCCTCGTTCTCGAACCGATGTCAGGAGCCCGAAGACTGTCGATGGACGGATCGGGTGGAGCCACCTGACGGTTCATGATTCTCTGAATCTGCAGCCAGGACTCTTCATGCCGGACGGCGTAGTGATCCAACGCCGTCCGGAGGCAAGCTGCACATGTGGCATCATCCATGCTGCCGCTCCGGGACTCTGCCACTTGCTCCGAATACCACACCTTCGTCGCTTTGCGAGAGCCCCGCAACAGGTGCACGAACTCCGCCCGTGTACTGCTCATTCCGGCTTCCAATGTCTCCCTGAAAGTGAAAAGCGTTGACCAACGTTCAAATTCAGTCTGGTCCATGTGAAACACGGCCGAAGACAGCATCCCCACCGGCGACGCTTGAACGGCGCCGTGATGCGCCGATCCGTCCACGCCCCCTGATCTGCCCGTACCGGCGAGGTTTTGTTCAGCCTCTGTGCACTCGTGACGGGTTTCCCAAGAAGATAAGAGGAGTGATGGAATGGCCTCTGCAGAGACAAGAATCATTTCTCGGCACTATAATTTGGGAAAAATGGAAATAGACTGAATATATGGTCTGATACGACGAATATTTGGTGACCTCAAACGACGATGTGACCTTTCTCTCCGCCTTCGGTACCGGAAGAGGCCAGACCCTGGCTCTTCCCGTGGTCCAACCCAGGGCAATGCTGAATCGGGACTCGCTTCAGAGTCCGATGATGGGGCCTCAATGAACAATCCCGACGAACTGAAACGCGAGAGCAAGCTGTTGCGCGACCGCATTTCCAAGTTGAGCGAGGCCATCCTGCGCATCGGCGCGATCCTCGACATCGACACCGTGCTGCGCGAGATTGTGGAAAGCGCCCGGGAACCGGCGGGAGCCGAATGCGGCGTGATCGCGACCGCCGACGGCTTCGTCTCATCCGGCATTACTCGCAAAGAACACCTCCAGTTGACAGCCTGGCGCGACGCGCCGCAGTTTTGCGAGCAACTCCAGAACTCTCAGGGAACGTTGAGGGCGCAAGATGTGGCCGGCTACCTCCGGTTGCACGGTCTTTCTGCGGCAATCATGCCGTCGAAGCCCATCCAGGGAACGCCGATGCATCATCGAGGCTTGCATGTCGGCAACTTCTTTTTCTGCGGCAAAAAAATGGGCCCGAGTTCACAAGCGAGGACGCTAAGATCCTGGTTATGTTCGCGCCGCAGGCGGCGGCAATCGACAACGCCCGTGCGTTCCGGGGCCAGGAATGGGCGCAGTCGGATTTGGAAGCCTTAATGGATACCACCCCGGTGGGTGTTGCGGTCTTTGATGCCGGCACCGGAAAGCCTATATCGTTCAATCAGGAGGCGAAGCGGATTTTGGAAAGCCTTCGCACGCCGGGCCGCGGCCCGGCGCAACTGCTGGAGAACATCACCTGCCGGCGCTCCGACGGGCGAGAGATTTCTCTGCAAGAGTTCCCACTGGCGCAGGTTCTGAATGACACCGCGATGGTGCGGGCCGAGGAGATCGTTCTACGGGTTCCCGACGGCCGGAGTATCACGACGCTTGTCAATGTCACCCCGATCCGGACCGAGGATGGAACGGTCGAGTCCGTGGTCGTCACCCTGCAGGATATGGCGCCGATCGAGGAGCTGGAGCGGATGCGGTCTGAGTTCCTGGGCATGGTGGGCCACGAGCTGCGGACCCCGTTGGTCTCCATCAAGGGCTCGACCACCACCGTGCTGAACACCCCGGCAACCTCGAATCTGGCCGAGATACTCCAATTCATCCGCATCATCGACGAACAGGCCGATCACATGCGGAGCCTGATCAGCGATCTGCTGGACGCGGGCCACATCGAGACGGGCACACTGTCGGTCGCCCCTGAGCCGGTGAAGGTCGCCAGCTTGATAGATCAGGCCAGAAACACTTTCGTAAGCGGAGGGGGCAGACACACCGTTCACATTGACGTGCCGCTGAATCTCCCCCGGGTGATGGTCGACCGGCAACGCATCGTACAGGTCATGAACAACCTCCTTGCCAACGCCGCCCGGCACTCTCCCGAGTCCGGCTCGATCCGGATCACTGCGGTGCACGAAAACGTTCACGTGGCGATCTCCGTGTCGGACGAAGGCCGGGGGGTGCCGTCGGACCTGCTGCCGCACTTGTTCCGGAAGCACGTGCGTGTGAGCAACGATCGCGGGGTCGGCGGGTCCGGCTTGGGCCTGGCTATCTGCAAGGGCTTGGTGGAGGCCCACGGGGGACGCATCTGGGCGGAGAGTGAGGGGTCGGGTCTTGGCGCCCGGTTCACCTTCACGATTCCGGTAACGCACGAGGTCGCAACTGGCGCCACGGCAGACTTCGTCCCCAGTGCTGCCCACCCGCCTCACACGGATGGGGAGCGAACACGCATCCTTGTAGTTGACGACGACCCTCAGACGCTCCGGTTCGTTCGGGATGCGCTGACGGTGGCAGGCTATTCCGCGCTGGTCACAGGCGACCCCCTGGAGGTGCCGCGCTTGATCCAGGAGAAACGGCCCCGACTGGTCCTGTTGGACCTCCTGCTGCCGGGGACCGACGGGATTGAGCTGATGCAGCGCGTCCCTGATCTGGCTGACCTTCCGGCCATCTTCATCTCCGCTTTCGGACGGGCCGAGACGATTGAAAAAGCCTTGGAGATGGGAGCGTCCGATTACATCGTCAAACCCTTTTCGGCGACGGAATTGGTGGCGAGAGTCCGGTCGGTTCTGCGCCGGCGGCCGGACCCGCTCGAGCCCTTCCGATTGGGGGACCTGGCCATCCACTACGAGGACCGCCGGGTGACCGTGGCCGGCCGCCCGGTGAAACTGACGGTGACCGAATACGAACTGCTTCGGACACTCTCAGTCAACGCGGGCCGAATCCTGACTTACCATTCGCTGTTGCGCCAAGTCTGGTCCCGGCGGGATTCCGGCGACCATCGATTGGTGCACGGCTATGTGAAGAGGCTCCGCCGCAAGCTGGGCGATGACGCGTCCAGCCCCGCCTACATCTTCAACGAGCGCCAAGTCGGCTACCGTATGCCGAAACCAGGCAATCCGTGAGGTTTCAGGATCTGCGGCGGCTCAAGGTTGATCCACGGTTCCCGAGAGTACCAGCGAAATCCTTCATTCTTCCCATGGCGTGTCCGTAGATTTCAGTCAACGGACATTCCCAGGGAAATGCGGGGAGATGACGGAGTCTCGACGGTTTTCTCGAGGCCGGAGATCAGCCCTTTGCCGACCGGAAACACGGACCGGGAAAAGCTGACCGGGTGCCTCCGGGAGGGACAAGCCGACAATGAGATCAGCTCATTTGAGGCTGTAGAGGTTTGCCCTCTCTGCACCCGGCAGATTCTTGACGCGATCGTGAATTGATGCCCGAGACGGATCGTCAATCGGCATGACTCCGTTCATCCATACCGAACAGACGCGTCAGCACACGACCGTACCTTGTGAAGTCCACGTATCCGGTTGGGCTCTGGCCATCCTCCCCCTTGATAACCAGTGAAGACCCAATCCATCGTCGGAGTCCGCATTCATCACATCTTCACTCTTTTCTTCTTTCCTCGTCTTGACATTGCCGATGGATTGCCTCAAACTTTCTCGCCACTGTACGAAAGTGGCGTCGCGGGACTCGGAGAGGCGGTTTCGCTGTTGCATGCGCGACTTTTCGAAAGGGACAGCATCTTTTCTAACCGTCACTGTCGGGAAGGTGCCTGATCCGGTGCCTTTCGTTTGACCTGTACTTGTGAAAAGATTGAGGACACGGTTCAAACCAACATCATGTCGCTTTGGCGAAACACGCAACTTTTCGGAGAGGGCGGCATCTTTCCTAATCAGCACGGTTGGAGACGAGAGGGTTTGGTGACCGTATTTTGTTTTGTGCGTCAAGAGGGAACCAGCAGTTTGGTTCCGTCCTACCCGGAAGTGGAGTCTCGGGAAATTCTCCGCTCCGGGGAATTTGTGTTTTCAGGGGATTTGTAAACTTATTCGAAGGAGGACTTTCCAATGAAAGGATGGTTGAAACTACTGGTTCTGGGCGCTGTCCCGATCCTCGCCGTCACTATGGTCGCGGATCAGGGGTTTGCTGCCAACGCCGACAAGGGTTCGCAGTTGATCTTCATCGCCGACATGAACATGAAGAACTTCATTTCCGTCACCAACACGTCGGTCAACGTTCCCGATCTGGATACCATGGATGTTAACGGGACCCCTACTGATACCGACGCCAGTGTGGATCAGATGGCAGAAACTGGCATGGCGGTCACGGTGCTGGTGCAGATCTACGACGACTCGATCACGCCTATGATCGAGTATCTGAGAGTCATCACCGCCGGGTCGACGGTTCTTTTCGACCCCTTTGACCACATGATTCCGGGCACTGAGATGAACGTGAGCGGCCTTCTCGGCGATGGGGACGGCTCTCGCTATTTGATCGCCGTTACTACGGTGCGCGCGGCGGAGGCCCTCTTTCCCGAAGACTTGGTTGAGGGAATGCATGAGACCAACAACATCGACGCTGTTGGTGAGGGTGGTTTCGCTACTGCACCCCAGGACGAGGATGCTGCCGGTTTGACTGACACGAATGGCGATGGTGAAACGGACGAGGCTGACACCACCAAGAACGTCGGCGACCTGTCTGTGGACAACGCCGTCCCGGCTGCGTTCAACTACCTGACCGGTCACCAGACCTCGGCGCAGGTTTCCAGTGCCACGGGTGGCGCCGACCAGACCGCGTCCTGGGGCGTCAACGCTCTGACCCGGATGGCTCAGGTCGGCACCGCGGGCACAGCCCCCAACGGACCAGGCTACGAGACTCTCGTTGCCATGATCAGCGACAGTCCGGCTGGTGACAACCGTCTGATGGAAGTGATCCACGGCGGAGACTCTGGCGTTGTCAACTCGACAGCGGTCGAGGGTTATACGCTGACTGATGGGACCGGAAGCGCTGATTCTGCGAAAAATATCACCGTGACTTACGGAGGCGTCAATTGGGGCGCTTTGGTGTGGGCCTCGCTGCACGGAGGGGCTCATCAGGAAGCCCATCTCATCTCCGTGGCGGATGACATGGCGGAAGCCGGCCAGTACAAGCTGATTCCCGCCACGACCTATTACAAGGTGGTTCCTCATGACGCCATGGGGCGCGTTTTTGCGCACCCGGGTGCAGACGACCCTCCGATCTTCCGTGGCGGAGAAGAAATGGAGATGGAGATGCCTTCCCCGGATATCAGGGTCAGCGGGATCATGGTGATGATCAATCCTGATGAAGATTGTGGCGGAACGGCAACCGGCGGCGGTTTCAGTCTGGCCGATCTTACGACCCAGGTTCCTGGGATCGGTGATGGCAACGATGACTTCACCGGTGTGAATGAGATGGTGGATCCGATGATGAATGGCTCCATGGGGTGGATAAAGCTCCTGCGCCACACCCAAGCTTGCGAAGTGAACTACGGAGATGGGGACGGTCCGAACCTTACGCAGTCTGAAGTTCCGGATGGTGTTCCGATCGACGACAAGCGGGAAATGACGACCGGCACGTTGGTCTTGGAGCCGGACGACAACAGCCACACGAGTACGAATCGTAGCTTTGTCACCTCGGGCTTCGTCACGTTGACCTTCGAGACTCCGGAAACGACGTTCGGAGCTGCCTGGAGCTTGACAGACAAGTAATCCGGATCACCTTGATCCACGTCTAGTCCGTCCTCCCGCAATCTTCGTGTTGAGGATGGGATGGACGAACGAAACCCAAAAGGGGGAGCCCATCTTGGGCTCCCCCTTTTGTATTCCCGCCCGCTCGTTCCTCCTTCTTCACTCCTCCTTTTGCGACCCTCGCGACACGGCGGCATCTTCCCTGATTGACTGCGTCGAGGGGATCGATCGACGGCACCGACCCCGGGATCGCCACGCCCTCGGTATTGGATGAAATTCGATATCGAGGATTTGTCTTTCGGAGGATGACATGCAATGAACACTTGGTTGAGAGTTTTCTTGCGCAGTGCGGTCTTCATTTGGGCGGCCGCGACTGGCGCGGTGAAGGGCTCGGCAGGCGACCCGGGGGATTGGCAACTCTTGTCCCGCGTCCAGATCAATCCTCCGGGCATCCGTTCGTTCGTGGAGTCATTCTTTACGCGCAACCAGTTGCAGGCCATGTCGCACGAAGACCTGATGGTCGCATTTTCTGCAGTGCCTGAAAAACGCACCGATACGGATGTCTTCGTGTCCCGCTTCCACCGCTCGGAAGATCGTTGGAAATCGCTTGTGCCCATTGCCGAGACCAAAGAGTTGGAAAGATCGCCAGCGGTTTGGATAGACGGTGATTCGGATACGATTCATTTGGCTTGGGTGGCCAATGAGCGGCGTCGGAGCGGGCCCAGAAGCGAGCTCCGAGTTGGCTATCGCCAGTCCACCGATGCCGGAGCCACGTGGTCGTCCCCCCAATTGTTTCCCGTGGGGACGGCTTTGGCGCGCCCGCCCCTGTTGCAGGGTGACGGCAATGGCAATCTCTATCTGGTTATTTCCAACGGCTATCCGGACACAAGGGAGCGGATCCTTCTGTTTCAGAGCGCCGATGCCGGAGAGAATTGGCGGGCCGTAGACGTCAATTTCTCCGAGGAAGAACAGCGGGGTCGCACCGGATCGCCCCGGTTGGCCGTCGGGTCTGGCGGCAAGGTGAGTCTCGTCTGGCTTGATCAGTCTGTCGGGAGGCGCGCAGTAGTTTTTAGTAGGAAAACGGCTGACTTCACTTGGTCCCCGCCCGTGCGCGTCAATGACGACTCAGCCCAGAATTGCACCGATCCGCGCCTGGCGGTCCAGGGAGATTCGGTTTACGTCGCCTGGCGAGCGGGGGTGGGGGATCGGACCTCCCTCTATTTCGACCATTCACCTGACGGCGGCACCACCTGGAATTCCGATCAGTTGATCTTTGAACTACCGGTGCGTTCGGTCCAGAGTTCCCTTCAACCCGTCGAGAGCGGGGTCCTGGCAGGCTGGTTTGGTACGCGCCAGCAAAAAGGCCGGACCGACCGGATGCTCTCCTATCGTCTCTATCGACCCGGCGTAGGCTGGACGGTTCCGGCAGAGGGAAGTGATTCCCTGGCGGGGGACCACGGGCCGGGCAGGTTCTACTACGGTTTCGATCTACTGCCTTGGGGGAACGGATGCCTGGTGGCCTATTCCAAAGGCATCGTGGGAGTTTCGGCCGAGATCTTTCTGGGCTGGAGCGCCGATCTGGATGGCGGCTTCTCGGAGCTGATGAAAATTAGTGCGCCAAAAAAGGGTTTCGAGCATCTTTACCCTCGATTGGTCCGATCCGGCGAGAACGAGATCGCCGTGGTCTACAATCGGCGGAAGATCCGCCGGTCGCCCATGGAGCCGCGGGTCATCTTGGGAGATGTCCTGGTGGCCAGGATCGGAATACCATAGCTGGAGGTCGGGTCTGGAAGACCATTTTTTGCAGGAAATCCCTCATTACGACACGGTTTACCGTTCGGCGTGTATCGTGTCAGAGGCGTTGTGCTATTGTGGGTCAGTGACTCTGCCCGTATTGTGCCGAGAGCACATGTCTTGCATATATCGAAATACGCAGCCAGTGCACCGAATTGGGAGGAATACCCATGCTGAGACGTGATTTCGGAAAGTCCATTTCGTTCTGCGACGGTTTCAGGAACCGTGACTGCTTCCACATGGTGAGGGGCCTCCTTCCCTTCCTGGCCCTGATGCTGCTGGCCGCGCCGCAACTGGCGTTTCCCCAGAATCTGGCCGTGACAGTGCATCCGAGGACTTTGCCCGTACCGGAAGGGGACTCCGGTACCTACACAGTAGTCCTGGACGCTGAACCGGCTGAGGACGTGACCATCACGGTTGTCGGCGCACGTACGGATAGCGGCGCCATTACAGTGAGTTCCACTACAGATGCAACGCCGGACGACACGTCCGTCGTACTCACCTTCACGGCACCGGATTCACCAGGGGACGAAACGACTGGCACTTGGGACGATCCTCAGACGGTGACAGTTGCTGCTGGCGAAGACGACGACGCAGTATCGCAAACCATTACGCTGACGCATACAGCGACCGTTGGGGAAGACGCGGTGACCGTTAGCAACGTTACGGTAAGAGTGACGGTCAACGACAATGATGTCGCCAGCCGCGGGGTCACGGTGACCCCCACGGCGCTTGAAGTCGACGAGGCGGGTGACAGTGGCATGTACGCCGTAAGTCTCGGTACCCGCCCCACCGCCCCGGTTACGGTAGACGTGGGGGGCGCATCGGGAGAGGTCACGGTAAGCCCGTCGCGATTGATTTTCATGCCGGAGGATTGGTCCGCCACCCAGTCAATCGAAGTGAAGGTCTACGCGGGCGAGGACGATGACGCGGTGAACGATTCGGAAACCATAACCCACACGGTTCGAGGCGGTGACTACACCGGTGAGTTCGCTTCATCAGTAACGGTAACTGTCGACGACAACGACGATGATGTCGCGGTGAGTGTGGCAGCTGCACCGGCCACGCTTACAGTCGCCGTTAACGCAAGCGGCACCTACACAGTACAACTCTCTCGCGCTCCAACACGCACGGTGACCGTAAGGGTGAGCGAAACTTCAGACCATTTGACTGTGAGCCCCTCGTCACTGAATTTCACCCCCACTAGTTGGGCAGCCAGGCAAGTAACAGCCAGAGTTCTCGCGGGAGCAACGAACAACGACACCGCGACTATAGAACATACGATCGAAACGACGGCAGAGGAGTATGCGACGGCGACAGTCAACTCCGTCACCGTTACATTCTCCGATCAGGCGCGGAGTGTCAGCCTGAGTCCGAATTCCTTGACGATCGACGAAGGCGGGTCCAGGACGTATAGGGTGACACTATCTCCGGCGCTGTCAGCGGGCGAGACGGAGACGGTTACGATTGCCGGCTTTGCGGGTACGGATCTAACTTTGGATTCGTCTACGCTGAGCTTCGATTTCGATAGCGACATCACGGCCATTGACGTGATGGTGACTGCGAATGAGGACTCGGACGCAGTGCAAGACTCCGTGACTCTGACGCACGAGATCGGGGGCGCGATCGTCCGAAATGGGATGTTGCGCGTTAGTGTCCGGGAAAACGACAGTCGCGGAGTGACGGTTACGCCGACATCGCTGCCGGTCAACGAAGGCTCGGACGGGACCTACACTGTGGTTCTGGATTCTGAACCGACGGGTGACGTAACGGTGTCCGTGAGTGGCGCCTCAGGCGACGTGACGGTCGATCCGTCGCAGTTGAACTTCGACACGACCGACTGGTTCCAGGCCAAACCCATTACGGTTAGTGCAGCCGCGGACGCCGATGGGATATCCGATCCGGCCGTCACGCTTAGGCATACGGTACGTGGCGCAGACTACTCTGGTATGCGAGCGGACAACGTGACCGTAACGGTTCAAGAAAAAGATTCGCCCGGAATAACAGTGGACACGACGGCGTTGGTGGCCGCGCTGCCGCTTGCCGAGGGGGCGAAAGCCAAATACACGGTTGTTTTGGACTCGCAGCCGACGGGGACGGTAACGGTCATGGTCCGCGGCGAGTCCGGCGACGTGACCGTGGATCCGTCAAGCCTTACTTTCACTACAAGCAACTGGGATGATGCGAAGGAGGTGGAGGTGAGTGTCGGCGAGGATCCCGACGGTGAGATCGATGCTGCGGTGACCCTTACCCACGTTGCAAGCGGCGGCGGTTACGATGGCGTCACCGGCGGCATGGTGACGATTACGACAACTGATAACGACATCAAGGGTGTGACGGCGACTCCAAGGTCATTCACGGTCAAAGAGGGCGGGTCAGCGATCAGTTACAACGTATTCCTCAGGACCGAACCGAAGGGTACGGTAACGGTCGCCGTGACGTCAGAAAGTCCGCAGGCACAGAATGTCGAATCGTTGGACGTTTCTCCGACTTCACTGAACTTCAGGGCAGACGACTGGTACATACCTCAAGTGGTAACCGTGAGAGCGACTGAAGATACCGATAGCGTAGAGGGCACCGTCACATTGACGCACACCGCTAGCGGTGGTGGATACGATGGCCTGACGGCTCTACCTGTGATGATAGAAGTCGACGATAACGATGAGGACGGGTTGTCCATTACACCGACAACGCTGCAGATGGCGGAAGGTTCGCGAAAGACCTACACGGTAGTGCTTCAGACCGAACCGCCAGGGACGGTCACCGTGACGGTGAACGGCGGAGCGGGCGTAAGTGCGACCCCGGGAGAATTGATGTTCACGGTGCGCAACTGGAACAGCCCGCGGACGGTGACGGTGCATGCCACGGAAAATGCCGCTGAGGGAGACGCCACTCCGAGCATTTCGCACAGTGTTGCTGGTTACGGTACCGTGAGCTCTGGCCCGAGCGTTTCCGTGACTGTCAAGGACAACGATACAGCGGGTGTTGTGATTGATCCGACGTCACTGACGATAACTGAAGGCGGGAGCGATACTTACACAGTAGTGCTGACTAAGAGACCAACGGCAACGGTGAATGTGGATGTGACCGGCGCAAGCGGGGACATCAGGGTAAACAGAACACGGTTGAGTTTCTCGACCGGCAGCTGGAACCGCGAGCAGACAGTTTCGGTAAGTGTTGCCGAGGATGACGACGCGACTCCGGATGCGGGTCTAATGCTCAGCCATAGTTTGACCGGCGCAGCCGAATACACTGATTCAACAAATCCCGTTTCGGTTTCCCAGGTGATGGTGACGCCCACAGAGAACGACACGCGGGGCGTGACGGTGAATCCGACAATGCTCACCCTCGCAGGGGGTGTGAGTGGGACCTACAGGGTTCGACTGAACACCGAACCGACTGACGATGTGACGATAATGGTCAATAGCGATTCCCAGGACGTGACGGTGTCCGGTTCTCCACTAGTCTTCACGCCGACGAACTGGCGGACAGACCAAACCGTGACTGTCACGGTGGCCGATGATGCCGGCGATAAAGAGCCCAAGACGGTCATGCTGACCCATACGGTGGCTGGCGGCGACTACTCGGGCCTGGAACCTGCGCCCGTCACAGTGGTTATCCCGGTCGAAGGCACGCCGAGTGCTCCGACGGGACTGGCGGCGACTGGCGGCGACCAGCAAGTCACGTTGAGTTGGGGAACTCCGACGAGCGACGGCGGGACACCCATCGTCCGCTACGAATACCGGGTCCAGCAAAGTGGAAGTGGATTCACTTCTTGGGCGACCGTACCTGGCGGCGCCAGCGCCACCGGCTACACGGTAACTGGTTTGGAGAACGGTACTTCCTACACCTTCGAGGTGCGGGCGGTGAACGATGTCGGCGGCGGCCAGCCGGCCACCGCCAGTGCTACGCTGGGGGAATCGGCGCCGGGTGCGCCTCCGAACCTGACGGCAACCGGCGGCGATGGGCAGGTCGCTCTGTCCTGGGGTGAGTCGGCCGGCGGCGGCTCGGAGATTCTCCGTTACGAGTACCGCTACGCTGTATCCGGCGAGAATTGGAGCGAGTGGATGACGGCCGCCGGCGGCGGCGACGCGAGAAGCGTTACCATCGACGGTCTTACCAACGGCACCCTGTATGGGTTTGAGGTGCGGGCGGTGAACAGCATCGGCGAAGGTGAGGCTTCTCAAGACACCGCGACGCCAGGCCGGGCGCCGAGCGCGCCGACCGGCCTGACGGCAAGAGTCGAAAGCGAGACCATCACGCTGATGTGGGGCATGCCGGCCGATAACGGCGGCTCCGCGATTACCCACTACGAAGTGCGCTACCGCATGAACGGTGACGATTGGAGGAACAACTGGATCACGGTGGCGGGCGGGGCAAATGCCACCTCCACCACCATGGAGAATCTGTCCAACGGGATCGGTTACGAATTCGAGGTCGTAGCGGTGAACGCCGTCGGGCGTGGCGCCGCCGCCTCGGTCGAGGCCACGCCCATGGAGGGGATCGACTTCGCCCACTTTGCCAACGGCACGGCGGGTGGGGTGACCATCACCTCCGATATCGTCCTGGTGAACGTGGAGACCTCCACGGTGACCGCGGCCATCTACTTCTACAACCAGATGGGCGACATGATCGACGCCGACTCGGTGGTGGATGCAACGGGAGATCTGGTGGTTGCCGCTGACGGCGCCCTGACCATTCCCATGGGGATCCCAGGCCGAGGCGAAATGACGATTTCGACCAACGGCGAAGGCGCCCTGGTGGTCGGATCGGTGAGAGTGTTCGGCACGGGCCGCCTGGGCGGCGTGCTGCGCTTCGACATCCCGGCCGTCGGTGTGGCCGGCGTGGGAGCCAGCGAGCCCGTCAGCGACGCCATCTTCCCGGCTCGCCGGATGGTGGGCGGCATCAACACCGGCGCGGCGATCCGCAACCTCAGCGCCGAGTCCATGACGGTCACGTGCATGCTGATGCAGGACGGCGATGTGATGGATACGGTCATGGTCGAGCTGGACGGCGACGGCCATAGCGCCCGGTTCATCGACGAGATGTTCCCGGGCGCCGACACGGCCGACTTCGTGGGATCGGTGCGCTGCACCGCCCCGAACGGAGGGATGTTTGTCGGCGTCGCCCTGGAAATGGATGCCGCCAACGGCATCTTCACCACCCTCCCGGTGGTGCCTCTGGGTACCGGCGCCCGTAGCGGTAACTCGACGCTCAACTTCGCCCACTTCGCCAACGGCGATTTCGGCGGAACGGCGACGAGTTCCGACCTGGTCTTCGTCAACGTGGCCAGCTCGGCGGTCTCTCCGGCCATCTACTTCTACGACCAGATGGGCAACATGATCGATGCCTCGATGGTCGTGGACGAGATGATGGAAGGAGTCGAGGTCGCCGACGGCGTCCTGATGGTCATGGATGAGATCCCGTCCCTGGGCGAAATGACCATCTCCACCAGTGGCATGGGCGACGGCAGGGTCGGCTCGGTGAGAGTCGTCTCTGACGGACCCATCGGCGGAGTCCTCCGCTTCGACATCCCCAACATCGGGGTCGCCGGAGTGGGCGCCAGCAAGGCCGTCAACGCCGCCATCTTCCCGGCCCGCCGCATGGCGGGAGGCATCAACACCGGCGCCGCCATCCGCAATCTCATGGCGGATATGACGTCGGTGACCTGCCGCCTGAGAATGGACGGTCAGCCGTTGGGTGAGACGGTGATCGAACTGGCTGGCAACGGCCAGAACTCCCAGTTCATCAATGAGATGTTCGCCAACGCCAACACGGACGACTTCGAAGGCTCGGTCCACTGCACCGCGCCGTCGGGGTCCACGTTCACCGGCGTGGCTCTGGAGATGGACTTCAACAACCGGATCTTCACCACCCTCCCGGTGGTCCCGGTCCGGTAACCATCCCCAAAAGGGATCCAAACCTCAAAAGGGGCAACCGCACCAGCGGTTGCCCCTTTTGTCGTAGGAGCGGCGTGTTTCACGCGCCGAGGATCGGCGTCTTTCAGGCGCCCACTGGAAGGGCGTCATTCTGGCGCCCTCTTGCGCACCTACCACAACCCTGGCCACAGACAGCAGGCCCCCAGAGCGCCGGTAGGAAAACACCCGCTCCTGATACACCCCTGTTTCTCTCCGAATCTCGCCGGCCCATGGCCGGTGGGAGAGCTCCTGTGCGATTCGTTCGCATATTCTCCGCGACGGTCGTTGTATAGTTTGAACGTTGCCAATCTCCGGAAGAATAATGGAGCCTGGATGATGACCATTGAGTTGATCAGCGTATTGATAGCCGTGGTGGCGGTAGGAGTCGGCTTGGCCGGATTGATCTTGGCCAGTTGGCGGGGAGTCCGGCACGAAATGCGGGACATGCGCCAGGACATGCGCCAGGAGATACGGGACATGCGCACCCACATGGGACGGATCGACTCCCACATCAGCGAACTCCGGGAACGCATCGGGCGGGTCGAAGGCTTGCTGCAAGGACTGAGGGAGTTCTTCTCCCGGCGCACCGCCGTCGACTAGGCGGGGGTTTTGTCGCCCATTGGGAAGACTGCCTTCTTGCCGCTGATGACCCGGCCGGGAATGAATCTTGTCAGGTTCGGGTTTCGTCTGGCTTCCCTGGTGGATGATGAGGCTGCACCCCTCAGTCGTCTGAGCTGTGCAGCGCCCTTGCGGCGTAGGGGGGCCTCACCGATCGTTGGGTTCACCTATTCGGTAGCCGACTTGACGCTCGTTGAAAATGTAGGTCGGCCGGGCCGCGTTATCGCCCAGCTTGCGGCGGAGATTCCTCACGAAGGACGAAGGTCGCCGGATTCCCACCGGCCCCACACTTGGCGCAGCAGGTCGCCGGATTCCCACCGGGTGCCGTAGGTGGTGACGCGGCCGCTGTTGACCGAGAGGACCCGGAGCAGTTCATATTCGGTGGCGGTCAACTGGATCTTGCGGCCGGCTACTGTGACCCGGCGTTGGTCGTAGAAAATCGCCAGGTCCCCCAACCGGAAGGGTTCGGACGACTCGTCACTCCGGCGCAGCGCCACCTGGACTCTCGCCACCAATTCTGTCGGAGAAAAGGGTTTGACGATGTAGTCGCAGGCCCCCGCCTTTAAGGCCTGGACGACGGTCTCGTCCCTTTCGTAGCCGGAGATGAAGATGACCGGCAGTGCGGCGATCTGGGGGATGCTTTCCATCAACTCGATTCCATTGGTTCCGGGCAGAATCAGGTCCATCAGGACCAGCCGGGGCCTCTTCGTCTTGACCAGGTGGGACACCTGTTCCGGTTCAGCCGTCACGATCGCAGAGTAGCCGGCCTGTGCGAGAGCGTCACGAACGTACCAGAGCGTCTTTGGGTCGTCGTCCACCACCAGGATAGGTGTTCGTTCCCGTGGCGGAAGGGAAGTGCCGGCGGAGGACCCGCCGGTCGCGCCGGTTCCGGCGTCTTCAGCTACCGGAAGTGTGAAGGTGAATTGGGCGCCCTGGCCCGCGCCGCGGTTTTCGACCCAGATGCGCCCGCCGTGAGCCTCCACCAGGCCCTTGCAGATGGCCAATCCCAGGCCGGACCCGCCGATCCCGGGATCGTTGCCGACACGCATGTGCGTCTGGAACAGGTGGGGCAACAGTTCCGACGGAATCCCTCTTCCCTTGTCCAAAACCGAGAACTCGACGTAATCACCGTCCCGCATCGAGGTGATCCGGATGGGAGAGGACCCGGGCGAGTTTCGCGCCGCGTTAGAAAGGAGGTTGTTCAATACCTGCACGACCCGCCGCCGGTCGGCCATCACACGGGGCAGGTCCGCCGGCAGGTCGACGTGTATCGTGTGCCGGCCACCCCCGCTCAAAAACGTGTTCCTCGCGTGATCCACCAGGACAGCCACCTCCTTGGGCTCCGGGGAGACCGACAGCGTGCCCGCCTCGATCCGCCCCACATCCAGCAGGTCGTCGATCAGACCGTGCATGTGATCGGCCTGCTCTTCGATGATGCGGAAGAACTGGTCGGTGACGGCCGGATCCGGGGGTCTCGAGGCGCCCCGCACGGTGGCGGCCGAGCCCTTGATGGAGGTCAGCGGCGCCCGCAGCTCGTGGCTTACCATGGCCAGGAACTCCGCCCGCATCCGGTCCAACTCCTCCAGTAGCGTCAAATCCTGCAGGGTGACGACCAGGGACTCGACCTCGCCGTCTGCGGAACGGCTCGTCGTGGCGTTGACCAGCGTCTTGACGCTACGGCCGTCCGGCACCTGAAGGACGATTTTTTCGGCGCGTACCTTCGTAGCGCCGCTCAGAGCCTGCGCCAGAGAGCGTCCTTCCAGGGAGATTTCTCGCCCGTCGGCTCGCCGCCAAGTCAGCATCTCCAGCAGTTCGTCCAGGGAGCGGTCCGGCATCCGCAGGACACCGACAATCCGTTTCGCCTCCTGATTGAACAACACCGGCTTGCCCGTCCCGACATCAAAGACCGCCACCCCCACCGGCGAGGTGTCGACCAGCGCCTCCAGGTCGGCCCGGGCTCGCTGTTCGTCCCGGTATATGCGGGCATTCGCGATGGCCGTCGCCGCCTGCGCCGCGAACATCACCAGGACCTCTTCATCCTCGCTCGTAAACTCTTGCCCGCCTTCCTTGCCGGCAAGAAAGAAGTTGCCGACATGCACGCCCCGATGATGCATCGGCGTGCCTAAGAAGGTTTTCGCCCGTATCAAATCTGCAGAAAAGCCGAGCGACCGGACGTAGCCGGGCAAGTCGGCCATTCTCAGCACTCCCGGAAGGTCCCGGAAGTGCTCGAATAACCGCAGTCCGTCGGACCAGTCCTCCAACTGCCGATGCTCGTCCCGAGTGAAACCGGAAGTGACGAATTCTTGGATACTCCCCGCGGCATCGATGGTCGAGATCGTGCCGTACCGGGCATCGGTCAGCGCGCGGGCGCTTTCCACGATCTCGCGCAGGACAACGTTGACGTCCAGGCTGGCGCTGATACGCAGGCTGGCCGCGCTCAACTTGGAGATGCGGTCCCGCAACATCTCAATTTCTCGTCTCAGTTCGTCAGGATTCTCCATGGCCACCTTCTCATCGGACCGCGGGCATTTCCCGCCTCGGCATCTCCGTGCGCCAGCCGGCCAAAAGAGCCGGATTCGTAACTATTCGAGTATCGTAGGCGGAAAAAGGAACCAGTCTCATAAATTCACCACCTTTTCACCATAGTAGTCCTTGGAATCACTCAATCTGCACTTCCCGAGTGTTCGGTGACGACGGTGGAGCGATCGGCAGGGAGGAGCGCGGGACTGTCAGCCCCCCTTCGGATCTCCTCGTCTGACATTCCTGCAAATGTCAACGTGTGGTGGACGTACGTCCCGGGTAGCTGGGCACACCTGGGGAGAAGAATGGTATCTGTGGCGAAGGAAGGGGGCGGCGGTTTTCTAACCGCCGAACTCCAGAGCAACAAACCGTCAACGAGGGAGCGGAAACGCGCGAAAAGGGAGACTAACAGTCTCCCCCGGGCCGATCGGAAATCGCCGCTCTCATCCCCGAGACCACGCCTCGCCAGATCGTGGCCACCCGCTGCCGGCGCAGCAGCACGGCGTTCCAGACCAGGCTCAACACCAGCGACTTCCCCCAGCAGCCCCATGCCCAGGCGCCGGCCCGATGCTTCCGCAGGAACAACACGGTATTCCGCCGAACCCAGAACACCCGCTGCAACGGATTGTCCCGCGTCGAATGCGCCCGCCGGTGATGGACCCTCGCCGCCGGGCAATAGTACGACCGGTACCCCCGCTTGCCGGCCCTGAAGAGGAAATCCACCTCCTCGTGGTACATGAAGTAGTCCTCGTCGAAAAACCCCACGTCCTCGAACACCTGCCGGTGAACCAGAAGCGCGCACCCCAGCAGCAACTGAACCCGGCGGAACCGGTCGTACCGCCCGCCGTCCCGCGCCCCCTTGCCGGCGAACGAAGAGAGGACGTGGCTCCAGGTGATTCTCCCCCAGGCGGCGTCCAACCGTCCCGGCGATCCCTGTAGCAGGACCTTCGGTCCGCAGACCCCCGGCCCCTTCTCCCGGGCCAGCTCCAACAGCCGGGAGACCGTCTCCGGCTCCACCAGGATGTCGTTGTTCAGCAGGAGGAAATAATCGGCGGCCGGACTCGAGCCGTCTTCCCCGCCGGGAATCAACGTCCGGAGAACCTCGTTGAGGGCGCCCGCGTAACCCAGATTCCTTGCCAGCGGTACCAGGCGCACCGGGTCGGCCACCATATCGGCGGACCCGTCGGTGGACGCGTTGTCCACCACGACGATCTCGAGATTGGAGTGAAGCGTGGCACGCAACGCATCCAGCGTCGCCGGAAGGACTTCACGTCCGTTCCAGTTGACGACGATCGCTACGACCCGTTCATCAGTCGGCATATTTCCCGCCCCGTGAGGACCCGGTCGCGCCGCAGCCGGAAGCGCTTGGCCAGCGCCTGGGGGGTCCGCGCCATCCCCGCCGCGAGTCCTCGCAGGAACGAACCCAGGTAGCCCGCCTTGACGGCATGGAACGCCGTGCTGCGGGCCCAGCCGTAGATCAACCGGAACAGGTTGCGGGCCAGTTGATAGCTCACCATCAACTGCCACCGGTTCCGCGTGATCCAGTAGACGCGGGCCGGCGAATAGCAGACGGGCAGCGGAGGCGGGGCCGGCCGGGGTGGGATCGGCCGGAGCCCGGCCTCCTTTTCCTCCGGACGGACGATTCGGCTTGCCTCCTCGTCCGGCGCCAGGAGGTCTGCTACCACGTCCTCCCGGGAGGGGTCGGACGCGGCCTCGATATGGTAAACCACGGCCTCCGGGACGTAAAGACAGGGATGGCCGGTGAGCTGGGCTCTCAGGCTCAGTTCCACGTCCTCCAGGTACATGTAGTAGGTCTCATCGAAGAGCCCGATGCGGTCGAAGAGCCGGCGGCGGTAGAAGGCGGCTCCGGCGCTGGCTCCCAGGACCGGCCGGCTCCGGCTGTGGAGCCGGCACGCGTCGCCGCGGCCCCGCTTGAAGGGCATTCCCGTCCGGTCGTAGCCGTCGCCGGCGCTGTCGATGAGGTCCCGCCGGCGGTAGTCCACCATTCGGGAAGCCAGGAACCAATAGGACGGGTTCCGGTCGAACGCCGCCAGTCCCGCCTCCACCCAGCCCGGGTCCACCTCCGTGTCGTTGTTCAGGAGCGCCACGTAATCGGAGCGGCAATGGAGGATGCCGCGGTTCACCGCCCGGGCGAACCCCTGGTTCTCCTCCAGCGCCAGAGCTTCCACCCCGGGAAACCGGTTCTCCAGCATCTCCCGCGTCGAGTCGGTGGAGCCGTTGTCCACCACCAGGACGGGACACGTCACCCGCTGCCTGGCCAGCGACGAGAGGCATCGCTCCAGCAGCCGGGCCCGGTTCCAGGTGGGGATGATCACCGTGAGCCTGGGATCATGGGCGCCCGGCATGCCTAGCGTTCCTCCCGCCGCCCCTGGAGCAATCCCAGGTTGTAGTGGTAGCTCATGAGGTCCGGATAGAGGGAGCTCAGGTCCGGCCAACGCCGATTCTCGGTCCAGGCGCAGGCCCAGGTCAGGAGCTCCATGCGGATCCGGTCCAGGAGCCGGTAGCGGGGCACGCTCCCGACGCTGAGGAAGTCCTCCATCTCGGGATGCTTGCGGTAGAAGTTCCAGGCCGAGGAGCCGACCCGCCGCTGCCGCCGGACGAAAGCCCTCACCGAGGTCGGATGGTGATGGTAGGCCACCGCGCCCGCGTGGTAGACCAGCCGCATCCCCATCCGGTGGAGCCGCCACCCCAGCTCGATGTCCTCCCACCCGTACTCGCCGAAGTCCTCGTCGAACCCCCCTGACTCCCGGAAGAACTCCCGGGAGATGGAGAGGTTGCTGGTGTAGAAGAAGTTGAAAGGAAGGTCGTTGGGGTCCTCGATCAGCGCGAACCCGAACTGCCACCCCTCCTCGCCCACGTACTCCATGAACCGGGTCCGGGGATACTCCCTGGCCCAGGGCGTGTACCCGATCACCACCACCCGGTCCGCATCCTCTTCCTCAATCCCGTCGCGCGACCGCAGATGATTTTCCAGAAAATCGGACGCCGGAACCGTATCGTCCCCCAGAAGCACCAACCACTCCCCCCGGGCCCGCCCCACCCCCAGGTTCCGAGCCGCTCCCTGCTTGCGATTCTCCTGGTGAAGGTAAACCAACGGCACCGGATACCCGGAAGCCATCCCCCGAACCCGCTCGCCCGTGTCGTCCGTGGACCCGTCGTCCACCACGATCACCTCGAAGGGAGCGCCGCTCCCCGAGGCGTCCACGGAGCGCTCCGCCAGTGTCTGCCCGCCCAGCGCCTCCAACGTCCGCACCAGGATCCGCGACCGGTTGTAAGTCGGAATCACGACACTGACCCGCATGGATGGAATCAGTCTACAGGAGGCGCGGTTTCCAATCGCCAGGAGGGGGGACTGTCAGTCCCGGCTGTCCCACAGTCAATGACTACCGACAATTAACGTTTTCAGTCATTTACCGGGTTCTTCGCCGGATCGGTAAGGTGGTTGACTCCCAATGTGTGACGTGCTGAACAGGCAACAAACAGGCAGCGGATTCCACGCTTCCCCGTTTCCCTTCTCCATTCCGTTCCGCTGCTCGGAAACATTGTAATTCGGTCAGTCGGCCGGTTGCCAATGCGGAAGGCGGCTCATGAAGGACCGTTTTCCGTCCATGCCGATTTTCGTCAGAGACTGCGTGGAATCGATCAGCGTCCACTTGATGACGCTGGCCGAACGGGACGCCTGCGTCCATGTTCTGTGCCTGAATTGGCAAGACGGGAGGCTGCAAAAGACCCTAATAACACTTGCGAAATGAACGGCAGATGTCTGCCGCGTACTGTTGCCGCGTGCCACGGCTCTCACTTAAGGTTGCCAACGATCGTTCCGGTTCCCGGATTCTTTGATCAATGGAGGTGATCCATGGAAAAGACCCTCGCCGCCGTTTCAAACTCCCCTCGATTCCCCAAAGTGAGACGATCTCGGATTCTTTTCCTACTCGGCTTGGTACCAATCCTTGGGGGGGCTCCGGAGAGCACTGCTCAGGCTGATTCCTCCGACCCCCCCTACGTGGGCACCGTCTGGATCGACCCGGACATCATCACGCCATCAGATCCGACGGCACTCGTGAGCGTGACGGATGCAGGCCGGGGGCGGCGGACCATGTTCGACCAGCGGGTCAAGGACTGGATTGTGGTCAACGCCTATTTGTTCATGGCCCGATTTGATGATGGGCTGACGGCGGAGATTCAGGTCAATCCAGAGTTCGGCGGTACATCGGCCGCGATGGCGGAAGCAAGCAAATACGGAAGATCCATCGGTCAATTGCCGGCCGTTCTTCGAACCAATGTCGAGACGGTCTGGATCCACAAAGGGAATGCGCCTCTCGGGGGTGGAAACAACAATATACTCATTCATACAGGTTTTCCGGAAGATTCTTTGGAGGAGGGATTGGTCCACGAGGCGGCGCACACTTCCCTGGATCCACCCTGGATGGGGATTGTCGACGCCGGCGAGTGGCGCGCCGCCCAGACGGCCGATGGCAACTTCATTTCCGACTACGCACGAGACTATCCGGAGCGAGAAGACATCGCCGAGTCGTTCCTGCCGTACTTGGCGGTGCGATATCGTTCGGCTCGAATCTCCCGTTCCTACGAGCGGACGATATGGGAGACGATGCCGAATCGGATCGCTTACTTCGACCGGCTTCTCCAGGCTCAATCGGCCAACACCATGCATCCAGTCACGGAGGACCGTCGAGAGTTTCTGAGTTTTCCGCATTTCGGCAATGGAGGGTCCATCACCTCGGACCTGGTATTGGTGAACGTGGAGCCCTCGGCGGCTCACCCGGCCATCTACTTCCACGACCAAATGGGTGAACTCATCGACCCCGAGTCGGTGGTGGACATCACGGAAGATCTGGAAGTCCGGGAGGACGGATCATTGACCACCCGGACCGGGATCGAGCCCCTGGGTGAACTTGTAATTTCGACCCATGGGCGAGGGGAGTTGGTGACCGGGTCGGTGACGGTATTCTCCGACATCGTCCGTAATGTATGGGAAGGCAAAGACTGGGAGGACGCGGGCGGCGCGGCCCGCCTCGGCGGGGTCCTGCGGTTCGACGCCCCGTCCCTGGGCGTGGCCGGCGTGGGGGCCAGTGCGCCCGTAAACGACGTCATTTTTCCGGCGCGCCGCCAAGCGGGCGGAATCAACACCGGAGCCGCGATCCGGAACCTGGGAGAGAATCCGATCCTGGTGGGTTGCCGATTGATGAAAAAAGGCGCGGTATTGGCGACGGAGGACATTCCACTGTCCGGCAACGGGCAGACGGCCAGGTTCATCCATGAGTTATTCCCCCAAACCGATACGTCTGACTTCGTCGGGTCGGTTCGATGCATCGCTCCTGAAGGGGAACAGTTCGCCGCAATCGCCTTGGAGTTGGACGGCACCAACCGGATTTTCACCACCTTGCCCGTGGTGTCGGTCCGGCGTTGATCTGCAGAGAAGCGTTTTTTCGAGGAGTCCGGCACGAAATGCGGGACATGCGCCGGGAAATGGGGGGCATGCGCCAGGAGATACGGGACATGCGCACCCACATGGGACGGATCGACTCCCACATCGGCGAACTCCGGGAACGGATCGGGCGGGTCGAAGGCTTGCTGCAAGGACTTCTGGGATTTTTCTCTCGGCGTACCGCCGTCGACTAGGACGGGGGTGTTGCTGTCGTCCACGGAGTGGCGCGCCGGCGATTGGAACGCATAGTCACGGGATCGTTCAATCTGTCCTTGCCGCAATTGAGTCGCGCATGCCCTTCAGGAGGCCTTCAATGTGTGCGATGCGTTCCCGGATCTGAGCAAACCCGTCCTGGAGTCGGCTGATGTCCGATTTCAGCCACGCAAACAGGGAGATCATCAAGCCCCCCAACGCGATCGACGCTACGATGATTCCAACCAGTTCCGGGGTCATATCCAAGCCTCGCCATGTTCGGTCGCGACGGAATCTGCTCGAAGCGTGAACAGATGACTACCGCGAATTGTACAGCCATTTGAAATAACGTTCCCAACCAGGAAAAGACGGACGATTTCCAATCGCCCACTGGAGGGGGCTGTTAGTCCCCCCGTAGGGCGGACGAGGGGGTTAACAACCCCCTCTCCTAGAGGCGGACGTGACAGACATCGCAGCCGTTGGAGGCCTTGTAGACCGCAAGGCAACCCATAGGAGGGGGGACTGTTAGTCCCCCCGTATTCATTTCCCGCTCACGTTCCCAGATCGGGGGCAAGGATGCCACCGCTCCAAGTCGTCCCTCGCCTCGAAATCGTTCGCATTTTATTCGCGGCCGTCGTTGTATACATTGAACGCAGGATGTCGGAGGACTCCGAGCCATGAATGTCGACCTGATCAGCGTGTTAATAGCCGTGGTGGCGGTGGGAGTCAGCTTGGCCGGATTAATGTTGGCCAGTTGGCGATGGCTCCGGCGCGAAATGCGCGACATGCGGCAGGAAATGCGGGAGGAGATCCAAGGCCTGCGGCGGGAGACGCGGCAGGACATACGGGACATGCGCAGCCACATGAGGCGGATCGACTCCCATATCGGCGAGCTCCGGGAACGCATGGGGCACGTGGAAGGATTGCTGAAGGGATTGCGGGACGCCTTCGTCCGCCGGACCGCGTCCAACTAGGAGGAACGAAATTCCTGCCGCCCCTGGGAGCGGCGCCATTTTGGCGCCAGGAGGGGCGACATCCCTGTCGCCCATTGGATCGGCGTCATTTTGTCGCCCATTGGAAGGGCGTCTTTCAGGCGCCCACGCTTCCCTCACCCAACTCGTAAAGGGGGGACTACCGTCCCCCCTAACCCCCCCTGGGAGCGGCGCCAAAATGACGCCGCTCCAGTCGGCGCGTAAAACACGCCGCTCCAATCGGCGCGTGAAACACGCCGATCCAGTCGGCGCGTGAAACACGCCGCTCCCGGCGCGTGAAATGCGGTGCTCCCGGCGCGTGAAATGCGGTGCTCCCGGCGGGTGAAATGCGTCGCTCCCGGCGGGTGAAATGCGGTGCTCCCGGTGCGTGAAATGCGGCGCTCCTTGGCTTTTTTTTTACACCGCCCGGTTGACGTAGTCGAACGCCCGGAGAAAGGCGACCCTCAGTCCCTCCTGCCGGACGGCCCGGAAAAATCGCGCGGCCAGGCCCGGGGCGCCCGGGGGATGCAGCGCGGCATGGGTCCCCGACCAGCAGAGCGCCCTGAACTCTTTCTCCAGGTTCCGGATTCTCTCCCGGAGATCGCCCGGCAGGGAATCCAGCGCCGCCGCGCTGGGGCCCAGGTCCAGTAGCGAACCCAGGTCGAGCGACTGCAGCAACTCCAGTTCCTCCTTGATGTAGCCCGGGTCCTCCACGATCTGCCGCAGCGGCTCGCCGAACAGCTCCATGATCTCCTGGTCGCTGCGGCGGCGAAGGGCCTGCACGCGGCGGCGTTTCTCCAGCAACAGCGGCAGCGACTGGAGCACGTCGTCCATGGCCACCAGGTGGTTCAGGGAGTCCAGCAACTGCGACCGCGCGGTTTCGTCTCCCTCCTCCAGCTTGTATCGCGTCGTCGACCAGAGGTAGAAGCTCTCCTTGCGGACCCCGGAGAAGTGCACCGCCCGTTTCACCGCCAGAACCAGGGCCAACGGCAGGATCTTCCGGAAGTTCTCCTCGTCGTAGTTCTTGAAGATGGTCAGCAACGCGTTCCGGTGGATCAGGTACCGGGTCTTTTCGGGAGACCGGGTCTCCAGGGTAGCGTGGCCCCGGTGTCTCACCACCGATTCAGGCGCCAGGACCACCCGGTGGCCGGCGAGCCACAGCCGCCAGCCCAGGTCCACGTCCTCGAACAGGGCGAAGTAGTCCGGGTCGAACCCCCCCAGCTCGAGAAAGACCTCCCGGTCCATCAGCATGGCCCCGCCGCAGGGGAAAAGGACCTGGCCGCGGCTTGGCGCCTTTTCGACCTTCATGCCCACGTCTTGCTGCATGCCGTATCCCAGGTAGTGCAGGGAGGAGCCGTTGTAGTCGATGCGCCTCCCTTCCCAGTCCAGGATCCGGGAGGCCACGCAGGGAGTCCGCGCGTCCAGCTTCTCCAGCGCGGCGGCCAGCCAGTCCGGTTCCGGCCGCATGTCGTTGTTGATGAAGGCGACGCAGGACCCCCTCGCCGTCTCGGCCCCCAGGTTGCAGGGCTGGGCGAAGCCGCGGTTGACGCCGTTCTCCAGCAACCGGACTTGCGGATAGCGTCTCCGGAGGAACTCCTGGGAACCGTCGGTGCTCCCGTTGTCCACCACGATGACCTCGCCCGGTTTCAGCGCCAGCAGGGGAGGGAGCAGGGTCGAGAGGTGGGATTTCCCGTTCCAGTTGACGGTGACGACCGTGACGTCACCGGGGGATGGGGACATGCCGCGATTGTACGATAAGGCGATTCAGTTGTGCGTCCGTCACCCGCCGCTCCTTCCGGATGCGGCGCCTCAGGCGCAGCGTTTCCGGAAGCCACCGCAGGTTCCAGGCCAGGTTTCCCAGTTGCGCCCACTTCCGGCGCGCCGGCTGGCGCAGGGTGAGCAGCCCCCACAAGGCCCGGACCAGATTGGAGCCTTCGTAGTTCTTGAGCAGCGAGCGCATGTTGTGGCGCTCTCCCAGGATCTCGCGCCAGAGGAGGCCGCGGTCCTGGCGGGTGGAGGCGCTCAGGTGATGGTAGGCGACCGCCCGGGGGGCGGTGACCACCCGGAATCCCCGCAGCCAGAGCCTCCAGCAGAGGTCCACGTCCTCGTGGTACATGAAGAAGCGCGGGTCGAATCCGCCCGCCTCCCGGAAACGGGACCGATGGAAGAGGGCGGCGCCGGCGCACGCGAAAAGGACCTCCCGGCTCTCGTCGTACTGGCCCCGGTCCTCCTCTCCCATGCCCCGGTCCCAGGTGTAGCCCAGCCGGTTCATGCACCCGCCGACCCCGTTGAGCCGGTGGGGCCGGTCGTACAACCTGAGCTTGGAGGAGACGGCCGCGATGGAGGGATCCGCTTCGCCGCCGGCCACCATCTCTTCCAGCCAGTCCGGCTCCAGGCGGAGGTCGGTGTTGAGCAGGGCCAGCCAGGTGCCGCGGGCCTCCTCGGCGGCCAGGTTGGCGGCCCGGGAAAAGCCCAGGTTCCGCTCCTGCGGAAGGACCCGGACCCAGGGGAACGCCTGCTCGACGTAAGCGACGCTCCCGTCCCGGGAGGCGTTGTCCACCAGCAGCGTCTCCAGAGGGGGGCGGGTCTGAAGTGCCAGGGAACCCAGCAGTTCCTCCAGGTAGGCGCGGCCGTTGTAGTTGATGATGGCCACGGAGGCGGGGGCGGGCGCCTTGCGCGGTCCCATCACCGGCGTCTCAGCTTGTCCCGGAGGCGGAGAGCCGCCAGTTTCCACAAGGGGACCTCGGTGCGCAGGGTCCGGATCTCCCGGCGCAGCAGCCGGATCAGCTTCTGCCGCTCGTTGATGAGGAAACGGGTGTTCAGCCAGGCCTCGTCCCGTTCCTGAAGCAGGTCCCGAATCCGTTGGTGCAGACCGGGGAACCGCGCGTCCCGGGCCATCTCCGAGAGGCCGCAGGCGGACGCGGGGTCTGTGCCGGGCTCCGGGAACAGCGCCGTCAGTGCGTTCCGTTGGCCGTCCGGGAGAGGTCTCTTGGAGATCAGGAAAAGACTCCGGTAGGACGGTTCGGCCAGGTCCGCAACGTAGCAGTTCCGGTTGTAGAGCCGGTTCAGGGCGGTCATGGACGTGTGGTCGTTCAACTGGAAGTAGTGCTGCGTCAGCACCTGCATGGCGCGCCAGCGAGGCAGGTAGCCGCTGGGGAAGCGGTGGACCTCGTAGCCGGACCGGTCCCGGAAATGACTCTCCACCAGGTCGTGGGATGGCAGTCCCAGGGTCCGATGTTCCTCCAGGAAGCGGCGGGCGTTCAGCAGTCCCGCCGCCAGCTCCTCCTCGGCCCGTTCCACCTCGGGCGTGGAGAAGGGGGCGCCGATCAGAATGAAGGAACGGGCCACGCGGTCCAGTTCCGATAGGAAATCGGGACGCCGCTCCGGTTCCAGGTGCTCCAGGACGTCCAGGGACAGAACCAGGTCGAAGGAGCCGTCGGGAAACGGCTGCTTCCAGGCCGGGGCCGGCGCGTGGTCCGGATGGTCGCAATGCCTCAGGTCGGTGGTGCGGACCTGAACGGGCCCTTCCCTTCCCGGGCCGGAGAAGAAGTCCGCCGCGGCGGCCACGTGTCCGTCCTGGTCCCCCAACAGGCCGCCCACGTCCAGGACGGCACCCCGGGTCAGCCGGGAAGCCACCTGGGACGCGAGGCGGTACCGCTGGTAGAGGTCGAAGGGAAGGCCCAGGACCAGGCTCTCCCGGGAACACGGCTCGGCGCCGATCTCCACGTCGTGGATGCGGAGCCGCGGCCCCAGGGGGAAGGGTTCGAAGATCAGGTGGTGTCCCCCGGCGGCCACGCTTACCGGCGGGAGCTCGACCTGAACGGTCTTCCGCTCCGAGTCCAGGTGGACCTCGGCCAACACGGAACTGCCGGCGCGGACCCGCAGGGTGGTGAAGTCGGGCGAGGAGGAGACGGAGAAGCGGGTCTTGAAACGGACCGGTCCGGCCCGCCGGTTCAGGAGGTAGAGGGCCGAGGAATTCCCCTGCATGTCCCGCGATCCCGCTTCCAACGCCGACCATCCCCAGCGCGGCAGCGCCTCCAGGGGACCGTCGACCGTGACGAATTCCGGTTCGGGCCCGAAGTAGTCGTGCCGCCAGGCCGCCGCCCGCTCCGCCGCCGCGGACCCCTTGAACGCCGCCAGGAACTGGAAGTTGTAGGGAGTTACGGAGAAGCGGCAGGTCACGGCCAGGTTCAGCTCCTCCAGGGCCGAGATCCAGAAGGAGGGGGGGCGCTCAAAGCAGTGGGTCGGCTCCGGCCGCCGGAAATGAAGGGGATCCGGGGTGGCTCCCGCGATCAGTCCGTCCGGGTCCAGCACCCGCACCGCCTCCCGGAGGCAGGCCTGCGGATCCGGGAGGTGCTCCAGCAGGTCGAACAGCGTGACGACGCGCGCGCAGCCGTTCGCGAAGGGGAGTTCCTGGGCGTCTCCCTGCACCAGGAAGGGACGCGCCGGAGGATGTTGGGAAAGCGCGTAGTCGCTCAGGTCCAGCCCCACCGCCCGGCGGCCGGACCCGCGGACCGCCTCCGTCAGGTACCCGTACGCGCAACCCAGCTCCACCCACGGGCCCTGGGGTTGGATGGCCTCCAGCAACTCGATCCACGGACCCCAGTCCGGATGGGCCCGGGCGTATCCCTCCGGCGGATACCCGCTGCTCTTGCCGTGGAAGTAGTCGTGATCGTAGAGGCCGCGGTGCCGCCGTAGGCCGGAAGAATCGTCCGAACTCCTCCTCCCGGCTCCCATGGCTGGCCAGCACGATACCACGCCACCAAACCCGATTCCACGAGGGGGAGCGCCGACTTTCTTGTCGCCAAGGAGCGCCGACTTTCTTGTCGCCAAGGAGCGGCGACTTTCCTGTCGCCGAGGAGCGGCGACTTTCTTGTCGCCAAGGAGCGGCGACTTTCTTGTCGCCGAGGAGCGGCGACATTCTTGTCGCCGACAGGGGGGGTGCAGGGGGGACGGAGTCCCCCCTCTACGCTTCCTGGTCACCGACTCCCATAGCAACAAGGAAAAAAGGGGGACAGGAACCTCCCCCCTCCTAATCCGTGACGATCCGCCGGGCCAAAGAATCTCGCAATCCCATCAGCAATCCTTCCACGTGCGCCATGCGTTCCCGGAGTTCGCCGATTTGGGAGTCGATCCGTCCCATGTGGCCGCGTAAGTCCCGTATCTCCTGCCGCAGCCCTCGGACCGTGGCCAGAAACAAGCCGGCCAGGGTGATTCCCACTGCCACCATGGTGACCAGTACGCTGATCAGTTCAAAATCCATGACTCAGTCTCCATCCGCATCCCAAGTCGGCCGCCTCCGGGTCGTGCCGGACACGGATTGCGTACATCCTGCGATGAACCGCTGACGGTTCCCAACTCTCAAAAGATATAACGACGGCGAAGAAAAATCCGCGATCCGTCCTCTCGAATCCCCGCAGGAGGGGACATCCCTACTCCCACACTTCCTCATGAATCGGCACTTGGACAATCACCGTCCCCACTCCACCGGTGCTCCATCCGGACCGCCCCCAACTCCCTGCCTTGCGAGCGAACGCTGAACGGAATCGACCTCCAACTCCCCGCCGCCGGTTCCTCCAAATAGGAGCACGTCGCAACCAGAACCCGGTACCCGCCCGCCAGGAGCGGAATCTCCCGCAGCGTGAGCCGCCCCCGGTAACGGCCGCCGCCGAGCGGCTCCAACTCCTGAATCCCGCCGCTCCGTATTTCGTGGATGGTGATTCCGTCGTCTCTCCGGAACGCCACCCGAAGGCCGGGCCGGCCCCGGAAGCCGGACGCGAACCCGGCGACGATCTCCAGCCGCAACGTGTCGCCGGTGCGGAAGCTCTCGCATCGAGAGCCCGAACCGTCCTCCAGGCGGAGGCGTTCGATTCTGCATTCCAGCGGATCACCCGATCCGGAGCGGTCTTCTTCCCGGCCGCGGGCAGCCGACGCCTGCCCCAGAAACCGGCTGTAGTCCTCCACCACCGTGACCGCCTCCCCCTGCGATCGGGCCCGTCCCTCCCGGAGCCAGATCGCTTCTTCGCACAGGGTCTTGACCTGGTAGAGGTTGTGGGAGCAGATCACGATGGCCGCGCCCCTTTTCTTGATGGACAGGATGCGGTCCGTGCACTTTTTCTGGAAGGGCTGGTCTCCCACCGCCAGCGCCTCGTCGATGACCAGCACGGAAGGGTCGAATCCGGTGGAGACGGCGAAGCCCAGCCGGACGTACATGCCGGCGGAATAGGTCCTCACCGGTTGATCGATGAATTCTCCCAGCTCGCTGAACGCCACGATCCGGTCTTCCTCCTCCCGAACCAGATCGGAGGCCAATCCCATGAGCGCTCCGGTGAACCGGATGTTCTCGCGGCCGCTGAAATCGGGATGAAAGCCGGCGCCCAGGTCCAGCAGGGCGCCGACCCGGCCGTCCACCTCAACCTCTCCCGCGCTGGGATGGGCGGCGCCTGAAACCAGCTTCAGCAGGGTCGTCTTTCCGGAACCGTTCTGACCGACCACTCCCAGGGCCCGGCCCGCCTCGACCTGGAAGCTGACCTCCTCCAGCGCCCGAATCCGGAAGTCGGGCTCCCTTCCGGTGAGGACCTGCCGGAGAAGGCCCCGGGGGCTCCAGTGCATCCCGTAGAACTTGGAGAGGCGGTCGGCCCGTACGGCGGGTCTCACAGCAGGTCCACCAGTTGGTTCCGGGTCCGGTCCAGGACGGTACGCCCCAGCCGATAGAACCCGACGGAGACGGCGACCCAGTAGAGCAGCCCCCAGAGGGAGGGCTCCGGAACGCCCAGGAAGGCGAACCGGTACGCCTCCACCATGTGGGTCAGCGGGTTCAGGGAGAGGAGGAATCGGTAGGGTTCCGGTGCCCGGCTCAAGGGGTAGACGATGGGCGTGACCCAGAAGAAGAGCATGAACAGGACGCCCAGGAACTGGGCCACGTCGCGAAAGAAGACGTTCAGAGAGGCGGCCATGGCAGCCAGCCCGTAGGTCATCAGGATCTGGACCGCGAAGAGGGGGAAGATCAGGACCAGGAACCGGAAGTCGGTCAGTTGGGTGACCGCAAGCACCACGAGGAAGACGGCCGTCCCCAGCAACTGGTGCACGACGGCGGAGAAGAGAACACTGAAGGGCAGCGTCTCCAACGGAAAGCGCTGCTTCTTGATGATGTTGGCGTTTTCGATGAAGGTGCGGGCCGAGCGGACGACACCCTCCTGGATGGCCATCCAGGGCAGCAGCGCGGCGAAGAGATTCAGGGCGAAGACTCCGGTGGAGGCCTCGGGCCCGAACCGGACCTCCAGCACCAGCGAGAAGACCAGCGTGTAGAGAGCCAGTTGCAGAGCCGGATTCAGAATCGACCAGAAGAGGCCGGCGACGGAGCCCACGTACCGGCTCCGGATATCCCGTGACACCAGTTCACGAATCAGGTGCCTGTGGCGCAGGAGCGAACTCAACATGGTCCCGCGCCATTATAAGTCACCCGGAGGGGTGGCCATGGAGCGGGGACCATGGAGCGGGGACTTTCCTGTCCCCGCGTTCTTCAGTTGCAGGAGGTTGACCTCTCATCCCTCACACCGGCCCGGCCAATGGACGGGACAGGCAGGATTCGCCCGCGAAATGGATTGTCCTTGGGAGGATCGGACTGGAGGTCCGGCCCCTCACGAAACTCCGGCCCGGACCTCCCGGGTGAGCCGCGTCACCACCTCGTCCGGAGCTTCGTCGAGACTCCTCAAGAGATCGGCGAAGATCCTGGGCCGGCGGATCACGATCTCCTGGAGATCCCGGGAGATCTTGCCCGCCAGGGCCAACAACACGTCGGCGTCCTCTTCCAGGTCCGCCGCGAGCCGGCGAATGGTCTGCTCCGACGGGGGTGGAGTCTGTTCGAATTCGACTTTGCTCAGGTACGCCGGCTGGACGCCGGCTCGGCCCGCCACCATCCTCAACGAGAAGGCGCGGTTTTCACGCTGCCGCTTTTCCCGGACCGTGCGAATGTGTTCTCCGAAAGTCATCGTCTCCTCCTGGTCGTTTCCGATCGTCCAGCGATCAAGGATGCACCAGGGGGTAGAAATTACACGGTACGGGTGACAGGAGGGGGGCTGGAGGGGCGTCATTTTGGCGCCCAGTGTTCTTTTGCCGTGTTGTCCTCCCGGAAAGGCGGCGCGCAAAGCACGCCGCTCCAATCGGCGCGCGAAGCACGCCGCTCCAGTCGGCGCGTGAAACACGCCGCTCCAATCGGCGCGCGAAGCACGCCGCTCCAGTCGGCGCGCAAAGCACGCCGCTCCAATCGGCGCGCGAAGCACGCCGCTCCAGTCGGCGCGCAAAGCACGCCGCTCCAATCGGCGCGCAAAGCACGCCGCTCCAATCGGCGCGCGAAGCACGCCGCTCCAGTCGGCGCGTGAAACACGCCGCTCCAGTCGGCGCGCAAAGCACGCCGCTCTAGTCGGCGCGCAAAGCACGCCGCTCCAATCGGCGCGCAAAGCACGCGGCTCCGGTCGGGGCGGGAAACACGCGGCTCCTTTGGGGTGTGTTAGACTCGGGCCCGAAATTCCGCCCATGAGATTGACCTCCATGGTGATTCCCCTCTTCAACGAGGAGGAGTCGCTCTCCGAGCTCTACCAAGGCATCGTCGAGGAATTGAGTTCCCGGTCCGGCGGCCTGGAGATCATCTTCGTCGACGACGGCAGCACCGACGGCTCCTTCTCCACGCTGAAGCGCCTCCAGCAACGCGACGCCCGGATCCGGATCATTCGGTTTCGCCGCAATTTCGGGAAGTCGGCGGCTTTGGCGGCCGGCTTTCAGCACGCCCGGGGAGAGGTGGTGGTCACCATGGACGCGGACCTTCAGGATCGTCCCCGGGAGGTGGGCAAGCTGTTGGACCGGCTCGACGAGGGGTTCGACCTGGTCTCCGGCTGGAAGGTCAAGCGCCGGGACCCCTGGCGCAAGCGGGCCGCGTCGCGGATCTTCAACTTCGTCACCGCCTCTCTGACGGGAGTTCCGCTCCACGACCTCAACTGCGGACTCAAGGCCTATCGCCGGGAAGTGATCCGCGAGGTGAAGGTCTACGGCGAGATGCACCGGTTCATTCCGGTCCTGGCCAGCTACCGCGGCTTTCGGATCGGCGAGGTCCCGGTGGACCATGCTCCCCGCGCCTACGGGCGCAGCAAGTACGGGGCGAGCCGCTTTCTGGGCGGTTTCTTCGATCTCCTGACGGTGATCATGTTGACCCGCTACAACAGCAAGCCGCTGCATGTGTTCGGGATTCTGGGCCTGGTGCTGCTGCTCGCCGGATTTTCGGTCGAGGCCTACCTCACGGTGGGCTGGCTGCAGGGTCAATGGATCGGGGACCGGCCCCTGTTCATGCTGGGGATCCTGCTCCTCATCATGGGTGTCCAATTCATCTTCTTCGGGCTCCTGGCCGAGATGATCGCCTACTCGTCCCGCAGGGAAGGGGACTACTCGGTGCGCGAAGTCCGGGTGGCGGAGCCGGAGGAGGCCAGTTCCAAATCCCTGGTCTCTCTGCCCGGATGAGGATCGCCCTCCTGGGTCCGGCCCATCCCCTGCGCGGCGGAATCGCCCAGTACACCGCGTCCCTTTACGGCGAGCTGGAGCGGCGCCACCGGGTGCGCATCTATTCCTTCCGGAAGCTCTATCCCCGGTTGCTGTTTCCTGCAAGCTCCGAGGTGGACCGGAGTCCCAGCGCCTGGCGGGTGCCCTCGGTTAGGATCCTCCGCCCCCTCTCTCCCTGGAGTTGGGCCGCCGCGGCCCGGAGAGTGGCCGCCTGGGAACCGGATCTGCTGGTCTTCCAGTGGTGGCACCCCTTCTTCGCTCCGGCCTACGCAGACCTGATCCGGCGCTTCCGGAAGCGGTCGGCGGCGGTGATCCTGTTTCTGTGCCACAACGTCTTTCCCCACGAGCGGATGGGGAGCCGCCTCCTGGAGAAGATGCTGGTGAGGATGGCCTTCCGCCGCGTGGACGGCTTCCTGGTCCAGTCGCAGAGCCTGGCCCGGCAGGTGCGGGAATTCCGGCCGGAAGCTCCGGTGCGGAGGATCCGCCATCCCGCCTATTCCTTCTACCGTCGCTGGGACTCGGGGACGTCCGGGCCGGGGGAGAAACCCAGCATCCTCTTTTTCGGAAACATCCGGGCCTACAAGGGGCTCGACGTCCTCATCGAGGCTTTCGCCCGGGTCCGCAAGGAGCTGGAGGCGGAGCTGGTGGTGGCGGGGGAGTTCTATACCGATCCCCGTCCCCTGAAGGAACGGGTGCGGGCTCTGGGCCTCGACGGCGAGGTTCGCTGGACCGGCGCCTATGTGCCCAACCGCGAGGTGCCCTCCCTCTTCCGGAGCGCCCACGTGGTGGCGCTTCCCTACCGGAGCGCGACCCAGAGCGGGATCGTCCCCCTGGCCTACCAGTTCGGGGTCCCGGTCATCGCCAGCGACGTGGGCGGACTCTCGGAGGTGGTGCGGGACGGCAAGACCGGGCTCCTCTTTCCACCCGGAGATTCCGAACGGCTGGCGCGACTCCTGGTAGATTATTTCCGCCGGAACCTGCGGCCGCGGTTCCAGCCTCACATCCTGGAATTCAACCGGAAGCTGGGTTGGGACCGGGTGGCGGGGCCGATTCTGGAGCTGGCCCGGTCGCTGGGAGCGAAGGAAGGCGGGGAAGTCTGATCATGGCGACTGATAGGAGGGGGGACATTCCTGTCCCCCTCTTCCGCGCGAATCGACGACACGAAAGCCGCCGCCGCGCGTCGAGACGGAAACACGGAAGATCCTCCCCCGGTCTCGGCGCCCGTCTCTGGCGGCCGGATCTGCTCTACCCGTGCCTCCTCCTGGCCCTCGTCCTGGGGCTCTACTGGAACACGTTGGGCCACGAGTTCGTCCATGACGATCTCACCCTGATCCAGCAGAACCGGACGGTGACGGAGCTGCGCTGGGGAGACATCTTCAGCCACCGGGTCTACCGCCCGGTCCGCACCCTCACCTACGCGCTGAACTACTGGGCGGGCGGCCTGGACCCCACCGGGTACCACCTCTTCAACCTGCTCCTTCACGCCCTGAATTCGATCCTGGTCTACTGGCTCTTCCGGGCCGTCACCGGCCGCCGGACCCTGGCGGTGGCGGGTGCCCTCCTCTTTGCCGCCCACCCGGTTCAGACCGCCGCCGTGGCCTACGTTTCGGGACGGAAGGACCTGTTGGCCGCTTTCTTCATCCTCGCCGGGTGCCTGTCGTTCCTCTCCTACCGGGACTCGGGCCGGCGCCGGTATCTCCTTCTCTGCCTGGCCTGCCTGGTGCTGGGCGTCCTGGCCAAGGAGCTGGTCATCGTGCTTCCCGCGCTGCTCCTGTTGCTGGACCTGTGCCGGACGCCCCGAACCGGCGAGCCGGGCCGGGAGCCGGTGACGGTACGGATATTCCGCACTCTGGCGCGCTCGCGGCTGGCCTACGCTCTCGGCCTCCTTCTGGCTGCGGCGTCCTTCTACTATGCCCTCTTTCTGAGTCCCGCCAGCCGCATGGAGGGGCTCTGGGGGGGGAGCCTGGCGGCCCACGCCGGCACCTGCTTCAAGCTGTTCTCCCACTACCTGGCGCTGGCGGTGTTCCCGCACCCCTTGATCGCGGACTACACGGGAGACGTCTTCCCCCTCTCTCCCGGGTTCGCCGACGCGCCGACGCTGCTGGCGGTGCTTCTGCTGGCGGCCTTCGCCGCTATTGCCGTCCGGGTCTACCCGTCCCGTCCCCTGGTCGCTCTGGGGATGGGCTGGTTCCTGACGGCGTTGGTTCCGGTGCTCCAGATCCTGCCCTTTCACGAGTTGGCGGCCGACCACTTTCTCTACGTCCCGCTGATCGGGGCTTGCCTGCTGGGGGGCGTGGCGGTGGACACCGTCTCCCGGGAGAGGGGTTACCGGGAACTGGCCGTGGGGGTGCTGGCCCTGGTGCTGGTGGGCTTCTCGCTGCGCACCGTGACGCGGAACCGGGACTGGGCCAGTGTGGAGACCCTCTGGCGGGCGACCCTGGAGCATGCGCCGGCGTCGTATCGCGCCCACAGCAATCTGGCGGTCACCTACATGGGGAAGCAGGAGCCGGAGTTGGCTCTGAAACACACGCTGAGAGCCTTGGAGCTCAATCCCGGCCGGGCCCTGGAGTGGAGCAATCTGAGCGCCCTGTACGTCCAACTGGCCGAACGGGCGCGGGCGCAAAGGAAATACGGCCTGGCGTCGAGCCTGCTGGACAAGTGCCGTGAAGCGGCGGAAGAAGCCCTGGAGAGGGACGACTCGAATTTCATGACTCTGGCCAACATGGGGAACTGCTTCGAGAAGTCTGCCGAAGTCGCCGTCGAGACCGGAGAGACGGAAGGAGTCGTGCTCCTGCGGCAGACGGCGTTGAGCTACTTTCAGAGGTCTCTCGAGTTCCGGAAACGCGAACCCGCCGCCCGCATGGTCTGGCTGTCGATCGGCGGACTCTTCCTGGACCAGGCCCGCGTGGCCCAAAGTCAGGGGGCCGAAGCCTTCAATCAGGGCCGGTTCCGACGAATGCAGGAATTGGAGAAGCAGGCCAACGGGCTCTACGGCCAGGCGGTCGTTCATTTCAAAAAATTCGTGGAGGCCTATCCCGGCAGCCGCCCGGGACAGCTCAACCTGGGCCTCTGCTACGTCCATCTGAGCAAGTTCAAGGAGGCCATTCCTCACCTGGAGCGGGCCGTCCGCCTCCGGGCCGAGCCGGAGAGCCTGAACCTGTTGGCGCACTGTTACGACAAGACGGGCGACGGCGACCGTGCCGTCCGCCTCTACCGGCATTCGATTCGCCTCCGGTCCGCGGCCGAGACCCATTACAATCTGGGCGTGCTCCTCCGGCGGCGGGGAGAGCTGGCGGAGGCGGAGAAGAATCTGAAGCGCGCCCTGGAGTTGTCGCCCTCCAAGGACCTGGCCCGCAAGATCGGTATCCTGCGGGGCCTCATTCAAGACCATGTACGCCGATCACAAGATCACGGTCGTCATCCCCTGCCTCAATGAGGAGGAGGGGATCCGCATGGTTCTGGAGCGGATCCCCCGGTTCGTGGATGAGGTCATCGTGGTGGACAACGGCTCCACCGACGCCACGGCCGAGATCGCCGCGGGCCTGGGGGCCCGCGTGATCCGGGAGGAGGTGCGCGGGTACGGCCGCGCCTACAAGACGGGCCTGCTCCACGCCCAGGGGGACATCATCGTGACCCTGGACGGGGACCACTCCTACCCCGTCGACTCCCTCTCCTATCTGATCGAGGCGCTCATCGGCGCCGACGTCGGTTTCGTCTCCGCTTCCCGGTTCCCGGTGCAGAACCCCGAGGCCATGTCCTGGACCAGCTACGTCGGAAACAAGTGCCTGAGCGCGGTCCTCTCGGTCCTGTTCCTGCGCCGGGTCCGGGACTCCCAGTCGGGGATGTGGATCTTCTACCGGGAGGCGTTGGAGAACATGAACCTGGTCAGCGACGGGATGGCCTTCTCCGAGGAGATCAAGATCGAGGCCATGCGCCATGCCCGGATCGGCTTCAAGGAGATCCCCATCAACTACTCGAACCGCGCCGGAGAGGTGAAGCTCCGGCCCTGGAGAGACGGTTGGAGCAACCTGGTCTTCCTCTTCAAGAAACGGTTCGGAGGGTGAAGGTGGATCCGGACGCCTCCCTCTCCTGTCCCGTCTGCCGGTTTCCCCGCTGCCGCTTCTGGCGCCGCCTGGAGGACCGGTTCTTCCGGGTCACGCGCGAGGCGTTTCCCCTCTACCGCTGCTCCGAATGCGGACTCCGCTTCCAGCAGGCGTCCGAGGTTGCGGACCGCATCCCCGGATTCTACCCGCCCGGCTACTGGTGGGACCCGGAGGGGGACCCCCGGGGCGTGGAGGGCCTTTACCGGGAGTGGGTCCTGCGGCGCGACCAATTGCGCTTCGTCCTCTCGGCGGCCCCGCCGGGGAACGGCCGCCGCCTCCTGGACATCGGCTGCGGCAGCGGCAGCTTCCTGAAGCTGGCCCGGGAGGCCGGTTTCCAGGTGAGGGGACTGGAGGCTTCCCCCGAGGCGGGGGAAGCGGCCGAGAGGATCCTTCCGGGCCGGGTGGTGGTGGGAGACGAACGGGAACTGATCCGAAGCGGCGCCACCTTCCACGTGCTCACCCTCTTTCACGTCCTGGAGCACCTGCCGCGGCCGCTGGACTACCTGAGGCGGATCCGCCGGCTCCTGGCCGAAGACGGCGGCCTGGTGGTCCAGGTCCCCAACAGCCACAGCATCCAGGCGGCGCTCCTGGGCTCCCGGTGGTACGGCCTGGACTGTCCCCGCCACATTCACAACTTCACGGCGCAGGCGCTGATCGAGTTGCTCAGGCGCGCCGGCTTCCGGGTTCGCCGGGTGCGCCACTTCTCCCTGCGCGACAACGCCGCCGCCCTGGTCTCCAGCCTCGTCCCGGCCCTCGACCCCATGTCGCAGAAGGTCCGCCTGCTGCGGGAGAAGAAGCGGGCGCGGTCCCTGGGGCTCTATGCCAAGGAGGCCGTCTACTTCGGACTCCTGATCCTGGCCCAGCCCCTGGCCGCCCTGGAGGCCGCCCTGGGACGGGGCGCCACGGTGACGGTCTTCGCCACACCCGAATAATCACGTACGGGCATCCCTTGTGGGAGCCCTCTTTTCTCATTCCCCCTGGCACGCGGATTGCTCGGAAGAACCCTGACCGGAATTGTCCAATCCGGCTCCGGGAGAGTAAACTTGCAGGGAGTGTTTCAATGACGTTTGAAGTCACGGTCATTATCGTTTCGCTCGGTGGCCTTTTCCTGACCACCACCGGCCTCATCCTCACCCAATTCCGGGCCAGTCATCGGGATCTCAATGGACAACTCGCGGACATCCGGTCGAATCTTCGTGACGCTGCTCGTGAACGCACCGAAATCCGGGACCGCATCGCCCAGGTCGAAGTCACGCTGACCGAACGCATCGCCCGGATCGAGGGCAACGTGGAGATGCTCCGGGAGTACATCATGGGAAAAGGACGCGAGCCTGTCTGAGCCCCCTGGCATTCCGGGTCCATGACCATTGCCCAAAAGGAGCGGCGGCTTTCTTGCCGCCGAACAGGAGCGGCGACTTTCCTGTCGCCGAACAGGAGCGGCGGTTTTCCTACCGCCGAACAGGAGCGGCGGTTTTCCTACCGCCGATTGGGGGCGGCGTCTTCTTTGTCGCCCGATTCTCCGAACCGCACTAGGAAACTTGTTTCCGTCGTCGTGGTGAATTATGGCCGCGCCGAACTGCTGCGCGCCTGCCTGAATTCTCTCCTGGACCAGACCTGGCCCCGTCTGGAAATCCTGGTGGTCGACAACGGTTCCGAAGACCACAGTACGGACGTGGTCTCCTCCTTTGCGGACCGCGGTATGCGGCTTCTGGCCTTCACCGAAAACCGGGGTTTCGCCGCCGCCGTCAACCTGGGGGTCCGCCGGGCCCGGGGCGAACTGGTGGCCCTGCTGAACAACGACGCCGTGGCGTCCCCCGAATGGATCGAGCAACTCGTGTCCGGCGTGGCCGCCTCTCCCGACGTCGGCATGTGCGCCTCCAAGATCCTCTTCCACGGGTCGGACGTCATCGACAAGGCGGGGCATCTCATTTTCCCGGACGGCCAGAACCGGGGCCGGGGAACCGGCGAGCGGGACCGGGGCCAGTACGACGGCGCTGAGGAGGTCCTCGCGGCCGACGGCTGTGCCGCCCTCTACCGCAAGGAAGTCCTGAAGCAGGTGGGCGGCTTCGACGAGCGCTTCTTCGCCTACGCGGAGGACGCCGACCTGGGGCTCCGGGCCCGCTGGCTGGGCTGGCGCTGTCTCTACGTGCCCGGCGCCGTGGTGCACCACCACCACTCCTCGACGCTGGGTCCCTACTCGCCCCGGAAGATCTACTGGGTGGAGCGGAACCGGCTCTGGCTGGCGCTCAAGAACTTTCCCCTCCCCCTCCTGCTCCTGAACCCCTTCTTCTCCATCTATCGCCTGGCCTGGAACCTCTGTGCCGCCTTGCTCCGCCGCGGAGCCGCCGGCAACTTCCGCCGGGAAGGCTCCCTGTGGCTCCTGCTCCGGGTCCAGCTCCGGGCCTACCGGGACGCCCTCGCCGGCGCCGGCCCGATGCTCCGCGAACGCCGCCGCATCCGAACCAACCGCAAGATCGGCGACCTCGAATTCTATCGGCACCTCTTCCGCTTCCGCATCTCCGCCTACCGCCTCGCCTTCCAGGAGCGGCGGTTTTCCAACCGCCGAGGGGGGGTATAGGGGGGACGGAGTCCCCCCTATACACTTCGAAACGCCAATTCCCCCTACTTCCCTCAAATCGCCGACCAAAAGAATTGTGATAATGTTCCCCCTCTGACCCGCCCTCCCAGCGGGCGAGCTTCCGAGCTGGCGTAGCTCAAGGGTAGAGCAACTGATTTGTAATCAGTAGGTTGGGGGTTCGATTCCCTTCGCCAGCTCTCCTTCTCCGCCCCGCCCGCCCCGGGCGCCGCGGCCGGCGGCCTGATTTCCTCCCATTTTGGGTTTGAATCCGCCGTCCCAAGTGCGTATAATGTGCCACTTCCCGTATCCTCCCTGGCAATGAGGCTGCTTTCCAGGCTTTCCAGGAAAGTGGGGTGCACAGGCAGGAGCGAAACGGCGGGGGAAAGGGAACCGGGAATTCCCCGATTGCAATGAGGAGGGGTGGTCGAGTGGACAATGGCAACGGGCTGTAAACCCGTCGCCCTTCGGGGCTACGCAGGTTCGAATCCTGCCCCCTCCAGACCAGGCGCCTCGGAGCGGCGGTTTTCAACCGCCGGAACCGGAGGGAAGCGGGTGTCCGGAATGGCCAGGCGCCAGATTCCGGACGGACTCGAATTTTTCGCATACGGTCGAGAGCGGGAGTAACTCAGTTGGTAGAGTAATAGCCTTCCAAGCTATCGGTCGCGGGTTCGAGTCCCGTCTCCCGCTCCAACAGTGGCCTCGTGGACAACAGCCGGCGAGACGGATATGTGCCCACGTAGCTCAGTGGTAGAGCACTTCCTTGGTAAGGAGGGGGTCACCAGTTCAATCCTGGTCGTGGGCTTTCCAACTGACAGTCAAAGGTAATTCAGGAGTTCCATCATGGCGAAGGAGAAGTTTCAGCGCACGAAGCCGCATGTGAACATCGGAACCATCGGGCACGTGGACCACGGCAAGACGACGTTGACGGCGGCCATCACGCAGGTGCTGAGCGCCGATAACCCCGGCGTGCAGATTCGGGATTTCGATTCCATCGACAACGCGCCCGAAGAGCGGGAGCGGGGGATCACCATCGCGGTGGCGCACGTGGAGTACGAGACGTCCGAGCGCCACTACGCCCACGTGGACTGTCCGGGGCACGCCGACTACATCAAGAACATGATCACGGGAGCGGCCCAGATGGACGGGGCGATCCTGGTGGTCTCGGCGGCGGACGGACCGATGCCGCAGACCCGCGAGCACATTCTATTGGCCCGGCAGGTGGGAGTTCCCTCCATCGTGGTCTTCCTGAACAAGGTGGACATGGTGGATGACGAGGAGCTGCTGGAGCTGGTGGAGCTGGAAGTGCGGGAACTGCTGAGCCAGTACGAGTTTCCGGGGGACGACATCCCGGTGGTGTACGGGAGTGCGCTGCAGGCGATGGAGGGAGACGCGGCGGCGCAGGGTCAGATCCGGGAGTTGATGGACGCGGTGGACGCGTACGTGCCGATGCCGGAGCGGGACGTGGACAAGCCGTTTCTGATGCCGATCGAGGACATCTTCTCCATCAGCGGCCGGGGCACGGTGGTGACGGGCCGTGTGGAGCGGGGAAAGATCAAGGTGGGGACGGAGATGGAGATCGTGGGGATCCGTCCCACGATGAAGCGGGTGGTGACGGGCGTGGAGATGTTCCGCAAGCTGCTGGACGAAGGACAGGCGGGAGACAACGTGGGGTTGTTGCTGCGGGGGACGCCGAAAAACGAAGTGGAGCGGGGCCAGGTGGTGGCGGAGACGGGTTCGATCACGCCGCACACGAAGTGCCAGGCGGAGGCGTACATCCTGACCCGTGAGGAGGGCGGGCGGCACACGCCGTTTTTCACGGGATACCGGCCGCAGTTTTACTTTCGGACGACGGACGTGACAGGGAACGTGACCTTGCCGGATGGGACGGAGATGGTGATGCCGGGGGACAACGTGACCATCGAGTTCGACTTGATCACGCCCATCGCCATCGAGCGGGGCCTGCGCTTCGCCATCCGCGAAGGCGGCCACACGGTGGGCGCCGGCACCATCACCCGGATCCTGGAGTAGGGCGATGCGCGACATCATCACGCTCCGGTGTGTCGAGTGCAACCGGAAAAATTACAATACGACCAAGAACAAGAAGACTCAGCGAGGTCGGCTCGAGCTGAGAAAGTACTGCAGTTGGTGTCGTCGCCACGTGGCTCACCGCGAGGCGCGATAAATGATTTTCAGCAGGCCAGTAGCTCGAAGTTGGTAGAGCGCCGGTCTCCAAAACCGGATGTTGGGGGTTCGAGTCCCTCCTGGCCTGCCAATTTTGGGGCCCTGCGCGGCTTGGGTCCGGAACCGTCATGTTGGAAAAACTCGCGAGCGCTCCCGGAAGACTGAAGAGCTTCTATTACGACGTGAAGAGGGAGTTGCGGAAGGTCACCTGGCCCGGCCGCAACGAGGTCTATGGAACCACGGTGGTGGTGCTGATCAGCGTCTTCTTCTTCGGGTTCTATCTCTTCTTCGTGGACGTGATTCTGAGCAACCTGGTGGACAGGGTGTTCGAGTTTTTCCAGTAACGAACGCGCATTCCCCGGAGCCGGGTCCGGGGCACCGCGGAGCGGGACGGCCGGCTCCGCGACAGGAAGGAAGGAGGGTTCGCCGTTGGAGGATTCCATGGGTGGCTCGGGCGAATCCGTACTCGACAAGAAGTGGTACATCATCCACACCTATTCCGGCTTCGAACGGAAGGTGGCCGAGGGTCTCATGAACCGCGTGCAGGCCTACGGTCTGCACGGAAAGATCGGCCAGATCCTGATTCCCACCGAGGACGTGGTGGAGATGCGCGGCGGCAAGAAGGTCGTCTCCTCCAAGCTCTTTTTTCCGGGATACATCCTGGTGGAGATGGAACTGACGGACGAGACCTGGCACCTGGTTCGCAACACGCCCAAGGTGAGCGGCTTCGTCAGCCAGGGGAACAAGCCCACGCCCCTGACCGAGGAAGAGGTCAACCAGGTCGTGCAGAGGGTGTCGACGGCCGCCGAGAAGCCCAAGCCCAAGTTCATGTTCGACAAGAACGACATGGTCAAGATCATCGACGGTCCCTTCTCCAACTTCACGGGAGAAGTCGAGGACGTGAACGTGGAGCGAAGCACCCTGAAGGTCATGGTGACCATCTTCGGAAGGCCGACACCAGTGGAATTGGAGTTCATACAAGTAGAAAAGCTCTAAGGAGCGGCGGGAGCGGCGACTTTCTAGTCGCCGACCTGGATCGGCGTCGAGGAGCGGCGTCGTCCCCGGCGCCGGCTTGGATCGGCGTCAAGGAGCGGCGACTTTCTAGTCGCCGACCTGGATCGGCGTCGAGGAGCGGCGACTTTCTAGTCGCCGACTTGGATCGGCGTCTTTCAGGCGCCGACCCTCCCCCCCAACGCCGCAAAGGAGCACCACCACAGGAGAACCAATGGCGAGACGCAGAGGCAAACGCGTAATCGGAATGGTCAAGCTCCAGATCCCGGCCGGCAAGGCCACCCCGGCTCCCCCGGTGGGGCCGGCCCTGGGCCAGCAGGGCGTCAACATCATGGATTTCTGCAAGGCCTTCAACGCCAAGACCAGTTCCGACGAGGGATTGATCATTCCGGTGGTCATCACCGTCTACCACGACCGGAGCTACACCTTCATCACCAAGACGCCGCCGGCCGCGGTCCTGTTGAAACGCGCTGCCGGAATCGCCAAGGGCTCGCCGGAGCCCAACAAGAGCAAGGTTGCCCGGGTGACCATGGGACAGGTGGAGGAGATCGCCCAGATCAAGATGGCCGATCTGAACGCCGGCGACATGGAGGCGGCCAAGCGGATCATCATGGGGACGGCCCGGAGCATGGGAGTCGAGGTCAGGCAGTAGTCAGGAGCATTCCGGATGGCTGGAAAGAAATACCTGGAAGCGAAGAAGAAGGTCGAACCCCGGGAATACTCGCTGGAGGACGCGGTCCAGCTCCTGCAGCGGATCAAGTTCACCCGTTTCGACGAGACCTTGGAGATCGCACTCCGTCTCGGCGTCGATCCCCGGCACGCGGACCAGATGGTCCGGGGCACCGTGGTGCTGCCTCACGGTTTGGGCAAGTCGGCTACGGTCTGCGTCATCGCCTCGGGAGAAAGGGTGAAGGAAGCCGAGGCGGCGGGCGCCGACATCGTGGGCGGGGACGAGATCGTGGAGCGGATCCAGAAGGGTTGGCTCGGCTTCGACGCCGTGGTGGCCACCCCCGACATGATGAAGCTGGTGGGGAGGCTGGGAAGGATCCTGGGTCCCCGAGGGATGATGCCCAATCCCAAGGCGGGCACCGTCACCTTCGACGTGGGCCATGCCGTGCGGGAGATCAAGGCCGGAAAGGTGGAGTTCCGGGTGGACCGGAACGGCGTCATCCACGCTCCCCTGGGGCAGATTTCGTTCACCGTCGACCACTTGGTCACCAACGCCCGCAGCTTGATCGCGGCGGTGGTCAGGGCCAGGCCGGCGGCGGCCAAGGGACGGTACCTCAGGACCATCTACGTTTCGTCCACCATGAGTCCCGGGGTGAAGGTGGACGCCAATCGTATGGAGGCAGCGTAGGGGGCGCGTCCCGGGCCCCGGGCGCCGGACGGAGGCGATCCGGCGGCGGCGGCTCGGACCTGACCCCGCGAAGCCTCACCTGAAGAAAGAGGCAGGTCGCAGTGACACGGGACGAAAAAAGACAGATCATCCAGGCGCTCAGGCAGACCTTCCGGCAGAACCAGACCGTTCTGCTGTTGACGTTCTCGGAAATCAACGTTCCGGATCTGACCGCGTTGCGGAGACAGATCAGGGAGTCGGAAAGCGGTTACCGGGTGGTCAAGAACACTCTGGCCATCCGCGCCGCCGAGGACACACCCGTCGGCCAGTTGAACGACGACTTCGAAGGACCGACCGCGGTGGCCTTCTCGGATTCGGATCCCACCGTCCTGGCCAAGATCCTCAAGGAATTCGCCGACGCCCATCCGGGCATGAAATTCAAGTCGGGAGTGGTTGCAGGGAAGGCCGTGGCGGCCGGCCAGGTGTCGGAGTTGGCCGACATGCCCTCGCGGGAAGAACTCCTGGCCAAGGTTGCCTTTATGTTCAATGCTCCGCTGACTCGCCTCGCCAGCACACTGCAGTCCCCCCTCACCCAGTTGGGGTCGCTGCTGAAGCAAGTGGTCGAGCAGAAAGAGGAAGCGTAATCGGAAGGGACCGCCGGGTCCCTCATCGGAGGTAAATGAGAGATGTCCATTACCAATGAACAGATCCTGGAGTGGATTGGCAACGCGTCAATCCTCGAGATCAATCAGCTCGTCAAGGACATGGAGGAGAAGTTCGGGATCAGCGCCGCCGTGGCGGCTCCCGTCGCCGCCGCCGGTCCGGGGGGCGCGGCCGAGGCCGAAGAGGAGCAGACCGAATTCGACGTGGTCCTCACCTCCTACGGAGCCAAGAAGATCAATGTCATCAAGGTGGTCCGCCAGGTCACCACTTTGGGACTGAAGGAAGCCAAGGACCTGGTGGAGAGTGCTCCCAAGGCGGTGCGCGAAGCCGTGGACAAGGAAGAAGCCGAGAAGCTCAAGAAGCTCTTCGAGGACGCCGGCGCCACCGTCGAGCTCAAGTAGAGGCGCACCCCATAGAGGGAGCGCGAGGAGCGGCGTCGTCCCCGGCGCCGGCTTGGATCGGCGTCTTTTAGGCGCCGACTTGGAGCGGCGTGTTTCACGCGCCGACCCCCCAACCCCCCACGCAACGCGCGCGGGGCCGCTCACGGGTGCCCGGATTTCAAGTCCCTCTCGCCCGCGGAGCGAGCACGTACCAATGTCAGATTTTCTTCATGGCGCCGACCGGGTCTCGCGGGAAGTTTCCCCCGTGACCGGACCCGGCCGGACCAAGCTGGGAGTTATTGCGCATGTCTGAACTCGTCGAGAGTGTCAATGGAGAGCGCGTTGATTTTGCCAAGATCAGGACCGTCTTTCCGATTCCCAACCTGCTGGAGGTCCAGAAGCAGTCGTATCAGCGATTTCTCCAGATGGACCTGCTTCCCTCCGAGCGGGAGGACATCGGCCTGCAGGCAGTCTTCAACTCGGTATTCCCCATCGCCGACTTCAGAGGCATCTCATCGCTGGAGTTCGTGGACTATTCCATCGGGAACTGGGAGTGCAAGTGCGGGGAGATCAAGGGGATCGAATATCTGCGGAGCTCCTGCGGCAGTTGCGGCGAGACCCTGGTGGTGAACCCGTACAGCGTCGAGGACATCACCTGCCGCAGTTGCGGCGCGCGAAATCCCAACAAGGTGGAGCGTTGCGAGGACTGCGGCGATCCGGTTCAGCTCAACATCAAGTACAACCTGGACGAGTGCAAGGAGCGGGGGATGACCTATGCGGTTCCGCTCCGCGTCACCATCCGGCTGGTGGTCTGGGACAAGAACCCCGATACCGACGACAGGACGATTCGGGACATCAAGGAGCAGGAGGTCTTTTTCGGGGACATCCCCCTGATGACCGACAACGGGCTCTTCATCATCAACGGGACCGAGCGGGTCATCGTCAGCCAGTTGCACCGCTCTCCCGGAGTCTTCTTCGAATCCAACCGGGTCAAGAAACATTGCCTGGCCAAGATCATCCCCTACCGGGGATCCTGGGTGGAGTTCGAGTTCGACGAGAAGAAAAACCTGCTCCACATCCGGATCGACCGCAAACGGAAGTTTCCCGCCACCGTCTTTCTGCGTGCGCTGGGCCTGGAGAGCGACGAGGCGATCCTGCAAACCTTCTACACGGTCTCCACGATCCGGGTCGCGCCGGACGGCAGGTTGTTCCGGAAGCTGGATGAGTCGTTGATCGGAACCCGGTCCAGCCACGGCGTCCCGGACCCGTCCGATGAGAATCGCAATCTGGTCCGGGCCGGACGGAAATACAGCCAGACCAGCTATTCGCGAATGCTGAAGGCCGGTGTGGACGAGGTGGAGATCGGAATCGAAGACTTGCAGGGAGCCATGTCGGCCGCGGAGGTCGTCGATTTCAAGACCGGCGAGATCCTGCTGGAGGCCAACAACTTTGTCGCCGAGAGCACCGTGAACCGGGCCCTCGAGGCGGGCATCGAGGAACTGTCGGTCTTCTATCCGGAGTCGGACGAGATGGGGACGATACTGACCGAGACCCTCAAGAAGGACGCGGTCAAGTCCCAGGAGGAGGCTCTCATCGAGATCTACCGGAAGCAGCGGCCCGGCGATCCTCCCACGCTGGATACGGCGACGGCCCTCTTCAAGGGGATGTTCCAGGATTCCAGGAGGTACGATTTCTCGCGTGTGGGCCGGCTGAAGCTGAACATCAAGCTGGGCCAGGACATTTCCCTCGAGGAGCGGACCCTTTCCACCAACGACTTTTGCCAGATCGTCGACTACCTGATGAGGCTGGGGAACAACCTGGGGGCCGCCGACGACATCGACCACCTGGGGAACCGGCGGGTCAGAGCCGTGGGCGAGCTGCTGGAGAACCAGTTCCGCATCGGCCTGGTGCGTATGGAGCGGGCCATCAAGGAAAAGATGTCCGTGCACCAGGAGATGACCACGGCCATGCCCCATGACCTGATCAACGCGAAGCCGGTGACGGCCTCCATTCGGGAGTTCTTCGGCAGCAGCCAACTCTCCCAGTTCATGGATCAGACCAATCCGCTTTCGGAGATCACCCACAAGCGGCGGCTGTCCGCCCTCGGTCCCGGCGGCCTCAGCCGGGAACGGGCGGGATTCGAGGTGCGCGACGTCCACCCGTCCCACTACGGGCGGATCTGTCCGGTGGAGACGCCGGAGGGGCCCAACATCGGGCTGATCTCCTCCTTGAGCTGCTACGCCCGTATCGACCAGTTCGGCTTCATCGAGTCCCCCTACCGGAAGGTGATGGAGGGCCGGATCCTGGATTACGTCCGGATCACCGACGCGGGAGACTCCGAATTCAAGATCGCCGAAGCCTACCCGTACGAGGATGTGCTGCAGACCAACAAGGTGTTGGGCGGCCGAAAGAAACGGCTCGTCCGGTACGAGCCGTACGCCTTCTACCTCACCGCCTGGCAGGGCGACAAGCATGTCACGGCCCAGGCCAACGTGGAGGTGGACGATCGGGGCCGGCTGATCCGCGACCGGGTCAGCGCCCGCCACGAGGGGGACTTCGTTTTCGTTCCCAAGGAAGAGGTCCAGTACGTGGACGTCAGCCCCAAGCAACTGGTCAGCGTGGCGGCCAGCCTGGTCCCCTTTCTGGAGCACGACGATGCCAACCGGGCCCTGATGGGCGCCAACATGCAGCGGCAGGCGGTCCCCTTGATTCGGGCCGAGGCGCCGCTGGTGGGCACCGGCATGGAGCGCATCGCCGCCCGCGATTCGGGGGCCGTCATCCTCTGCCGGCGCGACGGGATCGTGGACAGCGTCGACGCCCAGCGGATCATCGTGCGGGCCGCCGGCCAGGACGGGGACGAGAGCCGGGGCGCCGGCGTCGACATCTACAAGCTGATCAAGTTCGCCCGGTCCAATCAGAACACCTGCATCAACCAGAAGCCGCTGGTTCGTATCGGGCAGCGGGTCCGGAAGGGTCAGGTCCTGGTGGACGGACCCTGCACCGACCAGGGGGAACTGGCGCTGGGACGAAACATCCTGGTGGCGTTCATGCCCTGGCGGGGATACAACTTCGAGGACGCCATTCTGGTCAGCGAGAAGCTGGTCAAGGAGGACATCTACACCTCCGTCCACATCGAAGAGCTGGACATCGAGTCCCGCGACACCAAGCTGGGTCCCGAGGACATCACCCGGGACATTCCCAACGTGAGCGATTCGATCCTGGCGGACCTGGACGAGAGCGGGATCGTCCGTATCGGGGCCAAGATCCGGCCCGGCGACATCATGGTGGGGAAGGTGACTCCCAAGGGGGAGACCCAGCTCACGCCCGAGGAGAAGCTCTTGAGAGCCATCTTCGGCGAGAAGGCGGGCGAGGTGAAGGACGCGTCCCTCTATGCGCCCCCGGGCATCGAAGGAACCGTGGTCGGAGTGAAGATCTTCGCCCGCAAGGGAGTGCCCAAGGACCTCAGGAGCCAGCAGATCGAGGATGAGGAGGTGGCCCGCCTGGCCAAGGACCGGCAGGACGAGATCCGGATCATCCGCGAAGAGGCCGCGAAGACCATGTTGGACCTGGTCTCCGGCGCCACGCTGGCGGAAGACATCGTCGACCTTGAGGGCGAGGTGGTGGGCCGCAAGGGCGACCAGATCTCGCGCGACCAGTTGAAGCGTCTTCCGTACCGGGACCTCCTCCAGGTGGTTCCCGGCGATGCGAAGCTGCGGAAGGAGCTCTCCAACCTGTTCCGGAAGACGGAGAAACAGATCAAGATCCTGCATTCCCTTCACGAAGAGCGGCTGGGCCGGATCGAGAAGGGGGACGAGCTGGCGCCCGGCGTCATCAAGATGGTGAAGGTCTACGTGGCCATGAAGCGGAAGCTCTCCGTGGGCGACAAGATGGCCGGAAGGCACGGCAACAAGGGAGTCATCGCCCGCATCACTCCCGAAGAGGACATGCCCTATCTGCCCGATGGGACTCCGGTCGAGATTCTGCTGAACCCCTTGGGGGTCCCCTCCCGGATGAACGTGGGGCAGATCCTGGAGTCGCATCTGGGTTGGGCAGCCAAATCGCTGGGGGTGCATTACGCCACTCCCGTATTCGACGGGGCCGAGGAACCGGAGATTCGGTCGGAGCTGCGCAAAGCGAATCTCCCCGACGACGGCAAGACGCTCCTCTACGACGGAGTGACCGGCAAGCCCTTCGACCAGAAGGTGATGGTGGGATACATCTACATGAACAAGTTGAGCCACCTGGTGGACGAAAAGATCCACGCCCGCTCCATCGGGCCCTACAGCCTGATCACCCAGCAGCCCCTGGGGGGCAAGGCCCAGTTCGGAGGACAGCGGTTCGGCGAAATGGAGGTCTGGGCCCTGGAAGGCTACGGAGCGGCCCACATCCTCCAGGAGCTTCTCACCGCCAAGTCGGACGATGTCCATGGGCGGGCCAAGATCTACGAGGCCATCGTCAAGGGGGAGTCCAACTACACCCCGGGAATCCCCGAATCGTTCAATGTTCTGATTCGGGAACTCCAGTCCCTGGGACTGGACGTGGAGTTGGTGGAGCGGCCTCGAAAGAAGTTCCGCCGCCGGTCCGAGATCCGGGAGGCCGTGGAGTCCATGGTGACCGAAGCGCCGGAGTCGGAAGAGGCTCCCGCGCCCGAGCCCATGGACGCCTGAGGGTCGCAATGCGCGTTCGCTGACACTGTTTGGGAGGAAAGCTTTGAATATTTTCCACGAGCAGATCGACAAAACCGAACTTATGAAGAGTTTCGAGGCCATCCGCATCGGTTTGGCTTCGCCGGAGAAAATCCGTTCCTGGTCCAGTGGAGAGGTCACCAAGCCGGAGACCATCAACTATCGGACCTTCAAGCCGGAGCGGGACGGACTGTTCTGCGCCCGGATCTTCGGTCCGGTCACGGATTGGGAATGCCTCTGCGGCAAATACAAGCGGATGAAGCACCGGGGCGTGATCTGCGACAAGTGCGGGGTGGAAGTGACCCTGTCCAAGGTGCGCCGGGAGCGGCTGGGGCACATTGAGCTGGCCAGCCCCTGCTCCCACGTCTGGTTCTTCAAGGGCCTGCCCAGCCGGATCGGACATCTGCTGGACCTCACCCTGCGCGATCTGGAGCGGATCCTCTACTTCGAGGCCTATGTCGTCACCGACCCGGGCGAGGCCCCGGTGAAGGAGAAGGAACTGCTGACGGAGGACCGGTACCGGTCGCTGCAGGCCAGCCATCCCGGCAAGTTCGACGCCGGCATGGGAGCCGAGGCCATCAAGAATCTGCTGCGGCGCGTCGACGTGGAGACGCTGGCCATCGACCTCCGGTTCCGGATGAGGAACGAGACCTCCCAACTCAGGCGCCTCAAGTACGCCAAGCGCCTGAAGGTCGTCGACTCCCTGCGGAAGTCGGGGAACAAGCCGGAATGGATGATCCTGGACGTGATCCCGGTGCTGCCGCCCGAGTTGCGGCCGCTGGTCCCGTTGGACGGAGGCCGCTTTGCCACTTCCGATCTGAACGACCTCTATCGCCGCGTGATCAATCGCAACAACCGGCTCAAGAAGCTCATGGAGCTGAGGGCTCCGGAGGTGATCATCCGCAACGAGAAGCGGATGCTCCAGGAGGCGGTCGACGCCCTCTTCGACAACGGCCGCCGGGGACGGGTCCTCCGGGGCGTCAAGAACCGGCCGCTCAAGTCTCTTTCCGATGCGCTGAAGGGGAAGCAGGGCCGGTTCCGACAGAACCTGCTGGGCAAGCGGGTGGACTATTCGGGCCGCTCCGTCATCGTGGTGGGGCCCGAGTTGAAGCTGCATCAGTGCGGCCTGCCCAAGATCATGGCGCTGGAGCTGTTCAAGCCCTTCATCTACAGCCGGTTGGAGAAGGAGGGGCACGTCACCACCATCAAGGGCGCCAAGGAGATGGTGGAGAGCCAGGACGCCCTGGTCTGGGACATCCTCGAGGACGTGATCAAGCAGCATCCGGTGCTGTTGAACCGGGCGCCCACCCTCCACCGTCTGGGCATCCAGGCCTTCGAGCCGGTGCTGGTGGAAGGGAAGGCCATCCGCATTCATCCGCTGGTCTGCACCGCCTTCAACGCCGACTTCGACGGCGACCAGATGGCGGTTCACATTCCACTTTCCCAGGAGTCGCAGATCGAGGCCTCGGTCCTGATGCTGTCGTCCAACAACCTGCTTTCGCCGGCCAACGGGCAGCCTCTGGCAATCCCGTCCCAGGACATCGTGCTGGGCTGCTACTACCTGACCGGTTCCCAGCCCAATCCCGAAGGGAAGGAACGCCTTTTCGCCAACACGGAAGAGGTGCTGCACGCGTTGGAGGCGGAGGACATCGAGCTCCTGACCCCCATCCGCCTGCGGTACACGGGCGAGTTCATGGACCTGACCCTCCAGTACGACGACCAGAACCTGACTCATGCCGATGTCCAGGAGGTCATCGACCAGAACATCTCCACCACCGTGGGCCGGGTCATATTCAATGACCATTTGCCCGAAGAGATGCCCTTCATCAACGGGATCCTCAAGCAGCGGGGACTCCAACAGCTCGTCAACTACTGCTACCTGAACTTCGGCCACAAGAAGACGGTCTCGATGGTGGACCATTTGAAGGACCTGGGATTCCGGTATGCGACCCAGGCCGGCTTCACCATCGGCATCGACGACCTGGTGGTCCCGGAGCGGAAGGAGGAGATGGTGGAGGCGGCCCGCCAGGACGTGATCGAGGTGGAGCAGCAGTACCTGGACGGCGTCATCACCAACGGCGAGCGCTACAACAAGGTCGTCGCCATCTGGTCGGACGTGACCGAGAACGTGGCGGACGAGATGTTCGAGTCCATGTCCGCCGTCGGCAAGGGTGGGGAGATGAATTCCGTCTACATCATGGCCGACTCGGGAGCTCGGGGCAGCAAGCAGCAGATTCGCCAGTTGGCGGGCATGCGGGGTCTCATGGCCAAACCCTCGGGAGAGATCATCGAGACTCCCATCACCTCCAATTTCCGGGAGGGCCTGACGGTGCTCCAGTACTTCATCTCCACCCACGGGGCGCGAAAGGGTCTGGCCGACACGGCGTTGAAGACGGCCGACTCGGGTTACCTGACCCGGCGCCTGGTGGACGTGGCGCAGGACGTGATCATTACCGAGGAGGACTGCGACACCCTCGACGGCATCCTCGTCACGGCCCTGGTGGAAGGCGGCGAGATCATCGAGCCGCTGCGCGACCGGATCGTTGGCCGGGTCGCCCTGGACAAGGTGGTGGACCCCTTTACCGGTGAGACCCTGGTCAACGTCAACGAGGCCATCAACGAGAACATGGCGGCTCTGATCCAGGCCGCCGGCATCGAGCAGGTCATGATTCGCTCCGTTCTGACCTGCAAGTCCAAACGTGGACTCTGCCGCATGTGCTACGGCCGCAACCTGGCCACCGGGAAGATGGTCGACCTGGGCGAGGCCGTGGGCGTCCTGGCCGCCCAGTCCATCGGGGAGCCGGGAACGCAGCTCACCATGAGGACCTTCCACATCGGAGGGGCGGCCACCCGGATCGAGGAACAGTCGACCCTGGAGGCCAGGAACGACGGCAGCGTCCACTTCCTGAAGATCCAGACCGTGACCGACAAAGAGGGCTTTCTGGTGGCCATGAACCGGACCGGGAGCCTCATCGTCCAGGACAACAGGGGCCGGGAGAAGGAACGCTACCCGGTAGTCTACGGAGCCCGGCTCATGGTTAAGGACGGCCAGAAGATCGAGGCCGGCCAGAAGCTGGTGGAGTGGGACCCGTTCACCTTCTCCATCCTTTCTGAATTCGGGGGAAAGGTGGCCTTCCGCGAGATCATCGAAGGGGTCACCATGAAGGAGGAACTGGACGAGGTGACCGGTCTGGCCCGGAAAGTCATCACCGAGGCCGTCGACGAAAAGCGCCAACCCCAGATCCAGATCAGGGACGAGGCGGGCAAGGTCGTCAAATCCTATCTGGTCCCCTCCAAGGCCCACCTCATGGTGGACCAGGGCGACGAGATCTTTCCCGGCGGAATCCTGGCCAAGATCCCCAGAGAGACCACCAAGACCAAGGACATCACCGGCGGCCTGCCCCGGGTCGTGGAACTCTTCGAGGCCCGGAAGCCGAAGGAGACGGCGGTCATCACCGAGATCGACGGCGTCGTTCACTATGCCGGTTTCACCCGCGGCCAGAGAAAGATCGTGGTCGAGAACGAGTCGGCCCAGACCCGGGCCGAGTACCTGCTCCCCCGCGGCGTCCATATCAACGTCCAGGAGGGCGAGTTCGTCAAGGCAGGCGAGGCCCTGATGGATGGTCCCCGCAATTCTCACGACATCTTGAAGGTGTTGGGCGAGAAGGAGATGCAGAGCTACCTGGTGAACGAGGTCCAGGAGGTCTACCGCCTCCAGGGCGTCAACATCAACGACAAGCACATCGAGGTCATCGTTCGCCAGATGATGCGGTGGATCAAGGTGGTGGACGTGGGAGACACCGAGTTTCTCCTGGAGGAGCAGGTGGACCGGTTCCGTTTCCAGGAGGAAAACCAGCGGTCCATCAGCGAAGAAGGGACTCCGGCCACGGGCCGCCCTCTGCTGCTGGGAATCACGAAGGCGTCTCTGAGCACCGATTCCTTCATCTCCGCGGCGTCGTTCCAGGAGACCACCCGGGTTCTGACCGAAGCCTCCATCCGGGGCAAGATCGACTACTTGAGGGGACTCAAGGAGAACGTGATCATGGGGCGGCTGATCCCGGCCGGGACCGGCATGGACCTCTATCGCGCCGTCGAGGTGGAGAGGCCTGTCCGGGAGATGGAAGAGACGCCGGTGGAGGATCTGGAGCTCCTTCCCGTGCCCGAGAAGGTCGTGCGCAACCCGGAATGGGAAGCCGCCGCCGCCCTCTTGTCCGGAGCCGCCACCACGTCCGGCCGAAAGTAGGAGCGGCGTCGTCCCCGGCGCCGACTGGAGCGGCGTGTTTCACGCGCCGATTTGGATCGGCGTCTTTCAGGCGCCGACTGGAGCGGCGTGTTTCAGGCGCCGACTTGGAACGGCGTGTTTCACGCGCCGACTTGGAACGGCGTGTTTCACGCGCCGACTTGGAGCGGCGTGTTTCACGCGCCGACTGGAGCGGCGTCTTTCAGGCGCCGATTTGGAGCGGCGTCTTTCAGGCGCCGATTGGAACGGCGTGTTTCACGCGCCGACTCCTCACAAATTGGCAACACCGCGAAAGAACACTGGGCGCATAAAATGCGCCATTCCAGTTCGGCGCCGGGGACGACGCCGCTCCCCCCATGTCGCCGCTTACTCTTCGCTGGTCCCTTCTTCCGCCTCGGCCTCGGTGCCCAGCACGGGACTGGCCGCGGTCGGCGCCGATCCGTCGGCGCTGTAGCGGATCACTCCAGTCTGATCGGCGAAGAATCCCCGCTGTCCCGTAGTGCCCACCGTGACGGGAACGGCAATGACCGTAAACCCGCTGGACCCGTCCGCCGTCAGGGTCAGGTTGTAGCCGTCCTTGGTGCCGGACCCCAGCGCCGCATCGATGAGCCCCTGCGCCACGAGCTCGTCCGTACTCCCGAAAGATCCGTTTCCCACGGTGGACGCATAGGTGATCTCGCTGGTGACGATGACCCGAAGCGAGGCAATGGCCGAGGTCTCGTTGGCGAACAGGCGGGAGCGCATGAAATTCGGAACCGCCAGAATGGAAATGATCCCGATCACGGCCACCACGATCATCAGTTCGATCAGAGAGAATCCGGCAGCTCCGTTCTGGGGAGAGTGAGAGGGCATAGTGCCGGAGCTGCCGGACTCCTTTCGGATCCGGTTTCCGCAGCCGGAAACCGGAAAGAGGTTTGTTCGTCGGAGCATCTTTATTTCATCCTCGCTGTCTGTCTCATCCTTGCATAGTATGAAACGTCGCCGCCCGCGTATCCATGAGAGAAAATGAGGAAAGAGGAAAGATCCCCTACATCTGGGACAATCGTCCCATCAGGCTGAAAATGGGCATATACATGGACAGCACCATGCCGCCCACGACGATGCCCAGGACCAGCATCATCATGGGTTCCAGCAGGGCCAGAAACCGGTTGATGCTGGTGTCCGCCTCCTCCTCGTAGTAGACCGCCAGTTTCAAGAGCATGTCGTCCAGTGTGCCCGTCATCTCGCCGATCCGAATGATCTCCGACGCCATCCGGGGAAAGAGGCCGCTGTGCCGGAACGGGTCCGCCAAGGCGCTCCCCGACTCGACCTCGCTCCGGAGCGCCAGCACCGTCTGCCGGAACCGCCCGTTTCCCAGTGCCCGGGCCGTCAGGTCCATGGCATCCAGGATGGGGACTCCGCTGGAGAGGAGCGTGGAAAGGGTCCGTGCGAAATTGGCCGTCAGAAGTTGGGTGGTCACCGGACCCAACAGCGGCGCCGCCAGGATGATTCCATCCACCCGCATCCGTCCCTTGGCCGTCCGAAAATAGAATCCACCCGATACGGCCCCCGTCCCCGCCACCAGGCTCAGGAGCAGTCCCCACCGGCTCAGGAACCCGCTGGCTCCCATGACCATCCGCGTCGGCAAGGGCAGGGGGACGTCCAGGTTGGCGAAGAGGGACGCGAACACCGGAATCACCCAGACCAGAATGACGCCCAGAACCAGGAACGAAGTCACGATGACGACCGCCGGATAGAGCGACGCCGAGAGCACCGCCTTGCGCCACTGGAGACGCTTTTCCAGGAACAGGGTGAGCCGCTCGAACACGGTCTCCAGGAATCCGCCGGTTTCGCCCGCCCGGACCATGTTGACGAAAAGGGGATCGAAGACACGGGAATGGCGCTCCAGCGCCGCAGCCAGCGTCGACCCCGATTCCACGTCGTAAAGGACCTGGCGCAGGGTGGAGCCCAGGGCGCGGTTCTCCTCCTGTTGGGCCAGATTCTGCAGTGCGGTCACCAGCGAGACGCCGGCCCCCAGCATCACCGACAGTTGCCGCGTGAACAGAGCCAACTGCCGGGTCGAGATCCTTCCGATTCGAGCCTGAGCTATGCGGCGGGGACGAATCTCCCGCCCGTCTGGAATAGCCACTGATACAGGTAACGAGTGCGGACCGGAAAACAATGAACCACAGGGGGTAGGAGCGGACGTTCCGGCCCCCTCCGCCTGTTGTCAACAATATTGTTGACAACAATTTTGTTGAATGTTCTAATTTGTACACGGAGTGAGGGCCAAGGAATGAGGTTGTCGACGGGCCGCTGGGTAAGCGGCGACGATTTCTTCGATCGCGAATCCGAGTTGCGGGTACTGAAAGCCCGCGTCTGTGACGGTAACCATGTATTGCTGACGGGACAGCGGCGTATGGGAAAGACCAGCATTGCCAGAGAACTGGGTCGGCGGCTCGAAGCCGAAGGTTGGATCTTTCTTTTCACCGATGTCGAAGGAGCAACCTGTCCGGAGGACGCGATCGCCGATATTGCACGGGCGGTGCATCCGGTTCGCGCGATTTCGTCACGTTTCGCCACGGCGATGAAACGCTGGCTGACCGAAGGGCTGGAAGAAGTCAGCGCCTTGGATTTTCGCGTAAAGATCCGGGCCGGACTGAATGCCGGAAGTTGGCGGCGCCATGGAGGAGAATTGCTTCAAGCATGCGCCTCCCACGAGAAGCCGGTGCTTCTCGTCATTGACGAACTACCAATCTTTCTCAAACGCATGCTTCGGCATGAAGATGGGTCACGACGGGTCGACGAGTTCCTCAGTTGGCTGCGGAGCGAGCTTCAAAGAGTCGAGGCCGGATCCCTGGTCGTCATCATGTCCGGCAGCATCGGGCTCGGTCCACTCGTAACGAGGCTTGGCATCCCTGATCGTATCAACCATCTCGATCCCGTTCGGTTGGGCCCGTGGGACCGTGAAACCAGTGTCGCATGTTTTCGGCGCCTTGCCGAATGCTCTGGATTGCGATTCGAGGACGGTGTACCAGGTGCCGTATACGAGGCGCTCGGCATCGGGATTCCCCACCACGTCCAGTCCTTCTTCGCGCGCCTCCGGGATTTCGCCACAATCCATGGACGGGAATGGATAACCGAAGATGACGTCAGCGTGGTCTATCGCACCGACCTCCTCGGTCCTCCAGGGCAGAATGACCTCGTGCATTACGAGACACGCCTCAAGGACGGGCTGGACGATACGAGCTACTCCATCGCCATGGAGATTCTCGCCGAGGCTTCTACGCAGCGGAGGTTTTCGAAAGCTGCGCGGAGACAACTCACGCACATTTATGCCGTAGTGGTCGATGATGCACGGGGGCGTATCGCAGATGTGCTGGAAGTCTTGACGCACGACGGCTATCTCGAAACCGGCAAGGATGGGTTTCGCTTTCCGTCCCGCTTGCTGAGGGACTGGTGGGCCGCTCGTTTTCACGATCATCATTCTCCCCTCGCAAGCCGCCGGCGAAAAGACAGATCATCGGGGGAAGCGCGGTGAACCCAACTGAACGGACGATCCGAAAATTCAATCCGGGGACGTTTCAATCCGACGAGGAGGTCATTGAGCAATTCGTCGTCCGGAACCGCGAACTCGGCACGGTGCTTGAGACCCTCCGTGGAAACATCGAGTCTCCGTCGTGCCAACACGTGCTCGTCGTTGCCCCACGTGGCCGTGGAAAAACCATGTTGTTGGCTCGCACCGCCGCCGAGATTCGGACCGACGACGAACTCTCCGGCCGAATGCTGCCGGTCCGTTTCATGGAAGAGAGCCAGGAGATCTTCAACATGGCGGATTTCTGGCTGGAGACGCTGTACCACTTGGCGAGGGAGGTCTCCGCAAGTGATTCCGAATTTGCGCGGCAACTGCGCCAAACCCACGCGGGACTGACCGGCCGCTGGCGTGAGGGAACGTTAGGGGAGGCTGCCCGGGCCGCGGTCCTGGAGGCGGCAGACCGGCTGGACCGGAAGCTCGTTCTCATGGTCGAGAACCTGCAGTCGTTAACTCAGGATGTGGACCGCGATTTTGGCTGGATGCTTCGAGAGGTTCTGCAGTCCGAGCCCCAAATCATGCTGTTGGGTTCCGCCACCAGTCATTTTCGGGGTCTGGACGATGCACGCCATCCATTCTTCGAGCTCTTCAGGATCGTTGCCCTCGAACCGTTGCAGACCGAGCAATGCCGTCGCTTGTGGCAGGTCGTCAGCGGCGACACTGTGAGCGGCCGAGAGATCAGGCCACTTGAGATTCTGACCGGAGGTAGTCCCCGTCTGCTGGTGATCGTAGCCGGATTTGGTCGACACCGCTCTCTCCGTCAGCTCATGGAAGAGTTGGTTACGCTGATCGACGACCATACCGAGTATTTCCGTGGCCACCTGATCGCCTTGGCGAAGACCGAACGTCGCGTCTATCTGTCGGTGCTCGACCTCTGGAGACCGTCGAGTGCCGGCGAGATCGCAGCGAGGGCTCGAATGGACATCCGTACCGCTTCGGCCTTGCTCGGGCGGTTGGTCAATCGGGGGGTGGTGACCCGGGAAGGCCGCGGCAAGAAGCTCCGGTACGCCGCTGCAGAGCGTCTGTACAGCATTTACTTCAAGTTGCGGCGCGAGCGCGGCGACGTCGTCATCGTACGGGACCTGATTCATTTCATGGTGGCGTTCTACGGGTCCGGAGAACTGAACGACATGTCCGCTCGTCTCATTTCGGAGGTGGCGGAATCAGCAGCCTTTCGCAAAGGATTTGCGCGGGCTCTCTCGAACCGGCCTTCAACTGAGGATGGTGCCTCCGGAATGAAATGGAATGCCATTCAAATGGTATCGGACCAAGCTACAGCGCGTTATTGGAGCATGGCCGAATGGAATCTTGAGAAAGAGATCAATGCGGCACTCACGGAGGAGTCATTCGAGAGGGTCGTCGAGATCGTAGACGAGTTTGCCGCCTCGCTGGAGACGGGTCCGGATCGCTCTCCGGAACGGATCATCGACTACCTTTTGCATATGAAGGCTTGGGCGCTCTACCACTTGGCGGACTATCGTGGCGTGATTGTCGTTTGCACGGAAATGGTCAACCGAATTGGCGACAGCAACAACGCTGCGCACTTGGAGCGACTCGCTGAAAACCTGGTCCTCGGGGCAAGTGCACGCTTCGAGATCGGCGAATATCGGGCGGCAATCGCAACCTGTGATGAGGTGATCCGGCGCTTTGGCAAGATTGAGCGACCACCATATCAAGGGGCCATCGTTGCTGCGTTGATCGAGAAAGGATCCGCACAGGAAAAACTCGGCGAATTCGAGGCGGCGGTCGCAGCCTACGATGAAGCAATCGAGCGACTCGGGGACCCTGATGGTCTTGAGGTCCAAGTGCTGTTGGCTTCCGTATCGCTAAAAAAAGGAAATGCACTTGTGCGGTGCGGCAATCCTGCGGGTTCGATTGCCGTTTATGAAAAGGTCATCGAGCGTTTCGCCGACTGTAGTGAGATTGAACTCCAAAGGTCGGTGGCTGTGGCTTTGATCGGCAAAGGAGCCAGGCTTGGAGATCTGGGTGATCGTGGGAGAGAAATTGCGGCGTACGGCGAGGTGGTCGACCGTTTCGATGACGGACCGTCCGGTATCCGGATCCAGGTTGCCACAGCGTTGAGTCTCAGGGCTATGCGTTTGGCCGAGGTCGGTCGCGCAGAAGAAGCTCTCCAGGATTGCGAAGAACTCGAACGAGAATTTGGTGATTTGGACGGAGACGGCATAAGTTGGTTCAAGTTGCATGCATGGTGTGTACGGGCTGTGGCGCGACTGGTCCAGAATAGGCGTCGAGCTGCCATGGACGCTTTCATCTCCGCATATGCAGCTTTCGGCCCCTCCAACGAAGATTCAATGCAAGCCATGCTACGCGTTGTGCCAACCTTGATCGCAACCGGTGCGCAGGTGCAGGAGATTGTCGAGATAATGACGGCCGACGAGGCGAAATCTGAGGCTATGGCGCCGCTCGTCGTTGCGTTGCGTCAGCAGGCCGGGGAGACAGTTCCAGCTCCATTGGAAGTGCTTGAAGTTGCTGCGGACATACGCGACCACATTCGCAAGAGGATGGAAACGAGTGTTTCCAAGCCTTGTTGACCACTGCCGTCGATTCATGCTCGTCGAAGCAGCCGGCGCTTACCCGAAAGTGCGGCGGTTGGGGAGCGTACAAGTGGGACTGCCGTCCCCCCTATCCCCCTCTGTCGGCGCCTGAAACACGCCGCTCCAGCCGCCGGTCCAAACACCGCCGCAGATCGGCGGTGTCCGGCGAGACCTCCAGGCAGGCCTCGTAGGAGATTCGGTCCTCGCGGAACAGCTCGGCCAGACTCTGGTTCAGGGTGCGCATTCCGCTTCCGGACTGGCCCGTCTGCATGGCCGAGCGGATCTGGTGGAGCTTGTGCTCGCGGATCAGGTTGCGGATGGCCGGATTGGGAACCAGGACTTCCGCCGCTGCCACGCGCCCCGGCTCGTCCCGGCGCCGAATCAGGGCCTGGCAGACGATTCCTTCCAGGACCGAGGAGAGAAGGGATTGGATCCGTCCCTGCTGATCGGCGGGAAACATGTCCAGGATTCTCCCGATGGTGTCGGGGGCCGATCGGGTGTGAAGGGTCGAAAGGGTCAGGTGCCCCGTTTCGGCCAGCCGGAGGGTGGTCTCGATGGTCTCGGTATCCCTCATCTCCCCCACCAGGACCACGTCGGGGTCCTGCCGCAGGGCCATGCGGAGCGCCGACGCGAAGGAGGGGGAGTCCCCCGGAACCTCCCTCTGGCTGACGACGCTCATGTGGTTGTCGTGCACGAATTCGATGGGGTCTTCGATCGTGATGATGTGCTTGGCCCGGCTTCGATTGATTCGGTCGATGAGAGCCGCCAGCGTGGTCGATTTGCCGCTGCCGGAGGAGCCGGCCACCAGAATCAGGCCGTGGGGCCGGCCGGCCAGACGCTCCACAACCGCGGGCAGGCCCAATTCCTCCAGCGGTTTGACCTGAATCGGGATCAGCCGCACGACGGCCGCCGTCTTCCCGCGGCGGGTGAAGACGTTGGCGCGGAATCGGGACAGCCCCTCCACCTCGAAGCTGAAGTCGATCTCCCGGAGACGTTCGAAGCGGGACCTCTGCCGGTCGGACATGATGCCGTAGGCCAGATTCCGTGTCTCCTCCAGGTCCGGTTGGAGATGGTTCGCGGCCACGAGCCGGCCGTGGACGCGCAGGCAGGGGACGGAACCGGGAATCAGATGCAGGTCGCTGGCGCCGGAGTCGTGGGCCAACTGCAACAGGTTCAGGATCTGTCCTGTGGGACGCGTCTGGTCCATCCGCATGTTCCTCGGTTCAAGCGAGGTGCGTCGCCTTGAGCACCTCCTCCACGGTGCTGACGCCGGCGCGGACTTTCTCCAGTCCGCTGTCGCGCAGGGTGATCATCCCCTCGCTGACCGCCTGTTTCCGGATCCTGGCGGCGTCGGCTCTCCGGAGGATCAGTTGCCGGATGGTTTCCGTCACCTCCATGGCCTCGAAAAGTCCGATCCGACCGCGGTAGCCTGTGCCGTGGCAGGAGGGGCAACCCCGGGCGCAAAAGCGCGGGATCTTGAGGATCGGGTCCGGCTCGGTTCCGGCCGGGTCCAGGATGGGAACCGGGGACCGGTCCGGCTCCCTGCATTCTCCACACAGCCTCCTCACCAGCCGTTGGGCGCACACCAGGTTCACCGAGTTGGCGATGAGAAACGGAGGAATCCCCATGTCCAGCAGGCGGCCTGCCGTCGACGCGGCGTCGTTGGTATGCAGTGTGCTCAACACCAGGTGTCCGGTGATGGCGGCGCGAATGGCGATCACCGCGGTTTCCCGGTCCCGGATCTCCCCCACCATGAGGATGTCCGGGTCCTGTCGAAGCAGCGCCCTGAGCGCCGTGGCGAAGCCCAGGCCCACCGAGTCCTTGGTCTGGACCTGGTTGATTCCCGAAAGGTTGAACTCCACCGGGTCCTCCACGGTGTTGATGTTCAATCCGGGACCGTTGAGGCGGGACAAGCAGGTGTAGAGGGTGCTGGTCTTCCCGCTGCCGGTGGGGCCGGTGGCCAACACGATTCCGTGGGATCTGCGCAGGGCCCGCCTCATCCGGTCGAGGGAGGCCTCCTCCATCCCCAGGTCCGCCAGCTTGCGCGGGAGGCGCTCCCGGTCCAGGATCCTCAACACCAGCTTTTCTCCGAATATGGTGGGGAGTGAGGAGACGCGGAGATCGATCTCCCGGTCCTCTCCGGCCTGCGGAACCTTCATCCGGATTCGGCCGTCCTGAGGAAGCCTGCGTTCGCCGATGTCGAGGTCGCCCAGGATCTTGACCCGGGAGACCAGGGCATCCCGTAGAGCCAGGGGAGGGGAGGCGACCGGATAAAGGACCCCGTCGATCCGGTAGCGGATCCGGAATTCTCCGTCGTAGGTCTCCAGATGGATGTCGCTGGCTCTCTTGCCGATGGCGTCGAAGACGATGAGGTCCACCATGCGGACCACAGGCTCCCGCCCGTCCGGCGGGAGAGAAGTGTCTCCCGGCCGGGCTTGTGCGGAGAGGTCCAATGTCAGGGTCGGAGATTCGCCTACCGGAACAGCCATAGATCCAGACCTACGAACAGAAGCAGCCCTAGACTGATAACGCCGTTGACCGTAAAAAACGCGGCATTGATCCGGCTCAGGTCGGAAGGACTGACGATTCGATGTTCGTAGATCAGGGCGGCCGCCACCAGTACGAGGCCGGCCCAGCTCAGAAGGCCCAGACCGGAGGAGTAGAAGGCGTAGCCCAGGACGGCCACCATGGCGGCGTGCAGCAGCGCCGAGACCTTCAGGGCCGCGGCCACGCCCAGGCGGCCCGGGATCGAGTACAGGCCCATGCGGCGGTCGAATTCCTCGTCCTGGCAGGAATAGATGATGTCGAAGCCGGCCACCCAGAGCAGAACGCCCGCCGCCAGGTAGAACGGTTCCAGGGCGAGCTCTCCCCGCACCGCCACCCAACCTCCGACCGGCGCGATGGCCAGGGAGAGGCCCAGGAACAGGTGGGACAGCGAGGTGAACCTCTTCGTATAGCTGTAGAGCAGGACGATGGCCAGGGCCGCCGGCGACAGCAGCAGGGCCAGCGCATTCAACCTCCAGGCCGAGAAGAAGAAGAGCCCCGCGGACGCCAGAACGAAGCCGATGACGAAGCCGGGATTCAGCAGTCCCTGCGGCAGCTCCCGCCCGGCGGTCCGGGGATTGAGCCGGTCCTGGCGCCGGTCCACCAGCCGGTTGAAGGCCATGGCCGCGCTTCTCGCGCCCACCATCGCTCCCACGATCCAGATGCAGGTTTCTCCAGCGGGAAGCCCCCTTTGGGCCAGCAGGGCTCCCAGAAATGCAAAGGGCAGGGCGAAGACGGTGTGCTCGAACTTGATCATCCGCAAGGTGAGAACGAGTCGCCGCATGGGAACCGCGAATTATAGCAGCCACCCTCTCACCCCCGGCTCCTCGCTGCTTTGAAACCGGCGTAGGGGAAGGGGCCCGGGCCGGGCGTCGAAGAGGGCACCCACAAGGGGTGCCCCTACGATGTTATCTTTCGCAAGGTGAGGACGAGTCGCCGCATGGGAACCGCGAATTATAGCAGCCACCCTCTCACTCCCGGCTCCTCGCTGCTTTGAAACCGGCGTAGGGGAAGGGGCACGGGCCGGGCGTCGAAGAGGGCACCCACACACGCAAGGGGTGCCCCTGCGATGGTATCTTTGGCCCCGTGGCGAAACGTATTCATCCTGTCCGCCTGGAGGTCTACCGGCATCTCCTGACCTCGGTCCCCGAGGAGATGGGGACCGCGCTCCGCCGAACGGCCTATTCGTCCAACGTCCGGGAGCGCCGGGATTATTCCTGCGCGCTCTTCGACTCGAAGGCGCAACTGGTGGCCATGGGGGACCACATGCCGGTGCACCTGGGCTCCATGCCCATGTCGGTCCAGGCGGCTCTCGACCATGAACCCCTGCAGCCGGGCGACGTGGTGATCCTCAACGACCCCTTCGCCGGGGGGACCCATCTCCCCGATCTCACCATGGTGGCGCCGGTGTTCGAACCCTCGGACGGGTTCGCCCGCCCCGTCTTCTACGTGGCCGTTCGCGCCCATCACGCGGACGTGGGGGGAATGTCCCCCGGCTCCATGCCCCTGAGTCGGGATGTTTTCCAGGAGGGAATCCGGGTTCCGCCGTCCAAGCTCTACCGGCGGGGCCGATTGAACGTCGACCTGCTCCGCCTGCTGCTGAGCAACGTCCGCACGCCCCTGGAGCGGGAAGGGGATCTGGCCGCCCAGGTGGGGTCGCTGAGAGTCGGCGACAAGCGGCTCCGGGTGCTGGTCGAAAAGAACGGCAGGGCCGAGGTGGAAAAGTACTGCCGGGCTCTCCAGGACTATTCGGCGAAGATCATGCGTCAGACCATTGGCCGGATCCCGGACGGGCGCTACGCGGCCGAGGACCTGTTGGACGAGGCGGGCCCCGGCGAGGGATCGGAGCCGGTCCCGATTCGCGTCAGCGTCCGGGTCGCCGGGCATTCCTTGAAGATCGATTTCGCCGGATCGGCTCCCCAGATTCCCGGTTGCCTCAACGCCGTCAGAGCCGTCACCCGGTCCGCCGTCTACTACGTCCTCCGCTGCCTGGCTCCCGACTATGCTCCGGCCAGCGCCGGGCTGATGCGCTCGGTACGCGTCCTGACGCCGAAGGGAAGCGTGGTGGACGCCCGTTTCCCGGCGGCGACGGCCGGCGGCAACGTCGAGACCTCCCAGCGGATCGTGGACGTCCTGCTCCGGGCCCTGGCCCAGGCCCTTCCCGAGCAGATTCCCGCCGCCAGCAGCGGCACCATGAACAACGTCACCATCGGCGGCCTCCACCCCGACACGGGCCAACCCTTCTCCTACTACGAGACCATCGGGGGCGGCATGGGGGCCGGCCCGGCCGGACACGGAACCAGCGGCGTGCACACCCACATGACCAACTCGTTGAACACGCCCATCGAAGCCTTGGAGTACGATTTCCCGCTTCGGGTTCGGGAGTATCGATTGAGGTACGGGTCCGGCGCCAAGGGCAGGTATCGAGGGGGGGACGGAATCGTCCGGACCCTGGAGGCCTTGGCCGACTGCACTACCACGATTCTCTCGGAGAGGCGGGTCAACCCTCCCTATGGACTCAACGGAGGGGAGGCCGGGAAGAAGGGCCGGAACTACCTGGTGGTCCGGGGCCGCCGCAGAAACCTCGCCGGCAAGGTGTCTCTCCAACTCTCGGCCGGACAAGCCGTCCGGATCGAGACTCCCGGCGGGGGAGGATGGGGGAGCAGAGGAGGCGGGAAAGCGGAAGGAGAAGAGGAGAAAGCGTGAAGCTGGAGCGGGTGATCGTTCGGGAAGTCAGCCTTCCTCTCGTCCACTTCTTCGAGACCAGCTTCGGGCGGATCCATGGCCGCCGGGTCCTGTTGGTGGAGGTCCTGGCGGACGGACTCTCCGGCTGGGGCGAGTGTGTCGCCGACGACGCGCCCGGATTCAGCTATGAGACGGTGGACACCGCCTGGCCGGTCCTGAGCCGGTTCCTGGTCCCCCGCGTGCTGGGCGTCCGCTTCAGCCGCGCGGACGAGTTTCCACGCCGGGTCCGTTCGGTCCGGGGGCATCCCATGGCGAAGGCCGGTCTGGAGGCCGCACTCTGGGACCTCCAGGCCAAGGCGGCCGGCATGCCCCTGTGGGAGCTCCTGGGGGGGCGCCACCGCCCGATCCCGTGCGGGGTCTCCATCGGCATCCAGGATCACCCCGACGTTCTCCTGAGCAAGATCGAGCAGGAGCTGGAGGCCGGGTACCAGCGGATCAAGATCAAGATCAAGCCGGGTTGGGACGTCCGGATCGTGGCCGCCGTCCGCAAGCGCTTTCCCCGAATCTCCCTCATGGTGGACGCCAACTCCGCCTACAACCGGGCAGACTTCGACCACCTGGCCGAACTGGACCAGTTCGACCTGCTGATGATGGAGCAGCCGTTGGAGTACGACGACGTCTTCCGGCACGTGGAGCTCCAGGCCCGGCTCCGGACCCCCATCTGCCTGGACGAATCGATACGCCACCGGCGGGACGCGGACCACGCCATCGCCGTGGGAGCCTGCCGCATCGTCAACATCAAGATGGGACGCGTGGGCGGACACACCGAGGCCATGGCGGTCCACGATGTCTGCCAGGCCCGGGGCGTCCCGGTCTGGTGCGGAGGGATGTTGGAGACCGGCATCGGGCGCGCCCACAACGTGGCGCTCTCCACTCTGGAGAACTTCACTCTCCCCGGCGACGTCTCGGCCAGCCGCCGCTATTTCCACCGGGACACGGCCCGGCCCCCCATCGAAGTCGACCCGGACGGGACCATTACCCCCTCCCTGGACCCCGGGATCGGCTACCAGCCCGACCTCGAATGGATCGACCACATCACCGTCCGGAGCCGCGCCTTTTAATCGCCGATAGCGGGAGGATCGGCGACTGGATCGGCGACTGGAGCGGCGACATTCCTGTCGCCGAAGAGGTAGGAGCGGCGACATTCCTGTCGCCGACAGGGGGGGTGAAGGGGGGACGGAGTCCCATAAGCGTTAAGTTATTGTTCTGCTAGTCAAAGTATGCGGCTAGCTGAGGCTTGCGCTTCCTAGGTGGGTCTGCAAGCTGTTCGGATATCGTATTCCATTGGCTGAACGTTTGCGACAAGGACATGGACGGTTCAATGGACCGTTTGACCTGGTTCAGCATGAACTGGAAGTCGCGCCAAGCGCTCGGAGGCCGTCTCCGACTCCAAGTGGTATCCCCAGGGGGAAATAACGCGGGCGTGGCCGATGAGTTTTTCAACCAGCAGAGCCACGAACAGCTTGCCGTACAGCCAAGCCCTGGCGCTTAGCTCGTCATGCTTGGGCAGATGGCCCAATTCTGCCAGCGACTTGAAACGCTTGAACACCAATTCGACTTGCCAGCGCGTGCGATACCAATTGAGCACTTCCACATCGCTGAACTCGGTTGCCGGGAAGGTCGTAAACACGATCACGTATTTGGCGTACTCAAGTGTTTCCGGCTGCAGCTGCTTGCCCTTCCTCGCAGCCGTCCGGCGCAGGCCCTTTTGGGCGATCCGGATCGCCTCCTGGGTCTTGCGGAGCGCGCAGATCCGCCCCGTGGCCACAACACCAGCCGCATCCACCACCCGGACATCCCAAGAGCCGATCCTGCCGGCACGCCACAGTGTCCCCACCTCCGCCAGTAGATCAAACGGCTGTTCGTCGGTCGTTTCGAACACCAGCAAGCCCGTATTCACACGCACGGTCACCAGCCCGCCCGACTGCACCACATGTCGCAGGCCCGGCGCCGTCGAGTAGCCCCGGTCTGCCAGCAGGTAATCGCCGGCCTGGATCGGGAACTGCATGAAGCTCTCCCCCGTGCCAGTCCCTTTCGTGGCGGTCAGCCGGAAGAAGTCGCAGGCCAGCGACGGCAGCCGAACGCTGTAATGCACGCGCCACAGCGCCCCCGTCTTACCCGGCTCCTTGACCGTCGTCGCATCCAGCGCCCGCACCTGCAAGCCCCCGGTTTCGGACAATTCCAAGCCTCGCTCCCGAAACAGTTCCAGGCATAGTGAGCGCAGCCACGCCTGCGACTTCCGCAGCCGATTCCACAGCGCCACCGAGGACAGTTCGGCCAGTCCCTCCTGGCGGGCACGGACAGCTGTCTCCAGCAACGAGTGCCCGCAACCGAGATGCAACAGCAGCACGCGCAGCAAGTTCTCCGCGGACTTGTTCTTGCGCAGGCCCTTCAGCGCCCCGGTCTCGGTTGCCAGGTCCTGCCAGTTGTCAGGCAGAAACGACACGAGCAACTCCCAGTCCTCCTGTATACGAGCCTTATTAAGCTCAACACTGCTCATGCCTTCTATTATACATCATCTGAGATCGAATAACTTAACGCTTATGGGACGGAGTCCCCCCTCTACACTTCCAGCGACCAAACGTAGTAAAATTTACCACTGAACTGTCCATGTTCTGGACATCGAAGGGAACCCCGTGAGAAGCCTCCGGCACAAACTGGTCCTCTTCATTCTCCCCTTGGCGGTGATCCCGCTGGCCGCCATCTGCATCTTCGCCTACTACCAGGCCAAGGAGCAGATCACCCAGGACCGGACCGTCCTCTACCTGGAGCAGGTCGCCCAAGGCATCGCCGACAACATCCTGCTTTCGATCCTGGAGAAGAAGGAAGAGACCGTCTCCATGACCCTCTACCGGGAACTGGGAGACTATCTGGTCCGGCGCACCGACCCTCCCACCTTGTTGTTGAACCAGTTGGTTGTGGTGCACGAGGTCTACGACCTGCTGGTTCTGTTCGACACGGAGGGCCGTGTGCTCTGGACCAGCAGCATCGACCGGAACGCCGTGGGAGTGTCTCTGGACCCGAAACGCCTGGCGCGCCTGCGGGGACAGAGCCTGCTTTCCTACACCGGGGACGGAAGTTGGCTGGAGGAGGTCCGCCAAGGGCGATTCGGCTACCTCGACTGGCACGCCTCGCCTCTGATCCGTCAACTCTACTCCTATCAGGACGACGACATCGCCCGCCAGAGATCCATCGGATTCGCGGCTCCCTTCACCTCGGAGGAAGGCGCGCTGCTGGGAGGGATCCTGGCCTATATGAACTGGGAGTACGTCCAGGCGATTCTGGACAGCATCGAGGAGGACCTGGAACAGCGCTCCCTGACCTCCGGATACGCCTTTCTCTTCGGAAAGGACGTGAACACCGTCATCGGACACAAGTACCGGAGGAACCGGCCGGGCTCGGGAGGGGGACGGGTTCCCCTGGTGGACAACTACGGGTCGCGTCTGGGGGAGGACCACGGTCTCGAAGACCTCCAGGACGCCATCTCCGGCGGCGCCACCCACTTCTACTACGAGTACCCCCCCGGCACCTCCAAGATCAGCGGCCTGGCGGTGGTGAATCACGATTTTTTCCAGTGGATCTGCGGTGTGGGCATCAACGACGAGGACATCTTCGCCCCCGTGCAGGACCTGAAGCAGGTGCTGATGGGAGCCGTCTCGTTGACCGCCCTGCTGGTGGGGCTGCTGACCTACTCCATCGCCCGGGGCATCACCGTCCCGGTCAAGCGGCTCACCCGGGGCGCTCGCGTTCTGGCCGGCGGCGAGCTGGACCAGCGGGTGCGGGTGGCCTCCCGGGACGAGATCGGCGAGTTGGCGGTGACCTTCAATGAAATGGCCCAGTCGCTGCAGGATCGGAGCCACGCCCTGATCGAGCTCAATCGCAGCCTGGAAGAGAAGGTCAGGAAGCGGACCAGCGAGCTGGAGCGGACCGGCCTGGAAGTCCGGAAGGCGTACCAGGAGCTCAAGGACACCCAGGTGCAACTGGTGCAGAGCGAGAAGATGGCGTCGCTGGGCCAACTGGTCGCCGGCATCGCCCACGAGATCAAGAATCCCCTGAACTTCATCTACGGCAACACCGACTTCCTGCGCCAGTACGTTCAGAAGCTGGAAGAGGTGATCCGCTTCTACGACAGCCATTCCGGCCTCCAGCCGGACGATCGGGAGACGCTCGATGCGCTGCGGCAGCGGATCAATTACGACTTCGTCATCGAGGATCTCGACCGGCTGATGGACAGTTTCGAGGAGGGCGCCGAGCGAATCCACGCCATCATCGGAGACCTGAGGACCTTCTCCAGGATGGACGTGGACAAGACGCAGCGGGTGCCGATCCAGGAGCCGCTGGATCTGGCGTTGAACCTGCTGCACAACGAATACCGGGACCGGATCCGAATCCAAAAGGAGTATGGCGACGTGCCCCCGGTGGATTGCCACCCGGGGCGCCTGAGCCAGGTCTTCATGAACGTGCTCTCCAATGCCTGCCAGGCCATTCCCGATCGCGGAGAGATCCGGATCCGGACTTCCGCGGACAACGGAGAGGCGGTGATCGAGATCGAGGACGACGGTTCCGGGATCAGGAAGGAGCACCTGGGGAAGGTCTTCGAGCCCTTTTTCACCACCAAGGCCGTGGGTCAGGGCACGGGACTGGGTCTGAGCATCAGCTATGGGATCGTGCAGCAGCACCAAGGTTCCATCCAAGTGGAGAGCGAAGTCGGGCGCGGCACCCGTTTCTGCGTCCGGCTTCCCCTGAAATCATGAACGACAGGCACTCATTGCTGGTGGTCGACGACGAGGCGGGCAATCTTCAGAAGCTGCGCCGCACCTTCATCAACGACTACGAGGTGCTGGAGGCCGCCTCCGGCCGGGAGGCTCTGGACCTGCTGCGGCAGAGGGAGGTCTCGGCCGTGATCACGGACCAGAGGATGCCGGGCATGACCGGCGTGGAGCTGCTGCATCGTTCGCTTCACATCCGGCGGGGCACGGTGCGGATCATTCTCACCGGATACACCGAGTCCGAGGACCTGATGGACGCCATCAACCAGGGGCACGTCCATCGCTACATCACCAAGCCCTGGGATCCCGGATCTCTGCGGAAGGTGGTGAAACAGGAGTTGGGCCGCTGGGAGTTGAAGCGGGAGCAGGAGCGTCTCGGAAGGGAGCTCCACCGGATCAACAGCCGTCTCGAAGCGGAGAATCTGAAGCTGCGGGAGGAAAAGCAGCTCCTGGAAGACTCCAAGCCCCGCCTTGTCTACCGCAGCCGCGCCATCAAGGCGCTGCTGGGTTCGCTGGACCGCGTGGTCCCCACCAGTTCCACCGTCTTTCTGCAGGGGGAGACCGGAACGGGAAAGGAGCTTCTGGCGCGGTACGTCCATGACCGGAGCCCCAGGGCGAACGAAGCCTTCGTGCCGGTCAACTGCGGCGCCGTCCCGGCGGACCTGGTGGAGAGTGCGTTTTTCGGTCACAGGAAGGGATCCTTCACCGGTGCGACGGAGGAAAAGAAGGGGTACTTCGAGCTGGCCGACGGCGGAACGATCTTCCTGGACGAGGTGGGAGAGGCGCCGTTGGACCTTCAGGTGAAGCTGCTCCGGGCGCTCCAGGAGAGCGAGATCTTTCCGGTGGGCGCCGAAGCCCCCAGGAAGATCGACGTCCGCGTGGTGGCGTCCACAAACCGCGATCTGAGCCGGGAGGTCGCCGAGGGCCGCTTCCGGCAGGATCTCTACTTCCGCCTCAACGTCTTCACCGTCATGGTGCCTCCCCTCAGGGCCCGGCCGGAGGACGTGGACGTGCTGGCCCGGTTCTTTCTGGAACGTTCCTGCCGGCGGCTGAACAAGTTCGGCTGCCGTTTCGAACCAGGCACTCTCGAAGTGCTCCGAAGCTATTCCTGGCCCGGCAACGTCCGGGAACTGGAGAACGAGGTGGAGCGGCTGGTCATTCTGGCCGAGCCGGACCGGCCCATCTCACCTTCGGCGCTGTCGGGGAGGATCTCCTTTCCGCCCGAATCGGGTCCCGACCAGGGGTCCTTGAAGCAGAGGCTGGCCCAACTGGAGCGCGAGCTCATCCTGGAGGCCCTCCGCGTCCACGACAACAACCGGAGCCGCGCCGCCGAAGCGCTCCAGGTGAGCCGTCAGACCATCATCTCCAAGCTGAAACGTTATGGAGCGGCGGCATCCCTGCCGCCCAGGGTAGGTTAGGGGGACGCCAGTCCCCCCCCTCCTCTTCCTCCCCAAGGAGGAAGTCGCCGCGGCCGGGGGGAGGCCGCGGCGACGGACGCCGGCGAAGCTCAGGCGGCCTCGAGGCGTTGGCGCAGTTGACGGCGCCCGTAGAACAGGCGCGACTTGATCGTGCCTTCGGCGACTTTCAGGGATTCGGCGATTTCGCGGATGGTGAAACCTTGCAGGTCATGCAGCCAGACCACCTTGCGGTGGCGTTCGTTGAGGTCCGAAACGGCGGTCCGGACCCGCCTCTTGATCTCCGTGCGCCGGAGTTCCTCGAACGGAGTCCGCTGGGAAGCGTCCTCCAGGTGGACCCATTCCGAAACGTCCCCGTCCAGGTTGCGGCGATGCTTCCGGTTCCGCCGGATCGTCTCCAGGCAGACGTTGATGGCGATTCTGTTGATCCACGTGCTCAGCTTGGAATCGCCCCGGAATTTGCGGCACGCCCTGTGAATGTTGACGAAGGTCTCCTGGAGGGCGTCCCAGGCAGCCTGCTCATCCTTGAGGATGCGGATCGCCGTGCCATAGACGTTGCCCTGGAATCGCCTGAAGAGTTCCCGGAAGGCTTCCTCGTCCCCGTTTCGGATTCCCGCGATCAGCCGTCCCTCCCAAGATTCCGGTTTCGCAGCGTAAGCTCTCATGAACACCTCCTTCTGCCGCATTCCTGGTGCAAGACGCGTGCCAAACACGGAAACCGTTGTATTTCTTGAAGTTACGGGCAGTCCCCAGAAAGGGGACCGTCAACCGGATGGACAGTCGGCCAGGGCAGGAATCGAGGTAAGTCCCAAGGTTTCAACGAGATACAAGATGTAAAAACATTGGACACCGGATGTCTGTCAATCAGACAGTCACGGGACTCGCAGGCTCCCGGCCGGGATCCGTCCCCGTGCTATAATTCGCGGCGGCGGGCATCCATCTTGAAACACTACCGGCGACTTGGCGCGAGCGAGGTGACCGCTCCTTCACTGTTGTTCCTGGTGCGGCAGGATGTCCAGGACGTCAGGTCCGGTTTTCGGGCCTCCAGCACGGAATTTTTCTGCGGCGGATGGCTGGACGCCGCCGATCTCCACTGGACGCCGGACATGGTCGCGCCCGTGAATCCCGACCAGATCGAGGAGTTCGATCCCCCGAGAGAATTGGATTGGCCGGATTTCGCCGACAACATGATCATTCGGCACTCGATCCATCACTACCGGCCCCGGATCTGGAAGAACGTCGAATTGGATCTCTACTCGAGACCCGGCGAGAGCCGCGAGGAATTTCTCGAACGTTGCCATCAGAGAGAGGTCCGGGAACAGGTCTTGCAGCGGGAAAAGTTGAGGGATGTCTTCCTGCGCCGGGTCATCGAGCTCAAGACGGCGATGATGAAGATGGTGGCCGAGGAGAGCTCGGTGGACATGCTCCGCGAACGGCGTCTGGCGACGGTCCGGAGCTTGTTCTCCGATTTGGCCCAGGAGTGGGATCGCCTGCCTCTTCGCGACGACCAAGCGGCGGTCCGAAAAGGCCCCGGCGGCGGCAGGACGGACCGCGATCTCCACGAGATGGTCGAGTCGTTTCGTGACGACCTCCGGTATCGCTTCGGCCGCATCGACGTCGGGTTCCGGCCCCGCGCCGGGGACGTCGATCCTTATGACGTGCCGGTGAACCACTCGCAGGTCGAGATCATCTCGCGCGGGTTCCTCTGGTCTTAATAGAATCGGAACGAAGAAGAGGAGCGGCTGGCAACCATGGAGCGGATCCTCCTGGCCATGAGCGGCGGTGTGGACAGCTCTGCCGCCGCGGTCCTGCTCAAGGACGCGGGCTACGACATCGTGGGATGCACCATGCGCTTGTGGGACCACCGCAAGGACCCGCAGGGTACGGCGGTCCGGTCCGGGCGTTGCTGCTCGCTGGACGACACTTACGACGCGCGACGGGTGGCCGAAAGGTTGGCGGTCCCCTTCTACGTCGTCAACATGGAGAGGGTCTTTCGGGAAAAGGTCATCAGGACCTTTATCGGAGAGTACCTGGAGGGCAGGACTCCGTCTCCCTGCGTGCTCTGCAATACGTTCGTCAAGTTCGACCGGTTGATGGACTTCGCTCGTCAGATCGGTCTCCGGAAGGTGGCCACGGGTCACTACGTTCGGGCGGGCCGCGACGAAGAAGACGGCCACCTGCTCCTGAAGGCCCGGGACCCGGACAAGGACCAGTCCTATTTCCTGTTCGAGCTCACCCAGGATCAGTTGGCCCGGACGCTGTTTCCCGTGGGCGAGTATCCCAAGGCCGCGGTTCGTGGCATCGCCCGCGCCAACGGGTTGGTCACGGCCGACAAGCCGGAGAGCCAGGAAATCTGTTTCGTCTCCGGAGGCAACTACACGGATTTCATTCGCCGGCAGGCCGGAGAGGTGGATCAGGGGTTTCTGCCGGTCCTGCAGGAGCAGGAGCGTCCGGGACCGGTGCTCATGGCGGACGGCTCGAGGGTGGGGACGCACCGGGGGCTGTTCCGGTTCACGGTGGGACAGAGGCGGGGTTTGGGCATCTCGCATCCCCGGCCCCTGTACGTTCTGCGTCTGGACCGGCCCAGGAACGCCGTCATCGTCGGTTACAAGAAGGAGCTGTTCAGCAGGGGACTGGTGGCCGAGCGCGTCCATTGGATCTCGGGACGGACGCCCCGGGGCCCGGTCCGAGCCTCGGTCAAGATCCGTTCCCGGCACGCCGAGGCCGCCGCGGAGATCCACTGCCCGGCGGCGGCAGGGGAGAACGGAGCAGAAGTGGCGCGTGTCGTCTTCGATGCTCCTCAGATGTCGGTCTCGCCCGGTCAGGCAGCGGTCTTCTACCAGGGTGACCGGGTCCTGGGGGGAGGCTGGATCCGCGAGCGGATCCGGTAGCGCGGAGCGGCGGTTTCCGACCGCCGGACGGGACCGCCCGTCACCGGCGTTCGCCGGAGGCCGGTATGACTCTGCCGCGAAATCTCACGGCCGCGTGAAACTTCCGGCGCCCCGTCCAGTCCAATGGATGTGATTCCAAGAGTCTCCGTTCTGGTGGTGGCCGGAGAAACCTCCGGCGAACAGCATGCCGCGGCGCTGGTCCGGGAAGTCGACCGGCTCAGCTCCGGTGTCCGGATCCAGTGGTTCGGGAGCGGCAGCCGACAGATGTCCCAGGCGGGCGTCGACCTGCTGGAGGACGTCTCCAGACTCGCCGCCATCGGTCCCTGGGAGGCGGCCGGAAACCTGTCCAGCTATTGGAAGCTGTATCGGAACATTCTCCGGGAGGTCCGGTTGCGCCGGACCCGGCTCGCCATCCTGGTCGACTTTCCCGATTTCAATCTGAGGCTGGCCCGCCGTTTGAAACAGGCGGGCGTGACGGTCGTATATTTCATTGCACCCCAGGTGTGGGCATGGCGTTCTTCGCGCGTCCGCCAGCTTCGGAGGGACGTGGACCTGGTGCTGGCCGTCTTTCCCTTCGAGCAGGAGTACTTTCGGAGCCGGGGCGTCAACGCTCGCTACGTGGGGAATCCGTCTCTGGAGCGGCTTCGGGAAGTGGTGCCCGGAGCCGGGTCCGGCCCGCAGGAGGAGCCCCTGGTGGCCCTGCTGCCGGGCAGCCGGATCCAGGAGGTGCGGCGGATCTTTCCACGCCTGCTGGACGCGGCCCGCTACGCTTCCCGCCGCTGCCAGGCGCGATACTGGGTGGTGAAGGCTCCGGACCTTCCGCTGGAGGAACTGAAGAAAGTCTACCGAGGCTGGTTGGGGAGGCGGGGCAAGCCCTTGCCTCTGGAGTTCCGGGAGGAGGACACGGCCCAGGTCCTGCCCCGGACCGACTGTGCCATAATCAAAAGTGGGACCTCAACTTTGGAAGCCACGTTGCTGCGCGTTCCCTTCGCCATGGTCTACCGGATGTCGTGGCCGACATGGATATTCGCCCGTCTTCTGGTCCGGACCCGGACCTACTCTCTGACCAATCTGGTCATGGGCGAACGCATCGTACCCGAGTTCATTCAATGGCAAGCCCGGGGACGAACCATCGGCCGCTACCTGGTGCGGCTCCTCACCCACGAAGAGGAAAGGGCGAATGTCAGGGAGAAACTGGGACAGGCCGCCGGCCGCCTGGGCCGGCAGAACGCGTATCGTGAAGCTGCGTTGCAGGTCCGACCGTATCTGCAGGAGTGATGCCATGAAAGTGCTGACTGCGATTTCTCTTCTGGTGCTGGGAAGTGCTCTGGCCTGGGCGGAGACGGCGCCCGCCGGACCGCGCCTGCTGGACGTGAGCCATTACGACATCGAGGTGGAGGTGGACCCCCAGGAGCGTTTCCTGGAGGGGACGGCCAAGGTCTCTTTCAAGGTCTTGGAGAACATCCTCAGCATTCCCTTCGACTTCAACAATCAGCTCAGCATCCTGTCGACCATGGACCAGGACGGGAACCGGTACTCGACGCGATTCGACGACCTGAGCCAGAAGAACATGAGGGTTCAGGGGCCCAAGGCCCTCAAACCGGGGTCCGAGCTGACGCTCACCTTCCGGTTCGAGGGAAATCTGGAAGGGGATGAATTCGCCTTTCTGAACGTCGCCCGCACCGAGAAGGCCGTGATTTCGCCCGACGGAGCACTGCTCCTGTCCGAGGGCCGCTGGTTTCCGCAGCACCTGCTTCCGTTCGACTCGGCGACGGCCAAGGTCCGGGTGCGGGTTCCCCTGGGATTCTCGGCCGTGGCGCCCGGCCGCCTGGAGTCGATCCGGACCGAGGGTGTCACCGAGGTCTTCAATTGGTCGAGCGACTATCCCCTGACCGAGATCCCCGTGGTGGTCTCCCAATTCCTCCGGCAGAACTTCGAGGAGGGTCCGGTTCCAGTCAGCTTCCACGTGCAGGAGGACTTCAAGGGCGACTTGACTCCCTGGGCTCAGGAGATCGGCAAGATCCTGGAATTCTACAACCGGGAGTACGGACCCAGCCCGCTGTCCGGTCTGGACCTGGTTTCAGTGGGCAAGGTGGAGTTGGAGACCGCCGGGTCGTTCGGGCTCATATTGCTGGAATCCGGACTGCTCGAGGCCAAGCGGATGCCGGTGATGGAGTTGGCCAAACGGCTGGCCCGTCATTGGTGGGGGTACTCGGTTCGCCCGAAGGGGGACCGCGACGTTTTCCTCGGCGATGGTTTCTGTACCTATGCGGCACTCCGGTACATGGAGATGAATCACGCCGACGATTTTCGCGGCGTCCTGGCCCGCCAGGCGGTGGATGCCATGAAGCACCAGAAGCTGGCCCCCATCACCGAGGGCCTCACCTTCAAGCCCGGCTCTTCCCAGTACGAGTCCATCGTCGGCAGCAAGGGGGCCTGGGTGCTCTACATGCTGGGTCAGCTCATCGGCCGGGACGGCTTCAACGGATATTTCAAGGAGTGGTACCAGGCGCGGAAGGACCAGGAGGCCGGCACCCGGGATTTCATCGACTTCGTCCAGCGGAAGACCGGCCAGGACTACGGCTGGTTCTTCGTCCAATGGGTCGAGTCGGTCGGAGTTCCCGAGTTCAAGGTCGACTACTCCATCTACAAGTTGAGGGACGGGACATACCAGATCCGCGGGCAGGTGAAGCAGGACATCGACCTCTTCCGCATGCCGGCCGACCTGAGAATCGAGACCAAGGGCGAGGCCAAGGACGACAAATTGGTCATCGCGGGCCGCTCCACGTCGTTCAAGCTCGAAATGACGAACCGGCCCCTCCGGGTGGTCGTGGATCCCAACGGAAAGATCCTGAACGACTCGGATCGGATGCGGGTCCTGGTCCACATCGCGCTGGGCGAGGACTACCAGCGAAAGTCGGAGTTCGTCGCGGCGATTCAGGAATTCGAGAAGGCCAAGGAGATGGACCCCAAGAGCTCCATGGCCAGCTATCGGCTGGGTGAGGTGTTCTTCCAGCAGCACAGCTTCTCCAACTCGGCCAATGCCTTCCGGGAGTCGCTCAACGGGAACCTGAACCCGCCCTGGATCGAGACCTGGATCCACATCTACCTGGGAAAGATCTACGACATCCTGGGCCAGCGGGAGCGGGCCAAGTCGGAATACCGCAAGGCCGCCAACAGCAAGATCGACTACAATGGAGCCCAGGCCGAGGCCAAGAAATACCTGGAGGAACCCTTCACCCGCCCCCGCACCGTCTCCGGATAGGAGCGGCGACATTCCTGTCGCCGGGGGAGCGGCGACTTTCCAGTCGCCGAGGGAGCGGAGCGACCCGGGAGCGGCGCCTTTCAGGCGCCGACCAGGGGGGGTCTAGGGGGGACGGAGTCCCATAAGCGTTAAGTTATTCGATCTCAGATGATGTATAATAGAAGGCATGAGCAGTGTTGAGCTTAATAAGGCTCGTATACAGGAGGACTGGGAGTTGCTCGTGTCGTTTCTGCCTGACAACTGGCAGGACCTGGCAACCGAGACCGGGGCGCTGAAGGGCCTGCGCAAGAACAAGTCCGCGGAGAACTTGCTGCGCGTGCTGCTGTTGCATCTCGGTTGCGGGCACTCGTTGCTGGAGACAGCTGTCCGTGCCCGCCAGGAGGGACTGGCCGAACTGTCCTCGGTGGCGCTGTGGAATCGGCTGCGGAAGTCGCAGGCGTGGCTGCGCTCACTATGCCTGGAACTGTTTCGGGAGCGAGGCTTGGAATTGTCCGAAACCGGGGGCTTGCAGGTGCGGGCGCTGGATGCGACGACGGTCAAGGAGCCGGGTAAGACGGGGGCGCTGTGGCGCGTGCATTACAGCGTTCGGCTGCCGTCGCTGGCCTGCGACTTCTTCCGGCTGACCGCCACGAAAGGGACTGGCACGGGGGAGAGCTTCATGCAGTTCCCGATCCAGGCCGGCGATTACCTGCTGGCAGACCGGGGCTACTCGACGGCGCCGGGCCTGCGACATGTGGTGCAGTCGGGCGGGCTGGTGACCGTGCGTGTGAATACGGGCTTGCTGGTGTTCGAAACGACCGACGAACAGCCGTTTGATCTACTGGCGGAGGTGGGGACACTGTGGCGTGCCGGCAGGATCGGCTCTTGGGATGTCCGGGTGGTGGATGCGGCTGGTGTTGTGGCCACGGGGCGGATCTGCGCGCTCCGCAAGACCCAGGAGGCGATCCGGATCGCCCAAAAGGGCCTGCGCCGGACGGCTGCGAGGAAGGGCAAGCAGCTGCAGCCGGAAACACTTGAGTACGCCAAATACGTGATCGTGTTTACGACCTTCCCGGCAACCGAGTTCAGCGATGTGGAAGTGCTCAATTGGTATCGCACGCGCTGGCAAGTCGAATTGGTGTTCAAGCGTTTCAAGTCGCTGGCAGAATTGGGCCATCTGCCCAAGCATGACGAGCTAAGCGCCAGGGCTTGGCTGTACGGCAAGCTGTTCGTGGCTCTGCTGGTTGAAAAACTCATCGGCCACGCCCGCGTTATTTCCCCCTGGGGATACCACTTGGAGTCGGAGACGGCCTCCGAGCGCTTGGCGCGACTTCCAGTTCATGCTGAACCAGGTCAAACGGTCCATTGAACCGTCCATGTCCTTGTCGCAAACGTTCAGCCAATGGAATACGATATCCGAACAGCTTGCAGACCCACCTAGGAAGCGCAAGCCTCAGCTAGCCGCATACTTTGACTAGCAGAACAATAACTTAACGCTTATGGGACGGAGTCCCCCCTAGACCATTCAAGAGCCCCAACTCCGAATCGCCACGCGCATTCTCCGAGGCTGCTAAACTAAACGCCCACAGCGCGAATCCCCTCGGGCGCACCGCATCGGCCCCGGCGATTGCCGCTGTGGTTTCTCGACTCAAGGTGGGGGTATAGCTCAGTCGGAAGAGCACCTGCTTTGCAAGCAGGGGGTCGTCGGTTCGAGTCCGATTACCTCCACCAACTTTAAATCCGGCATCGTCCCAACAGTCCCATCGGGGACACCGGCATGATCACTTCACTTCGACTCGTCGATTTCAAGAACTTCGCAGACGAGACGCTGCAGGTCGGCCCATTTACCGTGGTTGTCGGCGCCAACGCCAGCGGCAAGAGCAACGTCCGGGACGCGTTCCGTTCAGCCCTCGTCACTCCATACTCCGGCTCTTCGTGCGATACGTTGGGCCAGTTGCCTGAAGTCACGCGCCGCGTCCAAAACGGCGCTCATATGCCCACCGATGGCGCCGTCGGCAGCGGTGAGGTGAAAGATCGGCTTACGGTGTTCCTGCGCCATCGGCACCAGGCTGCGGTAGTGCTTGACGGTGGCCAGACAGTTCTCGTCCTCGGCCGGTGTTTTCGGAAATGGACCTGATTTCCGGTCCAGGAGCATTCTGGCGTACTCCTCCGGCATCCTGTTGACCCACTTGTCATACGCTTTGACCGGACGGGTCAGACGAACTCCATGCTGCTGCACGATATAGCCCAACGCTTCCATTTTTCCTTTGGGAAGGGGAAAACTTGGAGCCGGCCAATTCTCAAGTCGTTTCTCCCAGTCACGACGCCAACGGCTCAATGTCGGACCAAGGTTCCGCAAGCCCTGCAGTGAGAACAGATCGGCGCCAAGCGGGACCACGACTTTGTCGGTGGAAATAAGTGCGGAGCGGTTGATTGCGCCCAGGTTGGGACCGACATCAACCAGAATGACGTTGGCGCCGCACTCATCCGCGCCGGCTTGCATGACGGACCAGAAGGCCGTGAGGATGCGAAACGGCCGATAGAGCATTTCGGAGCCGAGGGCATTTGGCCATTGCTCGGAAAGTGTACTTTCGAAGCCGGACAGTGCCAGATCTCCCGGCAGCAAACTGAGCCCGTCCGAGACGTTGTGGAGCTGGGGCGGCGAAAGATCGCCTACCTCCGTCAACGGCTTGACGCATTGGAAAATGGTCGCGCCTCGATCAGTCTTGGCGTCGCTGTTCCATAAGCGCTCCAGACGATCTTCGTCCAGAAACGCAGCGGTCAAATTAGCCTGCGGGTCCAGATCGCAAACCAGTACCGGACAGCCGATTTCGGAAAGCATCCACGCCAGATGGTAAGCGAGCGATGTCTTTCCCACGCCTCCCTGGTTGTTGAAAAAGGTCAGAACCGGAGCCGTCAACTCTGCTTGCCCCTGATGATCACCGTCACGAATCCTTCATCAATCAGGAATTCCGGATCGGCGTGCCCATCATCGCGAAGCGCTCTTCGAGCGATGGCGATGACGACGCCGAAACGTTGCACGAAGCCGAGGACCTTCATCGCGTCCGCCAGATTCGGATTTCGGTAATCTGTGACTCCAGCCCTGCCGAAATTGCCAGGGGTCACGATCCCGAAGGGTCCGCCGGGACTTTGGATCTCGATCCTGTCGTTGAACCAACTGATACGGACCGGCGCGTAGGTTCCCTCATAGGTCCGGTGCATGATGGCGTTGCGGACGATCTGTTGGAGCGCCGGCAGCGGATAGGTCGTGACGCGGTGTTCCGTGACGGCGGTCGTCAGATCGACAGCCGTCCGATTGTGCGCCTTCAGCTTCTCGTCGCATCGTCTGAGCATCTCAGCCAGTGTGCCGTCGATGCTCTCCTCGTCGATGATCGGATCTGCAAGTCCCGTGCCGTTGATGCGCAGGAATTGAACGTACGCATTCGGCAAGTAGTCGCGCGGACGCTTGCCGAGAGTCAGCAGGCCGAGAATCGTCGGCGTGTCATCCTCGGCTGACGCGATCATCTTGGTGGCGGCGAGGCGTTCCACTTCACTCCGCTCGTTCGTGTCGAGAACTTCGGTGTCGAAGGCCCGGGGAAGATACTCCTCGCAAAATTGGCGCAAGTTCAATTCGGACAAGGTTGTCCCGGGCACGGGCTGGATATCGAAGGGGATGCCCGCCGCTCGCCGCCTCTCATTGAGAATACGTTCGTCCTGCGCGGTCGCCAGGCCTCGCCCGGGCCCGATGCGCACGTGAATGCGCCCCCGGTAGCGGACGGGCGGCGAATCGGAAGGAAGAACTGTGACGACGGCGACGTCCGAACCATACAGGCGCCGCTTCTCAACAAACATGGAAGGCGGCGGCACGGTCAATCCGTCGGTCTTGATGTCGGAAAGCAGCCGGAGGATTTCATCGGAGATTTCAAGACCTGTCGGCCGGCGCTTGTCGGTGACTCCAACAAATATGATGCCGGGCTGACCCGAACCGGGCAGGTCGTTGGCGAAGGCGCAGACAGCCTCGCGAATCGCGTTTCGGTTGTCTCCTCGCGATGTCTCCTTGTACTCGACATGAAAGCTCTCCCCCTGAATGAGGAGGCGTTCCAATTCTCGATCGTCCAGCCTCATGGTCGAGCCTCCGCACGTTCCAGCTACGGCTTGAACTGGAAATCGGCGAAGTCGAAGGTCGGCGCATGCTGGCCGGGAACTCCCGGAGGATGCAGCAACTCACCGGCGAAGTCGTCGCTTACCTCAGACATTGGCAAGTATAGACCTCCCGGGGTCATGCCGCGACGATACTTGCCGTGATGTCACTCGGCCGGCCGGACGAATCCCCGGCGCAACAGGTGGTCCACGATTTCCTGAGCGTTTTCCTGCGGAGAGCGGCTCACCGTGTCGAGGATGATCTCCGGGTCCCGGGGAGACTCGTAGGGGTCGTCGATTCCTGTGAAACCGCGAATCTCCCCGCGCCGGGCCTTGGCGTACATGCCCTTGGCGTCCCGCTCCTCGCAGACCTCCAGGGGAGTGTCCACGAACACTTCCACGAAGTGGCCGGTTCCCACCATGGACCGCACCTGGTTCCGGGTCTCCCGGTACGGACTCACGGCGGCGCAGACCACCGTGCCTCCATGCCGGACGATCTCCGCGGCCACGAAGCCGATCCGGAGAATGTTGGTGTCCCGGTCCTCCTTGCTGAAGCCCAGTCCCTTGGAGAGATGGGTCCGGACCACGTCGCCGTCCAGCACCGTGATCCGCCGTCCCTGCTCCTGGAGGAGGACGGTGAGGACCTGGGCCGTCGTCGACTTCCCGGAGCCGCTCAATCCGGTGAGCCAGATGCAGACTCCCTGGCGGTGGCGCGGCGGATAGGCTTCCGCCAGAATTTCCGCCACCTCGGGACGGGTGAACCAGCGGGGAAGGTCCCTTCCTTTGCGCAGATAGTCGTCCCGCACCTGGGAACCTGAGATGGAAGCGGTCCGGGCCGAGGTCCGCCCCTGCCCGACCTCTTCGTACCGGTCTTCGTCCGGCAGATAGACCAGTTGCCGGAAGGGAATCATCTTCACTCCCGTCTCGCCGCTGTAACGCCGCACCAGTTCCTGCGCCTCGTAAGGCTCGTAAAACGGAAGCCCCCCCCGTCCGGTTCCCGGACTGGCGTGGTCCCGGCCGACGATCAGGGCGTTGGCGCCGTAGTTCCTTCGAATCAGGGCGTGCCAGAGGGCCTCCCGGGGACCGGCCATCCGCATGGCCAAGGGGAGAAGACTCAAGAGCACCCGGCGGGAGTCGTAGTAGTTGCGGGCCAGGACCCTGTAGGTGCGGACCCGGGTGTACTGATCCACGTCGCCGGGGCGGGTCATGCCCACGACGGGATGCAGCAGCAGAGCGCCACCGGTCTCGTCCATGGCCCGGCGGGTCAGCTCCTCGTGCGCCCGGTGCAGAGGATTTCGGGTCTGAAAGGCAACTACATTGGGGAAATCCATCTTCGCCAGGCGGGAGCGGATTTCGCTCGGGCTCAGGCGCAGCTCGGCGAAGTCGGGCCGGCGGGGCGGACGCAGCACCTGGAGCCGTCCGGACAGGTTGACTTTTCCCCAGCCATGCATTTCGGTGACCAGGGGATGGCGCATGTCCAGAGTGCCGAGGACGGCGTGGGCCGTCTCCCGGAAGTCCCACTCGTAGATCTCCTCCAGCGTCATGATGGCCAGGAGGTCGTTCCTGGAGTCCCGGAGGGCGATCTCCGAGTCCAGCCGGAACGCCTTGGAGGGGGGAGCGGGGAGACCGACGGGAACGGGGAAAAGGGAGCCCGAATCCAGCCGCATCTCAGCGATCACCCGCTCGTGGTCGGCCCGGTTCATGAAGCGGGCCAGCGGAGAGAAGGCTCCGGAAGCCAGGAGCTCCAAGTCCAGCGCGCTGCGCCGGGACAACTGAAGCGAAGGGAGATAGGAGGCGCGAGCCCGGAGTTCTTCGGACTCCTCGCGACTCGCCAAAAGATCCACGAGTCGGCCTCCCCAGGGGGAGATGAGTTCAGGCTTAACGTGTGCCTGCGCCCGGGAAGGCTGCATGGTGCCCAAGAAGAGTTCCGAAACGAAGGGCTACCGAATCAATCGGCTTTGTGGAGGCAGTGGATCCCGCATTCCCGGTGGCTTCCCTGCTCCCACCACCAGCGTCCGGCGCGTGGGTGCTCGCCCGGACGAAGAGCCCGGGTGCAGGGGGCGCAGCCGATGCTGCCGTAACCCTGGTCGTACAAGGGATGATACGGGACCCGGTTCCGCCGGATGTAGTCCCAGACCTGATCGTGGGTCCAATCCGCCAGCGGACTCAGCTTGATCTTGGAACCGTGTTCCCAATCGGTCTCCAGCTTGCAGATGTTCGCGCGGCTCGAAGACTGACCTCTCCTCAAGCCGACCATCCAGGCATCCAAAGGTTGGAGCATCCGTGTCAAAGGCTCCACCTTGCGGACGCGGCAGCAACGCTCCCGCTCTTCCCGGGATCGGTAGAAGAGGTTCATCCCGGATTCCGACACCATGGTCTCCACGCTTCCGGAGTGAGGAAAAAAGACCTCCGGCCGGATTCCGTAGTGGTCCCGGACGCGGTCCATCATTTCGTAGGTTTCGGCCGGAAGCCTCCCCGTGTCGATGGTCATGACCCGGACATCCTTGCGATGGCGCAAGCAAAGATCCAGGATGACCATTCCCTCGGCCTGAAAACTGGTGCAGACGGCGATCCGGGGGTGCCATTGATCCAGCGCCCAAGCCACCAGATCCTCGGCTGACATCATTTCAGCCGGAGCCGGCAAGGGCATGACATTGGGTCGAATTTGCGTCTCCATGACCGTGTCTTCCGACGACGCGGCGCATTATCTAGTATTCCGATCGGAGTTGTCAAGAAAGAATTTGGGAGGCGGCTTTCCAGTCGCCCCGTGTTCTTCGTCTTATTGTCACTCTGGAGTGTCGGCGCCTGAAAGACGCCGCTCCAAGTCGGCGCCTGAAAGACGCCGATCCAAGTCGGCGCGTGAAACACGCCGCTCCGAGTCGGCGCGTGAAACACGCCGCTCCGCGTGAAACACGCCGATCCAATCGGCGGCGAGACGCCGCCGCTCCTTGATCTCTCCCCGCGAGAACCGCTACGGTTTCCCGGATGATGGTCGACGTCCTCATCGTGGGCGCGGGTTTTGCCGGCGCTTCCACCGCATTTCACCTGAGCCGGTCGTTCCCGGGGTCGATCCTGGTGATCGATCAGGAATCGGTGCCCGGCTTCCACGCCTCGGGCCGGAATGCGGGCATGGTGCGGCAGCACGAGGAGCGGGAGGATATCCGCCGCGCCGCCGCCGCCAGCCGGCGGGCATACGACGAATACCAGGCGGAGCTGGGCTTCCGCCAGGTGGGGTCGTTGCTCCTGGGACCGGCGAACCGGTTGGAGGCCATGCGGGAACCGGACCGGATCGAATCGTATCTCCTGAGCCCGCAGGAAGCCCGCCGGAAAGTCCCGTTGCTGGACCGCCACGAATTCGGCGCCGCCCTCTGGACTCCCGCCGACGGCATCATGGACATATCCGCCCTGCTGCAGCTCTACCTCACCGGCAGCCGGGAACGGGGTGTCTCCTTCCTATTCGACTGCCGCCTGCGAGGCTGTCGCGGGACGGGGCCGTTCCGAATCGACACCACGCAGGGCGAAATCACGGCCCGCCGCCTGGTCAACGCCGCCGGCGCCTGGGCGCCCCTGGTCAGCCGCCTCGCGGGCGCCTCATCGGTTCCCATGCGTCCGTTGAAGCGCCACCTCTTCGTCCTGGGACGAGTCCCCGGAGTGAATCCCCATTGGCCCATCGTCTGGAACCTGGCGGACAATTTTTATTTCAGGCCCGAGTCGGACGGACTTCTCATCAGCGTCTGCGACGAGGGCGAGACCGAGAGCCTGGAACCGACCGTGGACGCGGACATGACCGAGGCGCTGGCCCGGCTCTGCTGGTCCAGGCTGCCCCGCCTCAGAGACGCCGTCCAGGAGCGCGTCTGGTCCTGCTTCCGAACCAAGGCGTCCGACACCTCCTTCGTCATCGGTTGGGATCCGGCGCTGGAGAATTTCTTCTGGGTCGCCGCCCTGGGGGGGCACGGCATGGGAGTCAGTTGGGAGGTCGGCCGCCGCGCCGCCGGGAAATTCCTGGACCGCGCGCATTCCGATTCCTTCGATCCGGACCGGTTCCAATTCGCTCTCCGCCCGTAGGGGCACACCTTGTGGGTGGGTGCCCTCTTACCCCCCTTGTGCCCCCTTACCCCTTGTGGGTGTCCTCTTGTCCCTTGCGGGCGCCCGCTTGCTGGTACACTGGGCGCGGAACCTCCCGCTGAGGTCCGGAGAGGAAGATCGACCGTGTTCAGACGACAGACGACCGGTTCGGTGGTGTGCCGATCCTGCGGCCTGCTGGTGGGAGTCAACGACCCCGAATGCTATGAGTGCGGCTGCAAGAACCCGGGTCTCTGGGGATTCGCGCCCCTGGTGCGGATTCTGGGGGACGACTTCGGTTTTCTCCGCCTGGTGACGGTGGGCTGCATCTTCCTGTACGTGGCGACCCTGGTCGTGGGTTCCGCAGAGCCGCGTGGCGGAGGCATGTTCTCGCTGTTGTCTCCCAGCCAGCAAGGCCTCTTCCTGTTCGGCGCGAGCGGCGCCGTTCCCGTATTTCGATACGATCGCTGGTGGACCCTGCTCAGTGCCGGTTGGCTCCACGGCGGCCTGCTCCACATCGGGTTCAACCTGATGTGGGTCCGCCAACTGGCGCCGGCCACCGCCGAGATCTACGGCGCCGGCCGGATGATCCTCATCTACACCGTGGCCACCGCGGCCGGGTTCGGCTTGAGCACCTTGACCGGGATGTTCCTCCCCTTTCTGCCCGGACCGCTCAGGGGAGCCATGTTCTCGGTCGGCTCCTCCGCGGCCGTATTCGGCCTTCTGGGGGCACTGGTCTACTCCGGCCGCCGCGGCATCGGCAGCCACATCAGCCGGCAGGCCCGAGGCTACGCCATTGTCCTGGGGATCTTCGGATTCATCTTCCCCAGAATCGACAACTGGGCTCATGCGGGGGGATTCTTGGGAGGCTACCTGCTGGCTCGCTGGCTGGACCCCATGCGGCCCGAGCGCCTGAACCACCTGGCCGCCGCCGCCGTCTGCATCGTCCTCACCATCCTCTCCATCGTCGTGTCCGTGATCCACGGCTACCCCTTTCTGTAGCCCTTTCGCGGACCATCTTTCCTCGCACCACCCCGGTGCTATACTTCCCGGCATGAAGAGACTGACCGAAGCCCAAGTCACCCAGTACCGAACCCAGGGTTACCTGGTCGTGGAGAACGTCGTCCCTCCGGACCAGGTGGAGGCGCTGAAGCGGCGGACGGAGGACATCGCCGAGGGACGGGTCCCCTTTCCCGAAGCGAACCTGGAACTGGAACCCACGGCCAACGGCCGCCGTGCCGTCGAAACGATTCGCAAACTGGATCATTGCGCCGAGAACGATCCCGTTTTTCTCCGCCACGCCAGGAATGATCGTATTCTGGACATGGTGGAGGACCTGATCGGTCCCGACGTGAAGCTCTTCGAAAGCCAGCTCTTCATGAAGCCGCCCGGGGGCGTCGAGAAGCCGTACCATCAGGATTCGGCTTATTTCTTCATCGAGCCCATGGCGCTGGTCACCTGCTGGTCGGCGCTGGATGACGTCACCGTGGCCAACGGGAGCATGTGGGTGATCCCGGGCAGCCACCTCGGGGGGGTCGTGGACCATGGCGAACCGTGGCAGATCGGGGACCGCGTCGACAAGCAGGTGCCGTCCAGCGCCATGGACCTGGAGTCCGAGGTGCCCGTGGTCATGCCGGCCGGGAGTTGCTCATTCCACCACAGCCTGCTGCTGCACAGCTCCCGTCCCAACCGGACGAACCATTCCCGGCGCGGTTTCGCCGTGCACTACATGACTGCCCGCTCCAGGTGGACGAACCCTTCGTTGCCCATGCCCAGCTATCGGCTTCTGAGGGGGCGGGAGTATCCCGGCTGCGTCTGATCTCCCAGTCCGTGGCGACTTTTGCCACGGGCGGTTCAGTCCGCCTTCTTCTCCTCTTCCTCGCCGGTCTTCTCCTCGGGCGGATCGGGAGCGAGTTCCTGGCCTGAAACCACTTCCAGCCCGGGCAGCGCCTGGCGCAAGGCGTCCACGCCGGCCGGGGTCACCTGGGTCTTCCAGACGAACAGCTTCCGGAGTTTGGACAGGCCTTTCAGGTGCTGGAGGCCGGCGTCGCTGACCGCCGTCTCGTACAGGTTCAGGTAGACGAGATTGGTCAGATCCTTAAGATTCTCCAGGCCGGCGTCGGTGACGGCGGTCTTTTCCAGGTGGAGGCGCTGGAGGCTCTTGAGCCCCTTCACGTGGACCAGGCCGGCATCGGTGATGGCCGCCTTGCGCAGGTTCAGGTTGACCACGTTGGTGAGCTGCTCCAGGTGCGCCAGATCTCCGTCCTCTGCCGGTTTCGAGGCCAGGTGGAAGGCGACGTCGAGGCTGGGGTCGTTTTGGGCGACTTCCAGCACCAGCCCTCCTTTCTCCTGGATGCCGGCGATGGCATCCATCTCCGCCTGTGATCGTTCGGTCTCCCCGATCGCGGAAACGGATGCCGAAAGCAGAACAATTGCAAGACCGGTCGGTTTCTTCATGACGTGTGTCTCCCTCATGAAAGGTTCATGCAACCAGATGACAGGCCGCCCAGTGGCCCGGTCGAACCTCCTGTAACGGGGGGTCCTCCCGGTGGCACCGGTCGACGGCAACCGGGCAGCGGGTGCAGAAATTGCAGCCGTCGGGCGGGTCCGCCGGGTCGGGAGGATCGCCCTTCAGGACGATCCTGCGGCGGCGGGTCTCCAGGTCGGGATCGGGCAGGGGCACGGCCGAGATGAGCGCCTGCGTATACGGATGCAAGGGGCTCTCGTAGAGGTCGTCCCGCTCGGCCAGCTCCACGATCCGGCCCAGGTACATGACCGCGACCCGGTTGCTGATGTGCCGGACCATGCTCAGGTCGTGGGCGATGAAAAGGTAGGTCAGGCCGAACCGCTCCTGCAGATCCTCCAGGAGATTGATGACCTGCGCCTGGATCGAGACATCCAGAGCGGAAACCGGCTCGTCGCAGATGATGAAGTCGGGCTGCAGGGCCAGGGCCCGGGCGATACCGATCCTCTGGCGCTGGCCGCCGGAGAACTCGTGCGGATAACGGTCCGCGTAGCCGGGATTGAGCCCCACCAATTCCATGAGCTCCCGCACTCTCTCCTGCCGGCGCCCCCGGGCCAGTTGATGGATCTCCAAGGGCTCGGACAGGATCTGTCCCGCCGTCATCCGGGGGTTCAGGGAAGCGTACGGATCCTGAAAAATCATCTGCATCCGGCGGCGCATGCGCCGCAGGGCCCCTCCCTTGAGCTCGGTCAGCTCCACGCCGTCCAGAAAGACCCGGCCCGCGGTGGGACGCTGCAACTGCAGGATGGCGCGCCCGGTGCTGGACTTGCCGCAGCCGCTCTCTCCCACCAGTCCCAGCGTCTCTCCTCTCCGAATCAGGAAAGAGATGCCGTCGACGGCGCGAACCGCTCCCACCTGGCGCCGGAACAGGACGCCCCGGTTCACCGGATAGTATTGCTTGAGTCCCTCCACCCGCACCAGTTCGGGAGCGTCCCGGACCCTCACCGGGCGCCTCCCGGCAACTCGTCCTTCTGCCAACAGGACACCCGGTGAACCGCTCCCACCGCCTCCAGATACGGGACCTCCTGCCGGCACCGCTGGACGGTGTGGCCGCACCGCGGGGCGAAGGGACAGCCCGGAAGTTCCTCGATCAGGTCGGGCGGCTGGCCTGGAATGGAGACCAGGCGCTCCCCGTCGGCGCCGGCATGGGGCGTGGCCTGCAGCAATCCCCTGGTATAGGGATGCCCGGGGGTATTGTAGAGAGACCGGACCTCGGCCTCCTCCACGATGGCGCCGGCGTACATGACCATCACCCGCTGGGCCAGCCGGGCGATCACTCCCAGGTCGTGGCTGATCCAGATCACCGCCATTCCCAGCTTCTGCTGCAGCTCCTTGACCAGGTCCACGATCTGGGCCTGCAGGGTCACGTCCAAAGCCGTCGTCGGTTCATCCGCAATCAGCAGGCGTGGTTTGCACGCCAGGGCCATGGCGATCATGGCCCGCTGGCGCATGCCGCCGGAGAATTCGTGCGGGTACTGGTCCAGCCGCCGCTTCGGGTCGGGGATTCCCACCAGGCCCAGAAGCTCGCGGGCCCGGTCCCGCGACTGCCGGTAGGTCATCCCCTCATGCAGCCGCAACACCTCCTGGATCTGGAAGCCGATGGTCAGGACGGGGTTGAGGGAAGCCAGCGGGTCCTGAAAGACCATGGCGATCTCGGACCAGCGGACCTTGCGCATCTCCCGTTCGCTGAGCCGGAGCAGGTCCCGGCCGTCGAAGAGGACCTCGCCTCCCACGATCTTTCCGGGAGGTTCGGGCAGGAGCCGGAGCAGGCAGAGGGCGCTGGCGCTCTTGCCGCAGCCGCTCTCGCCCACCAGTCCCAGGGTCTCCCCCTGATCCAGAGTGTAGGAGATGGAGTCGACGGCTCGAACCACGCCGCCGGGAGTGGTGTAGCGAGCGCTCAACCGTTTTACTTCCAGCAGGTGAGTCACAGGTGCGGATCCCCAGTCGCGCCTCTACGGGGGACGGTTGACCCCGGCCCATGGAGGTCGCCAATATACCGTCGCGAGCCCGGGTCGGGCAAGATGAGAGTCAGGAACTGAAGATGTCGGCGGCGCTGCGGGTGATTCGGATTTCGCTTCTGACGGCCTTCGTCTGTGCGGCCGCTCCCGGTTGTGGCGGGCAGGCGGATCTCCCCCTTCCGGAGCCCGGGAAGACCTTGGTGATCGGCGTTTCCCAGGAACCGGACGCTCTCTTCGGAATCGTGGGGAACCTGATGGTTTCGGGCGACGTGGGCTCCTTCATCTGGCGTCCGCTGCTGCTCATCGATTCCCGGCGGCGGCCCTACTGCGTGCTCTGCACCGAGGTGCCCAGCCTGGAGAACGGCCTCTTGAAGGTGGACTACGAAAAGGGGGTGATGGACGCCACCTTTCACCTGAGGCGGGGTCTCGTATGGGCCGACGGATCCGGGATCACCGCCCGCGACGCCGCCTTCGCTTGGGAACTCATGAGTGACCGGCAGTACCCCCACGGGGCGTCCTACCTGGAGCCCATCGGCGACGTCCAGGCCCTGGATTCCCACACCATCCGGGTGTCCTACAAGACGCTGTGGCCTTTCGGGAACGCGGACCTCCGGTTGCGCCTCATTCCCGAGGGCTACTACCGCCCCATCTGGGAGCGGTACCGCTCGGAGGGAGGGGCCTATTGGGACCGGTTCCTGGCCGACGAGAGGGTCAGCGTCTATCCACTGGCCAACGGTCCCTTCCAGGTCCAGGAATGGGCCTCCGGCAGCCATATCCTGCTGGTCCGAAATCCGGCCTACAACCTGGGCCCGCCTCCCGGCCTGGAGCGGATCCTGGTGCGGGTGATTCCCGATCTCAACGCCCTGGCCATCGCCGTCTCCACCCGGCAGGTCCACCTGACGGACGGCTGGCTCACCCTGGAACAGGCCCGCGAACTGGAGGAGACTCCCGGCATCGAAATCCGGTATGTCGATTCGGCCTGGCTGGAGCATGCCACCTTGCAGATCAAAGACCCTCCTTTCGACGACCTGAGGGTGCGGCGGGCACTCCTTCTGGCCATCGACCGGGCCGGGATCAACCACGCCATCTTCCGGGGAAAGCAGCCCCCGGCCCACTCCTGGATCCACCCCAGTCATCCGGCCCACAACCCCAAGCTGTTCCGGTACGGCTATGATCCGGAACGGGCGCAACGGCTCCTGGAGCAGGCCGGTTGGTCCAGGGAAGGGGACGGGCCGCTCCGGAACGCCCGGGGAGAGACCATGCGCCTGACCCTGATCACCATCGCGGGGGACAGGACCCGGCTGCAGGTGGTTTCGGTGCTCCAGGCCCTGTGGCAGGAGTTGGGCATCCAGGTGGAAATCCGGCCCGAGTCGGCGCGGCTGCTCTTTCCGGACACGCTGCAGAAGCAGAATCTGCAACCGGGAGGCGTGGCCGTCTGGCGCTGGGTGATCCAGCCCGAGGCCACGGTCTCCGCCTACGGGTTATGGTGGCCCAAGGGTACGAACCTGGACCAGTTGACGGAGGGGTCTCCCTGGGACAGGGTCCAGGAGAACAAGGACCTGATCCGGCAGGCGCTGGGCACCATCGACGACGAAAAACGCTACGGCCTGCTGCGCCGCCAGCAGGAGGTCTGGGTTCGCGAGCTGCCCACCCTGCCCCTGTACTGGCACGTCCGGGTCGTGAGCATGGACCGGCGGTTGGAAGGGTACACTCCGTATCCGGACCAATACCTGGGTTGGGGAGTACACGAGTGGAGTTTGGGACCCGTACGACCGTAGGGGCACCCCTTGTGGGTGCCCTCTTTGTTCCTCTGCTCCTCGTTTCTCCTGTCGTGGGATCTCCCAACGGAGCCGATTGATGTATCGACATTTGCTGAAGCGCGCGGCGCAGACCATCCCCGTGGTCTTCTTCGTCACCGTCGTCGTCTTCACCCTGATGCAACTGGCGCCCGGAGACCCCATGGACATGCTGGTGCTGTCCAATCCCAACGTGACGCCGGAGGAGGTCGAGCGATTGAGGGCCGTCTACGGCCTGGACGATCCGATTCATGTCCAATACTTCCGCTGGTTGTCCCAGGTCGCCCGGGGGAACCTGGGATACTCCCGCCTCTACCACCGGCCCATCACCAGCATCCTTCCCCACCGCCTGGCCAACACCCTGGCCCTGACCGGACTCAGCCTGCTGGTGAGCATCCTCGTCGCCATACCCATCGGGGTCTACAGCGCACTGCGCCAGTATTCCGCGGCGGACTATCTGCTTTCTCTGGTGGCCTTCGTGGGGATCTCCTTCCCCGTGTTCTGGTCCGGGATTCTGGTCATCCTCCTCTTCTCCGTGGTTCTCGGCTGGTTGCCGCCCGGAGGGCATCCCTCCATCGAGCCGGGTCTGGGCTTCTGGGGGCAGGCCCGGTACTACGTGGCTCCGGTCCTGGTGCTGAGCCTTTTCAGCACCGCCAGTTGGATGCGCTACATGCGCTCCAGCCTGTTGGAGGTGATCCGCCAGGACTACATTCTGACCGCCCGGGCCAAGGGTCTTGCGGGGCGGGTGATCTGGGTGCGCCACGCGCTCCGGAACGCGTTGATTCCCATCGTGACCCTGATCGCCCTGACCATTCCCTCCCTGATCGGCGGAGCCGTGGTGACCGAGATCGTCTTCTCCTGGCCCGGCATGGGGAGATTGATCTTCGATTCGCTGATGAACAACGACTACTACCTGGCCATGGCCATCTTCCTCATCTTCGGATTGCTGGTGGCCCTGTTCAATCTGCTGGCCGAAGTGGCCTACGCCTTTTTGGACCCCCGGATCCGGATGGAGTAACCGGCGACCATGGAACCGTCTCGAACCCCATCGGGTGTCACCGCCTGGCAAAGGCTCCGCCGGCATCGCCTGGCCATGGTCTCGTTGACCGTGCTGGGACTCATCGTCCTGGTGTCGCTGCTGGGACCCTGGCTCTCGCCTCACAGCTACAGCCGTGTCCATCTGCAGCAGAATCTCGAACCCCCCTCCGCGTCCCATTGGCTGGGAACGGACGAGCTGGGCCGCGACGTGCTGACGCGGCTGCTCCAGGGAGGGCGGGTCTCCCTCTTCGTGGGACTCTCGGCGGCCTTGCTGAGCGCCCTGGCCGGCATCCTCATCGGCGCCGTCTCGGGATACTTCGGAGGTTTCATCGACACCCTGTTAATGCGTTTCACCGACCTCATGCTCTCCATCCCCAGCCTGCCCCTGCTCCTGATCCTCTCCCGCCTGGGGAAGGGGACCGTCTGGGAGATCATCGGCATCCTGGTGATCTTCGGGTGGATGAGCCTGGCGCGCATCGTTCGCGGCTCCTTCCTGTCGCTACGGGAGATGGAGTTCGTGGACTCGGCCAGGGTGGTGGGGATTCCCCACTGGAGGATCATCCTGCGGCACATCCTGCCCAACACCATGGCGCCCATCATCGTCTACGCCACCCTCAACCTGGGCTACGCCATCCTGGCCGAGTCCAGCCTCAGCTACCTGGGACTCGGCATCCAGCCCCCCCTGCCCAGTTGGGGCAACATGCTGCTCAACGCTCAGCACTATTTGAAGGCCGCCCCGTGGCTGGCCGTCTTCCCGGGCCTCTTGATTTTCGTGAGCCTGTTGAGCGTAAATTTTCTGGGGGACGGGCTCCGGGACGCCTTGGACCCCCGTCTGAAGATCTGAAAAAACCTCCCTCGGGGGGAGATTCGATAAGGAGTGACCGCAATGCCATCGACCCTGCACCAGAACGTCGCCCTGCTCAGGAGCGAGGCCTCGCGGCAACTCTATGTTCAGGAAGCACAGGAGCGAGACCGGATCTACGAGTTCACCGACGCCTGGGGCGAGCGGGCCCGCTGGCTCAAGGGAGAGTACGCCTATCTGGCCCCCAACGGCGCCTCCGCCTTTCTCAACCGGCTGAACCTGAAGCACGACACCGTGGGCGAGAAGGAGTTGCGGGAATCGATCCGGAAATACCAGACTCTCGTGATTCCCAATGCCGCCCGGCTTGAAGAGAGCACCCTTTCCCGGATCCGGGACCGCCTCCGGGACCCGGATTTCTTTCTCATGGTCACCGGCAGGACCAATCTCCCCGGCTCCCTCCTGGGTCTGGAACGATCCCGGCTGGAACGGCCCCACGGCTACAGCGGATGGGGGTGGACGGCCGAGTCCCCGTTCGGCGACACGTCCGTCTGGGAGGATCTCTACGTCACAGGGGCCCGCGGCGCGGCCGTTCACCGCGTCGAGGCCGCCGCCGGCGCAGAGGTCGCAGCCGGCCTCTACGAGATTACGGGAGACCTCCGGAACGCCTCCACGGCCACCCGGAGCCGGCTCGGCGACGGGATCGTCCTCACCGGAAACACCCTCTACGCGGCCAACCAGATCTTCGAGTTCCTGGGCGGCGTGCTGCAGGCCCACCTCTGCGTGGACGAGATCCGGAACTGGAACAATCCGGTCCACTGGGGGGACACGCTGGTCTACTTCCTGGCCCGTCTCCTCAAGGAACGGAACCAGTCACTGCCCTCCTCCCGGCTGCGCGCGTTCGGCAGCTACCGGGGCGTCCTCTCCCTGCGGCACGACGTGGACCAGTCCGCCGACCTGGCCATGCTGGAGTACGAGGCGGCCAATCTGGTCCCGGCCAGTTGGGACATCCTGGACTGGGTCATCGCGGACGATTCCGCCACCGAGGAGCAGTCGCGGCTCTGGGTCCGCGAGGTCGCCAAGTACGAGTTTCTGGAGGCGGGGCTGCACAACGACAGCCTGGCGGGGGGTCCCCCCACCTACCTGGTGGGAAAGGGTCTCCACGAACACATCCGGATCACCGAGGAGCGCCTGGGGATCCGGGTCTACACCTGCGGCCGGCACGGCGGCGCCCACGCCCACCCCGAGACGCTGGACGCCATGGATTACGCGTACGAGCAGGCGCCCGACCTGTTGGGAACCTGCACCTTCTGCTTCTACGACATGTGGGAGTATGGCGAGCACGCCTACGAGACCGACGGCAGCACCACCGTGGCCAGCTCCGGCTTCTGGTTCCCCTACCATCCGGTCGTCACCCAGGTGGGGAAGCACAAGGCTCTGCGGGGTTGGGACCGGACCCACGAATACGACTGTGACTACGATCTGGTGGACCTGATCTACTCGGGACGGCATGGGAAGGCGCCTTCGCCGGCTCTGGAAGCCTCCACGCGAAAGCCTCCCTGGGAGTTCGAGCTGGGCTCCGGCGAGGGCAAAGCAGACCCGTACCGGTTGGAAAACGGAGTCTACACCCTCCAATACCATCCCCTCTTCAGCGCCGACGGCAGCGTCAACCAGGGGCGCGGGACCCTCGACTACCTGATCTACGCCATCATTCGCGCGGAGCGTCTCGGATTCTGGCTGGCCAGCGAGAAGATGCTGTACGAGACCATGACCGGCTATGAGTCCATCCGATTCCGCACCAACTCTACGGAGAGCGTGACCGTGGCCAACCCCACCGGCCGGCGCCTGGAAGGGTTCATGGTGGAGAGCGACGTTCCCGTGGAAGGGGTCTCGGCGGACGGAGTGAACTACATTCACATCGTGGACGGACGCTATTTCACGGCGCCGCCCCTGGACCCCGGCGAGCAGGTGACGCTCCGACTGGGTTCCCCGCCCCCCGGCTGCCCCCTGCTTCTGAACGCCAATTCCAAGGGCCTTCAGATCTTGAACGCGATCTACGATTCCGGCGGCTCAACCGTCACCCTGGATCTGAAGCTGATTCGCCGCCACGGCCTCTGCCTTTACAACGTCCGGCCGGAAAGGGATTATCGAGTGACCGTCCGGGCCCGGGATTGGACCCGGGTCCAGGTCTGCAGATCCCGTCCCGAGAAGATCCTGGCTTTCGAATTGGAGGGAGACCAGAACCGATTCGTCCGGTTCGGGGTCGAGGTCGAGCTCCTGCCGGAGGACGAATGAGCATCGAGCTGCGGGCCCTTTCCGCCGAAGACTATCCCGCCTGGATCCGGGCCAAGTACAGCGGTTTCGGATACGGCATCCCGGAATCGCAGCTACTGAACACTCCGGTGGAATTGGACCGGTCGTTGGCCGCCTACGACTCGGGCCGGATCGTGGGCACCATCAACGTGCACACCTTCCGGATGCGGATCCCGGGAGGTTGGCTCCCCATGGCCGGGGTGGCCGGAGTGACGGTCCAGCCCACGCACCGGCGGCGCGGACTCATGACCCGGATGATGAACCGCCAGCTCCGGGACATGCATGACCGGGGAGAGCCGGCCACCGGCCTCTACGCCTCCGAGAGCGTCATCTACGGCCGCTTCGGGTACGGGATCGCCACCTTCCACGAGTCCTGGTCCATCGACCGGCTGCGGACGCAGATGATCCCGGGAGACTCGGGAGCCGGACGGGTGGAAATCGTTTCCCGTTCCGAGGCGCTGGATCTGTTGCCGGAGGTTCGCGAGAAAGCCTGTTACGGGCGAGCCGGGGCCATCCATCGCCGAACCGCGCGCTGGGAGCAGGCGCTGGGCGACCCCGAGGACCAGGATCGCCCGGACCGGACCCGGTTGATCCGCGTCGTCTACCGGGACGGGCCCGGTGTCGACGGCTATGCGCTCTACCGGATCCGCCCCCGGGACCACGTCGTCTCCGTGGAGGAACTCTGCGGCGTCAACGCGCGCGCCCGAAGAGCCCTTTGGCAGTTCTGCTTCGGCGTGGACCTGATGAGAACCATCAAGGCTCGCCACTGCCCCTTGGAGGACCCTCTGCCCTGGATGCTGGCCGACCCGCGCCACCTGAAGCGCATTCCCTGCGATTCTCTCTGGCTGCGCCTCATTGACGCGCGGGCCGCTCTCTCCGCCCGGCGTTACGCTTCATCCGGCAGGCTGGTTCTGGAATTGGAGGATGCGAGCTGCCCCTGGAACCGGGGCCGCTTCGAGCTGGAAGGAAGTCCCGACGGAGCCGCCTGCCGGCCCACCACCCGGCAGCCGGACCTGGAGCTCACGGCCAACGAGCTGGGCGCCGTCTACCTCGGCGGCGTCAGCTTCCTGACCCTCGCTCGCGCGTCCCGCATCCGGGCCCACAACCTCAAGAAACTCGCCCAAGCCGACGCCATGTTCCGCGTCACCCCGCCCCCCTGGTGCAGCGAGCATTTTTAAAGGAGCGGCGACTTTCCTGTCGCCGAAAAGGGGGGGGTGAAGGGGGGACTGGAAGTCCCCCCTGTACAATCCTGGCCAGAGAGGAAAGGGATACCGGTTTTGATTGAATTTCACTGCCAAGTGCCGTTAGGATTTTTCTTGTAGGAGTTATGGGAGGGGAAGAATCGGCGCCGGGCGGGGATGATAGGGATAGCTGATGTGAAATTGGCACGTGGGGTCAAGGTGCTATGAGGACGACATTTCTGTTCGCGATCCCGGATTTCATTTCCGGTTGCGCTCGAATGCTCGACATTGGAGGTGTCTACGATTTCTACAACGAGAGTCGGGACGGCGACGCGGCCGATGCTCGGGCAGTTTATAGTGACTTTAGAATGGTTGGCCAAGATCTTCAGTGGGCGATGGAGACTTACCGTACAGCCCATCGTGACAAGCTCACATCTCAAAATCTCAGGGTTGCCTTTCAGCAGGAAAATGCTGCGGTGAGGCATGGCGCGAACGAGTAAACCGAAAAAGCGCGGGCCGGAACAGGCATCACCTGCCGCTACCGAATCGGGTGCCACCGTCCATATCGCGGCACAACAGAGCACCCAAGTCTCCTTCCGTGGTCCAATCCCGCCACCCGAGATCCTTGAAGCTTACGAGAGAGTCCTTATGGGCTCCGCAGACCGCCTACTTACGATGGCCGAGGAGCAATCGAGGCATCGCAAGAAGCTTGAGGAAACCGTTGTAAAAAGCGGATCTCGAAGTCAGATCTTGGGAATGCTTCTCGCCTTTGTCTTGAGTTTGGTGACGATTGTTCTGGGAGGCTTCTTGATTTACCACGACAAGAGTCTGGAGGGATTTGGTCTGGTCCTGGCTGATCTGGTTGCTCTGGTTGGAGTGTTCATCTACGGAAGACGCACGCAGAGAGAGGAACTAATGGGGGACTGGAAGTCCCCCCTGTAGGCTAGTCGGGATTCCTTTTCGCAGTGATCCGATACTCCCGTCGCGCTGCGACCGGGGTCGCGACGCCCTGGGAGCGGCGACATTCCTGTCGCCGAAAGGGGGGGTGAAGGGGGGACTGGAAGTCCCCCCTGTACAATCCTGTCAGGCAATGGGGTGGGCGATGGGACTTGAACCCACGGCCACAGGGGCCACAACCCTGTGCTCTACCTGACTGAGCTACGCCCACCACATATTCGAAACGTCACGCCCGGGATTGAGGCTTCCGGGCGGAAGGACCGCTATTCTATTAGAAAATCCGATCCGCCAGCAACCTTGAGGCGGTTTGCCGAAGGGGTGCGCAATCCCGTATTTCTGCAGCCTCCAGCGCCTCCCGCAGGGACCGGCCCTTGACCAGCGTCTCCTGGTATTCCCCCTCCGGGTCGCTGTCGGCGACGATTCCGGCGCCCACGTGAAATTCCGCCCGTCCATCCCGGACGACGATGGTGCGAATGGCCACGTTCAGATCCATCCCGCCGGTGAAGCTCAGGTACCCGAGCGACCCGGTGTAGATCCCCCGCCGGACCGTCTCCAGCTCGTCGATCACCTGCATGGCGCGGATCTTGGGCGCTCCGGTGATGGAGCCTCCGGGGAAGGTGGCCTTGAGAAGATCCACGCGGTCGCGGCCGGGGGCCAGGACCCCCTCCACCGTCGAGGTCAGGTGAAACAGCGTGGGAAACGTCTCCAGCAGCGACAACTCCCGGACTTGGACCGTGCCTACCTGGGCCACCCGCCCCAGGTCGTTCCGCTCCAGGTCCACGATCATGACGTGCTCGGCCCGGTCCTTCCCGCTGCGGACCAGCTCCCGGGCCAGGAGTCGGTCCTCCATGACGGTTCGCCCGCGCGGCCGGGTGCCCTTGATGGGACGGGTTTCGACCCGGCGAGTCTCCGGGTCCAGGTGCAGGAAGCGTTCCGGGGACATGCTGACCACGGCGAAGTCTCCACCGTCCAGGAAGGCGGAGAAGGGAGCGGGGGCCGCCTGGCGCAGTCCCAGGAAGAGCCGGAAGGGATCCTTCTCGAAGCCTGTCCGGAAGCGATGGGAGAGGTTGGCCTGGTAGATGTCTCCGGCAGTGATGAATTCCTTGATCCGGCCGACGGCCCGAGCGAACCCGCCGGGCGTGAAGTTGGACTCGAAGGCGTCGCCGGCAGCGGGCGCCGGCGGCGCCGGTACGGGGCTGTGCACCGGGTCGGCTGCCGCGGCTTCGACTGCCGCGGTCAGCTCCCGAATCCGGGATTCGGCCCGTTGGCGGGCCCGGTCGCCGGTATCGGGCTGGCCGGTGGCGCTGAGCAAGATCCGTTCCCGCTCCAGGTCGATGGTCACTGCGGAATCGAACAGGCCCAGCCAGAGGTCGGGGAGGCCGGTCTCTTCGTCCGATTTCGAGGCTGGACCGATCGCCGGATCCATAAGCGGCCCGAGCTCGTAACCGAAATAGCCCATGGCCCCGGCCGGGAAGGGAGTGGGCCATTTCGAATCCGGGAGCCGAAAGCGTTCCAGTACGTCCCGGAGGAGCGTCAGGGTCGATCCCCGTTCGCGAAGCCCGTCCTTCCAGGTCAGGACCGCCCTGTCCCCCCGGGCGGTGAGGAGGGCGAACGGGTCGACGGCGCAGACGCAGAAGCGCGACCGGGAGCCGGCCCGCGCGCCTCCGGGATCCCAACCGCTGTCGAGAACCGCCCAGGGGCCCTGGGACCGGCTCAGCCGGGCGTACAGCGCGGCCGGGTCTGAGGAAAGGGGTAGCGACCGGCAGACCATGGTGTCAATCTTCACCCGCCGGCGCGAATCGGTCCGGCCGGGGATGGGGCGCCATGAAGACCAGGCAGATCAGAGGCTCCCCGGAATGGTTGAGCACACCGTGGGGTTCGCCCGCCGGGGCCCAGGTGGCCTCCCCTTCCTCCAGGGTGTGGGTCTCCTCGCCCACTGTGAAACGGCCGCGCCCCTTCAGCACGTGGTAGATCTTGTCGTTTCCCCGGTGGGCGTGAACCTTCTGCTCCTGGCCTGGTTCGAAGCAGTAGATGTCGCAGAACATGCGGGGAGTCTCGAATAGATTCACCTTCTGCATTTTCTCGGGACGAAACCGGGTCAGGTCCCAAACCTGCTTGATCTGCATGACTGCTCCTTGTCGGTCCTCGGGAACTGCGTCCCGGAGTTGTTGAGTCGCCTTCGCAGGATTTGGTATAAACTCGCTCCGTCATCCTGCTGAACAAGCGAAGGATATCGAATCTTCCACAGAGAGGGAATTATGAGAAGAATCCAGATCGGCGACTACGTCGAGGACGTGATCGAACGCAGCGACTACCCCATGGACAAGGTCCGGGAGATCCTGGGTCGCGAGCGCATCGGCGTCATCGGCTACGGCCCCCAGGGCCACGGCCAGTCCCTGAACTGCCGGGACAATGGGATCGACGTGGTCGTCGGGCAGCGCCGCGGCGGCAACGGCTGGAAGAAGGCGGTGGAGGACGGCTGGGTCCCGGGCGTCAACCTGATCGAGGACATCACCGAAGTCGTGGAGCAGTCCACGCTGGTCATGTACCTGTTGAGCGACGCCGGACAGGGCGCCCAGTGGCCCAACATCAAGCCCCACTTCAAGCCGGGAGACGCGATCTGCTTTTCCCACGGCTTCGCTCTCACCTACAACGACCAGACCGGAGTGGTCCCGCCGCCCGACATCGACGTGATCCTGGTGGCGCCCAAGGGATCCGGGACGACGGTGAGGCGGCTCTTTCTCGAGGGCCGGGGGATCAATTCCAGCTACGCGGTGGACCAGGACTACACGGGCCGCGCCCGGGAGCGCTGCCTGGCGCTGGGAATCGCCATCGGGTCCGGGTTCCTTTTCGAGACCGACTTCAAAAAGGAGGTCTACAGCGATCTGACCGGCGAGCGGGGGGTCCTGATGGGAGCCATCTACGGACTCTGGCTGGCGCAGTACGAGGTGCTTCGGGCCCGGGGCCACAGTCCCCAGGAGGCCTTCAACGAGACCGTTGAAGAGGCGACCCAGAGCCTCTACCCGCTCATCGCCGAGAACGGGATGGATTGGATGTACGCCAACTGCTCCACTACGGCCCAGCGCGGCGCCCTGGACTGGTTCAAGCGCTTCCGCGACGCCAACGTCCCCATCTTCGAAGAGCTCTACGACAAGGTGGCGCGCGGCGAGGAGACGCGCCGGGTCCTGGCCGCGAACCGGGCCGCCGACTACCGGGAGGCTCTCACCCGGGAACTGAAAGAGGTCGAGGAGTCGGAGATGTGGCAGATCGGCAAGGTGGTCCGCGAACTTCGTCCCGAGCGCCAGTCCGGGGAATGAACGACCGATCCGGACCGGGTTCGGGGCCCTGCCGCTGAGGTCACGGCGAAACTCCCGCGGCGGCATGGCGCCTCCCCGGTGAAAAACATGGCATAGGGGCGGCCCTTGCGGCCGCCCTCCCCGGTGAAAAACATGGCGTAGGGGCGGCCCTTGCGGCCGCCCTCTTCGGTGAAAAACATGGTGTAGGGGCGGCCCTTGTGGCCGCCCTCTTCGTGTTCCCGGAAAGCTGAGATGGCCAACAGGACCGGCGGCGAGGCATTGGTGGAGCGTTTGTCGCTCCACGGAGTCGACCTCCTTTTCGGCATCATCTCCATCCACAACCTGGATATCTTCGACGCCCTCTACCGCTACCAGGACCGGGTGCGCCATATCGGTGGAAGGTCGGAACTGGGTTGCGGATTCATGGCCGACGGCTACGCTCGTTCCAGCGGCCGTCCCGGCGTCCTGGTCAGCAGCACCGGGCCCGGCGCGGCCAACTCCATGCACGCGGTGGGTGAGGCCTACCATTCCAGCTCTCCCCTGCTGCATCTGACCACCACCGTGGCGAGAGGCGAGCGGGAGCAGGGCCTGGGCCTGATCCACGAGCCCAAGAAACAGTTTCGGATGCTCCGGTCGGTGACCGGGCATGCCCGCCGGGTGGAGGACCCGGCGGACCTGGCGCCGGCCGTGGACGAAGCGTTCGCGGCGATGTCCAGCGGCCGGCGGCGTCCCGCCGTCCTCCAGTTTCCCAACGATCTCCTGGGGTCGCCATGCGGTCCGGGCGGCCGCCGGCCGGCCGGTCCGGTACCGTCCGGAGCCGGCGAGGAGGACCTGGAGCAGGTCGTGACCGCTCTGCGGCGGGCCGAGCGGCCCCTGATCTGGGCCGGTGAGGAGCTGGCCTACACCGGAGCCCATGGGACCTTGATCCGTCTGGCCGAGACTCTGGGAGTCCCCGTGGTCACCGGAGACGGCGCCAAGGACGCCTTCCCCGAGGATCATCCTCTCTCCCTGGGCACCTGCCTGGGTCAACGGATCTGGGCCGACAACCCGGTCCACGATTTCATCCCGGGATGCGACCTGGTGCTGGGGCTGGGATCCGGGTTCATCCATCGCAGCACCGTCCAGCTCGGAGTCCGGCTCCCGGAACAGTTGATTCAGGTGGTGGCGGACCCGGATTACCTGGGACGGAACTACCCGGTCAGACTGGGCATCGTGGCGGACGGGGGCGTGGTGGCCAGGCAGATCCTGGATCAGGTCCAAGGCCTTGATCTCTCGACCAGCCCGGGGTATCGAGACGAGATCCGGAACCTCAAGCGGCTGATCCGCAAGGAGCTCCAACGTCAATGGCCGTTGGAGACCAGGGCGATGGAGGCCATCCGCAGCGTGCTGCCCCGGGAGACCATCACCACGTGGGACACGACCGTCCCCGCCAGCCGCGCCAGCCGCGCCTTTCACTCCTATGGGCCCAGGACTTTTCTCAACCCCTACGGCTGGGTCGGAATCGGTTTCTCCTTCCCGGCGGCGCTGGGCGCCAAAGCGGCCGCTCCCGCAACCCCCGTGGTCTGCTTTTCGGGGGACGGCGGGTTCCAGTACTGCATGTCCGAGTTGGCCACCGCCGTCCAGTACGGTTTGAACGTGACGGTCGTCCTCTTCAACGATGAGGCTTGGGGCGTCTTGAAGTGGTTGCAGAAATCCAGTTACGGCGGCAGATACCTGGGAACCGATCTGGCCAACCCCGACTTCGTGAAGGTGGCCGACGGGTACGGCATCGCCGGTGTTCGGGTCGACACACTGGACCAATTGCTGCCCGTGCTGGAGGAAGCCGTCGGAGCCGACCGGACGACCTTGATCGACGTGCGGATCCCCCGGGGATTCAGCGAGTTCGGCTGACCACCGAGGAGGTGGCAGGCCCGCTCCAGAGGGCCGATCGAATGGATTGAATCGGGACCCGGTCGACAATCGAGGCGGCCACCACTGACGCCACCCGCTTGCGGAATGGCACCGCGTCGCCGCGTCCCCGGGGATGAAGCCGGCTGGTCAGGATCACCACCAGGGTCTCGGTGTAGGGGTCGATCCAGAGGGAGGTCCCGGTGAACCCGCTGTGGCCGAAGGACCCCACGGGGAAGAGGTCTCCGCGAGGGGCGTGGTAGCGGCTGTGGATGTCGAATCCAAGGCCCCGGAGCACCGGCTTCCCGGTTGGAGACTGGGGCGTGGTCATCTGCAGGACCCCGAGCGGCGAGAGGATCCGCCGGCCGTCGTAGACGCCGCCGTTGAGGATCATCTGTCCGAACCGGGCCACGTCGTCGGCGGTGGAAAAGGCGCCGGCGTGTCCGGCGCATCCTCCCATTCGCGCCGCGGTGGGATCATGAACCCTCCCCTGAAGCATCTCTCCTTCACGCCGTTCCGTGGGAGCGATCCGGGATTTCATCCGCTCTCGCGGATTGAAGGAGGTGTCCGTCATGCCCAACGGCTCGAAGACCCGTTTCCGTGAGAACGCGTCCAGATGGTCTCCCGAAATGACTCTCACCAGCTCGCCGAGAACCACGTAGTTGATGTCGCTGTATCTGAAACGCGCTCCGGGCCGGGTCGCCAATCGCTCCCGGCAGGCCCGGGCGACGGCCGTCTCATAGCCTCTCCACTGGGTCTTCAGGGACAGACTGGGGCGCAGTCCCGAGTAGTGGGTCAGGAGCTGCCGCACCGTGACCCGGTGCTTGCCGTACTGGGAAAACCGGTTGAGATGCTTGGAGACCGGATCGGAAAGAGAGAGGCGCCCCTCCTCCACCAGGATCATGATGGCCACGGCCGTGGGCATGATCTTGGTCAGGGAGGCCAGGTCGAAGATGGTGTCCACTTCCATGGGCGAACGGCTGGGGGAGACGGTCCGGTCGCCGAAGGCCTTCCGGTAGACGATGCCCCCTTTTCGTGCCACGAGAATGACGGCGCCCGGAAACTGCCTCCTTTCGATGTGCTCCCGTGTGACCGCGTCCAGCTTCTCCAGCCTCTGCGGGGAGATGCCCACTTCCCGGGGGTCGACCGGCCTCAAAAGGAGCTCGCCGTAAACGGTGTTCAGGCCCGCAACCGCCAGGACGAGGAAAACGAAACCGGTATTGCAGCGGAAGTATCGGCGCATGAATCGGTGCAATATCCTAACAGCCGGTGGTGATAGTTCCAGAGCGGTTTTCCTACCGCCGATCGGGACCGGCGACTTTCCTGTCGCCGAGTCGAGCCAGACGCGGCATTTGATATAGAGGGTGGTCACTCCCATGGTTGCCGACCCGGAGATGAGCCGATCGACTGATCTGGAGTTGCCGGAGCTTCCCCTGGAAGGCGAAGGATTCATCCTCGCCGGAGGGAAGAGCGGACGGCTGGGCCGAGACAAGGCTTTCCTGCGCTATCGCGGATCACCCCTGATCGAGGTTGTCCGGCGGTGCCTGGAGTCGGTGGGGCTGCCCGTCGCCGTCGTTGCCGACTCCCGGGAGCGGTTTCGGAGCCTGGGACTTCCCGTGTTGCTGGACCGTGTTGCAGGGGAGGGTCCCTTGGCGGCCGTTTTCAACGCTCTCGCCACCTCCCGTTCGCAGGACAACTATTTCATTCCCTGCGACACACCCTTGGTCCCTCCCCGGCTCTACCGGATTCTGGCCCGGGCCGGCCGCGACTTCGACGTGGTGGTTCCCCGCGACGCGGAAGGCGGGCTCCATCCCCTTTGCGCCTACTATTCCCGGAATGCCGCGGACCCGATCCGAAGACTCCTGGAATCCGGCGCCCGGCGGGTCGATTCGGTATTGAAAGCGGAGGATCTTCGGATTCACGTTCTGTCGGCCGCCGAATGGAATTTGCCGGATGAGAGTTTCCTCAACGTGAACACCCCCGCCGATTGGGACCGCCTGCAACGGATTTCGGAATGACTTCGTTGTATTCGGTAGAGCGTGGCCGTTCCAGTCACGCGCCGGCAATCCGGGCCGAACCATGGGCTGAGCGGGTGCAGGGCAACCATTCGACTCTGTTCGTCATTTTGTTCGTGACCGCGGGAGTTTTCCTGTTGGTGCTGGTGACGCTGGTCTACTTCCTGTTCACGGGTCAGAACGAGGAGGCCAAGAATGTGCTCAGCCCCTTCGTGGTATTATTTTTTTCATCGTCTGGACGATGATGACCCGTCTGAGAGAGAAGAGATGATCAATGACATCTTGATCGGAATTGCCTGGTTCGGAGCCTTGTTGGCAGTCTCGGTCGGCGGCTATTGCACGGGAGCCTACCTTCAACTGAAGAAAAAGCAGGACTCTGAGCACAACCCTGGGAACGAGCCAATCCAGGACAAATCATAGTCTCCCCCATGGGAGGGGACGTTCCTGTCCCCCCGTGTGAAAAACCTCCTCAGATCAACTTCCGCTCCTCACAGTAGGCTCCGATCTCCGCCAGGCTGAACAGCGCGTAGATGGGAATCCCCAGGTCGGCCAGCGCATCGACGCCCCCCTGCTCCCGGTCGACGCAGACCACGATGCGTCCGATCGGGACCTCCAATTCCTTGAGGCGTGGCACCGCCCGCCGGAGGCTGCCCCCCGACGCGATGACGTCGTCGATCAGATTGGCTTCCCGGCCCGGGTCCGGCCTGCCCACGAATTCGGAGACGATCTGGCCGGGATAGACTCGCGCCTCCTTCCGCAACACCGAGAGAGTGATGAAGGGTTCCCGCCCCTTCCGGAAGCTGGCCAGGGATGCTGCCGCGGCGAGAGGGATGCCGGTGTCGGGGACTCCGATCACCTGTTGGGGCGTCCCCGGGGTCGACCACCGTTCCAGAATCTCGGCGAAACTGGCGCCCAGCAGGGAAAACAGCGGCAGATCGGTGTAGACGGCGGTTCGAAGATCGATGAAGACGGGAGTCCGCAGGCCGTAGCGGCGCCGGACCTCGGCTCCGAACAGAATAGCCCCGGCGTCGACCAACCCCTCCAGCAGATCCCGCTTGCCGGAGAAAGAGAGGACCGTCGCTTGCACCTGTCACCTCTCGAAAAGCGAACTCCGCTCCGAAGTCCTCCCCCGAAGTTCGTTACGGAGCCTCGTGGGCCGTCATCATGATCTCCACCAGGGCATCGGGTGACATGAGCACCGAGCCGAAGGTGGCCCGGGCCGGAGGCGCTCCGGGGAAGACTGTCTTGTAGACCTGGTTCATCTGGCCGTAGTAGCGGATATCGGCCAGATAGACGTTGGCTTCCACCACGTGGCCGAACTCCAGACCCGCCCGGGTCAGGACCGCGCGGAGATTCTCCAGGGTCTGCCGGGTCTGGGCTTCGATTCCGCCGGCCCAGCCGGTCTTTCCCCGGCCCACCATGCCCGCCAGGTAGAGCCGGCCTCCGGCTCGGATTCCCGGGGAGTAGGGGCTGGCCGGAAGCGGTTCGCCCGCCGGGGCCACCACCTCCCGGGAGCCTCCCCGCACGGCGACGCACTGGATCTCCACCTTCCAGTCCTGGTGCATGAGCCTGGCCTGGCTGGTGGCCCGGGCCGGAGGGTCCTTGGGGAAGAAGGAACGGTAGGCGCCGTTCATTTCGGCAAAATCGCGGGAGTCGGCCAGGAAGACCTTGGAGGAGACCACGTCCCCGTAGTCCATGCCGGCCTCCCGGAGGATGGCCCCGACGTTCTCCAGCACCGTGCGGGTCTGGGCCGCGGTATCGCCGGGCTTGGAGTCCCCGGTGACGGGATCGCTGCTGATGATGCCCGAGACGAACAGGGTGTCGCCGGCCAGCACTCCCCAACTGGACGGGGAACCGGGACGCTTCCACCCGCTCGGCGTGACGATGGTCTTCCCCCGTTCGGGCCGTGCGGCCACCAGCGCGATCTCCACCACCGCCTTGGGAAAGACGATGGCCCCTTCCACCGTGGCCCGCGCCGGCGGATTCTCGCGAAAATATTCCCGGTAGACTTCATTGAACGGCCGGAAGAGGCGGGTGTCCGAGAGGAAGACGTTGGCGCTGACCACGTCGGCGAAGCCCAGGCCCGCCGCCTTCAGTACGACTTCCAGATTCTTGAGGGTCTGGCGGGTCTGAACCCGGATCTCTCCCTCCACCTCGCGGGTGCCGGGCGTGTTGCCCAACGCGCCGGACAGATACAGCAGGCCGTCCGCCTCAACGGCCGGACTGAAGGGCAGCCCCATCCCGGTCCCCGGAGGAGCCACGACCTTGTGCCGCTCGGCCGGCAGGGCCAACGACACCGTCAAAATCGACACTGAACACGCGATGGCAAGATCTCGTTTCATGCCGCGTAATCCTATCGGCTGAGAATCTCCCCGAAAAGTCCCCAATTCCGGGAAGCACTCCTGTATTCTGCCCGTCATGCTCCGGCGCTACCTCCGGACCGTCCCCTACCGCAGCCGTCCCGCCCTCTATTACGAGAGCCTCTACAGCATCGGCCGCGGAGCCTTCGTCGCCCTGCTGCCGCTGAGCTGGGTCGTGCTCAAGACCGTTCTGGACGGGGAACTCTGGCAGTTGACGGTGCTGGGATGCATCTGGGGCCTGTCGGGGGTGCTGGCTCCCGGATGGGGCTATCTGGCCCGTCTGGCCGGTCTCCAACGCCTGGTGGTCTGGCCCAACATGGCCGGGGGGCTGGCCCTGGCCGCGGTCGTCCTGGCATCCGACGCCAACACTTTCGTCCTCCTGGTGAGTCTGGCCTATCTGCTTGCCGTTCCGACCCGCCTCACCGAAATGAGCCTGTACCGGATCTTCTATCCGGACTCCCACCGGTCTCTGGCCGTAGGCTGGCTCAAGGGAATCGCGTTCGTTACCGGCGCGTTGGCCACCCTGGCCGGGACCTGGCTTATCGATGCCGGAGACTCCCTCTACGGGATTGTCTACGTTCTGGTGGGCGTTCTCCTGATCTTTTCCGCCGGGTGCTACGGAAGGATCCGGATCCCGGCCCGCGCCGAGTCCCTGTCCGACGGCGCCGTCCGCTATTCCACTGCGTTGAGGGAAGGACTCAGAGCCCTCCTTTCCGACCGGAGCTTCCTCCTGTACCAGGGGGCTTTCTTCTCCACCGGTTGGGGGAACTTCATGTCCATGGTGCTGGTGGCCGAGGTGATGCGGGAGTCCCTCGACGCGCCGGTGTGGGCCATGGGACTGGCGGTGGCGATCCTGCCGCAGGTTCTGCAGCCCATCTCCTCACCCCTCTGGGGGCGGTTCCTGGACCGGGTGAATCCCATGCAGGGACGCGCCGTCTTCAGTTTCTTCATGGCCGCCGTCAACGCGCTCTACTGTTTCGGAGGGCTCCACCTGCTGGTCTGGCCCTTCCTGGCGGGCAGCCTGATCCAGGGCCTCACAAACAGCGGCAACCAGATCGTCTGGACCACCGGTTCGCTCTACTTCGCCCGTCCCCGGCAGGTCGTGCTTTACAACACCGTCCACGTGGCCCTGACCGGCTTCCGGGGCCTGGCGGCGCCCCTGGTGGGAGCCTGGCTCTTCAGCCGGACCGGCCTCGGCTCCTGGGTCTTCGGCATCTCGTCATTTCTGGGCGTCCTGGGCCTCATCTCCATGGTCTGGCTGGAGCGGCGGCATTCTTGCCGCCGAAGGGGGGCATAGGGGGGACAACACACCCCTATAGAATCCAGGGGTATCTCAAGAGGTCCCGGAATATCTTTTAAGTGGTTGTTTTTCTTTAGTTTATACCTGTTCTCACCCCGTTTCGGACTCCCCTGACGTCCCTTGATATCCAACCCCATCCCGTTTATTATGGCGTAATGTATGATGTACATACTTCTCCCGCTCCGCCCCGGAAAACCAAGCCGAAGGGCCGCCACCCCCACAAGGCGCTCTCCGCCGCTTTCGTGCGCTCCGCCCCACCGGGCAAACACTGCGACGGCAACGGATTGTACCTCTACGTCAGGCCGAATGGAGCCCGGAGCTGGATCCAACGCCTCGTCATCCGCGGCCGGCGCCGCGACTTCGGACTCGGCGGTGTGACGCTGGTGTCCCTGGCCGAGGCCCGCGAGAATGCCCGGGCCAACCGCAAGCTGGCCCGCGAGGGTGGGGATCCCCTGACCGAGAGACGCCGCACACGGAACATGCCCACCTTCGCCGAAGCCGCCGAGCAGGTGGTGGAGCAGAAACGGTCCGGCTGGCGCTATCCGAGGCAGGCCCACGACTGGATGGCGAGCCTCCGGCGCTACGCCTTTCCGTGCATCGGCCGGATGCCGGTCTCGGAGGTGACCAGCGGCGACGTCCTGGAGATCCTCACCCCCATCTGGCACGTGAAGTCGTACACGGCCCAGATCGTGCGCCAGCGCATGCGCACGGTCCTGGAGTGGGCCGTGGCGATGGAATACCGGATCGACAACCCCTGCGACCGCGTCGTGTCGGTCCTCGGAGCCCAGGACGCCGTGGTGCGGCACCGGCCGGCCTTGCCGCATCGCGAGGTGGGGGCGGCGATCCGGAAGGTGTGGACCTCGAACTCGGCGCCCGTGTCCATGCTGGCCTTCGAGTTCCTGGTGCTCACGGCGGCGAGGTGGGGCGAGGTGCGCTTTGCCGAGTGGCCGGAGATCGATCCGGCGCAAGGGATGTGGACGGTTCCCGAATCCCGCATGAAGACCAAACGGGAGCACCGGGTGCCGCTGTGCCGCCGAGCGATGGAGATTCTGGAGGAAGCGCGGACGCTGGAGGATGGACCCGCCCGGTTGATCTTCACCCGGGAGGGCGGAAAGCCGCTCGGTGCCGGCCGGTTGCGCAAGCTGCTGCGCTGGAACCAGGTCGCGGCCGTGCCGCACGGGTTCCGGTCAAGTTTCCGGGACTGGGCGGCGGAGGAGACGGATCATCCACGCGAGGTGGTCGAGGCGGCGCTGGCGCATGTGGTGAAGAACAAGGTCGAGGCGGCGTACCGGCGCACGGACCTGTTCGAGCGGCGGCGTGTGCTCATGGAGGACTGGGCGAGCTATCTGGCCGGCGGGAGTCGGCAACTGGTGTCCGGTCGGCGGCGTTGAGCCGCCGTGGTGGTCCGGTCGGCAGGCTTCGGGATCGGGCGTTCGAGCCGGCGTCCGGGAGCTCGAATTTGACCGCTGAAAAGTGGGGTTGGGTGTCGATCCGGGAGTGTGAGTGAGACAATGGACCCGTGTTCCATCCCGGACGCCTTTTGACTTACACCTCCGATTTCCCCGAACTCTTTGTCGCTCATGCAGTTACGACCACATTCCCGGCTTCGCCGCGCCCGCACGGGGAAAGCGGAGGTGGACGGGAGCGACCCCCCCTTTTTCCTGCCCAGTGCAGGCGCGGGGGTGTTGCGCAAATTACATCTGCGCAACACCCCCTGGGGGGGGTCGCTCCCGTCTCATCTATCCCTGCGGGAAGGCCCCGGAGAAGAATCCGGAAGAGCTGTTAGGGCTCTGCCAAGCGTCCATTCCCGACTCGTTGTGCAGGATCCAGGTATGACCACAGGCGACACGTGCCACTGGGGTCCGCAGGTGCAGGTGGATTTTCGGCGTCCTCTTGGACGAGGAGCTGGACCGAACCCCGGAAGATCTGAACTTGGAACGTGAGGTGGAAGTCCGCGTCGGGGTCCGCTCCAGGCCCAGCGTGCGGTCCAGGGCCTGGGCGGCGAGGCGGCCGGTCCGGGTGGTGGTGGACCGGCCGTTGAGGGCCTCCTCGACACCGTGGCCGCCTGCGACGAGGCAGCGGCCGAAGCGCAGGGCGCGGTTTCTCCGGCCAGCCGGAACGGATGACGGACCGGTGGGACCTATCCCCCCAGACCCCCCAGTGGCGCCAGAACCCCTGGCGGCTCACCTTGCCGCCAGTGAACCTGGCGCTTCCGTTCGTCGCGCGTCCCATGAGAATGGGACCCTCGCGCGGTTTCCTCGGGCTTCCAGCCGGTAGTCAGACGGTGGCCCGTTTCCGGGAGTCCTGGCCAATCGGACCCAGTCGGCTCCGATTGTCCGCCCTCAATTCCCGGAGCGCACAGGCTCTTGAAACAGGGGAGTCGAGGCGAGAAACTCGGTGCATGGAGTCCACGGACCTCCAATAGGGTCGAATGGAATCCCGTTTAAAAGGTGGGATGTAATGAGGGACACAGCTCGGGACAATAGATCATAACTCTATTATTATCAGATACTTACGAAATTATGTTCGTGTAGGGGGACACCAGTCCCCCCTATACGCTTCCCCTCCTGAATCCCGCCACACCTGATAGTAAACTGACCCATGACCATGCGCCTCTCCCGTCCCCACAGAATCCTCCACCCCACCCCTCTCCCGTCCCTTCTCATCGGCCTGGTCCTGACGGTACTCCTCGGAGCCTGCAGTCCCTCCGAAGCGAACCAGGAACCCGCCGGCCCCCCCACCTTCAACCGGGATATCGCCCCCATCGTCCACAAGCGCTGCGCTCCCTGCCACCGTCCCGGACAGGTCGCCCCCTTCAGCCTCCTGACCTACGACGACGTCAAGGCGCGGGCGAGCCAGATCGAGGTGGTCACCCGCACCCGCTACATGCCGCCCTGGCTGCCCGAGTCGGGAAAGGGCCGCTTCGTCGGCAACCGCCGGCTCACCGTCCGCGAACTGAACCTGCTCCAGGAATGGCTCCAGGGAGACCTGGCCCAAGGGGATCCGGCGGACCTGCCCCCTCCCCCCGAATGGCCCCAGGGCTGGCAGTTGGGCGAGCCCGACCTGGTCATTCGGATGCCGCAGGCCTACACCCTCCCGGCCGACGGTCCCGACGTGGTCCGCAACTTCGTGATCCCCAGTCCCGTGGACCGCACCCGCTACGTAAGGGGCGTGGAGTTCCGGCCCGGCAACGCCCCCATCGTCCACCACGTGGTGATCCTGGTGGACTCCACCGGGACCTCCCGCGCTCACGAGGCCAAGGACCCGGATCCGGGCTACGACGGCATGCTCTACAACCAGGCCACCAGTCCCGGCGGCCACTTCGAGGGTTGGACGCCGGGCAAGAGCCCCTTTCTGCGGCCCGCGGACATGGCGTGGCGCCTCGACCCCGGCACCGACGTGGTCTTCCAGCTCCACATGCTGCCCACCGGAAAACCGGAGCCGATCCAATCTTCTCTGGGACTCTTCTTCGCCCGGAAACCGCCCACCAAGACCCCCTACATGCTCCGTCTGGGCTCCAAGGTGATCGACATCGAGGCCGGGGACGCCGCCTACAAGATCCGCGACACCTATCGCCTCCCCGTGGACACCCGGCTCCTGAGCGTCTATCCCCACGCCCACTACCTGGCCCGGGAAATGAAGGGCACGGCCCGGCTGCCCGACGGGCGGCTCCGCTGGCTGGTCCATATCCGGGACTGGGATTTCAACTGGCAGGACGAGTACCGCTACTCCTCCCCCATCCCGTTGCCCGCCGGCACTACCCTGGAGATGGAGTACACCTACGACAATTCGGCGGACAATCTCCGTAATCCTCACAGCCCACCCCGGAGAGTCGTCTACGGGCCCCAATCCTCGGACGAGATGGGGGACCTCTGGCTTCAGGTCCTGGTCGCCGACGGAAAAGGACTGGAGCAACTGGTCCGGGACCACGCCCGCCGGGACCTGCTGGCCGACGTGGAGGGCTATGAGAAACTGGTCCGGGACCATCCCGAGGATCCGCATTTTCGCGACACGCTGGCCCATCGCTACATCCGGCTGGGCGAGGTGTCCAAGGCCGTCGGCGAGTGGCAGGAGGCCATCCGCCTGAGCCCCGAGTTCTGGGGCTACTATTTCAATCTGGGCCATGCCCTCGACCAGATGAAACGGCCCGGCGAAGCCGTGACCTGGTACCGGAAGACGCTGGAGCTGAAGCCGCGCCAGGCCCGGGCTCACAACAACCTGGCGGTGGCCCTTCAGTCCACGGGCAGGCGGCCGGAGGCGATCCGGCATTTCCGGCAGGCGGTCCGGTTCGACCCCGATGCCATGGAATCCCACCGGAACCTGGCCGCCGCCCTGGCGGAGGAGGGGAACTTCAAGGAGGCGGCGACCCACTTTCGGCGAGCTCTGGAGACGGGCCCCCCGTCGGTGGAGATCCACACCGGCCTGGGCCGCGCTCTGGCGGGCCGGAATCGAATGCCGGAGGCGGTCGAGCAGTTCCGGAGCGCCCTGCGGCTCGACCCCGACAGCTTCGACGCCCACAACAACCTGGGGAACCTGCTGGCGGCCGGGGGACGCATGGAGGAGGCCCTGACGCATTTCCGCAAGGCGGTGGAGTTGAAGCCGGACTCGGTGGAGGCCGTGGGCAACCTGGGCCTGGCCCTGCGGATGACCGGACGTTTCGACGAGGCCGGCCGCTACCTGGAGGAGGCGGCTCGACGCCAGCCCGGGTGGCCCGCTCCCCAGGCCGCCCTGGCCTGGATCCTGGCCACCCACCCCGACCCGTCCCGGCGTCGTCCGCAGGACGCGGTCCAACTGGGCCGCAGAGTGGTCGGGATGACCCGGGAGCAGGACCCCCGAATGCTGGACGTCCTGGCGGCAGCCTACGCCGCCGCGGGGGAGTTCGATCAAGCCGTCGCCGCGGCCCAAAAGGCGATCCGGCTGGCCGCCACGCGTCCCGGGAACCCGCTGGGACGGTTGCTGCAGGAGCGGCTGAATCTCTACCGGCAGCGCCGCGCCTACGTCGAAGATGAGGAAAGAGGAAAGAGGAATTAGGAAAGAGAGAAGAGGAGAATTCAGGGTGGCGGAAAAGGCACCGAAAGCCGATCTATTCGAGGCCGGCCGAGGCAAGTTGACGCAGTCCTAAGTTTTTTCTTCTGAATTGTTTGACTCTCCGATTCGGGTCCTGTAAAAAGGTCCCAACATCGACGCTCACCAGACGTCTTTTTAATTGCAAACGGTCGAGACGGCCGGAAATTCGTTACCGTTCTTGACCTTCCAGGAGGGAACAACTCATGGGCTACAGGAGCAAGACTCTGTGGCTGGCGGTCGCGTGCCTCGTGCTCGTCGTGCATGCGCTTGCGGCGCCGCTGGCCTACGGACAGGCCGCCACCTTCTCCCGGTTGCTGGGAACCGTCAGGGACCAGACCGGAGCGGTGGTGCCGGGGGTGGAGATCACGGCCACGGCCACGGCCACCAACATCCCGAACATGGCGGTGACCAACGACCGCGGTGACTACGTCATCGACAAGTTGATCCCCGGTTTCTATGACATCTCGGCGGAACTGCCCGGCTTCAAGACGGCGCGCTCGCTGGGTGTCCGTCTCGAGGTCCAGACCGTCTCCCGCGTCGACCTCACCATGGAGCCCGGTGACATCTCCGAGCAGGTGACGGTCACGGGACAGTCCACCATCATCGACACCGACAACGCCGAGGTGGCGGCGGTCATCGAAGAGAAGAAGATCCTGGATCTTCCTCTGGCCGGCCGCGACATGGTGAAGCTGGCCTACCTGACCACGGGCGGCACGCAGGAGCGGCAGGAGATCGGCTACACCGCCCTCTACGCCTACGGCGGTGGCTACCCGACCTTCAACGGCATGTATTCGCACTCCAACCAGATCCAGTTGGACGGCTCCAACAACATGGGCTACATCACGCAGCGGCCCACGGTGCAGCCGACTCCGGAGACGGTGCAGGAGTTCAAGGTGATCACCAACAACTACTCGGCCGAGTACGGCCGCGTGGGCGGGGCGGTCATCACCATGCTCTCCAAGAGCGGGAGCAACGAGTTCCACGGCCATGCCTGGTACTACTTCCGGGACGAGACGCTGGACGCGAACAACTTCTTCGCGAACCGGTCCCTGCGGGAGAAGCTGCCGGTGGACTACCACATCGGCGGCGGCTCCATCGGCGGTCCCATCCTCAAGGACCGGACCTTCTTCCACGGCCACTACGAGAAGTTCGTCGATGACCTGAACGTGGCCGGCTTCGCCACGGTGCCTTCCACGGCCATCGTCCAGGGCGATTTCTCCGGCAGCGGCGCCAAGGGGCCCATCAACCAGCTCTACAATCCGTTCGACTTCACCGGAAGCCGGGCCGAAGGAACCGGAAAGCGGGCTCCGTTCCCCAACAACCAGATCCCGGCCAGCATGCAGGGGGCGGTCTACAGGAAGGTGATGGAACTGATGCCTCCACCGGCTCCCAACCAGTCGGGCGTGACCGCCAACAACTACGCCTATCCCCGGGCGACCAATACCCGGATCGACAAGTACTCGTTTCGCGTCGACCACCAGTTCGCCAACGACGACAACATCTTCGGACGTTACAGTTGGCAGCGGTCGCCCACGTTCGCGCATTCCGGGGATCTGGGAGTCCCCGGCGCCACCCAGGACGGGATCTACCGGTACTTCTATGACCGGTCCCGCGGCTACCAGATCGGCATCAGTTGGGTGAACCCCATCGGGTCCAACCTGGTCACCGAGTACACCCAGTCCATCTGGAAGTTCACCTGGCTCATCGGACGGCCCATCGAGGACACCAACTGGCCTCGGGTGCTGGGTTACGACGACGGACACAACTGGGAGGTGTATCTGCCCAACGGCAACCGGGGCGGCGCCAACATGCCCCGCCTGCAGCCCGACGGATACACTCGTTATCGCGGCGGCCGGGAATCGCCGCTGGCGGACTGGGGCCTGGGCTTCAAGTACACGGCCTCCTGGAGAAAGGGAGACCACTACCTGAAGTTCGGTTTCGAGCACGTCCGGAACCTGGATGTCCACTACTACTACATTCCGGAGTACGGAAACGGATCCGACTCCTTCAACGGCTTCGCCACGGGCCAGCTCGAGTACGGCCCCGACGGAGCCTACAGCGGAGTCACCTATGGCGAGGGTTGGGCCGACTTCCTGCTGGGGACGCCCTCCGCGGTCAGCGGTAACGTCCTCGGCATCGGCGAGAACACGGGCCACTTCAACCAGAGCCACTACAACTGGTTCATCAACGACGACTGGAAGGTGAGTCCCGACCTGACCCTGAACATCGGGGTTCGCTGGGAGCAGCCGCGGCCGCCCTACTACGAGGGCCATCCCAGCGGTTCGTACACCACGGACTACTACTACTGTGCGTACGACTACAGCCGGGTCACGAACCGCATCGATCCAGTGGAAATGATGCCCAAGGGTTTCGACATCGCCCAGTGGCAGGGGCCCGGAGGGATCGCGGTTCCCTTCGAGAACCTGCCCCACCGCGGTTGCTACAAGGCCAAGTGGCGCTACTTCGCGCCGCGGTTCGGTCTGGCCTGGCGCATCTTCGGGACCAACCGGACCGTGCTCCGCGCCGGCGCCGGCCTGACCTACGACCAGGAGTTCGGCATCCTCCGGGCCCGGACCATGAGGCCGAATGCCGGTGTCATCAGTTTGAGCGCAACCCGGGGATACGAGTACCCGGAACTCATCACCGGAAAACGGATCGACCTTCCCCGTCAGAGGGGCAACGTCAATGCGGATGGAGTGCTGGTCGACAGCAACTACTACGTCTGCTACTTCTCCGAGCTGGACTGGCAGGAGGGCCAGGTCTACTCCTACAACCTGGCGATCCAGCACGAGCTGTTCCAAGGGACCAAGTGGGAGGTGGCCTACGTGGGCAACCAGGGGCGCCACATCCGCGAGATCAGCCCCTTCAACGTGGCCATGCCGGAAGGGTACGTGGTCCCGCTCGTCGCGGGAGGCACCGCCACGCTGACCAGCGACACCATCACGGCCGGTCCTCGGGAGTGGATTCCGGCCGAGAATCGCACGGAAACCAGCCGCGCCTGGACGGGACAGTTGGCCCGGCGGCCCTATCCCCAGGTCATTCCCAACACCATGCTGCGGCCGCACGGGAGCATGAACTACAACTCCCTGCAGACCAAGTTGGAACGCCGGTTCAGCGATGGTGTGGCCCTTTCCATGGGCTACACCTGGTCCAAGGCCATGGCCATGAACTACAACGGCAACTGGGGCGACTGGTCCGGATCGCGCGACTATGAGCGCCACGCCCTGCGGGCGCCCATGCAGCACGATCGCTCCAGCACCTACTACATGTCCGCCATCTGGGTGCTGCCCTTCTTCCAGAACGCGGGTGGACTGACCAAGTCCCTGTTGGGCGGCTGGGAGCTCACCGGCATCACCACCCTCACCACGGGCGCCCCCTTCCGGGTCTTCTACGGCACCGACCTGTGGAATCAGGGTCGCCGGTCGCGGCGGTACACTGACCGCCTGAAGGACGGGAATCTCGGAGGCGGAGCCACGGTGGAGCGGTGGTATGACACCAGCGCCTTCACGGCCCCCGGCATCGAGAACCCCAACGTGCCCGGCCAGCGGATCATGGACACGTCGCTTTGCGGTGGAGCCAGCTTCTGCCACGAAGCGGCAAGGCGTGCCCTGGGCAATGCCGCCCCCTATCCGCTGCGCTATGACGCAGTTCCCGTCGTGGACCTCTCGTTGCACAAGAATTTCGCCATCGGGGAGGAAAAGACCTTCGACGTCCGGGCCGACTTCTTCAACGCCTTCAACCACGCCATCTTCAACGCTCCCAACGGGAACCATTCCTCTTCGGCCGTGGGCCGGGTGACCTCGGCGGCGACGGCGCGGCAGATTCAGATCGGGTTCCGCTTCTCGTTCTAGCGGTCGACAGGAGGGGGGACATCCCTGTCCCCCCCTCCTCATTCCCTGGTGATCCCTCGGAGGCTCAGTGGCTGCCGGATGGTCGCCCGTGCTCTTCGGCGCGCTAGTCCGGCCAACCTCGGACGCCTCCCAATTTGAAAGTCCCGGGGATTTCCCTCCTCTCACGCCAAAAAAATCACGATTCAGTTTTTTGGCGCGAAACCGTTGCGCCAGTTCAAATCGTTGGAGCATCGGCCAGGTGAGAAAACTTCTCTGAAATATATAAATGTAGTATTAGAAAGACTTTATTTGTCCCCGTTCCAATCTTGGCACCCAAGTTGCTTAATTGACTGCCGAGTCCGCAGAGCGGGTTCAGCCTGCATCCTGGAAGCGCAGACTCCTGGGGCAGGCGAATTTTTTTGTTGACGCGCCGACACGAATCGGCTAAAAGAGCCCGGACGTGTAGGCGTAGACCCATTTTATTGGTGCGGACGACCGCAAAGGTTGGTACCGCGTAACGTGAGTAGCTTCGAGGAGGAAAGAGGGTAATGAGCTACAAGAACAAGTCTCTATGGCTGGCGACGGCGGCTTTGGTGCTCGTCGTGCACGCGCTGGCAGCGCCGCTGGCCTACGGACAGGCCGCCACCTTCTCCCGGTTGCTGGGAACCGTAAGGGACCAGACCGGAGCGGTGGTGCCTGGGGTGGAGGTCACGGCTACGGCCACGGCCACCAACATTCCGCACCTGGCGGTGACCAACGACCGCGGTGACTATGTCGTCGACAAGTTGATCCCCGGTTTCTATGACATCTCGGCGGAGCTGCCCGGCTTCAAGACGGCGCGCTCTCTGGGCGTCCGTCTCGAGGTCCAGACCGTATCCCGCGTCGACCTCACCATGGAGCCCGGTGACATCTCCGAGCAGGTGACGGTCACGGGACAGTCCACCATTATCGACACCGACAACGCGGAAGTGGCGGCGGTCATCGAAGAGAAGAAGATCCTGGATCTTCCTCTGGCGGGCCGCGATATGGTGAAGCTGGCCTACCTGACCACGGGCGGCACGCAGGAACGGCAGGAGATCGGCTACTCCACGCTGTACGCCTACGGCGGCGGCTACCCGACCTTCAACGGCCTGTACTCGCACTCCAACCAGATCCAGTTGGACGGCTCCAACAACATGGGCTACATCACGCAGCGGCCCACGGTGCAGCCGACCCCGGAGACGGTGCAGGAGTTCAAGGTGATCACCAACAACTACTCGGCCGAGTACGGCCGCGTGGGCGGGGCGGTCATCACCATGTTGTCCAAGAGTGGCAGCAACGAGTTCCACGGCCATGCCTGGTACTACTTCCGGGATGAGGCTCTGGATGCGGCCAACTTCTTCCAGAACCGCTCCGGATTGCAGAAGCTTCCTGTGGACTACCACATCGGCGGCGGCTCCATCGGCGGACCTGTCATCAAGGACAAGACCTTCTTCCACGGCCATTACGAGAAGTTCGTGGACAACCTGCAAAGGGCCGGCTTCGCCACTGCGCCTTCAACGGCCATCGTTCAGGGCGACTTTTCGGGCTCGGGCTCCAAGGGGCCCATCGGTCAGCTCTACAATCCGTTCGATTTCAGCGGAAGTAGCGAAGACGGTACGGGCATGCGGGCGCCTTTCCCCAACAACCAGATCCCGGCCGGCATGCAGGGCGCCGTCTACAAGAAGATGATGGAGTTGATGCCTCCTCCGGCACCCAACCAGGCGGGAGAGCTCACCAGCAACTACGCATATCCCAACACGTCCAACACCAAGATCGACAAGTACTCGTTCCGTGTCGACCACCAGTTCGGCAACGATGACAACATCTTCGGACGTTACAGTTGGCAGCGTTCGCCCTCGTTTACCCATACCGGGCGTTGGGGGGTTCCGGGCGCCGAACAGGACGGTATCTACCGCCAGTTCCAGGACCGGTCCCGCGGCTACCAGATCGGCATCAGTTGGGTGAACCCCATCGGCTCCAACCTGGTGACCGAGTACACCCAGTCCATCTGGAAGTTCACCTGGCTCATCTCACGGCCCATCGAGGACACCAACTGGCCTCGGGTTCTGGGATTCGACGACGGCCAGAACTGGGAAGTCTATCTGCCCAACGGCAACCGCGGCGGCGCCAACATGCCCCGCATAAGCCCCTCCGGCTACACTCGTTGGGGTGGCGCCACCGAATCGCCGCTTGCGGACTGGGGCCTGGGCTTCAAGTACACGGCCTCCTGGAGGAAGGGTGACCACTACCTGAAGTTCGGCGTCGAGCACGTCCGGAACCTGGATGTCCACTACTACTGGATCCCAGCCTATGCGGCTGGCGGCGACAGCTTTGACGGCTTTGGGACAGGCCAGCTCCAATACAACGCGGACGGGTCCTTTGCCGGCACCACCACCCTAGGTGAGAGTTGGGCCGACTTCATGCTGGGGACTCCGTCCGGGGTCAGTGGCAACATTGCGGGCATCGGCGAAAATACGGGCCACTTCAACCAGAGTCACTACAACTGGTTCATCAACGATGACTGGAAGGTGACCCAGAACCTGACCATGAACATCGGCCTCCGCTGGGAGCAGCCGCGGCCACCTTATTACGAGGGGCATCCGAACGGGTCCTACACCAAGGATTACTACTACTGTGGGTACGATTACACCCAGGCCACGAACCGAATCGATCCAGTATCGATGATGCCCCAGGGATTCGATATTGCACAGTGGCAGGGGGCGGCCGGCATCGCAGTTCCCTTCGGAAACCTGTCTCACCGGGGTTGCTACAAGGCCAAGTGGCGCTACTTTGCGCCTCGGTTTGGTCTGGCGTGGCGCATGTTCGGGACCAACCGCACGGTGCTTCGCGCCGGGGCTGGCCTGACCTACGACCAGGAGTTCGGAATCCTCCGGGCCAGGGTCATGAGGCCCAACGTTGGCGCAATCAACCATAATTCGGTGCGCGGAGCGGCAGTTCCGACCCTCATTTCTGGCCAACGGATCCACTTGCCTCAGAATACCGGTACAGTCAACGCAGACGGCGTGCTGGTCCAGAGCAACTACCGGACCTGCTACTTCTCCGAACTGGATTGGCAGGAAGGTCAGGTCTATTCCTACAACCTCATGATTCAGCACGAGTTGTTCCAGGGGACCAAGTGGGAAATCGGGTACGTCGGTAACCAGGGGCGGCACATTCGTGAGATCAGTCCCTTCAACGTGGCCATGCCCGAAGGTTATGTGGTTCCTCTGATCGGAGGCGGCACCGCCACCTTGACCAGCGACACCATCACGGCTGGACCTCGCGAATGGATACCAGCCGAGCATCGGACCGAAACCAGTCGTTCCTGGACCGGTCAGTTGGCCCGGCGGCCCTATCCGCAAGTCATTCCGAACACCATGCTACGACCGCACGGGAGCATGAACTACAACTCCCTGCAGACCAAGTTGGAGCGCCGCTTCAGCGACGGTATCGCCATTTCCATGGGCTACACCTGGTCCAAGGCAATGGCCATGAACTACAACGGCAACTGGGGAGACTGGTCCGGGTCGCGCGACTATGAGCGCCACGCCCTGCGTGCACCCATGCAGCACGACCGTTCCAGCACCTACTACATGTCCGCCATCTGGGAGTTGCCCTTCTTCAAGAACGCCGGCGGAGTCACCAATTCGCTGCTGGGCGGCTGGGAGCTCACGGGCATCGCCACACTGACGACTGGAGCGCCCTTCCGGGTTTTCTACGGCACCGATCTCTGGCAGCAGGGAGGCCGGTCCCGGCGGTACACCGACCGCATCAAGGACGGGAATCTCGGCGGCGGAGCCACGGTGGAGCGGTGGTATGACACCAGCGCCTTCACGGCGCCCGGTATTGCGAACCCGGACGTGCCGGGTCAGCGGATGATGGACAGGTCGCTTTGCGGCGGAGCCCCCACCTGCCACGAGGCAGCCAGGCGGTCTCTGGGCAACGGCGCACCCTATCCGCTGCGCTACGACGGAGTTCCCCTTGTGGATCTTTCGTTGCACAAGAATTTCGCCCTCGGAGAAGACAGAACCTTCGACGTGCGGGCGGACTTCTTCAACGCCTTCAACCACGCGGTTTTCAACGCACCCAACGGCAACCATGCCAGTAGTGGTGTTGGCCGGGTGACCTCGGCGGCGACATCGCGGCAAGTTCAGATTGGATTCCGCTTCTCGTTCTAGCGATCCAAGCAAGATCCAGCGATCAAGAAAGGGCCAGCCTCCGGGCTGGCCCTTTTTTTTGGCCGTCATAATCGTAGATTCCGTAGTTGAAGCGTTTCAGTCATAGAGGGTCCGAATCAGTTGAGGAGACAGTGGCTATCCTCGGTAAAGGTCACAAGGAAACCTGTCCGTTGTGGCCGGGAGACAGGCAACGCCCACCTGTTCGCAGCATTCATGGGCGTGATCGCCTGTCAAAGCTTGTACCCGCCGAGATCGGACCGTAGAAGGGGGGATTCATGAGTTCCGAACTCATCGGGATCATCGTGGCAACAATCGCGTTCGGCGGTGCCATCGTTCCCGGACAGCGTGCCATGCGGAGTGAGATTGCAGACATTCGTAAAGACATCGCGGATCTTCGCGAGCGGATGGCCCGATTGGAGGGGCTCTTCAAGGGGTTTGCCAAGGCCGCTCCGAATTTGCGGAAACAGGGAGTCGGGGGACAGCAGTGAATTCTGCACTTCTGGAGGATCCAGTTTCCGGAAAGGCCGATTTATCGTCTCACCGGGAACCCAATGGGGGGTTGACCTGCCGATGAGAGACCGTAAGAGGAAATCCTCATGAGCCCGGAAGTCATCGCCACAATCCTTTCCGCCATAGGAGTTTTGATTGGAGTCTGGAAAATAATAGATGGAACCCGTCGTGAGCTGAGCACCAAGATTGACGCCGAAATCGGAACTGTGAACCAGCGAATCGATGCCGTGAACCAACGGATCGATGCCGTTCTGCTCGCCGATCGTCGCTAGCCCTGCCCTTTGCCCGGGAACCGAAAGAAGGCGACTGTCCCCTTCCCGCGTGCCTTTTCCCGCCGGACAGACCGCTGAAGTGCCAACAACAGGAGCCGACCTTTGGGGTGTCATGCTTTCAGGATGAGGAACCCATGCCGAGTGAACTTACCCAGCGGTTCACCCCAGCCATCGTCATCTTGGGGTTCGTTGTCACGGCTCGAACGATTCGCAACCAGCGCGTGGAGTTGAAATCCAGGTTCAGATCCCGCATCGATCGGATGGAGTCTCGTTTGACAGGGAGATTTGACGGCGTGGAGTTGCAGACCAACAACCTGCGTGACCGAATGGGCCGGATCGAAGGGACACTTGACGTGCTGCGGGGGTACTTCGTCGGGAACGGACGCGGCAGCGTAGCGTGACATTTCTTCCTGAATCAATCATGGACAGAAGGCCGGTTTCCGAGGAAGAGAAGGGAATGAAGATCAATTACTTTGAAGATACCGACACGGCTCTTATTGAGTTTACTTCGGAGCGAATCGTCGAGACGCGAGAGGTGTCTGAGAACATCTACTTGGATCTGGACGAGAATGAAAACTTGGTCCCCATGACAATTGAGCATGCTGTGGAACGTGCCAACATTCGGGATTTCGCATTCGTGCATCAACCCAAAGTGAGCGTGTAATCAGTCAGCTCAATTTCCTTCGTTTCCGTATTGCGGACTCGTGTGGAATGGAAAAGATCTATTCAGCACTCGACATCTGTTTCCAGCAGCCGCGGCAGTTGGCGTGAACGTGAACTTGGAAGAATGTGACTGTCCCCTGCTCGAGCCTCCCGGGTAGCCTCTTTGTGGCCGGAATCGTCGCAGATTCAGCACCGGTAGCCTACTGTTTTACCGTCGCAGGTGGCTTTCAATCTGCATCAGGCAACCGACGTTCCCGGCGCCCGCCGCATCCGGCTGCAATTACTCGATGACGGCTGACTTGTTGGCCCCCAGGCGAATTGCGCTCTCCGGCTGCTGCGGATCGTCAGTCCCGACAGGAAGAAAGTAGTTGACCTCTCCTCGGTATTCTTGACTCTGCGGAGCAGTGCTTGCACGGATGGTCCCTCAGGGATCGGATGCAACAGGCGCCTGAACCAGCCCGTCGCCGCGGTCCAGCGTGTCAACGCCGGCTCGGAATACATTGGTCCGGCAGCTTGCGCGCATGCGGGTGACTACCGCGCTCGCGGTTACCGGGATGGCGGCGTCCTGCTTCAGGCTTTGCCACCACAGGGCCGCGACACCGGCGGCATGAGGACAGGCCATGGAAGTGCCATTGAGCGCCACCAGTCCACCTCCGGCTTTCGCCGAAACCACATCGACCCCGGGTGCGCTCAGCATCGGGTTGGTGTTGGAAAAATCCGCCACGTTCAACCCGGCGCCGGTTTCCCGGAGCGCGCCGACCGATACGATGCCCTTGGCTGCCGCCGGTACCGACGCGCTGACCTCGTACTTGGGATTTTTCTGGCGCTTGCTCTCGTTGCCCGATGCCGCGACCATGACCATGTCGCCATTGAATGGCGCCCTGGCGGCAATCAGGTCCATCAGGTTGTCGAACACCCGCAGATTGGCCCGGTATCCCTCCAGAGCGATGGAGGTCGCCAGATCCACCGGGTATCCCCTGGCGGCCAGCTTCTTGCTCAGGCCGGGGAAATCGAGTCCGATTGACATTGAGAGTACCTTTGCATTCAAGGACGAAGCCCAAAGGATCGCGTTGAACAGCATGTCCGATTCGCCACCCCCTTTGTCGTCCAGCACCTTGCCGATCAGAGCTCGGCCCACGCCAGGCGCGACGCCGATACGCGTGCCGTCCACGTCGCGTCCGAACACCGTGCCGGCACAATGGGTCCCGTGGCCCTGCACATCTCCGTTGCCCTTTCCGGTAAAGTCCCGCTGTACCAGATCGACGCCCGCAAAAGCCGGATGATCGGCGTCAATGCCCGTGTCCAGAACGCAGACCAGAACGTCTCGGCCGTCGGCGGCGCACTTGTCAGCCGCGACGGCTTGAATCCCCCAAGTCGGTCCGGCCGTCACCGGCGCGTCCGATGCCATCGGTTCAATCAAGCGGGTCGGCATGGTCCGCGCCAAGTCCAGAATCCCCGGGTCACGGGTCGCTTCCCGCAGGTCTTGCGGCTCCAGGTCTTCCACGCTCACTTCAGGTTCGGGCGGCATGTCCCCGGACATGGTCGACATCCCGCCGAGAGACGGTGCCCCAGCGACGCTCCGACGACTTTCGAACCAGCTTCTCCGCCGTCCCGCATTGGCGTCTTTCAAAATGACGTAGCTTGTCATCCCTGAACTCCTCTGTGTGTTGGGTGAGTGCCTTTGGATGGCACCGAGCTAAGAAAGTGACTGTCCCCGACTCGGGTCCCCTACGTCCCCGATTCGGTTCCCCGGCTCGAGCCTCCCGGGTAGCCTATTTTGGCCGGAATCGTCGCAGATTCTGCGATTGAAGCGTTACGGTTATAGAGGGACCGAAAACAGCTCAGGAGACGGCGACCAGCCTCGGAACAGAACATAATGGGTTCTGTAAGGGCTGGCATGGAGAATCGAGGTGCCCGGCGAATCCGGTCAAATTTGGACGTGATAACATGAGGAATCGATGTTGACTGAACTTACGCAGTGGTTCACCCCTGCCCTTGCCCAGTGGTTCACCCCCGCCATCGTGATATTGGGATTCCTTTTCACGGCCCGAACGATTCGCAACCAGCGCGTGGATTTGGAGTCCCGGATGGACCGGATGGAGACTCGCTTGACCGGGAGAATCGACGATGTTGAAACTCGCTTGACCGGGAAAATTGAAGATGTCGAGACTCGCTTGACTGGGAGAATTGATGGCGTGGAGTCTCGATTGGCCGCGAGGATGGACGGTTTGGAGTCCCGGTACAGCGACCTGCGGGACCGCATGGGGCGGATGGACGGAACTCTCGATCTGCTGCGGAAGTCTTTCGTCGGGAACGGACGCGGCACCCCAGCGTGACCCTTCTTCCTTCTCCCCGGCAATCGGCCACTCTGACCGGTGCCGGATCCGAGGCAGTCGTTGAGTCATACTGATTCGTAAGCTCGATTCAACAGCTCGACCGTATGGAGCACCGGTAGCCTGTTGTTCCGCCGCCGGAGGTGGCTTTCGATCTGCATCAGGCATCCCACGTTGCCGGCGGCCACCGCGTCCGGCTGCAATCGTTGGATGACCGCCGCCTTGTTGGCCCCCAGGCGGTTTGCGATCTCCGGCTGTTCCAGATTGTAGGTCCCCGCCGAGCCGCAGCAGGTCTCCCCGTCCATCAACTCCATCAGGGTCAGGTTCGGAATCCTTTCCAGGAGTTTCCGCGGCGCCGACCGGATGCCCTGCGCGTGGGCCAGGTGGCAGGCGTCGTGGTAGGCGACCCTCATGGCCGCAGGCAGGGGCGGAGGATCTTGTTCCAGGCCCAGGTCGTCCAGGAATACGCTCACGTCCTGGACGCGAGCCGAAAAGCGGCGTGCCTCCTCCTCCAGGCCATCCCCCCGGAACAGGAGCGGATACTCCTTGATGCCGGAACCGCAGCCGGCGGCGTTGGTGACGACGGCATCTACGTCCTTGGACATGACTTCGAAGTTGCGGACCGCCAAGCGCCGAGCGTGGCCGGCGTCGCCGTTGTGCAGCGCCAGGGCGCCGCAGCATCCCTGTTTGGCGGGGACTAAAACCTCGACGCCGTTGCGAGCCAGCACCCGTAGCGTGGCCCAGTTGATGGCCGGCGACAGAACCTGCTGCACGCAACCCGACAACAGAGCAACACGGGCCCTGCGGCTTCCGAGGGCGGGATAAACGGAAGGAAGGGGAGGAGACGATGGCAGCTTCCGGGGCAGCAGCTCCAACATGGCAGCCATCCGTTCCGGGAGGATCCCGGTGAACGGCCGCGCCAGGCGGCCCAGAATCGCAGCGGCCCGGAATCGCCGCGGATAGGGCAGCAGGAGCCGAAAGCTGAGGCGGGTGAGACGATCCGGCAGCGTCCCCTTGACCCGGTCCCGGGCCAGCGCCCGAAAGGGGGTCAGCAGTTCGCCGTACTCGACGCCCGAGGGACAGGCGGTGACACACGCCATGCAGCCCAGGCACTTGTCCACGTAGGGGAGGCCGGACTCGATTTCCAGGCTCCCCTCCAGCATCTCCTTCATGAGCAGGATGCGGCCGCGGGGGGAGTCCATCTCCTGCCCCAGGTCCTTGTAGGTGGGACAGACCGGCAGGCAGAATCCGCAGTGAACACAGGTCTTCACCTGGTGGGCCATGGCATCGCCCTGCGGCCCGAACCGTTCCGGCTCAATGCTGTGTTGCACCTATGCCTCCGAGAAACGTCTGTCGGGGTCGAGGGCGTCCTGAATCCTCTTGGAGAAGACCCGGTCCTGGGCCCGGCCCGGGCGGGCCGTGTCTCCGTTTCCCCGCATCACAAGACCAGTGAGGTCCAAATGGGCCAACGCACCTTCCACCGGGTCCAATGGCCCCGACCAGGACAGCCAAGCCAAACTCCCGCCGGCACAGTAGCGCGTCCGGCAAGGGATGGACCTCAGGTTCTCTTCCAACTCGAGGATTCGGCCCGTGGTCATGGGCACCTTCATCAGGTTCCAATCGGGAGGTGCCCAGTCGAATTCCCGGACCGCGTCCCAGTAGTCCCGCTCCTCCTGCCCCCGCAGTGCCACTCCCTGGCCCACCAACTCTCGAACCCGTGCCAGGCGGGCGCCGACCGAATCTCTTCGGCCTCCCACCCGCACCAGTAGCCGCCCGGGAGGCTCCAGGTCGACGGCCGCCAGATCCAGGGGAGCGGACCGCAGACGCCGTACGGCTTCCAACGCTCCAGAAAGGCTCGGCAGCGATGCCTCCAGGGTCAACCAGCGCCGCGCCAGAGGAAAGACCTTGAAAGTCATTTCCACCAGGACTCCCAACCGTCCCAGACTGCCGACCATGAGCTTGGGAAGATCGAATCCGGCGGCGTTCTTGACCACTCGGCTGCCGCCCCGCACCAGTTCGGCGCGGCCGCTGACGAAACGGATTCCCAGGAGAAAATCGCGGATCCCGCCGTAGCGGTAACGTCCCGAGCCGCCGGTCCCCGCCGCCACCGTTCCGCCGAGTGTGGCTCCGGCCCGCACCAACACCGGATCGAAGGGCAGGTACTGTCCCTCCCGAGCCAGTCTCTCCTGGACTTCTGCTATCGGAGTCCCCGCCAGAGCCGTGAACGTGTACTCCTCCGGTTCGTACTCCACGATGCCCGACAGACCGCTCAGGTTCAGAGAGGCAATTCCCTCCGGCGGCCGGGAAAGGGCCGGCTTGGTGCCGCCGCCGCGCGGCCGGATGCGCGCGTGATCGGAGACGGCCTGCTGCACCTCCCGGAACGACCCGGGCCGCAGCGTCGTCCCCGCACCAATTCCCGAACGGGCGATCCCGGGGGCGGAGACGCTCCCGTGCCCGTTCTCGTCGGGGAACATCTTGCGCCGGTTGGCGATCTCCAGCGGATCGATGGACCGCCGCATCCGCTTCATGACCTCCATGTCCGTCGGTGCGAACATGTGGGCCAGGTATTCGCGTTTCTCCATGCCTACGCCGTGCTCTCCGGTGATGGAGCCGCCCCTGCGAATGCACATCTCGAGGATATCTCCGGCCAGTTCCTCGGCTTTCTCCAAGGCTCCCGCCTCGGTGCCGTCGAACAGGATCAGGGGATGGAGATTTCCGTCTCCGGCGTGAAAGACGTTGGCCACCCGGATCCCGTGCTTCCGTCCCAGCATCTCGATTTCGGCCAGGGCCGAGCCCAGTTGCTTCCGGGGGACCACCCCGTCCTGGACGATGTAGTCGGGGCTGAGCCGTCCCACCGCCGAGAACGCGCTCTTGCGCCCCTTCCAGATCCGCAATCGCTCTCCCTCGTCCCGGGCGACGCGGATCTCGAAGGCGCCGGAAGCGCGGATCACCGGCTCCAGGAGCCGGAACTCCGCCTCCACCTCGGCGGTTTCTCCTTCCAGTTCCACGATGAGAAGGGCGGTGGCCGCCTGCGGGTAACCGGCGTGGACGGCCGCCTCCGCCGCCTCGATGGCCAGATGGTCCATGATCTCCATGGCGCCCGGAAGGAGTCCCGTGGCCACCACCCGGGCCACGGCGTCCCCGGCGGCTTCCAGGCTGTGGTAGGCGGCCAGGATCGTCTTGTACGACTCGGGCTTGGGGATGAGCCGGACCGTGATCTCCAGAGCGATGCCGAAGAGCCCCTCCGAACCCACGAAGAACCCGGTGAGGTCCGGCCCCACCCCCTCCAGGCTCTTGCCCCCCAGCTTTACGACGGCCCCGTCGGGCAGCACCGCCTTCAGGCCCAGGACATGGTTGCTGGTCATGCCGTGGCGCAGGCAATGAGCCCCGCCGGAGTTGAAGGCCACGTTCCCGCCGATGGTGCAGATGGATTGGCTCGAGGGATCGGGAGCGTAGTAGAGCCCGTGGGGAGCGCCCAGCCCGCTCAGGTCCAGGTTGATGACTCCCGGCTCCACCACGGCGCACCGCTCCGCCGGATCCAGCTCCAGGACCCGGTTGAGGCGGTTGAGTCCGATGATGATGCCCTCCCGGATCGGGAGCGATCCCCCCGAGAGGCTGGTGCCGCTCCCTCGCGCCACGAAGGGCAGGTTCTCCCGGTGGCAGAGGCGGACCGTCTCGATCACCTCCTCCTGCGACTCGGCCAGGACCACGGCCAACGGACGCTCCCGAAACGCCGTCAGCGCATCCGATTCATAGGGAGCCACCTGGGCCGGTCCCGAGAGGACCCGCTCCGGGGGATAGATGGAATTCAGGGCGCCCAAGGACCGCATTTCCAGGCGACCAGTCTACTACGCCGCCTCCGGGATGGGCCACAGGCGACGATGGCACGCTCGTAGTTTTCGAGCCGGCGGCGTTGAAGTAAAGGCAGGTCTCAACAGAGCAGGAGCGGGGCAAGTGGGGATCACGGAACAGGAGGTCCGAATGGACGTCAGGGAAGCAGTGGAAAAGGCGCGGCACTGCGTTGCCGAGTTCTTTGCCGGGGAAGATATCAGTCACGTGGGCGTCGAAGAGGTGGTGTTCGACGACGAGAAGAGCGTCTGGAAGGTGACCATCGGATTCTTTCGGTCCTGGAATCGATTGGACGGCCTCCCGGCCTCCATGTACTGCGCCTGGGACGAGCGTTCCTACAAGGTGGTTCTCATCGACGATCCCACCGGGGACGTCGGCTCCATGGTCCATTGCACGTTCACCAACATGGGTGTCAAGGCCGATTGATCCGGCGTCTCCCGACGGTCCTGGAGAACGTCGGAAGGATGTCCGTACCCGGTCTTCTCCCGAACGGGACGATCTCGGTTGGGTAGGTCCTCGTGATAAACTGTGAGCTGCATCAAGTCCTCATCCCATAGGAATGTCACGGCCATGAACGAATACCTTGAGAAAAAGGACTTCGATGCTCAGATGAATGTGATCGACCGGCGATTTGAGCACCTGGAAACGAGGTTCGACAAGCTCGAGGGCCGGTTCGACACGCTTGAAACTCGAATTGACGGACTTGAATCCGGAGTCATCCGCCTTGAAACCGAGTTCAAGACTGAGATGAAGCACGTGGCCACGAAGGCGTGGGTCCTCGGCGGGCTCGCCGGAGGCATGGGAATCGCGGCCACGATAGCTGCGGTCTTTGTGAAGCTTTTTGCCATCTGACGGGATTCCGATCCTATCGACGGTCACGTCCCCCGCCCCAACGGTTGACCGCCCCGGCCGACCTCCCGATAATGTGCCCGATGGGTGCGGCGCCGCAGTGGCGCGTTTTCATCGTCCATCCGTGGCCACTGGGGACACTTCATGCGGGTTGGGGCCGCACTCCTGATCGACTCGATTTCCGTCGCGACTCCCATGCTCCGTTCCCCTGGCCCTTCCCCGGCGCTCTTCGTTCTTGCCGCCGACCGTCACGAATAAGGAGAAGAAAGTCAATGAACGGTAACTCCGTGATCGCCAGGATCCTGAAGTCGGAAGGGGTGGAATGGATCGCCGCCTTCCCCGAGCAGAAGCTCATCGACGCCGTGGCCAAAGAGGGCATCCGTCCCATCATCACGCGCCAGGAGCGCGCGGGCGTCAACATGGCCGACGGTTTCAGCCGCATCCGCAACGGGAACCGGATCGGGATCTTCACCATGCAGCGGGGCCCCGGCGCCGAGAACGCCTATGGCGGCGTGGCCCAGGCCTTCGCCGACTCGGTTCCCATCCTCCTCTTTCCGGGAGGGGCTCCCAGGAGGCGGATGCAGGTCCATCCCGACTTCGCGTCCTGCGATCAGTACCACGGGGTCACCAAGTACACGCGAAACTGCAACCTGGTGGAGCGGCTCCCCGAGATGTTGCGCTACGCCTTCACTCTGCTCAAGCACGGACGCCCCGGACCGGTCCTGCTGGAGATTCCCGACGACGTGGGGACCGACGAGTTCCCGGGCGAGCTCGACTACACGCCGGTTCGCAAGCACCGTTCCGCGGCGGACCCGGATGAGGTCCGGGACCTGGTCCGAGCCATGCTGGCCGCCGACTGTCCCGTCATCAACGCCGGTCAGGGGGCGCTTTACGCCGAAGCCACACCCGAGCTGGTGGAGCTGGCGGAGCTGATCCATATCCCGGTGCTCACCTCCCTGGCGGGGAAGAGCGCCTTCCCCGAGAACCATCCCCTGGCCCTGGGAACCGCAGGCCACACCAGCACCCTCATGGTCGACCACTTTCTCCGCAAGACCGACTTCATCCTGGGCGCCGGCACCAGCTTCACCCACTCGGTTTTCAACGGACCGGTCCCGGTGGGCGTCCCCCTGGCCCAGCTCACCAACTGTCCCGAGGACCTGAACAAGGACCACCGCGTCGACTACGGCGCCATCGGCGACGCCAAGGTGGTGCTGCGGCAGATCATCCAGGAGGTCCAGCGCCAGACCGGCGCCGGCGGCCGGCCGGACGAGCAGGGGGTGGCGGCGGAAATCGCCCGGGTCCGGGCGGATTTCGTGGCCGAATGGCGCCCCCACTTCGAGTCGGACGAGGTCCCCATCAGTCCTTACCGCGTCTTCCGGGAGGTGATCCGCGCGGTGGACCCGGCCAACGCCATCGCCACCCATGATTCGGGTTTTCCCCGGGACCAGTTGGTCCCCTTCTGGCCGGCCGTCGCTCCCCGGGGCTACATCGGGTGGGGCAAGTCCACGCAGTTGGGCTACGGTCTGGGCCTGGCCCTGGGAGCCAAGCTGGCCGCGCCCGAGAAGGACGTGATCCACATCATGGGGGACGCCGCCTTCGGGATGGCGGGACTGGACCTGGAGACGGCCGCCCGCAACAAGATCGCGACGCTGCACATCGTCCTGAACAACGGCGTCATGACCCACTATTCCAGTCACATGCCCTATGCCACCAGGCACTGGGGCAGCAACGCCTTCACCGGCGAGTACGCCCGGGTCGCCCGGGGATTGGGGGTCCATGCCGAACGCGTGGACACGCCCGACGGCCTCGCCCCCGCCATCCGGAAGGCCCTGGAGGTGACCCGCGGCGGAAGGCCGGCCTTCATCGAGACCATCACCAAGGAAGAGGAGCACATCCCCAGGTTCTGGGCTCCCGGCACCTGGGATTACCCCATGGGAGGGGAGTGAGATCACATGCAAACGAGAATCGGCATCACGGCAGTCTGCCTTTGGCTCCTGGCGGCCCAGGTCCAGGCGGGCCTGATCCACATCGGGTCCCGGAAGCAGTTCTTCATCGACGACTATCTGATCGAGAGCATGCTGGCCACCCGCCAGGTCCTGAATCCGGCCCGGAAGGTCGACCACAATCCCATCATCCGTCCCGAGAAGCCCTGGGAGGGCAACGACGTCCGGGTGAGCAAGGTGATCTACGAGGAGGAAGAGGGCCTCTTCCGGATGTGGTACGGCGTGAAATCCTACAAGGCCAGCGAGGACCAAGGGGAGTTCATCGTCGAATCAGGCGACGGGAATATCTGCATCGCCGTATCCAAGGACGGGTTCCACTGGGAGAAGCCCAACCTGGGCAAGGTGGAATACGAAGGTTCCCGGGAGAACAACATCCTCCCCCGGGAGCAGTTCCGGCCCTATTTCTTCAAGGACCGGCACGAGAAGGATCCGGCCAAGCGTTACAAGGGATTCGAGCGCACGGGGACGACCCGGACGCCGGGGATGCAGTTTCACCTCTACTATTCCCCCGACGGCTTCGAGTGGACGGAATACGAGAACAACCCCGTCATCGACACCTCTCCCCGGGTGGGCCGCTGGGGACCCACCGTCTTCATGGGCTGGGATCCGATTCGCGAGACGTACGCCGTGCACATGGAGAACTGCGCCCATCTTCGTTGTCCTCTGGGGAAGCGGCTCATCGGCCGGGCGGAAAGCCCCGACATGATCCACTGGAGCCGGCCCGAGACGATTATCCTCCCGGACGAGGAGGACTACCCGGACCTCCAGTTCTACCACATGCCGGTCGTCGCCTATGAGGGGATGTACGTGGGCATGCTCTGGAACTTCCGGACCACCAACACCAGCATCCTGCCCCAGGCCGTCTTCAGCCGCGACGGCATCCATTACAATCGGGATTACCGGGAGCCCTTCATTGCGCCCGGACCCGGCATCAGCTTCGACTCGGCCGTGGTCTATTCGCAGGACCCTAAGGTCCACGAGGGAAGTTTTCTCAACTACTACACCGGGGTGAACTGGCGTTCCCCCGAGAGCCTGTACAACCTGGGGGACAAGGCCCTGGGAGCCATCGGTCTGGCCGTGACGCCGCCGGACGGGTTCGTCTCCCTGGACGGCGTTCACGGGCACGAGCGCCAGCGCTATCCCTTCAGCGAGGTGGTGACCCGTTCCTTCACCTTCGAGGGAGACCGCCTCCATTTGAACGTGCGGTCGGCTCTGCGGCAGTGGGGCGCCGGCCCCTGTGAGGTGCGGGTGGAGATTGTGGGAGGCGACCACCACGCCATCGAGGGCTACGGCTTCGACGACGCGGATCCCATCACCACCACGGGCGTGGCCCACGTGGCGTCCTGGAACGGCAAGAGCGATCTCAGCGGTCTGAGGGACCGGCCCATCAAGCTACGGATCTACTTCAAGAACGCCAAGCTCTACTCGTTCCAGTTCAAGTAGTCACCGGGTCCGCCCCGTCCCCTCCTCCAGGTGGGACCGGCGCCGGAACTGCTCCTGGGCCAGTTCCGGCTGGCCCAGTTGCTGGTAGGCAAGACCCAACTGGTAGTAGGCGCCCGAGAAGCCGGGTTGGAGCCGGATGGCCCGTTGGAGTTGGGCGACGGCATCCTGATGGCGTCCCAGGGAGTTGAAGATCCTCCCCCGCAGGTAGTAAAGGTCGGCGTCCTGCGGTGAGATCTGCTCGGCCTTGTCCAGGGCCGCCAGGACCTGTTCGGGAGGAGCCCCTTCTTCGGCCAGGGACTGGGCCAGGAAGATGTTGGCCATGGGGTAGCGGGGCTGCTGGCGGATCAATGTCCGCCAGGTCCGGGACGCCTTCGCCGCGTCCCCGGCGGAGCGGTAGGATTGGGCCAGGAGCCGGAGGGCGTCTCCATGGTTGGGGTGCCGGGAGGTCAGAAGCTCCAGAACCCGGACCGCTTCCTCGGCCTGACCGGCGGCCAGCAGTTGCCGGCTCAGCGTCTGCCCGATCCCGGGCGCGCCGGGAAGCCGGGCCCACCCCCGCCTCAAGGCCTGGACGGCCGCTGCGGCATTCTCGGCCTGCTGATGGGCGCTGGCCATGGAGAGGTAGTAGTCCTCGACCTGTGGAGAGTGTTGGATGGCCTGCTCCAGAAACTGCACCGCCTTGGCTTCGTCGCGCAGGATGGCGTAGCTCTTTCCGGCCAGCGCCGCCGCTTCTCCCCGGATTCGCGGATCCAGGCCGGGAGCGACGGCGATGGGGGCAGCGGTGTCGATGGCATCCTCCAACGCGCCGGCCCGGGCCAGGAGGCTGGCCAGGACCAGGTTCGTCTGTGGGTCCCGCAGGCCGGTCTGCTGGGCCCGGAGCAACTCGGCCAGGGCCAGATCGGTCTGCTGGCGGCCATACAACCACCGGCCCAGGATGGCATGCAGCTCGGTGTCATGGGGGAACCGGGCCGCGGCCGACCGCAGGTCCGCCTTGGCTCTCTCCAGATCTCCTTCCAGGACCGCCAACTGCACCAGGTCGATGGCATAGATGGCCCGAGTCGGGTGTTCCCTGCTCAGCGCCTCCAGGGTCGCCCGGCCCTGGCCATGCAGCTTTCGCCGTTCGTATTCCTCCAGGACCATGGTGTGGGCCGCGGCGGCCGTGGTTCCCTCCAGGACCTTGTGCAGGACGGAGGGCGCCGCCGCGTCCGGCACGGTCCGGAAGAACTGTTGCAATCGCGCCAGCGCGTGTTGGCTCTGGGGGCCCTCCAATTCGGAGAGTTCCGGCGGTTCCTGAACGGGTGCCGCCGCGAACGCGAATGCCGCCGAACCGAGGATCAGGATCAGAGAACGTTGCATTGGACGGAGGGGTACCAGTTGAGTTCGTAGCCGTCGGTTCTGTTGGGGTCCCGCCGAATCGGCTGCCAGCGCCCCCGATGGTCCTGGGCCCGGGCCATCAGCCGGTGCTCACCCTTGGACGCCGACCAGTCATAGTTCCAACGGACCCAGGTGAAAGGACGTGACTCGCCCTCCAGCCGCGCGGGGCTCCAACTGTTTCCCCGGTCCGTACTCACCTGGACGGCTCCCACCCGGTGGGGACCGGCCCAGGCAAAACCGCGAACCGAGTATCGGCCGGGCGCCAGGTTGGCCCCCGGGGGCGGAAAGGAGAATCCCGAGTTGACCTGGATCTCCGCGACCCGGCCCGTGATCTCCTCCCGGGTTCCGTACTTGACATATTTCTGGTAGAGCAGGTCCATACCGCTGGAATAGTAAGTGGAGGGCCAGTCGAAGGCGTCCAGGACACGGACCCGAGTCAACCACTTGACCGAGTCCATGCCGTACCATCCCGGAATGAAGGCCCGGGCGGGAAATCCGTTGCGCCGAGGCAGGAACTGCCCGTTGAGCTTGAAGGCCACCAGGGTTTCGGGAGCCAGGCATTTCTCCAGCGGCAGGATCCTCGAGTAGGGGGACTCGGGCATATCGGGCACCAGGGACCCCTTGTCCGCCCCCTGGAGCAGCACCCTCTTGGCCCCCTCCTTGGGCCGGGCCTGCAGGATCAGATCAGCCAGGGGGATTCCCTCCCAGAGGCCGTTGCTCACCAGGCCCGTCCGGTTTCCCGCGCACTCCAGGAGCCCCTCCAATCTCCTGGTGGAGGACTCCACCAGGTCGGAGAAGGACAACTCCAGTGGATTGGCCACGGCTCCTTCCACCCGCAGCCGCCAGGTCTTGAGCGAGAGCCGGGGTTGCGGATGGTGGCTCCGGACGAAGAAACGGTCGACGGGAGTCAGCGTTCCCTCCACATCGGCCATGGAGCTCAGGGAGACCCGGTCGTCCTCCAGCGGAGTCCCCTGAGTCGATTGGGACTGTCCTCGGACCGATCGGGCCAGCAACAACGCGGACGCGTATCCGAACCAGTCGCGGCGGCTGATCCTCCCCGAATTCTCGTCACGTCTCATGGCCAAAGATTAGCAGTCCAAGGCGAAACTCGCCAAGCTAGGAGCGGGCTGGGAGGGGACTTTCCTGTCTCCCCTCTTCACTCCTCCCTTCCAAGCACGTCGCGTTCCCGAATCACGTACTCCCGGTCCGCCTTCAAATTCTCCAGAACCTGTCGCCGTCCCAGGCTCCAACGCACCTCGATCCGCTGGACTTCGCTGATTGCGCCCAATCCGAAGTGGAGCCGCGGATCGTCCGACGACTGGTAGCCCGTGCCGGTTCGAACCTCCCGGATCTGGACGGCGCCCCCGGCGGTGAGCGCGACCCGGGTTCCCACCGCTCCCCGGTTCGACTCCTCTCCCTCCAGCCGCAGGCGGATCCAATGCCCTTTGCTTCCGTCGTTGCGGTAGAGAGACAGCTCCCCGTCCATGTTGGAAACGGCCACGTCCACGTCCCCGTCGTTGTCGAAGTCGGCAATTGCGGCGCCGCGGCTGGAATAAGCCTGGGAAAGCCCCAAGGCCTCGTCTGAAGCCATCTCCCGGAAACGGCCGGTGCCCAGGTTTCGAAACAGCAGGCTCCTCTGCCGGAATCGAGTCCCCGTGGGCCGGGTGTCCACCTGCGGAAAGACGTGCCCGTTGGCCACGAAGAGGTCCTCCCAGCCGTCGTGGTCGTAGTCGAAGAAATGGGCGCTCCACCCCAGGAAGCGCAAACTGGGCAGGCTCAGTCCGGTGGGGCGCGTCACGTCCCGGAAACGGCCGCCTCCCAGGTTCCGGTACAGGGTGTTGTAGTCCGCGGAGAAGTTGGTGACGTAGACGTCGAATCGTCCGTCCTGATCGTAGTCGCCAAAGGCGATTCCCATGCCGGCTTGAGCCTGCCCGTCCTCGTTGAAGGCCACGGCCGCCACGACTCCCCGTTCCTCGAAGGTCCCGTCTCCCCGATTTTGGAAGAGGAAGTTGGCCATGGAATCGTTGGCCACGTAGAGGTCGCTGTCGCCGTCGTTGTCGTAGTCGCACCAGACGGCGCCCATCCCGTAGGAAGCGGGAGCGTCCATGCGCAGCGCCTCGGTGGCTTCCCGGAAGGTGCCGTCGCCATTGCTCAGGTAGAAGGTGTCCCGGGCCGCCGGCAACCCGCCCGGCCCGCAGTGGACCTGGACCCCGCGGTATTGGCAATCGGGCGACGCGGCCGGCGGATTCTCGTGGTCGAATTCCACGTAGTTGGCCACGTACAGATCCAGCCACCCGTCCCGGTTCGCGTCGGCGAAGGCGGCGCTGGAACTCCAGGAGGGGTCCCCCACTCCCGCTTCCCGGGTGACGTCCCGGAAGGTGCCGTCGCCGTTGTTCCGGTACAGGAGGTTGGGACCGTAGTTGCAGACGTAGAGGTCGGGCCAGCCGTCGTTGTCGTAGTCGGCAACGGTCACCCCCATGCCCCAATGGCGCCCTCCCACGCCCGCCTCGGAGGTCACCAGCCGAAAGCTCCCGTCCCCCTGGTTCCGGTAGAGGGCATTGGAGACGCTGCGTTTCCCGGTTCCCAACTCCTCCCAGAGACCCCCGTTGACGGCATACAGATCGAGCCGGCCGTCCCGGTCGTAGTCGATCCAACCGACGCCGCTGCCCACCGTCTCCAGGATGTGGTCCTTGGAGCTGCCGCCGCCCCGGTGCCGGAAGTTCAGCCCCGCTTCACGGCTCACCTCCGTGAAGTGAACGCCGCCCGAAAGCAGAAGCAGAAACGCCGCGATCATCACCGCCAGTCTAGCAAGATGAGGAGACCGGGAGCGGCGACTTTCCAGTCGCCGTTGGAGGGGCGTGTTTCAGGCGCCCCCTGCACCTCTGCCGCTTCCTGCTGCTTCCATCCGCCGTTCGCATACCTGTGCCCGTCGTGTAAGAATTGAGACGTGATGGCCTTGCGACGCTGCCGGTCGTGCATGCTGGCTGGGACATTGATCTTGTGGGTCTTCTGGGGCTGGGGTGCGGGCCCCTCGGGGTTGAACCTGACCAGCCTCTCGGGAGAGCGGGTGGACCCGTTCGCCGCCGTGGACCCGGCCGGCGTCTTCCTGTTCCTGCGCAGCGACTGCCCCATCTCCAACCGGTATGCGCCCGAACTGGGACGGCTGCATGACGCGTTCTCGCCCCTCGGGGTGCGGTTCTGGCTGGTCTACGTGGACCCGCAGGAAGAGGCCGAGTCCATCCGGCGGCACGCCGGGGAATACCGGATTCCGGGCGAGATTCTTCGTGATTCCGGCCACGACCTGGTCCGGCTCACCGGGGTCCGGGTCACTCCGGAGGCGGCCGTCTTCGACGCCGCCGGCCGGCTCGTCTACCGCGGGCGTATCGACGACCGGTACACCGATTTCGGCAAGGCGCGGGCCAAACCCAATCGCCGCGATCTGAAGCTGGCGTTGGAGGCTGTGCTCAACGGGGAGCAGGTCGCGGAACCGGAGACCCAGGCTGTGGGGTGCTTCATCGCGGATCTGGCCGGCAGATAGCAAATAGAGGAGAACATTGAGATGCCAATTCGGTGGCTTGCGGTCTTTTGTGTCCTTTGGACGGGATTCATGGAAATGTCGCCTGCCAGGGACGGCGCCATCCGCCATTCCGGCTTCGACGACTTCAGCCGGGGGACCCCGGGGAACGCAGGCGCGAACCTCTACGTTTCCAGGAAGGGGACCGTTCAGGTCATCAATCAGTGGGACCTGAACCGGGACGGATACGTGGACCTGGTCCTGAGCAACACTCATGACAACATGAGCGTGGTGGACGCTCTGGTCTACTGGGGCACCGCCGACGGTCCCCGCTCCCTTCTCCCCGAACTCTGGAGAGAACGGCCCCTGGCGCAGGTGGTCTACGGCTTGATGGACCGGACGGATCACGTGACCCGGCTCCCCTCCTTCGGCGGCGGCCGGTCGGCGGTTGCGGATCTGAACCGGGACGGATTCCCCGATCTGGTCTTTTGCAACTACATCCACAACTATCCGGGCGTCCGCACGGCGTACGTCTATTGGGGGAGCCGGGACGGGTACTCCCGCGTCGGACGCACCGAACTGCCCACGCGGTGGGCGGCCGGTGTGGTGGCCCGGGATCTCAACTCCGACGGATACCCGGACCTGGTCTTCGCCAATCAGGGGGTGGAGGCGGGCGCGGAGAAGATCTCGCCCAAGGTGGACCTCTCTTCCTACATCTACTGGGGCAGCGCCAACGGTTTCGATCCCGACCGTCCGGGACTGGTCCCCACCCGCGGCGCCCGGGACGTGGCGAGCGGCGACGTGAACGGGGACGGGGAAACCGACCTGATCTTCATCAACAACAGCCCTCAATCGAAGGGGGTCCAGATCTTTTTTGGCCGCGACGGCGTCTACACCGCGGACCGCTCGTGGGAGACGGAGACGGCTGCTCCCGGGAGCATCGGGGCCGGCGACCTGGACCGGGACGGTTTCGACGACGTGGTGGTCACGGTATCGGGCGCGGGCGCCGGGGACGGCAACGTCCTCCTCTTCCTGGGAGGGAAGGACGGGCCGGTCCTGACTCCCGGCAAGACTCTTCCGGCCATCGCTCCCACCGGTTCGGACATCGCCGATCTGAACGGGGACGGATACCTGGATCTGGCCGTGTCCAACTCTTCGAACGAGGCGCCGCTTCCCGAGTCCTACGTCTACTGGGGGGGAGCCGAGGGCTTCTCGGCGCAGCGGCGGTCCCAGCTCCCGACCCTGGCGCCGGCCGACGTGGCTTCGGGCGACCTGAACCGGGACGGCCACCTCGACCTGGTCTTCGCCAACTCCCATGACGGCAAGTCCGCCGACGTGCCCTCTTACGTCTACTGGGGGAGTGCCACCGGCTTCGCGCCGTATATGCGGACCGAACTTCAGGGGTTCGGCGGCAACAGCGTCAACCTGGCCGACCTGAACCTGGACGGAAACCTGGACGTGGTGCTGGTGAACCGGTGGAGCGGCAAGCACGCCGGCCAGGTTCTGAACAACATCTACTGGGGCAATCCCCATCACTACTATTCCACGGCGTCCCGGACGGCCCTGCCGGGACACGGCGCCTACGCCGTCGCCGTCGCCGACCTCAACGACGACGGCTTCAACGACCTGGTCCTCACCAACTCCTACGCCGGGTACAGTTGGATCTATTGGGGCAGCCGGGACGGCTACTCCACCGGCAACCGGCAGGAGCTGGCCGCCGCCAACGCCCATGGCGTCAGCGCGGCGGACCTGAACCGCGACGGCCACCTGGAGCTGGTCTTCACCCACGGGCGGGGCCGGAAGCTGGGGACCATCTACTGGGGAGGGGAAGAGGGCTACTCCGACGCCCGCCGGACCTCGCTCCCCCTGAAGAACCAGAGGTGCAGCAACAACCGGGTGGCGGACCTGAACCGCGACGGCTACCTGGACCTGCTCTTCCCGGGAAGCTGGTACGGCATCTACCAGATCTTCTGGGGCGCCGAGGACGGCTACTCGCCGGAGCGGAGCTGGAGCCGGGTGCTGCCGGCCGGAAACGTGGAGCTGGCGGACCTGAATTCGGACGGCAACCTGGATTTCATGCTGGTCGGGAGCTTCGACCCCGAGACCCGGACCTACACCGGCAACAGCTACCTGCTCTGGGGGACCGACGAAGGGGTTCCCACTCTCGAGAACAAGGTGGAGCTGGAGGGTCACTCGCCCATCGAGTGCGGCATCGCTGACCTGAACCGGGACGGACACCTGGACCTGGTGTTGTCCAACTACATGTCGGGCCGCACCCGCACCCTGCCGGTGTTCATTTACTGGGGCGGCGAAGGAGGCGCCTACAGCCGGACCAACCGGACCGATCTTCCCGCCTATTCCTCCTCCGCCATCCAGACGATCGACCTGAACCGGGACGGCTGGCCCGAGATCGTGGTCCACAATCACATGAAGGACGGCGACCACAGCATCAACACCTACATCTACTGGAACGGTCCGGAAGGGTTCCACCGGGACCGGAAGACCGAGATCCCCAGCTTCGGTCCCCACTACAGCCAGATGACCGATCCGGGGGACCTTTACACGCGGCGCCTGGAGGAAGAGTACGTTTCTCCTCCCGTGGAGTTGTCCGGGTCCGGCGGCGTCCGGCTGATCTGGGAAGGCGAGGAGCCCCACGGAGCCCGCCTCCGGTTCCAGGTCCGGACCGCGACCAGCCGCGACGGACTGAAGTCCGCCGAGTGGACGGGGCCCTCAGGCGCCGGCTCCTTTTACGAGGAGTCGGGAACCGGAATCGCAGGCCTGGACGGATCCCGCCGCTGGGCTCAGTACCGGGCCGTCTTCACCTCTCCGGCCGGCGGCGTCTGGCCCATCCTGTCGGCCGTGGAATTGCGCTAGGAGGGGCGACATGGAGGGGCGTCATTTTGGCGCCCAGTGTTCTTTTGCCCTGTTGTCACTCTGGAGAACCGGCGCCCGAAAGACGCCGCTCCAAGCCGGCGCCTGAAAGACGCCGCTCCAAGCCGGCGCCTGAAAGACGCCGCTCCAGTCGGCGCCTGAAAGACGCCGCTCCAGTCGGCGCGTGAAACACGCCGCTCCTCCGAAGAGGGCACCCACAAGGGGTGCCCCTACTAATATTCTTCCGAGGTCTGCTCGATCCGGTACAGGTGGGTGTCGGTTCTCAACAGCAGCGTCTCGCCCGCAACCGCCAGGGAAGCCAGGGTGCGGCCGTCGACCTGGTTCCTTGCCAGTTCTCGAAAAGCCTTCCTGGGAGCGATCACGAAGGTCTGACCCGTCTCGTTGAGAAAATAGATTCGTTCGGCGCCGTAGAGGGGAGAGGCGGAGAACCGGCCTTTCAGCCGTTGCTGCCAATGGACCTCTCCGGTCTTCGCGTCCAGACAACTTGCCACCCCCACGTCGCTGACCAGGTAGAGCTCGTCTCCCACCAGGATCGGTGACGGGTTCAAGGGCGCACCCCGGGAGAGCTTCCAGGCGATGTGGCTCTCGGTGACGTCTCCATTCCCGCCGGCCCGGACGGCGTAGAGGGTGGGGCGGTTGTACCCGGAGATGACGAAGACAAGATCGTGGCCGAAGACGGGGCGGGGCACGCCGGAGAATCCGTTGTGGGTGATCCACCAGAGCAGCTTGCCACTACGGGGGTCGTAGGCTCCAACCTGGCGCCCACCGGGACTGACCAATTGGGTCTGCTCCCCCACCTGGATGATCAAGGGAGTGGAATAGGCCATGTAACTCGGGCGTTCAGTCTTCCAGCGGACCTTGCCGTTTTCCTTGTCCAGCGCGGCCACGTACTGAACGTCGGTCCCGTCGCAGGAGACGATGAGCAGGTCCTCGAAGAGCACCGGGGAACCCCCCGGTCCGTGGCCATGCTCGTACTTGAGCCGGTTGCGCCAGAGCACTCGTCCATCGGTGGAGACGGCGGCCGTCCCGTTGGTCCCGTAGTGGACGTAGACCCGATCGCCCTCCAGCAACGCCGTGGGGGACGCATAGCTGTTCTTGGAGTGGATGCTTCCCGGGTTTTCCGTCCGGAAGACCTCCAGGTCGTGAAGCAGTTGCCCGTTCTCCAGTTCCAGAGAGACGAGTCGAAGGGAGCGGCCTTCATCTTGTGCCGCTGTGAGCCAGATCCGGCCGTCCCGGACCACGGGGGAAGACCAGCCGGAGCCGGGGACCGGGACCTTCCAGCGGATGTTCTTCTCCTCGGACCAGTTCAGGGGCAGCTTTTCTTCGCTGGAGTGCCCCTGTCCGTCGGGACCTCGAAACTGGGGCCACTCCTCGGCCTGCAGCAGGCTGACGTTGAGAAACAGTAGGGGGAGGAACCGGTTCATGGGCTGGCGGATTCGGCTGGCGAGGGGCTTGGGGCGGTCAGTCCTCCTTGGCAAAGGCGGCGTCGAAAGCCACGCCGGAGGGCTTGAAGTCGATGGACCGGACGAAGGCGGCCGACTCGGTGGCGCCATGCTCCCGATCCATGCCCGGGTCCTCCCACTCCACCGAGAGCGGGCCGCCGTAGCCGACGTCGTTCAGGGCCCGGATCACCTCTTCGAATCGGACGCTGCCCCGGCCCAGGGAACGGAAGTCCCAGAACCGGTCCGGGTGCCCGAAGGGGAGATGCCCGCCGAACACGCCGGCCCGGGTGAGTGACGGCGACCAGTATGCGTCCTTCATGTGAACGTGGACGATCCGGTCCCCGAAGGTCCGGATGAATTCCACGTAGTCGACTCCCTGGTAGCCCAGGTGGCTGGGATCGTAGTTGAAGCCGAAGCTCTCGTGCCCGCCGACGGCTTCGATGGTCTTCTCGGCGGTGGCGATGTCGAAGGCGATCTCGGTGGGATGGACCTCCAGTCCGAACCGCACGCCGCATTCCTGGAACACCTGGAGGATGGGCAGCCAGCGGCGGCCCACGTCCTGAAAGCCCTGCTCGATGGACTCGGGGTCCACGGGGGGAAACGAGTAGAGGAGGTGCCAGATGCTGCTTCCCGTAAACCCGTTGACGATCTTGAGCCCGAACTCGGCCGCGGCCCGGGCCGTGTTCTCCATTTCCCGGGCGGCTCTTTGGCGAACCCCCTCCGGGTCGCCGTCGCCCCAGACCGGCGGAGGCAGGATGGCCTTGTGCCGGTCGTCGATGTTGTCGCAGACGGCCTGTCCCACCAGGTGGTTGCTGACGGCGTAGCACTGGAGTCCGTGCCGGTTCAGCGTCTCCCAGTGATTCCGGCAGTAGGAATCCTCTTCCAGTGCCCGATGGACCTCGAAGTGGTCTCCCCAGCAGGCCAACTCCAGGCCGTCGTAGCCGAATTCCTTGGCCTTGCGGCACATGGTGTCGAAATCAAGGTCGGCCCATTGCCCCGTAAACAAAGTGACCGGTCGTCCCATAAGTGCCTCCCGAACCGCGAGAATAGCATACCCAAACCGGCCTTTCATGGCGGCTGGACAATGCCGGGGCACCCCTTGCGGGCGCCGTCATCACTCGTTTCCTGCTGAGGAGTCCCTCCCCTCTTCATCTTGCGAGTCGTGCCATGGCTGGCTATACTTTCCTCCGTCGGCGCGGGAGTGCTGCGCCCCAAGAAAGGACCTGAAAATGATTTTCCTCTATGCGGCCATCTATGTGGCCGTGGTGGTTCAGATATCCAATCTTTGCACCACCATCTACCTTCACCGGTATATGTCCCACCATGCCCTCAAGTTGCACCCGTCCGTGGCCATGGCCATGCAGTTCTGGCTCTGGCTGCATACCGCCATCGACCCGCGGGAGTGGGTCGCGGTGCATCGCAAGCACCACCAGTTTCCCGACGAGCACGGGGATCCCCACAGTCCGAAACTGGAGGGGCTCTGGAAGGTTCTGCTGACCAACGCCTACCTCTACCGCAAGGAAGCGGCCAACTCGGATACGGTCGCCCGGTACACCCGGGACATCCGCACCAACCGGGTCGAGGATTTCATGCACCGGCAGGGTTATTTGGGCCTGTTCCTGGGGGTTCTGGCGGCGGGCGTGCTATTGGGGCCGATCGCCGGAATCGCGTCGTTTCTTATCCAGGCGGTGGTCTACGTCTTCCTCAACGGCATGATCAACGGCGCCTGCCACGCCGTGGGCTACAAGAACTTCCACAACACCGCCACCAACCTTCGCTGGGTGGCGTGGCTCACCGCCGGCGAGGGGTTGCACAACAACCATCACCACGCCCCGTCGTCACCCAAGCTGAGCCTTCGTCTCAGCGAGATCGACCCGGCGTGGCCCGTGATCCGCCTGCTCGAGTGGTTGAAACTGTGCAAGGTCAGGCCGCGCCTCACGCGCATGCCATCGTCGTGAATGCCGGCGTTGGGGCTACCGGGCAGGTGGTCCCAGGATGAACGTCTTTCCCCCCAACTCGAAGCGCACACCACCGGCTCCCGGGGAGTAGGGTGTCTCTTCGCCTTTCCGGGGAGAATCCCTCAGTTCCAACGCTTCTCCCGGGACAGTCCGGACCGAAGCCGGATCGATTCTGCGGACCGTGCTGCTCTGAAGGTCCATCAGAAGGGGCCCGTCCAGGCCGGGGACCTGGATGAGAAACCCGCTGGCCCCTTCCGATTCGAAGACCCGGGCTCCTTCTTCGGGTTGGCCGTCGATGGTGAGGGAGTAGCTCGAACTGGCCACGAACCGGGAGGTTTCTCCCAGTGCGCCCAGCCGATGGGCCGCCTCGATGAATTCGATGTCCGTGATCCTGTAGGCCCAGAGGGAGGCTCCGAGAGCCGCCACCAGCGCCAAGGCGAGTCGCCTCCTGGGAATTCCTTCTGCTTTGCGCCTTCTCCAGAAACAAAGAAGGGTCAGCGGAGCCATCAGCAGGAGATTCTGCCAGAACGCCTCCGCGGGAGTGCGCTCGATCAGGGAACCGAAGCAGCCGCAACTCCCCGGTTCCCTCAGTCCCTGGGACACGAGCCAATAGTTGCGCCCGTCGAGGAAGACAAGGAAGATCACCAAGGCAGCGGTCGGCAGCAGGACCACGAGGTGGCGAGTTCCCAGCAGCAACGCCGTCCCCAGTCCCGCCTGCAGGGCCAGGGCGATCAGCGCCATCTGGACGGCGGTGAACAGGAAATCCAATTCCTCCTGCCGGATCTGATCGATGAAGGCGCCGAAGTCGTCAGGATTCCAGCCCTTGCCATAGGTGGCAACCAGGAACACCATCCCCAGCAGCACCGCACCGGCTGTCCCGGAATGTTTTTTCCAACGGTCAGGAGGGTCCATGTCCGACTATTCTACCTCTGCGCTCATCTCGGATGCAGTCCGCCGGCTTGATACGATTAACGTCCGATAGAAGGGAAGATCTTCCGGTTACGACCCTGCCGAAATCCGTTCGGCCAAGCCTTGGGGCAACACCGGTATCGTTCCTTCCGCGAGCAGGTCGCGGACTTCCGCCAACAGCGAGGATCCGTCCGGATCGATCGCCAGGTTTCTCTCCACCAGCGCCCGCGCTTCACGATCCCGTTCCTTGATGCTCCGGGCCAGGATCGTGGCCCCCATGGCCTGGCCATGGAAGGACGCGACGAGTTCCGCCCGCGGGCTCATTTCACCCAACAGGTGGAGTCCCTTGAGCAGATCGGTCAGGTCCTGGAACATTTGTCCCAGCCGCCGCCGGGTCCCGCTCCAGTTCTCCCCCGACGTCAATTGGCGGGCCACCTGCATGTGGTAGGTCCGAAGGCCTTCGGCCAGCGTCGTCGCCACCACCATGTCCTGGTCCGCCGCTTTCCTCCCGGCCTCCAGCAACTGCTTCCGGGTCGGCCCCATGGCCGGAACGAACACGACGGGAGTCGCCTGCTCTCCTGCCAGAATGGATTCCAACACCCGCAGGATCGTGTCCGCCGACTGGATCTCTCCGCTCTTCAATTCCAACGTGTTCATGGTAGTGAAACCTGTGGCAAACGATCTCCTGGAACCGCCACATTACCAAAATCAGGCCCTCTGCTCACCCCTCCACCGGCCTTCGTGGATCGGTATTGCACCAAGTGATATAACTCTTGGTAGCTTGGAGGCGGAGTCAGGCATTCACCCGCGCCAGGAGGCCTCATGGGTCGGAAAGCTTTCCTTGCAAGTTCCCTGATGTTGGCCCTGGCCACTTCGTTGCTTACCGGACAGCAGGATTCCATAGGCCGGGGGGACCGTGACGGACCAAGCCGGCAGCCTGGCAGAAGAGATGTCGACGGACCGGCCGAACAGGTTTGGACCGAGCAGGCGGGCCAGATGCGACAACGCAGAATGCCCAGGCCGATGTTCCTCGCCGGCAAGGTAGTGACCGAGGATGGGAGTCCGATCCCCGAGACCATCGTGGTGGAACTGGTCTGCCACGCGTCGGTGCGGCACCAGGTCCATACCTTCAAGGGGGGGCAGTTCAACTTCGACCTGAGTCCGCATCCGAGTTCCGCGTTCCTCGATGCCAGCGTCGCGCGCAACGACGCCAACAACGTGAACCCCTTTGCCCGGGTTCCGGGAGGCGAGTACACCGCCGGTGGAGATCAGGTGGACCTGTCCGGGTGCGAGGTAAGGGCCAATCTTCCCGGATTCGTCTCGGACCGGATCCAGCTTGGACTGCGAAGAGCTCTGGACCGTCCCGACATCGGCGCCATCGTCATCAAACGCCGGGAGGGTGTGGTCGGCTCCACCGTGAGCTTCACCGCCTTGGCGGCGCCCAGAAAGGCCAGGAAAGCGTACGCCAAGGCCGAAAAGGAACTGCGAAAAGAAAAGACGAATCTGGACAAGGTCCGGAAGGAACTGGAGAAGGCGGTCCAGGTCTATCCCAAGTACGCCACCGCATGGCATCTCCTGGGTCTGGTTCGGATGGACCACCAGAACGAAAAGGGGGCGCGGCAAGCCTTCGAAGCCTCCATCGAGGCGGATGAGAATTACATTCGTCCCTATCTTTCTCTGGTGGACATGGAAATCCGAGCCGGCGCCTGGCTGCGTATCTCCGAGCTGTGCGGGAAGGTGGTGGAGTTGAACCCCTTCATGGTGCGCTGCCGGTACTACCACGCCGTGGCCAGTCTGAACCTGGGCCGGATGGAGGCGGCGGAGGCGTCGGCCATCAAGGTGCAGGAGAGCCGGGATTCCCGCTTCCTGTCCGGAAGCCACTACATCCGGGGAGCCGTTCTGGCCCGCAGGGGGGACTTCGAGTCGGCCGCGGAACAGTTCCGGCGTTTTTTGAAGATCGCTCCGGAAGGCCGGGGTGCGGCCCGGATCAAGGAGGATCTGGTGGCCTGGGAACAGCAGGGTCTGATCCAGGTCAATAAACCGACTGCAACCCAAGCCGGGCAGACGTTCCAATAAACAGTCGGGCAGGCGATCTTACATGTCTGGAAACAAGCTGATCCGGTTCTGGCTGGCGGCGTTGCTGGTGGGACCGTTGCTGCCGGCACCGGTTTCTCCGGCCCAGAACGTCCGGCCGGGTCCTCTGTTCGGGACGACGGACGACCGGCCGCAGGACGCCGATCTCACCGGTAGGAACTTCGATGACAACCGTATCGAGGTGCCGAAGCGGCTGCTGCTGGCCGGACGAGTGATCCTGGAGGACGGCAATCCCCTCCCCGAGTCCCTCAATGTCGAGCTGGCCTGCGGCGGCTCGGTCCGGCAGGAGACTCACACTTACGGGGACGAAGGCCGCTTCAGCTTCGAGCTGGGGGGCAGCGAAGGGGCCATGAGTTCTGCCGGAACAGGCTCCGACACCTTCGATCCCTTTTCCCGCATTCCCGGGGAGCGCCAGGACGCCCAGAGGTTCGATCTCAGCGGTTGCGTGATCCGGACGTCGCTGGACGGTTTCCGGTCAAACTCCATCCCCCTGGGTGTCCGCAGCTACATGGACAGCTCGGACGTGGGAATGATCATACTGAGGCGCATGGAGCACGTCGGCGGGACGACGGTGAGCTTCAACACCCTGGCCGCCCCCAAGAAGGCGCAAAAAGCTTACCGGGAGGCCGACCTGGAGCTGAAGAAGCAGCAGGGGGACGTCCAGAAGGCCATCCGTCACCTGAAAAAGGCCATCGAGCTCTACCCCGAGTTCGCCGCCGCCTGGTACCTCCTGGGCCGATGCCACCATGCTCTCCGGGACCGGGAGACGGCCCGGAAGCATTTCCAAAAGGCGGCCGACGCCGATCCCAAGTATCTGCGTCCCTACATGTTTCTGGCCATGATGGCGGTCCGGGACGAGTCCTGGGAGGAAGTGGCCCGCAACTGCGACCACGTCATCGGCCTGAATCCGCATATCATGCGGGCCCAGTACTTCAGCGCCGTCGCCAACCTGCAACTGGGCCGGCTGGACCGGGCCCTGAAGTCGGTCACGGCGGTCCGGGAGAGCGGTTCCAAGAGATACCTCGCCGGAAGCTACTACGTCCACGGAGCCATCCTGGCCCAGAAAAGGGACTTCACCGGCGCCGCCCGGGAGTTCCGCAACTTCATCGCCCTCAAATCAGGCGACAAGGCCTCCCGGGAACTCCAACAGAGGCTGGCCGCCTGGGAGCAACAAGGCCTGATCCGGTAGGAGGGGGGACATCCCTGTCCCCCATTCGCGACAGGAGGGGGGACATCCTTGTCCCCCATTCGCGACAGGAGGGGGGACATCCTTGTCCCCCTTTCGGATTCGGCCGAAATAAAGCGGCGCCATCTCGTCGCAGAACCGGTAGCTGGCGTGGAACTCGAGTCCCAGCTCGTGGCTGGAGTCGATGGCGACCTGCTTGAAGCTCAGACACTGTCCCGTCAGGCCGGCGGTCCTCCAGAACAGGTCCTGGATCACCTGACCCTTGTCGACGTCGGGAGCCTGGAGAAAGAGGCAACTGAAGGCGGGGTCTTCCGTCAACTTCACCCAGTGGCGCTGATCCAGGTCCGGCCTCCAGGCAGTATTGAACAGTCCCAGCAGATGTCGCGCCACCCGTTCAACTCCAGGGGATATTCGACGGCGGCCGCCGCCGTCTCGGGTCCGGCCCGCAGCATGATGCCCTTGAAGTGCTCCGTCTCGTAGTCGATCCTGCACCGGCCGAAGAGACGGACCTCCCGTAGCCGAAACGACTATTGCCGCGAACTCGCGTCGATTCGTCCGCGAATTCTATCTACAATCGTCTGTCTGAACATGCGCCTGTTGACTCGTTGGCAAAAGGAAGCGGGGGCGCGGGTCGAGGGATCCAGGGATCTGGACCGGTCCAAGGTGCAGGCGCCCGGCGTCGTATCCGTCCCATCCGGCGGCTTTCGGCTGTTCTACACGGCGGTAGGGCCGTCGAAGCCTTTTCCTGCGTGCCAGGGCTACATCCTCAGCGCGTTCTCCCGGGACGGTCTCCGATTCCGTCCCGAGCCGGGAATTCGCGTGGCGCCGCGGCCCGGGATTCCCCACATGTCGCTGCGGGTGCTGGCTCCTTCGGTGACCCGGACGGACGAGGGCCATTGGCGGATGTATTTCGAAGCCAGGGGCTCCGCTCAGGAACCGACGGTGATCTGCAGCGCCGTCTCCCGGGATCAGTTGGAGTGGGAGTACGAGGGCGTCCGGCTCCGCTCAGCGGGAGGTGTCGGGGCGCCCCGTTATGTTCCCCTTCCCCAGGGCGGGGCGCGCCTCTACTGTTGCGCCTCGGAATACGGCCCCGGCGGACCGGGCCGGAGCGAGCGGGTGGCCCACCACGTGGTGAGCGCAGTGACTTCCGACGGCCTCGACTTCGAGTGGGAGTCCGGCGTTCGGCTGCGGGATCTGCGCGATGAGACCGACGAAATAGGGATCACGGCGGCCGACGTGATCCCGCCGCGGCGGGCCGGAGAGGATTGGGTCATGGTATTTTCGGCGTGGCAGGACCTCCCGCCCGGGGCCGTCGCTCCCCCGCATCCCAGCGAGGACGTGGACGCCGTGGCGAGCGGCCGGAGCCGGGACTTCGCCGCGGCCTCCATCGCAGCCGACATGGCGGGGTACCGGTCGCGCATTTTCACCGCCGCATCCAAGGACGGCCTCCTCTGGGAGCGGCGGACCTGCATCGTCGAGGGGGCCGGCTACGGCGGTCCGGGACTGGATGCGGTCCATGCCGAGGACATGTCGCTGATCCGGCTCGGCGAAAACCGTTACCGGATGTACTACGCTGCCTGCGACAAGAACGGGACCTGGAGAGTCGCCAGTGCGGCAGCCTCCAGCGGGCAGTCGGGTTGAACCGGGCTGCCAGGGTTTCAATGGGGACCTCTATCAAGGATGATGGCGCACATGAAGAGAAAGAACGGATCCCTTTTCCGTCGGGTCTTGCCGGTCTTGTGCCTGGCGCTGCCGGTGTCCTGCGGTCCCGAACCGGCTGAGACGCCCGAGGAACGTTTCAAGCGGATCGTGGACATCTCCCGGGACGATGCCGCCCTCAAGGAGTATCTGAAGAAAGTTCCGCCCAAGACGCCGGCCGAAGCCCTCGAGACCTTCGAGACGGCGGAAGGATTCCGGTTGGAGCTGGTGGCGCACGAGCCCATGGTGAACGAGCCGGTGGCGGCCACGTTCGACGAGAACGGGCGCATGTACGTCGCCGAGCTGAGACACTATCCCTACCAGCCGGGTGATGGCGAGGCGCCCCGGGGACAGGTCCGGCTGCTGGAGGACCAGGACGGCGACGGCCGCTTCGACGTGAGCCACGTCTTTGCCGATGGCCTGATCTGGCCCACCGGGGTCGCCGTCTGGAAGCAGGGGGTCTACGTCTCCGCTCCTCCCAACGTCTACTACATGAAGGACACCGACGGCGACGGGAAGGCCGACGTCCGGGAGGTCGTCTTCACCGGATTCGGCGTCACCAACGAGCAACAGATGGTGAACAACCTGATCTGGAGCGTGGACCACAAGATCTACGCCTCAACGGGAGGCGACGGCGGTTACATCCGTCCCGGCGACCAGCCGGAGGCCGAGCCCATCTCCGTGTACGATCGGGATTTCCGGTTCCATCCCGTGACCCGTGAACTGGAGCTGACCACCCAGACCTTCCAGTTCGGCCACAGTTTCGACGACTGGTACAACCGCTACGTCTGCACCGCGGGCTCGTCGGGCCGGCACGTGGTCATGCCCGGCGGCTACCTTCAGCGCAACCCCTATCTGTTCTTCGACCTGCACGGATTCCACTGGGAGGGACACGGCTCCCTGGAGGTGAATCCACTGGTGCGGGGATCGACCCGGGTCTACAAGATCAGTCCCGTCGAGCTCTGGCGGACCATCCGGGAAGCCCGGCGCGTCTTCGCGGGGCGGAGCAATCGAAGCGCCGGAGTGGGGCACGACTACCAGACCGCCGGCGCCGGAGTGCAGATCTACCGGGGTCACGCCTATCCCGAAGAGTACCGGGGAAGCCTCTTCATCGGCGCCAACACCGCCAACCTGCTGCACCGGCGGGTCCTGGAGGAGGACGGTGTGAGCTTCAGATCGGTGCGGGGCGAGCCGGAGAACGTGGAGATGGTCCGTTCCAGCGACAACTGGTTTCGGCCCGTGAACTCGGTCAATGCACCCGACGGAACGCTCTACATTCTGGACATGTACCGGGAGTTGATCGAGGCGGCCCATGTCCCGGCCCGCGTGGTCAAACATCTGGATTTCACCCGGGGTCAGGAGCATGGCCGCATTTACCGCCTGGAGCCCGACGGCTTCCAGGTCCCGCCGCGGCCGGGTCTGGGGGAGGCCACCACTCGGGAACTGGTCGGCCACCTGGAGCACCCGGGAGGCTGGTGGCGGGAAACGGCCCACCGGCTCATCTTCGAACGCCAGGACCGGTCAGCGGTTCCCCATCTGGTTCGGCTTCTGAAGGAAAGTGAGAAGCCGTTGGCCCGAATGCACGCCCTCTGGTCCCTGCACGGACTGGGAGCGTTGAAGGACGCTCATCTGGTCCAGGCTCTTGCGGACTCGTCGCCCGGCGTCCGGGTCCACGCCGTGCAACTGGCCGAAAGCCGTTTCGGCCGTTCCCGGTCCCTGTTCCGAAAGGTGCTGGCGCTGGCCGAAGACGACAACCCCAAGGTGCGTTTTCGGGTTGCCTTGGCCTTGGGTCAGGCCCGCGACCGCCGGCCCCTGCCCGGCCTGGTTCGGATCGCCGAGCGGGACTCGGGCGACCGCTGGACTCGAAATGCCGTCTTGAGTTCCAGCAGCGAAGTCGCCGACCGCCTCTTCGTCCGGCTCTTGGAATCGGAGGGGTTCGCCGCCAAGCCGGAAGCCGGAGCCTGGTTGGATCCGCTGGCACGCACCGTGGGCGCCCGGAACAACACGTCGGAGATCAGGCGGCTTACCGGGGCGGCGGCCACCCATGCCTCCTTGGCCGGTCAGATGCGAATCCAGCAGATCGTAGTGACCGGATTGGCGGAGGGTCTGGCCATCTCCAACCAGTCTCTTTCCCAACTCCGAGGTCTTCCGGCGTCCGCTAACCGGATGGTCCTGGATCTCATGAAACGTGCTGCGGAGGCCGCTGGGGACGAGTCGGCTCCCGAAGAGGAGCGATTGGACGCGATTCGGCTCCTGGCCCATGGGGCCTTCTCCCAGGTTCGGGACGTTCTCGTCCAGCTCGTCGACTCCGGGCAGACCCCGGCCGTGCAGCTCGCCGGGATCGAGGCCCTGGAGCGTCACGACGCCCCCGAAATCGCCGGCATCCTGCTCCAGGATTGGACGGCTCAGACGCCCGATGTTCGGAGCCGGGTCCTGACCAGCCTCCTTTCCCGGAGGCCCTGGACGAATGCCCTGCTGCAGGCCATTCGAGAGGAGAAGGTCGCCTCCAGCCAGCTCAACTCCAGCCGCCGCGAGCTCCTCATGAACCATGACGACGAGGCGATCCGGGATCAGGCCAAGACCCTTTTTGCCACTCAGGCGGCCGGCTCCCGGCAGCAGGCCTTGGCCGACTACCAGGTCGCGCTGACCCTGGAGGGGGACCGGGCTCACGGGGAAGCGGTTTACCGGCGCGAGTGCATCCAGTGCCACCGCCTCTCCTCCACGGAGCACCTGGTGGGGCCCAACCTGATCATGGGCTCCTACAAGGATCCCGAGCCGTTGCTCACCAATATCCTGGATCCCAACCGCTTCGTGGAGCCCCAATATCTCCAGTACGTGGTGACCGACCGGCAGCGGCGCCTCTTCACCGGCATCATCACCAGCCGGAATTCCGAGAGCGTCACCCTGGTGGAGGGTGAGGACGTTCAGAACACGGTGTTGCGCAAGGACATCCTGGAGATCCGGGCCACCGGGAAGTCTCTCATGCCGGAGGGCCTGGAAGAGAACGTCACCCCCCAGGAGATGGCCGACCTCATGCGGTTCATACTGGACTACCAGTACGTGATCGGCACCGAGAGCGCCGGCTACGGACCGGGATATGAGATCTACGAGCCGCTGGCCACCCGCCGCTGGAGACCCCCCGAGGAAGAGCGGCGAAAGTTGAGGGAACGGTAGGGGCGTAGGAGGGGACTGTTAGTCCCCCCGGCTCCGCGGACGAGGGGGTGAACAACCCCCTCTCCAACTGGCGGACGTGGCAGACTTCGTAGCGGTTGGAGGCCTTGTGCGTCGCATGGCAATCCATAGGAGCTCCCCCACCAGCCCGGCCGGCGGACGCCTCGGAGAAACAGGCATCGAATTCACCCGGCTCTGTCTTCCTCTGAGTGTCCATCTCCATTGCCGAGTCGGCTGGGCATAATCGACCAGTCTGTCTTCACTCTTTTCTCACTCCTCTTTTCTCACTCCTCAGTTTCTTAGAAGTGGACTGTCCTGTCCCCCCTCTTCACTCTTCTCTCTTTTCTTCCCCCGCTATCGGAACGACAACCGGGGGCTCCTGCCATCCCTCCTCGATCCCCTCGACCCCCTGCACCCGGAACCGCCCCCGAGCCAGATCGAACTCGGCGGCAACGCCGTTGCCGTATTCGACCCGCTGCAACGTCCGGTCGGCGCTCAGAAACCGGTGACTGGTCATCTCGGCGTATCCCACCGCCTGAAAATAGGTGTGCCAGAGCCGGAGCCACTCCAGGCGCCGTTTCATGGCGTCCGTCTCCCAGTGGTGCTTTTCGATCAGCGCCTCTCCCCCCGGGAGCCAGTTGTGGGAGGGCATGGCGCCGTACATGAGTTCGTACAGCCGGGGGTGGCGGTCGGCGTACCAGTCGTATTTGGGGGCGAAATAGTAGCCGCCGCCCGAGAAGTGGGCCGCGTAGCAGTCGTTGAAGGCCAACTGGAACAGAGGGATCGGTTCACCCTCCCGGAGCCGGTCCCGGGACCAGTCGGTGAAGAAGAAGTAGTCGCTCTCGCCCATGCACCAGAATCGGGCCAACTCGGCGCCGGGGACGATCCCCCGCCGCCGGGCCTCCCGGAAGGTCTCCACCTGCGTCTCATACGTCATCCGCCGGCTGATGGGGCCTTCCGCGGAAGCGTGTTCCGAGTGTCCCCGGTGAGCGGCGTGGCCGTCGAAGTAGAGGGCGTCCATCCTCAGTCCCTTGGCCTGGACGTGATCCAACAGGGTCTTGAGGGCCTCCAAAGCGTAGGCGTCGCTGAACCGGGGAAAATCGACGCCACTGAGCTTGGACGGGTCGTACCGGGGTGCGTCCTCGTGGAAGACATGGGGCATGACGAAGAACTTGACGGAGCACCCCAGGGCGTGGACCTGCTCTTCCAGCCGGCGGGCCGCGGGCCATCCCCCGGGCACCGTCGGCTCCTCTCTCAGGTACTCCTGCCAGCCGGCCGGCGTCCGCTCCCCGGCCGGCCACTTGGGGTGGAAGAAGCTCACGGGCAGACCGGCGGCCTGGAAGCGCCGGATGTTGTCCAGCACCTGCGGGTGGTGCTCCGGGTTCCACTCGATGAGCCGGTATTCGATCCCCGAGAGGAACCGTTTCAGGCCCGGTTCGGAGGCCATGCGGTCACTCAGGGAGGGCAGGGGACGGGTCGCCTCCACGTATCGCCGGTAGGCCTTGGCCATGTCCACGTGGTCCTGTTCCCGGCCGAAGACCCAAAAAGCCCGCCGCGGGTAGCTGAGACTGTCCAAGGAAGCCTTCCAGTCCAGGGCGATCCGGGAGTGCCGGCCCGGATCGTGATCCACGCGGACGGCCGCGTTCCACCAAGTGTCGACGATGGGGTACGCGGAACGGCCGCCCGCCACGAGCCCGAACAGGGGCAGGCTGTACTCGGCGCCAAGAAGGCCGGTGAGCGCCACCGGACCGGGGGAGTCGGACCGGATCAGGTATCCGGAACCCCAGGGGACCACCAGGTAGGAGGACGGGTCCGGCTCCAGGGCCAACGTGTACAGGTCCAATACCTCCCGAATCGCGTCGTTTCCGCCGGCCTGCGACACCTGGACGTGGAGGCGGCCGTCCCGGTCCAGAGCCAGATCGCACCCCAGGACGGCGTCGGTTTCTTCCCATCCGCTCAGCCGGACCCGGTAGCCTTCCAGTTCGCCCTCCCGGTACTCCTCCGCTTGTTGCCGGGTCGCATCCTTGCAGCTCAGGGTGCGTGGACTGTTCTCCTCCGGGGAACCGGAAGACCGGACCTCGACGCCGGGCGTCTCCGATCTCCACGTGGGAGTGGATTCCGATCCGTAGTAGACCGAGAGCGACAGGTCCCGGTCGATGCCGAGCGTCAGTTCGCCGCTTTCCAGCTCAAGCCAGTGCCGCGACTCCCGGACCGGACCCCCGCCGCAGGAGGAGAGCAGGAAGAGGAAGAGAACCGGAAGCCGGCGGAATCGGTTGTCGATGTTCATGGAATCACCTCGTCTCCATGGCAACATGCCTGCCGGTCCGTAGCAAGGGCGCCACGCCCAGGAGGGGAGCGACTTTCCTGTCGCCCACTGAAGGGGACTGTTAGTCTCCTCCAATCGGCGGTATGAAAACCGCCGCTCCTGGCTTCTACCTCCGGGGACTCCGGCGCGATAGACTGGGGCGCATGGCCGGTAATGGAAGAAGCTTGTTGTGGAATGCCTGTCTTGCGCTTGGCGCCGCCCTCTGGGTTGCCGGACTGGCCGGATGTTGGTCCCGGACATCCCTGGACCAGGAGCCGGTTCGAATCGGCTCCGACAAGCAGTTGTTCATCGATGACCACATCGTCGAGGCCACAGAGGCCGTCTCCAGAGTCCTGAACCGGCCGGTCAAGCATCCCGGAGGACCGGTGTTGAGGCCGGAGCGCAAGTGGGAAGGAAACTTCGCCGCCGTGAGCTCCGTGATCTACGACCCCGAGGATGCCCTCTTCAAGATGTGGTACGTCCCCAGCCTGATCACGGCCCAGCGGCCTCCGGGACCACTGGAGGAATACGAGAGCCTGCTTCGCGCCAGCAACTACCGGGAGGAACTGGACCTGTCCTGTTACGCCGTCTCCCGGGACGGGGTTCGCTGGGAGAGGCCCGAGCTGGGCCTGGTGGAGTTCGAGGGCTCGACCCGCAACAACATCATTTCGGACCGGTCGGTCCGCTCCGAAGGCGGGCTCTACAACTCGGGCCGCGCACCCAACGCGTTCCGGGACCACCGGGAGCAGGATCCGGACCGGCGCTACAAGGCCCTGGGTTACGCCCGGGCGGCGAATGGAAAGATCGGCATCTGCATCTACTTTTCGCCTGACGGGCTCGCCTGGAACGAGTATCCGGGGAACCCGGTCATGGTGGCGACGGGCGATACCCATACCGTGCTGGGTTGGGACCCTTCACGAAAGAAGTACGTGGCCTATCTGCGCCCGGGAGGGAAGGGCTACCAGGAGGCCGTCGCAGCCTACGACTCCATTCCAGCCGAGGTTCGAGCCGCCAGCCTGCCCTCCCACACACTCGACCAATTGGCGCCCGCCGCGGGAAACCGCCGGATGCGGACCATCGGTTTCTCGTCCAGCGACGACTTCGTTCACTGGTCTCCCATCGAGCCGGCCTTGATTCCCGATTCGGCGGACCCGGTGGACCTCCAGTTCTACGGCATGCCGGCTCTGCTCTACGAAGGAATCTACCTGGGGTTTCCCTGGGTGTTCCGGACCAACAGTCTGACCATGGAGAGCCATTTCGCCTACAGCCGGCACGGCCGGGAGTTCCGGCGCCTCCCGGACCGGGGGCCCTTCATTCCGCTCGGAGCCAACGGCACCTGGGACGACGGCTGCATCTATGTCCGGCAGCCGATCGTGCACGACGGCACGATCTGGTTCTTCTACCTGGGCGTCAACTGGCGCCACGGCGTGGAGGATCTCTTGTCGGAGGGTGAGAACGCCGAGGCGGCCGTGGGTCTGGCTACCCTGCCGCTGGACGGCTTCGCGTCGCTGGACGCCGGTCCCAATCCGGGAACGGTGACTACCCGCCCGCTGATCTTCGAAGGGAGCCGCCTGCTGGTGAGCTTCGAGGACTCGCAAAAAGGGTCGGCCGGTGTCGACCACCACTCTTCCCTGAAGGCGGAGGTGCTGAACTCTCAAGGAGAACCGCTGGAGGGTTTCAGACTGGAGGAGATGGATCCGGTCACCCGCACCGTCGACGGCCAACCGGTCTCCTGGGCCGGATCGTCCGATCTGTCGGCCCTGGCCGGCCAGCCGGTGCAGCTTCGTTTTCACCTGCGCAACGGCAAACTCTATTCCTTCCGGTTTCAGTAGGAACGACCCGTCCCGATACGGCACCTCCCGAGGAGTAAGTCTCCCCGCGGGAGTCGTTCAGAGGAATTCGTAACCGATCTTCTGACATGCATGTCGGATCGGCTCGATCAACATCGGACTGCTCAACTCGCCGTGGAAGCCGGGTGTGTCCGGGAACGGATTGACGGCGAGGGCGCGTTCATAAAGCGCGATCACAGGTCGGTTGGTCAGCGAGGAGGGGTAGTAGAGTCCATGTATGCCGCTGTAGCGTTCGTACAACGCGCGCGACCAGTTCTGGGAGTAGATGGCCGGTCCGCTGACCAGTTTCATGGAACCGCCGGCTCGGACGCAGAAGGTGCCGGTCAGATCGAGCAATGATAGGTCGTTAGCCAGCTTGAAAGAGACCAGCCAGGGCCGCTGAAGAAATCTATCGACGGTCCGCCGTTCTTGAAAGACTTCCGCCAGCGCAGTCGAAATATCGACGGCAAGATACAGGATGCCGCGCGTCTGTTCTTGAGATCTCTCCGGGCCGTCGGGGTAGTGGTGATCGAAGCGAGCCGAGGTCGGCCCGTAGTGTCGGAACCCGCGCCACTGGGCCGGATGGTCACCGCCGCGCCGATAGATGCGGTGCAGCGGAGTCCCGCTGCGAAGTGAGACCAAGCTCGGAGGAAGGCTCTGGAGTCGGACCGGATCTGGTCTGTTCGGAAGCTTGGCCATGGCGCCTCCTCATGCGGTTGGCGAGAAACACCACTCGCTCGGCGTCGTATCCTCCCTTCAGCCAATCCAGTGGTCGGATGGTGTGATCGATGTCCTCATCCAGGAACAGATCCAGATTCGGCAAGTGATACCAGTTGTACACCTCAACAGGATGCAGATCACGCGGGAGCGCCTTGTTGATTCCCGCGATATTGGAAACCAACCGGTTTCCCTGGAACTGGAATTCCGGAATGTAACGGCGATGGCCGATCAGAAAGCTGTACAGCGATCGATCCGCGATCATCTGGCGAATCCCGCCCGGACTCAGTCCGAGCCTACGGCTCACCGCTTTACTCGAAAGACTCCGCGTGACGATGGCGGCATATTTGACGGTGCTCTGAGCCAGTGGATCAGGCCCCGGCTGCGGTTCCAGCACCAGACCGCCTTGACGCAGGACTTCTTGTTCCTCGGCCGTCAGCTCCCGAGTGGTGTCGCCGTAGACCGTCGGTTCCATCTGTTCGAGAACGAGCATCAGGGCTTGGTTCGCGGCACATTTGACCGTGGTCTGAGCCAGTGGATCAGGCTCCGGCTGCGGCTCCAGGTCCAGACGGCCTTGACGAGGGACGTCTTGCTCCACGGCTCGCATTTTCCGATTGATGTCGCCATAGACCGTCGGCTCCATCTGTTCGAGAACGAGCATCAGGGCCTGTTTCAGCGATTCATACGAAGTTTCTCGGAAACCTCGTGCGGCGAAGTAGCTCTTGGGAAGAGATTTCATGCCGATCTCCGTGGGATGCAGATTCGAACTCTGTCGATTATGGCTAGTGTATACCATTGTCCCGAAGGGTCGATCCTGCGAATCGGAGGTGCCGGGGAGGGAGTGTGGAATTGTTGAGCCCACTCCGAAAACCCGGCTATTTTCGTCCCCTCTTACAGTAACGACACCGGCTCGGAAGTCACGATCCGGCCTTGGTTGAGCAGGATCGTTCGGCTGGCCAGGCGGAGGACGGCCTCCCGGACGTGACTCACGATCAGGGTGGGGATTCGCCACTCGTCGATGACCCGGGCGATGTAGTCCAGGATGCGGTCCCGCAGGGGTTCGTCCAGCGCGGCCGTGGGTTCGTCCAGGAGCAGGAACTCCGGGTGGATCAGCAGGGCCCGGCCCAATGCCACCCGTTGCTGCTCGCCGCCCGAAAGGTTGCGCGGGTAGCGATTCAGGAGGCGCCCCAGATCCAGGACCTCCACCAGCCGGTCGAACCGGATCCCCTCTCCCGGCCTTCCGTTCTGTCTGCGGCCGAAGCGGAGGTTGCTTTCCACGGTGAGGTGCGGGAACAGCCGCCGGTCCTGGAAGACGAACCCGATGCGGCGCCGCTCGGGCGGCACCATGATTCGCCGCCGCCGGTCCAGGACCACTTTGCGGCCGACTTCGATGCGTCCCTGCTGGGGCTGCTTCAGTCCCGCGATCATCTCCAGAATCGTGGTCTTTCCGCTCCCGGAGGGACCGCAGAGAGCTGTCACCAACTGGTCCGTCTCGAACTCGGCCTCAAGCCGGAAGCCGGTGGAGAACCGGTGGCTGGCCCGGAAGTCAAGATAGCTCATGGCGTTCCCGTCTCCGTTCCAGGATCTCGCTGGCCGCCAGCGTGACGCAGGCCAGCAGGACGGACACCAACAGCAGGCGTTTGCTCCGGTCCCACCCGCCCGGGCTCTGGACCAGGGAATAGATGGCGGTGGGAGTGGTCTGGGTCTGTCCCGGGATGTTGCCCGCCACCATGATGGTGGCGCCGAACTCGCCCAAGGTGCGGGCGAAGCCCAGGACCGAGCCGGCCACGATTCCCCGCAGGGCCAGCGGCAGGCTGACCCGGTAGAAGGTGGAGAGACGGCTCCGGCCCAGGCTTCGAGCGGCGTCCTCCAGACGCGTGTCCACACCCCGGAACGAAACGCGGATCGTCCGGACCATCAGAGGAAAGCTCACGATGGCTCCCGCAGCCACCGCGGCGTACCAGGTGAAGACCACCCGCCAGCCCAGAAACTCGTCCAGCAGCTGGCCCAAGGGGCCGTTTCGCCCCATCAGGAGCAGGAGAAGATAACCGGTGACCACCGGCGGCAACACCAGGGGAAGATTCACCGCCGTCTCCACGATCCATTTGCCGGCCGACCTCCACCGGGCCAGGAAATAACCCAGGCCGATGGCGAACGGCAGGCCCAGGGCCACGGAGGCGGTGGCCACCTTGAGACTCGTCACGACGGCGTTCCACTCCGGTTCGGTCAGCATGGGACCCCTGGCGGCGTTTCTGCCGCGGGCCGTGGAACATGCCGGCCGGCCGGCGGCGCGGCCGCGAATCCGGCAGCCTGATCCGGAAGTATCGAGAACCCGAATCGCCGAAAGACCTCAGCGGATTCCGGCGAGCAGAGGTATTCGAAGAAACGCCTGGCCGCTTCGCCGGAAGACTTCAGGAGGACCAGGGGGTACACGATGGACCGGCTCGAGGCGGTGTCGAGATCCAGGAGCGGTTGCACCGCCTCCGAGATGCGCAAATCGGTGGCGTAGACGATGCCCGCGTCCGCCTCTCCCCGCTCCACGAAGAACAGGGCCTGGCGCACGTCGGAACCGCGCACCACCTTGGATCGGAGGGTCTGCCAAAGGTCGAGTCTCCGCAGTGCATCCCGTGCGTAGATCCCCGCGGGGACCCCCTCGGGGTCGGCTAGGCTCAGCCGGGCGATTTTCGGATCCAACAGGTCGGACGGTTTCCGGAGCCGGAGGCCGCTCCCCGGCGGGGCGACGACCACGAGCCGGTTTCCCAGCAGGTCCCGCCGCCTGGAAGCCAGGCCTTCGGTGACGACCTCCTTCACCCAATGAACGTTGGCGGAGAGGAACAGGTGGCCTCCGGCGCCGGCCAGGATCTGTTGAGCCAGGGTCGACGAGGCGGCGAAATTCAGGGTCACCGGCACCTGGCTTTCGGCCTCGAACCGGGTGGAGATCTCCCGGACGGCGTCCTGGGTGCTGGCCGCCGCGAAGAAGAGGATGGAGGGCGGGCCTTCTTCGCGGACCCCGCAGGCCGGCGCCGCGGCCGCAACCAGGATTGCGGCGGCCGTGCGCAAGCGGTTCGGCAGGGAGCGTTTCTGCATGAGACGTGGCGCCGTCATTCCCGGATCCGGTCGCCGGCGCCGGCGGCCTCGTATCCGGGCAGTTGTTGCAGATCGTTTCGATAGGACCGGGAGCGGAGGACCTCCACCAGACTCCGGATGGGGAGCGTGGACTCCAGGTCGACCCGGTAGCAGAGGTCGTAGCTCTCCTCCCGGACCTTGAGGAAGCGCAGGCCCCGTTCCTGTGCCGGAAGGCGGACGCAGATCCCGGCCTGGGCCCAGCCGGTGCGAATGGTCTCGCTGACTCCATGGTGGTCGCGGGCCGTGTGGTGGTAGCCGGTGGGCTTCTCCCCCGATCCCAATATCTGATCCAGGCACTGCCGGGCGGCCGAACCCTCCTCCCGGCCCACCCAGCGCAGGTTCGAGGCCAGCACTTCCCGGATGGACGCGGCCTTCTGAGCCGGGTCCAGAGCCACACCCGCCTCCCATCGAGCCACCCGGACGAGACGGAATTTGTCGCCCAGCACCTCGCGTGCGGCCCGGAGATTCTCGGCATGGTCGAAATGAAGGCCGGCCGCGTGCACCAAACCCCGTCCCAGAAGCCGGATCGCTTCCCGGCTGGAGCGGATCAGGGGAAGGACCCGGAGATCGCAATCGGCCCCCACGTGGGAGGAGAGCAAGCCCACCGACGGGTCGCACCCGGCCACGACCAGCGTCTTCTCAGGATTCATGGTCCGGGTCAGCTCGAGCTTGTGTTCTCCGTAGACGCCGTCGTGGCGCAGGCTGCTCGCCAGCGTCCACTCGGTGGGGAAGGCGAGGGTTCTGCGGCCGACTCTCGCCCGCCAGAAACGACCCCGTTGCCGCCGCGGCTCCCAGGCCCAATCGACATGCTGCCCGTCGATTTCGCCCAAACTGAAGAGTTCCTCCACCGAGCAGTCGAAGGCGCGAGCCAGGGAAAGTGCGGCCGCGGTGGAGGGAATGACCCGGCCCGTCTCGATGGCGCTGATGGCGGCGCGGGAGAGGCCGGAGCGCCGGGCCAGTTCCTGCTGGGACCAGTTCACACGCCGTCGCCGGTGAGAGAGAGAGTTTCGCATGGATACAGAAGTATCCAATTCTGATACAAAACTGTCAACTCACCGGTACTTCACAACCAACTTCAGCTTCTCCACCAGGATCGGCGAAACGCATCCGGTCGCTCGTCCTGTTGCCCGGGCATCCATCAGTCCTCCTTTCGTCCCTGGCAGAGGACGGCCACCATGGGGACTTCCAGACCCCCTTCGACTTCGTAGGCCGACGCCCGCTCCAGGATGGCGTTGCGGATGCGGGTCAGGTCTTCCGGCCTCTGCGCCAAGAGCGTGGGACCCGTGCGGGCGGTCCCCTCCTCGAACGCTCGCAGGAGGACCGTCGCCGACGGGAGTCGCCAAGTCAGGTGGAGTGACTCGATTCTCGGCTCCCGGAACCCGGTTTCCAGGAGGATCCGGCACGACTCCTCCGGGTCGCTGAAACGGAAGAAGGGCGGCCCGGGCGGCAGCGGGACCTCCAGGGTGCCGTAATCGCGGATGGAGCCGTAGACCACTTCAAAGGCCCGGGACTGTTCCGGAGGGGCCCAGACGGTGTAGGCGGCCCGTCCGCCCCCGCGGAGCACGCGGTACGCCTGGGCCAGAGCCCGCTCCGGATGTTGGAAATGGAGCATCCCGAAGTTGATGGCCACGGCGTCGAAGCTCTCGTCCGGAAAGTCCAGTTCCTCGGCGTCCCCCAGCCGGAAGTCGAGCGCGGGGTGGAGGCTCCGGGCTCTGGACAGCATTTCGCTGGAGAAGTCGACTCCGACCACCGAAGCCCCTTCCGAGGCTGCCGCCGCCGCCACATGCCCGGTTCCGCAACTCACGTCCAGGAGGCGGGTTTCCGGAGTGATTTGAAGCGCGGCCAACAGGGGCGCGACGGTCTGGCGGGTCAGGCCGGCCCAGAAGTCCGCGTAGGTCTCGACGGCCTCCTGCCATCGGCCGTGCTCGAAATCGCGAAAGCTCGTCATAGTCGATGGTCCCAGTCACCCGGCCAGGATCTGTCCGCTGCCGCCGCAGGCCGCGGTGATCTCGTCCACGGTCTCGGCCAGAATCCGTTGCACGTCGGAAGAGCCGAGAGCGCGGGTGGCGCCCACGATGAGCAGCACGTTGGTGGTGCCGGGGGTGATCTTGCTGAACTCGGCCTGGCGGACGTCCAAGCGGCAGATCAAGCGGTTCGCGGCGTCCACGTAGCCGAATTCGCCGCGTCCGAAGGGTTCCGGCTCCCGGCTTCCCAGGGGCACGAAGGATTCGTCGCCGTTCAGGAACCGGAGCCGGACCGGAGGGGCGAGGCGGTCCAGGTCGTGCGCTCCCAGCGAACAGTTCCACTTGAGACTCACCAGATTGTAGGTGTCCACCAGGTTGTTGATGGAGGGAATGGCGCCCCGCTTCAAGACCAACTGCGCGAGCCTTTCGCAGGCCGGCTGCAGCTTGCGGGGGTTGACTCCGACCCTTCTGAAGATGGAGTGCAGTTCCACCATCGGGGCCGACTCGCGAACCGACCGGGGCGTGGGAAAGCGGTCCCGGAGATCGGCTGCGATCCGGCGGACCCTCTCCGGAAAGCCGGGCGGAGAGGGGCGGATCGAGACCCCCCGGAAGAGGATGGCGCGAGAGTGGAGGCCCGCCTTCCGGCAGGAAGGGGATACGTTGAAAAGCTCCATTGTGGAATGATCCGAAGCCTGGACCAGACGGGCCGCCGTGTCAATCCATCGCGGATCGCTTGACCCAAGTCCGGGGTTGCCGTAGTAGACTGGCTTCGGGAATATGCGGAAACGACGGTCCGGCAGCGGCATTGGCCTGGCTTCCAGCGTGTTCCAGGTGAAGCCCTCCCAGATTCGGGAGCTGGCCGACGTGGCCTTCACCATGGACGGAGTGCTCCGGCTCCAATTCGGCGAGTCGGACATGCCCACGCCCGGCTACATCAAGGAGGCGGCAAACCGGGCCCTGGCGGAGGGCTACACTTTCTACACGGAGAACTCGGGCCTGCCCGGTCTGCGCGAGGCATTGGCCGGGAAATACCAGGAGCTCCATCAAGTCCGGCTCGACCCGGAATCGGAGATCCTGGTGACGGCTTCAGGAGTACAGGCCCTCAACCTGTCGATCCGGTGCCTCTTGAATCCGGGGGACGAGGCGCTGCTTCTGACCCCCAACTGGCCCAACGCCGCGGCCATCGTCAGCCTCTTCGCCGGACATCCCCGGGAAGTCCCCTTCCTGCGCCGGGAAGGCCGTTTCGTCCCCGATTTCGACGCCCTCGAGTCTGCGCTGACGCCCCGGACCCGGGTCCTCATCTACAGCTCCCCCTCCAATCCCCTGGGCTGGGTGGCGTCCCCGGCGGACCAACAGAGATTGCTGGATTTTTGCCGCCGCAACGGATTGTGGTTGCTGGCCGACGAGGTCTACGAGCGCATCTTCTACCAGGGCGAGGCGGCCCCCTCGATCCTGCGGATCGCCGACCGGTCCGATGCGGTGGTGGTGGTCCAATCCTTCTCCAAGAGCTACTGCATGACCGGTTGGCGGCTGGGATGGGTGGTCTCGCGCCGGGACCTCATTTCCAAGGGCGCCCAGATCAACGAGTTCATCGTTTCCCATGCCGCTTCCATGATCCAGCGGGCCGGCGAGATGGCGCTCCGCCACCGAGACGACGGGATCCCGGAGATGGTGGAGAAGCTCCGGAAGCGCAACGAGTACTGCTTCCGGGCCCTGGCTTCCCTGGACTCGGTCTCGGTGCTGAAACCGGCCGGGGCCTTCTACGTCTTCCCCGCCGTCGAGGGGCTGGAGGATTCCTTCGCCTTCGCCTTGTCCCTCCTCCGCCGGCACAAGGTGGCGGTGGCTCCGGGCGTGGCCTTCGGCCAAGGCGGCGGCGGATCTTTCCGCATCTGCACGGCCCCCGGCTTTTCCGTCCTGGAGCCGGCCATGGAGCGGATCTGCCGCTTCCTCGAGCGAGGCGACTGGTAACCGAATCCGCGGCTCAATCGACGCGTGCCACTTCCTCGGCGATGTCCACCACGGCGGCTCCCGGCTCGGACACCGGCGCCGTGGGGCTGAGGGGCGCGATCCGGGCGGCATCCTGCTTCGTCGGCTCCAGGATCCGCAGCGTGCGCCAGCGGCCCGATTCGAAGCGGTAGGCCATGGTCACGCCCAGAATGATGATGTACGCCGTCGCGGCCACCCAGGGGCCCACCGATTCGAGTTGGGGATAGTACCGGGTCATGAGCCAACCGCCGCCCAGAATGAAGGCCCAGTTGTAGAGGATGGTGACGGCGCTGGGCCAGAGCGTGTCGCCGGCGCCGCGGAGGGCGCCCGTGTAGATGATCCCGAACGCGTCGAAGGCCTGGAAGATGGCGGCGCAGATCATGAGGGTGGCCCCGATTTCCACGATCTGCCGGGCCTCCGCCGGGTCCAGGTGGAGTCCGCCCACGAAGATGGAGACCAGTTCATACCGGAAGAGATAGAAGATGACTCCGAACAGGGTCATGTAGATCAGGCCCACCAGGACTCCCAAGCGGGCCCGGGCGGCCGCCAGGTCGGGCCGGCCCTCACCCTGGTAGTTTCCCACCAGTGTGGTCACCGCCACCGACAGGCCCAGGGCCGGCATGAAGCTGAGGTGGATGTAGGTGATGGAGATCCACCCGGCGGTCTGGTGATACGTCCCGAAGACGCCCACCAGCCGGGTCATGAAGATGGACCAGCAGGCCATTTCGTTTCCCACCTGGACGCCCGCCGGGACTCCGATCCGGAGCAGGTCCAGGATGGGTCCCTTCTGCGGTCGCCATTGGCGCCGGCTCCGCAGCTCCCGGTTCATGGAGGGACCCAGGAACAGGATCACGGGGATCACCGATTCCACCAGCGTGCCGGCGATGGTTCCCAGGGCGGCGCCGGTCAGTCCCAGGGCGGGCAGGCCCGGGATGCCCGGCAGGCCCCAGCCGGGCGCGCCCAGATGTCCGAAGATGAGCGCGTAGTTCACGGCGACGTTGGTGACGTTCCCGCAGATGGCCGAAACCGTGGCCACCTTGGGTCTTTGCAGGCCGAAGAAATAGTGGTGCAGGGCCCGGCTGATGAGGAGCAGGATCGATCCCGCCAGGAGAATCTGCGCGTATTGGGTCTCCAGACCGATCAATGTGTCCAATTGCTCCAATTCCGCCCGCGCCGCCGCGAGATCGGCTCCCGAAGCGTTCTCCAAACCAATTTGGATCTGGTCCCGTTGAGCGGAGTGGATCAGCGGGAAGAGGTACTGGAGGAACAGGGCGTAGGGAAGCATCAGCGCCACCCACATCCCGGCGCTGAGCCAGAGCGAGGCCCAGCCGTAACGAGGGGCGTCCAGGGCGCGTTTCGCTCCCATGGACTGGCTGACGAAGGTGTTGACCACCGTCAACAGGCCCAGCGTGAAGGCGATGGGCGTAAACGCCCAGACGCCGCCATTGCCTTGGGCGGCCACCTCCACCGGCCCCACCTGGCCCACCATGAGCTTGTCGGCGAACTGCATCACCGTGTAGCTGGTCATGGTCAGGACCGTGGGCCAGGCGATGGTCCAGAGCTCGAACAGGGGATGCTTCGAGGAAGAAGGACGGCCGGACGTTTTCGTCATGAAGAAGTCTTTGCGGGACGGTCGCCGAATCGAAGCTGACAGTCTAACAGCACAGGGAACTTCGGTGGTCATTGGAGGGGCGGGCCTGTCCCCGCTGCCTCCCAGGGGTCGGCGCCTGAAAGACGCCGATCCAAGTCGGCGCGTAAAACACGCCGCTCCAAGTCGGCGCGTAAAACACGCCGCTTGTCTGTTAGTTTTTGTCTCTCTTTCTTCTTGTGGGGGTACGGATTGTAAAGAAAGCAAAGAGGGAGCACCCTGTGGGAAATCTCTGATTTTCCACAGGGGGGTTCCGGGTGACCAGGGGGGCTCGGAGCTTTCTTTTCAGAGATTTTTATATTGGTATGTGTCTCTTCGCATCCGGGGGGTTTCAGGGGGGGCTGGCCCCCCCTGCCCCCGTGAACGCCGCCAGTGGTGACCGAATGTGTCAAGACGTTGATCCCGCCATCGTCCGGGTTTGGCTCGGTGGGGCCGCCACCATCTTGCGCAACGTCCGGAATGGAGACGCGAGCGTCCCCGGCTCGCACGACCAGCACCGGAGGAAGCAACGAGGCCACCGGAGCCCTCAACGCCGGTGGGTGGGGACCTCTCGAAGGCGTCTTGGGATGCGGAGCAGTGGCCTTCGGGACGGTCGAAGCAGTTCCCCAACGAGGCGGCGGGGTTCCGGGCCCGGGACGGCGAGACCCGCAAGCTGTGCCCGGCCGATCCGGCGCCGGTCGCTGGGGCGTCGGGAACCGGGAAGGGATACTGGGGCCCGTCCGGGCGATCGCAGGAGTCCCACCCGGGAGGGAACCCTCGCTGGCCTATCGAAAGATTTGCAAAGCTGGAGACTCAGTTTACGTTGACACGAGTGTGTCCGGGTCGCTCCTGAGCGACCCGGACGGCGGTGGCTGGACCGTCACGCCGCTGACTGGAAGAGCCGATCTGGAGTTAGGTCAGCCACCGTCTTTCCCGATGTCCTGAATGGATACGAGGGCATCAAGGCCCGAATGACAAGCACAGGAGACCGGAAATGATGAAACAGCATACCGTAGGCATCGACATCTCGAAAGCGCACCTGGAGGCTCACCGGCGGGTGGACGGCCAATCCGCCCGGTTCGCCAATGACCAAGGCGGCTTCCAGGCGCTCATCGACTGGATCGGAACTCCAGTCGAGTGCGTCGCGTACGAGGCCACCGGCCCCTACCACCGGGACTTCGAGGAAGCGCTGAGCCAAGCGAAGCTGCCGCTGGCCAGGGTCAATCCCTGGCAGGCGCGGCGCTTCGCCGAAGCGACCGGGAGCCGCGCCAAGACCGACACGGTCGACGCCCGGATGCTGGCCCAGATGGCCGCCAGCCTGGATCTGCGCCCGACTCCGGCGCCGTCCAAGACGCAACGCCGGCTCCAGGAACTGCAGACCTCCCGGGACTCGCTGGTGCGCCAGCGCACGGCCGCGCTCAACCGCCGCGCCCAGCTGCGCGACCCTCTGCTCAAGCGGCAGACCCAGACCCAGATCAACCTGTTCGAGCGCCACGTGCGGGCCATCGACCGCAAGCTCCAGCAACTGATCCAGTCGGATCCGGAGCGGGCGCGCAAGTTGGAGATCCTCATCTCCATTCCCGGGATCGCCGCCACGACCGCGGCGGGTCTGCTGGCCGAGATGCCGGAGCTGGGGACTCTCACCGGCAAGGCCGCCGCCAGTCTGGCCGGACTGGCCGCCGTGCCCCGCGAGTCGGGGACTTGGCAGGGCCGGGCGTTTATCCGCGGCGGACGACGACGGGCGCGACGGCTGCTGTACATGCCGGCCGTCTCGACTCTGCGCTGGAACCGCGACTTGGCCGACGTGTTCCGGAGACTGACCGAACGCGGCAAGCCCGGCAAGGTCGCTCTCGTCGCCGTGATGCGCAAGCTCATCGTCCTGGCCAACACTCTGGTCCGTCAGGACCGCACCTGGTTGCCCGAAGCGCCTCGTGGACCGGCCGGACAGATCATGTGTTAACCGCAGATTGAACACATCACCGTCGAACGACACGGGAGCGATACCCCAACTTACAACCCACTACTTGCAACATGGATACTCCAAGTCGGCGCGTAAAACACGCCGCTCCAAGTCGGCGCGTGAAACACGCCGCTCCGGTCGGCGCGTGAAACACGCCGCACCAGTCGGCTCGTGGAACACGCTGCTCCGGTCGGCGGCTGGAAAGGCGCGGCTTCACAATGTTAGAGTTCGGGACCGCAACGCCATGGACATTACAGGACAAAGCGGACTGGCCCTCATCGACTGGCTGATCGTCGTGGTCTACGCCTCGTCGACCATCGGCCTGGGTTACTATTTCTCACGCCGGCAGCGAAGCACCAGCGAGTACTTCGTGGGCAGCGGGGCCATGAATCCGCTGCTGGTGGGCATCTCCCTCTTCGCCACCCTGCTGAGCACCATCTCCTATCTCTCCATGCCGGGAGAGACCATCGCCAAGGGGCCGGTGGCCACGGTGGCCAACCTCTGCTCCTATCCCATCGCGTTTCTGGTCGTCTCGGGACTGTTCCTCCACCTCTATATGCGGCAGCGGGTGACGAGCGCCTACGAGTTGCTGGAGGAGAAGCTCGGTCTGGGGATCCGTCTGCTGGGGTCGGTCCTGTTCATCGCCATGCGGCTGGTCTGGATGTCGCTGCTGGTCTACATCGCCGCCAAGGCCATGACGACCATGTTGGGCGTGGGGGACGAGTGGATCCCGCTGGTGGTTCTGGTCACCGGTTTCGTATCGGTGATCTACACCTCCCTGGGAGGCCTGGGGGCGGTGGTCATCACCGATTTCCTCCAGTTCACCCTGCTGTTCGGCGGGGCCTGGCTGGTGATCGGGCTGGTGACCTACGAACTGGGAGGTTTCACCTGGTTCCCCACCAGTTGGCAGCCCACCTGGGATACGCAACCGCTGTTCAGTTTCGATCCCAGGATTCGGGTGACGGTCTTGGGCACCATTCTCAGCGCCAGCCTCTGGCAGATCTGCACGGCCGGAGGAGACCAGGTGTCGGTCCAGCGATTCATGGCCACGCGGGACGCCCGGGCCGCCAAGAAGGCCTACCTGACGCAGATGGGCGCCGGGACCCTTGTGGCCTTCACCCTGGTCTTGGTGGGATTCGCGCTTCTGGGCTACTTTCAGCAGAGGCCCGACGAGCTGGCCGGCCTGAGCCTGACGACGGACGGAGATCGGATCTTCCCCCGCTTTGTCGCCTTTCACCTGCCGCCGGGGGTCACCGGCCTCGTGGTTTCGGCCATGTTCGCCGCGGCCATGTCCAGCATCGACTCGGGAGTGAACTCCATTACCGCGGTCATCATGACCGACTTCCTGGACCGGTTCGGACTGAAGCCCAAGACGGAAAAGGGGCACGTCCGGTCGGCCCAGATGCTGGCCCTGACCGTAGGGGCCATCGTCGTGGTCGGGAGCACCTTCATCGGCCAGGTTCCGGGAAACTTCACGGCCATGACCCAGCGCACGACAAATCTGCTGGTGACCCCCCTCTTCGGCCTTTTCTTCTTCGCCATGTTCGTGCCTTTCGCCCGGGCTGCGGGGGTGATCGTCGGCACCATCTACGGCGTCACGACGGCGATCCTCGTCGCCTTCTCCGGCAGTTTCTACGAGGTGATCGCCGCGGGGACCGGCCTGGACACCACCGCCATCAGCTTCCAGTGGATCTCTCCGGTTGCGCTGGGAGCGAACCTGACCGCGGGCCTCGTGGCCTGCAGGTTCATGAAGCCGGAAGACTCCAGGCAGCGAATCCTCCTGAAGATGGCCGTCTGCCTGATTCCTCTCCTGGGATTGGCCGGACTGATACTGGGGTATCCCTGGATCGACAACGCTCCGGCTCCATAGGGGCGGCCCGCATTGGGAGACGGAACAATGGGCAAGACCTACCGGGCGGCGATCATCGGCGTCGGCGCCATCGCCGACATCCACGCCATGGCCATGGGCGATCTGGAGAACGTGGAGCTGGTCGCCGGCTCCTGCCGGACCGAGGCCAAAGGACAGACCTTCGCGCAACGCTTCGACTGCCACTGGTACCGGGACTACGAAGATCTCTTGGACCAGGCCCGTCCCGACTTCGTCACCGTCGCCACCCCCAGCGGTTTTCACCTGGAGCCTTTGGAAGCGTGCGCACGGCGCGGCATCCACGTCCTGTGCGAGAAGCCACTGGAGATCACCGTCGCGCGCGTGGACCGGATGATCCAGGCCGCCCGGGAGAGTGGGATCCGTCTGGGAGGCATCTTTCCCCAGAGATTCAACCCGGTGCTGCAGGCAGTTTACGGAGCCGCTTCCCAGGGCCGTTTCGGCGACCTGGCGGTGGTCAACGCCTATGTGCCCTGGTGGCGCGACGACGCCTATTACGGGCCCGATCGCTGGCAGGGGACGCTGGCCCTGGACGGCGGCGGAGCCATGATGAACCAGTCCATTCACGGCGTCGACGCGGCCCAGTGGCTGGCCTCGGCCGCCATTCCCGATCTTCCGGCCCACGTCAATCCGGTCCGGGAGATCTTCGCCTTCACCGCCAAGCGGGGTCACGATCCGGACCTGATCGAGGTGGAGGACACGGCCGTCGCCGTCATGCGTCTTCGCGGCGGGGCGCTGGGCCAGATCCTGGGGGCCACCTCCATGTTCCCCGGCTCCCTGAAGCGGCTTCAGTTGGCGGGACGGGGCGGAACCGCGGAGGTGCTGGAGGATGAACTCGTCACCTGGGCCTTCAGCGAGGAGAAGACCGGAGACGACGGCGTGCGCCGGCGTTTCTCCGAGGAGACCCAAAGCGGCGGAGCTGCCGCCGATCCCATGGCCATCGACTACAGCCTCCACACCGGGAACATCCGCGCCTTCGTGGAATGGCTGGAGGGGAACGAGGACTTCATGCTGGACGGCCCCGAGTCCCGGAAGGCGGTGGCCATCATCGAGGCCATCTACGAATCGGCCCGGACCGGCCGTGTCGCCGCGGTGCGCGGGTAGGGGCATCCAAACGACGAGGGCACCCGCAAGGGTCGCCCGGACGTTTTTTTCCGGGTCAGGCGTTCAACGATTCTACGGCCCGGAGCAGCCCCTTGATGTAGCCGGTGGCGTAGGCCCGCCCCCGGTGCGACCAGAGGGTGTCGCCGGGCATCTCGGGAACGTGGTCGTCGATGATGAAGCCGTCGAAACCCATCTCCACCAGCAGCTTCATGACCTCCACCACGTCCACGTCCCCCTCGTCGATGAAGGTCTCAGTGATGCAGGGCACGGCTCCCCGGACGTTTCGAAAGTGGACGTACGCGATCCGGCCCCGCGCCCCGAAATAGCGCAGGCCGGCGAACATCTCGTCCACTCCCATCTCCGCCCAGGTCCCCATGCAGAAGTCCAGCTTGTGGTTGGGTTCGGGAGCGATCGTCTCCATGGCGCGCCGGAAGCCCGTCAGGTTTCTGAAGATCCGGGCCACCCCTCCCAGGGAGTCCACCGGCGGATCGTCGGGATGGAGCGCCAGGGTGACCCCCGCCTCCTGTGCGGCGGGCAGGACCGCCCGGACAAAGTACTCGTAGTTGTCCCAGAGCTCCTCTTCGGAGTACTCCCGGTCGAAGCTCAGGGGTGCGTTCCGGCCCAGTGCGTGGTCGTAGACGCTGGTCCGGGCGCCGCCCCGGGCGGGTGCGCTTTTGGAGGTCCGCCAGACGCTGTTGGCCATCCAGTGGTAGCCCAGGATGGGGATCCCCGCCCGGCCCAGGTTGCGGATCGTCTCCTGGTAGTTCTCGATCTCCCGGTCTCGTCCCGGAAGTCCCAGAATGCACCGCTGGTAGAAATGGAGGGGAGTGTTCTCGATGCCCTCCAGCCGCAGGCCGTACGACTCGATCCGGGTCCGCAACTGCAACAGTTCCAGGTAGTCCCAGTGAGTGGGGGCCTCTTCGTCTCCCGGCTTGGTCCAGTAGGTGGACCCGATGGGACTGGAACCGAAGGGAGTCCGTCCGGTGAGGTTGGGAGTGTTGAGGATGATGCCGCTGCACCCCAATTGGGCTGCAAAGGTCAGAATGTCGTCGCTGGGGTCCCGGATGCTGCCGGCCGCCACCCTGATCGATCTTGCCATGCGGGTGATCCTATTCCGGGCTCGCTGCGGGAACGATCCGCCCGAAGTGCAGCCCGCCGACCTCTCCGTGGCGCCAGACGCCCACATACTGTTCGTCGTAGAAGAGGACCCGCGCCGTGAACGTGCCCAGCCCGGGGATGGCGACCTCGGTCAGGCTCAGGACCGGCGTGTCCCCCGCCCATTCCATCCGTACCGGAACCGGCACCGTGACGTCACGGCTCCCGTACTGGATCCGGGCCTGAAACACCCAGATGTCTCCGCCCAGCTTCGAGACCTTGGCGATCTCGTACCTCTCCTCCCGCAGTTGGGCGCCGTCGCCGACGGTGAAGAATCCTTCCAGCGCGACTCCCGACATGGATTGCCGGAAGGCCTCTTCCCGCGCCTCCTGCTCCGCCTCGGTCACGGCGTCCCCGCCTCCGCAACCCGCCAGAGCCGCCGCCAGCAGGAAGGCCAGAGAATCCTTCAGGAAAGTGGAACGGGAAAGCATTGGAGACGCTCCGGTCTGGGGATCAGAATGGCAATGATAGCAGCCGGCTGGAAGAATCGCTGGCTACGCGTCGATCATGCGCCCGCTGAAGGACATCCTGAGACTTCCGGCTGGCACCGGCAAGTCTGCCGGGCCCCTCGAGGCATAAAACGTAAACGGTGACTGTGAGCCGGGGTAAGAACTATAGTACTCTCTATATCATTACCAAATAGGAGTCATGGCATGCCCCTCCGTAAGACTGCGATTGCTCTTCCCCCGGAACTGCTCATGGAACTCGACCGCATGGCCCGTATACGCCGCGAGTCCAGGAATCGTTTCATCACGCACCTGTTGGAGGAAGCCGTGCGGGCCCGGCGTGACGCCGAGGTGACCCGGCGTCTGGATGAGTTGTTCGAGGATCCTGAGTTGAGGCGGGAGCAGGTCGGTGGGGCGGCCGCTTTGGACGTCGCCGGAACCGATTGGAGCGATGAGAGTTGGTGATCCGCCAAGGCGAGATCTATTGGCTGCACTTTGGCACAAGCAAGGGTTCGGCACCAAGCGGGAAGCGGCCCGCATTGGTCGTGCAACATGACCGCTTCAATCGGAGCGCCATCTCAACTACCGTAGTCGCGGCGATCACTTCGAATCTCCGGCTCGGGGCCATGCCGGGCAACGTGCTCCTTGACCGTGAAGAAGTTGGACTTTCCCGAACCAGTGTCGTCAACGTGTCGCAACTGCGGACCGTCGATAGGAGCCAGCTGGGCCGGCGTGTCGGGCGGCTGTCCCGAGCGAGAATCCAAGACGTTCTGCATGGACTGGGTCTCCTATTGGGAACGGAGCCGCCGAATTAGGTAGACGATGCTCCCTATTCCCGGGGGTGCAGGCCCAGGGACTCGAAAAACGCCTTCACCTCCTGCATCTGCTCGTCGGTGTACGACTTCATGGGAGCCCGCAGGTGGCGCTGGGCGAGTCCGAAGTACTCCAGCGCCCCGTGGAAGAAGGGGAGGCTGAAGTTTTCGATGATGGGCACGTCGTACTTCTTCGACATCTCGTAGCATTTCTCCAGGTTCCCCGCCTGGAAGGCCTCCCAGAACTCCTTGGCGATCCAGGGGGCGATGATGGCGTAGATGTCGAAGTAGGTCCTGGCTCCGTAGGGAGCGGCGGCCAGGAAGCGGTAGATGCTGCCGCCGCTGTAGACCCGGAGCCGGTCCGCGAACTTGGCTTCCAGGAAGATGTATTCCCGGATGTCGTGCTCCTTCATGGCCACTACCGAGTCGATCTCCAGGAGCTTGCGCCAGGTCTTGTCCTTGAGGCCCACGTTCTTGACCGAGAGGGCCATCCGGGTGTTGGCGGCGGCGGTCCGGAAGTACTCGACGATGTCCTCCTCCGGCATTCTCGGCGCCAGCACCTCGACGGCGTCGGCCCCCAACCCTTCGGCGTACCGGAGATAGTCGATGAGGCGGGAATTCCAGAAGTTGTTGGTGCAGACGATGCTGATGCCGCGATCGCCCACCGCTTCCACGAAGGTCCGGGTCACGGCCTTGACCTCGTCGTAGGAGATCCAGTCGTACTTGGTGTTCCCGCCCGTCATGTTGAAGATCCGGACGCCGTACTTCATGGCGTTGGCGATCATCTTCCGGATGGCGCCGTGATCCACGTTCCCTTCCGCGTCGAAGGGCAGCACCAGCGAAAAGATGGGCCCCTCCAGGTGCTCCATGACCTGACGCGGCGTCAGGGGTTTCTGGATCTTGCCGGGAGCCGCCGGCAGGGAAGAGATGAGGAAAAGCGCCGCCAATGCCAGGGGCGGGAAACAAACCTTCAAAGAGGACATGGGAGCAACCTCCGGTTGGAAACCATGGAAAGGCGGGAGCCGTCTCCCGCGCTGGTCTCATGGTACAGAGTCCACCACTGGTTGTCTCCAGGAGCGGGGACTTTCCTGTCCCCCCCTCTTCATCGCCGGAGAGCAGGAGGCGACAGCCTTGTCCCCCATGCTTTCCTTCCCCCGGTGGCCGCCCTTTGCGCGCAAGAGGGCACCCACAAGGTGTGCCCCTGCACCTGCTAGACTTGTCCAACCCATGAAAAACCGGCGGCGCGGAGACGGGCGATCCGATGGCCTGGTTCCCATCGAGAGCCTTCCCATCGAGGAGATCGGCACCTTTCCCGAACTGCTTCGCGCCATGTCCGGAACGGCCTTCGGTGGACGGAACCTGGGGGAGGCGTTCGAGATCCTCCTGGAGATGATCCGGGATGAGCAATGCCGTGTGGTCCTGACCGTCTCCGGCGCCATGACCGTGGCCAAGCAGGGTCAGATCATCTGCCGGATGCTGGACCGGGGATGGGTGGACGCCGTGGTCGCCACCGGAGCACTCATCGCCCACGGACTTACCGAGTCTCTGGGGCTGGTCCACTACCGCTGCGAGAGCCGCCTTTCCGACGAGGCCCTCTACCGCCGGGGCTACAACCGGATCTACGACACGCTGGAGATGGAGCGGAACCTGGACGACGTGGAGGACCTGCTGCACTCGGTCGTCAACCAGGAAGAGCCGGAAGGCGGAACCTGGTCGTCGGCCGGCCTCTGCCGTGCCCTGGGCCGGCGGCTGAGCGAGGAGGATCGGGGTCCGGGGATTCTCAGCAGCGCCTTCCGCAGCGGCGTGCCGGTCTTCATTCCCGCCTTTACCGACAGCGAGATCGGACTGGATCTGGCCAACTGGGCCATGGAAAGGGAGATGCTTGCCGCTCCGAAGGGCCGCCAAAGGGCCGAACCGGATGAGGTCTTCCGGGCGGTTCCTCCCTTCAACCCGTTCCTGGACCTGCAGGAGTACGCCCGGTTCGCCGCCGCGGCGCCGCGGCTGGGGATCTTCACCATCGGCGGCGGAGTTCCCCGCAACTGGGCGCAACAGGTGGCCCCCTACTTCGAGGTGGCGGCGAACCGCCTGGGAATCGAATGGACGCCGCCCCGTTTCCGCTACGGCGTCCGGATCTGTCCCGAGCCGGAACATTGGGGCGGGCTCTCCGGCTGCAGCTACACCGAAGGCGTGAGTTGGGGTAAGTTCGTGCCCCCGGAAGAGGGCGGCCGCTACGCTGAGGTCCATGCCGACGCGACCCTGGTCTGGCCGCTGTTGATGAAGGGGCTTCTGGAGGAATTGGGTGATGCCGGCGTCGCCCGAGCGAATCGAGGTGAATCATGAATTCGATTCTTGAGCGAATTGCGGCGGCGGATGCCGCTCGGCGGCGGATCATCGGCGCCAACCGGGGACTGACGGCGGCGCAGGCCGCCTTCAAGGGGCCGGGCGGCTGGTCGGTCCAGGCGCACATCGAGCACCTGGTCCTCTCGGAGCAGCGGGGAGTTCAGCGAATCTGGCTGGCCGCCGAAGCGTTGCGCCGGGGTGCTCCCTTGCCGGCCGGCGAGGCGGTGCACCGCGGTTTGCCCATCGAGGAAGTGATCGCCAGGACCTGGAAGCCCAAGGAGAAGGCCATGGTCGAGACCGACCCGGTGGGGGAGGGACCCCTCTCCTATTGGATCGCCCGCTACGAGGCCTGCCAGCCGACCCTGGAGCAGGTCCCCCGGGTCCTGTCGGGACTGGACCCGGCCGACGCTCTGGACGTGCACTACCTGTCGGGCCCCCTGGACGCCTACCAGCGGTTGGAATTCCTCCGGTTCCACACCGACCGCCACTACGACCAGGTCGAACGGCTGAAGAGGGCCGCGGGATTTCCGGCCGAGTGAGCCGGAGCGGGACTCAGAGACCTTCCGTTTCCCAGCCCTTGCGGTAGGGGCGGCGCAGGTACGGGTCCGCCTCGGGGACACCCGTCGCCTTCAGGTTGGCGCTGTCCCACTTCAGTTTCTTGCCGGTCCGAAAGGCCACGTTCCCCAGCAGCACCGTTTCCGTCAGAGGGCCGGAATACGAGAAGTCGGTCGAAGCCGTGTCCTTCCCCAGAATCGCGTTGACCCATTGGGTGTAGTGACTCTCGTCCGGCTGGGTGGGGAAGACGTAATCGGCGAATCGCTCCAGGGGAAACAGGATCGGACGTTGGCCCCCGGCCATCAGCAGGTTCCCCTTCTCCCCGATCAGCAGATTGCCGTTGGCCCAGCCGGGCCAGTCGTCGAGGGCGCCGTAGAGCTGGCGGGGCGGCCGCATCCCCGCTTCGTACCAGGTCAGCGGCAGGGTCGCCGTCGTGTAACGGGTGCCCGGAAACTCGTAGTGGACGATGGACCAGCGGGGAGCGCTCTCGGGCAGCGGATCGGTGCCCTCCGCCCATATGGTGGAGGGCGGCCCCAAGTCCAGGGCGTTGATGGCGGGATCGATCAGGTGGCAGCCCATGTCTCCCAGAGCGCCGGTGCCGAAATCCCACCAGCCCCGCCAGTGAAAGGGATGGTAGACGTCTCCGTCCAGATACGGCCTTTCGGGGGCGACGCCCAGCCACAGGTCCCAGTGGACGTGGCCGGGCACCGGGTCGCTGCCGGACGGCCGCTGAATTTCCTGTTTCCAATAGGTCCCGGGACGGTTGGTCCAGACGTGCGCCTCCCGGACCTTTCCGATGACCCCGTCCCGGACCGCCTGAACGCCCGTCCTCAAGGGCGCCAGGGAATGGTGCTGGATGCCCATCTGGGTCACGACGCCCTTTTCCTTCGCCAATCGGGTCAGGGCGCGCGCCTCGTGGACCGAGTGGGTCAGGGGTTTTTGCGTGTACACGTGCTTGCCCAGGGACATGGCCTGGTAGGCGACCGGCGCGTGCATGTGATCGGGCGTGGAGATGGTGAGCGCGTCGATGTCCTTCTGCTCCAGGAGCTTGCGCCAGTCCGTGTATCTCTTGGCGCCGGGGTAACGCTGCGCCGCCCGTTCCAGCCGATGCTCGTCGACGTCGCAGATCGCCACCACGTCGTGGCCCAGGGCGGACTCGCCCAGGTCGGTCCATCCTTTGCCACCCACTCCGACACCGGCCAGGCGGAGGCGGGAGTGGGAGGACCTTGCCCGGATGATGGCCGGCGCCGCGGCCGCGGCCAGGCTTCCCATCCCCAGGTTTTTCAGAAATGCCCGTCGACTCGACTGCTCCTTCATGGCCCGTCTTTTCCTCCCTGGAACGGTTCGGCGATGTTCCTGCCCAGTCTACTACGATGCCCGGCCAATCTCCTCTGCCCGGGCCGGAGCCACTTTCGGAAACGCAGGCTTGAGTTTCCGGCGCCGGAACTGGAACATAAGATGGTTTGTGGAAGGGCACGGTGGCTTAGGAGCGGCAATTTGGAATACTTGATTCCCAGCGCGTGGTTCGACGGTCTGTCGCAGTGGGTGCTGCTGCTGCTCTCGGCGGCGTCCGTGGCGGTGTTGGCCAAGGCGGCGGACCTGGTGGTGGAGGGCGCCTCGGGGATCGCCCAGGGTCTGGGGGTCCCCAAGGTGGTGGTGGGAGCCACCATCGTCTCCCTGGGCACCACCAGTCCCGAGTGTGCGGTCTCCGTGGTGGCGGCCTGGTCCGGCGAACCGGGCCTGGCGCTGGGCAACGCCGTCGGCTCCATCATCGTCGACTCGGGCCTGATCTTCGGCCTGGGCTGCCTTCTGTCCCGTCTCCCGGCGGACCGGTTCATCCTCAACCGCCAGGGTTGGGTCCAGTTCGGCTCCGGTTTGTTGCTGGTGCTCATTTGCTGGGGCGTCTACAAGATTGCGGGGGACGAAGCCGTCATCGGCCGCTCCCTGGGGTTCCTCTTCGTGGGGTTGCTGGCGGCCTATCTGATTTTTTCGGTTCGCTGGAGCCGGGGCCACCCGGAGTTGGCCGCCCAGATGGGCAGCGAGGCGGGCGACGTGACCCATGGCACGCTCCGGCTGTGGCTGAGCGTGCTGGCCGGCCTGGTTCTGGTTCTGCTCTCCAGCCGGGTCCTCATCTGCAGCGTCATCGAGTTGGCCGAGAACCACTGGTTCATCCCCAAGGTGGTGATCGCCGCCACCCTGGTGGCCTTCGGGACGTCGCTTCCCGAGCTGGTGATCGGCATGGCCAGCATCTACCGGGGGCACAACGAGTTGCTGGTGGGGAACATCATCGGCGCCGACGTGCTGAACGTCCTCTTCGTAGTGGGGTTCTCTGCGGTGGCGGCTCCATTGCCGGTGGTGGAGGCGGGCGCCTCGCTGCCCCAGATCCTGCTCTACATCCACCTGCCCTTCATGCTGGGCATCCTGGTCCTGTTCCGGGTCTTCATCTTCCGGGCCTTTTCCACGGGTCACTTCCAGAGGTGGTACGGCGTCCCGCTGCTGCTCATTTACGGAATCTACCTGGTGACGCAGATCTCGCTGGGAACGCTGGGCGAGTAACCGTCGAGGACGCTGGGCCTCAGACTTGCCGGTAGCGGAAACACCCGGTGACGTGATCGTTCACCATGCCCGCGGCCTGCATGAAGGCGTAGCAGATGGTGGGCCCGACGAAGCGGAACCCCCGCTTTCTGAGGGATCGGCTCATGGCTTCGGACTCCCGGGTCTTGGCCGGAATCCGGTCCTGACTCTCAAACGTATTGACCCGCGTCCGTCCACCCGTGAACTGCCAGATGTACCGGTCGAACGAACCGAATTCCTCCTGGACCCCCAGAAACTCGCGGGCATTTCCGACGGTGGCCGCCACCTTGAGCCGGTTGCGAATGATTCCGGGATCCTGGAGCAGCCGGCCGATCCTGTCCTCGTCGTAACGGCAGATCCGCTCCGGATCGAAGCCGTCGAACGCCGTCCGGAAGCTCTCGCGCTTCTTGAGGATGGTCAGCCAGCTCAATCCCGCCTGAAAGGCGTCCAGGACCAGGAATTCGAACAACTTCCGGTCGTCGTGCACCGGAACGCCCCATTCCCGGTCGTGGTACCCGGCAAGCAGAGGATGCCCCGCCGCCCACTCGCACCGCACGATGTCACCGGCCGCCGTATCGAGTCTCATCCTTGAATCTCCGGCCTGGGGATGGTATCCAAATAGCAGTATTTCATCCATCCTCACCAGGAGGTGAATGTCGTGAACAGGCGAAATTTTCTCGGAGCGAGTCTGGCCGGAGGGGCCGCCATCGGATCGGCCGCTGCAGCCGGTTTGGGCGGCCGGAAACGGGTCTCGGCCAATGACAAGGTGACGGTGGCCATGATGGGAGTCCGGGGCCGCGGTCCGGTCCTGACCCGGTATTTCGGCGAGATGCCCGACGTGGATCTGGCCTACATCTGCGACGTGGACCAGAACGTGGTGGGTCCCGCCTTCAAGATCGCGGAGGAGACCCAGGGGAAGCGCCCCAAGATGGAGGAGGACATCCGGCGGGTCCTGGACGACAAGTCGGTGGACGCCGTGGTCATCGCCACCCCCATCCATTGGCACGCTCCCGGAACCATTCTCTGCTGTGAAGCCGGCAAGGACGTCTACGTGGAAAAGCCCGTCTCCCACAACGTCCGCGAGGGCCGTCTCATGGTGGAGGCGGCGCGCAAGTACGATCGCGTCGTGCAGGTGGGAACCCAATCCAGGAGCCGGCCCAACACCCACCGCTTCATCGATTACGTCCATTCGGGCAAGATCGGCAAGGTGCTCATGGCCAAGGTCTGGAACACCCAGAAGCGCCGGAACATCGGCCACAAGGAGGACGAACCGGTCCCGCCCGGCATCAATTACGATCTCTGGAACGGGCCCATACCGGTGCTCCCCTTCAACCGGAACCACTACAGCGGCACCGTCAACTGGCACTGGCACTACGGCTGCGGAGACCTGGGAAACGACGGCGTCCACTGGATCGACGTGGCCCGTTGGGTGATGAAGGCGGGCCTGCCAAAGCACGTCACCGGCGCCGGCCGAAAGCTCTACTTCGACGACGACCAGCAAACGCCCGACACCCAGACCGTCGTCTTCGATTACGAGGATACGGTCATCCAGTACGAAATGCGGCTCTGGAACAGCTACAAGATGAACAACGGCCAGAACGGCATCGAAGTCTACGGCACCGAAGGCAAGGCGGTCGCCGGCTACTTCGACGGACACCGCACGTACGGCTTCCGCATCTACGATTCGAAGCACCGGCTGGTCCGGCAGGAACTGGCCGAGGTCAGGCGCGGCCGGGAACACTACGTCAACTTCATCGACTGTATCCGGACTCGTGAAACGCCCAATTGCGACGCGGAGGAGGGTCACCTGTCGACCTCGCTCTGCCACCTGGGGAACATCGCGGCCCGGACCCGGGGCAGCTACTCATTCGATCCCGCCACCGAGACCATCACGGACGACCCGGAGGCCAACGCCCTGTTGACCCGGGAGTACCGCGACCACTGGTCGACCCGGCTGGTGACCTAGCTTGCGCGGGGGACGCCGCCTCAGCGGGCGGACAGGTCGGCGCAGACGATCGACCGGTTGTTCCGTGCGTAGATGGAGCGGTTGGCGAACGCGGGGTGGGACCAGACGGTGAGGCGTCTCCGGACCGGAACCACCGGTTCGATCAGGGTGGTCCGGCTCGTCTCCCGGTAGCCTTCGGGCGAGAGCCGGGCGAAGATCATTTCACCTTGCTCGTTGAGGATGATGAACCGGTTCCGGTGCCGGACCAGGAAGGCGTTCCACCAGCGTCCCTTTCCCGTGGCTTTCAGGGTCTCCCACACCCGCTGTCCCGTCAGCGCGTCCAGACAGCGGAGCTGACCATAACTGCCTACGCCGTAGAGATGCCCCCGGTCCAGAACCGGCGTGCACATGAGGGAGTGCAGGCCGTCGGTCTCGATCTCGCTGGTGCTCCTGCCCTTCCAGAGGAGCGCCGCCGAAGGCCTGTCCGAACCGGTGCGCATCATGAGAGGCCCGTCGTAGAAGGCGCTCACGAACAGGAGGTTCCGGTCGGGATCGAAGATGGGGGTGGCCAGGGTGAGTCCGTTGCGGACGGGGAACTCCCGGCTCCAGTAGGCTTGTCCCGTCTCGGGATCGAGGCCGTAGAGCCCTTTCGGATTCCAGATGATGAGTTGGCGGGCGCCGCCGAACTCAAAGATGACCGGCGCCGAGTAGCCCGGTTCGTCGGCTTCCAGGGAGCGCCAGATTTCGCGGCCCGTCTCCTTGTCCAGGGCCAGGACGCAACGGTTCCCGCTCCCTCCGGCGATCACGATGAGCTTCCGGCCGTCCACCAGAGGGGCGGCGGAAAATCCCCAGATGGGCGCTTGGGCGCCGAAATCCCGGATGTAGTTCCGGGACCACTGGACCGCTCCGGTGGCGGCGTCCAGGCAGATGAGGTCGCCCATGGCCCCCAGCGTGTAGACCTTGCCCTGATCCACGGTGGGAGTGGCGCGAGGCCCCTGCGGGTAGGAGATCTCGTAGTCGCAGGCGTATTCGTGCTTCCAGAGAATGGCGCCGGTTCCGGCGTCCATGCAGAGCACCCGCTCCCGGTTGCCGCCGGAAGACCGGTTCTCCGACGCCGTCACCAGGTCGGTGACGTAGAGCCGGTTCCCCACCACCGCCGGCCCCGCGTAGCCCTGACCGATCTCCATCCTCCATTTGAAGTTCAGTTTCTCCGGGAGTTCCGAGACAATCCCCGTCTCCCGCCAGACTCCGTCCCGCTCGGGTCCTCTCCACTGCGGCCAATCCTCACCATGCAAGACCTGGGAGACCAACACCGCACAGATCAGGGAGAGGCAGGTCAGGAGACCGCGGAGACGGCGAGAAGTGCCTCGGAACGAACGGATTTCACGGGTTTTCATGACGGAGACCTCAATTCGGGAGATTTGCGATCAAAGGGTATGCCGGGAAAACGTTTCCCGCAAGCGTGGGTTTTCCCATCCCCGCTTCCGCAGGGAAGGAGTGGAACTCGATTTTCCCTGATACCCTGGTGTATGAAAACGTAAAGGGGAGACTTCCAGTCCCCGCTACCCCCCTGGCCGGCGACAGGAGAGTCGCCGCTCCGATGGCGGGCAATCCCGCCCCGAAACTGGTAATTTTTCGATTCGGAATCGAATCCCATGACCAACAAGGAGGCTCCCAACCTCGGCCCGGCCCCCGTCCCGGACGATTCCGGGTCCGGCTGGGTCCGGCGGGTGGGCCTTGTCCTGGGTCCCGTGCTCTACGTGTGCGTTCTCTTACTTGGGCAGGGAGCCCAACAGGCAGAGGCCCTGGCCGTCGGAGCCGCGGCTCTCTGGATGGCCTGTTGGTGGATGACCGAGGCGATTCCGCTCCCGGCCACCGCTCTGCTTCCCATCGTCCTTTTTCCCGCCAGCGGGGTCGTGCCGGCCAAGGAGGTGACCCTCTCCTATGGCCATCCCGTCATTTTCCTGTTCCTGGGCGGGTTCCTGCTTTCGGCGGCATTCAAGAAATCGGGTCTGGCCCGCCGCGTCGCCCTCCGGGCGGTGGGGCTGTTCGGCCTGGACCCCCGCCGTGTCGTCCTGGGCGTCATGGCGGCCACCGCGCTCCTCTCCATGTGGATCTCCAACACGGCGTGCGTGGTGATGATGGTTCCCATCGCCCTGGGAGTCGCGATCCAGGTGCAGGGCCGGGACGGGGCCGCCCGGTCCAACTTCGGCAAGGCCCTGATGCTGGGAGTGGCCTACTCGGCATCCATCGGCGGGCTGGGGACCATCGTGGGGAGTCCCCCGAACGCGATACTCGTCGGGTACCTCGAGACCAGCATGGACCGGACCGTGACCTTCCTGGACTGGATGCTCTACGGGATTCCGCTGGTGGCCGCAGGGGTTCCCCTGGCGTGGTTCTACCTGACCCGGATCGCCTGTCCCCTGGGGCGCGAGTCCCGTTCCGAGTCCGGCAGCAGGCATATTCTCCGGCAACTCGCCTCTCTCGGAGCCATGACCATCGCGGAAAAAAGGGTCCTCCTGATCTCCGCGTCCGTGGCCTGCCTCTGGGTCTTGCGAGGCCTCTGGCCCCACGGGTTCGATCGGATCGGTCTCGAGGACGTGAACGACACCATGATCGCCATCCTGGGGGCGCTCCTGCTGTTCGCGCTCTCGGCGGGGAAGCCGAAACTCCTGGAATGGTCCGACGCCAAGGAGATACCGTGGGGAGTGCTGATCCTGTTCGGCGGAGGTCTGGCCTTGGCCAATGGAATCCGGGAATCGGGCCTCGGAGCCTGGATGGCCGACCAGTTGTCGATTCTGGAAGGGTTTCCTCATGCCGTGCTGATATTGGCGGCGACCCTGGTGGTCATCTTCCTCACCGAGCTCACCTCCAACACGGCGACGGCGACCATCTTCATCCCCATCATGGCGGCCCTCGCCGCCGCCACGGGTGATGATCCCTACCCGCTGATGCTGGCTGCCACCACGGCGGCGTCCTGCGCCTTCATGCTTCCGGTGGCCACGCCGCCCAATGCCATTGTCTTTGGTTCGGGATACCTGAGGATCGGCGAGATGATCCGCGCCGGCCTGGCTCTGAACCTGGCGTTCGCGATCCTGCTTTTCGCGGCAGCCAACTGGTGGCTACCTCTGATCTGGGGTTGATTTCCCCCGAGCCGGCGGCATCGGCGTCCGGCAGGACGCGACGCGGCTCGCGTTCAGTGGCGACTTTTCCCCAGTGCACTTAGAATATTTTCCGTCCATCCATGGTGAAACCAAAGTCGGCGGAAGTCATTGTGGTCGGCGCGGGAGTCATCGGCTGCGCCGTCGCCTACCACCTGGCCAAGGAGGGAGTGCCGGTCCTGATTCTGGAGCGGGGCCGGGTCGGACGAGAAGCCTCCTGGGCTTCCGCGGGCATCCTGACCCACGGACGTCCCGCCAGCACCTATCCCTACGAACGCTTGGCGACGTTGAGCCGGAGCCTGTTCGAGCCTCTGGTCAAGGAGATCATCGAGCTGAGCGGCGTCGATCCCGAGTATCGAACCAGCGGCGGAGTTCATGTCTTTCTGGACGACGAAGGAGTCGAGAGAGCCAGGAACTACTATCGGGGTTCCGTTCTGACCGGCCTCGAGGTCGAATTCCTGGAGCCGGCCGACCTGTTCGAGCTGGAGCCGGCGGTCAATCGGAAGGCCCGTGCCGCGATCCGTTTCCCGGGAGACGGCTCGATCCGGCCTCCCCGCCTGGTGCGGGCGCTGTCGCTGGCGGCCCAAAGGCTGGGAACGCGGATCCTGGAGCATAGTCCGGTGGTGGACATGAAGGTCCGGTCCGGACGCGTGACCGCCATTTCGACTCCCGAGGAGCGAATCCAAGGGGGAAGCTTCGTCCTGGCCACGGGCGCCTGGTCCGGTCTGGTGGGCGACCGGGTGGGAGTCAACCTGCCCGTCTACTCCTCGAAGGGCGAGATCGTGCTCCTGGAGTCGCTGCCGGGAAAACTGGGTCAGATCGTGAACAACAACGGCCACTACCTGGTGCCGAGAAGCGACGGAAAGCTCCTGGTGGGCGCCACCGAGGAAGCGGTCGGTTTCGACAAGACGAGCACCGTGCACGGCGTCCTCGAACTGCTCGAATGGGCCTTTCACGTGGCTCCGGGCCTGTCGGATGCCAGGTTCGTGACCTCATGGGCCGGTCTGCGGCCGGCTGCCCGCCGGGGTGGACCCTATCTGGGCCGGCTCAAAGACTTCGAAAATCTCTATGTCGCCACCGCGCACAACAGCAACGGCGTACTGCTTTCGCCGGCCTCCGGTCTGCTCATGTCCCAACTGCTGACGAACCGCCCGACCTGCCTGTCCCTGGACCCTTTCGCCGTCCCCGATTCGGATTAAGCCCGCATGGCGTCCGCGAATCTTCTCAAGAGAAAAAGCGAAAGGTCGAGTCAGGACCGTCTCAGCGGGAGAAATACGTGCGGCTCAGGTTGTTGCGGCCGTTGGTGACGGTGTAGGTGTTCCCGTCGGCGCTCACCGACACCTTCAGCAGGTGCCCCGCGCAGTTCTCGTCGCCTCCCAGGTTGGCGATGAAGTCCTCCGGGGCGTTGGCGTCCGGACCGGAATCCAGGTTCTTGTGGACCTGGAAGATCGCGTCGACGGAGGAGAGCGACTTCAGCAGGTGGAAGACCTCCGGGGCGGCCCCTTTGCGGGAGCCGTTGTTGAAGACGGCCACCCGCGGGGCGACGGCCGAGACCAGGGCCGGGTTGTTACTGTTGGCGAGCCCGTGGTGAGTGGTCTGGTAGACGTCGACCTGCCCCAGCAGGTTCGAGGGGCACGCCAGGCGCGATTCCACGTTCCAGGTCAGGTCGCCCAGATCCAGAAACTCGAATGCCCCGTAGCTCAGGAGCAGGCCCACGCTTCTGGCATTGTCCGTGGTGTCCTCCTTCTTCCGGGTGAGCCTCCCGCAGGCCGGATTGGAGGGCCCCTCCCCCTTGAGAGTGTCGCCGGCGGCGGACACGCAGAGAAGCTTGAGCGGCACCTGAAGGCTCCGCAGGGGAATGGTGTCTCCGGGCCGGATCCGTTGCCGGTTCCCCCGCGTGGCCCGGATGTACTCCGTGTAGTAGAAGGGGAATTGCGGGTCCTCCTTGAGCTCGTCCATGGGCCCATGGTCCAGGAAGTTGTCGACGGGGATCAATTGAACCAGGCGTCCGATGCCGCCGTAATGGTCCCGGTGGAAGTGGGTCGTCACCAGGTAGGTGATGCGTTCGAGGCCGGCCGCCCGGGCCACGGCCTCGATTCTCTTGGCGTCCCGGCCGTCCTCTCTCCTCCATCCCGTGTCAATGAGAATCGATTCCTTCAGCGGGGTGACGATAAACGTCGCGGCGCCCCCTTCGGCGTCGATGAAGTAAATGTCCAAGGTTCGGGCAAGCAGGTTGGGGCTGGGCAGCAGGAGGAGTCCGATCAGCAGCATTCCCGTGGACCGGCGCCTGGGAGGGATACCGGAAAACCTGCCGAAGCGCGTCGCGAAGAGTTGAAGAATCATGGCCTTACACCTTAGCACCCCGCATCGGACGCCGCCACGGCGTCACACCGTTCAAGGTGATGGCGCCCGTGGGACGAGCCTTCGGATGCCGGTCCCGCCCCGGATCCTCATGCCTTGGCCCGAGGCCCATCTGCTATGATCGCCTCCCGGAATCGGGTGAAGTGTCATGTTGAGCCGCGGCGATATCGTGGAGCTGGAGGTCGAGTCGGCCGCCTACAAGGGGGTCTCGGTGGCGCACCGGAACGGACTGGTCATCCTGGTCCGGAACGGAGTCCCGGGAGACCGGGTCCGGGCCCGCGTCGTCAAGAAGAAACGCCGGCACGCGGAAGCCGTGGTGGAAAAGGTGCTGGAGTTGTCTCCCTGCCGGGTTACGGCAGCCTGCCGCTACTTCGGCACCTGTGGAGGGTGCAGTTGTCAGAACGTGGACTACCGGCGCCAGCTCTCCTTCAAGCGGGCGCAGGTGGAAGAGACGCTGCAGCACCTGGGAGGGATCACCGGGGTCGAGGTGAAATCCACGGTGCCCTCTCCCAGTGTCTTCTACTACCGCAACAAGATGGAGTTCACCTTTGGGCCTAACCGGTGGCTGATGCCGGAAGAGATCCAAAGCGGAGCTCCGCTCAGGAAGGGATTCGCCCTGGGCCTTCACATCCCCAGGCGCCACGACAAGATTCTGGATCTGGAAACCTGTTTTCTCCAGAGTCCGGTCAGTGTCCAGGTGGTCAACCGGGTCCGGAGACTCGCCCTGGAGGAGGGCTGGCAGGCCTACAGCACTTATTCCGGTGAAGGGTATCTCCGGAACCTGGTGATCCGGCTTGGCTCCAACACGGGCGATTTCATGGTCAATCTGGTGACCCGCCGCCGCCGCCCGGACCGCATGAAGCTGTTGTGCGCCGAACTGTTGCGTGAATTTCCCCAGATCACCACCATCGTCAACAGCATCAACGAGACCCTTTCTCCGGTGGCCTCGGGCCAGGAGGAGGTGGTCTGCCATGGCGGCGGCGTCATCCGGGAGCGCATCGGCGACCTGGAATTCCGGATCGCTCCCACGACTTTCTTTCAGCCCAACACGTCCCAGGCCCGTAATCTGTTCGATGTGGTGCGCCGGTATGCGGGTCTCACCGGACACGAGATCGTCTACGACTTGTACTGTGGGATCGGGTCCATCGCTCTCTTCCTGGCCCGCAATTGCCAAAAGGTCGTGGGCATCGACAACCACGCGACGGCGATTGCCGCCGCCCGGTCAAACGCCCTTGCCAACGGGATCAGGAACTGCACCTTCGTGCTCATGGATGCCGCCAAGGCTCTGAACCGGAACCTGATTCTCCGGCAGGGACGTCCCGAGGTCCTGGTGGTGGATCCGCCCCGCGCCGGAATGCACAAGGAGACCTGCCGGTCCATCCTCCGATTGGCGCCGGAACGGGTCGTCTACGTCAGTTGCAATCCCGCCACCCAGGCCCGCGACCTCAAGATCCTGGCCCGGCGCTACCGGGTGGAGAGCGTGCGCCCCGTGGACATGTTTCCCCAGACCTACCACATCGAGAACGTCGCCTGCCTGGTCCGGATTTGAGGCGGAGGAGCGGCTTTCCAGTCGCCGGGAGCGGCGTGTTTTACGCGCCGATTTGGATCGGCGTCTTTCAGGCGCCGATTCTCCGAAAGTCTTTGTCCCGAGAGATTCAGCAACTGAGCACGATTTTGCCGAAGTTCCCGTTGCTCTCCATGAAGGAATGCGCCGCGGCCGCCTCCTCCAGGGGAAACTCACGGTCGATGACCGGTGTGAGGACACCGTTTTCGAAAAAGGGCAGGATTCGGCTCCGAAACTCCTGATTGAGCCGGATCTTCTCCTCCACCGGACGGGGACGCAGGACCGTTCCTCGAATCCGCAGACTCTGCTTGAGGATCCTGGAGAGATCGATGGGGGCCGATGGTCCGCCCAGCAAGCCGATCAGGATCAGCCGGCCCCGGGAAGCCAGGCAAGAGAGATTCTGCTCCAGGTAGGGCGCGCCGACCATGTCCAGGATCAGGTCGACCCCTCTTCCTCCCGTCAACTCGAGCACGGCCTCCCGGAATTCCCCGCGTTTGGCGAGAAGGGCGTGATCCAGGCCCAACTCCAGGCAGCGGTCCAGTTTCTGCCGGGACCGGGAGGTGCCGATGCTCTTGGCCCCGCTCAGACGGCACAGTTGAAGCGCCGCGGTGCCCACACCGCTGCCGGCCCCATGCAGCAGCAGGGTCCGGCCCGGTCCCAGTCCACCCTGGAGATGGAGGGCGTCGAAGGCGGTCAGGAAGACCTCGGGGATACCGGCCGCCTCCTGAAAGCTCAGACGGTCCGGTATGGGCAGCGCCATGCGCTCCGGAGTGACCACCTTCTCCGCGTAGCCCGCCCCCGGCAACAAGCCCATGACCCGTTGTCCCGGCTGAAATTCGGTGACGGCGGGACCGGCCGCTACCACGGAACCCGCGAACTCGAGACCGGGTATCCGGGGATGGACGCCGGGAGGGGGCGGATAGAGGCCGCGCCGTTGCAGCAGGTCGGCCCGATTCAGGGCGGTGGCGCGGACCCGGACCAGGATTTCCCCGGGTGACGGCGCCGGGTCGGGGACCTCACCCAGGCGAAGCGCTTCCGGACCTCCGGGTTCTTGGATCAGGACTGCTCTCATGCCTCTCCCGGAACGGCCGGGCTGTGGAAGCTCGGCGGTTAGAAAACCGCCGCTCCGCCGTTCCCGCGGCCGCGCGGCGGGGCTCCGGTTGAAGGTGACCGGGGGGCTATGTTAGGTCTTGAAATCGAAATCTTTCAAGTTGCGCCGGCTCCGCCCGATCTTGGGGCCGGACGTCGGTTCAACTGGTAGACTAGCAGCGTGGAATTGTTTTCCTTTCTCCGCGGATCTCCGGAGAGGCAGATCAGACGGGCGCGCAAGAAGGTCAAGGAGCCTCACGGGGATCCGGCCGTCCGGGTCAATGCCTGTCGGCGCCTGTACGAGATGGGCACGCCCGAAGCCCTGCTGGCTCTCCTGGACCGGTACACTATCAGTACGTCTCCCCTGATTCGGGATCAGGAGGAAAAGGAGGAACTGCTCTCCTGGATCGTCCGGATCGACCGGAAGGCCGTCCCCCCTCTGCTGACGTTTCTGAAGCGGGAGAGGCAGGTCTACTGGCCCCTGCGGGCGCTTCAGGAGATTCTTCCCAGCGAGGAATTGGCGGCACGCATCGACGAGATCCTCCGCTACCACTGGGAATACCCTCCGGCCAGCTCCGAGCCCAAGACCCAGTTGATCCGGTCTCTGGAGGAGATTCATTCGGTCGAATTGCTGGAGACGGTGCGGCTGTTTCTGGAGGACGAGGACGACGACGTCTGCCTGGCGGCGGCGGACTATCTCTTCGGGCGTCCCCAGGAGGAGGGCCGGAAATCGGTGCTGAAGTGCTACCTGGACGCGGAGGACCGCCCCCGGGTCCGCGCCCAGATTTTGGAGCGCCTGGCGGAGCATGGTTGGAAGGTGACGGGATTTCGAGCCAAGGTGGAGGAGTCCCTTCCGCCGGGATATACGCTCAGCCGGGGCGGCACCTTGAGGATGCTGGGTGCGCGGTAGCCATCCGGTTGGCCGGAGAAAGGATGCGCGTCCTTTGATCGAAGGCGTTTCAGTCACGGAACTGGTGACCCACACGGACAGCCGGGGATTCTTCCGGGAGATCCTCCGGGTGACGCACGATCACTTCCAGGAGGGTTTCGGCCAGTGGAGCCACAGCCTCATGTACACCGGAGTGGCCAAGGCCTGGCACGTCCACGGCAAGCAGACCGACTGGTGGTACGTGGCGGGCGGCGTTTTGAAGGTGGCCCTGTACGACCGCCGCAACGGTTCTTCCACGGAGGGGGAGACCATGGAACTGTTCATGGGCGACGGATATCCGCCCATCCTGCTGGGGATCCCGCCCGGTGTCGCCCATGGCTGCAAGTGCCTGGCCGGCCCGGCCCACCTCCTGTATGTGACGTCCCGCGTCTACGACCCCGGCGACGAGGGCCGGATCCCGCACGACGACCCCGAGATCGGCTATGACTGGGTCGCGGGACCGCCCATCAGGTAGGGGCCGCCCTTGCGGCTGCCCTCCCCCGCCCTCGATTCGGAGCGGTCGAGGTTCAGCGGGATTCCCGATTGCGAGAGGAGAAGCATGGCTCAATACTGGTTGCTCAAATCCGAGCCCAAAGACTATTCCTACGAGGATCTTGAACGTGACCAGCGTACGGTCTGGGACGGCGTGTCCAACCGGCTGGCATTGAAATACCTGAACCAGATGGGTTCGGGGGATCAGGCCTTCATCTACCACACGGGCCGGGTCCGGGCCATCATCGGTATCGCCGACGTGGTCTCGTCCCCCTATCCCGATCCTGAGAAGGACGATCCCACGTTGACCGTGGTGGATGTGGAGGCCCGGAGGCGGCTGCCCCGGCCGGTCACTCTGAAAGAGGTCAAGGCCAACCCGGGCTTCGCCGGTTTCATTCTGGTCCGGCTTCCCCGCCTCTCGGTCATGCCCGTGTCCGATACCGAGTGGCAGCAGTTGCTGGAGATGTCCGGCACGTAGAATCGCGACGCACCTCACCGGACGACTGGACGTGCCACCGCCGGATTGGCTCATCTTCCTGGCTCTGCTCTCTCTGCTCGAGGGGCTCCACTCGTTGAGGGGCGGCTTCCGGTTTCTGCGGCTGTTCCGCAAAGCCTCGAAAGCGGCCCCCGGACCTTATGCGCCTCCGTTGACCCTGATCGTTCCCTGCCGGGGGCTGGACCCGGGTCTGGACCGGAACCTGGCCGCCTTCCTGGATCTGGAGTACCCGGACTGGCAGTTGCTCCTGGTGACCGGTGACCGGGACGACGCGTCGGTTCCGGTGATCCGGTCTCTCCTGGAGGGCCGCTCCCATCCCCGCGTCCGGCTGCTGTTCTCGGGAGAGACCCGGACCAGGAGCCAGAAGGTCCACAATCTGCTCCACGCGCTGGACCACCTTCGGCGCCGCGACCGGGTCCTGGTGTTCGGCGACTCGGACATCCGGCCCGACCCCCTCTGGCTCCGCCACCTGGTGGCGCCCCTGGAGGATCCGGAGGTGGGGGCCAGCACCGGATACCGCTGGTATCTGCCTCAGAAGGGGGGATTCGGATCGGTCCTGCGATCGGTCTGGAACGCGGGCATCGCGTCCCTGATGAGCGAGGGCAACAGCTACTTCGCCTGGGGAGGGGCCATGGCGATCCGCCGGGAGGTCTTCGATTCCTGCGCCGTCGCGGACCACTGGCAGGACGCGCTCAGCGACGACCTCTCGCTGAGCCGGGCGGTGAAGTCCAGCGGACGCACCATCCGGTTCCAACCCAGGTGCCTGAGCTTTTCCCACGAGGACGCGAGCCTCGGGGATCTGCTGGGTTGGAGCCGCCGTCAACTGGCCGTCACCCGGGTCTACCATCCGAACCTCTGGAGGGCCGCATTCGCCGCGCAGTTGGTCTATCTGGTCGCCGTGTGGGGGGGAGGCGCCTGGGCCCGGACCAGCCTCAATCTCTACGGTCCGGATCCCCGGTCGGTGGCGCTTGCAGCCCTGGTGATCGCCATCCTGGCGGCCGGCGCCGTCAAGGCCTGGCTCCGGCTTCGGGCCGTGGCCGTGCTTTTCCCCGAGGCCCCGCTCCCGAGAGGGTGGCTGGTCATCCCGCACACCTGCTGGGGGGCGCTGGCCAACCTGGTCACCATGGTTGCAATGGTGGGGTCGCTGTCGACCCGGAACCTGCGCTGGCGGGGGATCACCTATCGCATGGTCTCTCCCACCGAGACCCGGGTGTTGGATTGATCGGGACCCCGGCTTCCTGTACAACGGAAACACCGTGGATCTGAACACCCTGATCCTGTTCGTCACCAGCCGCTGCAACTCCCGCTGCGAGACCTGCTTCTACTGGGAGGACCTCAATCGTCCCGGGGACCTGACCTTCGAAGAGATCGAAGCGCTTTCGGCCGGCATGCCCCGTTTCCATGAGCTCTGGCTCTCGGGCGGCGAGCCGATGATGCGTCCCCGGTTGGCGGAAATCCTGGGAATGTTCTACCACCGCAACGGCGTGCGCACCCTGAACCTTCCCACCAACGGACTCTTCGCCGAGAGGACCCTGGAACTCATGGAGTACACCTCCCGGGAACTGCCCGGGATGGAGGTGAATCTGAACCTGGCGCTGGACGGGTTCGCCTCGACCCACGACCGGATCCGGGGCGTGCCGGGCAACTTCGATCAAGCGTTGGAGACCATCCGATTGCTCACGGACCGGGAGTCCCCCCTCCCCGGGGTGAGGGTCCACGTGAACTCGGTGGTCACCGCCGACAATCTCCATGAACTGGAGGACCTGGGATGGTGGCTGGCCCGGAACACGGACCTGAACGGGCACTACTTCCAGGTGATCCGGGGAGAGGCCAAGGACCCGGAACTGAAGCGGATCACCCGGGCGGACCTGGGAGAGTTCTACCGGACGGTCAAGCCGATCCACGAGCACTACGGCCGCAAGCTGGCCCGCCGCAAGGGGGGGAGCCTCCGGGGCTGGCTGAAAAAGCTCTACTACACCCAGACCATCTACTTCCACTACACACTGCAGGAGCGGAACTTCGAGGCTTCCGACTCCTGGCCCATGCCCTGCACCGCGGGCAAGACCATCCTGGTGGTGGACTACAACGGCGACCTGCGCGCCTGCGAGCTCCGGGAGAAGATCCTGAATCTCAGGGACGTGAACTTCGATTTCCACAGGGCGTTCACTTCCCCGGCGCTTCAGGAGGAGACGGACCAGATCGTCAAGGACGCCTGCTGGTGCACCCACGTCTGCTTCATCCACGACAGTCTCAAGGCCAGTCCCCGCGCCAAGTTCTTCGACATCCCCCTCGGCGCCAAGGTGGTCTGATCGAGCGCCCGGGAGGCGGTTTTCCTACCGCCCCGTGCAAAGGCGACTTTTAGTCCCCGCTGTCCCTCAGTCAACTAACCCGCATCCATTCCCAGGGTGTGCCTCAGGAATTCCACCGCCCGCCCGATGGCGCCCCTCAGGCCGAACAGGTCGTGTCCTCCACCCTCGTAGATGAAGGCCTCGAACTCGGGAGGCTCGCGTCCCAAGGCCTCCATGGCACGGATCATCGAGTACGCTTGGCTGACGGCGACGGTTTCGTCGGAATCGCCATGGTGCAGCTGGACGGCCGGCAGGGCTTCGGCGAACAGGACGGAGGAGCGGCGCACCAACTCCAGGCGCAATTCAGCCACGCCGATCTCGCCTCTCAGGTAGGGCTGAACGAAGGTGGAGTCCATGTAGTCCACGCCCGTGAGCCGGCGCGGACGCCCCAGGGCCGCCTCGCGCACGATTTGCCGCACCCAGTCGTCGAAGAAGTCGGTGGGACCGAAGAAGGCGACGATGTTTTCGACGCGCTCGTCGCGGATGCCGGCCAGCATGGCGACGCCCGCTCCGCGGCTTGCGCCGATGACGCTCACACCTTCCGGCTTCGCCTGCGGAGTCAGCTCCAGAGCCACGTTCAGGAGCGCCAGGGCGTCGTCCACATCGTAGTCCCAGTGGCCAGGCGGTCCGGTCGAGACCCAAACGTTATCGTCATACGCAAGCTTTTCGCTGCGAAAAGAGGGGATGACGTAGACGAAGCGGTCTCGCAGCTCGCCCAGGAAGTGGCCGATGATATCGACGTCGCTCACGTCGACACCGCTTTCGCCGCCGTGCAGGTACATCAGGACGGGCAGGGTGCCGGGCGCCGCGGAGTCGGGAGCAAGGATCGCCCCGTAGTGGCGCGCTTCCCCGACCTGGTGCGACACCACGCGCAGGGCCGCCGGCGTGTCGTTCAGGGGATACGCCTCCGCGAACTCGACGAGCACGTCAACCGGAGAGGTATCGCGCACGGACCAGTCGGCTCGAACGGCCTCGAGTTCCGCGGCCCTCGGAGCGGCAAAGATGTTTTCGAGTTCGGCCTCCAGGTCGATCGCGTAGACGTTGACGGCCGCGCCGGCCAGACCGGAGGCGGCGATGAGCGTCTGGACCCCGGCCTCGGAGCCCATGGTCCAATCCACCTCGACCTCGCCGTTGTCGTCCGTGGCTGCGGTCGAGGGATCCACCCGGCCGCTTCCCGGCGTTGGTGCGAAGTTCACGGTCACCCCGGAAACCGGCTGACCCGACGCGTCGAGAACGCGAACGGCGAGGGGTTTGTCGAGGGTGCGCCCGGTGAACGCGCGTTTCCCCCCACCTGCCACAATGCGGATCGCGGCCGCCTCGACCGGGTCGCCGACCCGATCACATTCCGTCAGGGCGGGCTGTCCGTCCGCTCCTGTCTCCGCCATGGGGCAGGTCGCCGCACTCGTGGACGACCACGTCACCGTCGGCGGGGGTAGATGGCCGCCGTCGAGGCCGCCTCCGTCCGGGACGCGAATCACCGGCATCGCCGAGAGTGAAGAGAGCTGCTTCCCAAACCGCAGCCCGAGCGGAGCGAAGGGGTGATCGTCCTCGCTTCGCAGGAACAGGAAACCGCGAAAGTTCTCCAGGAACTCCGTATCGACTCCTTCCACGGTGAACCATTCCGGGAGCGTGAGCGCCGCCTGGTGGGAATCCTTCCAGGAGACGAACCCGCCGTTCAAGGGGTCGGTCCCCTCCTCGTCGCGGATTCGGAGTTCGATATCGGCGGAAGAGTCCGGCTTGAAAACGGCGACTCCGGCACCGGCGCTCGGCGATTCGTCCACGAATAGCGCGAATTGAGATCCCAACTCGACGGGTTTGACGCCGACTTCTATTCCCGACGGGGCGTGCAGGTAGATCAGCAACCCACTGACTGTGTCCGCATCGGCCTCGACCTGGATCCAGCCCCGCCGAATGGCTCCGGAGCCGGCGCTTCTCAGGACTCGACTGCCCAGGGATGGAATCTCGAAACGGGTCCCGGAGTCGAAGAATCCCGGCACTTCACGGCCGTGAGGGTCGTAGGCGGTCACGACCACCGACGCGTTCCGCATGGTATCCGGATTGCCGAGCGCCAACTGCATGGACCAGCCGTCCCCATCCACGTAGTCGGGAAAGTAGAGCGTTGTCCCGGACGGCGTCTGGTGTTGGATCGAGTCGCCGGACAAAGGCGCGTTTTCCAACGCCCGCATGGATCCTGCCGCTGCAGACAGCATGGACAACAGCAACCCCATCCCGATGCAGGTGCAGAGTTTCTTCACGGAGAACGCTCCTTCTCTGATAAAGGAGGTGACTTCCAATCGCGCAGTCTTGGCCGTCAGGGAGTCACACTGGAGTCCGGCGGTAAGAAAACCGCCTCCAATCGGCGGTCAGGAAACCGCTGCTCCAATCGGCGGTCAGGAAACCGCCGCTCCGGGGCAGTTCCTCACTCCTCGTCCGGACAGACGATCCTGTCCTGCAACGGTGTGGTGACCTCCGGTCCATCTTCTCCCATGTAGACGTTGATCTCGCTCCGGATCCCGAAGTCGTCCAGGTAGACGCCCGGCTCGATGGTGCAGAGGACCCCCGGGATCAGCCGCCTTGTGTCGTGGGTCTCCAGGTTGTCGAAGTTGACCCCGTTGCCGTGGATCTCCTCTCCCAGGCTGTGACCGGTTCGGTGGACGAACGCCTCGCCGTACCCCAGGTCGGTGATGGTCCTTCTCACCACGTCGTCGACCTCCCATCCTTGCGGCAGGTCGTCCGTGCCCCGGCGCCGCTTCAGGAACTCGACTCCCGCGTCCCGTCCCCGGCGGACGATCTCGAACACCCGTCTCATCCGCTCGTCCGGAGTACCTCCGAAGAAGGCCGTCCAGGTGATGTCGGCGAAGACGGACCCGGGGGCGTCCGTCTTCGCCCAGAGATCGATGAGAAGCAGGTCGCCGGCGCCGACCCGCGTGACCTTTCCGGACGCGGTCTCGTAGTGGGGATCGCCGCTGTGTTGGTTGACCGCCACGATGGGCCCCGAATCGGTCACCAGATTCTGGTCCTGGAAACGTCCCAGGATGTAGTCGCGGACCTCCGCTTCGCTGGAGCTGCCGCGCCGCCGGATCGCGGCCGAGGCGAAACGGAAGGCGTCCAGCACGATGGCGGAGACGGCCCGGGACGCCCGGTGGTGTTCCCGCAGTTGGCCGGAAGTCAGGGCGGCCTCGAAGGATTGGACCAGATCGGCCGACGAGGTGACCTCCTTGCCCAGGCTCCGGACCAGTTCGATGGTGCCGGCGTCCACCTTGGAGACGTAGGGAATGGCTCCCTCCGGCGAGTACTGCATGGCCACGCTGGAGAAGTCTTTGAGCATTTCCTCGAGGCGCGCCTCCAGATCCTGCCAGCGCAGGTAAACGAGCTTCTTCCCCGGAAGGTGATCCAGCATGGAGGACTCGATCCGGTGTACCAGCTTGGTGGGGGTCCCTTGCGCAGGGACCAGGTAAAACCAGCGCCTGGTGGGATGTTGCGACTCGTGGATTCCCAGGATCCGGTTGGCCAACGGGTCCGTGAAGCGGAAGTCGTAGAAGAGCCAGGCGGGGACGCCGAGCCGGTTGAGGGACTCCTGAATTCGCCGGGCCAGAGAAGTGTTTTTCATGGTTCTCATCCGACCTGCCGGTAACTCTCGACGATGGTCCGCCGCACCTGCCGGGACAGAGCGTCGAGCTTCAGCTTGCGGTAACTGTTCCTCGGAATCGGCTTGTGGATGATGATCTCCATCTTCCCCGGTTGGACCAAAACCGATCCCCGGGGCAGCCGGCGGTGGGACCCCACGATGGTCACGGGGACGATTGTAGCGCCCGTCTGGCGCGCCAGCAGGAAGCTCCCCCGCTTGAAAGGGGCGACCGACTTGCCCCAGGTCCGCGTCCCTTCGGGAAAAATGACCACGGACATGCCGGAGCGGATCTGGTCGCCTGCAGCGCGGAAGGCCCGCAGCGTCTGCCGGGGCCGCCGCCGGTCCACGCGGATGTAGCCGGCCCGCTTCAGATGCCAGCCCACGAACGGCCATTGGAAGAGGGAGGCCTTGGCCACGAACCTGAAGTCGAAGGGCAGCCGCCCCAGGAAGGCGAAAATGTCGAACATGCTCAGGTGGTTGGCGGCGAAGAGGTACGCGCTCCCGGGATCCAACTGCTGCAGCCCACGAACCTGGACCTGAACCCGGGAGATTCGCAGGATCATCCGGCTCCAGAGTCGAGCGCACCCGCTCTGCCGTTTCCGACCCTCGTCGCCCAATGACAGGATCAGACCCAGCGTCGCCATGACGGCGGTGAGAGACAGGATGAGAGGGACCCGCCAGATCGCATTGACGCAAGCCAGCGCGGACATGGAAGCCATCGTAGTGGACGACCCCTCCCCCCGGCAAGACGTGAGCGGCGGATCTTGTGGCCGTCCTTCGCCGCCGGCATGCGGCGTGCGGCCGGCGTTGCGAGCGGAGTTCGGCGCCTGAAAGACGCCGATCCAATCGGCGGCAAGAATGCCGCCGCTCCTCGACGCCGATCCAACCGGCGGCAAGGACGCCGCCGCTCCAATCGGCGGCAAGGATGCCGCCGCTCCAATCGGCGGCAAGGACGCCGCCGCTCCTCGACGCCGGTCCAGTCGGCGACCGGAATGTCGCCGCCCTGGTAAGATCAATGGGCTGTGCCTGCTCCTCGCCTCTACCTCATCGACGGCATGTCCCAGTTCTACCGGGCCTACTACGCCATCCGTCGGCTGACCAACCGGGAGGGGCTTCCCACCGGCGCAGTCTTCGGGTTCACCAACATGCTGCGCAAGCTGGTCGAGGACGAGCAGCCGGACTATCTGGCCGTGGCCATGGACCTCCCCGGGCCCACGGTCCGGCACGAGCAGTTTCCCGACTACAAGGCGACCCGGCCTCCCATGCCGGAGGACCTGTCGCGGCAGATCCCCTATCTCCACCGGGTGTGCCGGGCCTTTCGGGTGCCCATGCTCTCCCACCCGGGATACGAGGCGGACGACATCATCGCCACCGTCACCCGCCAAGCGGGCGAATCGGGGTTGGAGGTGGTCATCGTCAGCGTCGACAAGGACCTGTTCCAGATCGTGGGCTCGAGCGTGACCATTCTCGATACCCGGACCATGACCCGGTTCGATCCGGCCAGGGTGGAGAAGAAATTCGGCGTCGCCCCCCACCAGTTGGGCGACTTCCTGAGTCTGGTCGGCGACACCTCCGACAACATCCCGGGCGCCAAGGGAATCGGTCAGAAGGGGGCCGCGCAAATGCTCCGGACCTATGGAGACCTGGAGAGCCTGCTGGCCCACAGGGACGAGGTCCGGCGCAAGACCTACCGGGAGAGTCTCCAGCAGAACGAAGCCGTGGTCCGGCAGAGCCGCGAGCTGGTGCGGATGTACGATCGGATTCCTCTGGACCTGGACCTGGAGACGCTCAGGATCGCGGAACCGGATCCGGCCGAGGCCCGCAAGCTCTTCCTGGAGCTGAACTTCACCCGGCTCCTGGAGGAATTTCTGCCCGAACCGGAGGCGGCCGGCGGCGAGTACGAGCGTTACGAGAGCGGTTCGCAGTTCGACGCCCTCCTGGCCCGGCTGGAAGGCGCCGAGGCCGGCTTGGCGTTGCTTCCCGGCGCCATGGGGACAGCGCCGGTCCAGGGCGTCGGCGTCTCGACGGGACAGGGGCAGGGGATTCACTTGCCCGGCGACCTGCTTGAGGGTGACGGCAACCGTCTCCTCTCCCTCCTGAATCGGCCCAAACGGTGGATCATCCACGATTTGAAGCCTCTGCTCATGCTCGCCGGCAGCCGGGGGTGGCAGTTGAAGCCCCAGTTCGCCGATACCCGCCTCATGGCCTACCTGTTGACGCCCAACCAGAACGACTTCTCGTTGAAGCGGCTGGCGACCCAGCGTCTCCAGACCCGGCTGGCCGAGTCCGAAGCCGGCCTCTTCCCGGACGAGGAGGCCCTCCTGGCCCGGTCGGCCGACCTGACCCTGCGGCTCTTCCAGGTGCTGGAGGCAGACGTGAGGACCCACGGGTTGGAGGATCTGCTCACCGGGGTGGAAGTTCCCCTGGTCCAGGTGCTGGCCGACATGGAGGCTGCCGGCGTGAAGGTGGACCGGGAAATGCTCGAGTCCATGTCCCGCCGGATGGGCCGGGAGATCCAGGTCCTGGCGGACCGCATCACCGAACTGGCCGGGGAGGAGTTCAACCTCAATTCTCCCAAGCAGTTGGGGACGATCCTGTTCGAGAAGCTGGGACTTCCTCCACCCAAGAAGACTCCCAAGGCGAAGCACTACTCCACCGGGGTCGAGGTGCTGCAGCGGCTGGCCGGCGAGCACGAGATCGCCGGGCGCATCCTGGAGTACCGGGAACAGACGAAGCTGAAAAATACCTACCTGGACGCGCTGTCCGGGCTGGTCGATTCCGATTCGGGCAGGATCCACACCTCCTACAACCAGATGGTGGCGGCGACGGGGCGCCTCTCTTCCAGCGACCCCAACCTCCAGAACATCCCCATCAAGACGGAACTGGGCCGGCAGATCCGGCGGGCCTTCGTGGCCGAGGAGGGGTACCGGCTCTTGGCGGCCGACTACTCCCAGATCGAGCTTCGAGTCATGGCCCACCTGTCCGAGGACCCCGTCCTGGTGGAGGCCTTCCGCCAGGGAGAGGACATTCACGATCGGACCGCGGCGGAAGTCCTGGGTGAGCGCACCGATCTGAGTCCGCGGGAACGCCGCCGCTACGCCAAGATCATCAATTTCGGGATCCTCTACGGGGTCAGCGCCTTCGGCCTGGCCCAGAATCTGGAGATCGGACGGTGGGAGGCCAAGCGTCTCATCGACGAGTACTTCGAGCGTTACCAGGGCGTCAAGCGCTGGTCGGAGACAACCCTCGCCGAGGCCTATGAGACGGGGTACGTGCGAACCCTGTTCGGTCGGGTCCGCCAGATTCCGGAGCTGAAGAGCAAGAACTGGAACCTCAGGAGCTTCGGAGAGCGGACCGCCATCAACGCCCCCATCCAGGGCACGGCCGCGGACCTGATCAAGAAGGCCATGGTCTCGACCCACCGCTCCCTTTCCCGGCGTGGGCTCTCCAGCCGGCTCATCCTGCAGGTGCACGACGAACTGGTGATGGAGGTGCTGGAAGCGGAGATGGACGAAGTCCGGGAACTGGTCCGGGAGAAGATGGAAGGAGTGGCCGCCCTGCGGGTGCCGCTGAAAGTGGACATGGCCGCCGGCCGATCCTGGTACGAAGCCAAATGACCGGAGGAGCGGCGACTTTCCAGTCGCCGGGAGCGGCGTGTTTCACGCGCCGAGGAGCGGCGTGTTTCACGCGCCGTTGGATCGGCGTCTTTCAGGCGCCGAGGAGCGGCGTGTTTCACGCGCCGTTGGATCGGCGTCTTTTAGGCGCCGACCAGGAGCGTCCAGGTAGGCCGGAGTCCCCCCTGTACACTCTCCCCCCTCCAAATCACAAAAAATCAAACATAGTTGGAACAAATCCCCCCTTTCTGCCGTCTTAGTTAGAAAGGGAGGTTGAAAAATTGGCCGCCACTCTGACATTCGCCGACAACGCCCTCATCGTCGCCTACCTGAAGGGCGATGACTACGCCTTCCAGATTCTGGTAGACCGCTATCAGGACCGGCTTGTCAACTACATCTACAACCTGATCCGCGACTACGATCAGGCCGTGGACATCTCCCAGGAAACCTTCATCCGGGTTTTCCGCCACGCTCACCGGTACAAGGGCAACTACCAGTTCTCGACCTGGATCTACAAGATCGCCACCAACCTCACTCTGGACGAGATGCGGCGGCGAAAACGGAAGGGTTTCTTCCTGACTCAGCGCCTCTTCGGCAACTCCGAACAGGGAGAGACGGAGATTCAGGTCAGCGACAACCGGCCGTCACCCGAAGCCCATCTGGGGAGCAAGGAGAAGGCTCGGATACTGCGCACCGCCATCGATTCGCTGCCGCCGCGTTATCGCCTGGTATTCGTTCTCAAGGAGGTCCAGGAGCTGTCGCTGGAGGAGACGGGCACCGTGCTGAACCTTTCGGTGGGGACCGTCAAATCGAGGCTTCACCGGGCCAAACGGCTTTTGCGGGACAAGCTTGCCAGGTTCCTATGAACTGCCGGGAGATCGAAGAAAAACTTCTGGACGAGGGGACGAACGTCCAGGATTCCAGGGTCTTGTCCCACCTTCATGAATGCTCCGGTTGCCGCGGACTCTATGAGGATCTCGCGGGCCTGGAGAAGATGAATCGTTCTCTCAGACAGGGGGTGAAAGCGCCGCCGGACTTCTACCGCAAGATTGCGGGAGGTTCCACGTCCGGCGGCGATTTGGGACGCCTGGTTCTGGGAGGGCTGGCTTCGGTGATGCTGTTGGTGACCAGCGGGGGTGTGGTTCCAACGGAGCCGGCGGGGATTTCCGGCGGCGGTGATCGCCCGGTCTTGGAGTCGCGGCGGTCGGAGAGTTCCCGGGATCGACTCCGGAACCGTTCGGGTCGGGAAAACCTGCACCGTTGGGTCAAGGAAGACCAGCCGGCGGCCTCCTCCTACGTCGAACTCCGAGTTGAAGACCCTTCCGGGACGCCGGTTCTGGTGCGGGTGCCCCGCACCGTCGAGGTTCGCACCAGCGACCTGCATCACGGACTCTACTGGCAACGGGTCAGCCATTAGGAGCCACTAGCCGGTGGTTCGATTTGATCTCATGGCCTCCGTTGTCGTCGGCGAGACCAATCTGCTGAATCGCTCGAAACGGCTGGCTGGCCGGGCGTCCTTCCCGTTGGCGCCGGTCGTGGTTCTGGCGCTGGTCTGCCCTTTTGCCGTTGCGGCCGCAACGCCCGAACCGGTCCAGGAGTCGCTGGTCCGGATCTCCCTGAAACGTCAATTCCACGGCGTCGTTTTCCAGGACGGGATGCTGCCCAATGTCCAGGTTCACGAGAAGGTCCTGCTGGAAGGGGCTTTTCTCGACTCCGGCCACATCGTCACCTATCTGGGCAGCCACGGCATCGATCTGGACCATCCGACCGTGGAGATCGTCCTGAGGCCGGGAGAGGCGGGTCAGGCTCCACTGCGGCTGGTGGGGGTGGACGAACGGATCAGCCTGGCGGTGCTGGAACACGCCGCTTCTTCTCGCCCCGCCCGCTCCGCACCCAGCAGTTCCAACCCGAACCAGGTCCACATGGCCTACGCGGGAGAGTCCGGCTGGAACCGCCTCTCCTGCAAGATACTCCGCTGGGAACGGGTACAGGCAGGCCCCGGCAGGACGGTTCTGTTGCGGCCTCGTGGAGTGCCCCATGACGCGGACCTCTGGGAGGGTGGATTCCTCCTGGATCTCAACCAACGAGTCCTCGGGCTGGTGACCCGTGTGAGCCGTCACCCGTTGGGGCGGAGTCTCAGGTGCCGGGTTCTCCCCTGGTCGATGGTACGGAAGTCCGCCCGGCAGGTGGTATTCAGAAACGGTCACATTCGTTCGGGGTGGCTGGGAGTCTATGTCAGAGCCGGGGAGGGCGGACCGCAAATCGACGGGATCGAGCCCGGGAGCCCGGCAGCGCGTGCCGGACTCCAATCGGGGGACGTGGTATTGAGGGCCGGTGAGGTCGATGCTCCAACGCTGGAGGGCCTGCTGCAGGCCATCCGCCGGCACGAACCTGGATCACGGCTGGACCTGGTGGTGCGCCGGGGAGACGCGACCAGGGAAATCGAGGCGACTCTGGCCCTGAGGCCGCCCCTGCATTCTCATCTGGCCTGGCGGATGGAGTTGCCCGCCATTGTCGGCGGCCGTCTGATCGACGAGATGTTTCTGCAGAGGGTGCTGGTGCCGATTCCAACCGGTCTGGGACTCGTGGTCGATCCCTGGGTGCCGGACGGAGCCGGAGGCGTTTCGGGCTCCATCGACAGAGGACTCCGGGTAAGATCAGTGGGGACCCGGAGCATCGGATACCGGGCGGGTCTCCGCAGCGGAGATATCCTGATCCGGATCAACGACCAGCCGGTGGGATCGTCGGGCGACCTGCAACGGTACTCCCGGACGGGTGTGGACGGATTCCTGATCCTCCACTATCTTCGGGGAGGCCAGCTTCGAACCTACCGCCTCCGGCTGCCGTGAAGGAGCGGCGTCTTTCACGCGCCGGGAGCGGCGTCTTTCAGGCGCCGTTGGATCGGCGTCAGGAGCGGCGTGTTTCACGCGCCGATTGGATCGGCGTCCTTTGGGCGCCGACCGCAAAGCGCCGCGGCAAAGCGCCGACCTCCCAAAAAGGTACAAACAACCATGGAACGCGCACCACAAAAACCGCCCCAACACATTCCCAGGCAACAGTGACAGACACCCTCTCCATCCGCGGAGCCCGGCAGCACAACCTGAAAAACGTCGACCTGGACCTGCCCCGAAACCGGATCACCGTCATCACCGGTCTCAGCGGCTCGGGAAAGTCGAGCCTGGCCTTCGACACCCTCTACGCCGAGGGGCAGCGGCGCTACATCGAATCTCTCTCCACCTACGCCCGCCAGTTCCTGGAGAAGATGGAGAAGCCGGACGTGGACTCCATCGAGGGTCTTTCACCCGCCATCTCCATCGAGCAGAAGACCACGACCCGGAGCCCCCGCTCCACCGTGGGCACCATCACCGAAGTCTACGACTACCTGCGGCTTCTCTTCTCCAGCATCGGCACGCCCAGTTGCCCTCGCTGCGACCGCCCCATCAGCCGCCAGTCGGTGGATCAGATCGTCTCGCAGATCCTGGCGGACGCGCCGGGGAAACGGGGCATGATCCTGGCTCCCCTGGTCCGTGACCGGAAGGGCGAGTTCAAGAAGTTGTTCGAACGGTACCGGAGGGAGGGATACCTGCGGGCACGGGTGGACGGGCACATGGAGTACCTGGAGGAACCTCCGCAACTGGACAAGCGGAAGAACCACACGGTGGAGATCGTCGTGGACCGGGTTCAGGTTCTGGAGCAGGCACGGGCCCGAATCCGGGACTCGGTTCAACACGCCATCGAGATGGCCGAAGGGTTGGTGGCCTTCTCTCCCTGGGGCGGATCGGACCTCCTCTTCTCGGAACGGGCCGCCTGCGTCCGCTGTGGCATCAGCATGCCGGAGTTGGAGCCTCGCAGCTTCTCCTTCAACAGCCGTTTCGGCGCCTGCTCCGAATGCGAGGGGTTGGGGATTCGGCTTCGAGTCAATTTGAAGCGCCTGATCCCGGACCGGGACGCCACCGCGGACACCCTCTCTCTGGAATTGCCCGACCAGGACCTGGAGCAGTTCATGCAACAATCTCTCCAAGCCCTCCTGGAGCACTTCTCCCTGGATCCCGGAATCCCCCTCCGGGCATATCCCGACCGCGTCTGGAAGGTCCTGCTCGCGGGTCTCGAGAAACCGATCCTCTTCCGCTACGGTGAACTGACCTATCCGGCGCGCTTCCCGGGATTGGAGCGATGGTTTCAGAAAAAGCTGCGGGCCACGGGAAGCGATAAGAGGAAGCAGCGGCTCCTCAGCTTCATGGTCGAGGGGGACTGCCCGGCCTGCGACGGAAGCCGCCTCCGTCCCGAGAGCCGGGCGGTGCGCATTCAGGGACGCTCCATCTCGGAATACTGCCGGATGCCGCTGGACGAGTGCCTGCCCGCTCTGGAGTCAATACGGCTCACCTCCCGGCAGGAGTCCATCGCTGGCCCGGTCCTGGAAGAAATCCGTCACCGGGTCCGGTTTCTGCTGGAGGTCGGACTTTCCTACCTGACCCTGGACCGGAAGGCGGCTTCGCTCTCCGGCGGAGAAGCGCAACGGGTCAGACTGGCGACCCAGGTCGGTTCCCGGCTTCGGGGAGTCCTCTACGTCCTGGACGAACCCTCCGTGGGCCTTCACCCTCGCGACGTGGCCAGTCTCCTGGGCAGCCTGCGCCAACTCCGGGACCTGGGGAACACGATCCTCATCGTCGAACATGACGAGGAGACCATCCGCAACGGCGACTTCGTGGTGGACCTGGGGCCGGGAGCAGCCAACCACGGCGGCCGGGTGGTGGCGGCGGGCAGCCTCCAGGAGATTCTGCGCCATCCCGATTCCCTGACCGCTTCCTACCTGCGGGGGACCCGCCGGATCGAGCCTCCTCCCAGAAACCACACCGGAGAACCCCGGTCCATCGATGTCGTGGGCGCGACCCACAACAATCTCCGGGATATCGACGTCAGTTTTCCCCTGGGACGGCTGGTCCTGGTGACGGGCGTTTCGGGTTCCGGCAAGTCGTCCCTGGTGAGCGAAGTGCTCCACCGCGCCCTGAGCCGGAAACTCTACGGCTCCTTTGCGGAGCCGGGTCCCCATCGGGAGATCCGTGGCCTGGAACACGTGGACAAGGTCATCGAGATCGACCAGTCGCCCATCGGCCGGACGCCGCGTTCGAACCCGGCCACCTACACCGGCGTCTTCACTCCCATTCGGAAGTTGTTCTCCCTCCTGCCCGAGTCCAGGTCCCGGGGCTACAAGGCCGGACGATTCAGTTTCAACGTCTCCGGCGGCCGGTGCGAAGCCTGCCGGGGAAACGGATTGAGCAAGATCGAGATGAACTTCCTCCCCGACGTCTACGTGGTGTGCGAGAGCTGCAACGGCACCCGCTACAACCGGGAGACCCGGGAGATTCGCTACCGCGGCTATTCCATCTCCGATGTGCTGGACATGACGGTGGAGGAGGCCTGCGAGCTCCTGGAGAACATCCCCACCATCAAGTCGCGGCTCACCACGTTGGTCGAAGTGGGACTGGGCTACATCCGGTTGGGCCAGTCGGCGCCCACGCTCTCGGGCGGGGAGGCCCAACGGGTGAAGCTGGCCAGTGAACTCAATCGGCGGGCGACGGGCAACACCATCTACATCCTGGACGAGCCCACCACCGGCCTTCATTTCGAGGACGTGAGGCGCCTTCTGGACATCCTCCACCGCCTGGTGGACGTGGGGAATACGGTCATCGTCATCGAGCACAATCTGGAGGTGGTGAAGAGCGCCGACTGGATCATCGACCTGGGACCCGGCGGCGGGAAAGCCGGCGGCTCCGTGGTCTGCACCGGTCCGCCGGAAGCCGTGGCCGGGTTTCCGGGCTCCTACACCGGCCAGGCCCTGCGCCAGGTTCTGGCTGGATGACGGGTCCACCGCCCGCGCCGTACGGGAGCCGAGCGGTAATCAGGGAACTCTGGAGCCGGAGGGGTTGGCTTGCGGCCTCTCTTCTGGTGGTTCTCCCGTGCGCCGCCTGGACCTGGATCAGCTTCCAATTCCACTACGGCGAGGGGCACGCCGACCGGCCCATCCTGACTTTCGTGGTGCTCTACGCTGGTGTCTGGGCGGGGTTCTTCCTGGGTTATCTCCAGCTTCGCCGGGGGGAACGGAGCGCGCCACTACTCCTGATCCTCGGGACGGCCGTGTTGGCGCGCTTCCTCCTGCTCCCCTCCGGACTGATTCAGGAGAACGACGTCTACCGTTACGTCCTGGACGGACAGGTCCTGCTGGCGGGGGAGAATCCCTATCAGCAGTCTCCTTTGGAACTGTCCCAATCTCCTCCGGAACCTCTGGAACGGGCGCTGGCAGACCCGGCGGCAAAGGAGGTCGTCTCCCGCATCGGGTACGCCGAGATCCCCACCCTCTACCCCCCGGCGGCGCAGACGGCGTTCGCCGCCGGAGGCCTGATCAGCGGTTGGAACTGGATCGGACTCCGGATCCTCTTCACCCTGTTCGATCTGGCCCTCATGGGACTGATCATTCTGCTGCTCGCGCGGACCGGCTCATCCCCATCCCGGGTGCTCCTGTACGCCTGGAACCCCCTGGTCCTGAAAGAGGTCACCAACTCGGTCCACGTGGACATCCTGCCGGCGTTTTTCATCGTGCTCCTGATGGTGAGCCTGGAGCGCATCCACGTTCACGGGGGATGGCGTTGGTTGTTGGCCGCCGCCGCAGCCATGGCCGCCGGAGTGCTTTCCAAGCTGTATCCCATCCTGCTGTTGCCGGTCGCCTTCCGGTTCGTATCGCGTGTCTCGGGCGGGAAAAAGGCCCTTGCCTTCGCCGCCGGATCTCTCGCAGGGATCGCCCTGGGGTACTTGCCCTTCTTGCCCCTGGGCCTGAATCGGCTGACCGAGGGCCTCAGAAGCTACGCGGAACGCTGGCGGATGAACCAGGGCGCCTTCGACCTGTTGGAGGTCCTGCTCCCCCAGCCCCGGCTCGCCTGCGGCATCCTGATCCTGATAATCGCTGTGGCCGCGCCCTGGTTCCGGCTTCGATCCCGCAGATCGCCGACGGAGCTGATCCAAGTCTGCCAGTGGGTGCTGCTCTTCTGGTTCCTCCTCCTGCCCGCGCCCTTCCCCTGGTACGCCGTGGTTCTGGCGGCATTGTTGCCGGTGACACCGCAGTACACCATGACGGCGCCCGCCGTCGTCGTCCTCTCGGGTGCGGCCGGCCTCTACTACCTCAGCTTCCACTACGAATACCAGCGTTTTCCGGAAGCCTGGTGGACCTGGACCCGCCTGATCGAGCACGGTTTGATCTGGGGGACCCTGGGATTCACCTGGCTCCGGTCCCGCCGCTGGGAAGGAGACTGTTAGTCCCCCACGGGGGCGGTTTTCCTGACGCCCCGTGGACGCGCGACTTGGCCGCCGCACACATGATTCCCGTTCTCGATTGGGTAACCGGGAAGTGTAGAGGGACTCCGTCCCACCTGATCCCCCATGGTCGCCGAGCAAGTGAGGTTGCGTGTAATATACGATTCATCAACACATAATTGTCCGTGTCGGGACGTATGGCGCCGGCTGCATCCCGTATAGGAGGAGAATGCGATGGGATTAAACCGCAGGGGAGCGCTGGCTCTCGCCGTTCCGGCATTGGTCATGTTGGCGAGCGGGGCAGCCGAGGCCCAGACAACGGCCAGCCAGGTCATGGACGACGCAACCCTCGAGGCCTTCGTTTTGGGGGCGAAGGCGGAAATCGAGGCGATCACGGACGTAAACGAAGGAGCAAGGCTCAGGGAGAGGCTGAGAACGGATGAGGACTGGAACTCAGGATCGATGTTCCTCATCATCTTCCTTCCGACCGGGGAGCCGTTCATCCACGGGAAGGATGTGACGGCGGAGCGCAAGAACCTGCTGGATGTCGAGGACGACAACGGTCTCAAGGTCGTCGCGGAACTCCTCGCGGCAGCTGCCCGGGGCGGCGATTTCGTCAGGTACCACGACGGAGAGCCGAAGACGGCATACGCTGTCACCTACACTTCCGGGATCACCGGAAGAGGATTCGTGCTGGTCGGCGGCTACTCGCAGGACGTCTCCCACGTCCCGGTCCTGATCCCGGATCTGCCTGAGCCGGCCGTCACCGCATCGCAGGTTGTGGACCGCGAGACACTCATCACCTTCGTCGAGGAAGCGGCCCGGGTGTATCGCGAAGCCGTCCTGTCCGAAGGCTACGCTACCCTTACCGGGATCAGAAACGCCTTCCGGTTGGAAGGAAGTGACTGGAAGTCAGGCTCCATCTACCTTTGGGTCGTGAGTGGCGGGGGCTTCATCCTGTTTCACGCAACCGAGCCGTTTCGCGAAGGCAGGCGCACGGACCTGACGAGGACGGACATCAATGGGGTGAGGTTCGCCGAGGAGTTGATCGGAGGCGCGCGGCTCGAGGGCCGGAAATTCCTGGAGTACTACTACAACGACCCCACCATCGACGGGGACGAGGACACCGGTTCCCCGAAGCTGGGGTACGCGGTAAGCTTCCCGGTGCCCAACTCCGAGCAGAAGGCCGTCATCGGCTCCGGCATCTATCTCGGAAATCAGGTCGCGCTGGACTTCGCCCATTTCGGCAACGGGTCCGCCATCAGTTCCGATGTCGTGTTGGTGAATCTGGCCGCCACGCCGATCCGGCCCTTGGTCTACTTCTACGACAAGACGGGAGCCCTTATCGATCCGGGATCGCTGGTGGACGTCGGCGGAAATCTGGACGCCACGGAGTACGGGGCAATCACGCTCCAGTCCGAATTGGAGCCCTTGGGAGAAGTCACGATTTCGACCAACGGCCGGGGAGAGACCGTGACCGGCTCCGTGAAAGTGATCTCCGACGGTCCCGACAGCCCCATCGGCGGGGTCTTGCGCTTTGACGTTCCCGGCGTCGGCGTGGCCGGGGTCGGAGCCGGTCGGCCGGTCCGGGACGCCCTCTTTCCGGCTCGCCGCCAAGACGGGGGCATCGACACCGGGATGGCGCTGCGAAACCTGAGCGAGTCTGAGTTGACCTTGACCTGTCATCTGATGATGAGGGGCGAGGTGGTGGAGGAGAAGGAAGTCCCGCTGCCGGGCAACGGTCAGGACGCCAGGTTCATCAGCGAGATGTTCGAATACGATACGTCGAACTTCACGGGATCGGTTCGCTGTATGGCGCCGGGAATCACCCAGAAGTTCACGGGGGTCGCGGTGGAATTGGATTCCATGAACGGTATCTTCACCACGCTGCCGTTGATTCCTCTGGACGCCGAGATGCCTCCCGAGTAGGCAATAGCGGTTGCGGTCGACATCACCGCCACGGTAGGAGGGGCGACTTTCCTGTCGCCCCGTCTTCTTCTTCGACCGCTGCACTGCCGCGCGGGTGTCCGGCGGTCAGGAAACCACCGTTCCTTTCCTTTTTCTGCCGGGCGTCCGCCGGCCCGGGCCGGTGGGGGAACTCCTATCGAAAAAATGTAGGGGTCTCCTTGTGGTTGCCCTTATTCGGCAAGTTGCAACAGTTGCCGGTGCACCTCCCGGACCCGCTCCCGGGTCCGGCCCCGGTCCCCGCTGTTGTCGATGACGAAATCGCCGAAACGGACCTTCTCCTGGATGGGCATCTGGGAGTCGATTCTCGCCTGGGCCTCTTCTCTCGTCAGTCCTCCCCGGCCCAGGAGGCGCTCCAACTGCTGTTCGGGACGGCAGGAGACCACCACCACGCAGTCGTATTTCCGGTAGGAGCCCGTCTCCACCATGAGCGCGGCGTCCACCATGGCCAGGGGCGGCTCCGATGCAGCCTCCCGTTGCAACCGGGCCAGGCGGCGGTCCAGCTCCTGATGGATCCGCGGATGCACGATACCGTTCAACCGCTGCCGCTGCTGTTCGTTCCCGAAGACGGCGGCGCCCAGCTTCGTGCGGTCGATGGCGGAGTCGTCTCCCAGGACACCGGTCCCGAACCGTTCCACGATGTCCCGGTAGGCCGGCTCGCCGGGCAGGATGACCTGGTGGGCCACCTCGTCGGCATCGATGCAGTGAACTCCCAACTGGCGGAACTCGCTCAGGACAAAGCTCTTGCCGCACGCGATCCCGCCGGTGAGTCCGATCTTGAGCACGGGAAGATGATAGCAGCCCGGCGGACGTCACTCTTTTTTTGCAACCGGACAGGCCAAATTGCCGTCTAGTACACTACGGACAAGGAAAGGGGGCGACTGGATTCGACGGGAGTAGTTGAGGTCGTAGATGCATGCCGAGGTGCCACCACCTCGTAAAACCGTGGCAAAAAACAACAAGTGCCAACGATGAGTTCGCACTCGCCGCGTAATTGACGCGGCCGTTCCGGCCTTCAGGCCCGCAGGGAGGTTCGGGGCGTCATTTCAGCGGGCTTGCCGGTTCCTTGCCCCTCCCTCGGCGGGGAACCGAGACCTCAATGAGGGACGATTCGGCTGGCGGCTTTTCCAGTTTCCATGCCAACCGGATCGAATCGGGAAACTGGATAAGCATGTAGATTCTGCCGCCGAAGGCTTCCGGACGTGGGTTCGATTCCCACCGCCTCCACCAACTCCTCATCCAATGGCGTCCAAAGGATTCCAATTAAGTCTTTTTTTTCAGGTATTTAGGGCAATTACTTGTCTAGACCGGTCCAGTAAGTTCTCTTGACATCCGGGGGGCATCTAGGGGCAATATTGGGGGCAGATCAAAAATATTCTGAAGGAGTTGCCCCCAGATGCCCCTCACCGCCACTGCCATCCGTCATGTGAAACCCTCCGCGAAAACCCGAAAAATGTTCGACGGAGGCGGTCTGTACTTGGAATTAACTCCCCGTGGCGGCAAGTGGTGGCGGCTGAAATACCGCTTCGGCGGCAAGGAAAAGAGGATCTCCTTGGGGGTCTATCCCGACGTGTCGCTGAAAGAAGCCCGGACTCGGCGCCATCACGCCCGCCAGTTGTTGGCCCGAGAGATCGATCCCAGCGAGCACCGCAAAGCACAGAAGGCCGCGAAGGAGCAAGGGTCCGCCAACAGTTTCGAAGCCGTGGCTCGGGAATGGTTCACCAAACATGCTCCCAACTGGGCCACGAGTCATGCCAACCGTGTCCTCAGCCGACTGGACCGGGACATCTTTCCGTGGATGGGCGGTCAGCCGATTGCCGGCATCACCGCCCCTGAATTGCTGGCGGTGGTGCGCCGGATCGAAAATCGAGGGGCTCTGGAGAGTGCCCACCGGACCCTTCGGATCTGCGGTCAGGTGTTTCGCTATGCAGTGGCGACGGGACGGGCGAAGCGTGACCCCTCCAGTGATTTGCGAGGCGCAATGCCGCCGGTCAAGAGAACCCACTTCGCCTCCCTGACCGAACCGAAGCAGGTTGGACCCTTGCTGCGGGTCTTGGACGGCTACCAAGGAACGCTGATCGTGCGCTGTGCCCTGCGCTTTGCTCCTTTGGTCTTCGTGCGTCCTGGGGAGTTGCGCAAGGCCCAGTGGTCGGATATCGATCTGGAGGCCGCCGAGTGGCGTTACACCGTCAGCAAGACCGACCTACCGCACGTCGTTCCGCTTTCCCGCCAAGCAGCGGAGATCCTGAGCGAACTTTATCCCCTGACGGGACAGGGGCGTTATGTTTTTCCCAGTGCCCGCACTCCGAACGGAGATCGACCCATGAGCAACAATGCCGTTCTGGCCGCCCTGCGGCGCATGGGGATCGGCAAGGAGGAGATGACAGGCCATGGGTTTCGAGCGATGGCGAGAACGATCCTGGATGAGGTGCTGGGCTTTCGTCCCGACTTCATCGAGCACCAGTTGGCCCACGCGGTGCGGGACCCCAACGGCCGAGCCTACAATCGCACGGCCTATCTGCCGGAACGGCGAAGGATGATGCAGGAGTGGGCAGATTACTTGGATCAGTTGAAGGCTGATGTTGTGCCCATTCATCCAAAGCACCCGGATCAAAACTGAGGAAGCCTCCGAGAGGCGATCTCCTATTCCAAATCGCTTTCCGTCAAAAAATCGGTACCAAAGCCCGTCCTGCGGCGTCTCAATCGCTCTTGTCCCGCCAGTTCGTTCAACACACTGGTGATGGTGTCTTTTTTTGCCCTCGGTGTTTTCTCGCAACAGAGCCAACCCGGACCACCAGCGGGTGCACAGGCACGCTCTGAGAAAATAACTTGCACAGCTCCGTGATCTACAATTCGATGGACAAGCCTTCGTTGCAGGGGAATTCTCGATGATCGAGCCTCTTCAGGGACGGGAGAGAGCATTGGAGGTGCTCGGCTGGACGGACCGCAGGGCCGAATGGATCGCCCTGGTGTGCCGGCACTCGGGCGTGTTCACGCGGGCGCAGTATTGTGCTTTCCTGAAGGTTGGTGCCGTGAGCGCCTTGCGTTTCGTGAGGGCCTTGATCCGGCAGGGGGTGGCGAGTGAGGACCCCATGCCAGACATCGGCGTTCGAGTTTGCCGGATCTTCAGCCGGCGCGTGTACCGGGCGCTGGGCACTGAGGACTTCCGTCGCCGGCGGATCACCTCGCCGGAGGTGCTGTGGCGGAGGCTGCTCTCGCTAGACTACGTGCTGGAGCATCCGGAGAGGTTCTGGCTGCCCACCGAGACCGAGAAGGTGCGTTGCTTCGAGCATCTCGGCATCCCGCGCCGAAGGCTTCCCAAGCGAGTGTTCCGGGGGGCGGTGGGGAACACCCGGCGCTACTTCGCGCTCAAACTGCCGATCGCCGTCGAGGCGGACAGTGCGGTCTTCGTCCATGTCGATCCGGGCCAAACGACCGACACGGGCCTGCGCTCGTGGGGAGCGGCGCACGCACGAGTCTGGGCGGCTTTGCGCCAGCACGGCCGATCAGTTCAGGTGGTGGCCGTCGCCCGGAACGACCGGGCCTTGCGGCGGGCCGAAACGGTGCTGCGCCGCTGGACCAACACCGCCGGTTCCAGGGCTCGAACGAGGGACCCATCGGCGGCCCGGGAATACGCCAGGATCAAACAGGCCGTGCTCACGGGGAATAGGGCCGTGCTCGATTCCTACGGCGGGGTGACGCCTGCGCTGAAGCGGGCGATCAAGTTGAAACCGTTGGCAAAAGGTGGCGCCATCCGGGTTGCCATCGACCGCTACGTCACCTGGAGATCGACGAGGTTCACAGGGAGGTGAACGGGCTTCCCGGTGTCGATCCAGACGTGTGAGTGAGACAACGGACGCGAGTTACATCGCGGAAGCCTTTTGACTTACACACTCGATTTCCCCGATCTCTTTGTCGCTCATGCAGTTACGGCCATATTCCCGGCTCCGCCGCGCCCGCACGGGGAAATCGGAGGTTGACGGGAGCGACCCCCCCTTTTTCCTGCCCGGTGCGGGCGCGGGGGTGTTGCGCGATTTACATCTGCGCCACACCCCCTGGGGGGTCGCTCCCGTCTCATCTATCCCTAGCGGGAAGGCTCCAATAAGGCTGGTTCTGGCAACCCGTGCAGTCAATCCTCGATGTGGCAGATCACGCCATCGATCTCGGCGACCTGGGCTGGAAAGTGGATCTTGTTGAACGCTCGATCCGGAATGGGAACCAGAACCTCGTTGAAGCGCTGGAGCGGAACGCCAATAGACAAATGAGATTAGCTGACCTTGGCGGCCGGTAACGATTTGGGAAAGGTCCAAGTGGGTACCCCGCCTTGCTCTGGTCGGCCAAATTGGCCAGGATTGACGTTTGCCATCAACTGTAGGAGTGGCATGCGGACGCTGAGCGCGAACGACGCGAAGTACGGCTTCGCGACTCATCGACCTCGCCCGTCACGATGACCAAGCACGGGCGGCCGGTTTTCGTGGTGCTCTCGGTAGAGGAACGCGAGCGGCTGAAGACGCTCGACACACCTGAGAACCGACCGGGAACGGAGGAACGGGAATGACGTGGAACAGAACGGGAGGCCGCTTATCCTGATGGACAAGCGAGGTTTCTCGGAGCGCGACATCTGCACGAAGTTCATCACGCCCGCCCTGCGCAACGCCGGATGGGACGAGATGTTGCAGATTCGCGAGGAGGTGAGCTTCACTCAGGGCCGCATCATCGTGCGCGGCAAGCTGGTCGCACGCGGCAAGGGCAAACGCGCCGACTACATCCTTTACTTCAAGCCAAACATCCCGATCGCGGTGATCGAGGCGAAGGACAATTCCCACAGCGTCGGCGACGGCATGCAGCAGGCTCTGGATTACGCCGAGACCCTGAACGTTCCCTTCGCGTTCTCTTCGAACGGCGACGGCTTCGTGTTCCACGATCGTACGGGAGCCAGTACACCGCTTGAGTCAAACCTTTCTCTCGAAGACTTTCCGTCACCCACCGATCTGTGGGCGCGCTATCGAGCCTGGAAGGGCCTGACGCCGGAAGCCGAGGAGATCGTCCTTCAAGACTATTTCGAGGACGGCAGCGGCAAGACGCCGCGCTACTACCAGGTCAACGCCATCAACGCGACGATCGAGGCCATCGCCAAGGGTCAGGACCGTATCCTGCTCGTCATGGCCACGGGTACGGGCAAGACGTACACCGCCTTCCAGATCATCTGGAGGCTATGGAAGGCGCGACGCAAGAAACGCATCCTGTTCCTCGCCGACCGCAATGTGCTCGTCGACCAAACGATGACGAACGATTTCCGCCCCTTCGGCGGCACGATGACCAAGCTTTCGCGTCACATCGACCCCGCCTACGAGGTCTATCTCGGCCTCTATCAGGCGATCACCGGGCCGGAGGAACGGCAGAAGACCTACCGGAAGTTCTCACCGACATTCTTCGATCTGATCGTGATCGACGAATGCCACCGGGGCAGTGCCGCCGACGATTCGGCGTGGCGCGAGATCCTTGAATACTTCTCCTGCGCAACCCAGATCGGCCTCACTGCCACGCCGAAGGAGACGAAGTACGTCTCCAACATCGCCTATTTCGGGGAGCCGGTCTTCTCCTACTCCTTGAAGCAGGGCATCAGCGACGGTTTCCTTGCGCCCTACAAGGTGGTTAAGGTCCATATCGATCGTGACATCGAAGGCTACCGCCCAGAGAAGGGAAAGGTCGACCGCGTCGGCGAGCCAGTTGAGGATCGTGTTTACAACTTGACGGACTTCGACCGGACTCTAGTCATCGACGAGCGAACAACAGTCGTCGCGCAGAAGGTCACGACTTTTCTGAAGGAGAGTGGCGACCGCTTCCAGAAGGCGATCATCTTTTGCGTCGATCAGGAGCACGCGGCGCGGATGCGTCAGGCGCTGATCAACGAGAACGCGGATCTCGTCGAGGGCAACTCACGTTACGTCATGCGGATCACCGGTGGCGATGCTGCGGGACAGGCCGAACTCGGGAACTTCATCGATCCGGAATCGAGATATCCTGTTCTGGTCACCACGTCGCGCCTGCTATCCACCGGCGTCGATGTCCAGACTTGCCGGTTGATCGTTCTCGACCGAAAGGTGGGGTCGATGACCGAGTTCAAGCAGATCGTCGGACGCGGTACCCGCGTGCACGAAGACACACGAAAGTTCTACTTCACGTTGATCGACTTCCGGGGGGCCACCGGTCATTTCGCGGACCCGGATTTCGACGGCGAGCCGGTCCAGATCTACGAGCCGGAGGAAGACGGTCCGATCGCGCCACCCAATGGGCCGGATCCGGGCCCGAACGGGAACGGCGACGTGGATCCACCGCCGCCGGGGCCACAGAAGAAAATCTATGTCGATGGCGTCGAAGTGGCCATCGTGGCCGCGCGGGTGCAGTATCTCGACGGGCACGGCAATCTGGTGACCGAATCGCTACGCGATTTCACGAGGAAGGCCCTGCGCAGGCGCTTCATGAGCCTTAACGACTTTCTGAACCGATGGAACGCCGCAGAGCGTAAGCAGGCGATCATTGACGAGATGGAGGCCGAGGGCCTGCCGCTGACCGTGATCGCCCAAGAGCTGGGCAAGGATCTCGACCCTTTCGATCTCGTCTGCCACGTCGCCTTCGACGCCAAACCGCTGACCCGCCGCGAGCGGGCCGAGAACGTCAAGAAGCGGGACGTGTTCGCGAAATACGGAGGTCAGGCCCGCGCTGTGCTCGATGCGTTGCTCGACAAGTACGCGGACGACGGCATTCTCAATCTCGACGACGCCAACGTCCTTAGAATCCCGCCACTCGACCGACTCGGCACACCGTTGGAACTGGTCCGCGCCTTCGGTGGGAAGCCCGGTTTCACGCGGGCCGTGCACGATGTTCAATCCGCCCTCTATCGCGAGATCGCCTAAGAGATGTCCGTCAGCACGCTCGTCAAGTCGATTCAGAACATCATGCGCCAGGACGTGGGCGTCGATGGCGATGCGCAACGCATCAGCCAACTGTGCTGGATGTTCTTCCTCAAGATCATCGACGATCAGGACCAGGAGCTCGAAGTTCTCAAGGACGGATACCGTTCGCCCGTACCTGACCCATTGCAATGGCGGAGCTGGGCCGGCGACCCGGAAGGCATCACGGGCGAGGATCTGCTCGACTTCGTCAACGGCGATCTCTTTCCGAAGCTGAAGGAACTTCCGCGCAGGGCCGGCCCTCGCGCCAGCGTCGTGGCCGACGTGTTCGAGGATGCCTACAACTACATGAAATCCGGCCAACTGATGCGGCAGGTCGTCAACAAGATCAACGGCATCGACTTCAACAACCTGACCGACCGGCGGCACTTCGGCGACATCTACGAGCAAGTCTTGAACGATCTGCAATCGGCCGGCAATGCGGGCGAATACTACACGCCACGCGCCGTGACTTCGTTCATGGCCCAAATGATCGACCCGAAACCGGGCGAGACCCTGCTCGATCCGGCGTGCGGCACGGGCGGGTTCCTCACCTGCGCGGTCCGGCACATGCGCGAACGGTACGTGAAGTGGCCCGAGGACGAGGCAAGAATGCAAACTTCCCTTCGGGCGGTGGAGAAGAAGCAGCTTCCCCACATGCTCGCCGTTACGAACATGCTCCTGCACAGCATCGAGGATCCGTCCTTCCTGCGCCATGACAACACGCTGGCGCGTCCCTACATCTCCTGGGGCCAAGACGAGCGCGTTGACATCGTACTGACCAATCCGCCGTTCGGAGGCAAGGAGGAGGACGGCATCGAATCGAACTTCCCGAAGCATTTCCAGACGCGCGAGACGGCGGACCTGTTTCTCGCCCTGATCATCCGGCTTCTGAAACCCGGGGGCAGGGCTGCCGTGGTCCTTCCCGACGGCTCCTTGTTCGGCGAGGGTGTCAAGACGCGGCTCAAAGAGCACCTGATGAAGGAATGCAACCTTCACACCATTGTGCGTCTGCCGAACTCGGTGTTTCGTCCCTACGCCTCTATCGGGACAAACTTGTTGTTCTTCGAGAAGGGCGAACCGACCAAGGACGTCTGGTTCTGGGAACACCTCGTACCTGAGGGCCAAAAGGCCTATTCAATGACCCGGCCCATCCGGCTGGAGCATCTTGAGGACTGTGCCGCTTGGTGGGGCGGGTTGGAACGTAAGAGCCGCAAGGAAGGTGAACGAGCTTGGAAGGTGACTGCCGAGGAGATCGTTGCGCGCGGCTACAACCTCGACATCAAGAATCCTCATACTGAAGAAGAGGACCTTGGCGATCCCGAGACGCTTCTGGAGGAGCTGACGCGTGCCGAGGCCGAGGTGAACTCGGTGCGAAACCAGTTGAAACGAATCCTGACCGAGGCGCTGTTGCGGTGAATGCCGACCGCCTCGTTGTCCTCTACGACCACGTGGCCGAGGCACCTGACGCCGTTGGCCGCCTGCGGCGCTTCGTGCTGGATCTCGCCGTGCGCGGCAAGCTGGTGGAGCAGGATCCGGCGGATGAACCGGCGTCCGAGTTGCTGAAGCGGATAGCAGCAGAAAGGGCACGACTCGTGAAGTCGGGGGCGATCAGAAAGCCAAGACCCCTTGCGCCTGTGGACGAACTTCCCTTTGAATTGCCGTCGACCTGGGAATGGACGCGGCTCGCCTTGATTACTTCATACATACAGAGAGGTAGGTCTCCGAAATACGCAGTGGACACGGGCACACCGGTTGTTTCGCAAAAATGCATCCAATGGCGGGGCCTCGATCTGAGTGTCGCAAAGCAGATTACACTGGACTCCCTTGAAAAGTATCAGCGGATCAGATTTTTGCGCGATGGGGACTTGCTGTGGAACTCCACGGGCACCGGCACGATAGGGCGGGTCATCCGCTTGGTCGTTCCGCCTGACAAACTAGTTTGTGACAGTCATGTAACCGTCGTCCGATGCCTGGAAGTTGACTCCGAATATATCCGTGCGTGGCTTCGAACGGATCATGTCTATGGAGTGATCGAAAAACGCGCAACTGGTGCCACAAAACAAGTTGAACTAACCGCGAAAATGGCCAACGGGCAGCTCGTTCCCCTCCCGCCCCTCGCCGAGCAGCAGCGCATCGTTGCCAAGGTCGACGAGCTCATGGCCGTCTGCGACCGGTTGGAGGAAGCACGCACCGCACGCGAGGACACACGCGACCAGCTGACCAAAGCTAGCCTTACCCGTCTGGTCGCTCCCGACATCGACGCGCCGACGTTTCGTTCTCACGCGCGTTTCGCCATCGACGCCCTGCCTGCGCTGGCGGCCCGTGCCGATCAGGTCAAGCTCCTACGTCAGACCATTCTCGACCTCGCCGTGCGGGGGAAGCTGGTGGAGCAGGATCCCGTGGATGAACCGGCGTCGGAGTTGATAGAGCGTATTACAGCCGAGAAAGAGCAACTGGTGAATGCGGGGAAGATCAGGAAATCGAAACCGTTTCTAAAGGTGGACGTGCGGCCATTCTCCGTTCCTGTTAGCTGGTGCTGGTTGTGTCTAGGAGAGATTGGTTTTACACAAACAGGAACAACTCCTACCAAGAGGCGACCAGAGAATTTCGGAGGCGATATCCCGTTTATTAAACCAAGTGATATCCACCTAACGCATGTAGACTACTCCAATGAAGGACTTAGTTGGGCTGGCGCTGCTGTCTCGGGAAGAATCGCACCGAGAGGCTCTGTATTCATGGTGTGCATCGGTACTATTGGGAAATGCCAACTGATTGACCGACCATGCTCGTTCAATCAGCAGATTAACGCTGTTTCGCCCTATGCTGACACAAACTCACGTTTTATTCTGTACTCTCTGAAGTCTAGCTATTTTCAAGACGCTGCTTGGGCAGCTTCTGCGCGAACTACGATTGCAATTTTGAACAAGGGAAACTGGGAACGGTTACCGATTCCCGTCCCGCCTCTCGCCGAACAGCACCGAATCGTCACCAAGGTCGATGAACTCATGACCCTCTGCAATCGGATGGAGGCCAGTCTCGCTACCGCAGATTGCACCCGTACTCGTCTTCTCGATTCCCTTCTACATGACGCGCTGGCATCCGCTGCGTACGAATCCGCGACGGCCACGAGGCCTGAAGCATGAAATACTTGGCCCGAGAGGGCACGGAGCGGGGGTGTCCCATCGAGGAGTTAGACTACCGGAGTACTCCCCACGTCCGGTCCGGCCGGGATGGTATTGCGAGGATAAGGCCATGATCCGCGTTCCGGTGCCCCCCGAGATGCTTCGTTGGGCGTGCGAACGTGCCGGTTATGACGTGGCGGACCTTGCGGAGCGCATGCCACAACTCCGGGCCTGGGTCCGACGCGAGAGACAGCCGACGCTGAAGCAGCTAGAGAAACTGGCCAACGTTACGCACACGCCCCTCGGCTACCTGTTACTCCCTGAGCCGCCGGAGGAACGCCTTCCGGTCCCGGACTTTCGCACCGTGGCCGGCGCTAGACGAGACAGGCCGAGTCCCGACCTGCTTGACACGCTTTACACGATGATACGGCGGCAGGACTGGTTGCGGGAGTCGCTGATTGAGAACGACGCGGAACCATTGCCGTTCGTTGGAAGCGCTCGTCTTGCCGATGATCCGGACGCTGTGGGTCAGGAGATGCGGCGGGCGCTCGGTCTTGATCGTGGATGGGCTGCGGGAGTCCGCACATGGCAGGATGCTGTGAGCGAGTTGCGCCGGACGATTGAGCAGATCGGCGTGATGGCGGTGATCAACGGCGTGGTGGGGAACAACACGCATCGCCGGCTGAGTGTACAAGAGTTTCGCGGCTTTGCGCTCACCGATCCCTACGCGCCGCTGATCTTCGTGAACGGTGCGGATGCGAAGTCGGCGCAGATGTTCACGCTCGCTCACGAACTGGCTCATATCTGGCTTGGCACGGAGGGGCTCTCCGGCTTCGATTCTCTACTTCCGGGTGGTACGGACGTGGAGGACTGGTGCAATGTGGCGGCGGGCGAATTCCTCGCACCGGAACGGGAACTCAGAGCGCGTTGGGGGCAAGTCAGATGGGAGGCGAGTCCCTTCCAGGAGCTCGCCAGGACGTTCAAGGTGAGCCCTGTAGTTGCCGCACGCCGAACCCTCGACCTGAATCTCGTCGACCGCAACACGTTCTTCGATTTCTACAAGCTCTACGTCAATCGAGAACACAAGGCCAGCACGAAGTCGAGTGGAGGCGATTTCTACAACAACCAGAACACTCGTGTTGGCGAGTTCTTTGGGACCCAGGTGCTGCGCGCAGCGATGGAGGGCCGTATCGGTTTCAAGGAAGCCTATGACCTGACAGGACTGCGCGGGGGAACCTTTCAGAAGTACGCCAAGCGGCTGGGCGTGGACCTCCCATGATGGCGGATCGGACCTATCTCGTGGATTCGGATGTCTTCATCACGGCAAAGAATCTGTATTACTCGTTCGACATCTGCCCCGGTTTCTGGAAGTGCTTAGTTCACCACCACCGGGAAGACCGAGTCTTCAGCGTCGACAGGGTACGCAGTGAACTTCTCGCCGGTCACAGGCAGGAGGATCTGGTTCGGTGGGTGAGGGACGTAGTCCCGAAGGGTTTCTTCCTCCCAGTGGACACCGGCGTGGTCGTTCGTGCGTATATGAACATCATGATGTGGGTCCAACGCCATCCGAGATATTTTAACCATGCGAAGGCGAAGTTCGCGACGGGCGCAGACGGCTGGTTGGTCGCATACGCACAGGTTCACGGCGCGACCGTCGTCACCAACGAGCAGAGTGCACCAGAGTCCAGAAAGGAGATCAAGCTGCCCGATGTATGCGACCAATTCAGCGTGCAGAGCGACAATATGTTCGCCATGCTTCGGGCGTTGAACGTCCGCTTCGATTGGGCGGGAGACCGCTGAGTGACCCGCCCCCGGCAGCAACATTTTAAAATCGTGGGGGCAATATTGGGGGCAACTCAAAAACCGTAAATCCTACTAGTCCTTTAGAAACCGTTATTTAAAGGGTCCTTTTGGTTCCCACCGCCTCCACCAATCTGGAAGAGAAACGTAGACCCATTCCCTCCTTCAAGAACGAAGCGCAAGAGTGGGCCTTCCGGGAGAGTCACGACTCCAGCGGCTACGTCGATTGGAGCCGATCAAAACTCGAACCAGCCCTGATTCAACGCCAGAACAAGCAGCCCCGCTGCCGGTGAGATGACGGCCAAGGCCAAACCGCAAATCCACAGCCACGAGGTGGTGAACGGTCCGGGACGGATTCGTTCGTCCACGCCCCGGTACCTTAAAAAAAGCGTTCCCAGACCAAACACGGGATAGAGCACGACTGCCACAAATCCCGATATGATCAACATGAGCGGGGGGTTTTGCAGCAGGCAATAGGTCACCGTTCCCATCGTGAGGCCGAAGACGATATAGAAGCGCGTGAAGCGCAGACGCGCTCCATAATCGCGCGCGTCAATCACTCCCATCACGCACAGGGCATCGGCCACCAGTCGTGAACTGCCGGCCGTGCCGGAATAGGTCGTCGAGAACAGCACCACGAACCCGCCGACCACGAAGAGCGTGGCCGCCCACGGGCCCAACGACTCCGTGAAAATGTTTTGCAGCACACCGAGTGTCTCTTTGCCCGCCGGATCGCGCTCCGGATACAGAATCGCTGCGCCGAGCAGGTAAAAACAGACGGTGCTGATCGTGAACACGACCATGGTCAGCAGCACGTCGGTATACATGACGCGTATCCACCCGCGAGCCCGCTGCGTCCACTGATCTCCAGGCTGATTCGCGCCGGTGTGCCGCGCGTAGCCTTTTTCGACGCACCAGTAGGTGTAGTGCATCATCTCCCAGGTGCCGATCCCCGTTCCCGCGTACATGCCCAGTGCGGTTAGCACGATCATCGTCAGCGTTACGTCCATTCCCAGAAACTCGGGAAACGAAAACTGGAATCCGCGGCGAATCTGCTCGAACGTAATGGCGTTGTCCGTCCAATGAAGCAGCGCCGTGCAGAGAATCGTGATCAATGTGAAAACTAGAACCATTGCCAGCGATACTCGTTCCAGCATCTTGTAACGGCCCACCAGCAACAGTGCCCCGCAAACAACGGCGATGCCGGCAGTCCACAGCCTGGCGTCGGTGGTTCCCAGGACGTTCCCAAGACCCAGCGCCAGTGCCTGGCCTGCCCCGCCCATCACCGCGCCGACGTTGATAAACATGACCAATTGGCAAGCCAGGTACAGCCACAGGAACCACCCCAACATCGGTCGGCTTCGAGCATCTGACGTTTGCGCCATCTCGCGTCGCCGGCTTCGGTTCGCGAGCAACGACGCAGCCGCAATCCAAACGGACAGCACGCTCGCGGCCAATCCGCCCGCACCGATATCCGCAGCCAGGTTCCACGACCAGAGGCCCAGGCCGAGGTACGTGCTGACCACGACAATCAGCAACCACTCCACGCAAAGCCAACTCGGCCGCCGTCCGCGCGGCCCGGGCAGCTTGTTGAACATCACCAGAATCGTCTCGCCGCTGGAAATCACATGGCGTCCCAGTTCGGCTTGGACGACGGTCTTGATGACGCATGAGAGCAGCACAAACCACAAGAGCGCAAAACCACCTTGCGCGCCGAGCTTGGTCGTCATGATCAACTCGCCGGAACCGACGATCGAGCCGACCAGGATCAGTCCGGGTCCCAAGTACCGTAGCGTCATCGAGACGCCTTGCGGCGGTTCACGAAACGTATGCGCATCGCGCGCGTACAGATCGACCGGGTCATTCGCTTCGTGCTGCTTGCGCGGCGATGGCTTGGCGTTCATGGCGGACTCGGTTTATGGAACCAATTGGCCATTCATTGATGGATGAAACCAGTTGCGCGAATTCGGGTGATTCTCATGATGGCAAGCGCAGTTTATATTCCTGGCGGGTTGAAGATTCAGTACACTTCAATGGCCTTGCCTTTGGTTTGAACGAACACCAAGGCGGGGGAGAACCGCCTTTCACCAGGGATTTCACTGGTCGCTGGGCCTGGCCATTCGATAGCCGACCCCGCGCTCGTTGAAGATGTAAAGTGGGTTGGCCGCGTCGTCTTTCAGCTTGCGGCGAAGCTTTTTCACGAACGTGCGCACGGGCTGGAAGTCGCCGGATTCCATCCGGCCCCACACCTGGCGCAACAGGACGTCGTACGTCATGACCCATCCGGCATTGACCGAGAGCGCCCGGAGCAGTTCGAATTCGGTCGCCGTCAACTGAACCGGCCGGCCGGCCAGGGTCACGCGGCGTTGCCCGTAGTGGATGGTCAGGTCCCCGAGATGGAAGGCGTCGGGCGTTGCCACGTGTCGCCGCAAGGCCGCTTGGACTCTCGCCACCAGTTCCGCTGGTGAGAAGGGCTTGACGACGTAATCGGTGGCCCCGGATTCCAGGGCCCTGACGATGGTCTCGTCCCTTCCGTAGGCCGAGATGAAGATGACGGGCAGATCGGAGAGCTCGGGAACACGCTCCATCAACTCGATGCCGTCGATCCCGGGGAGGATCAGGTCCATGAGGACCAGGCGGGGCGATTTGGTTCTGACGAGGTGGGAGACTGCCTGCGGGTCACCCGTCACGAGCGGGGAGAAGCCTGCACCCGCCAGGGCATCCCGGACGTACCGAAGCGTCTGTGGGTCGTCGTCAACCACCAGGATGCGGGTTCGCTCGCGCCCTTCATTGGACAGGCGGGAGGAACCACGGGTCAGGCCGGCGCCGGCCTCTTCCGCCACAGGAATCGTGAAGGTGATCCGTGTGCCCAGGCCGGCCCCGCCACTCTCCGCACTGATGCGGCCCCCGTGGGCTTCCACCAGACCCTTGCAGATGGCTAGACCCAGACCGGTCCCCCGGCTTCCCCGCTCTTCCCCGGCGGTGCCCACATGTTTGCGAAAGAGGTGGGGCAGCAGATTCGACGGTACGCCCTGTCCCTTGTCCGATACGGAAATCGCCACGTAAACGTCGTCCAGCACGGCACCGACCCGGATCGGGGCCGACTCGGGAGCGTATCGGGATGCATTGCTGAAGAGGTTGTTCAAGACCTGGACGATGCGCTGCCGGTCAGCCATCACTTGGGGCAAGTCTGCCGGGAGATCGATCTGAACGGAGTGCCGGCCCCCTCCACTCAGGAACGTATTCCTGGCTTCGTCCACGAGGCTGGCCACTCTCTCGGGAGCCGGGCTGACCGACAGCCTTCCCGTCTCGATTTGCTCCGCATCCAACAGGTCGCTGATCAGACCGTGCATGTGATTGGCCTGGTCGCTGATGATGCGGAAAAACTGAAGCATCTCGGTCGGATTCGGTGGTCGTCTCGCGTCCAGCACGGTGGCGGCGGAGCCCTTGATGGAGGTCAGCGGCGCCCGCAGCTCGTGGCTCACCAGGCCCAGGAACTCGGACCGTGAACGTTCCAGGTCTTCGATCGGCGCCAAGTCCTGAAGGGTGACCACCACGGATTCGACGGCGCCCTCCTCGGAACAGATCGGCGTGGCGTTGATCAGCGTCGTAACGCTCGGAGCGTCGGGAACTTCCAGGACGATTTCTTCGCCCCGCACCGCCTCCGCCTTGCTCAGCGCCTGGGCCAGGGGCAACTCTTCGAGAGACACCTCCCTCCCGTCAGCGCGCCGGAACTTCACCATTTCCAACAACTGCTCCTGAGACAGCCCCGGCGTTGCCAGGTCTCCGGTAATCCGCTTCGCTTCCCGATTGACCATTACCTGTTTGCCGGTCCGGGCGTCGAATAGCACGACGCCCACCGGAGAAAGTTCAATCAGTGCCTCCAGGTCGGCCCGGGCCCGGGCTACATCCCGGTGCGTCCTGGCATTGGCGATCGCCGTTGCTGCCTGTGACGCGAACAACTCCAGGACCTCTTCGTCTTCGCTCGTGAACTCCCGGCCGCCCTCCTTTCCGGCGAGGAAGAAGTTGCCGACATGCAGGTCACGATAACGGATCGGGGTTCCCTGGAAGGTCTTCGCCAACAACAGGTCGGAGGAAATTCCGAGCGAGCGGACGTAAGCGGGCAGGTCGCGCAGCCTCAGGACTTCCGGAATGTCGCGGAAGTGCTGGAAAAGCATTCGGCCTTCGGGCCAGTCCTCCATTTGCTGGATTTGTTCCGGAGTGAAGCCGGAACCGACGAATTCCCGGGCCTGCCCCGAGTCATCGAGGGTCGCAATCAAGCCGTACCGGGCGCCGGTCAACACCCGCGCGCTTTCCACGGATTCCCGCAGTACGGTGCCAACGTCCAGGCTTCTGCTGATACGCAGGATGGCCTCGTTCAACCTGGAGATGCGGTCCCGCAATGCATCGATTTCTTGTCTCAGTTCATCAGGACTCTGCAACGGCATACTCCTGTTGGACTCCGGACCGCGATCCGGCTTGGCAATCGCATGAGTCGGCGCGATGCATGAACCGAGTCCGATCCAGTCCAGGGCCAACGTCGTCGCGAATCAGCGAGAGAATGCACATTAAAGACACGACAACGGTATGTTAGTTCACTCACAGTACACGCGTTTCGCACACTCTAAATCAGTTGGTGCCCATGGTCCAGTGACTCGAATGACGCGGGACACAATAGCGGCGGTGGAGCCTTGGTCGATTTAAGGAGTTGCCGGCCGAGTTGTGCTGGACGAGCATTGCTGAAGAACCGGGGGGGTGAACGCGTGGTTGACCCGCGTCACCGCCAGATGCGTCTGGAACGTCCCGTACGGCGTGTCGATACGGAAGAAAGCGACACCCGCGTTCCCACCCGAGCGGGCTCATTCAGGATTGGTCCATTGGTTGCCCACCGATTTCTCTCTTGGCCACAGCCGTGAACTCGAAGCGGCCCTCCAATTCCCGGAAGTCAATATTGACCAGCTCCCAGCCTTCCCGGCCCAGGCTGTTGAGATAATTTTCGACTCCTGATCGGTCCCTGCCCTTGAGGATTCCAGCGCGAGGGATATCCTTCGAGTCAAGAACCTTGTACTCCCAGTTTTTCATCCCATCCTCCCGTAGAAGTGACCGAGTCGTTAAGCGAGTGCCAAAATAGCGGATGAAAAGGGGACAGTCACCTTCTCCCCACCGTCATCTTCTCCCGCCCCAGAGCCCCCGGGTGAGAGATGCAGCTTGGACCAGGAGGCCAAACAGATGCTGAACCTTCGGAGAGGACTCCACTTGCTCGTATTCATCACCATGGCCTCGGTCTTGACTCAGGCAGCGGCGGAGTTGCATGTGGAAGTGACGGCGGCCAGATGCCGTCATCCCAGGGCGGTGGAGGCTCCGGATGGAACCATCTATGTCTACGGGGCGCTCAAAAGTACCGACGGGGGCAGGCATTTTTGGCCCGTGGATGAGTCCGATCCGCCGTTCGGCTCCTTCCTGTTCGCCGAGAAGCTGACCACGCTGTACTGGAGAAAGGGACTGTTCCTCGGCTTCTATTGGAACGTCACTTGTCGCGAGGCGGGTCGCTGCTTGGGAAGAATGTGGCGTTCCCGCGACGGGTTCAAGACAGTTGAGAAGAAGGAAACGGTCCTCATCATTCCGGAGGCGGGATCGGTTCCCGTCGACGACTTCTCGGAAGTCCAGGACCAGCAGAGCTCGACCATCTTCTTCCATCGGGGCATTCGAGAGATGCCGGATGGGACCCTGCTGGCTTGCATGATCGGCAGTTTCGAGGAGGACAACCTGCCCACGACCGACCCTCGAAGCAAGATGGAGACACCCTTCAAGATGAGGTCTTTCCTGATCAGCTCCGACGATCAGGGGGACACCTGGCGGTACTTTTCCACCGTAGCCGCTCCGCGCGCCGACGTGATGGATGATACGGAGGGATTCAACGAGTGGGCGCTGCTTCCGCTGGACGACGGCCGGATGCTGGCCGTGATGCGGACCGGCCACTATTCGCCCATGGTGGCGAGCTGGAGCGGCGACGGCGGAAGAACCTGGAGCCCGCCCGAAGACATGGGCCTGGGCCCCGGGGTGGATCCCTACCTGCTGAGACTGAAGGATGGACGATTGGCGTTAGCCTACGGCCAGTTGGTGCAGCGCGGCGGAGGGAAAAAGGCGGACTGGAAACACGAGGATCAGAGAAGGAAGTGCCAACTGGCCATCAATGCCGACGGCACGGGGAAGGACTGGCTTGCCACCACGGTTGCCGACTATTCCCACAGAATGGCGTATCCCACCATCTTCGAAGTCGAGCCCAACGTGGTTCTCTACCAGTCGGGCGAATGTCTTGAACTCTGGCGGGTGGCACTGCAGCCGCGGTAATCCACCGGGCTGTATCTTCAACGGGAAATCAGCAGCCGCGTCTCTTCATCCGCGGACGCGGACGAAAAGCGGACAGACCCGTTCTCGCGCTCCCAACCAAGAGCAGGCTCCTAGATCACGCCGCCACAAAGCGCTCTACCGCGATCTCCTCGGCGCGGCCGCGAGCTTGCCAGAGATCGTAGGCCATCTGCATCCCCAGCCAAGTTTCGGGCGTCGAGCCGAAGGCCTTCGACAGTCGTATCGCCATTTCTACCGAGATCCCTGTTCGCCCGTTCACCAACTCCGAAAGCGCCTGCCGGGTGACGCCCAAACCCTCGGCGGCCCGGGTCACGGTCAACCCCAGGGGTTCGAGGCACTGCCGCTTCACGATGCCGCCCGGATGCGGCGGGTTGTGTATGGCCATGATCGATCTTCTCCCTCAGTGATAGTCCACGTAGTCCACATCGACCGCTGCGCCATCCTCGAACCGGAAGGTCACTCGCCAGTTGCCGGATACCGAAACCGCATAGTGCCCCTTCAGCCGTCCCTTGAGGGCGTGCAACCGGAACCCCGGCAGGCTCATGCTCTCGGGACCTCGGCTGAAATCGAGCACCGCCAGGATGTCCCGCAATCTGCCGACGTGCTCCGGCGCGACTCGCCGCGCCGTCCTGCCCTCGTAGAGGGTCTTCAGCCCACGGTGGCGGAACGATGCAATCAGCATGCGATCTTAGGGTGTCGCCTGTCAATTGACAACTTTCGATCCTGTGCCTGGATGATTTGCAGTGCGGTGCCCCTTCTCGTTGGGACAACTTCGCCGGGACTGATCCGGCGCAATGCGCTCCGTCAGACGGTACGGTTCTTCGATGCGTGGTTGCGAATCGGGAATCCAAAGGTCGGTGATCCGCAGGGGACCGCAAAGGGGACCGTCTCCTTCTCGCGGGCTGCCTTTGGAGATAAGGAAGAGAGTGGCAACGTCGTGCCTGGGTTAGCCTTTAGGTGGTCCTGTAGATTAGGAGGTTAGCGTGGTAGTGAAGAAACAAGCGGAGGCGGCAATCAAAGACACACGGGCAAAACCGATTGCCGACCGGCATGCTGGAATCGACCGGGCGTCGCGCCACCGCGTACGACGTGTAAGCAGGACATCCGAGCGAATCATCAAAGAAATCTCCTCCAGACGCCGTAGGGCAATGGAGGTGTTGGCCAATCGATAAACGCCACTACCGGATCACCTGGGCCGACGCGGTTCGCTGTCACAAGGAAGCGCTCAGAGATGGGGGGCACCTGGGATACTCCGTCCGGAGGCAATCGAGTCAGCGATTGCGCGGCCTTATCACGGTTATCATCGACGCATTCATCAAAAGGCCGCCGCCCTCGTTCACGGCATCGTATCCAACCACGGCTTCGTAGACGGCAACAAACGTACGGCTGTGTATTTGGTCGAATTGCTGCCGGTGAGGAGCGACTACAGCTTGATAGAAGACGACCTGATGCTGGCAGACGTCATAACGAGTGTGGCCACTGGCGAAATACACTACGAAGAACTTGTGGAGTGGTTCAAGAAACGCCTGGTGAGATCGCGCCAGAAGAATCTGGGGGTGGATCGGATCGAAGGAGAATAGAAGTATGAAAAGGGCCACACGCGGGACCGTCGAGAAGAGGGAAGTCACGTTCTCGCGCTCGTGACGTGCGTTCCAGCGTGTGAAGATCCGCAAATACGATTACGGAATCTCCGGGCCCAGGAGTTGAACCACCCCGCCTCGATGTTCCAGCAGACCCGTCTTGGGCTCGATCTCTCCCCGCTTCCAGCCCTTGAAGGCGGTCACCGGAAGAGTCCACGAAATGTTCTTGGAGAAATCCGTAATGAAGAACTGCACACGATTCTCGCCCGGTTCTGGTAATGCCAGTTGGAGGTCACGACCAGCAATCGGCCGTCCGGCAGCTCCACGGTCCCGACTGCGATCAACAGCGGGAATGGGGGGGCCGCATCCTCTGGCACCCGCGCGCGAAAAGGGGACAGTCACGGCCTCGCGCCTCCCTCACCTCGTCGCTCGGGTCCAACTCCCCGTGTCGCTCCAACGCCTTCACCCACTCCGGAAGCGTGTCCGCCATGTGTTTGCCGCACACTTTGTCCATCATCTGCCACAGCTTCGTCAGCTCCCGCGCCACCTCCGGTCCGGCCCATAGATCCGGCGGCGTCCTCGACGCCAAGGCACGCCAAAGTCTCCCTGAACCACCACCCGAGGCGTCACCTTGACCCGTCGGCCCTGGTGGCGCAGCAACTAGGCTGCGTAGTGGCGATAGTGTCCGTGGCCTTCACGAACCGGTCCAGGATCCGCCCCTTTTCTGACTCGAAAAGGGGACAGTCGAAAAGGGGGCAGTCACGTTCTCGTGCGTAGGCAGGACGCCGAGGAGGGAAGATGTTCGTCTCGGATAGACTAGAAAATGACAGATGCGGCGATAAACCGTCCTCGGCGAACAGCTCATGTGATCCCGTGGTCTTGGAAGAAGTCCAACCAGAATCCGACGGCACGATCAACGACATCGACGAAAAAGACCGTTTGGCCGTCGTGTAGTTCTAATTCAAGACGCGAAATGTCAAAGGCGCGGCTGAAACCGTTGCTGAAGGCCCCTCCGTTATGACGGGCTTCCTTGATACAAGCCACATACCTTGTGATCTCTCCGTGTTTTGATTCGGTGCAAATGTCCTGCAGGTAGGCGAGTTCAGGGCAAACACCTCTGGCGTGCTTCTGAAGTTTCTTCAAGGTTGGAAACGGGGAATTGGGCCCAAGAGCTTTGGACGAGTGATCACAGAGATGCCATGCCTTACAAGCGCACTCCCGCGCTAGATCCTCATTGAGGTCGTCATCCTTAAACCTCTCCACGCTGGTTTTCAATGCTTCAAGCGCGGAACGTGCGTCAAGACCGAATGAACACGTCATCCTAAAAACCTCATTCTCGTCCCTCTGAGTGGCGCCAATTCGTCTGTTTTCTGACGGTCATTAGTCTCCCGCTGACAGTCAAAAAGCACCGCGAAAAGGGGACAGTCACCCTCTCGCGGGGTCCGTTTCAGTGAACGAAAACCCGTGAATTCGGTCACGGAATCTCAGGTCCCAGGAGTTGGACCACCCCACCTCGATGTTCCAGCAGACCCGTCTTGGGCTCGATCTCTCCCCGCTTCCAGCCTTCGAAGGCGGTCACCGGAAGAGTCCAGGAAATGTTCTTCGAGGAATCCGTGATGAAGAGCTGCACTCGATTCTCACCCGGTTTCTGGTAATGCCAGTCGGAGTTCACGACCAGCAAACGGCCGTCCGACAACTCCACGGTCCCGACGGCGATCAGTAGCGGGAAGTGGGGAGCCGCATCCTCAGGGGTGAAGCTCCACGTCTTCTTTCCATTCGCATCAAACCGGATCAGGCCGAAGCGGCCACTGCAGAGGATGGTGCCGTCGCTCAGTGTCTGGGCCACGGCAGGCAGACTCGGGACCGGCAGGGAGCGGAGGATCTTGCCGGCGGAATCCACTTCCACGAATCTCTCCTCGGCACGCAGTGCAACCAGGTAGTTTCCCTCCGGAGTTCGACGCAACAGGTTGTAGCGGGTATGGAGCGTCCCTTCCGCGGGAACGGAGATCCGGTGCAGAACCCGTCCGGTCCCCGATTCCAATTCAAGAATGGCCTGCTCCTGGCTGTTGAGTACCGCCACACGGCCGTTGGGCAAGGGCAGGCAGGTCTTGACTTTGTTCTTTCCCTTGACCCGGTATTCCCACAGCGTTTGCTTTTGGCGATTTATTTCCCGCACATAGCGATGCGTCCCGTAGAGGATGTTTCCGTTGGCGAGAGCCCAGCCGTCGTAAATCAGGTGGTCGAACTCGCCGGCAGATTGTCCGTTGAGCGGAGGGACCGTGAATGACCAGGAACAACGGCCGTCGGATTCGACGATGTAGAGCCCTTCCGACGCGACCAGAAGGAAGCGCCCGATGCCTTCCTGATCAGGCTTCCCGACCCCGGCCCCCTCGCACCAAGCCGTCCCAATGCCGAAAACAACCAGGGCGGAAACCAGCAGAACAACGATGTGTCTCATACCTGAAGTTGAGGAGTACCCCTACACGCTACGAGACCGCGAGTCAAATGAAAGGGAGCACGAGCGAGAACGAAACTGTCCCCTTCTTAGTCTCCTTCTCACCGTCGTCCAAACGTGTTCCCAACGCCGGCCGGCCCCATGGAATCGACACCGGGACTCGGAGTCACGCTGCTGCTCAGCATCAGGCGTGGCACGTCGACATCAACGTCTTCCCAGACGCCGTGAACGCAACGGTGAAATTCGGGCGATCCGGTCGAATTCGCGGTCGTGGTGTAACAGAGTCAAGTCGTTCCTGATCGCGCAGACCGCGATCAGGCAGTCGACATTTGAACGCACCGTGATACCCATACGACGCGCCAAGCGGTGCAGGTCGACCGCCTCGTCGAACACTGCCGTCTCCAACGGCGCCTCGACGAGCGGAAACGCGTGCATTGCCTCTCGTGCAATCCGGAACGCGCTCTCGTCGCGGAAGCCATGGAGCACCTCCTGCATGACCGGAAGACAGGTGACGACTTCGTCCAGGTGGGCGACCGATTCGAGGTGGACTCGGGCGGGCCGCGCAAACACCTTGATCCAGACCAAGGTGTCAACGAGGTACACGGCCGGTCCCGTGCTCTGGCTCGGGTTGGCTGCGCAGCCGGTCGTTGCGCATCTCGGCCAAGTCCCCCTCCCAAAGGCCCGAACCGGCCAGTTGCAAAATGCGACCAGCCTTTGCCCTTCGAACGAATTCCGTCATCGCTCGTGTCACTGCTTTCGAGTAAGTACGCTCCCCGCTGAGCCGTAGGGTTTCTTCCAGAATTCGCTCATCAAGCACAAGATTTGTACGCTTCATGTGTGTGGTATGAATCCACGACGTGGAGGTTGTCAACTGGTCAAGCGAGAAATTGACGGTCCCTTTCTTGTGTCCAAGGCCTTTACCGCCAAGCCGTAAATCATAGGAATCAGCGCGAGTTCCGGTATGCTGAACGGGGGACGAGACCACATGCAAAGTCACGCAGACAGCGCACGACAACAGACGCGAAGCCTCCAGAACAATACCCGCCAGAATCCCAGGGCCTCATGACGTGTTTGTGAAGGGCACACCTACGCGTGCGATCTTGGGGTCGTTCGTCTTCTTCTGGGTCGCTCCCGCAGTCGTTGCCGGCGTCGGCCCGTTCGCACTGTTCGGTTGGACGATGCAGCCGCCGCTGCTCGGCCTACCGGGCGGGCGCGTCGTGGGTGTCGCGGCGGTTGGGGCGGGTCTGGCCTGCCTGCTGGACTGCTTCGCCCACTTTGCCCTTGAGGGGCGTGGCACACCGGCGCCGGTGGCGCGCAGACCGAAGTGCTGGTGGCGTCCGGCCTCTATCGGTTCGTGCGAAACCCGATGTACGTCTCTGTGCTGATCATCATCTCAGGGCAGGCGCTGCTCTTTGGCCAAGCCCTCCTGTTCGCGTACGCAGGGGTGATACTGGTCGTGTTCCACCTGAACGTGCTGTTCTATGAGGAACCGACACTCCGTCGCAGATTCGGAGGGTCGTACGAAACCTATTGCCTGCACGTGGGTCGATGGTGGCCACGTCTGACACCGTGGCGCGGATGAGGGTCGTCAGCCTCCTGACGGCGGCGGCGATGGTCGCCTTCGCCGCCAACTCGGTCCTGTGCCGCGCGGCTCTCGGGGGCGGAGAGATCGACGCGGCCAGCTTCTCAGCGATTCGCCTTTTGTCGGGGGCGCTGGCCCTCGCGGCCATCCACGCCGTGCGTCGGGGAGGGCGCACACCGCGCAGGGCGGGCTGGTTCTCCGCAGCGCTCCTTTTCCTTTACGCGGTCCCGTTCTCCTTCGCGTACAACACGCTCACGACCGGCACCGGCGCGCTGATCCTCTTCGCGGCGGTGCAGGCCACGATGCTCGTCGCGGGCCTGGCCTCCGGTGAGCGCCCTCGCGTGCTGCAGTGGATCGGCCTGACCGCCGCGCTCGGCGGCATGACGTACCTGGTGTTGCCGGGCGTGACGGCGCCGTCTCCCACGGGCAGCGTGCTCATGGCGGTGGCCGGGATCGCCTGGGGGCTGTACTCGATTCACGGCCGCGGTGCTGTGGACCCGCTGGGAGAATCCCGCGATAACTTCATTCGCAGCGTTCCGATGGTCGCGGTGGTCAGCCTGCTGAGCGTGGGAGATTTCGAGATGACGCTTGCCGGCGTGCTGCTCGCCGTCACCTCCGGCGCGCTGGCGTCGGGGGCCGGCTATGTGATCTGGTACACGGCGCTGGGCGGCCTCACCGCGACCTTCGCGGCCACAGTACAACTGTCCGTACCCGTGATCGCCGCGGTGGGCGGCGTGCTCGTCATGGGAGAGTCCGTCACCCTTCGGCTCGTGCTCTCCTCCGTGCTGATTCTTGGCGGCGTGGCGCTGGCGCTCCCGCGACCGCGCCGGGAAATGTAACGCCGGAAGTCGCGCAGCGGAGCACGCGCACGAAAAGAGGACAGTCACCATCTCTGAGTGTTTTCGCGTGTCTCATACCTGAAGTTGATGAGTTCCCCTACACGCTACGAGATCGCGAGTCAAATGAAAGGAAGCACGAGCAAGAACGAAACTGCCCCTTCTCGGACCGAACAGGGGACAGTCACCGTCTCTTGTGCGTGACATGAATCCAAGACGCGGAAGTTGTCAGTTGGTCAAGCGAGAGGGGACATTCACGTTCTCTGCCCCAGAAATTGACTGTCCCATTCTTGTGTGCGTCGATTCAAATGGGACCGACACTGTATTTTTGGTGGTAAATTGCCGGATCAGATTCATGCTCTTTGGCATTTCCAACGTACTTCGAAAAGGCGAGAGTGTTGGCGAGTTTCGAGTGCAGTTCCCAGACAAAGTGATCGCCGGCTTTCAGGTACCCTTCTGCCGTACATTGCCTTATGAGGTCACGAGCTGTAGGAATGTTCCACACTACAGCAGGTCCAAGCTGAATGAGTCCGGTTTTTTTGGGACCGGATAGCAGCAAACCAAGTCCCACGACCACGGAATGCTTGGTAGATTCGACTCACATGCGATGCCAATCCAGTTTTGTTGCCGTTCAAGTTCATGGCTGCGAACCAGCGCCTTGCCGTACGTCAACATACCCCAAGTCAGATTGCCTTTCGTGATTGCACCACGAATGGGGAAATGACTTGCAAGACCGCGTTCCAGCAAGATCTTCGAATAGCGGAGGAGGCGGCGGAAACCCTCAGCGGAATCGTCCTCGCGCACGAAAATTGTGTCCGATATCAGTTGAGACTGCTGAACGCCTGTCTCGATACGGATCTCTTCAACCAAACGTACCCAGACACTCAGGCGTTCATCAAGTTGGCTATGTTTCAGATTGGCAACCAACCGGGAAAATCCAAGCACGTCGGCGACAAGGATGTGTGAATTCACGGAAAATCGCTCCAAGCCGTCTATCCAGTTCTCATCAGGAAGTGCGTAAGTAATTGGATAATAGGATAATAAGAGTTGAGGAGGGGACAGTCACCTTCTCGGAGTGTTTTCGCGAAGCAGATCGTGTAGTAGGCTGTTTGACTAACGCAGTCGCTGTCTGGCAGTGGCACTTCCCAATCGGTGTTTGTGGGGCATGATCCATGAAAAGCAGTTTCGCGAGCGGTAGAGAGCTGACGCCATCGGAACTGGAGTTCCACGTTGCAGAATTGGGGGATCAGGGTTACACGATCATCCCGGACGCCGTCGACGCCGAGTACCTGGCTCCGGCCATTGAGGCGGCCGAAGACATCTACCGGCGGGAGAGCGAGATCGCCCTGCGCCTCGGAACTTCGTCCGAGCACTGCTGGTCCGCCCACTGCATCGTGGGCAAGCATCCTTTCTTCGAAACCTTCTACCTGAACCCGGCGGTCCTCTCCGTGTGCCGTGAGTACCTGGGTGAGGACATGGTCCTGTACGACACGACGGCGCGTTCCATCCGGCCCAGCGAGGGCAGGGAACCCGGGCGCGGGTTTCAGATTCACGCCGACCGGTCTCCGTTCAGCATCGTGCCCTTCGAGGGCGGCAAGCACTATCCGATGGCCATCAACGTCGCTTGGCCGGTTGTAGACTTCACCGCCGAAAACGGCGCAACCCTGGTCTGGCCCGGCACCCACAAATCCTGCCGGATTCCCGACCCGGATGCCGACACCCCGGGATCCCACCAGGCGGTCGTTCCCGCGGGTACGGCCATTGTTTGGGACGCGGCGCTTTGGCACGCCAGCGGCATCAACCGCAGCGACCACGAACGGCATTCCATCCTGGCCTTTTTTCAACGCTGGTGGGTCAAGGGAATGATCGACAACGCCCGCGTCATCCCGCAGAGCGTCCAAGATCGCCTCCTCCCGGAAATGCGAAAGCTGCTGGGACTCGAGGAGACCGTCCCCGAGTACACGGAGGTTCGCGCTCTTTCCCCGGAACAGATCAAACGGCTGACCCCCTGGGAGAAGGACGTGCTGGGGATCGGGACCTACTGAGCGGCCAAGTCACCCATCCGTTCGCTTGGTGGATTTGGTTCTACAACCCAACGTAGAATTTCGACTACAAGCGTAAGGTAGTCGCGTGATCCAATTTGTCATCGCCCTCAGCCTGTTCGGAGCTCCCGAAGAACCCAGTCAGAGCCGTATCAACTTCTTCGAGAAGAAGATCCGTCCGGTGCTGGCGGAGCGCTGCTACCAGTGTCACTCGGCGGAGGCCGAACGCACGGGAATGCTGTTCGGGAAACTGCAGCTCGACTCGCGAGAGGGTGTCGAGCAGGGTGGGTCGCGAGGCCCCGCCGTCGTGCCGGGCCAACCCGATCAGTCCATTCTGATCGAGGCCCTCAAGCACACCGATCGCAGTTTGGCAATGCCGCCCGGCGGCAAACTGTCTGACTCGGTCATCGCTGATTTCGTCCAATGGGTGACCCTCGGCGCGCCGTATCCGGGAGACGTGCAGGCCGCTGATACCGAAAAGATGGATCTCGAGTCAGGACGCCGACACTGGGCCTTCCACCCCCTGCGTTCTGTCGACCCGCCTCAGGTCTCTCCGGCCAGCCCGGATGAGGCTGCGTGGACGGACTCGCCCATCGACCGTTTCCTCCTCGCCAAGCTGCACGAGATGGAGTTTCAACCCGCACAGGAGGCCGATCGGCCCACCCTGATTCGCCGCGCCTATTTCGACCTGATCGGTCTGGCGCCGGCGCCCGAAGAAGTCGAGGCGTTCGTTCGAGATCCTGCCGCGGATCCTTTTCGCGAACTCGTCGACCGGCTGCTCGCCAACCCGCACTTCGGGGAACGGTGGGGACGGCACTGGTTGGATGTGGCTCGTTTCGGCGAGAGCAAAGGGGCCAATGAGGGGGACAATGCACTTCGAGAGGACGCTTATCGATACCGCGACGCCGTGATTCACGCCTTCAATGACGATCTGCCCTACGATGAGTTCGTCCGCTACCAGGTTGCCGGCGCTCCGGAAGGTCTCCCCGCCGCCCGGCGGGATCTGGGCATGTTCGTTCAGATGGGAACCAACCTGAGCACGACCGACAACCCCAACGACCGCAAATTCCACCGCCTCGACGACATGGTGTCGGCGACCGGGCAAGCCTTCCTTGCCCTGACGGTCGGGTGCGCCCGCTGCCACGACCACAAGATCGACCCCATCACGGCCGAAGAGTATTACCAGTTGACGGCCGTATTCTTCGACCAGGCCGAGGAGGAGCCGGACGCAGGCGGCAAGTTCGTCGCCCTGGAGGTGACCTCACCCCATCTTCTGGCCGGCGGCAGTTGGGGGCGCCCCGTCAAGCCGGTCGAGCCCGGGTTCCTTCGCGTCTTGATGCGGAACGGCCGCAGCGCGGAGGATTGGCGGCCCCGTCCCGAGGCCGCCGATGGCCCCGAGGCGCAGCGTGAGGCGCCGAAGCTTCAGATGCTTGCCAACTGGCTCACCGATGTCGAGCATGGCGCCGGCGGGTTACTGGCCCGGGTGATCGTCAATCGTCTCTGGCAGCATCATTTCGGGCGCGGCATCGTCAGCACCTCGAATGATTTCGGCCAACTCGGCACCGAGCCCACGCATCCCGCTCTACTGGATTGGCTCGCTTCCAAGCTCATCCAGGAGGGCTGGCGACTGAAACCGATCCACCGGCTGATCATGAACAGCGCCGCGTACAAACAGGCGGCCGGCACCAATTTGGCTCAGGCTCGGAACGATGCGTACAACGAGTACCTGTGGCACCGCAGGCCCTTGCGCATGGACTCTGAAATCATCCGCGATCACATGTTGAACGTCTCCGGCGGTTTGCGCATGAACATGTACGGGCCCAGCATTCCCATCGGCGACCGCAAGAAACCATTCCAGGACACGCCGGACACTTGGCGCCGGTCCGTTTACCTCATGTCGCCGCGCTTGAACCTCCATCCGGTGCTGAAGATCTTCGACCCGCCGGACAACATGCAGAGCATCGGCCGTCGCGACATCAGCACGACCCCGAGCAGCACGGCGTTCATGCTGAATGCGCCCTTCGTTTGGGAGCAGGCGGAGCAATTCGCGCAACGGGTGCGGGACAGGGTCGGAGACGACCCCGGCCGGCAGATCGAGGCAGCCTACGGGATCGCTCTTTCCCGGCAACCGACTGCGGAGGAGCGGGAGCTCGGCCTGTCGTTTCTTGGTCAACGGAGCACCACCGCGTTGAAGGAAGACGAGGGGCAGGAGTCTTTGGATGCTCAAAGTCCGTTGGTCCAATACTGCCATTCGCTCATGAACCTGAACGAGTTCATCTATGTTCACTGACGCGGGATACGGAGTTCGGCCGCCTGGCCGGGATCGCCGTGGGTTTCTCAAGGAACTTGGCCTGGGCAGTATCGCGCTGGCCAGCCTGGTCGCGGATCAGAAGGCGAGCGGCGCGGGGTCCGTGCCGGCGGTTGATCCCAGCGACCCGCTTGCTCCCCGGAAGCCGCACCTCACTCCCAAGGCGAGGAACGTCATCTTCCTGTTCATGGTCGGCGGCGCAAGCCAGATCGAGACGTTCGATCACAAGCCGCTGCTGAAGAAGTACGCCGGAAAAGAGGCGCGAGAAATCTTCCCCAAGGAAGACCTGGACGGCCTGAATCCGTCGAAGACGTTCTACGACACCCGCATCGTGCCGCCGGTGTTCTCTTTCAAGCGCTATGGCCAGAGCGGCGCTTGGGTCAGCGAGATCTTTCCGCATCTGACGAAGGTGGTCGACGACATCGCATTCATCAAATCGATGTATGCCGACGTACCGATTCACGGCCCCGGCCAGATCCTCATGCACACGGGCTATACCAGGCAGGGACACCCCAGTCTTGGTTCCTGGGTGACCTACGGGCTGGGGACGGAAAACCGGAACATGCCGGGATTCGTGGTGATGACGGACGGACGGTCCGACGGCGGGCAGGCGCTTTACAATTCCGGATTCCTCCCCGGATACCACCAGGCCACGGTGGCGGACGTCACTCCCGGGAATCCACCAGTGCCGCACATCAAGGCACCGGCGTTTCTGAACCCGGGGCAGCATCGCCCACAGTTGGATCTGTTGCGAAAGTTGAATCACCTCCACCACGGCATGCATCCAACCCAGCCTGAGCTCGACGCGCGCATCGCCGCATTCGAGACCGCGTTTCGCATGCAGATGGAAGCGCCGGGGCTCTTCGATATCGGCAACGAGCCGGACTCGGTGAAGGCGCTCTACGGCGACACCGACTTCGGTAGGAAATGCCTGATGGCGAGACGGATGGTGGAGAGCGGCGTCCGCTTCGTGGAGATTCTCGACGGCGCCCACGGGCGGCAATGGGACGCCCACGGCAACCGCGGCGGGCTCATCAAGAACCACCGCACGAATGCGGCGAGAACCGATCAGGGCATCACGGCCCTCATCATCGACCTGAAGTCACGCGGCCTGCTGGACGAGACCCTCGTCGTCTGGGCCACCGAGTTCGGCCGCACGCCGTTCGAGGAGGCGGACAGGTCCCTGACGAAAACCACTATAGGCCGCAGCCATCACCATTACGGCTTCACCATGTGGATGGCGGGCGGCGGCGTCAAGCGGGGGATCACCTACGGCGCCACCGACGAACTCGGCATGCACGCCGTCAAGAACCGCGTCTCCCATCACGATTTCCACGCCACCATCCTTCACCTCCTGGGCCTGGACCACGAACGGCTCACCTACCGCCACAACAGCCGCGACTTCCGCCTCACCGACGTCTACGGCAACGTCGTCCACGACATCATCGCGTGATCGTTCCTCATTCCCGGGAAACGCCTTCCCGATGCTGCGTGACTTATAGTGGGAAGGTAGACTGTGCGGAATTGGAGGCCAACATGGGGACTACCCGCAAGACAATCACTGTTACCGACCAGCAAGACAAATGGATCAAGGCGCAGATTGATGGCGGTGATTTCGTCAATGACAGTGAATATATCCGTGATTTGATCCGCCGTGACCAGGCCCGCCAGTCCGAAGTTGATGTGATACGGAGCGCGTTGATCCGAGGCGAGGAAAGCGGACAACCACAGGCGTTCGACGGCGACGTCTTCAAAAACCAAATGGCTGCCAAGCATGCCCGAAAGGGTCCCTGAATATCGATTGGCCCCGGAAGCCAAGCGCGATTTGGAAGCGATCTGGCTCTATTCACGCGAAGAGTGGGGGCTGAAACAGGCCAACCGTTACACGGATGAATTGACGGATTCCTTTGCTCAACTTGCCGTTAGTCCTCAACTAGGAACAGCTTGCGATCACATCCGCAAAGGTTACAGCCGAAGCAGGGTAGGGCGACATGTGGTCTACTACCGCATAACCGAATACTGAATCGCCGTGATCCGTATATTGCACGATCGGATGTTGCCGACGCGGCACTTGTAGGGGACTAAATTCTGGCCGCCACTTCTCATGCGTCGTAAAAAGGCGCTATTTCTCGGTGGGTGCGCGAGAAGGGCGCGAGAAGGGGACACGAGGGGACAGTCACCCTCTCTGTCCTGCGATCTCCACGCCACCATCCTCCACCTCCTGGGCCTGGACCACGAACGCCTCACCTACCGCCACAACAGCCGCGACTTCCGCCTGACCGACGTCTACGGCAACGTCGTCCACGACCTAGGAGCGGGGACATCCTTGTCCCCGTCTTCACGGTGGTAAAGCATCGACATCATCGCCTAGGAGCGGGGACATCCTTGTCCCCGTCTTCATGATGGTAAAGCATCCAAGACCGTAGGGGTGCCCCTTGTGGGCACCCTCTTTATTCCAAGCCGACGCCCTCATCCGAGGAGTGGACAGTCACCTCCTCTCTCCGTCACCTCCTCTCTCCTTGGGCTTGATTGCAATGAAATCACGATATAGCTTAAAAGCGGAGTCTGAAGAAGTGGATGCGCAGCGATGGCGAGCATCACGATCCGCAAACTTGATGACGAGGTGAAGAGACGGCTACGCATCAGGGCAGCCGAAAACGGGCGTTCAATGGAGGAAGAAGCACGGACCATTCTGCGTGAGGCGGTTGACTTGGAGGCAACCGCGGAGAAGGGGCTGGGCGCGGCGCTCCAGGAACTCTTCAAGCCCTTTGGCGGCGTGGAACTGGATATTCCGCCGCGCGAACCGATGCGTGAGCCACCTGGATTCGATTGAGGGGGCGGCGAATGATTGTTCTGGACACCGATGTCGTCTCGGAGTTGATGCGTGACAATCCGTGGCCCGCTGTTTTCGTGTGGGTGAACGACCAGTTGGTGCGCGAACTGTTCGTGACGGCGGTGACCGTGGCGGAGATCCGCGCTGGCATCGCTTTTCTGCCCGCAGGCAGGCGGCGCCGGGGTCTCGCCAATGCGGCCGAACGCGCCTTCAGCGAGTTGTTCTCTGGTCGCGTGCTGCCCTTCGACGGCGAGGCGGCTCGCTCCTATTCGGAGATCGCAGCGCAGCGGCGCAAAGCGGGCCGACCGATTGCACACGCCGATTGCCAAATCGCTGCCATCGCCCATTCTCGGGGCGCGGCGGTGGCGACAAGAAATTTTCGGGATTTCGAGGGGACAGGAATCGATTTCATCGACCCCTGGGTGGGCAGATGAGTTCTTCCGCGAAGCAATGGCGCACTTCCTTCAGGGGACAGTCGCCTCCTCTCTCCTGTACAATACCGCCACACCTTCACGAGCCTGAGCAGGTTCATCGATGTTGACTGACGCAAGCACTGGAACTCGACCGGTCGGTTGGGACCGCCGCGGATTCCTAAAGGAACTCGGCCTGGGCGGAATCGCTCTGGCCAGCCTGCTTACTGACCAGACGGCGAGCGGCGCGCCGGCCATGCCCCCGGGCGACCTCAGCGAGCCACTCGCTCCCAAGCAGCCACACTTCGCCCCCAAGGCGAAGAACGTCATCCTCCTCTTCATGGTCGGCGGCGCGAGTCAGCTCGAGACGTTCGATCACAAGCCGCTTCTGAAAAAGTACGCCGGAAAACTGGCGCGGGAAATCTTCTCCAAGGAAGACCTGGAAGGCCTGAACCCGGAGAAGGACTACACCAACACGCGCATCGTTCCCCCGGTGTTCTCTTTCAAGCGCTACGGCCAGAGCGGCGCGTGGGTCAGCGAGATCTTCCCGCACCTGACGAAAGTGGTCGACGACATCGCGTTCATCAACTCGATGCACACCGATTCGGCGATTCACTCCACCGGCCAGATCCTCATGCACACGGGTTATTCCATACAGGGCCACCCCAGCCTCGGCTCCTGGGTGACCTACGGGCTGGGGTCGGAGAACCGGAACATGCCGGGATTCGTGGTGATGAAGGACGGCCTTCCGTCCGGCGGGCGCGCGCTTTACGATGCCGGATTCCTCCCGGGAATCCACCAGGCCACGGTGGCGGACGTCGAGCTTGGAAAACCGCCCGTGCCGCACATCACGGCGCCGGAATTCTTGAGCCGGGGCCAGCAGAGCAAGCAGTTGGATCTGGTGCGGAAGTTGAATCGCCTCCACCGCGGCATGCACGCCACTCAGCCCGAGCTCGACGCGCGCATCGCGGCATTCGAGACGGCGTTCCGCATGCAGATGGAAGCGCCGCAGCTCTTCGATATCCGTAACGAACCGGAGTCGGTGAAGGCGCTCTACGGCGACACCGACTTCGGGAGAAAGTGCCTGATGGCGAGGCGCATGGTGGAGAACGGCGTCCGCTTCGTGGAGATTCTCGACGGCGCCCAAAGGCGATGGTGGGACGCGCACGGCAACCGCGGCGGGCTCATCAACAACCATCGCAAAAACGCGGCCCGCACCGACCGAGGCATCACGGCCCTCATCATGGACCTGAAGTCACGCGGTATGCTGGACGAGACGCTCGTCGTCTGGGCCACCGAGTTCGGCCGCACCCCGATGGAGGAGGCGCGTACGGAGGAATCCCTCGGCCGCGGCCATCACCACTACGGCTTCTCCATGTGGATGGCGGGCGGCGGCGTCAAGGCCGGGATCACCCACGGCGCCACCGACGATCTCGGCATGCACGCCATCAAGGACCGGGTTTCGCATCACGATCTCCACGCCACCATCCTCCACCTGCTGGGCCTGGATCACGAACGGCTCACCTTCCGCCACAACAGCCGCGATTTCCGCCTGACCGACGTCTACGGCAACGTCGTGCATGAGTTGATTGCGTGATAGCACGGGAAACAGCAAAAAGTCTCCTCATCCATTACCTTTGGAACGGCGGCTGCATCGACTTGTTATTGGCTGACCTCAAGCAGCAACTTGATCGCGAAATCTGCATGTGGACACGGACGCAGCGGAACTACGATATTTCCGTTGCGCACCGGCAATGTGGCGTGCGCGGAAGTCGTTAGAAGTATCCAAATACTCGTCGCAGTCGATGCTTGTCTTCACGCATGTGCTGTTTTCGACAGTTTCTTCAGACCTGCCATGTTTCAAGATAAGGACATGACGCAACTGATCCAAGTCGCCTCACGCGCCTTCGATCTCGGTAGATGGTCCGGTGTGACGCGGCTGAAGGGCGGCATTCTCAACGAGATATATCGCCTGCGAACATCTTCCGGTACGTATGTGATGAAAGTTAATCGGGTGAGACGGTCCAAGGCTGAATTGGAACACCTGTTTTTGTTTCTGTCGTATTTGGAAGAACGTGGGGTGACCGTGGATGGAATCATCCCAACCACTCAAGGAAGTGCGGTCTTTCAAGACAGGGGATTGTTCATAACGGTACACAGATACATCCCAGGAACGGTCTATCACTCCCCGCTCGCCCTTACGAGCATCCAGCAGACCAGGCTGATGGCGTTCCTCGCAACTTACCATGCTGCAGTCGCGGATTATCAAGTGACGCCAGAACTTGTTGCCTCAGATGAAGTATTGCCAATTGCATATATGGAGGATCCGGGCCGATTGAAAGGACGGTTGCGTACATTCGGAATACCCACGAGAGACCTGGAGGCCACTGTCAACAGAGGCATCGACAGGTTGAGGGCATTTTGGGATTCGGAGTCCGGCAAAGGACTCAAAAGAATCGCCAACCACGGGGATTATAGAACCTGCAATGTCGTATTTGATGGGAATGACATCCGGGGATTGCTTGATTGGGATTTGCTTTCGTACGGTCCACGTCTCCTGGATGTCGTAGTCGCATCGAATGATCTCGCCAAGATCATCGCGGGATCCTTGTCGAACCATCCTGATGAGTGGCTCGAACATTTTCTGAGATTCTTCAGGACGTATGCCACGAAAGCTGAGGACTTGAACATTGGGATCACAGAGCATGAAATCGAAGCCATTCCATACCTGTTGATAGTAGACACGATTCTGAACGGGATATTCTTCGCACTCTTCCTACGCAAGCTTCCACTTAAGCCCGGAGAAACGACTGCGGAGCGAAACCAACGATCGGCCGCCGTTCTGGAGCGGTCTGTCAATGATCTTCTGGCTCTTGACGAATTGGCTATGCAGGGGAATACGTCCCGTATCAAGTGGACCGAAATGAGGAGTGCTATCAGTCCGTGTTGAGTGCCTGACGCGGGAAGAGATCGGGGCATTGACCATCCCTGCGTGACGACGGGTCGCGTCTCGTAGTCCCCTCACCGTTGCGAATGGGGAAAACGTTGTCCGGCAGTCGGCTCAGACCGTGTGGGACCGGGCGCGAAGAAATGAAAGTCACAGCGGAGAAACTCTAATCTTTCCGGGAATCCTTGGTCTGCTACGGTCGGATCCTGCCCGCCGACTTCGTTCACAGGATGCCATCGCTATCCGCCACCCACTCCAAATCTGCGCCGTGCGGGTGCGCGAATCCGAGGATATGCGCGGTCTGCATGCCGTCGTAAGCGATGGACCGTCCCAGCAGGAACTGAAGGGGTGCCGGAGGCGGCGCAAATGACGAGATATGTGGAGATCCCCGGGCACCTTCGTTCGATATCCAGACGATATCCCGGTGGCGCGAAAAATCTGTGAAGATTTGGGCAAAGGCTTGGCGGCGCTCAGGGTCCACGTAAGGAAACACCGCGGAATGCAATACCACCAGTGTCGCGCCGGTCGGCGCCTCTTCCAGGACCTTCGGCAGATCATCGACCAGATCGCCGTGACGAACAGACAGTGAATGTTGCCGCCCAACCGCTATTGCCGCCTCCAATCGTTCGCGGCGGTCGGTGTGGTCGGGCCAGACGCAAGCCAGCAGCCAACGGATGTCAGAAGGATCATCAAGATCGACCGGAGCCGTGTCGAGTCCACAACGCCACACAACTTGTGGAACCGCGATTCGGGGGCGTAAGTACCCGCGCAAACGACAACGCAGTCGGACTGGAGACTCTTTGTCGCCAATCTGGAGCGATCCATAGTCGTATCTGTACTTGTCCAGCAGCAGGCACAGTCCCGCGCTTGCACCCACCTCCACGAGTGCCAGAGGTCCTGTGGGCATGGCCGGCTGCAATACGGCGCAGCGGCCCACCTCATTCGTCTGCGTCCGGCGCGATCTCATGAGCTGAAAGACTTCGAATTCATGCTTCTTGACGAAGCGACTCAGTTCCGCGCGGCTCGTCGGCATTTCTTCCGGACCGGTCAAGTATTGCACCGACGCGAAAAACAGGTTGGGCTGCTGGTCTGGCATCAGGGAGATAAACTTGGACAGGTAATCGTCTTGTGCGACAGCGTGGGATAGCCGGAAGTAATGGGCGGAGTACCCTTTGCATTCGTCCTCTGCAAACCGTCGGAATCGCAGCCGGACACGCTCGGTGGTGTCGTTCATTCGAGTTCAGCAGTGAAACGAGCGAGACAAGAGGACAGTCACCATGATGGGTGGAGGTGCCTACAGTTCGCGCGGGAAAGTGGTCATTGTTCAAGCAGGCACGTAACGCTGGACGTTGATCTCGCTTGCACGGGCACGCATCTGCGAGGCGTCGTACCCGACCTGCATCCGCAGCAGCAGATCCATGCTCACGTCAAAAGCCTTTTCGATGCGTAAGGCCATCTCCGGCGACAGAGTAGACTTGCCGTTAAGCAAATCCGAAAGCGTTGCCCGGCGAACTCCCAGGATCTGGGCCGCCTTCGTCACCGTCAGACCCAACTTCTTGATGACTTCCGTACGGATGAAGTCGCCCGGATGGGAAGCGGTCATGTTCACTTTGATTCCTTGGGTCGCCATCAGTGGTAATACTCCAAATCCAAGAGGTTGATGTAACCGTCCTCTTCTTCAACCATGATCCACCATTTGCGCTCGGGAAAAGGGCGTATCTACCTTCTCTATTCGCTCCTGAGGCCACAAATCCTGTGCGATCATCGTGCCCCCTGGCGAGGAGTTCGGGCTAAGCGACCGTCGACACCCGCTCCACCTTGATCTGATCGGCTTTCTTCATCGCCTGTGCCAGATCATAGGCTGCCTGCAATCGGTACCACGTGTTCGCGCCTCCACCGAAGGCTTTGTCAAGGCGGATTGCCATCTCCGGTGATATCCCCGAATGGCCGTTGACCACATCTGACAGTTGCTTGCGGCTGACTCGGAGCTTCTTTGCGGCTTCCGTCACGGTCAGTCCTAGAGGTTCCAGGCAGTCGTGACGAACGGAAAAACCGGGGTGGGGTGGGTTTTTCATCGGCATGTCATGGTTCTCCTTCAGTGGGTATCGACGAAGTCCACGTCAGTGGCATCGGCGCCCGCAAAGCGAAATACGATGCGCCATTTGCCGGACACGGTAACCGCCCAAAAACCGGCAAGATCGCCTTTCAGGGGATGCAGCCGAAAGCCCGGAAGATCCATTCCGGCGGGGGCCGTCGCCTCGTCGAGACGCGCCAAGATACGCTCTGCCTTGGCAACGTACGCTGGCGTCACCCGCCGCCGATCCCCTTTTCGAAGAGAAGCTGGAGACCCTTGTGCCGGAAGCGGCCAATCGCTTGTAAAGTGTAACCTGTCAGTGCCCAGTCTGTGATCCCAACTACATCACAAGCCTCCACGCCGGGTGCTCCAAGCAGGTCCATCCGGGCGCCGACCGAACACCTCCTGAAACTCTCGCCGCCGAGGGAGCCAAGTCAAGCGGGAAAAAGGGGTCCGGGGAAAGAAAAGGGTCCGGGAAAAGGGGACAGTCATGTTCATCACTCTCTCTGAGGAACCATGCTTTATGGTCCAGACGGATTTTGTGGGTTCACAAAATCGAGGTTCGCGAGTCATATAGGGAAAAGGGCGGGCGAGCACGATCCGGTTCGACGTACTCCCGGCGGCCAAACGACATGAATCCATTCGCAAAGAGACCGGCCGATATCAGCGCCAAGGCCGTAGACGACTACGGTCGGCTGGTCCTCAAGGTCGCCTACAGGATTGTCCCCAACGCCGATCAGGCTCAAGAGATCTTCCAGGAGACCTTCCTCCGCTTTCACGCCGCTTGCACGCGCGGCGAGGTGATCACTTATCCCAAGGCATGGCTCTGTCGAGTGGCGACCAACGTCGCCTTCGACGCGCGGCGCCGGCAGCGGGCGACGCTTGGCTTAGAAGCGGATACGGCCGTGGACACCAACGCCGGCAACAACGCAGAGCGTCGCTTGCTCTTGGACCGGGTGCGCGACTTGGCAGCGGACTTGCCCGACCGCCAGCGCGCCGTCTTTGCCCTGCGCAACTTTGAGGGATGGACCTACGCCGAAATTGCCGCGCAACTGGGGTGCAGCGAGGGTTCGGCAAGGTCCAGCGAGTACAAGGCCCTGAAGAAGATCCGAACCTGGATGGGTACGGGCTGAAAGGACCAGAACGATGAACAGAATTGAATTCGAGAGAAGGCTGAACGACTACGTGCGGGGCGAGTTGCCGAATGCAGTCGCGCAGGAATTTGACGACTATCTGGCTGCTCACCCCGAAGCGGCCGCCGACGTAGCGGCAGCACGCACCATCCTGGAACTGAGCGCCGGCATCAGCGCGTCGGAGCCACCCGCCCAACTCCTGGCTGCGGCCCGTGCCAACACTCTGAAGGCAATTCGCTCGGAGCACGAGCAACCGCCGCAGTCGCGATTTTGGTTGGCGTTGCCGCGGCCGGCCTGGATGTCGGCGTTTGCCATCGCACTGGCCGGCCTATTACTAGGCGTACTCTGGCGGGGGTCGTCCACCCCGGTGTGGGCGCAGGTGGTCGAGGAAGTGCGCAACGTCTCATCGTTGCGCACGGTCGGCTGGTTTCGCGGGGAAAGTGGAGAACGGGTGCCGATGAAGCACTGGTTCCAGGCCCCGCACTATTTCCGCGCAGAGGTAGGTGCCGGCCCGGCCCGGCAAGTGGTTCTTTCCGATGACAAGTCCGTCTACATGAAGATAGGAGGCGTCTGGTATCGGAAGAACCACAGTTCGCCGGCAGCATCATTCATGGATGAGTTCGGCAAGCATCTGTTCCTGCCCGAGCGCGAGCAACTCGAGGAATTGTCCTATCAGATCGATCGGGAGGAACGGGGACAGACAGTGCACTTTTCCATCTGGCGCCGCTCCTCGTTGGGCAGGAAGACGCCGTCGGACGTCCGGTTTGAGATCGAGGCAGACATACTGACGCGGCTGCCTCGCTCTGCCCGCGTTTATCTGGACGTGGGTCAACAGGAATGGGAACTGGTCAACGAATTGCACTATCTGGACTACGGTGCGGCGGTGGCTGACGAACTCTTTGAGGTGGCCGATGATGACCTCCAGCCCGCTCCCGACAATGTGTTGAGGGCAGACACGATGGTGGGCGCGTTTGCGCCAGTTGGGCGTTGGTACGGTCTCGCGTTCTACATGCCGCGGGAGGGGATGGATATCGTGGTCCTGACCCCTTCGACTGATCCGACCAAGGGCAATGAAGGGATGTCGTCTACTGTAAGTGGCGGAATCGTACGCTACGAATTCCACCGTATGCCGTTGATGAAGATCGCTGAGACTCTGGCAGACAGGCCAGTGGAGACTCCCGATTCTGTGCTGTCTAAACGGCGTTACTCGGCGCGGATTGCTTTCCGAATCACTATTGATCCGGTGGAGCGGGTGAGGCGCCTTGGGGAGCGCCTCGGTTTCGTGACTGAGTTGAGGGAGCGGCAGGGAACAAGAACCCGCTGGATTTTTGCCCAGGACGGAACCGATTTTCCCGTCAGCGCAGCGCGGAATGTGTCCATCAGGACCAGTGGGTATAACATCGACGGCACAGGGGGCACACTCGCCGCCGCAATACGAAACATGCTCTCGAGTGCGGCAGATGGAGACTTGATCAAGGGTTACAACAAGCTTCTAGACGAAGTCGAGATGAAATGGGAGGGTGCGGCGTCGTCCAATCCCTTCCACCGCAGGGTCGATATTTCCGTCGATTTTTCCGACAGCTGGGAGGTGGCCCTCAAATACTTGCGCGAAAACTTCGGAGTGACCATGGAGCGAGTGACGGAACCCATGACCTACGAGGTACTGGTGTTGTCCACGCGCAAAGAAGCCGGCTGAAGCCAGTCGAGAGGGCAGGAAAAGGGGAGAGGTCCCTTCTTTACTCCGGCGGGAAACGGGGACAGTCACCTTCTTTAATCTTCTTGACTCCTGCCGAATTTGACCTGTTCGAGGAGGAAGTACGATGCCAAGAATCTCGATCGGAACGCTCGCCATCCTAATGATGACTGCGGCCCTGACGCTCGGTGCGCCTGCGGGGATCGGCGACCGAGCGCCGGACCTCGCAATCGAGACGATGCTGCAAGGTCCGGCCGACAATGATTTGAGCTGGCAAGCCCTCAAGGGTCAGGCGATGGTCCTGGAGTTCTGGGCCACATGGTGCGGACCGTGTGTCGGAGCGATTCCCCATTTCAACGAACTCGCGGAGGAGTTTTCTGACCAACCGGTTCGTTTCCTCTCCATCACGGATGAGGAAGTAAGCATCATCGAACCCTTCTTGAAGTCTCAACCCATCTCCGGTTGGGTGGGTCTCGATCTTGATCGATCCGTATTCCGGGACTATTCCGTGGCGGGCATCCCGGCCACGGTGCTGGTGGACAAGGAGGGCGTTATCCAAGCGGTGACCCACCCCCGTCACGTGACCAAGACGGTTCTGGGTGATCTGGTAGCCGGGCGGCGGCCCGATGTTCCGGAGAAAACCACGGGCACCCTCTTCGCCGTGGGAGACGACGGGCCGGAACCGGTTTTTCAAGTGCTCATCCGCCCGTCCACGAGTGATCGCAGTGGAATGAGCCGCAGCCGCAGTGAGATCAAAATCATTTCCTTTCTTCCGGAGCACATCCTCCCCGTCGCTTTCGATGCTCTCCCGGGCCGATTCCTGATCGAGGCCGAGTTGCCCAATCAGAAATATGATGTCGTGGTCAACACTGCCGGCAGACAGGATCTCTTGATACCCATGATGCAAGAGGCGGTCTCGGCCGCACTGGGAATCGAAGCGGTCTGGGAAAACAGGATGGTGGACGCCTACGTATTGCGGAGATCGGCCGAGACGAGACTCGAGCCTCTACCGTCAATCGAGGGGAGCTACTCCCGCTGGTCCAGCGGGGAACTGGAGGCCACCAGCGTCAAGGACCTTGCACGCACGGTCGCATCACGGCTGAATCGACCGGTACTCGACGAAACAAGGCTCCAGGGTTCTTATCGCATCAAGCTGAAGTTCGATCCTGAAGACGAATCCTCGATCGCTCATGCCATCAAGAGCACCCTGGGCCTGGAGCTGGTCCAAGCGAGACGCCAGGTTCGCATGCTGATCGTGAGGAATAGCGGCAAGAACGGAAAAATCGAACCGTGGATTCTTCTGGGCGTCTCCGTATTGTTGGTGCTTGTGCCCGTCTACCTAAAGCGTCGTCGGGATCACTAGAACGCAATTCTCACGAGCGGGCGCGATGATCGCGCCCGGCGGCTGTCTGACGGGCCGAGGTCGGAGGTCCCAAGAGGAGGGTGCAAACTGACGAACGAATCGCGTAACCGCTTCGACAAAATCGCCGACAATTACGCGATGAGCGAAGTCCACTCCATGAGCCCGACGATCCGGCTTCTTCATCAGCTCGTGAAGCTGGAGCCTGGGGCATCCGTATGCGACGTGGCTTGTGGCGCCGGCCACTTGGCGCTGTCCTTTGCCACCCGTGTCCGGAGACTCGTCGGAGTCGACCCCGCACCCGGCATGTTGGACGCCTTTCGGCGATTGGCCGCGGAGCGGGGGATCGAGGTGGAGACGGTCGAGGCGTACGCGGAATCGATTCCCCTGCGGGGACACCAGTTCGACTTGGTCGTATCGCGGCTGGCCCCCCACCACTTCCATGACGTGGATCGCGCGGTGGCGGAGATGGTTCGGCTCACGAAGATCGGCGGTCGGGTAGCGATCATCGATCTCGAGGGACACGAAAACGCTGACGTCGACGAGTTCAACCACAAGCTGGAAGTTCTTCACGATCCCACACACGTTCGGAGCTACACGGCCGCGAGGTGGAGATCCATATTCGAGAGCGGTGGGCTGAAGGTGGAACTGTTGAAGAACGGATTGTCGGAGCGGTCGCAGGGGACGACCGTACACAGATGGTGCGAGATAGGATCCTCTGGAGTTGAGGCGGAAGCGGAGATCCGAGCCAGCCTGCGGAAGGCCCCAAGGACATTCTTGGAGGCCTTGAATATCAGGCGGAAGGAGGGAGACTTCCTGCTGCCAATAAGAACGGTACTAGTCGTAGGCACCAGGGATCCTGCCCGCAGGTGAGGGAGGCAGACGAAAAGGGGACAGTCACTTTTTCCATTCTGGGCAGACGCTTTCTCCATTCTATGATCGGCAAATGATGACCGCCAATCTGTCTGGCGGGGAGAATGGGAAAGTTGCCTTCTCACTGGCTCTCGGTTCGTGTGATCTTCGACCCTAAGGTGAACCTCCAGGCCCTCTTTCGACATCCAATAATGGGTGCCCCAATTACCGATCAGGTCGATCATCAGAAGAGGTGGAAAGGGGAACCGCGACTTCCTCCCTTCATTCTCTCGTCATGAATCGGCATTCTTTCCGTCCGCACTTTTCGGTGCCGTCGTTCGATCAATTACTTCACACATATGGTGCTATCTTTGAGCAAACGTAGTGCATACCGGTTTCCGCCAGCCCAGGACTGACGTTCCTGACTGCTACGGAGGTCTGCCATGAAACTGAATCAGGCTATCTGCTGCTCCCTTCTCGTCATTGCCTCATCCTGCCAAGGCCCGTCCACTGCCGATCCGGAAACGGCCCGCAAGCTCTATCAGGAGGCGGTCTCTCTCCTTCGCCACGATGACGCCGATCGAAAGCTGGAACTTTGTCGGCAAGCGGTTGAGCACGACCCGGAGTTCACGGAAGCGCACCGGGAGATCATTCGCCTCAACGAGGACAAGGACCTGCTTCGGAAAGAGTACGAACGGCGCGTCCAAGAGAATCCGGACAGCGCCGTCTTCCACTACCTGCTGGGCGAAGTCACCGAGGGAGACACGAAGCAGACCCATTACGAGAAGGCCATCGAGTTGGATCCCCGCTTCCCGTGGGGCTATCTGGGCCTCGGTGAGTTGCTGGAAGACCGCCGGTCTATCGAGGAGGCATTCACGAATTACCAGAAGGTCTTGGAGCTCGACCCGGCGAGTGAACTCGGCCATCGGGGACTGGCGCGAGCTCACGGTCTCATGGGCCGGCAGGAGGACGAAATCACCGCCTACCGGAAGATGATCTCGGAGTTGCCGGACGTCGCCAACGGCTATTGGGACCTCAAGCACGCTTTCGAGAAGGCCGGACGGGAGAGCGAGGCCGCCGATGTCTTGCGGCAAATCTATGAGCGGTTCAATTCCGATCCAGACAATGGGGCCCTTGCTCTGTTCCAGATCGCAGAATCCCTGGAGGATCCGAACGAGAAGGAACGGCTCTGGGTTCGCTTTATTCAGAAATATCCGACAGGTTCCAACATAACGGTCGTCCAAGACAGCCTCTTGAGACACTACGTGGAAGCGGATCCGGAAAAGGCGGAGGCCTTCGCCCGGGAGTGCCTCTTGATACCGGAACTTCCAGGGGACAGGAGCTTGAAACATTCCGCCTACCGGACTCTGTTCGAGATCTACTGGAAGTCTGGAGAAGTTGAAAAGGAAGCACGGCTGGTCGAGGAGGTCTTGGAATCGGGGTATCCGAATCCGAACGCCTATATTGTTGCCGCAATGCACTATGCGAAAGAAGGACAGTTGGAGCTTGCGATTCAGTTCTATAAAAGGGCGCTCGATTTCGCTGCCCCGGACAATATCCACGGGACCGTTTTCTTCACGGGCGGAAAACCGAAACCGGAAAGACTGGTAAAAATCTCGGAAATGGTGCGGGCCGATGTTTCGTGTTCGCTGGGCGAGATCCTCAACAAGACGCGGAGGCACCAGGAAACGATCACGTTGCTTCAGTCCGCGGTGGGCCTGTTGGATCGTCTGGGGGACCGCATCCATTATGAGCTTGCCGTCGCCTTTGAAGCCACCGGGCAGCACCAGGAAGCCCTGAAACATTACGCCAGTTCCCTGATCGACTACTTGCACGATCCCGCCCGGAAACCGCTGGAATCCCTGTTTGCAAGGGTGCACGGTTCGATTGACGGTCTGAACCAGTACGTCCTGGACCACGTGACTCAGCCCAAGACCGGGGGAAGCGTGGCCCTCGGCGTTCCGACCGTGCTGAGTCTGGACGAGGCGATACTGAAGGCGCGCGGGCTTTCCTCCGGAGAGGCTCCGGAATTCAATCTGGAGACTCTGGGCGGCGACAGCATCCGGTCGGCGGATCTCAAGGGCAAGGTCGTGGTCCTCGACTTCTGGGCCACGTGGTGCGGACCGTGTATCGAGGAACTTCCCCAGTTCCAGGCGACGGTCGATCGCTGGGCGGACCGGCCCGAAGTGGTCTTTCTCGCCGTCAGCGTGGACGAGGATGACGACGTGGTCCGCAGGTTCATGACCAGGAACGATTACGATTTTCCGGTCGCCAGAGATGGCGAGGTCGACGACGATTTCGGAGTGTCCGCGATACCGACGATCGTGCTCATCGGCCGGGAGGGCCGGATTCAGTACCGCCACGTCGGGTTCGATCCGGACGCGGACCTGACGCAGAAGCTGAGTGACGAGATCGGTTTTCTGCTGGGTGCAGGGGTGTCCTGAACTGGGCGGAATGGTGACGGTACCCTTGTCCCTTTTTTGCCGCTCCGGTTTGGACCGAAGAGGGCGCCCACAAGGGGGGCGCCCACAAGGGGCGCCCCTACATTGTCAATTCGTGCAAGAATTCGAGATTCAGACAAGTAGGGGACAGTCACTTTTTCCGCACAGACGTTCGTTTCACCGCCATGCGATGGAGACGACATGAACAACCCATCGGATAACCTGACTCACCGCAGTTTGGCAGCTTCCTGCTTCAATAAGACGTGGGAGTATCTGCGTAAGCGGGAATTCACGGCCACGGAAGCTGAAGAAATGATTCATGTCTCCCATGCTTCCTTCTGGCATTGGAATCAGGTCGACGATCACACGCCATTGAACATCTCAATTGGGACTTGGCAGTTGGCTCGTGTCTATGCCGTAGCGGGGCTTCCAGAGCGCGCGGAATACTTCGCGCAACGATGTGTCGAAATCGGTGAGAATAACGATCTGCCACCCTACTTTGTCGGCTATGGCTACGAGACGAAGGCACGCGCGATGGCGTTGCGGGGAGAGAGGCAGGCCGCGCAGGATCTGATTGCAAAGGCCAAACGTCTTGCCGATCAAGTCCAGGAGTTGGATGACCGGACGGTGCTTCTTGATGACTTGAACGGTATTCTATGATCGGCAGGGGCGGAGACCGATGAATGATGTTGCCTCGGAACTCACTGGCGGAGAACTCTACGATCACGCCAAGTCTGTGGGAGAAGAGTCTTTTCCAATCGAGGTGGCGGATCGCCTATTGGCCGGAGAGAATGCCGTCAGAGTATTCCGGGACCATCGCGGCATGACCCAGAAGCAGTTGGCTGGTGCGGCTGGGATCAATCCCCTCTATCTGTCGCAGATCGAGAGGGGCGTCCGCACCGGTTCGGCTCGAACCTTGTCCGCCCTCGCAGAGGCGCTCGGCGTCGACGTGGGCGACCTGATCTGACCAACCGTCGGTTTCTTCTCCGAGTCCTGGGTGCTACTTTTGATCAAAGCTGTCTCTCATGTCGGTTTTCGCCCGGCCACGATTGGCACAACTGTCCGCTAAGGAGGTCTGCCATGAGACGGATCCAAATCCTCTGCTGCTCTCTTCTTGTCACCGCCTCATCCTGCACGGGCCCGTCCGTTCCTGATCCGGAAACGGCCCGCAGGCTTTATCAGCAGGCCAATTCTCTCGATCGGGGTGGTGACGCCGATCGAAAGCTGAAACTTCTCCGGCAGGCGGTCGAACACGACCCGGAGTTCACCGAAGCGCACCGGGAGATTATCCGCCTCACGGAGGACAAGGACCTCCTGCGCCAGGAGTACGAACGGCGTGTCCAGGAGAATCCGGACAGCGCCGTCTTCCACTACCTGCTTGGCGAAGTCACCGAGAACGACACGAAGCAGGCCCACTACCAGAAGGCGATCGAGTTGGAACCCGGATCGCCCTGGGGCTATCTGGGTCTGGGCGAGTTACTGGAAGACCGCCGTTCCTTCAACGAGGCAGTCACGAATTTCCAGAGGGTTTTGGAGCGCGAGCCCACGAATGAACTCGGGCATCGGGGACTGGCGCGAACCTACGGTCTCATGGGCCGCCGGGAGAACGAAATTGCCGCCTACCGGAAGATGATCTCGGAGTTGCCGGACATCGCCAGCGGCTATTGGGGACTCAAGCGTGCCTACGAGAAGGCCGAGCAGGAAAGTGAGGCCGCAAGTCTCCTGCAGCAAATCTATGAGCGGTTCAGATCCGATCCCGACAATGGAGGCTTAGCCCTGTACCAATTGGCGGATTCTTTGGAGGACCAGGACGAGAAAGTCCGGCTCTGGAATCGCTTCATCGAAGACTACCCCGCGGGTCCCAATATTGTGCACGTCTACAATTTCCTCTTGGAACACTATGTGGAGACAGATCCGGAGAAGGCGGAAGCCCTCGCCCGGGAGTGCCTGGAGAAAGAAGCCTTACCGGGTGACAAGAGGCTCAAGGACTATGCCTACCAAGCCTTGTTCGATCTCTACCGGAAGTCCGGAGAGGCTGAGAAGGAAGCACGCCTCGTAGAGGAATTCCTGGAATCTGGTTATCCGAATCCGATGACGTATACACAGGCCGCGATCCACTACGCCAAGGAGGAGCAGACGGAGCTTGCCATCCGGTTCCTCGAACGAGCCCTCGATTTCGCGAACCCGGAAAGTGTCCACGGGACCGTTCTCTTCACCAGCGGGAAGCCGAGGCGAGAGATGCTGGAAGAAGTGGCGGGACAAGTGCGAACCGGGGTTTCCTACGAGTTGGGCAGGGTGCTCAACAAGGATCGGAGACACCAGGAGGCAATCGCCGTGCTTCTGCCCGTGGCAGGTTTGTGGGATCGGGCGGGGGATCTGATCCATCTTGAGCTTGCCGTCGCCTATGAAGCCACCGGGCAGCACCAGGAAGCCCTGAAACATTACGCCAGTTCCCTGATCGACTACTTGCACGATCCCGCCCGGAAACCGCTGGAATCCCTGTTTGCAAGGGTGCACGGTTCGATTGACGGTCTGAACCAGTACGTCCTGGACCACGTGACTCAGCCCAAGACCGGGGGAAGCGTGGCCCTCGGCGTTCCGACCGTGCTGAGTCTGGACGAGGCCATACTGAAGGCGCGCGGGCTTTCCTCCGGAGAGGCTCCGGAATTCAATCTGAAGACTCTGGGCGGCGACAGCATCCGGTCGGCGGATCTCAAGGGCAAGGTCGTGGTCCTCGACTTCTGGGCCACGTGGTGCGGACCTTGTATCGAGGAACTTCCCCAGTTCCAGGCCACGGTCGATCGCTGGGCGGACCGGCCCGAAGTGGTCTTTCTCGCCGTCAGCGTGGACGAGGATGACGACGTGGTCCGCAGGTTCATGACCAGGAATGATTACGATTTTCCGGTCGCCAGAGATGGCGAGGTCGACGACGATTTCGGAGTGTCCGCGATACCGACGATCGTGCTCATCGGCCGGGAGGGCCGGATTCAGTACCGCCACGTCGGGTTCGATCCGGACGCGGACCTGACGCAGAAGCTGAGTGACGAGATCGGTTTTCTGCTGGGCGAGAGGGTGTCCTGAAACGGATGAGAACTTGACTGTCCCCTTTTCGAGAGGGACAGGAGGGGGGACATCCTTGTCCCCGCAAGAATCGGCGGTTGGAGACCGCCGCTCCGAATCGGGGGTTGCAAACCCCCTGTTTCACTCTCGAAGAATCTCCGTGGATTCGGCCAGAACCTCGAGCTGACCCAGGTCGAACTCCTTGTAGAGATCCCGGCAGAAAAGTCCGGGAGCCTGCTGATAGGTGACGGGAACGGAGTACAAGTGGCTCAGGCTGTCCATCCCCTGGCGAATCCGAACCCGCGAAAACAACTCGGGTTCCAGCGCTCCGGCGATCAAGGCCACCACCTGACTGCGGATGCCGCTGCTCACCAGACGGAGGCGGCGGGCCCCCGTCGTCTTCTCCAGCCAGCGGGCCGCGGCCACCAGTTGAGCGGCTCGGATACCGAGCGGACGTTCTCCCAAGGGGGCCAGCAGTTGCCCGTACAGAGCCGAAGGGGGCCGGCTGACCATCCAGGAGGCCATCGACTTGTTCTTGCTCTCCTCCAGAAGCTGATTCAGGGCCGGATCGTTGGCCCGTGAGCCCTCGGGACGCAACGGGCCTTCAGGAGCCGCATTGCCGGTGAAGACCAGATCCAGCGCCAGGACCTGAGTCCCCAGATTCAAGAGCTCGGCAACCTGTGGCGCCGCCGCCGCATAACCCCGGTCATGCAGAATGATCGTCGCGGGTGCATCCGGCGGGCTGGCAATCGCCTTCAGCCAGATTGCCGAGGCGCTGAGATCGTTGTCGAACTGGAGACGGTAGGAGACACTTTCAAGCCCCCTCTTCTTGGAATTGGCCACGCCCCAGGGGTGTTTGACCTTCCGAGTGCCGTAACGCACCAGTTCCTGGAGCCGTTGCCTCTTGCTTCCGGCCCAGGCTCGTCTCTTCGCCGGATCGCCAGGTGGCGTTTCATGTTCGATCTCTCCCGCCAGCTTACGCGCCAGACCCAGGATGGTGAGATTGTCCTCGGGGATTCCCAGCCGGAGCTCTTGGGCGCTCTTGACCTCTGTGTCCACCGAAATTTCCTCTGCCTGAACGGGCAATCCGAAGTGGCGGCTGAAGAAGCGATAGGACTGTTGCCGGTTGTCCAGCTCGTAGTTGTGCGTTCCCGGGTCGGTGTTCTCATGCCATTCAAAGGCGTCCTCTTTCCCGAACAACGCGAAGAAGGGCATGATCCGGTCGTAGAGGTAGGGCTTGGTGAGGACTGCCCGGCCCACGTAGTAGTTGTCCTCGGCGGAGAACATCAGCAGGGTGGGACGCGGCGCCCGCAGGGCGGTCAGGTGGGTGTAATCGATGCCCAGGTCGGGAGGGTTGTACTCCATGTCCCCCACGTCGGCATTCCGCTCGATGGCCGAGAGAAAGGCGAAATACCCGGAGACCGGAGCCGCGGCGGCAACCCGTTCATCCAGTCCGCTCAAGACGCCGGTCTGCCAGGCTCCCCCCGACAGGCCCGTCACGCCCAGGCGGTCCGCGTCGACGTGAGGGTGGCGCTCCAGGTAGTCCAAGCCCTTGCGCATGGCCAGGTAAAACAGGCCGGTGGCGCTCATGCCCGCCAGGTTCATGTGGCCGCCGAACCAGTGGTCGTTCCCGGGGAGGTGCAGTTCCCCGCAGTTGAACCATTCCAGGCTCAAGGCCAGCATGCCTCGCAACGCGTAGTTGATGCAGCGGATCTGCTTGTAGCCGGTGGCGTTGCCCACGGGAGTGTGGCCGTTCACGTTGACGATGGCCGGCACCTTCCCGGTCAGGTTCTCCGGCTCGTAGAGGAGGGCCGTCGTCTGGAAACCGGGGATGATCTCGTAGCGAAGTCCGCGCAACCGGTAGCCTCGCCCCGAGGCGATGATTCCCAGGTCTTCGAATCTGGGCTCCGCTTCCACCCAGTCGGCAGGCCAGCCATGGAAGATCACGTCGTTCAGTACCCGGCTACGCATTTCCCTGGCTTCGGGCTCCCATTCCCGGGCGTTACGGGGAGCGGGAAGGGGAGGCACCCGTGCCATCAAGTATTGGCGTAACTGGAACTCGACGACCTCGGGAGATTGAACCGGCAGTTCGAGGATCGCGCTCACCTGCTCGGTGTTCTGCACGGAGGCCAATGCCGGAGGAAGGAAAAAGACAAGGAGTAATGTGTATCTCATCTCTTCCTCCACCTGACGAATCAGCAGTCTGCCGCCGGTGAGGCTATTTCCAGGTGACTTCCATGGCGAAGAAGTGGTCGAACACCTCCCGCTTGGGGTGGTTGGCCTCGTTGGTCTCGGGACTCCGGATGTAGAAGTCCAGTTGCTGGAGGGCCGGGTTGACGGCGCCGGCTTCGGAACTCTTCCCGTCGAGGGGATAGCGGACCACCAGGTTCCGGTCGCGCATGCCCTGGGTGACCATGAAGTGGATCTGGTAGTCCTGGTAGAGCGGCTCACCGTTCAAGGTGGCGGAGCCGATTCCCCATCCGGCCACGTAGAGAATGCTCTTGGGCCAATTGGCGTCGCCGCAGCCGGAGTCGCCGTGCTCGAACAACCAAGCCGCGATGCCGCCGTCCTGGCACGGTGAGAACTCCTTGAATTCCTCCAGATCGATGACGTAGCGGCCCTCGGGCAGTTTAAGGTCGGCGCGGAAGGTCCCCGTGTTGTTGATCTCGTCGACGTCGAAATCGACCGTGCCCTCCACCTGCCGCAGATTCGTCCCGTCATTGCCCATGTGGTCCCACGGGCTCTCGTCGTTCAGCGAGCCGACCTGGTAGATGCGGCTTCCCGAGATGATGAACCGGCCGTCGTACAGGTCGTGCTGGTCGGGGGCATAGATTCCCATGGCCGTGCCGGGCTGGACGCGGGGCCCGCGTTCCGGGGGAGCGGTTTGGGAGGGGCCCTCGGTGACCGTCTCGTTGCAGGCGGCCAGCAAGATTAAAGACAAGGGAAGAAAAATTTTCAGATTCAGTTGCATCGCGAGGCTCCCAGACAGGCGGTTGGCCCGTAGTGTACCAGCGAGAGCCAGGAGGGACTGTTAGTCCCCCACTGGAGGGGCGACATTCCTGTCGCCCACTGGGACGGGCGGCTTTCAGCCGCCCCCTCTTCGGTGTTGCTACGGGATTCGGCGGGTGGAAAGTCAACGCTTCGCGGCGTAGGATTTAGGGCAGATCAAATCCACTGGAAACAGGGACTTCGCGCAATGAACCGGGACATCTATTCGCAGACCATCTCTCGCCGCAAGCTTCTGGAAATCAGTGGTCTCGGCATGGGTAGCGTGGCCCTCGCCAGCATGCTGAAGGCCGAAGAGGATCGCCTCGTCTATAACGATCTGAAGCCGCGGGACGGCCACTTTCCGGCTCCGGCGAAAGCGGTGATCCAGTTCGTCCAGAACGGCGGCCCCAGCCAGATGGACCTGTTCGATCCCAAGCCCGAGTTGACCAAGTGGTCCGGCAAGCCGCACCCGGACGGCGTCGAGATCCATCAGCCCAACAACACCAACGTGCTGCTGGCCAGCCCGTTCCAGTTCAGCAAGCACGGCCAGAGCGGCATGGAGTTGGGCGAAACCCTTCCCCACCTGGCGACCGTTGCCGACGACCTCTGCCTCATTCGCTCCATGCACACCGAGCACAACAACCACCCGGAAGGTCTGCACATGCTGCTGACCTGCCATATCTTCTCCGGTCGGCCGGTGCTGGGGTCGTGGGTGTCGTACGCGCTGGGAACGGAGAACCAGAACCTCCCCGCCTTCGTGGTGTTGCGCGATCCGGAGGGGTACTCGACCCTGGGCAAGCAGCTCTGGACCAGCGGTTTCCTGTCGGCGCTCCACCAGGGCGTGGAGTTCAGCTCCACCGGTACCCCGGTCCGGCACCTGCATCCCCGGGTTCCGCCGCCGCCCGGCGCGCAGCGGGCGGAGTTGGACACGCTGGCCAAGTTGAACCGGCTGCATCTGGGACGCCACCCGGGCGACTCGGAGTTGGAGGCCCGCATCCAGAACTACGAGCTGGCCGCGCGCATGCAACTGGCCGCCACGGACGTCCTGGACGTCTCCAAGGAGTCGGAAGCGACGAAGAAGCTCTACGGGATGGACAACCCCGTGTCCGCCGGCTACGGCCTGCGCTGCCTGATGGCGCGCCGCATGATCGAGGCCGGCGTCCGGTTCGTCCAGATCCATCCGGGTCCGGGACAGCCCTGGGACAATCACGCCAAACTCAGGGAGAGACTGAGCGCGATCTGCGCCAAGACCGACCAGCCGGTGGCCGGATTGCTGAAGGACCTGAAGAGCCGCGGCCTGCTGGAGAGCACGATCCTGCTCTGGGCGGGCGAATTCGGACGCTTGCCCACCACCCAGAACTCCGACGGCCGGGACCACAACCGCAACGCCTTCAGCCTCTGGCTGTCCGGCGGCGGTTTCAGGAAGGGCCTGGTCTACGGAGCGACCGACGACTTCGGCTACCGGTCCACGGTGAACCGCGTCGGCGTCGCCGATCTGCAGGCCACGCTGCTGCGGCAGCTCGGAATCGATCACAAGCGGCTGACCGTCCTCCACGAGGGCCGGGAAGAGACCCCCACCAACGCCAGCATCACCGGCGCGCGAATCGTCTCGGACATCCTCGAGAATCCTCCGCGGGAGGCCTGACCGTGCGGCTTTCACGTCTCGTGGCCCCGCTTGCAATCTTGGGCGCGCTGTCGACGGCGGCCGTCGTCGCTCAGCCCAGCTTCGAGCGGGACGTGGAGCCCATCTTCAAGACCAATTGCTACAGTTGCCATGGCGGCACCGCCATGGTCGGACTGGATCTGCGCACGGCCACCTCCGTTCTGCGCGGCAGCCATGAAGGTCCGGTGGTGGAGAAGCGCGCGCCCGAGGAAAGCCTTCTCTACCGGAAGGTCTCCAAGCGAATGATGCCGCCGCCCGCGTTCAACCTGAAGCTCACCGATGCGGAGATCGACACCGTCCGGCGCTGGATTGAGGCGGGCGCGCCCTCGGATGAGGAAGCGATTATCGCCGCCAAGACGAAAGAGGAGACCGCACGGTTCCATGAGTTGGCGCTTCCCATCTTCGAGGACCGCTGCTTCGCCTGTCATGCCTCGGACCAGCCCATGGGCGGGTTGGACCTGCGCACGGTGCAGTCGGTGTTGAAGGGGAGCGAAAGCGGTCCCGTGATTTCCGACCTGGGTTCCATCAAGAGTATCCTGATCCGCAAGTTGACCTCTGGCGAGATGCCGCCCCCGGGCATGGGTAAGCCGCTCGGCGACGGCGAGATCCGCACCCTGGCCCGCTGGATCGACACTTCGGACTTCCGGCTCCTGAGGCCCCACGCGGAGCGCACCACCTTCAACCCGGCCGAAGCGCCGCCGGTGACCGAAGAGGATCGCCAATTCTGGTCCTTCCGGACGCCCGAGTCCGCACCCGTTCCAAAGGTGAAGAACCGGAAGCGCGTCCGGACGCCGATTGACGCCTTCCTGCTGCAACGGCTCGAATCCGACGGGCTGGGATTCTCGCCCGACGCGTCCAAGCTCACGTTGCTGCGGCGCGCCTGGCTGGACCTGATCGGCGTGCCCCCTTCTCCGAAAGACATCCGGGGCTACCTCGATGACAAGCGACCGGACGCCTACGATAGGCTCATCGACACGCTGTTGGAATCGAAGCACTACGGCGAGCGGTGGGGCCGGCACTGGCTGGATGCGGCCGGCTACAGCGACGTCTCCGGGTTCGACTCCGCCGTCGACAACGTCATCGTCGTCGACGGGATGTGGCGCTACCGCGACTGGGTGATCCGGGCCTTCAACCAGGACATGCCCTACGATCGGTTCCTGGTGGAGCAGTTGGCCGGTGACGAGCTGGTGGACTGGCGCTCGGCCGAGACCTACACCCCGGAGATCCTGGACAAGCTCGTGGCCACGGGCTATCTGCGCTCCGTCTTCGACCGCACCGACCAGGACGTGGTGAACCTGGTGGGCGAACGGTACGACGTCCTCTTCCACCTGATGGAGAAGGTCTCCACCGGCCTGATGGGGTTGACCATGGGCTGCGCCCGCTGCCACAGCCACAAGTACGATCCCATCCCGCAGCGGGACTACTACCGCCTGCTCTCCGTCTTCGCCACCGGTTACAACCCGGTGCGCTGGCTGCAGCCCAAGAACCATCACCTGCCCAGCGTCTCCAAGCGGGAGCAGGAGGCAATCGAGCGCCACAACGCCGAGATCGACAAGCCCGCGGCCAAGCTCAAGGAGCGGCTCGAGGCCATCCACCGCCCCTACCGCGACAAACTGCTGGACGGCAAGCTTGAGGGACTGCCGGAAAACATCCGCCCCGAGACGAAAGAGGCCCTGGCCACACCCGAGGCCGACCGGACCGAGGTGCAGAAGTTCCTGGCCTCCAAATTCGAGGAACAACTGACCGTCACCCCGGAGGAAGTGGTCAAGGCTCTGAGCGAGGAGCACCTCGCCAGCCATAATAAGTTGACCGAACGGCTCAAGATCCTGGACGGCTACCGCCGTTCCTGGGACAAGATCCAGGCCCTGTGGGACCTGGCGGCGCCACCGAAGATCCGCTTGCTGCAGCGCGGCGAGGTCGAGCGTCCGGGGCCGCGGGTCCGGCCGGGCTTCCTGGAGGTCGTCAGCCGGCCCGGAGAGACCGATGCGGTCCGGCCGCCGGAGACCAAGGGGGAGACCAGCGGCCACCGTCTGGCGTTCGCCCGCTGGCTGACACAGCCCGACCATCCCCTCACCGCCCGGGTGTTCGTGAACCAGGTGTGGCAGCATCACTTCGGGCGCGGCATCGTGGAGACCCAGGACAATTTCGGGAAGCAGGGCAAGCCTCCGTCCCATCCCGAACTGCTGGATTGGCTGGCGGTGGAGTTCGTGCGGCAGGGCTGGAGCGTCAAGAAGCTCCACAAGCTGATCATGACCTCCACGGCCTACCGGCAATCGTCCGAGGGGCCTCCGGCCGGTTCCCCCGCGCTCCGGGCGGACCCGGAAAACCGGCTCTTGTGGCGCATGAACCTGCGCCGGCTGGAAGCGGAGATCCTGCGCGACTCCATCATGGCCGCCAGCGGGAAGCTGGACTGGACCATGGGGGGCCCTGCGGTCGAGGGACCGCTGATGGCCGACGGCCTGAAGACGCTGAACCCGCACACCGATTCGCCGGGTGACCCGGCTGACGCCCAGGCCACGGGAGTCTGGCGGCGCAGCGTCTACCTGCTCGCCCGGCGCTACTTCCCGTTGGGATTCCTGGAGACCTTCGACGCTCCCATCATGCAGACTAACTGCAGCCGGCGGTTGAACTCGGTCTCGCCGCTCCAGTCGCTCACGCTGATGAACGACGACTTCGTCGTCGAGAACGCCCGGGCCTTCGCCCAGCGAGTCGCCGGCCTGTCCAACGGCGATCCGGACGAGGCGATCGAGAAAGCCTACCTGCTGGCTCTCTCCCGCCGGCCCTCAGCCGAGGAGGCTCAGATCGCCCGGGCGCATCTGACTCGCCAGACAGATCTCTACCTCAAAGCCAACGCCGAGCCGGCACACGCCGAGAAGAAGGCCCTGGAGAGCCTCTGCCACCTGCTGTTCCTCACCAACGAGTTCCTCTACATCGGCTAGGAGCCTGCGCCGCAGAAGACCTGCGTAACGACGCGGGCCGGTGATCTTTGCTTCGATGAACCCTGCCGGGCATAAATTTCCGGTGGGCAGGACGGATCCACGACCGAGGCCCCACTATTTCGACAAGAAAACCGGTTCGGATTGGGCCTGACCGTGGCGAAGGGTTCGGTTGAGGTCCCGTGGAGGGCCATTTCCAGCGCAAGACTCCTCATTTACGTTGCCATCAAGGCTTGCAGCCGCTTGACGTTCAGCGCCAGACAGACCAAGTCCCACTCCCCTTGCACTTTTTGGAGTCCTCGAACGCTGAAACGCCGAAATCCCAACACCTCTTTGATCCAGCCGTGGGGCGCTTCCGAGAGCCATTTGCGCGTCCCGTAGGTCGCCCGCCCGGCCTCCGTCACCAATTTCTCCGCCATCCGCTTCGTCGCCGGTGCTCGCTTCGGATCTCCGGTCTGGGTCGGGAGCTTCCCCTCTCGGCCCAGCGCTACATACCCGTCGATCCCCCGTGCCTCCAGCTCGGCCAAGTCCCGTTCGTTGGCGTAGTTGGCATCCCCCAGGACCGTCTCCGGGACTTCCCCATACGTCGCCTGCACCGCGTCCAATTGCGCGATCATCTGACCTTGATCACTCGCGTTGGCCGTGACTTCGTTCGCCACCAGCAACTGATTCTCCCCGTCGACCGTCACCTGCGGGTTGTAGCACTGCTGGTACCCTTCCGTGCTGGTCTTCATGATCCCGCTCTCCGGATCCGTGAAGTTGCTCTGCGCCTTCGGATCCGGTTCTCCATAAGCTCGTTTGTACGGTCGCCCGCCCTTCGGATTCCGATCCTGTCCCGGTTTCCGTCCCCGGGCGTCGTCCGCCGCCCGTTGCCGGGCCTCCAGCCGCGCTTGGGCTGCCCGAATCGCCGCCAGTCGATCCTGGCGCCGCCGCAACTCTTGGGGGATCTCGTCTCCCCGCTGATCCTCCCCGTAGCGAGCATCTTCCTCGGCATCGATCTCCTCCGCTCGCCCCATCAGGTCTCGGATCTCCGCCTCCAGACGCCGGGCCGCCCGCTCCATCCGCTCGTACGTCATCGCCTTGCGTTTGCTCGCATTCGCCCGCACCTTGGTCCCATCGATCGACAGCTTTCCGAACGTCACCAACCCCAGCTCCCCGGCCAACCTCACCACCTCCACGAACAGCTTCCGGAAGTCCTCCAAGTGTCGGCGACGAAACTCGCAAATGGTCCGATGCGCCGGAAAGTTCCCCGCCGCCAGCATCCGAAACGCCACGTCCTCTTCCAGCTTCTTCGCGATCCGCCGAGACGAAAACACCCCCGTCGCGTAACCGTAGACCAGCAGCTTCACCATCATCCGCGGCTCATACGGCGTGTTACGCCGTCCATCCCCTTCATACGGTGCGTAAAACGCCGTCAGGTCCAGTCCATCCACCAGATCGCTCACGTGGTACGCCAAATGGCCCTCCGGCAACCACTCCCGCAGGTCCGGCGGTAACAGTAGCTTCTGCTTCGGTTGATAGGGACGAAACGTCGGCGGCATCCAGTACCTCCGTCGTGCATTCTCCCATCATTATGAGACGCTGTTTCTACGGCGCAGACTCCTAGGAGGGGGGACAGTCTTGTCCCCCGTTTTCTTCACCGGCCATCCTCAATAATTCATCCGGATCTCCTTGTTATATTGACGCAGACCAGATGACCGAAACCCACCCTGAATCCGTAGACCCCGGCGCCCTCTCCCGGGCCCGGGGATGCCTGCTGGGCCAGCTCGCCGGAGACGCCCTCGGCAGCCTGGTGGAATTCCGGACTCCGCAAGAAATCCGCATGCAATACCCCGGCGGCGTCCGGGAGCTGGCCGACGGCGGGACCTGGAACACCATCGCCGGACAACCCACCGACGATTCCGAAATGGCGTTGCTGCTGGCCCGGATGCTGGCGGAGCAGGGAAGCTACGATCCCGAGCGGGCCCGTCAGGCTTACGTCTTCTGGTTGGAGTCCGGACCCTTCGACTGCGGCGGCACCATCCACCGCGGTCTCCGAGGCCGGCCCGATCCGGACAGCCAGGCCAACGGCGCCCTGATGCGGATCAGCCCTTTGGGAATCTTCGGAGCCCGCCACGATCTGTCCCAGGTCGCCGAGTGGGCGCGCCAGGACGCGGCGCTCACTCATCCGCACCCGGTCTGCCTGCAGGCCAACGCCCTCTTCGCAATGGCGGTCTCCCAAGCCATTCGTGCCGAATGCGACCCGAAGGACCTCTATCGGCTCGTCGCCGGCTGGGCCAAGGATCTTGGGGTGGAGGACAGTCTTCTGGAAACCGTCCACCGCGCCGGCGAATCGCCCCCGTCCGACTACGTCTCCCAACAGGGTTGGGTCCTGAAGGCGTTTCAGAACGCCCTCTGGCAGCTTACGCACGCGTCCGGTCTGGAAGAGGCGGTGGTGGACACGGTCATGCGGGGCGGTGACACCGACACCAACGCGGCCATCTGCGGGGCTCTCCTGGGCGCCGTCTACGGCCGGGACGCCATCCCGGACCAATGGGCCGGCCGCCTGCTCAACTGCCGGCCCGAGGCCGGGCGGCCCAACGTCCACCGGCCTCGTCCGAAGTGCTTCTGGCCGGTGGACGCACTGGAACTGGCCGGGCGCTTGATCCGCATTGGCGGGACGAGTCAAAGACCCGATAGCGCCCCATGGTCCTGAGGCGCGAGAAGACCTCGGCACCCACTACAGGCGACCCGGTGAGAAATACGGGTTCAAACCTTTCCACAACAGCCAACGTGGATGCTCACACTTTTCCCACAGACTTTTCCACAGGAGTCAGCGAATTCACCCTTCGACGCGAGTCAACCGGGTGGAATGAGGATTTCGCAGGCAGGGCCGGTGGCCCGCTTGAGCTTCCGGTCAAGTGTCACCAGTGGACACCCCAACGCTTCGGACAAAGCTACGTACCACCCATCGTAGCTTGTCAAGTTGCCCCGAAGTTCCCACACACGGTCAGCGAACGGCGCGAATGGGAATAGGTCCAGATCGAGTTGAAGCAGATCACGCTGTGCGCTGTTGGCCTCGAGCCTTGAGATTTCCCGGATACGTTCCAACCGGCGCAAGATGTTGCTCACCTCCGCCAGGACCAATTCCGGACCAGCCAGAGAGCTTTCGGCCACCATCGACTCCGCCCACACCCCTTCGCGTCCCGAGTCGACCAGGGCCGCAACCAGAACGGACGCATCGATGACGATGATCACGTCCGGTCCGCATTCCGGGCCCGCAAAATGCTGGAGGGTCGTACGCGGGTGCCCGCCGCTTCCTTCCGCTCACGAACCCGTTGAAGCCATGTGTCCAGGGACGGCCGGGATGCGATCCGTTCCAACTCCTGACGCAGAAATTCCTGCATGGATTGGCGCCGCAAAGCTGCGCGCGCCGCGAGTTCGTCTCGCACCCTTTCGGGGACACGTCTGATGGTGATCTGTACCATTATGCTGTCATTATGACCGCATAGACATGGATATGAAAGCACAATACAGTGTGGTCAAGGGTTGTCAGTAGCCCGCGTGCTCGGAGACTGTGTCACTTGTTGGTGTTTTTCGACGCACAAATTGCGGTGCATAATTGTCTTCTGCGGAGACTACAGCCTGTAATCTCCGCGGAAATTGCGGAGAATGCACTTCTACGAGCATCGTCGCGGGCCCTGTCTCCACTGGAAGAATGACAGCTTGGTCAAACCGTTGGCTGCTGTCCGGTCACTAGACTAGTTTCTTCTCCAGATCCCTGATGAACCTCGCCGAATCTCGCGCGATGTTTTCGGGGCCGTGATCGAAGTGGAACACCTCGAGTGATACCCAGCCCGGATAGGCAAGATCCTTCAACGCTTGCAGGACCGGCCTGAAGTCGTAGTTGCGCGTGCCCGGATGACGGCCGTCCAGCTCGTTGACGTGGACGTGCTCGATGTAGCGGTCGTATTTCCGGATCGCTTCACCGTGAGGCAGGGTCTCGCCGACGGCGTTGTGGGTGTCGAACATGGATTGCACCGCCGGGCTGCCGATCTGGTCCACGATAGCGACTGCCTCCTCCAGGTTGTTGACCACGTTGCAGAGATGCGGCGCCAGAGGCTCCAGGAGGATCTTCACCCGGCGCGCCTCGGCGTCAGGCGCCATCGCCGCCAAACCCTCGGCCAGGCGGCCCCTGGCCTCTCGGCGTGTCGCTCCGTCCACCGTGTCCCGCTGCCGGGCCGAGCCCAGGACCATCAGGCCGCCGTCGCCCAGGTCGGCGCACAGGTCGACGAGGCCCCGGAAGTAGTCCCAGCTCTTCTTCCGCCGGAACCGGTCCGGAGTCGTCAGGTGAAGCCGGCGGGGGGCCTTGAGCATGTTGTGCAGCCCGGCGTAGAGGAGTCCTTCCGACTCGCGGATGTCCCGCAGCTCTGTGCGCCGGGCGGCTGAGAGGGAATTGGGATCGTCCGAGAGCAGATGAGGCGCGATCTCGATCCCTTCGTAGCCGGTCCGGACCGCCCCTTTGCAGGCCTCGGCAAAGCTCCACCCCTGAAACGTTCCGCTGCAGACGGCAAGCCGAAACCGGTATCCGGAAGATCCGGATGGAGTTCGTGCTTCAGACGCCGCCTGCGAACGGCGAGCCGCCGGTTTCATAGCTGGAAGAGCTTTTTCGCGTTGCCGGCGTAGATCTTCTCCAGATCCGCGGCCGGCAGCCCGAGGCTGTCGATTTTCGACACGATGAGGTTGGGATCCACCCACGGGTGGTCGCTGGCGTAGAGCAGCCGGTCGGGACCGGTGAAGTCGTAGCCGTAACGGATGGCCAGGGCGATGGGCGAGACGGTGTCGAGATAGATCTGGCGCAGGTACTCGCTGGGCGGCCGGTTGATGTTCTCCGCGCCCCGCTTGAGCACCTGGGTCTGGTGGTCCATGCGGCCGACCAGATAGGGCAGCGCACCGCCCACGTGGGGGCAGAGCAGCTTGAGCCGGGGGTGGCGGTCCAGGATCCCGGCCAGGATGATCCGGGCCAGGGCGATGGTGGTGTCGAACATCAACCCCAGGCCGCCCACCAGGGAGCGGCCCTTCACGGCGTCGTACGTCATGGGGTAAGCGGGATGGAGCAAAATGGGAATGCCCATCTCTTCGGCCCGTTTGAACAGGGGCCGGAACTCCTCTTCGTCGGGAAAACGGCCCGCCAGGTTCGAGTAGAGCAGGATGCCGCGGAAGCCGAGCTGGTCCACGCAGCGGTCCAGCTCCCTGAGTGATTCCTCCATGTGATGGAGCGGCAGCGTCGCCAGCCCGAAGAAACGTCCCGGATACGACTCGGCGGCGTCTCCGATGAAATCGTGCGCCAGCCGGGCCACCTTGGGGCCGTCGGCACCGAAGCACTCGGGTCCGGGGTCGTTGATGCTGAGGGCCGCGGTCCGGATGCCGGCCCGGTCCATGTCGGCGATCTTGGCATCCACGTCCAGGTGTTGCGGCCGGACGCGCCGGCGCCATTCCCCCGTGAGGGTGTAGTAGGCGCCCTCCTGCTCGTAGGCCCGGGGGAGGGTGTCCCGGGTCATCATGAACTCTAGGACGGGAGGCGGGACCATGTGACTCTGGGCGTCGATGCGGAAGAGGCTTTCGTCCTTCCGCCTCCGCTCGCCGGCCGCCGGGCCCGGAACGGCCGCGTCCCCGACGGCATCGGAAAATCCCGCCCCGCCCGTCTGATCAGCCTGGTTGAGCGCCAGATGACGGACGAGATCGTTGGTGTTGAGCGTGATCACTCCTCAACTGCCCTATCGGCTACGGCTTGGTCCATTTCCTCAACGCCGATGACGGACCCGCCATGCCTGAGCGCGCCGAAGAGCCGGCCGATGGGACGCACCGGCAGAATTTGCACCGTGCCCTCGGAAATGACGTAGCGCACCCGGTCCCCAACCTTTAGACCGAGCGTCTCTCGCACGATCTTGGGGAGTGTCGTCTGGCCCTTCCTGGTAATGGACGATTCGATCATGGAAATATCCGAAATCGACTTGCAATATAGATTAAATCGTTAAGTGGCATCGGTCGAATTTTCCAATGTAGGGGCGACGTGGTCGCCCTCTGTGGACCCTTGTGGTCGCCCTCTATGGGCCGTCGATTGATGCGGGAACGAAAGAGGGCACCCACAAGGGGTGCCCCTACGTCCTGAACCTCCGGAAAAATGGGAAAAGTCCCCAAAATCAAAAGACGCTTGATATAACAGACAAATGTCTGTTATTCTTTCCGTTCCTGGTTTTTCCGGTCACTTTTCCGGCCAGGGAGGGAGACATGGCCTATACGCCGCCTGGGGAGACGCGCAAAAAGGTCTACGAATTCGTGCGGGAGAGGATCCTGAACGGATCGCCGCCCACCGTCCGGGAGGTGCAGCGGGCCTTCGGGTTCCGGGCGGTCCAGTCGGCGCGCCAGCACCTGGAGGCGCTGGTGGCCGAGGGGAAGCTGGTCAAGGACTCGGGCAAGGCCCGGTCCCACCGCCTGCCGGAGTTGGGGCGGGTCCGCTCCTCCCGGCTGATCCCCATGCTGGGCCGGGTCCAGGCGGGGGAGTTGACCACGGCCCTGCAGGACCCGGGCGATTATCTCCTGGTGCAGAAGGCCCGGTTCGACGACCGGGAGATCTTCGCCCTGACCGTTCGGGGGGAGAGCATGACCCGGGCCGGCATCCTGCCGGGGGACACCGTGATCGTCCGCCGGCAGCCGGCCGCCAGGCCGGGGGAGATCGTGGTGGCCCTGGTGGGTGAAGAGGCGACCGTCAAGCGGTACCGGGAGGAGCAGGGCCGGGTCGAGCTGCATCCGGAGAACGACGCCTTCGAGCCCATCGTCCCTCGGGCGGACGGAGAGCCGTTCTCGATCCTGGGCAAGGTCATCGAAGTCAGAAGGAGTCTGGAATAGAAGTCCGCGGTGAACGTGGCCGCAGGCCGCGACTCATGGGAGGAGGAAGCATGTCAGCCTTGCAAGCCATCGATCTTCGGGGTCTCAGGACCCGCCTCGACTGGGCGGCGGCGACGCCGCGAACGGAAACTCCGCTCTGGTCCCGGGAGCAGTTGGCCGGCCGCCTCTGCGAGCTCTCCTCGATTTCCGGAGCCGCGCTGCTGACGTCCGCCTTTCGCCTGGTGCTGGATGCACAGATGGAGGAGGAGCCGGCAGCCTGGATCGCGGCCGGGCCGGACACCTTCTTCGTCCCGGACGCAGCCGGGAACGGCGTGGACCTGGATGCCCTGGTGGTGATTCGCGTCCCCGACGCCCAGTCCGCGGGGCGCGCGGCGGACCGGCTCCTGAGGTCGGGCGCCTTCGGCCTGATCGTGATGGACCTGAACTTCAACTCCACCATTTCGGTGCCGCTGCAGACGCGCCTGGCCCGGCAGGCGCGGACCCACGATGCCGCCCTCCTCTGCCTGACCTCCAAGGCCCGGAGCGCGCCTTCGCTGGGGTCCATGGTTTCGTTGCGGGGGCAGACCTCCTGCCGCCGTCTGGAGGTCGACCGCTTCCAGTACCGGATCGAGATTCTGAAGGACCGGCTTCATGGCCCAAGTTGGAGCCACACCGAGGTCTGCCGTGGACCGGACGGCCTGCATTAACATCCGGGCGCTGCCGCTGCAGCTCCTGGTGAAGAGGCATCCGGAGTGGAGGCGGAGGCCGGTGGCGGTGGTGGAGCAGGAGAAACCCCAGAGTCCCATCCTCTGGGTCAACTCCGCGGCTGCGGGGTCCGGCATTCGGCCGGGGATGCGCTATGCCTCCGGCCTCTCCCTGGATCGGAACCTGTGTGCGGGCACGGTGTCCGGGAAGGAGATCGAGTCCGCGGTCCGGCAGGTGCACGAGCTGCTGGCCGATTTCAGCCCCGGGGTCGAGCCCTCCCAAGACGAGCCCGGGGTCTTCTGGATCGATGCCGGCGGACTCGACAAGCTCTACGGCTCCTTCGAGAACTGGACCCGGCAGATGGCCGTCCGCCTCTCCCGGGAGGAGCTGCCGGCGAGCATCGTGGTCGGTTTCAGCCGTTTCGGCAGCTATGCCATCGCCAAGTCGGAGAACCGGGTGACGGTGCTCCCCTCCTTCGAGATGGAGGAGGTCTGCAGCCGCAAGGTGCGCCTGCAGCATCTGGGGATCGCCCCGGGTTTGCGCGACCGGCTGGAGAAGCTGGGGATTCACACCGTCGGAGACTTCCTGGACCTTCCCCAAAGCGGCATCGACCGGCATCTGGGCCGGCAGGCCTGGACCCTCTACCGTCTAGCGGCGGGCGAGCTTTCGCTGCCGCTCCAGCCCCGAGTGATCCCCGAGCCTCTCCGTGTCCGGACGGAGCTGGAGGAGCCCGAAACCAACGCGTCCAGGCTCCTTTTCCGGATCAAGCAGTTGCTGGACCCCTTGCTGATGGCGGCGGCGGACAGGGGCCGGAAGGTGTCCGTCCTCCGGTTGGAGCTTCTGCTGGAGGACGGAGACCGCCGCCTCGAGCAGATTCAGCCGGCCCGGCCCACCTTGAAGGTTTCGGTCCTGCTGGACCTGGTCCGATTGCGCCTGGAGAGCCTCTCCCTGCCGGTTCCTCCGGTGGAGCTTTCCCTGGAGGTGGAGGGGGTGTCCACCTCTCCCCAGGTGCTGAGCCTCCTGCAACGGAAACCGCGCCGGAACCTGGAGGCGGCCCTGCGCGCTCTGGCCCGGATCCGGGCCGAGTTCGGCCCCGATTCGGTGCTCTCGGCCCGGCTCAAATCGGGGCATCTGCCGGAAGCCCGTTCCGAGTGGCGGCCCCTGGAGAAGCTCAAGGCGGCCACTCCCCGTCCGGTCTCCCTGCGCCCCCTGGTGCGGCGCGCCCACGCCCGCCCCCGGCTCCTGAAACGGTCTCCCTTGGAGTCGGCGGGCCGGTGGAAGCGATCCCCGGGATTGGGGCGTCTGTTGGGCTATCTCATCAACGGAGGGTGGTGGAGCCGGGAGGTCAGGCGGGACTACCGGTTCGTCGACACCGGCCGGGGAGAGACCCTCTGGGTCTACTACGACCAGAAGCGGCAACGCTGGTACTCCCAGGGCCGAGTCGAGTGAGGAGGGGCGGTATTCCTGCCGCCTATTGGAGGGGCGACTTTCCTGTCGCCCACTGGAGGGGCGGTTTTCCTACCGCCCATTCTTTTTCCCCCTGATTTCCTGATGCGCCCATTTTCCCCTTCCCCCATCTCCCACTGTCCTGCCGTGACTCCGGAGTCCGGCGGCAGGAAAGCCGCCGCTCCCAGTCAGCGGCAAGAAAGGCGCCGCTCCCAGTCGGCGGCAGGAAAGCCGCCGCTCCAGTCCGGCGGCAAGAAAGCCGCCGCTCCCCAGCTCTATGTCCCCCTCTGGTGCAAGAGCAACTACTCCTTCCTGGAAGGAGCCAGCCATCCCGAGGAGCTGGTGGAGGCCTGCCGGGAGCAGGGGCTTCCCGCCCTGGCTCTCACCGACCGCAACGGGGTGTACGGCATCGTCCGGGCCCATGTCCGCGCCCGCCGCCTGGGCATCCAACTGATCGTGGGTTCCCAGGTCGACCTCCAAGACGGATCGGAGCTTCTGCTCCTGGTCCAGGACCGGGAGGGCTACCGCAATCTCTGCCGCCTGCTGACCGGCGGGCACCTCCGTTCCTCCAAGGGAGAATGCCGGCTGGGTTGGCGGGAGGTCTGCCGGCACAGTCCCGGCCTGATCTCCCTCTGGGGGATCCCGCCGGCGGACCCCGGGTCCCACGCCCGGACCGAACCGGAACCTGTCCTGGAGCGGCTCCAAGCCGCTTTTCAGGATCGCCTCTACGTCCTGATCCCCAGGCACCGCCGGGCGGAGGAGGTGCTGTGGGAGGTCCGGCTCCGGGAGTTGGCGGACCGGTTCGGACTGCCCACGGTGGCCGCCGTGGAGGTGCTCTACCACTGTCCCGGCCGCCGCCGCCTGCAGGACGTCCTGACCTGCATCCGGGAAGGAGTGACCCTGTCCGCGGCCGGCCGCCTCATCCGGCCCAACGACCAGCATGCCCTGAAGAGTCCGGACGACCTGGCCCGCCTCTTTGCCGACGATCCCGAGTCGGTCAAGCGGACCCGCCAAGTGGCCGCCCGCTGCTCCTTCTCGCTCCAGGAGCTGCGTTACCGCTATCCCCTGGAAAGCCTGCCGGAGGGAATGGACTCCAGCCGGTATCTGCGCCGCCGGACCTTCGAGGGGGCCGAGCGCCGCCTGGGAGGCAAGTTCCGGAGCCAGGTCCCGCAGTTGGAGAAGGAGCTGGACCTGATCCGGGAGCTGGAGTACGAGGGCTACTTCCTGACCATGCACGAGATCGTCGAGTACTGCCGCCGCCGCGGCATCCTCTGCCAGGGACGGGGGTCGGCAGCCAACTCCACCGTCTGCTTCGCCCTGGGAATCACCAGCGTGGACCCGACCCAGGTGAGCCTCCTCTTCGAGCGGTTCCTGTCCCGGGAGCGGGCCGAGCCGCCCGACATCGACCTGGACATCGAGCACAACCGCCGGGAAGAGGTGATCCAGCACGTGTACCGGAAGTACGGACGCGACCGCGCCGCCATGGTGTCCAACGTGGTCCGTTACCGCTGCCGGTCCGCCATCCGGGAAGTGGGAAAGGTGCTGGGGATCTCGGCCACCAGCCTGGACCGCCTGGCCAAGCTGGTCTCCCACGAACGCTGGGGCCAGGAACTGGTGGAGCAGGCCGGACTCGACTCCCGGAGCACGACCCTGGGACATTTGGTGGATCTGGTGCAGGAGATTCAGGATTTCCCCCGCCATCTCTCCATCCATCCCGGCGGCTTCCTGCTGGGCCACCGGCCCGTCCACGACCTGGTGCCCATCGAGAACGCCACCATGGAGGGCCGGACCGTCATCCAGTGGGACAAGGAGGACGTGGAGCAGGCGGGCCTGTTCAAGGTGGACCTGCTGGGGCTGGGCGCCCTCACCCACCTGCACCTCTGCTTCGATCTCCTGCGCCGGCACCGCCGCCGGAGCCTCTCCCTGGCCACCCTCCCCAGGGAGGACGCGGCCACCTTCGACATGGTCTGCCGCGCCGATACGGTGGGAGTGTTCCAGATCGAGAGCCGAGCCCAGATGGCCATGCTGGGCCGCCTCAAGCCGCGCAACTACTACGACCTGGTGATCGAGATCAGCATCGTCCGTCCCGGACCGATCACGGGAGGCATGGTTCATCCCTACCTGCGGCGGCGCAAAGGGGAGGAAGCGGTGGAATATCCCCACCCCTGCCTCGTTCCCGTCCTCAAGAAGACCCTGGGGATCCCCCTGTTCCAGGAGCAGGTGATGCAACTGGCCATGGTGGCCGCCGACTACACGCCGGGTGAGGCCGACCAGTTGCGGCGGGACATGGCGGCCTGGCGGCGTTCGGGACGGATCGAGCGGCACCATGAAAGGCTGGTGTCCCGCATGGTGAGAAAGGGCATCCGGAAGGAGTTCGCCGAGCGCGTCTTTCAGCAGATCCGCGGATTCGGCGACTACGGTTTCCCCGAGAGCCATGCCGCCAGCTTTGCCCATATCGCCTATGCCACCTCCTATCTCAAGTGCCACTATCCGGCGGAGTTCACCTGCGCCCTGCTGAACGCCCAGCCCATGGGCTTCTACTCTCCCTCCACCATCGTCAACGACGCCCGGATCCATGGAATCGAGATCCGGCCCGTCAGCATTCTCGAAAGCCGCTGGGACTGCACTCTGGTCCCGTCTCCGGCCGCTCCCGATCGACCCTCCAGGTTCGCGGTCCGCATGGGGCTGCGCTACGTCAAGGGGATGGGGGAAGGGGACTGGGACAGGTTGGACGAGGCCGCCCGGCAGTCCCCCTTCAGCGATCTTCCGGACGTCGTCCGGAGGAGCGGGCTCCGCCGGGACAAGCTGGAGACCCTGGCCGAGGCCGGCGCCTTCGAGTGCTTCGGCCTGGACCGCCGGAGCGCGCTCTGGCAGATCCAGGGCCGCGCCGGCCGGCAGCCTCCTCCGTTACCATTGGGCAGCCGCACTCCGTCGCCTCCGTTCCCCCCTCTGAGCCGCTTGGAGAGCATCGTCTGGGATCATCGGGTCACCAGCCACAGCTCCCAGGCCCACCTCCTGAAACCGTTGCGGCCCGTTCTCACCGCCTGGGGACTGCCCACCGCCCGCCAACTCAACCGGATGCCGGACGGCTGCCGGGTCCGCTACGCGGGCATGGTCATCTGCCGCCAGCGCCCGGGGACCGCACGGGGCGTCACCTTCATGACCCTGGAGGACGAGACGGGGTTCGTGAACCTGGTCATCTGGCAACAGACCTTCGAGCGCTACTCCGTCCTGGCCAAGACCCTCTCCTGCATGGGGGTCACCGGCAATCTCCAGGCGGCGGAGGGAGTCACCCACCTGGTGGTCGACAAAATCTGGAGGCCCAAGCTGGACAAAACCGCAATCCGCCTCAAAAGCCGCGATTTCCAATAGGAGCGGCGACTTTCCTGTCGCCGATGGGGGGGCATAGGGGGGCGATAGCCCCCCTCCGCACTTCAAGTAACCGAGAAAATCCAATTCATCGACAATCTCCAATCACCTCTCTCTTCTTCCCTCTTTTCTCTTTTCTCTTTTCTTTCCCCCCATTATTCTTCTTCCCAGGATCTCCATGACCCCAAAACCTTCCACCAGACGCCTCTTCCTCAGCCGCATCGGCTCCAGCCCAATACTCCTGGCCGCGCCTCGGCCCCTCCGGGCCACATCCCAACCAGCGCCCCACGCCCAACCCCAAGACCTGGGCCTCGACCCCAACCGCCTCGACCGCGCCTACGCCCTGGTCCAGCGCATGCTCTCCCCCCGCCCCGAATACGGCGCCGCCATCCTGATCGGCCGTGGCGACCGCACCCTCGCTCCCCGAGCCTTCGGCCGAATGGGCACCCTCGGCGCGCCGGACGTGCGCCCCGACACCATCTTCCTCATCGCCTCCTGCACCAAGCCCATCGTCGCCGGCGCCGCCTGCTTACTGATCGAACGGGGCCTCCTGGAACTCGACCAGTCCCTCCACGAGATCATTCCGGAAGTGGCGGAAGAACAGCACGGAATCCGCCTCCTCCACCTCATGACCCACACCTCCGGTTTCGGTTCCATCCCCCGCAACCAGGAATTCCGGGCCACTCGCCAACCCCTGGACCGGTTCCTCCGCGAAATGTTCAAACGGAAAACGTTCGACTTCGCACCCGGCACCGCAGTCAAATATTGCAACGCCGGCTTCCTCCTCTTGAGCGAAGCGATCAGCCGCGCCAGCGGCATGCCCACCCCGGATTTCCTGGAAAAGGCGTTCTTCCGGCCCCTGGGAATGCCCGACTCCTTCCTGGGCCGGACCGGTCAGGACCGGAGCCGGATCTCCGACTGTGTCCTGCCTCCCGATCTGGCAGCGGCGGTGAGCAACTGGAACACCGACTACTTCCACCGCCTGGCCAACCCCTGGGGCGGGCTCTTCTCAACGGTGCGGGACTATGCCCGGTTTCTCCAGATGCTCCTGAACGGCGGCGTCTACCGGGGAGTGCGCATCTTCAGCCCGGCCACGGTCCGGATGATGACGGATAACCGGATCCCGCGGCTCCCCGGTCTGAGCCAGGCTCACCGGATCGCCTACTCCACGGGCCTGGGTTGGCAACTGCGGGACAACGGGCACTTCAAGTTCATGGGAAGCCTGGTCTCACCGCGGGCATACGGCCACTATGGGGTGACGGGTTGCTCGGTCTGGGCCGACCCCGACACCGGCCTCTTCATGACCCTGTTCAGCAACAAGCCCTACTGCGACCGGGAACTGGGAATCGCCTCCAACGCCGTCGCCGCCTCCCTGGTGGGATAGCGGCCAGGAGGCGCGGCGCCTACGGTTTTTCTTTGCCTCGACGCCGGCATTGTCGGGGCACCCCTTGTGGGGGCCCTCTTACTCCCCGAATTGCGGTCGGCTGTGCCTGCCGGGAACGCTGCTCAATTGCGGCGTCGTTGCAATAGTTGGGTATACGCCTTCCGGATCGCCGTCACCAGGGCGTGGCCGGGTCCCAGGCTCTGCTTGCCGATCTCCAGGGCCTCCCGCAGGAGCGGCTCCGCTTCGGCGTACCTCTGCTGGTCCCGATAGAGAAATCCCAGGTTTCCCAGGCTCCAGGCCACCTGTGGGTGCCCCGGCGCCAGAGCCTTCCGGGAAATCTCCAGTGCCTGCTTGAAGAGGGGTTCGGCTTCAGAGAGTTTCCCCTGCGCCCGGTAGAGTTCGGCCAGGCCGCCAATGCTCCTGGCCACGTCGGGATGCTCCGGTCCCAGGACCTTCTCGTAGATGCCGATGGCTCTCCGGTAAAGGGGCTCGGCCTCGCCGAACTTGCCCTGGACTCGATGAAGCTCGGCCAGGGAGAAGAGGCTGGGAGCCGTCTGCAGGTGTTCCGGTCCCAGGATTTTTTCGTAGACGGCCAGGGCTTGGCGGTAGTAAGGCTCGGCCCGGTCCGGTTTTCCCTGGATTCGGTGCAGGTCGGCCAAATTCTCCAGTCCCGCCGCGACTTGACGAGTCTCCTCTCCCAACGACTTCCGGTAGATCGCTATGGCCCGGGTGTAGAGGGCCTCGGCCCGGGAGTAACGGTGCAGATGCCGGTGCAGGAACGCCAGGTTGTTGAGGCTCGTGGCCACGTCCGGGTGCTCCGGCCCCAACGCCTTCTCGACGATGGCCAGCGCCCGGGTGTAGAGGCCCTCGGCCTTGGAATAGTCCCCCTGGGCCCGGTGGATCAACGCCAGGTTGTTGAGACTGGCAGCCACGTCCGGGTGTTCCGGTCCCAGCACCCGCTCGTAGATGGCCAGCGCCCTTTCGTAGAGCGGTTCGGCCTCGGCGTAGTTCCGTTGCTCCCGTTGAATTTCGGCCAGGTCGAAGAGGCTGGTGGCCCGGACCAGGCTCTGCTCCTTGTCCTCGTTCCAGGGGTTGTCTCCGCCGCCTGCGGCTCCCAGCAACTCGGCGATCACCGCATGCCCGGCTTCCTCGGCCAGCGCCTTGGCCGTTCGCCCCTGGGAGTCGGCGGCTTCCACCTCGGCCCCGGCGTCGATCAGCGCCAGGACCGTCTCCCGGTGTCCGTTGGCCGCGGCCAGCATCAGAGCCGTCCGGCTCTGCTCATCGCGCACGTTCAGATCGGCGCCCGCCCCGATCAACACCTTGACGATGGCTGTCTGCCCCTTCCCGGCCATTCCCAGCAGGTCCCGGTCGAGGCCGGACTGGGGGAGGACCCAGGAGAGGGTCAGCAGAAGAAGGATCGCCATTGCCGGACAAGTCCCGTGACGCCGCATCGCTTCCACTCAGTTTATCTTTTCCAACTTCTTCAAGAACCCCTCGGCCACCCGGCGGCAACTGTTTTCGACCGCCCACCGGAACGCCCCCTCCTGCAGTTTCGAATACCGTCCGGAGCGGCGAACCTCCTCGATCTTCTCCTGCAGCTCACCCGCCGAATCGAAGGCCAGGACGTTCTCTCCATCGACCAGGCCATGGGGCGCGCACCGGCGGGGCTTGCGGCTCAGGCGGTAGAAGCAGGGGACCGTGTGATTGGCGGCGATCTCATAGTGGCGCTGGCACTCCCACCCCATCTTCTTCATGGTGACCGCATATCGGGAACGCGCCAGGTCCCGGTAGTAGTTCTCCTCCTTCTCGAACAGGTAGGACTTCCGGCAATGGCTGCGAATCGGCTCCAACTTGTACGCCTCCTCGCACTGGACGTGGCGGGCGAAGAGTTGGTCCTTCTCCAGGGGCCGCGCCCGAAGCTTGGATCCGGGGATGGAGAAGTTGATCCTTCGGGTGCGGGGAAGAGGAAGCGCCAACTTGATTTCCCGCTTGAAGTAGAGGCCGTAGGCCAGGGCCGGGAGATAGATCCGCTTGTGGTCCTCGCCGTCCAGGAATCCCACCCGCCGGAACCATCGGCGAAGATATCCCCTCGTCCGGAATTCCCGGAACTCCCGACGCTGGCGCCAAATGTTGCCGAAGATCAGGGTCTCGAACTCGCCGTCTTCGATCCGCCGGTTCAGGTCCCCCCGATCCAGCGGAATGTCTTCCAGCAGCTTCCAGATGGTGAACCCCCGGCCGTAGAGCTCTTTGCGGGGGACCGGGCAGTTCCGGTACAGGACGCTTTTTCGGGGATAGTCCAGCACCTGCGCTCCCAGGGACTCCCGCAGTCCCAGCAGGATCTGGTCCTGGAGGTAATCTTCGCCCTGCGACGTGAGATAGAGGACTCTCATGGCCGACATGAGGCACCGGCCCCGGTGTGCGAAGCGGGTTACAGCCAGCGGGTGTACTGCCGCACGATGTCGATGCCCACCAGCTCGCTGTACGCTTCCTGAAGCCGCTGCGTCACCGGTCCCGGGATCCGGCCCGAGCCCACCACAAACCCGTTGATGGTCGAGACCGGACAGACGCACCAACTGGTGGAGGTGATGAAGACCTCGTCCGCCGCGTAGGCGTCGTAAAGGTCGATGTCCATCTGGTGGACCGGAAGACTCAGACTCCCGGCCAGCTCGAAGGTCACGCTCCGGCTGATGCCGGCCAGGACGAACCGGTCCCGGGGCGTGGCCAGCTCGCCGTCCCGGACGACGAAGATATTGCTGCCCAGCCCCTCGCAGAGGTTGCCGTTCAGGTCCAGGAGAATGGAGAGGGCCTGGGGGTCCGCCGTCTTCACCTCCAGGTCGCCCATCACCAGGTTCAGGTAGTTGTGGGTCTTGGCCCGGGGGCTCATGGACTCGGGCGGGGTCCGCCGCACCGAAGGGGTCCGGATCGGCAGTCCGTCCCGGAAGAAACGGGAACGTTCCAGGAAGGGGAGGGGCTGGCAGTCGACGATCACCGTGGGATCGAATCCCCCGTCCCCGTCGGGGGCGCCCCGGGTGACCCGCTGAGTCACCCAGTAGTCGTCCTCCGGGTCCAGCAGGGGCAGGTTGGCCTCCAACACCTGCATGGTCAACTCCGACAACCGGTCCCGGCTCATGCCCGGATCGATGCGGGTGTAGCGGAGGGAGTCGAAGAGCCGGTCCAGGTGTTCGTCGAGACGAAAGATCTTGTGTCCGAAGGTCCGGGTCGTGTCGAATACGGCGTCGCCCTGGACGAAGCCGCGGTCGTGGATGGAGACCCGGGCCTCGCTCTCGGGGACGATCCGGCCGTTCACATACGCCACTCTTTCTTGATTCATGTGGAAATGGAAACACAACGCCGAGGTGCTGGCAACCGGATGCGGCACTCGTGAAAACCTCCTCCCGCTGGCGTTCTCTCCTTCAAGGAAAAACTTTCCCCAAAAGTGGCCAAGGCAAGGGTTTGCGGCGTAAAATGGAGTTCCTTGCAACCCGCCCGCTGCAGTGACTCGGCGGGCAAAAACACTCAACAGCGGAGTTTTCAGGAGGAATCCCGTGGCTCAGTTCAAGGCAGTGAAGATCCCGGCGGGCGACCTGATCGATTATCGGGACGGCCGCCTCGTCGTCGGCGACAATCCCATCATCGGCGTCCTGCGGGGCGACGGGATCGGTCTGGACATCACCCCGGTGATGCGCAACGTGGTGGACGGGGCGGTGCGGCGAGCCTACGGCGACAGCCGCAGCATCTCCTGGTGCCCCCTCTATGCCGGCCTGGAGGGGCTTCACCACTACGGCAGCGAGTTCCCCGACGAGACGGTGGAGGCCATCCGGCACCTTCGCATCGCCATCAAGGGCCCCTTCACCACACCGGTGGGTGAGGAGACCCATGTCTGCCTCCACTGCGCCCATCAGCAATACCATTCCGGCACCTGCGACAAGTGTGGCAAGGACGACGGGGTGACCGAGCGCTTCCGCTCCATCAACGTCCGCTTCCGGCAACACCTGGGACTCTATGCCTGCGTGCGGCCGGTCCGCTACTTCGAAGGGGTTCCCTCCCCCAACAAGTACGCCGACAAGGTGAACTTCGTCATCTTCCGCGAGAACACGGAGGACGTCTACGCCGGCTACGACTTCGAGCAGGGCAGCGAGATGGCCGAGGCCATCATCGACCTGATCCGGGAAAAGGACGGCCGCAGGATCCGCACCGACTCAGGGATCGGCATCAAGCCCATTTCCACCACCGGCACCCGAAACATCGTCCGCAAGGCCCTGAACTGGGCCCGAAACCAGAGTCTGCCCTCCGTGACCCTGGTCCACAAGGGCAACATCATGAAGTTCACCGAGGGCTCCTTCGCCAAGTGGGGCTACGAGCTGGCGGCGGAGGAGTTCGGAGAGGACACCGTCACCGAGAAGCGGCTCTGGGATGACCTGGGGGGCACGATGCCCGACGGGAAGATCCTGGTGAAGGACCGGATCGCCGACTCCGTCTTCCAACAGATCCAGACCCGTCCGGACGAGTACAGCGTCTTCGCCCTGCCCAACCTCAACGGCGACTACCTCTCGGACGCCGCCATCGCCCTGGTGGGCGGCCTGGGCCTGGGTCCCGGCGCCAACATGTCCGACGACCTGGCCCTCTTCGAGGCCACCCACGGCACGGCGCCCAAGTACACGGGGATGGACAAGGTCAATCCCGGTTCCCTCATCCTCTCCGCCGTGATGATGCTCAACCACCTGCAGTGGGGCGAGGCCGCGGACCTGATCACCAGCGGCATGGAGCGGGCCATCCTGGACGGCCACGTCACTTACGACCTGGCCCGGCTCATGCGCCGGGAGGGCCGGGAGGACGTGACCAAACTCTCCTGCTCCGGCTTCGGCGAAGCGATTCTGGAGAGGATGTAGCCGCCCAACGCCAGGAGGGGGGACATTCTGTCCCTCCCTCTTCGTTTCGAGCGGGTTCATGCCACCGGGAAAGTTGCGACACAGGGGTCGCCCTTAGTGCTCCATTATCATGCAGCCGTCTTTCCTGAGTTTCTCCATCCGGAGTTACCAGATGGTATCGGCGCCGAGCGCTCCGATCTCCGAGTCAGGAGTCGCAACGGGGAGCGTTTCGATCAGGCTCGGCGTAGCGATCATGCGATCGAACGGATCCCGGTGAGATCCAGGCACGGAACCCGCCCGCAACGCGTGATGGAACGAGATTGCCAACTGTCGAAAACCATCTTGCGCTATTCGTTCCTCCCACTCGACGAGAATGTGCCCACCGTTCGGCAATTTACCGATTCGGTGTTTGATCGACAGCTCCCAGGCACTCGCGGCGCTGACCCACACGTGATTGTGAGGATCTCGCAGTAGTCCCCCTAGCCGACGGCTGAGCTTTTCGGGTCGGCCCCATGCCCAGAGGAGCGTGCAGGTATCCAGCAGCAGATTCATTCGAGGCCTTCCCAAGCTGCCAGATCTCCCTCGACGAGCGGCTCGAAGACCGAATCCGGTATTTCACCGTCTCGATCGCGATAGCGTCCGAGAACTCGCTGTGGCGGCGGGTCCAACGGCACGAGGCGGGCGCACGGTTTCCCCGCCTTGGCAATCACAATCTCCTCGCCTGCGCGCACACGTTCGAGAAGGCGAGAGAGTTGGGTCTTGGCTTCATGGATGTTTACTAAAGCCATCAGATTTCCAAAATAGTCCGATATACGTGCTTAGCCAACTAAGTCCGATCATACAACTCCTGGCGCGTCGGCTTGCAGCCACCGGGCCAGGTCGTCAGACAGAGTGATCGTTAATTTCTTCATGGCAAGAACTCCGAACTTCAAGCTCAAGAATAATGGTGCATAGAAACCGGGTCGAGGGGCGGAGTTGCGATTGAATGTCGTTACGACCGTGAGGGGGCTGGGGGATGCCGTCCCGGTCCCATTCCGGCGTCCCGTGCCGTGCCTGGTCAAAGCCCGTCCGTGCAGGCCGGGATGAGCCCGACGGCCTCCACCCGATCATGAAGGGGAAACCGGGCATCGCCGGGATACACGACGAAGAGCCGGTCGAGCTTCAAGTCGGACAACGCGGAGTGCATGGAGCGGGTCATGGCCGGAGCGCTGGTGCGCTTGAACTCGAATCCGATCCTGCGGCCGTCGTCGAACGCCAACAGATCCAATTCGGCCCCCTGGTGCGTTGCCCAGTAGTAACATCGGTCCCAGTCGACTCCGAGGGCGCGCACCATCTCCTGCATCGCGAATCCCTCCCAGGACGCCCCCGATTTTGGGTGTCCCATGAGGCCGGCCTCCGAGTCCACACCCAGCAGCGCATGCAGCATCCCGGTGTCGGCGACGTAGGCCTTGGGAGCTTTGACTTGCCGTTTCTTCAGGTTTTCGTACCAGGGTTGGAGCCGGCGCACGATCAACGCATCGACGAGGACGTCGAAGTATCTGTTGGTGGTAGGGGCGGTGACCCCCAGCGCGCGGCCGAGTTCGGAACTATTCCAGCGATTGCCATGGTAGTGGGCCAGCATGGTCCAGAACCGGCGCATTGTAGCCGCCGGCACGGAGACTCCCAGTTGAGGCAGATCCCGTTCCAGAAACGTGCGAATGAACTCGGTTCGCCACCTGAAGCTCCGGTCGTCGCCCTCAGCGAGAAACGAACGAGGGAACCCCCCGCGCAACCAGAGTCTCAGTACGTCGCCGGCTCTGGTCCCGGTTTCATTGATCCGGAATGGAGGAAGTTCGAAGTAGGCAATTCGTCCCGCCAGGGTCTCGGAGGACTGGCGCAGCAGATCGGGGCCGGCGCTTCCCAATACCAGGAACCGTGCCGAGTTGGCGGGCCGGTCCACCAACACCCGAAGGAGGCGGAACAATCCCTCGCTGCGTTGGACCTCGTCGATGACGACCAGGCCCCGCAATGACTCGAGGGCCAACTTGGGATCGGCGAGCCGCCTTTCGTCGGTAGGATCTTCAAGGTCGAAGACGGTGACCGGGTCCGTGGCGTCATGGATGAGATCACGGGCGAGTGTCGTCTTGCCGACCTGCCGGGCGCCGACCAACCCAACGACGGGGAACTGGTCGAGTAGTGCGCGGACCTCCCTCCTGTGTTCTTGACGGGATATCACTCGGCCATTATACGGGAAGATCAGATATAGAAGTATCGATTTTCATGTTTATCGGTCGGAACAAACCGTGACGCTACCGTGTGCGACGCAGAATTCGCCTGAAGGAATCACCCTCCGGGGCGTCTCGTGGATTGGATAGCTGCGGAAGTTCGCGCCAGGAGATTTGGCTCCTCAGGTAGGACTCGAACCTACAACCCTCCGGTTAACAGCCGGACGCTCTGCCAATTGAGCTACTGAGGAGCATTGATGACGGCGAACTATATCCAAGATGACCCCTTCATTCAAGAAATGCCGGCTCGCCGTCCTCCCCCCTAAGCTCCCGAATCGAGGGGTGTCGACGCCGGTCTCGGAACTGCGTGGGACTTACAACGCGGACTGCTATAGTCGAACCGCCATTCCGTTGGTCAGGCGGGTTCGACTCCGCCGGGCGGTCCGGATCCGAGTCGTAGCGTTCGCCGCGTGCGCGGCCCGACCATCGCGACTGTTGAAAGCTGACCGAACGTAATTTGGCGAAGAGGAGGCAAACCGGCCAACAGGAGGTATTTTCATGAAGAAGTTGTCCCGGATGTTGTGGGTCGTTGGGTTCACGGTCCTGCAGGGCCTTTCATTATTGTCGACGCCGCCCGCGGCACAGGAGCAGTATCGGGTTTTCGTGGCGCCGATTTCCGACTTCGCGCCGGATGACGATGAGGGACCGACCCGGTACGAGTACGTTTCTAAATTCGACCGCAAGGAATGTCTGGGGGTTCTGCCGACGTCGAGGGAGGATCTCGCGGACTTCACTGCCTGGTTCGAGTTCGAGGGGAGGCACTTCGTGCTGTTGTGGGATGCGCAGGGCAATCTGGTCTATTCCCGCGGCGGAGTCCGCAGTTCCGGCAACATCGTCAAGGACGTGTGCGAAGCTGTTCGGGAACGGGAACCGCGAATCCGGAATTGAAAAGAGCGGAGTGGGAGCGTGAAGGAGGACAGGTCAATGGCAACCGAATCGAGGGCAAGGGAACTCCATGAACGGTCCATGGTGATCGACGGCCTCAACGTCAGCCGTTGGGGGGAGGAGGCGGTCTACCGGCACCTCCACGAGGGCGGCCTCACCGCCATCAACGCCACAGTGGCGGTCTGGGAGGGCACCCAGGGGACCCTGCGAAACATCGCCCGCTTCTACAAGGACTTCGACACCTACTCCCGGTACATCCGGCAGGTGACCTGTCTCGACGACATCCGGAAAGCCAAGGAGGAGGGCCGGGTGGGCGTCATCTTCGGTTTCCAGAACTCCTCCCCCATCGAGGACGACCTGGACCTGGTGGAGGTCTTCCACCGGCTCGGGGTCCGGGCCATCCAGATCACCTACAACGACCTGAACCTGGTGGGGGCCGGCTGCTACGAGCGCCGGGACGTGGGCCTGAGCCAATTCGGGGTGGACCTGGTGGCCGAGATGAACCGCGTCGGCATGGTCATCGATCTGTCCCACGTGGGCCACAGGACCACCATGGACGCCATCGAGACCTCGGAAGACCCGGTCTGGTTCAGCCACACCAACCCCCGGAACCTGTGCGATCATCCCCGGAACAAGACCGACGAGGAGGTGAAGGCCCTGGTGGCCAAGGGAGGCATCGTCGGCGCCAACAGCTTCCCCACCTTCCTGGCCCGCGGCTACGACTCGACTCTGGAGGACGTGCTGGACGTGGTCGACTACTGGGTCGGCCTGGTGGGCATCGATTCGGTGGGCATCGGCCTGGATTTCACCGAGCTGCATACCGCCGAGTGGTTCCACTGGCTCATGGCCGGCAAGCTCAAGGGCTCCACCGTCTTTCCGCTTCCCTATCCGGTGCCTCTCCCGGCCGGGATCGCCCGCGCCGACGAGATGCCGAACCTGACGGCGGGCCTGGTGGGCCGGGGCTATTCCGAGGAGGACGTGCAGAAGATCATGGGGTTGAACGTCTACCGGCTGTTCGAAAGGGTCTGGAAGGAATAACGGATTCCCAGCGGCGTTCGGTAAGGAAATAGGAGTTTATATTGAATGGGCTCTGCATGATCTGGCCCCCTTGCAGTCCCAGTTTTTTCAACGGGCAATTTCTTGGTTTGTTCTAACTAGTCTGACCGGTTATACTATCCTCATGCCGACAATCTATTCCACCTATGAAGCGAAGGCGCGCTTCTCCGAGATTATTCGCCAGGTGCGTGCCGGGAAGACGATCATGGTCTCGTATCGAGGGAAGCCTGTGGCCGAGGTTCGGCCAATCGCGCCTGAACCCACGACCATCGAGGAGCGGCTTGCAGAGCTCGAACGGCGGGGTGTCCTGGTGCGCTCGACTGCGCCGGAGCAACCGTTCGAGCCAGTCGTACGGCGACCCGGCGCACTCAAGCGCTTCCTGGCCGAGCGAGGCGAATGAACGTCGCTTACGTCGACACCTCCGCAATGGCTGCCATCGCCTTCGGCGAGCCGGGCGGCGCGGTACTGGACCACCGTCTGCAAGCATTCGGTCGCCTTCATTCCTCCAACCTGCTGGAGGCAGAGTTGCGGGCTGTGTACTCGCGCGAGATGGCCGACTTTTCGGCGGCTTTCATCGCCCGCATCGACTGGGTGTTGCCCGATCGGCCCTTGACGCCTGAATTTACGAACGTCTTGAACGCCGGCTACTTGAAAGGTGCCGATCTCTGGCACGTCGCGACGGCTTTGTATGTGGCTATCGATCCCAGCCGTGTTTCTTTCGTCACACTCGACAAACAGCAAGCGTTCGTGGCAAAGACGCTTGGGTTTCGGATTCCGGATGGAACGGTATTGCGGACGTGAAGAGGCCCGCCTCCAAACTCTCCGTGATTGACGGCGCCCCACCCACATGACTCCCGTTCTGGACCGCTTTCAGAGCCTGCACCCCATCGACTTTGCCGCCATCGCCGCCTACTTCGCGGTGGTGATCTGGGTCGGGTTCTACTACGGACGGCGCCAGAAGAGCACCGAGGACTACTTCCTGGCGGGGCGGCGCCTGCCCTGGTTTTCCGTCGGCGTCAGCATCGTCGCCACGGTCCTCTCCACCGTCACCTACCTCTCCACGCCGGGAGAGATGATCAAGAACGGCGTCGGCGCCAACGCGCAGTTCCTCTCCTACCCGTTGGTCTTCTTCCTGGTCAGCTACCTCATCCTCCCCTATCTCATGCGGCTCCGGTTGACCACCGCCTACGAGTACCTGGAGCGGAGGTTCGACCTGACCACCCGGCTCTTCGGCGCGTCCCTCTTCGTCCTGATCCGGACCGCCTGGATGGGGATGGTCCTGTTCACCGCCTCGCTGGCCCTGTCCAAGATCTGCGGCCTCTCCTTCACCACCGTGGTCCTGGGCCTGGTGGCCATCGGCGTCTTCTACACGGTCCTCGGGGGCCTGCGGGCGGTCATTTGGACCGACGTGGTCCAGTTCTTCATTCTCCTGGGCGGCGCCATCTTCACCGTCATCTACGTGGCCGCCGACTCGGGCACCGGCCCGGCGACGTGGTGGAACGACATGATGGCGGCCGACACGCCGTCCCAACCGGTCTTCAGCTTCGACCCCACGGTCCGCCTGAGCCTGGTGGGCATGGGCTGCTGGACCCTGTTCTGGTGGCTGGCCACCGCCAGTTCGGACCAGGTGGCGGTCCAGCGGTTCCTGGCCACCGAGTCGCTTCAGGCCTCCCGCCGGGCCTTCCTCTGCAACCTGGTCGGCGGCGTCGTTCTGACGTTGATCCTCTCCCTTTGCGGGATCGCGCTCTATTCCTACTACCAGGCCGCCATTCCCGACGACCCCGACCTGGTCTTCCCCCACTTCATCCGTCACATCCTGCCCCGGGGACTGGCGGGACTCGTGGTAGCGGCCCTCTTTTCGGCCGCCATGTCGAGCCTGGACTCGGGGATGAACTCCATCTCCTCGGTGGTGGTCACCGATTTCTACCGCCGTTTCAGGCGTCGCGTTTCCACGCCGCGCCAAGAACTGTTCCTGGCCCGGGTGGTCACCGCGGCGGTGGGAGGACTGGCCATGGCCATTTGCCTGCTCCTGTACCGGATCCCCGAGGAGCAGAGGGGGAACCTGTTCGACATCCAGGGGCGGGTCACCAGTTTTCTGGTGGGAAGCCTGGGCGGACTCATGCTCGTCGCCATGCTGGGGATTCGCTGCAGCGCCCGGGTGGCCATGGGGAGCGCGCTCTGCGGAATCCTGGTGGGCTTTCTCTGGGCCCAGGGACATTGGCTGTTCGGCCTCCCCGAGCTGGCCTGGATGTGGGTGATTCCGGTCTCCATGCTGGTGACGGTGGGGTCGGCGTTTTGCGCGTCGGTGGTTCTGGCTGAAGGTTCCGTGAAGCGCCCCTGACCCTTCGTTTCTGCCTCGTTCTGGCCTCGAGAATTCAAATGGAATATCATCCCTGGTTAAAATCTGCTTTGGATCAGGAGGAGGCTTGAGCATGACTGATTCTGTAGGTCAGGGGCTGCTCTTGGGGGCCGTCTATCCCGACGATGCCTGGGTGGACGTGGAGGCCGAAGCGGTGGTGGACGAGTTCCGGCGTTTCATGCCGCCGGGAGTTCGCCTCATGTCCAGCGCCACGCCCATCCGGGACAAGGAAGCCCACGTGCCCGCCGGAATCGAGCTGGCCGAGAACGGCGACATCGAGGAATCGGCCCGGAGGCTCTCCAAGTACGATCCCGATTGCTACGCGTATTACTGCACCACCGTCAGCTTCGTCCGGGGCGTGGGGGGAGATCTGGACATCTCGGATCGAATCACCCGCATGACCGGCAAGCCCGCCACCACCACCAGCACCGCCATGATCCGGGCCTTCAAGGCCCTGGGGATCACCAGCGTCACCCTGGCCAGCCCCTATATGCCCGACGTGGAGGGCCGCTTCATCGAATTCATCCAGGCTCACGGCGTCCGGGTGTTGAACAGCCTGGCCCTGAACCTGCCGAAAGACCACTCCATCGTCCCGCCCGAACGCATCCGCCGCCTGGCCGAGTCCTCCAACGTCCGGGAGTCGGACGCCGTCTTCGTCGGCTGCACCGGCCAGAAGCTGGCTCTGCATCTGGACGCGATGGAGGCCGGCCTGGGGAAGCCGGTCCTCACGGCGAATCAGGTCACCTCCTGGCACGCCTTGCAGTTGATGGGAGTCGAGCCCTGTCTGGAGGGGCGCGGGGCGCTCTTCGCCGGCGGGGGGCCTGACGGGGGATGGGTTCCGAGATCCAGAGTCGCATGAGACATCCGGGCGCGGCGGTCGGTACGATCCTGCTGATCCTGGCCGCCATTCCATCGCTTCCGGGCCAGGACGTCCTGGACGTGGGAAGCGAACGCCAACTCTTCCTCGACGACTTCTGGTTCGAATCCCGCCAGGGAATCCGTTTGACTCCTCATCGTCCCATCCCGCGGGAGGTTGTCCTCACGTGCATGGAACCTTGGGAGGGCAAGGAACTCCACTACAGCAGCGTGGTCCGGGACCGGGGCCTCTATCGCATGTGGTACCGGGTCGCGGAGAAGGAGCCCCCGTTTCCGGTCTGGACCTGCTACGCCGAAAGCCGGGACGGCATCACTTGGACCCGGCGGAACCTGGGGGTCTATTCCCGCAAGGGCTCCACACGGAACAACATCATCGGGGACCCCAAGGACTTCACGAACGTCAGCGTCATCGTGGATCCGAACCAGCAGCCGGGCAGTTCGGCCCGCTACAAGATGATCTCCCGCGTGGGGGGGATCTCCGGATTCATCTCAGGGGACGGCATCCGCTGGCAGCCGGTTCGCACCAATCCGCTGCTTCCTCCCGGGAAGGGTCCCTTCGACAGCCACAACACTCTGCTCTGGGACGATGAGAGAAGACGTTTCGTCATCTATTTGCGGGGCGTCGATCCGTCGGTGGAAGGCTCCTTCAAGGGAGGCCGCCGAGCCATCCGCCGGACCGAATCCACCGACTTTCTGCACTGGTCGGAACCGGAGCTGGTGGTCGCGGCGGACGAGCGGGATCCGAAGGACCTCCACTTCTATACCAATGCGGCCGTCAAATATTTTCGTGCGGCGCGGGCCTTCCTCATGTTTCCCATGGTCTTGTATCCGAAGCGGATGGAAAACGAAGACGCGCCTCATCCCGGACTCTCCGACGTCGTGTTCGCCTCGAGCCGGGACGGGATCCGCTGGAGCCGCCTTTTCCGGAAACCGTTCCTCTCTCCCGACCTGGACCCGGAAAACTGGGTGGACCGCAATCCCATCATGGGCCACGGAGTGGTGCCCACCGGGGCGGGTGAGATCTCCATGTACTATTCGGATCTGCTCCGTTCGGAGAGAACCCGGATCCGCCGCTGCACCCTGCGGACCGACGGTTTCGTCTCGGTGCAGGGGCCCTATTCCGGCTTCGGCGAGTTCACCACCCGGCCCATCCGGTTTCAGGGGCGGCGTCTGGAACTCAACTACGCCACTTCCGGCGGAGGCAGTCTCCTGGTGGAGCTGCAGGACCAGGACGGGGACCCGCTGGAAGGCCTGAGCCTGGAGGATTGCGCACCCCTTGTGGGGGACAAGATCGACGGTATTGTCAAGTGGAAGGGGGCGGACAACCTCTCCCGGCATGCCGGCAAGACAGTGCGCCTCCGGGTCCGAATCCGCGACGCCCATCTGTACGCGTTCCGGTTCGTTCCCTGATCAGGGGATGTCCCGGTGATCCTCTCTACGGAATCGGTTCGGTGGGTCCGGGCTCCATGCCGGGCAGCCCGGGAACGGCGCCGCGGGGGTTCGGCGCTTCGTGGCGACGGTCCTTGAAAGCGAGCCCGCCGAGCGTTGGGGCGCCCGGCAGGCTCTGAGCTGACTCGTCCTGCGCCGGAGGATAAGCCAACCGGCGTTCATTCTACTCAACTCGGATCGTAGTTTCAGTCCGGCTCGGGTCTTTTATCGTTGGGAAACCGTAAAGACTCACAGCTGGATGGGGAAACCTTCCCATCGGGTCGGCGGCGAATCGCGATGATGGATGCCGCAGCTCGTCGTTGACCCCGACGCTGCCTCTCGGTCATAGTGTTAAGGTGAGGCGGCTGAGATTGGTTTCCGAATCCATTCTCTACCGCAATCCTCATCCTGGACATCAGGCCGTCTGCGCCTACCTCCCCAACGTGGTCCCCATCTCGGAACGGGAACTGCTCTGTTTTTGCCGCTTGGGCCAGGCGTTCTACTCCCTGGACGGAAGATTGGCGGTGCTCCGTTCGCGGGACGGCGGCGAGACCTGGGTCGAAGAGGGGGATCTCCGGGACCCGCAACAGGAGCGCGCGCCCCATTCCTACAGCGCTCCCCACGGGACGCTGCTCCGGGACGGGACGCTGCTCCTGGTGGCCCACCGGTTTCGAGCCACGCAGGATCAGTTGTTCCGGTTCAATCCCGAGACCGGAGGGCTGAAACCCTTCGAGCTGGTGCTGTTCCGGTCCCCGGACCTGGGTCGAACCTGGTCCCCTCCCCAGGTGATCCAAGTGGGAGGCCGGGGAGTGGCGGACGCTCCGTCCAATGTGATCGAACTCATTGACGGTTCCCTGTTCCTGGCGCTGGAGCGCTGGAAATCGTGGGACGACGCGTCTCCCCTGCACATCAGGGGCTCGGCCCTGTTCTCCAGGGACGGCGGGTCGACCTGGGGAGAGGAGATCGAATTTCCCAGTGCTTCCGACCCGTCCCGGATGTACTCTCACAGCCGCTACAGCCGGATGTTGGACGGCCGCATCTGCGCCCTTCAATGGACCCAGAGCATCGGCGGGCAGGAGAATTTTCCCCTCCATTTCGTCCGCTCCGACACCACGGGAACCCGCTGGGAGACGCCCCTGCCCACCACCATTCCGGCCCAGACCAGTTGGGCCGCGGATCTGGGAGAGGGGGTCCTGGCGGCAGCCTACTCGATTCGCGAAGGGATGATGAAGCCGGGCGTCCTGGTGGCCCTGAGCGAGGACGGGGGCCGGAGCTGGGACCTGGAGCGCCAGGTGATGGTCTGGGACGCCGTGGGGCAGGAGTTCCTGGGGGTCGACCACAAGCCGGAGTATCCGGCCAGTCACGACAATATCGCCTTCGGCAAGCCCAATCTGGTTCGGCTGCCGGGAGGAGACCTCCTGGCAAGCTGGTGGTGCACCCAGGCCTGCATCACCCACATTCGCTGCGCCCGGTTGACAGTGGAGGAATAGATGCCATGAGAAAATCGCTGTCCGTGGGTCCGATGTTCGCCGCCGCCCTTTGCCTGCTGTCCGCGACCGTCCAAGCGGACGAGGTGGAGATCGAGAAAGGGATCTTCATTTCGGCCGCCTCCCTGGTCCGGCGGGATCTCCCCGACGACTTCCCCTACCAGGTCTTCCATGAGGGATTTGCCGTGGTCCGGGTTCAGGTCCGCAACTCTTCTTCCGCCGGCGTTTTCTCGCTGGACCCGGAACGGATGTCCGTGCACGATCCCAAGGGAAAGACCATCAAACGCGTCAGCGCTGCCGACCTCACTCCCAAGATGGTCAAGTACTACCAGGGCGGTGGCGGCGGCCCGGGCGTCAGCCTGACGACCTCGGCCGGCGGACCCGTCTTCAGTCCGCGCCAGCGTCCCTACGGAGAGAGGCGGACCACCATCGGCGGCGGGGGCGGTCCGGGCATCATCCACGTCGGGAAGGTGAAGGAACTCCGGGAACTGCTGGAGCGGTACGAAATCCAGACGGTCGACGTGGCTCCAGGCCAAACCATCGAGGGTTTCTTCTACCTGAAGAGCAAGAAGAGCGGAAACCGCCTCATCGGCGGCCAGGTCCGGTTGCCCGGAAACCGGACCGTCGGTTTCTGACACGTTCAGGGCGCTTCAGTCTGCCCTGGGCGCCACCGTGACCGAGACGGGCGGAGTCGTGTAATCGGCCGATTCCGCCTTGGCGCCGCTCCTCCGCCTGCGAACGGCCTCGCTCTTGACCCGCCCCACGGCCAGGAGCGGGAAGGTCATGGGCTCCACCCAGGGATCCGCTCTCAGCTTCAGGGTCCGGCTCGTCTCGTCCTTCGAGATCACGATTCCGTTGGAACCGCTGTCCTCGACCCAGATGCCGGCCGGCCGGTTCTGGAGGATGAAGGGCACGTCCAGGCGGAAACCGTGGTTCCGCCGGATGTGAATCGTCAACTGGATGTTCTCGCCGGGCCGGATCACCGGGTTGGGCGGTTCGAGCCGCGGAACGATGGGAGGCGTGGGCGCCAGGGATACCAGGTTCAGGGGTTCCGCCGGGTCGGCGGCGACTCTGCTCACGGTTCGCTCCCCGATGACGGCTTCGCCCACCACCCGGAGATGCACCGGCTCTTCCGGCTCCCGGGCGGATTCCAGGGCCGAGAGAACCAGGGTGGTGACCAGCTCCTGAGGCCGGATCAGGCCCTGGGTGGCCTGAAACCCCGGAGGCAGACCCTCGACCCGGACCCGAACAGGTCCCGCGAACCCCTCCATGCGGGCGGCGGAAACGGTCAGGGGCACACTTCCTCCCCGGGGGACGTTGGGGTTTCGGGCGCCGGTGGCCCGTCCGTCCACGTAGAGCAGGAATCCGTCGTCCAGAAAGAGCCGGAAGTCGGGTTCGGCCGGCCGGATGGTGAGGCGGTACGCATGACCGGGCCCTCCGGCGCCGCCCAGGCCGCTCAAGTGAGCCAAATAGGTCCCGTCTTCCGGAGGCCGGAACAGGAGATAGGAGTCTTTTCCCCTCAGAGGTCCCCCGTCGTCGTTCCGGTAGGGGAGGGTCACGGCGGGATAGAGTGCCTCGTTCACGGGAGTGCCGGGGTCCCGCACCAAGACCTTGTGGACGCTTCCGTTGACGGGGTGGTTCTGAGGGTCCGTTCCCAGCCAACTGATCCGCTTTCCCAGGATTCCCTGAGCCACCGAAAAGTGGTCCGCCCGGCGAATGGAGCGTTCCAGCCGGATCAACTCCCTCCGGTCCAGGAGAACGAAGTCCAGAGGGTAGTAGCGGGTGTCGTTCTTCAATCCGAAGCGGTTCAGCAGGAGGGTGCTTGCGCCCAACCTGGAGTCGTGAAAGTCCTCGGACAATACTTCCAGGACGGCTCCGGCAACCGGCCGGCCCTCCGCGCCCAGCACCTGCAGAACCGAGTCCAGAGGAGACAAGAGGCGGCGGGCCCGGACTTCCAGAACCAGGGGTTCGCCCCGGCGAGCCGGAAAAGAGAACAGGTCCCCGTCCCCGGGAAAGCCGGTGCGGCCGTTCACCGTCACCGGAACCGGCACCTTCTGGGCCGTTCCGGGTGCGTCGTTGGGTTCCTTCTCCCGGACCTCGGGATTGTCCCCCAGGGCAACGGGCCAGGTGTTGAGCGCCGGTCCCCGAGGCGTCCGGAGCCGGACCGGGAGAGTGTCCTTCCCTGAATTCGGGGGGAGATCGCCCCAACCGATCGTTCGCCGGGCTCCCAGGTTGTATCCGGCGACGGCCAGCTCTTCCCGGCTCCCGCGGCTCAACCCCAGGGGGAAAACGCCCGTCAGGAAGGGGAGTTCTCCCGCGGTCAGGCGATAGGCGAAAGTGGGCCCGCCCCGTCCCGCCCGGTCGGAGATGCGAATCCGGAATTCGCCGTCCCGAGGGCAGGTGTAGGCCAACACCGAGTCGACGCTTCCGGGGAAGAAGTTGTCGTTTCGAGCCAGGAGCCGTCCCTCGCCGTCCATCAACTCCAGCACCGAGTCCAACCGGGATCCCAGGGAGGACGCTTCCACCCGGAAAACCAGTTCCTGTCCCGACTCGCCGCGGAACCGGAAAACGTCTCCCCGGGTTCCCCGGTCGAGCCGCCCCTCGACGGTGACGGGAAGCGTGATCTCCCGGCCGCCGGCAGGTTTCTCCTCCGGCTTCGTGGCCTCGATCTGGGGCAGCCCTCCCAGGGCGAAGCGCACCCAGTTGCTGGTGCCGTAACGGGTCTTCATCCGGAATCCATGGCTTCCGATTTCCGCCTGGGGATCCACGTCCAGACGAATCCGGACCCGTTGCCGGGGAGTTCGATAGGGAGGATTGGGAGCCGGTTCGATCCCCGCGACGGTGGCTTCGACCCCTTTCCGGCTGAAGATGAGGCGAGGCGAATCCTCCAGGTTGATCCCCTCCACGGTGATCCAGGTCGAGGCGCCGGTCTGCGCCCCCAGGGGGCTGACCCGATAGACGATGGGGGACGGGGAGAACTCCAGCCCGGCGGCCCGTTCTGCGGCGGGAAACCCCGGGATCTGGAGCAGGAGGCTGAGTGTCAGGCAGCCGGCGTGAATCCGCATCAGTGGTTGAAGAGGAACTCCTTGCTGGTGAGAATTCCGTGGGCCAGATCCACCAGTCCGTTCCGCTCCGCGTCCGTGATCTCAGTACTGGAGGATGGGGAAGGGGCGGGACCGAGGGTTTCCAGCAGCTCTCTCATCTCCTCATCCGCCGGAGGCCGGCTCAGGGCGGCCCAATACAGGTTCCGGATCACCTCCTGCCGGGACAGCCCCGCTTTCAGGGACCGGCTCAGAAACCCCGATTCGGACTGGAGCTTCCGATGAAGCCCTTCCCCGTGGATCAGGTGAAGCGCCTGGTTGACCGTAGGCTCCTTCACCCGCTCGGCATGGGCGTTGATCTCCCGTGCCGGCCGGCCGAAGGTGGAAAGAAAGTTGGAGGCCACCCGGGTGTCCGGGAGCTGAAGGGCCCGGGTGCCGGAGGGGAATCCGGGGAAGCGCTCCGGGACGCCCGTCACCTGGCAGATCATGTCCAGGATCACTTCCGCGGGCAACCGGCGGACACCGAAGCGCGAGTGGTATTTCTCCGCCAGTTCCGGCGAACCGGCGCCTCCGGCGCTGGCCTGGTAGGTCGCCGAGATCATGATGGTCCGGATCAGGTGGCGAAGGTCGAAGCCGTGTTCCGTAAATTCCCGAACCAGCGCGTCCATCAGGTCTTCGTTGGAGGCGGGGTTGGTCTGCCTGAGGTCGTCCACCGGTTCCACGAGCCCGCGTCCCAGAAAGTGGTGCCAGATCCGGTTTACGGTGGCTCGCAGGAAGTAGCGGTTCTCCGGCGAGGTCAGCCAGGCTGCGAAATGTTGGCGCCGGCTGCCGGGGGCCTTCCCGGTGAACGGGTTTCCCTCCAGAGGGCGCGGCGGGAGAGCGTCTTGCCGTCCCGGGAAGGGGACTTCTCCGGTACGGCTCTCGAAGACGATCACGTCTCCCTGGTCTCCCGGCTTGCGCCCCACCCGGGAGAAGAAGCTGGAGAGCCCGTAATAGTCCTCCTGTGTCCACTTGTCCAAGGGGTGATTGTGGCAGCGGGCACAGGCCACCGAGATCCCCAGGAAGGTGTGGGTGATGTTTTCCGTCGCCTTGGTGGCCTCGTCGTGCATCACCCAGTAGTTGGCGGCTCCGTTGCTGGTGTTGCTCCCCGTGGCCGTGACGATCTCCCGGACGAAGCGGTCCCAGGGCTTGTTCTCGGCCACGCTCCGGCGAATCCAGTCGTAGAAGATCCGGTGGGCCGGTGATTTCAGTTTGCTTCGGGAGACCAGGAGCAGGTCGCACCATTTGTAGGTCCAGTAGTCCACGAACTCGGCTCGCTCCAACAGTGATTCGACCAGCGCGATCCTCTTGTCCGGGTTCTTGTCCTCGACGAACTGCCGCGCCTCCCCGGCGCTGGGCAGGACCCCGATGGCGTCCAGGTAGGCCCGGCGGACGAAGTGATGATCGTTGGAGAGGCGGTAGGGCGGCAGCCCCAGGTCTTCCAACTTTTTCAGGACCAGATCGTCGATCCGGTTGTGGCGGGGAGCCCGGGCGTAGGCTTCGGGTGGGTGCCCTCCCGTCACTGGAATCGTGACCCGGGCGGATGCCACCTGATCCAGGCACCAGACGGAGACGTGGGCCTCTCCCTGGCCCAGGGCACGGGCTCTTCCCGCCTCGTCCACGCTGAGGATGCCCGAGTCGGTGGAGGAGAACTTGGCCCAGTGGGTCACGTCCTCCCGCGTCCCGTCATCGAACCTGGCCTGAACCAGGACTCCGTGCTGTTGACCGGGCTGGAGGCGAAGGCGCGGCGGGATCACCCGGAGGCCTGCGACCCGGCGGTCCGTCGGCCGAGGGGGCGTGGCGCCCGCGGCGATCCACTCGGACAGCACCCGGTAACTTCGGGACGGCACCGTCAGCCGGCGGCCCCCGCCGTGGGGAACCGCCAGGGTCGGCTTCAGGAGCACGAGGCTACGGGCGGGTTGCAACGTCAGGACTCGCCGGCCCGCTCCCTCCCGGGTGAGCGCCGCGTGGTCCGCTTCGGGAGCATACCCCCTCAGGCTCAGCTTCAGGTAGTTCTGTCCCGAGGCCGCCCCGTGGCAGGGACCGGAATTGCATCCGGCCTTGGTGAGAGCCGGCAGCACGTGGTTTCGAAAGCTCCACCGAAGGGGTTTCGCGGATCCCAGAACCCGGATGCGGGCGCTCGCTTTCCGTCCGTCCGGGAGATGAGCCAGGAGGGTGGTGCTTCCGTCCGCCACCGTCGCGATGGTGGCGGGTTCCCGCACCGCCGCCACCTCCGGGTCGGAAACGACGAATCGCGCTTCGTCCGTCCAGTCCCGGACCGACCCTCCGCCCCCCGCCGGTTCCACCACCAGCAACCGTTGGGTAGCCCTGGGTCCCGAGAGGACGATCTCCTCCGGAAGCAGCTTGAGGGCCTCGGGCTCGGCTTGCAGGAGCGCCCCCGCCAGGAGACAGGAAATCCAGGTCATCAGCCGCCAAAGAGCTCGTGAATCGGCTCGACGCCGATGTCCACGATGGGAATGGGCCGGCTCTGGGGGCCGGGCAGCTCGGTATGGAGGTCGATTCCCAGCGACTTGTAAATGGTGGCCAGGACCTCCTGGGGCCCCACGGGCCGGTCGCGGGGTTCCGCAGCGATTCGATCGGAAGAACCCACGACCTGTCCGCCCTGGATTCCCCCTCCCGCCAGGATGATGGTGGAGACCGAGGGCCAGTGGTCCCGTCCCCCGGCCGGGTTGATCTTGGGGGTCCGTCCGAACTCTCCCATGGCCACCACCAGCGTCTGTTCCAGCAGCCCCCGGTCGTGGAGGTCTTCGATCAGGGAGGAGTAGGCGTTGTCGAACATGGGTCCCAGCTTGTCCAGCTCGGTGATGGGGCTGAAGGGGGACGAGCCGTGAACGTCCCAGGAGACGCCGCCGCCGAAGTCGTCGAACATGTTGATGGTCACGAAGCGGACTCCCGCCTCCACCAGGCGCCGCGCCAGGAGGCAGCTCTGGCCGAACCGGTTCTGTCCGTAGCGGTCCCGCAACTGGTCTTCCTCCGACTTCAGGTCGAACGCCGCCCGGGCTTTGGCTGAGGAGACGATGCTGTAGGCCTGGTGGTAAGCGGAATCGAGGAGCCGGGTCGAGGCGCTGCCTTCTTCAAACGTGCGGAAAGCGCGGTCGACCACGTTCCTAAAGGACCGGGCCCGTTCCACCCGGATGGCGGAGACGTATTCCGGGGGAACCAGGTCCCGAATCCGGAAATCGTCCCGGGAGGGATCCGAGTGGATCAGGAAGGGGTCGTGAGTCTTGCCCAGAAAACCGGCGGACTGTCCCTTGCGGGACGTCAGCGGAATGGGAAGGACCAGGTGGGGAGGCAATTCGGAATCGGCGCCCTTCAGAAAACCGGCGGCGGAGCCCAGATTGGGGTAGACGATCCCGGGAGAGAAGGTCTGGCCCGTCTGGACCAGGTAGTGGGCCAGGGGATGGGCGGGAACATTGTGGTGGAAGGACCGCACCAGGGCATAGCGGTCCGCATGACGGGCCATTCGGGGGAAGATCTCCGAGATCCGAATCCCCGGGACGTTGGTGGGGATGGGCCGGTAGGGCCCGCGGACCTCGGAGGGCGCCTCCGGCTTCATGTCCCAGGTGTCCATCTGGGAGGGGCCGCCCACCAGGAAGAGAAAGATGCAGTTGACGTCGCGGCTCCTGTCCACGGCGCCCCGGGCCTCGAGCCCGCAGAGGTCGGCGAGGCTCAGACCCAGGCAGGACAGGGCTCCCGCATGGAGGAAGTCACGCCGGTTCAGACCGTCGCAGAAGGGGACCGGGCGCGGGGTGTCCAAGCGAAACATTTTTTAGTTTCAACAATTTAGCAATGCCCGGAAGAGGGAGTCAATTGCCCTCGCCGCGGTCCAACGGCTCCATCACCTCCAGCTTCAGATGGGTGGCGTGCCCAGGGGCGTGGTAGACCCGGTGCGTCGCCCGGATGAAATCCCCGGCCTTGGCCTTGAAGATGTTGGGGACCCACTTCTGGGGATTCCGGTCCACCAGGGGGAACCAACTGCTCTGGATCTGGACCATGATCCGGTGGCCCGCCTTGAAGGTGTGGAAGACGTCCTGCAGGGGAAGCCGGACCCGGGTCGGGCGGCCCGGCTCGAAGGGCTCCGGGTGCTCGTACGAATTCCGGAACCGGCCTCGGATCACCTCGCTCCGGATCATCATCTGGTAGCCCCCCATCCGAACCTTTCCCGGGTTGGGATCGTTGTCGGGGGCCGAGTCGGGAAGAACGTCGATGAGCTTCACCACCCAGTCGGCGTCCCCGGCGGTGGTGGAGACCCAGAGTTCCGCCTCCAATGGTCCGGCGACGGTCAGGTCCTGCTCCAGAACCGGGGTCTGATAGGCCAGCACGTCGGGACGCCGCGCCGCGAACCTCTGGTCGTCGGTCATGTACTCCCGGGTCATCCCGGGCGAGATGTCCTGACTGAAGGGGACCGGTTTGGCCGGGTCGCTCACGTATTCGTCAAATCCCTCCTGGCCGCTCTCGGGCGGCTGGGGAGAAAGATCCCCCTGGGCCCGGAAGTAGAGGCGGTACGGCTTCAGGGAGGGGGGAGGCCAGGAATCGAAGGTCCGCCACCGGTTGGCGCCGGTCTCGAAGACGTAGGCTTCGGGGAGGTCCGCCCTGCCCGCCTGCTTCAGGTGGTAGCGGAAGAAGGGACGGATGATCCGCTCCCGGTAGAATTCGGAGGTGTCGAAGCCGAAGCGGGCGTTGCCCAGTCCCGTCCCCGGCCGTCTCCCCCAGTCGCCGTGAGCCCAGGGTCCCATGACCAGGAGGTTGGAGATTTCGGGATTGTTCCGCTCCACCGAGCGGTAGATCTCGAGCGGACCGTAGAGGTCCTCGGCGTCGAACCAGCCCCCCACGGTCATCACGGCGCACCGGACGTTCTTGAGATGCCGGACGATCCCGCGCTTGCTCCAGAAAACGTCGTAGCGGGGGTGCTCCATCATCTGGTTCCAGAACTCGATCTCCCCCTTCAGGTGGACCCGGTTGATGTTGGACAGGGGGCCCAGGTCGAGAAAAAACTGGTATCCGTCCGGCGTTCCGTACTCGAAGGGGACCAACGGTTCGGTGGTGGGCTTGGGCCGGGGTTTGGCGTGCCGGGCGAAAAAGCTGAAGGCATGGGCCAGAAAGAAGGCGCCGTGATGGTGGAAATCGTCGAAATAGAAGTCGCCAATGGGGGCCTGCGGAGACGCCGCCTTCAGCGCCGGGTGGGAGTCGATCATTCCTGCCGCCGTGTAGAAGCCGGGGTAGGAGATGCCCCACTGGCCCACCCGTCCGTTGTGTCCCGGCAAGTGGGTGATGAGCCATTCGATGGTGTCATAGGTGTCGGTGCTCTCGTCGATGTCCTGAGGCGTGCTCTTTTCAGGCAAGTGGGGCGTCAGTTGGACGAATTCCCCTTCGGACATGTACCGGCCGCGCACGTCCTGGTAGACGAAGATGTATCCGTCCCGGGCGAACTCCGGGGTCGGACCGAGTGAAGAACGGTAGCGGTCCGGACCGTAGGGGCGGGAACTGTACGGTGTCCGGTAGAGCAGGATCGGATAGGTCCGGGAGCGGTCGTTGGGCAGGTAGACGGCGGTAAAGAGCCGGACGCCGTCCCGCATGGGGATCCGGTACTCGTACTTGGCATAGTTGGCCCGGATGTACTCCTTCTGGTCCGGCTGTTGGCCGGCGAGGGAAAGGAGGGTCCCGAAAAAGGAGAGGAGCAGGATCGTTTTCTTCATAGTGGTGTCAGTTCGGCGTAAAAGGGGGCAACCACAAGGGTTGCCCCTGCATCAGGGTTTGCCCGAACACTATACAGGAGCCCTCCTCGTGGTTGTCCGGTCCGGACGAACTCGGATCCACTGTAATCACGTTGCCGGCGCTGCTATTCTGTGGCCCCCATGTCAGAATCCGAGGGGCACCGCTCCGGTCGCCATTTCCTGCAGATTCCGGGTCCCACCAATGTTCCCGAGCGGGTCCTGCGCGCCATGTCCCGCTCTACCGAGGACCATCGGGGGCCGGAGCTGGCGAGTCTGACGCTGCGGGTCCTGCGCCGACTCCGGGAAGTGTTCCGGACCCGGGGGCCGGTCCTCGTCTATCCCTGCTCCGGAACCGGCGCCTGGGAAGCGGCTCTCGTAAACTCACTCTCTCCCGGGGACCGGGTCCTCATGTTCGAGACCGGTCACTTCGCGGTGCTCTGGGCTCAACTGGCCCGCCGTCTGGGGTTGGAGGTCGAGCTGGTGCCGGGAGACTGGCGCCGCGGGGTCGACCCGGCCGGGGTCGAGTCCCGGCTGTCCCGGGATTCTTCCCACCGAATTCGGGCCGTGGGCGTGGTGCACAACGAGACTTCCACCGGCGTCACAAGCGACTTGGCGGCGATTCGCCAGGCCATGGACCGCGCGGGGCACCCGGCCCTGCTCCTGGTGGATACCATCTCCTCCCTGGGATCCATCGACTACCGCCACGACGAATGGGGCGTGGATGTGACGGTCGCCGCCTCGCAAAAGGGGCTGATGCTGCCTCCGGGCCTGGGATTGAACGCCCTGAGCGACAAGGCGCTGGCCGCCGCCGAGCAGGCGCGGTCACCGCGCTCGTACTGGGACTGGAAGCCGGCATTGAGGGAGAACGCCAAGGGGTTCTTCCCCTACACTCCCGCATCGAATCTCCTCTACGGGCTGGACGTTGCCTTGGACATGCTCTTGGAGGAAGGACTTGAGAATGTCTTCGCCCGTCATTCCAGGTTGGCCGAGGCCACGCGGCGGGCGGTCCAAGGCTGGGGTCTGGAACTCCAGGCGCTCGACTCGGGCGAATACTCCGATTCGTTGACCGCGGTGCGGGTCCCGGGCGGTCATGACGCGGACCATCTCCGGAAGCTGATCCTGGAGCGTTTCGACATGTCTCTGGGAACGGGCCTGGGAAAGGTGAAGGGGAGGGTCTTCCGGATCGGTCATCTGGGCGACTTCAACGAGCTGATGCTGGCGGGGACCCTCTGCGGGGTGGAGATGGGTCTGGAGCTGGCCGGCGTTCCCCACCGCCGGGGCGGCGTCGGGGCGGCGCTGCATTTTCTGGCCCGGTCATCGTAAACGGACAAAGCCATGGATCCCTCCCGGCAGGCCATCTCCGATCCCGTCCTCGCTCTGGCCGGCTTCTTCGCCGTCGTGGTGCTGCTCCTCTTCCTGGCGGCGCGATGGAAGTGGCACGTCTTTCTGGCTCTCGTGGTTCCGCTCCTGCTGCTGGGCCTGATGCCGGGAGTCAACCGATCCGTCTTCATCCAGGCCTTCCAGGAGGGATTCGGCAACACCCTGGGGAAGATCGGTGTGGTCATCGTTCTGGGCTCCATCATCGCCGAGTTCCTCCGGCACACCGGGGCCATTCAGGTCATCACCCGGTCCATGGTGAACCTGGCCGGCGCGCACCGCATGCCCTTGGCGCTGACCCTGAGCGGCTTTGTCCTGGGGGTGGCCATCTTCTCGGACGTGGCCTACGTCATCCTGAACCCTCTGGTCCACTCCGCGGCCCGGGTCATGGGCGTCGGCATGGGAGTCATGTCCATCGGCCTGGTGTCCGCGATCCAGTTGACGCACGCCGTGGTCCCGCCCACGCCGGGTCCGCTGGCGGCCGCGGCCCTGGTGGGCGCCGACATCGGCCGGACCATCATCTACGGCGGCCTCGCCTGCCTGGCCGGGTCCCTGGCCGGTTGGGTCTGGGGCCAGTACCTGGTGGGACCCCGCCTCAAGACCCTTCCGTCCGAGGAGTTCTCGAAGGATCCGGCCTCGGAGGAGGAAGGCGCGGGTTATCCGGGCACCCTGCGGTCCTACGCTCCCATCGCGATTCCGGTGGTGTTGATTTCGAGCCAGAGCGTGGTCCGTTTCCTGCTGGAGGAGGGTCACCCGGCGCGCCGGATCCTGGAGTACCTGGGATGGCCCGTGATCGCCCTTTCCATCGGACTGGTCCTGGCCTGGTGGAACATCCGGAGCGCTGAAGACCGGAAGTCGGCCAAGTCCGGGTGGATCGAGGACGGACTCCGGGCCTCCGCCATGATCCTGGTGGTCACCGGTTTGGGCGGTTCCCTGAGCGCCATCCTCAAGGCGACGCCGGCGGTGGGAGTGCTGGCCGAGGCCTTCGCGGCGTCGGGACTGCCGGCCATCCTGCTGCCCTTCGTCATCGGCATCCTGGGCAACATGATCACCGGGTCCACCACCGTGGGAGTCATCACGGCGGCGTCTCTGGTGGCGCCCATGCTGGACGACCTCTCGCTGTCCCCCGAAGCCGCCATGCTGGCCGGGGCCTGCGGTTCCGTGATCATCAAGTATGTGAACAGCAGCTACTTCTGGGTCTGCACGTCGCTGAGCGGGCTGCCGGTGAGAGAAGCCATCTGGGGCTACGGCGGCGGCACGCTGGTGGGGGGAGGGGTCTCCTTCGCCGTGGTCTATCTGCTGTGGGCGGTGGGGATCCTCTGATCGATCCGCCCCGCGTTTTCGAGGAGGCGGGATACATGCATGCAGCTCACAGAGCCGTCATCGAGCCCGAGGGAATTCCGGCGCCGACGGGACAGTATTCCGAGGCCATCCGTGCGCGGGGAGGTCATTTCCTGTTCATCGCCGGACAGGTGGCCCAGAATTCCAAGGGAGAGATCATCGGCAAAGGAGACGCCGAGGCGCAGACCCGGCAGGTTTTCACCAATCTGGGACTCATCCTGAAGAGCGCGGGCGCCTCGTTTCAGGACGTGGTGGAATTCACGACCTATCTGGTGGGCGTCGACTCCGTGCGGCCTTTCCTGAAGGCGCGGGCCGAGCTCTTCGTCGACCTCTACCCCAACGCCGACTATCCCGCCAACACCCTGATCAACATCGAGTCCCTGGGCGGATCCGACGCCCTGGTGGAGATCAAGGCCGTGGCGGTTCTTCCCTGACCCCCCTATGGAAACCGAATCCCTGAGCAAGACCCTGGAATCGACCCTGCGCTCCGCCCTCCAGGGAGAGGTCCGCTTCGACCGGATCTCCAGGGCCATCTATTCCACCGACGCCAGCATCTACCAGATCATGCCCCGGGGAGTGGTCGTCCCCCGGTGCGTGGAGGACGTGATCCGGACCGTCCGCACCTGCCGCCGCTACGGCGTCCCCATCACCGCCCGGGGCGGGGGGACCTCCCAGGCCGGCCAGGCCATCGGCAGCGGCCTCCAACTGGATTTCTCCAAGTACATGAACCGGATCCTGGACCTGGACGTGGAGGGCCGGACCGTGGTGGTGGAGCCGGGGATCGTCCTGGACGAGTTGAATCTCGCCCTCAAACCCCACGGCCTGGTCCTGCCTCTGGACCTCTCCACCTCGAACCGGGCCACGGTGGGAGGCGCCATGGCCAACAACTCGGCGGGGACCCGGTCCGTGGTCTACGGCAAGACCATCGACTACGTCCTGGAGCTGGATGTGGTCCTTTCGGACGGGAGCGTGGTCCACTTCGCACCCGTGGCGAAGGAAGACCTGGACGTCCGCTGCCGGAGTGGGGACCTGGAGGGTCACTGCTACCGGATGGTGCGCTATCTGGCGCGCCGCCACGCCGCCGAGATCGACCGGCGCTACCCCAAGATTCTGCGCCGGGTCGGCGGCTACAATCTGGACGACTTCGTCCCCGAGGCCGGCACTTTCAACCTCTCGCGAATCATGGTGGGGTCGGAGGGCACCCTGGGCCTGGCCGTGGCGGCCAAGCTGCGGCTGGTCCCCCTTCCCAAGCGCCGGGTGCTCTGCTCGGTCCAGTTCGACGGGGTCCTGGACTCCCTGGACGCCGTGTCGCCCATTCTGGAGCACGGCCCGTCGGCGGTGGAGCTCCTGGACCGCTTCATCCTGGATACCACCAGGGGCAAGACCGAGTACGAGCCGTTGCGGGACTTCATCCGGGGAGACCCTGGAGGGGTCCTGCTGGTGGAGTTCACGGGGGAGACACTGGAAGAGCTTGCGGGCCGGGTCGACCGCCTGGAAGCGGATCTGGCGAGCCGAAAAATGGGCAGCCACTTTCACCGGGCGCTGGAACCGGACGCCCAGGCCCGCATCTGGCGGTTGCGCAAGGCGGGGCTCGGCCTGTCCATGTCGCAGCGGGGAGACGCCAAGGGCCATTCCTTCGTGGAGGACACGGCGGTGGCGCCGGAGAACCTCAAGGAATACATCCGGCGTTTCATGGAGGTGCTGGAGCGCCACCGGACCCGGGCGGGGTTCTACGCCCACGCCTCGGTCGGCCTGCTCCACGTCCGTCCCGTGGTGGACCTCAAGACCGCGGACGGAGTGGAGAAATTCGCCCGCATCGCCAACGAGGTCGCGGACCTGGTCCTGAAATACGGGGGCGCTCTCTCGGCCGAGCATGGGGACGGCCTGGTAAGGAGCCCGTTTCAGGAGAAGATGTACGGACCGGTCCTGTACCGGGCCTTCCGCCGGCTCAAGGAGGCCTTCGATCCTGCGGGCGTCTTCAATCCGGGCAAGATCGTCGACGCGCCGCCCCTCACCGAGAACCTCAAGTTCGGGACCGGCTATGTCACGCGGGAGTTGGAAACCGTCTTCGACTTCTCCGACTACGGGGGCATTTCACGAGCCGCGGAGCAGTGCAGCGGGGTGGGAGCCTGCCGGCAGAGCCTCCGCGCCACCATGTGCCCCTCCTACCGGGCCACCCGGGACGAAGCGGACGTCACCCGCGGCCGCGCCAACGCCCTGCGGCTGGCCATCTCGGGTCAACTGGGCCCCGACGGGCTGGCCGACAAGGAGCTGTATCCGGTTATGGACCTGTGCCTGGAGTGCAAGGCCTGCAAGACCGAATGTCCCACGAGCGTGGACATGGCCCGGCTCAAGAGCGAGTTCCTGCACCAATACCATGCCCGCCACGGCGCTCCGCTCGGGGATCGCGTCGCCTCCCGAATGGATCTGCTGGCACGCCTGGGAAGCCGTCTGGCGCCGGTGTCCAACTGGCTTTCGGCCGCCTCCGTGAGCCGCTGGTTGAACGAGAAGATCCTGGGTCTGGACCGTCGCCGCCGGCTGCCCGAATTCGCCGCACGGACTTTTCTCGACTGGTGGGCACGCCACAGAAACGGCGCCGATGCGGGAGGCGGAGAAGAGGTGGCCATATTCGCTGACACCTTCACCAACTTTTTCGAGCCGCAACATGGAGTGGCGGCTGCACAGGTGGCGCGGCGTCTGGGAGCCCGGGTCGTGGTGCCTCCCCGGGTCTGCTGCGGGCGGCCCCTCATCTCCAAGGGTTTCCTGCGGCAGGCGGCCCGTCAGGCCGAGGCCTCCACCCGGACCCTGATCCCCCTGGCGCGGCGGGGGATCACAATCGTCTTCTGCGAGCCCAGTTGTTATTCGGCCGTCAGCGATGATCATCCGCACCTGGTGCCCGAATCGATGCGGGAGCAGGCCCGAGCCGTGGCCCGGGCGGCCCGAACCTTCGAGGAGTGGTGTGGCGAGGCGCTGCAAGCTCGGCCGGAAGCGGAGATCGGCAGGCTGCTGGGCAACGGAGTCCAGGAGTCCCAACAGATTCTGCTCCATGGCCACTGCCATCAGAAGGCCCTGGTGGGAATGGAGGCGGCCGTCGGGCTACTCTCGAAAATCCCGGGAGCCCGGGTCACACCGCTGGACAGCGGCTGCTGCGGAATGGCCGGGATGTTCGGCTACGAGCGGAAGCACTACGAGGTCTCCCGCGCGGTGGGAGAGCTTCGCCTCTTTCCGGCACTCCGGGAAACCCCCTCGGGAACCGCCGTGGTGGCCCCCGGCTTCTCCTGCCGGCACCAGATCGAACACTTCACGGATCGGCAGGCGGTCTCCTCCATGGAACTGCTGGCGTCGCTGATGGGAGACGCCAGCCTTCGCCCCTGAAGGGCTCCGGCATGGGAAGCGGGCTATAGATAAAGGTGCAACTGCGCCATAAGCGTCTTCGTGTGGACGTCGCCGAACCGGAAGTGGTCCCGGTAGTAGGACAGGCTCACGTGCCAGTGGGTCCGCGGATAGAAGTCCAAGCCGTACACCATGCGGCGCACTTCCCCGAGAGGGTCCTTGTCGGTCCAGCGCACCTGCGGTGACACTCTCAGCCAGACCCCCCGCAAAACTTCCACCGATGTCTGGTTGGCGAATATGTACGCCCGGTCGCTCCGGGCCAGCCTCCGGAGCCGCCGGTCGGCGTGGGTCCAGGTGACCAGCCAGCGCACCGGGGCGTATCCGAGGGACACGCCGGTGTGCGTGCTTCGAGGACCGAAGTCCGTCTTGCCGCGGTACAGCAGCGACCCCGCGACGACCGTGCGCGGGGTGAGGTCGAACTGGTACCGGCCGCTGACGGTGAATGCTGCCCGGCCGTTGCCGGCGACGAGCGAATCGGCGCGGCCCGGACCGACCGACAGTTGCAGCAGCGATCGATGGACCGAAACCCCCACCTCGACGCCGTAGACCTGATCGTCCTGAGCCAGGTCCGGACCCTCGCGGGAAAACGAGGTGTGATCCGCGAACCGAACGCCGTAGGCCGGCAGGAAGCGCCCTCCCCGCACGCTCAGCGCATCGCTGACCTGGTATGCCACCCAATGTTCATAGGAGACGAATTCACCGTCTCTTACGGGTTTGCGTCCAACGCTACCGTAGGCTGTCCATCGGTCTCGCTGCCAGGCGGCCTGCAGATCGAGGTTCATCAGGAAATTGCGGTCGTCTATATCGATGCCGGGCACCGTGACGCCCACATGCGAGGGCCGGAGGTCGAGGCCGAGTTGCAGGGGGGAGTCGCTCCCCAAGGCACCGTACAGGAAGGATTCCTCGCTTCGGGTCCCTCCCGGGGATGCCGCGCCGGCGGCTCCGCGCCGGCCGAAGGTGGAGATCTCCTCCCGCGAAAGCGACCGTCCGTAAGGCGTGAGCAACCCCCCGCCCGACGGCGAGTAGTGGCAGGCCGTGCATCGTGGGTACTGTTTGGAGAGGAATATCGGTTCGGCGGATGCAGGCGTCATGCCCCAACCGCCGAGGAGCGCGGCGGCTGCGAGACCCGTTCCCAAGCTTCGGCGCAACCTTGCTGTACGGATCATCGGGGGCCGCCGGAGGGGGATGTGTCGCTTACCGCGTCGAAGGTGACGAGAATTCCGATTTCGTCGCGCACACCGACGCCCAGGTAGCGGGGAGGAGGGATGTCGAACACCTTCAGGCTCAACGAGAACGCCGCTTCCACGCGAAGGCGCCCTCCGCGCCGGCTCAGTTCCGCCTTGCCCGCGACGGCCCTTTCGACCCCGTGCAGCGACAACGTTCCCGAGAACGGCGTCTTGTGGCGAGCGGCATCCGGCGGGAGCGGGACAGCCAGTTCGATGCCGGTCAGGGCGGCGTGCCGGAACCGCTCACCGCGGGCCACTTCCAGATAGGTCTCCCGCAGGTGGTGGTTGCGCAGTTCGATGCCGGTGTCGAGGGGAACGAGGTCGACCCGGAGAGTGCCCGCATAGGACGCGTCGGGCCCGGTTTGCCGCAAGGTTCCGGAAATCGCCGACGTGGCGGCGTCGAAGCTGCCGCCGACGGTGAGGCGGCAACGGACCCGCACGTTTCCGGACGTAAGATTCCAGGATTTTTCGGCACTTGCCGGCTGTGCGGCGGCCAAGTCGAGCGTGGCCGGAAGAAGCGTCGCAACGAGGGCGATCGAGGCAACCCTCCGCGGAACCTTCAAGGTACGTCCCGGGCTCGCATGAGGGAGTCGCGAACACGTCATCATTGCATTTGTGCAACGGGAAGGCTTGCCATGTTGTTTCCGGAACTGATGCGCAGCACTGTGGCCGCCACCCGGCCCTGTGACGGAATGACCTCCAGAACACCCTGGAAATCTGTCAAGTCGGGGGCAGGATCGTCCCATATGAACTCGTCAATGAAGCGGGCCAGGTGTCCGTTTCCAGCCAATGGATCCGCGGTCACAGCTCCCGTTCCCACCTCAGTGCCGTCCAAGCCGATGAGCCTCACTTGAAGAGTCTTTTCCTCGGCGTCCAGATTCATCACAGCCACACCCGTTCTGATGAAATTGTCACCGGAACGGTTTTCCGCGGGAGCACGAAACCCGGCCAGGGGTTCACTGCTGCCGACCCCGGCCACACCCAGAGCGAGGCCCTCGAACAAGACAACGCCGCTCAGCGGCCCGTCTGCATGAACAGTCAACGATCCTGCAACAACCGGCCCCTTGCCGTCGCTTGCGTAAACTGCGCCTCCGCCTTCCGCAATAGTGAAGTCCCCGGTTTCTCCCGAAACCATCTCCCCGTTCAGAATCAAATCCAGAGGAGCGCCATCGCCGCCCCGTAGTTCCAGCTTCGCGTTGACGTCTTCCCCGGTACCCACATTCAGAAGAGCGACCTGGCTGATGATCCCGGCCCCATTGGCGAATTGCGCGAAGTGGAGCCTCTCGGTCAATTCGACGGGAATTGAGACGTCAAGCGTGTTGATCGCATCTCCCGACGGCTGGTGGTTGTGGTCGGCGGAATTGGCCGCCACCTTCAATGTCACTCGTTTCTCCCTCAGTTCCTTCGGAGCCGTCCACTGAAAGTCGACCATCCCGGCTTCCAGGATGTCGGTATGAGTCAGTACCTGCCGCCCCTCCACCTCGTTCACGATGGTGTCTTCGGTGACGGCCGTCAGGGTGCCTGCCTGCGTGCCATCGGAGTAAACGGCTGCCACCTGGAACCCGTACTCCGTTCCTCCGGTGATCGTGATCCCCAGGTCGTAAGTTTCACCGGGCACGAAACGCTCCGGCAGATGGTTGAACGAGACGGAACCGACCTCGTTCAACGTGCTGCCGGAAGCAAAGTGACAGCCGGCCACGTAGCAGCTGGGATCGTTGAGGACGCCCCCGGCAAACGGAATTTTCCGGCCGTCATGAAATCCTTCGATGGAGGCCACAAACAAGAGCAAGAGGAAGGCAAACAGAATTCCGAATCCGGCCAGAGCCGAGAATCTCTCCCAGTACTTCTTCATCGCAGTGATCCTCCACTTATGCCCTCATGATCGTAAGTTGGTGCCTGCCCGACGCCAATTCACGCTAAAAACACGAAGGTCCCGTCATGTAAGGGGGTGGCTATTCTCCCTCAGAAGTATTCACCATTGCACTCTTGGCCGCGAGCCCGCGCTGTGGACAAAAATTCTGCGCGATCGTCACGCCTCCCCGGTAATGCGGGCCAGTGATTTATTCGAAGAACGCAAAGTCCTCGGTGTTGTTCAGGGGGAATCTCTGAACTCCCGGCGTGTCCTCGATTTCAAAATATCGGCGCAACGCTTTGTGAACGTGTTTGGGGTAGATGATGGTTCCGTTGGCGTCGTCGCGCTGCAGTGTGGCCGGATGGATCTTGTGCGCGAAGTGCAGGGCGTCGGTTTCGCCGATCACCTGGTTGGTCCAGGTCTGGTTCTTTTCCATCACGATGAAGCTGCCGATGGGCCAGTGATCCTTCCCGTCATCCACGTTGTAGTGGTTGGTGCGGCCGAAATCCGATCCCATCACCACGACCAGCCGGTCGGCGACTCCATGCGTCTCTGCGAAATCCCACAGAAAGTCTACGGAATCCGTCAAGTTTCCCAACAGCCTGGTGGACTCCACGTCGTGATTGAAGTGGGTGTCGAAACCTTGCAGGAGCAGATCGGCACTCACTGCAACCTTCGCCTTGAACGCAAGGATCGTAAACAGCGCTTGACGCCGCAGCCTGTTCTCGGGGTCGTTGAATCGGCCTTGGAACCCTTCCAGTTGATCCAATTCATCCTCCGGTGGAATGAGGGATGCAAAATGTTTCAGTCCCTCGGTCGCTTCCGGTGAGAGCGCCGTTGCATAGAGTTCGCGGTTGCGGGCTGCTCTGGGCAGGAGATGGGGAGCCCCGGCCAACCGAGCGATATTCGCGGTCCGGAAAGTCTTGAACCGTTCCCAGTCCGCTGAGTGGAGATACCGAACCGAATTGTTCCATCGGTCGAGGTGCGGGTTCGCAATATTGCGAACCCGCTCCGGATTATCCATGCGGGTGAACGTCGTCAAACCGGCCGGCTCGGAATACCCCCCGAAACTGAGGTAGGCAAGCGACAAGTCCGGTCCATTATGGGCCGCGAGCAACGCGGTCATGCTGGGATACCCTTCAGCCACACGGCCACTCCAGTTGTGGGTGACCCCCGTTGTGTGGGAATTCGTCTGCGCGTCGATCCCGTTGATGACCAGCATACGGTCGTAGTACTTTTCGAAAAACGCCGTGTTGTTGGCGAAGTCCGCGTAGAAGAGATTGCCCGCCTGCTGAGTCTCCCCGTTCTCGGCCCAGTGGTTGATAACCTTCTCGCCGGGCGTATTCATCTTGGGATCGCAGAAACTCGTCGGGTCCCAACCCCCTTTCGCCTGCACGAAGATGAACAGCTTGCCGTCGTAGTCGGCTGCGTTCGCCAGTGGCAGGTGAAATCCGGACACTGCGCCGACCGCCGGGGCCAACAGGCTTCTGACAAAGGTCCGCCGTTTCACTTCACCCTCCTAGAAAAAGAGGTACCGGTAATCCGTCAATAAATACGCAAGCACGACAACCCAGGTCTGGACAATCGGATCTCGCCGGCCTCGGTCCCGCCAGTCAGCATCGTCCAATACTTCGTGCACGCGTTCCCAATCGTAGTCCAGGCCTCCGTCCTCATTAGTTTGCAGAACATCGTCAGCGATTCCTTCGAAATACCAGCGGTCATTAAGTTCACAGTCAATCCATTCGTCCCGCCACCACTCCCTTGTTTTGCGTTTATGTTCCCACGTCTCCACGAACAGGCGGAACGCGGTCTCCACATCGGGGGAATCGGCCGATACGATCACTCCGAGGAGCTTCTCGTGCAGCTCGACCAGTTTTTCACGAATTTTTCTGGCGTCGCGCTCTGAATTCGGCGACACATTCTGGTCGATCCCACCGAACAGACGCCGATTCTCATCCGGCAAGAGCAGGAACTCGCGTTGAACAATGGGACAACTGGATTCGAGGGCATGGCTCTGGGCGACGGCCGCCATCGTCGCCGTCATGTCGTCCGCCCGTTCCGTGACCGCCCCCGAGTCGATCCCACCGTACAGCAGACGGTAGTCCTCAGAATCGGTCAACCAATTGACAGATTTGCCGTACTCGAGGTTCGACGTTCTTGTGGGCTTCCGGCCCCAACTGTATCCGGTGATGGCTTGAGTCTTCCACGCCAACTCTTCCGGTGTAAGCATTCGCTCGACGCCGGCGTCTTGCAACGCCACCGTCCGCACCGGATCGTCGTCGGAAACCGATTCCGCACGAAACCAGGGCGAAAGCACGATCTCCACGAGAAGATCTTTCAGATTGTAGGGGTCCCCGCCCGCGATACCCGTCCGGAACGCTTCGGCGAGTCGCTCCACCTCGGCGGTTTGCGCATTGGAGGCCAGCAGCATCCCTTCGAACCCGCTGTCGTTTTCGTCCTCCGGCGGTGCCGCAACCTCCACACCCATGATCGCCGGCCACCAGAATTTCACCGTCGCTGCCGCGAACCGGTCGTCGGCCACGATCTGCTCGGCCAACCACTGCACACTGTTTTCCGAGTCCGGTGCGATCAGTCCGTTGAAGCCGGGCTCAGGCATGTCGCGATACCAACTGTCGCCACGCCGGTAGGGCGTGTATCCGCCATCCGGTGGTTCCTTGTAGTATTCGTCCAGCGAGTCCAAACCTCCCCTTTCGTCTCGGTATTGCCCCTCTTCCCCGTAGTTCTGATACGCGCCGGCAACCGGATCCATGACGCTGTGGCACACCGTGCAAGCGGAATTGTTCATCGTGGGATTGTTGGTATCGGCGAGAGCGACGGGATCCGTCGTTCGCGAAGCCGACTTCTCGATATCCAGGTCCAGAAAGTGGTAGTACGTCCAACGCGAACGGGCGCGGTTGCGGTTCGTAGGGGTCGTGGGATAGCGCAGCAGGAACACGGTCGTGTTGAGAATCCCTGCGTGAGGATAGTCGGTACTCAGGTTCCCGGGATCGAGAACACGGACACCAATTTCCGGGTCGCGTTCCAAGACCTTCGAATCATTGTCGCGGTAATAGCTGACGATTTCCGATGGTGCAAACTCGAGCCAGTCATCCACATCCTTGAATTCCGTCGACCCGCCGTACGCCTCCGATGCCATCGGATTCGCCATGATGTAGTCGGCCGTCAGAACTTCCGTGTAGGGAAGATCCTTCTCCACCACATGCGCGATCAACTCGAGCGGGGCGCGCGCAATTCCGAATTGGAGTGACTCCCACCACCGCAAAAATTCTCGATCGTACCACCGGTCATAGAATCCTCTATCGCGCGCTGCCATGGCCTTCGTCCAATGCAGATTCACCAAATCGACGAATCGACGTGCACCATAGCTGATCACATTCTCGAAAAGTCCCAAGTGCTGATCCGTGAGCAACCGGTCGTTGCTCGCCCGAATCAGGAATTCGTGGAATCCTGGACCCGTCATCCGATTCCGGATCGCCGTCCGAAGATCCTCCTCGGTGCCTTTCTCGACGGCCGCGCGTTCCTCCCGGGTCGGGATCTTTCCGCCGAAGATCAAGGCAGCGCGCCACAACGTCTTCCCCGGCGACGCCATCGTGACCGTGTCGAACAATGTGTCCGGGGACAGACCGGAACCGGAATCGCCTCCGTAGCCCAGCAGGCTGAGGAAAGTTTCCATGTTGGCGAAGTCGTCCGACCCGGTCGGTACCTGAATCCCGCCGCCGTGGCCCACCCCTTGGATCTTGTTCAGGATCAGACTGCCGCCATCCTCGACGTCAGCCAGGAAATTCTGGAAAACGGCCAGGTTGAGGGCCGCATGGCCGGCGTTGGAAGCTGGGTGGAGAATCAGCCGGGTATGCCCCGACACGCCGCCTTCCACATGGCAGTTGACGCACTTCGCCTGCACGATGGGTTCGGAAATGTGGTTCAGGAAGAAACTCGATGCCGATTCCGCCTCCGCCTCCGTTTCATCTGCCGTTACGGAATACCTCCTGGAGTCGGATTTCAGCAACGCTCCGCGCAGGTCCGGCGACATCGGTGTCCCGATCCGGCCGTTGCTCCGGACAGGACACATGGCGGCCACGCCCGGCTGAGACGGCGTGGACGCGTACATGGTGTTTTCCATGCGTTGGTGGGCCCGGGCGCGCTGGAGTTCATAGGCCCAACGGGATCGATCCCGGTCGCTCCCGGTCGCGGCCCAAGTGATCCCCAAGCCCAGTTGGAGAGCAGTCACCGTACTGATGGCTGCAATGGTCAGGCGCGCACACCGCAAAGTGATTCTGTGAGGAAAAATATCGACTCCCTACGGACGACGAAGCTCAAGACAATGTTGCTCCATGGTCGGAAATCGCGAACGATTGTAATGCGATCAACGGGTTACGTCGATTGTATCGTGGAGGTTCAGAAAGATGCGAGAGGATGACCTTTGGCCCTGAAGGACTGGTTCGAAACCGCGCCGGCTTTCCTTGTCCGTCGTCCCGGCCACAGACGGGATCAGCGATCCCAGGGAAACGCCAGGGTGGGAATGCGCGAGTAGCGCTTCAGAGAAAGCACCAGGCGCCCCCCGCTCCCCGGCTCCAGCCTCACCCGAAAATGAGAGTCGTCCACCGGGGCCACCCGGCCCGCGTGGTTCACCGAGAGGCACTGGTGCTCGGCGTACCCGCCGGTCTGGACCACCACATCCCGTGCGTGAACGGGGTTCACGTTGACCAGCGTTAGGGTGACCGATCCGGGCCCCAGCTTCTCCACCAGTGCGCCGACGCCGGGCGGCAGGCCGGGGCGGCGGCGATCCGGATCGAAATACCGCACCTGCGCATGAAGCGCGTTCCCCGACCCGCCCGGGTAGTTGGCTCCCAGCATGAGATGGAGCAGCGACGTGACGGCGACCGACCGGGGAAAACCGGTGGAGGAGCGGGTGTCGGCAGTCGCCTCGTCCTCCCTCAACCGCTTCATCTGCCGGCGGATGGCGGCGAAATCCTGTTGCATCGCCTCCAGAGGGTAGCCGTCGTGGCGTCCCTCCAGGTAGCGGACCCAGGGGTGGGCCGAGACCCGCTGCCGCTGGACCGGATCGACAGGCTGGTCCAGAGACCAGAGGTAGAGATCGACCTGCTCTTCCAGGTACACGTTTTCGGTGTACCCGTACCAACCGTCGTCGCCGTGCTTGTGGGGAATGAGAAACCGTCCGTTCTCCTTTCGGCCGGCCGCGTACAGGTTGTCCATCTGGCGCCGGAGGACGGCCGGATATTCAGGATTTCCCGTCAACAGCAGGGCGATGCCGAAGCCGATGCGCGACCCCCGGATGAACATGTTGCTTCCCGGGTAGGGCTGCCCCTCGCGGCCGGGCGTGAACTCGTCGTAACGGGGACGGAAGTTCCAGCCGTAGACACCCCCGTACCACTTCCCGTCCCATTGTCCTCCGATGCTCCCGTCCAGTCCGATGTTGGTGGGAATGTTGCCGCCGTTCGCCCGGGCCCGCTCCTTCCAGGCGTCCACGTATTCCAGGATCCAGTTCCGGTACTTCTCCTGGTGGGTGAGCAGGTAGGCCGTCATGGCCAGGTGGGTGGCCATCAGGTTCAGCGGATGGTCTCCGCTCAGGTCCACCATGTAGCCCTGACGGGAAAACCGGAGCGTCCTTCGGGGCCGGCCCGGGCGCGGATCGTGCCGCGGCCGGGGAGGCCCCGCCCAGTGGGCCTCGCTGGGAACCCCCAGAAGTGGTCCCCGGCTGCCGTTGAAGAGGCTGCGGATGATCCTGTGCTCCGGGTCGTAGTTGGGAGCCGACGGCTCCTCGTTCATGTAGAAGGAACTGAACCGCCGGGCGCGGATCAGGTATCCGGGGTCCCGGGGACGCGCCATCCCGTACCAGTACCAGCCGGCCATGCCTTCGCCGATGTGTTCCCAATCGAAGGAGGGACAGAACTCCCGGTAATACATGCCTTCCCGGACCGCCTCCACCAGCGGCTCCCGGGCCTCGGTGAACTGTTCCAGGTGCCCCTCCCAGATCTTCTTGTAGGTGGAGAGGACCGATTCGGATCCTCCCAGGATGTAGAGCAGGGGCCAGTGCCGGAACCTCTCCATGACGTCGTCGGCCCCGTCCATCCCGCCCCAGTTGGGCGTGATGGCCAGCCATCCCCGCTCGTCCATGTACCTGTCGGCGAGCCGCCGGGCTTCCTCGGCGTTGGCCTCCAGGAGAGCCCGCTGCGCCAGCGCCCACGCCGGAGGGGGCATGGGATCGTCCAGCGTGATCCGGGTCTCACCGTGGATCAGAGACGAGCTGCCCAGAAAGAATAGAAAGGCGAGTCGGCGCATCGGAAATCCTCCGTGAACGGCCGGAGCCGGCTATTGAAAGGTGAAGCTGTAGAGGCGCGCCTCGCCCTCCAACTGGAATCGCAGCCGCAGGGGCCCCGATTCAGGCAATCGGAGTCGGCTGCCGCCCACCGGCCACCGGACGGAAACCGCCACTCCATCCTCGGTGGCGGCGTTGCTGGTGGCCAGCACTTCGCCGCCCCGAAGCAGATCCACGGATATGCGCCCGGCGCCGCGCGTCAACCCGTCGGCGTTCAGCTCCAGACTCAGCGCTTCGGTTCCTAGCTTCAGGGGCAGGGTGGTGAACCAACCCGACGGACGTCCATTCTGGACGTCCAGGCTCAAGAAGCCGTCCCGGCGGATAATGGCCAGGCCCGTGTACATGGGCAGGGTGTTCCAGTCGTGGAAGGGTCCGATGGTCACCGGTCCCCCAGAATAGTACATCCAGAGTTCATCCCCCACCGCAATGGGGACGTTGATGGGGGAAACCCACCCCTCGTCCCAGGTCCCCGGTTCCCCCAACTCAATGGCGAAAGATCTGTCGAAGACGTGGACGAAGTTCCGCCCGTCGCGGCTCACCACAAGCTGTTGGGGACTCAACTGCATCTCGTCCCAGACGTCGAACATCCCCAGGTACATAGATGCGTCGATCCAGACCGACATGGCATGTTGCTCCACCTCGGTCCCGGCCCGAGGGACCATGACCGGATTACGCGGGTCGGGTGTCCACCGGATCAGGTCGGGACTCCAGTAGCGGCAGGTCCGCCGGGTGCGCCGGGGAATCAACTGTCCCGGGCCGTCACAGGTGCGGCCGAAGACCTTCCAGCGCCGTTCCGGATCTACCTCCAGAACGTCATCGAAAAGGCCTCTCCGGTCTCCGAAACGGTCCGGATTCCGCTCTCCCGACGGCAGCCGGTTCGGATTGACCACAATCCCCTCGGTCCACCGAAGCCCGTCAGGCGAGGTGTGGAGCCGGTCTCCTCCGGGGTGCTTCACGATCACCTTACGGCCAAGGCCGGATGGAAATCGCCGGCGAACTCCGGAGCTCCGTCACTGGAGGCGGCCAGTAGGATGGTGGAGCGCCCCCCGGTCGCGGAGTCATAGGCCAAGAACCAGATACCGTCCGAGTTCCTGGCGATCTGCCGCCCGTTGGTCTGGGGGAACAGTGGCGCCCCGTAGCTCTTGCCGACCTCAAGTGTGATCGTCGCGCCGGCGTAAGGCCCGCCCAGCAGCAGCCACGCCGCCAAGACCAGACCGGCTGCGGATGCCCGGGAGTTGAGTGTTGATGAGGAGTAGCAGGCAGGATGTCGTATGGGAGGATAAGTGGAGAACATGGATCCACTATAGTTCGGACCGAATCACGCTGCCAGGGAGCGGCGGTTTCCTGACCGCCGGACTTCGGAACGAAGTACGCCAATACCGGAACGGGGACTAAAAGTCCCCACCAATAGTTGGGTAGCCGAAGAGTGGACGACTAACAATCCCCTCTCCAGGGCTCTTGCCCCGAGCCGGAGTCTTCCTGTAACATCTTCGATATCAATACTTTTCAATTCCCGGCAGTCACGTCCGTCGTCCGGTCCGGCCGCTGACCGGATCCCTTCAGCGAGGAGTAACCAGCCATGAGTCAAGCCTCCATTCATCGCCGTTCCTTTCTGACTCGTTCGGCCGGAGCGGGAGCGGGTCTGGCCCTGGCCGGCTTTCCCGGCATCGTCAGCGCTCGCAACGTCAACAACCGCCTCAACCTGGGAATCGTGGGCCCGGGAGGTCGCGGCACCGGACGGCTGAAGCGGTTCTTTCAGATGAATCGGCGGTTCAACGCCCGCCTCGTTGCCGTCTGTGACCTCTGGAACTATCGCCGCGAAAACGCGGTGGAGCTGGCAAAGGCCGAGCAGGGCTACGCCCCCAAGGCCTACCGCCATCACGAAGAGATCCTGGCCGACGCCGAAGTGGACGCTCTGATCATCGCCACCCCCGACCACGCCCACGCTCAGATCCTGAAGTTGGCGGCCGACGCGGGGAAGGACGCTTACTGCGAAAAGCCGATGGCCAACGTGCTGGAGGAGGCCAATGCGGCACTGGACGCGGTGCGCAAATCCGACACCATCGTCCAGATCGGGACCCAGAGACGAGCCAATCCCAAGTATCGCCAAGCCAGCCGCATGATTGCCGAAGGGTTCATCGGTGACGTGGTCAAGGCCGACTTCCATTGGAGCAAATACAGTCCGTATCGTTGGGCCCGGAAGGAAAAGGACATCCTGATGGCCAAGGAGACCGATCTGGACTGGAACACTTGGCTCATGGGACGCCCCTACCGGCCCTTCGACCCCCGGATCTTTCGCTGTTTCCGGCTCTTCAAGGACTTCTCCAGCGGGATCATCGATCAGTGGATGAGCCACGGCATCGACCTGGCGCACATGCTCACGGGTGTCACCTACCCCTCGAGCGTGGTGGCCCATGGCGGGATCTACCAGTGGAGGGATTACCGGGAGAATCCGGACACCCAGGAGATCACCCTGGAGTACAAGAAGGGTGACCGGAAGTTCCTGACCGTCTACTCGACCAACTGGATCAACGGGTACGGCAGCGGCACCCGGGTCCACGGGACCCTGGGAAGTTTCAAGGGCGAGGCCATTTCCCATCGCGACGACGACTGGCATTTCACCGGCAAAGGGGTGAAGGCCGACGGCAGAGTGGCGGACAAAGTGCCGGTTGAAGGGGACCCCGGAGAGACCGACCACATGGCCAACTGGCTGGACGCCGTCCGCAGCCGAGATTCGAAACGGCTGTATTGTCCCGTCGAGGCCGGCTACGGTCACTCCATCGCCTGCATCATGGCGACCGATTCCTACTGGAGCGGGAAACGCATGGTCTTCGACCCGGTGAAGCGCACCATCCAGGCCGGATAGGAGCGGGGACATCCTTGTCCCCTCTTCATCCCCGACCCGCAACCGCCGCCTCGAATGCCTCCGCTCCCACACCCCCTTTCTTCGGCCCGGGTTGCACGGGCCCGCAGCCGGCGGGAGAGCTTTCCTCTTACCTCTCCGCCATCCAATTCCGATGGCGCAGGTCGTGTTCCCGCACCCCGATGAGGCTGGGAAAGCTCCAGATCTCACGCTGGATCTCTCCCGACAGGATCTTCGACCGTTCCAACAGCGACAGCAACTGGTAGGCGCGAGACTCGACCAGTGGGAAATAGGCCCCAATGTTGTAGGAGCCCTGGGCGCCGGGCCGGGTGTTCAGAACCGGCCAGACTCCGCTCTCATTCTGCTGAGCCAGGATCCTCTCCAACTCCTCTCCGACGAACTGTGAAACGAACTCGGCCAGTTGTCCCCGGGTCATTTGGACGGGCACGGGCCTCGGTCCGTCCCGGCGATTTCGCAGTTTCGGCTCCAGCCGCGGCCCATCAGGTCTCTTCATAAAGGCAGACCACGGAAAATCCTCTTCCGAAAGCTGATCCGGGTTGGCCCACACCGCCGAACCGGTCTTCAGGAAGGCCGCCCGGTCGTGAGGGGTGTCCAGGAAATAGGTCTTCCAATTCTTGAGGTCCACGGCGATGGCACGGCCCGTCCTGTGGTCGACGAGTTGGCCCCGCATCGGCACTCTCTCTCCGCCCACGTTCACCTCAATCAGAGCGCCCTTCTCCCAGTCGAGGTAACGGGCGACCGGTTCCAGGTATTTCCGGTCACCGGTCAGGTCATAGAGGACGAAAAGGTTCTCACAGGCGCTGGCGCTGGACCCGGGAGAAAGCCCGGGAGGGTGATAGACCCGGGACCAGACCGGCTGGTTGTGCCCGTCGTAGGCCAGGGCCCAGCCGAAGGTCGGCGGACCCAACTGGGCCGCGAGATGCCACTCGCCGTTGCGAACGATGGCGTCCCGGTACTTGTCCAAACCGGTCAGGTGATGGGCCAACTGCATCACCCGAAGCTGGTTGCGCTGGTTTCCGTTGTCGAACTCCGCCCCGTGGGGGTCCTGGTTGCGGTTCTCGCTGCGGCCTTCCTTCAGGTTGTAGGTGTAGCCCCAACTGCCGTTGGCGTTCTGGGCCTTGAGGATGAAGTCCGCCGAGCGCCGGAAGCCCTCCAGCCACCGCTCCTCCAGCGTCACCAGGTAAAGCCGGGCCATGAAGAGGGCGGCCTGGCTCTGGCGGCCGTCCTGAAAAGTGGGATAGTCGCGGTGGACGGTCCGCCGGTGGGAGGTGAGGACCTCTCGCCGGGGTGTGGGCCGGCCCCCCGTGCGGCGGTCGTAGTGGTTGACCCAGTATCCCTCCGGCTGCTGGGCCGACAGCAGCCATTCACCCGCCTTACGGGCCACCTCCAGGTAGCGCTGGTCCCCAAGCACCTGGTAGGCGTACAGGAAGAGGCGTCCCGCTCCAGGGGTGCCGTTCCGGCCGTGGGCCAACTCCATGAAACGGTCCAGGCCGGGATGGAAGTAGGTGCGGTAGCTGGTCTCTCCCGGCAGCAGGTGAGGCCAGGCGTAGAGAATGGCGCTCCAGGCTCCGTCGACCTGGAGACGGCTGATGAAATCCAGGTGGCGGCAGACGGCGTCCGTGACCCGCACCGCCGCCTTCTCCGGCAGATGCGTTTCCCGGCCCCGCAACGCCAGCATCTCCCGGACCGTCACGTCGCTGATCTTCAACTCGTCGAAGCGCGCCCCCGCCGTCTGCAGGACGACCTGGGGATCGAGGCCGTCGCGACCCACGCCCCCGTAGTAGGAAGCTCCCAGAAACAGAATGTGGAAGTGGTCCACCTCCAGGGGTTTGTCCACCTCGAGACTCCGGAGCCGCCCATCGAGGGCCAACCAGAGCCGGCCCTGCCGGTCATCCCAGGAAAAGAGCAGATGGTGCCAAGCCTCCGCCTCCAGTTCGGAGACCGGAAAGTCGAGGGCGCCCACGACCTCGTCGTCTCCCTTCCAGTGACGGCCGGCCCACGAGAGCCGCAGCCGGTTGTCGCTCGTCTTCCACAACTCCAGGTCCCGGCGCACGGCCGCGGCCGAAAAGAGGCAGTGCCTGAGCCCGTCCCGCCAGATGTTCTGTCCCGGTTTGCTGCGAACCCAGAACTGGACGGTCCCTCGATCCGGGCGCATGTTGCCGTGGGCCCGCAGGTTGATCTGGGCTCCCGGGACGTCGATCTCGATCCCGCCGCCGACCCTGCCGGGAACCGAAGTGTCGTAGTTGCGTCCGGCCGCGCCCATCCCGTCTCGCTCGTAGTCGGGTTGGATGCTGCCGGCTGCGTCGAAGCGGGCCAAGAGTGTGGTGTGCCGGTCCCGCTCGACGGGAGCGCTCACCCAAACGGGAAGATCGGTCGTGGATTGAACCGGCCGGCCGCCGGCCGCAAGAGTGGAAGCCAGGAGGAGAGTTGCCGCCAGAAGATTCTTCGTCGAAATGGTGTCCTCGGATCGAGTCCTTCAGCGCATCAGATAATCCCAGCGTGCAGCCGCTCCCTTGACGACTTGGGGAACATCCTGGGACAGCAGGTATCCTTGATCCATGAGTTCAAGGGCGACAGCGGCGACGCGGCCCAGGTACTCTCCCCGGCTCCCGTATCTTTCCTGGATGGAAAGGCGCGGGTCACCTGCCTCAAGGCGCTCCTGCTTGGTGCGGGCGAAAGGAATGTAGGAACCCCGGAAGCTGCAAATTTCCGTCGGCGGCCCCTTTCCAGGGCCGAATAGGTTCCATCCCGTGTAAGTGGCCAGGGGCACCGCTACTTCCGGAAGGCGAATCCCCGCCAACTCGTTGCCGTCGGCGTCGACCTCGGGGACCAGGATCGGAAAGGGTTCGCCGACTCGAGGCGGCTGGAAGCTCACGATGCCCTCGGAACGAAACCGGGGACCGTAGTCCACCCGGTACGCCTGGTGGATTCGCGTGGGCGCCCGTACTCCCGGCAACCGGGGAAAATCGAACTCGGGAAAGGGGACCAGCGTGTCCTGGTCCAGGCGGGGGTATCGGCTGGGCGGCGGGGTCGTGCCCTCCGCCACCCATCGGTCCAGGGCCAGGAGCAGGGCGCGCATGGTCCAGCGAATCTCCAGGGGATTGTTGAGTTGTTCTCCCCTCGTCCGGTCGGGAGGGAAGCGTCCGGGGGAGTGCTGGCTGCCGGTGAAGAGATAGTGGCGAACCTGATCCACCGGCTCCAGGTCCCCGGTTCCGTCCAGGGTGGTGTGAATCAGGGAGGAGGCCCGGCCCCAATACTCGTACGACGAATTGGTGTAGAAGATCTTGGGGCAGAGCTCCGGCCGGGCAAAGTGGATGAGCAGCCCGTCGGTTCGGCCCGTCACCGGGTCGGTCTGGGCCGTGCCGGTGAAGGGAAAAATGTCGGTGGGATAGAAGAAGTTGGCGAAGGGCTGAGCGTCCCGGGACGGTTGGGCGAACCGGTGGTTGAAGCTGCCCCGTCCCGCACCTGCCACGTGTGGCATGAGCCCATCGAAGGCGCGCCGGTTCTGCTCGTCCTCGTTGAAACCCTGGTAGAGGAAGGTCCGCAGGAATCGGCCGCTCTGGGAACTGCCGTACCCCAGCGCCCGGTTCAGGGCGCTCCGGGGAATGGACAGCACCGGATCACCCTCGTACTTGAGGTGGGAGACCATGTCGCGCACGGCTGCGGGGCCCAGTCCCACCAGGGGAGGGTCCTGGGCCCGGTAGATGACTTCGTAGATCCTGTGGGGCTCGAATCCGCCTTCCAGCAGGACGTGGGTCGGGTCGGGCACCGGCCGTCCCTTCTCCATCCGGGCGAATCGCCAGCGGTTTCGGGGAATTGTCTCGCGCTCACCCTCGACGGCATCCCGGACCGTCATTGAATTCTCGGGGTCGTCCGGATCGGACACGGGATAGGGAATATGCCTGCGGTCCGAGAGCAGGCGATGTTCAACGTGGCTCTTGGGCACGAAGTCGCATCTCACCAGTCCGGTGATGGGACCTTCCGGACCCCGGGCGATGGGCGGATACACACGAACGTTTCCGGGAGTGTGGGGTGGGTCCAATTGCCACCCCAACCAGAGGAGCGTGAATCCCCGGCGCATGAGAAATCCGTCCCCGAAGTCCTCGCGGACCTTGGGATCGCGCCGGAACCGTGCCAGGCTGAAGAAGCCCAGCATGTTCTTCCCGCCCCGGTTGGAGACCTCGTAGAGCAGCGCCCCGTTGCCTCGCTCCACTTGCACCGGCTTCATCATCACGAAATCGGAGGCGAACTCCACCTCACCCCGATCGTTGCGAGGGGCTCTCCGGATGTCGGTGATGATCCGGTTGGGCCCCAGTTCAGGATCGACGGAGAAGTGCACGCGTCCCGTGATCCTTTCGTAGGAACCCACGAGGGGATAGGGCTCACCCTCCAGAAGCGGATCCCTCTCCTGGATCTCCACCCGCACGACGCGGGCCCAGAGCGGACTCAGGAAGATCAGGAATGAGGAGATGACAATGAAAAGGCGGGACATACGGACCATTAGAGTCCCGGCGGAATAGGGGAGTCAAGAAGCAGACGTGGCGCAGTCCATCACGGGTTACCTCTGGCTGGAAGGGGACAGTCAGGCTGGAAGGGGACAGTCACGTTCTCAAGTTATGGAGGTCCTTCGGACCTGTTTCAATTAAGGAACCGGAGCGGCAATTCGGAGGTTGACAACTCACACTCCCAGTTCAGCGGCCAGGAAATCGCCGCTTGCGCCGACGGGTTGTTGCGCAAGGGTGGAGTCAGTCCAAGTGACGTCTTTTTGCTTTTCCCGGCAGTTGTAGTCACAATGACTACATGAGTGAGCCACTCGTCGTTGGGGCCCGGGAGTTCAAGACGCGGTTGGGGACTTATCTCCGGCGGGTACGCGAAGGGCGCATTTTGACCGTCACCGACCGGGGCCGGCCGGTGGCGGAAGTGATGCCGATCGAGGTCGCAAGCCGCTCTGTGAACGCGCGGCTGGCTCGTCTACGGAGGCAAGGCGTGGTGAGCGGTCAGGCGAAACCGGTGCCGCCGATTACTAACCCGATCATGGGAAGAGGCCGGAGCTTCTCTGAGGCTGTCAGCGAAGATCGTGAGGATCGGTTCTGATCCGGTACTTTGATTCCAGTGCTTTGGTCAAGCGGTACGTGCGAGAGGCCGGGAGCGATGTCGTCGAGAGTTTGCTGGCATCCGGACCGGCAGCGATCAGCCGGTTGTCCGAAGTAGAAGTGGCCTCGGCGCTGGCGCGGCGGACGCGGACGGGCGACTGCTCCGTCGAGGAGCGGGACGTGGCTCTTGCGACACTGGCGAAAGACATGGATTCGTTCCTGGTCGTCGAACTGGTACCCGCGGTGACTCGACGGGCTGCGTTACTCCTGAATGCGTATTCGTTGCGGGCTGCCGACGCCGTCCAGCTCGGCAGCTTCCTACATCTTCAGGAAAAGTTGGGTCAGGATATTCCGTTCGTCGTGTTCGACGCACGTCTGGCGGCTGCTGCAGGTGAATCAGGCGCCACGGTCCACGGAGCGCGTCCTCGAAACTGAAAGAAATGGCGGCAGGATTGACCCCTTTCCTGGGCGACCCTCCATGGCAATTCCTTCCACGATGAAGTCCCAATCGAAGTAAGGACAGATTGGCGTGCCGCATCAGCGCATCAGATAGTCCCAGCGGACGGCGGCTCCCTTGACGACCAGGGGAACGTCTTGGGACAGCAGGTATCCCTGATCCATGAGCTCGAGGGCAGCTTCGGTGACTCGGCCCAGGTACTCCTCCCGGCTCTCGTACCTCTCCCGGATGGAGGGCCGGGGATCACCCGCTTCAATACGCTGCTTCTTGGTCCGGGCGAAGGGAATGTAGGATCCGCGGAAGCTGCAGATCTCCGTCGGCGGGCCCTGGCCGGGCCCGAAGAGGTTCCACCCCGTATAGGTGGCCAAGGGGACCGCCACCTCCGGAAGGCGGATCCCCGCCAGCTCGTTCCCGTCGGCATCGACCTTGGGCACCAGGATCGGAAAGGGCGCGCCGACGCGAGGCGGCTGGAAGCTCACAATTCCCTCCGAGCGAAACCGGGGACCGTAGTCCACCCGGTAGGCACGGTGGATTCGGGGGGGCACGCGGATGCCCGGCAACCGGGGAAACTCGAACTCGGGAAACGGGACCAGAGTGTCCCGGTCCAGCCGGGGATACCGGCTCGGCGGCGGAATCGCTCCGTCGGCCACCCACCGATCCAGGGCCAGGAGCAGGGCCCGCATCGCCCAGCGGAAGTCCAGAGGATTGTTCAGTTGCTGCCCCCTGGTGCGGGAAGGAGGGAAGGGTCCCACCCCATGCTGGCTGCCGGCAAAATGGTAATGGCGAACCTGGTCCATGAACTCCACGTCACGGGTTCCGTCCACCGTGGTGTGGATCAGGGAAGAGGCGCGGCCCCAGTACTCGTAGGAGGAGTTGGTGTAGAAGATCTTGGGGCAAAGCTCGGGCCGGGCGAAGTGGATGAGAAGTCCGTCGGTCTTTCCGGTCACCGGGTCGGTCTGGGCCGTACCGGTGAAAGGAAAGATGTCGGTGGGATAGAAGAAGTTGGAGAAGGGCTGTGCGTCCCGTGAAGGCTGGGCGAAGCGGTGGTTGAAGCTGCCCCGTCCCGCGCCCGCCACGTGGGGAATGAGCCCGTCGAAGACCCGCCGATTCTGCTCGTCCTCATTGAAACCCTGGTAGAGGAAGGTTCGCAGGAAACGTCCGCTCTGCGAGCTCCCGAACCCCAGGGCGCGGTTCAAGGCGGTCCGTGGAATGGACAGGTCCGGATCGCCCTCGTACTTGAGGTGGGAGATCATGTCGCGCACGGCCGTAGGACCCAGTCCCACGAGTGGAGGGTCCTGGCCCCGGTAGACCACTTCGTAGATCCGGCCGGGCTCGAATCCTCCTTCCAGTACGACGTGAGTCGCATCGGGCACCGGCTGTCCCCCCTCCATTCGGGCGAACCGCCAGCGGTTGCGGGGAACGGCCTGACGCTCACCCTCGACTTCATCCCGGACCGTCATGGAGTTCTCGGGGGCGTCGGGATCGGATACCGGATAGGGAATGTGGCTGCGGTCCGAGAGGATGTGGTGGCCGGCGCGGGTCTTGACCACGAAGTCGCATCGCACCAGGCCGGTGATGGGCTGATCCGGGTCCCGGGCGACTGCGGGGTAGAGACGCATGTTCCCCGGCCGGTGGGGCGGGTCCAATTGCCACCCCAGCCACAGCAGAGTGAAGCCCTGCCGCATGAGGAACCCGTCTCCGAATTCCTCGCGGGTCTTGGGCATCCGGCTGTGCCGGCCCACGTTGAAGTGTCCCACCATGGCCTTCCCGCCGCGGTTGGAGACCTCGTAGAAGAGGGCGCCGTTGCCTCGTTCCGCCTGGACCGGCTTCAAGAGCACGAGATCGGAAGAGAATTCCACCTCGCCCTGCTCGTTCCGGGGCGCCTTCCCGATGTCGGTGATGATCCGATTGGGGCCCAGTTCGGGATCGACGGCGAAGTGCACCCGCCCCGTGATCATTTCGTAGGGGCCCACGAGGGGGTAGGGCTCGCCATTCAGGATCGGATTCCGTTCGTGGATCTCCACCCGGACGACTCGCGCCCACAGAGGGGTCAACGAAAAAAGCAGTGAAGAGATGACGATGAGCAGGCGTACCATACCTGCAATTAGAGTCGCAGCGGGAGACGGGAGTCAAGAAGCAGGGAGGGTGGCCGTACTTGATCGTCCGGCAGGACGGGTTCCCTCGCTACTGGCGCAAGTATCGATCGCTCCGTTTTCGTATTCGCGGGACGCTGAGTCTTTGTGCGGCGTCCCGGCGCGGCGAGCATCCGAAGATTCCCTTGCCGAACTCGTTCCGCGTCCCGTTAACGCCGATCGAGCGTCCCACGGCGGAAAAAGACGTTAGCCGAGCACAGTTTCGGCCACATCCTCTGCCTTGTTCACCAATATGATCGCAAGGATGATGACAACGACAACAGCGATCACGAGTGCCAGGATCATTCCCGTACCGCCGGCTCTGGACTGTTCGTTCACCTGCCTGCTTTGCAGGGCCAGCTCGGCCAACGTCTCGTTGTCCAGCGTGGGGACTGCAACCGCGACTTTCTCCAGGTCGAAAAGGTGCCCCAAGCGATCTTGAACCCCCTGGTCACGGAGCAGCGTCCGGACTTCGCGAATGTCGCTGGCGCGTTCGACCGTTTGTGCCGCCACCTGGTCCCGCAACTCCTCGATCGATATCAGGTGAATCGTCTTCTGTGCCGAGTGTGGACCGGCCTGCAAGCTGGTGTGTGAGACCAAGAGGACCGTGAGGAACAAAGAAATGGGTTTCACTGTCTATACCTCCTCTGCATCTGAATCGCTGGCAGTATAACGCCGCAGAAGCGAAACATCGTGCGCGGGAGTCGGGGACGGTCTGTTTCTTCCAGCCACAACCGGTACGCATGCTCGGTTCAAGTCGCTCGTGGCACTCTCACCGCGCACTATCGACGGCACTCGGGTCCACGGCGGCGACGGCGAAGCGTGACATCCGCGGGCAGAAGGGGACAGTCACGTTTTCGCCCACCCCATTGGCCCTTGATCCACTCTGTCATGGACTCCAAGGCGGGGTCTTCACACCTTCCGATGGTGTGGAGGACGGGTCATGGGTGTTCACCGTAAGGCCATCCTGGGGAAGAGGGTAGTCCGTCTGATACACTGACCTTAATGCCTGTCATGCTGTCGGACGTTTACGATGCCCTGATATCGGCTGGTGCCAAGGAAACCAAAGCCAAGGCTGCTGCGGAGGAAATCGCGCACTTCGACTATCGGCTGAACCGGATCGAAGTTCTGTTGGGGATTGTCGTTGCTTTACAGATTTCGACTTTCGGAGCCGTAATCTTCAAGTAGGCAGGAGACAGGGAAATCCCTTCCTATCTGGTTGAGAGCCTGGCCCAAGTTTACCGCGTTGGATGAAAGAATTCATCCAAGTTGTTTCTTTGCAAAGACATAGAGACTCCCGTCTGTATGACAAACGGATCCGTATCAGCGGTCAGATCGTGAGGTTTTCGAGGCCCAGGATGTCGTAGATCCTGCGCTGTTCGTCCGTCATCCGCGAGAGCGTCGTCCGGAGTTCCGGCTCGCCGTCCGCCGCCCGCACGGGATACGGCACGTCGACCTCGCGGATCCCGCGGAGCGCGTCCAACAGCGACGGGATCGAACCCGGAACGCCGTGGCGGCTCAGTTCCCGCTGCAGCAGGCCACACAGCATCAGCGCAGGCACGCAGCAGAACACGTGCACCGCGATCTTCTTGTCCGTCCAGTGGAATTGCGGCCGGATCGCGATGCAGTCTCTGTCCTTGAGCTGCCGGAAGGCGCTCTCCACATGATGTTGCGCGCGGTAGCCGCTCACCAACTCGGCGTCGCTCCAGCCCGCCTGGTCGGTGAACAGCAGGGTTTTGCCCAGGAGCGTGCGCTGAAGCGTCTCCCCGGCGCGTCGCTGGAAGCGGTACTTGACCTTCGGCAAGCCGTCCACCTCAAGACCTGGACGGCGAACAGGTCCCGCATGTGGCGGGCCCGCAGCCAGCCGTCGACTTTCTTTTGCGTGCCGGCCAGGCTCGGCTTGCGTTTCCCCCGGATCTTGTCGTCGCGCCAGCGCCGCAACTGCCGCTGCAGGGCGCCCAGGTGCCGGCGCCGCTTCGTGATCTCGCACCGGTCAGAAAGGAACAGTCATCTTTTCGGTCCCTTCGTCGTTACGGTGCCCCTCGTCCAGATTAGTCTGCCTGGACCCGCTTTCGGATCACCGACGCCGAGGGCTCGAAGTCCTCGGCCAGCGACTCTGGAGAACGCCCTGAGCGCACCAGCCCACGATCTCCCGCCGGAACTTCGGCGAGTACCGCCGCCTCTTTCTTGCCATCGTAGATCTCTCCTTGCACTTCGTTAATATGTATGTGTCCTCGAAAGCGGGCGAACTCCATCGTGGCGAGTCATCTTGGATTGAGACTCAACACCGGTCAGAAGGGAGACAGTCACGTTTTTGGTCCCCGGAAAACGCACGCTTACAGGGGGTTCAGCAAGAAGTTGAACGCGGAGAGGGTGATCAACAGGCGTGTCATGCATGCCACTAGAGTCGCTGTGGGAGGCTGGAGTCAAGATGGCAGAACGGAGAAAAAAACAGCTCTCCGATTTTCGACGACACTGGTCCGGGATCGCGGTTGGAAAACTGTGAGAGAAGTTCGAGCATACCCTCTCTGGCTAACGGTCTTCGTGAAAGCTAGTATCTGTAGGGTATTCGCGACGTTTCGAGGGCTGGATGGAGTATCTATTGGCATTGGTCATTCTGCTGTGGGTTCTGGCTCGTATTGGCGCGTCGATCAACAAGTCTACCCCAGCACAGCGCACTTCACCGATTAAGCCTATGGGGAAAGTGCGTTCGGTAAAGAAGACTCACAAGAACCCAAGGCGTCCTGCCCGATGGATCGAGACTGGCCGAGTCGTACCAGTAGCTGGGCGCAACATCAATGGGATGATCTATCTTGGGCAGGAGCCGCGCCGGGATAGCTGGAATATGGCAGGCAGTGGTTTCATTGATCCGAATTTATCTATTGCGAAGAGCGGTTCAGACTATGCCGGCGACGGAATGCCTTACTGGCCAAGATACAGTGACATCAGTCCACGGGAACGGGCAACTTTTCTGGACTGGCTGGCTAGCGGGCGCTCAGATACCCGAATTGGTCCAGGGTATGTCTTTCTCTTCTTCTATGGACTAGAGCGGAGGTTTTTCGTAGATGCCTCAGATGAGGAAGAAAAGCGCCTTCTTGTCGAAGAAGTCGAGAGATTGCTCGCCATCTATGGGGAAAATAGTTCAGTTCGGCGGTATATGACCGCCTTTTTGCAGGCGGCACGGATTGTCCTAGATCCTACCGGTGATGCTGAACCTCGCTTCGAGAGGTCAGGCCATGAGTTGCCGCTTGGCCTCCGAGTAGCAATTGGCTTGATGGCCAAGGAAAGACACCCTCTGAGCGCAGGTTGGCTTCTTGGTTGGTACGCCACACACCCGGAAACTCGGTTTCGAACACCGGCGATCCGGGCGTTTCCTGAATTTAGGGCGCTTTTCACACTCCTTTTCAATGACCGATTCCCAAAAGGATTGAAGATATACAAACCCAAGAGGCTCATACGTGCCCGTTACGCGTCCGCGTCTAGAGAATTTGACCTGAATCTCAAGCGCTACGTTGGAGATGTTCCAGACATCTCCGGTACGTCGAAACCCGTGAAAATTGCGAAAGAGATCGTTGATGAGGCCACAGACTCACTCGACAAGTTCAGTCGATACCTCGGCCGCAATCCGAACGGACGCGACACTATTGAGGCCCATGCACTCATGCCTGAGCGGCTGTGGCCACTGTTTCCCTGCGCAGCGATGAAGAGTTTGCACGGGTGGGCAGACGGAGTCATCGAGGCAGGCGGTCTTTGTCCTGTTGAACAGGTCGTGGAACAACTGGAAGGCGCAACTCCTGACAAGTTGGGGAAACGAAGGCTTACTGGCGCAGCCGATGCATTGGCACGTCTATCGATTGGAATGGCGCCGGACCCGCGTTTCGCACTGCGTAGCCCCAAACTCGGGGAACCCGTAGTTCTTTTCCGTTTGCCCGAGGGGACTACAGCGATCGAGGACGTTAGTGAAGAGTACAGGAAGACGCTCGTCGCTATCGCGATCGGAAGCTTTGTTGCACATGCAGACGGCAAGCTCGCCGCGAAAGAGCGTAGCGCGCTGGAAGCCCGGATCAAAACCGTAAAGTTGTCTAACGCTGAGCAGACACGCCTTCTTGCAAATTTACAGTGGATGTTGTCGGTGCCCCCCAATCTGGTTTTGTTTCGGCGCCGTCTGAAAGATGTTCCGGAACACACTCGTCATGAATTCGGACAAGTAACTCTTGCCATGGCCGCCGTGGACGGCGTGATCGATCCGGGAGAAATCAAGGCGATCGAAAGACTATACAAGGCCATTGGTCTAAGGGCGGACAGCATTTATTCTGATATTCACGCATTTACTACCAGCGGCGAGCCCTATACGGTCCGGAAGGCTGGCGCCCAAGCAAACGACCTCATAATCCCGCCGCCGCCGGAACCTGATAGTCAGCTAGTCCTCGATGTGGATCGCGTAGACTTGCTAATGGCTGACACCGCGCGAGTCTCCAACGTTTTGGCTGATATTTTTTCTGACAATGAACCAGAAGAAACGGAAGAAGACGTAGTGGAAGACCTCGCCTCGGGATTCCCGGGGTTGGACAGACAACACTCGGAATTCCTCGGTGAGTTGTTGACCCGGCCGCACTGGGACGAGGTGGAATTCGCGACCTTGGCAGACGAGTTTCGGCTAATGCAGGCAGGTGCTGTAGAGACCCTGAATGAGTGGTCTTTTGAGCGGTTTGGCGATGTGCTAATCGACGAATACGAAGGCTACGAAATCAACCCAGACTTAACGGCTGACCTTAGGAGTTGAGGAACGACCGATGCCAAAGCCAAGAATCAAGCGGCGCGAGCGGGACACGATCATCCAAGCGCTTCGAGCTGGTGTCGTTCCCAAGCTAGGGCTGCAGCATATCCAGGTCGGTCGCGCCCGAGAGATCGAGGAATTGGTTCGTGACGTGGAACGCATCGGCGAGGGTGGCACAACAATCCGGTTTATTATCGGGGAATATGGTTCTGGCAAGACGTTTTTCCTGAACCTGGGTCGCTTGATCGCTCTCGAAAAGGGCATGGTAGTCCTTTCAGCGGATCTGGCCCCCGACCGGCGTCTTTATGCGACCGGAGGCCAGGCCAGATCACTCTATGCTGAGTTGACTAGAAATGCCTCGACCCGCACGAAACCCATTGGCGGTGCAATGGCATCGATCGTCGAGCGTTTCGTAACTCAAGCCTTGCGCTCCGCACAAATCGGTGGCCAGAGACCTGGCGACGTGATTCGCAATAGACTCGCCCACTTGGAAGACCTAACTGGTGGGTACGACTTTGCCACCGTTATTGCCCGATATTGGGAGGGATTCGAGGCCGGAAACGAAGGGCTTCAATCCTCTACGCTCCGATGGTTAAGAGCTGAGTATTCCACTCGGACTGATGCGCGTAAGGCGCTCGGTGTCCGCACGATCATCGCCGACGCCAACGTTTATGACCAGCTGAAATTGCTGGCGCTTTTTTGCCGTGAAGCGGGTTATCGAGGGCTATTGGTATCGTTGGACGAACTTGTCAATCTATATAAGCTGATCTCTTCCCGGGCTCGAAACTCAAACTACGAACAGATCCTGCGCATTTTCAATGACGTGTTACAGGGTAGTGCTAGCCATCTCGGGTTTTTACTGGGTGGAACGCCCGAATTTCTGATGGACACTCGTCGCGGCCTCTACAGCTACGAGGCCCTTCAGTCGCGGCTAGCCGAAAATACCTTCGCGCGTGACGAACTTGTTGACCTGTCGGGTCCAGTGATAAGGCTCGCCAACCTAACTCCAGAGGACATATATGTCCTTCTTAGTAATATCCGTCGTGTGATGCAGGGAGATGAGGCCACATTGCCCGATGACGCACTCACCGCCTTCATGACCTATTGTTCCGAACGCATCGGTGACGCGTATTTTCGAACCCCACGAAACACAGTCACCGCTTTTGTCAACTTGCTTTCGGTGTTGGACCAGAACCCAGGTGCAGACTGGCGACGATTGATTGGATCTGTGAATATCGCCGAAGAATTTGGCGATGTGATGAGCAAATCTCGGCGTGAAGAAGCGGATGACGAACTCGCGACATTCAAACTCTGAACAGTCTACCGAATTTGGCCGACTTGCAGAGCCTGTCCGTCGCTGGATCTGGAACAAGGGTTGGAAGAGCCTACGTGAAATCCAGGAGCGTGCGATCCCGGCACTGCTGAATGACAGCCGAGATGTAATCATCGCTGCAGCCACCGCAGGAGGTAAAACCGAAGCCGCATTCTTGCCGTTGATCTCGCTGGTTCTGGACCACCCCGGTTCTGGTGGCTTTGACCTTGTCTATGTCAGTCCTCTTCGGGCGCTGATTAACGACCAATTCGAACGACTGGAGGACTTATGTGAAAGAGCCGAATTGCCGGTCTTTCCATGGCATGGCGACATATCGCATGGGCTCAAATCCCGTGCACGCAAGAATCCCCGCGGCGTGTTGCTAATTACACCGGAATCGCTCGAAGCTCTTTTCGTTCTGCGCGGGCTTCAAATTCCGGCGCTGTTCATGGACACCCGTGCCGTAGTAATCGACGAGCTTCACGCCCTGTTGGACACTGAGCGTGGTGTCCACCTCCGATCTCTGTTGACACGTATGGAGATGGCGGTCGGTCGCCGGATCCGCCGAGTTGGATTATCGGCGACGCTGGGTGAAATGGCGTTGGCGAGGGAATATCTCCGTCCTGAAATGCCCGAGTCGGTAGTGCTTATTGAGAGTACGGCAGGTGGCCAAGAGTTGAAAGTGCAACTCCGCGGCTATCTGCGACGGCGATTGCGAAACGGGGATGGCATGGATGGCAATGCCGCACAGCGTTCTGTGGTAGGACACCTTTTCTCCAAGTTGCGCGGCAGCCGGAATCTTATTTTTGCCGGATCACGCCAAAACGTCGAATGGTATGCGGACGCCCTCCGTGACATGTCAGTCAGGGCGCGTTTACCAGAGGAATTTTTCCCGCACCACGCCAGTCTGTCCCGCGAACACCGAATCGGGCTCGAAAAGCGACTCAAGTCACATCCTGCGACTACTGCCGTCTGCACTTCGACACTGGAGCTTGGAATTGATATCGGCGACATCACTTGTGTGGCACAGATCGGCGCACCATTCTCGGTCGCGTCACTCCGGCAGCGACTCGGTCGTTCGGGTCGGCGTGCTGGCCAAGCTGCCGTACTCCGGATGTATTCAATAGAGAATGAGCCCAGTGCTGAATCTCATCCGTTGGATCGCCTACATTTGAGTCTTGTCCGCTCGGTCGCGATGGTTGAACTGCTGATCGAAGGATGGTGCGAGCCACCCGCTCCGCAAGCGCTTCACCTGTCGACTCTCAGCCATCAGATTCTTTCGGTGATTGCCGAACATGGTGGAACCAGAGCAGACCAGATCTATTCTACGCTTTGTCGTAAAGGGCCGTTTCGACGAGTCGACCCAAGCCTATTCGTGCGTCTTCTCCGGCAACTTGGCAGGTCTGATGTAGCTCTAATCGAGCAGGCGCCCGACGGCGTCCTGCTCCTTGGACGGCAAGGAGAACGACTTGTTGAACATTACAGCTTCTTCGCCGTATTTCAGACTCCTAAGGAATACAGGATTACCGTCGCGGGCAAACTGTTGGGAACGCTGCCGATCATCATGATTCTGACACCGGGCATGACAATTATCTTTTCTGGACGACGCTGGCGGGTTGTCGCGATCCATGACTCGGACAGGGTAATTGAGGTGACCGCCGATAAGGTGGGCCGACCGCCGACATTCGGCGGTGATGGTGGGATTATCCACGACAAGATCGTACAGAAAATGAAAGAGGTGCTTTCGAAAACAAGTATTCCCATCTATCTCAACAAGAATGCGGCCAGAATCCTAGAAGATGCGCGCGCAGAGTTTCGGAGACTGGAAATCGCGCGGAGACCGATATGTAGGGTGGGAGAAAGCTGTTGTCTGATTGCCACGTGGGCCGGCACGGTAAAGACCTCGACACTCGCATTGGCGCTCCGAGCTAAGGGGTATTCAGTCGAGGTCCATGACGGATTCCTTGACGTCAATGAAGAACGCCAGCAACCTGTGGAAGGCGCTCTAAAGGAAATCGCCCGGTCAGTTCCACTCTCCACCAACAGCATATTGTCCGGTAAGGAAAATCTCGTGTCGGAGAAATTTCACTCCTATTTGAGTCCTGATCTTCTTTTGGAGGATTCAACCAGTAGCAAAATCGATCTCGATACACTACCCAAGCTCGCACGCTGGTTGATGGAAGAAAGTAAGTAATGAAAGCGATTTGCGAATCCATACGATAATTGCGGTAGTCAGAAAAGATGACTTTCTGTTGTTGTGGGGGATAGGTTTAGTGCGGAGGCGGTACTGACTATCCTTACCGTCTTGTCGAGATTGGAAGAAAGGCCGCAGGCAAAACCTTGGTCCCAACACTGAAATTTGTGGTTTCGTGCCGTCTAATGATTGGAGTGTGAGATCGATTTCACGGCATATGCGTCCACGGCGGCGACGGCGAGGCGTGACATCCGGGCCAGAATCTCCCGGCCCGATCGATCGTTGGGGTCCGCGCTCAAGGCGAAGGCGGCAATGACGACCGGCCCGGACGGCAACTCGACGAGTCCCGCGTCGGCGGCGATCCGGCGGCTGCCGCCATACTTGTTGGCCACCCGGACGCCCTCCTTCACGTATCTGGCGATGGTCCGCTTGTGGGTGGAGCTGCGCATCATCTCCAGCATCTCGGCGGTGTCCTGCCGGTTCGCCAACTCGCCGCGAGAAAGGTGGGCCAGCAGCGTGCCGATGTCGCGCGGTCCGCAGACGTTGTTCTTCAAAGATTCCGAATAACCCAGGCCGTCGTCGAACGTCCCGGCGCGTATCCGTTCCATCAGCCGGGCATCGTTCCGGCGCGTGATGGGATCTTCCGGCATTCCCACGATCACGTAGTGCCAACGGCCCAGTTCCATGGAGGCCCGGGTGTTCTTCAGTCTCAGTTCCGCCAGAAACCGGTTGACCGCCTCCAGCCCGACTTTGCGCATCACCAGGTCGGTGGCCATGTTGTCGCTGTGCACCATCATCAGGCGGCAGTACTCGCGCACGGTGAGGGAGACCGGCCCTTCGCGGCGCTTTAGGACGCCGCTGCCGTGGGTCGAAATGTCCGTGGGCAGAGATTCCTCGGCATCCAGGTCCAGCGATCCGGCGGCCGCCTGCCGGTAGAGTTCGATCATGACCGGCAGCTTGATCACGCTGGCCGGCGGAAAACGCTGGTCTCCGTTCCAGGAATACTCGGCGCCATCGGCCAAATTCTTGGCGAAGAAGCCGATCCTTCCGCCGAACCGGCTCGCCATCGCATCCAGTTCCTGTCGCGGGAATTGGGTCTTGGGAGGGTTTCCGGCGGCGGTCGCTCCCAGGACCAGACCGCAGATCAGGAGAAGAATGGACCTGGCCCTGCCGTTGCGAGAGCGGTGCTTTGGCCAGGCGGGAGAGGCGGTCTTTCCGGCTTCCCGTCTCAAGCCAGGAGCTTCTCGATCACGTGGCCGCCGACGTCGGTGAGGCGGAAGTCGCGGCCCTGGTAGCGGTAGGTGAGCTTGGTGTGATCGATACCCAACAGGTGAAGGATCGTGGCCTGGACGTCGTGGACCTCCACCTTGTCCTTGGTCACGAAGAATCCCAGGTCGTCCACCTCTCCGATGGTCTGACCGGGCTTGATTCCGCCGCCGGCGAACCACATGGGGAAGTTGTCGATGTGGTGGTTGCGGCCGACGCTCTCCCGGAATTCCGCCATGGGGGTTCGCCCGAACTCGCCGCCCCAGATGACCAGCGTGTCCTCCAACAGGCCGCGCTGCTTGAGATCGGTGATGAGGGCGGCGGAGGGACGATCGGTCTCCATCGACACCTCGTCGATCCTTTCGCTCAGGTTCCCGTGATGGTCCCAACCGGTGTGGTAGAGCTGGACGAATCGGACGCCCCGCTCGATCATGCGGCGGGCCAGCAGGCAGTTGGTGGCGTATGACGGTTCGCCCGGCGTCACTCCATAGAGATCCAGGGTGGCCTGGCTTTCGCTGCTCAGGTCCATCAGCTCGGGACCGCTGGTCTGCATGCGGAAGGCCATCTCGTAGGAGGCGATCCGGGTCGCGATTTCCGGGTCGCCGTATTCCTGCTCATGCATCCGGTTCAGATCCTGGATGGCGGCCAGCTTTGCCCCCTGACGCTGGATCGAGACCCCCTTGGGACTGGCCAGGTTGGGAATCGGAACGGCGGAGCGGAGGAACTCGACGCCCTGGTACGCGGTGGGCAGGAATCCGCTGCTCCACATGAAGGCGCCGCCCATCAGGTCCGCCTCCCCTGATCGGAGGACCACGAATCCGGGAAGATCCTTCGACTCGCTGCCCAGGCCGTAACCCACCCAGGAGCCCATGCTGGGCAGTCCGAAGCGGGTCGAACCGGTATTGCAGAAGAGCTTGGCGGGGGCATGATTGAAGTTCTCGGTCACGACCGATTGGACCAGGGCCACGTCGTCCACGACCTTGGCCATGTGGGGGAACACTTCCGAAACCCAGGTGCCCGACTGTCCATGCCGGGCGAATTTCCGTTTTGGACCGAGCAGCTTGGGCTTCACCTTGGTGAAGCGTTCCATGAACGCGAAGCGCTTGCCCTCCAGGATGGAATCGGGTGCGGTCTGACCGTTCAAACGGGCCAGCTCCGGCCGGTAGAGCCAGGTCTCGAACTGACTCGGCCCGCCGGCCATGAAGAGGTAGATCACCCGTTTGACCTTGGGTTCGTAGTGGGGTTGCCGGAGTGCGAGGGGGTTCCTGGCGCGGCTGTCGCCGGCGGCGAACATTTTGCCGTCGGTCAACAATTGGCCCAGGGCGACGTTGGCGAGGCCGACGAAGCACCGGTTGAAGAAATGGCGCCGCGTCTGACCGAGAAGTTGGAGCCCGTGATTCGTCATGTCCATAGCGGTCTTCCTCTTGGGGCTCGGTCTGTCATTCCCAGGCGAAAATGAATCGGAGGTCAGGAATGTCCCCCCTCCTGGCTCGGTCCGTCATTCCCGGGTGAAAAACTCGTCTACGTTGAGCAGCACGCTGGCCGCCATGTACCAGACCGCCTCCTCCTGGCCCTTCTTTCCGTCCGGCAGGGCAAGGCTCAGAATCTCCTCCGTCTCCGCCGGACGGGAGCGAAACTCCTGGCGTTGCGTGCTCAGCAGGTGCTCCAGCCGGGCTTTCTCCTGGGGCCGCGGCGGCCGGGTCAGACAGATTCTGAAGAGATGATCGAGCCGTTCCGAGTCGGTGCCGTCCGGAAGCTCTCTCATAACTCTGTAGGCCAGACCTTGGGCGAATTCGTGAAAACCCTCGTCGTTCAGAAGCGTCAGGGCCTGCAACGGCGTCGTCGACCGGTTTCGCCGGACGACCGTCAACATGGCGTCCGGGCTGTCGAAGACCGCCAGAGCCGGGTGGGGACTGAGCCGCCAGTAGTAGGTATAGAGTCCTCGCCGGTATCGATCCGGCCCCTGGCTTTCCGGCCATCGCTCATGGCTTCCGTCGGGCCTGGCGCCGTTCTTGATGATGACCCAAGGAGGTTGCGGCGGGTACACGCTGGGTCCGCCGATCTTCGGCGCCAGCAGGCCGCTCGCCGACAACCCCAGGTCGCGGATCACTTCCGACTCGACGCGCAGCCGGTTCTGCCGCGCCAGCAGGCGGTTGCGGGGATCCTCCTGCCTGAGATCGGGGCGGTGCCGGGACGACTGCCGATAGGTGGCCGAGGTGGCAATGAGGCGATGGACGGCCTTCAGACTCCAGTCCTGGGCCACGAACTCCGAGGCCAGCCAATCCAGGAGCCGGGCGTGGGAGGGAGGGGTGCCCTGGGTTCCGAAGTCGTTGCTGGTCTCGACGATTCCGGTGCCGAAGTACCGCTGCCAGATGCGGTTGACCGTGACCCGCGGCGTCAGGGGATTCTTCTCGTCCACGAGCCAGTGGCCCAGATCCAGGCGAGTGTATTTCTCGCGTTTGGGCAGCGGCGGCAGCACGACCGGGGTTCCGGGCCAGACTTGAATCCCCTTCTGCAGAAAATCGCCTCCCAGCAGAACGTGGGTCGGACGGGGTTCGGGCAACTCCCGCATGACCAACGTGCTGGGGATCTCGGGCTTCAGCTTCCCGACGGCTTCCAGAGCTTTGGAGCGTTCCTGATGCCCCGCATCCTGCCGGAAATAGGCGCGCCGCGTGTACCTCTGCTGTTCCGGATGGCGCTCGGCGATGGGAATCTTCAGGGCGGCCAGATGGCCCGGGCTCAGCTTGGCCCGGGCTTCTTCGTCCAGGTTGGCTTCCCACTCCTCCTGCTTGGAAACCAGCAGTTCCTCGTACTTCTCGTTTTCCTCCCGCATCGCCTTGAGCTGGGCCTGAATGGCCTCCCGCCTCGCAAACTGTTCGGGCGTGCCGAACTCCAGGATCGGCTCGTAGGCGCGGCCGCGTCCGGCGTCGTTCTTGTACTCGCCGCTCAGCTCGTCGATGTTGTTGAAGAAGGAGAAGAACCGGTAGAACTCCCGTTGGGATACCGGATCGTACTTGTGGTCGTGGCAGCGGGCGCAGCCCAGGGTCAGGCCCAGGAAGACGACGCCGGTGGTATGCACCCGGTCGACCACCGCCTCGACACGGTATTGCTCGAAGTCGATGCCGCCCTCCAGATTCAACTGGGTGTTGCGGTGAAACCCCGTGGCAATGACCTGATCCCGGGTGGGCTCGGGCATCAGGTCGCCGGCGATCTGCTCGATCACGAACTGGTCGTAGGGAAGATCGCGGTTCAACGCCTCGATCACCCAGTCCCGGTATTTCCAGATCTTGCGGGGGAGGTCGTTGTTGTACCCGTCCGAGTCGGCGTACCGGGCCAGATCCAGCCAGTGGCGCCCCCACCGCTCGCCGTAGTGCGGGGATCCCAGCAGACCGTCGATGAGGCGCTCATAGGCGTCCGAGCGCCTATCTTCCAGAAATGCGTCCACCGCCTCGGGGCGGGGCAACAGTCCGATCAGATCCAGATAAGCCCGTCGGATCAGGGTGGTCTTCTCCGCTTCCGGCGACGGCTTCAACCCCTGTTGATCGAGACGGGCGAGGATGAAGCGGTCGATGGGATTGCGCACCCAGCCCGGGTCGGACACCGCCGGCTCCGCGGGACGCCGGATGGGCTGGAACGCCCAGTGTTGCGACGGGTCCTCCAAGGACTTTGCCCGGTCCGGCGCCGGGTCGGGCCAGGGAAGTCCCATCCGGATCCAGCGGACTAGAGCCGAGACCTCCTGGTCGGCCAGCGGCTCCCCTGGCGGCATCTTCAATTCGCCCTGCCGCCTGACGGCGTGGACGAGAAGGCTCTCCCCGGGCAGGCCCTCGGTCACGGCGTCTCCCCGGTTTCCACCCTTGAGGATTCCCTCCCGGCTGTCGGTGGAGAGGCCGCTGGTGGGCAGCTTGTCGTTGTGGCAGCCGGAACACTTGTTCCGGAGGACGGGGCGGATCTGGTTTTCGAAGAATTGGATCTGGTCCGCGGAAAACCGCGCCGTCTCCGCCGCGGCGAGCAGATGGAAACCGCTGCATGCGCTGAGGATCAAGACGGTCCAGGGAAGGCGAGCCATAGACCTAGCCTACCACTGTTCCATCACCGCGTTCCATCACGGCTGGGACGCGCCTCCCGCCGGGAACCGCACGGCGCCTTCTCGATGGATTCGGGGCTGATGTTCCGCGATTCTCATCTTTCGTAGCCGGCGAAATCGATGGGTGTCTCGACCAGCCACCTGTGCAGGAACCGCTGCCAGGCCGGATCGATGTGGGGTCCGTTGGCCGAGTGTCCGTCCGGCGTGGGCACGTATCGGTATCGTTCCCGGACGCCGAGAAATTCGTAGACTTCCGCCGCCCGGTTGCAGTAGCCCTCGTTGTGCAGGTCGGCCATGCGTCCGCCGATGAGCATGAAAGCCCGGGGCGCGCACATGGCCATCAGTTCGTGGTGATTGCGCTCCAGTCCGGGACGGCGTACGTCGGGATTCAGCAGGCTCAGGACGGTGCCGCGCAGATCGCGGACCGGGTAGTCCTGCGTGGGGATGCCGGGGAATCGTTCCAGCCAGTCCAGGTACCAGGGTTTGAACCAATTGGTCCTGCCGTTGAGGGCGACGCCCGGATCGAAGGAGACCGTCGCCTTGATTTCGGGGACGAGGGCGGCGGCGTAGATGGCCGCCTTGGCGCTCAGGGAGAATCCCATGAACCCGATCCGGTCCGCATCCACCTCAGGCAGGGAGCTCAGGTATTCCACTTCCCGGGAGACGTCGTGGACCATCTTGCCCATGGGCAGCCAGTGTCCGAACCGGGAATAGAGTGTCTCGTGCACCCCGTTGCGAAAGCTCCGGCCCTCCCGGTACTTCTTGATGAAGGATTGGCTGGTCAGGACCACGAATCCGCGCCGCGCCAGGTAGGCGCCCCACCACTGCTCCGGGGCATCGTAGTCGGAGCTGGTGGCCGCCCAGGCGATGACGGCCGGAAACGGGCCGGCTCCCTGATTCGTGGGCATCAGCAAGAGGTGGTCCTGGAAGAAATCGACCTCCATGGGAAGTCCCAGGTGGACCCGGGTGTACCCCTCCCGCTCCTGGCGGCTGTAGACCTTCACCTCTGTGATGTCCCCGAACCAGCGGCGGTCCTCCGGCGCGGGACTCAGCTTGCCCAGAATCCGGGTCCAGAGCCGAACCAGCTCGGGTCGCCGGAGCGCGTACCAATCTTCTGCGGACCGGACCGTTTCCCCGTTTTCCAGGACCAGAGCCGAGGGGATCTCCATCAGGTGCTGCCCCGGTTGCCTGGACGGTCCCCGGACCCAGGGATGGTAGGTGATCCTTCCCAGGTTCCCCGTCTCTGCCGGCACCAGGGAAGTCAGGCTGATTCCCAACAAGCCCGAGAGCACGAATTTCCTCAGCTTCCGTCCCACTCCTTCTCCCTTTTTTCGTCTTCCCACACGCTCTCAAGAGCGCCAGCTCTGGAGTTTCCTGTGCACCTCACGGCGGTGGCCGATCGCCACGACGAGGATTTCAATGCGGGATTCGATAAGGCGATAATTCTACGCTTGTTTGAGTGAACGTTTCTATCCACAAAAAGGCGAACCGCTACGGGGGAGATTGGAGGGACGATTGAATGGCCGCCCATTTCGCCAATCTCCCGCGCCATCCCTCAACCGTATTCCAGCTGCCGACGGCGTTCCTCCGGTTCTTCCTCTCTCTTTCCACTTGCCTCTACCCTCCGTCGGCAAGGTTCGCCAGCGCCAGGGAGCGGAACTCCTTCATCCGTCTCGTCCACAGCTCCTTCAATCGGCGCACCTTGCCAGGATGCTCCGAGGCCAGATCGGTCGTTTCGGTGCGGTCGGCCTCCAGGTCGTAGAGCTCCCACGGCCCTTCCGGCCCTTCCGACACCAGCTTCCAGCGGCCGGATCGCACCGCACGATTCTTCTCGTGGTACCACCAGAGATGGTCGTGGGCGACGGTGCCGTCTTCGGCGAATACCGGAACGAGGCTCTTTCCGGGAAGCGGAGGAGCCCAAGTATGTTGCCCCGTCAGATTCCGCCGGTCCGAGGCTCCGATCAACTCCAGGACCGTGGGGACGAAGTCGATGACGTGGCCCACGTTGTGCCGCAGTTCGTTGCGGGAAGAGATGCCGCGGGGCCAGTGCACGATCATCGGCGTGGCGATGCCGCCCTCGTGAACCCACATCTTGTGGCGCCGGAAGGGGGTGTTGGCGACGGTCGACCCACCCGGGCCCAGGCACAGGAATGTGCCGGCCGAGCCCGGTTCCGCCTTCGGGTCGTGGCCGTCGCTGCGGACGATGAGCTCGCAACTGGCGCCATTGTCCGAGAGGAAGAGGATCAGGGTGTTCTCGAAGGCGCCCATGCGGCGAAGCTGGTCCAGCACCCGTCCGATCTCCCGGTCCATGCGGTGGATCATGGCGGCGTGGATCGCCATCTTCGCCGCCTGAAACCCGCGCTGCCCGGGAGTCAGCCGGCTCCAGGGCAACGGCCGGTTCACCTCTCCGGGTCCCAGCGCCTCCAGGGTTCCGGGGAACTCCCGGATCGGCCCCACTTCGGGTTCCATTTCGGGCAGCCGGCCGGACACGATACCCATCTCCCGGATCCGCCGCCACCGGTCGCGGCGAATTTGTTCCCAGCCGTGCTGATACGTGGCGCGGTAGCGGGAGATGTCCTCGGGCAGGGCGTGCAGGGGGAAGTGGGGCGCGGTGAAGGCCAGGTAGTGGAAGAAGGGCCTGTCGCCGAACTCGCCGGCATGTTGCTTGAGGATCCGGATGGCGTGATCGGCGATGGCGGTGGTGGCGTAGTAGCCGCTGCCGGGCTCGATGGGAGACAGTTTCCCATCGTCCTCCCAGTGGACCTGCGGATGGAAAAACCGTCCCTGGTCCCGCAGGTAGTAGGATCGATGGAACCCGCCGGCCACGGGCATCCCGTCGACGTGCCACTTGCCCGAGTGGTAGGAGCGGTAACCGAGGGGCCGGAGCATATCGGGAAGCAGGCGGGCCCAATCCGGACGTTCGCCCCTTCCTCCGGGGACACCGGGCAACTTGTCCCGTCCCACCTGCTGGGCGTAGTAACCGGTGAGCAGGGCGGCGCGGGTGGGCCAACATCTGGCCGTGTTGTAGAACTGGGTGAAGCGGAGGCCACCTCGGGCCAGCCCGTCCAGGTTCGGCGTCTCGATCTCGCCCCCGTAGCACCCGAGATCCGAAAAGCCCAGGTCATCGGCAAGGACGACCATGATGTTGGGAGGGTTACGGGGCTCTGTGAGGACGAAGAAAAGCATCACGCAGCAACCAACAAATGGCAAAAAGCCGCCAAGCACCAGGTTCCAAGCGGCATGCGGCCGTCCTCGCAGAAAACGCGGAGGTGGACTCTGCCGGGAACGGGGATTGGGTTTAGAGCTTTCCGGGCTCATCCGTGCGCCGAAGTGTGGACTCTCGGTATGGTCGGACATTCCAGAGGGTGATGGACTCTGATCGTAAGTTACAATCCCTGGTACTTACAACAGTTGCGGCCTGAAGCTTGGTTGTTCGGGTTGGAAACGGTTCCGGCCGCCTTCAAGGAGGGATAGATGAGACCGTACCGCCGGTTCCTGGCCGTGGGGAGTCTGCTGCTGGCCGTCGCCTGCTCTCCCGAGGGAGGAGGCGAAGGCGGGGATGCCGAAGGGACGGTCTTCCCCAAGGACCGGAAGCGGCGGATTCTCTACTACGACGCCGCCTCGCAGGAAACCTGGGGTTACATCGACCAGGGGCGGAAGATCCCCTACATGAAGCTGATCGCCGATATCACCGACCACCAGGCCTTCCTCGACGTCCGCACCAACATGACCTTCGGCACCCAGGTGGACACCTACGTCTTCCATGTCGGCAACGGCGCGGACCCTCCCTACAACATCTCGACGGAGATGCTCTGGCCCTGTTTCAGTTCCTACGAGGAGGTGCGGGACCTGGTCATCGAAGCCTGCCACGCCCGCGGGATGGAGGTGTGGGCCTCCCTGAGAATGAACGATCTGCACGCGTCCTGGCGGTCGGTCTCCCTCCATGATCTGGACGATCCCTTCAAGATCCAGCATCCGGAGTTCCTGCTGGCTCCCGAAAGCAGTCGGCACCTGCCCTCCGAACTGACCGAACACATGCTGTGGTCCGGGCTCAACTTCGTCCATCCGGAGGTCCGGGAGCACCGCCTGGTCTTCATCGAGCGGACCGCCGCCGCCCACGATTTCGACGGCTACGAGCTGGACTTCAACCGCATGGGCATCAGTTTCCCGCTGGGACAGGAGCGGCAACACGCGCACCTGCTGACCGAAATGATGCGCGAGGCGCGGCAGCGGCTGAACGGGGTGGGGGAGCGGCGGGGACGCCCCTACACCCTGGCCGTCCATGTGGTGGATTCCCTGGAACGGTCGCTGGAGCTGGGCATGGAGGTCGACGTGTGGGTCCGGGAGGGGCTGGTGGACGTGCTGCTCGTGGGCATGGGCCACCTCCCCAGCCGGCTGCGCCTGGACCAGTTCGTGAGTCTGGGGCGGGCCCACGGGGTTCCCGTCTACGCCACCCTCAACGGCAACTCCTATCGGGCCGGGGCTTGGGAGGGGCTCTACGGACGGCCCGTGTTCCGGGAAGGCATGCGGGCCAGCGCCGCCAACTACCACCAGGAGGGTGCGGATGGCATCTACCTGTTCAACTACGCCAATGAACCGACCCAGGAATTGAGCCGGGAGGAGTTCATCTCGGCGCTCAGCGAGCTGGGCGAAGCGGAGACCCTGGCGGGCAAGAACAAGGTCTACGGCATGCACTCCACGGCCCACACCGGAGGACCCATCATCCAGGGGTCCGAATCGGCCCTGCTGCCGGTGGTCCTGGACCGGGTGGAGACCAAGCTGCCGCTCCTGATGGGGCCGGACGCCGAAGATGAGGGCGCCCGCTTTCGAATCAGCCTCTGGACGGCCGAGAGCCGGGAAGACACGCGGATCTGGGTCCGGCTGAATCACACCTTGCTTGCCGCGCCGACCCGTGAGGAGCCCTGGTATCACGTGGACGTGCCCGCCGGCATCATGCGCAGCGGCACCAACGAGCTCGGCATCATTTCGGACGTTCCGGCGGGAGGACCGTTCCCCGGGATCGTTGCTCCGCCCGGAGTCAAGAGAAAGGACTGGCTGGGTTGGAAACGGAACCAGGGGACCCTGGTGGACGAGTTCGCCGAAGGCCGGTTTGTCCGTGATGCGGGCACAAAAGGGGGAGGCGAACCGACAGAAAGGCGTCCGGTGATCGTGCACCAGATCTTCGTGACCGTCGAGTACCCGGACCAGGACCGGTGAGGAGGAGACCATGCGCTCTCTGGGTTGGAACGCGCTGTTGCCCTTGGGAATTCTGATCGGCCTTGCCGCTGGCGTCGAATCGACCCTGGGTCAGGCGGAGACTCGGATCAAGGAGCCGCCGGGCCGTTTCGACGGGACGGGGCACATCGTCACGGGCGAGACGCTCTCCGCTTCCAAATACGTGAAGGGGACCTCCATCGAAGGCTCCTGGTCGGTTTTGCCGGCTCCGCCTCTCGAGATCGGGAGCCGGCGCCAGTTGCTCATGGACGGCTACGTCGTCGAGGACCTGGCCGGCTGCCGGAGAGTCGTCCATCGGCCCCGGCGCCACCCGGAAAACCCCCTCATCACCGGCGGCGCCTCTCCTGATCACCGGCAGACCCATGTGGTGAGCACGCCCAGTGTCGTCCACGACCGGGAGCGGGGACTCTTGCGCATGTGGGCCAACGGCTACCGGATGTACCGCACCGCCGGCCAACACTTCGGGCTCTACTTCGAGTCGCGGGACGGACTGAACTGGACGGCGCCCGACCTGAAGCTGCACCGGATCGAGGGTCTTTCGGCTCCCAACATCTTCTTCACCAAGCCGGGACGGAGCGCCTCCATCGCGGTCACCGAGCTGCCTGAGCAATGGCGCCACAAGGGACGCTATCTGCTGGCCTACCACAGCGGCGAGTTGGGCCGGAATCCCGCGACCCTGCAGATGCCGGGGGGAGGGATGGAGGTCCGGATCGCCCTGAGCGACGACGGCATCCACTTCCGGGACCAGGAGGAGAACCCGATATTCCGCGGCCAGAGCGACTGTGAGAACCAGATTCTCTACAACCCGGAGCGGAAGGTCTTTATGCTCTACCGGAGGCCGCCCATCAACGCCAGCCGGATCCGGCGGATCGCCTATTCGGAAAGCTCCGATCTCGTCAACTGGTCCCAGCCCACGGTCATCCTCCGGCCCGACGAACTGGACCCGTTCTCGTTCTACGGAATGACAGTGGCCCGCTACGAAGGGATCTACCTGGGATTTCTGGAGAATTTCTACTACAAGCAGCCGTTCGACGTGAAGTCCAAGCCGGCCAAGCACATGCAGATCGACATCCAGTTGGCCTGGAGCCGGGACGGCATCCACTGGGAGCGCCATCCGGCCCGTCCCCTCTTCCTGGAGACGGGACCCGCCGGCAGCTACGACTGGGGTATGGTCTTTCCGCCGGTGGGCCTGATCGAGCGGGAGGACCGGCTCGACTTCTATTACGTGGGCCGCGAGCAGCTCCACGTCCGCATGCCGGGCAACTCGCACATCTGTTTGGCCACCCTGCGCAAGGACGGCTTCGTCTCCATCGAGGCGCCCCAGGAGGGATTCCTCCTGACCCGGCCCCTCAAGCACCCGGGCGGTCGTTTGCACATCAACGCAAAGACTTCCGCCAACGGCTCCATACGGGTGGCCGTCCGGAGTGGAGACGGCGAACTGGACGGCAAATGGCTGGCCGACCGGGACTACGACCGGTCCCAAGGCTTCACCGGAGATTCCACGGACCATGTCATGCACTGGAATGACATGGAGGATCTGGAATCGCTCCAGGGAAAGAGCATCCGCCTCCAGTTCTGGCTGCGGGAAGCCCACTTGTATTCGTTCTGGTTCGAGTAGCGAACAGGAGAGGGAACAGTCTTGTCCCCCCTTCCTCATTCCCCAATGGAAGTACCAAATGAAAAAGATGAACCTGAACCGACGCCGTTTCCTCAGCCGGACCCTGGGCGCCGGCGCCCTCGCCTCCGTGTCCCCGGGTTTTCGCGGAACCGCGTTGTCCGCCCCGTCCCCCAGCCGGCGCAGCCGGATGCGCTCCCTCGACGCCGCATCCGATCGCCAGGTCACCGTCTGGAGACCGAAGGGACGCTTCACCAAGAACCCCGACCTGATCCGCTTTCCGGGCGGGAAGCTGATGCTGGTCTACAACGACTGCGATGCCCACTGGCCCCAGGAGACGACCCGGCTCACGACCCTGGAGAGCCATGATAACGGCAAGACCTGGGGGAACCCGCGCGTGGTCTCGGAGGCGGACCCGAGAAAGGGCGAGGAGCGCTGGGTGACCCCCCGGATCAGCCGCCTCAGCGACGGGCGGTTGGTCGTCATCTGCGACCAGAACGACTTCAGCCACATCCACGAGGATCAGCCGCCCGGGATCTGGAGCTGGTTCAGCTCGGACGAGGGCCGGAGCTGGAGCGTGCCCCGGCTGACGGGAGTTCCTGGCTTCGAGCCGGACCGGATCGTGGAACTGCCGGACGGAACCCTGCTCATGGCCTCCCAGATCTTCTTCAAGACCACGCGCAAGATCGGCGTCCTGGTCATGCGCTCCACCGACGGCGGGATGACCTGGAAGGACAAGAGCATCGTCGCGGCCGACGCCGTCCACCATCATTCGGAAGCCGCCGTCGTGGTCCTCTCGGACGGCTCCCTGGCCTGTGTTCTGAGGGAGAGCAACCACCACGGCTACCCCTCGTACCTCTGTTTCTCACACGACGGGGGCCGGAACTGGAGCCGGCCCGAACCCATGCCCTTCGCGGGAGACCGCCCCTACGCCAAGGAACTTCCCGACGGGCGGGTCCTGGTCACCTACCGGAACCGGTCGGGCAACCGGGGCACCCATGCCTGGATCGGAGACCTGCGCCGCAATCCCGGTTTCAAGCCGGGAGGCGTCCACTACCATGACCAAGTGAAGCTGGAGTCCGGCGAGCTGTGTATCGAGGACGTCCGCGGCGCCGTGACCCAGTACATTCTCCTTCCCCCCGAGAACTTCCGGAGCGACCTCTTCCTCGAGGCCGGCCTGCGAGTCGAGGGTCCTCCCAACCAGCCCATCGCCTCCTTGGAGATCGGCCGCCTGGAACGGAGACTGGACGTCTGCAGCAACGGCCTCTGGCTCTACGCGCCCAAACGGGACCTGGGTCCGAACCGGAACAGCGGCGGCCGCATCGACCTGATCCACGAGCTGGACATGACGAAGCCGAGAAACGTCCGGCTCAACGCCTGGAAGGGACTGTTCACCATCCAGGTCGACGGCAAGGTGGTCATGAGCCGGGCTCTGTACAATGACTTTCCGCTCTTGGAGACTTGGTTCGGCCGCGCGGAAAACGGCAAAGGAGAAAGCTGGTGGAGCCGCGCCGCCTACCAGGTCAGCAACGAGACCGAGACGCATCACCAATGGGAGTGGCGAGCCCACAGCGGCGAGCATCCCGACCAGTACCAGTTGGACCACATGCTGGAACTCCACGCCAATACGCCGTCCGCCACCCATCGGCCCGACAACGGCTACTCCTCCTGGGTGGAGCTGGGGGACGGCCGCATCTTCATGGTGGACTACAGCAACCGGGGCGATCCCCGGACCAAGGCCCATCTCTACGGGGTCTACTTCTCAGCCGGGGATTTTCTGACATGACCTCCTGTCCAACCCGCGCCTGGATGGCGGCCGGCCTGCTCTGTTGCGGGCTGTTTTCGACGGGATTCGGGGCTCCCTCCCAGGTCCGGGAGGTGGGCAGCCAACTCCAGCCGCTCTGGGACGACTGGCTGATCGAGAGCCTGGACAACGTCCGGCACGTCCTGCACCGCCCCGAGCCGCGGGAGATCGTTCTTCGCCGCGACCGTCCCTGGGAGGACCACGCCATTTTCAACCCGGTGGTCATCAAGGACGGGTATCGATACCGGATGTGGTATCGGGCCCGGGCCATTGAGAAACCCATCCTGACCGCCTACGCCGAGAGTCTGGACGGGATCCATTGGGTGAAGCCCAAACTGGGCCTCATCGAGCACGACGGATCGAGGGCCAACAACATCGTCTGGCCCGTGCCCGGCGGCATCGGCCGGTCCGTCTCCGTCGTCAAGGACGAAAACCCCGAATCGGATCCCCGGGAGCGCTACAAGGCCATCACCAACCAGGGGACCAAGCTGCCTTCGGGGAGGGAGATCGCATTGCTGTACGGCCTGGTCTCCCCCGACGGCCTGCGCTGGCGCATGGTCCGGCAGGAACCCATCGTCGTGCCGCCGCTGGGAGACGGAGCCTTCGACTCCCACAACATCATCCTGTGGGACAAAGACCGGAGTCATTACTCCATTTACGCCCGGGGCTGGTACCGCCGGGGAAGCAGACCCCTGGACGGCAAGACGGCGGGCAGGGGACCCCACCACGTCCTGGTGAAGCGGACCTCGGGCCCGATGGAGAAGATCAGCCGGATTCGGGACATCCGCCGTTTCACATCCAAGGACTTCCGGAACTGGTCCGAGCCGGTATACATCGGTCTCGGCGACACGCCCCTGGAGCACCTCTACAAGAACTCGGCCGTGCCTTACTACCGGCGTACCGACCTGATCCTCATGTTCCCGAAACGCTTTCTCCCCACCCGGAAATTTCACACCGACTGGCCGCAACCGGGTCAGTCGGAGGTGGTCTTCATGTTCAGCCGGGACGGCCTCAATTTCGACCGGCGCTTCATGGAGGCTTTTTTGCGCCCCGGGTCCAATCCCTTGAACTGGCATGAGCGGGCCATCCAGGCGGGCCCGGCACTGGTCCCCACGGCGCCAGGCGAGATGTCCCTGTACTACGTCGAGCAGGGCAAGACGGACCAGGTGCGCATCCGCCGTGCGGTGCTTCGTGAGGACGGATTCGTCTCCCTTCGCGCCCCCTACCGGGGAGGTGTCGTCCGAACCCGGCCCCTTGTCTTCTCCGGGTCGAAGCTCATCCTCAATTCCTCGACATCGGCCGCCGGAAGCATCCGCGTGGAGATCCAGGATGCGGAAGGCGCGCCGATCCCAGGCTACGCCCTCGAGGACTGTCCCGAGATCTACGGGGACGGGATCGAACGGGAGGTGGCATGGCGCGCCGGTTCCAGCGTTGAGGGTCTAGCGGGCCGCACCGTCCGCCTCGAGATCTCCATGAAAGACGCCGACCTCTTTTCCCTTCGCTTCCGGTAGGAGGGGGGACATTCTTGTCCCATTCTTCATCATACAAGCGGGGGTTTTCCTACCCCCGCTCCGGGTCGCCCGGAGCAAGATCATTTCAGACTGGAGAGTCCCCCCGCCTCGAAATGAAGCCGCTTGCCGCTCCATATGCTTCCGCCGTCGTTGGTCCGGAGTTCACCGGCTGGAAAGCAGTACTTGTGTGAACAGATGTGTGGTATCATGTGTCATATATCACACAATGGCAACGAACCTTGGAATAGATCCGGACCTGCTCGAACAAGCCTTGGCGCTCAGTGGCGAAAAGACCAAGAAGGCCACCGTCAACCGCGCCTTGCGGGAGTTCATTGCGCGCCGTGGTCAGGAGCGGCTGCTCGGTCTGTTCGGCGCCCTGGAATGGGACGACGATTATGACTATAAGCGCGAGCGTACCCGTCGATGAACCTGTTCGTGGATACGAGTGTCTGGTCTCTGGCACTCCGGCGGGATTCGCCGCCGGACGTTTCCGAGGTGCGGCACCTCCGGAAAGCACTCGTCGGGGGCATGGTCTACACGACCGGACTGGTGCTTCAGGAATTGTTGCAGGGCTTCCATGGTTCGCGCGCCCGGACACAGATCATCGACCGCTTCTCGGCCATGGCCATGATCGTCCCGACGCGTGGTGATCACATCTTTGCGGCCCGACTGCGCAACGAATGCCGTCGCCGCGGCATACAGGTCGGAACCATCGATGCGTTGCTCGCCCAACTCTGCATCAGTCACAAGCTCGTAATGTTATCGACGGACCGGGATTTCGACCGTATCGCAGCGTACACGGGGCTCCGGCTGTGGGGGGCAGACCAACGATAGAAGCGGGGGTTTTCCTACCCCCGCTACCGGTCCCCCGGGACAGGATCATTTCAGGCTGGAGAGTTCCACCGCCTCGAAGTGAAGGCGTTTTCCGCTCCGCATGCTGGCGCCGCCGACCAGCAGGAGCCGCCTCTCGTAAGGCAGCATACGGTGAAAGAACCGGTCGTCCTCGAGCCGGGCGGCGATTTTCCACTCGCCGCCGCCGGGCTCCAGAACCTGGACGTTGCCGTTGTAGGTGTTGACGATGAGGCGTCCGTCCACAGAGTAGGCCGAGGCGCCGAACCCTTCCATCCCCTTGCCCCGGTCGGCGTCAGCAAGGGTGTCGATCATGCCGGGCCCCTGCGACCACTTGCCGCTGCCCGGATCGAAGACGTCGACTCGTGTCGCCGGACCGCCCTTCCGTTGCATTCCGCCGATGGCATAGAGCTTGCCGTCCAGGTGCCCCAGAGCGAGTGCGCGCCGCAGGAACGGCGGGTCCGGGAGTCGAGTCCATGTGATCTCGTCTTCCGAAAGATCCGCCATCCATGCCGTCTCGTGCCAGACCGGCTTTTCGCCGCCGAGTTGCCAGCCCCCCACGACGTAGAGCCGGTCCTGGATCACCACGGCGTCGTGGGACGAACGGGGCTCCGGCAGTTCCGCCAGGGACTCCCATTTCCCCTCCTCCGGGTCGAAACGGACGAAATCCGCGATGGAGCGCAGGTCGTGCTCATCGCCCTCGTCGTTGTGGGCCGTGAAGCCACCCGCCCGGTACAGCTTGCCGCCATGGGCCACCATGGCCAGCCCCTGCAACCGCGGACCCTGGGCGATGATCTCCCAGTCTCCGGGCTTACTCAGATTCAGGCGGCTGAGCTGATTGGATTGACTGGTGTTGGAGTAGTGGTGAGCCCGGCCGAAATGTCCGCCGTAGACGTACATCCAGTCACCGATCACCGCCGCGCCGAAACTAGTGATCCCCCGCGGCAGGTCGGCGAGCCGGGGACTCGCGGCCGGTCCCGTGCCGGCACTTGCTCGGGAGTCTTCCGAAGTGGAAGAAGACGTGTCGAAGGTGACTGCCGAATAGTGCCGGGCTTCAGCGTATCTCTCTTCCTCGAACCAGCCGGCTTCTTTCTCGATCCACCGGGCCCGGATCTCGTAGCGGCCGGGGGCCGGCGACTTGAGACGCGTCGTCCCCTCGGCATCGGTCGTGAGCTCCACCGGTTCCCCTCCCGGAGGCGTCACCATGACCTGTGAGTCGGACGCAGGCTGGCCCTTCCAAAAGACGCCGATCTGAAGCTCTCCGTTGGACAGGAGCGGCGAAACATCCAGATCCAGTTTCCGGGATCGTCTCAGGGCGTCCCCCGCGTCCCAATTCAGCGACTTGGTGTAGTAGTGGAGCAGCATGGTCTGGTCGCCGTGGGAGAAAGTGCCGTAGAGGCACTCCGCTTCGATGCTTCCCCGGTCCGAGCCTACGGCCCCGGCAAGCAATCCACCGTCTTCCGTCTCGACCTTGCGAAGTTGGAGAGGGGAGTACTCCCCTTCGGGAGTGCGGTGCCAGGCCTGCAGCCGGGTCAGTCGGTCCAGGAATTCGGCGGAATCCGGAGTCGCGGTCTCGCTGAAGTAAAACTGGGCTTCTGGATCTCCGTCGTCTGACCTCTCGATCACAGCCCAGATGAAATGGGCGTGCAGAGATCCTGTAATCAGGACCAATCCCAAGAGGGACACGATCAAGTTTGGAATCTTCATTTCTGATCTCCTGGTTGGTAGGCACTGGTGGACACGGCGCCCGTGCCGAACTCCGTTTTCACTGGATGAGTTGCTGTGCGTTCTTGTTGGCGGCGTCCTGGCCGGCGATCTGCTGGGCCGACTCGGCCAGCAGCTCCATCATCTTCCAGTACTGATCCGTCGACAGTCGCAGAGCCGTATTTCCTACGCAGACGTGAATACAGCCGTTGGGACATTTGGCGACGATTCCAAAATTTTCGCGCCGGGAAAGGACCTGGAATTCATACTTCTGACATTGATCCAACATGTTCACGTCTCCTTAGTATTGGACTGCAGCTACGATCGGGCGATCTTGATGAGCCTCTCGCCGTAACGAATCAGGAAAGCGGCACCGGCCGCAGCCACGCCGTATTGTCGTCCGCTCGCCAGCGGAGGATTCTCGGCCAGCTTCTCGAAGCGGCTCGAGGCGAGCAGGACATCGGTTCCCTTTCTCATGGAGAAAAAATAGATCTGGTCTCCCGCGCCGATGGGGGAGGCCCAGTTCTGGCCCTGGAGCCGCCGGGTCCAGAGCTCTTCTCCGCCGGCCAGGCTCAAGCAATAGGCGACACCGGCCTTGTTGACGAAGTAGGCCCGATCCCGATAGACCAGCGGCGAGCAGAAATAGGTGGTGGCGTTGGCGGCCCTCCACAGGATTGAAGGCCCGTCCCCGTCCCTTCCCGGGAAGCGAATGGCCAGGTTGTGCCCCTTCTTGCTGGAGCCGACGATGGCGCCGCCCGGAAACGGGGTCGGGGAGGGAACCCGGTTTCCCTCCAACCCGTCCAGGCTCCAGATCATCTTTCCGTCGCCGCTGCGAAATGCGTCGAGGCGATCCCCGCCTCCGGCCAGAATGATCTCTTGGTCCCGGTGCCGGCAGACGGCCGGCGTGCTCCAGGCGATGCCTTGGGGCCGTTCGGCTCTCCAAAGGTTCTTCCCCGTTTTCTTGTCCGCCGACAGCAGGAAGCCGGGTCCGCCGTGGGCCGCCAGCGCCACGACACCGTTCTCCGTGAGCCGCAAGGAGCTGCCGATGCCGTGACGCCCCTGGAACTCGCCGTACTCCTGGACCAGGCTTCGTTGCCAGCGAATCTCGCCGGCATGGCTGAGCGCCAGGAACTCCCCGGTCTCGAAGAAAACGTAGACGGAATCGGCATCCGCGGCGGGCGTCGGAGCGGCCTTGCTGACCATATTGCTGACCTTGATCCGCTGGGTCGGAGAGACGTTCCTCCGCCAGAGGAGTTCTCCCGTTTCCAGACTCAACGACAGGATCGAAAGAGTCTCCTTGTAGGGACCCTCCAACGCGGTCAGAAACACCTGCGAGCCATGGATCACAGGACTCGACTGGCCGTAGCCGGGGAGTTGCGTGTCCCACGCCAGGTTCTTCCCGGGGGACCACTCGAGCGGATAACCGTCTCCCGAGGCCCGGCTCGTCCCCTGCCCGCGAAACCCCGTCCACTGGGCGGCTAGGGAGGGAACGGCCAGGCAAGCCGCAAGAAAATTCCGGCGTGAGTGGTGCGGCATTGGTTTCATATGGCGCTTCCTCTATTTGGATCTACGACTCGTTTGAGGAGAGGTCATTCACGGTTGAAGCTCCAGCGCAGGCCGACCCGGACCAATCGCCCCGGGTCCGCACGCAAGAACGAGGGGCTGTTTGCGTCCAGGCCAGGGTCCTTGCTGTCGAGCAGGTTGTCCACCACGAAAAACATCTCCACACCCCGGGCGACGGGTTTGGCCACGTACCAGTCCCAGATCTGGTGGGCGTCGCCGATCAGCAATCCTCCCCGGCCCGAAACCGGCCATTTGCTGAAGTAGGTGCCCCGCAGGTTCGTTCGCCATCCGCCAAACCGGGTGGAGCTGTAGAAGATGCGGAAGTTTCCATGATGGCGGTGCCGGCCGCTGAGGTAGGTGTCGGTCGCCTTGTCACGGGCGTCCAGGTAGGCGTACCCGGCCGAGATCAGCAGATTCCGGGTCAGCTTCAGTTCCAGCTTGCTCTCGACGCCGGAGGTGTAGACGTTGTCCACGTTCCGGTAGAGGTAAAAGGCACGGAAGAGGGCAGGACTGAACTCGGTCGCGATGCCGTAGGTTCGCAGCAGGCCCCGCATTTCCCCCGGGTTGGTGGGAAAGCCGATGTACTCCGCCTGGATCAGTTCCTGGATGTCGTTGCGGAAGAAGTTGGCGGCGAAGCGGAAGGTGCCCGCGCCGTAGTCGAAACCGGCCTGCCAGGTGGTCGACCTCTCCGGTTGCAGGTGCGTGTTTCCGATCACCTGGTAGTGGTGCGTCGGGTTCTGGAACCGGAAGAAGAGTTGTCCCAGATCGGGCGCTCGAAAACCGCGGCCCACGGTTCCTCGAAGCCGGAAGTTTCCGGCGACGCGGAACAGCCCGCTGGCGCGGGGTACGAAGTGACTGCCGTACAGATTGTGGCGATTGAAACGGCTGCCCAAGGTCAGAACGAACCGTTCGTGGACGGAGACGCGATCGTTGATCCAGAGATCGACCATGTCGATGCCCTGGCCGTCGTTGTCCCCCAGGACCCGGTTGAACCCCCGGTACTCGTCCTGGGTCCACTCCACGCCGCCTTGGAGCAGCTGCCGCGCTCCCAGGACGTGGGAGATGGAGCTGTCGAAGCGGTAGAGACGCTGATTGAGGTTGGCCACCGAATTGACGGGGCCCGGTTGGGGCAGGATGTCCAGAACCGAGCTCTCGTCGTATTTCCCGTAGAAACCCCGGAGGTTCCAAGTGGTCAGAGGAGTCAGGCCGACGTCCGCCGAAAGGGCGTAGTTCTGGGCGGTGTCGTCCGTAATGCTGTCAGTCGGACCGGACGAACTGTAGTAGGCCCCTTTGTCCTGGTTGACGAAGGCATGGGCCGTGGCCCTGAGCTTGAAGCGGTCGGAGAATTCGTAGCCGAGCTTTCCCAGGTAGTCGTAACGATGAAATCCGGGTCCGGTGGTGCCGAACTGGGAGGGGATCAGGTTGAAGGGATTCTGCTTGTGGCGTTCGGCCTCGAAGAAGCCGCTCCACTTGTCCTTCACGAAGCCCACGTCCGCCCGCATGTCGAAACGGTTCAGAGATCCGCCGCTGGTGGTGACGCTGGCCTCCAGTGGATACCGGGGTTCGCGGGTGATCATGTTGATGACGCCGCCGATGGCGTCGGAGCCGTAGACGGCCGAGGAGGCGCCCTTGACGATCTCGATCCGCTCCAGGCGGCCGACCGACTGACGGTCCATGTTGAGAATGCCCCGTTTGATCCCCTTTGCGCCGACCACCGGAAGCCCGTCGATGAGGATCAGGCTCTGGCGTGAGTCGATTCCCTGGATCTGGGTTTCGGAACGGCTGGCGGAGGCGCCGCTCCGGGTGACGATTCCCGGTTCCTCCGCGAGGATGTCCCGAACCGTTTCGTATCCCGAGTCGTGCAGCATCCTCTTGGGGATCACGTCCACCTTGGTGGTCGAGTTCTCGATCAGCTCCTGCTCCCGGGAGCCGGAGACGACCACGACCTGAGTGTCCAGAGCGGCAGGCGAGAGTTGCAGCCGCAGGTCGGTGGGCCCGCTCTCTTCCAGATTCAGGTCCTGAGTCGCGCTGTCGAAGCCGGACATGGCCGCAGTGACCTGGTAACGCCCCCGCTTCGCCAGGAACCGGAATCGGCCCTCGTTGCCGGTGACCTGGTGAATCTCGAGTCCCGAATCCAGATCCCGGAGAAAGACGTCGGCTCCCACCAGGACCCGGCCGGACGAGTCGAAAACCGTTCCCTCTACGGGTGCTTTGCCATCCCGGGCCGCGAGGGGGCCCAGGGAGGAATAGATCAGGAAGATGAATCCGATCGCGATGCGAGCTTTTGTGCTCATGGTGCTCTCCTTCGTTAACCGTGCCGTTTTTCGGTTTGCCGCCGGGGGGCTTCCCGGCGACGAAGAGCCGCAAGCGTGATCGGGCGCGCCGTTTGGCGTCGTGGGACTCTACAGGTAGTGGTAGAATCAAAGGGTCAAACAGTTGCCCGAGTCTCTCTCGCGGCTGTATGGCGAGCAGGAGTTCGGGTCGTCGGGGAGCGGAAACTCACGTACGGCCCGGCTCTTGCCTCACGCCCTTTACATTTTTCTCTGTGTTTCCTCCTTCACTCTTTCCAGGACTCCGGCCGAATCCCGGTGTTGCGGAACGAATATTACCGATGTTGAAATTCAATTTCAATAAGAAATTTTCCCATGGCTTTCGGCCACTCGATTCAGGCGATCGAATCTCCTCACGCAGGGGCGGCACCTTGCGGCCGCCCTCCCCGGGCCGTCGATTGATGCGGGAACGAAAGAGGGCACCCACAAGGGGTGCCCCTACGTCCGAACCACCGGGAAAAATGGGGGAACTCCCGACCCTGCCTCGATTGATCCGGTTCACCCCGAGGAGTAACATGAGCCTCAGCAGTTTGTGGTGGAAGTCCTGCCGCGTCATACGGAAACAGGAGGTGGAACCATGGCCGAACAGACCAGATCCAAGATACGTATCCGGCCCAGGATTCTGATCCTCTTTCTGCTCTTGGGGATTCCACCCTTGATCGTCGGACACGTGGTCCTGATCGACGGAGCACGCGCCACCTACACCGAGGTGGTGGCCAACCACTTCAGCGAGTCTGCCGACAGTGCCCAGACCCAGCTCTTGAACTACGTGGAACGGATCAGCAACGAAGTGGGCAACCTGACGCGGGTGTCCCAGATCCTGGACGCCGTCTCCGCTTCCAACCGGAACCGCCTGGAAGGGACCGAACTCGACAGCCAGGTGGAGCAAAGGGAAGGGGATTGGCTGACCCAGGATCCGGAAAACTCCCGGTTGCAGTCCGGGATCCTGAACAACGAAGCGTCGCGATTCGTGCGCAAGTTCAACAGCATCACCGCCGATTTCCGGGAGATCCTGGTCACCGACGCCATGGGGCGCCTGGTCGCCGCCAGCAACAAGACCAGCGACTATTTCCAGGGGGACGAGCAGTGGTGGCAGCGCGCTTATCAGGAGGGTCAGGGACAAGCCTTCCACGGAGATATCCAGTTCGACGAGAGCGCCAACGTCTACGGCATGGAGATCGCCCACCCGGTTCGAGATCCCGCCTCGAACGAGGTGATCGGGGTGATCAAGGCAATCGCGGACGCCCATGCGATCTCTGCGCTGATCGGTGCGACCCGGTTGGGGCCGAACTCCGAGGCGGTCCTCATCGCAGCCGACGGCACGGGGATACTGGGCCCGGAGAGGACGGTGCGCTACCGTTTTCCCGAAGCCGTCTCTCTGGAGCAGCCGGGACGGCGCTACGTCGAAGCGACCGAAATTCGCGCCTTGCCGGCGGAGGAACGCCAGGTCTTTCTGGGATTGCCGCAGTTTCGGATCAAGGATCGAATGGCGGAATTGGACTGGATCCTGGTGGTTCAGGAGCCTTACGAAGAGGTCTATTCGCCTTTCCGGAATCTGAACAGCCGGTTCATTTATTTTGCAGTGTTCGGAGTCGCGTTGGTGCTGGTCCTGGCGCTGATCTTTTCCCGAATCCTCTCCGGCCCCGTGATCGAAGCCGACCCGCATCTGGAGCGAATCTGACCGCGGCCGCCTTCAACACGAGATTGATTGAGGGATGATCCGTACCGTCCTCGGCGATATCCAGAAAGACCAACTGGGACCCGCCCTGGCCCACGAGCATCTCTACTGCAATATCGCCCGCCACTCAGGCAATCTCGACAATGCCATGGTGGACTGGGAGTTGATCGTCCGCGAACTGGATTCGTTCACGGCGGCCGGTGGACGGGGAATCCTGGAGGTGACGCCGGTGGACCTGGAGGGAGACGCCGCGGCCCTGCGCCGAATCAGCGAGGGCTCCGGCGTCCACATCGTTCGGGGCATCGCCTTCTACCAGGAGGACAGTTATCCGCAGTGGCTGCACACGGCGAGCGTGGATCAGATCGAGGACTTCTTCGTGCGGGAGATCGAAGACGGCAGCCAGGGCATTCCGGCCGGTTTCATCGGCGAGGTCGGAAGCCACAACCGGCCTGAACCTGATTTCCTCGGATACCGTCTGACGGAAGGAGAGACGCGGGTGTTTCAGGCGGCCGCGAGGGCTCAGAAAAGGACGGGCGTCCTCATATCCACCCATGCCTCTCTGGGACGGGCGGGCCACGCCCAGTTGAATGTCCTGGAGGCCGCGGGAGCCGAGCTCTCCCGGGTGGTCATCGGACACTGTGACGCCCACTACCACGACGATGAGGAAAAGGACCTGGAGTATTACCTGCCGATTCTGGAGCGGGGCGCCTACGTGGAGTTCGACCTCATCGGGTGGGTCGGCGAGTGGCCCGGTTGTCCGACCGACGAGATCCGGGCCCGCCGCCTGGCCTCCCTGGTCCGGCTGGGGTACCAGGACCAGTTGCTGGTGGCCACCGATACGTGCCGACTTTCCCAGCTGCGGGCCAACGGCGGCCGGGGCTACGATTTTTTCTGGAGCGATTTTCTACCGCGGCTGCGGCGGGAGGGGGTCGGACAGGACGCGTTGGACGCCATCCTGATCCGGAATCCCGGCCGGGCGGCGAACATCTCCTGAATGGACTGTCAAAGAGGGACGCTATGAAGAGAAGGAATTTTTTTCGCAACGCCGGAACCGCTCTGGGAGGAGTCGCGGCCTATGGGCTGGCACCGTCCACCGGGGAAGCGCGTCCGGCACCGGGGGCCCCGGCGGAAATGGACCGGTACCGGTTCAAGCTGGGAATGTACCTGCCCGAGCTTCAACTCCCCTTCGACGAGGCGCTGGCCACGGCGAAGGAGATCGGGGTGGAGTCGGTCTGGTTCAACCGGCTCAAGGATGAGGTCGATGTCGCCCGGATGAGCGACGCCGAGGCGGACCGCATGGCTCAACGGGTCGAGCGCCACGGCCTGGAGATCTTCCTGTTGAGCGCCGGATCCACCTTCAAGCACATCCATCTCACCGATCTCAAGAAGGACAAGCTCACCGAACACGAGGGGTTCCGGACCCACTTGGCGGAGCTGGAACGCTGCATGGAGATCGCCTCCCGCATCGGTGTCGGCGCCGTGGGGTCCTTCACCTTCGCCTGGCCCGGCGAATACAAGGCGGGCAAGCCGACCTGGCCCATGCGCTGGCTGACCCGGGGCGGATACATTGCCAAGGTAGACATGGAGAAGCTGGTGGCCGCCTTCACACTGGTGGCGGAAGCGGCCGAGAAGCACGGTGTGGACGTGGCGCTCTCCATGATGCCCTGGAACTACACCAACACCACCGGCAACTTCCGGCGGGTGGTGGAGGCCGTGGGCTCCTCCCGGTTGAAGGTCATGTGGGGACCGGCCGACAACTACAACTCGGGCGAATGGGACGTGGCCACGGCCGGATTCAACAACATTCGTCCCTACCTGCACGGCCTGCACCTGAAGGACCTCCACGTCATGGACGGCCTGAAACTGAAGTTCGAGTACCGCGCCCTGGGGGACGGCGATGTGAACTATCCTGAGATCCTGCGCCGATTGCAGGACCATCGCTCGGGTGCCGTCCTGTCGCTGGCGACCCACTTCATTCCGCCGGGAGGCACGCGGATCGACGCCATGCGGATCAACTACCGGAGGCTCAGCGAGATGATCCGGAAGGTCCAGGCGGAAACCATTTCCAACCAGGAGGGAGGGAAGGCATGAAAAGCGTTACGCGGCGGGAATTCATGAACGTGTCGGCGGCGGGCGCCGCCGTCTCCTCCTTGGCGGCACGGTCCCGCCGGGTCTCGGACAACGACCGGGTCGTCGTGGCCGTCATCGGCCTTCGGGGCATGGGCCGCGTCCATGTGAGCCGTCTCGTGGAGGTCCCGGATGCCGTCTGCGCCACTCTTTGCGACGTGGACCAGAGCATGCTGGAGCGGGAGTCCAGGAAGGTTCACGATGCCACCGGACAGTGGCCCAAGAAGGTCAAGGACTTCCGGCACGTCCTGGACGACCCCTCCATCGACGCCGTAGTGATCGCCACGCCCCATCACTGGCACGTCCCCATGGCGGTCCGGGCGCTTCGAGCCGGCAAGGACGTCTACCTGGAGAAGCCGGGCTCCCACGTCTTTCGGGAAGGGCGCGTCCTGGTCGATACGGTGGAAGAGACGGGGCGCATCGTCCAGCACGGCACCCAGATGCGCTCCAGCCGGGTGACGGCCAGGGCCCGGGAACTCCTGGATGCGGGGGTCATCGGCGAGGTCAAGATGTCCAAGGCCTGGAACCTGCAGCGGCACAAACACCGGAAGGCGGTGCCGGACGCTCCGGTCCCGCCGGGAGTCGACTACGACATGTGGTTGGGTCCTGCGCCCAAGCGGCCCTTCAATCCCAACCGCTTTCACGGCAACTGGAACTGGTACCGCGACTACGGCAACGGAGACATCGGCGGAGACGGCATTCACGACCTGGACATGGCCCATTTCGGTCTCGCACCCGAGACCCATCCGGTGAGGATCACGGCGCACGGGAGCCGGGTTCACCTGGAGGGCGTGGAGCGGGAGTTTCCCGACAACATGATGGTGGCCTACCACTTCGCCGAAGGAAAGGTGCTCATCTACGAGGACCGGGCCTGGACCCCCTACGGGCGCTACGGCGTGGACAGCGGCAACGCCTTCTACGGGACGGAAGGGTTCATGGTCTTCTCCCGCCGGGGCTTCTTCCAGGTCTATCTGGGCAGAAAAGAAGAGAAGGGCCCTTCCATGGGAGTCGGAGAAGCTGTCCGCGACCGGGGCAAGGGCGCGCACCTGTCCAACTTCCTGGACTGCGTCCGAACCCGGCAGCAACCTTTGGCCCCGGCCCTCCAGGTCCACCGGTCCTGCGCCCTGGTCCATCTGGGGGAAGTGGCCTACCGGACCGGCAAGGTGCTGGAATTCGATCCGGAGACCGAAACCATCACCAATCACCCGGAGGCCAACCGGCTCCTGACCAAGGAATACCGGGCCCCCTGGGGAACGGCGGCATCCTAGCCGGGAGCGGCGTGTTTTACGCGCCGTTTGGATCGGCGTCTTTCAGGCGCCGTCCGCAGAAACGACAATGCGATACCTCCTCAGGAGCATGACGTGACACGAGAAAACGACAATCGAGGACTCTGCACGGAGGAAAGGTCCGCCGGAACCGGCCCCGCCATCTGGCTGGCGGGCGATCCCGCGGACCTGGAGAAATGGCTGCCCCTGGGAGCGGCAGGCATCGTCACCAACACGGTGGTCCTCAACCAGATGGTCCAGAAGTACGGCCAGATCCTGGACGTCGCCCAGCGCTACCTGGATATCACCGACAAGCCGGTGGTGATGGAGATCGACGGCCACTCCACCGAAGAGCTGCTCCGTGTCGGAGAGGTCTTCACCCGCCTGTCGGATCGGATCATCCTCAAGATCCCTTGCACCGTCCACGGCCTCGGCGCCTTCCGTGAACTGAAGCGCCAGGGCGTCGAGACCTTCTGCACCACCGTCTTCTCCCTGACCCAGGCGGTGGCCGTGGCCCGGGCCGGCGCCACCCACATCCTCCCCTTCTGCGAGCCGGTCAAGGAGGTGGGAGGCGATCCCACCCAGCTGGTCCGGGAGTGTGTGGCCATGTTCCGGGGATGGGAGCATCGCCCTTTCATCACCGCCGCCCTGGTCCGCTCCGTCGACACGGCGTACCGGGCGCTCCGGGACGGCGCCGACGGCATCATCATCTTCTGGAACATTTTCGAGGAAATGATGAAACATCCCCTGACGGAGACCTGGAACCAGACCTTCCTGGACGAGTGGAACGCCATGCACGACGCGGGACTGCTCAAGGGCGTGCCGGTGGAGCATTGATCCGTCAATTCCGGGACTGAACCGTGAACCAGCGCTACTCGCGCCAGATCCTCTTCCCTCCCATCGGCGCCGAGGGACAGGAACGCCTGGGCCGGTCAAGGGTGGTGATCGTCGGCTGCGGGGCCCTGGGCAGCGTGGCCGCGGAGCAGTTGGTCCGAGCCGGGATCGGCTCCTTGCGCCTGATCGACCGCGACTTCGTGGAAGAGAGCAATCTGCAGCGGCAGTGCCTCTTCACGGAAGATCATGCCCGCCTGGCCCTGCCCAAGGCGGTGGCGGCCAAGTCGATTCTCGGCGCCATGAACTCCCAGGTTGCGGTCCACGGCGTGGTCGAGGACCTGACCCATCGAAACGTGGAGGCTCTCTGTGCCGAGAGCGACCTGATTCTGGACGGCACCGACAACTTCGAAACCCGGTACCTGTTGAACGACTACTCCCTCCGAACCGGCCGGACCTGGGTCTATGGAGCATGCGTCGGCAGCTACGGAACCGCCTACGCGTTCCGGCCCCGGGTCACGCCCTGCCTCCAGTGCCTCTTTCCGCGGCCGCCGGCGCCCGGCAGCGCCGAGACGTGCGACACCAGCGGCATCCTGGGGCCGGTCGTCCATCTCGTAGCCTCCTACCAGGTCGCCCAGGTTCTGAAGATCTTGGTGGGCGCCGAGCCGGCGTCCACCATGCTGAAGGTGGATGTCTGGGAGAACCGGATGAAACTGGTCTCGCTGGAGGGTGCGCGCGTCCCGGACTGTTCCTGTTGCGGGGCGCTCGAGCTGCGGTATCTGGAGGGAAGGGAGCGGCGCCACTCGGTCCGGCTCTGCGGCCGGAACGCGGTCCAGGTCCAGCCGGGCGAAGACTCGCGAATGGACCTTCCCCAAGTTGCCCGCCGGCTCCGGCCCAGTGGCAGCGTGAGCCTGAACGACTATATGATGAAATTAGAGGTCAACGGCTACGAGCTGGCTCTGTTCCGCGACGGACGGGCCATAATCCGGGGAACAGAGGACGAGAAGGAGGCCCGAGCCGTCTACGCTCGCTACATTGGCTGTTAGAGGGGCGATCATGTTGGAGAAATTACGGGGATCATGTCGATGGCGCGGTTGGTTCACTGTCGGGGCGGGGATATTGGCGACCACTCTGGTGATGCCGTCGCTGTCCGGGGAGTCTGGTGAGGGGAAGGCCAGGAAGGTGATCGACGCGGCCGTGACGGCCATGGGCGGCGATGCATATCTCGAGGTCCGGAACTCCCACTCGTCCGGCCGGTACTTCATCTTCCGGAAGGGCAGGAAGGCTTTCACCCGTTTTCGAGACTGGACCGTTTACGATCCCGTCAAGTCCCGTTTCGAGACGGGCAAGAATGAGAAGAACCAGATTATCTCAGTGCACAACATGGAGTTGAACAAGGGGTGGAAGCTGGAGGGGGAGTTCGACGTCGAGGAGATTCCCGACAAGGATTTGAACTCGTGGATGAAGTCGGTTCGGAAGGACATCAACTTTCTGATCAAGCAGCGTCTCGACGAGGAGGGAATGAACCTCTACTACTACGGCCCTGACGACATCGCGGGCCAGGGAGAGTTCGAGGCCGTGGAATTCCTGGACGCCTCCAACAACTCGGTGGTGGTCTTCTTCAATCTGAACAGCCACCTCCCGGAAAAGGTGGAGAACGAATACACCGACGACACCGGCTTGCGCCACAAGATGGAGTGGGAGTTCTACAACTGGCACACCATCCAGGGAGTCCACACTCCCCTGCGGACGGACATCTACCTGGACGGAGATATTTCCCAGCAAATCTTCACAGAAGACCTGGCCTACAACCTTCAGATTCCCGAATCCCAATTCCTGGAGCCGGCCATCGACGAAAAAAAGAAGGCCAAGTGGGAAGAGAAGATGGCCAAGCGGTTGAAGAAGCAGGAAGAGCGGGACGCCAAGGCGCAACGGGAAGCGGAAAAGGAGCGGGAGAGGAGAAGGAAAGGCCGGCGGAGCGACTGATCCCGGCCGGAATACCGCGGCGGCCGACGGCTCTGGCCATAAACCTGTATGTGTCCTGAGGGCCACACCAGTGTGGACTCCAGGTCACACTCTGCGCTCCCCCCAGCGACGGTCGAATTACGAAAACCATTTAAAGTAAAGGTTTTCCTCGTTCTTGGCCTGAAACGTGCAACACGGTGCAGGCCAGATGCAGAGGACCATCCGCCGGCCGTTCAAGCTCAAGGGAATCGGGCTCCACACCGGTTGCCGGGTGGCGGTCGAACTGAGGCCCGCGCCGGCGGGGACCGGCGTCGTCTTCCGCCGCGTCGACCTGCAGGGTTTCGAGATCGAGGCCTCGCGCCGGTACGTCTCCCGGGTGGTCCTGGCTACCACCCTCATGAAACGCGGAGTGATGCTCTCGACGGTGGAGCATCTGCTGTCGGCCGTCTACGGCCTGGGCCTGGACAACCTTTACATCGACATCGATTCCCTGGAGGTCCCCATCCTGGACGGTTCCTCTCAGCCCTTCGTGGACGGAATTCAGGATGCGGGGATCGAGGAGCAGGATGCCCCTCGGACCTTCATCAGGGTGGAGGAGCCGATCCGGCTGACGGACGGAGAGAAGTTCGTTTCAATCGAGCCTTCGCCGGTTTTTCGCGTGACCTACGAGATCGATTTCACCCACCCCGTCATCGGCCGCCAGCGGCTGGACCTGGAGGTGACGCCCGAAGTCTATGCACGGGAGATCTCTTTTTCCCGGACCTTCGGATTCTATCGTGAAGTCCGCCGGCTCCTGGAAAACAACCTGATTCGAGGCGGCTCCTTCGAAAACGCGGTGGTGCTGAGCGACGACGGCGTCATGAGCGGTGAACTCCGGGCGCCCGACGAGTTCGTGCGCCACAAGGTCCTGGATCTGATCGGCGATGTCTCCCTCTGCGGCAGCCCGGTGATCGGCCATGTCCGCGCCTACAAGGCCGGACACGCCCTGCACACGGCCCTGGCGACGGCGTTGTTTCGAAACGCTTCCCGCTGGCGCGTGGCCGAATCGGAGCTGGAGGCGTCAGTGGCGGGTGCCGCCGCCGGCTGAGATTGACAGCCCGTGTCAAAAGTCGCCGTACCCCTTCCACTATAATTGGGCCTGATGCCGTGTCCTCCGCTGTGCGCTTCCGGATTTCGGTGTGAGTCCGAGAGGCGGCTTCCCTATCCCGGTCTCAAACGAATGTGCCGCCTGGCCGCGATCGCCGGTTGGATGCTGGTCATTCTCAGCCCCGAATTGCCAGCCCAGAATCGGCGGGAGTTGCTGCTGGACCTGGGGAGTCAAAGGGCGGCGGTGGCGATGGAACGGCGGTCCGGCAAGTCCTACGTCAGCCTCAAGAACATGATTTCCGCCCTCCGGCTCGATGGCCGGGAGTCGAAGGACCGGTTCAATCTGTCCGGTCCCGGCGGAGAACTCCTCTTTCTGGATGGACGGCCGCTGGTTCGGGCCGGAGTCGACTACCTTCTCATGTCATCCCCGGCATGGAAGAAGGGACCGTCCGACTGGTACATCCCGGAAGATTTCCTGATTCGGGCGTTGGCGCCCGTCCTTCCGGGGCGCTTCTCCAAGACCGGCGCCGCCAGGTATCGGTTCCAACCCCGGGACCTGAACCAGGTGAAGGTGCAGGTGACGAATCTTGCCAACCAAGTCCGGATCGAATTCTCCGCCGGCCGGCCGGGTCCGATCCGGGTCAACGAACGCCCGGATTACCTGGAAGTGGAATTCGGGCCCTATCGGGTTCGTCCCGGCGCCAAGCGCGGGACCCCTTCATCGCGTCTGGTGTCCGCACTGAAGTTCAACTCCCGGGATCCTTTCGGAACCTTCCGCATCTACAAGGGGCAGGACTATCGCCGTTACCGGGAGGCCGGAGACGCCGGCGCCTCGACCAGGGTCGTGGAGATCCACGGCCATATCAGACGGGCTCCGGCCAGGGCTTCGAGAGCGGTCCCGGCCACTGCCGGAACTCCCGATCCGGCTCCGGCGCCTCGGTCCCGGCTCAGCACGTCGCGGAACCGGCGCGAAAGACCCGTGATCGTGGTCGATCCGGGTCATGGCGGGAGCGATTCCGGAGGCATCTGGGAAGGAGATCTGGGAGAGCAGGGGTTCGTCGAGAAAGACCTGGCTCTCCAATTTGCCCTCCAGTTGCAGGATGAGTTTCGAAATCGCGGCTTGGAGATGGTTCTGACCCGGGATCGGGACGTGAATCTCTCCGCGGCCCAGCGCAGCGCCGTCGGCAACTCCCATCGAACCCGAGCCTACCTGAGCCTCCATCTGGGTCGGGCTCCGGACGCGGAGATGCGGGGCGGCGTGGTCTATTTTCATGGGAAACCCCCAGTCATCCCTCCGCCGGAGCCGGAGGAACCCGAGCAGGAGTCGCTGGCTCTTCTGGACGGCGAGACTCCGGACCTGCCGCAACCGGAATCGGAAACCGGGGAGGGCGAGGAGGAGGACGTCGTCGAGATTGTGGTGAGCCAACCGGAACCCGAACCGGAGCCGGAAGAGAAGGAAGAGTTCGTTCGTTGGGAAATGGGCCAGGAACGATACCTGCCGCGAAGCCGGGATCTGGCCGCGGCGGTACAGGAAAGCCTGAATCAAGTTTACGAGGTTGAGAATCAGGTCATCGAAGCCCCATTGACGGTGCTGCAGTCGGTGGCGGCTCCGGGGATCGTCGTCGAGTTCGGGCAACTGACCAACTCGATGGACCGGTCGAACCTGACCTTGCAAACCTTCCACGAGCGACTGATTTCGGCCTTGGCAGCAGGGGTCGTAGCCTTCCTGGAAGGACCTCCTGAGGGGAGTGATCCGGAATGAACGAGTTGCGCATCGCTCTCTCGCTGTTCCTGTTGATCATCATCGCTCTGGGAGTCGGGTACTACCTCACCGAGGCGGAGCTGCAACGGCAGCGGAGAGTCGGCATGGAGGAGCCGCGGGTTTCGGAGCCGGTCCGCATGCCGTCCCCCTCCGGCTCTTCGTCGCGGGAAATGCGGGTTCGCGTCTTCTTCTGCGCGCCCGGCGCCACGGCTCCCGGCGAAGAGTTTCTCGTGTCCGAGGAGCGCACCGTCCTGCAGACAGGTGAGCCGGTGTTCAACGCGCGGCAAATCGTGGACGAACTGATTCAAGGCCCCGAGGAAGAGGGGACCCCGATCTTTCGGCAAGACGCCACGATTCGGCAGATCTTCGTTCTGGAAGACAAGACGGCGGTGGTGGACGTCAGCCGCAAGACGGCCGAAAGCCTGGCCGGCGGCATTCGAATGGAGTTGTGCGCCATCCATTCCATCACCCGGTCGCTGGTCGAGAACCTGGAAGAGATCGACCAGGTCCGGTTCCTGGTGGGCGGCAAGCAGGAACTCACGCTTTCCGGTCACGTTTCCATAGGGGAACCCTTCCTGTAACATGGCCCCTTCCGGCCAGAAGGACGACTGACAGTGATGAATCGCAGAAACGACGGACGGCTTCCCGACGAGTTGAGGCCGGTGAAAGTCACCACCGGCTTTACCAGGCATGCTGAAGGATCGGTCCTGATGGAGTGCGGAGACACCCGGGTCATCTGCACGGCAAGCGTCGAGAAGAAAGTCCCCCCCTTCCTGCGGGGAGCGGGCCAGGGTTGGATCACGGCCGAGTATGGGATGCTTCCCCGGTCGACCCACACCCGTATGATTCGCGAAGTTTCCAAGGGGAAGCTCTCGGGCAGAAGCCAGGAGATTCAGCGCCTGATCGGCCGGTCGCTGCGGGCGGTCGTAGACCTTCACCTCCTGGGAGAGCGGACCATCTGGTTGGACTGCGACGTGATTCAGGCGGACGGGGGCACCCGCACCACCTCCATCACCGGGGCTTTCCTGGCTCTGGCCCTGGCTCTGGATCGGTTGCACCGGGAGCGGACTCTACAGGAGCCGGTTCTCCTGTCTCCCGTGGCCGCGGTCAGCGTGGGAATCCTGGGAGACGAACCGGTTCTGGATCTGAACTACCGGGAAGATTTCGCCGCCGAAGTGGACATGAACGTGGTCATGACCGGTCAGGACGAGTACGTCGAGGTCCAGGGGACCGCCGAAGGAGCCCCGTTCGGCCAGGGCCAACTGGATCGGCTCCTGGAATTGGCCCGCGGCGGAATCCGGCAACTGATCTCCAGGCAGCGGGCCGTGTTGGAAGACACGACGGAAGATGCCGCCCGCCTGTTCCGGCCCGATCCCGCATCCAATCGTTTTGCGATTCCTGTTGGCAACTCGAAATAAGGGAAAGGTGGCGGAGGTCCTCCACGCCCTGGGAGGACTCCCGGTCCGGGTGGACCTGTTGCCGGACGATCCCCGGATCCCCGAGCCGGAAGAAACCGGCCTGACCTTCCGTGAGAACGCGGCGTTGAAGTCTCGCTACTACTCGCGTCTCACGGGTGTCCCCACTCTTTCGGAGGATTCCGGACTGGCCGTGGAGGTGCTGGACGGACGTCCGGGTGTCCATTCGGCCCGTCTGGCCCCTACCGACGACGAGCGCATCCGCGCACTGCTGAAGCTGATTGCGGAGGCCGATCCTGAGTGGCCCGGTTCTCGTCCGCGGGCCTGCTTCGTCTCGGCGATGTGCCTGTCCCTGCCGGAGAAGCGCATCCAGGTTCAGGGCGAGGTCTGGGGACGGATCGTTCCCGAGGCCCGGGGAGCCAACGGCTTCGGCTACGACCCGGTCTTCTTCTATCCGCCGCTGAACCGGACCTTCGCCCAACTCACCATCGAGCAGAAGAGCCGGATCTCCCATCGGGCCCGGGCGTTGCGGAAGCTTCGGGCCCGCCTCGGGGACCTTTGACGAATGTAGGGGCACCCCCCTTGTGGGTGCCCTTGCCCCTTGTGGGTGCCCTTCTACGTCCCAACCGCGGTCGCTGGGACCGGACGAATTCAGTCCGCCGCCCCGATGGCCTGCTTCAGTTCTTCCGGTGTCTGAACCGGCCTCCGGCAGACGAAGTTCCGGCAGACGTACGCGGCGGCCCTTCCTTCGATCGGAGTCTTTCCCTGCAAGAGCGGAATCCGGTATCCAAGGCCGTCGTCCTCTCCTGACGCGACCGCCAGGATCTTGTTGGGCAGGTACTGATCTCTCACCACCTGGACCAGCGGGGCCCGCTGCGTTTCGGTCCCCACCACCGCGATCTCGTGAACCGGGCCCAGGTAATGGTCCAGAGCCTGTAGCCAGTAGCCGAACGCCAGCGGGTGGCGTTCCAGGGCCAGGGAGACTCGCCGGAGCATGCTCTCCGCCTTCTCCAGGAAGTCCGATCGTCCCAGCAGCTTGTGGAGGCGGAGAAGGTTCAGGCAGGAGACGGCGTTCCCGCTGGGGGTGGCATTGTCCATGAACTCCTTGTGGCGAATCACCAGGCGTTCGTGATTCCTGGAGGTGAAATGGAAGTCTCCCTGCTCGGCGTCCCAGAAGAGCTCCAACTGGGCTTCCGTGACTTCGGCGGCGCGGTCCACCCAGACCGGATCGCCGGTGGCCTGGTACAGGGCCAGCCAACCCTCGACCACTTGGGCGTAGTCGTCGAGATAGCCGTTGAGGCGCGCCCGGCCCATCGTCCAGCTCCGGTGAAGGCGGTTGCCGGTCCACATCTCCGAATAAAGGAATTCCCCGTTCCTCAAGGCGGTCTCCAGGTACTCCGAACTGTCGAAGGCGAAGGCGGCCTCGGCGAAAGCCGTTAGCATCATGCCGTTCCAGGAAGCCAGGACCTTGTCGTCCAGTCCCGGCCGGATCCGCTTCCTCCGGATCGAGAAGAGCCGCCGTCTGGCGTCGGCCAGGAGCCGGTCCAACTCTTCCGGCGCCATCCCCAGACTCCCGGCGTAGGATTCCCGTTCCAGCCGGGGGTGCAGGATGTTGGAGCCTTCGAAGTTTCCGTGGGCGGTGACGTCGTAGTAGTCGCAGAAGATTCGCGCGGTTTCCGAATCCAGGGCGGATTCCACCTCTTCGAGGCTCCAGACGTAGAACTTGCCCTCGTGCCCCTCGCTGTCGGCGTCCTCGGCCGAGTAGAAGCCTCCTTCTTCGTTATCCCACATCTCCCGCTGAACGTAACCCAGGGTCTCTTCGACGATCTGCCGGTAGAAACGGTTGCCCGTCAGTTGCCAGGCCTCCAGGTAGGCCCGCGCCAGGAGCCCGTTGTCGTAGAGCATCTTCTCGAAGTGGGGCACCAGCCAGCGGTCGTCCACCGAGTAGCGGTGGAAGCCGCCGCCCAACTGGTCGTAGATCCCGCCCCGGGCCATCTCGGTCAGCGTCACGTCGACCATCCGCAGGGCGGAGGTTCGTTCGGTTCTCCTGCAATAGCGCACCAGGAACGCGAGAACCATGGAGCTGGGGAACTTGGGGGCTTGCCCGAAGCCTCCCAGGCGATGGTCGAACTGCTGGTAGCAGCGGTCGTGGGCCTGATCCAGGATCCTCGCGTCCAGATCCCCGGGAGACAGTCCCCACGAGAAGGCCTCTTCCAGCCGTTGCAGCGTCTGGCTCCGGCCGGCTTCGATCTCCTGGCGGCGGTCCACGAAGGCGTCCCTCACGCCCTGGAGGATGCGGGCGAAGCCGGGACGCCCGTAGCGGTCTTCGGGAGGAAAGTAGGTTCCTCCGTAGAAGGGGACCAGGTCCGGCGTCAGGAAGACCGTCAACGGCCAACCGCCGCTCCCGGTGGTCATCTGGACGAAGCTCATGTAGATGGAGTCCACGTCGGGCCGCTCCTCCCGGTCAACCTTGATGTTGACGAATCCCTCGTTCATCAGGGCGGCGATGCGGTCGTTCTCGAAGGACTCGTGCTCCATGACGTGGCACCAGTGACAGGAGGAGTATCCGATGCTCAGCAGAATGGGCTTGTCCTCTTCCTTCGCCTTGAACAGAGCCTCGTCACTCCAGGCATGCCAGTCCACCGGGTTGTAGGCGTGCTGGATCAGATAGGGACTGGTTTCGTCAATCAGCCGGTTGGGGCGGTGTGTGCCGAATGCGGTCATGTTCGAGCTCCCTCCGGTTCTGGTAGATGGTGGGGTCCGGGACTCCCGCCCGGACGAACGCGTTAGCCCGTTCGTTGCAGGTCCCGCAACTGCCGCAGTGCAGCTCCGCACCCCGGTAGCAGCTCCAGGTCAGATCGTAGGGAACGCCCAGCCGGTTCCCCAGCCGGACGATGTCGACCTTGTTCAGGTGTAGAAACGGGGCCGTCAGTTCGATGGGATCGTAGTGGCAAAGGCCGGCGGTTCTGGCCAGAGCCGCGACGAATTCGGGCCGGCAGTCGGGATAGACCTCGTGGTCTCCGGCATGGGCGGCGTAGGCCACCGTGCCGCATTCGGAAGAGATGGCCCAGGCCAGGGCCACGGCCAGCATCAACATGTTCCGGTTGGGAACCACGGTGACCCTCATGCTCTCCGGATCGTATTCGCCCGACGGAATCTCGACGTCCGGGCTGGTGAGGGCGCTCCCCGCCAGGAATCCCGTGACCGCGGAAAGATCGGCGCTCTTGAAGGAAACCCCCGCTCGAGCGGAGATTTCGGCGGCTGCGCCGAGTTCCTTGCGGTGCCGTTGCCCGTAGTCGATACCCAGAGCCTGGACGTGGTGTCCCTGGGAGAGAAGCTGATACAGAAGGGTGGTGGAGTCCATCCCTCCCGAAAGCGTCAGAACGACTCGTTTTCGAATCACGGTCTCCCTTCGCGCAACCGGCCCGTCCAGAGATTAGCACAGGGGAAAGAGGATTCACTTCTTCATGCACCGCTGGATCAAACTGACCAGGCACCCGGCCGCCAGGCCCACGGGAAGCGATACCGGCAGGATCCACTGAAAGCTGAAATCCACGATTCCGGTCCATTCCGACAACGGAATCCAACCCAGGTCTTGTGTCATCTGGTTCAGCGACCCCCAGTAGGCCACGCAGGCCGCGGCCAGAAGGGCCGACAGCGAACCGGCGATGACTCCCGGAGCGGTGGAGAAGGGTACGAATATGGAGAGAAAGAAGAGCAGAAAGAGGGCGCCGACGTACAGGTGAAGGGTTCGTTGCGCGATTTCCACGAAGTTGCCCGGCACGTTTCCGACCAGGAACGAGGAGCCCAGGACCACGATCAATCCGATGGCGAGAGCCAGTCCCTGCGAGAGCCGGACTCGCGCGATTTCACTCAGGGCGCGCCGCCGGAACCGGCCGAAGAAATCGGTCATCACCACCGCCGTGAGTGAGTTGACGCCGGAGTCGACGCTCGACATGGCCGCGGCGAAGAGGCCGGAGATCACGAGGCCCGATATGCCGATGGGGAGCAGGTGAACGATGTAGTAGGGGAACACTCGATCGGCATCGACGCCCGCGGGCAGGAGCTCCGGACGAGCCTCGAAGAACCCCAGCAGTGAGAAGGCCACCAGGGCCAGAATCACGTTCACCAGGATGCCGGCGAACGAATTCAGCAGAAAGGATCGCCGCGCCTCCTTGACGTCCCGAACCGACATGAAGCGTTGGACCGCCGTCTGATCGCCCCCGGCGGTGCAGACCCACCAGAGGGTTCCCGACACGATGGACCAGAACGCCGTGACCCGGACGTTGGGATCCAGGCTGAACAGGGGTTGAGTGTCCCAGGCCGGGCTCCATTCGGTGGGGAACCAACCGAATCCTCCGAGGCGAACCGTCACCGTGATCACCACCAGCAGCGCTCCGCCGCACAAGAGGCAGAACTGCAGGAAGTCGGTGATGACCACGGCCCGCAGACCGCCGAAGGACGCATAGGTGATGGCCACGGCTCCGATCACCAACGCCACGTACGGAAGCTTGTCCTGCTCGAGACCCAGCATCAGGAGCATGGCTTGAGCGCTCAGGTGGATGAGCAGCGACATCCAGGTCAACCGGAGCATGATGAACAGGACGGCTCCCGCCAGCCGGACGCTCAAGCCCTTTTTCTGCTCCAGCAGTTCGTAGGCGCTGATCAGACGAAAGCGCATGTAGGCCGGGACGATCAGGTAGCCGACGATGAGGTAGTAGAAGGGGATCGAGAGAGACGAAGTCAGGATGGCGGGCCCCTTGCCGTAGACTTCGCCCGGTGTGGCCAGGAAGGAGATGGTGCTGAACAGGGTCACGAACATGGAGACCCCGATGAGCCCCGGGTTCATGGTCCGGTTGCCCACGAAGTACTCGTCCAGGCTCTTCTGGCGCCTCCGGTAGTACCAGCCCAGGGAGATCATCCCCAGGGCGTAGGCGGCGATGATGACGCCGTCGATCCAGTGCAGGCCGCTGCCGGCGAAGCCGGCCGCCGCCGCGCCGGCCTCCGTCTGACCCAGAACTTGCCCCATGGACAGGGTTGCGGCCGTCAGGAACCACTTCATCATGCGTTGAGTAACCTGGTTCGGGATTCCGGCTATTCGGCCACCCAGTGACGGTAGAGCGGCTTGACCTGCTCCGGCAGCGACTCGTAGACCGGCGCCGGAACCGGAACCTGCTCGTTTTCGTGTCCTCCCGTCTCGTCCACCATTTGCGTGCGCTCGATGGAGCCGGGTCGCAGGATATCGACGTTGAGCCACCAGGGAGCGTAGCGCACCGCCATTCCAACGCGGGGACGGCCGCTCCGATTGGCGGCCGTGGAGTGCCAGAGCCGGCTGTCGAAGATCAGCACGCTGCCGGCCCGTCCGGCGGCGTGGATCTCGGTGGGATACGCCCGCGTGGGATCGACGCCGTTGCCGCCGGTGGGGTTGTTGGAGGAGCGGTGGCTCCCTGGCACGACCAGGGTTCCCCCGGTCTCCGCCGAGAAGGAGGAAAGCATCCAGATGGTGGTGAGGTGGGCGACCATGTCGGGATACGGCGCCGGGATGTGGCCGGCGCTGTTCTGGTTGAAGGGCCAGTCGGCGTGCCAGCGGCCCCGCTCATTCCCCGGATAGTTGATGATGGCCGTGGTGAAGGAGATCCGGACCGGCTTCCCCAGGAGGGCTTCGGCGATGTCCAGGATTCTCCGGTCGGCGAGATAGGGGCTGAAGGACTGATCGAAGGCCAGAAGCCCGGTCCGGGCGCCCACGCCCTGAACGCTGACGGACCCGCCGCTGGACTCCACCGCCGATTGGACGCTCCGGCGGATGTCGCCGACTCGGGACTCAGGGATGATCCCATCCAGGACGCACCATCCGTCCAACTTCAAGTGGTGCAGTGATTTATCCAGGCTCATGATTCATGTCCGAGGGTTATTCGCAACGTCGCAACTCCACAAAGATAACATGGAGGGAGTCTCTGGGAGGGTCAGGAGGGGGAGTTTCCTGTCGCCCCGGCTTCTTCTTTGATGCCATGCTGTTCGGTGTCCGGAAAGTGTATGGGGACTCTGTCCCCCCTGACCTCCCCTTTCGGCGACAGGAAAGTCGCCGCTCCCATCAGCGCGTCGGTACATATTGGATATGGCGGATCCTGGGCGTGAACGATTACAGCTCCGCCCTGTCGAGATGGAAACGCAGGCGGATGGGCCGGCCCTGGATCGGGTGGCAGTCCCGATTCCCGTTCCACTCCAGGACATGCCGGACTTCGTCGGTGGTGAGGGGCTTGCAGTCTTCTTGGCCGAATCCCTCGATGACCTTTCCGTCGGGAGCCAGAACTGCCACCTGGATCGAACCGCCTTCGGCGTCGGCGTTGACCTCCAACTCGTCGCCGATGAAGACTAGCGGTTTGGTGGTGAGAGTTCCGGTTTTCGCAGCCTGGACTGCGACGAAGCCGTCCAGCCGCAGCGTGGCCAAGCCGACTCCGCTGGACTCCGTGTCGCCGTGGTAACGGATTCCCCCGTGGCGGGTGGTGCTTCCCAGGTAGTAGATCCAAATCTGGTCGCCGACCACCAGCGGCGGCTGAAAGGCGTAGACGCTACCCCAATCCCAGTCCTGCCCATGATTGCCGTAGGAGAGGAGGATGGCTTCCCGGGCGATTCTGCCCCAGTCGTGCCCGTCTTGTTCCAACTGGTCATGGGGGATGGCGCCCCGGGGGCCGACCCGGGTCCAGGTGAGGCCGTTGCGGCTGAAGGTCAACTGGGTGTCGGCCTTATCCATCCAGAGCTTGTCCGCCGGGACGGGCGCGTCGGTCTGGCCGTGGTAGGCCTCCAGCAGTCCGATATAGACCCCCCCGTAGGGCATGATCTTCATCCCGTAATGCTGGGTTGCGAACGGTTCGTCCATCCTGGTCCGGCGGATCACGGTGAGCTTCGGCGACCAGTGGACGAAGTCCTCGCTCTGGGTTCTGGCGATGAGCCGGATGTTGGGGGGCCCGAAGCGGAGGTAGCTCACGTAGGCGCCGGATCGCGGGTCCCAGTGGATGGAGCAGATGGTGTCGCTGTGGGGAACGACCGGATTCAGGGGCTCCGGAGTCCAGCGGATGCCGTCCGGCGAGTAGGCGACGAAGGTGGCCCAGCCGTTGGGGACCTTGGGATCCACGCCGCCGTACATCATCTTGTAGCGGCGCCGGGGATCGGGGTCGACCGGGTCCTTGAAAACGGCCGGAGGATTGGCGTGGATGGGAGCGTCGGCGAGGTTGTTCCCGTCCCGGAGGTTGATGATCGGTTTTTTCCAGGCGAGTCCGTCCCGGGAGGTGGCGTAGCCCAGAACGCCCTCGATCTCCCAGCCGTCCGCCGTCTTCTCCTCCTTGACGAAGTAGGGGTACCACATCTTGAAGATCCCCTCCGGCTCGTCGTAAAGGACCGCGCCCCGGTTGAGCTTCTGGGTCTCCCAGGGCCGGTCGGGGACCATCAGGGGATTGTCCGGGTGCTTTACGGCCCGCTTCAGGACTTTGCGGGCTCCCTTGAGCTCCTGGATGATGTGATCGTCGATGAACAGCTCTTTGCCGTTGACGATGACGGCGTCCTCCAGGATCGCGTCGTCCAGATCCCGGAAAGGTCCCGAAGCCGGCGGCTCGCGGATGTTGTCCCTTGCGGTTGTTCGTTCCCTCCCGTTCGGTTTTCCGGCGTCCGGGGAAGGCCCATCGTTTCGCCACCAGCGCAGTTCCTGGCTTCCCCGCTCGGCGCAGGCCACGATGTCGAGCCGCCCGTCGCCGTTCAGGTCGGCCAGCAGCAACTGGTTGGCGCTGGGCCATTCCTGCTTCAGGACATGGGTCCGCCAGTGCCGGTCCCGGACCCCCGGGTTGTCGAACCACGCAACACGGCCGGGGGAACGCCAGGACGTGGCTGCGGCGTCGAGGTCCCCGTCTCCGTCCAGATCGCCGGCCACCACTTCGAAGGCGTCCTGAAAACCCCGGGCCACTACCTGCTTGGGCCAGATTCCCGCCGTCGGTTTTCCCGTGTTTTCGTACCAGGCGATCTGATGGGTGTTGGCGTCCCCGGGCTCCGCGTGCATGCCCAGGGCCATGACAATGTCCACGTCGCCGTCGCCGTCCACGTCCACCGGCTGTCCGTGGGTCGGGTAGGGCGTCGCGGGGTCCACGGAATGACGCTTCCACGACACCTTCCCGCGGTCCCGGCTTCTCCGGTTCTCGTACCAGGCCACCAGGTCCGCCTCATGAACCGTGGCCAGCAGGTCCTGGTCCCCGTCTCCGTCGAAGTCGGCCGCCCGGATGGTCAGGGTCTGGGCGGGTCCGTTGTCCCGTGCGCGAAGGTCGTCCTCGATGGGATGCCGCGGCCAGCCTCCGGTTCCGGGCCATCCCCGGTTCTCGAACCAGAAGAAATGGCTCCCCTTCCAGGCCGATGCGGCGGCATCCAGGTCTCCGTCCCCGTCCAGATCGGCCAGCGCCACGTCGTAGGCGTAGGGCATGGCGCGGGTGAGGATCAGACGCTGCCACAGCCGGCCGTCCCGCGCGTTTCCCCCATTGCGAAACCAGAGCAGATTGCCATGGAGGTTCTTGACCGCCACCACGTCCAGGTGGCCGTCGCCGTCCACGTCGCCGACGGCGTGGCGCTCCAGGCGTTCGGGGTCGTCTCTGGCGATGAAATGGCGCCGGAAGTTTCCGGAACCGTCGTTCTCCAGCCAATAGAGGGAATCGTGTCCGAAGGCGTCCGAACTGGTCAGGTCCACGTCGCCGTCGCCGTCCAGGTCCGCCGCCGCGACGCCGAAGGCATAGGTGTAGCCGTCGAGGATCAGGTGCTCGGAGAATCTGGTGGCGTGTCCCGGCAGGGAAGAGCCGGGAACCAGGGTGGCCAGGATGAAGAGAATCGGAAGTCGGGCGGGACCGGCCGGAAGAACCAGTCTCATCGGGAGGCGCTTGCCGGGGAGCGTCCCGGCGGCCCCTGGTTTCGCCACCAACGAAGTTCCTGGGTGCCCTTTTCGGCGCACGCCGCGATATCGAGGCGGCCGTTGCCGTCCAGGTCCGCGATCAGGATCTGATTGGCGCTCCGCCAGTCCTGCTTCAGGAGGTGCATGGTCCAGGCTTCGCCTTTGCGGCCGTGATTCCGGAACCACGCCACCCGTCCCGGGGACCGCCAGGAAGTGGCCGCCGCGTCCAGGTCGCCGTCTCCGTCCAGATCCCCCGCCACCACCTCGAAGGCGTCCTGGAATCCGTCCCGGATCAGGTGTTTGGTCCAGGCGCCTGCCGCCGGGGTCCCATTGTTCTCGTACCACGCGATCTGGTGAGTGGTCCCGTCCCCGGGCTTCCCGTGCATGCCCATGGCCATCAGGATGTCGAGGTCGCCGTCGCCGTCCATGTCCACCGGCTGTCCGTGGATGGGATTGCGGGTCCGGTCGTCCACGACGTGCCTGGCCCAGACCACGGGCTTCCCGTACAAGCGCGGCCAGGCCGCTGCGGTCGCGGTGGAGGGCCGGTTCTCGTACCAGATGGTGAGGTCGGCCCCGGGCGCGGTTCCCAGGAGGTCCAGGTCCCCATCCCCGTCGAAGTCGCCGGCCCGCATGGTCCGGGTCCTGGAGGGTACGTTGTCCCGTCCGCGGATGTCGGCATCGATCCGATGCCTGTGCCAGCCTCTCCGCCCGGGCCATCCGGTATTCTCGAACCAGTAGAAGTGGCTTCCCTTCCAGCCGGACGCAGCCGCATCCAGATCCCCGTCGCCGTCCAGGTCGCCCAGCACCACGTCGTAGGCGTAGGGCATGCCCTGGGTGAGGACGACCCTCTGCCAGAGCCGGCCATCCTGGGGCGTCCCGTTGTTCCGGAACCAGAGGAGGTCGCCGTAGAGGTTCTTGACGATGACCACGTCCAGGTCCCCGTCGGCGTCGACATCTCCCAGGGCATGGCGTTCCAGCCGCTCGGGATCGTCCCGTTGAATGAAAAACTTCGTGAATTCTCCGGTCCCGTCGTTCTGGAACCAGTAGAGGGAATCGTGCCCGAAGGCGTCGGCGCTGGTCAGATCCACGTCGCCGTCGCCGTCCAGGTCGCCGGCTCCAAGTCCGTAGGTGTAGGTGTAACCGTCCTGAATCAGGTGCTCCGAAAATCGGGGCGCTTGGGCCAGGAGCGGTAGCGCCAGGAAGATGGCGGTGAAGACGAGGGCTACGACGCCGTGCATGGTTTGTCCTTGGTCCGCAATCTGTCACAGTCGGGGTATCATTGCAACGGGCCGGACAGTAATGCCCACTCGAATGGGAGTGACAGAAAGGAAAGAAGCCAAAGATGCCGATCCATCATTTCACGCTGATCGTCGATGGCCCCGATCTCCAGGATGATGCGTCGATCGACGCGTTGTTCGAAGCGGGATGCGACGACGCGACGGTTGGCCGAACCGGTGGAATCCAATACCTCGACTTCGACCGGGACGCGGCCACCCGCGACGAAGCGATCCGATCAGCGTTGACCGATGTAGGACGAGTCGATGGTGCCCATGTCGTTCGGATTGCGACCGCCGAACCGCGTCCCGCGGTTACGTGAGACTCTGTTTGGCGAAACGAGTCTCAGTCGGAATGCGAAACATGTTCGATTTACTGCTCTTGTCGAATGGATTCCGTAGCGCCACCGCCGGGACGGGATGAGTATGACCTGCCGCGCAAATCTCGTCCCTTGGCGCGAAGAGGTTCAAGCTTCCCTCCCTCCTGCAGACGGTAGTAGAAATCAGTCGCGACTCCCTCGAAAGCCTGGACCATTCCGCTACGCCAGCGGACGATCAGCTTCGTCGCCTCCGTCAACTCTCCGAGGCCGAAATGGAGCCGGGCGTCGTTGGTGGCTTGATAGCTCGATCCTCCCTGGACCTCCTGCAACTGGCTCCAGTCCCCGGCCTGAAGAATCACTCGGGTGCCGATGGCGCTCCGGTTTGACGGATTTCCCTCCAGTGCCAGGTTCAACCAGTGTCCGGCGCCTGCCGCGCCCTCGTTGCGAAAGAGTGAGGGGCGCGCATCCAGGTTGTTGACGGCCACGTCCAGATCGCCGTCATTGTCGAAATCGGCGAAAGCCGCTCCCCGGCTGGACCAGGTCTTCGACAGATCCTCACCCCATTCTCCCGCCGCCTCCCGGAACTTGCCGTTCCCCTGATTCCGAAAAAGGAGCTTGCGCTGGGCGAAGCGGGTGCCCGTTTCGTAGCCGTCCACCTGCGGATAGATGTGCCCGTTGGAAACGAACAGGTCCAGCCGGCCGTCGTTGTCCAGGTCGGCGAAGTGGACCCCCCAGCCCAGGAACTGCCAACTGGGGAAGGCCACCTCCGCGGCGTAGGTGACGTCGCGGAACAGCCGTCCTCTCCGGTTGCGGTAGAGGGTGTGGTAATCGTCGGAGAAGTTGGTGACGTAAAGATCCAGAAAGCCGTCCCGGTCGTAATCGCCGAAGGCCACTCCCATCCCCGCCTGCTCCCGGCCGTCCTGGTTGTAGGCGACCCCTCCCAGTGCCGCTACCTCCAGGAAACGCCCGTCCCCCCGGTTTTGGAACAGGAAGTTGGCCATGGAGTCGTTGGCCACGTAGAGGTCCGGGTCCCCGTCGTTGTCGTAGTCGCCCCAGACGGCGCCGAGGCCGTAGGCGGGCGAAACCTCCATGCCCGCCCCCGATGTCATCTGGGAAAAGGTCCCGTCCCCGCGGTTGCGATAGAGTGCGTCGGGAGCGGCAACCATCTCCTTGGGACCGCAATGGACCGTAATTCCCCGGTAGTTGCACTCGGGTGGACGTGGCGAGTGGGGATCGAATTCCACGTAGTTGGCGACATAGAGGTCGATCCAGCCGTCCCCGTCGAAGTCACTGAAGGCGGCCGACGAACTCCAGCGCGGATTCCCGGCCCCGCTGCCGGCGGTGACGTCGGTGAAGGTGCCGTAGCCGTTGTTGCGGTAGAGGATGTTGGGACCGAAGTTGCAGAGGTAGAGTTCGGGCCAGCCGTCGTTGTCCACGTCCCCCACCGCGGCTCCCATGCCCCAGTGGGGACTGGTCAGGCCGGATCCGGCGGTGACGCCGGTGAAGGTGCCGTCGCCGTTGTTGCGATAGAGGGCGTTGGAAACGCTCCGCCTGCCGGCCAGCAGCTCGTTCCAGATGCCCCCGTTTACCAGGTAGAGGTCGGGCCAGCCGTCCCGGTCGTAGTCGATCCAGGCGACCCCGCCGCCGATGGTCTCCAGGATGTATTTCTTCTCGGGACTCCCGCTGTGGTGCCGGAAATCGAGGCCCGCCTCAGGGGCGACGTCCAGGAAACGAATGCCCAGCAGGAGAAGAATGCTGCCGAAAACGGTCATCGGGGACTACGATGGAATGACCTCAAAGTAGCGTCTACCCGCGAGGCGATAGATTTGAAAGTCGCTGTCCAGAGTCAGGATCCGGTTCAGCTTCAGCTTCTCCGCCGCCGCCACCAGGGTAGCGTCCGCGAGATCCATGGGAACGTCCACGTATTTTTTCATCAACGCTCGGGTGCGGCGAAGCAAGGACTGATCCAAATCGACCAGTTGAAGATCATCCCGGGCGAGAAGCTTCCACAATGCCTCTTGGGCCGGCCAGCCTCCGGCCCTACCCAGCAGATATATCGCCTCGGTAAGCGCCGGCCAAGTCGTCAGCATCGGGCCGGTCAGTGAGGACAACGCTTCCACGCAGATCCGGTGGTCAGGTTCGCCGCGGTCGATGATCGCAATCAGGGGACCCGCATCGACCAGAATCAAGAGCCGCTTCCTTTTCGCTGCAACAGGGATTCGGCGAATGCGCGGCCCGATTTCCGGGCGCGTCCACCTTTGCTCTCAATGGTTCCAGCGACATCGATCACCCTTGTGTCGAGTCGATGTCCCAGGATGAGACGGCAACGTTCCTGCACAGCGCGGCGGATGATGCTGGAAACCGAATCACCGCTGATTCGTGCCGCCTCTTCAAGTTCGCCTTCCATCCGTTCACTTAGTCGTACGCTCTTCATCTATTCCCTTTCGTATCACAATCATATTCACATTGTATAACACTTGGCCTGGCATGGCCAGACGGGACAGCGCGTCCGTCCTGGCTGGACTCGCTACGAATTTGCGGTACGGGCGCTCCGGACATTCGGTGGGCCTCCGTTCGGGAGAGTTCCATAGAATACGTCAGCCCATTGACCCAGGTGCGGACGTTGCAGACAATTGCAGGAACGCCTTTGGGTTGTCCAAAATCCAGGCCACTCTCATAATGGATTTCTAACGCTCACCCAATTTCCAGGTCATTTCTCACGGAATGTCCAGATGCTGATGGAGAAGGAAAAATGACGAAACAGTGGAAGCGCCGGAGTTTTCTCAGCACCGCGGGCCGCGCCGCGGCAGGGTTGGTGATTCTCCCCAACAGCCGTTCGGTCTGGGGCTACCCGGCCAACGAAAGGCTCAATATCGCCGCAGTCGGCGTCGGCGGGATGGGAACGTGGAACCTCGCCAACTTCGCGGGGGAGAACGTGGAGTACTCGACCGGTATGCGAGTCAAGCCGTCGTCACAACCGGAGATGACCGGAGAGAACATCGTGGCGATCTGCGACACCGACGAGCGGTCGGCGGACGAATCGGCTCCCAGGCGCCGGAATCCTCCCGGACACGTCCTCGCCCGCTATGGACAGGCGAAGAAGTTCAACGATTACCGGCAGATGCTCGACGAGATGGACCGCGAGATCGACGCCGTGGTGGTGTCGACTCCCGATCACACCCACGCTCCGGCGAGCCTTGCGGCGATGCAGCGCGGCAAGCATGTCTACTCCGAAAAACCGGGAGCCATCTCGGTCTACGAAGCCCGCATGCTGGCCAAGCTCGCCGCTGAGAAGAACGTGGCGACGCAGTTGGGAACCCAGATCCACGCCTCGGACAACTTCCGCCGCATCGTCGAGCTGGTCCAGGGCGGAGCTATCGGCGCGGTGGAGGAATGCCATATCTTTGTCGGCGGGGGACGCAGCCCGAAGAACCGTCCGACGGAGACGCCGCCCGTCCCCAAAGGGCTTCACTGGGACCTCTTCGTGGGAACGGCGCCTTACCGTCCCTACCATCCCACCTATTCCCGCGGCTGCGGCGGCAACTGGCAAAGCTGGTGGGATTTCGGCATCGGTGGACTCGGCAACACCGCCACCCACTACTTCAACCTGGCCTTCTGGGCCCTGAAACTCCGTTATCCCGTCTCGGTGGAAGCCGAGGGGCCGCCGCCGCATCCTGAGATGGCTCCCGAGCGGATCCATGTCCGCTACCGGTTCCCGGCCCGCGGAGAGATGCCGCCCGTCACTCTGACCTGGACGCGAGGCGGTCAACCGCCCCGGGTGGTTGCCGAGAACGACTTTCCCGACTGGGCCTGGGGGGTCTTTGTGGGCACCGAGGGAATGCTGCTGGTGAATTACCCGCAGCGGATGCTCTGGCCATCGGACAAGTTCGCCAAATTTCAGCCGCCCAAGCCCAGCATCCCCCCGTCCGTCGGCAAGGAAATCGGCCGCCGTCCCGAGTGGATGGCCGCCTACAAGCATCACGAGGAATGGCGTCGAACCGCCGAGGTGGGGCATCGCGCCGAGTGGATCGCCGCCTGCAAGACAGGGAGCCCGACGAGCAGCCACTTCGGCTATTCCGGCCCCCTCTCGGAGGCGGTCAACCTGGGCGCCGTGGCCCACCGGAGCGGCGCCAAACTCGAGTGGGACGCCGAGAACCTGCGAGTCACCAACTCTCCGGAGGCGACCGCGCTGCTGAGACGGGAATACCGTTCCGGCTGGGCGCTGTGATCTCGATTGAGATTCCGGTTCAGCGGAATCTCAACGAATAGAGGTCGGCGTCGGTCATGACGAACCTCAGGCGCACGGGCATGCCGGCCAAGCGCCGGAGTTGATCCCGATGCCGGCCGTCGGCCCGGCGCCAGCGCACCGTGCCCTCGATCTCGTCTCCCCAGACGGGGATCGAGTCCTGGAGGGCGAAGCCGGCGAGCGGCTTTCCTCCCGCATCCTGAATCTCCACCTGAATGCTTCCCGCCGCGGATGTGGCGTAGTTCAACATCAGGTTCTTCCCTTGGAAGACCAGGGGGCGGGTCGTGAACTCGCCGCCGGGATGACCGGCGCTGACCGAGACGAATCCGTCGAGCCTGAGGCTCATTCGCCGGAGGTGGACGCTGGGATAGGTGTAGTGCCGGGTGACATACAACGAAATCTCGTCTTCCGCGCTCCGGATGATTCCGCGGCCCACGAAGTTGGTCCGGTGGATCCAATTCCGCCGTTCCCGTCCGGGCCGGATGAAGGCTTCCACAAAACGATGCCAATGCAGGCCGTCGCGGCTGCTCATGAAGACCCCTTCCGAGAGCCCCGGCCGCTCGGTGGCGCTGGCATAGTCGTAATGCTGGGGGCTCCTCCAGGGCACGAACCGCTTGGGAAAGGCCACGTAGATGTGGGGCGCGCGAAAATAGGGGACCGTCGCGTTGGTGTACAGGTGCTCCTGAGGCGCGTCTCCGTAGTCGACCCACGAGCCCTCGGTCCATTCGACGAAGTCCTTCGAGGTGGCGTATTTGAGTGAGCGCACCCCGTGGGCGAAGTCCCGGTACAGCGCCACGTAGTGTCCCCGGACGCCATCCCAGAAGGCCACGTTGTGGGAATCGAAATACCCGTCGGTGATGACCGGTTCCCGGGCCATCCAGGTCCAGCGCACGCCGTCGGAGGACTGGAGGGGGATCAGGCCTCTCTCCTTCGAGTGGGGCGGGGCGCCGGGAACGGTCCGGTAGAAGCCGACCCCCTTGTAACGGGCCGAATCGGGAGCCTCGGGGTTCTCGTCGCGAAAGGGATTGAGCTTGGTGACGCCCCCCAGGTCCAGAATGTTGTTGTCCCGGGACCCCTGGAACTCCACCTGGCCCAGTGACGGCCGGGTCCAGTGGATGCCGTCCCGGCTCTCGGCGTAGCAAGTCACCTTCGGGTGTTGGGGAACGATTTTTTCTCCCGGTAGCAGTTCTTCCCGGATGATGTAGTCGGGGTGGGCGCTGCCGCGGTAGTACAGGCGGTAGACGCCGCCGTCCCGAAAGACGGCGATATGGCCCGGCGTGTTCCCCTCCCAGGGCTGGTCGAACTCGAACACCTTCTCCCGGGGCTGAGGTTGCCCCAGCTCCAGCTCCACCCCGTCCATGACGTCAATGAGATGGCGGTCCACAAAGAGTTCCAGGCGGCTTCCGATGTCCAGGACCTCCGGGTGGCTCCCTTGTGGTTCGGACGCCAGGACACCGGCCGGGGCGAGTGCGACGGCGGCCGCCAGAAATGACCAGAGCAGAGATCGAGTCGAAAGATCCATCATGGCTCGGAATTCTACATGCAGCGCCGCCTCTCTTCCCGTATTCTGTGCCGCGATAAACGAGATGGTCCGATTTCCGAGTGGTCCCCTCAATTCATTTCGCCACCGGTTCGTCGCCGGCGCAGTCTGGATGGCTGTTTTCGCCGCGGCGTTGGCGTCGGGGCCGCCCTCCGGCCCCATCGATCTGGGTTCACGCCTGGAACCTCTGGTGGACCGGTTCCTGATCCGGTCACTCTCCGGCGGCGCCCGCCTGCAGCTCCACAAGCCGCAGCGCCGGGAGGTGGTCCTGGTGCACGATGCCCCCTGGGAGGGCAATCTGACCGCCCATCACACCCTGTTCCGTGACGGCAACGTCTACCGCATGTACTACGGGGGCCGGCACTACCAGCCGGGGCGGAAGGTTCGGCACCTGCTGGTCTGCTATGCCGAGAGCCGGGACGGCATCCACTGGACGCGCCCCAACCTGGGACAGTTCGAGTACGAAGGGTCCCGCGCCAACAACATCGTCTGGATGGACCGCCCCTGGGCCGACTCGGAACAGCGGAATCCCCTGGCGGTCTTCAAGGACGCCAATCCGGACGCCGCCTCGGACGCCCGGTACAAGTCCATCGCCCGGGGCGACGACGGCGTCTACGCCCTGAAATCACCCGACGGTATCCACTGGTCCCTCCTGGCCAAGGAGCCGGTGATTCCCAAGGGTGACATGGCCCTCGACTCCCAGAACCTGGCTTTCTGGGACAGCCTGAGGGGCCGGTACGTCTGCTATCTTCGGAGTGGACGCACCCATCCCACGGGGCAGCGGGTCCGCGCCGTCAAGACCGCCGACTCCCACGATTTTCGGAACTGGTCCGAACCGGTCTTTCTGGAGTATCCGGGAGCGCCGGTGGAGCATCTGTACACCAACCAGATCCGCCCCTACGCCCGCGCTCCCCACATCTACCTGGGGTTCCCCAAGCGGTTCGTTCCCGAAAGAAATCAGGATCGGAAGTTAACGGGAGTTTCCGACGGGGTCTTCATGAGCAGCCGGGACGGCGTTCACTTTCACCGCTGGGGTGAAGCCGTGATCCGCCCGGGGCTTCAGCAGGAGCGATGGGTCACCCGCAACAACATGATCGGCTGGGGCATTCTGACACTTCCCTCATCCGTTGCGGGTGAGCCGGACGAACTCTCCATCTACGCCACGGAAGGGTATTATTCGGGGCCGGCCAGCCGCCTCCGCCGGTACTCCTACCGGCTGGACGGCTTCGTATCGGTGCGGGCGACTCTGGCCGGAGGCGAAATGACCACCCGGCTCATTCGCTTCGCCGGCTCCCGCCTGATCCTGAACTATTCGACCTCGGCCGCAGGAAGCGTCCGGGTGGAGATCCAGGATGAGTCGGGCCGTCCGATCCCGGGATACTCGCTGCAGGACTCCCGGGAGCTGTACGGCGACTCGGTGAATGGGGACGTGAGCTGGAAGGGGACGAGCGATCTGAGTTCCCTGTCCGGCAGACTGGTGCGCCTTCGATTTCTCCTGAAAGACGCCGATCTCTACGCCCTCCGGTTTCTGCCCTGATCCCGCCTCTTTTATTCGACGGGGCCTCCGTCGCCGTGCGGCTCCAGGAATTGAAAGGCGTACAGCTTCACGTCCCGGAGTTTCCAGTGGAGGCGCACCGGCCGTCCCGAGAGGGCGGAAAGATCCGGTCCCTTCCGCCAGCTCACGAGGCGCCGGACCGAATTCCCGCCCAGCACCTGCGACTCCTCCAGGGAATGGCCCGGGATCGGTTCTCCTTCCGCGTCCAGCAGGGCGACCCGGACCGATCCGCCGGCGCCGGCATCCATGTTCAACTCGAGGCGGTTGCCCTGGAAGCGGATCGGCCGGCTGATGATCTCTCCCCCCTGGTAGCCGGCGTCGGCGGACACGAAGCCGTCCAGCCTCAGGACCAGGCGGCTGATCACGCCATTGCCCCCGCGGTCGAGTGCGTCCCGGTCGCCGTGCGTGTAGTCGAATCCCACGTAGTACATCCACAGCTCGTCGCCCCGGCGCAGCATGCCCCGGCCCATGTACATGTGTCCGCTGTCGTAGGAACCGTCCCGGCCTCTTCGCACGAAGGGACTCCGGGAGGGGCGCGAAAAGTGGACCCCGTCGCGGCTCACCGCCAGTTGAATGTCCATGGTCCCGTCGTTGCTCCGTGCCGACGCGCCCACGAAGTGGTAGTAGGCGCTGGGGAAGACGAAATAGGCCCGATCGGCGTACGGGTAGCGGATGGCAGCGGAATTGTAGAAGTCGGCATCCCGCGGGTCCCCGGCGTCCATGGCCAGGACGATGGTGGCGGGAGGCCACCGGTCGAGGCGGTCGGTGGTCATGCGCCAGATCTTCCGGCCCTTTCGGACACCCGTGGGGAGTTCCGGCCGAACGAGTGTGCCCCGGGAATCGAAATGGCCGATGTACTTGGTGTAGGCGACGTATTTGCCCAGACCCGAGTCCCAGAAAGCCACGTCGTGGGTGTCGCTGATCTGGCGCGTGGCCGGTCTTCCGTAGAGTGGGTTGAAGCTCAATCCGTCGGCGGAGGCGTACACCCAGGATCCGGCTCCGGCGACCCGGTCCTCCAGCATCGCGACCCGGTTTCTTCCGAAATACTTGTAACGCTCCTCCGGCGGGGCGTTGGGGTCGATGAACACGCTCCCCGGGGCCGTCGGAATCGCTATGTTGTTCTGCTTGGAGCCCCGAAACTCGTAGGCGCCCACGATGGGCTTGCGCCAGCGGATGCCGTCGTCCGATTCGGCGTAGCAGACCGTGCGGTAGGGGAGCTGATCCTCCGGTTGACGGTCGTACATTGCGTCATACCACATCCGATACTTTCCCTGGTCCTCCATGACGGTACAGGGATAACCCACACGCACCGCTTCCCAGGGACGATCCGGGCCGGGTACGAGGTTTCGTTCCCGGGTCTTGTGAGGCGGGTTCACGGTCAGCCGCACGCCGTGCCGGGATTCGACGAAAAAGTCGTCGATGAAGAGCTGTTTCTTCGACCCGACGTCGATGACGGTTGCGGCCGGAGCAGGGTTTGCGATACCCGACAGGGAACCCAGGATCAGCAATGGAGCCAAGTTGAAAATGGTTCGACTCATGATTTCACTTGTACCAGCCTCTTTGAAGCTCTTGGCGGGAGACGCCATCCAGTGTAACGTTCAAACTGGAAGTTTTGCATGAGTTCAGAACCTCAATTCAGTCGAAATAGCCCCGGCGCCGCCAGGAGCCGGTCTCGCCGGGAGGTCCTGAAGACGGCCACAGCCCTGACGGGTGCCGCCCTGGGGGTTCCATCCCTGCTCCGGGGCCGGCAGAAACGTCCCAACGTCCTGCTCATCATGGCCGACGACCTGGCGGCCTGGATGACCGGCTGTTACGGGAACCGTGTGATCCGAACTCCCCGGATCGATCGGCTGGCGGCCGGCGGCACCCGGTTCGAGAACGGTTTCGTCTGCACGCCCATCTGCTCTCCCAGCCGGGCCACGCTGATGACGGGGCGGATCCCGCCCCAGACCGGGATCCACGACTGGCTCACGCCGCGTCCCATCGCCAATCCGCCTCAGGGGCAGGCGCGGCTTCCCCGGAGCTGGCGCGACGAGATCTTCATCTCCGACCTTCTGAAGGAGGAAGGATACCGTTGCGGCTACAGCGGCAAATGGCACCTGGGAGACAACGGCTGGCCCCAGCATGGATACGGGTTCTGGTATACGCAGGACCGCCCCAACCTGAACCAGGATCCCAACATGTTCCGGGGCACGGAGCCGGTGGCTGAGAAGGGCTACATCGCCGACCTCATCCACCAGGAAGGCATCCGTTTCCTGGAGCAGGTGCAGGACCGGCGGGAGCCCTGGTTTCTCACCTTGTCGCACTTCAATCCGCACACTCCGTACACAGGTCATCCCCGGAAGTACTACGACATGTATGCCCGGGAGGACTTCGAGTCGGTGGGCTTCGAGCCCAAGCGGCCAGACGCCCTTCGGGAGGCGGAGCTGATGGACGATCCGGTCACCAACATGCGGGGCGCCGCTGCCGCCACCACCGCCCTCGACGACCGGGTCGGCTGGATGTTGGACTACCTGGAAGAAAACGGCCTGGCAGAGAATACGCTGGTCCTGTTCGTGGGTGACAACGGCTACCTGCATGGACGCCACGGCCTCTGGAGCAAAGGGGAGGCGGCGTGGCCGCCCGTCATGTACGAGGAGGTCATGAAGGTCCCCACACTCTGGCGCTGGCCGGGAAGGATCGAGGCCGGCGCGGTGCGCCGGGAACTGGTGAGCTTCTACGACGTCCTGCCCACTCTCTGCGATCTGCTGGGCATTTCACTGCCTCAAAAGGGCAACTACTGTGGTCGGAGCTGCCGTCCGCTGCTCGAGGGACGAAGGCCGGACGCTTGGTTGGACCGGGTCTACGGCTACCTGGGCAACACCTACTGCGTCCGGGAGCCTCGATACAAGTACGTGATGCGCAACCAGGGGTTCGGTCCCAACGAGCTGTGGGATTTGGAGACCGATCCCACCGAACATCGCAACCGCATCGGCGACCCGGCGCTGGCCCAGGTGACGGACCGATTGCAGGGAGAGTTGGTCCGCTGGCTCCGGCGGCACGGCGAGAAGTGGGCCGTTCTGCCCTTTGAGGAAGGCAGGATTTGAACATGATCCTAAATCCGCGTGGACTTCGATGGGTGGCCTTCGTGCTGTTGTTTTGGCTGGCGGTGGGATGCCGGCCGCCCTCCCGCCTGGACCGGAGAACTTCCGATTCAGACCGGCCGGGAGCCAGGCTCATCCTCTACAGCGGATTCGACAGCCTGGGCAGGAGCGAGGGCTGGCACAGCTACGACTACGACGGGGGCATCGAGAGCGGCCCCGATACCTTCCATCCGGTGACGTGGGAACCCAAGGGAGGCGCCTTCGGCTCGGGGTACATCTGGACCGACGACTCGCGCTGGCGAATCGACACCCCGGAGCAGCCCAACTCCATCCTGGCTCTCATCTTCTACCGCCGGTGGGTGGGCGGCCCCAAGCTGGATCTGCGCGGGGCGCGGATCTCCGTGAACCTGCGGGGGGACGACCTGGACCTCAAGGGCGCCCAGTGCTACTTCTGGGCCCACATCGGGAACAACCGCTGGCACTTCACGGACCATCCCATTCCCATCTCCCAGGGATCCTGGGGAAAGCGCCACACCTTCGTCCTGGAGAACGACGAGTCCAAGTGGACCCGCACCTGGGCGTGGACGGGTCCGGCCAGCCTGGACCGGGTGCTGCGGGAATGCGTGAGCTACGGGTTCTCGTTCATCGGATTCCCGGAAGGAGAAGAGGTGACGGGGCGGCTCTCCATGGACGTCCTGCGCATCGAGGCCCGGGTCGCCGACATGCGGTAGCCGGGCTACCGGCCTTTCATGATCTCGCCGTAACCGTAGACGATTCCGGTCACGGCGGGCTCCTTCTCGAATGCTGCAACGAGGCTCTTGCGAAACTCGGGCGTCTGCGAACCCCGGCCGTAGGCGGGATGGCGGAAGCTCATGCGGAAACCTCCGGGAGCCAGGTAGAGGCCGGCGCCGAAACGCTCGCAGAGCGGACCGTAGTTCGACCGCACGGCGTCCTCGATGTGCGGAAGGCCCATGTCCTCTTCCTGATTCTGGATGTAGCCCATGGCCCTCTGGGTTCGATTGGGGTAACGGGCTCTCTCGTTGGTGATGTGACCCACCACCAGGGAGTCGACGATCCCCTCGGAGATCCACCGGCGCCACTGCAGTTTCATGTTGCCGAAGGGAGGCCCGATGTAGTCTCCCTGCGCCACGCCGATGGAAAGGGTCTGCCCTTTCTTTTTCAGGTGCTCCTTCACCTCGCCGAGAAACTGCGTCAGAAATTCGCCCCGGAGTTCCCGCCACTTTTCCAGATCGAAGCTGGTCTGGAGAATGTTCCTGCCGTATCTGCGTTGAAACTCCTTGACGATGGGCTCGTTGAACCCGAACTGGTCGGCGTGTTCGGCGGGCGGCGAGTGGGTGCGCACGCTGAGGAAGACGCCGTCGAAATCCAGAGGGTCGGCGAAGGCGCGGATCACCCTCAGCATGTATTCCCTCACCTCGGGGTAGGCATACTCCATCACGCCCCAGTGATACTTTCGCTGATTGGCGGTCAGGGACCGGTCGGCGGCGAGGAACTGCGGATTCTCCCGGGTGAAATGCGACTGCCACGAGAAAAAATCGGAGTCGCTGTAGAGAACGTGTTCCGGGCATCCCTCATCGAAGATGGTGATCCACATGTCGACTTTCATGCCCTGCTCGTGAATGGCCTTGACGGCGATCTTCAGCAAGTCTTGTTCCCAAGCCTGCCTGGTGATCCTCAACCACTCCTGGATGTAGGCGTTGTTGTAGCTGGGTTTGATCTGATGGAAGAGGAGAACCCGGAAGTCGTCGGCGCGAAACAGGACCCGGTCCACGCCCTGCTCCTTCCAGATCCGGGCCGCGTCGGCCACCTTCTCGGGTGTGTCGAGTTGGGCCGTCCCCTCCCCCTTGTGTTGCCAGATGACATCCCCCCAGCTCAGGATCATGAGCTTCTCCTTGGCCTGGACAGGCAGGGAGAGAAGCAGGAAAGGAACGGCGATCAATAGTGTCCTGTTGAGCATGCCTTGATTCCAGTCTTGGTTTTTCCCGGTCGGCCGCGCAAGAAAAGGAAGGCTACCAGTCGACGATCGATCCGTCGTCCTTGTCGTAAATCGTCCGACCCTCGCGGGGTTCGCCGACCCTCGCCATCAACTTGTCCTCATCGATGGTGATGCCGAGGCCCGGATCCGTCGGCAACGGGCGATGGCCGTTCTTGACCGGGGTCAGTGGTTCGGCCAACAGGTCGTGCTCCATGTCGCCGCGCTCCTGGATCATGAAATTGGGAATGCAACCGGCGATCTGGAGGCTGGCGGCCAGCGACACGGGACCCTGGGGGTTGTGGGGGGCCAGCGGAGAGTAATACGCCTCGGCCATGCCGGCGATGAGCCTGAGCTCGGTGATGCCGCCCGCGTAACAGACGTCCGGCTGCAGGATGTAGGCGGCGCGCTTTTCCAGGATTTCGCGGAATCCCCACTTGGTGAAGATGCGCTCTCCCGTGGCCAGCGGGATATGGGTCTTGGCGGCGATCTCGGCCATGACGTCCACGTTGAGCGCCTGCACCACCTCCTCGTAGAACCACGGATTGTACGGCTCCAGCGCCTTCACCAGAAGCAGGGCCGTCGGCGGCTGAACGGCGCCGTGAAAGTCGATGCCGATGTCGACGCCGTCCCCGTGCTTCTCGCGCAGCGCCCGGAAGTTCTCCACCACGGCGTCCACGTATCTCTTGCCCTCGACGTACTTGATCGGCTGGCGTCCCATGGCGTGTGGGCCGACCTTCATGGCGTTGACGCCGGTCTCCTCACTGACCTTCCCGTAGACCCGGACCCGGTCCCGGGTGGGTCCGCCCAGCAACTTGTAGACCGGGACGCCGTAGACCCTTCCCTTGATGTCCCAGAGCGCCTGGTCGATCCCGCTCAGGATCGCCGTCTTGATGGGCCCCCCGCGGTAGAAGGCGCCGCGATGGATGGCCTGCCAGTGGTGCACCACCCGGCATGGGTCCTGGCCCACCAGGTAGTCGCCCACCTCCAGAGCGCCGGCAGCGCACGCCTTGGCGTCGTCCTTGAGCATCTCGCCCCAGCCCACGATCCCGGCGTCGGTGGAGACCTTGACGAAGACCCAGGTGTTGGTCAGCACGAAGGTCTCGATCTTGGTGACCTTGATCTTGTCGTTGGGGCCGACGGCCGCGGCGCTGGTGCGCCGGGCGGTGAAGAGGGAATCGAGTCCGAACATGGCGCCCGCGGCGGCTCCAAGGCGAAGCCATTTGCGACGGTTCATAGCCTGAACAATGTTAGCGTGAGGAGCGGCGGTTTCCAACCGCCGAACTCCTTATACTCACGACACTCGCGCGAGGGCAGAAAACCGGAGACGAATCATGAATGTTTACGAACGTCTGGGTGTGAAAAAGCGGATCAACGCCGCCGCCAACGGGACCTCCATCGGCGGCTCCATCATGTTCCCCGAGGTGGTGGCCGCGATGCAGGAGGCCGGCCAATCCTACGTCAGCATCCCGGAACTGCTGGAGAGGGCGGGAAACCGGATCGCCGAACTGGCAGGAGTCGATGCCTGTTATGTCACCAACGGAGCGGCCGCGGGAGTCGCGGTCTCGGTAGCGGCGTGCATGGCGGGGTCGAGCAACGCCCGGGTCCACCAGTTGCCCGACACGGCCGGGATGAAGGACGAGGTCATCGTCCAACGGATGCAGATCAACTTCTACGAACTCATGATCCGGCTGACGGGAGCCCGGATCGTCCCCGTCGGCCTGGCCAATCGAACCTATCCCTGGCACCTGGAGGCGGCCTTCACCCCTCAGACGGCCGCGGTCGTCCACTTTCCCGCCTATTCGCCCCCCACCGATCTTCCCATCCATCAGGTCATCGAACTGGCGCATGCCCGCGGAATCCCGGTGATCGTGGACGCGGCGGCCGAGTTTCCTCCCTTCTCGATCCTGAGCCATTTCTGGAAACTGGGAGCCGACCTCACCATCGTCAGCGGCGGCAAGGGCCTGCGGGGGCCCCAATCCTCCGGTCTGATCCTGGGGCGAAAGGATCTGGTGGAGGCCTGCGCCATGAACGGCAGCCCCGACCATGGCGTGGGGCGCCCCATGAAGGTGGGCAAGGAGGAGATCGCCGGTCTCCTGACTGCCGTGGAACTCTGGTCCAACCCCGAGTTCGAGCGGAAGATGTTCGACTGCTACCGCCGGCGTTCCGGCGCCATGATCGAAATCCTGTCCCAGGTTCCGGGGGTCCGGGTCCATCGGGGAGAGTCCCCTCCCGCATCGACGGGATTGGCCGTGCATCCCGACGGGCTGCCGTTCACGCTCGTGGACTGGGACCGCGAACGAATCGGAAAGACCGTGGGACAGGTGATGGCGGAATTGTGGGAGGGAAACCCCAGCATCATCGTGGCGGAAACACCGACCGGAATCCTCCTCCACCCGGCCACCCTGGAACCGGGCGAGGCGGAAATCGTGGCGGAAAGGGTGTTCAACGTATTGAGCCCGTAGATCCGAACGGGTCCTCAGCCTCGAGTGGTGAACGGGGACGGTTCCCGGCGCGAGGACCAGGTCAGTCCGCGGATCCGCTCCGGATCCCGGTTGGGAAAGACGAAGCTCAGCAACCAGGCCGTTCCCAGAGCGGCCGATGTGGAAGAAGGGATGATCCAGGTGAAGCCCATCCCCTGCGTGGCCAGCCGTTGCGCGAACTCCGGACTCACCCAACCTCCGACCATACCCACAGCCGAAGGCCCCAGGTACCGAATCAGTTCTCCCGAGTAGGCGACGCCGAGCGCGGTGCCGACACCCATCAGGGCAGCCGGCCACACGGCGCGGCTGCCGACCCGGGGAATCAGCATGCCCGCAAGGAACAAGCCTCCCATCCCTCCCGCCAGCGAGTTGAAGGTCTTGGGGAGGATTGTCGGGATGTCGGCGGTGCCGGTCAGCCGGTCGAAAAGGATGGCGAACAGGGTGACGGCCAGTCCCACCACCAGAGTGATGACACGGGCCTGGACCACGTGGTTCTTCGTCTGCTTCTTGCGCAACCGGCCGAAGTCGATGGTGGCCACGGTGGCGAAGGAGTTGACGCCCGAGTCGATGGTGGACATGGAGGCGGCCAACAGGGCGGCAAAGATGGCGCCGGCGAGTCCGGCGGGAATCCGGGTCGCGACGAAGAAGGGAAAGATGCCGTCCCGACCTTTGCCGCTGGCCGGATCCAGGTCCGGAGGCAGCGTTCCGGGACCCTGGGTGAAGTAATAGATCAGGCTGGCGCCGATGACCGTGAGCAGCACCAGCAGCAGGACGTCGACGGCGGCGCTGGTGACGTAGCTTCGCTTGGCCGCCCTCAGGTCCACCGTCGAAAAGTAGCGCTGCATGATGGTCTGGTTGGCGGTGTGGGCCATGAGCGTCCAGAGGCAGCCTCCCAGGATGAGAGTGACCACGGTGGCCGGAATTGTGGGGTCCAACGAAGCCAGAGGCATGATTTCGTTTTCCCTGGCGTTCACGGCCTGAATCCAGTCCAGTGGTCCCGACCCGGTGGACATGGCCACGAACCCGATGGCGAACAGGCCGCCCCCCACCAGGAGCGCCACCTGGATCACGTCGGTCCAGATTACGGCCCGGATCCCGCCCATCATGGTGTAGAGGGTGGCGACGGTCCCGACGCTGACGATGATGAGCACCAGGGGCAACTCGGTGGCGACGGCCAGCGCCCGGGCGGAGAGGAGCACGATCACGCCCATGTAGACGGTCATGAACAGCAGGAACATGGTGGCTCCGAGAAGCCTCACCGAGAGGCTGAAGCGATGTTCCAGGTACTCGTAGGCGGTGGTGAAGCGGAAGCGGACGAAGAAGGGGATGGTGACGAACAGAACCAGCACGACGGTGATGGCGATGCCCACCAGCGTGTTCAGGAAGATGGCGAAGCCGAAACGCCAGACCACTCCCGGGGTTCCCAAGTAGGCGACGCTGGAGAGCAGAGTGGCGATCAGGCTGACCCCGACGGCGAACCACGGCATGCGGCGGCCGCCCAGAAAATACTCCTCGTCGCTGTGCTGCCGCCTGGACAGCCTCCAGCCAAGCAGCATCATGCCCAAGAGGTAGGCGACCAGGATCAGGTGATCGACGACGTGAAGTCTCACCGGGAATTCTCCCCGTCTGACATCGTTCTGCAAGACAATTTGCCCGGATACCTTCGCATGGGTTTGAAGAGGCCTTGGATTCTGTCCTGGAGGGACGATCTGTCCGGAACGGTCCATGAGATCATACCCTGACCCCGGCTTGGGATCACGCCGCGGCCGGGGATGGAAGCCGGGGGTATTTTCGGCTGGTCCGGTCACGAGCCGGCCATCGATTCCCGAATATCAGTTCCGAACATCGCCAGTGGGAAAGGACTCTCGGACTTGACGGCGAGCATAGTAAGTCTTTATCTTACTCGATATGAAGACTACCATTTCATCCAAGGGACAAATCGTGTTGCCGGCAGAATTCCGGAAACAGGACCAGATTGAACCCGGTCAGGAATTCGACGTCGAGCGCTTGGATCGAGGTGAGTATCGGTTCATTCGGCGGACGAAACCACCGAACGAGGGTCTGGTCGACTGGTTGCTCAGTTGTCCCGAGAAAGGATTCTTCACTCCCATCGATTCCGAATCGACGGACACTCTGTGAAGTATCTTGTCGACGCCAATGTCCTGAGTGAACCGACCAAGCGAAGTCCACACACCGGTGTAGTCGAATGGCTCCGGCAGAACGAACGAGAAATCGTCGTCGATCCGATCGTTCTTGGTGAGATTAGATTCGGCATTCTTCTGCTTCCTTGGGGACAGAACCGGCAGAGACTCGAACGATGGTTCCGGGCCGGCATACAGGGCATTGAATGCCTCCCGTGGGAATCGGACTGCGCACTACGTTGGGCGCGGCTGCTGGCGGAGCTCCGTGCATCCGGCCGTGCGATGCCATTTAAGGACAGCCTCATCGCCGCCACGGCCTTGCTACACGGGTTGATTGTCGCCACCCGCAACGTAAGGGACTTCGAGAAGGCGGGCCTTCGAGTCATCGACCCCTTCGTCGATCCTCGAATCAATTGACTGACGTGACTCTGTCTTTAGATTTGGAGCCCAGGAAGACGCGCCGAATTCACCTGTTACCCACTGTTCGCGGGAGACACGAAAAATGCCTGAGAAACGGTGCCGAGGCGTTCGGTACGCTCACACCAACCTGGTCGCCGATGACTGGAGAGCCATGGTGAAATTCTACGTGGAGGTCTTCGGCTGCCGTCCGGTCGGGACGGAACGGGATCGGCGGGGAGCGCAGATCGACGCCCTCACCGGTCTCGAGGGAGTCCACATGGCGGGAATCCATCTGAAGCTTCCCGGATATGGCGACGGCGGCCCCACGCTCGAGATCTTCCAATTCGACGACAACGCCCGGCGCCCCGCCCCGGCCGTCAACCGGCCCGGGTTCGCACACATCGCCTTCCAGGTGGACGATCTGGAAGGGAAGCGCCTTCAGGTGCTGGAGCGGGGAGGTGCGGATCTGGGGAGCGTGACCACCCTGGACATCCCGGAAGAGGGCCGCCTCACCCTCGTCTACATGACCGACCCGGAGGGCAACATCGTCGAGCTGCAGTACTGGCATTAGTGCGGCAAGGGTCCCGCGCGGCGCCGGGACCGGGGCGCTCCGGAGGCCCCTACATCACGGACTTCACCAGCTTCGGAGTGACGAACCAGATCAGGCTCCCCTCGCCCCAGCCGACGTCCCCCCAGCGGTCCCGCGGCAGGTCGATCCGGGCCATGGCCGCGGTGGGGAATCTCGTCTGGGCTCTCCCGACGAGGCGGCCGGTCAGCGCGGAACAAGTGGGTTGGTGGCCGGCCAGCAACAGGCGCGAATCGGCATCGGAGCAGCCGCGGATGATCTTCAGCATCTCGTCCGTGGTGGTGTCGTACAGATCCCCGGTGGCTTCCAGGGGACAGGGCCATTCGCCGGCTTGAGCAGCCAGTTCCACGGTGCGCCACGCCCGTACCGCAGAGGAGGAGATCACCCGGTCCGGGACCTGGTCCAACCGGGAAAGGTAACGTCCCATCCGCTTGGCGGCGGCGATTCCCCGACGCGACAACGGCCGTTCGTGGTCAATCCCGTACGCGGCGCGCCAATCCGATTTGGCATGCCGAAAAATGAGCAGTTGTTTCATGGCCGGCTGGATCCTGTCTTCATCCGAAGTACAGTCAGTCTACTACGGCCCGTCGTCAAGCATGCAAGCCAGGGAGAGTGGAGACCGAGGAGGGATGAGCTTGGCCACTGGTGGCGTCCGCCGTTCCCGGTCAGGCGCAATGGAGCGTGTAGCCGCTAAGAAAATGGGGGAAATTCGGCTTCCCGTACCCTTGAAGAACTCGGGTCTGTTGTGGTCCAATTTAATGAAGCTTCGCGATGTCAGTCGTTACTGGAACGTCGTCCTCAGCTCCGCCCCGCATTGCAGTCAAATCCCCGGAAGCCTACTTCAATCGGGAGCTAAGCTGGCTGGGCTTCGCCAGCCGTGTGGTCGCCCTGGTGGAGAATCGCGAACTTCCCCTCCTGGAGCGAGTCAAATTCGCCGGAATCGCCGGCATGCTCCATGACGAGTTTTTCATGAAGCGGATCAGCGGGTTGAAGCGCCAGATCCGAAATCGCTCCAAGAAAACCACCATCGACGGCCGCTCTCCTGAAACCGTGTTCCGGGCCTGCCAGGTCGAATTGCGGACGCAGTCCAGGAGGCTGGGCGAGACCCTGTTGGGAGATCTGGGCCCGGCCATGGCCGCCGAGGGAGTGGGAATTGTCAACTACGATCAATTGCAGGCGTCGCAGAGACGGCACCTGCGGGAATATTTCCAAGATGCGGTGATGCCGATCCTGACGCCGCTGGCCGTGGATTCCGAGCACCCCTTCCCCTTCATCAGCAACCTGGGACTGAATCTGGCGATCCTTTTCCCCGGTGACAATGGACGCGAGCGTTTCGTCCGGATCAAGGTTCCGGACAACCGTCCCCGGTGGGTTCCCCTCCCGGACGGCTCGGGGTTCACGCCCTTGGAGCAGGTGATCACCGGGAACATCGACCTGTTGTACCCGGAAATCCCCCCCTCTGGGAATCTACGCGTTCCGCGTGACCAGGGGCAGCTCGGGAGATCCGGATCGGTTCCGGCACCTTTTGGAGGACGAATCCCAGGCCCCGGGGAGCATCATTCAGCAGGTGGGCAGCGAGTTGAAGGCCAGGCGCTTCGCGGGCGCGGTCCGGCTCGAGGTGAATCCGGACATGCCCGGGAAGCTCGCCGAGTGGCTGATCCGGCAGTTGGAATTGGATTCGGATGACCTCTATCCCACGAGGCAAATGCTCCGACTCAGCGACTTGGCCGAATTCAACCCGGGCAATTGCGAGGACCTCCGATTCCCGCCTCACCGGCCCATGACGCATCCCCGCCTGGAATATGGCCGCCCCGCCGGCATCTTCAACGAGATCGGCCGCGGCGACATCCTCCTGCATCATCCCTATCACAGCTTCGACTCGTCGGTCCTGAGGTTCATCGAGGCTGCCGCCGTCGATCCGGACGTCCTGGCCATCAAGCTGACCATCTACCGGACCAGCGGCGATTCCCCCATCGTCAAGGCGCTGGCCGAAGCCGCCCGGAGAGGCAAGCAGGTGGCGGTGCTGGTGGAGGTCACGGCTCGATTCGACGAGGCTCCCAACATCGCCTGGGGCAAGTACCTGGAGAACGAGGGCGCCCACGTGGCCTACGGCGTGGAGCGGCTCAAGACGCACGTCAAGCTGGCCCTGGTGCTCCGGGAGGAAGAGGAGGGGACGATCCGCCATTATGCCCACGTGGGAACGGGGAACTACCACACGGGAACGGCGAAAGTGTATGAGGATGTGGGGATCCTGACCTCCGATCCGGAGATCTGCCGCGACATCGCGGCGGTCTTCAACGCGCTGACGGGAAAGACGCCGCACAGCGGGTACTCGCAGATGATCGTCGCCCCGGTGGCCATGCGCAAACGATTCAATCAACTCATCCGCCGGGAAGCCGAACACGCGGCCGCGGGCCGGCCCAGCGGCATCCACGCCAAGATGAATCAGCTTCAGGATGCGGGAATCATTCGGGAACTCTACCGGGCCGGCCAGGCCGGGGTGCCCATTACCCTGAACGTTCGCGGTCTCTGCTGCCTCAGGCCGGGAGTCCCGGGATTGTCCGAGAACATTCGGGTGTTCAGCGTTCTGGGGCGCTTTCTGGAGCACAGCCGGCTCTACCGTTTCGTCAACGGCGGCGATCCCGAATACTTCCTCGGGTCCGCGGACTGGATGAAGCGGAACCTGAAGAAAAGAGTGGAGACCGTCGTGCCGGTTCGGGACCCGGACCTGAAGCGGGAGCTGGAAGAGATCCTGCGGGTCTACGAGCGGGACAATGCGTCGGCCTGGGACTGCCGGCCGGACGGAACGTACGTGGGCCGGTCGCCGGAACCTGGAAAGCCTTCGAGAGCGGCCCAGCAGGTTTTCATTGAGCGGGCCGGATCCAAACCTCAACTCGGCAAAGGGAAGTCCTGACGTCGATCGGGAAGAATGGCGCTTCGGCGAATCTGAGAAGCTTCCTCACAAGTGGGCCGCTGTGCCATGCCTCACATTCTCTTCTTGCATATTGATCCGGATTTTCTTCGGATCCTCAGCCCGGCATGACGAAGCGTAAGGCATTCTGATGCCCAGAATCGCCGTTTTCACCGACACGCTGGACCAGGTGAACGGCGTGTCCAACACCTACGAGCACCTGGCGGCCTACTGCCGGCGGCGGAAGATCGACCTGGATTTCTTCACCTACGGTTTCCGGCCGTACCTGGAGAAGCAGGGTTCGGTCCGGATCTTTCGCTACCGGCCCCGGCTACCCATTCGCTACTACGCCGGGCTGGTCTTCGATCTATGGACTCCGCGGGGCAACCTCCTTGAAGATTGCCGCCAGGGAGGATACGACCTGATCCACGCGGCGACCCCGGGTTCCATGGGCCTCAACGCCCTGGCCGCCGCCAGGAAACTGCGACTTCCCCTGGTGGGCGTGTACCACACGGCTCTGCCCGAGTACGTCGAAACCCGAAGACGGAGGTTGATGACGAGGTTGGGGCTTCCCTCCGATCTCCTGGAGCGGTCCACCATGGAGGTTTGCTGGAAGTTCGTCGAGTGGTTCTACCGGCATTGCCGGGTGGTCCTGGCTCCGTCCCGCAGCATCGCCCGAACCTTGGGACGGAGGATCCATGTCCCCATGGATCGCTTCTCCCGCGGCGTCGACACGCGGAAATTCAGCCCGGACCATCGCCGGGAGCCCTCCCGGACGACCGTCCTCTACGTGGGCCGGGTGTCGGTGGAAAAGAACCTCCCGTTGTTGGCGCGGATTTTTCGCCGCCGCTGGGACGCCCGCCTCGTGGTGGTGGGGGATGGACCCTTTCGCAGTCGCATGGAGCGGGAAGCGCCGAACGCGACCTTCACCGGATTCCTGTCGGGACTCGAACTGAGCCGGGCCTACGCGTCGGCGGATCTGTTCGCTTTCCCCTCAAAGACGGACACCTTCGGCAACGTGGTCCTGGAGGCCATGAGCTCGGGTCTGCCCGTCGTCGTCACCGACAAGATGGGTCCCCGGGAACTGGTCGAACACGGCTCCAACGGTTTCGTCGCGTCCAACGACCAGGAATTCGAGGCCTGTCTTGATCGCCTGATCCAGGATGAGGCGCTACGGGAGAGCATGGGCGCCCGATCCCGGGAGTTGGCGCTGGAGCGAACCTGGAACGTGGTCTTCGGATCGCTGTTCGACAGTTACCGGGAAGTCATCCGGGGGCATCGGGAACGAGTGGCGTAGCCGAAGGGGCTGCGGAGAATCCAATTCGAATCGGAGGTTCGGCATGAGGTCAATACCGGGGACAGGTCCGGCCGGTGATGGATCCGGTCTCTGATCTTCCCGCCGTGCGAATCGCAAGCCGGGGCCGGCTCACACGTCCGAGAGGAACTCCACCTGCCCGGTGCTGTCGCCGATACGCTCGACCGGCACTCCCAACTGGCTCAGCACCGTCAGGTAGAGGTTGGTCAGCGGAGTCCCCTCCTTGAACCGGACGTGGCGGCCTCCCTTGAGCCGTCCCGCGCCTCCTCCGGCCACCAGAATGGGCAGGTTGCGGGGCGTGTGCAGGTCGCTGTCGCTCATGCCGCTTCCGTAGAGGAGGGTCACCTGGTCCAGCAGTGAGCCGTCCCCCTCCGGGGTGGATCGCAGCTTCTCCAGGAAATAGGCGAACATCCGCATGTGGAGAATGCTGACCCGGGTCAGCTTCTCCAGCTTTTCCGGATCGTACTGGTGGTGGGACAGGGGATGGTGCGGATCCGGGACTCCGATCTCGGGATAGGTCCGCTGGCTCAGCTCCCGGCCCATCATGAAGGTGATGACCCGGGTGAGGTCCGACTGGTAGGCTAGGACCTGGAGGTCGATCATCAGCTTGGCGTGCTCTTCGAAGCTGCCGGGGATCCCGGCGGGGAGCTCCAGCACCGCCGCCTGCCGGCCGGTTTGGGTTTCCGCGATCTGGATTCTCCGCTCCACGTCCCGGACCGCGTCCAGGTATTCGGCGAGCTTGTTGCGGTCGCCGGCGCCGATCCGCGCCTGCAGCCGGGCCGCTTTCCGCGTGACCGAGTCGAGAATGCTCCGTTTGGTCCGGATCCGGCGGATCCGCGCGGCCGGGTCGGTGCTCTCGTGGTCTCCGAAGAGGCGCTCGAAGACCGCGCGCGGGTTGTTCTCCGTGGGGAGGGGCGTGGTCGAATTGCGCCACGAGAGGGTGTTGATGTAGGCGCAACTGTAGCCGACGTCGCAGGCCCCCGACAGGCCGGTCGCCTCCAGGGCCAGTTCCAGTGAAGCCAGTTGGGTGTGCTGCCCGTACTGCGCCGCCGCGATCTGGTCGAACGAGACTCCGGCTTCGACTCCCGCCCCTTCGGTCGGTTTGACGTGCACGCCGGTCAGGAACGCTCCCCCGATCCGTCCGTGTCCACCGGCCGGCTCGCCGGGCAACGATACGGCCGGCTCGTTGCTGAGTCCGGTCAAGACCAGCAGGCGGTCCCGAAACGGGGTCAGCGGTTTCAGGATCGGGGTCAGTTCGAACTCGGCCCCTCCGGCGGCAGGAGTCCAATTCTCCATTACCGCCCCGTGAGGCACATAGACCACTCCCAACCGGTCGGCCGGTGGGTTCGCCCCGGCGCGTCGGGGCGAGAGGGCCGGCGCCATGCTGTCCAACAGGGGCAGTCCGATGGCGGCGCCCAGGCCGCGGAGGAAGGTGCGGCGGGGCAGGGAGAGCTTGCGGATGATCCTCATGGTGCGGACCTTTTCATCCGAAACGGCCGACTCTTGACGATGCCCAGGATCAGCGCCGACCAGCGATAGCCGGACGGCGCCGCTTCCCTCATGATCTCACGGATGGCCGGCATGTCATAGTGTTCGACGCCGCGGCCCACGGCGTAGGTCAGGAGCTTGCCGGTCAGATTCTCGACGAACTCCCGCCGCCGGCTCAGTATCAGGCTCCGGAGGCCGGCCGGACCGTGGATCGTGGCCCCGTCCGGCAGGGTGGCCAGGGAATCGATGGGAACGCCGTCCTGGCCGTAGTCCCGCCAGCGGCCGGTGGCATCGAAATTCTCCAGCGCGAAACCGAGGGGGTCCATCAGGCGGTGGCAACTGGAGCAGGCCGGGTTCCGGGAGTGCTGCTCCATGCGTTGCCGCAGCGAGGCGGGACGCGCCGCCTCGCCAGGTTCGGGCAACTCCGGCACGTCGGCCGGCGGCGGAGGCACTTTGGTTCCGAGAACATTCTCCAGCAGCCATTTGCCCCTCAGCACCGGCGAGGTGCGAGTGGCGTACGAAGTGACGGTCAGGAGGCTGCCCTGGCCCAACAGGCCCCGGCGCCGGTCATCGTCCAGGTCCACCCGCCGGAACCGGTTTCCATAGACGTGGGGGATTCCGTAGTGCCGGGCCAGGCGTTCGTTGACGAAGGTGTAGCCGGCGTCCAGCAATTCCGTCACGCTCCGGTCCCGGGCCAACTGGCTCTGTAGAAACAGCTCCGTCTCCCGCCGGAGCGCCTCGCGCAGATTGTCGTCCCATTCCGGGTAGCGGTTCTCGTCCGGCGTGACGGCGCGGAGATTTCGGAGATGCAGCCATTGGGCCGCAAAGTTCGTCACCAGGGTCCGGGAGCGGCGGTCGGCGAGCATCCTCCGCACCTGGTCTTCCAGGACTGGGGGATCGCTCAGCTTCCCGGCAATCGCGGCCTGGAGCAGTTCCTCATCGGGAACGCTGCTCCAGAGGAAGAAGGACAAGCGGGAAGCCAGATCCAGGCCGCCGAGGTTGAAGGGGGTTGACGGAGCCGCCGCCGGCGGGTCCCGCTCCACCCGGAACAGGAACTCCGGATCGACCAGGATCCTTTCCAGCGCCGCCTGGATGCCGGAGTCGAAGCCGCCTCGGCTTCGGCCCTGCCGGTAGAACTCGAGCAGGGAGTCGACGTCGCCGGCCGTCACCGGCCGCCGGTAGGCGCGGCGAGCCAGGTGGGCCAGGATCCGCCGGGCGCAGTCCAGCTCGTCAGATTCTTCCACCGAGAGAGGACGGCAGATAAAGACCAGCCTGCGGCTGGGAGTGTCGCCGGGCCCCGTGACCCGGAAGGGGCCGTCGATCCGGACGCTGCGCACTCCCAAATCGGAATAGCCGCCGCGCAGACTGCCCACAGGGAGCCGTGCGGGGCCCAATCCCTCAGGCGCCGGCGCTCTCCGGAGGAAGGAAACGCCTACGCTTCGGGTCCCCGCCTCGGCCGGAAACCGGACGCTCAGATCCGGGGCCGCCGGCTGCCCGTATGCGGAACGGCCGTCCTGGCCGTCCAGGCGAATGAGGCGGAGCCGCTTCCCGTCCAATCGGACGTCCAGTTGCCGGGGCCGGCTGGTCCGGCGCCGTTGAAGCGAGATCGTCATCACGTACTCGCCGTCGAGCGGAAAATGATGACGGATCGCCAGTCCTCCGCCGGAACCGAACGGGAGTTCCTCGCTCATGCGTCCGGACTGCACCGCCAGGGGCGAAGGCGTGTAGGTGGCGGCTGCCGGTTGCATCGTGGGGTCACCGACGGCAAGCCGGCTGATCTTCCGGGCCGCCGACAGGTATCTCTCCAGGAGCAATGGAGAGAAGGTGAGGGAATCGGCGACATTGTCGAAACCGAACGCCGGATCGTCCGGCGGCAGCAGCGATGGACCGTCGATCTCCAGCGCCAGGAGGTCCCGAACGGCGTTGGCGTACTGGGTCCGGGTGAGGCGGTAGGATGCCGGCCGGCCCGGGTCGGGATCACCCTCCGCCGCCTTGTCGAGCGCGGACTCCAGCCAGGCGCTGAACGCCGAGCGGTCCTCAGCCGGCGGACGCGGCATCCCCTGCGGCGGCATCACCCCGGTTCTGAGCTGGCGAACCACCTTCTCCCAGACCGGAGCATCGTCACCGACCCGGGCGAGATCCAAATCATCGAGCTCGACTCCCGCGGTCTGGAGTTGCCGGTTGTGACAACTCGTGCAGTACCGGTCCAGGAGCGTCCGGTAGGGGTTCGGTGACGGTGGGACAGGCGCGGGGAATGGCCGTTCGGTTCCGGTGCCGGGACTCCCGAAGATCCCTGGGACTGCCGCGTGGAGTTGTGGGGTCCCGGCCAGGCAGAGTCCCAGACAGGCGGCGATCATCCTGGAATTCATAAATTCGCGACCGGCTCTTTTCGAAGTATTATGGCGACGGCCCGCGATGGCCCGCAAGCGCATCGCATGGGTCCGGCTGGGATGAAATTCAAACCAATCAGAAACCGTGGCTTCCGCCTCCGCCGGCCGCCTATCGGACCAGCGTTCCGTTCCCTGGGCCGTATCGTCCCGTTCTGCCTGGTGTTGTTGCTTCAAGTTTCTCCGGCCGCCGCCCGGATCTCCCCGAATCGTTTGGTGGAGGCGGCCAAGTCGGGGGACGGAGAGGCCTTGCGGTCCCTGCTGGCCGCGCATGCGGACGTGAACCAGCGTCAGGCCGACGGCTCCACTGCCCTGCACTGGGCGGCCCATCGGGACGACCTGAAAAACGCGTTCCTGCTGCTCGGCGCCGGAGCCGACGTGAAGGCTGCCAACGATCTTGGCGTCCAACCGCTCTGGTTGGCGTGCATCAACGGGAGCGCTCCCCTGGTCAGGGTCCTGCTTGGCGCCGGAGCCGATCCCAATACCGTTCCCTCCAGCGGCGAGACTCCTCTCATGCATGCGGCCCGAAGCGGCTCGGTGGACGCGGTCAAGCTCCTGCTGCTGCATGGCGCGGAGGTGAACGCCAAGACTCCCGTGGAGGAGCAGACGGCGCTGATGTGGGCGCTTGCGGAGAAACATGCGGAAGTTTCCCGCACCCTGATCGAGCATGGCGCAGGGGTTTCCGCACGTTCCAGGTTCGGCTTCACGCCTCTGCTGTTTGCCGCTCGCACCGGAGACCTGGACGGTGCCCGAGCCTTGTTGGCGGCGGGAGTGGACCCGAATGAGACGGCTTCCAGCGGTGAGAGTGCGCTCGTGGTGGCAACCGTCCGCGGCCATGTGCCCTTTGCCCTCTGGCTCCTTGAACAGGGGGCGGACCCGAATGCCGACGGCTCGGGATACACGGCACTGCACTGGGCCGCCGGCACCTGGGAAACGGAGATGACCGGTCCCAAGGGGATCGTGGCGCGACCCGAGCACGAGTGGGGCGCCATGCGAGGCCTGCAGGAGGGCAAGATTGAACTGATTGCCGCGTTGCTGGCGCGGAGAGCCGACCCCGACGCCCGGCTCCGGAAGCATCCCCCGCGGTTCGGCTACTCCGCCGACCGGCAGCGGCCGGCGGGGGCGACCCCCTTCCTGCTGGCGGCCAGGGCCGGAGACGCCGGCGTCATGCAGGTTCTGGCGAAGGCGGGCGCCTCCCCGCGTCTGGCGGCCGATGACGGGACCACACCCCTGATGGCAGCGGCCGGCGTGGGTCGAAACCTGACCGAGAGCCGGGTGACGGAAGAACAGTCGCTACGCGCGGTCCGGCTCGCCCTGGAGCTGGGAGGCGAGGTGAATGCCGCCAACCAGGCCGGAAACACGGCGCTCCACGGCGCCGCCCGCATCAAGTCCCCCGCACTGGTGCAACTGCTGGTCGACCGCGGCGCCCAGGTGAACGTGAGCAACCGGAAAGGGCACACGCCGCTGTTCGTCGCCCGGCACTACTTCCATCCCGGTTCTCCGCCACTTCCGGTCCAAAGCGAGACCGCGGACCTGCTGCGCCGGCTGGGCGCCCGGAAGGCTCTCTCGGAGGGGGCTCCGGACTGAACCTGTCCCGCTTGGTCCGGCCTTCATCCATGCCCCCGGCCGATCAAAGGGTCCGCCGGTTCCAAGAACCCTTCGCTATGGGCCGGGCGTGCGCATCAGAATTCGGTCTCGCTGGTCGTCAAAAACTCGATTCATGAACTCGCGTCTCTCCGCGGGATTCATCTGGAAGGATTGCCTCAACGCCCGACCGAAGCTGCCGGCCTTCCTCAGTTCGACCAACATGCGATTCTCGAGCCTCTGGTCCCTTGGCTTGTAGCTGTCGATTCTGGTTTTCAAATGAGGATGAGCCTTGTAGAACTCATCCATCGTCATCCCTTTTGCCTCGGCCTGGACTTCGGCCCACATGAGGGCTTGGACGTGGCTGGCCTGCTGAGGATCAAGTCTCTGCATCAGGGCCATGGCGGCATCACGGCCCTTGTTGTCAAGAATGTCCGGGTCGGCCCCGGCGTTGAGGAGCGCCATCATGACCTCCTCGCCACTGTACTGAATCATGGCCATGTGAAGCGGCGTCCTGCCTTGTGCATCTTGAACATTGGGGTCCGCCCCGGCATCCAGCAGGGACTGGATCTCGGAGATGTTCTTGGCGATGTGTAGCGGCGTTAAGTCATTGCATCCCCCGAGTGCCGCCGTATTCGGATTGGGGTTTCCTTGCGAGACGGCCTCCTCGAGCAACTCGTTGCAAGGTTCGAAACTCTCCATCATCAGGTCAAAGGCATCTTTCCCGATGCCTTCGCCCTCCCGCTTGGCCGCGGAGCGGTGCTCAAGGGGTAGCACCGGTCTTTCGAATGTCCTGTCGGAGCGTCCCGGTGGAGGTGGAGGGGTTGTCTCAGGAGACCGTGTGACCTTCTCGTTCGTCAGCTCATCCGGAATGGTTGCGTCATCTCGTTGTGTAACATGGTTGTAGAGGAACATGACCACCAGCACCATCAGGATGATCAGCCCAACCTTGCTGAGATTTTTCTGCATCTGGACCTCCTTTCGATGCTTTTGGACCTCGCATTCGGACCCACGCCGGCTTCGACGCGCCACTCTGTCCGATCAATCGCATCGACGGTCTATTCACGCCGGGATGTAATAAGGGAATCTTATCAGACGCTCACGCGACCGGAGGCCCACCCGGTCTTCCGCTCGGGAGACCAATCCGTCTCGGTGTCCGCACATGGCCTTCAGACGGAGATCCGCTCCACGAGTTTCCGGCTGACGCGCCGGCGGCGCCGGGCGTAGATCTGGGTGGCGCGGGGGTGGGCGTGACCGGCCAAGTACTGGACGTCCTCAAGCGGCACGTTCTGACTCAGCAGATCCGTGACCACCAGGACGCGAAACGAGTGGGGCGAGAGGATCTCCGGCAAGCCGGCGTCCCGCAATCGCCGCTTGAGCATCCGTTCCACGGCGTGAGGCGACAGCGGCCGCTCGGTGAGGGCTCTGCCGCGCCCCTGGCCGGCGCGAAACAGCCCCGAGTCCTTGGGCGCGACGCTCAGGCCGGCGCCAGCGATGTAGGCCGCGATCCACTCGTCCAGGTCGTGGCGGACCGGGATCTCCCGGACCTTGCCTCCTTTTTCCGCGAATTGCAGCGCCCGGTGGTTGCCGTGGTCCCGCAGGTCCCGGATCCGGAGCCGGCAAAGCGCGCCGACGCGGGCGCCGGTGTAGATGAGCGTTCCCAGGACCGCCCGGTCCCGAAGGCCGATGACATGGCCGGTGTCGATGGAGGCGAGAAGTTTCCGGGCTTGGCGGACGGAGGCCTCGGGCGTTCTGCCCTCGCCGAACGGATTCTTGACCCCCCGGACCGACTGAAAGGGATTCAATACGGCCGCATGCCGGGCCACGAGGGCGTCGAAGAAATGCCGGAGCGCCGCGAGGGCCTGGTTCTTGGTGGCCGCGCCCCCCGGCAACTGCTCCAGGAACCGGCCGGCCTGACCGGGCGTGACCTGTCGCAGCTCCAGGCCCTGGTCCTCGCACCAGACGAGAAATTGGCCGACGGCCCGGGCGTAGGCTCTGCGAGTGTGGGGGTTGGAGATCCGCGCGGAGAAGAACTCGTCCGCGGCGAAGCAGGCGGCCCGGCCGGCGCGCACGAGGACCGCCGGAAAGGTCCCTTCGAGCCGGTTTTTCGAGGGCGAATCGGGGTTTTTCGGGACGAGTTCCCGGGCGCTCATAATAGAGTCCAATAATATACTTTATCGTATTCTAAACCACGATCCTGACGGCCCATATTCCCCGCCGTAAGAGGCACTCGAGCGCCTCTTTTTCTCCAACCTGGTGAGCCCATCCGGACACCAAAATCGCATTGACCCCTGACGGGATCATTCCCACCCGGAGGAGGTCGATGCCATGAGAAGTCCGACGAGATCGAATGGAGGATGGCTCAGGAACATGACGGCGACGGGACTCGTCCCCCTGTTGCTTCTTGCGAGTGTGCCAGGCTGCGGCGGGTGGTCCGTGGGTCCCCTGCCCACTTGGCCCAAGGTCCAAGCCGTGAAGCCGGGGACCAAGGCAGAGGTCCAACTGTATGAAGATAAAGCGCCCCAAGGAAGGAAGAAGATCAAAGGTCGGTTCCTATCGGCTACGCAGGACTCTGTCACCCTGGAACTCACCGAGCGCATCCACACGGATCCGAGAACCCGAACGTTTCAGAAGTCGGATTTGCGCAAGGTGATGACCTATCGGCCGTTCGTGAAGCGTTGGCCCGGATGGGCCTCCATTTTGTTTACCGCTGGTCTGGGTGCCCTGCTTCCCCTCAGCGGGGATATGACGCGAGCAGAAGGTTTTCTCGCCAACCTCATTCTGTCCGGCCCAATTTCGATCCCATACTTCATCGGCTCACGCATGGGAAGGATTTACGAAGTTCCGCCTGAGCACAGGGACTTGCCGCGGCCGCCAGGTCCGGCCGCGGTCAAAGCCGAAGAACCGAACGATTCCAAGTGATTTGGAACTCCACACGCCGTGGTCACTCCTGACTTTCGTGAGCCCCTTCCGGCGAAAAACTCACATTTCCTGATGTGTACCTCCTGCCCTCTGTGGGAACGGTCCACGGGGGGGCCGGAGAGCAAGGCAGAAGGAGGTGTCGTGATGAGATCCCAAACAACAAAATCCTGCCGGATCCAACTCGTCTCTTTGATGCTGGCGGGATTGATCTCCCTGTCAGCCCATGGGGAGGTGATCCCCGGCCGCTGGGAGAAGATCTCCCAGCTGGAGTTGGGAACGCCCATCACGGTGGACCTCAACAACGGGGATCATATCGAGGGGCGCTTTATGCGCCTGTCCGCGTCGGAGTTGGAACTTGAGACCCACTCCGCTTCCGCGATGATTCCCAAGGTGGACATCCAGTCCATTTCAACTCAGCCGAAGGATGACCTGAGTGAAGGAGCCTGCATTGGCGCTGGGATCGGAGCTGGTTTCATGGCCGCATTAGCGAACCAGCATTCCGATTTCAGTACAGGTGGAAAGCTGTATTTCACCATGATTGGCGCAGCAGTCGGGTTGGGAGTCGGCTTGATGACCGATTCCGCGATCAAAAGCGAGCCGATCGTGCTCTACAAGGCTCCCGAACGCCCTTAGAATTCCATAGAAAGTCGGAAGGGCGGCAACAGATAGGGTCCGTTAACTGAAATTAACGGGCGTCGACTCCCCTGCCACGTATGATTCGGACCTCTAGGAGCCTGCGCCGCAGAAGACCTGCGTAACGACGCGGGCCGGTGATCTTTGCTTCGATGAACCCTGCCGGGCATAAATTTCCGGTGGGCAGGACGGATCCACGACCGAGGCCCCACTATTTCGACAAGAAAACCGGTTCGGATTGGGCCTGACCGTGGCGAAGGGTTCGGTTGAGGTCCCGTGGAGGGCCATTTCCAGCGCAAGACTCCTCATTTACGTTGCCATCAAGGCTTGCAGCCGCTTGACGTTCAGCGCCAGACAGACCAAGTCCCACTCCCCTTGCACTTTTTGGAGTCCTCGAACGCTGAAACGCCGAAATCCCAACACCTCTTTGATCCAGCCGTGGGGCGCTTCCGAGAGCCATTTGCGCGTCCCGTAGGTCGCCCGCCCGGCCTCCGTCACCAATTTCTCCGCCATCCGCTTCGTCGCCGGTGCTCGCTTCGGATCTCCGGTCTGGGTCGGGAGCTTCCCCTCTCGGCCCAGCGCTACATACCCGTCGATCCCCCGTGCCTCCAGCTCGGCCAAGTCCCGTTCGTTGGCGTAGTTGGCATCCCCCAGGACCGTCTCCGGGACTTCCCCATACGTCGCCTGCACCGCGTCCAATTGCGCGATCATCTGACCTTGATCACTCGCGTTGGCCGTGACTTCGTTCGCCACCAGCAACTGATTCTCCCCGTCGACCGTCACCTGCGGGTTGTAGCACTGCTGGTACCCTTCCGTGCTGGTCTTCATGATCCCGCTCTCCGGATCCGTGAAGTTGCTCTGCGCCTTCGGATCCGGTTCTCCATAAGCTCGTTTGTACGGTCGCCCGCCCTTCGGATTCCGATCCTGTCCCGGTTTCCGTCCCCGGGCGTCGTCCGCCGCCCGTTGCCGGGCCTCCAGCCGCGCTTGGGCTGCCCGAATCGCCGCCAGTCGATCCTGGCGCCGCCGCAACTCTTGGGGGATCTCGTCTCCCCGCTGATCCTCCCCGTAGCGAGCATCTTCCTCGGCATCGATCTCCTCCGCTCGCCCCATCAGGTCTCGGATCTCCGCCTCCAGACGCCGGGCCGCCCGCTCCATCCGCTCGTACGTCATCGCCTTGCGTTTGCTCGCATTCGCCCGCACCTTGGTCCCATCGATCGACAGCTTTCCGAACGTCACCAACCCCAGCTCCCCGGCCAACCTCACCACCTCCACGAACAGCTTCCGGAAGTCCTCCAAGTGTCGGCGACGAAACTCGCAAATGGTCCGATGCGCCGGAAAGTTCCCCGCCGCCAGCATCCGAAACGCCACGTCCTCTTCCAGCTTCTTCGCGATCCGCCGAGACGAAAACACCCCCGTCGCGTAACCGTAGACCAGCAGCTTCACCATCATCCGCGGCTCATACGGCGTGTTACGCCGTCCATCCCCTTCATACGGTGCGTAAAACGCCGTCAGGTCCAGTCCATCCACCAGATCGCTCACGTGGTACGCCAAATGGCCCTCCGGCAACCACTCCCGCAGGTCCGGCGGTAACAGTAGCTTCTGCTTCGGTTGATAGGGACGAAACGTCGGCGGCATCCAGTACCTCCGTCGTGCATTCTCCCATCATTATGAGACGCTGTTTCTACGGCGCAGACTCCTAGGTGCCGTGGCCATCTCCGGGCGCGCTGATCCCCTTCCAGCGAAAAATTCACATTTCCTGATGCGTACCTCCTGCCCTCTGTGGGGAGGCCCCACGGGGGGCAGGAGACCCAGGCAGAAGGAGGTGCCGCGATGAGATTCCAAACCATGAAGTCAGTCCGGATCCAATTCGTCTTGTTGATGCTGGCGGGATTGATCTCTATGCCAGCCCAGGCGGAGATGATCCCAGGCCGCTGGGAGAAAGTCTCTGCTCTGGAGTTGGGAACACCCATCACGGTGGAACTCAAGAACGGAGATCAGGTCGCAGGGACCTTCGAAGGCCTGTCCGCATCAGATGTGGAGCTCGGGACCCACTTCGCTCGGGCGGTGATTCCGAAGGCGGACATCTGGACGATTGCAACTCAGAAGAAGGGTGGCGCGGCAAAGGGCGCCCGGAAAGGAGCGATCATCGGAGCCGCAACTGGAGCTGCAATTGGAGTGGGGACCCTCCTCCTTACTGAAGCTAATCGAGCTAGAGGAGAAAACCTACGAGTAGAGGTGTTCTTTTTGGGCATCCCTGCAGTGGTTGCTGGAATCGGGACTGTGATGGGCATTGCCGTTGGGGCCGTCACCAAGAGCGACGCGATCGTGGTCTACAAAGCTCCCGGAACTCCCTAGAGTCCCAAGCACAGAGAGGGGAAAGGGGGAGACGAAAAGGGCCGTTAACTGAAAATAACGAGCCTCGCTCCCCGGCGTCTTGCCGTCGATGACCTGGTGCTGGATCCCCCGGACCGAGTGAAAGGGGTTCAAAACGACGGCGTGGCGGGTCACCAGGGCGTCGAAAAAATGCCGCAATCCGGCCAACGCCTGGTTCTTGGTGGCGGCCGAGACGGGCAGGTCGCGCAGGAACCGGCCGGCCAGGCCGGGCGTGACGCGGTGGAGCTCCACGTCCTCACGCTCGCAAAACTCGAGAAACCACCCGACGGCCCGGGCGTAGGCGCGGCGCGTCTCCGGGTTCGAGATCCGGGCCGAGAAGAACTCGTCCGCCGCGAAGCAGGCCGCAAGGCCGGCGCGCTGGAGCACCGGAGGGAACGCTGGCGCGGCGACGTCGTCACGGACGAGCTTGAGGAGGGCGAGATCGGGCAGCGGTCCGGCCACAACCATTTACGGTAACGTACTTTACCGACAATAATTCAAGGTCCCCTCCGACCTGCCAGTGGCCATCGAAAGCCCTGGTGCCCTCATGTCCCCTCCTTCCGGAGCCTTACTCCTGCGCACCGGCCGCTCGGAGAGAGTGGGTTCGGGGGTGGCCAACCGGGGTGGTTCCGAATCGGGTCATCGGTCTCGATTTGGGTCTGGGCTTGCCCAGCACCGCGAGAGTGACATGCGTCGGCCAGCGCTGGAACGAGGATCGGTCCGCGAGGAATCACGGCAGATGCGCGATCGTTGTCAATGAACATTGACACTCTATTGCAGGAAGGTGTGCGAAAGGGGGGACTCGAACCCCCACGGGGAGTAACCCCACCAGATCCTAAATCTGGCGCGTCTGCCAATTCCGCCACTTTCGCTGTAAAGGAACATTCTAACCCAAGCGCACGGTGCACAAGGGGCTTGCCTGCTGCCGGCGGAACACCGTGTGATATTCTCCAATTCTCGGTCGTGGCGGGGCATGGCGCAGTCTGGTAGCGCGCCTGCTTTGGGAGCAGGAAGTCGGGGGTTCAAATCCCTCTGCCCCGACCATTTTCCGAAGTAGAGCGGCCGACGGCCCGACCTGATTGCCGTGCCAGCCGCGCTCACCTCAAATGACATCGTCGTAGGAAGAATATCGTGAGACCTGCCACGTTCCTCTGGTGCCTGCCTCTTCTCGCCCTCTGGACGCCGCCGGCGACCTTGGCCGTCGGGAAAGGAATGCGGGAAACGGCCGGCGAGTCTCGACTCGTCCATGTCGGTCAACGGGTCGGAGGCTGGGGCCGCATGGAGTCCCTGTTTCTCCACGACCATCGCGTGGTCGCCCGGTCCCAGGGTCTGCAGCGGGTCATGGGGAAGGTCAGGAAGCATCCGGGCAACCCGATCCTCGTGGCCGATCGTCCTTGGGAGGCCGGTTCCGTCGGGTACGCCTGCGTCATCTACGACGGAGAGGAGAAGCTCTACAAGATGTGGTACGAGTCCCGCCTCAATCCGGGGCAACTCCGGGGTCCCAACCTGGAGCAGGGGCGCTGCCTGTACGCCACCTCCGGTGATGGACTGGTCTGGGAGAAGCCGATCCTGGGAATCGTCGAAAGCCGCGGTTCCCGGGAGAACAACATCGTCTTCGCCGGTCCGGAAGGGGCTCGCAACAAGGTCTACTGGGTCATCAAGGATCGAGCCGACCCGGATCCGGGCAGACGCTACAAGATGATGTTTCATCTCTGGGATTTTCAGGGCCGCGGCGTGGGGATCGCCTACTCGGCGGACGGCCTGCGCTGGAAGACGGACGCCCGGGTGAACCTCCATGGAGGATTCGACACCCATAACATCTTCTTCTGGGATGACCGGGTGGGACAGTACGTGGGGTACTTCCGCACCCGCATACTGGGAAGGCGGTTCATCGCCCGCGCCACGAGTCCCGACGCGTTCCACTGGTCTCATCCCATGAGCGTGCATGGACCGGACGGAGACGATCCCGGAGACTTCGACCTCTACACGCCCGGCGTCTTCAAGTACAGCCGCGCCGCGGATACCTATGTCCTCTACACCGCAGCCTTCGATCGGGCCGCTGACCGGCTCTTCGGTCAGTTGGCCGTCAGCCGGGATGGAATCGCCTGGCACCGGTTTCGTGCTCCTTTCCTTCCTCTGGGCTCGGTAGGAGAGTGGGACGCTGGATCCATCTACCCGTCGCCGTCGGAGGTCTCCATCGCGGGAGACACGGCCATCTACTATCGGGGCGACCATATCGGCCACGGTGCCGGAGGCCGGCCCGGAATCGGTGTGGCGTTTCTGGATCAGGGAGGGTTCGTCGCCTGGGAGGCCGCGACCCGGGGAACCCTCACGACCCATCCGCTGGCGGTCGGGGGATCGCGGGAGACCCTCTATGTGAGCGGAGATGCTTCCGGCGGATCGATCCGCGCCGAGTTGCTCGATGCGGACGGGAAGGTCATTCCCGGCTTCTCGAGGCAGGAGAGTGTCCCCATCAGCGGAAAAGGCCCGCGGTTGTTGCTCCGGTGGAAGGGAAGGCCCAGCCTGGGTGACGCCGTGCTGAAACCCTTTCGCCTCAAGCTGTACCTGGAACGGGCGCGAGTCTACGGTATCGGTTGTTCCCGGCCCTGACCGGTCGATCATGGAGGCTGGACAGAGATACGGCACGGCAACGGAAGCCGCGGGAGGGAGCTTTGAAGGTCGATCTCAAGAACCAGGTGGCGTTGGTCACCGGCGGGGCACAAGGCATCGGGAAGTCCATCTCCAGGCTTCTGGCGGCCAACGGTGCCCGGGTGGCCATCGTGGATCTCGATCCGGATGCGGCCGAAAAGACCGCGGCTGGGATCAGGGAGTCGGGAACCGCTGCGTTCGCCATAGAGGGAGATGTGAGCCGTTCCGGGCAAATGAAGCGGGCCGTCGACCGGGTGGAGGAGAAGTGGGGCAGGCTTTCGATTCTGATCAACAACGCCGGAATCAACACCCTTGGCGGGCGGGTACCCATTCACGAGTTCCGGGAGGAAGACTGGAGCCGGATCCTGGAGGTGGACCTGACCGGCGTCTACGTCGTCAGCAAGGCTGCGGTCCCCGCGCTGCTCCGCAACCGCGGGGGCCGTGTCGTCAACATTTCGTCCGTTGCCGGCTTGGTGCCGTTGCGGCTGCAGAGCGCTTTCGTCGCAGCGAAGGCGGGCGTGGTGAATCTGACCCGCTCCATGGCCCTGGAGTTGGGTCCCCACGGCATACTGGTCAACGCGGTGGCGCCCGGTTCCACACTGACCCGGGGAACCAGGAAACTCTTCTACGGCGCCGACGGGGTCTACACGGAGAACGCCGCGAGCCTGCTGGCCCATATTCCTTTGGGACGTCCGGCCGAGACGCTGGAAGTCGCCTGGTCGGTGCTCTTCCTGGTTTCGCCGGAAGCGAGCTACATCAACGGAGCGGTCCTGACGGTCGATGGCGGGTGGACCGCCGGATATACTCGGGACTGGTAACCGGGCAAAAGATACGGAGAGATTGCAGATGGCCAAGATCACCGAGTTCCGGGGATATGAAGGGGAGCCGCCGATTCCGAAGCCGGACGAACTCGTGGAGCCCAACATCGTCACCGTGCAGGACGGCGTTCCCGTCAAGTATCCGGGTTGCGAGGGAATCGGGGTCCGCGTGGTGCATCCGTCCAATCCCAGAGCCCCGGCCGAGAACATGGGAATGGTCATGTTCTTCGTCCCGCCCCACGTCGTTCTGGGGGTGGGCAGCCACCACACCGAGGAATGCTACGTCATCCTGAAGGGGCAGGGGACCATGACGTTGGCGGGGAAACAGGTCCCGGTGAGCGCGGGGACCTTCATCCATCTGCCGCCGTGGTGCGAACATGGCGTCGAGAATACGGGAGATGAGACCATGGAGATTCTGATTTGCACCTCTCCTCCCAATCCGTGATCCAAATACTGGCGTCGAAATATTCCTGGAGGAACTAGATACATGAAGGTTCTGGAACATGTGGCAATCGTGGCGGACGATCCTGAGGGCCTGGCGGACTGGTACTGCCGGACCCTGGGTTTCGAGCTCCTGTCGAAAGGGACCGTCGTTCTCGGCGACACGGAAATCGACTATCACTTCCTGGGCCTGTCCGGTGGAGCTCTGCTCGAGATCCTCAATTCCAACGGGAAGGCCCGGACCCGGAAAGAGGACGACGACGCCGGAATTCGGCACATCGCGTTCCTGGTGGAGGACATGGACGCCTCTCGCCGCGATCTGCAGGAGAAGGGGATTGCAGTCGACCCGACCCGGGAGCTGCCGAACGGCACCAAGCTGACGTTTTTCCGGGACCCGGAGGACAATATCCTGCAACTCGTCTATCGCACTTCGCCTGTGCGGCCCTGGCTGGCTTGACGGAGCCCGTGAGGGCGCATTCGCCGGCAGGCGAATCTCAGCGTCCGGTCCAGGAACGGTAGGCGGCCAGTCCCACCAGGGCGTTGCAGGTGGTGTTGAGCCGGAGGTCCAGCGACTGGCCCGGTTTTCCGCCGCCCACGGCGTCGCCCCACCACTGCCCGTCCGGCTGTTGGCTCCGGATCAGGTAGGCGGCGATCCGGCGGGCCGCCCCCCGGTAGCGATCCTCCGAAGACACCTGGTACAGCTCGGTGAGGCCCCAGAGGAACTTGTGGGATTCCACGCAGTCGTAGATCCCGTCTCTTCCGGTCAGGACGGCGTCCGTGTAGGTCCGCGCCGCGTCGAGATAGCGAGTCTCCCGGGTCAACCGGTAAAGGCGCACCAGCAGCACCTGGACCGGCCCCAGGCGGGCCGGCCGCTGTTTGAGCCCGCCGCGGTCCACGAAGTCCCTGCTGGTCCGGTTCAGGAGCAGTTCCCGGGTGCCGTCCGCCCGGCGGTTGGCCGCCAGATATAGCCCCTCTTGAGGGTGGGGTTGAAGCTTCAACAGGTCGATGAGGAAATCACCCGCCCGCCGGGCGGCGGCAACGTGGCGGGTGGAGAGAAGTCCGAGGCCGGCAAATCCGGCGGTCATGGCGTGCTGGACGCCTTCTCCCTCCCGTAGATCCGCCGCTCTGTCCAGGAAACCGCCGCTCTCCCGGTCCTGATAGGCGAGGATGTCCTCGGCGAGCGGGAAGGCGATGTCGTACCGGCCGCAGATCCCGGCGCCCCAGACCATCCAGCCCCGGTCGTAGGTGTTGGTGAACCGGGACGCCTCCTGCTCCGGCGGAATGGCCAGTTGGCCGCGGTTTCCCAGGAAACGGGAGGCAAACCAGTCGAGGCAGGAAAACGCCGCGTCGAAGGCGCCGTTGACGGCCAGACTGCCTGGAACCTTGTAGTAGAGTGAAGCTTCGTCGGACCCCCGGACGCTTCCTCGCTTGTCCATCAGGGTCCGGAGCCAGCGGCATGCCGAATTCAGGCTCTCGGCCAATTCCAGCTCGTGGGGAACGCTGCTTCGTTTCATTCCTCCCAAGGATTCACCGTTTCAACACCGGTCGGGATGAAGTCGCGGACGTTGCGGGTCACCATCGTCATTCCGTGCACCAATGCCGTCGCTGCAATGAGCGCATCCCGGTCCGGGCGCGGGTCCGGAACATGGAGTCTGGCGCAACGTCTTGCGACCGAGGTGTCCACCGGCAGAATCCGGTCGAGGAACGTCGGCAGCACATGGCCGTCCAGCCAAGTTCGAAGGATGGTTCCCTGAGTTGGATCTCGGCGCGCGACCAACAAGATGCCCGTTTCAAGCTCCAGGACAGTGATTGCCGACAGATGGAGACTCGATACGGGAACGCTGTTCGACCACGCCAACACGTTCCTGTCGACCTTGGGCGACTGCGCTTTTCTCAATTCCGCGACGACATTGGTATCAAGGAGATACATCAGGACAAGTCGACTGTTTCGAACAATTTGCCCTTCAGGCGCGGCGGCTCGAAATCGATGTCGGCGGCCTGAGGCATGGCCAACAATTCGCCTACGGTCGCTTCCCCGTCCGTGATCTTGAGATAGGCCTCAATCGTCAATAGAACATGGGCCGTACGGCCGCGATCGGTGATGAAAACCGGACCCGCCGCGGCCCTCCGCTTGGCCTTGCTCACGTCTTGATTGAACTCTCTACTGGTAATGGTCGTTATCCCCACAGGTTGGACCCTCTCCCTCCCAACTGCGTGTAGGTACATTACTACATATCTTTTCTCTCGGCAACTCGGCAACTCGGCAACTCGGCAGGGGGGCAGAGGAGCCCTCTTCAGTCCCAGGCCTTGGGTGCGATGCCCTCGATGTGGGTCTTCACGTCGATCACGGCGGGCCGGTCGGCAGCCAGCGCCTGCTCCAGGGCGCCGGCCAGCTCGCCGGGCTTGTTGACCTGGATCCCGAAGCAGCCCATGGACTCGGCGATCTTGGCGAAGTCGGCGTCGGTGAGCCTCCAGAGCAGATCGGACCCCGGCTGGCGTCCGCCGTAGATCCTTTCGTTGAGGTCCTTCTCCTGGTTCAGCGAAGCATTGTTGTTGATCAGCGTCACCATCTGGATGCCGTAGCGGAGCGCCGTATCCCATTCCGTCATGTGGTACCAGACGCCTCCGTCTCCGGTGAAGCAGATGACGGGCCGGTCTCCGGCGGCGCACTTGGCGCCGATGGCCGCCGGAATGCCCCATCCCAGCGACCCGGCGCAGCGGATGTAGGATTGATCCGCCGACGTCAGGTCCACCAGGGTTCCGGTCCAGATGCCCGAGTGCCCGGTGTCGGAGACGAGGATGGCGTCATCCGGAAGGAGCCGGGTCAGTTCCGTGCACAGCCGTTCCGGCCGCATGGGAAGCAGATCGGTGTTGGCCAGGGGCGCCACTTCGTCCCGCCACTCCCGGACCAGTTGGTGAATCCGGGCGATCCACCCGGCGCGGGACCGGGCCAGCTCCGAGGATTCGACGCCGCCGCAATGGGCCAACATCTTGCGCAGTCCGGCCCGGGCGTCCCCCTGCATGCCGGCCGAAATGGGAAAGGACCGGCCCAACTCGGCCGGATCGATGTCGAGTTGGACGACCCGGGTTCCGGACCGGGGGATCCGCCAGTCATTGGTCACCTGGCCGCCGGTATGGCTTCCCACGAAGAAGACCAGGTCCGCTTCGGCCAGGGCGCGGTTGGCGCAGGTGCGGGAGTACTGGCCCGAAACGCCGACGGCCAGCGGGTGGTCGAAGGGGAAGGTCTCCTTGGCGTTCAGGGAGGTGATGACGGGCAGTTGGAGCCGGTCCGAGAGCTCCACCAGTTCCCGGCCCGCCCCGGAGACGGTCACGCCGCCCCCCGCCACCACGATGGGCCGGTTCGCCTCCACCAGAAGTCGGATGGCGTCGAGCACCGGCGGCAACTCCGGCTCGGGTCGAAACGGTGGAATTCGGGCGAAGGGCCCTTCCACCACGATCTCCAGGTCGGCCTCACCGCTCATCACCTCTCCGCCGAAGATCCCCCACAACTCCAGGTTGGTGGGTCGAGGCGTCGCGGTCGTGGCTTCGCGAATGGCTTGACGGAGAAAGCGGGGAAAGTGGTCCACTGCGGTCACGGCCTTGCTGTACTTGGTCACGGCGGTGAAGGGTCCGGTGTGATCCACTTCCTGGTAGGCGTTCCGGTCCTGACGGATCTGAGGAAGCCGTCCCGTCAGGGCGAGTACGGGGGAACAGGCCAGATAGGCATCCTGGAGTCCGGCGGCCAGATTCAGGGCGCCCACCGACTGGGCGCCGCAAACGCCGATCCCGCGGCGGACCCGGGCGTAGCCGTCGGCCATGTAGGCGGCCGCCTTCTCGCCGTGGGTCATGACCCTGGTGATGCCCATCCGCTCCATTTCGGGCATGGCCTCGGGGATGACCACCGGCATGAAGAAGAAGTGGGTGACGCCGTAACCGTGGAGGGTCTCGGCCAGAAAGCGGGCTCCCGTCATCGTTGGCATAGGAATGCCTCTCCTGGAATCGCATGGCCAATCTCAGCTCTGGGAACGCCTTGATCGGACCTGTTCTTGACCCGGATTGGTCGGGTTCAGTCTACACTGCGATCAGGATGCAAGTCGCCGAGACACACGGCTGGCGCGGCGTCCATGCGGCATGAAACGCAAACGGGCAACCATCAAGGTTGCCCGTTTGCGCTCTTATGTTCGACCCGGAGTCAACGTTCGCGTCTGGATGACCGTCGAGAGCCGGAACTGCGATTGGAAGATCCGGATGATCGGGGTGCCGACCGAACCTGGGAACCGGAAGGCCTGCTTCTCGGCGGCGACGGAGCGCGATATGAGGGAGTCGACCTGGGGGCAGGACGCGATTGCACCGAAGGACGAGAGCTGGACCGCGACGAGGATCGGACCGCCGGGCGTGACGCCGACCGTTGGGACGTGGATCTCGACCGGGAGACGGAGGGCCTGGACTGGTTGCGGGGGGCGCGTCTGGTGACGGACCCGCGCGATCCGGACGAGGACCGGGAGATACTTCGGCTCGGAGAAGAGGGTCGGGACGATTGCGGAGTCCGGTTCGGAGTGCGGCTGAAGCTCGGACCGGACCGCCCGCGCTGCCGGGAATCGGACCGCTGGCGGGAGAAGGTCCCTGTGGACCCGGTGCGATTGGGACGGGTGACGAACGTCGGCCCGGATGGAGTCCGGCCGCGAGACCCTTTGGAAACGCTGTCCGGGCGGGCGACCGGGGGTATTGACAACCGACGGTTGCTGCGGGTGGTGAAAGACCCTCCGGAACCGGACGAGGACCGGGAAAGACTCCGGCTCGGAGCAGTGGAACGGGTCGTTTGCGGCGCCCGGTTCGGAGTGCGGATGACATTTACTTCGGATCGCCCACTCCGCCGGGAGTCGGGCCGTTGCCGAACGATCGATCGGGTGGGCCCGGATCGATCGGAACGGCGCACGGCCGATGGCCGGGAAGGGACACGGACGACCGAGCCTTTGGAACCACTCCTGGCGACGCCGGAACGCCGGGAACCGGCGCCCGCGACACGATCACGAGTTCGACCGGTGGGTCTGGATGCCAGTCTCGAGGAACGGACGCCACTTCCGGAATAGACGGCATTCGGTCCCCGCCCACGTGGACGCCGCAGTTCTCTGGGGAGCCCCTCCCGGAATCTGCCCACGATGGCGTTGGACGCAACGACTCGGGTCCTTCCTGGTCCTCTTCCCAGATCGCGCCCGTGAACGACGGTCAGCCCGTTGGAGCGGTCCCGAGGGTTCCAATTCCTGAAAATGTTGTTGTTGACCACGACGGTCGTGTTGCCGCCCCCTCGGCGGCCCCTTCCGTAGTAGCCTCTGGGCGCCCAGCCGACATAACCGTTTCCCCAGTAGAAGTCGACGTGAGCCGCATGCCAGCGGTTGAATCCGCCGGGCACCCAGGCCCACCTGGCCCGGGGCCCGTAGTAGATCCAGCGCCCGTAGTGGTAGGGCAGCCAACCCCAGGGCTCGTAGCTGACCCAGGTCCACCCGCCGGCGAGGTAGCACCACCGTCCGTGGCGGAACGGCGTCCATCCCACCGCAACGGTGGGCACCCAGACATGTCCGTGGGAGCCGTAGTTATACCAGCGGCCATGATGGTCCAGGGAATGAACTCCCGGGTAGCTGACGCCCCCCAGGTATCCGGTCGATTTACTGCTCACCAGCAGGGCGTCCCGTCTTCCGCTCCAGAGTTCGAAGTCGTCCAGATCCCGAACCAGCGCCTGGATGCCGACCTGGCTGGCGTCCAGGAGCAACTCGTGCCCGGTCTCTACTCTCTCCTTCCCATGCCGGCTCGTGACTTCGACCCGGCCCTTGTGGACCACCAGGCGCATCGTGCCGTCGGGATCGGCCTGGATCCGGTAGAGTCCTTTCTTGCGGATCCTCATCGCGGCCAGTTCCATGTCCAGATAGACCGAACCGGAATCATTCACCCGGAGGATCAGGTCTCCCTGGTGAATCTTCAGGAGGGTCTTTTTTCGGGACAGCTCCGCAAAGAAGACATCGGTTTCACCGGAGACCCGGACGAAGTTGCTGTCTCCCAATTCCACCTCGATCCGCGAATCGGGGTGGGCGACGATCCGGTCGCCGCTGACCAGGGGAAGATTGAGCGTCACCTCGCTCCAGTCCACGTCGCCGGAAGACTCGTAGGCGGCGCGGCCGTCCATGAAGCTGACCCGGGCCGGGTGGTCGCGGCCGGCCGCGACCCACGTAGTGGAAAATCCTATGGTGAGGATCAGGAGCGCGGCCAACGGAACCAGCCGGTCCCCTCGCCATGCCCTCGAGTTGTCGGAACTGCCTACTGGGTTGGATGTTGGGTTTTTCATGATGGCCTCACATCATTCAGACGGAGTGCATCGCTGCTCGGTTCAATCGGCCGCCGCAGCATCCTGGCGGTCAACATCATTTTGACATGCCTGAAACGAAAACGGGCAACCACCCGGGTTGCCCGTTTCTATCCATTGTGAAGTCCTTGCGCAACTGCGCGCAATTCAAGCAAGTCTTGAATCAGTTCCGGCTGCGGGAGGTGCTCCGGGAGCGGGTCGCGCCTCCGGAAGATCCGGATTGCCTGGGAGCAGACTGCACCCGTGGGCTGGTCGAACGGCTGAACGAAGGCGCCGGAGATCGATAAGTGGGAGTCGTCCTGTTGTAGGTCGGCGTGGAAGACGGTGTCCGTGACCTGGATCGCGAAAAGGACCGGCCCGACGGACTCGTAAAGGTCGGCGAGTTCGTAGGTCTCGATCGTCTCGAACTCCAGACCGATGGCCTGGATGCGTTGCGGCTGCTTCGTGTAGTGAACGACCCTCTGGAGGCCGGCGAAGTGCGAGAAAAGCTACGGCTCGACGACCTTGACCGGAAGGACTGCCGGGCCTGGGTCCGCGTGCCGTCGGTTCCACTTCTGGCGACGCTGGGGCGACGAGAGCCGCCGCCCGCGACTCTCTCCCGGGACATCCCGGTGGGCCGGGATGCCAATCTGGCGGAACTGACGTCACTCCTCGAAACCGCGGAGCGACGATTCCAGACACGGGAACGCCGAAGGTCTCTGGGTAGACCTTGCCTGAGACCGCCCACGACGGTGCCGGAGGCCAGGACACGGGTCCTTGTCGGTTCCCGGCCCAAGTCGTTCCGGTGAATGACGGTCAGGCCGTTGGAGCGATCCCGCGGATTCCAATTCCGCAAGTTATTGTTTGGGACCGCCGAGTTCCGACTTCCGCCTCCGATGCCCCTCCCGTAGTAGCCTTGAGGCGCCCAGCCGAAGTAGTCGCCTCCCCAGTAGAAGTCCACCAGAGCCGGCCGCCAGCGGTTGAACCCACCCGGCACCCACGCCCAACGGTTCATGGGCCCGTAATAAATCCAGCGTCCGTAGTGGTAGGGGAGCCAGCCCCAGGGCTCATGGCTCACCCAGGTCAGCCCCGTTGAAAGATAGCACCACCGCCCGTATCGGAACGGAGCCCATCCCACTGAGGCGTCCGGCACCCAGACGTGCCCGTAACTGCCGGCGTTAGCCCAGTAGCCATGCTCGTCCAGCGACTGGACTCCGGGGAAGTCAACACCTCCCAGGTACGCGGCGGAACGGCTGCCGACCATGGCGGCGTCCCGCTGTCCGCTCCACTGCTCGAAATCGTCCAGGTCCTGAGCCAGCGCCTGGATTCCGATCCGGCGTGCGTCCAGAAGCAGCTGTTGCCCGGTCTCCAGTCTCTCCTTCCCGTGCCGGCTGCTGACTTCAGCCCGGCCCTCGTGCACCGCAAGGCGGATCGAGCCGTCGGGATCGACCTGGATCCGGTAAATTCCCCTCTTGCGAATCTTGACTGCAGCCTGGTCCAGGTCGACCTGGATCCGGCTGACGTCGGTCACCCGCAGGATCAGGTCGCCCTCATGAAGCTTCAGGATCGTCTGTTTCCGGGACAACTCCGGAAAGAGGACATCCGTCTCTCCGGAGATTCGGACGAAGTTTCCGTCCCCCAACTCCACCTCGACCCGCGAACCGGGGTGGCCCATGATCCGGTCGCCGGCGACCAGGGGCAGATTGAGCGTCAACTCGTTCCAGTCCACGTCACCCGCAGTTTCGTAGGCGGCGCGGCCGTCCATGAAGCTGACCCGGGCCGGATGGTCCCGGCCGGCTGAAACCCATGTGGAGGAAAATCCCGCAATCAGGATAAGGGACGCACTCAGCAGAGCCGGTAGGCTCCATCGCCGCGTTCTTGAATGTCTGGAACTGCAGGTGGGATCCGAGGAAGGTGTCTTCATGATTGCCTTACATTATACAGATGTAGACAATCCTTGCCCGGTTCAATCGTCGGAAAACAGTTCCCGGTCGTGTTTGACTTCCCGGTTCTTATCGGCGTGTGAGTTCGTAGGTCCCCTTCAAATTCGTGTCGTCCCGGAACAGTTCAATCCAATCACCCGAGACCGCGCTCGACTCGAATGAGAATTGGTCGTGGCCCATCGACATGGTCACCTCCTCGTCGTCGAAAGGATCTTGAAGAATCGTGAAGGCAAGCCGGAACCGGTCATCCTCCAGTTCGCCGTTGACCAAGCTGAACTCGGGAACCTCGAAATCCTGACCGTTCCTTCCAAAGATCATCATGTAACCGCGAATGAATGAGCCGTCAGCCCAGATGGCAAGTTCACCAGTGGCGTAGTGTTCACCGGTCACAAGACGAACCGAGTAGGTGACCGGAGCCGGGTCCAGCGGAAGGCTGGAGAACTGTCCGCCCGAGAAGGTGAGAGCCGTTCCGAAGATGGGAAAATCGGAAGCGATCTCGACCTTTCCCCGTTGCAGGGTCTGGCCGGGGAACAGTTCATTCAGGAACCTGGCCGAATGAGCGAGCGGTCCCAGTCCGATGACTCGCGTGGGCCCCACCGGGTTCCCGTCTGACGAGAGCAGGTTCAGTTCGACCCTGGCCCTTCGCTCTCCGCTCATGTCCCCATTGACCAGGGCAAGGGCCGTCTCCGAAAACTCTTCGAAGGGAATGGCAGCCCGATAGAATTCTTTGGACGGGGCGATGCCCACGCTGTCGCTCACTTGACCACCATCGAGAATCAGATAGGTGAGATTTGCCTCAATCAGATTGTCCAGCAACAGGTTGTCGGAGAGCAGGATGGCGGCCCCGGACTCCAGTTGAGTCCCGGTCAGACGAAGCGTGACCGTTTCCGCCGGCCGGACCTCCACTTCATGTTCCCCGTCTTGCACGGGGACGCCGTTGATCGTCGGGTTCCAAGGCATGCTCTCATTGTTTACGGTTCGGAACAGGTCCAGCGTCCCGGCATAGGTTTCCGTTCCCCGGTTGGTGACGTTGATGACCGTCTGGTAGCCGCCTCCCACCACGACTTGCCCGAACGCGGCGTCCTTCTTGGGAAAGTAGTTCTGTGCCGGGACGGCGGTTACGAACCCCAGCCAGATCAGCAAGAATCTCTTTGTCTGCATGTGTAATCCTCCGATCTTCCTATCTTTCCTGACGCGAAGGGAGCAGCAAGGGTTCGATCCGGAATGAATGAGCCACTCAATACCCGGCCGCCTTGTTGACGACGTGCCGGAGGGGCCGGCCGGTGGCGAACCGTTCGATGTTGTCCCGGATCAGATTCGCCAGCCGAACGCGCGACAGGGCGGAGCGGGTCGCCACGTGGGGCGTGATGATGACGTTGTCCATTTTCCAGAGGGGATGGTCGCCGGGAAGCGGTTCCGGATCGGTGACGTCCAGGCCGGCGGCCCGGACCTTGCCCGACTGCAGGGCCTCCAGCAGCGCTTCGGTCCGGATCACCTTGCCCCGGGAGACGTTCACCACGTAGACGCCATCCTTCATGGCGGCGAACTCGGCGGGTCCCAGCATTCCTTCCGAGGCGGGCGTGTGGGGAACGCAACTCACCACCACGTCGGCCTCCGGCAAGACCCGGTGCAACTGGTCCGGAACCACCACTTCCTCTACGTCCCGGCTCAACGGGATGTCCTTGGGGTCGACGCCCAGGACCCGCATGTCGAAAGCCGCGGCGCGTTGGGCCACCTGGGAGCCGATGCCGCCCAAGCCGATGATCACCATGGTCTTGCGGCGGAGCTCGATCATGGGCAGCTTGGTCGCCCCGCGCATCCAGTTTCCGCGGTCCATTTCCCGGTCGTACTCTTTCAGATTCCGGGTGAGGGCGAGCAGCAGGGCGAAGACATGGTCGGCGATCTCTGGGCCCATCATGATCTTGGCGTTGGTCAAGGTGATGTCGCTGTCCCTCAATTCGGGAATGTGGACGATCTTTTCCACTCCGGCGCTGGTGCTGTGCACCCATCTCAGTTTCTTTCCCTGGCGCAGGATTTCCTGGCCCTTTTGGCCGTAGGGAAGTCCGATGATGGCATGGCAGTCGGCGATGACGCCGGCAATCCCACCCTGGCCGGCCGTTACCAACTCCAGGTTGGGCAGCCGCTTTTCCAGGTCGGCGAACTGTTTCTTGTCGCCGGCCCCGACCAGGACCTTCACCTTCGAGGCGAGGGCCGGGCTCTGACCCTGGGCCACGATCCAGAGCAAGCACAGAATCGTTGTCTTCAATGCGAACCGCGTGTGCATAACCTTCTCCTTGGTGGGATCGAACTTAAAACCTGACTCCAAGCCGGGACACTGAGACCATAATGAGACAAACTGTTCGGGAATCAAACCTGGATCGGAGGTGCGACAGCCATGAGGAAGTGGACACTGCTGCTGGTATTGACCCTTTTCCCCCATCTGGCCGGTTCCGGGACCGTCGCCTCTTCTGAAGCGGCCGAGTCCCCGAAGCGGATCAACAAGGCCATCGAGCTGCTGGAGCGAGGGCAGCCCATCTACTACACGGGAGGCCACGGCGGTTACGAGGAGGGGCGTAAGCTGGCCCGGACCTGGGCCGACTACATCAACTACGAGATGGAGCACGGATCCTATGACGTGACTGCACTCCGGAGATTCATGCAGGGCCTGGTGGACGGCGGCCCCACCCCCAGCGGGCACCGGACGCCGGCCGTGATCTGCACTCTGCCGGTGGGCGGGATCGACGAGGCCACCATGAAGGCCAACTACTGGATGGTGCAGCAGGTTCTGGCGACCGGCGTCCATGGGATCCTGCTCTGCCACGCCCGGACTCCGGAAGCGGTCCGGGTCCTGGTCCAGGCCGCCCGCTACCCCTTTCACCGCCAGGAAGTGGGGTCCGCGCTCGAAGAGGGGCTGAGAGGCAGCGGAGGCCAAGGCTACGCCAGCCAGATCTGGGGGGTCAGAGGGGGCCGGTATCTGGAATTGGCCGATCCCTGGCCCCTGAATCCCCAGGGGGAGATCCTCCTGGGTCTCAAGGTGGAAGACCGGCACGCCCTGATCAACGCCGAGGCGAGCATCCAGGTGCCGGGGGTGGGATTCGCCGAGTGGGGTCCCAGCGACATGGGCTTTTCCCTGCGGTCCACGAAGCTCCCGGGCGAGGATTTGTCCGTGCTGATGCGGAAGGCGCGTCACCGGGTCTTCGCCGCCTGCAAGGACGCCGGGGTGGCCTTCCTCAACGGCGTGCGTCCGGAGAACGTGGAAGCCATGATCGACGAGGGGGTCATGATCGGGTCCGGAGGGCAGGAAGCCGCCGAGAAGGGGCGCAGGCACACCAAGCGGAAGATGCCCTGGTAGGGTGCCCTCTGGCGCGGCTCGTTGATCGGCCCGGGGAGGGTGCCACACAAGGGTCACCCCTGCGAGGCGTTCTTCCAGGCATGGGAAAATGGACCGATTCCGCTACGGCGGTCCGGTCACGATGGGCGTGGCGAGGACATTCCCGCCGGCACGCGCCGTGGCGATGACCGTTTCCCCAGGTTCCACGTCGACGAGGCCCGCGACGGGCAACCGGCCGTCCGGGAGCGTGCGTGCGCCGCGCAACGGTCTTCCGTCGGTGCGGGAAAGCAACACGTCCGCGCCGGGGAGCAACCGGGTGGCGGGCAGGGAGCAGGAGGGGATTCTTCCGGTGCGCGACGCGAGTTCCCGGACCTGGCCGCCGCCGCGGGGGCGCTCGGCCGGCGGATCCACAAGATTACGCACCCGCAGGCCCATGGCCGGGTCCTCCCCTCTCGGATCGAACTCCATCTCCAGGAAATTCCAGTAGAAGGGACCGTCCAGCTTGCGCAGGTCCGGCGTGTCGTAGCTCTGATGGTAGAGTGCCGTGACGGCCACCTCCCGCCCGTCGAAGTCGGTCATGCGGGGCCCGAAACCCTCCTTGACGCCTCTTCCGCCGCTGCGGCCGATGGGACCGAAGGAGCATTCGAAGACGCGGTGCTCCAGGTTCTGCAGGATCATGCCCGTGTGCACGTCCCCGTAAACGGTGGTCACACCGGTGCGTGAACCGAGCAGTTCCAGCACTCGATCCGCCCCCGCCGCGACCCATCCGGCGTAGTCCGCGGAGACCCGGTCGCGCTCGCCGAGATTCGTCTTGGCGTCGGGCCGCCGGCCGTCCCCGGTCCAGATGGTGTGAAGGCCGTTGATGCCGGTCAGGCAGATCAGCGGCGAGGAATCGGTGCGGATCATTTCCCGCAGCCAGGCGAACTGCTCCTCTCCCAGGAGGCTGCGGGTGACGTCGGCCCGCGGATAGAGGTTCTCCTTGGCGCCCCATCCCTGGTCGTCCCAGATGTTGGTGTCCTGGCTGGAGCGCCAGAGGCGGGAGTCTAGGATGAGCAGGCTGAAATCGCCACCGGGCATCTTCCAGCGCCGCCATTTCTTTGGATTCCCGGTTCCCGACGGCGCCTCGTCTCCCGTCACCAGGTGGTGAACGATCTGGAAGTTGCGCCGCATGTAGTCCCGGTCCTGTCCGAGATCGGCGTGGGCCCGGATGGCGATCTGCTCCGGACCCTTGACGTCGTCCATGCCGTAGTCGTGGTCGCCGGGATTGATGGTGTTCCAGTGCCGCATCATCTGCCAGCGCGTCGTGGGGCCGCAAAGCGTGGTGGTGACGATCTTGTAGGCGTCGTCGGAGGAGGGCGGGTAGAGGAGGAGCTCCATGTACCAGACATCGTCCTCCCACATCATGACCTGGAACCCGTAGTCCTCCAGGTGCCGGTAGGCGCCCGGCGTGGGCTGGTCGTGAACCCAGAATCCGCCGCCTGGCCCCGCATCGGGCAGATTGGGTTGACTCCCGTTTATGGCGTGGCAGGAGAGGCCGCAGAGCCGGTAGGGAGCCGAGAGCCTGGGGAGCCGTCCCACGTAGGCTCCGCTTTCGGGGACGCCGCCGACCTGGCCGGTTCCCATGCCCACGGAATCGCTGCCCGGCCTGGGGTCCGCCGTCACGTTGCGGCCGTCCTTCCAGACTGTGTAATAGAGGTCGGTTTCCGCGGGATTTCGCGGAAGCGTGGCGTCGATCACGGCCGTGTTGCGCCGGAAGTCGTTGCTGACGATGGACGCCCGTCCCGCCACCGGAACCGGCTCCCAGCCGCCGGCCGGATCCGGCGTGTCCGCGATTCGCACCTCGGCCTTCTCGCCGTCGCCGCGGAACAGGGCGATGAAACGCACTTGCCAGGCGCCGCCGGCCTGGCGCAGGGTGTCCCCCAGGGCGTAGCAGACGTGGCACTCGTTGAGCCGCGGGTCCAGGGGACTGTTCTCGCCGGGGTCGACGGTGAATTCGTCGACCCCGAAGTCCAGGAGGCCGCGTCCCGCGATCCCTGCGAAGCCCTGGAGGTGTTTCGTGCGGTCCTGGTTCTCCGCCTGAATCTCGGCGACTCTGCCGCGTCCCTCAAGATTCAGCGACGCCGACACGGTGCCACGGTCGGAATCGGCGCCCGAGACGGACACGACAATCCGGAAACGGTCACCGGGCGCCGGCCTCGGAACCCGCTTGCCGGAGACTACGGTGTCCGAACCGTGCTCTCGAATCCCGAACCGGCCGTCGTCGGTCCACGCCGCGATCCAGGCCGCCTTCCCGCCGGGTCCGGACATGCCGAAGGACTCGTACAGAGTCGACGAACCGAAGGCGAGGCCCAGCAGGCCGTACCCCGCCTGGTACATGCGCCAGCTCGGATCGTCCTGCTCCGACGGACCGTGCGAAGGCGCGTGAATCCGTCCCGTCATCTCCAGCTCGTAGTTGCCGGTCAGGCGCCAATGCCGGTGCCAGATCAGCCCCGGGGGAAGCGAGGGGTCGTAGTCGACCGGCATGGTGTGGCTTCCCAGGCGGTCACCGTGAGTCTCGTAGTGATAGGGGAATCCCGTGTTGCGGGCCCGGTCGCCGAAGTTGTGGATCCGCCGCCGCAGGGCGTTCTTCTCGATGCTCCAGTACCCGGGATTCAGCGTCTCCCAATCGTCCCCGTGGTAAAGGGAGTCCGGCCGCCGGAACGTGGCGGCGTGCGCCCGAGTTTCTTTGGCGGAGACCGACGCCACTGCCGTGGCCGTCGCCGCCTGCAGGAAGGTTCTGCGGTTCATGGGATTTTTCATTGCTTGTGTCTCCTGCCGGGGCGGCCGCAACCGCGTTCCCGCGAGCGCCGGCGCCGCATCAGTTGTGGCAGAGCTTGCAGGCCTGCTCCCGGTCTACCATCAGATGATCCGCTGCGGTGGAGCCGTGGGCGTTATGGCATTGGCCGCAATCCCGCAGGACGTGAGGGGCGTGCTGGTGGCTGTCCGCGAAAGTCGTCTTGCTGTGGCAGCGGAAGCAGCTTCCCTTGGAGCGAAACCGCCCCCGCCGGCTCAGCGCGTGGCAGGTCTGGCAATCGATGGCGAACGGCGGATGCAGGCGGAACGGAGTGAAGCCTTCCGGAGCGCCCTCTCCCACGAAGAAGCGGATCTCCCGGCGTCCGCCCTCCCAGACCAGGGCCAGCGAGTGCTCTCCGGGAGCTGGAGTGACCTTGGCATGGAAGATGTTGGGAAGGGGCTCGTGGGCGGGGAGGACCTGCCCGTCCAGCTCCAGCCGGGCTTCGGGGCCCCTGGCCGCGATGCTGATCTCTCCGCTGGGCAGGATCGACCGGTCGGTTGGCCGGACGATCTTTCCCTCTTCGCCGGCGGAGGCCGGGGAGAGCAGGCCGAGGACTGCGGCGGCAACCAGGGTTCTCACAGGTGGAGGCGGCAGATGTAACCTGAGTACCGGCTGTTCGAGTCCCCTCCGCCGGGAGCGATACCCGCGTCGGTGTAGTAGAAGACCCCCTGGTGCATGGTCATCCCGTGGGGATCGGGATCGGACCGGCTCAACTGGATGGCCTCCATGATGCGGCCGTCCTTGGCGTCGAGACGATGGATCACATAGTCGTTGGAGAACATGCACCAGATGGAGCCGTCGTCCCACGCCAATCCGTGAGCCCGCCCCAGGGTCACCGGGATGGAGTGGAGGACCCGGAAATCGGGGTCCACGCGGGTCAGGCTCTTGCGGCGCAAGGTGGTGATCCAGAGGGTGTTCTCGGCCCAGGTCAGGCCGTGCACGCCTCCTCCGCCCGGAACCGGATGCCGGGCCAATGTCTTGCCGGTCGCGGGATCAATCTTCAGGATCCTTCCGGTCGTGGCGTCAGTCGGTCGCGGCGCCCGTCTCAGGGCGGGTCCGTTGGCCGCCATCCAGAGGTAGCCGCCCCCATAGGCCATGCCGCTGGTGTTGGTGGACTCGGTGGGGACTTCCTGCAATACGTTGCCCGTCTTCCAGTCCAGGAGGTAGGCCTTGTTGGTGAGCTGCTCCCCCACCCACAGACCCTCGGCGGTGGCCTCCAAGGCGTTGGGATACCTGTCCGGAGACAGCCAGAGGGTCTCCACTCTGGGAGTGCGGACCGGATACTCTCGCCGCCCCAGCGCAGCTGCAGCCAGAAGTTCCAAGAATTCTCTGCGATAGAACATCAGATACCCCGAATCCGGACCAGGGACTCGTCGATTTCGGAGATCCTGGAGACGCCGGCCAGTCCCATATCCAACGCCAACTCCACTCGAAGCAATTCCAGCACACGGGCCACTCCCGGGTGCCCGAAGCAGGTCAGCCCCCAGAGATAGGGGCGGGCCACACCCACTGCGGTGGCTCCCAGGGCGAGGGCCTTCAGGATGTCGCCGCCGCGGCGGAAACCTCCATCGATCAGCACCGGCAGGCGGCCCTTGGCCGCGGCGACGCACTCGGGCAGCGCCTCGATGGTGCCGCCCACGTGATCCAGTTGCCGGGCCCCGTGATTGGAGACGACGACCGCCGCCACGCCCCGCTGGGCGCATTGCGCGGTGTCCTCGGCCGTCATCAGCCCCTTGATGATGATGGGCAGGTCCGTCAGCTCCATCAACCGGTCCAGCGTCTCCCAGGTCGGGGTGGGAAACGGCCGCTCGGGATAGACTCCGGTGCGCCAGGGACGGTCCCGGGGCTCGTAGATCAGATTGCCTTCCGCGTCTCTGGGGATTCCGGTCTCGCACCAGCGCCGCACGAACCGGTGGTAGATGCTCCGCTCCCGGTGGGAGACGTGCATGCCGTCGACGGTAAAGCAGATGCCGGCGGCTCCCTGATCCTCCAGCCGCTCCACGAAGTTCAGCATGCTGTTTTCGTTTCTGAACTGCCCGCCGGTCGTGTACTGCCACCAGTACTCGGGCCCCTCCCCCGATTCCAGGTATTCGTCGATGCCGCCGTTGGTGATGAACATGGCTCCGGCAGCCGCGGCGCCGCGGGCGGCCTCCTCCTCTCCGCCCGGGAAGAAGCAGTTCTTGCCGCCGGCCGGACAGACGAAGATGGGAGAGTCGAGTTTCGTGTCCAGGAAATCGACCGAGGTGTCGATCTTGTGGACGTCGGTCAGGATCTTGGGCCGGAGGATGATCCGCTCGAAGGCTTTCCGGTTGTCGCGGAGTGAAATCTCGTCCTGGGATCCTTCGGCCATGTAGTCCCAGGCCACCGGGTCGAGCTTGGACTGGGCCAGCTTTTCGAAGTCGAAGACGTTGACCAGATCCAGAAGCCGCTTCTCGTTTTCGGGGGACGAAAGCGCGGATTCGAGCAGGCCGGTCCGTCCCGCCAGAAGCGGGGAGGAGATCAGGAACTGGGCAAAGGCGGCTATGGCGTGGCGTCGACTGAGCATCGAGGGCGATCGGTTGTTCGGCGGATCCGTAGCGGGTTCAGTCTAGCAGTTGCCGGACCGCCCCGAAACCCGGTGAAACCCCGCCTCGGCGCTTGTGGAATAATGCCGGCCAATCGGGAGGGGCGCCATGGAGTTGACGTGGGAGCCGACGGACGCGGACCGGGAACTGTTCGAGCGGGAATTGGACGGCTTCGTCCCGGACCGGATCTACGACGTCCACGCCCACCTCTACGAACTGTGGCAGTGGAAGAAGCCGACGATCCTGGAGGGGGGACCCGAGAAGCTTCCCCTGGAGCGGTACCAGGAGGAGATCCATTGGATCACTCCCGGACGGAAGACCCATGGCCTGTTCTTCGGCGGCGGACTCCACGAGGAGACGTTCCGGGCTTCCAACGAGTACGTGGCGGCCCAGGTGGCGAAGGACCCGGCTTCGCGGTCCCTGCTCATCGTCTCACCCCACATGGACCCGGAGGAGGTGCGCCAGGAGGTTCGGCGCCTCTCCATGGCGGGCTTGAAGGTGTACCAGCATTTCGCTCCGGGCGAGGAGACGTGGGAAGCGGAGATCGAGGAATTCCTGACCGAAGAGCACGTGCGGGTGGCGCACGAAGAAGAACTGGTCATCATGCTCCACATGGTCAAGAGCCGGGCATTGGCGGACCCGGTCAACCAGGCCACCATCCGGCACTATTGCGAGACCTGGCCCAGGATGCGCCTGGTCCTGGCGCACTCGGGCACCGCCTTCAACCCTCACCATACAGCCGAGGGGATCCACTCCCTTGCGGGACTGGAGAACGTCTGGTTCGACACCTCGGCCATGACCGAGGCGGGCGCCTTCGAACCCATCGTGCGGCAGTTCGGCCACACCCGCCTGATGTGGGGGTCCGACTATCCCATCAGCCATCTGCGGGGGAGATGCGTCGCCATCGGCGACAACCATATCTGGCTGTACGAGAACAACGTGGACTGGGACACACTTTCCTACCGGAGGATCCAGCCGGTCTATCTGGGCCTGGAGTCATTGCGCGCGCTCAAGACGGCGGCCTGGAACCTGCGCCTCTCCGACTCCCAGGTCGAAGACGTTTTCTGGACCAACGCGCGAAAGCTGTTGCGGCTGGAGTAACCGGTCAGGCTGGCCGCTAAACGGCTACTTGTCCCGGATCTGCACCAGCAACAGCGTGACGGCGAAGGCCAGGAAGCCGATCGATCCCCTCCAGTAGACGACCGCCTCGTTGCCCAACAGGTTCCCCCCGCCCAGGAAGCGGGCCAGAGTCCCCGCGATGAAGGCCAGCGCGGCCAGAAATATCAGAATGTTGACCAGGTGATTCACGAAAGTTCCCCTCCTTCATGCGGCGTCAATGGAACTCATGAGGAAGATGTACGGACTCTGGTAAGAAACCCCGCCTTGGTTACTCGACGATGCCGACCCTCGCTTGACGTGTACAGAGTCCGGCTTATGCGCCGATCAAGGCGCCTTTCGGCTGGGGCCAGGGCAGCGTAGGTCACCTCCAACTTCAGTTCGCTTGCCTCTATTTTGCATGGGATGTCTGGACGCCCAGACGGCGGCACCTGGAAACCGGCGACTTTTCTGGGGGAATGCGCAAATCGTTGGTCACTGCCGCTACGATCATGTTTCTACAACTCTTCTCCCCATGTTTTGAGGGGTCGTAAGAGCGCTTCAATGATAGAGGACTCGAGTTTCTCTTGGTCCTCCAACTCGATCACAGTATCGAGGTCCCATTCCCGATAGACGGAGAACCCTGGGACAACATTGAGGTACGACCTCTCCGTCGTGGAAAACTCGTCTTTGATTTTGTCGCGATCCTCTGAACTAATGACACCCTTGCATGCCCATTGATCGGACAAGCGTAACAGTTCGTCCTTCGTTTTCCGCCCATACCTTGAGCTATCTGAGAAAAAATCCAGGTAGTCACGAGTGTCCAACTTCGTTTCGGCCTCGATCACGTGTGTGGAGATGAACCAGAAATTAAGATTGGGTTCAACGTTCCAGGCGTCAGACTCGTTCAAGGAGAGGAAACCTTTCTGAATGACTATCCTGTAAAATTCTCGGGCTTGTGCGACGGTGACTGCCGGATACAGGGCTACCCGAAGTTTCCGGGGCATCGACCTGGGGACCCAAATGTAGACTCTTTCAGCAATCTTGCCCGGCCGGTCCAGGTAGCCGTAGTCCCCCGATCGCCGTTTCTCCAAGTTTGTCTCACTCGCCAACGTGGTCAAAAGGGAGTCGGTCCGCCTTTCCAGTGCTTCGAATCTATCACCGCAAAGTTTGAATGTGCGGTAGGGAGTCAGCTCAGGGTGTTTGGTCTCCACAAATGACAGGAAGTCACGGGCGATCTGGCGGCTTCCAAAGGATGCAAGATCAGAATAACAGTACTTGAGCACACCTTCCAAAATTTCCGACCATTCCAGGCATATCGCCGAATCATGAAGCGTCGTTTCGGCAATTTGACCCCGGAACGAATCCCGGCTCGGCGACAACTGTTCATTCCATACTTGGTCATGCGAGAGCTTGTTTTCCACGATCAAGGTCAGTCCGTCTGGATACCTGATGACTCCGTCGTATTTCGCGCGTCGGTCTGACCACTCGACTTTGATCTTTTTGTGAATAGCGGTATCCGTAAGGAGGACTGAAACGATCCGGTCTGTGTCTTCAATCCGCTGAGTCTGCGTTGAGACGTGTGCAGACTCCCAGACGGCGCTGTATTCCCGAGGTTCTGCTGGTATGCGCGACTCCACCCGTTCATGCAGGAAGTTCTGGAGGACAGGATCGTATTTGAGAGCTACGAGAAATGCCCAAGTCAGGCGATCTTCATGCTGATCGGGCCGCGATTCAAAGGGATTGAACAGATTCAAGCGATCCATTTTTGGGAATTATATATTTGACTTGACGGGCCTACCCAACCGGACCGTGCCACGCCTTTGCAAGCCATGCACAGATGGGCTCCCGATTCTACCATTCACTGAATAGTGAAAATGCACTCAAGGCTTTTGAAACTCCAGTTGGACAGAGATTCTGTTGGGAGCAGCGGGAGATTCTCCTTCGGATAACTTTCGGAGCAAGCAAAGCAAGGCCGCAACCAGAAGTTCTAGTGTCGACCACTGCATTGCGTCAAAACAGTTTCTGCTGAACAAGGCCCTGGTAACTTCGTTCGGATGGGCAAGTTCCAGGCTTGTTCCACAAGCAGGGCAGTTCGTTCGTCTTCCCGGAGAACTGCCCGGAGGCAAGATGAATCCTCCGTCGCAGTCCGGTTTGGAGCATCCAACACGGATGCTCTTGAGGTCTTCTAGTTCAAACATCTGTCTCGTTTCTGCCATCGCTTTCTCCTTTCTGAAATAAGGTAGGGTGCCGGTAACAGAAACGGAAGGTCCTCCCATGCCACTCCCGGCCTCGCCGTGCCAGGTCCCGCTTTGATCTCGATGGTCACTGCCTCCTCAGTGCCACGAGTCTTGAGTTCCTCCTGACTTCGACAAATTCTCGGCGCTGAGTCTCGGAAATGCTTGATTCCATTGAGGTTGAGTTTGGGGTCGCTCTGTAGTGTACCTAGAATATTGATATTACTTTATTGTTCTGTTAGACTTTCCTCATGTTTGTGCGACAGATCCGCCGCCGACACACACCCAATGTCGTCGTCCAGATCGTCGAGTCTTACCGTAACGAACACCGTCAACCCCGCCAGCGCTTGATCCGTTCCATGGGCTCCGCACCCGAGGGGCCGGCCCTGGAGGAACTCCTCCGGGTCGCCGAGTACGAGAAGGTGCGGCTGTTGGAGCAACGCCAGCCGGCGCTGTTCCCGCCAGCGTATCTGGCCGAGCAGGCGGTGGCCGCGCGGCGGCAGCGGGAGGCTTTGGGGCCGGTCCCGATTGCCGACGCCCGGAAACTCCAGGGAGAAAAGGACCTGAAGCTGGGCTTTCACGAGGTCTTCGGCCAGCTGTACGACGATCTCGGCCTGGCTCGACTCTGGCCGCGGAATCAACGGGGGTCCGAGCGGGTGTTCCGGCAGTTGGTGCTGGCGCGCCTGGCCGCGCCCGGCAAAAGCAAGCGCCATCTCGCGGCGGAGTTGTCCGAGCAGGGCGTGAACCTCCCCCTGGAGCGGGTCTACCGGATGATGGATCGTCTGAATCGTCGCCGGCAGAGCCGCTTGCTGAAGCATTTGGACGGAACCGTCCGGGGCTTGCTGGGAGGGCCGGTGGAAGTCGTGTTCCTGGACACGACGACGCTCTCCTTCGCGACCGAAGTGGAAGACGATTTGCGGCGCAAGGGATACAGCAAGGACGGAAAACCGTATCGCTCGCAAGTGGTACTGGCGTTGCTGCAGACGACGGAAGGGTTGCCGGTCGGGTATCGCTTGTTCCCGGGGAACACGACGGAGGTGAAGACGCTGTTGCCGATGCTGAAGGAGTTGCGGGAGCAGTTCGAAGTCGGACGTGCGGTGGTGGTGGCCGACGCCGGGTTGCTGAGCGACAAGAACCTGCGGGCGCTGACGAAGGCGGGGTTGGATTGGGTGGTCGCGGCACGGCTCCGGCAGCTCAAGCGGACGGAGTTCGCTGCTCTGGGCACGCCGCAGGAGTGGGCTCCGCAGCCGCCGGACGGGAAGGGGCGTCTGCGACGTCTGACCGAACGGCAAGTCAATGATCGCCGGTTGGTGGTGCGGTACTGTCCGAGCAAGGCGCGCCGGGACGCCCGAGCTCGAGAGGAGGCGGTGAAGAAGGCCGAGGAGAAGATCGCGAAGGGAGAACCGCTCGGGCGCCATCCAGGACGGTTCCTGAAGCGGAAGCGCGACGCGGTCACGCTCAACCGCAAGGCGATCGAACGCGATGCTCTCTTCGATGGACTGCACGGGGTCTGGACCAGCCTGAGCGAACCCCCCGCCTCACAGATCCGGGCGCATTATGCCGAGTTGTGGAGGATCGAGCAGGGCTTCCGGGTGCTCAAGCACACACTCCGGGTGCGCCCGGTCTTTCACTGGACCGAACGCCGGGTTCGCGCCCACGTTGCTCTCTGTTATGTCTCTTTCGCGCTGTTGCGCATCCTGCGCTGGAAATACGCCCGGCAGCATGCCGGCCAGCCGCCGCTGAGCGAGGACCGCATCCTGGCGGAACTCGGCAACGTGACCGTCTCGCTGATCCGCGATCAGGGCAACGGCAACCGCTACCTCGTCCCCTTCGGCTCCACCCGGGAGCAGCGCTTGCTCTACAAGACGGTCGGCCTCACGCTCCGCCGGACCACGACCCTGCTGTCGTCGCCAAATCGCCCCCAGAGTTGAACCCCGCCCCGCTTCCCAGTTCCTTGATCTGTAGTGTACTCTGAGAACACTTGCATAATTAAATCAATAACTTACGGTTCAAAACCGTCGAAGTCAGGATAAGGTAGGGTGCCGGTAACAGAAACGGAAGGTCCTCCCATGCCACTCCCGGCCTCGCCGTGCCAGGTCCCGCTTTGATCTCGATGGTCACTGCCTCCTCAGTGCCACGAGTCTTGAGTTCCTTGGCTCTGCCGCGACGGTCCGAAGCACGTCGCAAGCCAGCGTCGTAACACTCTGCAAGGAAAGCGAACACGTCGAACACCGTAGACTTGCTGCTTCCGTTGGGGCCAAGCAGCAGCGTCAAAATTAAGAATTCCACCTCTCGTAACGCGCGAGAGTTTGCACCTTCAGGGACTCGATTCTCGGTGGCGTCTCGTACTGTGAGACCGCCTGTTTGATCTTTCCCTTCAGGTGTTCAAGCTGCCCAGTCGGCCGACAACGCCTCTGCTTGTTCGAGCACCGTGCGTGTCGCCTTCTCCTGCTTGTCGGGCGGGTAGCCATATCGGCGCAGTGTGCGTTTGACGTATACCCGCAGCCGCGCCCGAACATCTTCGCGAAGTGTCCAGTCGATGGTGACGTTGTTGCGGACGGTCTCGACCAGTTCCCGGGCGATGGTGCGCAAGGTCTCGTCGCCCAGGACCTGAACCGCGCTGTCGTTCGTTTCGAGGGCGTCGTAGAAGGCCAGTTCGTCTTCCGACAGCCCGAGTTCCTCGCCGCGTGCGTTTGCCTCGCGCATTTCCCGCGCCAACTGGATCAATTCCTCGATCACCTGCGCGGCTTCAATGGCCCGGTTCTGGTACCGGCGCAGGGTCTGTTCCAGCATCTTGGCGAACGATCGCGCTTGAACCACATTCTTCCGTCGGCGAGTGACCAGTTCCCCCTTGAGCAGCTTTTGCAGCAGCTCCACGGCAAGGTTGCGATGGGGCATCCCCCGCACCTCGGCCAAGAACTCATCCGAGAGGACGGAAATGTCGGGCTTGTCCAGACCAGCGGCGGCGAAGATGTCGATCACCCCCTCGGAGGTCACCGCACGGGAGATGATCTGGCGCACGGCGTGGTCCAACTCCTCTTGAGTCCATTCTTCGGCCGGAGAGCGCTTGGACAGTACCGACCGCACGGCTTGAAAGAATGCCACGTCATCCCGGATACGAATCGCGTCCTCATGGGGGACGGCGAGGGCGAAGGCCTGAGAGAGTTCGCTCACCGATTTCACACACCGGTCCTTGCCATTCTCCAGCGCCAGGATGTGTTCCTGGGCGGCGGGCAGCAGTGTCAGCCGTTTTTGGGGAGTGCCGCCGATCCACTTGGACCAGTCGAAGCCGTGGAACAGTCCGCAGCAAACCTCGTACTTTTCTAGCATCACCGCCACCGCTTCCGACTGATCGAACGCCGTCTGCCCGCTGCCGCCGCTTTCGGTGTAGGTCGCCAAGGCGCGCTTGAGCTCATGCGCGAGGCCCAGGTAATCGACGACGAGACCTCCCGGCTTGTCCTCGAACACTCGATTGACCCGGGCGATGGCCTGCATCAGGCCGTGGCCGCGCATGGGCTTGTCCAAATACATGGTGTGCAGGCTCGGCGCATCGAAGCCGGTGAGCCACATGTCGCGAACCAGGACCATTTGGAGCGGATCTGAGGCGTCGCGGAAGCGGTTGGCTAGCGCCTCACGCCGGGGTTTGTCGCGAATATGCCGTTGCCAGTCAGGCGGGTCGGACGCGGAACCAGTTATCACGACCTTGAGGTGCCCCTTGCTGTCTTCCGAGTGATGCCAGGCCGGGCGCAACCGCGCCAGTTCTCGATAGAGGTCGACGCAGATCCGGCGGCTCATGCACACCACCATGGCCTTGCCGGCCAAGACTTCGAGCCGCTTCTCGTAATGGTCCACGATGTCTTGGGCCACAAGTCTCAGCCGTTTCTCGGTTCCGACGAGAGCTTCCAACTGCGCCCATCGGGTCTTGAGCTTTTCCTTGCGCTGAACCTCCTCGCCCTCGGTGGCCTCCTCGAATTGTGGGTCGATCCGGGGACGCTCGATCTCATCCAGGGCCAGCTTGGCCAGTCGGCTCTCGTAGAATATGGGCACCGTGGCGCCGTCCTTGACGGAGCGTTGAATGTCGTAGACGCTGATGTAGTCGCCGAACACCGCGCGTGTGTTGGCGTCTCGCAGTTCGATGGGAGTCCCGGTGAAACCGACGAAGGAGGCCTGGGGCAGCGCGTCACGCATGTGGCGGGCGAAACCGTCGATGAAGTCGTACTGGCTGCGATGGGCTTCGTCCGCGATTACGACGATGTTGCGGCGCCGGGAGAGGGTTGGGTGGGTATCCCCCTTCGCCTCGGGAAAGAATTTCTGGATGGTGGTGAAAACGACGCCTCCGGACTCCACCGACAATCTCCGCCGCAGGTCGGCTCGATTCTCGGCTTGGACCGGTGGCTGGCGCAATAGGTCCTGGCAGCGGGAGAAGGTGCCGAAGAGTTGGTCGTCCAGGTCGTTGCGGTCGGTCAGGACGACGATCGTGGGGTTCTCCATGGCCGACTCGCGGATGATTGCCCCGGCATAGAAGGCCATGGTCAGGCTTTTGCCCGAACCCTGGGTGTGCCAGACCACGCCGATCCGCCGGTCTCCAATTTTGCCGCCGGGTTTTCGAGCTGTCTCATAGTGGACCCGCCGTTCGGTGACTCGGTCCATCGCCAGTCGCAATCGAGCGGCACGCAGGGTCTCCGCGACGGCCACCTGAACCGCATGGAACTGGTGGTAGCCAGCCATCTTCTTGACCAGGGCTCCACTTCCGTCGTTCTCGAACACGATAAAGTCCCGCAGCAGTGAGAGGAACCGGTGCCGTGTACAGATGCCCTCCAGCATCATCTGTAGCTCGGTCATGTGCGGATCGCCCGAGGATTCGCCTGAGATTGTCTTCCATGGCTTAAACCACTCCCGGCCGGCCGTGAGGGAACCGATTCGAGACTTGATGCCATCGGAGACCATGAGCATCTCGTTCATGGAGAATAAGGTGGGAAGTTCGGATTTGTAGGTCTGGAGTTGCTGCCAGGCGGTCCACATCGTGGCTTCCTCGTCCATCGGGTTTTTGAGTTCAATCACCCCCAATGGGAGACCGTTGACGAACAGCACGATGTCGGGTCTGCGGGTATTCGAGCCTGCCTTTCCCTGCCCGTGCAGGCGAGCGGCGGACAGGTCATCAGTGACGGTGAGCTGGTTGACGGCCAGCCAGTCGTTGTCCTCCGTGTTGTCGAAGTCGATGATGCGAACCTGATCCCCGCGCACCCTTCCCCCCGCCTCCCGATACTCGATTTGCACACCATCGACCAGCATCTGATGAAAGGCGCGGTTCCGGGCTTCCAGGGTCGAACCCTCGGGCCGGGTCAACTTGCGATAGGAGTCGTCCAGTGCTTCGACGGACAGGTCGGGGTTCAATTCAGCCAGGGTGTCCCGCAGCCGACGCTCAAGGACCACTTGGCCGTAGTCGTCGCGCTCGGCGTTGGGCGTGTCAGGTGCGATGTCCGGGCCGTGGGCCACCTGCCAGCCGATGTCCAAGAGCCAGTCAAGGGCGGCCCGCTCAACGTCGGCTTCGGTAAGGGTGGTCATGCGGCATCTCGTCCAGTTCCGGGATAGTTTCCAAATCTTCGATCGTGTGCCACTCGGTCATCTGAACCTTCGCTCCCGGGTTTACGTTTCCATCGCGATTTTCGTGATTTACTACAACGATATACATCCTGCGATCATTCAGGATTGCAACCTTGTGGTGTGTCACCAAGTTGACGATCTTGTTGTACCATTTTGGGCCTTCCACTTCGAAGTAGTTTAGGTCAACTTTCCCTCTAAGTGGGTTTTTCGCATGGAGAATGTCACCTAAGCGCCCATAAATCTCGCCGATATCTTCTCGCATTAACCAGTCGTTACCGGCCCGCTCCGCTATCTCGCCCCGGTATCGGCTACCCAATCGGGACTCTAATCCAAGGACAGTTCCTGAAGGCTTTTCCATAAGCTCTACAGGTTGAGGATAACAGTTTGGATTGATTGATTCGATTTCTTTTAGTATCTGTTTTGGCCTGTATTCCTTGGTTAACGCCATCGAAATTTTACCCAGTTCTTCGCTGTTTGCCACTAGGCAGGCTAGCGCAATGCTTTCCAGAATCATTCGTAACTGAAGACAGATGAACTCCATACGTGTCTGTCTATATATTCCGAAACCTGGGTTTGCATCGATCTGTTCAATGACATTCGCTCGGTATTTTATCTGCCGCATCAAGGCAATATAAATGTTTTGGGTTTCTGTCTGCATAGAACCTAACTCTCTACATTGAATGGGAACCTCACCCGCACCTTCCCTGACACCAGCGCCGACCGTAGCGTGTCCCGTTGCACGACGAGGGAACGTGATACTTCTCTAGCCGACTCCATCCTGTCAAGGATGGCACCAGCTATCTTGGAAAACCGGTTCAACACCCTAGTATCGACAATGGGAATAGCCACTTCCGTTTGAGAAACAGTTTCTGAACGAATTGCGGGATACGCTGCGCCGTCCGCTCGATGAGCCAGCCGGTCTATGTTGTCTGGAGCTGTCGCCGAGAGAAATACCAGCTCTCGAAAGCGTGAGCGTAAAGGCCGAAGAACGGCGAAACCGGTGCTTCCCGTCAGTCCATCGTTTGCTATAAGTGAGTAAGAGCCATTGCCTGGTCGAACTGTAGCAACTATGGTGTCCCCAGAGCGGAGGATCCGTCTTGCTCTACTAGGAGCATCCTTCCAGAGAAAGCGTTGAGTGGATTCGATCACTCCCCACTTCGTGCTCGCCAGATCAACGTATTCAATATGAATGGGGGTGTTTCTCCGAGACCAAGACTCGGTGTTCAAGCTGGAAATCTCCCGCAGCGGTTTCACTTCCCACCCCTCTGGGATTTCCCCAAGCTCCGAGTCCACGAGCCGGTCGGGGAACAGGTCGTAGAGTTCTGCGGGGAGACCGGGGAGGGACTCCCCCTTCCGCCAGCGGCCTTCCATCTTGGCGCTCACGGGGTAGAAATCCACGAACCAGGATTTGAAAAGCGCTCGCGCCATCGCCTCCAGAGTCTCGTTGCTGCGCCGGTTAAGCTCGATCTTGTCGTCCATTGTCCCCAGGATGTGGGATATGGTGCGTTGCTCGGAAATGGGTGGAGTCGGAATACTCAGTTGGGCAAGATCACTCCCAGTTATGCCCGCTACGGCCACTTGTCGACGGATCGAATCAAGCAAGTGTAACCCTAGTGGGGAATTGAAGAAATAGTAGAGAAATAGGGAATCAGCCTTATTCGGGTCAGGCCGGGCACGAATAATTGATGACTCGAAAACAGTGGGTTCATCGATGTCTAGTACGACGCTACATTTGCCGGCTCCCTCGGCGACGAGCGAACGACGGGCGAAGAGCAGATCTCCCTTTAGTACGCTAAATCGGTGTTTTTCTTGGTCAGATAACTCCAATCGTCTCATAGCCACGTTACGAAGTCTTGGATAAGCGAAGAGCTCTCCCATATTTACGATATTGACTCCACGGCCATGAAACTCTTTTTTCTTATAGATGCCGTTGCGCACGGGTTCTGAAAGGAGTTCTGCGAACGGAATCTTACGCCATTCACCAGTTTCGTCGCGTTCTTTTTTCTCCGCGATTACCACATGCTCTGCTCTTATCTGTTGCCTAAACTCCTCCGGTATGGAGTCCCACTCGAAAAGGTCCACTCGGAACGGTAGACTACTTTCCTCGAACGCGTCTCGTAGAGCACCGACCTGGTTGTTTTGCTCGGCCGTCGTGAAGACCACCATATCGAGGTCCGACCGTGGTTGCGAAGTCCACTTCGCGCGGGAACCATACGCCCACGCGCCCGTGCCTGGTAGGTGCTGTTCGAGCAACGCCATCACGACCTTGCGCTGTTCGGCTGTTATGTCAATAGCGCGACCTACTCCCATACCACCTCACTCATGGTCTGATAAAGACCGATGGCGTCGTCGATGAAATCCGGTATGATCGTCAAACAAGCCTTCGCCTTTTCCCCGTCATAGTCGTGGCTAGTATCAATCCGGGCATCCGCGTAGCGCAGCCATTGCTCCATAGGTGCGGCGAATAGATCATTCTCATTGGCCATTCTTAGGATGGGCTTGGGACTGTTGGGCGCCTCGGCAATTCCTAGTTCTTCGATCAGGTACCGCTTCAATACTTTCCAAAGGCAATCGTAACAAGTTTCGAAACGCTGAATGACTGATTCCGCAATACCTTCCTGGACCAACTCTGCCAAAGATGCGTCGAGTGTCCTATAGTTCTCGTGCTGCTGTTCCAAGCGTTTGAGCGACATCCGGAACTTTTTGTAATCTATCATTAGCGTTTCCCTCCGAGCGGGTACCCTAATGCCTTCAGGTTAGCCTCGATCGCCGCATCTAACCTCGCAGCTTCTGCTTGGTGATCGCGTAACTCGGCCACAAGCCGCTTCATTTTGTCCTCGAACGGCTCGCCATCGTCCTCCTGCGGCTCAATCCCAACATAACGTCCGGGAGTCAGGACGTGCCCGTGCCGACGCACTTCCTCAAGTGCGGCGCTCTTGCAGAAGCCGGGAACGTCTGCGTAGCCACCCGCGCTATCCTCGCTTCGCCAAGCATGATATGTATCCGCGATTCGACCGATATCCGCGTCGGTCAGCTCTCGGTGCGTGCGATCAACCATCTGTCCCAGCTTCCGGGCATCGATGAACAGGACTTCACCATGCCGGTCACGGAACTTGGGCCCTTTTCGGTCCTGTGCAACGAACCAGAGACACGCGGGAATCTGGGTCGAATAGAACAGCTGACCCGGCAGCGCCACCATGCAGTCCACGAGATCGGATTCGATGAGATTCTTGCGGATCCTCCCCTCACCAGACTGGTTTGACGACATGGAACCGTTGGCGAGTACGAACCCGGCAGTACCCCTTGGGGACAAATGGTGGACGATATGCTGTACCCAGGCGAAGTTGGCATTCCGCTTGGGCGGCGTACCATACTGCCAGCGCTTGTCACCGGCCAACCGGTCACCGCCCCAATCGGAGACGTTGAATGGTGGATTGGCCAAGATGAAGTCAGCCCTGAGGTCGGGATGACAGTCGTTGTGGAAACTGTCGCCGTGGGCGATCTGCCCCTCGATGCCGCGAATGGCAAGGTTCATCTTGGCGAGGCGCCATGTCGTGTAGTTCGACTCCTGGCCGTAGATCGAGATATCGGTTGTGGCGCCCTTCGGAACTTGACCGCCGTTTCCATTGCCGGTGGCGTGGGCGCGGATGAATTCGATCGACTGGACGAACATGCCAGAAGACCCGCAACAGGGGTCGTAGACTCGGCCTTGGAACGGCTCCAACATTTCCACCAGGAGCTTGACGATACAGCGGGGCGTGTAGAATTCGCCCCCCTTTTTTCCCTCGGCGCTGGCGAACTGCGACAGGAAATACTCGTAGACGCGTCCCAGGACATCCTTGGACCGGGCCTCATCATCGCCCAACTTGATGTTGCTGACGAGATCGATAAGACGGCCGAGTCGCACTTTGTCCAACGCGGGACGGGCGTAGTTCTTGGGCAGCACGCCCTTGAGCGCCGGGTTGTCCCGCTCGATCCCGGACATGGCATCGTCGACCAACTTACCGATCGTCGGTTGTTTGGCCCGGGCCTTGAGATTCGTCCAGCGGGCCTCGGACGGCACCCAGAAGATGTTCTCGGCACGGTACTCGTCCGGATCCTCCGGGTCTGCGCCTTGGTCACGTTCGCCTTCCAGGCGGCAATGTGTCTCCTCAAAGGCGTCGGAGATGTACTTCAGAAAAAACAGGCCCAGAACGACATGCTTGTATTCGGCTGCGTCCATGCTGCCGCGCAGAGCATCGGCCATCTTCCAGAGTTTGCCTTCGTAGCCGGTCGTAGCACTGTGGGTGGCCAGATTTGCGCCTAAATAGGATGATCGCTTCTTCGCGTGTCTCGCGGTCATGGACTGTCTCTCCTATTCTCGTTCCCCGATGTTGGCTCCCTACGCCGGCCGTCAGGCGACGGCTTGTGCGCCGAATCGCTCAGCATCGATACGGAAAGCAGGCTGAGTCCGATAATCTGTCGAACTATAGGGTTTTGAGGTAACTATGGCTCACAGGCTCCGGCTCCGAACAAACCGGTGCGTGGCGCCGCCTCTTGGCGATATCCATTTCTCAACCCATGGGGCACTGCCCAGCACCTTACTTCCTATTACGATATCCCGGTTGACCAAGTACGCAACTGCCGGATTGATTCGACGCGGCGTCCACCCGTAACGATCTGCGATTTTCCTCACCGATTCCCGGAAGTTCTCGTCATTCACCATGTCTGCAGCAATCTTCAGGGCATCCTCGGCCGGATTCCAGGGCATCCAATACCTGTCAAACGTTGCGAACAACTCATCCTTGACGAGTACACGATCATGGCTGACTTCGACGAACCCGGAAAGCTCATAGAGGGTGTCCTCTACGTCTTGTTGGGTCAGGCTCGTCGCTTCCGCGATTTGGCTCATCCTCAGTTGCGGATCGCCAATGATGGCGTTCTTGGTGGTCAGGACAAAAAGCTTGGCAACAGTGGAAGCTGCCGCGGAATATCCGGTCTCCGTTTCAGCGGACTGGGTTACGACTTCGGGAGGCGGCCCGAGCGGTGGCCTTTTGGCGACGCCGTATATGTCGTTGATGAGCTGGTTCATCCCTCGTTCAAAGTCCGACAAATCTGGCGACAACATCCCTGAGAGAAGCGGAGGCAGCTTGTCAGGTGGCAAACCATCACGGAGAGGGATGAAACTACATTGATTGCGAATCTTCAGAACGAGTCCTGCATCCATTTCCTGATTGACCCACGGCTTTGTCAGAGACTTTGGCGTGAGCAGCACAATGAAGTGCGTGCAGTTGCCAAGGCCTTCGTCAATTTTTTGCCTCAAACTGTCGCCCGAGCGGATGCACCATTCGGCCCACCATGTGTCGATGCCGTTGCTATGAAGGATCGTGGTAATCCTCTTGGCCAGCTTGCGATCTTCCCAGGCATGGCTTAGGAAAGCCCTTGGCGGCTGTAGATCTGGAGCGACCTTTTGCACCAATTTGATCTCCTCGTCGTCACCCAATCGCCTTTCGATCAACGCAAGCAACTCCGGCGAACCCTCGACCGTACAGCTTAGGTTTTCGAGGCTATCCCCGGTGACGACAATGGTCGGAAACTCGCCAGTTTCCGGGTGGCAAATGCTCCCGATTTGATCCTTGACGGACTCGACCATCTCTTGCATGGGGGCGCTTACGATGGCTTGTCCCAAGTTCTCGTATCTTAACGGCTTGCCATCGATCTCGAATCGAATCACGGAGTCATTCTAGACCTCTTGCGTCATCTGTGTGGGCAGCATGGTTCAATTCGTGTCAGGAATGCGGACCTGGCTCTCCCGGACAGGATTCCGCGTTGCGTTTGCTCCTCGCCCGCATGATAATGTCATTCACGATATCAGAAGGAGAATCAGTTATGGCTGCAAATCAACTCGTCCAGGCCCGCATCGACGGGGCCGTCAAGGAAGAGGCGGCCGCCGTGCTGGCCGCGATCGGCTTGACGGTGTCCGATGCGGTGCGGCTGCTGTTGACCAAGGTTGCACAGGAAAAGAGACTGCCGTTCGCACCGCTGATTCCAAACGAAGCCACCATCGAGGCAATGAAGGAAGCCCGCAAGGGTGGTCTTCCTCAGTTCGACAACGTGCAGGCCTTGATGGACGACCTGCATGCGCAAGATTGAGCGCACCAGCCGGTTCAAACGCGATTACAGACGCGAGGCCAAGGGCCGGCATCGGGCGTTACTGGACGCTGCATTGGTGCCCCTCTTGGTCGCCTTGGCCGATGACCAGCCACTGGAACCCAAGCACCACGACCAGGCGTTGAGCGGCAACTGGAAGGATCACCGCGATTGCCATGTGAAGCCCGATTTGGTGCTGATTTACTTGAAACCGGACACCAACACATTGAGGCTGGTACGCCTCGGGTCCAATTCGGAACTCGGGCTTTGACAACTCCGTGCGAACATCCCGCCCCGGATGAGAAGCGCGGGCTAAGGAAACAGAAATGATCAAACCAACTTGGCGTCGGAGTTTCGGGGGCCGGTCTCGGGCCGGGAGTGCGGGCATCGTTCTTCCGATTCTGATATTCCTCGTTTCACCATTACACAATGCCTCCGGCGAGCCGGTCCGAGATATCGGCTCCCGGCTGGAGTTATTCCTCGACGACACCCTGATCGACCGCTTTCAGGGCGTCCGGCTCAAGCTGCACAGGCCCCGTTCCAACGGGATCGTGCTGCGTTTCGATGAGCCTTGGGAAGGCGAGTTTTCCGGATTTCCCAGAATTGTCGACGACTCCGGGACCTACCGCATGTACTACCGCGGCCTCCCTCCCTGGAAGAAGGGGGAACCGCTGGTGGAATCCACCTGCGTGGCCGTGAGCCGTGACGGCATCCACTGGGAGAAGCCCAATGTGGGACGGATCGAGCTCCTGGGCTCGACCCGGAACAACGCCGTCTTCGAGGGGAGCGGATTCGCACCCTTCCTGGACACCCGTCCCGGTGTGCCTCACTCGGAGCGCCTCAAGGCTCTCAAGGGGCCGCCCCGGTTGAAGACCGAAATCGGCGTCAGGGCATACGTTTCCGCTGATGGCATTCATTGGCAGATGATGCACGACGCCTATCCCGGGGAGCGGTTGGGAAGCGTCTTCTGGAGCGCGGTGGAAGACCGCTACGTCCAGTATGTCCGGTCCGACGACGAAAGGAGCGAAGAGCTGATCCGCACCGTCAGCCGGGCCACCTCCTCGGACTTCACGGGCTGGGGAGAGTTCTCCGTCATGGACTTCGGTTCGACTCCCCCGACCCGGGAGGAGCAGCTTTACACCATCGGCGTCCGTCCCTATTTCCGGGCGCCCCACATCTACCTGGCGCTGGCCGCCCGTTTCGTGCCCTACAAGAGATCCCTCACCGACGAGGAGTGCGAGAAGCTGGGACGGCATCCGCTGGGAGGCGGCTGCAGCAGCATCGCCGACGCCGTCCTGCTGAGCATCCGCGCCTCGGAGCCCAACCGGATCCGCTGGACGTTCCCGGAAGCCTTCGTCCGGCCGGGTCTGGAACCCAGCAGTTGGAGCGCCCGAACCAACTACCCTGGGGAGGGATTCATCGCTACTTCGGACAATGAGATCTCCTTCTACGTCCAGCGGGACTACGGCTTCAAGACCAACGGGATGGAGCGCTTCGTGGTGCGAACGGACGGCTTCGCCTCGGTTCGGGCGCCCTACGGCGGCGGCGAATTCCTGACCCGGCCCCTGCGGTTCTCGGGAAACGAGCTGGTCCTGAATTACGCCACGTCGGCGGCGGGCGGGATTCGCGTCGAGGTGCAGGACGAGAAGGGAGAGCCGATCCCGGGACGGAGCCTGGACGACTGCACCGAGATCATCGGCGACGAGGTCGAGCGGGTGGTGCGTTGGAAGGACGGTCCGGCTCTGGGCCGGCTCCAGGGGACGGTCGTCCGTCTGCGCTTCGTGATGAAGGGCGCCGATCTCTATTCGATCCGGTTCCGCTGAATCGCCATGGGTGTCACCCGGGAACCTGAATTGGATCGGCGCAGCTTCCTGGCCGGTTCCGCCTCGTTCCTGGCGGCGGGGCGGGGACTGCAGGGCGGGAAACCTGCCTCTCAAGAGAAAAGGCAGGATTACCGAATCGTTTACAACGACGATTCCTTTGCGCCGATCCTCATGTCCGAGAGCCTCGAGCACTTTCTGGAACTGGCCGTGGACAGGTTTTTGGGCACCCAGGTGGACGCCCTCTTCTGGAACGTCATTTCCAGCGACGTGCTGCACTACCCCTCGGAGGTGGCGGAGATGGTGGGCGCCCATCTGGACGGCTTCGAATCGCCCGATTACTTCCAGTGGTACCAGCGCCTGTTGAAGATCATCGACCAGCGGCCCGACTATCTCCAGGCCATGACCGATCGGGCCCGGGCGCGGGGTCTGGAGTTCTTCGCCTCGCTGCGGATGAACGACTGTCACGAGAGCCCGGTCTGGAAATCGATGGACACGCTCAGCCGGTACCGGAAGGAGCATCCCCAGTTCCTGCTGGGAGATGCGGTCCATCCTGGCTTCAGCACCGGATTCGACTTCGCCCATGCCCCGGTCCGGGAGCGCCGCTACCGGATCATCGAGGAACTGGCCACTCGCTACCGGCTCGACGGCATCGAGCTGGACTTCCTGCGGCATCCGGCCTACTTCAAGCCGGATGAGGCCTACCGCAACCGGCATCTCATCACCGGCCTGGTCCGCCGGGTCCGGGCGCTGTTGGATGAGGTCCAGGAGGAGACGGGCCGGAGGGTCCGGCTCGCGGTGCGAGTCGCCACGCCCATGGAGATCTCGCTCGGTATGGGTCTGGACGCGGAGACCTGGATCCGGGAGGGACTGCCCGACCTGGTCGTTGCCGCCACGCCTCGCGGCTTCGAGCTGAGCCTTCCCCTGGAGCAGTACGTGGAAGCGGTCCGGGACCGGCCCATCACCCTGTTGGCCCAAATGGGCTGGCACCAGCCGGTGAAGGAAGCCCGCGGCGCCGCCTTGAACTTCTGGGGCCAGGGGGCACACGGCATCTATCTCTTCAACTGGTACTCGCGCAAGGACCGGCATCACGAGTCCTTGCGGGAGATCGGCGACCCCGGCCTTCTGCGCCGCCGGGACAAGGTCTATCCGGTCCATTCCCAGGAGAGCGATCTTTGGGCCGGCACCCACCCTCCAGCCCAACTTCCCTTGCGCTTGGAACGCGCGCCCCAGGGGGACGGGGTGGACGTCCGGCTCAGAATCGGGGATGACGTCGCCGCGGACGCCGCGGATGGCCGTCTCCGGAGCGCCCGGCTGCGGATGCGGTTCAAGAAGCTTCATTCGGACGACCGGGTGGAAGTGGCGCTGAACGGCGTCGCCCTGGCGCCTGAGACCGGAAGGCTCAGGATCGACGACGCCAACATGTACGCTTGGAAGTACTGGATCGAGTATGAGTTGCCGGTTCCACCGCTGCGGGCGGGAAGCAACCGTTTTCGAATCCGGCTCGCCCACCGGAACCCCGGTCTGAAGGGGCCGGCCACCCTGGTGGAAATGAAGGTGGAACTGGACTACCCGGACCAAGCCGGGTAGGGGCTCCCCTTGTGGGCGCCCTCTTCGTTACAAAGTGGAATAGGATGCAGCCGTTTTCGTCATTGGCCGTTTTCGGTAGGTAGGGGCACCCCTTGTGGGTGCCCTCTTCGTTACCAAGTGGAATAGGATGCAGCCGTTTTCGTCATTTGGCGTTTTCACTGGCACCATGTGAGCAGTTGAAAGGGAAATCATGATCCGACGGGATTTTCTGAAGACCGCGGCGGGGACTGCCGCCGCTCTCGGTACGGGGCCCGCCTCCGCGGCTGCGTCGGAGACGGCGGCACCGACCTATCGAGCCGGCGTCATCGGCCTGGGCTGGACCGGCGTCCTCTACGATCTGGCCGGCCGGGGTGGGCTGCACCGGCAGGGAACCTATTGGGATCCCGCCTACGACATGGAGGGAGAGCGCCCCACGCCTGGCGAGATCGACGTTCACCGGAAGTTCTACCACCACGATCACCCGGGGAACGAGGGTCTGCCCGTCTCCTACTCGGAAGCGCTCCACTCCCGTCCCGAAGTGGAGCTGGTGGCGGGAGCGGAACGGGACCGGAAACGGCTGGCGATCTTCGGGGAGCGCTACGGAATCGACGCCCTCTACACCGACGCCATCGAAATGCTGCGCCGCGAACGGCTGGACATCGTCGCGGTCTGCACCAACGTCAAGGGCCGTTCTTATCTGACCTGCGCCGCGGTGGAGCACGGGGCCAGGGCGGTGATCACGGAGAAGCCCATGGTCTTCACCCTGGAAGAGGCGGACCGGATGGTTCAGGCGTGCGCCGAACGGGGCGTCCCCCTGGTGGCGGGAGCCATTACCACGGTCCATCCCTCTTTCGAGAAGGCGAAGCAGATGGTCCTGGACGGGACCATCGGAGAGGTGGTCTCCATCGAGGCCGGCTTCTACCTCTCCCAGCATCAGAACTGGACCTACTTCATCGACAGTCCGCCGGCCTGGGTGAGCGGCATCGGCGACGGCCCACGCCTGGAAAACGGCAGCGACGAGTTCCGGGGCCAGGGGATGATGGTGACCCGGAAGGGTCTGGTGGTCCACTTTCGGCCCGGCGGTCCCATGATCCGGGTCAGTGGATCGAAAGGGGAGATCAGCTTCGACCGCAGGGGAAGAGGATGGAGGATCTGGCGGGACGTCAAGTCTCCGGCCGGCCCGAAGCGGCGAGTCGAAGTCCCTTGGCCCGATCCCAAGTTCGTGGGTTCCTATGGAGCCGTCAACTGCCTCGACGACGCCCTGAGATGCCTGGCCGGAGACCTGGACGAGCCCAAAAACTCGGGCCGGCGCGTGGCTCAGGCCATCGAAGTGGAGATTGCCCTCAAGTTGTCCTCGGCCCGCGGCGGGGAGCGGGTGGAACTTCCCCTGGCCGACCGGTCCCTGGGCCTGAACTACGCCTGGTTCCGTTGAGGACGCCTGGAACCCGAGTATGAAACGCCGAAGCTTCTTTCTGACCGCCCTGACCGCGGGACTCTCCTCGCGCCTGACCAGCGCTCGAGGCGAGACGGCCCGCAAGAGCCGGAGTTCGCCGGGCTCCCGGATCCCCCGTATCATGTTCACCCACGACAGCCGTCACCCGGCCGTCTACATGTACGAACCGCCCATGGAGCGGGAGGAGTTCGAGGCGGCGGTGGACGAGCTGGCGGGGACCCCCGTGGATGCCCTCATGTTCGGGCTGGCCGACGGCCGAACCTTCTTTCACGACACCAAGGTGGGCGAGATCTGGGGGGACCCGATCCGGAAATGGCCCCACCTGATCTTTCGGCGGGCGCGCCAGAACGTCAAGATGATGTTGGACCGGGGCCGGGACCCGCTCCGCATCGTCTGCGAAAGGGCCCGGGCCAAGGGCGTGCTTCTGTACCCGACGCTGTTGGTCAATCAGTGGTTGTTCGGGGATTCTCCCCAAGACGACGTGAGGGCGTCCAGCTTCCGCTGGAAGAACCGGCACCTGGAAATCGGCGCCGCCGGGGACCTGGAGGAGTTTCCGGGAAAGACGCACCTGGACTTCAAGCATGAAGCGGTCCGGGAAGAGCGGTTGGCCGTGATCCGGGAGGTGCTGAACAACTACCCCGTCGATGGATTCGAACTCCATCTCAATTACGCCGGACCTTTCTTTTTTCATCCGGATCAGGTCGCGGCCGGCCGCGGGATCATGTCGGCCTGGATCGCCCGGGTTCACGAGGCGGTGAAAGCCAGCGGTCCGGAACGGGAACTCGTGATTACGGTGCCGGTCGACTTGGAACGCGCCTACTCCCGGGGACTGGACGTGCGCCGGTGGATCCGCGACGGAAGCGTCGACGTCCTGGTGGGAGCGTCCCACAACTCCATGGATCACGTGGCCGACTTCCGGCCCCTGGTCGAGGCGGCGGCGGGATCCTCTTGCCGGATCTACGCTGCTCTCAACGGGCAGGTCTACTCGGACCGGCTCCAGAACGCCGACATCACCGCTGCGCGGGCGGGGGCCTGCAACTACTGGGCCCAGGGAGTGGACGGGCTCTACCTGGATCAGTGGTACGCCCGCTGGCCTTACCAGGCGTCCTTCTACGAGCAACTCCGGGAGATGCCCCATCCGGACGTGATGGCCCCCAAGGACAAGTTCTATTTCGTGCCGACCCGGGCCGGGACCCGGCTTCGCTCCCACGAGCCTCCGTTGCCCCTCCCCCGGAAGCTGGAGGTGGGACGGGCGGCCGCAGTCGATCTGGAGATCTCCGACGACCTGCCCCGCTGGGATCGAGTGGGCCGGATCCACGAGGTGCTTCTGCGCGTCCGGATCAGTGGGACCACCGAGCTGGACCGGTTGCGGTTCACCCTCAACGGTCAGCTTCTGCCCCGGGAACGGATGAGAAAGATCAACCAGATCTACAGCATGAGGGCTCCGAGGAAACAGAGGGTCGCCGGTTACTGGTTCGTATTTCGTCCCGACCGGGAACGATGGCCCCGGCAGGGAAGGAATCGGATCGAGGTCACCCTCCTGGAGCGGGACCCGGAGGTGACGCCGCCCGTCGAGCTCCGGGACGTGGAGCTGGAGGTCCGGTACCTTCGGGGGAAGAATTCCTGGAGGGGCCGGGATCCGGACGACCTGGGCAGAAACGAGACTCTTGTCCGCCTGGGGCCGGGGTCCCGCTTGGTATGACCGGTTTGGATTGGGAGAAGAGACCATGAGGAATTCGCTTTACGGGAAATGGCTTGGGCTCGCGGCTGCGGCTGCGGTGATGGTTTGCCTCGCCGCCGGCTGCCGGATGGGGGAACCCTGGACCGAGGACAACGCCCGGGTGATCCAGGAGAACGGAGTCCAGGGGAGGGAGCGGGAGGTCCCCGATTTGGATGTCCGCTCCAACCTGGAGTGGGACAAGGTCTATCCCGATGAGACGCTTCCCAACCTGGAGTTGGCGCCCGGCGTCACCGCCAGGGCGGCCTGGGGCCAGGGGACCCTCTACGAATACGTGACCTTGGAGCCGGGAGCGGTCTATCCGGAAGAGACGTTGACCGTGGAGGCGATCACGACGGTCCGGGCCGGCGGCCTCACCCTGCGGGTGGATGACGAGGATCACACGTTGGCCGGGAACGACGTGATCTACCTGGCCGAGGGAACCCGGCGACGGTTGGAGGCGGGCGCCGAGGGCGCGGAGCTGGTCGAGGTCTTTTCCCCTCTGAGAACCGACCACCTGGAGTTGGCCGGTGTCCAGGTCGAACCCGCCGAGATGCCGGATCAGGGGGTGATGCCCTCGTTGGAGGCGGGAAAGGTCTACAACATGGGGCAGATTCAGCTCACGCCCCTGATCCCCGCCGACAGTAGTCTTTCCTACCCGCGCAGCAGGGCGAATTCCCGGCTCATCTGGGGCAGGAACGCCATGCTCAGCTTCATCACCCTGGATCCGTCGGCGTTCTTCCCCTTGCACATCCACCCCGAGGACCAACTGATGATCGTGCTTCGAGGGAACGTGGTGCAGACCATGGTGGATCTCAAGCTGCCGGTGGACGGGCAGGCCCGGCATGCCCTCTTCGTTCCGGGAGGAATGGTGCACGCCGGAGAATCGGGTGAGTTCGGAGCCGACGTCCTGGATGCCTTCTGGCCGGTGCGGCCCGACTACCTGGAGGCGGCCACCCGCCAGAGCGCCCGTTTCCAGGAGGTGATCGCCGCCGGAAGCCGGCCGGAGCGGGTGGCCACCGGCTTTACGTTCCTGGAAGGGCCCACCTGGCTGGACGGGCGGCTCTACTTCTCCGACATGTATTTCGCGGATCCGGCGGGGGGCGACTGGACGGGAGATCCCAAGCGGAGCCGCCTGATCCGGATGGAACCGAACGGCGAGACCAGGGTGATCTCCCGGGGCCGGCAGACCAACGGAACCATTGCCTCCCGGCGCGGCAACCTCATCGTCTGCGACATGTTCGGACACCGGGTCGTGGAGGTTCATCCCCGGACCGGGAGGGTCATCCGCAACGTGCTCAGACGGGTCGGCGGCAAGCCGGTGGACGGTCCCAACGACCTGGTCATGGACGCCAAGGGGGGCATCTATGTCACGGATCCCCAGTTCACGTTGGAGGCGAAGAAGAGCCAGCCCGGCGCCCAGGTCTACTACGTCCCGCGCAGGGGACGCGCCCGGGTGGTGGTGCCCGCCGGGGAATTCGCCATGCCCAACGGCGTGGAGATCTCGCCCGACGGAAAGACCCTCTACCTGAACAACACCTGGAAGAGCCCGGGTGAGAACTTCATCTGGGCCTACGACATCCAGGAGGACGGATCGCTGACCAACAAGCGCAAGTTCGCCATGTTGAACCTGACCCCCGAAGTGATGGATGCCGCCGATCCGGAAGACCGCGTCAACACCCAGGCCGATGGGATGGCGGTGGACATGGAGGGCCGAATCTATGTCGGGACCCTCTCCGGCGTTCAGATCTTCGACAAGACCGGGCTCTACGTCGGGACCATCCACACTCCGGAGCTGCCGGTGGTGAGCTGCACCTTCGGCGGCGACAACTACGACGAGCTCTACATGGTCAGTCCCAATTCCGTCTGGAGGATACCGACGAGGGTGCAGGGCTTCCGGCATCCGTAGCGCCCGGTCCGCAAGGAACGCCATGAAGAAGCCGCGCATCTACTTCCACAACGACGGCCGCCATCCGTTGATCTACATGCACGAGCCCCCCATGCAGAAGGAGGAGTACGAAGCGGCGGTGGACGAGCTGTTGGGAACTCCCGTCGACGCCCTGGTCTTCTCCCTGGGCGAGGGGCGGACCATGCTCCACGACACGAAAGCCGGCGAGTTCTGGGGACACAACGTCGAGAAATGGCCACATCTGATCTGGCGGCGCGCCCATCAGAACGCCCGGATGATGATCGATGCCGGGAACGATCCGTTGCGAGTCGTTGCCGACCGGGCCCGCAGCGAGAACATCCGGTTCTATCCCTCCCTCAACGTGCAGTGGCCGGCCGTCAAACGGGGCGAGGGGACCGTCTGGGTTCGAGTCTCCGACTTCCGCTGGAACAACAAACACCTGGAAATCGGCGCGGAGGGGGACGTGGACCCCGGGTATCCCGGGTTCGGGTGCCTGGATTTTCGGCATCCGGAGGCGCGGGACGAACGCTTCGCCATCGTGGAGGAGACGGTCCGGCGGTACCCGGTGGACGGCTTCGAGCTGAGTCTGAACAGTTTTCCCTATTTTTTCGCGCCGCACCGGATCGAGGAGGGGCGGCCCATCCTCACCGAATGGGTGCGGCGGGTCTCCGAGACGGTCCGGGGCAGCGGCGCCGATCGGGAGCTGCTGGTGAAGGTGCCCACCAACCTGGCCGGCGGCTACTCGCTGGGATTGGATGTTGAGGAGTGGATTCGCCAGGGCCTGGTGGATGTCCTGGTGGTCCAGGACCGGCCGGGCATGGTCAACCAGATGGCCGATTTCCGTCCCTGGGTGAAGGCGGCTCGAGGAACGGGAACCCGGATCGTGGCGGCGATCCAGAGCAGGGTGCACACCGACCGGCTGGACGTGGAGACCATCGAGATGCTCCGGGCCACGGCGTGCAACTACTGGGCTCAGGGTATTGACGGGATGTGCCTGGACCGGGGCTGGTTCCTGGACTGGCCCTACGAAGCCCCTTTCTACCAGAAGCTGCGGGAATTGCCCTATCCACAGGTGATGGCGGCCCGGGACAAGCACTACCACCTGCTGACCCAGCCGGGCCGGGGGGCCGAAGATACGGTCCTTCAGACACCGGCGCCGCTTCCGGCCGAACTGGAGGTGGGCCGGCCCGTCCGTCTCGACTTCACTATCAGCGACGATCTGCCCCGCTGGGATTCGGTGGGACGGGTTCATCGGGTGCTGCTGAGGATCCGGGTGAGGCAGACGACCGAGCTGGACCGCTGGCGGTTTCGACTCAACGGGCGGGAGCTTCCTGAGGATTCGCTCCGGAAGATCAATCACATGTACAAGATGCATGCCCCGCGGCAGCGGATCTCGGGCTATTGGTTCGTCTACACGCTGGAGCGCGGCCACTGGCCCAGGAAAGGGGCCAACCGAATGGAGATCACTCTGCTGGAGCGGGACCCGGAGGTGACCAAACCGATCAGGGTCCGCGATCTGGAGTTGGAGACGCGGTACCTGATGGGAAAGAATTTCCACCGGGAATACGTGGACCCGGACCTGGGGCCCTACGAGTTCTCCACCGCATAGTCGGGGCAGGAGAGGAACTTTCTTGTTCCCCCTTCTTCTTTGTGGCCGTACGCGTTGGCGGCCGGAAAGTGTACCGGGGGGACTGCCGTCCCGCCTGACGCTCCTTGGGGTCGGCGCCTGAAAGACGCCGCTCCAATCAGCGCGTGAAACACGCCGCTCCAATCGGCGCGTAAAACACGCCGCTCCAATCGGCGCGTAAAACACGCCGCTCCAATCGGCGCGTGAAACACGCCGCTCCAATCAGCGCGTAAAACACGCCGCTCCAATCAGCGCGTAAAACACGCCGCTCCAATCGGCGCGTGAAACACGCCGCTCCAATCGGCGCGTAAAACACGCCGCTCCAATCGGCGCGTGAAACACGCCGCTCCAATCGGCGCGTAAAACACGCCGCTCCTCGGCGCGTGAAACACGCCGCTCCTCGGCGCGTGAAACACGCAGGTCCTCGGCGGCTTCTATTTTGTCTCGACCACGGCCGTGCCCAGCTTGTCCTTTTCCCGGGCGACGCCGATGATCATCAGTTCCAGGGAAGATTCCCGGCCACTGGCTACCGAGTGGGCTTCGCCGAGAAGGACGGGTATGGCGTCTCCCTCCGCTACTGGAGCGGTCTCCTCCCGTTTTCCCGCACCGAGGCGGAACGTTCCCGACCCATCCATCACGTAGAACACTTCCTCCACGCTGTCGTGCCGGTGTTTCCCCAGCGAGGTTCCCGCGGGCAGGAGCAGATGGTCCACGTAAGCCCAATTGGTTCGGAACACCTCCGGTGAGAGCGCCCGGCGGTAGAAAACGGTCCCGTTGCCGCCGTGGAGCCCTTCCGTGGATTTGAGCAGCCGGCGGTCCAATCGCATGGTCATGAATACGGGCACCGGGTCTTTGGGGACGCCGACCCGGTCGTCCCCCAGGTCGAAGGCGTCATACTTGCTCTTGACCGAGGAGACGGCGATGTTCATCCATTGGGTGGGCCGGTCCGTCGGGTTGTAGATGCCGTGGGAGCTTCCCTGGCGGCAGGGCGCTCCGGCCGGACCTTGAAGCGTGGAGGTCCTCCCGTCGATGGTGAACTCGGCCTCGTTGTCGAAGATGACGTACATCTCCTCCATCCGGTTGTGGAAGTGGTGCCCGATGCCGCCGCCGGGATGCAGCACTCCCCGGTGGACGAACAGGAGATTGGTGGTCAAGGCGTCCCGTCCCAGGAGGGTCATGTAGGCCATCTCTCCGGCGCCGCCGTGAACGGCCTTGATGGTCCTTTGGGCCTCGGGCGCCGTGTGTCCGATCCGTTCCGCAAGAGGCCTTTTCTGGGCTGCGGCCGAAGTGAAAAACAGCAACATGAGGAGAATTGTTTTCATGGGTAGATCCAGGCCGGCGGCGCCGGCTCCGGGCCGCCGAAACTCACGCGGGACGTTGATCGGCAAAACCCCGGCCGGAAACGCCGGCATCATCACCAGCCGCGGCGGTTTCCCTCCAGGATGATTCGACGATGGACCGCGGGCGGCAACTGAAAGTCGCGGAAAACCTTCAGTTTGTAGCGATCGTTCAAGAGATTCCTGAGCCGGAGGTTCCGCTTCAGGTTCCTGTCCGGCGGCCGCCTCCGGTCGGCCTCGTCCCGGGCCCTTTGTTCAGCTTCCTTCCAAGCCTTGAAGATGTCGCGGCGGACCGAGCTGTCGGAAGGAAGCTCCGCGACGAAAGCAACGGGCCGCGCCACCGACTTGTGGACATAGCGGGTCGCCGCGGAGAAGAGATGAATGGCGTACCAGTTGCCTTTTTCGTCCTCCAATTGGAAGACGTCGTGTCTTGCCGCCTTGGCTACGATACCGGCGCCGCGGCGGGGCGCGTTACGGATGTTGGCGATTCGGGTTCTGATCTCGACGTAATGGGCCGCACTCAGCAGCGGCCCACTCAGAAAGAGCAGGATCAATCCGAGGCAGACCGACGGCACGGGTCTCATTCGACCGCTACTCTCCTGAACGGGGCTTGACGTCGGTATCGGATTCCGCTTTCTGGGACTCGGCGGTGGGTTTTTTGATTCGAGGCCGCATGTGGGTCCCGGACCCCGGACCCATGGGCTTGAGCTTCGACACCTCGTGAAAATGAAATCCAATGGTCTCGGGTTCGGCCTCGTCGAGGTCCGGGTCTTCGGCGTGGTCGTAGCGCTCTACCGGAGCCAGGCCTTTCTTCCGGTCGAAACGCCGCTGGCGCTTCAGACTGGCCTTCTCCATTCTGCGCAATTCTTTTTGCCGTTTGAGGTAGGATTGCCGAGACTTCCTGGCCATAAGGAGAACCTCCGGGGGATTGAACAAAAGTGGTTTCGGGAGTTCGGCCCGGGGAAACCTAAACTCTACATGGAGCCCGGAGATTTTTCCAGCCGGAGGCTTCTGACGGCCGCGAGGCCTCCCGGAGAAGGGGCAGGAAATTGACGTATTCTCGCCTTGTACAAGTCAGCAGAGGCCTTGAACCAGTGACCCGGGTGCGGACCTTCCGGTCTCTTTTGTTTCTCGTCCTGGCGTTTTCGGGCGTCACCGTGGCGCAGGAACGGCATGTTCCCGAACGTGGATACCGGGACTGGCGGGTGTACGGAGGTACGGCCGAAAGCATCCGCTACTCGGCGTTGACCCAGATCCATCGTGGAAACGTTCAACGGCTCGAGTTGGCCTGGACACACGACACGGGAGATGCCACGGAAGACTCGGAGATGCCGTGCAATCCCATCGTCATCGGCGATGTCCTCTATGCCGTGACGCCGACGCTGCGGATCTTCGCGCTGGAGGCGGCCACCGGCAAGTTGCTATGGCGGACCGAACTCCCGGGGGAGTTCACGCGCGCGCAGCGCCGCAGCCGGGGACTCGTCTGGTGGGGGGACGAGCGGGAACAGCGCATCTTCGCCACCAAGGGGTCTTTCCTCTATGCCCTGGATGCCCGCGACGGCCGGTTGATTCCGGGCTTCGGCGACTCGGGGCGGGTCGACCTGAGAGTCGGCCTGGGCCGTCCGCTCGAGACGCTTCGGATCTGGGCCAGGACCCCCGGCGTGATCTACCGGGACCTCCTGATCCAGGGCAGCGTCATGAGCGAGGGCCTTCCGGCTCCGCCGGGCGACGTTCGGGCCTACGACGTGCGTTCCGGCGAGCTCCGCTGGTCTTTTCACACGATTCCCCGTCCGGGAGAGTTTGGCTACGAGACTTGGCCGGAGGAGGCCTGGAAATACACCGGAGCCGCCAACAGTTGGGCGGGCATGAGCGTGGACCACCAGCGGGGGCTCGTCTTCATCCCCACGGGGTCCGCTTCCTTCGACTTTTACGGCGCCAACCGCCACGGCGACAACCTCTTCGCCAATTCGCTGATTGCACTCCGGGCCGGGACCGGGGAGCGCGTCTGGCATTTTCAGTTCGTCCGCCACGATCTCTGGGATCGGGACATTCCGGCGCAGCCCTCGCTGGTCACGGTGAAGCGGGGCGGCCGGCTGGTGGACGCCGTGGCGCAGACCACCAAGTCGGGTCACGTCTTCGTATTCGACCGGGAGCGGGGAACGCCCCTGTTCCCCATCGAGTACCGGCCGGCGCCGGAAACCGACGTCGTGGGGGAACGGGTCGCCGCCACCCAACCCTTCCCCCTGAAGCCACCCCCGTTTGCCCGGCAGCGGCTGACCGAGGAGATGGTTACGCGCCGCACTCCGGAGGCGCATGAAGCGGTCCTGAAGCGGCTCAGGAGCCTGCGCAACGAAGGACCGTTCACCCCTCCCAGCCTCCAGGGGACGGTCATCTTTCCCGGATTCGACGGCGGAGCCAACTGGGGAGGGGCCGCCTTCGATCCCGAGACCGGACTGCTCTACGTCAATGCCAACGAAATGGCATGGATCCTGCGGCTGGTGGAGACGTCCCGGGCCGATCAGCCGTACGGTGGACGGCAACTGTACCTGGACCGGTGCGCCGGTTGTCACCGGGAAGACCTCCGGGGGACTCCACCCGAATTCCCGTCTCTCCTCCACTTGAGGAATCGCTCGACCGAGCAGGAGATCGCCCGCATGATCCGTGAGGGTGGGGGCCGGATGCCCGGTTTCCACCAGTTGGAACCGGACGAGCTCCAGGCGGTGGCGCGCTATCTTTTGAAGGGCGAGGATGCTCCTCTCAGCAGAAAGGGGAGGAAAGCACGGGACCCGATCCTCCGTTACCGGCACGACGGCTACGTCAAGCTGTTGGATCCGGACGGATATCCGGGCGTCGAGCCCCCTTGGGGCACGCTGACGGCCGTCGATCTGGACCGGGGAGAAATCGCCTGGCAGATCCCCTTGGGAGAATTTCCCGAATTGGCCGCCCAGGGGCTCCGGAACACGGGGACCGAGAACTACGGCGGGCCGGTGGTCACCGCCGGCGGACTGGTCTTCATCGGGGCCACCAACCACGACAGCAAATTCCGGGCCTTCGACAAGGCCACGGGCCGCCTGTTGTGGGAGGCCGGCCTTCCCGCGGGAGGGAATGCCACTCCCGCCGTGTACCAGGCCGGCGGGCGCCAGTTCGTGGTGATCGCCGCCGGGGGCGGCAAGTCGGGGGCGCCTTCAGGGGGCAGCTATTTGGCGTTCGCCTTGCCGGATGGGGAAACTGAAAACGGCCCCTGACCCGAAAACGGTCGCAACCCTCCGGCCGGTTGCCGATCTGAGCCGGCTCGCGAATGGCAGGTGGCCGTCACTTGCTTCTTGCGGGAGTTCAGCAATTTCATGTGGAGACTGAATCCGATCGTCACCTCGGCATGGCTTCTGACCTGTTCTCAGGTAACGGCGGCAGAGCTCACCCGGTTTCCCATCGGCGGCAGTGGTATTCCCAGTGCGATCCGGGTCGGCAGAGCGGGACTAGCGCACACTGGAATGATCGTCGAAGCCGAGGCAGGACAGGGGCCGTCCGGTATTTTCGGGATCGCCGAGCAGCTCGAGGCCATCGCCCGGCACTATGGGGCGACGCTTGGAGAGGTGGCCAAATTGAACCTCTACGTCGCTGATCCCAAGCCTGCTCTGATCCGCGAGATCGAAACTGAAATCGAGCAGGCGTGGTCCCGTGAAGCCTGCCCCACACTCACGCTGATTCCGTCGCCGATTCCGGGAGGCGCGGCCGTCGCCGCGGACGCCGTCATCGCCGTGCCCAGGAGTGATGACGCGGTAGCCCGATTCGGCACCAGGGCATCCGTGATGCCGGCGGGCCGCGACATCCTCTACGTATCCGGCCGCGTGGGTTCCGGCACCCTGGCGGAGGCCACGTCGGAGACCATGAGGCAACTCTTCGAGGTGCTGACGCACCTGGGGAGCACCCGGGCCGACGTGGTGCAGGTCAAGGCCTTCATTCAACCCATGTCCCGTTGGGGGACCGTCCGACACGAAATCGAGCGGGCGTTCGGTGACACCGGGTCGCCGCCGGTGGTCTACGTCGCGTGGACTTCCCCCTCGCGAGCCACCGAGATCGAGTTGATCGCGGCGGCGCCCGATCGGAAGAAAACGGAAGAAACCATCAGCTACATCACACCTCCCGGTGACCAGGCGTCCCCGGTCTACAGCCGCGTGGCTCGAGTCCACGCCGGCGAAGTGATCTACATCGGAGGAATCGTGGCCGGGGATGCGGCCACGCCGGAAGGGGAAGTCCGGTCGGTTCTCGATGAGCTGCGGGGCGTTGCCGAGGCGGCCGGCTCGAGCCTCAGCCACCTGGCCAAGGCGACCTACTACGTCTCCGGCAGACCGGCGTCGACGATGCTGAACCAATTGCGCCCCGAGTACTATCCGCCGACTCGTCCGCCGGCCGCATCCAAGATCTCCGTGGCAACCATCGGCATTCCGGACCGCACCTTGCTGGTGGACATGGTCGCGGTGCCGGTGGGCAAGAGAAGCAAGTGAGGCCGATTAGTCGGCAGATCCTTTGGACCGGGAATCCCGCTCCCGGTTGGCCGCTTCGATGGAGGGGAAGTACTGAACACCTTTCGGTGCTGTGGATGGCGACAAGCGACGAGAGAACTCCCAGAGCCGCCGGATGCGTTGGGCGAGGCGAGGATGATTCGAGTCGGCCCAAAGGGCCCGTCGAGCGTCGTCAAAATCCTTGAACTTGGTGACCGGCACGCGAATCCTCCAAGCTGAACCTTTCTCTTAACGCCGCTGCGTCTGCCCTGTCAATCGGAGGAACCGGTCGAAACTCATGGACGTTCTGCGAGAAGAGTAGCATGACCCGGCTATGGTAACTTGAGGGTCTCCCAGTCCATTCTTTGACGAAGGGTTCCGTTGTTGAAAAAGAGAAAGCTTCAGTTTGACCGTCGGCGATTCCTTGCCGGGACGGCCGGGGCCATGGGACCGGCCATCTTCGGACGGTTGCCGCTCCCGCTGATGGCGAGTCAAGGTGCTCCGCCCCCGGCTCCGGATTGGGACGCCGGCAAGGTGCGCCATCTCCTTCCTTCGGTCAGCGATTCCCGGGTGCTGGTGAAGGTCTCGTTCGACGGTCCGTTGACGGCCCCGCCGAGGCTGCGCATCGGATCTGCCGAGTTTGCGGGGCGCATGAACGACACGGCGGGCGTGTTCTGGCAGTTCCATGCCGCCGGCCTCAAGCCGGACCGGCCGTATTCCCTGGCCCTGACCGGTAGCGACGGACGGTCCTTGTGCGAACCGTGGACGCTCTCGACCTTTCCGGCGCCGGAGGCCCGCCCCGAACGGTTCCGGCTGCTTTTTTTCACCTGTGCCGGCGGTCCGGGCGGAACCTATTCTGGGATCGGCAAACGGAGCGGCTTCCTCCCCGCCGTCATCCGCAATCGGCTTCTCCGGCGCGCGTTGTCCCTCCGGCCGGATGCCGCCGTGGCCAACGGCGACCACATGTATTGGGATCTCCACACCTGGTTGGGGGACGGCGTCGGCAAACTTAGTCCCAGCGGGCGGGAATCCAACTTCGATTTTTCGGCCTCGCCCTTCGGCGGCAGCAACGAAGCGGCATTGAAGGCCGCGGCCGGGCCGCAGATCGTGCCGGTGTACGGCGCGGACTTCAGGTCGACGCCGGTGTTCTTCCTGCAGGACGACCACGACCACTGGGAGAACGACGCTGCCGGCGACGAGATCGTCAACTTTCCCATCCCCTGGTTCCAGCTCCAGTTGGCGAGAGCGACGCAGCAGCTCTACTATCCGGAGTTTCTCCCCGATGTCCGGCGCCCGGCGGGATTGCCCTGGTCCGGAGTTGGAAGCCGCGGCGACCTGTCCGAGAGCTTCGGGACCATCCGCTACGGGAGGCTCGCGGAGGTTCTGCTCTACGACGTGCGCCGCACACTGAGTCTGGCGGGCCCTACTGCGGTCTTCGTCGACGGTCAGGTCGAGAGCTGGTTGGTGGAGCGCACCCGCTCGACCGGGGTGCGGCACCTGGTCCACGCTCCCTCGAATCCCCTCGGGTGGAGTGCGGGGAAGTGGGGCGAGTGGTATCCGGACGTCTTGGATTGGGAGGCGGGTGTCCTGACCACGGCCGTTCCGAAGCCGTACTGGCAATCGGGGTGGCTCAAGCAACACGATCGGCTGGTGGAGGCGATTACGGCCCAACCCGGGCGCGTCCCTCTGGTGGTCAGCGGAGACCTCCATGCCATCGGCGTGGGGCGGATGCATCGCGCCGGGAAGCTCGACCTGAAGGAGAATCCTTTGACCACGGTGCTGAGCGGACCGATCGGCACCTCGATCCGGGGGTTTCCGTCGGTGGTCCGCGGCATCGGCGCCACGCCGCCCGCACACCTGGACCTGGAGGAGACGGTCCCTCCGGTGGAGGAGCATGGCTTCACCCTGGCGGATTTTCTGGCCGACCGGATCGTGTTGCGGCAGTACAAGTGGGACGTGAACAGCGAGCCTGTGGAGGCCATCGACAGCCTGGAGCCGTTCCGGACGACCGAGTTGGGCGTGGGTCGCTGACGGACGCCGGCAAGGGCGGCGTCCTGAGTACACGCCCCTCCCCGCTCGGACGGGGATCATCCCCGTCCCCTCTTCATCGCCCACCCGGAATCGGCGGCAGAAAAGCCGCCGCTCGTGCGCCTACCAGTGGATTCGGAATTTGAGGATCTGGTGTCCGGCCTGAATGAAGATCAGCCCCTCGTCCGACCGGCTGACGGCCACGGCGTGATGCCGCCCTCCCAAGTGGTCGAACAGCCCCTCGGCGTCTTCCGCCGTGATCGTGGCCAGGAGATCTCCGTCCTTGCTCAGGATCCACAGGAACCGGTGTTGGGGACCGATGGGAACCACCGGGCCGATCCCGGCGATGTCGGGAGGACAGTGGAATCCGGCGGCGTAGATGTTCTCCCGGCTGTCGACGCAGATTTGGCGAGGCTGAAATATCACGCCTTCGCCGATGGACCGTTGGAAGTTTCCCTGGAGATCGAACACCTGGATGCGGTTGTTCTCGGTATCGGAGGCGTACAGTTGGCCGCTGACGGGGCCCACCGCCAAGCCGTACGGGCCCTCGGGAGAGGTCGCGCCGCGGCCGATCTCGTGGCCGTAGCGGCCCCTCAGCGGTGATCTCCCGGCGAATCGGCCGGATCCCTCGCCATGCCCGCCGAACGCCGCCACGAAACGGCCGCGATGATCGAACTTCTGGACCCGGTTGTTTCCGCCCAGATAGGTATGCGTGTCGCTGACATAGATGTGGCCGTCGGCGTCAAAGGCCAGACTGTTGGGACCGGCCCCGCCGAACTGGCCGGGTCCGTTGCCTTGGCTGCCGAACATCATTTCGAAGGAACCGCCGGAATCGAATTTCTGCACCCGGTTGTTCCAGGAGTCGCCCACGAATAGGTTGTCGTCCGCATCGACTCCGATGCCCCGGAACATGAAGAATTGTCCCGGTGCGGTGCCGTGGCGGGGTCTTCCGTCCGCCCCGACGGCTCCCAGCGACCACAAGGGCTCACCGTCCGGGCTGATCCTCTGGACCCGGTGGTTGGTTTCGTCGGCGACCAGGATGCGGCCGCGGCTGTCGGACGCGAGCCCTTCGGGATTGTGGAACTGACCCGGCAGACTGCCTCCCTGTTTGGGACCGAAGGCGCTCAGGAGCTCGATTCCTGGGCCCGTCACCATTCCACCCGGTAGCTGAAGATCAGATGATCGCCCTGCACGTAGACGATGCTTTCGTCCAGCCGATTCAGGGCCAGGCCGTACCCGTGTGCGTGCAGGCCGGCGCCGTATCGGTGCCGCATCCGGTCGTGGGTCTCGGCCAGGCCGATCTTTCCCAGAGGAGTTCCATAGGCCGAGAACACCGACACCCAGCGGGCTTCGGCCTCCAACCTCCATTTTCCGGGCCGGTTCAGATCATGGACCGCCATCGGCGGCTCGTGCATGTGGACTCCCGAGACGTAGACCCGGCCGCTGCCGTCCACGGCCACCTGACGCGGCCGATAAATTTCTCCGGCGCCAATGTGGAGAGGAGGAACGGTGGGGCCCCGGAAGCCGATCACACGATCGTTGTCGCAGTCGGCGACGTACACGGTGCCGCCGCGCAGGTGCTCTTCGGCAAGCTGGCCGGCTTCGGTGTTGACGGCGATACCGGCCGGTCCGATGGGGCCCGGGCCGATGCCCGGACCGTGATCGAAGCCGTATTGGCGAATGGGAGCGGCGCCGCCGAACTGCCGGGGCCCGGTGCCGTAGCTGCCGAAGTGCTCCAGGGTATCACCGGCCGGTGTGAAGATCTGGACCCTGTGGTTGCCCCCGTCGGCAGTGTGGCTGTCGCTGACCAGCACCCGCCCCTGCTCGTCGACGGCGATCCCCAGAGGTCCGTCGCCACCGAATTGTCCGGGCGCGTTGCCCCAGCTCCCGAAGAGGGTCAGCAGGTCGCCCTCGGGTGAGAATTTCTGGACCCGGCAGTTCCTGCTGTCGGCGACCAAGACGTTGTTCTGATCGTCCACCGCGATGGCCTGGGGACTGTCGAACTCCGACTGGGCGGTGCCGCGCCGGGGCTTTCCGGCCGACTCTTCCGCCCCGACGCTCCAGAGCCGGCGGCCGCCCGGGTCCAGCTTCACGATTCGATGATTACCGGTGTCGGCGACCAAGAGGTTCCCTTCATGGTCGGATGCCAGGGCCGACGGATTACGAAATGCCGACTCGCCGCAACCGCCCTCGACGGCGCCCCATGTCGCCAGCAGACAGACTTTGGGCCGCTCCATGCCGCTTCCCTTCGAGTCCGGAGAACTTGGTGCCTTAACCGGCTTCGGCCCACCGAATCGTCACTGCGCCTCCATCAAAGAGGCTGGGCCTCGCTCTTCAGGCGTTCCCAAACCCGCTGCAGTTTGAGGCGTTCGACCCAGTGTTCCAGGTAGTCATGTACTCGACATCCAGTTTTTCCAGCTCCTTCACGACCCTTCTCAGTAATTCCTGTTGTGACACAGAGACAGTCGATCCAGATAAAGTTGCTGAATTTCTTCTTCGGACAGATCAGGGAATCTCCGACGTAATCCGTCACGAAAAAGTTGCCGGACATTATCCGAGAGTTCGAACGCCTTGACCAGCCGCTGTTGCGGAGACATGCGGCGCAGGGTGGCCAGATAGATGCGGTGGTCAGGTTGCGGTTTCAACGGCACCGAATCCGAGTCTAGCACAGCGAAAACGGGTCCCTGAAATTCTCGAATGCGACGTGCGGGAGCGGACCACCGCCGCAGTGACGGCACCGGCGGACGGGTGCAGGTCACTGGATCGGACGCAGTATCCTTGTACACTACGAAGCGGGTTCCGTCCTCGAAGGACAGGCTTTGGAGGTGGACGCGACATCATAATATCGATCGTGAGTGTTTCGTGTGCCGGGATTTGGAGAAACGCCATGCGCAATTTGACATGCCTGATCATCGTTCCGCTGCTCTCATTTTCAACCTTCGCCTCGGACCACAACACCCTCACCGCCGAGGAGGCTGCTGCGGGATGGATCCTGCTCTGGGACGGCAGGACCGAGTACGGCTGGGAGTGGCATGGGGACGCACGTTGGAAGGTGGAGGACGGAGTGCTTCGATCCGACGGCGGCGGCTACGGGTGGCTGGGGACCACCAGCATGTTCGGCGACTTCGAGCTCAGCCTGGAGTTTCGCACCGCGGAGGACGGGAACAGCGGCATCTTTCTGCGCTCCGCCCGGAGGGGTCCGCCGCACGAGACCGGATACGAGCTTCAGATCTTCAACCGGCAGCCGCAGGGCTACAATACGGGCAGCCTGGTCTTTTATGTGAAGGCCGAACCCGCCCGGTTCGTGGGGGGCCAGTGGAACCGGTATGAGGTTCGCGCGGTGGGAAGCCGCTTCGTCGTGAAGCTCAACGGCAAACAGGTCCTCGACGCCAACGACTCGTCGCACGCCGTGGGTGTGATCGGCCTGCAACACAACGTGGACAAGCCCATCGAGTTCCGCAACATCAAGCTCAAGCCCCTGGGATTGAGCCCGCTCTTCAACGGAAAGGATCTGAGCGGTTGGAGGAAGGTCGATCGTCCCAACCGGGACGACGTGCATGAGTGGTCGGTGAGGGACGGGATTCTCCACGTGGAGAAGGGCGCCGGACAACTGGAGACCGAGAAGGAGTTCAGGAACCTGGTGCTGCAACTGGCGGTCCGCACCAACCCGCCCCACGCCGGCCACCATCCCAACAGCGGAGTCTTCTTCCGGGGGGAGAAGGGGGTTTTCTGGAGCGGTTACGAGTCCCAGATCCGGAACGAGTTCCGCAACGGCGACCGGAGGCAGCCCCATGACTTCGGCACGGGGGGGCTCTATTTCTACGTCCCGGCCCGCGAGGTCATTCCCGAGGATGGAGAATTCTTCTACAAGACGGTCATCGCCCATGGCCGCCATCTTGCGGTCTGGGTCAACGGCGTCCAGACCAGCGACTGGGAAGACCCGCGGCCACCCGGAAACTATGCCCGGCGCCAAGCCCGGCTGGTTCCCGGTGTGATCAGCCTTCAGGCCCACGATCCCACCACGAACCTGGACTTCAGGAACATCCGGGCCGTGGAGTTGCCGGAGCGTTGATCCGAATCAGGAGCGCCGGTTTCAGGCCGCCGGTCCCTGGCCGGCGTTGATGCCGAGTTCCCGCCGATAGGCCTCGAGTGGGAGCAGGTCGTCCGGCATCACGTTCCCCAGGTTCACCTCGGGGCCGAATCGATCCACCAAGTCGCGCCGCATCCGATGGATGTGGTGGGACTGAACTCCCGGGATCCAGGGACCCGGCAGCTCGAACATGACTCGATCGAGACCGGCGGCCGCCACCGTCTCGTCCACCTCGCGCCGGGTTGCGTCGTCGGCGCCGACCAGTTCCGCGGCTTCCAGGAGAATAATGCCGGCGCCGGCGTCGAGGCAGGCGCGGGCGTCGTCGGCGAAGCGGGTATCGTGTGAGAGGCCCTCCTTCTTGCCGACTTCCCCCAGCACGTTCATCCCGTAATCGGTCACTGCTTGCCCGATGACCCGGACCTTCCAGTCCAGGGGGAGGTCCGCCACGTTATTGGAGACTTCGATCCAGCGGTATCCCGCCCTTTGGCAGGCCGGAAGGTAGAGGTCCGGTTTCCCGTGGATCTGGGCGTATTCGAGATACTGACCGCCGGGAAAAGCCTCGATCCGGTGAGCCCGGTAGGACTCGACCTTTTCGGTCAGGACTTTGTTCGGGAGCAACCGCGAAAGACCGACGGCAATCTTGGCGAAGTCGACGTAAGGCGCCGCCGTGGCCGTGAGATCATTCTGCCGGCCGGGCCCCAGGCCCCAGTCGACGACCATGGTCAGCCCCGACGACCGGGGTTTCCGGCTGCGGGAACTGCCGTCCAGGCCGGCAAATATGTGTCGTTCGTTCATCTGGGTTCAGGACTGGTACCGGCTGGTTTCACGCGGTGAGTCTCCGGTTCCCGGGATCGTATCGGGGAATGGACACGACCGTCGCACCTTGCGGTTCCTCGAAATAATCGATTTCCAGGCGGCTTCCCGGCAGCGACGCTTCCATCGGGAGGTAGCTGAACGCCAGGTTTTCCTGGACCGTATAGCCGTAGCCGGCGCTGGTGACGTAACCCACCGTGGCGCCTTCGAGGCGGACCGGCTCGGAACCCATGAGCACCGTGTGGGGGTCGTCCAGCCGGAGACAGCACCATTTCCGGCTGACGCCCTTGGCCCCGGCCTTCTCCAGAGCCGCCCGTCCCAGAAAGTCCCCCTTGTCCATGCGCACGGCGAAACCGAGACCCGCTTCCAGCGGATTGTATTCCGTGTGGACGTCGGCGCCCCACAGCCGGTAGCCTTTTTCCAGCCTCAGGCTCTCGAAGGCTCCTCCTCCCGCCGCCGCCACTCCCAGGGATTGACCCGATTCCCAGAGCGTGTCCCACAAGTGCAATCCGTATTCCGTCGGGGCGTAGAGTTCCCAACCCGGTTCCCCCACGTAGGAGATGCGAAAAGCCAGCACCGGCACGTGGCTGACGTAGATCCACCTGGCGGTCAGGTAGGGAAAGGCCTGGTTCGACAGGTCGTTTTCGCTGACGGATTGGACCAATTCCCGGGCGGCGGGACCCCAGACTCCCAGGCAGCACCAGGCCGACGTCAAGTCCCGGATCCGGACCCGGCTCTTCGGGTCCAGATGGAAGCGGAGCCAAGCCAGATCGCGCATGCCCGTCCCGGCTCCCGTGATGACCCAGAAGCGCTCCTCCTCCAAGCGCGTAACGGTGAGATCGGCCTCCATCCCTGCCCGGCGGTTCAGCAGGGCGGTGTAGGTGATGCGGCCGGGAGGCCGGTCCATCCGGTTCGCGGCCAGGTGTTGGAGGAAGGCAAGGGAGCCCGGACCCGCGACCTCCAGCTTGGTGAAGGGGGTCAGGTCGAAGAGGCAGACCCGCTCCCGGGCGGCGCGATGCTCGGAACCGATCAGGGGGGACCAGAACCGGGCGCTCCAGCCCCGTCGTCCAAGTCCTCCCTCAGGGACGGGCAGGCGCTCGCTGGCGGCGAACCACTGGGGCCGTTCCCAGCCGGCGTTCTCGAACATCTCCCCTCCCAGTTCCTCAAGGCGCGGGTGAAAGGGGCTCAGGCGCAGCCGGCGCGGATGCTCGATCTGCTGGTGGGGATGAATGATGTCGTAGACTTCGCGGTATTGAGTTCGCCCCCGGGCCAGGACGTACGGCCGGCTGGGGACATGGGCGTGGAAGCGATTGCAGTCCAGGTCGCGCAGGTCCAACGGGGGAAGACCGTCGACCATGTATTGGGCGATGGCCCGGCCCACGCCGCCGCCGTGAGTCAACCACACCCCCTCCGCCAGCCAGAAGCCCTCCAGATGCGCGGATCGTCCCAGCAGAGATTGTCCGTCCGGAGTAAAGGCGAAGATCCCGTTGATTCGGAAGGGGAACGATGCCTCCCGCAGGCAGGGAAACAGCTCCCTGGAGTCGGCCAGGGCGTTGTCGAAGTGAGGGGAAGGAAACGGACGAAGTGCCGGTTGGGGGACACCCGAGGGATCCGGACCCAATGACTCGATGTCCACCGGCAGAGGTTCGTGACGGTAGGAGCCCACGCCGTAGCAGTCGAAGTCCTGCCGGGAGTACATGGCGCGATCCTGGTGCCGGAGAATCGGTTGCGTGACCTCGTCGCCGGCTCCGGCCAGCCCGGCCAGTGGGCCGGTCCGGGCGTAGAGGTGCTGCATGGGCTGCATGGGGACGGGAATGCCCGCCATCCTGCCGACCCGGGGACCCCAGATTCCCGCGCAGAGGAGCACGTTCCCGGCTGTGATGCGGCCTTGGTTGCAGACCACGGCGGTCACCCGGCCGTTGCGGGTCTCGATGGCGGTGACTCTGGCATCGGGTACGAAGAGCGCCCCCCGGCTCCCGGCATGGTGGGCCAGGGCCTTCAAGATGCGAACCCCCTTGCCCAGACCGTCGGAAGGGACGTGGTATCCACTGTAGATCCGCCCCGTATCGATATGGGGAACGAGGGATCCGACCTCTTCCGGGGTCAGGATCTGCGCAGGCAATCCCCAGGAACGGGCCAGTCCGACACGCCTCTTGAGGTCCCGGTGCCGTTCGCGGCTGCCGGCGACTTCGATGCTTCCCACCGGATGGAAGCAGGGACCCTCCGATCCGGAACCCAGTTCGCGGTAGAGCTCAACGGTCCACTGGGCCAGTTTGCAGACGGTCCGGGATGGATTGGTCTGGAAGACCAGTCCGGGAGCGTGTGAGGTGGACCCGAGGACCTGAAACAGAGGCCCCTGATCCAGGACCACCACATCGTCCCAACCGTAACGGGTCAGGTAGTAGGCCGCGCTTGAGCCCACTACGCCGGCGCCGATGATGACCAACCGGGCTTTGCGGGGCAGTGCTGGGGGATCCATGGATGCGAGCGTCCTTGGAGGCGGAGCCTCCATCCGGTCCGGATTCTATCGTCCTGGAGGCGACCGGAACAACACCCGCAGATCGTCCGCCGCCGTCGTCAACGGGAAGGGAACTCCGGTCGAATGCCGTAGCCGCCTTCAGTCCCGACTGTTAGAGTTGCCCTCTCTTCTACGGGAACCGAATCGCATGATCCTCTCCTTCGTCCTCTATCTGGTGATCCTGTTGGGGCTGGGCCTCTACGCGGCCCGTTTCATCAAGAGTCTGAAGGGATTCCTGTTGGCTGACCGCTCCATGGGGCCCTTCGTCACCGCTCTTTCCGCCGAAGCCTCCGCCATGAGCGGATGGCTGCTGATCGCCGTCCCCGCTCGTGCTTTCACCTACGGACTCTCCGCCATCTGGGTGGGAATGGCCTGTGTCATGGGGGACGCGGTGAGTTGGTTGTCGGTCTCCCAGCGGTTGCGGCGTCAGACCGAGCGGCTGCGGGCTCTGACCCTGCCCGAGTACTTCGAAAAGAGGTTCGCCAAGGACGGAGGGTACGCGGTTCAGCTGGTGGCCACCCTGGGAATCATGGTCTTCATGCTCATCTACCTCTGGGCCCAGTTCGTGGCCGCGGGCAAGGCCATGTCGGCGATTCTGGATTTCGTCGACTACTCGGAAGCCACGTTGCTGGCCGCCGTCATCATCATTGTCTACACCCTGCTGGGAGGATTCCGGGCCGTCGCCTGGACCGACTTCCTTCAGGGGTTCATGATGCTGCTCGCCCTCACCATGCTGCCCCTGATCTGCCTGGCGAACGTGGGCGGTTGGGACGCGCTCATGGGGCACCTTTCCCAAGTTTCCTCCGAGATGCCCGGAACCGCCAGCGCCAACCTGGACCACTGGTTCGCGGGACTGACCGGGTTGGTGCTGTTCACCTTTCTCTTCGAGGACGCCGGAGTGGGGGTCGGCTACGTGGGCCAGCCTCACCTCTGCGCCCGCTACATGGCGGTCCGGAAGGTGGCCCACCTGAAGACGGCCTTCGCGGTGTCCGTCTGCTGGAATCTCCTGGCCGTCTCGGGGGCGGTGCTGTTGGGACTGACCGCCCACTATTGGTACCGGTTCGTTGCCGGGACGGGCGGAACGGTGGAGTCCAGGCTGGATTCGGCTCTGGTCTTCAACGTGGAGCAGGTCCTCCCCATGATGGCCCGCCAGGTTCTGGATCCCTGGGTCGCCGGAATTCTGGTCTCGGCCATGCTGGCGGCCATCATGTCTTCAGCCGACAGCTTTCTGCTCTCCGCCGCCAGCTCCATGACCCGGGACGTCTACCAGCGCATCTTCCGGCAACAGGCATCGGAACGGGAACTGCTCAAGATATCGAGAGTGGTGACCATCGGACTGGGAACGGGGGCCTTGATGCTGGCTCTCTCCACCGATCCCTGGGATCCTGAAGCCACCGTCTACCAATTGGTCCTGTACGCATGGGGCGGGCTGTCCGCGTGCTTCACCGCGCCTCTCGTCATGGCCCTCTTCTACCGAAAAATGACGCGAGCCGGATGCCTGACCGGGATCCTGATCGGTGCCGGGACCAGCCTGGTCTGGCGCAACGTCGAGTTCCTCTCCTCCGTCGCCTACGAGCTGATCCCGTCGGTGATCGTCTCGGCCTGCGCCATTTGGCTGGTCTCACGATTGACCCGGAGCATCGACGCCGGGTAGCACTACAGGAAACTACGACGATCCCTCGACCCGGGCGCCATGGGTGTCCAGGTCCAGGACCCGGAATCGGGCGCGAGTCCCGGCCGCCGCCAGAGTCCGGACCATCCAGTTGCCGATCTCGGCTTCCCGCCCGTCGGCCAGCGCGATCACGGTAGAGCCCGAACCGCTGATGAAGGTTCCCAACAGGGATTCGCTCCAGCCGGTTTTCTGAGACGGTCCCGAGAGCACCCTCGCCAGTCCCGGCACCAGGCTCGCCCGGTACGGCTGGTGAAGCCGGTCCAGAGTCGCCTCCCTCAGGAGCCGGGCCTCACCGCTGTGAAGCGCGTGCACCAGCAGGGAGGATCGCTGGATGTTGAACACGGCCGCGGCAAGATCATAAGAGCCCGGCAGGATGGCGCGGGCTTCCGGTGTGGAAATGGCCTGGTCCGGCACCGCCACGACGAATCGGCAACGCAGGGCGGAACGCAATCGCAGGGAATGCACCCGGGATCCGGACGTCCAGGAAAGGACCCATCCGCCCAGCAGGCTGGCGGCCAGATTGTCGGGATGGCCTTCCAGGGGAAAGGCGATCCGGAGGGCGTCGTCGTCGGACAGGCGCTCTCCCGTGATCTGCTCGGCGATCTTGATTCCCGCGATGATGGCCGCGCCGCTGCTGCCCAGCCCGCGGGTGAGGGGGATGGGGTTGTCGATGCTGAGGCGAATCGCCGGCAGCCCGGTGCCCAAGTTGGAGAAGGCGGTCCGGAGGGAGCGGTCCAGGACGTTTTCTTCCAGCGGCAGGCTCCAATCCGGAGGCCACTCCACTCCGTCGCCCTCGATGGACTCCACTCCGATGGTCAGATGAAGGCTCAGGGCTGCCGAAAGAGTATCGAATCCGGGTCCCAGATTACTGGTGCTGGCCGGAACGCGGACCTGGAAGGGCTCCCAGCTCATCCGACGCTCGCCCGATCCTGCGGGTGGCTCCGGACCAGTTCCAGCATGGAGTTCCGGTCAGGATCCCGGCCCGTCCAGGCCGAGAACTGGAGCGCCGCCTGCTCCACGAACATCTCCATTCCCGATATGGTTCCGATGCCCTTTCGGGCCGCTTGCGCCAGAAGCTTCGTCTCCTCCGGCTGGTAGACCAAGTCATAGACCCATTCGAACCGCAGGTCCTGCTCGGCCAACAGGGAGGCGTCCTCGCCGGGGGATTGGCCCACCGGAGTGGTGTTGACGCAGAGAAATGCGGAAGCGGGAAGGTCCGGGAGCACGGTATGGGAGCAGCCGTACGAGCGCGCAAACCGTCCGACGCGGTCCGGACTGCGTCCGGCCACCGTCACCCGCGCTCCCTGGTCGATCAAGGCCTTCGTCACCGTGTGGGCGACGCCGCCGTTTCCCAGGATCAGGGCTTCCTTTTCACGGATGGAGGCCCTGGAGAGAAGCGGCCGCAGGAACCCGGGATAGTCGGTGTTCAGGCCTTCCCAGCGGCCGTCCTTGCACACCAGCGTGTTGATTGCGGGCGCTTCGGCACCGTCTCGGGATACCAGGGCAGCGGCATCCTGCTTGAACGGCAGCGTCACGCTGAACCCCTTGAAGGAGAGCCGGCTGCCCTCCAGGTAACGGAACCAGGGCTCCAGTTCGTCCAGCCGGATCGGAAGGTAAAGCTGGCGGTCCAGACCATGCCGCTGGAAGAGCCGGTTGTGGATCCAGGGAGACCGGGAGTGGGCCACCGGATTCCCCAGAACGGCGTACAGATCGGGAGGCTGGTGCCAGGAATCGAGCCGGTAGAGGTCCACCGCGGTTTCCAGGCTGAACTGGCCTGGAGCCGTTCCCTCGCCCTCTTCCTCCGCCACGAAGGTCCAGGCGTTCCCCAGGAAAGCACCCAGGGCCCGGGAGGGCTGGCCGAAGTCCCCCATGCCCAGGAGGACGTAGGCTGCCCCCCGGGGGACCGATTCCATCCAGCTCAACAGGGTCACCAACTCCCGGGTGGAAGAGACCATCACGGCGATCTTGACCACGTCGCCTCCCAGGGCGTCGAGTCTGGAGTAGAGCCGGTTCAGATCTCCGGGAAAGGTGTCGAAGGAGTGGAATGACCGGATCAAGCGTGTCGTGGCAGGAAACGGCGGAAGCTCCCGGACGTCATGTTCGACGTCGACCCAGCGGAATCCGCTCCGTGCGGCCTCCAGGAGCAGGTTCAATCGATGGGCTTCCGGACCCGTGTAGCTGCCCCCTTCGCGCGGCGGCCGGCAAGTGGCGATGAACTCGGTCCCGGTATCCGCCGGCAGGGGCGGGACCTGAGGTTGCGAGAGGCTGTCCAGGCGGCATTCGATGAGGGCCACCCGGCCCGCGTATCGATGAACCTTGTCCAGCAGGCGTGCCGGTGATTCCTCGCCCAGGGCAAGACAGAGTTTGGGCATCGGCGTCCAAGTCACCGGTTCACGGCCGAACCGGAGTCGGCGCCACCGTCGATTCGGCCCCAGAACCTTTGGAAGTACTCGACCATGGAAGCGCAGGCCAGAATCACCACCGCCCAGAGCAGGTATTGTCCGGCGCTGGCCAGCCAGGCGGAATCCCGTTGTCCCAGGATCAGGCAGCTCACGCACAGCACCTGGGTCCACATCTTGGCCTTTCCCAATCGGGAAGCGTCGATGGTGACTCCTTGAGCCGAGGCGATACTTCTGAGTCCGGTCACGGCAAGCTCGCGGCCGATGACCACGATCACCATCCAAGCGGAAGCCACCCCCCACTCCACCAGTGCGACCAGGGCCGCCGATATGAGCACTTTGTCCGCCACCGGATCCAGGAGCTTGCCCAGCGTGGTCACCTGCATCCGTTTACGCGCCAGATAACCGTCGAAATAGTCGGTCGCCGAGGCGGCGAGGAACACGATGAATCCCCACAATTCCCGGTCCTTGAATTTCCCCGTCAGCAGTACGACGAGCAGCAGGGGCACCAGAAAAATTCGCGTAACCGTAAGGCCGTTCGGCAGGTTCATGGGCCGCTAAAGTAACACAATCTCCGAAAGAGTCACAAACGATTCCAAGGGGCTCTGAACCCGCTTGCCCGCTCCGTTCAACGATGCGCGCGCCCTGCGTGTCTCGGCCGCCTGCAGGGGCCGGGTTGGCCAAACCTGCGGCAAATTTGAAACTTCTTCGAGTACCCGCAGTCTAAATCTCGCTTGAAGGGATTGACAAAGAGCGCAGGAATTTCGTCAAATGGGCGGCCCGGATTTTGGAGAGAGGTTCCGGAATGAGTCGAGTCGGTAAAAATATCCTTATTTTGTCCGCCACACTGGTGCTTGGCGCATCCGCCGGAATCGGGTTGCTGACGGATCCCGAGGTGGGAGGACTGCCGGGAAGCGGCCGGCGGGATCCAACCTACCTGGAGCGGTTCGTGGGACCGCGAGATTCCGGATACCGCGTCTTTGTCGCCACCGCCTACAGCCTCAAGGGGGTGACCCGTTCCGGCGTGCGCGTCAGACGGGGCATCGTGGCCGCCGATCCGTCCAGAATTCCGCTGGGATCGGTCATCCAGGTGAGGGCCGGCAGCTACAGCGGGATCTACAGGGTTCTGGACACCGGTTCCGCAATCAAGGGCGAAATCATCGACATCTACGTTCCCGACTACCATGAAGCCGTGCGTTTCGGCAGACAGCGGGTCCAGGTTCGGGTCCTGCGCCACGGCTGGGATCGGGAGATTCCCACGAATACGCTGGGCTAGCGATCCTCGCAGGCACCGGGTTCGCAGGCAGGCACCGGGTTCGCCCCCGCCGGTTGCTATAATTCCGCTTGATGAACCAGGAGGTTCTGGAGGCCCGGCTCGGGCACCTTCCCGACAAGTGCGGCGTCTACCTGTTCCGGGACGCCGAGCAGCGCATCCTCTACATCGGCAAGGGCAAGAATCTCAGGCACCGGGTGCGTTCCTACTTCCAATCCAGCCGGTCCTGGGACCAGAAGACGGAGGTCCTGAAGCGCCGGATTCGCGACCTCGAATTCATCGTCACCGACACCGAAGTGGAAGCTCTCATCCTGGAGAGCAACCTGGTCCGCAAGCACAAGCCCAAGTTCAACGTGAACCTGAAGGACGACAAATCCTTCCTGCTGGTGAAGCTGACGGTGAACGAAGACTTTCCCCGGGTCCTGCTCACGCGGCGCAAGCTGCGAGACGGAGCCCTCTACTTCGGGCCTTTTCTGCCCGCCTCTCTCGCCCGCAACACCATCAAGATCATCAACCGCCATTTCCTGCTCCGAACCTGCGACATGGAGATCGACGGCCGCCTGGACCGGCCCTGTCTCGAGTACTACATCAAACGCTGCCTGGGACCCTGCGTGGCGGGCCTCTGTTCCCAGTCCGGGTACACGGCGGCGGTCAGGGACGTGATTCTTCTGCTGGAGGGAAAGAACGATGAGCTGCTTCGGAACCTGACTCGCCGGATGCTCGCCGCTTCCGAGAAACTGCAGTACGAGACGGCGGCCTTTTACCGGGATCGAATCCGCATGGTCCGGGAACTCAATGAGAAGCAGAAGATGATTCTGAGCGGGCCGTCAGATGTGGACATCTTCGCCTACTACCGGGAGGGGCCCCGTTTGGCGCTCCAACTCTTCACCATGCGTAGCGCCAGAATCGTCGGGAAACGGGAATTCTATTGGGAGGACCTGGAGTATTTTCATCCCGCTCGTTTTCTCCGGGATGCTCTCCAGCAGTACTACCTGAACTCAGGCTTCGTTCCCGGGGAAATCTATCTTCCCGCCGAGGCCGAGGACCAGGAGCTGATCCGGACCTGGCTCGACAAGAGGCGAGCCCGGGGACAACGGCGGCAGGTACGTATCCTGGTGCCCCGGAGGGGGCACAAGCACGACCTCCTACTGCTGGTCGAACGCAACGCCAAGGTGGCATTCGAGCGCCGTTTCAAAGTCTTGAGGACAGCCCGGTTGAAGGTCTTGGAGGAGTTCCGGAGCCTCCTGGACCTGGAGGAGGCTCCCGCCCGCATCGAGGCCTTCGACGTCTCCAACATCCAGGGAGACGAGACGGTCGCTTCCATGGTGGTCTGCCTGGACGGACGCATGGAGCGTGGAGAGTACCGGAAATACCGGATCAGGACCGTGTCCGGCCCCGACGACTATTCGGCCATGCAGGAAGCCGTCCGCCGGAGATACCGGCGTCTGCTGGACGAAAAACAGACCCTTCCCCACATGATCCTCATCGACGGCGGGAAGGGACAGCTGCACAGCGCATATCAGGCGCTGTCCGAGCTGGGGATCGAAGACACGCCCCTGATCAGCCTGGCAAAGCGGGAGGAGCACATTTTCGTCAAGGGGCGGGAGGATGCCGTCATCCTGGACCGGGGCTCACCTCTGTTGCACTTGGTTCAGGAGATCCGGGACGAAGCGCATCGTTTCGCGGTCAGCTACCATCGCAAGCGCCGCTCGATTCGCGATTTCGGTTCCGAGCTGGATCGGATCCGCGGTATCGGCGAGAAACGGAAGAAACGGCTGTTGCGAAATTTCGGCAGCGTCAACCGCATCCGGCGGGCCTCCACCGAAGAGCTGGTCCCCTTCCTGGGAGAAAAACTGGCCGTCCGTGTCAAGGAGAGCCTGTCCGGATCGGGCTGAGAGGATCGGCGACTTTCCTGTTGCCGACAGGGGGGGTAGGAAAACCGCCGAAGGGGGACAGGGATGTCCCCTCCAATAGGGGACAGGGATGTCCCCCCTCCAAATGGGGGACAGGGATGTCCCCCCTCCAATGGGGGACAGGGATGTCCCCCCTCCTACCCGTACAAGTGGGCGTTGTAGAAGGGGGCGAAGGCCGCGGTGAGAGCCAGGGCGTAGGACTGGTCCCGGTTCAGGATTTCCTGGCTCAGGAGCATCCAGCCTTCCTGTCCGGGATGCAGTTGCCGAGCCCGGCAAAACCGGTCGATGACGATCTCCAGCTCGATGCCTCGATCGATCACCGGATCGGCGATTTGAGGGGGGACCGATATCCCATTGCCGTGGCCGAAATAGCCGTTGAGACCGTCGGAGACGTAGACCCAACTCTCCAGGACGACCTGCCGCCGCGCCCCCGAGGAAGCGATCACGTTGAATCCTTCCTCCAGCCCGACGTAGAAGTCGGCCTCGCTCCGTTCCCGCTTCAACTGCATGATGAGATGATCGACCCGGCTCAGCGCGCTCCAGGACAGGTCCGCCGAGGTCGTGGGGATCTTCGGGGCGTCGGTGGGAACGTCGTAGCAGAGAAAGTCGGCGCGATCGTCGATCCCGCGGGACAACTTGTCCTCAAGCCGTTCCCAAATCTGTTTTACGGCATTCACCTTGGCGGGCCGAGTGCTCCCAACGGCGACTCTCATCTCAATTCAGTCTAGCAGCCCATGGCGACTATTTTGTTATGGCGAAACGGCTCTGAGAAATTGCAGATCCGCTCCCGGCGACGCCGGTACCGGAAACTCGTCTCCGGAGCAGCGGCTCTCCAGCCGCCGGCTCTTCAATGGGACGCGTATTTGTCCGGTTCGGACCGAAGAGGGCCCCCACAAGGGGCGCCGCTACGTCCTCTTCCCGGGGGATTGGGACCGCAGAATCTCGACCAGGTCCTGGTGGATCCGGCCATTGCTGGCCAGCACCGTCCTTTCCTCCAATCGGAACGGTGAACCGTCCAGATCGCTGACCCTTCCTCCGGCCTCCTCCACCACCAACCAGCCGGCCGCCATGTCCCAGGGACTCAAGCTCAACTCCCAGTAACCGTCAAAGCGCCCACAGGCGACGTAGCAGAGGTCCAGCGCTGCCGATCCGTCCCGGCGCACCGCCTGGACCTTGCGGGACACTCGAGTGAACAGTTCCAGGTTCGCCTCCATCTCCCGGTAGTCGTAGGAGAATCCCGTGGCGAGAAAGCCGTTTCGCAAGTCGGATTGTTGGGACACGCGGATGGACTTGCCGTTGAGTTGTGCGCCGCCGCCCGCCGCCGCCGAAAAGAGCTCTTCCGCCACCGGGTCGTAGACAACTCCCACCTGGACCCGGCCCTCGACCCGATAGGCCACGGAAACGCTGAAGAAGGGATACCGGTGGGAATAGTTGGTGGTGCCGTCCAAGGGATCGACCACCCATTGCCGCTCGCCCCCTCCGTGAACGCCTGATTCCTCGGCCAGAATGGCATCGTGGGGGAAATGGCGCCGGAGGATGTCGATGATGGTCCTCTCGGCGGCGAGATCGGCCTCCGTCACCAGGTTTCTGGGACCCTTGGAGGATACCTCCACGCCGGAGTCCAGGTATTCCAGCAGGACCCGGCCACCCTCCAGCGCGGCTTCCCTGGCCACCGGCAGGATCGCACTCGTATCCATCACATATCCCGTTTGGATCGCACCAGCAGGACGACCGCCTGAACGGCAATCCCCTCGCCCCGGCCGATCGGGCCGCAGCCTTCCATTGTGGTCGCCTTGAGGCCGATCCGTCCCGGTTCAACCGAAAGCAGCCTCGCAAGATTGGCTTTCATGGCGTCCACGTGGGGCTGGATCCGCGGGGCTTCCGCCAGCACGGTGATGTCCAGGTTGACGACGGCGAATCCCCTGTCCCGGACCCGTTCATACGCGTTCTCCAAGAGCGTCCGGCTGGAGCTGTCGCGGTATGCCGGATCGGTGTCGGGGAACCAGGTCCCGATGTCTCTGAGTCCGGCGGCCCCCAGGAGGGCGTCGGTCACCGCATGGAGCAGAGCGTCGGCGTCCGAGTGGCCGCGCAACCCCAGGGGGTGCGGGATCCGGATCCCGCCCAGCATGAGGCGCCGGTCCGGGCCGAAAGGGTGAAAATCGAATCCCAGGCCGACACGAAACCCATCCGTCATGCCTGCACTCCGTACCCTTGCTCCCCTGGAACCGGGCGGATGCTCACAGATCCCCCTCGAATGTGACCTTGAGGTTCCTGGGGTCCCCCTCCACCGCCTGCACCTCCACGCCGATCCGCTCCGCCAGGGAGGATTCGTCGGTCCCGTAGAAGTGGTCCCGGCCGGCTTGCCGGAGGGCCTCCCTGAGGACTTGGGCCGGAAATCCCTGCGGCGTCTGGGCCAGGCCCAGGCGCTCACGCTCCAGGGTTCCCTCCACCCGGCCCGAGACCACCTCCTTCACCGTGTCCCGAATCTTGAGCACGGGAACCGCGGCGCTCCCCCGGCGCACCGTCCGGATCACCCGGGAAATCAGCCGGGCATCGACGTAGGGCCGGGCCGCATCGTGGACCAGGACGATCTCCACGCCGGAAGAGAGCAGTTGGAGACCCCGGGAAACGGTCTCCTGCCGGTGGCGTCCACCCGGGGCCACCCGCAACTCCTTGTCTCCGGCAGCGCCGACCGGCAATTCTCGCCGGACCGTCTCGATCCAGTCTTCCGGCACCAATATTACCGCCTCGTCCAGGAAAGGGAGGAAGGGATCCAGGGCCAGCCGGTACAGGCGCTCGCCCCCCAACCTCAAGAACTGCTTCGGGGTCGGGGAGCCGAATCGGGAGCCACTGCCGGCAGCCGCCAGAATCAGTCCGATCAAGGTCCGGATCCCGGGAGGGCGATCGCTTGGAGGCACTCGCCGACCGTGGCCACACCCCGCAGGGAGACTCCGCGAACCGGTTCACTCAGGGGCAGGCTGTTGGCGGGCAGGATCAGGTTTCGAAAGCCCATCATCGATGCTTCCTTGATCCGGTTCCGGGGGAAGCTGACGGCCCGGATCTCGCCTGCGAGGCCGACTTCTCCGAAAACGACCGTCGATTCGGGAAGCGGATGGTTACCCAGGCTCGACACGATGGCCGCGACGATGGCCAGGTCCACTCCCGGCTCGGTCAGGGAGAATCCCCCGGCGACGTTGATGTAGACGTCGCTGCCCAGGAGATCCAGTCCCAGGCGCTTCTCCAGCATGGCCAGGAGCAATGCCACCCGGTTGGCATCGACTCCGTCCGTCATCCTCCTGGCGGCGCTGAAGCCACTCTGGCTGACCAGAGCCTGGACTTCCACGAGAACCGGCCTCGAACCCTCCATGGTGCAGGTGACGGCGGATCCCGAAACCTGCTCGCTGCGCTGGGACAGAAACAGTCGGGACGGATTCTCGACACAACGAAGTCCCCGGCTGGACATTTCGAAGATGCCCAGTTCGTTGGACGGACCGAAGCGATTCTTGACGGCCCTGACGATCTTTTCGTTCCGGTGGCGAGTCCCCTCGAAATAGAGCACCACGTCCACGATGTGCTCCAGAGCCTTGGGTCCGGCCAGAGCCCCGTCCTTCGTGATGTGCCCGATGAGAAGGACCGGAACGCCTTCCCGTTTGGCGAAGCCCAGGAGCTCGGCGGCGCAGTCCCGTATCTGGCTGACGCTTCCCGGGATGGATTCGGTCGCCTCGCTGAACACGGTCTGGATCGAGTCCACGATCACGACCGACGGCCCAAGGCTCTCGATCTGCTCCAGGATCCGCTCCAGACAGGTCTCTCCCAGCAGGTAGAGGCGCTTTCCCTTGACCTGCAACCGGTCGCCGCGCAGGCGAATCTGCTCGACGGACTCCTCTCCCGCTACGTAGAGGACGGGACGGCCCCGGTTCGAGAGGCTCTCGGCAACCTGAAGCAGGAGGGTCGACTTGCCGATTCCCGGCTCTCCTCCCAATAGAATCAGGGAACCGGGCACGATTCCGCCGCCCAGGGTCCGGTCGACCTCCGAGTTGCCCGTTTTCATTCGTTGGAGCCCGCGGCCCTGAATCTCCGCATACGCGTGCGCGGGCACGGCCGGTCCGGACTTGCCCGAAGTGGAGACCTTTTCTTCCACCAGGGCGTTCCAGTCACCGCAGGAGGGGCAGCGGCCGAACCACTTGGGGCTCTGGTAGCCGCACTCGCTGCAGACGTGCAAGTGCTTCAGCGGGGCCGGGGACATTGCGGAAATTCTATCAGCAACCCGTGGCTAAAAGGGCGTCGCTTCCTGTCCGGCAGGCTGGTTCCCGCCCAGAGCCTTGTCCGGAGTATAGAACCGCGTAAACTTGTCGAGGAATACCAGCTTCACGGTGCCGGTGGGGCCATTCCGCTGCTTGCCGATGATAATCTCGGTATAGAGATCTTCCTCGTCCAAATCCTCGTCTTTCTTGTAGTAGGACTCCCGGTATATGAACAGGACCACATCGGCGTCCTGTTCGATGGAACCGGACTCTCGCAGGTCCGACAGTTGAGGACGGTGGTCCCCACGTCTCTGCTCCGGGGCCCGGCTCAACTGTGAAATCGCGATCAGAGGTACGTTCAACTCCTTGGCCAGGGACTTCAGCGACCGGCTGATGGTTGAAATCTCCTGCTGCCGGTTCTCGTGCCGGCGGCGCCCGGAGACCTCTCCCGACATCAGTTGGAGATAATCCACGATGAGCAGATCCAGCCCCTGTTCCGACGCCAGCCGCCGCGCCTTGGAACGCATCTCCAACAGGGAAATGCCGGGTGTGTCGTCGATGAAGAGCCGAGCCTCGGAAAGGCGACTCACCGCACCCGCCAGATCGGTCCATTCCTTCTTGGAAAGGAATCCGGACCGCATCTTGTGGCTGTCCACCCGGGCTTCGGAGCAGAGAAGCCGCAACGCCAGTTGTTGAGAGGTCATCTCCAGACTGAACACGCCGGCTGTCTTCTGCTTCTTGACCGCAACATGCTGAGCGATGTTCAGAGCCAAACTGGTCTTTCCCAGACCGGGCCGGGCCGCGATGATGATGAGATCGGAGTTCTGAAGGCCGGACAACATCCGGTCCAGATGCGTAAAACCGGTGGGGACTCCGGTGACCTCATCCTGGCGCTGATGCAGATTTTCCACATGTTTGTAGGCAGAGGACAGGAGTTCCTGCAGCGGGGCGAAGCCGGTGCGGGATCTCTCCTGGCCGATCTGGAAGATGGCTTTCTCCGCCTCCTCCAGGAGGAGCCCGGGATCCTCTTCGTCGGAAAAGCTGCGATTCAGAATGTCATTGGCGGAGTGGACCAGCTTTCGAAGGACGGCCTTCTCCTTGACGATGCGGGCGTACTGCTCGATGTTGGCGATTCGGGGGACGCCGTCCACCAGGGAGGCGATATAGGCAACGCCTCCCACCGCGTCCAGATCGGTCCGCCGTGTCAATTCCTCCCGCAGAGTCAGGATGTCGACGGCCCTGGAGGTTCCGGCCAGGGAAACGATGGTGTCGAAGATGCGGCGATGGCTTTCCAGGTAGAAGTCATCGCTGACCAGCAGCTCGGCGGCCTGGTCGAATACCCGGTTGTCCAGCAGCACCGCCCCCAGGACGGCTCGTTCCGCTTCGGCGCTGTGGGGGAGTGTCTTATCCGGGGCGGAGGAATTCATGTGGCCCGATTATATTGGGCTTGGGTCCGGATTCGGAAGGCGAATAAGGAGCCGCCCGCCAGGGTCGCGGCTCGGGAGGTTCAGGACGCCTCCCGTCAGGCGGAATCCGAATCGGGAGTTTCGATTCCGGCTTCCTTCATCTCGTCGACCAGGAACTCCAACTCGGCCACCAACCGGTTGGACTCGTCATCCTGCTGTTTCAGCCGCTCGACCGGATCGTCTTCCTCGGGAACGATGGAAACCAGGAGTTGGGCCGTGACCTCGGCGTGACAGCGGATGCCCAACCGGTAGTTGCCGATGCTCTTGATGGGGTGCTCCAGCAGGATCTTGCGGCGGTCCACTTCGATCCCGTTGGCGGAGAGCAGGTCGGAGACATCCCTCGATGTGACTGAGCCGAACAGCACTCCCGTGTCTCCCGCCCGCCGGCTCAGCACCGCGTGGCGGCGTGAAAATTCTTCGGCCAGGAGTTCTGCTTCCGCCTTGTGCTTGGCTTCCTTTCGGGCCTGGGCCAGCCTCTGCGACTCCACCAGCTTCCGGTTGGCCGGTGTCGAAAGCAACGCCAGCCCCTTGGGGAGCAAATAGTTTCGTCCGTAGCCATTGGCCACGCGGACCACATCGCCGCGCCGGCCGAGATGCTCGACGTCTCCCACCAGAATCAGTTCCATGATCGTGCCCCTCAGTGGAAAAACAGTGGGCGGAGATCAGTCCGAGACGTAGGGAAGGAGGGCCAGGTGGCGAGCCCGCTTCAAGGCCCGCTTCAACCTCCGCTGACATGGCGCACAGACGCCACTGAGCCGGCGGGGCGAAATCTTGGCCCGTTCCTGCACGTACTGACTCAGCATCCTCACATCTTTGAAATCGATGTATTCGATCTTGTCGGCGCAGAACTTGCAAAACCTGCGTCTTCTAGGCATGGCTCGCTTCCCGGGACGCGGAACCTGGAGCCGGCGCGGCTGCCTCCGGCTTGGTTTTGCGTCGTTCTCTCTTCCTCTTTCTGCCTTCGGCGCGCTTGCGCTCCAGGTCGACGCGAATGGCGAGGAAACGGATGATGGAGTCGCTGACCCTGACCCGGCGTTCCAGCTCGCGCAACGCGACGTTGGAGTCGGCAAGCAAGGTGAAGATGACGTATTGCCCGTCCCTGTGTTTCTTGACCGGGTAGGCCAACCGCCGGCGCCCCCACCGATCCACATTGGCCACCTGCGCACCGCGTTCCTCGGCGGCCTGCTGGAGGCTGTCAATTATGGCCTGCGTCTGCTCTTCGTCCAGCGTAGGAGCCAGAATGAAAATCGCTTCGTATTCCCTCATTCGACTGCTCGATCCTCTGTGGTCGCAACCACAGTTTCGGAAGTTGCTCAGTTTAGCACAGCGCCCGTCTCTGCTGACAGTTTGGAGCCAAGTTCACTGGGGTCGGGCGGTTACACCAGCAACGGCGCGATCACCAGCGCGACGATGGACATGAGCTTCACCAGGATGTTCATGGACGGACCGCTCGTGTCCTTGAACGGGTCTCCCACGGTGTCGCCCACCACGGCCGCCTTGTGGGCCTCCGAGCCCTTGCCTCCCAGAATGCCCTCCTCGATCATCTTCTTGGCGTTGTCCCAGGCCCCTCCGGAGTTGGACATGAAGAGCGCCAGCAGCACGCCCACCAGCATCGAACCGGCCAGCATTCCCCCCAGAGAATGGGGTCCCAGCACGAAACCGACGATGACCGGGGCCGCCACCGCGGTGATGCCCGGAGCCACCATCTCCTTCAGAGCGGCCCGGGTGGAGATGTCGATGCACCGGGTCGTGTCCGGCTCGGCCTTGCCCTCCATGAGTCCCGGAATCTCCCGGAATTGACGCCGCACCTCCTCCACCATCTTGAACGCCGCGCGTCCCACCGACGACATGGTGAGGTTCCCGATGAAGAAGGGGAGGGTTCCTCCGATGAAGAAGCCGACCACCACCCGGGGATCGATGAGATCCAATTGAAGCTGCTTGCCGGGCAGACTCTGGGCCACGGTCTGGGAATAGGCCGAAAACAGCGCCAGCGCGGTGAGCGCCGCCGAGCCGATGGCGAACCCCTTGCCGATGGCGGCGGTCGTGTTGCCCAGGGAATCCAGGCTGTCGGTGATCTTCCGGACGTCGGGTCCCAGTCCGCTCATCTCGGAGATCCCGCCGGCGTTGTCCGCTATGGGGCCGTAGGCGTCGACCGACATGGTCACTCCCACCGTCGCCAGCATGCCCACCGCGGCGATCCCGATTCCGTAGAGGCCGGCGAAGTTGTAGGCGACCAGGATGGTCCCGGCGATGGTCAGTATGGGGAGGGCCGTCGACTCCATCCCCACGGCCAGGCCCGAGATGATGTTGGTGGCGACGCCGGTCTTGCACGATTCGGCGATGCGCCGGACCGGATTGCCCGAGGTGTACCACTCGGTGAGCAAGCCGATGAGGACTCCCGCGACGGCCCCCAGCAGGACCGCGTAGAAGACGCCCGCTTCCAGATTCAGGGTGCGTACCGCGAACCAGGTCCCCGCCAGCAGGAGCAGCGCGCTCACATAGGTGGCATTGCGGAGCACGGCAGCCGGGCTCAGACTGCGGAGCACCCGAATGGAAACCACACCGATGAGCGAGGCGATCAGGCCGATGGCGATGACGACCAGGGGAAACAGCATGTAGCGGCTCTTCTCGGCGTCGCCGATGACGAGTATCTGAGTGGTCCCGGCCGCGGCGATGGCAATCGTGGCGATCACCGAGCCGACGTAACTTTCGAAAATGTCCGCGCCCATGCCGGCCGTGTCTCCGACGCAATCGCCCACATTGTCGGCGATGGTGGCGGGGTTTCTCGGGTCGTCCTCGGGAATTCCGGCTTCCACCTTGCCCACCAGATCGGCGCCCACGTCCGCTGTCTTCGTAAAAATCCCGCCGCCCACTCTGGCGAAAAGAGCGATGGAACTGGCGCCCATGGCGAAACCGTTGATGTCGCGCTCGGAAATGAGGCCGTTGCTGTAGAGCAGGTAGGCGATGCAGATTCCCAACATGCCGAGGCTGGCGACCGAGAGCCCCATCACGGCTCCTCCGGAGAAGGCCACGTTCAGGGCGTCGCCGATCCCGGAGGCGGAGGCGGCCTGGGTGGTGCGGACGTTGGCTCGGGTCGCCGCCTTCATGCCGAAGAAACCGGCGATCATGGAGAGGAACGCTCCGGCCAGAAAGGCCATTCCGGTGCCCGCCGAAAGACTCCACCAGAGCAGGAGGAAGACCACCACGACAAAGATGGCCAGAATCCCGTACTCGCGGCGCAGAAACACCATGGCGCCGTCATGGATGGCGTCGGAGATGCGCCGCATCGTCTTGTCCTGGATGTCTATCTTGTTGATGAACCGGTAGATCAGGCTGGCCGCAAGGAGTCCGACCAAGGCCACCGCACCCACCGCGGGGACCAGTTCTCCAGCAGAAAGAAAGTTCGCATAGACCATCGAAAACCCACCTTTCAGTTCAGTGGCCGGAGATTTTCGTGCCTCCAACCATTGACCAGGTCCATGGCCCGCAAATGGCCCTGGGTCAGTATCGTGTCGACCGCCAGGACCGCACGGTCCAGCACGGCATCCAGCACCAACCGCTCACCCGCCGAGAAGGGGGAGAGCAGATAATCGGTCAGATCCCCTTGCACCGCGTCGCCGCCCACTCCGATTCGCAGCCGGGGAATCTGTTTCGTTCCGACCATCTGAATGATCGATTCCATGCCCTTCTGTCCGCCCGAGCTGCCTGAACGCCGGACTCGCAATCGTCCCAAGGGCAACTGTGCCTCGTCGTAGACGACAAGGAGTTCCTCAGGCTCCGCGCCATAGTGACCAAGCAGCGAGCGAACCGCGATGCCACTGAGATTCATGAAGGTCTGCGGTTTTGCCAGAATCAGCGATCCGCTCTCGCGCTCGGCCCGGCAGACGCGCGCAGGGCCGGCGTCGGAACCGAACCGGGCGGCGCTCAAATCCGCCAAGCGGTCCACCAGCATGAATCCCGCGTTGTGCCGGGTCGCCCGGTACCGGCGGCCCGGGTTGCCCAACCCAACGACCAGAAGCACGAGCGCTACTCCCCGGGTTGGCTTCCTTCCGGCTGACCTTCTCCCGCGACCTCCGGTTCGGCGTCCTCCTCTTCCAACACGATCTCATCTTCGTCCACCTCGACCGAGGGAGCCGCTATCGTCAGGACGGTCAGGTCCGGATCGGAGAGAATCGTCACCTTGTCGGTGTCCGCGCCCAGATTTTCCACTCGTACCGAGTCTCCAATTTGCAGGTCGGTCACATCGACTCGGATGTGGTCGGGCAGATCGCCGGGGAGACACTCCAGATGGATCTCGCGCACGACCAGGTCCAGAATGCCCCCGTCCATCTTCACACCCTCGGCCGTCCCCACGATCTCCACGGGTACGTCGAAGACCATGGTCCGGTCCATGGAGACAGCTATGAAATCGGCATGGAGGAGTTCCTCTCCCACCGGGTCACGCTGGAGTTCCCGAATCAGGACGTTCTTCTCCTGGTCCTGGTACTTCAACGTGAAAATCGTGTTGTGGCCCGTATCGGAGTGCAGGATCCGGTCCAGGTCCTTGGGATCGACGGAGACGGCGACCGGCGCCACATTGCGGCCGTAGACGATTCCAGGCACCCGTCCCGCGGCGCGGAGCCTCCGGTTGGCGTTCTTTCCGAATTTCTGACGTATCTGCGACTCCACCGTCAATCGAGGCATTTCCTCCAACTCCTCTTTCCCGTGTTCGAGCCGCCCTGAGAAAACGGGCAACCCGCGCAACTCGGTTTCCGAATTCAGGATCAGTTGACAAACAGCCGGCTCACCGAGGTTTCCTCGTGGATCGACCGGATCGCCTCGCCCAACAGGCCGGCGACGCTCAAGGTCTGGATCTTGGGAATCCGCTTTTCCGGACTGATCCACACCGTATTGGTGACGACAATTCCTTCGAAGTGAGACTCGCGAAGGCGTTTCACGGCCGGCCCCGAAAGGACGGCGTGGGTGGCGGCGGCGAAGAGTCGCCGGGCTCCCTGCTTTCTCAAGGCGTCGGTGGCCTGCACCAGGGTCCCGGCCGTGTCGACCATGTCGTCGATGATGACCACGTCCCGGCCGTCGACGTCGCCCACGATGCGCATGACCTCGGCCGTGTTCACGCCGACGCGGCGCTTGTCGATGACGGCCAGGTTCGCGCCCATCCTGCGGGCGTAGAAGCGAGCCCGCTCCACGCCTCCGGCATCGGGCGACACCACCGTGGGCCGGATCAACGACATCTTGTTCTTCAAATGGGAGAGGATGACCGGAGTAGCGAAAAGGTGGTCCACAGGCAGGTTGAAAAACCCCTGGATCTGCCCGACGTGCAGGTCCATGGAAAGGAGCCGGTGGGTCCCGGCCGCCGTCAGGAGATCCGCCACCAGCTTGGCCGAGATGGGCACTCGCGGCTTGTCCTTTCGGTCCTGGCGGGCGTACCCGTAGTAGGGAACAACAGCAGTGACTCGCCGTGCCGAGGAACGCCGAAAGGCATCCAGCATGATCAGAAGTTCCATCAGGTTCTCGCCCACCGGCGGGCAGGTGGGCTGGACCACGAAGACGTCCTTTCCCCGGACGTTTTCGAGAATCTGGAAATTGACCTCGCCGTCACTGAATCGGGTCAGGTTCGCCTGGCCCAGAGGCTCTCCCAGGTGTTGGCAGATCTCTTCCGTGAGAGGGGCGTTGGCGCTGCCTGTAAAGATCTTCAAACTGGACATGGAATCTATCCCGTGCCGGCGCGCCGGCGGATCCCGTACGATGGGAGCCGAAGTGGTCAGACCGGAAGGTCGAGGCCCGAATCTCTCAGTATTTTCCTATAGCGTCTTTTGGAAAGAGTGGAGCAGAACAACTGTTCTCCGCCTCCCTGGAAGGCGGATGGGTCTTCCCGCCGCGGGGGCCGCTCCCGGCACCCCAAGCCCATGAGCGTCGAGCCGCTCCCACAAACCATGACTCTCTCGCAACCCAAGGCGATGAGGGCTTTTCTCGCCTCCTCGAGAAAGCCGTAGCGCTGGAACAGCAGCGTTTCGAAGTCGTTCTCCAGATCGGCCCAATTCAGGCCGTCTCTGAAGCGTGAGAAGCGATGGATTGTATTCTCCGTCCAGGACCTTGTCAACCTCTCGGCCCCCGCCCAGACGCCCCAATTCCGCATGGAATACACCGACTTCGTGGAAAGACCGCGGCCCGGATAAAGGAGCACCACGTCCACCGGGCGCCTCAGATCAGGCAAGGGTGTGATGATCTCTCCCCGGCCTTCTCCCAATGCGGACCCTCCGCGGAGGAAGAAGGCGACGTCGGAGCCCAACTCCGATGCCAATGCAGTCAGGCCGGAGAGGCTCAATCCGCAATTCCACAGTTGGTTCAATCCCAGCAGGGTCACCGCCGCATTCCCCGATCCGCCGCCGAGGCCGGCCCCCAGGGGAATTCTCTTGGTCAGCGTCAATTCCGCTCCGGCGGACACGCCCGCCCTCCGCTTCAGCAGGCGGGCGGCGCGGAAGATCAGGTTCTCGGGCCCCGCCGGCGCGGCGCGGCCATGAACCTGAATTCGAATCTCCGGGTCCGTGGTGACCCGCAGGATCAACTCGTCCCTCAGGTCCAGCATCTGAAAGACGGTTCGCAACTCGTGAAAGCCGTCCTCCCGAAGACCCAGAATCTTCAGGATCCAGTTGGTCTTGGCAAAGGAGGGGAGAGCGAGTAAAGACAATGCGCCGAGTCAGACCATGGAATGAGTGCGCCAAATGGAGTTCCGGCGACGGCTGGGGTAGATCACGGGGCTTGCGACGAGAGGCGCTGCTTCAGGTCGGCAACTTTCCGTTGAAGTCTATGGAATTCCTCGTCGGTGGCCACCCGCACACCCCGCTCATAATACTGAAGCGCGGTCTCGAGCTGGCCGAGCTCGATGTAGAGGTCTCCCAGATGATCGAGAATTGTCGGGTCCTCCGTCAGCCGAGCCGCCCGTTTCAGATTGACCTCGGCCTCGTCGAGCCGATGCAGCTTGAAGTAGACCCATCCCAGGCTGTCCAGATAGGCTCCGTTGTACGGATCCATTTCCGTCGCTTTCCTGATGTAGGTCAACGCCTCTTGGAGACGGATTCCCCGGTCCGCCCACATGTAGCCCAGATAGTTGAGAACTCCGGCATGGTCTGGATTCGACTCCAGAATCCTCATGAATTCGGCTTCGGCATCGGGAAGTTTCTCCTGTCGTTCGTAGACCGACGCCAGTCGAAACTTGAGCGGTTCACTGTCCGGCTTGAGACCGAGTCCTTCCTTGATGGCCTTTTCGGCTTTCCCGTAGTTCTTGTGATCCATGTAGAGTTGGCTGATGATGCGGTAGTAGGTTTCGGGATCCTGCTCACGGCTCAGCCTGGATTGCACGAGTTCGACCCCTTCCGACAGCCGGTCGTTTGCCGAGAGCATCTGGGCTCGCGTCGCGAGGGCGTCCGGGTCGCGCGGATGGTCATGGAGCAACTCCCCGGCCAGGGAAAGTGCCTCATTCAGCTTTCCCGCATCCTTCAAGGCGTAAATAAGCATGGCCTTGAATCGGGGTTCGCCGGGCCGGTCCGCCAGCAACTCCCGAAACAGCCGGATGGCATCCGGGTAGTGGCGTGATTCCTGGTGGACATGGGCCAGCGTCAGCTGGACCTGGACTCGAAACTCCCACTCTCGCTGCACCCTCGGATTGCCCAGCTCGGAAAGAAGGCGCTGCAGACGCCCGATGGCGCTCTCGCGTTCCCCCTGTATCGCCTCGAGTCGAGACAATTCCAGGGTCGCTTCCCTCTGCTTCGGATTGTCTTCCAGGACTTGGGCGAACACCTCCGTGGCCTCTTCGAACTTGCGGACCCGCATCAGAGCCCGGCCCAATTCAACCGCCAACGCCGGTTCCTGCGGGTTCCGGACCGTTCCCTTCCGCAGCAGTTCGACAGCTTGTTCGTCGCGTCCCTGTTGCGCCAGGAGCCTTCCGGTTTTCGCCAGGAGTTCCGGGTCCGCCAGGAGTTGAGGGGCCGACAGATAGATTTCCACCGCCCGGTCCGGCCGTCCGGTCCGTACGTACAAGCGTCCCAGGTCGTTAATGACTTCGAAATGACCCTTCTGGATGCTCAGCGCTTTTTCCAACGCCCGGATGGCCCCGGCCAGGTCACCCAACTCCTCCAGGGCTTTGGCATGTTGGAAGTGGGCCTCCACCAGGCCCGGCCGCAACTCGACCAGACGAGCCAGGAAGGGCGCCGCCTTCCGGTGTTCCCCCCGCATCCGATGGAGATTCCCCAACTGATAGAGCGCCTCGGCATGGTCGGGGTCCAGCTCGATGACTTTGTTCAGTTCCTCGACTGCCTTTTCCGCAAGCCTGCTTTCACCGCCGTGGTAGCTGGAATAGAGCTGGCCCAGGAAGTAATGGGCCGCGACGCTGTGCGGATCCTTCTGGATGGCCTGCTCGACCTCCCTGATGGCCCGGGCAATCTCGCCGGACCTGACCAGGATGTGGGCGTACTCGATCCGGAGCTGGGTGCTGTCCGGATCGAGTGCCAGCGCCTTTTCGAATTCGGTTTTGGAGAGGCCGAAGTCCTTGTTCCCCGAGTGGAGTGCGCCCAGGGCGAAATGATAGTAGGCCTGGGCCTGCCGGCTTGGCGGCTTCGGGACCGGCTCGACGGCCACGACGGTTCCGAGAATGACTCCGAAAACCAATCCGGTCATAGCGATTCAACGGTTACGGGCAAGAAAAATCAGGCTGATAGTACCCAACTCCGGTCGGGACGACAACCGTCCGGGAGAGAAGCCAGGAGCGGGAATCGGGATGCGGGAACGACGGGTGGATAGGGAAGGACGACAGGCCCGGGAATTGTTTCGGCGTCAATCGACGACCTGCGGAGGGATAATCGACAGCTTTTCGAGATCTCCCGTAAAGATGAGCTCCATCACCACGATCGGCTGGTCGGACGACACGGCGATGTAGCCGCCGATGGCCGCCGGCAGACCGGAAAAGATCTCGTGAGCCATCGCGATCCGGCGGTGGCCGTTCTCCAAGGTCAGGGTTTTTTCTTCGGCCAGCAGGTTTCCGCCCGTTGAGCGGGCCGTCAGCTTCACCGTTGCCGCCGGGCCGGATCCAGGATAGAGAAACGCCAGACCGGTCCTGTACTTCTCGACTCCCCCGTGGGCAATGTAGGGCAGGATGTACTCTTTGGCCGGCGCCGACACGGCCGGAGTGCTGATCATGCCCTTTCCGGAAAAGAGCTGCAATTCGGCGCTGCCCACCAGCCCCGGCTGAGAGCCGACGATCCGAATCCAGCCGGACACCAGGCCTCCCGTGTCCACGAGGTTCGGAAAGATGGAGGCCATTTCCATGCGCAGGCCCTCTCCGGGAGCCAGCTCCAGCATCGGCGCCACCTCCACCGGTTTCCCTTCGTTGTCCATGAGGGTGAGTTGGACCGTCATCTCCTCAGTGCCCTGGTGCACCAGGTTGACGTGGGTCTCGCTGCCTCCGAAGGTCACCGCCTGGGGCAGATAGAGGGTCTCGGCCGGGACGACTCCCGGGGCTTCCACCACCAGTCCGTCCAACATGGCCATGCGCTCCTCGTCGTACCAGCGCTGATAGGCCATGATTCCCTGCTCGCTCTCCACCGTGATGTAGGAGCCGTCGTAGCCGTTGCCGGCCAAGGGCCGGCAGGTCGCCTGCTCGGGGTCCTCGCACGCGGCGAGGCTGTCGTCGGCGCAGGGCTCGCCGTTGTCCGAGCAGGTCCCGCGTTGACAGTAGAAGTTGTCCAGGAAGACTCCGCCGGTGGAAAAGCACTCGAAGGCGAGTCCTTGAAAGAAACCGATCTCGTCACCCAGAGCTCCCCGCAACACCAGGCCCCCGAGGGTGTTCCGGGTATCTTCGAGGACGAGGTGTCCCTCTGCCGTGTAGAGGCGGACGGAGACGTCCGTGCTGTTGGAGTTGGGATTTAGAACGGAGAGTTCGGTGGTAAAGCCGTCCTTGACCCGGACTTCGGGAAGGACGACCTTCTGCGCCGTCGTGGAGTAAAGGGAAGCTGCATCCAGACGGCGCCTTTCCCCGCGGTCCCCGATCCTGAAGAATCCCTGGGCCCGGGCCTGGTCGTCGTCCAGCAACATCCATCCCTCCATGAACTGGTTGCGTTCGGCGCTGACCACTTCCCGAACCGTGATGGCCAGTTGCCCCTGGGGAACGATGGTCAGGTTGGTGGGATTCTCTCCGAACTCCACGATGTCTTCGGTGTCGTTCAAATCCTGAAATCGGATCCCTCCCACGTTGACTCCCCGGGCCATGATGTCGCTGGTCCGGGAAGAGAGGTTGGTCAGGTTCAGCGCGGTGAACCATCCCTGGGAACTCAACAGGTAGGGGAGGAACAGGCGCCGGCTCGGGCGCAGCAGCTCGATGGTGCCGAGGTTGAAGTTCACCGCGGTCATGGCCTCTCCGTCCGGACTCACGGCCACGTCCAGAGGAGCGCCGGGAACCTCGGGCCGCAGGTCCTCGCTGAAGCCCCGCAACTTCTGTCCCACCAATACGGGTTGCAGGAGCTCGCCCGTATTCAATTTGAATTGCAGGAGGACGTCGTCCATGGGAGCGCCCAGCATCATGGTGGTTCCGTCCAGAAAAACCGGACGGCTGGAGTCGCGAAAATCGGATGTCCGCGGCTGGAAAGTGACGACTTCCAGGCCGTCCGCATCGATGGCCCCGTTCTCGTCGGGGACCGGAATCGGGATCAGTTGCAGGTTCAGGTTGCTCAGCACCACGAACGACTTGCCATCCGGCGCCGGCACGATTTCCACCGGGACGCCGCCCACGTCGAAGATCTTCACCACCTGTCCCGTCTGAATGTCGAACAGGGTGGCGCGATCGTTCCCCAGCTCGGCCAGCGTCTGCAGGGCCCCCAGTTGCCGGTCCGCCACCAGCCCGTACCGGCCGTCCGGAGAGATGGCGGCACCCGCACCCACCTGGAAGTCATGGGGGGGCGCCACCTGTTCCGGATCCGGAATGATGGTTGTCACCACGGAGAAGGAAGCGGTGTCCACAATGGTGATGGCGTCCCGTTCTTCGGCGGGAGTCAACAGCGTCGAACCGACCGTGACGACGAAGAACCGGCTCCCGTCGGGCGTCATGCGGAGCGTCGTCGGACGGGTTCCGCCCGGCATCTGGAGCCTGGGTTCCACTTCCTGGAGGGTCGTGGTGTCGAAACGCAGAACCTCGTCGGTCCCGGACGAGGCCACGATGCCCACGGACCCATCGCCTGAGAAGACGATGTTGTTGGCGACGGAGAAAAAAGCCTCCATGGTCAGGACCTGAACCTCCAGGGTTTCCACGTCGATGGCCGCGATCGCTCCCTGAACGGGCTGCGTCTCTTCCTGGGAGGCGTCGGACCTGAACGCGTCGGCCCGGCCGTTTTCGTTGATGAACGCGCACAGGACCGCGACCCGGTCCCCGCCGGGCATGAGGGCGATGTGCCCCGGGCTCTCGGGAACGTCCACGAGGCCCAGAATCTCGCCGCTCTTGGGATTGAAGGCCAGAACCGTGTTCGAGAAGGTGTAGCTGACGAAGGCCTTGTTCGAGTCGGGAGTAAAGACCACGTTGGGGGAGAAATTGAGATCGCTCTGGCCGGGCCCGAGTATCAGGGGCACCTCGTTGGGATCGAAACGCAGCGGGTCGTCGGGCCTCGGATCCAGCGTCATGAATACCCGCTGGCCATGAAGTGCGGTTCCCCCCAGGCTCAGCAGGACGAACAGAAGAATCACAAGCCGGCGGCGCATCACTGGTCCATTATGATATTCGGGCCGGAACCGGCCGTTCAATCCGTTCACCCGACTCAAGTGGAGCGATCTCCCGGGCGGGGACGGTGCATTCGGAAATCCAGACCTCGGACCAGGGACCGGTTGCAGAATCCGTTGACCTTCGAAATCAGCGCCGGAGTCATATCCCGGAGCACCCTCTCCCATTTGGAGTCGGGTACGCCGATCTCCAGGATGCGCCCGCGGAGACGCAGAGGATCCGTCGATGCGGCCAACCGCGCCCCGACGATCCGAGGCCAGAACTCTCGCAAGAAGATCACGGCTACCTTCTCGTCCCGGGCGATCTCCCGCAGCCAGGGGAGGAAGAGAGATCCGACCGTCCTCATCGGCGCCGTTCGCGGGCTGCCGAACGGAACCGGGGGCTCCTGGCCCTGGACTCGATCTCCTGGATCCCGTTGTTTCATGACCGCATCAGTCTAGCAAAATGAACTCGCGCCATGCCTTCGAATCTTTGCGGGTCCGCGCCAGGCACGGGTGGCCGCCGTCCCGCACCCGGGCCGACCCGGGCGCGGTTCCCGCCGCCGTCTTCGAGTGGGAGGGAGCTTCCGCATCCTCGACTTGACATTGGGCCGAAGCCTCTTTTAGATATCGACCCGCGCCCCGTTGACAAGTGGAACACACTCTCGTTCTCAACGCCACCTACGAACCTCTGCAGATCATCGGTTGGAAACGTGCCGTCCGCATGGTCTTCCAGGAGAAGGTCGAGGTGGTGGCCGAATATGACCGCGAGATCCGGAGTGTGTCGAACCGGATCCGCCTCCCCTCCGTATTGCGCCTGCTTCACTACGTCAAGCTCCGGCACGGGTGCCACCGGATCAAATTCAGCCGTGAAAACCTGTACGCTCGCGACAACTACCGTTGCCAGTATTGCGGCTCGAAGGCGCCCCTGAGCCAGCTCACCTACGATCACGTGATCCCCGTGGCCCAAGGGGGGATCAAGAGTTGGGAGAACATCGTCACCTGCTGCATCCAATGCAACCGGAAGAAGGGGAACCGGTCGCCGGCGCAGGCCAGCCTGCGCCTGCTGAGAATCCCCAAGGCCCCCTCGGGGTTTCCCTATCGCGTCCGTCTCCTTTTTCGCCAGCCGGCGGTTCCCGAGAGTTGGAAGGATTACATCTTCTGGTCCGGGGGAACCTGATGGACGGGTCTCTGGTGATCTTCTCCCGGTTTCCCCGATTGGGCCGGGTGAAGACCAGGCTGGAGCCGGCGCTGGGTCAGCGGGGTTGCCTGAAACTTCACCGGGCGCTGCTCCTGGACACCGTCGAACGGACGCGATTTCTGAGCCGACGCCGCTACCTGTATCTGAGCGGTTCCACCGCCCGGGAACGGGCCCGGTTCGCCGCGGCGTGGCGCCTGCCCGCCGATCTGATCATCCGCAGTCAGGCGGGAGCCGATCTGGGAGAGAGATTGTGCGAGGCCTGCCGGCAGGTCGCCGCGGAATCGAAGGAAAAGCCGGTGGTCTTTCTGGGCGCCGACTCCCCTACGGTGCCGCGGAAATACATTCGCCAAGCCCTGGATCGACTTGCGGGGCGGCCCGTCGTCGTGGGACCGGCCGAGGACGGGGGATACTATCTCATCGGTCTTTCCCACCCCAGGCCGGAACTCTTCTCGAATCTGGATTGGGGGACCGGCAAGGTCCTGGAGCAGACACTTCAGAGGTTGCGGCCGGATCAATATACGTTGCTGCCCCCCTGGTTCGACGTGGACGACGGCGGCGACCTGGCTCGGCTCCAGCGGGAGGTCGAGGCTGCCGGGCCGGACGTCTTCCGGTACACGCGCCGTTGCCTGCGGGAGCTGGTCCACGATCCGTTTTCCCATGCGGTTTTCCGGTGATCCTTTTGGGGACGATTCGCGTCTCAAGAGGGTACGGCCGATCGGCTCGGCTCGGTTGACCCGAAGCGGCCGCGTTGACTAACATGGCGTCAGGTGCGCGCCTGGGAAAAGCGTGAAGGGGTGTTGAGGCGGCGGTGAAGGATTTCCTGGAACGTCTGTTGGGTTTGAAGGTCTCCGAGGCCCAATTGGAGGGGCCGCGAGACCCCTATAACATCTATGAATGGGATCTCGACGACCGGAGGCCCATGGTGGTCGCCGCCATCCTGGCCATCCTCTTTCACGCCGTTCTCCTGTTGATGGTCTTCCCCTCATTCGGCAAGACGGTCCTGGTCCCGACTCAGCAGGTGCTGGTGCTCAAGAACCTGGCGAGACCTGCGGCCCTCACCGGGGGCGGCGACCTGCCCAAGGCGACTCCGCCGAAGCCCAAGCCGGTGAGACCGAAGCCCAAGCCGATATTGGTTCCCATTCCCGATCCAACTCCCAGAGACCCCGAACCCATCCGCAAAGAGGAACTGGAGGACGTCCCCCAGGTCATCAAGCAGATGGTCGCGGAATTGAACCTGGACGACATCGAGGCTCCGCCGGGCCGTCCCGGCCGGGGAGGGCAGGGTGAGAGCCAGGGCGAGGGCACGGGAACCGGCCCCCTTGCCGGTTCGGGACCTGCGGCTGGAGACGGCAGCGGCATCTATCGATACGGGAGCGGAGTCACCAATCCGGTTCCCATCGTTCAAACGACTCCCAGCTACACCGACGCCGCCATCAAGGCCAAGGTTCAGGGCGTGGTCTGGCTTCAGGCCATCATCCGGAAGGATGGCAACGTCGACAGCTTCAAGGTCATTCGAGGGTTGGGCCACGGATTGGAGGAACAGGCCATCCAGGAGATCGCCACCAACTGGCGTTTTCGGCCCGGAATGCTCAACGGGAGTCCGGTCGACGTCCTGGCGACCATCGAAGTCCAGTTCAACCTGAGGTAGGCGGCGGCTCCGGCGTCGTATCTTACTGAACAAGTAGCCACAAGGGTTGTTCAGAGGAAGGGCAACCACAAGGGTGGCCCCTACGTTATACTTTCGGGTCTTGTGGGTGAAGTACTCGACCTGAAAGGAACCATCAACCTTCCCAGAACCCGTTTCCGGATGAAGGCGAATCTGCCCGTTCTGGAGCCGCGGATTCTCAAGTCGTGGGAAGAGTCGGGGATCTACGCGAAGATCCGCTCGGCGCGAAAGGGAAGGCCCCGCTTCATCCTTCACGACGGCCCTCCCTATGCCAACGGGCATCTCCACGTTGGGCACGCCCTGAACAAGATCCTCAAGGATCTCATTGTCCGTTCCAAGACCATGGAGGGGTACGATAGTCCCTACGTGCCGGGGTGGGACTGCCATGGGCTGCCCATCGAGATCCAGGTGATGAACCGCAAGCGAGCCGACCTGGATCCGTTGGAGGTGCGGCGGCGATGCCGGCGGCACGCCGACAAGTTCGTGCGCATCCAGGGGGAAGAGTTCCGCCGCCTGGGGGTCACGGGGGACTGGAACGCGCCCTACCTGACCATGAGCCGTTCCTATGAAGCCGAGACGGCCCGGCTGTTGGGTGATTTCGTCCGCCGGGGAAGCGTCTACAAGGGTCTGAAGCCGGTTCATTGGTGCATTCACTGCGAGACGGCATTGGCCGAAGCCGAAGTGGAGTATTCGGAACATGTCAGCCCCTCGGTCTACGTCCGGTTTCCGGTGACGGGAGGACTCCATGGACTGGATGCCGGAGCCCGCCCCGTCTCGGTGCTGATCTGGACCACGACTCCCTGGACCCTGCCCGCCAACATGGGGCTCTGCTTTCATCCCGACTTCGAATACGCGTTGCTGGAGGCCCGGGACGAGGTCTTCATCCTGGCTGCCGATCTGGTCCCCCGGGTTTCCAAGGAGTGCGGCCTGGGCGACTACCGGATTCTGGGACGGCTGCGGGGCGCCGCCCTCGGCGGTCTCGAATGCCGCCACCCCTGGCTTCCGCGCCGGTCCGCCGTCGTCTTCGGAACGCACGTCACCCTGGAACAGGGCACGGGAGTGGTCCATACCGCGCCCGGGCACGGAGAAGAGGACTACCGTCTCGGAGTCGACAACGGTCTCGAAGTGTATTGCCCGGTGGACGCCTCGGGCCGGTTCCTGCCGGAAGTGGATCACTTCGGCGGCATGCCCGTGTTCGAGGCCAACTCTTCCATCAACGCCCATATGGCCCGGGAAGGCCATCTGCTCCGGGAAGGGCCGTTCCGGCACAGCTATCCTCATTGCTGGCGCTGTCACAACCCGGTTATTTTTCGCGCCACGGCCCAGTGGTTCATCAGCATGGACCGGGAAGACCTGCGCGGCCGCGCCCTGCGCGAGATCGCCAGGGTGAAGTGGCTGCCGTCCTGGGGCCGGGAGCGGATCCATAGCATGATCTCCACCCGGCCGGACTGGTGTATCAGCCGGCAGAGAACCTGGGGCGTTCCGATCATCGCCTTCTACTGCAGGGCCTGCGGCAAGATCCTGTTGGAGAGCGGCATCATCGAGCATGTATCGCGCATCTTCGAGCGGGAGGGAGCCGACGCCTGGTACCGCATGTCAGCGTCGGAGCTTCTCCCGGAGAACACCCGTTGCGACTGCGGCAGCGAAGAATTCGAGAAAGACAAGGACATATTGGACGTCTGGTTCGATTCGGGGGTCAGCCATCACGTGCTGCGGGATACGCCCGGGCTGGAGTGGCCCGCGGATCTCTACCTGGAGGGTGGAGATCAGTTCCGGGGCTGGTTTCACAGCTCCCTGCTGGTCGGGGTCGGCGTCAGCGACGAAGCTCCCTACCGGTCGGTTCTCTGCCATGGGTGGACGCTGGATGCCGAAGGGAAAGCCATGTCCAAGTCCCGGGGCAACGTCATTTCTCCCCAGGACATCACCAAGCGGGACGGCGCCGAGATCTTGCGTCTCTGGGTTGCGTCCATCGACTACACCGAAGACGTCCGCCTGGGGGAAGAGATTCTTTCCCGGCTCCGGGACGCTTACCGCAAGCTGCGAAATACGAGCCGCTTCCTCCTGGGCAACCTTCACGACTTCTCCCCGGGAATGGCAGTCCCGGACGGGGAGCTGCTGGAGTTGGATCGTTGGGCTCTGGCCCATACCGCCGCCACGGCACGGCGGGTGGAGGAGGCCTACCGGAATTTCGAGTTTCACACGGTCTACCATTCCCTTTACCACCTCTGCGTCGTGGGGCTCTCCAGCTTTTATCTCGACGTTCTGAAGGATCGCCTCTACGTCTCGGCGGCCGATTCCAGGGAACGGAGGTCGGCGCAGACGGCGCTGTTCCGGATCGCGGACGCATTGGTCCGGCTGCTGGCTCCGATCCTGCCCTTTACCACGACGCAGATCTGGGAAGAACTCCACGGCGAAACCCCTCCCGCCGAATCGGTCCACATGGCCGAGTTCTCCCGGGAACTGGACCGTTATGAGAACCCCGAGCTGCTGGAGCGATGGGAGCCGCTCCTGCGGATCCGCCACCAGGTCAGCAAATCACTGGAGGAATGCCGCCGGGAGAAGCTCATCGGGAACTCCCTGGAGGCGTCGGTCAGGATCGAGGCCGGCGCGGAGACCTGCCGTTACCTCAGCCGGTATGCGGAGGATCTGGCCACCGTCTTCATCGTCTCCGAGGTCGAAATCGGACTGAGGGAGGAATTGGCGGGGGACGAGACGCGGATCGAGGTGACCCGAACCCGGGCGAAGAAATGCGCGCGGTGCTGGAACCATCGGCGCTCGGTGGGGACCGATGCCGATCTCCCGCACGTCTGCTCCCGTTGCCGCTTGGTGTTGGAACGCATCGGCGCCCTCGGCTGAAGTCGGGAATCATGGGAGAGGATATCCTTCGGAAGCCGTTGGCGTGCTGGAGAAGACGATGAAACTCGTGGCGCTGGGAGTGGCGGCGGTGGTGCTGGCGCTGGATCTTCTCACCAAGTGGTGGGTCAAGAGCACGCCTTGGCTGCACTACCACACGGTGGTCGATGGATTCTTCTCCATCCACTTCGTCCGCAACGAGGGCATTGCCTTCGGCTTGTTCCATTCCAATCCATCGGCGTGGAAACCGGTGATCCTTTCCGTCCTGGCCGTCGCGGCGGCGGTCATGGTGTTGTATTACATCCGGACCAGTCCTCCAGGGGAAAAAGGCGTCCAACTGCTCATGGGGCTTCTGTTGGGAGGGATCCTGGGGAATTTCTGCGACCGGTTGTGGCGTGGTTATGTCGTCGATTTTCTGGATTTTCATTGGCAGGACCGTTTCGCCTGGCCGACCTTCAATCTGGCCGATGCCGCAATCACCTGCGGAGTCGCGGCGATTCTCTACCAGGGCTTTTTCGGAGCGGGCGGCGCAGACGGGGCATCGGGCCGGCCCAGCCGGAAAAATTCGGGCTCTTTGGGCGCGTTTCTCCTGGCGGGACTGCTCTCGGCGCCCCTGTGGGGAAAACCGGCGTCTCCCGGCGCGCTGGAAGTCGTGGACCGGGTCCAGGCCCGATACGACCGGGTCGAAAGCTTCTCCGCCGATTTCCGGCAGGTCTTCCAATCGCAGGGCGTCTTTTTCGAAAGCGACTGGGGCGAGGGGATTCTGCTGATGAAGCGCCCCGGAAAAATGTACTGGGAGTACCAGCGTCCCACCAGGAAGCTGTTCGTGGCCGACGGCAAGCAGACCTTCTTCTACGTCCCCGGTGAGAACCAGGTGACGATCACCGACCTGGACCTGGAGACCGCGGATACGCCGCTGCTCTTCCTGCTGGGACCCAAAAGGATCCGGGACGACTTCCTGGTGGAGTTCGAAACCGGGGAAGGGCCGTTGGACGAATCCAACCTGCTCCTGCGGTTGACGCCGGTTCGGGCCCGGCCGGAATTCAGTTATCTGCTCATGGAGCTGTCCTCCCGGACCTGGCTCATCCGGAGATTGTCCGTCGTCGAGCCCATCGGGAATCGCTACGACTACATCTTCAGCCGTTTCCGGGAGAACGTCAGGATTGGGGACAAACAGTTCCGCCTGGAGTTGCCGGATGGAGTGGAGATCATCCGAATCGGATCCGGCGCCGGCTGGAGTCCGGACGGGAAGCCCGTCCGGACTCTTCATCGAAGCCGGATCGACACCGCGAACAGGAGAGTGCCGAGTTGAGCGAGATTCGGGCGAACATAACGGCCGTAGGGATGTACGTCCCGGAGAAGCGCGTCAACAACCACGACTTGAGCCGGGTTCTGGACACTTCCGACAAGTGGATTCGAGAGCGAACCGGGATCTCGGAGCGCCGGATTGTCGGCAAGGACCAGGCGAACAGCGATCTCTCGGTTCGAGCCATTCGAGACGCTCTGGAAGGCACGCCTCATCGTCCGGAAGACATCGATCTCATCATCGTCACCACCGTCACGCCGGACATGATGTTTCCTTCGACCGCTTGCCGGATCCAGGAGAAGATCGGGGCCACCAAGGCGTGGGGATTCGATCTTTCCGGGGCCTGCTCCGGATTCCTTTTCGGGCTCTCGACGGCTGCGCAGTTCATTCGGACGGGAACCCACAAGAAGGTCCTGGTGGTGGGAACCGATGTGATGAGCTCCATCATCGACTTCGAGGACCGGGCCACCTGCGTTCTCTTCGGAGACGGCGCCGGAGCGGTCCTTCTTGAGCCCACCGAGGAGGAGGATGTCGGCATCCTGGACGCGACCCTGGGATGCGACGGGTCGGGAGGCAAGTTCCTGTTCATGCCGGCTGGAGGGAGCCGCCGCCCCGCAAGCCACGAAACCGTGGACAAGCGAATGCACTATGTCCATCAGGACGGAAGGAATGTCTTCAAGTTCGCGGTCCGGGTCATGTGCGACACATCCGTTGGATTGCTCCGGCGAAACGGCATTCCCACCGATCAGCTTTCACTGTTCGTCCCCCACCAGGCCAACATGCGAATCATCAAGTCGTCCATGTCGCGCCTGAAACTGGCCGAGGACCAGGTCGCCGTCAACATCGACCGCTACGCCAACACCACGGCGGCGACCATCCCCACCTGCCTGGCGGAAGCTCACCGGGAGGGACGACTGAAGAAACGGGACAAGGTCCTCATGGTCTCCTTCGGCGCCGGATTCACCTGGGGAGGCATTCTGCTGGGCTGGGGAATGGATCCGCCGTAACTGGGGAATATTCGGGGGGAGCCTCTTCAACGAGACACCCGGGACGGCGGCGTCAGATGAAGAGTTCCTCTTCCGGCGGCTTGGAGCCGGTCTTTTTCTCTCGCCGCCCCAACAGAAACGACAGTCCCGACTGGATCCCCCTGAAGAAGGAACCGATTTCCAGAATGGGCCTCACGACGTCCTTCTGAATCACATCGCTGGTCTGTTCGAACTTCTCGACGGTGTCGGTGACCAGTCCGTCCACTCTCTGGGCCTGTTCGTGCCCCAGACGGATCAGTTCCTTCACCAACCCGTCCACCTCTTCGGTGGTTCTTCGGAAGGCGCCCATCACGAAGCGGACGTTGTCGTTGAACTCGTTGCCGAGTTGCCGCACCGGCTCCAGGTTCTCGGACACCTGGGTCAATTTGGCGCTGACGGAATCGACGGCCGCCTGAAGGCTCCGGGTCTCCTTTTGCAGCTCCTCGGCCACCTTTCGAACGGTCTTGGCCGCCCGCCACACGGACAGGGCCTGAAGGCTCATGCAAACGGCGGTAATGCCGATGAACAGGATCAGAAGGAGTTCAGCGCTCACGTGCGTTCCCCGCAGTTGCGACGGGATTGTCGGAGGGCAATTGCGCCCTCCCCGGAATCGGGAAGCACCGTCTCCGTGCGGACCTCAGTCGGCGGACTCTTCCTGCGTCCGCGACTCGCCCCGATAGGTGCGACGCGCGGCATCCAGGACGACGCCGAGTTGCTCCTTCTTCTTCCGGAGGCTCTCCCGTTCCCGGTTCAGGGTCTCACCGGCGCGGCCGGCAAGCTCCCGCCCCTTTTCCTCCAATGTATCCTTGCCTTCCCGGAGCCTCCGGCCGACCTTGTCGGCACCCTCCCGGGCCTTGCCTTCCAGCAGTTCCCGAGTCTGTTCGCCCGATTGGGGAGCCAGCAACAGTGCCGCGCAGGCGCCCACAAAGCTGCCGATGAGAAAATAGACCAGCTTGTCTCCACTTGAGGCCATAGCTGTTACTCCTTCCCGTCCCGGTCCGGATCCATCCGTTCAAGGTTATCATAGCCGTGATGGGGCGTGGCGAACGCGGGCTGCGGCTCCGGTTTGTGGAGGCGGACGGGTCTCGGGTAGAATACCCGGCTGTCGGGGAGGGATGCTGCGGTGATCAAGGATTTGTTGCCGAGACAGGTCGTGTGCAACGAGAGAAACGCCAAGGGCAAGCCCTGCCACGGCAAGTTGAAGCGATATTATCCGTTTGCCGGATACTACAACGAGCCCGATGAATCGCTCCGGCAGGAAATCGAGGGCGAGTTCGGAAAGAAAAAAACCCTGGTGCTGATCAAGTGCGAGGAATGCGCCGTCGTATTCCGGCTGCCGGTAGAATTGAAGGTCAAGTTCGGCTGAACGGAGTGCGGACCCCGCACCCGGATACTGCGTAGTACGGTTTTTTGCCTTCATCGCCCGGGACTGCCGGCCGGATCTGCCGGCGGTTCTTTGCCCCATTCACGCTTCAGATGCAGATCTACACCGATTTCGACGGGACCATCACCAATCGCGACTCCATTGTCCTGCTGGTCCAGGAGTTCGGAGGCGGCGACCGCTATCGGCGGGACCTGCTGTCCGAATTCGAGAACGGGACCCTGTCGGCGGCCGAGGTGATTGCCGAGGAGGTCGCCTCGGTCGACGCCTCCTGGGAAGAGGTCGCCGCCTGTCTCAGGGAGACGGTCCGAGTCGACCCGACCTTTCCCGGCTTCGTGAACTGGTGCCGCGAATCTTCGATTCCCCTCTGCGTCGTCAGTTCGGGGCTGGAGCAGATCATCGCCTTCATGATCGGAGACCTGGGGGTTCCGGTGGTGGCGCATACGGCCCGGATCGACGGACGGAGCTGGCGCTACCATCGGCGGCCGGAGTCGGAGAAGGAGTTGGTGGTCCGGGCGGCGAGCGAGACCGACGAGGTCGCCTTCATAGGCGACGGCATATCGGACATCTGTGTTCTCCCCTATGTGGATCGCGTATTCGCGAAACGCTACCTGGCGAAGTATTGCCGGAAGCGGGGCATCGACTTTTTCCCCTACGATACCTTCCGGGAGGTCCGGAACCGGCTGCAGGCGGAGTTGCAGACGGACTGATTTCACACCGGCCAATACGGGCTCAGGTGGGGACGGAGCTGATCCATATAGGGCCCCGAATCGGGACTGGATTCCAGTTCGGGACCCGCTTCCGGCGGGTCCAGGCCGGCGGCCACCGTCGTCTCCACAGACGCCGCCAGCGCCTTCAGGTTGTAGCCCCCTTCCAGCACGTAGAGAATCTTGCCGCCGCAGATTTCCGCTGCCGTCCGGTTCAGGTCCACCGCCATCCTGGCAAAGCCCCGCTCACTCAACAGCATGCCGGCGAGGGGATCATCCCGGTGGGCGTCGAATCCCGCGGAGACCAGGATCAACCCGGGTTCATAGCCGGCCAGGATGGGCAGCACCATGCCGGCCAGCAGGGAAGAGTAGAAACCGTTGTTCTGACCGGCCGGAATCGGGAAGTTGACCGTCATACCCTTGCCCTTCCCCACGCCCACTTCGGTGTAGTAGCCGGTTCCGGGGTACAGCGGGTGCTGGTGCATGGAGACGTAGAGAACGTCGTCGCGGTGGTAGAAAGCGGCCTGGGTGCCGTTGCCGTGATGGACATCGAAGTCGACTATGGCCACGCGGCGAACCAGACCCTGGTCCAGAGCCCACTGGGCGCCCACGGCCACGTTGTTGAAGAGGCAGAAGCCCATCGCCTTCCCCGGTTCGGCGTGATGGCCGGGTGGGCGGACGGCCGCGAACCCGGAGTCGATGTCTCCCCGGAAGAGAAGCTCGATCATTCGAATGACGCTCCCGGCCGCCAGCAGCGCCACGTCGTGTGAGGCTCCACCCGAGTAGGTGTCCCAGTCCAGGGGATGGAGCGGCTGCAGCCGCGTTCCCCGGATGTGGGCCAAATGGTCTCGTGTGTGGACCCGAAGTATGGCTTCTTCGGCGGCGGGAGCGGGGGACACTTTCACCAGCCGTTTGAACGACGACCGGGCGGACAGTCCCTCAGAGATGGCTCGAATCCGGTCCGGACGTTCCGGATGTTCGGGCGGGACCTGGTGTTCGAGGAAGACCGGATCCAGAACCAGGCCGTAACGCATCAGACTCCCCTTGTCTCGGCTCCCCAGAAGATCTTGTGCAGTTGCACCTGGATTCGGACCTGCAGCCCGTCTTCCAGAATCCAACCGGCCAGGCGGGCTGCGTCCATGCGGTTCCATTCCGGCGAAAACAGGACCAGGTGCCGCCTGGTCAGTTCCAGTTCCAGGGTCTTCCGCTTGGCCCACTCATAGTCGCGCCGCGATGAAATCACGAACTTGATTTCATCGTGCGGTCTCAGGTGGCCCAGGTTCTCCCAGCGGTTTCTTCCCTCCATGAGGCTGTCCGGACACTTGATGTCGTAGATCAGGACCGCTCTGGGATCCACCGGACGGATGTCCAGGCTGCCCCCGGTCTCGATCAGGACCCGCTTGCCCGCGTCCAGCAAACTCGTGATGAGAGTGTGCGCCGGAGAGTGGAGCAGAGGCTCTCCGCCCGTGATCTCCACCAGATCGGAGGGATACCGGTCCAATTGGGCTCTGATCTCCGCCAGGGACATGGGGACGCCCCCCTCGAAGGCGTACTCGGTATCGCAATAGCTGCACCGGAGGTTGCAGCCGGTGAGCCGCACGAAGGCGCAGGGCTGACCGCTGTAGCTGGACTCTCCCTGGATGCTGAAGAAGATCTCGGTGACGGGGAGAGTCTTGGACATTCGATCCGTCGCGGCGGTGCTGGTCATTGGTTACGCCCGTAGTATACCCGGGAAGTAGAGGAGAGAGGAAAACAGGAGCAGGGAAGAAGAGAACGGAAGGAGGCGGCGTGAACGGACGGATTGGTGCGGTGACGGGTTTCACCCTCGGCTGCTAGAATCGAATGAAGGAGATCAAGGAGACGCCCAGATGAAATGGACTGGCCGGGTGGCCGTCGGCGTGGTTGCGGTCGCGGCGTTTTCGTTCGTGTATCCCCGGGTCGCCCGGGAAATTCGGGACGAATACGTTCAACGCTTCGAGAACAAGGCGATCTTTCTCAAGGTTCCGGTTCGGGGACTGCAGCAGGTGATCCATGTCCTGGATTCCGGCGCCAAGCTGGACCGGGGGAACCTGAACCAACCGGTGAGCTTCAAGGTCGGGGACCAGGTCCGGATCATCGACGTGAATTTCAGGGACAAAACGGTCAGGTTCCGGTTCTCATCGGTGGGCACGACCCGTGAGGGGTCGTTGGAGTTCCGGTTTCCCACCTCGACTCAACATGCCTTTCCCCAGAGAGAGAACTTCGAAAAAAGCTTGGCGAGCAGCCTGACCGAAGGACTTTCCTACAAGGAGTTGGAATCCGCCAAAGGAGAGTTCATCCGGGGACAGGTCAAGACTCTGGTCCGCGAATTCGCCACCACCACCAACACTCCGGATGAGGTGGTGCTGCGGACCATCGTGGAGGACAGCCCTCAATACCAGGAGTTGGAGCGGGAGTCTTCCCGGCTCCGGAAGCAGAACCGGACCCTGGATCGGGACGTGTCCCGGTTGGGACAGGCCAGCCGGGAGCAACGCGCGCAGATCACGGAGATGACGGTCGAACTCGACCGTCTCAGGACCCAGGTCCGGGACCTGGAGCGGGACAAGAACCTGGCGGCCAGGACCCGCCGATCTCTGGAAGGGCAGCTGAAGGACGCCCAGGTCAAGATGAACGGGCTCTTGAGCAGCCTCAATCTCGAAGAGGCCTCGAACGCCGAGCTGGACAACCGGATGCAGTCGTTGAGCGATGGCATCGAGTCGGCACGCCGGGAGCGGGAGAATCTCTCGGAAGAGTTGGCCCAGGCCCGCGCCGATCTGAACGAGCGGGAACAGGCCAACGGGAGGCTCACCGCCGATCTGAAGAAGGTCCAGGCCCGAAACCGGCGGCTCTCCTCGGAACTCCGGAGTCTGACCTCCAACAAGGACAGCATTCAAGCCCAGTTTCTCAAGGCCAAACGGCAGAGCGACGCCTTGGAGATGGCCTCCCGCCTGAGCGCCGGCCTGCGCCTGGAGCGATCGTTCCAGGAGCGGGACGGAGAGCCTTTGGAAATTGCAGACCTCTATCTGCTTTCCAAACGGGTCGGCCGGCTCGAGATCGAGACTCCGGAACATCCGGGACAGATCTGCAGGATGAAGTTTCTGATGGAGTCTCCGGACCGGGTGGAATTCGAGGAGGAAGAGCGGGTTCTGTTCGACTCTCTCGGTGGAACCTTAAAGATTGAGCCCTCCTGGTCTTTCGACAGCGATCGGCTGAGGGCGGTGCTCATGGAGGGGGAGGCGGCCCGGGAGGCCCAACCCCGGGAGGCGGTCGAGTGGGCCTGGATTCTGGACGGTGAGGTCCTGGAACCGGAGCGGGCTCAGTTGCGGGTTCAGCTCGTCAATTCGGACGACCAGAAAATTTCGTTGGACCCTCATGAGTTCTACTTGACGCCGCCGGGTCTCATGTCCTACCTGATCCGGAGCTTTTCGCCCCTCTCCCTGGGGGCGGGCGTGTTCGTGGGGCTGGTTTTCGCCGGGGTTGCCGGACTCTTTCGGAGGCGGTCGTCCGGCCGGCCTCCCAAGCCTCCCAGGTCTTCCAAGCGCAAGGCGGCTCCACCGGCTGCGGAAGAGCCGGATCGCGAATACGTGATCCAGAAAAAGCTCTAGCCTGACGCACCATGGTCAACCGGAAGGAAGCCCGTCGCGTCTTTGAGATCATCCGCCTCCTGGAGCAGGAGTACGGCGAGGCCGTCTGCGCACTCCATCACGACGGTGCGTACCAGCTCCTGGTGGCCACCATTCTCTCCGCCCAGTGCACGGACGCCCGGGTGAACATGGTGACCCCGGCCCTCTTTCGCCGATATCCCGACGCCCATGCCATGGCAGAGGCGGATCTGGACGACCTCCAGGAGATCATTCGGAGCACGGGATTCTTCCGAAACAAGTCCAAGAGCCTTCACGGGTCGGCCAGAAGGCTGGTGGACGAGTTCGACGGCGAAGTCCCATCGAACATGCCGGACCTTCTGAAGCTGCCCGGGGTGGCCCGCAAGACCGCCAACGTGGTGCTGGGAACCGCTTACGGCATCGCTTCAGGGGTGGTGGTGGATACCCACGTGGGCCGTCTCTCGAGGCGTTTGGGGCTGACCCGCCAGAAAACGCCGAAGAAGGTGGAGAAGGACCTGATGGGCATGATCCCCCGGGACGAGTGGATCAACTTCGCGCATCGGCTCATCCACCATGGGAGACGCGTCTGCCAGGCTCGACGCCCCCGCTGCGAAGAGTGCGCGTTCGCCGATCTTTGCCCAAGAGTCGGACTGTAGGGGCACCCCTTGTGTGTACGGTGTCAGGAGATCCTTTACACATTGTGGGGGCGCCCTCTTTCGTCTTCACTTTCTCTCGCCCCTGTCCCGGTCCCACAAGGCATGGAAATGTCCCAGCGGTCCGCTTCCTGCTCCCAGCCGCAGGGAATGGCGGATCGCCTCCGTGACGTAGCCCTTGGCGCGGCGAACCGATTCCTCCAGTCCGCTACCTCTGGCCAGATGCGCGGCGATGGCGGAAGCGAAGGTGCAACCGCTGCCGTGGGTGTCCCGGGAGGAGAGACGAGGCCCCTTCAGCCGGACCCGGCGGTTTCCGGTGAAAAGCAGGTCGGTCGAACTCTCGGGGTCCCGGAAGTGGCCCCCCTTGATGACGACGGCCCGGGGGCCCATGTCCAGCAGCAGGCGAGCCGCCCGGCCGGCGTCTTCCTCGGAGCGGATCTCTCGTCCGGTGAGCAACTCCGACTCGTGCCGGTTGGGAGTGAGGACCAGGGTGAGGGGAAAGAGGAGGGATTTCATCCGCGATACGGCTTTCCCGCCGGCCAGCGGATGCCCGTATCCACTCCGGATGACCGGGTCCACCACGACCCGCTCCAAGCGATGGAATCGGATCCTGTCCGCCACCGCTTCCACGGTCTCGGGTGAGGGAATCATCCCGGTCTTGACGGAATCGACACCCGGGTCCCGGACTGCGGCATCGATCTGGCCGGCGACATGGCCGGGAGGCAGGGGAAAAACCTCATACACCCGGCGGGTGTCCTGCACGGTTGTCGCCGTGATGGCGCTCATCCCGTGAACTCCCAGCGCTGCGAAGGTCTTCAGGTCGGCCTGGATTCCGGCACAGCCGCCGCTGTCGGAGCCGGCGACCGCAAGTGCGCAGGGAATCGGTCTCACCGGGGGCGGTTCCCGGGTCACCCGTGCCCGTCCCGCAGCCGCAAGAGCCGGCGCCGGGCCTCGGCCAGCACGTCCATGGTCTTGCAGTAGGCGAAGCGGATGAGCCGGTCTCCCTGCTGTCTGCCGGGGCGGTAGAAGCTGCTTCCGGGGACGGCCGCGACCCCGTAGTCCCGCACCAGCTCGGCGGCGAAGGCCACGTCGTCCTTGTCGGTCACCGGGGAGATGTCGGCCATGATGTAGTAGGCTCCGGCCGGCTTCCAGATCCGGAAACCCAGCTCGACCAGCGCCTCCATGAGGAAGTCCCGGCGTTCGAGATAGTCGCGGGCCAACTGGTCGTAGTAGCCCGATTCCATCGCCAGCGCCGTGACTCCCGCCTCCTGCAGCGGCGCCGGGGACCCGACCGTCAGGAAGTCGTGCATCTTCCGGATGGCCCCGGCGAGGTGCCCCGGTGCAATGGTGTACCCGACGCGCCATCCGGTCACACTGAAGGTCTTGGAAAGGGCACTGATAGTAACGGTCCTCTCTTTCATTCCAGGAAGCAGGGCAATGGGCTGGTGAACGTTCCCGTCATACAGGATGTGCTCGTAGATCTCGTCGGTGAAGACGTAGAAGTCGTACCGCACGGCCAGCTCGGCGATCCGGTTCAGCTCGTCGTTGTTGAAGACCTTTCCCGACGGGTTGTTGGGAGAGTTGAGGATGAGGGCCCGCAGCCGGCCGCGATCGCAGGCTTCGCGGATGGTCTCTTCCAGCACATCGAAATCCAGAGCCCAGTCCGATTCGGAGTCCAGGGAGACATAGATGGGTGTCGCCCCGGCGATAATGGAATCGGGACCGTAGTTCTCGTAGAAGGGTTCGAACACCACGACCTGTTCGCCGGGATTGACCAGCGCCAGCATGGTGGAAATCATGCATTCGGTGGATCCGCACGCGACCGTCACCTCCACGTCGGGGTCGACGTCCCATCCGTAGACCCGCCGGTACTTTTCGGCCACGGCCCGGCGAAAGGACGGGGCCCCCCAGGTGACGGCGTATTGATTGATATCCTCCTGAATCGCCCGGCAGGCAGCATCCTTGACCACCTGAGGCGCGGCAAAATTCGGATAGCCCTGAGCCAGGTTGATGGCGCCGTGTTCGTATGCCAGACGAGTCATCTCCCGAATCACCGACTCGGTGAATCGGGAGGCCTTCTCACCGATGTATTGTTTCAATTCAACTGCCTCGAATCCGGACCACACGGTCCCGAAAAGCGCCGCGCTCCGGGAACCTTCCGAAAAGAGTACGCTTGTAATGGTCTGTCCTGCAAGAGCCGGCCCGGGGCGTGCGCGAGGATGGGAACCGCGGCCGCCGAAACTTGACTAACCCTCGCCGGGTTGGCTATGTCATGGGCCGGGAAACGCCGTCCGCGGGGTGGGTCTGCGGAGAAATGCCATGACGAGCCTGACGATTCTGGGGGGAGGGAACACCGCATTTGCCGCCGCCGCCAATTTGAGCCTGCGCGGCTTCCAGGTGACGATCTGCGAGCATCCTGACTTTGCTCACACGCTCGACCCGGTCCGGGCCCGGGGCGGGATCGTGCTGGACGGCGTGGCGGCTCGCGGCCGAGCACGCATACATGCCCTGACCACCGATTTCCGGGAGGGCCTGCAAAACGACCTGCTCCTGCTCATCGTTCCCGCGTATGCCCACCGCCCCTTCGCCCTGGCCTGCGCCCCCTATCTGAGAGAGGGCCATACCCTGGTCCTGCTTCCGGGAACGCTGGGGACGCTGGAGTTCCACACCCTGTTGCGGGAGGAGGGCCGGGATCCGTCCCGGATCACGCTGGCCGAGACCGACACGGCGCCCTACGTCTGCCGGAAGCTCACCCCCGACTCGGCCCATATCTGGGGAGTCGTCTCCTCGTTGGGTCTCGGGGTGCTCCCGGCGTCGGCAACGGGCCGGACCAGCGACCTGCTGCGGTCCATTTTCACCGTCGACGGCCTGGGCGAACCGGGCGGGGAGGACAACACCGCCGTCTCCTGCTACGGCAACGTCCTGGAGTGCGGTCTGAGCGCCATGAACCCGGTGGTCCATCCTCCCGGAGTCCTCATGAACGCCGGACGGGTGGAGTATTCCAGAGGTGATTTCTACTTCTACGAAGAGGGAGTCACGCCGGGCGTGTGCAATGCCATTAACGGCGTCGACCGGGAACGCCGGCAGGTGGGCCGGGCGCTCGGATTCGAGCTGCCGGCCGTGGATGAGGCCTTTTTCCTTGCCGGCTTCGGGCCCCGGGGCGATCTCTGGAGCACCATCAACGGCAGCCGCATGCTGACCCAGTTGAGAGCTCCCGGCGAACTGAACACCCGCTGGCTGACGGAAGACGTGCCCTACGGACTGGGAGCATGGAGCTCTCTGGGCCGGCACCTGGGCGTGGCGACCCCGCTCATGGAGGGATTGGTGGCACTCGCGTCCGCGGCGCTGGGCGAGGACTTCAGGACCGCCAGCCGGACCGTCCGGCGGCTGGGAATCGCCGGCATGGGACGGGACCAGTTGCTCCGCTTCGCGGAAACCGGGGAGCTGGCGGGATGAGGGCGTGCCGGATCTCCGAGTCCAGTGTCGGCGGGATCAAGAGCCTGGTCCTGGAGAACGAACACCTGGAGGTGGCCGTCCTGGTGGGGAAGGGGACGGACATCTTTTCCTTTCGCCACCGCGCCAGCGGGACGGACTTTCTCTGGAAGGCTCCTTGGGGGGTGAGAGATCCCGCAACCACCATCCAGGACACGGCCAACCCGGCTTCTTCCTTCCTCGACTACTACTTCGGAGGCTGGCAGGAGCTCTTTCCCAACGCGGGGGCCGCCTGCACCTATCGGGGAGCCGAGTTGGGGGTTCACGGCGAGGCCTGCAAGGTGCCCTGGTCGTGGCGAGTCGTGGAGGAAACCTCTCGCAGGATCTCAGTCGAGTTCCGGGCCCGCATGGTGCGGACGCCGTTTTTGCTGGAAAAGCGGCTGACTCTGGAAGCGGGCCGGGCCACGCTCCTGATCGAGGAGACGGTGACGAACGAGGGGGCGGACGCCGCCGATTTCATCTGGGGCCACCATCCGGCCCTGGGGGCGCCCTTCTTGAGCGAACATTGCCGCCTTTTTGCGCCGGCGCGGGTGGTAGAGACAGATGACTCCAACCTCTTCCTGGCCCCCAGCCGCAGTTTCGAGTCCTATCCCATGGTCGAGACAGTGGACGGGGCGCCGTTCGACCTCTCCCGGATTCCGCCCCCGGCGGCTCGGGTCACCATGCAGAGCTTCCTGCGGGAGTTCTCGGAGGGTTGGTACGCCCTGGTCAACCAGGAGAGCGGACTCGGGTTCGCCATGTCCTGGGACCTGGAGGTGTTCCCCTGCCTCTGGCTCTGGGAGGAACTGTGCGGCTCCGCGGACTATCCCTGGTGGGGGCGATGTTACGTGGCCGGGATCGAGCCCAACACCACGCCGGCGGGCGAAGGTCTGGCCGAGGCGGTGCAAAACGGGACCCAACACCGGTTGCCGCCGGGGAAATCTCTCCACTCCGTTCTGTGCGCCACGGCATTCCAGGCCCAGGGAGAGCCGCGGCGCGTCGACCCCGAGGGCCGGATCGAGTATTGAACCGGAGGCCGCCGTCATCCGCCGCGAAAGAAGGTTTCAAGGCGCAACCAGGAAGGATCTGATGCAGAACAGAACCGGGTTTCCCCTGCTGGCCGGCATGTTCTTGTTACTGGCCGGCTCGACCGAGGTTTCAGGCAGCGAAGTTCGTCACCTCGGCGGACGGCTGCAACTGTTTTTGGATGACTGGCTGGTCGAGTCCGGCGACAACGTTCGCCGGGTGCTCCACCGTCCGGAGCGCCGCGAGGCGGCGATCCGGGTCGACCGGCCCTGGGAAGACATCTACATGTACAACCCGGTGGTCATCAAGGACGGTCATCGCTACCGCATGTGGTACCGCGCCAAATACCTGGAGAGGCCCTTTCTGACCGCATACGCGGAGAGCCTGGACGGCATCCATTGGGTGAAGCCCGACTTGGGACTCATCGAATTCGACGGCTCCCGCGACAACAACATCATCTGGCCCATTCCCGGGGCGGACGGGAGGTCGTTCTCCGTTTTCAAGGACGAAAACCCCGATGCCAGGGCCGATGAGCGGTACAAGGCCATCACCAATCTGAACGAGATCACCGAATCGGGGAAACGGCGGGCGGTGATCTACGGACTTGCTTCTCCCGACGGCTTGCAATGGCGGCATCTTTACAAGGAGCCCATGTTGAAGGCCCTGGTGGAAGATCCCCAGTTCGATTCCCATAACATCGCCCTCTGGGACCCGGTGCGCCGGCACTACGCCATCTACGCCCGGGGCTGGTACCGGAAGGGCCTGCCTCCCCCGGGTTCGGAGCGGGTGGGCCGGACCGCGGACACCGTGACCATGAAGCTTCCCTCGGGAGAGACGCGGGAAATGACCCATATCCGGGACATTCGCCGTTACGTCTCCAAGGACTTCGTGAATTGGTCGCCGCAGGAATACATCGGATTGGGGGGAGCGCCAATGGAGCACCTCTACAAGAACTCCGCGACTCCCTACTACCGGGACCCCGGCCTCATATTCATGTTCCCGAAGCGGTTTCTTCCCACGCGAAAAGCCGATCCGGACTGGGAGCACACCGGTCTTTCCGACATCGTCTTCATGTTCAGCCGGGACGGCCTGAACTTCGACCGGCGTTACATGGAGGCTTTTCTCCGCCCGGGCCGGGATCCGCTGGCCTGGCATGAACGTTCCATCCACGTGGGCACCGGCCTGGTCCCCACCGGAGAACGGGAAATGTCCCTCTACTTCATCGAGCACGGCAAGACAGCCCGCATGTCCATCCGCCGGGGAGTGCTGAGAGTGGACGGCCTGGCATCGTTGCGGGCGCCCTATTCGGGAGGGACGGTCCTGACCCGCCCCCTGACCTTCTCCGGTTCCCGCCTGGTGCTCAACTACTCCACCTCGGCCGCCGGTCAAGTCCGGGTTGAGGTCCAGGACGAAACGGGAGCGCCGTTGCCGGGTTTCGGGATGGAGGACTGTCCCGAGATCTACGGAGACGAGATCGAACGGGTCGTCGCCTGGCGGGCCGGTTCCGACCTGACCTCCTTGGCGGGGCGCACCGTGCGCCTCAGGATCGAGATGAAGGACGCCGACCTGTTCTCCCTGCGGTTCCGGTAAGCTCAAGGAGTCCTGAATGAGTGCAGTGACCCGATTTCACCGCCGCCCTCCGGCGAGGGTCCAGGCGGCCGGCGACGGAAGTTCCAGGGGGAGAAGGACCTTCCTCAAGGCCGCCGGCCTCGGGATCTGTGGCGTTGCCGCCGAACGTCTGCGGGCTCAGGTTCGCGGCCACGAAGGACCGGCCTGGTTTCCATTGGAGGAACTCTATCGCCGGATCCGGCGGTTGGGCCGCGAGCACGGAGACTTTCTGAGGCTGGAGGATCTGGGGAAGAGCGTCCAGGGCCGTCCCCTGATGGCGGTCCGTCTGAGCGACTGGTCCGTCCCGGACGAGCACAAGGAACACGTCCTCCTCACGACGCTCCATTCCGGCGGCGAACGGATCGGCCCCAGCGCCATATTGGAACTGGTGGAGTGGCTGCTCTCCGGCCATCCGCTGGCCCGCCGGATTCTGGCCCGCCAACAGGTGGTGTGCGTCCCCATCGTCAACCCGGACGGATATGTGAGCGGCAGCTTCCACAATGCCAACGACCTGGACCCGTACAACAACTGGACCCTGGACGGCCCGGTGCAGCCGGAGGAGCATCCGGAGGCCGTCGTCGTCAGGCGCCTCATGGATGAACTGCAGCCCGAGGTGCATGGAGACCTGCACGGCTCCTTCCTGGAGTTCTACGGCTCCATCCACGCCGATACCGCGGCCGCCTACTCCAACGTCTCCCTGCGTCCCTATCATCACGAAATCATGCGCCTCATGAACGAGGCGGCGTTGGAGGAGGGCTACCCGGCCGATTGGCTGGAGGAGGATTCGGAACGCATGTTCTGGGGTCCCGATCTGGACGGGATGCGGGAGAAGACCTGGAAGGGCCGGCCCCGGGTCTATGCCGCCACCTATTGCTACAACCGCTACCACTCGCTGGTCACGGCCAACGAGAATGCATGGGAACGGAGCGCGCTGCTCCGCTATCGCCGGCTGCTCCAGGTGGGGAACGAAGTCTGGCCCGGGGAGTACTATCCCGGTTACCCGACCCGGGTGATGATGGGCAACGATCTGCATCGGATGACCGCATACGGAACCACGGCGGGCGCCCGCCGGAGGAGCCGGGTGGAACTGTGGAACAAGCTGCGTCAGCTCAGCTTCGGTTTCGACTGGCCGGAGGTCGAGGGCATGGCTCTTTGCGTCTGCGCCACCTCCCGGAAAGCGGCCCGCAAATGGTTGGGGGACAACACCCTCCTGGACATGCTCTCCCGGATCGAGCGCCATCCCGGGATGAACCTGGAGCCCATCCGGCGGCTGGTCCTTCGTCATCCCCTGGACGACGGCAAGCGCCCGGCGCGCTTTCTGGTGGAGGGGGGAGGCGCCAAGTTCTACCGGCAGGACTCCGGCCCCGACCAATTGGAGGCGGAGGAAACCGGTCCCGTCCGCCACGGGATCTGCGTGCGATTGCGGATCCCCTACCAGAACGCCCGCATCCTCGACCTCAGGCTCAACGGGCATGTCGTGGACCCGTCCGAAACGGATGGATTCGTCACCTGGGTGGCCCGGGGTTTCACCCATGTCCAGGTCGCCATTCCTCCCCGCACGACTCGAGCGGAGGAGATCTTCCTGGTGACCTGTGAATACGACCCCCGGGAGAGTCGACGGCAGGGAAAAGTCCACTTCACGAACTGAATTTTACGAATAATGGAATATGGCGAATGGCGGCGTGGTGAGAGAACTGTACCTTACGAGACCCTCCAGGCCATCATGGCCCTGGCAACACGGTACGTGTGACCGTCGCACCGAATGATCCAGTATCCGCCGCAACGAGTATCGTCCTATAGAAACAAGGATTGAATCGTGGCTACGAGCGCGCCCAAGAACCGCATCATCACCTTCCTCTTCGAGAACTCCATCTTCCTGATCGCCGGGGCGTTCGGCGCGCTGCTGTGGGCTAACCTGGATCACGAGTCCTATCACCACCTGGTCCACCTGAAGTTGTTCGAGGACACGTTGTTCGGCACGCTGAAACCGGACGGCACGAGAGTTTTCGATCTCCACTACCTGGTAAACGATGTGCTGATGGCGTTCTTCTTTGCCATCGCCGGGAAGGAGGTCTGGGAAGCCACCCTTCCCGGCGGTCCTCTCAGCAGCCCCAAGCGGGCCGCCGTTCCCCTCGTCGCAGCGGTGGGCGGAATGGTGGCGCCGGCCGTCCTCTACCTGGCGGGCGCGGCTCTGGTCGGGCGCTTCGATGAACTGGCCAACGGATGGGCCATTCCCTGCGCCACCGACATCGCCTTCAGCTACATGGTGGCCCGGATCGTCTTCGGCGCCGGCCATCCCGCGATTCCGTTCCTGTTGCTCCTGGCGATCGCCGACGACGCCATGGGCCTGCTGATTCTCGCGGCCTTCTACCCGCAGGGGGAAGTGCAGATGCTGTGGATGTTCCTGGCTGTCGCGGGGGTGGGAGTAGCCTTCCTGTTTCAGCGCTGGCGCCTCCGCAGCTTCTGGTGGTATCTGGCCATTCCCGGCTCGCTGTCATGGATCGGGTTCGCCATGGCCGGACTGCATCCGGCTCTGGGCCTGCTGCCCGTCATTCCCGCCATGCCTCACCACCACTCCGACCGGGGCCTCTTCGATTGGAAGGAACTGGAGGCGACGGACACGCTGAACGAATTCGAGCATTGGTGGCAGAAGCCGGTGGAGCTGATCCTGATGCTCTTCGGCCTCTTCAACGCCGGCGTGCTGTTGAGCGCCGTGGATTCCCCCACCTTCCTGGTCCTGATCGGGCTCCTGGCGGGCAAGCCGATCGGCATCTGGGCCGGAGCCATGCTGGTGGCCAGAGGATTCCGGTTGGGACTCCCCGAGGGGATCGGCTCCCGGGACCTGGTGGTCGTGGGGTTCGCCGCCGCCATCGGGTTCACCGTGGCGCTCTTCGTGACCACGGTGGCCTTTCCGCCGGGACAGATTCAGGACGCGGCCAAGATGGGCGCTCTGGGTTCCTTCGTCGCGGCCCTGCTCACCTACGTCGTGGCCCGGGCCACGGGCATCAAGCCGAATCCTGTGGAATAGACGTCGTCTTGCGGCGTTCGGACTACGCCAGCAGCGGCTTCACCACATCGCCGTGGATGTCGGTGAGCCGGTAGTGGCGACCCTGGAACTTGAAGGTGAGTCTCGTGTGGTCGATTCCCAGGCAATGGAGGACGGTGGCCTGGAAATCGTGGACGTGGACCGGATCCTTCACCACGTTGTAGCTGAAGTCGTCGGTCTCGCCGTAGCTGATCCCGGGACGGATGCCGCCTCCCGCCATCCACATGGTGAAACAGCGGGGGTGGTGGTCCCGCCCATAGTTGTCGTCGGTGAGCTTGCCCTGGCAATAGACGGTCCGCCCGAACTCGCCCCCCCAGATGACCAGCGTCTCGTCCAGCAATCCCCTCTGCTTCAGGTCCGTGACCAGCGCCGCCGAGGCCTGGTCCGTGTCCTCGCACTGCCCCCGGATCTGGGCCGGCAGGTTGTCGTGCTGGTCCCAGCCGCGGTGGTAGAGCTGGACGAAGCGGACGCCCGCTTCGCTGAGGCGCCGGGCCATGAGGCAGTTGGCGGCGTAGGTTCCGGGCTTTCTGGAGTCGGGGCCGTAGAGCTCGAAGACATGGTCCGGCTCGTTGGAGACGTCGGTCAGCTCGGGAACCGAGAGCTGCATCTTGTAGGCCATTTCGTACTGGCTGATCCGGGTCGTGATCTCGGGGTCGCCGAAGGCCTCGGCCCGCAGCCGGTTGAGCTGACCGATCCCGTCCAGCATTCGCCTCCGGCTGCGGTGGTCCACGCCGGGCGGGTTGGACAGGTACAGGACCGGGTCTCCGACGCCCCTGAACTTGACCCCCTGGTGGTCCGAGGGCAGGAAACCGGCGCCCCAGAGGCGGGAGAAGATGGGCTGGGGATTGGTCTTGACCCGGCCGATGGAGACCATCACCACGAAGCTGGGAAGATCGCGGCTCTCGCTTCCCAGCCCGTAGCTGAGCCAGGCGCCCAAGCTGGGGCGGCCCGGCTGCTGGCTACCGGTCTGGAAGAAGGTGATGCCCGGATCGTGATTGATGGCTTCGGTGTGCAGCGTCCTGACGATGGCGATGTCGTCCACGATCTGCGCGGTGCGCGGCAGGAGTTCGCTCACCCAGGCGCCCGACTCCCCGTGCCGGGAGAACTTGAAGATGGAGGAAGCCACGGGGAGGGTCTTCTGCCGCGAGGTCATGCCGGTGATCCGTTGTCCCCGGCGCACCGAGTCGGGCAGGTCCGTTCCCCGATGCTTCTCCAGTTGGGGCTTGTAGTCGAACAGGTCCATCTGGGCCGGAGCGCCCGACTGGAAGAGGAAAATGACCCGCTTGGCCTTGGGTGCGAAGTGGGGCAGGCCGGACCGGATGCCGGGAGGAACGCCTTCGTCGGTCCGGCCGGAGAACAGATGGGGATTCAGGATCGAGGCCAGCGCGGCCGTGCCGATGCCGGTGCTGGTCCGGCCAAAGAACTGGCGCCGGGTGATCTCCAGTCGCATTCGGCTTGCCGGGTCCACGGATCTCACTCCCGGGTAATGGTTTCGTCCAGGTTCAAAATGCTGCCGGTCACGGTGGTCCACGCGGCCAGCTCTACCGGGTCCAGGCTCGGATCGAACGGGGAGTCACCCACCTCGATCAGGCGCCGGGCCGCCGCGGGATCGGACCTGTAGTAGCTTCGCTGCTGTTGGAGGATCCGGTCCAGGATCGGGGCCTCTCGAGGGTCGGGCGCCCGTCCCGTAGCCAGCCGGAAAGCGGCCTGGAGCCGATCCTCAGTGCTCGAGGCCGATCCTTTCAGAGTGCGTTGGGCCAGGGATCGGGCCGCCTCCACGTAAGTCGGGTCGTTCAGCAGGATCAGCGCCTGCAGCGGAGTGTTGGTCCGCGGCCGCCGCATGGTGCAGGTTTCCCGGTCGGGGGCGTCGAATGCCATCAATGTGGGCGGAGGAATCGTCCGCTTCCAGAAGGTGTAGAGGCCACGGCGGTAGAGGTCCGCTCCCTCTCCCTGAACATACTCCTGGGCCGTGTACTTCTCGCCGTAGGCCATCTCCTTCCACAGCCCGGGTGGCTGGTAGGGAAAGACGCTGGGGCCACCGATCGTGTTCACCAGCAGGCCGCTGACTCGCAGGGCGTTGTCACGAACCAGCTCGGCCGGCAGCCGGAAGCGGGAGGCCCGCGCCAGCAGCCGGTTTTCCGGGTCCCTCTCCAGCAGCTCCGGCGTGACGCGGGAACTCTGGCGGTAGGTGGCGGACGTGACCAGGAGCCGTTGCAGGTCCTTAACGTCCCATCCTGAGCCCACGAACTCGGTGGACAGCCAGTCCAGAAGTTCCGGGTGGCTGGGCTGATCTCCCTGGGAGCCGAAATTTTCCGCCGATTGGACGAAACCGTTGCCGTGGTACATCTGCCAGAACCGGTTCACCGTGACCCGGGCCGTCAACGGGTGGTCCGGGTCGACCAGCCAGCGGGCCAGGCCCAGACGGGTCGGAGACGCGTCTTGCGGGAAAGGCGGCAGCGCCGCCGGGACTCCCGGTTTCACCTTCTCCCCGCGATTGCGGTAGTCACCCCGATCCAGGACCATCGTGTCCCGCGGTTCGTCCATCTCCTCCATCACCATGATGGTGGGGACGGCCGCCTGCAGCTCCTGCTCGTCCCTGCGAAGCTCCTCCTGTTCCCGGTGCAGTTCGCGATAGAGGGCGGGAGCGTCTCTTTCCAGGTAGAACCGGAGCAGTTCCTCCTGCTTCTGTTCGGTCCGATCCTCTTCCGGTTCCCGCAGGATGGCCCGGATGGGATGGTAGACGGCCAACTGTTCCACTTCGTTCGCCGTAAGGCTCCGATCGTAGATTCGCACCTCGTCCATCTGGCCGTCGAACAGCCCCTTGGAGTGTCGCCGGCCCAGCAGCAGCGGACGTCCGGTCCTGATGGAGCCGGTCAGGGTGTCGTGCAGGACCTCCACTTCCCGAAGCTTGCCGTCCAGGTAGAGGGCCACGCCGGAGGCCTCTCCGGAACCGTCGTAGGTCAGGGCAAGATGGTGCCACTGGTTCAGGGAGACCGGGGTGCGCGTGCGGACCTTGATGGCGTTGTCCGGCCAGGCATGAACCAGGTGCGCCATCAGCAGGGGACCACTGTATTTGGGACCGTCGTGCTCCTTGAAGTCGCCGACGAAGAGGTCGTAGCCGCGGAGACCGTCCAGATCATCCATGCGGGCGACGACGGCCTGGTCTCCCTCGTTCCTGAGGCGGACCCAGGCCAGCAGAGAGAAGGCGTCGGTCCGGTCGAACCCACCCAGGTCGCCCAGGTCCACGTGGTTCCGGATGCTGAACTTCAAGGCTCCGCCGACCTTGCCCTCGGTCGGGGTCAGTTCCTCGCCCCGGGGTTTTCCGTGACGGTAATGTCCGCTGGTGTCCGAAGTGTGATGATCCAATTCGTAGTGGGCCAGCAGGCCCAGGCGGGGACTTTCGGGAAGCTTGGCCGAGGTGGGCGCCTCCCACTCCCGTAGCAGGGACTTCAAGCGGCTTTCCGGCATCTCGTTCTCGATGGCTTCCAGCCTCGCCCGCAACTCCCGCAGGCGTTTTGCCTGGTCGGGATAGGGCAATTCCATGAACGGCGCCGCGTTGCCCTTTCGTCCGTCCAGGCCCTTTTCGGGGATGGTGTTGAAGAAGGCCGAAAAGCGGTAGAACTCCCGCTGCCGAATGGGGTCGTACTTGTGGTCGTGGCAGCGGGCACACCCCATGGTCAAGCCCATCCAGACCGTCGACGTGGTGTTGACCCGGTCGACCACGTACTCCAGCCGGTACTCCTCGGGAATGGCGCCCCCCTCGAAGTTGATCATGTGGTTGCGGTTGAACCCGGTGGCCAGTTTCTGTTGGGACGTGGCCCCGGGGAGCAGGTCGCCGGCCAGTTGCTCGATGGTGAACTCGTCGAAGGGCTGGTTCCGGTTGAAGGAATCGATGACCCAGTCCCGCCAGAGCCACATGTCCCGGTGGCTGTCGATGTGGTAGCCGTGGGTGTCGGCATAGCGGCTGGCGTCGAGCCACTCCAGGGCCATCCGCTCACCGTAGTGCCGGGAGGCGAGGAGTCGTTCCACCACTTTCTCGTAAGCCCCGGGGCTGCGGTCCGCCAGGAAGGCGTCCACCTCCGCCGGTGTGGGCGGCAGTCCGGTCAGGTCCAGGGTCACTCTGCGGATCAGGGTGACGCGGTCCGCTTCGGGTGACGGTTCGAGCCCTTCGCTTTCCAAGCGTGCCAGGATGAACCGGTCGACGGGATTGCGGACCCAGGAGACGCGCTCAACCCGCGGGAGTGGCGGCCGGCGAGGCCTGACGAAGGCCCAATGGTCCTGAGCCTCGGCGCCTTCCCGGATCCAGCGTCGAATGAGATCGATCTGGTCCTGTTTCAGCTTCCGGTCGAATCCGGGCGGCGGCATCCGGGCCGCCTCGTGCTCCGCCGATATCCTCCGGTACAGGCGGCTCGAATCGGAGTCTCCCGGCGTGACGATCTTGTAACCGCCCCGGTCCTGAAACAGTCCCTCCTTCGAATCCAGGCGCAGGCCCGCCTGCCTCACCTTTTCGTCCGGACCGTGACAGGCGAAACAGTGGTCCGACAAAATGGGGCGTATCTGGCGGTTGTAATCGACGGCGCCCGGGGCCGGCCCGGCTTGCGCCGGCGACGAAAGGGCACCGGAAGCCAACAACCCCGCCAGAATCGCGATCCTCGCCGCCGGTTGCGCCAAGCTCCTCTGTCCTTCAGTTCGATTCATGGAAACTCCGATGCTGGAGTCGCTCCGTCAGGGACCGGCCGGCACCTGACGAACGCTCACCCAGGCTGTCCCCAGAGTGTACGTCCGCACCAGTACGCCCGGCAACCCGGAGATACAACGGAGGCTTCAATCCATCTTCACGGGGTCTTTAGACACCCGGCGTAGACTCCACTCGGTTCTTATCCGATTCAAGGGAAGCGGATTGCACAGGATCACGGGAGTGAAAAATGCGCATGCAAACCAAAAGTAAGTGCCTGTCTGCAATGTGGCCGTTCTGCTTGGCGACCGCGCTGTGGTTTTTCCTGCTGTCACCGCTTGGTGCGGCGGAGAACGAAGCCGCCGAGTCCAGCGACGTGTCCGACGTCGGCACTCTTTCGGGCTTCGTCGTCAACGTAGCCAACGGGATCCTCCTCAACGGAGTTGAGGTCCGCACCCGTCCTGAGGCCGGTCAGGCAGTTTCGAACCTGGATGGCATCTTCCATATGGACGTCCCCGCGGGAACCTACGAGCTGGAGGTCGAAAAGGAGGGATACGTCCCCCAGGTCATTCGCGGAGTGAAAGTGGCCGTAGGGGAGACCGCGTTCCAGGACGTGGCCCTGAATCCGTTGGGCGGCGTGAGCCTGGGCGAGGTCACGGTTGTGGCCGAGGCCGACCAGGCCTCCGAAGCCGCCCTGCTGGTGGAACGGAAGACGGCCCCCACCGTGAGCGACGCCATCGGGGCTCAGGAAATGTCGCGGATGGTGGGGTCCGATGCCGGCGACGTGATGCAGCGGGTCACGGGGGTCTCCATCGTGGACAGCAAGTACGTCTATATCCGCGGCTTGGGGGAGCGCTACAGCTCCACCATGCTCAACGGCGCCGTGGTCCCGTCCACCCGCCCGGACAAGAAGGTGGTCCCCATGGACCTCTTTCCCGCCGCGTTGATGCAGAACATCCGCACCGAGAAGTCCTACACCCCCGATCAGCCGGGCGAGTTCTCCGGCGGCCTCGTGAAGATGAACACCGTGGATTTTCCCCGCAGTCCCATCCTCAAGCTCAGCTACGGGACCAGCTTCGGCAGCACCACCACCTTCAAGGACTTCGCCGACTACCCGGGCGGCAAGCGGGATTGGCTCGGATTCGACGACGGGACCCGGGCACTTCCCAGCGGGATCCCCAACCAGCGGCTGACGCGCCGCGGACGTTTCTCCACTACGGGGTTCACGGCAGACGATCTGCAGCGCTTCGGGCGTTCCTTCAGCAACGTCTGGACGCCTCACGGTGGCCGGAACGCGATTCCCAATCAGAGTTTCAGCTTCATGGCCGGCAACACCTTCGGCAAGCTGGGCGTGGTCCTGGCCCTCTCCCACGGCAACAAGTGGCACCGCCAAGAGGAGGTCCGAAACTACTACCGGTCGGCGGGTCAAGGGGAACTCTCCGCCCTCCGGGAGTACGAGATGGACTACAGCACGCGGTCCATCCTCACCGGAGTCACCGCCAACTTCGCCTACGAGCTCACCGACAACAATCGGATCCGGTTCCAGAACTTCTTCAGCAAGGACACCAGCGACGAGTCCAGGTTCTTCGAGGGGTTCGATTCGGACGGACAACAGAGGGTCCGCAACCAGCGCATCCGCATGATCGAGGAGGACGTGGGCTCCACCAAGGTCTCGGGCGAGCATTATCTGACCGCCCTGGGCAACAGCTTCCTGACCTGGCGGCTGTCCTACTCCCTCTCTTCCCTGGACGAACCGGACCTGAGGGAGGCTCTCTACGAAGAGCGGAACAACCGCTTCCTGCTGGCCGACGAAAGCCAGAGCGGCTTCCGGCTTTTCAACGATTTGGACGAAAACATCTGGGAGCCGGGTCTCGACTGGACCACCTATTTCAACCGCGGCATCGTGAACAGCTCCATCAAGGTCGGAGCGTCCTATCGGTCGCGCCAGCGGGACTTCCTCTCGCGGCGGTTCCGGTTCGTACCCCTCCGGAGGGCCGGGATCGATCTGTCCCAGACGCCCGAGCGGATCTTCGCGTCCGAGAACATCAATCCCAGCACCTTCGAGCTTCGGGAGGAGACTCGTCCCACCGACACCTACGACGCCAAGCAGTTGACCCGGGCCGGTTACGCCATGCTGGATCTGGCCATCGACCAGTGGCGCTTCATCGGCGGCGCGCGGGTGGAGGCCGACTCCCAACGGGTGGAGACGTTCGATCCCTTCGACCGAACAGCCCCGACGGGCGTCTCGACGCGCCTCGACAACACGGACCTGCTCCCCGCCTTCTCGGTGGTGTACCGCCTCGACAACGACATGAATCTGCGGGGCGGCTACGGCAAAAGCTTGAATCGTCCCGAGTTTCGCGAGCTGTCTCCCTTCGAGTTCACCGACGTGGTGGGCGGCCGGGCCGTGGTCGGAAACCCGGAACTGGTCCGCGCCCGGATCCGGAACTGGGACGTCCGGTGGGAATGGTTCATGAGTTCCAACGAACTGCTCTCGGCCAGCTTCTTCTTCAAGGACTTCGAGAACCCCATTGAGAGAGAGATCCAACTGACCGCTCAGCTCAGGACCTCCTACATCAACGCCCAGGGCGCCAAGAACCTGGGGATGGAGCTGGAGACACGCAAGAACCTGGGCGGCCTCTCGTCGTCGCTCCAGAACTTCTTCGTCTCGGCCAACTACACCCTGGTCGACTCGACGGTGGAGATCTCCCGGGAGCAGGCTCCGTTGCTCACCAACTTGAATCGGGCGCTGGAAGGACAGTCCCGGCACGTCTTCAACGGAGTCCTTCAGTATGAGCATCCAACCCGCGGGTCGATGGCCCGGCTGCTCTACAACTACCAGGGAGAGCGGATCTCGGATGTCGGCGCTCAGGGCTTGCCTGACGTGGTTCAGGTGGGAGTCCCCCGCATGGACGCCGTCTTCATCCAACCTCTGGGCAAGAGCTGGAGGCTCAAGCTCGGCGCCGAAAACCTCCTGGACCACCAGTACGAGTTCCGGCAGGGGAACCGGATTCAGCGATTGTATCGAGTCGGACGGAGCTTCTCCGTCAGTATTTCCAAGACCTTCTTCAGAGAGTAGACGACCACCCCTGAATCATTTTTAGGAAAGGAGCCTAGACCCATGCGAAGAACCATTGCAGTGAGATTTTTGCCTCTGATCCCGATCCTGGCGGTCGCCAACCTGGCCGGCGCTTCGCCGGGTGCGGGGGCGGCTGGGGACATCCAGTTCGTGCAAATGATGGATCAGTCCAGCGGCCCTCACGCCAGCATCTTTCTGCGGACCAACGAAGTCGGCTATTTGGCCCAGTCGCCCGATGATCCGCGGAACCGGATCTCGGTGATGGTGGACCTGGATCCCAACGGCCACGAGTACGACAAGACCTTTTTCATTTCTTTCCTGAACAAGGAGACGGGCGAGTCCCGGTACCTCGATGTGACTGCCGGTCGGTTGCGGGCAGCCTCCGAAGGGGTCGTCGATTTCGAAGGGAACCCCCCCGGATCGGCCAACGCGTATCCTATTCCGACCCTTGCGGCGCCCCTGAACACCCTCGTCGGTCCTGCGCCTGCTCCCGTGAGCACGTTGGATCCCGGTGATCTGGGGGTCGGCCGCTGGGCCGTCGTCTTCGACATCCGGGACGTCACCGGAACCCGGATCTTTCAGCGGGCCTATTGGCATTTCGTGATCGCCGAGCAGGCGATGGAACTGCCCGCCGAAATCAGCGCCGACATGACGCTTGGTTGGAGAACACTCTGGTTCATGCCGTCCCGGCTCCACCGGGTCGGTGATGGCGCCACCCTGACCATCGAGCCCGGCACAGTGTTGTTGGGAACCGACATCGCGACTCTGCTGATTGACCGGGGAGGCCGGATTCATGCCGAGGGAACCGCGCTCAGCCCGATCATCATGACCTCCGACGAGAGTATCGGTTCGCGTCGCGTTCAAGGTTGGGGTGGACTGGTGCTCGCCGGCAGAGCTCCCATCAATGGTTGCGAGGGGGGCAATTGTGAAGGAGACGTCGAGGGTGTCAGCGACGCCACCTACGGCGGCAACGATCCGGCGGATGACAGCGGTGTGCTGAAGTACGTCCGAGTGGAATTCGCAGGGGCGGAGTTCTCACCCGAAAACGAGCTCAACGGTATCGCCTTTCACGGTATCGGCAACCAGACCGAAGTCGACTATGTCCAAGTCCATTACAACAAGGATGACGGCATAGAGATGTTCGGGGGGACCGCCAATATCAGGCACGCGCTCCTGACGGGGGTTGCCGACGACAGCCTCGATTACACGGAAGGCTGGGTGGGCAAGGCTCAGTTCATCTGCATCCAGCAGGACAAGTCCGATGCCGACAACGGTTTCGAGTTCGACAGCAACGGCGACGCCAACGATCTGTTGCCCCGCTCCAATCCCACGATTTCGAATGTGACTCTTGTGGGGGGCAATCCGGGTGCGGGGAGCGACGAGGAGAGCGACATCGGCATGCTCGTGCGCGAAGGCACCGCCGGCCAGATCTACAACTCCATTGTCATCGGTTTCGGCCGCGAAGCGGTGGTGATCGATCAGGCGGCCACCACGCGGCAGATCGACAGCGGTGACCTCGTGATCGCCAACAACATCTTTGGCCCGAACCGGACTCGGGACACTCAGCGGTCCCAGTTCGCGGCCGGCAGCGACGCCGGCGGTTACGGGGTTGATGCCTGGATCCGGGGTGCGTCCCAGATGAATCGCTTTGCCGCTTCGGCGAGTGCGGTGGGCCTGGCCGATCCGTTCAACGCTGTGTCCCCCGACTTCCGGCCCATGCCCAACTCCATGGCCCTTGACGTGAACTATGTCAAGACGCTGCCGGAAGATGGGTTCTTCACACCCGTGACCTACGCGGGTTGCGTGGGCCCGAACGACGATTGGACCCACAGTTGGAGCACCAGTGAACCGTCGCTGGCCTCCAACTAGCCGGCCGGAGGACTTCAAGGCGATCTACGGCGTCTCCCGCAACAGGATGAGCAAAATGCCGGATAGGCCGCGATCCACCAGGAAATCCGCCTGGCTCTTGGGAATTGGAGGCACGGTGGTCCTGGCGGCGTCCATGGCATTGCTCCTCAGCGGATTCAGCCGCAGTTCGCTGTTGTTCGAAGACGGCGACCTGGAGAGTTCCGCCGTATCGTCGCAGGCACTGGGACGCCTTTTACTGGAGCGGCTTCGAAAGGGAGACCTCTCGGAGGTCGCCCAACTCGGACTATCCAAAGAAGAGTGGGTCCGGCACGTCTGGCCGGTGAGTGCGGCGAACCGGCCAGGTTCCAATTTCACGCCCGATTTCGTCTGGGGTCTGGACGCCGTCAGGAGCCAGCGGGATCTTGCCGGCACCGTGAGGCGTTACCGCGGGAAAGAGCTGGAGTTGATCCGGGTCCGATTCCGGAAAGGCATCCGCGGCTATGACGGATTTCGTCTGCATCGGGACGCCCGCTTGGAGGTGGGTCTCCCGGAGGGCGGCAAACGGGAATTGAAGCTGTTCAGTTCCGTCTTCGAGCGAAACGGGGAGTTCAAGATCTTTAGCTTCAAGACCGATTAAATCGAAATGGGGGAGGAAAAAAGAATGTCGGGTTTCAGAATTCTAATCTTGTCCATCTTTTGCGGCGTGGTCCTGGCCCAGGACCAAACCGTATACATTGCGCAGGTGGGTCACGGCGGCGGGTTCGAGACCACGCTCAGCTTCGTCGGACTGACCAACACCACGACGAACGTCCTGATCGAGACCTTTGATAACGACGGCAACCCCGTCGCTCTTCTGAACAGGCCTGACCTCGTGACCACCATCGGCGCCTCCATCGGCGTTCCGACCGGCAGCGGCGGCGCGGCCGACAGCTATGGGGTCGAAGTGCCGCCGACGGGAACGCGGGAAGTTCAGAGCCTGAATGCAAACGAGGCCATGCTCGAGGTGGGCTACGCGAAGATCACTTCGGACGGTCCGGTCGGAGTCGAGGCGGTGTTCCGCAATTTTGCGAACGGCGTTCGGGTCACTACGACCAGCGTTCTGCCCGAGAGTCCGACCATGGGTTTCTCCATGCTGGCCTACGGACAAACCGGACTCGCGCTCTTGAACCCGCCCGGCAACGGAGGGACCGCCCGGGTCACGGTGAGTCTTTTTAACGGCGCCGGCAGAATGTTGGAGGAAACCGTGGTCTCCTTGTCCGCCGGCAGCAAGGCGGTGGCCTTCCTGAATCAGTCGCCCTTCTTCGATTCGAATCTGGTGCCGGCCGATTTCTTCGGCTCGGTCGAGATCAGTTCGACCCAGCCGGTGGTGCCTGTGGTCATCAAGATCGAAGGCAACGCGTTGGTGACCCAGACGGTCCAGCCGGCCCGATAAATCAAGTCGCGCCCGGCGTCGGCAGCAGTTGCCGCCGGCGCCGGCGCGGTCCTTTCCGAGGCGCCAGGATTCGTCTCGCCGCGGCGTCCATGGCCCCCGGCGGCCGAACCTCCCCAACGTTGTCTTTTTCTCAATCTCCGTCCCGCGTCGTCTAGATCTTCTCCGGCAGCGTCCAAGGCTCCCGGTACGACTTGGTGAGCATGGCATTGGCTTTGGAATCGTGGGGAAAGGTCTCCGTCTCCGGATCGAACTCCAGGACGCGCCCGAGCCGGTATGCGATCTCGGCCAGGTGAATGACGCCGCAACTGAGATGCGCCACTTCGGCCGGGGCGTTGGGCTGCTTCCGGGTCTTCACGGATTCCAGGAAGTTGTCCAGGTGGGCTTTCGAGTTCTGGCGGAACTCCCGTCCCGTGACGCCCGGTCCCTTCTCCTCCTTGCGGCCCATGTAGACCTGGAAGTGGCCGCGGCGGGAGAAGATCATGTACCCCTCCGTCCCGTAAAAGGCGTTGCCGTTGTCGTATCCGTGCAGCCCGTAAGGGGTCCAGAGCCGGTCCTCGTAAAGCAGCACCTTCCCTTCGGCGTACTGCAGCGCCACGGTCATGTTGTCCGGGTACTCCCGTTCTCCCTCCAGGTCGATGGTGCTGCCGTGGGCCGTGATCCGCACCGGGTGGGTCGTCACTCCCAGGGCCCAGCGCGCCATGTCGAGGTCGTGGGCGCCGTCATCCCCCATGTCCCCGTTCCCATAGTCCCGGTAGACGCGCCAACTCCGATGGAAGCGATTGGGGTTGAAGGGGCGCTTGGGGGCCGGACCCAACCACCGGTCGTAGTCCACGCCGTCCGGGGCCGGACCGTCGGGTTTGGGATCCAGGGCGTTGCCACGCTGGACGTTCCAGGCCTTGGTCATCTTGATCTCCCCCATCAGACCCGACTTCAGGACCTCCGCGGCCCGCAGGGTCACGCTGGTGGATCGCATCTGGGTCCCGTGCTGGACGATCCGGTCGTACTTGCGGGCGGCCTCTACCAGAAGCCGGCCTTCCCTGAAGACGTGAGAAGCGGGTTTCTCCACGTACAGGTCCTTGCCCGATTGCAGCGCCGGGATGGCGATGGGAATGTGCCAATGATGGGGCGTGGCCACCACCACCGCGTGGATGGAGGTGTCGTCCAGGAGCCGCCGGTAGTCCTTCAGCAGCCGCGGTTTCTTGCGATTCGCCTTTTGGACCGTTCCGGACACCTGCTCCAGAACCGCGTCGTCCACGTCGCAGACAGCGGCGATATGGACGTCATCCCTGAGGAGAAGGTTTCTCAGGTGGCCGCGTCCCATGCCGCCGGTTCCGATCAAGCCCACGGATACCTGGTCGTTCAACGAGGCCCGGGAGGCCTTCAGGGCCGGCGCCGCAAACGCTCCGGCAGCCGTGGTTCCAGCCAGGGTTGTGAGGAATTCTCTTCGAGCTACGGATTTCATGCCGATTTCCTTTCCGGTTGCGAAATTCAACGGTCCACGGGGACGAACGGACGCAAGCATCCGCGCCGGGACGAATGCCGCGCCGGCGCTTGTTTATGCGGCCGATTTCAGACGTCGACGCCGGACGCCTGAAGCAGGGCCCGCTGCACCGCCAGATCGTGCTCCGGCGTGAAGAATTCGACCCCCTTGCGTTCGCGGATGGCGCCGGCCAGATCGTCCACGTCGGGCAGATATCGCGGCGACGGTCCCACGGGAACGTCGTGGACGCCGGCGCCGAACTCGCCGTGGGGACGGCTCAGGGCCAGCCTCACCGTGGGCCGGTCGGGAGAGTCGATCTGGATGGAGCCCTCCTCTCCGAAGACGTAGAAATAACGGTTCCCGTTGAGGCTGTGGCTCTTGACCACGGCCACCGCCAAGTCGAATTCGAAGGTGGCCAGCACGTCGTCCTCCAACTGGTCCGGGACCGGGTCGCTGTGGCGCAGCACCGGACTCACCCGATTGGGGGCGCCCAGGAGCCAGATCAGGGCATCGATCATGTGTCCGCAGATCTCGAACATCTGGCCGCCGGGGTAGGTGTCCAGGCGCCGCCGGCCGGCCGGACTCAAGGTGTCGTTCATCTGGCAGACGGCGGATCGAATCCGGCCCAGCCATCCCTTCCGGATGGCCCGGTGAGCCAGGCGGAAAGCGGGATTGTAGCGATAGACGTACCCCATCTGGATCAACAGGTCCCGGCGTCCGGCCTCCTGGAAGAGGCGCTCCAGCGCCGTCAGGTCGGCCCCCGGCGGTTTGTCGATCTTCAGGTGCTTGTTGGCCACGATCACCCGGTGGGAGTAACGCAGGGCCTCCAACGGATCGGTTTCGATGCACACCATTCGAACCCGGTCGTCCCTCAGGATCCCGTCGACGCTGGTCCAGGGAACTCCTTCCCAGCGGGGACTCTTCCCGGCCCGGGCGCGCAGTTCCGGATCGGGCTCCGCCACGCCCAGCACTTCGTAGTTGGAGGACTCACGAAGCGTCCGCAGGTGGCCCACGGCGTGGGGATGGGCGGTTCCGATGATGGCGGCGCCGATGGGGTGGGACGCTGCCGGCGCCGCGGCCCGCGCTTCCATGGCCGCCACACTCGCCGCGACGGCCGTGTGAGAGAGGAACTGACGTCTAGCGATGGTGGCCATTGGGTTGTCTCCTGGGGCCGATATCCATAAGCATAGTCCAGCGCCAAACCCGCATCAAATTCGCCGCTCCCCGCTGTTGCGTCACCTCCCCCGGTGTGGTTCTATTTGGTCCGATGACAGACTCTCCTGAACGGCCAAGCCGCCGCCGCTTCCTTTCCAGAACTGCCCTGACGGCGGGTTCCGCCGCCGGTGTTACGCTGCCCGCCGCCGTGGGCTGCAGTCCGGCTTCCAGCCCTGCCGTCGCCGCCCCCTTGGACCTGACGGTGGCGCGGACCGAGACGGTGACGGTCGACGTCCCGTTCCGGCCGGTTCCGGCCCGGAACATGATCCGGGAAATCCCCCACTGGACCGTGTTCGAGATCTGCAAGGTGGAGCTCAAGTGCGGGGTGACCGGATTCGGCGAGACCATGGAGTACTACACCTGGGGCCGGGTCTCGGAGGAGAGCCTCCAGCGGGTGCAGGGAAAGAACGCTGCCGATCTCATGTGGGACGATTCTCTCGGCGCCGGCCTTCAGATGGCCCTCTTCGACGCCGTGGGCAAGGCCTGGGACCTCCCCTGCCACCGTTTGCTGGGACATCAGGTTCGGGAGCGGGCGCCGGTCAGTTGGTGGGACATCGACATGCCGGGTTCCGACTGGGTCCTGGAGTGCGCCGAGGCGATGCGGCAGGGATACAAGGCCTTCAAGACCAAGGGGCGCCCGTGGTTCGACCTGGACCGGCAGTTGGCGACCCTGATGCCCACCTTGCCGGACGACTTCGAAGTGGACATGGACTTCAACGGATTTCTGCTGGACGCCGACCGGGGCGCCGAGCGGCTCAAGCGCTGGGAGGCGTATCCGCAGATCGCCATCTACGAGACTCCCATCCCCCAGGGCGACATCCCGGGAAACCAGCGGCTCAAGGCGGCCACCCGGGTCCCCATCGCAATGCACTACGGGAATCCGGAACCGGCCGTGGCGGTCCGGGACGAGGTCTGCGACGGTTTCGTGGTGGGGGGTGGAGCCTCCCGGGTGTTGAGAGCCGGACACTTCTCCGCCGAGGTGGAGCTGCCGTTCTGGCTCCAGTTGGTGGGGACCACCATCACCGCCACCTTCTCCCTCCACCTGGGGGCCGTTCTCAAGCAGGCGGTCTGGCCGGCGGTGAACTGCCACCAACTCTACACCCACGCCATGGTCCGCCAGCCCATGCAGGTGGCCCAGGGGAAGGCCTCGATTCCGGAAGGACCCGGACTGGGCGTCGAGCTGGATGAGGATGCCGTGGAGCGGTTTCGCATCGAGCCCCTCGAGAAAAGGCCGTACCCGTATCCCGGACTCCTGATCGGCATCCGGTGGCCTTCCGGTCGAACCAGCTACTACGCCCACGCGCGCCAATACTGGGAAGACTTCAGCGCCGACAAGCTGCCCGTCTTCGCGTCGGGCGTGGACCTCAAGCACATCCCCGACGACGGATCGGAGGCGTGGAGCCACCTGCAGGCTCAGGCGCAGAAGGGGGGAGTGCACCTGGAGGAACCCCGGTTTTGGTAGTGGCGACGGACTGCAAGGAGGAGACCTCGTGTTGTTATTGAGACTGGCCGCCGGCCTGTTGCTTTTGTATTCGACGAACCTGCCGGCCAAGGACAAGGAGTCGCCGGCGCCGCTGGACCTGGGCTCCCGGCTCGAACTCTTCGTGGACGGCTTCCTCATCGAGTCCATGGAGGGGCTGGAGCAGAGGCTGCACCATCCCGTGTCCGCGGGAAAGATCCTCACTTTGGACAAACCGTGGGAAGGCATCACCTGCGATTACCAGGTGGTCTTCAAGGATGGGGACCTCTACCGCATGTACTATCGCGGAAGCAGTCACGAAGGCTACACCATCCCTTCGTTCCTGAAGCCGGGGGAGACGGTGGTGCCGGTGCATCCCCAGTTCGCGCTCTACGCGGAGAGCCCCGACGGCCTGACCTGGACCCGGCCGGAACTGGAGTTGGTCGAGTTCGACGGTTCCAAGCGAAACAACATCGTCCTGGAGGGAGACGGGGCCCACAATCTGGCTCCCTTCCGGGATCAAAACCCGGACGCAACCGCGCCCCAACGCTACAAGGCGGTCGGTTCCGGAGTGCGGGACAGGAAACCGGTGCTGTACGGGTTCGTCTCACCCGACGGCCTGAGATGGAGCAAGATCCGGGAGGAGCCCATCATCACCGACGGCAAGTTCGATTCCCTGAACGTGGCCTTCTGGGACACGATCCGGAATGAGTACGTGGCCATCTACCGCGATTTCCGGCACGGGGTCCGAACCGTCAAGGCGGCAACGTCTTCGGACTTCCTGAATTGGTCTCCGGGGGAATGGGGCCAATTCGGAGACGTGGAGCGGGACCATCTCTACACCAACGCCACCACCCCCTATTTCCGCGCTCCCCAGATCTACCTGGCGTTTCCCCGGAGATACATCCCTTGGAAGACCCGTCTCAGCGAGTCCCCTTGGCCGGGCGCGGCGGACACGGTCTTCATGACCAGCCGCGACGGCGTCCACTGGGACCGGCGTTTCATGGAGTCGTTCATCCGTCCCGGACGGCAGCGGCGGGCCTGGATGCATCGGACCAACCTGGCGTCCTGGGGCGTCGTTCCCACGGCTCCCGATGAGATCTCCCTCTACGTCCTCCGGGAGCGGGATTTCCCCTCGGTTCATTTCGAGCGCATGGTCCTGCGGACCGACGGATTCGTCTCCATTCGGGCCGGGTACCCGGGAGGCGAACTGGTGACCCGCCTGTTCACCTTCGACGGCGGCGCTCTGGTGCTGAACTTCTCCACCTCGGCCGCCGGAAGCATCCGCCTGGAACTTCAGGACATCCACGGACATCCCGTCCCCGGTTTCTCGCTGGCGGACTCCCCGCTCATCTTCGGAGACGAGATCGAACACCGCGTCGAATGGAAGCGCCCCACGGGCCAGACCGACCGGGAACCCTTGAGGCACCTGTCGGGCAAGCCCCTGCGGCTGCGGTTCGTGATGAAGGACGCGGATCTTTATTCCATCCGTTTCGAATGAGGTTCCCTGACGTTTATGGGGAGGACGCCCGGCAACGCGGCAGAAAGGGGCGGCGGCAGGTCTGGATCTGACCCGCGGCCGCTGACTCCTGTGCTCCTCGTGAGGCGGGAGTTTCTGAGGCGGAGTCTGGTCGCGGGAGGGGCCGCGACCGCTGCCGGTCGCCGGATGGCTCAAGCCTCGGCTTCGCCGGGTCCGGTCCGGGTCCTCTGTTGGTCGGAACGGACCGAGCCCGAAGAGGTCTATCCGGAAGGCATCAGCGGAGCCATCGCGCGGCATCTGGACACCCTTCCCGAGGTGAGGGCCCGGACCGCTTCCATTCAGGATCCGGACCAGGGGCTCGGCTCATCGGTGCTGGATGCTGCCGACGTTCTGATCTGGTGGGGACACAAGAAGCACAAGGAGGTCCTCTTCGACCGCGTCGCCGACGTGGTGGCCCGGGTGCGGGCCGGCCGGCTGGGGTTCATCGGGCTGCACTCGGCCCATTGGTCCAAGATGTTCAAGAGCATCCTGGAATGCACCGGGAACCTCGGGGGCTGGAGGCACGACGCCGGGCCGGAGCATCTGAAGGTAGTGGCGCCGTCCCACCCGATCGCGCAGGGCATTTCGGACTTCACCATCCCAGAGACGGAGATGTACGACGAGCCCTTCGACGTGCCGCCGCCGGAGAAAACGGTTTTCTTCAGCTATTGGAAAACCGGAGAGCAATTTCGCAGCGGCTGCGTCTGGACGGTGGGCCAGGGGAGGGTTTTCTATTTTCGTCCCGGACATGAGACCGACCCGGTCTATTTTCACAGGGAGCCGCTACAGGTGGTGGCCAACGCCGTCGGGTGGTGCGCCCACCGGACTTGATGGCGGGCATTTCGGGCGCGGTTCTGAAAGGCCGCGGGCGCCGAGGTTCCGAATGGCCCCGGCCGGCATGGGAGGAAGAACATGGAATCGTGGAAACGGAAGTTGAGGATGGGGATGGTCGGAGGCGGCCAGGGCGCTTTCATCGGAGGCGTTCACCGCATGGCCGCCGCCCTGGACCAGCAGGTGGAGCTAGTGGCGGGCTGCTTCTCTCGAGATCCCGAGAACACCCGGGTCACCGGAGAGCAGTTGTACGCCGACCCCGCCCGCTGCTACGGCACCTATGAGGAGATGGCGGCCCGGGAGTCGGAGTTGCCGGCGGACAAGCGGATCGACTTCGTCAGCGTGGTGACCCCCAACGCCTCCCATTTCGACATCTCCAAAACCTTTCTGGAGGCGGGCATCCACGTCGTGTGCGACAAGCCCATGACCTACTCGCTGGCGGAGGCGGAAGATCTGTGCCGGCTGGTGGAGCGGACGGGCCTGGTCTTCGCCCTGACCCACAACTACACGGGACACCCGCTGATCCGGCACGCCCGGCAACTGTTCCGGACCGGCCGGATGGGCACGGTCCGCAAGGTCATCGTCGAGTATCTGCAGGATTTCCTCTCGGTCCCCCACGAGAAGCTGGGACAGAAGCAGGCCTCGTGGCGGGTGGACCCGGCGCAGGCCGGCGCGGGGGGCACTCTGGGCGATCTGGGAGTGCACTGTCTGAACCTGCTGGAGTACGTGACCGGGGATCCGGTGGCCTCGATCTGCGCCGACACGAGCCATTTTCTTCCGGACCGGACTCTGGACGAGGACGCCAATATCCTTTTGCGGCTCAAGGGAGGCGGCAAGGGCGTCCTGACCATCAGTCAGATCGCCACCGGCGAAGAGAATGGGCTGCGTCTCAGAGTGTACGCGTCGAAGGGAGCCGTCCTCTGGGCCCAAGAGGATCCGAACCGGATGCAGTTCTACCGTTACGGCGAGCCCCGGCAGACTCTGACCCGCGGGCGCGGCGAGTACCTGGACGAAGCGGCCGGAGCCGTGACCCGAATCCCACCGGGACATCCCGAGGGGTACCTGGAGGCGTTCGCCACCATCTACTGCGGCGCCGTCGATGCCATCCGGCGGCATCTGGAAGGCGCGCCGCTGACACCTCGGGAATACGGCTTTCCCAACGTCTATGACGGCCGCCGGGGACTGGAGTTCATCGAGAAGGCGGTGGAGTCCAGCGGCCGGGGCGCGGTCTGGGTGGAGATGTCCGGGGGGGCGCCGTGAGGAAAACTCTGGTCTCCGGATGGCTGGGGCTGTCGCTTGCCCTTGCGTCCTCACCAGCGTTGCGCGCCGGAGATCCCGAACCGGGGTTCGTCTCCCTTTTCAACGGCCGGGACCTGACCGGTTGGAGGACGATCCGGCAGCGGAATCAGGGTTGGCTGGTCCGGGACGGCCTCTTGATCTGCCCCGAAGGCGAGGGGGCCAAGCTCCTGACCGAGAGGGAATACTCGGACTTCATCCTCCGTTTCGAGTTCAAGCTGACGCCGGGAGGCAACAACGGCGTGGGTGTCCGGACGCCCCTGGAGGGGCACGCTTCCATCGACGGGATGGAGATCCAGATTCTGGACAACACGGCGCCGAAGTACGCCGGGATCAAGCCCTATCAGGCGCACGGATCGGTCTATGGCCTGGTGCCGGCGCGCCGCGGCGCGTTGGCGCCGGTGGGGGAATGGAACCGGCAGGAGATCGCGCTCCTGGGCCGCCGGGTGAAGGTCACGCTCAATGGAACCGTGATCGTCAGTGCCAACCTGAATGACATCCGTGACCCCGAGGCGCTGCAAAGGCATCCGGGAGTGATGCGCTCCCGGGGGCACGTAGGCCTGCTGGGCCATTCCACTCACGTGGAGTTTCGCAACCTCCGCATCAGGGACCTGGGTGGAGAACAGCCGGACAATCTGGCTCCCGATGGGTTCCAGGCCCTGTTCAACGGCATGGACCTGGAGGGCTGGAAAGGCTTGGTGGCCAATCCCGGGAAGCGGGCCGCCATGGACCCGGCGGAGCTGGCGGCGGCCCAGCGCGAAGCCGACGTCAAAATGCGGAAGCATTGGAGGGTCGAAGACGGTGTCCTGCTCTTCGACGGGAAGGGCGACAGCCTCTGCAGCCGCCAGGACTTCAGGGACTTCGAACTCTGGGTCGACTGGAAGATCGAGCCCGAGGGGGACAGCGGCATTTACCTGCGGGGGAGTCCCCAGATTCAGATCTGGACGGACCCCGAGGGCTCAGGCGCCATTTGGAACAACAAGAAGAACCCGTCCAAGCCCAAGTTGGCCGCCGACAATCCGGTGGGGGATTGGAACCAGTTCCGGATCCTCATGACCGGCGAGAAGGTGACCGTCTGGCTCAACCATCGCCTGGTGGTTCACAAGACCGTCATGGAAAACTACTGGGACCGGGACAAGCCCATCTATCCCACGGGCGCCGTCGAACTCCAGGCCCACGGGAATCCCCTCTACTTCAAGAACGTCTACGTCCGCCGGATCCACTGAAATCAGGGTTCGGGCGCCACGGCGTCCCAAACCAGGGCGTGTAGGGGTTCCGGCAGCGATCCGGCCACCGCCAGGGCGGCCTCACGCCCCTGCGGGGACATCTTTCGCCAGGTCTTCCGCAGGATGTCGGCCAGCTTGGCGTCGTCGTGCATCCGCGAGAATGCCTCGAACTCGTTCTCCAGGAAGACCAGGCAGACGGCGTCCTCCAGAAGCTGCGACTCGGAATCCAGTTTGAGGCGCAGCTTTCGGAGCAGGGCCTGGACCCGTCCGACGGTGACCTCGTCGTATCCGGCCTCGCCGAGTATCCGTCCCGCCTCCTGCGCGTGGTATTGGGAGAGAGTCTTCCGCCACCGTTTGTACCCGGCTCGCCCCAGTGGATAGCGGTCGCGGGGAATGGTCCAGCGGCGGAGGTGTTGGCAATGGGCCGCCAGCAAAAGAACTTCCGACGCCTCCGGCTGCAGCCGGAGGACCCACGCCACCAGCCGGCGGTGGTAGTGGACCGACCAGGGGACCTGTCCACCTTCCGTCTCCACCGTGACCGGATCTTCGCGGTGCGCCGCCTGGAATCGGTCGACGGCTTGTTGGAAACGGGAGTCGCCGGCAAGCATTGCTCGATGACTATATCAGGCTCGCCTTTTCCTTCACCAAGGGGTGCAAATCCGCGCCCGGGTGGGCACTTTTGTCCGGATGCCGCCTCAATAGGACACCACGTGAGGCCGGAGGGCATCCTCGTCGAACTCCACGCCCAGACCGGGGCGGTCGGGCACCTGCAGGGCTCCGTCCTGAAGGACCATGGGGTGCTTGAGGACGCCGTTGCGCCAGGGAATCTGGCTGGGGGCGATCCACTCCAGGATGAGCGGATTGGGAATGGCGGCCATGACATGGGCGGCGGCCATGGTCCCGACCGGTCCCTTGGTGTTGTGCGGCGCGATGGAGACCTGGTGGGTTTCGGCCAGCGCGCAGACTTTCTTCATCTCCGTGATGCCGCCGATGTAAACGGGGTCGGGCTGCGCCACGTCGACGGCGCCGGCCCGGAAGAAGTCGTTGAAACGGTGCTTGTTGGTCAGGCGCTCGGAACCCGCGATGGGGGTCAGGGTGCCCTGCCGCACTTGAGCGTATCCGGCGGGGTCCTCGGGGATGGTCGGTTCTTCCAGAAACAGCAGGCGATACGGTTCCAGCAGACGGGCGACCTCCAGCGCGGCCCCGGGAGCGAAGGCGGCATGGGGATCGTCCATCAGCAGCACCTCCTCGCCCAGGGTCCGGCGAAGGGCGGCGTAACGCCGGTCGATGTTCCTCAACTCCTGGCGGCTGATTCCGGGGCCGCGGGCCTCCTGGATGGTGATGCCCGACTTGAGCGCCTTGAAACCTTCGTCCAGGACCCTTTGGGCGTTGGCCGCCAGCGTGTCCTCGTCCCGCCCTCCGAAGTGGGAGTAGACGGGAATCCGGGCGGAGCGGGGGCCGCCCAGAAGCGTGCAGACCGGGGCGCCCAGGGCCTTTCCCTTCAGGTCCCAGAGCGCCTGGTCGATGCCGCTGATGGCGCTGGTGAAGATGATTCCTCCGGTTCGATAGGCGGTGCCGCCGCCGGAGTAGAGGTCCCGATAGATGCTCTCGATGTCGAGCGCGTCCCGGCCCAGGATGTATGGTTTCAGTTCTTCGACCATGCGGGCGACCACCGTTTCCTTCCGGCTGTAGGTCGCCTCGCCGATGCCGGTGAGGCCATCCTTGGTGTGGACCCGCACGTGGGTCCACTTGCGGCCGCAGTCCGACTGAACCAGTTGAACGCTGACGTCCCGGATCGGCATCGAGACGCCCGGCTCGGCCGTTGAACCGCGGACGGGAGCCGCGCCGGAGGTTCCCGCGCCAAGCCCCCATAGCCCGGACCCGAATCCGGCGGTCTGCAGCAGAAAGCGTCTTCGGTTCATAGTGGAGGTCTCTCCGGCCACTCGGCCCAAGCCCGGAGGCTCAAGCCGGCGTCATGACGGTTCAATACGGTCCACCCCCTCGATCCCCTCGGGACGGGCGAAGCTCCGGTACCGGGTCCGGATCTCCAGGCCGCTGACGAAGCGGGTCCAGTTCGCCGTCGGCGTCAGCCTCCGGGCCAGGATCTCGATCCTGTTCTTCCCCCGTTTCAGGAGGCCCGGAGCCAGCTTGGTCCGGAGCCAGTGGGCGGCAAACCCGGACGGCGCCTCGATGGGCCGGCGCAGGCGGACCGGAATTCGTAGCGCGCGCTCATCCGTCACTTCGAAGTCCTCCCAGGGCAGAAGACGTCCGTTGAAGCGGATCCGGATTTCGTCCTCGACCGGGAAGTTCTGAAGCCGGAGGGTGAGCCGGGGCCTCCTCAACTCGCCGTCTTTCGCCGTTTCCTCCAGGTCGTCGGCGACGTGAAGGGTCATTCCGGCCCACTCGCCTTCCTTCAGTGCGAGCGGAAGCACCCGATTCGGAGGAGGATCGGTAAAGGTGCCGGCCCCTTCCGCGGGCTGGAGAAAATACCGCTTGTTCTCGCGCCGGTAGGTCTCCGGATAGGCCATCTCCCGGAGGATCCGGTGCTCCTTTGGCGCCAGGGGCCAGCGCAGGTAGCCGAGATAGAGGCCGTTGGCTCCCTGCGACCTGAGGGACTGCCCCAGGGCCCGATACATTTCGATGGTGGGGCGGGGCGTCCTTTCGTCGTAGACTCTCAAGGGAGGGCGGACGTAGACTCCCGCCCGGCCGCCGGCCGCGTCCACCATCCAGCCCACGTCCACGGCCGGCTCGAAGAGCTGGTCCGAGACCTGGCCCACCACCAGGTCCACGTTTCCCCGCCGGAGCCAGGATTCGACATCCAGTCCCACCTTGAGGTTCTCTTTCTTCCGGTGGAACACCCGCGCGCTCACGGTGACGGCCCGGTTCCGGCTGCGGCCGACCTCATCGGCCAGCTCCCGGACCTGGCGCACGAAGCGGTTCATGACGGGGATGTTCTTCTCCACGTCCCGCTTCTTGAAGTAGGCGGCGAAGAACATGAAGTCCAACTCGATCCCGTCGGCGCCAAAGTCCTCCAGAACCTCCCGGACCATGGCCAGCTTGTCTTTCCGGACGCTGTCCAACGAAAAGTCATAACAGTGCTCGAAAGCGGGATGCCTCCGGTCCGGCTCGCCGATGCAGACCGACTTTCCCTGTTTCCACTTGAGCCACCCGCAGCGCTGGGAGCCGGGCCGGTTCCCGTCTTGAAGCTTGAGGCTGGGGAGAACCGGCAGATTCTCCTCGCGTCCCCGGCGGATCACCTCCCGCAACTGGTCCGTCCCCAGCTTCCCGGCGTCCCGCACCATGCACATGATTCGCCAGTCGATGATCTGTTCCCAGGTCTGCTTCTCCTGGCCCACGACTCTCCCGACCTTGCTGTCGTGGAAATAGACGTCGCCGTAGCCCAACCCCAGGACCAGCATCCCCACTCCGGTTCCCAGCACCTCATCCACCGGCCGCTGGAGCTGAAAGCGGCTCACCGGGGGATCGATCCGCTTGGCGTGGAAGTGGTGTGCGTCGTTGTAGTAGATGAGGCGGGGCAGCATCCGTTCCCCGCCATTCCCTTGGGACGGAGCTTCGCGTTCCGGTGTTCCGGCGGCGGCCCGCCGCGACGCCGCCAGCGAAGCAGCCGCGACGCCCGGCCCGGCGCCCACGAATCGTCTCCGGGTCCAGTTCGGTTTCATGGTCTCGGGACCGCTGTCTATCCCTGAGGATCCCGTTTCCAGCCCTCCATCTGCTCCCGGTACCAATCTTCGCCGTGCACTTCCTTCTTGTTGAGATACCGGCTGACGTGAGGAAGGATCTTCAGCTCCCGGTCCCGAACCGGAAGCCGGACCGGAGCGTAGCCTTGACGGTGGGACTGGCGCAGGGCAATGCCCAATTCCAGGGCCAGCCGCAGGTCGTCACCGCTGGTTCGCGGGGGGATTCCCTGTTCCAGGGCGTCCACCAGGGATTGGATTCCGGCCATTTGGCGTGTTCCGGGGTGCCGCCATCCCTCCTCGTCATAGACCCGCCGCCCGAGTCCCGAGTCGGGGTACAGGCCCTGGACTTCCTCCAGGCTGTCCCTCCGCCGGGGATCCTTGGCGCTGGCCTTCATCCGGAAGAGTCGAAACGTGTACCAGTCGCTCACGAAGACCCCTTTGCTGCAGAGCACCTCGATCCCCATGCGCGCCACCCGCCGGTTGTGAATGAAGCACTCGATGCCGTTGCTGAAGCGGACGGTTCCGCCCATGCCCTGATCCTGGTCGCTGAAGGGGTCGCCGCGGGTCCAGCCGCACACCCACTCCACGGGCGCGTCCCGGGCGAATAGCCTCATGACGCTCAGTCCCTGGCACCCGCCCCCGGAGATCTCGTTGGTGGACTGGTAGAGGTTCAGGCCGCGGATTTCTCCCAGCTCCCCGGATTCCAGGGCGTCTCGAGCTTGCCGGAATTGGGGAAAGTTGCGGTACATGTCGCCGCCGGCGAAGACGATTCCCTTTCTCTTGCAGGCTTCGACCATCTCGTCCGCCTGCCGGAGGCTCGCGGATATGGGTTTCTCGCAGTAAATCGCCTTGACCGGGAACTCGGTGCATCCCAGGACCACGCCGGGATTGGCTTTCACCGGAAGAATCGGGGAGACGATGTCCACCTTCTCCCGGGCCAGCATCTCCCGGTAGTCCTTGTAACCCGGAACGCCGAACCTTCCGGTGAACAGTTCCAGGTTCGCCGGGTCGATATCGGCGGCGGCCACCACCTCGGTCCGGGGATGGAGCACATAGCCCCTGGCATAACCGGTCCCCTTCCGGCCGCATCCCACGATGGCGGCCCGGTACGGGGACCGCGCCGAGGGTGCAACAGCCTCGACGGAGGACTCTCGAGAGGCGGCCGCGAACAGGGAAGCTCCCCCGGCCCGGAGAAACTCACGCCGGTTCTGACCCGAGACCTCCCGGGCTGAGGTCCCGACGGTTCGAGAACCGGTCCCGCCAACGACTGACAAATCTATCCGCCTCATCAAAGGACTCCGTGTTGGATCGACCCCTCGCCGGACCGTCTGGAAACCCATGCCGGACTGGAAATCCTGGCTGGTTCAAGAGAGTACCCATGGGCCTGGCCTGTTGGCAAATCGTGGGGCGCCGGCTGTGGCGTGGATCCGGAGAACGGCCGGCCATTCCCTGATGTGGGATGCGGTTCAGGGGGATTTCTTGAGTGCCTGGAGAGCGAGCGGCGCGATCAGTCGAGCCGTCAGTGCCGGCGACAGGCGGTTCAAGCCGACCATCAAACGCCCCAGCCCGGTCAGATGCACTTCCCGGCGCCGCCGGCGAACCGCATCCACAATGGTTCGAGCTACGGATTCCGAGGTCGCCGGGCGAAATAGCGTCAGGGCGGGCGTGGCGCTTGTGGTGAGTTGAGCCGCTTTGTGGAACTCGGTTTCCGTCAGGCCGGGACAGATGAGGCTGACCCCGACGCCGCTCCCTCTCAGCTCACCCCAGAGCGACTCGGCCAGGGCCGCTTGCGCGAACTTGGTCACGCAGTAGGCCGAAAAATAGGGCATGGCCCTTCTGCCCACCACGCTGCTCACCAGGACGATGTGCCCGCTTCCTTGCCGGAGCAGCCCGGGAAGGGCGGCGTGGATGGTCTCGTAGCCGGACTGGAAGTTGACCTGCCAGATGCGGGCCGCCTCTTCGGGCGGTACCTCGACGACCGGACCCACGATGCCGTAGCCGGCGTTGGCCACGACCACGTCCAGACCCTGCAGGTCCCGGCGGCATTCGCTTACGATCTCCGTCCCGCGGCCCGGCCGACTCAGATCGTGGGAGGCCCAGACGGCCCTTCGTGCACCCCTGCGGAGGCATTCACGGGCCACCTGCTCCAACCGCTCGCTCCGGCGAGCCACCAGGAAGAGTTCACAGGATTTTGCGGCGAACGCGTAGGCGGTGGCTTCCCCGATACCGGACGACGCCCCGGTAATGAGGACTCTTCCGTCCTTCATCAATCAGCCCAGTACTGTTCGCCGGGGGCGATGTGGGATGCCGGCTAGTCTTCGTCGTCCAGTTCTTCCGGCATGAGCACGAACTCGGGATAGGCTTCCATGCCCAACTCGCCCACGTCCTGTCCCAGCCGTTCCACCTGCTCCGACACCCGCACGCTCATCGTCATCGCCAGCACCTTCCACAGAATCAGCGACGTCGTGAACACGAACGCGCCCACCGCCAGGATGCCCACCAACTGCACCCCGAGGTTGCCGCCCGCCGCGATGCAGACCGCGATCGTCCCCCAGATCCCCGCAAACAGGTGCGCCGGCACCGCGCCCACCACGTCGTCGAGCTTCACCCGCTCCAGGAACTTGATCCCCGCCGTGCACAGGATCGCCCCGATCGACCCGATGACGATCGCCCAGTGGTGCGACACGATGTCCGGCCCCGCCGTGATCGCCACCAACCCCGCGATCGCCCCGTTCAACGTCGCGAACAGGTCATTGCGCCCCAGGATCGGCCGCGACAGGATCAGGGCCGTCACCACCCCGGCCGCCGCCGCCAGGTTCGTGTTCACCAGCACGTGGCTCATCGCCAGCACGTCCGCCGCGCTCCCCAGCGCCAACTGCGACCCGCCGTTGAATCCGAACCACCCGAACCAGAGAATGAACACCCCCAGCGTCACCACGATCACGTTCGACGGCGGCGTCGGCTTCGCCGTCCCGTCCTTGCGGAACTTGCCCAGCCGCGGCCCCACGATCAGGATCCCCGCCAACGCGGCCCAGCCGCCCGTGCTGTGCACGATGGTCGATCCCGCGAAGTCCTGGAAGCCCATCTCCCCCAGCCAGCCGCCGCCCCAGGTCCACGCCCCGACAACGGGGTAGATCACCGCCGTCAGCACCGCCACGAAGACGAAAAACGTCCACATCTTCACCCGCTCGGCCAGCGCCCCCGAGACGATCGAGGCCGCCGTCGCCACGAACACCATCTGGAAAAACCAGTCCGACATGGTCGAGTACTTGCTGTCGGCGCCCGTCACCGCCGCCGCCGCTCCGTCCTCGCCCGCCACCAGCGCCAGGTCCTGCGCCGACGGCCCGTACAACAGCTTGAACGACCCGATCACGCTGCCCACGTCCGTGTACATCAGGTTGTAGCCGATCACGTAGTAGGCCAGCCCCGCGATCGAGTACAGACCGATGTTCTTCATGCAGATCATGGAGGCGTTCTTGGTCCGCACCGAACCGGACTCCAGCATCGTGAACCCGGCGCACATCCACATCACCATGGCGCCCCAGACCATGAACGAGAAGGTGTTGAACACGTACAGCACCTCGTCGTCCACCGCCGCCTGCGCCGCAGTCGTCCCGCACAGCAGGCAGATCGCCACCAGCAGCAGTTTCCCCACCGCTCCCCGCACCAGCCGCTTGTGTAACGGGATCTTCGTTCCTTCTCTCATCGCTCCCTCCCCAGTCGCAGTTCCGGCGTATGCAGGATCCGTCGAACCTGCAATCGCGATATTTTGATCTCGGCTTTCAACTTCGAATCCGCCCAGTCCATTTAGGCCGCACCCGGACGCGCTTCGCAGACGCTCAGCCCGCGTACGCGGCACAGGCTTCGGATCGCGATCCATGAGTCGGGATGACTCTGTCGAAGCCGCTGATGGTGAAGACTTTTTCGATGGAATCCGAGAGCGAGCAGACTGAAAATCGCCCGCTCCGTCTCTTGACTTGCTGCGCAATGAGCAGAAAAACACGCAGGCCGGCGCTGCTGATGTACGACAGTCCCGCCAAATCCAGGATGACGTCATCTTCGTCGCCGATGGCCGCTTGCAACGCGTTCTGAAACTCCAGCGCATTGGCGCCATCGACACGACCGACTGCCGTGGCAATCAAGATTCCATCTTCCTTCTCCGCATGTACTTTCATTTACCGAACCTCCCACAATTCGCCAGCCAAAGCCTACCCAAACTCGTCCCGCGGATTTTCCCGGATGTCAAGGCCAGAAGCCAGTAAGTTTATCCTGTCGGACGACCAGATAATAGAGCCTGCTCAGGAAAAATTCAGGCCGGAAAGGGTCGGAATCGATCCTGGATCCGTGGGAGTCCGGTCGACTGTCGAATTCTCGATAAATGGGGAGAGCAATGAGTCCGGTGACCGTCCTCCGTTCTATTGACTACCCGTTGGAGATCATGGTACGCCTCTGCTCGGAACGTCGCCGGCGAAGACAAGGAGCCCCACATGAAAACCAGAATTCTTCCGGGAATCGTCCTGAACCTGCTTTGCTTGACTGTGACAGGATTCCCGGCCAAACCGCTCACCTACGTGCACATCCCTACGGGACAGCATCAATTGTTCCTCGATGACTTCCTGGTCAGCGGCCTGTACCGGGTCGAGCGCCGCGTCAATCCGCCCGTGAAATACGAAGGAAACCCGGTGGTCCGGGCCGACCGGCCCTGGGAGCAGTCGCCGGGTCCGTGGTGGAATCCGGGGCTCACCAAGTCGATCCAGATTCGGAGCGCGCCCTGCTGGGACCCCGAGGAAAAGGTCTGGAAGATGTGGTACTCGGCTGGCAAGACGGCGTTCGCCCGCTCCCGGGACGGGATCCACTGGGAGAAGCCGTCTCTGGGGAAGCAGGAGTTTGAGGGATCCACGGACAACAACCTGGTGTTGGTCCGAGGCGAGCCCGATACCCGCATCCAGCACGTGTTGCTGGATCCCGACGCCGGGCCCGAACGGCGGTACAAGGGGTTTACCGGGCCTCGCGACCGGCATCCCCTGATTTCCTCCGACGGGTACGAGTTCACCAAGCTGGACGTCCCCGTGATCCCCAGCCAGGACGAGTCCCATCTCAATTACGACGAGGTGAAGAAGCGGTTCATCGCCACGGTCAAGCACCGGGGGCCTTTCGGCCGGTCGGTCTATCTGTCGCTGAGCACCGATTTCGAGAACTGGACCGATCCGGAGCTCATCTTCCACGCCGATGCCTATGACCAGTTGTTGGGTGAGCAACGGATCCGGGAGCATCTGGTCAATCCCAAGCTCCGCCTGATGACCATCAACCAGCCGGAGCACTACAACACCGAGATCTACAACATGCCCGTCTTTCCCTATGAGGGGATCTACATCGGGTTGCCCAACCACTTCGAAGCCAGCGGACTTGCGCCCAACCGGAACCAGGAAGGGATCAACTCGGTGAAGCTATCCACCAGCCGCGACCTCCGGCGGTGGGTCAAGGTGGGAAACCGGGGATCCTTCATTCCGGTTTCGGAATTGGGTGAAGGGGTGATCGACACGGGCCAGGTCCTGGCCGCTTCCCGGCCCCAGGTCCACGGCGACGAGCTCTGGTTCTACTACAGTGGTCTGAACCACCGGTTCCAGACCGACGATCCCTACCGGGGCGGCATTCACCTGGCGAAGCTCAAACGGGACCGGTTCGCCTATTTCGGCGCCGACCAGGAGGGTGGATTCGTCGAGACGCGCGCCATCCGTTTTGACGGAAACCGGCTCTTCATCAATGCCGACGCCTCGGACGGAGAGGTCCGGGTGGAGGTGATTGACCAGCGGGGCCGCCGGGTGCTGGAGGGGTGGAGCCGGGACCTGTGCCAGCCGGTCCAGGGCGACCATCTGCGGGCCGAGGTGAAATGGACCGGCAAACCGGACCTGGGCGCCTTTCACGGCGAGTCGATCCGTTTCCGTTTCCGCCTCTACGACGCCCGGCTGTTCTCGTTCTGGCTGGAATAACTCTCGGGCCGTAAAAGGAGCGAGAGCATGAAGGACAGGCCCAGAATCACCAGCATCGAAGTGGTTCAGTACGAGAAGAACGTCATCGATGTCGGGGTTGAACCCACCATCGGCATTCTCATCTATCAGCCCGGCGGGGTTCAGAAGTTTCGCGGCCGCGGCCTTCGGATCCATACCGACGTGGGAGTCACCGGGGAGTATTTCGGGGGATTCGAGGCGGACTACGCGGTCATCGGCGGGTTGGCCCACACCCTCATCGGCCGCAACGCCCTGGAGCGGGACGCCATCTACGATGACCTGAAGCAGGCCACCCGGCAGCAGTCCCGAATGGGCATGGGGGTGGTGGACATCGCCCTCTGGGATCTGGCCGGCAAGTACTACGACGCGCCCATCTACGAGCTTCTCGGCGGATCGGCCGGCAAGAAGCTCCCCTGCTACGCCAGCACCTACGTCGGCGACTACGAGGAGGGAGGCCTCGGCAGCCCCGAGGCCTACGCGGACTTCGCCGAAGCGTGCCTGGAAATGGGTTATCCCGGCTTCAAGATCCACGGCTGGCAGGACGCCCCGCTGAAGGACCAGATCGAGCTGGTCCGGGCCGTGGGCCGGAGGGTGGGGGACCGGATGGACCTGATGCTGGACCCCTTCTGCGCCATCAAGACCTTCGGCGAGGCCCTGAAACTGGGACGGGCCTGCGACGAGTTCGACTATTTTTGGTACGAGGACCCCTTCCGGGACGGCGGGGTCTCGGCCTTCGCCCACCGGAAACTGCGCCAGCTCATCAGGACGCCGCTCCTGCAGCTGGAGCACCTGAGGGGGCTGGAGCCGCATGTGGACTTCATCGTGGCCGACGGAACCGACTTCGTGCGCATCGATACCGACTATGACGGCGGCATCACCGGGGTGATGAAGATCGCCCACGCCGCCGAAGGATTCGGCCTGGACGTGGAACTGCATGGTCCGGGTCCGGACCGGCGGCACGTCATGGCCGCCGTCCGCAACACCAACTACTACGAAATGGGCCTGCTCCATCCGCAACTGGGCCCTTTCCACATGGCGCCCTTCAAGTGCGGCTACCGGGACGCCATCGACGCCGTCGATGCCGACGGCTGCGTTGTCGCCCCCGACGGTCCCGGACTGGGCGTCGAGTATGACTGGGGCTACATCGAGGACCACTGTACGGATCGGGTGGAATACAAGTAGGGCGCTCCTGAGCCGATTCAGGACCGGAGGATCGTATTGAGATGGGTACGCAGAATTGGCAGGACTACCTGAAAGATCGTCAGGACCGGTGGATCGAGGAGCTGAGCGAGTTCCTGACCATCCCCAGCATCTCGGCGCTGCCCGATCATGCCGGTGACGTGCAGGAAGCCGCCCTTTGGGTCGGCGGACGGCTGCGGGCGGCGGGCGTCGAGAACGTCGAGGTCCTGCCCACCGAAGGGCATCCCGTGGTCTACGGCGACTGGCTCCATGCCCCGGGCCGCCCCACGCTTTTGGTCTACGGGCATTTTGACGTGCAGCCGGTGGACCCGGTGGATCTCTGGAGCCACCCTCCCTTCGATCCGGTGGTCCGGGACGGCCGGATCTATGCTCGAGGCTCGTCCGACGACAAGGGGAACATGCTGGCTCCGATCCTGGCCGTGCAGGCCCTGCTGGAGACCACGGGAAACCTCCCCTTGAACGTCAAGTTCCTGCTGGAGGGACAGGAGGAGATTGGAAGCCCCCATCTTCCCCCCTTCATGAAGGCCGAGGCGGGACGGTTCGCATCCGACGTGGCGGTGAGCGCCGACGGTTCCCAGTGGAGCGAGGAGGAGCCGGCCACATGGGTGTCGCTACGCGGTCTCTGCGGTCTTCAGATCAATGTCCACGGGCCTTCCCGGGATCTTCACTCCGGCCTCTTCGGAGGTGCGGTGCAGAATCCCGTGCACGCCCTGGTGCGGCTGCTGGACTCCATGCGCTCGCCCGACGGCAGAGTTCTGGTCCAGGGGTTCTACGACGACGTGCGGGAGCCCGGAGACAGGTTGAGGAGCGAGTTGGCCCGGGTACCCTACGAGGAGGAGGAGTTGCTGGCCTCCATCGGCGTGACCGAGACCTTCGGCGAGCCGGGCTTCAGCACCTACGAACGGGAGTGGATCCGGCCGACCCTGGAGATCAACGGCATCTGGGGCGGTTTCCAGGGGGATGGCATGAAGACGGTCCTGCCCCGCCAGGCGCATGCCAAGGTCACCTGCCGCCTGGTAGCCGATCAGCATCCGGACCGGGTCGTCAGGGCCGTTGTTCGGCACGTGGAGGAACACACTCCTCCCGGTGTCGAGGCGGAGGTCGCAGTGCTGGATTCTTCGTCCATGCCCTATTCCATCCCCATCGATCATCCCGGAAACCGGGCGGCCGCCCGCGTGCTGGAGGAGCTCTACGGCAGGAGGCCGTACGTGGTGGGATCGGGAGGAAGCATCGCCACCTGCGGCCTTATTTTGGAACACCTGGGGATCCACACCGTGAATCTCTCCTTCGGGCTGGATGACGAATGCGCCCACAGCCCCGACGAGTTCTTCCGCCTGGCCAGCTTCGAGCGGGCCCAGATCGCTCACGGCCGGTTCATCGAGGTCCTCGCCGCCGACTCCGGTCAGGGATCTGGATGAACTGAAGGTTCTGCAAATCCTACGTCGACCTGAAGCAGTCGTCCGGTTCAGAGGCAGGCGGCTGGAATTCCTACCAGGCGCGGACCGTAGAGGCGGGGCCTCTCGTCGTTGTTGATGACGACTCCGAGGCGGCAGGAGTACTCGTCGACAAATTCGTTGATGGGACGGAGTTCGCGGGCGCGGACCGTCTGAGGGTACTTGATCTCGATGGGGATGACCCCGAAGGTCCCCTCCAGTATAAGATCGACCTCGGCGCCGCCGTGAGTCCGGTAGTGAAATGGGTCAGAGGCGATTCCGCTTGCGGCCAGCCCTCTGAGAATTTGTTCAACGATCGTTCCTTCCCACGACCGGCCCATTTGAGGATGTCCCCGTAAATCGTCCAGTTCGCCGATTCGAAGCAGGTGGTGGAGCAGGCCCGAGTCGCGAAGATACCCGCGCGGGCTCTTGACCACGCGCTTGAGGACGTTGCGTGTGAAGGCCGGCAGGGTCCTCCAAAGGAAGGAACCGTGCGCGATCTCGAAATACTCGCGGGCGATGGGCTGGGATACGTTCAGGGCGCGGGCGACGTCCGAATAGTTCAAAATGGTGCCTGAAAGACCTGCGAGCAACTGGACGAAGCGGCGAAAGCGGTTTCGGTTCAGACGGGGGAAGAGGGTCCCGATATCGCGGTGCAGGTAGGTTTGAACGTACTGTTCCATCCAGACTTGACGAAAGCGGTCTCCACCCTCGACCCAGGGCTGGGGATATCCGCCCCGGAACCAGTATTCGTGGAGTTTCCGAATCCCCGCACGGGGTGTCAGCTCCTTGACGAAGCGTTCCGGCTTCCAGCCGTGCGACAGGCCGGAAAAAAAAAGGCTCGGAGGCTTGCGGATCGCTTCCGCCAGGGAAAAGGGGCTCATCTCGATCAGTCCGATCCGGCCGGCCAGACTCTCTGATATCCGCCCGGTGAGGTCAGGCGAACTCGAACCCGTAATGACGAATCTGCCGGTTCGGGAGCGATCGGCATCGATGGCGACCCTCAAGGCCTGGAAGAGAGGAGGAAAGGCCTGTGCTTCGTCGATGGCCACTCGATCAGGGTGAAGACGGAAAAACAGGTCGGGGTCGCGCGCAATGGCTTCGAAGTCCGATTGTCGTTCCAAGTCGAAATGCATCCACCCTTTTCCCAGTTCTCCCAGCAAAGTGGTTTTTCCACACTGTCGTGGTCCGATAAGCCCGACACAGGGGAAGAACCCCAGGTATTCGAGCAGAAGCTTGGTGGTATGACGCGGGAGTATACCTGACATATTGAAAGTTATAGTATGAAATATCAAGTTTTATTGTCACAGTCCACCCTGTTGCGCGCATACGACTCCGGCGTGTATCGAAAAAATCGGAACGAATGGTTGCAGTGAAAACGTAGCGGTCCCAATGCCGCGCCGGGCCGCCAATGCAGGAAAGCGGGGTTCTGACCGCTCGTTACGCGACCGCTCAGGCCACTCCGCACCAGTCCATGGCCACCTGGGCATAGGCCTTGGTGGCGACCATCAACTCCGAGATGTCCAGGAACTCGTCCACGGCGTGGGCCTGGAGCAGGCTTCCGGGTCCGTAGACCAGGCTGGGAATGCCTTTGGCGCTCAGGAACGCCGCGTCGCACACGGCGTAAAATCCCTGCATGGCGGCGGGCCCCTCGAAGGGCGTGCCCCGGGCGGCCGTCTCATGGGCCGCGGCCATGGCCTTGCAGATGGGATGATCCCGGTCCACCGAGAAGGGTGGCCAGTGCAGCTTCCACTCCACTTCGGGGGGATTCTCGCGGAGCCACTCGTCCAACTGGGCGGCGTGGTGGATCTGGTTCTCCACCTCCCGCTTGACCTCTTCCTCCGACTGTTCCGGGTGGTACCAGATGGCGTACTCGATGGTGCAGTACTCGGAAATGAAGAAGGGGACTCCCACGCCGTGGGGCGCGCCCATGACCACTCCGGGGTGGAGAGTGAAATGGCCCGGCTTGAACAGGTCGTGGATCTTGGTGAGACCCCACTCGTCCTCCAGCTTGCGGAGGCATTCGAAGATGAACATGCCCTTGTCGATGGCGTTGACGGCCACGCTGGCTCCGAAGCCGCCGGCCCGGAAGGTCTCCGCCCGGGTGGACGCGTGACTCGACTTGCCGCGGCAGGTGACCGCCATCCAGAGGAGTCCCGGACTGATGGGAACGATCGCCAAGGGTTGCACCGGTGCCGAGGCCTCGGAGACTACGGCCGCATCCGCCCGGTAGCCTCTTCGAACCGTGGCCGTGACGCCCGCTTCGTGGTCCATCACCTCTTCGCCCACCACGCTCTCCAGGAGCAGATCCCCCTTGAGCCGGATTCCGAGCCTTTGCAGGGCCAGGGCCGCCATGGCCTGGCTCACCACCGGTCCCTTCATGTCGCAGGAACCCCGGCCGTAGATTTTGCCGCCGTCCACCTTGCCGCTGAAGGGGTCCGACCATCTCCAGTCTTCCGGCCGTCCCGTGGGTACGGTATCGATGTGGCCGTTGAAGATGAGGGACTTCCCTCCGCCGGCTCCCTTGAGAACTCCCACCGCGTTGGCCCGGCGGGCCTCGGCTTCCCAGACGTCGACGTCGCAACCGACGGTCCGGTAGAGCTCGGCCACGACCTGGTTGGCATTGGTCTCCCCTCCCAGGACCTCTTCCGCGACCACTCCCGGATACTTGGGATTGATGCTGGGAATCCGGACGACTTCGCTGATCTTCTCCACGATCTCGTCCCGCATGCCGTCGATGGTCTCGAACACCCTGGCCGTGAGTTCCGTCATGAATGACTCCTTGATGGTCCCGTCTGCCTGAATCTGGGAAGTCGATTTGGAGGTCTGGATGCTATGGTCTCGCCCTCGTCCGGTCAAGCCCCCGGGGCCCGGACCGGCGCGCCGGCGGCGTCGGTCCGGCAGGACCACCGGACCGGTGATGGCGCCTTACAGAGAAACCCCGAGGGGCCCCCGGGTGATCTGAAAATCCACGTTTCCCTGGTCCTGAAGAACCGGCGTGCATCTTCCCGAAGCCAGGTCCAGAACCAGGGCCGACAGCCTCTCCTCCCACCGTTCGGGAGGACCCGTGAGCATCAGATCCAGGTCCTGTCCCCGGTTTCCGGCCATACTTTCGGCATCGGAAACCTGCAGCGTCGGGACCATGACGTGACCCGGCAGCGGTTCCCGGCCGACCCAGGCCAGCAGGATCTCCGCTCCGGTGGCCCCAAGACCGGTCAGGAGCTCGACGCCGTGATCGGTAGCGGCCTCCATGATCTGCAGGCCCTTCGCTTGCGCCTTCTCACCGAAGAGGAGCGTGGGCGCCAACGGGTCCGGCTCCACGAGGATCTCCCGCCATGCCGGGCTCTCCAGCAGGGCGTCTCCCGCCGGGACCACGATCGTGGCGCCGCCGTGGACAAAGCGCTGCACGAGCGCGCTCAGAGTCCGGCAGGCGGCCTCGGCCAGGCGGCCCGAAGTCAGGACCGCCATGCGCAATGATTCCACCCCCACGGTTCGACGCCGGGGAGCGGACCGGCCCGAGAGTATGCCTTGAAACCAGGATTCCACCCGGTGCCCGACCTTCTCGATTCCCCCGTCCAACTGGATGCTGGCCTTCCCGTAGGCTTCGACGTCGCCTCCCATGCGGACCAACTGCGCGGTCATGTAGTCGTTGTGGGTCGCCTCGCAACCGTGTTCCAAAAACAGGCCGGCCGCGACCGTGGGATGGGTCAGATGGCCCAGGAGGGTGCGCGAGTAGAGTTGACGCGTCTGACCTCCCGAGCAACCGCAGCCTTCGGTGTGAGGGAGCGCCACGAACCGGGAGACCGGGCTGTTCTCTCCGGCCTGCCGCCGGGTGAGTCGCTGGGCCAGGAGACGGGCGATCTGGCTGGAGCAGAGGCTGGTGGGCAGGATGAGACCGATTTGACGGGTGACCCAGCCGTCAGGGGTCCGGATGCCGTCGAACTTCAGCCGGGAACCGGAAACGGGTGGCTTGAGCCGAATCGGGACGTCGGCCCGCGGCCGCCGCGCATTCTGGAGGCGGACCAGGTTGGAGCCGTCGGTCTGTTGCCAGTTCCGCCAGAGCGAGACCTGGGAGTGGCCCGCCTTCTCCCCGACGCTCCGTCGTCCCGAGGCCACCTGCAGGGTCAGGTCCAACAGTTCCCGGCCCAGTTCCGGCAGGGGCGTTCCCTCCAGGAAGGCGCCGGCATTGAAGTCCATGTCCCGCGAAAGAAGACCGAATCGTCCGCTCGTGGTGACGATCTTGATGGTGGGGACGAAGGGAAAGTTGGTGACCGACCCGTTGCCGGTGGTGAAGTAGATGAGGTTGGTTCCCGAGGCCACTTGGCCGGCGAGGCTTTCCAGGTCGTTTCCCGGGCTGTCCATGAAGTAGAATCCGGGTTCCGTCATCCGCTGGGCGTAGTCGATGACGTAGTCGAGCCGCACGCCGGGGTGGCGCTTGGTGGCGGCTCCCAGCGACTTGATCACGATGTTGTAGAGCCCTCGGAGGATGTTGCCGCCGGAGGGGTTGCCCTGGGCCGATTCGCCGTGCCACGCGACCCTTTCCTTGAATTTGGCCACCTTGGACAGGAAAGCCCGCGCCGTCGCCAGGCCGCTGACGTTCTGCAGGACGTAGGCTTCGGCTCCGATGAGTTCGTCCGTCTCGGCCAGATTGGCCGATCCCCCCTGGCGCAGGATCTCCCTGGCGACCCAGCCCGAGAGGGGATTCGCGGAAATGCCCGAGAAGGCGTCCGACCCGCCGCACTGGAGGGCCAGCCGGAGGCCGGTCACCGGCTGCGGTGTCCTCCGGCAGGAATTGACCTGGGGAAGCCAGTCCCGAACGATTCGCTCGCTCCGGATCAAATCGTTCCGGAAGCTGTCCTTCAGGGTCAGGAAATGGTGCGGGACGTCTCCGAGGGGAAAGCCGTTTCGCAGCAGGTGCCTTCTCAGGCGGTCGTTGGTCACGGCCTCGGTGCCCCGGTCCACGCAGAGCACGGCTCCCACGTTGGGATGGACCACGAACCCCGAGAGGGTGGAAAGAACCAGTTCCAAGTTGTTGGGGTCCGTTTCCTGTCCCCCCTCGGTGTGGGCCACGGCCACGATGCCGTCCACGTTTTCCAAGGGCTCGGATTCCCCCTTGAGCCGATCGGCCAGGACCCGGGCGAAGCTCCCGGTTCGGGAGGAAGTCCCCAGGATCACCACGTAGTTGCGGGTGCCGACGCCCCGGTCCGGAGATCGTTCGTAGCCTGGAAAGGTGCCGCCAGGAAGGTCGCACGGCGTCTGGAGGCCCGGCTCGAATCCTGCCTCGTCCATGAGGTAGGGGTCGATGCGATCGGTGAAATTGGGAGCCTCCGGCAGGGAGATTTCCAGGTTCCGTCCGGAAAGAGCCTCCACGGCCCTGCGATTGCAAACGTAGTTTCCGGGCGCGATGTCCCGGCAGGCGAATCCGAAGGGAAATCCCCAGGACAGAAGCGCCTCCCCCTCGGCGATGGGGGAGACGGCGAATCGATGCCCCTCCATGACGGTGTGATCCAGCACCAGCTCGCCGCCCCGATATTCGATCCGCGTCCCCGGAGGCAGGGTGCGGATGGCGATGGCGACGTTGTCCTCGGGGGCGGGGAGTCTTCCGATCTCCTGGAACCGGTAGTGTGGCATCGTCTCCAGAGAACGACGTTGTGGTGCCTGGTCCCCGGCGGTTGCACGCCGCCGGAACGCTTCCCTACTTGATGAGGGAAGCCACCTGCTTGAATTCGGCGGTGCCCGAGACTTCCAGGAGCTCGAACAGGGCCGACTCGACGCTGGTCAGGATCACCCCCGACCGGGCCATGCGGTCCAGCGCCGTACTGTAGTCCAGCTCTTTGCGGGACGAGACCGCGTTCACGGCCAGTTGAACCTGAAAATCCCGGGAGAGCAGGTCCAACGCCGTCTGCTGCACGCAGACGTGCGCCTCGGTCCCCGAGAGCAGGATCTGGCGGATTCCCCGACTTCGCATGCCGGAAACCAGGCCAGGAGCGCCGCAACAACTGAAGGTGGCCTTTTCCAAGGCGGAGTTGCCGCCGAGTGCTTCCAGGATCTGGGACTCGGTGTGGCCGAGCCCCTTGGGATACTGCTCGGTGACGAATACGGGAAGTTCGAGGATCCGGAATCCGCGGACCAGTTTGACGATCTCGTCGACCATCGCCCGGCCGTTTCGAATGGCCCGGATGAGCCTCGTTTGAGCGTCCACCACCAGCAGGGCCGTGTGGGCCCGATTCAGGATATGGGGGTGGCGCTTCATGGCGTTTGCGGAGGCCAACTCGACTGTTTCAGTCGTCGCGGCCTCCCAGAAGTCCGGCGCGGAGCAGGAAATAGAGCAATGTCATCAAGGTGGAGACGGCGGCGGCCACGTAGGTGAGAGCAGCCGCGTTGAGGACGCGGTCCACGCCGCGACGCTCCTGGGCGGTAACGATGCCCTGTTCCACGGCCAGTCGCTTGGCCCGGGCCGACGCGTCGAACTCCACGGGAAGAGTCACGACTTGGAAGGCCAGGACGGCGGAAAAGAGGATCGCTCCCACCAGGACCATGTTCTGGCTGGCCATGAAAAGGCCCACGAGCATGACGATATACCCCACCGACGACCCGATATTGGCCGTCGGAACCAGGATCGACCGGAGCCAGAGGGGTCCGTACCCTTCCGCGTGCTGGATGGCGTGTCCGGCTTCATGGCAGGCCACGCCGATGGCGGCCACCGAAGAGGAGCGGTAGACGCTCTCGGAAAGCGCCAGGGTCTTGCTCGTCGGGTTGTAGTGGTCCGACAACATCCCCGCCGTCTGCACGATCTTCACGTCGCTGATGCCGGCGTAGTTCAGGAGATGCCGGGCCGCCTGGGCTCCGCTGAGACCCCGCATGGAAAGGACCTTGGAGTACTTGTTGAATGCCGATTTGGTCTTGAAGCTGGCCCACAGGGAAAGACCCAGGGCCGGCAGAATCATGAGCAGATAAAGGGGATCGAAGAACATGGATTCACCTCCAACGGGTTGGATTGCCGGTCCCGCCAGCATCCGCTCCCGATACTATCCCGTATTTCCGGTGCCCAGTCCACCCGGGCGGCGCCGAGTCGAAGTCGCCTCCCGTGAACCGGCCCCGGTTGCGAAAAGCCGCTCCGGCGTCTGCAATCCGGCCGGTAGGATATTATACGTAAGGAGTTAAGGAGCGGTTCCATCAGAGGGGCGTATGGACGATCATCACGAGTCCGAGATCAAGTCGGAAGAATCCCAACAGCCACCCGGAGAGGGCGCCGGCCCGAAGCAGGGAGACGGCGAGGGATTGGTCCTGGTCTCGGAGCTCCTGCCCGAAGAGATCCCCATCTTTCCCATGGCGGTGCGTCCCTTCTTTCCCGGTCTGCCGGTCCCCATGGAGTTGAACGGCGACCAGTTGCGGTTGGTGGAGCATGCCGTCGAGTCCTCCAACAAGACCATGGGGCTGGTGCTGGTTCGCGATCCGGAAGCCAAGAGCTCTCCCGAGAATCTCCACCGAATGGGCGTGGCGGCCAAGATCGTCCAGGCGAGTCAGTCCGAGGACCAAGAGGGGGCCCACCTGGTGATGAACTGCATCGAGCGGTTCGAGATCCGGGAAGTCCGGTCGATCCCGGCCGGGATGGTGGCCCGGGTGGAATACCACCCGGCGCCGGGGCTGTCGGTCAACCCGGAGCTCAAGGCCTACTCCATGGCCATCGTCGCCACGCTCAAGGAACTGATCAAGCTGAATCCCCTCCAGTCGGAGGCGATCCGCATGTTCCTGAGCCGCTCCACTCTGGACGATCCGGGCCGGCTGGCCGACTTCTCCGCCAGTCTGACCACGGCCGGCGGTCAGGAGCTGCAGAAGATTCTGGAGACGCTGGACGTCCGCCGGCGCATCGACCGGACCCTGGTCCTGCTGCGGAAGGAACTGGACCTGACTCGCCTCCAGAACAAGATCACCAAGCAGATCGAGAAGAAGATCTCCAGTCAGCAGAGGGAGTTCTTTCTGCGGGAGGAATTGAAGGCCATCAAGAAGGAGCTGGGCCTGGAGAAGGAGGGGAAGGAAACGGAGATCGAGAAGTTCCAACGCCGTTTGCGCGGGCTGCGGCTGAACGAGGAGGCGGAAGACGCCATCAAGAGTGAGACCGAGAAGCTTCAACTGCTGGAGGCCGCTTCTCCCGAATACGCGTTGACCCGGAACTACCTGGACTGGCTCACCATCCTCCCCTGGGGCCGGTTCAGCAAGGACTCGTTCAATCTGAAGCGGGCCAGGCGGGTCCTGAACCGGGACCACTACGGCCTGGAGGACGTGAAGGAGAGGATCCTGGAGTTCGTGGCCGTGGGCCGCATGAAGGGCGGCATCACCGGCTCCATCATCTGCCTGGTGGGTCCGCCCGGGGTGGGAAAGACCTCCATCGGACGGAGCATCGCCGCGGCGCTCAACCGGAAGTTCTACCGTTTCTCCCTGGGGGGGATGCGGGACGAGGCGGAGATCAAGGGTCACCGCCGCACTTACATCGGGGCCCTTCCGGGGAAGTTCATCCAGGCCATGAAGACGGCGGGCACCGCGAATCCGGTCATCATGCTGGACGAGATCGACAAGGTGGGCGCCTCTTTCCGCGGCGACCCGGCTTCGGCCCTGCTGGAGGTCCTGGACCCGGAGCAGAACGAGTCCTTCCGGGACCACTACCTGGACGTGCCCTTCGATCTCTCCCACGTCCTTTTCGTGACCACCGCCAACCAGATCGACACCATTCCCGGTCCTCTCCTGGACCGAATGGAGGTGATCCGCCTTTCGGGCTACATCCTGGAGGAGAAACTGGAAATCGCGCGGCGTTTTCTGATTCCCAAGAACCTGGAGCACCACGGCCTCAAGAAGGGGCAGCTCCGGATCCACAAGCTGGCCCTGTCCCGCATCATCGACCACTATGCCCGGGAAGCCGGAGTGCGCGGCCTGGAGAACCAGATCAAGAAAATCATGCGCCGGGCGGCCGTGACCCTCTCCGAGAATGGCGACGGACCCGTCGTGGTCCTGAAAAGGCACGTGGAATCCTACCTGGGGCATCCCCTCTACGAAGGAGACGAGATCTTCGACTCGGCGCCCGGCGTCGTGACCGGGCTGGCATGGACAAGCCGGGGCGGAGCGACGCTACAGGTGGAGGCCAGCGCCGTCGCCGCCAAGAACAAGGGGTTCAAGCAGACGGGTCAACTGGGCGACGTCATGGTGGAGAGCTCGGAGTTGGCCTACTCCTACGTGAGGGCTCACGCGGCGGCGTTCGGGGGCGAGACGGGGTATTTCGACCGTCATTTCATCCACCTTCACGTCCCCGCGGGCGCCACTCCCAAGGACGGTCCCTCGGCCGGAATCACCATGGCCACGGCTCTGATCTCCATGGCCACCGGCAGGACGGTCCGCAAGGGCTTGGCCATGACGGGCGAGTTGACCCTGACCGGCCGGGTGCTGCCCATCGGCGGAGTCAAGGAGAAGGTCATCGCCGCGCGCCGGGCGGGTTGCAGGACGCTCATCTTTCCCGAGGAGAACGAGAAGGGCTTCCGGGATCTTCCCGAATACCTGAAAGAGGGCCTGGAAGTGCACTTCGCCCGGGAATACGAAGACGTTTTCCGGGTCGCGTTTCAGGCCTGATGTCGAAATCGTCATCGGCGAGTCGCAGTTCGACGGGATCGAACTCCACGGCGTCAGGCCGTTCAAGGTAGCGGCGGCCGTAGACGAACTCACCGCGCGGGGAGCCGTGGGGCGTTTCGGAGACGCGAAAACGGCCGGCGGTCACGAACTCCGTCTCTCCCGGCAGGACGATGTAGGCGTAACACTCGCGCTCAGAAGTCATTATCAAGACGGCGGCGGCGCGGGGCTCGCCTTGGGCTCCTGGCGCTCTCCAGGACCTTGCCTTCCTCGTCGCTGTCAGGGTCGGCGAGGTTGTCTGCTTGGTTCAAAAGACCCAACGCCCACAGCGCTCCGAAGTACGCAGCAGCCGAGGTGCCGGGCTTGCCCTTTTCGAGATCGGCAACCGTGAAGCGGGAGGCGCCGATGCGATCGGCCACGTCCTGGATGCGCAGTCTCCGTCGCAAACGGGCCGTGCGGAGATTGCGGCCGAGCTGTCTGAGCGCGTATTCGACGGCGGCCGGTGGAGACTCGGTGATCCGGCTTCGGTTTCCCATGGTTTATTAAATAGACCTATGTCGCTTTAATGTTGACTTATTTCAACACATGGGTTCGAGAAGAGTTCGTCGAGCCAGGAGGACTTCACCATTTTTCTGGGGTCCGGAAGAACAGGGGAATGAGGATTGAACGAGGATCGCGACGAAGCGGTCCCACTCACGTATTCCGGCCAAACCGAAATGACGTAGACGCAGGGGCACCCCTTGTGGGTGCCCTCTTCCGCGCGCGGTTGCCAACCAGGGGAGGGCGGCCACACACAAGGGTCGCCCCTATGGTGGCTGAACGTACCGGCCGCGTCGCCGACTCCAGTCTCGGGATCGAGATCCTAGCGGAACCGAATCGAGTAGAGGTCCGCGTCCTTCATCACGAACCGCAGTTTCACGGGCTTTCCGGCGATCCGCCTCAGCGGGTCGTCCGAAGTCGTGGCGGCCAGGTCCCGTTCCCAGCGGACGACATGCTCGATCTCGTCCCCCCAGATCAGGGGAGACTCATCCAGGCCGAAGCTGGCAAGGACCTGTCCCCGGGCGTCCTGGATCTCCACGTGAATGCTGCCGGCGGCCGAGGTGGCGAAGTTCAGCACCAGGTTGGAGCCTTCGAAGACCAGGGGCCTGGTTACGAACTCGCCGCCCCCATGACCCGCGTGCATGGAGACGAAACCGTCGGTGCGCAGCACCATCCGCTCCAGGTAGAGGCTGGGAGCCTTGTAGTTGCGAAGCATGTAGAGGGAAAGTTCGTCGGGAGCGGTGAGTATCGTCCCTGCGGCCAGGAGATTGTTCCGGTTGAGCCAGTTCCTGGAGTCCCGGCCGGGCCGGACGAACGCTTCCAGGAAACGGTGCCAGTGATAGCCGTCCCGGCTGGACATGAGCACCGCATCCGAAACACCCGGCCGGGGAGAGTCGGGGTAGTGGTTGCGCCAGGGATGAAAACGTTTCGGAAAACCCAGAAAGATATGGGGAGCCCGGATGTACGGGGCCGTGCCGTTGGTGTAGAGGTGTTCCAGCGGCGCGTCCCCGAAATCGCCCCATTCTCCGGGGGTCCAGTTCAGGAAGTCGTCGGACTCGGCGATCTTGATGGTGCGGACGCCTTCGGTAAAGTCGCGGTAGATGGCCAGGTATCGGCCCCGCACGTGATCCCAGACCGGGATGTTCAGGGAATCGAAGGCACCGTCGCTGATGACCGGCTCTTCCTGCATCTTTTCCCAACGGAATCCGTCCGCCGATTTGAGAGCCAGCAGAGGTCCGCCGCACAGCGCCTTGAAGCGTTCCGATTCCGGCACTCCCGGTTTGGGGTCGAGCATGGGAGCCAGGTTGTGAGTGCCCCTGCCGGTCCAGACGATGTTGTTGTCCGTGGAGCCGTTGAACTCGTGGATGCCGACGGAAGGTCGTTCCCACCGAATTCCGTCGGAACTCACCAGCACGCACGCGAACTCGGGATGTTTCGGGATCACTGCCTCCCCCGCTTCCAGCATCGAGGGAGGCGTCGCCGTGGGATCGCTGCTTCCCCGGTAATACATGAGATAGCGGTCGCCGTCCCGGAACACGGTGGTGTAGAAGCAGGTGTTGCCCTCCCAGGGCTTGTTGAGCTCCAGAAACTTGCCCGCCGAAACGGGAGCATGAAGGCGTTTCGTCAACCCCTGCGTCCGCTCGATCAGGAAGTCGTCGACGAACAGCTCCAGCCGGGACCCCAACTGCAATGGTTCGTGGCCCCCCGCCTCCAGCGGCGCTGTTGCGTTGCCGAAGATCAGGCCGATCAGGGACAAGAGAGTAAAAGCTCGCACCACGTGGCACCTCCTTGGATCTACCGGAGCATAGCAAAGGGCCGGATTCCGGTAAATCGCGGGTCGGAACACCGTTAGCTGCGGTTGGGAGAGTGCTGGTCGCGGCGCGTGGGAATGGGATTGGACTTCAGCTCCAGGGTCAGATCGACCAAACCCTGAATGGCGGCTTCCAGGAACTTCTTTCCCTTTTCCCGGGTGGCCAGCGTGGCGTCTCCCATGACGCCGCTGGCGGTGAGGGCGCTCCAGTAGGGCATCAGGTTGGCCGAGGCGCTTCCGGCGATGCCGCCCGAGAGCAGGTCGAACCGAAAGCTGGACGACATGGGGGAGCGTTCGTCGACCGCTTTCTCCATCTGCACCAGCTCAGGCTTGAGCGCCAGATAGAGGGAGGTCTCGAACTCACAGGCGTGGGAGGTCCCGCCGAAGTCCGACTCCCGGATCTTCTTGCCCGCTTCCTTGACCTTGCCCAATCCCCAGTGGTTCACGGACGCGCACAGGATGCGTCCCTCGTGCTCCAGGATGGTGAGCCGGGCCGCCAGGTCCAGGGGAGAGGTGTTGGATCCGTGGCCGTTGACGATGAGGATCCTGCGGAATCCGTGGTGGGCCAGGCTGCTGCAGACGTTCTTCACGTAGCGGATGAAGACATCCCAATCGATGGTCAGGGTCCCGTGAAAATCCATGTGGTGAGGACTGTAGCCGTGGGTGACGGCGGGCGCCAAAACCGCCTCCTCGGGAATTCTGGCCACGGCGCGCTCGCAGATCTCGCTGCAGAGTAGAACGTCCACGTCCACCGGGAGGTGGGGGCCGTGGTCCTCGTAGGTCGCCACGGGCAGGACGGCCACCCGGTCGCAGGCGGCCGCTTCCTTGATCTCGTACCAGATCATTTCGGCAAATCGGTATTTCATCTCTTCCTCCTTCCGATTCAGCGGGTCAATGCCGGATTCCACCACCGCATGGGACCCGGTATCAAGAGTCGTTTCATCAACGTCGTAGTAGACTGGGGCTGAATCAGCAGTGGAGGACCCCGATGACCATCTCAAGCGCCCGGCTTCCGTTTTTCTCCTTGTTTCCCCTGACTCTGTTTGGATGCGCCTCCGAGGAGCCGGCCCCCCGGGCCGAGCCTGGAATCGTTGAGGCCAGCGCTCCCGCCCCGGCTGCGGCCGCGGATCTGAAACCTCTTCCCAACAAGTCCCGGTCCGGACCCATCGTCTACACCAAGATCGGCATCGTCACCATGGACGCCAAGCCCTGGGAATTGGAATACAACTACGGGCGTCTCGAGTCTTACGTCCGGGAGGCCGCCCGCAGGGGGGCGGAAGTGGTGGTGGCGCCCGAGGCGGTCCTGGACGGCTACGTCTGCTACGCCGCGCCCGGCGTGACCCGGGAGCGGATGATGGAGGTGGCCCAGAGCCTGCCCAACGGGCCGTACATTGTGCGGGCGCGGCGGCTCTCCCGGGAGCTGGGAATTTACCTGGTCTTCGGGTTCCTGGAACGGTCGGGGCAGGAGATGTTCAACAGCCTGGTCATGACCGATCCCCAAGGGGAGATCCTGGCGAAATACAGCAAGGTCCACGTGGGGGGCGAGTCCTACATCACGCCGGGCCGCGAGCTGAAGCCGTTCGATACGCCTCTGGGACGAATCGGTTTCCTCATCTGCATGGACCGGACGGTACCCGAGAACATCCGGACCCTGGGCGTCCAGGGAGTCGAAACGGTCTTCCTCCCCATGGACGGAGGGGGAGGCCCCGAAAACACCAAGAGAATGGCCCGGTACGCGCGCGAGAACGGTTGCTGGGTCATCATCGCCAACACCTGGAGCGCGGCCATCATCAGTCCGCGCGGCGCCGTGCGCCTGGAGAAGTACGAGAACGAAGTGGTGAGCATCGGCCGGATAACCCAGTGGGAAGTCCCCCGGGGATTGGACCGGAGCACCATGACCAAGCGCCGGCCCGATCTGTACGGTCCCCTTCTGAAATCGTACGAACCGGTGCGCTGGTACGACGACGAAGGCTATCCCACGGCCTGGGCCGAGGCCCAGAGAGCCAAGCACCGCCAGGACATCAGCACCTCCAAGTAAGCCCGTGTCCACTCCATCCGCGAAAGATCAGGAACCTTCCTCGCCGAGCCTGCGCCGGGCCCTGGGACCGGGCATGGCCCTGGCCATCGTGGTCGGAAACGTCATCGGATCGGGAATCTTCCTGAAACCGGGAAGCATCGCCGCCGAAGCCGGGGACTTCCGCCTGATCCTGGCAGCCTGGCTTGTGGGCGGCGCCGTCTGTGTCCTGGGCTCCCTCTGCTTTTCGGAGCTGGCCGCCATGCTGCCCCGCGCCGGGGGCCTGTACGCCTTTCTCAAGGAGGCCTACGGAAAACCCGCCGGCTTCCTCTTCAGTTGGAACGAGTTCCTCTTCAACCGTCCCGCCAGCATCGGCGCCCTGTCGGTGGCCTTCGCCGGCGCTCTCGGCCTCTCGATGGGCAGGACCCTGACCCAACTGGAGACCATCGTCCTTGCCCTGGGCCTGATCCTGCTTCTGACCTGGGTCAACATCCGGGGCGTCCTCTGGGGGGGATGGGTGCAGGGGGGCACGACTCTGGTCAAGGCCTCGTTCCTGGGACTGGTGGCGCTGCTGCCGTTTCTCATGACGCCGATCACCGAGACCGGGATCGACTGGGCCAACTACAGTTCCAGGGTGGATCCCGCTGGCGACATGGCGGGTGGGACCCGCTTCGGCCTGGTGCTGCTCTCGGTCATGTGGGCCTACAACGGCTGGCACGGCATCACGCCGGTGGCCGAGGAGGTCCGGGACCCGGAACGCAACATTCCCAGGGCCATGATCGGCGGCGTCGGCGTGCTCATCGTGCTCTACGTCTCGGCCAATATCGCCTATCACGGAGTGCTCTCGATGGAAGAGATGGCTGCGGCGGGACCCCATGCCGCAGAGACCATGGTGGCGGCTCTGCTGGGGCCGTTCGGCGCCGCGGCCATGGCGGCTGTCGTCATGTGCAGCACCTTCGGCGGGATCAACAGCAATCTGCTTCTGTCCACGCGGATCCCGTTCGCCCTGGGCCGGGACCGCCTCCTGGCGCCCGTGTTGGGGAAGGTCCACGCCGCCTACCGGACTCCCTTCGTCGCCATCATCGTGCAGGCTGGAATGGCGGCGCTCCTGGTGATCGTCTCCGGGCTGCTCATCGAATTCCTGGGCTGGACGGGAGAGAAGACCATCTTCCAGATCCTCACCGACTTCATCATCTTCGCCAACAGCATCTTCTACGTCCTGGCCGCGGCGGCGCTCTTCGTCCTGCGCCGCAAGCGGCCCGACTGGAACCGGCCCTACCGGACCTGGGGGTACCCTGTGGTGCCGGTGCTCTATCTTTGCTTCTACTTCTGGTTCCTGACCCAGGTGTATCTGGGAAAGCCCTTCGAGGCCAGCTTGGGAGTCATCCTCATCAGCACCGGTATTCCGGTCTACTGGATCCTGCGCCGGAGTCGCCGCTGACTTGACTGCCAACGAAGCCAAGGAGGAGGCAGCCATGCCAATGAAGAATCCACCCCATCCGGGCCGCATTGTCCGGCAGGATTGCATCGACGCCCTGGGACTCAGCGTGACCAAGGCAGCCGAACTTCTCAGTGTGAGCCGTCAGACACTGAGCAATCTGGTCAATGAGAAGGCGGGTATTTCTGCCGAAATGGCCATCCGTCTTGAGAAGCTCGGATGGTCCACGGCGGACTACTGGATGAGGCTGCAGGCCACCTACACTCTCGCCCAAGCACGCCGTACCCAGGACCGGATCAAGGTTAAGCGCTACGAGCCGTATCCCGTCTGAGATTGGGACTACGGTGATCAGCGAGCGGACGGTTTGGGGGACGAAAACGTGACTATCCCTCGCGCCTGACGTGCTCCGCAGCCGGATCTTCGACGATTCGACAAGGAAGCGGTGTTTCACCACGTACATGGGCAAGTACCTCTTCCAAGGCCTCTTCCACCTCGCGTCCCACTCGGGTGCGCTGAGTCGTCATCGGTACTTCTCCTCAAGCAACCCAGTGGCGAAAGAGGGGCTTCACGTTCTCCGGCAGGCCGTCGTAGACGTGCCGGGGGACGGGAACGACGGCGTTGTCCATGATCCCGGTCTCGTCCACCATCCGGGTCCGCTCCACGGAGCCCGGCATCAGGACGTCGAGATTCAACCACCAGGGCGCGTACCGCACGGCCATGCCCACTCGCGCCTTGTCGCTCACGTTGTGGGAGATGGCGTGCCAGAGCCGGCTGTCGAAAAGCAGGACGCTGCCGGCGTCGCCGGTGGCCCGGATCTCGCTGGGGAAGGTCGCCATGGGGTCCACCCCGATGTCGCCGGTGGGGTTGTTGGGATGGCGGTGGCTGCCCGGCACGATGATGGTGGCTCCCGTCTCCTCGGTGAAGGGAGAGAGCATCCAGAGCGTGGTCAGGTGCTGGACCGCATCGGGGTAGGGGGCGGGGATGTGTCCCGCGTTGTGTTGATTGAAGGGCCAGTCGGCGTGGAGCTTCCCGCGCTGGTTTCCCGGATAGCTGATGTGGGCGGTGGTGAAGGAGATCCGGTAGTGGGATCCGAAGAGGGCCTTGGCCACCCCCAGGATGCGGGAGTCGGCCAGGTAGGGCGCGAACGACTGGTCGAAGGCCAGGAGTCCCTTTCGGCTGCCCAGTCCCTGGATGTTCTCTCCGGTTCCGTGCCGGGCCACCGTCTCCTCCACGTGCCGGCAGATCCCGCCGACCCGATCCGCGGGAATCACGTCTTCCAGTACGTACCAACCCTGCAGATCCAGGTGCATGAGCGCCTGCTGGACGATTTGTTCCGTGTCTCGTGTCATGGCGATTCATCCTCATCGTTTTCCAGGTCCAGGCCCAGATCATCGGCCACTTCCAGAACCTCGCGCCAGGTGGCCTGCGGAAGGACAATGCCGTCCCGTCTCCGCCTTCGCCGTTCCCTGGCTTCCCGCTCCCCCGGAATCCGGATCTCGTCGAATCCGGGAGCCTTGGGGGACGCCTTGATCCGTTCCAGAAAGCCCTGCATTTGGGCCTGAAATTTCTCCGGACGGGCGAAGCCGGCCACGTTGATGACGTTGAGAAAGACGGCGTTCCCGCCCCGGATCCGGTCCCAGTCGGTGCAGCCGGCGCCGCTCAGGGCTCCGGCCAGAGCCTCCACCGCGAGACCGAGGCCGAATCCCTTGTAGCCCGCCGGACCCCCCAGGGGAAGCAGGGAACCGGGAGGGTCTTCCAGGATCACGCCCGGATCGTTGGTGGGGCGCCCGCGGCTGTCGATGAGCCAGCCGTCGGGAACCGGCTCCCCCATATTATGCGCCAGAGCCACTTTTCCTCCAGCGGCGACGGTGGTGGTCATGTCCAGGATCAGCGGTGTCCCGCCCGTGGGAACGCCGACCCCCATGGGATTGGTCGACAGGCGGGGATCGATCCCGCCGAACGGGGCCGCCAAGCCGCGCTGACCGTGGGCGTTGGCCATCATGATGGCCGCCATGCCCTCGCCGGTGACCATTCTCAGGTAGTCGCTGAGGCGGCCCAGGTGGTTGCAGTGGCGCACGCTGACCACGCAGGTCCCGGCTTTCCGCGCCTTCCGGATGCCCCGGAGCGTGGCCTCCCGGACCACCAGGTGTCCAAAGCCCCAGTTCCCGTCCAGGACCAGGGTGGAGGCGGTCTCCCGGACCACCTCCACCTTCGCCCCGGGAACGATTTCTCCGGTGGAGATCTTGTTCACATAGCCCAAGAGAGAAAGAGTTCCGTGAGAATCGTGGCCCGAGAGATGGGCGTCGACTCCCATCGAGGCAACGATCAAAGCCTCCGGCGGCGTCGCACCCGCGGCCACCAGGATGCGTTGCAGGATCCGGCTCAGAGCTTCAGGTCGAAAGCTAGGCATCGGTTGTTCTCCGGAACATCCGGAGGAGTCCGCGCGATGGGCTGATCCGTGACCCGGCATTGCCGGAACAACAATCTCGCAGCCGGAGCGGTGCCATTCCAGACGCCGTCACTCCGATGGGTCGTGTATCGCTCCGGTTTGGTCCGAAGAGGGCGCCCACAAGGGGCGCCCCTACAATTGATTCTTCTCCCATTTGCACAAGATCTTGGGCATGAAGAATTATCCCGCGACCGAGTAGTGGGCCAATGCATCACGGTCCAGTTCCAGGCCGTGGCCCGGCCGATCGGGGGCGATGGCATGGCCGTCTTCGAAGCGGATCGGCTCCTGGGCCAGCACGTTCCAAATCAGATCGGAAAATTCCATGTAGAGGCATTCGGGGAAGCTCACCGCCGCGTGGACCCCGGTCTCCAGGGGAGTGTTGCCCAGGGAGACGGGGATGCCGTAATCGCCCGCCAGCCGGGCGGCGGCCCGCGACTCGGAGATGGACGTGTGGACGTTCAGCACGTCCACGGCGGCGGCCTCCAGCAGGCGCCGCTTCCCGGAGAATCCCAGGTATTCGCCGGTGTTGATGCGGGTGAAGGGAATCTCGGAGCAGAGCATGCGGTAGCCGTCCAGGTCGTGGCGGTCGATGGGATCCTCCATCCAGTAGATCTCGAACCCCTCGTCGCGGTAGCGGTGGAGCCGCAGCAGGGCCTCCTTGGGAGACCACGCCTCGTTGGCGTCGATCATGAGGTCCGGTTCGGGCCCCATCTCCTGGCGGGCGATGGCCATCCGGGCCAGGTCCCACGCCACGTCGGGGTGGCCCACCTTGATCTTCATGGCCTTGAATCCCTGCTCCCGGAACCGGATCAGCTTGGCCCGGAACTCGTCGTCCGTCAGGTGGAAGTCGAGGGTGCTCCCGTAGGCCCGAACCCGGGTCCGGGTTCCTCCCAGCAGCCGGTAGAGGGGGAGATCCAGGTGCTTGGCCATCAGGTCCCAGAGCGCCGTCTCCACGACGAGGCCGAAGGGAGAGGCGCCGGCGTTTCCTCCCCGGGGCCGATCGATGCGATTGGCGACGGTGAAGGGATTCGACCCCAGCAGGGCAGGCCAGGTCTGGAATTCGAATTGTTCCTTCAGTTCCTTCAGGGCGGCCGTGGGCATCCCCTGTTGGACCTGAAACCCGACGCCCCGCAGGCCGCTGTCGGTCTCCAATTCCAGGACCGTTCCCCGGTGATCCACGAAGCGGACCTGGGAATCGCCGATGGGGTGGGGCAGCGGAAGATGGACTCGGTGGATTTCGTACTTTTTCAGCTTCATTCAACTTCCTTGAAAGTAGGAGACGATGACACGGACTCCCAGTGAGAACATGACGGCGCCGGCGACGCCGGTGGCCAGCCTGAGCTTCCAGCTCATGCGCAATGGGGGCGGCAGCCGGTAGCGGTCGGCCCAGATCATGGCGAAGCACCAGAGTCCGCAGGCGGCGATCCCGCCGCTGATCACTCCGGTGAACGTGATGCGTCCCAGCACGTCGCCGGCGATCTCCTTGGGGAGCCAGACCAGCAGCAAGCCGCCCAGAAAGCAGTAGCAGATGGTCACCGTTCTCAGGGACTTGAAAAAGGGGCGCTTCACGAAACGGGGGAAGATGCTGCGAACCCCTTCCGAGATGACGCGGGAATAGACTTCGAAAGCCCCGTAGAGGGTCCCGATGAAGGCCAGGAAGACGCCTACCCGGTAGAGCCACTTGAGTTGGGGATGCAGGGTGGTCAGGAAGGACTCCTGGACGGTCAGGAACTCGCTGCCGTCGGGAATCGCCCGGTTCGGATTCAGCACCATGGATCCCAGGATGGCGAAAAGCAAGGTCACCAGGATGACGAAGGTGAAGGAGAGGGTGGTGTCCAGCAGAGGCGCCCGGGTCCAGACGCGGGCGCGCTCGGCCACCTCCGAGGCGGAATTCCGCGCCGCTTCGGCCAGTTCTCCGCGGCCGGCGACACGAATCCCCGCCAGGCCCCATTTCTTTTCCCGGAGGAAGCCGATGTACCCCACGTAGTCCTGGCTGCCTCCTCCCACCGCACCGATGTAAAGCAGGACCTCCAGCCAGGGACTGCGCCCGGAGAATGTCTGGGAATATTTCTCCAGTACCCAGGGCGGGTAGTCGCTGACCCGAGGAAGAAAAAGCCCTTGGACCAGGTCAGGAATGTGGGGTCCCAGGACCACGACGGCCGACGCGATGCAGAGCACCATGATCCCCAGGATCACGGTGGAGAGGCGCTCCACGATGTCGTAGGTGGAGATCAGCGCCAGGATCAGACAGGCGGTCAGGACCACCGTGGCCCAGACGTTGAGCCAGAATTCCAGGTGTTGCCAGGGGCCGACGCCTGCCCCCTCCACGGCTCCTCCCAGGAGCCGATGAATGAAGGTCGCCAGGATCTCGGGAAGGGCCGAGAATCCCACCAGCATGAGCATGACCGCCGGACCGACGATGAGCAGCGGAAACGCCATTCCCACCACCGGCATGGAGCACCAGGTCGTCATGGGATGCTCTCCGGTGAGGACGATGTGCCGGGAAGCGGTGTAGACCTGGATTCCCTTGAAGATGCCCGCATAGAGAAAGCACCAGAGCATCCCGTAGCCGAAGATGGCGCCGCTCCGGGAGGCGAAGACCAGCTCGCCGCTGGCGATGGTCACCGAGGCGATGATCACGCCGGGGCCCAGGTAGGCCCAGAGCGATGAAATGGTGGGGCGCTGCAGCAGCGGCGGCGGGGTTGGATAGACGTTCGGTTTCGACTCGGGCCGACTCACGTCAGCGCCGCTTCCTCAGGTCGAGACAGGCGATGTGGTGATGGTCGCGGGCATAGAGCCGCCCTCCGGCCAACGCCGGCGGAGTCCAGGACCGGTGCTGGAGGATCTTCTTCACTCCCGTCTGCCGGTAGCCCTCCGGCGTGGCCTGGACCATGGCGACGTGGCCCTGCTCTCCCAGGACGATGAGGTGGCCCTGGGCCGCGATCAGGGAACCCTTGCCCACACTTCGATGAGCCCAGAGGACCTCCCCGTCCGTCAGCCTCATGCACTTGAGGATCGAGTTGTCGAACCCGTAGAGGTACTCTCCCACCAGGACGCACCCGTTGTAGTGGTTCTGCATGATCTCCGAGGTCCAGACGAACTTGGATCTCACGCTGTCGCCCTTCGGGGTCAGGTGCAGGAGGCCGCTTCCGGTTCCCCGTCCCGAGGAGATGAACAGGTAAGGGTTGGCGAAGATGGGCGTGGCGATGTTCATGTCCGAGGTGGTCCGCCACTCGTGCTTCCAATGGAGCTTCCCGTCCCGCGGCGACAGGCCCATGATGGCGCGTCCTCCGAAAAAGACGACTTCCCGGATCCCGCCGACGGTGATGGCGATGGGGGAGGAGTAGCTGGCCACCTCGTCCAGCGCCTTCCAGATCACCTTCCCCGTCTCCTTGTCGAAGGCCACCACCGAGGCGCCCGGGGCTCCCACGTTGACCAGGAGCATGTTCTCTTCCACCAGGGGAGAGGTGGAAACGCCCCAGGTCAGGTTGTCGGCGCCCATCTCCTCCAGGATCTCCCGTTTCCAGATCACCTTTCCCGAACGCTTGTCGAGGCAGAGCAGCGTTCCCGTCGCTCCCAGGGCATAGACTCGCGGACCGTCGACGGTGGGCGTCGCCCGGGCGCCGTTGCCCCCCTGGTACTCCTTGTACGAATCCGCCGAGAGCACCTTCCAGAGTTCCAGGCCCGTGCCCGTGTCCAGGCACACGACCCACTCCTGGTTGTTCCGGTCGACCATGGTGTAGAGGCGTCCCTGGGAGACGGAGATGGAAGAAAAGCCCTCGCCCCCTTCCACCTTCCAGACCAGGGGAGGCCCGGGCTGGGACCACGCGGTGATGATCCCCTGTTCCCGGGAGATCCCGTCGCGGGCCGGTCCGCGCCATTGGGGCCAGTCGGCGGCGGCGAGTTCCGCCACCAAAGGGGAAAGTGCCAACGGCGCACACAATATCAGCGTCGGCAGGACTCGACTCCTGTTCTTCATCACGTTCCTCCGATTCGTTTTCTCCGCCCGCGGTCCGATTCTCATGACCTGCCGCCCGAAGTCTGGTGTCGGACACGGGATCGGCCCCGATGGACCGTGGGCGGCTCACCCTCCAGATACGTGGTCCCCAGAAAGGGATCCTTGACGGGGAAGAAGGCGATGATCCGGGCCACGCCGGGACCGACGTTGGTGAATGCGTGGGGAGTGCGGGCCGGGACGACCACCGTGTGCTCCGGACCGACCCGATGCGTTTCGGAGCCCAGGCGGAACTCCAGCGTTCCCTCCTCCACCACGATGAACTCCTCGGCCTCGTGATAGTGCAGCGGCGCCCCGGCGCCTACTCCCACCAGAGACCAGGATACGCTGCTGGTGGTGGTGCCATCACCGTCGCGGGTGATGTCATAGATCCGGTAGTTGGGTCTCCACGGCTTCTCGGGCAGGCTGCGGTGCTCTACTATGGGCATGGGTTTCGGCTCCCTTCCGAATGCTGGGATTGTAGCCGACCCGCCGCTGGAAAAGAATCCGAGACATGTCTCAAACCGCTGCCGGGAACCTGGTCGACTGCCTGTTGGAACGCGGGGTGCGCCAGCTCTTCACCCTGTCGGGGAACCAGATCCTCTCCCTCTACGACGCCACCATCGGCCGAGAACTGGAACTGGTCCACACCCGCCACGAGGCGGCCGCGGTGCACATGGCCGATGCGTGGGGCCGGTTGCAGGAAACTCCCGGGATCGCCGTCGTGACGGCGGGACCGGGGCATTGCAACGCCATCGGCGCCCTCTACGTGGCGCGCCAGGCCGAGTCGCCTCTGGTCCTCATCAGTGGGCACTCACCCTTGAACCAGTTGGGGAAGGGCGCTTTCCAGGAGATGGACCAGGTGGCCATTGCGGCTCCCGTGACCAAGGCTTCGTGGCGGGTCGATTCTCCGGAGCGGGCGGGAGAGGCTCTGGAGCAGGCCATGGCTCTGGCCGGCGCGGGGAGGCCGGGGCCGGTTCATCTCAGTGTTCCCAGTGACGTCCTCTCAGGAGAGGCGGGATCTCCTGCAAACCCCCTCCCGCAACTGGACCTGTGCGGTCCGATTGCGAAAAAGGACGCGGATCGCGTGCTTCGGCTACTGGCCAGGGCCCGGAGGCCGGTCCTGATGGCCGGCGCGGCCATGTCCCGGCCGCTGAGGTGGCGGACGGTCACGGAACTCTCCCGCGCCTGCGGCGCCCCGGCCCTCAAGATGGAGAGTCCCCGGGGCGTCAACGATCCGCGGCTCTACGCGGCTTCCCGGTTGCTGGGCCGCGCCGACCTGGTTCTGCTGTTCGGAAAGACGATGGACTTCGCCCTCCGGTTCGGAGGGTCTCCGTTCGCTCCGGAATGCAAGTTCGTCGGCATCGACCCAGAGGCGAGCCTGGCGGCGTCCCGTCCCCGGATGGTGCTGAGTCTTGAGGCCGACCCCGCCGCGTCAGCCATGGTGCTGGCCCGCGGATCGCAGACCGGCGCTTCAGCTTTCGCTTCCTGGCGCCACGCGGTTGAGTCGGCTCGTTCGGAGAGGCCGGACTCGTGGAAAAGGTGGCGGTCCTCCTCGAAGAGCCCCATGCATCCTCTCCGGGTCTGCGAAGCCCTCCGGCCTTTCCTGACGGACGGATCGGTGGTGGTCAGCGATGGAGGGGAATTCGGACAATGGGCGCAGGCCGGACTGGACTCCCGCGTGAACCTGATCAACGGGCCGTCGGGTGCCATCGGAAGCGCCATCCCCATGGCTCTGGCCTGCAAGCTGGCCCGGCCCGGGGAACCGGCCATCGCGCTGTTGGGAGACGGGACCTTCGGATACCACGCCCTGGAATTCGACACGGCCCTGCGGTACGGGCTTCCCATTGTCGCTGTGGTGGGAAACGACGCCCGCTGGAATGCCGAGTACCAGCTCCAGTTGGACCATTACGGACCAGAGCGAACCGTGGGTTGCGAGCTTTTCCCGACCCGTTACGACCGGGTGGTCGAGGGTCTGGGCGGCCACGGAGAATGGGTGGCAGAACCGTCGCAACTCGGGACGGCACTGGAACGAGCCCTCGATTCGGGCCTCCCCGCCTGCGTGAACGTCGCCATCGAGGGTGTGAAAGCTCCCATTTTCTAAGGCGTTTTTCGAGCCTCGGCAGGATTCTTGACCCCCTCTTCGAGGCCGGGATAGACTGCGCCTTCATGAGTTCCGAACCCCTGCAGGATCGGGCCCGGTCCCGGCGCGAAGAATTGGACGCTCACGTCCGCGCCATGGTCCAGTGGCATTTCGACCCCGAGACGGGGAGTCCCTTCTGGCTCGACTGGGCCGGCAAGGCGGACTGGGATCCTCGCCAGGAGGTCAAAGGCCTGAACGACCTCTCCCGCTTCGGCCTGTTCGACGACGATTGGTTGAGGGGCGGACCGGTTCGCCGCTGGGTACCCCGGGCCTATGCCCAGGATCCCGTCTTCGTCTTCGAGACCGGAGGGACCACCGGAACCCCCAAGAGCCGGGTCAACGTGCGGGACTTCCGGGTGGACTACGAACTCTTCTCGGAGACGCTGCCCCCGGAGCATTTCCCCCTGAATTCCAACTGGCTCATGTTGGGCCCGTCGGGCCCGCGCCGCCTGCGGCTGGCTGTGGAGCACCTGGCCCATCATCGCGGCGGAATCTGCTTCTGCGTGGACCTGGACCCCCGTTGGGTCATCAAGCTCATCAAGAAGGGGTGGACGGACCACCTGAAGGCCTACCAGGACCACGTGATCGATCAGGCCATGACTCTGCTCGGCGCCGGCCACGAGATCCGTTGCCTCTTCACGACGCCCAAGCTGCTGGAGGCGCTGTGCGACCGGCTGGAGGATCAGGGGACCAGTCTGCGCGAAACCGGAATCACCGGGATCTTCTCCGGTGGGACGGAGTTTACGCCCCAGTGGTACCGATTCGCCGTCGAGGAGCTCCTGGACGGCGTCTACATGACGCCGACATACGGGAACTCCCTCATGGGGCTGGCCGCCTCCAAGGCCTTCGACCCGGCGGAGAACTACAAGATCACCTACTATGCGCCGCAGCCCAGGGCGGTGTTGCGAGTCGTGGACTTCGACGACTCGGAGAAAGTCGTCGGTTACGGCGAGACGGGCCGGGTCCTGTTGACCACTCTGACGCCCGAGCTGTTCATCCCCCGGTTCCTGGAGCGGGACGAAGGGGAACGGGAGCCCCCCTGTGCTCAATACCCCTGGGACGGCGTGAGCGGCGTTCGCCCCTTTCACCGTTTTGCCGCCACCACGACGGTGGGAGTCTATTAGTTCCTTGTCGCAAGATTCTTGTACAAACGGACCCAGTACCTTCGTAGCGGCGCCCCTTGTAGGTACATTCGTAGGGGTGCCCCTTGTGGGTGCCCTCTTCGGCATTAGACTGGAAAGCCATTATCCGGGAGGCGATCCGTGATTCATTTTCCCGTTCTTCGCTGGGGCAAGCCCTACAGGAGCCTGGACGTGGACCAGGTGGTGCACTTCATCACCGGGGAGCCGCTGGCGGAAGTCAGCCAGGCCATCGGCGGGATGATCGCCCGGGACATGCGAAGAGGGCAGCGGGCCCGGGACGCGCTCCGGGAGATCCCGATCCGGGAGTTGATCCGCCGCGTTTCCCAGGCGGCGGACCTGTTCATGTCCGCCGAGCTGCCGGCCGGCGACGGAAGCCAGACTCCCGAGGAGTTCGTGCGCTACCAGTCGGCAACCACCGGATTGCCCGAGCACATGTGCCGGCAGAACATGGAGAAGCTGCACTACGTCCTGACCTCCATGGAGCAGATTCTCGACGCGCTGACCCGGGGCCTCGATCTCTCCATTTTGACCGCGGGGTACGGCGAGGAAAACGGCGTCGTCCGAAGCTTTCAGGCCACGACTCCGGTGCTGGGCATGGTGCTCCCTTCCAATTCACCCGGAGTCCACGGCCTCTGGCTCCCCGTCATTCCCCTCCAGATTGGACTGGTCCTCAAGCCGGGGCCCCAGGAGCCGTGGACCCCGTACCGGATGAGCGAGGCCTTCTTCCAGGCGGGCATCCCCCGAAACGCCATCTCCCTCTATCCGGGCTTGGGGGACGTGGGCGCGGCCGTGCTCCAGCACTGCACGCGGAATCTCATCTTCGGCGGAACCCCCACCATCGAGCAGTACGGCAACAATCCCCGGGTCCAGGTCCACGGGCCCGGATTCAGCAAGATCCTGCTGGGAGACGACCTGGTCGACGACTGGGAGAGCCATCTGGATCTCATGCTCGACAGCGTCCTGATCAACAGCGGCCGCAGTTGCATCAGTTGTTCCGGCATCTGGGTCTCGCGCCACGGGCGGGAGATCGCCGACGCGTTGGCTCGGCGACTGGGACCCATTGCGCCCAAGGATCCCCGGGACCCGGATTCCCAGTTGGCTGCCTTCACGGTGAAGGGCCAGGGAGAAGCCATCGACTCGGGGATCGAGCAGGGGCTTCGAGAGCCCGGAGTCGAGGACGTGACGGCCCGGTACCGCGACGGCGACCGCCTGATTTCCCGTGAGCGATGCTCCTACTTGCGGCCCACGGTGATCCATTCCACGTCACCCGAAGGCACGCTGGCCAATACGGAGTACATGTTCCCCTTCGCCAGCGTGGTGGAATGTCCCCAGAGCCAGATGCTGGACCGTATCGGAGACAGCCTGGTGGTGACCGGCATCACGGAAGATCCCTCCTTCCGCCGGAAGCTCATGGACTGTCCCCACATCGACCGCCTCAACCTGGGCCCCATCCCCACCATCCGCCTCAACTGGCTCCAACCCCACGAGGGGAACCTGGTGGACTTCCTCTACCGCGCCCGGGCCTTCCAGACCGCGTCCGGGTGACGGACTGAATCGGAAACGATAGTCATAAAAGGGCTTACATGAGCGTCGATGGTGCTGAATTACTCTATTGAGAGAAAATACTCAATAGAGTAAACTAGATTTGTGGAATCCTTTCAGAGGGCTCAGGTCGCCGTTCTCAGCCAACGGTTGGACGAGCCGCCCCATCGTCTCATTGCGTTGTTCGGTCCGCGCCAGACCGGCAAGACCACCATCGTGCTCCAGGCACTGCAGCAGATCAGCCCTGCCTGCCGCCGCTACCTGGCAGTCGACGAGCCTGATCTTCCGCGGTTCCGAATCCGAGGTGACAGGCCGGCTCCGAGTTTCCCTCTGACGCAGGTCCGGGATACGAATTGGTTGGTCCGGAACTGGGAGCAAGCCCGTCTCGATGCGGAACGAGCCGGGCAATTCGTGCTGGTGTTCGACGAGATCCAGAAGATTCCCCAGTGGTCCGAAACCGTCAAGGGCCTGTGGGACGCCGACCGGGCCCGGAACTGCCCGTTGCACGTAGTCATCCTGGGCTCGGCACCTCTGCGCGTGCAATCGGGCTTGAATGAGAGTCTGGCCGGCCGCTTCGAACCGCTCCGCGTCACGCACTGGTCATTCGACGAGATGTCGTCAGCCTTTGGCTTCGACCTGCCGAAATTTCTCTATTTCGGCGGCTATCCAGGAGCCGTTCCCTTGGTCCGGGATCCGAATCGATGGCGGAGATACATCCTTGGCGCACTGGTGGAGCCGAACATCGAAAAGGATCTCCTCGCCATGACTCGCGTGGACAAACCTGCGCTGCTGAAACGGCTCTTCGAATTGGGCGCCGCCTATTCCGGACAGATCCTTTCGTACAACAAGATGTTGGGCCAACTCCAGGACGCCGGCAACACCACCACGCTCGCCCGGTACCTCGACCTGCTTTCCAATACGGGTTTGGTCGCCGGGTTGCCCAAGTACTTCCGACAACCATATCGGCGCAGGGCGTCGAGCCCGAAGCTCAACGTCCTCAACACTGCGTTGATGACCGCCGGTTCCGGGTACTCATTCGACCAAGCCATGGCAGACCGTACCTTTTGGGGCCGTATCGTCGAGAGCGCAGTCGGAGCCCACCTGTTCAACACGGCCCCGCCGGGCATGCGCATCCACTATTGGCGGGAGAGTCCACACGAGGTCGATTTCGTCCTGCGGCGGGGTCCCCGGATCGTCGCCATCGAAGTCAAGGGCGGAGCGAAGACGAAGCCTCTGCGGGGGCTGGACGCTTTCCGGGAGCGTTTTCGGCCCAGTCGGATTCTGTTGGTGGGAGAAGGCGGCATACCGCTGGACGAATTCCTCATGGCACCGGCTCATCAGTGGTTCGAGTAGTAATGAACTACATCGCATCCCGCACCTGTACGGAGATTCCGCCTGCGCATAAGGAACGGAAACGGAAAAGGCAATCCCGGTCGCTGAAAGATTTCCGGTTGGAACCCGCCTACGTGCTTCTCGGTGATCCAGGATCTGGCAAAACGGAGGCCTTTAAGTCTGAGTGTAGAGCACACGGGGAGGATGCCTGTCTTATCAAGGCCCGAGATTTCATCATTTTCGACTTGGACATGCATCCAGAGTGGCGCGGAAAGACGCTTTTCGTTGACGGACTCGATGAGGTCCGCGCGGGATCGTTAGACGTGCGCACGCCGTTCGATGAGATCCGAAAACGCCTTGACGCATTGGGTCGTCCTCAATTCCGCCTGTCGTGCCGCACCGCAGACTGGTTGGGAAGTAACGACCGTAGAGACTTGGAGTCCGTTTCGCCTGAGAGGGGAGTGACGGTCTTGCAATTGGATCCGTTAACGGATTCAAAGATCGTCGAAATCCTGACGGCCCGGCGGGACATCTCCGATCCCAGTGAATTCATCCAGACTGCTCACGAGAAGAGGGTCTACGGCCTGCTCGCAAACCCACTAACTCTCAAGATGTTGGCCGATGTGATTAGCGGCAGTCGCCGCTGGCCGGAAAGCCGTAAGCAGACCTTTGAGATGGCATGCCGTCAGATGGTTCAAGAGCACAGCAGGGTACACCAAGCGGCGGCGGAGCCTGAGGGGCCGACCCCACCCGACCGACTCCTTGACGCCGCTGGTTGCCTTTGCGCCATTCAACTTCTATCAGGGATTGCAGGATATTCCATACGTTCCAACGAGCCACTCGCAGACTACCCCCCCTTGGACCGGTGCGGCTATGCCTCTCCTGAGCTCCTCCGCCAAGCTCTCAAGACGAAATTGTTCAAGGGAGACTCCGTTGATCGTTTCGTCCCCATTCACCGGCACGTTGCCGAGTTCCTCGGCGCCCGGTACGTGGCGGGCGTTGTTGAAGCTCGGCTTCCAGCCCGCCGGGCTCTCGCCCTGATTACGGGAGAAGATGGAACTGTTGTCACGGAGATGAGGGGCTTCTCAGCATGGCTAGCGGTTCATTGCAGAGGATCGCGGGCGGAACTCATCGATCGCGACCCTGTTGGTGTTGGCCAGTATGGTGATGTCGGCGAGTTCTCAAACCACGAGAAACGGGCACTCCTGAGCGCTTTATATCGCGAGGCGCCTCGGCTGATTGCTCCTCGGATTGCAGTCGGTTTTGGAGCGATCGCTACTCCAGAAATGACAGATACCCTCAGACACGTTCTGACCGACTCCTCGCGAAGCGAAAAACATCAGATGTTCACCGCTTTCGTGCTGCGAGTCATGTTGAATGGCGAACCGCTGGCGTTTCTTTCCGAGATATTGCACAGAATCGTCCGGGACGGGACGTGGTCGCCGGGAATTAATTGCTTGGCTCTCGACGCATTCATCCGCTGCCTAGAGACACAGAATAGAACCAGTGAACTCAAGGTGCTTTTGGAGGATATATGGAATGGTAGAGTTTCTGATCCTGATTACCAACTCACCGGAACCCTACTCGACTTGCTCTATCCAGGGGATCTATCGCCGTCGGAGGTGTTGGATTATGTGATCGTGGAAGGGGATTTGAATCTCTTTGCCCGGTACTCGAGATTTTGGAATGGTGAACTTTTAGAAAAATCCACCGACGAAAACGTTATGGGACTCCTCGACAATCTGTGCCGGGAGTTGCCGCGATTACAACCTGCATTGGAACGTCCCTGGTTTCGACGTTTTCCAATTGAACTGCTGGCTCGGGGTCTGGAAGCATATGGCGACGAACTGGACACAAAGCGTGTGTACGATTGGCTCGGTGTAGCTGCATTTGCGCGGTCGACCGACGTCGCTCGCATTGGCGCTTGGCTTGATCAGTACCCAAACCTACAGAAAAAGATCCTCTTCGAAGGCCTACACCGTTATCCGGGAACGGGCAAGATCAAGCCCTACGCGTTCAAGGTGACGAAGCGCCTTTGCGGAGCACTACCGGCGGACTACGGTCGCTGGTGCGTGGAACAGGCAGTTGCTCTGCTGGAGTCCAAACCGGAGGTTGCCGGATATCTTTTCGACGAGGCGATCTATTCGCATAGTCATCGGTGGAACAATGCTGATCTGTCGCTCGAACTTCTGCAAAAATACGCGGATACGAGCGATTTCTTCAAAACAAGGTTGGATCGATTCGATTTCCCGTCGCCCATGTCGCCAGAACAACTGCCCCAAATGGGTGGATATGAAGAAGAGCGGAGAAAAGAATTGGAAAAATGGCTCAATTTTGTACGGTCGAATGAGACCGCCTTGGGGGAAAATCGGGCGCCGCCTTACTTGCTTCACCGGATGGCAGAAGTGTATTTCGGTGACGTCTTCAATCCGTATTCTGGTTCGGGACCGGGAGCCATCACCAAATCCCTCGGTGGCGACAGCAGGCTAGCCGCTGCAGTACTTCATGGACTCAAGGGTTCGATACGCCGAGCAGACGTTCCGGATGTCGAGGAAATCCTCGGACTCGGAAAAAAGGGTCACGTTTCTCTCTTTGGTTGGCCGTATTTGGCGGGTCTGGCCGAACTTGAGAGGACGACGGAAGAGAGTGTATCCCGATGGGGAGATGATCGTGTGCGAAGAGCGCTGGCGTTTTATTTTTGTGCCTACCTCACGGACTACAAACCGGAATGGTTTTTTCAGGTTCTAAAATCACGGCCTAAGATCGTGGCCGAAATTCTGATGCAATTCACTGTTTCGGAGTTGAGTAGCGATCGAGAACTTCTCGAAGACTTGTGCAAACTTAGGGAACTCGCACACGATAAACAGTTTATTCGAGTGGCTCAGTACGCGACGCTGCCACTGTTGCATGCCTTTCCGGTTCGTTGCAAGTTGAGACACATTGGGGCGTTACGTCATCTGCTCTGGGCAGCTCTTCGCCATGTCGACAGAGTTCCAATTCGTCAACTGATCGATAGAAAACTGTCGCGGACCAGTATGGATGTCGCTCAGCGCGTGACTTGGTTGTCCGCGGGTGTCGTCGTCGCACCAAGCATCCACAAAAAGCCATTAAGCGATTATCTTTTGAGTAACGAAAGTCGAATTCGTCACTTCTCGGACTTCTTTAGCTCTCTGCCACTTTCGCTGGCCGAGTTAGAGATTCCGATAGTCGAACTCATAGTCCGACTTGTCGGACGCGGTGTCGGTCCCAACGACTGGATGGGGCCGAACGGTGTCGTGACCGCGGCGAAGAAATATTCGGACCTTCTCAACAATCTGATTCGACATCTCGCCGTTTCGTCCGACGATGCCGCAGGAAACAGTCTGCGAATACTTTGTTCCGATCTGGAGCTATCCCGCTGGCACTATGTGCTCACGAGGGCAAGAGATGACCAACGAGTGATTTGGCGTGATGCCCGCTACCGCCATCCCGGCATCGACCAGGTCTGCAGGACGTTGAATGGAGGATCACCTGCCAACGCCGCTGACCTGTCCGCTCTTGTCGTTGACCGGCTGAACGAGATCGGAAAACAGATCCGGACCGGCAACACCGACGACTGGCGCCAGTATTGGAACGAAGATCCTCACGGCCGACCTTGTAAACCGAAACACGAAAATTCTTGCCGGGATGCGATCCTCTCCGATCTGCGGCAAAGCCTCCCGCCAGGACTCGATGCCCAGCCGGAAGGGCAGTACGCCAGGGACAATCGAGCTGACATACGAACTGCCTGCCGGGATTTCGAGGTCCCGGTAGAGATCAAGAAGAACAGTCATCCGGACCTGTGGCGTGCATGCAGGGCTCAACTGATCGAGAAGTACACCAGAGATCCGGCCACGGACGGATACGGGATTTATCTCGTGTTCTGGTTTGGTCCGCACCTCACTCGACGGTCCCCATCCGGACGCCGTCCCGCCAATCCGCAAGAACTGCGGGAACGCCTTGAAGAAACGCTAACCGATGACGAGAGGAGAAAGATCTCCATCAACGTGATCGATGTCAGCAGAGGTCTTTGATCACCCGCCGAGGACAATCCGGTGGCGGGTTTTCCTTCACGCCGGACCGGCGGGTCTTCGGGAGGCCCACCACTGGGCCACCACAAAGGGTGAAAGAATGACGAAAAACATCACCAGCGCGACCAGGTCGATGATGGGGATGTACCAGGGCCATCCGGCGAAGAAGAAGGGGGATTCGGTGCCGGCGGGGGGCCGGCAGAGAAACATGTAGTTGGAACCCAACAGGAAGTTCAGGATGCCGAGCAGGACCGCAAGAACGTTGAGGGCGACGAACGCCTGGAAGAGCCCGCCCAGCGTCGGACGCATCTTCAGAGCCAGAGTGGCGTACAGGACTCCCGCCACGATGCCCGAGTGAGCGATGAAATACTGGAAGAAGCGATAGTCCGGGAACCCCGCTTCCAGGTCCCCCGGGGTGATGACGGCATTCGTGGATCCCGCCAGGCCCCAGAAATAGGCGACCTCGTAAATCCTCTGCCGGCGGAAGATCAGGACCGCGGCTGTCAACACGATCGTAATTCCGCAGACGTGCAGGGGCAGGTGATCCTGCACGCAACGGCTCCAACCGACATTGTTGAGCCGGTAACCCCAGTGGATCGATTCGTTGACCAGCAGTGTGCCGGCCAGGAGCCAGGCGCCGGCGTCGGCCACGGTCTTCGAGGCCGCCCTTCGCGCCGCCTCCGCCAACAGAATCGGAACGGCCAGGGTCAGCGCCATCACGACGAGGTGAGGGGTTCCGAAGATCTGGAATTCCGGTGTTGGCATCAGGCTCCAACGTCGGCTCTTCGGACCGCGCCGAGATCAGGGACGCTGATCTCCGCAAATTTGCGGCGCCACGTATTTCAAGCCCATCAGCCGGAAGTAGTTCTGGCCCAGGGCAATGTTTCGAAAGGCCTCGTCGTTCAGGTAACGGAAAATCCGGCTGGTGATCTGCAACTCCGTCCGGTAGACCTCGAAATCCTTGTCTGCTGAAGCCAGGAAGTCGGTGCCCGGCAGCATCCGCTCCGAATTCCGGTTCAAGAACGAAACATAGGCCGACCTCTTCTCAGGTTTGGAGAAGTAGTGGTCGTCGACCACGCGCCAGGAGAGATCCACCATCAAGTTTGGGTAGCGGTCCAACAGAGACTCCATGATCCGGATGTGCTGGCCCGGGTCCAGGTTTACCAGTTCCTTGGACAATCCCATGTGCAACCAGACGATCTTGTTGCCGGGATAGAGGCGCAGCACCTGCTGGATCAAAGGCAGGTATCGGGTGGGCTCTTGGTCGTTTCCCAGGTCGGCATGGATCGCCAGTGGGATGTTTTTCTCCCTCAGCACCGTCATGAAGGCGGCCCACTCCGGGATCATGGCCGGCGGAACGGGTCGATGACCGTTATTGAACAACGCCTGTTTCACGAGATTGACTTCGCCCATCCAGGTGAAGGCGCCGGGGTACTCCCGCTCCAGGAGCTGCATGCCGGGAAGGATCGACTCGGGCCGGGACAGGTCGGGGAAGGTCATGGACAGTGTGATGTGGACGCCGTCGGGCGCCCGGCGGACGGAGTCGGCGGCATTGGCGAAGTCGTTCGTCAAACCGGGCCGGACCGGCGTGCCCGGACAATCCAGGTAGTAGGTGCAAGTAGAACCGACTGGAAGCCTCTGGCCGATCCCGTACATGTTGACGAAGAGGACTCCCGTCCGTTCAAGGTAGGAGACCACCTCTTGGAAAGGAATCGCCGGGCCGCCGAAGGGCCGGAAATGCACGTGGGTATCCACGACCGGGGTCTGGGATTGCACCGAGCGGTCGTAGCAAGGCGCATCGCCGGTCTTGAACATCTCCAACGTCGGCTTGGGAGTCTCGCCGGCGATTCCCGGGGCACCCGACAGGAAAACAAGGACAAGGCACGCCAACCGCGCTACGTGTTTCATGAAAAGGTCTCCGGTGCCGGACTTCGGCGCCTATTTCAGCAGGACGCGCTTGGTATCGGAACCTTTGGAACTGCTGCCCGCCAAGGTCGACCCCCCAAAGCCGAGATGAGACTGCTGGAGGGGACAAAATGAAAGTACTACTTTCATTCTGTCCACATTTCCAACCGGTTGCATACCTTGATCCACTGCGTCCCGGGGCTTCCACGAAGCATGTCCAGGAGTCACGTCATGCCATCTTCAGGCCGGAATTTTCAAACCGGCGGAAGTCCGACGTGTTCGTGGTCGCGATCGGGTCACCGTCGGTGAGCGCCACGGCCGCGATCATGCAGTCGATCAATGACCCACGACGCCTTCCCGAGTCATTGAATATCCGGGCGGCGACCGCAGCGTGCTCCGATGTGAAGTCACGGCGGGGTCCTATGATCGCGTCAGCCAATTCGAACTCGTGCCGGGAGAGTGGGCCGCACAGGAACTCTCCCCAGGCGACTGTGCACATCGCCAGCGATTCACCCTTTCCGATCCATTCCCGCAACTTTCGGTCTTCGGGAGTCCCGACCTTCAGTGCTCGAATCAGAAAGCTGGTATCCAAATGGATCATCGGAGTTTCGAAGAGAGCCGTCGAGCAGCCGCGCGTCGCTCGGTCTTCAGGTCCCGCTCCCACCGACTGACATCGACGTTGCGCTCGCGCACGGAGTTCTGTAATTGGTCGAGAGCGCCGAGGGCCGTATTGTGTCCCGAGTTTCCTTCTGTTGCTGCAATTCGAATGGCACGGCGCAACACTTCGGTCTTCGATACTTTCCAGCGTTTCGCCAGTGTCTCCAGCGTACGCATGGATTCGATGTCCAGCGAATATGTCGATTTGATCGTTGGTATGGCCATAGATTAATAGTATGGCCATACCATCGCCGTGTCAATCTGTCGACTGGTTGGTGGGTCAGAGCAAGGCATTGTGAATGGATTGCGTTGTTCACCCCGGATGTGACGGGGGTCGTCAAATGGGCGTTGTGCTGATGTCATTGCCCCCTACAGCTTCTCGACGAGACGGGCCAGCAGCGCCACCCGGACGGGCAGGGCTTCCAGCTCGATGTGCTCATGCAGGGCGTGGGCTCCGTCGCCGTCCACTCCCAGGCCGTCCAGGGTGGGGACTCCCAGGGCGGCGCTGAAGCTGCCGTCGCTTCCCCCTCCGGTCTCGCCCTCTTCCAGGTCCAGACCCAACTCGTCCCCGATTTCGCGCGCCCGGTCGAAGAGTTGCTGTCCACCGTCCCCTTTGATCATGGGAGGCCGGTTGATTCCTCCCGTGACCTCCAGCCGGATCTCCGGATGCCTCGGTTTCAGGGCGTGCAGCCCGTTCTCCACCCGGTGACCCTCTTCCACTGTCCGGAACCGGAAATCGATGGTGGCTTTGGCGAACTCGGGAATCACGTTGTCCCGCGTGCCCCCCTCCGCCATGGTCACGTGGACCGAGGTCTCCAGACGGCTGGAGGCGAGTCCGTGAATCGCCTCGATCTGATGGGCCAACTCCCGGACGGCGTTCACTCCGCGCTCCGGCTCCACTCCGGCGTGGGCGGCGCGTCCATGGATCTTCATGGCCGCCATCCCGGCTCCCTTCCGAAACGTCTTCAGGACGCCTCCGGGCAGGGGAGGCTCCGTCACCAGCACCAGGTCGCTCTCGCGGCTGAATTCCTCGATCAGGTCCACGCTGGCGTCGCTGCCCGTCTCTTCGTCGGTGGTGTAGAGGAACCGCACCTTCCGGCGGGGCCGGATCCATCCTCGGGAGATGAATTCCTGGATCTTCAGCGTGGCCGTCACCCCGGACTTCATGTCGAAGATCCCGGGCCCATGAATGCGTCCGTCCTCGATCCGGAAGGGCATTCGCTCCAGGCTCCCTTGAGGCCAGACCGTGTCCAGGTGGCAGAGCACCAGGATCCGGCCTCCGCCTCCCTCTCCCCATTCGGTCCAGACGATGTCGCCCACTTCTCCTCTGGGTACGATCCGCGGCTCCAGGCCGCAGTCACGCATGTGGCCGGCGAGGAAGGAGCCCAGTTCGTCCACCAAAGCCTTGTCGGTGGTGGGGCTCTCCAGCTCCACCAACGTCCGGAGCAGATCCACCGTGGAGTCCCGCTCCTCCTCGAAGGCCCTCAGCAGCTCATTCCCCGTCATGTTCCCTCCAGTGGTATTGGACGTCTCCGACGAATTCGACCCGTCCCGTCAAGTGAACTTCTCCTCCCGGTCGCCACTCCACCTCCTGCTCTCCGGTCCCGGTTCCGACCCGGGCCGGAGATCCGACCCTTGCGGTGTGGATGGCGGCCACCGCGGCGCCGCTGCAACCGGTGCCGGAGGAATGGGTCGGTCCGACGCCCCTCTCCCAGATTCGCGCCTGGAGACTCCGGGGGCCCGTGACCCGGACGAAGCTCACGTTGGTCCGCTCGGGAAAGGCGGGATGCACCTCGAGTGCCGACCCCAGGCGCCGGAATTCGGCGTCCTCAGGCAGAGTGGAGACAAAGACCACGCACTGGGGATTGCCCACCGACAGGGCCGTTATGGTCACGGTTGCGTCTTCCACCGGAAGCGAGTGGTCCACGACCTGGGTCAACTCCTCTTTCAGCAGTATCGGAATCTCCTCCGGAACGAAGGCGGGCCGACCCAGCGAGGAGCGGTAGCGCCAGGAAGATTCGCCACGGTCCAGAAGGTGATGGATCTTGACTCCGGAAAGGGTTTCGAGACTCAGGTCCGGCTTGCGGGACAAACCCCGATGGTGGACGAAGGCGCCGGCGCACCGGCATCCGTTTCCCGACATGGCCGCCTCGCTGCCGTCCGGGTTGAAGATCCGGATCCGGAAGCGGTCGATCTTCACCGGCTCGACGAAGGCGCACCCGTCGCCGCCGATCCCGAAGTGGCGCCGGCAGATGGCCCGGGTCAACGCGGCCGCACGCCGGCGGGTCAGATCGTTTTCCCGGATCACCAGGTAGTCGTTGCCGTAGGACTGGAACTTGGAGGCCGCGATCATGGCGGCGTCCGCCGCCTCAACCCGCGTCGATCCCACCGCTGAGTACCTCCAGCTTGCCCCGGACCAGACTCTGGATCTCCTCCAGTCTTTCGGGGGAGTCCGCCTCGAAACGAAGCACCAGAACGGGCTGGGTATTGGAGGCGCGCACCAGGCCCCAGCCGTCCGGAAAGACGATTCGCACTCCGTCCACGTCCACCGTCTCGTAGTTTTCGGAGAAGTAGGACTGGGCCAGGCCGACGATTCGGAACTTGAGGTCCTCGGGACAGTCCATCCGGATCTCGGGCGTGCTGAAAGTCGGTGGGACGTCCTCCAGCAGTTGCGAAAGCCGGCGCCCGCTGTTGGCGAGGATCTCCAGGAGCCTGGCTCCCGCATAGATGGCGTCGTCGTAGCCGAAGTAGCGGTCGGCGAAGAACATGTGTCCGCTCATCTCGCCGCCCAGAACGGCCCCTTCCTCCTTCATCTTGGCCTTGATGAGGGAGTGGCCGGCCTTCCACATGACGGCCCGTCCGCCGCGGGCCTCGATATCCTGGTACAAGCTCTTGGAACACTTCACCTCGGCCACGAACGTGGTGCCGGGCCGCCGCTCCAGGATCTCCCGGGCGTAGATCATCATCAACTGGTCTCCCCAGAGTATCCCGCCCTCGTCGTCCACGACGCCGATCCGGTCCGTGTCGCCGTCGAACGAGATCCCCAGATCGGCCTCACCCGAGCGGACGGCCTGCATCAGGTCTTGAAGGTTCTCCACGATGGTGGGATCGGGATGGTGGTTGGGGAATCGTCCGTCCGGTTCCGAGTAGAGCTCGTGGACCTCGCACCCCAGATCGGAATAGACGGCGGGCGCCACCAGGCCGGCGGTCCCGTTGCCCGAGTCGACGACGACCTTCAGTCTCTTCCCCAAGGGCGGGATCCGCTCCCCGATGTGCCGGCGGTAGTCCTCCATCAGCGACGCCGATTCCAATTTGCCTTCGCCGCAAGCGAAGTCGGCCGCTTCGATGATCTTCCGGACCTTCTGGATCTCGGCGCCATAGATGGTGCCGGTCCCCAGGGCGACCTTGAAGCCGTTGTACTCGGGGGGATTGTGACTCCCCGTGATCATCACACCCGCCTCCGGTTTCAGACGGTGCAGGGAGTAGTAGAGCAGGGGAGTGGGACAGACCCCGATGTCGATGACGGTCAGGCCGGTTCGTGTCAGACTGCGGGCCAGGGCGTCCCGGAGCCGTGTGGAGCTCAGGCGGACATCTCTTCCCAACGTCACTCGAGCGGCCCCGCGCCGAACGAAGTAGGTGCCCAGGCCGCGGCCCAGCGTTTCCACCGAATCGTCCGCCAGGTCGGTGTCCGCGATTCCCCGTATGTCGTATTCTCGAAACAGCTCTGGATTCATCGAGTCTCCGGTAAGCGTTAACTTGTTTCCTGGGTTCCCGACAGCTCGGTCTTGAGTTCGTCGATGGCGGCCACCGGACTGGGATCCTCCCCGTTGAGGAGTCCCAGGTAGACGCTGGCGTAGTCACCCAACAGAATCAGCATCAGCAGTCGGTCCAGCCAGCTTTCCCCCTCGGCCCGGTACTCCAGGGTGGTCCCGGAACGCCCGGAGAGGAACCTCCGGGTCCAATCCGATCGGAGCCCGATCCGGGGATGGTCCTCCGAGTCCCTGAGGAAAACAGGAAGTATACGCTCCAACAGGTCTGGGGGGTGTCTCCAACCCACCACCTCGTTGTGATTCATTTCGGGAAGGGCCTTCCAGCAGGCGAGCTGCTTCCCATTTTCCGCCAACTGACCGCACCAGCGGCGGGCCACCAGTTCCAGGCGGTCCTGGCTCCCATAGACGAAGGGGATTTTCCCGTGGAGGGCTTGTGCGGCCTGCTTGGCCGGGTTGGCGGAGGCCGGCTGATGGGGCCCGTACGCCCGGATCCGGTCCCGGACCCAATCCAGGCATTGCGCCAGTGCCCGGTCGCGGCCCGGAATCAGGGCCAGGCGGCTCAGGACCGCCAGACAGGGAAACGACAAGTACCCCAGAGCCGATCGGGGAGGCTGCCCGCCGGGAATCCGGGCCCACGGGTGTCCATGGTCCCGGGCCAGGCGGGCCAGGGTGCCGCCCGAAGAGATACAGACGATGGGGGCTCCCGCGGCATGGGCCGCCTGGAAGGCCGACACCGTCTCCTCCGTGTCCCCGGAGTAGCTGCAGAGCAACGAAAGAGTCCGGGGACCGGTAAATCCCGGAGCGCCGTAGTTCCGGTTCACCCACAACGGAACTTTCAGTTCCCGGCCCAGATAGGCTTGCAGAAAGTCCCCGGATGCCGCCGACCCACCCATCCCGCTGACCGTCACCGATCGAACGTCCCCGGGACACGCCGGTAAATCGACTTGGCCTCCGATCTTCAGCGCCTGCTCCAGTTGACGGTCGAACCGCCCCAGGTAGCCGAGCATGTCCTGGGTGTCGCGCCTCCGGATCTCGCGCGAGTCGTCTAGGATCGGGTTCATCCCGGCCGGTCTCCTGGCGAAAGAGGCACCGTTTCTCAACTGCCTCCCTGAACCGTTCCGGGAAAGTACCGGTTGGCAAAGGATCGGATGTGGCTGGGTGTCACGTTTCGGATCACCGAAACGTACTCCCGCCGCGGCCGGGAGTCGGTCTTGGAAAAGGCTCTCAAGGCCAGGTGCAGGAGCAGGTTCTGCCGATCCTGGCGGAGAGCGTGATGGTGAGTGATGGCGCCCACGATGGCGCTCAGGACGTCGTTCCTGGAGAACTGGACCCTGGCGAGGCTGGAGAGCAACGTCAACAACTCGCGTCGAGCCTCCTTCTCCTGACCCTCGACGGATGACACCGAGGCGAACAGGGCGCTGCGGCCCAATGTCGACTGCAGTTGGAGGTCCGGGTCGGTCAGTGTGGGGCTTCCCGCAGGAACCAGGTCCCGGATCTGAGGACTCAGGAGAAGGTGTTTCCAAACGTCGGCCACATAGGAGTCGCGGCTCCCGAAGGCGGGTCCGGGCAAGCCCACCATGACCACGCCCTCCCGCTCCACGATAGCCGGGTCGAGACCGGACGGATCAGTTTCTTCCCCGACCTCCTCTTCGTCCTCCTTGCGTAACGCCCGGCGGCGCTGAAAGCGGCTGTTGGCCAATTGCGAGATGAAGTCGTCCAGGAAGGAGGTCCCCTCGATATCTCCCAGGATGAAGATCCAGGGATGGACGCCCTGCATCCGAATCCGGAGCCATTCGTCCACGTTCTGCAGTTCCAGCCGTGAGACCGACTCCCACGACCCCAGCCGGTCCAGGCCATACGGATGAGACCCGTAGAGGAGCGTGCGGGTTCGGCGAAGGGGCCGGGAACGGTCGTCATCCTGCCAGGTCCGGATCTCGGCAAGCAGTTGTTGACGCTCCAGGATCAGGGACTGCTTGTCCAGCGCCGACTCCCGGTACCAATCGATCAGGAATTCCATGAGCTCCGGAAGATGGCGGGACAGCGCGGTGCAGCGGAGGCCGAAGAAGTCCGGTTCGTTGACTACCTGGATGTCGGTGCCCATGAGCTCCAGGTCGTACCAGCGGAGCTCCCCCTTTTCCTCCACCGCCTGCCGGAGCGTGCTCCGGACCATGAGCTCGGTGATCCCGGCGTTTCCGGCCGACTCCTGGATCCGGCCTCCGGGAAAGAACAGCCCCAGGTGAACCAGAGGCGCCGTATGCTCTTCCTGGAAGTAGACCGAGGGTCCTCTCAGGATCGAAGTGGACTTGAATTCGGGCCGCGAGAACCGGGGCTGAAATCGCACCGGCTCAAAGTCATCGCCCCGCGCCGACCTCAGGGGGGAATCCTGCTGCCGGAGAGTTGCCGGCGGCACCAGCAGGTCCAGCATCTCCTGGAACGAAGACGCCGAGAAAGTTCGTTTCTCCGCGGTCTCGGGGTAGTACTCCACGACGGCCAACCGGTCGGTCTTCAAGTACTTGGAAGCGGCTTCCCGTACCTGGGCCGAAGTCAGGGACTGGACCCGGTCGAGGGTTTCCGGTCCCTGCCAGAAGCGGCCGGCCGCCTCCATCCTGGCCTGCCGGACCGCCCGCTGCAGAAGACTGTTCTGGTCCCGGTAGAAGTCCTTTACGAAGAGAGCCTTGGCCCGGTTGAGCAGGCCCCGCGTGATTCCTTGCCGTTTGATGTCCTCCACGACGGCCAGGGTCTCGACTTCGACCCGGTCGATCCGGTCGGGAGAAGCCGCCAGGGAAACCCGGAAGAGGCCCGTCCCGGAATCGGCCTCGACCCGGGACTGCGACCAGAACGCCGTTCCCGGTTGGACCAGCCTCTGGTGGAGCAACGAGCTCTTTCCCTGACCCAGGAGGTACGCCAGCAGCAGCAGGGCTTCGTGATCGGGATGCGCGAGACCCGGAATGCTGTAACCCAGCAATACGTGAGCCTGCTGCAGCTTCCCGGTCAGGTGGCGGTAGGTCAGACGCGTCACCGGGGGACGCCAAGGCTCCCTTTCAGGCTTTTTCGCCCGCCTCCGGATCCGCTGCTTCCCCCCGGGACGGCTCCCATAGATGCGGACCACGTGTTCCAGCACTTGGCTCCGCAGCACCGCGCCGGAGACGGACAGGATCAGCCGGGAGGGGTGGTAGCGCTCCTGGTGCAGCCGGACCAGCGATTCGCGGAGTTCCTCAGAATGATTCGCAGGCGCCGCGCCGGGCAGCACGCTCTCCAACAACTTGGCCCGCGTAAACTCCCGGGGAGAGTGTTGGAGCGTGCGGTCCTGCTCCGCCACCGCCGCCATGGCCCGTTCCAACTCGAGTTCCGAGGGTGCCGGCGGATCCAGCAGATGGGCATGAGCCTTCAACGCGTCTTCCAGATGGTCGGCGGGCGCCGTGGAGACGAACGACGGTCCCCTGAGTTCCTCTTCCGGCCTCAGTTGCAAGGCCGCCTCGAAACTCAGGGTCTTGAGCTCTTCGTTGGCCAACAGAAGCTGGGAAAGCAACCGTTCCCGGCGCCGTTCGCGGGGAGTCCCGTCAGACCCGCGCAGATGGGTGACCACCGACGCCAGCGGAGCCGCGGGATGTTCTTCGATGAGCAGGGTCAGTCCGTTCCTGAAAACCACCCGAATCAGGTTCTGGCGATCCTCGCGGTGAGCCAGGCTCCGCTCATATTCGGGCCGGGCGGGATCCCGGCGCCCGGACTGGCGTTCGGCCCCGGAAACGGGCAGGCTCAGGACCAGAAACGAGAGTCCGCAAACCGCCGCCCTCATGGTGAGATCGTAGCAATCGGGGGGTCCGAACTCAATTTGGAATCGGGCCGGGAACCCGGTAATCTAGATGTTGTCATGAAGGGGAAACCGCTGGAACAAGGGGACCTGATAGAGGGCCTCAAAAGCCGGGACACTGAGGTCATCGACACCTTCGTGGATCAGTTTTCCCGCCCCCTCTTCGGCGTCATCCTCAACTACACCAAGAACCCGTCCGACGCCGAGGAGATCCTCCAGGACACGCTGCTCAGGGTCATCCGCAAGATCGACACTTTTCGGCAGCAGAGCGATATCTGGCCCTGGATGAAGAGGATCGCCGTGAACAACAGCATCATGTGGTTGCGCAAGCACCGGCGCTACCGGGAGATCCAACTGGACGACTGGATGCCCCGTTTCCGGGAGGATGGCGAGTTGACCTACCCGATCTTCGGCTGGTCCGGGGACCCGGAGGAGGTGTACCTGAATCGGGAGCTTGCGGCGCAACTTTACGAGGCCATTCAGTCCTTGCCCTTCCAATATCGAGCCCCGCTGGTGCTCCGGGATATCGACGGCTACCCAATTCGGCAGATCGCGTCGCTGTTGGGCCTCAAGGAGGCCACCACCAAGACCAGGATTCATCGAGCCCGCCTCTTCTTGCGGGAGAAGTTGGCTCGCTACCATGATGGAAGGACATGAGCTTCAGAAATCGGCGCACTGATCTGCTCACGTGCGAAGATTGCATCCACCTGCTCCTGGACTACGCCGACGGCTCCATGGACCCCGAGGTCCGGCGCAAGCTGGACGAACATCTGTCCGCCTGTCCGCCCTGCCAGCATTATCTCCGCAGCTACACTTCCTGTACGGAAATGGTCCAACAACTGCGGGATCAGGACGCTCAGGTCCCGGCGGAACTCCAGGATCGGCTCAAGTCGTTTCTGAGGGAGCAGGTGAACCTGCCGTGGCCCAAGCCGCGCCGCCGCCGGGCCAAGTGGTCCAAGAGATCCTGATCCGGTAAGGGGCGGGATCAGAGAGGAAGGCTCTCCACCTCGCGGGCCAGCTTCGAGTCGACGTTGGCGCCGCTGGCGAGGAGGCAGATCGTGTTCCAGGACCAGCGTTCACCCTCTTGCGACTGTCGCCGGAGCTTCAGCGCCGCGGCGAGGGCGGCCGCGCCGGCGCCTTCGGGCAGGGTGCCCGTGACCCGTTGGAAGAGGCGCATGGCTCGTTTCAACTCAGTCTCGGTGACCACGACCATCCGGTCCACCACCTCCAGCATCAGTTCCACGGCCTCGGGGATGGCGACCCGGACCGCCATGCCGCCGGCGAAGGTCTCGGCCGTCGCGGTGTCCGTCGGTTTTCCGTTGGCGAACGACAAGGCCATGCAGGGCGCTTTCTCCGACTGGACCCCGATGATCTGAACCGCCGGGTTCGCCGCCTTCAGGCTGCTGGCGAGGCCTCCGATCAGCGCGCCGTTTCCCACCGGTACGAAGACCGCCTCCAAGCCGGGCTGCTGGGCGGCCAGCTCCAGGCCGATGGTGGATGTCCCTTCGACGATCCGGGCCGACTTCCCGTCCTCGATGAAAAGATGGCCCGCTTCGAAACCGCGCGCCAGCAACATCTCCTTGCCCTCGTCCAGATCACGTCCCAGCAGTTCCAGGTCGGCTCCGAACTCCCGGATCAGCGCCAACTTGCTCTCGTCCGCCCCCACCGGCGCCACCACCGTCAGCGCCACCCCGTACTGCCGGCAGGCGTAGGCCATAGCCGCGCCGTGGTTCCCGGTCGAGACCGTGTAGAGCCGGGTGATTCCGGGATCGGATGCCAGGTCGGCCACCAGGTTTACGGCCCCGCGGATCTTGAAGGACCGGACCGGACTCTCGTACTCATGCTTGACGTAGACTTTGGTTCCCAAGAGCTGGGACAGCTCCTCCTCCAGGGTCAAGGGAGTCGGCGGCACCCACCGCCGGACCTCGTCCAACGCGGCCAACGACGCTTCCGGGGACGGCCGAAGCGTAGCCATCTCAGTTCCACTCCTGCGCGGGTCGTCTGCAATCCATAACTCTCTCCGGTCGCGACAAGATCGAGTTCATCATGATGCGCGATTTTTAAGAAAACCACACGCGGTGCCGTCCTTCCAGGCCCTGGAATTGGACAACCTTCGAAGCCGGTAGTCAAAATGACAGGGAGTTGTCACAACAATGTTCCTGCAACAGAGGAGTCGGACCATGAAACATCTATTCGGGATCGGCGTGATCGGGATTATTCTGCCGGCGCTCCTGCTCGGTCCCGACGCTTGGGCGCAGTTGGCAAGCGACGACTCGGCTCGCGGCGCCGCGGAGACGGAGACGGCGACGCTGGCCGGCGGATGCTTCTGGTGCGTCGAGGCGGACCTGGAGAAGGTGGACGGCGTCCAGGAGGTGATCTCCGGCTACGCCGGCGGAACCGAGGTGAACCCGACCTACAAGCAGGTTTCCGCTGGCAGGACCAGCCACGTCGAGGCGGTGCAGGCGATCTACGATCCGTCCCGGGTGACCTTCAGCCAGTTGCTGGAGGTGTTCTGGAAGCACGTCGATCCGACAGACGCCGGCGGTCAGTTCGTGGACCGTGGACCGCACTACCGGACGGTCATCTTCTACGAGGACCAGGTGCAGCGGAAGCTGGCCGAGGAATCGAAGAAGCGCCTGGAGGAATCCGGCGTGTTCGATCGGCCCATCGTGACCGAGATCCGGGAACTCAACCGGTTTTACCGGGCCGAGGACTACCACCAGGATTACTACAAGAAGAACTCCTTTCGTTACCGCTACTACCGTTGGAATTCAGGCCGGGACCAGTTTCTGGAACGGGTCTGGAAGGGGCGCCAGGTCAGCCTGTCCGAATAAGCGGATCGCGATTCTCGATTCCCTGAGATGCGGTTCATCGGCGACATTCCGGTGTGGGGCGATCCCCAGGAGAACGCCGTACTTCAGATGAAGAACTGCGCCGGGGAGGCGGAGAGTTGCGCCCTGATGGCGGACCATCATCTGGGTTACGCGGTCCCCATCGGCGGAGTCGTCTCCTACGAGGGCCGCGTGAGCCCTTCGGGCGTCGGTTTCGACATCGCCTGCGGCAACAAGGCGGTGCGTCTCGACTGCGATTACGGGGACATCCGGAAGAACATCCCGTCCCTCATGGATGAGATCTCGAGGTCCCTCTCCTTCGGTGTGGGCCGGGTCAACCGGGAGCCGGTCGACCACGATCTCTTCGACGACGATCCGGCCTGGAAGATACCGGCGGCCCAACGGCTGAAACCGGTCGCCCGAAAACAGTTGGGCACCATCGGGGGCGGCAACCACTACGTCGACCTCTTCTCCGACGAACGGCAGCGGATCTGGGCCGGAGTGCACTTCGGGTCGCGCGGTCTGGGTCACAAGCTGGCCACCCACTTCATCAAGGCCGGAGGCGGCAAAAACGGGATGCACGTGGACCCGGTGCTGCTGGACGCGGAGACGGAAATGGGGGCCGAATACGTGGCCTGCATGAAGCTGGCGGGCCGCTATGCCTACGCGGGCCGGGACTGGGTGTGCGAGAAGGTCGCTTCCATTCTGGGAGCGGAGATCCTGGAGGAAGTTCACAACCACCACAACTTCGCCTGGGAAGAGGAGCATGGCGGCCGCCGCTTGTGGGTAGTTCGAAAAGGAGCCACTCCCGCCTTTCCCGGACAAAAAGGGTTCGTGGGGGGTTCCATGGGCGACCCTTCGGTGATCCTGGAGGGAGTCGACTCGAAAGAGAGCGAGAAGGCCCTCTATTCCACCGTCCACGGCGCCGGGCGGGTCATGTCCCGGACCCGTGCCGCCGGCCGGACCCGGTTCAGGAAGGGGAAGCGGATCCGCATCTCGGCGGGGGAAATCAGCCGGGACATGATGCTGGCCTGGGTCCGCGGCATGGGCGTCGAGCTCCGCGGGGCCGGCACCGACGAATCGCCCCACTGCTACAAACGGCTGCCCGAGGTCCTGGACGCGCACCGGGGCACGATCCGGATCCTGCACACCCTCGACCCCATCGGCGTGGCCATGGCCGCCGCGGGCGAGTTCGACCCCTACCGGGATTGAAGCACCGGCGCCGATCGAGACGCCGCTTGCCGGGTCGTTCGTGTGTCACTCTCTCCCTTGTATTCTTGCAGCCGGGGCGGTAGTAAACTGGGCCGGGACGGGCGTGTGCGATGAGACGACTGTTGCTGTGTGCTGTGAGCCTGGCATGGTTGCCGGTACCGGTCCACGCGGCCGGCTGGGAGCATGTCCGGGTCAAGATCGGTGAGACGGTCAATATCGTTCCCCAAGGCACGCAGCTGGTCCGGGGCATGTTGGGAATCGTACGGCATCCCGACGGGTCCATCTTCGTGAACACCCAGACCGGGGGTCTGGCCCGAAGCCGGGACCAAGGGAAGACATGGAGCCTGATCCCGGCCGAGAGGGCATTTGCCCTGGGTGTCACCCGCGACGGACGGCTCTGGTTGGCGGACCACGTCAAGGACTCCTCGCAGTTGGTGGTGCGCTATTCCTCCGACTCGGGCGGGACCTGGACCACGACGGCGCTCGACGTCTCCGATCTCTCCCCGGAATCGAGCCGGCGGCCTTACAACTGGACCGGCGACGACTACAACACATTCATCGAGCGGCCCGACGGGACCCTCATGTTCTCGGCCGGTCTGCGGCGAATCCCCTGGTTTTACGAGGACCCGTCCCTGATGGAGGATGGACTGGTCTCGCCCGGAGCCGACGTGGGGGGCCTTTTTCTGTTCCGGAGCCGCGACGGTGGCAAGAGTTGGGGCGAACCGAGCCTGGTGCACGGATATGCCTCCGAGGCGGGCTATGCCGTCGATCCCGCAGACCCGGACCGCATCCTGGCCATGACCCGGATCCAGAGGCCCCTGCTGGCGGGCGAGGACAGGTCGGAGACGCTGGAGAAGACGGGAGCCCCGGCCAGCACGGAGTCCAACTATCCCTCCATCTACAAGAACGGACTGCTGCTGGAGTCGCGCGACGGCGGCCGCACGTTCGCCGAGGTTGCAGGAGGGCTCACCGGATACTACGAGATTCGCGGGACCATCCTCTGGACGGCGGACGACCGGGTGGTGGTGACCCATCAGGGGGCGCACCCGGGTGGAGGTCCGGACGGAACCCTCCTGGCCAGAATCAGTCTCGACGGCGGCCGGCGCTGGCTCGACGGCACGGCAAACGGGACAACGGCCATGAACCAATCCCGTAAATTCGTGCTGGTCCCCTGGCCTCCCGGACATTCCTTCACGGCGCCCAGCGTGCAGATCTCCGAAAATCGCTTTCTCAGCGTCTATTTTCACGGCAACCTGAGCCGGAACATCGCCATGGTCAGTGGTGTTTTCTGGCGCTTGGAGCACCTTCCGTGAAAAAGCTCGGAGGCGCGGCCCGGGCGGCATAGGAAAGGCATGGAGCGAGTCGCGATCGCGGTTGTGGGCTGCGGGAATTTCGGCTCTCACATGGCCCGCTTGATCCGGGAGTTGGAGCCGTACCGGGTCGCCGGCTGCCACGATCTCGACGGGGCGGCAGCCGGCGGCTTGGCCTCCCACCTCGAGACTTCCGTATACGGCTCCTTCTCCGAAGTTCTGGCCGATTCCTCGGCCGACGCGGTCCTGCTGACGTCACCCAACCATCTGCACTGCTCTCAGGCCGTGGCGGCGGCACGCGCCGGGAAGCACATCTTCTGCGAGAAGCCCATGGCGCTCGACGTCCAGGAGTGCCACCAGATGATGGAGGCGGCGACGGCGGCCGGCGTGAAGCTCATGGTCGGCCACAAACGGCGGCTGCGCCCCCAGTACGCCAAGATGTCCCAGGTGGTTCACAGCGGCCGGCTCGGGCGGGTGATGGCGGTCAACATCAACGGCTTCTACCACCGGGACTGGTGGAGCTGGTGGCTGCGGCGAGACCGGGGAGGAGGGCTGCTTCACGCCTCCGGTGTCCACGACATCGATTTTCTGCGGCACATCTGCGGCGAGGCGGGGAACGTGTTCGCCAGGAGTCCGGTGAAGACGGATCATCGAAGCGATTTCGAAGACCAGATCTCGATGCTGATCCACTTCGAGTCGGGCGCGGTGGCCACGCTGCAGGTCAGCCCCTTCTCTCCGATTCGGACCTTTCGCCAGTCCTTCGGCGTGCATATCGTGCTGGAGCAGGGCGGAATCCTCTACGATCCCGGCGATTGCAGCGTCACCATTCGGAGTCGCGGCGGTTGGGAGGAGCGGCACGGGTTCGACAACGAGGCCGGTTTCCGGAGCGCCTATACCGAAGAGTTGACCAGCTTCGCCGATTGGATTCTGAAGGACCGGGAGCCGGTGCTCACCGGATGGGACGGCCTGCGCTGCGTGGAGATCATGGAGGCCGCCTATCTCTCGGCTCGCACCGGGCGTCAGGTCGAGCTGCCGCTGCCGCGGCGGAACGCACCCGCCCTCATTCGGGGCCCCCTCTCCCGGAGGCGGGATCTGGAGGAGCCGACCCTGTTCGCCCGGGGCCTCTCCATGCCCGAGGGCCCGGCCTTCGACGCCGGCGGAAACCTCTTCGTGGCCAATTGCCGCGCCGACCACGTGTCCAAAATCTCCCCGGACGGCCACGTATCCCGCTTCCTGACCACCGGCGGCAAGCCCCAGGGCGTGGTGGTGAATCCGGACGGGAGCCTCCTCGTATCGGACCACAAGTTGCGCAAGATTCTTCGGGCCGGACCCGATGGATCGCTGGAGGATTTCTGCACCCGCTACGGCGATGGGCGCCGGCTTCGGGGACCCAACGAGATCCTTCTCGGTCCCGGCGGCCAGGTCTACTTCACCGATCCCGGTTCGGCGTGGCGCGGCCGGCCCTCCGGCGCCGTCTCACGGGTGACGGAGCAGGGAACCGCCGAGGTCCTGGCAGACGGCCTGGAGTTCACCAACGGTTTGGATTTCCATCCCGGCGGGAAGGGGATCTACGTGGTGGAGACGACCAGCGGAAAGATCCTGCGCGCGCCGCTGGACCAGGCAGGGGCGTTGGCCGGGCCGCTGGAGGAATTCGTGCGCTTCCGGGGCCGGGTCGGTCCCGACGGGATCCGGTTCGCCGCCGATGGCGATCTCTACGTCACGCTCTTCGGCCGGGGACAGATCGCCGTGGTCTCTCCCGGCGCCGAGGTGATGGATCGAATCCGGCTTCCCGGCCTGTATCCCACCAACGCGGTCTTTCGGGAGGGTAACCTGCTGGTGTGTGAAGGAGCCACGGGCGCCATCTGGAGTCTGAGTCTGGGAGTGGAGGGGCTTCCCAGCTACTCGGAGAGAACTTGGAACGGAAATTGAAGCAACGCTGAAGTCATCAGGAGGAGTGAAACCATGCCGAAACATCGTCTCGTGTGGCTGACCATCGTCGACCAGGACCCTTCCCCGCTGGAGGCTCAACTATCGGGTCTCGACTACGAGTTGGAGGTCCTCCTCTCGCCGAGCCCGGAACAGACGGTTCAGGCGGTTCGCCGTGGCGACGTGGTGGTCACGATCGGCGTGCCGCTTCGGACCCAGGTGCTGGATCAGTCCCAGAGGCTTCAGGCGATTCTGAGCCAGGGGCACGGCGTCGATCACATCGACATCGACGACGCCACCCGGCACGGAATCATGGTGGTCAATACGCCCGGCTTCTGCACCGAAGAGGTCTCCAATCACGCTCTGGCGCTGCTGCTGGCCTGCACCCGCCAGATTGTCAGTCTGGACCGCCGGGTCAGAAACGGGGAGTGGACGCCGGACCTCTGGGGCCGGATCGACCCCATTCCTCCCCTCGTGGGACAGGTTCTGGGGCTGGTGAGCTTCGGCGGTATCGCCCGCCTGTTTGCCCGGAAGGCCCGGGCTCTGGGTCTGAAGATCATCGCCTACGACCCGTACATCCCCCCCTGGATCGCGCAGGAGTACCGGATCGATCTGGTCCAGGACCTGAACGAGCTGGCCCGCCGCTCCGACTTCGTGTCCATGCACGTGCCCAACGCCCCCGCCACCCGGGGCATGCTGGGCGAAGACTTCTTCCGGGCCATGAAGCCGAATGCATTCTTCGTCAACACGGGCCGGGGCCGCACCGTCGACGAGGCGGCCCTGATTTCGGCGCTTCAAGAGGGAGAGATCGCCGGTGCGGGCCTGGACGTCTTCGAAGTGGAACCTCTCCCCTCCGACAGCCCTCTCATGGAAATGGAGAATGTGGTCCTGACCCCGCACTCGGCCGGGCTCTCGGACGCCATCTGGAATCGTGGCGCCACCATCATGGGACAGGAAGCGGCCCGCATCTTCAGGGGGGAGTGGCCCATGTCGCTGGCCAATCCTAAGGTGCGGGACCGGGTGGGTCCCCGGAGACCGGCCACCAACTCCTGATCGAAAGGGACTGAAACCCCGTCAGCGGCGGCAAGGAAAGCCTCCATTCAGGCCCGGTCCACGTACTCCACCGGCTGGGGTTGGATCTCGTCGGCCGGCCGGCGGCCCGCGTCGCGCCGTCCGCTTCCTTCCAGCCGGCTGATGATCCGAACCGTCATCTCGTGGTCGCAACGGATCTGGCAGCTCAAGCGGACGCCGGTCACCCGGCGCATCTCCAGGACCTTCTTTTCCGCGGCCGTCATCCGGGCCGGCTCACCGTCGACGAACTCCACCCGGCAGGTGGTGCAACGGGCGTTCCCGCCGCAGGCGTGCAATTGATCGATGCCCGCCTCGTCGGTGAGAGCCAGAACCAGCCGCTTGCCGGCATCCACGTCGAAATCGCCTACACCTTCCACAGTCAGCTTGGGCATGGGTACTCCTCTTTTCTCGTTTATCCCTCTTGGGACCGTCGGTCGAAGTCTTGCCGGTACTGCAGGTCGTCTCCCAGCGGAACCGCCCGGAACTCGTGTCGGATGGTGCGGTCCAGCACCGGGTCGTTGAGGCCCACCAGGAAGCTGTCGCCGACGCCCAGCGCCGTTTCCGGGGGAAGTTCCAGCCGCCGGACGGTCTCATCCACCGAATCCAGGAAGGAACCGCAGCCGCAGTACAGCACCATGGGATCGGCCAGCGATCTCACCTCGTTCATGTTCAGCAGGTATTCCAGGTCCACCAGCTCCGAGATCTTGCTGTCCTGCAACGGGACCGTGTGCTCTCCCGCCACCACGTGGCTGAAGATGCGCAATTCGTCCCAGTGGGGGCGGACCTCCTCGTAGGGCCACGCCGTCCGCGCCAAGGGGTGGGGACACATCTGTTTGGGCTTGTCCGGAAAGAGGGGGTCCAGTTCCCGGTCGCACTGGTCGCTGCCCACGGAAATGAAGATCTCCTGCCCGTCGCGGATGGCGACGACTTCGGCTTCCCCACCCGTCATCGAACCCTGGACCTCGAAGTCGGGGCTCTGGGTGAGCAGATAGCGGCCGAGGTGGAAGATGGACGGATTCGTGAGCGTCGCCATGGTGAAGCGGCCGTCGCGCTCGAGCTGTTCATCCATCTCCCTCCGCATCCCCTCCACGTCCCGGGAGCAGAAGCGGGCTCCGGAAACCGACCCCACCGGAAGCGAGCGCTGCTCCGTGCCGGACCGCCCGTGGACCGTCATCTCGACATAGGTGATCTGCATCCGCGTAGAATACTCGGATTCTTCCATGCGTGCGACAGCCTCGAACCGGCGGATGCCGGAGCCGACGCGGGTTCGCGACGGTTTCAGGAAACCGCCGGAAACGGCCGGGTCCCCTGGTTCGATGCTCTGGACGTGTCCAATTTTTCGTGCTATTCCTGGAAAATCGTTAAGTCGCGAACAGGACTTCCATCTCCGCGCGCCGGTCGGGGCTGCCAAGTCTGAGGATGCCCCCGGAGAAGATTGCGCAGTGTTCGAGGCCCTTTCCCCAGAGAGTTTTTCAAACCACGCAGGAACCATGCACTGTCGTCCGGATCATCGATCCCATGGCGGCGGAGGACTTTCACCATGGCCGGATGCCGATTGCCCGATCTGTTGATGATTCCGATTCTGGCGGCTGCCGGACAGGGATTCGCGCCGGCGCAAGCCTCGGCTTGCGCCGATCACTCCATTTCGGCCGGAGCCGTGCGGACCAACGAGGACGTGGAGGCGTTCGTCCAATGCGCCTACGAGTTCGTTCAGGAAGTCGGATTCGAGGAAGCGCGAAGGGCCTTCCACGAAGACGAACGCTGGAAAAAAGGAGCCAACTATATTTTCGTCTCGGAAGTCACGTCGGTGAGTGAGGAGACACGGAGCCTGGTCTTCCCGCCCGACCCGTCCAGGGAAGGACGGACGATCACACGCCTGCTGGACGACGCCTTCGGCAACAATTACTACAGGGATCGGCATCGTCTCCTGAGCCTCGTCGGGGAGGGCTGGATCCACTACGCGTTCACGAACCCGGCGACCGGCGTAGACGAGCCCAAGGCCTCCTACGTCAAGAGCATCGACTGGGACGGGATCCCGGCCGCCATCGGCTCCGGCATCTACCGGCGCGACCTCCCGGGCACGTGCCGGGAAGAAGAGGTGAACGCCGCGGTGCTCGGTATGAATCCGTCCGACGAGACGCTTCAGGAATTCGTCCGCTGTGCCGCCATGGAAATGGAGTCGATGGGGTATTTCGCTTCCGTGGGCCTCTCTTCGGACCCGCGGTGGAGGCGTGACTCCATCTACGTGTTCGGCGTGGACGGCAACGGCAACACGCTGTTCAGTGGCGATCCCTACCGCCGGGGCGGTTGGACCTGGGGCGGGCAGGATACGGAGTTGACGTCGCTGGCCGACCGGGACGACTTGAGCGTGGCCCACGCCTTCGGTGAAACCTTCCTCTATTATATGAGCCGAAATCCCGCCACCGGAACGGAGCAGCGGAAGGTCGTCTTCGTCAAGCGGGTGGTCAGCTACGGCCTGCCGATCCTCATCGGCTCCGGCTACTATCTGGACGAATGATTTCCTGCGGGCTCAAGCCCGGTTGCGCATTTGGAGGATCAACATGACAATGAATCGACGACTGTCCGGTTGCCTTTTTCTCTTATCCCTGCTGGCGGCGGCGCCCCACGCGTTGGGGAGCGGTGACGGTCCGTCGTGTGCGGAGAAATCCGTCGTCGCCAGCGCCGTGCAAACGCGCGAAGACGTTCGCGCTTTCGTTCAGTGCGCTTACGAATACGCCATTGAGATGGGGCCGGAGGAGGCTCGCAGAGCGTTCAACGAGGATGAACGCTGGAATAGCGGCTCCATCTACGTCTTCATTTCCGAATCGACGCCGGAAAGCGACCAGGCCCATCACTTCGTGTTCCCGCCCGAACCCGAGCGGGAGGGTACCTCGCGCGGCTTCCTGATCGATGTCTTCGGCAACGACTACTACAAGGAGCAGCACCGCATTACGAGCGGCTTCGGGGAGGGGTGGCTGTACTATTCGTTCACGAATTTCACGACCGGCAGGGACGAGCCGAAGGCGACCTACGTCAAGAGCATCGACTGGAACGGGACGCCGGCCGGCATCGGTGCGGGAATCTACCTGCGGGACATCCCGGGCTCCTGCAATCGGGAAGAGGTCAACGCCGCGGGGCTTCTTGCCGCTCCCTCCCCTCGGAACTTGCAGGAATTCGTCCGGTGCGCGGCCATGGAACTGGAGGCCATGGGGTATTTCGCCTCCGTCAGCTTGTCGGCCGACCCGCGCTGGAGGCAGGACTCGGTCTACGTATTCGGCGTGGACGGGAACGGCAACACGCTGTTCAGCGGCGACCCCTACCGCTGGGGCGGGTGGACGTTGGGCGGACCCGACTCCGAGCTGACCTCGCTGGAGGATCGGGACGACCTCAGCGTGGCCGACGCCTTCGGTGAAACCTTCCTCTACTACATGTCGCGGAACCCGGCCACCGGGATGGAGCAGCGGAAGGTGGTCTTCGTCAAGCGGGTCGTCACCTACGGCCTGCCGATCCTGATCGGCTCCGGATACTATCTTCAGGATGAGGAATAGGGCTCCCGGCCGCTGAACCGCGTCCGCGTTCCGTGACGCGAATCAGCCCATGGCGCTCTTGGCCTTCTGCAGCAGCTCCAGCCCTTTCGCCGCAATGGCATCTCCCGCCGGATGCGCGAACGGAGGCCGCAGGTAGTAGCGGTAGGCGGCCGACATGTACTCTCCATCCCCCACGTCCCGGCTGGCTCCGATGTAGCCCAGGTACCCGTTGCTGTAGGCCGCCGGAATCGTCATGGGGAAGGGGCTTCCCTGGCGGATCTGCCGCCCGATCTCGGAGAAGGCTTCACAGGGGATGGTCACGACGGCCACGTCTCCCAGGACGATGGCCTGCACTGGCACGGGCAGGGACTCGGGCAGCGCCGTGCCCTCCTTCCGAATCTTCAACGCCCAGTCGGTCCATCTCAGCAGCGGCCGGGCCAGGTTCCTCCGGTATTTCATCTTCATGGTCGCGGAAAAGTTGTAGCCCAGGACCCGCAGCGTATCGGGGTCGCCGGCCTCGGTTCTGCGCTGAAAATCCACCAATTCCTGCCGTTGCCGCCGGAGCTCCTCAGGCGAGGGCAGGGGACCAAAGGGAACCTGGGCCGTCCCCCAGGCCAGGGCCAGGGCAGACCTGGAATTGGGCCGGGTTTCGGACGCGGCACGGATGAAGGCGTCTCCCAGGCGCCGTCCGGCGGCCCGGGCCCTTTCGGCGCCGTCGAACATGCCCTTGACGTTGATGTCTCCGGCGCAGCCCTGGAGGAAGAACCCCACCGGCCGTTGGGGGCGGAACGATTCCAGCAGGTCCAGGATGGCCCAGCCCGAGAAGTCGGGATTGATCACCGGTTCCTCCAGGTGGTACGAGGCCACCGGGTGGCCCGTGAAATGCCCCATGACAGCCAGGGGCGTACCGTCGGGCCGATCGAAGCGAAGCAGCGAAACCAGGGGATCGTTGGCGCCCTCGAAGTCCCCCAACAGAACCCGGTCCTCCTCTCGCATGAAGTAGGTGGAACCGTCCGGCCGGACCCCCTTGCGGTTGTAGGTGATGGAGGACTCCTCCGCTGTCGCCCAGGAGAGTCTGGCCGGCTCGAAACCGGCCTCCAGGGAACGGGAGGCCTCCCGGAGATTCCGGAAGAACCGCTTCCCGAAACCTCGTGCGTTGCTCCTCAGGCCGCCCACCGTGACGACGGAATGGTTGTGGGTCACGGAGGTGATGGTCTGCTCATGGGGAATGCCCAGTCCGCGGGCCAGAGCCCGCCGCCCCTCGGACCAGATGTTGTAGTCGCTGTTGACCCAGCCCAGAGTCAGCTTTCCCTGCCGCAGGGCCAGGAGGCGGGTCTCCATGGGACCCTCGATCTTCCGGACCACCGGATTGACGCCCAGGGTCGGGGACGGGACGCCTGTGGGCGGGGTGCAATCGAAACGGAGCGCGGAGATCTCCAGCTCACCGCGGCCCACCCTCACCTGATCGGCCGCCGGCTTCCCCCACGCTCGCCGCGGAAACGGCAGCAGGGAAGCGCCCAGACCCACCAGAAAGTGACGCCGGTCGGTGCCTCTTCTCTTGACTTCTTTCATATTCGTGTCATTTCGCATCGGCGCGGAAAGGCGAATCGCCCCGCGGGAGCCGCCAATCCTACCAAAGCGTGTAGCCTCCATCGATGACGATGCTGGCGCCGGTCACGTAGCGGGAGGCGTCGCTGGCCAGGTAGACGGCCAGCGGTCCCAGGTCCTCGGGTTGCCCGAAGCCGCCCATGGGAATGTTGGCGATGAAGGTCTTGATCACCTGGGGGTGATCCTTGGACCAGCGGATGTTGGGTTCTGTCATGAAGCCTCCCGGGCAGATGGCGTTGACCGTGATGCCGTGGGGCGCCCAGTCGGCGGCCACGGCCCGGGTGAAGTGGATCACCGCCGCCTTGGAGGTCTCGTAGTGCCGGCCGCCGATGTCCCGGGCCACGATCAGGCCGTTGATGGAGGCGTTGTTGATGATGCGTCCTCCCTGGCCCCGGCTCACCATGGCCCCGCCGATGATCTTGGTGCAGAGAAAGGTGCTGGTCAGGTTCAGGTCGGTGAGGCGGCGCCATTGTTCCAGGGTCATCTCCGTGGTGGGAATGTTCTCGCGGCGCCCCCCCACGTTGTTGATCAGGATGTCGATGGGACCATGATCCCGGAGGGCCGTCTCGCAGGCCCGCTCGCAGTCCTCCATGTCGCCGACGTCGGCCTGGATGGGGAAGGCCCTCCGGCCCAGCTTCGCCAGATCCGCGGCCGTCCGCTCCAGGGAAGCGCCGTCCCGTCCCACCAGGATCACGTCGGCGCCGGCCTCGGCGATGGCCAGGGCCATCTCACGTCCCAGCCCCCGGCTGCCGCCGGTGATGAACATCCTCTTTCCCGTCAGTCGAAACCGGTCAAATACGCTCATGATTTATTTTTCTTTGGAAATTGGAGGGACGACTTCCAGTCGCACGGTCCCCCTCGAGTCCGAGTTCGGCGGTCAGAAACCCGCCGCTCCTATCCGGCATGGGCGTCCCGCCAGTCGAACACGACGTTCATCATGGTCTTGTCCCGGTGGTAGGCCATCTCGTAGGCCTCCACCATCCGGGTGTAGTGGAGCCGGTGGGTCACGAGGCGTTTGGGTTCCAGCAGCCGGTCGGCCATCAGCGTGAAGAGGTGAGCCCGGTGCCGTGTCTGTTGGACGTCGCCGCCGGCGCCGGGGAAGAGATTGGGATCCTCGCCGGAGACGGCGATGAGTGAGATCCCCTTGATGTAGAAGAGCTGCATGGAGAGGGGGTTGAACTCCAGGCCTTCTTCTCCGCGGCCCAGCAGGCTGACGATGGAGACGCGGCCGCCGGGACGGACGATCTCCACGGCGGTCCGGTAGGCGGGCCACGGGTTCGCCGTCAAGATGACCAGGTCGATGCCGCGGCCGCCGCTGAACTCGTCCAGCTTCGCGGCCAGGTCCGGGTCGTCGCTGCTGAAGAGGCCGTGGGCCCCCATGCTCCGGGCCATCTCCAGGCGCAGGTCGCTGTTGCCGATGGCGGCAGTGCGCGCCCCGTAAAGGGGCCCGATGGCGACGGCGCCAAGACCCAGAGTCCCGAGCCCGACCACGGCTACGGTTTCGCCGGGCCGGAAGAGCCCCTTGTGGTAGCAATGGGCGCTCAGGGAATAGAGGTTTCCGAAGACGGCGTCCTCCGGATCGACGCCGTCCGGGACCTTGACCAGGGAGCCCTCCGCCGGAGTGCAGATGTATTCCGACTGATGGTGCATGTGGGACAGGACCCGGTCTCCCACCTGAAATCCGGTGACGTTGGAACCGACGCCTCGAATTTCGCCCAGGTTGCTGTCACCCACCCAACGGGGATAGACGGGAGCTCCGGGGACGTCTTCGGCCCCTTCGTAATTGCCGCGGTCGGTCCCGATCTTGAATCCGGTCACGATGGTCCGGACCCAGACCTGGTCCGGCGCCAGATTCGACGGGTCCAGCTCATGGTCTTCGATGCGAAGGTCCCGGGGGCCGTGCAGGATGGCGATCTTCATCTGGACTTGCTCCTGGTCGGTTTGTCGGTCTTGGCGAATTTCGGGAGCGCCAACGTTACCAGCCTATATCGACTTTTGCCACGGTCCGTCAAGAGCGCAAAAGAGCGCAGAATTCATCTCCGGACTATCGCGGAACAGGAATCGGCACTATCCTGGAGGCAGGAGGCCGGCCCGTGAAGGCAAAGCGGATTCGACGCAGAGACGCTCTCAAGACGATGGCGGTGGGCTCGTCCGGCCTGGTTCAGTTGGCTGCGTCGGCGCCGGCGATGGGATCTGTCCCGGGACCGGCCGCGGCAGCGGCTCAAGGCGCGGGCGAGGCCTGGAAGCCCGTTTTTCTGACGCCGGATCAGGCGGAGCTGTTGGCGGCGCTCGCCGAAATCATCATCCCGGAAACCGACACCCCCGGAGCCAGAGCCGCCCGGGTCCACGAGCACATCGATCTGGTCTTGAGTCACGAGACCGAACAGGTCCGGACGACATTTCTCGAGGGACTGGCGGAGGTCGGCCGCCTCAGCCTCGTCCGGTACGGGAAGGCGTTTGTCCGGCTTTCCCCCGAGGACCAGGAGGCGCTCCTGAGCCGGCTTGCGGAACCGGATCAACCTGGGGAAGGGGCGGGACACCGCTTCTTCCGGGACCTGCGCCGGAGAACGGTGTTTGCCTACTACACCTCCCGCGAGGGGATCCACCAGGAATTGGGGTACCAGGGGAAGCAGGTCCTGGCGGAATGGGAGGGTTGCCCCCATCCCGGCCATCACGGGGACGGGGATTAGTCCGTCCCCATTCGAGGATCGGCAATGGCCCAACGCGAATACGATGTCCTGGTCGTCGGGAGCGGCGCCGCCGGAGGCATGGCGGCCAAGGTCCTGACCGAACATGGGTTGGAGGTGGTCGTGCTGGAGGCCGGGCCCTCCATCAAGAACACCGACTTCCTGACCCATGCCATGCCTTACGATTTCCCATTTCGGGGACGGGGAAATCCCCAGGTCATCCGCAAGGACGGCTGGTTGGCGGCGAGGGAGCAGACACCGTTTTCCGGCTACTACACCAAGGAAAGCGAGCATCCCTACACCAATGCTCCCACGAGCGGTCCACAAAAGCCCTACCAGTGGACGGGACGATCCCGGATTCTGGGGGGAAGGACCCTGCACTGGGGCCGCCAGTCGTTCCGCCTGGCCGAGTTCGACTTCAAGGCGGCGAGCATCGACGGTTTCGGGGTGGACTGGCCCTTCGCTTACGCGGACCTGGCGCCCTACTACGACAAGGTGGAGGACTACGTGGGAATCCAGGGGTTCCAGGAGGGTCTGCCCCAGATTCCCGACGGACGGTTCCTGCCCCCCTTCGCCTACAACTGCTTCGAGCATCTGATCCGGAAGGCGGCGGCCCGGAAGGGCTGGCGCATGACGGCCCTCAGGACCGCCCAGTTGAGCCGGTACCACCGGGGACGGCCGCCCTGCCACTACTGCGGAAGCTGCGGCTTCGGATGTGACATCGGGGCCTTCTTCTCCAGCATCGCCGTCACCCTTCCCGACGCCGCCAAGACGGGAAAGCTCACCCTGCTGACCGACGCCGTGGTCCGGGAGGTGGTAGTAGACCAGGAGGGCCGGGTCCGGGGCGTCTCCTATGTCGACCGGAAGAGCAAAGTGGAGCGGAAGGTCCGCGCCAAGGTGGTGGTGTTGGCCGCCGGCACGCTGGAGTCGACCCGCATCCTGCTCAATTCCGTCTCCCGATTCCACCCGGCGGGCATGGCCAACGGCAGCGGCGTCCTGGGCCGTTACCTGACCGATCACTTCACCGCCGGCCAGATCATCGGGGTCCTGCCCGAGCTGGTGGGGTCGAAAATCCGCAACGACGACGGCAAGGCCAACGGCTCCTACATCCCCCGGTACAGCAATCTGGAAACCCGCCATCCCAAGTTCATTCGCGGCTACGCGATCATGGTCAAGGGGGGCAGCAATGTCTTCCCCAGACACGCCGACCTGATCGGCGGATTCGGCGCCGGCTACAAGAAGAGGATCAAGGAGCTGCACCCGGCGGTGGTCCGGATCTACGCCCGGGGGGAACCGCTCCAGGTCTTCGACAGCTACGTGGAAATCGACAAGGACGTGGTGGACGCTTGGGGAATTCCGGTGCTGAAGTTCCACTACAAGCGAACCGACAACGACTACCACATGCTGGCGGATGCCTTTCAGAATCTCCAGGAACTCATGCATGAGGCGGGAGGCGAGGTCCTCAGCGAGGACAACTCCCTGAGCGCTCCCGGGCGGATCATCCACGAGATGGGGACCACCAGGATGGGCGACGATCCCAGGACCAGCGTCCTGAACCAGTTCTGCCAGGCCCACGAGATTTCGAATCTGTTCGTCATGGACGGCGGTTGCTGGCCCAGTTCCGCCTGCCAGAATCCCACCGAAACCATACTGGCCATCGCCTGGCGGTCCAGCGACTATCTGGCGGAGCAGTTCCGGACGGGCGATCTCTGAGCAACCCGGCTGCGGTTCGCTACGTCGACATCCTGTGGCGGCCGTCCGGATCCTGGACCCGCGGCTGACCCGGCGTGGCCGGCACTCTCAATTCGACCTCCGCGCCCGCGGCGGGTGAAGCGATCTTCAGTCTCGCCCGTTCGCCGTAGCAGAGGCGGAGGCGCCGCCGCACGTTCGCCAGGCCTTGGGCGCCGGCCGGCGGACCTGCTGAAGGGAACCCGGGGCCGTCGTCCGAGACGATCACCTGCAGCGTCCCCCCGACGATTCGGGATTCGATCCGAACCGTACCCGCTTCGATCCCGGTGCTCACGCCGTGCTTTACGGCGTTCTCGACCAACGGTTGGATGGAGAGGACGGGGACGGCGATCTGCAAAGTGTCCTCGGCAATGTCGATCCCGGTGCGCAGGCGCTTTCCGAGACGCAGCCGTTCGATCTGGAGGTAGGCTTGGACGATTCGCATCTCCTGGTCCAAGGACACGAACTGGCGATTGCCCTGCAGCGAGTAGCGGAAGATCTCAGCCAGATTGACCAGGGTCTCCCGGGCGTCCACGGCCGATCGAGGGATGGTGGCGTACAGCGCGTTCAGGGAGTTGAACAGAAAATGGGGGTTGATCTGGGCCCGGAGGGCGTCCAGCTCCGCCTCGGCCACCAGCCGATTGAGTTCGGTCCGGCGCCTGCGCTCCAGTTGGTCGGAGAGTTCCGTGGAGAGCCGGTCCAGATCCTCCAGGTCCCGGCTCAGATACCGGTGTCCGCCCCGCCGGCGGCCCAGCAGCAGACAGCACGTCTCCTCACCGCTGGTTCGGATGGGAACTTCCACTTCCGCCCAACGATGGCGTCGTGATCTGCCGTCAGATTCCCGGTCCGGCCGAATCCGGGTCCGAATCAACTTTTTCCCGGTTCCGGTCTCATCCTCCACCACCTGCCAGCGCTCCGCATTGGCGAAACGGGCCATCACCTCGCCCGCGCGGTCCAGAGATTTCTCGCCGTTTTCGTTGTCCTCAAGACAAGCACGGATCTCCCCGAGTGCCCGGTCGGGGTCGCCGCGCCGGAAAACGGTGGTTTCCAGGCGATTCTGGACGCGCTTCCGGATCGCCGGGAAGGCCACGAAGGCCAACCCTCCCGCGACGATCAGGATGGACTGAGCAAAGGGATCGTTCGAAGTGGGCTCCAGCAGACCCAGGAATCCGGCGAGTCCCAACAGCAGAATCGCCGCTACCGTGGCCAGCAGGGCATTGCCGAGAAACCGCACGAACACGTCCAGCAGCAGCAGCCGGTGGGTCTGCAGGAGAATGACGAGCGCCAGAGGGATTCCGGCATGGTGCAGGACAATTTCATGAGCCCAGGCGTCGGACCCGTGGCTCGAACCGAAGTGAATAAAGGAGACTGCGAGGAAAAAGAGCGCCATGGCCGCGATGACGCGCAAACTGGCGCCCTTGAGCCGGCGCTTCTCCCGGGCCAGGGCCGAGGCCGCCAGGAGCGCCAACGCACCGAATCCGAAGGTGATCAGGAGCAGTCCGAACCGGTGCGAGGCCTCGCCCCCTCCGAACAATTCCGCCAGGTGGGTGACCACCGCGGCCAAGGACAGCAGGTAACCGCAGACGAGAATCCGGCGTTGGCCGGAACCCAACGAGAGATGGAGCAGGACGCCCGGAAGCAGACTCAGAACCGCGAAACTCAAGGCCACGGCGATGGGCGTGTAACCGCCTCCGAGTTCGACGGTGGTCAGTACCGTCAGAGACAGAGCATTCCAGAGCAGGGCCAAACTGGCCGCCATGGCCGGAACGCCGAATTCTCCTCCCGGATCCCGTCGCCGTCCCAGCCACAGCAGGCACAGGAACGCGCCGAAGATGATGACGCCCGCAGCGTGTCCCAGCGCATTGATGATGAGTGGGAGGTTGCCTTGCATCGATTGAGATCAGTCTACTATGAGCGCCGGGATGCGATCTTCGTGTGCTCTCCGGCAAGGGCTGAGGTCCGGCGCCGGGCGGGTCAACTGGTAGAATCCGGGGTCGATGGCGCCCGGACGGCCATCGGGAGGCGGTGAACCTTGTCCCTGAAGAGATTGCGCGTACTGGTGGTGGACGACGAGCCGCTGGCCCGCCGGGTGCTTCTGGATGGGCTGGACCTTGTGGAGAACGTCCAGGTTGTGGGTGAGGCGGACAACGGCGACACGGCATTGCGGCAGATCCGGCGTCTCCAGCCGGATCTGGTTCTCCTCGACGTCCAGATGCCGGTCATGGACGGGTTCCAGGTGATCCGCCGGCTCAAGGGTCCCCTGCCGGCCATCGTGTTCGTGACCGCATACTCCGAGCATGCGCTCGATGCCTTCGAGGTCGGCGCCGTGGATTACCTGCTCAAGCCGGTCAGCGAGAGTCGTCTGGGTATGGCTGTCGACCGGGCTCGCCGGTCCCGGCGCCGGCCCCGGGAGAGCGCCCTCAGAGTGGAGCGCACCCTGGCCGCTCTGGACAGGCGCGAAACCCGGACTGTCGCCAAGCTGGTGGCTCGCCACGGGTTGGACTACTACCTGTTGGACCTGGACGACGTGTACGCACTGCAGGCCGACGGAGAGATCGTCTGGATTCTCACCGCACGCAGGAAATACCGTGCCGTGCACAGTCTGGGCCGTCTCGAGGAACGCCTTCGAGGGACGCAGTTTCAAAGGGTTCACCGCAGCGTGCTGGTGAACACGAACCGGATCCGAAAGATGAGTGCCCTGAGCAGCCGGCGCTGGCTCCTGATCCTGACCAACGGTCTGGAGTTCATCGTCAGCAAACGCCGGGCTCCGTTGGTGAGGGATCTGCTTTTGTAGCCGTGAGGAGTTTTGGGGGGGCCTGCCGTCCCCCTCAACACCCCTATAGAATCCAGGGGTATCCAAAGAGGTTTCTGGATATCGTTTAAGTGGTTTTATTTCTTTAGTTTAGACTTGTTCTCACCCCGTTTCGGCCTCCCCTGACGTCCATTGATATCCAACTCATCCCGTTTATTAGGGTGTAATTTGTGATGTAACTGTTTCTCCCCTTTCGGCCCGGAAGACCAAGCCGTAAGGCCGCCACCCCCACAAGGCGCTTTCCGCCGCTTTCGTGCGCTCCGCTCCACCGGGCAAACACTGCGACGGCAACGGACTGTACCTCTACGTCAAGCCGAGCGGAACCCGGAGTTGGGTCCAACGCCTCGTCATTCGCGGCCGCCGCCGCGATTTCGGGCTCGGCAGCGTGGCGCTGGTGTCCCTCGCCGAGGCCCGCGAAAAGGCGCGCGCCAACCGCAAGCTGGCCCGCGAAGGTGGGGATCCCCTGATCGAGAGACGACGCACACGGAATATGCTTACCTTCGCAGAAGCCGCCGAGCGGGTGGTGGAGCAGAAGCGGTCCGGCTGGCGCAATCAGAGGCAGGCCCACGACTGTATGGCGAGCTTGCGGCGCTACGCCTTTCCGTGCATCGGCCGGATGCCGGTCTCGGAGGTGACCAGCGGCGACGTCCTGGAGATCCTCACCCCCATCTGGCACGTGAAGTCGTACACGGCCCAGCTGGTGCGCCAGCGCATGCGCACGGTCCTGGAGTGGGCCGTGGCGATGGAATACCGGACCGACAACCCCTGCGACCGCGTCGTGTCGGTCCTCGGAGCCCAGGACGTCGTGGTGCGGCACCGGCCGGCCTTGCCGCATCGCGAGGTGGGGGCGGCGGTCCGGAAGGTGTGGACCTCGAACTCGGCGCCCGTGTCCATGCTGGCCTTCGAGTTCCTGGTGCTCACGGCGGCGAGGTGGGGCGAGGTGCGCCTTGCCGAGTGGTTGGAGATCGATCCGGCGCAAGGGATGTGGACGGTTCCCGAATCCCGCATGAAGACCAAACGGGAGCACCGGGTGCCGCTGTGTGGCCGGGCGATGGAGATTCTGGAGGAAGCACGGACGCTGGAGGATGGATCCGCCCGGTTGATCTTCACCCGGGAGGGCGGAAAGCCGCTCGGCTCCGGTCGGTTGCGCAAGCTGCTGCGCTGGAACCAGATCGCAGCCGTGCCGCACGGGTTCCGGTCGAGTTTCCGGGACTGGGCGGCCGAGGAGACGGATCATCCACGCGAGGTGGTGGAGGCGGCGCTGGCGCATGTGGTGAAGAACAAGGTCGAGGCGGCGTACCGGCGGACGGACCTGTTCGAGCGGCGGAGGCGTCTCATGGACGACTGGGCGAACTACCTGGATCAGTCGAAGGCAGTGAATGAGTGATTCCGATCCATCCAGGCTCCTGAGCTAGACCACCGAGTTGTAGTGGCGATCCGGGGGTACCGAGTCGTGGGCGGATCACTGGAAACGATCGACGCCGCGCTCACAGCGCAGGCTCGAAAGCCTACCCGAAGCTGAAGCCTGCCGAAACCACGCCTGAGACTCTCTCAGGCGGATTCTTCAAGAGATCCCCAAAACAAGACTGCCATTTGGCTCGTGTTGGTGTGTAGCGCTCGGACCAAGGGTAGAGGGTGTGGGCTTCTGGGCGTCGTCCAAGCTCCGCCAACGGAGCACATGGGATCGTGGGTCCAATCGACACGAAAACCGGACCAGAACTACGGTCGGTGATCTGTCTCGCAGAAATTTCCAACGATTTGAGGGTTCGCTGCGTTTTTAATAGTAGAAGGGTGGGCAGGAAGGAATGCGATGGCCGACCATGAGAGTTCGCTTCTTGATCTTGCCCAGGAGGCGCGCAGTGGAAGCCGACGGGCCTTCGACCAGATTATTGATCACTACGAGAACCGGGTGATGAAGACAGCCTTTTACCTGACCCAAAACATGGCCGACGCTGAAGATGTAGCCCAAGAGGTCTACATCAAGATCTTTCGGCGTCTCCCCAGGCTCAGGACGACTCGTGATTTGGATGGTTGGATCAACCGTGTAACTGTCAATGCGGCTCGCGATGCTCAACGGCGACGACGAGTATGGATCCCATTGAAGGATTTGTTCGTAGCGGAGCCATCCACTGATCCAATTCTACACCGAGAATTCCGTAATCGCCTTCTCGAAGCGCTGTCCGGTCTATCGTTCAACGAACGAGCCACCTTCATCTTCAAGGAGTTCCATGAACAAACGACGGATGAGGTGGCCCTGATTCTGGGCCGGAAGGCAGGAACCATTCGGTACTACCTCCATAGCGCCAGAAAGAAGCTGCGGATGTCCTTAAGTGAATTCAGGGAAGACAGATGAGTCAGTTCCTCAAAAAAGAGTGGCGAGACACCGAAATCCCAGAGGCAGTTTATCGGCGGGCGCGTGACCGAGCCTGGAAGAGACTCCATCAAGGGGACAGACTCCGAAATTCTGTCCCCATCATTGGCACCCTGGCGGCGGCTGCGATTTCGGCTTGCATCCTATTCGTACTCATCCCCGACGCTCCCCCCACATCGGAGCCGTGGACCGTTGCAATGGACGCTACTGATTCGCATCAGTCCCCGAGGGGCCAATTTCATTCGAGGGAAGAGATCTCACCGTCCGGTCGGGCAGGAACGACCATCGGGAATGATTCGATACAACGGAGGGAGCGAGCCACCCCCCCACTGGTTCTCCGCTTCCGGCTTCCAAGGACAGGGATCCGGATGATGTGGATCTTGAAAAAGGAGGAATTATGAACAGAATCCAAGCGATCTTGACCGTTACCCTTGTCCTTGCTGGACCAGCTTGGACCGGGCTGGCATCGAACCAGCCTATAACGAAAGTCTATGACGTCAAATGGAGAAAAGCAGGAGATCTCGCGAGCCTCTTGGGTGGGTTCCCCCATACGAAGGTCAACCCCAACAACCGTCCGTTCAACACGATCACAGTGTCGGCACCACCGGATCAACATTCGATCTTTCAAGAACTCATACGAAAGTATGACACGCCACCGAAGCAAGTCCTGTTCGAGTTCTACATCCTGGGCGCGAAACGCGATGGGGAGGGAACCACAAACGGACTTCCTGCCAATATTCGGGATGTAGTAGAAGATCTATCCGCCCTGACCAAGTACCGGCATTTCGAGGTCTTCGGGCACCCAATGATCACGGTCGGTGAAGGGGGAGGAAACTCGCTCAGCTTGAAGACCAAGGCCCATTTTGTATTGGAGGTTGGCGGACTTCGAGTTGTCCCGGGGCCGGACAGGACAAGTATTGTCGTTGATAGGTTTCAATTCGGAGCCGAAGGCGCGGAAATCACGGCCTCCATCGCCACTCCGTTTGTCGCGGCCAGTGGAGAGACTCTGGTAATCGGAACCTCGCACGTGAGTAATTCCTCGGACCTCAGCGACGCTGTAATCGTCGTCGTCACGCCCACTGTATTGGAACCGCCCAGTCCATGAACTTGTTGATGGGAAGCTGCCACATCTGGACCTCAAGTACGACGATATCTTTCGTGGTGGGTAGATGTTCTCCCGCTGGGATGGATGCTGCTCATGGCTTCCAGCCGATATCCAACCTCAACGGGGCAGACGAAAGGGATAGGAGCAACCATGGTATCGAGACACAAAGTGGTGTTGGTTGACTGGTACAGTCGGGTGGTATTGGGGGTGATTGCGTTATCGCTCGCAATGCTGGCAGGCCAAGGGGCGTGTTCGGTGGAACCAGTCGCCCGAGCACAGTCTGAGCCATGTGGGTCACCGGAACGACCATGCTACGTTCGAATCCCCCCACTTGAAGAGATGATCCAGGTTGACCGCAATTACCGACAACCGAGGTTGAGAGTGCATGTGGTCAATCGAGTGAACACCCAATGAGAAAGAATCGGGGAGCCGGTCTCGGGCGTCCGTCCGGCTCCGTTGATCCGCCGTGGTGGTCCTCCCGGCTGGCTTTGGGATCGGGCGTTCGAGCCGGCGTCCGGGAGCTCGAACTGAACCGCTGAAAAGTGGGGTTCGGTGTCGATCGGGGAGTGTAAGTGAGACAATGGACCCGAGTTCCATCCCGGAAGCCTTTTGCCTTACACCTCCGATTTCCCCGAACTCTTTGTCACTCGGGCAGTTACGGCCACATTCCCGGCTTCGCCGCGCCCGCACGGGGAAAGCGGAGGTGGAAGGGAGCGACCCCCCCCTTTTTCCTGCCCGGTGCGGGCGCGGGGGTGTGGCGCAACTTACACTTGCGCAGCACCCCCTGGGGGGGTCGCTCCCGTCTCATTATCCCTTGGCGGGAAGGCCAGAAGTGCAGAGCCGCTTGTTATTGAAACTCCTTCATTTCCACAGTTCCCAACCGCGACTTATAGACAAGAATTGATTGAAACTCAACGCCCCAAGGCGTAACGCATGACTTCAATGATGCATGTGTTCTTCTATCTGTTTGCGAGGGTCTCGCCCTTCCATAAACTGATGGATGATTATGATACTGTCGTATCTTGGTGGCGCCAATTTCACAGGCTTTTTCACCCCATAGGGTGACATCATCGGAGGGACGGCAGGAGTACTTCGAGCCAATCGTCGCCGTAACTCTCAAAACATGCGTGTCATTCACAAACGCTGTTACAAAAACCTCCCTACCTTCAATGAACATGCCACGAACCATCCTTCGTTCAAATGTACCAATGGGTTGAACTTGATTTAGTTTATACTGAGTTTTGAAGGGAGGTCTTCTTTTCCGAGTTTTTCTCTGCTTCCCAGGCCACCACCTGAAGATCAAGATTAAAAATAGTATTGTCGCGAGGACTTCCATCAGTCTCTCCTGGCGACAAGATTAGCATCTCGGAAATCCGCCCGGCTCTCAGTTCGACACGCTCCCCATTGTGGTGCACGACTTCGCACGGCGCTCCAGGAGACATCTCCGACTGCCATGATCTGCGCCACCACCCGGGGCACTCCCGGTGGAACTCCTCGACCGTCACCGTCCGATCGCCGCTCTTGCGCTTCATGCTTCTCCCAGGTGCGCAAGAAATCGATCCCGACATGATGAGGTCCCTCTGGCTTCAGACCTATCATCCGAGCAACTTCGGGCACTTCAATCCGCAGCGCGCCCATTGCAGGCCTCTGTATACTGAGGAGGTCGGTCGATTCTGGCGTTCTCGAAGGGGCACCGGACGGTTGCCGAAGAGTGGACCAATGGGCAATGTGCTGATGAACGTGCTGGACAATCGGTCCGGAATCGTGATCGGTCTCTTCAGAAACCTGTTTGAATGCGACGGACAGCGATTCGGCAGTCCTTCCCTTGGTGTATTGGGAGTCTCCGATGGAATCGAGGGCGTGCAGTGGAACGCCTGGTACTCCCAGCGGGACGAGACCGCTTGGCTGGGAGTGAACCTTGAGGGCAAGCAATACGACGGGTGGCCCATCGCCCGGCTCATCAAGCGAGAGCTGTCTCATCCACGCCTCTTGACGGAGTATTGCGCCAGGGTTGCGAGACCTGAGATGGTTACGGTTAGCTGGACGCGGGACGCGTGGCAGGTCTCCAGCCGCGTCCGGATCAGGGAGTCACGTATTGCCCCTACTCCGATTGCACTGGATCGGCTTGATATCGACGGCTGGATGCGTGCATTGGAATGCGCGAGGGAGTGCTTGGATCCGAAGCGGAAATATCGCGGACGTCGCCGAACCGACGTCACACTGCTGCGCTCGGGTCAGACGGTTGAACGGTGGATCAGCCCACACCTCCAGTTCAAGACTCGGTTCGACGAAAACGCACCTCACACCCTGAAACAGGCCAAGGACGACCTCAAGGTCCTTCACGAGTTTGCCACTCGCCACACGCGACCGTTCATGGTCGTCGGCGGGAAGGCGCGAGGTCGCAGTGCCCCTGACTAGCACCGAGTGTGATCCGCCACTAGCAGTCTGCGATCCAACCCCGCATTGCATTGAGGGGGGGCGAGGGGCCCATACGTCGAAACGCGGGCGGCCAACTGACGGTTTCGGATAGCTCCGGCCGATCTCCTGGTCGGCCTTACGCCTAGTCGAAGAAACCTCGTTAATCCCCTTTATCGTGCTCTGAGACGGTCTCGGAGAGATTGCCCGTTGGATTCGGTTTAGACTTCCTCGTCAAAGGCTTTCGGGCACGCGCTCCGTTTCAGCCGCTCCTGCCTCTTCCATTCACAGCGGTTGCCGAAACCAACAGCAACGCCACCAGACCCACCTTTGTAGCTCCTCGGAGACCGCAGCCGCCGGGGTCCCAGTACGGGATCTGGAGCATGCCGACTGAAGGATCGTCGCCCGGACCGCGGGTCCCCCAATTGATTTTGCAAAGGGTTTTCTTTCCAAGAAGGATACACGGTCCCACTCCCCTCGTGGGGCGCGCACGCTTAGGCAGACTCCTGCTTGGAAATCGGGCGCGTCTTGCCTGGCCTGATGGATCCTCTCCCGACCTAGTGAGCCCACCCAGGCAGGAAAATCACATTTTCCGAATGCGGAGTCGTTAACGAGAAGCGGAGTCAATCCACGACAAAAGGAGGGACCATGATGATAACCCCAACGATGAAATCGAGCCGAATCCAGATCCTCGTTTTGCTCCTGGCGGGACTGATCTCCCAGCCGGCGCACGCGGAGGTGATCCCGGGACGCTGGGAGAAGGTCTCCGCCTTGGAAATGGCATCAACCATCACGGTGGACCTGAAAAACGGGGATCGGATCCGGGGCCAGTTCCAACGTCTGTCGCCATCAGCCCTGGAACTCCGGAGCCGCGCCAGCCGGGCAGTGATACCAAAATCGGACATCCTGACGATTACCACTCCCTTGAAGGATGGTCTGGGCAACGGAGCCGGGATTGGAGCCGCGATCGGGGCCGGACTTCTACTCGGGGCCTTCAGCGTAGCGGCTCGTACTCGAGGTGGGGTGGATTCGGCTACTTTACCAGGGACTGTGTTGGCCGTTGGAGGCATCGGAGCAGGCATAGGGGCCGCAATAGGCGTAGCTGCCGATGCCGCCACGACGGGTAAGGCAATCGTGCTCTACAAAGCCCCCGGAACTTCTTAGAGTTGCTTTTTCAGGGGGCGATATTGCCCAGGGCGATCCTCTTGTCGCTGGCGATAGAGATCGCGCTGAAAGCTTGGCAGTGTCGAGATCGGAAGGACGCGCCTGATCGCACTCATAACTTGTTGGATTTGTTCATGGCATTGGAACCGAAGACCCAAGAACTGCTCCAAGCAAAGATGCCAGGGGAGCGCGAGATTCTGAAGATGTCTCCACTCAACCACGGGTCGTTGGCCGAGCTATTGTGGCCTCATCGGGAATCCCCTGCCTACTGGAGGTGCCTCCACGAAAAGGGGTTGGGGTGTGCTTCGAACCAGTAAACTCAGCCAAGTCTTAACAGTGATCACCACCTGAATTGTTAGCACTCGCATTACTGTGACGGAAAATCTGACTCCAACCTGGAAGCGACCGGTCCACTCCCGCCTCGCTTGCCGACACTCTGCCAGTCCCGCTCAATCAGGCGCATGGCCTCGAATTTTTCAGGACATGTCATTTGCAACCGCCTCCGGTCCGTCACAAACACCTGTACGGTCACGGACCAGTCTTCTCCCGGATTGGTCCTGGAGTATGCTGTTGGACTCGCGGCCGTTCTGCCGACGAAACACGATCCCTCTTTCGCCACCCAGGTGTAGGGATACCCATCGTGTGGGGAAGAGATCCGTGAAAGATTCGGCTGCCACGACAACTGGAGGTATTGTGTCCTCCGCTCTCGCTCCAGGTCCCTGAGCAGCATGTGCCCAAGTTCATGCGACAGAGTTGTCCTCATCTCTTCCAGGACCCGATGCCTTGGAAGCGAATCCCAGATTTGTGGCCACCGGCTGGTAAACAGAATGGCACTCCCTCTGACATATGAACCGACTCTGTGACTTTGGTCCACCTCGAGAAATGCAACGCACTTGAACGCCGAAGGGCGCCTCAACCATTCGGGCAAGGACTTGTAAGCCTGATTGAGCAGCCTCCTGTACTTTTTCGGGAACTTTGTTTCCCCCTCGGGCAGACACCACTCTGAGGTTCCGAATGCCAGGTCCTGTTCGCCCATACCTGCGCCGCACACAGAATCGGATACCCAGAAACAACTCAGGATGATGAGGCTGGTCGCTACAAAAGCGACTCTGGCGTTGTAGAAACCCCTCATGGCGGACCTCCTTGGTGAAGGCCCTGTGCAATAATGGTCAGGAGTTGTCACAAAAGTGTAGACTCCCCGCTAGACTGGCTCATCTCTTAGCACAGGGCGAGTTAGCAAAGAGGTCGTCGAGGGCTGCATCCCTTGACGACCTCACAAAAAAACCTTTCCGGTAAAAACCCTCTACCCTCTCAGGGACCATGTTGAAAATATCCAATGACTCACTCTCTCACCGCTGAATCCAATCGACTGCTTCTGTCTATAAGACCTTCTGGCAAGACAGACGTGAACCGCAATCTGCGTGGGTCCGTGACCACCAGGATCCGAAAGGAGTGCGGCGAGAGAATCTCCGGCAACCTGGGGGCCAAGCGCCGCTAGAGCATACGCTCGAGGGCGTGAGGCGTCAGGGACCACTCACCGGTGAGGGGGCGGTCGCGCCCCTGGCCGGCGCGTTCCAGCACCGGCGGGAACGCCTTCGCGGCGAGGTCGGATTCAGCGAGAGCGGGACAAGGTCCGGGCACAACCATTTCCGGTAACGTACTTTACCGACAATAATTCGCCCCCCACCAAGCCGGTGTCGCAGGATGGATACATGGAGGCCGAGACTATCAGATCGGACCAGGTAAGCAGTATTGGGAATGTTGCAGACGGTCGCCGAGACAATTCCGCACTTGGCAGTCGCAACGGTTTGCGGCGACTCATTTCGGCAATGCGTAAAGGAGGTTTCGCGCCCGATCCGGGAGTGTGAAAGGGACAAGGGGGGTGGATTCACAAAAAGCGGTCCCAGTCGCTCACAAATCCGCTTTCCCCGATCTCTTTACCTCTCAATCAGTTGCGGCCACATTCCCGGCTTCGCCGCGCCCGCCCGGGAAATCGGAAGTGGATGGGAGCGACCCCCCCTTTTTGCTGCCCGGTGCGGGCGCGGGGGTGTGGCGCCATTCACATGTGCGCCACACCCCCTGGGGGGGGCGCTCCCATCCAATTGATCCCTACGGACTGTTTCTATAATTTCCGTAAACTATTAACTATAAATGAGTTATGAGATTTCCAGGACTGCTCTTCCCCCCATTCTTTCCACCGGGTTGAATTGGATGTCTTTGGCCCTTCGTGGTCGTGAACGGACGTAACCGTTCGGTCAAGCCGTGGAAGAGCGGGCGGGGAGCATCCTCGCCGCAGGGATCAATTCCCGTTGGGTTGCTGTCGGGCTTGAACCACTCTTCGCGGCAGTTAGACCTCCCGGGGAAAGGATAACGGCAGGGGATCGTCGGCCGCAAAGTCCTTACGAGGCATGCGATCCGACCGCACCGTTCCGACACCATGGGCCACATCATCCGCCGCGATAGGCCGGGCGCGACCGCTGACTCTTTCCCCGGTGGAGTTTTGCGTTTCCTGGTAGGATCGATCCCTGCCGGGAGCGGTTCCCGGCGGACCTGCCAATGGAGAAGGAGGGAGGGGCGGTTCGCGTTCCTCCCGCTTCTCTCAAAGGGTGTCCCCAGCTCCGGAGAACCCCCTTTACCCAGTTCAGCGGGGTCTGCACCAGACGGCGCACGGTCGTTGACAGAAAACCCCGCCGCTGCGCCATGTGCTGACTGAGCCTCGAAGTCGGCAGATCTCCTATATTTACCTTGGCCGTGCCATTTCAGGCCAACATAGGCCCTCTGGGCGCGTCTTTTTTCTCGGAACCGGTCGCAAAGTCGTTACGCGGCATGCGATTCGACCGCATCGGTCCGACACTATGGGGCACATTATCCGGTCTGTGCCTCCACCCCGTTGGAGGTGGAGGAGCGGCACTTCGTCAGGTGTTTGTCCCCCTTCGAGCACACGGCCGCAGGCCCAGTTCAGGAAGTCGATCTCCACGGCTGGCCCGAACGCTTACCCGTGGACTCCATGGACGATTTTCGGGCCTCGACTCCAAGGTTTGAAGACCTTGCGGGCTCCGGGGATCGGGGGCGTACATTCGGAGCCGACCGGGTCCGATTGGCCAGTAATTGCTGAAGACGTATCGTCTTCTCCCCCGGCTTTCCTTCACCTTGTAGATGCCCAGGCATCTCCTCCTTTCTGGATCCGGGGTCTTCGCCGTTGCGGCGAATCGTAGCATGGCTCCAGAGAATCAGCGTAGGGATTCGGGTCCACCAGGGCAATGACGCGTCGGCGACTACTACCGCCAGTTTGCGGTGAACCCCTCCACGGCGGGTGACAACGTGAGTGGTCGTCAATGACTTTCGGAAGGAGTCAGTGCGCGAGTTGAAGAAGATCGAGGAGGCGCGGCCGGGACTCAACTACGGGCTGGCGTGGGGCATCCTCGCTGTCGAGCCATCCGTGCCTTCGGTTCCTTTTCTCTCGGCCTTTCAGGCCAACATAGGCTGTCTGAGGGCGTCTTTTTTCTCTGGATCGGGCCGAAATCGGACCTGGAGGAGCGAAAAACTGGCGTTCCGATCGTAACGTCGGTTTCTTACCAGGTGGGCGCGAGTGGACCAGGTCGTCTATGGCGCAGAGTTGGCCCAGGCGCTCCTGTGGGAAGTCGAGGGGGAATTCCGATAGGAGCATTCATGCAGAACCAGTCTCCGGCCCCGTGCTGATTTCCCACTTCGTGTGGAAAATGTCGTAGTATTTCGAGGTTCTTTTCGGGGGTGCCCCTTTAGCAGTGAATCGTTTCAACGATTCGTCAGTGGAAATCATCTCCGGGAAGTCGATTTCCTCACGGAAGTTCTGCATTGCATGCGCCTCCATGAGCTTCCTGATGTTGTATTGTCGGCGTTCCAGATAGCGACGCGCGAAGCCTTCATCCCACATCCACTTTTGGTGCGAGAGACTAATTATTCCTCTCACAAGCCGAGCGAAAAACTTGGTGCCGATGACGACATACGATCGTCCGTACTCGTGATCCCTGGCGCTGTAGTGCGCCCATCGCATGTTTTTCCTCTCCTTGTCTACCTCGTAGTAGACAGAATCGGCCTTTCGGAGGAAGTCTTCGAACGTCGCATGGGACATCCTCAGGAAGTCCGATATCGGATCCCTTTCACCGCCCAACCGCCAGCCGAAGGGGTCTTTTGAATGATCCAGCGTCATTTCAGACCCGTCCACTATTCTGGCCATATTCGCTTCTCTGAACGGAATATCATCGCCGAGGTGAAATGACCCCACAAGAAGCTCTTCGTCCACGAATAGGTCCACAACGCCGGTGTGCAAAGTACGCTGGTAGACGTCTTCCAAGACATCCGTCATGGGGCGACCTTTTAGATCTCTGACGATGAGACAATGGAGGGCGGCTAGATTGTGGCTCCTCCTGTCTTTTTTTATTCGACTCTTAGAGGCACCAGGAAAATCTTTGCCGAGAATGCGATCGGCTCCACGAGCGTAAACAACGTGTAACGCGAGCTCCAATGCCCGTCCCGCATGGAACACGATGCTGCCGTCGCATTCTCTCTTCTGCGCGTCCAGGCGGAGCGTGTCGTCCGCTACACCTGAAATCATGGTGGTTCGACCAACGCCGTAATCAAGCGTGTTCCTCTTGGCAGCCTGATGGAACATCTGTTCGAGCTGCGTGTTCACGCTCTCCTCCATGGCGTTTATCTGATCCGCTCCGGCACGCCCAGGCGGTGTTTGATACGTCTTCATGACTCCCTCATCTCCTTTCTCTCTCCGAACTCACTCCAACCAAAATCTCTCGTCCCTTTCCCTTGTTATACGCCGCCCGATCGGAAATCGTCCGTATTCTCCATCTAAGAGCCTGCGCCGCAGAAGATCTGCGCAACGACGCGGGCCGGTGATCTTTGCTTCGATGAACCCTGACCGAGCCCGTGCTAAGAGACAGCATAATCCGCCTTGTAGAGACCCTCTACAACGAGAGAATCCGCCGCTGCGTCTCCAGGACTGGCTCTGGGATCGAGTCGAGGCCTGGGGACGGCGAACCGAGGCCCGGGCCAGGGTCCGACACAGATTTCGCAGGATGGTGACCGGTCGGTTGGTGTCCTGATCCAGCGTGACCGAGCCACCGGGTCCGGACGGGGTTATACTGACCAACTGGTCTTCTGTGGGGCAAGCTCCTTGGGTATCCTTGAGATTCCATAAAGGAACATCACCGACGATCTGCTTGGGCCAGCGAGACGAGGAAACCATGGGAATCACGAGCGCTACGCTGCAAAGGACGTTTCGCGTTCGATACGGGAATCAGTGTGGAACCTGCTTCACGATAGACATGGATGACAGGCGGTATCTGGTCACAGCGAGACATCTAGCCTTTGGCATCGAAGGGCGAGGCGAGATTGAGGTCTGGCACGATGGTGCTTGGAAACGCTTGGCCGTTGAGTTGGTTGGGCATGGTCCCGGCGACATCGACGTTACCGTGTTGGCACCGGGCCAGTCGTTCGGCGGAGGTTACCCGATTACTCCTTACGAAACGTTTTCCTTGGGTGAGAATGTATATTTTCTGGGATTCCCGTTCGGATTGGGATCCGAGGTCGGCGGATTGAACAGCGCATTTCCGATACCGTGGGTCAAGAGCGGCATCGTGTCTGCATTCAATTCAGCGGACGGAACCATTTTCCTCGATGGCCACAACAACCCAGGATTCTCAGGCGGCCCAGTTGTGCGTGATGATGTATCCGAAGGACAGATACTCGGCGTGGTTTCAGGATACCAGCGGGACCGCCAGCCCGTGCTCGACACCACTGGTCATAAGGGTCCCTACACCTACGATCTGAACACTGGCGTCGTAATCGCATACGACGCCCGCTACATCAAGGATATCGTGCGCAAAAACCCTGTTGGCTTCCCGATTCGGTAGATGTGGGCGTGGATTCGCAAGGCCCCGGCGGCCGAGCAACTCAGTCACCCGTTCGGTTATGGCGCCAGCCAGGATAGGTGCCCCGCTCGCGTATGTGTCGGCGTTCGAATAGGTCCGTGCGCCGGTGCGCGGCGTCGACCTAGTTCGGGGCCACGATGAGATGGCGCCCCTGCGGCCCCTTCCCCGGAGATGATCCGACTCCCCGGTCATCCACTCCCGAACCGACGACCGGAATCCGTTCTGGCCCGCTTCGGTCGATCCGCTCCCTACACGGGCCAGTCCGAAAGCCCTGACATTTTCGATGGCCATTGATAGAGAATCCTCATACTTCCCATCTTGACCGTCACGGGTGTCATTACTGGCCTTCCCGGCAGGGATAATTGAGACGGGAGCGACCCCCCAGGCGATGGCACCTGCCGTGCACATCAGCCTGCCCCGCATTGCCGATCCGGGAGGCAAAAAGGGGGGGTCGCTCCCGTCCACCTCCGCTTTCCCCGTGCGGCACCGCCGGGCCGCGAGGCGATCCGTAACCCGAACGGGGACAGCAAGTTAGAGAAAAGTCTCCGTGCACCTCGAAGAGGCCTCATGGTGCACATGCCCCCCATTGTCTCATGTGCACTCCCCGATCGGCACGGAACCCCACTTTTCAACGGTCCAGTTCGAGCTCCCGGACGCCGGCTCGAACGCCAGATCACGAAGCCTGCCGGGAGGACCACCATGGCGAATCAACGGAGCAGTCCGGCCGCCGCTTCTCAACTCTCGCCAGCCAGATAGCTCGCCCAGTCCTCCATGAGCCGTCGCCGCCGCTCGAACAGGTCCGTGCGCCGGTACGCCGCCTCGACCACCTCGCCCCACCTCGCCGCCGTGAGCACCAGGAACTCGAAAGCCACCAGGGCCACGGGCCACGTTCGAGGCCCGCAGCCTTCCTGCTTCCGAACGCCGACGCGGCCCTTCCAGAGAGCGCTGCAACGCGAAGCTCAACCTCCCGTGGCTGACGGGGTCTGGGTCAATCCTAACGATGGCGTCTCCGCCGGTTCGTACGCGAGCTGGAACGACGTCTCGCTCATCCATCGTTTGAATCCCGCGTTGTCCATGAACTGCTTGAACAATTCGGTGTCGTCCTTCATCACTGCCGTGATGACTCGCAACAGCGCCTCATCGTGCTCGATACGCGCGTTTTCCCGGTCCGAGTTCTTCTGGGCGTTCTTGAAGGCCGTGTCCCGTGCGACGCGTGACGGAATCGTCTCGGTGATAAGTTGCCGGACACGGTCGGCATCTTCCCAGGGAATGTCGCCAAAGAGATCATTGAAGTCCCGGATGATGTTTGAGAGTCGATCCAGATCGGCTTCGGAACGGCCACCCGTACCGATGCCCGGCACGCCGTCGATCTCAGCGTCCGCATCGGGCAGATTGATCTTCTGCATCGTGCGTTTTTCGACCCGGTAACTGTCCATGTCGATGACATCGAGAATGCCTTTCGACAGATCCTCCTCTCGCGGGGACGGCAACTTCGAAACCAGGAAGTTCAGGAAAATCGAGCGTTCCTCCCAGCCAGCGTTGTTGTACGGCAGAACCGAAGAGAGGAACGCGTAGGTTCTCAGGAATCCTTTGGCTCGGCGCTTGAATTGCACCTGCCCATCTTCGTCCAGGTCGTGCAGGTACACAGCGACGCAAGCATCGAGGATGGGGTCAAGTTCCTCTCGCTCCTCGCCGGCCAAGTAGCGCGACACGAACTCTCTGACCTGCTCGGGAGAATAGACCTGGGCACCGTCCAACTCTGCCTGGAGGTCATGCAACTTGTTTGGATCGGTCTCTTCGGACAGGATCGTCGCTCGATAGTAGTCGGCGAAGGCGTCGCGAATGGCATTCGATTCGTTCAGGAAATCCAGCACGAAGACATCGTGCTTCTTGGGATGCGCCCGATTGAGCCGCGAGAGGGTCTGGACCGCCTTGATGCCGGAGAGTGTCTTGTCCACGTACATCGTATGCAGCAGAGGTTCGTCGTAACCGGTTTGGAACTTGTCGGCACAGACGAGAAAGCGGTACGGCTCCTCCTGGAACCTCTCGGCAATCTTGTTCGACGGAAAACCGTTCAGCGTGGTTTCGCTCACCTTTTCCCCGCCGTATTCGTGCTCGCCCGAGAAGGCCACGATGGCATGGAAGCGGCTCTTTCGTTCCTTCAGGTACTCGCGGATGGCATGGAAGTACTGGATCGCGCGTTCGATCCCATTTGTGACGACCATCGCCCGGGCCTTGCCGCCGATCTTGCCATGGGAGAGGACCTGCGTGTGGAAGTGGTCCACCATGATCTCCGACTTGAGGCGGATCGCGTGGTCATGTCCCTCGACGTAGCGCCGCAACTTCTTGCCGGCCTTTTTGGCGTCGAACTCGGGATCGTCCTCTACGGTCTTGGCGAGCTTGTAGTAGCTCTTGACGGGAGTGTAATGACGAAGCACATCCAGGATGAATCCCTCCTGAATCGCTTGTTTCATGCTGTAGGTGTGAAAGGCGTGATGCTGAACCGCGCCGTCGCTCTGCGGGTCCGGATCACCGAAGATCTCCAGCGTTTTGTTCTTCGGCGTGGCGGTGAAGGCGAAATAGCTGGCGTTCGGGAGAAGCTTACGCGACTCCATCAGGCGGTTGATCTGATCTTCGTAGGTCTCGTCTTCCTCAACTTGCCCCGCCTTTCCGAGCGCCTTGGCCATGGCTGCGGCGGTGCGGCCGCCCTGGCTTGAATGCGCCTCGTCGATGATGATCGCGAAGCTGCCCCTGCGATGTTCGTTCCCGATCTCGTCGAGAATGAAGGGGAACTTCTGGATCGTCGAGATGATGATCTTCTTGCCGGACTCGATGAACCGCCGCAGGTCGCCGGAACGCTCGGCGTGCCCCACCGTCGCGCGCACCTGGGCGTATTTCCTGATCGTGTCCCGGATCTGCCGGTCGAGGATGCGGCGGTCGGTGACGACGATGATGGAGTCGAAGACCGGAGCATCGTCCTTCTCCAGCCGGATCAGTTGGTGGGCCAGCCACGCGATCGAAAAGCTCTTGCCGCTACCCGCCGAGTGCTGGATCAGGTAACGCTTTCCTGCGCCGTACGCTCGCACGTCAGACAGAAGCCGGCGCACGGCGTCGAGCTGATGGTAGCGAGGCCAGATCTGGACCCGCTTCTTCCTTCCCGTCTTGGCGTCCTTGGACTCCACGATCTGGGCGTAGTTCTCCAGGATGTTGGTCAGGCTCCGCCGGGTGAGCACTTCGCGCCACAGGTAGTCCGAACTGAGGCCACCTGGGTTGGGTGGGTTTCCCGCACCGTCGTTCCAACCTCGATTGAAGGGCAGGAACCAGGAAGCCTTTCCCTTGAGGTGCGTGCAAAAATGGATTTCGTTTTCGTCCACCGCGAAGTGGGCCACGCAGCGGCCGAACCAGAAAAGCCTCTCGCGCGGATTGCGGTCCCTCTTGTACTGCTCCATGGCGTCGCTCGCCGTCTGCTTGGTGAGGCGGTTCTTGAGCTCGAAGGTGAAGACGGGAAGGCCGTTGATGAAGAGGCCGATGTCGAGTGACCGTTGCGTATCGTGCTGACTGTAGCGGAGCTGGCGGGTGACGGTGAAGCGATTCTGTTTGAAGCGTTGCTTGGCCTTCTCGTTCTCGGCCGATGGGGTTCCGTAGAAGAAGTCGAATTCGTGAGGCCCGTGCCGAATGCCGTTGCGGAGGACGTCGACAGTGCCTCGCTTGGAGATTTCGCCCTGCAGCCGGGCAAGGAATTTTCGGCGCGTGGGACAGTCTTCGGTTAACCGCAGGGCCGTTGCGGATTCGGGTTGGGTGGCATTCAGAAAGGCTCGGAGTTGGAGGAGATCGATGCAGAATTCGCGGTTGTAGTCGTGGTGGTTCCCGGGTGACCAGCCGACGCCACCGTAGCTGGCGGGTGGTTCACCAATGGTGTGACCGGTAGGAGGGTCGCAGGGGTCTCCGGTCAAAGCCTTGCAGATAAGGCGTTCGAGGCCACCCTCGGAAGTGTCCGTGGTCATGTCTACGATCCTGCGATCTTCAGATCGGAACTTCCCTGAATTCCCCGCTCTCAACCTCTTCGATCGCCGCCCGGATTTCGCCCGTCCGGCGCTGCACCCTGGGCCACGCGGTCGCGAGCAGGACCACGATTCCCAACCGTATCCTGCCGAGATTCTGCTGGTGGCGAATGTTCTGGTCAGTGGTCACGATGACCTCGTAGCCATCCTCCTCAGCCTTGCGGATCAGTTCGCCGTTGTCCAGTAGCTCCCAGCCCCGCTCTGCGGACCTGTCCACCGAATGTTCTGGAAGATGATGCCGCAAGGGTGCGGGCGTCCCGTGATCGAATAGGATCTTCATGGTCAGGCGGGCGTCTTGAAGTATTCCGTCTCATGGTTAAGAACCGCCGTCACCTGCCACTCCTTGACCTCGGGAAACCACTCCAGGAACTGCTCCACGGTAGCGCCGCTCTCAAGGTTCTCGAACAGGGCGTACACCGGCACCCTCGTGCCCTTGAAAGCCCACGCCCCACTGATCTTGCGGGGGTTGCGCTCCACTGCCGGGCATGTGTTCCAGTCCGTCATGCGCTTGCCTCCTTCATCATGTCTTGCGCGGTCGCACGCAGGTTCGAGTCGGTGGGGATAGTGTCGGCCCGGTCGCGTTCGCCTTCGAGCGGATCCGTCCCCGGTAGCCTCGCCGCCGCCTCGCGCACGTCCAGCTTGCCGGTCACGACATCGGCGATCAGGCGGGTCCGGTACTCGCGGAGCAGTTCAATCTCTCGCTCGCCCGCTGCCCGGCCCGCTGACATGCGCCAACTTGCGGCTGCGAGAAAGCGGGCGATGGCCCGTTGCTCGGGAAGAGGGGGCAGGAGGAGTGGCGCTCTGAGAAAGGAATCATCGGTCAATTGAAGCCGCGAAACCCAGATGCCTTTTGATCGAACGCGCAATTCCCAGTTGAAGGCTTCGGATCGCACCAGCGCATGAATGAAATCGGGAAGCGCTCTGGCCTTCCGTCGGACTCGGTACACCCCATATGCGGTGCTGACGATTCCATGGTAGCGAGAAACGCCTAAGCCCCGGCTCCATGCCCACAAACTATTGATAACGAGATCACCAGGCCAACAGAGCTTGTGGCCGACATATGATTGCGCCTTGAACATCGTCACACTTGCGGAGTCTCTCGGTACGATTCCCCGGTCTGAAGATACCGTCAGGAGGTCCTCGCTTCCGGTCTCCGAGCGTTCGTCGATGCACCGGAAGACGGTCTTGCCGCGCCGAATCTTCCAATGCTCCGGCACTTCCCCCAGCCACTCGACCCCGGAGTCCTTGTAGGCCGGGTAGGGCTGGCCGGTTCGGACATCGATCTGGCCCGTCACGGCTTGGTGGATGATGGCCTGCTTCTGCTCCTCCAGAAGCTCGATCAGCCGTTCCTTGGCCCGGATGTAGCGCCGGACGCGCCGGTCGGCGTGGTCGAGGAAGCGGGCGATGGAGGTTTGCTCGGGGATAGGTGGGACAATACAAGGTAAGTATTTGAAGTCGCGCCAGTCGAGGTTTTGGCGCAATCCAGAACCCATTCCATAGAAGACCTTCTTTAGATCGTAGGTGTGGAGGAGGAGGTGTCCATATGGACGCAATACCACTTTCTCCGTATGGAGACACATGTACGCGGACGTAATTACTCCTCGGTTGCGACTCAGACCAAACCGCAGACTGGTCCAGTCGTTTTGCAGGTCTGTGGGACGTACGATGATGTCTCCTGGCTCGACGATCTGGTAAGTCTCAAACGAAGCAGGCACTAGTCCATGCAACTTTTCAGGAGGCTTCACAACGATGTGTCCGTAACTGAGCGAGAGGACAGTCGTCTCCGTCAAACCCTTGTTGGGAACCCTCTTTTTCCGATAACAGGCTCGACCAGGTAGACGTCTCCAATGGCTCGGCACCTTGCCCAGCCACGGCACTCCGGAATCCTTGTAGGCCGGATACGGTCTAAGCTTGGCGCTCATGACCTCCCCTCGCCCAGGATCTCGGCGAGCATTCCTTCTGTTTCCTGCTCCAGTGCCAGAATGTCAGCACGGATCTCCTCCAACGCCCGCATCGGCTTCGGCTTGTAGAAATACCGATTGAAACTGACCTCGTAGCCGATCTTCACCTTGTTTGGTTGATACCATGCGTCACCGGCATAGGGTAGAACTTCGCGACCCAGGAACCCGTCAATGCCTCCTTTCTCCAACAGAGGGATCTGCTCCGTGTCGCGCAAATCGGTGTCCGGTTCGTACTCCACGACGACAGATCGCCCGTTGACGGTGGCAGCAAACAGGCCGTGCAGCGGGTCGGCTCTGGTCCCCCGCTTGCGGATCCTTTTGATCACGGCTGGCGCCGTCTCGCTCCGCACGCCACTTACCTTTAGTCCCCTGATCTCCGCAGCCTTGTACGAACGGTTGGGATCGATGCCTTCGATGCGCAACGGCCTTTCCACCGTTACTTTCCAGTAGCCGAAGGCGGCATTGTCGAAGATCTTGCTCTCCCCGTTTTCCTCGAACGCGAGAAACGTCTCGCAGATCCAAGCGATGTCCTTCTCGCCCAGCTCGCAGTTCTTCTTTCCCAGGTTCTTCCGCAGGGCCTGGAACCGCTTCGTCGCGTCGATCAGCTGCACCTTGCCCTTCCGGTGAACGGGTTTCCGGTTCGCGAGCACCCAGACATAAGTGGCGATGCCGGTGTTGTAGAACATGTTGAGGGGCAGAGCCACGATGGCCTCCAACCAGTCATTCTCGATGATCCAGCGGCGGATGTTGCTCTCCCCTTGGCCGGCATTGCCCGTGAAAAGGGAACTGCCGTTGTGGACCTCGGCGATCCGGCTGCCGAGCACCGTGTGCTGCTTCATCTTGGAAAGCTTGTTGGCGAGAAACAGCATCTGACCATCGCTGGTCCGTGTGACCAGCGAATAGTCGGGGTCACCCGCATGCTCGATCACGAAACGCGGGTCGCGCATATCCTTCTTGCCGCCCATGCGCGCCAAGTCACTCTTCCAACTCTTGCCATAGGGTGGATTGGAGAGCATGAAGTCGAACTCGTTCGACGGGAATGCGTCGTTGGCAAGAGTCGAGTGCTCCGGTCCGCCGACGATGTTGTCGGCCGCCGCGCCTTCGCCTTTCAGCAGCAAGTCGGCCTTGCAGATGGCGTAAGTCTCGGCGTTGATCTCCTGGCCATAAAGGTGCGTGGAGACCTTCTTGCCCCGCTCTGCGGCGAGCCGCGACAGGGTATCCTCGGCTACGGTCAACATGCCGCCGGTCCCGCAGGCGCCGTCGTAGAGAAGGTATGTTCCAGATTTGATCTCGTCGGCGATGGGTAGGAAGAGAAGCTTAGCCATCAGAGTCACGGCGTCCCGCGGAGTCCAGTGTTCACCGGCCTCCTCGTTGTTCTCCTCGTTGAAGCGCCGAACCAACTCTTCGAAGATCGACCCCATCCCGTGGTTGTCGAGGCCGGGGTGACGGACGGACCCGTCAGCGTTCATGATCGGGTCGGGACTCAGATTGATGTCAGGCGAAGTGAGCTTCTCGATCAGCGAGCCCAAGGCGTCTGCCCTGGAGAGGCGTGGAATCTGGTTGCGGAATTCGAAGTTGTTGAGGATGTCCTGGACGTTGGGAGAAAAGCCGTCCAGGTAGGCTTCAAAGTCAGCCGTGAGCTGCTGACGGTTGGCACGGGACCTCAAGTCGCGCAAGGTGAACTTTGAGGTGTTGTAGAAATCCTGTCCGGCCGCCTGCCGCAGAGCCGGATCCTGCTCGACGACCCCCACCGCGTCCAGTGACGCTTTCATCTCCAGCACGGCTTGCTTAGTGTCCTCCAGAACGACATCCAGCCGCCGCAGGACGGTCATGGGAAGAATGACGTCCCGGTACTTGCCACGAACGTAGAGGTCGCGCAGAACATCGTCGGCGATACCCCAGATGTAGTTGGCGATCCAGTTCAAATCGGTATGGTCCATCAGATGCACGATTATACTAAACGCCCGAGAGCCGAAGCTTCTTCTGACCGGGCCTTCCCGCAGGGAGAATGAGACGGGAGCGACCCCCCGCCAGGGGGTGCTGCGCAAATGTAAGTTGCGCCACACCCCCGCGCCCGCACCGGGCAGGAAAAAGGGGGGGTCGCTCCCGTCAACCTCCGCTTTCCCCGTGCGGGCACGGCGAAGCCGGGAATGTGCCCGTAACTGCATGAGCGACAAAGAGATCGGAGAAATCGGAGGTGTAAGTCAAAAGGCTTCCGGGATGTAACTCGGGTCCGTTGTCTCACTTACACCTCCCGATCGACACCGGGAAGCCCTTTCGCCTCCCCATGAACCTCGTCGATCCGCAGGTGACGCGGCTGTTCCCGTGCCGCCACTATGCCGGCCATGCCCAGGGGCGGAGCCGGTACTTCCTCCGCAAGCTCCCCCTGGCCCTGGAGGAGGACCGGGCGACCTTCGTCCATGTCGATCCCGGCCGGGACACCGACTCGGATCTGCTCTCATGGGGGGGCGGAGCACAACCGGCGCTGGGCCGCGCTACGCGCACAAGACCATCCGGTGCACGTGGTCGCGGTGGCCCGCGACGACCTCCTACGGGAACGGGCCGGGAAGGTCCTGCGGCGCTGGGCCTGCCCGGGTCCCGAGGCCGTGTTCCACCTCCGGGGGGCCTGTCCGGCGAAGTCCCGGGATGTGAAACACACATGGGGGGGTGTGTTCCACTCCGGGAGCATCGAGCGTTACACGCTCCCTTTCCGCCATCCTGTTGAGCCCCTTCGGTTTGTCCCCGCCCTTCGGGAGAAGGCGCGCCCGGACGGGGAGTCCGGGGAGAAGAAGTGAGCGACCCCCCTGTTTTCGTGCCTCGCACGTCACGCAAGCGCTGCCGGTGTTCCACTCCGTTGGACACCGGCGCGGCGTGCGCGGGGGGGGCGCTCACTTCTTCATTGATCCCTGCGGGAAGGCCTCTGCGAAGATGGGGAAGGGAGAATTCCAGTCTGTCGTGAGAAAATGCGCCGCACCCTTGGCCCGGCCTCACCAAGCCAACACAGGCCAAATGGCGGGCTTGTTTTTTCGGGAGTTCTCGAAGATTGCGCCCGAGTGGGTTTCCGGCGGCATATCGGCGGACGATGGCTTCGCTCAGGCCTTCAAGCTGGCGCTCTGCGCACGGCGGATCAACGGAGCCGGCCGGATGCAGGTTACCGACTCCCGCCGGCCAGATAGTCCGCCCAGTCGTCCATGAGACGCCTTCGCCGCTCGAACAGGTCCATGCGCCGGTAGGCGGCCTCGACCGGGTTGCGCACCTTGTGCGCCAGCGCCGCCTCCGCCACCCAGTTCCGGAAGTGCTGACTCACGGGCGGAGGTAGTGCGATAGTATGGAGGTCGGTCAGCCACTATGAACTCTAAGGATTCTACTACCCGCAGCGCAGTGTGGGCGGCTGAGTTTTCCTGGTACTTGATTCAGGGGGTCGAAATTCTACTGAAGACCGCCGAGCAGACACAGGGTGAACTGAAGGCAACGAGAGAACCGGAGGAATGGCGGCTCGAGGAATGGCAGCTCGCCGCCAAGACGCGAGCGATGGCTCATACTAGCGCTCTTCAAGCACTATTGGCCATCGAGATCGCTCTCAAGGCTTATCAAATCCGCGATACGGGCCAACATACCCATACCCACAATCTTCAGTGTCTGTTTGATTCCTTGAAGGACGCAACCAGGACACGCCTTGAGAATCTCGGGCCAGAGGTCAAGAGTACTCTCCAGAAGTATCCCAAGGGCTTTGTTGCTCTCCGCTACCCGTTCGAGCAACTAGGAAACTCAGAATGGTTTTACATTCCCCGGCCAACCGATCCGCTTTATGCGGCAGCGACAAATATCGTCAAAGCCCTAAAGATGGACTTTTTTGGGAGAGACTAGTTCTTCTTGAAATACTGGAGAATCTCGCGTGCGTACTCCAAAACTCACTAGACAAAACACTACCGAATTGTCTAACGAGACTCCCGCTATTTACCCTTGCATTGCGGCCATTACGAGACGATCGACATCGGATCTGCTCCAACGGCAAGAATGGCAGGTCGTGCAACCCTGATTGAACCTACGTGATTTCTCGTCGTGATTGGTGCGCCCCCGTCTCCGCCAGATAGGCCTCCCAATCGTCCATGAGCCGCCTCCGCCGCTCGAACAGGTCCGTGCGCCGGTAGGCCGCCTCGATCGGGTTGCGCACCTTGTGCGCCAAAGCCGCCTCCGCCACCTCGCGCGGATGATCCGTCTTCTCGGCCGCCCAGTCGCGGAAGCTCGACCGGAACCCGTGCGGCACCGCCGCGATCTTCAACGCCCGTAGCAGGTCCGGCATGGCCGTATTCCCGATGGGCTTTCCGCGCACGCTCGGAAAAACGAGTGGGCTGGCTCCTCCGAGCGTCCGCGCCTCCTCCAGGATCTCCAACGCTCGTCGGGACAACGGGACCCGGTGCTCCCGGTTCCCCTTCGTCCGTGGCGCCGGGATGGTCCATACTCCCCCCTCCCGGTCGATCTCCTTCCACGCGGCCCCACGGACCTCGCCGGATCGTGTCGCCGTCTGGACCAGGAACTCGAACATCAGCTTCAACAACGGCCGCGCGTTCGACTCCCGAACCGTCTGGAGTGCGGACGCCACTTCACCGTGAGGCAACGCCCGCATGTGACGCACGGCGTTCCCCTGCGAGCCGAGCACCGGACCGATCCGGTCGCACGGGTTGTCGGGCCGAAGATCCATCGCTACGGCCCACTCCAGGACCGCGCGGATGCGCTGGCGCAGCTTCCGGGCCGTGGGGGCCTTCTCGTGCCAGATCGGAGCCAGTATTCCGATCACGTCGGCGCTCGTCACCTCCGCAATCGGCATCTTCCCGATATGAGGCAAGACGTGGCGCTCCAGGCTTCCCAGCCAGAGCCGCGCATGCAGGGGGGAGCGCCAGCCCGGCCGCAACTGCTTCCAGACCGTCCGGGCGGCGTCCGCGAAGGTGGGCATCGACTCGGCCCGCCGCTTCTCGGCCCGGGGGTCGCCCCCGTCGCGGGCCAGCTTCCGGTTGGCGAACGCCTTCTCGCGCGCTTCCTTGAGCGAGACGAGGGGGAATCCGCCGAGGCCGAGCTCGGTTCGGCGCCCCCGGATGGTGATGCGTTGAATCCAGCCCCGGCTGCCCGTGGGCCGGACGTCGAGATAGAGCCCGTGGCCGTCGCAGTAGCGTCCGGCCTGGTTCACGTTGCGGACAAAGGCCGGAGTCAGGGCGTTGAGGGGATGCCGGCCGCGCGGTTTGCGTTTCGGAGGTCGTTTCGGGATTCTTATACCTACCACTATACCTACCACAGAATGGTGGATGCAAGGGGATGGAGCGGAGCGGTATGGGACAAGGTCGGATGTCCGATCTAGTGGTAAGTCAATCATATACAAACACTTATGAACAACACGGGACGTTCCTGGACGATGTACCTGATCCAATCAAGGAATCCCTACGGGAAGTTAAAAGAAACGCCCCATGAAGTGGAGAAATCGGCGGCAGTGATCTGGCGCACCGGATAGCGTCCCCTTCCAGGCTTGGAGACAATCCCGTATCGGATCGGATCGCGGTTCACGAGCCGATGCTGCATGCGGTGATCCAGGCTGGGGACGATTTGGCTCCAAGCGTCGCCGTCTCTGCCCACTGATTCCTTTCAGTGTGCCGGATCCTTGCGCCAAGCGTCGGCGAGTCCACAGGCCTCCAGCCAGCGCGGCCAACAGGAGTGCCACCATTGAGATGATTGCGCTACCAACGTGGGTCCCGCTCATTCTTACAGCGGCCGCTTCCACCAGAGTTATGGCAGCCTCGACACGATGGCAAGGAGTCCGGCGACGGCGGCCACGATGGCTCCGGTCTGGAGCCAGAGGGCACGGTGAAGGCGGGAGCGGGTGGCGAGCGGCGCGACCGCGTCGTGTCGGTCCTCGAACCACAGGACGTAGTAGTGCGGCACATGCGGGCCTTGCCGCACCGGGAGGTGGCTTCGGCGCTCAGGAAGCTCCGGGCCTCGGACGCGAAGCCCGTAGCCTTGTTGGCCTTCGGGTTCCTGGTGCTCACGGCGGCGAGGTGGGGTGAGGCGGCGCTGGCGCAGGTGGTGAAAAACAACGTCGAGGCGGTGTATCGGCGGACGGACCTGTTCGAGCGCTGGCGTCGGCTCATGGAGGACGGGGCGGGCTATCCGGCTGGCGGGAGTCGGCAATCGGTGTCCGTCCGGCTCCGTAGATCCGCCGTGGTCGTCCTCCCGGCAGGCTTCGTAATCTGGCGTTCGAGTCGGCGGCCGGGAGGTCGATTGTGACCGCTGAAACGTGCGGTACCGTGCCGATCGGGGAGTGCACATGAGACAACGGGGGGCATGTGCACAATGAGGGCTCTTCGACGTGCACGGCGACTTTTCTCCAACCTGCTGTCCCCGTTCGGGTTACGGATCGCCTCGCGGCTCGGCGGTGCCGCACGGGAATGCGGAGGTGGACGGGAGCGACCCCACCTTTTTGCCTCCCGGATCGGCACTGTGGGGGCAGGCTGATGTGCACTGACCGTGCCATCGCCTGGGGGGGTCGCTCCCGTCCAAAAATTTCCCTTCGGGAAGCCCCGGAGAAGAATCCGAAAGACCTGTTAGGCGGAACTTCACTGCCCCTCAAGTCCTAACAAATCATTGAAATAGCGCCGGTTACGGCTCTCCAGGCTCAGTCTGCAAATGGATAGTTGTTTCCATGTAAATACTCGGTGTAATTGTCAGTATTATCCTGTATCATGTGAATGTCCGTGCTCATTATTGTTTCCATGTAAGAGGTCCTCCCATGTCCTACCACGTCGATGTCATCCCCAACCGCAACAGCCCCCCAGCCATCCTCTTCCGCCATGCCAAACGCGAGGGCAAACGCATCCGCCGCACCACCCTCGCCAACCTCTCCAAGCTTCCCCCGGAGATCGTCGACGGCATCCGCGCCCTGCTCAAGGGCGGCCAAGTCTTCCACCCCCTGGACGACACCTTCTCCATTCGCCGCGCCCTGCCCCACGGCCATGTCGCCGCTCTCCTCGGCCTCGCCCGCCAACTCGGGCTGCCCCGCCTTCTGCACCGCAACCGCAGCCGCAACCGCGACCTCGCCCTGGCCGCCATCCTCGCCCGCGTGCTGGATCCCGCTTCCAAGCTCGCCACTGCCCGGAACCTGTCTCCCCAGACCGCCACCACCAGCCTCGGCCCGCTCCTCGGTCTCGGTCCGGTCCACGGCAACGAGATGCTCGCGATGCTCGACTGGTTGGTTCGCCGCCAGGTCTGGATCGAGAAGAGCTTGGCGCGACGCCACCTGGAGGGCCGCACCCTGTTGCTTTACGACGTTTCCTCCAGCTATCTCGAGGGTCGCTGCTGTCCTCTGGCCGCGTTCGGCCACAACCGGGACGGCAAGAAAGGCAAGCTCCAGATCGTCTTCGGTCTACTGTGCGCTGAGGACGGCTGCCCGCTGGCCGTGGAGGTCTTCTCCGGCAACACGGGGGATCCGAAGACGGTGGCGGCGCAGGTCAAGAAGATCCAGGGGCGCTTCGGCATCGAGTCCATCGCCCTGGTCGGGGACCGGGGCATGCTCACTTCGGCGCGGCTGCGCGAGGACCTCTCGCCGGCCGGTCTGGCCTGGATCTCGGCCTTGAAAACCGACGCCATCCGCAAACTGATGCGGCCGTTCAAATCGGGCTCCGAAGGGGATCAACCGGCTCCGTTGCGGCCGGGCGAGTTGGTTCCGGACCGGGTTGCGGAGATCCTCAGCCCGGAATTTCCCGGAGAACGCCTGCTGGTCTGCCTCAATCCCCGCTTGCGCGAGGACCGCACCCGCAAGCGGGAGGAACTGTTGAGCGCGACCGAGAAGATCCTGCAGACCATCGCCAAGTCCGTGCGCTCCCCGAGATCGCGGTTGCGAGGCCAGGAGGCCATCAACCGCCGGGTGGGCCGGGACGTGAACCGCAAGAAGGTCGCCAAACACTTCCGGATCGAGGTGACCGATGACGATATCCGCTGGTCCAGACGCCAGGAGAAGATCGACGCGGAGGCCCAACTGGACGGCATCTACATCGTTCGCACCAGCCTGGGGACCTCCGAGATCGGGGCCGAGGAAGCGGTGGAGGCGTACAAGAGTCTCTCCCGGGTGGAACGGGCGTTTCGCTCGCTCAAGACGGCGCAGCTGGCCCTGCGCCCCGTGTACGTCTACAGCGAGGCCCATGTGCGCGGACACGTCTTTCTGTGTTTGCTGGCGTATTACCTGGAGTGGCACCTGCGGCGAGCCCTGGCGCCGCTGCTGTTCGAGGAGGAGGATCGGGCCGGGGCGCGAGCGCTGCGGAAATCTCCGGTGGAAAAAGCGCAGGTGTCCGAGCGCACGAAAGCCAAAGCCGCACGCAAACAGACCACTGACGGGCTCCCGGTGCAAAGCCTCCGGACGCTGCTGGCGAATCTCGGCACGGTCACCCTGAACCAGGTGACCCTGCCGAACGCCCCGGAGCATCCGTTTGCGATGTTCGCCAAGCCGACGCCTCTGCAGGCGAAGGCCTTCAACCTGCTCGGCGTCGATCCGACCCGATTTGTTGCCAGTAAATGGCCAGGTTGATTTTGTTTATCTTACTGATATGGATACAGTTAGACTAGCTTCCCTAAGTGAAGTTCCGGTTAGGGCTCTGCCAGGCGTCCGTTCCCGACATGCGGTGCATGATCCAGACATGACCACAGGCGACACGTGCCACTGGGGTCCGCAGGTGCAGGTGGATTTTCGGCGTCCTCTTGGACGAGGAACTGGACCGAACCCCGGAAGATCTGAACTCGGAACGTGAGGTGGAGGTCCGCGTCGGGGTCCGCTCCAGGCCCAGCGGGCCGTCCAGGGCCTGGGCGGCGAGGCGGCTGGTCCGGGTGGTGGTGGGCCGGCCGCCGAGGGTCTCCTCGACTCCGTGGCGGCACCGGTGCAGGCGGCGGCCGAAGCGAGGGCGCGATTTCTCCGGCCAGCCGGAACGGATGACGGACCGGGGGGACCTATCCCCCCAGACCCCCCAGTGGCGCCAGAACCCCTCGCGGCTCACCTTGCCGCCAGTGAACCTGGCACTTCCGTTCGTCGCGCGTCCCATGAGAATGGGACCCTCGCGCGGTCTCGTCGGGCTTCCAGCCGGGAGTGAGACGTCGGCCCGTTTCCGGAAGTCCTGGCCAATCGGACCGGGTCGGCTCCGAATGTACGCCCCCAATTACCGGAGCGCACAGGCGCTTGAGACCTGGGAGTCGAGGCGAGAAACTAGTGCATGGAGTCCACGGACCTGCAATAGGGTCGAATGGAATTCCGTTTAGAAGGTGGGATGCAATGAGGGAATCAGATCGGGAGGATAGATCATAACTCCCTTATTGTCGGATACTTAATAGATCTTAATTGTAGCTGTCCCCTCTACCCCCCCAGGTCGGCGACAAGAATGTCGCCGCTCCTAGTCGCCGCTCCGCCGGAAGTGCCAGTTTTCGGTATCGCCGCGCTTGGGATAGTTGGACTCCGACGCTCTCCCGTCCGGAGAGAGGATGAAGACCCGGATCTGCGCATCTGCGGGATCAGGGAAGTCCATGAGGGAGAATTCGTACAGGTAGCCGCTGTTGTCCATCTCCGAGCTGCCGTAGGTCCTGACGACGTCGCTCCGGTATCGGCCGGTGCGTCCGGCGTAAAGGAATTCCCCGTCCCGAAACAACACGATGGATCGCGGCAGGACGCGATTCTCCACGTCGGCCCCCCAACCGCCGATGAAAATCCGGCTCCGGTCCGGACTCAGGCGCGAGACGACCCACCCGGTGACGCCTGGGTCGCCGATGGGGATTTCCGTCCCCTCCGGCGTCACCAGAAGGGCTTCTTCCCCGGACATGTCCAACTGGTAGGAAGCGGGGGCGGGGATTTCCACGGGCAGGAGTGCGAGGCCGGATCCGGTTCGGAGCGTTTCATAGATGTCGATTTGGTTGCTGCCGTCCCGGAAGGCCGTTTCCGGGACGAGGGCCGAGAAGACGGTTTCTCCGCCCAGTTGCGAGGTCCGGGTCACTGCGTGGACGGTGCCGTTGACGCCGACGGCGAGAGAGCGGCCGGGCTGGGAGCCCTGTTCTCCGAGAACTCGTCCCGAGACTCGTGACAGCAGGAAGGATGAGCCGAGGTCGACCTGCCGGTACAGGTGGCTTCCGTCGATCTCCACCGTCAGTTCCGATTTCCCTTGGATCAACGCGTCCGTTCGCCCGCCCACCAGTTCGGCGTGAGGTCCGGTCCGGTAGAGATCCTGCTTCGAGAGTTCCCCGTTTGCGCTGCCGAAGAGCGCCAGTTTCCGGTCGAGGCTCTCCCAACGCGCCTCCAGGCGGGGATCGAACGAGAAGTTCCTGCCGTCGTCGGTGTAGACGATCTTTTGGGGCCGCTCCGGCGCTTGGCCGGACAGGGCCGACTGGCCCTCAAGCGGCCAGTCCGTTTCGATGCCCAGCATCTCCACCAGGGTCGGAAGGATGTCCATGCTCTCCACGTTGCGGTCGCTCAGGACTCCCCGCCGTTGCCCGGGCGCCTTGATGATCAACGGGACCGAAATGACGTCCATGTAGTTGGTGGCGGTCACCAGGCGGCGGGAGTCGCCGGGACGGAAGCTGGCTCCGTGGTCGGCGGTGACGACCAGAAGAGTGGAGTCGTAGAGGTTCTGCTCACGAAGCCGCTGGACCAGTTCTCCGACCAGGCGATCCAGGAACATGACCTGCAGGAGGTGGCGCTGGTAGGACTGGATCACCAGCCACGGATCGTCCAGCCACTGATTCACGTCGAGCCCCTGGTTGTTGGGACCCACCACCCCGGCCACGCCCGGCCGCTCCGAGAGCGTGTACAACTTGCCCGAAGGAAGGTAGATCCAACTGGCGTGGGGAAGCATGGAGTGCAGGAAATAGAGAGCCGGCGGCCGGTTTCCCCCAATGGATTCCACGAAGTTCCGGAAACGGCCGGCCCGTCCCGACCAGTCGACCCGAAAGTCCTTCCAGGTGCGACGGATCGGGCCGGGGGCGCCCGGGTCCAGGAACTGGTTCCAGGTCTGGGTCACCGGAGGAAGCCACCGCGAGGCCCATGACGCCGGCAGCAGGAGGTGGAGATAGGCGACCGACAGGTCCTCCACCAGCAACCGGAAGCGGGGAACGAAGGGTGCGGGTGTTCTCCGGGGATTCAATCCGGTGACGTTTTCCCGAATATTCAATTCGTGGGAGCCGGAAAGGAGCGAGAAGAGGTTCCTGGGGTATTCGCGAAACAATGGCAGTGGAAAAGGACGTTGCTTGGGCAGGGTCCCCGACAAGATCACGGGAATCGACAACAGGGTGCTCTCGTTGTTGGTGGTCGCGTTCCGGAACCAGTAGGAGTTTTCCGCCAGCTCGGCCAGGTTGGGAAAGAGGTTCGAGTCGATCTCCCGGCGCCCGTTGAGCAGGGAGATGAGGGGGAACTCGTCGAAGATCACCATCACCACGGGCGCTTTGGCGCCGGTCCCGGTCTCCACCGGGGAATCCGGTTCGGGAAGGATCAACTTGCTGATCTCAGAATCCAGGAGGAACAGGACGGGGAACAGGACGGCCGCGGGGATCAGGTAGGACAGATAGGTCCGGATCACCGTAAATCGCCGATACGCCAACACGAAGACCGTCCCGGAGAGCAGGGCGAGGACCAGCGCCGCCGCTTCGGGTACCGGAAGTTTCTTGAGCGCCTGCAGGACGAGTCCGGCGGTCAGGAGGCCCAGAAGGGCCAGGTAGGCCCCGGCGCCCAACTGCGGATGGACTCCAGCCAGACTCCGGACCGCCAGCGCCGCCGCTCCCGGCAACAGGAGGGACAGCATCAGGGTCAGCAGGAGGATGTCCACCCGTTCGCTCTGGTGGGCCGGCAGGAACTCGGGGTGCCGGGTCAGGAGGTCGTAGATGGGCTGCGCCGCGGTGAACGCCGACAGAACCAGGAGGTGAAGGATCCGGATCCGGATCGTGCCGGCTGGTCGATTGTCTTGCGTGTCGTTCATATGAAGCGGCACCTGTCCGGGTTCCATGGGGTGCTTTCCGGATGACGACGATACAACAGAAGGGATGAAAGGCGCTCAAGGCGAAAAAGAGGGCGCAGGGGCACCCCTCGCGGGCGTCCCCGTCTGTTTCGCCATCGGCTGCCGGCAAGAAGGAGGGCGGACACATAAGGGCCGCCCCTGCGAGGCGAAGAGCTATGCTATGTTTTTCCCGTCCGGCCCCGGGGGTGCGGTTGAGTGGACCGGGGCGGTCCGGCGAGTCCCATGGAACATCTCGTTCGTCCGCTGACACCGGCTTCCGTGGTACTGGATCTGGGTGCGGGGCCGGGAAGTTTTTCCTATGCCGGGACCGAGGCCCGGGTCTTGGCTCTGGACGTGGATTTTCCCGGCGCGGCGCAAGAGGCCTGGGCCCGGGTGCTGGGCGACTCGGGTGCGATACCCCTGGGACAGGAAACCGTGGACGTGGTGGTCTGCAACCATACGCTGGAGCACTTTCCGGACTACCGGGAGGCCATTCGGGAAATCGATCGCGTGCTCCGTCCGGGAGGCTCCCTCTGGGTTGCGGTGCCCGACGGCGGCTGTCTGGACGACCGGCTGTATCGCTACCTCTTTCTCGGAGGAGGCCATGTCAACCGCTTTTCTCTCGCCAGCCTGGTGGAGTCGATCGAGACCGGCACCCGGCTTCGGGCCCGTTCCTGCAAGAAGCTCTTCACCGGGTTCGTCTATCTGAATCCTCCCGATCCCGAAAAGGTCCAATACTATCCCCCGCGGGCACAGTTTCTGGCGCGGATGCCTTCCGGAGTGTTGAGGACTCTGCTCCGCTGGATGAACTATGGGGTTCGGGTATTGGATCGTCTGTTGAGGACCCGTCTGAGCCAGTACGGCTGGGCGCTGGTGGTCCGGCGGGAAAACGACTCCTCCAGTCCGGCGACCGAACCGGACCGGCTTGGAGTCGAATTCGGCGACACCAATGTCTGTTTTTCCTGTGGCGACGGCCATGTGGAGCAGACGCTGAAGCCCGCTCGCTTCCTTTTCCTGACCTTTTACCGATGTCCCAATTGCGGGACCCGCAACCTCATGTCCCCCCTGAGGGAGTCTTCCGGACAGGTTTGAATGGACTCGCCTCCCAAGCCTTCAGGTGAAACCGCTTCCCGATTCGGAGAAAAGCTCCGGTACTACTCCGTCCGGATTCTTCTGGCACTGGGGGTGACGGTCCTCTCTCTGGCGCTGGCCATGCCCCTGGCGATGAAATTCCTGCGGCCGGCGCTGCTTCACTACCTGCTCGACAACCTCTCCGACGCCCGGCGGGCGGAGCTCTACGAGTCCCTGGCCGCCCGGGCCGGCCAGTTTTACGATGCCGTGCCCGAACCCTCGGTGGGCCGCCTGGGGAAGAGGGGCGTCGTGACTCGATACCGGGGCGCCGAAGTCCGGATCAACAACGCGGGCATGCGGAGCTCCACCGACTATCGGGCCAAGTCGAAGGGGATCTTTCGGATCGCCTGCCTGGGAGACTCCTACGTGTTCGGGACCGGCGGACCGGAGGAGGACCGGTTCTGCGATCAGATCGGCGAGTTCTACCGAAGCCGCGATATCCGGGCCGGCGGCAAGGCCATCGAAACCTATGCCCTGGGACTCGACAGTTGGACCTTGGTTCAGGAAGCGACCTACCTCTCCAGCCGGATCTCCGCCTACGATCCAGACGTTATCCTGCAACTGAGCGTCTCCAACGACATCACCCCCCTGGCCGGCGTCAACGGCCTCGGCATGGCTACCTACGAATTCAGTCCCGAGGCGAGGCAATGGGGCTCCGGGCTGTTTTCGAACCAGGCGGCGCGGTATTTCGGCGAGCGGAACTTCAGCGCCCTGGCCTGGAGCCTCTCCCCCCAGAGCCGGCAGGAGTGGGACCGCGCCTTCTCGGCCTTGGGCCGCTTGGTGGACCTGCAACAGGAACGGGGAGGCAAGATCCTGCTCTCGGTCCTGGACTACCCCTTCTCCGGCCAATTCTTCAGCGAGCTCTACACGTGGCATTTTCGCCGGTCACAGCTCCAGGCCCCCTTTCTGACCACCTCGTTCCTGCCTTCGTTCGAGACGCAACTGACTCATGACGCGCACCCCAACCGCCTGGGAAACAGTTATCTGGCCGCCCATTATGTTCACGCCCTGAATCGTCTCGGATGGATTCCGGTTCCCGCGCCGGATCTGCCTCACCTTCCGGAGGAGCTCGGCCTGGACCTCAATCCCGAACCCGACCCGGATCGTCTGAAGCGGGATCGCGAGGAGTTCGTCTCCGCCCATCTGCGGTCCAGCCTGGACTTCGGCCGGTTGACCCGAGAGGAGACCCGGGCATTCCTGGGGGGCATCTTTCCCGAACAGGGGGGAGAGAACGCGCTTCAAGGCTACCCGTGGGCCTCCGTCCGAAGCGGATTTCTCATGAGCCGGCTGGAGGGGGGACGCGAGCGCCGGCTGCTGCTGGAGATCCGGATTCCACCTCTCCCCGAACTTTTTCCCTTCCGGCTGAAGGTCACGGCGGAAGGCACGGAGATCGCCTCCCTGATCCTGGAAAATCCCGGTCGTTCAGACCGTTACCGGTTGGAGGGGGAGCTTCCCGCGTTGGACCGTCGGGAACCGGCTCGGGAGATCGTCCTCGTGGCTTCGTCCTACTTTGCCGGCATCGGCAACCCGAGGATGAAGTCGTTCCGCCTGGTGTCGGCGCAACTCGAGTAGGGTCCGCCGCACCGGGCCGCGTTTCAGGACCGATCGCCGGCTACGACGCGGAATCAATCGCCGCCCAGGGGCCGCCTGTGGAGACGGGGCACCGGCCGTTCGAAGTGAACGTCTTCCTGGAGCTGAATGGTCAGAGTGGAGCCCCGGGGCAGGACCACGTCCTCCCCCCGTTTGAAGAGCGCCATGAGCCCGCCGACGGCGGCACCGACGGCGGCGCCCGCCGCGGCGCCCCGGCCCATGCGGCCCCGCATGGCGCCGGCGGTGACTCCCACGATGGTCCCGGTCACCGCTCCTCCGGCCGCGCCCGCCAGGACCTCGCCTGTCCCGCCTCCCTGGCCCTGGATCGTCCCCTCTTCACTATCCAGATCCGTGGCGTAGCCTTCCGAGGTCTGGACACCGGCTCTCATGTAACGCGTCGTCCCATCGGGGAGGATCACGGTGTCGAACTTCAGGGTCAGCTCCGCCTTGCCCTTGATCCGCCCCGCGCGCTTGCTCTTGTCCACGTAGCCGATGATGTAGCTGCCCACGGGTATCACGATCCGGTCGTGGGCGGTGACGGGGACTTCGACCTGGCTGGAAAATTTGTCTCCGGACCGAGCCGACCTGGTGTTCAGAGTCTGCTGCAGGCTGACGAAGACAGCGGACTTTCCGGGAATGATGGTGTCATCGATGCTCTGGCCGCCGAGCGGAATCGTGCTCAGGAGTCCAGTTGCGAGAAGATGTCTGAACATGCCCGTATTACCTCCGCCGACTTGGGAAGATCGGGACAACCGGACGGTTTCTGCCGACCCAAGCCGCATTGATCGAGTCTACATCAGATGTTCAACTACTTGGATTGAACCTGGAGTTCAGAAGTTCAACCGGGTTTCAGATGTCGGCGCGGAACTAACGGCGGGACGCCGCGCCAATCGGCCCGGCCCGTCTTCCCGCGTGGAGACCGCGGATGTTGTTACGGACCCGAACCGGAATCTCGTTTCCGTGCTACTGACCCTCCCCGTCTAAACAGTAGTCCAATCAATCCGCGGTCATAGTAGATCTGGCATCCGATCGCTGCTCCAAGTAGCTCAACGCGGCGCGTACAAGCAGTCCTGATCGCGTCTCCCCTTCACGGGCCGCAGCTCTATCGACGATTGCCAAAACGCGTGCGGGCACAGTGATGTTGACCCTCTTGGCCTTGCTCGAAAGCTTGGAGATGTCGATCGCAACCACTGCCCATGTTCCATCCGCATAGTCTTGGTTGGATCGATGGGCTTCGAAAGGGGTCTTCGCGGGAACGGGTTCATCATCCAGCAGCAGTCCTTCAAGATGACAAGCGATGGCTTCGTGAGCGGACTCGATGGCCTCCTCGAAAGTATCTCCGGCAGAGAAGCAGCCCGGCAGATCCGGGACGCTCACTCCGTAGATGCTCTCTTCATCCTTGTGAATTACAATTGGAAACAGCATCAGCGTTCTCTCCACTTCCATTGAGCCTGGCGAAAAATGTTACGCAGCGTGCCAATCGGAATGTGCTTGCTTGGATGCTTTACCGTGACACGTCCAGGCTTTTCGGCGTGAGTAAACTGGTGGTGGCTCCCCCGGGTGTTGCGCAGCACCCATCCATCCTGTTTCAACTTCCGAATGATATCTGAACTTTTCACAATGTGTACAGTACACATTCACGGATTTGTGTCAACTGTACACACCCAGGCTGCTTTCCCCGATGGCGGGCGAGTCTCGACTGCGTTGGCTGCCTGGTTATGGGAGACCGTGAGCACAGACCGTTGAGGTGGGCCAAGGTTTCCGAGTGGCAAGTAGAGAATGCTGTCGGTCTCGGCAGAAGTGTCGTCAGGAATGGACGGGGCTATGAAACTTGGTTGAGAGAATCAGAATCGAATTTGCGGATTTCTTTGTTCATACGGAAGACCGGTCTTGAGTCACAACCAGAATCACGATCCAGAAGACTCGCTCCCCTCCGCCCCGCCGGAACCGAGGATCTCGTGGACGGCGGCGATTCCCTCCCAGGCCGCCGGAAATCCGGCGTAGGGCGCAATGTGAAGCAGGGTCTCCACGATCTCCCGCCGGGTGGCTCCGTTGCGGCGGGCCATGCGGATGTTCAGCTCCAGGCCCCGCTGCCGTCCCAGGGCCGCCAGGGCGGCGATGGTGCAGAGGCTTTTGGTGCGCCGGTCGAGACCGGGCCGGGCCCAGACTTCTCCCGACAGGAAGCCGATGACGTAGGCTTCGAAGTCGGGTGAGATCTCCTGCCACGCGCGTTGGACCTGCGCGGCCTGATCCTCTCCCAGCATCTCCTTGAGAATCCGGAGTCCCCGTTCCCTGTTCATGTGTGCTCCTTCACAGATTCAGACCGGCGCAGACGTGAATGGCCTGGCCGGTGACGCTCCGGGAGGCGTCCGAAGCCAGGAACAGGACCGTTTCGGCGATGTCTTCGGGAGGGATCATGCGCCGGAGAGCGATGTGGTCCGTGAACTCCGCCCTCACCTCGGCGTCGGACAGACCCGTGGCCAGGCTCCGGTCCCGGAGGACCCGTTCGATTCGATCCCCTTCGACGGGACCGGGGCAGATCGCGTTTGATCGGACGTTGTAGGGTCCCAACTCGACCGCCAGTGTCCGGCTCAACCCTACGACGGCCCACTTGGAGGCGACATAGGGCGCCCTCAGCGGCAAGCCGATGCGGCCCGCCATGGACGAGATGTTCACGATGGATCCGGACCGCCGGGCCATCATGTGGCGGTAGACGGCCTTGGCACAGAGGAAGGAGCCGGTCAGGTTGACTGCGATCACGTGCTCCCAGTCCTCCAAGGCGACTTCGGAAACGGGCGCCGTGGGACCGGCGATCCCCGCATTGTTCACCAGGACGTCGATACGGCCCCACTGATCCAGGATCGTGGCCACCGCCCGCTCGATTTGCTGAGGGCTGGTCAGATCCAGGCCGATGGCCAGTGCCTCCCCTCCTTGGTCTTCGATATCCCGTGTGGTTTCCTCGACGCCCTCGATGTCGGTGACCGCCACGCGGTAGCCATGCTCCGACAGGCTGAGGCTGATCTTCCGGCCCAGGCCCACGCCGCCGCCGGTGACCATGGCCGTACGCTGCGTGTCCGTGTTTCCCATCAGTCGATGATCTTATTGAGAGGATATTCCACGATGCCCACCGCGCCGGCCGCCCGGACCCGGGGCACGATGTCGCGCACCACCGCCTCGTCAATGATGGTGTTGACGGCGGTCCAGCCGTCGTCCGACAGCGACGAGATGGTGGGCTTCTGCAGAGCGGGCAGGATGTCGAGGACCGCGTCGATGGAATCCTTGGGAACGTTCATCATCATTCCCACCTTGCCCTCGGCGGCCATGGCGCCCCGCAGCATCAGCGAGATGTTCTCGATCTTCTGCCGCTTCCAGGGGTCCTCCCAGGCGGCCTGGTTGGCGATGAGCCGGGGCGTGCTCACCAGGATCGTGTCCACGACCCTGAGGTTGTTGGCGCGCAATGAGGAACCGGTCTCCGTCACCTCCACGATGGCGTCGGCCAGCCGGGGAGGCTTCACCTCGGTGGCGCCCCAGGAGAACTCCACGTGCGCTTCGACGCCGTGGCGTTTCAGGTAGTCCCGGGTCAGGTTGACCCCCTCGGTGGCGATGTGCTTGCCGGCCAGGTCGGCCGGTTCGCGAACGGGTGAATCCTCGGGCACGGCCAGGACCCACCGCACCGGCTCCCGGCTCACCTTGGAGAAGACCAGCTCGGCGACCTCCACCACCTGGGCTCCGTTCTCCACGATCCAGTCATGTCCGGTCAGACCGGCGTCCATGACCCCGTCCTGCACGTAGCGGGCCATTTCCTGAGCCCGGATCAGGATGCACTCGATCTCCGCGTCGTCGATGGACGGGTAGTAGGAGCGGGAGCGGAACCGGATCTGGTATCCGGCCTTGGCAAAGAGTTGGGCCGTCGCCTCCTGGAGGCTTCCCGCGGGAATTCCCAAAGTCAAGATTCGTTCGCTCATTTGGATTTTCCGCTCCCGTAGACCTTGGCCGGATCGAATACCGGCTCCGCAACGACGGACAGCTCGCCGTCCTCCACCTTCCGAAAAAAACAACTCCTGTAGCCCTTGTGGCAGGCGGCGCCTCCCACCTGGGTGACCCGGACCAGAATGGTGTCGAGGTCGCAGTCCACGTGCACCGAATGGATCCGCTGCACGTGTCCGCTCTCCTCCCCCTTGCGCCAGAGGCGGTCGCGGCTGCGCGAGTAGTAGCAGACCCGGCCGGTGCGGAGCGACTCCTCCAGAGCCTCCGGGTTCATGTACGCCATCATGAGGACGTCGCCCGTCTCGTCATCCTGGGCGATGACGGGGACGAGCCCTCCCTGCTTGTCGAAGTCGATCTGGTCCTGAACCGACACCTTCAACCTTCCTTTCCCGCGTCGCCGAACATGGGCGCCAAGTCCCGGTGGTGATAAAAGAGCGCCGGGGTTCCACCGGTGTGCACGAAGACGAGATTCTGGCCCTTCTGCCACCGGCCCCGCCGGACGTCCGCCACGAGAGCCCCCATGGCCTTGCCCGTGTATACGGGGTCCAGCAGGATCCCCTCCCGCCGGGCCAACAGCGAGATGGCTTCCAGTCCTTCGGGAGTCGGCATGCCGTATCCGGCGCCGATGTAGTCGGGGTTCGCCTGTATGTCCTCCAGGGTCACGGCCGGTTCGACTCCAATCAGTTCGGCCGCGCCGTTGGCCAGCCTGGCCATGTACTCAGCCGTGTCGAAAGGCCACTCGATGGGCATGATCGCCTCCAGAACCGCGTCCCATTCCAGCAGTTTGCGGCCCAGGAACATCCCCGCTCCGGTGGAGCCGCCGGAGGAGAAGTAGACGGCGTCGGCCCGGACGTCCTGCCCGTCCAACTGGTCCCGGAGCTCCATCAACGCCTCGGTGTAGCTCACGGAGGCCGCGAACCGCGACGCCGGGTCGGCGATGGTGAAGACCCTCTTTCCCTGGTTCCTCAGGCTGTCGGCCTTTTCCTTGATCTTGTTCCAGAGCGGGGGACCCATGGGTTCCGAGTTGAGCTCGATCCGGGCCCCCACCAGGTGGTCCAGGAGGAAGTTTCCCTGGAACTCCATCTCGGCGTGATCCGTGGTCAGGACCAGATGGCATTCTAGGCCCAGCTTGGCCGCAGCCGCGGCGGTCTGACGGCAGTTGTTGGACTGGATTCCGGCACCCCAGACCAACGTGTCGGCGCCTTCCTCCAGGGCCCTGCCCAGGATGAACTCGTTGTGCCGGGCCTTGTTGCCGCCGAAGGCGAGACCGGTGCAGTCGTCCCGCTTGATGAAGATCCGGGGTCCGCCCAGCGCCGCACTCAGGCGGGGAAGCTCTTCCAGAGGTGTGGGGAGATGGGCCAGGGAAACCCGGGGAAGAAGGCCGATTCTGGCTCGAAGTTCCTGGGGACTGATCATTTCGGGAATCGATGATTCGGAGTTTGGAAGCCGTGACGAAATTTTCCGGTTGCCGGCCGCGGCGCCCGCCGACGGCTGACGTCCACCAGTTTAACAGCCTGTGGTGAAACGACCCGAAGAGTCGGTCGTATTCCGGCGGAAAACCTGGTCAGGCGCCGCTATTCGGCCATGGCCTCCTTGGCGTGGGTGTACAGCAACGTGCCCTTTTCGTCGTAGAAGGTGAAATCCATGCGGGCCCGCCCCTCGCCGGTCCGGCCGATCTTCATGAGCAGGAAACCGCCGGTGGGCTCCTCGTAGTGGTAGGGCTGTTTCACTTTTCCCTCGGGGTCCGAGGACTTGGGGTCGCCCGGAAAGTACCCGATGATGGCATTGGCGTCGATCATCGAGCCGACGGAGAATTCCTGGAAGCCGGAGGGGTGGATGGCATGGTACTGCCAGTGGCGGTCCCCGCAGACCATGACGAATCGTTCGGGAGAGAACCGGTTCTCCGTCAACCAGCGGAAGAACTCGTTGCCTTCATGGCGGAATCCCCCGGGATTGATGTGGTTGTCCCGCTTCGAGCCGCTGCCGGGTCCCACCATGGCCGTCGCGGAGAGAAGGATCTTGAAGGTGGCGTCGCTCTCCAGCAGGGTCCGCTTGAGCCACTCCTTCTGCTTTTTTCCCCAGATCGTTTTCCGGGGACCGTCGGGAAAATCGTTGGGACTGCGGTAGTCGCGTCCCTCCACCATCCAGATCTGGAGGTCCCGGTTCACCCGCCGCGTGAAGTAGGTCACCGTTTCGGACGCCTGTGGATCGACGACGGGATACTGTTCCCGGAACATCCGGACCCCCAGCTCGTGGGAGGGTGCGTGGCCGGAACCGGAGTGCTTCGGGTAGAGGTTTTCCTTGGGGTAGGCCCCGATCCTGTCCTGGGCGTAGACGCGGGCCGGGTTCACCGGATCGGAGTCGTTGAACCGGTAGTCGTGGTCGTCCTTCATCCAGTAGGTGGCCACTCGTGCGAACAGGTCCAGGAACCTTTGCTGCGAGTACTGCTCCTGGTGCTTCATGCGCAACTGGTGCAGGGTCTCCGCCCGTCCTCTCATCTGGTGGCCGCTTCCGGGGCCGTCGTAATAGACGTTGTCTCCCAGACCCACGAAGAAATCGGGCTCCAAGGCCAGGATGGAGGCCAACGCCGGGTAGCCCAGCGCCTTGTCCGGTCCGCTGTAAGGCAGTTGGGAACCGCTCCCGGTGTAGTGGAATTTGCTGTAGTGCATGCAGGTGGAGACGGCGAAGCTGTAGGCGCCCTGTCCGGTTTGCCCGCCCAGGGTGGTGAACGCTGCCGCCGCCGATTTCTCGAGCCGTGACTTGTCCGGCCCGTAGACCAGGCGATAGCGGTAGCGGGTCTCCGGCTGGAGCCCTTCCACCTTGACCTTGACGATGTAGTCATTCTCCGGGAGGGCGGCGAGCCACTCGGTCCGGATCGGGTCCTTGAAGTCTGCCCCGGCCGCCACCTCGAAGCGGGCGACTCCCTCGATGCCCAGGACACCCGACCAGCGGGGGTCCACGAGACGGTTCGTCGAGGTCAGGCGCGACTGGAGGATGGCCGACGTGTCATCCACGGCTCCCACCGTCAGACCGTGGCCCAGTTCCATGGGAAAGGGGTCCCCGGACCGGGAGAAACCCAGGGTGCCCGGGGCCAGGACCAGAACCAGAGCTGAGGTCCGGACCGGGCAAACGATTCTCTCTGTAATTTCCTGGAAAATGGTCATTTAATCTGGTCCGGCCTCCTTGGCGTGGGTGTAGAGCACATTGCCCTTTTCGTCGTAGAAGGTGAAATCCATGCGGGCCCGTCCCCCGCCGGTCCGGCCGATCTTCATGATCAGGAAACCGCCGGTGGGTTCCTCGAAGTGATAGGGATGCTTGATCTTGCCCTCGGGGTCCGACGACTTGGGGTCGCCGGGAAGGAACCCGAAAATCGCGTTGGAGTCGTCCAGCGCGCCGACGGAGAATTCCTGAAAGCCGGAGGGGTGGACGGCGTGGTACTGCCAATGCCGATCCCCGCAGACGATCATGAAGCGGTCCGGAGAGAACCGGTTGTCCGACAGCCAGCGGAAAAACTCGTCCCCTTCGGTTTGAAATCCTCCCGGGTTGACGTGGTTGTCGCGCTTGGCGGCGTAGTCGGGTCCCACCATGGGGGTCGCCGAGAGGAGGACCTTGAAAGTGGCGTCGCTCTCCAGCAGGGTCCGTTGGAGCCATTCCTTCTGTTCCTTCCCCCAGATCGTCTTCCGGGGACCGTCGGGGAAGTCGTTGGGGCTGCGGTAGTCGCGTCCCTCCACGATCCAGATCTGCAGGTCGCGGTTCACTCGCCGCGTGGAGTAGGTCACCGCACCGGACGCCCGCGGGTCGACCACGGGTAGCTGCTCCCGGAACATCCGCACGCCGAGTTCATGGGTGGGGTCGTGGCCGGAACCGGAGTGATTCGGGAAGAGGTTCTCCTTGGGATAGGCGCCGGCATTCGACTCGTCATAGATATGGATGCGGACCGGATTGACCGGATCGGAGTCGTTGAACCGGTAGTCGTGGTCGTCCTTCAGCCAGTAGGTGGCCACCCGGGCGAACAGGTCCGGGAACCTCTGCTGCGAGAACTGCTCGTGGTACTTCATCCGCAACTGGTGCTGCGTCTCCGCCCGTCCTCGCATGTCCTGGTCGGCGCCGGGGACGTCGTAGTAGACGTTGTCGCCCAGACCCACGAAGAAGTCCGGCTCCAAGGCCAGGATGGCGGCCAGCCCCGGGTAGCCCAGCTCCTTGTCCGGTCCGCTGTAGGGTGGTTTGGAACCGTGGCCGGTGTAATGAAAATAGGTGTAGTTCATGCAGGCGGCCAGGGCGAAGCTGTACGAGACCTGCCCGCCGGGTCCGCCCAGAGTGGTGAAAATCGCGGGCGGCGATTTCTTGAGTCGAGACTTGTCCGGTCCGTAGACTAGGCGATAGTGGTAGCGGGTCTCCGGCCGCAGCCCCTCCACCTTGACCTTGACGATGAAGTCGTTCTCCGGGAGGGCGGCGAGCCACGCGGTCCGGATCGGGTTCTTGAAGTCGGCGCCGGCCGCCACCTCGAAGCGGGAGATTCCCTTGATCCCCAGGACGCCCGACCAGCGGTGGTCGACGAGGCTCTCGGCCGAGGTGAGGCGGGACTGGAGAATCGCCGAAGTGTCGTCCACGGCGCCCGCCATCAGGCCCTGTGTCAGTTCTACGGGAAAGGGGTCCCCGGACTGGGAGAAACCCGAGTTTCCAAGAGCCAGGAACAGAAACAGCGCGGAGATTCCGGCCCGGCAGGACCGGCGGGTGATCGTGGTGGTCATGACCTCCTCCAAGTCCCGGCATCATAACCGATTCCCGGGAGGGACGGCTTTCTTGCCGCCCATCGGGAGGGTCGCTCCCGTCCCAACGGTCCCTGCCAAGTCCTGACATTTCAAGTCCTGTAGGACAGACGACTTGACATCCCGCCGTCGCCAAACGAACCTTGGGGGACAGCTAATTTGGCGAAACTTGCAACCTGAGCCAAGTTTGTGCATCCTTGAATTTCTGAGGCGTGGCGATTTCAATTGCAGGTTCCGTTAACCGAAAATAACGGAATCTGGACAAAATATGGCAGCGCCTCAGAGCGCGAAACCGGCTGCCGAAACTCGACGATCCCTCCTGGCAAGACTGGCGAACACACCTCTCAAGTTTTCAGGGAACTCCCGGTTGTGAGGGCCTGACGGATCTTCTTCGCCATCCTCAAGGCCGTGACACGGGATATCCCCAATCCCTCGTGCAACGTCAGCATGGAGGTCCGCAGTGGCATGTCCGAGGACACCATGTGAATCGCCAGCACCCAGGTCCTGAGCTTGGTCTTGTTCTGTCCCAGGAGAGTGCCCTTGCGAACGCTGAAATGCGCCTTGCAATCCTTGCAGCGGTAGCGCATGGCCTGCTGCCGGGGGTCGTGGCTTCGGACGTGGTACCAGCGCTCCGAGCCGCAGTCGGGACACGAGAGCTCTCCTTGCCACCGGATGGCAGCCAGCCATTGCTCGGCGGCGTCCTCGTCGGGAAACGTCTGGAAGAGTTCAGGCAAAGTCATGATGGAACCTGCGGCGGGGCCGTTTCAACACGGCCCCTTCAGGGGAACCACAGGAAAGCCCGTGTGAGCTTGCCAGTCGTCACTGTCGGGTAACGAGTGCCTCGGGAAAGGGCTTCACACCGGGCTTCTCCAGACCCGTGGGGGCAGGAAAGATGGTTGGAAAACCTGCCCCCGGGTTCCGGATGTCGTCGCCGCATTGCGAAAAAGAAGGGGGAGGCCTGATTGCAGCCTCTCCCTTCTTCTGCCAAGGCCGCCGTTCTCACCTGACCCGAAGGTTGAGGAAGACACGACCCCTTGGGTTATTGGAACCCGCCTAGTTCGCCGGAGACGAAGGAGACTTCAGGGTCCAAGAGGCTGCGAAAGTCGAACCTGGGGTAATGAACTTCAACAGAGCTCGACCCGTAGTGACGAATGCGCGATCCGTTGCTTTCTCGTCCATGACCAGAGTACCAGCGTTAAAGGTCCGCACGTCCGTAGCGGGAACACCATCGGCATCCTCGAACAATGTGCCGGTCGCAATATCGTCATCTCCATAGTCGTGCTTACATTCCAATCCGGTGCGCATGAACTTTATCCAACCCGGAGAGGCGTTCATCGTGAGAACCATGTCGGCACCGAGACCCGCAAAGTCGCCCGTGCCGTCGACCGCTGAGGGAACGATGCTGGTCAGATGGTCCAGAGTCCAAGGCCCCATGATCATGCCTTCTTCGTTGAGGTTGCCATCGGCGTCCTCGTTGCAATCGCCGGCATCGGTCCAGACCCGAATGCCGTCGACGATGATCTTGGTTCCCGGCGGAGGCTCAGGATTGTCCGCGCCACCGAATACCGGACCTTCTTGAGCAGCAGGATTCGGCAATGCATCACCCATGCTGTCCATGAGAGTCACCATGTAGCCAGTCTTGGCCGCCATCAGCTTGTATTCGCCGGGTGCACCGAATTCATCCGCGACTGATAGCATCAGCATGATCTGCTGGGATTCCGCACCTCCGCCGTGAAGAGCCGGCAGCACCAGAGCTCCCATGTCGTTGAGGCCTCTTTGCGTCCGGGGAGAACCGTCAGCCGTGTTGTCGATTTTTCCGCCGCCATTTGTTGGCGTAGGGTCATCCGTGCCAGCCATATTGGCGCCTTCGTTCGTATAGCCGGAAACGGCATTTTCTATCGACGTCTCGGCGCCACCGGCGTCCTTTTCGGCCAATCGGCCACCAGCCTCGCCGGCGGCTCCTACATCAGTGCCGTTCAGAGCTTGGTAATCCTGGATACCAAACGCCATGGCGTTGGCCGTGTTGTCAACGGACGGACGGATGATCGGCGTGCCACCCCAGGATAGGGTCTGGTCGGCTCCGCCCGCGGCGGTAGTGACCAGCGCCTCGGTGAAATGACCAGTCAGGTGGTTGAACGAGACGGGAATGGCGTTTTCGACGGTCATTTTGCCGACGTTTTTGGACGAGTTGTCATCATCGGTGCCATCATCCGCTTCGGTCGCAGGCTTGGTCCGAGCGTATCTATTGTTGATTACTGGGTCCGCGGGTGCCGGATCAGGGACTGCGGCTTGGGCACCGGACGTAAGAACCCCACCATTGTCGATATTGTCCGTACCATGCAGGTCTTCAGCAAGAAAGTCGGGGAAGAGGACATTCACCCTGGGCTCATCATTTGTATTTGTATGGGCCGCTGCTTCCCCCGTCGCAGCCACAGTTACATCAGTACCAGCCGGGAGACCATCCAGATTGGCTCCCACCGCCGTGACGGCGATCACAAAGTGGCCGGAATTTTCTTTGCCGGTCCCCGTGATGAATTCACCCGCGTTCGTGGCAGGGTCCGAGCCCGGAATCGTATGGTCGAACGGGTTGACCAGAACGTTCGAGTCGGCCGGTAGTACCCTCAGGTACCAGAGAATCATCTCCATCTCGTCGTTGTAGTACTGAACCAGCACCGTAACCGCCTGACTGCTGTGGGCGTTTGCAACGGAGATGTAGTTCGTATGGGCCGTGTTGCTCTGGAAGATCAACTGCGACCCCTTGTCGGCGGCGAGCCCCTGATCCACGACCGCAGTGGTGCCAAGGATCAGGACAGCGCCCAGAACCAGAATTTTAAGGATCGATTTCATTTTTTTACTCCTTGATTGCTTGGTTGAAACAAAAACAAATTGTGAACATCGGCCTCACGCCCCTCCCATAGGCTGTGCTCCTCCTCTACTTCCGATAATTTCGGTTATCGGAAGCTCCCAGAGGGCGCGAATGGCACGTAAGCAATCTGTTTATGGCAGCGTTATTCGTCGTGGCGCACTGCGAGAAGGCGGTTTCGGGGGGCAGTCGTCAGAACGGTTGAGCGGCGGCGGCGTTCATGCGGAAACGGGCCGCGCCCCGGTCCTTCAATGGCGGGCTGAAACGATGACTGGTGGGGTATTCGGCGATGCGGATGGGATTGCCGGCAGGACGTCCTGCGATTCGAAAGGAACACTATGAAACCGACGAGGATCCGTCGCGACGGCCGGCCCTGGGGCCGGAAGGGCAGCATCTTGAAAACTCTGCAGATCCGCAATCTCAAAGTGGACTTGCCGGCCACGGAGATCGCCAGTCGACTGCTCGAACAAACGGAGCCGCCTGACCCGGGTCGCCGAATCGTTTCCAACCCCAGGGACTGAGACTGCCGTTTTCCGACCGGGTTGGCGAAAAAGAATGAAACGAGTCCGGCGCCATCACGATTCCCTGCCGTACCGGATCCGCGCCACGGGTCCGCGGGATGCCCGCTGCCCCCGGACATACCGGCCCGGCATACGCGGAGAGGTCCAGCGGCCGGCCTGCTGGAGCTCCACCAGAGAGGCTCCCCGAAGGGCCAGGGACTGAGCCGACCCCACCCGGAGCGAGTGCCCGGAGATTCGGACGCCGTCGATACCCGCCTGCCTCGCCCTCTTCTGGATGATGCTCCGAACGCTTCGCGAACTGAGGGAGCCCTCCTGGACGGTGCCCCCGACCCGAACCGGTCGAAACAAGGGTCCGGAATCGAAGCCTGCGGCGATTCTCCAGGCGCGGGTCCTCCGCATGGTGAGCGCTCCAAGGAAAAGAACCGCTCCCTCCCCCTCCTGATCGGTCTTGGAATCATGAATCGTGAGCAGGCCGGCCCCTCCGTCGTCCTCCCGGATGTCGGAACACTGCAGCGCGGCAACTTCCGAGACCCGAAGCATGGCGTCGGACATGATCGAGACCAGGGCCGCATCACGGAACGCGGAAAGGGACCCCGGCTCGACGGCCATGATGAGGGCCGCGATGATATCGGCCATCTCCCAACCGATGCCCTCCACTTGACCCCGGCCTCTCTTTCGCCCCTCGCGCCGGAACCCGGTCAGGACCCGATCCGTAGCCGGCCCCGCAGGGGAGGGCGCTCCCGTGGCCTTGGCCTGAAAACGGACGGCGGCCACGACCATGTTGGCTGTGGCTGGGGATCGGCCCCGGTGAAACAGAGAGGCGAGGTAGCTGGCAAGCCAACCGTCCGTGAGGCGGGCATCGTGTTTGTCCAGGTAGTCCTGCAAACGCTGCAGGGCGCCCCGGTAGGCGCGGCGCGTGTTTTTCGAAAGAGATGCGGCGGCAAGATCGACGACCCTCCCGGGAGCATCGGCCAGGGATGAATCGGAAGCCGGGACGGCGATCGAATCTCTCTGGCCATCGGAATGGCAGTCGGGCGGATGGGGGTCGACAGGTCTCGGGCCGGGCATAAGGTCTTCCGTTTCTACCCAATGGGGCACATCCATTAAATGCAGTTATCAGAACCAGTCCATCCCATAAATTTCTCAGAATTTATTGCACCAACCGGCAATCTTTTCTGCGAACGGAATTCGATCACTTCAATACATTTAGATGCGTTGCCTCGTAGATTTCTTTTTCCAATCGAGTCGTTCATCGTTCAATAGGCACATTTAGTGGGTATTGGTTGGGAGGCAGGAAAGTCTCCCCCCAGGGGAGTTGCTATACTCTCCATCGACAAAGGCCGACTCATGTTGAAACTGGAAAACAGGACCGCCCTGATGGTGGGGACGAAGCGGGTGGGCGCCCTGGTGGCGCGCCGACTGGCTCGGGCGGGTGTCCGGCTGGCGCTCAGCTACCGGGGTTCAAAGCGTGCCGCCGAAGTGCTTCAGGCGCAGTTGGAGCCTTTGACCCGAACCTGCCTGGTCCAGGCCGACGTGAGCCGGCCGGAGGATGTGGTTCGTCTGATGCGGACGGTCCGGGAGGAACTCGGGGAACTCTCGTTTCTGGTCAACCTGGCCTCGGGATTTCCGCGGGCTCCCTTGGAATCGTTGGACGCGGCCGCCTGGGAAGCCGCGGAACCGGCCGCCCGGGCCAACTATCTCCTGGCAGTCCACGCCTCCCGGAGCATGCGGCGGAACCCGGGTCCGACCCGGGGACATCTGGTCTTCTTCAGCGACTGGGCCGCCGGAGGGACTCCCTACCGGAACTACCTCCCCTATCTCACCTCCAAGGCGGCCATCGACTTCATGACCCGCGCCTTCGCCGCCGAACTGGCTCCTCACGGCATTCTGGTCAACGCCATCGCTCCTGGCCCCACCATGCGCCCGCCGGAAATCAGCCGCGAGGACTGGGACCGCAGCGTGATTGCCCGGACACCCCTCCGGCGCGAGTCCGCTGCCGGCGAGATCGCCGAGATGATCGTGACCCTCCTGAAGAGCGAGACCATCACGGGCGAAACCATCCGGATCGACGCCGGCCGCCACCTGGCGGGTCCCGGCGTGGATTGAGCGCGCCCGCCGGCGGCGGGACGGACCCGCAGCTTGCAAGTTCCATGCCGGAAATGCAGTCTAGAAATCGATGTTGCGGCCGATCTCACACGCGGTTTTGCTGCTGATTCTCCTGTCGGGAACCGCCGCGGCGGAGACCACGCTGACCTGGTCCAGGGGGCCGGACCTGGAGCTGCCGAGAGGCGGCTACAGCGCAGCCGTCTACCAGGAGGGAATTCTGGTCGTCGGGGGTGCCTACTGGCGGGACGGTGAGAAACTCTGGACCGATCGGGTCGACTTCTACGACCCCGAGGCCGAAGCCTGGTCGCAGAGGCCGTCTCTCCCCGAACCTCTGGGCTATGGGGGACTCGTCCGGATCGGGGAGGCGCTCTACTTGTTGGGCGGCGGCAACGGTCCCCAGCCCCAACGGAAGGTCTTCAAGCTGACCGAAACCGGCTGGACCGTGGTGGGAGAAAACCCGGCGCCCCGCTACCTGGCTTCGGTGGTGGCCGTCGGGTCTACCATCTACCTGATGGCGGGAAGCCTCAGCATGACCGATCTGGACCGTTGTACCGACGAGGTCTGGTCCCTGGACGTTTCCACCGGCGACTGGCAGAGATTGACGCCGATTCCGGGACCGCCCCGGGTGATTCACGCGGCAGCCGTTCTCGGGAACTCGGTGTACATCTTCGGAGGCTCCACCAAGGAAACGGGACGGCAACTGCGGAACCTGGACGACGCCTACCGGTTCGACACCGGGACCGGGCAATGGACCCAGTTGGGTCCGGCTCCGGTGCCGGCCCGGGCCTGGTGGGCCGAGCCGGTGGGCGAACTGATCTACCTGTCCGGCGGGTACGCCCAGTCGTTTCAGGGGACCGTCTACGAATACGATCCTTCCGCAGACACCTACACCCTGGTTTCCCGCTTCGAGCCGGGCCTGGCGGATACCGAGTTCCTGCACCTGGACGGAGTGTTCTACGGGATTTCCGGTGAGGACAAGGGCCGGTCCCGCTTCCCCGGCCTTCTCATCGGCCGATTTCCGAAGGAGCCTTCCGGGGAGGAGTCCGAAGAGGACTCCGGGGAACCATCCGGCGAGTAGTCGAAGGATCGCCTTTCCCGTTTCCAGCGCCTCATTCATTCCCCGTAGCCGATGCGCCTGAAAAGCGACGGACAGAATGAAACCCGGTGGACGGACTTCATTCGGCCCTACGGCCACCGGTATGCCGGGTTCTGCCTCGTGGTCCTCGCCTGGGCGGCCTGCTACTCACCCCTCTTGAGCGGTTTGAGGGTCGTCACCTACGACGCTCTGGCTCAGAACTTCCCCGCCGCCGCGTTTACGGCCAGGGCGATTCAGCAGGGGGATTCACCCCTTTGGAATCCGAACCTCTTTGCCGGACATCCCGCGTTGTCCGATCCCCAGATGTTCCTGTTCTCTCCCCTGTTCATGCCCTTGATGGTGCTGGGGGAGCCACATGACATCCACTGGTTCACCCTGGTCGTGGCCCTCCACGTTCTGTTGGGCGGGATCGGCTTTTACGTCCTGCTCCGGCGTCTGGACGCGGCACTGCTGCCGGCCGTGCTGGGCGCCACCGTCTTCATGTTCGGCGGGTACGCTCTGACACGGCTGCAACATACGACCATGATCCTGAGCTACGCTTACTTCCCGTGGGCGCTGGCGCTCTTGCGGCGGTTGCTGAGCTCTCCCCGCGTTGGCGTTGCGGCAGGTCTCGGTCTGGCTGCCGGGGGCATGGCGGCACACGGCAACCAGGTGGCGTATTTGCTGTCGCTGGTTCTGGCCGCCGTCGCGGTGGCGGCGTTCTTCAGGGCGCCGGACAAGGCGGCGTTTCTACTGCGGAAACTGCCCTGGCTGGCCGCCGCCGGGATCCTTGGATTCCTGATTCTCCTGCCTCAGCTCTACGGCACTTTTTTGTTTCTGGATGACAGCAACCGTCCCCATTACGAGTACGCGTTCGCGGCCCGGCAATCCATGTGGCCCTATATTCCGGCCACGCTGCTGGCGCCCGACCTCTTCGGCGCTCTCGGCGACAACTACGTGGGGCCGGATGATCGGACCGAGTCTCTGTTGTACGTGGGAGGCCTCGGTGTGTGGGTGCTGGGGTTCTGGGGCTTGTGGCGCGGAGTCCTCTGGAGGCGGCGCAACCTGTTCTTCCTCGCCCTGCTGGCGTCTTCCCTCCTCTACATGCTTGGCGATCTGACGCCGGCGTACCGTCTGTTTTACGAATTCATCCCGGGTGTCGCGCTCTTTCAGCGGCCCCTGGACGGCGGGTTCCTGCTCAACATCGCCTTGGCGGGCCTGATCGCCCTGGTGTCGGACGACGTGTTGCGAAGGGATCCGGAGGGGCTTCCGTCCCGGCGGACGCGACTGGCAGGACGGATGTGCCTGGCGCTTCTGGGGACGGCTTTCTTGGTCGCCGTATGGAAGGGCGTGACTCTGCACCAGGATTGGCGGCCGGTGCTGGAGGCCCTGGCGGCCGCCTCGGCCTGGGTATTCGCATCCGCGGTGGTCCTGTTTCTGTTGCCGCGCTGCGAACATCTGCGATGGCCGTTGTCTCTGACCCTTACGGCCCTCCTGGTGGCCAACCTGGGATGGGTGAACCTGAACCGCAGGATCAATGTGGTGCCGACCGGGAAAATCAGCCATCCCGGCGGGTTGCCGAGGGTCCACCGGCAAATCGTGGAGTTCATCGGCGAAAAAACGGCTCCCGCAGAGAGCGGCGCTCCCCCTCGCCGTGTCGACCTGATTTACGCCGGCGCGGAAATGTCGAACCTGCCCAATCTCTATCCGATTCACTCCATTTCGGGCGCCAATCCGTTTGTCTCCGGCCGCTACCAGATGTTTGCGGGCAAACGAAACGTCTACTCGGGACCGCCCTTGTTTTCTCCCATGATGCCCGGCTATGCATCGGAGGCATTGGACAGTCTCGACGTGAAATACGTGATCACCGCCCTGGACCTGGAAGAGTACGATTCGACTTACGATGCCGCCAAATTGCCGGTGGTGGAGCGCTTCGCCAACATCTCCGTCTACGAGAACCCGGATGCGCTTCCTCGCGTGCGCCTGCTGAACCGGTTCCAGGTCGCGTGCAGTAGAGAGCAGGCCGCCGAATTGCTGTCCAGCCCTTCCTTCTCCCACCATGGCAATGCCGTGGTCGAACTGCAGGACGGGCAGGTCCCCGAGTTGCAACGAGTTTTCGGCGCCAGGGCGACCCTTCCGTGCGCTGACGGCTCGAGTTTCGAGGTTTCAACCGAACCGGGCGGCCGGGATCGGGTCCGGATCGTGAGTTACGAGAACGACCGGGTCGAGGTGGTGGCCGACAGCGGACATCCGCGCCTGCTGGTCCTGGCGGATGTCCTCACCGAAGGATGGAAGGCCTGGCTGGACGGCCGGGAAGTACCGATCCACTACGCCAACTACGCTTTCCGGGGCGTGTTTCTGCCTCCGGGCCGCCACGAGATCAGCTTCCGGTTCCGGCCGTTCGACGCCGATGTCGCCGCCCGTGTCCTGCGGAGGATCCTCTCGGGCCGCGGCGACAACCCGGTGCCGATTCGCTACCGTTGACGGCTCCTCCCGTCCGAATCGCAGGGGCGACCCTTGTGTGTGTGGCCGCCCTCTTTCTGGCGGCGTGAACCGGCTTGAAACGAAGAGGGCGCCCACAAGGGGTGCCCCTCCATCCCTGGTTCTCCCGAACCACCGGAAAAACGGGGAAAGTCCTGGATCCAACTCGTAGCGCGCCCCTGCGGTATGATGCCGCGCGAACGATTTTTTGCCCGTGCACGCGAAGGATAAAGGAGAAGCGTTCCATGACAGGTCCGATGCTTACGATCATTGTTTCGCTCGTCTTGAGTGCCCCCGGTTTCGCCGGCCGCCTTCCCGCTGAGACCGCGGCGGGTCCGGGCCGTACCGTTTCGGGTGCTGAGTCCACGCCGGAGGGGGTCCGCTGCAAAGGCCAGCCTCACGGCACGTCCTGCTGGATGGAGTTGGACAACCAGCCGGGATGTTACGTCTGGAACAGCTACTTCCAGCAGGACGAGACCGTGTCTTGGACCGCGGGGTGCGCCGACGGGTTGGCGGACGGCAAAGGCACGCTGACGGAGGTCTGGGACGGGGGCAAGAAAAAAGAGGAAAAAACCGGGCGCATCGAAAAAGGAAAGCCACTCGGGCGATGGACCTACCGCGACCAGGATGGGAACGTCTCGGAGGGCACGTATGAGGAGGGGATGCGTCACGGCGACTGGGTGGAGCGCCTGGCGAATGGGACCGTCCAGGAAGGCCCGTATGAGGCGGGGAAACGGCAGGGCAAGTGGTCCCTGCGCTTCGCATCCGGGACCGTCATGGAGGGCTCGTTTGCGAAGGGGTACCAGGACGGCTCGTGGTCGTTGCGTTACGCCAACGGGAACGTTTCGGAAGGCTCGTACAAGGCGGGCAGGCGTCACGGTCACTGGGTGGAGCGCCTGGCGAACGGGACCGTCCAGGAAGGCCCGTACGAGGCCGGGAGGCGCCAGGGACCCTGGGTGTTGCGCTTCGCTTCCGGGACCGTGATGGAAGGCCCGTTCGTGGCGGGGAAGCGTCAGGGGCATTGGGTCGAGCGCTACGCGGATGGGGCCGTCCTGGAAGGCTCGTACGAGGCCGGGAAGGAGCAGGGCCACTGGGTTGAGCGTCTGGCGGACGGGACCATCCAGGAAGGCCCGTATGAGGACGGGAAGCGTCACGGATGGTGGTTCAAGCGCAGGAAAGGGGTCGTGGTTGAGGAAGCGTACTTTGTGAAGGGGGAAGGGGCCTGGGGCCAGAGTTAGGCCGTTCTCCCCAACGGGAGATCAATGAACCGGTGGGACAGTACCTTTGATCGTCCGCTTCTACGACTTTTCCTATTTTTCTGGGGTTCGGAAAACAGGGAAATGAGGTTTGAGCGAGGATCGTGACGTAGGGGCACCCCTTGTGGGTGCCCTCTTGCGCGCGAGGGGTTGCCGGCCAGGGGAGGGTGACCACACAAGGGTCGCCCCTACGAGGGCTTCTCTCATTCTTCTCCTCCAAGTAATTTCATATACTTCGAGCCATGTCCAAGAAAGCCACCCCGGATCATCCCGTTCACAGATTCATCTCGGCGCGCTGGAGTCCATACGCCTTCTCGCGGCGGCTGATCCCGCGGGAAGACCTGCTTTCCATCTTCGAGGCGGCGCGCTGGGCCGCATCCTCATTCAATGAACAGCCTTGGCGCTACCTCGTCGCGAGCCGCGACCGGAAGGAGGATTTCGAGAAGATCTTGAGTTGCCTGCTCGAGGGCAACCAGACCTGGGCCCGTGAGGTTCCGACGCTGGCGCTCGGGTGCATCAGGACAAGCTTCACCCACAACGGCAGGTTCAACCGCGTCGCCCAGCATGATCTGGGACTGGCTTCCGCGACCCTCACGTTCGAGGCGACGAGCCGGGGGATCCATGTGCATCAAATGGCCGGAATTCGGCCCGACAAGGCGCGGGAGGTGTTTTCCATCCCGGAGCGGTTCGAGGCAGTAACGGCGCTGGCGCTCGGCTACCGGGCTGAAGCAGGCGCCGGAGCCCCGGAATTGCGGGCGCGAGACGAAGGTTCGCGCACCCGCCGGCCCCAGAGCGAATTCGTGTTCGGCGCCGAGTGGGGAAAGCCGGGTCTGGGATCCACATAGAGCGCCGGGCAGCGGTTGCAGGCCATCGATTGCCCATGGGGCCCGGAACGTTTATCGTGTCGGAAATCGTCCCGCCGTCTTTCGAGAGCAAGGAGAACGTCGATGAAGCTCCTGTCCCTGTCCCTTTCCATCATCCTGGTCCTGTCGTCCAGCCTCCATGCCGTCTCCGGCCAGAACGCGGTTCACCTCGTATCCATTGAGGATCTGAAAGGCGAGATCTCGGCTGAAAATGCCGACCGCGCCGGCAACATCCGAGAAGTTCTGACTCTGCTCCAGCGTCCGGAGGTTCAGCAACTTGGCCGCCATTTCGACCTGGAGAAGATCGAAGCCGCAATCCCGGCACTCGACGACGACACCCTGGCCCGGCTCGCCGATGAAAGCGCGCGGATGAACGAGCGGTTTCGGGCGGGAGATTCGGAACCACAATGCGGATGCGACTTGAAGAGAGCCATCGCCTTATGGCTCATCTTTTGGGGCGCCGTAGTGGCCATCGTCGCGATAGCTATTCTGGGGTAGTGGCAACTCTCGCCGTTTTCGTCCTGATGATCGCTGCCGGGTTCGCCGGTCCCGAGTGCCGGCTTCCCGCTTGCCCACAGCCGGCCGACATGGCGAACCTGAGCCTGCTCCGGGGTCCCTCAGGGGTCAGCCGGCAGTTGTTTTCCGTGGCCATGCCGGCAGCCGGCGGCCCGCTTCCTCCTGAGATTCTCTTGCAACCGGGCCGGTCCGGCGCGGCTTCCGGACCACCGTCCGAGGAAGTCCGGTGCAAGGGCCAACCCGAGGGCGCGTCCTGCTGGGTTGAGTTGGTCAACCAGCCGGGATGTTACGCCTGGAACAGCTACTTCGAGCCGGACGAGACCGTGACCTGGACAGCCGAGTGCTCGGAGGGATTGGCTCAGGGCACCGGCACGCTCAAGGAGGTCTGGGACGCGGGCGGGAAGTCCCAGGAAAAAACGGGGTTCCTTGAGGGAGGCAAGGCGCAGGGCCAGTGGGTTTACCGCGACAAGGACGGGAACATCTCCGAAGGCGCCTATGAGGATGGGAATAAGCAAGGTCATTGGGTGGAGCGCCTGGCGGACGGCACGGTCCAGGAAGGCCCCTATGAGTCGGGGAAGCGTCATGGCGATTGGGTCTTGCGATTCGCTTCCGGGACTGTCATGGAAGGCCCGTTCGCGGCTGGGAAGCAGCAGGGCCGGTGGGTGTTGCGCTTTGCGTCCGGGAACGTCTCGGAAGGCTCCTATGATGCGGGGCAACGGCATGGACATTGGGTCGAGCGATTCGTTTCCGGGACCGTCCAGAAAGGACCGTACGAGGAAGGGAAACGCCAGGGCCGGTGGGTGTTGCGCTTCACTTCCGGGACCGTGATGGAGGGCGCATTCGCAGCGGGGAAGCGTGATGGTCATTGGGTCGAGCGCTACGGGGACGGGGGCGTGCAGGAAGGCTCGTATGAAGCCGGGAAGCGCCACGGTCATTGGGTGGAGCGCTACCCGGACGGCAACGTCCTTGAGGGCGCTTACGAGGCGGGGAAAGAGCAGGGCCACTGGGTCTTGCGTTTGCCGGACGGGGCTGTGAAGGAAGGTCCGTACGAGGCGGGGAAACGCCACGGCCGGTGGGTCGAGCGCGACGCGGACGGTTACGTTCAGGAAGGCCCGTATGTTGAGTCGTTACGTCACGGTTGGTGGGTGATGCGCAGGAAGGGACTCGTCGTTGACAGAGCGTTCTTTACGGACGGGGAAGGCCAGTGGACATTACGCCGTGCTCCCCGATGAAAGGGCCGGATCAGAAGCATCAACCCGGCAACACCCGGAGGAAGGGGCCCCTGTCCAGCGGAATCCGTCGGCGAGGCGTCATCGGACCTTCGCCCGAAACAAACTCCAGGTTCGATCAACCTGCCATGGATCCTGGCTCACTGCCAATCTTTCCCGATTCCAACGCCGGCGCGTGCTTCGTCAGTCACCCCGTGCATCGCGCGCTCGCTGCCGGGCCTGCGCCACAAGTACTCCGCCGAGCCCGAGTACTCCGCCGATCAATACGAACGCCGGCGTGTCCGCGCCCTGTTCGCCCAGCGAAGCGTTGAACGCGCCGCCGGCCAGCATGCCGATCAGCATCGCGAGCAGAGCTTTCACCATGCCGCGCTTGCTGGGATGAAATCTTCCTTTGGTCATTTTTCAGTCTCCAGTCGCTCACCGGTTCCCACGGGGCCTCGACGGCCGCCGCAGACGTTGCGGGCGGCGCTTCTTGGAGGTCCGTCGACGTCAATCCAATCGCCGCGCCGCAACCTGGTGCTCCCGGTCAATTACGAAATCGACTTCGTACATGTGAAACACCGCCCGGGCCATTCCCAACTGCCGGTACGCCTCCTGGGCCGTACGGTTTTCGTTCTCGACATAGAGCCGGATCCCGCACACGCTGCGGTCCTTGGCCATCTCCAGAACGTGGCCGTAAAGCGCGCGCAGAACTCCTCGGCGCCGGAATTCCGGACGCACGTAGACACTTTGAAGCCACCAGAACATGCCGTTCCGCCAGTCGCTCCATTCGTATGTCAGCCCCAGTTGGCCGGCCGGGCCGGACCCCGACTCCGCAATGAAGTAAAGGCCCAGTGCCTGGTCACGCAACATCGCGGCGACTCCCGCTCGCAGACGGCCCCTGTCCAGATCCACACCTTCGGTTTCCTGAGCCAGACACGCGTTGAATTCAACGATGGTCTCGAGGTCGGACAGTGCTGCGGGACGGATCTTCACAGGCACGAGGATAGAACACGGGACGGTCGGCTATCCACACTCACCGCCAAACATTTCACCGGCAGGAAATCAGTGGTGAGGTCGGAGAACTTTCACCAAAAACGCAGGTAGGCCCAGCCATTTCCGGGGTGTTCCCTTGAGCACTCTGTAGAAGAGGTTGAAGCCGTCGACGTCGACGTACGTACGATACACGCTAAAAAAGCAAGAGCCTCCGAAGAGGTCCTGCGCCATGCGGTCGAAACTGCAAGGGGAGTTGCCGCAAATCTACGCGCACGAGCCGAAGATTTCCAGCAGCTTCTCCCGCCGGAAATCGAAGATCCGCTTGACGTCTCTCCCGACGGCCAACCGGTTCACCAAGGCGCCGCCCCAGACGGCGTAACGGACCGTGTCCTCGCAGATCGCTCCATGCTCCGAGTCGCGAAATCGATGCTCGTGGACCCAGAGGCGGTAGGGCCCCTTGACCTGCCGGTCGACGAATCGATGGGGCGGTTCCCAGGCCGTGATTTCGCTGATCCAACGGATCGGCACGCCGCGGAGGCGCAAGCGGTACTCGATCCGGGTTCCCACCTGCATGCGGATCGGTCCGGGCGTGACCACCTGGAAGCGGAGCCAGGGAGGGGTCAGCGTCTCCAGGTTGAAAGCGTCCGAGAAGAAGGGAAAAACGTCTTTGGTCGTTTGAGCGACCTGGACTTCGCTGCTCAACTCGAAGATTCTCATACGGGTCCTGCCGGTGTCTCGACCTTCCCACCAGTCGACCGACGTGATGCTTGCGGGCGCTGCCGGAACCGTGCACGTCCGCGATTAACCTTCAGTCTATCCGGTTCGGCTTTCCCCGGCCCGGGTTCCGTTTCAACGAATCCCGAAAACGGGAAGGGACGGTGAGGGCTGGCCGCCGACGCTCCCTCCTGGGTAAACTTGGCGCCGCATCGGAGGTATCGATGGCGCATCTCGTTTCGGATCGTCTGGGCGAACTGCTTCAGGAACACGAACATCTCTACGGCGTTCTCTGCCGGGACGCGACCCTGACCGACGTCGAGTTGATGGCGCAGGCCGGCTACCACCTGGTCTGGCTCGACCTGGAGCACTGTCCCCAGTCCATTTCCGAGCTGATCCGGCTCACCCGGAGCATCGAGCATCTGGGAATGGTGCCCCTGGTGCGGATCCCCGAGCTGCTGCGAACCAACGTCCAGCCGTTGCTGGACGGGGGAGTCCGCATCGTGACTTTGCCGGACGTACGGACCGTGGAGCAGGCCGCGCGCCTAGTTCAACTGGGAAAGTTCCCGCCCCTGGGACAGCGGGGCGTCTCCTCCACCGGTGCCGGAACCGGCTTTCAGCTCGGGTCCGATTTCCTGGAAACCCTGCGCCAGGCCGACCGGACGGTTCGGATGATGGTCATGTTCGAGAGCGATGAGGGCTACGGGAACCTGGAAGAGATCGTCGGGCTCGATGGGATCGACATGGTCTCCGTGGGTCCCGGAGACTGGGCCACCGGCCTGGGCCTCAGCGGCCGGGAGGCCAAAGAGTATCTGGCCCCCAGGATCGAGCGCATCCTGCGGGTGACCCGGGACGCGGGAAAGATTACGGTCATGTCCGCGTCCGGACCCGCCGATGCGCGTTACTATTCCGGTCTGGGCGTCCGAATTTTCATCGTGGGCGTCGACGTGGCCATGAAGCGCATGGCGCTGGTGAAGACGCTGCGCCAGTTTCGGGGCGGGGAGGTGTGATGACGGTTCGACTCGAGTTTGTTGGACATGCCTGCTTTCGTGTCTTGGAGGAGGGAAGGCCGACCCTGGTCACGGACCCGTTCTCCCTCACCATCTCCGGTAACGAGACCATCGCCGGTATCGAGGATACCGGCCTGAGCGTGGACGGCGACGTGGTGATCGTCAGCTCGCTGACCGATCCCGCCCACGACAACGTCGCTCTGGTCAACGGTGGGCCTCAAGTGATCAACGCCCTGGACGTGGCCAACGGCCGGGCGGAGGCGAATATCAACGGCCGGCCGTTGGCGGCGATTCCGGCGGGCGAGATCCCGGATCACCCCGACGGTCCCGAAGACAACGCTCTCTACTCATTCCGGGCCGGAGGCCTCTGGTTCGCCCACATGGGAGACGTGGGATACGAACTGGGACGGGAGGAGCTGGCGCCATGGAAAGGCCGCTGCGACGTGCTGCTGGCGCTGGTGGGCGCGGGATTCACCGTCCCGCTGGACGCCTTGGACCGGATGATCGACATCCTGCAGCCCACCTGGATCGTTCCCATGCACTACGCTCTTCCGCCTTTCGGATTCCGTGGAGTTCCCGGCGCCAACATGAGTCCGGTGGACGTCTTTCTGAATCGGCGGCCGCGTGACCCGGTCATCCTCGCCCGCCATCACACCATCACGTTCCCGGCCCGGCGCGACCGTAACGGACGGCCCACCATCGTGGTCCTGGAGCCGTCGGGCTACCGGGCGACGGCCGGCCTTCCCGAGTTTTGTGTGGCGCCCTATTGACTTCGGTAGACGCACAATTACATCAATATAATAACGTGACTGAAGTCACCACATATTATTTGGAGATGAGATCGCCGTCTTGGCTCAGGTCCGGGAAGGAGCCGGGAGGGTTGCAAGTATATGAATGTGAGATAAAGGCATATCAGCTGAATCGGTTTTTATATCAATATGTCGGCGAGGCTTGGGAGTGGACGGACAAGCTCTCCTGGTCGGATGAACAGTGGAAGACCTACGCGGAGAGCGACACTCTTCGCACCTGGCTGGCCCACTACAGAGGCTCGCCGGCCGGATACTACGAACTGCGGCAGGAAGGCGGCGACGTGGAAATCGCCTATTTCGGTCTGGCGCCCGGATTCATCGGCCGAGGCTTCGGAGGCTGCCTCCTGTCGCACGCCATCGAGTCGGCGTGGGCGTGGAAGGGAACGAGGAGGGTGTGGGTCCACACCTGCACCCTTGATCATCCCAACGCCTTGCCCAATTACAAGGCAAGAGGCATGAAGGTCTTCCGAACTGAGACTGGTTAGCGGACTCTCGGGACGATAATCAGGACGGTCTCAGCAGGGTAACGGGACGATCTGCAAAACCGGTCACCCCTCGAACCTCTGTTCGGTTTGTTCCCGAAAGTAGGTCTGCGCCTTGTTGATCTCACTCATGATCTTGTCGTCGGGCACGTCTCCCCGAACGAAGATGAGTACTGACGCCGGATCGGAACCGTCGATATCCAGGTGCATCGCCCACAGGTTGAAACTACACTTTCCTGTGGCAGTGCCGTAGCGGCGCTTGAACAGCAGGTCCTGATTGGCTTTTCCCCGGCGCATCAGAGCGTAGCAGAAAGGATTCTTTTGCATCGTTCGTATTCGATTCTCTATTGATTTATGTTTTCACCTCAGACAGTTCGGATAGTTGTATAATCCTGTAATTGTCTATGTTTTTCCCGCCGGCCGGTTATCCGGACCCATAGGCTCCCCACGGTCTCTTGTCCAGGACCCTCTCCAGAAACCGCAGCGCATTACCGCCCAGAATCTTCCGGATCTCCTCGTCGCTGAAGCCGCGGGCCACCAGGCCGACGGTCCAGTAGGGCCAGTTGCTCCACTCCATGGGCCGGGCCGAATAGCTGGGAATATAGGTCAGGTCGGTGCCGATGCCGACATGGTCGATCCCGGCCACCTTGACGGCGTGTTCCAAATGGCGGGCGAACTGCTCGAACGTCGCCGGATGCGGCGGATCGCTGTTCCACTTGGAACGGTCGCTCGGGTCCCCCTGCTCCCAGAGCCGGTGATCGACGATGTAGATCCCGATGAGGCCGCCCTTGCCCGCCACCACCCTGAGGTAGTCGTCGTCCACGTTGCGCTGGTCGATGTCCCGGTAGACGGCGGAACAGGCGGTGTGGCTGTTGATCACCGGCTCCTCGGAGATCTCGGCCGCATCCAGAGCGGTCCGGCGGGCGGCGTGGGACAGATCGACGGCGACGCCGAGTTCGTTCATCCGGCGCACGACCTGGCGGCCTTCCCGCGAGAGACCGCGGTCGCGGTGCCAGAGCTGGTAGGCGTCCCAGCCCACGGCGTTGGAGTGGGTATGGGTGAGTTGAGCCATGCGCACTCCCAGTCCGTAGAACAGGTCCAGGTGCTCCACCGACTTTTCGGGGACCCAGAGGGCGTGGACCCCCTGGAGCTGGGAGAGGAGGCCCAACTTCCCCTGGTTGCGGGCCCGGCGCAGGTCCCCGGCGCCGGCAATCCGCACCACGCCGGGCAGGCGGCCGTAGGCCAGATTGGCGGTGGCCATCCAGCGCAGGCACTGATCGAAGGTGTAGTGTCCCGCGTTGTCCTCCACCGCCAGATCCAATCCCGTGAGCTCGTAGAGAGCCCTCCAGTCCTCCTGCCAGCCGTTTTCGAAGGCCGACTCCAAGGGCTTGTGCTCCCACCAGGTTCGGCGCACCCGGCGGGAGGCCTCCCGCGGTTCGACGCCCCCGGCTTCCAGCTCCCGCCGGTCCCAGTTGAGCTTGTGCACAAGTCGCGGCCCCGGCTGGCCGATGGCGGCGGCGACGTAGACCGCGCCCATGAGATCGGCGACATAGGCGTCATGGTGGAGCTGCAGACCGTGCTCCAACTGTTTCGGAGTCGGTTTCAACTCGTCCAGGATGGTCGCTCTTCCGGCCATCACGCGTGAACGGATCGGTTCCCGCAGCGATGTGCCGGCCAGAGCCTCGGGCGTGGGGACGGCCCCGCGGGAGTAGACGTACGGCGCCGCGCCGAGGCCCCCGGCGAGCGTCCCCTGCAGGAGGGAACGCCTGGAGAACGGAAATTGCGTCATGTCCGATTCCTCGGTTGGGCGTTACCTCTCAAATCGGCGAAACCATCCCGATTCGGGATTGGATTCCATTGTCCCCCAACGGGACCGCCACCAGAAGTCCGTCCGCGCCCCGGTGGGAGTGTCCACGTCTCGAACCAACAGGTTCACGCGCAAGGTCCGCCAGGTGGCCCCGGCGATTCCGTCCAGGGACGCATGGGGGATGGCCACCTCCAGGGAATACCCGGCCGGGTTGGGTGCGCTCCAGGCCCGCAGGCCGTCGATGGGGTCCCGTCCCCGGAAGACGATGGCAGCTCCCGGCTGGGAGCCGGGGGCGAGGCGAACCGTGCGGTCGGTCCCCTTTCTCCCGGGCTCACCGGACGGGTCCGTACCTCCGCCCGCTTCGGCGGGACGGGGATCCAGGTACAGCACGACGCTGTCCCGGAGCGAAGACCGCCGGCCGGCCAGATGGATCCGGCGATCGTCCTGCACTTCCACGCCCAGGTACAGGTACGCTTCGTCTTGCGCCAGACCGAAGCGGGCGCCGAGGTCCTGGGGTCCGGTCCAGTTGGAGGAGTCTCCGGTGATCTGCCGGGGGCGAGCCATGGATACGGACAAGGAAGGCCATTCGTCGAGTCGTCCGTCAAGGGCCGGGGTGCCGCCGTCCAGGCCGGCGATCAGTGGCCGGTGCTCCACGGCGGCGTAGATCGTCCGGGTCCAGGACACGGGGCGCGGGAGCTGACCGGGCCGGTACGTGGTGCGGACTTCCGCGGCCAGGGCGTCCTCGGCGGTCGGTTGCCGGGACTCGGCCCAACTCAGCTTGACCTCCAGTTTCTCCGTGGACCCGGGCTCCAGCGTCTTGACGACGGCGTAAGGAGACGGCGCCAGGTGCGGGTGGGCTTCCCAGCGGAGACGGACCTCCAGCGGGATATCCGCCCGGTTTTCCATCTCCAACCACGTCCGCCCCCGCCCCGGGGACTCGATGGTGATGGGATCGAGCCGAATCGCATGCTCGCCGGCGAGCCGGTTCGTGAGGCGGGCCATCGACTCGGTCCGAACGTCCTCTCCGAGGATCCCGTCCAGCTTCAGGTTGGCCATCACGGGTCCGTCGTCGGTCATGGTGACCCAACTGATGTGGTCGAAGCGGCCGTGGGCGAGCCCGGAGAGGGGGCTGCCGCCGCCGGTGGTGGCCAGTTGGTAGTATTTGTACTGGGCGCGCTGGTAGCGGACGTAGCGGTGCCGGTGACCGGCGAAAGCCGTGTGGGGCCGGCCGGCCAGGGCTTGTTCCACCGCTTCCCAACCCGATCCTTCACGGTAGTCCCAGAGGGGTTTGTGGAGGAAGACCAGCGTCCAGCGCGCCTGTGTGTTGGCTTCCAAGGTCTGCCGCACGAACGCGGCCTGCTCGGGACCGATCCGGCTGGGAGCCCCGTCTTCGGTATTCAGGCAGAGGAAGAGGACTCCCTTGTAGAGGAAGTGGTAGTAGGTGGGTCCGAACCGCTTCGTCCATTCCCGCCGGGCCGTGTCGTCCCAGATGTCGTGATTGCCGGGCACGTAGAAGAACCGCATCTTGAGGATGTCGACGGCGTCCCGGAAATCGGACCACTCCCGTTCGACCTGGTCCGGGTCGTCCGTCGCCCCCTCGATGAGGTCTCCCACGCTGACGACGAACTCCGGCCGCAGATGGTTGATCTTTCCCATCGCGCTGCGAAAGATGCCCTCCCGGTGTCCCCCGGTGCGGTCGGAGACGATGATGAACTGGAAGTCTTCGGGCTGGTTCAGCAAATCCTTGGAGGTCCACGGCGTGGGCCCCTCGATCTCGGGGAAACGGGTCGGGTGGTTCCCCAAGTCCCGGCTCGGCGGGCTCCATGCGGCAACCAGTCCCAGTCCCGAAAGCACTCCCAGGATCAGCAAACGGCGGTAGGTGGTGTTCCTTGTCTTCATGGGCTCAATTCTATGCGCCTTCATGAGTCTTCGTCACGAATGGAGAATGAGAAAAAGAAGATAATCGGGAGTCCGGCGTCTGGAATGCCGCCGCTCCCGCAATCTCTTGCGATGGCAACATGTCGTCGGACAGGAAAATGGTGGGCCTAAGTGGATTTGAACCACTGACCTCACGCTTATCAGGCGTGCGCTCTAACCGACTGAGCTATAGGCCCTTGCAGAAACGCAAATTATATCCCAGCCCGGAAGAGCCTGGCAACCGGACCGACCCCGTGGAGGGGTCCCCCACTAAGGTAGAATGGAGCCTGTGGCCAGGAACGTGGGTACCGAAATACCTGAGCGGATCATCGCCGAGATCCGCAAGGATCCACCGATGTCGGAAGCGGTTCCGCTGGTCAGCGTCGACCCGGAAGGGTATCCCCACGTCGCTCTCCTGTCCTATTTCGAACTGTTTCTCCAGGACGGGTCCCTCTGCTTTTTCGTCCACGCCGGGAGCCGTACGGGACGCTTCCTCAAATCCGGTCGCCGCTGTACTCTCCTGTTCGTGAACCGCGACTACGCGGTCTATGTCAAGGGACGGGCTTGTTGGAAAGGGGACCGGGAGTCCTGCTCCGTTTTCCGGCTCCGGGTGGAGGTGGTGCTGGAGGACTCTCCGCTGCCCGAGGAAGGGGACGTGTTCCTGCAAAGCGGAATCCGTTTCGGAGCCGGTCGGGAATGGATCGAGAGTCGAGTCCGATTGAGACGGAGGATGGTATGGAACTGACGAATCACCGGGCCGACGCCGTTGTGGTCGGCGCCGGACCCGGAGGCTACGCGGCCGCGTTCCGGGCGGCCGATCTGGGGCTCAAGGTGATCCTGGTGGACGCCCGGGGGCGGCCCGGCGGCGTCTGCCTGCACGACGGCTGCATTCCCTCGAAGACGCTGCTCCATGTGGCCGGCCTGTTGGGCCAGATCCGCGAGGCGGATCGGCTGGGGATCGAGGTGGGAGAGCCGAGGGTGAATCTGAAACGGCTCCGGGCCTGGAAGACCTCGGTCATCGACCGGCTCGCGGCCGGAGTCGCGGATCTGGCCCGGCGGCGCGGCGTGCAACTGATGTGGGGGAAGGCCCGGTTCCTGTCCTCGGGCCGGCTCGCCGTGGAGGGTGAAGAATCTTCGGAGATCGCCTTCGATCACGCCGTCCTGGCCACGGGGTCGCGCCCCGTGGCTCTGCCGGGAATGCCGCGGAACAGCTCCCGCCTCCTGGACTCCACCCGGGCCCTGGACCTGGAGACGATTCCCGAAACCCTGTTGGTGATCGGCGGCGGCTACATCGGCCTGGAGCTGGGGACGGTCTACGCGGCTCTGGGAAGCCGGGTCACCGTGGTGGAGATGTTGGACGGGTTGCTTCCCGGCGTCGACCGCGATCTGGTCCGGCCCCTGTCGAAACGCCTTCAGAATCTCTTCGAAGCCATCCATCTGCGGAGCCGGGTCGGCGGCGTTCGGGAAACGGACGGGGGACTGGAGGTCGAGCTGGAGTTGCCGGACCGGACGGTTTCGCTCGTCTACGATCAGGTGCTGGTGGCGGTGGGCCGCCGTCCCAACTCGGAGGGCCTGGGTCTGGAGAACACGGCAGCGAGGGTCGACGCCCAGGGCTTCATCCGGACCGATTCCCAGTGCCGGACCGACGATCCGTCCATCTTCGCCATCGGCGACGTGGCGGGACAACCCATGCTGGCTCACAAGGCGACGAGGGAAGCCAAGGTGGCCGCCGAGGTCATCGCCGGCGAGGAGTCCGGTTATGAACCGGAGGCGATTCCGGCCGTGGTGTTCACCGATCCGGAGGTGGCCTGGTGCGGCCTCACCGAAGGGGAAGCCAGGAACGAGGGGCAGGACATCCAGGTGGTGCGGTTCCCCTGGGCGGCTTCGGGCCGGGCGCTGACCATGGGAAGGCCCGAGGGACTGACGAAGATGATTCTCGATCCCGATTCGGGACAGGTCCTGGGCGTCGGCATCGTGGGCGCTCACGCCGGGGAGCTCATCGCGGAGGGGGTGGCGGCCATCGAGATGGCGGCCCTGGCCGAGGATCTGGCGCTCTGCATTCATGCCCATCCCACCCTTTCCGAGACCCTGGGCGAGGCGGCGGAGTCGTTCCTGGGCCAGCCCACCCACCTGTACCGGCCGCCGAGAAGGGGGAGGGGGAGGGGAGTTTAGGCGCGCGGTGGGGACAATGGCGTCCGGCGCCTGGAAAGGGGACGGGCCAATCGGCGCGTGAAACACGCCGCTCCAATCGGCGCGCAAAGCACGCCGCTCCAATCGGCGCGCAAAGCACGCCGCTCCGGTCGGCGCGTGAAACACGCCGCTCCTTCCGTTTGCCTTGCGTTGGCGATCAGGGGTATTTTTGAGGCCGCTGCCGAGAAAGGATCGATCCACCATGGGAGAGAGCCGTGACAGCTTTGGCTGTCGATCCACACTGACGACTGGAAGCCTCGAAGCCGATTACTTCGATCTCACCTCACTGGAGCGGCGCGGGTTGGGCCGCGTCTCGCGGCTCCCCTTCTGCATGAAGGTACTGCTGGAGAACCTTCTCCGGCATGAGGACGGGGTCACGGTGACCGCCGAGGATGTGGCGAGCCTGGCCGACTGGCAACCGTCCGCCGATACCCAGCCCGAGATCGCCTTCCGCCCGGCCCGGGTTCTGCTGCAGGACTTCACCGGAGTTCCCGCGGTCGTGGACCTGGCCGCCATGCGGGACGCCATGATCGGGATGGGAGGGGATCCGGACCGGATCAACCCCCTGGTCCCGGCGGAGCTGGTCATCGACCACTCGGTCCAGGTCGACTCCTTCGGGACCCGACGGTCCTTCCGGTTCAACGTGGAGAAGGAGTTTCAACGCAACCTGGAGCGCTACGCCTTTCTGCGCTGGGGCCAGACCGCGTTCGACAACTTCCGGGTCGTCCCTCCGGCCACGGGAATTGTCCACCAGGTCAACCTGGAGTACCTGGCCCGGGTCGTGTTCCAGCCGGGAGAGAATGGAGACCGTCTTTGCTACCCCGACACCCTCGTCGGCACCGACAGCCACACCACCATGGTCAACGGGCTGGGGGTCCTGGGTTGGGGCGTCGGCGGCATCGAGGCGGAAGCCGCCATGCTGGGACAACCCATCAGCATGCTGTTGCCGCAGGTGGTGGGATTCGGGCTGCACGGGGTCCTGCCCGAGGGAGCCACGGCCACCGACCTGGTGCTGCGGATCACCCAGATGCTCCGGGAAAAGGGCGTGGTCGGAAAGTTCGTGGAGTTCTACGGATCCGGAATCGCCGGCCTCTCTTTGGCCGACCGGGCGACTCTGGGCAACATGTCTCCCGAGTACGGAGCCACCTGCGCCATCTTTCCCATCGACGGCGAGACCCTGAACTACCTGCGGCTGACGGCGCGGCCGGCGGAGCAGGTGGCCCTGGTGGAGAGCTACGCCAAGGCCCAGGGCATGTTCCACGGCCCCGGTAGCCCGGAGGCGGAGTACAGCGACACCCTGAGCCTGGATCTGGCCACGGTCGAACCGGCCATTGCGGGACCGAAGCGTCCTCAGGACCGCATTCCCTTGACGCAATCGAAGCCGGCGTTTCTGGAATTCGTGTCCCAATCGGCCGGAAACGGAAAACCCGCCGGCGCGGACTCGCTGCCGATCGCGCAGGAAGACGGAGACGGCTCCGGCGCCCTCGACCTGGACCACGGCTCCGTGGTCATCGCCGCCATCACGAGCTGCACCAACACCTCGAACCCGTCGGTCATGGTGGGGGCCGGACTCCTGGCTCGCAAGGCGGTCGAGCGGGGTCTGGTGAGGAAACCCTGGGTCAAGACCAGTCTGGCGCCGGGATCGAAGGTGGTGACGGAGTACCTGGAGAAGGCCGGGCTGATGAAAGACCTGGCCGCCCTGGGATTCGATCTGGTGGGGTACGGCTGCACCACCTGCATCGGCAACAGCGGTCCCCTGGCCCCGCCGATCTCCAAGGCGGTCCACGAGCGCGACCTGGTGGTTTGCGCCGTCCTGTCGGGCAACCGCAACTTCGAGGGCCGGATCAGCCCGGACGTTCGAGCCAACTACCTGGCCTCGCCGCCCCTGGTGGTCGCCTACGCCATCGCCGGCCGCATGGATCACGACCTGTACCGGGAGCCTCTGGGACAGGATTCCCAGGGACGGGAGGTTTATCTGCGGGACATCTGGCCGACCCACCAGGAGATTCAGGCGGTGATCGGGGAAGCGGTGCTGCCGGAGATGTTCCGGGCGAAATACGGCGACGTCTTCAGCGGGAACGAGCAGTGGCGGGCGCTGCCCGCACCCGAGGGCCTGGGCTTTTCCTGGGAGGCGGATTCCACCTACGTGCGGAGGCCGACGTTCTTCGAGGGGATGCCCCGGAACCCGGAACCGCTTCGGGACCTGGAGGGAATGAGGGTCCTGGCGTCGCTGGGGGATTCGGTGACCACGGACCACATCTCGCCGGCCGGGGCGATTCCGGTGGACGGACCCGCCGGCCGCTATCTCATGGAGCAGGGCGTCGAACCGGTCGACTTCAACTCCTTCGGTTCGCGCCGCGGGAACCACGAGGTCATGGTGAGGGGGACCTTCGGGAACATCCGGCTCCGGAATCTGCTGGTCCCGGGTGTCGAAGGCGGATACACCCGATGCTCGCCCGGCGGCGACGTCGTCTCCATCTACGACGCCAGCATGGAGTACCAGCGCCAGGGGACGCCGCTGATCATTCTGGCCGGCAAGGAATACGGTTCGGGCTCCTCCCGGGACTGGGCGGCCAAGGGAACACGGCTGCTGGGAATCGAGGCGGTCCTGGCGGAGACCTACGAGCGCATCCACCGGAGCAACCTCATCGGCATGGGCGTTCTCCCACTCCAGTTTGTGGACGGGCAGAACCGGGACTCGCTGGGACTCAACGGATTCGAGACCTACGGGCTCACCGGCCTCTCGAAAGGGCTGGAGCCGGGAGCCACCCTCCGGATGCGCGTCTCCTCTCCCGGAGCCGACGACATCGAGTTCCCGGTCCTGGTTCGAATCGACACCCCCAATGAGCTGGCCTATTTCCAGCACCGGGGCATCCTTCACTATGTTCTGAGGTCCCTGGCCAATTGACCCGGGACGAGGGAGGGGACCGGTTGAGGCTGAATCGTTGACGGCTCGAGGCCGAACCATTGAGCTGCCCATCTTTCCCCTCCCCGGAGTAGTGTTCTTCCCCCGGGTGATCCTTCCCCTGCACATCTTCGAATCGCGCTACAAGGCCATGGTGGCCAGCGCCCTGGACGGGAACGGACGCATCGGCATGGTCCTCCTCCGGGAGGGATGGCGCCCCCAATACCACGCTTCCCCTCCGGTTTTCGGAACCGGGACCATGGGTCTGATCACTCAGCCGGAAGAACTGGAGGACGGCAAGTACAACCTCCTGCTCCGGGGGCTCCAGCGTTATCAGATCCTGGAATTCCTGCAGGAAACGCCCTTCCGGCTGGCCCGGGTCCGGCTTCTGGAGGACGTGGCCCCGGACGAACGCGACGCTCAGGCCCTTCGCTGGAAGATGGCCAAGCGCCTGGACCAGTTGGCGCCCGAGATCAAGTTTCCGCCCCTGGAGCCCAAATTGGCCGGCCGGATCGATTTTCTGACCATGATCAACCTGATCTGTTGTTGCCTGGATCTCTCCGTCTACGACAAGCAGAGGCTGCTGGAGACGGGCGATCTGGCGATGCGGGCTCGCGGAATCCTGGGGGTGCTGGACCGAAAGCTGAAGGCCAAGAAGCTGGTTTCGGGCTTTCAGACTCTCCGGCCCGAGCATCCGGAGAGAAATTGAATTCCCGGCCCGGCAGCCGGCCGCACCCGGAGGGACTGGATTTTCGATGAGAGTGATTCGGCTGCTGGCGCTTTGCCTGACGACCTCCGCCATGGCGCCGGCCACGCCCGGTCTCGGCCGGACGCCGGCTGTTCCCGAGCGGAATATCAGCTACGGCATCCAGGCCAGGCTGGATCCGGCCTCCAAGACGGTCCAGGCCCGACAGGTCCTGAACTGGCGAAACTCCTCGGACACGCCCGTCCGGGAATTCCACTTTCACCTCTACCTGAACGCCTTCCGGAACAACCGGTCCACCATGATGTGGGAGCTGGATTTCGCCCCCTTCTGGAGGGACAAGGATCCGATTCCCGAGGACTACTGGGGTTTCATCGACGTCGGATCCATCCAGGTCGAGGCGGACGGACCCGAGGGCCCCACCCGCGTGACGAGCCGCCGTTTCATCCACCCCGACGACGACAACGCCGAGGACCGGACGGTGCTCCAGGTGGAGTTGGACCGTCCTCTCGCCCCCGGCAGGCAGGTGCGCTTTGGAATCGATTTCACCTCCAAGCTGCCCCGGGGGGCGCGCAGGACCGGCTGGGTGGAGGACTACTACTTCGGAGCCCAGTGGTTTCCCAAATTGGGGGTCTTCGCCGACGGCGCCTGGTATTGCCACCAATATCATCGCCACTCCGAGTTCTTCGCCGACTTCGCGGACTACGAGGTGAGCCTGACGGTGCCGTCGGGCATGGTCGTCGGGGCCACCGGACGCCTCGTCGACGAGACCGACAATGGGGACGGGACCCGCACGCACCGATTCCAACAGGAAAACGTGCATGACTTCACCTGGGTGGCCAGCTCCCGGCTGATGCCCCGGACCCGGAGGTTCGAGCATCCCGGCCTTCCCCCCGTCGACATGCGGCTGCTTCTGCTGGAGGAGCATGAGCACCTGGAGGAACGGTACTTCCGGGCCATGGAGCATTCCCTGCGCCTCTTCGGGACCTGGTTCGGACCCTATCCCTACTCGATCCTGACCCTGGTCGATCCTCCCTACAACAGCCGCACCGGGGGAATGGAGTACCCCACTCTCGTGACCGGGAGGACCGATTTCTGGTCGCCCCCGGAGACGCTCTCGCCGGAAGGGGTCACCATTCATGAAGTCGCCCACCAATGGTGGTACGGCCTGGTGGCCACCAACGAAGCCGAGGAGGCCTGGCTGGACGAAGGGATCACCTCCTGGGCCACGGACCGGGCCGCTCGCGAAGCCTACGCCCCCCGGGTCCACGTGGAGTGGCTCCTGGGGGAGATACCACTTTCGTTCCCCTCGGTGACCCGTCCGTTCGAGACGCGGAATCTGTCCTGGGTGCGCCGCGGCGGACGCCTGGACGTCATGACGCGCAACTCCTGGAGTTTCCGGAACCGGCGCAGCTATTTCGTCAACGCCTACGCCAAGCCCGACATGGTCTTGTGGACCCTGGAACGGTACCTGGGGCCTGAGGTCATGCTGCGGGCGATCCGGACCTGGTTCGAGCGTTACCGCTACCGTCATCCCACCGCCGAGGACTTCGTCCGAACCGTCAGCGAAGTGGCCGGCGAGGACCTGGACTGGTTCTTCCGGGAGACGATCCACAGCGCCGAGACGGTGGACTACGCGGTGACCGAAGCCCGCTCCGTGGCCATTCCCGACCTGAAGGGGGTCCCTCCGGGCGAAGCCGAAGTCATCGAGGAGGTGACCGCCGGGGACAGCGGCGAAAGTGCCGCGGCCGGCGTCCCGGCGCCATTGGAAGCGGAGGCTCCGGCCCCGGATCAGGATCCGGAAGTCGCCGAAGAGGCCTCGAACGGTGAGGCGGCCGCTTCCAGGAAGGTCTACTGGAGCCGTGTGGTGGTGACCCGCCTGCAGGGAGGGCGGTTCCCCGTGGACGTGGTCATGGAGTTCGAGGACGGAAAGCGGTTCCGGCGTCTCTGGAACGGGCAATACCGGTGGGTCCGTTACGAGTTCAAGCGGCCCTCGCGGCTCAAGTCCGCCGTGGTCGATCCCGGACGGAAGCTGCTTCTGGACATCGATCCCACCAACAACAGCCGGCTGGTGAAGCCGCCGGCAAGCGGCCGGCACTCCCTGGCCACCCGGAAGTGGACCGCAAGGTGGCTCTTCTGGCTGCAGAACCTGATGGAAATCTTCGCTCTGATCTCATGACACTCACCGGCTGCGTGGCTCAGGGTTGGCGGAATCTGTCGGCCCACAAGAAGTCGATCCTCTATCTCTACCTGGTGATCCTGGGATCGGCGTCCATCCTCCTCCTTCCCTTCATGGAGAGCTTCGAGTCCTCTCTGGGCGCCGGCGTCTATCGGGAACGGCTGGTGACGGCTCTGGACTACGACTGGTACCAGCTTTTCCGGGACCGGACCCGGGGAGCGGCCGAGAGCTTCGGTCCCTGGGTCCTGGGGGCGGGACCCTTCCTCCACACCCTGGAGGTTCTGCTGGAAGACGGCTTCGGCAAGTTGCCGGCGGCGGTTCTCGGCGCCGCGGCCATCTATCTTCTGTTGCACACCTTCGTACTCTCGGCGGCGGTCAGCTCCCTTCACCTGCACCCCGGCGGAGGCAGCACGCGGGGTTTCCTCCGCAACGGAGCCGATTTCTTCGGCCGGTTCCTCAGGCTGAGCGCGCTGGCGCTTCTTCTCTACTGGTGCCTGAGGCAGTTGCTGATCCCGGTGGACGGGTGGGTCGACTCGTTTTCCGACGCCGCTGCGACCGAGGTCACGGGTTTCTACCTGAGCTTGGCCCGCTATCTCCTGGTCCTGGTCCTGGTTCTGTTGCTGGACCTGGTCCTGGACTACGCTCGAATCAAGGTGGTCCTGGAAGACCGCACCAGCATCCTGCTGGCCGTGTTGGCCGCCGCCCGATTCTGCGAAAGGAATTTCCTGGGCGCCACCGGGCTCTATCTGCTCCTGGTCTGTTTCACGCTGGTCTGGGCCGGGCTTTACCTGGGCGTCGACACGTTGGTTGGTGACGATTCCTGGGGAGGAATCCTCATGCTGTTCGTGGTGCAGCAGATCCACATGCTGGGCAGAATGGCCCTCAAGCTCCTGGGCTTCGGCGCCCAGATCGAGTTCGTCAAGAGCCGCGACCCCTGGTTCCGCGACCAGGATCCGGTGGGAGGGGAATCAGGAAGGGAGACTATCCCGTCCGCCCCGGCGCAGGCGGCTTCCCCGTCCCCCGTGACCCCGCCAACAGAATCCGGGGAATCGGCATGACCACGCGTCTCCGATGGTCATTTCTCGTTCTCGTCCTTCTCACCGGCACCGTAGGCGCCCGGGACGAAGGACGGCTCCTGGAGCATCTGCGCTATCTCGCCTCCGACGAGTTGCAGGGCCGGGGCAACGGGTCGCCCGGCATGGAGCTGGCGGCGCGCTACGTGGCGGAGGAACTCCGCCGGATCGGCGTGGAGCCGGCGGGGTTCGACGGCACCTACTTCCAGCCCTTTTCGATCACCACGGATCAGAACCTGGGTCCGAACAACCGGCTGGAAATCCGCGGGCCCAAGAACGTTCGAGAGCTCTCAATCGGCCCCGGGTACCAACTGTTGACCTATGGTCCAAATCCCAGCATCTCCGGAGAGCTCTTCTTCGCCGGTTTCGGAATCACGTCGCAAAAACCCGAGTACGACGACTACGGCGACTGGGACGTTCGAGGCCGGGTGATCGTGGCGTTCGAGCACGAACCGCAGGAACGATTGGCCTCCAGCCCGTTTCACGGCAAGAACCTGACGCCTTATGCGACGGTGACCCACAAGGCGCTCAACGCCAGAAGCCGCGGCGCCGCGGCGCTGATTCTGATTCCCGATCGATTCAATCATTCGAAGCAACGCTCCCGGCAGGCCCCGCAATTCGAGAAGGTGGCCGACATGGGCATCCCCACCGTTCGCCTGAACGGACGTGTGGGTGAACGCCTGCTCCGGGAGGCTGGACGGGACCCGTCCGAAATCGACCGCTGGATCCATCATCACCTCACCCCCTACTCGTTCCCCATGGACGGGATTTCCATCCGCCTGGATGTGGACGTGGTCCCGGTGCGTCACCGGGTCAAGAACGTCGTTGGTGTCGTGCCCGGCGAGTCGGCGGAAGCGGTGGTCATCGGCGCGCACTACGACCACCTGGGATTCGGAGACGAATCCTCTCTGGCGGAACAGCACTTGGGTCAGATCCACAACGGAGCGGACGACAACGCTTCCGGCGTGGCCGCGCTACTGGTGCTCGCCCGCGACCTGTCGGCGGTTCGGCCCGGCCGCACCCTCGTTTTCGCCGCATTTGCGGCCGAGGAACTGGGCCTCCTGGGCTCTCGCCACTACGTGAAGCATCCGCCCCTGCCGCTGGAACGGACCGTGGCCATGGTGAACCTGGACATGATCGGACGCAGCGACGGCGACGTGCTGATTGGAGGAGTGGGTACGGCAAAGGAGTTCCGGGACCTGCTCCACGAGGTGGAGGCGAACACGCCGCTGATCTTCAAATACGCCAGCACCCCCCGGGGTTCGAGCGACCACCTGTCCTTCGCCGCGGCGGGAATCCCGGTCCTCTTCTTCTTCACGGGCCTGCACCCCGACTACCACAAGCCGTCCGACGACTGGGAGAAGATCGACCTGGTCCGAACCTGGCAGGTGGTGGAGGCCGTGCGCAAGACGGTGGACCGGCTGAGCCGTCTGGAGAGCCGGCCCCGGTACGTGGACCTCCGGCACGGGAGGACGCCGATCGACGACCGGCCCTGGCTGGGGATCGCCCCCGACATGAGCTGGACCCTGGGCGGCGTCCAGATCGCACAGGTCCTGAGCTGGAGTCCCGCCCACGAGGCGGGATTGGAGGAGAAGGACGTGCTGGTGGAATTCGGCGGGCGGGTGATACGCAATCTCCGGGACCTGCGCAACCAGCTCCGGGCCCGGAAGCCTGGAGACCGGGTCGAGATCCTGGTCCTGCGGCGGGGGCAGCTCGTCGAGATGACCGCGCGCCTCGACCGCCGGTCGGCGCGGTAGGAACTCGGGTCTGAGATCGATCTTTCTCCTGGCGGGAGCCGGACCCCGGATCCCGGTCTCAAACTCTCTCGACCCACGCCTTGACTCGTTTCACGTGCGCCGACGGCCGGAACAACGCGGAATAGACATCGCACACGATCCCCTGCTCGTCCACAAGGAAGGTGACGCGCCCGGGCAGCCCCCACGAATAGGCTCCGTACAGGCGACGTACGGCATTGTCCGGGTCGCTGGCGATTTGAAAGGGCAGGGCATTGCATTCGGCAAAATTACGGTGTGAGTCCACGCCGGCGCTGTTGATGCCGATCACCTCCACGCCCAGATCGACCAGGTTTTCATGAATGTCGCGGAGGGCGCGAACCTGGAAGGTGCAACCCGGGGAATTGTCCGCCGGATAGAAAAACAACACCACCTTCCGGCCGCGTAACGAACTCAGCCGGAGAGATTCGTTCTTCGTTGTCTTCAGAACGAAGTCGGGTGCGGTATCACCGACGGAAACTGCCATAGTCTGAACTCCCTACCAGACCGGGCGGAACGGAACGGCGAAAAACACGGGAGAACAGGTTACAGGCGGGAGGCACACGTCTCCAGGGTGAGTCGTGCCGGAAAGGTCTGTCTGGTCAGCGGACGGGCAGTGCGGTTGTGCCGTAACGCCCAAACGTGGAACCGGTTATTCGGAGGAATCCTGCGTGCGGTCGCCCATCTCGACGGTGCCCTTGAAGTTGGAGCCCGCTTTCAGAATGACTTGGGGAGCGATCAGCTTGCCTCGGACGCGTCCCGTTTCACTCAAGAGAATCTGTTCTTCTCCCCGAAGGAGTCCGTCTACGAAACCATCAACTTGAATCACCCTGGCCAGGAGATCAGCCTTGATCCGGCCTTCCTTCCCCACGGTGATGTTGCACCCGGTCAGGGTGAGCTGTCCTTCGACACGACCCTGGATGACCACATCCTGCGTTCCGCTCATCTCTCCCCTGATGGTGATGGTGGAGCCGATGACGGATTGGTCTCCGTTCAGCCCCCCGGCGTCTTGCCGGGTGGAAACTCGAGGGGGAGTCCCTTGGGGCGCGGCCGATGTTTCCGGTGAATCCTTTTCCCACATGTTTTGCTCCCTTCGGCAAAAATCCGCACAAGGATAGATGACATCCCTGTCATCGCCCGGAGGGCTCTCCTGATCTGGACAGATCTTCCCGTCGGGGTTGGGTCGCCGGTCAGATGAAGTTGTCTTCGTCCGTGGTGTAGACGTCGGCCGGCTGCCGGTCCCGGCCGAACCACTTTTCGACCATCGACCGGCCCGATTGAATCAAGTCCGAAATCTGCCGTGTCGGCGCCATGATGGTGCGATGGATGCGATAGGTTTCCGTGGAGATCCGGTTCAGGCCCCTGTTCATCCGGGAGGCTGCTTCCTGGGCGCCTGCCCGCAGTTTCTCCAGGCTGCGGACGGTCTGCCCCTCGATCTCCCGGACTGATTCGCGGACACTGTCCGAATGTCCGGTGGCCTCGCTGGCCCAGCCGGACACCGTCTTCAGCACGGGAATCAATCCCTCCAATCCCTCGTCGGCCTTTCGGACTGCTCGCCGAAGCTGCCGGGACGTCTGGGTCAGTTCCTGGCACAATGAGCCGAGACCGCGCAGTGCGGCGGTCAGCAGGAAGCTGGTGAAAAGAGTCTGCACGATGACGAGCACCGTCATGATGACGACACCGATCATCAAGGGTTGGGAAAGTTCGGACCCCATGCCGGGAAGAAACGTATCACATGCCCCGGGGTGCGGGAAGAGTTGCCTGAGGACGCTTCACCCGGAAGCGGCCGGTGGTTGAGGGCCGGTGCGGGATGGATCCGGATCGCCGCGCTCAACTCACGCGCAGGATCAAGAAGAGAGCCCGCCGGCTGGGATTTCATGCCGTAGGCATCTCACCGGCGGACCCCGGACCCGACGAAAAGCTGCGGGTCTGGCTGGAGCTCGGATACCAGGGTTCCATGGCATATCTGGAGCGCCAGGCGGAGAAGAGGCTCGATCCGGGGAAGGTCTTGCCGGGCGTCCGTTCCATGGTCTGCGTGGCTCTGGCCTACCCGCACTCCCAGCCGTTGCCCTACGACGATCCCGATCGGGGAGTCATCTCCAGGTATGCCTCGGGGGATGACTATCACTCGGTCATGGGATCCCGCATGATCCGGCTCGTGGAGTCGATCCGGGAGGAACTGCCGGGAGTCGGGGCCAGATCCTACGTGGACAGCGGTCCGGTGATGGACAAGTACTGGGCGGCCCGCGCGGGCATCGGGTGGCTGGGGAAGCACACGAATCTTCTGGACCGGAAGCTGGGATCCTGGTTTTTTCTGGGCGAGATCCTGCTGGACGTGGAGTTGGATCCTGACGAACCGGCCCTGGACCATTGCGGCTCCTGCACCCGCTGCATCGACGCCTGCCCCACGGACGCCATTGTCGAACCCTACCTGCTGGACAGCCGCCGCTGCATCTCCTATCTGACCATCGAGCTGAAGGAGGACATTCCCCGGGAGCTGCGTCAACCCATGGGCAACCTGGTCTTCGGCTGCGACATCTGCCAGGACGTCTGCCCCTGGAATCACCCGGTTCCCGATTCCTCCGTCGCGGAACTGGAGCCCCGTCCCGTCAACCGGTCGCCCGAACTCTGGGAATTGGCCCAGTTGTCGCCGGACGAGTTCCGAGAGAGGTTCAGCGGCAGTCCGGTCAAGCGCGCCAAGTGGCGCGGATTCCTCCGCAATGTGGCCGTGGCCATGGGCAACTCCGGCAATCCCGGTCTGGCGCCGGAGTTGACGATTCTCCTGAACTCGGAGGATCCCTTGGTCAGGCGCCACGCGGGGTGGGCTCTGAAGCGGTTGGGCACCCGGGAGGCATTGGACGCCGTCCGCAGGCGTTGCTGCGAGGAGCCGGATTCCGAAACGAGAGCGACGTTGCGAGAGTTGCTGGACGAAGAGGCGCCGGGTCCGCCGCGAGTCAGTTGATCCGGGTCGAAGAGTGCTGTCCGATTCCGGCCGCGGCGGAGATCGGCGCCATCCGGCGCTCCAGGTCGGCGAGTTTGGCCCGGTTCGCCTCCAGCGTCCTGGTCTGGATGAGCTTGCCGGTAAACTCGACGTGCATGGTCCAGGCCTGTTCCACCTGTCCGTTGTCCGGATTCCGGTACCAGCCCGCCTCCCAGGTGCGCTTGTTGTTCAGGTCCCAGGTGATGATCTGGCCCGGCTGGTAGCTCACGCGGGTCGGAACGACGTCCAATTCCAGAATCTGGTCGTCGGGATCCAAAGGAAGAAGAATTGCAATGTGGGCATCGGGGATCCGCTTGCGGCACTCCGGATCGGAGAACACGGGCAGATCGGTGTAGAGGACCCGATAGGGCACCACCGGCATTTCGTCGGTTTCTTCCGGGGGCGCACCTAACCGGCCAATCGTCGTGTCGGCTTCGTCGGACATTTCAAGAACCTCCCAGGCCGGCTTGTCCGGCGCCGGCATGAACGCGGCGCCCGGATCTCATGTGATCGCCACCGGCCGAATCGGAGGGGAATGATAGCAGACGGAAACCGGGAAAGAGAAAGACGGAAAGCAAAATAGAGTGTACGGGAGCGGGTTGGTCACATGGAGGTGAGAGAGTTGCCCCCGCTTGGCCGGTGGAAGCGTCGCCGGCCAGGGTTGGAACCGGGACATCCAACATCGGGTATCGGCGCCATGAGCAGATTCGTCGCCATTGATTTCGAGACTGCCAACAACAGCCGGGACAGTGCGTGTTCGGTGGGCATCGTGGTCGGCCGCGAGGGCGGGATCGAGGTGTCGCGGACGTTTCTGATTCGGCCGCCGGCCCCGGAGTTCAGGTTCACCTGGGTTCACGGACTCGGATGGGAGGACGTTCGCCATGCGCCCACCTTCGGTGAACTCTGGCCGGTTCTCCGTCCTTGGCTCGAAAGCGCGGAGTTCGTCGCTGCTCACAACGCGCCGTTCGACAGAAGCGTCCTCCACGCCTGTTGCGCCGCCAATGGCGTCAAGGCTCCCCGGAAGCCGTTCGTCTGCACGGTGCAGTTGGCGCGGAAGCAATGGGGGATCTACCCGACGACGCTGCCGGATGTCTGCCGGCGGCTCCGCATCCCGCTGAGTCATCACGAATCGGGATCGGACGCGCAAGCGTGCGCACGCATCGTCCTGGCCGCCCAGGCGGCGGGATGGAGTCGCCAGCCACCCCGTCGCCGCCGGAAGCAATTCCGCAGATCACGTCGAAACGAATGAAATGAACAATAATCCTTGAAAATATGCAGGTGACCTGCCGATTTTCAAGGATTATAATGTTCTGCCATGCTGATCGAGCGGCCGGCCCCTTTGCGACGAATCGAGGAGGCGTTCGTCGTCCATCCGGTCGTCGCCCTCACCGGACCGCGGCAATGTGGGAAGACGACTCTCGCGCGGGTGATCGTACAGGAGTCAACTTCCAGCACGTATTTCGATTTGGAGGCGGAGGTGGACCGGCGCCGTCTCGAAACGCCGGAATATTCTCTTGGCAGCCTCACCGGGCTCGTCGTCATCGACGAAGTGCAACGTCGGCCGGAGATGTTCGAAATCCTGCGGGTGCTGGTTGATCGTCCGGACCATGCCGCACGCTTTCTGGTGCTCGGCAGCGCCTCGCCCGTGCTCTTGAAAGGAGTTTCGGAGTCGCTGGCGGGCCGCGTCGGCCTGGTCGATCTTTCCGGATTCGACATTGGTGAGGTGGGCACCGCATCTTGGCGTCGGCTTTGGCTGCGGGGTGGCTTTCCCCGCTCGTATTTGGCGCCTGATCTGTCGGCGTCCGCACTGTGGCGCACGAATTTCGTCAGAACTTTCCTCGAACGTGACATTCCGCAGTTGGGGATTACGATCCCGGCCGAAACCCTTCGCCGTTTCTGGACCATGATCGCCCACTACCATGGCCAAGTCTGGAACTCGGCCGAGTTGGCGCGTGCACTCGGCGCCAATCAGCACACCGCACGCCGATACCTGGACATCCTTGCCGGAGCGTTCATGGTGCGGGTGTTGCCGCCGTGGCTTTCCAATCTCCGAAAGCGGCAGGTCAAGTCGCCCAAGGTCTACTTGCGCGATACCGGCCTGCTGCACACCCTGCTCGGGTTGACCAGCGAACAGGACTTGGCCGGACATCCCAAGGTCGGAGCGTCGTTCGAAGGATTCGCCATCGAGCAGTTGTTGGCGGCTCTGGCAACCGACAACGTTTATTTCTGGGCCACGCACGCGGGCGCTGAACTCGATCTGCTGTTTAGCCGCGCCGGTAGAAACTACGGTGTGGAGGTCAAGCTGGCGGATGCACCCCGCACGACCAGGTCGATGCGGGTAGCGATCGCGGACCTGCCACTGCAACATCTTTGGATCGTATACCCTGGCGACGAAACCTATTCCCTGGATGAACGGATCACGGTCCTCCCGGTCTCAAGAGTGCTCGAGTTTGCAACCGGTTTGCCCGGGGTGAGCGGTTGTCTTGGGTGAGACCATCTTCGGCGGCGGATTGCGGTGCCAATGGGCACCGCCGCCGGCCGGAAACTCTCAAGTCAGCCGGCCGAATCCCTGTTCGGGCAAGGGGCCCTTCAGCCTGGACTCCAGGTCGTCCCTCCGGAGGGCTTGTTTCAGGACTGCCAGGACCTCGTCCAGGGCCGCCAGGTAGCCGTCGATGACCTCGTCGGTGTGGGCCAGGGAGACGGTGAACGCACCGGTGGACAGGTAGCCGCGGTCCAGCATTTCCTGGGTCATCAGCGCCTGCAGCGCCAGATTCTTCCCGCCGTGCCCGAAGGCCATGTGCGACATGGGGTACTGGCCGTGCGGCTTCATGGCGATTCCGTGCCGGCGGGCCAGTTTCCGCCAACCGTCGTGGACTTTGGCGCCGATCCTCATGGTGTGCTCCGAGAGGCGGACCCGCTCCATCTTGCGGATGGCGGCGACGGCGGCGGTGGGTCCCACGGCGTCGGTCCAGTAGGTGCTGCTGATGAAGGAGCTCTGGGCCGCCTCCATCACCTCCCGGCGGCCGATCACGGCGCCCATGGGATAGCCGTTGGAGGTGGACTTGGAATACGCGGCCAGGTCCGGTTCCACGTCCAGCGTCAGGTGGGCGCCGCCCAGGCAGAACCGCCAGCCGGCGCTGATCTCATCGATGATCATCACCGCGCCGATCCGGTCGGCCAGCTCGCGGATCCGGTGGAGGAATCCGTCCTTCGGAGGAACGTCCCGCAACGGTTCCGTGATGATGGCGGCAAGTTTGCCTCCCGTCCGGTCGATGATGGCCTCCAACTCGTCAATCCGGTTGTAGTGGAAGGGCAGGGCGGTGCCCGCCAGCGAGCGGGGCACTCCCGTGGGGTTCAGGCCCGGCATCAGCAGCCCGTCCAGGGCGTCGTGGTCTCCCAGGTTGGACGCCAGGTACCAGTCGCTCCAACCGTGGTATCCGCAAAAGGCCACCTTCTCCCGGCCCGTGGCGGCCCGGGCGATACGGACGGCGACCGTCATGGTTTCGCCGCCGGCGCGCGCGTAGCGCACCATGTCGGCCCAGGGGTGAAGATCGCAGAGCAGCTCCGCCAGCTCCACCTCGGCGGGCGAGTTGAGAGTGGACATGTTTCCCTGGTCGATGGCGCCGCGTACGGCCGCGTTCACGTCCGGGTCCGCGTATCCCAGCAGGCAGGCTCCCACGCAGTGGATGGTAGTGTCGTAGAAGTGCCGGCCGTCCAGGTCCCAGATCTCGCATCCGCGAGCCTTGCTGAAATAGGCGGGCCACTGACCGGGCAGGAACCGTTCCGGCCGCTTGGAAAGCAGTTGAACACCTCCCGGGATGAGTTTCCTGGCTTTTCGATACAGCCGTGCGCCGGTGGTTTCGGTCCAATCCACGCCGGAGTATCCGGTGATCCCTTTCACGCCGGAGGTATCCATGATTCTGACCTCGACTTTCCTTGTTCGGGCGCCGGGCAGGCGCCTGCGACATGTTGTGAAAGGCAAACGTTAGAACCGTCTCCCGGACAAAGTCAACCGCCCCGGCCGGGGATGAAGGAGGCGGTTTCCGGACCGCGGTCCGGCGGTGCCCCGGGGAGGACCGATTCCGGTTGTTATAATCCGCACGGTGCGGGATCTTCGCCGGCTCTTCCCCTTCATTCGGCCCTATTCTCCGCTGCTGGTTCTGGCCCTGGTGCTGCTGACCGTCACCAGCGCCGTGGAGACGGGAATCGTCCTCCTGCTGGGCCCCCTGTTCAACCAGTGGGCCGGAATCCCCCTGGGGCCGGAGGGCGGTTTCGTGGACAAGTTCGCGTTCCTCCGCGACCTGCTGGGCATCGGCGAGGACAACTTCACCCGGATCGCCGCGGCCCTGGTGTGCTTCTCGCTCCTCAAGGGCGTGTTCCTCTATTTCGCTGAATATTCCATGAGCTACACGGGCCAGCGCGTGGTGGCCGATCTGCGCAAGCGGCTCTACGGCCATCTGCTGAGCCAGTCCCTCTCCTTCTTCGCCCTCAACCCCACGGGACGCCTCATGTCGCGCCTCGTCGTCGACACCGAGCGGTTGCAACTCATGGTGAGCCGCATGCTGACCGACCTGATGCGGCAGGTTTCGCTGTTCATCTGTTTCCTGGTCCTGATGATCTACATCGATTGGCTGCTGTCCCTCTTCGCCTGCGTCGTGGGGCCGCTGGTGGTGGCGCTGGCGCTGGCCCTGGGCCGGCGGGTCCGCCGGGCCGGGCAGGAGAGTCAGGAGAACCTGGAGGAGATGAGTCACCTGCTCCAGGAGACCATCGCCGGCCATCGCACGGTGAAGGCGTTCTGCATGGAAGAGTACGAAGCCGGCCGCTTCCGAGAGCTCAACCGGCGGCAGGTTCGGGTCAACGTCCAGGCGGCCCGGATCGGCGCTCTCGGGTCCCCTCTCACCGAGCTCATCGGCTACGTCTCATTCGTGCCTTTCCTCCTTTACGCCCACAGTCAGATCCAACAGGGTTTCAGCCTGGGAGCCTTCGTGGTCTTCATCGTCGCGTTGTTCCGGCTCTATGAACCGGTGCGCAAGCTCTCCCGCATGCACCTGCACTTCCAGCATGGGTTCGCCGCCTCCACCCGCATCTTTCAGTTGCTGGACACCCGGCAGGAAGTCCCCCGCGTTCCCGAGGCGCCTCCGCTGCCGCCCCTGAGCCGGGAGATCCGCTTCGAGGACGTGGCCTTCAGCTACGGGGAAGAGGCCGCGGCGGCGCTCCAGGATGTCGACCTGTCCATTCGCCGGGGAGAGGTCGTGGCCCTGGTGGGGCCGAGCGGCGCCGGCAAGACGACTCTGGCGAGCCTGATTCCCAGGTTCTTCGACGTGAGCCGGGGGCGGGTCGCCATCGACGGAACCGACATCCGCCACGTGGATCTGGACAGCCTGCGGGATCAGGTCGCCGTCGTGACCCAGGAGGTCTTCCTTTTCAACGACACGGTCCGGGACAACATCGGCTACGGCCGGGAGAACTGCTCCCGGGAGGAGATCGAGGAGGCGGCCCGGGCGGCCTTCATCCATGACGTCATCACGGCTCTTCCGTCCGGCTACGAGTCCGGCATCGGCGAGTGGGGCGAAAAGCTCTCCGGGGGGCAGAGGCAACGCCTGGCCATCGCCCGGGCGATTCTGAAGAGGGCTCCGATCCTGATTCTGGACGAGGCCACTTCGGCCCTGGACAGCGAATCGGAGCGGCTGGTCCAGGAGGCCCTGGACCATCTCATGGCCAACTGCACGACCCTGGTCATCGCCCACCGGCTGTCCACCATCCAGCGGGCCGACCGGATCGTGGTCATGGACTCGGGACGAATCGTGGAACAGGGCGACCACCGGACGCTGTTGAAGACCTCCGGTCTCTACCGCCGTCTCCACCAGCTCCAGTTCCCGGCGCCGGGGGCAGGCAACGGAGTTTAGCTCCGGCCGGCGGCGCCGGACCCGTCAGCCCTCGTCGGACCCGTACAGGGCATCCAACAGCGCGTCGCTCATGCCGACGGAGCTGAATCCGCCGTCGTGGTAGAGGTTCTGCATCGTGACCTTGCGGGTCAGGTCCGAAACCAGCGCCACCACGAAATCGGCGCAGTCCTCGGCCTGGGCGTTGCCCAGGGGGGACATCTTGTCCGCGGCCTCGTAAAGGCGGTCGAATCCCTTGATCCCGCTCCCGGCGGTGGTGCGGGTCGGGCTCTGGGACACGGTGTTGATCCGGATGCCCCGCCGGCCCAGGCGATAGCCGAAGCTCCGGGCCACGCTCTCCAGCAACGCCTTGGCGTCCCCCATGTCCGAATAGCGGGAGAAGATCCGTTGCGCGCCGATGTAGGTCAGGGCCACGATGCTGCCGCCGTCGTTGAGGCTGTCGGACTTGAGCGCCTCGGCCACGATGCGGTGCAGGGAGAGGGCCGAGACGTCCAGCGTCTTGTGGAACCAGTCGTAGTTGAGGTCGCCGTAGGAACGTTTCTTGCGGACGTTGGGAGACATGCCGATGGAATGGACGATGAAGTCGACCTTGCCCAGCGTGGATTTCAACTCCTGGAAGGCCTTCTCCAGATCCGGAGAGGAAGAAGCGTCGCAGGCGATGAGAGGGGCGTCGCCGCAGAGGCGGGCCAGTTCCCGGATGGGCCCGAAGCGGAACGCCATCTTGGTGTTGGAGAGGGCCAATCGGGCGCCCTCCCGGTGGCAGGCCAGGCTGATTTTCCAGGCCAGGCTCTGTTCGTTCAGGGGACCGAAGATGAGCCCCCGTTTTTCCCGCAGCAGGTTGTGACTCTCTTGTGACATGAGCGACTCCTCGGTTAGTTGACGGGAACGGCAGGTCCCAGCGTGACCCGGTCCAGATCGATCCGGCAGCGTCTCGCCACGATCTGCACGCCGCGGGCCCGGGCCTCGTCCAGGGCGGCGGCGAAATCCGGATCCAATTCGCGGGCCGCCCGGAAACGGCGGACGTCCTCCCGTTGGATCACGAAAAGGATGGCGGCGCTCCAGCCGTCCCGTCGGGCCAGGTGCGCCAACTCCCTGGCGTGTCGGGCTCCCCGGGCGGTGACGGCGTCGGGGAAAAGGCCAACTCCATCTTCCACCAGGGTGACGCTCTTTACCTCCAAGGCGAGTTGCCGTCCATCGCCTCGGCCCAAGAGGAAATCGATCCTGGAGCGTCCGATCGTCGCTTCCGCTCGACGGAACTCCCAGTCCTCGAACTCGTCGAGCGCCGACCGGGCCAGAGCGCGGCCGATGAGGCGGTTGGGGATCCGGGTATCGACCGAGACCAGACCGCACCGGTCGGGGTTCTCCACCAGGAGGGCGGTCCAACGGGTCTTTCTCTTGGCGCCTGAAGCCGGGAGCAGCCAGATCCGGACCCCGGGAATCAGGAGTTCCCGGAGGCGGCCCGGATCGGCCAGATGGGCGTCCACCGGTTCCGACTCGCCGAGCAGCCGGCATCTCACCAGAAAGCGATTGGGGCGCTCCACGAAGACCGCTTCCTGAAGTTTGCCCGGAATGGAGATCCAGGTTCCCGTTCGTTCTCCCAGCATTTCAGGCCGCCAAGTCTACTACGGATAGGACAGGGGGTTTCCAACCGCCGATTCCCGGATGTGGGACACAAGACCGTCCGGTTTTTTGCGGCGCGCGCGGGGGGACGAACCACTGGAGGCGGTTTTCCTACCGCCCCGTGGTTTTTTGCGGCGCGCGCGGGGGGACGAACCGTTCGCCCTCCTGGTCCATGTTAGAGTGACCGCCAAAAGGAGGTGCCCTTGGACTCGATACGAATCGGCCTCGCCGGTTACGGCGAATGGACCCGTGAAGCCCTGATCCCGTCGTTGGAACGGGACGGCCGGGCGAGGATCGTGGCGGCGGCGGCGCGAACCCGGGCGACTCGCCGGCGCATCCGGGCGGAACTGGGCTCCCACGTTGCGCTCCACTCCGGCTTTGCCGGCCTTTTCAATGAGGATGTAGACGCCCTCATCGTGGCTCTTCCCTCGTCCCTGCACGAGGAAGGCGTGTTGGCCGCCGTCGAATCGGGCCTCCCCTTCTTCCACGAGCCCCCGGTGGCCAATCACCGGGATCGGGTCCGTCCCGTTCTGCGGCGTCTCCTGGGCGCCCGCCAGGTGACTCATGCCGACATGGAGCTGCGGTTCATTCCGGTCATCCATCGCGCCGCCCGGCGTGTGGCGGAGGGCGCCATCGGCGAGCCCCGCACCGCCATGATCCGGATGCGCGGCTCGTGGAGCCCCGATCCGTCGGCGGGGATCAGTCTCATGCACTCCCTCTCGCCCTGGTACGTCGACGCACTGGATCAAGTGCTGGGAGCCTCCCCCAAGCGGGTGCTGGTGCAGGACGGAATTGGGTATCCGGGACGGATGCAATCCTATTGCCTGACCCAGCTCGACTACGACGGGGTCTGGGGCAGCTTCGACGCCAACATCTCGGCGGTTCCGGGCATGACCACCGTCCTCGAGGTCACGGGCACGGAGGGCGACCTGCAGGCGGATCTCTTCAGCGCCGAAATCCGGCTGCGGACCCTGGCCCGGCCGGAACCGGAAATCGAACGGGTCCCGGCGCTGGAGCCGTACGCGGGATGGCCCGGGATGTGCGAATGCGTCGCGGCCTTCCTGGATGCCGTCTCCGGAACAGCCCCCCAGCGCGCCGGAGCCCGGGCCGTCGCCCGCAGCCATCTGGTGGGACTCGCTGGTGAGCGCTCCATCGACACCGGAACCTGGGCCGATGTCGAAAGCCTGGCGGATCTGGAATGAGCCTCTGGCGTCTTCTGGGCCTGAACAAGTTGGAACCGCGCCAGGAGCCTGGCGAAGAGGGACAAATCGTCCGTGAGATCGCCGCCAAGCTGGATCAACTGGAAGCCTCGGAAGCCCGGTACATCGCCTGCTTCTCCTACATTCTGAACCGGGTGGCCCATGCCGATCTGGAGATCAGTGCGGAGGAAGTCGTCCAGATGGAGAAGATCGTCCGGGAGCAGGGGGGCCTGCCGGAGTCGCAATCGGTTCTGGTGGTGCAGATGGCGAAGACCCACAATCGGCTCTTCGGCGCCACGGACAACTATCTCGTGACCCGCGAGTTCAATCGCATGGCCACCCGCGGCCAGAAGCTGGAACTGATGGGTTGCCTCCTGGCGGTGTCGGCTTCCCATGAAGGGATCTCGACGGCCGAGGACGCCGAGATGCGCCAGATCACCAAGGAACTGCAACTCTCCCACCGGGATTTCATCACCCTCCGATCCCGTTTCCGGAACCACCTGAACGTTCTCCGGAGGATCGAGGAGTAGGAGGGGCGACAGGAGCGGCGACAGGAGCGGCGACTTTCCAGTCGCCGATTGGATCGGCGTCTGGAGCGGCGACTTTCTAGTCGCCGATTGGATCGGCGTCTTTTAGGCGCCCCGTGTTCTTCGGCATATTGTCACACTGGAGTCCGGCGCGTAAAACACGCCGCTCCAATCCGGCGCGTAAAACACGCCGCTCCAATCCGGCGCGTAAAACACGCCGCTCCAATCCGGCGCGTAAAACACGCCGCTCCAATCCGGCGCGTAAAACACGCCGGTCCAGTCCGGCGCGTGAAACACGCCGCTCCGCGTGAAACACGCCGCTCCGCGTAACGTGAAACACGCCGCTAATCCATCTACAGAATTCCAAGCCGCTTGGCGGTGGTCCGGATTTTCTCCATTCGATCTTCGAACACGCCGCTCCGCGTGAAACACGCCGCTAATCCATCTACAGAATTCCAAGCCGCTTGGCGGTGGTCCGGATTTTCTCCATTCGATCTTCCACGGGCACGATCTTCGTGCCTTTCGGATCCGGCCTGGAGAGGTGGGCGTACTCGTAGACGTCGAAGCCGGCGAATCGCGGGTCGTGGTAGATCTGCTCCAGGTCGGAGACGTATTCCTGCATGGAGACGGCCCGCTTGAGGTAGCGGTTCAGGTAGACGGGGATTCCCTTGCGATTGCACAGCGCCAGGGCCTCCTCCACTACGGAATCGTCCAGGGCATTGTGGAGCAGGCCCCGGTCCGCCTCCGGGGCCTCGAACCAGGTGGTTCGAAGCGTGATGCCGTCGGCGAGTCCTTCCAGGAGCCAGGTCCGCCAGTCGAAATCCAGGTTGGCGGGAAAGCCCATGAGTTGGCCGTGGCATGGGTCGGGCCCGAACGCCTCGGCGTGGACGTGGACCTGGAACTTCTTGCCGGCGCCCCGGACTCGCCGGCTGGCCTCGCGGATAAACCGGGTGTAGTGCCGGCCCCGGAGACGGGCGAGCCGTGCGCGGTCCCCTTGCGTGCTCCCGATTCCGGTCCCGTAAGTCTCCCGGTATTCCTCCACCAAGGGCGCGTTGAAGCCATATTCCAAGGGTTCGTCCGTCAGCGATCCGTGGGCGGAGACGCGGACGTCCACTCCGTCCACGCCCGCTTCCAGGAGCCGGTCCACCCAGCCCGTCCAGAGCTTCTCCACCTCCGGGTAGACGGCGCAGGGAGTGCACGCCAGCGTGTCGTTTCTTCCCCGGGCGAAGGCGATGCAGCCGCCCCAGTTCCATTTCGACTTGGTGACGATGCCGAACATGGTGCCTTCGGTGGAGGCGTTGTCGGTGTCCAACCGGACCGGGAACGGTCCCATGCCCGAGTCGAATTCCAATCCTCCGGTGCGGAAATCCCGGGGGCGGATCCACATGGCGCTTCGGGTGGCGACGACGATGGGCAGCGGATCCGGACCGGGACCGTAGGCTTCGATCATGGCCGACGGGGCGTTGCCGAAGTCTCCCTCCTGGTCCTGGAAGTCGGTGGTGACCAGGATGAAGCGGTCGGCGAGATCGAGTCCGTCCAACGTCAGGGTCCGCACGGGCGCGCCGGAAGCGGTCAACAGGTCGCCGAAGAATTCCCGGACCTCCCGGGGTGATGGTTCCACCCGGTCCGTCAGGGAGAGGTCCACCGGTTGCCTCCGGTAGCGGTAGTTGTCCGCGCTGGTCCAGATCTGCAGACGCTCCTTGCGGATGCGGGTGGGCGAGTCATCCGCCTTCAGAAGCCGAATCTTCCGGATCGGAACGGAATCGAGATTCGGCGGGGCCTCCCATCGCCGTCTCGCGACGCGAGTGTGGGGAAACCGCTCCACGAACGGGAACACCTGTTGGAGGCATCCCCCGATTCGGGTGACAGGGGTGTGGTTTCCCTCCGGGGACCCTTCCGGGTACGTGCCGGCCAAGCCGGTGTTGAAGGGCTTCAGGACCGCGTAGACCTCCAGTCCGTGACGGTGGGCGATGGGGGTCACCGCCTTCAGAGGCTCTCCGATTCGATCCACGGTGGCCCGGCCGTACCGCATGTAGTCGAAGGTGTTGCCCGCCCAGTACGAGTCGGCCTCCTCGTCGCCGTAGTAGAGCCAGTAGATTCTGCGGACCCCCAGGCTCTTGATCTGGAGGACCATTTCCTCCAGGAGCTCCAGGCTGTAGGGTCCGTAGCGGACGTCGTCCGGAAAATCGACGGTGGCCGAGAGCAGGAACGGGCGGGGACTCAAGCGGCGGACCTCGTCAGGATGCTCACACCGTCGCCATCCAGCCGCCGTCCACCACCAGCGCCGAGCCGGTGATCCAGGACGCGTCGTCGGAGGCCAGGAAGACACAGGCCCGGGCGATGTCCCGCGGAGTCCCGAACCGGGGCAGGACGGTCCGCCGGCGTCCATCCTCGATCTGTTCCGGAGTCAGGTAGTCCTGGTTGGCCGTTTCGATGAATCCGGGACAGACGGCGTTGACGGTAATGCCCTGCGGACCCAACTCCACGGCCGTGTCGCGGGCCAGGTTCACGACTGCGGCTTTCGTCGGGGCATAGACCGGTCCGGCCCCTCCGCCCCGGTAATTCACGGAAGAGATGTGGATGATGCGTCCGTGGGGAGATCGCTTCAGATGAGGGACCGCCGCCTTCGTGGTCAGGAAGAGCGCCCGGAGATTGATCGACAGGACCCGGTCCCAGTCGGCCACGGCCAGGGTCTGGGACGTTCCCGGGATGTGGACGCCGGCGTTGTTGACCAGGATGTCCAACGCCCCGAATTCCTCCACCGTCCGGTCCACGAGTTGTCGGACGAAGTCCTCGCAGGCGATGTCGCCCTGGACGAAGATCCCCCGGCCGCCGTTTCTCCGGACCTCATCCACGGTAGGCCGTCGGGGCTCGGTCTCGTAATAGCGGCCGACCTTGGGCGTCTCCCGGATGTCGGCGACCGCCACCGCGGCGCCCTCCCGGGCCAGCTCCAGGGCGATGCCCCGGCCGATTCCCGAACTCCCTCCGGTCACGATGGCTACTCTGCGCTGCAACCGCATAGGACGATACCTGGGGAGATTGACCGCGAAGCGGGGGAATGATACCAGACTCCCGGGCGGGACCGTACTGTGCCAACTCCGGTGCGGAAAGCGGAGCCAGATGCTGGGAAATGAGTTCAAGGCCGAGTTTCTGGATTTCCGGAAGGGCATCCGGGTGGGGCGCCTGGAGCCCCGGGCCCGCATCACCCAGATCCTGAAGCTGTCCCTGCAGCGGTGTTACGGGCAGGATTTCATCATCGACCGTTGGGGGCGCGGCGTCTACTGGCAGTGGATCTGTTTCCTGCCGCGGTCCAATCGGCAGGCCAAGCCCATCTCGGGCGGCCGCAACTTCTCCAGCGCCAAGTTCTTCATCATGGTCGACCGGGAGGATGGACTGTTCAAGACCGGGCTTCATGTGGAACGAGGTCTGATCCAGGCGCCGGACTCGCAAGAGGACTACCGGCTGCGGCGGGACTGGGACTGGCATCGGCTGGCGCAGGGTCTGGCGCCGAACGGATGGTGGGAACGGGAGGTCCGGCGGCTCATTGAAGAAGACGGTTTCCAGGTGACGCTGGGGTCGTTCAGGAGCGGTCTCCAATCCTTCTCCGGACGCCTGCCTCCGGCGTCGGACCTTGGCGAAATCATTGCGAATGCGCCGCCGGACAAGTGGTTCGTCTTCCAGTTGCACTATCCCATGACGCCGGACGAGGTCGAGGACGCGGCGGGACCCGACCTGGTGGCCGGAATGCTGGCCGTCTTCCGGGAACTGACGCCGGTGATGAACCTCTGCCTGGAGGACGCCGTCACGTTGCGTGCGGCGCCCGGCGCGGTCACTTGACCAGCCGCGTGTTGGGAAACTGGGCGCGCCAGCCGAACCAGAAGACGCGGTGTGCGGCCAGGCGGATGAGTTTCTCGCCGTCCGGTCCCACCAGGGCGGTTTCCGTCGCCTCCCACTGCCGTCCCGATCTGTCCCTGACCCGGGAATTCCGGTCCCACCTGGTAAACCTGACACCCGTGGCGTCGTACACCCGGTTGGCCCCCGACTTGTCGGTGAGGATGACCAGTTCCTGACCGGCCACCCGGTCGTGGTGCACCCGGCGCTTGCGCAGGAACCGCGTGTCCCAGGCGACCGCCTCCCCGTCCATGAGCATGGCCAGGACCTCCTGCTTGTTCTTCAGGCGCTTGTCCTGAAAGGGGGTGGGGAACATGAGCCGGTCGGTGGCGAAATACTCCCGGTAGGCGGCGCCCTCCCCGTAGTCCCGCTGATGGCCCGTGTCCAGCGACAGGACCTTGGTCTCCGGGTGCCGCCGCCGCCACTCCTTCCAGCGGGTGGTGACGATGGGCAGGCGTTTCAACTGCAGCCCCGAGCCAACCAGGGAGCCCATGACCGGAACCCCCTCCAGGGCCGACCAGAGGGTGTTGGTCTGGCGGTCGTACATCAGCTTGTTGGAACGGTAGAGGAAGCCGCTGGTCCCGAAGCTGAACTGTTGCTCTCCCACGTTCTGGTGGTAGAGGACGGCGGCGCCGCACAGGGTGCAGTAGGCGCAAGTGACGTCGATACCGCCGACACGGTCGTTGAAGAGTTCGTGCCAGGCCAGAATCCGCTTGGGATAGGCCTTGGCTTCGCCGTTCAGATAGACGCCGAAGACGATGTGGTTGTTCTTGAGGTAGTCCGCCTCCGCGGCGGGAATCATCTTGGGATATTCCAGCGGCGGAATACCGTCCTTCTTGACGCCGCCCCAGATCACCTCGTCGAGACGAATCGTGCGGGGGGTCCCGGGGACGAAGTAGCGGGCGAAACGTTTGTCCCTGAAGGAGTAGAGAGTCGCTTTGAAGGTGGCGTACTCGGGATGTTCCTGCTCCTCCCGGCTCCAGATCCAGCGCCACCAGGGGTCGGTGTCCGCCGGCAGATTCTGGCCCGTCCCTTTGCGCAGGAGCTTCAGGACGTTGTCGCCGCGGGCGTCCCCGGGGGGGATCAGCATGAGAATCTCCACCAGCATGGGGGCGAATCCCGGATGCCAGTTGGCTTCCAGCTTGCGGGCGGCGGCCCGGTGCACCTTGCGGTCGGGGCTGGCCAGATCGCCGACGGCGGCGGTGGGGGAAGTGTCGTCGGTCTTGGCAGTTTGGGCCAAGCCGTCAGGCGGGGCGCAGGCCAGCAGGATCAGGATCGACAGTGCCGGGATCTTCGTCCCGGTTCCGGTCCGCCTTCCATTTCCGTCTTGCATTGATCCCTTTCGAATAGTGGTCATACCCGGTTCAATAGGAAACCTCCGTCCCCTCCCGCAGGACCCAGTAGAGCCGTCGCGCGGCCGGTTCCTCCATCTCCAGTTGAAGGACCGATACCTCGCGCACCAGGGATTGAAACTGCGCCAGGACCAGTCGCAGCCGCCGTTGGGAGCGCTTCTGCCAGGTCAAACCGACCAGATCGGGAGGAGCGACGAACAGGACCGATCCGTTCTCCAACTCCACGGCATAGGTGCTGGGCATGGCGTCGACTCCGCGACGGGAAATCAGCGGCGCCGGTCTTCCCCGGGACACCCGAATTTCCTCCACGGGACGGGGAGGGTCCAGCTTGGAGACCCGGGAGGAACGAACCGGGTCGGAGCCGCGGTTGGATCGCCGTATGGGGATCTCTTTGAGCAGGAGTCCCCGTTGCACGATCCGCGCCGCGTCGGCTGAGATTTCCACTTGCGGACCGTTCTGTGCGGAGAATGCCCATCCTGCCGAAGGCAACCCCAGTAAGAGGACCGTGAAAAGGAGCCGGTGCCGCCTCCCCATCAGGTTGCCCACGACCAGGGAGTATAACAAGTAGGGAGGAGTGATCATGATGAACAATCAGTTCCAACCGCAGTTCAACGTCAAGCCCAAGCGGCGCCGGCTCCGGGTCCGGGTGGAAGAGGAGGACCCGAAAGACCGGGCCAGGCTGGAGCGCGCCCTGGCCAGCCTCGCCGCGAGGACCCACACGAACTACGCATGCGCGCTGGGCCGGTTCGACTCGTGGAGGTGGGGCAGGGTGATCCGCGACGATCTCCTGGCCGACTACGTCTTCCACCTCCACCGGGAGGGCAAGGCGCCCGCCACGGTCCGGGTCGCCACCAACGCGATCGCGTTCCGGGAGAAGGCGCTGGACCGGCCCGACCCCAGGGGCAGGGAGACCAAGCAGGCCTTCCGCGCCGTACGGCGGAAGGGGGCGGGTCGGGGAAAGGGGAGCGCCCCCGGCCTGACGCTGGAGCAGGTCGAGGAGATCATCCGGGCCGCCGAGGGCAGGGGGGACCTCTGGGCGCTGAGGGACGCCGCCATCGTCGCCGCGGGCTTCTACTGCGGCCTGCGGATCGGGGAGGTCGCCGGGCTCCGGGTCGGGGACGTGCGGCTGCTCCCCGACGGGACCCTGAGGGTCTCGAAGTCCAAGACGGACCCGGACGGCTAGGGGGCGGTCGTCTACCTGCCGGAGCAGGCGGCGCGAAGGCTCCGGGCGTGGCTCGACGCGGCGGGCGTGGGGGACGGCCCCGTGTTCCGCGTGGTCCACATCTCCGCCTACCGGCCGCCGCTCGTCCAGGGCGGCCTGAAGCCGGCCGCCTGCGCCCGGGCCGTCAAAGAGAGGGGCAAGGTCGTGGGGCTGAAGATCGACAGCCACAGCCTGCGCCGGAGCTTCGCCCAGCACGCGACGCTGATGGGGGCGTCCCTGCAGGAGGTGCCAACATGGGCCGCTGGCAGAGCCCGGCCGTGGTCGCCCGCTACTGCCGCAACGAGGTGGCGTCCCAGGGCGCCGCCCGTCGGATATTCAACGGTGGGAACGAGCGCCGGCTCAAGGCGGTGAGGTGACCGAAAGGATACCTCGGGACGACCACGTGGCGCAGGGGTCCGGACGGAGGAGGCCACTAAGGGGAGGTCCGGAACACGAGAACGACGTTGACGAGCGTCGCGATGGTGACGACGAGGGTCATGCCGGCGATGCACCAAGTGAGGCATTCTACCCTGTCGGCGATTCGCGACTGACGCCGGTGCCTCAACTCTTCCAGGTAGTAGTTGACGGAGGTGGTAACTCTTCCGCCTTCTACCAATGCGTCATGCCTTGCAATGACATCGTCGTCGGATAGTTCGCACAAACTTGCCCATGGACCTGCTCTATAAGACATGTCTCCTCCAGCGATGAGAAAGGTATACCAGCGGGGAGGTAGGCGTCGACCGCTGCGGGCCTTGAAATAGCCCAGGACGCGACGGGACGGCGGCGCCCTTGCCGTGGCACTCGTGACGGGAAACGCGGCGACACGGGGCCGATGGAGCGCCGCCAAGCGGCTGTTCGACTGCCGGAAGCGGCGCCGGCTCCGGGCGGCGGGCTGGCTGATGCCGCAGGACCACCCGACCGACGGCCGGAAGCTGGTCCACTGGTGGCAGATTCCTGGGAGGGAAGGGAGGAGGAGAGAATGACGAAGTCACAGAGGTTGGCGCTGCGGCGGAGCGAGATCCGCGAGCGCCTCAACGAAATCGCGGGGCTGGAGGGCGACGACCTGACGGAGGAAATCCGCCAGGAGGCCGCGAGCCTCCAGACCGAGTTCCAGGACGTCGAGGTCCGGTGGCGGGCCGCCGTCGTCGCCGAGGGTGACGACGACGGCAACCTGCCCCAGAACGGCGAGGACGCCGAGCGGCGGGTGCTTGACCGGCTGGTCGGTCGGGCCACCATCGGGGGCACCTTGCAGGCGGCCATGGACTAGCGGGGCACTGACGGGGCCGAGGCCGAGCTGCAGCAGCACTTCGGGCTCTCGGGGAACCAGATCGCCGTCGAGCAACTGGAGACCCGGGCGGTGACCCCGGCCCCGGCGGACGTCGGGCAGAGCCAGCACCCGATCATCCCGCAGATCTTCCCTCGGGGGGTGGCGAGTTTCCTGGGCGTCGGGATACCCACGGTCCCGGTCGGGGAGCAGACCTACACGGTCCTGACCACCGGGGCCACCGTCGGCACCCCTGCGAAAGGTGCGGACCAGGACGAGAGCACCGGGGCCTTCACCGCCACGGTCCTGTCCCCCAAGCGGGCGCAGGCGTCCTTCTTTTGGTCCATCGAGGACCCGGCCCGGCTGGCCGGGATGGAGGCGGCCCTCCGCCAGAACCTCCGGCAGGCCATGTCCTCGAAGTTCGACGGCCTGCTGCTCGGCGACACGGACGAGGGGCTGCTGGCTGGCGGCCTGACGGCCCCGGGCTATCCCGCCGCCGTGGCGAAGTTCGGGGACTACAAGAGCGCGGTCACGGCCCAGGTGGACGGCAAATACGCGTCCATGCCCGACGGGGTCCGGCTGCTCATCGGGGCCGAGACCTACCGGCACTCGGAGGGCGTCTACCGGGTCGCCAACAACGGGACGAACGAGTCCGGCTTCAAGGTCATGAGCCGCAAGTCTGGCGGGGTCCGGGTGTCCGACCACGTGGCGGCCGCCGCCTCGAACGACCAGGGAGCGATCGCGGCACGGCGGATCAACGCCATGCACGCGGTCATGCCGATCTGGAGGGGCATCACCCTGATCCCCGACAACGTGACCAAGGCGAAGTCCGGGCAGCTCGTCCTGACCGCCGTGGCCCTGTGGAGTTTGAAGGTCCTGCGGAGCGACGCCTTCTCCCGGCTCAAGTTCAAGCTGGCGTGATGGAAAGGATCGAACACGGGCCGCTCGTTGAGTTCCGCTCCGATGGGCGGCGGCTCATCGGCACGGCCCTGCACTTCGGCGAGGTCAGCCCGTCCCACCGGGAGCGGTTTGCGCCCGGCTCCGTCCGGCTCGACGACCGCCTCCGGTGGCTGGACCTGGACCACGACCAGACCCGGGTCCTCGCCCACACCGGCTCGCGGCTGGATCTTCGCGTGGACGGTCGGGGGGTGTACCTGGAGGCGGACCTGTCACCGCGTCTCCCCCTGCTCGACGCGGCGATGGAGTCTGTGAGGTCCCGGGAAAGGACGGGGCTGTCCATCGAGTTCAGGGCCCGCGAGGAGCGCCGCGAGGGGGGAATCCGGGTGGTCGAGCGGGCGGACCTGTACGGGGTTGGGCTGGTCCGGCCCCCCTCGTATGAGGGGGACCGGGTGGAGGCGCGGCAACGGCCCCTGACCGGGAGGGTCCCCTATGGCCGGAGGCTCTACTGCGAGTGCCAGACCGGTGCCTGTCGCGACGCCCTGTTCGAGCGCGGCGCGTTCGAGGCCTACGTCCAGGGGGACCAGCAGGCAGGCGAGGTCCTGGCCACTGCGGGCGGGTTCGACTCGGCGTTCGCGTCCCTGTCCCGGGGCACGCTTCGCATCCATGATGACCCGGAAGGACTCCGGGTCGTGATTGCCCGAAAGGCATTGGAGACGCCCACTGGCAAGCGCGTCCTGGATCTCCTGGGAGCCGTTCCGGTGCGGATGCGACCGTTGATCGACGAGGCGTCCTCCACGGCCAGCAAGCGGTCGATCCAGGGCGTGGAGACGAACGTTTACCGCCGCGCCGCATTGCGGGGTTTTCTGTTCCGCCCCGTCGCAGGCGACCGGGCCGACGAGTGGCCGGAGGTCGAGCTGGCGGACGAGAAGCCGCCCGAGAGGCGAGTCATCGGGATTCCGAGGAGGACGGTATGGCTCTGAGCCCCTGGCCCACCGATGCCGCCGAGCTGACGACGGCGCGCAGAGAGTTGAAGGCCGCCCTGGAGTTTGGGTCCTGGGACATCCCCGAGGCGGCTCTGGAACGCGTAGGGGCGGCGGCAAGCGCACGGGTCGAGAAATACGCGAGCGGCGCGCCGCAGGCCGTCAAGGACGAGGCGTTGGTCCGTCCCGCCGGTCGAATGATCGCGGGCAAGTTTCACATGTACGGTAACGACAGTCGCGTGGAAATCGGCGAGTCCGAGATCGAGTACGCCGCGCCCACCCCAAACCTCTTCACGTCGTCCGGGGCCGCCGGACTGCTGAGCCCCTGGCGGGTCCGGCGTGCCGCGGAGAAGTCAGTGCTCCGGGCCTGCGGCATCCCGGAGGCCCTTTACGAGTCCGCCGGGGCCACGTCCGCGCAGCAGGCGTGGAGGCAGTTCCTGCACGCCGCCCTGCTGCCGTTCGCCCGCCGGGTCGAGGCCGAGTTCCGGGAGAAGCTGGACCTCCCCGCACTGCGGCTAGACATGGGGCGACTGACGCAGACGGACCTAGTCCACCAGTCTCGCATCGTCGGCGGGCTGGTCAAGGCCGGGGTGGGCCTGGAGCGTGCCTTTGAGATCGCGGGGCTGGGCGATGCCTGACGGGCATTTGTGCGAGACATGCCGCCGTCCGACGCGACGGCGGACGAATTGGCTCGAGCTGCAAAGGGGGTCCGACGCTGACCTGCGCGCGGGCCGGTTCCACCACCGCTGCACGACGTGCTTCGTCCGTGATGTCGCGAGACGCCCGGAGACCACGCTTCGAGAGACGCAGGCCAACAGCCGGTGGGATTGGGTCTGCGACGGCTGCGAGGCGCGTATCCTCACGGGTCGGCCGGTGCTCGTCGTCGAATACCATCCCCATCACCGCGTCTCGCGGGAATTGGTCCGCCGCGCCAGGCGGCTGTGCGCCGTCAAGCGGACATGGGATCTGTGCCAGACCTGCGCCGACGAGGCCGGACTTTCAAGTCATCTCCCGAGTCTGCCGGGGGGAAATCGGACGGGGTGCTCGCCAACACACACGGGGCCGGCGGAGTGACGACTTGCGAGTCCGGGCGCCCTTCCGACTCCGGCCCTTCCAGGACCGGTTCCTGCGCTGCGCGCTGGCGCCCGGCGTGACGACGAGCTGCCTCTCGATCGCCAGGCGCAACGGCAAGTCCAGCCTGGCCGCGTTGCTCGCCTTCCGGTCCGTCATCCCGGGGTCCCGCCTGTTCCGGCGCGGGGTCGAGAACCACTTGGTCGGGACGAGCCTCGGCGTGCTGCGGCGGACGACCTTCTCCGCCCTGCGGCAGATGGTCGAGCGGTCCGGGTCCGCCCGCGAGTTCAAGGTCACCGAGTCCACGCTCCAGGCGGCCGTCACGCACCTCGGGACCAACACCAGGGTCTCCTGCCTGCCGGCGTCGGGACGCGGCGCCATGGGGCTCCTGAACTGCGACCTGGTCATCTCGGACGAGCCGGGAAGCTGGAAGGTCCGGGACGGCGAGCTGCTCCACGACGCCATCGAGTCGGCGATGGGGAAGCCGGGGTCGAACCTCCGGGCCCTGTACTTCGGGACGGTCGCGCCCAGCTTCGAGGGGCACTGGTGGCACGACCTGGTCCACTCGGAGTCGGGCGGCTCCCGCCACGTCACGCTGATCGAGGGGACGGGCGCCTGGGACTCGCCACATACGATCCGAAGGGCGAACCCGTTGATGTGGTCCTTCGCCAAGAGCCGGGGGGTGCTGCTGGCCGAACGGGACGCGGCCCGGCGGGACGAGCGGCTGAAGGCGAGGTTCATGAGCTACCGGCTGAACGTCCCCGCCTCCGACGCCTCCGACGTGGTGCTCACCGTGGACGACTGGCAGGCCGTCTGCGCCCGTGCCGTCCCCGAGCGGCAGGGCCCGCCGGTGTGCGCCATCGACATGGGCCGGGAGCGGAGCTGGTCGAGCGTGGCCGCCCTCTGGCCGAGCGGCCGATTGGAGGTCACGGCCGTCTGTCCCGGGATACCTTCCCTGCCCGAACAGGAGAAGCGGGACGGGGTCCCCGCCGGTACGTACCGGCGGCTGGCGGACCAGGGCTCCCTGGTCGTGGCCGAGGGCTGGCGCCGGGTCCCGGCGGACCTGGTCGGGGAGGCGGTCCGGTCCTACCTGCCCGGAGCCGTGTTCTCCGACAAGGACCGCGTCGGCGAACTGGCCGACGCCGGGCTCGCCAACGTGGTCTCCCAGGTCATGGGCTGGTCGTTCTGGACCGCCGCCATCCGACAGCTCCGGCTGCTGGCCTCGAACGGGCCGCTGGCCGTGGCCCACGGCAGCCGGGCGCTGCTCCAAGCCTCGTTGAGGGAGGCCAAGGTCGAGAACAGCTCCGCCGGAGGCCACCGGCTGGTGAAGCGGCGGAGGAACAACAAGAGCAGGGACGACGTGACGGCCTCCGCCCTGGTGGCCGCCGCCCAGTGGCCCAGGCTGGAGCAACTGGGCCGTCCGTCTTGGAGGTACGCGGGGAGAGCCGGATGACGAGGCGCGAGGCGAGGCGGTTCTACAAGTCGAGGCGCTGGCGGGCGGTCCGCCGCTACGTCCTGGAGCGGGACCGGTGGCGCTGCCAGTCGTGCGGACTGCCGGGATCGGGCGACGTCCACCACACCGTGCCGCTGTCGCGGGACCCGAGCCTGGGCCTGGACCCGTCGAACCTCGTCACTCTCTGCCGCCGCTGCCACTGCCGGGCGGACAACGAGATGCGAAACGGCGGGCCGTCACCGGAACGCCTCCGGTGGCTGCGGCTGACCGGAGCGATCTGACCCGCGAGACACGACTTCGCGGGCAGGGCGCTACAAGTACGACTGCTGGTAGTTGAGGGAGGAGCCTCCTTGTGTGAAATCCTGAATGACCTAGTCCCGTATGTCATACTTGATATGTTACGATTCGCTCTGTACGTAGAATTCTTTTTTTGGAAGTGCGCAGCTGGAGGGACCAACATGCTGAGACACATCCGTTCTGGGACCATTCCCCCCCGAATACCGTAGCCTCTCGATTGTGGCAGAGGAGACGGGATTCGAACCCGCAAACCCCATGCGCCGGGATTGCCCGATCCTTAGTCGGGTGAGATCGCCGATTCTCAGCTCCTCTACTTCATAGGTGGCGGCGGGTGTGGGATTCGAACCCACGGCCCGGACAGCCTGAAATGTTCTGCCGGGCTCCCGATCCTTAGTCGGGCGCAATAGGCCACTCTGCCAACCCGCCGCCGCCAATTCTAAGGGTTCTCTCTGACACCACCCATAAGGCCCGTGCTGCGCCGGTGTCCCCGGCGAGGGCTACGGCAAGGATCGGGCATCACGGAAGCGGCACGGTGCAGGTCACGGCGGCCGTGTTGGCCGGCGATGCTAGTCTGGTTCGCCGACTGGCTTAGAAGATGGACGGACTCCGGTGGGAGCTTCGAATTTCGTCTCCCCGACAAGGGACAAATAGCCGTTCATGGAAGCGGTGAAAGCCCTTATGAAATCGTCCGACCGGAGGTACGTGTCTCGAGTCTTCGGATTTTCATGAAATATCTTGACGAATTGAAGCATGCTTTCCCTAAGCGATTTCCTGACGCGCTTTTGGACTTCAGGGGAAGTCGGCGGGGCCGTAATTTCAAGTATGGCTATCACAGCCAAGAACATAGCAGCAACGCGGCCAGCGTTTTCCATTGAACTGTGTTTCGCGGTGGACGCCACCCCTTTCGCAGATGTGGCTTTATCCGAGGCCAGAAAAGCGACGCCCCTCGTGTCATAAAGAAGCTTGAACATCTCGTTTATCTTCTGCTGCTTGTCCATTGCGCTTTTCCCCTCGATTCCGGTCCAACGTATCACAATGATGACAGTCGGCACACTCTCCGCAACTAACCGGTTAGCCCCGCCGCTGGCATAAATGGATGACTGCCGGTTGGCCACCTGCCCGCCTGCCTCAGAAGGGGTCCCCGGAGGAGGGATCGAACCTCCACGGGCGTCGCCGCCCCCCAGGTTTTAAGCTTGGTGCGTCTAACATTCCGCCATCTGGGGACGCTGCCCCCTGTCCTGTCTAACGTCGTCGGGAGCGAAAACGCGACGGGGTCTCGCAAAGGCGCCCGGGGGGGCAGCTTAGGCATTTCCCCTCGTTGCCCGATTCGTCGCGACCTGGGGCCGCCAGGGGCCGGGAAACGGCGCCCCGCTACTCCGGCACCCGCCAATCCCGCACGTGGCCGACCGGCTCCCCGCAGGCCATGCACTCCCTGACCCGCTCCCCGGCTGCCACGGGGCGCGGGTCGGGCACCTCGATGTGGATTGCGGAGAATGGGAACGTCTGGTCCAGATTCTCTTGCGTGATGCACTCGTGGTGAAAGTGGAAGTCCCTGTCATCGGATGGTGTCTTGAGTACCGAGCCGTCGAGTATGAGTCTCATTTCGAAGTCCTCCGTTCGTCCCCATTGTAGCCCCCCACCCCCCACACTCGTCCCTCCAGTCGGTTGCATATAACATCGGTCGGTTTCGTATAACAGGAATATAACAACCGGGGTCCGTCGGGCGACCGCCGCTAACCCCTTCGAGCCAGGGAGTTTACACATGAAATCCGGCACGGTAGGATGGGCCGTCGTTAGATCAAGCCGGGTCGGGCAATCCCATCAGAAGATGAAAACCGGAGTCCCCAGGGGCGCCAGGTCCACGAGCCTGTTCAGGTCCGGTTCGGACAACCGGATGCATCCGTGGGTCACGTTCTGTCCCAGAAGCCGGGTGTAGAGGGTGCCGTGGATGTAGTAGCCGTCTCCGATTCCCAGGGCGAAGCTGCCCAGTACCCCGTATTCCATCCGGTCGCCGTCCCGCTCGGGCAGGGGTTCGCCCTCTTCCACGTAGGCCCAGTCCGGTTTGCGCCAGACCGGGAATTCGGTCACGTACGTGATCTTGAATTCACCCCGGGGGGTCTCGAAGGTCCACTCCCGGTCGCCGGAGATCAGACGGTGTCCGCTTCCCGTTGCGCACAGGGCATCCAGGAGGACCCGCCGCCCGTGACGGACGTAGAGGCGGTTTTCCGCAGTGTCGATGAGAATAATGCGTCCCCGCGGCGGGCGAACCTCGGGTTTGGCAAGATTCCGCGCCGCCGGGGCGGGACTGGCGCCGTACGCTTCAAACCGGCTCTCGGGGCTGGAAAAGGCGGAAGCCCCCAAGAGGACGGCGCCAAGCAGGAGAAGGGCTCGGTTCAGCGTCGCCTTCTCTGCTGAATGGCCTGCTCAATCTCGGAGCTGACTCCGTCCGCCTTCCGCTTGACTGCGCCGAATTGATTCAAGGCGTCCATGTACTTGCCCGCATCGTAGGCCTGCTGCGCGCCTGCCAGCGTGGCCTCGGCCGAGGCCACGTCGGCCTCCAGTGCGGCCACGCTCTCGCGGGCTGCCTTGCCCCGCCGCGGCGCCTTGCGCAACATGCCCTGGGCGTTTTCGATGGCGGCCTGAGCCGCTTCGTTGGCCGCCTCCGACTGGCCCTTGACCTTGATCTTGTTCTCACCGGCCGCCGCGGTTGCGGCTTCAGCCTCGGAAGTGGCCCGGCTCAAGAGTTCCCTGGCCTGGTCGTAGCTTCGGGTCAGGGCGAAGCTGTCATCCTGCACGGCGATCTCGGCTTCGGCCTCATTCACCGTCGCCGACGCCTTGCCGATCTCATCCGGCGCGTAGGTATCGGCCTCCGCGGCCCGGGCCGCGTCCACAGCTTGGCGCGCCGCGTCGAGTTCCGACGCCGGCGGGCTGTCGCAACCCGTGAGAAGCACCAGCAATGCGGCGCAAGACGAGAACAGGAGAGCTCTTCTCATGTGACCTCCTTCAGACCTTCCCGAGTCTGTTCGTGAGAATGGAACATACGCATTGGTCAATAATTGGTCCATGTTAGCATGTTTGCCTCCGGTCCAGAAGCCGGGGGGTTCTTCGTGATTTCCGGAGATTGGCGGGAATCAGCCGGAGCATTTATCGCATGACCCAGCGGCTCTATCACCAGGATTCCTATCTCAAGAATTTCCGCGCGCGAGTCACCGGTGTGGACCGTTGGAAGGGGAAACCGGCGGTAGAGCTGGACCGGAGCTGCTTCTATCCCGCCTCCGGAGGGCAGCCCTCGGACCGGGGCCTCCTGGAGGGGCTGCCGGTGGTGGGAATGGCGGACGCAGGCGGCCGGCTGTTGCACGTGCTGGAGCAGGGGGACCCGGCGGAAGGTCAGGTGGTGGAGGGCAGGCTCGACTGGGAGCGGCGCTTCGACCACATGCAGCAGCATACGGGCCAGCACATACTGTCGCAGGCCTTCATCCGGGTCTTGGATTGGGACACCGTCTCCTTCCACCTCGGCCGGGAGCTGTGCACCATCGATCTGACGGGAGATGCGCTGACCCCGGAACTGATCTACGAGGTGGAGGATGCGGCCAACCGGATCATCGTCCAGTGCCGGCCCATCCGGGTCCACCTGGTCGACGCCGCCCGCCAGAGCGAGTTTCCCCTTCGAAAGCCATCCGGCCGCAAGGGGACGTTGCGGATCGTGGAGGTCTCGGACTTCGATTTTTCCGCCTGCGGGGGAACCCATTGCCGCTCGGCGGGGGAGGTGGGCCTCATCAAGATCCGGCGCTGGGAGCGGGCCAAGAAGCGGGTCCGGGTCGAGTTCTACTGTGGATGGCGTGCTCTCCGGGACTACCGCTGGAAGAACCGGGCCGTCTATCGGCTCTCCCGCCTCTATTCCCGTCCCGACCGGGAAGTGGCGGAGGCCGCCATGGAGCACCTGGAGCGGGAAGAAGGGCTGCGCAAAAAGCTGGCGGAGGTTCAGGATCGTTACCTGGATTCGGAGGCCGCCCGGTTGCTGGAGGGTGCTGCGGAGGTGCAGGGCATTCGAGTGGTCCGGCTCGTCCTGTCCGGAATGGACATGAAGGCCGCGCGTGAATTGGGCCGCAAACTGGTTCAGGACGGCGAAAGGCGGTTGGCGCTGTTGGGGCTGGAAGGCGAGTCTCCGGCTCTGGTCTTTGCCCGTTCGGAGGATTTGCCCTGGCACATGGGCAACTGGATCCGGCAGGCCACCCCTCTCATCGCCGGCCGGGGAGGGGGCAGTCCCCGCCATGCGCAGGCCCGCGGGTCGCGGCCGGAAGGGTTGGCGGAGGCCCTGGACGACGCCATGAAACGGATCGAGGAGGTCGACTGATGCTTCGACTGCGCCTTCCCGCCGGACTCCTTCTCCCGGGACTGCTCTGGGCGTGCACACAGACCGTTCCCGTAGTTCCTCCGGTTCTGGAAATCGGCCACGAGACTCAGGTTTTCGTGGACGATTTCGTGCTGGAGAGAACCGAGGCCCTCGAGCGGCGGCTCAATCCACTGGAAAAGCATGCGGCCAACCCGGTGTTGAGTCCTTCACGGCCCTGGGAAGGACGGTCCACCTTGCCGGTCACCGTCCTTTTCGATGACGCGGACGCGACCTTCAAGATGTGGTACCGGTGCCGGGACGGGCTTTCGAGCCCCCGTCGCGGGCCGGATCGCTGGGCCTACGCCGTTTCCCGCGACGGCATCGCGTGGGAGAAGCCCCACCTGGGACTGGCCTCCTTCGGCGGGTCCCGCCGCAACAACCTGATTCCCTATCCCGTCAGCCGGGTGCTGCTGGACGCCAATGAGACCGATCCCGGGCGCCGCTTCAAGGCCTTGGGACAGGGCAAGGTCGAAGCGGAAGGACTGACCGGCCTGTTGGTGGGATTCTCTTCCGACGGACTTCGCTGGACCGCCCATTCCGCGGGTCCCCTCCTGAGCGAGACCAAGGGCGATGGGACCAATGCCGGTATCGGGGACACCCACAACATCTTCGGTTGGGACGAACGCTGGGACAGGTACGTGGCCTTCCTGCGGCCCAGCCGACGCTACCGGGACATCGGCCTCTCCCACAGCACCGACTTCACGGACTGGCGCCTTCCCAATCCGGTGCTGACTCCGGATCCGTCCGATCCGCCGGGGACCCAGTTCTACGAGCTGGCGGTGTTCCGGGATCGGGGCGTCTACTGGGGGCTGCTTTCCGTCTATCATCCCGATTCCCTCATGATCGACGTCCAGTTGGCCTTCAGCCGAGACGGGGTCGGCTGGCGGCGCGCGGGGAGGCGGCATCCCATTCTCACCTACGGGCTTCCGGACCGGTTCGACTCTCATCAGGTGAGGGCGCTCGCGCCGCTTCTGGCGGGCGATGAGATCCGGGTCTATTACGCGGCCGAGAACCGGCCGCATGTCCTCACATCGCAGGATGCGACCCTCCTGACCCATGCGGAGGAGGCCGTCCCGGAGACCGCGGCCGAACAGGGCTGGCTTCGGAACGGGGCCGGATTCGGGGCCCTGGCCCGGTGCCGCCGGGACGGATTCGTCTCCCTGGACAGCGGTTCATCGCTCGCGTCCCTGCTGACCCGTCCGTTCACCTTCCGCGGAGATCGCATTCTGATCAACGCGGACGCCACTCGAGGAGAATTCTGGATGGAGATTCTGGATCCGGAGGGCCGGCCGCTGGAGGGCTTCGGCGAGGCGGACGCGGTCCGGATTCGAGGAAACTCCACTCGCCACGTGGCCCGGTGGAAAGGGGGCCGGGAGCTCTCCTCCCTGAAGGGCCGGGCCGTCCGGCTCCGGGTCTACGCGACCAATTCCAAGCTTTATTCCTTCACCTGCGCCGAAGCCGGGAGGTCGAAATGAGGCGTTTCCTTCTGCTCTGGGTCCCGGGTGCGCTCCTGATCTCCTCCTGCGGCCAGGCTCCCAGCGCCACCACCGGCAGCGCCACGCCCCTGGGCCTGGGCGCCCTGAGCTTCAACGGCGAGATCCACCCCAAGGGGATCTACACCACCTGGCATTTCGAGTACGGACCCACGCCGTCGTTCGGGTTCCGGACCCGGGAACGGCCGCTGCCGCCCCGTCTGGCGGCTCACTACCGGGAAACCTGGGACGACGGGACGGGAGCGTGGGAAAGCTGGTCTCAGGAGCATATTCATCATCCGGAGGGAGGAGCCTCCGGGGGGTATATCGAATGGCGGCAGCCGGCGGCCAACAACGATTTCAACCACATGGCGGCCGACGTGCTGCACCTGGTGAAATATCTCCGGACCGGCCTGTTGCGCCAGTGGCGGCAGGAGGGAAACACGGTTCTGGGAGGGGCGGACCCCGATCTGCGGGACGCCCGAGTCTCCATCTGGGTCCGGGGAGACGGTTGGGAACCCCGCGGATCGGAACTGATCTGGTGGCTTCAGAGCCAGAGCAATTCCTGGTGGGGGGACCAGGTCGGATGGCGCCGCGCCAACTGGGCCTACAGCGGCGTCAGCCTCACCGATCGGCTCCTGGACGGGAACTGGCACCAGGTCGTCTACCGTCTCGAAAACGACACCGGGAAGTGGACCTACGGCGGAAAGAACATCGGCCAGGGCCGGGCCTCCGAGCGCTACGAGTACTGGTCCATCGACCAGGCCCTGGGGCACAACAACAACAATTTCTTTCATCTGCTGGCGTTCGTGGATCCTCAGGATCCTCCCGTGGGCGCCCTTCATTTCGACGAGTTCGAGCTGACCTACCGCAACGAGTCCCTCCTCTTGGACAGCAACGGCGGCCGCTTGATTCGTTGGCCGGATGGCGGCCACGGCGATCCGGCGAGCCTGACGGACGGCTGGCGGCACGGGGCAGGGAAGACGTGGCGCAGCGCGGAGAATCCGTCCGCACCGTTGGAATTCGTCTATGCCTTTCAGGATCCGGTGACCATCGAGACGATTCAGGCGCACCAGAATCCCGAGTACCCCAGCCGGGAACTTGAGATCTCGGTATCTCCGGACGGAGAGTCGTTTACGCCCGTCTGCCGGATGACACTTCCCGAAAAGGGGCATCCCAACGACAATTTCGCCCTCGACACCAGGACCGGTCTTTCGGTCGAGGCCGCCTTTCTGAAGGTCCGCGTGCTGTCGGGCTACGGTTCGCGACACTGGGGGCTGGGTGAGATCGAGGTCTTCGGCAGCGGCGCCAGGATGCTTCCCGACGACGATCTCTACCACGTGAACCAGGACGTCTGGAACCTGAGTCCGGGCGACACCCTTCACTACCGGCTCGTGGCCACAGGAGAGGAGGGCGTCACCCGCGGCGAGACCAGAAGCTTCGTCCTTTCCCCGGACCGCCGCCCCCACCTGCGGGCGCTGGAGCCTCTTCGCATGACCGGAACCACCGCCCGGCTGCAGGGAAGGCTCTCCCCCATGGGCCTGGTTACCTATTACCACTTCGAATACGGCGCCGATCCCGGTTTGGGGAAGAAAACCCCGTTGGCCTACGCCGGCGCCGAAATCACCCCGCGCTCCGTCTTCGCCGATCTGGACGGCCTGGAGCCGGCGACCCGCTACCACTATCGACTGGTGGGTATCAACGGCGACGCGGTAATCCGGAGCGAGACCCTGTCGTTTCTGACGCCATGACGGGGAAGGGCCAGGGAAGATGACGCGTGAGGATTTGAGTTCCGACTTCCCGGCCCGGTTCCTGGAAGCCCGGCGGCGCTTGGCGAAGGTGGCCCGGGTGACGCCGCTGGTGCAGTCCAAGCTCGATCCCGGGCTCCACTTCAAGGCCGAGAACCTGCAGGTGACCGGCTCCTTCAAGATCCGGGCCGCCTACAACCAGATGGTTCAACTGGACCGGGAACAGCGGGACCGGGGCATCGTCACCTCCAGTTCCGGGAACTTTGCCCAGGCCGTGGCCTACGCCGCCAGGATGCTGGATCTCTCGGCCAAGATCGTGATGATGGAGAGTTCCAGCCCTCTCAAGGTGGCGGGGACCCGACGTTGGGGCGGAGAGGTGGTCTTCTGCGAGAGCCGCTTCGAGGCCCGGGACCGCACCGTCCGGCAGATCCGGGAGGAGGAGGACCGCAGCACGGTCCATCCCTACGACCATTCCGCCGCGGTGGCCGGAAACGGAACCGCCGGACTGGAGATATTGGAGCAACTGGACCAGGTGGAGAACGTCGTGGTTCCCATCAGCGGCGGAGGACTCATCAGCGGAATCGCCATGGCCGTCAAGGAACGGAAACCTGCGGTCAGGGTGTGGGGAATCCAGCCGCGGGGTTCCAACGCCACGTATCTCTCCTTTCGGAAAAGGGAAGCGGTGGCCCTGGACCGGGCCGACACCGTGGCGGACGGCCTCACCGTCACCCGGCCCGGAAACCTGACCTTCCCCCTGATACTGCGCTACGTGGACGAAGTGGAGATAGTGGAGGAAGACTCGATCCTATACAGTGTGGGCCATCTCATGGGAGAGGAGAAGCTGGTGGTGGAACCCTCCGGCGCCGTTCCCCTGGCGGCGGTTCTGGAAGGCAAGGTTCCCCTGAGTAATACGGTCCTGGTGTTGAGCGGGGGAAACATGGGGCAGGAGATCATGAACCGGTCTCTCGGTCTTTTCTCGGAAGGAAGGAGTCCAAAATGAAGTTCAGGTCCGTTCGAGCGCCACGCGCATGGCTGCGCACTGCAGGCGTCTGCCTGGGAGTCGCCGGGTGCATTGCGGTCGGGGTTTTCGCCCAGGAGGCCTTCGTCATGGACGAGCTGCAGGCGGAACGGGTCGTGGTGGTTCCGGGTGGTTATTTCCCGCGCATGGAGATCCTGAAGAACGGCGACCTGCTGGTGGCGGTAAAGGCGGGAGCCGCGCACGTGGGCAAGTCGGGCCGGGTCGACCTGGTCCGCTCCACCGACGGCGGCCGCACCTGGGGCAAGCCGGTGACCGTGTTCGATCTCCCCGGCCGGGACGACGCCATCGACGCCATGGGACGCCTCGCGGACGGAACCGTGATCGCCGGCATCGTCTCCTATTCCTGGGCCGGTGAGCGCTACACCGGAGAGGGATGGAGCGCCGACACCTGGGTGATCCGCTCCTCCGACAACGGGCACACCTGGACGGAACCGGTCAAGCTGGAAGCCACGCCCCACGACTGGCTCTACCCCTTCGGGCGGCCGGTGGAACTGGAGGACGGGACGGTTCTCCTGTCCGGATACGGTTCGGGGCTTCCCAGGGACCGGAAGACGCCAACGACCTCCTGGGTGGTGCGGTCCAGGGACGGCGGCAGGACGTGGGGCGAGTACGCCGCGGTGGCCACCCGCTTCGACGAGCTCTGCATCGCCCGTCTGCCTTCCGGGAAGCTGGTCGCCGTCCTGCGCGCCACGGGCGGCTCGACCTCCCTCTCCTTCTCCTCTGATGGCGGCCGGACCTGGAGCGAAACGCGCCGCCTGACCGAAAAGGCGGAGCATCCGGGCGATCTCCTGGTGCTGGCTGACGGGAGGCTTCTCGTGACCTTCGGAGTGCGCCATCAACCCTACGGGGTCCAGGCCATGTTCAGCCGGGACGAGGGCGAGACCTGGTCCGAGAAGAAGAGGATCCTGTTGGCGTGGGACGGCGACCATGGCGATCTGGGCTATCCGGTCTCCATCCAGAGGCCCGACGGCAGGATCGTCACCGCCTATTACATCGTCTACGGTGAACGGGACTCCTATGGAGACAAAGGGGTCGCCATGAAGAACTCCTTCACCAAGGCGGTCATCTGGTCGCCGCCGCGATGAGCCGGGCCCGGCGCGCCCGGCGCGCCCGGCGAGCCCGGTCCCGAGCCGCCCGGCGGCGGAAGCCGCCGCGCCCGGCGAGCCGATTCGACACCACCCGGTTGTTCCCCCTGCTTCTCTTCCTGGCGGTGCTGGGGGTCTACGCCCCATCGGCGGCCAACGACTTTGTCTACGACGACAACGAGGTGATCGTCAACCAGAAGGCTCCCGCCTCCCTGGCTGAGGTGGCCGGGATCTTCGGTGAACGCCACTTCCCCAATCTCCCCTATTACCGTCCCGTCACCCGGACCACTCTGCTGCTGCAGAAGACCTTCCATGGAGACAACCCGGCGCCGTTTCACCTCTTGAACGCCGCCTTCATGGCCCTGGCCGCGATGGTGGTCTATTTTCTGCTGCGGCTCCCCGTTTTCGGTGTGTCCAGGATCCCGGCGCTCCTGGGGGCGGCGCTCTTCGCGCTTCATCCCATCGCCTCCTCCTGCGTCTATCCCACCGCCTCCGGCCGGGAGACCCTGCTGCCCTCGCTCTGGACCCTCCTGTCGGTTTACGCGTACCTGCGGCCAGGAAGGGGCTGGCGGGTACTCTCGCTGGCGGCATTCACCGGCGCCCTCTTCAGCAAAGAGCAGGCGGTGGTCATTCCCGCCCTCTTCGTGCTGGCGGACCTCGCCGGAATGACGCCGGACCCGCCCCGCTGGAACGTCCGCCGGTGGGTCGTTCGCTATCTGCCGCTGCTTCCGATCCTGGCGGGATATTTCTGGATTCGCCACCTGCTCTTCGGCGGGACCGAGTACGCCTTCGGCGAGCCTGCGGGCCCGCTTTTCAGCCTGGGCTACGCCTTCCAGACGATCTTTCTTCCCACGGTCGAGCTGGTCTACGAACCCACGCTGCCGATCTGGCTCTCGTGGCCCCGCCTGATCGTTTCTTGTCTCGCCGTTGCCGGGTTGCTGGTCCTGGCCCTGCGTCTGGAGCCGCGGTTCCGTCCCGTTCTCCTCTTCTGGTCGGGCTGGTTCCTGGTGACCCTGGCGCCCACCGCCAACATCATCCAGCAGGAGGCCAAGTACGACGAGCGCTACCTGTTCCTGGCTTCCCTGGCGCTGATCGCCGTCGCCGCGGCGGTGGTCTCCCAGGGAGAAGGGCCGGGGCGGTTTTGCAGCATCACGACCGCCGCCGCCCTCCTTCTGGTCGGCGCGGCCGGATTCATCAGCTTCCACCGGTCCGCCTATTTCCAAGACAACCTGGCCTTCAGCCGCCAGTGGCTGAAGACCGACCCCCGATCGGTCAACGCTCACTACAACCTGGGCTTCGGTCTCGCTCAACTCGGCCGTCACCAGGAGGCGGTGGAGGCCTACGAGCGGGCTTTGGAGATCGAGCCGGACTACGGTTACGCGCACAACAACCTGGGGAACGCCCTGGACAAGACCGGAAAACGCGAGGAGGCGATCGGGCACTTCCGAAAGGCCCTGGAGCTCGATCCCACCTATGCCGAGGCGCACCACAACCTGACCAATGTCCTGGTGGCGGGGAACCGGCTCGAAGAAGCGTTGGAGCATGCGCGGGAGGCCGTGCGGCTGCGGCCCGACTTCGCCGAAGCCCAAAACAACCTGGGGAACCTTCTCACCCGTCGAGGGGACGCTGCGGAGGCGGTTTCCCACTACCGTTCGGCCTTGGAGTTGAAGCCCGGGTACGCCGAAGCTCACAACAACCTGGCCAATGCGCTGGTGGCGTTGGGGCGGCTTCAGGAAGCGATCTCCCATTACTCGGAGGCCATTCGGATCCGGCCCGGATATCCCGAGGCGCGGCGCAACCGGGAGCTGGTCCTGACGGAGTTGACGAGAAGGGGAGGTTGAGGCTGCCATAGGCTGATATCATGGGGATACGAGTTCAACCGTTTTGTGCGAAATGCCCGATCGAAGGGGAATAGACAGATGCCATCGAGCTTGAGATGGAGCGGCGTTCCGGTTGCTTTTCTGGTCCTTCTGACCGGCGGCTTCCGGCCTGCGATGCCACAGGATCAGGATCAGCGGGCCAAGCAGGCGCAGGAGGAGCAGGACTACTTCAAGAAGTGGCTCGACGAAGACGTGGTCTACATCATCACCAAGGAGGAGCGGTCCGTCTTCGAGAAGCTGGTCGCGCCTGAGGAGAAGCAGCAGTTCATCGAGCAGTTCTGGGCCCGGCGCGACCCGTCCCAGGGGTCCGCCTACAACGAATTCAAAGAAGAGCATTACCGGCGGATCAAGTACTCCAACGAGCGTTTCGCCGCGGGTTTCCCCGGCTGGATGTCGGATCGGGGGAAGATCTACATCAAGTTCGGTCCCCCCGACGAGATCCGGAGCAGCCCCAGCGGCGGGATCCACACCCGGGAGTTCTACGAGGGAGGCGGCACGGCGGTCACCTTTCCGTTCGAGATCTGGTGGTACCGGTACATCGAGGGGATGGGACAGGACATCGAGATGGAATTCGTGGACCGTCTCAACAGCGGCGAGTTCCGGCTGGCCATGGACCAATGGGAAAAGGAGGTCGGCTTCGAGATGGGGATCGGCCCCACCACCTTCGAGCAGCTCGGGCTGGTGAGCCGGGCGGAAATGAACCGGGCGCGCTTCCTGGGCAATCCGGGCAACCCCTACATCCACAGCACGCGCATCCAGGACCAGCCCTTGGAACGCCTGAGCCGTTACAGCCAGCTCATGAAACCGCCCACGATCCGGTTCGACGACCTGAGGACGGTAGTGGAGACCCGGGTCCGGTTCCAACAGATTCCGGTTTCGTTGGTGGCTCACATCACCCCGGTTCACGAAAGCCTGAGCCTGGCGCTGGTGACGGCCAAGATCAAGGTCAGCCCGGAAAACTACGTTCAGACAGGAGAGGTCTGGCGTTCCGAAACCCATATCTACGGACGGATGACCGACCTCACCGGAAGGGTGGTCTACGAGTTCGACGACGACGTGGTGAGCACGCTTCGCACCGCGCCGTCGGGTCTCGGGATGGCCCAGCGCCTGTACCAGAGGAAGATTCCCGTCAAGCGGGGACGCTTCAAGCTCCAGTTCGTGGTACGGGAGGTGAAGTCGGAGAAGACCGGAACCTTGGACACCGTGGTCGTGGTGCCGGGTCCGACGGAGAAGCTCCGGGGAACCATCGTGTTGGCGGACCGGGCGGCCCCGGTCCGGCCGGGGGAATCTCTGGTCGATCCCTTCGTGGTGACCGAGGATCTGAAGGTCTACCCCAGCATCGACGGGCTGTTCGCTCCATCCGACCGGCTGGGGGTCTACCTGGAGGTTCACAATCTGGCCCAGGACATGGCGACCCAGACGGCGGACGTCAAGTTCCGTTACAGCGTGGTTTCCAAGGATGGAACGCTGGTCGACGATCTGGCCAAGGAGCTGGAGCCGCGGCGGGTCGAAAACAACTCGATGGTCAACGCCTTTTTCGCCTTTCCCCTTCAGACGCTGGCGGCCGGGGAGTACTCGTTCCAGATGGAGGTGACGGACCTGATCTCGGAAAACCGCCTGCTGCTCAAGGACAATTTCCGTATCGAAGCCAACTGACCGGGCGGTCGACCGGTCCCCCGCTCAAGCATGCGCCCGTTCATCAACAGTTTGCCGGAGCGGATCTCCCGAGCCCCGGCGTGGGCGCTGACGCTGTTGCTGGCGAGCGCGGCCACTCTGGCGGCGCTGGAGCCGTGGTCCCGGCTCTCTGCCGGTCAGGGTCGTCCCGCCGCTCCCGCGGGCATCATTCTGATCACGGTGGACACGCTTCGGGCCGACCGTCTCGAAGCGTACGGGTACGCCGGGACGCCGAATCCGGCGGTCAACGCCCTGGCTGAGGACGGCGTCCTGTTCGAGCAGGTCATCGCCCAGTCGCCGCTCACGCTCCCGTCCCACTGCTCCATCCTGACCGGATCGTTTCCCTATCACACGGGAGTCCGGGACCAGGCGGGGTTCAGCCTGAAGCCGCATCATCTGACTTTGGCCGAGCGGCTGCGTTCCGAGGGATATGGGACGGCGGCCTTCATCGGCTCCTCGGTCCTCAACGCCGGAACGGGGCTCGATCAGGGGTTCGACCTCTACTGGGATCTTCCGGAGCAGGGTCTTCCCGAGCGGCTGGGCGGTGAAGTGATGAGCCGGGCGCTGGATTGGCTGTCCTCGCGGGGTGACGGCAAGTTCTTCGCCTGGATTCATCTCTTCGATCCCCACGCCCCGTATGCGGCTCCCGAGCCCTTCGGAAGCCGTTACCGGAGTCGCCCCTACGACGGCGAGGTCGCCTACGTCGACTCACTGGTGGGCGATCTGGTCCGGCATCTGAAACGGCTTCGCCTCTACGATCGGACGCTCCTGGTCTTCACCAGCGATCACGGAGAGAGTCTGGGGGAGCACGGCGAGTCGAGTCACGGCATGTTCCTCTACGACGCCACCGTGCGCATTCCGCTCGTCATCAAGGCCGCCGGCTCCCCCTGGAAGGGCAGGAGGATCCGGGAACAGGTGAGGGGAGTGGACATCGCGCCGACCATCCTCCAACTGGCCGGTCTGCGGGTGGACGACGAGATCCAGGGAAGGGGTCTCCTCTCCCTGATCCGAGGGCGCTGGAACCAGCCGGAGTTGCCCGCCTACAGCGAGACCTACTATCCGTACTACCATTTTCAGTGGAGTCCGCTCTTCTCCATGCGGGCTCGCGGCTTCAAGTACATCGACGCGCCCAATCCGGAGCTCTATGACCTGGTTGCAGACGCCGGAGAGCGGCGGAACATCATCGGGGGACGCCCCTCCATGGCGGCTTACCTGAAGGAGAACCTGGAAGACGAGTACCGGAAGTTCTCCGCCGGCCGCGACGAGCCTCCCGAACCGGAGCAGATGGACCGGGCCACCATCGAGCGTCTCAAGAGCCTGGGCTACCTGGGTTTCGCCTCGGGGACGGCGAAACTCCCGTCCACCGAGGGACTTGCTGATCCCAAGGACCGGATCGCGCTCTACGAACTGTTGCAGCAGGCGTTCCAGGATTCCGAGGAGGGGCGGTTCATCGAATCCAACAGCAAATTGCGGAAGGTCGTGGCCCAGGAGGAGGGTCTCATCGATGCCCACCTCTACCTGGGCCTGAACTCGGTCGAGATGGGGCAGTTCAGCGATGCCATCGAGGCCTTCCAGGCTGTGCTCCGCCGTGATCCGGGCAACCTGATGGCCCTCTACAACCTCGCCCTCTCCTATCTCAATCAGGGCCGCCCCGACGCGGCCGTTCCGGGACTGGAACGGACCGTGCAACTGGACCCGGACGACGTGACGGCCCGGGTCGCCCTGGGAAGGGCCTACCAGTTGGCCGGCAGGCTCGATGACGCCATCGATGCCCTGGAGAAGGCGGTCGCCGCCCGCCCCGAATTTGCCGACGCCCTGGACTTCCTGAGCCAGGCGTATGGCCAAAAGGGATGGACCGCCAAAGCGGATTCGGCCCGCCGCCGCGCCGAAGCGGCCCGAAACCGCTGAGCCCTGACAGCGGCAAATCCGCGATCCGGTTTTCTCTCGATCCTCATCATCGAGTTCTTGACCGGCAACCCTCCGGCGGCTACTCTTTGCGCGTTGAAATCGTGGCCGCGGCCGGTCCGTCCGCGAGCTTTCACCCTGTTCATGAGGAGGTAGGAATCGAATGTATCTGACCAACGAGAAAGTCGCCGTTCTGGGCGCCGCCGGCGCCATTGGCTCCAACCTGGTGCAGTCGCTGCTGCAGACGGGAACCGCCAATCGGATCTCCATGTACGATCCGTTGGAGGGTCCGCTCAAGGGGTCGGCCGAAGAGATCTACCACTGTTCGTTTCCGGGAGCCCAGGTCACCTGGACCACCGACGAGGCGGAGGCCCTGGCGGACGCCGCCTACATCATCACCGCGGGAGGCGCTCCCCGCCGCGCCGGCATGACCCGCGAGGACCTGCGCAAGGACAACTGCAAGATCGCCAGGAACCTGGGCCAACAGATCAAGCAGCACTGCCCGGCCTGCAAGTTGGCCGTCGTCATCTTCAATCCCGCCGACATCACGGGCCTGACCACGCTGGTCCACTCGGGGCTGCCGGGATCGGCGGTCTCCACCCTGGCCGCGCTGGACAGCACGCGTCTCCAGAGCGCTCTGGCCCAACATTTCTCCGTCCCCCAGGACCAGGTGACCGGTTGCGCCACCTACGGTGGCCACGGCGAGCAGATGGCCGTGTTCAAGGGCAGCATCTCCGTCGCCGGGACGCCTCTCGGTGGGATCCTCGATGGCGCCACCGTCGAGGGGCAGGGTCTGACCCCGGGCCAGTGGGCCCATCTGCAGCAGCAGGTCCGCGGGGGCGGCGCCGCCATCATCAAGCTGCGAGGGCGCTCCTCCTTCCAGTCGCCGGCGCACCTGAGCACCTCCATGCTCCGGGGCCGCCTGGGCGCCGACGAGTTCCCCTGGCCCTGCGGCACCTACGTCAACCGGGGCGAGTTCCGCCACATCATGATGGCCATGGACACAAGCTTCGGACCGGACGGTCTGGAGTATTCAATGCCTCAGGGAGACGCGGAGGACATGGCCGCGCTCCGGAATTCCTACCGGCACCTGACCAACCTGCGCGACCAGACCATCGCCGACGGCCTGCTACCGCCGTTGGACGAATGGAAGGACGTGAATCCGAACCTGGTGTGAAGGGTTACAGCCGCTCGATACCGGGCGATCCTGGCGCCGATATCCCGTCTATGGCGCTGCTCCGAGTTGGTGCAGGCGCAGCAGACAGAGCATCGTTCATTAACGGAACTTTGACAGCGTCACCTTGCTCATAAGTCCGCAAAGGCCTTGGTGTCCGCTTCCGATCGCCATTCCTCGAAGGTGCGGAACGGGTCATCCGTGGGGGCGTCCCGCCTCGCTTTGGTGAGAATTACTCGTCCATCAATGATCTCGTACAGGAGCTTGTCCCCGGGCTGCAACCCGAGCAAAGTGCGGATCGGAAGAGGGATGGTCGTCTGGGCCTTGGAAGTCAGCTTGCTGATGATCATGGACCCCATCTCCACCTGGCCTGTCTGACTTTGCCAATGTAAGGAATTTCCTTACTTGCTGTCACCCCTCCAAGACATTAATTCTCACCGCGACTCGGACCCAGAGCGCTTTGGTCCTAGTCCTGCGAGGAGGCCGCTGCGAAGACCTCGGAAGAGGAAATCCGGAAGCCTGATCACCGGCGAGGGGAGTGCGGACTCAATAGCCTCACGGGGCATGGCTCGGTCGCGATAAAGTTCGTTCCCTCTGATGGTCTCGTCGTTAGAGAAGTGGGGAAATACGACGTGGGCCCGGAGGAAGGAGATGTTGGCACCATGAAGGGGTAAATGAACGTGAGAGAAGTCGTAACCAAGGCAAAGGAAACCATCATCACAGTTTTTGACGATGAAGATATCCGGGATCCCAGGCTGGAAGAGGTCGCCTTGAATAGTCGCCAGGGACCAGCTACCTGGAAAGTGACCATCAGTTTTGTTCGACCGTCGATTCTGATCCCTCTGAGCAACGAGCGCACTTTCAAGGTCGTTCATATCAATGACCTCACCGGAGAGGTTCTATCCGTGACTCATCGCACTCTGGCCGCCTCGAACTGACGTGATGCGTCTCACCGAAGCCTTCATCGACGCGAATCTTCTGGTGCTGCGAGTGGTCAGGTTCAGTGGACCCGGCCGGGTGAGAAGGCTTTCTCCTCCTCGTACCCATGGACCAGGACGAAGAAATATGAAGGGCTCTGGCCCAGGTCCGACTCGACGACCAGCTCGAAGAGGTTCTCTTCGTTGGTCTCACCGGCCACCGCCTGGACGTAGCGAATCTCCTCGGACTTGATGAAGAGCTCTCCCAGAAGGAGCTTTCCCCGCAGGACCTGGACCAGCAGAGTGCCGTCCGGTTCGCTGGCGAAATGCCAGTGCAGGTCCTCGTCGTCGTAGAGGACGGCGTTCATGGTCCCCGCCCTCAAGATGCAGTTGGGATGAGCGTTGAGCCATCTCCAGAAAGCGTCGAACGTCATCGTGAAAGGAGCTTCCATGCGGCTCATGGTAACAGCCCGCAGCGAAAATCGTCACGGCATCCGGCCGCGTTTCCGGCTACCGCCGGAAGGCCGTTTCGACGCCCAGATATCCTGCCAGCAGGAAAAAAATAAGGATTGAAGCCAGCACTGCCGAGGTCCAGGGCCGGTTCCGGTAACGGCTGCCGATCCATCCGGCCCTGCCGTTCATGCGCAGCAACGCGGCCGCCAGCATGGGGACGAAGAGCACTCCCACGATGGCGTAGGTCTTCTGCATCCGGGCGAACCCGACCCACAGACCCACCATCGGAATCGTGGCCATGGCATACATGGCTCCCCGGTAGATCCGGGAGTCGGGATCTACTCGGCGGCGGCGACTTGTCCCCTTGGCGCCCATCAGGGAGGTCAGATCCGTGAACAGGTACGGAATCGCCTGCCAGGCCCCCAACAGGCTGCTGAAGATGGCCCCCCACGCTCCCAACAGGAACGCCCATCCTCCCACCGGCCCCAGGGAGTCGGTCAGGCGCTCCGCAAGGCGAATCAGCAGCGTGGCGCCGCCGCCCTGAACCTCGACCTGGCTGCCGATGATCACCATGGCCAAGCCGAACAAAGCCGTCACGACGTAGGCGGCGGCCAGATCGAGGCGGCAGACTTTGAGATCCTCGACGCCGCGTCGCCCCTCCTCCTGAATCCAGTAGCCGTAGCAGAGAATGGTGACCGTACCGCCCACGCCCCCCATGAGGGCCAACGTCCATCCCAGGCCCTGACCGCTCGATTCGGGGATGGCGGGCCACACCAGGCCGGCGATGACCTCCCCCCAATCCGGTGCCAGACGGACGGCGGAAACCACGACCGTGCAGAACATCAGTCCGATGCAGACCCGCATGACCTTTTCGAAGAGCCGGTAGCCTCCCAAGCGGACCATCAGGACGCCGATCAGGCTCCAGGCGATCCCGTAGACGATCTTGCCTGTGGCCGGATCGGAATGAAGCGGCAGGAGGGCGTGGGAAGCCACGCCGCAGGCGCTCATCAGCGCCGCCGCCACCAGAAAGCTCCAGACCACCAGGTATCCCAGAAAGAGGTATTGGATGGGGCGCCCCAGGCGATCCACGGCGCCTTCCAGGAGGGTCTGCCCCGTGGCCAGTTGCCAGCGCGTGATCCCCTCACTGAGGACATACTTGAAGAAACTGCCGGCCAGGACGGCCCAGAGGATGGCGACCCCCAGCTTCGATCCGGCGAAACCGGCGGTGGCCAGGTCTCCGGCGCCCACGCCGGTGGCCGCCACCAGTAATCCGGGTCCCATGATGGCAAGCGGATTTCTCATCTTACGTCCCGCACCAGTCTGCTGGAGTCAGCCGCTGTTCGCTACGTTACATCTCCAGCCAATCGGAAGGGGCTGCACGTGAATCCGTCAGCGGCACGAACCTTGTTGCTCGTTCTGCTATTCCGGCGATCCAGGAACCGTATACCCCCGACGGCGCCTATCATGGCGCCATTTTACCGGCCAAGCTACGCCGTGGCGGATTCGTCTCCTTCCAGGCCGACGCCGTGGAGGGAAACGTGGAGACGCGGCCGATCCGATTTCAGGGATACCGACTCTTTTGCAACGTGGACGCCCGTGGGGGGGAACTGACGGTGGAAGTGGGCCGCCTCCAGAAGAAGAATCGAGTTGGGAGTGGGTTGGAAAGGGAACCCGGCCCATCCGGGGGATCGTCTGGAGGCGGAAGTGACGTGGGGGAGTCGGGACGACCTCCGGGATCTGAACGGGAAGGTCCTCCGTCTGCGCTTTCATCTCACGAACGCCGACCTCTACTCCTTCTGGTCGGAAACAGTGGAAGAGGTCTGCACTGGTGGCCCCAAGGGATGCCTTCCTGCGAAAATATTCTGCGAATCCTGAATCGTGGTCCGGATGAGGAGTCCGCCCCGTGGATCAGCGGCGGCCCAGGAACTGGGACAACTGGGCCATAGCCGGGTGAGTCGTCGATGCGGCAGACGGCATGTTTTCATACCGATCCAGCAGTTCCGACTCGGCAAATCGTTGTGGCCAGTCCAGGTTGGCGGCGATTCGTCCTTGGTCAAATACGATGGCGGAAAGTTCCAAAAGTCCGAACAGATCTCTCACCATTGCGCGGTCAGGATACTTGAGACCCAGGTAGAGCGCTCGTCCCCGAACGATTAGGTCGGGCGGTTTTGTTGGTCCGGCGTCCAGCAGAATCTCCAGGATTTGCAATTGCCGCTGGGCCAGCACGCGCCGGCGGGGACTGCGTAGTTTCCCAAATAGCGATCTGGCGAATTCCCGGAACAGCACTCGGCGATGGTTAGTGGCGATGGCCTCGGCAACCACGTTGCATCTCTCGGCCACCGCCGGCAGCGCAAACTTCAGAAACGGCGTCAGATCGTGTCCGTTTTCGCGGGTTTCGTACAGAGCGGTCAAGTATTCGTCTTTGTGTTCGTAGTAGTAGTTGGAGAGGCTGACCATGATCACGTCGTTGACCCCGGCCCGCCGCAGCATGAATGATTCCAGGGCGCGAGCGGTGCGGCCGTTTCCGTCGCCGAAGGGGTGCATCGCGCCGATGTGGTAGTGAGCGGCGATAGCCTGAATGAGACGGTCGTGACGCTGGAACTCTCCGGCGATGGCGGCGGCGAAGCCTTCGAAGGCCTCGCTGCATTCACGGCCGCCCTCGGCACCCCGGCAGCGTGGCGTCCCGAAGGTGACGTTCCACGCGTCAGGACGTGTCCGGCCCGGTTCGCAATGATCATCGTCGCATCCGGTCACGATGCGCCGGTGGATTTCCCGGATGAAATCGGCGCTGACCGGCTGTTCGGCAGGTCTTGAACGCAGCCAGCGGCAGGTGGCGTCAGCGGCGCGAAGTTGACGCTGGGAACGGGTCAAAATAGTCGTCGCAGTCAGGGTGGCAGCGAGAGCTTCGTCCTGTTCGCGTTGCGTGAACTCGGCGCCTTCAATGCGCGATGTGCCGGCCGCTTCCAATCGCAACTGCTCCGCGTGCGCCTCCTCAATCCAATGAGGCAGATATGGCATCTGATTCAGGACGCCGCCGCCGGTCTTGGCCTCGATCAGCAGGTGGAAGACGGCAGAGAAATCGTAGTGCACCCATCGCTGGGGGACCACATAGCGACTGACATTATCGGCAGTCATTTCCGACTCATTTCCAGTTCATTTCAAATGTATTTATTTGGATCATTATTATTATGAGTAATTTACACGTCTAAATCGTATATTCATTTCCATCTCATTTCCATCTCATTTCGCTCTCGTTTCCACGGTCTCTTCGGAATCGAGTCCGCATACCGGGCAATACCTTCCTGATGGCGATTCTGAGACCCTCGCGACATCGCGGGAAGACTCAGCAGTTGAACCGTCCCCATTCGATCCCAACTTGTGCGCAGTCTTCCTGCCGAAGGCCGAGGTTGGAGACCCTCGACGTTTCACCTTTCGACCAGTAATCTGACTTGCCAGGAGGTGCGCAGTGGTTTTCTCGCAATCATGGAGAGTTATTGGTTTCACGGTGGCGTTTTTGCTGGCCTCGACCGGGCCGGTTTCGGCCGAGGTCCGGTTGCCCGCCGTGATCTCGGAGCACATGCTCCTGCAGCAGGGCGTTCCGGTACGGATTTGGGGGTGGTCCGATCCGGGGGAGACTGTGAAGGTCCGGTTTCGGGACCGGAGTTACACGGCGGCCGCGCCGTTGCCGGGGGAATCGGGAGACTGGGAAGTGTTCCTGGCCCCCTCGGCGGCCGGCGGCCCCTTTCGCCTGGAGGTCCGCGGAAGCAATACGATCGTCCTTGAAGACGTCTTGGTGGGGGATGTCTGGGTGGCTTCGGGGCAGTCCAACATGGACTGGTCGGTCCGGCGTTCCAGGAATCCGGATCAGGAGATCGCTCAGGCCAACTTTCCCAGGATCCGGCTCTTCAAGGTTGCCCGCAACGTGGCCGACGAGCCGCTGGAGAACGTGGAAGGGGCATGGCAGCCCTGTTCTCCCAAGTCGGTGGAGCATTTTTCGGCCGTCGGTTACTACTTTGCCCGCCATCTTCACCGGAAGCTGGGTCATCCCGTCGGGGTGATTCAGACGGCGTGGGGCGGAACCCCGGCACAGGCCTGGGTCAGCCGGCCTCGCCTCGAGTCCGATCCCACTCTGACCCCCGCTTTGGAGAAGTGGGAAAAAGTGTTGGCCGAGTATCCGGAACGTCAGAAGGAGCATCTGGCGGAGGTCGCCCGCTGGGAACAGGAGGCCGCGGCCGCCAGGAAAAACGGGGAACCGGTGCCCCGCCGGCCCCGGCGTCCGCTGGGTCCCGGCCATCCGTGGACGCCTGGAGGCCTCTTCAACGCCATGATTTCGCCGCTCGTGCCCTACGCCGTTCGCGGCGCCATCTGGTACCAGGGTGAGACCAACGCTCACCTGGCGGAGGCCCATCTCTACCGCTCTCTTTTCCCGGCGTTGATCCGAGACTGGAGAACGCACTGGAAAGTGGGGCCGTTCCCCTTCCTGTTCGTCCAGTTGGCCGATTTCCGCAAGACACCCGAAGTCAGCGAATGGCCCGAGCTCCGGGAAGCCCAGCTCATGACACTGAGCCTAAGGAACACGGCGATGGCGGTCACCGTCGATATCGGCAACCCGGAAGACATCCATCCCAAGAACAAGCAGGACGTGGGCAAGCGGCTGGCTCTGGCGGCGCGCGCGTTGGCCCACGGCCAGGACCTGGTCTACTCGGGACCGGTCTTTCGCCGGGTCACGCCGGAGGAATCCGGACTGCGGATCTGGTTCGACCACGTGGGAGGCGGACTCGAGCGCCGGGGGGGCGATCTGACCGGCTTCGAGGTGGCCGGCGCCGACCGCCGCTTCGTGCCGGCTTCCGCCCGGATCGATTCCGGGACCGTCGTGGTTTCCAGCCCTGCAGTGGAGCGAGCCGTTGCCGTCCGCTACGGCTGGAGCGACAGCCCTGTCTGTAATCTCTACAACGCCGGGGGACTTCCCGCCTCGCCCTTCCGCAGCGACGACTGGGAGTAGTCCGGTCCGGGCAACGGCGGATCAACCGCTCGAGAAGGCGGGCATGACCCGGGTCGCGAAGAGTTCCATGGATTCCAGCATCTCCCGCTGCGGGACCCCCTGGTGCTGGCAGTGGTAAACGAGGGTGTCGGCGCCCATGTCGCGATAGAAGGCCACCTGCTCGATGCACTCCTCGGGAGTCCCCAGGATGAGCCGGTCCCGGAAATCGTCCAGCCTCCCGTACCTGTAGCGTGCTCCCTCCGGCGTGTCTTTCATCCAGCCGGAGTAGCGCCGGTACTGCGCCAGCAGCGGTTTCTCCACCAGAGCCCGGGCCCGGGCCCGGCTCCTGGCCACGAACCCCAGGCGGGCCACCACCAGAGATCCCTGCTTGCCGAACTCGTCCAGGGCGTTTCGATAAACCTGGACCTTTTGCCGGAGTTCCCGCCGGCCGAGGCTGGCGCTGGGCAACCAGCCGTCCGCCAGCCGCGCCGAACGGCGGACCACCACGTCGGCCGTCCCGCCGATCCAGATGGGCGGACGGGGTTTCCGGACCGGCAGCGGACCGATGCGGACGTCTCGACAGCGGAAGAACTTCCCCTGGAAAGTGACCGACTCGCCGGCCCAGAGCCGGGAGATCACCTCCAGGTTCTCCAGGAACCGGCCCCGCCGTTGGCGCGGCAGCACGTCTGAAATGGCCAGCTCCTCCTCCCGGTAACCCAGAACCAGGCCGAAGATGAGCCGCCCGCCCGAAATCACGTCCACATGCGCCGCCTGCTCGGCCAGCAGGATCGGGTTGTAGATGGGGAGGATGAATCCGCTGGAGCAGAGCTGGATCCGCCTGGTGACCGGCGCCAGGGCGGCCAGGGTGGTGAGCATCTCGTGGAATCCGGAAGGCCAGAGGTGCCGGTCGCCCAGGCAGACCAGGTCGAAGCCCAGTTCCTCCGCCACCTGCACCCTCTCCCGAAGCTGGTCGAAACTGGCCTGTCCGGTGTCGGTGAAGGTCTGCCCGAGAATGATGCCGAAGTTCATACCCGCCCCGTTCGCCGGCTGTGCTCTCCGCACCGGCATCCGGGATGCCGGTGGAGCAATGGGCCGCTATTCTACTGAAGGGGAGGACGGGAGGGTATCCTGGCGGCCTGGGACTCCGTTGGTCCGGGGTGCTTAACCGAGGGGCACGAGGCAAAGAGTGACGGCGATACTGGGAATCTCGGCGTTTTACCACGACTCGGCCGCGGCTCTGGTCCGGGACGGCGAGATCGTGGCGGCGGCCCAGGAGGAGCGTTTCAGCCGGAAGAAGCATGACGCCTCCTTCCCCGCACAGGCCATCGAGTACTGCCTGGAGGAAGCCGGTCTCACGGCGGGCGAGCTGGACTACGTGGGCTTTTACGACAAGCCCCTGATGAAGTTCGAAAGGTTGCTGGAGACCTACCTCGCCTATGCTCCCAGGGGATTCTCCTCGTTCGTGAAGGCGATGCCGGTCTGGCTCCGGGAGAAGCTTCACCTCCCGGGACAGATGACCCGGGGGCTCGGCGGAGCCTACCGCAAGCGGTTCGTCTTCACCGAGCATCACGAATCCCACGCGGCCAGCGCCTTCTTCCCCTCACCCTTCCGGGACGCCGCCATCCTGACCGTAGACGGGGTGGGGGAGTGGGCCACCGCCGCGTACGGCACCGGAGAAGACAACCGGATCCGGCTGACCCACGAGCTTCGCTTTCCCCATTCTCCCGGTCTTCTCTATTCCGCCTTCACCTACTTCTGCGGGTTCCGGGTGAATTCGGGGGAGTACAAGCTCATGGGGTTGGCGCCCTATGGGGAGCCCCGGTACGTGGATCTGATTCTGACGCGTCTCGTCGACCTGAAGGAGGACGGCTCCTTCCGCATGGACATGTCCTACTTCAACTACTGCCAGGGCCTGACCATGACTTCCCGCAGGTTCGAGCGCCTCTTCGGCGGAGCGCCCCGTCAGCCCGAGTCGCCGCTGACGCAGCGGGAGATGGACCTGGCCGCCTCCATCCAGCGGGTCATGGAGGAGATCCTGCTGCGGATGGCCCGCCACGTCCACGCCCGGACCGGGCTGTCGCACCTCTGCCTGGCCGGCGGCGTCGCCCTCAACTGCGTGGCGAACGGCCGCATTCTCCGTGAAGGACCCTTCAACGAGATCTGGGTCCAGCCAGCGGCCGGAGACGCCGGCGGCGCCCTGGGCACGGCCCTTTTCATCTGGCACCAGTTGCTGGGGAACCGGCGCGACGCGCGGACGCCCGACGGCCAGGAGGGCTCGCTTCTGGGTCCCTCCTATGCGGATGCGGAGATCCGGTCCTTTCTGGACTCGGCGGGCGCCGACTACGACCAGGTCGACGACCCCGACGAGCTGGTGCGGCGGGTGGCCCAGGCCATGGCCGATCAGAAGGTGGTGGGGTGGATGCAGGGGCGCATGGAATTCGGACCCCGCGCCCTGGGATCCCGGAGCATCCTGGGAGACGCCAGGAGCAGCCGGATGCAATCGGTGATGAACCTCAAGATCAAGTTTCGGGAGTCATTCCGGCCCTTCGCTCCGTCGGTCATGCGCGAGCGCGTGGACGAGTATTTCCAGATGCGGCCCAAAGAAGACAGTCCCTACATGCTGTTGGTGGCGCCGGTGCAGGATTCCAAGAGGGTCGCCTCCGATGGAAAGATCAAGTTGACCGGACTGGACAAGCTGAACGTGGCCCGCTCCGTCGTCCCGGCCATCACCCACGTGGACCACTCGGCCCGGGTGCAGACCGTCGACTCGGAGAGGCACGGGGCCTACTACCGGCTGCTGCGGGAGTTCGAACGGATGACCGGATGTCCGGTGGTCATCAACACCAGCTTCAACGTCCGGGGCGAGCCCATCGTCTGTTCGCCGGAGCAGGCCTACCGCTGTTTCATGTCCACCAACATGGACGTGCTGGTCATGGAGAATTTCATCCTGCTCAAGGAGAGGCAGCCACAGGCCCGCGAATACGAAGTGGGCGCCTATCTGGCCCAGTTCGAACTGGACTAGCCATTCCCTCGCGTGGTCAGGCCTTGCACTGAACTGTGTCTCCGCCATGAATCCTCCGGACCTTATCGGCTCTGATCGACCTAAGCGGATCTGATCCAAACACGATTCAGGTGATCGAAGTCTTTGTCGGTCGACAGGAGCATGGCCCTGGTTTCATGCGCAGTCGCTGCAATCCAAAGATCATTTTGTGTCATTGGGATTGCCGGTCGTGGTGGAGGGGTCTGGATGGAAGTGGCGACAGGCTTCCCGTGGGTCCAGGCATCAATCAGGGCATACGCACTCAATATGCCTCTGTTGCTAATGTCGACCGTAGGAAAATCCTCCAGAACTTGCTCTAGCTGTAACCGTTTGTTCCTACCCCAGCCATTCTTTTCGGCAAGCGCAAGAAGCTCACCCCGGCAGATGATGGAAGTAAAGACCATCGTTTCCCTGTCCCTCAGGTCGAACATCTGACGGGCCCGAATTGCCCATGGCGCTTCCCGAACGAAACCTAGCAACATGCCCGTATCCAGCAGATATCGTCGTGCCATCTACTGGATCAATCGAGTTGGGCCAGAAGTTCTTCGATGGGCTCGTCGCCCGGCCACGCCCCCGCGAGCAACATGGGATCGGTGGATCGAAAACGGCGTTTTCGCTGAACCGTAACAGGGGCAAGCGTCTCCTCGCCTTCCGCTGTTGGGATTTCTTCGAACACTTTGTCTCCTTCAGCACGGCCAATAATTCGACGCGCCTCAATCCATCGCGCCTGTCCGTTCGCTTTGAAGTGAACCAGCCCCTCTACGGTAGTCGGATTTCCCCAAAGCGGGCGCAGGACCTCGGTGTCCAGCAAGTCTGGGTGCAACCTTCCAATGAGGTGATCGTTCCGGCCGAGCAATAGGCGAAAACGGCCACCGGCGTATTTAATCTCGTCCAGTCTGCCGCTCACAATGTATGACCTGGGTGGCGGGATGCTCCTTAACCGCTCGGATACCTGTGTACAGACGTGCTCATCCAACACGAATCCCGAGCCTGTCGATCCCTGCGGACTCAACTCGTAACGGATTCCCGGGGTGCCCGCGACTGTTTTGAACCTGAGAATTGCTTTCAAGACGTTGGCGTCAAAATGGTCGCCCGGGGATTCGGCCGACGTGGCTTCTTCAATCGCGCGTGCCGCAATGTCGAGCGACGTATCGTCGAGACTCGGCTTGTCTTGCCATAGCTCCTGTTGCGCAATCTCGCCATACGCCGTCTCACGAAATCGGGGCGCCTCGATTTCGAGAATCGTCGAGCCGGAGTTCAATCCAGTGACCGTGAAGTTGACGCTTGCTTGAAGCCATTTGGGTTTCCGGCCCTTCCCGCCGCTCTGCCCGGTGACGGTCAAACGCGTGGCTCGTTCTCCCATCTGCATTAAAGCATCCAGAATACGGCACAGGCTTGCCGCCTTGATCTGCCCGTTGGGTTCTGGGAGGCCGCTGAGGCGCAATTGATACTGTTGCGTGTTCACTGCAAGCACTCCTTTCCCTGATGCGTTGGATTTTGGACTAGTATAACTTCGACTTGGCGCTGCTGCCGGCGGTCAAGCAGGGAGCCAGGGCTTCCGTATCCAGCAGCGATTCACGCGCGATTCCGAAGAGATTCCAGGATGTACTCTCGGTGTCGTGTCGCCAAGTCGGGGATTCCGGAGTCGAGAGAACCCAAAAGGTCGCTGACCTGTTGGGCCGAATAGAGGACTCCGGGGTCGGTATGGAGGAATTGGCGTAGCGCTGACCTTACTGATTCCGAGGGGCTGAGACCCAGCTTTTGGGAAGCAAGTGCTATTCCTTCACTCAGATCGGCGGGAAAACGCACGGTCACTCGTCGCGGCATGCGTTACATTGTAAGGCACGACGCGGGAGAAGAACTCAACGGTGATTGGCGTCATCGCTCGTTTCTCTTGCAACCAACTCCCATGCGAGTCTTCGTTCGGGAATGGGTCGGGTCTGGAGAGGATCATTCGGAAGGGAGAATCATGAGAGTCAACAGAAGGAACTTCGTCCGGGCGGCTGCGGCTGCCGGGGTGCTGCAGAAGGCGGGAGTGGAGCGAACTGTCTCGGCGGAAACCGGGACCCGGCGAATGCGGGTCACCGCCTTTCCGCGCGCTGTCGGGAGGGACCCTTCGCCGTTGTCGAAGGCGGCCCTGCGCCACGTGCGGCAGATGGGGGTCCGGGACATTCGGATCGTCTCCTCCTGGGTACCGGCCTACAACCGGGACGGCGAGATGGACCTGGACGAGCTGCTGCGGGTCAAACGGCGCGCCGAGAGCGTGGGACTCAAGATCGGCGCCGTCTATCTCCGCAAGGTGGACACCGCCAACCTGCTCCTGGGCCGCCCCGGATGGAAGCAGGAGCTGGAGAAGATCTCCCGGACCATCGAGACCATGGGGAAGGCGGGGATTCCGATTCTGGAACACAGTCTCCTGCTCTCCCGGGTCACCCGGGATGTCTTCAATCTTCCGCTGCCCGGCTATCGGCACGTTCTCGAAGGGAGGGGCGGATACCTGATGTACCGGTTCGACGGGACGGGGACCGAGGAGCATGGCCGGCCCGCCGGCTCCATCTCCTCCGATCAGTTGTGGGAGCGGATCACCCGCTTTCAGGAACACTGCATCCCGGTGGCTTCCGAAGCCCGTGTCCACGTGGCCTGCCACCCCGACGATCCGCCGTCGGCCCGTTACTGGGGAGTCACTCAGGCGCTCAACAGCAAGGAGGGCCTGGACCGTCTCATCAACATCGTTCCCAGCAAGTACAACGGCATCCTCCTCTGCCTGGGGACGATGCAGGAGTCCGGGGCCGACGTCATCGACCTGATCCGCTATTTCGGAGGCAAGAAAAAGATCTTCGACATCGATTTCCGGGCCGTCCGGGGGACCGTCCCCAACTACGACGAGGTCTTCCTGGATGAAGGGGATCTGGACATGTGGAAGGTGGTCCAGGTGCTCCGGGACGTAGGCTACGAGTGGACTCTGGAGCCGGACCACGTCCCCGGTTTCACTGCCGAAAAAAAGGGCGACCTGGCCTCCTATGCCTGGGCCATCGCCTACATCAAGGCTCTGATCGCCGCCGCCTACGGCGAGAGGGTGTGAGAGCCGGATCCGAGTTTGGGTCGTCGACCCGACGGCGGCAGGTCAATCCTTTTCCACGACCCAGATGTTTCGATAACGAACCGGGTTGCCGTGGTCCTGCAAGTAGATGGGTCCCGGTTCGCCTTCCTCGAATCTGAGCCCGTCCGATTCGGGGGGCAGCCGCGGCAGCACGACCCGGTCGTGGATCAGGACTCCGTTGTGACGAACCGTCATCGTCGCCGGGGAGATCTTCTTTCCCGCCGGGTCGAACCTGACCCGGGTGAACTCGATGTCGTAGGTCTGCCAGGAGAGCGGCGGGAACGACATATTGATCCGGGGCCCCACCATTTCGTGGATGCCTCCGGCGCGGCCGAACTTGGACAGCCGCTCGAACTTGCGGTTCTCGTGGTGCCAACCGAAGGAATCGACGATCTGCACCTCCCATTCCCGCTTGACGTAGACTCCGCTGTTGCCCCGCTTCATGCCCCGCGCCGTCGGCATGAAGGGGCAGCGGAACTCCAGGTGGATCCGGACGCTGCCGAACTTCCGCTTGGAAGTGGTCCCCGCGTCCAGCAGTCCATCCTCGACGAGGCGGCCGTCTTCCCACTCCCCGATCCCTGAACCGTCGAACAGCACGAGGGCACCGGCGGGCGGCTCGGCGCCCAGCGTCGGGGATTCTCGAATCACCTTCTCCAGACGGAATTCAACACTGTCCGCGCGCCCGTGAAAGGTGTGAGCCTCGCCGGTGAAGACGCCGTCCCGGATGGAGCCCCGGAAGTTGGAACTGGCGAACTTGAGGCGTTCGCCGTGAATGCCGTGGAAGACGGTGCGGCCGTCCTCCCGGGTCTTGCCCCCGATGTGGGAGACGGTGCTCTCGTCCCAGCCGGCTCCCGGAAGGCCCCCGGCAAAGACGACTCCCTGGAATTCGTGGTTCCCCAGGGCGATCACCTGAATGCCGATCGGGAAGCCGGAGCCCACGTTGCCGGCGTATTCACCTTGGACCTGGAAGTCGGGTCCCGCCTCGGCCGGATCCGTGAACGTGGGGAGTTCCGCCGCCAAGCCAGTCGAGGAATGATTGCCGGAAGTTGTCCAGGCGATCACCAGGACCAGTCCGACCAGGAGGGGGCGCCGTATCCGCACGATCCGCGTTCCGGTCGTCAGCGCATCAGCTCCTCGGCCCGCCGGGCCAGCTCCTCGGGAGTCAGATCCTCCTGGTGAGTGGCGATGCACCAAGTGTTGCCGGCCGGGTCTTTGACCACGGCATTGCGGTCTCCGTAGAACATGTCCGTCGGTTCCTGCACGGACTTCGCCCCGGCCTCCAGCGCCTGTGTGTAGGTGGCGTCGGTGTCCGGCACATAGAGGTAGATCATGCAGAGGGTGACGGGCCACCCCTGGTGCGCGCTTCCCGTCATCACATGCGAATCGCCGATAAGGACCTCGGCGTGCGCCGTCTGTCCGTCCTGGCCGGGCATCCGTTCCTTCTCCGTAGCGCCGAATGCCGCCTTGAGGAAATCGAGGAACTCGTCGACGTCGGCGACGACGATGTATGGCGTCACCGTGTGGTAACCATCGGGAACGGGTTTCACGGTCATGGAAACGTTCTCCTGTTCACGGCTGTTGCAGTTCGGTATCGACAGGGCACTGAGATTATCCGACCCTTTACATTCCAACAAGGGAGTGTCCGGCATCGCCAGCAACCTCGACATTTCAAGGAGCTACCGCTAGCCGGCTCACGGTCAGGCCGTATTCGTCATATACTCGACGACTCCGTGCGAAATTCCAGCTTGGTTGTCCTGCTCCTGATCAGCGTCTTCTGGACGCCTGAATCGGCCGTATCCCAGAGTCAGGTCGCGGTTTTGGAGGGGACTGTCCGGGAGCTCGACGGCGCACCTCTGGCGGGGGTCGAGATCCAGGCCCGGCGGACGGAAACCAACGAACTGTATGTCCGCGAGACCGACACCTCCGGCGTCTACGGCTGGGACGGCCTGCCGGTGGGAATCTACGAGGTCCTGGCCTCCAGGAACCGCTTCGATTCCCAGAGCCGACAGCCGGTCCGGCTCCAGGTCGGACAGCGGGTTCGCCTCGACTTTCGCCTCCGCCGCACCTCCCCGGGGGAGTCGTCCAAGATATCGGAGGACCTCTCCCAACTCACCGTCGAGCGGGACGACGTGGGACAGCTCATAGATCGCAAGCAACTGCGCAACATGCCCTCCAAGGAACGCAACTTCCGGGATCTGGTCTCGCTGGCTCCGGGGGCAGTCTCCCAGGGGACGCGTCGCATTCAGGTCCTGGGGATGAGCTGGCGGGACAACCTGACCTATTTCGACGGGACCCTGATCACCGGTGGTAACGGATCCAGCAGCCTGACTCCCTCGTCGGAAGCGATCCGGGAATTCGACGTCAAGACCGGCCTCTATTCGGCGCAGTACGGCATTCGCTCCGGCGGGCAGGTGTTGCTGGTGACCCGGCACGGCGGAAACCGCTTCCGTGGCGGCCTCTTCTGGTTTCACCGCAACGACAATCTGGATGCGAGAAACTACTTCGAGCAGCGGAAGGCGGAATTCAAGCGGAACCAGATGGGGGGCACTCTGGGAGGTCCCCTGATCCTGCCCGGTCTGAACCGGGACCGGGACCGCGCCTGGTTCTTTCTCTCCTATTTGCACTACACCATCCGGGAGACCCTTCCCTTGACGGCCGTGGTGCCCACGCCGGAAGAGCGTGAAGGGAGGTTCTCCGGCTCCATTCTGGATCCGTTGAACGGGAAACCGTTCCCCGGGAATCGGATACCGGCCCATCGAATCGACCCGGTGGCCCGCCAACTGCTCAGTTTCTATCCCCTTCCCAACACGGTGGGCCCGCTCAACTTCACGAGTCCCGATTCCAGGCGGCCGCACGACAATCGCCAACTCATCGCCCGCGTCGACCTGCGGACTTCCGCGTCCAGCAGTTGGGCATTCCGTTTCTCCGGTGATCGGCGGCCCTACTTCCGGGCCGGTGTTTTCAGCGTGTTCTCAACCCGGATGCCCCTCAAGACCTACAGCCAAGCCATCACCAACACCCGGAGGCTCTCCGCAGGTTCGGTCAACTATTTCGGCCTGCACTGGTACCGGCGACCCTACACGGCCGCGGTGGCCCGGCCCAAGACCGACGCCGTGCGGCGGTTGGGAATCCCTCAACTGCTGGAGACGGAGATCGACCGCGACGGCATTCCCCTGGTGTCGATCCAGGGATATACGGGCTTCGGGGACCTCCAGAGGATCGGACCCGTCCACATCGGCAACTGGCAGGTGAAGGACGATCTGACGCTTCAGCGCGGACACCACTCGATCCAGATGGGCGTGGAGTTCCGCCAGAATTACAACTTCTTCGGGCTGCAGGGACGGTCCCAAATCGATTTCTACGATCGCTACACCGGAAACGGGTTTGCCGACTTCCTGTTGGGTTACCCTTCCAGGACCCTGCTGGGAGGCGAGGAACGCCGGGGCAGCTATCATCAGAACAGCATCTACAGCTACCTCCAGGACCGCTGGCGCATCACGCCCGATCTCTCACTGACCCTGGGCCTCCGGCACGAGTGGAGATACCCGTGGCGGGACAAGCGGGGTTTCATGGGCAACTTCGACCCCGTCTCAGGGGAACTCATCCCTCCTCTGCTGGACCTGGAGCTGGCGCCGTGGGAGACGGGCCGTTTCCGCCCCAATTATCCCCTGGTCGAATGGCGGCCCTGGGAGGGCCTGCTTCCCCGGCTGGCAATGGCTCTCCGGCTGGGAGGGTCCTCGGTGCTCCATCTGGGCCTCGGGCTCTATTCCAATGAGACCGATCTCTCGATGATTCAGGGAATGGGGAAGAACCCCCGGCCCGGATCCCGGCTTCTGATCTTCAACGGCCCGCTGGAGAGTCCCGGGTTGTCCCTCTCCAATCCCTTTCCCGCCGCGTTGGCCAGCTCAGCCGTTCCCCTTCTGACGGGGCACGAGACACCCACGGCGTTGACCCGGACCCGCACCTGGGGATTGTCGCTGCAACACCGATGGACCCCCGAGCTGATACTGGACGTGGGCTACCAGAACTCGCGAACCGGCGGACGGTTGGAAACGGTCTCCTTCAACGACGCGGCGCCCGGCAGCGGTGACCGGCAGACCCGGCGCCCCTTTCCCGAACTGCAAACGGTCCTGTTCACGGGAGCCTTCGCCGACGCCTGGTATCACAGCTCCTTTCTCCAGTTGGAAAAGAGGCCGGGTCCCGACGGGCTCAGATTGCAGGGGGCATTTTCCTGGTCGAGCCTGATGGACACGGGGGGAGGAGACCAGGGGAACCAGAGCAACCTCCTGCTGCGGTCCATCAACCTGTCGCCGGAACTGAATCGAGGGGTGGCGAACTCCCAGATCAAGAAGCGTCTCCTCTTGTCCGGCAGCTACGACCTCCCCTTCGGTCCCAGGAGGCAATTCGTGCGGACCGGATGGGCGGGACGACTCCTGGGCGGCTGGTCGCTCCAGGGCATCTCCACCTTCCAGGACGGACCCTGGTTCACCGTCTATCTGCCCGGCGATCCGCTCGACACCGGGTCGCAATACTCCCAGTGGCCCGATCGCCTCCGCGAAGCCAATCTGCCATCGTTGCAGAGGCACCCCCAGCGCTGGTTCGACACCTCCGCCTTCGTCCGGCCGAAAGGGTTTCGCTACGGAAACGGGGGGCGCAACACCATCGAAGGTCCCGGGGTCATCAACTTGGACGTCTCCCTCCGGCGCGTCCTCCAGGTTCGGGACGAGGAGACTCTCGAGGTGAGGCTGGAGGCGTTCAACGCTCTCAACCGGGCCAACTTCAACCCCCGGTCCCGGGACGGAATCACCCAGTTCGGAACCCCCGAATTCGGAGTCGTCGGCCGCGCCCTCGCCGGCCGTCAACTCCAGTTGGCGCTCAAGTATTCCTTTTAGTTCCTTACGCTCAAAATCTTGTGCAATTGGGCGAAGAATTTTTGTACCTTGTGGGCGCCCGGACAGAGCGTGATCAGGCGTCCGTTGATGACGTTTTGATTACCCCCCGGCGCAGGGCAACCACAAGGGTTGCCCCTACAGTCGAAAACAGGGTGCATCATGCCGACGCAGCGGTACTGGTAGGGGTGCCGTTGTGTGTGGGCGCCCTCTTCGGTCCAAACCGAACCAAGACGTGGCCAATTGAAGGTCCAAGAGTTGGAATGCCGCCGGCCAAGAAGTCTTGGTTCCGGCTACGCCGGGTTGGGAGGGGGGACTTTCCTGTCCCCCCTTCTTCGCTCATTCGGTGTAGGGAGCTCGGCGGTTGGTTGCCACGCGACAACCTCTTTGATTGCCTGCGTTTGAGCTTCATCGAACGTGCCTTCTTCTCTGAGAAAATCATCAAGCCTCGATCCCAAGTGTTTCTCGCTCATTGCGTCGATTCTTTCTGACCCTTGTGCGCCGTGACCAGAACGGCTTTCGGCGAGGCCCATGTTTTCCTTGGTTTCTCGAAAATCCTGTCCGTCCAGTGCCAACTTGACGCAAAGGGTACCACGAGAATTCACCCCGCCGGGTGGTCGGCTGAGCTTCCGCTTTTCGATTGCATGCGCTATGCTCGCCGTTCGCTTGAACTGCCCCCTTTGGAGTCGTTTTCGAGGATCTTTCGATCGACTCCGGAAGCACCACCAATAGCTGGGATTTCAGGGGTATCCAGGCGCTGCGATCCAACTGCCTCGGCTGCTTCGGAGACCAGCGAAACGTGGCCGTCTTACAGATCAACAGGCACCCTTCGAACCGTGAGCTCCGCCAGTTCGCTGCCATCGGATTGCCCATCTTCTGCGCCATCCTGGGGGCCTGGAGGGTCTACGGTTCCGGCGAATGGACTCTGGCCGGAATCCTCTTTTCGTTGGGTGTTTTGGGAGCCGTCGTGGGATGGCTCCGGCCGGCCTGGGTGCGGCCTGTATACGTGGGCTGGCTCTATGCCGTGTTCCCCATCGGTTGGACCATCTCGCACCTGATCCTGGCCGTCATCTACTTCCTCATCCTCACTCCCATCGGACTCGTGGTACGCTGGTTCCGGCCCGACCCGCTGGGGTTGAACCTGGACCGGAACCGGGACACCTATTGGGTTCGCCATGATCCCGGCCACGATCCGAAGCGTTACTTTCGACAGTTCTGACGGAGGTTCCGGAAGCGATCCCATGACCGACGAAGGCTCGTCTGAGGTTTCGCGATTCCGCCAGGACGCCGAGCGGCCCCGGACCGGAATCGTCCGGGAATTCTGGGACTTCCTGCGCCACAACAAGAAGTGGTGGCTGACCCCCATCATCGTCGTGCTCTTGCTGTTGGGGATTCTGATCGTGCTGTCGGGATCGGCGGCGGCGCCATTCATCTACACTCTTTTCTAACGGGGCCGAGACATGAACAACTATCCGAAGCTTCACAACGCCGGCTGGCCGGGAGTCGTGGGGAAGGGACCCGACGCCGAGGAGCCCTTCATCGCTCTGGACACCATGCTGGATTGGACGGCCGCGGCCGAGGTGGGCGGCGTCCGGTTCGACGGGGTGGACCTCTTCCTGAGCGCTCCCCACGTGGACATCGACTCCACCGACGACGACCTGAAGCGATTGGCCGAGAAGGTCCAGGCGCTGGGTCTGGTCATCGGCAGCGTGGTGGCTCCCGTGTGGCCTCCCACCGGCGGCGGATCGGCCATGGGAGACGAGGCCGAACGGGGGCGGTTCCTGAGCATGGTCGAGAAGGCCTGCGCCATTGCCCGGCGGCTCCGGGAATTGGAAGTGCGTCCCTACGGCGTGGTCCGCATCGATTCCTCGGTGGACCCCGGGACCTGGGCGGCCGACCCGGAGGCAAACACCAGGCGCATCGCCGACACCTTTCGGGAAGCGTGCGCCCGGGCCGGGGACCAGGGCGAGCTCCTGGCGGCCGAGGGAGAGGTCTGCTGGGGCGGCATGCACAGTTGGAAGGAGATGCTGAAGCTCCTGGAACTGGTGGACCGGCCGGAGATCCTGGGCTTCCAGGCGGACATGGCTCACACGTTGCTCTATCTGCTGGGCGTCAACGCGGCGAGCGACGCGATCCTGCCGGCGGACTTCGACTGGGACGACCAGGAGACTTTCGAGCAGGCCTACCGGACGCTGACCGACAGCCTCCGGCCCTGGACCATCGATTTCCACGTGGCCCAGAACGACGCCACGGTCAAGGGATCCGGGTCCCACGACAAGACGGGCCGCCACTGCCTGCCCTCAGATCCCGGCGGGAAGCTGGACATCGTCCGGGCGGCCGGGCACTGGCTTCGGGACTCCGGGGGTGAAGTCACGCGAACCTGCCGGCACATCTGCTGGGACGGCTGCATGTTCCCCAATTCGGTCATGGCCGATCCCGGAACCTGGAATCAGATTCTCTCCAGCATGATCCAGGTTCGCGATGCCCACGGTTGGCAGGAGTGAGCCGGACTCGGGAGTGAAATGGCTCGAGACGGGTTCCTGCTGCCTTCGGCCGTAGAGGCCATCGGCGAGACGCCCCTGGTCGAGTTGTCGCGGATCGCCCGCGATGTCGATGGCCGGATCCTGGCCAAGCTGGACCACCTCAATCCGGGTTTTTCCAAGAAGGACCGGATCGCGCGGCAGATCATCGAAGATGCCGAAGCCGGCGGCGAGATCCGCCCGGGTCAGACGGTGATCGAGCTCACCAGCGGGAACACGGGGACCGGTCTGGCCATCGTCTGCGGCCTCAAGGGCTATCCCTTCGTGGCGGTCATGTCCAAGGGCAACTCGGGAGAGCGGGCGCGCATGATGAGGTCGCTGGGAGCCGAAGTCGTCCTGGTGGATCAGTTGCCCGATTCGGTTTCGGGACAGGTGTCGGGTGGAGATCTTGAGCTTGTGGAGCAGGCCACTCGGGAGCTGGTGCGGGAGCGCCGGGCGTTTCGCGCCGATCAGTTCCTGCACCGGGGCAACTTCCGGGCCCACTACCTGCATACCGGCCCCGAGTTCCTGCGGCAGTCGGACCATTCGATCCAGGCCTTCTGCGATTTCGTGGGAAGCGGAGGCACTTTTGCCGGTTGTGCGGCGGCGTTCAAGGAGCACGACCCCGGGATCCGGTGCCATGTGGTGGAGCCGGAAGGGGCTGCGGTCCTGGCCGGGGAGGAGGCCGGCCGTCCCGGACACAGGATCCAGGGAGGCGGCTACTCCATGGCCGACCTGGCCTGCATCGATCGCGCCCACGTGGACGGTTATCTGCAGGTCGCGGACGACGAGGCGATCCGGATGGCCCGCCGCCTGGCTCGGGAGGAGGGCATCTTCGCCGGTTTCTCCAGCGGCGCCAATCTGGCCGGCGCACTGCAGCTCCTGGCCGGGCCTTGCGCCGGGAAGACGGTGGCCATCATGATCTGTGATTCGGGATTGAAATACCTGAGCACGGATCTTTGGGAAGGTGAGAAATAAGGAGGGGAGATGAGAACATCCAGGCGCGGACTCTTCAGGCTCGGTGTGGCGGCGTCAGCGGGGATCTTCGCAGGCCGGACTCAGGTGGCGCACGCGAAGAAGCGGGCGTTGAAGTTGGGCGTGGCCAGCTACTCGCTACGGAACATCCCCCGTCCCGGGGCCATCGAAATGGTGCGGGCGCTGGGGACGCCTTACGTCAACATCAAGTCGTTTCACCTTCCGTACGAGACTTCGAAGGCGGAGCGGGCGCGGGCGCGGGCTCAGTTCGAAAAGTCCGGTCTCCGGATCGTCGGCGGAGGGGTCGTCCCTTTCAAGGAGGACACGGACGACGCGGTAGAATTTTTCTTCGAGTACGCCAAACAGTGCGGCATGCCTCTGATGGCGATCGCTCCCACGGCCGAGGTCATGCCGCGGGTGGAGAAATTCGTCAAGCGTTACGGCATCGCCGTGGCCATCCACAATCACGGCCCCGAGGACCAGCATTTCCCGGCGCCCTCCGACGGGCTCAAGGTGATCAAGGGAATGGACCCCCGGGTGGGATTGTGCGTCGACGTGGGCCACACGGCCCGCACCGGCGTCGACGTTGTGGAAGCAGTCCGGGAAGCGGGCGGCCGAATGCTGGACATGCACATGAAGGACCTGCGGGATTACACGGACCACAGGAGCCAGTGCGCCATCGGTGAGGGCAGGATGCCGGTGGCCGACATCTTCCGGGAGTTGATCCGAATGGGCTATGCGGGCCACGTCAACCTGGAATACGAGATCGAACCGGACAACCCCCTTCCGGGCATGAAGCAGTCCTTCGCCTATATGCGGGGGGTCCTGGACGGTCTGGCCGGGTCCTGACGGGCTCTTGAGCCGGATCGGCGAAGTTCAGTCGATCCGGGCGAAGATTCCGACGAAGGTGGGTTTCTCGCTGGTGGGTACCGGATCCCCGATCCGGGCCAGGCGGCCGTCGGAGCCGATCCGGAAGATGAGGATGGAATCGGCGTCCTGATTCGCCACCAGCAGCAGTCGTCCGCTGGAATTGATGTCGAAGTTTCGCGGAATCCGGATCAGTCCGCCCGCTTGCTCCCAGCCGATCCGCTCCAGCCGCCCGGAGTCGGAATCCACGCGGAACATGACGATGCTGTTGTGTCCCCGGTTCGACGCATAGACGAAATCTCCCGACGGGGAAACCAGGATGTGGGCGCCGGTGTTACCGCTCCGGTCGAACCCGGCGGGGAGGGAGTCCACGGTCTCCCGGCCGGAGAGCCGGCCCGTGGCCGCGTCGTAGCGCCAGGAGTGGACCGTGCTGTTGGTCTCGTTGACGGCGTAGGCGAAGCGGCCGCTGGGATGAAACGCCATATGCCGGGGACCGGCGCCCTCGTCCGTCGGAGCCACCGCCGGATCGTTCGGTTCCAGCCGGCCCGATTCGGCGTCGAAGCGGAACTGGGCAATGAAATCGGAGTTGGTGCAGGGCACGAAATAGTAGTTGCCGCCGGGGTCCGCCTGGACCATGTGGGTCTTTTCCCCTACTTCACGCGTCTTGACGGGATTTCCCGCAGCGCCGTCGGGACCCAGGGGCAGGACCGAGACGTAGCCGGCTCCGGGATGATAGTGAACCACCAGGAGCCAGCGCCCCGAGGGATGCACGTGGAGGTGAGGAGGCGATCCCGGACCGACGGGGGTCCGTGAAATCCGCCGCAGGCCGCGGGCCCCGTCCTCGATGGCCAGAGCGACCACGTGAGGGGGTTCCAACCGGTCCAGGGCATACAGGAATTTCCCGTTGGGATGCCGCGCCACGTAGGGAAAGCTGCCCGATTCGTCCGTGGGCCGCAGGGACCCGGAGCCCCGCTTCTCCAGGATGCCCCGATTCAGGTCCAAAGTGTGGATATCGATCCGGCTGCTCCCGCCGGCCACGTAGACGATCGGGTCCGGGTTTCGAGCCATCCCCGCATGAGTCAAGGCAAGGACCATGAGGCAGTATCCGAGGTGTTTTTTAACCATCTGTGTGCCTGCGGCGGCCCATGATAGCATGCCTTTCCTCGGATCCCGGGAAGTCAACCAGGGGGGGGTGTCCATGTCCCGACCGATCGATCGTCGCCAGTTCCAGAAACGGTTTTCAGCCGCCTTGGCCACCACCGCGGTCCTGCCGCTGGGATGCAGCACACAGGGTCCGGCTTCAGAGACTCCCGCTTCGTCCGGAGAGGAAACAGCCGAGGCGGGCGCCGGAATCCTGAGCGTGACCCGCGGAGGTCCCGTCCTGACGGTGCCGGAGGTCATGCCGGCAGGGGCGCGCTGGCGCTACGGTCTGATACTCCCCTTCCAGGCCGGACCCTCCACCGGGGGCGCCTTCGTCAACGTGCGAATCCGCAACGGGGTCATGGGCCACAGGATCGGACACGGCGACTACGAGGCGGGAAACGACGTGGTGCTCTTCGATTCCGTCGATGGGATTCGTCCCGGCTCGACCCTGAATCTCCACCGCAATCACGACGAGAGGAATCCCCATTCCGATCCACCGGGGCAGACTTCCATCATGGTCAAGTACCCCATGCGGGGTGGCTTCGTTCCTCTGGGAGCCAAAACCGCCTCGGGAGCGGATCACCCGGGCGCGGGGACGGGTTTCGGCATCAGCCTAGCGCTGGCGCGGCGCAAGAAGGGGGCGGACCACCCCGACGGCGCCGGCTTCGGCCTGGAGGAGAACTACCAGTACTTCGAGGTGTTCCAACTGGCCTTCGACGGCGAACGGATGCGGCAGACCGCCGTGCAGAGGTTCCGGCCGGAATCCATGGTCGAGGGCTGGTCGATCTACAACGGCGGTCTCGCCAATGCCATCCCCTCGGGCGATGATCTCCTGCTGTGCGTGTCCGCGGCGGCCCGCAAGGGCGGTGCCGGCTACGACCCCCGAGTACCGGGCGGCTCCGGTGTCCTGCGGTGGAGCCGGCAGGGAGGCCGGTGGCAACCCGAGTCGTTCGTCATGGTGACCGGCGCCGACTCCTCCAGCGAGGCCAGCCTGATCCGGGATCCGGACGGATCGCTCCTCTTCGCGGCCCGCCCCGGCCCGCAGGACTTCCACTCGATCCGGGTCTGGCGGTCACGGGACGAGGGGCAGACCTGGAAGAAGGTCATCGATGTCCGGGGGGTCATCTCCATCGCGCCCATCACCCTGAACAGGGCTGTGGACGGGACTCCGTACATCGCGTCCAACATCTATCTGGTGCCGACCCATCCCATCGACAAGCGCTTCCGGGTTATTCGGGACCGCCAGGGCCGCGTGATGGGAGGCGGTTGGACCCGGCAGAAGCTCTACCTCTGGCCGTTGAACCAGGAACGCACCGGGTTGGAGGCGCCCATTCCGGCCCGTGACTGCCGGGCCGAGTTCGGGCCGCCGCCGGGGGAATCCATGTGGCGGGTGGACCACCCCTTTGCCGCCAACCTCCGGCTGGCGGACGGAAATTGGCACAACGTCATGGGCTACCGGATCCATGAGGACGTGGAGGACCACGACGCCGTCCTGCCCCCCGAAACCGGCTCCTACCTGGAAGAGGTCGTCTCCGCCGGAACTCCGATTCCTGCCTGGAGTTTCTGAGAAAACCATGGGGGCGCCTTGGGAGTGGGGCCGGAGCGGGGACAGTCTCGTCCCCCGTTTCTTCTGAACCTTGAGCTCAACCGGAGGGACCGGCCGCATGAGTAACGGCAGCAAGCTCCGCTGGACCGGCGGCGGTTGGGTGTTGTCCGGCGCCGCCGGCGGCACGCCGGTCGTCGATGCGCACTACCACATCTTCCCGCGTCTCGGATCGCAGCCCAAAGGGATCCCTCCCGCGTTGCGCCTGAAGTTCTGGCAGTACCACTCGCGCGAGTGGATCGACTTCTGGCGGACCGACACCGGCGAGCACGTGGGCGAGCGCCTCCTGGAGTTCGGTTCGCAATCCATCGCCGATATGCCGGACGTGGGTTTTCACCTGACCGGCCACGGGCAGGCCGAGATCACCGTCGACGGCGTCAACTATCGGATGCAGATCTATCCGCCCAGTCTGACCAACAACGAAGCCACCCCGGAGCGGATGGTGGCGGAGATGGACCTGGCCGGCGTGGACGCGGGCGTGCTGCAGTCGGACCACGTCTACGGCGACCTCAACGAGTATTACGCGGAGGCGGCCGCGCGGTATCCGGGACGGTTCATCCCGCTGGCTCAGATCTGGGAGCCGGAAGCCGACGACGCCGGCCGTTTGGCCCGCCTGCGGGAGGGGTTCGATGAGCTGGGCATGCGCGGCCTCTATTTCAGCGTCGAGCCCCTTTCGGTCATGCAGGTCGACCGCTCGCTGAACGATCCCACGTTCGATGCCCTCTGGCGGCTGGTGGCGGAGCGGGGTCTGCCGGTGTTCTGGTTTCTGGACGACCGTGCTCTCGACCGGGTGGGCCTGTTCATGCGCCGGGTCGCGGAGCTGGACGAGTGGACGCAACGCCACCCGGACGTGCCGTGCGTGATCACCCACGGCCTGGTGCCGGCGGCGATCATCCACCGGATCGGTGTGCCGGAGGAGCTGCTGCGGGTGCTGGAACGGCCGCAGGTGCACGCTGAGCTGCTGATGCCGGCCAAGTGGCCCGACTACCCGTATCCCGAGGGGCAGAAGCTGCTGCGCGAACTGCGCAACCGCGTCGGTGCCGAGTCGCTGCTGTGGGGGAGCGACAGCCCCTATGGGATGTCGCAGTGGTGCACCTACCGGCAGTCGCTCGACTTCATCCGCGTCCACTGCGACTTCCTGTCGGCGGCGGAGAAGGCGTCGATCCTGGGGGGCAATGCCATCCGGCTGTTCGGCTTGGAGGCAGCGGCGCTGCGAAGCTGAAGCCGCCGGGTCACGCTCGCTCGTAGACCAGGGCCGCAGCGAGTCCGCAGGCGACGACCTGGACTGTCCCGTAGACGAACCAAGCCATGGCCAGCGAGAGAGTGATGGGCTGCACGGCGTAGGTGCCGAACGCCGCCGGGACGCAGATCAGGAGGCCGACCAGCAGACCGTACCGGATCCCTTCCATGGGCCCCTTGCCTTCATAGCCTATGGTGAAGATGTAGGTGAAGAGCAGGGACCAGACGAGCCCGACCATATAGACCAAGGCCATGTTGATCTCCTCCGGCATGCGCCACAACGAGTACGTCTCTTGGTAGTAGGGTGTCAAGAGCACCGCATGGATGACGTATCCCAGGACCTCATGTACGACGAAGACCGCCAAGGCGGTCAAAAGGAATCTCTTTATGTTCACTTCATTTCCTCCCCTGGATAGGAATTTGCATTCGGAATGCTATGGCGCAATCCGAAGGCTTCCTACCGACTCTACTACGACAGCTCTTTCCTGATCCACGCGGACGACAGTTGCGCGTCCAGCCGCGAGAGTTCGTCCGCCAGAGCCTCCATGCCGATCGCTTCCAGGCCGTTTCCCGTGGGGTAGCGATCCTCGCCGGAGTGGACCAGAAATGCCTTGTCCGGTTCCAGATCCGCTAGTGCGACCCGCAATCCCCGCTCCACCTTGGGGGCGAGTTCGCGCTTGATCTCGATGGCCCAGAGGCGGTTGCCGGGCAATTCCAGGATCAGATCGACCCCCACGCCGGTCGCAGTGCGGTAGAAGCTGACACGGGTGCGTTCGGGGGCCGCCCGGATCACGGTTTCCAGGACGAATCCCTCCCAACTCTTGCCGGCGACAGGGTGGCCGAGGACGCTCTCCTCATCATCGAGCCGCAGCAACGTGTGGACGATACCGCTGTCACGGACGTAGAGCCTGGGAGATTTCACGAGACGCTTCCGAACGTTGCAATCAGGGATCTGATCTCCAGGAATGCAAGTTTAATCGAGGAAATGAGGGGTCCCGAGGTGAAATTTCCGTTTGACACTAGGTGTACTATGTGAAATAGTACACCTATGCTTCCCTTCACGGTCCGGCTGCGAACCGGACTCTCCGTCTACCGGCAACTGGTCTATGCGGTTCAGAAGGCGGTGGTCTCGGGACAGTTGCTTCCGGACGACCGGTTTCCTTCCGTCCGCAAATTGAGCCAGGAGCTCCGGATCAACCCCAACACGGCACAGAAGGTGGTGAGACGGCTGGTGGATCAAGGGCTCCTGGAGGTCCAGCCGGGCATCGGCACCATCGTCGGCCAACTGCCGGAGGCGACTCCACGAGAACGCTCGGCGCTGCTGGAGGACGAGGTCGAGCAGGTGGTGGTGGAGGCACGAAGGTTGTCCCTGACTCGGGAACAGCTCGTTCGAGCTGTGGAGGACCAATGGGAACGACTCTCGGAAGCCGGGAATCAGAGGAAGCAGAAGGAGGGCTGACATGAACGCCGTCATCGAGACAAAAGGACTGACCCGCCGATTTCGGAAGACCGTTGCCGTCAAGGATCTCTCTCTGGAGGTCCCGGCCGGCAGCATCTTCGCCCTGCTCGGCCCCAACGGCGCCGGCAAGACCACGCTCATCAAGATGGTCATGAACATGGTCCGGCCCTCGGGCGGCCGGGCCACGATTCTGGGAACCGATTCGCTCCGGTTGGGACCGCCCCAACTGGAGCGGATCGGCTACGTCTCCGAGAACCAGGAGTTACCGGAATGGATGACCGTCCAGGAGCTGATCGACTATTGCCGGCCCTTCTACCCGGCTTGGGACGATGACTTATGCCGCCGGCTGATCCGGCAGTTCAACCTCCCCCTGGCGCGGAAGCTGAAGACCTTTTCCCGAGGAATGAAGGTCAAAGCGGCTCTGTTGTCGTCCCTGTCCTACCGGCCGGAACTGATGATTCTGGACGAGCCCTTCACCGGCCTGGACGCGCTGGTCCGGGATGAGCTGATCCGGGGCCTGCTGGAGGTGACAGACCGGAAGGAGCGGACCATATTCATCGCCTCCCACGATATCGACGAAGTGGAACGTCTGGCCGACTGGGTGGGGGTGATCCACAAGGGCGAGATGCAGATGTCTGAGCCTGCGGCGTCGCTTCGCGCTCGGTTCCGTCAATGCGAAGTGACTCTGAAGCCAGGCCAGGAGGTGCCGGAGTCGCTGCCGGAAGCGTGGCTGCTGGTCCATCGCGCCGGACAAGTTCTCCGTTTCGTGGACAGCGGGTTCCACAACGGGACGGGTGCGGAATACATTCGGCAAATCGTACCTGAGGTCAAGGACATGGACGTGAGGCCCATGTCGCTGAAGGAAATCTTTCTGGCTCTGGCCCGTACTTGGCGGCTCTTCGAAGAGGAAGAGAAATGAATCTGACCTGGCACATCGCTCGCAAGGACTTTCGGCACCTGCGGTTCTATCTGGCTGGATGGTTGGGTCTCATGGTTACCATGCAAGTCCTGTCTGGAATCGATCCGTTACCGGAAGGGCCAATAGATATAATGCTTTACTTTTGGAGTGGCCTCCTAAAGGTCGTAAAGATATTCTTATTATCGTTGATTGTTTCAAGATTAGTTCACGCCGACCCGCCAGTTGGCAACACGGCATTCTGGCTGAGCCGTCCCTTATCCGGCCGGAAACTGCTGCTCGGCAAGTCGTTGTTTATCGTAGTGTTCCTGATACTACCGACGCTGTTGGTCGAGTTCCTGTTCCTGCGTGTTTACGGAGTGACCGCATACGATATCTTGCGCTCCGTTCCGCAACTCCTTTTCTGGCAACTTCTGTACATATCGATTCTCATGATGCTGGCGGCATTGACAAGAAGCCTTCCTCGAATGATCGTGCTGGGTCTCTTCGTCTTTGTCGCTATTCCTTGGGTCTGCATGACGTTGCCCATGGTGCTCCGCCATTTGGTCTTTAGACCCGAACTTCTGCCGCCTCTGACCCTCTCGACTTCGAAATGGATCGGTTTCAGTCTCGGTTTGCTCTCGGTCGCCGGAATCGTCGTCTGGCAGCAATACATAACTCGACGGACAGTGATCAGCGGGATCTTTCTTGTTGCAGCAGTGTTCGTTTCCTGCGCACTGCCTTGGATATGGAGTTGGGACTTCGTAGGTCGACTACAAGAGGTATACGGAGACGTCTTGGATGTCGAACAGGTGGCGACACGGATCGACGAACAGAGCTTGACCTTAGATCGAGATGGTCAAGGAAGACGACTAATGGACGGCCAGATGATCCTCCAAGGAAGACTTGTTCTGGGGAATATTCCTTACGATCTGGTCGTGGTACCGGAACGAGTCATCTCGACTCCATATTTTCGGGAAAAAAGCCGATTCATAGATGAACATCGCAATCCTTATGTTCCCATAGAAGTTCCTGAGTGGGAAAGTACGCGTACAAAGCCTCCAGTACACCAAGAGAGGCTTGAGTCTATGTCAACCGCCGTCGGTGGGGCACGTTTTTTGGACGCCGAACGCAACGTACACGCCAAGTATCTGCCGGACCTATTGAGCATTAGCGATGAAAATTATCAACGTTACGGAGGAAGGGCTACGGACTTGGTCATGGACGTGGACTTTCTGGTCCAGAAGGACCAATTCGCTACGATCCAATTGGTGAAAGGAGAGCGCTACAATGGTGGCTCCGACCACGCGAGAATCCTCGAAGTAGAGTTCGGAAAGCGTAACGTAAGTATTGAATTGGAGGAGTCACGACATCGGTTGGTGCACGATCACATAAAAAGCCGTCAGTACTTTCTGCACAATAAGGCGAGGCGCGAAGCGCTGTTGGGAGAAGAATCCGATTTCTCGCTTGGCGGCTTTTTCTTTGATTCCTTCTTGCCCCCAATGTCGTACTTTCCGGTGATGTTGAAAATAACGCGGACAACACTGTCGTTTGAATTGCCTTCAGAAAGTGTTCCGGCCCAACAGGATTGGTTCCAAGACGCTGAGTTGGTGCGAGTCGGAACCGAAACGCTCGGACGATTCTCGAGATTAGTTCGATTGGATGACGTCGTGTTTCAGAGAATTCCACGATCGTGACTCGATCGGTATTTCGCAATTGTCCGACCAGGTGGTTCTACGAGGAGAAGGAAGGATGAACCTGGTACTGCATATCGTTCGCAAAGACTTAAGGAACCTGCGTTTTTACCTGGCAGGATGGTTTGGCGTGGTGGTTCTTCGCGCCACAGTGATCGGATACGGGCCGCTTGACTCCGGCAGATGGGATTTCAATTCGTTTTTCTACTACGAACTGTTGGCCTGGTTTCCGCAGATCTGTTTGCTGGCAATCATGATCGCGCGCCTGGTGCAGGACGACTCCCTGGCCGGCAGCACGGCGTCCTGGTTGAGCCGGCCGATTTCCGGCGGACAGCTTCTGGCGAGCAAGTCCCTGTTTCTGGTCCTTACCGTGATTTCCCCGCTCTTCATTGTCGAGCTCCTGCTCCTGGGCATCCACGGCGTGACTCTACGCGATGTCTTGCGCACTATTCCGCAGATTCTGGCCTATCAACTCCTTCTGACTTCCGTTCTATTGCTGCTTGCTGCGGTGACACGGAAATTGGCACACACGGCATTGTTGGGTTTGCTTGGCGTGGTCGGTTGGATGTGGTTCTACAATTTTTCCCGCAGTCTCTTCTTCAAACAGGTTGACCTCGGCGACACTTTCGGCATCACGCTGGCGACATCACGGGAAGTCGCATTCATGCTGAGCCACCTTGCCGTCGCCGGAATCGTGGTCGGTCACCAGTATCTGACTCGGCAGACCGGGAAGAGCACGACCTTGGCCTGCTCCGGTCTCCTGGTCATCGGCCTGTTCATGGGGGTCTGGAGTTGGGATTTCGTGGCATCGGCCCAACGGCTGGATCGGACCGTCGTCGAACCGCAACACTTGACAGCGCAGATCGAGGAGGAAACCCTGCGTTTCTTTCGACGCGTCCGGTCCAAGCCCTTGAAACGAAGTATGGTCCTGAATGGAAACATTGCGCTGGAGGGCTTGCCGGCGGGTGTGTTCGCGCTTCCCGAACAGGTCATTTCACGGGTTTCGTTCGGGTCAACCGACGAATCGCTCTCCAGCAGACATGGCCATCCCTACGCTTATGAAGGCGACGGCTTCTGGTGGCGAATCAATCATCTGCCCAGGTTGCATGACGAGAGGGCAACAACCCTCGCAGCGGCTCTCGGCGGCGTCGCTTTTCTGCACGGCGGTACGAGCCCGATACTCGAATACGTCCCTGAGCTGCTGGAAATCAATGAGGAGTCCTACGATCTCCATGGCGGGTCTCTCTCCGACTTAAGCGCCAATGTCGTCTTTCTGGTCCAAAGGAACGAAATCGCGACTTTTCCGCTGGAACATGGAGCCCGGTATGACAGGGGATCGGACCATGCCGAGATCGTCAGAGTAACTACGGCCAAGGACAGCCTGAGAATCGAACTGAGAGAGTCGCGTCACCGCGTGATCCAGGACCGGATGAAGAGCCGGTGGTACCTGCTGCGTAACCAATCTACGCGGCAGGCGCTGTTGAGCGAGGGATCTCTTGCCTACGCCGTCTTCACTCCCCAAGCGGCGCCTCTGTCGTTTCCAATGCTGGGAGTCAGCCATTCGAGTCTGTATTTTTCATTGCCCTCCACCGATCCTCCCGTCGATCCCCACTGGTTTGAGGACGCCGAGCTGGTCCGAATCGAGACCAGGAATCTCGGCCGCTTCTCCAAGACGATCCGAATCGAGAACCTCGTACTCAAAGACATTCCCGGTCCCTGACCGGTTCCGTTGTTGATTCCGGGGTATCCGGCTGCTATCAATCTCGCAGGGAGGGAGCACCGATGAAGCCCGGATCACGCAAGACGAACCTGAACGCTCAGTTGGACCGGCGCCGATTCATCCAGGGAAGCGCCGCCTCCACCCTGGCCGCCGCCGCTGCCTGCGCCGGACCCGGCGGCGAATCCACAGGCCGTGAGACGGCAATCGAGCTGGAGAACCGCAAGCCGGGCACCCGGGACTGGCAATTGACCCGGGTCTGGGTCGACCGCGGGAAATACCGCAGCGCCCGCATCGAGGGGTACTGCTCCCACCAGTCCATCGAGGCCGGCGACACCCTCTCCCTCTACGTCAGCACCGAACCTGCCAGCCCCTTCCGCGTGGACTTCTACCGGTTGGGCTACTATGGCGGCCACGGCGGACGCCTGATGAATTCGGCGGGGCCTTTGGAAGGGAAACCCCAGCCGCTTCCCGAGGTCGGTCCCAACCGTCTGCGCGAGTGCCGGTGGGAACCGAGCCTCGAGTTCACGATTCCCGAGGACTGGACCAGCGGAGTCTACCTGGGCAAGCTCACCACGCTCCCGGCGGGCAACCAGCCCTACTGGCAGAGCTACGTGATCTTCATCGTGCGGGATCGCCGTCCCGCGCACCTTCTCTTCCAGTGCTCCGACAACACCTGGCAGGCCTACAACCGCTGGCCCGACGACTACTCCCTCTACACTCACCCCGAGGGAGCCCATCATCCCGGCGTCGCGGGCAGCTTCGACCGGCCCTACGCCAAGTTCTCCATGTTCGCGGACTTCCCCCTGTCGGTGGGCACGGGGGAGTTCCTGCTCTGGGAGTATCCCCTCTGCTTCTGGCTGGAACGGGAGGGGCTGGACGTCACCTATTGCAGCAACGCCGACGTGCTCGACTCCTCATTCGTGACCCGGTGCCGGGCCTTCGTCAGCGTCGGACACGACGAGTACTGGGATATTCGCCAGTACCGGGCCATCGAGGCCGCCATCGGAGAAGGGGTCAACGTCCTCTGGCTCAGTGCCAACGACGTCTACATGGTGAGTCCTTTCACTCCTTCCTCGACCGGCGTTCCCAACCGGATCATCACCCGGCTCCACAGCTACGGCCCCTTGCGTCCCGAGGAGATCGAGCGGTATTCGGAGATCCTGGGTCCCTTCGAGGGCGCCGGCCCCGATGAGCGGAACATCATCGGCGCCCGTACCGTGGTTCCCTTCAACGGTTCGGGCGACTGGATCTGCACGGCTCCCGATCACTGGATCTTCGAGGGGACCGGCATGGCCAAGGGGGACTTCATTCCCGGCCTGGTGGGCTGGGAGTTTCACGGCGACCCCGACCTGGAGCGGGAGGGCCTGGAAGTGGTGGCCCAGGGAACCGTCTGGACCCATGGGGTCACTCCCGGCGAGTGGGCCGCCACCATCTTCCCCGGCCCCAAGGGGAACTTCGTCTTCAACGCCTCCACCATCTTCTGGGCCCAGGGACTGGAATCTCCCCCGGGGCACACCGTGCCCTGGACCCACTTCACCCGGCCTCTCGGCCCCGACCCGAGGGTGCAGCGCATCACCCGCAACCTCATCGCCAGAGCCGCCGCTCCCAACCCGGCCTGAGGGAACCACCCGTCGCCATGAGCCTGACGTTGCTGGTGCTGGCTGCGGGGATGGGCAGCCGCTACGGGGGCCTCAAGCAGATCGACCCGGTGGGGCCCGGCGGGGAGACTCTGCTGGACTACTCCGTCCATGACGCCGTCCGCGCCGGTTTCGACCGCGTGGTCTTCATCGTGCGCGGGGACATGGAGGCGGATTTCCGGGATGCGGTGGGGAGGCGGATCGAGCGGCGCGTCGCCGTGGAATACTGCCGCCAGGAGTTGGAAATGGTTCCCGGATGGTTCTCCATTCCGCCTGAGCGCCCCAAGCCCTGGGGCACGGGACACGCCGTGTTGGCGGCCCGGGATGCCATCGGCGGGAACTTCGCCGCCGTCAACGCCGACGACTTCTACGGCGCCGGCTCCTACCGGAAGCTGGCGGGACACCTCCGGCAGGCGGCGGACAGCGGCCGGGGGGACTACGGCATGGTGGGATTCCGCCTGCGCGAGACGCTCTCGGATCACGGCACGGTGGCCCGGGGGGTCTGCCGCAGCCGCCAGGGACTCTTGGAGCAGGTCGTCGAGTTGACCCGTATCGCGAAGAGCGGCGAGGGAGCCGTTCATTCCGATCCGCGGGGTCCGGACCACAACCTCTCCGGAGACGAACTGGTCTCCATGAACATGTGGGGTTTCACTCCCAGCATCTTCGACCACCTTGACCGGGCCTTCGCCCGCTTCCTGCGAGAGCGGGGCGGGGAACACGGGGCCGAGTTCATGATCCCCACCCTGGTCAACGAACTCGTCGCCGCCGGCCGGGTGAAGGTCCGGGTGCTCCGGTCCGCCGATTCCTGGTTCGGGGTCACCTACCGGAAGGACCGCCACCGGGTGACGAGCCGGATCCGGGAACTGGTACGCGGCGGGGCATATCCGGAACGGCTCTGGGCATCGTAGGGGCGACCGTGTCGCCCTCTTCCTGGCGGGATGAAGCGGGATGAAACGAAGAGGGCACCCACAAGGGTTGCCCCCAAATCCCTGGTTCCCCCGAACCTCCAGAGAAATGGGGAAGGTCCTGCGGCGCGGCGCTTGACACGGATTCGGCTTCAGGGGTAGTTTCGAAATATATCTACCCCGGCGGTGATCCCATGAACTTACCTGAAGGTCTCCGGTTTCCGGGACCCAATTCCATTTCCCGGCGGCAGCTTCTGGCCCGGTCCGGACTCGGATTCGGCAGCATCGCCCTGACCGGCCTCCTGGATTCCGAGAACCTCCTGGGAACTCCGGCGCTGGACAAGCCTGGGCGGCCCTACATGGACCTCAAGCCGCGGAAAGGCCACTTTCCGGGTCCGGCCAAGGCGGTGATCCAACTGGTCCAGAACGGCGGGCCCAGCCAGATGGATCTGTTCGACCCCAAGCCGGAGCTCACCAGGAGAGCCGGCCAGCCCCATCCCGACGGCGTCGAGATCCACCAGCCCAACAACCTGAACATCCTCATGCCCTGCCCCTACGAGTTCAAGAAACACGGGCAGTCGGGCATGGAGATTTCGGAGGTGCTGCCCCACCTGAGCGGCATGGCCGACGAACTCTGCATGGTCCGGTCCATGTACTCGGTGCACAACAACCATCCCGAGGGGCTCAACAACCTCCTTACCTCGCAGATCTTTCCGGGCCGGCCGGTGATGGGCTCCTGGATCAGCTACGCCCTGGGAACCGAGAACCAGAACCTTCCTGCCTATGTCGTGCTCCGGGCCCCGGAGGGGTACAGCGTCAGCGGCAAGATCCTCTGGTCCAGCGGCTGGCTCCCGGCCCTCTACCAGGGGGTCGAGTTCAGCTCCATCGGAACCCCCGTGCATCACCTCCAGCAGGAGGTCCCCCTGCCGCCGGGGGTGCAGCGGCAGAGCCTCGATCTGCTGTCGAAGCTGAACAACCGGCACCTTCTGCATCACCCCGAGACGTCGGAGCTGGAGGCCCGAATCCAGAATTACGAGCTGGCAGCGCGGATGCAGTTGGCGGCGGCCGACGTCCTGGATCTTTCCCGGGAGTCGGAAGCCACCCGGAAGATGTACGGCCTGGACAACCCCATGACCGCTCCGTATGCGACCCGCTGCCTCATGGCCCGGCGCCTGGTGGAATCGGGAGTGCGGTTCGTGCAGGTCTTCTCGGGCAAGGGCCAACCCTGGGACAGCCACGACAACCTCAAGACCAACCTGGCCAGGATCTGCGCAAAGACGGACCAGCCGACGGCCGCGCTGATCAAGGACCTCAAGAGCCGGGGCCTGCTCGAGAGCACCGTCATCATGTGGGCCGGCGAGTTCGGCCGGCTTCCCACCACGCAGAACTCGGACGGGCGGGACCACAACCGCAACGCCTTCACCATCCTGTTCGCCGGTGGGGGCTTCAAGCCCGGCCTGACCTACGGCGCCACCGACGAGTTCGCTTACAAGGCGGTGGAGAACCGGGTCAGTTGCCCCGACATGCAGGCCACCTTGTACCGGTTGCTGGGGATCGACCACAGCCGGTTGACCTACCGCCACGGCGGCCGGGAGGAGACGCCCACCAACCTGGCCATCACCGGCGCCAAGGTGGTGAACGACCTCATCGAGCACCCCCTTCCCGGAGCCTGACCTCCATGAGATCCGGACCGGGACTGCTGCGAGCGTTGCCGCTGCTTTTTTCCACCGTTCTGGCCGCCGCGCCGGGGCCCACCTTCGAAAAGGACGTGCTCCCCATCTTCACGGCCCATTGCTTCGCCTGCCACGGCGGCACCTCCATGATCGGCCTGGACCTGCGCACGGCCCAGTCGGTGCTCAAGGGCTCCCACAACGGCACGGTCCTGGTGGAGGGGGACTCGGCCAAGAGTCTTCTGTACCAGAAGGTCTCGGCAAGGGAAATGCCCCCCAAGGCCTTCAACCTGGACCTGTCCCCAGCCCAGATCGACACCATAAAGAACTGGATCGAGGCGGGCGCGCCTCACGAGAAGGTCCAGCCCCTCCTGACTGCGGAACAGGTGGAGCGGTTCAATCACCAGGCGCTGCCCGTCTTCCAAGCCAAGTGCCTCGCCTGCCACGGTCAGGATCCCCCACCCGGAGGCCTGGATCTGAGGACGCTGGAGGCCACCCTCAAGGGGAGTGAAAACGGGCCCGTCGTGGTGGAGGGAGCGTCCGAGCTGAGCATCCTGATCCGCATGGTTTCCGCCGGGAGCATGCCCCCTCCGGGAGTCGGTTCCCCCCTCACCGAAGGGGAGATCGACACTCTTCGGGCCTGGATCGATTCCTCCCGCTTCGGACCCGATCTCATCACTGAGGAGCGGGAGGCCTTCAGCGTCGCGGAAGCGCCTCCCATCACCGAGGAGGACCGGAGTTTCTGGGCCTTCCGCAAGCCGGAGGCCGCTCCGGTTCCTGACGTCCAGGGGCAGGATCGGGTGCGCACTCCCATCGACGCCTTCGTCCTGGCCAAGCTGGAAGCCAAGGGTCTGGGCCTCTCGCCTGGCCAGTCGCGGCCGACCCTGATGCGGCGCGCCTACTTCGATCTCACCGGCCTGCCTCCGACTCCGGCGGAGATGGAGAAGTTCCTTTCGGACACCCGGCCGGACGCTTACGAAAGGCTGGTGAACCGGCTCCTGGAGTCGCCCCACTACGGGGAGCGCTGGGGCCGCCACTGGCTGGACCTGATGGGCTACACCGACATCACCGGATTCGACAACGATCTTCACACCACCAACCTCTTCGAGGGGATCTGGCGGTACCGGGACTGGGTGGTGGAGGCCCTCAATCAGGACAAGCCGTATGACCGTTTCCTGACCGAGCAACTGGCCGGTGACGAGCTGGTCGATTGGCGGACCGCCCGGCAGTACACGCCGGAGACGGTCCGGCTCCTGACCGCCACCGGCTACATGCGCAGCAGCATGGACCGGACCGACTCGGACATCGTCAATCTTCCGGGCGAACGATACTCGGTCATTTTCGATCTGGTGGAGCGGGTCTCCACCGGGTTGTTGGGTCTCACCGCCGGCTGCGCCCGTTGCCATTCCCACAAGTTCGATCCCATTCCCCAGCGCGACTACTACCGGTTGATGGCCGTTTTCACCCCCGCCTTCAATCCCATGCGCTGGAAGCAGCCCAAGGACCGCTTCCTTCCCGACGTCTCCCGCGCCGAGCAGGAGGCCATCGAGCGGCACAACGCCGAGATCGACGCCCCCCAGACGAAGCTGAAGGAAAAGCTGGACGCCCTGCGCAGGCCTTACGAGGAGATGCTGCTGGACCGGAAGTTGGAACCGATCTCCGGTGAGATCCGCTCCGACGTGAAGACGGCGTGGCAGACCCCCGAAGAAAAGCGCAACGAGATTCAGAAATACCTGGCGGAGAAGTTCGCGAAACTGCTGGAGGTGAAGCCGGAGGAGGTCGACAAGAGCCTCTCGGAGGAGCACAAGGCGGAAGCGGCCGGATTACGCCAGAAGCTCGATACCCTCGAGGGGTATCGGCGCAGCTTCAACAAGATCCAGGCGCTGTTCGACGTCGGGCCTCCCCCGGTGACCCGTCTGCTGCAGCGCGGGGACATCGAGTCTCCGGGACCCCGGGTCACGCCGGCCGGCTTTGCGGTCCTGAGCCCGCCCGGCCAGGAATCGATCCGCAAACCCGGGGAGGCCCAGGGAGAAACCAGCGGTTACCGCCTGGGATTTGCCAAGTGGTTGACCAGCCGCGACCATCCCCTGACGGCCCGGGTCATGGTCAACCGGGTGTGGCACCACCTGATGGGACGGGGGATCGTCGCCACTCCCGGGAACTTCGGCCGCAACGGTTCGCCTCCCACCCATCCCGAGTTGCTGGACTGGCTGGCGGTGGACTTCATGGAAAACGGCTGGTCCGTGAAGCGGCTGATCCGAACCATCATGACTTCCAGCGTCTACCGGCAGGCGCTGCGGCAACCGGACGGCGCGCCCGGCGAGAGGGTCGATCCGCAGAACCTGCTCCTCTGGCGCATGAACCTGAAGCGCCTGGAGGCAGAAACGATCCGCGACGCCATCCTGGCGGCCAGCGGAAGATTGGACCGGAGTCGGGGCGGGACGCCGGCGTTGCTGGAGTTCGATGCGTCGGGACTGCAGACCGTGGCGGATGAGGAACCGGACACCCGGAACCCGTTGCGCCGCAGCCTCTACATTCTGGCGCGGCGAAACTACCCCCTCAATTTCCTGGAGGCCTTCGACTACCCCAAGATCACGGTCAACTGCACCCGCCGGGTGAACTCGGTGACGCCGATCCAGTCGCTGACCCTCATGAACGATCCGTTTCTGGTGGAGGAGGCGGGCCATCTGGCCCGGAGGGTCCGTGACCTGGCCGGCGAAAGTCCCGACGAGAGGGTCCGGATGGCCTATCTCCTGACTCTCTCACGTCAACCCGAGCCGGAGGAGGTCCGAATCGGCCGGGATCATCTCCGGGAGCAGGAGCGGAATTACCGTTTCGCCAATGCCACTCCGGAGAAGGCATCCGAGGCGGCGTTGTCCAACCTCTGCCAGACGCTGCTTGCCACCAACGAATTTCTCTACCTGGAATAACGGGTGACCGTCCCTTCCGGCTGACCTTCACCGCTGCCTGTCGAGCGGGTCGGGAAAGCGCCCTGGCCGAGTCGAACCATCATGTCCCTGGAACTGCGAAACCGGATCTTTCAGCAATTGGACTCGGTGTGGCTCATCGATCCCCACACCCACATCGACCCTCACCGGCCCGCCGCCGAGACGCTGGCCGACATCCTGGGATACCACTACTACACGGAGCTGGCGCACTCCGCCGGCATGCCCCGGGAGGAGATCGAAGAGCCGGGGACTGGTCCCAGGGAAAAGACCAGGCGGCTGATCGCCAATCTGGGGCCCGTGGAAAACACGGTCCAGTACAGTTGGCTGGTGGAGATGGCCCAGTCGCTGTTCGGCTTCGACGGCGACCGGATCACGCCGGACAACTGGGAGGCGCTCTACGATACGTCCAAGCGCCTCATGTCCTCGCCGACCTGGGAACAGGACGTGCTCCGGAGGAGCCGGCTCCGGCGCGTGTTCCTGACCAGCGACTTCGACGATCCCCTGGAGGGGTTCGACACGGAGTTGTACATTCCCTGTCTGAGGACCGACGACCTGGTGTTCGGCCTCGCCGATCCTGCCGTGCGGGGGCGCCTGGAAAAAGCGTCCCGGATCTCCGTCCACGACCCCGCAGCCTTGCGGAGAGCCCTTGGCTCCCTCTTCCAGCACTTCGTCTCCCGCAACGCCCGCGCCGCCGCGATCTCGCTGCCGCCCGATTTCACTCCTGCGAAAGTCTCCGGGCGAGAGGCCGCGGCCGCTCTGGACAGCATTCTGCTGGGCGGAGAAGGGGGCGGACTCCGCGCGCGCCAATCGTTGTCCCATTTCGTTTTCTGGACTCTGGCCGAGTTCTGCGCCGAGTTCCGGCTGCCCTTCGACCTGATGATCGGTGTCAACCGGGGCGTTTACGAGGCGGGGGTCTTCCAGGGGCAGGACCTGTATGACAGCCGCGTCTCCCTGATCCAGTACCGCGAACTGTTCAACGCCTTTCCCCGTGTGACTTTTCCCGTCTCGGTGCTGGCCAGCGTCACGAATCAGGAGCTGACCAGCTACGCCTGGATCTTCCCCAACGTGGTGACCCACGGGCATTGGTGGTACTCCAACGCCCCGGCCTTCCTGGAAGGAGATCTGGCGGCCCGGCTGGAGACCGTGCCGGCGACCAAGCAGATCGGGTACTACAGCGACATGTACAAACTGGAGTTCGCCCTGCCCAAGTTCGCCATTTACAAGCGGACCCTGGCCAAGGTGCTGGCCGAGCGGTTCGTCATCGATCGCGGTTGGTCGGAAGTTCGAGCCTTGGAACTGGGACGGCAGGTGTTGCGCGGCAACGTCGACGCCATCTTCGGACTGTAGGAGGGGACTTTCCTGTCCCCCCTGTTCACCGCCGACTAATAGCCCACAGCCTCCACCGGCTCCGGTTTCGGGAGGTCCACCTTGGCCAGGTAGACGCTCGTCTTTCCCTCGTGGGTCGAGTAATAGCTCATCCAGAGCAGCCCCTCGTGCCACACCATCCCGGGATAGCTGGTATCGCCGCCGGAGGGGAGCCGAAGCAGCTCGGACACGGTCCCGGTCTCGAGGTCCACCGACCAGAGGAGGGTTCTTCTGTCCCCGTCGGGCAGATAGAGCCGTCCCGCGGCCACCAGGCGCCCGTCGGGGAGGGAGATCAGGTTGGGCCCGCCGATGCGCTGCCCCGAATCCTTCCAGTTCCACAGTGTGTAGGGCGGTTCCGAAACGCCGATCTGGGCCGAATTGTCAGGCTTTCCATCCCGCCGCAACAGGCAGACCGCCGTCCCGTCCTCAAGAAAGACGATGGCCGACTCGTTGGGGTAGCCGCGGGCAAAAAAGACGTTCACGTGGGTCTCGTACCGGACCCCGTCCTGGGTCTTGTAGAGCCGGGCGAATTCCTGCTGGCTGTTGCGATGGCTGTAGGCTTCTCTCGTCGTGTAGCCGACGCCGTAGCCCGTTCCCTCACGCCAGGACACCCTCCAGAGCCAGAAATCCGGTTCACCCACCGGCTCGCGGGGAGTCCACTCATTCCGTCCCTGGAAAAGGAGACCCAGGGATTGTAGTTCTCCTGGTCGCCGCCCAACGACTTCCGCTCCGCGGCCAGCAGCATCAGCCTTCCGTCGGGTGTGACGACGAGCTTGGGATCCCTCAGATCGTTTCCCGGTTCAGGCGGCATGTGGACGGCGGAAGACCAGTTCTCCCCGTCGGCGGAGGTGATCACGCGGACGGAACCGTCATGGGAGGTGTGATCCTGCCCTTCGCGAAAGGTGCAGTACCACTGGTCCTGGAATCGGACCAGGTCGGTGAAGGCGCTGTGGGGAGCCTGGTCCCAGATCTTCTGGACCGAAACCAGCTTGGCGCCGGAAGGTCCGCACCCCGCCGCGGCGGCCAGCACCAGCAGCAATCGACAGCAACGGCTCCAACCTGACATTTCGTCTCCTCTTCTCCGGTCCGAGTTGATCCAAGACCCCGCGGCCGCAGCAACCCATTGAAAGCAGTGGAGCCGGCGAAGGGAATTGAACCCCCAACCTACGCATTACGAATGCGCCGCTCTACCGTTGAGCTACGCCGGCTCCGAATGGAGGAAAGGACACATTATAGGAACAAGTCCCCGGGACTGCCAACGAACCTGAGCCGATCTCCGGTCGGATATCGCATTCCTCCGTGAAAGGAGGTATCGCGATGTTGAGCTTAAGGATGGAATCGTATCGGACCCAGGTCGTCGCAATGGTTCTGGTGGGGCTCATCGCCCTGCCACTGCGTGCGGGAGTAATTCCTGGACGTTGGGAGAAGGTCTCGGCTTTGCGCGTGGCATCCCCCATCACCGTGGAACTGAAGGACGGGGATCGAGTCAAGGGTCATTACGAAGACCTTTCCGACACGGACGTCATACTCGTGACCCATTTCTCCCGGGCGGTGATTCCCAAGGAGGATATCGAGACGATCACGACTCAACCGGAGGACCCCCTGTCCAACGGAACCTTGATCGGTGGCGCGGTTGGAGCCGGGGTCATGGGTGTCTGGACCGCCGCAGCATATTCCAAATCGTATTCGCGCGTGAATCCATTGGGTGTCTTGATGATGGCCGGCATCGGCTTCGGAATCGGAGCCGGGCTGGGTGCGGCAGGCGACGCCGTCGCGAAGCCTGTGCCAATCGTCCTCTACGAAGCTCCGTGAAAACCGGGACTACTTCCTGGCCCGGAATTGGACTGCCTTTGCTGGTGAGCCAATTGCCGCCTAGAAATCGCATCTCTCTATGAAGAAGGAGGAGTTGTGATGATGAATTCGAGGATGAAGCCGTACCGGATCCAGGCAATCTCTTTGGCCCTCGCGGCATTGATCTCCCTTCCGTTGCGAGCGGACGTCATTCCTGGACGATGGGAAAAGATATCGACTCTGTCGGTGACATCTCCGATTACCGTGAAACTGAAGGACGGTGATCGAATCAAGGGCCATTTCGAAGGCCTTTCCGCCACCGACGTCTTGGTCGTGACCCACTTCTCCCGCGCGGTGATACCGAAAGAGGACATCGAGACCATTACGATTCGGCCGGAAGACGGTATAGGCGATGGTGCCGGTATCGGGGCGGGTGTCGGATTCGGGCTCGGGTCGGCGATCGCCTTGGGTTTGATTCTGAAGCATGGGGGTGGAGACGGTTCATTGGCAGCACTCCTAGTGCTCAGTGGACTCGGGGCAGGTGTCGGGGCTGGACTCGGAGCAGCGGGCGACGCTGCGACGAGACCTCTGGAGATCGTGCTGTACGAAGCTCCCTGACCACAGGGAACATTTCTCGCGTGGGCGCCGTTTGGCGCAAGAGAGGTGTTGCGATGATGCGCTCAGAACTGAACTCGATCCGAACCCTGACAATCTCCGCGACGCTGACAGCAATGTTGTCAGGATTGGCCGGAGCGGAGGTTGTTCCAGGGCGTTGGGAGAAGGTCTCCAATCTGGCTGTGGCGTGGCCGATCACCGTTGAATTGAAAAACGGCGATCGAATCAAAGGGAACTTCAGCGGCCTGTCCGATTTGAACCTCAAACTCGCGACCTACTCCGCACGGGCAGTGATTCCAAAAGAGGACATTCAAACCGTTACCATCCGCCCCAGAGATGGCGTGGGCAACGGCGCCAGGACGGGGGCTGCAGTCGGGGCCGGGTTTGTTTGCGCGATTGCTGCCGCGTACGTGATTGCAGATCGACGTGCGAAACCTCTGTGGGTGTTGTCGCTGACGCCCATCGGGGCGGCAGTGGGAGCCGGGATCGGTGTGGCTGTCGACGCGGGCATGAACGCGCCGCCAATCGTGCTCTACGAAGCGCCCGAAACTCGCTGAGATGGGTCCGAACGGGGTTTTCCGATCTATATTCCGGAAATTCAGGACTGGGCTTGCTTGAGTGCGGCCGCCTGGGCCTTGGCGCCCATGTCCTCGGCTTCCTGGATCCAGCCTTTCGCGTGGTAGAACATGGACAAGCTGGTGTAGGCCAACGGGTTGTCCGGCTCCACGTCCCGGTAGCGCAGGCCGTACTTGAGGGCCCGTTCCAGGTCCTTGTTGTGGTAGCAGCACATGGCCGCGGCGTGCAGGGCGTCGCCGTAGTGGGCGTCCTCTTCCAGCGCCTGGTCGAAGGCGGCGACCGCTTCGTCCATGCGGTCATCGGCGAAAAGGTCCATCCCCTTCAGGTAGTGGTCTTCCTTGGACATCGGCACCTCGAAAACATGGTCCTTCACGCCCGGCGTCCAGTCAAGGCGCCGGACCGGGAGCCGCGGCATTCCAGCCGCCGAATCTCCCGCCGGCCGCATCCGGCTCCGGTACGGATCGAGGAGGGCCCCCACCAGGGGTGCTCCTACAGCCGATTCCCGTCCGTGTCGTAGACGGATACGGGGCCCAAACCTGCCAGGTCCGCCTCGACCTGGGAACGGTCCGCCACCACCGTGATGACGGTCCGCTCCGGATCCAGATAGGTTCGAGCCGTTTCCCGGATCGTCTCCGGAGCCGCCTGCCGCAGCCGCTGGACATAGTCCCGGTAGTGGTCTTCCGGGAGGCGGTCCAGACGGCGGCTGACCTCGAGATCCGCCACCGAATCGGAAGTCTCCAGGTAGCGGATGAACCGGCCGGTCAGTTCCGCCCGGCAACGGTGCAACTCCCGGGAACCGGGCGGCTCCCGTCGCAGGCGCTCCATCTCCTTCAGGCATTCCTGCAACGACTCGGCCGCCACGTCGCTGCGCACGTCGGCGCCCATGAGGACGACCCCGTCGCGCCGGTACCACTTCATGACGCTGTAGGCGCCATAGGTGTATCCCTTGTCCTCCCGCAGGTTCAGGAAGAGACGGGAGCTGGCGCTGCCCCCCAGGACCTGGTTGGCCAGGAACAGGGGCGTCCCATCCCGGTGGCCCCGGGGCAGTCCGCGGCTGGCCACGACGATCCGGGCCTGGACCGAATGAGGCCGGTGAACCAGCATCACCCGCCGTGATTCCGGGGCCGGAGGCAGCGGGGACCGGTCCCGCTCGGAAGCCTCGCCCGTCCAGCATCCCAGGTAACGGTCGGCCAGGCGTACGGCCCGGTCCGGTGTCACGGCTCCCGAGAAGGCGAGCAGAGCTCCGTGCGGCGTCAACAGCCGCCGGTGCACTCCACGCAACGCGTCGCGGTCCGCGGCTTCCACGTGCGACACGGGGAACGAGACTCGCGAATAGGGGTGGCTGCGGTAGAGGGCGGCATGGCTCCGCTCCCGGGCCAGGAATACCGGTTGGGATCGCTGCGACAGAAGGTGGCTTCTCCACCGGCTCCGGGCCTTCTCCAATTCCATTTCGGGGAATGCCGGGCGCAGCACCAGGTCCGCCAACAGTTCGAGGGCCGGCTCCAGGTACCGGGCCAGCACCGTCAGGGTGAGCCGGCTCTGCTCCATTCGGACCTGGGTGCCGTAGTGAATGGCCAACTGGTCCATGAGGTCCGAGATCTGACGGGAGTCACGGGTCTCGGTCCCCTCTTCCAAAAGCTCGACGGCCAGGCTCGTGAGGGCCAGGTTTCCGGTGGAATCGGAGGTGCGGCCGGTGGGCCAGGCCAGGCAGAGGGAAACCTTGGGAAGGGCGGAATCGTCGACCGTCAGAACTCGAAGCCCGTTCCCCAGGACGGCATCCGGAATTTTTGGATAGCCGGGTGTCGGCAACGGTGCTGTCGGTGGGGGCTGATCCGTCTTCATGGCCTGTGATTCACGCGTCTCCCGGGCCGGGCTTTGGACCAACTCCGATTCAACCCTGTTCCGCCTGTCCCGGCTCCACCAGCAGCAGGGTGCGGTTCTCCGGACGGAAGGTCTCGGCGGCCACTTGCAGAATATCCTCGGAAGTCGTCTCGGCGTACCGGGACCACTCCCGGTTGATTTCCCCGGCGTCGCCGTAGAACACGGCGTGGTGGGCCAGGATCTCTCCCACGTCCGACACCTTCTCCAGCCGGCGGACGAAACGAAACGCCACCTGATTGCGCGCCTTTTCCAGCTCCTCCGGAGTCGCCGCCTCCCGGCCCAGCCGGCCCAGCTCGCCCTCGACCAGGTCCAGGACCGGGGCGACCGGGACGCCGTCCTGAATCTGCAGGAAGATGCCGAACATGCCCGGGCCGCGGTACTGGTTGGGTCCGGACGACAGTCCGGCGACCCAGTTGCGTTCGTAGACCAGTTGGCGGTAGAGGCGGGAGGAGGAGCCGTCCGTCAGCAGCAGGGCGAGGATGCTCAGGGCGTAGTACTCGGGACTGCCCACGGGCGGCATGTGGTAGCCCATGATGACCAGGGGGAGCACGGCCAGGGGGTCCCGGATCGTCTCCCGTTTCTCCTCCTGTTGAGACGGCTCCCGGAATTCCGGCCGTATGGATCGTGTCCGATCCGGAATCGGGCCGAAGTAACGGTGGACCGATTCCAGCGCGGCGGCCTCCTCCAGGTCTCCCGAGAGGACCAGCACGGCGTTTCCCGGTCCGTAGTGCGTCCGGTGAAACTCCCTGGCGTCGGCCAGGGTCGCCCGTTGCAGGTCTTCGACGGCGCCGATGATGGGATGGGCATATTCCCAACTCTCGTAGGCCAGGTCGTCCAGCCTCAGAAAGGCTCGGCCGTAGGGCCGGTTGTCGTAACTCTGCTTTTTCTCCTCGATGACCGTCTGCCTCTGGTTCTCGAAATTCTCCGCCGTCACCTCCAGGGAACTCATGCGGTCCGCCTCCAGCCACAGCCCCAGGTCCAGGCAATTCGACGGCAGCGTTTCGTGGTAGGCGGTGCGGTCCTTGCTGGTGGTGGCGTTCCAACGTCCTCCCGCCTCGTCCACGTATCGGCCGTGCTCGTTCTTGGCCACGTTTCGGGATCCCTGGAACATCATGTGTTCGAAGAGGTGGGCGAGGCCCGAAAGTCCCGGAATTTCGTAGGAGGAGCCGACCCGGTAGTGGAGGCTGATATGCACCAGGGGAACGCGGCGGCGGGGCCGCAGGATGACCTGGAGGCCGTTGGACAGGGTTTCCTGCCGGAACCGGACGTTTGGAATATCCAGGCGTTCCCCGGCCGGGTCGGGATCCGTTTTCATGCGGGGATTCTACCGTCTGGGGCCCGGTCTCGGCGAACTATCGAATCTCGAATTCGAAGAAGACCAGCGGTTCCTTGGCCGAAAAATTGAAGACGTCGGGGAGGTAGAAGCGGCTCTTGGAAAGCTTCCATCCGTCCCACGGGATTTCGTAGAAGACCACGCCGAAGTCCTTGGTGTACGGCGCTATGAGTTTTTCGCCGAAGGCTTTCTGCTCGAAGTCGGCGAGCATCTCCTCGCTGGCGACCTTTATCTTCCGGGACCCGCGGCGGCCGGGGCCGCGGGGCGGAAAATCCGAGATCGGGGGCCGCCGCTTGTTGTTCAGGTCCGCCAGCACGTCCAGGTAGTGCATCGGACGGTGCTGGGTCCCGGCGTCGTCGATCAGGAAAATGGCCCCCCCGTCCAGGCTCACCACGAAATCGTTGTTGTTCTCCACCACGATGAGCACCGGGAGGATCCGCTTCTTGGCGAACTTGTCGGTGTCGAACAACTGGCGGGCCTTGCGGCGGCTGTCGCAGGGGTATGCGGCAATGACCAGGTTCTGGGATTCCTGGTGGGCGGCGTACTCTTTGGCTTCCTTCGTGCGGATCTCCACGGATTCGTAGCCTGGAACCAGGGAAACCGCCAGCAGAAAGAAAATCCCAGTCATTGATATTCGAACCCCATTGTAAACCGTGAGCGCCGCATCGCGCCGGGCCGCGGCATCTTCCCGGTCAAACCTGGTTCGCTCGCGATGCCCGGACCAGGATTCGGTCCACGCGCCGGAGGACCTCGCCGTGCAGAACCGACCGGTTCTTCCGGGTCAGCTTCACCAGATGCACATCCTCCCGGTCCCGAATTCGCTTCAGGACGCCGGCCCCGTGCAGCGAGATGGTGCCCAGGACCGGACAAGGCGAATCCAGGACCTCGAGTATCGCCTTCCGCAAGGGCCGCGAGAGGAGTTCCATCTTGGCGATCTCGTCCACCACCACCAGGTCCGGCCGCTTCCGCTTCCAGTCCAGATGGGGCAGGATCAGGTTCTCCAGCATCCCGGGGTGGACACCGTAGGGTCCCAGCCGGTACCGGGAGGTGGTCTGGTAGTCCCGGTGCGCGAACACTCCCGAAGTCCCGTTCAGGGCCACCGCCCGGAATCCCACGCGCCGGCCCCGGGCTCGGATCTCTTCGGTGTAGAAGCCGCTCAGTGCCAGGTTTCCGAGCCGTTTGACGAGCCGCTTGACGAGAGTGGTCTTCCCGATTCCCGGATGTCCCGTGAGCAGCAGGTTCTTGGTCATTGGCGGCGCCCCAGATGGCGATGCAGGTAGCGGATGATGTGCCATCCGTCCATGTAGATGAAGGGGAACCGGGCCGTCGTGTAGTGGCCGCAAGGGAGTTCGATCCGATCGAACGGGATTTCATGCTCCCCGTATCTCAGAAAGACCTGTTGCGAGAGTTCCGGGGTGAAGGTCAGATCGTAGCGGGCGGTGATCAGGAGATGGGGACGGCGGGATTCCCGGAGCCGGGGAATGAAGTACCAGGGACTGATGGGTGACCAGCAGTGCTCCAGGTCGTCCCGGGCGATGTAGCCTTCCAGGCCCCACCGAACGTACCGCGTGGCCAGTCCGGTCCAGACGACCTGGGCGAAGGAGGAGGAGACGTGGTTGAACACGCCGGTCTCGATGAGCGGGTCATGGACGAAGGCCAGGAACGTGACGCAGGAGCCGATGCTGGTTCCCACGACGCCCACGTGTTCGTAGCCTTCGTCACGGAGCCAGCGGGCGGTCTGCTGCACTTCCAGCACGGCTTGGCGCGTGGCCTGAAGGGTCCTGCCGATGTTGGGGCTGACCATGTGTTCGGCCCGGACTTCCCCCGGAGGCAGCCGCCGTTCATGGTAGGGCAGCGACAGGCGAACGGCCGTGATGCCCAGGTGTTTCAAGAGCCGGCAAAGTCCCACGTGGCTGGTGGAGTCGGCGTTCCACTGGGGCACCACGATGACGGCCCGTCGCCGATCCGGACCCGGAAAGATCCGGGCATAGACCGTATTGTTCACCGGGTAGGCGCTCTCGACCGGGGTCCGGAAAGTGAGACGGTCGCCGGAACGCCGGGGATTTTGCGGGGGCGAGCTCTCGTAGAAGTGGTGGTCCGCCAATGCCGACTTGGCATACCGCTTCACCTGGGAGAGGGGGTCGTCGCCGCCTGTTTGGCCGAGGCACTCCAAGCCCCATCCGAAGGGCAGGATCCGGCGGCTCGTATCGCGAAGCGTCAGGATTCTTTCGCGGCGCAGGATCCAGCGGCCGTAGGCGTTCATTCGGACGGCCGATCGGTCGCGCGCTGTCCGAACTCGAGTTGGAAGAGCTCCAAAAACGACAGTCCGAGGGCCACCAGGATGGGACCGAAGATGAGGCCCGGCAAACCCAGGTAGGAGACTCCTCCCATCAGGGAAAAGAAGACCAGCAGGCTGTGCATCTTCACTCTGCCTTCGATGAAGAAGGGCCGGACCACGTTGTCGAGAAGCCCGACCAGGAGGAAGAGGCCGATGAACACGAAGCCGCTGGCGCCCGAGACGGTGCTCAGGAGATAGATCGCCCACGGAACCCAGACGATCGCCGTTCCCACGACGGGAACCAGGGAGAAGAAGGCCGTGAGCGTGCCCCAGAAAATCGCCTGGTCGATCCCCACGATCCAGAAGACCAGTCCTCCTGCAATGCCTTGAACCACCGCCGTGACCAGGCTCCCCACCACAGTGGCCGAGGCGACCTGGCGAAACGTGGACATGATCTGGCGCTGATACTCGTCCGAGAGGGGTGACAGATGCCTGAAATCCCGGGTCAGGCGGGCGCTGTCCCGGAAGAGGAAGAACATGGTGATCAGCATGATCAGGAAACTGGTGACGAAACTCAGCAGGCCGGTCACCAGTTCCGAGCTGTGTTCCAGGAGGAAGAGGCTGAGTTTTTCAAGCAGCGTGGCCAATCCCTCCCCCAGGTCGAGTTGACCCAATCCGACCCGGTCCAGGTCGACGTACCGTTCAACGAATTGCTGCAATCGATCGGGGATCATGCCTTCACGCAATTGCCAGAAGGGGCCCTGCCACTCCCCTTGGTCCAGAGCGGCCTGGAACTTGTCGTAGATCTCCTTTGCCTGGGTCGTCACCTGGGTCAGGATCAGGGCGAAGGGCAGCAGGATGAGAGCCGTCATTCCCAGGCAGGTGACCAGCGCCGCCAATCCGCTGCGGCCTTTCAGCCTCCCGCGGATCCAGTCGAAGGCGGGATAGCAAAGGCTCACCAGCACCGCGGCCAACGCCACCGGAAGCAGAAACGGCCGGAAGATCTGCACCACGTAGTAGAAGACGGGCAGGGAAAAGAGCAGCAGAACCAGTCGCGCGTAGCGTCCCCGATACATCAGCCTGAATGATACACTGAAAACCGCTTCCGCAGTCCGTGGTGAGAGTCCCGCGAAACAGCGACAATACAGTGATCACCAGGTCATGGCGGCGTCTTGGCCGTCCGGTGCGCGGCTTAGGTCCGGTGGTGTGACGGATACGGTAACCAGCCGGAAAATCTCCATGGATCCCTGTCCCATCTGTCGAGGGCGCGGCTGGGATCACTTCTGCGCCGTTCCGGACCGCCTTCGGAAGATCACGGAACAGAGCTGGGAAATCCTCCGTTGCCGTTCCTGCGGTCTCGGCCGGACCGACCCCGCGCCGGGTGAGCGGGACCTCATGGCGTACTACCCGCCCGGGTACTGGGGGGACGTGGTCAAAACGGTGGAGCAGTTCCAATCCGGACAACTGGTGTCGGCCCGCTCCTGGCGCCAGGAGGCCGAAAAGGTCCGCTTGCTGGAACGCTACCTGCGGGAAGGGTCCCTGCTGGATGTGGGTTGCGGGGACGGCAAGTTCCTTTGGGGTCTGGATTCCGGCCGCTGGCGGCGGACCGGGGTCGAACCTTCGCGGCGAGTGGTCCAACTGGTGCGGGAGCGGATTCCGGACATCGATTTCGTGATCGGGGACCTGTACTCGACTCGGCTGCGGCCGGGTTCCTTCGACGCCATGACGTTCTGGCACGTGCTGGAGCACCTTCCGGACCCGAGGCGAGTGATGCGCCGGGTCCGGGATCTGCTGCGGCCGGGGGGCTGGCTCATCATCTCCCTGCCCAATATGAGCAGTTTGCAGGCCCGGGTTTTTCGCCGGCACTGGTATGCGTTCGATGACGTGCCCCGGCACCTGTTCCACTATTCTCCGCGCTCCCTGGCGCTGCTTCTGGAACAGGAGGGTTTCCAGGTCAGGGATCAACTCGGTTTTTCCAGGATCATCGGTTTTCACTGCCTGAAGCACAGCCTGGTCAACTGGTCGGAAAGCCTTTTCGGTTCCCGGGCGCCCTACTATTCGCTCAAGCCCATCCTGCCCCTGTGCGCTCTGCTGGAGCGAGTGGTGCGGCGCTCCGGCATCGTTACCCTGGTGGCCCGGAAGCCTGGCCGGCCGCGGCCGGAACCCGAAGTGAAACAGAGCCCCGAACGGTACGTACCGTAGGTTGGAGGATGGAGAAGACCGATGCCGAGTTGGTCATCGCGAGCCTCGAGGGCGCGCCATATGCGTTCGAGCAGATCGTCCAGCGTTACGAGCGGCTGGTCTTCAGCATCATCTACCATCAGTTGGGCCGGCGGCAGGAAGTGGAGGACGTGGCTCAGGAAGTCTTCCTCAAGGTTTTCAACTCCCTCGGCCGATTTGATCGGCGCCGCCCGTTGAAGGCCTGGATCGCCAAGATCACGGTCAACCAATGCCGCGACGTATTGAGAAAGCGACGGAGTTCCAGGGTGGAGGCGTTCTCCAACTTCACCGAGGAAGAAGAGAGGAGAATCCGGTCGCTGCACGACGTTTCCGCCGGCACCGCCGCCATGACGGAGGCGCAATCCAGAGCCTGCCTCAAGCTCCTGGACCAGCTCGTGCGCCGCTTGTCCCACAAGGATCGAACCGCTTTCGTGCTCAGGGAGGTGGAGGGATTCGGATATGATGAGGTGTCCAAGGCCCTGGGAAGCAGCCAGGTGGCGGCTCGAATCCGAGTCAGCCGCACCCGCAAGCGTCTGCTTGCGGCGCTGTCTCAAGTCCTTTCCGGCGGAGAAACGTTGAAACCATGATTCGGAAACACATTCGGTTTGAAGACCTGGAGCCGAACGAGGTCCCGGACGAGGAACATCTGAAGTCATGCGGGCGGTGCCGCCGGGAATTGCGCGCGTACCGCCTGTTTCGATTTCACCTGGAGCACTTGCCCCAAATCGAGCCTCCGGCCCATTTTGCCCGGACCGTGGCCCGGCTGGCCGAGGAAAGGCGGGTTGTGCCGTTCGCCCTGTTCCTGGAACGGGCCGCCCGGCAATTGGCGCCCGGTTTGATCGTCCTGATGGGGGCCGTCTCCGTCCTGCTCTATCTGGTTTCACAGCCGGTCGACGTGGGTTTGGCTCCGTTGGAGAGCCTGCCCGAGGAGGCCTCCCTGGAATACACCGTCGATTCCTTGAGGGCGTCGTCGGAAGGGGGTTGGATCATTGACGAATCGAACTAAGGCCGTCTTCTGGATCATCTTCGTCTTCCTCTCGGGCAGCTTCGTCGGTGGCGTCCTGACCCATGTCCTGATCCGGCCGGCGCACTTTTATGCCGGAGGCGGGCCCGATCGGCGGCCGCCGGCGCGAGAGCCGGGACAGCCTCGCCGCAACGTGTCGCGGTTCCTCCAACGCCTGGATCAGGCTCTGGATCTGGACCCGGACCAGGAAGCCGAGGTTCGCCGGATCGTGGAGACGACTCGGAAGAGGTTTCGCGGGGCGGCCGAAGAAGCCTCCCGGATGCACAGGGAGATTCGTAAACAGGCCCGGAATCAGATTCGCACTCTCCTCAGGCCGGAGCAGGTGGAGAAATTCGACGAGATGACCCGGCGGAAGGATCGAAGGTTCCGCGAGGGAAGACGCCGCGGCCCGGGCGCTTGCCAATAGTTCAGTTCGCCTTTCGAGGCGGTCCCTGCATCTTCCTGTAATAGAATGACGGCCTTTGCACATTCGCGGCGGGAGCCGCCGCGGGATTCGACCGACGTTGTCTCCAGACGGGCGCCGGGCATTTGCGTGAGAAGAACGGAACCTCCGGTCAGTCTGACACCAACGTCTTCCCCGCATTCCGTTCCGTTGACCCGTTTCTCTTTCCTCGGCAAGTGTTGCCTCGCACTGGTCCTGGCGGGCGGCATCGCCAAGCCGGTCCGGGGTCAGGCCGCAGCCGATTCCCATCCCAGGAAATGGGAGTTCTCATTCCTGGCCGGCGCAGGATATCTGTCCGACAGGACTTTTGGGCCGGCGGCGTCCGGGAATGGTTCTCCCCTGGTCGGGCTCGACTACAATGCCGGTTACTCGCTCGCAATCGGTGTGACCGAAAACCTGGCCGACAAGTTCGGCGCCGAGATGCGCTACGGCGTCGGCAGCCTTCCGTTGGCGGCCGGCACCCTGACGGAGGGGGCGACGGTGCCGGAGCAGGCCCATCATGTCCATGGGCTCATCTACAGCCTGGTCGTCTACCCTCAGGGCTGGCGGCGGGGCCGGCTCGTTCCGTATGCGTTGGCGGGGCTCGGAGCGTCGCTGTTCCAGCCGTCCGGAGACGCCGATGCGGCCTCCCCGGGCCTGGTCCTCAAGAACCGCTGGAAGTTGGCGGGCGAGATGGGCGGTGGCGTCAAGCTCTACCTGAATCCGCCCTGGAGCCTCCGTTTCGAGGTTCGGGACCGGATTACGGGAGTCCCCGACTACGGTCTTCCTCGAGCGGCTTCCCAGGGGGACGGCGCCGGCGGAGGGCTTCCGGCGAGCGGCCGGCTGCACCACTGGCAGTTCCAGGCCGGCTTCAGCTACAACTTCGCCCCCTGATCGTCCTCTCCGAAGACTCGATTCGCGAATGAGGCCGGGAAACCGGCGGGACGGCCACCGGGCGCCGCCCGACTCGCTCCTCGCGTCTTACCGGCCTCAGTGGGTCATGGCATAGACGATGTAGTTGATTCCCAACTGAAACGCCAGATTGGCGTATTTCCGAGGGTATTCTTCCACTTCGGCCCACTCCCACGCATCTCCGAGATCCACGTTGTGGTTGATCATCACCATGAGGCGTCCCCGCTCATTCATGACCCCCATGTAACGCGCGTCGTATCCGCCCTTCTCCCAGGTTTTTCCGTAGAACAGGTACTGGATTCCCGGAATCTGGATCAACTCGTCGATGTCGTAATAGCAATGGAAGACCGGGTGAGACAGAGGAAGGTCCACCGGCTCGTATTCCGGGAAGACCTTCTTGATCTGCAGGTAGAAGTTGTTCCACTCCCAGGGGCCGTGGAAGTCGTCCACCACGAGAAAACCGCCCCGCAAAAGGTATTCCCTGAGTTTCGACGCTTCCTGGTCGGAGAGATGCATCCTCCCGACCTCCACGGCGTAGAGAAAGGGATAGTCGAACACCTCCGAGTCCAGAATGGAGAGGGCCTTGTTGCCGGAAGAGACGAAGGTGAAGTCGCTCAATTTCTCCAGGCCGTACAGGAACTGGAGGTCGGCCTTCGGGTAGTCGGTCTGCCAACTCCAGCCCCACCCTCGGCGCGCCCAGCCGGGACCCGAGTAGATGAGGCGCAAAAAGGTGAATTCCGAGTCCTGCCGGCCATCCGCTTCGGGCCCATGGTGGTCGCCGCCGGAAGCCACGGCCAACCAGGCCGCCGGCGCCGCTGCGATCAGCAGCCACATCATCGCGAATGCCGGTTTCCTGAACACGGTCAACGGCCTCGTTGCGGATAAACGGGAGCGTTCATATGAGATGCGTTCTCAATGTAAGGGACCCGGGCTTCCGAGACAACTCGAAGGATGGCAGTAGGGGCGACCCTTGTGGTCGCCCTCCCCGGACCCTTGTGGTCGCCCTTCCCGGACCGTCGATTGATGCGGGAACGAAATCGGGCACCCACGAGGGGCGCCCCTGCTCCATCCGGTGAACCGTTCCCCATCCCGCGGCCTCCTCGTCTTCGTTCCCACCCTCGTGTATACTCCTTCTCCAGTTGCAATAGGCCACGGTTGTCTTTTTCTCCTTTCATTTGAAGCGTACATGGGCGAGGACATTTGATGCAGTGGATCACGCCGATCGGCCGTAGCGGACGAGGGAATGACGGGGTGACGGTGGTCTTCGCCAAGGGCAAGTTGGCGATTCTGCTGCTTTCGGCGCTGGTGGTCGGCTACGGGCTGGTGGGCGGATCCATGGACCGGGTCGCGGCCCGGGATGCGTCATACCAGGAAATCGGCCTCTTCATGTCGGTCTTCAGACGGGTCCAGAGCGACTATGTCGAAGAACCTGTGATGAAGGACGCCCTGTTGGGGGCCCTCCACGGAATGGTCGAGGCGGTGGACCCCTACTCGAGCTACGTTCCCCAGGCGAGTTACGCGCAAGTTCAAGCGCAGACCGAAGCCCAGGCCTCACCCGGGATCTACATTTCCAAGCGTTACGGGTACGCCTACGTGGTCGCAGTGGTGCGCGGCAGCCCGGCCGAGCGGGAAGGAGTGCGCACCGGTGATTGGATCGAGTCCATCGACGTCCGGAAAACGACGCAGATGAGCCGTTGGGAGGCGCAGTACATGCTCCAGGGAGCGCCCGGCACCGAGGTGAAGCTCCGGCTGATCCGGGCGCGCCGGCCGCCCACCGAAATCCGGCTGGTGCGGGAGGCCCCCGTCCCCGAGAAGGTCAAGGCGGAGGTCGTGGAGACCGGGTTGGGCCAGCTCCGGGTTCCGAGCCTTCAGACCGGCACTGCCGGCCAGGTGCGCAAGGGATTGCGGATGCTGCGGTCCGCCGATGTGAAGGGACTCCTGCTGGACCTTCGAGGCGTGGCCGAGGGGGAGGTGGCGGAGGCCGTCGAGATCGCGGGACTCCTGCTGCCCAAGGGGAGCGAGGTGCTCACCGTCAAGGATCGTCAGGGTCGTTCCGTGGTGCACGCCACGACCGCCGAGCCCCTGCTGGCGGGCGTTCCCGCGGTGGTGCTGGCCGACGGGGGAACCAGCGGGGCCGCGGAGGTACTTGTGGCGGCGCTGAAGGATCACAAGGTCGCCACGGTCGTGGGTTTGAAGACGGATGGCAGAGGATCGGGACAAGAGATCTTCCACCTCGGAGACGGATCGGTTCTGTATCTCGCGACCAGGATCTACTATCGTCCCAACGGCAGCGCGATTCAGAATAAAAAGCTCAAGGATTCGGGAATTTCCCCCGATGTTCGAGCTCCGGACGAGGATTTCGTCTCCAGCTTTTACTTGGAGAACGTCTCGGACGACCCCGATGCGGAGTTGGGAGTGGATTTTTACAAGGGCTTGGAAGAAGCTGTCCGCGAGAGGCAGTTCCAGCAGGGACTGGACAAACTGCGAGGCCGCCTGGCCGAGAAAGCTGCATGAGCGTGGGTCATTGGAAGGAACATATGATCGATCGGTACGAAAGGAGAACCGGGAATGAACAAAGCTGAGTTGATCGTGTCGATCGCCAGGAAGGCGAACCTCAGCAGAAGCGATGCCCGAGCCGCGGTGGAGGCCGTCGTGTCCACCATCGAGGCGGCCATGAAAAACGGCGACAAGGTTTCCCTCGTGGGGTTCGGCACCTTTTCGGCTCCCACCCGCCCCGCCCGGCCAGGGCGCAACCCTCAGACCGGAGAAGCAATTCAGATTCCCGCCAGAAAGGTTCCCAAGTTTACGCCCGGCAGGTCATTGAGGGACTCGATTCAGTAGCGGTCGAGTCCGCCTGAAGTGTCGGCGCCATCGGGGACTGGTCCCGCTGGGACCCGGAAATCGTGTGTTATGATCCCCTCGTAGGTGCGTAGCTCAGGGGGAGAGCACTTCCTTGACGCGGAAGGGGTCAGCGGTTCAAATCCGCTCGCACCTACCATTTTTTTACCTTGCGGTTGGCGTTGGTATCCGGGGTTCGATCGAAATGGCCGGACAGAGCCTTATGAAGACCATCCACCGGGATGGGACCGTTCATGACGTCTTCGATCCCGAGGAAGCCCTGGAAACCCTGCGCCATTCGACGTCTCACCTGATGGCCCTGGCGGTCAGCCACCTCTTTTCGGAAGTGAGTCTGGGCATCGGTCCTCCTACTGGAGAAGGCTTCTACTACGATTTCCAGATGCCGCACCGGTTGACGGAGGACGATCTGCCCCGGATCGAAGCCAAGATGGAAGAGCTCAAGGCGGAAAATCTGGATTTCGAGCCGTCCATCCTGGAACTGTCCGAAGCGCTGGATTTCTTTCGCAGTCACGGCGAGGAATTGAAGACCGAGTTGATCGAAGAGCGGAAAGGAGAGGTGCTTTCTTCCTACCGCCTGGGAGACCTGGTGGATTTCTGCACCGGGCCGCACGTGCTCTCCACGGCTCAGCTCGGCTCGTTCCGGCTGCTTTCCGTTGCCGGCTCCTATTGGAGGGGCGACGAACACCGGGAACAGTTGCAAAGGATTTACGGAACGGCGTTTTTCTCGTCCCGGGAACTGGATGACTACCTCCAGCGGCTGGAGGAAGCCAGGAACCGCGACCATCGGAAGCTGGGCCGGGAACTGGATCTCTTCTCGGTTCCCGAGGGCGTCGCTCCGGGTCTCATTTTCTGGCATCCGAAGGGAGCCAAGGTTCGGGAGAAGATCGAAGAGTTCCTGCGCGAAGAGCATGAAGCGCGCGGTTACCAGTTCGTCTACACGCCCCATATCGCCAAGTGCGACCTCTGGAAGACCTCCGGCCACTACGAGTTTTTCCGGGAGAACATGTACACGCTGCCCGTGGACGACGAAGAGTACGTGCTCAAGCCCATGAACTGTCCCGGACACATCCTCATCTACAAGTCGAGGAAACGCAGTTACCGCGAACTGCCCATCCGGCTGGCCGAGTTCGGGACGGTCTACCGGTACGAGAAGTCGGGAACGCTCCACGGGATGCTTCGGGTTCGGGGATTCACCCAGGACGACGCACATATTTTCTGCCGCCCGGACCAGGTTTTTTCTGAAGTGGTTGCCACCTTGGACCTTGCCGAGCATCTTCTCAGCACATTCGGCTTTCAGGGCCATGAGATCATGTTGGCCGTCTGGGATTCGGAACACACCGAGCACTACGCCGGGAATCGTGAAGATTGGGAAAGGGCCGAGTCGGTTCTGATCCAGGCGTTGGAGGACAAGGGTTGGCCGTACCGCCGCCAGCCGGGCGAGGCTGCTTTCTACGGTCCCAAGATCGACATCAGTCTGATCGATGCATTGGGGCGAACCTGGCAGGTCACCACCTTGCAGTTCGATTTCAACCTGCCGGCCCGCTTCAACATTACCTATGCCGATTCCGAATCCCGCGAACAGCACGTCATCATGTTGCATCGGGCTCTGCTGGGTTCCATGGAGCGGTTCATGGGGATTCTGGTCGAACACTATGGGGGCGCGTTTCCGCCCTGGCTGTCGCCGGAGCAGGCATCGGTGGTCCCGGTGAGCGAACGGCACCATGAATACGCGGTCGAGGTTCGCGACCGGCTCCGGGGGACGGGCTTGCGTGTCGAGGCGGACTTGAGAAACGAGAAGTTGGGCTACAAGATCAGGAGCGCCCAGATGAGCAAGGTGCCATACATGCTCGTCGTGGGTGATCGAGAGGTGCAGGGCCGTACCGTTTCGGTGCGGGATCGCCGGCGGGGCAATCAGGGGGCATGCTCGTTGGACGATTTTTCCCGGATGCTTGGTCGACGGGTGGCGCAGAGGTCGCTGGACGTCTGACCATGATTTGAGGCATTGTGATCACTTGTCCCCGTTGATTCCAAGTTGATTCGAAGAAGAAGAAGAGGAGTCGATTCTATTCAGAGAGCACGAGTCAATCATCGGATAAGAGCCAGGGAAATTCGGGTCATCGACGAGAATGGGAGCCAGTTGGGCATCATGGCTCCGCCCGAGGCAAGGCGGTTGGCTCAGGAGAGGTCCCTCGACCTGGTCGAGGTCGCTCCCACCGCCAGGCCTCCGGTTTGTCGAATCATGGACTACGGGAAGTACCTCTACCAGCAACGAAAGAAGGCTCAGGAGGCGCGAAAGCACCAGAAAGTCATTCAGGTCAAGGAGGTCAAGTTCAGGCCCAAGATCGACCAGCATGACTATGAGTTCAAGAAGAAACACATTCTGCGTTTCTTGAAGGACGAAAACAGGGTCAAGGCCACGGTCATCTTCAGGGGTCGGGAGATCACTCACTCCGAACTGGGTGAGGAGATCTTGAACCAACTCCGCGGCGAGCTGACCGAGGTGGCGGAGGTCGAGCGGCGGCCCCGATTGGAGGGCCACACCATGACCATGATTCTGGTGCCCAGAAAACAGCCCTGAATTCACTTGGATTTCCGGTTCAGACCCGGTTCTTTCGACGGCCGGGCCCGGTTTTCGTCTTGCTGGGCAGGAACGACTCGGGTACAAAGCGAGGAAAACGGCGATGCGATTGAAGACCAAGCGCGCGGCAGCCAAGCGATTCAAGATCACGGGGTCGGGCAAGATCAGCCGGCGGCACAGCCATCACAGCCACATCCTGACCAAGAAGAGTCGCAAGCGGAAGCGAAATTTGAAGGACTGGGCCGGCGTGTCCTCTGCCGACAAGAAGCGGGTTCGGAAGATGCTGCATATTTAGCAGCCGCGGGATTTTCGCGGGTGCTGGAGGTTCCATCATGTCGAGGGTAACGAGAGGGGTTAAGCGAAAGCGGAGACGCAAGAAGATCCTGCGCCTGGCCAAGGGTTACTGGGGCGCCAAGGGTCGGCTTCACCAGGCAGCGAAGGAACAGGTAAACCGTTCTCTGGCCTACTCCTATCGGGACCGGCGGCAGAAGAAGCGGAACTTCCGGAGGCTCTGGATCATCCGGGTCAACGCGGCCGCGCGGCAGCACAGCCTTTCCTACAGCCAGTTCATGTACGGTCTGAAGAAGGCCGGCCTGGATCTGAGCCGAAAGATGCTGGCCGATCTGGCCGTAAGGGATCCAAAGGCTTTCGGCAAGATCGCCGACATGGCTCGTAGTGCCTTGCGTTAACCCGCGTTCGCGCCGGATTCTCACCCTGCCCCGAGTTCCATTCCTGGATTCGAGTCGATGAAGCCGGAAGATCCGACTCATCTCTGGCAGAACTTTCAGGCTGAACTGCTGGATGTCTCGTCCAAGCCGGCTCTCACCCGGCTCCGGGACCGCTATCTGAGCCGTCAAAGGGGCCTGCTGACGCTCCAGTTGAGGAGTCTGGGACGACTCGCTCCCGAGGAACGGCCCCGGGCGGGGAAGAGCCTGAACCGGATCAAGGGCCGGATCGAATCGGCCCTGGCTGAGCGGGCCCGGGAGCTCGAGGCCGAGCAGCGCCGGTCCCAGCTCGAATCGGAACGTCTGGACATCACTCTGCCGGGCTATCTTCCCCCTCAGGGCCGGTCTCATCCGCTGACACGGGTGCGGCGCGAAATGGAGGAGATCGCCGTGCGGATGGGATTCTCCGTCCTTTCGGGACCGGAGCTGGAACTGGATCACTACAATTTCGAAGCCCTCAACATGCCCAAGGAGCATCCGGCCCGGGATACGCAGGATACGCTCTACATCACCGGGAACCTGCTGCTGAGGACCCATACCTCCCCGGTCCAGATCCGGACCATGGAGCGCCGGCAGCCTCCCATTCGCATGGTGGTTCCCGGCCGCGTCTACCGCCGGGACACCGTGGACGCCACTCACAGCCCCATGTTTCACCAGATGGAAGGCCTGGTCGTGGACGAGGGGATCACCTTCGGAGACCTGAAGGGAACTCTGGAGCTCTTCCTGCGAGAGCTGTTCTCCCGTGACCTGCGGGTGAGGTTCCGCCCCAGCTACTTCCCCTTCGTCGAGCCGGGAGCCGAGGTGGACATCCAATGCATCTTCTGCTCGTCGCGAGGGTGCGGAGTCTGCAAGCGCACCGGATGGATCGAGATCATGGGCGCGGGCATGGTCCATCCCCGGGTGTTTTCCATGGTGGGATACGATGCCGAGCGCTATACCGGATTCGCCTGGGGAATGGGAATCGATCGGATTGCCATCCTCAAGTACCGCGTCAGCGACCTGCGGCTCTTTTTCGACAATGACCTGAGGTTTCTCCGGCAGTTCTGACCCGGCCGCGCCGTGTTGGGCCGGACAATGAAGTCATGAAGATCGGATGGAATTGGCTGCAGGACTACCTGGACCTCCAGGGCATGGATTCGGAGCGGCTCTCCGAAGCCCTGGGAATGCTGGGTTTCCCCGTGGAGTCCGTGGAGGAGACCGGGGACGGCCGGGTCCTGGAGCTGGAAGTGACGACGAACCGCCCCGATTGCCTGAATCACCTGGGCATCGCCCGGGAGGTTTCGGCCAGATTCGGACTGGAGCTGGCAGTCCCCGACCTTTCGGAGCCGCCGGGGGGAGGCGTCGCGAATCCCGGAGCGCAGGTCTCCATCGAGGCGCCCGACCTGTGCCCAAGGTACGCGGCCCGGGTCATGTCGGGCGTCAGGATCGGCCCCTCCCCCGATTGGCTCATGCGGCGGATCGAGTCGGTGGGGCAAAGGCCCATCAACAACGTCGTCGACGTCACCAATTTCGTCCTCTACGAGTTGGGACAACCCCTGCACGGCTTCGATCTGGACCGATTGAGCGAGCGAAGGATCATCGTTCGCCGAGCGGCGGAAGGGGAGCGGTTGGCCACGTTGGACGGAGAGGACAGGCGCCTCGACCCGTCCATGCTGGTCATTGCCGACGCCACTCGAGCCGTGGCTCTGGCCGGCATCATGGGAGGAACGGAAACGGAGATTTCCGGCGCGACCACGAATCTGCTTCTGGAGAGCGCCTACTTCGAGCCGTTGTCCGTCCGGCGCACCGCCAAGAGGTTGGGAATGCGAACCGATGCCTCCTACCGTTTCGAGCGGGGTGCGGACCCGGACATGGCGACCAAGGCCTTGAACCGGGCCTGCCGGATGATCCGGGAAATCGCCGGAGGCTCCTGCCAGGGTCCGGTGATCGACGAGTTTCCCCGCCCCATTCCCGCCCGGGAGATCCGGCTTCGAAGCGGCCGGTTGACCCAGGTGCTGGGTGTCCCGGTGGATCCGGAATTCGTCGAAGAGGCGCTGGGCCGCCTGGGATTCGAACTGGAGCGCCGGGGTGAGGACACCTGGAGGATTCTTGTTCCCAGCTTCCGGCCGGACGTGGCCCTCGAGGACGACCTGGTGGAGGAGGTGGCGCGCGAATATGGCTATGACCGGATTCCGACCACCTATCCCGCCGCCGCGACGGTCGGAAAGTTCTCCGAGTCGGAAGGACACAAGAGGCGGGTATCGTCCTCGCTGGAGTCCTGTGGATTCTATGAAGCCATGAACTACGCCTTCACCACCCCGGGCAGGGAGGAGCTTTTTTTTGTCCGGAGGGCGCCGCTGGTTCCCATTGCCAACCCCCTGTCGGAGGATCACACGCATCTGCGAAGCACGCTCCTTCCGGGGCTGGCGGACTCGATTCGGCACAATCTGAACTTCGGAAACAGAAGCGTCCGCCTCTTCGAGACCGGAAAGGTCTTCTTTCGGAAAGGGGATGATCCCGAACAGGCGCAGGAGGCGCCGTATCTGGGGCTGGCGGCAACCGGATCGGCCCATGGACGGTTCTGGAGCGGTGCTTCGGAGCCTTTCGGGTTTCATCACCTGAAGGGGGTGCTTCAACTACTGTTCCGCAATTTCGGAATCGAGGTCGAATACCGCCCGGCCGCCGGACTGCCGTTTCTTCATCCCGGTATCTCCGCCGAGATCGTGCGGGAGGAACGCCGCGTCGGCGTCTTGGGAAAACTCCACCCCCGGCTCCATGCCCACTACAAGTTCTCTCAAGACGTGCTGGTGGCGGAACTCCGGTTGGACGAGTTGTACGGCCAGGACCTCGAGGACCCGGCGTATCAGGTGTTGTCGCGGTTTCCGTCGGTGGAGCACGACTTTTCGTTTCTCGTTGACAAGAGTGTGAGTTTCGCTAAACTGATGAATGCCATTCGGGGCCTGAGCATTCCGGAGCTACGGGATATCAGGCTCATTGATCTCTATCGCGGCTCGAGTGTTCCCAAAGATAAGGTCGGCTTGACTCTGCGTCTGACCTTCGCCGATGTGGAGAGGACGCTGACTCTGCCTGAGGTCAAGCACCTTAGTGAACGGGTTTTTTCCTTTATGCGCCGGGAATTGGGCGTGGAAGGGCGGTAGCGGCGAGTTCTGGAGCCGGACACGTGGACGTTGACCGGGCTTGGCGGGACTTGGAGGTCTCAGCCGAAGAGGTGGTGAGACTTCTGGTGCGCCTGCGGGATGAGAACGCTTCGCTCCAGGAAAAAATCGATCGGCTAACCCGAGAATTGGAGGAGCTGGGTAGAGACAACCAGATCAAGAATGGGGTGGTCGAGCGTCTGCGAAGCGACGTGAGATCGCGAGTGGAAAGCATCATGGAAAAGGTGTCCACCTTGGAGCGGCATCACCCGCACGGGATGTAGGCGAGGTCAGGCAGCCGTCATGGATCAGAGCGTCACGGTCAAGATCTTTCATCGCACGTATCGTCTTCGGAGCCGCGGTGATGCCCAACACATCCGGGACCTGGCAGACTACGTGGACCGCCACATGGTCCAGATCTCCGACCGGACGCCGACGGTAGACACGCTCAGGGTCGCCATTCTGGCCGCGTTGAGCATTGCCGACGAGTGCCTTTCCGCCAGAAGGCGGTTGGAAAGAGTTGAAGCGACGGTCTGCCGCAAGAGCGAAGAATTGAATGGACTCTTGAGGTCCGCGCTGAGTTCAGAGGGTTCCGAACGGACCTGAGTGGACAGTCCTGTAGGCTCGGCCCCTGCGATGTGCGTGATGGTCTGTGAGATTTGAGTCAACACCTATGAATCGGGAGCCTGAGTCCGGACGTCACGAGTCTCACCGGAACCGGTGAAGCCTGAGGCCGACGGCAGGGCACCCACCTGTTTTCGACAGGTTCAATCTCGCGTTCCACACGGCAGAGCGGGGGTGATTCATCGCGCGCGCATCGTCCCTTCCCGCCCCGGTTGCTCACCCTGGCTCCCGCAGGAGCGCATGACATGGACCAGCTATCCGGAATCATTCTGGTGCTACTGGCCGTGGTCCCGGTGGCCGCGATCGGAGGGTGGTATCTCCTCAAGACCCGCGTCATGGACCGGCGGCTGCGAGACGCGGAACGAAATGCCCGCAAGATCAAGGAGAGTGCCGCCCGGGAAGGGGAACGGATCCGGAAGGAGAGTCTCCTCGAGGCCAAGGACCAGGTCTTCAAGTGGCGCACCGAGGCGGAGCGGGAGCTTCAGGAGCGCCGGCAGCAGAGTCAGGCGGTGGAACGCCGCCTGTCCCGGCGGGAGGAAGACCTGGAGCGGCGGGACCGGCAACTGCGCCGCCGGAATCGGGACTTCGAACAGCGTATCCGGAAGCACCAGGGGCGCGAGAGCCGGCTGGAAGAGCAGCGGAAAAGAGTTGGCGAACTGGAGCAGGAGTGCCTGGACCGGCTGGAAGCGACCGCGGGCATGAGCATCGAGGAGGCCAAGCAATCCCTGCTCAAGTCGGTGGAAACCGAGGCCATGAAAGAGGCCGTGGTTCTGGTCAAGAACGTGGAAGACGAGGCACGCCGGAAGGCGGATCGGGAGGCGCGGAAGATCATCACCCAGGCCATCCAGCGTTGTGCGGCCGAGCATGTGGTCGCCACTACGGTGTCCGCCGTGGACCTCCCCGCCGAGGACATGAAGGGCCGCATCATCGGAAGAGAGGGGCGGAACATCCGAGCTTTGGAGCAGGCCACCGGCGTCGAGCTGATCGTCGACGACACACCCGAGGCCGTAATCCTCTCGGCCTTCGATCCCTATCGCAGGGCGGTCGCCAAAATCGCCATCGAGCGTCTGATCCAGGATGGCCGCATCCACCCGGCCCGCATCGAGGAGGTGGTCGCCCACGTCGAACGCGACATGGAAAAACACCTGCTCCACGAGGGGGAGCAGGTGGCCTTCGAGTTGGGCATCCACGACATGGATCCGGAGTTGGTTCAGTTGCTGGGACGGCTCAAGTACCGGACCAGCTATGGGCAGAACGTGCTCAACCACAGTCGCGAGGTGGCCTATCTTGCCGGCATCATGGCCCGCGAGCTGGGAGCCGACGTCGAGGTCTGCAAGCGGGCCGGGTTGCTGCATGACGTGGGCAAGTCCATCGACCGGGACGTGGAACGAACCCACCTGCAGCTTGGTGTGGAGATCGCCAAGAAGTGCGGAGAGAGTCCCGAAGTGGTCCACGCCATAGAGGCGCATCATTTCGACGTCGAGTTCCGCACCCTGGAAGCCATGCTGGTGCAGGCTGCCGACGCCGTATCCGCGGCCCGGCCCGGGGCCCGGCGGGAGATGCTCGAGAACTACATCAAGCGGCTGGAGCACCTGGAGACCATCGCCAATTCCTTCAAGGGCGTGTCCAAGGCCTATGCCCTGCAGGCCGGCAGGGAGGTCCGCATCATCGTCGAGAGCAGCGAAGTGTCCGACGAACAGACTTTCTGGCTCACCAAGGACATCGCTCGGCGGATCGAGGGTGAAGTCCAGTATCCGGGTCAGGTCAAGGTGACGGTCATCCGGGAGATGAGGGTGGTGGACTATGCCCGGTGAGTCCTGCTCCTTCCGGGGCGTCGACCTTTCCGGAACGGGAGTTGCCGAATGAAGGTTCTTTTTGTGGGGGATATCGTGGGCAAACGCGGCCGCAAGGTCGTTCGCCGCATGATCCCGGCTCTCCGCCGCGAGAACGACATCGACCTGATTATTGCCAACGTGGAGAACTCCGCCGGAGGATTCGGCATCACTCCGGGCGTCGCTCGCGAGATCCTGGCCATGGGCGTGGACGTCATGACTTCGGGCAACCATATTTGGGACAAGAAGGAAGTCCTGCAGTGCATCGATGACGAACCCAGGTTGCTGCGTCCGCACAACTATCCTCCGGGAGTCCCGGGCCGCGGCGCCTATGAGGGCGTCACCGGCGAGGGCGTCCGGTACGGCGTTCTGAACCTGCAAGGCCGGGTTTTCATGCCCAACATCGATTGTCCGTTCCGTTGCGCCGAGGAGCAGGTCGCGCGGCTCCGGAAGCGAATGCAGGTTCTGATCGTCGATTTTCACGCCGAGGCCACGTCGGAAAAGCTGGCCCTGGGATGGTCATTGGACGGCAAGGCCTCGGCCGTCCTGGGAACCCACACCCACGTTCCCACGGCAGATACGCGGCTGCTCCCGAAAGGAACGGCCTACGTCTCCGACGTGGGAATGACCGGCTGTTACGACTCGGTCATCGGGGTGAGCGTGAAGACGGCATTGCCGCGTTTTCTGACCGCGATGCCCACGCGTTTCGCGGGGGCGACCGGATTGGCCAGCCTGGCCTCGGTCCTGCTGGACATCGACGACTCGACCGGTTTGGCCCGGTCCATCCGCAGGATCGGTCCCGACCTGCCCACCAGTTTCTCCCCCGTGCCCCGGCCAAACCGGGAGACGTAGCACCCCTTGTGGGTGCCGTCTTGCGCGTGTGGGGTTGCCGACCCTGGGAGGGCGACCACACACAAGGGTCGCCCCTACGACGGAGATATGACCGGATTTATTGGGGGGAACTCCCGCGTTCCAGGGCCCGTCTCAGGAATCGGCCGGTGTAGGATCCGTCGGTGCGGGCGATGGTTTCGGGCGTTCCCTCCGCCACTAGGTACCCGCCCTTGTCCCCTCCTTCGGGACCGAGGTCGATGACCCAGTCGGCGCTGCGGATCACGTCCATGTTGTGCTCGATGATCACTACGGTGGCCTGCTTCGAGATCAACCGGTCCAGGGCCCGCAGGAGCTTCCGGATGTCGTCGAAATGGAGTCCGGTGGTCGGCTCGTCCAGGATGAAGATCGAATCGGACCGGGTGGACTTGGCCAGGTAGGAAGCCAGCTTGATCCGTTGCGCCTCCCCTCCGGAGAGAGTGGTGGAGGATTGGCCCAGTTTCACGTATCCGAGGCCCACGTCTTCCAGAACCTTGAGCTTTTTCGAAAGGCGGGGAGAAGACCGGAAGAACTCCAGAGCCTCGGTCACGGTCAGATCGAGCACCTGGGCGATATTCTTGCCCCGGTAGCCGATTTCCAGAATCGTGGTCTTGTACCGGGCCCCCCGGCAGTCTTCACAGGTCAGCTCCACATCGGCCAGGAACTGCATGTTCACCGTAGAGAAGCCCGCTCCGTCACAGGTCTCGCAGCGGCCTCCCGGGATATTGAAGGAGAAGTGGCCGGGACGGAGGTTCTGCCGTTGCGAAGCCCGCTGCGACGCGAAGATCTGGCGAATCTCGTCGAACGCCTTGAGATAGGTGACGGGATTGGAGCGCGGCGATTTCCCGATGGGCGACTGGTCCACCAGGAGGATCTCCTCCACCAGTTCGGCGCCTTCGATGCGGTCGAATCTTCCCACCTCGCCCTTCCATTGGGACTTCTGTTTCTTGAGGCCGGCGTAGATCACGTCCCCCACCAGGGTCGATTTGCCGGACCCGGAGACTCCCGTGATGCAGACCATCAGCCCCAGGGGCAGCCGCACGTCCAGGTTCTTCAGATTGTGCTGGCGGGCGCCATGGACGGTCACGAACCGGTCGCTGCAGGAACGCCGGTAGAACGGCGTGGGGACCCGGCGCTCGCCGCGGAGATACTGCGCCGTCAGGGAGTCGGCGGTGGTCCGCAGGGAATCCACGCCGCCGCTGTAGACCACGTGTCCGCCATGCTCCCCGGGCCCCGGGCCCAGGTCCACCACCTGGTCCGCCGATTCGATCATTTCCCTTTCGTGCTCGACCACCACGATGGTGTTGCCCAGGTCCCGCAGGTTTCTCAGGATGGAGATGAGGCGCCGCGTGTCTCTGGGATGAAGTCCCACGGAGGGTTCGTCCAGCACGTAGAGGGTTCCGGTCAGGGACGAACCCAAAGCGGCGGCCAACTGGATCCGCTGCATTTCGCCGCCGCTCAGGGTGCTGGTGATGCGGTCCAGGGTCAGGTAGTCGAGTCCCACCTTCATCAGAAAGTCGAGGCGTTGCCGGATCTCCCTGAGCAGGGAATCCGCCACCGCCCGCTGGCTCTCATCCAGGCGGAGCCGTTGAAAGAATTCCCGGATTTCCTGGATCGGCATGGAGGTGAGCTGAGAAATGCGGCGCCCTCCCAATTGAACGTCCCTCGCCTCCTGGCAGAGGCGTTCTCCCGAACAGTCGGTGCACCGGGTGTATCCCCGGTATCGGCTGATCAGGATTCGGATGTGCATCTTGTACTTCTTCCGTTCCAGGTAGGCGAAAAATCCCTTGACTCCGGGAAAGCCGTCGCTTCCATCCCAGATCCGGCGCCGAACCGCCGCGGGCAGGTCCTGGTAGGGGACGTCCAACGGGATGCCCTCTCGAAGCGCGTACTCCTGCAGCTTCCGGCCGAATCTTCGATATCGCGGCTTGTTGAAGGGGTCTACCGGTCCCTCGGCCAGCGTCCTCGCCGGGTCCGGAATGATGAGGTCCGGATCCAGGGTGATGGTGCTGCCGAAGCCGTGGCAGGTTGGACAGGCCCCATAGGGATTGTTGAAGGAGAAGAGGCGGGGTTCCGGAACCCGATAGGAGATCCGGCAGTACTGGCACTCAAGCCGCTGGCTGAACTCCAGTTCCCGGTCGGCGCTGCGGCCGTCGTTGGAAAGGATCGAGATCCGGGCAGCCCCTCCCCCCTGGTGAAAACAGGTCTCCAGGGAATCGCGCAACCGCGGGCGCGCCGTGTCTCGAACCACGACTCGATCGACCAGGACCCGCGCCCTCGAAAGATCGGTGTCCGCCAGTCCATCCTGGACCTGGACCACCCGGAGGCGTTCCGCGTCTTCCAGCACGAGGCGATGGAATCCCTGCTTCATCAGGGGTCCGGCCAATTCCTTCAACGGCGCGCCGGGTTCCGGCTGCAGGATGGACCCGGACAAGGAAAAGCCGAGAAACAGCCGGGTGCCTTCCGGCAGCCGCAGCAATTGCCGGACCACCTGCTCCACGGTGTCGCGTTTCACCCGGCGGCCGCAACCGCGGCAAACGAGAGTGCCGATCCGGGCATAGACGAGACGCAGATGGTCGTAGATCTCGGTGACGGTTCCCACCGTCGATCTGGGGTTTCGGGAGACCGTCTTCTGCCGGATGGCGATGGCGGGACTGAGCCCCTCGATCTCCCGTACCAGGGGCTTGCGGATCCGTTCCAGGAATTGACGGGCGTAAGCCGACAGAGACTCCACGTAGCGGCGCTGACCTTCGGCATACAAGGTGTCGAATGCCAGCGAAGACTTGCCCGATCCGCTGACTCCGGTAATCACCGTGAGCCGGTTGATGGGGATCCGTAGATCGATGTTCTTCAGATTGTTCTGGCGCGCACCCGCTATTCGGATCCAGGCGCCGTCATGCTCGTCGACATTCATTGAAACACGCCAGTCTACCACCGAACGGGAACAGGAATTGCGACTTGGAAATTCCGGTCCGCCCATTGAAATTCGGCCTCCCCGGCCCGTGGTATAGTGACCTCATGAGAATCACTTCGGTCTTTCCGAGGGCGGCTCTTCCGGCGGGAATCGTCCGGATCGAGCTCGATTCTTCGGACAACGTTCCGGCCCGGTCGGTCGACGTGGGCGGAGCGGTTGCCTCCATCATGGGCGCTTCGCCCCGGGCGTTGACCGTCCGCATCCCCGAATCGGCCGGGCACGGAATCGCGGTTCACAACCACGCGGTGGCCCGCGCGGAACTGAACGTGGGCCGCGCCATCGCTTCGGATCTGCAGCCGGTTTCCAATCCGGTGGTGGATGGTTTCGGAAACGTCTACGTGACCTACAGCGGGACTCGCGGCGAGAAGGTTCCGTTCAGCGTTTTCGTCGTCTACGCCGACGGCAGCAAGCACCCCTTTCTGGCGGACATCGTCAATCCGACCGGCCTTGCCATCGGTCCCGACGACTACCTCTACATCAGCAGCCGCCATACCGGGTCCATCTATCGATCGACGTTCGACCGCCAGGTGGAAAAATTTGCCGACGGGTTGGGATTGGCTTCCGGGCTGGTCTTTTCCCCCGCCGGCGACCTCTATGTCGGCGACCGGAGTGGATTCATCTACAGAATCTCGCCGAATCGGGAAACCTCGATGGTGTGCGAGTTGGAGCCGAGCGTCTCCGCCTACCATCTGGCGTGGGGGCCCGACGACCGGCTCTATGTCACCGGTCCGACTCTGGCCACACAGGACTGTGTGTACTGCGTCTCGCCCGAAGGAGAAGTGGAGGTCTTCTTCAAAGGCGTGGGGAGACCCCAGGGTCTGGCGTTCGACGCCGGCGGAACCCTTCATATCGCCGCTTCGTACCGGGGCAGAAGGGGCCTTTTCGCCGTGGACCGGGAGGAAGCCCGCCTGGTGGTCTCCGGCCCCATGCTGGTGGGACTCGCATACAGCGGAGACGGACGCCTGCTCTACCTGGTGGATGGATCGCACCTGTACCAGATTGAGCTGAGTTGAGCCGGTCCCGCCATTCTCTGCAGAACTCTTTTCGGGTCGAGCGGAAGGACCCATCCAGCCACGCCCGTTGCGGCGTGTTGGAGACCGCTCACGGCGCGGTCGCGACCCCGGTGTTCATGCCGGTGGGAACCGCCGCCACGGTCAAGGCCATGTCCCCGGACGCCCTGGAGGAGTTGGGGGCCCGGATCGTCCTCGCCAATGCGTATCATCTGTACCTGCGTCCCGGCCAGGCCGTGATCGGGAAGATGGCGGGTCTGCACCGCTACATGTCGTGGAATCGCGGCATTCTGACCGACAGCGGCGGGTACCAGGTCTTCAGCCATCGCAGGCTCAGGACCATTCGGGAGGATGGCGTCGAGTTCCGCTCCCACCTGGACGGAAGCTTCCATTTTCTGAGTCCGGAGGATGTGGTCCGGATTCAGGAGACCCTGGGCTCCGACATCGCCATGGTCCTGGACGAGTGCACGCCCTATCCCGTGAACCGGGAGCGGGCCCGGAGTTCCATGGACCGGTCGATGCGCTGGGCGCGCCGTTCGAAAGAAGGGCACCGGGACCGCGGGCAGATGCTCTTCGGCATCGTGCAGGGAGGCATGTACTCCGAACTTCGCCGGGAGAGTCTCGAGCGGCTGGTGGAGATGGACTTTCAGGGACTGGCGCTGGGAGGGTTCAGCGTCGGCGAACCGAAACCGCTCATGTACGAGCTGGTCCGGGAGCTGGGCCCGCGCATGCCGGCGATCCTTCCCCGCTACCTGATGGGCGTGGGAACGCCTCTGGATCTTCTTTTTTGCGTCCGGCAGGGAATCGACATGTTCGATTGCGTGCTGCCGACGCGGAACGCCCGCAACGGCACTCTCTTCACTTCCCGGGGACGGCTGAACATCAGGAACGCGGCCTACCGGACCCAGGAGGAAGCGCTGGACCCCGATTGCGCGTGCCGGGTCTGCCGGCGTTTCAGCCGAGCCTACCTGAGGCACCTGCACGTCTCCGGAGAGATCCTTTCCCTAGTGTTGAACACCTACCACAACCTCTACTTTTACCTTGACTTGATGCGCAAAATCCGCCAGAGTATCGCGTCCGGAACGCTCCTCGAATTGGAGAATCACTACCGGGATCAGTACCGCGCGGCAAAGCGCGGGGATGAACCCTCTGAGGCGGACAAACAACCATGACGGAGTCACTCTTTCTGGCCCAGCAATCAGGTTCGTCCTTTGCCGGATTCCTCCCGATCCTGCTGCTGGTGGCGATCTTCTACTTCATGCTCTATCGGCCGATGCGAAAGCGGCAGAAGAATCATGCGGAGATGATCTCGTCGCTCAAGACCGGCAGCAGGGTGATCACGAGCGGCGGCGTTCACGGTACCGTCGTGGCCGTCAAGGACAATACGGTCATGTTGAAGGTGGCCGAGCAGGTCAAGATCGAGGTGACCAAGAGCGCCATATCCTCGCGGCAGGTCGCCGACTAGCGCCGTTTGACCGCCCGGTATTCAAGCGGAAGCAGGATGAAGAGGAAACTTCAGTACCGATTGCTCTTCGCCTTGGCCGTCTTCGCGGTCAGCGTCTATTTCTTCTACCCGCCCTCCGAGAAGGTCAAGCTGGGTCTGGACCTCAAGGGCGGAATCCATCTCGTGCTTCAGGTCATCATCGACGACGCGTTGGAGGCGGAGGCGAACCTGTTGAGAGACCGCCTGGCACGGGCGCTCGAGGAAGACGAGGCCGAATACCAGGAGATTCGGGTCAATCCTCAACTCGAGATCGAGATCCTCGGGGTTCCGGAGGAATCGGCCGACATCGTTGAGAATCAATTGGACGGGTATTCCGGGGGCTACAGCTACCGGACCCGGTACAATCAGGGCCGGCAGGACTTCACCCTCGGGATCAGTTCGGCATATCGCAAGGAGCTGGCGAACCTGACGGTCCGCCAGGCCCGGGAGACGATACAAAACCGGGTGGACCAGTACGGCGTCGCCGAGCCCACCATCACCATTTACGGGAGCGGCGAGGTCCAGGATCAGATCATCGTCGAGTTGCCCGGTGTCGAAGATCCCGACCGGGTGATCAAGCTCATCCGCAGCACGGCGAGGCTGGAACTGAAGCTGGTGCATCCGGCCCGCGGCGGCCCCTTCGGGACTCGACAGGGGGCGGAAGACGCTTTCGACGGGTCGGTGCCGGACGAGTACGAGATTTTGCCCTATCGGAACCCCTCGGAAATCGGGAGCCAGACTCAGTACATGGTGGTCCGCAAGGCGGCCACCATCAGCGGTCAGCATATGAAGAACGCCCGGCGAACCCAGGACAGCTTCACGGGGCGCTGGAATGTGACCTTTTTTCTGAACTCGGAAGGACGACAGTTGTTTGCGCCCGCCACCGAGCAGAACGTGGGCAATCCGCTGGCCATCGTTCTGGACGGCGAGATCCGGACCTTTCCCAATATCAGTGAGAAGATCGACACGGAATCGGCCCAGATCACCGGGAACTATACGCCTGAAGAGGCGGAGGATCTGGCGTTGGTGCTTCGGTCGGGAGCTCTCCCCGCCTCCATCCGGATCATCGAGAACCAGATCATCGGACCCTCTCTGGGGATGGACTCGATTCGGAGCGGCCTGTCGGCGTCCGCATTGGGACTGCTCCTGGTGGTCGTCACGGTCCTGTTCATCTATCGCTTTTCCGGCGTCAACGCCGTGGTCTGCCTGGCATTGAACCTGGTGATCCTGGTGGGAGTCCTGGCCTACTTCAGGGCGACGCTGACGCTGCCGGGAATCGCAGGGATCATCCTCACCATCGGCATGGCCATCGACGCCAACATTCTCATTTTCGAGCGGATCAAAGAGGAGCTGCGCCTTGGAAAGACGGTCCGGTCGGGGGTCGAAGCGGCGTTCGGACGCGTGTTCATCACCATTCTGGACACCAATGTGACGACCTTGATCGGGTCCCTCTTCCTGTTCCAGTTCGGTACCGGACCCATCCGCGGATTCGCGGTGACTCTTTCGGTGGGACTGGTGGCGAACATCTTCACCGCCACCTTCGTTTCCCGTACTCTTTTCGGCCTGATTCTGCAGGGAAGACCGCGAGAGTCGCTGTCGATCTGAGGGATCCATGGACATCGTCAAAGAACCCAAGATCGACTGGCTGCGCGGGAGATGGCTCTTTCTGGGCGCGTCGCTGCTTCTGATCCTGGCCGGGTTGGCTTCCATCGTCACGAAGGGCGGGCTCAAGATGGGCGTCGATTTTGTCGGCGGCACGCTGGTCTACGCCCGCTTCAATGAGGAGCCTTCACTGGATCGGATCCGGGGGGCTCTGGCGGAGGGTGGGCTCCGGGCCGAGGGAGTGACCCGGTTCGACGATCCTTCCAAGAACGAAGTCCAGATTCGCCTCGCCCGTATCGAAAGTGAAGAGACCGCAGACCTGATCTCGGAAAGCGACAACATCGCTCAGGCGCTGCGACAGGAATACGACTCGGATTCGCAAGGGACGGGCCGGGTGGATCTCAACAACGTCCCCCGGTCAGAGCTCTCCACGCGGCTCCAGGAATGGGATCCTGAAGGGTTGCAGGAGGATTCGTCGGTAACGGACCTTTCCGCCCACTACCAGGAGGTGGCTTCCCGGATTGTCGACCTCCGGACCGGGGTCGGACTGTTCGGGGACTACTCGGAATTGTCCGAGGCGGGTCTGGGACCGGATGCCGTCAAGGCGATCGAGGAAAATTCCTATCTCGGCAAATTCGTGGTGCTGAGCGTGGAAAGCGTGGGTCCCAAGGTCGGACAGGAGATGCAGGAGAGGGCCTGGAACGCCGTCTTCTTCTCGCTGCTGGGCATCCTGGCCTACATCACGATCCGGTTCAAATTCGTGCATGGCTTGGCTGCCATCGCGGCGTTGTTCCACGACGTGCTCATTACCGTAGGCGCCTTGTCTTTGACGGATCGGGAGTTGACGTTGACCGTCGTGGCGGCGCTTCTGACCCTGGTCGGCTACTCCATCAACGACACCATCGTCGTATTCGACCGGCTGCGGGAGAACGAGGTCCGAATGAGGCGATCGAATTTCTACGATCGCATCAATGCCAGCATCAATCAGATCCTGAATCGCACCATCATGACCTCGGGATCGACGTTCGTGGCTCTGCTTGCCCTCTTCCTTTTGGGAGGACCGGTGCTCAACAGCTTCTCCTTTGCCCTGGTCATCGGTATAATCGTCGGGACTTACTCGTCCATCGGCGTTGCCAGCCCCATCGTTTCGGGCTGGCACAAGTTCAGGGAGTCCCGGCGCAATTGAGAAAGCGTTTGGGTCGGATTAGACTCTTGACTCGTCAAAAGGCGGGTAGTAGTATCTCCGGCGTGTTTTCCGGGGGGAGCTTACCTTAGTATCTTCGGGGCATAGAGGGGGCGGCTGACCATGTTTGATCAACTTATCGAATCTTCGACGACACGGGAGAGCCGAGGCAAGAGCCTCGTGTTCATGTCCCTGATGATCCATCTGGTCATCGTGGGGATCCTGATCGTGATTCCACTGATCTACTATCAGGGGCTCCCGGAGCAGGAACTCCTGACCATGTTGGCCCCGCCGCCGCCGCCACCGCCGCCGCCACCACCGCCGCCGCCGCCACCGGCACCCATCAAGAGACAGCGAGTCCAGGTAGTCAAGCTGGATCCATCCCAGTTCGTGGCTCCGACCGAGGTTCCCAAGGAGATACCCGTACCCATGGACGACATCCCTGAGGTGTCCTCTCTGAGCGGTATCACCGGAGGGATCCCGGGTGGTGTACCGGGCGGCATCCCGGGTGGGATTCCGGGCGGCATGATCGGCGGAGTGATCGGCGCGCTTCCTTCAGAGGCGCCGCCACCGCCGCCGCCGCCCAAAAAGAAGAAGGACCCGATCCGCGTGGGCGGCAACGTCCAGGCTTCCAGGCTGGTCCATCGGGTGGAACCCGAGTATCCCGAGTTGGCCAAGCGGGCGCGGGTTTCCGGCATGGTCATTCTGCAGGTCATTGTCAGCGAGGGAGGCACGGTCCAGGAGGTCAAGATCGTCCGGGGACATCCGTTGTTGAACGATGCCGCCACTCGTGCAGTGAGACAGTGGCGTTATTCGCCGTACCTGCTCAATGGCGAGCCAATTCCGGTCATCGCCACCGTCACGGTGAACTTCGTCCTCAGGTGAGGGCGTTTTCTTGAGATCGCTTCGGCGCGAAATCGCAAGTCATTCAGGTCATTGGGGAGGATAGAAGGATGGAAGTAGGATTTGTCGAGCTTTGGGGCCATATGGGATTCATGGCCAAGGCGGTCGTGGTCGTTCTGGGCATACAGTCCGTGTGGTCTATCGCCGTTATGGCTGAACGGTATCTCCTGTATCGGGCGGCCCGGAAACAGTCGCAGGAGTTTGCTCCGGCAGTCGCCGAGAGTCTTGCGAACGGAAATATCCAGGAAGCCATCGAACTGTCCGAGGAAAAGAAGAAGAGCCACTTGGCCAAGGTGGTCGCCGCCGGCTTGAACGAGTTCCAGGCTCATCAGGGCGCAGCAGCCACAATTTCCGGTGCGACCATCGATGCGTCCCGCCGGGCGCTGCAGCGCGCGACGGCGGTCGGAGTCGAGGAGTTCAAGCGCGGCTTGGGCGGCTTGGCCACCATCGGCGCCACCGCGCCGTTCGTGGGACTGTTCGGCACCACGGTCGGCATCATCAATGCCTTCGCCGGCATGAGCCAAGCCGAGGACACGGGTCTGGCGGCGGTGGCCGGCGGCATCTCCGAGGCCCTGGTGGCGACGGCCATCGGTCTCTTCGTGGCGGTGCCCGCGGTCTGGATGTACAACTACTTCACGGGGAAGATCGAGTCCTTCGTGGTGGAGATGGACAACTCCTCCTCCGAGCTCATCGATTACTTCCTGAAGAGGAGTTCTGATGGCAATTAGCGGCGGAGCGGGTAAGCAGAGCGGCGTCAGCGCCGAAATCAACGTGACGCCCATGGCCGACATCATGTTGGTCCTCCTGATCATCTTCATGATCACGACCCCACTGCTGCAGGAGGGGGTCTTCGTCAACAAAGCGAAGGCCAAGAATGCCCAGGAAGCGGAAGGCGTGGAAGCGGAAGAGGCCACCACGGTGACGGTCACTCGTGATGAGCTCATCTATATGAACAAGCGGCCGGTTCCGGATGAGAATCTGATCGAACAGCTGACGGAGCGGGCCGAGTTGGCCGGCGACAGGCCGCTGTTCATCAAGAGCGACGTGGCCACGTCCTATGGGCGGATTGTACAGGTGATCAACAGCGCCCGGGATTCCGGTTTCCAGAAGATCGGCCTGTTGGTGGACCGGGAAAAGCAGCAGGAAAGGATATTCTGAGCCATGGCGATGCAATCCAGCGGCAAGGGCGCGATGGGCGACATCAACGTCACGCCGTATATTGACATCCTCCTGGTGCTCCTCATCATCTTCATGGTGATTCAGCCCACCACCCAGTACGATCTGGAGGCCAGGGTTCCTGAGAAGGCCCCCGAAGACATCCCGGAAGACGTCATCGTCAAATCGGACGCCATTGTTGTTTCAATCGATTCCCAGGGACTGCTTCGCATCAACCAGGATCCGGTGACTCTGGATCAGTTGCCCAATCGATTGTTCGACATCTACAGCGCGCGGGCCAACAAGAACATGTTCATTCAGGGGGACCCGGATCTTTCCTTCGGAGATGTAATTCGCATCATCGACATTGCGAAGGGGGCCGGAGTAGGAGATGTCGGTCTGATGACGCCGGAGTGATCGCCTTCTCTCCGGAGTCGGCGTCAGGCGGACTCCATGAAACCTGAAAGAGGCAAGGGCAGGTTTGAGATGAGTCAGATGAGTAGATTCGGATGTGTACTATTGGCTTTTGGCTTGGCCGCGAGTACGGCGGGCTGCAACCTCTTTACGATCCTGGACAAACTCAGCGCCCGGGACGAACTCAACAAGGGTGTGAAGGCCTATTCCGCTCAGAAATTCGACGAGGCGGTGACCCACCTGCAGAGTGCTGTTGACCTGGACCCGGAGTTGATCGACGCGGAGTTGTATCTGGCCACCACCTACCGGGTGCAGTACCAGCCCGGCGGTCAGAGCATGGACAATCTGCAAATGGCCCAGAAGGCCATTCAGATCTTCGAGAGAGTGCTGGAGAAAGATCCGGCCAATGAGAGTTCCATCGCGAACATTTCCGGAATCTACAACAGCATGGGCGACTACGAAATGGCCAAGGAGTGGTACCGGAAGCAGTTGGAAGTCAATCCGGCGAATCCGGAGCCGCTTTACGGAATCGGCACCATCGACTGGCAGCTTTCCTACGACCGGACCGGAATGACCGGCGAGAACGTGGAAAACCTGACCGATGAGGAGAAGGCCGAAGTCAACGCCACCGTCGATGAAGGCGTGGAAGCCCTGAGACAGGCACTCGAAATCAATCCGCAGTACACGGATGCCATGCAGTATCTGAACCTTCTCTACCGGGAGAAGGGCAAGTTGGCCGGGGACGACGAAGAGAGGGCCAACTGGGAGCTGGAGGCCGACAAGCTGGCCCTGCAGTCTCTCGAGATGAAGAGATTGCAGGAAGAAGAGGCCGAGCGGGCCAAGCGCACTTTTACCGGCACCACCGAGGCCGAATAGAGGATCCTGCTCAAAGAACTGCTTTCCGGAGTTTTCCCGACCGCGATTCCCGAAACGAACTCTGATCGTGTGGCCGCCGGTGCTGTTCCATCCTGGCGGTCAGCGGCGGCATTCGCCGCACGTTATCTTCGCTGGCGCCGCCCGGCACCGGCTCAACCCTCATTGAACCGGAACCAACCGGCATCCTCACTTCAGCCGATCGCCTCCGGCGCCGGAGATACCTCTGTGCAGCATCTTTCCCCGTTCCAGGTCCGTGCTTGCCGGAACCCGGAAACGCCGCGTTCGGAGATCCAAATTCAGCCTGCCAAGGTGTTACAATACCGGGCAAAGGCGCCATGATCCGTTACGAGGACTTGGAGGAGAAGGTCCTCAACTACTATCCCAACGCAGACCTGGATAGTCTTCGGAAAGCGTACGTCTTCTCTGCCCGGGAGCACAAGGGTCAGGTCCGCCAGTCCGGTGAACCGTATCTTTCCCATCCCCTCGAGGTGGCCAATATCCTGGCCGAGATGCGGCTGGATGAAGCCTGTGTCAGCGTCGGCCTGCTCCATGACGTGGTCGAGGACACTCTCACGCCCATCGAGATGATCCATGACTATTTCGGCGGCGAGATCAGTCATCTGGTGGACGGCGTCACCAAGATCAGCCAGATTCAATTCTCTTCGCGGGAACAGCGTCAGGCCGAGAACTTCCGGAAACTGCTTCTGGCTATGGTGGATGACGTCCGAGTCATCCTGGTCAAGCTGGCTGACCGGCTTCACAACATGCGGACGCTGCAGTATCTGGCTCCAAACAAGCGGCGTGACATCGCCCAGGAAACGCTCGACATCTACGCTCCGATTGCCCACCGACTCGGCATGGCCAAGATCCGGGAAGAGTTGGAGGATCTGGCGTTCGCCAACCTGGACCCGGCCGCCTATCAGGACCTGACCGCCCAGATCGAGAAAAAGAAGATCGACAGCCGGGAGTTCATTCGGGACCTTTCCGCCCGGCTGGTGAAACAACTGGCGGAGCAGGGCGTCAAGGCTCGGATCGAGAGTCGTACCAAGCGCATCTACAGCACCTATCAGAAGATGATGCGCCAGAAGATTCCCCTGGATCAGGTCTACGACTTCATCGCCATTCGGGTCCTCGTGGATACCGTTCGCGATTGTTACTCCGTCCTGGGGCTGGTCAACAACCTCTGGCGCCCGGTGCCGAACCGCATCAAGGACTTCATCGCCATGCCCAGGGGCAACATGTACCAGTCTCTTCATACCAGCGTCGTGGGGTCCAACGGCCAACCGTTCGAAGTCCAGATCCGGACCTACGAAATGCACCACATAGCGGAGGAGGGGATCGCCGCACATTGGAAATACAAGGAGGGCAGGCTTCAGAACGACGACGAAGACAAACGCTTTACCTGGTTGCGCCAGCTATTGGAGACCTACCGGGAAGGTGACGATCCTCACCAGTTCCTGAGCAACCTCAAGATCGATCTCTACCCCGAAGAGGTCTACACCTTCACACCCAAGGGGGAGGTGGTGACTCTTCCGCGAGGGGCGACCCCGGTGGACTTCGCCTACTACATCCACACCGAGGTGGGAAATCGATGCGTCGGGGCCAAAGTGAGCGGACGCATCGTTCCCCTGAAATACGAGCTCAGGAATGGAGAGATGGTCGAGATCTCGACCTCGGGAGAGGGGCGCCCCAGCCGGGACTGGCTCACCTTCGTCAGGACCTCCCGCGCCCGCAACGCGATCCGGCGATGGCTGAATCAGCGTCAGAAGGAGGAGGCGCTGGAGCTGGGCCGCAAGCTTTTGGAGAAGGAGTCCCGGAGGCTCGGTCTCAGCCTCAAGAATCTTTCGTCCCGTTTGGAGGCAGTGGTCGAGGAGTTCAAGGCCCCGGACGTCGAGAATCTCCTGATCAGTGTCGGATACGGCAAGATTCGCGCCCGCCAGGTCGTCCGTCGGATCGAGCCGGAAAAGGTTCCTCAGCAGAAGCCGGCCGACGGCATTCCGTTCGGGGGCATCAGCCCGAGAAAGCCGTCATCCGATTCCGATTCGACCATCCGGGTCAAGGGACACGATGATCTGCTGGTTGTCCGGGCGCGATGCTGCAATCCCATCCAGGGGGAGCCGATCGTGGGTTACATCACGCTGGGGCGGGGTATTTCGGTGCATTCCCGGAATTGTCCCAACGTGGAGAACCTGCTCCTCAATCCGGAACGCACGCTCGACGTCCAATGGAGCGACGGCGCCGGAGAGACCCGTTATCCCGTTCGTATCTCCATCTCCACCGAGGATCGTCCGGGGGTGCTGGCAGACATCACGTCCGCCGTGTCCGAATTGAAGACCAACATCGTCGACGCTCAGGCCCGCACGGTCGGCAGCCAGTTCGGTGAGATCGAAATCACCGTGGAAGTGCGGGACATGGGCCACCTGAACAAGATCCTCCACTTTCTCAAGGGCATCTCCGGCGTACACGCGGTTGACCGTACCCGGAGTGGGTCCGGGAGATAGAGTTCCGGATGGCAGGGGAATCGGGTCAGGGGATGGCGGGTTTCTGAACGCGGCCGTTTTTCAGGCACTTGGCGCAGACGCGGACTCGGCGCGTGGTCCCGTTGATAGTGGCGCGGACCCGCTGAAGATTGAGGCTCCACTTGCGCCGGGACCGATTGTGGGCATGGGAAACCTTGTTCCCGAACTGAGGCCGTTTCTTGCAGAATTGACAAACTTTCGCCATCGCTGAATCCACTCGCGAGATGGATTTTTACCACTCTGGTCCGAAGGCTGTCAAGCCGCTTCTGCGGGTCGGAGAACCGTCACCAGCGACCGGTAGAATGTCCCTATCCAGATCGCTCGGTTCGGCGACTCTCCCACTCTGGAGCCAGGCGGCGCCATCCGCCGGTCTTCGTGTCACGGTGATTTGCTCGTGGATCCGGTGCGGAGTTCGTTGTAAGGGGGTGGAGTCCGAGATGAAGATCGCTGTCATCGGGGCGGGAACCATGGGGCGTGGAATTGCGCATGTCTGTGCGGACCACGGCCATCAGGTCGTTCTCCAGGATGTCGATTCGAAAATCCTCGGCAACTCCATGGAGTTGATCCGGCGTGGTCTGGAGAAGTCGCTGCAGCGGGACTCCGTTGAAACGGGATCCGTCGCGGCGGTGCTGGATCGGATTCGGCCGACGACCGGTTGGGAGGATGCGGCCGGATCGGAGATGGTCATCGAGGCCGTCGTGGAGAAATTCGAGTTGAAGCGGGAGGTTTTTCGCAGGTTGGGCGATCTGTGCGATCCTGGAGCCATTCTGGCCAGCAACACCTCTTCCATCCCCATCACGCGCCTGGCGGCCGCGACGAAGCGTCCGGAGCGCGTCATCGGCATGCACTTCATGAATCCGGTTCCCAGGATGAAGCTGGTGGAAGTGATCCGGGGACTGCAGACGGATCGGGAGACGGTGGATTCTACGGTGGCGCTGGCCAAGCAACTGGGGAAGGTCCCGGTGGAGGTCCGGGATTTCCCCGGGTTCGTGACCAATCGGATTCTCATGCCCATGATCAATGAGGCGGTCACGGCGTTGATGGAAGGGGTGGCCGAAGCGGAAGGCATCGATCGGATCATGCATCTGGGCATGAATCACCCCATGGGACCCTTGCGGCTGGCCGACCTCATCGGTCTTGACGTCTGCCTGCACGTGATGGAGGTCCTGTTCGATGGTTTCAAGGATCCCAAGTATCGGCCTTGCCCGCTGTTGAGACAGATGGTGGATGCCGGATGGTTGGGCCGCAAGACCGGACGGGGTTTCTATACCTACCCGGGTCTTGGTGAAAGACGATGAAAGGAAGGGCGATGAAAGGAAGATTGGTGAAGGGAAAGAGAATGGATGGACGAGTGATGGATCAGAAACAGAGGCAAAGGGCGATCGAACTGGCGTTGACCCAGATCGAACGGCAGTTCGGGAAGGGTTCAATCATGAAGCTGGGGGACCGCTCCAGATTGGACATCCCGGTGATCTCTTCCGGGTCCATATCCCTGGACTCGGCGCTGGGAATCGGCGGTTTTCCCCGGGGGCGGGTGATCGAGATCTACGGACCCGAGTCCAGCGGCAAGACCACCATCGCTCTTCACGTGATCGCAGAGGCCCAGAAGACCGGCGGGACGGCGGCGTTCATCGACGCGGAACATGCCATGGATCCCAGGTATGCCTCGAATCTGGGCGTGAAGGTGGACGACCTGCTGGTCTCCCAGCCCGACTTTGGAGAACAGGCCCTGGAGATTGCCGAGGTCCTGGTGCGAAGCGGGGCACTGGACGTGGTCGTAGTCGATTCGGTCGCGGCGCTGGTGCCCCGGGCGGAGCTGGAGGGCGAAATGGGCGATCCCCACATGGGACTGCAGGCCAGGCTCATGTCCCAGGCGCTCCGGAAGCTCACCGCCATCGTCTCCAAGTCCCGGACCAGCCTGGTCTTCATCAACCAGGTGCGACAGAAAATCGGCGTCATGTTCGGCAACCCCGAGACCACCACGGGGGGCCGGGCCCTCAAGTTCTACTCCTCGATCCGTCTGGAAATCCGCCGGATCGCCGCCATCAAGGAAGGCGATCAGAACGTCGGGAACCGGACCCGGGCCAAGGTTGTGAAGAACAAGTTGGCGCCTCCGTTCCGGCAAGCCGAGTTCGACATTGCTTTCGGTTTGGGAATCTCCAAGGAAGGGGAGCTTCTGGACCTCGCCGTGGCCCAGGGGGTCGCCCAGAAGAGCGGCGCCTGGTTCTCCTACGGACGGGAGCGTCTCGGCCAGGGCCGCGAGAACGCCAAGCGGTACCTCAGAGACAACCAGGAGGCGTATCGCGAGATCGAGCACAAGGTCAAGATCAAGCTGGGCATCATCAAACCTCTGAAGAAAGTGGAATCCGCCGGGAAATAGGGGGAGGACTTTCCTGCCCCGCCTCTTCATTACCGCTCCGCCACGCCCCAGACTGAATACCGTGGCGGCTGAAGCCGGTGGCTGCTAAGATCATCCGGTCCCGGTTCGGGGGTCGTCCAATTGGTAGGACAGCGGCCTTTGGAGCCGCCGATCCAGGTTCGAGTCCTGGCCCCCGAGCCATCCGTTCTACACTTCAGACCGGATACAGTCAGGTCCGCTCGAAACCTGTTCCAGAGCAGCGAACCCTTCCGTTCCGCGCGGCGGTTCAGACTGAGGACTACTCACCTGCACGCCGCGCAGCGACCATAGAGAATCAACTCGTGGCCGTCGACCTCGAAGCCCTCCGGAGCCAGCTCCTCGACATTATCCGGACACCTCTCGACGTCGAATGCCAGATCGCAGGCGCGGCAGAGGAAGTGGTGGTGATGCGGGCGGTCGGCCAACTCGTACCGGATCCCGCCGCCCGGAAGCTCCACTTCCGACAACCACCCCTCACCCGCGAGGATCTTCACATTCCGGTAGACGGTGGCCAGTCCGAGTGACGGCATCATCAGTTGGCCGTGCTCAAGGACCTCTCCGGCCGTGAGGGGGCGCCCGGTGTTCCTGAACACGCTGCGGATGGCGCGGCGCTGACGGGTGTCTCGTTTCATCGAAGTGGGCGTGACGGAGGAGTCGTTTCGTGACCAACGATATCGACGGAGGGCCGAGCGACCCGCCGCGTGCGGCCGTCGTCACCCTCCGCCATCCGCTCGTTCCTCGTCGGCGCATACCGAACACGCGTTCGCCTGACAGATCCGGGCACTCTGCAACAAGGCGGCTGCCAGGATCAGACTGCCGGCGGCCGATGTGACAGTTTCGGGCAGCGGCTCGAGCCAACCGGCGAGGGAGGCTGCCCAGAGTGCCGCTCCTCCAACGAAGGTGAGGACCACGGCAGCATTCCGGCAAGCCGAGCCCAGCACGAGCATTACCGCGCCGAGAAAGACTGTCCCGACCCACACGGTTCGTTCGACGCCTTCAGAGAGCGCAAGCGCCGGTGCCGCCGCGACCAGGAACGGCGTGAGCGCGCAGTGCAGGCCACACCAGGCCGCCGCACACGCCGCGAGTCGCGATCCGGTGGCCAGATGCGCGTTCGACGGGACCGTTGCGAGAACGCCCTTCATGGATTCGCGTCGGCGGTTGGGGCGGAAGATCTGCATGTGAAGTCCTGAGCCATAATGATAATCGATTCTCATTTTTTTCGCAAGCGGCTGCCCGCGGCGCCTCAGGTCCGCCGTGTCTGATTCCGCCACGGCAAGAATTAAGGACCAGGTTCGTGGTTTCAACCCACACGGGTTGATCGAAGACGCCGGCACCACGGACTGTTAACCGTGGTGGCCCTTAAGAGAGATTTCTCCGACGAATCCTCTGATACCCCGTTTCAGCAGCGAAAACGTGTAGAGACCCGCCAGCAGGATCAGGCACAGGAGTTCCAGGTTGGCGGGAGCGCCGGCCGCGGAACCCTCCAGCGCCGTGGCCTGGGTCCGGGGCAGAATCGCGTTGGTCAGGTATCCCATCGCCACGGAAAGCAGGATGATGGTGATGCTGAAACAGAGGGCGATCCTGCGGCCGTGCAGTCGCGCCAGGACACCGAAGGTGGTCACGTTCGTGGCGGGTCCGGTCAAGAGAAACGCCAGCGCAGCGCCTGGAGAGACTCCTTTGAAAATGAGGATCGCGACAAACGGGGTGGCGCTGGAGGCGCAGACGTAAGTGGGAAGCCCAAGTATGGCGAACGCCGGGACCTCCAACGCCGCGGGCAATCGCTGGAGCCAACTCGTCGGCAGGAACGCCTCCACTACGGCCGCCAGAATCAGGCCGAAGACGATCCAGGGCGCAGTGTGATCGACGGCATCCCCGAATCCGTTCGAGAGACCCTGCCGAATTTTCTGACCCAGGGGCAGTGAAGCCGGGCTTCCACCACGTTCCTCCGGCTCGGTGCGACTGCCGGGACGCGGCACCAGGCGTCCCACGATCCATCCCACGAGCAGGGCCACCAGGGCAGCGGCGACGACGCGAACGATGGTCATTTTTCCCCCCAGGAGGGGGATGGAGAGAAGGACCGCATCGAGTCCCAGTTCCGGTGTCGAGATGAGAAATGCCATGGCGGCCGTAGCGGGAGCGCCGCTCCGGATCAAGGTCCGGTACAGGGGGACCACGCCACAGGAGCAGATCGGGAAGGGCAGGCCGACGGCCATTCCCCGCATCGCCTGGTTCCACTGCCGGCCGCGGCGTATCCAGGCGATGGAGGATCGGGTCAGGAAGGAGCTCATGAATCCCGCAACCAGGTAGGCGATCAGCAGTGCGGGCGCCCCCTTCAGAGCCAGTTGGAAGAAAGTCGAGACGATTCTCTCTCCGGCGGCGGCGTGAGGGAAATGCTCGACCTGAAACAGGGCCGTCAGCAGGACCACTCCCAGCAGCGAACCCGCACCCGAGAACCATCTCTGCATCCCGGATCCGGCCGGGACGAGGCCACCGATCTTCGACCGCGTCAGTTGCAGGGTCGCATGGAGCAGGAAACCCGCCGTAAGCGCCTGGAACCAATCCGCGCTCTGTCCGTACGGTTCGGCGAGGACTCCGGGTCCCCGGAAGAAGCCCAAGCCGGTGCTGAGCAGGAGGGGCGCCAAAGCGCCGGCCGCTTTCCAGGAGCCGTTTCCCGAGCGCAAAAGCCACCAGATCGCGAGACCCACGGGAAAACGGTACGAGACGACGGCCAACGAGAGAAGATGCCAGCCGGATTCGACATCGTAGGCCCGCGCGCTGAGGACGGCGCCGTCCGTGGCCGAGTGTAAACAGAGTCCCAGCAAGCCCAGAACCAGGGCCGTCTGGTGAATTCGAACGGGCCGTTCGGGAAAGAACCGCTTGGCCAGGCCGGGAGCCAATATCCCTGCCAGACCGAAGAAAACGGCTTCCCAGTGGCCGCGGATGAGGATCGGCAGCAGGATGCTCAGGAACAGGACACCAGGCAGGGTCACGAAGATGAACCCATCCAGAAGGATCAGCATCCTCCGGTGGGCTCGCGCCAAATGGCAGATGAGCGGTCCCAGGCAGAGACTCAGCAAGCTGGCCAGCAGCAGTTGACTATCGCCGGTGCTCAACTCTCCCATCCAGTTCGTAAATGCGACCGATGTTCACCTCTCGCCCTGTCGTCCGGAAGTTGGATTATATCTGTTTGGAGACGGGATACGCACTGGTCCGGGACCGGTCTCAGGGTTCCTGCGACGGGATCGGAAGAGCCGGAATCGGAACTCAATCCAGAAACGAAACGCCGCTCGAGCCGGGAGAATTATTCGCCCAAAGCTGGTAGTTTCGTTAACTCATGGTGCGACCGCCGTCTCCGTTTCCAACCACTGTCGTCGGCAGCCTTCCCCGTCCCCAATGGGTCATGGACCTGTTTGCCCGGGAGATTTCGGGACAGGTCGATCGGGAGACCTTCCAATCCCGCTTGGACAGCGCGGTGCTCTACGCCATCCAGCTCCAGGAAATGGCCGGGGTCGACATCATCAGCGATGGCGAATATCGCCGTGAGAGCTACGTCAAGATCTTTGCCCAGCAGGTGGGAGGATTTGAGAGGGACCTGCTGGACGGCTCGGCGATCCTGGACGACGGCCAGTTCTACGACAGCCGGGCCCGCCGGGTGGTGGCTCCCTCCCAGGCCGAGTCTCCGCTTCGCTATCCGGCGGTGGTCCGCCCGATTGAGGCCGGCCGGTCGGTGGTGCTGGACGAAGCCAGGTTCCTGATGAACCATACATCGCTGCCGGTCAAGGTGACCCTGCCCTCGCCCTACATTCTGGCCCGGCGCCTCTGGCATCCGGACTATTCCCGTGACGCCTATCCGACCCGGCAGGATTTCCTGAACGACATCATCCCGGTCCTGCGCCGGGAAGTCCGGGACCTGGAGGCTCTGGGGGTCTATTTCATCCAGTTGGACGATCCGTGGCTCTCGCTCTTCGTGGACGAAGGCTACCGGGGCCATTTCGAGGCCGTGGAGCGGGAGATTTACACCAGTATCGACTGCATCAACCGGGTCGTTTCTCAAACCCGGCAGGCCAAGACCGGAGTCCATTTCTGCCGGGCCCACTACAACCGGAGCACCGGGTTCAGAGGAGACTATTCCTATCTTCTGCCCTACCTGAAGGACCTGCGAGTCGACCAGTTGGTCATGGAATTCGCTCTGCCCAACGCCGGGTCCCTGGAGGTTCTGGAGGCGTTCCCGGAGCATCTGGAATTGGGTCTGGGGTGCGTCGACGTCCGGGCCGAGGAAATTCCCCCGCCCGGTCGGATCGTGGAGATGGTGCGCCAGGCGATGGGTTACGTGGGGCGGGAACGGATCACTTTGAATCCCGACTGTGGCTTCGCGCCGTCGAACACCAACCCGATTCCCGTGGACGAAGCGTACCGCAAGCTGAAGGCCATGGCCGAGGCGGCCCGCCGGCTGAGAGAAGCGTAACGGAGTCCCCACGGGGGGAAGAGGAGGCCTCTGGAAGGTGATGGAAAAACAACCCCTCCAAACCGGGACCGCCGCCGGTCGAGGCCAGCCGGATCGCAGTGTCGTCCTCCACAGTCATCTCCTGGCGGACGGTGTCTCCGGCAGCTCCCGGACGGGCCGGTCGTTGCTGGTGCGCGAAGGCCGCATCCGAGCCGTGGGCGCCAGGGAAGAAATCCTGAAGACGGCGCCTCCGGACGCCGCCGTCGTCGACTTGGGACGCGCGTGCCTGGCTCCCGGGCTGATCGACAGCCACACGCATCTGAGTCTGGCGGGCGACGGCCGCGACTACGCCGAAATGTTCTCCGACTCCGACGAGATGATGGTGCTCACGGGCGCCATGAACATGAAGAAGCACCTGGACGCGGGAATCACCACCATCCGGGAGCACGGCGCCCGGAACCGGGTGGGTTTCACCCTCAAGTCGGGACTCGCGCGCGGCTATATCCCGGGACCCAGGATGCTGGTCAGCGGGCGCCCCATCACCTGCACCGGCGGTCATTTCCACATGTGCAACGAGGTGGCCGACGGAGAGGCCCGGATCCGCAGGTCGGTCCGCCGGTTGATCCACGAAGGCGCGGACTACATCAAGATCATGGCCTCCGGCGGCGGGACGGCGGGAACCATTCCGGGAGTGGCCACCTATACCGTCCAGGAACTCCACGCCGCCGCGCACGAGGCCCACCATTTCCATCGGCTGACGGCGGCCCACTGCCGGGCCAAGGAATCCATGCGCCGAGCCGTGGAGGCGGGCATCGACCTGATGGAGCACGCCGAGTTCCTGGACCCGGACGACCGGATGCGGTTCGATCCCAAGATCGCCGAGATGATGGCGGAATCGGGCATCTGGGTCAGCCCGACCCTGCAGACCTGGTGCAACTATCCCCGGGTTCTGGATCTGAGGCGGAAGCGGGATTCGGGTGAGGCCGCGCCTGCGGAGGAGAGCGAACTGGATCATCTCGAGCAGCGAATGGAGCGGCGACTGGAGATCATGCGCCGCATGCTGGACTACTGTCTGCGCGAGCGCATCGTTCCCGGGACCGATTCGGGAGTCTTCAACATCGCCTTCGGACACCTGGATTACGATCTGCAGATCCTCCACAAGGTCGGATTCACTCCTTCCGAGTGCTTGGCTTCCGCCACTCGAATCTCGGCCGAGGCCATCGGACTTCAGGCCGAGATCGGGACCATCGAACCGGGAAAAAGGGCCGACCTGGTGGCGCTGGACGGTGACCCGAATCAGGACGTGACCGCTTTCAGCCGGGTCGTGGCCGTCTTCCAGGCCGGAAGGCGGGTCCGGATCGGACCGGAGGACGCGTCCTCTCCATGACGGCCCGAAAAGCCTCCGGCGCCTGGCAGGGGGTCTACGCGCTGGTCCGGAGGATTCCGGAGGGCAGGGTCATGAACTACGGGCAGATCGCCCGCCTGCTGGAGCCGCCCCTGTCGGCGCGCGCCGTGGGCTGGGCCATGCACTCCTGCCCTCCCGGCACCCCCTGGCACCGGGTGGTCAGTGCAACGGGCGAGTGTTCCACCGATCGTCTCGCCTCTCACCCCTCGGGTCTCCAGAGGGCTTTGCTGGAAGCCGAGGGCGTCCGCTTCGGGTCCTCGGGCCGGGTGGATATGGACCGCTTCCGGTGGAACCCGGAGGAGAAGGATTGAAACATCCCAACGGCCGCTCATCAGAAAACGCAAGAGGGCATCCACAAGGTGTTTGGTGCCCCTACGGCCGCGCACGAGGGTTCAGACGCGGACCCGGACCCAGTGGACGCTGAGGCGCCGTTCGTTCTCGCCGGCGTAGTAGGCCATCAGAAGCAGATCGTCTTCCAACAGGACCGCAGCAGGGTGACCGAAGGTCCACTTCACCATGTCGTCCCAGAACTCGCTCAGATCCTCCCGATCGCCCATGCCCCGCTCCTTGGGTCCCCCCGAGGCGTAAACGATCGTTTCCTCGGACAGATCCCAGGTCCTGCCCTCGTCCCGCGACAGCACCAGCCGCAGGCTGCCCGGGGGATGGCGGTGCACGTAGAAGAGCCCCAGCCGCCCGTCGGGCAACGGCACCGGGACGGCGATCTGTCCCCGGATCCCCGTGGAAAAGGGTGGTTCCCAAGTCAGAGACTCCGGGTCCCCCCAGGACAAATGGATATCCAGGTCCCGCCGCGACATGCGGTCGTAGGTCCAGAAGGCGGCCACGGGGCGTCCCGTCCGCGGGCAGACCGCCTGGCGCTGGTCGTAGAAGAAAAGGCGGTCCGCCGGATCTCTGGCCACGTCGATGACCTGATTGAAGATCCCTTCCTCCTCCGCCAGCAGGGCATGAGCCGAGTGGAGGCTCGGCCCTCCCGCCACTTCCGGTTCCTGCCGTTCGATCGGCACCACCCAACCGCGGCCCGGAACCCGGATCGGACTTCCCGCGAGCACCGGAAAGTTCCAGGGCGACGTGTCCAGGGCTTCGTAGCCGGACCAGGTCGCGCCTCCATCCGTGGAGCGCGCCTGGATGATGCGGCACGGCGCCACGTGATCGCCCCCGCTGTCATACAGGGGCCGTCCGCCGGACCGGTGAAGCCAGGTGAGAAACGCCAGCAGGCTGCCGTCGGACAGAGGAACGATCTCGGCCGACCGCACCTCGCCCGGAACGCCGGTGAAACCGGGCCGGAAGCTGTCGGAAACAATCTGCCAATGGCGGCCGCCATCGATGCTGGAGACGACCAGGCAGTTGCCGTCCGCCGACTCCTTGTCGGTTCCCCGGCGGAAGGTCGCCAGCACTCGTCCGTCCGGGAGGCGGCACAGGGAAGTGAAGCAATGGGACCTCTTGCCGCCGCGCAGATTCCCGGCGTCGATGATGGTGCCTTCTTCCACAATCTCCATGACGATCCCCGTTCCCGTCACCCGGCGACGCGGTAGATTCGCGCCGCGTTTCCTCCCAGGACCAGACTGCGGTCCTCGTCGGTCATGAACTCGGTGTGGTGGCGGATGGTGTCGATGCACTGCTTGTAGGTGCAGGCCCGCCCCGCCCACGGCATGTCGGCTCCCCAGACCATCACCCGGGCCCCGAAGCGCTCGTAGATTCTCCGGATCATCTCCTTGTGCCGCGGATAGGGGAACTCGGAATCTCTCGCTCCCCAGACCGATTCGTTCTCCCAGGCCAGGACGTAGCCGAACTCCAGGTGGAAGTTGCCCAGCTTGAAGAGTTCGAAAAACTCCGTCGGGTTGTCCACGTGGTTGGGATCGGAGGGCGGCAGCACGTTGCTGCCCTGATGAGCATTCACCACCTGCAGTTCCGGGAACCGGCGGCAGACGTTTTCGATCTCTCCGATCTCTCGCAGGTAGTCCGCCCTGGAGTTGAAGCCGGTGTCCAGAAACACCGGGATCTTCAAGCGGACGCAGGCCTTCCAGAGGGCGTCGGCGCGGGGGTCGTCCCGGGGTTGCCCCTTGGGCATATGGGAGCAGAGCCCCCGGTATCCCAGCTCTTCGACGGCTCGTTCCAAGGTTTCCAATTCGCCCGCCAGATGCCGGTCGTCCTGGTTCAGGTCGTAGTCGATGTCGGTGGTTCCGATGAAACGGTCGGGCCAGCGGCGAATGCAATCGGCGTAGTAGACTTCCCGGCCCCAGACCTTGGCCATGTATCCGGTCTGAATCACTCCCATGTCCACGCCCACGATGTCCATGTGGGCCAACATCTGCTCGGGCTCATGGATGGGGTCGGCCATGGTCTGGGGCCCACGTCGGATCCAGCAGTCCTCACCATGTTTCCGCCATCTCCAGATGCCGTATTTCCCCTGCGTGAACCCGACCTCCTCGTCCGGTTCCGGGATGTACCGGGGATCGGTGTGGCTGGCGACGAACCTTCCCCAAAGGCTCCGGACGGCGCCCTGCATGATGCGATTGTGAGTATTCGGATCGTCGTAACCGAGCGCGCCGGTCTGGTCGGGAAAGACGTGCAGGTGGTGGTCGATGACCAGGCGGCGTTCGGGAGTTTCGGCGGAACAACCCGAGGCCGTCCAGCTACCGGCAAGTCCGGGGACGGCCAGAGCGGCCGAGCCGGTCAGAAAACGGCGGCGATCCAGATCCTGAATCATGGCGGTGGCTCCTTTTTTCTTGAGTTTCAGATATCTTGTGCCCTCGCAGAACGTGACCTATCATGATGGACGGTCGGCCGCAAGCGAGCGTGGCGGCACTCCGGAACGCGAACGGGAGCGAATCCATGGACGCCATCGACTACGGCATTTTCATCATGCCATTCCATCCCCCGGACAAGCCTCGGGCGCAATGCCATGACGAGGACCTGGAGTTGGTCGTTCGGGCCGAGGAACTCGGCTTCAGCGAGTTCTGGATCGGCGAGCATCACACCATGAAATACGAGAACATCGTGATGCCCGAGATCTTCATCGCCCGGGCCCTGGGGGAGACCAGCCGGATTCGCCTGGGGCCGGCTCCGGTCTGCCTCAATCAGCACCATCCGGCCCACGTGGCCTGCCGGCTGGCCTTTCTGGATCACCTTTCCAAGGGGCGGCTCAATCTCTGCTTCGGCCCGGGCAGCGTGCCGGCGGATCAGATCTTGTACGGCGCGGAGCCCCAAAACGCCGCGAAAATGGCGGCTGAAGCCACCGACATCATCTTGAAGCTTTGGGGATCGGATCCTCCGTATGAGTACGACGGGGAATTCTGGTCCATCCGCCTCGATGATCACGTTGACGAGGAGACGGGAGTCGGCTTCATTCCCAAGCCGCTCCAGCGTCCTCACCCCCCCATCGCGGCGCCGGGCACGAGCCGCAATTCGGGGACCATGAAGGCGGCGGGAAAGCGGGGATTTCAGCCCTTCGGACATTGCCTGGTGACGTCCGATGTGCTGCGGGATTTATGGCAGACCTACGAAGAAGCCGCATTGGAGGCAGGACGCACGCCGGAACGGAAGGACTTCAAGATCGCGCGATCCATATTTCTGGCGGACAGCACCAAGGAGGCGCGCGCTCGCGCCCGGACCAATTCGGTGGCCGGCAACTACGAGTACATCGGCGGGCTCCTGGACAAGGGACCGGGACGGGCCATGTACAAGCGGGATCTGGAGATGAGCGACGCCGATTGCAATCTGGACTTCCTCATGACGGAGCAGATCATCGCCGGAGACGTGGACGAAGTGTTGCGCCGTCTGTTGCTCATGGTGGAGGAGACCGGCCCTTTCGGCACCTTGATTCTCATGTGCTACGACTGGGACGACAAGGCAAGTTGGCTCCGCAACCTGGAGCTTTTCGCCAAGGAGCTCATGCCTCGGCTGAACCGGGCCGTCGGCGCGCCGGCGGTTGCCTGAGCACCCGGACGGGCCGCCGGGCCTGATCGAAAATTCCTGAACAATGAAGCTGAGCCAAGAGGTGGTTGATCGCGTGAACCGGGCCGTCCGCCCGGAGAGGCTGACGGATTTGGCCGTCGACCTCATCCGGATTCCCAGCCCCACCCGGAACGCCGGCGAGGTGGCGGACCGTCTGGCGGAGGTTCTGGCGGGCGAGGGTTTCGAAGTCTGCCGTCCGGAGGCCGCGTGGCCCCGGTCCCCGGCCGTGGTTACCCGGTATGATTCGGGCGTTCCGGGGCGGACCCTCCAGTTCAACGGCCACCTGGATACGGTCCATCTCCCCTTCGTTCCTCCCCGCATCGAGGATGGAATCCTCTACGGGAGCGGGGCCTCCGACATGAAGGCCGGCGTGGCCGCCATGTGCGAGGCTCTGCTTGCGGTTCGGGATTCGCGCGTCCTGGAGGCCGGAGGGATCCTGCTCACGGCTCACGACCTGCACGAGGCACCTTGGGGCCGCGGCCAGCAGTTGACGGCGCTGATCGAAGAAGGGTACGTGGGAGACGCGGCGCTGTTGCCGGAGTATCTCTCCAGCATCTTGCCCGTCGTGGGCCGGGGCATGGCCAACGTGGAAGTGACCCTCAGCCGGCAGGGAATCCCGGTGCATGAGGTCCTGGGCGGATTGGAGCAGCCGCGGGTGATCGCCGCCGGCGCGGACCTGGTGACCCGGCTCGAGGCCGCCGACCGGAGCTTGACCGGCAAGTCGCATCCGCTGGCCGGCCGGGAGAGCATTTTCGTCGGCAAGGTTGCGGGGGGAGAGATCTACAACCAGTCCCCCACCGAATTCCGTCTCGCCGGCACTTGCAGGTGGTTGCCGGGGACGGCCGTGGACGACGTGCGAAAACGGTTTCTGGACGCCGTCGGCGGGATGGAGAAACACCCCGGGATCCAGGTCGACGCCCGGTTTCACTACCGGCGGGACGCTTTCGAGATGGACTTGGAGCATCCCCTGGTGGGTGCGTTTCAAGGCTCCTGCCAGGCGGTCATGGGCCGCACCCTGCCCCATGGCGCCAAGCCCTTCATCGACGACGGCAATACGTTGAGGGAACTGGCCGGGATCGAGACGATCACCCATGGACCGTGCGGCACAGGCGCTCACACGACCGGGGAACGGGTTCCGGTGGATGACCTGACCCGGGTCGCCAAAGTCTACGCCTGTGCCGCTGTGGCGTTCTGCCATTGGGGGAAGAAGTGAGGAACGAGGAGTGAAGAGTACTCACCACCGGGTCGACGCCCGGCGATTGCCAGCGAATAATCGGGACCGGTATGGCCGCGTAGGGGCACGCCTTGTGGGTGCCTTCTTCGGCTCTCCGCTGTATCCAACCATGGATTCTCGGCTGGAAGGAGCCCGCAAGGATCTGGAACCATGAAGGAACAAGAATCGCACTCACAATCCGTCCCGGAGAAATCGAAACTATCCTCCCGAGCCGATTCCTTTCCTCCCGAAAGGATGGGAGAGGAACAGTTCCTGCGTCAGATCCTGGTGCGGGCCCAGATGAGCGAGTTTGCCCAGGAGCCGTTCATCATGTCGCGGGCCAGCGGAGTCCACTACTGGGACGTCCATGGCAAGCAGTACCTGGACGGAATCTCGGGAATCTACGTCGTCTCCGTGGGGCATTCCAATCCGCGGGTCATGGACGCGATTCGCCGGCAGATGGAGGTGCTGCACTTTTCACCCACCATGCACGGCAGCAATCCTCTCGCCGTCGAGCTGGCCAATCGCCTGGTGGCCGTGGCTCCGGGAGACCTGGACGCGGTCAAGCTCCTGAGCGGAGGATCGGAGGTGACCGAAGCGGCCATCACCATGGCCCGCCAGTACCATCGTCTGACCGGGAACCCCACCAGGTTCAAGATCATTTCTCGCTACAAGTCGTGGCACGGATCGACCATGGGGTCCCTCTCGGCATCGGGACTGACCAGCCGGCGGAGCGTGCGGGAACCCTTGGCCCCGGGCTTCATCCACGTCTTTCCCCCCACCTGCTACCGCTGTCCCTTCGGCAAGGAGTATCCGGACTGTGAGATCACCTGCGCCAGCCTCATTGGCGACGTAATCGAGAACGAAGGTCCGGAAACCGTCGCCGCCGTCATCGTGGAGCCCATCGGCCACACCGGAGGCATCATTGAGCCGCCCGAGGAGTACCTGCCCCAACTGCGGGAGATCTGCGACCGATATAACGTCCTTCTCATCTTCGACGAGATCATCACCGGCATGGGGCGCACCGGACAGATGTTCGCCGCCGACACGTTCGGCGTCCTTCCCGACCTCCTCTGCGTGGGGAAGGGCCTGTCGGGCGGGTACGCTCCCCTGTCGGCGATGCTCTGCCGCCGGCACATCGCCGACACCTTCTGGGGGGACCCGGCCACCAATCCGGGATTTGTCGCCGGTCACACGTTCGAGGGGAATCCGATTTCGTGCCGGGCCGGACTGGCGACGCTGGCCGAGATTGTGGAGCGGGACCTCTGCGCGAACGCTCGTGAAGTGGGGGCCCATCTCCGGCGCGGACTGGAGGGGCTCCGGCGCCACGGCATCATCGGCGACATTCGTGGCCGGGGACTCTTCCTGGGAGTCGAATTCGTCCGCAACCCGGAGACCAGGGAGCGATTTTCCGACCGGATCTCCATCGGGAAGCGCATCGGCAAGAGGGCCCTGGAACATGGATTGCTGACCCGGTTCGATCCCAACTGGATCGCACTGGGGCCGCCGCTCATTCTGACCCCCGAGGAGGCCGACCAGATCGTGGCGATCCTGGATCGGAGCATCGGTGAGGTCCTCGCCGAATTGGAGGATCCAACGTGACGGATGCCGCAGAAGGCTATGATCTGCTCCTGAAAGGGGGGACGGTAATCGACCCGGCCAACGACCGGCGAGGACGCCTGGACGTGGCGGTGAAGGAGGGTCGCGTGGCGGCCGTGGCCCGCGACCTTCCGGTCCGGGGTTCGGCCGAGGTGCTGGACGCGTCCGGACTCTTCGTGGTTCCCGGCCTCATCGATCTGCACACACACGTCTACGAAGGCGTCTCCTTTCTGGGGATCGAGGCGGACGATCTCTGTCCCCGCACGGGGGTCACCACCGTCGTCGATACCGGGTCCGCCGGCTGGATCAACTACAAGGGTCTGGAACGGTACGTGATCGAGCGCTCCGAGACTCGGATCTTCGGTTACGTGAACCTCTCCGGAGTGGGTCTCCCCTCGCGCCGGGGAGAACTGGTCCACCATGACTATCTGGACGCCGGCGAATGCGCCGAGTGCGTCCTTCGCCATCCCGAGACGGCCCTGGGCGTCAAGGTTCGTCTCTACGAGGGAGTGGCCGGCCGAATGGACCTGCGGGACGTCCTGAAGTCGTCGGTGGAAGCGGCGGAGGAATGCGGCAAGCCGCTCATGGTTCACATCAGCGGGTCGGACGTGACGTTGGAGGACCTGCTTCCGCCCCTTCGAACCGGCGACGTGGTGACTCACTGCTGCCACGGGACCGAGGCCGCGTCGATCCTGGACGCGGAGGGTAGAATCCGCCCCGTGGTCCGGGACGCCCGGGAGCGCGGGATCCTGTTCGACGTGGGCCACGGCGTGGGCAGCTTCGCCTTCCGCATTGCCCGCCGGGCGGTGGCCGAGGAGTTTCTGCCCGACACCATCAGCACCGACATCCACACCCTGTCCATCAACTATCCCGTCTACGACCTCCCCACCACCCTCTCCAAGTTCCTGGGCCTGGGCCTCTCCTTGGACGAGGTGATCGAACGGGCCACCATCGAGCCCGCCCGGATCATCGGCATCGACTCCCATCTGGGACACTTGAGCGTGGGCGCCACCGCCGATATCGCGGTGCTGGATCTGGAGGAGGGGCGGTTCTCCTTCTTCGACGTGGAGCACGAGAAGATGGTCGGGCAGCAGAGGCTGGTCTGCAGGACCACTGTCAAGGACGGAAAGGTCTGGTGGCGCGCCGGTGAGGCCGGCCGGTCGGCGAAGGCCTGACTTCCCGGTTCAGAGAACCCCCAACCCTTGGAGATGGTCCCGCAGGACCTCCATCTCCCGGTCGGTCAGGGAATAGTGGGGCTTGCGTCTCCACCGTCCGGCGATGCCGTAGATCTCCAGCATGCCGTGCAGGCCCGCGTCGAACCCTCCCCGCAGTTTCGCCAGAAAGTCGAACAGCGGCATGTCGCAGGCCTTGATCACCTCTCTGGCCCGATCCAGGTTCCCCTCCTGAATGGCTGACCAGTATCGGCGGGCGATCCGGGACGGAATCCGATGTAGGTCGACATGTATCCGAATCGCAGCCGATAAGGTAGGTCGACATGTATCCGTCGCAGCCGTAAGGATGCAGGTCCAGATGGTTCTGCTTGTGGCCGCCCGAGAAAACCGCCCAATGCTCGTGCACCAGCAGGCACATGCGCCGTGCGAACTGGCCGAGGAAGTCATTCTTGATGGCCACGATCCCCTCGACCCGCTCCACCAGGACCTTCAGGGTTTCGAGGCCGAATTCGCTCCCCCGGGGGATAAAGAGATTGGTCACCAACATCACCGGGATCTCCCGGGCCACGGCACCGTAGTGTTCCACCAGGGTCCGGGTTGTGCAGGAAGAGGCCCAGTCGGGAGGGAGCACCATCAGGACATCGGCGCCCAGCTCGCGGACATGGCGGGCGAAGTCCACTGCGCGGGTCGTGGAGTGACGTCGGTCCGCGGCCACCACGAGGGCGCGTCCGGCGGTCTGCTCGACGGTAGCGCGCGTGACCTCGGCGATCTCGGAATCGCTCAGGATATGGAAGTGACTGTCCCCTGCCGTGAGGAGCACGGTGCCGGCCCCGTTTTGGATGTTGCGCTCGACGTGGTTTCTGAGGCCGTCGTAATCCACACTTCCATCTTGATTGAAGGGTGTCCGGATCGATCCGAAGGGGCCTGTCAGCGCCGACCGGATCTCCTGCCGAGTCAGATTTGGCTTCATTGCGCGCGTCTCCTATTTTGAGGCCGGGTCAGTAGCCAGCGTGCTTGTGGACCAGTCCTTCCAGCCCTGCTGCCCGGCGAAATCGTCTCAGATTCCCAAGGATCAGGTCCAGCCCACCCGGGGAACGGAATGCGAAAAAGGGACAGCTTACATTTCGGATCGTCCTTCTCGGTTCTGGGTCGTTGTTGTCATCAGGGGCGCGAATCGCCTCCACTGTGAGCCCGATCCGGAAACCCGGAGGACAACGACCATGGCCCGGACTGCCCGACACAAGAGCTCAGAAGCCGCCTTCTATCACGTCACCAATCGAGTCGTCGGCCGGCGCGGCTGGTTCCCCTTCAGGGATCCCCAGGCCCGTCTCAAACTCCTGCACATGATGCTGTTCTACGTGAACGTCTACCGCTGTCGCCTGGCCGCCTTCCAGATCATGGACAATCACTTCCACCTCGTCGTCCATTTTGAGAAGTTCCGCTCCCTGTCCCCTAAGGAGCTGGAGGAACATGCCGGGCAGCTCTATGGAGACCGGGCGGAAGAGGTCACTGGCGATTGGAACGACACCGTATGGGAGTCGTTCAATCGGCGTCTGTTCGACCTGTCGAGACTGATGGCTGACCTGGACGGAAATTATGCCCGGTGGTTCAACGACACGCATGAGCGGCAAGGTCATCTCTGGGGCGATCGTTTCAAGAGCTCCGAACTGCTCGATGAACAGGCCGTCCAGGACGCCATCCTCTACGTGGAACTCAATCCGATCCGAGCCGGACTGGTCCAGCGGCCCGGGCAGTGGAAGTGGGGCTCGGCCCGCTGGCGGCTCAACGGCCAGGATCAAGAGCTGATTCCACTGAACGAGCTGTTTTCTGCGGATCCCGGAGAGGACCTGTACAGCAGTTACCGGGCGCGGCTCTATTATCGAGGCGCGGTTCCCACCCGGGAGAACCAGGCTGCCATTCCCGACTGGATCCTCCGTCAGGAGCAGCAACGGGGATTCGCCCGCCCCGGCGGATTTCGCCGGCGTCTGCGTTTCCTGACGGACGGGCTGGCCGTAGGGTCGGCGGCGAAGGTGGCGAAACTGCTGGAAGCCTATCGGCGGCAAGGTCGATATCGACGCCGCCGGAACCCCATCCCCCAACTGGGCGGAGTGCTGTATTCCCTGCGTCTACGGAAGTTATCCCGTAAGTGTTGTAATAATTATTGTTATGATCTATACCTCCGAACAGATTACCTCAATGAATCCCACGTTCTAAACGGGAATCCATTCGACAGTATTGGAGGTCCGTGGACTCCATGCACGAGTTTCTCGCCTCGACTCCCAGGTTTCAAGAGCCTGTGCGCTCCGGTAATTGGGGGCGTACATTCGGAGCCGAGCGGGTCCGCGTGGTCAGGACTCCCGGAAACGGGCCACCGTCTGACTCCCGGCCGGAAGCCTGAGGAGACCGCGCGAGGGTCCCATTCTCATGGGACGCGCGACGAACAGAAGCGCCAGGTTCACTGGCGGCAAGGTGAGCCGCGAGGGGTTCTGGCGCCACTGGGAGGTCTGGGGGGATAGGTCCCACCGGTCCGTCATCCGTTCCGGCTGGCCGGAGAAATCGCGCCGTCGCTTCGGCTGCCGCCTGCACCGGCGCCGCCACGGAGTCGAGGAGACCTTCGGCGGCCGGCCCACCACCACCCGGACCGGCCGCCTCGCCGAACAGGCTCTGGACCGGGCGCTGGGCCTGGAGCGGACCCCGACGCCGGCCTACACCTCACGTTCCGAGTTCAGACCTTCCGGGGTTCGGTCCAACTCCTCGTCCAAGAGGACGCCGAAAATCCACCTGCACCTGCGGACCCCAGTGGCACGTGTCGCCTGTGGTCATGTCTGGATCCTGCACAACGAGTCGGGAACGGACGCCTGGCAGAGCCCTAACAGGTCTTCCGGATTCTTCTCCGGGGCCTTCCCGCAGGAAGTCAATTAATTTCAGTTAACGAGCGTAAGCTGACCCCGAAGGAGGACCACGATGGGCCACAGCCGGACGAGATCCGAGAAGCCCCGCCAGATTCCACACCGGCCGGTCCGGGGATCAGGGTCCTGCATCAAACTACGGTCAGTTGATGCTATTGGACTCTGGCCCCTCTAAGGGGCTGGTTCTCTATTTCTGGGCATGAGTCCATCCCAGCGCCATTTTCGCGGGCGGGGTGCTATGTTATAGCCGCTTTCCATGCTCACGTCCCCGAGTTTTCCGGAGGAATATCCATGAGCTGTCCAGCGAAGATGGGATTCCACACCCTGACCGTCCTGCTGGCGATGTCCCAGGTTCCCGTTGCCTTCCAGTCGACTGCGGCGCTGGAGCCGAAGGAGAAAAGCGTGGTGTTCATGGTGGCGTCCAATTCCTTCAGCACCTCGGCCCCGACGGGACACGCCATCAACACGCTAGAGGCCTCAGATCCAGTGGAATTGACCGACAAGCTCTATTTCGCACAGTTCGCCAATGGGGGTGGTCTGATCAGTCAGATCAGTCTCCTGACCGTGGGTTCGGAGGAAGCGGCCAACGCAAAGCTGGAACTGTTGGACGATGATGGAGCCCCTCTGAACGTGGTCCTGAACGGAGAGAGGGTGTCAGGAGAAACGGAGGTCTTCCGCATCGCGCCCGGCGGCGCGGCTGTCTTCGCGAGTGACGGAGAAGGTCCGGTCGTGACGGGATCGGTGACCGTCACATCGGATGGGCCGCTGAGCGGCGTTGTCGTATTTGACGGAGGGGCCTTCAATCTTGGTGTGGCGGGGGTGGGCAGCGGCGTGCCGTTGTCAGGTTTTCGGGCGCCGGCGGAAAGTCGTTCAGGGGACACGGACATCCGAACGGGTGTGGCCGTGATGAATCTGAATGCCGAGGAGACGTCCCTTCAGGTGAGGCTCCTGGACTTGAAGGGTGCGGTCGTCGGTACAGGCGCGGTGTCTGGGGATCCGTTGGCAGGCAGAGGGCACGTGGCCCGCTTTCTAGACGAGTTCGTCTGGGACGATCCGACCCCCAGACTGACGGATTTCCAGGGTGTTCTGGAGGTCATTCCATCGAACGGACAAGTAGCGGCCACCGTGCTACGTTCAAGTCCCGGGAATCTGGCGAGTCTGCCGGTGGCGCCGATGCGGCCAAGCTCGATCCTCCTGCTGGCTGACTTCGATGCAACGCCACTAGGAGAGTACACAGTTGAAGCTTTCCAATCCGATTGGCCGAGCGTCGAGTGGGCGGGAGGCTTGGGTTCCGGTCGTGCGGAGATCATCGGCGGCGAGGCGGCGTATTCAGGCCATTCGTTGCGTCTGAAATACCCCGCCGGCACCTACGGTTCCCGCAATCAAGCGATCCAGGCCCGGATCAGTTTAGCGCGAGAATACGAAGAGATCTACGTGAGTTATCGCGTGCGTTTTGCGGAAGACTTTGAATTTGTGAAAGGCGGAAAGCTGCCGGGCCTGTTCGGCGGAGCCGGCAATTCGGGGGGCAACCGACCTGACGGCAGCGACGGTTGGAGCGGGCGCATGATGTGGCGGCGCGGTGGCGCTGCCGTCCAGTACGTCTACCATCCCGATCAACCCGGGATCTACGGAGAGGACTTCCCCTGGGACCGTCGCTTCGAACCAGGTCGCTGGCATACGGTCGAGCATCGATTCGTAATGAACGCTCCAGGAAGGAACGATGGAGTTCTGCAGGCGTGGTTTGACGGGGCGGAAGTCTTGTACGTTAACGATCTACGATTTCGGGACGTTTCCAGTTTCGCCATCTCTGGCTTCTATATTTCAACGTTCTTTGGTGGCGGCGACGACACGTGGGCACCGACAAAGGACGAGTACATCTCGTTCGATGACTTCGTGGTCGCAACGACTCGAATTCAATAGTAGCCGCGAAAATGGCGAGGACGAAGCTCTTCAACGCCCGGCTCCAGTGGGTCGGCGGTGCCCGGGAGGATCGAAGCTGATCCACGCTTCCCGAGAGAACTGGTGAACCCCCAGCCGCTTCCTCCCTTTTTCTGCCGAATTTCCTTTAATTTCAGTCAACGGACCTTCTTGAGGGGTGGTCGTTCTCAATCGGTCGAGGAGCTCCGAGAAATAGTCGCCTTCGACATGACTCCCAGCAGATCATTGTAGAAGAGTAGGGAGAAGAAAGGCGCACCGCCGCAAGAGACGGGACAAGGTCACCGGCAGGGAGGCTGTCGCCTGAATTCTCCAACGGGCTCTCACCGGAGCACAAAGTTCACGGTCACGGTCGCGGTCACGGGGATCGGTTCGCCGTTGAGAAAATAGGGGGAGTATCTCCACTGGCGGACCGCCCGCAGGGCGGCGTCGTTCAACAACGGATGGCCGCGGACGATCTTGACCTCCTCGACCGCGCCTGACTCGCTGACGATCACCTGCAAGATGACCAGACCGGACACGCGGGCCCGCTTGGCCAACTCGGGGTACTCGGGCTCCACCCGGTGGATCAGTCGCGAGGCCTGAACGTTGCCGCCGACTCGAATCGGGTTCTTCTTCGTCGGTTGAAGCACCGGTTCCGGCGCATCGACAGGAACGGAACGGGTCACTCCCCAGTTCAGATCTCCCGGGATTTCCCCCAGGATCCCCACAGTAACCCCTCCCAAGCTCTCACCAATGATCCCGCCCAGGGCCGAGACCTCCGGAATGTCATCCAGGGGGACGGGAATCGCCTCGGGAATCTCGCTGGGGGCCACGAACTGGGCGGGATCCAGCTTGACCACCTGGAGGGGCCGTTTCGGGACGATGATCTCGGGTTTCGGTGGCGGAGGGGCCACTACGGCAGTCAGAAACTCCTCCTTGGCAATCCACCGGTATTCGGGAAGCCCTTGGTAGTAGACCAGAGGAACGACGATCAGAACCCCCAGGATGGTCAAATGAATCACCAGAGAAAGGAACACCAGGCTCCGCCCCCTGCTCTCCCGTTGCGTCGACGATTCGATGAGTTGATCAAACATTGTCCGTACTCCCTTTCAGGTCCGAAGGTTTCAGGCTCCGTTCCGGCTTTGTTTTACCCTCCGCCCCAACACATTTGGAGATTCTAGTGCCGGCTTTTTAGTGAAATAGGAGCCTCTCAATTTGGATGGCCAGCAGGACTTGTAGGTTCATTATGGAGCAAGATCGTCGAGGGAGCAAGATCGTCGAGGCTTTTCGGACCAACTCGACGAACTCGGCGCGATAGCCTCCTTCGTCCCTTCCCAAACTTGCTTCGGCAAGTCGAAGAATCGAGTCGAGGGTGGCCTGTCCCCTGTGGGGAGAGTCCCGGAGGATCATCCAGAAGCCGGCCACGGCGGCGGCGAAACGCCCTGAATCCCGGAGCTGGAGCGTCAGGTCCGGAAGCGCCACGGGCCTCCTATGGCCGCGAGCCGTGTCGGAAGGGGTCTCAAATTATTGTCGGCAAAGTACTTTACCGTGATCCAGTGAAGGAAAAGGCTCCACCACAAGGGGCGCGCCGCAGACTCCTCTTCAGCGGCGGGCAGTGCAGCCAGGCTAGTCTCTCGGCAGGCGACTCACCCGATAAGTATCCGTGCTTTAGGCGAAATCACCCCACCGCTTACCGTAGGCGTTGAGTATCACCGTTAAGGCTTGACTGAGTTCACTGGTTCGAAACACGCCCCATTGCTTTTCGTGGAGGTACCTCCAGTATGTATGGGACTCCCGATGAGACCACAATAGCTCGGACAACGACCCGTATACGAATGGCGTCTCCTTCGGAATCTCAGGCCACCCTGGCATCCTTGCTTGAAGGAGTTCTTGGGTATCCGGTTCCAACCCTTTGAACAAATCCAGCAAGTCATGAGTGCGATCAGGGGGGCTCTTCCGCTCTCGACACTGCCAGGCCTTCAGTGCGATCTCTGTCGCCAGCGACAAGAGGATCGGCCCGGCCATTCCCGATCCCTGGAAAAGTAAGGGGTCCGACGTCGAAGACTCGGATCCGTACCGTTCCAATTCCTTCACCGCCCGTTGCAACGACTTGGCGTTCCAAATCATCGAATCCGTATCCCAGAAGTCACCACGAGGATTCTTTTCAGGCATCATAATCTCGCTTCATTTGTGGACCCTACCGTCAACGCCCGATCGGCTACAATCCCCACCGCTACTGAGGGCTGATCCACGCCTCCCGAGAGAAACAGAGAAACTCTGGAAACTCCCTCTTTTTCCCTGAGGATTTCCTTTAATTTCAGTTGATGGATGTCTTCCGGAGTGCGGAGCGTCGCGAGTGCGGCGAGCGCCGGGAGAGGTCCTCTCCGGTTCCCACCGGGATGTCTTCCTCGCTCCCCGGGGGACTGCGCGCGTGAGCTGTGCGACGAGCAAACAGGGCTTGCGGAAGACCCAACTCCATCCGACAATTCGGGCTCGGCAGAAAGGAGATCAGCTTGCGACTTGGACCCACGATGACGTTGATGTTGGTGGTTGCGGTGTTCGCCGCAACGATGGTGGGAAACGCCCTGCAGACGACGGCTTCTAAGGTGCTGGTTGTTTCCGTACCCGAGGGTGGCGCGGTCGGCACGGTCTCGAAGAATTTTTCCTGCGGCGCCGGAGAAACCTGTGAGATCCAGATCGATGATGAATTCGATGAAGTGTTCATCCCCCAGTACAAGGTGGGCTACAGGTTCAACTCCTGGAAACAATCGGACGAGCACTTCTGCGGCGGACAAACGGTGAATTGCACCATCACAGCCGGCACGGCCGATTCGCTTTCCCGTCTGGAACCGCTATTCGAAAAGGACGTTTCATCTACTGGATACGCTGGAATCCGCAAGTTGGACTATACCGATATAGACACGGGATGGCCTTACTTTGCCACTGCTCGCGTATACGCGGACTTCGACGGTGACGGTGTTCTTGACCTGTTCCGGGCCGTCGGAAAATGGCTGTCAGTCAAGCGTCAACCCCTTGAGATGTGGCTGGGCAACGGCGACGGGACCTACCGCCGGAATGACCGAATACTGATCGACTCGACCGCTGGCGGTTACCATCCCCGCAAAGCCGTCGTCGCCGATTTCAATGGTGATGGCAAAGCGGACGTGATCGTGGCCGATCATGGTTACGACGCCGACCCGTTTCCCGGAGCCCCCTTGTTGCTGTACTTGTCCACCACGGACGGCAGACTGGAGAAGGCGAAAGGATTGGACCACATCATCGGCTTTCATCACTCGGTGACCGTGGGGGACATCGATGGGGACGGGGATACCGATGTATTCGCCACCGATTCTCACCCCGCCACACTCCTGATCAATGACGGCAAGGGGAATATGACCCTGAATAGGGCGTATTTACCGAAGGACCTCGTCCGGGGGTACACCTCGGAACTGATTGATGTGGACCGGGACGGACACCTGGATCTACTGATCGGCGGTCACGAATCGGATGAGGAGCCTTCCATCATACTGTGGGGAAACCCGGAACCCGGTTTTGTCAACAGCACAGCCAGCACACTGACTGAGGTACCTGACTTTGGAATAGTCGTAGATATCGACGTCGCCGACTTCGACGGCGACGGCATCAACGACGTGCTCCTGGACCGCGCCGGATCAGAACCTGGGAGAGGCTTTTATGACGGGATGTACCTTCAACTGCTGAAGGGAGGCGACAACCGCCGCACGTTCTCCGACATCACCGAATCCAGCATCGATAACGAAGAACTGCTCCAAAACTACAGTGAGGATGGGGCTCAGAGTCATTGGTTTGAGTGGCTCATCGTGCAGGACTGGGACTTCGATGGGGACCTCGACATTGTGGTCGACGATATTCGTTACAGAAACAGCGACCGTGGGCTTGTATTGATCAACAACGGTCGATCCGTGTTCTCGACCTTGGAGGTCGCTCAACCCTGAAGGAGAGGAGAACTCCTTACTTGCAAGCAAAATCATCACCATGAAGCACTCTGCGGCTTTTCTGCTCAAACTCTTCATGAGCGGGATATTTCTGACGGCAACCACCTGGACGCAAGCAGAGTCCGGCTGGAAAATCGACACCATTGCGGGAACCGGGAAGCCGGGTCATGGTGGGGACGGTGGCCCGGCGGTCGAGGCGCTGTTGGACTTTCCTGTGGGGGTGGCGGTGGACCAGGCCGGCAACGTCTACATCGCCGAGCACCACAGCCAGCGCATCCGCCGTGTGGATCCTGCGGGCACGATCGACACCATCGCCGGTACCGGCGTGCCGGGCTACCTGGGGGGCGGCGGTCGGGCCGTCGAGGCGCAACTCTTTTTTCCCTCGGGTCTGGCGGTGGACCAGGCCGGGAATCTTTATATTGCCGATACCGGCAGCCATCGTATTCGACGGGTGGACACTTCCGGAATCATCACCACCATCGCGGGTACGGGGGAGAGAGGCTTCGATTGGGACGGGCGAGCAATCGAGGCTCGGCTTACTAAACCCAGAGGGGTGGCGGTGGACGGCTCCGGCAACCTCTACATCGCCGGCAGCTTCAGCTTCGGGATTCGCCGCATAGAACCTACGGGGATGTTGAGCGGAATCGCTAACTCCCATGAACCCTTCGACGATCCGGTGCAATCCCGGGACGGAGGGGTGGCGGTGGACCAGGCCGGCAACGTCTACATCGCCAGTATCTCCAACGACCACGTCCGGCGAGTGGATGCCACGGAGATCGTAAGTATCATTGCGGGCACCACGGAGCCGGGCTACGGTGGCGACGGCGGCCCGGCGGCCGAGGCGCAGATAAACTATCCCGCGGGCGTGGCGGTGGACGGCTCCGGCAACCTTTACATCGCCGATTCCGGCAACCACCGCATTCGCCGAGTGGATCCCTCGGGAACCATCACGACCATTGCAGGGACCGGGGAGGCAGGCTACAACGGCGATGGCGGACCGGCGGCCAAAGCGCAACTGGCCTCGCCCGTTGCCGTGGCGGTGGACAGCTCGGGCAATCTCTACGTTGCCGATCTTGGCAACTACCGGATCCGGGTCCTGACGCCACCCTCAGATCTGAACTTTGCGCATTTCGCCAACGGGGCGTCCATCACTTCCGACCTGGTGTTGATGAACGTGGGGACCACGCCGATCCGTCCCACGATCTCCTTCTACAACAAAGAGGGACATCCCATTCCCGCAGAGTCGATTGTGGATGTCGGAGGAGACTTGGAGAGTCAACACGACGGAGCAATAACGGTCCGGACAATGATGCAACCCTTGGGGGATCTGACGGTATCGACCCACGGCCGGGGGGAGGTGGTGACCGGATCAGTGAGGGTGGAGGCCGACGGTCCCGTCGGCGGCGTCCTGCGCTTCGACATTCCGGCAATCGGGGTCGCCGGGGTCGGCGCCAGCCAGCCTGTCCAGGACGCCATCTTTCCGGCGCGCCGCAAGGAGGGTGCAATCAACACCGGCGCGGCGATCCGGAACCTGGGAGACGCCCCCGTCGTAGTCAGTTGCCGGCTGATGCAAGGCGGCACGGAATTGGAAGAGAAGGACATTCTTCTCGACGGCGACGGACAGACGGCCAAGTTCATCGACGAGTTGTTCACCAAGACCGATACGACAGACTTCGTGGGGTCGGTTCGTTGCACGGCACCGGATGGTGAAATGTTCACCGGAGTGGCCCTGGAGATGGACCCTGGAAATCGGATCTTCACCACGCTGCCCCTGGTGCCTGTGGGGGCCAAAGAGCAGGCAACGATCCTGAACTTTGCGCACTTCGCCAACGGAGAATCCATCACCTCCGAGGTAGTACTGGTGAACGTGTCTTCGGCCGCCACCACCCCGACCCTCTTCTTCTACGATCCCAAGGGCAACTCCATTGCCGGTGACTCGGTGGTGAACCTGACGGGCGGTCTGGCACTCACCGACGAAGGGTCTTTGACCATCGAGACGAAGATCCAGCCCTTGGGCGAGCGGACGATTTCCACCACTGGAGAAGGGACGTTGAGGGTTGGATCGGTAAGAGTGGTTTCTGACGGGCCGCTCGGTGGGGTTCTGCGCTTCAACGCTCCGGCCATCGGCGTGGCCGGAGTCGGGGTCAGCCAACCCGTCCCCGCGGCCGTCTTTCCGGCCCGCCGCCAAGCAGGCGGAATCAATACCGGCGCGGCCATCCGCAACCTGGAAGCGGAGCCGATGACACTGAAATGCCAGTTGATGCGAAAGGGAGCCGTGCTGGAGGAAGCCGAGATCCCGCTGGCAGCCAATGGTCAAGAAGCCAAGTTCATTGATCAGTTGTTCGAGACCGATACATCTGACTTCGTGGGAGCGGTGCGCTGCAGTGCGGCGGGCGAGGGGCGGTTCACGGGAGTCGTCTTGGAAATGGATCCCGGCAGCCGGATCTTCACAACCTTGCCACTGATCCCGGTGTCGCGATGATGACTTTGCCGAAGGAAATCCTGTTTCGCTTGTTCGGGCGTTAGCCCCCATGGAGGATCCTCACGGGTCGTTTTCTCTGGGGCATGCGGTAGCCGACTTGGCGCTGGTTGAAGATGTAGACCGGCCTGGCGGCGTCATCGCCCAGCTTGCGGCGAAGCCTCTGCACGTAGGTGCGCAGCATCGGGCGGTCGGCGGATCTCTGGCGGACCCACACCTGGCGGAGCAGGGAATCGTACGTCACGACCCGTCCCGCGTTGACCGAGAGCACCCGGAGCAGTTCGTATTCGGTGGCCGTCAATGGCACCGGCCGGCCGGCCAGAGTCACCCGGTGTTCCTCGTAGTGGATGACCAGATCCCGCAAACGGAAGGGTTCGGGCGGCTCGTCGCGCCGGCGCAGCGCGGCTTGGACTCTCGCCACCAGTTCCGTCGGCGAGAAGGGCTTGACGATGTAGTCGTCGGCGCCGACTTTCAGGGCCTTGGCGATCGTCTCGTCCCGGCCGTAGGCGGAGATGAAGATGACCGGCAGACCGGCCATCTCGGGGACCTGCTGCATCAACTCGACCCCATCGGTTCCGGGCAGGATCAGGTCCAGCAGGATCAGCCGGGGTCTCTTCGTCCGGATAAGGCGGGGCACCTCGCGCGGATCGCCGGTGAGAAGCGGCGAGTATCCGGCCGCCGCGAGGGAGTCCCGGACGTAGCGGAGCGTCTGCGGATCGTCGTCCACCACCAGAATGCGCGTTCGCTCCCCTCCTTCCCGGGCCGTGCGGCCAGTGTTGTGTGCGAAGCCGGCCGCGGCCTCTTCGGCCACCGGAATCGTGAACGTGAAACGCGTGCCCAGGCCCACCCCGCCGCTCTCGGCCCGGATGCGCCCCCCGTGGGCCTCCACCAGCCCCTTGCAGATGGCCAGGCCCAGGCCGGACCCTCCGATCCCGCGGTCGCTGGCGACACGCGTGTACTTCCGGAACAGCTGCGGCAACAGATCCGGGGGCACTCCCCGGCCTTCGTCCGACACCGAGATCGCCACATGGACGCCGTCCCGTAGGGCGGCGACCCGAATGGGGGAAGACTCGGGAGAGTGCTTGGCCGCGTTGGACAAGAGATTGTTCAAGACCTGGACGATGCGCCGACCGTCGGCCATCACCCGGGGCAGATCGGGGGGCAGGTCGATGCGGACGGTGTGCCGGCCGCCCCCGCTCAGGAACGTGTTCCTGGCCTGGTCCACCAGACGGCTCACCTCCGTGGGCTCGGGGGCGACCGACAACGTGCCCGTCTCGATGCGCCCGGCGTCCAACAGGTCGTCGAGCAGACGGTCCATGCGATCGGCCTGCTCTTCGATGATGCGGAGGAATTGTTGCACGACGGCCGGGTCCGGGGCCGGCGAGGTGCGCCGCGCGTTGGTGGCCGATCCCTTGATGGAGGTCAGCGGCGTCCGCAGTTCGTGGCTCACCAGGCCCAGGAACTCGGCCCGCAAGCGCTCCAACTCCTGCAGCGGCGCCAGGTCCTGCATGGTGACCACTACGGTCTCGACCTCGCTATCCCCGGAAAGGATCGGGGTGGAGTTGACCAGCGTGGTGACGCTCCGGCCGTCGGGGACCGAGAGGACGATCTCCTCGGCGCGCACGGTTTCGACGACACTCAGCGCATTCTCCAAGGGGAACTCCTTGAGGGCGATCTCCCGCCCATCGGCGCGACGGAGCATCAGATCCTCCAGCAGCTGCTCCGGGGAACGGTCCGGCGTGCGCAGACCTTCGACCAGCCGCTTCGCCTCTTGGTTGAACAACAGTGGCGTTCCGGTTTGGACATCGAAGACCACGACGCCCACCGGCGAGGTGTCGACGAGCGCCTCCAGGTCGGCCCGCGCCCGCTGTTCGTCCCGATAGGTGCGGGCGTTGGCGATCGCCGTCGCCGCCTGGGCCGCGAACATCACCAGGACCTCTTCATCCTCGTTCGTGAACTCTTGCCCGCCTTCCTTCCCGGCGAGAGAGAAGTTGCCGACGTGCACGTCCCGGTGCCGCAGGGGCGTGCACTGAAAGGCCTTCGACGGCACCGGGAACGGTGAATAACCCAGCGAGTGGACGTATCTGGACAAGTCGCTCAGCCGCAGCACTCCCGAAAGGTTCTGGAGGTGATCGAAAAACTGCGGTCCGTCGATCCAGCGCTCGAGCCGCTGCTGCTCGTCAGGAGTGGGGCCGGACAGGACGTAGTCCTGAACCTGCCCCGAGTCGCCGGTGGCCACGATGATGCCATGCCGGGCGCCGGTCAGCGTGCGGGCGCTGGCCACGATTTCGCGCAGGACGACGTTGACGTCCAGGCTGGCGCTGATGCGCAGGCTGGCCGCGCTCAACTTGGAGATGCGGTCCCGCAACGTCTGGTTCTCCCGCTCCAGTTCGTCGCGGCTCTTCATTGGTCCACCCTCGCAAAAATCCGGACTGGGACTCGATTCAAAGGTGCCAGGAGTTCACGGGATCCAGGCGGCGATTTCGGGACCCGCCGAGTCTCTCGTCCATCGACAATGGCGTCCCGGCGCATAATAACATGAGATATTCACCGTATCACCTCAAATTGTAACCAAATATACACTTAAAAACTCGCAATTCCCCCATCTTCGGCCCATAATTGATTGAAGTCATTTGCCGCTTGTTGGAACTCCATGGAAGCTGGTCCAAGTCATGGGAATCATGGCATCAGGAAAAACTGCGGTGAGTGAGCAGGAGATAGTTTCTGCGAAATTGGCCGCCGGGGATACGGACCCTCCCTTAGACGATCGCCGCATCGCCAAGACTGGGGATCGCTGTGAAATCCCTGGCCTGTACGAAGCGGAGTGCCGCCACCGGGAGAGAAAGCTGGTCCGGCAAGGGGAGGCGTTCCCCGCCTGCATGGCGTGTCGGAAGGTCGTCTTCTGGAATCTGGTCAAGTCGATGTGGTAGGGGCTCCGCTGATCCCCATCCGAACCAGCGGAGGGTGCTGCTGAAGTCAGGGAGTGGCGGCCCCGTTATTGTCTGACGCTGCTCTAGGGGGAGCTTATGATGGTTGCTGCGACCGCCGTTTTAATTGTCTTGTTGTCCTCTCAATTGGTCTTGGCCCAGGGGTCTCCACCAAGCCCGCTTTGTATGGGCCGGTATTGGGAGCCCGAGTGTTGGGTCCGACTGGCCCGTCCACCGGATTGTTACTTTTGGGAGCATGAACTGCATTCCGACCTGACCAAGTCGGAATACTCCATTTCCTGGTCGGGAAAATGTGTAGACGGACGGACACATGGCTCGGGCATTCTGGACTGGTCCCGACCGAAGGATGGAGGTGGAAAGAGAGGAAGGGGCTCCTTCCATTCCGGAAAACGTGTTGGTCGTTGGGATGAGTATTCCTATGGCGGGGTGCATGCAGGGAGGGCCGAAGGCCCATACGTCGACGGCAAACGCCACGGGAACTGGCGCCACGACTCTGGGGGCTGGTTCATTTCGGAGGGGCCATATGTCAACGGGGAGGAGCATGGGTTCTGGACTGAGAGGAACAACGAGGGCCCCAGGCCCACGGTGGAAGAGGGCCTGTATGTGGATGGAGAAAGGCACGGTCGCTGGGTTCAGTACGAGTGGTTGCCTATGACCCACGAGAAGGGAAAGGTCGTGGCAGAGGCGGAGTTCGTGAACGGAGAAGGCAAATGGGTGGACGTCGAATAGGGACTCTTAGTCTGGCATGGACAACAATACTCTGGGCCGGCGCTTTCACGCAGGCGGAAATCCTCTACCAAAAGGACGGGATCCAGTTTCAGGCTTCTGTCCGCGTTTTCCGGTACAACGCCTACACCTGCAACGTGTTGGAAGAGAAGCACTCCGACGAGAAATATGAGGAGCTGAAGGCAAACCAAGGCCGTCCGCTCCATTTATGGCAGGTGTCCTATTCCGTGTACAACGGCACCGAGAAGGGGATCGAGTACCTGCGTGCCTTCGTGGATGTCGGGTCGAACTGGCCTCCCTGCGATAATTGGGACAAGTCATCGGGCTGGAACATCAACGAGTTGCCCGTCAGTGAGATTCCCCAGTGGGCTGGTATATGGGGCCTGATCCAGATGCCCCACGGGATGCGTCCGCTCCAAGCCGTACAGGAGGAGAAGTATCTCCTGGTTTTCCATACTGAGCAGCCTGGCATTGATCGGTGGGACATCAACTACACCTTCGACGACGACCCGACTCCAAGCGGGAGCCGACAGACACGGCAGGAATCTCCGCAGCCCCGGTCCCGGCAGCCGGTTCCCCAGCCAGAGCCAGCTCCTGCACCGGCTCCCAAACCGGAGCCCGCCATTCCGGAGCAGGATCGTTGCGAGGGGAAACAGCACGGGACTCCCTGCTGGAGGAGAGTGGACAGCCCATCGGACTGCCATGTCTGGTTCGAGGAGTTCCGGGGAACGGCCGGGACTGGTCCGGGCATCTCCCGGGTCTGGACAGGGGAGTGTGTCGACGGAGTCGCTCAGGGACAGGGGGAGTTGAAGTGGTCCACTGAGGGCAGGGAAATCGTGGAGATCGGACACTTTGAAAAGGGACGTCGGGAAGGCCAGTGGGTCGTGGCCGATTACGTAGGCGGCGCTCTCTGGAATGTTGCCGAGGGTCCTTACTCGGGAGGAGCGCGGACCGGTACGTGGGTGTTAAAGGATGAGAGCGGACAGGTCACTCTCCGGGTGAACTACTCGCGGGGGGAGACCTTCATGCAAAAGTTATTTGAAGAGTGAAGAGATCGACCGGCTGAACCCGTGACCGACATGAGGAGACCCCCATGCTCGTTCTGCTGCTTGCCGCAACCGTGCTGACGCCTCTGCATGCGGCGGCCCGGCACAACGAGAATCCAACGGTTGCCGAAGCCCTCCTCGTGGCAGCGGACCAACCCGTCAACGATGTTCTCTTCCCGGACCGCCGGAAAGCAGGTGGAATCAATACCGGAACTGAGATCCGGAACCTGGAGGCGGAGATGATGACGAAGACCTGCCACTTGATGCAAGGGGGCGACGCCCCTCGTCCCGTGTGGCGGATCCGACCGCGAACGGAAGCGAGTGCGATAGAGGAAAAGCCGCCTCGCGGCAAACTGACAGACTAACGACATCTCTCTGAGCAATTATGAAAGGGGCGCCTATGCGGAAAAAACTATCCTCCATCATTTTCATGGGGATCTTCACGGTGCTCCTTTTCACGACCGTTCCAGATCGGATTTTCGACGTCGATCTTTCGACTCTATTCCGCTATCCCTCAACCCTTTTCGGATGGATCGTCTGCGTTCTGGGAACATTCTTCACATGGTTCGTGGTAGTCCTTCTGTACGCCTGGCTGATTCATCGAGCCTTCATAAAAGATGAAAATTCAAGCCCGGCAATTTGCCGTGCAGATATGCCACTATTGAAGCCACTGCCGATACCGACCAAGAATCGGTGCTTCTACGCAAAGCCCTTCGTGTGGCTGATAGAACCCCGGAGATGGAAAGTTGTGAAGGACTGGTGCTATCCGTTCAAAGAAGGTAGCAGGACCATCAAGCTCATTGTCCCCAAAGGTTTTGAGTTCGACGGGGCCTCTATCCCTCGATTGCTTTGGTTCTTCTTGAGTCCGACAGGTCTCTTCCTGATCCCTGGACTGATTCACGACTACGCTTACAAGTACAATCAACTCTGGACGCTGGACCCGAACAATGGGGAGATCGTCCCCTTCAAGTGCGGTGCCGGAAAGTGCTTTTGGGACAAATTGTTTTTCAAAGTAGGAAGGCAGGTGAACGGATTCTGGTTGCTCAACGCTCTAGCGTGGGCGGCTGTCGTCTGTGTCGGCATCTTCGCGTGGCATAGTCACGTGAAGAACGGAGAGCGGGAGAAAGCCACAAAACCTGAGACGATGGGGTGCTGTTCCTGTGAGGCAACGATAGAAGCGGAGGAGATACGGAAGCAGGAAAAGGACAAGGAGGACATCGAAAACTGAGAGCGACCGGTCGGAGTCCTGCCGATGAGGATCTGCAGCGTGGAGAAAGCCGGCAAATCGATGGGCGAGAGTAATGCGTCCGCACGCCTCTCTGTGTCTTTCGTGGTGTCCCTCGACGGTGGAATTTCAGGCGCATATCTTCGCCCTGCGGGCGGGCGGGGCGCAGTGCGCGATTGCGGCGGGTAGCTCTTCCACTCCGTAGCAGATCCAGGTTAGACAGCAGGAGATCCAGGCGGCATGCTCACGGTTGACGGCACTGGGCGTCTACAATTGTCAGTGCCCTTATACGGGCCTCCTATAGCTGAGAGCCGACTCGGCAGGGCCTCGAATTATTGTCGGTAAAGTCCGTTCCTTGTATAGAGTCACCTCAGTCTTGGTGTTTGGCTTCACGGCCTGCACCGTGGACCAGTCCGGCAGGTGCCTCGCGGTGCAGCCCAGCAGACTCGCGAGAAGCAGCAGGGGAACGAGTCCCCCCGCCGTCGTGTTCCTGAGCCATCCTCCATTCGTGCCCGTCAGACTTCTCATGGCGCCTACCTCCTTCGGGTGGGGATAATTCCGTCAGGGATCAATGCGATTTTGGTGTCCGGATGGGCTCATCGGGTTGGGAAAAAAGAGGGGATCGAGCGCCTCTTCCGGCGGGGAATAGGGTCTGTCAGGGGCGTGGTTTAGATTACGATAAAGTTGATCTTATTATAGCCAGACTCCTTCTGAGGGGGGCTGAGCCTCTTCTTTTGGACCGTGTTTCCGGTCGGCTCGAAGCCCCCTGGAAGAGCCGCCAGAACCCCGACAAACTCCCTTTAGAACCAGCCTCCGCTTTTCCGGAGAACGACCGTTAATTTCAGTTATCGGGTGTTCTCCCAAGTATGGCCACAGACAGGAGAGGGGAAGGCCACGAAGGGCTGGTTAGATTTTTCTAGGCCAAGTGGAGCACAGTGGAAGCTGGTGCTTCTTCAACTATAAGTCTCATCGCTCCTCCCTCCCAGGGGTCTTTGATAATAAGCCTCCTCGGGTAGTCTTGATCATGGCGGAGAGTATCTGTCCCACGCGGCCCCGGCAGTCGCGAGTCGGTCCGCCCGTTCAAGGACAATCACACTCGGGAATCAACCATCGTAAGATAGTACCAATCAGCTCCCACGACAGATTGTGGTGAAGTCCCCATAGCACTGTGCAGAGTAAATCCAACGCGTAAAAAAAAGCGGCGCCACAAGGAATTACCGTCCAGAGTGGCGTCTTTTCCGTCTCTGCGTCGTTTTCTTTGGCATGGTCATTCCACGCTTTCACGCCGAATCCTCTGAGTGCCAGCCAACACAAGAGAGCCTGAAACCAATTGGCGCAATGATCACCGGAAATGGCCACTAGAAACCAAGCCCAATCGGCCTTCCTCCTGGAAATCTCACCGGTGCTATACAGGCGATCATGGACCACTCCGGCAATGTCCACTTTGGACCATCTCACCACGAAGTGGAGGCAGGTAGGAATCGAACTGTAGTCAGTTTCAAAATCCCGGGGCACCGTAATTTTGTGTGTCCCATAGCGGCCTGTGATTTCGACTACCAGATCTAGAAGCAGTATTCTCTTGCCGGCTGCAATACGCTTTACTTGAAGCGGCCCGCTGATAACACAGGATGGTCTACCCATCGCCTTTTTTCCTCCTTTTCTCCCACGGGTCCCGCACAATCCACTGGCGCGGGTCGCCCGCCCGGCTAGTAGGAACCTTTCTCTAGTGACTTATTCGAAGAACGCGAAGTCCTCGGTGTTGTGGAACGGAAACCGTTGGGCTCCCAGGGAGTTCTCGATCCCGAAGTGCCGGCGCAGCGCCTTGTGAACGTGCTTCGGATGGATGATGTTTCCGTGGGTGTCGTCCTGCTGCAGCGTGGTCGGGTGAATCTTGTGCGCAAAGTGCAGGGCGTCGGTCTCCCCCACGACCCGGTTGGTCCAGGATTGGTTCTTCTCCATCACGATGAAGCTGCCGATGGGCCAGTGATCCTTCCCCTCGTCCACGTTGTAGTGGTTGGTACGGCCGAAATCCGATCCCATGACCACGACCAGGCGGTCGGCCACCTCATGGGTCTCCGCGAGCTCCCACAGATAGTCCACGGAATCCGTCAAGTTTCCCAACAGCCAAGTGTGATCTTCATCGTGATTGGCATGGGTGTCGAAGCCACCCAGGAAGAGATCGGCACTGACGGCGACCCTCGCCTTGAATGCCAGGATCGTGAGCTGGGCTTGACGCCGCAAATCGCTTTCCAGTCGTCCGAACTGCTCCTCTTGCTCCAACTCGTCATTTGGTGGAATGAGGGCGGCATACGCTTTCAGTCCCTCGGTAGCTTCCGGCGAGAGCGCCGCAGCATACAGTCTGCGATTGCGGGCCGCTCTGGGCAGAAGCTGGGGCGCCTCGGCCAGCCGCTCGATATTGGCCGTCCGGTAGGTCTTCAATGTTTCCCAGGCGTCTTGGCTGAGATACGACTCCGAATGATTCCACTGGCTGAGTTCCGGGGTCGCAATATTGCGGAGCAAATCTGCCGCGTTCAACCGGGTGAATGTTGTAAGACTGGCGGTGTTGGAGAATCCCCCGAAACTGAGGTAGGCAAGCGACAACTCTGGTCCATGATGGGCCGCGAGCAAAGCGGTCATGCTGGGATATCCTTCCGAGACCCGGCCACTCCAGTTGTGGATGATCCCCGCCGAGTGGGAATTCGTCTGTGCGTCGACCCCGTTGATGACCAGCATCCGGTCGTAGTACTTTTCGAAGAACGTCGCGTTGTTTGCGAAATTCGCGTAGAAGAGATTCCCCGCCTGCTGGGCCTCTCCCGTCTCGGCCCAGTGGTTGATGACCTTTTCGCCGGGCGTATTCGTCTTCGGATCGCAGAGACTTGTCGGGTCCCACCCTCCATCCGCCTGAACGAAGATGAACAGCTTGCCGGCGTAGTCGGCGGCGTTCGCCAGCGGCAGGTGGAATCCCGACACCGCACCAACCGCAGGGGCCAACAGACCTCTGACAAAGGTTCGCCGTTTCATTGCATCCCCTCAGAGAAACAGGTAGCGATGATCCATCATGAAATAGGCCAGCACCACGATCCACGACCGGATGACCGGGTTGCGAAACCCTTGTTGGCCCCACCAACCGACTTCTTGCACGATGTCTCCCACGCGATCCCAGTTGAAATCGGAGTAAACGAAGCCGCTCTCGTCCGGGTAATACTGCAGGACATCATCCGCGATTCCTTCAAAAAAGAGGTCGTCGTAGATAGGACAGTCCACACTTTCGCCTCGCCAACCGTCAGTCTGGCGTTTGCGGTCCCACACTTCCACGAACAATTGAAATGCCGCTTCCACGTCTGCCGAGTCGACCGTCACCGTCACCCCGAGGAGTTTCTCGTGCAGTTCGACCAGCTTTCGACGAATCGTTTTTGCACCCTGCGAACTCTCGATGTTGGATTCGACCACGATCCCCAGCATCGCGGGTTCTTCACCGGCCGCCTCTTGATATGCGACGACCTCGATTCGGTAATTCCCATCTACGAGGATCGACACCGGCACATCCAGCCGTGAATGATCGCAGTAAAGGCCGTATCCATCACGCCTCCGCAAAGCCTCGTTCCAGTGCGGTCCTTGACAATCCGCCGGATCCAGGGTTTCGAGTTCAATGCGTTCAACGATCGTGCCGGCCGCATCAAAGACAACCACCTCGTCCAGAATCAGGTTTCGGTCGTCTTCAGTTTCGGGATCCCAGAAATCGTTCAGAAATTCCAGCCGCACGTTTTTGGGGCCGGCACTCAATGAAACGGTCCACGAATTCGTCTCTGGTTCCGCCCAGGACTTCGACTCGATTACCGTGTCGCCTGACATTTCTGAAATCGGCGACACGTTCCTGTCGATTCCACTGAAAAGACGCCGGTTCTCCTCCGGCCAAAGCAAGAACTCCCGTTGCACGATGGGACAACTGGATTCGAGGGCATGACTCTGGGCGACTGCCGCCATCAAAGCCGTCATGTCATCCGCCCGTTCCGTGATGCCGTCCGAGTCGATTCCGCCGTAAATTAGACGGTACCTGCCACTGTTGGTCAGTTCTCTAGTGATGTCACCGCTGGAATCGAGGTAGGTCCGAAGCTTTCTTCCCCAACTGTACCCGGTGATCGTTTGAGTCTTCCAGGCCAGCTCTTCGGGCGTGAGTAGCCGCTCGACACCGGCGTTCCGCAACGCCACCATCCGCACCGGGTCGTCGTCGGAGACCGATTCGGCACGAAACCAAGGTGAAAGCACGATCTCGACGAGGAGATCTTTCAGGTTGTAAGGGTCACCGCCGGCGATGCCCGCCCGGAACGCTTCGGCGAGTCGCTCCACCTCGGCAGTTTGGGCATTGGACGCCAGCAGCATCCCTTCGAAACCGCTATCGTTCGCGTCCTCCGGTGGTGTCGCGATCTCGGCGCCCATGATCGCCGGCCACCAGAATTTCACCGTCGCTTCGGCAAACCGATCATCGGCCGCGATCTGTTCCGCCAACCACCGCACACTGTTGTCCGCATCCGGCGCGCTCAAACCATTGAATCCCGGTTCGCGCATGTCGCGATACCAGGTATCACCGTCCTGATAGGGGGTGTATGAACCATCCTCCGGATACTTGTAGAGTCCATCCAAAGAGTCCTGTCCTCCCCACTCATCCCGATAATCCCCTCCTTCTCCATAGTTTTGAAACGCTCCGGCGACGGGATCCAAGACGCGATGACAAACCGTGCACGCCGAATTATTCATGGTGGGGTTGTCGGTGTCGGCGAGCGCGTCCGGATCCGTCGTCCGCGACGCCGATTTCTCGATGTCGAGCCCCAGGAAGTGATAGTAGGTCCAACGTGACCGGGCACGATTACGGTTCGTAGGGGTCGTAGGGTAGCGCAACAGGAACACGGTCGTGTTGAGAATGCCCGCGTGAGGATAGTCCGTGCTCAGGTTGCCGGGATCGAGAATACGTACTCCGATATTCCTTAGTTCCTCGACGACCTTCGAATCATCATCCCGGTAATAGCTGACGATTTCCGAAGGCCTGAACTCCAGGGGATCTTCGTTATCATCGAATTGCGCCGAAGCACCGTATGCCTCCGACGCCATCGGATTCGCCATGATGTAGTCCGCAGAGAGAACCTCCGTGTAAGGGAGATCGTTCTCCACCACATGCGCGATCAACTCGAGGGGGGCGCGGCTGAAACCAAATTGGACTCTATTTTGCCAATGAGCAACTTCTCCATCCTCGTTCGGATTGTCGAATCCTTTGTCCAGCGCCGCAACACGCTTCTTCGAGTTCAGGTTCGCGAAGTCGACGAAACGGGTCGCAAATCCATCTATCACCTCGCCAAGATGCCGATCAGTGAGCAATCGATCATTGCTCGATCGAATCAGAAACTCGTGAAATCCTGGTCCCGTCATCAGATTGCGGATCGCCGTCCGCAAATCCTCCTCGGTGCCGTTGTCGACCGCCTCACGTTCCTCCCTCGTCGGGATTTTCCCGCCGAAGATCAATGCGGCCCGCCATAAAGTCTTCCCCGGCGACGCCATCGTGACCGTGTCGAAAAGTGTCTCCGGAGAAAGCTCGGGACCGGAATCCTCGCCGTAGCCTAGAAGGCCGAGGAAGGTTTCCATGTTGGCGAAGTCGTCCGATCCGGACGCGACCTGAATCCCGCCGCCATGGTTCACCCCTTGGATCTTGTTCAGGATCAGCGTGGCGCCGTCTTCAACATCGGCCAGGAAATTCTCGAAGACTGCCAAGTTGAGGGTTCCATGGTCGGGGTTCGAAGATGGATGGAGAATCAGACGGGTGTGCCCAGACACGCCGCCTTCGACGTGGCAGTTGATGCATTTCGCCTGCACGATAGGATCGGAGATGTGGTTCAGAAAGAAGTCCAGGGCCGATTCCGAATTCGACTCCGTTTCATCTGACTTGGCGGAATACTCCCTGGTATCGGACTTTAAGAAGGCACCGCGAAAGTCCAACCCAATCGGTGGACCGCGTCGGCCGTCGCTCAGGACAGGACACATCACGTCCACACCCGCGGGAGACGGCGTGGAAGCGTACATTGTGTTTTCCATGCGTTGGTGTGCCAAGGCGCGTTGGAGATCATAGGCCCAGCGGTCGGATGGAGTCCGTAATCTTCCAGGGGCGGCCGAGGCGATCCCTCGACCAATGTGGAGACCGGCACCCAGCACCACGCCGACCATCAACGCCCAGGCCAGAGGTCTTCTACTACTCACGTGGATAATCACCTTGCCCAAGAAAAGGTGGAATCGCGTCACTCACCGTGAAATTCCTCGGAAGAAACTGAGCGGAGTAGCGGTCTTCAAAGAGCCAAAAATACAATCCTTAGAACCATACAAAAACGAAGTGTAAATAGAGTAACTTCAGAGCCCAGTTTGGCGAAAATATGGTGAATTCTTGAAACAACGTGCCCTTTTTCCGGTGGTGCCACGGAAAGAGTCACGAATCTGGCTCTTCCGCGGGAGCGGGCGGCGGGTGGAGCTGAACCGAAACTCGCTCCGGAGTCCCGGTGAGGGAAGGCCAAGGAAAGTGCTGGTGACGGACGCGGCGGCGGTACCGATCGCCAGTGCTCGGCCGGTTTCTGGAACAGCTTCTGGAGGGTCTGATCTGATCGCCAGCCTCTATTTTGCCGGCCGCTGCTCTCTCCAGATCATCAGGGTTCTCACGGGTCGTTTTCTCTGGGCATGCGGTAGCCGACTTGGCGCTGGTTGAAGATGTAGACCGGCCGGGCGGCGTCATCGCCCAGCTTGCGGCGAAGCCTCTGCACGTAGGTGCGCAGCAGCCGGCGGTCGGCGGAGATCTGACGGCCCCACACCTGGCGCAGCAGGGAATCGTACGTCACGACCCGTCCGGCGTTGACCGAGAGCACCCGGAGCAGGTCGTATTCGGTGGCCGTCAATGACACCGGCCGGCCGGCCAGGGTCACCCGGTGTTCGTCGTAGCGGATAGCGAGATCCAGGAACCGAAAAGGTTCGCGCGGCTCGTTGCGCCTCCGCAGGGCGGCTTGGACTCTCGCCACCAGTTCCGTCGGCGAGAAGGGCTTGACGATGTAGTCGTCGGCGCCGGCTTTCAGGGCTTTGGCGATCGTCTCGTCCCGGCCGTAGGCGGAGATGAAGATGACCGGGAGATCGGCCATCTCGGGGACCTGCTGCATCAACTCGACCCCATCGGTCCCGGGCAGGATCAGATCCAGCAGGATCAGCCGGGGTCTCTTCGTCCGGATGAGGCGGGGCACCTCGCGCGGGTCGCCGGTGAGAAGCGGCGAGTATCCGGCCGCCGCGAGGGAGTCCCGGACGTAGCCGAGCGTCTGCGGATCGTCGTCCACCACCAGAATGCGCGTTCGCCCTCCTCCTTCCCGAGCCGTGCGGGCGGTGTCCCGTGCGAAGCCGGCTGCGGCCTCGTCGGCCACCGGAATCGTGAAGGTGAAACGCGTGCCCAGGCCCACCCCGCCGCTCTCGGCCCGGATGCGCCCCCCGTGGGCCTCCACCAGCCCCTTGCAGATGGCCAGGCCCAGGCCGGATCCTCCGATCACGCGGCCGCTGGCGACACGCGTGTACTTCCGGAACAGCTGCGGCAACAGATCCGGGGACACCCCCCGGCCTTCGTCGGACACCGAGATCGCCACATGGACGCCGTCCCGTAGGGCGGAGACCCGAATGGGGGAGGACTCGGGAGAGTACTTGGCCGCGTTGGACAAGAGATTGTTCAAGACCTGGACGATGCGCCGCCCGTCGGCCAGCACCCGGGGCAGATCGGGGGGCAGGTCGATGCGGACGGGGTGCCGGCCGCCCCCGCTCAGGAACGTGTTCCTGGCCTGGTCCACCAGGAGGCTCACCTCCGTGGGCTCGGGGGCGACCGACAACGCGCCCGTCTCGATGCGCCCGGTGTCCAACAGGTCGTCGAGCAGGCCATCCATGCGATCGGCCTGCTCTTCGATGATGCGGAGGAATTGTTGCACGACGGCCGGGTCCGGAGCCGGCGAGGTGCGCCGCGCGTTGGTGGCCGATCCCTTGATGGAGGTCAGCGGCGTCCGCAGCTCGTGGCTCACCAGGCCCAGGAACTCGGCTCGCAAGCGCTCCAACTCCTGCAGCGGCGCCAGGTCCTGCATGGTGACCACGACGGACTCGATCCCGCCATCCCCGGAAAGGATCGGGGTGGAGTTGACCAGCGTGGTGACGCTCCGTCCGTCGGGGACCGAGAGGACGATCTCCTCGGCGCGCACGGTTTCGACCACACTCAGCGCATGCTCCAAGGGGAACTCCTTGAGGGCGATCTCCCGCCCATCGGCGCGACGGAGCATCAGGTCCTCCAGCAGCTGGTCCGGGGAACGGTCCGGTGTGCGCAGGCCTTCGACCAGCCGCTTCGCCTCTTGGTTGAACAACAGCGGCGTTCCGGTTTGGACATCGAAGACCACGACGCCCACCGGCGAGGTGTCGACGAGCGCCTCCAGGTCGGCCCGGGCCCGCTGTTCGTCCCGGTAGGTGCGGGCATTGGCGATCGCCGTCGCCGCCTGGGCCGCGAACATCACCAGGACCTCTTCATCCTCGTTCGTGAACTCTTGCCCGCCTTCCTTCCCGGCGAGAGAGAAGTTGCCGACGTGCACGTCCCGATGCCGCAGGGGCGTGCACTGAAAGGCCCTCGACGGCACTGGGAACGCTGAATACCCCAGCGAGTGGACGTAGCCGGACAAGTCGTTCAGCCTCAGCACTCCCGAAAGGTTCTGGAGGTGATCGAAAAACCGCGGTCCGTCGGCCCAGCGCTCGAGCCGTTGCTGCTCGTCGGGAGTGGGGCCGGACAGGACGTATTCCTGGACCTGCCCCGACTCGTCGGTGGCCACGATGATGCCACGCCGGGCGCCGGTCAGCGTGCGGGCGCTGGCCACGATTTCGCGCAGGACGACGTTGACGTCCAGGCTGGCGCTGATACGCAGGCTGGCCGCGCTCAACTTGGAGATGCGCTCCCGCAGCGCCTGGTTCTCCCGTTCCAGTTCGTCGCGGCTCTTCATTGGTCCATCCTCGCAAAAACCCAGACGGGGACTCGATTCAGAGGCGCCATGAGTTCACGGGATCCCGGCGGCGATTTTGGGACCCGTAGAGTCTCTCGTCCATCGACAATCGCGTCCCAGCGCATAATAACATGAAATATTCACCATGCCTCCTCATATTGTAATCACATATACACTTAACAACTCGCAATTCCCCCATCTTCGGACCATAATTGATTGAAGTCATTTGCTGCTTGTTGGAATTCCATGGAAGCTGGTCCAAGTCATGGGAATCATGGCATCAGGAAAAACTGCGGTGAGTGAGCAGGAGATAGTTTCTGCGGAATTGGCCGCCGGGGAAACGGACCCTCCCTTAGACGATCGCCGCATCGCCAAGACTGGGGATCGCTGTGAAATCCCTGGCCTGTACGAAGCGGAGTGCCGCCACCGGGAGAGAAAGCTGGTCCGGGAGGCGTTCCCCGCCTGCATGGCGTGTCGGAAGGTCGTCTTCTGGCGTCTGATCCGATCAATTCGTTAAGAGGCTGGATTGTCCCTACCGAGACCAGGTGTCAGTGGATGCTCCGCCATCTCTGCGACAGGCCAGACGCGAAAGGGGGTCCATGTCATGAGGGCCCTGCTATCTGTCCTCCCCCTTGCCTTTCTCTTGACGGTTCACCCGTCCCAGGCGGAGATCCTCTACGACCAGGACGGCATCCAGTTTCAGGCGTCCTTCCGGGTCACGCATTACAACGCTTATACGTGCGATGTTCCGGAGGACCGTGTCCCAGAGAAGAAGTACGAGCAAATCAAGGACAACCACGGCCAACCGATCCACATCTGGCAGGTGTCCTATTCGGTCTACAATAGCACCCAGAAGGGACTCGACTACCTGCGTGCCTTCGTCGAAATCGATTCGAACTGGCCTCCCTGCCACAGTTGGACCGCGAATCCGGATTTGCGGATGCCCGGGGCTATCGAGTGGGCCGGTCACTGGGGCTTGATCCAGATGCCCAACGGGATGCGGCCGCTCCAGGCCGTGCAGGAGGAGACGTACCTCCTGATCTTCCATACTGAGCAGCCGTTGATTGACCGGTGGGACATCAACTACACGTTCGACGACGACCCGGCTCCGGGCGGGAGCCGACAGACACGGCAGGAATCTCCGCCGCCCCGGTCCCGACAGGCGGCTCCCCAGCCAGAGCCAGCTCCACGACCGGCCCCCAAACCGGAGCCCGACATTCCGGAGCAGGATCGTTGCAAGGGGAAGTCCCCGGGAGATTCCTGCTGGGTGGAGCTGTCCGACAAGCCAGGTTGCTACGTCTGGGATCAAGTTCGGGAAGACGCGATCATGTCTTGGACGGGAGAGTGTGCCAAGGGATTGGCTCAGGGCTCAGGGACGCTCAGATGGTCCGGGGGAAGCTATGAGGTTGTAGAGAAGGGCACTCTGGACAAGGGGAAGAGACATGGTGAATGGTCTTCTGAGGTCTCGAACGGGGACAGAGAGTGGGTAACCTACACGCAGGGGATACGGAACGGATTGTGGGCTGGATACGAGGAGGAGTCCAAATTGAGCTGGACCGGGCAGTATTGTGACGGACAACGCTGCAACGAGTGGACTGCCTACGATCGGCGCGGCCGCCCGGTCGGTAGAACCAATTACGATTGAGTATCTGGACGCTCTCATGGTGGGAGCGGCCCAACTAAGACAGGAAGAGATAACCAAGCATGACAGCACTCAGTTTCCTGGCCACGGCCCTAACCAGCATGACGGCTCTTATCACCTTTTGGGGGGCGTTTCGGAAAACCGGAGACTGGCCAAGATGGCAGGCGATTCCCCTGGCAATAGTTATATCTTCTATGAGCCTTCTCTTGGTCGTAGCTCTGGTTCGTGTTGGGTTTGATCAGCCGGAGACTGGTCCCGGTCCTGCTCCTGCTGGCCCAGGTGTCTTACCAATAGCGGAACAGGGGACAAATCAACCTAGCGAAGCAGACGCAGAACCTCCAATGGTAATGGAGACTAGAGATCGAACCTTCAAATTTGCCAAAAGAAACCGCTATTGCAGGGGCCCCCAAAATGTCCAGTGGCCCGTGAAAGCTACTCCGGGTTGGAAAATCGACGTCCACTCCATCAACGCGTGGCCTACGGTGCAAAGCTCCAAGTCAGTTTTCGACGGAGTGAAAGACCGGACAGAAGACGGTTTCTACATCACGGCTCGAGTCGTCAACAGCGGAGACTGCATAAAAGTGTTCGGCAAGCGTATTGCCAAAGATGGCAGAGGCAGCCTCCACGTTGCAGGAACCTACACAGAGACGCGAATGGTTCCAGATTCAAGCTAATCCGCGCGGAGAAATCGGAGGCGCTTTTTTGCGGGGGTTGGATTCACGCGGCGTTTCCGCATCCGGAGCCCGGGCCGTCGGATGGTTTCTCGAGTTTTGCGAGCGCGAGGATGTGGAGTTCCACCGCGTCACGCTCGGCCTGGCCGGCTTGCGGCATTTTTTCGACACCCTGGTCACCAGACACGCCGTTGTTCTGAATCCCTTTCACTCGGGCCGGGGGATCCAGCACCAAGTCCTGGACGGCAAGACCCCGGAGATCAGCTGATCGTGGTGCTGGCGCTCTTCGAAGAGGACCGGCTGAGCCTGGATTCGTGGTTGGCAGGAAGGCGCCGGGCTGCCGCGCGAACCCCATGATACCGCCCACCGAAGCCTTCGCGTGGCGTCTCCGTGGCCACCTGTACCGCCGGATCCGTGACACCGGGACGGTGCCTTCCCGCGCCGAGCTTGCCGCTGACCTCGGTGCGGCCGCCGCCGAGATCGACCGGGTCCTTCGCTTCCTCGCCGACGCATACGTTCTGGCGCTGGACGAACACGGCGAAGTCTGGATGGCCCACCCCTTCTCGGCGGTGCCCACGCCGTACCGGGTCGAGACGCCGACCGGCGCGTACTGGGCCAACTGCGCCTGGGATGCCCTGGCGATTCCCGTCCTTTGCGGCACCGATGGCCGCACGCGTGCCCGCTGCCCTTATTCGGGCACGCGTTTCGACCTGACCATGACGCGTGGCCGGGCCGGGCCGCGCGGAGCCGTCGTCCGCCTCGCGGTGCCCGTGCGCGACTTCTGGGACGACATCGGCTTCACCTGACGCAACATCGTGGCCTTCCGGTCGGAGGGGGATGCCAGAGCGTGGGAGCGGGGGCGGGGCGGCGATCCCGGCGCCATCGTGCCGGTCGAGGTACTAGGCGAGTTGAGCCGGGACTGGTACGCGGGGCGGCTTGACGACGCATGGCGGCCCTATTCGGCCCGGGTCAGGCGGGCGCTGCTAAGGGATGCGGGGTTGAGCGGGGAGTTCTGGGAGCTGGGGTGATTGCGGGGTCGCGCAGCCGGAGTCATCCTGCGCGACCTGCCTCATGCAGCCGCGTCGGCGCTCGTCTCTCAAGCAGGCACCGACCGTCTCGATGTGCTCTTCAGCCGCGGGATTCCCGACGCCACGGCGTGGGGTCGGTGAAGAATTGGCCGGCCAGGCGACCATCGTTTCGTGCTCGGTAGTGATGCGAGGGAAGGCTTTCTGGCCGACGCACAGAACGGGCCACCGAGTTCGACGGATCTGAGCCGGACATCGACTGTGACTCGAATGGGATCACTGGAGGCGGGAAGAAGAGGACGGCTCCAGACGTCATCCGGCGCGCATAATTAGAAGGTCAGGAGCGTGCTTTAGAGTACGATAAAGTTGATTTTATTGGACTCTAATCTCTCCTGGAGGCGTCTGGCCAGATTCTTCTGAACTCTGTTGTGGGCGGCTCGGAGCGGATCCCCAATTCCCGAGAGAACCGACGAAACCCTCCCTTTTGCCGCAGAAGGTCCGTAAATTTCAGTTAGTGGAATTCCGCCAGAGCGCGGGGACGGTAGGATCGTGAAGTTCAGTGCGCCTGTACCGCAAGGCGGTGCACCGTGCTTGGCATCATCCTTTATTGAAAACTGGATGAGGCCTATCCTTGCAGACAGTCGGGTCATGCGATGCCGTCGCCACGGCCTAGAAGAGAGGACACCATGACGCGAGCAACGGTGGCATTGAGTGTGTGGGCAGTACTATGGGCGGTCCCGAGCATACCCGCGAAAGAAACCCTTTCGTATTGTCAGAAATGGAACACGAAAGAGTATTTTCGGACGGCAACGGTCGAGAGCGTGACGGCGTGCCTTGAGGCGGACGCCGCCCCTATGGTCCGGAATGAGTCCGAGGAAACGCCCCTGCATGTGGCGGCCCAGTACAGTAAGACTCCAGGGGTGATCGAGACATTGTTGGCGGCGGGGGCGGACCTGAAAGCTCAGGACGCCGCCGGCAACACACCCCTACATGCAGCCGCCAGGAACGAGAACCCCGCGGTGATCCAGGCGCTGCTGGCGGCCGGTGCCGATCCCAACGTCCAAACTGAGCACTATTGGGCGCCGCTGCATGAAGCGGCCAGGAATGGGAACTTGGAGATGATTCAGGCGCTACTCTCAGCGGGGGCCGATGTCGATCTACCAAGCCGTGGAGGGCCCACTGCGTTGTCTATGGCCGTGGGAGTTGGGAATGTGGCAATGATCAAGACCCTGCTGGCGGCCGGTGCCGACCCGATGGCGTTCATTTGGGGATCAGGGGCAGGAGGAGGTGAGTCTTATACGCCCCTAGACGTAGCCGATGGTCTGGCACTTGAGCTACTACAAGCCGCAGCGAAAAAAGACGGTCAGGATTGCGATTTTTGGAATACGAAAAGGTATATCCAGGGAGCGACGCCTGAGAGTGTGACCGCTTGCCTGGAAGCTGGGTCGAACCCGCAGGAAAAAGATGACGACGGCATAGCGCCTCTACACTGGGCGGCAATGTATAACGAGAACCCCGCGGTGATCCACGTGCTGATCGATGCCGGTGCCAACGTGGAAGCGCGAGATGCAGGAGGGCGTACGTCCCTGCGTTGGGCGGTAAACGCGAGGTTTTGGGATGAAGGTGGAAACGCGAATTTAAACGTAATCCAAGCGCTGCTGGACAATGGCGCCAACCCGGACACGCGGGACGACGAAGGCGACGCGCTCCTGCATGTGGCCCTTCGCGAAATCACCAGGGCATTCAATCGACACAACAGACCATCACACTACCCGGCGGTCATCGAAATGCTGCTCGATGCCGGTGCCGACCCAGAGGCACGGGACAGGTTTGGCCGTCCGCTCCTGCATGAAGCGGTCGGTGAGTACGATATTCCGGCGGCGGTTACCAAGGCGCTATTGGCGGCCGGAGCGAATCCGAAGATGAGGGATGACCATGGCCGCACACCGCTGCATATGGCGGCTGGGTATAATGGGAATCTGGAGGTGATCCGGGCTCTGCTGGCCGCTGGGTCCGACCCGAAGGCAAGGGATGGCGAGGGCAGAATACCCCTGCACAGCGCGGCCGGCAGGTTTGGTGGGGGTCCGGAGGTGATCCGGGCTCTGCTGGCCGCTGGGTCCGACCTCGAGGCAAGGGATAACGAGCGTAGAACGCCCTTGCATGTGGCGGCTGCCGAAGATCAGGGGACGGCCGAGTTTCTACTCGAGGCGGGTGCCGATATGAAAGTCCGGGACAAATACGGTAACACTCCCCTGCATAGGGCGGCCGCCCATGATCATTCTTACGACGATAGGGATGTTGTCGCCGCCATCATGGCTCTACTGGTGGCCGGGGCGGACCCGCTAGCGAGGAATCGTGCGGGAAAGACACCGTGGGATCTTGCGCAAACCAATGAGAAGTTAAAGAAATCCAACGCCTATCGGTGGCTGAAAGCGGCGAGCGCTGGGGCACCGGGAGGCGACGCAGCACGCGTCTCTGTCGGAGAGTCTAGGAGCAATGCGGCCGGCCACGCCAGCGGTGCCGCGCTGGGGGAGGATTCGGGGCAACGGCAGCCTCGGGAAAGGCTGCCGTACGAGCCGGAGATGGTGAAGATTCCCGGGGGGAGTTTCCAGATGGGGTGCGCCTCGGGCCGTGGCTGCTTCGGATCGGAGCACCCGGTGCACACAGTCCGGGTCGAGGCGTTCGAACTGTCCAAATATGAGGTGACGTTCGAGGAATATGACCCGTTCACGGCGGCGACGGGTCGTGATGCAGCGTACGATGGGGGCATGGGGCGGGGCCGGAAGCCGGTGGTCTTCGTATCGTGGGAGGACGCGGAGGCGTACACGAGGTGGTTGTCCCAGCAGACGGGGGAGCGGTACCGGTTGCCGAGCGAAGCGGAGTGGGAGTATGCGGCGAGGGCGGGAACAGAGACGGCCTACAGCTGGGGGAACGGGCTCGACTACTACCAGGACGAGGCCAACTGCGGCTACTGCACACACTGCGGCATCTGCACTCGGCGGAACTATCGGGGGACAGCACCGGTGGGATCGTTCGCACCCAACGGTTGGGGCCTGCACGATATGCACGGGAACATGTGGGAGTGGGTTCAGGACTGCTGGAACCGAAACTACCTGGGGGCACCGGCGGACGGCACGGCGTGGGAGAGCGGGGACTGTTCCCGGCGCGTTATGCGCGGCGGTTCCTGGGCCGACGAGAACAGGTACGTGCGCTCTGCGTCCCGCTACTGGTACTCCACCTGGATCCGGAGCAACACCACCGGGTTCCGGGTGGCCCGGACCATTACCCCTTGAAATTGACAGTGGCCATCGAACTGTCAGGGATTCTCCGTCGGAAGCTGGGGCGTCAGGGCCGTGTCATAGAGTACGATAAAGTATATTATGCTAATCTCTGTTGGCGTCGTGTAAGAGCCCCTTGGCTGGCTGATTAAGACAGTTCCAGGTTGCCGTTCCGGGCGCTCATCAGTTTCTAACCTGCCACACCAATGGTGTCATTTCTGGCCTTCCCGTCAGGGATACTTTGGACGGGAGCGACCCCCCAAGGCGATGGCACGCCAGTGCACATCAGCCTGCCCCGCATTGCCGATCCGGGAGGCAAAAAAGGGGGGTCGCTCCCGTCCACCTCCGCTTTCCCCGTGCGGCACCGCCGGGCCGCGAGGCGATCCGTAACCCGAACGGGGACACAGGTTAGAGAAATGTCGCCGTGCACGTCGAAGAGCCCTCATTGTGCACATGACCCCGTTGTCTCATGTGCACTCCCCGATCGGCACGGAACCCCACTTTTCAGCGGCCAGAATCGACCTCCCGGAAGCCGGCTCGAACGCCCTTTCGCGAAGCCTGCCGGGAGGACGACCACGGCGGATCAACGGAGCCGACCGGATGCCGGTTGTTGCCTCTCGCCAGCCAGATAACCCGCACAGTCGTCCATGAGCCGCCTCCGCCGCTCGAACAGGTCCGTGCGCCGGTAGGCCGCCTCGACCGGGTTGCGCACCTTGTGCGCCAAAGCCGCCACCGCCAGCGTGCCTCGTCCACAATGGCCCACACCCCCTTCTCGGAGCCCATCTCGAAGATCTCCCGAAACTCGGCTCTCATCGCGTTGCGCTGATCCTCGGGCACCTGATCCGCCTGCTGCTGCAATCGGAGGTTGGGATCAATCCGGGATGTCCCGCCGGGGAGCCGGTGTCTTCAGAGTCCGGGACCGGCTCCCGGCGGAATTGGATGTCCTGCTGTCGGCCACCGCCGCGCCGGTTGTCGAAGCTCGCCGGAGCCCGCTACTCCGACGGGGGGAGGGGCTTCACTCCAGCGCCGTGACGAGACGGTTTCGGCGTCAGATCGCCGTGCCAGATCACACCCTGCCCATAGTTGATGATCGTCCGGGTTCCGGCGATGCCGTCGAAGTTCCCGACGATCCAACCGTAGCCGACGAAGGCTCGATCCTCCCCGACGATCTCGGCCAGACGCACGGTATACGTCTGTCCTGGAGCCAACTTCCCGTTCTCATCCAGGCCGGCTCCGGGCGAGTCTCCCGTCGTCTCATGGATCATCGGTTCGTCGCCGTCCCGGCTGTAGAGGTGAATCTCCAGCGTTCCCACCTTGTCGTCTCCCTCGTAAGGGCCTCCGGCCGTCTCGACTCCCTCGGGAGCCGAGAGCACGTTGCTCACGGACAGGTAGGTGTCGATGACCTGATCCGGGTTTTCGCTCGGCATGCTCACCAGATAGCTGGCGAAGACGGCGGATTGGTTCGACAAGGGGTCGACCGCCACGTCCACTTCAGCCGATGCCGAGGCTCCTTGCCCGTCGGAGACGGTCACGCGGACCGTCATCGCTCCGGCCTCGGCCGGTGCCCGCCACCGTGCCGTCGCGGTGTCGGTCTCCCCGATGAAGCGGCCCGACGCGGCACTCCACGAATAGGACAACTCGTGGCCGTCCGGGTCCGATGCCTGGGCCTCCAACCGGACTGAACGGCCCTGGCGCACCCGGCATCTTTCTTCGCAGGAGAGAGACACCGTGGGAGGAGAGTTCACGTTGATCTCCACGGTGGCTGAATCCGAGGCCCCGTGCCCGTCGGAAACCACGACCGTCACTTGATACCGTCCGGCCACGGGAGGCGCTTGCCATCGCGCTGTCGCTCTCGATGCGGCTCCAATGAAGCTGCCCTCTTTGGCGCTCCACCGGTACGTCAGCAAGGCGCTGTCCGGGTCCGATGCCGTGGCCTTCAGACGCACCTCCCCGCCCGGAGGCACCTCGCACGGGTTGCACGATGCCGTCACGCTGGGCGGGAGGTTCGGGCGCGCCGTCGCCGGCCGCGCCAGCGACACCGAAAGCGTCTGGCCGTCGGTCCAGCCCGGGTTTTTTAACGCCCAAATAAGTTGGCCAGCATCTCTGGCCTCGGCAGCGCTAACGGCAAACTGACGGCCGGCCACGTTCAACCTCAGCGAGCCGAGCGCGGTCTTGAGCGCGCTGGCAGTGATGCCTTTTACGGAGAATACCAATTCACCGTTTTTATTGTTACTCCAAAAGAAATCCTTAACCTCATAGGTGGCGTCACCATAGTCGAAATCGTCGTCAGTCAGGGCAGTCGAGCAGGCAGTATGGCCGGGAGCACCACTGCATCCGTATTGTTGATTTTGCCAGATATCCACCGTCAGTGTGGCGGACCAGATGGGCTGGGCCTGTGCGGGAGCGGCAGCGAACAAGCACAGCACGGCGGCTAGAAGTGCAGCCGCGCCGACGCGACGGGGGTCACAGAGGCGGGTATAGCGCTCGGCTCGGCTCGGCTCGGCTCGGCTCGGCTCGGCTCGGCTCGGCTCGGCTCGGCTCGGCTCGGCTCGGCTCGGCTCGGCTCGGCTCGGCTCGGCTCGGCTCGGCTCGGCTCGGCTCGGCTCGGCTCGGCTCGGCTCGGCTCGGCTCGGCTCGGCTCGGCTCGGCTCGGCTCGGCTCGGCTCGGCTCGGCTCGGCTCGGCTCGGCTCGGCTCGGCTCGGCTCGGCTCGGCTCGGCTCGGCTCGGCTCGGCTCGGCTCGGCTCAAGTGTAAACGTCATAGAATCCTCCTGTTGTCAAGCCTCGGCCCTGTTTCTTTGGCGTGGTGTCGTGTTCGCTCCCGGGCCGTGTCTCCGGGAACCTCCCGATAGAACTCCTCTTCCGGTTCGGCCTGGTCATGATGGCCCCCGGCACGTTTCAGGCCAGGTCGAGGTTGCCGGCCAACTACTGCACCGACCAATCCCCGCCCCCTTCCACGTCGCCGGGGAAGTACAGGATCGCCGGACTCTGAGCGGCCGGCGCCTGCGTCTGAGGGATTTCCAATGGAGAACCTGTAATCCGCTCCGCAGACAAGGCGGCGGTCAACAGCAGCAATCATCACCCGCGAGCCATATGAACTTGTTCACGACAGAAAGCCGCAGAAATCTTATACTACGCTCGTGAAACGAACGTGAAAGGTTGGGTCGATAGAACGAATATGTCGTGAATTAATCGATCAGCGGGTGGCTGTGGAGAGCGGCGCACCCGGATCCTCCACCGAATCGACGTCTGGGGACGCTGAACCGGGTCTCGATCCGGGGCCCGGCGAACTGAGGCAAGAGGTCGAGGCGCTACTGGATCGCGCCTCCAGGTGAAGTGCCGCCATCCTGCGGATCAGCGTGAGCCTCGGCGGCGGCACCGTTCTGCACGAGGTTGTTGAGAAGGCACGGAGCCTATCCCAATTCAGCTCTTACATTCGGGAAGCGATGTGAGGGTCTCCTGTGGGGGATTCGGTTCCCGGCCAGAGTTGAATCACTGCACTTGATCGGGATTTGTCCGGGAGGACCGGTCGGAGACGAGGCAGGGGCGGCAGGGGGAACCGCCGCCCCTGCCTCGATCACTGGCATGAGTGATTTACTGCCGGGAACCACTCCCGGCATCCGGCACGGTTCGCCCGAAACTCATGAGGGTGGCCGAGACGCGGCCTCGCAGGTTTGACCGCAGCGGGGACAATCTCTCCGGAAGCTCCGATAACCGCAATCCGGACAGCGGTAGGCGCGACGGCCGCGGAGCCTCTCCGCCGCCTGCTTCCTGAGGGCCTCCAGCCGTCGCTCGTGGATGTCAGGGGCGCTCATGCGTCCCATCTTGCCCGTCACAGGTGTCATTTGTGGCCTTCCCGCCAAGGGATATATTGGAAGGGAGCGACCCCCCCAGGGGGTGTGGCGCAGATGTAAATTGCGCCACACCCCCGCGCCCGCACCGGGCAGGAAAAAGGGGGGGGTCGCTCCCGTCCACCTCCACTTTCCCCGAGCGGCCACCCTGTGGGCGACAACGCGGCCGTAACTGATTGAGACGCCAAGGGATCGGGGGAGACGGGTTTGTGAGTCACCGGGACCGCTTATCGTGAATCGACCCCGCTTGTCCCATTCACACTCCGGATCGGGCACGAGACCCCTTTGCGCACAGCCGAAACGAGCCTCCATCAGCCTTTGCGGCTGCCAAGTGAGTTCACCGTCAATCACGACGTGGAAGGAGCGGCCTTCCGCCGCTGGTTGCAGCTCGACGTCCCGCTTCAGGGCGACCGTCACCCCACCGCAGGAGTTGAGCAGTGCCGGATCCCCCGTGGGGACGCCGCGTTTGATCCGGCGGGAAACCCGGTCCAGCTATGGGTCCTCCGTTCGAGCTTTGCGCCCAGCGGGGTTGGCCCAGTCGCGCCGCACCGTTTCGGCCCGCTACGAAGTCCGGGCCTCCTTGGCGATGGCCACCGCTTGGAACCCGACGGCCGTGCTTGTGCAAAGCCGCCATGCCCTCCCAGGTCTTCAGAATTCTTCTCCGGGGGCCGTCCCGCCAGGGGAGCCGGTGTCTTTAAAATCCGGGACCGGCTCCCGGTGGACTTGAATTTCCTGCTGTCGGCCACCGTCGGGCCGGTTGTCGAAGCTCGCCGGATCCCGCTACTCCAGCGGGGGGATGGGCTTCACTCCGGCACCGTGACGAGACAGTTTCGGCGACAGATCGCCGTGCCAAGTTACACCCTGTCCAAGGATGTTCGTCCGGGTTCCGGCGATGCCGTCGAAGTTCCCGACGATCCAACCGTAGCCGACGAAGGCTCGATCTTCCCCGACGATCTCGGCCAGACGCACGGTATACGTCTGTCCCGGGGCCAACCTCCCGTTCTCATCCAGGCCGGCACCGGGCGAATCTCCCGTCGTCTCATGGATCACCGGACCGCCGCCGTCCCGGTCGTAGAGGTGAATCTCCAGCGTCCCCACCTTGTCGTCTCCCTCGTAAGGGCCTCCAGCCGTCGCGACTCGCTCGGGAGCCGAGAGCACGTTGCTCACGGACAGGTAGGTGTCGATGACCTGATCCGGGTCTTCACTCGGCATGCTCACCAAGTAGCTGGCGAAGACGGCGGACTGGTTCGACAAGGGGTCGACCTCCACATCCACCTCAGCCGATGCCGAGCCTCCTTGCCCGTCGGAGACGGTCACCCGAACCGCCATCGGTCCGGCCTCAGCCGGTGCCCGCCACCGTGCCGTCGCGGTGTCGGTCTCCCCGATGAAGCGGCCCGACCCGGCACTCCACGAATAGGACAACTCGTGGCCGTCCGGGTCCGATGCCGTGGCCTCCAGCCGGACTGAAAGGCCCTGGCGCACCCGGCATCTTTCCTCGCAGGACAGAGACACCGTGGGCGGAGAGTTCACGTTGATCTCCACGGTGGCTGAATCCGAGGCCCCGGACCTGTCGAAGACCTCGACCTGCACTCGATACCGTCCGGCCACAGGAGGCGCTTGCCATCGCGTTGTCGCTCTGTCCTGGAACGAAAGGAAGCTGCCCTCTTTGGCGCTCCAGCGGTAGGACAGTTGGTCGCCGTCCGGGTCCGATGCCATGGCCTTCAGACGCACCTCCCCGCCAGGAGACACCTCGCACGGGTCGCACGATGCTGACACGCTGGGCGGGCGGTTCGGGCGCGGCGTCGGCGTCGGCGTCGGCATCGGCGTCTCCGTCCCCAGATCGAGCGGCGTGTAGACCCAAAATGACCCGGACCAGCAGGACGAGAGATCGCAGGTATTCAAGTCCGCGCGCATAGCGGTCAGAAACATCCAACTCTGGCCTGGGCCGGGACGTTTTACGGTGGCAACGTCACTCTCAAGTGCACCCCGCTTGATCGTGACTCTCGGGTCTTCGGGGTATATGCGGCCACGATTGAGAGTGGTAGAGAAGGGCGGGTCGGACGTTAATTCGCGTTCCGTTGCCCACACGCCCACCGTCACCTGCACGGGGGCGCCTTGGACCACACGGACCTTCACTGGGGTGCCGTCCGCCGTGTCAGGTCCCGCCCTCACGACCTTGAAGTTGATCCGCAGACCGGTCGCGCCGGAATTTCCGGTTTCCGGATTGTGGTCCACGCGGAAGATCTTCAGCTTGTTGAGCACCTGGAAGAGTCCGGCTGGCAATTCGGTCAAATCATTGTGCCGCAAATCGAGATGCACAAGATTGACGAGTCCCGCGAAGTCGGCCGCTCGCAGGGAGGCGATCCCCAGCCCTTTCTGATTATTACTGGCATCCAGTTCGGTGATTCCTGCCAGTTGCTGGCCAGTTACGGCGCCGCAGGCCGTGCCCGAGAGTTGCGCCAGAATCAGTTTTTGGATCTCTGCGTTCCGATCGCAAATGCTTTGCGACCGCCCTTCATTCAGTCCCAACAAGGCGAACAGCGCGAGCAGGACAATCCGTCCGGGGAGTCCGAGTTGCCGCCGGTGGCCGGTCCTCCGGCAGGCTCTCATCAACACGGGCCGGAACCTCGCCCAGCATCGATCCAGGAGATCGAATGTCTAACGAAAACCGTTCGACGATCGTCGTATCGCCGGGGTGGCACTACCCTTCGTCCTCGCCCGGTTCGTCCGAACGACATCTGGGAGCCAATAAGAGGGCGGACTCTCTCTTGCTCTTTACTGAATTGGGATCGAGGGATCGAGGGATCGAGGGATCGAGGGATCGAGGGATCGAGGGATCGAGGGATCGAGGGATCGAGGGATCGAGGGATCGAGGGATCGAGGGATCGAGGGATCGAGGGATCGAGGGATCGAGGGATCGAGGGATCGAGGGATCGAGGGATCGAGGGATCGCTTTTCTCAGCATAACCGATTGCCCATGGAACTGCCTTGGAACACAATCGACAGACTACATTGTGGTCGTGAAACAGAAGTGAAAGGTTGGGTAGGTAAGGAGAAAATACTGTGAAAACATCGATCACCTGTGGGCTGCGGAGAGCGACGTACCCGAATCCTCCTTTGCACCGGCGTCTGGGGATGCTGAACGGAGTCTCGGTCCAGGGTCCGGCACGGAGGGGACATTCAGAGTCGCGGCGAACTGAGGCAAGAGGTCAAGGCGCTACGGAACCGGCTCTCCAGGCGAATTGCCGCCATCCTGCGGATCAGCGTGAGGCTCGACTTCAGCAACGTCCTGCACGAGGTTGTTGTGAACGCACAACTTGGCCGAGACATCCGCAGCAGTGGCAATATCTCTCGCCCGGCCCAGCTCGGAACTCCCGGCATCCGGCACGGGTTCGCTCGAAGCTCATGAGGGTGGCCGAGACTCAGTCTCGCAGGTTTCACCGCAGCAGGAACAGTCTCTCTGGAAGCTCCGATAGCCGCAGTCCGGACAGCGGTGAGCGCGGCGGGCGCGGAGCCTCTCCAACGCCTGCTTCCTGAGGGCCTCCAGCCGTTGCTCGTGGATGTCAGGGACGCTCATGCGTCCCATCTGGCCCGTCACAGATATCATTTCTGGCCTTCCCGCCAAGGGATATTTTGGAAGGGAGCGACCCCCCCAGGGGGTGTTGGGCAGATGTAAATTGCGCAACACCCACGCGCCCGCACGGGGCAAGAAAAAGGGGGGGTCGCTCCCTTCCACCTCCGTTTTCCCCGTGCGGGCGCGGCGAAGCCGGGAATGTGATCGTAACTGCATGAGCGACAAAAAGTTCGGGGAAATCGGAGGTGTAAGTCAAAAGGCTTCCGGGATGGAACTCGGATCCGTTGTCTCACTTACACTCCCCGATCGACACCGAACCCCGCTTTTCAGCGGTCAAGCTCAACCTCCTGGAAGCCAGCTCGAATGCCATGCCACGAAGTCTGCCGGGAGGACCACCACGGCGGATCAACGGAGCCGGACGGACGCCCGAGACCGACTCCCGCCGGCCAGATAGTCCGCCCAGTCGTCCATGAGACGCCTTCGCCGCTCGAACAGGTCCGTGCGCCGGTACGCCGCCTCGACCTTGTTCGTCACCACATGCGCCAGCGCCGCCTCCACCACCTCGCGCGGATGATCCGTCTCCTCCGCCGCCCAGTCCCGGAAACTCGACCGGAACCCGTGCGGCACGGCCGCGATCCCGTTCCGGCGGAGCAGATGGCGCAGCGCCCCCTCGGCGAGCGGTTTTCCGCCCCTTCGGGTGAAGACCAGCCGGGCGGTTCCACCATCCAGCGTCCGTGTTGCGGCCAGAATCTCCTTCGCCCGGCCACACAGTGGCACCCGGTGCTCGCGCTTGGACTTCATGCGCGTTCCGGGAACCGTCCACGTCCTTTGCGCCGGATCGATCTCCGACCACTCGGCAAAGCGCACCTCGCCCCACCTCGCCGCCGTGAGCACCAGGAACTCGAAGGCCAGCATGGACACGGGGGCCGCGTTCGAGGCCCGCACCTTCCTGACCGCCGCCGCCACCTCCCGATGCGGCAAGGCCCGCATGTGCCGCACCACGGCGTCCTGTGTTCCGAGGACCGACCCGACGCGGTCGCAAGGGTTGTCGATTCTGAATTCCATCGCCACGGCCCACTCCAGGACCGCGCGGATGCGCTGGCGCAGCTTCCGGGCGGTGGGCGGCTTCTCGTGCCAGATCGGAGCCAGAATCCCGATCACGTCCGCACTCGTCACCTCCGAGACCGGCAGCCTCCCGATGTGAGGAAAGGCGTAGCGCCCCAGGCTCACCATCCAGTCCTGAGCCACCCTCGGATTGCGCCAGCCGGACCGCTTCTGCTCCACCACCCGCTTGACGGCTTCGGCAAAGGTGGGCATGTTCCAGGTGCGGCGTCTCTCAGCCAGCGGATCACCCCCCTCGCGGGCCAGCTTGCGGTTCGCCCGCGCCTTCTCGCGGGCCTCGGCGAGCGAGACCAGCGCCACGCTGCCGAGTCCGAAGTCGCGGCGGCGTCCACGGATGACGAGGCGTTGGACCCAGCTCCGGGTTCCGCTCGGCTGGACGAAGAGGTACAGGCCGTTGCCGTCGCAGTATCTGCCCGGGGGGGCGGAGCGCACGAATGCGGCGGAGAGCGCCTTGTGAGGATGGCGGCCCTTGGGTTTGGTTTTCCGGACTGGAGCGGTCGTGTTCTTTACTTCAATCATTACCACATAATACAGCGGATGGAGTTGGATATCAAGGGACGTCACGGGTAAGAGTAACAGGGCCAGAATAGACCTAAATCAAAGAATTAAAACCACTTAATGGACAATCCGGGCCGTCTTTAGATACCGTTGGATTCGGCATAGTTGTTTCCCCTGCGGGAGCAGCGCTCGAACGCCGGCGTCGCGTAGACTCGACTCACCGCTGGCGGTCGACCTTGCCGCGGTGTTGCCGCACGTCCAGGATCACTGGATTCACTCAATAGCTCAATCTCCGGAACAGGGTTCTCAAGTCTGATCCCCTCCGGGTCCTCCCCTTCCGGGTGGTGCGTTGCGAATCGGAAGGGCCCGAGGATCCATCGGCGTCGGACGACCCGTCCCAAGAGTAGTCAACTGTCCGAAACCGGACGCTTTGTCCCGAAATCGGGCACTTCGCTGCGGCCTGAAGCAGGGTCGGTGCGGGATCGGCTAGTGATCGAATCGCGAGGTCATCCTTGACGTCAGGAATCTGACCCGGAGCGGACTCCTCGAAGCTTCCGTGTGGCCTTCCGCGCAACTCGAGCAAATTCGAAACTGTCCCTTTCAGGAACTCGAGCAAATTCGAAACTGTCCCTTTCCCGATCAGGCAGGGGTCGTCTCCGACCACGATGGGGACGACAGCGGAACCATCCTGGAATGGGGAGTGAGAGGCGAGGAGAAGCGGCCGGATCAGTGTGTCGAGTCGGGATGCTGGGCTTGAGACGCGAAGTCCCTGGCTCCGACCCAGGGAGCACCGACGCGCCGGAAGAAGGACACCCGGCGGCGGATCTCCTCGGGAGATGGCCGATCCAGATAACTGACCAGGAGCCCCAGCAGGCAGATTGCCGGCATCAGGTAGACGTAGATCCAACGGGCCCAGACCGGGAAGGGAACAACCGGGTCAGCCAGAATGTTGGCGTAGGCGGCGATGGCAATGCCCAGCGTCCAACCCAGAACGAGACAGACAATGGCGGCCCGCCGGCTTGCTTTCCACCAGAGAAACCCGAAGACGCAGGGGAAGAACATGGCCGCAAAGAGAGTGTTGCCGAAGAGGTTGATGACGACCAGCAGCTTGCCCAGCAAGGTGGTGCAGAGCAGAAGGGTGATGATGCCCAGGACCAGCGTGATCCTGCGGCCCACTCGCAACTGGTCCGCGTCCGTGGCTTCAGGTTTGAGCCACCCCTTGTAGAAATCCTGGACCACCATGGCCGAAGTGGTGTTCCAGATGCTGGACATGGTGGTCTGGCAGACGCCGAAGAGCATGGCCAGCATCAGTCCTCGAGCTCCGGGCCCCAGGAACAGGTTCATCGCTCCGCCCACCGCCTGATCCGGATCTTGCAGACCGGTGTGTTGTTCACGGTAGACCAGGGTCGCCACCTGCCCGCAGATATAGAGGAGGGTGGTGGCAGCGGCGGCGATCCCCACGGCGGCGAAGGCCACCTTCTCGCTGCGGGCCGCGAACATCCGCTGTCCGTACCAGGGAGCCAGGGGATAGACCAGGAGGATGACCACGTTCAGGGTGAGGATGAAATGCAGAGGCAGAATCGGGTCGGGGTCCGCGGCCGGGACATGGTGCACGGGACCCGGCCCGGCGTACTGTAGGGCGCTGAGGGCCAGAAGGGGCAGCACCACCACGGTCAGGACCAGTGACGCCGTGTCGGTGAAGGCCACCGATATGAGGCCGCCGGCCCAGGTGAAGATGAGGACGGTCGTGGTGATCACCAGGGCGGTCCAGACCAGGGTTCGATCCGCTGTGATCCAGCCCGGGACCAGGGCGCCTGATGCCGGAAGTCCCAGTGCCGAGGAGAAGGTCTTGCTGGTGGCGATGAGGTAGCCCGACGAGAACAGGGTCAGGATCAGGGTAGTGACCAGGCTGACGGCCCGGCGCAAACCCAGGGAGTACCTGGCCTCGAACATTTCGGCGATGCTCACGGCTTGGAGCCTCTGCCAGCGGCGTGCCACCAGCAGTCCGTAGCTGCCGAGGCCGGTGATGAAGATCAGGCAGAGCCACACGGCGCGGGATCCCGCCGTATAGCTGATGCTCCCGAACCAGATCATGGTGGACGGGTTGAACTCGGTCATCACCAGCGTGCCCACCAGGGCGAACATCCCCAGTTGCCTGCCGGCAACGGTGTAGTCCAGCGAGGTGTGGACGCGGCGCGACACCCAGAGTCCGTATCCCAGGGCGCCCAGGGCGTAGAATGCCACGATGCCCAGGTCGATCCAGTTCCCGCTCATGACGGGCTAGTCTTCCTGAGCCCAGTCGAACACGGCGGCAATGAGATCCTTGGAGTGCTCACGGGCCAGTTCATACGCTTCCTTCATGCGCTCCGGCGGAAAGCGGTGGGTGATCAGAGAATCGAATCGCATATCCCTGGTGGCCAGGAGGCTCATGATGTACTGGAGATTCCTCCGGATGTTGAAGCGGAGGTCCGAGGCCGGAGCATCGGTTGAAGGAGCGTAACCGGAGCCCAGGAGCGTGAGCTGCTTGGCGTAGAACCACCTGGGGTCCAGCGGATTGAAGTCGGGAGCTTCGTCGAACCTTCCGGGAAAGCCCAGGATGCTGATCCGGCCTCCGGTGCGGGCGATGTCCACCGAGAGCCGGTATGCCGGCCAGGGATTCGCAGTGAGGATGACCAGATCCGTCCCCTCCTCGCCGAAGGTACGGGCGAGGCAGTCGCCGAGACCCGGATCCCGGTACTCGATGGCGGCGTGGGCGCCCATCTTCAGGGCGGCTGCCGACCGCTTGGCCGAGTTGGAGATGGCCACCACCTTGGCCCCCATGGCCCGCGCGAGCCCCACGGTGCACAGTCCGATGATACCCAGGCCCACCACGGCGACGTTTTCTCCCGTCTCGTACTTCGCCTGCCGGATTCCGGCCAGGCCCAGATGGGTGAGATAGGCCAGCGACGCCTCGTCGGCGGGGACTCCGTCCGGAATCGGAGTCAGCACCTCGTCGTCGCTGGCGATGAAGGCGGACTGGTGGTAGTGGCGCGAGAAGATTCTCTGGCCCGGACGGAATTGGGTGACCGCCGAACCCACCTTGCGAACGACTCCCACGTTGGAGTAGCCCACCTGACGGGGGTAGTCGGGCGCGTCGGGGACATAGGTGGAGTCGCCCAGGTAGTTGCCCAGATCGGTTCCCGTGGAGAGGGCCGAAACCAAAGTCTCCACGTAGAGTTGGTTCGGCCCCAGAGCGTCGCTGTCGAGGTCCCGTTCCTCCACTCGAAGGTCTCTGGCGCCGTACAGAATGGCCGCTTTCATGATGCTGTCTCCCTGTCGCAACGACTTGATCGGTAACGGTGACGTGCCGGACGGCTCGTGAGAGCCTCGAATCCGGCAAGGGCGCAGGATATAGGAAGCCGGGGGCGTGGGACAACCGGTCCGATCTGGTATTACGAATTGGGAAATGTGCCGTGTATGCTGAACAGGCGAGGCTGAGGACGCCATGCCCATACGCATTCTGCAATTGAGCGATCCCCATCTGCTGTCGGACCCGGACGCACGGCTTCGCGCCGTTCCCACCTGGCGATCCCTTCGCCAAGTCCTGCGCCATTTGGATCGAGAAGCCCTCGACTTCGACTGGGTGATCCTGACGGGGGATCTGGCGCACGATGAGCAGCGGGAAACCTACCGGCTCCTGAGGCGGACCTTGGAGGAGCGAAGCACGCCATGGCGCATGATCCCCGGAAACCACGACTGCCGGGCGTTGATGCGGGAGGTGTTCCCCGAAGTGTCCGGCTCCGGCCGGGATTTTTTCGGTTTCTGCCTGGACCTGCCGGGCTGGAAGCTGGTGGGGCTGGATTCCCGGCTGCCCGGTTCCGTCTCCGGACGGGTCGGACGCCGCCAGTTGGATTGGTTGAAGCAGGAACTGGCGGCGGATCCTGGAATTCCCACGATCCTTTGCATCCATCACCCTCCGGTTCCGGTGGGGTGTCCCTGGATGGACAGGATCGGGCTGGAGGACGCCGGGCATCTTCGCCCGGTCTTAGGCGAGGCGCCTCAGGTGCAGTTAATCCTTTGCGGACATGTCCACCACGAGTTCCGGGGCCGATTGGGTGAGGCGGCGGTTCTTGCCGCTCCCTCCACGGCTTTCCAATTCCTGCCGGAGGGGGAGAGCCCGGCCTTCGATCCGGCTCCCCCCGGCGCCCGGATCCTGGAACTGCACGGGTCCCGGTGGAGGACTCGTGTCGTCCGCGTTCCCGAACTGGTCTGGGTGCCGGATCGCGACGCCTGACCGGAGCCGCGCTTCAAATCCCGGTCAGAATCCCGAGCCCCGCTCCAGAAACAGGAACAGGTCCACCAGGTTCTGCGCGGTCATGGCCTCCAGCAGGTCTTCGGGCATGATGGAGACCTGGGAGGTCCGCCGATCGGTGACGAGGTTCTTGGGAATTTCGATTCTCTCTCCGGAGGCGTCGATGAGAGTCAACGTATCCTCGGTCTCATCCGCCAGCATTCCGGTCAACGGCTCGTGCCCTTTCGCCTCGACGATGAGCGCCGTGTACTGGTCGGAGATGACCTTGGAGGGAAACATGATGGCCTCCAGGATCTCGGACCGGCGAAAGCGCTTGACCGCCGTCGACAGATCGGGGCCCCCGCCCCGGCCCTCGCTGCCGAACACGTGGCAATTGGAACACTTGGCCCGGTGGAAGACGGCCCGCCCCCGGTCCGCGCTCCCCCTCTCGTATGCCCCGGGATCGAATTCCAGGTAGAGGCTCAATTCCTCGAAACTCATCTGCGTGAGCCGCGACCTCTCAGGTGGAGGTTCTCCGCTGATGAGCTCCAGGATCCGCTCCGCCCGTTTCCGCGCCTGCTCTGCCTCCCGCTCTTCGGCCCCGGCCCGCTCGTCCGGCGGGAGCAGGTCCAGGACCTCTTCCCAGAGCCGCGTGATGTAGCCGTGCATGCTGGCCGCCCCCGGCATCTGCCATCCCCGGTCGAACCACTCGACCACGGCGTTCCTCTGGTCCCCGCTCCAACCCTGCTTGATGGAGCGGAGCGCATAGACCGTATGGATCTGGTCCGGCTGGGACTTATCCGGCTTCAGTTCCTTGACCAGTGCTTCAACGGCCCCCGGTGTCTGCAGGTACCCCAGGAGCGTTTCCAACTCACGATTCACGAGCGAGCTTTCCGCGGGATAGAGATCCAGCAACCGTGAACCGAGGCGGGAGGCGAGTTCTTTGCGTCCGGGCGCCTCAGGCGCCGGATCGCGGAGGAAGGCCAATTGGCAGACTCGAAGGTAGGCCAGCCGGATCTCCCCGGTCATGGAATGGCGGCTGTATTCCAGGATCTTCTCCAGGATGGCGTTCCCATCCCTCCCCGGGTTGCCAACCCGGATCAAGGCCAGAAGGCCCTCCAGGGCTGCTCGCGGCCGATCCTGCAGGTTGCCGCTCAGAACCCACGAGGTCCAGACGCGTGGATCCATCCGCTCCAGCGCCAGCCTTGCGGCGTGCCGGACGAAACGGTCGGAGTGATCCATGAGTTGATGGAGGCTCAGAGCCAGTTCCTCCGGATTCGGCAAAGGAGATCCGGGATTCAATCCGGCCCGGAGCAGGGATTCCGCAGCCCGCCTCGCCACCAGGGGGTCGGAGTCGCCCAGACGCTCATGCAAGGTCGATGAGACCGAACTCAGGGGATGGGTCCCCAGCAGGAGCACCGCGGCCGCGCGGACCTCCGGATCCTCATCCCTGGAAATCTGGTCCAACAGCTTCGGCGCAGGTTCCGGTCCCAAGGTCTGAAGCAACTCCAGGGCTCGGACGCGCTTGTCGGAAGGAGACGCCCGGTCGCGGGCGACTCGGATCAGATCCGGTTTCCACCGGGTTCCCAGTTCGGACTTGATCCGAGTCAGCGACAACTGTCCCCAGGCGGAGCGATGCATTGGTTGGATCAGGGCCTCGCGGACTCCGGAGCCGGTTTCCAGGGAGGACGCGGCCGCCTCTCCGGCATAGCGAACCCGATAGAGCCCGCCTCTGGTGGAACGGCCTCCCGCCGAAAAATAAAGGAGACCATCTGGGCCGACATCCAAGTCGGTCACGTTCAACGGTTCCCCCGTGACGAAGTCCTCGCCGGAGGCGACGTACGTGGCCCCGGCCTGCTCCAGGAAGCTGACGCGGATGCGCCCCCGGGACCAGTCTCCCAGGAAGAGGGCGCCGTGATACTTTGAGGGGTAGGTCCGGTGATAGTAGAAGGCGATTCCCACGGGCGAGCCGCGTCCCAGACTCTCGACGGCGGGGAGCGAATCGGGGAAATGTTCGGGAAACTTGCTGGATCCCGTTCTCCACCCGAAATCCCCCCCGGGCACCGCATGAAGGACCCGGATGGGCCGGTACCAGGGAAGCCCGAAGTCCCACTCCATGTCCGAATCGAAAGTAAAGATCTCTCCCCGTTCATCCAGAGCGAAATCGAAGGCGTTCCGGAATCCGGCGCTGAATTGGGTCCACCGGTTGCTGGACAGATTCAGCCGGTGAATGGTTCCAGCGGGCGCCCGGATCGAGTTGGCGTGTCCCCGGGGGTCCACGTAGCGCTCCAGAAGATGGTCCTCCTGGAGTCCCCGGGAAGGAGAGCCCGGGTCGATGGTCACGTCGGGGAAGGAGTAGTTTCCGTAGAGGAGGTACAGGTCGCCGTCCATGCCGGTCAGGATGGCGTGTGGCCCGTGCTCTCCGATTCGGCCGCGGCTGGCGGCGATCAAGGTGGTGGAATCGGCCTGGTCGTCGCCATCCTCGTCGACCAGACGGTAGAGGCCGGGACCATCGGGACCGTTGGACTGCACCAGCAGGTCTCCCGCGCCCAGGTAGTGCATTCCGTGCGCTCTCTGCACCCGGTTCGAAAAGTCCCGGACCCGTTCGAACCGGCCGTCCCCGTCATCATCCAGCAGGATGTGAATTCCACCGTGTTCACGGGCCACGACCGGCCTGCCCAGATGGTCGAACGCCATATTGACCAGTGAGCCCATCAATTCGTCGGTGGCCACCTGTTCCACCTGGAAGCCCGAGGCGGCCCGGAATCGTTCCTTGGCGCGCCGAGTCTGGCCGGTCGTCCGGGCCGCCTTGATCTCGATGTCCTTGAACAGGACCCGCATGGGTTGCCCGGTGTGGAGTTGTAGGGCGATGATCCCCGACGTCGATCCCTTGGGGTCGGTGAGGTCGCAAACCTGGTGGCCGTTGAGAATGAACCGGATCCGGCGTCCCTCGGCGATGATCTCGTACCGGTTCCATCCCGTCAGGTCGGCGCGTGAATTGATCGCCGCCCTCTCCTCGGGACTCAGCTCCTTCCAATAGTCCATGATGCCGCGCTTGCCCTCTTCGTAGAGCATGCCGAAGTATTTTTCTTCGGCGATGTCGGCCTGGTACCCCTTGACCACGTAGTCGGCGTGCTGCTCGCTTCGGAACTGGATTCCACTGTTCCCCCGGATCAACTTCACCGAGACCCGCAATGTGAAGTCGGTGAAGCTCCGGGTCGTGGAGAGAAAACCGTTGCGCTCGATGGGGTTCTCCTCCGTGGAACCGACAATCACTCCGTTCTCCACCTTCCAGAGTCGCGGGTCGCCGATCCAGCCGGTCAGATCGCGGCCGTTGAAGAGAGGAACGAATCCCTCTTCATCCTGCGACGCGTGAATTGGAATGGAGCACAGGAAAAGCGAGAACAGGAATGCTGCGGCGAGTCGTGAAAGACCCTGCCCCAAGCCGGACGGGCGGCTTCCGAACTTCATTCGCCAACCCCCTTCGGGTTTGTCCGAGTGTGCCATTTTTGTGTCGGAGAGAACTATTGTCACACCCGAACAGACTGTCAACCGAGGACTCGCTCCGATTGACACCGGCTCGGCCGGTTACTACTTTGGTCGGGCTGATCCGGGTATCGAGAGACCCGGACAACCGGAGGAGAGACTAGATGATGATTTCCAAATATTTCCAGCCACAGAGTCTCGTTTGGTTGTGCCTGGCAATGATTCTGGCGATGAGCTGCAACCCTGCGGTCCAAAATGAGGCTTCCGAGGCGCCGGCGGACGAAACAGCGGGAGAGGTCATGCACGAGTACTACGAACTTCGCGTCTACCGCATCGACAGCCTCGAAAAGCAGGAAGTCGTCAGCCGCTACCTGGAGACGGCCTTGATTCCCGCGTTGAACCGGACGGGCATCGACCGGATCGGCGTCTTCACCCTCCAGGAACCGGGAGACGACTTCTCGATTTTCACCCTCATCCCCTATCCGAGTCTGGATCACATGACACGCCTGAGCGACATCCTGGATCAGGATGCGGACTATCAGCAGGCGGCGTCCGAATATTTTTCCGCCTCCATCGACGACCCGGCCTACGGACGCATCGAGAACAAGCTGATGAAGGCTTTCGACAGCATCCCGGTCATGGAGCTGCCGGAGCAAACGGCCGGCCGGGCCCCCCGGATCTTCGAGCTTCGGACCTATGAGAGCCATCATGAGAATGCGGCCTACCGGAAGGTGCAGATGTTCGACGAGGGGGAGACCCAGATCATGCGGGAAACGGGTCTCGGGCCCGTTTTCTTTGGAGAGGTTCTGGTGGGCCATGACGTGCCGAACCTGACCTACATGTTGTCGAGCACCGATCGGGAGACGCACAAGAAGAGCTGGGAGGCCTTCCTGGCGCACCCCGACTGGGTCCGGATGAAGGCCATGGAGCGTTACAAGGACACGGTCTCCAAGATCGTCAACTGGTTCCTGGTTCCGACTTCCTATTCGCAGATCTGACCACAGTTCGAGCGGCAGTGGCGGTCTCCGGTCAGGGTTTAAGGAAAGGACTCCGGGTGGCGCTATGGGCCTTGCTGGCATTGGCGCTCGGGTCATTCCTGGCCTTCCGCCATCTGGCGCGGCGGGCGCTGCCCCAGCTCGACGGAACCCGCACCGTAGCGGGCCTGCAACAGCCGGTTGAAATCGTGCGCGACCGGTGGGGCGTCCCCCACATCTTCGCTGGCAGCGACGAGGATGCCTATTTCGCATTGGGCTATGTTCACGCCCAGGACCGCCTCTTCCAACTGGACCTGAGCCGCCACGCCGGCCAGGGACGCTTGGCGGAACTGGTGGGAGAACCGGGCCTGAGTCTGGATATCCTCTTTCGGACCATCGATCTTTACAGTCCCACCCGCCGCATGCTGGAGCGGGCCGGCGCGCCGGTTCGCTCGGCGGCACGGGCGTACGCCCGCGGCATCAATACCGCCGTCGCCGACCTGGACGGCGCCCTTCCCTTGGAATTCGTCCTGTTGAACCACAAGTTCGAGCCGGCCGAACCGGACGACTTCATGGGGTTGATCGGTCTCATGACGTGGCAGTTGAACCTGTCCTGGGATATGGACCGCTACTTCGAGCAATTGGCGGCGCGCATGGGGGAGGAGCGGGCGCTGGAGCTCTTCCCATTTCGTCAGGGAGGATCGCCGTCGGTGCATCCGCCGGACGGGACGGCGCCACCGTCATCGCCACCGCCGGCAATGGAATCGACTGCAATCCTCGATCGCCTGGGAGAGCTGATCCCGGCACCCGCAAGCATTCCTCTGCCGGGGCGGTTCCTTCCGTCCCTCACCGGAACGGGAGGCAGCAACAGTTGGGTCGTTTCTCCCCGGCGCAGTGTCACGGGGCACGCCATCCTGGCCAACGATCCCCACCTGGGCTTTCCCATGCCGCCCATCTGGTATCAAGCCCGTCTCCGCGCCCCCGGGTTGGACGTGGCCGGAGTCACCCTTCCCGGCCTGCCCTTCGTGGTGATCGGACGAAACCGGAACATCGCCTGGGGGCTGACCAACGTGATGCAGGACGCGGCCGATTTCTTCGTGGAGAGGCTGGACGACGATCGTCCCGGCCAGGTCATGTATCGTGGCGATTGGGTGGATTTGAAAAAAAGGGTGGAGACGATCCGGGTGAAGGGTGGAGAAGACCGGTCGCTGGAGGTGCTTTCCACACCCCACGGACCTCTGGTCAACCACCTGCTCCCCGGGATTCAGAAGCCCATCTCCTTCCGTTGGACCCTGCATGCGGCGGAACACGCCAACGAGATGGAGGGTTTGTGGCTCCTGAACCGGGCGCGGAACTGGGATGAGTTCCGCCGGTCCATGTCCTGGTTCGGCACCGCGGCCCAAAACGTGGTCTACGCCGATCGGGAGGGACACATCGGCATGCAGACCGTCGGCGCCTTTCCCCGTCTGGATGGCCGAAAAGAGGGGACCCGGTTCCGCGTGGGATGGGACGGCAGCGAGGAGTGGAACGGGTTCCACCCCTTCGAGGAGAATCCGGTCAGTTTCGACCCGCCCCGGGGCTGGTTGGCCTCGGCCAACAACCCCACGGTGGAGCCGCCCAGCCCCTTCTATATCTCCGCCTGGTGGGAGCCGGTGGACCGGATCAGCCGAATCGGCGAGGTTCTGACGTCTCGGGACCGGCTCTCGGTGGAGGACATGAAACGCCTCCAGAACGATTCTCTTCTTCCGGCAGCCCGCGAGCTGACCCCCTTGGTGCTGGAGGCTTTCGATCCACCTCCCCCCGCCGCCGACCCGGTGGGAGAAGCCTTGGAAATATTGCGCGGCTGGGACTACGTGATGGACGCCGGCCAGGCCGCGCCCACGTTGTTCGCCGCCTTTCACCGGCAATTGTTCGAGGAGATCTTCCGGGACGAGCTGGGGGAAGACCTGATCCGGGCGTACCGTTCCCGCGGAAACCAGCCCGACACCATGGTTCGAACGGCCTTGAAGCGGGGAGCCGGACATTGGATCGACCGGATCGGCACGCCGCGCGTCGAGGAGCTGCCCGAGATACTTCAAGCCGCCTTTCGGAAGGCCGTCACCCGCGTCTCCAACCGGTGGGGTCCCGATCCCAAGAACTGGGTCTGGGGAGACGTCCACACCCTGACCCTGGTCCATCCCCTGGGCCTGGCCTCCCGGATCCTTGGATGGTACTTCAGCCTGGGGCCATTCCCGGTTTCCGGCTCCAAAGGCACCGTGAAGAAGATGGGCTACCGGTCGGAAGATTTCCGGGTCGTGTCCGGAGCCTCCGTTCGTCAGATCACCGACTTCTCGGAACCGGACCGGTTGTTGACGGTAATTCCCGGCGGGCAGTCGGGAATTCCGGCCTCGCCCCACTACGACGACCTGTCGAAACTTTGGCTGACGGAACGCTACCACCCGATCCCGTTGAACCGCGAGGCGATCCAGGAGGCCCACCGCCTGGTCCTTCGACCCGGGGCGGCCGCTCCCGGCGAGTAGCGGCGCCGAGTTTTCCTCGCGACGTAAATCGGTTCTGCGCAACCCCAAAAGATTTCGCAGGAATGGTGTTTCGGAACTCAAGACGCGATACGAAACGCATCGGCAATCATCGTGATTCTACGATACTCTCAAAAACCATTGACCTCGTGTGATCCCGAACCTCCTCATTGAGTGGTCTTGGTCTCAGTCGGCGGAAAGAAGGAAGAGACTGTCCCTGCCTTCTTCTTCCCATCTCAACAGGCGCCGGTCCTGTTCGGCATCGGTCCGTGCTCAAGGATGGGTCTTCGCCCCTGGTCTGAATCTTCTCTCTCGGCGCCGATAACGGGAAAGTGCAGCCTTCAAGAAGGGCCCGCCGTTGTCAGTCTCCACGCCTCACTCGATATCGTTTTTCTGGACGGACACAAGTCCAATTCAGAGCGCTGCACGGTTCTCGGCATGACGGCGGATCCGCGAGCGGATCTTCTCACCGTTCTCGAACAGTTCCTTCGAAAGTTCGTAGGCCGCCTGTGCATTCATCCAAAACTCGGGGGTCTGTCCGAAGTATGCGCCCAGCGCGATCGCCGTCTCCGCCGTCACGCCGCGCCGCTCGTGAACGATCTCATGAAGACGCGTTGCGGGAAGGCCGATGTCCCGGGCCACGCCGTTGACGCTCAGTCCCATCTCCCTGATCTGCTCGACCAGCAGGGCGCCGGGATGCGTGGCGATCCGATTCGTGGGCACATGAACCATTTTCTTTGTCCCTTCCTCAATCGTAGTGGTGGGTCAATTCCACTTCGAACGCGTCTCCCTCCTTCCAGACAAAGCAGATCCGCCATCCGCGCGGCCGTTCGCCAGCGATGCGAGCGTTCCTCCCCAATACGCAGCCCCATTGACGTCTGCATGCGGGAACTGACCTTTGAGCGCAGCCACTTTGCGCATGATCAAAGATTTCAGGGAGCGCCGAGATGGGACAGGTCTGAAGACTATCTTACTGATGGCTTAGCCGAGCCAGCAATTCGCACCCGGGGCCGACACGATGTCCAGCTTCTGCCGCACCGAGTCGTCCAGCGTCCAGCCGACCGAACCCAGGCTGTCGTCCAGATGGTCGATCGTATCTCCGCCGGTGATGGCCACGGTCACTTCGGAGTGTGACAGCACCCAGGCGATGGTCAGTTGCGCCGGCGTTTTCCCCAGTTCTTCCGCGAGTTCGATGACGGTCGAAACGACCTCTCCGGAAGGCCCCTGCATGACTGCGGAAAACCTTTCCAGGTATGCCGTCGTCGCCCAGAGGGACCCGGAAGGAGGAGGACGGTCCGGCGAATAGATTCCGCTGAGGAGCCCGATGGCCAGCGGACTGTAGACCATGACTCCCAACCCCTGGTCCCGGACCAGTCCGAACATCTCCCGCTCCAGATCCCGGTTCAGCAGGTGGTACGGATTCTGGACGCAAATGAAGGGCGCCGCATTGATTCGATCGGCGATCCACAGCGCCTTGCAGACCTGCCAGGCGGTGAAGTTGCAGCAGCCGGCGTAGCGCACCTTGCCGGAACGCACCAGGTCGTCCAGGGCGCGGACCGTCTCCTCGAGAGGGGTGGATTCATCGAAAACGTGAGCCAGGTAGACGTCGATATGGTCCGTGTTCAGACGGGTCAGGGAACGCTCGACCTCACGGATGATATGGACTTTGGACAGTCCCCGGTCGTTCGGTCCATCGCCGACGGGAGAGGCCACCTTCGAGGTGATGACGACGGCGTCCCGTATTCCCTTGAGGGCTTTCCCCAGGATGACCTCGGAACGGCCCGCGCTCTCGCGCCGGTCCAAGGGGCCGTAGACATTGGCGCAATCGATCAGATTGATGCCCTGGCCGATGGCGTGTTCGATGGTCCGTTGTGCCTGCACCTCGTCCGCCTGGCCCCGGAATCCCAGGCCCAAGGCCAATCGGCTGACCTTGATGCCGGCCTTTCCGAAGTTCACGTACTCCATTTGTTCGGCCCCCTTCCTGCCGGAACGTCACAGGAATGGTGTTCCGCAACTCAAGACGCGATACGAAACGCATCGGCGATCATCGTGATTCTACGATACTCTCAAAAACCATTGACCTCGTGTGATCCCGAACCTCCTCATTGAGTGGTCTTGGTCTCAGTCGGCGGGAAGAAGGAAGAGACTGTCCCTGCCTTCTTCTTCTTGGCCCTGTCCTGATCCGGCTCGCGAAAATAGTTTCTCGTCTGAACCGAGGCCCTGGAGTAGTTCAAGGAGCGCCTGGCGTACGAGGCGGAGTTGACCCGCATTCCAAGCGATCTGCCGGCCCGTCCAAAGGTGTCCGCCTGTTTTTGGTCAACACCGGCCGACATGAACAGGAACTCCCACCCGGCCTTCTTTTTCCGGGAGACCAGGGCGAGGCAGCTTTCGTGTGTATGCTCACGCGAAGCGTTCTCGTAGCCGTCGGTGTCGATCATGACCATGACCTTGTCGCCGTTGGAAGCGGCGGACTCGGCGTGAGCGATGGACTTGGCGATGGCGTCGTACAAGGGCGTCATCGCTCCAGGGCGATAGTCCTGCTCCTTCATGGGCTTCCACTTCTTGACCCGTCCGTGGAAAAACTCGGTCCAGCGTTGGCTGTCGAACTTGAACACTGTGAGGCGAGTCTTCTTGGGCAGTTGGTTGACGTACTTGTTCAGAGAGGTCACGACCCTCTGTTCCTGACCGCTCATGGAACCGGTCTCGTCAAGAGTTACGATTGCGTGGTTCATTATTCCTCCTTGAGTTTCTTCCTCTGCTTGGGAGAGCGGGGGACAGGGATGTCCCCCCTCCTACCTGCTTGGGAGAGCGGGGGACAGGAATGTCCTCCCTCCTACCGGCCGTTTCTCATCCAGAAGCTGCCGTGGACGACCATTCCGTCGAGGATAAACGCTTGGCCGATTCTCTTCTCGTCGCGGACGCGCAGCTCCGTTCCCAGCCCGACGCCGGGGGAATCCTGCGATTCCATGGCGCCGAAACGCCGGACCACCCACAGTGCTCGTTCGACCGACGGCGGCCGGGCTTCGGGAGGACGTTCCAGCAGGTGCGAACCGATCAGGGCTCCCCAGTGCTCCGCCAATAGGAGCCGAGAACCGAAGAGTTCGACGGCCGTCACCCAATGGCCGTGGGAGACGGCGATTCCGCATTGACCAGGAAGCGGGCCAAGGTCGGCCAACTCTTGGGCGGCCTCAGCGCGGCTCGGGTCGCGGCGATAGACCCGCCGGTTGCTTTCGGAGGCGGCCGCCGTGGCAGAGGGCGCCCGGTGAAATCGCATCTCGCGATGGACCTCGTTCCAGACCCCGCCTTGATCTCCGCGGCGGGATCGGCCCTGCTCCATGGACGAGTGAACGCCTTCCTGGCTCCTTCTGCGGACTCGCGGCGAGGCGTGGTGGACGTCGCGGTGGTAGGACCGGCGGCGTCCCCACCGCCCCTCCTCCAGGCACGACACCGGGATCGGCAGCTCGGTCCTGGGGGGCACCAGCGCGGTGATGTTGACGGCACGGTTCTGTTTGCCTCCCAGGAAGTGCTCTCCCTCCACGATCAGGACCGGCGTGTCGGTCGGGTTGACTGCCAACAACGATCCCACCGCCGCGTCGTCCAGCTCCCGGACGACCAATTCCGAGGAGGGCCCCGTTCTGATCTCCGGCAATTCGTTCTCCAGCAGGTAGATGGGGAAGAACGAAACGCCGAGCCGGGTGATGGGTGCGCCGATTGCGGCGGCGGAAAGGTGTGGAATCATAATGGTGCCCTCCTTGAGATCCGGTCCATATTGTTATTGTTACAAATACAATAACAGATATTGTAGATTTGTCAAGAACTGGATACAATCTTTTTTGAGATGCGGTCGGGCAGTTCCTCTCCGTACGATCCCGCCGACTACGCCCGTGTGGCCGTCACGGTGGATGTCGTCGTTTTCACGATCCGAGACGACGAACTCCATGTATTGCTGGTGGAACGGGGTCAGGAACCGTTCCGGGGGGCCTGGGCGCTACCGGGCGGCTTCGTACTTCCGGACGAGGACCTGCACGTCGCCGCAGAGCGGGAACTGCAAGAAGAGACCAGCGTTTCCTTGGGCGAGCCCTATCTGGAGCAACTCGGGACCTATGGATCGCCGCGCCGCGATCCGCGCATGCGAGTGATCACGGTGGCGTATTGGGCTGCATGCGCCGAGCTTGAGCAGCCGCGGGGCGGGGGTGACGCCGCCTACTCGGACTTGGTGCCGCTGGCGAAGATCGAGCGCGGAGGCATCCGCCTGGCCTTCGACCACGACCGGATCGTGCGGGACGCCATCAAGCGTTTGCGAGCCAAGTTGGAGTACACTGCGCTGGCGACGAAATTTTGCCCGCCCCAATTCACCATCAGCCAGCTCCGCAGGGTGTACGAGACGATTTGGGGCACCCGGCTCGATCCGGGAAATTTCCAACGCAAGATTCGCCAGAACCCCGCCTTCAAGCACATACCGATGGCACGTTCCCCGGGTCGGCAGCGTGGCGGCCGGCCAGCTTCACTTTGGTCCATTCCTCGCCAATCCGCAGTGGCCGCAAGTATGTCCCCCATGGTCAGGCGACCAATTCCGCCCGACGACGAATCGGAGGAATAAGGCGTAGCCGTTTCCGTCCGGTTGCCGGAACAAGGCCGGTTACGGGCACATGCTTCAGCCGCCTGCCGAAGAAAGCGAAACCACCTCATAAGGCGCCAGGACCAGCTCCTGCGCTCGCCGTGTCGATGCCGGACCGTCACCTGGCGCGTTGCGGCCCGGTTGTTGATGACCCAGGCGCCTTGACCGTCGACGGCCAGCACGTCCACATCGGCATGGGGATTGCCGCCGGCGTCCAGTAGCCGGTGCCCGGCTAGAGCCGACAGTTCCTCATGGAGCGCCGTCCAGGGGCCGTCCGCCAGGGCGATGGCCGCTTCCGTGATGCCGGCCTGGGCGGCGAACTTCACGAAGCGGCTCAGCCACGCGGTCGCGAACGCGGACCCGTTGCGCGGGTCGCACCGGGAGCGCAGATAAGGCGGGTCGAACAGCACGGTGCCCGCGAACCGGCTTGCGGTGACGTTGTATCAACCGTGAACGTCGCCGCTTCGGGTCGGCGGTTCGGGCTGGTTCCAGGGCATGGTCATCGTCGGTTTGGGATCGTGGTGGTCGCCTCGCGGGGGCTTCGGCGTCGACCCGAATTCTTCGATCCACCGTGCCAGTTGCCGGGCCGATTCCATCACCGCCCGCCGGCCCTTCTCCCTGGTCGCCAGCGTGGCGTGGCCCAGCACGCCGGTGTCGGAATAGCTGGCCGTCCAGGAAGTCACGGGCGCCGGACCGCCGGCGAGAAGATCGGTCCAGAAGAAGTCGGACTCCGCCTTGTTGTATTCGATCTCTCCGTCGGCAATCTTGTCGTGCCGGACGTTCTCTTCGTCGAGATACATGTAAGCCGAGGTCTCCAGCTCCCCCGCGTGAGAGCAACCGCCCGGGAACTTGCTCTCCCTCCAAGATTTGTAGAACTCCTGGTCGATGGTGATCAGGCTCCACCAGCAGACGGCGCTGCACTCCGCATCGGTCTCCAGGTTGATCCGCCGGGAGGCCAGATCCAGGTTGGGCCAATTGGAGCCGTGTCCGTTGAGCAGGATGATCTTCTTGAATCCGTGGTAGGCGAGGCTCTTTCCCACATCCATGACCATGCGGATGAAGTGCTCGTAGTGGATGTTGATGGTCCCGGGAAAGTCCATCACGTGCGCCGTGTAGCCATGGACGATGGGCGGCATCACCAGCACCCGGTCGGGAATGAGCCGGGCCGCGTGGTGGGCCACGCCGAGGGGACAGACCACGTCAACGTCCAGCGGCAGATGGGGGCCGTGCTGTTCGATCGATCCGATCGGCACCACGACGACCTTCCTGGCCTTGACGGCCTGATTGATCTCCGGCCACGTCAGCTTTTCGTATCGCCAAGGTTCTCTGGTGGACATGGGACGACCTCCTTGCTCTATCAGATATTTCCGGTTCCAAAAATCACGTCGAGTCGGAGTCGACGACACCGGGCACGGCGACGCTCACCCTCTCCATCGGCCTCGTCAGGGGCAGCCGGATTCGTCAATGACACACGCGCCGGTCGCTCGCCCGGTCTCCTCCCCACGGAGCCAGATGAACAGCGGCGCATGCGGTTCCGGGGGCGGCCAGGGAACGGGAATCTTTAGGGTCTGGCCTTCAGAACCGGTTGGAGACGGGGTGGGAGAGCTGACGACCGGGCAACCTTCCGTCTCGTTCCAGCCGGTTCTCGCAATCTGATACAGATGCTCGCCCGTGAGGATGCCCTCGTACAGTCGGGTGTCTTCGTTCTCCAACCGACACTCCTGTTGATCATCCAGCTTCTTGCGAGTCATGGCGAAACGCTCAATCTCGGGGAGCCGGATCACTTTGCCCAGGCGATAGCTGTTCGACAAACCTCGAGTCCGGTCGTTCAACCTCGCGGTGAGAAAGCAGTCGGGGACGTACAGGTCTCCCGGGTCAAGAGAAAGAAACAAGGTGTCGTTACCGGTGAGGTTGAATGAGGTCGTCCCTTGGCGCTGTCCGGCGCCAAGTGTCAACGCTGCTTGAAACGGTTTGCCGTCCGGGACACACCCCAACTCAAGAGAGGGTGAGGAACCGAGGTTCTTGACGTCAATCTTGAAGCCGACACGGACACCGGCCGGGAGCTCATCCTCTCTCAGGCCCAAACCGGCGCCAACCGGAAGCAATCGATGATGACCGTCGATGCTCGGACGCGGACCAACCACTTCGACGCATCCTCCTGAGACGCTACGGTCGCCGGTGCGGCTCAATAGCTGCAGTTGGAAGGGCTGACACTCGCCCGCTTCGAATCCTGAGCCCTCATTCAACGAGACCGTAGCGGTTCTCCCGGACTGGTATCCGGCAGACGACCAACTCTCCAGATCACATGTTTTTGGATCTTCCTGAAGTTGCCAATTCAACGTCTCACTGCTAATTCCGCAGACCCACTCCAGGCCGGCGCCTTTCAGAGTGAGTGTGTCTGGTTCTCCGGGGCCAATGTTGACCCTCAATTGCCGGTTGCGGATCACGGGATCAGGGGGATAAATCGTCACATCGGCATTGGCGGCCGTCTTGCCGAACGATGAAATCCCAAGTTGGTAAAAACCTGGCGAAAGCTCAGTCGTGTCCAGGTCGAAGGCCAGTCTTGGATGCTTGCCCGAGTCCGTATCTCTGGTGGACAACCGAAATTGAGGCGCTCCGTCCGCCGTCGAGGGCGGCTGCCGGGCGGATGAGCCAGGGGGGCGACTCCAGGAAACGAGGGGGACCGTTGACTTCTCCCAACCCCTGTCCGGGGCCTTGAATAGCTCCAGCTTGTCGACGAATTGGAAATCGTCGGCCTCCAACTCGACACCGACGGGTCCTCTCCCCGCAATCAGCGGGTGCCCCGGTTTCAGTCGGACTTTTGCTTCCCCTGGTTCCGGGGAATGTAGTCGGAACTCGTTCGTCTTCAACAGATCGGTGTCCCAGTCCCAGGAGGCTTCAAGGATGTAACGTCCATCTTTCGGAAGCTCCGCAACGTTCGACATCTGCTCCCAGTTCAGCTTCAGGGTGTCCAGCGAGGCTTGTGAAACCGTAATCTGTCTGAAGGTCTGGTTCGTATCGAGGTTGACGAGCCCCCAGTCACGAGCCCGGTGCAATTGAGGGATGCTACGTTGCAGATGCAGCAAGCCGCCCTGGCCGATCGGCAGATGCTGGTTGGATTCAATCTTCACCGCGTCGGGTTTCTCCACACGGGTGATCAATGCCCCGAGATAGACGGTATCGTGAGGTTTGCTGGGAGGGGACAGGGTGTACAGTGTGATGTTGTCGGGATCCTCCTTCTGTACAAGGACAGGCTCGATGTCGTCGATTCCTTTGAACGGCACCGAAATGTTGGTGGCCAATGTTGTCAGTCCCTTGATCAACCCGGCGAAGGGCACACCAACGGATGCAGCGGACCCGGCGATGTTGCCGACGGACCGTGCCACTCTTCGTAAATTACTGCTGGACTGAGGGTCGCGCGGGTCGCTGGACATCAGCGCAGGGGTGACGGCGCGCATCAACTGGTGCAACCGCAGTATGGCCGGGTCTGCTCTGTCGAGCCGGCTCGTGTCGAACCGGTACCGGGAGGCAAATTCGTCCAACAAGGCATCCAGGGGTTCGTCATCTTGAGATTCTTCCCATTGGGCCGCCGCATTCTTGATTGCCTCCTCCTCCGCCTTCAGGTCGGCGTAGTTGGCAAGTTGAGTGATGAATTGCAGGTAGTCCGGGTCGTTGAGTGCATTCTTGATTTTAGTCGCAAGATTGTCACTCCATTTCTTGTGGCTGAAAATCAGTCCCAAGATCCTTGCGCCGTTTTCGGGAACTTGCCACTCAGGATGAGTCGGCGCTCCGCTATCGTCATAGACGCCGTTGTGGCCCAGCTCCACAATCGTGGGAGATACTAGGTAAAACTCGATCCAGGCGTCCTTTCGGTCCTCCTTTTTCTGGTCGATATAGTTCTCCAACCTGGCCAGAACGATCTTTTGGCCTCCCGCCAGTCGGTTCACCTTTGCCAGGGGAATCGCTCTCGCTTCGTCTGCACCTTGCCGATTCACTTTTTCTACCCTTAGCCGGAATCTGCCGAGCAGGTTGCCCGCTTGCATTTCTTCCGCAATTGTCTGCTGACACACGAACCAAGCCAGAGCCAGACCGATCCCCAGAGTCTTATGGCTTCCTGTCATTGCAACTTCCACAAATTTTTGCCGCTGACCGGTCTCGGTTCGGACTCCCCTTTTTGGGGGCGCTGGTCACGAGCCTCCTCGCGTGGTCCTCCGACTCCGTTGAGAGGCAGTTTACCCCATCGCAGGAGTCCTGTTTGCTGCGAAAAACTGCTATCTTCGGTGGCAGGACCCAGACCGCGGGGAACGGCTGATCCCATCATCCCGCAGAGAGTGCCCGGCGAAAACCAGACATGAACACGACGGATCTGGCCGTCATCCTGGCGTCGCTGGTGGTGGTCGCGGTTGGCCTGTGGGCATCCCGCCGCCAAGGTAGGAGCGCGCGGGACTGAGTAAGAAATGAGGAGCGTATAATGCACGAAAGCAGAACCAGGGAATGCAGCCATGATGCTCAAAGACCTCGAAACCGAAGCGCTCAAACTGAATCCAACCGCACGCGCCAGACTAGCCAAGAAGCTTTTGAACAGTCTTGAAGTGCTCTCCGAGGCTGAGGTCGAACGCCTTTGGGTGGAAGAAGCGGAGCGAAGGAACGAGCAGATGGAACGAGGAGTTGTTGAGGGGAGACTCGCGGAAGACGTGATCCGGGATGCCAGGTCGCGGTTGGAATGAGCCACCGGGTTTTTTTCCACCCCGAAGCAGAGAACGAATTGCATGATGCCGCAAGCTACCACGACGCGGAAAGCCCAGGTCTGGGAAATGCTCTTCTTGAGGATCTTGAGCGCGCAATCATTCAAATTGTCCAATACCCGGAGTCATCTCCTCTCGTGAGTAAACTCGTCCGGCGGAAAAACCTGCGGCGATTTCCCTACAACATCATGTACATAGTGCGTCCTGGCGCGATCCGAATCCTTTCATTCGCGCATCAGAAACGCCGCCCTTTCTATTGGCGTGGTCGAAAGTGACCAGGCACCAATGGCTGTATTGGAAATTCCGGTAGCATGCCGCCAGACTTTTTCACGACTTTCCCATGGCTGCGGATGGGACAGCCACAACCCGGATTTATACGAGCAGCCCTCAGTTGAGCCCTTCGCTATCGGCGGCAGCGGATCCGAACCGGCGCAATCTCTCCAACGTGCGGAGAATGTGTCCACGAATATGACTCTGGGGAGCTGTCAGGATCGGCCTATGCCGCCCCGGCGCCCGCCACGCTCGCAGGACTGAGAAAGACAAAAACGTGTCCGAAACCAGGTTGCTGATCGACTTGACGCTGCTCGTCGGCATCGCGATCCCCATCGTGGCGCTGGCGCACCGGTTATCGGCTCCATCCCTGGTGGGTTTCCTGGTGGCCGGAATCCTGGTGGGTCCCAGCGGATTCGGGCTGATCGGCGCCACCCACGAGGTGGAGCTTCTGGCCGAGATCGGCGTCGCCCTCCTGCTCTTCGAAGTGGGACTCGAACTGTCCCTCTCCCACGTGCGCCAGTGGGCGCGGTCGGTATTCCTGGGCGGAGGGTTGCAGGTCGGCTGCACGCTGCTTGTGGTGGCGGCCTCAGCCATTGCTTTCGGCATTCCACCCGGCCAGGCGTTCTTCTACGGCGCCTTGGCCGCGCTTTCTTCCACTGCCATCGTCACCAAGATCTATTCGGACCGGGCCGAACTGGACACGGCCCACGGCCGTTCCGTGATCTCCATTCTGCTCTTCCAGGATCTGTGCGTATTGCCGGTCATTTTGGTGCTGCCGCTGCTGGCCGGACTCGGAACCGCTGACACGAGTGAGATGGGCACCGATTTCCTGCGGGGACTCGCAATCATCACTGCTCTCATGATCGGCGGCCGGTTCATCGTCCGCCGGACGCTGGACCGGATCGTGGTGTTTCGCGACCGCGACCTGTTTACCCTGTGCGTCGCTTTTTTCTGTATCGGTACCGCCGTAGTGACGGCCTGGGCGGGTTTTTCCATCGCCATCGGCGCCTTCATCGCCGGCCTGGTCATCTCGGAATCGGAATATGGTTTGCAGGCGCTGTCGGACGTCCTCCCTTTTCGAGCCGTGTTCAGTGGGATCTTCTTCATCTCCATCGGCATGCTGCTGGATGTTTCCGCCGTGATGACGCAGCTCGGCGTGCTCATTCCCCTGATGGCGGTCCTGTTTGTGCTCAAGGTTGCGCTGGTGGCGGTCTCGGTCCTGGCGGTGGGAGGGACGTTGTCGACGGCGTTGATCAGCGGCCTCACCCTGGCGCAGCTCGGGGAATTCTCCATCCTGCTCGCCGCGGAGGGATTGCGCCTGGGCCTTTTTCGCGAAGGCGACTACCAGTTGTTCCTCAGTGCGGCCGTCCTGTCCATGATGGCCACGCCGTTTTTGATTCGGTATGCGCGGCGCATCGCCGAACGCATTGCGCCGTCCGGCAGGCGGGTGCGGAGTCCCGCCGATGCCGATGCCATCTCGACCGGACCCATGTCCGACCACGCCATCATCGTCGGCTACGGCGTCGCCGGACGATATCTGGCGCGGGTACTCAATGCAGCGGGAATCACTTGCATCGTCGTCGAGCACGACGCGGACCTGGTCCGGCGCGCGCGCGGGGACGGGGTCCCGGCGGCTTTCGGGGACGGTTCCCAACCGGCTGTCCTGAAGCATGTCGGCGTCCATCGCGCCCGGGTCGTCGTCTTCGCCATCTCCTCACCGACGGAGGAGAGTCGCGGCGTCGCGGCCGCCCGCGACCTGAATTCGGAGACCCGGATCGTGGTGCGCACCCGATACACCCGCTCCATCGACGAGTTGATGTCGCTCGGAGCCACGGACGTGGTGGTCGAGGAGTTCGAGGCCTCCATCGAACTGTTCGCCAAGGCTCTTGAAAGCTACCGGATTCCCATCAACCGGATCTGGCAGGAGACCGAGACGGTGCGTACCGAACATTACGGGCTGTTGCGCGGCACGGCGCAGCCGGATCTGCGGCTCGATTCGCTGAAGCATCTCGGCATTCACGATGCCTTGGAGTTGTTGGAGATCAGGGATGGAGCGAGGGTCGTCGGTATGAACGCCACATCGTTGCATCTGAGGCGGAGTACGGGAGCCGTGCAGATCGCAGTGGTCAGAAAGGGTCAGCCCATCTACCAACGCGACTCGGAGTTCGATTACCGGGCCGGCGATACGGTCGTACTGGTGGGCGACCGGGAGAGCCTGGACCGGGCCATTGAGTTGTTCCAGGAATAGCCGGGTCCGGCCCGGCAACGTCTTGCCAAGATGGGGAGGATGAGCCCATGAAAATCACCCATGTCATCTGTCAGGTACTGCGGATCGAAGACGTCGAGGCCAAGACGGCCGGGACTCAGGACACGGTGATCATCCGCATCCGCACCGACGAAGGCCTGGAAGGGATCGGGGAGACGGACGCCAGTCCCGAGGTGGTGAAGTCGATCATCGACGCTCCGTTCAGCCACACCATCGCCTGCGGCCTGCGGAAGATCCTGATCGGAGAAGACCCCCTGGACACGGATCGGATCTGGTCCAAGATGTATCGGCGCACCATGTACTATGGCCGGCGCGGAGTCGTCATCACCGCCATGGCGGGGGTCGACCTGGCTCTCTGGGACCTCAAGGGAAAGCTTTTCAATCAGCCGGTCTGGCGCCTGCTGGGCGGGCGTCATCACGATGGCATCGCAGCCTATGCGTCGATCCTGTTCGGCCGCGATGGGTCCGAGACCCGCGAGATCGCCCAACGCTGGCGCGAAGCCGGCTACGGCGCCATCAAGTTCGGCTGGGAGCCCATGGGTGAGAGCGAGGCGCTGGACATCGAGCTGGTCCGGGGCGGCCGGGAGGGGATCGGCGACGCGAACACGCTCCTGGTCGACGCCGGTTGCGTCTGGGATGCGCGGACCGCGCTGCGGCGGGCCGAGGCCTTCAATGATTACGGGATCGGCTGGCTGGAGGAGCCCCTGGAGCAGGACGATATCGATGGATACGTCTGGCTGCGGGACCGGTCGCCGGTGCAGATTGCGGCGGGAGAAGGGGAGTGCGGACGGGCCGCCTTCCGGCCCTGGATCGACCGGCATGCGCTGGACGTCTACCAGGTCGACCTGGCGCGCAACGGGTTCACCGAAGCCGCCTACATTCGCCAGCGGGTGGAGGAGATCGGCGCCCGCGTCTGCAACCATTGCTACAAGACGCCCATCAGCGTGGCGGCCTGCCTGCACTGGATCAGCACCAGCAAGAGCGCCTTCATTTTCGAGGACTGCGTCGAGGACTCCCCGCTGCGCCACGAACTGACGCACGAGAAGTTGCAGGCCGTCGACGGCCGCATCGCCGTGCCGGACGGCCCCGGCCTGGGGATCACGCTCAATGAGCGGTTTGTCGAACGGTTCCTGGTGTCGGAGTCGGGGCGCTGAACTTCGGGACGGCGGCCGGATCCCGGCGGTCTCGTCAGGCGGCGGCCCGCGCCTTCTCGCGCAGGAACCAGATGATGGCCAGCACGGAGAGGCTCAGGCTGAACACCAGACCCAGCCAGATGCTGAGCTCCACGCCGTAGCGATCGCCCATGGTGCCGATGAGATAAGGGCTGACGGCGGCTCCCACCGCATTGAACCCATTGAACAGCGCGTAGGCCCTGCGTCCAGAGAAACGAAACCGTCCACGCGCAACTTGGCCAAACCGAGGGCATAGTTCACCCCGTCCGGATCGGTCACCTCGGGGACGTCCAGCCCCTCCCGGTCGCCCAAGATCCACCAGTCGTGATGGTTGGAGGCCCCACCGTGATAGATGAAAAGCTCGTCTCCAACCCGGATCGGGTTGTGGGTGATGGTGACCATGAACGCGTCCCAGTGGCCCTCGCCGCGGGGCGCGAGGAAGGGCTGGCGTTTGTTCAGGTGGTGCCAGTTCTTGCCGTTCCGGCTGTACACGAGCCGGACCCGCATCTCGTTCGAGACGTAGCTCATGGTGTTCACAAACCCCATTTGGACACCCCCGGCCGGAAACGGGTAGAAGCCGTAATAGGTTTCGTCCAGGTCGTCTTCGCCGTCCTCGGGCGTCAATGCCGCATAGGGTTCCGACCAATGGATCGTGTCGGCGCTCTCGGTTTGCCAGATCCGCCGTTTGTTGATTCGGCGCCAATCCAGGGGATATTGGACTGCCCGATGTCCAGCATCGTGAGTTCATAGATCATCTTGATTTCTCCTGTTCGAGTTTGGAGACCGACGGTCTGCAACTGTGTTCAACCGGAGCCCACCGCTGCTTACAGTCACCTTGAAACCGCCGGCCGGCGGCGCATGCCGCCTGCCCGTGTGAGAGGACAACAACAAGAGTTGTTTTCAACAGAGTTGCCACCATTTGCACTCAAAACCGCCGGCGCGTCAAGTACGGGAACCATGGGGCCATGTGCGGTCCGACGCCGGGTGGAAGGCATCGGATACATCGCCTGGTGTTTCCTTGCAGGACCAACCGGTGATCCTGATTTCGCATTTAGGCGCAGGAATGGGAGACTGGACTGCATGAGCGACAGAGCAGAAATACCGCCCGAGGTCGCCGCGGCATTCGAGAGGTCCATCCAGCGTATTCTGGATCGACTCAAGGAAGAACCGCATCAAGCTGCAGAGCCAGATGATCGATTCGAATTCGGCGGGCAGTCCTGCGACTTCGCCGCGGGCGTCGTCCACGCCTACCTTGATAACCACATCTGTCTCACCAGGTGCCTTGAAATCTGGTTCAATGAGTTCAATTTGGACGACGATGTCGACGTGGCCCTTCGCACCATGAGTAAGATCGAAGCATGGTTCGACGCTTTCCGGGCTATTTCGGCGGAGGTTCGTTCATGGCGCGCTACAGGAGAGTATGCCGTCGGCAGAAATTTGTTGGCCTCAGTCTTTGAGCATACGTTGAACGAGGGCCAGTCGTTCTTGGAGAGGATGGCTGAAGCGTTGGCGGATCCAATCGCCACACCGGAAAAACGAGAGCTTGCGACGCCTGACTCGGCACCGATCTCCAGCGGGACAATGGCCCAGGACGCGAAGGAGTCGGAGACGAAAAATATCCTCTTTGAAATGACGCCGGCGCCTGCGTTGTCCGAGTTGGTCGTTTGGATGAGGCGTATGCACCGGCGCGAGGGCCGGCGGACCGGAGTCACCGGCCGTCCACGGCGGCGCAGGTCCGGCTTCTCCCGAAAGAAGCAGGAGCGCGGATCCTTCCGGTCTTCAAGCTTCTTGCTGGGAGGTCTGTTCGGTTTGGGGCTCGGTATTTTGGGTGACGACGATTGAGGGTTTGGCAAGCCGCGTCAATGACGGGGCGGATTCCCTACGCCCGCTCAAGCTCACGGACGAGGTGATCACAGTTGAGCACCTTCTCCGCCAGATCCAGCGGGCGGTAGTCGTAGTGGTTGGAAGCCTCGTAGCCGATTCTGGAGTCGCGCCGGGCGATCGGGTAGAGCCGTCGGGCCAGGTCGATCTCGTCCCGGGCGAGCCCCGCCATCTCCGACCGCACCCGCCGGAGGTCACCGATTCCCGAGTCCAACTGCTGGCGAAGTGTGTAGAACTTCACCTGGTTCGCGACGCTGCGAAAGTGGATGAAGCAGGTCTCGCCGTCCCCCAGGTCTTTCCTCGCCTCCGCCTGCAGGTGTTCCGGGACTAGATGCAGGGCTCTCCGTAAGGCTTCAAGCCCCTTTTCCCATTTCTCCGACATGGTCTGGAACTGTTTTTGCACCACCTCTTCCGGGTAGGCGCCACGCCAGCCCGGAACGTCGTCATAAGGGAACAGGATCATCCGAGACCGGTCAGAACTGGCGGAGTCGCAACGGCGCCGGCCAGGAACTCTCTTCGGTTGGGAGCCATTCTTCGGATGTAACGCTGCGGCATGAACCTGCCTCGAAAAAATTGGAAGGAGAGTGGGATTCCTTGACCCAAATTATTGCATTTTGGGACGATCCGGTCACTTAACCAGCGCATTGACTTCATCTACCAGCCGGAGCCGGGCACTCGGGAAAATGGGCGAAACCGGGCTCTCGATTCAGAACGAAAGCCAAAATCCGGTTCAGGTGTTGCGGAATGGGGTGAAAACCGTTCGGTCTCGGCGAATGGGATCCCGAGGTTCGTCTCGTAGGGGCGACCCTTGTGTGTGGTCGCCCTCCCACGGCCGGCAACCAACCTCATTCGGTCCTCCGTGTGTTCCTCCGGGGAGGGGAATTGGCACTCCTACCCCTTGTGCCGGGGTTCGGTCCCAAGAGGGCACCCACAAGGGATGCTCCTACATTTCGTATTGGAATTCCTCGTTGACGAAAAGGGCGAAACCATGAAGAGCAGACGCACGTTCCTGACGGAAACGGCAGCATTCACGACGATGGGAGCTTTGGCCTGCGGGACGGCTCCTACTCAACCGGGCGGCGCGGTGCGGCAACCGGAAACGGAATCCTGGCCCACTCCCTTGCTGATGCCGGACGACTTCAGCGAACTGCATCTGACCGCTTGGCGTGTGGAGCCCGGGATGCCCGACCCGGAGAACCCCCTGATCGAGGGGGACATGCCGTGGGACGCCGGCGGCATCGGGATCCACGGCTCGGTGTTCAAGGATCCCCGGAACGGACGGTGGAAGGCCTACCTGGTGGCCACGCCTACGGAGGAGACGGCCGTGGACTGGCGCAGTCCGTGGGCCTCCAACAACCACTCCAAGCGCCGCCTCTGCCTGTTCGAGAGCGACGACGGGGGCCACTGGCCGCGGTCCCCGTTGACCAACGCTACCAGGAGCTGGTGCCGCACCGGGTCCCCGGCAGATACCTGGGGATGGTGACCATGTATTGGCCCCTCACCCAGACCTTGAACCTGCGTCTGGCGGCGTCAAGGGACGGCAGCCGCTGGTGGTATCCGGACCGGCGGCCCTGCCTGGACAATGCCCCCTTGGGCGACTATGGGGGAGGCATGATCTGGCAGAGCCAGTACCTGGTCGAGGAGGGCAGCCGGCTTCACCTCTACTACGGAGGTACGGAAGGGGCGCACCGGCAGATCGTCGACACCCGGGCTCCCAGCCAACAGGTTGGCTACCTGGAAAACGCCATCGATCACGGGGCCCATTTTCTGCCCTTCAATTCCGCTCTCTGCCGCGCCTCCTGGAATTTGGGTCGAATGTACGCGCTGATCCCGTCCGCGGGCGGTCCGACCCTGGGAATGGCGGTCACCCGGGATCAGGATCTGGAGAATCGGTCACTAAGGGTGAACCTGGTCACTCGGTCGGCCAAGAAGTCGAAAAAACCGGATTTCGATGCCGGATACATGCAGGTCGAGTTGCTGGACGCGGAGGGCCGGCCGCTGGAGGGCTTCACGAGGAATGACTGCGGCCCCTTGCGAGGCGACCATGCGGACTTGCGCGTCGTCTGGAACGGAGGGGAACGAGCGCCGGAAGGAGCCCGCAAGGCGAAGTTCTATCTGAAGCGGGCGTTTCTGTACGGTTTCGAGTTTCAGATCAACTCGTGAACCGGCTGGCCGGTGGTGTCGTCGATGGAGTTGGCGATCTTGATGGGACGGCCGATGGGGCTCATGTACTCCTTGGTCCAGTCGATGCCGAAGGCCTTGTAGACGGTGGCGTGAACGTCTCCCATGGAGACCATCCGCTCGGCCACGAAGGCGCCCCGCTCGTCGCTGGCGCCCACCACCTTGCCCCCCTCGACACCGCCGCCTCCCAGGATCATGGACCAGCAGTGGGGCCAGTGGTCCCTTCCGCCCTTGGAGTTGAAACGGGGGGTGCGTCCGAACTCTCCCATCACCAGGACCAGCGTGGATTCCAGCAGGCCCCGTGCCTCCAGGTCGTCCAGCAGCACGGGAAGGGACCGCTCCAGACCGGGGACCAGGTTGTCGCGGTGTTTCTTGTCATTGCCGGCGTGGGTGTCCCAGCCGTTGAGATCATGGCCGGCCGCGGTGACGAAGCGGCTTCCCGCCTCCACCAGCCGGCGCGACAGCAGCAGGCTCTGTCCGAATCCGGTGCGGCCGTAAGCGTCCCGAGTCTTTTCCGACTCCTTGGAGAGGTCGAAGGCCTCCCGGACCTCGGGGGAGAGGACCATGTTCACGGCCTGCTCGGTGAAGCTGTCCATCTTGAACGCTTCGGCCATCTCCATCTTTCGCCGGTAGGTCTCGTCCATCAGGGTCAGGAGTGAGCGGCGGTCCTCCAGCCGTTTCGGCGATATCGCCTTGGGCAGGGCGAGGTCCTGCACCTGGAAGTCGTCGCTGTTGGGATCGGTGCCCACCACCATGGGATCGTACTTGGCGTCCAGGAACGCTCCCTTCAGGTAGGTTCCCTTGGCCCCCTCCTTGTATCCGGGGACCGCCACGTGGGCCGGAACGTGATTTCTGGGGCCCCGTTCCCGGGTGACGATGGAGCCGAAGGAGGGAAACTGCATGGCCGCCGTGGGACGGTGTCCGGTGAGGGCGTAGTAGGTCCCCTGGCCGTGGTTGTTCTCCTCGGTGTGCATGGAGCGGATGATGGAGACCTTGTCCATGCGCTTCGCCATTCGGGGAAGGAGCTCGGAGATCCGGATTCCGGGGACGTTGGTGGAGATGGGCTTGAAGCTGCTGCCGGTCTTGGGGTCCCACATGTCAATGTGGCTCGGTCCCCCGTCCAGCCAGACCAGGATGCACGATTTGGCGGTGGCGTTCGCCTCGATGTCGACGCCAGCCTCGGCGAAGACACTCTTGGCCTGAAGGTACCGGCCGAGGCTGATGCCGAACAGGCTGAGGGCCCCGGTCCGAATGAACTCGCGGCGCTGCAGCAGTGACTCGGTGCAGGTCAGACAGCCGATCTTGTCGCCCGGCTTGGGTACGCTCATGGGACGATTTCCTTCTCGGTTCTCCTGGTCATCCTATGCCGGAACTCCCCGTCCGGCGGCCATCAATTGGAAGCGAACTCCCGGGATGTGATCATGGCCCACATGATGTCCTTCAGAGCCTCCTGGCGCGAATCGCCGGTCGCGGCCACCTGCTCCAGCCGGGACTGCTCCCGGTCGGTGGGAAACCGGCCCAACGCCCTCAGGTACAACTCTTCGATGATCTCTCCATCCGACTTTCCGGCCTTCAGGAGCCGGTGGAGCCGGTTGCCGGGATCGGCAATCTTCTCCTGGTACGTGGAGCCGACCATGATGTGCAGCGCCTTCTTCAGGCTGGCGTCGTTCTTGCGCTCCGGGATGCTGGCGCGGTTGGGACGATCGTAAATATCCAGGAACGTGGACGAATAGAGGTCCGGGACCCGGAGGTGAATGGCGCGGGTCCCCCGGGGAGCGGTGCCCATCCAGTTGTTCTTGAAGGTCTCGGGGACTCCCGTGACGTCGGAGATAGCGTCCAGGAGAATCTCGGCATCCAGGTCCCGGCGCACGCGGTGCGAATAATTGGCCGTATCGTTCCGGTTGGTGGCGTTGGGAACGGCAGAAAGCTGATAGGTGCGGGACTTGGCGATGAGGCGCAGCAAGCGCCTGAGATCGTATCCGCTCCCGGCGAAGTCCCGGGCCAGCTCGTCCAGCAACTCGGGATGAGTGGGCGGGTTGGTGGAACGGAAGTCGTCCACCGGGTCCACGATCCCCCTGCCGAACATGTGTCCCCACATCCGGTTCACGATGGTCCTGGAGAAGTTGGGCTGCGCGACGATCCACTCGGCCAACGCCAATCTGGGATCGAATGATTTCTCCTTGGAGAGTGGCGTTCCATCAGGAAACACCGGAGACGCTTCCTCGCCGGTCCGGGGATGGAGGACCTTGACCGTGTCCTCCGACTCCTCGTAATCGGGGACGCGTCCCGCCGGATCTTCGAAGACCACGATGGCGCCTTCGGAGGTCCACTCGGTCCGGCTGAGCCGTCCGAAGAAGGCCGCCAGTCCCCAGAACTGGTCCTGAGACCACTCTTCGAAGGGGTGGTGGTGGCACTGGGCGCAGTCGAGCCGGTACCCCAGGAAGACCCGCATCTCCTCGGGCATGGCGTCCTCGGGTGCGGATGCCTCTCCATTTTGCAGAAAGTGCCGTGAGGGTCCGTCATTTCCCTGCGCCGAGATTCGCTCCCGGGCCATTTGATCGTAGGGCTTGTTCTCGGTCAGGCTGTTGCGAATCCAGGCCCAATAGACCAGGGAATGGGCCGGCGTCCCCGTGGAGGAATAAGAGACCCGGAAGAGATCGCTGAAGCGGAAGGTCCAGTAGTCGATGTACTCGGGCGTTTCCAGCAAGGTGTCGATGAGACGGTTCCGTTTCGCCGGATCGGTGCTGCCGAGGAACTCACGGACCCGATCCGGAGGCGGCAGGGTGCCCGTCAAATCCAGGCAGATCCGCCGCAGAAACTCTTCGTCGGAAGAGAGTCGGGATGGCGTGATCCGCAGTTTTCGCAGTTTGGCGAAGACGTGCCGGTCGATGAGGTTGTCGTGGGTCACCCGAGGGACTGAGGCCACCGCGTCGGCGATGACTCCGATCCGGGAATTGGCCACGAGACCCGGCGCCCGGACCAGGAGGGCCGTCTCTCCCGTGGCGACAGCCTCCACCCGGCCGGTCGGCGAGATCCGAACCAGTTCGGGGTTGACGGTCTCATAGCGCACCTGATCCGTCAGATCCTCGGTCTTCCCGTTGCCCAGGTGTCCGGTAACCAGCAACTGCCGGTGCTGGCCCTTCTCCAGGACCAGGTAGGTGGGGACGATCTCGATTTTCTCGATCCGGAGCTGCTCCGCTTCCCGGACCGGGGCGCCGTCCTGGACCCAGTCGCGAATCGCCGCATAGTCGGCCGATTCTGCAGTGAATCGGCTGCCTCCGCCATGGGGAATCTGGAACGTCGGTTTCTGAAGCAGCAGGCTCTCTTCCGGATTTTTCGGGTCCACTCGCGGCCGGATCGGTTCGGCGCTCTCGGGTGACAGGACCTGGTAGGTGCCGCCCTCCACGATCCAGCGGTGGTCTTCCTGAGGATGCCTGGCGTCCAGCGAGAGCTTGAAGCCGCCGCGCCCCTTGACTCCGCCGTGACAGGCCGAATCGTTGCAGCCCTGCCGGGTGAGTATGCCGCCGATTTCCCTGGAGAAACTGAAGGGCCTGGACGCCTGGCTCTCGCGCACCTGGATCGAGGCCTGGGAAACCCGGCCCTGAAATTCCGCCTTGATTGCCGTATCCCCGTCGCCACGGGGGACGAGCTTCCCTTCGGAGCTCAAATCGGCGACGTCGCGGTCGCTCACCTCCAGGCAGGCGCCGGCGGTGACGTCCAGTTCCGTCCCGTCGGCGAAAGCCGCCACCACCACCAGCCGCTGAGAGGCGTCGGCGCCCCACATTCGGATCTCCTGGGGCATCAGGCGCAACGACAGAGCTTGAGGCGAATGAGAAGGCGCGGGAGCCGGCGTTCCCGAAAAAAGCAGCGAACCGGTGAGAGCCAGGACCATGGCCACCGATGTCCCGGCCGGAGCCCGGTTCCAGGTCTTCCGTTCGTTTGGCGCCGTCATTGCTCGTACTCCTTCTTGCCTTCGGCCGCCGCCGCACTCTGACCCGTGGCCAGCGTCATGATGGGGACCCGTCCCAGCGGAAGCCGGACGCCGGTCCGGTCGCCCGACATGGGTTGGGCCCAGAGGCGGACGAGTTGAGGCATTCCGCTGGCCGCGGCGTCCGCGTCCGCCACGAAGGCCATCGTCACTCCCTTGCGAACCGGACGGAAACGGGTGAAGTCGCCGATATTGCCGCTTTCCAGGCCCATGGGGAAATAATAGGCGCCCAGGAGCAGAGAGTCGGTGTAAGGGGCCGGGGTGGCCGGCAGAACCCGGACGCCACTGGGGAGGTTTTCCGCCGAGACGGCGACGCCACCCTCGAAACCTTCCTCCAGGTCGCAGACCACGGTGAAGGTCTTGCTCTGTCCCGGCTCCAGGTTCACCCGGTCGGTGGTGGGTCCCAACCTTCGCCCCTTGACTCCCAGGACGTACTCCACCCGGCCCACGTGGGGGATCTGGGGACGAATCATCAACCGGTAGGCCAAATCGGATCCTCCCCTTCGGGAAGTCAGGTCCCGGATCTGGAGCTGGTAGATCCCGTCCTCCTGGAAGGTGAAGACCGTCTTTCGCTCCGTCGATTTGCTGACGTCGTCGCCGTCCCCGCCGTATTCGAAGTGGATATTGTTGAAGATTTCCTCACCCTCCGGGTTCCAGACCCGGATCCAGGGATTGAATTGGGGAGGCGCGGCTTGCGGAGTTTCGACCTCGAAGGCCAGGCCTTCTCCGGCCTTCGCCCGGAATCGGTAGCTGTCCACGTCTCCAGGCGGGTCGATGGTCCCCTCCAGGAGCACGGCGGTGGGGACTTCCGGACCCTTCGAGTCATTGGGTTCCTGCTCCTGCAATCGGGAGACGATCCGGTCCCGGGCCGCTTCCCGCCACGAGTCCGGGTCGGCCTCGGCGGCTCCTGCGGCGTCGGAGGGCGCGACACTTCGAGCCGCCAGCACCTTCAGCCGATCGGATTCGAGGGGCTTATTGAAGGCGCCATGTTGGGCGTACGCCCCCGAGTCCCGCTCCAGCCAGTCGGCCGGATCGGGATGGGCCGGCTGGCCCAGGATGGTGGAAGAGTCGGGAGGGTCGGTGGCGATCCGGAGCAGGTAGACGAAGTCGGGATTTCCCTCGCCCAGGAACGAACCCATGGAAGCCACATAGCGGCCGGCCTTCCGGAAGCGGTGCGTCGGCATGGGAAAGACGGCGAACTGAGCGCCCCAGCCCTGCCGCCGCGACTGCAGCACCGGAACCCAGGAGAGCGGCCGGGACTCCCACGGCAGCCTGAGGAGGCGGTCCGGGTCGAACCAGCTTCCGGTGGGAGCGTAGAGGTTCAACTCCGCCTCCGCGCTGTAGGGGATATAGATGGGAAAGGAGGTGAAAGTCTGGAAGTGGAACTGCTCGCCCTCTTCGGCCTGGAACGAGTACAGGTCGAGCTCCCCGTTGGCCTTGGTGGTGCCGGCGATGACGACCGGCGCCTGAACCGGCTGCTGCTCCTCCGCTTCCCGCTCCAGCACCACGGGGTCGCGGACGACCTGGAAGTTCAAGGCATTGGACATGCCGCGGGGAGTGACGATCCGAAACCGGTGAAGGCCGACTTCGGCATTCTCGCTGATCCGGATCTGGAGGCGGGCTCGATGGCCGGCCAATTCGGTCTGCTTGGCCTGAGGGTCGCGTTCCACCAATTCGTCGGGCGCCGCTTCCCGGATCTCCTCCAGAATCAGAAACCGGACTTCCACGTCGTCGCACTCGAACCAGGCGCCGTAGGTCCCCTCCATGTGCTGACCCCGGACCGACACCTCGAACGTGGTGCCCCGTTCTCCTCCCAGGGGGAAGACGGAAAGGGTCCTGGGCTCCTTGGGCGCGGCCTTCCCGGAGTCGTCCGCGGCCCGGGAATCAGCCAGGAAAAAAAGCAAAACCGAGGCGGTCAGAAGTCGGATCTTGAACATGGCTTCAGGTCTATAATCGCCAGTCATGCTACCACACGGCACGGCCAATTTCCGGGGGTCCACGCCGCGTTTCTGCTGACGGTTCCTATCGTAGTAGACTGACGGGGCGGCCAAGGCCGGCAATGCCGAAGCCTGCAGCCGCTCGGTAGGAAGGAGCCGGTGTCCACATCAAAAAACGGGAGGAATGAGGCATTGAATTGTCCATCAAGTCCAAGGTTCGCATCTCGATCTCGGTTCGTCCGGATATTGCTGCTCGCTCTGTTTCCACTGTGGCTCCAGTTCTCCTGCAGTGAATCGGTCCCGCCGCAGGAGGACACGAAGCGGAGCCTGGTGGTTCCGCCGCCTGATCTCAAGGTGGCCTTCATCGGAGACTCGGGCTACGGTCCGAGGACCGACCGGGTATTGGAGCTGATCCGGCGGGAAGGGGCGCATTTGGTTCTCCACCAGGGAGACCTCGGTTATGACGAGGGCAACCTGAAGGCGCCGGTCAACTGGCATTCGGGGATCGAGCGGATTCTGGACGCGGCCGTCGAGGGAGGCCGGTTTCCCTATCTCTACAGCGTGGGCAACCACGACGTGCGGCACTGGCGCCAGCGGACTCCCCCAGGGTACAGCCGCATTCTCCACGAACGGGTCGAAGAAACTCCCGGCCTGGAGTGCACGGGGGATCTGGGGGTGAAGTCCTCCTGCACCTACCAGGGACTCTTCCTGGTGCTCTCAGGAGTGGGATCCATGGGTCAGGGGCATCGGCGGTACCTCTCGGATGCCCTGGAGGAGGGCGAGGACTTCCTCTGGAAAATCGCCTCCTGGCACAAGAACCAGCAGGACATGCAGGCGGGAGGGAAACGGGACGACACCGGCTGGGGAGTGTACCGGGACTGCCAGGAGACCGGGACCATCATCGCCACCGGTCACGAGCACTCCTATTCCCGGAGCTACACTTTGACCGATCTGGGCAACGAGGAGGCGGGCCACGGAGCCACGGGTTCCCCGGAACGGATGGTGCTGGGGAAGGGGAAGACCTTCGTCCTGGTCAGCGGACTCGGGGGCAAGAGCGGACGGGACTACCACTGCGAGCAGCACGAGGACGACACCTGGTGGGCCTCCGTCTTCACCCGGAACTATTGGCTCGAGAACGGCGAAGTCAGGGAGAAGAACTGCTCGGACATGGATCCCGAGGGCAAGCAATACGCCCGGACGGTCCAGGAGTACGCCGACGGCGCCCTGTTCATCACCTTCAACCCGGGCGGGCAGACTCATCTGGCCCGGGGTGAGTTCCTGACGGTGGAGGGAGACCGGATCGACGAGTTTGAGATCGTGAATGAACGCGGTGCGGAGGCTGCGGTCAGCGCGGACGGCGGTGGAGAGGGTGGATGAAAAGGCGCAAGGCGCTGAAACTGATGGCGGGAGGCCTGATGGCCGGGGACCTCTTGAGCCGGTCCGGAAGCGGGCCCCTGCAGGCCGCTCCGGACTTCCGGCTCCGTTACATCCTGGCCTCCAGCCTCTATGGAACATTGAAGCTGAAGGAGATCCTTCCCGAGGTGGCGCGCACCGGCTCCCGCTTCATCGACATCTGGCCCCGCGGCCATGCCGATCAGCGGGAACAGATCGAGGAGATGGGTCACGAGGCCTTCGGCGAGATGCTCCGGGAGCACGGGGTCAAAGTGGGAATCCTGACCCACTACGACCTGGGTCCGTTCGGTCTCCAGGAGGAGATGAAGGTCGGACGCCAGTGGGGGACGCGGATCCTCATCTGCGGCAGCGTCAAGCGGACCGGCGAGGGTCCGGAATCGCTCGAAGCCGAAATAGACGCGTTCATCGACAAGATGAAGCCCCACGTGGCCGCCGCCGAGGAGACGGGGGTGACCATCGGCATCGAGAACCACGGCTCGGCGCTGATCCGGAGCCCGGAATCCATTCGCTATCTGGCGGAAAAGTCTCCGTCACCTCGTCTGGGGATCGCTCTCGCTCCGTACCACCTGCCGCAGGACCCGGATCTCATCGCCGGTCTCATCCGGGATCTGGGGCCGAAGATGGTCCACTTCTACGCTTGGGAACATGGCAAGGGCGCCATGAAAAAACTCCCCAAGGAAGAGGAAATGGAGCAGATGCCCGGTTTCGGCAGTCTCGACTTCGTCCCCATCGTCCGGGCCCTCAAGGAGACCGGTTACGAGGGTTGGACCTCCATCTTCATGCACCCGGTCCCCCGGGGGATTCCCATCCTGCCCACGGCCCGGGAAGTCACGGACGCCGTGAACCGGTCCCGCCGCTATCTGGAGGATTGTCTGCGGGCGGTTTCCTGACCTGGGATTCGCAATGACGTAGGGGCACCCCTTGTGGGTGCCCTCTTCGTTTCAAGCGGGATCAAGCCGCCAGCAAGAGGGCGACCACAAGGGTCGCCCCTACTTCCCATTCTTGGTCAACCCGGCCGTTTCCACTCAGCTGGCGACCGCTCGGACTGCTGACTGGTCGAGTTCGACGCCCAGGCCCGGTCCCCCGGGCACAAAGTACTCGGCGCCTTCGACCTCGCATGGAAGACACAGACTGTCCCTTTCCGGGCGCATGGAAGGGGAAGATACAGACTGTCCCTTTCCGGGGGTACTTTCCGGGCGCTTTCCGGGCGAGCATCGTTGCCAATTAGCGTTTTTCTGCTAATTGCGCCCGCACTAGGCACCCTGGTATTGCTGTCAGGATGCAATGCGGTGAGTTTTCGGCAAATGTGTGGGAGTCTCGAGGAAATTCTACGCAATGCGAGGGAAATTCAGTCTGATGGGCGGCACCAGCGAACCGAGTTGTTCGGTTCTCGAGTGGCAGATTCGGCGGTCGGCGTTCTGGCGTGTTTACGCGACGGATGCGTTCGAGCGCTGCTCCCGCAGCGAAAATAGCACTCCGCCCAGTTGGGGAATGGGGTGTCGGCGACGTCGATATCGACCTTGCCGCCGATAATTCTCCAGCAGTTGCGCCACCTTCTCTGCCGGCCCGACGGCCAATCCGTCCGTCAGAAATCGCAAACGCCGGCGAAAGGCTCCGGGACGGGCGTATCCACGCCGATGCTCCTGCTGGAGGATCCATCCGGGGATCGCGGCCTGGTTTTCTCGGGTGGGGACGGCCCCTCGATGATACAAGCGGGACCGGTAACTGCGGTAAACGTCGGTTCCGGGATCCGCCGGGAACAGTTCTTCCAAGGGAATCAGATCTTGATCTTCGCCGCTGAGCCTCCAGCCGGCCGAGCCCCACTTCCAATGCTCAGGCCGATTGACCAGTCCGGCCCGGACGGCATTGAGTTCCACGTACAGGATGGCATCCTGGACAGCTTCGATTCCCAAGAGTTCCGAGCTTTTGAAGCGATCCCCCCACAAATGGCCTCGCCCATCAGTCTGGCGATTGAACCATAGTGCAAACCGCCCGTTCAGGGCCGCCATCAGTTTCGACACGTCAAAGAGTCGCTGATTGAAACTCTCCCACTGGTCGTCGGTCCAACTGGCGGTTTTTGTCTCCGCCTTTCGTCCGTAAAGCTTGTGGGCACTCTCAATCAACTCCTGACGGGGCAAAGGGCGGGGTTTCTCAAAATGGACGATCAAGTGGAAGTGATTGCCCATGATCTGGAAGGCGGCCAAGCGACACCGGTAGGCATCGACGTAGAACAGCATCATGTCCCGGAATTTGCGACGGACTTCGTCGTCTTCGAAGGGGAACCAGTCGCTCCGGCCGGCGACTCGATTGGTGAGGTGATAGTAGGCGGCTTCGGTACTCTTGTGTCGTGCGGTTCGGGGCATGGCCACAGACCTCGGTTCACCGGTAACCGGGGAAAACACTTCTCATCTCCAATGACAACAACGACTCAGAGCCGAGAAAGGTGAGGGAAAATCAAGAAAGTCGGCGTGGAAGGAACATGGAAGAAACAGACTGTCCCTTTATCACGCGGTGTTCGTCCCGCGCCGCCAGACGAGGGGGACAGTCGGGTGTTCGTCCCGTCTCCCGCGGGATTCCCATCCTGCTCTCGGCCGGGGAGGTCACGGAAGCCGTGAACCGGTCGCGCCGCTACCTGGAGGAGGGCCTGCAGGCAGTTCTGCCTGCGACCGCCCGGACTGCTGACTCGTCGAGTTCGATGCCCAGTCCCGGTCCCCCGGGCACAAGGTACTCGGCGCCTTCGACCTTGAGGGGCCGGTCGAGATAGCGGTTGGCAACCGAGAAGACGGCCGGGTTGTACTCGGCGAGCCCGACATTGCTCGACGCAGCAGCGAACTGCAGGGCCGCGGCGATCTGGGGTCCCATGGCAATGCTGATGTGGGGGACGATCCGGGCGTCGGCGCCGACGTCCCGCGCAAGGCCGGCCGCTTCGGTAATGCCGCAACGGCCGATGTCAGGCTGCAACCACGGGGCGCAGCCGGATGCCAGGAATGGCGCCAGCTCGTACCGCGTACGATAACTCTCGCCCAATGCGATCGGCGTGCGGATTTCAGCCGCCAGATCGGCGTGGGCCGCCGGGAATTCCGGAGCCAGCGGGCACTCGAGCCACAGGGCTCCACGATCATCGAGTTTTCTGCAAAAGCTGCCCGCCGAGGCCGCGTCAAGCCGCCAGAGAGCGTCCACCGCGATGGACACCTCCGGCCCCAAGGCTGCGCGCAGGCGGTCGATGAGATCGAAGAGTTCTTCTTCCGTGCGGTCGTAGAACAGCTTGAAGATTCGAAATCCCGCGTCCCAGGCCTCCCGGGCCCGCTCGACTCGATCCGCGTTCGTTGCGCCCGGGAGCCCCGAAAGGTAGCAGGGAATCCGGCTCTTGGGGACGGAGGATGAGAGCAGGTCCGCGACCGAAATCCCGCGAGCCTTGCCGGCCAGGTCCCAGAGGGCGATGTCGACTCCGGCAATCGCATCGAGCATGAAGCCGCCGGTCTGACCGCGAACCCGCATGGTCGAGTACATTCGATTTCGCAACAATCTCACCGTAGCGGGAGAACCGTCGAACTCCTGGCCCTCGACCGCCGGGCGCAGCAATTGATCCATGATCAGGCACGCGACATCCGGAGCGAGCGGAGCCTGGGCCTCTCCCCATCCGGCCAGGCCCGACTCCAGCGTCACCTTGACCAGGGCGGATTCGAATTTCACCGAATAGAGCGTGCTGCTGGTTTCCGACCAGCGGTAATCGAAGCCGCCGGCGGCCAGCGCGGCGGGGGTACCCGCGGTTCCTGTCACCGCTGCGGCGTCACGCGGCAGCCTGATGGGAAACGCCTCGATCAATGCGATTCGATCTACCGGCATGGCCGACGGTTCGTCCCCACCAGTGACCGCAGAGCCTCAAGCTCGATCAACCCGGATTCATCGAGCGAGCGGGTCGGATGGCGGACCATGGCGCTCTCGAACACTCCCGCATGCACGAGATTGTGCTTCATTGCCGAAACGCCCAGTCCGGGCTGCAATTCGTACCGGATCAGGGGCAGCGCCCGCTGAAACGCTCTCCATGCCGCATCCAACTCGCCGTTCTCAAGCGCGCTCCAGATCGAGCAGAAGACCGAAACCAGGTCGCTGCCCGGCATGGTTCCCCGGGATCCCCGCTGCCACTCCTCGATCATGAACTGTCCGTTCAGTCCTCCGAACAGCTTCAGCGTGTCGCCGGCGGCTTCGAGTGTCCCACTGATCTTGGGGGCGGTCGGAGGAGCCTCGATCTTCGCGTAGTCCACCTGCTCGATTTCGCGGGCCATGCGTGCCAGCAACGCCGGGGGCATGGCGACCTGCGTGAGCAGGGGCGCATCCTGCACCATGATCGGAGTCCCGACCGCATCGCTGATCGCGGAATAGAAGAACATCAGGCCATCCGCATCGGGGCGCAAGAAGTACGGCGGCAGGACCATCAAGCCTGCCGCGCCGAGGCCCTCCGCTTCCTTGCAGGCTTCGACGGCGGCTTCCGTGCCGGTGGCGCCGACGCCGGCTATAACTGGGGCCCCGCCGTCCAAATGACGCACGAGCGCATCGAGCAATTGGCGCTTCTCCGAAGCCAGGAGAGTGTAGCCCTCCCCGGCGTTGCCGAAGACGCCGAAGCCGTCCCGGGCTCCCTGCTCGTGCAGATGGTCAACGAGCCGCAGCAGGCCGGCCACGTCGACCCTGCCGTCGTCCGTGAACGGCGTGACGAGGATGGGGATGACTCCTTGGAAAGCGTTCTGCATCTTCATCTTCTTCTTGCCTGGACGTTTCGGACATCGCAGCCGATTCTCGTATCAAAGGAACAGACTGTCCCTTTCCGGGCGGTCCCTTTCCGGGCGGGATTGCAGGTTTCCCCGGAATCGGCGCCTGGAAAGACGCCGCTCCGCTACCACATGGACTTCTTGTCCCCCCAAGGGTGACGGAGCAGCTCCTCCTCAACGAGCTCGGTCCCCCATCCGGGACCGGTGGGAATCTTCATGTGGCCGTTGACGACTTCGGGTGCATGGGTCGTCACATCGTCCCTCCAGGGCACGTCGTCGATGTCGGCCTCCATGATGCGGACGTTGGGGAGCACTCCGCAGAGGCTGGCGCTCATGAAGGTGGCCAGGTGGCTGTAGTAGTTGTGAGGAGCGATGTTCAGTTGGTAGGTCTCGGCCAGGTCCCCGATCTTCTTGGCCTGGGAGAAGCCGTTCCAGGGCACGTCCACCATGAACACGTCGGCCGCCCGCAACTCGAAGTAGGGGATGAACTCCCGCATGTAGATCAGGTTCTCGCCGGTGCAGATGGGCGTGGAGGTCGATTCCTTGATGTCCCGAATGGACTGGGGATCGTACATGTCGATCTCCAGCCAGAGCAGGTTGTAGGGCTCCAGGGCCCGGGCGATACGGCGGCAGGCTTCCGGCTTGAAGTTGAAGTTGAGATCCAGGTTGATGTCGATGTTGGGTCCGACGGCCTCCCGAAAGGTGGCGATGATGCTCACGATGTGGTCCAGCAACTGAGGGGTGATGGCCTGGTCGGTGGTGCCGGGGCCCCGCGCGAATCCGGGAAAGTAGGCGAATGGGGCATCTCCGGGGTAGATGATGTTGGTCTTCAGGGCGGTGTAGCCTTTGGCCACCACCTCACGGCCCAGGGCGCCCACGTCCGAAAGATTCCGGAGCGGCTCGCATCGAACATGGCGGTAGTGCGCGGTCCGGGTGGTGCCGCAGTGGGACCAGTAGAGGCGGACCTCCTCCCTCAGGGGTCCGCCGAAGAGTTCCACGACCGAAATGCCCAGGGCCCGCGCCTTGATGTCCAGGAGCGCCAGCTCGATTCCGGCGATCCCCTTGGCCGCGATGCCCCCCGGACTCTGGCGGCTGCCCCGGATCATGTCCCAGAAACGCATCTCGAAGGCCCGGGGATCCTGTCCCACCAGGAGCGGCTTCAGGTCTTCGACGACACCCACGACGCCCCACGGATTCTTGCCGTCGCTGCACTCTCCGCAGCCGGTCACCCCCTCGTCGGTCTCGATCTTGACGAAGACCCAGGGCCTCCAACCGGCGTCCACGACGAAGGTCTTGATCTCGGTGATTTTCATGGTGTTACTACCTCGCCTTCGAAAGGGTCCCGAGAGAGTACGCCTGGGAATGATACCCGCGCAAGCCTTGCCGAACAGGCGGTCCCGGCGCCGACGCGATCAGATTGACTGCCGGCGCCGTGAGTATGCGAACATGGGATCATGAAAACGACCGTCGCACTTGATGAAGCTACCTTCCGAGAGGCTTAGGTCCTGGCAGCCGACCTTGGGATGACGTTGGAGCAGTTCGTCACTGAAGCGGTCCAAGAGCAACTCCGTCGTTTTGACCGCGAAGCCCATGATCGAGACAAAGAGCCACCGTGGATGGCCGGGTTCGGCGGGCTGGCCAACCTCAAGAACGAAAATCGGCGTGTTGTACGCATGATCGAGAAGGAGTTCGAGAGGCCCGACTCGTAAGACTTGGCGTGATCCTCGATGCGGTCCCGGGATTACTCGCAACTCGTTTTCAGACTCGCGCGGTGCGTGCTAATCTGGTTTCCGCTCAAAAGGGGGAGATCACATGGACAAAGTACTCATCATAGTCGGAGATGCGACCGAGACCGTGGATACCCTGTATCCTTATTTCCGCCTCCAGGAGGCCGGCTTCCAGCCCGTGGTCGCGGCGCCCGAGAAACGCCGTTACAACATGGTTCTGCATGAGATCGGGCCCAACTGGGACATCACCCGGGAGTTCGAGGGCTACAAGATCGACGCGGACATCGCCTTTCGCGACGTGGCGCCGGAAGAGTACCTGGGCATCTTCTTTTCGGGCGGCCGGGCCCCCGAGTACATTCGCTACGATGAGGACCTGGTTGCCATGACGCGCCATTTCTTCGACGCCAACAAGCCGGTGGGCTGCGTCTGCCACGGCGTGGAGATTCCCGCCTACGCCGGCTGCGTCAAGGGGCGGAGGATGGCCACCGTTCCCAAGTGCAAGTTCGACCTGGAAGTTTGCGGCGGCATCTTCGTCGATGCCGGTTGCGTCGTGGACGGGAACCTGGTGAGCGGGCGCACCTATCACGACCATGGTCAATACATGGGGCACTGGATCCGGCTGCTGATCGAGGCTCGTGAGGAACAGCTTGTCCAGGCCGCTGCCGGCTGAGTTGGGATCCCCCCGGAAATCCTTCGCATCGTTGGCGGCGGGCGTCTGTGGCCTGTTCCTGGCCGGTGCTTGCTCCCCGGTTTCCGATCCCCCGAAATCGCCGTCCTACCCTCTCGTTGTCGGATTCGAACGATTTCACCGGAACGGAGATGCGGACCGGCTCCACGGAGGCGAAATCCTCATTGGAGAGTTGGGCTGCATCCATTGCCACCTGGCCGATGAAGCAGTCGCCCAACGGGTCGTTCCCCGGCAGGCTCCCATCCTGGACGGCGTGGGCGGCCGGACCCGCTTGGCCTATCTCAAGAATTTCCTGACTCGACCTCAGGGGGCCAAACCGGGGACGCTGATGCCCCATCTCCTGGCGGGTTGGGAAGTGAAGGAGCGGGAAGCGACAGCCGAGGCTCTGGCCCACTTTCTCGCCTCCCTCGAGATCCCGGATCCAGCAGAGTCCGTCGCGGAAGCGAATCCGCTTGAGATCGAGCAGGGAGAGCGGCTGTACCACACGGTCGGGTGCGTCGCCTGCCATGCGCCATTCGAGCTGGCCGCAACCTTGCAGCAGGCCGCCGGCGAGGGGTTTTCCCCGGAGAGAATCCAGATCCCACGCCCTCGAGTCCCCTCGGTCCCTATCGCGGACCTGGGGGCAAAAACGACCCTGGAGCCGCTGGCCGCCTTTCTGATGGATCCCCTTCGGATCCGGCCTGCCGGGAGAATGCCTCCCATGCGGCTCTCGGATGCCGAGGCCCGTTCCATCGCCGGTTATCTTCTGGCGCAGGGAGCAATTCTCCCTGGTAACCAACATACGTTCCCCGAGGCGGAGAAGATCGCAAAGGGTGGGGCCCTGTTCCGCGAACTGCGTTGCAACGCCTGCCATCGTCTTGACGAAGAGGAGACTGCCGCTGCCCCGCTGCCGGCACTCCCGCGGCTTGAGGATCTGGACCCCGCAAGCCCGGGCGGGTGCCTGGATCCATCTCCTGGGAAAGGGGTGCCCGACTTCGAACTTGACCCGGTCCAAAGAGCCGCCCTCGCCGAGGCGCTGACGAGCTTGCAAGGGGAGGCCGTCCGGCTGGATCCGGAGGCCAAGCTCCGCCGCTACCTGGAGGTCTACAACTGCTTCGCCTGTCACCGGCGGGGAGACCAGGGCGGACCCGAAGTCGGGAGGTCCGCCTATTTCCTGCCGGTGGAGGAGCTGGACATGGGGAACGAGGGCCGGCTGCCTCCTCCCTTGACCGAGGCCGGGCGCAAGTTGACGCCACCGTGGTTGAGGAAGGTCCTGCAAGGGTCGGGCATGGTGCGTCCCTATCTGATGGTCCGGATGCCGGACTACGGGCCCGCCGCCGAAACCCTGGCGGACGCCCTGATCCGTGCCGACGAGCACCTGCAGTTGCCCGCTACGGATGTCTCCGGCACCTTGCACCATCACCGGAACCGCTATGGGCGCCGCCTCATGGGAGCCGACGGTCTCAATTGCATCAACTGTCACGGCCTCCGGGGCCATCCCTCCACGGGCATGCCGGCCCTGGACCTGGCCGACACCCTCGATCGCCTCCAGCCCGACTGGTTCAAGCGGTACCTCCTGGACCCCGACTCCAGCCGTCCCGGGACACTGATGCCCACATATTTCGAAGGAGGGAAGGGGACGCTGACGGAGGTGCTGGATGGAGACGCGGACAAACAGATCGAGGCGATCCTCACCTACCTGAAGGAACTGGACCAGACCCGGCTGCCAGTGGGCATGGAGCCGCAAGAGCTCTTTGATCTGGTCCCCGAAGACCGTCCCATCCTATTGCGGACCTTCATGGATGGTGTCGGCACCCACGCCATCGCCGTGGGTTTTCCCCAGGGGATCCATTTTGCCTTCGATGCCCTGGAGGTCCGATCCAAGCTCCTCTGGAGAGGCCGGTTCCTCAACGCCGAGTCCACATGGTCCAATCGTTTCTCGCCCTTCGTACATCCCTTGAGCGAGGATCTGGCCAGGCTTCCTGAAGCCATGCCTCTGGCATCTCTGAAGGACCGCCGGAGCCCCTGGCCCGGCCCGACGGGTGGGAAGGCGGGCTATCGCATGGGTGGATTCCGGCTCTCGCCGTCCGGTGAACCCACGTTCCTTTACAGGTTTCAGGAGATCGCCGTGGAGGAACGGCTGATCCCTTCCCAGGACGGCATTTGGTTTCGGCGGACTCTCGAGCTCACCGGCGACGGCGATTCGGTCTGGTTCCTGGCGGCGCGGTCTCCGAAGATCGAATCCCAGGGCGGGGGACTCTATTCCGCCGGCGGCCTCAAGGTCCGGCTCCGTGAGCCGGAAGTTTCCATGGCCGTCCTCCGCCGTTCGGGCGATGCCGACGAGTTGCTGCTCCCGATCCGATTCCGGGAAGGGCGCGCCCGGGTGCACCAGGAGGTCTCATGGTGAGGCGCCTTGGCCTCCTGTTTCCGATCGTGTTGGGGCTCGCAGGGAGCGTGCGCGCGCAGGAAGAGGACTACTATCGCATCGTCACCCTCCCCGTCCCGGAATCCGTCCCCTTCGAGGTCAGCGGTCTGGAGAGCCTACCGGAGGAAAAGATCGCGGCAGCTATACGGCGCGGAGAAGTCTGGCTGGTCGAGGGGGCCTACCAGGATCCCCCGGAAGGAATCCGATTTCGGAGAATCGCCCAGGCGCTCCACGAGCCCCTGGGCCTGACGCGCCACGGCGACTCCCTCTATCTGGCCCAGAGAAGCGAGCTGACCCGGCTCCGGGACCTGGACGGAGATGACGTGATCGACGAGTACCTCACCGTCAGCAGCGGCTGGGGCCTCAGCGGCCACTACCACGAATACGCCTACGGCCCCCGGATCGATGAGGACGGGAACTTCTGGCTTACTCTCAACGCCGCCATCGGGGATCGGAAAGCCGCAGCCGACGCTTGGCGGGGCTGGGCCGTGAAGGTGACACCGCAGGGGCAGATGGTCCCCGTGGCGACGGGCCTGCGATCGCCCTGCGGGATCGGGATGAACCAACGCGGAGAGGTCTTCACCACGGACCAGCAGGGGGGCTGGGTCGCCACCGGCGCTCTGCATCACGTGGAGGAGGGAGATTTCTACGGGCATCCCGACGGTCTCAAGTCGTGCTCCCTGCCCGGCTCGCCTGTCGTCTGTCCGGAGCGAATCCCCACCGGTATCACCGTGGTGGAGGCGGCCATGCAGATTCCCGGATTCAAGTTGCCGGCGGTCTGGTTCCCTTACCGGAAGATGGGCCGGAGCGCCACCGACCTGGCGTGGGACCATTCGGCAGGGCGCTTCGGTCCCTTCCGGGGACAACTCTTCGTGGGGGACTTCACCGACGCCATGATCTCGCGGGTGTTTCTGGAACGGGTGGACGGACAGGTCCAGGGCGCCTGCTTTCGATTCCGCGACGGATTCCAGAGCGCCGTGGTCCGCCTGGTCTTCGGGGACGACGGATCGCTGTTCGTCGGTGAGACCAACCGCGGCTGGAATTCCCTGGGCACCCGTTCCTACGGCTTGGAACGCCTGGTCTGGACCGGCCGCACCCCCTTCGAGGTCCGGGAGATGCGGGCCCTGTCCGACGGCTTTCGGCTCACCTTCACGCGGCCCGTCGACCCGGACCGGGCCGCGCAGACCGATTCCTACCGCATGATCAGCTATACGTACCTTTACCATCCCGACTACGGCAGTCCGGAGGTCGAAACCAGGGAACTGAACCTGAAAGAAGCTCGCGTGGCCGCCGGCGGACGATCCGTGGACCTGATCGTCCAGGGTCTCCGGCCAGGCTACGTTCACGAGCTGCACCTGCCCGGGATCGTCTCCGCCGAGGGAGAGAAACTGCTCCACGCACGCGCCTACTACACGCTGAACCGCATTCCGCAACCCGACGTAGGGGCACGCCTTGTGTGTGGGTGCCCTCCTTCGCCTCTCACCCATCGGCCCGATGAAGACGTGACTGTCCCCTTCTGCGGTCCCCTTCCGCCTTGTGTGTGAGTGCCCTCCTTCGCCTCTCACCCATCGGCCCGATGAAGACGTGACTGTCCCCTTCTGCGGAGGTGACTGTCCCCTTCTCACCCAGTGACCTGAAGAGGTGACTGTCCCCTTCTGATGCGGACCGGACACAGAGCCGGGATTACCGTGAAACAGGCGGGGGTCGGATACGGCGGGCGTCGCGACCTGCCGTCACTACCCGAGGTAGGAGCCGTGTGCCTTAGCGGGCACGCACGGATCTGCGCGGGGGCGTTGGGCAACCGGCGTCCCTACCGCGACCTTGTGTGTGGGTGCCCTCTTCCGCCTCTCATCCATCGGCGCGGGGCGGACGGCCACCAGGGTCGTTCCTACGAGAGAAACCAGGACTCGGGCACCCGCACGAGCTTGATTCTCCGGGTCCTCTTGCCCTTTTTGACAGTGTCGTACTGGTAGGTCATGAGCACCTGCTCGCCGGAAAACGCCAGGGAGGGGTAGTGGCATCGGAAGAAACCGCTGGGGAGTTTCCCAACCTTCGGGTTGACCCGGATGTGGGCCACGGGCGGCGGGGAGATCCGGCCGGCCGGTTCCAGGCCGGGACTGGAGTCCACCGTCTTGAAATTCCGCCAGGTCTGGCCCTCGTCGGCGGAGGTGGCCACGGAAAGGCGGGAACGATAGTAGCCGTTGCGAATTTCGTCCCCGGAGGTCTGGTTCCAGATCACCAGCAGTTGTCCGGAGTCGCGCAGCCGGTCCAGGTCGCAGGGGACATCGCCGGTGGAAAGGGCCGTGGGGCTCGCCTCATGCCAGTTCTCGCCGCCGTCGTCGGAGTGGGTCTGGAAAAAGCGTCCCACCTTGGTCCTCAGGAGCATGAGGACGGATCCGTCCTTGAGTTCGGTCACCACCGGCTCGGCGGTTCCGCCGAATCCCCCCAGGCTCCTCTCCCCGGGAAGGGGCCAGACCATGATGGACCCCGTGGACCGCTGCCAGGTCGATCCCCGGTCATCGGAGAAATAGGCGAAGCAGCCGCTCATCTGAGGCCGGTGGGCGTGTCCTTCCAAGCCGATGGAATATCCGTCCAGCATCCCCGTGGCCATGGCCCGGCGGGATTCGGGATGAAGGCCGTTGAACTGCCAGTAGACGGGCAGCAGCAACCGGCCCGTGGAGAGCTCGGTCAACCGTCCGAAGGGAACCTGCAAGAAGGCGCCGGAAGAACCTGAACCGGGTCCGGGCAGGTCGATGTCCGCTCCCGCCGACCAGTTCCGGCCTCCGTCCTTTGACTTGGCGAAACGGAGGACACGATGGTCGGCATGGCGCGCCGGCGCCCCGCTCAGTTCCTCGGCGTAGACCATGCCCACGATGCCGCCCTTGAGCGGTACCAGGTGGTTCCGCGCGACGTTCATCGGTTGTCCCCGCTGCAGCAGCGGGAAGGGTTCTTCCCAGGTCTCTCCTCCATCACGGGAGAGGGACGCGGAATTCCCATTCATCAGGGTCAGAATGCGGCTGCCGTCCAATGCGGCCAGGATGCGTCCGGAGCCTGCCGGAAGCAGACTCTCGTAGGTGTGACCGCTGGCGGATACATTCTCGGACCCCTTCCAGGCCGCGGCCGCCGCCATGGAGGTGGCCAGGAATCTCCGTCGGGTCAGACTGTTTATCTCTTTCATCCGCTCTCTCCCGGTTTTGACGTGAACAATCACCAATCTCAGAGGCTGGCTACGGGTCTCCGCTCCGGCATTGTAGAATGGGCCGCTCCCGAAAACGAGGGGACGAGCCGTTATGACGAAACGCCAGGCGAGACCTCCCGAGTCCAAGATCTTCGGACGGGGCCGGATGGCCGCGGAATGTGACCGGCTCCGGGACCAGGGACGGACCCTCGTCTTCACCAACGGGACCTTCGATCTCCTCCACGCCGGACATACCACCTATCTGAACCAGGCCCGGGAGTTGGGAGACGTACTGATCGTGGGCCTCAACTCGGACGAGTCGATCCGCGCCATCAAGGGGGACAAACGGCCGATCATCCGGGAGCCTTACCGGTCCCGAATGCTGGCGGCCCTGGAGTGCGTGGACTACGTGGTTCTTTTTGACGAGGATGAGCCGCGGGACCTGATCTCCGAATTGCTGCCCGATGTGCTGGTCAAGGCGGAGGACTGGGCCCATTATGTGAGCGGCCGCGACGTAGTGGAGGCCAACGGGGGCCGGGTGGTTCTGGCGCCCCTGGTGCCGGGCCTCTCAAGCAGCGGGATCATTCGACGGATTCGGGAAGTGTTCCAGGATCCGGAAGAGGATACCCGCTGAAGAACTGAGGTAAGTGCAACGTGCCCGTCCAATACATCGTCACCGGCGGCGCCGGCTTCATCGGCCGCAACCTGGTGGCGGCGCTCAATGCCCGGGGCCACGAGGACATCCTCATCGTGGACCGTCTGGGCTCCGATCAGAAGTGGAAAAACCTGCTGGGTCTCTCCTTCGTCGACCTCGTGGACCTGGACGACTTCAAGATCTTCATCGCAGACTCCTCCATCGACGAACTGGAGACGGTCTTTCACCTGGGAGCCTGCAGTTCCACCACGGAGCGCGACGCCGACTACCTGCTGGACAACAACTACCGCTACTCCCAGGAGGTCTGCCAGTGGTGCCTTTCCAGCGACGTGCGCTTCATCTACGCTTCCAGCGCGGCCACCTACGGGGACGGATCCCTGGGCTACTCGGATGACGAGGCCCGGATTCCCCTCTACCGGCCCTTGAACATGTATGGCTACTCCAAGCAGTTGTTCGACCATTGGTGTGCCAGGGAGGGGCTCTTCGACCGGATCGTGGGACTCAAGTACTTCAATGTCTTCGGCCCCTACGAGGATCACAAGGGCGAGATGAGATCCATGGTGCACAAGGCCTACGGCCAGATCGTCTCCACCGGAAGGGTCCGGCTCTTCAAATCGCACCGGCCCGGCTACGGCGACGGCGAGCAACTGCGCGACTTCGTCTATGTGAAGGACGCGGTGGACGTGACTCTCTTTTTCGAGGATCATTCCCGGGTTTCGGGCCTCTTCAATTGCGGCACCGGACAGGCCCGAAGCTGGAACGACCTGGTGAACTCCCTCTTCGCCGCCATGGGACGCTCGCCGGAGATCGAATACATCGACATGCCCGAGTCCCTGCGCAACCAGTACCAGTACTTCACCCAGGCGGACGGGGCCAAGCTCCGGTCGGCCGGATACGATCGCCCCTTCACTTCCCTGGAAGAGGCGGTCCGGGACTATGTGACGACGTACCTGGATCCGGTCCTGGGCGGGACCGCCCCAGCCTAGGAGTCTGCGCCGTAGAAATGATCGTAGCGAGAAAGTGGGGAATCGAGGACAGATTTTCACGATTTTGAGGTGCATAGTTGTTCTATTCGCCGAGAAATCGGGGAAATATGGACCGATTCCCCGCTTTCGCAATAGATTGATTTCTGCGGCGCAGGCTCCTAGATCCGACAAGTAGAAAGGAGATCAAGTGGCCGAACCTCTTCGCATCCTCTCCATCGGAGCTCATCCGGCGGACATTTTCGACCAGTGCGGCGGCACCATGGCCCATCACACCGCCCGGGGCGATTGGGTCGGCTGCGTCGTACTGACCCACGGAGCCCGGGTCCACGACAAGGTCATCAGCGACTCCATGCACGGCCGGGCGACCATCCCGGAGGCGTCCGTGCTGGAGGAGATGATCGAGGAGCGATCCGACGTGAAGGCCCGGGAGGTCCGTCGCGCCTGCGGGCTGCTGGGAGTGGAAGACCTCTACTTCTTCGGGGCCGACGACGCCGTCCTGCTGGTGACCGAGGAGGCGGTCCGGCGGCTGGCCCGGCTGCTGCGGGAGCTCCGCCCCAACGTGATCCTGACCCACTACCCCAAGGAAGGGGACGGAGTGGCCCAACCCCACGCCATCACCGGACAGATCGTGATGCACGCCATCCATTTTGCTCACTCGGTGGACCCGGGAGACCGGAATCCGCCCACCAAGGCGGCCCAGGTCTTCTTCTTCGGAACCGGAGCCGCCGCCGTCCCCAGCGACGTCTGGGCGGCGCGGATCGGAGTCTACAACGACGTGCTGATCGAGATCACCGACGTGGTGGACAAGAAGCTGGCGGCTCTGGACTGTCTGGAGAGCCAGGGGTACGGTGGCGCCTACGCCCGCAAGCGGATCGAGACCAGCGACGGCGCTTTCGGGGTCGGTGGCCGCGTCGCCTATGCGGAAGGGTTCATCAAGATGAATGCCGAGGTCCACACCTATCTTCCGGTGACCAGCCACGCCCTGCGGGTGGCAAAGGAGTCGGATCACGAGATGATGCGGCGCCACTCCTACCGCGTTCCGGTGGACTAACGTAAGGAGTTTCTATGACTTCCCTAGCTTTCAAACCGCGGGTGCCCGTGTTCGATGCCAACGTCAAGGTGGGCAACCATCACAACGAAGTCTCTCCCTGTGTCGACCGCGCCAGCCTGCTGGCGGAGATGGACAACCACGGGGTGGGGCGGGCCGTGATCTACCATGCCCTCGGCGACCTGACTTCTCCCGTGGACGGAAACCGGGCGCTGGAGGCGTGGCTCGGCGGCGACGGCAGGCTGCACCCCCAATGGAGCGCGCACCCGCTACCCCGTTCCCTGGAGCAGTTGCAGGAACTCCATGCTCAGGGACGCGTGTCCAGCGTTCGCCTGGCCGGCGTGGACATCATCGACTTCCCCTTTCGCCCCTGGGGCTACGATCCGCTCCTGAGTTGGTTGAGCCGGGAGGGGATTCCCTTGTGGGTGCCTCTGCCGGAGATGGACCCCGATGACATCGTGACCACGCTCCAGGCCTATCCGGACCTGGAGACGGTTCTGGTGGGAGCTCACTATATGCACGCCATGTGGGTTCAGCCCATGCTGAAGACGCTGCCCCGGGCGAGCCTGGAACTGAGCCGCTACGAACCCATCGGCCAGATCGAGGCCCTGCTGGAGGAGTTCGGGGTGGAACGTTTCGTCTATGGGTCGTGGTACTGGCGCCTGGCCATGGGGCCCATGCTCTTCTACCTGCATCACGTGGGGATGGACGACCGGGAACTGGCCCTGGTCTGCGAAGGCAATCTGCTGAGAATTCTGGGAGTGGAATCATGATCGACGGCGTGCGAGTGATCGATTTTCATGGACATGTGGGGGCCAACGACATCATGGGGATGGTGGATGATCCCGACCTCATGCTGCACTCCATGGATGCCTGCGGCATCGACGTCTCCTGCGTGTTCAACATCTACTACCCGGACGGAACCACGGGCAACGACATGACGGCCCGGTTCGTGGCCCGGAACCCCGACCGCTTCGTGGGCTTCGCCTACGTCTGTCCGCTGATGCCGGCGGACAGCATGGTGGCCGAGCTGGAGCGGGCCGTTGATGACCTGGGACTGGTGGCCATCAAGCTCTATCCCCCATTTGTCCACTGGTCCCTGGAACACCCCGTCTGGGACCCCATCTACGAGTTCGCCAACGAGCGGGAACTGGCCCTCATCCATCACACCGGTACCGAGTGGCAGGCCTATCCCAAGTTCCTGTCCGACGTGGCGCCCCGCTTTCCCAAGGTCAAATTCGTCTCGGGGCACTCGGGGAACACGCCGGTGGAACGGGCCCAGGCCATCGCCGCGGCCCAGGCCAACGACAACGTCTACCTGGAGACCTGCTCCACCTTCCGCACTCCGGGAGTCGTCGAGCAACTGGTGGAGGAGGGGGGAGCCGACCGCGTCCTCTTCGGCTCGGATACGCCTCTGATGGATCCCCGTCCCCAACTGGGGAAAATCATCACGGCCCGGATCTCCGACGAGGCCAAGCGTCTGGCCCTGGGCGGAAATGCCGCCCGAATTCTGGGGATCTGAGACCCGGCCCACCGACATCGGCGCGGCTGCGGCCTGCCGGACCGGGAACTCGCAGGAGACGACATGGAGGAGAATCGCCAATCCCGGGAGACCGGATCCGGCGTGGTCGCCACGCCGACGCCGGCTATGGACCGGTACAACGGCCGGATCCTGATCCTGAAGTCGTTCCTGATCTACTTCGCCGCTCCCGTCGTCTACATCGGGATCGTCCAGGCGGCCCTCTGTGACCGCCTCGGCGCCAGCGCCACGGTGGCCAACCTGCCCGCCTCCACCTATCTCCTGGGGTCGCTGGCGCCCCTGGTCCTCTCCTGGGTCATCCCCCACCGCTGGACCCGAACCACGCTGGTGACGGCCTACCTGGTAACCATGTCCGCCTTCCTGATGGTTCTGGCCACCCTGATCCTGCCCGTTTCCAATACCGTGCGGCTGTGGGCCGTCGTCGGGCAGGGCCTGATCCAGGGCGTCTCGGCGTCGGTGGCCCACGTCTACGGGTTCCAGTGCCTGAAGCGCGGCACGACCCCCATTGGGCGGGCCAGAGCTTTGAAGTGGGCCTACGCGGTGTCGCCGATGGCCGGGGTGGCGGGCTCCCTCTGGGCTCAGTTCGTCCTGGGAGGAGGCATCGCGGGGCTCTCCTTCCCCTATGATTTCGGCCTCCTCTACCTGACGGGCGTGCCTTGCATGGTGGCCATTTCCATCCTCTCCAGCCGCTATCGCCTGCTGGACGTGGGGGAGGAAAAGCCGCCCAACCTGCTCCCCTACCTCTGGCGGAGCCTTCGTTCCTTCTGGACCATCCGGATTCTGTTGTTGGTCTGGCTCGCGTACTTTTTCTGGTATCTGACCATCAACACGATGCCCAACCTGTCGCTGTTCGCCCGCGAAGCCTTGAATCGGGAGCCGCAGGAACTCTCGGGCTGGATGATGGCCCTCCGCTTCGGCTTCAAATGCGTGGGCGGATTCGTGCTGGGGGTGATCGCCATCCGGTGGGGAATTCGGGCGCCCCTGCTCACCTGCACCGGCCTGGTGGGCGCGGCCGTCCTCTGGGCCTGGTTCATCCCCGGACACCTCTACCTGCTGGCCTTCGGCATCATGGGCGCCGGAGAGTTGGGGGGCGTCTACTTCCCCAACTACGTCATCAGCGTCTCTTCGGCCGCCGACTCCACCCGCAACCTGGCCATCCTCGGACTGGTGACGCCGGTGAGCAGCCTGGGCCCGGCCCTGCACGGCGGCCTCGCCGACACCCTTGGCTTCCCCGCCAGCTTCCTCTTCGGAGTGACCGCGGCACTGGTATCCCTGACGCTGATCCTTCGGCTCTCGCCCCGACCCGCTCCGGTCCGGCATGGGTAGATAGTGCAGCTGGGCATCGCCTGGTGTTGATCTGGGCATTCCGCCGGACACGACCTCAAGAAGGGGACTCAAGAACAGCAGACTCAAGAAGGGGACAGTCTGTTTCTTCAGGACCTGTTTCTTCAGGACCAAGAAGGGGACAGTCTGTTTCTTCACGCCATGCACGCCTTCGTCGTTGAACGCGATGTATCCTGAGGTCGGCGACCGTCGAAGTCGGAGACCCTGAGCCATGAGAATCGAACTACCGTCCGCCACCGTGGAGAAAGCCCTGTCGGCACTGATGGTCCCGACCCTCCAACCCATGATGGGGTTGCTGTCGATTCCCAAGCCGCGGCCGACACGGAAGGCCAGCATGGCGGAGGCCATCTTGCTCCGGCTGACTGACGACAGGTCGTTACGAGACCTGTGGAAGCGGCTCAACCGAACCCAGCAGTTGGCGGTGAAGGAAACGCTCTATGGTCTTGAGGGCCAATTCAACGCCCAACGGTTTCGCGCCAAGTACGGAGTGGTGCCGAAGGGTATCGACCGGGGGGGCGATACGGCGAAACCGACTCTGTTGCACTTGTTTCTCTATCCGCCGGAAGATGACCGGTATCGTCCCCCGACCACCATTCCCAGCGACCTCCGGAAGCGGCTTCGGGAATTCGTTCCCGAGCCGGAGTTTCCGACCGTCGCCTCGGTGGAAGAAGCTCCGGAATTCGTCGATCGGCGCCGGAGCGGCTTTGTTCCCAAGGGGCAGAAACCGAAATTTGACAGAGTGCCCCTGACTCTCCGCAATATGGATCTGGCTGCAGCGTACGATCTGCTTGCCGTGCTCCGCCTGATCGATGCCGGCAGGATCTCCGTCAGCAGGAAGACGCGGCGAGCGTCCGCTGTTTCCGTGCGACGCGTCGCGGAGTTGCTGTACGACGGCGACTTTTACGACCCGACCGAGAAGAGGAAGCGGTGGACCCAGTTCGTCGGCCCCATCCGCTCCTTCGCCTGGCCCTGGTTGGTGCAGGCCGGCAAGCTGGCCCAATTGCGCGGCTCCAAGCTGGCGTTGACCAAGGCCGGACGCGCGGCCTTCACGGCGCTGCCCGCCGAGACCCTCCGGCGGATCTGGAAGGCCTGGCTGAAGAACACCCTGCTGGACGAGTTCAGCCGCGTGGAGGAGATCAAGGGGCAGACCCGGGGCCGGGGCAAACGGACGATGACCGCGCCGCGCAACCGCCGGCCCTGGGTCGACGAGGCGCTCGCGGAATGTCCCGTGGGCCGGTGGGTGCAGGTGGACGAGTTCTTTCGCTTCATGCTGGCGGCGGAACTGGATTTCAGCGTCACGAGGTACCCCTGGCACCTCTACCTCGGCGGGCCGCAGTACGGGAGCTTCGGGTCTGCTGGAGATCAGAGTTGGAACGCGCTGCAGGGGCGATATGTCCTGTGTCTGTTGTTCGAATACGCGGCCACCCTGGGCATGGTGGACGTGGCGTTCACCGACCCGCGCGACGCTCGGCGCGACTACCTTGACCTGTGGGGCGCCGATGATCTGGAGTTTCTCAGCCGGTACGATGGCCTGGAGTATTTTCGGCTCAATCCGCTCGGCGCCTATTGCCTGGACCAGGCCGACACATACGAGCCGGCCACGCCTCCGGTCCGCACGGCGCTGACCCTGTTTACGGATCTTCGCGTGCAGTCGACGGCGCCGCTGCCGCCGGAGGAACGTGTGTTGCTGGAGACCTATGCCAAGACCGTTTCCGACGGAGTCTGGCGCCTGGATCTCGCTCGAGCCATGTCGGCCGTGGAAAGCGGCCAGGATGTGGCGCAATTGAGGGAGTTTCTCACCGCGCGCGACGATCAGCCCCTGCCGGATCGGGTGGAAGGGTTTCTCCGCCGTGTCGAGCAGGGATCGCGAGCCCTGACCGCGAAGGGACCAGCCCTGATGATCGAATGTGCGGACAAGGCGATCACCGACCGTATCGTCGCCGACCCGCGCGCTTCCAAGCACTGCATCCGTGCCGGCCCGCGCCGGCTCGTCGTTGCCGCAAGATCCGAGGCGGCGTTTCGGAAGGCGGCGCATGCCTTGGGGTACGCGTTTTCCGTGCGGTGACGGCTGCACCCCCGATTATCTGAGCACTTCAAACGCGAACGTGCGGCCACGCCCGTAACGGTAGATCGCGAAATCGCTGTCGAAGGTGATCACACGGGAGATGCCGAGTCGCTCCATGAGCGCGAAGGAGGTGCGGTCGACCACGGAAAAGTCCTGGTCCGGAAACCGTTCTCCGATCGCCCATGCGGTTTCAAGGTCGGCGCTGTTGGTCTGCTCAACAATTGCCACTCCGCTTCGCAGGCCATCCCAGAAGGTTTCCGCCGCATGGGTTGAAATGAAATGGTGGATGAGACGCCAGGTTTCAACCAGAACGTGGTCACTCGTGACGAGTGGTTCATCCGTCGACAGCAATTGCTTCGCGCGGCCATTGAATCGGTCGCTCCGATCAGCGGCCGCATACCAACCTGAGCTGTCCACAAAGACACTCATGAAGAGTCAGGTCCCCGGCGTTTGCGCGCGGCAATCGCTTCCGCAATCATGCGGGGCTTTTTTGATGCGATGTCCGTCCGTCCGGAAGAGCCGAGATCGAAGACCAGGGATCGATCGGCATTCCGGGAGGGCTGGGACAAGTCCCGTTCCACCAGCCGGCGCATGTATTCGGCGAGTGAGATACCAAGCTCGCCTGCCCGTGCGCGAACCCTCGTGTGAACCTCCGCGTTGAGGGAGATCTGAGTTCGAATCATCATTATTGCTACATCATAATGTCATCATAATGATGTAGCAAGGCGGCGTTCCGGTGACGGCGTGGAATACGTCTGGGAAATACAGAAAGCCAGGGCAAATTCTCCCTTACCTTGGGGTACTTACGTGGTCCGGCTCGACCTCGACACGCTTGGTCAGCCTGCTCTGTGCGGTGAGATCCAGAGCCAAGTCGGGGCTCTCCAATGTCTGCCATTGGCAGTTGATATCCTTGAGAGAAGTAAGACTCGGCAGTGCCGAATTCTCTTGAAACGGGGGAAAGCAGATGAACCAACTTCTTCAAAGGGCCTTTGAGAGAGCCGCCGAGCTCCCACAAGTGGAACAGGACAGGTTCGCTCGCTTCCTGCTGGCTGAATTGGATTCGGAGCGGCAATGGTCCGAGCTGTTTGCCCGTCCGGAATCGGAGGACTTGCTGGAACGCTTGGCTGACGAAGTTCTGTCGGAACACCGTGCAGGGAGGACTCGACCTCTCACCATGGACGATTTGTAGGCGTGCGTTCGTTTGCACGACAGAGCTTCTGGGATGCCTATCGGTGCCTTCCGGCCCGTGTACAGCGGCATGCGCGGGAGTCCTACCGCTTCTTTGCATCGGACCCTCGTCACCCAAGCCTGGATTTCTAGCGGGTGAGTGAGAGGCGTCCGGTGTATTCAGTGCGGGTGAGCATCGACTATCGCGCTCTCGGCGTAATGGACCAAGGCGACATGGTGTGGTTCTGGATCGGGCCTCACCACGAATACGATAGGCTTCTCAGGCGAAGGTAGCGTTCCGTAGGGCATTGCTGAGTCGGGGAAACAAAGGGGACAGTCTTTTCTGGAGACCCTGACCCATGAGCTCTGACCTGCGGCCGGACACCTTGAAGAAAGCTCTGGGCCATCTGACGGTCGCGAACCTCAAGCCGATGATGGAGGTGCTGTCCGTCCCCGAGCCGCGGCCGACGCGAAAACCGGCCATCGTGGAGGCCATCCGGCTCCGAATCACGGAAGACGTATTGCGAACCCTGTGGCGGTTCCTGGACGCAGCCCAGCGGCTCGCGGTGGCGGAAACGCTCTACAGCCCGGAGCGTCGATTTCGCGCCAGACGTTTCTATGCCATGTACGGTGGGCTTCCGGAGGGCGTCGAATGGGGTGATTCCAGAGACTTTTCGCTACTGCACTTTTTTCTCTTTCCTCCGTTCAGCTACAAGGACCTGCCGACCGTCATTCCCAAGGAGGTCGAGCCGCTACTTCTGAAGTTCGTGCCCCGGCCGCCGGAACCTGCCATCAGCGCCGTGGACGAGGCTCCGGAATTCGTCGACCGGCCCCGCCGCACCTCCGGTTCCGGGGAACCGAAGTCGGATCGGGTGCCTGTTACCCGACGGGACGTGGAGTCGGCCGCGGTGCACGATCTGTTCGCGGTGTTGCGATTGATCGATGCCGGCAGGCTCACCGTCAGCGTGAAAACACGGCGCGCTTCGGCTGTTGCCGTGCAACGCATCGCTGCGGTGCTGAACGGAGGCGATTTCTTCGATCCGACCCCGAAAAAGCGGGGGGGCCAGACGGTCGGCCCCATCCGGGCATTCGCGTGGCCCTGGCTGGTGCAAGCCGCCCATCTCGTCGAGTTTCGGGGCTCCAAGCTGGCTTTGACCAAGGCCGGAAGCGCAGCCTTCACGGCTCCGCCCGAGAAGACGTTACGGCATATCTGGCAGCAGTGGTTGAAGAGCAACTTGTTGGACGAGTTCAGCCGTATTGATGACATCAAGGGCCAGTTCCGGGGACGGGGCAAGCAGATGATGACTTCGCCGCGGACGCGCCGGCCGGTGATCGCCGAGGCGCTCGCACAATGCCCCGTCGGCGGTTGGGTGCAGATGGATGTCCTCTTTCGTTTCATGCACGCGACGGACCTGGGATTCAGCGTCACGCGGGATCACCGGAGTCTCTACCTCCTGGAGCCGAAGCACGGCAGCTTCAACTACGCGGGAGGCTGGCTCTGGAGTCTCCTCGAGGGACGCTACGCCCGGTGTCTGTTGTTCGAATATGCGGCCACCCTGGGAATGGTGGATGTCGCATTCACCGACCCGCGCGGTGCCCGGTTGGACTACACTCGATTGTGGGGCGCCGATGATCTGGAGTTCCTGAGCCGTTACGACGGCTTGGAGTACTTTCGTCTCAATTCGCTCGGCGCCTACTGCCTCGGCCAAACCGACCGGTACGAGCCGACCACTCCTCCGGTCCGGACCAACCTGACCCTGTTCACCGATCTTCGCGTCCAGTCGGCGGCTCCGTTGCCGCCTGATGAGCTTGCATTGCTCGAAACCTATGCCCGCCCTGAATCGGATGGCGTCTGGCGACTGGATCTCTCTCGCGCATTGACGGCCACTGAGGGCGGTCACGACGTAGCGCGACTGAGGGAATTTCTCGCCGCGCGCGACGATCAGCCGGTGCCGGAGACGGTCGAAGGATTTCTCCGGACCGTCGAGCGGGGTGCGCGCGCTCTGACGCCCAAGGGTGCGGCCCTGCTGTTGGAATGCAGGGACAAGAAGACCGCGGACCGGATCGTGGCCGACCGGCGGACGGCCACGCACTGCCTGCGGGCCGGGCCCCGCCGGCTCGTCGTTCCCGAAAAATCCAAAGCGGCATTTCGGCGCGCGGTCCACGCCTTGGGTTACGCGTTTTCCGTGCGGTGACGGTTGCGCGCGGAGAACCCACCCCCGCACCGGTTCATCCGACCTTCCGAAAAATGGCTGAAGCCGGTTTTCGGGACCCTGCGTGACCGAAGACAACGTGCGATACTCAAGCCGTGCGTTTCTTCAACACCGCCGGTCCGGTCAACCCGGAAATGCACTACAGCATCCCGCCCCTGGAGCGCCTCGATGCCGATGATCTCCTGTTGCTCATCCGGCAATGGAAGTACTTCGTATTGCACGCGCCGCGCCAGACGGGCAAGACCTCGGCGTTGCTGGCGTTGAGGGACCAGTTGAATCTGGGCGGCGAGTACCGTTGCGCGTACGTCAACGTCGAAGGCGGCCAAACGGCGCGGGAGAACGTGCGGGAGGGCGTGCGAGCGGTTCTCAGCGCTCTGGCTCGAGCGGCGCGCCACGGACTCGATGACCGGTTCGTTTCCGAGGTTTGGCATGACATCCTCGAATGGTCCGGCCCCAACGACGCACTTGGGGACACACTGGCTCGTTGGTCCGAAGCCGATGCGAAACCGTTGGTGCTCCTGATCGACGAGATCGATGCGCTGATTGGCGACACCCTGCTCGCGGTGTTGCGGCAACTCCGGGCCGGCTATCCGGACCGTCCGCGCCGGTTTCCCCAGAGCGTGATCCTCTGCGGCGTGCGCGACGTGCGGGACTATCGCATTCGGTCTGCGGTCGAGAACCAGATCATCGCCGGCGGCAGCGCCTTCAACATTCGCGCTAAATCCCTGCGCTTGGGAGACTTCTCCCGCCGCGACATCGAGTCCCTGCTGGGGCAGCACACTGACGAAACAGGGCAGGTGCTGACGGACGAGGCACAAGACGAGATCTGGGAGTTGACCCAGGGCCAGCCGTGGCTGGTGAACGCGTTGGCTTACGAGGCCTGCTTCGAAAACAAGACCGGACGGGACCGCAGCCGGGAGATCACCGGCGAAGCCATCCGGGACGCACGCGAACAATTGATCCTCCGTCGAGAGACGCATCTGGACCAGCTCACGGACAAGCTTCAGGAGGAGCGGGTTCGGCGGGTCGTGGAGCCGCTGCTGCGGGGGACCGGCGCGGCTGACTCGATTCCGGCCGACGATCTGGCGTACGTGCGAGACTTGGGTCTGGTGACGCGAACCAGCCCCGTCGCTATCGCCAATCCCATCTACCGCGAAGTGATCCCGCGCGACCTCACCTACACCACGCAGGAGATGTCCATTCATCATGATCCCACCTGGTACGTCGATGAGGCCGGGGAGTTGCGATCCGGCAAGCTGTTGGCCGCGTTCCAGGAGTTTTTCCGGGAGCACTCGGAGCACTGGGTGGAACGCTTTCAGTACAAGGAGGCCGGGCCGCAACTGCTGCTGCAAGCCTTTCTGCAGCGCATCGTCAACAGCGGCGGGCGGATCGAGCGCGAGTACGGCCTAGGGCGGGGGCGGACTGACCTGTTGATTGTTTGGCCAAGCGGCGGGCGCGGGGACAACCCGCAAGCTGGAGAGAACCGGCAGGTGCAGAAGGTGGTCGTCGAGTGCAAAGTGCTGTTTCGGAGCTTTGAGGAGACGCTCCGCGAGGGTTTGGCACAGACGCGGGACTACATGGATCGGTGCGCCGCAGCGGAGGGGCACCTCGTGATCTTCGACCGCGACGAAGACCGGTCATGGGACGATAAGACCTGCCGCCGCGAGGAGACGGACGGCGGTGCTCCGGTGACGGTGTGGGGGATATAAGAGACGAATCGGATCCGAGTCTGTGTGGATCCGATCATAGACTGAGCACAGGAAATGACACCTGATCACGACCCGGATCCCAAAATGAACCTCCACCCCGGGCTGAGCTTCAGCCGGGGCGAGTATCTGCGCCGGTATCGGCTCGTAATGGACGGAATCCGCAAGGCTGGCGTCGACGCGTTGCTGGTCCGGGGTCCCGAGAACATCACCTACCTCACCGGCTACGAAACTCCCGGCTACTACGGCTACCACTGCCTGATCCTGATTCCAGGGGAGTCGCCGGTCCTGGTGGGACGCCGTCTGGAGGTGGGGACCAACGTTCCCGAGTTCTCCTGGCTGACCCAGGTCGCTCCGGTGGAGGACGACGAGGTGCCGGTGGAGGTCACCATCCGGACTCTTTCCAGGATGGGACTGGCGCGGAAACGCCTGGGGATCGAATCGGAAAGCTGGTTCCTGACGGTCAACGAGCACCAGGCGCTGGCCGGCGCGCTGCCTCACGCCACGCTGGTCGACTGCTCCAAGGTCATCGAGGAGGCGCGGATGATCAAGTCTCCGGAGGAGGTGGACGTGATCCGCCAGGCGGTGGCCATCGCCGACCGGGCGTGCCTGGCCGGGATCCGGGCCACCCGGCCGGGCACGACCGAGGACCGGATTGCGGCGGCGGTCTACAGGGAATGGTGCGAAGCGGGCGCCGAGTACACCGGTCTGCCCAACTTCATCGTCTCGGGACCCCGGTCAGGGGCCTGCCACGCCACCTGGCGGGGCCGCCGGCTGGAGGACGACGACCATTGCTGTTTCGAAATCGCGGCCTCCAAGCATCGCTACTGCGGGGCGGTCTTTCGCATGGCCACCGTGGGCCGGGTGAATCCCCGGCTGCGCCGGCTCTCGGACGCCCAGAACCGGGCCATCCGGGAGGTGATCGACGCCATCCGGCCGGGGGCCGTCTCGGAAGAGGTGGACCAGGTGGGGCGCGACGTCATCGCCAAGGCGGGATTCGGGAAGTGGCACGTGAGCCGGCTGGGCTATTCCATCGGCCTCAACTATCCCCCCGACTGGGGTGAGGGCCAGATCATCAGCATCCGGCAGGGGGAGAAACGGCGCCTCCAGGAGAACATGACCTTCCACCTGGTGGCCGGGGTCCTCATTCCCGGCGAGTTCGGCTCCGGGGCCAGCGCCTCGGTGCGCGTCACCGCCACCGGCTGCGAGGTGTTGACCTCGCTTCCGCTCCAGCTCTTCGAGAACTGACGGGGAACGGATGTTCGCGGACGCCGTTACCGCGTGCGCACGGTCTTGTCCGCGGGTTGGTACCGGTTGCCCAGGTGCCGCCACTCCAGTTGGAAGAACTTGAAGGGTTCGTCGCCCAGCACCTTGTAGCCGTGCTTGGCGTAGCGGGGGCAGAAGATTACGTCCCCCGGGCCCACCTCCCGCTCGAATTCGCCCACCTCCCAGATTGCCCGGCCCGAGACCACGATCTCGGCCTGCTCCATGTCGGGATGGTAGTGCACCGGCGTGTAGCCGCCGGGCTCGTACTGGACCAGGGCGATGATGGCGGCTTCCGAATTCTTACCCGGAAGCACGAAACCCACCTGGGAGATCCCGTAGTGGCCTCCCGCCCGCTCGGGGCTCAACTTGATCAGGGGAGTCTGCTTCTCCGAGAGGACGTAGCCCACGGTCCGGGCCAGGACCAGGTCGGACGCGCCCTTCCCGTCCAGGTCGATTCCCCCCTTGGGCACGCCCCTCCAGTTGAAGTCGACCATGGCGAATTCGAAGCGGAGAACCCCGTCCGGTCCCGGTCCCGCGTTGGCTACCAAGAGTTCACCGTCGCGGGTGAACTCCAGTCCGCGCGGAACCCGGAGGCCGGGATGGGTCAATGTCCCGTTGGCAATCAGCGCACCGTCCTGGAGTCGAAGCCGGTGAATCGTGGGTTGGGACTCGTCGGAGACGAAGACCTCACCCCAGGGGCTCACCGCGGCCGCCGTCAACCGGCTTCCCGGCAGGGCCAGCGCTTCCGCTGCTTCGAGAGTGCCCGAGTCGTCCCCGGAGAGGCGGTCGATCCGGTCCGCGGCCACTCCGAAAGCCGTGTCGTCCAGGACGAATACGTCCCGATAACGGCTCCCGGCAACCTCTTGCACCCGGGCGAGACGCTGACGGTCGCGGTAGTGACCGCCGCCGCTCTCGGAGTAGAGTCGGCTGCCGTTGCGGAAATTCTGCGCCGTATCGGTCGTCTCCAGCCGCCTGCCCTCGGGATCGGTGGCTTTCCCCGGATTGCCGCCGTATTTCGTCAGGCCCTGTGAACGGCGATACAGTAAGCGAGCCGTCTGTTGCTTGCGCCCGTCGTAGGTGACCAGGATGTTGCCGTCCCGCATTTCCAGCGACCGTGCCGGAAAGACGCCGGGCAGATCCCGTTCCCGGTAGGCTCGGACCTGCCGCGCGTTTCCTTCGTCGTCGATGTCGACCTCCAGGATGGCTTCCTCACCCTGGAGGACGAAGAGGCGGTTCTCGGCCCGGCCGGTCAGGGGAAAGAGCAGCAACAGGCAGACGAAGACACTTCGCATGAGTTCCTCCTGGAAATGAAGGCCGCAGTCCGGTTAGCCCAGAACCTCACCGATGGACTCGGCCATGATCTCGACGACACGGTCAATTTGAGACCGGCTGATGATGACCGGCGGAGCCAGGCAGAAGACGTCCTGCCGCAGCCGGCTGAAGAGGCCCCGTTCCTGGGCCGCCTGGTGAACCCGGATCCCCACCTTTTCGGCGGCGGGAAACTCGGCCTTGGTCGCCCGGTCCTGGACCAGCTCGATTCCGGCCATGAGACCGAGGCCGCGGACCTCGCCCACGTGGGGATGGCCTCCCAGCGCCGACTGCAGACCGTCCTGCAGATACCGCCCCTTCTCGGCGGCCTGGGCCGGAAAGTCTTCACCCTCGATGATGTCCAGGTTGGCCAGGGCCACGGCGCAACCCACGGGATGGGCGCTGTAGGTGTAGGCGTGCATCCAGGTCGACTTTCCTTCGTCCATGACCTCGGCGATCCGCTCGCTGACACCGATTCCGCCCAGAGGAAAGTATCCCGAGGTCAAAGCCTTGGCATATTGGATCATGTCCGGCTCGATGCCCCAGTGCTCCAGGCCGAACATGCGGCCGGTCCGCCCGAAGCCGGTGATGACCTCGTCGGAGACCAGGAGCACGTCGTACCGGTCGCAGATTTCCCGGATGCGCTGAAAATAGCCGTCGGGCGGCACGATGACGCCGCCGGCGCCCTGGACCGGTTCGGCCAGGAACATGGCCACCGTGTCGGGACCCTCCCGCAGGATGGCCTGCTCCAGCTCGTCGGCCGCGGCCACGGCGGGGTCGGCGCCGGCCGGGGCCTCATACCGGTAGGGGTAGGGGGACGGAACGTGAATGAAGCCGGGCACCCGGGGCTCGAACATGGGCCAGTAGGCGGTGATCCCGGTGGCGCTCATGGCGGCCAGCGTCACCCCGTGGTACCCCCACTGCCGGGAGATCACCTTGGTCTTGTGCGGATAACCCAGGAGCTTCCAGTAGTACCGGGCCGTCTTGACGCAGCTCTCGGTGGACTCGCCGCCGCCTGAGGTGAAGAAGAACCTGGAGATGCTCGGGTAGGTGATGTCCGAGATCCGCTGGGCCAGGCGGATAGCCGGAGGGTTGGAGCTTCCGGCGTAACCGGAACAGTATCCCAGTTGTTCCATCTGCCCGGAGGCGGCCCGGGCCAGTTCCCGCCGCCCGTGGCCGGCCACCACGTTCCAGAGGCCTGCCAGACCGTCGATGTATTCCCGTCCGTCGGCGTCCGTCAGGACGGCGCCTTCCCCCTTGACCCAGACGTGCCCCTGCTCCTGGAGGTTGCGGTCGTGCAGCGGATGGATCAGGTGGGCCCGGTCCTGGGTCAGAAGTTCAGTCTTGGTGCTGGTCATGGTCTTGGTGCTCGTCATGAAACGTCCTCCGGAATCGTTTCGCCTCAGTCGGCGACTCCGCACCATTGGCGGATGGTCCGTGTGAAGAGTTCGGTGCCCTTCTCGATCTGGTCCAAAAGGATCCACTCGTCGTGGGTGTGGGCTTGGGCGATGTCCCCGGGTCCCATCACCACCAACCGCTCCAACTCCGTCAGCATGGCGCCGTCGGTGCCGAAGGCGACGGTCCGGGGAACCCGCCGTCCCGTCAGGTCCAGCGCTTCCCGGACGAAGTCCGAGTCGGGATCCATGTAGATGGGCTTGCCCGTCCAGAGCGGGTTGAAATCGATTCCGCACTCCTCGGCCTTCTCCTGCGCCCGCCGCATCAGGCCGTCGGCGTCCATGCCGGCCATGGGACGGAAGTAGACGGTGCAGATGCTCTGGGCCGCCTTCATGTTCACCACCCGGGTGTGGTCGTTGATTCCGATGTTCCAACTGATTCCCGGCGGATCGAATTCGTCGTTCTGCCACTCGGGGTCCGCCTCCGTCTCGTCGTGGATGCGCTTCATCTCCGAGAGGAACGGAATCATGGCCAGGTTGGCGTTGAGGCCCTCGCGGCTGCTGGAGTGGGCCGCCTTTCCGTGCGAGGTGGCGATGAACCCGTAGGTGCCCTTGTGGGCATAGACCACTTCCAGCATGGTGGGCTCCCCGATGACGCCCCGGGTTCCTCCCGCGACCATCTCGCGGAAGAAACGGGATTCGCGGGCTACGGCGGCCGCGCCGCCGTAGCCGATCTCCTCGTCCGAAGTCAGGGTGATGTAGAGGGGCTCCCGGAAGCGGGCGTCCGAGAACCGGCCCGCGGCCGCCAGCATGCAGGAGATGGACCCCTTCATATCGCAGGAACCGCGCCCGAAGAGGCGGTCCCCCTTGATGGTGGGCTCGAAGGGTCCGTGCTCGTCGGTGAACCAGGTGTCGGCCGGGACCGTGTCGGTGTGGCCGAAGTAGGCCATGCCCCCCTGGCCCTCTCCCCGCTTGCCCACGATGCTGGCTTTGCGGACTCCGTTGGCGTCGTCGTATTCGATTCGCTCGGTCTCGAAATCCAGCCGCTTCAGCGCCTCTTCCACGTAGTCGGCCGCCGGCAGGTTGGAACGGCTGCTGGTGGTGTTCATGGGAACCAGGTCGTGCAGATAGTCGAGGGCTTCCATGGGCTCGCTTCTCCTTATTGCTTTGACCCGTTTATATCACCCGCGCCGGAGCCGGGGGAATCGGCCGCCGTGTGTTATTTTCGCGCCTTGGGTGGTTTAATCGGCGCGAACCGAAAAGGAGGCATCGTGAGAAAGTTGAGTTTGTGGACACTTGGGACGATCTGGCTGGCGGGACCGCTCGGGGTATCCCTGGCTGCCGGATCCCAAGACGTCGTCCGTGATGTCGGGTCGCGCCTGGAGATCTTCGTCGACGACTGGCTGATCGCGCGCATGGACAACCTGCGCCTGGCAATGCAGCGGCCGCGCCCGGCGGAAGTGGCCATCGATTTCGACCGGCCCTGGGAAGGCGGGTACTCGGCCTATGTGACCGTGTTCCAGGATGGCGACCGGTTCCGCATGTACTACCGGGGGATCGGGACGGCCGAAGATGCCAAGCAGGTCTATTGCTATGCCGAGAGCCGCGACGGCGTCCACTGGATGCGGCCTTCTCTGGGCCTCCATTCCTACAACGGCTCCACGGACAACAACATCATCTGGACGGGCAAGGGATCGCACAACTTCGCCCCCTTCAAGGATTCGAACCCCGATGCTCCGGCCGACCAGCGCTACAAGGCGCTGGGAGGAGGTCCGCTCCTGGTCTTCGCCTCGGCCGACGGCGTGAACTGGAGACAGGTCCAGGAGGCGCCGGTCATCAGTGACGGCGCCTTCGACTCCCAGAACCTGGCGTTCTGGGATCCGGGACGAAAAAAGTACGTGGCCTTCTACCGGGATTTCATCCGCCCCGTCGGAGACTCGTGGAAATACTCGGGTGTGCGGGCCATCAAGACGGCGACCTCCACCGATTTCCTCAACTGGACCAAGGGCAGATACCTGGACTATGAGGACGCCCCCCTGGAGCATTTCTATACCAACGCCATCACGCCCTATCCCCGGGCGCCGCACATCTACCTGGGTTTTCCCAAGCGCTTCATGCCCACCCGAATCGTCCGGGAATCGGATGAAGCCCTGTTTCAGAATTATTGGAAGGAACTGCACGACCCCGCAAGAGAGGAACGGCTCGAACGGAACCGCAAGCGAGCCGCGGCGGCGGGTCAGTCTCTGGAGGATTGGTACCGGATCGTCCTTTTCGGCGGGGTCTCGGATGCCGTCCTCATCAGCAGCCGTGACGGATATCGATTTCAGCGGACGTTTCGGGAGGGTTTCGTCCGTGCCGGCCTGGACCAGGGGAACTGGGGGCACCGCAACAACATGACGGCCTGGGGAATCCTGGAGACCGGACCCGAAGAGGTCTCAATCTACCTGGGTGAGCACTATGAGCTGCCCACCGGCCGGCTGCGGCGCCACACTCTCAGAGCCGACGGATTCGCGTCCGTCCATGCCGACTTCGGGGGCGGCAGCCTCCTGACTCATCCTCTCACCTTCGACGGCAAGGAACTGGTCATCAACTACTCCACATCCGCCGTCGGCTATGTGAAGGTCGGTCTGCAGGACGAGTTGGGCCGACCCGTCCCGGGCCTGAGCCTGAACGAATGTCCCGAAATCTACGGTGACCAAATCGAGCAGGTCGTCCATTGGAATGGGGACGGCGACCTGGGCGCCTGGTCCGGCAAGAAGGTCCGCCTGGTATTCGAGATGAAGGACGCCGACCTCTATTCGATTCGCTTCCGGTAACGGGAAGGACGGGAGGATTTCAACCGGGATGAGATTTCGTCGAGTGGTTTGCGGTCTTACCGGCGCGGCGATTGTCCTGCTGCGCACTCTGGCAGCGCCGGCCTCGGACGTGCCGGTCGTGGTGGGCGGCGAAAAGCAACTTTTCGTCGGACCCTGGACCGAAGACGGCCGGGACGAGCATCTCGTCGCCTCCATGCGCAACGTCACCATGCGGACCGGCGAGGCCATCGCCACCGGCAAGAGGGTGCCCCTCCCGGCGCCCGGTTTCGTGGTTCGCGACGGGTCCCTGTACCGTCTCTATTACGGCGCGCCGGGCGTCGAATGCGACTACTGGAACCAGAGACTCCACTGCAGTCTCCTGCGTTATGCCGAGTCGGACGACGGCGTCGAGTGGAGGATGCCGTCTCTGGGTCTCGTGGAGTGGAATGGCTCCCGTGACAACAACATCCTGTTCCCCAATGACGATTTTCCCTACGCCGTGGCCTCCGTCGGCGTCAACGCCGTGTTCGCGGACCCCAATGCGGCCGGTCCCGCGGACCGTCTCAAGGCCAGCCTCAAGTTGACTCCGCCCCGGGAACCCGATCCGGACGATGAAATGGAACCGCTTCCCGACGGCAAGGGAAAATACGGGTTCGTGTCCGCCGCCGGCATTCACTGGAAACGGATCACGGGCAAGCTCGGGACCTCGGGGGACGGCGGTTTCGAACCCTTCTGGGACGGGCGGATCGGCAAGTACGTGGCCTACAGCCGGGTCAAGACCTTCCACGACCCGCGGCAGGTGGCCTACTACCGCCGGGTCTACGGCGAGCGGAAAATGGGCTGGCTGGCCCGGCTTCTCCGCATGGGGCGATCGGTGTCGGACGATTTCATTCACTGGACTCCGGAGGAGATCGTCCTGGCCCCCGACGACGTGGACGAGGCCAATTCCCTGGCTCCGAATCGCGTCGACTTCTACAGCCTGCCCGTGGTCCAGTACACGAGCCGGGTCTACGTCGCCTTCATATCCATCTACAGCCATTGGGAAGCCAGGATCAAAGAGGACGGATCGCTGAGCCAGTTCCCGGGGCGAGCCGACATCCAGTTGGCCACTAGCCGCGACGGGATCCGTTGGAGCCGGTCCCCGGGCCGGACCCCCTTCATTCGGCTGGGGCCGGAGGGGAGTTTCTGGGCCGGCATGCTCTTCGTGAAACGTCCGCTGCCGTCGGCGTCGGACCCGCGGCTGGAGATCTACTTCGACGGCTGGCAGAAGGTCCACAACGATCCGACCCGGACGGGGCAGCCGGTGCGGGGCGTGGCCGTCGCCCGGGCCGACGGCTTCATCTTTGCGGAATCTGCCTATACCGGGGGAGAGTTGACTACGAAGCCATTGGTTTTCGAGGGAACGACGCTTCAGTTGAATGCCGATACCAGTGCGGGAGGCATCGTTCAGGTGGAGATCCAGGACGAGTCGGGCCGGCCGCTGGAGGGATTCGAGGCGGCCGATGCCGACGAGATCAACGGCAACTACCTGACGGTCGCCGCCAATTGGAACGGCCGGTCGGACGTGAGCGCGCTGGCCGGACAACCGGTACGTCTCCGCTTCCTCATGCGCGACGCCCGGCTGTATTCCTTTCAGTTCGTCCGGTAGGAGGGGGGACTGTTAGTCCCCCATTCTTCAATTTCTCGGGCGGAGTTCCGGGGCTGGACGTCTCCGCTCCCGTTCGGCGGCTAGAAAGTGTAAAGGGGGGCTACCGCCCCCCTACCCCCCCTAATCGGCGGTAGGAAAACCGCCGCTCCTGCGCCACTCCTGCCTTGCAGCTTGTCTTGTACCCTCAGTATCGTTAGCGAAGGAGGACGTCATGCATCAGAGGGGATTCCGCAGCAGCATCACCACTCAGGGGCGGCGCATGGCCGGGGCCCGGGCTCTCTGGAGAGCCACCGGCATGAAGACGGAGGACTTCCGGAAACCCATCATCGCCATCGCCAACTCCTTCGCCCAATTCGTCCCCGGCCACGTTCACCTGCATCCCATCGGCCAGAGGGTCAAGCAGGTCATCGACGCCAATGGCGGCTACGGAGTGGAGTTCAACACCATCGCCCTGGACGACGGCATCGCCATGGGACACGACGGCATGCTCTACTCCCTCCCCAGCCGCGAGTTGATCGCCGACAGCGTGGAGTACATGGTGAACGGCCACAAGGCCGACGCGCTGGTCTGCATCTCCAACTGCGACAAGATCACTCCGGGAATGCTGCTGGGGGCCCTGCGCCTCAACCTGCCCACGATTTTCGTCTCGGGAGGTCCCATGGAGGCGGGCCGGGCCCTGCTGGCTTCGGGACCGGCCAAGCTGGATCTGGTGGATTCCATGGTGGCGGCCGGAGACAGCCGGATCAGCGACGCCCAAGTGCTCAAGATGGAGGAAGAGGCCTGTCCCACCTGCGGGTCCTGCTCGGGCATGTTCACGGCCAACAGCATGAACTGCCTCAACGAAGCCATCGGCCTGGCGTTGCCGGGCAACGGGACCATCCTGGCGACTCACGCGCTGCGCTGGCAGCTCTTCGAGCGGGCCGCCAAGCGCATCGTCCGGATGGCCCGGGCCTATTACCTGGAGGGGGACGAGTCGGTGCTGCCCCGGAATATCGCCACCTTCGATGCCTTCGAGAACGCCATGAGTCTGGACATCGCCATGGGGGGATCCACCAATACGGTGCTGCACATTCTGGCCATGGCGCGGGAGGCGGAAGTGGATTTCACCATGGCCGACATCGACCGGCTGTCCCGCCAGGTTCCCTGCATCTGCAAGGTGGCCCCGGCCACGGGCAAGTTTCACCTGGAGGACGTGGCCCGCGCCGGCGGGATTCCGACCATCCTGGGAGAGCTCCAGCGCGCCGGGAAGATTCACTCCGGGGTGGGGACCGTCTCCGGGGACGACATGGGAAACATGATTCGCAGGAACGACCTCCGCGACGGCAACGGCTCGCTGTGTGATTTCGCACGCCGCCGGGCGCTGGCGGCTCCCGGAGGGGTGCGCACCCGGGAGGCGTTTTCCCAGGAGAGCTACTACCAGGCGTCCGACCTGGACTCGAGGGAAGGGTGCATCCGGTCGGCCGAGCACGCCTATTCTCGGGACGGAGGGTTGGCCGTCCTCTACGGCAATCTGGCCGAGGACGGGTGCATCGTGAAGACGGCCGGGGTGGACGAGTCGATCTGGGTCTTCGAGGGACCGGCCCGCGTCTTCGAATCCCAGGAGGAAGCCTGCGACGGGATCCTGGGAGGAGAGGTCCAGGCCGGGGACGTGGTGGTGATCCGGTACGAGGGCCCCAAGGGCGGCCCGGGGATGCAGGAGATGCTCTATCCGACCTCCTACATCAAGGCCCGGCAACTGGGCGCCAAGTGCGCGCTGCTGACGGATGGGCGCTTCAGCGGCGGGACCAGCGGATTGTCCATCGGACACGTCTCCCCCGAGGCGGCCGAGGGCGGAGCCATCGCCCTGGTGGAGGAGGGAGACCCGATCCGGATCGACATTCCCAACCGAACGCTGGAATTGGCGGTCCCGGACGAAGAGCTGACACGCCGCCGTCGGCAAATGGAGGCCCGGGGCCGGGACGCCTACCGTCCGCGCGGCCGTCACCGTCCCATCTCCCAGGCCCTGGCCGCCTATGCCGCCCTGACCACCAGCGCCGCCCGGGGCGCCGTCCGCGACATCTCCCAGCTCGGGTAGAGGACAGCCCGAAATTGGTGACGAATTCAGATTGATGATGGCTTGAAGCAAGATCTGCTTGACACTGTTGTTTTCATTTCAGCGGTGGTATAACTCATCCAATTTTGCGCCATTGTCTTCTATATCCACAGCGGAGCCGATGTTGCGTACCACCACAACTTTCTTTTGGGGGGAGGATTATCCATGGGTAGAATCATCGTTGCGTTGACCGTCCTAGTGGCCATCATCGAGGGTGTGGGCAACCTGGACACGGGAGGCATACTCGGCTTGGCCCTGGTCGTCCTGGGTATCATCTACGCGATTACCGAGCTCGATCCCGAAGATGCGACTGGCGTGTTGGTCGTTGTCATCGCCTCCGGTGCTGCCGTGAGTTCGGGCGCGTTGGACAACATCCCCGCGATTGGCGGGCACCTGAACGCTATTCTCGGACAGATCGTCGTGTCGCTGCATGCGGTTGCCGCCACCGTTCTCGTGTTGAGAATCATCAACCGGCTCAAGGGCTGAACTACGTGGAGAGGGGCGGTTTCCAGCCGCTCCTCTCCCTTCTCACCTCATCATCGCACGTCCGACGGGAAGCTCGGCTGAGCCTGTGACAAGTGAGGCGACTCCGGGTTTTTTTGTCTGACACTGTTGTTTCCATTGCAGCCGTGGTATAAACCTTCCAACCTTGCGCCATTGTCTTCCATATCCAGAGCGAAATCGAAGCCGATGTAGCGTGTCACCACAACTTTCTTTTGGGGGGAGGAACATCCATGGGTAGAATCATCGTTGCGTTGACCGTCTTGGTGGCAATCATCGAGGGTGTGGCCAAACCGGAGACGGGAGGCATACTCGCTTTGGCCTTGGTCGTCCTGGGTATTGTCTATGCCATAACCGAGGTCGATGCCGAAAATGCGACTGGCGAGCTAGCCGTCGTCATCGCCTCCGGTGCTGCCGTGAGCTCGGGAGCGTTGGGCGGGTTGGACATTATCGCGGGGATCGGCGGGCACCTGAATGCCATTCTCGGACAGGTTGTCGTGGCGCTTTATGCAGGAGCCGCCACTGTTCTCGTGGTGAGGATCATCAACCGGCTCAAGGGCTAAGTTTTGTGGTGAGGAGCGGCAGGACGCCGCTCCTCACCCCCTCACATCTCTTCGTAGCACGCACGGCGGAAAAGCTCGGCGCTGGGGACAAGGGCCGAGCATGACCGCTTGATCGCCGGACATCCTTCGTCCATCCGGTTCGGCGCACCTCTGGCGTCCATCTGCCTCTATCCCCTTCCTGCGTCCCAAGTAGCGGCGGTTTTCCAACCGCCGAACTCCCGTGTGACAAACTTGGCGATGAAGACCGGGCGATTGGAAATCGCCCTTCCCTTTTCTTAGAAGTAAAACTTGAGCGCCCCCTGTAGCTGCCGAGCCGGTTGCGCTTTCCCCAACGCGCCGAACTCCGAAGTGCCGAACTCACCGGTCCTGGAGTTGCCCGTCAGCAGAAAGTTGGGATGGTTGGTGGCGTTGAAGGCTTCCAGGCGCAGCTCCAGCCGCCGGTCGTCCTGGAACTGGAAGGTGCGCCGGAGTGAAAGGTCCAGATTGATCACGCCGGGCCCCTCGACCGAACTCCGTCCGGCGTTCCCGTAACGAAACTCCCCTGGACGCCGGAACGCCCCGGTGTCGAACCACCGGGAGGGACTCCGCTCCGAGCCGGCGAGGTTGGGATTCCGAATCCGGTCCGGCCACTGGGAATGGTAGGAACCGGTGTCCAGGGGGTCGCCGGGCAGGTAGACGGTAAACCAGCCGCCGTCCTGGAAGCTGGCGATGGCCCGTATCGACCAGCCGCCGAGAATCCTCGCAATGGCCCCCTTGGCGAGAAAGGCGCGTCCGGCGCCGAAGGGCAGATCGTAGCCGGCGGTCATCATCATTCGTCTGGGCGAATGGGATTCGGAAAGGGCCCGGTTGGCGGCCGGCGGCATGTTGCGGGATCGGAATCGGCGTCTCGAGGGCGGACCCTGGTATCCGCCCCCGTTGTCGATCTGCCGGGACCAGTCGAGAACCAGCAGGGCCGACAGTCCGTAGCGGTCCGGCCGCTTCTCCACCTGCACCTGCATGCCGTGAAACCAGGCGTCGGCGCCGGCGAAGGGCATCTCGACGGTTTGCAGCTCAGGGTAGGGCCGGCGCCGGCTCCGGTCCCCCGGACCGGGGACCGCATCGTTCAGAGAGATGGTCTCCAGGCGGTTGAAGGAACGGGACCCCAGGTACCCTACCTGCAGCAGGACGCCCGGAGACAGCCGGTGCTGAAGACTCAGCCCCCAGGAATGGGTGGCCGCCATCCGAAGCGGCGTCTCCATCCCCGAATGATTCGGTGCCGCCGAGTCCGCCAAGGTTTCCGGAAACGGATCGGACAACCTCAAGGTGGCCTGCTCCAGCGGCGCCAGGAACACCAGGCGCCGAGCGCCCGGACGTGGATTCTTGGCCATTTCCTGGACCATGTTCAGATCGGGCTCGTTGGAATAGATTCCGTAGCCGCTTCTCAGCACGGTGGCGTTTCCGAGCCGGTACGAAACCCCCAGGCGGGGAAGGATGGCGGCAGCCCGGCTCCACTCGACCAGGGGGAAGCCGGGTTCGAAACGGCCGGTTTCGGGAGCCGGCGGGTCCGCGTCCACGAGCGGGGGAGTCAGGCGTCCCTCGGCCACGTCGAAGTTGGCCATGAAGCCCCGCTTGTCCCGCCATGGGAGCCGAAGCTCGTATCGCAGCCCCAGCGTGAGGGTCAACCGGGGGCGGACCCTCCACACATCCTTGAAGTAGAAATAGAAGCTGTTCTGGTGGAAGTTGCCCCGGAAGTCCTCGCCGCCCAACTCGGTGCGCACCGGATGTCCCAGCAGAAAGTCGGCGAATGCATTTCCCGTATACCGGCTGAAGAACTCGAATCGGGAACGGCGCTCCATCACGTAGAAGTTGTAGTGCTGCCGGAATTCGACCCCTCCTCGCAGCGTATGGTTGCCGCGGGACCAGGAGACGTCGTCCTTGACCTGCCAGTTCCCCAGGTTGGCGTGCCCCACGGCGCCCGAGTCGCCGATTCCGGTGTAACCCTGGATGACGATCGAGGGGACGCCGCTCCGGTCGGCCTCGCTTTTCAATAGTTGCGGAATTCCGAGACTCAGGGGGACCTGGGGCTTGGGCCGGGAAGGGCCGGCGATGTAGGGGCGGAAAAACCAGTGGATGCTGGCCGCGTTGATCACGCCGTTGCCCAGGGTCCTCGTGTTGGAGACCGATTGTCCGTAGGATCGCAGAGGCTGTACCGCAGAAAAGACGCTGAATGTCCGAGGGGAAACCTGGGGACTCGAATCCCAGATGAAGCGGCCTGCCCATCGGCTGTGGGGCGAGGTGGCAAGGTCCACGCGGGAGATGATCTGGGGATTGTCCAGGTTCGCCCTGGAGTCGGGACTGGTGAAGTTCAGGGGCCCGGGCGTATTGGGAGACGGCCAGAAGTGGAGGAGCTTCCTGGCTACGGGATCCAGCCGGTGCTCAGGCAACCGGTTGTCCGGGAACGATTGCCCGGTCGCCGGGTCCAGGATGGTCGACGAAAACTCGCCTCGTTTTTCCGCATCGGTGGGAACGACTCCGGTCAAGGGCCGGGTCTCCCGAATCGACCGGAACTGGTAGGAAAGGAAGAACCAGGCCCGGTCCGTCCCGTCGAACAGACCAGGAAATAGAACGGGGCCTCCCAGGGTCGCGCCCAACTGGTTGCGCTTGAATTCCGCCTTTCCCTGTTCGAAGAAATTGCGGGCATCCAGATTGTCGTTCCGGTGAAACCAGTACAGGTTTCCGTGAAAATTGTTGCTTCCGCTCTTGGTCACGGCGGTGATCTGACCGCCGGGACGCACGCCGTACTCGGCCGAATAGAGGCCGGTCTTCACGTCAAATTCCTTCAAGGCGTCGGTGCTCGCCTTGAAGGGCGTATCCCCGTCTCCGTGGGTGAAGAGGGTCCCGTCGATATAGGTGAGATTGTCCTTGAACCTCATCCCCATGACCTGGACGTTGCCCCCTCTCGAAGCCGAGGGAGCAGCCCCCGCCGCCAGACCGGCCAGCTTTCCCATGTCGCGGGCGTTGACCGGCAAGGAGTCGAGTTTCTCCTGGTCGATGACCTGTCCCAGATCGGTCCTGCCGGCTCCCAGCAGAGCCGGCGCCGCTTGTTCGACCGAGGTTTCGGCCGCGTCTCCCCGCCGGAGTCTGAAGTCCGCCCGGAAGGACTGTCCCACCAGCAGATCCAGGTCCCGGAGAACCATGGTCCGAAAACCCGCCAACGCCACGGTCAACTCGTACTGTCCCACCGGGAGGCCGTCGCGCCGAAAATAGCCGGCCGGACCGGTGAGAAGCTCGACGGCCCGATTCGTGTCCTGGTGCCTGAGGCTGACCTGGGCATTCACCGCGGGAGATCCGTCCTCCAGCAGGACCCGGCCCAGAATGGCGCCGGTGTCGATCTGGGCCTCCAGGAGAACGCCGGCCGCGAGGCAGACGGCCAGAGCCGGCGCCGGAATGATTCGAATGAGACTCATGAGTACCAATCCGCGCTCCATGATACCTGTTGGCGAACTGCATCCCATGTCCGCGGCCCGGGCTCCCGCTTGCGCAGAAAGCCCCTTTCCTGGACACTCGGTTCCCAACCCGCCCAGCAAGAAAAGGAAGGAACCCATGAATCGAAGAAGCTTCGTCGGTTCGGTGGCCGGGACCGCCGGGTTTGCCGCCGCCATGGCCCAAGACGCTCAAGCCGAGGCCCGTCAGGCCCTGTCGGGGATGCGGATCACCCGGATTCGCTTCTACGAAGCCCCCTCCCGGACCATGTTCAATCAGAGCGCGCACGTTTCTCTGGTCGAAACCAACCAGGGCATCGTGGGGGTGGGAGAAGGGGGATCGGCGGACACCATCCGCCAGTGCGCCGGCCTGCTCATCGGAGAGAACCCGGCCCGCATCGAGCACCTCTGGCAGCTCATGTACCGGGGCCACTTCTATCCGCCCGGGCGGGAAAAGATCCATGCCCTGGGTGCGCTCGACCTGGCGCTCTGGGACATCCGGGGCAAGGCTCTCGGAGTCCCGGTCTACCACCTGCTGGGAGGTCCGGTTCGGAAGCACATCGAGTGTTATTCGACGGGGTTCGGGGGGTACAAGACGACGAGGGATGCCGCCCGCGCCTGCATGGACGCCGGTTTTCGGGCCTTTCGAACCAGCACCCGGGGTTCGGGTGACCAGTTCAACCCGCGCCAATCCGTTCGCGACACCTACAAGCTCTGCGTCGAGGTGCGCAAAGGGGTCGGTCCCGACGGCGACTGGGCCGTCGATTACCACACTCGGTTGGACATGCCCGACGCCATCCGGCTCTCCACCCTCATCGAGGACCTGGAGCCCTACTTCGTCGAAGACCTGATCCGCAGCGAGAATCCGGGCGTCTACCGTCAGTTGCGCCCTCAGGTGAAGGTGCCCATCGCCGTGGGCGAGCAGTTCGGCGACCGCTGGGACATCAACGAGCTGATCGAGGAACGGCTCATCGACTACTCGAGAGTCTCCCTCCCCAATGCCGGCGGCATCACCGAGTTCATGAAGATCGCAACTCTGTGCGAGACCCATTACGTCGGGCTGATCCCCCATTTCACCGGTCCCATCGCCACCGCCGCCCTGGTGCATGCGTGCAACGCCTTTCCGGGGCCCGTCCTGACCGAGATGCGGGGCAGCCGAAAAAAGGAACTGGCCCACCTGCCGGAGAGCTACGACTTTCGGGAGGGGAAACTCTGGCCCACCGACCGGCCGGGCCTGGGAGTGGTGGTCGATACCAAACCCCTGAAGCTGGTGGCCGAAGTTACGGAGCCCATGGAGGGCGCGCCCCTGAACCGGCGCCCCGACGGCTCCATCACCAACTGGTGACGACAGGAGCGGCGTGTTTCACGCGCCGGTTGGATCGGCGTCTTTCAGGCGCCGATCCCGGCTCCTCAATGATGAAAGGGATCGGAGACATGGAATTGCGGATGACTCGACGCGGCTTCCTGGGAACGGGGATGGCCGGGGCGGCGCTGGTTTCGCGGCTCTCTCATGCCCAGACGGCACATGACGTGGGCAACCGTCCCCAGTTGCTCTGGGACGACCACCTGGTAGACCGGAAAGAGGGCGTCCGGCTCAGCGTCACTCCCGCCCGGGCCGACCACCTCCGCCTGGTTTCGCCCGACCTCCCCACGGACCAGGACGGCGTGTGGGCCTGGGTCACCGTCGGGGACGAGGGCGGCCGGGTGCGGATGTGGTACTCGGGCCGCGCCTTGGGCGATTCGGCCGAGGTCAGCCGGCTCTGCTACGCCGAGTCGGAGGACGGCGTCCACTGGGACAAACCGCCCTGCGGGGTCACGCCGTTTCAGGGCAACCGGCAGAACAACATCGTCCTCACCGTTCAGCATGAAGGGGGCGTGTTCCTGGATCCGTCCGCCGGACCGGGCCAACGCTTCAAGTGCGTCTTCGGAGAACGGGACAGGAAACGCGGATACGGGCACCGGATGACCCTTCCGCTTCGGGGAGGATCCCGGGAATGGTTGGGCCCCACCATCGAAGGAGCGTCGTCACCGGACGGCATCCATTGGACCAAGGGGCCCGGTCCTCTGATGGACTGGTACACCGATACCTGCAACGTCTGCTACTACGATTCCCGGCTGGGAAAATACGTCTGCTTCGTCCGGGACAACCAGTATCCCCGCTTCAAGGGCGGAGCCATCCGCTGCATCGGCCGCACCGAGAGCGAGACCTTCGGAGATTTTCCCCGTCCCGAACGGGTGCTGTCCCCCGACCGGGACGATCCGCCGGGGATGGACCTCTACAACTCGGCGGCCCAGCCCTATCCGTTCGCCGACGGGGTTTATCTGCTGTTCCCGGCGGCCTACTACCACGACACGGACAACCTGGAGATTCAGATCGCCACCAGCCGCGACAGCGTGCGTTGGCAGAGGCCCGACCGGAGTCCGTTTCTGAGTCCGGGCAGGGAAGGGCACTTCGACAGCCGCATGGTCTACATGGGCGTGGGAATGATTCCCCGCGGGGACGAGATCTGGATGTACTACGGCGGCTTCGACGTGGGCCATGAAGAGGTGAAGCGGGCTCCCGGCATGGGAGGCGTCGGGCGGATCCGGTTTCCGCGTCACCGGATCGTCGCTCAGGCGGCGGAGCCGGACCTGGGACACCTGGTCACGAAGCCCCTGACCTTCTCGGGCCGGCGGCTGCAACTGAACGCCGATTGCGGAGCCGGCGGCCGGATTCAGGCCGGTGTATTGGGGTTGGACGGCATCCCGATTTCCGGTCTTGGCCACGAGGACTGCGAGCCCCTGATCGGCGATGTTCTGCGAGGCGTGGTCCGGTGGAAATCAGGCGCGCGACTCTCCGATCTGGCCGGAAAACCGGTCCAACTCAGCTTTCGCCTACAGCGGCGCGCCCGCCTCTACGCCTTCCGGTTCCGGTAGGTGGGGGGGACTGTTAGTCCCCCCGTCTTCTTCGTCGGGGGATGTACAGGGGGGACTGCCGTCCCCCCTAGCCCCCCTGATCGGCGCCTGAAAGACGCCGCTCCCGGCGACTAGAAAGTCGCCGCTCCAGTCGTCGCTCCTCTACTTCCCGGAGTCCGGCCGGATGAAGAAGACGTGCGTGTTGGTGTCGAGGCCGTCGTAGACGATGCTGTACTGCACCATCAGTTCGTTGGGGAGGTCATCGTCATACTGGTTGATGACGCAGTTGTGGCTGTACCCGTCGGCATGCCTCTCGTCCCCGCTGACGATGATCCCGCTCCCCCAGTTGACGCCGTCGTCGGACTGGTAGAGGACGAAGCGGTCCTTCCCCTCGCCGTATTGGCCCGACCTTCCATGCAGGTAGTACTTGCCCGCCAGATAGGCCAGTTCGGGATCCCGAACCTTCTTGTCCAGGTAGGCGCGCCGCTGTTCCGTCCAGGTCCTCCCCTGGTCCCGGCTGATGCAGTAATAGAGATGGTGCTCATCCTTCTCGGTGTAGGCGCCTGCCAGCAGGCGTCCGTCCTCCATGATGCACATGGCGCCGTACCACTTGTCGTCGTCCAGGGGCAGGGTGCTTCTCCTGCGCCAGCTCTGCCCGTCGTCGGTGCTGACGTACAGGACGTGGGGACCACTGCTGATGTCGTAGAGGACGAAGTTGGTGTCTCCGGCCACCCCCACCGCGCACGGATATCCGACGAAGCCTCCGTCGAGGGGTTCGTAGTCGGTCCAGGTGACGCCGTGGTTCCGGCTTCTCATGAAACCGCTGCGGCTCCGGCCGTTGTCCACGTGGGTGAGAAACAGTACGACGATCCCGTTCCCGGTCGTCAGCCCTTCCTCCACGATCACCGGCCGCTTCGGATCCTTCCGGTACGCCTGGTACGAGTACTGGAACCTGTTGTACTTCTCCCAGGTCCTGCCGCCGTCCTTGCTCATAGCGTAGTCGCTCCACCCGTCGGAGTTGTGGTCGCTGGTGTTGGCATAGAAGGCCGCGATGTGGCCGTTGGCGTACTCCAGGCAGACCGGACCGCCGTGGGAGCACCGTCCCGGAGCGTCGTTCTCCAGATCGGCGATGATGTTGCCGAAGATGTCGTCACCGAGCCGGGTGGCAGGATCGTGATCGTAGATCGACGCCCCGTCGATGGGATGGGTTTGGATGGCCTCTTTTCCGGCCGAAGCATCCTGCGCGAACAACGCGTCGACGGGACCAAACAGGAACAGGGCAAAAATAACCGGCATCGATCGTTTCATCGGAACTCCTTTCCCACGCGAGGCCGTTCGTTTGGGGCCACCGGCCCCGTCACTGCCGGAGCCGCGGCCGCCGTCGAGACGTTCGCTGTAGGCTGCTAGAATAAACGCCACCTTCTGCAATGAGAAAACGTTCGCGGAAAATCAGCCGGCTCCGGGCTCGAAATCGTGATTCGGCGAGGTCGCACATCGCCCGTTTGGTGCTCCTGAGTCTCTTCCCGGCGCCGCTGGCCTTCGCGGCCCCCTCTCAGGATTCCAAGGTCGACTTTCAACGGCAGATTCGCCCCCTGCTCTCCGACGCCTGTTTTCAGTGCCACGGACCCGACCCCAAGGTCCGCATGGCCGGCCTGAGGCTGGACCTGCGCGAGGACCTGTTCCAGGCGCGGACCTCCGGAGCGCCCGTCGTTCCCGGAGATCCGGATGACAGCCTGATCCTTCAGCGCATCACACACGAAGATGCGAACCTCCGCATGCCGCCCGCGTACTCGCAAAAGACGCTCAGCGGCGACCAGATCGACCTGATCCGCCAATGGATCGAGCAGGGAGCCGTCTGGCAACAGCATTGGGCGTTCACACGTCCCCAGCGGCCGGACCTGCCTCAGGTGAAGGACAACTCCTGGCCCCGTCAGGACCTGGACCGCTTCGTCCTCAAGCGCCTGGAATCACAGGGCCTGGCTCCGTCGCCTCCCGCGGAAAAGAGCCGCATCCTGCGCCGGGTGACGTTCGACCTGACCGGGCTGCCGCCGACCCTGGGTGAACTGGACGCCTTCCTTGCGGACCCGTCTCCCGGGGCCTATGAGAAGGCCGTCGACCGGCTTCTGGCCTCGTCCCGCTACGGAGAACGCATGGCGGCCGTCTGGCTCGATCTGGCCCGCTACGCCGACACCGACGGCTACCAGGACGACGAGCCGCGAATCATGTGGAGGTGGCGCGACTGGGTCGTCGACGTGCTGAACCAGAATCTCTCCTTCGACCGGTTCACGATCCAGCAACTGGCCGGGGACCTGCTTCCCGAGGCGACCCCGGAGCAGAAACTGGCCACCGGTTTCCTGCGCAACAACCGGGTCAACGGGGAAGGCGGTTCCATCGCCGACGAGTTCCGCATCGAGTACGCCGTCGATCGCGTCAACACCGTCTCGACCACCTGGATGGGACTCACCGCCGGCTGTGCGCGTTGTCACGATCACAAGTACGATCCCATCTCCCAGACCGAGTTCTACGGCCTTTTAGCCTTTTTCAACAACATCTCCGAGCCGGGCACCTACCGGCGCAGCTCCGCGCCCACCATCAAGGTGCCGCCGCGGGTCGTGCAGCGCCAATTGGACCGGATCCATCGCGAACTCCAGGTCCTGGACCGGGATTCACCTGCGTACGCCGCGCTGGAAACCCGGCATCGGCGTCTCTGGGAACAGGTCCCCGCCACCATGATCATGCGGGAGGACGACGCCCGGGAGACCTTCGTCCTGGGACGCGGACAATACGATCAGCCGGGCGCCAAGGTGACTCCTGGCGTCCCCGAGGTTCTCCCCTCGCTGCCTCCGGCAGAGTCCGCCAACCGGCTGGCGCTGGCCCGGTGGCTGGTGGATCCCTCCCATCCCCTCACCGCGCGCGTGGCGGCGAACCGGTTGTGGCAATTGCACTTCGGCGCCGGTCTGGTGCCGACGCCCGAGGATTTCGGGGTGCAGGGAGAGCCGCCGACCCATCCCCTCCTGCTGGATTGGTTGGCGAGCGAGCTGATCCGGCTGGAATGGGACGTCAAGGCCTTCCAGCGGATGATCGTCACCAGCGCCACCTACCTGGAATCGTCGAAGCTCACACCGGCCCTGCTGGAGAGGGATCCGGCCAACCGCCTCCTGGCGCGGAGCCCGCGTTTGCGGTTGTCCGCCGAGATGATCCGGGATCAGGCCCTGGCCGTGAGCGGCCTCCTGGTCGGGTCGCTCGGCGGACCGTCGGTCAAGCCGTATCAGCCGGCCGGAATCTGGGACGAGATCGCCGGCGGCGCCACCGGCGCCTACAAGAAAGGCTACGAGCAGGGAACCGGCGCCCATCTCTACCGCCGCAGCCTCTATTCGTTCTGGCGGCGCACCATTCATCCTCCCGGCATGGAGGTCTTCGATGCCCCGAGCCGGGAGGTCTGCACCTCCCGGCGCGAGCGGACCAACACGCCGCTCCAGGCATTGACGCTCATGAACGACGTGACCTACGTCGAGGCGGCCCGCGCTCTCGCCCGGCGCCTGATCCGGGAGGGCGGCCCCACCGACGAGGACCGCGTCGGCTTCGGTTTCCGGCTGGTCACGTCGCGCCACCCCGAGCCCACGGAAATCGAGGTGCTGATGCGCGGTCTCGAGCGCTATCGGTCGGCCTACGAAAACAATCCCGAGGCAGCCGCGAAGTTGGTAACGGTTGGCGAGGCCGCATTGGATCCGGAACTGGACACCGTGGAACTGGCCGCCCACACTGCCCTGGCGAACGGCCTGTTGAATCTGGACGAAACCATCCACCGGGAATGAGACAACCGATGACTTCTCCCACGCATCCAATCGCCAAGGCCCGGGAGCTGTTGACCCGGCGCCACTTCTTCGGCCGGTCCGGGATGGGAATCGGCGCGGCGGCGCTGAGCTCTCTGTTGGCGGAGGACCTCTCCGCCGCACCGCTGGGGAATCCCGGAGCGGCAGCCGGAGCGGCGGGTCTGCCCCATTTCGAGCCCAGGGCCAAGCGGGTGATCTACCTCTGCCAGGCGGGCGGACCGGCCCAGATGGACCTGTTCGACTACAAGCCGGGCCTCAAGGAAATGTTCGACGTCGATTTCCCCGACTCGGTGCGGCAGGGCCAGCGTCTGACCACCATGACCTCGGGCCAGGATCGATTCCCGGTGGTGCCCTCCATCTTCGAATTCCGCCGGCACGGAGAGTGCGGCGCCTGGGTCAGCGAATTGCTGCCCCATACGGCCGGCGTGGTGGACCGGCTCTGCCTGATCAAGTCGATGCACACCGACGCCATCAACCACGATCCCGCCATCACGCTGCTGCAGACCGGCTTCGAGCGGTCGGGCCGCCCCAGTCTGGGAGCCTGGCTCTCCTACGGCTTGGGAAGCGGAAACCGGGACCTGCCCACCTTCGTGGTCATGACCTCCAACTCCAAGAGTGGGTCGCAGCCGCTGTACAAGCGCCTGTGGGGCAGCGGCTTCCTCCCCACCCGGCACCAGGGAGTGAGATTCCGCGGCGTCGGCGATCCGGTCCTCCACCTTTCCAACCCGCCGGGAATGGACAGCGCCACGCGGCGGCACATTCTGGACGACGTCGCCCGATTGAACGAGTTGAAACAGGCCGAGTTCGGAGACCCTGAGATCGCCACCCGAATCGCCCAGTACGAGTTGGCGTTCCGGATGCAGACCTCGGTTCCCGAGCTGGCGGACCTGTCCGGCGAACCGGACCACATCTTCCGTCTCTACGGAGACGACGCCCGCGAACGGGGCACCTACGCCTCCCACTGCCTGATGGCCCGGCGGCTGGTGGAGCGGGGCGTGCGCTTCGTGCAACTGTTCCACCGGGGCTGGGATCAGCACCGGGACCTGCCCAAGGACCTGGCCGGCCAGTGCAAGAGCACGGACCGGGCCACGGCCGCCCTGATCCTGGACCTGGAGCAACGAGGGATGCTGGACGATACCCTCATCGTCTGGGGCGGCGAATTCGGCAGAACCATCTATTGCCAGGGAGATCTGACCAAGGAGAACTACGGACGGGACCACCACCCGCGCTGCTTCACCGTGTGGCTGGCCGGCGGCGGAGTCTCCGGCGGTCTGAGCTACGGCGAAACCGACGATTTCAGCTACAACATCGTCAAGGATCCGGTGGAGGTCCACGACCTGAACGCCACCATCCTGCATCTCCTGGGCATCGACCATCTGCGCTTGACGTACAAGTTCCAAGGCCGTGACCATCGCCTGACCGACGTCCACGGCAAAGTACTCAAACCGCTCCTGGCGTAGGGCGAGGAAACAGAAAGGAGCGACGAAATGGAGCGACGAAATGGAGCGGCGACTTTCCTGTCGCCGGGAGCGGCGACTTTCAGGCGCCGGGAGCGGCGTGTTTCACGCGCCGATTGGATCGGCGTCTTTCAGGCGCCAGGAGCGGCGTGTTTCACGCGCCGATTGGAGCGGCGTCTTTCAGGCGCCGGGAGCGGCGTGTTTCACGCGCCGATTGGAGCGGCGTCTTTTAGGCGCCGACTGGGGAGTTAGCGCGGACGGAGTCCCCCCCGTACGCTTCGTTGGCAGTTGGGACTCCATAAACTTGTTCAATCGCACGGCCAGAAACTCTTAGGTAAATCAATTGCTCACCGGACCTTCCAATTGGAATCGCCTGTTCATCCTGACCGCCATCGTGGCGCTGTCAGGCTGCGGCCGGACCGCCACAGACCAGGAAACTCCCCCCCACGGCCTGACCGAACGTACCCTCTGGACCACCTCCCGCGTCGTAGGATCACCCGAACCCCCGCCGCGGTATCACCTCCAGCGAGTCTTCCCCCAGCACACTTTCGAGAACCCCATCTTCATCGCCCAGGACCCCAACTCCGAGCGCCTGCTGGTCGCCGAGTACGGAGGCCGGATCTACAGCTTCCCACCCAACGACCCCGATACCGGAAAACACCTCGTCCTGGACTGGAACCGCCGCATTTCCGCCTTTTCCTTCCATCCCCGCTACCAAGAGAACGGCCAGGTGTTCGTCTTTAGCCCCACCGACCCCAAGCTGGAAGACCAGAAGGACGAAGACGGCAAACCGATAAAACAGCTCAGCCGAGTCTCCCGATTCGAACTGAACCCGGACAGCAACCCGCCGCGCCTGCGTCCCGAATCGGAACGGATCATCGTCCAATGGCCCGCGGGAGGCCACAACGGCGGCGAAGCCGTCATCGGCCCGGACGGCTACCTCTACATCGCCACCGGGGACGGCACCAGTACCTCCGACCGGGAGCACACCGGCCAGGACATCGACGACCTGCTGGCCGTCATGATGCGGCTCGATGTGGAGCGGCCAGACCCCGGCCGGGCCTATTCCATCCCCCCGGACAACCCCTTCGTCGGCGTGCCCGGCGCCCGGGAGGAAATCTGGGCCTACGGCTTTCGCAACCCGTGGCGTTTCAGCTTCGATCCGGTCACCGGTCAGCCCTGGGTCGGAGACGTGGGGCAGGACCTCTGGGAGCTCGTCGAGCTGGTCAGCCGGGGCAGCAATCACGGCTGGCCCGTGATGGAGGGCTCGCACCCCTTCCACCCCAATGCGAAGCCGGGACCCACGCCCATCGTCCCGCCCGTCATGGAGCATCACCACCGGGAATGCCGTTCCATCACCGGCGGCTATTTCTACCAGGGAGACAAGTTACCCGAGCTGAAAGGCGCCTACCTCTATGGGGATTATTCGTATGGCAAGATGTGGGGCTTGCGATACGACCACGACCGGAAGGAGGTGGTCTGGCACCAGGAACTCACCGACTCGTCCGTCAATATCGTCAGTCTAGGCGAGGGACGCGACGGAGCTTTCTATGCCGTGGACTACGACAGCGGAGAGATCTTCGAACTGGAGCGCCGACCGAAGCAGGAACCAAGACCGCCCTTTCCCCGAAAACTGAGCGAGACCGGATTATTCGCATCCGTGAAGGACCATCAGCCGGCTCCCGGCGTCATCCCCTACTCGGTGAACGTCCCCTTCTGGTCCGACGGCGCCGGCAAGGAGCGGTTTCTCGCTCTTCCGGGCGAGATGCAGATCAAGTTCAACGAGGAAGGCACCTGGGAGTTCGACGACGGCGCCGTGATGGTGAAGTCGTTCACCCTGGAGACCGAGGAAGGCAACCCGGAGACGCGCCGGTACATCGAAACCCGGCTCCTGGTGAATGAGGACGACCGGTGGGTGGGATACACCTACGCCTGGAACGAAGACCAGAGCGATGCCGAGTTGGTGGAAGGAGACGGCCGCGACCAGACGTATCCGATTCAGGACCCGCGCGCGCCCGGCGGACAGCGCAGCCAAGTCTGGCGCTATCCCAGCCGCGAGGAGTGCATGTACTGCCATTCCCGCGCGGCCGGCTTCGTGCTGGGAATGAACACCCGGCAGATGAACCGCGACCAGGACTACGCCGGGACCACGGACAATCAGTTGCGAACCCTGAACCACATCGGAATCTTCCAGGAACCGCTCGAAAAAACGCCTGCGGAGTACCCGGCCCTGCCGAACCCCTTCGGCAAGGACGCGGACGTGGAAGCTCGCGCCCGTGCCTATCTCCAAGTGAACTGCGCCATGTGCCACGCCCCGAGCGGCGGCGGAAACTCCCGATTCAACCTGGTCTACACGGCGGATCCGGAGAAGGTCCGCCTGATCGACGAATCGCCGATTCACGACACCATGGGAGTGGCCAACCCCCGGCTGGTGGCCCCGGGCGACCCCGACCGGTCCATCCTCTACCGGCGCCTGATAGTTCGAGGCCTGAACCAAATGCCCCCGACCAGCACCAACCGAATCGACAAGCGCGGAGCCGAACTGGTGGCCGACTGGATCCGCCACCTGGGCACCGAATCCAAACTAGCCGCCATGTCGATGCATTGACAGTTCCCATGGAGCGTCGACATTCAACCGCCAATCCGAATCGACGTTACCTTGCCGCCAAACGGGAGCGTCACTTTTCCTGTCGCCGAACCGGAGGGGCGACATTCTTGCCGCCGAACCGGAGGGTCGACTTTCCTGTCGCCCATTGGAGCGGCGACATTCTTGTCGCCGAACTCCAGAGTAACAACCCAACGAGTCCGTAACGGGCGACTCAACCTCGCCCCCTAAACCGATGGCAATATCCAACAACTCTCTCCTGAGACTCTGCTTCCTCCTCCCCTTCCTGGCATCCCTCCAAGCCCAGAGCAAACCCCGCCACCTCACCCCTCTCCTGGAACAGGAAACCCTGCAGCAGGGGCTTCTCCACCACCTGCTCGGCGAATACCTCGTGTCGCGATCCCCAAAACTACCTCCCCTCCCCGCCCACCCCGAAGAATGGACAACCCAAGCGAACGACATCCGCAAAAATCTGCTCCGGAACGTCGTTTATCGCGGCTGGCCCCAGGAATGGGTAGAGGCCCCCCTTCGTTTCCGCGAGATCGGTCCGCCCCAACAGCACCGCGGCTACCGCCTCCAGAAGCTCCTGATCCAAATCGTCCCCGGCCTGCAGATCTCCGCGCTACTTTACGAACCGACGGGGACGGCAGACGGGGCTCCCCTGCCTGCCGTCCTCAACGTGAACGGCCACACCCGGGGCCCCGGCAAGGCCGTCGAATACAAGCAGAAGCGATGCATCAGCCTAGCCCGCCGGGGCGTAATGGCGTTGAATCTGGAATGGCTGGGCTGCGGGGAGTTGAACCTTCCCGAGAACACCCACTGGTTCGGCGCCCATCTCGACCTGGTGGGAGCCAACGCCATCGGTCTCTTCTACCTGGCCATGCGCAAAGGTCTCGATTTGCTGGAACAGCACCCCCGCGTGGACCCGCAACGTCTGGCCGTCACCGGACTCTCCGGCGGCGGCTGGCAGACCATCATCCTCTCCTCCCTGGACGAGCGGGTGGCCGTGTCCATTCCAGTCGCCGGCTACTCCGCCGTGATCTCGAGAATCGAACGGCCCCAGGACACCGGCGACATCGAGCAGAACGCCACCGACCTGCTCCGGGGTCAGGACTACTCGACGCTGACCGCCATGCGCGCGCCCAAGCCGACTCTCCTGATCTACAACGCCGAGGACGAGTGCTGCTTCCGGGCTCCCCTGGTCCGGCCCTACATCTACGACGACGTCAAGCCCTTCTTCGCCCTATTCGGCAAGGGAGACCACCTGGGCTGGCACGAAAACACCGACCCCTCGACCCACAACTACCAACTGGACAACCGGCTTCAGGCCTACCGCCACCTGTCACGGCATTTCGGCCTCGACCCCTGGGACCGGGAAGATCCCGTCGACCGGGAGATCCAGAGTTTTGAGGAGTTGGTGGTCGGTATTCCTGAGGACAACCTCACCATCGTGGGAGTGGCGCGCCGTCTGGCTGACAGGAACCTGCGGGAAGGTGATCCGAAGGAAGGCCGGCCGGTCGAAACTCTCGAGGAGCGCAGGGCAAGACTTCGATCCCTGGTCCGCTTCCAGCCGGTGGACGTCAAGCATGGCTGGGCGCTCCACAACACCAAGAACCGGGGGTTGGAATCGTATTCCTATCGAATCCACTTCAGCGACGGACTCGTGGCATCCGCCCTCTGGGCGCAGGCAGTCGCCACCGGGGAAGGCGCTCCAGCGTCGATTCTGCTTCGTGACGAAGGCAAGGCGAAGGCGGCGCCGGAAGCTTCGGACCGGATCAATCGGGGGGAGCAGGTGTTGGCAGTGGACCTGATTCTGACCGGGGAAGCACAGCCTTTGAGGAGAAAGACGTCCGACTCCCACCGCTACGCCCAACTCCTGGCCACGGTGGGAGACCGCCCGCTGGGCATTCGAACTTCGCATCTCCTGGCCCTGGCCAATTGGCTCAAAGACCATCACGGAGCGCCGGAAGTCCGTGTCGAAGCACGGGGTCTCCGGAGCCAGGTGGCCGCCCTGCTGAGCGCCGCGCTGGACCCAAAGGCATTTTCGGAGGTCAGAGTCGACAAAGGCATAAAGAGCCTGGACCACCTTCTGGCCAAGCCGGTCCCCTATGAGGAAGCTCCGGAACTGTTCTGCCTGGGCCTCTTTCCTGAATTCGACCTGGAGCGCTTGGTCCCCTTGGCCGAACCGGTCCGGGTAGTGCAGCGGTTCGACTCATCAGATTCCGGAGATTGAGTCCCCAGCGATCACGCGGCGTCCTGGGAGCGGGGACATTCTTGTCCCCGTCTTCAGCGCCGACGCGGCTGGCCGGAGCGACTGAAGGCAACCATACTCAGCAGGAGCATCGCGTCTCTCAAGCGCCGCGGTCGGAATTTTGCAGACGTCCTTGGTCTACTGCGCGGTCTTCCCGTGGGCGGTGCGACCTTCCTTGCGTCTCTATCGGATCCGATCGACTCCGAGACCCCGGCAGATGTTTTTGCCAGGACGTCGACAATTTCCCGGTGTCGTGGAATTGCAGAACGCCGGTCACCGCGGTCGTTTCGCCACCAAGAGTGTTTTCCTCTCCTTCACGGACCAGTTCGCAGCCCTGCTTTCGAAGGTGTCTCAACAAGTTGATCCGTTTCATGCAACAACGACCTTCTCCTCAATGTAGTCGTCTCCCGCAGCCAATAGAGCGTCACGCCGGTTGAGTTCAAGCGCATCGGAGAGCGTTTCGGCGAGGCTTTGCATCAACTCCTCATGCGAGCGTTCCTGACAATTCACGCCGGGGACTTCCTCGATCCAGCCGATCCACCATTTGCCACAATGTTTCACGATGGCCGTGTATTCCATAGTTGCTCCTTTTCTCCGCCGTATGCGCTCTCCGGGCGGTCACCGAATTTCCCTCAATCACTACGTGGCCCCAATTGTATTCCTGAAATACCCTTCGGAATGAGATCCGCTTGAACAGGTTGCGTGGGACGCGCCGGCCATCCACGTCGCAGCTCAGGGATTCCGAAGCCATGTGGTGGCTCTGCTGGGGACAGAGCTTGAGAAGCACCGGCAGCGAGCGCGTGGGTCCCATGCCAAGCCCCCCGCACATGGGCGAATTGATCCGTGAGAGCATGGACGGGGTCAGAGAAGGTGACTGTCCCCTCCTCACACGTGCCACTTCTCACGTTGCGTGCTGCGGGGAATCAATGGCACAGTCTGGAACCAAGATCGGGAGACTGGTCGGTACAAGCAAGAGATCCGGTCAGGGAGTCGTCAGATCAATCTTGAGGGACCAATGACAACCGGCTTCAAGTATTTCGATGCCGGAGGTGATGGGCCCATCGTAGTGTTGCTCCACGGGGTGCTCATAAATGGGACCGTCTGGGACAAGGTCGTTGACGGCCTGCGAGATCGATACCGCTGCATCGTCCCGGAACTGCCATTCGCCGGACAGGGGGGCGTTGAAACTCAGCCCGAAAACCCGTGCCAGAAGAAGCTGGCCAGCTGCACTTGGTGCGCCAGCGCCTCGCAGCCGACCAGGGATTTTGCGGAACAGGAGCAGCCTATTTTACGGACGACACCTTTCGCGATCCTCGTCGGGAAAGCTCGTCTCTTCCCGTCTCCGGGGGTTCCTACCGATACTCCCCCTCCGCTATACTCAGCAGCAACTGCATTTCGCCCCGGAGGCCAGCCCGGAGGAGAGAGCCCCCGGCGAATCCGGATCCGCATTAAAGAAATGAAGACAACGACTAGGAAAAGAGGAGACGCTCTCCGTTTCACGGGATTGCTGGTGGTGTCGTGGGTCTTCGGGAGCGGCGGGACGCACGCCGAGATTCTCTACGACAAGGACGGCATCCAGCTGCGGGGGACGGCGCAGATTGTGCAGTCGGGCGGCGGCACGTGCAACGTGCTGGAATCGGATACGAACTTCGAAGAGAAGCAAGCGAACCACGGCGCGCCGATGGACATTTGGCGTCTCGACTTCTCGGTTCGTAACGGCTCGAGCCGGTGGCTGGACCACCTGATCGCGCGCTTTCAGATCGCATCGGAGTGGCCGGAGTGCACCAACTGGAACGTTCCCGATGCAACCGAGTTCGCAATTCAGTATCCATCTGCGCTTATTGAGTGGGGCGGTTCCGCCGGCCACATCCAAGAGAGCGGTCGCAACGTCGTGTCCCCCGGTCAGACCCTGACCAACACGACGTTGATGATCGTCTTGCGCGGCGACCCGGAGCCCCAATTCTCGACTTGGTCCCTGAATTACGACTTCGCCACCCATCCCCCGCCACCGGGCACCCCATCTCCAGCGGCCACCGCGACGGAGGGACCGACAGCCACGTCGGAACAGGAATCGTTGTTCTGGCAATCGATCCTAGGCTGTACGAATCCGTCAGACTTCGAGACATATCTGAAGCAGTTCCCCAACGGCTCCTTCCGGGCACTGGCGGAGGCTTTACTCGCGATGCTGCGTGATCGACCGGAAGGAACGCCGTCCGGAGAGGCGCTGCGTGTCGACTCGATGGCCGATTCTGACGAGTCGGACTTCGGCGACGACACGGGTCGGTGGGCGAAGGATGGGGAATGTGACGATCCTCGGTTTGAAGGTCCGGGCATGGGGCTCACCGACAATGAGGATGCCCTCGGGCATGACGCGACGGATTGCCGCGAACTCCTCGAGGCGGGTCTGATCAGCCTTACGAATCCGGCCGCAGCAGGGAGGCAGGCGTCAGAACGCGGATCGCGCCGGCCGGCGGCGACACGCTCGGCGACGGATAGAAATAGGACTGGTGCTGGCCCGTGTCTTATTCCAGGCTATCCGAGCCCGCCCGGAGGCGTGGCGAATCTGGGACTTCCCTGGTGTCCCGCGATGGTGGATTTTCAGGCGCGCGCTTTCGCATTACAAGCCGCCGGGGCACAGTGTGCGATTTCCACAGGCAGTTCGGCGACCCCGGAGCAGATCCGGGCCAGACGGCAGGAGATTCAGACGGCATGTGCCTACTTGGCGGCCCTGGGCGTGCCAAACTGCCGGTGCCCATAGGAGGCTGTCCGAGAATTCGGTGTTGAGCCGTGTTCGTCCATAACAACGCTCATGGGTGAGGGTCTTTGGCTCGGAAGACCCTTGAATCCCGGCTTTCAGAGTCGTTGAAGTCAGTTTTTTGCTCTATTTTCGCCTCGAAAAGGGCCGATAGAGGCCGGTTTTTGACTTCATCCACTCTTTTCCACCCTTTTTTCACGCCCAGGCCACTCGCTTCCCGAACTCTGGACACACCTCTCCCCGCAGGGCCGCAAAAATGATTTTCTTGAGGTTGTGCGCCGCGCAGACCAGGGAGAACTCCCCGGCCACTTTCTCCTTGCCCCGCAGCCCAAATCCCCGAAATCCCGAGTTCTTGATCTGTCCGAACACCGGCTCCACGATCGTCTTGCACCGCGCGTAGGGAAAGAAAAGGTGACTGTCCCCTTCTAAGAAACTGAGGAAAGAGAAAAGAGGAAATAGAAAAGAGTGAAGACAGGAGGATCGTATACACCCAGCGGACTCGGCAGCGGAGTTGGAGCGGGATGAACACGATGCCTGTTTCTCCGCGGCGTACGCTGGATCGGGCCGGTGGGGGAGCTCCTCAGGTCTCCCGCAGGGCATCGGAAAGGGACTGTCCCTTACTAGACAATCAAGTCCGGGTCGAAGCCCGAGGTTTCCGGACACGGGTCGTGGTTTTGCCGGGCGCTGCATTGGATCCGGCGGGTTTTTCGGAGGTCAAGGTCGGGAAGGAGATTAAGTGGGAGCGGGAGCGAAGGTGACTGTCCCCTTATCCTCAGTGTCGGCGCGGGCAGAAGAAATCTTGCAGGAGGAAAAATGAAGGTATCTAGAGCAATGTTGGCCGCAGAGAAAAAGGCGAGGGCCAAGTCCGTATTTAGGTGGGGGGTGTTTGGATTTCTGTTCGCAATAGTAGCAATTCCGGCAGCTTACATCAGGTCCCCCAGAGCCTCGACCTCGCTCATGGTGGAGCATGACGATGACGCAACCATGGAGCATTTTTCCAGTCAGTATTCCTATGTATTGAAGCAACGCCAGATCAAGGCTGCTTGGGTCGGATTTGGGGTCTCCGTCCTAGTTTCCATTTTTCTGCTTGAGATTAATGCCGGCGCTGGGCAGTCCGGTGAAGCTCACTGCATACAAGAAGAAGCTGTGGTGACCGAGACTCAATTCGGGCTCTCAGACTAGGTCGAGCATCTAAGGTAGGTACGTCAAGTCAAATTTATAACCTCCAAAAGGTGACTGTCCCCTTTTCGTGACTGCGAGGAGGCTCCCGAACTGTTCTGCCTGGGCCTCTTTCCTGCATTCGATCTGGAACGTTTGATCCCCTTGGCCGAACCGGTCCGGGTAGTGCAGCGGTTCGACTCATCAGATTCCGGAGATTGAGTCCCCAGTGATCACGCGGCGTCCTGGGAGCGGGGACATTCTTGTCCCCGTCTTCAGCGCCGACGCGGCTGGCCGGAGCGACTGAAGGCGACCATGCTCGGCAGGACCATTGCGTCCCTCAAGCGCCGCTGTTGGAATCTTGCAGACGTCCTTGGTCTACTGCGCGGTCTTCCCATGGGCGATGCGACTTTCCTTGCGCCTCTATCGCATCCGATCGACTCCGAGACCCCGGTGTCGGCGGCCATGTAAAAGTGCAGGGAAGTGGCCATCGAAAATGTCAGGGTTCAGTAGTCTGACAAAGCGATGGCTGGAACGCAGGATTCGGGTGTTCGAGAGGGTGTCCGGCGGGGTCCATATCTTGGTGTCTTCACCGAACGGAGGAGACGCCATGATCGGGAGAGAGACGCGGGTGTTGCTACGGCACTATTTGGAACAGGGGATGAGCAAGGCCGCGGTCGCGCGGAAGCTCGGGATCAGCGAGCGGACGGTGTACCGCTGGATCGCGGCGGGGCAACTGGATCGGGAGTTGGGCGACGGGAGCGTCCGGTACGGACCGAGACGTCCGCGGAGGTCGAGGCTCGATCCCTACAAGGGGATCATCGACACCCGACTGGCGGAGTATCCGGAACTCAGCGCCGTACGTCTGTTTCGGGAAGTTCAGGCGGCCGGGTATCCGGGCGGCTACGGTCAAGTGAAGCGTTACGTGCGCCAAGTCCGGCCCCGGCCTGCAGCGGAGCCGGTCCAGCGGTTCGAGACTCCACCGGGTCACCAGGGACAAGTGGACTTCGCCCAGTTCCGGCTGCCGTGGGGCCGGCGCCACGCTCTGATCGTGGTGCTGGGGTACTCGCGGCTGATGTGGCTTCAGTACTACGAACACCAGACGATGGCCGTGCTGATGCGGGGTCTGGAGTCGGCGTTCCACTTCTTCCAAGGCGTTCCCTCGGAACTTCTGTTCGACCAGATGAAAGCCGTCATCATCGAGGACGGCCGCGAGAGGGGAGGGCGGCTGGTGGAGAACCCGGAGTTCGTTCGCTTCGGCGCGCACTGGGGCTTCCGGATCCGGGCTTGCCGCCCCTACCGGGCTCAGACCAAGGGCAAGGTGGAGCGTCCGGTCAGCTACATCCGGAACAATTTCTTCTATGGCCGGGACTTCGGTTCAGACGACGATCTCAACGCGCGGGTCCTGCGGTGGTTGGACACGCAGGCCAACGTCCGGATCCACGGCACGCTGAAGCAGCGACCGGTGGACCGGTTCGAAGTGGAGCGTCCGCACTTAATGCCTTTGGTTCCTTGGTCTTACCGGCCGGTGGTTCCCCGATCCCAGGATTCGGCGTCAGAGGAGAATCCCGAGGAGAGGTTCCCCGCGGTCGTCGAGGTCCAGCGCCGACCGCTGGCGGATTATGCCCGAATCAGCGGAGCCGTCTCATGAGACCCCCGTCGCAGAGGGAGCGAATCGCGGCCCAGATCGCAGACCTCAAGATGCCAGGTGCTCTGGAGGCCTTGGACGATGTGCTCGCCGGGATCGAGGGCGGCGTGACCACGGGCGCGGCCGCGATCGAACAACTGCTGGCGGCCCAGATCGCGTTGCGCAACAGCCGGCGTTTGGAGGCGGCCATGCGCTCGAGCCGGCTACCGTATGTTCGAACGTTGGCGGACTTCGACTTCGCATTCCAGCCCTCGATCAAACGCGAGCAGATCGATGCGCTACACGAACTCGGTTTCCTGGAGCGGCAGGAGAATGTGGTCTTCCTCGGTCCGCCCGGAGTCGGCAAGACGCATCTGGCGATCAGCTTGGCCATCCGGGCCGCCGAAAACGGGCGCAAGATCTACTTCGGGACGCTCACGGACCTGGTCGACTCCCTGGAGGAGGCCAAGGCCGCCGGTCGGCTGGACCGTCGCCTGAAGACCCTGACCCATCCGGCTCTCCTGGTGGTGGACGAGATCGGCTACTTGCCGGTGACCCAGAGCGGCGCGATTTTGTTCTTCCAGCTCATCAACCGGCGTTACGGGCGCGCCTCGACGGTCCTGACCTCGAACAAGGGCTTTGAGGAATGGGGGCGTATCCTCGGCGACGAAGTGATGGCCGCCGCGCTCTTGGATCGATTGCTCCACCGTTGCCACATCGTCAACATCCGGGGCAACAGCTATCGGATGCGCCGCCATGCCGAGCTCTCCAAGGCGATCCATCCTGCCGCCGGTCGAAGCCATCGGGAACCTCTCGCCGCCGGGACAACCGCGTCATGAGGGCGCCCGGGTTTTCGGTCTGGCCCGCTTCGGTCGCTCCGCTCCCTGCGCGGGCCAGACCGAAAACCCTGACATTTTCGATGGCTATTGACACCCCGGCAGATGTTTATGCCAGGACTTCGACAATTTCCCGGTGTCGTGGAATTGCAGAACGCTGGTCACCGCGGTCGCTCCGCCACCAAGAGTGTTTTCCACCTTCGCACCAGTTCGCAGCCCGGGTCAATGCCTCCAATTCCCAACGCTCTTCCGCAGTGAGCGTGACACGATGGCGTGGTGCCGTGAGAACCCCTTCTTCCGAGTTCTCCAGCCTCCTGCCATAATTTACGCCCAACTACATGTCATGGAGTAGCAGCCGCGGTCCGGGCGGCCAGGCGCGATTGGAGACAGCGCAATGTGCGGCAGATCGGGCCCGGGGCTGGAAACCGGGACGGGATCGGCCTGCGAAGAGTGGGCCACGCTACAAACGAGCGCGCCGGGAACCGGGTCCGAAGGCGCAGAGCAACTTCACTTCACAGAACGGGAGAGCGGGAGTCATGGTTGACCAGTGCAATCATCGTTCAAGGCCCGGGATGAGGATCGTGATTCTCCTTGGGTCCTGGCTGTGGGTTTTCGGCTTTGCACCGCAACTCCACCTTCTTGCCACCGGCGAGAAGACTACGGTGAGGTTGCAAAGCCTGACCGTTCGTCTGGAACAGCCCATCCAGGTGACCCAAACCGTCGGTCATGCCTGGTTTCCAACTCTGGCCAAATTTCCTTCCGGTGAGTTGATGGTGACCTATGCGGTGTCAGCGGATTCCAACGCGAATCCCTATTCGGTTCGGGCCTTTCAGATCTCCAGAAACGGCGGCCGAAGCTGGGGACACCGCTATGACCTCATCCCCGACCTTCAACCATCCATTTTCGTACCTCAGGCAGATGGATCTCTACTGGCCATTCTGTCCCACCTCTACCAACCCGATCCGGAGGAAAGACACAACCTTCACACGAGCTACACTCTTTTCGAGCGCGGCGGGAGCCGCGTTGTTGTGGAACCGGGCGGTGTGCGGGTAGCGGACTGGCCTTGGCCGGTGGGTACGTTTCCGAGCCGGATCCCTCGATCCAACTGGATTGCCCGACTGAAGTTCTGCGGCGATGCTCTTCAGATGGGCGATCGTCTCCTGGTCAACGGGTACATGAGGACCGGGGGGAACCTGGAGCCTCGAAAGGACGAGAAGGTGATCAGCCTGCTCTTTGTTTCTGAGGACAAGGGACGGACATGGCGCTACTTTTCGACCGTGGCTGATCCTTCAGTGATGACTGGCGACGCCCGGAGGCGTGATCCTGAAGATCCGCGCTACCAGGGTCGGCCCTGGCCTCAAGAAATTTTGGAAGCCAGTGAGACCTCGATGATCCAGCTCGCCGATGGAGACCTCATGGCTGTGTTTCGAGTCGGCCATTTCCTGGACTTGGGCCGGACCTACAGCGGTGATGGAGGCCGTTCCTGGACCCAGGTGGAGCCCATCCCCGCCGTCAGCGTAGCGCCGAGTATGGTTCGCACCCGGAATGACACCGTCGTGCTCTCCAGCGGCCGCCCCGGTCTACGTGTCTGGTTCTCGACCGACGCCCGGGCGCGGACCTGGCAGGACATCGACATCCTCGAACATCACAACCGTTGGGCTCCAGACGCCAGCTATCGCATTTCCCAGCAGGGCCGAACGGGCGGAAGGGGTCAGACCACCTCTTACACGGAGATCGTGGAGATCTCGCCCAACCGGCTGCTGCTGGTGTACGACCGCGCTCCCTTCGGCTGGGATCCAACGCCCATCGATTCCGGCGAACGAAGCCGCATTTTCGTTTTACCGATCGAGGTGCAGCGCGATTGACCGGAGAGCCCGCCGTGGTCTTGTGTAGAAGCTTCCCGGGTGATTGGAGTGAACGAAATGCGAAATCGACGACAACGTTTCTTCAAGGGGCAGCCGGGCTGACCGTACTGGGTTCCGGAGCGCGGCGCGGTTGGGAAATTGCCAGCCGACGCGGGAACTCTCAGAATCCTGGTTTTTCGACGCCGGACAACCGCCGCCAACAGGCTCCAAAAGGGGACTTTCCGTTTCTTGCATTCGATGTAGCCGAGGCACTCTGGAGAGCCAACCGGCCACTACGGCCATAAAAGTGACTGTCCCCTTTTCATGTCCGGGGCTCCCCCACAGTTTGCGGGCCATGGGTTTGGCCGTCCCGCTTTGGCTCCCAGGTATGTCCAATTGGCACAGAGGGCCGCCCGGCGGGCGAGTAGGGGTCACTCCTCCATTACGACTCGGACGTGATCGTTGAGCGCTCAATTCCGGGAACCCGGCGGCCGAGCCACGAAGATCGTCGGCAAATCATCCAGGCCCGACAGTCTGTTAAGATCACCTGATGACATCAAATCGAAACTCTCGTATTGAAATCGGCTCAAAACAATGGTCCGGATTCTTCAATGAGCTGCGATCTGAATCGGATAGGGGGGCAACGATCCTAGCCAGCGTGTGGATCGATAATCTACTTAAACGCAAGCTCAGGGCGCTGTTCAGGAAAGGCAACTCGGACACGCGCCGTAAGCTTTTTGATATGAACGGGCCTTTCTCCGGCTTCTCATCGAAGATCCTTGCCGCATATACTCTGGGTTGGATTGATTCCGATATTTTTCATGACATCAATTTGGTTCGCAAGATCAGGAATCTATTCGCGCATGAACTCCATGGTATAGATCTTGAATCCTCAAGACTCCAACAGCTTATCGAGAAATTCAGGATTCCGAGTCGCTACTACCACGATTGGAATGAGTTTCGAGCTGTCGCCACCAGAGACGGAAGGGGAGTGATTCTCCATACAGGAGACCTGCCAAGCAACGCTGGAGACGCATTAGATATACAGCGATTCAGATACCAGTGGATTGTCAGTCTATTGGTGGTCGAGGTCGCCGCCAGTCTCGATTGCGCCATTCGGATGCAAGAATCTGAGAAAGACTGAACAAGTCGGCCCATGGAGAAAAAGTGACTGTCCCCTTTTCAGTCCCCTTGTCGCTCAGCCCTTCTCCCGCACCGGCAGAAGCTCGTGGAAAGGCACGGCCAAGTGCTCACATCCTCGATGGCCATTTACCTTCGTCGGGAGGAAGTCTTGCTCCCCAACGACAGAAGGGGTATTAAACCTAAAGGCAACGTCGACCGCACAAATAAACAGTCCGCGAAAAGGGGACACCATCAGATGCCGTTGGAGATGAACAAGCTACTTGGACACGCCGCTTCCGCTCTCTGCGGGGCACTGGAAGAAATCCTCCCTTCGCTTTCTGAAACGTGGTGGGAAACCTGCGTGCAATCAAAGCTCTCCTTTCAACAGCGCCGACACGTTAAGCAGCGGCGCATTTCCCGGCTCGACCAACTTGACTTAGCTGCGTTAATTCGACTTGTAGACCAGCGACGGTAAGGTGACTGTCCCCCTCGCCCCTCCGTGTATCGGGCAACTGGCGCGTGGTATTCCGCTTCGAAGACGATTAGGCCGTGGAGGTGGACTTGGTCGATTACCACTGATGGAAGGAAGAAAGATCATGAACAGCACCGGCAGTGAGCGCTTGGGTCCGATGCTGAATCCCCCGCACCTTGGTGAACTGATCCGCGAGAGCATGGACGAGGTCGGCTGGAACGTGACCGAGACGGCGGCGCGCCTTGGGTGCGAGCGGGGCACCCTCTCCCGTCTGCTGAACGGCAAGGCGGGCGTGTCCGCGAACATGGCGCTCGCGTTGGAATCCATCGGCTGGGGTACGGCCGATCACTGGGTGCGGATGCAGGCGAACTATGAACTCGCGCAGGCACGAAGGGCACGCGGGTGGTAAGAGGACATGAGCGTACGCGGTACGGTCCCACGATAACACCGTGGAACTCGATTGCATTCCGGCGGTCGCTGGCGGATCGGCCTCTTCGCAGCCATGTACCGTGACCGGTACACGCAGAAAAGGTCACTCAGAAAAAGTGACTGTCCCCGTCTCGCTTTTTCGGATCCTCGTTGTAGCCTTTTGCCCATGCCCCCTCCGCACGCGGGGCCTGAGCATCGTCGCCATTTCGGAGCTAACGTGGATCGTACGCAGCTCTCCTTTGTGTTGAAATTCAAGTCCCTGAGTGTGGAAGCGTGACTGAAGGAGCAATTCGGCGACGTGTGCGAGACGTATCCGTGAACCAATCTGCGATTCTTGTGAATTTTGCTGTGTCTGGTTCCTTTGGGGTAGCGAGGTAGACCAGGGCAACAGGCTCGGGTCCGCTTAACTCGGACAAGGTGACTGTTTTCCATCTGTCCCCCACAGTTGTTTTTGGTTCCACCTTTGGAGTCCACTTCAGAATCTCTTCGCACTGACCCCCCTGCCCGTGGCAAACAACCTTGTCCCTGTCTATTACATACACGTGGTAGGTTGAGCCCGAGGTCGTTTCATCCTTGGTCGTTTCATCATTGCACAGAGTAATCAGCCTTTTCATGACCCGAGGGGACTGTAGTGTGCACACTACATCTTTAAACACCTCACAATATTCCAGTTTGTCTCTAACCGGATTTAACGGAGTTTTCGCTTGCAAGAACACTGCCGTCCGCGAAGTTGTCCCAACAAGATGAATTCCTGTCAAGTGAGTCTGGTCCAACATTGTGGCCGACTCCGTGCCACCATTCTTGGCAAATTTATTCCATTCCGCGATCCCTTTGTCGTATCCGACCCATGAAACTGTAAGTATCAAAAACAGAAACATCAATAACGCGACGAGCAGCGGGTGATCCAATAGTAACAGTATAGCCTTCGGATGAATAGTATCCTCGCAAATCCTCCACATTATTCGGAAAATTAGCTCTGACGCGGCTAATACGATCAGAGCAACGGGAACGACGTTTATCGCCTGGATGGCTAAGTCGTCCCACACCCAATATGCAGTGACGGACTGTTCCGCTGCCGCCCTATAGAAAAACATCATCTGCACGGCGCCGGATGCGATTAGGCTCCCAATGGCCAAGGACGCAAACTGGAGCCTACCGTGCTCCGTCAACCTCAAGAATACCTGGGATGCAAAAGGGGGATTCCTTACTCGCCGCACTACAGAAACGATCTCCTTCCATGTCTCTCGGCAATCTTTGAAGCCTTTTGCTGCCTCATCGAAATCGGATGGAGCCTTCCCTAAGGGGCGCGCGAGTCGACCTGCAAGTTCCTTAGAAAGCTGCCTACTAGGATCGCACTTTGTAACAAGCCATGTGGATCTGATACACTTAGCCAGCAACAGCAGCCGCTCATCTGCTAGGTGGCGAACTTCCATTATCTGCTTGGTGAAGCGCCAACTAGTTCCTTCCTTGAGGTGTGTCTCACAATAGCGTATCCTTTTTGTGGCCGCTAACACCTGATCTGGAGATGGCAGATCGTCCGCGATGTTCCACAAATACTTTACTTTTCGGTTTGCTAGTCGGTTTGCTAGTCGGTTTGCTAGCCGCTTGCCTCCGTTTGCTAGCCACTTGCCAAAACGCCGTAGAGAATGCCACATATCAGTCACCCTCGTTTTCTTCGGGAAGGACCCTGGCGTGTTCGCTGCAGACAAGTCCGCTCATCTCCATCATCCGCTCTGATATCCGCCACGCCTGCTTACACAGGTCGGAATAGGAGTCTTCGACCTGCGAGAAGTGTTCCTCTGGATCTTCCATGCCTGCAAGTAGTTTGTGAAGCGCAAAGGCCGCAAAAACCGTGCGGGCGTCGATAGGCATACATTTATCCTTCATGGGGTCATTCACCTCCTTAGTTAGCAGTCCGTGGGAAAAGTCATGATCTCTCCGGCTATTGTTCTTTCCGCATGCTGACGTGGAGTTGGTTTATCGATGGGTCCGAGGTGCCCCAGTCAACGAATCGCGCCCGATTGGCGCCCAGAGCCGATTCCAGCCGGGCCAGCGGCCCATTGTCGCCCCAACAAGCGAAAAAAGACGCGCCAGGACGCGGCCCTGCAGACTTCGGGGCGTACCGATCCCTGTCAGACGGCGCATCGGCAGTCCCAGGTTGAAACCGGACACGTGGATCAGCAATCGCTTCCGGACATTGGCGTGGCCCCGGACGAAGATGCGGCGCAACCCGCCGGTGGTGAACTGATGCGCGAACGGCCGCTCCACCAACTCGCTCCGCTGCCGCTGCAGCCGTCGTCCCCGGCGGCCCCGAATCCGTCTCCGATTCGCGTACACTGGCGCCTGGTACTTGCGGTTCTTCCCCTTCCAGTTGCGCCGGCCCCGATCCGTTTCCGACAGATACCCCCGCAATCCCAGCGTCTTCAACTCCAACACTGTCTCGTTGCTGTGGTATCCCTTGTCCGCCACCACTTCCCGGACCCCTGCTCCCGATCCGACCGCCTCCACTTCCTCCTGCGCCATCCGGAGGGTGTCCCCCAGGGTCTGAGGATCGCCCAACTTCTCCGGTGCGGTCACCGCCACTACCGCTCCGGTCTCCAGGTCCACCGCCTCTTCCACCTTGTGCCCCAGACGGGTCCGTCCGTCCTTGAGCTTCGTGATCTTCGCGTGCGGATTCATCCACTCCCGGTTGCTCGTCTCCTTCTTCCGCTTCCGGTCGAACCGAACCAGCTCCTCCCGGGTCGGTGTCGGGACTCCCGAGCTTTTGGCCAGTTCCTTCACGTACGTCTCGTAGTCCTGCCCCGTGTCCCGGCGCACCAAGCTGCGCAGCGCCGCGTTCGCCTCCAACGTCGTCGCGTCGATCCCGATTGTCTTCCCCTGCACCAATCCCGCCTTTGCCAACTGCTTCAGCACCCAGGAGAACACTTCACCGTGCGTCTCGACGTCGATCCGTCGCCGGGTGCGCGACACGGTCGAGTGATTCGGGGGCGTCTCCTCCGGATCCAAATCCAGAAACGCGCGCAGGCTCATCGAGTCCGCCACTCGCCAGGCGATGCCCCGTTCCGAGTTCAGTCCTTCGAAGTACCCTACCAACAGCATCCGGAAGTACCGTCCGGGGCGCAGACTCGGCCGCCCGATCCCGTCGGCGTAAAACTGTGCGCACCGCGCTTCCACGAAGGCGTCGAAACCGGCTTTCTCCAGCATCTGGTTCAACCGCTCGTAGAAGGGATGCCCCGGACTCCGGGACAGTTTCTGCGTTGCCACCCACATCCCTCGCTGCCGTCCTCCGGACGGTTTCTTTCCCATAGCCATAGCGTCATTTTAGGTCAGAGGTCTGGCGTTGCTTCCCGGACTTTTGCCACGGGCTGTTAGCACTACAGCAAGTTGCTCGTAGCAATCTCCCGGCCAGGAATCTCCGAGCTGGAAATACAATCGCCGAACCAGCGACCGATTCCAGAACTCATTGACCTTGGTCATCATGGGCCGAGATATTCTCTGGAGAGCAGAAAAAGTGACTGTTCCCTTCATACACCGGGACGATAGCCTGTCTCGGCAGAGTTAAGCCCCAACCCCGAACAGAGCCATGCAATTGTTTGGAGAATTCGAGAGAACACACGACGGCCCGGCCGATCCTGGGGAATCATTCCACTCGTACATCGATCGTTCCGTCCGCCCGGAAGCCGCACAGGCCCGGGATCTGTGCAATCTGTGGTTCGCTGACTATGCAAACGATGCGTCAAAAGACGAACTCAGCCGCTTTCTGGGAGACTTTCGCAGCAAGGACGACAATCAGCACTACGCCGCTTGGTTCGAGCTCCTAACGCACCAAATCCTCGTCAGGCTTGGCCTCTACGTGACGATCCATCCAGAATTGCCTGGCACCAACAAGAGCCCAGACTTCGAGGCGTCATCGAACGGCTCCCGCGTTCTCGTAGAAGCCACGGTTGTTGCGCCGGATAAAGACGTGTTCGCGCCGTCGAACTACGAAAGGGATGCGCAGGAAAAATTCACACAGCTCGAAATTGCGAACTTCACGATCAGCATCGTCCGAGTCAAAGGAACCCTGACGCGACATTTGAAAAACAAAATAATCAAGCGGCAATTCGGAAGACTGGTCGCCGGTTATGATCCTGACAAAGTCCAACTCAGGATTAAAGAGTACGGTTACGGTGCGCTGCCAACCGAGCATATCTGTTTCGGTGACTGGCAAGTCTGGGTCAGACTAAATCCGCTGCCTGCGGGAAAGCGGGCCCCAAGGAAGGCCAGGGTGGCACCATGGCCGCAAACCGAAATGTACGACAGGTCCGTCCCTAACGCCAAACGGAAGATTAGGGAGAAACGCAAGTGTTACGGCCGGACTGACGATCGGCTGATTTTGGCGGTCAACGTGCATAATCGCGGCGGATTCAACCCCGAAATCGACGGACGCGACGTCTTGTTCGGCAAGGATGGCATCTGGAACGGGAGCTGTAGTCGTCCCGCTGCCGTCCTATTCATCACGAATACAAACTCATATGCAGTCCCGTCCACTGAGGCCTGCCTGTTCGTGAACCCGGTCCTCAGCCTAAAGGATCTCCCGGGGGCTATGTTGCGTCTGCCGCACATCCACGGCCCTGACGGTCTCGAATCCAAAGGGGGTGAGACCGTTCCCAGCATCTTGGGGCTCCATTGAGGAGCCCAGTGGCCCCGCCGGCAATACTATGGCCGAGGGGCGGCAGGCGGTCGGCCACGGCAGGGGAAGCCAATACGTCTCGAAGCCGGGGAGTTGGGTGTCATACATGGGAGTGTGCATCAGGACACCCGTATAGCCCTAGTCCGAGCCCGCCACGGCGGCGTAGTACTCCGAGATGCAGCCGTACTTCTTCAATGGCGCGGCCGGCGCCATATCAGCGCGGTGGACCGGCTTCACCAGCCTCCAGACGCCACTCACCCCAACCGTTTGAAGAAATAGTAACTGTCCCTCCTCACGTCCCGGACAATGGGGTCGAGTTCATCAACCACCACGCGAAGCCGTACTGTGAAAAAGAGAAGATAAACGAGGAAGGCAATTGTTCCCATCTCACAGCGCACCTCCCGCTGTGTAACCGATGGCGACCACTCTGGCCAGGACTTCCTGCCCATCACCTCCGGGTGAGACGTGCCGACGCGCTCGCTCGCCCAATCCCTTCACCCTCTCCCCCGAACCAGCATCCCTTTCAGCCGCGCCTGCCACTCGTCCTCATCCACGACCTCGAATCGCATCACCTTGCTCCGCATCGCGGGCACAAACTCGGCCCAATCGACCTTGCGGGCGTGCTCGCCGCAGATGTCGAAGACGGACCGCTTGTATTCGGTGTCCTCCGACGCCTTTAGGTGAACGCCCTTGGTTTCCACGACGAACACCTGGCGGAATTCGTCGTCCGCCCCAGGCTCGTCATCCCGCAGCGTCACGATGAAGTCGGCGTAGATCCGCCGCGGCTTCCATCCTTGCACGTAATAGTCCTTGCGGGCGCGGTTGCGGTACCAGAAGAAGAGCCGCGCCTGCTGGTCCAAGTAGGTCGCGACCTTATTCTCGAATTGGTTGAGATCGTCCTCCGTGATGACGTCGAAGAGGTTGCGCTGGTAGGGGCTGCCGTCCTCCCGGTTCGCCTGCTTCGCCTTCGGAACTTCGATCTCCGCGGGAAGGCGATTGAAGTCGAGATCCTCCGCAACGACTAGAAAACGCATCGTCTCCAACTCCAGGAGATCACGGAAGACCTCGCGCGACAGACGGTCGCGTTCCATCTCGACCGTTCGGCGTAGTTCTTCCAGAACGAAGACATGATTGGCCGCCACGCGCTCGGCGGGATACTGTTCAAGCACGGCTTCGAAGGTGCGCCGGGCCAGATCACGTCCCCGCCACGGATTAGGAACCAAGTCCAGGAGGTGGCTGGCTGCGAAAAAGTAGTCCACCGGATCGCCGCCGTTGGACGAGTCGGCGTCGTCACGGTCTTCGACGTTTCCGGGATAGCTGCCGCTCGCGACATCCGGCTTCTGAACATGTGCCTCACCGGTCAGGTTCGTCCGCAGCAGGTCATCTTCGCCCTTCCCCTCGTCCAGCTTCAGATTGCCCAGCGCCGAGAGATCGATGTCGTCCCAGGGCAACCGCGAAAGGATGTCCGCCTTGTAGTGGACCAGACGCCAGCCGTCCACGTCCCAGATCATGAAGGCGGGAAGGACGAGATCGCGCGCCGCCGCTCGATACCGCGCCAACTGCCGGGTCGCCAGTTTCTCCGTCGGGCCCGTCCGTCCGCCATCGGATACCACCCTCCCTTCGAGGCCTTCCAGGCCGAATCCCTCCCTGACTTCCTTCAGTAGTTCGTTTCCCCGGCGGCTGAAGCAGAATACGTAGCTCTCGTCAAGGAAGGGCACTCCCATCTTACATGCGTAGGGCTGCCGCAGGATCCGGCCCACCAACTGCGTGATGCCTGTCTTCGACATCGGGTTGGTGAGAATGGTGAGGACGTAGGCGAACGGGCAGTCCCAGCTCTCCTGCAGCGCCTGCTTGGTGATGATGAAGCGGATTGGACAGTCGCGGGACATCAGGCCGCCAACGTCGTCCACCTCCTTGAGCTCGTCCTTCGTGCTGGTTTTGACCGCAATGTACTCCGGCCTGATTCCCGGGTGCTGGAGCAGGTACTCGCGCACATCGTCGGTGTGAACGTAGCCGGGCTTCCTTTGCTGTCTGCCGGTCCTCTCCACTTGAATCACGCAGATGGGCCGGATGAAGGTCCCGGACTCCGCTTCGTAACGCAGTGCTTCGGCCTCAAGAGTTTCGCGGTGTGCGACGGACTCCAGCAGGGTATCGCGCCAGTCACTGCTCGCCTTGTTACGGATGTGCAGGTCGAGCTTGATCATCTCCTCGGCGTTGAGTTCCCGACCCAGGATCTCGACGAGCACGTTGGCGCCCCTGGCCGGAGTGGCCGAGAGCTCGACGATCATGCAGGGGTTGAACCCTTCGAGGGTCGCCTTCGCATTGACGCTGTACGCCTTGTGTCCCTCGTCGAGAATGATCAGCGGCCGCAGCAGCCGAATCGTGTTGCCCAGGGAAGTCTTGACGTAACGGCCCCAGAAGCCTGTGGTCTGGTCGAAGGTGTCCAGATTGGGGTGTTCCTTCAGCAATTCGGCGTGGGCGGGGGGATCGTCGTCCGGGGGGAAGAACCGGTCGAAGCCTCCGCTGTCGCGGAACATCCGGAGCGTGTCCTTCGTCTTCCGGTTGGCCGATGGCAGCATGAGCAGGAGGACGCAGAGGTTCTCGGCGACATCGCGCGGACCGAATGCCGCGGTCTTCTCGAAGATTCGGGTGCGCTGACCCGACGCCAGATCGAGTTGCTGGCGGTACGGGTGGTCGCGGTCCTTGAGCGCCTTGAGCGTCTGGTTGTAGATCTGTGTCGTGGGCACGATCCACAGCACCAGGCCGCGCCGACTCTGCCGGAAGTGGGCATTAACGAGATCGATCACCCGCGTCGAGAGAAGCGTTTTGCCGCCACCGGTCGGGATCTTGAGGCAGAAGGCGGGAAGCAGCTCGCCGAGTCCGTTTCGTCGCGAGTGGTAGGGCCGCCCGGCCACAGTCCTGCTCCATGCCCGCTCCACCCAGTCGAATCCCCATTCGGGGTCCTGGCTTCGCGCCGCCCTGTCCTTCTCCCGCCACGTCGCGAGCCCTTCAACGAAGCTGCGGACCGTCGCCAGCGTCCGCTTTTGGTATTCCTTCAGGATCATTGTTCCAGGCTCTCGATCGCCTCATAGATCTGGAAGGGCAGCTGCTGGAAGTCGATCCGGCACTTGTGAAGGAATTCGCGATCCAGATATTTCGTGGGTGCGAAGACGAGCTTTCTTCTTGATCCGGCGCAGCGGAGAGACGGTGACCGTCCCCTTCTCACGTCCGGACTATTTCGCGTGCGCGCTGACGATGAGCGCCGTCCGACCCAACATGTAAGCAGCCACGTAATCGGACTTGTCGACCGCCGGACTCTCAACGCCCGATCATCGGCTTGGACACTCAAACGACGTTGTGGCGTCATCCAGGCTCCTACCATTCGTACCGCTCGTCCGCCCCAGATTTGCCGCGAACATCCATAACCATCATGCGGCGTATGCCTAGTTCTCGGAGCCGCTCTCCGTCGGACCGAAAGACCCGTTGACCTCCATCGCTCTCGGGCTCAAGCCTAGCCCTATCCTCTGCCGTTGTTTCCTCAACCCCCGTCCTATCGAAATACCGTCTGATGTCTTGATTGAGGTCATCGATCGTAGGGGCGTTCCACCTCGAGGACTCAGGTGGTACCACTACCTCATCGTTCCCCGCGACCGGCACATGGCGGCGTCCGACAGAAACAAACTGAACGAGATGCCTATAGTCCACCTCGGCGATTTCCCACCTCCATTGCATCGAGACGGTTGGTTCGAACAGAAAGTGCCAAGGTATGCACTTCTGCTCGACTTCGTAGAGCCTTCTGGTGAAGAGTGGCACGTCCTCCGCGTCGGCAAGCAAACAGCCAGTCTGGAAAGTCCTGTAACCTCGCCGTCCCTTGGGCTGTTTCCAGATCGTTCGCTCTTGTTCCGTACTGTAGATGCAGTAGACGGGCTTCATTCCTGCAAGGTGGGCCTCGGAAATGAGAAGGCAACGCTGTTGTCTGCCGGACGATTTCACTTTGTGTTTGACCTTCAGGACACCGTTGGACTGCAGCCGCTTTGCTTGCACACGCATCTTGAATGTTCGCCTTCGCCCGACGATGTGCCACTCCCAGTCCGCTCCGCTCTTCGCTTCCTCGCGCTTCGGGAAGGTGCGGACACGTACAAGCTCTGGATGCCTCCGCCTGATCTCCAGAAGATTGCTCTCCGTTATGGTCTCTTCTCCGTAGCTCACCCAGACGTCGGGACGGTGCGAGAACTCCAGATTGCGTGATGTCGAATCGCCCAGTCGGAGCAAGGTGGCAGTCATGGTTGATTTCAACGGATTTTCCTCTCGAGGTATCTGTGGACGAAACTCTACGATTCGTTACCCGGACAGCAACCCGATCCTCATCGAGAAACGCGTGCAGCTAATCCTGCCATACTCGACTCTTGGACTTCGAGAATAGGCTCGGGCCTACAAGGACCGCTGGTCATAGCCACACCTGACTGTCCGAGAATCTTGGACGAGCAGGCACGGGACTGCCCCTATCTGGACAATCACGCCACCACGGAGGTCCGGGTCGAAGCCGAGGGTTTCTGGACCGAGGTCGTGATTTTGCTGGACGCTGCATCGGACCCCGCGGCTATCTTGGAAGTCAGGGTCGAGAAGGGCATTTAGAGCCTAAGTCACCTGCTGGCCAAGCCGTTCCGCTACAGTGAAGATCCGGAACTGCTCTGCTTAGTGCTCTATCCTGAGTTCGAAGTGGGGCACTTGATCCTCTTGGTCGAACCGGTCCAGGTGGACCAACGCTTTGAGTCAACGGATTCCGGAGAATGAGGGTCTGCGGCAGGGACGGGAACCCCGTATACTGATTGCTCTCGTGCAAAAAATAGTGAGGACGATATTCTAGAGTGCCGCACCTACGCGAAGAGGTTCTAAACTCCTATCTCGGCTTGCTTCTTGACAGCTACGACGGCATCAGCGCGACAACCGAGATGCGTTCGTCGAGCGTTGCCATCGATATCACGGTCACTCACTCCGGCGTGCCGGCTCCGGTTCCGATCCTCGTCGAAGCAAAGATCGGAGACTCTCCCGCCAACCGACGGAAGGCTGCCAATCAAGCTCGATCCCGCCTGCGTGGCACACTCCGTTCACTCGCATTTGGACTATGCTACCCACTTCACCTGAGGGATGCGTCCGTCTCAGCTCATGTAACGCAGGAAGCGCTTGCAAGGGCCACCATTGCTTTTTCCCCCGTGCGGCGCACGGACTCGAAGACCACATGGAGAGAAGGAACTGTCGCAGATTTCGCGAACACCCTTAGAAACACCGACCTGTCTAGACAGCGGGTTGCCGACGAGATCGAACACACCGTTCGCGTAGCGGCGAAACAATTCTACGTGGAGGATTGCGCCAAAGTCGTCGCAAACGCCCTGACGCTACCGAATGTCAAGGACAAGGATCTGCGTGCCGCCGCGCTTGTAGGGTCGCTTATCCTGTCGAACGCCGCGCTGATTCACCAGCGCCTGCGACTGGTACCGACTCTCTCGACAATCCCGCCCTTGGAGACGATTCTGGCAGACCAAGGCAATGCGTCCTCGCGTATTCGAGACGCGTGGGGTGCAATTCTCGATATCGACTACCATTCAGTTTTTTTGCCCGCGCTGGCTGTCGTCAACACTCTTTCCGACCGCCAACTCTGGCCCGCCATGGGCTGGATTTGTGAGAATGCCGTTGCCGTCGCCGATGAGCTCGCCTCGCTCCGCTTCGACCACGCCGGCCCGCTCTACCATCGCCTATTGGCATCTGCGCAATTCGACGGATCTTTCTATACCAACCATGTTTCGGCGCTCCTGCTGGCCCGGCTCGCCCTCCCTGAAGACCTGATGGACTGGTCGGATGTGGACCTCCTCGCACGTCTGAAGGTCATCGATCCCGCCTGCGGGACCGGCACGTTGCTCATGGCGGCCATGCATACCATCCGCGACCGCCACGACCACGCGGCGCCGGATGGCGCGGAGTCCGACCTTCTGCATCTCGCACTGGTCGAGGACGCACTCTACGGATTGGACATCAACCGCCACGGGGTTCAGCTTGCCGCGTGCAACCTGACTTTGGGAAACCCCCGCATCGACTACCGGCGTATGAACCTGTTCACGATGCAGCATGGACCGCAGTCCAACGGCGAGGCAAAGGCGGGATCGTTGGAATTCTTGGCCACGGCGAGAGACGAGCGAGACCTCACGAGCTTCATCAGGCCGCTTGCAACGACTGGAGAGCTGGACGCGGAGCGGGCAGAGCCCGGGGACGCCTCCACCGGGTCGCTTACCGAGCAGTTCGATCTCGTCATCATGAATCCTCCGTTCACCCGTAATGACATCCGGAACCGCCAATACAGCTATCGAGACCGCCGCCGCTTACAAAAGCGGGAGATCAAGATTGCTCAGTTCCTGAAGCACCGCGACCCACTCGCGTTCAGAGCCATCGACCAGACCAGTGTTCGCACATTCTTTTCGCCTCTGGCCGAAACATTGCTCAAGAAACAGGGAGCGACGCTCGCCAAGATTGTTCCGACGACGGCGTTGACGAGTGCCTCAGGTCACGGTGAACGGAAGTTCCTTGCCAATCGATTCCAGATTGGGACTGTCATTACCAGCCACGATCCGAGTCGAATCAATTTCTCCGACAACACGGCCATCCATGAGTCGCTCCTGATCGCTCGGCGGGCGCAGGCCGAACGTCTTGCCACTCGCTTTATCTCGCTCCGGAAAATGCCAAGGGACGCGCACGAGGCGATCTTGCTCTCGGATCGGATCAACCGCGGGGAGCCGCTGGGAGAATGGGGAACTGAGCACATTTGGCCATGGCCGAGAGTGCGCGAAGGAGATTGGACAGCCGCGTTGTACTATCACGTCGAACTCGCGGAGGCGATGCGCGATCTAGCGGCCTTGGCGGGCACCGCGCTCGTTCCTGCGGGAAAGGTTTGCAGTATCGAGCCGGGGGGCCAGAGAGTCCGAGAGGCATTCGACCGTAAACCCAAACGGTCGGCGCCTTGGACTTCACCCATTCTTTGGGACCATCCCACGGGGATTCAGACTTCAATGCGGGCCGCGGCCGATGTCATGGCGGCCCCGAAACCTGACAAAGAACGATATGCGCGTTACACACTTCTCCCCAAAGCGAGCCGACTGCTTATCGCCAGTCGCCTGTGGACGAACACGGTTCGAGTAGCTGCCTGCTACGCGGACAACCCGCTCTTGGGATCGTCTTGGGTTCCAGTCCGCCCAATGACGCCAAATCGAGTGTTTGAAAAGGCGCTGTGTGCGTGGTGGAATTCGACGCTGGGTATTCTGACGCTACTGCAAGCCCGAGCGAAGAAGCTGACGTATCCGCGTTATGCTCTTGGCTCACTTCGTGCGCTCCTTGTGCCTGATCCTCGTTCAGTCGACGTTGCGCTGCTGGCAGATGTGTTCACCGAGCATCAATCAACTACGTTCAAGCCTTGGCCGCACATGGATGAATGTCCCACCCGAGTAGCCCTCGACGAAGCCGCAGCACGCGTGGTTCGGCTCAACGGACAGACAGTAGCTAGGTGGCGCAAGCTGATTGCGAACGAGCCAACAGTTTCAGGTCGTCGTCCCGTACACCCCCTGCCCTGAACGGTCTCTAAATTGGACAACAAAGAAAGTGACTGTCCTTTCCTCACTGTTTTCCAGTCAGCTTCTTGGCGCGTCCTTTATCGGAAAAGCGTCGGAAAGGGACTGTCCCCTTCACGTGCGGCGCGATCTTTAAGGTGCCAGTGTAGGATGTTCGTATGGAAATGAACACAGCTCGCAAACAAATACCAGACTAGAGCATCAAGCAGAGTGCGCTCGCTGACCATGATGTTCGTGTCGGAAGCGGAAGAGATGCAGCAAAGTTATTCGTGCCCACTCTGTCCAAAACTCGCGCACTCTAGATCTTCCCTGTCGAGACGGACATGTCATGATGCCTCGGTTCAAAGTTGCGGCGGACACACCGCCGGAATTCGTTTTTCAGCCCATCGGTAGGAATCTTGCAACGACCTTTACTGGGCTTTGCAAGAACCATGATCGGGAACTATTTGGAGCGATTGAGACGAATCCCGTCCAACTTCCGGATCCACGGTACCGTATCCTCCTCGCCTATCGGGCGGTAGTGATGGAAGCTCAGGCGTCTAGAAAGTCTACGATCGACCCGAAGCTGTCATATCAAAAGGATATTGAGAAGGGGATTTACCCAAACTATGAACCCTCTAGAGGCCTGGGATGCTTGCTGTTGAAATGGCGGTGGATGCCTACCCAAGTCGAACGTGTAAAGCGCATATTCGACAAGGTGTTTCTCCGTGGAGATTGGGATGTTCTCATGAATCACGTGTACTGTATCGATTTTCGTCCTAAACTGGCAGTGAATTCGATGTTTTCGACGGACCTATAATCGGGAATTCTGGACTGGGCGGAGTTCGCTACACCTAAAGTCTTTCCGACATCCAAGGACCGAACAGCTGTTGTCTTTTCCTTTTTTGCGGAGCAAAGACGTGAGGCGGAGGAGGCCTTCGAATACATTTGGTCGTCGAGGGACGACTACCAACAGTACGAGCTGTAACAGCTCATTATAGTCCCCTAAGTTTTTTGCGACGGAGTTTTACAAATTATGAAGACGCCTTTTCTTATTCTAATGTCGTTCGTGTTGCTTAGCCCGACAGCGTGTGTTAGACCGCGCGTCCAAACGCCGAAGGACGCTCCCCCCAGCTTACGGAACGACGCTACCAACCGCAAAGCCAACGATCCCACGCTGCGTGGGGGGAGTCGCCGCAAACCCTGCGACGAGACGGATACGTCTCGCACTTGCAACATTAATGTATTTCGGGTGGTCATGGACCCAAAAAATGTTGCAGACGTGTTCGGTAGACGGATCGGTAAGCGCTTTGTCGCCGTTCAGGTAACTATCGCAAATGTGAGTAGAAAATATGATTTTGTGGTACACGACCTTTCGTTTAACCTTTCCCGTCTCAAATTTTGGAAGGGTGATCTGAACAAGAGATTGTCATCGGCGGAGCTCTCTTTGCTAAGGGGAAACGCTGAGAAAGGCCGATCTCATGATCCGAGGAATCGTGTTCTCAATATTCTGCGTGCTACTGGATTGATCTTTTCCGCAGTTATCGGTCTTCCCGTAGGAGGGGTTCGTGGGTCCTGGGCGGAGGGTTCTGCTGTGCTCAATGGCCCGTTAATCACCGCGTATACTACGCTTCTTCCCGATCATTCGGTACCCCAATTGGTGCGGCTCGGCGACAGTGCTTATGCTGCCAATACGGTGATTCCCCGACAGCAGTCAAGAGTCGTAGTAGCCTTCCTCCCACAACGGCTCTTTATGAACAAGTCACAGCGTAATAAATTTTGGAACGATCCTATAACCGTTTTCGATGAAGTCGATTTTCGAAAACTCGCGATAAGTGTTTACGGAGTTCATGTTGTAAACGTCGGGGAAGTCCCTCCGATATTGACAAAGACAGTTTTCACTCCCGATGAGGCTAAAAAGTTCGGAAATTCAGAACCCGAAGTCCGAGGCTATCTGCTCGGGCGATTCCTCAGTGGTGCTACCCTTACTGTCGAGAACGATGATCTCTCTGGAGTCACAATCAACGTGATGGACACTCCCAGTGATCGGCGCGTAGATTTTCTCATTCGAGCGACCGCACCGATTTCGAGTGGAACATCTTTGACAATCGGAGTGGCGAAATCGGAGCACTTCAAGACGATCAAGGAGAGGATTAGCTACGATAAATTGAAGTCGACAACAAAAGAGAAAGTTGAAGAAGCTACGAAAGGAGCAGATGAAAACGCCTTGAGATGATCAGCGAGGGGTGGATGAATACCTCCGTGTACAAATTGCCAGAGAAAAATGGATTATCCACATGAAGATCAGAAAACAGAGAAAGAGTGTTCGGATTGGGGATTACTAACGAAAGTGCCCAAATCCCCTACTTGCGGTCCCTAGAAAAACCACGGTAGACCCAGCGAACTGCCCAACCGAGTGCAAGAACGAACAGGCATGGGACAAGCCAGATCCCAAAAACGTAAACTACAGACCAAACAGTAAGGTCGTCCCACCTGTCCCTCACGCCATCCAAGAACATGGCTGCTACGTAAAGCGACCACAGCACACTCCCGACAATCCAGAGCCGCATCCAGCCGCCGTCAAACTTCCCCATGCTGTGTTCTCAGTGACGGGCTCTCCCCTAGCGGACGATCATTACTTCCAGCATCATATCACCGAGCCAGTTAATTCCAACTCTTGAGTCAGGGTGATTGGCACTGCTATGTTTCTTCATTGTATAGGAGGGTCCATTATGAGCAGTCCTAATAAGCAGTGGTGGGGAGAAGCCGCAGATGCCTATACTTGCATGTTTGCTTTCCCTGTACTCCTACTCTTAATCTTTGCCTGGACCCTTGGATCGGGTGGCGAACCAGTAAGTGATAACACCTGTAGCCACGGGGAGAACGGCAAGGAAAATGTCCTTGGCTAGAACGAATCCGTCAGCCCGCTTGTAGTAGAGAGCGCCCGCAATGAGAATTAGAGCGCCCAAGAATATATAGCCAGTCGCTGCATAAGTAACCCGAATCCGAACTTTGCTCCGACCCTTCTCAAGTTCATTCTTCAAGTCATCGTTAGCCATTGGAATCCTCCTAGCGGTGTAATTTCACCCCGGCGAAAATCTTACCGGCCAGCCGAATTTCTGTCGAACAGGATACGAAGAAAGTTTCGCCGAAGGCTTGACCCGTGTGGGCACTTTCCTGTAAAATATGCCTTGTAAGTCAGGAGAACGCAATGAATTACAAGGTGCCAGGAAAATCGTTCCGTGAGGGTCTGTCAACGGCCCAGTTCTTCAAGATCTTCCCCAACGACAAATCCGCCGAGGAATGGTTCATAAAGCAGTTCTGGCCGGACGAGATGTGTTGCCCACGTTGCGGGTCCGTCAATGTCCAGACCGGAGCGAAGCACAAGACGATGCCCTTCCGTTGCCGCGATTGCCGTCGACGCTTCAGCACCAAGACCGGAACCTTCATGGAAGGGTCCAAGATCGGCTACCAGGATTGGCTCTATGCATTCTACCTGTTCGCCACGAATCTAAAGGGAATCTCCAGCATGAAGCTGCACCGGGAACTGGGGACCTCGCAGAAGAGTGCCTGGTTCATGGCCCATCGTCTGCGCCAGGCATGGAACACGCGGCCCGAGGAGCCGATGGAAGGTCCTGCCGAGACGGACACCACCTACATGGGCGGAAAGCGGAAGAACATGCCGAAGCGCAAGCGTGCTGCTCTGACTGGACGGGGCGCCACGGGCAAGACTGCCGTGACCGGGATCAAGGACCGCCGAACCAACGAGTTCAGGGCCAAAGTCGTCCCGGACTCGAAGGGAGACACGCTCCGTGGTTTCGTAACCGAGAACATCCGGGCGGATGCGAAGGTCTACACGGATGACGCTCCCGTCTACGATGCTTTGCCGAACCGGGAATCCGTCAATCACTCTCACATGGAGTACGTGAAGGGTGACGTTCACACCAACGGAATCGAGTCGTTCTGGAGCCTGTTGAAGCGTGCGCACGTGGGAACCTTCCACAAGCTATCCGAGGAACACCTGCACCGTTATGTGGGAGAGTTCGCGGGGCGCCACAACATGAGGTCAAAAGGGACCCTGGACCAGATGTCAGAAATCGCCAACCGGGGAGTGGGCAAGCGGTTGAAGTACCGCGAGTTGGTAGGATAAGATCCTGGAAACCTAAACCGCGCTCGAAGCGATCAAGCCTCCTGCCAAGTTGCCTTGATCCTCCAATCAGGAAGTAGTTTACCTGAAAGGAGGATTAGATGGAAGTCCCTGCAACAACAGTTCAACTCCCCTACGGACTGGGGATACATCCAGTGGATGAGGATGGCGTGGTCTGGCTGAGCGAGAAGGATGCGATTGCTGTACTCAAGGGTGATCGCGCTCGCTTGGAACGTGGCGAGACAATTGATCAAGACTTTCACGTAGGCGTAAAACCAACTGTCTTAATGAGGGTTCTTCAAGCAGTAGAACAATGGACTCACGCAACACGTCTAAGTCTTTATGACCGATCTCGAAATCGTATGTACCCGCACTCCCTTTCGGCCACCCCCCACGAGCGCCCAAGTCGTGCACGTGCTGCGCCGTGATGACCAGGCTGAAAGGTGTCGGGTAGTCTTCCCCTTCGGGGTGTTTCTGGATTCTGATTTCTAGAATACGCCCCATATCGGTTCCGTATTTCTTCAAAGTAACCTCCTGCTATTGATTAGAACATGCTCCTGAAAGGAGAGATTCAATGCCAGCCCAGAAAGATTCCACGCCGGAGTGGTTGCTAGTCGTCATACTCGTAGTCGTCGGAGTCGGCCAGGGGATTTTTCAGGTCGAAGCGTCTGTTCTTGGGGCTGTAATCGAAACGCGCAGACAGCACGGATTCCCGGTCGAGTTTGTCAGTGTAGCGTATCCGGAGAGCGAGGATGACCTTCGTAACCGGCATATTGACCTGCCTGCTGTTTACGGGCTTCCAATTTTCACTTCCTCCGAAGAGCAGCCTTTGACGCTTTCCCCCTTTGACTTCCATATCTTCGGGTTCCTGCCGGTCGCCGAATCTGAAAGCCACGTCTTTGGGTCCGTAGTAGATGAGGTCAGCTCTCTGCCAAAACAGAGTTGCTTCGGTCCGTCCGGTGTTGGAGACCCACACGTCAATCTTGGGCTTGTCTCCGGTGGCTTCTTCCAAATCGAGAACCGTAGTGATTCCCCTTTTGAAACCGTTCAACCACCCATTGGAGGCTTTGACTCTTCTAACTACTATCTTGGGGGGATACTCGGTGTAGAACGCGAGCTTGCTGAGAGTGTGGCGTCTCTTCTCCAGTTCGTGTTGCCGCCTCATTATCCAGTTCTGCTCTTTGATGGATCTCCATTGATTCCGGGCGAAGCACAGCAATCCGAACGTGACGATGATCAGCGCGGACGCAAGGACGATCTCAGCTATGGACATCCAGTCATAGTCGTCCTCAGAAGGGCGGCTCTGTGGGGATTTTCCCTGTTTTTGGTCATGCGTTCCCATGTGGTTTGGGGCAGAATTTTTTGGGGGTGGGGATTCCAGTTCTTGAAGTACAAGTGGGCTGATCGCGCTCTCTGGGGATTGGCTGTCGTTTGTGCGCTGCTGTTTTTGAGCAGCTTCTGGTCCCGAACCTGGTCCTGGTGGATTTGAGAGTTCCTGTGCCGTCTGTAGGATCAAAAACGTTAAGCACAGAACGAATGGGCTCATGGGTCATCTCCCGAGTGTTTTTGAGGCTGCGAAAGTTTAGGGCAGCAAGTTGACCTATTGAAGCAGAGGACCGCTGTACAGAAGTAAGCCGATGCGTCTTGAGCGGTATCTACCTCTGTCCCCTCCAATCAGAACCCCGTAATCTCATCCAGCCGGAATCGCTTTCCGTCCTCTCCAATGTAGACGGCTTGGAACTTCCATGTCTCCAGCGGCCCCAGATTGTTGATGTTCCCTATGGCGCTCCCTACTCGGTTGCCGCTCGAATCGTAGACGTCGAACAGGACTTGGACGTAGGTGTAGGTCTGAGAGGTGTTGTTCTTGATATTCCCCGTGATGGTCGTCGAAAACTTATTCGCGGACCCCTTGGACGACAACAGCTCCAAGTCCGGCTTCGGAACCGGAACCGGATCGAACTTGGGATTGGGCAGCTCACCCGATGCCTCGATTCTCTCCAGCTTGTCCCGAGCCGGTTGCGGAGTGGGCCAATAGGTCGGCTTGCGCGGGTCTGGAATCTCAGGCTCTCGAACCTCCTGGTTAGACGCCGGGTATCGGCTCTTCAGGGCGTCCAGAGTCTCTCGCAGTTTATCCGATGCTTCTCTGGCTTTCTGCGCCGACTCTCGCATGGCGTGGAACTCTTCGGAATTGAGACTGTAGACCACATACGCCCCAAATCCGAGCAGTAGGAGAATCGCAGTGGAGACTTTGAGGACGTTGGGCTGGTGGGGCATGGCAGGACCTCCGGGTAGGCGGTCCTGCGGCAGAGTCCAATGTCAACGCTCAACTGAAGTAAACTACGCCTATGGCGACTTGTCCTCTACCGCAGGACGAGTTGACTGAGAGCCCGTGGGGTGATTGCAGCACTCTGCGGGCTCGACAAAACGTGCCCGGTTTCCAGACAGGAGCCGGGCCTGTCGTCATCTTACAGCGGAGCTGATAGGAAGACCCGCCTATTCGCCCAAAGGAACACGGGAGCTACCCGGCTCCTGGGTACATGGACTCTTACGTTCAGCGGGGGACCCGGCACAGGGGTCCGCCATAAGTGACGACGATCGAAATGGTATGCCACTATAGGGAGACCGTCAAGACGTGTGGTAGAGTTCCGGCGTTGGAATCGGATTCAGAAAATTCGGACAGGCGGAGGACTTGACATGAACCGGATGGACTTTTGGGCCGGAATGGCGTTGGCAGGGATGCTGTCGAACAACGGCGTGTTGAATGCATCTCGGGCTTGGGACTGCGCCGAAGAAATGGAGAAACGACGGGAAAAGATCAAGGACATCGTGGAGGCGGCGGAAGAACCTACCACCCAAGGCACAGCACTCACGAACGAAGCCGTGGCTCAGTTAGTGGCTGATCTGGCGCGTGACGGGCGGCGATACTTTTCCACAATCAACGCCCTTGAGGATGCTCTGTCCAACTCTGTTAGGGAATAGGCTGGCCGCATGAAGAGCAGAGCCCTCCCTCCGATGGTTTCTCATGGGGCTTATCCAGAGAACTAGGCGCAGGTGTAGTCCAATTTGCCCCGGGTGGCGAAACTGGTAGACGCGGGAGACTTAAACTCTCTTGGGTGAAAGGCCCAATACAATCTAGGTGAGAGGCCCCATTCAGAAAGACGATTTAGACCACCAATTCAAGTTGGCGCTGGCCACTATGGAGGTCGTCGTCCAAGAACTGGCCACACTGGTTCCACGGCCACAGTTCAAAGACGACATTCTCCAACCTGCCTTTCGCTATAACGAGAAATCAATCCAGCAAGCGATTGTTCAGAAACTCGTCCGCATGGTGAGCACGCTAAATGCTGCTCGGTTGCTGCTAAATCACGGGTTTGTTCAAGAGGTCGGCGCCCTCCAGCGAATCCTCGACGAGCTTCAGACGGATATTCTCTTTCTTAGAAACGGTGTTGAAGATCCGGACGATCTGCACAAGAAGTACCTTTCTGCTTTCTACGAAGAGGAATTCGATGCTGAAAGTGCACTCCGATCAACTCAAAAGCGACGAATGGTTCCTCGAAAGAAAATCCACGCCCACAATGCCAGGTTTTTCGCGAAAAACCCTGCGTATAAAATAGACCCGAGCACAGGATCTGAGGTGCTTCGGACGTTGCAAAAGACATATTCAGGATACGTACACGCCGCCTCGCCGCAAATCATGGATATGTACGGTGGCCTGCCACCTCGATTCCATATGAGCGGCATGCTAGGAACTCGGCTACACGAAACGCATCGGCACGACTTGGCAAATTATTTCCGGCGGGGATTATTTGCCGTGGCTGTCTGTGCTCTGACGTTCCCTGGCACTGCCGATTGGGCCGATCAGTTACGACTCTACACCGCCGATTTCGACAAGACCGTCGAGAGCATCTTCAGCAAGTAGTTTTCAGCCGGGCGGGATTTGACTGCCCTGGTTTTCTGCTGCGTCCCAACAAAGATCCCCCAATCACCCACCGTTTCGAGAAAGAGACTAGTAGGAACTATGTGGGTAAACTAGGTGAGAGGTCCCGAAAATTCCGTGGAGGTTCGACTCCTCCCCCGGGGATTCAGACCTCTCTGGTATCCTGTGTCTCACGGTCGGACAGGAAAACCATTGGAGAAGCACCTCTACCGGCGTCTGGTCTGGAGCAACATCTGGCACTTCTGCCGGGACTGCCGACTGTGGCCGACCGAGCACTACGTTGAACGGTCCAGGGAGCCCTCTCGTGGTGGGCTCTGTGGTATCTGCCGACTCAAGGACCGCTGGGAAAAATGCAAGCGGGAGGGAAATGGCCAGGATTCGGCTCAGTAACAGAACGGCACGGAGTGCCTCCGGCACCGAATTCTGGTATGCGTTGTGAACTGGTCGGGCAGGAAATTTCAGATGGAAGAGCACAAGGGGTTCATAGGTTTGGCGGTTCTCATCGTACCGTATCGAGGGAGTCCTATTTCACGCTGATCGTGCCATAGCTGAAAAGTGGAGGACAAATGGACTGGTTGGATGGAACTCTGATTGTAGCGGGCGTGGTGTTGCTGCTGGCACTGATTAAGAGCTCGTCTTTCAATATCACCGAGTACCTGAAGCTGCGAGACAGGCGAAGAGAACGGAGATTCATGGAACGCTGTCCACATGGCGCGATCCATGTCACGAATGATCCATTTGAAATCTACGTAGAATCGTGGTTCTTTTCTCCTCCGGGAACAATGTTGTACTTGTGCAAAAGGTGTAGCATGGCAGTGCATGGAGAGCAGGCAAAGTTCGCTCAGGAGCAACTTTCACTTCGGGCAATACAGGCTGCTAAGGAAGCAGGAATTTCTACAGAAGGGTGGACCATCAAAGAGATGCCCTGACAACCTCAGAAACTTTTCCCAAGCACCTCCGTTTCGGTTCGGTGATAGAATGAAGAAGATGAAGAAGAAATCCAAGCCACGTACTGCTGAACTCGTCACCCACTCCTACCAGCCGACCAAGGCCGAACTGGAAGAAGAGATCAGCTTGGACATCCCCGGCGACACCATCGAAGCCCGAATGGAAAATCTTGCTAAGGCCGTGAAGGGACCAGTCAAACTCCGCAAGATTGGTCGTCCACGGTCTCGACGAAGGTAAGGTTCCGCCCGAGTTCCCAGACAGCCTGACCGGAACCAAGTGGAGGTGCGTATGAGCAATACGGTGAAGGTATTATTGGGAGCGGCTTTCGGACTCGTCTTGCTGGTCCGTTGTTCGGGTCCCAGCGATATTCCCCCTCGTGACTCGTCTGTACGCTCCTGGCATGAAGCCGGAACGCTGCACAAGGCTACCGTATCAGAATGGTGGGAGGCCCCAGTCTGGGACCACGTGGCCACCAGCGCGGACTTTGCGTCTGTGGCTGCCAAAAAGCAGGGACGCTCCATTGAATCGATGGACGATCTGCGGCCTCTGGCTCAGGAAATCCGAGAGTGCATCAACGCAGCCGCAAAGCGTCCGACCTCCGGACACAGGAGGATTTCGGAGATTGCGGCGGTCTGCCTTGTGATGATGGAGAAGTCGACGGACTGACTAGGAATCGGGATCGCGCAACATGAACAACGACCCTTCGGAGGAGATAGAGCTGGCCAGTCTGCGGGGCCGCCAGTCTGATCCTGAGATCTTAGCCGTCCTTGTGATACTCCACGAGCTGATTGATTCCATGCCTCCGCATCAGAGGTCGGAAGTCATTCAACGCTTGGAGAAATGCTGCTCCAGTGTCCCGGAGAGATCGGACAGACGGGTTCCAACCACTGTCGGAAAATTCAAACTCAGATACCGATCCGAGAAGAAGTTCAAGGTTCTCCTGGAGGTCTTTCTGTCGCTTGTCGAACAGGAGTAGGAGCCTCATTTTGTCCAACGTTAGACTGTCACGTTGGAAGCGAGGATGATCGGGCGCTGGGATTGTCATGTCGACCGGCTCGCTCGTAGTGTACCATATATTGAAATGTGTGAAGAGATTGGCCCTTCAGAGATTCGCCATTCCGGCGTTTGCAATGGCCGATACTTAAATCACCAAAAACTTCTCCCAATCACTTCCGTTTTAGAGAAAGGTACAAGTAGGGACCGCGTTCACGGGAGAAATGGGTTTGGGCACTTTCGGTAGTAATCCCCTTCGGATTTAATCATCCAACATCCCAGAATAGGAGTTAACCAATGGCACAAGAGAAGGAATCCGCTAATGGCGAGGTAGAACAGAATTTTGCGGACAGCAACAATGTAGGCCAAGACCCTGCGGACAGCAACGACGTAGGCCAAGACCCTGCGGAGAGCAACGACGTGGACCAAGACCCTGCGGAAAGCAACGACTAGTACGGCTTTGTGAGCTTGTCTGAAACTAGCCGACCGATCATGAGACGAGCTATCTTGGGCGAATGGTATCCACGAGTCAACACTGTCGTAATTTGCCTGTAGTCGCTGGCGACAGAGGTCACATTGACGGTCCGGTAGTGTCGAGAGCGCAAGAACACTCCGGATCGGACTCACGACTTGCTAGATTTGTGCATCGGGGTGAAACTGGATACAAAGAAACACCTTATAGCAGAGATGCTAGGCTAGGGTGGCCCCAGATTCTGGGGATGCCGCCGAACTTATATGGGTCGATGTCTGAATTGTTGTGTTCGCATAGGATTCCCACATACGCTGATGGATTCTCCACGATTGGAAATGGGGTGATTTTCGAATCGGTGAACCGAACTAAGCGTTAACGGTGATCATCGACGTGTACGACAAGGGGAGGGGGAATCAACCTAACCGCCGCCCTCATGGGCCTAACTGGGCCAGGGCCCGCGCCGTCCGCTCGATGTTGCGATTTGTTGTATCGGAGTTTCACACGGGACCGGGAGCCTCGGACCAGATAAACGGTGAGGAACCGGTAATGGTGATGTCACTACTCGGCTCTGCTGGACCCAACGGCCTTTTCGGAGGTCAGGGTCGAGAACGGCATGAAGAGCCTGAGCCGCCAGCTTGCCAAGCCCGTCCGCTACAGCGAGGTGCGGGAACTGTACTGCCTGCGACTCTATTCTGAATTCGATCTGGAGCGTCGCATCCTCTTGGCCGATCCGGTCCGAGTAGTGCAGCGCTTCGAGTCGTCGGATTCCGGAGATTGAGGCTCCGGCTATCAGGTGGCAACATCCCGAGTGATCGCCGGACGCATGGCGCTGATGTGCTCGGGCCCAGAGGCGCAACAACCTCCGATAATCTGCGCTCCCATCTGCTTCCAGGTTAGTGCGAACTCGGCCAGCCGTGAGGGATAGTATTCGGCGTTCTGCAGAATATCGGGGCCCATGCTGACCCTCTGGTTGGTCAGCATGGGAGGGTTGACTATCGGGCCCGTGGGATTGTAGCCCAGGTTGGGATAGGCTCCGACAGGACCGGAGAAAGCCCGACGGAGCCGGGGCAATCCGGCTGAGATCGCCTTCGGGTTGCTGCACATCAGCAGGATCGCTCCCACGGGACGCCCCGCCAAAGCGTCAACCAGATCCTCCAGACGCTCTCCATATTGCATAGTGCCGTCCGGACGGATATGCCGAATGCCCAGAAACACCGTTGCGCCGGCCTCGGTACAGGCATGGACGGCGGTCACCGCGTCCTCGATGAAGCCAACATACTCGGCCTGGATCAGATCCACTCCGGCTTCGACCAGGAGCCTGGCGTGTTCCGCCCACTCCTGGAAACAGGCCTCCCGCCCCATTTGCCGGGTATCGGACACCGGGCTCGATTCCGGCGGTCCCTGCAAGGTGGGAGCCGCGATGCCACCAGCCACGTAGGCTGCGGGGTTGAGCTTGTCGCGGGCCTTGAGCGCATTCGCGGCGGCCGCCCGCGCATAACGTCTCCATTCCCGGCCCAGTCCGCACCGCTCCAGCCGGGTGGGCGACGTCCAGAAGTTGTTGCTAGTGATGATGTCGGCCCCGACGCGCAGGTAATCCTGATGGACCTGTTGCACCACGTCGGCGAACTCGATGTTCGCAGTCGCCGACCAGGCCTTCAGGCCGTCCTGCGCTCCCACCAGGACGTCGACGCCGCGTCTTTGCAGCTCGGAACCGGTGCCCCCGTCCAGGAGCAGCGCCTGCCCCTCCTTCAGCCTGTCCAGGATGGGAGGTCTGGGCATGGATCCAGTCGGGCACACGGTAGGTCCCAGAATATCATTGCTGTTTCAGGCGCGTACTCGGGTATGCGAACTGTGTTCCTCTCCTCCAACACCGAGCGGACGGAGAAAGCGAACGTGACTGTCCTCTTTTCGCTCTTCCCATTACTCTCGTGGCCTCAGTAACTTGAGAGCAGGCCCATTCGTTTTGGAGTAACTTCTAAGAAACAGAGGAAATAGAAAAGAGTGAAGACAGGTGGATCGTTTACGCCCAGCGGACTCGGCAGCGGTGTTGGAGCCGGATGAGCTCGATGCCTGTTTCTCCGAGGCGTCCGCCGGGTCGGGCCGGTGGGGGAGCTTCTGAGTGGGTATGCTTGCATTCTTGAACGGTTTGAGGAGTACAGGGGGGACTACCGTCCCCCCTTCGCCCCCCTTCGGCGACTAGAAAGTCGCCGCTCCAGTGGGAGGACGAACCAGGGGAGACCTGCCATGAAGATGAAGTGTCCTGCATTTAAGAGTTTGGTCCGGATCGGCATTTTTGTCGGCATCGCGGTTTCGCTGGCTACGGTTGTTTCCGCCCTTCCCCGCGCTCTGCTGCGCCAGGAGTTGGAGACGTCGATCCGGAAGTGGATCGTGCGGGATCGCCAGGGGAACTACCTTCTCTTGTCGCCACGGCATGGTTCCGGAAACCGCGGTGGATTCTCTCTGCGGATGTCCCGGGGCTCGTCGCCGGAATCATTGCGCGAATTCGGACCGGCGTATCCTTTGGAACCGCCGTTGGAAGAGCGCGGATTCGTCATTAGCACCGGAATCAGTCTGGATCAACAGGATCGCATCCATCTGGTCTGGAGCACCTCGACCGGACTCACCGGATATGCGGTCGTGGGGATTCCCGGCGCCGGCGGCGCTGATCTGGTCTGGAAAGATCCAAGGACAAGATCTCCCGGAGCGCTGGTCCTGGCGGAGGAGTACTCGAGGATTGGGGATATCGGGACGGCAGCGGACGGAAGCATCTGGTTCACTTGGACCGAGTCGATCACGGATCGCCGGGCGTCGATCCATCTGGGCCGTGTCCATGACGGCAGATTGTCTTCTTGGCGCATCGCCAGCGGCGACGGCCTCTTTCCGGCCAGCCTTTTCCTGGATGGGCAGGAGCGTTTCCATCTGGGTTGGCACGACATCTACGAGGAGTCGTACTATGCCTCCGGCCGGCTCGACCAGTTGGACGACCCCAAAGCGGCAAGCGTCGTCCGCCTGCCGGGCCGCGCCTTCCAACCGGTCCTGACCCGGACTCAAGGACGGACACTGGCCGTATACGAGGACACCTATTCCCACCTGATGACCGTTCTTCCCGAAGCGGCGCCGCCGCGGCGGGCCGTGTCCCTGACCGGGGCCCGACCACGCTTCTCCTGGCACACCTTCCACTCGCCCCAATTCGCTTTGGACCGGTATGGCGTCGCCTGGTTGTTCTTCGTCGACAGCGCCCGCCAGCATGTCTTTCGCACCCGGTGGCTGGGCGAGGACTGGGGTCCCGTCCACAACACCGCCAAGCTGGTCCGGAATTCGCCCCGCATGGAAGACAACCATCTCTCCATCGAACGCCTCGCAGTGGAGACGGGCATGGGCCAGGGGGAGCCGGGAATCAAGATTCTGCTGACCCATGGGGATCAACAGGTCCTTCGTTCCGTTCCCGTCCCCTCGCTGAAGGCGTCTCCCGGGAAGAAGGTTCTTTTTCTGGATCTGGCGGAGGTGCAAACGCTGGAGAATCTCCGCCTGCGGGTGAACCAAGCGCAGAAACACCCCGGGAATCCCGTCATCCAGTCCGGCGGCGAAGACGATCCGGATGTCCACGGAGCCGGGAACTTCCTGCGAGTTCTGAAAGAAGAAGGCGTCTATCGCATGTGGTATTCCACCATGCGGCGGGATCGCAGCCGTCCCTGGTGGGAGTGGTACGGAACGGGCTATGCCGAGAGCACGGACGGATACCGCTTCCAAAAAAAGGAATTGGTCCGGAACACCCCCTATGTCCCCATGGTCCTCAAGGACGCGAACGCTCGGAATCCCAACCGCCGCTACAAGCTCCTCAAGTTCCCGACCCACGGCAGCCGGGCCCAGGCCGCTCGCGCCGGCCAGTACAACCCGTGGCAGGAGACCAACGCCGGCACACTGTCGACCTCGCGGGACGGGATCGAATGGGTTCCCGAACCGGCCATCATGTTTTTTCCCGGGGGGCGGCCTTTTTCCCTCATGCCCCAGTCGGTCCTCTACGATCCGGAGGAGAAAGATCCCGACAAACGCTACAAGGCATACGGATTCTCGTCTCTGAACCTGGCTCGTCGGGGCGGAGGCTACGCCTACAGCCCGGACGCCTACCACTGGACTGCCCATCCCGACAACCCCATGCTCGATCCCTTCGCCCGGGCGATCCCCGTGGTGAGGGGGGGCAAGGTGGAGCAGATTCACGACTGGGTGGTCTGGAAGGACGGGGACTACTACCTCTCCCTCTACCAGTATCAGCACAACGGCCGGGAGCTGGACCTGGAGCTGGCGTTCAGCCGGGACGGGGAGAATTTCGTCTTCATCGATCCGGGACGGAAGGTGGTCCCTTCGGGTTCGGCCGGGGATTGGGACTGCGACCATATCGCTCCCTCTCTGCCTTTGGTGGACGACCGGGAGATCAGGGTCTACTACGGAGCGATCTGCGGCGAGGGGACGGGCGGGGAGAGGCGCTCGGGCGGAGTCGCGGTTTTGAGGCTCGACGGGTATACCCGCTTGGAGCTGAAAGAACCGGGAAGGGGCGCCACGTTGACCACCATCCCGGTGAGTCCGGCCGGGGCATCCCAGCTTTATGTCAATGCGGATTGCGGAGGCGGAGGCACTCTTCTGGCGGAGTTGCTGGATCCCGAGAGTGGCAGGCCGCTAACCGGGTTCCACCGGTCCGACAGCGTGCCTTTTCGGGGCAATACCGTGTCCCACCGGATGAGTTGGACCGGGGGCAGGAGTATTTCCGACGTGGATCGCACGTTTCAGGTGCGCTTTCATCTCGTCGGGTCCGAGGGACATCCACACCTCTACTCCTTCCGCTTCGAGTAGATTTTCTCGAATCCGGCTTCCCGATCCCGTCCTACCAAAGAATGGGGTTGGTATCCTTGCCCGCATGACTTCCACTCCGTCCGCGGAAACGATCCTCCGAGACTCGATCGTCGTCGACGCCCACGGCCATATGTTGGACATGGCCGCCCATTCGCGCCGGCGGCTGCATGAGCCTCTTGGCGGGCTCACCGACGTTCCGCTGATGCGCGCCGGCGGCGTCACGGCCCAGGTGACCGCCTGCTGGATGCCCGATGTGCGGGTCGGCGGACCCCACGGCAGCCGGCAGCCCTTTCGGGATCTCATGAAGATGCTGGACTACGTGCATCGGGAGCTGGACGGTGAAGCGGGGGATCACATGGTTCTGGCACGGACCGCCGGGGACATTGAAGGCGCGGCGGCGCGGTCGAAGACCGCCTTGGTATTGGGACTCGAGGGGGGAGATGCGCTCCGAGGCGATTTGGGACGGCTTCGGGAGCTTTACGATGCCGGTCTGCGGCATGTCTGCCTCGTCCATGAGGGAAGGAACGCCATCGGCACGGCGACGCAGGTCTGGGAGGATTCGACCATGCGGGTCTACGAACCCGGGATCGATCCTCCGGGGGGACTGAGTGACGCCGGCAGGCGGATCGTCCGTGAAATGAACCGGTTGGGCATGCTGGTGGACGTCACCCACATGGTGGAGGAGAGCTTCTGGGACACGCTGAAGGTCTCGTCCGCGCCGGTGGTTGCTTCCCATGGGAATGCTCGTTCGCTGCGGGATACCGTGAGGTACCTGACGGACGAGCAGATCCGGGCTGTGGCGGACAGCGGGGGGATGGTTTGTCCCAGTCCGTTTCCGCTGGGGCCCACGCGGGAGCGGCCGAGTCTGGAGATGATGCTCCGGCATGTCGATCACATGGTCCGGCTGGTGGGGCCCGATCATGTTGGTTTTGGAACCGACTTTTTGGACCAGACGGGGGCGCGGCCTGCCGGGTTTGGGGATATTGGCGAGACTCCGCGGGTTGTCGACGGGTTGCTGGAGTTGGGATACGGAGTTACGGAGATTGGGAAGATTATGGGTGGGAATTTTTTGCGGGTGTATCGGCGGGTGGCGAGGTAGGGGGTTGTAGAGGGGGACTCTGGCCCGGTGACTTACGGGATCGGCGCCTGAAAGACGCCGATCCAATCGGCGGCAGGATGCCGCCGCTCCTCGACGCCGATCCAATCGGCGGCAGGATGCCGCCGCTCCTCGACGCCGCTCCTAATCGGCGGCAGGATGCCGCCGCTCGTTGGCGACAAGAAAGTCGCCGCTCTTACCGTGTCGTGAGTGTTCTGTAGAGTTCGCCAAAAATTGGAACGGCCAAGAGTATGATCAAAGGCCAGATCACCCGCAGCATCAAGACACGCAAATCGTCGATTCGGGCCCCGGTCGATGCGATTTGGACAGCCTGAGCGTCCATTCGGGCGCCAAGCTCCTCCGTCCTGGCGTCGATCTTCGAATGAAGCTCCGTGCCCAGGTTGTCGATCTTGGTATGGAGTTCCGAGCTCTGTTTGTCGATCTTGGTGTGGAGTTCCGAACTCTGTTTGTCGATCTTGGTTTCCAGGGCCGTGGCCTGAGCGTCCATTCGGGCGCCAAGCTGCTCTGTCCTGACATCGATCTTCGCATGGAGTTCGGCGCCCTGTTTGTCGATCTTGGTTTCCAGAACCGTGGCCTGAACATCCATTCGGGTGCAAAGTTCCTTGGTCTTGGCGTCCATCTTGGCGCCGATGATGGAGATCACGTTCTGGCCAGCCCGATTTCGCACTTCGTCGTCGGCTCGGTAGGCCACCTCAGGTTCGACGCCCGCGCTCCGCAGGGCTTGGAACAGTGTTCCACCCGATTCGGTCTTGGGGGAAGTCTCAGGGGATGTCACCATTGCTTTTGTCCAGTCTAGCAGGCGTTCAAATCAAACCTGACCGCTGGCACGAGAGATCCTGCGCTTTTGGCGGAAGGCCACTTACAACAAAGCAATTCTCGTTCCGGAAGCGAAACTCATTCCAGACAGCACGATTCCAGTGGATTCGGGGCTTTCGACAACCGTGTCGTAGCGGTTTGTCGCGTCAATTGCGGGAAAGACGTCACGTTGCGGTGGAAATAAAATAGAGGAACGGCGAGTAGGAGTTACGCCTTGGGATGGGTCTTGGGAGGCTGGCCTTTGGGGCGGCGGGAATGCGGCGCCTGAAAGACGCCGATCCAGTCGGCGACTAGAAAGTCGCCGCTCCTGGCGACAGGAAAGTCGCCGCTCCAATCGAAATTCTGCGGTGGGGGTGGTACTCTCCGAATCACGTTTGGATACCCGGTTTCAGTGGGAAAGAGGCACAGGGAGCGAACCATGAATCTGAGGAAACTATTGTTGGTTGTTGGCGTTTTCGGGTTGGCGGCGGGCGCCGCCTTGGCCCAGGATTACGAGTCCATCGAGGGGGCCGTCGTGTACGACTACGATCCGGCAACGAAATTGGGGGGCGATGTGTTCGGGACGGTCGTCTCCAACTTGGAGCGCGACTTTCCGGGCAGGAATTCTCACGGCGGACCGGTCTGCATGCAGTATCCCGACGGACGCATCGTGACCTTCAACACCAACACCAGCGACCACAACCTGGATGGGTGGAGCGAGCATGCCGAGAGCCGCGACGGGGGCAAGAGTTGGAAGATGTACAACCGGTTCCCCTATTCGTTCGAGGCCTACTCGAGAGACGCCAAGCGGCCGGCCTGGATCGAAGCGGGCTTGGTGACTTCCAGGGGAACCGTGGTCGTCTTCGTGACCCATTTCCTCCTGGGCGGCACCCGGACCATGAGCGGCTTCATGCGGAGTTATGACCAGGGCGCCACCTGGACCGCATACGAGTCGGTGGACGGAGTCCACATCGGCTACCCGGTGGGCACGGCAGTGGACGGCGACACCAACTACGTCATCTACGATTCCGATGGCGGTTCCGACGGCCGGCGCCCCCATGTGCTGTATGTCAGCACCGACGACGGGCGGTCCTGGCAGAAGCGGAGCACCCTGCCGCTGCGGGACGACGTCTGGTACGGGGCCATCACCTTGATGCCGGACGGCGGATTGCTGGCCGGCGCCTACGACTCGGACGACGAGTACCACTTCTACTACTGCATCAGCAAGGACCAGGGCCGCACCTGGACCGGGGAGAGGAAGGCGAAGGTCGACCAGAAGGTCCGGGACCCGGAGCTGGGCCAGATCGGAGGCAGGTACTATCTCCATGGGAGGTCCGGAAGCTATGGCGAGGGTTCGGACCGCTTCGTTCTCTACGAGTCCTCCGATGGAGAGAACTGGGGCAGCGCCATCGTCGTCAGCAAACAGACCGGCCGGGGGGACGGATACAGCGCCAACTGCCTGATTGACACCGACGACGATGGGGCGCCCGACGAGCTGATGGTCGTCTTCAGCATCCAGTACAAGGGCGTCGACACCAACGAGCACGTCTTCTTTATCAAGCCCGAGTGATGAAGGAGGGGCGAATTCCAACCGCCCGGTCTTCGGTGCCAAATTTGTCACACCGGAGTTCGGCGGTTAGAAAACCGCCTCCATTCCTTTGTTAATGGAAAGAGTCAAAGGAAGCGATCCATGAACGTGAGGAAATCGTTTGTGGCGGTCTGCGTCTTCGGGTTGGCCGCGGGCGCGGCGTACTCCCAGGACTACGAGTCCATCGACGGGGCCGTCATCTACGACTACGATCCGTCGACGAAGCTGGGGGACGGCGTTTACGGGACCATCGTGTCCAATCTGGAACGCGACTTTCCCGGCAGGAATTCCCACGGCGGACCGGTCTGCATGCAGTATCCCGACGGCCGCATCGTGGCCTTCAACTCCAACACCAGCGATCACAACCTGGATGGTTGGAGCGAGCATGCCGAGAGCCGCGACGGCGGCAGGACCTGGGACATGTACAACCGGTTTCCCTATTCCTTCGAGGCTTACTCGAGAAACCCCAAGCGGCCGGTCTGGATCGAAGCGGGTTTGGTGACCTCCAAGGGAACCGTGGTCGTCTTCGTGAGCCATTTCATCACGGGCGGCACCCGGACCATGAGCGGTTTTATGAGGAGCTACGACCAGGGCGCCAGTTGGACCCACTACGAGTCCATCGACGGGGTCTACGTCGCCTATCCGGTGGGCACGGCGGTGGACGGCGACACCAACTACGTCGTCTACGACTCCGATGGCGGAGGTCCGCATGTCCTGTACGTCAGCACCGACGACGGGCGGTCCTGGCACAAGCGGAGCACCCTGCCGCTGCAGGACGACGTCTCGTACGGGGCGGTGACCTTGATGGAGGACGGCGGGTTGCTGGCCGGCGCCTACCAGTTGAAGGACGAGTACCACTTCTACTACTGCATCAGCAAGGACCAGGGGCGCACCTGGACCGGGCAGAGGAAAGCCCGCGTGGACCAGAAGGTTCGGGACCCGGAGCTGGGCCAAATCGGAGGCCGGTACTATCTCCATGGGAGGTCCGGAAGCTACGGCGAGGGCGCGAACCGCTTCGTTCTCTACGAGTCCTCCGACGGGGAGAACTGGGGCAGCGCCATCGTCGTCAGCAGCAATACCGGCCGGGGGGACGGATACAGCGCGAACTGTTTGATCCACACCAACGAAGACGGTGCGCCCGACGAGCTGATGGTCGTCTACAGCATCAATTACAAGGGGAAGGACACCAACGAACACGTTTTCTTCATCAGGCCCGCCAAATGAGGGAAGGGGTGCCGGCGGGAGGCTCCTGACCACCTTGGGCAACGGCCGGTTCGAAACCAATCCAGTCCAGGCAGCCACAGCGAACCCTCCGCAGGTGTCCCGTTTCCGGACTCGTGGACTGATTCCGGTTTTTCTTCTGTTCCTCCTGGTCCCAGCTTCGCTGCCGGTTTCGGCTCAGGAATCGTTTCTGGGCGACTTGACCGGACCCCGGCAACTCCTGGTGGACGATTACCTGATCGAGGAGAAGCGGGGGGTCGTCCGGACCTGGCATCCACTGAAGAAGCATCCGGCCAATCCCGTCCTGGGCATGGAGGGTTCCTGGGGCGAGCGGCGCACCACCCCCTACGGCACCGTCCTGCCGGGTGAGGAGGGCCGGGGTTTCCGCATCTGGTATGACATCTGGGACGGGGATTGCCACAATTTCTACGCTACCAGCCGGGACGGCCTCCACTGGATCCGGCCCCGCCTGGGCCTGGTGGAGCACCGGGGCTCCCGGGACAACAACCTCTTCTTTCACCGGACCCGGTTGGACCATATGCCCCAGATCATCCATACACCCTGGGAAGCGGACGCCGCTCGACGCTACAAGATGGTCAACTTCGACTTCCGCGCCGACGTTCCCGGGCGGGCCGTCCGAGGCTATTGGGGGGCCACCTCACCGGACGGGGTCCACTGGACCGAGACTCCCAGGAATCCGGTTTTGCCCGACCCCGGAGACGTGGGGCACTTTCTCTGGGATCCCAACCGGCAGGCCTACGTGGGTTACACGAAGCTCTATGCTCCGGTGCGGGGATACCGGCGCCGCTCGGTGGCCATCAGCAGCACGACCCGTTTCCAGCACTGGCCCCCGGCCGAGTTGATCCTGGTCCCGGACGAGTTCGATGACCGCTGGGTGACCCGGAGCGGGCAGCACACCGACTTCTACGGCCTCGCCGCCTTTCCCTATCAGAGCCTGTACCTGGGATTCCTCTGGGTCTTTCGGATCGTGGACGGGAAAAACGACGGCCCCATCTTCTGTGAGCTGGTCAGCAGCCGGGACGGGGTCACCTGGGACCGCCAGGAGGGCGAACGGACCCCGATTCTGGCGAACGGCCCTCCCGGCGCGTGGGACAGCGGCCAGCTCCAGACCTTCAACCATCCGCAGTTGGCCGGCGAGACGTTGCGCGTTTACTACGGGGCCTTCGATGCCACCCATGGGTTTCAGCGAGGGGATGGCGCCATCGGCTTGGCCACCTTGCGCAAGGACGGCTTCGTTTCCCTGGACGCCGATTCCGAGGGCGGAGTGGTCACGACCCGCCTCCTGCTCGGTTTGGAGGGGGAGTTGCGGCTCAACGCGAATGCCGGTGGAGGAGAGATCCGGGTGGAGGTGCTGGATGGAGAGGGCCGGGTCCTGCCCGGTTACGGAAGGGCGGAGTGCCGGCCCATGACGGAAGACAGCGTGGACTTCGCGGTCAGGTGGAAGGCGCGAGACGAATTGCCTCCCTCCTCCGAACCCCGGCGGCTTCGTTTTCTTCTGACCCGCGCTTCGCTCTTCTCCTTCGAGGCCGGCGATTCGGTTCAGGTCGTCGACCCGCCTGCGCCGCTGGAGGTCCTCTACACGTTCGAGTCGCTCCGGGGAGACGGATTCGCCGACGAAGCGGCGGCGGACGGGATCCAGCCGGGGCGCCGGCATGGCGTCCTCTCCATCGCCCGGGATCCGGAGGCGGGCGCCGGAGGGTCATCGACGCTGCTGTTTCCCGAGCCGGGAACGGGCGCGAACCGGCTGGAGGTGCCGGGCACCGCGCATCTCGGTCACCGCTTTACGCTGGCGGTCCGGGTCAAGGCGCTAGGGCGGGACCGGATGCGCCTCTTCAGCACTCATCGGGGCAGCGGCGTCCCTTCGTTGGGGGAGCTGATCTTCGATTTCAGTCCCGGAACCGGGGTGTTGCGGCTGGTCGTCAACGGGCAGGAAATCTCCGCCCAAGCCGGTTCGTTGGCTGCGGGGATGTATCATCACTTGGCGGCCACTTATGATCGGGGCCGGGTCCATCTCTATGTGGATGGACGGATCGCGGGGTCGGGCCGAGTCCTGTCCGGGTCCGCTCGCCTCGGCCGGGACGACAGGGTCGTCGAAATGTTCGGGCCGCCGGGTGCTCCGACGCTGGCGGGTGTCCATCTGGCGGACAACTTGCATCTGGGAGCCGACCGGGGTGGGATTTTCGTCGGTCACGGATGGGAGAGCGAGAGTTCGAATCGTCACCAGCTCACGGGCTGGGTGGACGATGTGCTGGTGGTGAAGAGAGCTTTGGGCGCCGAGGAGATTCGGGAATTGAGTCGGCGCCCGTAGTTCGCGGGATGGGGCCGCTTGCGCGGGTGGAGAGAAGAAGAGTGGGGGTAGGAAAACCCCCACTCCTACACGCGGAGAGGAGAAGAAGTGGGGGTAGGAAAACCCCCACTCCTGGGGAGAGGAGGATTGTCGTGGTGAAGATGCTGGATCGTCGTCAATTTTTGGGAGGGTCGGCCGCGGCGGCGGTGGCGCTGGGGTCCCCGCGTTCCCTGGTTTCGGGGGCCCGGTCCGGGTCGGCGCTGGACCGGCTTAACATCGCCTCAATCGGCGTCCACAATCGGGCGGCGGGGAATCTGAAGGGTGTCGCCGGCGAGAACATCGTCGCTATTTGCGACATCGATCAGGAGTTTCTCGACGCCGCGGGAGAGACCTATGCCAACGCGCGCCGGTACCGGGACTTCCGGGTCATGCTGGAGAAGGAGGCGGAGAAGATCGACGCCGTCCTGGTCAGCACGCCCGACCATACCCATGCACCGGCGGCGTCGATGGCCCTGCAGATGAAGAAGCACGTCTATTGCGAGAAGCCGCTCACCCACACCATCTACGAAGCGCGGCGGCTGGCCGAACTGGCCGCCCAGAACAATCTGGTCACCCAGATGGGGACACAGATCCACGCCGAGGAGAACTATCGCCTGGTGGTCGAGCTGGTCCGAAGCGGCGCCATCGGCGAGATCCGGGAAGTCCACGTCTGGGTCAACGTCGACTATTCGGGCCGGCGGATGATTACCGGCAAACCGCGTCCCGGCCACGTCGACTGGGACCTCTGGCTGGGTCCCGCTTCGGCCCGTCCCTACTGCGAGAGTGTCAAGGAGGACGGTTCGGTCGCCGTGGTTCACCCCTTCAACTGGCGTTGGTTCTGGGACTACGGTACGGGCGCCCTGGGGGACTTCGCCTGCCACTGGATGGACCTCCCCCACTGGGCGCTGGATCTCAAGCATCCGATCCGGGTGTCGGCGGCCGGTCCCCCGCCGCTCCTGGAGAGCGCGACCGCCGGCCTGGTCGTGACCTACGAGTATCCGGCCCGGGGCTCACTGCCGCCGGTGACCATGAAGTGGTACGACGGCGGAAAGCGGCCGGACCTCCTGGCCGGATACAAGGACGCCGAGGGTCAGCCCCTGGACCCGGACCGCGGGCAGCTCTTCGTCGGTTCCGAAGGGATGATCCTCTCCAGCTACTCGGAGCACATGCTGCTGCCGGTGGAGAAGTTCGCCGGCTTCAAGCGCCCGGACCCCTCCATTCCCCGGTCGCCCGGACATCACCAGGAATGGATCGACGCTATCAAGTCGGGCGGGACCGCCAACTGCAATTTCGACTATTCGGGCGCCCTCACCGAGGCGGTCCTGCTGGGGGTCGTGGCCTATCGGAGCGGCGAGGCCATCGAATGGGACGCGCCGTCCCTGCGCATCACCAACTCGCCGGCCGCCCAACAGTTGGTCCACAAGGAATACCGCAAGGGCTGGACACTGTAGCTAGGGGCTAGGAGGGGGGACTTTTAGTCCCCCCATGCTCCGGAATCGGCGGTAGGAAAACCGCCTCCCATCTTTCGCCAGTGCTTTGGGATCCATGGCGGCGCATAGCGCATAGAATCGCTGGCAAGGAGGCAACAGATGGCGAAAATACTTGTAGCCGGCACACTCCTCGTTTCGGCGTGCCTGACGCTCGGACTGCGGTCTCAGCCGGTCCCCCGAATTCTTGAACTTGATCATGCCATCGAGCTCGCACTCTCGCGTCACGCCGACCTGGACGCCGCCCGGGCGGCGATCGATGCGCGCGCCGGCTCGACGCACCAGGCCGGTCTCTCGCCGAACCCCGTACTCTCGTTGCAGACCGAGAACTGGCGGTTCTACGGCAACCCGGGCTTTTCGGCCGCCCGCGACCTTGACCTGTTCGCGTGGGTGAGCCTGCCCGTAGAGACCGCGGGCAAGCGGACGCGGCGGATCGAGCTTGCCGAGGCCGATGAACGCATTGCCGAGTACGAACGCCAACTGGCTGCCTGGAGGATTCGCCAGAACGTCAAGAAGGCCTATTGGAACGCTCTGGCAACCGTGAGCGACGTGAAGATGCTGGAACGCAGCCGCGAAACCCTGGAACGCCTGGAGGATTATCACGAGGTGCGCGTGCGGCTGGGCGCGACGGCCGAGGTGGACCTGATCAAGGTTCGAGTCGAAGTCGGACGTTCCGCACTGGCCCTCTCCGGCGCCGAAATGGAGGTCAGCCGTGCGAAGATCGCATTGCTGGAGGCGATGGGAGTCGCGGAGTTGAACACCGGAATTGAGCTGCGGCAGCCGGACGCATGGCCGGTCGACGTGAGTTGGGACCCTGCCCAGGCCACGCGGCAGACCGCGGAGAAGGCGTTGGCCCATCGCGTGGAGATCCTGCTGGGCCAGGCTCAGGTGGAGCGCGCCCGCGCTGCCGTCCAGTTGCAGCGGTCGCTGGCGCGGCCCGACGTGAGACCCTATCTTGGTTACAAGCGGACCAACGAGTTCAACACGCTCATCGGCGGGATCTCGATTCCGTTGCCGGTTCGCGATGACAACGCGGGCCGGATCGGAGAGGCCCGGGCCGAGGTCCGGCGCCGTGAAGCGGCCCTTCGGGCGGCGGAAGCGCGCATTTCCGCCGAGGTGGCCGCAGCGGTGGAGACGGTGCGCCGGCGCTCGGAAATGTTGCGCTCGATGGAGACCGGAGTCCTTGACCGCGCGCGGGAGACCTCCCGGATCGCGCTCGCCGCCTACCGGGAAGGAGGGTTCGAACTGCTCGACGTGCTCGACGCCCAGCGCGCCCAGAACGAGCTCGACCTGTTCCATTCGCGCTTGGTGTTCGACTACCAGTTGAGCTGGGTGGATCTGGAGACCGCTTCCGGGACACCGAATCTCCTTTTGCCTGCGGATGGGGCCCAAGCGGCGGCGCAATTTGGCAGGATGGTCGAGTGAAGCTGTTGACCATGCGAACTCCGGAACCTGAAATCCGGCGAATATCCTGGTCGGCGGCCGCATTTCTGATGCTGGCGGGGGCCGGATGCACGACACCGGCCGCCGAAGCTGAGCTGGCCGCCAAAACGGAGCCGGCCGAAGCCGACGCGGCACACGACCCGGGCTTGATTCGTCTCGACGAGGAGGCGATCCGAATTGCCGGCATCACCCTGGCCGAAGCGGAGACCGGAAAACTCGAGATAGAACTGCAGGTCCCGGGACGGATCACCATCAACCAGGACGCCACCGCGCGCGTGGGCTCGTTTGCCGAAGGCGTCGTTGTCGCCTGTTGCGAGTCGGTGGGCACGGTCGTCGAAAGAGGACAGGTGCTCGCGCGCCTTCACAGCCACGAGGTCCATGACGCTGAGGCCTCCTATTGGGAAGCCCGCGCCGAGTTGGAACGAAGGCAGACGGAACTGCAGTTCGCCCAAGAAACTTTCAAGCGGGCTTCCCGCCTTCACGAGTTGAAAGCCGGCTCGCTGCAGAAGGTGCAGGAAGCCGAAACCAAGTTGCGCAGCGCCGAGATGTTTCTCGAAATCGCCGAGGCCGGAGTGAAGCGTACCGAGATCCACCTGCGCTACCTGGGCCTTTCCCCGGAGCGGCTTCCGAGCGCGGCCGGCGAACACCATCGCGAGCATGAAGAGGAGCACTTGATCGAGGTGCGTTCGCCGATCTCAGGCACCATTATCGAGCGCATGGTCACTCCGGGCGCCGTGATCAAGGCGTCGGATTCCCTCTATGTCATCAGTGACTTGAGGAGCCTGTGGGTGATCGCCCAAGTCCCGGAGCAGCACCTTTCGTCGCTGAAAAACCGACAGGCAGTGAAGGTGTCGGTGCGCGCTTATCCCGGCAGGACCTTTCCGGCTCGAATCACCTACATCGGCGACGCGCTCGACCCGGAGACGCGAACCGTCGAGGTGCGTTGCGTGCTGAACAACCCCGGACGGCGGCTCAAGAGAGAGATGTACGCCACCATCGCCATCGGCGCCGGCACCGGCAGGGAAGCGGTCGTCGCACCACTTGCCGCACTGCAAAACGTGGACGGCGAGGAGGTCCTGTTCGTGCCCGAGGGAGAGGCTTCCTTTCGAGTCCGCCAAGTCCGGGCCGGCCGCCGCTCCGGCTCCATCGTGGAAATTGTGAGCGGCTTGCAGGCGGGCGAGGCGGTGGTGGTCGACGGCGCCTTCCACCTCAAATCCGAGCTGCTGAAGGCCCGGATGGTCGGACATCACTAGCTGCCCGGCCGTGCCGTCCCGTAAATTCATGTGTGTGAAACGGGCCAACTCCCGGATTCGCAATCGTAGGGGCACCCCTTGCGGGTACCCTCTTCGGTCCGAGCCGGAATCTCGGATTCGCAATCGTAGGGGCACCCCTTGCGGGTGCCCTCTTCGGTCCGAGCCGGACCAGGACCATGTCGGCTGAGCCGCAAAGGCCGCCCTCATCCGGATCATGCTCAAACGCTTCATCGACTACCACCTGGATCACCGTTGGGTCGTTCTGATCGGCTTGGCGGTGCTCCTGGCGGCCGGCCTCAACGCCCTCTACCAGATTCCCATCGACGCTTTTCCGGACCTGACCAACAACCAGGTCACCGTCATCACCGAAGCGCCGGGCATGGCGCCGGTGGAGGTCGAGCAACTGGTGACCTTCCCCATCGAGTCGGCCATGATGGGCCTTCCCGACACTGAAGAAGTCCGCTCGATTTCCAAATTGGGCCTGTCGATCGTCACCATCGTCTTTGCCGACGGCGTGGACAACTATTTCGCTCGGCAGTTGGTCAACGAACGGCTCAACGAAGCGCGCGGCCGGATTCCCGACGGCCTCGAGCCGGCGTTGGGGCCCGTGGCGACGGCCTTCGGCGAGGTGTACCAGTACACGCTCGAAGGGGAAGGCTACAGCGCCATGGAGCTGAAGACGCTCCACGACTGGGAGATCAAATACCAGCTTCGGGCCGTTCCGGGCGTCGCCGACATCAGCACCTGGGGCGGCTACACCCGGCAGTACGAAATCGAGGTGGATCCCTACCGGCTGCGCGCGCACGGGTTGACGCTCCGCGACGTGTTCGAGCGGGTTCGGGACAACAACGACAACTTCGGCGGCGGATTCGTGGAGCACGCCTCCGAGCAGTACACCGTGCGCGGACTGGGCCGCGTCGCGAGCGAGCGGGACTTGGGGACCATCGTCCTGGCGGCCCATGAAGGAACCGCGGTCTACCTGCGGGACGTCGCCGAGGTCAAGGTCGGGCATTTCCCTCGACAAGGTGCGGTGACGCGCGACGGCCTGGGGGAGACCGTCTCCGGCACGGTGATCATGCTCCGGGGCCAGAACAGCAAGACGGTCATCGAGCGGGTCAAGGAGGCGCTGGAAGGAATTCGCCGTTCACTTCCCGAGGGCGTGAACATCGTTCCGTTCTACGACCAGTCGGTGGTGATCGACGGGACGATCCGCACGGTTCGCAACAATCTGCTCCTGGGCGGAGCGTTGGTGGTGGCGATTCTGTTCTTGTTTCTGGGCAATTTTCGCGCCGCGCTGCTCGTGGCGGCGGTGATTCCCCTGTCCATGCTCGTCGCGTTCATCGGAATGCGATGGTTCGGCATCACCGCCAACCTCATGAGCCTGGGAGCCATCGACTTCGGCATGATCGTCGACGGCGCCGTGATCATGATCGAGAACCATGTGCGGCGCCTGAAAGGACGTCCCAACCCCGAGGTGCCGCTCGCCGGCGACGAGAGCGTGGAGCTGGTGCGCTCGGCGGCTCACCAGGTGTCCCGGCCGATCCTGACGGGTGTCGGCATCATCATCGCGGTCTACGTCCCGATCCTGAGTCTGCAGGGGCTCGAAGGCCGCATGTACCGTCCCATGGCCTTTACCGTGTGCGCGGCATTGCTGGGCTCGCTGATCCTGACCCTGGCGTTGCTGCCGGCTGCGTCCCGCCTGTTGCTGGGGCGCCGGCCGAAGAAATCCCGGGAACCGGTCATGGACCGCGCGCGGGCGGCCTACAGGCGCGTCGTGAACTTCGCGCTCGACCACCGGGCGCTCGTGGTCTCCGGCGGATTTCTGCTCGTCGCCGCTCCCCTGGGCTCACTGCGATTTATCGGAACCGAATTCATGCCCCGCCTCGATGAGGGGTCCGTGCTGGTTCAGATCCTGCGGCTTCCCAGCATCTCCCTGCCCGAATCGGTGGACGTCGGTCTCGAAGCCGAAAAGACCTTGCTGGAGTTCCCGGAGGTGACGGGCACGGTAGGCAAGACGGGCCGGCCCGACCTCGCCACCGAGGCCATGGGGATCTACGAAACCGACCTCTACGTCGACCTGAAGCCGCGTGAGGAATGGACGACGGCCGACACCAAGGAAGGACTGCTGGAAGCCATGTCAGCGGAACTGTCCAAGATTCCGGGCGTCGTCTACAACTTCACGCAACCCATGGCGATGCGCCTGGACGAGACCATTTCCGGCGTGGAGGCCGACGTCGCGGTCAAGATTTTCGGACCCGACGAGGGAGTGCTCGACCGCACCGCCGACGAAGTGCTGCGGGTGATCGGGCAGGTGCGCGGCGCCGCCGACGCGCAGAAGCAGGTCTTTTCCGGCGCGGCCGAGTGGCAGGTCGTGGTGGACCGGGACGAACTGGCGCGTTACGGCCTCAATGTTTCCGACGTGCGCGACGTGGTGCAGGCCGCGGTGGGCGGCAAGGGGGTGACGGAACTCATCGACGGCCGCCGCCGGTTTCGGGTCGCCGTCCGGTTGCCTGAGACGTACCGCAGGGACCGGGACGCCCTGGGCAGCATTCTGCTGGCGGCGCCGGAGGGAGAGCAGGTCCCACTGGACCGGGTGGCCGAGATTCGCCGCGCCAGCGGGCCGGAAGTCGTCCACCGCGAAGACAGCCAGCGCCGCATCGTGGTGCAGTGCAATGTCCGGGGGCGGGACATGGGCAGCTTCGTGGGCGAGGCCCAACGCCGGATCCAAGCGAACGTGGACCTGCCGACCGGCTACTACATCACCTGGGGCGGCCAGTTCGAAAACCAACAGCGGGCCATGCAGCGGCTGATGCTGGTCCTGCCGGCGGTCCTGCTGGTGATCTTCATGCTGCTGTACCTCACGTTCCGATCCGCCAAGCAATCGTTTCTGGTGCTGCTCATCGTTCCGTTCGCCACCGTCGGCGGGATCGCCGCGTTGTGGCTGCGGGAAATGAACTTGAATGTCTCGGCCTCGATCGGGTTCATCGCGGTGTTCGGGGTGGCGGTGCTGGACGGGCTGGTGATGGTCTCGACGACCAACTCCCTGCTGGAACGGGGCCGTCCGCTGCGACAGGCCATCGTCGAGGGCGCCGTGACGCGGCTGCGCCCGGTTCTGATGACTTCGTTGGTGGCCAGTCTGGGATTCCTGCCCATGGCGCTGGCAACTTCCACCGGCGCCGAAGTTCAGCGCCCGCTGGCCACCGTGGTGATCGGCGGACTGGCCAGTTCGACCATCCTGACGCTGCTGTTGCTGCCGGCTCTCTACAGTTGGTTCCTGCCAAAGAATAGGAGGGGGGCCTGTTAGTCCCCCCGCTCAGCGGACGAGGGGGTTAACAACCCCCTCTCCTACTGGCGGACGTGGCAGACATCGCAGCGGTTGGAGGCGATGCGGTCCGCGAGGCAATCCATAGAAGGGGGGACTGCTAGTCCCCCCGCTCAGCGGACGAGGGGGTTAACAACCCCCCTCTCCTACCGGCGGACGTGGCAGACTTCGCAACCGTAGGAGGCGATGTGGTCCGCGAGACAACCCAATAGGAGGGGACTTCCCACCCTTTTTCAATAAAGCAATCGGTTGCGTAGATGAGTCGGGGGAAGCCCGTGGAAAAGTGGAAAACATGGGAATGTTTCCCACTTTCCCACCGGCACGACGACGGCGACTAGATCCCAGGACGGAACCGGATCCGGACCGATCCCGCTTGGGGCTCGCACTCAAACTCCAGGCGCGGTCGCGCACGGGTGGAGCCGGGATCGAACCCCGGGCCGGATCCAAATCAAGCGGCACGGCGCTGTCTCGCATGATTCGAATCGAACATCGTCTGGTCTCGCAACATGGCGCAGGCCACCCCAAGTAGACGGTCCGCCACGGACCGCAGGGCCCGTGCATGGCCGTGGCCGCGCTCCCGAAGGGCCGCGTATTTGGCTCGGCTGGTGGAGTCGTTTTGCGTGGCCACCCGGGCCCAGTGATACGCCGCCTCGCGCAGACGAGGGTGAACCGCTTGGCGGCGAACCACGAGGGTGTGTTTGCCGGAACGCCGGGTCACGGGGGCGACCCCGCACAGACAACGCAAGGCGGCATAGTCTCTTCGTTGCACCGGATCGTAGGCTTCCGAGAGCAGGGTGGCGAGAACCATCTTGCCGACCCCGGGCAGGGAGGCGAGGATCGCGACGTCCCGCCTCGGCCCCTGGGGCCCCGCCACCGACTCGAACCGCTTCTCCAAGGCCCGGATCAGACGCGCACTCTCACGAGAGAGGTCTCGGAGTTGGCGCTGGATCAGAGCGAGGGTCTCCGCCAAGCCGGCGACGTGAACCTTTGCGGCCTGGATCGTGCCGGCGGCCAGGGGGAAGGAGGGCACCCGCAAGATCCGCAGGACCTCGGGAGCGTCGATTCGCCGGATCCGATGTTGTTTCAACACCTTGGCGACGCGGATCGGACGCAGCCTGTGGGCCTCCTCCGGCGTCGGGGCCAGCTTCCAGACGGCCATCACCCAGGGCTCGGCGAGATTCTTGCTGAGGTCCCGGAACTGTGGATAGTAGCGCCAGAGTTGATCGTGGAGGCGGTTGACCAGCCGCGTCTTCTCGCGGGTCAACTGGCTGGCCAGCCGTGAGTACTCGCGCAGCTCGATCACCTCAGAGTCAACGGGATCCAGCCGTCGCAAGCGATCCCCATCGGTTCTCAGTGCGTCGGCCAGCACCCGGGCATCGCGGCGGTCATCCTTCGCTCCGGCCGGAGAGAAGCGGTCGCGGAATCGATCCAACTGGGTCGGAGTGATGGTATAGACGGCAAAACACCGATCCATCAAGAACTCCACGACCGGACCGTTGATGACTTCGATTGCCACCGAGACCGCCTCCGCGGAGGTTCCCGTCTGCTCGAGAATCCAGTCGGCCATCTGGGCCAGGCCCGCACCGCTGTGGGGGAAGCTGCGCTGTCCCTGGCACCTCCCTCGCTCATCCAGCACGCAGACCTGGTGCGCCCGCGTCGCCCAATCGACCCCCGCAAACCATTGACTCTGTTTCATCCCGACCCCCCGAGTGATTAAATGGACGTCGGGCCGCCGCGATTCGGATCGGTTCCTGTACTGGTGTTCTTGGACGCCGACTTCCCACCGGTTCTCCATCGCGGCTACCGGCCGGGGCACGAATCCCCTCCAGGTGCTCTCAGGCACGGGGACTGTAGGGTTGCTCCCGGCCGGTTGGCCCTCTTCACCCACCGTGGGTGAAGTCCCATAAAGGGTACTGTGGAATGGTACAGGGGACTGTTAGTCCCCCCGTCTTCCTCTTCCTCGTTGCGGGGGCAGGAAAACCCCCTCCTGCAGGGCGCTGGCGCCGCAGAGAGAGGTGCCCACAGCGGTATACTCCTTGGATAATTGTAGGGGTGCGCCTTGTGCGTACCCTCTTATGAGGGAGCGTCTCCTATGAATCGCAGAAAGTTTCTTGCCCTTTCAGGTACTGCCATGACCGCCGGAACCTGGCCCGCAGTATCCGCACCGGCGGCACGCAAACAGCGTCCGGGCTTGTCCAAGGAGTTCCTTCTCGGTGTCGAGTACTACCGGGCTCCCATGCCTCCGCAGGAATTCTGGGATCAGGACTTCGCGGACATCCGGCGCGCCGGCCTGCGGATCGTCCGGACCTTCTCCTACTGGAACTGGATGGAGCCACAGCCCGGAAAGTACGAGCTGGACGATTTCGACCGGCTCTTCGAATTGGCCCGCAAGCACGACCTGCTGGTCTGGTTCGACATGACTCTGGCCACCCATGGCGCCGCGCCCGAGTGGATGAGGCGCCGCCATCCCGATATGCGTGTGGTTTCCAGCGAAGGAGTGGTCGCGGTGCCCCGGGCCGGCAACGCCGCTCCCCAGGGCCGGCAGTGGCATTGCTACAACCACCCCAAGTGGCGGGAGTACGGCGGCGCCCTTCTCAAAACGGTCGTGGACCGCTACAAGGACGCGCCGAACCTGATCATGTGGAGCGTCTGGGACGGAGTGGCGACGGCGGCCGCGCACTACGGGTTTCCCAAGGGCTGCTATTGCGAGCACTCCATCGACGCGTACCGCGACTGGCTGAAGCGGCGTTTCAGCCTGGATCAACTCAACCGGAAACTGCACCGCCGCTACCGTGACTGGGACGACGTGGAGCCGGCCCGGTCCAACTCGGCCATCGTGGAGATGATGTTGTGGCAGGAGTTCCAGAACGAAGACCTGCGGGACCAGGTCCGGTGGCAGGTCGAAGTGGTCCGGAGCCTGGACGACCGTCACGAGGTCCGGGGACACGGGGCGTACTTTCCTCGAATCTGGGACGAGATCAGCGCCCGGGAGTTCGATTCCTGGGGATTCTCCTCCCGCAGCAACGGCTTTCTCAGCGGCGACGACCCCTACCGCTTCGCCGAGACCTGTTTCGCCACCGACTGGTCGCGCAGCATCGGTACGGGCGGCCGCTGGTGGTACGAGGAGATCTACGCCGGAATGAACCCGGGCGGCATGCTCCACAAACGGCAGACGACTCCCGAGGAGATCAGCGCCAACATGTGGCTGGCGCTGGCGCGGGGAGGCTCTGGCGCCCTGTTCTGGCAGTACCGTCCGGAATACATGAGCTTCGAGGCTCCGGGCCTGAACCTGGTCTCTCTGGGCGGCGTCCGGCTGCCGCGGCTGGAAGCCGCGGAGAAGACGATCCGGCAGATGGAACGGGTGCGGCCCCACCTTCCGCTCCGGGTTCCCAAAGCTGAGATGGCCATCGTCTACCACGAGAAGAGCGACCTCCTGCACCGGTTCGGCAAGGCCGGGACGGACTATCGGGAGAGCCTCAGGGGCACCTACCGGACGCTGTGGGAACACAACATCCCCGTGGACGTCATCAGTCCCCGCATGGATTGGGACGGCTACAAGCTGGTCTATCTCCCCCGGACGGCCGTCCTCGACGAGGAGCTGGTGGCGAAGATCAGGCGCACCGTCAGTGGCGGCGAGGGTCCCCGCCTGGTGGCCGACGGACCGTTCGGCACCAACGCCGAAAACGGCCGTTTCAGTTACGACCCGCCCGAGGGATTGTCCGGCCTGTTGGGGGTCAAGACCCTGGATCACAGCCGGATCACGGCCAAGGAGATCCGGGACGGGACCAATCGCTTGCGGCTGGAGGGGGATGAGTTTCCCATCGGCCAGGAGTGCAACTTCATCGGACTCCAACTTTCGGGTCGGGCTCGTCCGGTTGCCTGGTATGGAGACGAGGTAGTCGGGATGCAGACATCCGATCGGCGCTTCACCTGGATCACAATTTCACTCTGGGAAGGACTCGAGGGTCCTGTTCGAGGCGAGTTGCTGGTTCCGCTGGCGCGGTCCATGGGCGTCGATTCCCCGGTCCGCACGGAGGGGGACCGGATCATCGTGCAACTGGCCCAGGCCAGGGAGGAGGGGGTGCTGATGTTCCTCTTCAACGTCGAGGCCCAGGCCGCCGAGACCGCCCTGGTTCCCAAGTGGAGCTTCTCGAAGGTCCAGGATCTGATCGGCGAGCAGGCCGTGCCGGTGCGGGAGGGGCGGTTCAATGTCCAGGTTCCACGCCACGAGGTGAAGGTCCTGCACCTCAGCTAGCGATAGTCTTTGGGGAAAAACCATGCCATCCGGCCGCGAAACAGCATCTTCGTCCAACCTGAATCGCCGCGAGTTCATCGGCGCCGGCGCGCTGGGGACAGCCGCCGCGGCGGCGCCCGCGGCCTGCCGGACCCAACCTCCTCATGACACCGAGGAGAATCCTCCATCCGTCGCTCCCTTCGATCTGGACGAGGTCTCCATCCTCGAGATTCAGAAAAGTATGGACTCGGGTCAGGAAACGGCACACTCCATTGCAGAAAAATACCTGAGCCGTATCGACGAGATCGACCGCCGGGGGCCGGCTCTCCGATCCGTCATCGAAGTCAATCCCGAGGCCCTCTCCATCGCCGATTCCCTGGATCGGGCACGGCGGGAGTCCGGCGTCCGGGGACCGCTTCACGGCATCCCCATCCTGATCAAGGACAACATCGATACGGCCGATCGAATGACGACCACCGCCGGGTCTCTGGCGCTTGAGGGATCCGTTCCGGAACGGGACTCCATCGTGGCGAGCAAGCTCCGGGAAGCGGGGGCGGTCCTGTTGGGGAAGACCAACCTCAGCGAGTGGGCCAACTTCCGTTCCACCCGCTCCACCAGCGGCTGGAGCGGACGCGGCGGCCTCACCCGGAATCCCTACGCCCTGGACCGCAATCCCTGCGGATCCAGCTCCGGCTCGGGAGTGGCCGTCTCGGCCAATCTCTGCTCCGCCGCCATCGGAACCGGGACCGACGGCTCCATCGTCTGTCCGTCCAACGCCAACGGGATCGTAGGCATCAAGCCGACCGTGGGACTCGTCAGCCGGACCGGGATCATTCCCATTTCCCACAACCAGGATACGGCCGGACCCATGGCCCGGACGGTGGCGGACGCCGCGGCGGTGCTGGGAGCCCTGACCGGCGTCGATCCCGGCGATCCCCACACGGCGGCGAGCCAGGGACGGTCGCACACCGACTACAGCCGGTTTCTGGACCCGTCCGGGCTTCGCGGGGCCCGAATCGGCCTGGTCCGCCGGCTTCTGGGCTTTCATCCGGCTGTGGACGGCATCGTTGAAGAGGCGGTCGCAGCCATGCGGAGCCAGGGAGCGGTGATCGTCGATCCGGCGGACATCCCGACTTGGGGACAGTGGAGCGAGTCGGAACGGGAGGTGATGCTCTACGAGTTCAAGGCCGGGCTGAACGCCTACCTGGCCGGACTGGGAGGGTCGCCGCGGGTCAGGTCACTGGAGGATCTCATCCGGTTCAACGAGGATAACGCGGATCGGGAGATGCCTTACTTCGGCCAGGAACGCTTCATTCAAGCCCAGGCGAAGGGCGCCCTGACCGACAAGAGATACCGGGACGCCTTGGCCAGGAACCATCGTCTGAGCCGGGAAGAGGGGATCGACCGGGTGATGGACGAGCACCGGTTGGACGCCCTGCTGGCGCCCACCGGCGGTCCGGCCTGGGTCACCGACCTGGTGAACGGCGACAGTTACGGTGGCGGCAGTTCCGGCGGCGCGGCGGTGTCGGGTTATCCAAACATTACCGTTCCGGCCGGGTTCGTCCACGGCCTTCCGGTCGGGATCTCTTTTTTTGGGCGTGCTTGGAGCGAGGGGAAGCTCATCCGGCTGGCGTATTCGTTCGAGCAGGCGACGCGGGGGCGCCGTGCCCCGCAATTCCGTCCGGCCGCGGTGTAGCATCTCTTCCTGTGGGGCGAGGGTTTGTAATCCCCTGGGGGGTTGTTAACCCCCGATTCCGGAGCGGCGAAAAAGAGGGGGACTACAAGTCCCCCCTCCTATTCGTGGGTTGGCGGACGGTTCCGTCGCGCTTGATGGGAATCGGCTCGGCCGCGGGGGTCGCGCCGGGCTCGTGGACGATCCAATCGCCGACGCTCGCTCCCTTCGGCCGGGTACCCGACGGCCTCCTGGCTCCTTTTCCCGGTTGGTACCGGATGGTCGAGAGGTGCGGAGTCCGTACCCGTGTCCCGCCGCGGCTCCGGGAGATCATGGCCGCTTCGAGGATGCCGGTGGTCAGGAGGGTTCGTTCCACCGGGTTTGGGGCAGTGCCCGAGACGAAGAAATCTTCGATGTTGAGGCCGAGATAGCCGAACGCCGCCCGGGCGGGACCGCCGGCGATGTGGTATTCGAGCGAGTCGGTCGATGCTCCGCGTTGCTGGGCGTAGGCGAATTTCCGAACGTAGCCGTCGCCCAACATCAGAATGGCGGCCTCCAGACCGTCGACGTATTCCACAAGAAAAACGTGAGGCTCATAGACCTGCTTGGGATCCAGACTGTCCGGTCCATCCTCGATCCGGCTCAGCGCCTCATTGGCCAGCGGGATTGACCATCGGCCCTCTTCACCGGCTCGCCACACTTCGTCGCCCGACAGGCACTGCACGGAGCGGACTCCGGTCTCGCCGCCGCGCCGCCGTTCGACGTTGGACTGGAGGACCTCCAGGGCGTGAAATCCGTACCGCTCCACCATGTGGAAGCCGATGACCAGGGCCTGGTCCACCGGCTGATCCAGGGGATGTTCCCAGTTGGGGTTGCGCCAGACCACGGGCAGAGCCGAAGCGGCCCAAAGGGGGATTTTCTTCGCCCTGGCGGTTTCGTACATCCAGGCCGCATCGTCCCACCGGTAGGAGAGGTGCTTGTCGTTGAAGACCGGGATGGGCCGTCCCGCTTCGGCGATGACGCCGGCGATCTGTTCGAAGAAATAACGCCGCGGCAACATCTCCTGGCCCAGTTCCGACCGCGGGTAGTCGCCGTGCTCTCCAATGAGCAGCACCGCATCCACCGCCAGTTCTTCTCCTCCCAGGGTCAGCGCCGCCCGGATGCTCTCGTACAACGGGATGTCGAACTCGTATGCGATCTGGCGGCCGACGTCGCGCTCGTGAATCTGGTCGATGTACAGGGAGACGATCGTGGAGCGGGGTGGAATCACGCCCTCGTCGGTGGGAAATCCGCGGAGGAACTTGTCGACGATGACTCCCGCATGGCTGTTGGGAAAGAAGGTGGTCACGATGGCTGCGATCCGGAGCGGTTCGCCCTGTGGCGTTGGGACGCCGATCGCCTTCGCTTCAAACCCTGACATCGACGATTCGCTTCGATCCGGTCTGGAACAGCCGCCGCTGGACACGGCGAAGATGACGGCGAGCAGGATGCTCGGTAAGGGGTTGCAGATGCACGGGTTCCTGCAGGGCATTCGGGTCAAGGTCCATCACCTTCGCGTAGACTCGATTCTCCGGCCTACCGGAATCTCAGCGAAAACAGGTCGGCGTCCTTCATGACGAAGCGGAGCCGCACCGGTTTCCCGGTGATCCGTCTCAGGGGCTCGTCAGTGGTGGCCCTGGAATGGGAACGCTCCCAGCGGACGGTGTGCTCGATTTCATCTCCCCAGATCAGAGGCGATTCCTCCAGGGCGAAACCCGGAAGCGGATTGCCTTCGGCGTCCTGGATCTCCAGGTGGATGCTTCCGGCGGCCGACGTGGCGAAATTGAGGACCAGGTTGTTTCCCTGGAAAACCAGGGGCTTGGTCACCAACTCCCCGCCGCCGTAGCCGGCAGAAGCGGACACGAACCCGTCGGTGCGCAGGACCATCCGCTCCAGGTGAGCGCTGGGAGAAGTGTAGTGGCGGGACACGTAGATCGATATCTCATCGTCGGCGGTGGGCAGCACTCCGGCAGCGATCATGTTGGTGCGATGGACCCAGCTCCTGGCGTCCCGTCCGGGCCGCACGAAAGCCTCCATGAAGCGCCGGTCCCAGTGCACTCCGTCCCGGCTGCTCAAGAAGACGCCTTCCGATACTCCTGAGCCGGAAACGTCGGTGTGAAACGTCCTCCACTGAACCAAGCGCTTGGGAAAGGCCACGTAGATGTGAGGCGCTCGGAAATAGGGCGTGGTGGAGTTGGTGTAGAGCTGCTCCCGGGGAGTGTCTCCGTAGTCGGCATATGTGCCAGCAGGGGGCCAGTCGACGAAATTCCCGGTATGAGAGAACTTGAAAGACCGAACGCCTTCATGACCGGACCGGTAGATAGCCGAGTAACGCTGCCGCACCGAATCCCAGAAGGCGACGTTCAGGGAATCGAAGTGGCCGTCGGTGATGATGGGCTCGTCCCGGACCTTGCTCCAGTGGATTCCGTCGGGAGAAACGAAACCCAGCAGGACCGGTTTGCCGCCGATATTGCTCGAGCCCACGGCCTTGTAGCGCTGTGAATCGGGAGCATCGGGATTTCCGTCCTTGAAGGGGGCGAAGTTGTGGCCCCCGGCCCGGTTTCCGATCCAGACGATGTTGTTGTCCTTGGACCCCTCGAACTCGATCAGCCCCAGGGAGGGACGGTTCCAGTGGATGCCGTCCCGGCTCTCGGCGTAGCAGGCCACCTGCTCATGTTCGGGAATGGGCGTCTCGCCCGGTTTCATCAGCGACTGGATCGTGTATCCGGCGTGGCTGCTGCCCCGGTAGTACATGCGGAAGAGGTCCCCGTCCTGGAAAACCGAATGGTAGGCGCTGGTGGTGCCTTCCCAGGGCTTGTCGTGATTCATGACGATGCCCGCCGGCTGCGGCGTCTGAAGCCGGAGGCGAACCCCGTCCATGGACTCGATAACGTAGTCGTCCACGAACAGTTCCAGGCGGGACCCGATCCGGAGCGGCCCATCCTTATCCTCTGTTCCCGCCATGACACCACTCTGTGCCGGTGCCAGAAGCACCAGGACAGCCGCAAACATCAGTACTCGCACAGCAAACTTCATTCTTGCCTCCTCAATTCCCACGTCCTGCCCGGTTTTGGACCGAAGAGGGCACCCACAAGGGGAGCCCCTACCGATTTTTCGCCCATTTGTACAAGAATAGCGTAGGGGGAACCCTTGTGGTTGCTCCTCTGCCGCCGGAAGGGACTATCATGACATGGGGAGGGAAAAATGGCCGCATCAGTTCCAAACCGGAAAATATCCCGGTTCACCGTCATCTGCGTCGCTCTCGGTCTCGTGACCGGATCGATGACCCTGGCGAAACCCGCCATCGAGATCACCACGCCGATGCCTCCGCCCGCCTGGGCCCTGGCCCAGTGGGCGCTCATCGATTCCAATGCCGAGGCGGCGTTCGTGGCGGCCGAGAAGTACGTCGACGTCCGCGGCTGGATGCGGATCACCGCCAACTGGGGCGCAATGGACGGCCCCGACGACGTCACCGAGACATACCGCGACCTGCCCGTCCTCTACATGCTGGGTGGGCCGCCGGAGATCCTGGCCCTGCACAAGAAGATCTGGGAAGGGCACCTCGACCAGTTCACCGAAGCCCGGGAACCGCTGGTGGCGGCGGCCAAGGACGGGATGTTCTACCGGGAGTTCTGCCCTCAACTCGACTGGGAACACACGGGCGAGGGGATGGCGCCCTGGTACTGGTACGGACTCGCCCGCCCTCAGGACCCGCAATACCTGATCCGGGCCCGGCGCTATGCCGGGTTCTACATGAACGAGGATCCCGAGGCTCCCAACTACGACCCGGAGAAGAAGATCATCCGAAGCCTGTTCAACGGGAGCCGGGGACCGCTTCTGACGCCGGCCACGGAGTATCACTGGGGCGGGAACCCGCGTCCCCGCCACGATCCCCGGCCGGGGCAGCCCCCGAGAACCGAACGCTGGACCCGGATGGGATACACGGTCAACCTGAGCGGCGACCACCCCCAGAACATGCTGGCCACGAACCTGGCCATGACCGCGTACCTGTTGACCGGGGAGGAGAAGTACCGAAACTGGATTCTGGAGTATGTCGACGCCTGGGTCGATCGGGCAGCGCGCAACGGCGGTAACCTTCCCAGCAACATCGGACTCGACGGGTCCATCGGAGGGGAGTGGGACGGCAAGTGGTGGGGCGGAGTCTACGGCTGGAACTTCCGTCCCAAGTCGGCCGACGGATCGGACAATCCGGGCAACAACTACGTGATGCGGGGCGCCCGGGTCGGTTTCGGTATCGCGTTCCTGCTCACGGGCGACCGCAAGTACGTGGACACGTTGCGAACGCAGATCGAGAACATGTACGCGGCGCAGAAGGTCATCGACGGCCGCCTCATGGTCCCGCACAAGTACGGCGACGACGGTTGGTACGCCTACATCGACAACACCGCGCGCCGCGGCGGGAACGTCAATTTCTGGTCGCTGCCGGAGTTGACCGACATCTACACCTGGACCCTGGATGAGGCCGACCTGCCCCGGGTTGCGGAAGAGCCCTGGGTCCGTTACCTGCGGGGGGAAGACCCGGACTTTCCCATGGAGGCGATGGCGCAGAATCTGGACGTGATCCGAAGGCAGGTCCAAAAGGTGCGGGAGGACTCCCGGACGGCGGACACCCGGCAGGCGCCCCACATGCCGGTGGTCACCTCGGTCGGCAGCCTCCACAACCTCATGCTCGGAGCCAACGACCCGGGCAGCGGCGGCAACGTGGTCCATGCGCAGCTCCGGTATTTCGATGCCGGGGAGAGGCGGCCGGGACTGCCCCGGGGGGTTGGGGCTCTGGTGGAAGAGATCGGACCCGGCGGCGTCACCGTCGTGCTGGTGAACACCAACCCTGTGGAGGGTCGCGAGATCGTGGTTCAGACCGGCGCCTACGCCGAGCACGACGCGGTGGCGGTCACTGCCGGTGGGAAGCGGATCGAGGTGGGAGATTCCAAGTTCACCGTCCGCCTGGGCGCCGGAGCGGGGTCGCGCCTCTCCATTCAGATGAAGCGCTACGTGAACCAGCCGACGTTCGCGTTTCCGTGGTAGCGGAGCGCCGGCTTTTGGCCGCCGAACACCGACGACAACAATGAAGAATGGGGGACAGGAATGTCCCCCCTCCAAGACAACAATGAAGAATGGGGACAGGAATGTCCCCCCTCCGATCGGAAAACTACTCGATGGCGGCGGCGTGGCGGCCCGCGGCCGGATCGCCCGCAGCGTGGATGACGCCCTTCTCCTGATCGATGTAGAGCATCACCGGCCGGGCGATGAAGCCGTCGGTGGTGGTCAGACGGTGCCCCTTTCGCTTCAATTCCTCCTGGACCTGCTCTCCGACGCCGCTGTGGACCCGCAGGCTTCCCGCCTTGACGAAAGCCTCGTCACGGTTCGGATTCGGATCGAAGGAATTCTGGTGGTGGTCCGTATTGAAACGGGACGCCGTCACCGCCTTGTCCGGGAGCATGCCGAACTCCACGTGGTTCAACAGCACGTTCAGGGTGGTCTGGTCCTGGAGGTCGCCCCCCGCGACGCTGATGGCGATGATCGGCTTGCCGTCCCTCGTGACCAGGGTGGGCGTCAGGGTGATGCGGGGCCGCTTGCCCGGCTGGATGCGATTGGGATGGCCCCGGGTGGTGTTCAGGCTCCGGAGCCGGTTCCCCGTGGTAACGCCTGAGGGTCCCGGTACGTTCCCCGAAAGGTTGCAACTGGGGGTGGCGGCCACCACGTTGCCCCACTTGTCCGCCACCACGCAGGTGGTGGTGTCGCTGATGGGAATCCGGTTCGGGTTGTCGCCCGCCAGCATCATGCCTTTGAGGGGCTTCATGTGGTACGGGTCTCCGGGACGGCGCTCCAGGGACGCCCGGTCCGGATCGATCAGCGAGCGGCGGACCCGCGCATAGCCCCGGGACAGGAGGGTCTTCATGGGGACCTGGGCGAAGAGGGGGTCGCCGTAATATTCGTCCCGGTCGGCAAAGGCCAGCTTCAACGCCTCGGTGAGGGTGTGGATGTAGCCGGAGGAGAGATGGCCCATCTGCTTCAGGTCGTACCCCTCCAGCAAACTCAGGGTCTGGCACAGCACCGGCCCCTGGGTCCAGGGCGGACACTTGTAGACGGTATAGCCCCGGTAGTCCACCGAGACCGGATCTTCGACGCGGGTCACGTGGGCGGCCAGGTCCTTCTTTCGGAGGAAGGATCCGGTGGCGATGTACCACGCCTCCAACTCGTCGGCCACGTCCCCCTTGTAGAAGCGGTCCCGGGCCGCCGTCAGCTTCTCCTCGCGGCTTCCCGAAGCCTCCTGCTCCGCTTCCACCAGCTTCCGGAAGGTGACGGCCAACTTGGGATGCCACTCCTCCGATCCGGCGTCCAGGACCTCCAGCACCGGGGCCGACGCTTCCTCGAAGGACTTGGTGCCGTACAGCTTCAGGGCGGTGATGCAAAGGTCCACCGCGCCCGGCGTCGGAGCGGCCTTCATGCTGCCCTGGGCCGGGATGGTGTTGGTGTAGTACCAGTCGATGGCGGCCTGATCCAGAGGGGCGCGCCCCAGGCCGGAGAGGACCTTCACCTCCTTCTTCTCGGCGTCGTAGATCAGGAACGGGATCTCGCCGCCGATGGCGAACATGCCGTAGTCGGTCACCGAGAGCGCCAGCAGCGTGGCCGCGGCCGCATCGGCGGCATTGCCGCCCGCTTCCAGCATCCGGATGCCGGCCGCCACAGCGTCCGGGTGCCCGGCCGCCACGGCGCCTCCCTTGCCCGAGGCCTTCCAACTGATCTGTCCCGAAGCCAAGGCCGTTCCCGCCAGACACGCCAGAATCCCTGGCAGAATCAACAAAACCAACGTCGAGTTCCGCATGACCCAACCTCCCATCCGCCTCCGGTTGTACACCAGGGGACCGGTTCCGGCAAGATAGGAGCGGGGGTTTTCCTACCCCCGCTCTTCCCCGTCCCGCAACATCGAAAACGGAGCAGGCTACGAAGACGGGGGGACAGGAATGTCCCCCCTTCCTACCGGAACCGGATCGAATACAAGTCGGCGTCCTTCATGACGAAGCGTAGCCGAATCGTCTTGCCGGAGAGTGCGCCGACGCCGGGACCCTTCTTCCAGTGGACCACCCGTTCCAGGTGATCTCCGAAGATCTCGGGGCAGTCGTCCAAGGCGTAGCCGGGCAGGGGCTTGCCGCCGGCGTCCTGGATCTCCACCCTCACGCTTCCGGCGACGGACGTGGAGAAGTTCATCTCCAGCCGATCGCCGTCGAACCTGAGGAGCCGGGTGGTGAACTCGCCTCCCTTGGCGGGAGCGTTGACGGAGACGAAGCCATCCACCCGAAGAACGAACCGGCGCAGATTGGTGTAGGCGCCTCTCCAATAATGTTCCGTGGCGTAGATGGAGATCTCATCGGGCGCGCCCGGCAGATCCGACTCGGTCTCGATCAGCCCCCAGTTCTGATAGTTGTCGCCGTAAACCCAGTTGTCGGTGTAGCGGAGCCCCGGCCGGATGAAGGCTTCTCCCCAGCGGTGGAACACCTGGCCGTCGCGGCTGCTCATGAAGAGCCCGTCGGTGAGGGCGGTCCCGTACCGCTCCGAGGTCACCTTCCGGCCCGACGCCGTGGTGTAGTTGCGGACCTTGGACCGCGCAATGCGTTCCTCCAGCTCCGGCAACGCCCGCATGGCGTCGGACCAGCCCCGGTCCAGGTAGCGGGCCGGAAAGCCCAGGTAGATGTGGGGCGCCCGGTAGTAGGGAATGATGTTGTTGGTGTAGAGCTGCTCGGGCGGCGCTCCCGGGTACTCCAGCCAGTCGCCGGGTGTCCAATGGACGAAATCCTTGGAGGTGGCGGTCTTGATGTCCCGGAGGCCCTCCCTGAAATCCCGGTAGTAGGCCCGGTAGTGGCCCTTCCGGTGGTCCCAGAACGCCAGGTTGTGGCTGTCGAAGGCGCCGTCGGTGAGGACCGGCTCGTCCCGGACCGGGGACCAGCGGATGCCGTCCGGCGACTGGGCCGCCATGAGGCCGCCGTTGCCGTTGTAGAAGGCCTTGTACCGGGCCTCCGGGGCGCAGTCGGGATTGGTGTCCTTGAACGCTCCCCAATTGTCCAGTTTCTCACTGGCCCAGACGATGTTGTTCTTCCTGGAACCGTTGAACTCGAAGAGTCCGACCTCCGGCCGGGTCCACGTCTTGCCGTCCCGGCTCTCCGCGTAACCGATGAAGACGTCGTGGACCGGAATGCTCGACGGCTCATGGGCCCAGGAGTCGTAGTACATCCGAAAGAGGTCTCCATCGCGAAAGATGGAGTAGTAGTTGCAGCCGTTGCCCTCCCAGAGCTTGTCGTGGTGCATCACGATCTCTTTGGGCATGGGATGATGCATTTGCAGGCGCACTCCGGACCGCTCCCCGATCAGGAAGCCGTCCACGAACAACTCCCGCTTCGAGCCCATGTCGTAGGCGGCGTGCTCCCGCGCCGCGCCGGGAATCCAAAACATCAGAACGAAGATGAGGACCGCGAGGCTCCGGATTGCAGTTCGACAGGCCAAGTTGCTTGAGATCATCGGCTTCCTCCCCGGCTGTGACGTACTCCTATCGTACACGTCCCGCTGCGCACAATTCGCCCCATTCCCGGTTCGTATTTCGTGATTTCCGCCAGTATGATGGCGCTCATGAACGTAGGGGTGGTGGGCGCCGGCATTTTCGGTCTGGCGGCAGCGCTCGAGCTTCGAGACCGGGGCCACCGGGTGACCATACTGGAGCAGGAGGGGATTCCCGGACCCAGGGCCAGCTCCAACGACGTCTCCAAGGTCATCCGCCGAATCGGGTATCAGCACGAAGCCTACGTCGAGCTGGTGGAACGCGCCGAGCGCCAGTGGACGAAATGGCAGGAACAGATGGGCGGATCATTCCTCTTCCGGACGGGACAGGTGTCCATCGTCAGCGGATCTTCCCACTACATTTCCCACTATCGGACCTGGTCGGGCCCGGATCTGACCGAGGACAGTTCCCAGTACTTGACCGTGCAGGAAGCTCGGGACCGATTTCCCCATTTCCGTTTCCATGACGACGACAAGGTTCGCTTCGACCCATGGACCGGCTACCTCCGCAGCGGACAGGCGGTGGCCGATCTGGCCGATCTGGCCGGGGCCCGGGGAATCGAGGTCCGATCCGGGACCCCGGTCTCCGGCCTGGAGGAGAAAGACGGCGCCGTGCGCGTCAGTTGCGGCGACCGGCCCCTGGTCTTCGATCGGGTCGTGGCGGCCGCAGGCGCCTGGATCGTCCGACTCTGGCCGACGCTTGCCGGATCCCTGTACCTGACCCGCAATCAGATGGCGTTTTTCGTTCCCCGGGACCGGGAGCTCTTCAGCCGGCGGAACCTTCCCGTCTGGTCGGTGAACACGGGTGAGGAAGCCTGGTACGGGTTTCCCATGCTGGTGGAGGGCTACGTCAAGGTCGCCGACGATCTCAAGGTGGACGAGACCCACCCGGACGTGGAGCGGACCAACACCGGGCGCTTTCTGGAAATGGTCTCCCGATTCATCCAGGAGCGCATGCCCGGCCTGCACGGAGCCGAAATGGTGGGCGGGCGCTCCTGCCTGTACACCAACACTCCGGACGACCATTTCGTCATCGATTGGGCGCCCGGCGCCCGGCGGATCCTGATCGCCGGCTGCGGCAGCGGCCACGGCTTCAAGTTCGGCGGCTCCATCGGACCCGTCGTCGCCGACGCATTGGAGGAAAAGCACAATCCTTTGGGGGATCTGTTTCGGATCGGCAACCGTTTCGGGTAGGCGTTGCCTCGAAACGACCTCCGGAACCGCGTGCGAAAATTCCGTCGGGAGGACTGCACATGAGTGAGCGGGCGAGAGCACTTTACGACGGCGCCATCGTCATCGACGGCCTCAACGTGAGCAACTGGGACAGCCCGGCGGTGTACGTGAGCCTGCAACAGGGCCGCATCACCGCCATCAGCGCCACCCTGGCGACCTGGGAGGGCTTTCAGGAGACCATGGACAACGTCGCCGGCTGGCTGCGCCGTTTCCGGGAGCAGGACGACATCGTCCAGGTCAAGAGCACGGAGGACATCCGGAAAGCCAAGCGGTCCGGCCGCACCGGCGTCATCCTCAGCTTCCAGAACGCCTCGCCCATCGAGAACGACCTGGATCGGCTGGGCCTCTTTCACGCGCTGGGGGTCAAGGTCATTCAGCTCACGTACCACGAGCGGAATCTGCTGGGCAACGGTTGCTTCGAGCGCCGCGACGACGGCTTGAGCAACTTCGGCGTGGACGCGGTGCGGGAGATGAACCGCCTGGGGATCCTCATCGACCTCTCCCACGTGGGGGACCGGACGACGCTGGAGGCCATCGAGGTTTCGGAGAAACCAGTGACCGTCACCCATGCCAATGCGCGGGCCTTCTACGACCATCCCAGGAACAAGCAGGACCAGGCGCTGAAGCGGTTGGCGGCCAAGGGCGGCGTGGTGGGAACGACCCCGTTCTGCAATTTTCTGCCGAAGCGGTTCGAGTCGACCCTGGAGGACTACATCGACGCCATCGACGACATGGTGCAGCGGGTCGGCGTCGATCACGTGGCGGTGGGAACCGACAATACCCAGGATCAGCCGCTCTCCTTCTGGCGCTACATCACCTCCCAGCAGGGGACCGGCTACCCCTCCACCTTCAGCGACACGTCCCTGGACTACCTGAATCTCTCCTTCCAGCCCAAGGGTCTGGAGGGACCGCACGAATTCCCGAATCTGGCGGAAGCTCTGTTGAACCGGGGGTACTCGGACGAGGACACGCTGAAGATCCTGGGTGGGAACTGGATGCGGATTTTCGAAGAAGTGTGGTAGCAGACCATCGAATGGGCCGCCCGGCCCAGGGACACAACCCATGACCGAGATCGGAGACGTCGGCGTGCCGAATCCCGCCAGCCTGTTCCGCGCCCGCGACAGCATCTACGCCGCCGACCTGCTCCTTGCCGCCGCCGTTCATCTGGATCTCTTCTCCCGGTTGGAGACCCGTGCCCTGAACCGGCACGAGATCTGTTCCACGCTGGGCATCCGGGACCGTCCGGCGGACGTGATGATGACCCTGTTCACCGCCATGGGCCTGGTGGAGCGCCGGGACGGACGCTTCGGACTGACTCCGCTTTCCAGGTCCTTCCTGACCCGAGGTTCAAAGCAGAGCCTGATTCCTTACTTTGCCTCCCTGGGACAGCGCTCCGCCTGCCGGTCGATGCTGAGGGTGCTCCGCACCGGCGAGCCCGCAAGCTGGGCCGACAGCAACCAGCAGGAGTGGGTGTCCGCCATGGAGGACGCGGGATTCGCCGAGTCGTTCACGGCTGCCATGGACAGCCGCGGCGCCTACTTCGCTCCTCTCCTGGCCAAGTCCTTGAACTGCGGCGACCGAACCCGGTTGCTGGACATCGGCGGCGGTTCAGGGATCTACGCCTGCCACCTGGTCCTGCAATACCCTCAACTCCAGGCCTCCATCCTGGAGAAACCGCCCGCGGACACCGTGGCGGGAGGTTTTGTCAGCAGGATGGACCTTGCCGGCCGAATCGGGATCGTGGCGGGCGACATGTTCGACGAGATCCCCTCCGGATACGATGTTCATCTTCTCTCCAACGTTCTGCACGACTGGGACCAGGCCAACGTCGAGCGCGTCCTGGCCCGCTCTTTCCATGCGCTCCTGCCCGGAGGGTTGATCGCCATTCACGATACCCACATCGACGCTGACAAAACGGGGCCGTTGGAGGTCGCGGAGTACTCGGTGTTGCTGATGTACTCGACGGAGGGGAAATGCTATTCGGTCTCGGAACTGAACGGCCTACTCGAGGCCGCCGGATTCAACGATTTCGAATGCGCCCCAATGAAGTGTCATCGGAGTCTGATTACCGCGCGAAAGCGTTGATCCGGGTACCCGGAGCCGGCCTGCCACAAGCCCGGCATCATGGCCGCGCCAATCATCCTTGCGCGATCGCCCACATGAAGTTTTGGACGTCGATATTGTCCCGTGGCTCAAGGGTTTCGAGTTCAGATTTCAGGTAGTCCGAGAACCGCAGCATCCGATTGTACGTCTTCCAGCGAACCTTTGGTGTGTACAGGATGTCGAAAGCGCAGATGCGGGCGGCATTCTGCGTATTCTTCGGCTTGATGAACTGGTGCCGGTCAGGGTACAGCAGAAAAGGAAAGTAGGTGGCGACGGTCCATTTGGCCGCCCCCATTTTGTCCAGTACGGATGCGAAGCGCCGGAACCGCCGTTGATACGATTCCTCCCCGTGAAGCAGCGAGTTTAGCGCCACCGCAAATGCTTTCTGGTGCTTCTTCGGTTTCAAAGCGTTTCTCAGAGCGGTCTTCTCGCTGGGAAAGATCAGGTTCGTCTTGTTCACTGCCTGCAAAGCGTTTCTGCAAACGTCTCCGAACTTCCCGTTTTCCAGCAGCCGCTCCAACTCGGATCGGCCCAGAATGGTCTTGGTCAACTCACGGGCCTCGACCTTGTAGTCACGTTTCTCGCGAAGGTACTGGTCACCGTGGAAACCTTCCGGGTATCGGTCAAGAAAACCCTTGATGGATTGGTCAACGCTCCGATAGTCATCCCTGCCGGACGCCTTTGGATCGAATCGATCCAACAACGGATGGCTCGGCGGTGGATCCAGGATCGTCAAGGTCACGTATTCCATCGAGAAGATCTTGGTGCCGACCTCAACAAAAAACACGGTTGCTTTGGAACCGTCGATTTTGAGGATCTGACCGATCCCCCATTCAGGCAGCATTGGATGTCGGACGCGGTCGCCTACGGTCAAGTCTTGTGTTGTCATCATTTAATAGTGAGCTAGTCGGCACGTGCAATACAAGCGCCCCGCTTTGCGCACCTGTCCTGCCCGCTGTTACTCCTCCCGGAAAAGCATGGGGGCATCCTGGGAAGAGAACGTTCTTTTCTCCCTCATCATCGCCGATCCGAAACCGCCTGCCCCCGGCCGGTGGGGGAGGTTTTCTCATTCCCCTGTCCCTCAAAAATTGATCCGAAGAGACACCTGAAACTGCCTCCCCAGAAACCTGGAGGTGAACGAGAACGGCTCCGTCACCGGTCCCCGGCGTCCCTCGTAAGAGGACGGGAGTTCCTCCAGGGTCAGCTTTCCCACGGTCCCGTTGACCTTCCTCAGGTTCGTGCGGTGAAACATGTTGAAGCCGTCGATGACGACATCCAGGGTCTTGTCCTCAAAGAGGGAGAACCGGCGCTTCACGCGCATGTCCACGGTGAAGTAGTCGGGTCCGATGCCGACGTTCCGGCCCACGCCCCAGGGCCGGTGGGTGCTGGTGTGGCGGTCGCCCACGTTGTCGTATCCGGCGAGGAGATTGAAAGGGGCGAAGGAGCGTTTGGTGACGATCCCGGAAAGGGTCAGGTCGCCGAACAGGTTGTTTCGCAGACCTCGTCCCCGGCCGGCCTTCCAGGGGAGGTTCCCGATGGTTCTCAGGACGAAGCGGTGACCGCGGTGGAAAGAGGACAGGGCCCGTTCCGCCTTCGCGTCCCACTGCAGATGAGGCTGGAACGCCGAGTTGAAGTCCGTGTTCTCGTCGATGGCCTTGCTCCAGGTGTGATGCGCCGAGAGGGTGAGGATCTTCGAAAAACGCCTTTCCAGTTGCAGGAGCAGGGCGTGATAGAAGGAATTGGCCCAACTGCCGTACCTGTTGGCTTGCAGCAGTTCCGGCCTGTGAAATCCGGCGATGGGCCGCCCCTGGGCGCTGGTCCCGGCGGGATAGACGTTGACGTCGAGAGAACGGACCACGTGGGCGCCGCGGTTGAAGTTGTACCCGGCCGAAAGTGCAAAGCCCGCAACCTCCCTCTGGATCTCCAGGCTGGCCTGCTGGGCGTAAGGGTTCACGATGTCGCCGGCCACGTCGAACCCGACCCGGAAGGGGAGCCCCCGGGTCGGTACGAGACCGTGAATCGCCAGATCCTCGGCCCCGATCCGCCGTCGTCCCAGGACGCCCCGCTCAAAGACCGACCGGTAGATTTCCGACGACGTGAGCGGCTGTCCCGTCAATGCACTTTCGATTCCGGGGATGCCGGTCCGGGGGACGTAGACCTGAATGATCTGCTGGGCTTCCTCTCCGAACAGGTCGTTGATGTGGGTGATCTGGCGGTTGATCCGGGCAAAAAAGATGCCGTAGCCGCCGCGCACGACGGTCTTGGGGCCGGGGCTCCAGGCGAAACCGGCGCGTGGTGCGAAGTTGTTTCTGTCCTGGGGAAACCCCGCCTTGCGGAAGAGGTCGTAGCGCACTCCCAACGTCAACAGGAAGCTCCGGTGGACCCGCCACGAGTCCTCCACGAAGAACCCGAAGGAATTCGCCCATCGGGTCCAGTGAGGATCGCCGAAACCCTGCTGGTAGGCGAGGGGCAGGCCCAGCGCGTAGGCCTGAAGCGAGGTCACGGGTTCGTCGACCGCCGCAGCCAACTGGGGAGAACCGGATCGCAGCAACGACTCCCGGATCGATCGGGAAGCGCCATTGCCGACCTGGCCGTCGATGGCGGTCGAAAGGGGGACGCCCTCTCCAAAGACGAATCGCCCGCTGAAAAAGGTCTCGGAACGGCCGCTGTCATAGAAGGAGTAGATGTCGGCGCCGAACTTGACCGTATGTTGGCCCGAGACGTAGGTGAAGTTCTGCCGCGCTTGCCCCATGCGCTCGATGTTTCGGATCGGCAGGATCAGGTCTCTTCCGAATTGGCCGAATCCGTTGATGTCGATGGCGGGGCCGAAGGGGTCGGTGGGTTCGATGCCGAAGTCGTGGTACGCGAATCCCAGCCAGGTCTCGCCGATCCACTTCGGTCCCATCACCAGGCTGTTGCCGAGCGCCAGCGAGAAATCGTTCAGGTGCCGGTCGCGTCCCCGGTTCCGGGCCACCAAGGCTCCGAAGTCGGTGTTCTCGCTGTCCTGTCCGGTCCAGTTCCCGCGCAGGAAGAGATTGTGTCCGGGCCCGAACGCATGGTCGAAACGGCTCATGAACTGCTGGCGCTCCTCTGCGAAGGGGAAGAGGCCGCTGTTGTCCTCGAACAGGGACACCACGTGGGGGTAGTTTCCCGGGATCAATGAGGTCGAAAGCAGTTGGTTCAGCGAGCTCGCGTGGGGTGGGGACGCGCCGTTGGCCAGGGCGTCGGCCAGAGCCTGCTGCGAGGGGGTCAGCTCGTAGAGAAACGCTTCGCTCCTGAGCAGAGGCACGTATCCCATCTGGTGGCGGTCGAGACGCTCGTAGGCGCTGAAGAAAAACGTCTTCCCGCGAACGATGGGACCGCCGAAGGACGCCCCGCTCTGAGCCCGGGTGTATTCCCAGCCATCCGGAATGCTGGGAATGTAGGCTTGAAAGCGGCGGTTTCGCAGAACTCCGAAGATGGATCCGCGGAAGTCGTTGTTCCCCCCTTTGGTGACGATGTTGATGGCCCCGCCGGGCGCCCCGCCCAGTTCGGCGGAGAATGAATTCCGGTTGACCTGAAACTCCCGCACCGCGTCCTGGCTGATGGAGGACCGGACGCCGCCGGTGGCGTAGTTGTTGTTCAGGCCGTCGATGGTGAACGCGTTGCCGCGGCCGCCGCCGCCGCCGATGCCGAGGCCGGACGCGGGGGCCGGGGCGAGTCGATGGTCTTTGTCGTCCGCCACGTAGCTCGAGTCGACGACGCCGGGGATCAGCAGTGCCAGGTCCAGATAGTCGCGGCGGTTGATGGGGAGGTCCTGGATGCTGACGGAATCGATGTGGTTGGACTGTTGGGTCTTGTCATGGGCGACGACGGTTCGCGTCGCCTCGGCCGTGATTTCGATCGCCTGGGCTGCCGCCGCCAGCTTCGGGGAGAAGGTCCGGGTCTCTCCCACCCGCACTTCCAGATCCTGGACCCTGTAGGGTGCGAAACCAGGAAAATCGAAGCTCAGCGTGTAGAGGCCGGGATCGACCCGGCTCAGGACGTATTCGCCGAGATCCGAGGTGAAGACTTCCCGGCTGACGCCGCGGCCCTGGTAGGTCGCGACCACGGTCACCCCCGGGAGGACGGCCTGGGTCTGATCGTAAACGTAGCCGCGGATGGTGCCGGTGTCGGTCTGGGCGCTCAGCAGGACGCCGCTCGCCAGGAGCGCGGACACGGTTCCCACCCGACGCAAGAAACCCATTGAGCCAAGTCTCGGCCGGTTATGACTTCGGGTCTGATCCTGAAGCGAGTTTCCCAACGGCGCTGAAGATCTTATCCCATGCCCGCCAACAGCGTGTTTTGGGCCGAATCGACCCGGACCTTGGAGTAGTGGAGGATCCGGCAGAGTTCCTTGCCCTCTTCGTCCATCACCGGCGTGGGTTGCCGGAGGATGAATTCCGCCAGTTCCGGGTACTTGTGATTGAAGGCGACATGGGCCATTTCCAGTCGATCGATGACCGGGGAGGCGTCCAGGTCGAAATCGGGAACCAGGAGCGGCCCGGTGTCGATCTGGTAGGAGTTGTCCTTGGGCATGAAGTTCATGGTCTTGACGGGATACTCGATGACGTAACGCAGTGGAAGCTCAGGATCCTTGATCTCTGTCCGGCCCATGATGGGGTGGTTGGCGCCGGTCGCTTCATTGACTTCCGCGGGAGTCTGCAGCACCTGGGTGTCGGGATAGGTGACCACGTCGATGGCCAGGGAACGGAATTTGTCCTTCACCGGCGCGCCCCTCGATCGTCCTCCCTGGTACGTGATCCGCGTGCCGACGCTTCGAAACTGGTCCAGCGAGTAGATCACGCGATACTCGCCGCTGGGAATCTGGAAGAGGCGATCCTCCTTGTAGACCCGTTCGGTCCGGCAGGGCTGGATCAGGATGAACCTTTCGCTCTCGCCGCTGGAGTCGTCAATGACGTCGGTGATGGCCTCCAACTGGATTCGGGCCATGTTGCCGAAGGGGAGTTCGTGTTTCTCGTTGGTCGGCGGGGGCGGGAAGTCCCAAGTCATGAAAGAGGCCTGGAAGTCGCAGGCCGGCCGGGCGCCGGTGCCGCCTCCTGACGAGGACTCTTCCGTGGGCGCTTGGCAGCCCGCAGAAAGAATCCAGCCGCCTCCGGCCAGGGCCGCTCCCAATTGTCCCTGAAAGTGGCGGCGCGTCGATCGATTCAACATGGCGGTTTCCTCGTTGCTGATCCTGTTCCTGAAATCAGAAGTTGATCCGGAGGGAGAGCTGGATTTGCCGGGGCGGAAATGCCGCAGTGTATGAAAACGGCTGCGTTACGGGGCCGATGCGCCCCTTGTAGGAAGAGGGAAGCTCCTCCAGCGTGAGTGTCCCCACTTCGCCGTTGACGTGCTTGAAGTTGGTTCGGTTGAGCAGGTTGAAGGCCTCCACGGCCACGTCCACGCTCGTGTCCTCCCTCAACACGACCCGGCGCTTCACGCGCATGTCGATGCTGAAAAAGTCGGGTCCGATCCCGACGTTGCGTCCCAGCCCCCACGGCCGGTGCGTGTCGGTGTGACGGTCGCCCACGTTGTCGTACCCCGCATTGAGGTTGAAGGGGGCGAACGAGCGCGCCGTGAGAATGCCGGAAAGGGTCAGGTCGCCGAACACGTTGTGTCCGAATCCCCTTCCCCGGCCCGCTTTCCAGGGGAGTTTCCCCAGGGTGCGGATGACGAACCGGTGTCCCCGGTGGTAGGAGGAGAGGGCCATCTCCGCCCGCGCATCCCATTGCAGATGCGGTTGGAACGAGGAGTTGTAGTCGGTCATCTCGTCCATCGCCTTGCTCCAGGTGTGGTGGGCCGAGATCGTGAAGCTGTTGGAAATGCGCTTCTCAAGCTGCAGGACCAGGGCGTGATAAAAGGAGTTGGCCCAACTCCCGTAGTAGTTGTTTTGCAGGATCTCCGGCCTGTGGAACCCGACGATGGGCCTTCCCTCGGCATTGGTCCCGGCCTTGTAGATGTTGATGTCCAGAGGCCGGATGATGTGGACGCCGCGGTTGAAGTTGTAGCCGGCCGAAAGGGAGAATCCGCCCGCCTCCCTCTGGATCTCCAGGCTTGCCTGTTGAGAATAGGGGTTCACGATATCGTCGGCCACCGAGAACGCGACGCGCAACGGGAGGTCCCGCATGGGAGTGAGTCCGTGGATGGCCAGATCCTCTGCCATGATCTGCCGCTTGCCGAGGATGCCCCGGGCCAAGGCCGTCTGATAAATTTCCGCGGAGCTGAGCGGTTCGCCGGTCAGCGCGCTGGTGAAGCCGATACCGGTCAGGGGGACGAAGGCCTGAAAAATCTGCTGGGATTCGTCTGAGAGCAGATCGTGGATGTAGACGATCTGACCGTCGATCCGGCCGTGGAAGATCCCGTAGCCGCCGCGCACCACGGTCTTGGCGTCAGGGCTCCACGCGAATCCCATCCGCGGTCCGAAGTTGTTGTTGTCCCGGGGGAAATCGGACGCGCGAAAGAGTTCGTAGCGCAATCCCAGAGTCAGCAGGAACTTGGGGTGGACACGCCACGAATCCTCCACGAAGAATCCGTAGTTGTGTCCCCACCCGCTCCAGTAGGGATTCCCGAAGCCCTGCTGGTAGACGATGGGGAGGCCCAGCGCGTAGGCCTGAAGCGAGGTGATGGGCTCGTCGACGGCTTCCGCCAACTGAGGCCTGCCGGCCCCGATCAGCAATCCCTTGATCAGCGGGGAAACGGGAGATCCAAAGGAGCTGTCGATCAGCAGCGAAAGGGGAACCGCCTCTCCGAAGATGAACCGTCCGCTGAAAAAAGTCTCGGAACGGACGCTGTCGTAGAACGGATGGACGTCCGCACCGACCTTCACCGTATGGCTTCCATGGACGTAGGTGAAGTTCTGCCGTGCCTGGTACACGCGTTCGACGTTCCGGGTCGGCAGGATGAAGTCCCGTCCGAAATTACCGTACCCGCTGATATCGATGGAGGGGCCGTGCGGATCGGTGGGGTAGACGCCGGAGTCGTGGTACCCGACCGCCAACCAGGTTTCGCTGATCCATTCCGGACTGATCACCCAGTTGTTGCCCAATCCGATGGTGAAGTCGTTGACGTCGTTATTGCGTCCCCGGCTGCGGGCCACCAGCGAACCGAAGTTGGTGTGCTGACTGTTCAGGCCCGTCCAGTTGCCTCGGAAGAAGAGATCGTGTCCGGGCCCCACCGCATGGTCGATGCGGGTGATGAATTGCTGCCGTTCTTCCGAGAAGGGGAAGACCCCGCTGTTGCTCTCGAAAAGCTGGACGACGTGGGGATGGTTGCCCGGAGTCAGCGCCTGGACGAGTTCCTTTGCCGCAGGGACCAGAAACCCCGGCACGGCAGGGCTGGTGAGCAGATCGGCCAAGGCCTGCTGCGTGGGCTTCAATTCGTGGAGAAACGACCGGTCCTGCAGCAGGGGCACGAACGCCGACTCGTGACGGTCGAGGCGTTCGTAGGCGGCGAAGAAGAACGTCCTGTCGCGCAGGATGGGGCCTCCGAAGGATCCCCCGCTCTGGGCCCTGGTGTAGGCCGACTCGGACGGGTCGAAGTAGTTGCGGGCCTGGATATGGCGGTTGCGGAGCACGCCGAAGATGGACCCGCGAAATTCGTTGGTCCCCCCCTTGGTGACGATGTTGATGGCGCCGCCGGGTGCACCGCCCAGCTCCGCCGAGAACGAATTGCGGTTGATCTGAAACTCCTGGATCGCCTCCTGGGTGACGGAGGACCGGACGGCGCCGGTGCCGTAATTGTTGTTCAGGCCGTCGATGGTGAAGGTGTTGCCGCGGCCGCCGCCGCCGCCGATGCCCAGTCCGGACGCGGGCGTCGGGGCGATGCGGAAGTCCCGGTCGTCCGCCACGTAGTTCGAGTCCACCACTCCGGGAGTCAGAAGCGCCAGATCCAGGTAGTCGCGGCGGTTGATGGGAAGGTCGTCGATGCTGGCGGAATCGATGTGATTGGATTGGTGGACCTTGTCGTGGGCGATCACGGTCCGGTTCGCTTCCGCGGTGATGACGACGGCCTCGGCGGCCACCACGATCTCCGGAGAAAAGGTCTGGGTCCCTCCCACCAGCACCTCCAGATCCTCGACCACCAGGGGAGCGAACCCCGGCAACTCGAAGCGGAGCGTATAGAGGCCCGGATCGATGCGGCTCAGGACGTATTCGCCGAGATCCGAAGTGAGGGTCTCGCGGACCACGCCGCGGCCCTGGTAGGTGGCGGTGACGGAGACGCCGGGGAGGACGGCCCGGGTCTCATCGTAGACGAAGCCGCGGATGGTGCCGGTGTCGGTCTGGGCGGGCAGGAGGGTGACGACGGCCAAAAGGACCACCGCCGAGATCCCCGGCCGACGCAGAAAGCGGCGTAAGCATGAGCGAATGAGGGAGGAAGAAGGGAACATGGTTCTGATCGGCATGATGCGAATCTCCCGAGTGAATCGGTTAGGCCATCCCGGCCAGCAGGGTATTTCGAGCTGAATGGACACGGACTTTGGAGTAGTGGAGAACCCGGCAGAGCTCCCGGTTGGAGTCGTCCATGACCGGCGTGGGCTGCCGCAGAATGAACTCGGCCAGATTCGGAGCCTTGTGGTTGAACGCGACGTGGGCCATCTCCAGCCGGTCGATGGCCGAGGCCTGATCCAGATCGAAATCGGGGACCAGGAGGGGGCCCGTATCGATCTGGTAGGAATTGTCCTTGGGCATGAAATTCATCGTCTTGATGGGGTATTCGATGACGTATCGCAGTGGACGTTTCGGATCCTTGATCTCGGTGCGCCCCACCAAGGGATGGTTGGCCCCCGTCGCCTCGTTGACTTCGGCGGGAGTCTGGAGAACCTGGGTGTTCGGGAAGGTCGCCACGTCGATGACCAGGGACCGATAGCTGTCTTTCACCAATTTCCCAACCGACCTCCGCCCCCCGTAGGTCATTCCCTTGCCGACGCTGCGCTGCTGCTCCAGGGAATAGATCACGCGATACTCGGCGCTGGGGATCTGGAAGAGGCGGTCCTCCTTGTAGACGCGCTCGGTCCGGCAGGGCTGGATCAGAACGAACCGCACCCTCTCGCCGCTGGAATCGTCGATGACGTCGATCATGGCGTCCAATTGGATCCGGGCCATGTTTCCGTAGGGGATGTCGTGCTTCTCGGTGTAGGCCGGGGGCGGGTAATCCCAGGTCATGAAGGAGGATCGGAAATTGCAGGCCGGCGGGACGTCCCCGCCGCTACCGGTCGAGGACTCGGTTGCCGCGTGGGCCATGGGGAGAATCCAGCCGCCGCCGGCAAGGGCCATCCCCAAATCCCGTTGAAAGCGCCGTCGGGTCGGTCGGATCAAATGAGCGGTCATTTCGATGGCAGTGCGATTCTGTGATCTTCGTTACCTTGCAAATTGGAACTCATCGTATCACGGGCCAGCGACGCATCCCACCACCACTCTGCGGTGAATCCGCCGGGAAAAAATACCCGCTGCAGAAGTATGGAATCTCACGAACAGGCCGTCGCCCACAGTTTCCGCCGCTGTCGCCGGGCCGTGGCGACTTTCCGTTCGGACTGCTATCGTGCCGGAGCAAGGAGCATCGGAGATGAAGATCAATGACGTGACCGTACAGTGCTATTCCTGGCCTCGGCCACGGCCCATCAGCAACGGCAAATACACCTACGCCACGGTGCGGCTGAACCTGGTTTGCGTGCACACCGATGAAGGGGTCACCGGTGTGGGGTGGGCAGGCGGTCCCGGTTTGTCGGCGTCCATGACCGTCGCGCTGGTGGAACATTTCAGGGATGCCCTGATGGGAGAGGATCCGTTCAACTACCGCCGGATCTGGGAGAACATGTGGCTGCCCAAGGTTGTGGGCCGCCGGGGCCTGACCACCTGGATCATCAGCGCCGTGGACATCGCCCTCTGGGATCTGATGGGGAAGGCCCTCGGGAAACCGGTTCACAAACTCCTGGGCGGGTTCCGGGACCGTATTCCCACCTACGTCGCCGGCGGCTACTACGAAGAGGGCAAGGGCCTCCGGGAGCTGGCGCAGGAAATGGAGGAGAGCCTGAAACTGGGCGCCCGGGCCGTGAAGATGAAGATCGGCGGAGTGGAGATCAACCAGGACGTGGAGCGGGTTCGGGTCGTGCGCGAGACCATCGGACCCGACGTCAAGTTGATGGTCGATGCCAACAACGCCTACGTCGCCTACCAGGCCGTTGAAATCGCCAGGAAGATGGAACCCTACGACGTCTTCTGGTTCGAGGAGCCGGTGGCGCCGGACGACTACGAGGGACACGCCCGGGTCGCCCGGGCGTCCTCCATTCCCGTCGCCACTGGGGAGAACGAATACACTCGTTACGGCTTTCGGGATCTGATCCAGCACGGTTCGGCGTCCATTCTCAACGCCGACGCCCAGATCCTGGGTGGAATCACCGAGTTCATGAACGTGGCCTCGCTGGCGGCGGCCCACGACCTGCACATCGCCCCCCATGGGGCCCAGGAGGTGCACATCCACCTGGTGGCCGCCATTCCCAACGGCCTGATCCTGGAGTTCTACCGGGAGACGGTGAACCCGTTGCACGGGCAGATATTCAAGGAGTCGCTGACCCTGGACGAGGACGGTTGCGTGCGCGTTCCCCAAAGCCCCGGATTGGCCATGGAGCCGAACTGGGAGGTGCTGGAGCCCTACCGGGTGGTCTGACGGCGGCGAGGGCCGGCGCCGAAGTCGACGTTCTCCCCGGTCATGCTACTCCGTTTTCGGTTGTACGAAGGCGAGAAATTGCCGCGCTGCACCCGGATTCAGACTTTGCCGAATGCGGGACTCGAAATCGGCCAGCGTCGCCAGGGTCAGACAGTAGGCACCGACGCTCACCATGATCGTCACGGCGGCAACCGCCACGCCGGATCGGAACACGAGGTACTGGATCCCCATGGCCAAACTCAGAACTACGAAGTAAACCACCATCATCGCCATGGTGACGACCTGCCGAGCGGGCGGGGTCTGTTTTCCGAAGGGAATTCCGTCGATCAATCGGAGGCCGACTGCCAGATACAGGGAGCCCACGGCGGTGCTGAAAGCGATGAGCCACAGCGCATCCCTGACGCCCCAGGACCAAGCCAGCACGAGGAAGCAGATGAAGTTGGGAAAGACCACCAGCAGGAGCCAGAGTCCGCCATGGGTTCCCCTGGCGAACGGATGGAAGGAAGAGTCCGGCGCGATGGCAAACGGCCAGACCGCCTTGTGGTTATTGCCGTATGCCAGGAAGAGGCAAGTGAAAAGAACCATCACTCCGATCAGGTGGGGCAGGAAGTGAGTGTAGGCGAAGCCGGCAGCGAACGGAGTGGTCTCGGTGCCTGCAACGAGCAGGACGATGAGGCCGATAAACAGGTACGGCGTGTTGACGGCCATGTTCTTCCGGAATTGCCAGTCTCTCAAAACCATTGAGCGCAGATACTCGTACCCGGCGCGGCCGGCCTGACCGCCGGCGAACCTTGCGAATTGCGGCCCCAACGACCATCCCCTCAAGACGCGCCTGCGCACCCCGGCGCCTGAGTGCATCAGGCTCGAGACGCGGATCAGATGATCCACGGAGAGTGCCCGCAACCCTGGTACGGCTGCGGCCGCTATGAGCGCAACGGCCAGCACGCCCAGCAGCGCCGGGAATCCCCCGGGAACCACGTTGCCGATTCCGAGCCAGGCTTCGGGCGGCCCTATGGACATGAACCAATCCGGCAGCTCGTTTACCAGAGCACCCGACGCACTCAAGAACTGGAGACCCGCCGCAAAAAACATGGGAATGACCTGGACCATGGCCGCGGCCGCCTTGAGACGCCGGACGGGAATGAAGCGAACCAGCCACCCGAAGAGGCTGCAGCAGAGGAACCCCACCACCAGCCCGACCCCGAGTGCCGCCAAAAGATGCAGGATGGGATAGACCAATGGCGAGAACCCTTCTCCACCGGGACCGAGCAGGGGAACGAACGCCGGCACGACGTTGACCGCCGCCACGACGTAGAATACGATCCTGATCAGATGGGTCAGCTTGGCGGCCAGCCAGGTGGCGCCGTTGACCGGCTGATGAGCCAGAATCAGTCCCTCGACCGGGTTCACGAGTCCCTCGGCGATCTCGGGGACCAGGAGCATGCTGAGTTGGAAAGCGGTGAGCGCGAGAAAGACCAGGAGATAAACTCCTGCGCCGGCGCCGAAAGCTGCCATCAAAACGCTCAAACCGCCGGAAAAAAAGAACCAGATGATGGTCAAGGTGCGCATGGAGTAGGCATCGGAACCCATCCGGGCGAATTCCTGCCGTTTTCCGAGCGTCTCGAACAGATCGACCAGAATCCGGTATCGGCGGGGCTCGATGCCGCATCGGCGCAGCAGCGCCGTGAATTCCGGGCCATGGAAGAGGCGTTTGCCCAGCCGATCAAGCGCCTTCATGAGAAGCGCCTTCATGCCCGGAGCGCCTCGATGATTTCGGAAACGCCGCTCATCGTCTCCTCTGCATGGGTCAGTTGCCGAAAGACATCTTCCAGGCGGTCCCCCTCGATGGAGGCCTTCAGCGCTTCCAGCGACCCGTCTGCGATGAGACGGCCGTCGTGGATGATCAGGGCGCGGTCGCAAACGCGTTCCACCACGTCCAGGACGTGCGAGCTGTAGAGTACGGTCTTGCCCTCGGCAGCCAGGGCGCCGATCAGGTCCCGAACCATCAGTCCGGCGTTGACGTCCAGACCGGAGAGAGGCTCGTCCAGCATCAGCACGTCGGGATCGTGCAGCAGGGCGGCGCTCAGGAGCACCTTCTGGCGCATGCCCTTGGAGTAGCCGTCCAGACGCCGGAGGCGAACTCCGGTCAAGTCGAAAATCTGGAGGAATCTGGCGATTCGGAATTGGAGCAGATCTTCCGGCACCTCCTGCAGGCGGCCCGTCAGCTCCAGGAATTCCTGTCCCGAGAGGCTTTCGAAGAGCGCCGCAGCCTCCGGCACGTACCCGATCCGCTTCTTGGCCTCCACGGCTTCACCGGGCATGGAATAGCCGGCGACGAGAACCGATCCGCCGTCCGGCGGCAGGATGCCGGTCAGGACCTTGATGGTCGTGCTCTTACCGGCGCCGTTGGGCCCCAGCAGTCCGACGACCTCCCCTTGGCCCAGGGCAAACGATAACCCGTGCAGAACCCGGTTGCTCCCGTAGCTGAACGTCAGGCCTTCCACGGCGACGGTCGGATCGGGATCAGGGGTGTATGGATCTGGGGTACTCATCCAAACGGGTTGGCGGACAGCTCGCGCAGGTACGGATGCGTCATGCCGAGTTCATCATAGTCACTGCGGCGGAGGCTCCTGGTATCGGCAGGTGTCCGGCTCGGACTTGACGTAGTAGCGCTTGTAGTTCGAAGCGTCCGGATCCATGCATCCGGCCAGATTCAGCAGCTCGACCTTGCGGAATTCGATGGGGTGGCTCTCGCTTTGCAAGGAGATATAGCCGTTATCAAGCAACTCCCCGTCCCGCTTGAATGCCGGATCGTGACCGTCGACGCTCCCACCGCCGATCTGCGGCATTTCGTATTCCAGGATGACCTCTTCCTCGGCGATATGCCGGATGACGGAGCTACCCAGAACCATCACCTCCGCCCGGACCCATTGGTCTCCGTGATAGGTCTTTGACTTGGACTTGATGCAGTGCCTCGTCTCGAGTTTGCCGTTGACGACGACGTTCGTCCCGGGCGTGCAGAGGTTCATGGTGGTGCGTTCCCGTTCGCCGTCTCCTCCGAGCAACTGGACCTCGATGGAGATGGGGAAGTCCTGGTCGCGGCCCATTGTCTCCGGGGCCGGCGAGTGCATCATGATGCCGCTGTTGCGAAGAGCCCATTCCGGTCCGCCCTTTGCCTGTTGGCCCACAAACCGGTATTCCACGACGAGAACGTAGTGGGAGAACGGACGCTCGTAGAAGATGTGACCGAATCGTGCGTCGAACGAGTCCCCGTATGACTCGTAGCCGACCTGCATCACTCCGTTCGCGACGCGGAACGTGTTCCCGAAATTGACCCCTGCCTCGTGGCCGCGAACCTTGGGGATCCAGCCGTCCAGATTCCTGCCGTTGAACAGTTGGACCCACTCCTCCTTGTCGCGGGCGTGCGCTCCCGCAGTCAATACGGCCAGCAGAAAAAGAGAGCCGAGCCACCATCGCATCGCAGGGACGAGTATAGCCGCAATCGCACTCGCTCAATCGGTTCGCGCCACCCGTGCCTCCGAGACCGATTCCGTTTGGCGCAGTCTGGGGGAGCCAAAACTGGTTGTCGTGTAATGAAGACACGTCGATTTACCCTTATTCCCACGGCCTCAGTTTTGAGACGGCAATGCTGGTCTTTGTCGATCTGCTTGCCATTACGCGAGATGATCCGTATCCGGACGAGCTGAGATGGCGAACCATGGGAATGGTGGGCTCAGTGGTCTTGATAGTGGTTCATACTTGGCCTGGAGTAGATTGGGGAAGCGGGGAGCAGGTCGGGCGTATCATCAGCGCCCGCAAAGCGACAAGAGGGGAGAGGGCAGCTTATGAAGAAGGGGAGTAACAGGTTGGAAAATGATCGAAGGGCTGAGCTTTCGGCGCTCGAAGAGCTACCCGATGATCGAATCGATACTGCAGACGTCCCTGAGCTTCTCGATTGGTCAGACGCCAGACGGGGGGTGTTCTACAAACCCGTAAAGCAGCAGATCACACTTCGGTTGGACGCGGATGTCGTGACTTGGTTCAAGATGCACGCGGCAGGTGGACGGGGCTACCAGACGGATATCAACCGTGCGCTACGCGAGCATGTGTACAGAACTGAGAAACGAACAGTCGATGCATAGCGATGCGAATCGGTGGCGAATCCCTCCAAGCATCGGAGCATGGTCCGCCGTGTCGGTCTGTCCTCTGCTACGGGACGCGCTCTAGCTTGGCCTTCCTGTTCAAAGGCATCGTGCGAAGCTCGTCCTAAATCCTATTTTGGCTCCTCTGCTCGACTGTCGAATTCGTTCATCGTGGATCGAGCCATCCCCGCCGCGTTCCTTACCTTTTGCTTTAGCTTCGCCAGAAGCAGGGTCCCCGCGCCCAGCAGGATCTCGTCGAAGAAGGGGACGAGGTCCGGGACCAGAACGTCCAGGAAGAAGACGGCGGCCGTGAGGAGGAACAGGTAGGGGAATCGAAGCTGCGAGAGAAACTCGGAAATCGTGGAGGGCATGGCGACGCTGCTCGGGGCCGCAGCCAGTCTAGCAGATCGGATCGGGTCCACCCGCCATCCTCCCGAGCTCAAGCCAATTGAGTTTCAGTTCCGCGCAAGTGTATTCTGCCGCCGTTTTTACTGACTGGAATCCGTAAGGAGATCAATCATGCGATTGCAGGATCGGGTTGCCGTGGTGACCGGCGGCGGAGGCGGCATCGGATCCGGGATCTGCCTGGCGCTGGCTCGGGACGGGGCCGACGTGGTGGTGTCGGACATCGACGTGGAAGCGGCGGAACGCTGTGCCGCGCAGGTGCGGGAGTTGGGGCGTGGGTCCCTGGTCGTGCGGGCGGACATCACCCGCGCTCAAGACTGTATCGACCTGCTGGAAGCCGGGCTGAAAGCGTTCGGCAAGATCGACATCCTGGTCAACAACGCCGGGCTCTTCGGAAGGCGGATCGGCATGCCCTTCACGAACCAGGAGGAGGAGGACTGGGACAACTGCTACCGGGTCAACGTCAAGGGGCCGTTCCTGCTCTCCAAGGCGGTGGCGCCGCACATGATGGAGCGCCGGTACGGCAAGATCATCAACATTTCCTCCATAGCCGCCCGGCGGGATGCCCAGATCCTGCCGGACTACACCGCCGCCAAGAACGCCGTTCTGAGCCTGACCCGGGTCACGGCCAAGGACCTGGCCCCCTACAACGTCAACGTGAACGCGATCTGCCCGGGCATGATCTGGTCCCCGTTCTGGCACCGGTTGGCTCCCATGATCGGCGCGCACCCCGATTTCGCCGTCGAGGATCCTCGCCGGATGTTCGAGCAATGGGTCAAGAGCGCCACTCCCATGCAGCGGGAGCAGACCCCCGAGGACATCGGTCACCTGGCGGCCTTCCTGGCCTCGGACGAGGCCCGCAACATCACGGGTCAGACCATCTGCGTGGACGGCGGCGCGGCCATGGGATAATGAACCCGCCGGTCCGAAACCGGCGGGTTCTCCTTCGGTTGTATGGCCGGGAGCGGAGATAAAGGGATAACACGATGGCTATGGACCACGAGCTGGCGTATCAACCTCTCTATCGGCTCCGGGAACTCATCGCGGCCAAGGAGTTGTCGCCGGTGGAGCTGGTGGAGGCCACGCTGGAGCGGATCGACCATTACAACTCCAGGCTGGGGGCCTTCATCACCGTCACCCACGATCTGGCGCTGGAGCAGGCGCGGAAGGCGGAGGCGGCGGTCCTGGCGGGCGAGCCTCTGGGACTTCTGCACGGCATTCCCGTGCCCATCAAGGACCTGGAGGGGGTCAAGGGGGTCCGCTTCACCCACGGCTCGGTGCCGGCCGATGAGGTCGCTGCCAGCGACGCCCTTTGCGTGGAGCGGGTGAAGGACGCCGGCGGGATCATCATCGGCAAGACCAACACCCCCGAGTTCGGCTTCTCCGGCACCACCGAAAACCTGATCTACGGTCCCTGCCGGAATCCCTGGAACCCCGAGAGGACATCCGGAGGGTCCAGCGGCGGTGCGGGCGCCGCGGTGGCGGCCGGGCTCTCCGCCGTGGCGCAGGGCAGCGACGGAGGGGGCAGCATCCGAATCCCCTCTTGCCTGAACGGCATCTACGGCCTCAAGGCCACCCAGGGCCGGATTCCGCGCCGCCACGCGGACATGAGCTCCTGGAATCCCATCAACAACTCGTCGGTCGGTCCCATGACCCGGACGGTTCGGGACGCCGCCATTCTTGCGGCCGCTCTGGCCGGACCCGCTCCGGATGCCGAGTACGGGACCATCCAGGAGGAGCCTCCCGATTTCGAGGCGGCGCTGGGGCGGGGAGTCCGGGGTCTGAGGGTCGGGTTCAATCTGGATCTGGGGAGAGCCGTCGTGGATCCCCAAGTCGCGGAGCGAGTCGTGAGCGCGGTGCTGGTGTTCGACGAGTTGGGCGCCCGGGTGGAGGAGGTCACCTTCGGCCCGGAACGGAATGAAGTGATGTTCCAGGATTTCTTCGACTACTTCGCGGCCAAGGGCTACGCCTGCCTCGGGGAGTTCCTGGACGATGGCGAGTCCCGGGAACAGCTCACCGACTATTTCAGGGAGACTCTGGAGCATGGCCGCAGCCTGTCGGCGGCGGACTGCTACCGCGCGCTCAACAAGATCGGGTTCTATCGGGCCGCGGCGGCCCGGTTCTTCGGCGAATACGACCTCCTGTTGACCCCCGTGACTTCCGTGTGGGCGTTTCCCATCGGCCGGCCTCCCGAAGTGGTTGCGGGCCGGCGGCTCTCCAAGCCGGCTTGGCATTTCTTTCCCTTCACCTTTCCGTTCAACGTGACGGAGAATCCGGCGGCCAGCGTTCCCTGCGGATTCTCCACCGACGGACTGCCCATCGGGCTGCAGATCGTGGGCCGTTGGGGCGACGAGGAGACGGTGCTGGCCGCTTCGGCGGCTTTCGAGGAAGCGCGGCCCTGGGCGGGCAAGCGCCCTCCCGAGTTCGACGATTGATCTCCGGACTTCAAAATTGCAGGAGTGAGCGAAATGACCAATGGTTCGCCGGACAAACCGGTTCAAGTCGTGAATGTGGATTGCTACCTCGCGGAGAAGAGCGACAACTACGCCAGCGAAAGGAAGGCGATCGAGGCTCTGGGGGGCGAGTTGGTTCTGGAGAAGGCGCGGACGGAAGACGAGATCATCCGGACCTGCGCCGGAGCCCGGATCATCTTGAGCGAAGGCCTGTCCAGTCCCATCAGCAGGCGGGTGATCGAAAACCTGGATGATTGCTGGGCCCTGGGACGCTACGGGATCGGCGTGGACAACATCGACGTCGACGCCGCCACCGACCATGGGATCATCGTCTTCAACGTGGCCGATTACTGCGTCCATGAAGTGGCGGACCACGCCGCCGCTTTGGTTCTGGCCAGCGCCCGGCGTCTGGTGAGCTCTGACCGTTATGTCAGGTCCGGTGGTTGGTCCGATCCGCCGCTGGACCCGCCGCTGCGCCGGCTCAATCGGCTCACCCTGGGGTTGGTCGGATTCGGGAACATCGGCCGGCGCGTGGTCCCCCGGCTCCGGGGTTTCGGAATGAGGATCATCGCCACCGATCCGTTTGTGGATCCGGAAATCGCGTCGGACCTGGATGTGGAGTTGACCTCGTTGGAACGGGTCATGGAGGAGTCGGACTTCGTCTCCATCCATACCTTTCTGAACGCCAAGACACGGCATCTCGTCGGGGCCCGGGAGCTGGGACTGATGAAACCCACAGCTTTCCTGATCAACACCAGCCGCGGCGGGGTGGTGGACGAGGAGGCCCTGATCGCGGCCCTGAAGGAACGGCGGATCGGGGGAGCCGCCCTCGATGTGACGGACCAGGAACCTCTGGCTCCGGACAACCCCCTGAGGAGCATGGACAACGCCATCGTCACGCCCCACTATGGAGCCGCATCCGTGGAATCCCTGGAGGACGTTTTCCGTGGCGTGTCCGAGGCTGTCTCCTGTTTGATGCAAGGCTATTGGCCGCCCTTTCCCTTCAATCCCACGGTCCGATCCCGGTTGGAGTTGAAGCCGTACGCCGACCGGTAGCGGCTCGGCCGTCAGCGGCGTCTCCGGGACCGGAGGGGCGCGAGAGCTCTTGACTGCATGTTCCTGGGCATCGAAATCGGCGGGACCAAGCTCCAGTTCGGTGTCGGCTCCGGGGACGGGACTCCCCTGGTCTCCCTCACACGCCGCGACGTCGACCCTGCTGCCGGCGCCGCCGGCATCCTCGCAACGATGCGCGAGGCGGTTGCCAAATTGGCGGTGTCCCATTCCATCCGCGGGATCGGTGTGGGCTTCGGCGGTCCGGTGGAAGGGTCAAAGGGCCGGGTGCGCAAGAGCCACCACATCGCCGGCTGGGAAAACTTCCCTCTGGTCGACTGGCTCCGCCGGAATCTGGGTCTGCCGGCCGTTTTGGGAAACGATTGCGACTTGGCGGCATTGGCAGAGAGCCGCATCGGCGCGGGCCGGGGGAAGGACTCCGTCTTCTACGTGACGGTGGGAACGGGCGTGGGAGGCGGCTATGTCGTGAACGGGCGGCTTCAAGGCCAGGGGCGGCCGTCGGTGTGCGAGATCGGGCATCTGCGTCCGGGACTGGATGCAGCGGATCCGGACCGGATCGTGGAAAGCCTGGCCAGCGGATGGTCCATCGCCCAATTCGTCCGCAGAAGCTTGAGTGACACGAAGGCCGATTCGACCCGGGACGATGGCCGGCTCCTGGAGTTCTGCCGGGGCGACCCGGCCCGCCTGACCGCCCGGATGGTCGCCGACGCGGCCCGGTCCGGAGACCCGCTGGCACTGGCCGCGTTCCGGCGGGCCACCCGAGGGCTGGGGTGGGCCATTGCCCAGGTCTTGACCCTGCTGGCGCCGGAGTTGATCGTGATCGGAGGCGGGGTGAGCCTGAGTGGCGAGGAACTGTTCTTCGCCCCGATTCGAAATGAGATCGAGCGGTACGTTTTCCCACCGCTGGCCGGGACCTATCAGGTGGTTCCGGCGAAGCTGGGTGAGACGGTTGTGGTGGAAGGCGCCCTGCTCTTGGCCGGAACCGAGTGGAGTCGATTGTGAGGCGTTCGATTTACGCAGTTGTTCTGCTGGCCTGGACCGTAACGGGCGGTCGGTTGTGGGGACAGGACCCCGCACCTCAGCCTTCCGAAAAGGAGGTTCTTGCCCGGGCCCTGGAACGGGGCTTGGCCCGGGAACGGCAGGGAGTGGATCGACGCTATACCCACCGGCTGCTCCGGGTAGTGGAGAAGTTGGACCGGGACTCCCGTCCCGTCCGGGTCGAGAAGTTCCTGTACCAAGTGGTTCACATCGACGGAATGCGCTACGAGAGACTGCTGGAGAAGGAAGGAGAACCGCTGGGGAAGCGGGAACAGGAGGCCGAGCGCCGGAAAGAGGAAACCTTTCGGCGCCGCCTGCGGAGAGATGGGGACAGAGATGGGGATGGGGACAGAGATGGGGATGGGGACGGCTTGAACGCGCGGGTATTCCGCTTCAACCGTGAGTTGGTGGACCGGTATCGATTTCGTCTCACCGGGACCGGCGAGGTCAACGGACGCCAGGCGTTCGTCGTGAGCTTCGAGCCCAAGGGCGGAAAGCTCCCGGTCAGGCACAGAATTGACCGGGCCCTGAACAACTCCAAAGGCCGCGTCTGGCTGGACCAGGAGTCGTACGACATCGCCCGGGTCGAGTTTCGGATGTTTCGGACCACCCGGTTCGGGTGGGGCATCCTGGGTTCCATCTCCTACGTCGAGGGCATGCTGGAGTGCCGGGAAGGCGAGGGCGGGAATTGGTTCCCGAGTTTCTTCCGAATCTATCTCAAGGGGAGGGTCCTGTTCCGATCCCTGCACACCCGGCGGACCTCCCGCTGGAGCGATTTCGAGCCGGTTGCGGAGCCGCCTCCTCCGTCGAGCCGGGTCTTATCTCGGCCAGAGAGCCTCCGTCCGCGCACACGGGCTGGCCGGTGAGTAGGGCGCGGCGTCGGAACACATCCAGACCACGACGTCCGCCACCTCCTCCGCGGTTCCCCAGCGCCTGGACGTGAACCAGAGAAATGGACTGTCCCTTTTTCCGTGAGGTCACCCCGGCGAAGCTGGGGGAAACGGTTGTGGTGGAAGGAGCCTTGCTCTTGGCTGGAACCGAATGGCGTCGAGCTTGAAGCGTTCAATTTGCGTCGTAACCGTTCTGTTGGCCTGGGCCGGAACCGGCCGTCTGGCCCCGGGACAGAACGCGGATCCACAACCCTCCGAGAAAGAGATCCTTTCCCGAGCCTTGGAACGAGGGTTGGCCAACGACGAGCGAAGAGTCGAATCCCTCTATTCCTTCCGGCACCTCCGGATCCGGGAAAAGCTGGACAAGGAGGCCCGGCCGACCCGGATCGAAGAACGCCTCTACCAGGTGATGCCCATCGGCAACGTGCGTTATGAGAGGTTGCTGGAGAAGGACGGAAAGCCTCTGAGCAAGAAGGAGCAGGAGGACGAACGCCGGAAGGAGGACAAATTTCGGCGGCGTCTGGAGAGGGAAGGGAACAACGGCAAGTCAGACGACAACGAAGTCCGGTTCAACCGGGATCTGGTGGACCGGTACCGCTTTCGAGTGGAAGGGACGGAGGAGCTGAAGGGCCGGGAGGTCTACCGGCTGAGCTTTGAGCCCAAGAGCAGAAAGCTTCCTGTCAGGCGAAAAATCGACCGTGCCCTGAACAACTCCCGTGGTTCGGTCTGGCTGGACAAAAAGTCGTACGAGATCGTCCGGGTCGAGTTCGAGCTCATACGGCCGACGCGAATCTGGTGGGGAATCCTGGGTTCCATCTCGCGCGTCGATGGAATGCTGGACCGGAAAGAGGGCGAGGACGGCGTCTGGTTTCCCAGTTACTTCCGGCTCTATCTCAAGGGGAGGATCCTGTTCCGGTCCCTGCACAGCCGGATGGAGTCCCACTGGAGCGATTTCGTGCCGGTCGCAGAGCGTTCCGAATAGTCCGGCGGAGTCATCGCCCCGCCAGGGAGCCGCCGTCGACGCTCACGGGCTGGCCGGTGAGGTACGAGGCGGCATAGGAGCACATCCAGACGACGGCCTCGACGATTTCTCTTGATCCAGAGAAACAGACTGTCCTTTTTTCCGTTCCTTTTTGGTCCGTAAAGGTGACTTGCCGTCAAGGCTCTTCACCCTCATAAATCCCATCGATGGTTCTCCAGAGTTCGGACCGCCAAGCGTCTCTATAGCCGAGTTCCGAGAGCAGTACCTTGACAGCAGCACGTAGCAAGAATTCGGCGGTGAGAACGAAATGGCCACTGTATGCGGGGTTTGAACCAGAGTATTCAGGCTGTGGGATTCGACCCTTGTGGATGATAGTGTTCCGCGCTTGTCCGAACGCTATGAACCATTGCTCCAGATCCGTGATGAGCGTGGAATGTGACTGCCCATTCTTATCGCGCCATATTCGTTTGTGGACAGGCTTTTCCTCCGGAGACCACACCAAGATCTCTGAGTCCTCCTTGTCCGTGTGCGGCAACGCCTCGAAGATCTTTCGAAGCTCTCGGGCACTCCTCCAGTTGATGCTCGTGCCTGTCAACGCTTCAAAAGCGGTCTTCAGATATACGAGTCGCTCCGGCCATTGAACGGATCGGCTGTTGGACCAGGCTTTCGCGAACCATTCAACAGCTACTCGAATTCGATCGGCTGTGGGATCTTCACGCGGGGAGCGGAGCGAACTGAGTATCGTCTTATAGATACCAGTCAACACAAAGGGGTCAGGAGAAGAACTGGATATGGGCAGGTGGAGGTCCAGAGGTGGTCTAATCTTCAGTCCGGGATCGCCGATCTTATAGCCACCGATGTTCACCGGCACGAGGTATCCGGTACTCAGGGTAATGCGCCCCTCGTCCAAATCAATGGGCCACAGGTGCAACTCTGCGTTGTCGGCTGTCACCATCGCCCATCCTTCGTGACTGTCCTCTGAGCGCATCCTTGGGTTTCTGTCGACGGACGCGAATATGAGCGATAGTTCAAGCGCCCTAAACTCATTCTCCGACGGCTTCTGACCACCGAGTTGGTTTTCTGCCCTGCAGATGAGTGTAGGGTTGACGGGCGACTCGTTAATTGGTCCGACGAACTTGCTTAGGAAGGTCTTGGCCTGTTCCTCGAACCGAGAGTCGGCCCAACGGCCCTCGAATGACCGCAATGGTCCCAACTCCCAGTCGGCGAACGTGACTGGTTTATCAATCGAATTGGGAAGGGGAAGATAGGGACAGAAAAGCAGAAAATAGTCTAGCATCTGAAACAATGTAGCAGCCGTCTCGATCACCGCGATCCACGCGTCCAGAATGGCAAAGGAGTAAAGATCGAAAGTCAGCAGAATTCAGATGTGAGAGTCGGTCCTGTAGGTCTCTATGCCTTATAAGTGCATTGCGGTGCTGCTGACTACAATCGAAGTCATCGCCCCGCCAGGGAGCCGCCGTCGACGCTCACGGGCTGGCCGGTGAGGTACGAGGCGGCATCGGAGCACATCCAGACGACGGCATCGGCGACCTCTTCCGCCGTTCCCCAGCGCCGGGAGGGGGTGCGCTTCGCTGTCGCGGCCATCTTCACGGGGTCCCGGCCCAGGAGCCGGTCGGCCATGGGGGTGTCGATGGCCCCGGGGCAGACGGCGTTGACACGAATCCCCTCCCGGGCGTATTCCACGGCGGCGGCCCGGGTCAGGCCCATGACGCCGTGCTTGCTGGCGTTGTAGGCGCTGACGCCGTTACCCGTTCCTGTGAGGCCCGACCCGGAGGAGGTGTTGACGATGACGCCGCCTCCTTGCCGCAGCATCTGCTTGATCTCGAACTTCATGCAGTACCAGACGCCGGTCAGGTTGATTGCCGTCACCCGGTCGAACATCTCTTCCGAGTAGTTGTGGAAGGGAGTCGTCACTCCCTCGATGCCGGCGTTGTTGAAGGCGCAGTCGAGGCGGCCGTGGAGCTTCACCGTGTCCCGAATCAGGGCTTCGACTTGGTCCCGGTCCGCAACGTCGGCGGGCAGGGAATGGGCCGTGCCGCCGGCCGCCAGGATTTGCCGGGTGGTCTCTGCACTCCATTCCCGACTCAGGTCCGAGACCACGACCCGGGCGCCCTCCCGGGCGCAGGCCAGAGCGGTGGCGCGGCCGATGCCGGAGCCGGCGCCGGTGATGAGTATCACCTTGTTTTGAAGAATTCCTGGCATTCGGAATCTCCAGTCGAATAAACGAGGAAAGAGTAAAGAGAAAAAAGGAAAGAGTGAAGGGGTGCGTTCACCCTCTGTCCCTCATCTTCTCGTAGATTCCCTTGGCCTCTTCGAAGAGGTTCCTCATTTCCTGGCGCTGATCCGGATCGGGGATGTTGGCTGTCTCCTCCAACCAGGTCAGGGCCTCGTCGATCCAGGTGAGGAAGAAGGCGGCGTCTTCCGGAGATCGCGGTTTCCGGTCCCCGACCTGAAGATAGATGGGGCTCGTGTGGGCCACCAGGGGGATCCCACCCTGGTAGACCAGTTCCGGTCCGTACGCCCGGGCCGCAACCCAGGAGCTGTCTTGGACCCGGATCCGGCCTTTCAGCGTCAGATCCCGTTCGCCGGCCGGGTTCTCCAGCCTGGCGACCACCTTGCCGCCCTGGACGATGTCCACCCAGTCGACGGGAATCCTGGACCGGACCGAAGCCGTCACCTCGATCTCCTTACCCGCCGAGGCCGAAATGGTCTCCCCCACTTCGTGCCCGCCGACGCTGAACTGGAGCATGGGACCGGTGGTCACGAAGGTCCGTCCGGCCCGGATCCCGTCCAGCCAGGCGTCGTAGGAAAAAGGGCCCGGGACCTGGACGTAGACGCGGGGGATGCCGGCGACCTGGATGTTGGACATCTTGTCGGTACCGCCGGCAGCGGCCAGCCGGAATCCGCAGTTCAGGAAGCGGTACCAGATCTCGGCGGCCGCAGGACGGTTGCGGCGGGGAGCCAGGGGATCGCCCCAGGTCATGAGATCGATGGAGTCCACCTTCCCCAGGGCCACGTCGATGGGTAGTTCGCCGCGGGCTCCCGGGAAGTGGGCCCAGCTCACGAACCCGCCCTGGGCATGGGCCTTGTCCGCCTGGTGGGCCATGGGCGGGTAGTCGATGCCGCCCGGGACTCCTTCGTCCGGACCGCCCCAGGTCAGGGGGTAGACCAGGCTCTTGAGATTCAACAGGACCGTGTGCCCCAGAAAGTCATGCCGGCTCTCCTCGTTCACGTAGATGACGGTCTCCGGTTCCGAGACCCGGTCCGGTCCTCCGGTGAAGTGCTCCACGTTGGTGATCAGCTCGTCCCACTTGGTGGCCAGGATGTTGATGACGTTCAGGTCTTCCGCCTTGGCCTCCAGCAGGGCGGCGTGGGGACTCACGAAGTGGACGTGGGTGTCGCCCGAGTACCAGCCCTCCCGCTGGAGGTTGGACCAGCGCCGCAGTTGGACCTCCAGTTCCGGGACCTGCCCCTTCTTGACCGAGAAACGGATCTCGCGGGGCTCGTATTCGATTCCCTTGAGGATCTCCATCTCGTAGCTTCCGGCGGCCAGGGGCAGGATGAAGTCGGGGTGGACGTAGGCAAAGGTCTCGTCCATTACCACCACGTCTCCTCCCACGTCCTCGCGCCAGCCGATGGGAACCCGCCACTGGTGACCCTGAGGCGGCCAGTAGGTCCCCTCCATATCCAGGACCCGGACTCTCGCCGCCACGGCCGCTCCGCTGTCCCGGTCCCGCAGGTGAACGCGGACCAGGTGCAGCGGCTGCTGCTCGGGATTGTGGACTGCGAGCTCCGGCGGCAGGTCCGGACGTCGTTCGCTGCCGATGTGGACGATCTTCCAGCCCGAGTCCCTGCGGCGCAGCGTCAGGGTCAGGGCCGGCTTGGTGACGCCATGGGACCGGTAGACCAGGACCGGGTGGACCCGGATTGTGTCACCCACCTCCTGGAAGTGGGCGAAGCGGAGCCAGACGTGGGTGATCTTGTGCATGCCCCGGTGCAGGTTCTCCAGGTACTGCTCCCGGTTCTGGCCTCCGTCCGTGGTCAGCTCCGGGTCCAGGATCGATGCCATGGTCTCCATGTCCCGGTTCAGGAAGCCGTTGGCCCAGGTGTGAACGGCCAGGCGGGCCTTCAGCATCTCCGCGGTGGGATGGGCCGGCGCGTTGGCCCCCACGAGGAATCCCAACAGAAGAACCGGCCATACCGCCCCGCGCCCGAGGATCCGCGCGCCTCCCGCTCCGTCCCGGTTCGACATGGGTTCCTCCCTTCTTCCGAGAGTCGTGGTGATCCGCCGGCGAAATCCGGGTTCAGGCCGACGGTGACACGTCCGGACGGACTCCGCCGCGTCTCCGGTCCACGGCGGCCCCGAACGAGCCGATGACCAGGCCGGACACCCCCTCGGTGTCCAGAAGCCTGGCGTTTTCCTCCGAATCGTGCGCCGACCACATGCGGGCCACGTGCAGCCGGCAGCCGTGCCGGGCGCAGTGGGGGCCGTAGTGGTCCCGGATCGCACCGTACAGGCGGTCCATGGCGCCTTGGTACGCAAGCGAGCCCTTGGCCATTGGGATCGACCAGTAGCTCGGGATCCCGTGGTCGTCGAAACCCTTGATCCCGTAGTGGTCCTCGTCGTTGACCAGGTAGCCGTAACCCTGGTGCTTGGGCCACAGGAGGCCCCAGAAGGAGGGGCAGCGCACCGCCACCTGGTCGATGACCAGGTCGTCCAGCAGCTTTTCCCGGACCCAGCTTCTCCAGTCCAGGTAGAGGTTCCCCAGAGGCGGGCCCATGTAGTCGCCGGTAGGCACGCCGATCCCCAGCTCCAACCCCCGGGCGTCGAGAGCCGACCGCAACTCTCTCAGGAACTGCGTCACTCCCTCTCCGCGCAGCCGCCGCCAGGGCTCCAGGTCGAAATTGCGCTGCATCATGTCTATGCCGTAGCGCCGTTCGTACTCTTCGACGACGGGCTCGTTGAATCCGAACTGGTCGCCATGGACGGCCGGCTTGGACTGGGAGCGGGTGCAGACGAAGACTCCGTCGAAGTCGTAGTTCCCCAGGGCTGCGAGGATGCGGCGGATGGTGTAGCGGCGCACGTCCGGGTAGGCGTACTCCATGACACCGTAGTGGGGACGGCCCTCCCGGTCCCGGGCCAGGTACTCGGGGTTGGCCATGGTGAACTGGCTCTGCCAGCCGAAGGTCCCTCCCTGCCACCGTTCGCTCAGGGGGTAGCCCTCGTCGTACATGGTGACGTACACGTAGACCTTGTAGCCCATCTCCTTGAGCCGGGTGGTGATCAGTTCGTGCTCGTCGAAGCCCTGCCTCTCGTAGTCCTCGAACACCCTTCGGGGCGGGGCGCCCGGGGCGCTGAAGCAGATGCGAAATTTGCTCCAGGTCTTCATCTCGCGCCAGTAGACGGCGCCGGCGCCGAACTCGCGCCGCCAGCGCTCGGCGCAGCGCAGGATCCTGCCGGGCCGGTCCATGGCGTCGTCCCCGTCCCAGGCTTCCAGGTGGTCGCCCCAGCTGACGTTCATGACGGTCCGCTTGGTGTTGGTTTCAGCCAAGTTCAACCTCGCAGGATTCGTATCCGAACAGACGCTTCAATCGATTCAATGGTCCGGACCGGCATTCAGGCCGGATTGGCCACGTCGGGGCGGACCCCGCCGGCCCGCCGGTCCACCACGGCTCCGAACGACCCGATAGCCAGACCCGAAACGCCCTCGGTGTCCAGCAGCCGGGCCTCTTCCTCCGGATCGTGCACCGACCACATGCGGGCCACGTGCAGCCGGCAGCCGTGCCGGGCGCAGTGGGGGCCGTAGTCGTTCCGGATGGCGCCGTAGAGGCGTTCCATGGCTCCTTCGTACGCCGGCGATCCCTTGACCAGCGGAATCGACCAGAAGCGCTTCTCGCCGTAGTCGTCGCCCCCCTTGATTCCGTAGTGGTCCTCGTCGTTGACCAGGTAGCCGTATCCCGGATTCTTGGGCCACATGAGGTGCCAGAAGGAGGGACAGCGGACCGCCACCTGGTCGATGACCAGATCGTCCACCAGCTTCTCCTCGACCCAGGTCCTCCAGTCCAGGTAGAGATTGCCCAGAGGCGGGCCGATGTAGTTCCCGGCAGGCACGCCGATCCCCAGTTTCATCCCCCGGGCGTCGAGAGCCGACCGCAGCTCTCTCAGAAACTGGGTCAACCCCTCTCCCCGCAGGCGGCGCCAGGGCTCCAGCTCGAAGTTGCGCCGCATCATGTCGACGCCGTAGCGCCGTTGGTATTCCTCGACGACGGGCTCGTTGAACCCGAACTGGTCGCCATGGACGGCCGGCTTGGACTGGGAGCGGGTGCAGACGAAGACCCCGTCGAAATCGTAGTCCCCCAGGGCCGAAAGGATGCGGCGGATGGTGTAGCGGCGCACGTCCGGGTAGGTGTATTCCATGATGCCGTAGTGGGGCCGGCCCTCCTTGTCGCGGGCCAGGTACTCGGGATTGGCCATGGTGAACTGGCTCTGCCAGCCGTAGATGCCTCCCTGCCAGCCTTCGCTCAGAGGAAACCCCTCGTCGAACATGGTGGCGTACATGTAGACCTGGTAGCCCATCTCCTTGACCCGGGTGGTGAGCAATTCGTGCTCGTCGTACCCTTTGCGCTCGTAGTCGTCGAAGACCTTCCGGGGCGGAGCGCCGGGGGGAGTGAAGCCGATCCGGAACTTGCTCCAGCTTCGCATCTCCCGCCAGTAGATGGCGCCGGCGCCGAATTCGGACTTCCAGCGCTCGGCGCAGCGCACGATCTTGTCCGGCTGATCCATAGCGTCATCTCCGTCCCAGGCTTCCAGATGGTCGCCCCAACTGACGCTCATGATGTTTCGGTTTGGTGTGCTGTCCGCCATGGTCGAATCCGCCTCTCTCTGCTTCGGATGGAATAAGTGAAAGCACGGCGGCTCGGCCCTGTCGTACAGGGACCGAACTGCCGGTTCATGCCGTCCAGTGGCGAGGGCCTACGCCTCGGTGCCGTTGATTCTCGTGAAGCTTAGACCTTTGGAAGTGTCCAGGGCTCTCGATAGGTCCGGCCCAGCAACCCGTTGGCCTCCTCGTCATTGGTGAAGGTCTCGGTAGCCGCATCGAACTTGAGCTTGTTGTTGGTGCGCCACGCGATGTTGCCCAGATGGACGATGCCGGAGGCCACGTGGCCGATTTCGATGTCGCAGGCGGGACGGCCGCCGTTCTTGATGCAGCTCAGGAAGTCCCGTTTGTGCCGGATGTCGTCCTCCCTCTTCGAGCCCTTGGCTTCGTGGAGCAGTTCCGCCTTGGGACCGTAGGCGCGCCAACTGCGGTTCCCGATGATCACGTAGCCGTTTTCCCCGTAGACGGCGGCGCCTTCGACGAGGCCTTCCAGCGGAGGCCGGGACCAGAGGCGCATTTCGTACATGAGGATGCAGTTGGGGTAGTCGTACATGACCAGTTGGGTGTCGGGCCATTCCTGGCAGTCGTCGAGAACCAACTTGCCGCCGCTGGCGCTCACGGCCGAGGGCCACTCGGAAAGAGTCTCGCCCTGGGCCTCGAGCCCCGCCTCCAACCCGCGCCGGGCGTAGTCGAGGCGATGGACGCCGTCGTTGCCCAGGTCGCCGCAGCCGTAGTCGAAGAACCAGCGCCAGTTGCTGTGGAAGCGGAGTGGATTGAACGGGCGCTCGGGAGCCGGTCCCAGCCACATGTCGTAGTCGACCCCGGCCGGAGGGGCGGTGTCAGCGGGAAACCCCAGGTTCCGGTTGTGGGCGCTTTCCCAGCCCTTGGCGAAGCGAACCTTGCCCAGGACGCCGGATCGGATGTAGTCGAAAGCCTGTTGGAAGAAACGGCCGTTGCGGGACTGGATGCCCACCTGCACCACCCGGTCGTACTTGCGGGCCGCCTCCACCATGGCCCGGCCCTCCTTCATGTTGTGGGAAGCGGGCTTTTCCACGTAGACGTGCTTTCCGGCCTGGCAGGCCAGGATGGTGGGGATGGCGTGCCAATGGGTGGGCGTCCCCATCACGATGGCGTCGATGGACGGGTCGTCCAGGAGGCGCCGGAAGTCGGTCTCGGGTTTGGGGCGTTTTCCCTGAATTTCCTCGGTCTTCTTGAGCTTTTCCTCGAAGACGCGCGTGTCCACGTCGCAGACGTGGGTCACCTCCACGTCCTCCAGTTCGGCGAACCCGTAGAGGAGTCCTCCGCCCCTGCCCCGGACTCCCATGCAGGCGACGCGAAACTTCTCGTTGGGACTCTGGGCATCCTTCCGGAATGCGGGGACCGCCAGCGCCGCGCTCGACAGTGCGGCGGACTTGAGGAACGATCGACGGTTGGGTTGGGCCATTTGAATCTCCATGGCAGAGGTCCTTGCGGACGGTTGTCGGGTTCGATTTGCGTACTCTCAGGTATGGACCGATCCGGCGTTCCTGTCAAGAACGATCGGGAATGCGGAATCGCCAGGAGACCGGTTTCCCCCGGCGCGCAGGGGCACCCACAGGAGGGGGGACATCCCTGTCCCCGTCTTCCCGTTTCCCCCCGGTGCGCAGGGGCATCCACAGGAGCGGGGACATCCCTGTCCCCGTCTTCCCGTTTCCCCCGGCGCGCAGGGGCACCCACAGGAGCGGGGACATCCCTGTCCCCGTCTTCCCGGCTTCCCCCCGACGCGCGGGGGCACCCACAGGAGCGGGGACAACCCTGTCCCCGTCTTCCCCGTTTCCCCGACGCGCAGGGGCACCCACAGGCGCAGGGGCACCCATAGGCGCAGGGGCACCCATAGGAGCGGGGACATCCCTGTCCCCGTCTTCCCGTTTCCCCCGACGCGCAGGGGCACCCATAGGAGCGGGGACATCCCTGTCCCCGTCTTCCCCGTTTCCCCGACGCGTAGGGGCACCCACAGGAGCGGGGACAACCCTGTCCCCGTCTTCCCCGTTTCCCCCGGCGCGCAGGGGCACCCACAGGAGCGGGGACAACCCTGTCCCCGTCTTCCCGTTTCCCCCGGCGCGTAGGGGCACCCCTAGGAGCGGGGACATCCCTGTCCCCGTCTTCCCCGTTTCCCCGACGCGTAGGGGGCACCTCTTGTGGTTGCCCTCGTTGACGATCCACCGGGATTGACACTCGGGGAGACCATTCTTACGCTGGAACCCAATGAAGGTCGCCGTCATTTCCGACACCCACGACAACTGGCCCAACCTGGATCGCGCCTGCAATTACCTGAACGGACTCGGCGTCCGCGTGCTCCTGCACTGTGGGGACGTCTGTGCCCCTCTCACACTGCGGCGGTTGGCGGCGGCGTTCCAGGGCCGGATCCACCTGGTCCTCGGGAACGTCGATGGAGACCCCTTCCTGATGGTCACCCGGACCACCGAGTTTCCCCATCTGCACCACCACGGCGCCGAATTGGGCGAGATCGAGATCGACGGCCGGAAGATCGCCTTGCAGCACTATCCCACCCTGGCCCGGGGCCTGGCCTTGACCGGTCAATACGATGCCGTCTTCTTCGGCCATGACCACACCTGCCGCCAGGAAGTTCTGGAGGCGGGGGGAAGGCAGGTCCTGCTGGCCAATCCGGGCCTGTTGGGGGAGATGGGGAAGGCTCCCAGCCTGGGACTTTACGAGACGGCGGACAACAGCTTCCGCATCCTCGGTCTGGACGAACTCTGAGGCCTATTTCAGGGTCGCCTGGAGCGCCGCTTCGTCCATCACGCACCATTGGTACTGGTTCATGCGCCCGGCGCCGTCGGGCAGGTGCGGGCTGAGGACGGTGCGGCCGAAATCCAGGGGTGCGAAATCGTGTTGGGCGGTCTCATCGGCCACGCGGAAGATGTTGTAGTCGGCGGCCGCCTCCACCTGGGCCAGATCGATCAGGTCCCGCATGGCGAATCGCCGGACCGCCGCGTTGCCGATGGCCGTGATCCCCACGGATCCCTGTTCCTCCAACATGCGCCCCAGGCGGTTGAAGTCGGTGTGGCGGTCGTAGTAGGAGCCGGCCTCTCCCGGCTTGGGCTGGTAATCGAGCATGGCCTGTCGGACGATGGAGCCGTCGGGCCGCCGGACCCGCACGTCGAGCGGTATGGTGCGGCGGTAGGGCACTTCGCAGAACCATTCGGCGAAGTGGTGGCTGGTGGAGGCGTGGTAGGTCATCCCCGCCAGCACGACGTGGGTGTCCAGGGCCAGCATGACGCCGAAGGAGGAGCGCAGATCGAAGACCGAGAGTGCGGGGTCCACCTGGGTGATGACTTCGGCTCTGGGCCCGATGGCCGAGAAGGAGTGGCGAAAACCCGTGCTGCGGATCGCCCGTGGGTGCAGCCGCACCGTTTCGCTGATGATTCCCATCTCGGAGGGGTCGTTCTCGGGGTCGATGAGGGGGTCCTCCTCGGCTTCGTGGGCGAAGGTGAAGTTGGGAGCCACCAGCGTGCCCGCCGGTCCCAGGACTTCCAGGAAGGCCTCCACCAAGGTTTCGGCCCCGCCCTGAATGTGACCGAAGGTCCGCATGGCCGAATGGACCAGGACCACGTTCCCGGGACCCAATCCGATCCGAACCAGGCCCTGCCGAATCTCTTCCTGCGTCAAACCCTTCTGGCCGGTCTCCTGCTGTGGCACCATGAGCCTCATCATAGTTCGGGATTTTCGGTGACGCCACCCGGGAGAAATGCATGACCATCAAACCACGCCAACTTGGGAATACCGGTCCCGCCGCCATTGTCTGCGGGCTGCTTCTGATGAGCATCGGCTCCGGTTGCGGGCCCGTTGCCGATCCACCGTCCGGAACCGAGCCGCTGGTGCTGAACCGCCAGCAGGTGCTGTTGCTGCATGACGACCGGCTGGTCGGGAGCCGTGAAGGCTTGGAACTGGTGCAGGCCCGGCTTGAAAAGCACCCGGCCAATCCGCTCCTGGTCATCGACCGTCCCTGGGAGCGGCAGGGGATCCTCAACTACGTGGCCATCCTGCACGACGAGGAAGAGGGCCTCTACCGGATGTGGTACCAGATCCTGGGGCGGACCGAGGAGGGGGTCAACCGCAGCTATTGCCTCTATGCCCAGTCCTCCGACGGCGTCCGGTGGGAAAAACCGGAGCTGGGCCTGGTGGACTTCCGGGGGTCGAAGGCGAACAACATCCTGTTCCTGGACCCCAACGAGCGCCCGCGGGGAACGCCCGTCTACTGGGTCTTGAAGGACTACGCCGAGGCGGACCCCGGCCGGCGCTACAAGATGATGCTCAATCGATGGGACTTCCGGGGCCGGGGCGTGGGCATCGGATATTCCCCCGACGGGATCCATTGGGAGTTCACGTCGTACGTCAATCGGTTGGGCGGATTCGACACTCACAACCTCTTCTTCTGGGACGACCGGATCGGCCTCTACACCGGATATTTCCGGACCCACGTCCGGGGAAAACGGTCCATCGGACGGGCCACGAGCCCGGACGCCTTTCACTGGTCGGCGCCGGTCACGGTCCACACTCTGGATGAGCGGGATCCTCCCGCGTGGCAGATCTACGGTCCCGGCATCTTCAAGTACAGCCGGGCCCGGGACATCTACGTCATGTACGGGGAGGGCTACGATTCGGAGAACGAGATCTTCCGGGGGCAGTTGGGTTTGAGCCGGGACGGGATCCGATGGAAGCGGTTCCGGGACGGGTATTTCGCCGACACCAGCGCCGGAACCTGGGATGCCGCCTCGGTGCGCCCGATTCCCGCCGAAGCGGTGGTCGACGGCCGGATGGCCGTCTTCTACACGGGCAGCGACCACTCCCTGCACGACTGGGAGGGGACCAGGGGAGTGGGTCTGGCAACGTACCAGCAGGGAGCGTTCGCCGGGTGGAGGGCCGCGAGCGAGGGGACGCTGACCACACGGCTCCTCCTGGCCAAGGACCGGGAGCCGGGACTGCTGCTGAACGCGGAAGCGGAGGGCGGCGAGATCCGGGCGGAACTCCTGGATGTTCGGGGAAACCCGATCCCTGGCTACACGCGGGAGGAATGCCGGCCGTTGACCGGCAACGGGCATCAACAGCAGGTGGCCTGGGAGGGGCAGGAGAATCTGGCGACGGTGGTGGCGCAGGGGGCGTTCAGGGTCCGGATGTATTTGAAGCAGGCCACGATCTATGGGTTCCGGGTGATTCCGCCCCGAAGCGTCCGGGCGTTGTTCTGATGGAGGGGAGGAGGCGACTTTCCAGTCGCCCATTGGAGGGGCGTGTTTTAGGCGGAACTTCACTGCCCCTCAAGTCCTAACAAATCATTGAAATAGCGCCGGTTACGGCTCTCCAGGCTCAGTCTGCAAATGGATAGTTGTTTCCATGTAAATACTCGGTGTAATTGTCAGTATTATCCTGTATCATGTGAATGTCCGTGCTCATTATTGTTTCCATGTAAGAGGTCCTCCCATGTCCTACCACGTCGATGTCATCCCCAACCGCAACAGCCCCCCAGCCATCCTCTTCCGCCATGCCAAACGCGAGGGCAAACGCATCCGCCGCACCACCCTCGCCAACCTCTCCAAGCTTCCCCCGGAGATCGTCGACGGCATCCGCGCCCTGCTCAAGGGCGGCCAAGTCTTCCACCCCCTGGACGACACCTTCTCCATTCGCCGCGCCCTGCCCCACGGCCATGTCGCCGCTCTCCTCGGCCTCGCCCGCCAACTCGGGCTGCCCCGCCTTCTGCACCGCAACCGCAGCCGCAACCGCGACCTCGCCCTGGCCGCCATCCTCGCCCGCGTGCTGGATCCCGCTTCCAAGCTCGCCACTGCCCGGAACCTGTCTCCCCAGACCGCCACCACCAGCCTCGGCCCGCTCCTCGGTCTCGGTCCGGTCCACGGCAACGAGATGCTCGCGATGCTCGACTGGTTGGTTCGCCGCCAGGTCTGGATCGAGAAGAGCTTGGCGCGACGCCACCTGGAGGGCCGCACCCTGTTGCTTTACGACGTTTCCTCCAGCTATCTCGAGGGTCGCTGCTGTCCTCTGGCCGCGTTCGGCCACAACCGGGACGGCAAGAAAGGCAAGCTCCAGATCGTCTTCGGTCTACTGTGCGCTGAGGACGGCTGCCCGCTGGCCGTGGAGGTCTTCTCCGGCAACACGGGGGATCCGAAGACGGTGGCGGCGCAGGTCAAGAAGATCCAGGGGCGCTTCGGCATCGAGTCCATCGCCCTGGTCGGGGACCGGGGCATGCTCACTTCGGCGCGGCTGCGCGAGGACCTCTCGCCGGCCGGTCTGGCCTGGATCTCGGCCTTGAAAACCGACGCCATCCGCAAACTGATGCGGCCGTTCAAATCGGGCTCCGAAGGGGATCAACCGGCTCCGTTGCGGCCGGGCGAGTTGGTTCCGGACCGGGTTGCGGAGATCCTCAGCCCGGAATTTCCCGGAGAACGCCTGCTGGTCTGCCTCAATCCCCGCTTGCGCGAGGACCGCACCCGCAAGCGGGAGGAACTGTTGAGCGCGACCGAGAAGATCCTGCAGACCATCGCCAAGTCCGTGCGCTCCCCGAGATCGCGGTTGCGAGGCCAGGAGGCCATCAACCGCCGGGTGGGCCGGGACGTGAACCGCAAGAAGGTCGCCAAACACTTCCGGATCGAGGTGACCGATGACGATATCCGCTGGTCCAGACGCCAGGAGAAGATCGACGCGGAGGCCCAACTGGACGGCATCTACATCGTTCGCACCAGCCTGGGGACCTCCGAGATCGGGGCCGAGGAAGCGGTGGAGGCGTACAAGAGTCTCTCCCGGGTGGAACGGGCGTTTCGCTCGCTCAAGACGGCGCAGCTGGCCCTGCGCCCCGTGTACGTCTACAGCGAGGCCCATGTGCGCGGACACGTCTTTCTGTGTTTGCTGGCGTATTACCTGGAGTGGCACCTGCGGCGAGCCCTGGCGCCGCTGCTGTTCGAGGAGGAGGATCGGGCCGGGGCGCGAGCGCTGCGGAAATCTCCGGTGGAAAAAGCGCAGGTGTCCGAGCGCACGAAAGCCAAAGCCGCACGCAAACAGACCACTGACGGGCTCCCGGTGCAAAGCCTCCGGACGCTGCTGGCGAATCTCGGCACGGTCACCCTGAACCAGGTGACCCTGCCGAACGCCCCGGAGCATCCGTTTGCGATGTTCGCCAAGCCGACGCCTCTGCAGGCGAAGGCCTTCAACCTGCTCGGCGTCGATCCGACCCGATTTGTTGCCAGTAAATGGCCAGGTTGATTTTGTTTATCTTACTGATATGGATACAGTTAGACTAGCTTCCCTAAGTGAAGTTCCGTTTAGGCGCCCCGTATTCTTCCGCCCCATTGCCGCTCTGGAGTACCGGCGCCAAGCACGACGCCGATCCAAGTCGGCGCCAAGAATGACGCCGCTCCCTCCTCACTCGACGATGGTGCCGATGACCACTTCTTCGGTGACGTTGTGGGGGCTGATGACCTCGCCGCCGCAGAGGTAGAGGTTCTTGCCGACCAGGCTCAGTTCCGCCGCCAGCCGGTAGACGCCTTTCGAAAGGTCGATGCCGGTGGCCTCCCGAATCTGTTGCTCCCGCTCCGGGTGGACCGGGAAAGGAGGAATTTTGGAGGGAAGGGTCCGGTAGGTCATCTCCACCGTGTCGAACACCAGGACGTCGAAGTTGGGGGACCGCACCTCGGGGATCCGGTCCTTGTAGCGATAGGGATGGTCCACCGGATAGTCCTTGATGCCGCCGGCCATGATGATGTAGCGGTCCCCGTAGGCGACAGCTTCCATGCCGTGCACCGGAAAGGGAAGATCCGGTAGTCTCCGCCAGCGCAGGGTCTTGAGGTTGAGGGCGTAGCCGTCCGCGCAATGGCGCAGAAGACCCTCGAACCGGCCGTTTTTGGATTCGGCGTAGTTGACGTAGTCCCCGCCGAAGACGTAGATCTCGTCGCCGACGGCGGTCGTGGCGGGGGACTCGCGGGCCATGCCCGGCAACGGCGGCAGGTCCCGCCAACCGGCGCCGGGGTCGGCCGTGTCGAAGGCCTCCACCGAGTTGACGTAGGCGCCGGGATGATCCCCCATGAAGGGTACGGCGCCGAAAGTGGCCTGTCCCCCGATCACCACGATGGTGGTTCCGCTGACGGCGGCGCCCGGCAGAAACCGGCCCACCCGGAGAGAAGGAAGTTCCTCCCACTGTTTCCGGTCCCCGGCGCCGGAGAGACGGAACATCCGGTTGCTGGTGTTGTCGTTCTGCTCCTCGGGCCAGATCACCCAACCGGTGAAGACGTAGAAATCCTCACCGACGGCTGCTCCCTGGGGCCACTTGATGCCTACGGGCAAATCGGGCAACAAGCCGTATTCCAGGGTCCGGGTGTCCAGAACCCACCCCGAGATGTGCCTTCCCCGGTCCCGAATCTGCCATCCCTTGCCCGTGGTGCGCTGGCTCGACGGCTTCCAGCCCGGAAAACCGGGAGACCCGGCAGCCAGGATCAGGTCGCCGATGGCCGCTTGGGCCTGCCCCTTGGTGGGCCAGGGCATGGAGGGGCCCATTTCCCAGGTGATGTCGAGGATCTCCGGCACCTCGTCACCGCCTCCGCCGCAGCTCGCGCAGAGTGCCAACAGGCACAGCGGCAGGGCCAGGACTGCTCCGTGTCTACGTTCGGCCGCCGGCAGCCGTTCACGGTGGACCATGGTGCTCATTCCTCGATGATGGTCCCCACCAGGACCTCGTCGGTGACGTTGGCCGGACTGATCACCTCGCCTCCCGCCAGGTACAGCTTGCCCCGCACCAGACTCAGTTCCGCGGCCAGCCGGTAGACCCCCCGGGAGAAGTCGATCCAGTCGACGTCCAGAGCCTTGTGCCTCATCTCGGGAGGGGGCCGGTAGGGAGGAAGCTTGGTGGGCAGGATCCGGTAGGCCTCCTCTTCGGCGTCGAAGACCAGCACCTCGAAGTTGGGAGCGGGCCGGTCCGGGATCCGGTCCGCGTGCTCGTAGGGATGGTCCACGGGGTAGTCTCTCATTCCCCCGGCGATGATGACGTAACGGTCCCGGTGCACGGCCGCTTCCCAGCCGCCGGCGGGAAAGGGCAGGTCGGGAAGCCGCCGCCAGCGCAGGGAGGGGAGGTCCAGCACGTACGCATCTCCGCCATGCCGGCGCTGCGGGTGGAGGTTGTCTCCCGCTTCGGCGTAATTGACGTAGAAGCCTCCGAACACATACACCTTCTCGCCGATGGCCGCGGCTGCCATGGACTCGCGGCCGAAGCCGGGAATGGGGGGGATTTCCCTCCATCCGCGCTGGGGATCGGCCGTATCGAAGATCTCCACCGAGTTGATGTAGACGCCCGGGTGGTCTCCGGTGAAGGGGGGCGCTCCGAAGGAGGCCTGGCCTCCCAGAACGACGATGGAGGTGCCCGATGAAACTGCCGCTGCCAGGAAGCGTCCGATGATCAGCGAGGGCATTTCACGCCACCGCCATTCTCCGGACCTGCTGGACAGCCGAAACATGCGATCCGTCGTGATGTCCACGCGGTCCTGGGGCCAGCGGACGGTTCCCGTCAGGAGGTAGAAGTCGTTTCCCACCGCCACGCCCTGAGGCCAGCTCAGGCCCACCGGTGCGTCGGGCAGAGACCCATAGTTGTTGGAACGGGTGTCGAAAATCCAGACGCTGTTTTGCCGGCCCCGTTCCCGCGAGTTCTTTCTTGGGTCCCATCCCGGATAACCCGGAGCTCCCGCCGCCACGATAACGTCGCCCAACACGGCCTGCGCCTGTCCCTTGGTCGGCCAGGGCAGCGGTTTTCCGGGGGTCCAGGTGATGTCGCGGATTCCGGCGCCCGCGGCCTGAACCGGAAGCCACAGGCACAGCAGCCATGGGACGGCTCGCGCGGAGCCGGCAATGGATTGAAGAGCGCGATGCAACCGTCGCTTCGCCCGACCAGCCATAACCGGATCCACTCCGTCGGATGTTCTGAATCGTTCCAAAAACCAGCGGGAGGCCGATTGTAACAGCCGCGAGGAGAAGTGAGAAACGAGGAGTGGGGAGTGAGATCGGACGGGGACAGGGGGATCGGACTCCTCGCCAGCCCCGCATTCGCAATCCTGGAGGCCCTCTATGGTATAATTTCGATTATTCCAATAACAGGACAGGGGACTATGCGATTCCTTTTTTCACTCCTCAAGACTCTGTGTGTCGCATTTCTGGTGGTGTCGATTGCTCCCGCTCCCGTGCTGGGATCCAAGGACAGGAAGACCAAGGAGGAACGGAAACGGGAGAAGGAGGCCAAGAAGCGCGACCAGCGGCAGCGGGTGGAGGAGGTGCAGGACTACTTCAAGAAGTGGATGACGGAGGACGTCGTCTACATCATCACGGATGAAGAAAAAAAGGTCTTCAACAACCTGAGCACCGACGCCGAGCGGGACGCCTTCATCGAGCAGTTCTGGCGCCGCCGGGACCCGGACCCGCGAACCGCCCTCAACGAATTCAAGGAGGAGCACTACCGGCGGATCGCCTACGCCAACGACCACTTCTACTCGGGCGTCGAGGGCTGGTATTCGGATCGGGGCCGCATCTACATCACCTACGGCCCCCCCAGCCAGAAGGAGAGCCATCATGGCGGCCTCTACCAGCGGAGAGTTCTGGAGGAAGGTGGCGGCTGGACCAACGTCTATGCCTTCGAACGCTGGTTCTACAACTATATCCCCGGGGTGGGCAGCGGCATCGAGATCGAGTTCGTCGACGCCAGCAAGACGGGCGAGTACAAGATCGCTCTGAGGCCTTCCGAGAAGGACGCCTTGTGGCAGGTGGGATCCAGCCCGACCGTCGAGGAGATGTTCGGAGGCGTCACCCGCGACGGTACGATGCTTGCGGATCTGGCCATGCGCAACATCGGTCTCAACGACGGCACCTTCATGCGGGGAGCTCAGCCGTTCGACCGGGTGCGCAACTACTTTCTCCTCAACAAGCCTCCCAAGGTGGAGTTCGAGCATCTCAGGGGCGACGTGGAAACGCGCCTCCTGTACGACCCCATTCCCCTGGAGATGGTCATCGGGAACTATCGGGTGGGTGAGGACGCCTTTCTGGTTCCCCTCACCGTCCGGGTGCCGGCCCACGAACTGACTTACGATGCCGAGCTTGAGAATGTCACCCGGGCGACCATCCAGGTCTACGGCAAGGCCCAGACCCTCACGGGCAAGGTGGTCTACGAGTTCGAGGATCTGATCGCCGCCGACACTTCCAAGTCGAGCGGCTTGAAGGCGGGCACCAACTTCCTCTACCAGAAGCAGTTGCCCCTGAGGCCCGGCCGGTACAAGCTGACCGTGATTCTGCAGGAAGAATCGAGCAAGCGGGTTGCCATCGAAGTATCGTCGGTCCACCTGTCCAAGACCCAGGTGGGATCCCTCACCAGCAGCACCCTGGTGGTGGCCGACGGATTCGCCTCTTCGGCTCCGGAGCAGACCCTCTCCGACCCGTTCGTGACACCCAGTGGAATCAAGGTCTATCCCAACGTCTCCCAGGAATTCTCTCCCGGGGCCTTCCTCAGCCTCTACACGGAGGCCTATGAAGTGGCTCTGGATCAGGCGACCCGCCAACCGGCGCTGGATGCCGAGTTTGTGATCTTGAAGGGTCGCGAACAGATTCGGACGGAGGAACCCAGGCTGCTCCAGATGGAGGACCGGGTGATCTTGATGCATACCATGGCCCTGGAGGGAGTGGACCCGGGACGCTACCAGGTCGTGCTGCAGCTCCGGGACCGGATCAGCGGCCAGCAGGCCTCCAAGCGTGCCAACTTCGAGATCCGGGGCGACTGAGAGATCCGGTTTGTCCCACGAATCCCTCATCCGTGCCGGGCTCCGGCCGGTGTCCCCGAGTATGATCGAGGGTTCCCTTCAGCGCCGGCTGAAAATCGTTTGGTTGATTCTCGCCCTGGCGCATCCGTTGTCCCTGCACGCGGGCGCCGCGTCCGATTCCGCACCCTCTTTCCGGGACGTGAGCGGTGAAGCCGGCCTCTCCTTCGTCCACAGCAGCGGCGCGTCTCCGGAAAAGTATCTGGTGGAGACCATGGGTTCCGGCGGGGGCTTCCTGGACTACGACGGCGACGGCTGGATGGACGTCTACCTGGTCAACAGCGGCGCCACTCCCTCGTCTCCTTCGGCGCCGCCCGGCAAGAACCGTCTCTTTCGCAACAACGGGGACGGCAGCTTCAGCGACGTGACGGACCAGGCCGGGGTCGGCGATCCCTCCTATGGCATGGGCTGTGTCTTCGCCGACTACGACAACGACGGCGACGTGGACCTCTACGTCACCAACCTGGGACCGAACGTCTTCTATCGCAACAACGGCGACGGCACCTTTACGGATGTCTCGGCTGCCGCCGGCGTGGCCGATCCTCTCTGGAGCACCAGCGCCGCCTTCGGAGACTACGACCGGGACGGATGGCTGGACCTTTACGTCGGCAACTACCTGAAGTTCACCTTCGCCACCCACCGCCGCTGCTACTCGGGAGAACTCCTCATCTACTGTTTCCCCCACAGTTACGACGGAGTGCCCAATACGCTCTACCGCAACCGGGGTGACGGAACCTTCGAGAAAGCGAACGAGAAGGCGGGTGTGACGGAGGAGGCTCAGTATTCCAAGAGTCTGGGGGTGCTCTGGCTGGACCTGGAGGGGGACGGCGATCTGGATCTCTACGTGGCCAACGACACCACGGCCAACTACGTCTTCCGGAATGGAGGCAACGGCGTCTTCGAGGACGTCTCGTTGCTGTCCGGAGGCGCCTTCAACGGGATGGGCATGGCGCAGTCGGGGATGGGCGTGGACGCAGCGGACCTGGCCGGGAACGGACTCTACAGCATCTTCGTGACCAATTTCTCGCTTCAGACCAACGACCTGTACTGGAACAACGGCCAGGGGGTCCTCACGGACCATACGCTCCAGGCCGGGCTCTCCAAGGAGAGTTTCCTGCCGCTGGGGTTCGGCGCCAACTTCCTGGACTACGACAACGACGGCCTGCTCGACCTCTTCGTGGCCAACGGGCATGTGTTCGACAACATCAACGCCATCAATCCCAGCCTGGAATATGCCCAGCCCAACCAGCTCTTCAGGAGCCGGGGCGAAGGCCGGTTCGATGCTGTCTCGGCCCGGTCCGGTCCTTATTTCTCCCGCAGGAACGTGTCTCGAGGTTCGGCCGTGGCCGACTACAATAACGACGGCCGTCTCGACCTGCTGGTGACCAACAACAACCAGAAGGTGGACCTGCTGGAGAATCGTTCGGCGGGGAATCACCACTGGCTGCAATTGCGGCTCGAGGGGACGCACTGCAATCGGGACGGCGTGGGCGCCAAGGTGCGGCTCCAGGCGGGAGGCCGCCGGCTCAGCCAGGAAGTCCGGGCCGGAAGCAGCTACCTGAGCCAGAGCGATCTGCGGGTCCACTTCGGACTGGGCGCGGCAACCAGGATCGATTCCATCGAAGTCCTCTGGCCCTGCGGCAGGAGGCAAACGGTGCCGGTCCCTGCGGACGTGGACCGCGTCCTGCCGGTCAAGGAGCGAGAGTAACGTGAATCTCATCCTCCCGGCCGCCTGGGGGGTGCTTTTTCTCCTCCAGGGGATTGCCACTGGGCCTGATCCGTTGCTGGAACGGGCTCTCCGGAAGATCGCCGTCAGCGAAGACTACGTGGGGGCTCTGGCCGACCTGGAAGCGTCGCTCCGGGGCCCCAATCCCAATCCTCAAGCCCATTACCAGGCAGGCGTCTGCCACACGATCCTGCGGAACTACTCCAAGGCTCTCGACAGTTTTCGCCGGGCCGGGGAGCTGGGAGTCGACGGGTGGGAATTGGAACTGGGCTTCGGGATCGCCTATTTCCACTTGCATGAGGACGACAAGGCCCGCGGGCATTTCGAGAGGACTCTCTCCCTCAAGCCCGATGACCCGAGCGCGCTTTTCCACCTGGGGCGTCTGGATTTCAAGGCGGGCAATGCGGCCCGGGCCTCGGAGCGCTTCCGCCAGGTGCTGGCCCGCCAGCCGGACCATCAGGGGGCCCTCTTCAGCCTGGGATCGGCGCTGATTCGCCAGGGGAAGGAACGGGAAGGGAAAAAGGTGCTGGAACACCACCGGCGGATCGGCCATCTGCAGGGACGCCTCAAATCGCTGAGTCTCATGGCCGATTCTCCCAAGGCCTCGTCCGAGGTCTTTGCCGACCTGGGCGACGTCTACCTGGAACTGGGCCGGAAGGAGGACGCCCTCAAGGCCTACGAGAGAGCGGAGGAGCTCACGCCGGCAACGGCCCTGACCGGTCTCGGCCGGGGAACGCTGGCTTACGGAAGAGGAGACTGGACGGAGGCCAGGACCCAACTCCTGAGATACCTGGAAAAAGTGGGCGGAGACTGCCAGGGGTATCTCTTGCTGGGTTTGATGGAAAAGCAGGAGAAGAAGTACGGCCTGGCCCGGCAGCACCTGAATCGCGGACTCGAGCTCTGTCCCGGCCGCCTCCTGATTCTGGCCAGCCTGGCCGAGCTGGAGCTCCAGCGGGGAAACGTCGCCGGAGCCGAGGCGTTCTCGCAGAAGATGATCCGGATCGATGCCGATTTCGCGGCCGGCCCCTTCTTCCTGGCCTTTTGCCGCATATCCCAGCAGCGCCTGGCGGAGGCCGAGGAACTGGGCCGGCGGACCCTGGAACTCGACGATAGGAATCCCAATCACCATCTCCTCATGAAGGCGGTCTACCAGGCCCGCGGCGACGCCGAAAAAGCGCGTCACCACGAGGACCGGGCCAACCAGCTCCGCGGCGCCTCCGGCCCGTGAAACCGGTCAGATTCTGAAAAATAGTTGACATTGTGCATTTGAAATGCATAAAGTCGACCTAAAGCCAGCCATCTCCCGAATTTTCTTCGGCATGGACACCGGACCCAGGATGCGGAAGTACATCGAGCGTTCGCTGGAACCGGTGCTCAGGAGGGCGGTCTCCCAGTTTCCCGCCGTTGTTCTGACCGGACCGCGACAATCCGGCAAGACGACGATCCTGCAGAGGCTCTTCGGCAGCCGCTACAGGTATGTCTCCCTGGAGCCTCCGGACGTACAGGCGTCCGCAGTGCATGATCCACGCGCATTTCTGGAAATGGTTCCGCCGCCCGCGATTTTCGATGAAGTGCAGTACGTTCCCGGTCTGCTTCCTTACATCAAGGAGAAGATCGATGCGAACAGGCATCAACCGGGTCAATATCTCCTGACCGGTTCACAGAATCTGTTGCTCATGGAGAAGGTGACGGAATCGTTGGCCGGCCGCGCGGCAATGCTTCGCTTGTTACCGCTCTCCAGGCGGGAAGCCGAAGGACGACCGCAGCTCCTTCTTCCCTGGGAACGCAGTGGGGACCCGGATTCGAGGCCGGCCTGTGTCTTTGGACAACTATGGAAGAGCTTTCTTCGCGGCGGGTACCCGGAACTCGTGTCCCAGCCCGAAAGGGAGTTCTCCCTTTGGCATTCCAGCTATATCCAAACCTATCTCGAGCGGGACGTTCGCACCCTGCGGCAGGTGGGCGACCTGACCCGGTATCAGAATTTTCTCCGGGTGCTCGCGGCCAGAAGCGGTCAACTTTTGAATCTGACGGATGTCGCGCGAGACCTGGGCGTCGCCGTCAACACCGTCAAGGCCTGGCTCTCGGTGCTGGAAGCCGGCTACCAGGTGACGGTGCTGCGCCCCTACTTCGCCAACGTCGGGAAACGCCTTGTCAAGCGCCCTAAAGTGTATTTCACGGACGTGGGGACGCTCTGCCACCTCGTCGGCCTTCGAGACCCCGAACATGCCGCCTCCGGTCCCATGGGAGGTGCCATCCTGGAGACGGCGGTGTTGTCCGAGATCGTCAGGACCCTGACTCATCGAGGAGTCGAGCCGCGTGTCTATTTCTGGAGAACGATGGCCGGGACGGAAGTCGACTTCGTGATCGAGAGCGGGGGAAAGCTGGTGCCGATGGAGGTGAAGCTGTCGGCCACGCCGCGCCGGGCAATGGCAGGTTCCATCAAGACCTTCCGGAAGGACCTGAAGGAGGAGGCGCGGCCGGGATACCTCGTTCACCCCGGTGATGTTCGCTTGCCTCTGGGCTCGGACGTGACCGCGTGCCCCTTCGCAGACCTGTAGCCATTCTTCGAAAATCAAGTCGTGGAGATCGCAAAATGAAGAAACGGGCTTCCGCTCCGGTTAGCCCGCATTTCTGAGTGCGCCGTGGAAAGGCGCTTTCTCTTAGTGGGTGCGAATCCCACCCGGCAACTGTCGCTCCAGCCGGTAGCAGTCGGAGCGGTTCAAGGAGGTAACGAATTGGACTGAAGCACTCCGATGCCAAAGGGTCGCATTAGGCGACTCAGCGAATCCGCAGGCCGCAACTCGTGAACGCCGTGCAGGCCTCGAAACGGGTAATGCGGAAGCCGACCCGCCTGAGAAACGGGGAAGGCTGGCAGTGGACGGGAAGCGAGCGACGCGAGCACCGTCCGGTTCCGCCGGGGTAGTGGCGACGGCATGCGGACAAGAGGGAGAGAGTAGCAACACGGGAAGCCCCGCCGGTGACGTGGCACGCGTCAACCGGGAACCCGTGAGGGCCAGCCTGGGCCGTCGGGGTGGCGGAGAGGCCCGTAGTACCGGAGAAACCGGGTAACGCCGGTGGAGGGAAGGGGCCTTGGTTCGAGAGCCGCGTTGGACGGGGGACAGGACGTGAAGACTGGTGAGAACCTAGCAGCTTCAGTGAAAGTTCAGAGACTCCAGAAGACGCTCCATGCGAAAGCGAAGGAGGCTCCGGGCTTCCGGTTCTACTCGCTGTCGGACAAGGTGTGGCGGGCGGACGTGCTCCGTGTGGCCTGGCAGGAAGTCCGCCGCAACGGCGGCTCGGCCGGGGTGGACGGGGAGACGCTGGCCGACATCGAGTCCTACGGGGTGGAGCGGTGGCTCGGGGAACTGGCGCGGGACCTGAAGGAAGGGACCTATCGGCCCAATGCGGTGCGGCAGGTCCTGATCCCGAAGAAGCAACGCGGGAAGTTCCGGCCCTTGGGCATTCCGTGCGTGCGGGATCGGGTGGCGCAGACGGCGGCGATGTTGGTGTTGTCGCCGATCTTCGAAGCCGATCTGGCCCCGGAACAGTACGCCTATCGGCCGGGCCGGAGTGCGGGCGATGCCGTCAAGCACGTGCATCGGCTGCTGAGCCGGGGCCACCGGGAGGTGGTGGACGCCGACCTGACGGACTACTTCGGCCAGATCCCCCACGCTGAACTGATGAAGTCCGTGGCCCGCCGCATCAGTGATGGGCGGGTGTTGGGCTGGATCAAGGCGTGGCTGGAGATGGCGGTCGAGGAAGACGACGGTCGCGGCGGCCGCCGCCGAACGACCCGGTCGCGGCGGGAGCGGAAGGGGACCCCGCAAGGGGCACCCATCTCACCGTTGCTGAGCAACCTGTACATGCGTCGCTTCATTCTGGGCTGGAAGGGGCTGGGCTATGCCCGCCGCTTCAAAGCGGAGATCGTCAACTATGCGGACGACTTTGTCGTCCTGGGCCACGCTCCGGCCGCGATTATGCGGGCGGCGGTCGAGGAGCTGATGAAGCGTCTGAAGCTGACGCTGAACGCGGAGAAGACCCGAGAGGTGCGAGTGCCGAAGGAACCGTTGGAGTTCCTCGGCTACCGGATCGGACGCAATTACCGCCGGGATACGGGGCGAGCCTATATCGGGACGCGCCCCAGTCCGGCGAGCGTTCAGAGCCTCTGCCGTCGGGTGAGCGAGCTGACCGCGAGACGCTACGGACTCCTGGAACCTGAGCGAGTGGTGGGACGCCTCAACCGGCTTCTGACCGGTTGGGCGAACTACTTCACCTTGGGGCAGGTGAGTCCGGCTTATGCGGCGATCGATCGGCACGCGACCCGGCGGCTGCGCCGGTGGCTGAGCCGTAAGCACAAGGTGAGGACCGGGACGTATGTGCGCTTCCCGGACGAGCGACTCTGGAAGGAGTGGAGACTCACCCGCCTGACACAGCGAACGGCCAGCTTTCCGTGGGCGAAGGCATGATCTCGTCCGAGAGCCGGATGCCTGAAAAGGGCACGTCCGGTTCGATGAGCGGGGAGAGGAAACGTGGCCATGGTGAAGAATGAGGCACCGGCATGATGGCGAAAGCCGCCGGCAACAGCGACTCCCTACCGCCTAACGCCGTCGCGCCTCTCCTCGACTCTACCCAGCGAGCGCGCGCCCAGCGCAGTCTGTCCCGGAGAAACCCTCGAACAATTCGCGGATATGCTCAAAAACAGATCCTTTTTCGTCATACGCATAGCGACCTGGTGAGAAATGCGGGTTAGAATGGCCGGGTTTTCTCGGGCAGACCCATGTCGTTGAGAGCGTTTCTTCAAAACCTTCCCCGCGGCCACGTGGCCACCATTGCGGGGGTGGGCTGGCAGTCGGGAACCGAGGCCGCCACCACCGACGCCGGTTGGCCCATGGGAGTGGTGCGCGACCGGCGGGGAGACCTCCTGGTGGTGGACTATCACGGCCAGCGGATCTGGAGGATCGACGGCCAGGGAATTCTGCACACCTTCGCCGGAGACGGGGTCCAGGGGTTCGCCGGAGATGGAGGACCCGCCAAGGACGCCCGTTTCGATTCTCCCCACGATCTTTGGAGGGACCGGGAAGGGAATCTCTACCTGAGCGATCTGGGGAACTACCGGATCCGCCGCATCGATGCCGCCACCGGCGTCATCACCACCGTGGCGGGGTGCGGGATCCGGGGCCGGGAAGGGGACGGAGGCCCGGCCACGGAAGCGCAACTGGACATCTCCTCCGGCGTGGCCAAGGACTCGCAGGGCAATCTCTACATCGCCGACGAACCCTCGTCCACGGTGCGGAAGGTGGATACCCGGGGCATCATCCGGCGCTTCGCCGGCATCGGCGTGGGAGGCTACAACGGCGACGGGATCCCGGCGCTGGAGGCCGCGCTCTATCACTGCGAGCATCTGGCGGTCGATTCCCGGGACAACCTCTACATCTGCGACAACAGCAACGACCGGATCCGCAAGGTGGACCGCCGGGGCATCCTGACCACGGTGCTGGGCAACCCCTATCCCGTAGGCGTGGACTGCGGCTCCCTCCGGTCCTCCATCGGAGACGGCGGCCCGGCCGCCGACGCCTGCATCATCATGCCCGACGCCATCTTCATCGACGCCCGGGACAACCTGTACGTCGGCGAAAAGTACGGATTCCGGATACGCCGCGTGGACGCGGCCACGGGCATCGTCGAAACGGTGGTGGGCACCGGGATTCCCGGATTCGGCGAGGATGGTGATGCCGGCCCCAACAGGCGGATCAATTCCTGCGAGTCCGGTCTCTGGGCCGACGCCGACGGCACCACCTTCTGGGGCGATTGCAGCGGGCGCCTGAGAAGGGTGGACGGGCGGACCGGCGTCGTCTCCACGGTGCTGGGCGGGGCGTCGGTGAGAGACGGCGGTCTGGCGACGAGCGCCTTCATCACCGGTCCCAACGGCATTGCGGCGGGATCCGACGGCACCCTCTATTTCGCCGACCTCTGGGGACAGCGGATCCGGGCCATCGACCTGGAGACCTGGCGGATCCGGACCGTCGCCGGGAATGGGGTCCGCTTCTACGGCGGGGACGGCGGCGCGGCCGTCGACGCCTACCTGGGCAATCCCCACGACGTAGCCTGGGGTCCGGACGGAGAGCTCTACATCGCCGACACCCGCTACAACCGAATCCGGAAGGTCGATCCTGCGGGCTCGATTGCGACCCACGTGGGGACCGGCATGAGCTACGACTCGGGAGACGGAGGGCCCGCCGTCTCCGCCGCGGTGACGGCGCCCCTCTCGGTGGCCGCCTCGCCCCGGGGCGAGGTCTTCCTGGGAGACTCGGTGGGGCGGATTCGACGGGTCGACCCCGATACCGGGGTCATCACCACCGTGGCCGGCACCGGGAGGCCCGGTTTCGGCGGAGACGGGGGGCCGGCTCGCGAGGCTTCGATATCAGGACCGTCGGCCCTGGCCCTGGACTGGGAGGGGAACCTCTATATCGCCGATACGGGGAACCACGCCGTCCGCTGCGTCGACGTCCACGGGCGAATGCGGACCGCGGCCGGGGCCGGACGCCGGGGACTGGCCCGCGGCGGCGAACGGGCGGATGAGGCGCCCCTCGACTCTCCGCGCGGTGTGGCCGTGGACCGGGAGGGCAATCTCTACATCTCGGACACGGGCAACCACCGGGTGCTGGTTGTGACTCGGAACCGGGGCGTGCGCGTGCTGGCCGGCACCGGTGAAGGTGGGGAATCGGGAGACGGGGGGCCGGCTTCCCGTTGCCGTTTCAACCATCCTACCGGCTTGGCGCTGGTAGAGGGATGCCTGCTGGTGAGCGATCATTACAACAACCGCATCCGTGCCATCAAACTGCAGTGAGGTCTGGAACCATGAAACGTACCGGAATGTTGCTATTGATGCTCAGCGCATGCTCCCCGGGGAGCGGCGGCGAGCCCGCGCCTCCGCTCCCCGACGTGGCCACGGGGTCCGCGAGCGCCCTGGGCACGACGGCGATGACCGTCAACGGCAGCATCCACCCGCACGGACGCTACTCGACCTACTACTTCGAGTACGGCAATTCGACCGGGTACGGATCGCGCACCGCGGAGACGCCGGTGCCGCCGCGGCTCGCGGCCTACTACCACGAGACCTGGGACCGGGGCCTTGGGGGATGGGCCAGTTGGCTGACGGCCGAGAGCTTCGAGTCGGGAGGCGCCGAGGGCGGATTCGTCCGGTTCTCGGAGCCGAGCCGGCACGATCGCAACCACGACGACGGGATCGGCACGCTCCATCTGACCAAGTACCTCTGGACCGGATCCCTGGGTGCGGGAGAGGAGACGGCCCGGGCCTGGCTGGGCGGGGGTGATCCGGATCTTCGGGGGGCGCGCGTGAGCCTCTGGGTCAGGGGAAACGACTGGCAGCCCAACGGCTCCGAAATCCTGTGGTGGACGCAGAGCCAGAGCAACATCGAGCTCGGACACCAGCCGGGATGGCGGCGAGCCAACTGGGCCTACACCGGCCATACCCTCACCGATCAGGTGCTGGACGGCCGTTGGAACCTCGCCGACTATCGCTTGCTCAACGATTCCGCGCAATGGACCTATGGGGGGAACAATCCCACGCTCCAGGGAGAGAGCGCCGCCCGCTACGAATACTGGTCCATCGATCAGGCCCAGGCCCACGTCAATTGCGACTTCTTTCACCTGGCGGCTACTGTGGACATCGACAATCCGCCCATAGGGTCGCTGGACTTCGATGACTTTCGGCTCGTCTACCGGAATCATTCCCTGGTCTACCCTTCCAACGGCGGCCGGATGATTCGCTGGCCCGGGGGCTCGAACAAACCTCCGGCCCGGCTCACCGATGGATGGCGGCACGGACCGGGCCGTGCGTGGCGCAGCGGGAGCCGGCCGTCCGGCCCTCAGGAATTCGTCTTCGCGCTGGACCGCGAGGTCACCGTGAAGACCGTCCAGATCCATCAGAACCCCGAATGGCCGGGGAAGGAGGTGGAGGTGCTGGCGTCGGAGGACGACCGGCAGTACGCGATGGTGGCGACTCTGACCCTGCCGGAAGAAGCGCAAAACGGGCCCAACTTCGCCTTCGCCCTGGAGACGGGCCTCGCGGCCAAGGCCCGTTATCTCAAGTTCCGCCTGCTTTCCGGCTACCGGGAAGAACACTGGGGACTCGGCGAGATCGAGGTCTTCGGCAGCGGCGCCCGGATGCTCCCGGATGACGGCCTCTACTATGTGAACACCGATCTGGAGGGTCTCACGCCGGGCGCGACGGTTCACTACCGGCTGGTGGCCTCCAGCGCGGAAGGAACCGTCTACGGCGAGGATCGGACCTTCACCGTTCCCGACAGCCGCGAGCCCCGCGCCCGAACCGGCAAGGCCCTCCGCGTCGGCGCCCGCGAGGTTAAGGTCCAGGGCCGCCTCAACGCCATGGGACTCCGTTCCCGCTATTACTTCGAATACGGGAACAACCCGGGCTACGGCTCCAGGACGCCCGAGCAGTATGCCGGGCAACAGGTCAGTCCCCGTACGGTCTTCCACGAGTTCCGGGGCCTGAAACCGGAGACCGGCTACCACTACCGCCTGGTGGTGGCCAACGACGAGGGCGTGTCCTACGGCGGCGACCGCAGCTTCCACACGCGGGCCGGATCTCCGTAATCCCGGATCGCATCCCGATTCGTTTCGGGTGGCATGGCAAAGCAACCACCATGAATCTGCACCAACTGCTCCGACGGCGGCTGGAGGATGAGGGGCCCATCCGGGTGGGCCTCATCGGCGCCGGAAAATTCGGGTCCATGTTCCTTTCCCAGGTGCCGTCGACCCCGGGGCTCGCGGTTCCGGTCATCGCGGACCTGGATCCCGGCCGTGCGCGCCGGACCTGTCTGGCCGTGGGCTGGGACCGGGATTTGGTGGACCGCACCCGCATCGTCGGCGACGGCCTGGAGTTGACGGCCGCGGATGACGTGGATGTGGTGGTGGAAGCCACCGGACAGCCCCTGGCCGGACTCGCCCACGCCCGCAGCGCCATCCGGGCGGGGAAGCACGTGGTGATGGTCAACGTCGAGGCCGACGTGCTGGCCGGCTTGGTGCTGGCCCGCGAAGCGGCCGCCGCGGGAGTGGTCTATTCCATGGCCTACGGCGACCAGCCGGCTCTGATCTGCGAAATGGTGGACTGGGCGCGGGCTTGCGGTTTCCGCGTGGCCGCGGCCGGCAAGGGCACCCGTTATCTGCCCTCCTACCACGCCTCGACTCCGGAGACGGTCTGGGACCATTACGGCATCACCGCCAAGGCGGCCCGGGCCGCCCGCATGAATCCCCGGATGTTCAATTCGTTCCTGGACGGGACCAAGTCGGCCATCGAGATGGCGGCGGTGGCCAACGCCACGGGGCTCACCCCGGCTCCCGGCGGGCTGACCTTTCCGCCCTGCGGCGTGGACGACCTGGCCCGGGTGCTCTGTCCCCGGGAAGCCGGCGGCCAACTGCACCACGGGGGACAGGTGGAGGTGGTCTCGTCATTGCACCGGGACGGGAGCGGGGTGGATCGCGATCTGCGCTGGGGCGTCTACGTCGTGGTGGAGGCGCCGAACCAATACACCGCGAGTTGCTTTTCGCAATATGGTCTGAGTTCCAATGAGGCGGGTGGCTATGCCGCCCACTACAAGCCCTTTCACCTGATCGGGCTGGAGCTGGGCATTTCGATTCTGTCCGCCGTGTTGCGGCGCGAGGCCACCGGTTGCCCAGACTGTTTCGCCGGGGACGTGGTGGCGGTGGCCAAGCGGGATCTGCGAAGTGGAGAGGTCCTGGACGGCGAGGGCGGCTACACGGTGTGGGGAAGGCTCATGACCGCCGCCGGCAGCGTGGCGTCGAACGGCCTGCCCATCGGCCTTGCCCACGGCGTCCGGCTGCTGACGGACGTTCCGGAGGGCCGGTCCTTGAGCTGGTCCGACGTGGAGATCGATCCCAACCTGGAGGCGGTGCGTATGCGCCGAGCCATGGAGCAAACCTTGGCTCAGACGTGCGTGGACTGACTGCCGGTACTGCTCCTCGTCGCCTTGGGATTGGATCGCCATCCGGCTCACGACACAGAATCGCGACCACTGCCGAGCTGTCGATGATCATTTGGGCAATCCCCGCTCGCCGTAGAGCAGGTCGCCGAGGCGCTGCACTTCGTACGCCGGAACATGCTCGTGCGTGCCAGGAAGACGACTGCGCGCACCGATCGTCCGCAGTTCAGTGACCGAGCCGTGTTCGAGGCGTTGGTGAACGCGGTGGCGCACCGGGACTACTCGGTGGCTGGGGCGCGCGTACGATTGCACCTGTTCGGGAATCGCATTGAACTCTATACGTGCAAGGGCCGGAACGACAAAATCCCGCTCGTGGCGATCGCGTCAGTTATCGATTCACTACGACTTATCCGTATTGACCCGTTGGAGCTTGTCGTGGGCCGACCCGGCGAGGCCTTCGGAAACAACAAACGGCGTGTTCAGGGTCGATTCCGGCACGCGGAGACGCAATATGCGCTCTGGGTCACCGATCCCAGGTACGAGAGAAAGTATCTTTCGAAATTGGACGGCATCTATGAACTCGGAGAATGCTACCTCACGATCAGTCTGGGAGAGCCGTTCCAGGACTCCTGTCTACAAGCTGGTCGCGACCATCGTCGAGGTTGATTGACAGTCGTCCGATGCCCAAGATTCACGACAAGGTCTTTACTATCGGCCATTCCAACCACGGGATCGAAGCCTTCGTCGAGCTATTGCGGCAACACCGGGTCGACGCCCTGGCTGACGTCCGCTCGGCGCCGTACAGCCGCTTCAATCCGCAATTCAATCGAGAACCGTTCGCCGCAGTCCTCAAGGAAAAAGGTATCCGATACGTATATTTGGGACGGGAGCTGGGCGGACGGCCCGGGAACTTCGAGTGTTACGACGAGGAGGGGCGTATCGTTTTCCATCGAGTCGCCGCAACCGAGACGTTCAATCGTGGAATCGCGCGCGTCGTTGACGGAGCCGCCAAGCACCGCATAGCACTTATGTGTGCGGAGAAAGAGCCGCTCGAATGCCACCGGACGCTGCTCGTCGCCCGTGAACTTGACAATCGCAGTGTCGAGGTCGGCCACATTCATGCTGACGGCAGCCTGGAGTCGCACGACCAGGCGATGAGTCGTCTGATCGAACTCATACTGCCGTGTGAGGGCCCCCTGATTCGCCAGACGGATCCTCCAAGGGATCTGATGGTCGCTGAGGCCATTGAACGCCAAGTGAGCCGTATTGGCTTCAGGGACAAGAAACTGGCCGCCACGTACACGGACTCAATGCAATGAAGTTGTCCACCATCGGATTCACAAAAAACCCGCCAAGCGTTTCTTTCACCTGTTGCGCAAGTCGGGTGCCAAGCGGATCGTCGATGTGCGGATCCACAATACCTCCCAACTCGCCGGTTTTGCGAAGTGAGAGGACCATGCCTACTTCCTCTTTTCACGCCGGCTTCGGGCCGGCGCCCCTCCTCCTCAAATGCAGGCACCAAGTGATGGGGGCCAGGGGCGGAAGATCGGTTCGTCCTTCCAGATACTTGCGCTGGTGATCCGCCGGCGAGTCGTTGCCGACGATCTCCCAAAGGTTGCGTGGGTTCAGGATGGCGCCCACGCGGGCCGGGTCGAAGCGTGAAATCATGGGTTCGCCCCGTTTCTCCACGAATGCCATCATCCGGGAAAAGAGATCACGGTCCTCCGGCGGCACGCACTCGGCCGCGATCAGGTAGTCGAAGACGATCTCCGACCCCGAACTTGCGATCTCCGCCAACCGGTCCAGATTGTCGAGAATGGAATTCCGGGTGAGATAGTAGGTGACTCCCATCCAGTTGAAGAAGGAGCGTGCGCCGAGATCGAACCCGGCGGCAGTGAGCGCGCTTCGGAGGTCGCCTCTCTCGAAGTCGAAGGGGACGAGGTGCAGACGGGCGGGAATCTGCAGGTTCGCGGCGGCCAGCCGTTCCGTCTTCAGCCGAATCATCGCCGCGCGGTCGACCTCGAATACGGTCAGATCCAGGTCCGGCCGCCGGAAGGCGAAGGAATCGAAGCCGGAGCCCAGGATCACGTACTGGGTCACGCCGTTGCGGGCCGCCGCTTCCAGCGTTTCTTCGGCGAACCGGGCGCGGGTCAACTGCTGGATGCTGATGGGCACCAGTTTGTTCATGACGATTTTCGCCAGCACCCAGTCGAGCAGCCGCGAAGTGACGATTCTTTGCCACCGCTTGCCCAACAGGTGGATGGCGAACGGATCTTCGAAGACATGGGGTTTCCGGTGCCGAAGCAGGTGCCGGGCGCGGCTCACCGCCGCGAGCTCGGCGGTGCGGCTGGCGCCGGCGCGGTCATGATCGTCGGTTGGTGCGGCCACGGCTTCCCTTCGTCCGGCTCGGCCTCGATCGGTGCGGCGCCATTGTATCCCGGTTGAGTGGGACCGGCACATGGTCGGTCCTGGCGGCAGGCGGGAATTTCACGGCGGGAATCGGCTTCGAAGGACAGGTTGCAACCAGCCGTCGTTGCAGTAAACTTCTAAACCACAGTTCGATGGCCATGGAGCCGGGCCGTCCGAACGTTACGCCGGGGACCCTCGGATTCCGGGAAGGCAAGGGAGCTATGCCGTTCTTTCGACGTTTCGCGCGGGTGTCATTGCTGGTTCTCTGGAGTTCGGCGGCGTCGACCCTGGCCGCCGGGACCGGAGGCGATGTGTTCCGGGAGTTGGCGGACGAGTACCGGGACCGGATCCGGCCTCTGACCCAACAGTACTGCCTGTCGTGCCACTCCACCGAGCAGCAGGTGGGCGAGCTGGACCTGGAGCAGTTCGCTACGTTGTCCGACGTCAGGAGCGGGACCAGGTCCTGGCTCAAAGTCATCGAGATGCTGGACAACGGGGAGATGCCCCCCGGGTTCGCCAAGCAGCCGGCGCCCGGACAAAAGCAGCAGCTCAGGGACTGGGTGGACCGGTACCTCCAGGCCGAGTCATTGGCCAACGCCGGTGATCCGGGTCCCGTCGTGCTGCGGCGGCTCAACAACGCCGAGTACACCTACACCATCCGCGATCTGACCGGCATCGAGCTGGACCCGGCCCGGGAGTTCCCCACCGACAGTGCGGCCGGCGAGGGTTTCACCAACACCGGCAATGCGCTGGTGATGTCGCCGGCGCTCCTGCGCAAGTACCTCGACGCCGGCAAGGAGATCGCCAGTCACGCGGTGCTGCTGCCGGACGGGTTCCGTTTCTCGCCCCACAGCACGCGGCGCGACTGGACCGACGAGGTCCTGGGCCGGATCCGCGGCCTTTACGGAGAGTACGTGGAGACGGCCGACTTCGGAGTCGGTTCGGCCGTCGGCAACCTGGCCGTCCACAGCGACACCCGCATCGGACTGGCCGGACGATTGCCCCTGGAGAAATACTTGTCCGCCACTCTCTCGGAACGGGACGCTCTCGGAAGCGGCCGGAAGAGCGTCCGGACCGTCGCCCGCGAACGCGGTCTGAGCGCCAAGTATCTGGATCTGCTTTGGACCCATCTTGCGGACCGGAAGACCACTCTGCTGCTGGACCATCTCCGGGCGGCCTGGCAGGAGGCCGGGTTGGAGGACGTGCCGTCGCTGGCGAGGCAGATCAGGGCCTGGCAGAGAGGCCTCTGGACCTTCGGCCCCGTGGGTCTCATCGGACGGAAAGGGGGCCCCTCCCGCTGGATGGAGCCGGTCGACCCTCTGGTCACGCAAAAGCGGGTCTGTTTTTCCGTGCCGCAATTCGCCGACGGCCGCAAGCCCGAGGATCTGGTCTTTTCGCTGGTGGTGGGGGATGCCGGTGACGGAAACGATCACGATTACGTGGTCTGGCAGCGGCCGCGCCTGGCGGCGCACGGGCGGCCCGACATTCTCCTGCGGGACGTGAAAAGGCTGGCCCAAGCCATGGATGGAGAGGCTGGGGACGACGCTTCCGAATGGGGGCTCGACCCGGGACTTTTCGGCAGGCACCCGGACGGCCGAGCCGTCGACGCCGACTCGCTCTGTGTCCAGGCACCCTCGGTGATCCGGATCCGTATTCCGGGCCGTCTCGCCGCCGGTTACGACTTCGTCAGCACCGCCGTGCTGGAGGAGCAGACCGGAAAGAGGGGCAGCGTCCAGGTCGATCTGATCCCCGGCACCGCGGCGGCAGACACCAGTCTCCTTCCCAGCCAGGTCATGGTCACTTTCTCGAGGGTGACCCAGGTCTTCTCGGAGAGCCGGGCCGTCTCCTTCCTGAAGCCCATTCTCATCGCATCCGGGAGTCCCATCCGGGCCAGCATGGAAGCGGCGTTCGACGAGCACCGGAAACTGTTTCCGGCCACCCTCTGCTACAACCAGATCGTGCCCGTGGACGAGGTTCTCACCATCAACCTCTTCTACCGGGAGGACGACCACCTGGCTCGCCTCATGCTCGAACCGGAGGAGGAGGCCCGGCTCGACCGGCTCTGGGACGAGCTGCACTACGTCAGCCACAGCGCGTTCCAGCGGGTGTTGGCCCTGGACCTGCTGGTGGAGGCGTTCCAGGGGAACGGGCTGGAGGACCGGTCTCAGTACGAGGCCGTGCTTCCGCTGCGCCGCCTCTACGACCGGGATGCCGCCGACTTCCGGAAGCGTTTCCTCCGGGACGAGCCGGTCCAGCTCGACGCCCTGGTCGATTTTGCCGCCCGGGTCTATCGGCGTCCCCTGAGCGGCGGCGAGAAGGACCGGTTGCGCGGGCTCTACCGACGGCTGCGCGACGAAGAGATGGACCACGAGGAGGCGTTTCGGTTGACCCTGGCCCGCATGCTGGTCTCGGCGCCCTTCCTGTACCGGTTGGAAGAGGCGCCCGCCGGTCCCGGCGGTCCGGTCTCCGATTGGGAGCTGGCCAACCGGCTGAGCTATTTCCTCTGGTCGTCGCTGCCGGATGAGGAGCTCCGCTCCCTGGCTGCCGCCGGTCGCCTGCGGGACCCGGAGGTCCTGTCCCAACAGGCGCGGCGCCTGCTCGGAGACCCGCGAGTGCGGCGCCTGGCCACCGAGTTCGCCTGCCAGTGGCTGCACATCCACGAGTTCGACACCCTGGACGAGAAGAGCGAGAGACACTTTCCCGAGTTCGCCGATCTGAGGGCGGACATGTACGAGGAGTCGATCCGGTTCTTCACCGACCTGTTTCAAAGCGACGCCTCGCTGCTGACTCTGCTGGATTCGGATCACACCTTCCTGAATCGGCGGCTGGCCCGCTTCTACGGAGTCGAGGGCGTGGAGGGGGAGGGCTGGCGCCGGGTGGAAGGGGTCCGGTCGCAGGGGCGCGGCGGAATCCTGGGCTTCGCCACGACCCTGGCCCGGCAGTCCGGCGCCTCGCGCACCAGTCCGATTCTGCGGGGCAACTGGGTCAGCGAGGTCCTCTTGGGGGAGAAGCTTCCCCGGCCGCCCCAAGACGTGCCCCAATTGCCCCCGGATGAGATCGCCACCGACGGTCTGACGGTGCGGGAACTCGTGGCGCGGCACAGCAGCGACCCCCAGTGTTCCGGCTGTCACCTGAAGATCGATCCCTTTGGATTCGCCCTGGAGGGGTATGACGCCATCGGGCGCCGCCGCCAGCACGATCTGGGAGGGCGCGTCATCGATACTCGGACCACCCTTCCGGACGGGACCGAAATCGACGGATTGTCCGGACTCCGGGACTACCTGGTCCGGAACCGGCGCGACGCCATTTTCGGCCAGTTCTACCGCAAGCTTCTGGGTTACGCCGTCGCCCGCGAGGTCCAACTCTCGGACCAGCCGCTCCTGAACGAAATTCAGGACCGCATGGCCGAAAACGAGTACCGTTTCTCGGTGGCCGTCGACATGATCGTCCGGAGCCGGCAGTTCCGGGAGATCCGGGGCCGGGAGCTGCAACTGGCCCGGTCGGCGGGAGCGGGAGACGTGGAATGAGGGGGGCTTGGAGCACCGGCTGGAAGGCCACTGCCGGTGGGCGGAATGAGCTGCCGGTCGAATTCCGCGGCGGCGATTTTTCGCGGGTTCCTGTGCTAGAATCGCGGCCAAGACCCTCGAACGTGGACCAGTGAGGCGCATCATGAAGATCCAGCAACATTCTCGTCGGACGTTCCTGCGCGGGGTCGGCGTCACCATGGCGTTGCCCTGGATGGAGTCGCTGCCCGTCTGGGGCGCCGCGACCAAGGCGGCCGTCAACGGCGGAAGCCAGGCGCCGCTGCGCTTCGCCGTCCTGTTTTCGGGCAACGGCTTTCACACCAAGCATTGGTGGGCCGAGGGAGAAGGATCCGAGATGCGGCTGGGCCGGGTGCTGGAGCCGCTGAACGATTTCCGCGAGAAGCTGACCTTCGTCCAGGGGCTCTACAACGAAGAAGCCCTCAAGGGGAACATCCACAGTTCCCAGACCGGCAACCTGCTTTCGGGAGCGCCTCTGGAATCGGGAGGGGGAATCCGCTCCGGGACCAGCGTGGATCAGGTCATCGCCCAACGCTATGGACGGTCGACCAAGGTGCCGAGTCTGGTCCTGGGTTGCGAGCGGTCCAATCCTGGGATCCACAAGAACTACTCCATGCTCTACAGCTCCCACATCTCCTGGAGCTCGCCTACGGCGCCCACGCCTCTGGAACTCTATCCGGCTCTGGCCTTCGACCGCTTGTTCAAGGACGTAGTCGAGCGGGGAGACCGGAGCGTGCTGGATGCCGTTCTGGAAGAAGCCCACTCCTTCCGGCGGTCCATCAGCTCTCGGGACCAGTACAAATTGGACGAGTACCTCAATTCGGTGCGCGAGGTGGAGCAGCGCATCGAGCGGTCCGGCCAGAAGAACGAGTTGCAGGGTTGGCGGCCGACTCTGGACAAGCCCAACGTCCCGCGCCCTCCCGACGGCATCCCTCAGGATCTGGAAGAGCACATGCGGCTCATGTGCGACATCGTCGTCCTGGGATTCCAGACCGACGCCACCCGAGTCTGCACCCTCAAGCTCAACAACGACCACAGCTATCTCTTGTTTCGCCACCTGGGCGTCGACGTGGGCCACCACGAGCTGTCTCACCGCGACAACGACAAATGGCTGCGGGTGAATCAATTCTTCCTGGAGCAGTACGGCTACATCGCCCGGAAGCTGGACCAGATCCAGGAGGGAGAGCGGACGGCGCTGGACAACTCGGTGCTCATGTACTGCTCCAGCATGCTCACGGGCCGGCACGACGCCACGCAGTTGCCGGTGGTGCTCCTGGGCGGGGGTGGCGGCCAACTCCAGGGAGGACGGATCCTGGATTACCGGGAGCGCCCCAACCGGAAGATGTGCAGCCTGTACCTGTCATTGCTCGACAAGTTCGACATCACTCTGGAGCACTTCGGCGACTCGGACCAGCGTCTGACGGAGCTCTGATCCGACGGCCTCCGTGCGATTCGGGTCCACCCCTCGCGTTTCGGAAACTCGCGGCTCCGCATCGGTGGACGATCGGTCGATAGCCGCGTGGATGTCCGGAAATTCCAGGGAAACTCGCGAAGGGACCTCTCTTCCGGGTCCCACTCCGCTCAGGCTGAAGCTTTCAGGATCCCGGCGATTCGCCGGCCCACGATCTTGGCCTCTCCCGGCTGCAGGGTCCACACCAGGACTTCCAGTTTCTCCTTCTCCCAGGGACGGGCGACGATGGAGGGCTCGCCGTCACGGAGCTGTTCGACGACCTGGTCCACGTGGACCGGGACCCGGGACCGGTCCCATCCGATGTGCAGTTGAGGCGATCGGTTGGCGATGGGAGGAACAAACCATTCGGCCGTCACCCCGGGTATTTTCTCGACTCGCTTGGCGATGGTCTCGACCTGGCGCTCCCACTCCTGCCAGACTTTCTCGTGATCGAGCTCGATGAAGGTCTCCACCGCCACCATCATGGCCAGCATCTCTTCCTTGTTGACCTTCATGCCCCGGCCGATGGTGTTGGCGTGCGGCAACCCGTTGAGTCTGGCGGCTGCGATCAGGTCCTTGCGGCCCAGCAGCAGCCCCGTGCTCTGGGGGCCGCGCATGGCCTTGCCCCCGGAGAAGGTGACCAGGTCGAACCCCATCCGGATGAACTTCGTGAGGTTCTCGGCGGGTGTGACGTCGGCCGCGCAGTCAATGAAGGTGGGAATCCCGAGTCTCTTTCCCAAGCCGGCGAACTCGGCCGCCTGGATCTGCCCCTTGTCGTCGGCCAGGTTCAGAAACAGCATCATGGCGGTCCGGGAACCGGCGGCTGCCTCCAGTTCCTCCACCGTCTCCACCTCCACCAAGCGGACCCCGCAGTTTCGCACGGCGTGGTCGTAGCTGAATCGATGCGATTTCTGGATGATGACTTCGTCGCGCATTCCGGTGGTGTCCGGGATGCGGCGAATGAATTCCTGGTTCGATCCGGTCATGCAGGCGGCCGTTCCCAGCGTCAGGGCGGAGGCGGCGCCGGCGCTGACCAGGGCGGCCTCCGAGCCGGCCAGGGAGGCGATCCGCTTGCCCACGGCGTCGTGAAGCTCGTCCAGATCGACGAACTTGTGGGTGGCGTATTCCCAGGCGTGAATCGCCTCGGGCCGCATCAAGCTGCCGGACAGGGCCGTGGAGGTGCCCGCCGCGTTGATGATGGGGCGGACGCCGAGTTCGGCATAATAGTCTCGATTGTTCAATCTGCCGAACAATGGCCGGAAGTTGGCCAGAAAGGGCGAGGTCGACAACAGGGTCAGGAACCATCTCCGGTTGAACATGGGCCGGTCTCCTTCAAAGGCGGGTTCATGGCAATCGCACTGACCCGAGACTACGCCGCCCGCGGTCTTTCTGGCAAGCCGGGCCGGATGGGAAACGACCGGTCTCCGTTACGGCGCCTTCATCCCGGGAACGATGGTGGCCTTGACGCAGCGCATCGCGGACGCGGCTTCGGTGGCCGCCATGATCCCCTCCCGGCTGAACGGAAATAGAACCTGCATCTGGTCCCACGGATACCGGTCCAGGCACCGCTCCAGCATCCGGATGCCCAGCGGAATGTCGTTGGCCGTGAAGGCCCAGCTACCCAGTATGGTGATGTCCTTGGAGCAGATGCGGTGCCAGTTGGTCTCGATGGGGCCGGCGTCGGTGAACTGGCCCATTTCGACGTAGGTGCCCCCGTCCCGGAGCATCTCGATGCCTTCCGGGCCGGCCGACGGGTGCCCGCTGGCCTCCACCACCAGATCGGCTCCGAACCTTCCCGCCAGCCGGCGAACGGCTTCGATTCGGGATCGAGGCTCCGGGTGATCTTCCAACGAAACGGTGGCCGCCGCGCCGAACCGGCGGCAGAGTTCCAGACGCGGATTCTCGGGCGCACCGACCACCACCACGCGTCCGGCTCCCATTTCCTGAGCGGCCACCAGGCAGAGCAGGCCGATGGGGCCCGATCCCTGGATGACCACCGTGTCGCCCGATCGGAATCCGCCCGCCGAGACGGCCCGGTTCAGGGCCCGGACGCAGCACGCGAGAGGCTCCGACAGAGTTCCCCGCAACGACGGCAGCCGCTGGGGCAGGCGGTAGATCTTGGTGGCGGGAAACATTTCCAGGTCGACGTAGACCATCTCGGCCCACCCGCCCCAGAGATGGGGGGGCTTCTCGAAGGGGATGTAGCGGCCGTAATAGGTGGGTTGGAGACACTTGTTGGCCTGGGCCGGATAGTGGACGCAGTAGTAGCACTCGCCGCAGGGCATCAGCGGCGGCAGCATGACCCGGGCGCCCGCTTCCAAGGGCTCTCCCATGAAGTCCGATTCGAGTTCCGGACCGATCTCCTCGATCACGCCCGCCAATTCGTGGCCCAGAGTCAGGGGCCAGGGGAGCGGCTTGGGCCAATGACCCTTCAATATGTGCAGGTCGGTGCCGCAGACGCCGCAGGCCTCGATCCGGATGAGCGCCGCCTTGCGGGGCGTCGCCGGTCTCGGGACCGTGCGGATACGCGGGGAAGTCCCGGGTCCGTCATAGGTCGCCACCTGAATCCGGGCCATTTCGAGCGTCATTATGTCGTCGCCGGAGACGGCCGGCAAATGACCGTTTTCCCGAAATGCGTCTGGACGAACGCCGGGGCGGGATCGGTCTGCGGCCGTGGCGACTTTCGCCGGGGGCTGGTACGCTTGACAGTCTGTGGTGAAGGTCCCGCGGAGGAACGCGGGAATGCCGTGACGACTTTTGCCACGGGCTGTTAACGGAAAGGAATCGAGGAATGGATCGCAGACAGTTTCTCAAGGATGCCGCCTTCACCACCGGCGGAGGATTGCTTGGATTGGAAGCCGCCCGGAGTCTCCATTCCGGAAAAGCCCTGGCGGAGCCCTCTCCGAAATCCGTGCGCGTCGGGATCATCACGGAGCCGGGAGGCCAGCACCTGAGCTGGTTCACGCGGGCTCTGGGGGTCCTGGACGGAGTCGAGATGGTGGCCGCCGCCGACAAGTCGGGGGGCTTCTTCGAGAAGGGTCGAGAATACCTGGGAGATCGAGCCTCCGAATTCCAGACCTTCAAGGATTACCGGCGGATGATCGGGGAGGTCCGCCCCCATCTGGTGCTGATGGCACTGGAACCGGTGCATACGCCGCCCGTCGCGGAGGCTGTGCTTCAGGGGGGAGCCCATGTATTGACGGACAAGCCGGGCTGTGTGCGCCTGGCCGATTTCGAGAAGGTGGCCAGTCTGGCCGAATCCAAGAACCTGGAGTTGATGCTGGGCCTCACGAACCGGACCAATCCCGCAGCCCGCAAGGCCCGGGAGTTGGTGGAGTCGGGCCTGCTGGGGAAGCTCTACGGGACGTCGGTTCACCTGGTGGCGGACCACACCCGTTTGACCAGACCGTCCTACTGGACGCGATGGGTGGCTTCCCGGGAGCGGGCCGGCGGCGGCAAGCTCATCTACCACGGCATCCATTACCTGGACCTGGTCCATTACATCGCCGGAGACACCATCACCGAGGTCGCCGGCTTCGCCGAGAAGGTCGGCGACCAGCCGGTCGACCTGGAGGATTCGGCCGTCCTGTCCTATCGACTGGGCCGGGGCACGGTGGGGACCCTGAACACGGGGTACTATCTGCCCACGGGATACAGCACACTGGTCAAGTTCTGGGGGTCGTTGGGCTGGCTCCAATTCGACCTGGCCGGCGGTCCTCCCATGACCTGGTACTCGACGCACCCGGACGCTCCGGGCAAGGTCCGGTCTTTCTATTTTGCTCAAGAACCCAACACCTACACGCTGATGATGGAGGAGGCCGTGAACGCCGCTCGCGGCCTGGGCCCTTTTCCCATCACCACCCGGGAGAGCTTGAATTCACTGAGGGTGGTCTTCGCCGCCTACGATGCGGCTCGTGAAGAGGCGAGCCGGACGGTGGACTATTCCGGATAGCGGTGAACCGGGAGGTCCAGGAGAAGAGGAAGATGCCGGAGATCCCCAAGGTCGGGTGGGGCATCATAGGCGCCGGCGACATTGCGCACCGGGTGATGGCGCCGGCCATGCGGGAGTGTCCGCACAGCGAGTTGGTGGCGGTGACCCGGACGACTCTCCAGGGAGCTGAAGATTTCGCCCGCCGGCACGGCGCCAGACGCGGTTTCGACCAACTGGAAGATCTGCTGGGTGATTCCGATGTCCAAGCCGTCTACGTGGCGACTCCCGTGGCTCGCCACCTGCCCGATACGCTGGCCGCGGCCGCGGCGGGGCGGCATGTCCTGTGCGAGAAGCCGCTGGCCTTGAACGTGGCGGAGGGCAAGGCAATGGAGGCGGCCTGCCGGCGGGCCGGGATCACGTTCATGACCTGCTACTACCAGCGTTTCAACGCCCGGCATCGCAAAATGAAGGAGCTGCTGGACGCCGGCGCCATCGGGCAGGTCACCTCGGCGCGAGTCAATTTCTCGGGCCGGAGCCTGGTCAACCGGGAGGCGTGGCGCCAGGACCCGGCTTTGGGGGGAGGCGGCCCCTACATGGACATGGGGACCCATGCCGTCGATCTGCTGCGCTATTTCCTGGGCGACGTGGTCGCGGTCGCCGCCTTCACCGATGTGCTGTCCGGCGACTATGCCGTGGAAGATACGGCCAGTTCACTCCTGCGCATGGCGAACGGCGCCCAGGCCGTCGTCACCGCCCACTGGAGCAGCGGAGACCCGGACGAGAACCGCAACTCCATGATCGAGATCCTGGGAACGGAGGGGATCCTTCAGACCTCACCCTTGCACGAGAAGTTTTCCCGGGGGAGATTGTTGTTGGCCACGCGCCAGGGTGAAGAGAGTTTCGAGTTCGAGGAGAGCACCCATGTTCAGGTGCTCACCGAGTTCGCGTCGGCCCTGGCCGAAAGCCGGGACCCGTCCATCACCATCCAGGACGGAATCGCAGCTCAAAGAGTCGTGGAGTCGGTCTATGCCTCGTCCCGAACCGGCCGGGCCGTCCAACTGAATTAGGGGACATCCAGAGGAGATTTCCGTCATGTCCGAAGACATTCGCGTCGGCATCATCACCAAGCACCGGGGACCCCACTTGAGCTACTACATGAGGTCGTTCGCCACCTGCCGGGGAGTGAAGCAGGTGGCCATCGCCGATTCCACCGGACGCCATTTCGAAGACGCCGGGGAGATTCTCAAGGAGCGCTATCCGGAGCTCAAGACCTACCGGAACTACCGGAGAATGCTCTCCGCCGAGAAGCCGCAACTGGTGTTGGTGACCATGGAGGCGCACATGGCGCCCAGGCGGATCCGGGCGGCTCTGGAGTCGGGGGCCCACGTCGTGTGCGAGAAGCCGTCCTGTGTCCGGATCGACGACTTTCAGAAGCTGGCGGATCTGGCGACGTCCAAGGACCTGTGCCTGATGCTGGCCATGGCCAATCGGTTCGCTCCTCCGGTCCAGAAGGCCAGGGAACTGGTTCAGGCCGGAATGCTGGGAAAGCTCTTCAGTTCCGATGTCTACATGGTGGCGGATCAGACCCGTTTGACCCGGCCCAGGACGCAGAATTCCTGGGTTTCCAAGAAGGCCCTCTCCGGCGGCGGCCACCTGATCTGGCTGGGAATCCACTGGCTCGACCTGGTCCAGTACATCACCGGAGATCGAGTGCACAAGGTGGCGGGATTCACCAGCAACGTGGGGGGGCAGCCGGTGGATATCGAGGATGCCGCGGTGCTCAGCCTCCTCTACAGAAGCGGCATGGTGGGCACCATGCACTCGGGCTACTACCTGGACCGCGGATACCACAGTCACATCGCCATCTGGGGCGAGAAGGGCTGGCTCCGGTTCGATCTGACGGCGCAGCAGCCGCTGGAATGGCACTCGACCCTGGAGGGGATGCCTCAGGGGATCCAGACCTTTTCGTACAGCCGGGGCACGAACTTCTATCTGGGGATCATCCAGGCCGCGGTGGATTGTGCACGGGGTCCGGGGGATGCGGGAAAGAGCGCCGATGAGAGCCTGAGCGTGCTCAAGACCATCTTCGGCCTCTACCGGGCGGCGGAGACGGGGCGGACCCAGACTCTGGGCTGACAGCCGGCCTGGATTTCGCGCCGGGCACGCCTGCGACCCGGCAGCCGGATCATTCATGATCCCGGGGCTCCGCCCGGTTCATCTGGGGGAGTGAACGAAACATGGGTGAAATCGTTCGAACGGCGGTCAAGGGAGCTTTTGCGGGCGGAGCTGTCCTGTTCGTCTGGGGGGTCATCTACTGGATGGCGCTTCCCTGGCACCAGGCGGTCTTCGGTCAGTTCCAGGACGAGGACGCAGTCGCTTCGGTCCTGACGCAGAATGCGCCCGAGGCCGGCATCTACATTTATCCAGGCGGCCGGGACGAAGAGGCCATAGAGAAAATGGCGCGGGGTCCCTTCGCCTTTGTTGTCTTTCATCACGGCGGGATAGCGTCGATGGTCCGGCCCCTGCTGACCCAATTGGGCATCCAGATCCTGGGAGCGTTCCTCATCTCCCTGCTTTTGGCCGCGGCCGGAGTCGCCGGCTATTGGGGACGGGTCGGTTTCGTGATTGTTCTGCTCCTGACGGCGGGTATTCTGTGCCATCTCCCCAATTGGAACTGGTGGCACTTCTCCACGGGGTACATCCTCACGGCATTCGTCGACTTGCTCGCCGGTGGATTTCTGGCGGCTCTGGTTCTGGCCCGGATCGTCAGGTAGGGGTCCCATGCCTCTTGCCCTGGTATTGCTGGTTCTCTCAGGCCTGATCCCGTCCTCCCTGCACGCCGCGTCCCCGAAGACGCCTCGCAAGGGGCCCTACGAGCTCCGGGGCCGAATCGTGCTGCCGGACGGCGGGTCTTTCCGTGGAAGCGCCCCGGTGGTCATCCTGGAGGCGGTGCGGTTCCCGCTACGGCGAAAGGTTCTCGCCGGTTGGGGTGGGAAATTCCGAATCAAGAAGCTCCCCCAGTCCTCCTACAAGATGGCGATCCTGGTTCCGGGGATGGGCGAGATGAAGCGTACCGTGGACGTCGGGCCCACCTTTGCCGACAAGAAGGGACGAATCGAGGCCACGTTCGTGTTCGAACCCACGGCGTTGGCCGAGCCCATGGCCACGGTCACGGCGACGCGTTTGTCGGTGGACTCCAAGGCCGTGAAGGCTTACCGGAAGGCGTTGAAGAAACTGGAGAAAGGAGAGTCGGCCGAAGCGGTCAAGGAATTGGAGAAGGCGGTCGCCATCGATTCCCGATACGCGGAGGCCTGGAACCGCCTGGGGACCATCGCTTACGTCTCCCGGGATTTCCCCCGGGCCGAGCATTGTTTCCGCCAGGCCCTCAAACACTCACCGGAATCCTATCCGCCCGTGGTCAATCTGGGCGCCGCGCTGCTGGAGTTGAACCAGACGAACAAGGCTTTGGCCATGAACCTTCGAGCCGTCCGGATGAAGGAGAAGGATCCTCTGGCCCACGCCCAGTTGGGAACGACCTACTATCGACTGGGGCGTCACGAAAAGGCGGTCGAACACCTCAATCGGGCGAAACAGCTCGCCCCCCGGCACCATTCCGGCCCCCAGTTGATCCTGGCCGACATCTACTGGTACCGGAAGGACTATGCGGCGACCGCCCGGGAGCTGGCCGAGTTTCTCCACTACCATCCGGATTGGCCGGATGCGGCCCGGTTGAACGGCCTCCTGCGGCGGGCCAGGGCTCTCGCCGCCAAACCGGTCCAACCCCATGCCGGCGAAAAACAGGAGACGGAAGGAGGCGGGTCGAAACGATGACCGGCATCACCATGCTGGGGACCGGTCTCATCGGCGGGTTCTATACGCAAGCGCTGCAGCGGCGAGGCCGGGAGCGGGTGCTGGCGGTTTATTCCCGAAGGTTTGACCGGGCCCGGGACTTCGCGCGCCGGTGGCGCATTCCCCGCTGGACCGCGGACCTGGAAGAAGCCGTGGCCGATTCCGGGACCCAGGTGGTGGTGGTCGGACTGCCCAACGACCTGCACCGGAAAGCGGTGGAGCTGGCCGCCCGCGCGGGCAAGGCGGTCCTCTGCACCAAACCGCTGGGCCGGACCGGCGCCGAAGCCCGGCGCATGCTGGAGACGGTGGAGCGGGCGGGGGTCTTTGCCGGATATCTGGAAGACCTGGTCTACACGCCCAAGACGTTGAAGGCGTTGGAAACGGTGAGGTCGGGCGCCCTGGGCCGGATTCTCTGGGTCCGTTCCCGGGAGGCCCACTCGGGACCCCACAGCGCCTGGTTCTGGGACCGCGGCCAAGCCGGCGGCGGCGCCATCGTCGACCTGGGCTGCCACTGCATCGAGATCATCCGCAGCTTCGTCGGCAAGGAGGTCTACCCCAGGGAGGTCCTGTGTTGGGCCGACACCCTGGTCCATCCGGTAGAGAGCGAGGACAACTCGGTGACGCTCATCCGCTTCGACGGCGGAGCGCTGGGGCAGTTCGAGGTGAGCTGGACCTTTCGCGGGGGCATGGACCTGAGAGACGAAGTCTCGGGAACCGACGGCACCATCTGGCTCAACCACTTCCTCAGGACCGGGTTCGAGGTCTACTCCTCGGCGGGAGGGGCCGGCTACGTGGCGGAGAAGGCGGAGGCCGAGGCGGGTTGGACCTTTCCCGTGGGCGACGAGGTGGAGGAGCTGGGTTACGGCCGCATGTTCGACGACATGTTCCGATCCATGGCAGCCGGGCGGTCTCCGCGGGAGACCTTCTATGACGGCTACGTGGTCAACGCGGTCATGGACGCCTGCTACCGCTCCGCCGAGTCGAAACGCTGGGAACCGGTCGATCCGGATCCCTGGCGCGGGAGTCTCGAGGCTCCGGCCACCAGCGCCCCGGCCCGGGCGGCCGGAGGAAATCTCGTCGTAAAACGGGAGCGAATGCCGGACGGGCGCCTGAAGCTCATCCTGAAGGATCCCGAATCGGGCCGGTTCAGCGAGACGTTCGAAGACGGTTGAGGGGTTGGCTTCCCTGCGTGTCCCCGCCGCGAGTCGGAGAAATCCGAAGAGGGCACCCACACACACAAGGAGTGCCCCTACCGCGCCCGGCGGCGCGGCTCCTCAGTGCTCCATGACCATTCCACCGTCGATGTTGATGGACTGGCCGTGGATCCAGGAGGCCGCCCCGGTGCAGAGGTAGGCGATGAACGCCCCCACTTCTTCCCGGGTCCCGGTGCGCCTGATGGGGTGCGACTCTCCCATCTTTTTCCACTCGTCACCTCGGCCGAACCGGTCCATGCGTGACGTGTCCACGGCGGCGGGGCAGATGCAGTTGACGTTGACCCGGTGCGGCCCCAGCTCCTGGGCCAGCGACTGGGTCATGCCGACCTGGGCGAAGTTGGCGGCGCAGTAGGCCAGGGCTTCCGCGGCTCCCCGCTTGCCGGCCGAAGAGGCCACATTCACGATCTTCCCTCCGTCCCCCTGCCGGATCAACGCGGGGATCACGGCCCGGGCGCACAGGTAGGTGCCGCGGACCTTGACGTCCAGCACCCGCTGGAAGACATCCGGGTCCAGATCGGCCGTCGCGACGCGGTCGCGGCCGATGGGCATGGCCGCGTTGTTGATCAGGATGTCCACCCGGCCGAACTCCTCCAGGGTGCGGGCGACCATCCTGTCCACCTCCGCCACCCGGGTCACGTCCGCCACCAGGGGGAGGGCCTTCCTGCCCAGCTCGCGCACCCGCTCCGCGGTGCTCTCAACGTCCCGCCACCCCAGTTTCCGCTCATCGGGAGGAAAGGTTTCCGGATCGCGGCCGGTGCCGGTGACCGCGATGTCGGCCCCCAAACGGGCCAGGGCCATGGCGGTTTCGAAACCGATACTCCTGAGGCGGCCCGCTCCCGTGATGATGGCCACTTTGCCCTTCAATTCGCCCATCTCCATGCCTCCCTGCCGCACAGTCTACTACGGTCCCCGGTCCGCTACGCCTCCAGCTTGCCGCAGTCCCGGAAAGGACGTACTATTCTGGCCTGAACTCGAAATCAATCCACCGAAGGAGGGACGCCGTGAAGATTCGGTACTTGCCGGCAATCGCATTGTTTCTGGGGGCGTCCGCGACGCTTCTATCCCATCCCCACCTCAACAAGATGGTGAAGGCCACGCTTCCCAACAAGGTCGAGGCCAGCATCGCGTACTACACCGTGCCGGCCAACATGGAGCACGTGAAGAGGGTCCAGGTCGGGGACTTCGTCCCCAGCCGCGCCGTCCTTTCCCTCTCCGGCGGCACCGCTTCCGGGTCGACCACGATTCAGGCGGGAGACTACACCATCGGCGCCATCAGGAACGCCGGCGATTGGACCCTGGCTCTCTATCCGGGCAAGCCGGCCCGCGGAATGGCTCCGGACAAGTCCAAAGTGATCTCGCTGGATTCCAGCTTCTCCAATTCGGAGGGCACGGCCCACCACGTCTCCTTCGACCTGGCGCCGGGCCACGGCAGGCTGGAAGGCAAGACGACGTTGATCTGGCATTTCGGCAACCTCTACGTCGCCGGAGCCTTGCAATAGCCGGTCCTCGTGATCGTCCCGCGTGACGGGGGGAGCCACGCACGGGCCGGATCGGCGCAGGAAGGGCCGCGGGTGCTCCGGGCATGATTCCCGGCATCGTGAGCAACTGCTGGCAATGGCAGTTGGAACGGGGATCTGCGCTGGAAGACCTGCTGGGCCAGGCGTCGGACCGAGGTTTCCGCGCCGTCGAATTGAGACAGACCTGTCTCGGTTCTTTCGAGGACCCAGAGGGCTTTGTGCCCAAGGCGCCGGCCCTCGGACGCTTGGCGGACCGCTTCCGGGACCTCCGGTTCGATCTGGCCCTCGCTTTTCCGTTCCTGTCTGCCGGCGGAGTCGTTGGAGACCCGTTGTTCCAGGCCGGTGTGGACGCCGCACGGGCGCTGGCCGGCCGCTTTCCTCCCCATCTGCGGCTGGTCGACCTGGAGACGACCGCTGGAATGCTGCGGGGCAGGGAACCACAGGCCGCCCGTGAGGTGGCCCGGCTCGCCGAATCTCTGGCGGACACCGGGGGCTGGCTTTCGCTGGAGCATGCCCGGCAGCCTTGGACCAGCTTCACCCGGGTGATGGGCGAGGCCCGCCGCCTGCTGGGAAGCCGTTCGGACCATCTCCGCCTCTGCTACGATCCGGTCAATCTTTTGTTCGCTTCCGACCGGCCCCATCCGGCTGACGTCATCCGGAGTCTGGACGCCGCCAGCCTGTCGATGGTCCACCTGAAGCAGTTCCGGTCAGGGGCGCTCCAGACTTCGATCGGGGCTGGAGAGATCGACTGGGAAGCTCAGATTTCCGGATTGGCACGGCATGGATACGAGGGGCCGGCCCTTTTCGAGGTCCGGTCGGACCAGCGAATCTGGGAGAATCTCGACCGGAGCCGGGTCTACCTGGAATCACTCGGCGGACATTTTCAGGGGATTGGAGTTGGCCATGCAAAGAGTGAGAGTCGGCTTGATCGGGGCCGGTTGGGTCGCGGTGAATCGTCACCTTCCGGCTCTCCGCAAGATCCCGGAAGCGGACCTGAACCTGATCTGGTCCCGCGATCCTGAAAAGGCCCGGGACGTGGCCGTCCGGTTTGGTGTCCGCGCCACCGTCTCCCGGTGGCGGGATGTGATCCATTCACCCGACGTGGATGCGGTCATCATCGCGACGCCGCCGGTGCTGCACCTGCCGGCCACCGTCGAGGCCCTGAACGCCGGGAAGCATGTCCTCTGCCAGGCCCGAATGGCCCGGAATCTGGATGAGGCGCAGAAAATGTTGGCGGCGGCGCGGTCGTCAGGCTTGGTGACGGCCTTGTACCCGCCGCTGCCCGGTCTCAAGGGCGACCGGGTCATGATTCGCCTCCTCCACAAGGAGGGATACGTCGGGACCGTTCGCGAGGTCCGGATTACCGGGATGAGCTTGGACACCGATCCCGGCAGTTACCGGAGCTACCGTTGGGACCCGCAGGTTTCGGGAATCAACACCATGACTCTGGGCATGTGGAACGAGGTGGCCAATCGGTGGTTGGGGCCCACGGTCCGGCTGGCGGCGCTGGCCCGGTCTCACCGGCACGGCCGCTCCGCGCCGATGGGCGTGCCCGATTCCGTAGCGGTGGCGGCCCAGCTCGAGTGCGGCGCCACCGCCACCTACCACTTTTCCAATTGGGCCGCCGGATCGCCCGGGAGCCGGATCGAGATCTACGGCGACCGGGGCGCTCTCGTCTACCGGCTATTTGCCGAGGAGATCCGGGGGCTCAAGGGGACCGGCACGGAGTTCAAGCCGATTCCCGTCCCCAGCCAGGAACGGCGGGTGCAGGACACCGACTCCCAGTTCGTCCGCGCCATCCTGCAAAGGAAGCCGGTGGCGCCTTCCTTCCAGGCAGGACTGCTCTACATGCAGTTCCTGGAAGCCGTGGCCGTTTCGTTGAAGACGGGCCGGTCGGTCTCGCTGCCGCCCGAACCGCGCATGGAAACCTGGGACCGGTATCTGACCTGATCCAGTCAGACCCGCCGGGAACCCGCCGCGGATTTGCGGCGTGCTTTCAGGCCACGGTCCAGCCCGCGTCCACCATCAGGTTGTTCCCGGTGATGTGTCGGGCCGATTCGGAGCAGAGAAAAAGGATGGCCTCGGCCAGTTCCTCCGGTTCCACCAGCTCCTTCTGGGGGATGGGCCCGAACATGACCTTCTCCAGAACCTGTTGCCGTGAGAGTCCGTGAAGCTCGGCCTGCTTCGCGATCTGGTTCTCCACCAGGCGGGTCCTCGTATAACCGGGTGAGACGGCGTTGACCGTGATGCCCCGGGTGGCCACTTCCAGGGCCACGGTGCGGGTGAGTCCCAGCAGGCCGTGCTTGGCGCTCACGTAGGCCGTTTTGAAGGGCGAAGCCACCACGGCGTGAATGGAGGTCAGGTTGATGATCCGTCCCCACTCCTGCGACGCCATGCCGGGCACGAAGCGCCGGATGTACAGAAAGGGTCCCCGCAGCAGGATGCCGTTGAGCCGGTCCCACTCCGCAATGGGGAACTCCTCCACCGGACTGAGGTATTGCACGCCGGCGTTGTTGACCAGAATCTGAACCGTCCCCAGATCACTGGTGCATTCGTCGTGGACCCGGTCCACGTCGTCTTCCGCGGCCACGTCGGCGATCAATTCCAGTGCCCTCCCACCCTGCTGCCGGATGGTATCCGCCACGGCCTCCACGGCGTCCCGCTCCAGGTCCACGCAGCAGACGGCGGCGCCTGCCGAAGCCAGGGCGAACGCCACCTCGCGTCCGATGCCGTTGCCCGCGCCGGTCACCAGAGCAACTCGTCCCTCCAAGTCCACCTTCGAATCACTCATGGTCCGGATTCCTCCTGCTCCAGTTCCTCCAGTGCCTGGACCAGTTCATCCCGCGCATGCCGGTTTCCCTGGGTTTCGGCGATCCGGATGCCCCGCGCGAGGGTCTCCCGAGCCTGCTCGATTCCTCCTGACAGGACGAGAGCCGTTCCGAACTGGTAGTAGGCTGGGACGTACTGCGGGTGGAGATCCAACAATCGGCCGAAGGCCTGGATGGCTTCCTCGATCCTGCCCAGCCGCTTGTACTCCATGGCCAGCCCATAGAGCGGGAACGGGTCGCCGGAGCCCTGGGCCACCAACTGCCGGAGCCTTTCCAGCCGGGATGGAGCAGACATGAGTCGCTACCTCTGCGCCCATTTGAGCTTTTCTCTCAAGACGTCGAAAAAGCTCTTGTTGTGGGGCTTGATCAATTCGATGCGGCGCCGGGAGCAGGTGCAGACGATCTCGTCACCTTCGGCGAGCTCCACTCCCTGCTGGCCATCGACGGTCAGCATGACGTCTTCGCCCGAAGTCAGAATGATCCGGATCTCGCTCTCCGGAGGAAAGACCAGGGGGCGGTTGGTCAGGGTGTGGGGACAGATGGGAGTCACCACGGTGCAGGCCAGGGAAGGCAGCACGATGGGGCCTCCGGCGGCGAGGGAATACGCGGTGGACCCGGTCGGAGTGGCGATGATGAGGCCGTCGGCCAGAAACGTGGCCATGAAGTCCTCGCCGATGTAGGCATCGAGCTGAATGATTCGGGCCAGGGCGCCCTTGGTGACGACCACGTCGTTCAGCGCGTGAAAGCTGGTGCCGGACCCGTCGTCGCGCTTGACGGTGGCGTCCAGAAGCCGTCTCTCGTCGATCCGGTGTTCGCCCTTCAGCAGCCTTTCCAGAGCTTCATACAGTTCGTCGAGAGTTACCTCGGTGAGGAATCCCAGGGAACCCAGGTTCACTGCCAGGATGGGCGCGGTGTTGTCACCGATGGCTCGGGCCACCGAGAGGATGGTGCCGTCGCCTCCGAAGACGATGATGACGTCGACCCGCGACGCCATCTCTTCCCGGCTGACTCCCGGGTATCCCGAGAGGCCGAAGTTCTCCAGGACACTCACTTCCACCAGCGTCTCGCACCCTTGCCGACGCAGCCATTGCAGGATCTTCTCCAGATCGCGGGCGAACTCGGTGCGGTGCGGTTTGGAAACGACGCCTACTCTCAAAGTCGTTGTTCTCCCCAAGAAACGGATTCGTTCGGGTGTCAGCCCCGGCCTCTCCGAAGGAACTTGTCCCGGCATTCCTCGGAGCAGAAGTAGAGGTCCATGTTCTTCCTGCGGGTTCGGACCGCCAGGTCGGTGGCGACGTAGATTCCGCATTGGGGGTCCTTCACCATCCGGCCCCGGACCGTGGCGCGGACTCTGCGGGAACCGCCCCGGGCGCGTTTTCTCGAGGCCTTTCGGCCGGCTCCGAACAGGCGCGCGACAAGTGCCCGCACCACCAGGAGGAGGAGCAGAAGAATCAGAATCCGGAACAACAACCGTCCATCCTCAGGACTGCTCTTGAGTCAGGTGTTCGCGAGCGTTGTCGATAAATTCCTCGATCTTCTCTTTGTCGGGATGCTCCGGATGGGTCACCAGGAATTTCTGCCAGATCCGGATCGCCGCTTCGAACTCACCGGCGAACAAGTGGGCGATGCCCAGATTCTGCAGGGTCTGGGGGTGATTCGGGTCCAGGGAAAGGGACTTCTCATAGGACGCAATGGCCGCTTCCACCTGTCCCTGATTGAGCTGTGACGTTCCCAGGTCGGTCCGGACGTTGACGTTGCCGGGGTCCAATTCCAGGGCCTCCGTATACCAGGCGGCGGCCGCGTCCCAGCGCTTCATGTCGTAGTACGAATTGCCCAGGCGAATTCGCACCTCCGTGTCTTCGGGATGGTCCCTGGCGTGCTCCTGGAGCCGTGCCAGCTGCTCCAGCACTTCTGGCGGCGGATGATCGGATGGCAGGGCGGAGGAGTCTTGCTGCGCCTGGGGCGCCGGCTCGGAAACGGTGGCCTCTTGCTGAATTCGAGCGGCGAAGAAACCGAGGATGAACCCTATGACGACTCCCGTCGCGGCCGCCACCCGCGGCTTGTTCTGCATTGGGCCGCGTATGTTATCATAATTTCTTCGGTGGGCCGTCGGAGTGCCTGTGGATTCCATGGATTTGCGAAAATCTCTTCCCCTCCCAGAACGGTAGAATCATGTATCGGGGCCAGGACATCGGTGATCGCGATCAACTGGTGGCCACCTGCATCGAGATCCTGAGGTCCGGCAGCGAAGCCGAACGCTACAAGATCCTTCCCCACGTCAGTGTGACCCGCTGCAAGCGATTCCTGGATCCATTGCTGGATTTGCTGCGATCCAGGTCTGCGCAAGACAAGGAATTTGCGGCGCTGGCGCTGGGCGCGTTGGGCGACCCCGCGGCGGTCGACCCGTTGTTTGCCGTTTTGCAGGACACCAATATTTTCAGCAGAGGCCGGAACCGCTCTCTGGAAGCCGCCGTCATCCTCACTTTGGGCGAGATCGGCCACGAGAAAGCCGTCGCTCAATTGCTTCAGGTCTACGGCATGCGGTATCTCGATGAGCCGTCGGCCGACAACCGCAAAGTGAACGTGCTCTCGGCCTTGGGCCTGCTGGCTCAGCAGGGAAGTGAGAGTGCGGTCGGCGAGTTGTTGACCCTGGCCGCTCAGGAGGTTTCGGACCGGCAGGCGCAGGCCGTCACCGAATTGTCCGTCGCCTATTGGCATCGAGCCCACCAGGTTCCGGATACGGTCCTGAAGATGATGTACGGGATGACCCAGGCCGGCTCGGACGAAGTCCGGAAGGCGGCCGTCGCCGCCCTCTCCACGCTGGCGAACCTGGGTTGCCGCAGGGCTGAAGGCTATTTCTCCGCTCCGGCTTAACAGTCCGTGGTGAAAGTCTCGCGAGCACCGAGACCGTTCCTGCGCCCGCCGGACAAGGCGCTTACGGCGCGCATACCGGGAGTATGTGCCCGAATCGCAACGCCGTCCGCCGGGATGCAGGGACGGTCGAATGCCGTGACGACTTTTGCCACGGGCTGTTAAGGAGCGATTTCCAATCCCCCGTTCTTGCGTCGCCGCTTTCGCTGCCCGGGAATATAGCGGTTGGGAAACCGCCGTTCCTAATTGCCGCCCTTCAACTGCTTGACCAGATCTCGGGCCACCGGCGCGTTCTCCCCGTTGGGGTTGAGCTTGGCGTACTCGGCCAGATGCGTGATGGCCCCGTCCAGCTTGTTCATGCCCAGCAGGACGATACCGAGCTGGTAGTGGGCTTCGGCGTGCGAGGGATCGGAGGTCACCGCGTTCTGCAGGGCTTCCGCCGCCTGCTTGTTCTGCCCCTTGTTGATGAAGGTGACGCCCATATTGTAGTAGTTGATGGCAGCGGCGGCCGGATCGACGGCGGCGTTGAGTTCAGCCGATTTCTTGAAGGCTTTCTCCGCATTGGCCGAATCACCCATGTTGGCGTAGATGTTGCCCAGGTTCTGGTAGAAGTTGGCGTTGCTGGGCGCGATCTCGATGGCCTTCTGGTACGATTCGACCGCTTCCTTGTGTTTCTTCAGGTTCAGGTAGGCATTTCCCAGATTGGCCCAGATGGCAGGCCTCTTGGGGTCCTTGGAGACGCATTCCCGGAACGCGATGACGGCTTCCTCATTCTGGCCCAGATTCAACGCCATGATGCCCCGGTTGTAGGCGGCGCGAACCTCCTTGACCACGGCCTGCTGCTTATTGAACTGTTCCCGCTCTTCCTTGGTCATCTCGAAGGCCAGCTTGCCCGACTTGCCCTCCTTGAGAGTGAAGTCGACCGTGCCGCGTTTCCCGCCGCCCCTGGGGTCGAAGCCGCCGTCATCGACGCCGAAACTGGCGCGAACGCCCGACTCGTACTCGGTGCGGTAACCGGCTTTGCGGGCCACCACCGTGTAAGTGGCCTGAAGGCTGACCGCGCCGTGGTAGTACTTGCCCTTCTTGTTGGTCTTGAGGTCGTACTTCCGGCTGGTGCTCTGGCTTTGAATCGAGATCTCGACACCCTCAATGGGTTTGCCGGCCGAATCCGTGACCGTTCCCTCCAGTTGGCCCACCTGAGCTTCCAGGCTCGGAGCGGTGAGAATAAGCATCACGACGGCGATGGAAATCGTGGAGTATTTCATGAGTCCGCCTTTCCCCTTAATGGCTGGCCCGCCGCCGGATCGGGCCGATCCTGGCCCCCAGGCCACCACTCGTTGGCTGAGATTCTGATGGGGTCAATTTTATCGACGACGGGAAAGCTTGGCAAGCTGCGGATGAAGAGAGAACCGTAGCGCCGCGTGCGCATGCGGCTGTCGAAAATCCCCACGATCCCGCGGTCTTTCCGGGACCGGATCAGGCGGCCCAGACCCTGCCGCAGAGCGATGATGGCCGCCGGAACCGAGTAGCGGAGAAAGGAGTTTTCCCCCTGTTCCTCCAGCCGTTTGAGCCGGGCGGCCACCACCGGTTCGGTGGGTACCTGGAAGGGAAGTTTGTCGATCAGGACCGCCCTGAGGGCGTCTCCGGGAACGTCCACTCCCTGCCAGAAGCTGGAGGTGGCGCAGAGGACTGCGTGGGGCGTATGCCGGAACTCGTGGAGCAACTGCGATTTCGGGCGGTCTCCTTGCCGAAGCAGGGGATAGGGGAGGCGCCCCTTGAGCCGATCGTGGACCCGGTTGAGCTGCTGGTAGCTGGTGAAGAGCAGGAACGCGTGCCCCCGGGTCAGGTTCAGGATCTCTTCCAGTTGCCGGACCAGCCGGATCACGTATCCGGGTGACGCCGGCTCCGGAAAACGCTTGGGAATGTAGAGGAGCGACTGTTTCGAATAGTCGAACTCGCCCTCCGTGACCAGTTGGCGGGCGTCGCCGAGTCCCAGGCGGGTCCGCACATACGAGAAGTCTCCGTTGGCGGTGAGAGTTGCGGAGACCAATACGGCGGTCGGGACTTGGGAAAAGAGCCTCTCGTCCAAGGTTGCGGCCACGTCGATGGGGGTCAGGTTGAGGAACGTGCCGCGGCCCCGCCGCCGCATCCAGTGGACGCTCTCCCGGTCTTCCAGGTCGAAAAACCGCTCCAGGTGAAGCGCCAGCGACTCCACCCGGCGCAGCAGCACGTCCCGTTCCTGATGGGACGGGTCCCGCAGGCTCAACTCGTCGTGCAGGTTCGACAAGGTCCCTGCCAACCGGCGGTAGGCGGGCAGGGCGGGCGCCCGCAAGTCGACCGGCGCGCCGTCGGCGCCTCTCGCCGAGTCGAGACCCCACGTTCCTTCGCCGGCCGGCAGGGCGGAAAACAACGTCCCTGCGCGGGATTCCAGGTCGCGGACGGCCCGCATTGAATCAGTGTCGGGGTAGGACGCGGCCAGGTCCCGAGCCAGCTCCTCCACCTGGTAGCTGCTGATCCGCTTTCCCAGGTGGGTGCAGGCGATCTCCTCGACCGCGTGAGCTTCATCCAGGATCAGCGTGGAAAAGTCGGGGAGGATGCTCCCCAGTTCATCGACTTCCAGCGCCAGGTGCGCAAAGAAGAGGGCATGGTTGACGATGATGACGTCCGATTCCAGGGCCTTCTGGCGCATGCGCGTGATGAAGCAACGATCGAAGTGCGGGCATTTCTGGCCCGTGCAGTTCTCGCTGCGGGCATCCAGATCTCCCCAGAGGGGATCCGAATCGGACATCCATTCCAGTTCGGAACGGTCTCCGGTTTCGGTCTCCAGAGCCCACTCCGACACGGCCTGCCGGGACTGGTGCCACTCCTGGGACAGGAAAGGGGATCTGGTCTGCCGATCCAGCTTGCGAAGACAGAGATAGTTCCGGCGCCCCTTCATGCAGGTCACCTTCAGGTCGGGGAACAGGTGCCGGCGAATGAAAGGGACGTCCTTCAGATAGAGCTGTTCCTGAAGATTGCGTGTCGCCGTGGAGATGATGGTCTTGCGGCGGCTGGCGATGGCCGGAACCAGGTAGGCCAGGGTCTTGCCGGTTCCGGTTCCGGCTTCGGCACAGAGGTGATGGCCTTGCCGGATCGCTTCCAGGACCGAGACGGACAGTTCCAGTTGGGAAGGCCGGTACTCGTAACCCGGGAGTTCTCCGGCCAGCAGCCCTCCGGGGGAGAAGACCTCCTGAAGCGTGAAATCCGACGCCATGACCAGTCCGGGGTGAAAGTATCACGGGGCACCGAAACCGGGGATGCGCCCGCCGGACCCGGGTGGTGGTTTTGCCTACGCGGGCTGCCGGAGCCGCCCGCCATAGAAGGCGTGACGCCGGGTCAGCGACACGACTTCGCGGCCGATTCCGTCCAGGACACTCTCGTCATCGCCATTCTTGAGAGCCTCGCCGATCCAACGGCCGATTCGATCCATCTCCGCCTCCTTCATGCCGCAGGTGGTCACCGTGGGGGTCCCGACGCGGATCCCGCTGGTGACCAGAGGGGGGTGGGCGTCGAAGGGGATCGTGTTCTTGTTGACCGTGATGCGGGCCCGCTCCAGCGTCGCTTCCGCCTGCTTGCCCGTCAGGCCTCGCGACAGGACATCCACCAGGAACAGATGGTTGTCGGTGCCTCCGGAAACGATCCGGAAACCCTGTTTGGCGACACTGCCGGCCAAGGCCCTGGCGTTGGCAAGGACCTGTTCCTGATAGCTCCTGAAGCCGGGGCTGAGGGCTTCCTTGAGGCAGACCGCCTTGGCCGCGATGATGTGAACCAGAGGCCCGCCCTGGGTCCCGGGAAAGACCAGCCGGTTGAGACGCTTCTTGTGCTCCTCGCGGCAGAGTACGATGCCGCCTCGGGGGCCGCGAAGGGTCTTGTGAGTCGTGGTCGTGACGAAATCGGCGAAGGGAACGGGGCTGGGATGCAGGCCGGCGGCCACCGGACCCGCGATGTGGGCAATGTCGGCCAGCAGATAGGCTCCGACGCCGCGAGCGATCCGGGACAGGCGATCGAAGTGGATGGTGCGGCTGTAGGCGCTGGCCCCGGCGACGATCATCCGGGGTTTCTCCCGTTTGGCCAGATCCTCCAGCTCGTCGTAGTCGATCTTTTCCGTGTCGCGGCGGACGCCGTAGGCGGCGACGCGAAAGTACTTCCCGGAGAAGTTGAGGGGATGCCCATGGGACAGGTGGCCGCCGTGGGACAGGTTCATGCCCAGAATCTTGTCGCCCGGCTCGAGCGCGGCCAGGTAGACGGCGATGTTGGCCTGGGTGCCCGAGTGAGGTTGGACGTTGGCGTGGTCGGCGCCGAAGAGTTGCCTGGCTCTCTCGATGGCCAGCGACTCCACCACGTCCACGTGCTCGCAGCCCCCGTAGTACCGGCGGCCGGGGTAGCCTTCCGCGTACTTGTTGGTGAACACCGATCCCATGGCCTCCAGGACGGCCTCGCTGACGTAGTTCTCGGAGGCGATGAGCTCCAGGGTCTCGCTCTGCCTGCGGGTCTCTTGGGAGATGGCCTCGGCCACCTCCGGGTCTGTCTCGTACAAGGATGGATGCATGGCTGCTGTTTCTCCAAATGCGGCCCGGGACCGGCTCTCTCTACTGGTCCTATTCTGCCGCAATGCGCCCCTGTCGTGCGTTGACCAGCGGGTTTTTCACCGAATGGGGAATTGCGGGGACTGCCGCCGCGGCCTGCCGAGCGCCGGCGGCGTCAGCGCTCCAGCGAGGAAATCTTGCGGACCCGGCGGTCATGGCGGCCGCCTTCAAAATCGACCCGGAGCCATTCCCGCACCATGGAAAGAGCCAGCTTGGGCTCGAGTGTGCGGGCGCCCAGGGCCAGAACGTTGGCCTGGTTGTGCCGGCGGCTGAGACGAACCGTCTCCAGGTCGTGGCAGACGGCCGCCCTCACGCCTGAGATCTTGTTGGCGGCGATAGCCATGCCGATTCCGGTGCCGCAAACGAGAATGCCGCGCTCGGCGCTGCCGGACGAAACCCCCCGGGCCACGGACGCCGCGAAGTCGGGATAATCGACGCTGTCGTTCGTGTGCGGCCCCCGGTCGGTCACCTCGTGATCATCGGCTTCGAGCAGGTCCTTGATCTGCTCCTTCAACTCCACCCCAGCGTGATCGGCGCCGATCCAAATCTGCATGCGCGACGGTCCTGCTCAGGAATCGTAGCTCACTTGACTTGACCCGGTCAAACCGATAAAAACGGCGCTTCCCATGCGCTGGTCCCGCTTCTTCGCGCCCACCTTGAAGGAGACTCCTTCGGAGGCGGAGGTGCCCTCCCACCGGCTCCTGCTGCGCGCCGCATTCATCCGCCAATTGGGTTCCGGGATCTATTCCTTCCTTCCCCTGGCGAGACGGACGTTGCGAAAAATCGAGACCATCATCCGCCATGAGATGGACGCCATCGGCGCTCAGGAATTCATCTTGCCGGCCCTGCATCCGGCCGAGCCGTGGAGGGAATCGGGCCGCTGGGAGGCCATGGGCGACGAGATGTTCCGGCTCAAGGATCGCTCCGGCCGGGACATGTGCCTGGGGATGACCCACGAGGAGATCTTTACCACCATCGCCCGCGACGAGATCAGGTCCTACCGCGCGCTGCCTCAGATCTGGTACCAGATTCAACTCAAGTTCCGGGACGAACCCCGCCCCAAGTCCGGCCTGCTGCGGGTGCGCCACTTTCACATGAAGGACTCCTACAGCTTCGACCTCGACGCGAAAGGGTTGGACCGCAGCTACCGGCTTCATGAGCGGGCCTACCGCAAGATCTTCGATCGCTGCGGCCTCCGGTACCTGGTGGTCGAGGCGGACTCGGGAGCCATGGGGGGAAGCGTCTCCCACGAGTTCATGGTCCGGACCGATGCGGGAGAGGACCATGTCGTGACCTGCGCCTGCGGATATGCGTCCAACCTGGACCGGGCCGTCTCGGCATTGGAGGCGCAGGAAGACGAGGCGGTGGACCTTCCGCCCCGGAAGGTCCATACGCCGGGCCGCAAGACGATTCAGGAGGTGAGCGACTTTCTGAGCGTCCCTCAGTCCCGGCAGATCAAGTCGCTGGTCTATATGGCGGGGGATACCCCGTGGCTGGTGCTGCTGCGGGGCGACCACCAGCTCAATGATCTCAAGCTCAGCCGGGTGGCCGGCACCGGCGATCTCCGGATGGCCCGGTCCGAGGAGATCAGGGACCTGTTCGGAGCCGACGCGGGCAGCCTGGGACCGGTGGGGGCCGACTTCGTCAAGGTGGTGGCCGACCGGGGGCTGGAGGGCCGGCGGAACCTGGTCTGCGGCGCCAATCAGGACGACTATCATCTGCTGCACGTCACTCCGGGACGGGATTTCCAGGCGAGCTGGCAGGACCTGCGTCTGGTCGAACAGAGGGACCCCTGTCTGGATTGCGGTCAGCCCTTGCAGGTCGAGAAGACGCTGGAAGTCGGACACATCTTCCAGCTGGGATACAAGTACAGCGAGTCCATGAAGGCCCGCGTGCTGGACCGGCGGGGGAAGGAGCGGCCCTGGATCATGGGCAGCTATGGAATCGGCCTCGAGCGGATCATGGCTGCCGCGGTGGAGCTGTACCACGACGAATTCGGTATCGTCTGGCCGCGGGCGTTGGCGCCGTTCCAGGCCGTGGTCACGGTCGTGCGGGTGGATGACCGGAAACAATTCGCGGCCGCCCGGGAGATCTACCGGACCCTCTGGGACCGGGGCGTCGACTGTCTCCTGGATGACCGGAACGAGCGGCCCGGCTTCAAGTTCAAGGACGCCGAACTCATCGGGGTCCCGGTCCGAATCACCGTCGGACGGGCCCTCCGACAGGGACGGGTCGAGATCTTTTCCCGGCAGGACCGCATCAAGAGGGAAGTCCCGCTGGGCGATGCCGTAACGGCCGTCCTGGAGATGCTCCAGGAATACCCGGTCTGATTCGCGGGTTTCCCGCCCCGGTCCCGCGGTCTCCTCGCCTCCTCGCCAAATCTCCCCTCAAGTCACGACTCCACGGTCAATCGGTGTCGATTTGCTCAGAAATTCCTTGACACTTGGCCGGTTATAGGAATATTGTGGTCCAAATCGGTTCAAAAAGGGATAAATAGGTCTAAGTAACGCCGGATTGTCACTGTGTTCAGAGGAAACTTCCCCACCAAGATCGACGCTCAGGGGCGCATCAAGATCCCTGCGGCGTATCGAAGGATCTTCGAGGAGAAGTATGGCACGGAACTGTATGTCACCAGCACCACCGGCGAACACGTCCTGATCTATCCCCTCAGCGAATGGGAGCAGATCGAGAGCAAGTTGCTGGAGCCGCCCAAGATGCTGCCCGAGAAGGTCAAGTTCCTGCGCAACACGAACTACTACGGCCAGATGATCTCCATGGACAGGCAGGGGAGAGTGCTGATTCCTCCCCACCTCCGGGAACGTGCCGAAATCACCAACGGCGTGGCGGTCATGGGGTACTTGACCCATCTGCGGCTGTGGAATCGGAAACGCTTCGAGAATCTGCTCGAAACCGATCCGTATACGGGAGCGGACGAGATCGCTCTGGCGGAGTTGGGGCTTTGACCATGACGGGAACGGATACCGCCCACATTCCGGTGCTGTGCAAGACGGTTCTGGACCATCTCCAGGTCCGGCCGCGAGGCGTCTACGTCGATTGCACGGTCGGTCCCGGCGGTCATTCCCGGGAGATCCTGAAGAGGTTGGGAGAGGGACGCCTGGTGGTTCTGGACCTGGACGAAGATGCGCTCCGGCTGGCGGCGCGGCGCCTCGCGCCGTCGAAGGCCGAGTTGAGCCTGCACCGGGAGAACTTCAGGAATCTTCCCCGGTTGCTTCGGAGACTGCGGATCCGCCGGATCGACGGCTGCCTCGCCGACGTGGGGGTTTCCTCAATTCAATTGGACGTGGCCGAGAGGGGCTTCAGCTTCCTGAAGGAGGGGCCCCTGGACATGCGGATGAACCGCGCCCAGACGGTTACGGCGGCAAGCCTGGTCAATGATTCGCCTCCCGAGCGTCTGGTGGAGATTCTGCGGAACTGCGGCGAGGTCGCCGGGGCGGCGCGAGTGGTGGCGGCGCTGGTCGAGGAGCGCCACCGGAAGCGTTTCGAGACGACCACGGAGTTGGCGGCGGTGGTGGAGCGAGTCAAAGGTTGGCCCCGGGGGACTCGTCTCCACCCCGCAACCCAGGTCTTTCAGGCCCTTCGAATCGAGGTCAATCAGGAATTGAAGAACCTGGAAGTGTTTCTCGCCGGCGTCGTGGATCTTCTGCGGCCGGGAGGTCGGCTCGTGGTGTTGGCCTTTCACAGCCTTGAGGATCGATTGGTGAAGCGGGCATTTGCCCGGGAATCAGGGAAATGCATCTGTTTTTCTCCCCGGGATCTGTGCGGATGCCCCCGCCGCCGCCGGGTGCGGGTCCTGACCCGGAGACCCGTCCGGCCATCGGGACACGAGATTCGATCCAACCCGCGCGCGAGAAGCGCCAAACTCCGGGCCGTTGAACGGCTGGACGCCTCGACCGGGGGTTGCGGCGCCGCCGGTTCCCGCACGGAGCGCGGCCGGAAGGCAAGAAGATTCCGGTTGGGTGACGGGGTAAGGAAAGCGAACAGAGGATAGGGAAGATGGTGGATTGCTGTTTTCAACAATTTCGCAACCGTCCGGTTCGGGAGGGTTCCGGGACGAATGGTTGGGAGATGCTGCGCTGGTTGCTGGTGGTGGGGATATTCGCGGGGTTGGTCCTCGGCTACGCGGGCATGCGGATGGGGATCCTGGAATCCCAATACGAAGCCGCGCGGCTGCGGAAGGAGAACACGGAGCTTCGCGAATTCAACAACGCGCTCCGCGTCGAGCATGCCACGCTCATCAATCCTGAGACCATCGACCGGCGGGCCTCGGGTCTGGGGCTCATCGATTCCAGTAACGGGTCGGTCCGAATCATCGAAGGACAATCCCGCGTCTCCCAGCCGGGAAGCGAGCTCGTAGCCGCGGCCCGCGGCCGCTTCGAGGTTTCGTCTGAATGAGTGCCGATTCCCAAGAGCGGAAACAAGCCCTGGTCCCGGGACGGGTGATCCTGTTCTACCTGTTCGTCCTGGTTTCGGTCGCAGTCCTGGTCATCCGCCTGGTGGACCTGCAGGTCCTGAAGCGGGACCATTACCGCCGGCTGGCGCAGGCCCAGAGCGAGGGTCACGTTTACGCCAGGGTCAAACGGGGCGAGATCCTGGACCGGAATCTTCGGGAGTTGGCCGTAAGCGTCGAGAGCGGCTCGGTCGGGAGCCACGCCGGGCAGGTCCCGGACCCCGGAAAGGCTTCCCTGGCCCTGGCCCCGTTCCTGCCTTTGAGCCAGGAGGAGATCCGGGAGACCCTCGATTCCAACACCGGCTTCACCTACCTGGCCAGAAAGATCCCTCCGCACCAGGTCACGACCATCAACGCGCTGAAGCTCAAGGGCATCCAAGTGGACCGGGACGTGAAGCGGACCTATCCCCAATGGGAACTGGCGGCTCACGTCCTGGGATTCGTAGGGGTGGAAAACGAAGGTCTGGGCGGGGTCGAGTACCTCTATGATGGAGTGATGCGGGGCGAGAAAACCCGCGTCAATCTGAAGGTGGACGGCCGGCGGCATGTCTACAACCGTGAATCCTCGGCCGCCGGGTCCGGAGGAAACATCCTGGTCCTCAACCTGGACGAGTCCATCCAGTACTCGGTGGAGCAGATCCTGGGGGATACCATACGCGAATGGAAGGCGTCGTCGGGGTCGGCGATCGTAATGGACGTTCACACCGGCGAAATCCTGGCCCTGGCCTCCCATCCCACCTACAACCCCAACGACTACACGAACTACGGCCCCGAGGAAAAACGGAACCGCGCCATCCTCGACATCTATGAGCCGGGCTCGACCTTCAAGCTGCTGACGCTCTCTGCCGCCTTGGAGGAGGGGCTCGTCGAATCGGGAGAACTGGTGGACTGCCGGGTCGGAACGGTGCGTCTGGGCCGCAAGGTCTACCGGGAAGCCAAGAGGAGCTACGGCACCCTCAGCTTCGAGGAGATTCTGGCCAAGTCGAGCAATGTCGGCACCATCAAGATGGGACTCCGCCTGGGAGAGGAACGATTGTATTCCTACATCCGGCGTTTCGGGTTCGGAAGCGAGACGGGAATCGAATTGCCGGGAGAACAGGTCGGACTGCTGGTCCCGCCGGAGCGCTGGTCCCGCATTTCGATCGGGGCTCTCTCCATCGGACAGGAGATTGGAGTCACGCCGATCCAGATGGTTCGGGCTCTGGCGGTTTTCGGAAACGGAGGCTACCTGGTGAAGCCTCGCCTGGTCCGGCACATCCTCGCCGAGGATGGGAGGGTACTGGAAGAAAGCCGAGTGGAACGTGAGAGGGTGCTCTCGGCGGAGACCGTTCGGACCATCCGGAACGCCATGGGCATGGTCGTGGAACGGGGGACGGGACGCAGGGCCCAGCCGGCCGGATACTCGGCCGGCGGAAAGACCGGCACCGCTCAGAAGTTCGTGGACGGCAGCTATTCCCGCACCCGCTTCGTCGCTTCGTTTGCCGGAATCGCCCCCCTCTCCAATCCCGTGCTGGCCGCACTGGTGGTCATCGACGAGCCGCGAGTCCACCATTACGGCGGACTCGTGGCCGCTCCCGCCTTCCGCCGCATCATGGAGCGGGCATTGGTCAGTCTACAGGTCCCTCAGGATCGGCGGCTGCCGCAGCCGAACCAGCGGCTGGCCCGCCAAAAGAAAAAGCAGCCGAACCGGCGGGTGGACCTGGCGGTGTCGGCGGCCGAGGAGCCGTGGACCCGGGATGGCCTGGCCGCGGAATTGTCGAGCCTGATGGGAGACGGGAATCCGGAATCGGAAGGGGGAAAACCGGTGACGGTGGCGACCGGGACCATTCCGCTCCCGGACCTGAGCGGTCTCAGCCTCCGGGAGGCACTCCGCAAGGCCGGCAGTCTCTCTCTGAGGTTGAGAGTGACCGGCAGCGGCGTGGTTGTGGCGCAGCATCCCAAACCCGGGACTCCGGTGGTCCCCGAATCCATGTGTCAGATCCATTTGGATGGCACGGAGAGCTCCACCTATGAGACTCAGCAGCTTGCTCTCGACCGAAGGGGTCAGGGCGTTCGTGAGAGCCGTCGCTGAGGCGGGCGACCCGGAGATCGAGTCTCTGGCCTACGACTCCCGGCAAGCGGGGACCGGAAGCCTTTTTTTCGCCATCCAGGGGTTCAGAAGCGACGGACACCTCTACCTGGAGCAAGCAGTGAAACGGGGCGCGGTTGCCGTGGCCTCCCAACGGCCGGCTCCGGACGATTGTGCCCTGGCTTGGATCCAGGTGACCCGTATCCGGCGCTTCATGGCCAGCATCGCCGATCGTTTCTTCGGACACCCTTCGGCCAGGCTGAGGCTGGTGGGCATTACCGGGACCAACGGGAAGACCACGACCGCGTTTCTGGTGCACTCCATCATGAGCCAAGGGGAGCCGTCGCTCGTCATGGGCACCCTGGGAGCGCGTCTCAACGGCAGGAATTGGGCCTCGGAGCGGACCACTCCCGAGTCCGTGGACATCCAATCCATTCTGAACCAGGCGGTCGAAGCCGGCTGCGGCCGGGGTGTGATGGAGGTCTCCTCCCATTCCCTCGCCCTGAACCGGGTCTACGGTTGCCGCTTTCCGGTGGCCGTCTTCACGAATCTGACCCGGGATCACCTGGACTTTCATCACACCCGCGAGAATTACCTCCAGAGCAAGCGCCTTCTGTTCCGGTCCGATTACAACCCCGGTCTGGCGTGGTCGGTGATCAATCACGACGACCCGGCCAGCCGGCGGCTCGATCCGGAAGGCGAGGCCGTGACCTTCGGAATGACCCCGGAAGCCCAGGTTCGCCCGATCACGCGGAAGACCACGGTTGACGGGACGCGGGTGGAGCTCGAGTGCCGGGGCCGCCGCCTGGCCTTGAGCAGTCCGCTGGTGGGAGACCACAACCTCTACAACATCATGGCGGCGGTGGCGGCCTGCCATGCCCTGGGAATCGGGGACCGGCAGATCTGCGCGGGCATCTCCGGGCTCGACCGGGTCCCCGGCCGTTTCGAGAAGGTCGACGTGGACCGGGACTACACGGTAGTGGTGGACTACGCTCATACGCCGGACGCACTGGAGAACGTGTTGCGCCTGGCCCGGGGCTTGACCACGAATCGGGTGCTTTGCGTCTTCGGCTGCGGTGGAGACCGGGATGCGTCCAAGCGGCCGCGGATGGGCGAAATCGCCACTCGCCAGTCGGACTGGACCATTCTGACCACGGACAATCCGCGGAGCGAGGATCCGGAGGCCATCCTCCACGAGATCAGAACCGGAATCCCTCCCGAACGGCGCAACTTCGAGACCATCACCGATCGAAGGGAGGCGATCGGCCGCGTCGTGAAGCTGGCCAGGACCGGAGATCTGGTGCTGGTGGCGGGCAAGGGACAGGAAACCTATCAGGAAATCCAGGGGACTCGAATCCCCTTCGATGATCGGGAAGTGGTGAGGGATTCGGTGTGTTTGGACTAGATTTCCGGCAAGCGGCCCGGGTCATGGGCGCCCGAACCTGGGGCCGGGACCTCGGTCGCCAAGCGCATCGGCCTTGGCCCCGGGTCGTCATCGACAGCCGGCAGGTGAAGCCGGGCGATTGTTTCTTCGCCATCAAGGGGGATCGCCTGGACGGGCACGATTTCCTGGAGGCCGCCATGGAGCGGGGAGCGGCGGTGGGGGTCTGTTCTCGCACGCCGAACCTGGATCGCGGCGGTTTTCAAGACCGGATCTTTCTCCGCGTCGCCGACACCACCCGGGCGCTCCAGGAACTGGCTGCCGAACTCCGCAGGCGGTGGGGCCGGTCTCTGGTGGGGGTGACCGGCAGCATGGGGAAGACCACGACCCGCACGTTCACCGCCCGGCTGCTCGAATCCGGCCACCAGGTTCTTCAGTCTCCCGCCAACTTCAACAACGACTTCGGAGTACCCCTGTCCCTTCTGCTCTTGGAGGAACGCCATGACCTGGCGGTGCTGGAACTGGGCATGAACCACGCCGGCGAGATCCGGCGGCTGGCCCGGATCTGCCGTCCCGATCTCGCCGTCATCACCAATGTGGCGCCGGTGCATCTCGAGTTCTTCTCCAGTGTCGACGAGATCGCCCGAGCCAAGGGAGAAATCCTGGAGGACATGCCGGCGGCGGGGGTCTTCGTCTACAACGCCGACGATCACCGGGTGGCGGGTCTGGCTTCCGCCTTCCATGGGCGCAGGGTCTCCTTCTCTCTGGAGCGGGACGCGGACGTCCGGGTCACGGACGTCCGGGTGGTGGACTCGAGCGGCACCCGGTTCATCCTCCGGGCCGGTTGGGGAGAGTCTTCCTGCCGGGTGGCCTTCGTCGGCCGCCACCATCTCTACAACCTGGCGGCGGCCGTGGCCGCGGCCCGGACCCTGGGTTTGAGCCGTGAGCAGATCGAAGGAGCGATTCCCAGCCTGTCCCCGCTCCCCATGCGAGGAAAGATCCGGGGGTTGGAGATGTCCGGTTCGCGGCGGATCAGAATCCTGGACGACTCCTACAACTCGAACCCGCAGGCCGTACGGATGGCGTTGGAGACCGTGGGACAGTCGGCCGGCGCCGGCCGCCGGATCCTCGCTCTGGGAGAGATGCTGGAGTTGGGTCCCGAGAGCGCGGTCTGGCATCGCCGGGTCGGAAGGATGGCGGCGCGGATCGAGCCTCATCTCCTGGCGGCGGTGGGAGCTGGAGCCCGGCCGGTGCTGGAGGGAGCTCGCGAGGCGGGCCTGGCAGACGGCAGAACCCTCTACTTCGGGACTTCGGAAGAGGCGGCGGAATACTTGTCCGGCTTCATTTGCAGCGGCGACTTCCTCTTGATCAAGGGGTCTCGCGGAGTCGGAATGGAACGCATCGCTGCGTTTCTGGAAGCGGGGAAGGGCTCTTGATCTACCACCTGCTGTACGCTTTTCACGAACAGTTCTCGGTCCTGAACGTACTCCGCTACATTACGTTTCGCACCGCCTACGCCACCCTCACGGCTCTGGCCCTGAGCCTGATTCTGGGTCCCTGGCTCATCGCCAAGCTCAGGGCCTATCAGATCGGTCAATTTATCCGGGAAGACGGTCCCGAACGTCACCTTCAGAAGGCCGGCACCCCCACCATGGGTGGAGTGCTCATCGTCGTCAGCATCGTGCTGCCCACCCTCATGTGGGCCGATCTGGGAAACTTCTACGTCTGGATCGCCGTCGCTTCCCTGATCCTGTTCGGTGCCGTGGGCCTGGCCGACGACTACCTCAAGGTCTCCAGGAAGAACTCGGCCGGCCTGCGGCCGCGGCGCAAACTCATGTTCCAGGTGCTGATCGCCCTGGGCATTGGCCTGACTCTCGTGGTGCTCCACTATCAGGGCCTCTACAGCATTCAGTTGAGCGTCCCCTTCTTCAAGCATTTCACGCCCGAGCTGGATTTGGTGGTGCTGGGCGTTTCGACCTTCATCCCCCTGATCCTGTTCACGGCCCTGGTCATCGTGGGAAGCAGCAATGCCGTGAACCTGACGGATGGCCTGGATGGACTGGCCAGCGGCCTGATGGTGATTGCGGCTTCGGCCCTGACGGTTCTGGCTTACGTGACCAGCCACGCCACGTTCGCCACTTATCTGGGGCTGATCAAGAACACCTACGCCAGCGAGCTCTCCATCTTCTGCGGGGCCATGGTGGGAGCCAGCCTGGGGTTTCTCTGGTACAACTCCCACCCCGCCGAGATCTTCATGGGAGACGTGGGGTCCATGTCCCTGGGCGGAGCCATCGCCACCGTGGCGGTGCTCATCAAGCAGGAACTCCTGCTGTTGTCCATCGGAGGCATCTTCGTCCTGGAGGCCCTGTCGGTCATCATCCAGGTTCTGTACTTCAAGGCCACCGGGAAGCGCATTCTGCGAATGGCCCCCCTGCATCACCACTTCGAGCTGCTGGGCTGGGACGAGCCCAAAGTGGTGGTGCGTTTCTGGGTGCTGGGGCTGCTGTTCGCGCTCTTCAGCCTGACCACGCTGAAGATCAGGTAGAGGGGGTGGCGAGGGTTTGGCAATGAAGTTGTCGGGTCGAAACATCCTGGTGGTCGGACTGGCCCGAACCGGTCTGGCGGCGGCCAACTTCCTGGCCGCCAGGGGGGCCCGTGTCAGCGTCACCGATCTTCGCGCCGAGGATGATCTGAAGGACCAGATCGCAAGGCTCCCGGGGGAGGTCCGGTTGGTCCTGGGACGTCACCGGGAAGCGGATTTCACCGGGGCCGACATGATCGTATTGAGCCCCGGGGTGCCGTCCGGGATCCCTCCGCTGCTGCGGGCCCGGGAGCGGGGAATACCGGTCTGGAGCGAGATCGAGCTGGCTTGCCGTTTCCTGAAGGGGACGCTCATCGGAGTCACGGGAACCAACGGCAAGACCACCACGACCACCCTCATCGGCGAGATGCTGGCCGCGGGCCGGCGGCCGCATGTCGTGGCGGGAAACATCGGAGTTCCCCTGCTGGAAAAGGTGGAGGACGCCACTGACGAAACGGTCTGGGTCGTGGAGCTCTCGTCCTTTCAACTGGAGACGACCCGGACGCTGCACTGCCGGGTGGCCGTCGTCCTCAACGTAACGCCGGATCATCTGGATCGTCACGCGAGCTTCGAAGACTACTGGCAGGCGAAACGCCGCATTCTGCTCAACCAGGAAGCGACGGATTTCGCCGTGTTCAACCGGGACGAACCCAATTCCAGGCGCATGGCCGACGGCGCTGCGGCCCGTCCCCTCTACTTCAGCCGGTCGGAACGCTGCGCGGGCGCTTTTTCCCGGGGCGGAAGGATCTGGATTCAAGTGGACGGCGAGCCGCGCCAGGTGATGGACAGGAGCCAGGTCCGTCTCAAAGGGGAGCACAATCTGGAAAACGTTCTGGCCGGAGCGGCCGCGGGCTTCCTGGTGGGCGTCGAACCCGAAGCGATTGCCCGTGCCTGCCGCCGCTTCGCCGGCGTGGAGCACCGCCTGGAATGGATCCGGGACCTGCGGGGGGTTTCCTTCTACAACGACTCGAAAGCCACCAACGTGGAATCGGCCGCCAAGGCCATGGAAGCCCTGGAGCAGCCCCTGGTGGCCATCATGGGGGGCACCAACAAGGGGTCCGACTTCCGGGTGCTGAGGCCTCTGGTCAGGAGGAAGGTCCGGCACCTGGTCCTCTTGGGGGAGGCCAAGGACAGTCTCCTGGAGGGGCTGCGGGGAACGGCCCCGGTGAGCGAGGCGGGAGGATTCGAGGAAGCGGTCCGCCGGGCGTTCGTCGAGGCGCGGCCCGGAGACGCGGTGCTGCTGGCTCCGGCCTGCGCCAGTTTCGACATGTTCCGCAACTATGAGGAACGGGGCAGAGCCTTCAAGGACCTGGTTTCACAGTTGACCGGAGGTGAGTGACGGTGACCCGGCGGGCGGCGTACGACCATGTGATTCTGTTGGTCCTCCTGGTTCTGGTGGGGTTCGGCCTGGTCATGGCCTTCAGCGCCTCCGGAATGGTGTCGCTGGACCGGTACGGCGTTTCCACCCGTATTTTCCAACGGCAGCTTGTGAGCGTCGGCATCGGCCTGGTGGTCTTCTGGATCGCGGCGCACTGGGACTATCGGCGCTATGCGACTCCCGCATTCATCTATCCGGCACTGGCCGTCACCCTGATTCTCCTGGTTCTTCCCTTGGTGCTGCCCACCGGTCAGGACGTCCGGCGCTGGATTCCCGTCGGTCCCACGCGGTTTCAACCCTCGGAACTGGCCAAGCTCGGGGTGGTCGTTTTCGCGGCCTACTACCTCACCCGATACCGCGCAAGCCTCCGGTCGCTGACCGTGTTGGCGCCGTTGCTGGGGGTTGTGGGGTTGGTCCTGGCCCTGATCGTGGGTGGGCGCGATCTGGGCACCGCGTGCGCCATCGCGCTCACGGTGGGAACGCTGCTCTTCCTGGCCGGCGTTCGCCTGATCTACGTGATCGGCCTCGCCGGCGTGAGTATTCCTGTCGTCCTGGCCCTCATTTTGAGTGTTTCCTACCGCAAGGACCGGATTCTGGCCTTCATGAATCCGGAAGTGGACCCCTCCGGCATCGGCTACCAGATTCGCCAGAGCCTGATCGCCGTGGGCTCCGGCGGATGGACCGGACTGGGCCTGACCCAGAGCAAGCAGAAGCTCCATTTCCTGCCCGAGTCACATACCGACTTCGTCTTCGCCGTCGTAGGGGAAGAGCTGGGATTGCTGGGTTCGCTCGTCGTGGTAGCGCTCTTCGTTCTGCTCTTCTGGCGAGGGGTGCGGATCGCATTCCGGGCCGACACCGAATTCGGCTCGCTGCTGGCCATGGGGATCGTGTGCATGGTGGTCCTGCAGGGCATGTTCAACATGTGCGTCGTGGTCAGCCTGCTGCCCACCAAGGGAATTCCGCTGCCGTTCGTTTCGGTCGGCGGTTCCTCCATGTTGGCCATGATGGCCGGCATGGGCATCCTTCTGAACATTTCCCGCCGCTGCCGGACCGACCGGGAGGAGGCCGTTCACCGGAGCCGGGGATTCCAGTGATGGAGCGAGGGTTGCTGTTTGCGGGAGGAGGGACCGGGGGTCACGTCTACATGGCGGTAGCGGTCATCCAGCGCCTGCGGGACTTGGGATCGAGTCCTGAGATTCTCTTCGTGGGAACCCGCCGGGGACTCGAGAATCGAATTCTGCCGGACCTGGGGGTGACGGTGGAGAGGATCACTTTGGGCGGACTCAAACGAACCGGCCTCCTGAAGGCGTTTCAAACTCTGCTGCAGCTTCCGGCGGCGCTGCTCCGGGCCGCGGGCATCCTCCGCCGCTTTCGGCCCGCGGCCGTGGTGGGGCTGGGTGGCTATTCGTCCGGACCCGTGGTCCTCATGGCGTCCTGGATGCGGATCCCGTGTCTCGTGATCGAACCCAACGTTCACCCGGGTCTGGCCAACCGGCTCCTGAGTCCCTGGGTCGACCGGGTGGCGGTGGCGTTCGAAGAAACGGCCGGACGTTTTGGAGAGAAGGCCGAGTTGACCGGAATCCCGGTTCGACCCCAATTTCACCGGGCCCGGAAACGTCCGAACGCGGGTGGTCCACTCAGGGTGCTGATCTTCGGAGGGAGTCAGGGAAGCGTCGCCATCAATCGTCTGGTTTGCGAGGCACTGGAAGAGCTCACGCCCGAACGCATCCGGCTGATCCACCAGACCGGGCCGCGGGACCGCAGCCGGGTGGAAGAGCGTTACCGGGAGTTGGGCTTTTTCGGCGCGGTTCTGGAGTACATCCACGACATGCCTGACCGTCTGCACTGGGCCGACCTGGTGATCTGCCGGGCCGGAGCCTTGACCCTGGCCGAAGTCACGGCGGCGGGAAAGGCCGCGATCCTGATTCCGTATCCCTATGCGGCCGACGACCACCAGCGGACCAACGCCCAAGCGCTGGTCCGCCGGGGCGCCGCCCTGATTCTGGAAGAAGGAGAGGGCGCCGGTCCGGATCTGGCCCGGATGATTCGGGATCTGGATCGTGACCGTCTTCAGCTCGGCGCTCTGGCAAAAGCCAGCAGATCTCTGGGCGATCCCCGTAGCTGCGACCGGATCATCAAGTTGCTCACGGAACTGGCCCATGACTAGGGGAATGGATTGGATCGGATTCGGACACCGCAGGGGCACCCCTTGCGGGTGCCCTCTTCCGCCCCGGCAACGGCAATGAAACTCAGGAACAAGAGGCGAGCGGCGTGACTCGAAATCTCGATCGGTCCCGGAGAGTCCATTTCGTCGGCATCGGCGGGGTAGGGATGAGCGGAATCGCCCAGATTCTGGCCCAGAGGGGTTGGGAAGTCTCAGGTTCCGACCTGGTCTGCAGCACCGCCGTGTCCAGTCTCCGTTCGATGGGGGTCCGGGTCAATATCGGACACCGTCCGGACCATCTGGGAGATGCCGAGATCGTGGCCTTTTCCAGTGCCGTCGGCAGGGACAATCCCGAACTCCAAGAGGCCCGAAGACGGGAGATCACGGTGGTGCACCGGGCCGACCTGCTGGCCCGGATCATGGCCGGCGGTGAGGGGATCGCCGTCTCGGGAACCCATGGCAAGACCACCACCACCTCCATGATCGGCGTGCTCCTGGTCGAAGCCGGCCTGGACCCTACGATCCTGGTTGGAGCCCGGGCCGTGGACCTGGGCGGCAACGCGCGGCTCGGAAAGGGGCCGTGGGTCGTCGCCGAGGCGGACGAGAGCGACGGCAGCTTCCTGAAGCTCCGGCCCCGGTACGCGGTGATCACAAATGTCGACCGCGATCACCTGGACTTCTACGGCGGACTCGAGGAAATCGGCGACGCTTTCACCGCCTTCATGAACCTGCTTCCCGCGGCCGGCCGTGCGGTCGTCTGCAACGACGATTCCAACCTCAGGCGGCTCCTGAAAAACGTTCACAGGCCCGTGATAACGTACGGCACGACACCTGCCGCCGATGTGTGGGCCGAGGCGGTGGAATGGACGTCCGGGGGTTCTTCCTTCGTGTGCGTTCACCGGGGCGGCCATTTGGGGAGGCTCCGGCTGAATGTGCCGGGACGGCATAACGTGTTGAACTCTCTGGCCGCCGTTGCCATGGGTCTTGAGTTGCAGGTGCCCTTTGAAGTGATCCGGCGGGCGCTGGGAGCGTTCTCCGGCGCGGAACGGCGTCTGCAGTTCAAAGGCATGCGCGAGGGGGTTCGTGTGATGGACGATTACGGTCACCATCCGGTTGAGATTCGGACCACTCTGGATGCGTGCCGCCGGATGGGACGGAGAGTGGTCGTCGTGTTTCAGCCGCATCGATACACGCGAACCCTCCATTTGAGGTCGGAATTGGCCGAGTGTTTCCAGGACGCGGATCTCCTTTATCTGATGGATGTCTATCCGGCAGGCGAGGCGCCTGTTGCCGGCGGGTTGGGCGAGGATCTGTGCCGCGCCGTGGGCCGGCACCGACAGGTCTGCTATCGGCCGCAGCCCGACGCCGTGTTGCGGGCCCTGCGGGAAGACGTGGCGCCGGGAGACCTGCTCCTGACGCTGGGAGCGGGCGACGTCTGGAAGATCGGAGAGGACTTTCTGAAAGGCCGGGCCGATTGAAGGCGCCGGAGGTGTAAAAGATGCCAGTCAAACGTTCTCGGAAGCTGCGTCGCCTGCTGTTCTTTGCCGGACGTCTCATGGGGACGGTTCTCTTGATCCTGGGGTTGCTGATGGTGCTCCGGCACGCGGCGTATTCTTCCCAGGGTGGAGCGCTGTTCGGCATTCGGGATATTCGCTTCGAGGGGGCCCGGCATCTCTCCTGGCAAAAGCTGAGGACGTTCATGCTCGAGACCCATTCCGGGAACATCCTGCGGGTCGACCTGGAACAGCTCAAGGACCTGGTGGAATCCGAGTCCTGGGTGAGGACCGCGACGGTGCGCCGCCAGTTGCCCGGCAGTCTCGTCGTCAGTGTCCGGGAACGTGTTCCGGTGGCCGTGGCCGCCATCGACCAGGATCTCTACATCGTTGACGAAGAAGGAGTCGTGCTGGACCGGTACGGATCCGGCCACCTGCAGTTGGATGGGCCGATTCTGAAGGGCCTGGGGAACATCGCCCGTGAGAATCCTTCCGCTACCCGTGAGAATCTCGAGAAGATGGGAATCTATTCCAGGTTGATGTCCGATCTGAGTTCTTCCGGAGGGGACTACACCCTCTCCATTTCCGAGGTCCTGCTGGCGGACCCGGACCGGATCGCCATCGTCAGGGAGGACGACCCGGTCCCCATCTACCTGGGAAGCGGCCGTTTCCGGGAGCGGTATGAGAACTTTCTGGCCCAGAAGGACATTTACCAGCAACTGAAGAAGGAGTATGGCCGCATCGAATATATCGATGTCTCCTTCGACAACAAGATCATTTTCCATACTCCGGGCGAGTCTCGTGAAAGGAGTACCTAGCTAGGGTCATCTCCGGGACCGGCCCGGGCCGGAGATTCGCCGCCGCAACTTGGATGGGACCAGATCGATGAGAAAGAGAACGCTGGTCGGAGTCGATGTCGGAACCACCAAGGTCTGTTCCGTCATCGCACGAATCGAGAAAGAAAAATTTCGGGTTTCCGGCGTGGGTTTCACTCCGTCGGTCGGACTCAAGAAGGGCGTCGTCGTCAATTTGACGGAGACCATCGAGAGTGTGAAGAGATCGCTCGACCAGGCGGAGCAGGATGCGCAGGTCGGGGTCGATTCGGTTTTCGTGAGCGTGGGCGGTCTCCACGTGCAGGGCCTCAACCGGTCCGGCAAGACCGAGATCAGGAGCAAGACCGGTGAGATCAGCAAGGAGGACGTCAGTCGAGCGCTCGACGATGCCAAGTCGATTCAACTCCCCCGGGGCTACGAGATCATTCACATGCTGACCCAGGGCTTTGCCGTGGATGGCCAAGGGCATACGAAGGATCCGCTCGGTCTGGTCGGCCGCCGCCTGTCCGTCAATCTCCACCTGGTGCTCAACGCTGCTGCCGCGCTTCAAAACGTCGTCAACGCCGTCAACAAAGTCGGCGTGAGCGTGAACGGCGTCGTGATGCAACAGTTGGCCTCCGCCGAGGCCGTGCTGACCGACGACGAAAAGGAACTCGGTGTCATCCTCCTGGATATCGGCGGCGGTACGACCGATTTCGCGTTCTACCGGCTGGGAAGCGTCTGGGAGTCGGCGGTTCTCCCCATAGGTGGAGACCTGGTCACCAAGGACATCGCCATCGGGCTCAAGGTGAGCCTGGAAGAGGCGGAGCGGCTCAAGAAGGAACAGGGAACGGTCTTTCCGGAGCGGGTGGATGAGGAAGCAGTGCTGGAGATCCGGGAGATCGGGACCGGCCACCCCCGGGGTCTCCTCTACCGGGACCTGTGCCAAGTCATTCAGGCTCGTTGCCGGGAGATCCTCCTGGAAGTGCGGAGGCTGGTGGATGGGATCCACATGCGCAGGGAAATGCTGACCGGTGTCGTGCTCACCGGCGGCGGAGCGTTACTGGATGGCCTGGCGGAACAGGCCGAGGAGATCCTGGAGATGCCGGCTCGCGTCGGCTATCCCAAATCCATGGAATCGGAGAAGGAATTGGCCTTCGATCCGTCCCACGCAACCGCTCTGGGCCTGGTGAGATACGCAATGGCCATGCATGGCTCGGGGTCCGGCAACGGCGCCGTGACGATGGTGCCGGACCCCAACCGAGGCAAGCGGGGTGGCCTGATGAATTGGTTATTGAGAAGGATCACGTAGCAGGTGGAGGTCGCCACCGGCCGGCAGGCCGTTGGTATGAAGATTCGTCTGGGAGGCAACCCATGGACCATCCGGAACTGGAAGATAACGGCAACATGAAATGGGTCTTTGAGGACGACTTGGGGAGTGAGGCCCGTATCAAGGTCATCGGTATCGGCGGCGGGGGCGGAAACGCCGTCAATCGCATGGTCCGGATGGGGGTCCAGGGCGCCGACTTCGTAGCCGCCAACACGGACCTTCAGGCGCTCAGACAGTCGAAAGCAGGGGTCAGAATCCAACTCGGCAACAAGATCACGAAGGGGCTTGGAGCCGGCTCGAACCCTGAAATCGGACGGCAGGCCGCCCTGGAGGACACCGAGCGGATCATGGATCTGCTGGAGGGGTCGGACATCGTCTTCGTGACCGCAGGGCTCGGCGGCGGGACCGGAACCGGAGGAGCCCCCATCGTCGCGGACCTGGCCCGTCAAATGGGAGCTCTCACCGTCGCCGTGGTGACGACCCCTTTCGTCTTCGAGGGCCGGCGGAGAACGCAGCAGGCGCAATGGGGTCTGGAAGAGTTGAAGGAAAATGCGGACACGGTGGTCACGGTGCCCAACGAGCGGCTGTTGGATGCCTTGGCTCCCGGCACGCCGCTGGCCGACGCCTTCGCCTATGCCGATGACATCCTCTGCCAGGCGGTTCAGAGTATCGCCGACCTCATCAACGTGCCCGGGTTCATCAACCTGGACTTCGCCGATATCAAGGCCATTATCAGCGGCACGGGATTGGCTCTGATGGGGACCGGCGTCGGGGAGGGAGAAGACCGGGCGACGACCGCCGCCACCAATGCGGTGAGCAGTCCGTTGTTGGACGACGCCACCATCCAGGGGGCCCGGGGCGTTCTCATCAACATCACGGCCAGCGACAGTCTCACTCTGCACGAGGTCAACGAAGCCAGCGGGCTGATCCAGAATGCCGCCGATCCCAACGCCAACATCATCTTCGGCTCGGTGCTGGATCAGAGCATGGGAGACCGAATCAAGATCACCGTGATCGCCACCGGGTTCACCGACTCGAATGGCGAGAGAAGAAGCCAGGCCGCCGGGGACAGCCGCGGAGAGGCCTCCTCATCGGACCAGAACAATGGCAAGCCCATCGCTGTCCCCCCGATTCCGGTCATGAGCCGGGACGTGGAAGTGCCGGCCATTCTTCGCCAGGGGCGACGATAATAGGAGGGGCGACGTTCAGGCGCCGGAGGGGCGACCTTCCAGTCGCCCATTGGATCGGCGTCTTTCAGGCGCCGGAGGGGTGACTTTCCAGTCGCCCGTTGGATCGGCGTCTTTCAGGCGCCGGAGCGACTTTCCAGTCGCCCATTGGATTGGCGTCTTTCAGGCGCACTGTATTCTTCCCCCGTCGTCCCTCCGGAGAGGCGGCGCGTGAAACACGCCGCCTGACGCACCGGACCGAAAAGGACGCCCACACAAGGGGCGTCCCTACTTCATCTCCAGAAGTTTACGGACGACAGACCTGTTTGCCGGGGGGAGCCGGTAGGTCGAGAGCCGGGACGGTTCCACCCACCTGCCGGTATCCAGGGTCGGCGGCGACGGCAGCCGGCAGAGGAAGAACCGGATGTCCACCGTCCGCTCCGGGTAACTGTGGTGGGCTCTCCCGTACAATTGCACCGGGCTTTCGGAGAGGTCCAGGCCCAACTCCTCCCGGACTTCCCGCCTCAGTCCGTCCCGAGCCGATTCCCCCGGCTTCAGCTTCCCGCCCGGGAATTCCCAGCAGCCCATGAGACTGTCCCGGGTCCGGCGCGGTTGGATCCAGACCCGGCCTTGGGACAAGAGAATGGCAACGGCCACCTCCACGCGGCGGGGCGCCGCCGCTTTGGTCGGCCGGGTCACCTGATCCGGCCTCGAGCCTCCACGGTCCACTCCCCCAGGACATCTTGGCCCCGGTAGGGAAAGACGACGTCGTGGAGATTGACGGCGCCGCAGATGTGGTTGGGGATGATCCGGAGTCGTTGTCCCACCTTCAGGCGCACGCCGGGGGGGAGCTCCAGAAAGCCGTGCTCCTCATTCATGAAGAAAAGGGTCATCTCCGGGTAGCCCCGGACCAGTCCATGTCCTTTTTGCGTGCCCGGCCCCAGCGGGTCGTTGGTGAAGGTCTTGGAGCCGCCGTCGACGATGACCCGGCCGGGGACGGCGTTGCTGATGACGGTGACCAGCAACGAGGCGGCGCACTGCTCTTCGGTGCAGGTTTTCCATTCCAAGGTGTTGCGGTCGTTGAAGATGTAGGTCCCGGGACGCATCTCGTCCAGGCCCGGGATCAGGTGGCAGTAAGGTGCGGACGGCGTGCTCCCGCCCGAGATCCGGGGGACGGGGAACTTCTCGGCCGCGAAGAGTTCCAGCAGCCGCTGCAGGTCCCTGACCAGCTTTTGGAGGGTATCGGTATTGCCGTCCAGGTCGGGGTGGACATGGCCCGGGTAGAACATGAGCCCTTCGAAGTCGAGGCCGGGCGTGGCGTCGATGAGACGGGCGAGGCGGACCGCCTCCGGACCGGGCGGCACGCCGCAACGGCGGGCCCCCAGGTCGATCTCCACGTAGACGGGGATCCGGGCGCCGTCCGCAGCGCGGCCGGTGGTGGCGACGGCCTCCTCCGAGTCGAGGCTGACCGAAACCCGGGCCCGCTCCAGCACCGCCCGCAGGCGCCGGGCCTTGGCCTCGCCGATGGGAGGATAGGCCAGCATCAGGTCATCGATGCCGGCCTCGCTCATGACCTCGGCCTCGCCCAGCTTGGCGACGGTGATGCCGTGGGCTCCCAACTTCAACTGCCGCCGGGCCAGGCGAGGCATCTTGTGAGTCTTGATGTGAGGACGTAGAGCGACACCGTGCCGGTCGGAGTAAGCCGCCATTCTCCGCAGATTGTCCTCCATGACCTCCACGTCGATGATCATTGCCGGGGTTTCCAGGTCATCGAGTCTCATGGCGGCGCCCTCCGGATGTGACTTGGCTAAATTTGTGGACCCCCGGGCAGGATGCGGACTCTTCGGCCCTCGATGCGGACCCGGTCCTGGCAGAGCAGCTTCAGAGCCTCGGGGTAGATCTGGTGCTCATGCACCAGGATTCGAGCGGAGAGGCTCTCCTCGGTATCGCCTGCTTCGACGGGAACCGGGTGCTGCAGGATGATGGGGCCATGGTCCAGCTTCTCGTCCACGAAATGGACCGTGCAGCCGGTGACCTTGGCCCCCCATTCCAGGGCCTGGCGCTGAGCGTGCAGGCCCGTAAAGGCCGGGAGGAGTGAAGGATGGATATTGAGAATCCGAAGTGGGTACTGTTTCACCAGTTCCGGGCCGAGGATGCGCATGAACCCCGCCAGGCAGACCAGGTCCACCCGGGCCGAATTCAACTCCCGGGCCAGCAGCCGGCTGTAGGCGTCCCGCCCCACACCCCTGGAGGGGATGCAGACGGTGGGGTAGCCGCGCTCTCTCGCCAGTTCCAGACCCGCGGCCGAGGCCCGGTTGGAGAGGACCAGGGAGATCCGCGCCGGTATTCGTCCCTCTTCAACGGCGTCGGACAGAGCCCGGAAATTGGAGCCCCGGCCGCTGATGAGGATGCCGACGTTCTTCATGCGTATCGGACCCTGCCCTCTCCCTCCCCGATTTCCCCGGCCAGGACGTATTCTTCTCCGGCCCGATCCAACTCCCCCGCCACCGTGTCGATGCCGTCCCGGTCCACGACCAGGATCATGCCCAGACCCATGTTGAAGGTGCGGTACATTTCGGCCTCTTCCACCCGCCCCAGATCCTGAATCAGGTGAAAGATGGGGAGATTCTCCCAGCTTCCCCGGCGGACTCGAGCGTCCAGGCCCGGAGGGAGCACCCGGGCCAGATTGTCCGTGATCCCGCCGCCCGTGATATGCGCCACGGCGTGGAGTTCGTCCTGGCCCACGAGATTGCGGAGAGACGGGAGATAATTTCGGTGCGGGATCAGCAGCTCTTCGCCGAGGGTCCTTCCCAGGCTCTCGACGTAGGTGTTGACAGTCATCCGCTGCCGTTCGAAAAAGAGTTTCCGGACCAGGGAGTAGCCGTTGGTGTGAATCCCGGAGGAGGGGAGTCCCACCAGCAGGTCCCCGTTCCGGACCCGGCCCGTGTTGGGGACTCCGGACTCGTCCGCCATCCCCACGATGAACCCGGCAAGGTCGTATTCTCCCTCCTGGTAGAAGTCGGGCATCTCGGCGGTCTCACCCCCCAGCAGGACGCAACCGGCTTCCTTGCACCCTTCGACCAACCCCTTCACCACTTCCTGGACCACGTGCGGTTCGAGTTTGCCCGTAGCGATGTAGTCGAGAAAGAAAAGGGGACGGGCGCCGTGCACCAGGATGTCGTTGGTGCAGTGAGCCACCAGGTCCATCCCCACGGTGTCGTGCACACCGGTCAGGAACGCGATCTTGAGCTTGGTGCCCACTCCGTCTGCGCTGGAGACCAGGACCGGGCTCTCCACTTGGCCGAAGTCGGGGCGGTAGAGTCCCGAGAAGGTCCCGAAATCGGTCAGGACCCGGGAGTCGAAAGTGGATTGGACCAGACCCCGGATTCCGGCGTAGGCCCGGTTGGCGGCATCCACGTCCACCCCGGCGTCGCGGTACCTCATTTCACCGACGGGTTCTGAGTCATCCCACTATTGGCTGGCTCGAACAACTTTTTCTGGCCCGAATCTCGAGTGGGCGGGATGGGGTATTTCTCATCGAAGCAGGCTGCGCAGAAGTTCCCCCGGTCGGACACCGATTCCTTCATCCCCTCCAGGGAGAGGTAGGCGAGACTGTCGGCCAGCACGTGCTTGCGGATCCCCTCGACGGTGTTGTTGGCGGCGATGAGCTCGGCGTGGGTCGGGGTATCGATGCCGTAGTAACAGGGGGAGACGGTGGGAGGAGAACTGACGCGCAGGTGGACCTCGGTGGCGCCCGCCGAGCGGACCATCTCCACGATCTTGCGGCTCGTCGTTCCCCGAACCACCGAGTCGTCGCAGAGGACGACCCTTTTCCCCGACAACAGTTCCTGGATGGGGTTCAGCTTGACCTTGACGCCGAAATGCCGGATGGATTGCTTGGGTTCGATGAAGGTCCTTCCCACGTAGTGATTGCGGATCAGACCGAACTGGAAGGGAATGCCCGACTCCTTGGCGTAGCCCAGGGCGGCAGTGACGCCCGAATCCGGAACCGGGACCACCACATCCGCGTCGGCCGGAGCTTCACGAGCCAGTTGGCGGCCCATCCGGTAGCGGGCTCCGTGGACGCTCTGCCCGAAGACCCGGCTGTCCGGCCGGCTGAAATAGACCTGCTCGAAGATGCAGAAGGCGTGGCGCGGCGCGTCGGGTTGCCGAAAGGAATGGAGCGAACCGTTCTGGATTCGCAGAATCTCGCCCGGCTCGACGTCCCGCAGATAGCGTGCCCCGATCAGGTCGAAGGCACAGGTCTCGGAGGCGACCACGTACGCTTCCTCCAACTGTCCCAGGCAGAGCGGACGCACGCCCATGGGGTCCCGGATGGCGTAGATGCAATCCGGACGCTGCAACAGCATGGAGTAGGCGCCCCGGATGACCCGAAAGATCTCCAACAGTGCGTCGTCCAGATCCGGCGTCGGACAATGAGCCAGGAGGTGGAGAACGACTTCGGTGTCGCTGGTGGACTGGAAAATGGCTCCTTCCGCTTCCAGGCTCCGCCGCAGCGATCCGGTATTGACGATGTTCCCGTTGTGGGCCAGCGCGACGGGTCCGCGCCAGGATTGCGTGACGATGGGTTGGGCGTTGGTCAGCAGGCTCTCGCCCATGGTGGAGTATCGAACGTGGGCCGTGGCCGACAGGCCCGGCAGCCGTTCCAGCTTCTCGTCGCTGAAGACCTCGGCGACGTAGCCCATTCCCCGTTCCTGGTGCAGGTTCGTGCCGTCGGACGAGACGATCCCGGCCGACTCCTGGCCCCGATGCTGGAGGGCGTAGAGTCCCAGGTAGGCATGGCGGGCCGCCTCGGAGTGAGAGGCGATGCCGAAGATGCCGCACTCGTCGTGAAACTTGTCCTCGTGCATGGACTGTCGCGTTTCGGAAGGGGCCGAGCGGAGGCTGGCCTCCACGGCGGAAATATATTCCCCTGCGGACGGCAAATCAATACGGTCAGGGGATAATAGTGTCGGGGTGTCCCTAGTGGGCACCCTCATTGACTCGGTGAGGACCGGAAAGTGTATGCGCCGCGGTTGGGGTCAGCCCGAGCGCCGAGAAGACCTCTTCGGCCTGTGCTCTTCAACTCCGGTTCAACGCGGGAGCGGATCATTTTGTCCGGCTTTTTGAGGGAATTTCAGCACGCAAGGGGTTGACAGAGGTCTGGGATATCGTCAGACTGTCACATGCCTCCCAGGCTCTTCGAGTGGATATGTGTATCCCAGGCTCAACTAACCTAACGTAGGGGGTTTTGATGGACAGCAAACGATTGTGTCTCGCGCTGGTTCTGGTGGGACTGAGCTTCGGCTTGGCCCTGGGACAGGGAGACCGGGCCACGGTGGTGGGAACCGTCAGCGACAGCACAGGCGCAGTGATTCCAGGCGCCGAGGTGTACATGACCCAGATCGCCACCAACCAGGTCCACTCCTCGCTCTCCAGTGACACCGGCCAGTACGCCATGTCGGCGCTGCCGGCGGATGTGTACGAGATGAGGGTCACCATGCCCGGCTTCAAGACGGAGGTCCGCTCCGGTCTGAAGTTGGATGTGGGGCAGAGCTACCGCATCGACATCGAGTTGAGCGTCGGTGAGGTGGCCGAGGTGGTGGAGGTCGCTTCCACCGCGCCCATCCTGAAGACCGAGACGGCGGAGTTCGGACAGGTGATCGACAACAAGAAGATCATCAGCATCCCGCTGAACCAGAGGGACGTCTTCGGCGTTTTGGGTGGTCTGACTCCGGGCGTCCAGCCGCTGCGCAACGTGGGCGGCGTCACCAGCGGCGTCGCGTTCAACGTCCGGGGCATGCGCCGGGCCGACAACAACGCCACGCTGGACGGCTCCCAGATGAGCGAGACCAACGGTTCGCTCCAGTTCTTCGCCAACCCCGACGCCATTCAGGAGTTTGAGGTCAAGAGCGGCCTCTACGGCGCCGAGTACGGCATCAAGCCGGGCGGCCAGTTCAGCGCCGTCACCAAGAGCGGCACCAACGAGCTGCACGGCACCATCTTCTGGTTCCATCGCAACGACAACCTGGATGCCCGGAACTTCTTCGACACCGGCCGCAAGAACGAGTTCAAGCGGAACCAGTTCGGCGCCGTGGCGGGCGGACCGGTCATGTTTCCGGGCCTCTATGACGGTCGCGACCAGTCCTGGTGGTTCTTCGCCTACAGCGGTGAGCGGATCCGCCAGTTCCGTTCGCTGACGGGCATCATGCCCACGGCGGCGCAGCGGAGCGGCGTCTTTCCCAACACCATCATGGATCCCATGACGGGTGAGCCCTTTCCCAACAACACCATCCCCACGGACCGGATCGCGCCACAGTCCAGGCTGCTGGGAGATCTCTGGCCGTTGCCCAATACTGACATCAGCCGGGGATTCAACTACACCAGCGCCTCCAACGCTCCGGGGCAACGGAACGAGTACATCGTCCGGATGGACATCAAGACGGGAGACGACAGCCGCTGGTTCGGCCGCTTCCTCTTCAATCAGCGGCCCATCACCTTCGTCAACATCGTCGATGCTTTCACGGTGATCAACGGCTTGGACAACTGGGCCCAGAACATCGTCAACACCAGGAACTTCGGGACCAACGTGGTCAACGAGTTGGGTCTCCACTTTTACAGGCGCCCCTACAATCCGGGCTTCCCGCCGGGAGGACCTGATCTGGCCAACCAGTTGAACTTTCCCAACTGGCCCAAGCGTGGTGTGGACCTCAGGGGAACGCCTCGAGTCTCGGTGACCGGCTACCCCACCCTCGGATCCCGCCCCAACCGCGGCCCCGTCCCCGAGGGACAGTGGGAGCTCAAGGAGAACGTCAGTTGGACCAAGGGCAACCACTACCTGAAGGCCGGTTACCACTACCGGTACCACTACGTCTTCTTCGGCTTGGAACGGCGCAGTGAGCTCTATTTCACACAACCCAACTGGTACGCTGGGGACACCTTGGCCAACTTCTACCTGGGATACCTTTCCGGATCCCGGGAGGGAAGCGAGGCTCGTCTGAATCACAACTTCCCCGGCCACTACATCTATTTGCAGGACAGTTGGAAGGCGACCCCCAGGCTGACTCTCCAACTCGGGCTCCGTTACGAGTTGCGTCAAGGGTGGGAGGACAAGCGGGGATTTTCCACCAACCTCAAGGCCGATTGTGCGCTACGCACCGAGAATCCGATTCCCGACTGCTATGATCCCCCTCTGCTCCAACAGACCCTCGTGTTTCCCGAGACCGGGCGGTTCGAGCCCCAGGTGAACGTCTTCACCTGGACCAAGAATGGGTTTCAGCCGCGTCTTGGGCTCTCCTACCGTCTGACGGATCAAACGGTGCTACGGCTCGGCGGCGGCATCTACGGCAACGAGCCGCCGGGCGGCATGATGTACGGCGCATCTGCTCTGGGCAATCCCCGGCCGAACTCGGGCCAGAGGGATTTCGAGGCCCTGGCAGCGGCCCCGAACCTCTTCATCTCCAATCCCTACGACGAGTCGGTTCTGATCGGTGCCGGCGCCGTAACCGTTGGGGGCGGATACGAAGACACCATGCCCCAGTGGTACGTGCCCAACTTCGGCCTGTCCCTCCAGCACCGCACCGGCGAGAACAACATGTTCGAGGTCGGATACGAGGGCTCCCGCTCGGTGCACGAGATGCAGGTCTTCCGGTTCAACGACGCGCGTCCGGGCGAAGGGCCTCGTCAGGAACGGCGGCCCTGGCCCAACATGACCCGCTATTACATGCTCTTGGGCAACGGAGACCAGACCTACCACGGCTTCAACTTCAAGTGGGAGAAGCGGCCGGGCCAGTACGGCCTGACCTCGCTCCTGGTCTTCAGTTGGGGCAAGAGCATCGACACCACCGGCGGACGCCTCAGCGTCACGGGCGACCCGCGCGAAGTGAGCCGGAACCTCTGGGCCGACGGCTTCACCTACAAGAACCGGGGCCGGGGCGAAGGCAACATCCCGATGCGGCTGGCCTGGTTGAAGGGTTGGGACATCCCCTTCGGACCCGGCCGCGCCTACGGCTCGGACGGCTTCTTCAGCCAGATCTTCGGCGGTTGGAGCGTCTACGCCATCACCACGCTGCAGAAGGGCCATTGGTATACCGTGTCGACCGCAGACCTGTTGGACGCGGGGAGCAACGCTTCCCAGCGGCCGGACCTGCTCCGGGATCCCAATTCCGGCTCCCGGCGACCGGAGTCCTGGTTTCGGACGGATGCCTTCGCGGCGCCTGCACCCGGCAGGTACGGAAACGCGGGACGCGGCATCGTCGAGGGTCCAGGCACCATCAACGTGGACTTCTCGCTGTTGCGGGATTTCCACTTGGGTGAGGCGACCCGGATCCAGTTCCGGTTCGAGGCCTTCAACCTGACCAACCACACCAACCTCAACTCAAACTGGAATACGTTCAACTTCAACCATGGGTCTTTCGGCTCCATCGGATCGGCGCTGACCGCAAGGCAGTTGCAGTTCGGCCTGAAGATCTACTACTGATCCGGGTTCCAGGCTTGATTCCAAGGCGCGCCTGCCATTGCGGCAGGCGCGCTTTTTTTGTGGTTGAAAGAGGGTGGGCGGTTCTGCTCAGGCGCAGTAGCCGCCGTCCAGCAGGATGGTGTTCCCGGCGACATAGGCGGAGAGACCACAACTGCCGACGTCACTGAGTAGTTGCTGGTCAATCGAGCATCCTGCGGAGCTGTGGACTCTTGACGACGGCCTCGGGTTCCAGCCGACTCCCGGGCGGGCTAGTGGCCGAAGAGGTGCTGGTGCTCGTGCTCGTTTTGATTGCAACGCAATCGTCATATAGACTTGTCGAAATCAAGGAGATACGACCATGGCAAGTATCACGATCCGCAACCTGGACGACGGCGTGAAAACCCGCTTGCGGGTGCGGGCAGCGGGCAATGGCCGCTCGATGGAAGAAGAAGCGCGGCTGATCCTGCGTGATGCGGTCGGACGCAAGCCAAGTTGCCGGAACCTTGCGAGCATCGTCCGCTCGTACTTTGGACCGCAAAACGGCGTGGATCTGGAGTTACCGCCCCGTGAGCCTGCTCGTGAGCCACCGTCCTTCGAGTGAGCCGCGGCCATGTCTATTCTGCTTGACACTAACGTCGTGTCCGAACTGATCCGCAAGGCACCCGAACCTGCCGTAACAAGTTGGGTCTCGGACCATCCCTTGTACGACCTGTTTTTTTCGGCGGTCAGCGAAGCCGAGTTGCGCTTCGGTGCGGCCATCCTCCCGCCGGGCCGACGCCGGGACACACTGTTCCTCGAAATCGACGCAATGCTGCGCGACGCCTTCGAGGACCGGGTGCTACCGTTCGACAGCGATGCCGCACGGGCGTATGGCGACATCGCGGCCGTGCGCCGGTCTGCAGGTCGTCCCGTCGCACCAGCGGATTGTCAGATCGCGGCGATCGCGGCGTCTCGTGACATGGCGGTGGCGACGCGCAACGTTCGCGATTTCGAGGAAATGGGGATCGAGATTGTGGATCCCTGGTCAGGGGCGTGAGCGATTCTGATCAGGCGCAGTAGCCGCCGTCCAGCAGGATGGTGTGGCCGGTGACGTAGGCGGAAGCCTCGGAAGCCAGGAAGACCACCGACCCCTTGATGTCGTCGTATTGGGCCATGCGGCCCAGGAAGGTGTTGCTGCAATATTGGGAGAGGAAGGGCTCCGTCTCCCCTCCGAGAGCCAAACCTCCGGGGGCGATGGCATTGACCCGGACCCCCTTGGGTCCCGCCCACGCGGCCAGGTACTTGGTCAGGCCGATCATCCCGTGCTTGTGGAAGTGGTAGTCGGGTGGGGTGGTCATGTCGGTGCCGGCGTAGTTTCCGAAGTTGGGAGCCGTCACCGACTGGATGGAGCCGATGTTGACGACGGCACCCTGGCCCCGTTCCATCATCCGGTCCACGAAGGCCCGGGAAATGGCGAAGAAACCCGTGGCGTTGACCGCCATGGATTGGTCCCAAGCCTCCAGCGGGTCGGTGTAGGCTCGCATGGGCCGCGCCACCGAGTTGTTGACCAGCACGTCGACGGCGCCGAACTTCTTCCAGACCCGATCACAGAACTCCAGGACTGACGACTCGCTCCCCTGATCGAGTCGGTCCGCACTGGCGGAGTGGCCTCGATTCTCCAACTCCAGTGCCCAATCTTGGCAGCGCTGCCGGTTTCTGGAGGCGATGACGACGTGGGCTCCGGCCTCGGCCAGTCCCTCCGAGATGGGCTTGCCGTAGAATCCGGTGCCGCCGGTGACGACCGATACCTTGCCGGTGAGATCCAGTAGTTGCTTGACGTTCATGACAGCGCATACTTATATCACCTCATGCCTTTCGAGCGGAGTTTGATCCCCATCGCCCAATCCGCCGCAGCCGGAGCCAAGATTGGTTCGCCGGAGCGGCGGTGTTCCAGCCGACGAATCTTCAATGGAGCGCGTCTTGCACCATTTTGGACCGAAGAGGGCACCCACATGGGGTGCCCCTACAAGAAATTATTCGTCCGCTTGCTCAAGAATTTGAGGGCATGGAACAAATCCGCAGGTAGAAGAGCTGTGGCCCTCGTGCTGCTCCAGTTTTTGGTTGTGGCGTCTGTCTCGGCTGAGGAGGGTCCGGGCACCGAAACGGCCAATTGGACGACCGCCCAGAAGCTGGCCGGGAAGTACGGCTGGCCCTACGTGGCGGGCCACAAGGGTCTCTCCCGCCAGGAGATCGTCTTTCCCCAGGTCCGGGGTCTGCAGGTGATCAAGGCGGACCTCCACATCCACACCATCTACTCCGACGGACAGGTCCTGCCCGAAACCCGGGTCTGGGAAGCGTGGCGGGACGGCCTGGACCTGATGGTCATCACCGATCATCCGGAGTACATGAAGCTGGCCCTGCCCCAGGACCGGGAGCGAGCCTACGGCCGGGCCTTGCCGCTGGCCCGGGCCCTGGATCTGCTGCTGGTTCGCGGAGCCGAGCTGACGACCCTTTCGGGGCCTCGCTACAGGGATGAGGACTCGGATCACGTCGTCGCCTTCATTCAGGACGAGAGTCCCTTCTTCGACGAGTTCGACACGGCGGTCCGGTCGGCCCGGGACCAGGGAGCCGTCATCATCTGGGCCCATCCCGGCCCTCGATGGGTCCGGGACGCTACCCGGCTTCTGGAGTTGGGTTGGCTGGACGGGATCGAGTTGAGGAACGGCGGCCGAAAAGGGGGGAAGGGAATCGGATACCACCGGGGGGAACCGTACTTCTCCGCGGTGATGGACTGGTGCCTGGAGCACGACCTGGCCGTCATTGCTTCGTCGGACGCCCACTGGCCCATCGACCAGATGGTGGACCGGGGCCGGGGAGAACGCCGGGACATGACCCTGGTCCTGGCTGAGCGCCGGGAAGAGACGTCGATCCGGGAAGCCATCAAGGCCCGGCGCACCCTGGCTTATTTCGGCGAGATGATCTGGGGGCGGGAAGAGTGGCTCCGCGCGCTGGCCCAGAGTTCACTCCATTTCAGTCTCACCCCAAGCGTCCAGGAGAATCGGAAACGCCACTTCCTGTCGGTTACGAACACCTCCTCCTTCCCCTTTCGAATGAGGGTTTCCAGGGCGGGAGAGGAAACGGCCGCGGGTCTCCGGGAGTTGCGGATTACGGAGCGGGGCCGGACCGTGGCTCCCACCAGCGTGAACGAGGGGGAGACGGACGTCCGGCTCGTCATCAGCGTCACCAACCTTCTTTCCGGCGCGGACCGGCCGCTCGTCCTGGAGAGGAGACTGCAGGTTCCGGGAGGACCACCATGAGTGCCGCGTACCGCGGCCTCGCCATCGTCGCTTTTATGGGACTCATGTTTGGGTGTGCCCCTCCTGCAGAATCGCCCCAGGTTCCTGCGCAGGAAGGACGGAAGGTCTGGAGGGAGGCCAGCTTCGCCGATTTCGCCGACGGGACCCTGGCTGACGGTGGGGCCAACACCTACGTGGGGGCAGATGGGAGCGTCCGGCTCATCAACGAACTGGATCTGAACCAGGACGGGCTCATCGACCTGGTCCTTCCGGGGAGCCACGACAACAATTTCGACATGGACGCCTGGATCTACTGGGGAGGGGATAACTTCGCCGAATCGGGCCGGACCGCGCTTCCCGGTGAGGGAGGCCAGGACGTGGCCATTGCGGACCTGAACCGGGACGGCCATCCGGACCTGGTGGTGGCCAAGGGTTACAACGGAACCCGGACCGAGAACCGGTCGGCCGTCTACTGGGGAAGCGAATCCGGCTTCGACGTCGAGCGTAGGACCGATCTGCCGACGGTTTCGGCTCAAGCGGTGGCCACGGGAGATCTGAACGGAGACGGATTCCCGGAAATCGTCTTCGCCAGCAACGGACTCTCCTACCAGTTCACCCGGGAGGGGAACGATTTCAGCGTGGTGCGGCCCGTTTCGGACATCTACTGGGGGTCGGAGGACGGCTACTCCCCCCGCCGGACCACGCAGTTGCCCACTCGTTACGCTCGCGACGTGGCCATTGCCGACCTGAACCGGGACGACGCTCCCGATCTGGTCTTTGCGGTTCAGGACTACAAGGGAGAACCGGGTGGAGTGCTGGTCTACTGGGGATCCGAATCCGGCTACTCGGCGGAGGCCTCCCTTTGGCTGGAGGGATTGGGAAGCGTGGGTCTGGTTGCCGCCGACTTGAACGGAGACGGCTGGCCCGATCTGGCGGTGGCCAACGAGACGGCGCCCGGCGTCGACGCCGATGCCGGAGGGGTCGCCGTCACCCCGATTCCCTGTTACGTCTACTGGGGGGCTTCCGAGGGTTTCGATCCCGAGCGGCGGACCGAGTTGTCCGGCTGGAGAGCCCGGGACATCGAAGCCGCCGATCTCGACCGGGATGGGCATGCCGATCTGATCGTGTCCAACCAGGCGGGCCGTGCGTCCTTCGTCTACTGGGGGTCGCCGGACGGATTTCGGCCGCATCAGCGGACGGCCCTGCCTACGCTGGCCGCCAGCGCCAGTGCCGCCGCAGATCTCAATGGGGACGGCTACCCGGACCTGGTCTTCGCCAACGAGAAGAGTGAAGAGACCTACGACGTCTCTTCCTTCGTGTATTGGAACGGCCCCGGCGGATTCGATTCTTCCCGCCGCCTGGAGTTGCCGACCCGGGGTGCTCTCTCGGTCGCCGCGGGCGACCTGGACGGAGACGGCAAGGGCGATCTGGCCTTTGCCCAGAGCAAGGACGGCTATGCGTCCGACGACGCTCCCAATTCTTTCGTCTACTGGGGCCGGCCCGACGGGAATTACTCTTCCGAGGACCGCTGGACTCTCCCCTACTCGGGCCTGAGCGCGGCCAACATCGCCGACCTCGACCGGGACGGCTGGACCGACCTGGTGCTGGCAGGCCAGATCGACATTCTGTGGGGGACGCCCGACGGGCTCTCCAGGACCGGCGCCACTCATCTCCCCACTCGGAGGGGCTTCAGCGTCGTGGTGGCGGACTTCAACCGGGACGGATACCTGGATTTGAGTCTCAGCGAGTGGACCCACGGACGGGACGAGATGAGCCTCTTCTGGGGCGGTCCCGGAGGCTATCGGATGGACAACCGCTTCATCCTCAAGTTTCCCGACGTGCGGCTCCACAAGGCGGCGGACCTGGACCGCAACGGCTATCTCGACCTGCTGTTTACCGGAACCAGTGACCGCGTCGCCATCTTCTGGAACGGCCCCGGCGGATTCGACAACGAAAACGTCCAGTATCTTCCCTCCAGGATGGCCGTCGGAGCCGAGATCGGGGACCTCGACGGTGACGGGTACCTGGACATCGTGATCTGCAATCTGTACGACCTGGAAAAGCTCCGGACCGATGAAGGCGAGCGCGCCATCGACGCGGAGCCCCAAGCGGCGCCGTTCGCCGCCGGCACCGCCGTCTACTGGGGAGGGGAAGCGGGATTCTCGGAGGACCGCATGCTGCTCCTGGACACGGTGGGGAGCGAGGACGCGTCCATCGCCGATCTGAACCGGGACGGCCGCCTGGACCTGGTGGTGTCCAGCTACCACGCCGGCGTCAACCGGCATCACCCGTCGTACGTCTTCTGGGGCGCCGAATCGGGACTCGACCCGAATCCGGTCCTGCTGCCTACCGATTCCGCCTCCGGCGTGATGGTGGCCGACTACAACCGGGACGGGCACGACGACATCTTCTTCGTCTGCCACACCAAGGGGGGAAATCATCGCACCGACTCGTTCCTCTATTGGGGTTCGGAGGAAGGATACTCGGCCGAGAGGCGGCTCCTGGTTCCGACCCGCGGCGTGCACTGGGCGATTCATCATGACGTGGGTCACGTCTATGACCGGTCTCCTCGATACGAATACGTCTCCTCTCCTTTCCGTTTGCCGGAGGAGGCCCAGGCCGAGACCCTGAATTGGAAGGCGCGGACGCCGCATGCGACCGCGGTTCAGTTCCAGGTCCGGGGTTCGGAGACGCGGAAGGGCCTGGATTCCACCGAGTGGTCCGGTCCTGACGGACCGGGAAGTTACTACACTCGATCGGGCGGCCGGTTGAACGGGCTCGGGGACAAGAACCGCTGGGTCCAATACAAGGCGACGCTGGTTTCTCCCGGTGGCGTCAACTCACCGGTCTTGGAGGAAGTTGAGATCGGCTACCGGGGCGAATAGGCGGCTTTCTCCGCAGCACCTTTGAGAGGAACATCCAAATGGACAGGGAACTGCTGACCTGGTTCAACGGCCGGCTGGTTCCGGATTCCGAGGTCCGGATCCATCACACCGACTCCGGCCTCAGTTTCGGCCACAACGTGACCGACTCGGCGCGGACCTTCGGGTATCGCCCCTTCAAGTTGGCGGAGCACATCCGCAGGTTCTACCGCTCCATGTCGGTGGCCCGGATCAATCCCGGCATGCCTCCCGAGCGGATGGAAGAGATCGCCTTGGAGGTGCTGGAGGCGAATCTTCCCGTCCTGGACCCGGACGGTGACGTCTGGATCACCCAGACCGCCACCGGCGGGCGGATGCGCAGCACCATCGGACGTTTCGAGTTCGACCGGCCCGGCCTGCTTATCGCCACACTGCCGCTGGGGTTCGCCGACTACGCTCACCTCTACGAGAAAGGGGTCCACGCCGTGACCCCGTCGACCCGGCACATCCCGCCCCAGTCGCTGGACGCCAAGCTCAAGCACCGGAACCGGATCTTCTTCACCCTGGCCGAATTCGAGGTCAAGGAGGTGGACCCGGAGGGTTTCTCGCTCCTCCTGGACATCGACGGCAACGTGACGGAGAACAAGGGGGCCAACTTCTTCATCTATCGGGACGGCCGCTTGAGGACGCCCACGACCCGGAACTGCCTGGAGGGAGTCAGCCGGGCCACGGTGCTGGAGCTGGCCCGGGAGGAAGGGATCCCCGCGGTGGAGGAGGACTTCCAGCCGTTCCATGTGACCACGGCGGACGAGGCCTTCTTTTGCAGCACCTCCTACTGCATGCTCCCAGTGGCCCGCTACAACGGCAATCTGTTGGGCGAGGGCCGGCCGGGTCCTGTTTATCGCCAACTGCTCGACGCCTGGAGCCGGCGGGTGGGAATGGATATTCCGGAACAGGCGTTGCGTCAAGGGGGAGTGGTGGCGTAGGAGGGGCGACTTTCTGGTCGCCCATTGGGAAAGGCGGCTTTCTTGCCGCCGGCTCTTCTGTTGTCGCCATGCGATCCGGTTCCCGGCAAGTACAAGGGACTGAAGAGTGGGGACAGGAATGTCCCCACGCCTGGGGGACAAGGATGTCCCCCCTCCTATCACGCGCCTGGGGGACAAGGATGTCCCCCCTCCTATCACACGCCTGGGGGACAAGGATGTCCCCACTCCAATCACACCTTCTCGGGAACCTCGAACGGCTTCCGGTACTCGCGCCGAAGCAGGCGGTTGGCCTCCTCGTCTCCCGGGATGGTCTCGGTGGCCGGATCGAACCGGACTTCCCGGCCCACGCGGTGGGAGATGTTGGCCAGCTCGCAGAAGATGCCCGACCGGTGGGTCACCTCGATGTCCGCGGTCAGGAGGTTTCTGTCTCCGGCCCGCAGGGCGTTGACGAAGTTCTGGTAGTGCCCCCAGCCCTCCAGATCCGGCGGGTTGGGCTCGGCCTTCTTGTTCCGTCCCAGAAAGACCTGGTAGTCGCACCCGGCGCCCCGCTTCTGGATCCGGTGTTTCATGTGGATGTAGCCTTCGGTGCCGTACAGGTCCCAGGTGAACTCGGCCATCCACTGCAACCTGGGCTCGGGATAGATGGCCCGCCGGGGTACGACGCGGCCATGGTCGGAGTAGAGATTCCGCAGGTCGCAGGTGAGGAGGGAACCGTCCTGGAACTCGAAGGTGGACCGGTGCGTGTTGGGGGTCTCGGCCTGGTCCTTCTCTCCGAAACGGCCGCCTCCCGAATGGGCCCGGACCGGAACCTCCTGGCCCATGATCCAGCGGCAGACGTCGATGATGTGGATTCCGTTGTTGCCCATCTCCCCGTTGCCGAAGTCCCAGAACCAGTGCCAGTTATAATGCACCAGATTCCGGTGGAAGTCCTGATCCGGGGCCGGTCCCAGCCAGAGGTTCCAATCCAGCCAGGAGGGAGGGGGCTCCGCAGGCTTGAAGCCAAGCGGATCTCTGGGACGGGGGAATTCGCAGCGCGCCCAGTAGACGTGTCCGATCACGCCGTCCCGGACCAGTTGGGCCACCCTGCGGAAGGAGCCGCTGGAGCGGCGGTTGGTTCCGCCCTGGACGATGCGGTCGTACTTGCGTGCGGCCTCCACCAGCTTGCGGCCTTCCCAGACATTGTGGGCGATGGGCTTTTCCACGTAGACGTGCTTGCCCGCCTGGCAGGCCCAGATTCCGGCCAGGGCGTGCCAGTGGTTGCAGGTGGCGATGGTGGCGGCGTCGATGGACGCGTCGTCCATGATCCGCCTCAGGTCCTTCTCGATCCGGGGCCTCCTGCCGCTGATTTTCTGAGCCTGTTCCGCCTTCTCCAGGGCCCGCCGCTCGTCCACGTCGCAGACCACGGCCAGATCCACGCCGTCGTTTTCCAGGATCTCTTCCACCAGGCGCCGGCCGCGTCCGCCGGCCCCGATCAACGCCACCCGGATGCGGTTGTTGGCGCCGGCCCAGGCTTTGGCGGTTCCGATCAGGGAGGCTCCCGTCCAGGTGGAGGACTGGAGGAATTGTCGACGTTCCAGTTCTGCCATGGTCATTCTCCCGTTGGATGTCGCCCGGAAGAGGGCGCCCCTGCGGTTTCCGTTCTCCCCGGCGGTACGGTTCAGATCGTCTGGCTGACGCCGGTCTCCGCTGCCTCGTAGGCGCTGAAGACGACTTTCAGGACGTGGAGAGAATCCTCTCCCGTGAGCGGCGGATTTCCCTTGCCGCGTCCCAGGTCCACCAGAGATTGGACCAGGGGGTAGTAGCTGCTCGGCTCGGTCTCGAAGTCGTGGACCCGGATTCCCCGAGGCGCGTCCGGGTGGGTCGAGTACCATTGCATGGGACCCTTCAGGAGGTTCATCTGGAGCCAACCCTTGGCGCCCCAGAGCTTGACGCCCAGGTGATACCCCCGGTCCAGGTAGTAGCCGCCGTGGTAGGTTCCCACCATCCCCCCCTTGAACCGGAGGGCCAGGGCCACCGAGTCCTCGATTTCCACCGGTTGGCCGCCCACGTTCCGGGTGACGGCGGAGACCTGATCGATGCGGTCGCCGGTGAGGTATTGCACCAGGTCCAGGTAGTGGATCCCCAGCCAGATGAGCTGGCCTCCTCCCGCTTTGTCCTTGTACGCCAACCAGGACTCCTGGTACCGGGGCCGGGTCAGGCGGGTCTGGTCGGCGACAAAGACCAGGTGGGCGCCGAAGGGTTCGCCCAGGAATCCGGACTGGATCAGTTCCCGGGCTTTGAGAACCGCCGGGTGAAGCCTGGACCCCAGGGCCAGCATCAGGTTCAGCTTCTTGGAATCGGCGAGCCGGACCAGAGGCTCGAAGTCCTCGGCCCGGACGCAGGCCGGTTTTTCGGCCAGGACGTGTGCGCCCGCCTCCAGGGACTCGCGGATCGGCGGGGGGGCCAGGTGGGCGGCCAGACTGACGAGGACCGCGCGCGGCTTCGCCTCCCGCAGCATTTCGCCGTGGTCCCGGAACGTCGTCAGCTTGTCGCCCAGGACCTCACCGGCCCGGTCGAAAGTGGCGCCGCTCTCGTCCGACAGGGCGACGGAGGCGACTCCGTCGGCCTTGGCCAGTGCATCCAGATAGGTGCCCAGGTGGGGCCCTCTCTCCTGGGTGATGACGCCGACCGGGATGCCGTCACCGGCCGTCCCGATCCGGGTCGCGGCAGAGAAGCCTAGTGAAGAGACGAGGGTTCCGCCGGCAGTTTTCTTGAGAAATGTTCTTCGCTTCATGGTGAAGGCCGTTCCGTGCATTGTGACTCAGTCTAGCATGACGAAAGCGGCGTCACCGCGCTCTCAGGCAGTCTCCAAACGTACCTCTCCGAGGTCGGATCCCAGGGTCCAATTGTCGACTCCCCGATTGGTTACGACGGTCACTGTCCGGGACCCGTCGTCCCGCACGCGGCTGTCCGCGGATTGCACTGGGGAACTTCGATTCGATCCGAAGGGAGCGAAGACCGACGCGAAAGTCGTGTCAGCGGCCTCGCGGCGCCGGATGCAGGTGGAAAGGGTTTCGGATGCCGGATTGGATGGGGCCGAACCCAAAAACATCCGGTCGGCCGGTTCCAGCAAATGCAGATCCAGGAGTCCGCCCTGATGCCGCCACCGAAGCCTCCGGTTGCCCGATTCGGGGACTCGGCCGTCCAGCCGCACATGGGCGTATCCGCCGTCGCCGGTCAAGGGAGGGGCCGGGGACATCTCCACGGGCTCCCCGGTCCGCTCCCCGCGCACCTGGCAGACCCAGTCCAGGTCTCGAACCGTGGGACACTGGATCTGGAGCAGGTCCACGAAGTAGTGGTCGCGCCAGAGGAGGATTCGGCGCATCTCGACCCCGGCGTAGGGTTCCTCCTCCCAGGAGACAGAGGCATCGCAGAGCGTATATCGATCGCCAACTTCATAACGGTTGATCTTTCCCTCGGCCAGCGGTTGGGCCCGGCCGTCCACGACACCGGTGGCGTGGCTGGCCGTCTGCTGGTACCAGGTGTCGTTGAGTTCGATGCCGTATCCGGGGGTTCCCAGATCCGGCAACCAGGGGGCCCCGTTGGCGAAGAGCTGGATCCGGAGCTGGTCGTGGTGTCCGTGAACCCCTCCGTCCGGGCCCGCCTTGAAGATCAGATGACTTCCGTTCCGTCGGTCCCCACCGCGCAGCACGACGAACCCCAGATCCTCCATATGGAGACTCTTCAATTCCGGTTCCTCTCCCGGCGGGATCTCCCGGGCGCCGTCCAGGAGCGCCTCGAAGCAGGTCCTGGGACGGTCCTCATAGTTCTGTTGCAGCACCCAGGCGAAAACAGGGTCCCGCATCCAGCCATAGGCGGTTTCGTAGAAGCCGTCCGCTTCCGGGATCCCGTGGCCGACCCGCTGCTGCAGGCCGATGAAGTACCAGCAGTCGTTCACGGCCGGGAGCTTCAGGTCGGGAAAGGAGATGAGGATCGGCGCCAGGAACATCCGCTTGAGGATGCCGCCGTCGTCGAATGACCGGCCCGAGGCCCGAAGGATCCGGAGGGTCCAGACCACGGCGTCCAGCATGTAGTAGTGATAGCTCAGGGAGCCCTCCCACCAGATCCCGTCCTGGGAGACCCCCTGGGTCAATTGGGGTTCCAGGCCCAGGTCGCCGCCCAGCGCCACCTCGAGCAGTTCTTCGTCCTCCAGGACCAGAGCCAGGGTCGCCAGGGCGGCGTTGTTCCAGTTGGTGGCGTTGTGAATCTCAGGCCATCGCACCCGAAGGATGTGCTCGGCTCCCGGCCGGAACATCTGCCGGGCCAACCGGCCGGCCGACCCTTCCGGGAGCGTATTTTCCAGAAGGGCAAAGGCCCAGCACATGCGAATCAGCCAGACCGACTCGTCCAGTCCCGACCAGGCGACGATCCCGGGGTGGTTGGGGTGATCCAGGGGAGGAGGCTCCATGTGCCGGTAGCGCTCGGCATAGGTGAACAGGATCCGGCTGGACAGGTCGCGGTCCGCTTGGGCCTGTTCACCTTGTCCGCCGGTGAGATGGCTCCGGAAGGCGAGTTTCAGGGCGGCGTCGCTGAGCATGTCGTTCACCGACCAGCGCCAGGCGCTGTCGTACGGCTCACCGCTGTAGACGGCGCCGCACACGGGACAGACGTGACGGTGCGGCTCCCGTGGGTCGTAAATGAACTGGACGGCGTGCTCGGGACAGAAGAAGTCGTGGTAGTAGCCGGCCTGGTGCGTGGGGACCTGGGGCAGGAATCGGTGGTATTCGGCAAGTCGTTGGTCCAGCGCCTCCCGGGCGGCGGAGAAGGAGGGGCCCGACGCGCGCCGGCGCAGATCCCGGCTCCATTCCGGTGTCAGCAGGGTCATCTTCGATAGGCCTCCACGGTGATCTCGGCAATACGGTCCCAATCGTACCGTTGGATACTGGTCAGGGCGGTCCGGTACGCCTCTTCCAAATCCCAGCCCCGGATCTCCTGCATGGCTTCCAGGAGCGCGCCAGACCGGTTCGGGTCGTAGAGCAGACCGCCGCCCGGAAGGATGACCTCCGGCAGGCAGCCCATGTTCGGCGCGATCACGGGGCGGGACTCGGAAAGGGCCAGGGTGACGGTCCCCGACGACATGGTGGCCAGAAACGGCAGCACGACGACGTTGGTGGCGCGCAGAACCCGCATCATGTCCGGCGTGGGGACCCGCGGCTCGACGATCTTGTCGATGATCCGCGGGTGCCCGGCGGCCAGCTTTCGAATCTTGTCCAGGTAAGGCTTGTGGCGTCCACCGCCGGCCAGCAGAAGCCAGGAGTCCTCTCCGGGCAGCCTGCGGAAGTTCTCGATCAGGGTCTCCAGGCCCTTGTAGGGCAGGACTCCCCCGATGAAGCCGTACGCGAAATCCTCTGCCGGAATGCCCAAGTCCCGGCGGGCCTCGCTCTGGGTGGCGATGTCCGGGTAGACCCCGATGAAATGCCCATGGGGCGCCAGGAAGATGTCGTGGGACCGGCCGAAAGTTTCCCGCACGCCCTCTGCGGACGCACCGCAATGGGCGATGATGGCGGTGCAGAGCCGGCACATGTGGAGCCGGAACTCGTGATCGATGTGCTGGTGGGTCCGGTTGTGCGGGTAGATGTTGTGGGCGGTCCAGACCACCTTGTAGCCCAGTTCCCGGGCCAGCTCCAGAGAGGCGGCGAGGTCCTCCATCTGCCGCTGCATGATGCCCGCGTCGTCGTTGTAGTAGTCGTGGTGGGGCCAGTGGAGGTGCAGAACCTGGATTCTGCCCTGGTTCCGCCGGAGATACTCGGCACTGCAGTCCGTCTCGAAGACCATTTCCACGCCCCGCCGCTCCAGGGCTTCCGCCAGGAGCGCCCCGTAGGGGTTGTTCCCCTCGTGGTTGGCGGGGAGGCGTTTCTGCTGGTGGTAGTAGAAGGCGACGCGCAAGATGAACCCGGAAGACCGATCCGGTCGGCAAAAAGATCGCTCAGCGCGGATCGGGCTCGATGAAGAAGACGTATTCGTTCGTGTCCCGTCCGTCGTAGATGATGCTGTATTCCACCATCAACTTGAGCGGTTCCTGGTCGTTGTACCGGTTGATGATGCAGTTGTGGCTGTAGCCGTCGGGATGCCTGGTGTCGCCGCTCACGATGATCCCGGTGCCCCAGTCGATGCCGTCGCCGGACTGGTAGAGGACGAATCGGCGGCTGCCTTCCCCCTCCTGGCCCGACCGTCCGTGCAGGTAGTACTTGCCCGCCAGGTAGGCCAGCTCCGGGTCGCGGATCATCTTGTCCACATAGGTCTTCCGCTGCTCGCTCCAGGTCTTTCCCTGGTCCCGGCTGATGCAGTAGTAGAAGTGGTGCTCGTCCTTTTCGGTGTAGGCTCCGGCCAAGATGCGCCCGTCCGCCATCAGGGACATGGCGCCGTACCACTTGTCGTCGTCGAGCGGCAGAGTGCTTCTCCGGGTCCAGCTCACCCCGTCGTCGGTGCTGGCGTAGAGCACATGGGGACCACCGTCGGCGCTGTCATAGAGGACGTAGTTGGTTCCCCCCGAAACCGCCACGGCGCAGGGATATCCGACGAAATCCCCGTCAACCCGCTGGAAATCGCTCCAGGTGGAGCCGTGGTCCAGGCTCCTCATGAATCCGCTTTCCCTCTTGCCCTCGCCGAACTGGAAGTGGGTCAGGAACAGAACGGCGGTTCCCTCCTCGGTGACCAGACCCTCCTCGACCCAGGCCGATCGCTTCCGGTCCGGGTCGTAATGGTCGTATGAGTACTGGAACTTGTTGTACCGGCTCCAGGTCCGGCCGCCGTCGGAGCTCTCGGCGTATTCGGACCAGCCGTCCACGTTGTGGTCGGTGGTGTTGGTGTGGAAGGCCACGATCCGGCCGTCGGCGTACTCCATGCAGACGGGACCGCCGTGGGTGCAGCGCCCCGGAGCGTCGTTCTCGAGATCGGCAATGATGTCCCCGAAGATGTCGTCTCCCAGCTCGGTGGACGGATCGTAGTCGTAGATCCGCGCCCCGTCGATCCGGCCCGGATCGACAGCCCCTTCCGGGGATGCTTCCTGGGCCACATCGCCGGTGCCGCAACCGGCGAGAATTATCACTGCGATCACGGAAACCGTTGCTCTGATGATCACCATCTTCTCCGGTCTTCCGGGCATCCGCATCGGTTCGCGAGATACTACCACTTCGAACGGGACGTGAGGAGGGTGACCGACAAGTAGGGGCACCCCTTGTGGGTGCCCTCTTCGCCTCGCGTGCGCGAGAAGGGGACAGTCACGTTTTTGCTCGCGAGATACTAATACTTCGGAAGGGAAGTGAGGAGGGTGACCGGCCGGAAGAGGGCGACCACACAAGGGTCGCCCCTACGTGTTTCTCGCGTCCCTTCTTCCGTGTAGACTCGGACCGCCACACCGGCAGGAGGTCAATTGTCCCATGATGCATCGGCGTGATTTCTTGAGGCCGCTGGGAGCGGGAGCCGCCGTCGCGGCGGGGACGTTCCATCGCCTGATCTCGCGGCCGCCGGGGGGTGGGCCGGCCCAGCCCTTCTTCGAGAAGACGACGGTCTTCTACCCGGGTGAGGGTTTCGGAGTCCGGCTCCCCGGACTGTTGGCGACGAGCCGCGGGTCAGTGGTCGCCGTCTGCCAGAGGCGGTGGGACAACATGACCGACTTCGGCCACGACACCGACGTCCTGGTGCAGCGGAGCACGGACGGGGGCAGGACCTGGGGGAAGCAGCGAATCCTCTTCCGGGAGCGGGGGACCTTCTGCCTCGTCGGCCCGCTGTTCGAGGACCGGACCAGCGGGACCATCTTCTCGGCCTTCTGGAAGCTTCCGGTGACGGCTCCTCACGACCTGAGGTACTTCCCCACCTACGCCCGGACCGACGGGCGTTTCTGGCTGGCCAGGAGCACCGACCAGGGCGTCACCTGGTCCGAGCCCGTTCCCCACAAGGCCCGGACCAGCCCGGACGGATGGGATGGATGGACGAACAACTCGGTCCATGGCATCCAACTGACCCGGGGTCCGAAGACGGGAAGGCTGGTGATCCCCGGATTCCTCTACAAGGAGGGAGAAGAGGGACAGATTCCCGGTGTCCGCGGAGGCGTCCTTTTCAGCGACGACCATGGCTCGACCTGGCAGGTGGGGGGCGTCCTGCCCGTGGGGTCGGACGAGGTCACGGTTGTGGAGACGGCGGACGGGGGCGTGTACACCAACTACCGCAAGAACCGGCCCTTTCACAACGATTGGCGGTGGCACGCCTGGAGCCGGGACGGCGGTGAGAGCTTCGAGCCACAGGAGACGCAGCCGCGCGATCTCACCACCACGGTCTGCCACGCCGGCCTGACCCGCTATCCCGCCGGGACGAACGGAGGGAAGGACATCTTCCTCTTCTCCAATCCGGCAGGACCCGACCCGGCCAATCCGACGGAAGGAAGGAGACAGCGGCTCACGGTTCGCGCGAGCTACGACGAGGGCAGGACCTGGCCGTTGTCGAAACTGTTGGATGATGGTCCGTCCGCCTATTCCGACCTGGCCGTGCTGGAGGACAAGACGATTCTCTGTCTGCATGAGGACAGCCTCGACTGGCCCGAGTCCAAACTGGCCGAGTGGTACGGCAGCTTTTCGCGCCTGGACCGTCGCCGGCGCTGGTGCGAGCGGATCAGCATCGCCCGTTTCAATCTGGAATGGCTCAAAGGATGACGCGGAGGAGGACGTAACATGTACAGGATGGCCATCATCGGCGTGGGAATGATCTCCATCAAGGCCATGATCCCGGGGATTCGCCAGGCGCGAATGGCGGATCTGACCGCCCTGGGGACCAGTTCCCGGGAGAAGGCTCAATCCCTCTCCGCCAAGTACGGCGTCGACCGCTGCTATCCCAGCTACGAGGAGGTTCTGGAAGACCCTGACGTGGACGGCGTCTACATCGGCCTCCCCAACCATCTCCACAAGGAGTGGACCCTGAAGGCCCTGGCCCACGGCAAGCACGTCCTCTGCGACAAGCCATTGGGCATGGACTTGGCGGAAGCCCGGGAGATGGAAGCGGCCGCCCGAGCGGCGGGACGGGTGCTGATGGAGGGGTTCATGTACCGCTTCCATCCGCAGCATGCCCTGGTGAAGAAGCTGATCCGGAACGGCGCCATCGGGCGCGTGTTCCTTTTCGAAGCCCACTTCCATTACTTCATGGAAGATCCGGACAACATTCGCCTGAAACGAGAGACCGGAGGGGGAGGCCTCTACGACGTGGGTTGCTATGGGATCAACAGCGCCCGATACATCCTTGGCGCGGAGCCCGGATCCGTTTCCGGCGCCTGGCGGTTGGGGGCCGACACCGGAGTCGACGAATTCTGTCACTTCACGCTGCGGTTCGACGGCGGCCCAGTGGCCACCGTCACCTGTGGGACCCATCTCCCCCGGGAGCAGGGCTACAGCGTCTACGGTGATCGGGGAATCATCAAGGCGCCCCAAGGCTATGTGCCCGCACCTCACAAGCGCGTCCATGTGACGGTCATCGACCACAATGGCAAACACGAGCTGCACCGGATCCGCGGCGTCAACCAGTATGCCGACGAGGTGGACGCCTTCGTCGCCGCCTGCGGCGGCGCAACGGACGACAGAATCGAGACCGGCGTCGAGAACATGGCCGTACTGGACGCGGTGCGGAAGGCGTGCCGATCGGGGGCTGTCGAGAGTTGCCGCGCATCCTCCGGACAAAACACATGAGCGCATCCTGGGAGGGACATTCTTGTCCCCCTCTTCAACTCCTGATCGTTCTCGCCCTCGCTACGGGAGCCGCCTTGGGCGGCTCCGCCGAGGCCGTCGATGTCGGTTCCCGTCTCGAACTCCTGGTGGATGAACATCTCATCGACCGCATGTCGGGAGGAGCCCGGCTGCAGCTCCACCGGCCGGTCCGGCGGAACGTGGCTCTGGAGACCGGTGAACCCTGGGAGGGAAACGCCTCCTTCTACCGCACGGTGTTCCAGGACGGCAACCTCTACCGGATGTACTACGGCGCGTGGCACTACGAGACGACGGAGACGGGAATGACCTATCCCCACCGTCCGTTCCTCTGCTACGCCGAGAGCAGCGACGGCATCCACTTCCGGAAACCGACGCTGGGACTGGTGGAGTTCCGGGGCAGCACGGAAAACAACATCGTCCTTTCCGAGACGACGCTGAGCTCGGTCGAAGCCGACCCCGGGCACGCCGCCGTCTTCATTGACGACAATCCCGACTGCCCCGGGGACGCCCGCTACAAGATGATCATCCGGTCCCGGGGCGAAAAGGGCCTGTTGGCGCTCAAGTCGCCGGATGGATTCCGCTTCACTCCCATGTCGGACCGGGTCGTGATCTCGGAAGGGGCCTTCGATTCGCAGAATCTGGCGTTCTGGGATCCGGTGCGGCAAGAGTACCGGGCGTACTTCCGTGGGTTCCGCCAAGGGGTCCGGGACATTCTGACCGCCACCTCTTCCGATCTCCTGACCTGGACGGACCCGGCCTGGTGCGAGTATCCGGGGGCGCCCACGGAACATCTCTACACCAACCAGTTGCGGCCCTACTACCGGGCGCCCCACATCCTGGTGGGATTTCCCATGCGCTACAAGGACCGGGGCCCCACGGAAGCGACCTGGCGCCTGCCGGGACCTGAAGCCCGGGAACACCGTTCGGCGGTCTCCCAGCGCTACGGGACGGTCGTGAGCGACGCGCTCCTGATGACGGGCCGGGACCGGCATCACTTCAAGCGCTGGGGTGAGGCCTTCATCCGGCCCGGCCCGGCCCGCACCGACAGTTGGGTCTATGGAGACAACATGATCGCCTGGGGCATCATTCAGACCCGCTCCGGCCGGACCGGTTCTCCCGACGAGCTCTCCATCTACGTCGTCGAAGGGTACTGGACGGGGCGCGGCATCAAGGTGCGCCGCTACTCTCTCCGCATGGACGGATTCGTCTCCGCGCAGGCGCCCCTGGCCGGCGGGGAGTTGGTGACCCGCCCTCTGCGTTTCGAAGGCAACCGGCTGCGCCTCAACTATTCCACTTCGGGTAGCGGCGGGATCCGGGTCGAGCTCCAGGACGCGGACGGCCAACCGCTGGACGGTTTCAGTCAGGCGGATGCGGATGAGGTCTTCGGAGATCAGATCGAGGGCGTGGTGACCTGGAAGGGAAACCGTGACGTCCGCTCACTGGCCGGCCAACCGGTCCGGATCCGCTTCGTCCTCAAGGACGCCGACCTGTACGCCTTTCGCTTTGCCGCGGACTAGGAGTCTGCGCCGTAGAAATGATCGTAGCGAGAAAGTGGGGAATCGAGGACAGATTTTCACGATTTTGAGGTGCATAGTTGTTCTATTCGCCGAGAAATCGGGGAAATATGGGCCGATTCCCCGCTTTCGCAGTAGATTGATTTCTGCGGCGCAGGCTCCTAGGAGGGGCGACTTCCAGTCGCCCGCAGGCATCCTCCAGGTGCCCTGCCGGGGGGCATAGGGGAGACGGTAGTTTCCCGCTCAAGGGGCCGTGCTATGGAAATCGCACCGATCAGGACCGGCCGGGACTACCACCGGACGCTAAAGGAGATCGAGAGTCTGATGACCGCTGAGCGCGGCACGCCTGAAGGTGAACGGCTGGACGTTCTGGTAACGTTGATCGAGTCCTGGGAAGCGCGACGATTCGGGCCAAAGAATTCAGGGAGGGATCCACTTATGCCTCTATTCATGATCTTGCTGCTACTCGGCGGGGGAACCGCCGTCAGGGGCGCCTCCGAGGAAGTCGCCGACGTGGGTTCGCGTCTCGAACTCATGGTGGATGACCATCTCATCGACCGCCTGTCGGGAGGAGCCCGGCTGCAGCTCCACCATCCGGTCCGGAGGAACGTGGCTCTGGTGACCGATGCCGCCTGGGAAGGGAATGCCAGCCATTACCGCTCGGTGTTCCAGGATGGAGACGGCCACCGGATGCGCTACCGGATGTACTACGGCGCCTATCAGTACGAGGTGACGGAAACGGGCCAGACCTATCCTCACCGCCCCTACCTCTGCTACGCCGAGAGCAGCGACGGCATCCACTTCCAGAAACCGAAGCTGGGCCTGGTGGAGTTCCGGGGCAGCACGGAAAACAACATCGTCCTCTCCCAGACGACACTGAGCTCGGTCGAGGCGGACCCCGGCCACGCCGCCATCTTCAAGGACGACAATCCCGACTGTCCGGAAGACGCCCGCTACAAGATGATCATCCGGTCCAGAGGCGAAAAGGGCCTGCTGGCGCTCAAGTCGCCGGACGGACTCCGGTTCACCCCCATGTCGGACCGGGTGGTGATCTCCGAAGGGGCCTTCGATTCGCAGAACCTGGCCTTCTGGGACCCGGCGCGGCGAGAGTACCGGGCCTACTTCCGTGGGTTCCAAAACAAGGTCAGGGACATCCTGACGGCCACCTCTCCCGATTTCCTGAACTGGACGGACCCGGTCTGGTGCCAGTATCCGGGGGCGCCCAGGGAGCATCTCTACACCAATCAACTGCGCCCCTACTACCGGGCGCCCCACATCCTGGTGGGCTTTCCCATGCGTTACAAGGACCGGGGCTCGACGGAAGCGACCTGGCGCCTGCCGGGCCGCGAAGCCCGGGAGAACAGGTCGAAGGTTTCCCAGCGCTACGGGACGGCGGTGACCGACTCGCTTCTGATGACGGGCCGCGACCGGCTCCACTTCAAACGCTGGGGAGAAGCTTTCCTTCGACCCGGGCTTGCCCGGACCGACAGTTGGGTCTACGGAGACAACAGCATCGCCTGGGGAATCGTCCAGACCCGCTCCGACCGCGCCGGTTCTCCGGAAGAGCTTTCCATCTACGTGGTGGAAGGGTACTGGATGGGCCGGAGCCTGAACGTGCGCCGCTATTCCCTCCGCATGGACGGGTTCGTCTCCGTGCAGGCGCCTCTGGCGGGCGGAGAGATGGTGACCCGGCCGTTGCGCTTCGAAGGCAACCGGCTGCGCCTCAACTATTCCACCTCGGGCAGCGGCGGAATCTGGGTCGAGCTCCAGGACGCGGACGGCAATCCGCTGGAGGGTTTCAGCCAGGCGGATGCGGATGAGGTCTTCGGAGACCAGATCGAGGGCGTAGTGACCTGGAAGGGGAACCGGGACGTCAGCTCACTGGCCGGCAAGCCGGTGCGGCTCCGGTTCGTCCTCAAGGACGCCGACCTGTACGCGTTCCGTTTCGCCGCCGACTGAGCGGAGAATCGGGCGCGAAGGAACGTCATCTGGCGGCGTGTTTCACGCGCCGACTTGGATCGGCGTCTGGAGCGGCGTGTTTCACGCGCCGATTGGATCGGCGTCTTTCAGGCGCCGAACGCCAAAGCAACAACACATCGAATGATGACCGGGAATGACAAACACACGACCCCGGCCTGTCCTGCGGGGCGACTTGCCAAGAGTCTCGACGGCGTGCATTCTCCCTGCGGGAGGAATATCGAATGAGATCAAATCGTTTCCTGGGATTCATCCTGTTGTTGATCATTCTGCCGGCGCCGGGTCCGGCCTGGGCGGGGTCGAGCCACGACTCCGATACGCGGGAGATCGGCTCCCGCCGGGAGCTCTTTGTCGACCATTACCTCATCGACCGGCTGCGGGGTGTCCGCCTGCAACTGCACGAGCCGCGGCCCGCCGAGCAGGTGATCCGCACTGACCGTCCCTGGGAGAACGAGTTCAACTTCGGCTACAAGGTCTTCCAGGAGGGAGGGCTCTACCACCTCTACTACCTGGCCCGGACCACCCTGCCGGAGGAGCGGAGATTCCGCCGTGCCATCAGCTACGCCCGGAGCCGGGACGGCATCCACTGGGAGAAGCCGAACCTGGGGCTGGTGGAGGTGGACGGCAGCCGGGAGAACAACGTAGTGATGCTGGGGCGCCTGGTCCCATTCGTGGACAACCGGCCGGGCGTGCCGGCCAACCGGCGCATCAAGGCCACCAGCTCCCAGTACCGGGACCGGCCCGAGTGGAAGAACGAGCATCCCCTGGACGGAAGGAGATACGTGGACCTGTTCCTCTACGAGTCCTCCGACGGGTTGGATTTCCGGAAGGTTCAGGAAGATCCGGTCTTCATCACCACGCTCCCCAACGGCTTCGACGGCGTTCAATCCATCTTCTGGTCCGAATCCGAGGGGAAGTATGTTCTCTACTTCCGGTTCATGACCTCCAACAAACGGCCCCGAAAACGCTCCGTGGCCCGGAGCACATCCCCGGATCTCCTGACTTGGACCGACCCCGTCCCCATGGAGTACACCACGGGAGGTATCGTCCCGCCCGAACATCTCTATGAGCACCAGACGGTTCAGTATTTCCGGGCCCCCCATATCTATGTCGCCTTCCCGCCGAGGTTCATGTCTGGGCGCTCCGCGCTGACCAAGGAACAGGCCGCTGCCGCCGGCGTCGTTTCGGACGCCACCCAGCCGAACAAACCGGACTGGCTGACCCACGATTGCGCGGACGCCGCCTTCATGACCTCCCGGGGGGGCACGCTCTACGACCGCACCTTCATGGGGGTCTTCGTCCGGCCGGGTCCGGACACCCTCAACTGGGTCTCCCGCACCAACTATCCGCTCCAGGGCGTGGTCCAAACCGGTCCGGCCGAGATGTCCATCTACGTGGGCCGGCACTATGGCCATCCCACGTGGCACATCCAGCGGTTGACGCTGCGGCTGGACGGATTCGCCTCCGTCAACGCGCCGTACGCGGGCGGGGAGCTGCTCACGAAGCCCCTGAAGTTTTCCGGGAACCGGCTGGAGATCAACTATTCCACCTCGGCCGCCGGGGGCCTGAGGGTGGAGATTCAAGACACCGGCGGGAAGCCGATCCCCGGCTTCTCCCTCGCGGAATGTCCCGAGATCATCGGAGACGAGATCGCCCGGGACGTGTCCTGGGCGGGAGGCAGCGACGTGGGCAGTCTGGCCGGCACCGAAGTTCGCCTCCGTTTCGTGATGAAGGACGCGGATCTGTATTCGATCCGTTTCCACGACTGACACGGAAGTTCGACGGCCAGGCGCCACCGCCTTCGCCGGGAACTTCGGTCAGTCCTCCAGCATGTCTCCGGCCTGGATGTAGGCGATGAGGTCCGCCATCTCCTGGAGGTCGATGGTCTCTTCCAGTCCCTCGGGCATCAGCGAGACCCGGGACGCCCGGATTTCGGCAATGCGGGCTCTGAGAATCGTCTCCTCCTCCCCGGGACCGCTGCGCAGAGTCAGGCTGCCGGGACCCTCCGCCGCCAGGACGCCGCCGTAGACCAGACCCTCGCGGGTGGTCACGATGTAGTTCTGGAACAGGCCCAGGATCTGGGCGTTGGGGTTCAGAATGGCCTGGAGCAACTCCTCCCGGGTGTGTCCCTGCACCCCGACGCGGAGATCCGGGCCCACCGCGTCCCCTTGCTGGGGTTGGTGGCAACGGGCGCACTCCCGTTCGAAAACCTGCTCGCCCCGGGATGAGTCGGCAGCCAGGTCGAGAACCTCTTGGTAGTGCCGCACCACGCGGTCCCTCTCGTCCGGCGTGTCGGGCTGAAACAAGCCCAGAGCCCGGTTCCGAATCGTTTCATCCGGATGCTGGGTGAGCAGGACCCGGTGGTCCTGCTCCAGGGCAGCCGTCTCCACGGTCCCCCGTTTCAGCGCGTCCAGCAGAACGGTGGCGCGTCCGGCGTGGGCGATCAGGGAATGAAGGGCGGGTCTCCGCTCCCGCGGAGAGAGGGTGCTCCACCGGGGAAGGATCAGCCCGGCGACCTCCACGTCGTCGTATCCTCCCACGACCTTGAGAACCTCAAAACGCAGGGAGGAATCGGAAACGGAATCCAATAAGTGTCCGAAAATGGGACGCGCGTCCCGAAATCGGACAGTTGCCAGGGTGCGGACCGCCTGCATCCGGCGTTCGAGAGAGAGGTTGGGATCCAGGGCATGCCGGCGCGCCTGTGCCGTCAGCCCGGGCATCCGGAAATGCCGGGCCACACGCGCCGCCGCCGTTCTGACGCGTTCAGAATCACTTGCCAGAAGTTTACGGAACATGGCTCGGACGCCTGCCGGATCCAGACCGGCGGCCTTTCCCATTTCCAGACCTTGAGCCAGTCCATCGAGTCCGGCTCCCTGCCAAGTCTCGTTTGCCAAACCGGGTGATCGGAAGACCAGCTCCAGGATTCGCCTGATCTCCGTCGGCCGTCGACGGGCTCCGGCCACGGCCGCAAGCTCCTCCAGGAAATCTACCCGCTGCTCCTGATTCGCTGCTCCGAAGAATTCCAGTTTGAGGAGGTACTCCAGAAGATCCGGCGAAGATCCGGCCTCGGAACTCAGGATGGCCGCTCGAAAGCCGGGGGTCAGGTCGTGGCGCAGCGCCAGACGGGACAGGGCCCGGGTGACTGCTTCGCCCCGGAACCGGCCGAGACTCAGGGCCAGTTGGAATCCGACCCGCGGCTCTTCTCTCACCGTCATGCCGACGAGTCTCGGAAGCAGCTCGGGAAACTCCTCGGCCATCCGGACGGCATGTTCCCGTACCCCGGGACTCGCGTCCTGCAGGGCTTGGGCCAGGACCCCGGAATCGACGGCGGAGAGCCCTTCCAAAGTGTTCAGTGCGTGCAGGCGGCCTTTGGCCGACTCACCCCGGCGGAGGATTTCCTTGAGCCCGGCGGCAACCGAGACCTCCTGGCGTTGGACCAGCAGGCGCTGAGCCGTGAGCCTCCACCAGCGGTTGGGATGGGAGAGGAGCCGGATCAGACTCTGGGAGCCGGTTCCGGTCAACGAAGGCTTCGCCGGAGCCGGTCCCGGCTCGTGAGCCGGGACGATCCGATAGATTCGGCCCCGGTCCGTTCCCGCATAGAAGTCCAGGTCCCGCTTGATGGGCTCCGGAATCGACTCGGGGTCCTCCACCAGCTTTCGATAGATGTCCACGAGGTAGAGGTTCCCGTCCCAGCCGGTGGTGAACTGAACGGGCCGGAACCAGGGATCGGTGGAGGACAGGAACTCCCGCTGCCGTTCTTCCGGCGCCCGCCCGGCCACGAATCTGATGCCGCTCGGCGCCAGCAGATCCCGGTGAACCAGGTTCCCGGCGACTCCTCCCGTGAAGAGATTCCCCCGGTAGGACGGCGGAAGACGGTCGCCCGAATAGACCGTGCCTCCGGTGGCTCCGGTGAAGTAGCCCTGGACCCGCCGGGTGCGCCCCAGGCCCATCTCGTCGGAACGCTCCTGTCTCACCTGCGTCCGAAGCTCGCGCCACTTCTCGGGAGGCGTCCGGGGGTAGATGCGGCCGTCATGGTCCGAGACGTCCCGGATGATCTCAGCAGGGGCCGCCAGATAGGGGTTTCGCTCGAGGTAGCGGCGGGGCAGGAGCACGTGCAGGACGTGGGTTCCGGTGCGGGTGACGAAGCGGTTGCCCCAGTCGTCGAAAGTCTGTCCGAACCGGGCCGCTCCCGAGGCCGCCTCGAAAATACCGCGGCCGGGACGGAACCGGAAATCGGTTCCCAGGACCGAAACCGGCCCGGTTTCGGGACGATCCGGAGACGTGACGAGTCCCGGATGTCCGTCGTTGGAGACGTAGATCCAGTTGTCCAGGGCGTAGCGAAGGTTGCTCACCCGGCCCTGAGGCTGACCGACTTCGAAGCCGGTGAACAGGACTCGCCGTTCATCCGCGCGGAGGTCCCCGTCCGTGTCCTTGAAGTAGAGGAGGTCCGGCGCCGCGGCGGCGATGACGCCTCCGTCCCACAGGGCCAGGCCTTTGAGTTGGAGCATCCCGTCGGCGAAGACCACCGAGTGGTCCACTCTTCCGTCGCCGTCCCGATCCTCCAGGACCCGGATCCGGCTGCGAGGCGGCTGTCCCGCCGGAGGGTCGTAGGGGTAGTCCAGCATCTCGGCCACGAAGGCTCTCCCCTCCTCGTCGAAGACCAGGTCCACCGGGTCACGCACGTGCGGTTCGGCGGCGAAGATCTCGATTCTGACATCGCGGGGGTGCTGGAAACTGGCCACCGACTCCTCCGGAGAAAGGGGGCCGGTTTCGGTGCTCTCACCGCAGCCGGAGAGCAACAGCATGCCGGTCATGAGACGGCTCCATCGCATGGGCAGTGATTCTCTCCCGCCGCGGTCGGCGTCGGCAACAGCCCGGACGCCACGGAATGCCTGGAGTGCCGGCGGATCGATTCTGATAGGCTGAACCCATGGTCAGAAGCGCTGCCGCCACCGTTGAAGAATACCTGCTGGATCTCCCCCCGGACCGCAGGGAAGGCATTCAGGCCGTGAGACAGGTGTTCCAGGACAACCTGCCGCCGGGTTACGTCGAGACCATGAACTGGGGGATGATCACGTATGAAATCCCCTTGGACCGCTATCCCAAGACCTACAACAAAAAACCCCTCATGTACGCTGCGCTGGCCTCCCAGAAGCGGCACATGGCTGTCTACCTGATGTGCGTCTACAGCCATGCCGAATCCAGGACCCGGTTTGTGGAGCGCTTCAAGGCGAGCGGGAAGAAGCTCGACATGGGCAAGTCGTGCGTCCGCTTCAAGAAGGTGGAAGACCTGCCGTTGGATCTCATCGCCGAGACCGTCGCCGGCACCTCGGTGGAGGACTACATCGAGTTCTACGAGGAGTCCCGCAAGCGGTAGAAGGACGCCCCTGTCCTTCTGCCGCTGTGAACGCCGGACGGCTCCGTTCGGCCGACTTTCTGCTATCCTAACAACCCTTGGGAACGGGTCGCCGCGCCCTGGATGGAGCGGCGGTTTCCAACCGCCGGGTTCCCGTGGAGCATGGAGGAATGCGCGATTGGAAATCGCCCCTCCTTTTTCGTAGAAGGGAAACCAGACTCATGAGCACAACCGCAGTCAAGAACGAGTACAAGGTCGCCGACATCCGCTTGGCCGGCTTCGGACGCAAGGAGATCTCCCTGGCCGAGCACGAGATGCCCGGGCTGATGGCGGTCCGCAAGGAGTACTCCGGCAGCAAGCCGCTGGCCGGCGCCCGGATCTCCGGGTCGCTGCACATGACCATCCAGACCGCCGTGCTGATCGAAACCCTGGCCGACTTGGGCGCCGACGTGCGTTGGGCGAGCTGCAACATCTTCAGCACCCAGGACCACGCCGCGGCCGCCATCGCCGAAGCGGGCGTCCCGGTTTTCGCCTGGAAAGGGGAATCGCTGGAAGACTACTGGTGGTGCACCGACCAGATTCTGAAGTTTCCCGAGGGCGGACCCAATCTCCTGGTGGACGACGGAGGCGACGCCACCCTGCTGATTCACCTGGGATACGAGTCTGAGGAGGCCTTCGCTGCGGAGGGGACTCTTCCCGATCCCGCGACCGCGGACTCGGAGGAAATGAAGGTGGTGCTGACCCTGCTGCGGGATCGCCTGCTGGAGGATTCCCGGTATTGGCATCGCATGGCCGGGCGTATCGTGGGTGTGAGCGAGGAGACCACCACGGGCGTCCACCGTCTCTACCAGAGGCAGAAGACCGGCACCCTGCTCTTTCCCGCCATCAACGTCAACGACAGCGTCACCAAGAGCAAGTTCGACAACATCTACGGCTGCCGTCATTCGCTGCCCGACGGCATCATGCGCGCCACCGACGTCATGATCGGCGGGAAGACCGTGCTGGTCTGCGGATTCGGCGAGGTGGGCAAGGGGTGCGCCCAGTCCATGAGGGGACAGGGAGCCCGGGTCCTGGTGACCGAGATCGATCCCATCTGCGCCCTGCAGGCGGCCATGGAGGGATTCCAGATCGTACGGACGGAGGACGTGGTCTCGGACGTGGACATCTTCGTCACCGCCACCGGCAACTTCGGCGTCATCCGGCTGGACCACATGGTCCGGATGAAGGACAAGGCCATCGTCTGCAACATCGGCCACTTCGACAACGAGATCGACATGGCCGGACTTCAGGACTCCCCGGGAATCCGCAAGGAGGAGATCAAGCCCCAGGTCCACCAGTGGCACTTCCCCGACGGCCACAGCCTCCTGGTCCTGGCCGAGGGCCGGCTGGTGAACCTGGGATGCGCCACCGGTCATCCCAGCTTCGTCATGAGCAGCAGCTTCTCCAACCAGGTCCTGGCCCAGATCGAACTCTGGCAGAACCGGGAGAAGTACGGGAGAGAGGTCTACGTCCTGCCCAAGCACCTGGACGAGAAGGTGGCCCGGCTCCACCTGGACAAGCTGGGGGCCAAGCTCACGCACCTCACGCCCGAACAGGCCGACTACATCGGCGTCCAGGTGGACGGCCCCTACAAGCCGGATCACTACCGCTACTGAGGCCGAGTCTCGCCGCAACGCCGCAACAGCGCTGGTGCCCGCGGCAACGAACCGTTTCCGATCCCCGTAGGGGTACCCCTTGTGGGTGCCCTCGTCCGTTCCATCGCCGGTGCCGCGGGCAGAGGGCGACCACAAGGGTCGCCCCTACGATGCGTACCATCCGGCATGCAGGTTCGATTCACAAAGAAAGAAGATCGATCATGAAGAAAGAAGATCGAGAGCGTCAAGCTGCGAGGCGGCGAAAGGAGGTCGCCGAACGGCTCCCCCAAGCGATACGAGAAGCCGGATGCCGCCAAGCCGGGGCTGTCGAGGCTAAAATCCGAACCGTCGCTGAAGCGGCACGAAACGAGTTTCCCACTGCCGACATCGATGTCATGCTTGAAGAGATCGAAGCCGGCCGAGGCCTCGAGTGAACTTCATCTTGAGACTCAAGGCTCTCAAATGAGTTCCGAAACCGGCTGTCCGGTCTCGTCGTCGATGGAGTTGGCGATCTTCACGGGGCGGCCGATGGGGCTCATGTATTCCTTGTGCCAGTCGATGCCGAAGGCCTTGTAGAGGGTGGCGAACAGGTCTCCGATGGTGACCCTTCGCTCCGCCACGTAGGCTCCCCGGTCGTCGCTGGCGCCCACTACCTTGCCGCCCTCGATTCCGCCGCCCCCCAGCAGCAGGGACCAGCAATGGGGCCAGTGGTCTCTTCCCGCCTTGGAGTTGTGGTGGGGGCTGCGTCCGAACTCGCCCATGACGACGACGATGGTGGACTCCAACAGGCCGCGCTGGTGGAGGTCCTCCAGCAGGACCGGGAGGGATTCGTCCAGCTTTGCGGTCTGCTTGATGTTCCGTCTGTCGTTGTTCGAGTGGGTGTCCCAGCCGTTGAGATCGTGACCGGCCGCCGTGATGAAGCGGCTTCCCGACTCCACCAGGCGCCGGGCCAGGAGCAGGCTCTGGCCGAAGCTGGTCCGGCCGTAGGCGTCGCGGGTCTTCTCCGATTCCTGGCTCAGGTCGAAGGCCTGCCGCACCTCCGGCGCCGTGATCATCTCCAGGGCCTGTTGGCTGAAACGGTCCATCTTGGCGTGCTCGGCGGTCCGGACCTTCTTCCGGTAGTAGCTGTCCACCAGGTTCAGGAAGGTCCGCCGGTCCTCCAGGTGTTGCCGGGTGAGGGTCTTGGGAAGGCTGAGATCGGGGACCTGGAAGTCCTTCTCATTGGGGTTCCCCACCAGCATGGGATCGAATTCGGGTCCCAGGAACTGCCCCTTCTGGTAGAGGTAGTGCTGTTTGCCCGCTTTGGCCGGGACCACGATGTTGGGCGGCACGTGGTTGGTCCGTCCCAGCTCACGGCAGACGATGGACCCAACGCCGGGAAAATCCATGGCCGGCGTGGGCCGGTGGCCGGTGAGGCCGTAGTAGATCGCCTTTTCGTGATTGGGCTCCAGGGACTGCATGGAGCGGATGATGGAGACCTTGTCCATGTGCCGGGCCAGGTTGGGGAGCAGTTCCGAGATCCGGATGCCGGGCACGTTGGTGGATATGGACCGGAAGCTGCTGTTGGGCTTGGGGTCCCAGGTGTCCATCTGGGCGGGTCCCCCCTCCAGCCAGATGAGGATGCAGGAGTTGGCCTGGGCCGAGCCGGCGTCCTTTCCCGCCTCGGCCATGAGGTGGGCGGCTTCCAGGTAACGGCTCAGGGACATCCCCAGGAGGCTCAGCGAACCCACTTTGAGGAAGGACCGCCTCGCCAGGACCTCCGGAGTCGGCAACAGGCACCCGGTGTATTTCATGTCGCTTCCCTCAGTGCGTTCTCTCAGTGATTGTGGGCGAATTCCCGCGATGCCAGGAGCGCCCAGACCAGATTCTTCAGGCCCTCGCCGCGGGAGGAGCTGCGCTGGACCAGTTGCGCCAGCCCGTCCCGCTCTTCCGGACGGGGATAGCGGGTCAGGGCCGCGAGATAGAGTTCCTCGATGATTTCGCCGTCGGAGGCGCCGGCATCCAGCAGGCGCGCCAGGCGGCTCCCCTCGCCGGCCAATCGCTCCGTGTAGGTCGATCCCACCAGGAGGTGGAGCGCCTGGTTGAGACTGGGCTCGACGATCCGCTCCGGGACCTGCTGGCGATTGGTTCTCCCGTACATGTCCAGAAAGTCCGACGGGTAAAGGTCCGGCAGGGTCAGCTCGATGGCCCGGGTGCCCGGGGGCGCCAGTCCCTTGTCGGTGGTCTCGAAGGTCTGGGCCACCTCCGTCACCGAGGTCATGGCGTCCAGCAGGACCTCGGCGTCCAGCGGCCGGGGCAGGGAGTGGGAGTAGTTGATTCGGTCCCCTTCCGAGCCGGGATGGGGCACGGAGGAGAGCTGGTAGGTCTCCGACAGGACCATGCGCCGGAGCAGTCGCTTCAGATCGTATCCCTGCTCCCGGAAATCACGGGCCAGGGCCTTCAGGAGGCGCGGATGGGTCGGAGGGTTGGACGATCGGAAGTCGTCCACCGGTTCCACCAGTCCCCGCCCGAAGAGTTGGCCCCAGAACCGGTTGACCGCGGCCTCGGCGAACCAGGGGTGATTGGTCACCCAGCGGGCGAAGGTCCGGCGGGGGCTGGTTTGGGTGTGAGCCGGCACCGGAGAACCGTCGGGCAAGGCCGGATCCGCTTCCCGGTCGGTCCGGGGATGGATGGTCTTCTTGCTGTCGGGGCCGGCGCCGAAATCGGGATCGGGCCCTTCCGGGTCGTCGTAGATCAGGGCGGTGCCGAAACCGGCCCACTCGGACCGGGTCACCCGTTTGAAGAATGCGGCCAGGCCCCAGAACTGGTCCTGGCTCCACGATTCGTAAGGATGGTCGTGGCATTGGGCGCAGTCCAGGCGCCGTCCCAGGAAGACCCGGAACTGCTCGGCCATGGCGTTCTCGGGCCTGGGGATGACCCCGTTCTGCAGGAAATGGCGCGAGGCGCCGTCGTAGCCCTGGGCCGTGATCCGCTCCCGGGCCATCTGGTCATAGGGTTTGTTGGTCGCCACGGAATCCCGGACCCATTGCCAGTAGACGTGGCCGTGCTCGGCCATTCCGGTGCTGATGTGACCGACTCGGAACAGGTCGGCCAGCCGGAAGGTCCAATAGTCGGTGAATTCCAACGACTCCATCAGGACGTCCACCAGCTTCTCCCGCTTGTCCGGGTCCCGGCTGTCCAGAAACTCCCGGACCCGATGGGGCGGAGGCAGGGTCCCGGTCAGGTCGAGGCAGACACGCCGGAGAAACTCGGCGTCGCTGGAGCGCTGCGCCGGACGCAGGTGGAACTTCCGCAACTTGGCCAGGACATGGTCGTCGATATAGTTGCGGGACGGAATCGGCGCCGAATCCGTCACCACGTCGGCGACGACGCCGACCCGGGCGCTCGCCACGTGACCCGGGGCCCGCACCAGGACGGTGGTTTCACCGGGATTCACGGCCCGAACCGTTCCGTCGGAGTCCACCTTCACCGTCTCCAGGTTGGAGGACTCGAAGCGCACCTGACCGGTCACGTCCTCGCGGGAACCGTCCGGCAGGTGGGCCAAAACCAGCAACCCGTGGCGGGACCCGGAATCCAGCACCACCACCGAAGGGAGGACCTCCAATTTGCGAATTTTCCTCGCCGTCTCGGCCGAGTCGTCGCCGTAGCGGGCACCCTGGCGGATCCAGTCCAGCAGCGACCGGTAATCCGTTGAGTCCAGAGAGAGGCGTTCCCCGCCGCCGTGGGGGACTTGGAGCGTCGGTTTCTGCAACAGAAGGCTCTGATCCGGGGCACTCAGATCCACCCGGGGATCGATGTCACCTCCCGCCTCGGCGCTCATGACCTGATAGTCGCCACCCTGGACGATCCAGCGGTAATCGTCGCGGGGATGGAGGGCGTCGATGGAGAGCTTGAAACCGGCTCGACCCTTGACTCCGCCGTGGCAGTCGCTGGAGTTGCATCCCCGTTTGGTAAGGATAGTCCCGATGTCCCGGGAGAAAGTGAAGGGCCTCCGAGCGCCTTCCGGCGTAACGCGAACCGGGGCCCGAACCGTCAACTCGCCCAGGTGGACCTGGAGGCTGGTTTCTCCTGACGCCAGGGAAGTTACCCGTCCCGCCGCATCCACACGGACAATTCCGGTTGAAGCCGGGGAGAACCGGCTCCGAGGGGTGACGTCTCGCTCCAGACCGTCGGCTCCACGTCCCAGGACCAGCACGCGTTGCGACGCTCCGGGGCCTGAGAGAACCACCTCTTCCGGCAGCAGACGCAGCGACAGGACGGTCGATGAGCCGGTGGACGCTGTCGCCCAAGCGCCCACGAGAACGGCCGCCATCACCGGGAAGAACGAAAATCGCACCAAGCTCGAAGTCTTCATTGGGACAATGCCACGTCCTGCCGATGGTCTTCGGCTTCGGCGGTCTCAGGTGAATCCAGAATCAGAAGAGGAATCCTGCCCGCCACGAGCGGGGGGCCGGTCCGGTTTGCCGACATGGGACGGGCCCGAATCCTCACAAACCGGGGCAGGGGAGTGGGTTGAACCTGGTGATCCGCTTGCAACGCTAACGTGACCGCCTTCCGCTGGGGACGATGGCTCTTGGGGTCCACGATGTGTTCGCCCGGCGGCCGGTACTGGATTCCCTGAACCACCAATCCGCTCCAGCTTGCGGGGGTGGAGGCCTGGACCCGCATGCCGGCGGGAAGGCCGTCGACTTCCACCAGGATGCCGCCGTCGAAGCCTTCCTCCAAGTCGGCCACCAGGGTCAGGCGCCTGGAATCCCCCGGCTTCAGGTTGAGGCGGTCCGTCACCTCGATGAGTTGGGACGACACCGAGAAGACCCCCAACGTGACCTCCATCCGGCCCACATGAGGAACCTGCGGCCGGATCAGCACCCGGTATTGGAACTCGTCTCCCCAGGCATGGTCGGTCACGTCCCGGACCAGCAGCCAGTAGTCCCCTTCCTCCTCAAAGGTGTGGAGTGTCTTCCGCTCGATGGTCTTGTTGGGGTCGATGCCGTTGCCGCCGTATTCCCGGTAGATGTTGTGGGCCACCACCTTCCCCCGGGCGTCCAGGACCTTGAGCCAGGGACTGAAGTGGGGGGGAGCGAGCCGGGGTGTCTCCACCTCCACGGCCAGCGCCTGTCCGGCGGCGGCCCGGAACCGGTAACGGTCCACGTCGCCGGGATAGTCGATGCGGCCCTCGGCAAAGCCGGGGAGGGTCAACTCCTGGGCGGCCTCCGTGGAGTCGTTGGGCTCGCGATCCCGGGTGGAGGCCATGGGGGACGAGGCATCGGCTCCAGCGGAGGAGGCGGCCGCCGACCGGGTTGCCAACTCGGTCAACCGGTCATCGCCCAGCCGCCGGTAGAAGCTCCCGAACTGGCGCAGCGTCGCGGAGTCCCTTTCCAGCCAGTCGGCCGGGTCGGCGTGGGCCGGCTGGCCGAAGCTCCCGATCGCACGACGCGAGACAACCTCGTTCCGGGCCGGTCCGACCCGCAACTGATAGCCGTTGTCCCAACTCCGCCCCAGAAACGTACCCACGGAAAGCAGGTAGCGTCCGGCCTTCTCGAACCGGTGTTCCAGGAGTGGGTGCAGAACGAACTGGGTTACGAAGTCCCGGCGGTCGAACCAGGAGCTCCGAACCCGGATCGGTTCCCAGGACAGGCGCGGGCCCTTCAGGACCAGGGGGCGCGCCCGGTCGGTCCCGAACCAGCTCTCGTGAGGTTCGTAGAGCCGGATCTCGGTCTGGGCCCAGTAACTGACGCCCAGATCGAAACCGGACAGCACCTGGAAGGCCAGCGTTTCGCCCGCCTCCACCTCGAAGGAGTAGTAGTCCAGTTCTCCCTTCTCTTCGATAGTCCCGTTGACGACGGCCGGAAGGCCGATTTCCTGAGCTTGGGAGGGTCGATGGTGAGGCGATTCCATCTCGTTCTGGAGTGCCTGATCCACCAGGTGGAGGCTCAGGGAGTTGGAGAGGCCCGCGGGACCCACGAGACGGAAGTGATGCAGTCCGGGACGAGTCTCGGAGGAGGTCCGGACTTCCAGCACGGCCAGGAACTCCGGCTCCTCCCGGTCCTGGCCCAGGAGAGCCAGAGCCCTCCGCCTGTAGTACTCGTCGCCGTCCGGGTCTCCCGTCTTCGTGATTTCGTTCACCGTCAGGACCCGGGCCCGGACGTCCTCACACTCGAACCAGACGGTCCGGACCCCCTGCAGACGCTTCCCGCGCACCCGGATCTCGAAAGGGGACCCGATGGAACCGCCCAGAGGATGGTGCGACCGCAACTCCGGATCTGTGGGCTTGGGCTTGTCATTGGCTTGGACCCCCGGAAGGCACCACAAGGCGAAGCTGAGGGCCGCCCAGGCTGGAAGAGGTTTCCGCTTCATTTGGTGTGAAATACCCATGGGGGAAATGTTTTGAGCGATTATATCCTGTCGCCGGGACTCCCTTCCACCTCACCCCATGTTCCGGGTCACAGGGGTCAAATGGTCAGATTTCGCCGATTTGGCCCGAAGAGGGCACCCACAAGGGGTGCCCCTACATCTACCGGTCCCAATTCGTCCAGGAGGGACGTGCCTGTCCCCCCATCGTTATGGCCCGTTCCGTGATCGACCTGACTGGAGTCACAAGAGCTGGGGCAGGAAAACCCCACCCCGGTCCCACTCGCGGGCCAAGCGTTTCAATTCTTCCACGATACCGCCGTAGGCGGGGTCGCTGTAGAGGTTGCGCTCAGATTGGGTCGGGCACAGGGGATTGCGCCCCTGCACCCTCCCACACCACCGGACGTACCGTTTTCAGTATCCGGCGGTTGGAGCCACCCAAGGCTCTGGGAAGCAACGCCTCCGTCAGAGCCTCGTGCATGGCCGTTCTTCCCGGTTTCCGCCGCCGCTGAGACGTGATCTCCGCCCTTCCGGCTTGCCGGGCTCCACCCTTGGGCCTTCCGTGCCGGGTCCGAGGAGACTCCCCCCCGGCCCGCTGTCGGAGGTAGTTGCGATCCCGCTGACGGGTCCACCATAGGGCCAGTACGACTCCTTCGGTCCTTCGCTCCACCGGCATTACCCGGCTTCTTCGCTACTATGACCTCTGCTGACTTCTCAAAGGCTCTCACCGTTGAGATCTCCCCGAGTAAGGTGCTGCCTCTTTCCCCCCGGGCCGCCCGGCTCTACCTGGTGCGTCTGGATGGAATTCGGGTTTCGCTGTTCCTCGCCAGCTCACCGCCCGCACCCGGCCTCACTGCCGGTTTGTGTTCCTGCGGTCGTGGGTTTGCCTGCCGCTTCCTCCAGCTTCACCTCACGGCTACGCCTTGCGGTTCGGCTAAGGTTGGTTCCATCACCTCCTTCGGGATCTTCCATCCCTTAGAGACAGCCCATGTCGGGCACACGAGGGGGGACATCCCTGTCCCCCCATCGTTATGGCCCGTTCCGTGATCGACCTGACTGGAGTCACAAGAGCTGGGGCAGGAAAATCCCACCCCGGTCCCACTCCCGGGCCAGGCGTTTCAATTCTTCCACGATACCGCCGTAGGTGGGGTTGTCGTAGAGGTTGCGCTCAGGAGCTTCCCCACCGGCCCGTGCCCGGCGAAATGCCGACAGAAAAAGGATGGGAGCGGCGGTTTCCTAACCGCCGAACTCCAGTGAAACAAACTTGGCGACGAAGACTGGGCGATTGGAAATTGCCCCCTTTTTCTCAGAAGGGGGGACATCCCTGTCCCCCCATCGTTATGGCCCGTTCCGTGATCGACCTGACTGGAGTCACAAGAGCGGGGGCAGGAAAAGCCCACCCCGGTCCCACTCCCGGGCCAGGCGTTTCAATTCTTCGACGACGCCGCCGTAGGTGGGGTTGCCGTAGAGGTTGCGCTCAGGAGGGGGGACATCCCTGTCCCCCCATCGTTATGGCCCGTTCCGTGATCGACCTGACTGGAGTCACAAGAGCGGGGGCAGGAAAATCCCATCCCGATCCCACTCCCGGGCCAAGCGTTTCAATTCTTCCACGACGCCGCCGTAGGCGGGGTCGCCGTAGAGGTTGCGCTCAGGAGGGGGGACATCCTTGTCCCCCCATCGTTATGGCCCGTTCGGTTACCGACCTGACTTGAGTCACAAGAGCTGGGGTAGGAAAAGCCCACCGCGGTCCCATTCCCGGGCCAAGCGTTCCAGTTCTTCCACCACACCGCCGTAGGCGGGGTCGCTGTAGAGGTTGCGCTGCTCCCAGGGATCGTTCAGGAGATGGTAGAGGGCGCCGTCCTCATCCGGAACCCGCTCGTCCATGAAGAAGACCAGCTTCCATTCCCGGGTCCGGACCATGATCCGCCGTCCCCCGCCGCGGCGCAGTTCCTGGTAGGCGTCTTCGCTGTGATCGTGCTCCGAGAAGCAGGCCCGGCGCCACTCCCGGACCTCGCCCCGGATCAGGGGCAGCAGGCTCCGGCCCCGGATCCCGGAGGGCGGATCGAAACCGGAGATCTCCAGCAGCGTCGGCAGGAAGTCCACCATCTCCACCGGCTCCGTCACCACCTTGCCCTGGGGCAGCAGCCCGGGAGCGCGAAGGATGAACGGGACCTTGACATTGGTGTCGTAGAAATCCCTTTTCTTCCAGTTGCGGTGCTCGCCCAGTTGGAATCCCTGATCGGAGTTGATGACGATAATGGTCTGGTCCAGGCGTCCGGCCTGCTCCAGGACCGAAAGCAGCCTTCCCACCTCCCGGTCCACGGCCCGGATCATGCCGTAGTAGGTTCCCCGGGCCAGACCGATCTCTTCCCGGCTCAGGTGGGGAGCGCCGCTGTAGACATGGATGTTCTCCCGTTCGTAACGGGGCTTGCCCCGGATCTCCCCGGGTGTCGGGAGGGGCAGGTCGATTCGGCTGGGATCGACGAACCAGGAGGGCGTGGTGGAGCAGGCCACGTGCGGCGCGTGGAAGGAGACGCGCAGGAAGAAGGGATCCGGCGATCGAACCAGTTCCCGGAGCCGGCCGAGCGCCAGGTCCCCCAGCCGGGCCGTGCGGATCTGGCCGGGAGGAATGTCGAGCAGGCCCCCGATCATCCACTGATGGGTCCTGGTTCGAACCACCGACAGCAGCCGGCGGTGCCACTCGACCGGCAGGTGCGGGGTGGGCCGTCCCCGGTTGTCGAGGTACCGGGGAGCATCGCCCAGGAGACTCCAATCCTCCCGGAAGGCATGGGCCTTGCCCACGTTCTCGGGAGTGATGCCGGCCTCCGTCCAGGCCTTGAGGAGATTCGGGGATTCGTTCCGAGTCCGGGTCCGGTAGCGCCCCGGCGTCGAAGCCGGCTTTCCCATGGCCATGACGCCGGTCTGGTGGGCGTAGAGACCGGTCTTCATCGAGGTCCGCGATGGGACGCAGACCGGATTCTGGACGATGGCCGTTTCGAAGCGGACCCCCTCGCGGGCGATGCGGTCCATGTGCGGCGTATCGGCCCAGGGCCGGCCGTAGCAGCTCAGCGTGTCCGCCCGCCCGTCGTCCAGCATGATCCAGAGCACGTCGGGCGGGGACGATGAGGCCGCGGAGGCGGTTCCACTTCCGGCGATCAGAAGGAGATAAAGGGAGAGGCCGGATCGGGTCACGGATATTTCGGCTGTCCGCCCCTCCGCTCGGGCCAGGGCTGGTTCAGGTCCAGTGCCAGGGGATCCTCGAGTTGCTCCTGCCGGGCCCGAAGCCGAGCCCGTATCTTCCGAACCTGATCCTGATACTCGGGGAGAAAATACAGGTTCCGCATCTCTTTGGGGTCGCGGCCCAGGTGGTAGAGCTCTCCATCGCCGGCGGAGCTCACCGTGAGCTTCCAACCCTCGGGCGTGACCAGGGTCCGGTGGTGATAGACGTGCCGCCGATTCCACGGATGGCTGAACCCCTCTTCGTCGCTGACGACCAGGATGTCCCGGTCGGGGAACTCCCGTCCCGAGCGCAGGTCTGCGGCCCAACTCTCTCCCTGCAGGTGCTCGGGCAGGGGCTGCCCCATCAGGTCCAGCAGCGTCGGCGTCACGTCCACCTGGCTGACTGGCTTCCCGACGCGCCGGGAGCGGTCCCACAATCCCGGGACCGAAAGCAGGAACGGTACCTTCGCCGCCTCCTCGTAGCTGTTCATCTTGGACATGAGGCGGTGGTCGCCCAGCATTTCGCCGTGCTCGCTGGTGAAGACGACGATGGTGTTCTCTTCCAGTCCCAACTCCCGGAGCCGGTCCAGCACGCGGCCCACCATCTCGTCCACCAGGGTGACCAGGCCCCAGTACCGGGCCATGGCGTCCCTCAGCTCCTGGACGGTCTGGGGATAGGCGATGGGAAGCTCGCCCCGGATCAACGCCAGCCGCATCTGCCGCTTGGCGAAGGAGACCGTGGGATCCATCGGCTGGAAGTAGGAATCCGGGATCGGCATGTCGGCCGGGTCGTAAAGGTCTCCGTAGACGTTGGTGAAGGGAGGCCCCTGCTTGTGATCGGCGAAGGCATGAGGTGCCAGGAAGCTCAGGTAGAGGACGAAGGGCCGATCCTTGTGCTGCTCCAGGAACCGGATCCCCCGCTGGGCCAGGTAGACCGGCTTGGAGAGTTCCTTGGGCAGGCGGTTGGCCAGGTCGCGGGAGTGGCCGTAGGGGGTGTCCGCCTCGATCCCCTTCGCCTTCAGGAAGTGGTAGTAGCCGGAGCGCTGGGAGTGATCCTGGTCTTCCGACCACCACCTCAGATAGATCTCGGTGCTGTCGAAGTCGGTGAAGCCCCGCTGCCTGAAGATCTCGTTTCCCAGGTGCCACTTGCCGTAGTAGGCGGACGCGTACTCGGGATCCTGAAGCATTTCCACCAGGATCGGCACTTTCGGATCCAGGGGGAGGCTGTTTTTCCACGAGCCGTGCTTGTGAGGGTAGAGCCCGGTGAGCAGGCTGGCCCGGGAGGGAGTGCAGACCGGGTTGGACACGTAGAAGGAGTCGAAGACGAAACTTCGCCGCGCCAGCCGGTCCAGGTGGGGAGTCCGAATCTGCTTGTTGCCGTAGGCGCCCAGGGTGTCCACCCGCTGTTGGTCGGTCAGGAATACGATCAGGTTCGGCGGCTTCTTCTCGGCTTCCGCAACCGGAAGGCCATGGAGAAGCGCCGCGGTCAAAAGAGTCAGAATCCAGCGTGGCATGTTTGTCTCCGGGAAAATTATCTTCTTGCTCTCAAGATCTTCATGCAATTGGACGAGGTTTTAACGGCACCGCTCCCGGCGGCAAGAATGCCGCCGGTCCCAATCGGCGACTGGACAGTCGCCGCTCCTGTCGGGAATCGAATAGTCCATTCCCACGTCATTCATCGGCGACTGCCTGTTCCAGGTCGCGGGCCGCCTGGCTCAATGCCCTCACCTTTCCGGTCGCCGTGTCCACCCCCCAGACGAAGTGGACCGGATCTCCGGCGAACTGCTCCGCAACCAGATCCACCAGGAGCTCCGAACCCCGGCGGCCGGCGATGCTCCATTCCACGAAACGCATGCTGGGAACCTGGTTCCCCACCAGCCGATCGGCAGCCTTGGAACCCGACACCAGGTCCCGGTATGCCTTCTCGGCTTCTTCCAATTGGCGTTTTTCCGCCTCCTTCCTTTCTGCCTCCTTTGCGGCGGCCTTCGGATCGGGAGCGGACGGTGAGGTGGCGGCCGGCTCGCCGCCGTCGGGCTCGCGGACCAGGACGGGCCGGGTGCCGGGGCGGGGTGGCCGTCCGGTCTCGGGCTTTTCCGGTTTGGGGGCAGGAGCAACAACCGGTTCGGGAGGAGTGGGAGCCGGTGCTTCGGGAGGCGTAACGATCTCCCTTTGGGGCGGGGGAGCGGCAACGGGAAGCGGCTTGGAGGCACTGGCTTCGACGTCCTGGGCGGGATCGGGGGCGGCGGAGGTTTCGGCGGCGGTTTCGACGCCTGGGCTGTCAGGCCCGGGAGGAGGCGGCGGAACCGGTTCGAGATCCGCGAGACGGGCCGGATCCGGTTCGTGCGGAGCGTCCCCGCCGCCGATCAACAAGAGGATCAGGACCGCCGACAGGACCACCACAGCCCCGGCCAGAATGGGTCCCATGGGCAGGCGGCGCCGCTTTTTGGTCTTGCGGTCTCGAAAGACCTCGTCGAAGAGGGAAGCGGAGCCGGCGACACCCTGGACGGACGTGTCCGCGGACGGAACGGCTTCGGACGCCATAACAGGAACGGACGGCGGGTCGCCGGAAGCCTCCCCGGCCGGAGCGCCCTCTCCATGCGCGGGATGCTGCATCAAGACCTGGTAGGCGCCGTGAATCTCCCGGATTTTGGCGGCGGCCTTGGACCGCAGCCGGGGGTGCGATTTCAGGCGGTTCGGGTCCCACAGCACCAGGAGATCGTCACGGGCTTCCACGATTTCCTTGACGGTGGCTCCCGGCTTCAGGTCCAGGATGCGAAAGGCTTGCTCGGTCTCGGTCATGGGATGATCGTCGACGGATTGCCGTTGTTCAGAATCGCCATACCGGCCGGCTTTCTCCTCCGGTCAGCACCTCTTCCACGTATGCGCCGGTTTGCGGAGTCGAGGCTTCTCCTCGAAGGACCTCGCCCAGATCGCAGATCCGCATGCCGATGACGTCGTGCCACTCCCCGTCCGCCAGGCGCACCGTATGAGCCGAGGGGTGGTCCACCCCCCAGGTGAAGCCCGACGGGGCCGGTCCGAAGTCGCCGGCGCAATGGCGCACCAGGAGAGGCGTCTCCAGGCCCCGCCGATCCTGGTCCAGGGGCCAGAACGCCAACCGCTCACGGAGCCATCCCCCCAGCCGAGTGTTCCCCTGCTCGTCACGTGGATACCGGTGCCCCGGCACCATCGGTTCCTCCAGGACGCTGTACAGGTTGGAGGCCACATAGGGGTCGCCGCTGCGGCTCCTGTTGATGGCGATGGGAGCCGTGGAGACGACGCCGCGGACGTGGATGACCTTATTCCACGGGGCGTCCCCGCCGGTTGATCGCCAGACCCGGATGTCGTGGTAGTCGGGCGCGCGGCCCCCCCGGGCGCAGAAGAGGAGACTGCCGTCCCGGTCCCGGACCACGCTCGGTTCGAAGGCGTTGTCGGGCCCCGTGATGGGGGTCCAGGAGACGGGGCGCCATCCCTCCCGGCCGCGCCGCCAGCGGGTCAGTCCCGAACCCCGGTCCTGATCGATCCGGCCGCCCATGGCGAAGAGCAGATCCTCGCCGTCGGGAATGGCCGTGGTGATACCCGGGTTCGACAGCACGGCGCCGTCCAGAAGCCGGCCGAACGGCAGCCGCGCGGTCGCCGTGACCCGGAACTGCCGGCCGTCGAAGGCCAGTTGGTAGACCTCCATGTAGTCTTCGCGCCGGTCTTGCGGGTAGACCCCCTTCCGGTCCGGTGTCCAGGCGATGACCTGACTGCATCCGAATCCGGTTCCCGCGTGGGGGTGAGGCGAGCCGTCGGCAAGCCGAGCGCCCAAGGGGACGAAGCCGCCCCGTACCGGGTACTTGACCATGATGGCCGGTTGGCCGGGGGGTTGGGAGTGGGGATTCTTCTCCTCGTGGTTCCGGGAAATAGGAATGGCGTCCCGTTCCCGAAGACCGGAGAGGTCCCGGAAGAGAAAGACGTCGGTCCCGATCTCGTAGTCATGGCCCGACTGGCCGCGGATGTTGCAGAAGATGGCCGCGGTGTCGGAGGAGACCTGAAAGGGAAACGTCAGGCCGTATCGCCAGGTCTCGTCCGTGGGTTGATCGGGAGGACGGCGACGTCAGGGAGGCCCTTGGTCATGGAGAGGGGCCCCGGTCCGGAAGAGGCCGGCCCAGGCGCCGGCTCCGGCTGGCAGCTCCATGAAGAGGCCCACCCGGAACCGGCCAGGCTGAACCCCATGGCCTTGGCGAAGCTGCGTCTCGTCAGTGACCTGGTCATTTTGCCTTCCTCAGAAGCTCCACGTGGGAATCGGTTCTCCCGCCGAAGTGACCTCCTCCAGGTACGCGCCCGTCTGGGGCGGAGACGGCAGCTCGTGGCTCTCGACGTCGTCGTGGATCCGGTATCCCATGACGTTGTGCCAATTGCCGTCGGCCAGTTGAACCGTGGTGGACGAGGGATGGTCCACCCGCCACATGGAACCGCTGGGAGCCGGACCGAATTCGGCCTTGCAGTGACGGCCCAGGATCGGCGCCTCCAGGCTGGTCCGGTCGTCGCTCAAGGGCCAGAGGTACAGTTTCTGCCGGGTCCATCCGCCTCCCCGGACCCGGCCTTCCGTGTCGGCCGGAATCCGGAACCGCTTGGGAATGGGGTCCAGCGGCACCAGGTAGATGTTGGAGGCGATGTAGGGAGTTCCGTCCGCCGCCTGGTTCAGGGTGATGGGACAACTGGAGATGACTCCCACCATGTGAATGATCTTTTCCCAGGTCTCCCCGCCGTCCCGGGAGCGCCAGACCCGTATGGCGTGGGGCCGGGTGCCCCCCTGGCCCCGGGCCGAAAAGAGCAGGTCGCCGTTGGTGTCGCGGATCAGGCTGGGCTCGGTCGACCCGTCCGTGCCGGTCACCGAAACGAAAGAGACGGGACGCCAGGCGCCGTTGGTCCGTTGCCAGCGCAGGACGCCGGATCCACCGGGGACCGGTTCGCCGTTCCCCGCCACCCGCGACGCGTGCATCCCGACCAGGAGGTCCTCACCGTCGGGGATGGCGTTGGTGAGGCCGCCGTTGCTGATGTTCCAGCCGGAGACCAGCTCCGCCGGGAGAACCCGCTCCTCGCCGGTCACCCGGAACTGGCCGCCGTCGTAGCTGAATTGGAAGACCTCCATGATCTGGTAATGTTCGGCGTCCTCGTACATGCCTCCCCCGTGGGCGCTCTTGGGGTCGCCCGGGTGCCGCGCCAAACCGGTGTCGATCCCGAAACCGGTCCCGGCGTGGGGATGGGGAGAACCGTCCGGGTTCTTGGCCCCCAGGGGAACGAATCCGCCCCTCATGGGGTACTTGACCATGATGGCGGGCTGGTTGGGCGGATCGGAGTTGGGATTGGCCTGCTCGTGGTTCCGGGTCACCGGTACGGCGGGGGAGGAAGGGGGACGGGTGACGTCGTCGAAGAGGACCACGTCGTTGCCCACCTCGTAGTCGTCGCCGCTGCGGGCCGGCGCCATGACGCCGTTGCGGATCCGGATGTTGACGAAAGCGGCGGCCATGCGGGGAGCCACCTGGAAAGGAAAGATGAGTCCGTAGCGCCAGCTCTTGCCCTCGGGAACATCGGCGGGCACTGTCAGGTCCGCCTTCCCCCGAGTCACGCTCAGGATCCCGCGGCCCGGCCCGGCGGGAGCCGGGGAGCTTTTCTCCCCAGGCGCGCCGCCGCCGGCGGTCCCCAGCGAAGCGCCTCCCAGGAGCAGGGTCAATCTCTTCTGAAATTCTCGCCGGTGAATTCGAGAGGTCATGCGGTTTTCTCCCTCCCAGGGCTTGGGATTTGCCGCCCAGTCTACTACGCTGCCGATGTGGTCCGCCACGATCTCGCCGGCGGGTTCCGGCGGCGGTCCCGGCCCGGAATGAGCGGGTGTCGACCGGCACTGAGGGTTTCATGACCTGTCCACGCTGCCGCACCAAGATGAAGGTCGCGGCCCATCGCCCCCACAAGCAGGAGAAGTGGCGCTGCCCCAAGTGCGGCAAGGTGCGGATGAAACCGGCCAGCTACCGTCGTTCCAGGTACCGGGGTCGAGAGGGGTGAGGTTCGGCCTCTGTGACGGTCAACTCGAGGTAAGCGGCGGACTTCTTGAGGGCTCCAAGTTTCCTGGTAAACTGAATTTTTATGGTCGAAGGGTAAACGGCAATGCGCGCTCCTCGACGTAGACGGCCAAGAAGACGGAGAATTTCCCCTCGAGAAGGACGAATGGCCGGAAGGCGTTGAGGGATTGTATGCCGAGACTTAGTTTCGACATCGATTGGGTGGATGCGGAAGGGATCAATGGCCCTGAACTGTCCGCGACATGGGCGTCTCTTCAAATTCACGCCGGCGACTCGGTTGTTACTCGTGTGCTCGACGAACGGGCCAAGACGGTTCGCGATTTTGTTCACGTACCTCTGTACCCGTTGGCGGAATGGCTGGCCACGAACTGGTGGTTCCTGACCCATGAATACCGTAATCCGGTCAAGGAAGCAGATCCTGCCTTCCGTCGCCGACACGCGCTCCGCTCAGGACGGGAGGGGTATGCTTTCCCCGACTTGGAGGTTGTTTCCTCGGGAGCTCGAACGCTCTTGGCCTGGAAGCGGAATCAGTCCTTGTGGGGGAGAGTCGAATTCCTGGACGAGGGGCAAGTCTGGACGGACAGCAACGAATTCAGGGAGAGTTGCTCCGATCTCGTCGATCGAGTGATTCGACGGCTCGCATCTCTTGGAGTCGAAGGCACGTTCCTTGAGGAGGAGTGGGCCGCAATTCAGACGGGGGATAGAGACGAGATTGAATTCTGCGAAACCGCAGCCGGTCTGGGTTGGGATCCTTACGACCTGGATGACGAGGGACGCGAGATCGTGATCTGGCTCGCTGAATTGTTGAATGGGCCGGTACTGGAAGAGGCGATCGCCGCACTCGAGCCGCTGACCCTGAAACAGAGCACGCCTGCCATTGCCAGTGCCATCGATGACGCCAAGTCCAACAGACTCAGTTTGGATCGTCTTAAGTGTGTTCTTCCGCAAGTCCTTCGGGGATCAGGTTATGTTGGCGTCGATCCGTGGGATGCAGGTTACGACGCGGCGCGACGCCTTCGGCGGGAATTGGACCTGGACGGCGATCCGCTACCCACTGATGCCGACATCGCAGAGGCGCTTGGTGAGGATCCGGAATCTCTTGCACGAATGAGGCAGCCCGTGGTTTTCCAAAAGGCCCCGCTGATCGACGGAGTGATCACTGGCGGTGAAGGAGTTAACCCGGCGTTCGCTTTTCGGAGCCTCTATGACTATCACTGGCGGTTCCACTTCTGCCGCGGCATTGCGGAAGTACTCGCTCCGTCCAGCGCAGACATGCTGCTCACGAAAGCGAGTTCAGAGCGGCAACAGCGAAATCGTGCCTTCGCAGCAGAGTTTCTGGCGCCGTCACATGGCTTGAGGAAAAAAGTGTCCGGCCCCGTTGTGGATGCGGAGGACATCGATGAGTTGGCCGTAGAATTCGGCGTTTCCTCTCGCTTGATCGAGCACCAAGTCGTAAATCACCGCATCGCCAGGGTTTTGTGACCTGATCGACGGCCACCATTCGAGCGCCGCTCTCCGTAGCTTTCTACTTCACGCCGGCCGCCAGCCACCGGATCGGGCGGGCACAGATCAGAAATACGACTGCGGCGACGACCGAGGTGACGGCGACGTTGAAGAACAGCTCCTCGGCGGTCATGGTCTCGAGGCGTCCGGCCATGAGCCCGGCGATGAGGTTCCCCAGGGCGGCTCCCATGAACCAGGTGCCCATCATCTGCCCCACGAGACGCGCCGGGGAGAGCTTGGTGATGCTGCTCAGTCCCACGGGACTCAGGCAGAGCTCACCGACGGTGTGGAAAAAGTAGGTCGTCACCAGCCACACGGGGCTCACCTTGCCCGCGGCGACGTATTGGGAGCCCCAGGCCATGACGAAAAAACCGGCTCCCAGCAAGGCGAGCGCGAAGGCGAACTTGACCCCCAGAGACGGATTCCTCGATCCGAGCCCGACCCAGAGCATCCCCATCAAGGGCGCCAGCATGACGATCAGCAGGGGATTCACCTGCTGCAGCCAACCGGCCGGAAACTCCCAGGAGAGGATCATCAGGTCGGTGTGCTCCTTGGCGAAGAGATTCATGCTGGATCCGGCCTGCTCGAAGCCGGACCAGAAGATGGCGGCTCCGATGAAGAGGACGAAAATGAGCCCCACTCTGCGTCTTTCCAGGCCGTCTCTGCAGGCGAACAGGATCACGTAGCTGAAGTAGAGGACGGCCAGAACCGAAATCGAGAGGGAAACGGTCCGGGCCACGGCCTCGACGGTGAGGGTCAGGACCCCGGCCGACGTCAGGGCGACGAGTGCCAGAGCCGCGGCGGCAAATATGCCCAGCCCCTTGAGGAACTGGCTGCGGGACCGGGCCCGCGCCCGGAGGCCGGCCGCGTCCCCCTTGAGTTCACCGGCGCCGGCCAGATGGCGGCGTCCCAGCACGTACTGCAGCACGGCGAAGGTCATGCCCACGCCGGCGGCGCCGAAGCCCAGATGCCAATCCACCTTCTCGCCCAGGAAGGAGCAGATCCCCGGCCCCAGGAAAGCGCCGACGTTGATTCCCATGTAGAAGATGGAGAATCCGGCGTCCCGCCGCGCGTCGTTTCCCGTGTAGAGGTCGCCGACGATAGCGCTGACGTTGGGTTTCAGCAGGCCGGTGCCCAGCGCCACCAGGCCCAACCCCACGTAGAAGGTGAGCTCGGCCGGGACCGCCAGCGCGTAGTGGCCGGCGGCAATGATGATCCCGCCCACCAGGACGGCGCGCCGCTGGCCGATGAGCCGGTCGGCCACCCACCCTCCCGGGAGCGCCAGCGCGTAGACCGCGAAAGTGTAGAGACCGTAGACGGCGCCCGCTTCGGCCTTGCCCATTCCCATGCCGCCGCGGGCGGTGTCGATCATGAACAGGACCAGGAGGGCCCTCATGCCGTAGTAGCTGAAGCGCTCCCACATCTCGGTGAAGAAGAGGGTCGAGAGCCCCCGGGGATGGCCGAAAAAGGTCTGTTGCCGGCCGCCGCCGGATGTCTGCGATGGGTCCATGGAGGCCTCCATGCTCATGTCTTCGAGATCAGCGAACCGCGATGGGATTCCCCGGAGACCCGGTGGCTCCCTTCAGGCGCAGGGGGGAGAAGATGAAGGCGAACTCGTAGACCTTGTCGCGCGCCAGCTCCTCCAGCGTGAGATTCTCCAGGTTGTAGATGCCGTGGCGCACCAGCATCCACTGGTGCACTTCGAAGGGACGGTCGGGATTCTCGTGCGGGACCACCTCGATGCCCCAGTTGTCGGCTCCGGTCAGAACCGTTTTCCGGCTGCTGAGCCAGCGGGCCGCCTCCATGCCGATCCCCGGCTCCCCCGAGTTGTATTGGTCGTTGTCCCGCATCCAGAGTTTTTCGTGGCCGGTGCGGATCAGGACCGCGTCCCCCTCCCGAATCTCCACGCCCTGCCGTTTCAGGGCGCCCTCCAGGTCGTCCGCGGTGATGACGTAGCCGGGCTGCAGGCGGTCCGCACCCTTGTACGCAGCCACGTCGATGAGGACTCCGCGGGTGAAGAAGACGCCCACGTTCTCCACGCCCAGCTTGCGGAGCCCGTAGGGGGTGGCGAATTGGGACCGCCGGAAGCCGTTGTAGAAGTAGTCGTCGTCGGCCAGCCGCACGCCCACGTGGCCGAGTCCGTCGAACTGGGTGCCCACCTGGCCGATCTCCCCGCTGAACATCTCGTCGAATCCCACCAGTCCATTGGTTCCTGTGGGGTCGCCCGAAGTGGGGGACCCCGGAATGGTCAGCTTGAAATGCCGCTTGCCCGCCAGCGGCATCCCTTCCTGGTAGACCTGGCCCAGGGAATAGATCTTGCCGGTGCGGATGAGCCGGCCGGCTTCCAGGACCTTGGCCGGGGTGATCCGGTTGGCGGCTCCGCGCTGATCCCCGGCGCCCCACTCGGAGGGCCACCAGCGGGGACCGACGGGTGTTTCCTGGGACCAGGCAACCGGCTGCAAGGACCAGCAGAGCAGTATGAACCCGATGAACCTCATGATTTGTTTCTCCCTCGCTTCATGGCCGGATTCCGAATCAACTCGCCTCCGCCGGCCCGGAACGGCCGGCGTTCAGAGCCGGAATCACCTCCCGGGCCAAGAGCTCCAGGCTCCGGATCCAACTCTGCTTGTCGTCCCAGTCATGCGCGGTCAGGACGAGAGTCCCGAAGCCTCCGACCTGGTCCCTCAAGTCCCGGAGCATCTGCGTGACCCGGGGCGGGTCCCCCGCGATCACCACCTCGTCCATGAAATAGTCCAGATTGCAATCGGCGTCGCTCATGGCAGGATCCCGTTTCCAGATCTCCAGGCCCGGTCCCCTCCGGGTCAGCTCCAGGATGTATTCGATGCATTTCCCCATGGAGTTGCCGGCGGCCAGCCGGCGCGCCTCACCGGTGGTTTCGGCCACGAGGACGTTGCGGGCGACTCTCCAGTCGTTGATCCGCGCCTGGCGGCCGTGTCGTCGGGCTCCCGACTCGTAGGTCGCCCAATGATTCTGCAAGGTTTCCGTCGACACCATGTGGTGGCTGATGGGAAGGAAGCCGCGGCCGGCCGCCTTCTCGACGCCCACCGAGTCGCGGGTGATGCACGGCACCATGATGGGCGGGTGGGGTTGCTGCAGCGGCTTGTGCAGGACGCCCACGCCCATTTCCGGGTCGATGGTCTCGGAGAGACGGAAGTCCCAGAACTTCCCCTGGAACTCGATGGGCGGATCCTGGCTCCAGATCCCCAGGATGGCTTCGATGGCTTCGCCGACCAGGCCGCCCGATTGCTTCGGATCGACGCCGTAGATCTCCATATCGCTGGGGATCGCGCCGGGACCGAAGCAGAGGTTGAGGCGCCCGTGGGACAGGTGGTCCAGAAAGGCCAGGCGTGACGCGACGTGAGCCGGATGATGATACTGAAGGCAGACCGGCGCCGGTCCGATCCGGATTCGCGAGGTCATTCCCAACGCCTTGCCGATGAAGATCTCGGGCATGACGATGTTCTCCACGCTGGAGGAGTGATGTTCTCCCACCCAGAACTCGGAAAACCCAGCTCCTCGCATCGCACGACCAGTTCCAGGTCCTCGTCGAAACATTGGGCCAAGGGCTTGTCCGGATCGTGCACGGGCATGAGGAACATCCCGAGCTGCAGGGCCGGCTGTTGGGTCATGGCGGAGTCCTTTCTTGAACGGGGCGCGTCACGGTCCTGATCCTCGTGTCGCCCATCAGGATGGGCGCGAACGCGTGCAGAGTCAACGTCTTCCCTCAGGTCCCGAGTTGCACCCCGGACTTGCGAGCGAATAAAATTATGCAGGTATTCCAAAGAGTTGAGATCGCCTTGTCCCGATGGGAAACGGGTTCGGCGTTGGGACCGCCGGAGGTCCGGGCTTGATGCGATGATGTGGCACCTGATTCTCTCCAATCTCCGCCAGCGGCCGACCCGCACCTGCGTCAACATCATGGCTGTTTCCCTGGGCGTGGTGCTGGTCCTGGTCAGCGTGGGACTCTCCTACGGCCAGTTGCTCGATCAGGCCGAGCGGACCCGCCGGATCGGTGGGGATTTCATGCTTCAGCCACCGGACGCCTCCTTCTTCCTGGCGCTCAACAGTGGCGCCATGGACGTGCGGATCGGGCAGGTCATCGAGAAGGTGGACGGCGTCGAAGCTTCGACGCCGATCATGGTCAAGGTCGTCAGCAGGAACTTCTTCGCGGTCTTCGGCGTGGAGGCGGCCAGCTTCCAGAGAGTCAACGATGGACTGAAGTTCGTCCAGGGCCGATTTTTCGAGTCCGGTGACGAAGCCGTCGTCGACGAACTCTACGCCTCCAACAACGATGTCGAAGTCGGACAGGAAATCGATCTCCTGGGACACAGTTTCAAGATTACCGGGATCTACCAAAGGGGAACGGCCGGCCGGGCCATGATCCCACTCGAGACCCTGCAGAGGATCAACGGGACTCCGGGGAAGTGCTCGGTCTTCTTCATCCGGGCCGAGGACGGAAGGTCCCACGATGAGGTTCGAACGGCGCTGGAAACCCGGTTCGAAAACTACAAGGTGACGGAAACCAAGAATCTGGAACAACTCTTCACTTCCACCACACCCGTTTTCCGTGAATTCCTGCTGGTGATCGTCGCATTGGCGGTGGCCATGAGCTTCCTGGTGACGCTCACGGCCACCTACAGCACCATTGTCGAGCGGACCCGGGAAATCGGCATCCTCAAGTCCCTCGGCGCTTCCAATTCCTATATCGTCCGCCTCTTTCTCGAGGAGTCCCTGCTGGTCTCGGTGCTGGGCCTGATCTCCGGCTTCCTTCTGACCTGGGGAGTCCTCAGCCTGATCGCGGTCAATTTTCCCTCCTTGCCCGTGATCATCCAGCCCCTCTGGCGAGTGGCGGTGGTGGGGATTTCGATGGGCGGAACCGTGATGGGCGCTCTCTATCCGGCGTGGAAGGCGGCCAAGCTGGACCCGGTCACGGCCCTGGGCTACGAGTAACGCCTGCTACTCGGGAACCATCTCGGCCCAAGGGACGAATTCCTCAATTCAGGTGGCTGTCCAAGTCCCGAACCGGACCGGAGGGGCCGCGGCCAGCGATATCCTCCACCAGCCGCACCATCTGATCCTGGTGCTGTTGGATGGATTCCACCAGTTTGAACTGGGCGCGGCAGCGATCCAGATTCTGACCCTCCCGCCGGATCTTGAAGTAGACGTCCCCTTCCAGATGGTCCGTGAGGAAGCGGAGACCCAGCTCGTAGGCGATGAGCTGTCCCGAGAAGGGGAGGTACTGCCGTTCGGTCGAGGTGAGAAAGTGGGCGGTCTCCGCCAGGTAACCTCTTGCCAGAGCTTCGAAGAGAGGCATCTCGACCTCCACTTTGGAGAGGTCGCGCTCGTCCTCCCGATGGGTTCCCGACCCGGTCCGCATCAGGTCTCCGAAATCATGAATGGAAAGGCCCGGCATGACCGTGTCCAGGTCGATGACGCACAGCATCTTGCCGGTCGCCGCGTCCAGCAGGACGTTGTTGATCTTGGTGTCGTTGTGGGTGACCCTCTCGGGCAGCCGGCCCTGCTTCCGGAGGCGGGGCAGCACCCGGATCAGCGACTCGAAGGAGTGGGCGAATCGGATCTGTTCCCGGGCGTCCTGGGCACGATTCCGGGGGTCCCGCTCCAACGCCGAGAGGAACTGGCCGAACCGGAGTTCCGTATCGTGGAAGCCGGGGATGGTCTCGTCCAAGCGCGGGGGCGGCAGGTCCAGGAGCAGTTTCTGAAAGCGCCCGAAAGCGCGGGCCGCCTCAAAGGCCATCCGGGGCGAGTCGACGGTGTCGTGGATCGATGCGCCCTCGACGAAGTCGTAGGTGCGCCAGTAGTTCCCGGCAGGTTCCCGAAAAAAGCTGGAGCCGTCGTTTGCCGGCACCAGGGTCAGGGAACGGCGCGCCAGATCCTCGACTCCAGCCTGCTGCAGCTTCTGCCTGAGGTGCCGGGTGACTCGCTGAATGTTTCCCATGAGGACAGGCGGATCCCGGAAGACCCGCTGGTTGATCCGCTGATGAACGTAACGCTTCCGGCACCCCCGATGCCGGTAGCTGGCGAGGTAGGTGTCATGGATGTGGCCGTTCCCGTAGGGACGAATTTCCTCCAGATCGCCGTGCACGGCGAATCGGGAGCTGACGGCCGCGAGATTTTCCTGCTGTTGCCGGGTCATTCCTGCACCCTTCCCGAGGGGCCGCGGCAATTGCCTCGAATTCCGGGATTCTAGCTCCGGCGGTTCCGAAGGCAAAGTAGCCGATGGGCTGGGCGCAAGTTGCCGCGGGATTCCGCCGGGGCCGGATGCCGTCTGGAGGTGTTGCTTTCGGGCCATGGAGACTGCCGGGCAACGGGCGGCCACAAGGGCGGGCGGCCACAAGGGTGGGCGGCCACAAGGGCCGCCCCTACTATTCGAGCGGATAGACGGGGCGTCCGAGCCGCTGGTACTTGATGGCGTCCGGACTGTGCACGCCCGGTTCCGATACGACCTGGATCTGACCGGCCCACTCCTCGTAGCCGGCGCGGAAATGCGCTGCCGATTTCAGGCCGATGTATCGCATTTTCCTGGGGTCGAGCCCCAGAGTCAGAGAAAAGGCGGTGTCGAAGGGTTGCTCCCGTACGCTGACCAGCAGGACGTGCACGCCGTCGACTCGAATCCGGGCGGAGACCCCCATGCTTCCCCGCAGGCCGGCATACATGGGACCGGCGTAGGCGAAATCTCCGTCGGAGACGGCCTCCACCACGGCCTCCACGGGGACCGGCGGTCCCTGGCTGGGGGTCGATTTCCCTCCGACCTGGAGCGATACGGTGGCCCCGGCGCCGGCGCGATGACAGGCCAGCGCGGATTCGTGGTCCACGATGTAAAGGACGCAGGCGTCCTTGAGGCCGCGGTCCAGAAAGGTTCTGAGCATCCCGGTGCTGTCCCCCGGCGAACCGCCGCCCGTATTGTCGTTCCTGTCCGCGAAGACCGCCGGATACCGGCCCAGCATCTCCGCCCTGGCCAGGGCTTCCCGGGTGGACGGAAGATGGTGGTGCCAATCGGCCCGGCGCCGGTAGATCCATGCCGCCAGATCGTCGGCGTGGCGTTGCGCCGAAGCTGCGTCGTTGTCCGTGACCACGTGAACCGAAGCTCCCACGTGCGGCGCGTCGGCCAAGGGAAAGCAGGTGGCGATGGACGCGGCCACGACCCCCGGTTCGGCCTCCAACCGGTGCAGGCGCTCGATGGCTTCGCTCATAGGCGGATGTGCGGTCACCTGGTTCTGACCCCAGAACATGGGGATCCGGGAGAGGGCCATGGTGGGACGCAAGCCCTCCCTGACGATCCGGACCATCACGTCGGCGCACTCCCGGCCCCGCGCCGCCATGTCCACCTCGGGGTAGGTTTCCCGTCCGATGAGGACGTCGGCCAGCTCGACCATGCGCTGTGAGACGTTGGAGTGGATGTCCAACTGGGCGACGATGGGTAGCTCCGGCCCCACCAGGTCTCGAACCGCCGCCAGAATGTAGGCCTCGCCGTCGTCGATGCCTTCGGCCGCCATGGAGCCGTGAAGCTCCAGCAGGACCCCGTCCGCCGGCGATGCGGCCTCCATCAGATCCAACATCCGGCCCAGGAGGCGGTCCAGATCCCGCTTGGGGACCGGGCCGCTGGGATGAGCCTCCGCGAAAATGGTCGGCACCAGCTCGAAGCCGTGAGCTTCAGCTCCTTCGATGAACCCGCCGGTAGGGACGTTGGCGCCGCGAAACGCCGGGATGATCTGGTCCGGTTGAAGCTCACCGAATCTCTCGCTGAAGCTCCGCAGGGTGGTGGGAACAGGTGTGAAGGTGCTGGTTTCGTGGCTGATGGTGCCGGTGAGGATCTTCATCGGGTCAGTCTCCGCTCAAGCCATGATCTGTCCGTAGCCGGTCGAGATCATCTGGCTGCCGGTGCGATCCGTAAATTCAAGATCATGATTCCATAAAGGTGTGATAGACGCCGCCGGCCCGAGTTGCTGGAGTGCCCGAGTGCGACGGTATTTCCCAAGGACTGGTAAACTCCGGGTATGTCGCAAACCTGCGGAGTTGATCGCGTCCGGCGCCGGAAGAGGGTTCGCGCCGGAGTCGGATGGGTCCTGGTATGGCTCCTTCTGGGGCCGGCGCAGGCCCGGGCCGCCGATTGGATCGCCCTGTTCAACGGAAAAGACCTGGAGGGATGGGAGTCCGTCGGATCGGGTTTCTGGATGCCGACTCCCGAGGGCTATCTGTTGGGGCAGTGGGATCCCTTCGATCCGCCCGATCCCGAACCCTGGCTCAATGGCATTAAAGGTCGTCTGAACCGTTCCCGGTTCAAGACCGACTTCAAGGTCGTCATCAACCAGGCTTGGCTCTACACTCGTCGGGAATTCTACGAGTACGACCTCCACTTGGAGTGGAAGGTTCCTCCGGGCGGCAACAGCGGCATCGCGCTGCACGATCCGAGCCGGGGACGTTATACGTCCGGTCCCGGGGCGGACCTCGCCCGGACCCCCTCCCAGATCGCCTACGAAGTCCAGATCGTCAATCTGGACGTGGAGCAGGATTTCACGGGGAGCATCTACATGGTCCAGACCGCCCGGGAGGATGTCCGCAAGGAAGACGACTGGAACGTGTTCGACATCGAGGTGCGCCGGGAAGTGATCAGGGTCCGGCTCAATGGACACCTGGTCACCGAGGGGACTCCCATTCCCGGGCGTCCCGAATCGGGGCCCATCGGCATTCAGCTCCACGATCCCGGCAGCATCATCCTGCTGCGGGACCTTCGGATTCGGGAGCTGACCCCGGCCTCGACTCGCGAATGAGGCCTCGTCCCGCCGGAGATCAGGTGTTCGCCTGCTAATGCGCCAGGTACCCGCCGTCTATGGGTAGCGCCAGTCCGTTGACATAGGAAGCGGCGTCGCTGCAGAGCCAGACGGCCGCTTCCGCAATCTCATCCGGAGTCCCGAATCGAGCCATGGGAATAAACTGTGCCATCCGTTCCGCACGTTCGTCATCGGCCCCCAGGAGCCGCTCGGTCATGGGCGTCCGGACTGCTCCCGGACAGAGCGCATTGACGCGGATCCCCTTGGCTCCGTACTCGACGGCGGCGGTCCGGGTCAGGCCCAGCACTCCGTGCTTGCTGGCAATGTAGGCGGACATCCGGCCCCGGGAGCCGACGTGGCCGGCAGTCGAGGAGGTGTTGACGATGGCGCCCTTCCCCTGTTTCAGCATCTGCCGCAGCTCGTACTTCATGCAGAGCCAGGTTCCCTTGAGATTGACCTGGATGATCCGGTCCCACACCGCATCCGGGTACTCGTGGAATCGGGCGATGGCGCCCTCGATGCCCGCGTTGTTGAAGGCGCAATCCAGCCTTCCATGGAGATCGACCGCTTGCCGGACCAGGTGCTTGACCTGAGAGGTGACGGAGACGTCGGCTCGGATACAGGTCGACGGCGCCGGCATCATCCGCGCGGTTTCGGCGCCCTTTTCCGGATCGGCATCGGAGACCACGACCCGGGCTCCGGCCCGGGCGAAGGCGAAAGCGGCGGCGCGGCCGATTCCGGACCCTGCTCCGGTCACCAGGGCGACCCGGTCCCGTAGCGAACTTTCCATGCCGATCCGCTCTCCTTCCTGGCTGGGCTTTTAGTCTCTCACACTTTTCCCAGGCCCTCATGCGGGTTCGGGACCGGGCTGGTACACTCCGGATCATGAATCGATTCGCACGTGGATTCGGTCTCCTGCTGACGGCCCCGGTTCTGTTTGCCCTCATGGCCGGAACCGTGCGGGGACAGGACGGCGCCACCGGGGCGGACTGGCCCCACTATGGAGGGAGCTACCAATTCTGGCGGTATAGCTCCCTGGACCAGGTGAATCAGAAGACGGTGAAAAAGCTGGTTCCGGTCTGGGCCTTTCAGACCGGAATCGTGGACGGCGGACTTCAGGCCACCCCCATCGTTCTGGACGGCGTCATGTATCTGACTTCGTCCTGGAACCGCGTCTTTGCCATCGACGCCGCGACCGGAGACGAGATCTGGCACTACTACTATGAGAACCCGCGGCAGGTCGGGATCATCTACAGCCCCTGGAACCGGGGCGTCGCCGTCTCCGGCCCGCGCGTCTTCATGGGTACCCTCGACAACTATGTCGTGGCCCTGGATCGGAAGACGGGACGCGAACTGTGGAAGGTCAACGTCGAGGACTTGAAACAGTGCGGCTGCAACATCACCGGGGCGCCGCTGGTGGTCAAGGACAAGGTGATCGTCGGCGTCACCGGGGGGGACTCGGCTCACCGGGGTTACCTGACCGCCTTCGACGCGGCCACTGGACGTCTGGCCTGGCGTTTCTACACCATCCCCGGTCCGGGAGAGAAGGGTCACGAGACCTGGGAAGGGGACAGTTGGAAGTTTGGCGGCGGTGCGACCTGGATGACCGGTTCTTACGATCCCCACCTGGACCTTCTTTATTGGGGCGTGGGGAATCCGGCGGCCGACTTCTACGGGGGAGACCGCCGGGGGAGCAACCTTTACACCGACTCGGTCATCGCTCTGGATCCCGACACGGGAGAGCTCAAGTGGTACCACCAGCAGATTCCGCATGACGTGTGGGACTGGGATTCGGCCTACGAGTGCGTGCTTCTGGATCTGAGAGTGAACGGGAGGGACCGGAAGCTCCTTCTGAACGTCAACAAAGGGGGCTATACCTACGTGGTGGATCGGACCTCCGGAGAGTTCATCTCAGCCTGGCCGGTGGTGGACAACCTGAATTGGATCGAAGGCGTGGGACCGAACGGTGAACTGATCGGCCGCAACGAACCGGTTCTGGACAAGGCCAAGCTGATCTGTCCTTCCATCGGCGGCGGCAGGCAGTGGAACCAGGGAGCCTATTCTCCGCGGACCGGGTGGTACTACACCACCGGTATCGAGTGGTGCCAGGAGGTGACGGCCCGGGAGGAGGAACCTCAGGAGGGGATGAACTTTTTCGGAGGTGTCTTCAAGTTGAAGGAGGTGCCGGGAGTCGACCATCATGGACACTTGGACGCCTACGATCCGCTGACGGGAAAGAAGCATTGGAGCTACCGGTCGCCGTATCCCTTTCTGGCCTCGCAATTGGCTACGGCCGGGGACCTGGTGTTCAGCGGTGACGCGGAGGGTCTGTTTTTCGCGCTGGATGCCATGACCGGGCGGAAGCTGTGGAGCTTTCAGACCGGCTCGGGACACCGGGGCTCGGCCATCACCTACTCGGTGGCGGGACGCCAATATATCGCCACGCCGTCCGGTTGGGGGTCGGCGGTGGCCGGTCTCATGCCCCAGCTCTGGCCCGAGACGGAGGATTTCCGGGCCGGTTCGACGCTCTTTGTATTTGCCCTGCCTTGACGCGGCGTGGGTGAAGGGAGGGACTTTCCTGTCCCTCCGGTTTTCTCTTCACCTTTCTTGCCGTGGGATTCGGCGGCCGGAAGCGTACAGGGGGGACTGCCGTCCCCCCTAAGCCCCCCAAGAGGGCGCCTAAAAGACGCCCTTCCAATCGGCGACAGGGATGTCGCCGCTCCAGTCGCCCTTCCAATCGGCGACAGGGATGTCGCCGCTCCAGTCGCCGCTCCCATCAAAGGAGGTCGAAGCGGTCGAGGGTCATCACTTTGGTCCATGCCGCGACGAAGTCGTGCACGAACTCTTCCTTCGCATCGTCGGTCGCGTAGTGCTCGGCGACCGCGCGGAGTTCGGAGTTGGAACCGAAGATCAGATCTACCGGAGTCGCCGTCCACTTGAGCTCACCCGTGGCGCGATTGCGGCCTTCGTAAATGCCCGCGGTGGATGACTTCTTCCACTCGGTTGACATGTCGATCAGGTTGACGAAGAAGTCGTTGCTCAGGGTTCCGGGACGGTCGGTGAACACGCCGTGAGCAGAGCCGTTCGAATTGGCGTCCATGGCTCGCATGCCGCCGACCAGCACCGTCATTTCAGAGACCGTCAGGTTCAGCAGAGCCGCCTTCTCCACCAGCCTCTCCGCCGGAGATCTGGGGTTGCCGCTGGCGAAGTAGTTGCGGAATCCATCCGCGGCGGGCTCCAGCAGGGCAAAGGAGTCCACATCGGTCTGTTCCTGCGAAGCGTCCGTGCGGCCGGGTGCAAAGGGGACGTTCACGTTGACCCCGGCTTTCGAGGCGGCCTGCTCAATGGCGGCAGCGCCGCCGAGAACCACCAGGTCCGCCATGGAAACCCATTTGCCGCCGGACTGCGCGTCGTTGAAACCCTTGCGGATTCCCTCCAGGGACTTCAAAACCCGGCCCAATTCAGCCGGATCGTTTGCGGCCCAATCCTTCTGCGGCGCCAGGCGGATACGGGCTCCGTTGGCTCCGCCGCGCATATCGGTCCCACGGTAGCTGGAGGCCGAGGCCCAGGCGGCCCGCACCAATGCAGCGGTGGACAGCCCGGACTTCAGAATCCGGGCCTTCAGCGCGGCCGTGTCCTTGGAATCGATCAGGGTGTGACCGGCTGCAGGAACCGGGTCCTGCCACACGAATTCCCGGTCCGGCGCCAGATCGCCGAGGTAACGCGACCTCGGCCCCAGGTCGCGGTGAATCAGCTTGAACCACGCCCGGGCGAAGGCGTCTTCGAACTCCTTCGGGTTCTTGAGCCAGCGCGAAGTGATCTCGCGATACGACGGGTCGACTTTCAGAGCCAGATCGGTGGTGAGCATCATCGGCGCATGCCGTTTCGACGGATCGTGGGCGTCCGGAACCAGGTCCGCCGCGGCGCCGCCGGCGGGCTTCCACTGGATGGCGCCGCCGGGGCTCCGAGTCTGCTCCCACTCGAAACCGTACAGGTTCTTGAGGAATTCGTGAGTCCATTCCGCTGGACGACTCGTCCACGCCCCTTCCAGGCCGCTGGTGATCGTGTCGGAGCGATTACCCTTGCCGTACCTGTTCTTCCAGCCGAAACCCTGGGCTTCGATATCACCGCCCTCCGGCTCGACACCGACGTACTTGCCCGGATCGGCGGCGCCATGGGCCTTGCCGAAGGTATGGCCGCCGGCAATCAGTGCGACCGTCTCCTCGTCGTTCATTCCCATGCGGCCGAAAGCCTCACGTATGGCGTGAGCGGCCGCCTGCGGATCGGGATTGCCGCCCGGGCCCTGCGGATTCACGTAAATGAGGCCCATCTGAGTCGCGCCGAAAGGATGATGCAATTCACCCTTCTCATTGCGCCGGTCGAAGGCGAGCCACTCCCCCTCAGGTCCCCAGTTCACTTCTTCGGCTTCCCAGGCATCCATGCGGCCACCCGCGAATCCCAGGGTCTTGAAGCCCATGGACTCCATGGCGACATCACCCGCCAGGATCAGCAGGTCGGCCCAGGAGATCTTGCGGCCGTACTTCTGCTTGATCGGCCAGAGCAATCGCGTCGCTTTTTCCAGGTTTGCGTTATCGGGCCAACTGTTGAGAGGCGCGAAGCGTTGCAGGCCGCCGTCAGCGCCACCCCGCCCGTCGATGGTTCGATAGGTGCCCGCGCTGTGCCAGGCCATGCGAATGAAAAATGGTCCGTAGTGGCCATAGTCCGGCGGCCACCAGTCCTGGGAAGTCGTCATCAGCTTCTTGAGATCCGCCTTCAACGCGTGCAGATCGAGACTTTCGAACTCCTGCCGGTAGTCGAAGTCTTTCCCGAGAGGACCGGATTCCCGAGACGCCAGGCGCAGCGGTTCGAGGCTCAGCCGGTTGGGCCACCAGTATTCATTGTCCGGTGCAGTGTCCTTGGCGCCTGCCAAGCTGATCGGCACGACCGGAGAGACCCCGATGGTCACCAGCGCGATTACGGCTATGGTTCGTCTAAGCATCTGCCTCGTCTCCTGTAAATGATTCGCTGTGATTTGACCTCCTCGCCAAGCGGAGGCCAGTTGACTCTACCTCTCTAGCGGCAGTCTTTCCTTGGCGGGCCGAGGAAACCGGGCCCTGTACCACCGAGGGGAAGGGTATTTCTTTTCCCGGAATTCGCCACTCCGTTCGTCTCCATTCCCTTACTGGTTCCCGGCGGAATCTTACCATGAAGCCACTTTCCGTACCGCCCTCTGAAGAACCCCCGCAACGCCCGTTCGCAAGGGCTCGCCGGGACTGCGAAACTCTTGACGCCGCTGTGGCTGCCACGTACGGTTGGTCCGCGGCTGTTTCCGGCGGCCACGCTCAAACTTAAGAAATAAATGACGATTCCCGTCTGAGAACGACCCATGATCTGGTTGCTCGTGATACTGGCGCAGAGTTCTCCCGATCCGGATCTGGTCACTCGGGGTGAGGTCGTGTTCGCCCAGAGTTGCGCCACCGGGTACTGCCATGGTTCGGCCGGCACGGCGGGCCGCGGGCCTCGGCTTCGAGGCACGGCACTCAGCCGCGACCGGATTCTGGAAGCCACCCGCGAGGGGATCCCCCGTTCGGCCATGCCGGGCTGGGAAGGGAAGCTGAGCGAGGCGGACCTGTCGGCGGTGGTGGAGTACGTTTGGAGCCTGGCCATGGACACTCGTGAGCCGCCGGCGGACGAGTCCATGCCTCCCGGAACCGGTCCGGCGGTATTCGTTGGATTCGACGGGCCGGAGAACGTGTCCCGCGGGCGGGACCTGTTCTTCGATGCGACGCGGAATTCACGTTGCGGAACCTGTCACGAGGCCGGCGGTCGAGGCATTCCCGTCGGTCCCGACCTGCTGGCTCTGGGGGATAACCCGGACGCCACCTTGGTAGGCAGGACCCGGAGCCGCCGTTCCAGTCACGTCCTGCGGGCCCGCCTCACGGACGGCCGGAATTTCGCTGCTCTGAGAGTCGCTCAGGAGGAAGATCGGGTCCAGCTTTTTGACCTCACGACGGTTCCTCCCGTCTTGCGCACGTTCCTGCCGGACGAGATCGAGTCCCTGGCCCAGGATGGAAATTGGGAGCATCGGACCGTCTCCACCGAGTACAGCGACGACGAACTGAGAGCCATCGTCGACTACCTGGACTGGCTCCATGCACGGCGGTCCGAATAGCGGCCTGCCGCCTTTTTCCCCGAGTGGTGAAGTGTGCGGAGAAGCCGGTCCCGCCCTCGGGTGTTTGATCCGTAACAGTCCGTGGTGAAAGTCCCGCGAGCACCGAGACCGTTCCTGCGCCCGCCGGACAAGGCGCTATGGGCGCGCATACCGGGAGTATGTGAGCCCATAGCAACGCAGTCCGCGCCTGTGCAGGGACGGTCGAATGCCGTGACGACTTTTGCCACGGGCTGGTGAGGGAAGAATTTCCGGGGCGGCGCGTCACTTGACGCGGCGAAGAACCGTCCGGCCCTGAACTTGCGTCAGCTCGGTCCGGTAGTGCCGAATCTGCTGCAGGAGTTCGTCGCGGCGGATCTCAAGGCGGTCCAGGTCACTTTGGATATTCTCCAACTCCGCTTCGAGGATGCAGAGTTGGAGTTGAAGAGGCAAAGCCGCTTCAGGGCCCGGGTTCTTGTGACTCATGGATACGGTTCCGCAGCATAATACCCCTCACGGTGCCTGACTTTCAACCCGGAGCGGGCCAGTGAAACCCGTATCTTGCGGAATGATCCGTCGGCCTTGGCGTTGGAGGAGACGTAACCGAGGCTGTACTGATTTCCCAAGTCCCGGCGGATGCCGTCGAAGGCCTGGCGAAGGCGTTTCAGGTTGGCCTTGGAGTTGACGAAACGGCCCCCGGTGGCCCGGGCGAAGCGCTTCAGCTTTTCGAAATCCGCGTCAAAACCGGAACTCTTCACGCCGATTCCGTAGATCACCACGTCGTGGGATTGGGCCGTCCGGATCGCCCTCTCCCAGGTTACGGAGCTCCGGGTGTCGGCGCCGTCGGAGAGCACCAACAGGATTCGCCGCCCGTCCCGGTGGCGCAACAGATCCCTGACCGTCACCCAGATGGCGTCATAGAGCCTGGTGGCGCCTTCGGCCCGAACCTCCATGATGGCCTCCGCGAGCTTCGAAGGATCGGTGCTGAAATCGTGGAGGAGCCGGACGTCGCTGTCGAACCGGACCACCGCTCCCGACTCCCCCTCCCGGGTCAGGACCTCGCCGAAGAACTCGATGGCGGCCTTCTGCTCGAACGCCAGCTTGTCCTTGACGCTGGCGCTGGAATCCATGACCAGCGCCACCGACAAGGACCGTTCCGTTCCGGCCCTTTCTCGATGGAAGAAAAGAAGGTCTTGCCGGACTCCGTCTTCATAGACCTGGAAGTCGCGCCGCGTCAGGTCCTCCACGTATCGCCCCCGCCGGTCCCGGACGATGCAGGAGATGTCCACGACATCGACCTTGGCGCGAAAGGATGGGCGCTGCTGTCCGCCGGCGGCCCAGGAGGCGCCGAGGACCAGCGCCGTTCCAATGACGGCGGAAATCCAAATGGAACAAGGCCTGAGCCGGTCCTTCACCGGGCCGGCTTCTCCGCCACGATCCTGCTGGTCGCCATATAGGTGTAGATGCCCGTGGTTGCCAGATAGATCACTTCCAGGTAGCGGATGGACAGGCCGGTCAGGGTCACTGCGGTTTCAATCGCAACGGCGGGCGTCAGGCTGTAGACGGCGATAGCCAGGTAGGCGGGGTAAGGGAACTTCACCTGGTAACGGGTCGTCACCGAGAGGGCAAGCAGAGTGAATAGCAAGGCCAGAACCAGTTTGACCGCGAAGGTGAATACCAGAACCAGGGAATACGCGGTTGGGAAATAAACCCATTTCATGATCTCGAGCCAGTTCCGGATCAGTTCCGGAGTGACTTCGAAGGAGCCGAAATCTGTCCAGGGAAAGGTTTCCGGCGTCTGGTTCTGGCGCAGCACGAGGGCGTCTTCGGTGAAGAGCAGCAGGGGCTCCGGGAAACGGGCCAAGTCCTGGCGGCTTCCCGTGGTGTCGAAAATCAGGGTGACGGGATGCCGGCCGGAGTAGGTCCGGATCAGCGGCTGGTCCGCCTCCACACGGAGCCGGCCGTCGCTCACCTGCAGGGGAGGGACGTTCTCCTGGAGCCAGATTCCGAATTCCCGAAATTCCGGGCCCAAGTGAAATGCGTAGCCCAAAGTCACGATCAACGAAGCGTGGGCGCAGAGATAGAGCAGATAGAGCAGGGTCTGCCGGAGAGGCTGCCCCAGAATCGTCTTGTAAAACGGAAATTCAGTGATGGCCCAGTAGACTTGGTGGTAAAAGGTCGTCCGCATGGCTCACGGCAGAGTAAAGAGAAAAAAGTAAAGAGAAAAAAGATCGATTTCGCGGAGCGAGGCAGGGATTTTCCATCGATCTCGTCGAGGAGATCCGGGCCGAAATGTCTGAATGCCTGGTTTCTCCCCTGACTTCGCCGCTTCCCGTCCGATGGGAGAGCACCTCACCCACCGCTCGTCTCCCACTCGCTTTCGTCAGCCGCCTTGGTAGTAGAGAATTCGATTGCAGGTCTCGCAGGTCAATACCTTCAGGCCGGACTTGACCTCGGTTAAGAGCTGGGGACGAAGCCGCACGTTGCAGGCTTGACACGATTTTGCGGTGACCTGCGCCAGGGCCTGCCCGTTGTTGGCCGAGGCGATCTTGCGGTACTGTTCGAGCAATGGTTCGGGCAGGTCCCGTTCCAGCCGGTTTCGCTCCTGCTCAAAGCCTGCCATGTTCGTCTCGGAACTGGCCGCGAAGGTCTCCAACTCCTTTCGCCGGGACGACACCTCCGAGGTCCGTTCCTCGGCCCGCCGGCGGGCTTCGCGGGTCTGGTCTTCCAATTCGTCCATGGCCAGCATGATTTCCAGGATCTCATCTTCCTTGCTGGAGATCTGTTTCCGGACGCCGGCGATTTCCAGCTGCATGGCCCGGTATTCCCGGTTGGTCTTCACGTCCATGAGCTGTTCCTGGTAACGGGACAGCTTCTGCTGCAGCAACTCGACTTCGCCCTCCAACCCGCGTTGGGTCCGGGCTTGCCGGTCGGCTTGCTCCCGGAGCTCCTCGACGGCGTCCTGACTCTTCCGGAGCGACTCGGCCTGACTCTCGATCTCGTCAGGAATGGACAAGACCCGCTGCCGCAACTCGACGATTCTGGCGTCGAGTTGCTGAAGCTGGATCAACCTCTGCAACTCTTCGCTCAACACATGCCTCCATGGGACGGTTCGGACCGGCAGCCGGCGTCGGTGGGTATGGGCCCAGTAGGACTCGAACCTACGACCACCTGATTATGAGTCAGACGCTCTAACCGACTGAGCTATGGGCCCACCGCAAAAAAAAAGGGCGCTTTCCAGCGCCCGTGTGAAACAGTTGCCGCGCCATTCGGACGGCGCCGCATCCCGGCCGGAGATCCTGTCTCCAGCTCGAGACTCGATGGCAGCAAAGATTCTGACCCTCTGGCCGCACCGAGCCCGCCCCGTGTCCCCCGCCGCCGGTATGCGCCGGAAGTTCACGACCGGCTCCTAAGATAGTGTACGGCCGGAATTACCATTGTCTTCGTGGAATGTCTTCAGCTTCCGGCTGCGGGACGGATGCCTCAGCTTTCGCAAGGCCTTGGCTTCGATCTGGCGGATCCTTTCACGGGTGACGCTGAACCGCTGGCCCACTTCTTCCAGGGTATGCTCGCTTCCGTCCCCGATGCCGAATCTCATGCGGATCACCTGCTCCTCACGATCGGTGAGAGTCTTGAGAACGGCCGCCGTCTGTTCCTTGAGATTGAGATTGATGACCGCTTCGGCAGGCGAGGTCACGCCTCGATCCTCGATGAAGTCACCGAGATGACTGTCCTCCTCCTCGCCGATGGGGGTCTCCAGGGATATGGGTTCCTGGGCGATCTTGAGGATCTTTCGGACCTTGCTGACCGGAATGCCCATTTTCACCGAGATTTCTTCGTTGGTCGGTTCCCGGCCGTATTCCTGGACCAGCGCCCGGGAGGTTCGAATCAGTTTATTGATGGTTTCGATCATATGGACCGGGATCCGGATGGTTCGGGCCTGGTCCGCAATGGCCCGGGTGATGGCCTGCCGAATCCACCAGGTGGCATAGGTCGAAAACTTGTATCCCCTTCGATATTCGAACTTCTCCACCGCCTTCATGAGTCCGATGTTCCCTTCCTGGATCAGATCCAGGAATTGCAGACCCCGGTTGGTATATTTCTTGGCGATGGAAACCACCAATCTCAGGTTCGCTTCCACCAACTCCTTCTTGGCGATATCGGCTTCGAGTTCACCCTGCTTTATGGTGGCCAAGGTACGCTTGAGTTCCGCGGGAGTCGCCAGAACCTCTTCTTCGATCTCCTTCAGGTGCTTGTCGATCTCCCGTAACCGAAGCTTGATTTTTTTGGAGTCCTCCAGTTTCAGAGGGGCTTCGTGCAGCTTCTTGAGCTTCTTGGTCTCCTGGTCCAGGGCGACGATCCGGTCGACGGCTCGCTTGATGACGTTGACGAGCCGCTCGTAAGTCGCGGGGGTGAGATCCAGGGCCCGGATGTGCCGGGCAATGGGAATTCGATAGCGGGCCAACTGCGACAGGAGGCTCCTGTATTCGGTCGAATCCTTGGATTTCCTGACCCGCCGAATCTTGCGCCGGATCCTGCTGGCCCCATCTTCCAGCTCTCCCACCTCTCGCACCATGCGGACCGTGGTCTCCCGCCTGGTCTCCAACACCTCGGGGGTGATCTCGGCTTCACGGAACACCACCAGTGCCTTGATGTTGAGTCCGCCCTCGTCCAGCGCTTCGCCGTAACGCATGACCTCGTTGACCACTACGGGAGATCGGGACAGCACGTTCAGCACCGTCTTTCGACCCTTCTCGATCCGTTTGGCGATGGTCACCTCGCCCTCCCGGGTCAACAGGGGGACCGTGCCCATCTCCCGCAAATACATGCGGACGGGGTCATTGGTCTTCTCGAGCGTGGGGTCCGGAGGCTCCGTCTCACCCGCCTTGGACTTGGTCCGAATCTTTCGCTGGGTAGACTCGATATCCTCCTCCGAGTCGATGACCTCGATCCCGACCTCGCCGAACAGGCGGAAGATGCTGTCCAGGTCTTCCGAGGATTGGATATCGTCGGGAAGGGAGTCGTTGACTTCGTCGTAAAGGAGATAGCCCTTTTTCTTTCCCAGGGCGATCAATTCCTTTACGCCGTCGTACCTTTCCTCCACGGGAATCTTCTCTTCATTCTTTCTCATGCCGCCAGCCGCCCCCATTATACAAAATCGGACTCTATTTTCTTTCGGATCTGCGCCTTCATTACCAGAAGCTCCTGCAAGTTTTCGGTTGACGCGGTGTTCTTCTCCTCTTCCAGAATCTGTTGCTGTACCCGCCGGCTCAGGTTCTCGAAATGCTTGCGTCTCAGCGCTCGAATGCACTCGATCACGATCTCGTCCGAAAGCGTGTCATCGGCCAGGGCCAGATTTTCCAGGAGATCCATGTCATCCGCGTCGAGGCACTCGGAAGCCGCGGTTACGGTCGGGCCCCGCTGTCGGCGGTTCAATTCGAACAAGGCCTCGAAGATCTTGCCCGATTCCAGGTCCGCGAACCAGTCTGGTTCCACCTCGCCGAACACCCGGTGCCGGTGGGCCGGATCCAGGGCGGCCAGCACCAACGTCTTCTCTGCCTGAGTGACGGCCGCCGGCCGTTGAGACTGCGCTGCGGGAAGTTGCCTGGACCGGGGTTTGCGGAGGTAGCGCATCTCCTCCAGGATCAGGTTCTCATCCAGTCTCAGACGCGCAGCCGTCCGGGACACGGCTTCGGCGCGCGCGATCCGATTGGCAATCGCGGCGAGGTGAGGCACGACCTGTTCGACGATTTCCCGCTTGCCCCGGGCACTGTACGGATCCTTGTGCTGCCCGATCAGCCAGGAGAGCAGAAACGAAAGCAGAGGGACGGACGATTTCAGCACGTCGCGGTATGCCTGCGCCCCATGGTCTCTCAAAAAGGAATCGGGATCCTGGCCGCCTGGAATCCGGGCAATGCTCACACTGAATCCTTCGCGTACGAAGATGTCCGCCGAGCGCACGGTCGCGTTGGCTCCGGCCGTGTCCGGGTCGTAGTTGATCACGACCTGACGCGTATAGTGCCGCAGCAGCTTGGCCTGATCGGTCGTGAGACTGGTGCCCAGGGAGGCGATCACGTTCCGAAAGCCGAACTGATGCGGCATGACACAGTCGAAATAGCCTTCGACCAGAATGGCGAAGCCCCTCGTGCGGATCTCGGGACGGCTCTGGTCCAGGGCGAAGAGATTGGCTCCCTTCTTGTAGAGATCGCTGTCAGGAGAGTTGAGGTACTTGGGGACGCCGTCTCCCATGACGCGTCCGCCGAAGGCCACGATCCTCCCTTGCAGATCCCGGATCGGAAATATCACACGCCGGCGAAGATACTCGTAGCTGCGGCCCTCTCTTCCCTCCTTGACCAGGCCACAGGCCATCAGTTCCTGGTTCGTAAAACCCTCCCGGCGAAGCTCGGCAACCAATTGACCGCCGCCGGGGGCGTATCCGACCTGGAATCGCTCGATGGTTTCAGCGCTGATCTGCCGGTTTTGCAGATAGTCCCTGGCCGCTCCCGACCGCTCCAGGTAACGGCGGTAGAGTTTCCCGGCCAGAGCCATGGCTTGACGCAGGCGCTGCGTCCGCTGGGTCCGTGGGCTTTGACTCGCGTCCGACTGACGGATCGCGATGCCCGAGCGCTCCGCCAGAAACTTCACCGCTTCGGGAAAGGACCGGTTTTCCATCAGCATGATGAACTTGAAGCTGTCCCCGCCGGAGCCGCACCCGAAACACTTGAAGATCTGCTTGCTCTCGCTGACCAGAAACGAAGGGGTCTTTTCGGCGTGAAAGGGGCAGAGGGCGGAGTGGTTCTGTCCCTGCTTTTTCAGGGGGAGGTAGCCGCCGATCAGATCCACGATATTGATGCTGTTGCGGATCTGTTCCACGATCCGGTCGTCGAACTTCATCCCTCAGTCGTGATCGGGGACGCGACCGGCCGAGCCCGGATGACTTCACATGCCGAGCGGGTACGCGCCCGAAAAAAGGTCCTTTCCTTGTCGTGCCCTCAGCGAGCCGGTGAGAGATTCCGAGTAGAAGGTACCAGAATCGGTCCGGGTCAGTCGTCGTCCCGCCGCCGGTTGATCATGCCGGCTACGTAGCCGGCGCCGAACCCGTTGTCGATGTTGACCACCGACACGTTCGCCGCGCAACTGTTGAGCATGCCCAGGAGCGCGGCCAGACCGCCGAAGGAAGCTCCGTACCCCACGCTGGTGGGAACCGCGATCACAGGCAGATCGACCAGGCCGCCCACCACGCTGGGAAGGGCTCCCTCCATGCCGGCAACGGCGATCACCACCGTGCAGGACGCCAACAGCTCCCGCTGCCCCAGGATCCGATGCAGTCCCGCCACGCCCACGTCGTAGCAGGGGACGGCCCGGTTGCCCATGACCCTTGCCGTGATCAGGGCCTCTTCGGCGACCGGGATGTCCGCGGTGCCGGCGGCGAACACCCCGATGGTGCCCCGGCCCCGATCGGCCGGGTCCCGGACCACCTCCAGGATCCGGCTCCGGCTGTGGAAGACGGCTTCCGGACAGGAGGCCTTCAGCCGGGTGTGGACCTCCTCGCTGGCGGAAGTGATGAGCAGGTTGGAGTGGTTTTCCAGCAACGCCTCGGCAATCCCGAGGATCTGGTCCGGACTCTTGCCCCTCCCGAAAATGACCTCGGGAAAGCCGTGCCGGAGGCTCCGGTGGTGATCGACCTTGGCATAATCCAGGTCTTCGTAAGGCAGGTCGCGGAGCAGCCGGAGCAACTCCCTCTCGGGCAGACGGCCCTCCTTGAAGTCGCGGAGGGCCTGCTTCAGCGATTCCGGGATCATCGGCGCTGCCGGCGGCGCCTCCGGCGATTCCCCTGTTGCTCTCGAGGCCCCGGACGTCCTCGAAGCCCCGGACGCCCTCGCCGCCGCGGTTGCTCTCGCCGCCGCGGTTGCTCTCGATCCTCCCCTTGCTGGTCCCGGAGCACGGCGCGGCGGCTGAGCCGTATCTTGTTGTTGTCGTCGACATTGAGGACCTTCACCATCATCTTGTCCCCATTGCTGATCTCCTGGTGGATGTCCCGGATCCGGTGTTCCGCGACTTCGGAGATGTGAAGCAGCCCTTCCGTGCCCGGAAAGATCTCGACGAAGGCTCCGAAATCCACCACCTTCACCACCGTCCCCAGATAGGTCTTCCCGATCTCGGCGGTGGCCGTCAGCTCTTCGATGATCCGGATCGCCTTTTCGGTCGCCTCGCTGCTGGTGGAAGCGATGTTGACCGTGCCGTCGTCTTCGATGTCGATCTTCACTCCCGTCTGATCGATGATGCTGCGGATCATCTTCCCGCCGGGACCGATGACCCCGCCGATCTTCTTGACCGGGATCTTGATGGTGACGATACGAGGCGCCAATTTGGAAATGTCGGAGCGCGGCTCGGCTATGGTCGCTGCCATCCGATCCAGGATGTGCAGCCGGCCCTCCCGGGCCTGGAGCAGCGCTTCCTCCATGATCTCCCGCGTGACTCCCGCGATCTTGATGTCCATCTGCAACGCGGTGATGCCGCTCCGGCTGCCGGTGACCTTGAAGTCCATATCGCCGTAGTGGTCCTCGAATCCGGCGATATCCGACAGGACGGCATAGTCGTCTCCCTCCTTGACCAGTCCCATGGCGATGCCGGCGATGGATCCCTTCAGCGGCACGCCTGCGTCCTGCAGCGCCATGACGGCGCCGCAAACGGTCGCCATGGACGACGAGCCGTTGGACTCCAGGATGTCCGATACCACGCGGACCGTGTAGGGGAACTTCTCCTCCGATGGAAGCATCGGCGTGACCGCTCTCTCCGCCAGGGCTCCGTGCCCGATTTCCCGGCGGCCCGGGCCTCTCAGGAACCTCACCTCTCCCACGCTGAAGGGAGGGAAGTTGTAGTGGAGCATAAAGCGTTTCGAGCTCTCCCCGGTGAGCAGATCCAGGCGCTGGGCGTCATCTCCGGTGCCCAGCGTGGCCGTCACCAGGGCCTGGGTCTCGCCTCGCGTGAAAAGGGCCGATCCGTGCGCCCGCGGCAGGAGGCTCACCTCGCTGGACACGGCCCTCACCTGGTCGAAACTGCGCCCGTCGGGACGGCGGCCATCCTGCAGCAGCCGTTCCCGGAACAGCCTCTCCTTGAGCCGGTTGAAGCAGACTCCTGCGTCGGCTCTCTTTTCGCCGGTTTCATCGGGGACGGAATCGAGAACCTCGCGCTTGGCGTCGCTCATGGCTCGTTCGCTGGCCAGCTTTCCGGGAGTATGGAGAGCCTCCAGAATCTTTTCCTTGGCCAGGGCGTCGACCTGGTCCACGAGTTCCGGGTCGAGCGATGCGGGCTCCACGGTCCGTTTGGCAACCGGACGGCGATCCGCCAGCTCGCGAATCGCCTGGATAACGGGACGGATGCCGTGCTTGTGACCGTACTCGATGGCATCGACCACGACCTCTTCCGAGACCTCCCGCATCCCGGCTTCCACCATGGTGATGCCGTCCCACGAGCCGGACAGGATCAGGTTCAGATCGCTCTCTTCCAACTGGGAATAGCTGGGGTTGAGGATGAAGCTGCCGTCGACGCGGCCCACCCGCACCGCCCCGAGGGGATACGGGAAGGGGATGTCGGACAGGGCCAGTGCCGCCGACGCACCATTCAGAGCCAGAATATCCGGGTTCGTCTCCGGGTCGGCCGACATCACCATGGCCACGATCTGCGTCTCGCAAGCAAAGCCGTCCGGGAAGAGCGGGCGGATGGGACGGTCGATGAGGCGACTCGTCAGGACCTCTTTTTCGGTGGGCCTGCCCTCCCGCTTGAAAAAGCCTCCCGGAATCTTGCCCGCGGCGTAGGTGTATTCCCGGTAGTCGCAAGTGAGCGGGAAGAAGCTCAGGTTCTCCCGGGGCTCGCGTTGGGAACAGGCCGAAACCAGGACCATCGTCTCTTCGAGGCGAACGACGGCGGCGCCGTCGGCTTGCTTGGCCATTGTTCCGGTTTCGATGGAAAGGACTCTACCGTCCAGCTGAATTTCTATTTTCTCCGACATTCTTTTTCTTTCTCCTTAATTACACAGGGTTTGTGAAACCGTTCTCAGCCGTTGCGGCGACCGTGCGAGCAGATTCTCACCGGCAGTGGGAGTGCCGTTTTCCGCCCGGCTCGCAAGCCGGTGGCCGGAGGGTCGCCGGGGTCAAGATTAGGAAACACTATGGTTGGGCGTACCGCTGTTCACTTGCGAATTCCCAAGCGGCCTATCAACTCCTTGTAGCGGCCGAAGTCGATCCGCTTCAGATAGTCCAGAAGCCGCCGCCGCTGACCGACGAGTTTCAGGAGGCCCCGCCGGGAGTGGTGGTCTTTCTTGTGGGATTTGAAGTGTTCAGTGAGGTAACCGATACGGTGGCTCAGAATGGCAACCTGGACTTCAGGCGAGCCGGTATCGGTTCGATGCAGTTGGTAGCCTCTGATGAGTTCTTCTTTCTGTTCCTTCGTCAACATCTTCTTCTTCTTCGTTCGCGCGTCAATCTAGCAGAGACGGGTGTCCTCTGGCAACTTGACGCGTGAGGAGGACTTCCCCCATTTTCCTGGTGGTTCGGGAGAACCATCCTTCCTGGTCCGTTCGACCGATTCCAATTCTCATTTCTCGATTCCCGCTCTTCGGGCGGAGTTCAGGCCTTGGGGTGGGCGTTCCGGTAGACCTTCTGCAGGTGCTCGATGGAGACGTGGGTATAGCGCTGGGTGGTGGAGAGGCTCTCATGTCCCAGGAGTTCCTGAATCGAGCGCAGGTCGGCGCCGTTGTTGAGCAGGTGCGTGGCGAAGGAGTGGCGAAACAGGTGCGGGTGGACGTCCAGCAGCAATGCCGCCTGCCGGATGTAGGTCCCCAGGTTTCTCTGGACCGAGCGGGCGCTGAGGCGGCCTCCGCGCAGATTCAGGAACAGGGCCGGGGTCTGCGGACCGTCCTTGCGCTTGGCCAGGATGCGCCTCCGGGCCTCCAGGTAGGCGGCCAGAGTCGCACGGGAAGGCTCTCCGAAGGGGACCACCCGCTCCTTGTTCCCCTTTCCCCGGACCCGCACCAGCCGGCGGTTCATGGAGAGATCGATCAGGTTCAGGCCCACCAGCTCTCCCACCCGCAGGCCGCTGGCATAGAGGAGTTCCAGAATAGCCCGGTCCCGGATTCCCTTCACGGTATCCGCCGGAGGCAGGCTGAGGATGGATTCGACCTCCGGGAAAGAGAGAAAACGGGGTGTCTTGAGTGGCTGGCGGGGAGTTCGCACCAACTTGGCCGGATTCCGGTCCAGGTGCCCCTCCCGGTAGAGGTAGCGGAAGAACGACCGCAATACCGACAGTTTTCGGGCGATGGTCACCTTCCGGTTCCCCGCCTGGCTCAACCGGCTCAGGAATTCCCGGATGGTGATGTGGTCCAGATCGGAAAGCTTGACCTCTCTGCCGGTGCGGCCGGCGGTCAGATGGCGGAGAAACTGGTCCAGGTCGCGGGAGTAGCTGTCCACAGTGTGGGGGGAGTAATTCTTCTCGAATCTCAAGTGAGCGACGAAGGATGCCATCAATTCCTGCATGAACTTCGATCTCGATCCGGTCAGCGATTCACATTCCGTCCCCGGGCCGCGTCCGAAAGCTCCTGGCGGCCCCCGCGCTTTTTGCGTGAAGCGCCGACGCTGATTCCGTAGGCCTTGAGTTTCCGGTGCAGGTGAGAGCGCTCCATCCCGATCTCGGCGGCGGTTCTGGAAATGTTGCCGCCAAATTGCCTTACCTTTCGGGTCAGGAAATCGGACTCGAACGCCGCGCGCGCTTCCTGCCAGCTCAGGGATTCCGGCCGGGAGGCGCCGGCCCCCTCCAGGATGGACCGGGGCAGGTCCGAAGTCTTCACCCGGCCGCCGGGGACCATGATAATCCACCGCTCGACCATGTTGCGGAGTTCGCGGACGTTCCCCGGCCAGTGATATCGGAGAAGCCGGTCCCGGACTTCCGGAGGAATGATCTTGGCCGGTTTCCCGTGATGGGGACTGAGCATCTCCATGAAGTAGTCCAGAAGTTGAGGAATGTCCTCCTTGCGCTCCCGCAACGGCGGGACTTCGAAGGGGATGACGTTGAGCCGGAAATAGAGGTCCTCCCGGAAGAGTCCGGTTTCGATCTGCTTCTCCAGATCCTTGTTGGTCGCCGCCAGGACGCGCGTATCCACCTCGGTGGGCCGTTGGCTGCCGACCGGATAAAATCGTTGATCCTCCAGTACCCGCAGGACCCGGGCCTGGGTCTTGAGGCTCATGTCCGCCACTTCGTCCAGAAAGAGAGTGCCTCCGTCGGCCAGCTTGAAGCGCCCCTTCCGGTTCTCGGTCGACCCGGTGAACCCTCCCTTGACGCTGCCGAACAGTTCGCTCTCGATCAGGTCGTCCGGAATGGCCGCGCAATTGACTTCGACGAAGGGGCCTTCGCGGCGAGCGCTGTTGAGGTGGAGCAATCGCGCCACCAGTTCCTTGCCGGTGCCGTTTTCGCCGTAGATGACCACCCTTCCTTCCGTGGGGGCCGCGAAATCGATCTGTTGCCGGAGCGCCTGCATCGGCACCGAGGTGCCGATCATGACCGTCTCCTGCCGGACCAGGTCCTTCAGGCTCCGGTTTTCCGTTTCCAGGCGCTTCTGCTTGAGCGCATGGCTCAGCACCAGCAGGACCTTGTCCCGGGCCAGCGGCTTCTCGATGAAGTCGTAGGCTCCCAGCTTGGTGGCCTGGACCGCCGTCTCGATGGTGCCGTGGCCGGAGATCATGATGACGTACTGGCGGGGGCGCCGGGCCCGCATTCGCTTGAGGGCGTCGATCCCGTCCATGCCGGGCAACCAGATGTCCAGGAAGACGGCGTCGTAAGTGGTCCGGTCCACGAGGCGCAGCCCTTCCTCGGCGCTGGCCGCTGTTTCCACCAGGTAGCCCTCGTCTCGCAGGACTCCGGCCAACGAACGAAGCACGCTCCGGTGGTCGTCTACGATCAGCAGCCGGATTCTGGGATGGCGTCCGCTCCTGAGTGGATCGTGCACCTGAGTCCTGCCGGCCCTGTCGATCATACGGATGGAAACTCCATGATGAATCGGGTGCCGCGGGGCTCGTTCCGTTCCGCCCGGATGAAACCGTCATGCTCGGAGACGATCTGCCTCACGATGGCCAGTCCCAGGCCCGTGCCCCGCTTCTTGGTGGAGAAGTAGGGAAGGAAGAGATTCTCGTAGTCTTCCGGGGAGATCCCGGTGCCGTTGTCTTCGAATTCCACCACCACCGAACCCCGCTCCGGACTGTAACGGCTGCGAATCCCGATCCGGCGGCGGCCCTTGACTTCCACCAGGGCGTCGAGGGAGTTGTCGATCAGGTTGACGAACACCCGCTGGATCTGGACCGGGTCCCAGCGCACCGACTTGATTCGGGGATCGAAACGGGTGCTCACCCCCACGCTCTTCAACGCCCCGTCGTAACGGGCCAGGGTCTGTTCCACCAGCTTGGCCGGATCGACCTCCACGGGATGGCAGATGGGAAGCCGGGCGAAACGGGAAAACTCCTCGACCAGGGTCTTGAGTGTGGCCGCCTCCGCGGTGATCAGAGCCGTCGCGTCCGTCAAGGTCTCGCCGAACCGGCGGGTCTCGCGGGTTCCGCGGAGGGATTGCTCGATCCTGTGGAAGCGGTTCCGGATGCGGTCGGCCGAGAGCTGAATCGGTGTCAGGGGGTTCTTGATCTCGTGAGCCAGCCGTCTGGCGACCTCCTGCCAGGCGGCGAACTTCTCCGCCCGGATCAGCTCCGTCAGATCTTCCAGGACCACCAGGTGCTCGGCGCCGTTCTTGAAGGGCAGGTTGGTGGTGGTGGCGGTGACGGTCAGCGGCGGTTGCCCCTGGCCGCGCTTGAAGTTGACCCGGCGCCGATCCGTGCTGAACAGGCTCACGCGTTTCTTCATGTCCTGAAAATCGGCATGGACATCGGGCTCCAGAACGCTGGTCAAGGGCCGGTTCAGGATCTGCTCCGGCCCCGCGCCGAACATTTCCATGGCCGCCTGGTTGACGGTGCGGATCACATCGTGCCGATCCACGCTCACCACGCCGGCAGCGATATTTTCGAGGATGGTCTCGATGTACTTCCGGCGTTCGTCCAGGCGCTCGTTGGTCTCCCGCAACTCGGCGTTGGCCTGCTCCAGCCGCCGCCGGCTTTGTCGAATCTCGTCGGCCATCCGGTTGAAGGAGTCCACCAGGATGCCCAACTCGTCGACGGCCTTCTGCTCCACCCGGTGGTCCAGATTCCCTTCGGCAAGCTCCCGCGCGCCCTGGGCCAGGGCCTCCAGCGGAACCGTGATCCTTCTGGCCACGTAGCTGCCCAGCCAGACGAAAACGACCACCACGACCAGGGTGGTGACCGCCATGATCAGGAGGTAGTTGTTTTCGAACTGTTGCCGTTGGCTCATCAACTCGCGATGCTTCTCCGACGCTGTCCGCACCTCGCGAGCGTGGAAGGCGACACTGTCGGGCAGGGCGAAGCCGGCCACCAGGCCCCCCAGCACCGAGCCGTCGGAACCTCGGGCCGGAACCGCAACCAATCCCCGGTCGACGAACCTCCGCAGGTTCAGATCGGCCTGAGAGGAGACGTCATAGTAATCCCTGCCGTCCAGGACCTGGTCCAGCGCAAGGGCCCACGAAGCCTCCTCCCAATCGCCTTGCCGGAAGCGGATCTTCCGGTCCCGATCCGCCAGCACCAGGCCGTCGAACCCGAACTCGGCGATGCGGCCGCGCAAAGCGGAGTCGAGGGAGAAGCGGGTCCAATCGACCTGCCCGCTGAGGGCGCGCGCCGCAACGATGCTCCTGGTCTTCTTCTCTTCGTAATAGTTGGAGGCAATGATCTCGGACGCTTTCAACAGGTCTTCGGAGGGGGAACTGAACCAGAGCTTGAGGTTTTCGTTGATGAGTCCGGTCGCTACGAAAAAGTAGATCAAAGCCGGAAAGAGGGAAATGATGGTCAGGGTCAGCACCAGCTTCCGCTTCAGGCGGGTGCCTTCCCGTCTGGATCGATGCTCGAAGAACAGCTTGATGAGATTCCGGGCGAATATGAACAGAAGTGTCAGAGCCACTATGAAATAGATGGCCCAGACTGCGGACCAGAGAGTCAGGTTGGAGACGAACTGCGGGTTGCCGACGGAAGTGGGGTTCAGAAAGAGAACGGCTGCCAGGACCAGGAGCGCGGAGAAGGCGAGAAGCGCTCCCGTCCAGTAAATCCTCCGGAGTCGTTCGAGCCGCCTCATGATGCCGGTCAAGGATCGGAAAGCGCCCCGGGGAACGCTTGTCAGGTTTCCCGAATCTTCGGTATTGTAGCATCTTCTCAGGCCTGTACCGGCCGGCGGGGTCGGGGTGAGCGCCGGGCCGCGGGGCCGGATTCAGATTGATCGAATTGCAGGGACTAGCTCGGGACAGCGTGCGATGAAGGGTCTCCCTGATCCCGGGTCTCTGCTGCGGGTCGGAGTCGACACCGGCGGCACCTTCACCGATTTCGTCCTCTGCCGCGAGGGACGGATCGAATCCCTCAAGCTGCCCTCGACACCGGCGGCGCCGGAAAAGGCGGTCCTGGAGGGGTTGGCCCGCATTCTCGGGGACGCCCCCGCTCTGGTTCAACACGGCTTCACCGTCGGCACCAACGCCTTGCTGGAGCGCAAGGGGGCCAAGATCCTTCTGGTGACGACCGAGGGTTTCCAGGACATTCTGGAGATCGGCCGCCAGAACCGGGCGCATCTGTACGATCTGACCGCCGGCCGCGCCGCGCCGCTGGTTCCCCGCAGCCGGCGCATCGGACTCCATGAGCGGACGCTTCACGACGGCACGAGGCTGGTGCCGCTGAAACGGGAGGCTCTGGATCGGCTCCTGGAAAGGGTGCGGCGCCAGTCGCCCCAGGCCGTCGCCGTCGTCCTGCTGCACAGCTATGTCAACCCACGGCACGAGGACCTGGTCGGCAAGGCGCTGCGCGGCACGGGAGTCCCGGTCAGCCTCTCCAGCCGCATCCTGCCCGAGTTCCGCGAATACGAGCGAACGTCGGCGACGGTCATCAACGCCTACCTGACGCCGGTGGTCGACCGTTATCTGGACGCCCTGAGCTCGAGCCCGTTGCTGGAGGGGGGCCGTCTCTCGGTCATGCAGTCCAACGGGGGGACGGTGCCGCTCGCCTCGACTTCCGTCGATCCGGTGAGAACTCTCTTTTCGGGACCGGCCGGAGGAGTCGTGGGAGCCTTCAAGCTGGCCCGGCAGGCCGGACACGACCGGATCATTACCTTGGACATGGGGGGCACGTCCACCGATGTCTGCCTCTGCGACCAGCGGATCCCCAGCACGGGAGAGGCCGAGGTGGACCGCTTTCCCCTGCCCGTCCAGACGATTCCCATTCGTTCCGTCGGTGCGGGAGGAGGCTCCATTGCATGGGTCGATTCCGGAGGGCTGCTGCGGGTGGGTCCCCGGAGCGCAGGGTCCAGTCCGGGTCCCGTCTGCTACGGGAGGGGGCGGAGCGTCACCGTGACCGACGCCAACCTCTTTTTGGGCAGAATCGACGCCGAGCGCTTTCTGGGCGGAGAGATGAAACTCGATTCGGACCGGTTGCCCAAGTACCTGAAGCAGCTATCCAGCCGGCTCCAGGAGCATTCCTGGTCACCCGAGGAACTTTCCGAGGGAATCGTCAAGATCGCAAACACCCAGATGGAAACGGCCTTGCGCGTGATCTCCCTGGAAAAGGGCTACGACACCCGGGATTTCACCCTGGTGAGCTACGGAGGCGCGGGCGGGCTCCATGCCTGCGAGCTGGCGCGGTCCCTGATGATTCCGCGGGTCATGGTCCCTCCCAGCCCGGGTCTGGTCTCCGCTTGGGGAATGATGGACTCGCAGGTCGTCCGGGATCTCTCCCGTACCGTCCGTCTCACCTTCAGCAATGCCGGCGCGTCGCGCCGCCTCCGAAAGAGGTTTGCACCCCTGGAGGACCGGGCGCGCAGCCGGTTGGTTCGGGATGGGTTTGCGGAGAAGCGGATCGAGGTGCAGCGGAGCGTGGACCTTCGCTACCTGGGGCAGGGTTACGAAATCAACGTCCCCTACTCGCGCAACCTGTTACGGGCCTTTCACAAGAAGCACGAGAGGCTCTACGGATACTCCAATCCCGGTCTCTCCGTGGAAGTGGTGACACTGCGCGTTCGGGCCTTCGGCAACCATTCCGGGTTGCCGCTTCCGGAGTCTGCCGCCATCCCGAAAAAGCGGCCCCGGGCCATTGCCCAAGGGAAGAGGAAGGCGTTCTTCGGGGGAAGGCGCCGCATGACCCGCTTCTACGATCGCGACCGGCTCCGGCCCGGAACGCGGCTCCAGTCGCCCGCCGTGATCAGCGAATACAGCGCCACCACCTTGATTCCTCCCGGATTCAAGGGTCGTGTGGACCGCTGGCGGAACCTGATTCTGGAGCCTGGCTGATTCTGCCGAAGGAGATGTGGTACAGCAGGACTCCCGCCGCCACCGACAGGTTCAGGGATGCGATCCGTCCCTGCATGGGCAGGGCCGCCAGGTAGTCGCACTGCCGGCGGACGAGCCGGCGCAGGCCCTGGTGCTCACCGCCCACGACCACGACCAGCCGCAGGGTGGCGTCGATCTGGTTCAGCCGGGTCGAGCCCTTCGGATCCAGACCCACGATCCAGAATCCCTCCTGCTTGAGCCGGTCCAGGGTGCGAGGCAAGTTGGAGACACGGCAGATCCTCAGATGAAGGGCGGCTCCGGCGCTGGCGGTGACGACGCTGGAAGTAATGGAGCAGGAACGGCGTCGCGGGATCAGGACTCCGTCGCTGCCGACGGCCTCCGCGGTTCTCAGGAGAGCCCCCAGGTTGTTGGGGTCCTGGACGCCGTCGACGGCGAGGAGCAAGCTCGGCCTCTCCCGCAGGATGGTTTCGAGCGGGACCGGGTCAGCACCGGAGACCCGTGCCGAGACCGCCTCGTGACGCTGCCGCCGGCCGGCGGCAGCCGGCCGGGACACGGCCTCGAATTCGACCGGAATGCCGCGGCGGCGAGCCGCTTCCACGATCTCCTGCAGTCTTGGATTCAGACTCCGTCTCCGGATCAGAATCTTCTCGACCTTGGGATTCTCCGCCGCCAGCGCCTCCCGGACGGCATGGACCCCGTGAACGATCATGAGACGGGATCGGGACCGAGGACCAGAGTCATGGCCGGAGTATACACTCGGAGGCGGCGTGGGACGGAGCCCGCCGAGAGACTGACGGGCCGGGCCGCCGGAATCCCGAGACGAGGAGGAGTGGTCCGGGCGCGGCCGCGGTGTCAAAATTGTGCGGCGGATTGACTACCGTGACGGCGGTGCCTAGAATGTGCAATTGAAAGAAAACTTATGGCCTGTCCTTCAATGGGTCGCATTTCAGTTCGCCTGATTCTCGCCTCTGTTCTCATAGCTCTGTCCGGAGCAACGGCACAGGCGTCCGCCCGGGGACAACTCCTGGGACTGGTGCAGGACGAATCCGGGTTTCCGGTTTCCGACATTCTGGTCACCCTGACGGAGGACTCCTCCGACGAGGGTCTGCCCGTTCTCACCCGCAGCGACGCGTCGGGCCGGCTGTTCTTCAAGAACATGAGGGCCGGTTCCTACAGAGTCCTGGTCAAGAGCAGTCAGTACGCGGTGCGGAAGGCGGCTCCGGTGGAGATTCTTCCCGGACAGACGGCGGTGATGACCCTGGTGCTGCAGGATCTGCTGGATGTCGAAGGGCTGGGAGGCCGAAACGTCAGCTTCAAGGCGCTGCTTCGCAATGCCGACCCTCGACTTATTTTCCGCCATCTTCCCGAACTGCTGGAAGGAAAGGCCAATCCCTGGTTCGAAAGCGCGGTTTTCCAGGTTTATTCCAATGCCGGCCATGGCGGCGACTATCTCCGCCTTCCCGACGACTCCGCGGGCGCGACCACGGCGAACTTCGCCATGGTGCAGAGCCTCCCCGGCGGCCGCGACTACATTTTCGCGGGCCAGTTGAATTCGGGCGAGGACGCGCTCTGGCGGATCAAGGCGTTCATGGACCAGTCCCTGAGCGAGCGGCACTCCGTCAGGTTGTATCTGGGCCACGGTCGGATCGGCGTCCACCAACCCAGAATGGCCCTGTTGGGAAATCCCGGCTCCCTGAGCCGCGACCTGGATTTCACCAACGCCGCCGGCACCACCAACATCCTCAGCGTGGGTTTTGAGGACCGGTTCTCGTGGGGCGACGCGCTGGCCCTGACCTGGGGGCTCGAGCTGAACCGGGTCCGGTCGACCTACAACTATTCCACGCTGAGTCCGAGCGCGGAGTTGACGCTGCGGCCGGTGCCCCGAGCCCGTCTGCGCCTGACCATGGCGTCGAAACGGCCCACTCTCTACCAGAATTCCGTGACCTTGGAGGACGGCCGTTCCCTGGGCCTCTCGGATGCCGTCAAGATCTCGTGGATCGACAACCGGTTGGAATTCGGCACCTCCCGCCACCTCCAGGGCAGCATGTCCTACACGCTCTGGGACAACACCGAGTTGGAGCTGGCCCGCTTCCAGGACCAGTTCTTCGGCGGAACCGTCCCTTTCATGGCCTTTTTCGCGAGTTCTCCGAACCCGGATCTGGTTCGTCTGACAGATGATCAGGCCCGGACCCGGGGCAATCGGTTGACGCTGCGCCAGGGCATCAGCCGCAACGTTCGGGCCGGTGTTTCCTATATCCGCGGCTCGGCCGTCAGTGTGATTCCTGCCGGGTACACGCTGGTGCTGGAAACGGCGGATGTCGGCGCACTGTTGAAGAGAAGGGGTTACGGTGCTGTCGCTTCCGAGTTGGGCATGCTCATTCCGACGACTCGGACCGAGTTGACGGCGGTGGTCAAGTTCGTGACGGATGGAGACCCCGTGACTCCGTTGGACGCTCTCTCGGATGCCTATGAGACCGGCAACAAGGGTCTGAATCTCTTTATTCGCCAGATCATCCCCATTCCACACAGCGTCCTGAGTTTCCTTGGCCTGGACTTCCTCAACGGACGTCAGATCGAGGCGCTGCTGGATATCCGCAATCTCACCAATGAGGACCTGGGCATGTTCTCGAACGGTCCGGGTGGAAGCGTCGTGCTGGCCCAGAACCCAAGGTCCGTTCGGGGAGGAGTCTCGGTCAGGTTCTGATTTCCCCCCGCGGTCCCTGCTGTTGTCGAAAGCGGGACTCCCGCCAATGCTCCGATGCGGGGTCCCATGCCGACAATCCAATTTATTGGATCTCATACGAGAGATTGGATCGGAATCCGTGTCAACGGCGCGCCGGCTTCTCCGCAGGGCCGCGAATCCCTCTTCTTCCCGGGACACTTCGTGTCCGGACCGGCAGCTGGCACCGATCTTGCGGGTAACAGACGGGGAATTGGAGTGACTATGAAGAGCCCCGCAGGCGTGTGTTTCGTTTCCGTTGACGGCCGTTTCTGAGGTGAGCCGCTCATGCTTCGTGGCTTCCAACTGAAGGCAGTCCTGGTCGTCCTGGCCTCCGCCGCCGCCGTCTATGCCGGCGTCCTGAATCTTCTGGACCGGTCGGCCTGGGGCGAGGTTTCGGACGGAATCGTCTGGACCGAAGGAAGCAGCGGGGACGTTCTCGCCCACCGGATCCACGATCCGGCGGCCGGTGGTCCGCGTGCCGGAATCGAGCCGGGAGACCGGCTGCTGGAACTGGGGGGTATCGAGATCCGGTCTCTCGACGACTACGTCGAGGTGATGGAAGTCATGGCCGGCTCCGGTTCCATCGGCATGCCGGCGACTTACCTGATCCAGAAAACACCGGGAGGGGACCGGAGCCAACACCAGGTGCGACTGGAGATCCAATCGGGACTCGACCGGACCGACGGCCTTCTGGTGCTTGTCGCCCTGCTCCATCTGGCCATCGGGTTGTTCGTTTTTCTGCGCAAGCACGAGTCGGCGGGCGCGCTCCACTTTTTCTTGCTGTGCCTGGTCTCGTTCTGCCTCTATCTGTACCGGTACTCGGGTCGCGGCGATTCCTTCGATCTCCTGATCTACTGGATCGGATCGGTGGCGCTGCTGGTCCTTCCTCCCTTGTTTCTCCACTTCTGTGCGACGTTTCCCGAGGCCCAACGATGGCTGGACCCGCGGGGAAGGCTGGGCGTTGCCTTCTATCTGCCGGCGGTCTTGCTGTCGGCGATCCATGTGGCCTGGTTCCTGGGAACCCTGCAGCCGTTGGGGTTGCCGCGAAGTCCGGGGATCGCCCACTTTTTTGACAAGATTCACCTGTCCCATTTGGGAGTCTTCTTCTGTCTGGGAGCCGGTCTGCTGATCCGATCCGGACGGCAGGCGCGGACGCCCCTTCACCGCAGGCAGATGATGTGGGTGTCCCACGGGACCCTCATCGCCCTGGCTCCGTTCCTGATTCTGTATGCGGGACCCTATTTCATGGGTATTCCCATAGCTCCCGTCATGGAGATGTCGATCCTGAGTCTGGCGCTCCTTCCCTTGTGTTTCGGATACGCCATCATCCGGTACCGGTTGATGGACGTAGAGTTGATCTTTCGCGAAAGCGCAGCCTACGTTCTGGCCAGTTGGGTCCTCCTGGTCTTTTACGTGGGGGTGGTCCTGCTGGTGGGCGGGACGCTGTTCGGTCTCTCTCCCCATTCCGATTTCTCGGTATTCGCCGTTTCGGCCCTGGTGGCGGCTTTCCTGTTCGCGCCGGTGAAAGACAAGATTCAGCAGCGGTTGGATCGCTACTACTATCCGGAGACCTACGATTACCGTCAGTCGTTTGCGGATTTCGGCAAGAGCCTGAACTCGGAGTTCAGGCTGCCGCGTTTGGCGGAGCGGGTTTGCGCCCGGATCGAGCAGACCTTCACGGTCCGTCCCGTGGCCTTCTTTCTCGGCTCTTCGGAACGGCCCGGCAGTTTCTTCCTCTACCACTCCCTCGGCGTGAACGGCGGCCTTGACCAGGAAAGTCCGCTGCTGCTGCCGGCTCCAGCCTGGGCCGGCAACCCCGGCCGGGCCCAGCGGGTGGCGCCGGATTTCGGCGGCAGGGATGAGGAGACGGGGCACCGGACCCGGCTGGCGGACTTGGGAATCCGATACCTCCAGCCCCTTGAGACCCATGGCCGCGTCATCGGCCTGCTGGGCCTGGGGGACCGGGCCAACGGCGACATCTTGAACAGCGAGGATCTGGAGTTGCTGGCGGCGCTGGCCGGTTATGCGGCGACTGCCATGGACAACGCCGTGCTCTACCGTTCGTTGGAAACCAAAGCGGGCGAACTCCAAAGACTCAAGAGCTACAACGAGAGCGTCGTCCAGAGCATTACCGCGGGAGTCGCGGTGGTCGATTCGGACGGCGCCGTCCGAGTCTGGAACTCGTTCATGGAGTCGTTCTACGGCCTGGAGGCGAGCCATGCGGTCGGCCGGAGCATCGACCAGGTCTTTCCCGCGGACCTGCTCCAATCCGTGAAGGAAGCGCTGGGCAATTCTCGCTGGCGGATTCCAAAGGTGGCGCGCCTGGACAGAACGCGTCTCAAGTCCTCCTCAGGCGAGGATCGCCTCGTGAATATCCACCTCTCGCCCTTCGTGGCCCAGGACGACGTCCTTGCCGGGACTCTTCTGCTCTTCGACGACGTCACGGAGAAGGCGCAGTTGGAGGACCAGTTGGTCCAGGCGGAGAAGCTCACCTCCATCGGCCTCCTGGCGGCGGGGGTGGCGCATGAGGTCAATACCCCTCTGGCCGGGATCTCGAGCTACACGCAGTTGCTGCTGGATTCGACCCCTTCTTCCGACTCCCGGCGCGACCTCTTGGAGAAGATCGAAAAACAGAGCTTTCGAGCCTCACGGATCGTCAACAACCTGGTCAACTTCGCCCGGGTCCGGGACGGCGAATTCCGTGAAGTCAACCTCAATTCCCTGATGTTGGAAACCGTGTCCCTCCTGGAGCATCAACTCGGGAGCCAGGGGGTGGAGGTCAGTCTCCACCTCGATCCCGCCCTGCCCCGCACCCGGGGCCATGAGGGCAAGCTGCAGCAGGTTTTCGTCAACCTGCTGATGAACGCCAAGGACGCCATGCCGGAGGGAGGGAGCATCGGGGTCCGCACGTCCCACCGGAACTCAGGGCTCGTGGTGGAGGTGGAAGACAGCGGCAAGGGCATTCCCGGCGACGTTCTGCACCGGATCTACGATCCCTTCTTCACCACCAAGGACGTGGGAAAGGGAACCGGTCTCGGACTTTCGGTCTGCTATGGAATCGTACAGGAGCATGAGGGCCGAATTCAGGCCAGAAGCCGGGTGGGGGAGGGAAGCAGGTTCACAGTCCATCTGCCCGTGAAAAGGGTTCAATGACATCCCGGTCCACGGTTCTGATCATCGACGACGAAGAGATCATGCGGGAGGTCTTCTCGCGAGTCGTCGCCGGCGGCGGTCACCAGGTTCTCCTCGCTTCCTCGGGGGAGGAGGGGCTCGAGCTGATGCGGCGCGAGCCGGTGGACCTGGTGCTCCTGGATCTCATGCTTCCCGGCATCGGCGGACTTGAGACTTTGGAGAAGATCCTCGAGCTGGATCCCGACCTGGCCGTCATCATGGTCACGGCCTATGCGTCCATTGAGAACGCGGTGCAGGCGACCCGGCTGGGAGCGTTCGACTTCGTGACCAAACCCTTTCGCAACGAAGAGCTGCTGCTGGTCATCAAGAACGGCATCCGGCAACGGCGGCTCGAATTGGAGAATCGCCAGCTCAAGTCCAGTCTTCACCGCCGTCAGGGTCACTTCCAGAACATCGTCGGCAAGAGCGAGCCGATCCGGCGGATCACGGAACTCATTACCCAGGTGGGCCCGGGCCGCAGCACGGTTCTGATCACGGGGGAGAGCGGTACCGGGAAGGAATTGGTGGCCAAGGCGGTTCACAATCTGAGTCCCCGGCGCGACCGGGCCTTCGTCCCGGTCAACAGCGGCTCGATTCCCTCCGAACTCCTGGAAAGTGAACTCTTCGGGCACATGAAGGGAGCCTTTACCGGGGCCACGGCCACCAAGAAGGGGCTGTTCGAAATCGCTCACGGGGGCACGATATTCCTGGACGAGATCGATACCGTCCCGGTGCAGACCCAGGCCAAGCTGTTGCGGGTCCTGCAGGAGAGGGAATTCCGTCCCGTGGGTGGCGTGCGGAATGTCAAGGTCGACGTGAGAATCGTGGCCGCCACCAACGTGGACCTGAAGCTGGCGGTCAGGGAAGGCCGATTCCGAGAGGACCTCTACTACCGTATCAAAGTCATCACCCTGGACGTGGCGCCGTTGCGCGACCGGAAGGATGACATCCCTCTGCTGGCCCACCATTTCCTGACCCGCTTCAGCCGAGAGAACGAGAAGGTCCTGAAATCCATCGACCAGGACGCGCTCAGGGTCTTGATGAACTACGACTGGCCCGGAAACGTCAGGGAACTGGAGAACGCCATCGAACGTGCCGTGGTGCTCTCCGGGACCAGTGGAAGCGTTCGGGCGGATCTGCTTCCCCGGGAAATCCTGGATTCGACCTCGGGGCGGCTGGATGGAATCCCGCCGCAATCCCAGAACGGTTCCCTCAGAGACCTGGTGCTTGAGTTTGAGCGCAATCTGATCCTGCTGGCGCTGGAACGGACCAATTGGAACCAGAGGAAAGCAGCCTTCTCAAGGTCAAACCGACCACCCTGAACGCCAAACTGAAGCGCCTGCAGGTCAGGATCCCCTCGTAGGGGCCCCGTGCGGCCGCCGTTCCCCGGCTGATCAGTGAGGGACGGCGCGGGCATTTGCAAGGGGCGCCCCTGCATGGGTTCGCGGATTGACTTGCCCGGCGAAGCGGGGCTATCATGATTTTTCCTTACGAGTGCCACGGGGTCGGACACCGGACTCTTTGGACTGAATTGATACTTCCACCGACTTTTGCAGTCTAATTTACTCAACACATCGTTTTGTTGTTCGGACGATAGGAGGACAGGACAGTGGTAGTAGCAATCGGGGGAACCCTGTGGAGTTATTTCCAGCAGGGCGGTCCCATGATGTACGCCCTCCTTCTCTGCTCCATAGTCGCGTTGATATTCATCTTCGAACGGATGATCACGTACTACCGGGTTCAAGGAACCACGGCGGACATCTTCTCGTCGGTCCGCCAGGCATTGCTGGACGGGGATCTTCGCCATTCCCTGGAGGTTTGCGAGTCCTATACCCACCCCGTCGCCAGCACTCTGAAGTCGGGTCTGCTCAGGTACGGAAAGCCGCACTACGAGATCGAGAAGGCGATGGAGAGCGTGGCTCTTCACGAGGTTTCCAATCTGGAGAAGGGACTCTGGATTCTGGGAACGGTGGCCAACATTGCCCCGTTGTTCGGATTTCTGGGAACCGTCACCGGCATGATCGCGTCGTTTGAGGCGTTGGCGGAGGTGGGGCTCGGGAACCCGCAGGCGGTGGCGGGAGGCATCGCCGAGGCGCTGGTGACTACGGCGACGGGACTCATCGTCGCTCTCCCGGTCCAGGCCGCGTACAACTACTTCAGCAACCGGGTCTCGATCCTGGGTCTGGACATGGAGACCAGTTCCTCCATGCTGCTGGAGACGTTCAACGAGCTGGAGGAGAGGCAGGGGGGAAGCGGCCGTCTGGCGGAAGCGGCCCCGAGTGATTCCTGATGAAGCTGAGACGGGAAAGGTCCGCAGCGCTGGTTCCCAGGATCCCCACCGCATCCATGGCGGATATTGCCTTTCTGCTCATCATTTTCTTCATGTTGACGACTTCCTTTTCTCCGGAACGGACCTCGGTGAGCCTGCCCGAGTCGGAGATTCGGACCGAAGTGTCCAAGGATGCGGCCATCGTCGCCATCTCGTCACAGGGCGAGATCAGCTTCACCGACGGTGATCAACCGGCGTTTCCCCTGGCGAACATCGTCGAGCTGGGTCAGTATGTGAAGACGCTGGTGGCCGCGATTCCCAGGAAGGAGTTTCTGATCAAGGCGGACCGGGAGGTCCGATACCAATTGGTGGACGGCGTCCTGGAGCAGTTGCGGACCAACGGAGCGCGCCGGATCGGCCTCCTCACGGAGCGAAAACCGAAGGAATCGGGTTGAATGAAGATCCGAAGCCGTCTCCAGCGAGCCCCCGAGATCCCGACCTCTTCCATGGCCGACATCGCCTTTCTGTTGATCATTTTCTTCATGTTGACGGCGGTCTTCACTTCGAACCGGGGGCTTCAATTCGCTTTCCCCAAGGAGGATCCGACCCGGTTGGACGTCCAGCCCGAGGAAGCCGTCCACATCAAGATCACGGGTGAACAGCAGTACCTGGTGGACAAGACGCCCATGTCGCTGGCTTCGCTCGCCAGCTACGTGGAAGCAAAGATGGGACAGAATCCCAGCAAACCGGTGATCATTCAGACGCAGGGACATGTTCCTTACCGGGTCATGATCGAAGTTTTCGACGTCTTGAGACAGCTTGAGGTCAAGAACATCTCGGTGCCCACGGAGTCGGAAGTCGAGCGTTGGAAGACGTTCGGTGTTTTCGAGTGATGCCGTTGAAGGGGTGACCATGCCGCCCGGACGCCGCCGCTGCCGATTCGGACTGCTATTGCCGGCACTGCTGCTCGGGACTCCTCTGGTCTGTGGTCAAGGAGACTTCGGGAAGGGGATTTCCTTCTACAAGCAGGGACAGTACGACAAGGCCATAGCGGAGTTCGAGGCGATCGTCGAGGAGCATTCCGACTATGAGAGTGGCCACCGGATTCTCGGGATCTCCTACCTGAAGACCAATCGGGCGGAAAAGGCCATCGAGTCCTTCAAGAAGGCGCTGGAACTCAAGGACGATGTCTATGCCTCGCATCAGGGCCTGGGGACCGCCTACTACAACACGGGCAATTTTCAGGAAGCCGCAGCGGCGCTGGAAAAGGCGGAGCCGTACGCCAAGTCGCCCGCGGACCGCTACCAACTCCACCACACGCGAGGAAGCGCCTACTACAACCTGGCCATGTACGACCGGGCCATCTCGGACCTGGAGAGGGCCGTCTCCATCCGCAGGGGCCGGTTCGACGATGTGCTCCAGCTCGGATTGGCCCACTATCGAATGAAGAGCTACGCACTGGCCGAAGGATTCCTGAAACAGGCCGTCGGGCTGGATCCGAATTCCGCCGAAGCCCGCAACCACCTCTCGCGCATCGTCTACTTCCGGGGCGTTGCCTCCCTCGAACAGGGCAACTATTCGGAAGCGGTCGCCATTCTGGGCGATTACCTGAAGGAGCAACCGGAAGACGGGGATGCCTGGTTCAACCTGGGGATCGCTCATCTCTTCTCCCAACACCTTCTGGCGGCGCAGGAAGCCTTTGTGAAGAGCAAGGAAATCGACCCGGACCGCTGGGAGACGTACAACCGGCTCGGCTATATCTACGAAATGAACGATCAGTATTCTGAGGCTTTGGAGAACTACGAGAAAGCCCACAGCCTCAGCCAGGATGGTGAGATCCAGGCGAGTGTCGAGCGGGTCCAGGAGCGGATTCGAAGGCAGAGGGAACGAAGATAGCGCCCCCCGCCCGGTTCGCGTGAATTTTGCTCATGACCACCATCGAAGAAGTCCGGGCCAGAGAGGTCCTTGACTCCAGAGGAAACCCCACCGTCGAAGCCGATGTCGTGACCCGGGGCGGTCACCTGGGGAGGGCTGCCGTACCCTCCGGAGCCTCCACCGGTCTTCACGAGGTCAAGGAACTTCGGGACGCGGACCCGGACCGGTTTCTGGGGAAGGGAGTCGGCCGGGCCGTCGAGAACATCCGGCGCGTCATCGGGCCGGGCGTCGAAGGGCTGTCGGTCCTGGACCAGGCTCGTGTGGACCGCCGGATGATCGACCTGGACGGAACCGAGTCCAAGGAGAAGCTGGGGGCCAACGCCATCCTGGCCGTCTCCCTGGCCAATGCCCGGGCCGCCGCCCAGAGCCGGGGCTGCTCGCTCTTCCGTTCTCTCGGCGGCGCCGAGGCCCGCCGCATGCCGGTTCCTCTCATGAACATCCTCAACGGCGGTGTGCACGGTCACCGGAACGTCGACTTTCAAGAGTTCATGGTGGTTCCGGTATCGGCCGGCTCCTTCTCGCGCGCACTGCAGATGGGCTCCGAGGTGTTTCATCACCTGGGCCGGGTCCTGGAGCAGGAGGGGCTCCCCACCACCGTCGGCGACGAGGGTGGATTCGCGCCCAACATGGAATCCAACGCCGAGGCGGTGAAACTGGTCCTGAAAGCCATCGAGTGGGCGGGCTACCGTCCCGGAGAGGACTTCCATCTGGCGCTCGACGTGGCCGCCAGCGAGCTTTACCGGGACGGCCACTACGTTCTGCGGGGGCTCAATTACATGAGTTCAGAGGAGCTCATCGACATGTACGCCGGTTGGCTGGACCTTTATCCCATCTGTTCCATCGAGGACGGGCTGGCCGAAGACGACTGGGACGGATGGGCGCGGATGTCCCGCGAGTTGGGTCACCGGGTTCAACTGGTGGGCGACGATCTGTTCGTCACCCGCCCGGGCCGGTTGCAACGGGGCATCGACTCCGGCGTAGCCAACTCCATCCTCATCAAGCTGAACCAGATCGGGACCCTGACCGAGACGCTGGAGACCATCGATCTGGCTCGCGAGAATGGTTACAGTTGGATCGTCTCGCATCGTTCGGGCGAAACGGAGGACGCTTTCATCGCCGATCTGTCCGTGGCGACCAACGCCGTTCAGATCAAGGCGGGATCGGCCTGCAGGTCCGACCGGGTGGCGAAATACAATCAGTTGTTGCGGATCGAGGAGGAACTGGGCGACCGGGCCCTCTACTCCAGCACTGAGCTCACCCACGACGGTCCTTGACCGTGCCTGAAAAGAACCGCCGTTCGATCCTGCTTTTGCCGCACTGAATCATGTCGACACCACCCGTGGTCCTTCTGGCCGTCCTGGATGGTTGGGGTTTGCGAGACGGCCGGGAAGGCAATGCCATCGCCCAGGCCCGGCTCCCCACCATGGAGAGGCTCTACTCGCGCCACGCCTGGACCCGCCTGGCGGCCAGCGGCGGACGTGTGGGCCTGCCCCGGGGACAGATGGGCAACAGCGAGGTCGGCCACTTGAACCTGGGGGCCGGACGAGTCGTCCCGCAGGATCTGACCCGAATCGATCGAGCCATAGAAACCGGGCGGTTCGAGGGCAACTCCAGCCTGCGGTCGGTCATGGAAACGGCCCGCCACACGGCGCTTCACCTGGTCGGCCTGGTTTCCGACGGTGGAGTGCACAGCCACATCCGGCACCTGCTGGCGCTGCTGCGGCTGGCCCGGAACGAGCACGTCGGGAAGGTGTGGATCCATGCCATCCTGGACGGGAGGGACGCGAGCCCCACCGCCGGAGTGCATTATCTGGAGCAGTTGCGGGAAGCGGCCGGGAGGCTGGGAACGGGGGCCCTGGCTTCGGTCGGCGGCCGCTACTACGCCATGGATCGCGACAACCGTTGGGAACGGGTGGAGAAGGCCTACCGGTGCATGGTCGAGGGTCGCGGAGCGCGAGGCTGGCGGAATCCGATTCAGGGTGTGGAGGAGTCCTATCGAAACGGGATCTACGATGAGTTTGTGGTCCCGTTTCCGGTTGTGGATTCCCTCGGCCGTCCGGTGGGGTCCATCGATCCCGGTCATGCGGCCATTTTCTTCAACTTCCGCGCCGACCGGGCCCGCCAACTCACACACGCGCTGACGGGAGACGATTTCCGGGACTTTCCCCGGAACCGGGGGCCCATGACCCACCTTCTCACCATGACCCGGTATCGTCTCGACTGGTCCCTGCCGGCGGCTTTCCCGTACGTTCCCGTTCGGCAGACGCTGGCCCAGCTCCTGAACTCCCATGGCGTTGCCAATCTGCGCCTCGCGGAGACGGAGAAGTACGCCCACGTCACCTACTTCTTCAACGGAGGAGTGGAGGACCCTCCGAAGTGCGAGACCCGGGTGCTGATCCCGTCTCCGAAGGTGGCCACCTACGATCTTCAGCCCTGGATGAGTGCCGCCGAGATCACGGACCGGTTGCTCAAGGAGCTGGAACGCGGCGTCTTCCCGGCCATGGTGGTCAATTTTGCCAACGCCGACATGGTGGGACACACGGGAGACCTGGCGGCGACCGTCCAGGCGGTGGAAGCCGTCGACTCCTGCCTGGGCCGAATCTACCGGGAGGTCCGGAAAACCGGAGGCGTCATGGCAGTCACGGCAGACCATGGAAACGCAGAGTTGATGGTGGACACGAAAACGGGTCAGCCCCACACGGCGCACACCAGTCACCCGGTGCCGTTCATTCTGGTCGATTCTCAGAACCGGCCGGCATTGAGGCCCGGCGGAGCTCTGGAGGATGTCGCCCCCACGCTGCTCGAATACCTGGACCTGCCGCAGCCGGAGGAAATGTCCGGCAGATCCCTGTTGAAATAGCCTCGCAGTTTCCCATGGACGTGAGCATCGTCATTCCGACCTGGAACGGTGTCGCCCTGTTGCGGGAGACTCTGCCCTCGGTGTGCGAGGCCGCCGCTTTCCACCGCCGCGAGAGCCGTTGCCGGACCGAGATCCTGGTCGTGGATGACGGCAGTGAAGACGAGACCCGGGAGGTCCTGCCGGCCGAGTTTCCCCAGGTCCGGCTCATCGAGTCCCCCTCGAATCGCGGATTCGCCCCGGCCTGCAACCTCGGATTCGAGCACGCCCGCTTTCCTCTGGTGGCGCTCTTGAACAACGACGTGAAGGTGGAGCCCGATTATCTGCTGCGCCAGACCCCGCATTTTCAGGACCCGGAGGTGCTGGCGGTCACGGCCCGGGTTTTCTCGTGGGACGGAGACGAGTTCACGGCGGGAGGCCGTTTCGGCCGTTTCCGGCGAGGGTTCTGGAGCGTCTATCTGAACTATGACCTGGACCCGAACCGCTCCCTCGCGGAGCTTCAGGATCGCCGGTGGCTGTCCGCCTATGCCGTCGGCGGTTTCGCCACCTACGACCGCCGGAAACTCCGGGAGCTGGGAGGCTTCAACACCCTCCTCGCTCCCTTCCACTGGGAAGACGTCGACCTGTCCTACCGCGGCTGGAAGCGCGGCTGGAAGATCCACTACGAACCGGACAGCATCGCCTATCACCGGATCAGCGCCACCATCGGCAGCCGGTTCCGGCCCCGAAAGGTCGAGACCGTAGCGGTGCGAAACCGGCTCCTCTTCCACTGGATCAACCTCCACTCCACCGGTTACTGGATTCGCCACCTGGTGGGACTCGCAGGCCTCCTGCTGACCCGGTTCATGGTGCTCGACGGCACCTTTTACCGTTCCTTCCTGGGAGCTCTCTCCCGGATTTCCGAAGTGAGGAGGATGCGGCGGCGGGAGCGGGACCGGGCGCGGCGATCCGATGCGGAGGTCTCCCGGTTACTGAGCACCTTCTATCGGACCGCGCCGATTCGGGTGTACCGGGGCAGCAGCGAGGTTCGGGCGGAGCATCCGGGTCTGGAAAGAGCTCCCGCCGTCGAGGCCGGTTCGTCTCGTCCCGGTTCGGCGGTATGATCTGAGGATCTGAACTCCATGGCAGGGGGTCACGTGGGCTGGATGGGGCGAGTCTCTTGAAAAAGCTTTCCGGCGTCGTCATCAGCTACAACGAGGAAGAAAAAATCGATGCCGCCCTGAGCAGCCTTCAGGCCGTGAGCGACGAGATCGTAGTGGTGGATTCCTTCAGCTCAGACGGGACCGAAGCCATCTGCCGCCGATATACGGATCGATTTCTCCAACGCACGTGGTCCGGCTACCGCGACCAGAAGCAGTTTGCGACGCATCAAGCCTCTTTTGACTGGGTCCTGAGCCTGGACGCGGACGAAGTCCTCAGTCCCGAACTGCAGCAGGAAGTGCTCCTCTGGAAGTCCGGCACGGATGACGGAATCGACGGCTACTACCTCTGCCGCAAGACTTTCTTTCTGGGGCGTTGGATCGAGCACACGACCTGGTATCCCGATTGGCAGATGAGACTCTTTCGCCGGTCCGCGGGACGGTGGGAGGGAGGACGGGTCCATGAGTCGTTCCGGGTCAAAGGGTCCACCGGCCGACTTTCGGGAGATCTGCACCACCACACCTACGCTTCCCTGAGCGAGTATCTGCAGCAGTTGGAGCGGTTCACCAACCTGGCGGCGGCCGACCATTTCGATTCCGGCGTTCGAGCCGGACCAGCGAAGCTGTTGCTGTATCCCCCTTGGGTATTCTTTCGGAATTACGTCCTGCACCGGGGTTTTCAGGACGGCGTTCCCGGGCTGGCCGTGTCGGCCCTGTCTGCCATGTCCACGTTCTTCAGGTATCTCAAGCTGTGGGAACTGGCGGCGGGAGACCCGAAGCGGGCGGGTGATCGATAGCGTGAAGAGTCCTTTGCGGATCCTCTACGTGGATACCGAGAGTTTCTGGCGGGGAGGCCAGGAGCAGCTCTTCAGCCTGATGTTGGGCATCCGGAAACGGGGCCACGTTGTGGAGCTGGCGGCGCCGGCCGGGAGTCCGTTGGCGAACCGGGCCCGCGAAGCGGACATTCCCACCCACAGCTATACCCAGCGGAGCGAGTTGAGCCTTGCCGCGGCTTGGAAGCTGACTCGGATCATGGGCTCCAGAACCGTGGACCTGCTCCACTACAATACGCCCCGTCCGGTGCTGGCCGGCAAACTGGCGGCCATCATCTCCGGAGTTTCCATCCTGGTCGCTTCCCGCCGAGTCAATTTCCCGTTGCGTTCCGGGTTCAGCCGGATCAAGTACAACCGCCTCCTCGACCGGGTCGTGACCGTCTCCAGGAGCATTCAGCGGACGCTGGTTCAGAACGGCGTCCGGCCGGATCGGGTCTCGGTAATTTATGAGGGGGTGGACCTGCAATCCGTCGACGGGCTCCCGTACACGTCGGTGCTGCCGTCGCGATCGGGTCTCGTCGTCGGGGTCGTCGCCCACCTGAGCCCCGAGAAGGGGCACGTGACGGTGCTGAATGCGGCGGCCCGGCTGCGGGAGAGGTTTCCCGGCGTCAAGTATGTCTTTGTCGGCGGCGGGGAGCGCAGGCAGATGCTGGAGGAGCGGGCTCGCGCTCTGAACGTCGCGGACCGGGTCCTGTTCACCGGCTTTCGGAAAGACAGCGACGCGATGATGCGGGAATTCGACGTCTTCTGTCTGCCGTCGCTGTCGGAAGGGCTCAGCTCCGCCATTCTCGCCGCAATGGCCCGTCCGCTGCCCGTCGTGGCCACCCGCGTCGGCGGGATTCCGGAGCTGGTGGTGGATGGAAGCACAGGCCTGCTGGTCCCCCCGGGCCGGCCGGACAAGTTGGCCGAGGCGCTGGCCAAGGTGATTTCGTCCTCCTCGTTGAGACGCCGGATGAGGGAAGCCGGGCGTAAGCGGGTGGCCGAGTATTTCACCCTGGAACGGAAGCTGGATGAGACCGAGCAGCTCTACCTGGAACTGGCGGAAATGCGGCTGCCGAGACGCGTTGGTTGACGGGCTGCGGATGCAGGGGCACCCCTTTTGGGTGCCCTCTTCGCTTCAATCCGGTTCATGCTGCCAGGAAGAGGGCGACCACACACACAAGGGTCGCCCCTACTCAACCACTTGCGGAGAGGTGACCTGATTTATGGTGGGAACTCCCGGGTCGAATGCCGTGACGGCATTCGCCGGGGGCTGGTAAGATGAGCCGGGATTCGGAAAACCATGAAGGGAGTCATTCTCGCAGGTGGGCTCGGCACCAGATTGTGGCCCCTGACCAAGGTGACCAACAAGCACCTGTTGCCGGTCTACGACAAGCCCATGATCTATTACCCGCTGGAAATGCTGGTCGAAGCCGGCATCGACGAGATCATGCTGGTGACGGGGGGCAACAAGGCGGGCGACTTTCTCCGCCTGCTGGGCAGCGGCCAGGAGTTCGGCCTCAGACAGATCCACTTCGGCTATCAGGAGGGAGAAGGAGGGATCGCGGACGCGCTCTCTCTGGCCCGGCATTTCGCCGGAGACGACCTGATCTGCGTCGTGCTGGGCGACAACGTTCTTGAAAAATCCATCGCGCCGTTCGTTCGAAGCTTTCTCCGGCAGGGCCGGGGCGCCAAGATCCTCTTGAAGAAAGTGCCCGATCCCCAACGTTTCGGTGTGCCGGAGTTGAACGGCGACCGGGTCGTCCGCATCACCGAGAAGCCGTCCAGGCCCGCCTCTCCGTATGCCGTGACGGGAGTGTACATGTACGACAGCCGGGTCTTCGACATCATTGACACCCTCTCGCCTTCCGAAAGGGGCGAACTGGAGATTACGGACGTCAACAACCGGTACATCGAGTCGAACGAGTTGACGTACAACGTCATCGACGGCTGGTGGACGGACGCGGGAACCATCGAGTCCCTGATGCGCGCCGCGAACCTGGTGGCCGAGGATGCCGGTGCACCCGCGCGCCGTGAAGTCGGGATGCTCGCCAATCCTTGACAATCCGTGCGGGAACTCCCGGATGAGCCCCTGGGAAGTGTGGGCCGGCGCCGGGACCGGGAACACCATCGGGAATCGGTTTTCTTGAGTGGTGGCTGCAGATGAAATTGTTGGTCACCGGTGGAGCCGGCTTCATCGGCTCGAATTTCATCCGCTACATTCTGAGCCGCCGCGGCTTTCGGGTCGTCAATTTCGATCTCCTCACCTACGCCGGGAACCTGCAGAATCTGGCCGGCCTGGAGGCCGGCGGCGGCTACCGCTTCCTCCGGGGCGACATTGCCTCCAGGGAGCAGGTGGCCGCGGCTCTGGATTCCGGAATCGACGCCATTGTCCACTTCGCCGCCGAAAGCCACGTGGACCGGAGCATTCTGGATGCTTCCGCGTTTGTCCGCACCAACGTTCTGGGAACCCAGAACCTGTTGGAGGCGGCCCGCCGCGCCGGGATTTCCCGTTTCATCCACGTGTCCACGGATGAGGTCTACGGTTCGCTGCCCGGCGGCGGAAAATTCTCGGAAGATTCTCCGCTGGCTCCCAACAGTCCCTATGCCGCCAGCAAAGCGGCCGCCGACCTGCTGGCCAGGGCCTACCATCGCACCTATGGCCTGGGCGTCGTTACGACCCGTTGCGGCAACAATTACGGTCCCTATCAATTTCCGGAGAAGCTGATTCCCCTGATGGTCTCCAACGCGATGGACGATGAGCCGCTCCCCTTGTACGGAGACGGTCTGCATACCCGGGACTGGATTCATGTCCTGGACCATTGCCGCGCCCTGGAGGCGATACTGCTGGAGGGCCGGGAGGGGACCGTCTACAACATCGGAGCTGACGGGGAGCGGACCAACCTGGAAGTGGCGCGCCGGATCCTTGGTATCCTGGGAAAGTCTGAAGACCTGATCTCCTTCGTGGCCGACCGTCCGGCGCACGACCGGAGATACGCCGTGGACAGCAGCCGTCTGCGGCTGGATTTGGGATGGTCTCCGCGGATTCCCTTCGAGGAAGGGTTGGACGAGACGGTGCGGTGGTATCGTGATCATCCCCAGTGGGTGGACGGGGTTCGAAGCGGCGAATACCGGCGCTACTACCGCATGGTCTACGGGAACCGGGACCGGACCCTGTCCAGCCTCTAGGAGTCTGCGCGGTAGAAATGATCGTAGCGAGAAAGTGGAGAATCGAGGCCAGATTTTCACGATTTGGAGGTGCATAGTTGTTCTATTCGCCGAGAAATCGGGGAAATATGGACCGATTCTACGCTTTCGCAGTAGATTAATTTCTGCCGCGCAGGCTCCTAGCCCGGGGTCCGTGACCACTTTCGCCGCGGACTGCCGGTTTCGCGCTGTAGGAGAAGTCGTGACACCAGGTTCGGTGGCCAGAAACAAGAAGGCCTTCCACAACTATGAGATCCGGGAGAGGTACCAGGCGGGACTGGTGTTGCTGGGGACCGAGATCAAGGCGATCCGGGACCACCAGGTCAGCCTCGCCGACAGCTATGCCAGGATCAGGAATGGAGAGGTCTGGTTGGAGAATTGCCATATCGGACCTTACCGCCACGGCAATCTGGCCAATCACGAACCCTTGAGGCCCCGGAAGCTGTTGCTGCACCGGCGGGAGATCAACCGGTTGACGGGCGCCGTCGCCCACAAGGGACTCACCCTGGTCCCGCTGGAGCTCTATTTCGAAAAGGGAAGGGCCAAGGTCGAGCTGGGGGTCGCTCGAGGAAAACGTCTCTATGACAAACGGGAGGCGGCCCGCCGCCGCGCCGTCGACCGGGACATGGCACAGGAGTTGAAGCGTCGATGAGCATGGAACTTGGAGTGGTCGATTCGAGGTGGCATCGCCTGGACTGCGATGCCGTGGTGCTGATTCTCCATCGGAAGGAGGAGTCCGGCCGGCTGAACCAGTCGGCGGATGAACGCATGGATGGCCTGCTGTCGGAGTTGGCCGCCAGTGGAGAGTGGACGGGGGCCGATGGCGACATCCTGGTGATTCACCGGCCCGCGGATGTCTCGGCGCGCCGGCTGGTCCTTCTGGGAGCCGGACACCGCAGCGATTGCGACGGCGCCAGGCTCCGCGACCGCATGGTTCAGGTGGTGCGCAAATTTCGGGGCTCCCAAGTCGAACGCATTGCCGTCGCAGGCTGGGACGCAGCGGATTCCGCCCTCTCGATCCAGGCGTGTGCCGAGGGGCTGGTCATCGGAAGCTACGGACCGGACGAATACAAGACCCGGGACCGAAGCCGGACCAGGATCGGCCAGGCGCTTTTCTGCTCCGGCGATCCGGCGCGCAATACTGAGTTGAAGGACGCCTTGAGCCGCGGGCAGGTGCTCGGCGAGGCCACCAATCTGGCTCGTTCCCTGGTCAACCAGCCCGGGAATCGGATCAATCCGGCGCGGCTGGCGGAGGAAGCGCGGTCGATCGCCGAGAAGTCGGGTCTGGAGATCGAGATCCTGGACGAGCCGGCCATGGAGGAGGAGAGGATGGGTGCGCTCCTGGCCGTGGCCCGGGGGAGTGACGAGCCGGCCAGAATGATCGTCCTCAAGCATTTCGGCGCCGAGGACGACGCCGCGCCGCCGGTGGTCCTGGTCGGCAAAGGGGTGACCTTCGACAGCGGAGGGCTCTCCCTGAAGACCTCCCAGGGAATGGAGGAGATGAAGGCGGACAAGGCGGGAGCCTGCGCCGTTCTCGCCGCCATGAAGGCCGTCTCCCAGTTGCGGTTGCGCAAGAACGTGGTCGGCATCCTGCCGGCCGTGGAGAACATGCCCGGCGGACGGGCCCAGCGCCCCGGCGACGTGGTCCGTTCCATGTCGGGAAAGACCATCGAGGTGCTGAACACGGATGCGGAGGGCCGGCTGATTCTGGCCGATGCCATGCACTATGCGCGACGTCTGAATCCGGCCTGCATGGTGGACATCGCCACACTCACCGGCGCCTGCGTCGTCGCTCTGGGACATGTCCGGGCCGGCCTGTTTTCCAATGACGACCGGTTGGCGGAGTGTTTCTTCCAGGCCTCGGACCGGGCCGGGGAGAAATTCTGGCGGCTGCCCCTCGACGACGAGTACCGCTCGCTCCTGGACAGTCATATTGCCGACATCAAGAACGTGGGCAAGCGGGCGGCCGGCGCCGTCACGGCGGCCAAGTTCCTCCAGGAATTCGTCGGCGATACGCCCTGGTGTCACATCGACATGGCCGGCGTGGACATGTTTCAGGAGGGTGGCGCCGACAAGGGTCCCACCGGCTTCGGCGTGCGGACCATGGTTGAGTTGGCGTCGCTCTATCCGGATTCATGAATCGTCAGATGCCGGCCGTTCGCCGTCTCGCGGGCCTGGCCGGAATTGGGGGAAGCTGGTGAGGACGGCTCTCCGCTTTGCCGCATTGGCACGAAGGAAACAGCACTTCGAAGCCGGGAATTGGGATTCCCGCGAACTGCTCCGGCAGCGGATTCTACCCGGATTGGTGGAGTTCGAGGCCTTCCGGGGTGGTTTGGCGGAGGGGGCCGTCAGCGCTGGATTCCGGTTCTTGCTGCAGGCGGCTCGCGGCGGGAGGCGGCCCGGTCTCGAAGGTCTGATTGCCTTGCGAGACGCCGTCATCCCCGGGACGAAGGCAGAGCTGCGCCTGGTCCCCGCCAAGCCTCTGTTTCCCGCTCACGCGCCTCCCGGACCGGGGGCGGTGGGGCCGGCCCTGAACCGCTTTTTCGAATGGACCTCCAGTCCGGGCTTCGCCGAGATGCACGTTGTGCAGCAGGTCACGGTGACCCAGGTCCGGCTCCACGAAATCTATCCGTTCGGGGAAGGGACGGAGGTCGCGGTCTCCCTGCTCGCCCACTGGTTCCTGCTGGCTGAGGGCTATCTTCTGCCCGCCTACAGGTTTGCGGACTCCGGCGAGTTCGACCGGGCGCTCGAAGCCGCTCTGGAATTCAGGACGGAAGAGCTGGTGAATCTGAATCTTCAGGCCCTGGGACGGGCCTATAATCTGGGACTTGAGGACTCCTGACTCAGACGCGGCGTCTGGGACCCAGCTCCGGCTTGTCTTCAAACTGCTTGAAGATGTATTTGATCACGTTTTTGGGGATCAGGAGATTCGGCTCGGTTTCACGGTTCACCTTGATGCAGTTTCGGTCGTACCATTCGATGACTCCCCGAATCTCCTCTCCGTCGATGAGTCGCACCACCATGGGGGTTTTCCCCGTCATCTGCTTGAGATAGTAATACTGCTCCGCGTTGGTCTGTTCGGGGGGGACCCGCCGCTTCGGGCCGTTGGAGTGCTTGTTGGAACTCTGCTCTCGCAGTCCCGAAAGTGAGGGGCGTATCAGTTTCCGGTTAACCATGGTGACCTCATCCTAGGCTGAGCCTTGTTCTCGTTTTGTGGCTGAAATGAAAACAAATAAGAGATAGGAGAATCTCTAAAAGCGCCGTCTCACACAGACTATCATAAATGCCTGTTTTTGACAAGACGGGACACCGCAAATAGACTAGGTTACGGTTGTATGAAGGCCCTCTTCTACCCCCTTTTGCTTCTCGCATTGACGCTGCCCCTGCAGGACCGGAGATCGGGGCGCAAGCCGGTCCTGATTCGAGCGGATGACGCCTCCTCGCAGGAGCAGGAGGAGGTCCCTCCCGAGCCCGATCCGGACAAAGCCCGCAAGGCCGTGGAGATCGGAAACTTCTACTACAAACGGGAGAATTACAAGGCGGCCGAGGTCCGCTACCGGGAAGCGATTCTCTACGGTCCCGAATGGCCCGAGGGTTACGAGAAACTGGCCAAGACCCTGGAGACAATGGCCCGATACGACCAGGCGATCCAGGCTTGCCGGGATTTTCTCAAGACAGCGCCCGACTCCAAGAAGGTTCCCGAATTCGAGCGCCGGGCGAAGCGTCTGCAACAGAAGCTGGGCAGCGGGGCCGACTGAAGAAGAGGAAGGGAGCGGTTTTCCAACCGCCGGACTCCCGGGTAGCTGAGGGCGGCGCAGGCTCCTGGCCGGGCGATTGGAAATCGCCCCTCCTTAATTTCTCGGCCGTTTGCCCCGCCGTCGCCGCCGCCGCCGTTGATTGCATCTTCGGCGGGAGGTGTCGACCTCGTAGTTCAGACAGCACTTGAGACGGCCGCACATGCCGGAGAGCCGGTTCATGCTCATCCTCAAGTCCTGGCGTTTGACGGTTCGCACGCTCACCGACTTCAGTTCCTTCAGAAACAGAGCCGAGCAGTTCTGTCCCAGGCCGCAGCAACCCAGTCCGCCGATGAGCTTGGCCTCGTCCCGAGCTCCCACTTGCCGCATTTCGATTCTGGTCCGCAGCCGGCGCGCCAACTGTTTGACCAGGCGTCGAAAGTCGACTCGACGATTCGCGGTGAAGTAGATGATGACCCGGCTTCCGTCGAAGATGTACTCGACGTCGGACAGCTTCATGGGAAGCTTGTGGGCCTTGATCTGCTTGCGGCAAAGACGGTACGCCGTATTCTCCCAGTCCTTCTTTTTCTCGTACAGGTAGAGGTCCCGTTCCGTCGCCGGCCGCAGGGCCTTGCCCAGGGTCGTTTTCGTGGTCCCGTTGCTGTCGAGTTGGCGACTGTCCAGTACCATCCCGAGCTCCACGCCCCCCTCTGTGGAGACCACACAGCGGTCTCCAATCCGAAAGCTCATGTTCGTGGCCAGGAACCTGCCGATCGTCTTACGGAGTCCGAACCTCAGAGTGAGCAATTCGTGCATGTCATGATCTTCCGGCCAGCTTCAACCAGAGGGTCTCAAAGCAGATGAGGGGCTGAACGTTCCTGTCCAGATCCTCGCGCGCCTCCCGAAGATGGTAAAGGAGATCCCGAATCCAGTCCAGATCGACTCTTTCCGCCAGTTCCAGCAACCGGTCCCGGCGGTCCAGGTTCACCAGTCTGGACTCGGTGCCGGTTCGAAGGAAATAAAGGTCTTCAGCCATGTGCCTCAAGGTTTCCAGATACTCCCGAACTCGCTCTCTGCTCTTGAGGTCGCGCCGCATGGGCTCCTCCTCGCAGGCCTCGAAGAGTTGGGTGAAGGAGGCGTTCGACAGCCACTGCCGGAGCACGGCCAGAATCCGGTCCCGGTCCTGCAGGGCCTGCTCCAGGTCCAACTGCAGGGCCTGTCCGATGCTGCCCGCGGCGAATGCCGCCCGCAGCTCCGCCTCTTCGGCTCCGTAACGGAACTCCAGATAACTTCTGAGCTGGCTGCGTGCCAGGGGCCGGAAAACGAAGAGTTGGCAACGGGACCGAATGGTCGGGAGAAGCTGGTTGGGAAAGGCCGTCGTCAGGATGATCCGGCTGGTCTCGGCCGGCTCTTCAAGCGTCTTGAGGATGGAGTTGGCGGCTTCCCGGGTCATCTTTTCCGCCCGGTCCAGGACGAAGACGCGACAGGTTCCTTGAAAGGGCCGGAAACGGGCTTCCCGGGTCAAATGGCGGACGGTCTCGATCCCGATGGAAGCCCCGGTGGCCTGGATGAGGCGGATATCCGGATGGTTGCCTCCCGCCACCTTCGCGCACGATTCGCAGTTTCCGCAGAAGTCCCCGCCGGACCGGTTTCTACAGTCGGTCCGGGCGGCGAGCCCCAGTGCCAGGGTTTTCTTGCCGACTCCTTCGGGTCCGGCAAAGAGAGCGGACTGGGGCAGCGAAGCCCTCATCAGCCGGCTGACGAGCTCCTGATTCCCGATGAAGTCCTTCAGGCGGACCAAACCGTATCCCGGCGACCCGCCGGAACCGGAACCATCGGACGGGCTGCGCCTGGCGGCGCGACGCTTGGCGGCCATCTCCTCCTCTTGCCGGCGCCCCTCCTTGCCGGGAGAGCTAGCCGATCAGTGCCTTCCCCTCCAGTTCGGCCAGCAGTTTCTTCAGTGTCTGTTGCGGGTTCCCGGAAGCGTCCACCAGCGTGATCCGGTCCGGGTCCCGCTCTGCCAGCTGTCGATATCCCTCCCGGACCCGCCGGTGGAACCGCATGGTCTCGGCTTCGAAGCGGCCCCAAGCCTGATTGCCCTCGACGGCATTCCTCCTGCGGGCGCGCGCCAAGCCGGATTCCACCTCCAGATCCAGGATCAGGGTCAGATCGGGCAGGCGGATCCGGAGAGCATGGGCAAGCTCATCGACCAGCGGGAATCCGATGCCGCGGGCGTAACCCTGGTAGGCCAGCGTCGCGGCGTGGTAGCGATCGCAGAGGACCGTTCGCCCCTGCCGGAGCGCCGGTTCGATCACCTCCGCCAGGTGCTGAAACCGGTCCGCCAGGTAGAGGAGCAACTCGGCCTCGGCCTCCCGGCCGGGTCCCCCGGATTCCAGGAGGATGCGGCGCAGCCGGGTTCCGAAGGGAGTGCCGCCCGGCTCCCGGGTCACGGCGATGGGGATATTGCGTCTCTTGAACTCGTCGGACAGCAGCGACAACTGCAGCGTTTTTCCCGAACCCTCGATGCCTTCGAGTGCTATGAATCGGCCCACAGGGCCTCCGCCGATGCCGAAAAGCAAGCCCTCCGCTCCACCCTGAAACCAGGGTGCGCCATGGTAACATAGGATTCGATGGGTGTAGGGGCGACCTTGTGGCCGCCCTCCCCGGGCCGGTCAGAATGGGGCGGCGGCGGGCACCCACAAGGACGGGCACCCACAAGGGGGGCACCCACAAGGGGTGCCCCTACAGTCGATGCAGCACTTTAGGTCCCGGCTGGAGAATCTGCTGGCCGAAATCGACCGGACGGCGCGTTCCTGCGGCCGGGACGGGCGCGACATTCAGCTTCTGGCCGTGACCAAGGTGTTTCCCGCCCCGGTCGTTTCAAATGCCGCCGCGGCCGGCCAGACCCGTTTCGGCGAAAACCGGGTACAGGAGGCAGCGGCCAAGATTCCCGCCGTGGGCGATCCCGCACTGGAGTGGCATCTGATCGGACATCTCCAATCCAACAAGGTGCGCCGGGCGGTCGAGCTCTTCGACGTGATCCAGACCCTGGACAGCGAGAAGCTCGTCTTGAGGGTGGCCCGATGCGCCCGGGAGATGGGAAAGGCTCTCCCCGTCTACATCCAGGTCAATCTGGGCCGGGAGGCACAGAAATACGGCGTCGGCCCCGGCGTCGCGGAACGACTCGTGAGGCTGGTGGACCGGTCGCCGCCTCTGGTTCTCCGGGGCCTGATGGCGATCCCACCCTATGCCGCGGACCCGGAAGCCTCGAGACCCTATTTTCGGCAGTTGGCCCGATTGGCCCGGGAAATCAGCCGGACCCGTCCGGAGCCCGTCACCGGTCTTTCCATGGGAATGAGCCACGACTATCGCGTGGCCATCGAGGAAGGGGCCACCCTGCTCAGGATCGGGTCGAATCTGTTCGGAAAACGGCCCGGGTCGAATCTGTTCGGAAAACGGCCCTCCTGACGGCCCTCCCGAGGGTGTCAGAGTCGCTTGCTAAAATCCGCCGCACTTTTTGTCGAACTGCGGTTCCTGACGGAGACAGCACGAACACCAAGTATCAGGAGGGGAAGATGGGGAAGCTGGCGGCGGAAGCGGCATCGGGGTCTCGGATTCGAATTGAGCACCATTTCTCCAGACCAGACATCCATCCCTTCGATGACGTGGAATGGGAGACGCGTTCTGCGGAAATCAAGGATTGGAAGACGGGCAAGGTCAGCTTTCGCCAAGACGACCTGGAGTTTCCCAAGTTCTGGTCCCAACGGGCCACCGACATCGTTTCCAGCAAATACTTCCGCGGGCATCTGGGCACCCCCGGGCGGGAGCGGAGCGTCAAGCAGCTCATCGGGCGCATCGTCGACACCATCACGGGTTGGGGTTCCAAGACGGACTACTTCGACTCGGACGCCGACGCCAAGACCTTCAACTATGAGTTGAGCTATCTGCTGTTGCACCAGGTCGCGGCCTTCAATTCGCCGGTTCAGTTCAACGTGGGGATCAAGAAGAAACCCCAGTGCTCCGCCTGCTTCATCAACACCGTGGACGATTCCATGGAGCACATCATGAAGCTGGCCCGGACCGAAGCCACCATCTTCAAGGGCGGGTCCGGCTCGGGCGTGAACCTGTCCAGGATCCGCGCCTCCACGGAACCCCTCTCCGCCGGCGGCTTCGCCTCGGGTCCCGTTTCCTTCATGCGGGGATACGACAGCTTCGCCGGAGCGATCAAGAGCGGCGGCGCGACGCGCCGGGCCGCCAAGATGGTCATTCTGGACGCCGAACATCCCGACATCGAGGAATACATCTGGTGCAAGGCCAAGGAGGAGAAGAAGGCTCAGCAGCTCATCGAGTTGGGATACGACGACTCCATCGACGGTGAGGCCTACCGGTCCGTCCAGTTCCAGAACGCCAACAACAGCGTCGGGGTGACGGACGAATTCATGCAGGCCGTGGTTTCCGACGGAGAGTGGCGAACTCGAAGGGTCACCGACGGCAAGGTCGACCGCGTCTACAAGGCCGCCGACATGATGCATTGGATTGCCGAAGCGACCTGGCAGTGCGGCGATCCCGGCCTGCAATTCAAGACCACTCTCAACGAGTGGCACACCAGTCCCAACGCCGGCCCCATCAACGCTTGCAATCCCTGCTCCGAGTACGTCTTCCTGGACAACTCGGCATGCAATCTGGCCTCTCTGAACCTGATGAAGTTCCTGAAGCCGGACGGACAGTTCGACACCGAGTCCTTCCGTCATGCCGTTTCGGTCCTGATCCTGGCTCAGGAGATCATCGTCGACAACTCCAGCTATCCCACCGAAGAGATCGAAGAGATCAGTCACGACTTCAGGACGTTGGGATTGGGATACGCGAATCTGGGAGCGTATCTGATGGCGCAGGGGCTGCCCTACGACAGCGACCAGGCGCGGAACACGGCCGCCGCCATCACCGCGCTGATGACGGGACAGGCCTACTTGACCAGCGCCCGGATCGCGGAGCGCATGGGGACGTTCGCCGGGTTTGAGGACAACCGTATTCCCATGATGGGCGTCATCCACAAGCACCGGAGCGCCCTCTCGCAGATCGATTCGGCCCTGGTGCCCATGAACCTGCTTCACGCCGGCATGGAGGTTTGGGACGAAGCCATCGAGAAGGGGACTCAATCGGGTTTCCGGAACGCACAGGTGACCCTGCTGGCGCCGACGGGGACCATCGCCTTCATGATGGATTGCGACACCACCGGCATCGAGCCGGACTTCTCGCTGGTGAAGATCAAGAAGCTGGTCGGCGGAGGCACCCTCAAGATCGTCAACCACACCATCCCCCGGGCTCTCCGGACTCTGGGGTACGACGAGGGTGAGCAGAAGGCGATTCTGGACTATATCAACCGCAAGGATACGGTAGAGGGCGCCCCCAACCTGGTGCGGGACCATCTCCCGGTGTTCGATTGCGCGGACTCGCCGGCGAACGGGGTCCGCTCCATTCATCCCATGGGGCACATCAAGATGTGCGGCGCCGTGCAGCCTTTTCTCTCCGGGGCCATTTCCAAAACCGTCAACCTGCCCAATTCGGCCACGGTCGAGGAGATCAAGGACGCCTATGTCCAGGGCTGGAAACACGGGATGAAGTCCGTCTCCATCTATCGGGACGGATGCAAGTTGGTCCAGCCGCTGTCGACCAAGGACAGCCGCCGTCAGGTTCACGCGGCTCAGCACCGGAACATGCCCAAGGATCATCCGGCGCTGCAGCATGAATTCCGAATTCGTGGTTTCAAGGGTTTCCTGACCATGGGGATGTATCCGGAAGACGAAGAGTTGGGCGAGATCTTCGTCAATTTCTCGAAGCAGGGATCGACGCTGCAGGGCATGGCCATGGCGTGGGCCATCGCCATATCCATGGGAGTTCAACGCGGTGTGCCCCTGGAAGACTATGTCCGCATGTTCTCTCACATGAGCTTCGAACCGGCTGGATTTACCGACAATCCCCAGATTCCCTTTGCCACGTCCATTCCCGATTACGTGGTCCGGTACCTGGCGAGTCGATTCCTCGACACCGAGATCCAGGAGGCGCTCGGGATCCACCAGGTCCAGCCCAACGGCAGCGTCCAGGATGGCGTCCAGGTGAGTTTCCCCGAGTACTCGCGGTCTGCCGAACCGGCCAGCCCCTCGGGAAAGCTGGTGCAGGATGTCCAAGCGGACTCGCCCGCCTGTCTCCAGTGCGGGAACCTGATGCAGCGGAACGGAAACTGCTACGTGTGCACCGTCTGCGGCACCACGTCGGGCTGTAGTTGAGGCCTCGCCGCGTCTAGAACGGAGACTTGAACGCCTTCGAAAGTCCGAAGACCACGCCGGTGGACGGGTCGGTGTCTCGCAACCCGGCAAAGGCGCCCAGATCGAAGTAGAGCCCTTCTCCAACCCGGATCTCCAAGGCAATTCGCAGCCTCTTCTGTTGCTCGGTTCCGATTCCTGATCGACTGGCAATGATGTCGGGTGACACCGGGATTCCCGTGTGACGGCCGGACCCGGCCCTTCCGTAGATATCGCCCACCAGATTCATGCTGGAAGTCACGGGGTAGATCATCCCGACTCCATACAGAACCAGGTCATCCTGGGCCGCCGCGTCCAACGGGTCCCCCAAGAGGGCGAGACCCATATTGATGAAGCCCTTCAGGCGGCCGAAGTGCCGCTCCAATACGAGGGCGGAAAAGATGTTGGTCACGTCATTTCCGATTCCGGTTTCGTTTGAAGCGATGGGGATCTGGGCGAGGAAGTGCAGCCCCATCGCCGGCCAACCGTTCTTCTCATCCATGAAACGGACCTTGGAGCCGACGAAAAGGTCGCCATAGTCGCTGGTCGAATTTCCGGAAAAGGCGAGTTTGTCCGTATGGGGAGCCGGGGACCTCCCGGAAATGGACAGGAATTCCTGAACGGTCCAGCCCATCTGGAGTTCGGCTTTGGGTCCGACCCCGAAGCGCAGATCGCAGATGCCGCCGCGGGTCAGGTTCCCCTTCAGCCCCGAGAGCCGGTAAGTGGCGTCCTGGAGGTATTCGAAGCCGAGTCCGAAGCGGGTCATGCCTTCGGGAACGGTGCTGGCGGGTTCCGTATGCAGCGGACGCTCTTGACCGAACAGGGATCCGGAGAGAAGGACGAGTGCCGGCAGAACCGCGATCCGCTTCATCCGGGGGAGTGTATGGACGCCTCCGAGGCGAGTCAACTGGCCCGCATTCCTCACCAGGGTGCGGGGAAAGGGGACGGTGAATGAACGCCGGGCCGTCAATCCCTACCCGAACACTTCCTTGACCTTGCCGAAGAAGCCCTCATTGTCCGGGCTCGATTTCTCGATGGCGTCCAATTGGAGGAGCAACTCCCGTTGTTCCCGGCCCAGCCGTTTCGGAAAAGTGACCTTGACTTTGACGAACTGGTCCCCGCGGCCGTGTCCCCGGGGACTCATGACCCCGCGCCCTCTGAGACGGAACACCGTGCCGGGCTGTGTGCCTTCGGGAAGCCGCAATTTTTCCGTCCCCTCCAATGTCGGGACCACCAGTTCGGTTCCCAGCGCGGCCTGAACGAAACTTACCGGAAGCTCGCAGTGGAGGTCGTTCTGATCACGGCGGAAGAAGGGGTGTTCCTCGACGGAAAGGACCACATAGAGGTCTCCCGAAGGTCCCTTGTTGGGACCGGCCTCTCCTTCGCCGACGATGCGCAGCTTCGAACCCTGGTCGACGCCGGGCGGAATCTTGATCTCCAGGACCTTCTCCCGCTGAACCCGGCCCGTTCCGCGGCACCGGCGGCACCGGTTCTTGATGATCCGTCCCGAGCCCTGGCAGTGGGAGCAGGTGCGGCTGATGGTGAAGAAACCCTGCTGGTAGCGTTGCTGGCCCTGGCCCTGACAGGCCGGGCAGGTGACAGGACCGCTTCCGGGATCGGCGCCGGTGCCGTTGCAGGAATCGCACGTCTCCTGTCTGGGAATCTTGATCTTCGTCGTGGCTCCGAAGACGGCGTCCTCGAATGAGATTCTGAAATCGTACCTCAGATCGGCGCCCCGGCGGGCCCGTGTGCCGCGCCCGGAGCGTCCGCCGCCGAAGACGTCGCCGAAACCGAACAGATCGCCCAGGATATCGCTGAAGTCGGCGAAGGGATCGCCGCTGAATCCTCCTCCCGGGCCTCCGGCGCCACTCACGCCGGCATGGCCGAAGCGGTCGTACTGGGCCCGCTTCTGCGAGTCGATCAGTACGCTGTAGGCTTCGGCGGCCTCCTTGAAACGCTCTTCGGCCTGCTTGTCTCCCGGATTCTTGTCCGGGTGGTACTTGATGGCGAGCTTCCGGTACGCCGCCTTCAGGTCCTGCTGGGTGGCCTTGCGATCCACCCCCAGAACTTCGTAGTAGTCTCTTTTAGACAAATCGATGTCTCCCTCTCCCATCGGAATCACATGTGGGATTCAATCCCCCGATGAGCGGACGGTCGCCCCTAAAATAAGATCGTTGTCCGGCCGATTCAAGGAGCCTTCGATTCTTCAAGCCGGACGGCACCCTCCCAGGCACGACAAGCGGGCTAGTGTTTTTCCCAATCCGCGACCCCGCCGGGCGTGACGCGAAACAGCGGGTGAGGCTGTGGGGACTCATCTTCGATCCGTGAGCGGCGCCACTCGGGGGCCCGTGCATCCAGCTTCTTGATCAGGTGACGCCATTCGAACCGGACCTGACCGAGCGTGACGTCGATCCTCCCGGTCGTACGGCCGGACGCGATCTTGCCGGAATCGAACCGGTACCCTCGAGCCGCCGATTCGGCGTAGACGGCCCGGAGATATTCGGCGATGAACGACACCGGCGCCGATTGCGATTGAAACCGGACCAACTGGGGATGATGCCGGTACCCGCTCGATTCGCCTCTGAGCACCGCTTGGGCCAGGAGAGCCTCTCGCCACAGGGCCACCAGCCCTCGGGGATCAAGGTACCGGGGATGCAGGCTCCAAAGGCGCATTGAGATTATCCGGCGCCCGCTTGCGGGTGACGGGTCGGGTCAGGTTCGGACAATGGGATCGATGAATTCACGCAAGGCTGCGACACACTCCTGCGGTTGCTCCAATTGCATCAAGTGCGTCGCTTCCGGAATGAAGTCGTAGTCGACGGTCAGGATATTGCTCATATCCATGGTGGGGAGGTAGGAGTACGGCAGCGTCGGGTCCGCCCCAATGACCTTGGTCGGGCAGCTAAGGGAATCAAAGTCCACGAGCACGGCAAACGCTCCCGCGTAATCCACGAGCTGTGCTTCATATTCGGGTGGGCAGCGGAGCTCGAAACCGTCTCCATCGGCACACTCCCGAAGCGTCGTCATGGCCACGAGATCGCAGACACCCGGCACGACACGTTGGAAGACCGGCAAATACGGAAGAAAGTCAGCGAAAACTCCCCTGCTTTTGAAGCGGTCCGTGCGGCGCCGGGTCATGGCGGCGAGTCGCGTCGCGGCCCGCTCGAATTCTTCGTAGCTGTTATCCGGCCTGCACAGGGGTGGATCGAACAGCACGCGCGCCGAGAATCCGCTTCCCCGGGTCGGCGACAAGAGTGTGATCAGAGCCGAAACGGAATGAAATACTCCGATTTGCGGCTTCTTCCCGAAATGTGCGTCGATCGCCTCAAGAAGGCAGTCGTGGTCACGAATCAGCGTCGGAATGTTCTGCTCTCGCAGATTGCCGACGTTATTCCAACCATGGTTCCGGAGGTCATAGATGACCAGGTCGAATTCATCGGTCAGGAGCGACCAGAAAGGGTAGTAGAGATCGATGGCCAGTCCGTTGCCGTGGCACAGAACGAGTCGCGGACCCGCCGGGTTTCCGTGGCGTCTCAGCGTGATCGTGGTGACATCGTCCACGCGGACATGACGAGTCGAGAGCGGCTCGGGTATCTTCCAGGCGTCAGTCAAGTCGGTGGTTTCCCCAAAAAGTCACCGCTGGCCCAAGGAAAGGCGAAGCAGCGCCTGGGATCAGGAGTGCGGTAGCGGCGCAAACGCCCCTGTTCCCTCGAATAGGACTAAGTCCATTTGCCCTCTTCGGATGCGCTGGTGGGAGTCAGGTCGGCGAGCAGGATGGAAACCTTACCGGATTCCCTGAACGAACGCCACGAACACTTACGCACGGACTGGGACATGGCCGGTTCGGTTTGTTCCACCGATCACGTAGTAGCGGGGGATCGAGCGAGCGACGAACGTCCCGGTGGATTGCAAGGACGCCGGTGACCGTCACGCCGCCGGCTGACGATCCGCGGGTCCAGGAGTGTTCAACCGGCGTGCGAATCGAGGTACTCGACCAACATCCCGACGGAACGAATCTTCGCACACTCTTCCGGAGGAATGGTGATGTTGAACTCCTTGGAAACCACCTGCATGAACGCAACGGCATCCATAGAGGAAACACCGGCCTCGATGAGATTGGTGTTCAGATCCAGAGGTCGGCCTAACGGGCGCCCGTCCACTTCGAGATTTTCGTCAACGAGTTGTCTGACACGTTCCTCGACTGAGGCCATAGCTTCGATCCTTTCATTCAGTTAGAAGGACAAATATCCAGTTAGAAGGACAAATATCGACGGGGAAACTACCAAGGAGGTTTCCAAAAGTCAATCAATTGCGGATCATTTTTCGCCGGCGGACGGGTTCGCGTCAACCGGCTCGCCGTTCCGGTCTCCTCGGAGAATGCGTCAACCTGAAGAGGTGGAAACACTCTGCGCCGACGCTTGGAACCAGTGATGCCGCCGCTGAAATGGATAGCCAGGCAGAGAGATCCGGCGGCGGACCTCTCCCGAAAACAGTCCGGAGAAGGAAACCGCAAGACCCGCTTCGTACGCTCCTGCGACTGCCTCCGCAAAGCAGCCGTCACACGCTGTCGCCGATTCCTTTTCCTTCCCGGACGCGCGGCGCATGCTCTGCAGCACGACCGGCGCACGAGTCGCCCCGCTGCCGCCGCGTGGATGAGGCCAGGACCTGACGATCTTCGGCCCCAGTATGGCATCGGGACCAATTTCCAAGATGGCGTCAACGCCAAGTCTCTTCAGTGTACGGACGCAATCGCCCATTGCTGCCGGTTCATTCGTCTGCCGGCGCCAGTACTCGCCGTCTGTTACCTCCTTCGGCTCCATGACACGTCCCATGGAGCCGCTGAGGACGGCGCACGACGGCGGCGCGAACGAGATTCCCTGCAAGAATGCGTCCGGATTCTCCATCCCGGGTGCCGCCGCCTCGTCCTGCGGCCGGGTCGCCTGCAGCGGTGACCTCTCCGTAGCCAGTCGAAGCCCTTCCTCCAGGCTCATCACCTCTGCCGCCTGGGCCGCCGCCAATTCCCCGACGCCCCGGCCCAACACGACTCTGGGCCGAATTCCCACGCTTGACCAGAGCGCCGCTAGTGCGCACTCCAGTGCATATACGGCTGGCTGCGCCAACGAAGGCAGGTCCGAAATTTCGTCCGGACCGGATCGTCCGAACATCACGTCCAACAGCGACACGCCCCGTTGTTCCCGCAGCATTTCATCACAGCGATTCAGAACCGCCCGCACCACCGGCTCGCTTTCATACAAAGCCTGGCCCATGCTGACCCACTGACTGCCCTCTCCGGTGAACACGAACGCCACCTTTTTGGCCGTCGCCGGCTCCGGCCGTCCGTTTCCTTCGGCGATGGTCTTCAGTCCGGCACGCAACGACGGAGCATCGTGAAATATGATTGCGGCCCGGTGATCGAAATGAGTCCGCCCCACGCCCGCCGTCCACGCCATATCCGCAGTCACCGCCTCTTCGGCCGCTGTCGAAGAAGGTTCCCCGGTCCGCTCATCGAACCAGCTCGCATACCTCCCCGCCAGTTGCCGCAGGGCACCGCTCGACTTGCCGGACAAGGGTAGCAGCCGGAACGCGCGCGCCCGGATTTCTCCTTCCTCCGCCAGTGGCAGGTCCGACAGCGGCTCGGGAAGAGATACGGCGACCGCCCGCGCGGAACCCGCCGGCAGAGGTCCGGGGTCCGAATCGCCGCCATTGGCTGTTCCGTACCCCTCCACCACGATGTGGGAGTTCGCTCCCGAAACCCCGAATGCGCTGATTGCCGCCCGCGCCGGCCGATCGGAGTGACGAGGCCAGTCCGTCGCCTCGGATGTCACCGTTACGGGGAGCCGGTCCCAGTCCACATTCGGATTCGGGTTTTGGAAGTGCAATTGCTTGGGAATCACGCCGTGCTTCATGGCCAGGAGGACTCTGATGAGGCCGGCAACGCCGGCAGCCGTCTCCAGGTGGCCGATATTGCCCTTGACCGAGCCGATCAACAGCGGGCGGTCCGCTTCACGTCCCTTGCCGTACACCGCCGCCGCCGCCTGCACTTCTATCGGGTCGCCCAACGCCGACCCGACCCCGTGGGCCTCGAGGTAGTCCACGTCCCGTGGAGATGCTGCCGACCGCGATAGCGCCTCCTCGATCACCCGTTCCTGCGCCGGGCCGTTCGGCACCGTCGGTCCGGCGCTTGCCCCGTTTTGGTTGACGGCCGACCCGAGAATCACGCCCCAGATGCGGTCGCCGTCGGCCTGCGCCTCGCCGAGCCGCTTGAGGACGACCATTCCGCAGCCTTCCCCCCGCACGAAGCCGTCGGCGGAGGCATCGAATACGTTGCACCGGCCTGCCTTCGACAACATGCCCAAGTCCGCCATCGCCCTCGTTATCTCAGGCGACAGGATTGCACTCACGCCTCCCACAAGTGCCAGATCCACTTCACTTTGGCGCAAGCTCGCGACCGCGTGGTGCACCGCGACCAGCGACGACGCGCAGTTGAGTTCCACCGGGATCGTCGGTCCCTCGAGACCCAGATGAAATGCGACGCGTCCGACGGTCATGCTGGCGGCGTTGCCCAGGTAACCCACGCCGTAGTCGTTCTTTGCCATCAGGTCCCGATATTCGCTGGCCGCAATACCGGCATAGACTCCGGTGCGGCTGCCCCGCAACCCGTCCGGATCGATCCCGGCGTCCTCCAGAGCCTGCCAACTCGTCTCCAGAAGCATGCGCTGCCGCGGGTCCATCATGCGCGCCTCGATCGGCGCAACCCGGAAGAACCTCGCATCGAATTCTTCGATCTCTTCCACAAACCCGCCCCGGCAGTAGGCGGCGTATCCAGGCGGCAGGTCCCCGGCGAGGTCGCTCCAAGGCTGGGAACCGGGGCGCCGGTCGGTCACCGCGTCCGCGCCGGCCTCAAGCTGATGCCAGAACGCTGCAAGATCCGGGGCGCCGGGGAAGCGGCACGCCATGCCCACGATCGCAATAGCGTCTTCCTCAGGCTGATACGCCGGACGCTGCTCAGGCCCGGGTGGAGGCTCCGGTACGGGTTGAGGCTCCGGCACGGGTACGTCCTCGACTTGGCCGAGCTCTTCTGCGAGATGACGGGCGAGGGTAGCGATGTCGGGGTAGTCGAACACGATGGTGTTGGACGCGGTGTACTCCTCGGCAAACGCCCGGTTCAGCCGATTCCGCAACTCCACGGCCATCAGCGAGTCCATCCCGAGATCGAAAAAACCTACGGTTGGCGCCGGTTCCGACGGCAGCCGCAGCACGGATTGCACCTCCGCCTGCAGGAACGCCACCAACACCTCCTCGCGCTCCACTCCGGGCGATTCCCGCAGCCGGGCCAGCACGTTTCTGGTGGAGCCGGAGGCGTCCGCACCGTCATCGGCCGCTGTCGACAGCAGATCCTCCAGCAGTGGCGGCCGGTCCTCGACCGCCTCTTCGAATACCGACCAGTCCATGGACATCACCACGGAATGCGTGACGTCCTGGCGAACCAGCCGTTCGAATGCCCTGAGGCCCTGCTGAGGAGTAAACCAGCGGCCGCCGAGCGCCGATCGCTGCCGGTCGATCCGCTCCCTTTGTTCCGCCGCTTCGCCGATTTCCGACCAGGCTCCCCAGGCGATGGCCTGTCCCGGGAGCCCCAGCGCGCGGCGGTGGCCGGCCAGTTGGTCCAGGAAGGCATTGGCCGCGGCATGGTTGGCCTGCCCCGGATTGCCCATCACGCCGACTCGGCTCGAGTAGAGGACGAACATGTCCAGGTCGCGGTCGACGGTGGCGCGATGCAGGTGCCAGGCCCCCAGTATTTTCGGCCACAGAACCGATTCGAACCTCTCCCAGGTCTGGTTGGTGAGCGCGCCGTCAGACAGCACCCCGACGCTGTGGATCACGCCGCCCAAGGGGGGCAGTTCCCGGTCCATGCGCGCCAGCATCGCGTCCACGGCATTCCCGTCCGTCACATCCGCCAACTCCACATGGACCGTTGCCCCCCGTTCCCTGAGCGCGCGGATCGCGGCTTCGGCGTCGGCTTCGGGCGCGCGCCGTCCATTCAGCACGATGGCTCCGGCGCCGCGTTCCGCCAGCCAGCCGGCGACGGCGCATCCGATCCCGCCCAGACCGCCGGTCACCAGGTAGGTCCGGTTCTGGCGCAACCGGTTCCCCATGAGCGGAGGCGTGGTCACGACGATCTTCCCGAGGTGCCGGGCCGACCGCATGAAGCTCAACGCGGCTCCGGCTTCGGCCAACGGCCACCGGCTGTGGACGATAGGCTTCAGCTCGCCCGCCTCAATGCGCTCCATCACTCGCCGAAGGACCCTTCCCACCCATGCGGGATCGGTCTTTTTCAGAACATCCAGTTCCAGGATGGAATAGGCGACGTCGGGACGGACCGCCGCCATCTCGTCTTCGCTGAGGATGTCCCGCCGGGCCATCTCCACGAAGCGGCCCCCCTGCCTGAGGCAGGAGAGACTCGCGTCGATGAAGCCCTCTCCCGTCAGACTGTTCAGCACCACGTCCACGCCGCTGCCATCCGTGGCTTCCAGAATCTCTTTTCCGAACGCCGTCCGGCGGCTGTCGAACACGTGTTCCACACCCAGCGATTTCAGATAAGCCTGCTTGCGGGAGCTTGCGGTGGCGAATACCTCCGCTCCCGCCGCCTGCACCCATTGAATGGCCGCTAAACCCACGCCTCCGGCGCCGGCGTGAATCAGCACCCGTTCGCCGGCGTTCAGGCCGGAGAGCTCAAAGGACAGCGCGGCCGACACGAATGCGCTCGGCACCGTTGCCAGTCCCGTCACCGAGAAGCTCTCTGGTGCGGGCGCCACCAACTCTTCGTGGGTGACCATTTCCGGTGCGAACGCACCGAATCCCAAACCAACCACGTGGTCTCCGGCCGATACTTTGGACACGTCGGAGCCCACATCCACGACGTATCCGCACATCTCCCGGCCCAACCGCCCCTCCTCGATAAAGCCGAGCGAGCGAAATACGTCCCAGAAGTTCAGCCCGGCCGCTTCCACGGAGACGCAGACTTCCCTCGGCTCCAGTGACGGCGCCGGCACCGGCTGGACGTACGGTTGATCGAAGACCCCGCTCGGGTCCGGAGCCAGGACCCAGCCCGGCTCTTGGGGCAGGGCCAGGCGCTCCGCCTCCGATTCCGCCCGAACCAGCCGTGAGACCCGGCGCCGTCCCCATCGGTACGCGATGTGATTCTCCGGGTCCGGATACATCAACTCGTTGACCAGGTCCGGTTCGGCCGCCCTTTCGCCGGGATCCAGATCGATCATCCTCGGCTGCAGATGCGCTGCTTCCCGGGCCACTCCCTTGCCGAAACCCCAAAGGGCCGCGCCGGCAAGTTCGCCGCCCAGCTCACGCTCCAATACCTGCGCTCCTCGAGTGACAAACCAGATTCCCTTTTCAGGCAGCAGATCGGAGTCGCCCACGCCCTGCACCATGGCCAGTGCGCTCGCTCCCGCTCGTTTCACGTCCTCCGCTATTTCCTCGGGGGCTGCTTGGGCACCGTGACCGTCCAGTGCCACGAGATGCACCATGCCGTAAAACGGAACGTCCGGAGGCAGGCTGTCGATCAGCGATCGCCACGACTCGCGCCGCCCCATATCCAAAGCCGCTTCGAAGACGCCGGGACCGCCCGCTTTCGGCCGCTCGTTGTCCGCCGAATCGCCGCCTACATGGATGACGGTCTGGTTCCGAGCCGCCAAATCGGTTGCCAGCTTCTCCGCCGCTCCGCCCCGGTCGGCGGCCAACACCCACACGCCTCGGGCTTCCGTCGCCTCCGCCGGACCTTGCGCCACGATGACGCCCTTGTCCGGCGTCCTGGCCGAATCGGACTCGTCCACACCCAGGACCTCCGCTTCTTCGAATCCGGCGTCCCCAAGCGCTTGCCGCCACACCGAAGGACTCGCCAGGGCGTGGTGCGGACGGTAGTCGTCGGCAAACCGCCACCAACCGTCCAACTGTCCGAAAGTCAGGTCCATCCAACCCAAACCGCTGAGGTTCTCGAGTGCGATCAACTGTCCGGATGGCGCGAGGAGTCTTCGGCAGTGACCCAACGTCTCCTCCAGGTACCGCGTGGCGTGCAGCACATTTGACGCGAGCAGCAGGTCATAGCCGTGGGCATCGAAGCCTTGGCCGACCGGGTCTTTCTCGATGTCCAGCGGACGGTATTCGATGCAGCCGCCGGCGTCGCCGAAACGCTCCTCCGCTTCGGCAAAGAAGCCCGCCGAGATGTCGGTGTACATGTATTCGAATCGCCCTTCCGGGAGCTCCGGAAGCACCGATGCAGTCGCCGACCCCGTGCCCGCGCCGACCTCGATCACCCTGAGCCGCCTTCCCTCGGGCAGTGCCGCCACCAGTGCCTGAACCGCCTCCTGCAGCATCCGGTTCGCCGCGCGCGCCACCGGAGCCTTCAGGTAAAGATCGGCCGCGGTCGGCTCTCCGCTGCTGAACAGGAGCGTCAGCGGGTCCGCCTGGCCCCGAAGCACGTCGGCGAGGGCGCCGCCCGAGCGCCGGAACAGCCCCACCTCAATCAAGCCGTGAGGGAATCGCCGGGCCATCGCCGCGGCATGCCCCTCGGGATCCGGAGGCATTCCTTCCGGCCAAGGGTCACCCGATCCCACCAGGACGGCGAATCTGTCGCCCTTCTCAGCCAATACTCCCGACTTGGCCACCATCTCGAGCATTCGGCGGAAGAGCTTTTTGTGTTCGCCGATGACGTTCAACTGCTTCCGCAGGTCTTCAGGGGCCACGACCGCTCCTGCCGTGCGCTGCCAACCCAACTTGTCCAGCGTCGCAAGGGCAAAGGACCGCGACCATCGCTCCAGGTCCTTCAACAGGGCGTCCCTGTCGTCGGGATCGACTCCCGCGTCCGTCAGGTAGTCCGAGAAAAGCTGCGATGCGCCTTTCACCGACGTCGGTCCGGGGAAGAAATCCGCAGAAAGCAGCCCCGGTGGAAGGTCGCGTTCACGCCATACAACCTCGTAGAGGAGTTCCTTCACTCCTTCGACCGCCGAGAGCAGCGCCGCACGCGTCGCCCGCTTCACGGTGTACCCGCTCAGCCCACCCAGCAGTACGCCGTTGGGATCGTAGATGCGTAATTCGCCGCTCAGTACTTCCGGCGGCTCGCCCGCTTCCGCATCCGCCTCGCGGGACGCCTCGCTCATGCGCACGTGGCAGAACACCCGATCCGGCAGCTTCCCGGTGGTCAGCCACAGCCGCTCCCAACCGAAGGGCAGATAGGTTACCGAACCGTGGGGTCCGGCCAGGTTGCGCGCGGCGCCCACGACCTGAAAACACCCGTCCAGCACCAGCGGGTGGACGTCCAGCCCGTTCCGGCCGAGACCTTCCGGGAAGGAGACCTCGCCCAACGCCTCGCCCGGCCGGGACCACAATCGGCGCAACGTCCTGAAGTACGGGCCCAGATCGACGCCTGTGCCCGCCCTGGCGCGGTAGTAGGCGGCCACATCCGAGGACGACAGCCCGGCTTTCAGGCCTTCCAGATCGATCCGCCGTCCGGTTTCGGGCGTGGACGCGCCGGGCGACATGCGACCTTCGACGTGGACCGTCCATTCCCCTTCGCTCCCTTGGCTGTAGATCCGGACGTCCCGGGACGACGCCCCCCCGGAAGCATGGAGCACCACCTGCAAGGTCCGGCCGCGCTCGCCCGCACCGTTCTCCGAGGCCTCCTCCGGGAGGACCATCGCGTTGTGAAGTTGCATCTCCTCCAAGGTCACCGGGCCTCTCCCCTCGGCGAGAGAGGCCGAAACCGCCATCGCTCCGTAGAGGGCACCCGGCGCCACAATCCGGCCGAACACGCGGTGATCGTCCAGCCACGCCGGATCCGACGGGAACAGTTCCGTTTCATAGGTGGTCTCGCCGCCCGCGGATTCGTGGCGGATACCCAGCAGGGGGTGTCCGGCGGCCCTGGACTGCCGCTTCGGCGCCTCGAGCCAGTGGCGCGTGCGTTGGAAGGGATAGCCCGGCAACGAAATCCGGCGCCGGGACTCGCCGGCGAACAGCCCCTCGAAACGGATCGGGAGTCCCGCCTGGTAGGCCTCCGCGACGGCATTCACGAAACCGCCGTCGCTTTCGGCTCCCGGTGCGTTCCCGGACGGCGGGCGCAAGCTCGACAGGACGCCCGGCGCCGCCGTCCCGGATGACTCCGGCCAGGCGGAGAGCGCCATTGGAGCCAAGATCGAGCGCGGGCCGATCTCGACCACCAGATCCACTCCGAGATCCGCCAGCGTCTTGACGCCTTGGGCGAAAGCCACCGGCTGCCTGGCGTGCCGCCGCCAGTAGGACCCGTCCAGCAATCGGTCCGGTTCCACTGCACGGCCCGTCAGGTTACTGACGATGGACAGGACGGGAGGCCGGATCGCCACGCCGTCAAGGGACGCCTCCAGTGCCTCGAGGATCGGCTCCACCAGGGCGCTGTGGAACCCCTTGGCCGTGTTCAGGCGCCTGACCCGGACTCCTTCCGATTCGAGGCGCTCCGAGACGGCATCGACTGCCGCGACCGTGCCGCTGACCACCTGATGGGATCCGTTGTCCGCGGAGATATTCAATTCGAGGGCGGAAGTCGTTGCATTCAGTGCTGCGACGGCTGCGGCCACCCGTGCCGGCGGTGCGAACACCGCGGCCATGGCGCCCTCTGCCATTTCCGACATCAATGCGCCCCGAGTGCAGGCGAACCGCATGCCATCTTCCAGGCTGAAGACTCCGGCCGCCTGCGCCGCCGCCAACTCCCCGATACTGTGCCCCACCACCACGGCGGGACGGACGCCCACGCTCCACCAGAGCCCGGTGAGGGCGCATCCCAGTGCGTAGAGGGCCGGCTGCTCCCACGCCGTTTCACCCAGCGTTCCGTCATCTCCACTCCGGCCGAACATCGTGTCCAGCAACGAGGCGCCCCTCTCTTCCCGGAATATCGCCTCGCACCGGTCCAGAATGGCCTGAACCACCGGTTCGGTCTCGTAGAGAGTTCGTCCCATGCCGGCCCACTGGCTCCCCTGTCCGGTGTAGGCGAACGCCACCTTGGCCGCTGCCCTCGCTTCCGAGTCTCCGCCGGATCCCGCCAGCACACCGAGCCGTTCCCGCAAGTCGCTGGCGTCGTGGAAGACGACTCCGGCGCGGCGATCGAAATGACTTCGTCCCACGCCCGCCGTCCACGCCATGTCCGAGAGCGCCGCTCCCGAAGCGGCGCCTTCGGTGGACAGGTCGCCGGGCTGATCGTCGAGCCATGACAGGTACCGCTCCGCAAGTTCACGGAGCGCGGTCTCGGACTTTCCCGAGAGAGGCAGGAGACGGGCGCGGCGCGGCGCGGCCCTCGCCGGCAACGGCAGGCCCGGCATGTTTGCCGGGAGCGAAACCGCCACCGGCTGCGCCGAGCCGGCGCTGGTGTGGCCGTCGGCGGAGACTCCGTCCGGCGCCTCGTACTCTTCCACCACGAGATGGGCATTCGTCCCCGAGATTCCGAAGCAGTTCACCCCCGCAAGCCGCGGCCGTCCAGGAATTCGCGGCCAGTCCATCATCTCTGAGGTCACCCTCAGAGGCAGACGATCCCAGTCGACGCTCGGATTGGGATTGTGGAAATGCAGATGTTTCGGAATCACCCCCCGGTTCACGACCAGCGCCGCCTTGATCAGTCCGGCGACCCCTGCAGCCGACTCCAGGTGGCCGATGTTGGTTTTTACGGAACCCATCAGAAGCGGCTGGTCGGTTTTGCGTCCCCTGCAGTAGACATCGGCCACGGCGTCGATCTCGATGGGGTCGCCCACAGCCGTCCCGGTTCCGTGCGCCTCCAGGTAATCCACATCCGATGCGGCGACGCCGGCTTGGGACAGCGCCTCTTCCATCACCGTGACCAGCGCCGGTGTGTTCGGAACCGTCAGCCCCACGCTGGCTCCTCCGTGGTTCACCGACGCACCGCGGATCACCGCCCAGATCCGATCGCCGTCGGCTTTCGCATCGCTCAGGCGCTTGAGGACCACGATCCCGCAGCCCTCGCCCCGCACGTAGCCGTCCGCCGAAGCATCGAAGGTCTTGCACTGGCCCACAGGGGACAGCATCATCGCATCCGCCCGGAGTTCGTAGATGCGACCGTTCAGGATGGCCTGAACGCCGCCTGCAATGGCCAAATCCGCCTTGCCCTGCTGCAGATCCGCCACCGCGTCGTGTATTGCCACCAGGGCCGACGCGCAGGCGGCGTCCACGGCCTTTGCCGGCCCCCTGAGGCCCAGTACGAAAGAGACCCGGCCGCTGGCGCCGTTCAGGTTCGTTCCGCTGAGGGCGTACAGGCAGCCGGCAGCCTCGGAGGGTTTGGCCGATTCCACGACCAGCATGCGGTATTCGTCATTGCTGATCCCCGTGTAGACGCCGGTGCGGCTCCCTTTCAGCCGGTCCGGATCGATCCCCGCGTCCTCGAGCGCCTGCCAACTCACCTCCAGCATCATGCGCTGCTGCGGGTCCAGCAGTTGAGCCTCCACCGGGGATATCCGGAAAAACGAGTCGTCGAACCGGTCGATGTCGTCCACGAAGGCGCCGAAGCGGCAGCCTTCACTCTGCACCGCGTCATCGCCGAAGATCAGGCCCCAGCGCCCGACCCCCGAACCCGGAACCCCTTCGCTGACGGCATTCCCGCCGGCTTCAAGCAGGCGCCAGAAGTCCGAGAGGTTCGCCGCGCCGGGAAACCGGCATGCCATGCCGACGATGGCGATGGGCTCTCCGGACGGACCGCCCGCCGGTTTCCCAACTTCGTCTTCGGCGGACGGTTTTCCGGACGTTTCGAAGCAACGTTCATGTTCCATCGTGTTTCTCCCTCCGCTGCAGGCCTTGATGCAGCAGGGTCCATTCGTTCATTGAGACCCACCTTCGGATCCCCTCACTGGTTCGGAACCTGGATCGTATGTCTGCCCGTCTTGTACCGGCCAGATGTCGATGGGGAAGAGAAAGGCGGCCGCGCGCAACGTTGTGACCTCCCGGAAAGTCTACCACTTGCGCTGTTGACGGGATTCGCCCTGGGAGCCGTGGTGTGCCTCCCCAGTCCCTATTGACTCGGAGATTCGTCCGGAGGCGGCATGGCCACCTTGACCTGGGACGCCCGCAGGAGCTTGTCACGGATGAGATAACCGGGCCGGTACTCCTCCAGAACGGTGCCTTCCTCGTGGTCCCGGGTGAATTCCCGCAGCACCGCCTCGTGGACCCTGGGGTCGAACCGGCTGCCGACTCCGGGAGCGGTCGTCACCTGGAACTTCTCCAACGCCGCCTTCATCTGTTCGGCGAGCAGACCGTAGCCCTCCAGGTACGGCGCGAGGGCGGGGTCCGGATCGGCCGCCGACAGGACCTCCAATCCCTTGGCGCAGGCGTCCAATATGGGAAGCAGCTCCAACACCAGGTCGGACTGTCCCCGGACCCGGGCTTCGAACCGGTTCTTCTCCGTCCGCTTGCGGTAGTTGTCGAATTCAGCCTGCTTCCGGAGCAGCAGATCGTAATATTCGTCGCGTTGCCGGGCGAGGTCCGCGAGAGCCTCTTCGTAGATTGCCTCGGGGGTCTCGTCCGGAGTGGAGTCCTCTTGCGGCACCTCCCGGTCGCCTTCGTCCCGGGGGTCTTCAGTCTGATTCTGGATGTCTTCGGGTTGTTCCATAGTCTTCAACTCTTCGTGGCCGTGGGAATCGAACCTGTTGCAACAGCCTGCCGTTGCAATTCGGAACTGATTGTATCGGGTTGGCGGCGGTCCGGAACCGGTCCTACCGCTCAGGGCTCAGGTTGACGGCATGATGGAGGCGGCTCAAGTCGCGCTCAGGATCCGGCCGAAGAGCCGGGCCACGTATCCAACCAGGCTGATCCCCGTGTCGTATTTCATTCGCCTGGGGCCGAGGATTCCCAAGCTTCCCGCCACTCGTTCCCGGTAGAGATAGGGTGAGGAGATCATGGCCCAACCCCGCATCTCGGGGATATGACGATCCAGGTCAAGCGTGACGCGCGGAGCGGGTTGGTCCGCATCAAGGCGCTGGGTGAGAATCTCGGCCAATCGGCTCTTTTTCTCCATCGTTTTGAACAGGCCGGCTGCCCGATCCTGATCGTTCAACTCCGGCTGCTGAAGGATCCGCGAGGTGCCGCCGAAATAGACTTGGGAACCACTCCCCGGGTTTCCCCCCGACCTCACCAGGCTGGCCGTCCCCAGGCGGATGGCGTCGTTGCGGGGCCGCCTGTCCTCCCCGGAATCGGACTCAAGTCGGCAGAGCTCCCGACGGATGTGGGAAAGGGTCTGTCCCTCGAATCGGTCTTGGAGGCAGAGGCCGGCGCGGTCCAGATCCTCCTGGCTCAGGCGGCGGCCGGTCGCGATCAGTCGGCTCTGAACCAACCCCGCACGAGTCACCAGAATGGCCAGGATCCGGCGGGGCGAGATCTTGACGAACTCGATCCGTTTCAGAACCGACACCGACTGAGGCGGAGCCATGACGAACCCCAGATTGTTGGAAAGCCGGGAAAGGATCTGAGAAGTCTGGATCATGAGGTCGCCGGGGTCCGTCTCCTGCTCCAGCATTTCCCGGATGCGGGCCACCTGGCGGTTGGGCAGGTCCGGAATCCTCTCCAACCCATCGACATAGAACTGAATGGCTTTGCTCGTGGGGACCCTGCCCGCGGACGTGTGCGGCTGATTCAGGAATCCCGCCTGCTCCAGCCGGGCCATCAGGGCTCGAATGGTAGCGGGACTGATCCCCTCCTGATGGAGAGACGCCAACCTCTTGGAGCCGACAGGAAGGCCGGTTCGAATGTACTCGAGGACCAGCAGGTGAAGCAGTTGGTGAGTGCGTTGAGTGAGTTCCGCCGAAGGCTTACTCTTCGTCATCACGGACCAGGAATACTGTGGCGAATCGCCGGGGTTTTATAGCATAACGGCCCGGCCTGAGGCAATGCCCAGAGACCACTCCCGGGAGTCGTCGAGCGTCTTCCGGAAGCGGATGCCGAATACCTGCCGAAAGCCACGAATCAGCGCCTGGGACAGCTCGTCGAAGGAGACCGGCCGGCCTGCGGCTTCCGACACGCTGACGGTCTTCGACCTGAGAAACTCCGCGTCGACTCCCAGGGCGGCGGCCATGAGGCCGTAGTGAATCACCAACGGAATCGAACCATGCTGCAGGAAGCTGCGCTTCGTCTTCTTCTGGGCGCTCCCCACCATCTTCCTGGCGCCATGGACGAGTTCATGCCGTGAAGGCGCCACGAAACAGGGCTTCTGGGCCCGTGAAAGCGCCCTTTCCCGGATTGTGTCGCCCGGCGCCGCGGCGGGGCGGATTCCCAGCCGGGACAACCCGGTCCGCAAAGCCGACGAAATCTTGCGGTGGATCCTCCGGACGCTCTGCAGCGGAAAATGGCGCCTGTCGTTGGAGGTCACCATGTAGGTGAGTTCATCGTGGTGGAATACGGCGCGGCCGCCGGTGGGACGATGGACCCAGGGGATGCCGCGGGCTTGGCAATAGTCCTTGGCGAAGGCCAGCTCGGGTGTCTGATGACAGCCCAACGAGACGGTCGGTTCCGTCCAACCGTAGAAACGGACCAGCGTCACCGGGCGGCGGCTGCGCTCCGTGAAGATTTGCAGGCGCCGGTCGATCCGCATGTTGGAAGCGCCGTCGAGCGGCGGACTCAGCACGCAGAACCAATCTCGGGGGGCCACGATGTCTGTCGGGGTCAATGGTTCGAGCCCTTGGCTGCGCCGCCGGCCGATCCGGGGAGGATCCCACGGCGGGTGGATCCTCCCCGGATTGCCGCAAGGGGATGGAGGCCGTCCTCAGGGCTTTCGAAACGAGACGTAACGCACGGATGCCTTTCGGTTCTGACTGATACTGATGACACGGAGGATGATGGCCTGGTCGGACTCGATGCCGTCGATGGTCTCCTTGAACTCCCGGTCGGTCTGCACCGCTCTTCCGTTCACGTGGGTAATGATGTCGAAACGCCTCAGGCCCGCCTCGTCACCGAGACTGCCGGGCCAGATTTCGGTGATGAAGACCCCGCCCTCCTCGTCCAGGCCCAGTTGGTCGGAATCACGGGGATTCAACGTCCGCCACCGCAGTCCGATCTCCTTGCGCCGTTTCTCCTGGTCCTCCTCCTCTTCGAAGGAGAGTCCTCCGGCCTCCGACCGTTCCTGAGCCTCCATGGTGCGCTCCGCCAGCATCACCGTGAAGTTCTTCACTTCGCCCCGGCGAACCACGACCACGGGAAGCGCGTCGCCGGGGGGAGTATTGGCCACGGTCACGCGCAGGTCGAAGTTGTTCTCCACCTCCTGGTCTCCCAGCTTCACGATGATGTCCTCTTCCCGGATACCTGCGTCGTATGCCGGACCGGTCTGGTTCGGCTCGCCTCTCTCATCCACCAATTGCGTGATCAACACGCCGTCACCGTCCTTGATTCCGTCCGGATCCTCTCCGGCCACTCCGAAATACTCGGCCATCTCCCGGTTCAAGGGCCGGTCGTTCATGGAGATCCCCATCCAGCCCCGTTCGATTTTTCCCTTGCTCACGAGCTGGTTGTAGGAGTTGACGAAAACGGTGGAAGGGATGGCGAACCCCACCCCCTGCGATCCCCGGGAACCGGAGACGATGAGCGTATTGATTCCCACCATTTCACCCGACATGTTCACCAGGGGGCCCCCGCTGTTGCCCGGATTGATGGCGGCGTCGGTCTGAATGAAGTCCCCGAACGCCGATGCCACGGGACCGGCGATGACTCGCGCCGTGGCCGAGACGATCCCCGCGGTGATGGTCTTGCCCACGCCGAAGGGATTGCCGATGGCCAGCACCCACTCGCCGATCCGAAGGTCGGTGGCATCGCCCACCGGGACGAAGGGCAGCGGCTCGGGAGCCTCGATCTTGATCACCGCCAGGTCCGACTCGTGATCGACGCCCACGACCTCGGCTGTGTAGTTCTCCCCCGAATGGAGGGTCACGGAGATCTTGTCGGCGACCCGCCGCCCGACGGCCTCCTCGACCGGAGCGATCACATGGTGGTTGGAGAGGATGTATCCCTGGCTGTCGACGATCACCCCCGAGCCCAGACTGGTCCGGCGGGCCGGTCCCCGGGGCATGCGATTCCAGAGGTTGTCTCCGAAGAACTCCCGCAACTCTCTCTGGCGCCGCTCCATGTTGACGATGGAGGTAGTATTGATGTTGACCACCGCCGCCTCCACCGACTCGGCCACGCGGGTGAAGCCTTCCGTCAAGCTGCCCACGTTGGCCGCGGCAAGCGGTTTCCCCCGTTCTTCAGGAGTCTTCAGCCGGGATTTCGGCTCATCCTCCGTGCTGGAGACACCGTCCAGAACCAGCACGGTTCCGATGCCGATGCCCAGAACCAAAGCGGCCAGGACGGCGAGAAATCCGACACCGGTCCGGTATCGGAAAAGGGTGTTTCGCAAGGTCATGCTTCTTGTCCTCCGCTCGAATTCGAATCGTGATCGACTGTCTGTTCTTTCGTAAGGTTATACGCTGGCTCTCCGGCCCGGGTTCATATTCTAACGGGGTGCTCCGGTCCCGGCACCGGATTTGCGGACCGCCCCGGTCAGACCAGCCTGACCCTCGCGTATCTCTGGTAGAACTTCTTGATGCCCCGTCCGGAGAACGAGACGGTCAGCTTGAGATCGTTCCGGGCCCCCTGAACCTGCAGGACGATTCCGAGCCCGTAGTCGGGATGCTCGACTTTGGCGCCCGGCGCAAAGCTCCGGCTCACGGCAGTGCCGCCCGTCCCTCCCGGCCCGGCACTCGGGGGTCCGGCGCGTTCCGGGGAGGGTCCGGCGCCCCAGAGCTGGACCTGAGTCCACTCCGGTCCGGAATACCGCACCAGGCGGCGGGGGATTTCCGAAAGGAAACTGCTCGCCTGCCGGCGCTCCTCCAGGTCTCCCCCCCACATCCTCCGGGTGCGGGCCAGGGTGAGGATCAGGCGCTTCTGCGCCCGGGTCATGCCCACGTAGCAGAGCCGCCGTTCTTCTTCCACGTATCCTTCCGCCAGCGACCGGGTGTGGGGCAGCAGTTTTTCTTCCATGCCCACCAGGAAGACGATGGGGAACTCCAATCCCTTGGCGTTGTGGAGCGTCATCAGCGTGACCGGCGCCGCCTCGTCGTAATCGTCCGCTTCGGACCGGAGCGCGGTCTCGTCCAGAAAATCCTGGAGGCTCCGGCCGGAATCCACATGGTCGCGAGCCGCGTTCAGGAGTTCCTGCAGGTTCAACAGCCGGTTGTTGGCCTCTTCCGACTCCTCCCGTTCCAGGCTCCGGACGTATCCGCTGGAATGCAGGATCTGCTCCAGGATGCCGTGCAGGGGCTGCTCCCCGTCGATCCACCGCTGCCATCGACCCACGAGAGCGACGAAACGTTCCAGGATGTTCCGCAACCTGCGGGGAGCATCCTCCTGTTCGGCGTCCCGGCAAACGGCGTCCCAGAGCGAATCGCCGCTTCGCGCCGCTCCCAGGCGGAGGCGGTCCAGGCTCTTTGCACCGATGCCTCTCGGCGGCGTGTTGATGATCCGCTCCAGCGCCAGGTTGTCCCTGGGATTGCGGGCGACCCTCAGGTAGGCGAGGGCATCCCGCACCTCCTTCCGCTTGTAGAAGCTCACACCTCCTACCAGACGGAAAGGGAGGCCGAACTGGTTCAAAGTCACCTCGAACTGCCGGGACAGAAAGTTGATGCGATACAGGACGGCGATCCCGGTCTCTCCCTGTTGAAGGTAGCGTTCGATCCTCCGGCACACGAACAGGGATTCCAGGTGAGCGCTCTCCGCCGAATGGACCTCGACCGGCTCCCCGCGGCGATTCTCCGTCCAGAGCCGTTTCGGCTTTCTCTCCGTGTTGTGGGAGACCACCGCGGTGGCGGCGTCCAGAATGCTCTGGCGGGAACGGTAGTTCTGTTCCAGCTTGACCACGACGGCTCCGGGAAAGTCCTCCTCGAAGCTGAGAATGTTGCCGACGTCGGCGCCCCTGAAGGCGTAGATGGACTGGTCCTCGTCACCCACGGCGGTCACGTTCCGGTGGGTCGAGGTCAGATGGCGCACCAGGGCGTATTGGCTGGCGTTGGTGTCCTGGTATTCGTCGATGAGGAGGTACCGGTACCGGTTCGAGTAGGCCTCCCGGATTTCGGGCCGTTGCCGGAAGAGTCTGTCGGCGAGCAGGATCAGGTCGTCGAAGTCCATGGCGTTGGACTTCTCCAGGTGCGCCTGATAGTGCGTCATCACCGTCTCCAGGCCCTCCCGGTCGGAGGGGTCCTGGTCGGAGCGAAAATCGTAAACTCGCCTCCGGCTCCGGTTTTTCGTCTTGCTGATGAGGCTTCGGATCCTGCTCACCGGCGAACTGATGCCCGCGTCGGTGCAGATCTTCTTGAGAATGGAGTTCTGATCGTCCGTGTCGCAGATGGCGAAGTCGCGGCCGTAGCCCAGGTGTTCGGCATGCCGGCGCAGAACCCGGACGCAGAAGGAATGAAAGGTCGAAAGCCTCGGGACCCGGTCCGGTCCCGGCAGCAGACCTTCCACCCGAAGACGCATTTCCTCGGCCGCCTTGTTGGTGAAGGTGACCCCCAGGATCTCCCCGGGACGGCATCTCCCCTGGTGGATCAGGTGGGCGATCTTGCAGGTGATGACCCGTGTCTTTCCGCTTCCCGCGCCGGCCACCACGAGCATGGGACCATCGGTGGTGGTGACGGCCAGCTTCTGCCGGTCGTTCAGGCTTCGGAGGTATTCAGCCATGGAACCGGGATGAATAACGGCGCCGCGGGCGGAAGCAGGTGGGCTATGGTTTCCTGACGGCGCGGGAATTGGGGATGTAAACGAAGGGCCGGGAAAGGGGCTTACCCTCCCGGCCCTTGAGGTGAATCTGCTGGCGGCAGACTGGAAGTCTCAGCTGACCCGCTCGACGAACTCTTCGATTCCGGCGAGGGAGTCGTTGTGGGTGGACTTGTAGAGCTGTTCCAGGTGCTTGCGGCAATGCTTGGCATGAGGCGCGCCCCGTTGGACCGAGCCGCGGGCGAAAGCCTTCATGGCGTCATCGATCCGGTTCTGCTGCCATCGTCCCATGCCGATGTAGAAGTAGGCTTCTCCCCGCAGCCCCCGCGAGGATGTGGCGCGCAGGGCCCGGTTGTAGCTGGAGATGGCGCCCCCCCAGTTCCTGGACTCGGCGGCGTTTCGGCCCACCGCGCCGTGGGCGATGGCCGTCTGCATCTTGACGTACTTGTCCCATTCCGCCTGGGAGGTGCCCTGCGGTCTCTTGATCGCAGAGAAGGCCCTGATGGTCTTTCGGCCAAACTCGGAAGCCTGCTTCCACTGCTTCTTGCCCACGTAGATATTGGTCAGTTCGGCCACGATCTGGTAGGTCTCCGCGGGCTTGAGCCCGGCCACCGCCTTCTCGCCGTAAGAGATGTACTTGGCCTGGTTCTTGGGCCCGTAGGAGAGGGCCAGAATGTAGGCGAGTGCGGCGGAAGGCATCTTGGCGTAAAACTTTTCGCCGTATTGGGCCGCCTTCTGAAGCTGCCGGCTCTGGAATGCGGCATAGGTGACCATCTGCAGGGCGTTGGGCTCGTTCGGTTTCAGGGCCAGAAGCTTCTCGCCGGCCGAGACCACCTTCCGATGGTTGCCCTTGGCCTGGTACTCCTGAATCAACTTCACGTAGTTGCCCAGGGCATACTCGCTGAGCTTCGATGTGGGTTTGTCCTTCATGAACCCGATGATGGCGTCCTCGCGCTTACCCAGGTCAGCTTGGTCAATGGCCGCCTTGTAGACCTGATAGTCCTGGATGCTGTAGGGGACCTTCTGTTGTCCCACCAGGGGGCTCAATACCAGGGTCATCATGGCCAATGCCAATCCGACCCGCAGACCCTTTCCGCATGCTGTGAATGTCATCATTTGCTGTACCCTCCTCATGCAGTGTAATAAGGTTGAGGTTCGAAGCAAGTGGGAGCGACACTACCACAAGCCCCGTCCCGCGTGCAATCGCTTTTCGACCCGTCGAAGGGTCCTTCCAGGCAACGATCGCCAGCGGTTCATTCACTTCCAAGGAAGATACGCGTCATGAGTTTCCCGGAACCGCCTCCCGCCCTGGAAATCGTGGATCTGGCCCGTATCGACGGCTCGGACGAGACCCTGGCCATCACTCCCCGTTGGTTTCCCATGGGCCGTTTGGCGGCGTCCATCCGGAGCGTGGGGGTGGTCACGCCCCTGCACCTGCAGCCGGCGCCGGCCGGTGGCCTGAGAATCGCCATGGGGTTCCGCCGCTACCGCGCGGCGCGGGAGTCCGGGCTCCGCACGGTGCCGGCGTTGGTCCGGTCCCGGGCCTCCGACCGTCGACTCTTCGACTGCGCGCTGGCCGAGAAAGCCACCGGCCCGCTTCACGACCTGGAGCGGGCTCGGGCCCTGGTCAAGCTCAGGGAGCGGTTCGGGGTCGAAGAAAAATCCCTCATCGACCGGTACCTGCCGCTTCTGAACGCGCCGCCCGGCCGCTACCGCCTCCGCTTCCTCCTCCGGCTCGGACGCCTCGACGAAGTGCTGCAGCGCGCCGTTCATCAGGGCCTGGACCCGGAAACGGCGTTCCGGCTGGCGGCCTGGACGGTTGCGGAGCGGGAGCTGTTTCTGGGACTCCTGAAACGGTATGAACCGGGCCGAAACCGGCAGCGGGAACTGTTCGACCTGCTGGACGAGCTCAGGTCTGCCGAGCGCCGGAGCGGGTCCGGAGGGCTGGACCGGGTCTGGCAGGCGTCGGGTGCCAGAGAGGCGGATGAGGACGCCGGGACGGTCCGCCCCCTTCGGTTTCGCCGGATCCTGGATGGCCTCCACCGGCTGCGCCGGCCCCGGCTGTCCCGGCATCAGGATCGCTACCGCCGGTTGAAGGGGGATCTCAAGGTTCCTCCCCAGATCCGGTTGCAGGTTCCCCCCTATTTCGAGGGGGATCAGATCTCGGTCTCTTTCTCCTGCCGCAATCAGGCCGAGTTTCGCCATCTGGTGGGCAGGCTCCGGGAGATGGGCGACCGCCCGGAGCTGGGACGGATCTTCGAGCTCTTGTGACGGTCCGTGACGATCCGTGCGCGGGATTGATAAGCTTGGTTCCGTCCCTCTCCCGGCGGTGGAAGGGGCGGGCGGAGGCCGACGCCATGATTGCGTACAGACCGGACAAGATCTACGTGGAGCGCTGCGTGGCGGACTCGTGGATCACCCGGAACGTTTTGCGGCGGCTTGCGGACACGCCGGTGGAACGGCTCGAAGATTCCCGCACCCTGTTGTCCGAGTCCCGCCGCTTGAGTCCTTCCCTGGCGGCGGCCAAGAGATCTCTGGTGTTGGCGCGGCACAAGGGACGTTTTTTCAAGGATTGTCCGGCCAGCCGGTCACGGGGCGAGCGGAACGTCTGCTGCAATTACTTCGTCGTCAACTATGCCAGCAACTGCCACATGGAGTGCAGCTACTGCTATCTCCAGACCCACCTGAATTTCCCCCACCTGGTCGTCTACGCCAACTACCGCGACCTGTTGCGGGAGCTTGAGACGCGCTTCACGGCCCATCCCACGACTCCTTTCCGGGTGGGCACCGGCGAGCTGGCCGACAGCCTGGCCCTGGATCCGCTGACCCGCTATTCGGTTCCCTTGGTGGAATTCTTCTCCCGGTACGACAACGCGATCCTGGAATTCAAGACCAAGTCGGACTGCGTCGACAACCTGATGGAGCTGGACCACGGGGGACGGACCGTGGTGTCGTGGTCCATCAACCCCAGGCCGGTCCAGGAGAGCGAGGAACATCGCACGGCGAGCATCGAGCGGCGGCTCAGGGCGGCAAAACGTTGCGTTGCCCGGGGGTACCGGGTCGGATTCCACCTGGACCCCATGATCCATTACCCCGGGTGGGAGCGGGACTACGAGGATCTGGTCGACGAAATCTTCCGCCGATTGCCGTCCCCGTCCGTCGCCTGGATCTCCCTGGGCAGCCTCCGCCTGAGTGCCGGGTTGAAGGCGTTCATGAGGTCCCGATTCCCCCGGAGCGGGCTCCCGCTGGGCGAGCTGGTCCCGGTTCCGGACGGCAAGCTCCGCTACTTCTGGCCGATTCGGGTGCAGATGTACCGTTGGGCCGTGGAGTGGGTCCGGGACCGCAGCCCCGGGACCCCCGTCTATCTGTGCATGGAGCGTCCGGGAGTGTGGAGCAAGGTGTTTGCCCAGGCCCCGCCGGACGAGAAGCGCCTGGGCCGCCGCCTGGCCGGCGGCTTGCCGGTTACTGCGGCGCGGTGAACCGGAACCCGTTGATGTCCATCTCGGCGCGGGTGGACATCCAGTCCCGGGGCAGATCCTGGATGTAGAGGGTGAAGCTCCGTTTTTTCATGGGCTGGATCGGGGCCGTGTAGGCGCCCGGCCGAATTGGAGTCCGGGTCGTTTCCCAGACCGGATTGTCGTAGTTGAAGAAGATCATCTTCATCTCGACCACGTCCAGCGCCCGCTCCCCCTGATTCTCGATGGTGGCCGAAAAAACGGCCATTCGGTTGCCGGCAATGTTCTTGGCCATCTGGAGGCGGGGCCGGGTCAGGCTGACGTGTTCCCGGTACCATCCGTAGTCCGAATCTCCTTCCCGGAGCACTCCGGTCAACTCCTTCCGCTCCTTCGGCTTGGGTTCATGCATGAAGATGACCACGCTCGCCAAAAGGATGGCTGCCAACCCGACGGGAATCAGGATTCTCCAATGCTCTTTGGTCCGGGCGGCGGCGTTGGTCTGAAACATGGTCGGTCTACTCCTGCTCCTGAATCAGGACAAATTGAACTCTCCGGTTCAAGGCCCACGACTCTTCCGACTGGCCGGTGTCGAAAGGCCGTTCCTCTCCCAGGGCGATGGTGGTCATCCGGCTGGGATCGATGCCCGCGTCCACCAGGTATTGGCGCACCACCTGGGCCCTCATGTCGGCCAGAGCCAGATTGTATTCGTCGGTGCCGCGCTCGTCGCAATGTCCTTCCAGGACGAACCGGACATGAGCGTTTTCGGGCTGGGAAAACCAGCGGGCGTTGGCCTCCAGGATGGACATGTTCTGAGCGTCGATGGCGCTGCTGTCGAAGCCGAAGAAGACTGGCTCGACCCCGAGCGGGATTTCATCGCCGCGGGGCGCCGGGAACAGATCTTCCTGGTGGATCGCTCCGCTCCGGTCCGCCGAGACCTCGATCGTCACCGATCGCTCCACCGTCCCCCCCGGTCCTGTTGCGCTCAACCGGTAGGAGGTCGTTTCCTCAGGGAAAAGCTTGATTCTTCCGGACGGATCGACGACTCCGATGCCCTGGTCGATCCGCACTTCGTGAGCGTCTCGAGACTCCCAGGACAACAGGGCCGAGCCGCCCCGTTGGATTACCGGCGGCTCGACTTGAATCTCCAGGCCGGGCGCCGAAGCAACGGGCGTCTCAACCGCGTCGACCCCGGTCCTGTCAGAGCCGGAACCGGCATTGCCGGCGGCGGGAGGAAGGGTGGGCACCCGGTTTCTGCCGCAGGAGGCTCCCGCCAGGACCAGCAGCCCCAGGACCAGGAACAGCAGACGGGACGAAAATCTGAAGGGGTCCCTTTCAGCGGATGGAAGCATACTCAGGTCCGGCAATGATTGTGGTGAAGTTTACCGTATCCAAATGACGGCGGGCAACTCGCCTCACCTCTTCGGCGTCGACCGCGCGGATCCAATCCGGATACAGGCGGATGAAGTCCGGTTCCAGGCCGAAGCGTTCCGCCGTCAGGAGAAACCGGGCCAGGTGGGCGTTGGACTGGAAACCGAAAACGAAGCTGCCGGTCAGATAGTTCTGCGCCAGTTCCAGTTCCTCTTCCGTGGGGCCATCCTCGATGAGACTCTCGATTTCCGCCATCAGCCCGCTCACGGCGGCGTCACGATTCGACGGCGACGTGCAGATGTAGGCGAGGAACCGTCCCGGATAGCGGCCGGCCGACCCGGTGAGGTCGCTGTAGGTGGCGTAGGCGAGGCCCCGGCGGTCCCTGAGCTCCCGCGGAATCCGGCTGGTGAAACCCGGTCCGCTGCCCAGCACGGCGTCCATCACCTGGAGCGCGTAGAAATCGGGGTGGTCCCGGGTCACGCCCAGGTGGCCCAGACAGATGTGGACCTGTTCCCGGCCCTCCAGGACCCGCTGCCGCACCCGGGGCGCACGCTGGCGGCGGGGCACCGGAGGCCGGCTCCTGCGGTAGTGGCCGTTTCGCCAGGATCCCAGGCGACGGTCCACGAGGTCCGCGACCTGGGCGTTTCCGGCGTTTCCCACAACCACCAGAATCGTGTTCTCCGGAGCGTACCGAGAGCGGTGAAACTCCCGAATGTCCTCGATCCGCAGCCGCCTCAACGACGCCGCGGTGCCCAGGCCGGGGAACTGGAGCGGACCGCCGCGGTAGATCTCCCGGTTCAGCAGGTGGCTCACCACGACCTGGGGTTCGTCCTCCAGCGCCTCCAGCCGGGCCATAGCCTTCTCCTGCTCCAGACCGAATCGTTGCCTGGGGAAGGTGGGGCGGGAGAGCATCTGGGCCACCAGATCGAGTCCTTCCGGCAGATCGTGGTCCCTGAGATGGAGCGAGATCCCGGTCAGTTCATGTTGGCAGAAGGTGGAGAGGTTGCCCCCCGCGTCCTCCACCAGGCGGGAGATGTCGTCGGCCCCGTATTTGGCCGTTCCCTCCTCCAACATCCGTGACGCAAGAACCGCCAGTCCCGGCTGCCGAAGCGGGTTCTGGTCGGTGCCGGCGAGAATGAAGGCGTTGACCGAAACCACGGGAAGACGGTCGTTCGGGCAGGTGAGGAGGACCAGTCCGTTGTTCCATACCCGTCGTCGGAACCCGTCCAGGACCATCTTCGAAACCTCCCGGCTATCCGGTCTCCACCACGCCGACCGTCCAGCGCCGTCCGGACCAGTGCCGGGCCGCGGCCGCCATGACCTCCCCGGCGGTCAGCCTGGAGATGCGCGCCACGTAGTCGTTCCAGTATCCCGGGCGCTGAAGCGCTTCCATGGAGGCCAGTTGCATGCATTGGTCGAATGTCGTTTCCAGTTCGAAAAGAAACTGGTTGATGCACTGGTTCCGGGCCCGGATCAGCTCCTCCCGGGTCAGCGGTTCGGTGCACAGTTGCATGAGTTCCTGGACGAGGAGTTCCTCGGTCTGTTGCAGGTCGGCATCCTCGCGCAACTCCAGGCGGATCAGCAGCAGGTAGGGGTCGAAGGTGTCGCCCAGTTCGGTATGGACCAGGGACGCCAGCCGGGTCTCTTCGACAAATTTCCTGTAGAGACGTGAAAGCCGTCCCTCGGAGAGCACCCGGTCCAGGATCTGAAAGGCGTCGTGATCGCTCTGATGAACGGAGGGGGCGGGCAGGGCCACCAGCATTCTGGGCACGCGGCTCCGCCGCCGAACATTGATCCTGACCCGTCCGCCGTCCGCCGCCTCCCGGGGCGGACCCGGCGGCGGCGGAAGTCCGGTGGATTTCTGCCGGAAGAGCCGCTCCACGGTCCGGAGCGTGAAGCCGGGGTCCACGTCGCCGGCGACGGTCAGCACGGCGTTCCCGGGGACGTAGTACCGGCGGTAGTGCTCCACTGTCTGCTCCACGGTCAGCGCCTCGATGTCCCGGCTCAATCCGATGATGGGGAAGCGGTAAGGGTGTCTCTCGAAGGCCTTCAACTCGACCGACCGGCGAAGGGCGCCCCAGGGATGGTCCTGCTCCATTCTGGATTCCTCGAGGATCACCTGCCGCTCCAGTTCGAACTCCTGGGGGTCGAAACGGTTGTTCGAAATCCGGTCGGCCTCGATTTCCAGAGCGCAGACCCATCGGTCGGAGGCGAAGCTGAAGAAGTAGCCGGTATAGTCCTGCGTGGTGAAGGCGTTGTTGGAGCCCCCATGGAGCGCCGTGATCCGATCGATCTCTCCGGGACCGTAGCGTCCGGTGCCCTTGAACATCATGTGTTCCAGGAAATGGGAAATGCCGGTCCGGCCCGGAGCCTCCGCTCTGGAGCCCACCCGGTAGCAGATCATGGTGGTGACGACCGGACTGGTGCGGTCCGGGCGCACCAGCAAGGTCAGCCCGTTGGCGAGGCGGTGGCGATGGACTGGAGGAACCCGGAAGCCGGGGGGTGGCCCGTTCAAGACCGGTCCCTTTCGGAGACGTCCCCTCTCCCGGCAACCGGAAATCGCTCGGTCTCTTTTGCGCCGGGCTCGCGGGACACTGATACAATGGTCCGATTCATGAGAAATCCAGTCCAGCACTCCGGCTCCCGTCCCGGCGGGGGGATCCGGGCGCTTCCGATCCTGGCCGCTGTCATCATCATGATTATAGCGTCCGCGTCCGGCGCGCCGACGGTGAAGCTGGCGAAGCTGAGCGTTCCTTCGTTCGAGCGGAAGTCCCTCCTGAACGGGATGGAGGTGCTGATGCTCCCGCCGGGCCCTTCGCGCCGGTCTTTCCGTCTCATGATCGAGAACGGCGCCGCATTCGATCCTGTGGAAAAATGGGGCATCACCCATCTCACCACGCGGATGTTGCTGGAAGAGACCGAGATCCGCTCCGGAGACCTGATTCGACGGCAGCTCGACAGCCTCGATGCCGAGTTGGAATTCCAGGTCGGTTGGGATGCCATCTACCTCTACGGAAACGCCCCGGAAGGGAATCTCGCCGCGGTCCTGGGCCTGCTGGGGGAGATCGTTGTGCGTCCCCTTTTTCGGGAGGAGACTTTCGAACGCCTGCGGGCGCAGCAACTGGAAGAAGTCGAAAACCAGTCAAAACGACCGGAAGTGGTCACCCAGAAAGCGTTTCTGGCCAATCTTTTCGGACCGAATCCGTACGGACACGGCGTTCTGGGAACCGCGGAGACGCTGCAGAACCTGGAGTTGAGAGACGTCAAGATCCAGTACCGGAAGCTCTTTCTTCCCAATCAGGCCAGGCTCGCCCTGCACACTTCAGCCGAGCCGCAGGACCTGTTCCGTGAACTGAGTCGCCGCTGGGGCGTCTGGATCCGTGCCGAGGCGGCGCCGTTCACGTTTCGCCGGGCCCCGTCCGGGCAGGGTTGGCGCATTCTCTTGCAGGACCTGCCCGGCGACGAGGCCCTCTTTCGCTGGGGCAGGCTCGGCGTCGAGATGGGCAGCAGGGATTACTACGCCCTCAAGATGTTGGAGGAATACCTGACCCTCTCCTTGCCGGGGTTGGCCCGGGTGGTGGAGGCCGAGCAGCAGATCCAGGCCTCTTCCCGGGTGAAGGCCTTTCGAATGCCGGGATATCTCCAACTGAGCCTCAGGACCTCCTCGGATCGCCTGATGCCTTATCTGAAGGAGTTTCTACAGACCATGAGCGGACTTCGGAAGGGCGAGGTGGACTCGTCTCTGATGGAGGAGGCCAGAAGCCTAGCCTATCTTGAGTTCCGCAACCGGTTGGAGGATCCGGTGGGGCGCCTGACCCGCATTCTGGATACCAGCCTCTACGATCTGGGTGTCACCTACATCGTGAACTACGGACTCCGCCTGCGGCGGGTGACACCCGAGGACTTTCGCAAGCTCCTGATGGAGTACCTCTCGCAAGACTCTTCGCTGCTCGTCGTCGGCGGTCCCGCCGCCGAACTCAAGCCCGAACTCGAGGCCTTGGGACCGGTTCAAATCTCCACCGTCCGTTGAACTGAATCTGGGGCTCGGCTATATTCTAGGAGACTGCGGAGAATTTTGTCCGGAGGTCGGCAGGGGTCCATCCGCCTCATTCGGAGGGCCGGCAGCCGCAAGACCGCTGCAGGATGCGACCATGACGGAAGTGGCTGAGAAGGTGGAATTCCTGCTGCGGGGGGCCATTGAGGAACAGGGGATGGAACTGGTTCATGTCCAGTACCTTGGCCGCCCGCGGAGTCCGTTGTTGAGAGTCTATATCGACAAGCCCGGAGGCGTTACGTTGGACGACTGTCAGAGTGTCAGCCGGCAGGCGGGCGTACTGCTGGACGTGGAGGATCTGATCTCGGGCCGGTACGTTCTGGAGGTGTCTTCTCCAGGTCTGGACCGTCCTCTCTTCCGCGTGGAGGACTACCGGCGATTTTCGGGACGCGAGGTTCGCCTCGTCACCCGTGAGAAGATCGGCAGCCGGCGCAAGTTCACCGGTTATATCCAGGACCTTCGTGACGGCGTCGTGCAGTTGGACTGCCAGGACAAGACTTACCGGATCCCCTTCGGCATGATCGCCAAGGCCAACCTGGTCCCCCGGTTCGCCGACTCGTTCCGGGAATAGAATCGGCCGCAGCGGGCGGCAATAGTGAGGATATAGCGAAGCATGTCGAATGCCCTCAGTCAGAGCGTCGAGCAGCTCAGCCGGGAAAAAGGCGTCGAATCCAAGGTCATTTACGAAGCCCTTGAGGACGCTATGGCCGCCGCTGCCAGGAAGCACTTCAGGACCGAGGAGGATCTGCAGGCGCGTTACGACCCGGTGACCGGCACCATCGAAGTGTTCGCCGTCAAGCGCATCGTGGAGGAGGTCGAAGAAGCAGAGACCGAGATGGCTCTGTCCGAGGCCCTGCAGTACGACGACAGCTTCGAAGTGGGGGATTACCTGGAGATCCCCAAACCACCCTTGGAACTGGGGCGCATCGCCGCCCAGACGGCCAAGCAGGTTATTTTCCAGAAAGTTCGGGAAGCGGAACGGGAAAACGTCTTCGAAGAGTATTCGGGCCAGATCGGGCAGGTGGTCCACGGAATCGTGCGGCGCTACGAAGGGGGCAATATCGTGCTGGACATCGGCCGGACCGAGGCCGTGCTCCCGTACAACGAGCAGGCCCGCACCGAGGAGTATCGGCCGGGGGATCGGGTGCGAGCGGTCATCATCAAGGTGCACCGTCTCTCCAAGGGTCCCCAGATCGTCGTCTCCCGGGGCGATCCCAGCCTGTTGATCCGTTTGTTCGAGGCCGAGATTCCCGAAGTCTACGACCACACGGTCATCATCAAGAATGCGGTTCGGGAAGCGGGCGAACGGGCCAAGGTGGCGGTGTCGAGCCGGGACGACAACGTGGACCCGGTGGGAGCCTGCGTCGGCATGAGGGGCAGCCGGATCAACGCCGTGATCCGGGAGTTGCGGGGAGAGAAGATCGACATCATCCAATATTCGGACGACATCGTCGAGTACACCATCAACGCCTTGAACCCCGCGCGAATATCCAAGGTGCTGGTCCAGGACCCGCTGGAGAAGGTTCTCGAGGTCATCGTCCCGGAGGATCAGCTATCTCTGGCCATCGGCAGGAAGGGACAGAACGTTCGTCTGGGTTCCAAGCTGCTGGGTTGGGAGATCAACATCAAGAGCGAGGAGGACAAGAAGCAGGAGATCCTGGCGCAGATGGAACAGCTGGCCGTCCAGGCCGAGCAGGCCGAGCAGGCCGCACGGGCGGGCCTGGAGGAACTGGAGGGTCTGGGTGAAAAGACTCGAATCCGCCTCCAGGAAGCCGGTGTGCAAACCATTGAGGAGCTTTCGAAACGAACGGTCGAGGATTTGACGGCCATTCCCATGATCGGCGAAAAGTCGGCCTTGAAGATCCTTGCCCTGGCTGAGGCGTGGGTCCCCGACCACGCGCAGGACGCGGCCGTGGAAACTGAAGGGGAAGCCGAGGCCGAGTTGGTCTGAACCATTGTTATGATGGACGCGCCGGCCGTTGTGGACCGATGGAGTCCAAGCCGGCGCACGTAAAGCACAGGAAGCATTAGGGCGGCTATGGAACAGGTGAGAGTCAACGAACTGGCTTCGGAATTCGAGATGCGGAGCAAGGCCGTCATCTCGGAACTCAAGAAGATCGGGGTCTGGGTGCCTTCACCCGAAACTCCGGTGGACTTTGACATCGCCAATCGAATCCGCCGGCGCCTGCAGCTCGTCATCGATACGGCGCAGGAGGAGCAGTCCCGGTCCGTCAAGGCGAAGGTCAGGAAACGGCCGGCCGCGAAGCCTCGCAAGACCATCAAGCAGTTGGGCCAGCCCAGGAAAGCCGCGTCACCTGCGGCGGAGGCGGTCGACAGCCCGTTTCTCACGGGATCGCTGAAGCCCAGGAAGGGGACGGGCAACTATCGGCGGATCGTGACCGAGCCTCCGGAGGAGATCCTGGAGAAGACCGAGGTCACCATCGAAGACGAGCCCATCATCGAGAAGGTCGAGGCCCAGATTTCGGCGGAGCTTCTGGAACAGGCACAGCGAATGGTCCTTTCCACGCAAGCGCCGGTTGCTTCCTCCAGCCTTCCCCTGGTGCCGCCGGGCGGAGTTCCGCCAGTCGCGCCGCCGCCGATTTCCGCGCCTCCGGCGACCGAAGATGTGGTGAAGCCCGCTTCTGAGGAAACTCCCGCTCCCGATCTGCCGGATGAGCCGGTCGAGGCCGCGCCCGCTGCCGAAGCCGAGGCCCCTGCCGTCGAAGCCCCCGAGGCGGAATCCCAGCCCGCCGAGGTGGTGAAAGAGCCCGAAGGTCCCGCCGTGATCACGGTCAGCGATTCGGTGACCGTGAGGGAGTTGAGCGAGAAGTTGGGCGTCAAGAGCAAGGTGCTCATCAAGGAGCTCTTCTCCCGGGGTGTGATGGCAACCATCAATCGGAGTCTGGACCGCGACACGATTCAGCAGTTGTGCGACATCTTCGAGATTCAGGTCGAGTTCGTTTCCGAAGTGGAGGCCCTGGTCCATGAGGAACAGGTCGTCGAACGTCCGGAAGACGTTCGGGAGCGGGCCCCCGTCGTCACCGTCATGGGGCATGTCGACCACGGAAAGACCTCGCTCCTGGACGCCATTCGGGAATCGCGTGTGGCCGAATCCGAAGCCGGAGGGATCACGCAGCATATCGGGGCTTACCATGTCTCCGTCGACGGCAGCAAGATCGTCTTCCTGGACACGCCGGGCCACGAAGCCTTCACCCTGATGCGGGCTCGCGGCGCCCAGGTGACCGACGTGGTGGTCCTGGTCGTCGCCGCGGACGACGGCGTCATGCCGCAGACTCTCGAGGCCATCGACCACGCCAAAGCCGCCGACGTTCCCATCATCGTGGCCGTCAACAAGATGGACCGGCCCGACGCCAGGCCGGACCGGGTCAAACAGCAGTTGGCGGACCGCGGACTCACCCCGGAGGACTGGGGCGGGGATACGATCATGGTCGAGGTGTCCGCCTTGGCCCAGACCAACCTGGACCTGTTGCTTGAGATGATCCTGCTGGTGGCAGACCTGACGGAGAGAACCGCCAATCCCCGGAAGCCGGCCGTGGCGGTGGTGTTGGAAGCTCAACTGGATCGGGGGCGAGGTCCGGTGGCGACGGCGCTGGTGCAGGACGGGACCCTCCGGGTGGGGGACTCCTTCGTTGCGGGCACCGCATCCGGCAAGGTCCGTGCCATGTTCGACGACCGGGGACGGCCCGTTGTGGAGGCCGGACCCAGTTCTGCCGTCGAGGTCCTGGGGCTGCAGGATCTTCCCCAGGCGGGGGACTCCTTCCAGGTGTTGGCAAGCGCCGCCAAAGCACGGGAAATCGCGCAGCAGAGGAGTCAGGAGCAGCGCCGGAAGGACCTGGCCAGATCGGGACCTGTGGGCCTGGAGCAGCTCTTCGCCCGAATGGGAAGCCAGGAAGTCAAGGAACTCGACCTGGTCATCAAGGCTGACGGGCGGGGATCGGTCGAGGTCCTGGAAGGTTCGCTTCGAAAGCTGAGTGGCGAGAAGGTCCACATCAAGATCGTCCACAGCGGAGTCGGGGCCATTTCCGAATCGGATGTCTTGCTGGCCGCCGCCTCCAATGCCCTGGTGGTGGGTTTCAACGTCCGTCCCGAACGCAACGCCCAGATGACCGCCGAGCGAGAGCAGATCGAGCTTCGCATGTACACGGTCATCTACGAACTGATCGAAGAAATTCAGCAGGCCATGCTCGGTCTCTTGGAACCCACCATTCGCGAGCGGTTGGTGGGCCGGGCGGAAGTGCGCGACACCTTTCGAGTGGCCAAGTTCGGGACCGTCGCCGGTTGCTTCGTTCGGGATGGGTCGGTTTCCCGCAACTCCCTGATTCGACTGGTTCGAGACGGCGCCGTCATTCACGAAGGCCGGACCGCCTCATTGCGGCGTTTCAAGGACGACGTCAACGAGGTCAGGAGCGGGTACGAGTGCGGCATCTCCATCGCCAACTACCAGGACATCAAGGTCGGAGACGTGATCGAAGCCTTCGTGAAGGAAAAGGTGGCGCCCCAACTCGTTTAGTCCGGTTTCTCCGTAGACTCCCGAGCATTCGCCGATGCCCATCGTCTTCTGTTCGCTTGAGATCTATCTCCCCTACAGCCGGTCTCTGAAGGAGAAACGGAACGTGGTCCGCAAGACGGCGGACCGGCTGCGTGCCCGTCTCAACTTCTCCGTGGCCGAAATCGACTACCAGAATCTGCACCGGAGAGCCCGGATCGGAGCGGTCTCGGTGGGCCCTGACCGGGTGACCCTGGAACGGGTCTCCAATCGGCTCATCCGGGAGAGCGAGAAGATTCTGGGAGGAGATCTGGTGGACTACCACGTCGACATCTTCGATCACGACTGACGGCGGCAAGCCCGCATTTCCAGGAGATTCCCTCGCTCCCGCCCAATTGGCCCCGGGGCCAAATATGCTAGAATTGCGGGATGATGCCTCGTAGAGGATCCATGCACGCCGGGCCCGCACGATGCGGCTCCGTCTGGTGCACCTGGATCGTCATCCTGACATTGGCCGTCGCCGGTGCCGCAATCGCCGCGGCCATCTGCCACGAGGAGCAAGCAGCCGACCACGACTGCGTCGCCTGCCAACTCCGGCACCAGCCCGCCGCCGAATTCTCCGGATCCCTGCAGATCGATTTCTCGGACGTTTCGGCGCCGCTGGAGCAGACTGGCGAAGGTGGATGGATCGCATCCGGTCATTCCCGCAGCCTCTCCGCCCGCGCACCCCCCGCCTAGTTCCCGTTACACGTTTAGTTCGCCTCTAGTACCGCCATCGCCGGCGGCACCGCCCGTTTCGGTGGTGCATGAACCTGCGTCCCGTGCGGCCGATGTGTCTCGCGGCGCCGCGCGCGTCTGCGACTTCCGGTGCCGCCCAGAGGATTCCTTCCCGAGGTCCGGCGGTGGCGCACGTCCCACGCGGTTTCCATTCGCGGCGGTGGCAGATCAGTGAACCGTTGGGACTCGGGAAGGGGAATCCGGGAAGGAGAATCTGATGAAGAAGAAAGCCCGGTCATTCGACATTGTCATCGTCGGCGCCGGGGCCGCCGGTCTCGGCCTGGGTGTGACGCTGCGGGACCTCGGAATCAAGAACTTTGTGATTCTCGACCGCTCCGCCGTCGGTGCCTCATTCTTGCGTTGGCCCCGGCAAACGCGCTTCATCACGCCGTCGTTCAACAGCAACCAGTTCGGCAACCTGGACCTGAATGCCATCTGCCTGCACACCTCGCCGGCTTACTCGGTTGGCGTCGAGCACCCCACGGGGGAGGAGTACGCCGGCTATCTGCGAGGGGTCGCGAATCATTTCAACTTGCCCGTACAGACCGGGGCCGACGTTCTCTCGGTCGCGACGAGAGCCCGGCCCAAGGGGTTTCGGGTGGAGACGAGCCGCGGCGACTACCGCGCGCGGTTCGTAGTCTGGGCGGGCGGCGAAATGCAGTACCCGCGGACCCACGACTTCCACGGCGCCGAGCTCTGCCTGCACTACTCCAAGGTGACCTCATTTGACGATCTCAAAGGCGGCGAGAGATGCATCGTCGGCGGCTCCGAGAGCGGCGCCGACGCCGCCGTCGCGCTGGCCGCCGCCGGTCGACGAGCCATCGTCTTCGACCGCGAGGAGCCGTGGAAGCGAGTGGGCCCGGACCCCAGCCAACTCTTGTCGCCCTTTACGAAAGCGCGTCTGAATTCGGCTATTGACTCGGGTCGGGTGACGCTGCGCGGCGGCTGTACGGTCACCGGCGTCCGCCGCAACCACGGCGGCTATCGGTTGGCGCTCAAGAACGGCGGCGTCGTCCACTGCGCCGAGCAGCCGATCCTGGCCTCCGGATTCACCGGTTCGGCAAGCCTCGTTCGCTCGTTGTTCGATTGGCAGGATGACGAGTTTCCGCTGCTGACGGAAAACGATGAGTCCACCGTGACGGAAGGGCTGTTCCTGGTCGGGCCGCAGGTGCGCCAGGGCGAAATCATCTTCTGTTTCATCTACAAGTTCCGGCAGCGTTTCGCCGTGGTGGCGAACCAGATCGCCCGCCGCCTGAAGGTCAGCACGGAGCCGCTCGAGGAGTACCGCAACTACGGAATGTACCTCGACGATCTATCGTGCTGCAGTGATGACTGCGCCTGTTGAAGGAGCCGCGAAATGCTCCGGACGTCGATTCGAACGGCCGTTCTGTTGGGCAAGGAAAACGTCGGCAAGACGCAACTGGCCGCATCGCTGACGGGTGCGTCCAGCGCTGCCTCGAATTTCCGAGGCGCCAACGTCGGCTGTGACTCCTACCGAGTGGACGACTGGGAACTGATCGACACGCCCGGGCTGCTGCGAAGCTCCGATGTTGAGACCACCCGGCTCGCCCTGGAGCGGCTGCGCGGCGACGATACCGTCCTGCTGGTTGCCCAGGGAACCGAATTGGACGCGGACTTGGCCGACCTGCTGCCGCTCGTAGCGGGTCGACTCGGCGCACTGGTCGTAACCCATCGGGACCGGACCGCCCGGCTGGAAGTGGAGGCTCGGCTGGGAGAGCTGGCGCTCCGGACGGGTTTGCCGGTGGTCTTCGTGGACGCCCGGCGACTGGACGCCAACGACCGCCACGGGCTGATGCAGGCGCTGGAAGCGCCCGGCACGATCCCCGCCGAAGCCGGTTTGAGCTTCGGCGACCTGATCGTCCGTCCGCGCCCTCTTTTCCTGGATCGCTCCGCCCTTGGACCTTTCTGGGCGCTGCTGCTGTTGTTGACGCCCGCCTGGGTCGCGGTGGGCGCTGCTACGCGTCTCGCGGATCGAATCGAACCCTGGGTTCGCGCCCCGACCGGGCTGCTGGCCGGGTTGCTGACGAGCTGGCCGCAGCCGCTTGCGGAGATCCTGGCCGGCGACTACGGCATTGTCACGATGGGGCCGCTGCTGTTGGTGTGGGCGGCTCCGGTGGTCGTGCTCCATGCGCTGCTGATGGGTGCGTACAAGGCGAGCGGATTGCTTGATCGCCTGACGACCGCCATGAATCCGTGGCTGCGGCCCTTCGGCATGACGGGCCGGGAGTTGGCGCGCGTCGTGATGGGTTTCGGCTGCAACGTGCCCGCCGTCATCAGCGCGCGCTCGTCTTCGGCTTGCTCGCGTGGCGTATGCGTCTCAGCCATCGCTTTCGGTTCGGCCTGTTCGTATCAGTTGGGAGCCACGCTGGCGGTCTTCGCCGCGGCGGGCCGACCCGAGTTGATCGTACCCTACCTGCTTTATCTCGGCGTCACGACTCTCGCCTACTCCCGACTCAGCGCGCCGCAAGCAGCTCGTTCTCCCTTCAATGTGCTGTTGACCGAGGGCCGGGTATTCTTGACCTGGCCGCGCCCGAGCGTCGTCTGGCTTGAGGCGCAGGGCGTTGTTCGGGAGTTCTTTCGCAACGCCTTGCCGATCTTCTTTCTGATCACTGCCGCAGCTTCTCTGTTGCATGGGCTGGGCGCGCTGCAAGCTGCGTCGGCCGTCGTCGAGCCGGCGATGGCCGCCTTTCGATTGCCCTCGGAGGCGGCCCTGGCAGTGGTCTTGGCGAGTGTGCGCAAGGACGGCATCCTGCTGCTGGCGGAGCCGGGCGTCGCCGTAAGCCTCAGCGCCGTCCAACTGTTGACGGCCGTCTACCTGGCCGGCGTGCTGCTGCCTTGCCTGGTCACCTGCTTGACGATCGCGCGCGAGCAGGGCCGCGCGTTCGCGCTGCGGTTGGTGGGTCGGCAGGCGGTGGCGGCCACCGGGTTCAGCGCTTTGTTGGCTTGGGGCGGAGCCTGGCTGTGAGCCCGATCATCGGCGCCCACCGGCGCAAGGGGCAAGAACTGCTGCACCGGCAGTGCTGGAACTGGGGCCGGGACATCGTGCGTCCGGAAGGCAACCTCCTGCTCGAAGCGGGCTTCCTCAAGGGACGGCCGCCCCAAGGAGAAGCAGGATCCAGCTGCTACACGCTCACGCTGCCCGACGGCGGCAGCCTCATGTTGTGGGGTTTCGGCTTCCTGTACGGAACGTTGAAAAAAGGCGGCGTTTTCCTCAACCGCTACCGGTTTCAACCCCTTTGGCTGCCGTTGGAGACGGTCCGGGAGCCGATTTGGAGGCCCGAGATGATCCCGGCTGCACAGACGCCTCCGTCGCCCCGCGTACCGGTTGACTTGACCGTCGCCGCCATTCGGCGCATCGCGGACTACGAGGATTGGGCGCTCGCGCGCTGCGGTCTGGAGTATCGTCGCGCCATACTGCGCCAATGGAATCGGGCTTGCGAGAGAATGCCGCCACAGACCGTTCCTCACGCTTGGCGCGCGCTCGCCGACGCAATCGATGGCCAACCGCACCCGTATCCCCCGCGCCGGCCTTTACCGGACTAGCCTGGAGGCCATGTCCGCCTCCAACGCGACAGTCCGCCGGGATGCGGGGACGGTCGAATGCGGTGACGGCTTTTGCCACGGGCTGGTATGCTCTCCCCGCACTCCTGAGCGGCGCACCGAACCCACGGATTCGGTGTGCCGCGACGCAGGCACGGCGCCATGCTCGAGGAAATCGTCCGCTTCACCCGGGATCATCATCGCTTCGCCGTCACGTCTCACGCTCGCCCGGACGGAGATTCCATCGGATCGGCACTCGGTTTGGGCCTGGCTCTGGAGGCTCTTGGGAAGACGGCCGCCATCGTCAACGCGGATCCCGTGCCGCGGGTCTACCGCTGGCTGCCCGGCGCCGGACGGGTTCGGACCGTCGACCGGTTGGAAGGGGACTGGGACGCCGTCTACGTCCTGGAGTGCAATGACCTGAACCGCCCCGGAGTCCGGAACCTGGATCGCTTCCCGGTGGTCAACATCGATCACCATGCCCGCACCGAACCATTCGGGACCTTCAACTGGGTGGACTCGGGAGCCGCGGCCGTCGCCGAAATGGTCTACCGGCTCCTGCTGGAGCTGGAGGTGGCCGTCACGCCCGAAATCGCCACCAATCTCTATGTGGCGATTCTGACCGACACCGGCTCGTTCCGTTTTTCCAGCACTCACGCGGGGACCTTCCACACGGCCGCCCGCCTGGTCGAAGCGGGGGCGGACCCGGGCCGGATCGCCCAGCAGGTCTACATGAACCAGCCGCGATCCCGGGTGGGTCTGCTGGTCAAGGTCCTGGACACTTTGGAGATCCACCCCTCCGGGAGGATCGCGTCGATCTACCTGTCGCAAGCCATGTTGCGCGAGGCCGGAGCCGCCGAAGAGGACGCCGAGGGCCTCGTGAACTATGCCCTGGGCCTCGAAGGCATCCGGATGGCGGCCCTGGTCCGCCAGGACAGGGACGGTCAGGTGCGGGTCAGCCTGCGTTCCAAGGGAGACTACGACGTGGGGTTCGTGGCGTCCCGATTGGGCGGTGGAGGGCACCGGAATGCGGCCGGCCTGAGAATGGAGGGGGACGCCGGCCGCGTGTCCGCAGAAGTCCTGGGCCGCCTGGAGCGGCTTTTGGATCCGGTTGACCAGGGGCCCCCGGCATCTTGAGCAGACGGCGGGCCCGGCGGCGCAGGGCCGCAAGCCGTGCGGCCGGCCGTTCCCGAGGCGGCCCGCGCGGTCCTGCTCCTGACGGCGTCCTGGTCATCGACAAGCCGGAGGGCCCCACCTCCCATGACATGGTGGAGTCGGCGCGGCGCTGGCTCGGGACGCGGGCAGGGCACACCGGCACCCTGGATCCCCTGGCCACCGGGGTCCTTCCCCTGGTCCTGGGAAAGGCGACCCGGCTGAGCCGTTTCTACCAGAACCAGGACAAGGAGTATCTGGCCGGAATCGGTCTGGGGAGGGCGACCGAAACCTACGACCGGGAGGGAGCGGTGGTCCGGGAAGGTCCGGTTCCCGAACTCTCGACCCGGGAGGTGCGGGAAGTGTTGGATCGATTCGTGGGTGAAATCCCCCAGCGCCCGCCTCTCTATTCGGCCGTTCGGGTCGGGGGCCGGCGGCTCTACGAATTGGCCCGGCGCAAGCAACCGGGAGAGCCTCCGCTCCGCCACGTCCGAATTCACGGAATCGAGTTGTTGGAACGGAGCCGGGAGGAGTGGACGCTCCAGGTTCACTGTTCCGCCGGCACCTACATCCGGTCGCTGGCTCACGACCTGGGCGAGGCGATCGGCTGCGGGGCATTTCTGGAGAGTCTGCGACGGACTCGATCCGGCGCCTTCGACCTGTCCCGGGCGGTGTCGCCCGAACGGATGGAGGAGGAATGGGACCGCGCCCATTTCCCCCTGGAGGCGCTGCTTCCGGAACTTCCCCTGGTCGAGTTGGAGGGTCTCGAAGCGAAGCGGGTCCGTCACGGGGGACTGGTCCAGATCGACCCGCCCCTCCCCGGCGGCTGGTGCCGGATCTTCCATGGGGGCCGCCTGGTGGCGCTCGGCGAATCGAAAGCCGGGACGGTGCGACCTTCAATCGTCCTGGACCCGATACAGGGAGATCAACAGAGATGTCGCTGAAACGGACCTTTCCGGAATTGGCTCCACTGGTGGAAAGGCTGCGCGGGCGGCCACGCCTCCTGGTCTTCACGGGAGCGGGCATCTCCACGGGTTCCGGGATCCCCGACTTCCGGGGACCCCAGGGCGTCTGGAAAAAGTGGACACCGGTCTACTACCAGGAGTTCCTGACCTCCCGCGAGGCCCGGATCCGGCACTGGCAGTACAAGCTGGAGGGCTGGGAGGGGTTCCGGGACGCCCGGCCCAACGCGGCCCATCGCGCGTTGTCGCGCCTGGACCGGCAGGGGCGCCTCGATGCCCTGGTCACCCAGAACATCGACGGCCTCCACCAGTTGGCCGGACATCCCCCGGGGAGAGTCATCGAGTTGCACGGAACGAATCGGATGGTGGAGTGCACCGGCTGCGGCGACCGGCGAGACCCGGACCCCGTCTACTCGGAGTTCGCCCGAACCGGCGATCCGCCCCGCTGTTCCTGCGGCGGTTACCTGAAGCCGGCGACCATCTCCTTCGGCCAGGCCATGCCCCGGGACAAATTGGCGTCGTCATTCGAGGCGGCCGCCCGGGCCCAGGTGGTCTGCTCCATCGGATCCACGCTGGAAGTGGAACCGGCAGCCTCGGTGCCCCGGGCGGCCCGGCAGGCCGGCGCCTTCTACGCCATCATCAATCGAGGCGAGACGGCGCACGACCCCATCGCCGATCTGAAGGTCGAAGGAGACGTCAACCTGATCCTGCCGGAACTGGAGCGGCGACTGGAGCGGCGACTGGAGCGGCGACTTTCCAGTCGCCGAAAGGGGGGCTAGGGGGGACGGCAGTCCCCCTGGTGTCCTCCCCATGCCAACCTTCCTGATCCCATCTTTCCCCCTCAGGAGGAGGGTCGCCAGGACTGTTTCGGGGCCGATACGGCCGGGGATCGGTACGCAATGTACAGCCGCGCCCTGGAGCAGTTCGCCGATGCGGCCGGGTTGGTCCCCGAGACCGTTACGTGATCGACAAGGTCCTGCCGCGGAAGGCAACCCCGGCCTGCCGGCCTGGTCCGGACGTCGGCAGCATTTGCGCCCGGCCGGCATCGGGTCTTTTCAACAGACCCGGCGGGAGGTGTAGACTCATCCCGGGACATGCGGACTTCAAGGACGCGAATCGGAAACTGGCCCTGCAGTGTCGTCGTCCTGGCCGTGGCCTCCTTCATCCAGCTCCCGTCGATGGGCCAGTCCGGTTCGTCCGAAGACGCCATCCGGGTCCAGTCCATCCTCCATGACCAGTGCCACTCCTGCCACAATGCCCGGTTGCTGCAGGGCGGTCTCTCTCTCCAGACGCTGACGGACGTCTTGAAGGGGGGAGCCAGCGGACCGGCCCTGGTCCCCGGGTCCAGTCGGGACAGCCTTCTCTTCCAACGGGTCACCGGAGTGCGGGAGCCTCGGATGCCGTTCCGGAAGGAACCCTTGGGGCCGCAGGAACTGGCTCTCCTGCGGCGCTGGATCGACCAGGGAGCGAGGTGGCCCACCGATCAGCCGGCGCCGGCAGCAACGCCCCGGCTCGCGCCGCGATGGCCCCGGGTGCCGGAGGGGCCGGCGCACCTCACCAATCCCATCGACCGCTTCGTGGCTGCGGTCCTCTCGGCTCAGGGGAAACCCTTTCCCCAGCCGGTCTCGGACCGGGTCTTCATGAGGCGGGTCCACTTGGATCTGTGGGGACTCCTGCCTTCTCCCGGGGAAGTCGAGAGTTTCCTCTGGGAGGAGAGCGACGGCAAGCGGGATCGGCGGATCCGGGCGCTGCTGACGGATTCGGACCGCTACGCCGAACATTGGATGAGTTATTGGAACGACCTTCTGCGAAACGACGAAGGAGTCCGCTACCACGGAGAGCGGGTGCCGATCTCGGAATGGCTGCAGAAGGCGCTGCAGGAGAATCTGCCCTACGACCGTCTGGTGCAGGCGCTCCTGAACCCGGCGGCGGAGGACGATCCCCGGGGTTTCCTGGTCGGGGTCAACTGGCGGGGCGAGATCAGCGCCAGCCAGAGGCGGTCCATGCAGGCGGCGCAAAACAGCGCCCACGTCTTCCTGGGGGTCAATCTGAAGTGCGCGTCCTGCCACGACAGCTTCGTGGACCGCTGGAAGTTGTCCGACAGCTACGGCCTCGCCAGTCTCTTCGCCGAGGAGGAGTTGGAGCTGGTGCGCTGCGACGTTCCGCTGGGACGGACGGCGGCCCCCCGGTTCATCTTTCCCGAGTTGGGGGAGGTTGCCGCCGGCAGCCTGGAGAAGCGGCGGCAGCAGGCGGCGGCGCTCTTCACTTCGCCACGCAACGGCCGCTTCGCCCGAACTTTGGTGAACCGCATCTGGGGCCGGCTGCTGGGCCGCAGTCTGGTCCCGGCCATGGACGATCCGGAAAGCGCCGCCTGGTCCCCCGATCTCCTGGACTGGCTGGCCTGGGACTTCGTGGAGAACGGCCACGACCTCCGGCTGCTGCTGGCCCGGATCATGACGTCACGGACCTACCAGATGCCGCCGGTCCAGGACTCGCCGGTGGAAGGGGCGTCCGCGGCGTCCGCGGCGTTCGGGGGACCTGTCCCCAGGCGCCTGACCGCGGAGCAGTTCCTGGACGGCGTCTCCTCGGTGACCGGCGAGTGGAGGATCCTGACCTCCGCCTCGGGCGACCCCGGCCGGCCGGGCCGCGCCTGGAGATTCATGTCCAGCCCCCTGACCCGGTCGCTGGGGCGTCCCATCCGGGACCAGGTGGTGCTCGAGCGCAACCACGAGTCCAGCACCCTGCAGGCCCTGGAACTCTCGTTTGGAGATGAGTTGAACCGGCTGATTCGTCAGGGCGCCGCCAGATTGGCCGGGCAGCATGAGCCGGCGCCAACGAATCACTTCGACAGCGGAAACATCCGATGGGGAAAGGTGGAAGTCGACATCGACATCGAGGGGTTCCGCGAGTTGCGGCTATTGGCCGTGGATACGGATTCCTACGATCCCTCGCGGGTGCGGGTGGCTTGGGCTGACGCCGAACTCGCGGGTCCCGAGGGGGTGACGCCGCTACGTCGAATCCAGGGTGAAGGAAGCTTCAAGGAACGTCCCGTCCGGTTCGTGGAGCGGACGACCCGGATAGTCACGGCCGACGACGGAACGGCCAAGACGGTCGCCGACATGATCCCCCATGCCTATTCCGAGGCGCTGATCACCGGACTGCCCGGTGAGTTGGTCTTTTCCCTGGACGGGAGGGGATTCACTCGTTTCCGGGCCGTTGTGGGTGTGGACGAGGAAAGCCTGGGCAGCGACATCCACCCCAGCGTCCGTTTCTTCGTCTTCGACCGGGAGCCTGACCGGGATCGCCTGGTCCGGGAAGAGGGCGACCCGCCCGTGGCCAGACCTCCGAGCGTGTTCTCGGGGGACGAGCTGATCACCTGGCTATACCGCTACTGCCTGGCGCGGGATCCATCCGGTTCGGAGCGGAAGCTGGCCCGCTCCCTGTTGGGGAATCCCGGACCCGGGGGAGCACCGGACGCGGAAGGGGTGGAAGACCTGCTCTGGGCCCTTTTCCTCTCGCCCGAGTTTCAGACCATTCGCTGACGTCCGCTCGACCGATCCGCGGACCGCCAAGTAAAAAAGAAAAAAGGGGACAGTCTGGTTTTTGGAGGCCACACCGCTCCAAGAGGACGCAGGTGGTCACTTGGTCGGGAAAAAAGGGGACAGTCTGGTTTTTGGAGGCCACACCGCTCCAAGAGGACGCACGCTCCAAGAGGACGCAGGTGGTCACTTGGTCGGGTTGCCCGGTCACTTCCGGAATCGCGAGATTTGCTGGTTTACTCGATTTTCCTTCGCCGTTTTTGGTTCTGGAGCGTTCTTGCCATCAGAGGGACGACCTCATCCCCTTCGAGTCCGAGTCCGGTGCGAGTCCGGTGGACCGAGGACGGTAGCCATGGCCAGAACCGCACGACACAAGAGCCCGGACGCCGCCTTCTACCACATCACCAATCGGGTCGTCGGCTCGTCCGATTGGCTCCCCTTCGAAGACCCGCTAGCCCGCCAGAAACTCCTGGACATGATTTTGTTCTACGTCAACGCCTACCGGTGCCGCCTGGCCGCTTTCCAGATCATGGGCAACCACTTCCACCTCGTCGTCCATTTTGAGAAACCCCGCCCCTTGTCCCGAGAGGAGTTGATGGAGAGCGCCTACAAGCTGTATGGACCAGAGGCCGAGGACAAGACCGCCGCTTGGGCCGACGCCAAATGGAAGAAGTTCAATGAGCGCCTCTTTGACCTGTCCAAACTGATGGCGAACGTGGACGGATTCTATGCCCAGTGGTTCAACCGCACGTTTGGACGGCGGGGCCATTTGTGGGGTGACCGGTTCAAGAACTCGGAGCTATTGGGACTGGAAGCCGTGCAGGACGCCGTCCTCTACGTCGAACTCAATGCCGTCCGGGCCGGAATCGTCAATCGACCCGAACAGTGGGAGTGGGGCTCGGCCCTCCGGAGACTCACCGGCCAGGATCAAGACCTGATTCCACTGGAGGAACTGTTCCCCGCGGATCCCGGATCCGACGTGTACCGCAGTTACCGGGCACGCTTGTACTATCGAGGCGCCGTCCCCACCCGGGACAACCAGGCGGCGATCCCCCGGTGGATCCTGCACCAGGAGCAGCGCCGCGGCCTTACGCGTTCCGGAGCTTTTCGCCGGCGTTTGCGTTTCCTGACGGACGGCTTGGCCGTCGGGCCGGCAGAGAAGGTGGCGCAACTGCTGGAGACCTATCGGCAGCAGGGCCGATATCGACGCCGCCGACACCCCATCCCCCAACTGGGCGGAGTGCTGTATTCCCTGCGGGAGCAACGCTCGAACTCGTTGGTCACGTAGACTCGCCTGATCTCTGGCCGTCAATTCATCCGCCGCGGCATCGAACGACTCGGATCACCGGAATCCGAACATCCGGACGAGCAAGCATCGAGACTGTCTCCCTTTTTCCCCCGGAGTGGGGGTAGGAAAACCCCCACTCCAAGACGCTCCTACGGTCCGCTCCGCTTCCCGTGAGCACGTGAGCGTGAGCATCGGGACTGTCCCGTTATTGGGGACTGTCCCCTTCTCTTTGGGGACAGCATCGTGCGAAGATCGGGACTGTCCCTATCCAGGGACCGAAGATCGGGACTGTCCCCTTTTTGAGGGGGATAATGAGGAGGATCAGGACTGTCCCTATCCAGGACTAGGACTCGATTCCCGTTCGATAGGAGGACCTTGCTGTCCCCCCGAAGTGGGGGTAGGAAAACCCCCACTCCAAGGCGCCCCTACGGTCCGCTCCGTTTCCCTGCCAGGTAATCGGCCAAGCCTTGGCTCCAGTGGGGCATGGGATCCAGGCCCGCCCGTGTCAGGGCCTCGTTGGCCAGGACCGAGTACGCGGGGCGGGTGGCTTTGGCCCCGAACTCCCGGGAGGTGATGGGGGTCAGGTCCACCGTGAGGCCGGCCAAATCGAAGAGCCGGTTGGCGAATTCGTACCACGTGCACTCGCCCTGGTTGGTGACGTGCACGGTTCCTCCAGCCTCCGAAGCCAATAACTGGACCATCTTGCGAGCCAGGTGCGCCGTGAACGTGGGCCCCAGGCGCTGGTCGTTCACCACCCGGATCGGACGGCCCCTCGCGGCAAGACCCAGCATGATGGCCACGAAGTTGCGGTCTCCGGCCAGACCGTACAGACCCGAGGTCCTCACGATCAGGTGCCGCCGGCACTCTTCTCGAAGCCGGTTCTCGCCGGCCAACTTGGAGGCCCCGTAGACGTTCACGGGGGACGGGGGATCGTCCTCGGTGTAGGGTGAGGTCCGGCCGCCGTCGCCGCCGAACACATAGTCGGTGCTGACATGTACCAGGAGCGCGTCCAGGTCATTGCAGATCCGGCCCAGGTTCAGGACCGCGTCGGCGTTGGTCTTGAAGGCCGTGGACTTGTGGTCCTCGCAGTCGTCGACCCGGTGAAAGGCTGCGGTATTGATGACGCTGTCCGGACGGAGACGGGTCAGAACCTCTCGTGCGCGGACGTGGTCGCAAATCTCCAGATCCTGATGAGAAAGGGGCACGACCCGATCCGGATCGCCCAGCTCCCGCACCAGGTCGGATCCGAGCTGTCCCTTGGACCCGATCACGACCACTCTGCGCATGCGGCGTCTCCTTCGGCCCGGCTCCCAAGATCGAAGATTAACAGTTCCAAGCGAGGAATTCGGGCTTGAGCGAAAATGCGCTACCAGTGCAGCGCCCGGATTTGATTTACTGTACCGGTGAGTCGTCCGGGATGGTTGATGTAGTGTGAGAACGATGTCCAACGACCATCATGAGCACGCCGACGGTTGCCATCACCATGGCACGGGCGACCACGCGCATGACCTTCGCGGGGCCAGCCGGCGCAATCTGACCTCCGCACTGGTGTTGATCGTCGGCTACATGATCGTCGAGATCATCGGCGGCATCATCTCCGGCAGCTTGGCGCTGATTGCGGACGCGGGACACATGCTGGCCGACGCCGCGTCCATCGGCCTCGCTCTGGTCGCTCTTCATTGGTCGGTTCGGCCCGCCTCCGCGCGGCGCACCTTCGGTTATCGCCGGCTCGAGATCCTGGCGGCCCTGGTGAACGGGGTCACGCTCTGGCTGATCGCCGCTTGGGTCGTTTATGAAGCCTACCACCGCTTCACGGTCATGCCCGACATCAAGGGAGAAATCATGCTGTCGGTGGGCACCGTTGGCCTCCTGGTCAACCTCGTCGCGGCCTGGATCCTGCGCCGGTCGGCCGGGCACAGCGTGAACGTCGAAGGCGCCTACCAGCACGTCGTCGCCGATCTTCTCGGGTCCGTCGGCGTGGTCGTATCGGGCATTCTCGTTTGGGGTTTCAATTGGACAATCGCGGACCCTATCCTGAGCGTGATTATCGGGATCCTCATCCTGGTGAGTTCATGGCGCCTGCTGGCGAAGGTGATCCACGTCCTGCTTCAAGGGGTTCCGCCACATGTGGACATTGGCCGCCTGTGCAGGCAGATGGAAGAGGTGGCGGGCGTCAACTCGGTTCACGATCTTCATGTCTGGAGCCTCGCCTCCGACTACGACGTTCTCACGGCTCACGTCGTGGTCGACCCCGGGATCGAAGATGGGAGTTTCATTCGGAACCGGCTCCGTGAGATCGCCTCACAGGATTTCGGGATTCGGCACGTCACGCTTCAGTTGGAGGACACGGCGGAAGACTGTACCGATGAGAATCACGCCGTCGGTGGCGTTGGTGCTCCCAGCCCCGCCGAGGGGCTCGAGACGGGTTGAACCGGTCTTCAATGCCGGACGCTGAACCGGGTTCCTCTGGAGACATTCCTCATGCTTCAGCTTGCAGGCTCGCTCGCCGCCCCGGTGGTGGGCGCGTTCCTGTACAAGTGGCTTCATGGCCGAAGCGGCGCCGTGCGTCTCTTCGACACGCTCATGCTGGTCGCCGTGCCGGCAATCGTCCTCTGGCAGGTGCTGCCCCATTCCTGGGCAAGCCATGGGGTCTCCGCGATTCTGGTTCTCCTTCTGGGGATGGGCACACCGAAACTCATCGAACGGGTCTTCCGCTCACTCGCGCCCCACACCGACAATCTTGCCCTCCTGGCCGGACTGTCGGGCTTGGTGGTACACGCTTTTCTGGAGGGTGTGGCGCTCGTGTCCAAGGACACCCCCGTCTCCTACGCCGTGATCCTCCATCGAGTCCCGGTCGGCTTGATGATCTGGTGGATCTTGCGGCCCCGCCACGGCTTCCGGGGGGCGGCGGCCGGCATTGGGACCATTTTTGCCGCTACGGTCATTGGATACGCCGTCGGTGGCCGGATCTTTGCGGATGGGGACAGTCTCGATCTCTACCAGGCCTTCGTCGGCGGATCGCTGCTCCACGCCGTGTTCCACCAGAGTCGCCGCGACCACACCCACGATCACGGCTAGGCTCGTCGACGCATCCCGGAAGCTTGCGAGCCCGCGGTGGGAGTGCGTAACATGAACGGCGATCCCGAGCTGTCCGGCGAGGCGGAGAACCCACCGTGCGGAACATGAGTCCAGCCCCTTTCGAAGGCTTCGACCGCAGGCGATTCCTCCAGCTTTCCGCTGCCGCGCTGGCGGCCTGGCGAAGTTCGGAGCCGCGTCTTCTGGCGTCACCCGCCGTTCCGGCCCGGGCCGACGCCATGATTCTGCTCTGGATGGCCGGGGGCATGGCGCAGACCGAGACCTTCGACCCCAAGCGCTACACCCCGTTCGAACCGGGCATCGAGTCGAAACGGGTCTTGAGCACCTTTCCCGCCATCGACACGGCTGTGGACGGTATCCAACTCTCCAGCGGCCTGGACCGCCTGGCCCGGGTGATGGACCGGGGCACCCTGATCCGGAGTCACCGGCTGGGAGACCTGGGCTTCATCCTTCACTCCCGCCACCAGTATCACTGGCACACCGGCTACGCGCCGCCCCTCTCGGTGGCGGCTCCCCACATGGGGTCGGTGGTGGCCCGCACCCTGGGGCCGCGCCATCCGGACGTGCCGGCTTTCGTGGACATCGGGCAGGACATGGAGATCGGGGCGGAGAGCGACTCCCTCAAGGCCTTCCATACCGCCGGGTTCCTGGGCGCCGAGTACGGGCCCCTGCTGATCCCGGACCCGGCCGCCGCGGCCGGAGCCATGCGCCCGCCCCACGGGGTGAACCGGGCCCGCGCCGCGCGGCGCTACCGCGCCTACCGGCGGCTGGTGGCCGAGAGCCCGGTGCTCCGGCAAGGGACCACCTACCAGCAGGAGTCGCTGCTCCGCTACCTGGACAAGGCCCACCGCCTCGTGGACTCTCCCGCGGCCGCGGCCTTCGACCTGTCCCGGGAGCCTGAGGGGAGTCGCCGAAGTTACGGCGCCGGCCGCTTCGGCCAGGGCTGCCTGCTGGCCCGGCGGCTCGTGGAGGCGGGCGTCCGGTTCGTGGAGGTCACCACCGGGTACATCCCTTTCCGCTTTTTCGATACACACGAGAACGGCCACGAGCGCATGATCGGCCTCAAGCGGACCATCGACGGTCCCATCGCCCAACTGGTCCTTGACCTGGAGGAGCGGGACCTTCTGGAAAGGACGGTCGTGGTCGTGGCCAGCGAGTTCGGCCGGGACGCCCTCATCGAAGGCAAGCCGGACCTGGGAGTGAGGCAGCAGATCGAGGTCCCGGACCGGATGACCGAGCCGCGCCACTACGGCATGCACCGGCACTTCACCGAAGCCTCCTCGGTGCTGGTTTTCGGAGGCGGATTCAAGCGGGGCTTCCTCTATGGGAGGACCGACGACGAGCGTCCCTGCCGCGTGGTGGAGAACCCGGTCTCCATCGAGGACCTCCACGCCACCCTCTATGCCGCCTTGGGCATTCCGCCGGATCAGGCCTACGTGGTGGAGAAACGGCCCTTCTTCGTCACCAAGGACGGCCGGGGAAAACCGGTCCAGGAGCTGTTTGCCTGACCCGGCCGATTTCCAAACCACACTCCGGAGCCGAGACTCTTGAAACTTCTATCGTCATTTCCCCGAAGAACCTATGTCACGCAGCCGACGCCCCTGCAGCCGGCTCCCCGCCTCTCGCGATTGCTGGGCGGTCCGGAGATCTACATCAAGCGGGACGACCTGTTGCCGGGAGCCGGCGGCGGGAACAAGACCCGCAAGCTGGAGTTTTCCATCGGAGACGCCCTGGCCCAGGGCGCGGACACCCTCATCACCAGCGGTGCGGTTCAATCCAACCATTGCCGGCTGACCCTCTCCTGGGCCCGCGTGGAGGGACTCGAGTGCCACCTGGTGCTGCAGGAACCGGCTCCGGGCGCCTTCGACTCCCAGGCCGGCGGCAACAATTTCCTCTACCAGTTGCTGGGGGCGGACAGCCTCCGGATCGGCTCCGGGAGGGGACAGTCGGCACCCGCCATGGAGCAGTTGGCCGGCGAGTGCCGGGAGCGGGGACGGAAGCCCTACCTGATACCGGTCGGCGGGTCCAATGCGATCGGCGCCACCGGCTACGCCGCCTGCGCCCTGGAGTTGATCTCCCAGTTCCGGGAGCTGGATCTGCGGGTGGACCACCTGGTGGTGCCCAGCGGGAGCGCCGGGACCCAGGCGGGCCTCCTGGCCGGATTCCAGGGCGCCGGATACGCCCTCGACGTGACCGGCATCAACGTGAGCCGCAACCGGGACCTGCAGGAGCAAAGCGTCTACGAACTGGCCCGGGCGACCGCCTCCCGGCTGAGCGTCGAAGCCTCCGTTCCCCGGGAGTCGGTGGACTGCAACGGCGACTACGTGGGCCCGGGATACGCCCTGCCGACACCGGAGATGATGGAAGCGGTCGGGCTCGTGGCCCGCTCCGAGGGGATCCTCCTGGACCCGGTCTACACCGGCAAGGCCATGGCCGGAACCATCGACCTGATCCGCAAGGGAGTCTTCCGCAAGGGACAGACGCTGGTCTTCGTCCACACCGGGGGCTCGCCCGCCCTCTACGTCCACATGGACGCGTTCCGGAGACGGTTTCCGCCGCCGCCGGCGATCGATTCGGCCGGAAACAAAAGGTAGGCAGTCGAGAAGTTCAGGCCAGGATCTCCTCCACGACCCGGGCGGGAAACTGGTCGGTCAGGCGCTCGTCCAGCCCGTGACGCCGGTAGACCAGGTCCCGGTAGTTCATGCCCAACAGGTGCAGCAGGGTGGCGTGGAAATCGTGGACGCTGACCCTCTGGTCCACGGCCTTGTGCCCGATGTCGTCGGTGCCGCCGTAGGTGAGCCCTCCCTTGACGCCGCCGCCGGCCATCCAGATGCTGAAGCCGTCGGGGCCGTGGTCGCGCCCGTCGGCGCCCCGGTCGGCGACTTGGGCCAGGGGCATTCGCCCGAACTCTCCGCCCCAGATCACCAGGGTCTCCTCCAGCAGGCCGCGCCGCTTGAGGTCCTTGACGAGGGCGGCCGCGGGACGGTCCGTCTTCCCGCAACTGTAGGCCAAGCTCTTCTCCAGGTTGGTGTGGGCGTCCCAGATCTGGCCCTCGATGAAGATCTGGACGAACCGGACCCCCCGCTCCACCAGCCGCCGGGCCATGAGGCAGCGTGTTCCATAGGAACGGGTCAACTCGTCGTTGAGGCCGTACATCTCCCGCGTGGCCTCGTCCTCCTGGGACAGGTCCAGTGCGTCCGACGTGGCCAACTGCATCCGGGCGGCCAACTCGTAGCTGGCGATCCGGGCGTCGAGCTCCGGCTCCCGGGGCCGGGCGTTCCGGTGGGCCGTGTCGAGACGCCGGAGCAGGGCGCGCTCGGCTTCGATCAGGTCGCCGGGCAGATTCCGCCGCGACTCCAGGTTCAGGACCGGCGGCCCCTCGGAGCGGAAGCGGGTCCCCTGGTAGACGGGAGGCAGCCAGGCCGACTGCCAGTTCTGCTCCCGGTTGATGGGCAGCCCCTTGGGGTCGTCCAACACCACGTAGCCGGGCAGGTTCCGGGTCTCGCTCCCCAGTCCGTAGACCACCCAAGAGCCCAGCGAGGGCCGATTGGGCAGGGTTCGTCCCGAGTGCATGAGATAGATGGCCGGCTCGTGGTTGAAGTGTTCCCCGTACATGGAGCGGATCAGGGTGATGTCGTCCACCACCTCGCCCAGATGGGGCAGCAGTTCGGAGAGCTCCATCCCGCAACGTCCGTGCCGCTTGAACTCGTAGGGGGAAGGGAGCAGCCCTCCCACCTGGTCGGCGAACTCGATCTTGTTGAGGATGTCCCTGGGGGGCGCGCTTCCCGCCAGGCGGGCCAGTTCCGGCTTGGGGTCGAACAGGTCCACCTGGCTGGGTCCGCCGTTCATGAACAGGTGGATCACGGCTTTGGCCTGGGGACGGTAATGGGGAGACCGCGGCTTCAGATCATGGACTCCATTGCCGGCCAGCGCCGGATTGGACGAGAAGAGGTCCTCTCCCAGAAGGGTGGCCAGGGCCGTCCCGTAGAGGCCGTCGCTGAGCCGGGAGAAGAACTCCCGCCGGGGGATGTGGGGGCTCTCGAGTCTGTTTCTCATGGTCGCCGGCCTAATCGATGTAGGAGAACTCCGCCGAGGTGAGCAGGGCGTGGGACACGGACGCCAGAGCCGACCAGTGGGCGGTCGTCCGGCGCGGAGCCTCGTCCTGTTCGCTCTCCAGGTGGCGGGTCCACTTCTCCGCCAGATCGGAGAGGGATTCCAATGTCATTTTCATCTCCTCCGGAGTGGGCGTCCGGGTGAGTACCCGCAGGTAGAGTTCCCGGACCTGGTCCTCGGCCCGTCCCGGATGGGCGTCCACCAGGCGGCCCGCCAGATGGCGGGACAGCTTGCGGGCCAGGAAGCCGTTCATCAACTGCAGGGCCTGGGGCGCTACGTTGGAGGAGATTCGCTCGGTGCAGTTGGGCGCCATCTGCGGGGCGTCGAACAAGTCCAGGAAGGTCATCCGCGTGAGACGCCGTTTCTCGGTGTAGATGGCCCGTCTCCATCCCTTCTTCGTTCCCTTGGCAACGACTTCTCCGTCGTCCATCTTCTCCACGGCGTCGGCCGGTCCGAAGGGTTCCGGGTCCAGCCGGCCGGTGGCCCGCAGCATGGAATCGTAAAGCACCTCCGCCTGCATCCGGCGCAGGGACATGCGCGACCAGAGGTGGCCTTCGGGATCGGCGTCTCCCTGCAACCCCCGGCGCGAGCTCTGCCGGTAGGCGGTAGAGGTCATCATGAGCCGGTGCAGCGACTTGAGGCTCCAGTCCCGGTCCACGAACCAGGTGGCCAGCCAGTCCAGCAGTTCCGGATGGGAGGGCCGGGCGCCGGTCCGGCCGAAGTCGGCCGGTGTGGAGACGATGCCCCGGCCGAAATGGTGCATCCAGACCCGGTTGACCAGGACCCGCGAGGTCAGCGGATGCTCCGGATGGGTCAGCCAGCGGGCCAGGGCCAGGCGGTAGCCGGTGGTGTCGGTTCTCCCCGGAGGGATCTCCGGGTCGTATTCGGGCAACCCCGCACGCAGGACGGCGGGCACACCGGGGTAGACGCGCTCCCCGATGGTCTCGGCATTGCCGCGCCGCAGGACGTAGGTGGGAGAGCCTTCGCTTCCCATGTCGAAGAGGGCCCGGACGGCCGGTTTGGGCTTCAGCTTCTTCTTCAGCTCGCCCAGCGACTTGTTGTATTCCTCGAGCTGCGGTTTGAGCTCCTCGTTCTCCCGGGCCAGTCCCTGGTCGGTGACCTTCAGCGTCTTCCGAAAACGGCGTTGCAGGTATTTCTGAACCGTGCTGCGTTGGTCCTCCGGGGTCTTCAGCAGGGTTTTGAGATCCTGCCGCAGGGCTTCCGGCAGGGCCGCCAGGCGGGTTTCCAGGACCTGGCTTCGGAGCGGCTCGGTCTTGGCCTTCCAGGCCTTTTCCAGATCGTCGATCTGCTTTTTGATGGGAGCGTTGAAGCGATTCGTCTCCTCGATCTCCTTGGGGTCCCCCACGTCCAGATAGCGTTGGGTCGGGTCGAGCCAGTCATAAGGGTCGTAGGCGCTCTGAAAGACGGCGCTGAGACGGTAGTAGTCCTTCTGGGAGACAGGGTCGTACTTGTGATCGTGGCAGCGGGCGCATCCCATGGTCAGTCCCAGGACCGAGGAGCCCAGCACCTGGATCTCGTCGTGGATCACGTCCATCTTCTCGGCCAGGGAGGCGTTCGACGGCGAATCGGTGGGATCGGAGGCGAGCCTCAGAAACCCGGTGGCCGCCAGGAGTTCCAGGACGGCCGGCGTGACCTCCTTCTTGTAGTCCGCCAACTCGTCGCCGGCCAACTGCTCCACCAGGAAGCGGTTGTAGGGCTTGTCCTGGTTCAGGGAGCGGATCACGTAGTCCCGGTAGCGCCAGGCCTGGGGACGGAAGTGATCGGCGTGCTTGATCCCCTCCGTGTCGGCGTAGCCGGCCACATCCAGCCAGTGCTGAGCCCAGCGCTCCCCGTAGTGGGGTGAGTCCAGCAACTCCTCGATCATGCGCTCGTACGCGTCCGGAGACTGGTCCGCCAGATGGGCCCGGACCTGGGCCGCGGTGGGGGGCATCCCGACCAGGTCCAGGTAGGCCCGGCGCATGAGGGTGAGGCGGTCCGCTTCGGGCGAGAAGCTCAGGCTGCGGGCTTCCAGCTTCTCCAGCAGGAAGGCGTCGATGGGATTCCGGACCAGGACGTCCCGGGCGACCTTCGGCACCGGCGGACTCTTCGGACTCCGGAAGGACCAGAACTGCCGGTCCTCGTTGGTCAGGGGGCGTTCGGAATCCCGGCCCGGCTCATGCGGCGGGTCCGCCAGAGCTCCGGCGGCGATCCAGCGGCGCACGGTCTCCACCTCCTCCGTGCTGGGAGGCCTGACGCGGTACTTGAAGAGGAGGTCGGCGGGAGGCATCTCCTCGCGCACGATCCGCTGAAAGAGAAGACTGGCGTCGGGGTCGCCCGGCACCAGCGCCGGTCCCGACTTGCCGCCGCGGAGGCGTCCGGCCAGGGTTCTCAGGTCCAGACCCCCTTCCTGGGCCCGTTTGCCGTGGCAGACCACGCACCTCATGAGGAAGATGGGAAGCACGTCTTCTCGCTGATGTCCGCGTGGGCCAGGGCCGTTTCTGCTCGGCCCAGCCGGTCGATCCAGCCACGAATGGCCGCGATCTCCTCCCGGCTCAGAGCCGCGTCGCCGGGAGGCATGGCTCCGGATACCACCTTGTCCAGCAGCAGGCTTCGATCCGCCGCCGCCGCCACCACGGCCGGACCCGACCTGCCCCCCTTCAGGATCGAGGCGGGCGTTCTCAGGTCCAGCTCCGCCTGCGGCGAGGACTCGCCGTGGCAGGTCACGCACTTGTTCTCGATGATGGGCCGGATCGAGGACTCGAAGACGTCCGGCGCCGTCTCACCGGTTGCGGAAACAGGAACGAAGAACAGCGGAGCGAACCAGATGAGCCGGCGGCAGGCCCTGAGAATGGCCAGGACGTTTCCTGAATGAGGCATCATCGAGAAGCTCCGGGTTGCGGCCATCATACCGGAGGCGTCTGTTGAACGCGAGAATAGGAGGGGGGACAGTCCTGTCCCCCCCTCTTCATCTACCGACCCGGAATCGGCGGGCGGAAACCGCCGCTTTCAAAGGATTCTCTCCTCGGCGCTGCGCGCGTGCAGATGGTCGACGTGGTGGTGTTCGGTACATCCCTCCGCCGTGTACTCCAACTGAATGGTGATGTGTTCGATGCCGAAATCGCCGGATGCGATCTCCCGCAGCCGCCGCCGCAGGAATTCCAGGTCCTTGAACTCGGGATCGACCAGCACGTGAGCCGTCAGCACCTCGTAACCGGGGACGAGGCTCCAGACGTGGATGTCGTGGATCAGGCCCACGCCCTGCACGTCCTCCATCTTGCTGCAGAGCCGAAACACGTCGATGTGTTTGGGTACGCTCTCCAGCAGGACGTGCACGACCTTTCCCAGCAGACGCCAGGTGCTGAGCAAAATCAGGACGCCGATGATCACGCTCACGACGGTGTCCGCATGGACCCAGCCGAAGCCCCAGACCAGCAGGCCCGAGACAACCACGCCGACGGTCCCCATCAGATCGACCATGACGTGCCGGAAGGCGCCTTCGACGTTGACGTTGTGCTTCGAGGCGCGGTGGAGAACCGCGGCCACCGAGAGGTTGACCAGCAGTCCGGCTGCGCCGAAGGCAAGCATGATTTCCCCTTCCACGTGGTGATGCGCGTCATGGGTGCGATCGTAGGCCTCCATGATCAGCCAGCCGGCCACCAGCCAGAGGGAAAGGGCGTTGAGCAAGGCCGCCAGGATCTCGAGGCGGCGGAAGCCATAGGTCCGTTGGACGGAGGCGGGCCGGGTCGAGAAGTGAAGGGCGGCGAGGGCGAAACCGATGGACGCCGCGTCCGTCACCTTGTGGGCGGCCTCCGCCAGCAACGCCAGACTGCCGGAAAGAACGCTGCCGACCACCTGAATGACCATATAGCCGACGGTCAAGAGGAGCGCGATGGTCAGGCTGTACCGGCTGGCGCCGTGAACGTCCTGATCAAGTCCGCCCGGACCGTGATGATGGTGATCGTGATGGTGGTGTCCGTCCATCATATGCTTCCAGTCGTTTCAGATCTGCCCTAACTTCCGATCTACGCTCAATATTGTTGTCGCCACCGAAGCAATGTCAACCATCGCGGAAAACCAGACTGTCCCTTTCTCCACGCGCGGAAAACGAGACTGTCCCCATCTCCCGCCCACGAAGCGGACAGAAAATGAGACTGTCCCCATCTCCGGCCGGAAAACGGGACTGTCCCCATCTCCGGCCGCCAATAACAGGGGTGGGAATTAGGATAATTCAATACATAATTTTGAATTAGCCTAAAAAAATCTGGTAGGCTGTCTGCGATGATTGAGCGAGACCTCGCGCCGGAGTTGATCAGGGCGGCTCGCCAATTCCCTTCGATCACGTTGACCGGACCACGGCAGAGCGGAAAGACAACCTTGTGCCGAGCCGTGTTTTCGGATCATCCCTACACGACGCTGGAAGCCCCGGACATACGCGCATTGGCGGCGGAGGACCCCCGAGGTTTCCTGGCGCAATTTCCCAGCGGAGCCATCATCGACGAAGTGCAAAGGGTCCCGGACCTCCTCTCCTACCTGCAGGGCATCATCGACGCCGATCCGGAACCCGGCCGCTGGGTGCTGACGGGCTCGCAGAACCTTTCCTTGCTGGAGTCGGTCAGCCAATCGCTGGCGGGAAGGACAGCAGTGCACCACCTGCTGCCGCTGAGCCGCAGTGAGATCGTGCGCTTCGATCGGTACCCGAAGAGTCTTGAAGAGACTCTCTTCGCGGGCGCCTATCCTCGGATTTTCGATCGGGATCTGGACCCGTCCGACTGGCTCCGTTCGTATGTCGCGACCTATATCGAACGGGACGTGCGGACCATCAGCAACGTGGGCGATCTCCCCACCTTTCAACGCTTCGTCGAATTGTGCGCTGGCCGTACGGCTCAATTGGTGAACTACTCGTCATTGGCCGACGACTGCGGCGTATCCCAGCCCACGGCCAGGACCTGGCTCGGGATTCTCGAGACCAGTTTTCTCACCTTTTGCCTGCCCGCATTTCACGCCAATCTGCGCAAACGGCTGGTGAAGATGCCGAGGTTTTACTTCTACGACACCGGGCTGGTCTGCTGGCTGCTTGGCATCCGCAGCCCCGAGCAGCTTCGGGCACATCCCTTGCGAGGGCCGATCTTCGAAACCTGGGTCGTCTCCGAGATTGCAAAATACCGGACCCATCTGGGCGAATCCGGGGGGCTTTGCTTCTACCGCGACAGTAACGGGGCCGAGGTCGATCTCATCATCGATTATCCGTTCCACATCACGCTGGTGGAAGCGAAGGCTTCCGCGACGCCGAACTCCGCTCTGTTTCGTGGCGCCCGGCGCGTGCGCAGACATCTTTCGCGATTGCCTCGCCCCTGTTCAGTCGTCGTGGCCTACGGGGGCGAGCAACTCCAGCAGCGCACGGAAGGGAGCCTGATCCCCTGGCCCGAACTCCACGAAGCGGGTTTTTGGAAACCGGACACCGTCGTTTGACAGGAATCCTGGCCGTGGTAGGGTTCTAGGACCATTGCCGTTTCATCCGATATCCGCCGAGCCTCTGCTCGAATCCGGGTCGAAAACGCTGGCCGGCGGCCGGCCGATCCGCGCCGGCGCATTATCGGCAATTCCAGGCGATTTGCTTCAGGACCGTAGACTGACGCGTCTTCTCCAGGGGGCCAGATGACCGACCAGAACCCGACTCAGATGCCCGGCGCCGATCCCGGCTCCAACCTCCGCGTCCCCGCCGGGAAAATGGCGGCCTGGGGAGTGGACACGCTTCCCGTTCCTCCCCCGGACCGTTTCGATCTGCGCCGGTTCCTGGGGCCGGGCCTGCTCATGGTGGGGTTGGCCATCGGAGGAGGGGAGTGGCTGACCGGTCCCGCCCTGACGGCGCAGTACGGCGGGATACTCATGTGGATCGCCACCATGAGCATCCTGTTCCAGTGCTGCTACAACCTGGAGGTGATGCGCTACGCCCTGTATTGCGGCGAGCCCATGTTCACAGGCTTTTTCCGATTGGCGCCGGGCCCGCGCTTCTGGACCGGCATCTTCCTGGTGGTCGACTTCGGCGCCATCTGGCCCTACCTGTCCGCCAACGCGGCGGTACCCCTGCTGGCGGCTTTTCTGGGGCATCTCCCGGGGACGCTTCCCACGACCTATCTTTCCCAGGCTGAGATCGTGGCCGAGACGGGACTTTCGGCCCGGCTGGTGGAGGAGATGGCACAACACCCCGGCCGTTTCGGACGGGTCCAGGACGTCGAGCGCGAGACGGGACTGCCGGTGGAGGTGATCCGCGAGATGTCACGGAACCCGGAGAACTACGGCGACACCCGCCGCTGGCGGCCCCTGCCTCATCCGCTCACCGAGTGGCAGGACGGGGCATCGGTCACGGAGCTGGCGGCTAGAACCGGTCTGGACTCCGAGGTCCTGGAAAAGGTTCAAGGGAGGCCGGAGTTGTTCGCTCCCGTGGACCAGGTCATCCGCGAAACGGGACTTCCGGCCGAGGTCGTCCATGAGATGGCTCGGAACCCGAGCGCCTACGGCGTCACGGACCGGTGGAAGGCCATGCCCGGACCGGTGCTGGAAACGTGGGTCGACCCGGAAAGGAGGACGGTTGGCTACCTCGGTTACGCCATCTTCCTCGGTGCCTTCGTCCCGCTGATCTTCGGCGGCAAGGTCTACAACATGGTGGAGAAGATCATGGCCGCCAAGACGGCCCTGGTCCTGGGCTATCTCATCTTCCTGGGGGTCTTCTACGTCGAATGGCGGGTCTGGGTCGAGATCTTTTCGGGATTCGTCAAATTCGGCGCCCTTCCCGAAGTGGCGGGGAACCCGTTGACATGGTCGGAACTGTTTCGGGGGACCTTCGGAATCGGAGGCGCCAGACCGGCTCTGGACGTGGGCCTGCTGGCCATTTTCGCCGCCATCGCCGGAAGCGGGGGCCTCGGCAACGCTAGCTTCGCCAACTACGTTCGGGACAAGGGCTGGGGCATGGGGGCCCGGGTGGGCGCCATCGCCAGCGCCGTGGGCGGAAAGGGCGTCAAGCTGCTCCACGAGGGCCGGGTGTTCCACGTCACGCCGGAATCGAAAAAACTGTGGACGGGATGGCGCAAGGTCACGATTCGCGACCAACTGGGAATCTGGGTCGGGGGTTGCATCCTGGGCATGGGCATCCCGGCCCTCCTCTCGCTTCAGTTCGCCGCCGGCCAGCAGGTCCGGGGCGATTCGCTGGCCGCCTTGACGGCGCAGGGAGTCGTCGAGAAGACGGGGGAACCCATCTTCTGGTTTCTCACCCTGCTCTGCGGCTTCATGGTCCTGGGCCCGACCCAGATCGCGGCGGCGGACTCCTTCTGCCGGCGTTGGACCGACCTGATCTGGACCGCCAGCACCCGCGCCCGGGGGCTGAAGGAAGAGCAGGTCAAGTATGTCTACTACGTGCTGCTGGCCGCCTACGCCCTCTGGGGCGTGATGGCGCTGACCCTGATTCCCGACCGCATGATGATCGTGAAGATCGCCGGAATCCCGTTGAACTTCGGCCTGGGGTTTTCGGCGCTCTGCGTCCTGGCCGTCAACTGCAAACTGCTGCCCAGGGAATTGCAGCCGGCCTGGTACATCCGGGTCTTGATGGTGGGCTGCGCCCTGTTCTTTTTGAGCATCGCCTGCGTTTCCACGGCGGCCGTGATCCGCGACCTCCAGTTTCTGTAGGAGGGGGGACATCCTTGTCCCTCTCTTCATCGGAAGGGGACATTCCGTCCTTCCTGTCCCTCAGTCAACAGGTTACGAACATTAGGTTTTGACCTCATGGCGTCGTCGCTACGCGTTGTGCTCGCCTCGCCGATCATCAGGTTGATCCTCACACCCGCGTGAGCACCGCTCGGGAATCGAGCCCCGGCCAAGCCTCTCAGCGAGCCATCGGCAGGCACGCCGCAAGTACGCAATCACCGACTGTTTGGGTAGACTACCGTCCAGAGAAATTGGAACCACGAGATAGAGTGACTTCCAGTAGAATCGGCAAGGATGTGAAGACCGGCAAATTCGTGATGGAAGAGACAAGACAAAGCGATCTGACGATGACGCCGCAGGCGATGCGGCGGTTGGTGGCCGAGGCGGCGGAGGTCCTCGTCAAACGCATCGGCGGCCTCGACGACGCCAAGGCTTGGGACGGCGAGTTTCGCGAGGTGCTGGAGGGTCAGTTGGGCGGACCGCCACCGGAAGCCGGCCAGCCTGCCGAGGAGGTGCTGGAACTGGCGGTGCGGCAGGTGCTCCCGTACGCGGCGCGGCTTGACCATCCCCGATTCTTCGGCTTCGTCCCGTCGTCGCCCACTTGGCCGGCCGTGGTCGCAGACTTTCTGGCCGCGGGCTTCAACATCAATTCGTGCACCTGGCTGGTGTCGAGCGGGACCAGCCAGTTGGAACTCGAGGTCACGGACTGGATACGCGGGTGGATCGGCTACCCGGAGACCGGCGGCGGGCTGTTGACGAGCGGCGGTTCGGCGGCCAGCGTCGAGGCCATTGTGGCGGCGCGGGAGGCGGCAGCTCATCCGGTGCGCCCTGCCGTGTACATGAGCGATCAGAGCCACGGCGCCTTGAAGCGGGCGGCCCTGATCGCCGGCGTGCGCCGGGAGCACATCCGCTTGGTGCCCACCGGGAACGACTTCCGGATCGACCTGGACGCGTTGAGACGTCTGATGGCGCGCGATCGTGACGCCGGGGTGCGGCCCGTCGCCGTGTGCGCCAACGCGGGAACGGCCAGCACGGGCGCCATCGATCCCCTGGCTGCGATGGCGGATCTTTGCGAACGGGAGGGCGTCTGGCTCCACGCCGACGCAGCGTACGGCGGCTTCGCCCTGGTGACGCGGCTGGGCCGGGAACTGCTGGACGGGATCGAGCGGGCGGATTCCGTGGGCATGGATGCGCACAAGTGGTTCTTCCAACCGTACGAGGCGGGCGCGCTCATGGTGAGGGACAAGCGGCATCTGGAGAACGCGTTCGCCATCGGCAACGATGTCCTGCAGGACACGGTGTGGGGCGCAAACCACCCCAATTTCGCCGACCGGGGCCAGCAACTGAGCCGGGCGGCGCGGGCGCTGAAGATCTGGATGTCGGTGCGGACCTTCGGGATGGCGAGGTTTCGGGCCGCGATCCAACAGGGGCTGGACCTGGCGCGCCGCGCCGCGGAACACATCGACGAATCCCCGTTGCTGGAATTGATGACGCCGGTGACGCTCGGCATCGTGTGCTTCCGGGTCAACCCGTCCAGCGTCGCCTGCGACGAGGAAACCTTGGAAAGGCTCAATCGGCAGGTGCTGGCACATGTCTTCTGGAGCGAACTGGCCTTCCTCTCGTCCACTTCGCTCAAAGGCGTTTTCTCGCTGCGGATGTGCATCCTGAACCACACGACGACATGGGACGACGTGCGCAGAACGCTGGAGATGGTTTCGGACCTCGGCCGGGACGCGCTCTCCGGCGACGCGACGTAGAAGGGCCTACGGACACCTGGTCCCCCATAACGTCTCCGAATCGGCGGCAGGAAAGCCCCCGCTCCCACCGCTCCCGGGAGGAACGAAAATGCGTATTGGCTCAATCGCAGCGACCGTCGCCCTGGTCCTTTTGTCCGTCCCCCTCCAGGCCCGCGGCAAACAGAACGTGGTCAGCGTGAGCTGGGGCGACATCATCACGTCCGAGGTGACGGGGGCCGCTCGTTTGGACACGCCCGACAAGGTGCGCGAGTCTGTCCGGTCCTGGAAGTCTCAGGGAGTCGACCAGGTCTTCTTCCGGGGCGACAACTTCCGGGTCCTGCTCTTTCACGATTCGGTCGCCACCACCGAGGAGCACCGCACGGCGATGGAGAAGACCCGGGCGGCCTGGGAGTCGGACCTCATGGAGGCGGCCGTCGACGCCATGAAGGAGGCGGGTATTCGAGCCTACGTCTGGATCACGATTCTGGATGAGGGGTGCCCGCCGGACATCCTGTATTCCGACTCGGTTCCCTTTCCCTGGCAGTCCCGTTTCACCCGGGAGAACCCACAGTTTCTGGCCTGCGACCGGAGCCTCACCCCCAATGGCCGGAAGTACCACTGGGGTTTCATGGAATACTCCTACCCGGAGGTCCGGCAGTACATGCTCAAGGTCATCCGGACCTTCACGGACCGCTTCGATCTGGACGGCGCGTACCTGAGCCTCCGCTCCCACGCGCCACCGCCCGCCCACGCCGATCAGTTCGGGTTCAATGAGCCGGTGGTCCGCGAGTACCGGCGCCGCTACGGGCGGGACATCCTGCGCCAGCCCTTCGACCTGGCGAAATGGCGGGATCTGAGAGGGGAGTTCTTCACCACCTTTCTGAGGGAGGTCAAGGACCATCTCCGGAGTCGGGGCCAGAAGCTGGCGGTGGGCGTCCAGCAGGGGGAGCACGTGGGTCCTCCCTTGGGAAACATGAGGATCCAGTGGCGGCGTTGGGTCTCCGAAGGGATCGTGGACCAACTGGTGCTGGGGCACATCACCAACGAGCGCGCCCGCTATCCGCGGCGGACCCAGCGGACCATGGGCTACCTTCAGAGCCAGGAGGACGGTCTTGGACTGCCCCCCATCGAAGAGGCCCTGAGCCGCGATTACGGGCCCCTCTGCGCCCGGCACGGCGTCGATCTCCTGGTGAATCCCAGGAGCTTTTACCGGAAGTTTTCCCATCCCTCCTATGGCCGGGGCCGCCAGGATCCGGAGTTGAGGCAGAATCTCATCGAGAAACTGGTCGCGATCCCCGAGCTGACGGGAATCGTTCAGAACTACATCACGTTTCTCCGTCGCGGCCCGGAAAATTCCTCTCGCGATTCGACCGTACCCCCGGAATAGGAACGTCGATCCCGGGCAGGGAAGATCGTGCGCGGCGCCGTCCGTTCGCCGTGGTCAGAGTCCCGTTCACCGCCGTAGCGGTCCCGACCACCATTATTTTGTAGTTCCGGGAACGACCCGTGGCCGATACTCCGGTCGAATTGCGCCAAGTTCGCAAGGAGGTTTGTATGCGCATCGGTCACCGGTTTCTGGCGGTCTGGTTCGGCTTGGTTCTATGGGCGTTGCAGCCGGCTGTAGTCGCCCAATCGAATGGCTCGCTGAGGGGCAAGGTGACGCTGAAGGACACCGGCCAACCTCTGCACCACGCCAGCGTGTCCATCGAGGAGCTGGAACGGAGCACCGTTTCCGACGACGATGGGAACTACGGGTTCGATGACGTTCCTCCCGGGACTTACCACCTGATCATCCATCTGGACAGCCTGTTTACCGAGGTCACCACCAGGGTGAACATCGAGGCCGGCGCGGCGGCGGAAGCGAACATCTCCCTGGAACTGTTGCCCAGGCGTTACGAAGTCACGGTGACGGCCAGTGAGGAGCACGAGACGGTCTTCGAGGCCTTCCAGAGCGTCGAGTCGTTGGATCCATACGAGATGGCCGAGTCGACGGATATCACCATCGGCGAGTTGCTGGACCACAGGGTGGGCAGCGGTATCGCCAAGCGCGGTTTCGGCCCGGGACCGGCGCGGCCCATCATCCGCGGCTTCGACGGCGACCGCGTCCTGATCCTGGAGGACGGGATCCGGTCCGGCACCCTGTCCTCCCAATCCGGAGACCACGGGGAACTGATCAACCCGGCGCTGATCGAGCGGCTGGAGGTCGTCAAGGGTCCAGCCACGCTGCTCTACAGCGGAAGCGCCATGGGAGGCACCGTCAATGCCATCAGCCGTCACCACCAGGTGCATCAACACCCGCATAAAGGGGTGCGCGGCTTCATCTCCGGCTCCGCGGGCACCAACAACTCCCTAGGCGGAGTCAACGCCGGCTTCGAGATGGGGGCCGGCAACTGGCTGTTCTGGGGACAGGGTGGAGGATTGCGCACCGGCGACTACACGGCCCCCGAGCAGGTCGCCATCTACAACTCCCGGTCCCGGATCGCCAATGGCGGCGGCGGCTTCGGATTCTACGGCGAGAAGATGTACTTCAGCGTGGAGGCCAAGTACGACGACGGGATTTACGGCGTCCCCTTCGTCCAGGATTTCCACGGCCACCACGGGCACGGGGACGAGGACGAGCACGACCACGACGAGGACGAGGACGAGCACGACCACGACCACGACGAGGACGAGGACCACGACGAGGACGAGGACGAGCACGACCACGACGAGGATGAGAACGGCGACGAGGACGAGGACCACGACCACGACGAAGACGAGAACGGCGACGAGGACGAGGACCACGACCACGACGAAGACGAGAACGGCGACGGGGACGAGGACCACGACCACGACGAGGATGAGAACGGCGACGGGGACGAGGACCACGACCACGACCACGACGAGGACGAGAACGGCGACGGGGACGAGGACCACGACCACGACCACGACGAGGATGAGAACGGCAACGGGGACGAGGACCACGACCACGACCACGACGAGGACGAGAACGGCGACGGGGACGAGGACCACGACCACGACCACGACGAGGATGAGAACGGCGACGGGGACGAGGACCACGACCACGACCACGACGAGGATGAGAACGGCAACGGGGACGAGGACCACGACCACGACCACGACGAGGACGAGAACGGCAACGGGGACGAGGACCACGACCACGACCACGACGAGGATGAGAACGGCAACGGGGACGAGGACCACGACCACGACCACGACGAGGACGAGAACGGCGACGGGGACGAGGACCACGACCACGACGAGGATGAGAACGGCGACGGGGACGAGGACCACGACCACGACGAGGATGAGAACGGCGACGGGGACGAGGACCACGACCACGACGAGGATGAGAACGGCGACGGGGACGAGGACCACGACCACGACGAGGATGAGAACGGCGACGGGGACGAGGACCACGACCACGACGAGGATGAGAACGGCGACGAGGACGAAGATCACGACCACGACGAGGAAGAAGAGGGCGAGGACGAGGATCACGACCACGACGAGGAAGAAGAGGACGAGCACGGGCACGGGGGACGTGAGATCGATCGCATCGTGATCGACGCTCATCGCCTGAGCTATCGCTTCAACTGGGGACTGAAGGATCTGGGCGGCGCCATCGACCGTTTCGCTCTGAAACTGTCCTACACCGACTGGTCACACGACGAGATCGAGTACTTTACGGACGGTGACTGGGCCATCGGCACAGAGTTCGACAACACCCAGTTCACCTACCGCGGAGTCTTCGAGCAGCGGGAGTCAGGGCCTTTGAGTGGAAGCTTCGGCTTCTGGGGTTTGAACAGAGACTATTCGGCTACGGGAGAGGAAGCGCTGTCGCCGCCGGTCACGCAGAACGGATTCGCCCTTTTCACTCTGCAGGTCCTGGATTTTGAGACCTACAAGCTCCAGTTCGGGGGACGTGTGGAGACCCAGCGCTACAATCCGGGCTTCGCCGTACGCGGCGACGGCCACGGACACGAAGAGGACGAGCACGACCACGAAGAAGGGATCGCCGATGCCGTCGAGAGGACGTTCACTGGAGCTTCCGCCTCAGTTGGCATCCATGCCGACACTTGGCGGAACGGGGCATTCGTCGCGAACTACTCTCATTCCTACCGGGCTCCGTCATTGGAAGAGCTCTACAACTATGGTCCGCACGCCGGGAGCCTCGCGTTCGAGATCGGCGATCCCTCAATGGACGCCGAAACCGGCGACGGCATCGAGTTGTCGCTGCGGCACCAGGACGACCAGGTCCACGGCAGCTTGAGCTTCTTCTACTACGGTTTCCGGGGCTTCATCTTCCCCTTCGCACCGGGAGAAGAGCAGGACGACCTCCAGGTCATCGAGTTCACCCAGCGAGACGCCCGCTACGTGGGAACGGAAGCGGCATTCGGTTTCCGGTTGAACCCGGTACTCTGGCTCGATCTGGGAATGGATATGGTCGACGCCCAAGACACGAACCTGGGTACGCCCTTGCCCAGAATCCCGCCCCTGCGGGGCAAGATCGGGCTGGACCTCAACGCCGGGGGATGGAGGATCAATCCGGAGTTGATCGTGGCCAGCGAGCAGAACGAGACCTTCACCGGCGAGACCCGGACGCCCGGATATGGCGTCGTGAACCTGAAGGCCTCCTACACCTACGCGCAGCAGCACGTGGCGCACCAGTTCGCGGTGAAGGTCTTCAACATCGGCGACCGGCTCTATCGGAACCACTCCTCCTTCATCAAGGACCTGGCCCCCGAAATCGGCCGCGGCGTAAGGGTGACCTACATCCTCCGGTTCTTCTAGAAGGAGCGGCGGCACGGAGCGGCGTCTTTCAGGCGCCGACCTGGAGCGGCGTCTTTCAGGCGCCGACCTGGGAGCGGCGTCTTTCAGGCGCCGACCTGGAACGGCGTCTTTCAGGCGCCGACCTGGAGCGGCGTCTTTCAGGCGCCGACCTGGAGCGGCGCCTTTCCAGGCGCCAACAGGGAGCGGCGCCTTTCCAGGCGCCAACAGGGAGCGGCGGCATCCCTGCCGCCGGGGAGCGGGGACGACAGTCCCCCCTTTACCGGGTCATTACCCCGTCCGTCTTCATCCCACCGGCACCAGCGGCCATACGAGCGGAAGCACCGTCAGGACCACAATCATCACCAGGATCAACAACGGGAATCCCGCCTTCGTAAAGTCAACAAACCGGTATCCTCCGAAACCCATCACCAGCAAATTGACCGGATGTCCCACCGGACTCATGAAGGCGCAGGAACTTGCGACCGCCACCGTCATCATCAGAGCCTGGGGCGAGAGCCCCTCACTGGTGGCCGTGCTCAGTGCAATGGGCGACATGAGTACCGCCACCGCCGCCGTCGGCATGACTTGAGCGGAAAGGGCGGTGATCAGGAAAAGTCCAGCGACCACTGCCAGAGGACCAAAGTCCGCAAGAGATCCCAACACCGCCCTGGCCACCAGCGCAGCAGTTCCGGATTCCTGCATCGCCAGTCCCAAGCTGAGCATTCCCGCGATCAGGATCACCGCTTTCAACTCGATGCACCGATGGGCCTCTTCAATCTTGAGACAACCCGTCAGCACCATCAAAACCGCTCCAATTGGCGCCGCGATGAAAATAGGCAGAAGGCCCGAGACCACCGAAGTCAGGACGCCTGCCATGATTACGGCGCTCACCGGAGCTTTCCGGTTTCGCACCACATCTACCTTTCCTTCGGTCATGACGAGGAAGTCCGGGTGTTCCGCCAGGCGCGCGAGCCTGTTCCTGTCGCCATAGAGCAGAAACGCATCACCCGCGAGCAGTTCCATCTGCCGGAGCCCGGTCCGGTAAATTTCTCCATTCCGCCATATCGCAAGGATGGAAACACCGTATTTTTCACGGAAATCAAGCTCCTCGACTGTCTTTCCCGCGAATGTCGTGCGTGGAGACAACGAAGCCTCCGCCAAGCCGACGGTGTCGGACTCCAGCCGGCTCAAGTCCAGGGGACGATTGTCGCCCACCTTCAATTGCTGGAGCGCCTCCAGGATCTTGAGGTCCTCGAAGCGTCCCCGGAGCAAGAGAACGTCCCCTCCCTCGAGTCTTGTATCCGGATCCGGTATGAGAAGCTCTTCACCTGCCCGCAAGATGCCCACGACCGTCAGGCCGAATGCATCGGCCAACTGGGTTTCCGCGAGTAACTGACCGGCCAGCAGTGATTCTTCCGAGATTCTGACGCTCTGAATCCTGCGTTCCATCCGGTAGCGGGAAATCAGTTCTCTTGCCGGCACTGATTGGATCGCTCCAAAGGTCTTGTCCTCCTCCAGTGCGGCAAGTCGTCCGCTTTTCGTCGCAACCACCAGGCGATCCCCCGGGGCAAGAGTCATCAACCGCAATCCGGTGCGATGCACCCGATTGCCCCGCAAGATTGCGAGGACGTGCAGGCGACGGGTCCGGCGCAGATCTGCCTGTCGAACGGTCTGCCCGATCAGCGATGAATCTTCCGCCAACTCCAGTTCCGCTACCCCGATAGAAGCATCTGCAATCCGTTCCAGAGTCCGGTCTCTCGACTCAATCTCCAGGTGCTTCCATGCGCGCAGGCGTTCGAACCTTTCCAGGGTTCCTTCAACGACCATCTCGTCTCCCTCCCTCAGAACGAAATCCGTCCCGGGAGCGAGGATCATCTGCCCGCTTCGTTGCACAGCGACCACGTTCAGACCCAGCGCCTGGCCCAACCGGCCTTGCTGCAGTGTCTTGCCGGCCAGGGCTGAATTCTTGGGCGCTTTCAGCGTTCCGATCAGGCCGCCCAAGTCGTAAAGTCCCCCCAAATCCGCTGGAGCCGATTCCTTCTTCGGATCCCGGTTCGGAAACAGTCGCCGCCCCAGGAAGGTCATGTAAACGACCCCTGCGGCAAGCGCCGTCAACCCGACCGGTGTGAACGAGAACATCCCGAACGGCTCGAACCCGGCATCCCGCAACGCCCCGTTCACCAGGATGTTCGGCGCCGTTCCGATCAAGGTCGTCATCCCGCCAAGCAGGGATCCGAAGGCCAGGGGCATGAGCAGCTTGGATGGCGCTGTCCCTATGCGGCGGGCCATGTCCAGTACCACCGGGAGCATGAGGGCGGTGATCCCAATGTCGTTCATGATTCCCGACAAGAGGCCCACCGTGGCCATCATCACCGCGATAAGCCGGCCGACTCCATCGCCCGATGCCGCCAGAACCCGTTGGCCAATGAAATGAGCCACCCCGGTCCGCGTCAGCCCTCCGCTCAAGACCAGGACCGAAGCGATTGTGATCACGGCTTCGTTGGCGAAGCCCATAATCGCCTCCTCGCCCTCGAGGATGTTCGTCACCACGAGTCCCAGCATCACCATCAACGCCACCAGATCGACCCGGACCCTTTCGGTCACGAACAGGACCACCGCTGCCGCAAGAATCCCCCCGACTACGAAAACCTCGAAATTCATTCCCCTCTCCCAGTGGGCGGCGGGAAAGCCGTCCCTTCTACCCCAAGTTGTTGCGGGAAGATGGCGCGCCCGGAGGGAGTCGAACCCCCGACCTACGGATTCGAAGTCCGGCGCTCTATCCAGCTGAGCTACGGGCGCGCCGACGGGCCGCTGGGACCCGGACCTGTAATATCCCGCATTTCTCCAGCCCCGTCCACTCCGGAATCGCCGCCGGAACCCTCAGCAAAGACAGTTGTTTGTGATAGTTTAGCCCCATGGACGAACGAGAGAATGGATTGGCCCTCTACCTGGACCTGGAGAATCTGGCTCTGGGGATGGAGAAGGGACGGTCCCGCACCCGCTTCCGCATCGACAAGGTCCTGGAACGGCTGGTGGAGAAGGGAAAGATCCTGGTCAAGGAAGCGTACGCCGACTGGTCCCGCTTCTCCGACTACAAGCAGGAGCTGCACGAGTCCGCCTTCGAGCTCATCGACATCCCCAAGCGGAGCCGGACGGGAAAGAACTCGGCCGACATCCGGCTCTGCGTCGACGCCATGGACCTCTGCTACTCCAAGGACCACATCGACACCTTCGTCATCCTCTCCGGGGACAGCGACTTCTCCCCCCTGGTCTCCAAGCTGAAGGAAAACGGCAAGCACGTCATCGGACTGGGAACCCAGGGCAGCACGTCCCAGATGCTGGTGGAGAACTGCGACGAGTTCATCTTCTACGAGGAGCTGGACCAGATCGCCACCAAACCACCGCGCCTGAACACCCGGATCGCCAAGGAGAAGCGCCCCGTCTTCCAACTCCTGATCGAGTCGATCCTGGCCCTGATGCGCGAGAACAAGGACGTGATCTATTCCTCCATGGTCAAGCAGACCATGAAGCGGAAACAGCCCGCCTTCAACGAATCCCGGTTCGGCTACCGGACCTTCTCGGCCCTCCTGGAAGACGCCTCCAAGTTCAACCTGGTGGTTCTGGGGGAGGACGCCCGAAGCGGAACCTACGTCATCCGCGGTTTCGGAAACAATTCCAGTTGAAGTCTTTCCAGCGCCCGAGAGGCGGGATCACGCTCCAGGGACCTTCCGCGATAAAACCGGGATGAAAATCGTCGAAGTCACGACCGTCACCCCGGAGATCGTCGAATCCATCAGCCGGCTCATCCCGCAACTCTCCAAATCGGCGCCCATCCCGACAACCAAGCACCTGCAAAACCTCCTCGCCAGCAGCACCGCTCAACTCCTGGTCGCACGAGATCCGAACCAGAACGACCGAATCGTCGGCACCCTCACCCTGGTCCTCTACCGCATCCCCACCGGCGTCCGAGCCTGGATCGAAGACGTCGTAGTGGACGAATCGGCCCGCAGACGCGGTGCCGGCGAACTCCTCTGCCGCACCGCCATCGACCGGGCCCGCTCCGCCGGCGCCCGCAACGTGGACCTCACCTCCCGCTCCGAACGCCAAGCCGCCAACCGCCTCTACCAGCGCCTAGGCTTCTCGTTGCGAGAAACTAACCTCTACCGCTACCCGCTCGGCAAGACCGAATCGCCCCCGCCCAAGTGAGCCGCGACTGGAGCGGCGCCAGGAGCGGCGACTTTCCAGTCGCCGAATTGGAACGGCGCCAGGAGCGGCGACTTTCCAGTCGCCGAATCGGATCGGCGTCAGGAGCGGCGACTTTCTAGTCGCCGAATTGGATCGGCGTCAGGAGCGGCGACTTTCTAGTCGCCGAATTGGATCGGCGCCAGGAGCGGCGACTTTCCAGTCGCCGAATTGGATCGGCGCCAGGAGCGGCGACTTTCCAGTCGCCGAATTGGATCGGCGCCTTTTAGGCGCCCAGTGTTCCCCGCAACGTTTCAATCACCGAGATCGAACAATTTTCTCCATAACCACCGCGCCCGAATCCCCCACAGGAGGCTCCCGAAATTTCAAGTCAAATCTCCGCAAGTGGCTGAATACACGAGAGCCAGAAGATTCGACAAGTGGAATGGGTCAAATTTTCAAAATGGGAGACGTAGGGGCGACCTTGTATTCGCCCTCCTGCTGGCGGCATGATCCGGGTCGAAGCTCCCGAACCACCAGAAAATGCGGGAACGTCCTGATCCCCCTACTTTGCAGCCAACGGAGCCTCGCCAGTATAATCCCGGCGTCCCTGGCCCCGGCCGGTCCGGAGCCTTTCATCCACCCATGACTCAAACAGGTTCAAACCCATGACCGACAAATTAAAACTAGCCGTAATCCCCGGCGACGGAACCGGCCCCGAAGTCACCACCGAAGCCCTCAAAGTCCTCGAAGCCGTCGCCCCCCTGGAGGACGTCCGCTACGAGCGGACCGACTTCGACTACGGCGGCGACCGCTACCTCGCCACCGGCGAGATCATCACCGAATCCCAAATCGACGAACTCGGCCAGTTCGACGCCATCTACCTGGGCGCCATCGGACACCCGGACGTCACCCCCGGCGTGCTGGAAAAGGGCCTCCTCCTCACCGTCCGCTTCCAACTCGACCAGTACATCAACTTCCGCCCCGTTCGCCTCTACCCCGGCGTGGACTGCCCCCTCAAGGACAAGGGACCCGAACACATCCGCTTCGACGTGGTCCGCGAAAACACCGAGGACCTCTACTGCGGCGCCGGCGGCTACCTGCGCAAGAACACCCCCCAGGAGGTGGCCACGCAGGAGATGATCGCCACCCGCTTCGGCATCGACCGCTGCCTCCGCTGGGCCTTCAACCACTGCATCAGCCGCCAGGACCGCCTGCGCCTCACCCTGGTCCACAAGACCAACGTCCTGACCTACGCCGCCGACCTCTGGGAGCGCGCCTTCCACGCCATGGGAGAAGCCGAGTTTCCCCAGGTCAACCGCGACTACAACCACATCGACGCCGCCTGCATGTGGTTCGTCAAGAACCCCGAGTACTACGACACCATCGTGGTTCCCAACATGTTCGGCGACATCATCACCGACCTGGGCGCCATGATTCAGGGGGGCCTGGGTGTGGCCGCAGGGGGCAACATCAACCCGGAGCCGGGCGGCTGCAGCATGTTCGAGTGCATGGGCGGCTCGGCGCCCAAGTACACGGGCCAGAACGTCATCAACCCCATCGCCGCCATCGCCGCCATGGGCATGTTGCTGAGGGTCCTGGGAGACCAGAAGGGCCAGCCCAACCTGGTTCGCGCCGGAACCCGGGTGGACGACGCCATCGGCCGGATCACTCCCAAGATGAAGAGCATGTCCGCCGGCCGGATGGGCTACTCCACGACCGAGGTGGGAGACCTGGTGGCCGAATCATTGTAGAGAACCGTCACCGCAGGCCGACCCGGCCGGAAGCCTCGCCGCCGGCGGCCTCGGCGTCCCGAAACGCCTCCTGGAGGAACATCGTCATGAGACTCATCCGATATCCCGCAATCCTGGCACTGGCCGCCCTCTTGTCGACACCGGCGGCCCTGGCCGGCGACGCTATCGACATCGGCTCGCGCCGCGAGCTGTTCGTGGACCACCTGCTGGTCGACCGGCTCGTCGGAGCCAGCCTCCGCCTGGGCACACCGTCGCCGGGCGGCGTGGCCATCCGCTTCGACGATCCCGTGGAAGACGCCACGGCCTTCTACACCACCATCTTCAAGGACGGCGACCTCTACCGCATGTACTACCGGGGTGCGCTCTTCGAGAGGAAGACCACCTGCTACGCCGAGAGCCGCGACGGGATCCATTGGACCAAGCCCGACCTGGGACTGGTCTCCGTCGACGGCTCCTCTCAAAACCACGTGATCCTGAACGAGGCGCGCCAGTTCGTCGCCTTCCGCGACCGGCGTCCCGGCGTGCCCGCCTCGGAGCGGTACAAGGGAGTTTCGCGGGGGCCCGTCGATCCCCACGCCCTGGTGGGATTCCTCTCCGGCGACGGCATCCGCTGGCGCAGGCTCCGGGACGAGCCCATCGTGCCCAAGGTCCTGATCAACCACTTCGACTCGCAGAACGTCGTGTTCTGGTCGGAGGTGGAAGAGCAATACGTGCTCTACGCCCGGCACATGGAGGGGGGGCGCCGCGCCACGGCGAGGTCCACCTCCGAGGATTTCATCAACTGGACTCCGCAGGTCCTCATGACCTACGGCGACACGGGCACGACGACTCCCTCGCACCACCTCTACACGAACCAGACCCAGCCCTATTTCCGGGCGCCCCACATCTACATCTCGCTGCCGGCCCGGATCATCTTCGCCGACCCGCGGCACGTCAAGAGTGAAGACGACAAGGAGTTGGGGCGGCAACGCCAACGCATCATCACGCCCGAGCTCCGGGACTTCGTCAAGGAGAACATGCCCCTGATGGGCACGGCGGGGACGGGGGACCACTCCGACGCCGTCCTGCTCACCACCCGGGCCGGCTCCACGGTCTACGACTTCACCTTCCGGGAGAGCTTCGTGCGGCCCGGAATCGGCGTCAACAATTGGACGACCCGGACCAACTACCCGGCCTGCGGCATCGTCCCCACCGGCGAGGGCGAGATGTCCTTCTACATGCAGCGCAACTACGGGCAGAAGGGCGCGGCGTACCTGGAACGGATGACGCTGCGCCTGGACGGCTTCGCCAGCCTGAACGCGCCCTACGAGGGGGGCGAGATGCTCACCAAGCCGTTGCGCTTCAAGGGAAGCCGGCTGGAGATCAACTACGCCACCAGCGCGGCGGGGGGCATCCGGATCGAGCTGCAGGACCCCAAGGGCCAGCCGATTCCCGGATTCACGCTGGAGGATTGTCCCGAGATCATCGGCGACGAGATCCACCGGATCGTCGCCTGGAAGGGAGGCTCCGACGTGAGCTCCCTCTCCGGCAAGGCGGTGCGGATGCGCGTGGTCCTGAAGGACGCCGACCTCTATTCCATCCGCTTCCACTGACACGGTGAAGGCGCCCGAAATGAAGAGACACGGTTTCCTCCTGGCCCTCCTGTGCGTTGCCGTCTCCTGTGGCAGTCCTTCCCAGGTCCCGGACGCCGCCTCGAAAGGCGGGCCGAAGAAGGAGCGGCGGATCCTCTACTACGACTCCGCCGCCATCCAGTCGCACAGCTACCTGGACCGGGGCAAGGTGGAGCCGTACATGAGCCTCATCTACGACATCAAGACCCACGACGACTTCCTGGACGCCAGCGTGCGGATGGTGAAGGGAACCCAGGTGGACACCTACCTGTGGCACATCGGAAACGGGGCCGAGCCGCCGTGGAACATTCCCACGGATCTGCTCTGGGACTGTTTCGATTCCTACGAGCAGGTGAACGACATCGTCATCCGGGCCTGCCATGAACAGGGGTTGGAGGTCTGGGGGTCTTTGCGCATGAGCGATCTTCACGCGGCCTTCCGGTCGCGGACTTTGGAGGAACTGGACGACGTGTTCAAGGCGCAGCACCCGGAGTTCCTGATGGCGCCGATGACGGACCGCCGGCTCCCTTCCGAGCTGACGGAGCAGCGCCTCTGGGTGGCGTTGGACTACACCTATCCGGAGGTCCGGCGGCACCGAGTCGACTACATCGCGAGGACTGCTGCCAGGCATGATTTCGACGGCTACGAGCTGGACTTCAATCGCATGGGGATCCACTTCCCCATGGGGCAGGGACGGCAGAAGGCTCACCTGATGACGGACCTCATGCGGCAGATCCGGGAGCGGCTGAATGCCATCGGAGACGAGCGGGGGCGGCCCTACACCCTGGCGGTCCACGTGATGGATTCGCTGGAGACCAACCTGGAGATCGGTCTGGACGTGCAGGCCTGGGCCCGGGAGGGGCTGGTGGACGTGCTGCTGGTGGGTCTGGGATACATGCCGGACCAGTTGGCCATCGGGCAGTGGGTGCGCCTGGCTGGGGAGACGGGGGTGCAGGTTTATCCGTCGATCAATCCGAATACCATGCGGGCGGGGGCTTGGGAGACATTGCGCGGGAAACCGTCGTTCCGGCAGGGGATGCGGGCGTACGCTGACTACTACCTGGACCAGGGGGCGGATGGGATCTACTTGTTCAACTTCAGGCACGAGCCGACGCAGCGGCTGACCGAGGAGGAGTTCACGGGGGTGCTGAGCGAGTTGGGAGCGCCGGAGACCATGGCCGGGAAGGACAAGGTCTACGCCATCAATCCCACGGCGCACAGTGGGGGGCCATTCTATCACGGCTCCGAGCCGGCGCTGCTGCCGATCGTGCTGGACCGGGTCGAGCGGAAGCTGCGGCTGCAGTTGGGTCCCGCCGCGGAAGACGAGAAGGCCAACCTGCGCTTGAGTGTCTACACGGCCAAGGCGGGAAAGGGGACCGTTCTCTGGGCGCGCCTCAATCACACGCTGCTGCCCGAGGCCGAAAGGGAAGGGGACTGGTTCCACTTCCAGGTTCCAGCGGGTGTGGCGCGTAGCGGCATGAACGAGGTGGGCCTGATTACGAACATTCCCGCCGCCGGCCCCTTCGCGGGTTTGATCGGTCCCCCCAATGCGGACCCTGCCGAGTTTTTGAAGCAGGCCTTCGGTCGAGTCAAGAACGTCCTTCAACGCGATCAGGATCCGGTCGTGGTGCACCAGATCTTTCTGGAGATCAGCTACGCTGAGGAGTCTTGACGCGCCTTGGCATCTCTGACCAGGTCCACGGCCGGCGGGAGGGAGCTACGCTGGTCGATCCAATATTGCGTTGGGACCAACTCCTTTTGAAGTAGTGCCCCTTGCGGCCGAGTGTCATTTTTCTATTTTGAGGCAAAATCCGACGGGCGTCATCTCAGGATACGATAGTAAGCTCAATCGTATGCTGAGAAGATTTCACATGCTCTGAGCGTTCTTGAGGCCAGCCTGAACAAAGTGTCCTAATTGTACTCGTACCGTGCAAATAGGTTTCCGAGACGAAACCGCATAGCGGCAGTGCTAACTGAGAATTTCCTTGCTAGGGCACTGATAGCGACCTCGTCGTCGATGTCGAACGACTTGTTGCCAAGAGCTTCCATCAGGAATGATTTCGGCATCAGCAGTTCCGCTGCAAACAGGTTGGCTTCGATTTCTCGTCTATCCAGTCCAGTCGTAGATGCGGAGTCTCGCATCAGGATCGGAAACGCCTTGTCGACATGCACCTCTCTACTGAGATTTGGCTTGTGAAGAATTAGATGACCGCATTCATGGGCAATTGTAAACCGTTGACGATTAGGATGATGAAGCACATTGACACCAATGATCGGTGTGCCATCTCTTACAAAAACTATCCCCGAAAGCTCATCATCGAGCGGTGAAAAGCGGAGCTGCACACCAAGTGCTTTGGCTATTTTTTCGACCGGAACAGGTGGAGTCGTGACGCCACATCTCTGAAGAAGCCGCCGTGCCTGATGGGAGATCCTCCGCTTTCGGCGTAGTGCCATCACGCCTCCTTTCGTGATCTTGGTTTCTGCTCCTCAATTATCGGCTCATCAAGAGACGCACGTCCTGCTCTTGTTCTTCACTGAGCCCCTTGCTTGGAAGCGGCAATTCGTAAGATCGCTCGCTGTCGTGAGTAGATGCTGGGGTCCATGGCATCAGCGATGCTGGAGAATCGAGCTCCAGAGCTTCCGCGATGGAATAGAGATGATGTACGAGGATCTGTTGTCGGCCGGCCTCGATATTCGCCAACGCTGCCCTTGAGAGTCCGATTTGCGCTGCAAGTTGCGCCTGGGTCCGATTCGCGTGCTTCCGAAGTCGCCGAATGGTCTGACCCACGTCCCTATAGATGCCGTGGCGAGAACCCACAACTAGGAAATACCCGTAAACCATTCCGAAGTCAACCGGACGAACCAGGAGTTCTCCCACGAATAGAGGAAGAATCTGTGTAAGCTATTGATAACAGGGGAGTAAGAAGATCTAACGGGTGGAAATGACCGAGGTTTTCAAATAGTGGGGTACCTTTCATCGCCGAAGAGTGTGGGTCGCTAACGGGAAAACTGATTCTGTGGAATCCTCATTCCAAGAACGAGTTACACGGTAGGGACCTAGACGAATCAAGCCAAAGTAGCCAACCACATTCGAGACTAGATTCAACGGTTTTCGGGGTAAGTCTCGCTGGGACGCCCTAAGACCGAAGGCCGTTCGGAGCAATAGGTGATCTATGGGGGGCCAGTCTTGGGCCTTAGTCCGGCTCAATGAGATTGGACGAGCGTTGGAGGAGGGGATCGGGCTCAAGAAAGTCGCGGAGCAATTAGACCGGCAACCGCATCGAAAGGGTCTACAGGGCATGGGGCTGCACAGGTCCATACGCCATGGAGGGTGTCGGGTCACACCTCCGGTTCCTTCGTTTCGGTGAGCCTCTTTGGATGACCCGACATTCTCGAGGACTTGGAGATCCGTTTTGTGCGAGTGCAAGCTACCGGACCGGACTGACGGGAAGGTCGACAGACGACCAACTGGCAACACTGCAAAGGGCCCAATTTGCACCGACCGGAGGGGGTACATGTCCAAAAGCCAGTCCTCTTGGCGTGCAAGATGACGCCGGAAGGACCATAATGTTTTCAAGACAAACGTCTAGACGTTTTTTTCGTTGACATTCCCGTTCATTCTGTGAGATGCTTCCCCTTGAAGCCCAATGGCACGAGTGCTCATGGGATTGAACTCAACATGAAGACATACACAGGAGGCCGTCAATGATCAGAATCGACGTCGACGAAGTTACCCTCGAAATCGGAACTCCGAATGGGCTGTTCAAGGGGATATTCCGAAAAACCACCACCGTCTCGAAAGTGATTCAGGTAGTGGTGCGGGACAAAAGACTGCAAAAAGGCGATTTGTTTGAGCTCTATTTCAAAGGTGAAGCTCTCAAGCCGATCAAGAATTCCCTGGCCGACTTCAAGTTAGCCGGAGTTGTACAACTCGAGTTGGTGGCTACCGGTTCGGGGGTGTGAGTATGCCAACAGTGGCTGATCTGGTTTTCGAACAGGAGTTCAGTGATCTGCGGCAGGTCGCCGAGAGCCGTGGCTGGGGGTTGACCCGAATCGATGGCCCTGGATTCATCCTTGTCTTGCCGGCGTATGACGAATCCACCTTCGCCTTACGGGTTGTCTGCGATAGCTATCCACGGTTGCCACCGGTCTGGCGTTGGTACAACCCTAGGACCCTTGAGTCTGATCAACCATCCGACACACCGACAGGCGGCAGCGGCTATTTCCACGGTTCGGGCCGCATTTGTGCTCCCTGGAACAGGACTGCTTACAAACAGGAAGACCCCAAGGGGCCACATTCGGACTGGAAACTCGCAAACTGGATGAGCAATCCACTCACCGGCGAGTGTAAAACGCTGTCAGCGATGGCCCTGCGCATAGTGGTCGAACTTGGCAGCATGAGATATCAAGGTCGGAAAGGGTAGGCCGTGTGGGGATACTTTACAAGGCTGTTCTTCCGGTGGCGAGGCTTCCGGCCCGGACCAGAGGAACCACCAAGGTTAATTCTGACTGAGCCAAGTGTGGTGGCTCTGCGCCGCTGTCTGGATCCAGAAATCAAACGGGGCAACGAGGGAATCGTCTATTTGCTGGGACAATGTGACGGCACGACAGCATTGGTTGTCAGTGTAGTTCGGCCAGAGGCACGGACTACTCCGGGCAGTTTTTCGGTTAGTTCGACAGCTATGGCGGAAATTGTGCGAAAGGCTGTTGGGGTTGGTCTCCAAGTAGTCGGGCAAGCCCATACCCACCCTAGGCTCGCCTACCATAGCGACGGCGACGATAAGGGTGCTCGGATCGCCTATCCAGGGTATGTCTCGGTCGTGTTTCCCAATTACGGGCGTGATCTTCCTGCCTGGGATGGAGCAGTGGCGTATTCGTTCAGGCTTGGTGATGGATTCGTGGCTATTGAGACTGGTCGGATCACTCTTGTTCCAGGACGGATTTCATGAAGGGGCAGAACTGGCGCAGACAGCGAAATAATCGCTCTCTCCGTTATGCGGGTCGAGTGTTTGATCCTGACCATTGGATAACACTGAGCACCGATCGAGGCTACGCAGAGCGCTACGATGGGCAAGTTGCGATTCTTACCGCAGTTAACCTTCTTGGCCGTATGAGCCCGTCGATAGCTCTCGATGTTCCTGCCGTGCCAATAGTTGGACCACTGTCTTGGATCGGTGGCACTCTTAGGGAAACAGCGTTGGATCTGCTTCGTCGCGTCGATCCCTTCGGTGCATTCCACCTTAGGTCACCAAAGAAGAGCGATTACGTTATTCACCTTGGTGTGACCAGCCCGACGGATTTTGTGGTCCACGGATCAGGCTGGAACTCTTACTGTGGTCCAAGTCCGTCGCCAATAGTGGAGAACCAGTTGGCGAATCCAATTGGTCCGGCGATGGCCGCAATTGTCGCCGTGAGCCAAGCCTTTCGGACTAACCTCGGCGCACCTCGTGAAAAAATCCTCTTCAACGCACTAGATTGGAAACCTGTTGCGTTGGCTCCAGGTATTTCACCTTTACCGTTGACGCCGTCCACGCTTGGGAAATTGTGGACGGTAGGGACCGGCTCAGTCGGAACGGCAATCCTATATTTCCTGAGCCTTGCGACACGAAGATTCACCACCGCTCTGTTCGACATGAAAAAAGTCCAGGTCCACAATCTCGACCGTTCACCCCTGTTTATGGCTGATGATGTTGGTAGTAACAAAGTAGCGGTAACGGCGAGGTTCCTCGGGCATGCTGGCATCAAGACTGTTCAAACCGAGCCTTGTGCGCTCCACAAATCCGAACTCTGGAACTCCCGGGAGCCAGGAACTCCAGATGTGCTGATCTCGGCCGCCAATGAGTACAATGTGCGGGAAGTCATAGAGGCTGGCTTCCCACCGGTCCAGATTTACGGGACGACGGGTCAAAATTGGCAAGCAACGGTGATTCGCCACGTCCCGTTTTGCGACCCGTGTTCGGTCTGTCTATTCCCTACTGCGAAACATGAATCCACTGTGTGTGGGACGGGCAGTGTCACTGTGGAACAGAAGAATGGCAAGAAACAAGTTGATGCGGCACTTCCGTTTTTGTCGTTTGCTGCTGGCGCCATGGCTGCAGCTGAACTTCTCAAGCTTAATCTTGACGGATATCCTTTCACACCGAACCGGGTTATTCTAAATGCCCGACCAACGCCCCACCTCGTGTCGGTCCCGATTTCTAGTCGCGAAAGTTGTCCGTGCCGTAGTCGGCATGCTGCGGTTCACCACCGAATGATTGAAGGCACGCGCTTCTCAGGTCTGACCCACGACTCTGCCTAACCCGGAAGTCACACCAGGAAAATAGATATAAGCGGCCATCGCAAAATTGAGAGTCTTCGGTCTACCCTGCGAAGGATGCGGCGCATTCGTAGCGCCAGTGGATCAACTGGTAAGGACGAATTCGGGCCAGTGACCCGAGAAGAGAGGGGACAGTCACCTTCTCTGCTGGAAGAATTGGACGACGTCTACAAGGTGCAACACTCGGAGTTCCTGGTGGCGCCGATGACGGACCGCCAGCTCCCTTCCAAGCTGACGGAGTAGCGCCTCTGGATGGCATTCGACTGGACCCACCCGGAGGTTTGGAAGCATCGTCTCGACCATATCGCGAAGACCGCCGCCAGGCACGATTTCGACGGCTACGAGCTGGACTTCAACCGCATGGGGATCCACTTCCCCATGGGGCAGGGACGGCAGAAGGCCCACCTGATGACGGATCTCATGCGGCAGGTCCGGGAGCGGTTGAACGCCATTGGGGACGAGCGGGGGCGGCCCTACACCCTGGCGGTCCACGTGATGGATTCCCTGGAGACCAACCTGGAGATCGGTCTGGACGTGGAGGCCTGGGCCCGTGAGGGGCTGGTGGACGTGCTGCTGATGGGGCTTGGATACATGCCGGATCAGTTGGCCATCGGGCAGTGGGTGCGCCTGGCCGGGGAGACGGAGGTGCAGGTCTATCCGTCCATCAATCCGAATACCATGCGAGCGGGGGCTTGGGAGACGCTACGGGGGAAACCGTCGTTCCGGCAGGGGATGCGGGCGTACGCGGACTACTACCTGGACCAGGGGGCGGACGGCATCTATCTGTTCAACTTCAGGCATGAGCCGACGCAGCGGTTGACCGAGGAGGAGTTCACGGGGGTGCTGAGCGAGTTGGGAGCGCCCGAGACCATGGCCAGGAAGGACAAGGTCTACGCCATCAACCCGACGGCGCATAGCGGAGGGGCCCTTCTATCACGGGTCGGATTCGGCGCTGCAGCCGATCGTGCTGGATCGGGTGGAGCGGAAGCTGCGGCTGAATTTGGGACCCGCCGCTGAAAACCAGAGGGCCAGTTTGCGGGTGAGTGTCTACACGGCCAAGGCGGGAAAGGGGACCGTTCTCTGGGAGCGCCTCAATCACACGTTGCTGCCCGAGGCCAAAAGGGAAGGGGACTGGTTCCACTTCCAGGTTCCAGCGGGCGTGGCTCGCAACGGCATGAACGACGTGGGCCTGATTACGAACATTCCCGCCGCCGGGCCCTTCGCGGGCCTGATCGGTCCGCCCAATGCGGATCCTGCCGAGATCCTGAAGCAGGCGTTCGGCCGCGTCAAGAATGTCCTTCAGCCCGACCTGAACCCGGTCGTGGTCCACCAGATCTTTTTGGAGATCACCTACGCTGACGCGTTCTGACGTGCTCGGAGTTCAGGGGCCGGGTCACTGCTTTGTCCAGATGGCTCGTAGTGAACTCCTTCATGAGACCGACTCCCCAGAGAGCACTTCCCAAAGGCGTTTGTATCCGTCCCCTGAGAGCGCAGCGCCGTCCGGGCGGGCGCGGTGCCAGTCGTGTTCACTGAGGTTCTTCATGAACTCGCGTGCCTGTACAACGGAGTACCGGTCATCCTTCTCGCCGACTGTCTCGCGGTACAGCTTGCCAAGATTCTCTGCGACGCTGCGAGGCGCTGCATTCATACGCATCAGAACCGCGTCTTCCGTCCGAACGCCGTGGTAGATCATCGCCGGAAGCGCATTGATCCTGTGGACCTCGGCTTCGGACAGCCGATCGAAGTCGAGACCGGAAACGTGGCTCAACGCGGCAATGCCCCAGGTTCCGCAATTGACAATAGTCCGGTAGATCGCTCGGCAGGCATCCGTGATTGCCCGGGTTCCACCCTCGTCGTCATTTTCCCGGCTGAAATACTTCTGGGCGATGGCGTCAATTGCCTTGCCGTTTACCCAGTCGCGCGTGATTTCGGAAATGCGCATTTGTCCACGACCTTCGCCGCGAATACCATCAAGTTGCCGCTTCAGTTGCGGCACGTTCAACATCACTCCGTACAAATCGGCGATCCTGCCGCCTTCGCCAAAAAGGCTCTCCGGAGCCCAATCCGAGGGCGTGAGCTGAGTCTCGAGATTGCGCAATTCCATCATTGCTCTTGAAACGCCTTCCGGGGAGAATCCCGTCGAGTCCGCAAGCTCGGCGACGCCGCCGGGCATATTGGCGAGCGTGCGCGCGTAGGCGCGCGTCGCGCCCAGCAACGCGTCGGCCTTATGCCGTTGCGAAGGGTCGTTTCGCAGCGACGTATATCCGAAGGTCTGCCGAAGAAGTTGTTCGGAGTCCGACAGCACCGCGTCCAAGTTTTTCTTTTCCGCCCATAGGTGGGCCACATAGCAGCGGAAGTCCTCCCATTGATCCTGCCAAAGCACCTCGGAGAGACTTGCCAGTTCCCCTTGTGCGGCAAGTTCGTTCAATTGCGACACCAGACGGGACACAAGCGCGCCGGTGCTGCGGCTCACGAACTTGATGACGGCGTTCGGATCAGAACCCGCCGCAAGGCCGACTACACCCACGCTGTCTTGGCCGATCCGGCCCGCCCGACCGGCAAGATTCCAGAATTCGCGCGGCGACATTTCCACTCCATAGGGATACTTGTGCGTTTGCAGAAAAACGGAGGCAACCGGGAAGTTGATGCCCTGCGCGATGGTGGTGGTCGCACATAGGATCCTAAGGGTTCCTGTCTCGGCGAGCCATTCCATCAGGGCTCGCGCATCGTCGGACAAGCCGGCATGATGGACGCCCACCCCCTTCTCCAGGGTCGCGACAAGCTGGAAGGTCGAGCCGACCTCGGTGCGCAGGAAGTCCTGAACATGCCGGATAGCCGGCGGCACCGGTTCGAGATCCGGCAGGCTTTGCGCGGCCCTTGCCGCCATTTTCCACACAGTGCGAATGTTGTTTGCGATAGCGACACTCGTGCCGCGGGCAGACATGACCGTCGCCATTGCCGCTGTCTGAAGACCCAAGCCCGTTTGTCGACCCTTGGTGATGACTTGGCTTTTGGGAACATTGACGGGCCTCACCCCGCCGACGCGGTGCGTGCCACTAATTGCCATGGCCTTCGGAGTCGCGGTCAAGGTCTCGAAACGGAGATGCCAGCCGGCGCGCTGGCTGTCGTTTGGAGAAACTCCATAGAGCCCGATAATCCGTTCGTTGGGCTTCCAAGGCACGGTGCCGAGGCTGATGGCCCGGCCCGCACTGACATCCTGCGCCAGCCACCGCGCAACCGATTCGGCACCCTCGACATAGGGCATGAGAAGCAGGAAGTTGGCCCGCGGACAATCCAACTTCACCGTGGCGAGCAATAGCTCGATGCGCAGTCCCCGGTCTTTGGTTTCAATATTATGGGCCTCGTCCATGACCACGAGGGACAGCGGACGCTGCTCAACCTTCTTGTTGCGGATCAAGAGGGACAATTTCTCGGGTGTGGCCACGAGAATGTGGAAGGGCTGATGCGTTTCCGTCAGCAACTCTTCCTCGAAGGCATCCACCTCGACCGCCGCTGTTAGTTGTTCGACCCTTATGCCAATGGGATCGAAATCTGTTCTCAGCCCCCGGGTGATCTGTGCGCACAGGGCCCGAGTCGGCGCCACATAGGCAACCCAGCCCTTGTCAGCATCGAACTGGTTCAGCGCCTGCAGGATGCGGAACTGCGCGAGCAGTGTTTTCCCGCCCGAGGTCGGCAAGTCGATCACGATCGCGGTCTTGGCCTGATCGAGGAGGCCCTGTTCCAAGAGCGCCGCGCGCTGCGGCGGAAGAAGTTCGAACATCGCCCGATGTTCGCGATGGGTGAGGGAGCTGACAAAGTGCGTCGTCCGCGAATTGACAGCGCGTGTTGCCCACCACAGGGAGTTGGTAACCATAATCCGCGCGGTTGCATGCATCCACCGGAGGATCAATTCATGCTGCGCATCGCCTGACGCCCTCGCCGCTCGGATGGCGCCGTCATAGTGCTTGTCGAGCGAGCCGAACGGGTTGGCCGGCTGCCCCTGCAGCATGTAACTGGCCAGGATCTCCGTACCTCTTGCCCAGTGATAAAGTGCCGCGAGCCGCAGGGCGATTGCCCTGTCCTCTGCGGCCGAGCCATTCTGGAGACGACCTTTCTCGAAGCGTTTTTGATCCTCACGCAGTCCGGCGATGATCTCCCTGATCCGGTCAAGATCGTCCCAACCGCGCTTGCGAAACAATCGGACCCAGCAGTGAAAAAGTCGATATAGCAGACGGCGGTCCCACGGCGTCCCGGCGACGCTCGGAGGCTTGAGGGCCTGTTCATTCTCCTTGTACCAGCGGCGAAGGTCGGACCAGCGGTCGCCGCAATAGGCGACGGCGGAAAGCTGCATCACAAAGAACAGGCGATCGTGCCTCTCAACCGGGACCGACAGCAAACGGCGGATGTCGAACGCGCGGAAAGACGCGGCGGTCGCTTGATCGCGCAGTTCCATGTTCTCGCCGGAAGGCCGACTCAGTTCCTCCAGCCCTTCGATCGCAGCCATCTCGAACGCGAGCGCAACCCGTTCCAGCAAGGTGTCACGGTCCTCGCTCCACGAAAACGAAAAGGCGATCTGTCCGCCAACAGCCCGATCAGCGAGGCGTTCGTTCACGAGCCTTTCAGCACGCGCCAGATCAGCTTCGCCGATCGCGTCCACGGCCCAGTGACTTCGGAGCGCGTCGAGGGCCTGCTTGGACAGACTCATGACACCGCTCCCGCCCTGGCCGCGATAGCCGCGTCGCCGATCCCTTCAAGGCGACCGACCGGTAGGTACAATGCAATCAGCTCGATCCTCGTGCCGTCGGGGCAGCCCTGGCCGAGACTCTCGACCCGCACTCTCATATCGTCCTTGTGTGGCGAGACGTCCCGGACGAGAAATCCGAACAGCCGCACGTCGGACTTGTTGACCAGATAGCGTTTTCCCGCCCGTTGGAAACTTTGCAGCCAGACGGCCCCCTTGGCGCGATAGCCGAGGTACTTGAAGAGGTCGTCCCGGATGGAGGTACTGTCGCGAAGATCTTCAAGCTGCTGTTTGAGACCCGTGCGACCATACATCGCTCCCGGCGGATACCTGTCTTCTGAGGATGTCTTGACTTCGCCGAAAGCCAGACAATCGCCTTGGGCGTCGGCGTGCAGACCAACGAGATCAGCTCCCGGAAGGCTGGAACCGCGCTTTCGCTCGTCGCGTCCGTCGGGCCACGGGAAGCGGCAGTCGCGGTGATCGGTCAGCCAGGTCTCGGCGATTGCCTCTCCCACACGCCAATCCTCGATTCGCTCCGGTTCGGCAAGAACTCGGCGCAGGCCATCCTGCTCGAATGCGGTGTCGACAATACCGCGCAGTATCTCTTCGATGTCGGCCCTGCCTTCGTCGTCGAACAACACGGCGGCCACCGGGCCATTCAATGCCGCGTCGAGTTCCTCGCCGGACCACGTAAGACCAAGCCCGGTGGAGGGTGGATCACCCGCGGAGTAAACAGCTTCTCCCGATGCTACTGTCACGCCACGGCCTCCACCAGTCTCTCGGATTCACGGACGCGGATTTCGCCGGAGATGAGCTTTGGGAGAAGGGCATCGCAGAGGTTGGCGACGCCAACGGCGTCTTTCATGTTCGCGCAAAGCCGAATGTACGGCGGGCGGCCAACAGGCTCAAAGACCCGAAGAATCGCTTGCGACGACAACAGCACGGATATCAAGTGAAACGACATCTTGCTGATCTCCGGACATGTCGAGCCGTCGGCAGTGTCTCCAATGTGCCCGATGCGGTGACGACACCAGTTCAATACAAACAGGCTCTGCAAGCGCTTCTCGGTCTCATTGCCATGGATCCTTGGTCCACGGCGGTCGGCACCTCGGTGAGCGCCAGGTGTCCGGTTCTCACTCGGAAATTCGTAAGTTACTGATAAATAAGGAGCAGGAGATATTTTCAAGCCCCGGTGTCGTCATGGTCAGTTCTTACGCAATGGGTGACAAATCAAAGAAAACCAGCGGCCTACACAGAAACGAAGGCTTGAAACATGCGCCGAAAACAGGAAAATCAGATTCTGCTCCCGAGGTCATGAACGACAACTCCTTGATCTTGAATCCGGTTCTACACGTTCAGTGTGACACAGCCAACTTACCTCAGGGGACTACCGGTCTCTGCCGAGCAGGTCCTATGGGTGAGGGAAAGAGCGTGACTGTTCCCTTCACGCTGGAGGATTGTCCCGAGATCATCGGGGACGAGGTCGAGCGGACCGTCGTCTGTTTGGGCGGCTCCGATCTGAACTCACTCCCCGGCAAGGCGGTGCGGATGCGCGTGGTGCTGAAGGACCCCTACCTCTATTCCATCCGGTTCCACAGACACGGTGACGGTGCCCGATATGACGAGACACGGTTTCCTCCTGTCGCTCCAGTTGGCCGCCCACTCCTGCGGCAGTCCTTCCGAGGCCCGGAACGTCGCCTCGGAAGGCGAACCGACGAAGGAGCGGCGGGGCCTCTACTACGACTCCGTCGCCATCCAGTCGCACAGCTACATGGACCAGGGCGCCAACGGCATTTACCTGTTCAACCTCCGGCACGACCCGCGTAGCGGCTGACCGGGGAGAAGTTCACGGGCGTGCTGAGCGAGTTGGGAGCGGCCGAGACCATGGCCGGGAAGGACAAGGTCTACGCCATCAACTCCACGGCCTACAGCGGCGGGCCGTTCTATCACGCCTCCGAGCCGGCTCTGCTGCCCATCGTATTGGACCGGGTGGAGCGGAAGTTGCGGCTCCATCTGGGACCCGTAGCGGAGGACGAGAAGGCCAGCCTGCGTTTGAGCGTTTACACGGCCAAGTCGGGGAAGGGAACCATTCTCTGGGCGGGTCTCAACCACACGCTGTTGCCTGAAGCCGAAAGGGAAGGGGACTGGTTCCACTTTCAGGTTCCGGCGTGCACTACTGGTTCAGGGAGTTGAGACTCATCGGTTCGACTAGTCTTGGCTGCATCATTCATGCCCAATCTCTCATTTGACGTGGGCAGTTTCCCATGAGGGACAGACAATTACAGTAGCCAGAGCGATGTGCGTGAGAGTTCCCCGATCCCGCGCTAGAACCGACGTGTACTTGCGCCGACTTCCAGAGTACTATCCTTGGGTCTTAACCGGGTTGTTTCAGGCCAATACAGGCCAGATAGCCGGATCGGATTTTCGAGGTGCGGGCCAGAATACTTTCTGGACACCTTCAACCAGAGTCAGGGACCAGAACATACTCACACACCCCACATCACTGAATTGAACGAACTTCTATTGCTGAGAGGCGCTGGCTGATGAGCTTCGCAATGCGGCCAATATTTGGATCATCATGGAAGGCTGAAACAGCATCCATCATGCGCTCCCGCAGTCGTTCATAGTAGGCGGTGTAGAGGTCGTCCTGCAGGACGTTTCGTGATTCGTAAGTCGTGAAAGTAGTATGTGGGAGAGATTTGAGCCACGCATTGAACGCAGATTGATTCCCTGCCATAGAAACCAAGAACTCCTGAGGAGATTTCACTAATGCCTCTGAAAGTTCGTATCCTACCTCTTGGAACGCTGCGCCGTCACGTCTTTTCCACCTGTCTACCAAGTCGTCAATGTTGACAGGTGTAGCGAATGCTAGGCCCGCTATCAGCCGTGGTCCAACTTCAGCTGCCCACTGGCTAGCACGCGGATCAACCTCGGCTCCGTGGACTGCTCTATTGAGGGTTGGTAGCAAATCCGACAGGAGTGAAGTCTGCCCCCGATTGAGGAGGTCTTGTTTCTGCAAAACTTGTAGTAACGAACCGACACTGCGTCCCTCACCACGGATCCCATTACGCTCAGCGATCTTCCGGAGTTGACGCTCCAGGGCGATCCTTACAGCCGCCAGCGCTAAATTGGGATCCTCGATCTTCGTAGACTTATCAGCACCGCTTCGGGCAAGGAGTCCTACGGATTGCGCTTTCTGACGAGTCTTCTCCAAGTCAGCAAACTCGATTTTGAGACCACCAGGCAACTCCACAGTCTTGAACAATGAAGCAACCCAAGGAACGATCGCGATCGCTAGAAGGGTGAGTGTTATAGCATCGATTTTAATGGCGGGCCAAAACAGGTGTGCTACAGCTACCGTTATTGCCCCCACTGTAATGATCCATGAGATAGTTGATCTATTCATCACTCACATGGGGTTACTGTTCTTGCTCGAATCCTCAAGCGAGAGCACCTCCCAGCGGGAGAATGAAGGGGGCGGTCACTTTCTCTCTTGACCAGGAGCACCCGGAAGCCAGGCTCCAGCATGGCTTACACGGGACTCAAGTAGGCGGCGGTCGATTCCATCGCCGCGTCAGTGATGCCGACCGAGGCCACCCATGCCCGTAGTGTCTCCAGACTCGTCAGAGAAGTCCCCGCTAACATGCTAGGAGTTCCTTCCAAAACGCAGTGAGGTTCGGTCGGCGAACATCCGTCATATCCTCCCCCATTCGAATGACATCCGGAGGATAGGCGAGTCGAATCAATGGTTTGGGCCGCCCGGACATCTGCCTCATTTCCTCTTTCAAGAGGCCGTGCCGTTCCAATAGACAGTAGACCAGATCCCAATTCTCCTCATTCGTCACGCCAAGCCTTTCAAGGTCATCCTTCGCTAGCTGGAATCGTTGCTTCATCTTTCCCAAAAACCGCTCCAACGTCGCGATCCGGCCCCTCTGCATTTCCAAGTACCCCCAATCTTCTTCCGGCTCTTCCCTGCTCGGGCGCTCCATTCCGAGGTTACACAGAATGCTCGTGATTCGTTCGGGCGCATAAACAACGTTCGTTCCCGAATCATGCTCCATTTCTTCATTGATCACGGCTATTCCCTTCACAAGAGCACTAAGGTTAGATGGCGCGCCGCCAAATAGCGTGTGACCGATAGCTACTAGTGGCTGGTGGAACACACAATCATCTGTGAATCGCGGACCGTGCATGCGTGTCCGAGTTAGATCCACGGAGCTAAAATAGCAATTCGCGAAGCGCGGCCTCACCAGCTCCGACTCACCGAAATCCTCATGTTCAAAGTAAAGGTTCTGCATCGCCGTGTCCACGCGCAGCCTACCGAACCCCTTTATGATTCTTGCAACCAATCGCCCCCCGTTTTGTCTCGCGATAAATTCAGTGAGTCCTCTAGTCAACACTGAACACACGGCGTCGATTGCCAACGCCGCTTCGTCCTCATCACCCAGCAATCTCACCACTTGATCAACCAAAGTCTCATCGAGCATCGACCGGTTCAAGAATCGGCGCAATTCATTCGGATCATCGTCAATGCACTTCTTCAGCTTCTCTGCCAGTAAGAATCCATAGAATACTTCGTGTTCGAAACGAAGTGTCCCCTTTTGTGCGTCGACAGTGGTCAGAAAGCCATACGTGGGGACTCTTGACCTTATCCGTCGAGCGTCATCCTCCGCCACTCCTAGCTGTTCTACAACCAACTCCAGCCAGGCCTGGACGGTCTGTATATCCAAGTGCCGCGTTTCCAGCCACCACATTTCTTCCGCTAACCTAACCAAAAACTCCCGATGGCCTCGAAGGCTAAGCAGTGGACGCCCCTCCTTGTTCCTCAGTTTGGCATGCTCCCTCTTGATAAACGTATCGACAAGTTGCTCGAGAATCATTTCGTCCGAATGGATACCGTCTCCATCTAGCAGCAGGGTCACAATCTGCGACACATAGAACGGTTTCTGTAGCAGTTTTCTATTTCCATCATCCATGCCGTTGCGAAGCTTGCGAAAGCTCGTCATTTGGGCCGGGTCGCTCGTCCGCATCTTCACAAGCTCCTCGGCATCCTGATCACTCCATGGCTCGATCTTTACTGGTTCTATGTCGTAACTCAATGTGCCATCGCCGGAATACCTCTCTGCGTTTTCCCGAAAGCCGTTGTAGTCGAAAAACGCCGACCGCGCAGAAGCGACTAGAGCACCACACCCGTTGAGTTGGGCGATGAAAGCAGCTAGTGACGAGAATGCGTCCTCATATCCACCAGTGCCCAACAACTCGTCAAAGCCGTCGATGACCGGTACTAACAGCCCATTGCGTACGAGTGAAGGCACGGCATTGTAGTAGAATCGCGATCGCAAGTCCTGCAAATCACGTGCCATTGCATCGTCTAGTCGAGAAAGCGCCCGTCCTTGTACATCAATGTAGAAGAACAGCGGTGAGTTTGCATGGTGCTGCCAATCACGGGCGCGATCGAGCGTCATTCGTTTCAATGCAATTGTCTTTCCCGAACCGGCCTCCCCTTGTACCAATACAATTCGAGTGGACCCAAAGCGGAGTCTTTCCAATGCCAACGCACTAATCAAATCGTCGGCGGGCGCCACTTCGTGTTCCTCTGTCGAGGCCTTCGTGGACACATAGTTTCGTGGTTCGCCAATGATCTTTGGCATGAACTCGGCTAGGCGGTCGAGATTGGCCATTTGTGGCCCAGCTAAGAAACTACGATACGTTAGCCGAGTCCCTTCCATCACAACGTCGGGTAAGCCGCCTCCTGCGACTCCGACTAAGGTCGCTGTGCGCTCCGACCCGTCTTGTACCCAATAAATCATGGCGTTGTCGACGAGCACGTGCGTACCTGGGTCGGCGAATGCCTTGATATCTCTCTTAATTTGAAGTAGCGTGTCCATATTGGGTTACCAGTTGTGGATAGTAGTCCCGTACTGTACGAGTATCTCGTGATAGTATCTGGCAGAGCGGTTATTTGGACGGCGTTGGCGACGCAGGTGAATTAGCTGGAGGTCAGAAGCGGCCAACGCTAACAACGCAGGAAGCATGTCGTCGTCATCGCTCACGAGAATGACTGTGTCGGCTATCGCGTCCGCGATTATAGTCATGGCGTCGGCCGTAAGCAATGTATCGACCATTTTCTGCCGCATCTGAGATGCGATGTCGAGCAACCGTACGGGACAAGTGGGCTCTGGGCATGCACCTCGGAACCATGAGCGAGAAGCAGGAAGGGTGCAGCAATTAGTATTGCGGCAGTTGGTTGGTTCAGCGATCCTTGCCGGCATATGTGATAAGCGGGAGTCTCTGATGGAATTCAGAATGCGGACTGACGAGTTCCATATGGGATGGTCGGCCACTTCGATTCGCAGCCTCTGATGCTTTACTCGTCGCGGGAAATGTCTCAGGGCTCCTGCAACCATGTGGGGCAGATCCTGTGCCCCCTGTGACTCGCTACCGTGCCAGCCGGCATAGAGCCGTATTGTCAGTTCACGTGCTGCGGGGACCACGCTTAGGCTTTCACTGATCAATTCTTCGATACCGTCTCGCACGTCCGCGTAATTCGGGCTCCGCCCCGACGGCCATAGGGCTAGGTTGAAGAGGTCTGCCAAGCAGTATGCGATCATTGCGTAATCCATGGCAACCGGTATTCCATCTAGAAAACCAGCGTTCTATGCGGCCGGTTACCAAAGGATAATGAGCTCTATTGCGACGCAGTCGAAACCAAAGTCGCCCCCGCGCATTTACGTGGCCTCTGGGGTCGCTGAGCGTGCGCGAATCGGGTTGTTGCAGTTGGTACATTGAGGCAACGTAAGCCGCCGAAGAAGCCGGCGGCTCCCTTCCACCGTCACGACGATCCGACTCCTCACAAGTGTCCCTATTCCCAATCGCCTCAACTCGGCATTCACCTCAATTAACCGCTACGGCCATCCGCAATTCATCTCCTTGAACAGCCCCTCCACTTCCTCGTACACGGCACGTTGTGTCGCTCACGGGGATTCTTCGCCACGCCGCATTAGTTTGGCGATTATCAAGAATGCTTGTCAAGGAAGGTTGATGAGTATCCGGTACTCGTTCCGGATTGTGAAATCAAGCACTCGGGGAACATGAGTTCCCCGGCCAGTACGGCCGAATCTCCGCCAGTGGTTGAAAACAAGAGAGTCAGAAGATTCGAAACGTGGAAGCGGTCGGAACATCCGCGGCTGCGAGACATCCTCGTTAGGGCTGCTGTTACGGTCGTCCTCTCCGGACCGATCGGTGACAGCGGGCACGGACAAGTGGTGCTCCTACGTCGCGCCGTTTCGGGCTGAGCACAGGAGTGGGACGATTTGTCGCGATTCTCGGTAAAACCCGCTTCCCTGGTTCTCCCAAACCACCAGAAAAATGGAAGAAGTCCTGATCCCTGCCATCCTGGGATTCCAGTGCGTTTGATGTATCCTGAGTTTCCCATGAATCACGCCGACCTGAACTGGATCGCCAACTACATCTGGGCCATTGCCGACGACGTTCTGCGCGATCTGTACGTGCGCGGCAAGTACCGCGACGTCATTCTTCCCATGACCGTCCTGCGGCGGTTGGATGTCGTGCTGGAGGACACAAAGCAGGCGGTGCTTGATATGAAGGCCAGTCTCGACGCGATGGGTATCGTCGAGCAGGATCCGGCTCTGCGGCAGGCCTCGGAACAGGAATTCTACAATACCTCGAAGTTCACCTTGCGTGACTTGAGGTCCCGCCCCAACCGTCAGCAGCTCACGGCCGACTTCAAGGCCTATCTCGACGGCTTTTCTTCCAACGTCCAGGATATTCTGGACAACTTCGAATTCCGCAACCAGATTCCGCGGTTGTCCAGGGCCGATGCCTTGGGCTCGCTGATCGAGAAGCTCACGTCGCGGGAATTCAATCTGAGTCCCGCCCCGGTCATGAACGCTGACGGGTCCGTGCGGCACCCCGGCCTCGACAACCACGGGATGGGGTCCATCTTCGAAGAACTGGTCCGGCGCTTCAACGAGGAGAACAACGAGGAGGCGGGGGAACACTGGACCCCGCGTGACGCCGTGACGCTGATGGCGAAGCTCCTCTTCCTGCCCATCGCCGACGAGATCAAATCGGGAACCTACCTACTCTACGACGGTGCCTGCGGGACTGGCGGCATGCTGACCGTGGCCGAGGAGACCCTGTCGCGGCTCGCCGACGAGCGGGGCAAGAAGGTCTCCACGCACCTCTACGGCCAGGAGATCAACGCCGAGACTTACGCCATCTGCAAGGCCGACCTGCTGCTGAAAGGGGAAGGCGCGGCGGCCGACAACATCGTGGGCGGACCGGAGCACTCGACACTCGCCAACGACGCCTTCCCGTCCAACGAGTTCGACTTCATGCTCTCCAATCCACCCTACGGCAAGAGCTGGAAGAGCGACTTGGCGCGCATGGGCGGCAAGAAGGAGATGCGCGACCCGCGTTTCGTGATCGAGCATGCGGGCGATCCCGAGTATTCGCTGGTCACGCGGACCAGCGACGGCCAGATGCTGTTTCTCGCCAACAAGCTCGCCAAGATGAAGCGGCGCACGTCGCTCGGCAGCCGGATCGCCGAAGTCCACAACGGCAGTTCCCTTTTCACCGGCGATGCCGGACAGGGGGAGAGCAACATCCGCCGCTGGATCATCGAGAACGACTGGTTGGAGGCGATCGTCGCCCTGCCCCTCAACATGTTCTACAACACCGGCATCGCCACTTATGTCTGGGTGCTCACGAACCGAAAACCTGTTCACCGGAAAGGCAAGGTGCAGTTGATCGACGCGACGAAGCGGTTCCAGACCCTGCGGAAGAACCTGGGAAAGAAGAACTGCGAGCTTGGCGAGAAGGACATCGCTTGGATCTGCGAGACGTTTCTCGCGTTCGAGGAAAACGGGGAGAGCAAGATCTTCGACAATGCCGCCTTCGGCTACTGGAAGGTGACGGTGGAAAGGCCGTTGCGCATCGAAGGCATCGATCCCAACCGTTCGTACAAGGCTGCGGAGATCAGGGGACTAAAGGTAAGTGGCGTGCGGAGCGAGACGGCGCCAGCCGTGATCAAAAGGATCCGCAAGCGGGGGACAATAGCTAACCCGCAGCACGGCCTGTTCGCTACCACAGTCAACGGGCGATCTGCAATAGTGGAGTACGAACCGGATACCGATTTGCGCGACACCGAGCAGATCCCTCTGTTGGAGGACGGAGGCATTGACGGGTTTCTGGGTCGCGAGGTTCTACCCTATGCCGGTGACGCATGGTATCAACCAAACAAGGTGAAGATCGGCTACGAGATCAGTTTCAATCGGTATTTCTACAAGCCCAAGCCGATGCGGACGCTGGCGGCAATCCGCGCTGACATCTTGGCGCTGGAGCAAGAGACAGAAGGGTTGCTTGTCGAGATTCTGGGCGAGGGGAGGTCATGATCGCCAAACTTCGACCGTATCCGGCCTACAAGGATTCCGGTGTGGAGTGGCTGGGGGACGTGCCGGAGCATTGGGAGATGCGGCGGCTCAAGGGTCTCACGAAGATTCTGAACGGGGCAACCCCCGCATCAGGAAGGAGTGAGTATTGGGGAGGGGACATTCTTTGGATAACGCCCGCCGACCTGGGACGGTTGCAGGGGCGCGACATCCACTGCAGCCGTCGGAGCATCACGAGAGTCGGATACGAGTCGAGCGGAACCATGTTAGCACCCGTCGGAAGCACCGTGGTGTCAACACGGGCTCCCATCGGTCACCTGGCGATTCTCGGTCGCGAGGGATGCACCAACCAAGGATGCAGAACTCTGGTCCCCCGAGAGGACTCTTTGGTCCCGGAGTGGGCTTACCTAGGGTTGTTGACGGCGCGTAGCGAGTTGCAGGCGCTGGGTCAGGGAGCCACGTTCGCAGAGCTTTCGTCTGATGCATTGGGAGCCTTCTCACTCCCGCTGCCCCCGGTCCCCGAACAAAACGCCATCGTAGGCTTCCTCGACCACGCCGTCCGGCGCATCCGGCGCTACATCCGGGCCAAGAAAAGGCTGATCGAGCTTCTGGAGGAGCAGAAGCAGGCCATCATCCACCAAGTGGTGACGGGCCAGATCGATGTCCGAACCGGCCGACCCTATCTGGCGTATAAGGACTCTGGGGTGGCGTGGCTCAGGGGTGTTCCGGAACATTGGGAGGTGTTCCCTCTAAAGTACCGAGCAAGGTGTTCGAGCGGTGACCAAATTTCCGTCAGTGACCTATCCGACACACCTCGTTCTGAAAACGGGCTTGAAATTCCAGTTATTGGTGGGAACGGGAGAATGGGTTATTCGACGGCGGCGAACGTGCGCGTTCCTGCCATAGCTGTCGGTCGAGTCGGCGCATTATGCGGCAACGTACACGTAGTGGAGCCACCTGCGTGGATAACCGACAATGCGTTGATGCTCCAGGTTGATCAGCAAACGCTAGAGTTGCAGTATGTCGCCGAGGCCTTGCGACTTCGCAATCTGAACGAACTAGCGAATCAATCGGCACAGCCACTAATCACCGGTACTCAGTTGCGCCGGCAGCGAATACCGATTCCACCTCTTTCGGAGCAGTCGGCGATAGTGAGTTTCTTGGACGACACCACGACAAGAATGGACAGTGGCATCTCGTTGGTCGTTAGGCAGATTGCGTTAGTCAGTGAATACCGAGCGCGCCTCATCTCAGATATCGTCACCGGCCAGCTCGACGTCCGTGAGGTAACGGCCTCGTTAGTAAAGGTCGACACCCTGGATGAATCCCTTAGAAGAAATCCCGAAGCGAGACCAGACGAGATAGATTCGGCCCTTGCATAAACTCAGGCATGAATACGGATACGACCGAACTCGGCCTCGAACGCCTGATCTGCAAGGCCCTGACCGGCGATCCCTGCGACCCTCCTGCCGATTGCACCATCGGCGATCCGCCCGCTGGATACGGTGGCGTCGGCTGGTCCTGTGGCAACCATCGCGACTACAATCGCGAGTACTGCGTCGACCTGGTCCAACTCCGCGCCTTTCTGAACACCACCCAACCCGAAGCCGCCTCGGCCCTGCGACTGACCGAAGACGGCCCCACCCGCCGCAGGTTCCTTGCCCGGTTGCAGGGCGAGATCTCCAAACGCGGCACCATCGACGTCCTCCGAAACGGCATCCGGCACGGTCCCCACGAACTCGACCTCTTCTACGGAACCCCCTCGCCCGAGAACGAGCAGGCCAAGAAGCGCTTCCGGCAGAATCGCTTCACCGTCACCCGTCAGCTCCGCTACAGCCGGCACGGCACCCAGCGCGCCCTCGACATCGGACTCTTCATCAACGGTCTTCCCGTTTTCACCTTCGAACTCAAGAACCGCCTCACCAAGCAGACGGTGAGCGACGCCATGGAGCAGTACCGGAAGGACCGCAACCCGCGCGAGAAGCTCTTCCAGTTCGGCCGTTGCGTGGCCCACTTCGCGGTGGACGAGAACGAGGTCCATTTCTGCACTCATCTCAAGGGAAAGGCCTCCTGGTTCCTGCCTTTCAACCGGGGTTGGAACGACGGTGCGGGAAACCCGCCCAACCCCAAAGGTCTGCGTTCGGACTACCTGTGGCGCCAGGTGCTGACCCGCCGGAGCCTGACCAACATCCTGGAGAACTACGCCCAGGTCGTGGAATCGAAGGACGCCAGGACGGGGAAGAAGCGGAGAGTCCAGATCTGGCCTCGCTATCACCAGATCGACGCGGTGCGTGAGCTCCTGGCCGACGCGGGAACCCGCGGGGCGGGGAAGCGTTACCTGGTCCAGCACTCGGCGGGCAGCGGGAAGAGCTTTTCCATCGCGTGGCTGGCCCACCAACTGATCCGGCTGGAAAAGGACGACGCTCCGGTCTTCGACTCCATCATCGTCGTCACCGACCGCCGCATCCTCGACCGGCAGATCCGGGACACGATCAGGAAATACGCCCAGGTGCGCGCGACGGTGGGGCACGCCGAGCATTCCGGCGACCTACGGCGGTTCATCGAGTCCGGCAAGAAGATCATCATCTCGACGATCCAGAAGTTCCCCTTCATTCTCGATGAGATCGGAAACGAACATCGCGGGAGCCGCTTCGCCATCATCATCGACGAGGCCCACTCCAGCCAAGGCGGCCGCACCGCCGCAGCCATGGCCAAGGCGCTGGGCAAGGCGGGAGAAGCCGGGGACGAGGAGACTTACGAGGATCGGATCAACCGCGAGATGGAATCGCGCAAGATCCTCCCCAACGCCAGCTACTTCGCCTACACCGCCACGCCCAAGAACAAGACGCTGGAGATCTTCGGCGATGTGGACCCGCAGAGCGACGGCACGGTCCGGCATCACGCCTTTCACACCTACAGCATGAAGCAGGCGATCCAGGAGGGATTCATCCTGGACGTGCTGCGTCACTACACGCCGGTCAAGAGCTACTACAAGCTCGCCAAGACGGTGGAGGACGATCCCGAGTTCGACGTCAAGAAGGCCCGCAGGAAGCTGCGGCGCTACGTCGAGAGTCACGACCACGCGATCCGCCTCAAGTCGGAGATCATGGTGGACCACTTCCACACCCAGGTCCTGTCCCAGGGCAGGATCGGCGGCAGAGCCCGGGCGATGGTCGTCACCAGCGGGATCGAACGCGCGATCCAGTACTTCCATGCCATCCGCGACTACCTGAAGGAACGAAAAAGCCGCTGCCAGGCCATCGTGGCCTTCTCAGGGGAGCATGAATACGGCGAAAAAAAAGTGAGCGAGGCCTCGCTAAACAGTTTTCCGTCGAACAAGATTGCCGAGCGGTTCCGGGAGGATCCGTACCGCTTTCTGGTCTGCGCGGACAAGTTCCAGACCGGCTACGATGAACCCTTGCTGCACACGATGTACGTGGACAAGACGCTCTCCGGCATCAAGGCGGTCCAGACCCTCTCCCGGCTCAACCGGGCGCACCCCAAGAAGCACGATGTGTTCGTGCTGGACTTCCTGAACGAGTCGGACACCATCCGCGACGCCTTCGCCGACTACTATCGAGGGACGATCCTGTCCGTAGAAACCGATCCCAACAAGCTGCACGACCTCCAGGCCGACCTGGACGGCGCCCAGGTCTACTCATCCGGGCAGGTCAAGGAGTTCGTGTCGCGCTACCTGGCCGGCGAGGTCCGCGAAAAGCTCGATCCCATCCTGGAGGCTTGCGTGGAGGTGTACCTGCAGGACCTGGACGAAGACGGGCAGGTTCAGTTCAAGCGCCAGGCCAAGGGATTCCTGAGAACCTACGCCTTCCTCTCTTCGATCCTGCCGTACAACAACGCCGGGTGGGAAGAACGCTCGATCTTCCTGAACTTCCTGGTCTCGAAGCTGCCGTCCCCGCGTGAGGAGGATATGTCCAAGGGCATCCTCGACGCCATCGACATGGACAGCTACCGGGTCGAGAAGAAGGCGATGCAGAAGATCCTGCTGCCGGATGAGGACGCCGAGATCGACCCGGTGTCGGATTCCGGTTTCGGTGGCCGCGCCGAGCCCGAGCTGGACCTCCTGTCGAACATCATCAAGGCTTTCAACGATCTCTTCGGCAACATTTCCTGGGAGGACGGAGACCGGGTGCTCCAGCTCATCACCGAAACGATTCCGTCGCGAGTCGCGCAGGACACCGCTTTCAGGAACGCTCAGAAGAACTCGGACCGGGAGAACGCCCGTATCGAGCACGACAAGGCTCTGCTGCGAGTCATGATGGCGGTGATGCAGGACGACACCCAACTGTTCAAGAAGTTCATGGACGATCCGGATTTCAAGCTGTGGATGAGTAATCTGTCGTTCCGGATGACGTACAAACCGACGGTGCCGCCGCAAACCCGGATTGTTCATGGAACAGGTTGACAAGGGCTTCCAGCCCGGGATCTCCGCACCGTCGCATCGCAGTGGTTTGCCCGGCTCCGTCCTGCTCAACCATGGGGTCCTGCTTTGCCATTGACGCCATTGGCTCAGTTGGACACACGCCGCAAGACAAGGGCGTCAACCAACCTGGCGTCGTCAGCCGCGCTGCTGCTCAGGCCATCGGGCTCCCCGTGCGCTCCCTCCCAGGGATGCTTGCCGGTGTTCAGGCTTATCTTCACGACACGGATTTGCCCGGGCGACAGGTCGTCGTAGCCGTCTTCATAGCCGTTCACCACCACGCGCAGATCGGCAGCGTGATTCTGCAATATGCGTATCAGTTCCGCGACCGTCACGACTCACCCCGCTTCCGCCGAAACTTCCACAACGTCGGAAGAGCCTGGGGCTCCGGGATGGCTTCGCCGTCTTCGCACATACCCTTGATGTGAATCTCGATGGCCTCCCGGATCTCCTCCGACAGCTCGCCGCGGGTGCTCGCAGTAGTCACGCAGCCGGGCAGCTCGGGTACGTAGGCTGAATAGTTGTTCGGGATCCCTTCAATCACGACAGTGTACTTCTTGATGTTGTTTCCTTCCTTGATTCTCCCAACGCCCTGGACGTTTCCGGAAACCGGTTCGAGCCTGAAATACGATATATTCCGCGCCGGTGCACACCTGGTGGAGAAAGGTTGTAATCCTGGAGAGATTACCGGCATGCACTTGACCGATTTGTACGAGAACGACGAAAAACGGACAGTCACTTTCTTCGCTGGGCGAGTTCGTCAACCATTAACGGGCTCGTCAATGTAGGAGGTTGCTGAGCTTTTCCGGTCATCGGCTTCATGTCGTGCGGGTGGAAGATACAGACCCCGACACTGAATCAGATTGACGATGACACCACTGAATGACACGAATGACCTCCACAGGAGAACGGAGGAGATAAGCGGGGTGTACGGATGAAGGAGCTATTCCAATGGGTGCCGTGGTTCGAGGAACTGGCCAAATCGGTCGGAGATGGTCGGCGGAAGGGCCTCGTAGAAAGGGCGAGGAAGGTGGATTGGGCGGGGGCGAAATGTGCTGTGCTCGACCAAGGGGAAGAGAAGGCCGATCCACTGACGTTCTTCTACCATCTTGCGTCGATCGCGGGCGGCAAGACGGAGAAGAGGAGAACAGTCTACGCGAGCATTGCTGAGGTGTTCGGCATCGAGAGCGCTTTCGACTATGGTTTCGACGACGGCTTCATTCTTCCGACTCCGGTCCCGGTCATGGTGATGTTCAACAATACCGGAGGTGATCCGCAGCTTCTCTGGAAGATGTTCGATCAGGCGCGCGCCCCCTATGACGCTGCGTACGGTGCCGATATCGCCGACACCTTCGCCAAGATGCTGCAGATCAAGGGAGTCGCCGTCCGGAAACTCACGCAAGTCCTTTTTCTTATCAATCCGAAAGCGTTTCTACCCTTTGACGAGGCGGCCGTATTGCCGCTGGGCATCGGCAGGTTCAGAAAGGCTCCATCCAACGTATCCTGGGGTGAGTACCTCGACGAAATGGGCAGGGTTCAGGCTGCTTTTCCCGGCTGCCAGTGCTACGAGATCAACGCCATCGGTTACCTGTGGACGAGCGGACAGCTGCTACGCAAAGGCAGTGATTGGTATCAGATCAGCTTGAGTGAAGAAAGCTGGCCTGATTCCGTTGGTAACAACTGGGTCTACCATGTTGGGCAGGAAGACAAGCGCTGGCCCGCGGATTTCGAGAGATTGCCCAGGCGCAAGCAAGATTTCCGGCTGGAGGAACCCAAACGCGGCGATGTCATTGTTGTCCGCTCGGGGAGACAAGAAGGGCGCGGGATCGGGATCGTGTACCGCAACGATTACAGCGAGGGGTTACATCGAAACGGCCCAATACATCTTCTGTGGGTAAACAAGAAACAGGCACCCCTGGCTGCCAATTTGCCGCTGGTCCCTTTTTCTAGAGCTGGCCGCGGCACTTATGAGGCCTTTGCCATGTCCGCCGCCTATTCGGAGACAGTGGATATGTTGCAACCACCCGACCTCGTACCCGCCCCCGTCAACCAGATTCTCCACGGCCCGCCCGGAACCGGGAAGACCTATAGTACGACCAAGTACGCCATGGCCATTGTGAAGGGGATCGAGGCGGAAGAAGTTACCGACGAACACCGCACCGAATTCCGCAGTCTCCGCTTCGATCCCACAGAGGCGACGGGCCAGATCGCCATGGTTACGTTTCACCAGAACTTTTCCTACGAGGACTTCGTGGAAGGCATCCGGCCCAGGCTCGCCGAGGGAGGCGACATCAGCTACGAACTCCGGCCCGGCATCTTCAGGAGGATTGTGGACGCGGCACTGGCCGATCCCGAGCGCCCCTACGTCTTGATCATCGACGAGATCAACCGGGGAAACATCCCCAAAATCCTCGGCGAGCTCATCACGCTGATCGAACCGTCCCGGCGTCTCGGCCAGAAAGACGAGACGACTGTTACGCTACCCTATTCCGGCGACAGCTTCGGAGTTCCGGGAAACCTGCACATCATCGGCACCATGAACACGGCCGACCGCTCCATTCTCCCTCTCGATACCGCCTTAAGACGGAGGTTCAATCATGTGGAGATGATGCCTAACCCCGATCATCGACTAATTGCGAATAGTGTCGCCGGCATCGACCTGCGCAAGATGCTGAAGGCAATTAACGCGCGTATCTCGCTGCTCCTGGATCGCGAACGCCAGATCGGCCACACCTACCTCTTCAACGTGAATGACATCGAGTCGCTGGCCGAGAAGTTCCGAATGGCAATCCTTCCTCTCTTAATAGAGTACTTCTACGATGATTGGTCGAAGATCCAACATGTGCTGGGTGGGGCAGCTTTCGTCGTCGCGAATCAGGCCAACGAGCACGCGTCTCGCCTAGTGGACGAGGGCCTACTGGATCCGGACACTGCGATAAACGACGTGCTCCCTGCGACGGCGAAGGAATGGACGGATCCGGTCCAATACCGACGCATTTACGACGAGAGTAGGTCAGTCGGTGGCGACCAGCGGAAGCACGAGAATCCGGACATTGGCGACGATCAGTCCTGAACCGATGTCTACTGTCTGCACTATTAGGGAGTACGAACAGTTCCGCATCGGTAACGGACTCGACAAGCGCGATCTGGAGGATCTGAGAGCCTTCGCGAACGACAATGCACGTGCGTCTCAGCAACACGGATACCGCCCAGTCCTTCATTTTGGCCAGAGCGGCAGACTCCACGCGAGCAACTACGTTGGCATGATCACGACGAAGCACGGCACAGTGGTCGAGATCCTGCCCAAGATTGACCTTGGCGGGGCTGCGTTTGCGGGCCACGAGCAGACTCGTGAGGCGTTCCTTACGATGCTTCGCGCCTATCGCGGCCTGAGGAGGGCCGCTAACCTCCCTCCCAGCGCCATCCGGACGCTACGACGTTTCCCTATGCTTGAGGGATTCGTCCGACTCTTCCTGGAGAACGTCAGCCTGCTGGTTCGAGGCGGCCTTGGCCGACAGTACGTGGCGACCCGGGAGAATCTGCCTTTCCTGCGCGGTCGCATCGCCTTCCGGCATCACCTGCGCGACAACCAGATAGACCGTTCGCGCTTCTACGTGAAACACGACGAGTTGAGCCCCAATCGACCCGCTAACCGGCTCATCCGCACCACCCTGGACATGCTCAGGCCAATCGTGCGCAATGAGCGCAACCGTCGGCTGCTTGCGGACCTTGTACCGGCGTTCAGTGCGGTGCCGCCGGCTCTAGACCCGCGCGCGGACTGGCGCGGCCACAGCATAGATCGCTCCATGCGATACTACGGCCGGGTCATGCAGTGGGTCGAACTGTTCCTCTTCAACCGGGGGCTCGCGACCTGGTCTGGTAGGCACATCAACCATTCCCTGCTCTTCCCCATGGAGGAAGTGTACGAGGACTTTGTGACCCACAGCTTTCGCCGCTACCAAGCCGAGTATCAGGTGGTCGCCCAAGGGCCTCGGGTGCACATTGCCTCGGTTGGCGGCGATCCCGTCTTCGCGATGAAGCCGGACATTTCACTCCGCAAGCGACCCAACACCATCCGGTTCATCCTCGACGCCAAGTGGAAGCACATCGGCAAGGCAGGGGCCAACCCGATTCACGACATCACCAGCTCCGACCTGTATCAGCTCTACGCCTATGGCAAGCGATACGAGTGCCGAGCCGTGGCCCTCGTCTACCCTCGTAGCAGTGCGTTTACGAGTCCGTTAACCGCCCGGTTCTTCGACGGCCTGAAGCTCGTCTGCCTACCGTTCGACGTTGCCTCTCCTGAGTGTTCACAGAGTAGCGTACGGTGCGCTCTACGCACGCTGGCGAAATCCTGATCCAATGCAATTCACCCGACTATTGCCCGGGCTCTGTCGGCAGAGCGTTCCGGTCAGGGAGGAACCCGCCGATGCGTGCCCGGAAAAGGCTCCAAGTGCGCCCCATTCGGGTCGCTCCGCTCCCTATGCGGGGCGGACCCCAAAGTGCCAAATTTTCGATGTTCTGTGGCACTCAACATATTCGACGGCCAATTACAAGCCGGACAAATCGACCAGGGCGTCGGAAATCGGTATTAGGCTGTGTCGTTTACGGCTCATAGTCAGGAGTAGGGAATAGAGAAAGTGACTGTCCCCCACTACCGTTTGCTTCTTTTTAATGATACCGGTGTGCTCCTCAAACAGGGAGACGACCTTCTCGTGGGCCGGAACCGTTTCCCCCCGCAGGACTCGACGCTCGGTCTGAGAGATGATCTTCGTCGTCACGTCCAAATAATAGCGTAACTTTCCGGCAATGATCTGACTGGCAAGGTCCCTCCATGAATCCGCTTGCTGCATGGCCATCGTGGCGTAATGAGCCATCTTGCGAGCGACCTTCAGCAGATCCCGATAGGCTCGCTTCCGACGCTGACCTCGACGGATCTTGATCTCCAGACTCCTCCAGGAGGAACGCCAACTAGGTATAGGACAGTTGCTGCCATTGTTTGAGGATGGCCCGCGCAGGACCTGCTCCGCGGAGAGCATAGGAGTTCCCTGACCAGAGCTGTCGGTGTCACACAGATCGTGTAAAATCAAACCGAGCATTGAAGGGTTGTCGTCCAAGATCGTGGACACGGCACTCAGTTCTTAGGCGAGCCGATGATCGGGCCAGAGCCGGGAGAGCGGAAGCTGGTTTCCCCGGGTTCGACGCGTTGTTCCAGCCATCGGTATTGCGTAAGTCTTTAGTTATCTTTTTTGGGAACCAATAGGCTGCCAAACAACTATGACAATTCCGGTGCTTGAAATTGCATTTTAGTCCTTATTCCCCAACTACTTACGGCTTTCCGGATGAGAACTAGGGAAGTAGGCGAGTTGAAGTGTGAATGAGGTTCCCCGTCGGGAACGAATCAGTATTAGAGAGACTACTGGGCCCTAGTGTTTTATGCAGCTCACGTTTTACGTTAAAAGAAGTTAAAGAGCTTGTCCAATTCGCGGAGAATGGACGCAGTTACATTCTCTAGCATTTTGAGGAAATTACAATGCCCGACAATTCACTGTTACTGCTAGAAGATGTACTTGAACAACAACGATACCGCAGCTCCCCCGGCTCGTCCGAGCAAGATTTTTTCGAAATCTTTTGTGCTGAACAAATCCTAAAGGACTATAATCTGTCCTTCGACGAATTAGCAGCCGGAATAGTAGATGGCGAACACGATGGTGGTGTTGACTCTGTTTACGCATTTGTAAATGGCGAGTTAGTCCAGGAAGACTTTGATTGCTCACGATATAGGACCGGTGTGAACATCGAATTGCACATGATTCAATCGAAGACTTCTGGGGGGTTTGGCGAGACACCTCTCAACCGCCTAATTTCACTCACTGGCCATCTACTCAACCTCAGTCAAGATTACAATGAGCTTCCGCAGTACAATAGCTCAGTAAAGACGATAATGGACACGTTTCGTCGAGTATACCGGGAACTCAACTCGACGTTTCCTGCGCTAACAATCTCTTATCACTACGCCGCGAAACGAGGTCCTACAAATATACACCCAAATCTGAGCCATAAGTCAACAGAGCTTAAGAGTGTTGCTACTGAGCTGTTTCCCGATCCAGAGGTACACGTCAACTTCATTGGATCACGCCAATTGCTTGAACTGGCACGAAGGCGCCCGAGGACAAACTATGAACTTCGAGTGGCCAAGAACCTCAGTCACGTCGGCGGTTACATTGTGCTAACATCGCTTGGGGAATACGTAAACTTTCTCAAGGATCCGGATGGCAAGATTCAAGCCGATCTCTTCGAATCAAATGTGCGCGACTTCCAGGGCAATACTGAGGTTAACGCGGAAATTAAGAATACTGTGGAATGCGAACGTGAGGTCGATTTCTGGTGGATGAACAATGGAGTTACCATCCTTGCGAGCCGCGCGACACTTACAGGTGACAATGTGACGATGGAGAACCCACAGATCGTCAATGGGCTCCAAACTTCGACGCAAATCGCGCAGTACTTTCGCGAGGCCTCTGAGGATTGCCGTAGCGTCATGGTAAAGATCGTATCTTCCGAGAACGAAGAGACGAGAGACAAGATCATTAAGGCGACGAACAGACAGAATTCCATCCAGGCAGCTACGCTCCGTGCCACTGACAAAGTGCAACGTGACATCGAAACGGCCCTTCGGTCAGTAGGGTTATTCTATGATCGCCGAAAGAATTACTACAAGAACCAGGGTAAGCCAATTGCAAAAATCATTAGCATCCCTCTTATGGCTCAGTCTATCATGACTATTCTTCTCCAAAGACCAGACGCTGCGCGCGCCCGACCGAGTTCTCTCATAAAAAAGAATAGTGACTATTCGAGGGTCTTTTCGGAAAATTTCCCCATTGGACTATACACAAATGCTGCGGTGTTAATTCGACGAGTCGAAAGTGTTCTCAAGCGACGGTCCGAGATGACGGCCAAGGACCGTAACAACATCCGCTTCTACGCACTATTCTGGCTTACAGCGGCGGTTACGGGGAGTGTCACACCCACCAAACAAGCGGTCGCAGATATTGACGTTAGCGTTATCGGGGACACGACGATAGAGGAGGCGGTGGACGAGGCGTGGGACGTTTTTCAAACACTTGGACCGACGGATCAGATCGCAAAGAGCACGGAATTAAGAGACGCGATTGTCACGCAGGTGACAGGTCAATTCGATTAGCTCATACGGCAAAGGCAGTCGGAGAGAGATGGGGAAAGAGAGAGTACGGACCGTGAGGCGGGTAGGTCCGTTGAGTGAGAGACACGGACATCACGGACCGAGGAGACTTGTTCACTGGATCAACCCGATCGGCAAGAGGAATGTCCACTCACTGGTGGACAAGGTCCAACTGCGGAAGAACTTGGAGATCTACGAAAAAGGGATAGTCACATTCTTCTTTCCTGCTTCCATAGACCATTGAACCTTGGCAACTTGCAAATATCTTAGCTTGAGTTCTTGAATCCAGTTCTGCAAATCCGACCCCGCTGACACATGGAAGTGATAGTCTTCCCGTCCAGAACGATCGGGACTGGGGAAGCAACAGGAACGGCGGGCCGTAGACGTTCGATAGTGGTCCTGCCCATGGTCCCGGCTTTTAGGGGGACACCGATCCTTCGTCCACGGTTTTGATTCCGTTTCCGGACAGGGTACGCCAAGTGATTTCTTGAGTTTCGACAGTGTCTCGCGCCGCGCAGTTCTGCATTCATGATCCCGTGAAGTTCATGTACCGCGGTGTCCGGATCAGCGGGCACATCGCCCGCAAGACTCCTCGGAAAGCCGACATCGTGGGAACCGACGGCGGCGAGTACCGAGTGCCATGGGATCTCCTCGCTCGAAACGAAGCCGAAAGTCGAAAGCGAGTGACTCTGAGGCGAGACCAGCTCAAAGCCCAATTCCGCCCGGAGGACGAGGTCTTGATCCCGCACGGTCAGGGAAGGATCGAGGGCACTGTTACGCGTCTCGGGCCCAAGCGCGCCCTGGTCGCCACGGAGCACGGAAGCTACTATGTTCCGTACGGTCTGCTGAGTCGAGCCGGACCGAACCCTGATCGCGGCGACGGTCGGCGATTGGCCGAAGTTGAGGCGGTGGCCGAGCGGCTGATGAGCCGGCACGGACTCACGGGATGGAGCTTTCAGTTCGAGGATGCCTCCAAGCAGGCGGGAGTCTGCGTTTTCGGTCTCAAGGTGATTGGACTCTCCCGCCTCTATTGCCTTCACGCAACCGAACGGCAAGTCAGGGACACGATTCTCCACGAGATCGCTCATGCCCTGGTCGGCCCGAAGCACAATCATGATGCCGTCTGGAAGAGAGTCGCTCGTTCCATCGGATGCGCCGGCGACCGTTGCCACAAAGTGGAATTCGCCCCGCCTCGCTATATTGCGCGGTGCATCACATGCGGCTGGGCCATCAAACGAAATGTCAGGAAACGGGGAGCGATCTGCAAGGCTTGCAGGACCCCCGTGAGCTATGTCACATACACGAAGAAGCGGTGGGAACTGGCAACAGACGCACCTGACGAGCGAAAGGAGGCGTGATTTCGGTGATCCGCCTCTTGACGGGCAGCATCTGGAGAAGAAGAACTGCGAGCTCGGCGTGATCCTGGGAGGAACAGGGGTGTTTCAGGGGGTATTCCTATCCCGAAGGTCCCATAGTCAACAACTACCAAACTTTAACGTTTTAAATGGATTACCGGGATCTTCGCCGAATCGGTACAGTGGTTGACTCCCTATGTTTGACGTGCTGAGCAGACAACAAATTGGCAGCAGGTTCGGCTCCTGTTGCTGTTTGACGATCAGGATCCGGCTGGTGCCCCGCGGTCTTCCGTGGTGGCCCCGGCCCAAATGTCTCGGGCCGCCCAACAGATAGCCCGGTCCAAACGCACGGCCGACGGCCAGCCGGTGCACAGCTTCCGCACGCTGCTGGAGGATCTGGCGACCATCGTTCGCAATCAGGTAGTGCCGAAGATCCCCGGAGCCCGTCCTTTCACCATCGTGACTCGGCCGACGCCGTTGCAACAGCAGACGCTGGACCGGCTGGGAGTTCGCCTATAGGTGTACCCAGTAGCGTGAGTCGAACTCTTGATCTATCTGTTTTATAATCAGCGAATTACGTCGTTTCTACTCTGGAATTTCAGTTTAGACACGGCCCTGACACCCCCAGTTTCCGGCGGCTGGCGCGGGACTGCACCGCCTCCCTCATTTCCTTTGCACGAGCTTTCCGATTACCTTCGGCGAGGTGGGGCACCTCACTCAGAATGGGGAGGAGAATGCGGCTTGGCCGGCTTCGTGGGGTAGTCCTCGCGCTTCCCCGTATCCCCAGTCTGAATGACGAAGTCACGGCGGTCGCGATACAGGCGCGCTCGGTTGAGCACGTAGTTCTGTCCATCGTTGAGGTCGACAGCGTCCCAATGGGTCATGAGCCAGTATTTATAGTCGCCGATGAACAGGTAGGTGTTCGACATGCCAAAGAAGGTGCCGGCGACTCCCTCCCCGGCTCGGAAACGGGCACAAACCAACTCGATCAGCTCGTTCTGACCGTCCTTGCGGCTGAGAACGTACTCGTGGGGCCACGTGTTCCGGTAGGTGACGGCTTCCCGCCACGGCGCGCGGGCGATCATGTCGGCAATCTTCAGGTTTTCCAGTTTCTCACATTCCATCGATTCGCCAACGCTCCAGAGCGAAGGTGATGATCCTGGCCCCGCGCTCTTGAATGGTCGATTCGTTCCATTGCGTGTACTTTTCCAATTCGCGCTGAACGTGCAGACTCGAATTGCGGTAACAGATCCTCTTGTCGCCAGGTCCGCTGTTCCCCCTACCGTCCCGCTTCTCCTCGAAGGGACGGTTGCCCATGCTCTGGTTCCATTTCTTCGATGCGATGGTCAGGTTGCCCAGCCGATGGACGATCTCCTTGTGGGCCGCCATCTCTTCTTCATCCAGTTCCCCGGCCGGGTGCTGTGCCAGGATATGCTCCGTCTCGAACTCGGATGAGAGGATCTCCGCGAGGGGCAGCGTGATCGGCTCGCCCGCTTTGGTCTGGCGCTCGTGCTCGTACTGTGCAAGCAGATACTTGATCGTCCTAGGAGTCTGCGCCGTAGAAACAGCGTCTCATAATGATGGGAGAATGCACGACGGAGGTACTGGATGCCGCCGACGTTTCGTCCCTATCAACCGAAGCAGAAGCTACTGTTACCGCCGGACCTGCGGGAGTGGTTGCCGGAGGGCCATTTGGCGTACCACGTGAGCGATCTGGTGGATGGACTGGACCTGACGGCGTTTTACGCACCGTATGAAGGGGATGGACGGCGTAACACGCCGTATGAGCCGCGGATGATGGTGAAGCTGCTGGTCTACGGTTACGCGACGGGGGTGTTTTCGTCTCGGCGGATCGCGAAGAAGCTGGAAGAGGACGTGGCGTTTCGGATGCTGGCGGCGGGGAACTTTCCGGCGCATCGGACCATTTGCGAGTTTCGTCGCCGACACTTGGAGGACTTCCGGAAGCTGTTCGTGGAGGTGGTGAGGTTGGCCGGGGAGCTGGGGTTGGTGACGTTCGGAAAGCTGTCGATCGATGGGACCAAGGTGCGGGCGAATGCGAGCAAACGCAAGGCGATGACGTACGAGCGGATGGAGCGGGCGGCCCGGCGTCTGGAGGCGGAGATCCGAGACCTGATGGGGCGAGCGGAGGAGATCGATGCCGAGGAAGATGCTCGCTACGGGGAGGATCAGCGGGGAGACGAGATCCCCCAAGAGTTGCGGCGGCGCCAGGATCGACTGGCGGCGATTCGGGCAGCCCAAGCGCGGCTGGAGGCCCGGCAACGGGCGGCGGACGACGCCCGGGGACGGAAACCGGGACAGGATCGGAATCCGAAGGGCGGGCGACCGTACAAACGAGCTTATGGAGAACCGGATCCGAAGGCGCAGAGCAACTTCACGGATCCGGAGAGCGGGATCATGAAGACCAGCACGGAAGGGTACCAGCAGTGCTACAACCCGCAGGTGACGGTCGACGGGGAGAATCAGTTGCTGGTGGCGAACGAAGTCACGGCCAACGCGAGTGATCAAGGTCAGATGATCGCGCAATTGGACGCGGTGCAGGCGACGTATGGGGAAGTCCCGGAGACGGTCCTGGGGGATGCCAACTACGCCAACGAACGGGACTTGGCCGAGCTGGAGGCACGGGGGATCGACGGGTATGTAGCGCTGGGCCGAGAGGGGAAGCTCCCGACCCAGACCGGAGATCCGAAGCGAGCACCGGCGACGAAGCGGATGGCGGAGAAATTGGTGACGGAGGCCGGGCGGGCGACCTACGGGACGCGCAAATGGCTCTCGGAAGCGCCCCACGGCTGGATCAAAGAGGTGTTGGGATTTCGGCGTTTCAGCGTTCGAGGACTCCAAAAAGTGCAAGGGGAGTGGGACTTGGTCTGTCTGGCGCTGAACGTCAAGCGGCTGCAAGCCTTGATGGCAACGTAAATGAGGAGTCTTGCGCTGGAAATGGCCCTCCACGGGACCTCAACCGAACCCTTCGCCACGGTCAGGCCCAATCCGAACCGGTTTTCTTGTCGAAATAGTGGGGCCTCGGTCGTGGATCCGTCCTGCCCACCGGAAATTTATGCCCGGCAGGGTTCATCGAAGCAAAGATCACCGGCCCGCGTCGTTACGCAGGTCTTCTGCGGCGCAGGCTCCTAGTTCCGAGTAGCCAGTAGCAGTGCGTTCCAGACAATTCTCGGCGGAATCTATCGTCGGTGACGTAGTGCAGATTCAGTTCTCTCAACCTCTGCTGGAAGTCGTTGAAGGTGAAACTCCGGTGGACGTGATAGGCCAGCCAGTTCAATGTGCTTCGGCCAGTATGGCTCCGGCATCTCCCGACACGGTAGACTCGGAATACGAAAGCCTCGAACAGACGGAGGATCTCCTGGCGCTCCGAGTCCGCCCCGAACTCCTGCCAAGCGGCGATCAGGAGCGGATACAGGTTGGCAACGGACCCGACCAGAAATAGCCTGTCGATTGCTCTCCCGAGCGCACTCCCATTCCGCCTGCGCTTCGCGATGTCCTGCATCGTTCCGAACGCCTGCCGGAGGCTACGGGCATACCTGCGAATGAAGCGTTCACAGTCCTCCCGATCCTCCCGGCTCTTCTCCATGAGGCGATCCTTGAGCACCTGCATGTGCTTGTTCAAGGTTCTTTGGCCGAAGAAGAAGACGTGGTGGTAGCGCTGAATCTCGCCGGCATCGCGAAGCCCGAGCCCTTCCTCAATGTCCTGGAAACACCTGTAGATTTCCGAGAAGTGTCTGTTCATCTCGGAGAGCAGTTTGTCCAGGGTGGTGGAGTCGTCCACGACGAGGTACGAGGCGTACATCAGGATGCTCTTCGTCTTCTCCAGATTGGTAAGCGGGCGCCCGCGATCGTTGACCGTCTCGAACATTCGGACCGCCTCGGCGTTCGACGGCACGATGTACAGCATGACCTGCAGCCGGTCGATCCGGCTCTTGAAATCGATCAGGAAGTCGCGGTACACGTCCCGCCCTTGACCATCCCGTCGCTGATCGAACCGGGCGCGGAAGAAGGCTTGGGCGTTTTGCAGCCGCTCCTGGGCCCGGGTCTTGGGACTGATGGCGGACCTCCCGGCCAGAATCGAGTCGCGGAAAAAGTCCTCGTCTTCGTTGCCGATGGTCAACTTGTAATGGGGTGTGCGACCGACATAATCTTCTTCGAGCTTGGACGCTTGGTCCCGCACTTCCTCGTCGCCAATCTCCTTAAGCTGCGAAATCAGCTCGCGAAGCAGGATGAGGGTCGTCGTCAGCCGTTGCTGGCCGTCGATCACCTCGAAGTGATCGAAGGTCCGCAGACCTGCCTTTGTCTTCTTTTTCGCCTTCTTCAGCAGGATGGTGCCGAAATAGTGATCGCGGTCGCCGAGGTAGTCGAGATCGTCCCACAGATCCCGGAGGTTCTCCTCTTCCCAGGCGTAGCCGCGCTGGTAGATGGGGATCTCGAACAGCCGGTCGCTCGGGAGGAACTCGTTCAGAGATGCCAGTGTGCCGTTCATTGAGTTCTGGTTGCCTCCGCGCCAAGTCCAGGTGGTCCTACTGCGTTGGAGAGTTCAAGGGCATCCGGCAAGGTCCCGAGCCAGCTGACCCGGACACCCACCGCCAACCGCAGCACAAACCTCACTCTAACCTAGGGCCGCGGTGAGCGTCGAGTACCGCGCATCGCACGTCAGGCTCCGGGGGGCCGCCACCTCTCAGTCAAACAGTCCTGTGCCGCCGTTCGCCACGCCGGGAGGCGTGAGCAACACAGCACGTCACGGACGGGCAAGCCCCGCGTTCCCCCGGGGCAAAGGCGCTGAGAGCGGCGGTGGCGCGTTGAAGCTGCTCTAGGATCAGGGCACGCCCGCACCGTTGCGGAGACACCTGCACGGGTACTCAGTAATACGAGAGAAGGTGCTTGCTCCGATGCGGCATGGTTGGTAGCGTACTGCGACCTTTGGAGAAACTCGGATCCGAAGTTGATTTGACGATTATCGGTTCTATGGAGCGACGTGGTTTTCTCAAGCAGTCCCTCTCAGCCGTCGCCTTGGGTGCGGCTGCCGGATGCACCCAGGGAGAACGCTCAACTGAATCCGCCGTAGCCGCCGACCCGGCCCATCTCCACCGGGACTCCATCGTCATCGACACCTACGGGAAGCTGTACCTGGAAGACTTCCAAAAAGGCCAGGTCGACGCCATCGTCCATGGAATCGGCGTAGAAGAAATCTTCCGGAGCGATGCCCGGGAAGGCATCATCGATCCTCCCGAGGCGGGCAAGAACATCTGCGACAATCTGTTTGAAGGACCCGAAGTGGTCAAGCGGGTCCTGCAGCGCGTCGACGAGATCCTCCAGCAGAGCGTGCACCAGCACCCGGAAGCCGTCGAGCTGGCCCTCCGTTCCTCCGACGTGAACCGAATCGCCGGAGCCGGCAAGATCGCGGTGATCCCCATGCTCAACGCGGGCTGGATCGACAACGATCTGGCCGTCCTGAGGATGTATCACCGCATGGGGATCCGGGTCTTTGCGCTGACCCACATCGCCGCTTTCGACTGGGTCGACTCCAGCGGGGAACTGAACGCGAAACCCGGACTGAGCGACTTCGGCCGGGAGGTGGTTCGGGAGTGCAACCGGATGGGGATGCTGGTGGATGTCTCCCATGCGTCGGACCAGGCGTTCTGGGACACGGTCCGCACCAGCTCCAGACCCATCATCGCCACCCATTCCGGTTGCCGGGCCCTGTGCTACGTGCAGCGCAACCTGACGGACGAGATGCTGCGGGCCCTGGCCGAAAACGGGGGCGTCGTGAGCATCTTCACCGTGCCCTCCTACCTGGACACCAAGGCCCTGAACGACATGATGGCGAGCCGGTTCCTTCCCGACTACACGGACCGGGATCTTCGCCTCGCGCGGCAGTTCTCCGATCCCTGGGAGATTGCCGCCGCCATGAGGAATACGCTGGATTCACATTCCTACACCGAGGAAATCGACCTGCCGCCCATCGACGCGTTCCTGGACCACATCGACCATGCCGTCCAGGTGGCCGGAATCGACCATGTGGCGGTCTCCTCGGACAACGAGCCCGTCGAGGGACTGGAAGACCGCTCCCAGTGGCCGAACCTGACCCGGGGTCTGGTGAAGCGGGGATACGGCGACCGGGACAGCCGAAAGATCCTGGGGGAGAACTTCCTCCGAGTCTGGGACCAGGCGGCCGGGACCCCGGATGTGAGTTAGATCCGGCGCCGTCTCGTCATCCATTTCAACAACAAGAATCATTCACGGAGGAAACCGATGGTGGAACTGAACTCGAGTTGGAAGAGGAACTTCGACGTCTACGAAAGGATCAACCGGCTGGGAATCGATCTGGGGCAGAAGGAAGATTCGCTTCCGCCTCCCGGTACGCAGAATCTTGCCCAGGCCACCTTCACCCCCTCGGGTCTGGTTTTTCTGTCCGGCACCACCGCCGGCATGGGAGCGGTCACCGACGAGGATGCGGAGATCGAGAAGGGGGCCGCGGCGGCTCGAGAGGCGGGTATCGCGCACATCCGCGTTCTGCACTGGGGACTCCATCCTCTGGGGACGCTGAACGACGTCTGGTACTGCGTCAAAGGTCTCGGCATGGTCAACTCGGCCGGCGGCGGGGTCCTGACCCTCTCGCACCTGGTCGTCAACGGATACTCCAAGGTCTTTCATGACGTCTTCGGCGGACCCCTCTCTCAGTTTGCGGATGATGGCAGGGATCAATCTCTTTCAGGCTGGCACGCGCGCAGCGCCGTCGGGGGTTTCGATCTGCCCGCAGGAGTCCGGGCCGAGCCCGAGATGATCGTGCAGATCGACCCCGAGCTTGCCTTGAGAATCATCCGGGAGAAAGGCCCTCACGCGTAGGATCGGGAACGGTAGGAGGGGGGACATTCCTGTCCCCCCTCTTCGCTTTGTTTTCAGAGCGCCCAGTTGATCTGGAGGTCGGAAAAGGATCGGGATAGGGACATTCTGCTTTTCCCTGCATTTCAGAGGCAGACATAGGAGGACAAGCGGCATGGGAGGGGACCTTTTTGTCCCGCGCTCGCCAGGAATCGGGGGTTAAAAACCCCCGCTCCAATGGCTCCCATTTTCTGCCGGGGGCATGCGGGCTTTTGGCCGGTGGGGGACTCTGGGATCCTTATGACCCTGATCCGGTTGAGCGCCTGAAAAAGCTGTTTTCTGACGCTGCGAAGTTCCTCAAGCCGGACTGGGACCCGGTCCGGGGTCACCAGTATTCCTTGAAATCATCTTCCCGAAATGGTCTTGAAGATCTTGTAGGAGGGGGGACATTCCTGTCCCCCTCTTCGCTCTTGTAGTCCGAGCGCCCAGTTGGTCTGGAGGTCGGAAAAGGATCGAGAAAGGGGCAGTCTGCTTCTCCCTGCATTCCAGAGGCAGACATAGGAGCGGCATGGGAGGGGACCTTTTGTCCTGCGCTCGCCAGGAATCGGGGGTTAAAAACCCCCGCTCCAATGGCTCCCATTTTCTGCCGGGGGCATGCGGGCTTTGGGCCGGTGGGGGACTCTGGGATCCTCATGACGCTGAACCGGTTGAGCGCCTGAAGAAGCTGTTTTCTGACGCCGCGAAGTTTCTCAAGCCGGATTGGGACCCGGTCTGGGGTCACCAGTATTCCTTGAAATCATCTTCCCGAAATGGTCTTGAAGATCTTGTAGGAGGGGGGACATTCCTGTCCCCCTCTTCGCTTTTGTGGTCAGAGCGCCCAGTTGATCTGGAGGTCGGAAAAGGATCGGGATAGGGGCAGTCTGCTTCTCCCTGCATTGCTGAGGCAGACATAGGAGCGGCATGGGAGGGGACCTTTTTGTCCCGCGCTCGCCAGGAATCGGGGGTTAAAAACCCCCGCTCCAATGGCTCCCATCTTCTGCCGGGGGCATGCGGGCTTTTGGCCGGTGGGGGACTCTGGGATCCCGACGACTACTATCCGACCGAACGTCTGAAAAAGCTGTTTTCTGACGCCGCGAAGTTTCTCAAGCCGGATTGGGACCCGGTCTGGGGTCACCGGTATTCCTTGGAGATCATCTTCCCGAAATGGTGTTGAAAACCTCGGATACCGTTCCTGGGTGGATCCCCAACGAGCCGAATCTGTTCGGACCCCCCCGATTTCACGTTCGGTCGCAAAAAAAACACCGAATGCCCCGCAGAAAATGTGATATCAAGAACCCATGGTCTACGGAATATCCTTCCTGGCCCTTCTCCTGTTCGTGGCGCCCGCCGGCGTCGCCGCGGAGGAGACTGCCGGAACCCTGACGGGAACCGTCGTCGACGAGACCGGGGGAGTTCTTCCCGGTGTCGTCGTCCACCTCCAGGCCGCCGGCGCCGAGTTCTCCTCCGTCACCGACGACAAGGGGAAGTGGAGCATCGGCGGAGTCCCCGCGGGACCGGCCACCCTGACTTTCCGGTTGATCAATTTCGCCGGCGCCCACCGTGAGTTGACCGTGGCCCACGACGAGGTCTTGACGGTGGATGTGGTTCTGGTGCTCTCATTGACCGCTGACATCGTTGTCACCGCCGAGCGCACCTTCCGGAACATTGCCGACCTGCCGCAACCGGCGGAGAACCTGGTTGGAGTCGCCTCGGCCGCCAGCGTCGGCGCCATCACTGCGGCCCAGCTCCGGGCGCGGCCCATCATGCGGCCGGGCGAAGTGCTGGAGGCGGTTCCGGGACTGGTCATCAGCCAGCACAGCGGCGAGGGAAAGGCCAACCAGTACTACCTGCGCGGTTTCAACCTGGATCATGGAACGGATTTCGCGACCACCGTCGCCGGAGTGCCCCTGAACATGCCGTCCGGCGCCCACGCCTCCGGCTACTCGGACTCCAACATGATCATTCCCGAACTGGTGAGCGGCATCCAGTTCAGGAAGGGTCCGTACTTTGCGGAAGACGGCGACTTTTCCGCCGCCGGCTCGGCCAACGTCAGCTACCTGAACCTGCTGGAGCAGCCGCTGGCCAGCATCAGCACCGGCGGCCAAGGCTGGAGCCGCTTCTTCAGCGCGGCGTCGCCTCAACTGGGCGACGGCAACCTGCTCGTCGGTGTCGAAGTGGGCAGGAACGACGGTCCCTGGGTCGAGCCCGACGACCTGCGCAAGGTGAACGGCATTCTGCGCTACAGCCGGGGAGACGCGCGAAACGGCTTCTCCCTCACCGGCCTGAGCTATTCGGCGAATTGGCACGCAACGGACCAGGTGCCGGTCCGGGCCATCGACTCCGGCCGGATCGACCGGTTCGCCGGCATCGATACCACCAGCGGCGGCCGGACCTACCGGCATGGCGTCGTCGCCGACAGCCTTCGCTCGGACGGAGAAACCTCCACCCGAATCACCGCCTTCGGCATGCGTTACGGACTGAACCTGCTCCAGAACTTCACCTATTTCCTGGCCGATCCCGTCGACGGGGACCAGTTCGAGCAGGTGGACCGCCGCACCTCGGTCGGCGTCAAGCTCACCCAACGGCGCCTGCGGCAGTTCCTCGGGCGGCCCGTCGAGTGGATGATCGGCACCCAGTCGCGCCACGACGACGCCGGCGTCATCGGCCTGTACGACACGGTTCGGCAGCGCCGGACGAACACCGTGCGCGAGGATTCGCTGCGGCAGACGTCGCTGGGCGTGTTCGGCCAGGGGGTGCTCGATTGGACTTCGTTCTTTCGGACCTCGGTCGGGCTTCGCGCCGACGCCTATCGGTACGCCGTCGACGCCGGCAATCCGTTGAACGGCGGCGCGGGCGTGGATTCCATCGTCAGCCCCAAGTTGACGGCGATCCTGGGGCCATGGCAGCAGACCGAGTTCTACGTCAACTGGGGAGAGGGTTTCCACAGCAACGACGTGCGAAGCGCGACCATTAGCGTCGACCCGCGCACCGGCGAGCCGGCCCGGAGGTTCCGTCCACTGGTCAAGGCGCGCGGCAGCGAAATCGGCATGCGGACGGTGAGGCTGCACGGGTTGCACTCGACGGTGGCGCTCTGGCACCTGGACTTCGATTCGGAGTTGGTCTTCCTGGGCGATGCGGGGGTGACGGAACCCAGCCGTCCCAGCCGCCGCTACGGCATCGAGTGGTCGAACTATATTCGGTTCACACCCTGGATGACGGCCGAGGCCGACCTCGCGTTCACCGCCGCGCGGTTCTCGGATGACGACCCCGCCGGGCCTCGGATTCCGGGATCGCTGAACCGCGTTTTCTCCGGAGCTCTCACGTTCGAGCCGGTGAAGCGCCTGTTCGGGAGCGTTCGCGTGCGCCATTTCGGGCCACGGCCCTTGATCGAGGACAACTCCGTGAGGTCCGATTCGACGACCTTGTGGAACGGCCAGTTCGGCATCCGCTTCAACCGGCGCGTCACCATCTCGTTCGAGGTGTTCAACCTCCTGAACTCCCCGGTGTCGGACATCGACTACTTCTACAGGTCGCGCCTCCGGGGAGAACCGTTGGAAGGGGTGGACGACGTGCACACCCATCCCGCCATCCCGCGAACCGCACGCGTCGCCCTGCAAATGAGGTTCTAGGCGGAGCCGGCGGTGTCGCCGGAATTCCACGAAATCACGGAGTCCATTCCCGGCGGAAGAGAAGGGGACTGTCCCCTTCTTTTTGTGCGATTTTTCGGCGTCGACCTGCCTATTCCGCAGCGTCTGGGTTAATCTTCTTGCCCAGGATCCCTCGATCAACATCAGGAGGCGTCTGATGAACCGACTTGCCGTGCTGTCCCTTTTCGCTGTGTCAACGGTCGTCGCGAGCGACCATCAACTGAAACCGGTCCGGATTGCCGTCCCGGTCGACGGGCACATTCACCCGGCGGCCTGTGTCACCCACTCGGGGATGATCGTCGTGACGTACGGGCGGGTGAACCACGTGGATCTGCGCATCACTCGATCGTCGGACGGAGGAATGACATGGTCCGAACCGGTTCCGTTCGTCCATACCGTCGACAAGACGTATTACCCGGGCTCACTGACGACACTCAGCGACGGCCGCCTGGTGCATTGCTGGAACCGCTGGGATACGCCGGTCACTCAGAAAGAACCACGGTCCGTCTTGTACTCGCTGTCCAGTGACGAAGGAGTCTCGTGGAGCGACCCACAGCCATTCCCGCGTGATCCCGAAGTCAGATCCGTCACGCGGCACCCTGTGACCGAACTGAAGTCAGGGCAATGGCTCGTGTCGTTCATCGACCGGACGTTCGTGTTTGATCCGGCCACTTCCAAGGCCACACCGTTCGGCGACGGCCGTGATCATGGGTTGATCCCGATTGTGCAGACACCTCGAGGCACGTTCGTCAGCGGCGCCGGCCTCCGATCCACGGACGAAGGCAAGACGTGGAAGACTATCGAGGGTTTTCCGGACATCAGCACGCAGGGCTGGCGGCACGAAATGGTGGGTCTGAAAAACGGCTGGCTGCTGGCCTCGGAGATTCTCGGGCCAGGCTTTGGCGGGGAGCGCATCCGCTATCGCATCTCGTACGACGACGGGCAGACCTGGGACGGCGTGTTCGAGTACTACAACCCGGGCCGGGCGATCAACGGCCGGGCCTGTCCCCGAACGGTGCAGCTCGACGACGAGACAATCGGCGTGGTCTTTTACGACATCGACAAGGATCAGGAGGGAGGACCGGGCGTGTTCTTCTTGCGTATCCCCATCGCAAAGCTGGCCGCCCGGTAGAAGGGGGGACATTCCTGTCCCCCTCTGAGAAAAAGGCGGGGGGATTACCCTTTGTCCACGTTACGCGTTGGTTGACGGATACTGCGGAGCCGGCGGTTGGGAAACCGTCGCTCCCGCCTGATTCACGGCGTCGTGGCCGGATACACGAGTCCACCGGCCTTGTAGACGGCGGCCACCGAGCGGCTGTTGCGGATGTCCGACAGTGGGTCTGCCGTGAGCACGACCAGGTCGGCCAGCTTCCCGGTTTCGACGGTTCCGAGCCGATCCTCCAGGCTCAGGCCCTCGGCCCCGTTTCGGGTTGCCATGACGATCACGTCGGCCTCGTCGATGCCCGCCTGGACCAGGAGCTCCAGCTCCCGATGCAGGCTCACGCCCGGCGTTATCCAGGGCATTCCCAGGTCGCTCCCGGCAGTCAGCCTCACTCCCCCCTCGTGAAACCTCCGCACGATCTGGAGCGCCACGGGGAATACGTCCTTGCCGGACGTGAAGGCCCGAAGGATTCCCATGGGGTTGGTGAAGACGAACGGGTTTCGCTGCCGCCAGTCCGGACCCCAATGCGCCACGACCGAAGGCGGAGCCCGCTGAGGTTCGAGCCGCTCGAGAACCTCCGGGTCGTCCCCGAAATAGAGGCTCTCCATCACCACCAGAGTCGGGTCGACCGTCACGTTGTTGTCAACCAGGGCGGCGATCAGGGAGTTCATCAGTTCGCCGTCCAGCTCCACCAACTCAAGCCAACGGGCGTAGTACTCCGGGTAGGGCAGTGCCCTCAGTTGGGCCCGGTGCCTTTCGGGGACCAGTTCCCACGTCGGCCCTTCTCCGCCGCTGTGGACCAGGGCATCGATTCCCAGCCGTGCCGCCTGGGTCCAGCTCGTTGCCCGGATGTGGCCGGCGACCTTCAGCCCGAGCGCGTGGGCCTCTTCGACGGCAGCCGCCACCAGCTCCGGGGTCACGTCCCAGTACAACTTGACCATGTCCGCGCCCGCCGCAGCCTGTTGCCGAACCACGTCCCGCATCTCATCCGGCGTCGCCACCGGCACCGTCCAGTCGAATCGGCTCGGAGACCCGTCGATGAAGGCGGCGCCGGTAATCATCCGCGGCCCGCGAACCCGGCCCGCCGCGATCTGGTCCCGGAGTTCGATGCCTGCGCTCTTAGCGGCGCCCGGGCTGCGGATCGTGGTCACTCCGAAATCGAGCAGCGCCTCCACGGTCTCGATCCGGGCCTCGGGATGAACATGGACATGCATGTCCATGAATCCCGGAAGCACGAATTGGCCCGAAACGTCTTTCCGCCGTGCCGAGTCGGGGAAATGGAAATCACCCGCGCTGCCGACCCTGTGAATTCGGTCGCCGTCCACCACGATGACGCTGTCCGCGCGCGGTTCGGCGCCGGTTCCGTCAATCAGAGTGGCGCCTTCGAGGACAAGAAGCCCCTCGCTCAGAAGCACCTCAGCCGTTTTACCGCACGCAGCACAAGCCAGGCCAAGTGCAAGGGCGATTGGAATAAGTGGTCTGCTCAGCGATCCTGCTGCTCCTGACATCGACGGCCTACCGTGGCGGCATTGGATCACATTTTTTTGACAGGGGCGTTGGGAACGAGAAAGGGACCGGCTACTTCTTTCGACCAGGTGAGGGTCTTGACTCCATGCTACTTGCCAATGGTAACATATAAGGAACTATGAAGTGATGATTGAGATCAGGGAGTACTTGGACACCGCAGGCCGTAGTCCTTATGGCAGTTGGTTCAATCGGCTGAATCCTCCCGCTGCAGCCAAGGTCGCTACCGCCTTGGTTCGTATGAAGAATGGAAACCTTTCCAACCTCAAGGGAGCCGGTGCTGGTGTTCTGGAGTGCCGGATCGATTTCGGTCCGGGCTATCGCGTCTATTTCGGGAAGAACGGCGAAGTTTTGATCATTCTGTTGGGCGGCGGAACCAAGAGGCGCCAGCAAAGGGATATCGCGGCCGCACGTAGACTCTGGCAAGAATACCGGCGGCGCAAGCGACGGGAGACCTGAAAATCATGCCATTGACACGAGACTTCAAGGAAACGATTCAGGCGCGCATCAAGAGCGATCCGGTGTTCGGCGAAGAACTGCTAAAGGAAGGGATTGAGTGTTTCCTTTCGGGTGACGTGGATACCGGGAAGGCGGTGTTACGCGATTACATCAACGCCACGATCGGCTTTCAGGCGCTTGGCGGATTGACCGAGAAATCTCCCAAGAGCCTGATGCGCATGTTCGGTCCCAAAGGCAACCCCCAGGCCCGAAACCTTTTCCGAATCATAGGCTTCCTGCAGAAACAGGAGGGGTTGCGCCTGAAGGTGGACGTGATTCGTTAGCCAGACCGTGAATGGGCCAGTCCGCTCGTCCCGAGCCGTGAAGTCAGGCTACCTATTTTCGGTCAGTCGGCCGGCCAAGTATTTGTGGATCACACTGGACAGCAGTGTTTGATAGGGAATCCCTTCCTCCCTGGCCCGCGAGTGAGCGAGCTTGAAGTCGCGCTCGGTCATCCGCAGATTCACTCGCTTGGTCTTGTTGAACGTGTTGCGAGCCGCCTGACGGGCCAATTCAATCTCACGTTCGGCGCCAGGAGCGGAGCGCAGGTCACCCCGCTCGAATCGGTCGAGAATGTCGCGCTCTTCGACGCTCAATTTGTCGTTCACCATGGCTGCCTCCTGCGGTAAGCTCTCATCGCCTTTCGGCTGGGAATGATCGTCTTCAGAAAACGAGTGCCATCAGCCAGCGTCACAAAGGGTACAAGGTGAATGGACTCGTCGGATTCCACGACGTAGGTCAACTGTCCCGGGTAGCGATCCTGGTTCGGGTGCTCCAGTCCGTCCAACAAGCCGCCTTGCTCTATGGCGGAAACGATGCGCTCGAATGAGATTCCTCGTTGCTCCATGAGTCTCTGGTTCTTCTCCGTACTCCAGTCGAAACTGGCGCTCATGAGCAAATTATCGCACAATGTGTGCACTTTGGGAACATAGGAGCGGGGGTTTTCCTACCCCCGCTCTCGCAGCGTACTGTCAGTGGCCATGGGTCGTGGTTGGTCCAAAAGAGGGCGCCAGAATGACGCCCCTCCAATGGGCGCCAGAGAAAGGGACCGTCTGCATCCTCTGGTCTGCTTCGACCGCTTGAGCCTCGCGGAGAAAGGGACAGTCCACTACCTCCGACCAGGCAAAGAATGGAGTTGACCCGCTTTCATTGACACATCCAACATAGAGGAGGAGTAGAGAAGCTAACTTACCGTGTCTCTGGGGGTCTTAAATCGAGATTATGGGCAAGCCGTCCAAGCGGTCAAAATGCCGCCGATTATTGGTGAGCAGCGTGAGCCCGTGGTGCATCGCCGTGGCTCCTATCATGAGGTCGAAGTCGCTGATGAGCGTCCCCGCTGCTCTCAAACGCCTCCGTTCCGCAGCGAATGTGCGGCAAATGTCGTCGTCCACCGGCACGACCTGAATCCGGTGAAGAAAGTTCCACAAAACTCGCTCGCTCGCTTCGGGATCGTAGGAGCCAAACACGCCCTCATAGAGCTTTGCCAATGAAATGATGCTCAAACCGAGCCCGGCTGGCGCCAACTCCTCAAGACGTCTGACCACGTTCGCGCGGTCATGCAAATAATCGATGGCCCAATCCGTGTCCACCAAATACTGCACGGATCTACGGTTCCTGAAAATGCCTGGAACCGGCCATCCGAGCTTCGTAGATCCTCCGCTTGAGCTGCTCCGGGTCGTGCATTCCAATCCATCCACCGGCTGACGCCCCGAGTGAGGCGACGGCGCCGTCCGGGGATGCAATCTCCCCGACGGACACGACTACTTCCGAACCCTCTTCCAGGTCGAGCCTCTCCTGAGGAACGAACACACCCTTCGAATACGTTGCCTTGATCTTTCTCATCGTTCCGAGTCTTTCACCTAAACCGTTGAATTACGAGACCTTGGCAATTGTGGAGTTTGCGCCGTTGAACCTGCTCTTGTCCAACACGATATCAGAACATCGCCAGACACGCCGGGTCTCAACGATGGACCTACATTTCGCGGCTCACCGGGCAATCCCAGACCTTCGAGGTCCGAGGCGGACTGAGAAAGGGAAAATCCACTCCTCCCGTGCCATGATCCCAGGCTACCTTTTCTCGGTCAGCCGGCCGGCCAAGTATTTGTGGATCACACTGGACAGCGTGTGCATTTCGGAAACACAGGAGGGGGGACATCCCTGTCCCCCTCTTCACTTGTATACTCGACTGCGCAGTTGAGCCGGGCGTCAACTTCAGCGCCCGCCACTTTGTTACGCAACCAAAGGAACGTCCATGCTCAAGTTCGGACTTTTCGGAGTCGGCAGGATCGGCCGGATGCGCGCAAGAATCCTCGCGGCAAACAACCGTGTGAAACTGGTAGGGATCTACGACGTCGATGCTGATGCCGCCGCCTCCGTTGCAACCGAGACCGGGTCCGTTTCCGTCGATTCCGTCGACGCACTGCTCGGAGACCCGACCCTCGACGCCGTTTGCATCTCCTCCTCCACCAGCACCCATTGCGACCTGATCGAAGGCGCGGCGCGGACCGGCAAGGCGGTGTTCTGCGAAAAGCCGATCCACCTGGACATGGAGCGGGCGGACGCCTGCGGGGCGGTTCTCGCGGAGACCGGTGTCCCGTTTCAGATCGGTTTCAACCGCCGTTTCGACCCCCACCACGGCGCGGTGCGCCAAGCTGCCCGCAACGGCGAGATCGGCCGTTTGGAGCAGGCCGTGATCAGCAGCCGGGATCCGTTCCCGCCTCCCCTGCGCTTTCTTCGGGGTTCCGGGGGAATATTCCGGGACATGATGGTCCACGACTTCGACATGGCCCGTTTCCTGTTCAATGAGGAGCCCGTGGACGTCACGGCCATGGGCAGCGTGCTGTTCGATATGCGTTGCGAGGAATTCGGCGACGTGGACACGGCCATGGTCGTGTTGCGGATGGCCTCCGGCGCACTCTGCCACGTCAACTGCTCGCGACATTGCTCCTTTGGCTACGACCAGCGGATCGAGCTGTTCGGAGAACGCGGCATGCTGGTCTCCGCCAACCCCACCCGGACCAGCATCGAACGCTACACGGAAAGCGGGACCTCCGCCCGCGACCGCCTGCACCCCTTCTTCATCGAGCGGTACGAGGAAGCGTTCACCCGGGAGATCGACGCCTTCGTGGATGCCGTGGAGCGAGGGGTCAAGCCGTCTCCCGGCTTCGATGACGGGAGGCGCGCCTTGCGAGTTGCCGACGCCGCGGAAGAATCGGCCAGGAGCGGCCGGACCGTCCGGGTGGCCGGCTGAACCCACGTCCTGTTGCTTTCGACTGTCAACTGAACAACAAGACCACCAGAGCCGCGACGACGGCGACGACGAGCGTGATCAGAAACTTGATCACCTCCAACGCCAAGAGCCCAAGGATCGCTCCTACGGCGACATTCGTAACGAGTCGAGTGTCGAGCTGGGACGCAAACCAGATCCAGATTTGCCTCAATTTCGTTTTGTCCATGTAGTGGCGCCGTCACTCCTTCCGGGTCGCAACCGACCACAGGTAGAGAAGCATGCCCGCGACGACCAGCCCCGCTCCCAACGTCAGGAACAGGAACAGCGAGATCGGGTGGTTCCAGTAGAGAGTGCCCAACACCACGACGATCCCGGCCGCGATCAGCAGTCCGGCAAGTTGGAGGCGCCCGGCGAAACCGCCCCGCAGCCCCAGCGACCGAATCCGGCTCACGGCTTCGCCTCCGGCTCCCAACGCTCGAAACGGTCCAGCTTCGTGACTTCGTGAATCAGGTTGTGGCACATGAGGCATGACTTGGTCCCGGAGATCAGGTCGGGTCGAAACCGCACGTGTGCCGGGTATTCCTCGAAGGATCTGGCACCTTGGTGGCATTCCAGGCAGGCTCGGTTCTCATACGGCTCGTAGAGCTTCACCGGGTCGGACCACGTGCCCAAAACGCTGTGCCAGACGTGTCTCACGCCGCGGATCTTGTCGTCCACGTCTCCGAACATGGTGTAGCTCGTGTGGCAGGTATAGCAGGCCTTGTCGATGGGGATGAGCTTGTTCTGGACATGCGCGGCGGGAAGAAACCGGGGATGGTCGATGAGCAGGCTTTCCCCGTAGGGCTCGATAACGTGACAGGAGAGGCAGAAGTCGGTCGTCTTGGCCTGCTCGTAGTGCCGGTCGGCGCCGCCCAGGATCAGGAGCCCCGGCAGCGCGAAGAGGGCGACGAACGCGAGAATCCTGCCGCCGACGGCGTCGGTCCATTCGGGCCGGCGGGCGAATGCCGCGATCAAGGCGACGGTTGCGAGTCCCAACAGGCTCAGGAGGATGACGTCGCCAGTCACTCGATTGCGGTCCTCACCGTCGGCTGATGTTTGCTGCGCAGTTCCTGTGCCAGCGTCCTGATCTCGGTCAGATCCTGCAGCATCTCGCTCCACCCGTACCAGAGGGCATAGTCGGGATTGTTGTGGAACGTTCCCTGGAACGCGCGCATCCGGTGCTCCAGGTGCATCTTGAAGAGGCGCTGTTCGATGGTCGAGGGGGCGTCGTGGAACGCCAGCAGGTCCGGGAAGTCGAAAGAATAGTGGTCCGGCTTGCTCAGGATGCCGTCGCGGTAGAGGGCAGCGATGATGCGAATCGCCTCGGCCAGCAGCCGGTCGGTCTCGCGAATCATGTCATCGCCCTTCTGCAGCTCCGCATTCACCAGGTTGGACGAGTGGCACTGCTCGCAGATCTGGATCATTCGGTCACGCTCGTGCTGCCAATCCTCCTGGGTCAGCCGGGCGACGTCGGCTTGCTTGACCACTTCCAGCCGGGGAGTCGGGTTGCCCTGCGGGTCCAGGACGCCGAGGGCCTGGAGGATGGTGGCGCGATCCGCCGCCCACTCCGGGTCCTCCGGCATGGGGAGCCGCACGGCCAGGAAGCCCCACGCCGTTCGCACTTCATGGTTCCCTTTCGGCATGTGGCACGTCTGGCAGGTGGGCGCCGCCGCCTGCTCCGGCAGGGTCCCGGTCTGCTTGAGCAGGTGCCGGACGCCGTGTTTGGACGAGGAGTACATCTCCCACTGGGGATGGTCGATTCCCATGTGGCAGGTCCGGCAGGCCTGGGGTTCCCGGGCCTCCTTGACCGAAAAGAGGTGGCGCGTGTGGCAGGTGTCGCACGAGGCCAGGCCGAACATGACGCCGTCGGCCTTCAACTGCCGGATCTCTTCCTCGCTCTTGAGCCCGACGCGATGGCAGCCGCCGCAGCCCTTCATCCCTTCGGTCATGGCCATGGGGAGCCAATGCGTGGTGGGCATGGCGTTCATGCTGGCCCAGGCCAGGGCGTGCTTGCCCCCTTGAAACTGCTCCGTCTGAATCGGATGGCAGGTGGCGCAGACGTCGGGGGTCGCGGTCTGCACCAGCGCCACGTCCTCCGCCGTCCGATGTTTGTCGCCATGGCAGAGGGAACAGTCCACTCCCTCGGCGTGGTGACGGCTCAACTCCCAGTCCGTGACGATGCCGGGGGTCACGTCGCGGTGGCACTCGACGCAGTCGGAGGAGGCCTGCTGCGGCTGCTCGCCGCCGCACGAGACCAGGGCCAAAACGGCCAGCGGCAGGAAGAAGCGGATGCGGTGCAGTCCTCCGGTTCCGGTCCGGTCGCGGAGCAACCGCCGCCGGGAGTCGAACAGCTCTCGAACGCAGAGTCCTGACATTCGATTCCCTTCAATAGACATTATCCCTTATTTTTCGCTTTCGGGTCGTCCCGCCAAGAGTTCTCCTCCTCTCGCGAGCGCGAGCGCGACTGTCGCCTTTTCTCCGGCTGTGTGCTTGAACCGGACCCGTCCAAGTGGTATATGACTTAGTCATACCGAGGAGGTGCGGATGACCGTCAAAACGACCCTCAGCTTTACGGATCGCCACCATCAATACCTAATGGAGAAAGTGGGCCAAGGCGTATTTGGTACTCGGAGTGCTGCCGTGGCGGCGGCCATCGAACAAATGATGCGGGACGAGACCGAGCGAAACGTATCGCTTTCGGCTCTGGCCCAAGAGATCCGCATGCGTATGCAGACACCACGTTCCGAGTACGTGGATCAGGATCACGTTTTTTCAGCCGCTCGCGCCACGATTGGGACTGATCCGAAGACGTGAAGTACCGCATTCGTTTCCATCCGCTGGTGGCACGTGATCTTCGAGTCATCGCCCAATGGGTTCTCGACTATGCGGGGCGTGTCGCGGCTGATCGAACGCTGACCGCGATTGAACGGACGATCGCTGGCTTGAAACGTACCCCTCACACGGGATCCATCCGTAACGAGATAGCATGCGGATTGCGGGCGATCCCTGCTGGGAGAAAAGCTGTCGTAGCCTTTACCGTCGACGAAAGAGCCTGCGAAGTGCTCATTCATGCGGTCACGTATGCTGGGGCGGACTGGGTCGCACGTATACCGCATAGGCTAGACGAGTAGTGAAGAATCAGGAATCTTCAGGAATCCTCTCGATCCCCTGATCAGATCCGGAAAGACGCCCCTATGTCGACGAAGACCGAGCGAGAACGTGACCGTCCCCATGTCTCCGCTAGCGCTTTGCGAGTTGCCGGCGCCGCGGAAGAATCGGCCGGACCGTCCGGATGGGCGACTGAACCGAATCTGTCCTTCCCCCGGCTACCGGAAGGCGTAGCGGATGCGGACGCCGATCCGCCGCGGAGAGAGCACGTTGGCGAAGTAGCGCCGCGACCGGAAGCCCTCCCCGGTCATACCGATGAAAGCGGGAGTCTGCCGGACCCCGGTGACGGCGTACTCGTCCGACAGGTTGTTTGCGTAGAACTCCAGCCTCCAGCCGTTCTTCGAGATGGACGCCGAGAGGTTGTGCAGATCGTAGGCCGGCAGAGTCTCGCCGCCGGCGCGCAACCCGATGCGCGTGAGCACGTCCCCGGTGTACGTGTAGCCGTACAACAGCTCGACCACGCTGCTGCCGGCGAGCCAGTTGTAGGAAGCCAGCAGGCTGCCCTGGTGGCGCGGCGCGCCGGACAGCCGATCTCCCTTGAATGCGTCGGCGCCCCCTTCCAGCAGGCCGGGGGAATCTTTGCTCAGCTCCGCGTGCGCATATGACCATGAACCGCGGAGGCGGAACGCCGCCGCCGGGTTGACGGCCGCCATGAGCTCGACGCCCCGGCTCACCGCTCCGCCGCCGTTCAGCGTGATCGGCTGCGCGCTGAAGGGTGTCAGACCCGCCACCTGAATATCCTTCCAGTCGACGTGAAACAGCGTGCCGCTGGCCGTGAACCGGCCGTCGCGATCCGAGTGGCGAAGGCCCACTTCGTAGTTGGTTGTGGTGTCGGGCCGGATCAGCGCCTGGTCCTCGTAGATGCAACCGGACTGCGGCGGATCGTTCCCGGGATCCGAGTCGGTGAGCAGGGCGATTTCCTCGTCGGTGCAGACCCGGAAATTGTTGCCGCCGCCGATGCGGTACCCTTCGGACCGGGTGAAGTAGGCGTTTGTCTGGCCGTCGAACCGGTAACTGACGCTGGCCTTGAACAATTGTCCACGGTCGCGGGAGTCATGGGAGGTGAACGGCGAGTTGTACAGGGGTGTGTACGGGAACTCCGTAGCGCTGCCGGTGTCGATGCGGTAACCGAACCAGCGGCCGCCGGCGGTCACGCGCCAATGGTCGTCCAGGTCGCGCGAGATCTCGCCGAACAGCGCCCGCTCCTCCACTGTGCTGCTTCCGAGGGAGTAGTACTCGACCGGATCGGACGCGGGGCTGCCTCCCAGGACGGGCGTGACGCCGGAGAATTCCGTCAGGCCGGGAGCGAATTCGAAGCTGGTGCCGCTGCTGTCGTACTGGTTGAAGAAGACGCCGCCCACCCAACGCCACGGTCCGTCACCGGTGGAGACCACACGCGTCTCCCAGTTGAAACGCTTCTCCCGGGAATCTTCGCGGGTATAGGCGGAGAAGGAGCGAAACTGCGCCGTCAGGTCGGTGGCCGAGACGTCCGGATCGACCGCCTGCGCCTGCGTCAGCGCAGGAAACCGGCCCGGCAGCAGTCCGACGATGCCGAATGCCTGGATCAACAGGTCGGTCTGGTCGCGCTGCCCCTGCTGGTCGTAATGGGAGTAGCCGACGGCAGTGGTCAGTTCCGCCGGGCCCGCCGTCCAACCCAGCTCCAGGCTCCACAACTGGTTCTTGCGGTCGTTCGGCTCCAGGTAGCGGTGCGCCGCCACGTAGCGCCCGGTGTCAAACGACCGGGCGTGATTGATCTGCCGGGCGCCGACCTGCTGATCCTGCAGGTGATAGGAGAACAGCGCCGACAGCTCGGGAGTCGCCTCCCAGAGCAGCGAGAACCGCGCCGATACCGTCTCCTCGGTGTTGGCGTCGGGCTCGCTTCGCAAGTTGGCCGCCACCGCGGTGGGGTCGGTCAGGTCCGGCTCCGGCTCGGAGACGCCGGGCGTGCGCAGCAGATAGTCGTAATCGATGAATCCCGGGTTGGCGTAACGGTCGACGGAGCCGCGCAGCGCAAGCTTCCGAGTCACGATCGGCAGGTTGAAGGTAAAGCCGGCATCCGAGCCGGGCGAGCCGCTGTGCGCCAGTGCGAACCCGTCCCCGCGCAGCTCGAACGTGCGCCGCCCGGTGTCGGGGCGGCGCGGCAGATAGCGTACGGCGCCCGCCAGCGTGCCGGCGCCGTACAGGGTCCCCTGTGGTCCCAGCAGCACCTCCACCCGCTCGATGTCGTGCAGCCTCAGGTCGACCGCCAGCGGGATGTCGCCGAGGTAGGTCGCAACGCCGTTGTTGTAGTTGTTGTCCGCCTGCTCGGAGCCGGTCAGCGCGTCCGTGTGCAGGCCGCGCGCGATGACGACATTGCTGCCGCGCGCCCCCTGATCCACCACGGTCAGGCCGGGCATCCAGCGTGACAGCTCCGTCAGGTTGCCGATTCGCCGCCGCTCGATATCCGCGCCGGTCGCCACCGAGATGCTCAGCGGCACCTCCCGCAGCGGCTCCTCCATGCGGGTCGCGGTCACGACCAGAGCATCGTCCAAGGCGGCGAGTTGCAGCGTGATGACCGGCAGCTCCACCGGATCGGTTCGGACGTCAACGCCGTCCGCCGACTCGGCGTCGAAACCGGGCAGGGAGACGGTGACGGTGTAGGTTCCGGGATGGAGGTCCGGGAACAGGAAGCGGCCGGTGTCGTCCGTCTGCGTCTCGCGGCGCCCATCCGGCCCGCCCGTCAGCGTGACGCTCGCCCCGCGCAGGACGCCACCGGTCGCATCGGCGACGACGCCCGCGATCTGTCCGGACTGCGCGGCGGCCGGCGCCGCGGCCATCACGAACGCGAGTGCGCCGGCCGCCAGCCGTTTCATAACACCGAGTCCCTCCCGGCCCGGCCGTCCTTCCACCGGCTGGCGGCATACCCCACCACCAGCACCAGGACATGCCCGATCATCCCGATGGTCATGGGCATCCAGGGAAAGTTGTAGGCCCCCAGATCCAGCAACGGACTCTGGCTGTTTGGCATCTCCACCCGGGTCAGGGCGGCCCAGAGGGTGAACAGCACGCAGGCGGCGAGCCCGGTGTAGGCTCCCTTGGACGTGGCCTTGGGGAAGAGCCATCCCAGGGCGAACAGGCCCAGTTTTCCCCCCGAGACGACCAACGCCAGACCGAGCGAGTATTTCACCAGCGACTCGATGCCGATCCACTGCTGCGCCAGGAAAATGGACATCAGCCCGCCGGCCACGACCCCGGCCCGGCCCACCATGAGCTGGCGCCGCTGGGGCGCCCCGGGCCGCATCCGGCGATAGAAGTTCTGCAGCACCACCGCCGCGATGCTGTTGAGATCCGAGTCCATGCTGGACATGGCCGCCGCCAGCAGTCCCGCCAGGAGCAGTCCCAACAGTCCCGGCGGCAGCTCGGTCATGATGAAGTGGGGAATGATGTTGTCCTTGACCTCTGCGACCTGCGGGGGAAGCGCCGACGGGTCGGCCTGGTAGAAGGCCCAGAGCAGGCCTCCCAGGAACATGAACAGGAGCCAGATCGGGATGCAGGAGAGGATGCCCATCTGTGCGCTGCGGCGGGCCTCCCGGTCGCTTCTGGCCAGCAGGTACCTCTGCACCATGTTCTGGTCGGTCCCGAAGGCCTGCAGGAAGTGGAAGACCCCTCCCACGAACAGGAGCCAGAAATTGTCCTCGATCAGGCTGGGCTCCCAGTTGCCCAGGCTGAACTTTCCCCCTTCCCATGCGGTGGTGACGATCTGTCCGGCGTCCCCGCGGCCCAGGATCAGGGCACAGCAGAGCAAGCCTCCTCCCACCAGCAGGATCCCCTGCAGGAAATCGGTCCAGACCACGCCCTGAATGCCGCCCGCCAGGGTGTAGGCCACGGTCAGAAGGCCCACCACCAGGATCACCCACCACACGTCCCACCCGGTGACGAAGGCCAGGGCCAGCCCCAGGAAGTAGACGGTCAGGCTCATGTCCAGCACCCGGCTCAGGATGAAGGAGGCGGAGGCATAGGCCTGGGCCGGATACCCGAAACGGGTTCCCAGGTACTCGTAGGGGCTCATTCGAAGCGTGCGGCGGTAGAAGACCACGAACCGCCCCAGGGTCAGAAGCACCACCAGCGGCAGGCCCAGGTGATAGGCGAAGGGCCACATGTCGCTGAAGTAGACGTTGCCGGGATGACCCACGAAGGTGGCGCTGCTCACCACCGTCCCCATGAGGGAGAACCCCACCACCCAGCCGGGCAGGTTTCGCCCGGCCAGGAAGTAGTCTTCCGCCGATTTCTGGCGCCGGGAGAAGTGGAAGGCCAAGCCGCCGATAAACGCCAGGTAGACGACCAGGACCGTGATGTCGAGTGGGCTCATGACGGATCAGGCGGGTTTGGATGGCGACGGGAGCAATGGGAAATGGTTCCCAAAAATGCCCTCCCCGGCATGGAACCGCAGAAGAGTAATGCGCTGACCGGGACGTTGGAATCGAAGACGACGCGCGTCATTCATCGTCCAGGATGGATTGCAAGATCTCCCGAGTCAGTCCCCTTCGGCGCGCGTTGCGACTGACTTCCGACATGATGTCCCGGAGTGATTTCCTGGACTCAGTGGCGTCACGTAAACGCAGATTGATGAGCAAATCCAGTTTGCGACGCTCTTCGTCCGAGGCTGAACGGTAGATGCCTGCCACATCAGAATCGACGGATACAGGAATTTGCTCTGCCATCGATGTTCCTCTGCAATAGGCGTCTTTGGAAACAACGATAACACGACCGCCGGGCCGTCAGCCCCCCAACTCCCGTTGCTCCCCACGGTCCCCTGCTGGACCGTCCGCTCTCCGGTCGCCGAACTCCGAAAATGGCATTGAGGGACCGGAAAGGGCGATGGAAACCGCTCCAATCAGGCGCTCCGGGAGACCAGCGTGACCTCGGTGACCTCCGGGGGACAGTTCAGCCGCAGGGGGGCCGTCACTCCGATCCCTACGTTGGTGTAGAGCCATCCCTGGCCGACCCGGTACAGGCCCTGGTCGTACTTGCGCCCGTACGGCGGCAGGAAGGGCGAGCCGATGAAGGGGAAACGGACCTGGCCGCCATGGCTGTGGCCCGAGAGCTGGATCAGGACCCGGCCGTCGGCCAGGAAGTCGTCGGCGAAGTCCGGTTCGTGCATCAGGAGCAGGGTCGGATCCTCGCCGTTGCGGTTCGCCAGCGCCTTCTCGAAGTCGTGGCGCCGGACCCAGCCGTCGTCCACGCCGGCCAGGTAGAGCGGTTGCCGGCCGACCGACAGGGTCAATCCCTCGTTCATGAAGACGTGAATGCCGGAGCGGGTCAGTCCGTCGATCACCGCATCCGCGTTCTTCCAGTGGTCGTGGTTTCCCAGCACGGCGAAGACGCCGTACCTGGCGTCCAGTCGGCCCAGCGCCGGCGCCAGCTCGTAGATCGATTCGGCGGTGGAGAGGACGTAGTCTCCGCCCAGCAGCGCCAGGTCGGGCCGGCACTGGTTGGCCATCTCCACGGCGGCGTCGATGAGTTCGATCTGCGTGTGGGGGAAGAGATGGAAGTCGCTGAGCAGGACGATCCGGAAGCCGTCCAATGAACTTGGCAAGCTGGGGATGGGAACCTGGACCCGTTCCAGCCGGAGCCGTTTGACCTCGAGTCTCGTCGCGTAGAGCCAGGTTCCGCTCAGTCCGACGTAGCCGGCCCCCAAGCCGATTCCCAGGGTCTTCAGGACTTTTCTGCGGGTGATCTTCATGGGATCCGGGTGAATCATAGCATCCGTCCGGAGCGGCGGTTTTCCTACCGCCGATTGGAGCGGAGACATTCCTGTCGCCGAAAGGGGGGGTGCAGGGGGGACGGCAGTCCCCACTCCGCGCAGCGTCTTCCAATTGGGAGCAACCAAGAGTGGGCGACAGGAAAGTCACTTTCCACGGGGCGGTAGGAAAACCGCCTCCAATGGGCGAGGGGAAAGGGGCTCCTCCTGCCCTTGCCAACAGGTTGGCGCCCGCGTAATCTCTGGCCCGAGTCGAGGCGGTCCAGCCCCGACCGGATTCCGCTACGAGGAGACACCGATTCACTCCCTTCTGGCCATGACCACGACCCCGGTGCGTGTCGACCGCTACGACGGGCTCCAGACTGTCGACTACGCGGTGGTCGTCGTCTATTTCGCGTGCGTGCTGCTGCTGGGCTACTACTTCAGCAAGCGGCAGAAATCGGCCGACGAGTACTTCCTGGCCGGGCGCAAGATGCCCTGGTTCGTGGTGGGGCTGAGCATGTACGCCTCGCTCCTCTCCACCATCGCCTACCTCTCCGAACCGGGGGAGTTCATCAAGAACGGCATCGGGGTCTGGGGCCGGCAGATGCACGTCCCCTTCAGCGTGGCGGTGGCGGTCCTGATCCTCGTCCCCTTCTTCATGCGCAAGCGCCTGACCAGCGCCTACGAGTACCTGGAGGAGCAATACGGCCTCGGCGCGCGGCTGTTCGGCTCGACCCTGTTCCTCTGCATCCGCCTCTCCATGATGGGGATGATCGTCTACACCGCCGCCATCGCCATGTCCAAGATGGCCGACCTGCCCTTCACCTGGGTGGTGCTGGGCGTCGGGATCATCGCCGTCGTCTACACGGTTCTGGGGGGCATGCGGGCCGTCATGTGGACCGACCTGGTGCAGTTCGTCATCCTCTTCGGCGGCCTCCTCTTCACCATCGGCTACATCTTCGTCGACACCGGGACCGGCCCCGTCACCTGGCTCCAGGACATCCTGGCGGCGGACCACGAACCGCAGCCCTTCTTCCGGCTCGACCCTTACGTCCGGGTCAGCGTGCTGGGAATGGCCATCTACGCCTTCGTCTGGTGGGTCTCCACCTGCGGCTCGGACCAGCTCATGGTGCAGCGCTACCTGGCCACCGGATCGCTCCGCGCCGCCCGCCGATCGATCCTGGCCAACCAGGCCGCCGACGTGAGCGTCGGCCTCCTCCTGGGCCTGGGCGGCATCGCCCTCTACTCCTACTACAAGGCCCAGCTACCGGGGACTCCCGACGAGGTCTTCCCCCACTTCATCGCCCACACCCTGCCGCGCGGCCTGGCCGGCCTGGTGGTGGCCGCCCTCTTCTCCACCGCCATGGCCGCGCTGGATTCCAGCATGCACGGAGTCGCCACCGTTCTGACCGTCGACTTCGTGGGACGCTTCCGAAAAGACCCGCTCTCGCAGAAGTCGCAACTCCGGCTGGCGCGGTTCTTCACCCTGGGAGCCGGCATCTACGCCGTCCTCTTCTGCCTCTTCCTGAACACCATCCCCGAGGGCTCCCGGGGCAACATTTTCGATCTCACGACCCGGATCATCGCCTACGTCATCGGGACCCTGGGCGGCATGTTTGTGGCCGCCTTCCTGAAATTCCGCGCCCGCGGGGCCGCCATGGTGCTGTCGGCTTTCCTGGGACTGTCGGTCGGCTTCTACCTCTCCTTGGGACACTGGTTCCAGGATCACCCCGATATCTTCCTCTACGTCCTGGAGGAGGGGGAGGAGCCGACGCGGTGGGAGCCTCGGCCCGGGAGTTTCAACACCATCGGCTCCAGTCCCGGGGAGAATCGCTTCATCCTGACCGGAGACGGCGTGGCGCCCCGGCATGCCGGTGTGGAGAGGACTCCAGAGGGATGGTCGATTCGCGCTCTGACCGGGGAGGCGGAGCTCCGGGTCAACGACCGTCCCGGTTCACCCGCCGTCATCGCACCCGACGACGTGGTGACCCTGGGGTCGCGCCGCCTGCTGGTTCGGCTCAAGGCCGTTTCCTGGATGTGGCCGCTGCCGGTCTCCTTCTTCGTCACGCTGCTGTCGACGCTCGTTCTGGGTTGGCTGCCCGGTTTCAAACGGAGAAGCTGAACTGGTATTTTCGTTTTAGAGGAGAGGATGGACGTACACGCCGAGTCAGTCGCCAGCGGCGAATTGAAGAAGGGTCCCCCGCGCCTCAGGCGGAAAGTCTATGCAGCCGAGCTCCGGCGCCTTCAGGTGGAGCTGACCAAGCTCCAGGACTGGGTGGCCCGGGAGGGGCTCAAGGTCGTGGTCCTCTTCGAGGGCAGGGACGCCGCCGGCAAGGGGGGCGTCATCAAGCGGATCATCCAGACGCTGAACCCGCGCCAGGTCCGCGTGGCCGCCCTGGCCAAGCCCACCGAACGGGAGCGGACCCAGTGGTACTTTCAGCGCTACGTGGCGCATCTCCCGGCCGCCGGAGAGATCGTGCTCTTCGACCGGAGTTGGTACAACCGGGCCGGAGTCGAGCGGGTCATGGGGTTCTGCACCGAGGAGGAGTACTGGGAATTCCTCTACTCCTGCCCCCAGTTCGAACGGATGCTGCTCCGGTCCCACATCCATCTCATCAAGTACTGGTTCTCGGTGAGCGACGAGGAACAGGAACGCCGTTTCCAGGCCCGGATCCGCGATCCGCGCAAGCGTTGGAAGCTGAGTCCCATGGACCTGGAGTCGCGGCTTCGCTGGGTGGAGTACTCCAAGGCCAAGGATGCCATGTTCGACAAGACGGACGTCCCCGATGCGCCCTGGTACGTGGTCAACGCCGACTCCAAGCGCCGGGCGCGCCTCAACTGCATCTCCCACCTGCTGAGCCGGTTCGACTACAACCAGGAAGACCCGCCCGAGCTGGAGCTCCCGCCGCGCCAGGAGGACGGCGGTTACGTCCGGCCCCCCATGGGGATCCAGCGTTTCGTTCCCGAGGTCTACTGAAACGCCGGGCCGTCCGCTTGCGGGCCGGACGGCGCGGCCATCTGATTAGCGATGCCATATCCCAGAGGCAACTTCTTTCCCATCGAAGTCACGGAAACCGACAAGGACTACGAAGTAAAGATCGCTCCAGGCGAGAAGGAGCGGGCCAAGAAGATTCCGGGACGCCGCTGGGACCCGAAAAGGACCCGTTGGGTGTATCCGAAAACAATGGCGTGCTATCGCGACTTGAAGAAGGAATTCGGTCGCGACGCCGCAATTTTCAAGCTCGCAGAACCCGCCTCAAGGAGGCTCCCCCCTCCGGCGCCCGCCGAGGCGAAACCGGGCGAAGCGACGGTGAAGAGACGTTTGGATCACCTCGACGAAGGGGTGAAGACGCTTCTGAGCATTGTGGACAACGTCGACAAGTCGACTCGGAAAACCCAAAGTCTGGTCGAGGGGGCTTTCGAGCACTCTGAGTCACGAAGCGGCGGTGAAGTCGATCTCACGGAGCGAACGAATCTCCGGGAACTGGAAAAGATGCTCAAGGAGTTGGCGTTTCAGGTGTCGGGAGATCCCTCCTTCAAGGTCTGGATGAGGGAGATGGAACCCATAATGTATCCCCGAGAGTTTGTCGAAAGCACTCACGAGGAAATACGGCGGAATATCAGCCAGATGCTGGGAGCGGAAGGCCGGGCCAGATCCAGTTTTCCGGAATACGTCTCGCGGCTACAGGCGGAAGGCCTGCTGCCCGTGGGTTCGGTTCCGAAGGCGTCCTACGTGCTTCGGTCAATGAACGACCACAGAAACCGCATTGCGCACGCCCGCCGCATTGAGATGTCAGACGCGGAACGCCTCACTCGTTCCATCATCTACCTGTTCAATCTGGCCCTGGTCTGGAATCACGTCGCCTCCGAACCAATAGACGACGACAACCTCATTGGGTAGGGGCACCCCTTGTGGGTGCGCTCTTCCTCACGGCAACGCGTAAGCCACGAGCGCGTCAGACGTCACGTCGCTGAAGACGTTGCCCCCGCCCGCGGCGATCACCACGTACTGCCTGCCCGTCTTCTCCCCCCAGAAGGTCATGGGGGTGGCATGGGCGTTGGCCTCCAGCAGGTCGACCCAGAGCTCCTCTCCGGAGGCCGAGTCGAACGCCCGGAACCGCCGGTCGTTGGTGCCGCCGATGAAGACCAGCCCGCCCGCGGTGACGATGGACCCGCCCAGATTCGGAGTCCCCGTCTGCGGGACCCCCTTCTCCATCAGCTCCTCCACCAGGCCCAGGACACTCGTCCAGACAATCTCGCCCCGGTTCAGGTCCACGGCGTTCAGCGTCCCCCACGGGGGCTCCTGGCAGGGCCACTTGTTGTCCTGCCAGAATCGGCGGCCTGCGCCGCGGGCGTTTCCCAGCTCCGTGACGTTCACGTAGAGAAACCCGGTCGTAGGATCGAACGAGGCGCCCGACCAGTTGGCTCCGCCCAGGGAACCCGGCAGCATCAGGGTCGGCCCCTCCTGGCGCGGCGTGTAGATGCCCTCGTAGTGGAGCGAGTCGAAGAGCTCCAGGCAGAACTCGTAGGACTCGGGCGTGACCCGGCTTACCTCCTCCCGGGTCAGGTTGTGCCGCACCAGCGGCGGCGGCTTGACGGTGAAGGGCTGGGTGGGCCAGTTGTATCCGCCCCCGGTCTGGGGCACCGGGCGTTCCTCCACCGGGAGCACGGGTTCGCCGGTCAGCCGGTCCAACACGAAGACCATTCCCATCTTGGTGGGCTGAGCGACCGCGGGAACGACTCGACCGTCCTGTTCCACGGTCACCAGCACCGGTTGGGCCGGGAGGTCGTAGTCCCAGGTGTCGTGGCGGACCGCCTGGTAGTGCCAGACGAGCTTTCCGGTGAGGGCGTCCAGCACCAGCAGGGTGTTCCCGTACAGGTTTTGACCGTCACGGTCGGGGCCCAGGGGCGACGCCGTGGGGACGAAGACCCAGCCCCGTTCCGTGTCCACGCTGATGATGGACCAGGCGTTGGCGCCGGAACGGTCCTTCCACGAGTCTCCCTCCCAGGTTTCGTTTCCCGGTTCTCCGGGCCGGGGAACGGTGTGAAACTCCCAGACCAGGTCGCCCGTGAGCACGTCCCAGGCCCGGACCTTCCCGCTGGGACCCTTGCTCTCCTGGCCCGAGCTGAGCCGGGAACCGGTGACCACTATGTTCTTGTAGACGGCCAGCGGGGAAGTGACCGTGTAGATGCTCTTGGGCCAGCGCGTGGTCATGCCTCCGTCCAGGTCCACCCACCCGTTCTCGCCGAATTCGGGGATCAGCCGGCCCGTGTCGGCATCCAGCGCGAACAGCCGGGCGTCTCCCGTCCCCATGAGGATTCGCCGCTGGGGTTTTCCGTCGACGGTCCCCTCCCAGTACGAGACCCCCCGGTGCTGGAGATAGAAGCGGCCGTCGCCGCTGCCTTCCTGCGGATCGAACACCCACAGCTCCCGGCCGGTCTCCGCCTCCAGGGCGATGACCCGGTTGGACGGCGTGGACAGGTAGAGGACCCCGTCCACCGCCAGAGGCGTGGTCTCCCACGGAGCCTGCATCCGGTCGGGGATGGTCCGGTGCGGGCGCTCCACCTCTCCCATCCGGTAGATCCAGGCCACCTCCAGTTCCTGGACGTTGGTCCGGTTGATCTCGGCCAGGGGGGAATACCGCGTCCCTCCCGCATCTTTTCCGTGATAGCGCCAGTCGTTGTCGTCTGAAGGATCGGGCGCCGGGACGCAGGCCGCCAGCAAAAGTGGAACTAGAAAGAAGACGAATGCTGATTGTATGCCGGATTTCATAGGCACCACATGATGCCACCTGAAAGAGTCGCTGTCAGCGTCAGGAGGGAACTGTTGGTCTTCCCGTTCCGCGGACGAGGGGGTTAACAACCCCCTCTCCTACTTCGTCGATATTCGTGGATGGTCGTTAAGATTGTTGTGCCGCCCACAACGAAGAATCGGGAGTTGGAAATCCCCCGCTTCTATTTCGACCACTACGGCGAGGTAGAGGTCACCAAAAACCTCCTGCCCCATTGGCAGCAACGAAACGTCTTCGTCTTCGTGACTTGGCGACTGGGAGACTCGCTTCCTCAAGCGAAACTGGGCCAATGGCAGGAGGAGCGTGAAATCTGGTTGAAACGCCATCCTCGACCTTGGAACCTGAAGACCGCGATACGTTTCCACAAACGGTTCTCACGACGAGTCGAAGACTGGTTGGACCAGGGAAGCGGTTCCTGCGTGCTGAAGGATCCGGCTCTGGCAGGTGTGGTGGCCGAATCGCTCCACTACTTCGACGGCAAACGTTACGAGCTAACTTCGTTCGTCGTGATGCCCAACCACGTCCATGTATTGTTCCGTCCTCTTGGTTCCCACCGAATTCAGAAAATCGTCAAAACCTGGAAGGGGTTCACGGCGTGGGAGATCAACCGGAGAACCGGGAAATCGGGTCCACTTTGGCAGGAGGACTATTGGGACCGGCTGATCAGGCACCCGCTCCACTTCTGCAGGTGCGCCGAATACATCCGCGAGAATCCGAAGAGGGCCGGACTACGCGATGGCCAGTTCATTCTCTTCGAGGATGTTGGGAGGGAATGTTAGTCCCCCCGTTCGGCGGACGAGGGGGTTAACAACCCCCTCTCCAATTGGCGGACTTCGCAGCGGTTGGAGGCCATGTGGTCCGCGTGGCGATCCATAGGAGTGGGGACTGTTAGTCCCCCCGTTCGGCGGACGAGGGGGTTGACAACCCCCTCTCCAACTGGCGGACTTCGCGGCGGTTGGAGGCGATGTGGTCCGCGTGGCGATCCATAGGAGTGGGGACTGTTAGTCCCCCGTTCGGCGGACGAGGGGGTTAACAACCCCCTCTCCTACTGGCAGACTTCGCAGCGGTTGGAGGCCATGTGGTCCGGGTGGCGACCCATAGGAGGGGACTTCCCACCCTTTTTCAATAAAGCAATCGGTTGCGTAGATGAGTCGGGGGAAGCCCGTGGAAAAGTGGAAAACATGGGAATGTTTCCCACTTTCCCACCGGCACGACGACGGCGACTAGATCCCAGGACGGAACCGGATCCGGACCGATCCCGCTTGGGGCTCGCACTCAAACTCCAGGCGCGGTCGCGCACGGGTGGAGCCGGGATCGAACCCCGGGCCGGATCCAAATCAAGCGGCACGGCGCTGTCTCGCATGATTCGAATCGAACATCGTCTGGTCTCGCAACATGGCGCAGGCCACCCCAAGTAGACGGTCCGCCACGGACCGCAGGGCCCGTGCATGGCCGTGGCCGCGCTCCCGAAGGGCCGCGTATTTGGCTCGGCTGGTGGAGTCGTTTTGCGTGGCCACCCGGGCCCAGTGATACGCCGCCTCGCGCAGACGAGGGTGAACCGCTTGGCGGCGAACCACGAGGGTGTGTTTGCCGGAACGCCGGGTCACGGGGGCGACCCCGCACAGACAACGCAAGGCGGCATAGTCTCTTCGTTGCACCGGATCGTAGGCTTCCGAGAGCAGGGTGGCGAGAACCATCTTGCCGACCCCGGGCAGGGAGGCGAGGATCGCGACGTCCCGCCTCGGCCCCTGGGGCCCCGCCACCGACTCGAACCGCTTCTCCAAGGCCCGGATCAGACGCGCACTCTCACGAGAGAGGTCTCGGAGTTGGCGCTGGATCAGAGCGAGGGTCTCCGCCAAGCCGGCGACGTGAACCTTTGCGGCCTGGATCGTGCCGGCGGCCAGGGGGAAGGAGGGCACCCGCAAGATCCGCAGGACCTCGGGAGCGTCGATTCGCCGGATCCGATGTTGTTTCAACACCTTGGCGACGCGGATCGGACGCAGCCTGTGGGCCTCCTCCGGCGTCGGGGCCAGCTTCCAGACGGCCATCACCCAGGGCTCGGCGAGATTCTTGCTGAGGTCCCGGAACTGTGGATAGTAGCGCCAGAGTTGATCGTGGAGGCGGTTGACCAGCCGCGTCTTCTCGCGGGTCAACTGGCTGGCCAGCCGTGAGTACTCGCGCAGCTCGATCACCTCAGAGTCAACGGGATCCAGCCGTCGCAAGCGATCCCCATCGGTTCTCAGTGCGTCGGCCAGCACCCGGGCATCGCGGCGGTCATCCTTCGCTCCGGCCGGAGAGAAGCGGTCGCGGAATCGATCCAACTGGGTCGGAGTGATGGTATAGACGGCAAAACACCGATCCATCAAGAACTCCACGACCGGACCGTTGATGACTTCGATTGCCACCGAGACCGCCTCCGCGGAGGTTCCCGTCTGCTCGAGAATCCAGTCGGCCATCTGGGCCAGGCCCGCACCGCTGTGGGGGAAGCTGCGCTGTCCCTGGCACCTCCCTCGCTCATCCAGCACGCAGACCTGGTGCGCCCGCGTCGCCCAATCGACCCCCGCAAACCATTGACTCTGTTTCATCCCGACCCCCCGAGTGATTAAATGGACGTCGGGCCGCCGCGATTCGGATCGGTTCCTGTACTGGTGTTCTTGGACGCCGACTTCCCACCGGTTCTCCATCGCGGCTACCGGCCGGGGCACGAATCCCCTCCAGGTGCTCTCAGGCACGGGGACTGTAGGGTTGCTCCCGGCCGGTTGGCCCTCTTCACCCACCGTGGGTGAAGTCCCATAAAGGGTACTGTGGAATGGTACAGGGGACTGTTAGTCCCCCCGTTCGGCGGACGAGGGGGTTGACAACCCCCTCTCCAACTGGCGGACTTCGCAGCGGTTGGAGGCGATGTGGTCCGGGTGGCGACCCATAGGAGTGGGGACTGTTAGTCCCCCCGTTCGGCGGACGAGGGGGTTAACAACCCCCTCTCCTACTGGCGGACGTGGCAGACTTCGCAGCCGTTGGAGGCTTGGCGGGTTGCGTGGCAGTCCATGCAGAACTCCATGGAGGTCGGCTTCTCCTGAAACAGGACGTCCCGCGTGGCCACGGGGCCGTGGCAGGCCGCGCATTCGATCTTGGCCTCCACGGCGTGCAACGCATGTGAGAACCAGACGTAGTCCGGCACCCGGTAGATCCGCACCCAGGGGATCGTCTCTCCCGCCTTCGCGGCCTTGGCCAGCTTCAGGATGTCCGGACTTTTGCTCTTGACGGCGGTGTGGCAGACCATGCATGTGGACTCGGCCGGCAGACCCGCCGCAAACCCCGGTTCCTCGATGGTGTGGCAGAAGGAGCACCGCACTCCGGCGGCCGCATGGACCTTGTGGCTGAAGGGGATGGGCTGAGGCTCCGGCGCCTTGTCGTCGGTGCGGGGCGCGCCGGACAGGACGCCGCCCAAGACCGGAACCAGGACCGCCATTCCCAGGCGCCGGCCACCAGGACCGGGCTCAAGCCAGCGCAAAGGCCACGAATTCATCGCCCGAATTGGAAGCGGCCTGGCCGCCCCCGGCGGCAATGACCACATACTGCCGGCCCTCCGCCTCGTAGGTGGACGGGGTGGCAAAGCCGCCGGCGTTCAACTGATGCTCCCAGACCACCCGTCCGTTGCCGGAGTCGTAGGCGCGGAACTTCTTGTCGAAGGATCCGCCCACGAAGATCAGGCCTCCGGCCGTGGCGATGGTCCCGCCGTGCATGGGGCTCCCCGTCCCGGTGATTCCACGCGCCTTCAGCTCCGGAATCTCTCCCGCCACCACCCGCCAGGCAAAGTCCCCCGAGTCCAGGTCGATGGCCGTCAGATAGCCCCACGGGGGCTTGATTGCCGGGTATTTCTCCGGGTCCTGCAACAGGGCCCGCTCCGGAAGGGCGTAGTCGAACGGCTGGTCCTCCCGGGCGGGGGCCAGCGTGATCCGGTTGGTCCATTCGCTGGAGTTGACGAACAACCGGTTGGCCGCCGGGTCGTGGCTGCATCCGCCCCACAGGGCCCCGCCCCGGAAACCGGGATGGATGATGGTCCCCTGAAGGCTCGGAGGAGTGTAGAGGGCGCCGACGCGGGATCGGTCGTAGATCTCCTTGACGAAGGCGTGGGCTTCCGGAGAGATGTCGGTGATCTGATCCGGCATGAACCCCTGGCGGCACAGGGGAGGAGGCTTCACGGGAAACGGTTGGGTCGGCCACAGCTCCTCGCCCGGAACGTCCGAGGCGGGCATGGGCCGTTCCTCCACGGGAAAGACCGGTTTCCCCGTCTCCCGATCGAAGAAGAAGATCATTCCCATCTTGGTGGGTTGGACCACCGCCTCGAAGGTCCGCCCGCCTTGCGTCATATTGATGAGGGCCGGCTGGCACGGAAGGTCGTAGTCCCAGACGTCGTGATGGACGGTCTGGAAGTGCCATTTCCGGTCCCCGGTGGAGGCGTCCAGCGCCAGGACGCAATTTCCGAAGAGGTTGGCCCCCTTGCGGTTTCCGCCGTAGAAGTCGAAGGCGGGCGAGCCGATGGAGGCGAAGACCCAGCCCCGTTCCGGGTCCAGGCTCATGCCGCCCCAGTTGTTGGTCCCGCCCGTGGTCTTCCACGAGTCTCCTTCCCAGGTGTCGTTTCCGAACTGGCCCGGACGCGGGGTGGTGTGGAAGATCCAGCGCCGCTTCCCCGTGGCGGCGTCGTAACCCCGGATGTGGCCCGGCGCCTCCGGATAGGGTCCCTCGGCGCCGCCGCCTCCCACGATGATCAGGTCCCGGTACGCCACCACCGGACTGGTCAGGTTGAAGGAGAGTCCGGCCATGTCGTGGTCGAAGTCCTCCTTCAGGTCGATGACTCCGTCCTGGCCGAATCCGGGTGTCAGCTTCCCCGTCCCGGCGTCGATGGAGTAGAGCATGTCCCGGACCGGCATGAAGATGCGGCGGTCGTCGGCACGCTCCGGGTTCTGCCAGTAGGTGACTCCCCGGTTGACTCCGGGGGATCCGCGCAAGGGCTTCCCGCCGCGGGGGTCGAAACTCCAGAGCTTCCGGCCCGTGGCCGCATCCAGCGCGTGGACCTGGAGCGTGGCCGTGGAGACGTACATGCGGCCGTCCACCACGATGGGCGTGCACTCGATGGTGGTGGCCGGACGTTGGAGGGCGTCCCCGGTCCGGTGGGTCCAGGCCACCTTCAACTCCGAGACGTTGGTCCGGTTGATCTGGTCCAGGGGCGAGTAGCGGCCGGCGCCCGCATCTCCGCCGTAGTGCTGCCACTCCCGGGCGGCCGGGTCCGCGGCCTGCCGGGCCGGTGCGCACGCGCTCCAGGCGGCGACCATCGCAGAACTCGTCTTCAGAAAATGGCGGCGGTCGATGCGGCCCTTCATGCCCGAAGGGCGCGTCACTTCTCGAAGGTCCGGATGAGGTTCACCAGTTGCCACCGCTCCTCGTCGGAGAGCTTCTTCTGGTAGCCGGGCATGGGGTCCTTGCCGTTGGTGATCTTCCAGAAGAGCTCGCCGTCGGTGACCTTGGCCATGGCTTCGGCATCGGTGAACGAAGGGGGCTTTTCCTTGAGCATGCCCGCTACCGGACCATCCGCGCCGCCGGTCTCACCATGGCAGAACTTGCAGTTCTCGTCGTATTGCGTCCTTGCCGTGGCCAGGGCTTCGTCGGTAGCCGCGTGGGGGTTCTGCATCTTCTTGGCCTCGTCGGGCGCTTCCCATTCGTGGGCGCCGGCGGCCAGCAGGAGCAGGCAACTGCCGAACAGGCTCAGGCCGAGTCGAATCGTGAATCTTCGCATGGATCCTTTTCTCCGCAACTTCGTGGAATGTGCCGTGGCCGGCGTGATCCCGGGTTCGCCGGCTGGCAGATTGTACCACTTCACCTCTGCGCCGGGCCGTCTGGCGGGGGCCGCGCGCCTATTCCGGCAGGGTCAGAACCAGCGCCGAAGCCCGGCCCGGAGCATGGTAGACACTGTTCACGGCCGTCTTCAAGTGGGTGTGGCGCCCCAGGAACTCTCCCGTGTTGGGGTTGACGTCATAGAAGGGAAAGTTGCTGCTGGAGATGTCCAGCCGGACCCGGTGCCCCTTGTAGAACCGGTTGGCCGTGTCCCAGAGGTCGATCTCCACCCGGTAGACGGCGCCCGGCTCCATGAGCACCTCCCGTTCCCGGGATTCGCGGAAGCGCATCCTGAGGATGCCGTCCTCCAGGTTCATGGCATAGCCCTCCGGGTAGTCGGGAGAGGGCGGATAGACGTCCATGAGCTTGGCGGTGAAGTCGGTGTCCTTGGCCGTGGAGGAGACCCAGAGCTCCACCCGCATGGGACCGGCGATCTCCAGGTCCTCTTCCAGGGGCTCCGTCTGAAAGGAGAGCACGTCGGAGCGGGAAGAGAGGGGCAGCAGGTCGGTGGCCGGGAAGTCCCCCTCCACCGGGACCTGGTTGTGGGCGCCGCGGCGCACCAGGCGCTTGCCCGAGTCGATATTGCCGCCGATGGTGGGCACGGGGTTCCTGGGATCGTATTCGAACCCGCTCGTGCCCGCTTCCGACGGCGGCTCGCGGCGGAGGCTGGCGTCGCCGTGCAGGTACAGGCGCATTTGCCGGCTCCCTGCCGGGGGCCAGGTCTCGGAGGTCTTCCAGGAGCCGCCGCTCTGGAGCCTCCCTTTCTCGTTGCGCTTCGCCGTTTCGGCGCCCATGACGAAGTAGCGGACGCGGGGTTCCTGGTCCAGGCCCAGGTCCTTTCCCTTGAGGAACTGGTCGAACCACTTCACCGCCTTCTTCCGGAGCGTCATCTTCACCTCCGGACCGAAGTCCACGTCCCCGGCATGGGTCTGCTGCGTGGAGTGGGTCCAGGGCCCCACCAGCAGCCGGACGTAGCCCTGCCGTCCGGTCAGGCCCTGGAAGTTCTTCACCGTCCCGCGCTTGAAGATGTCGTACCAGCCGCCGATGTAGAAGATGGGGATGTCCGGGTATTGGGAATGGCGCTCCTCGAAGTTGTAGCCGTTCTGCTTCCAGTAGTCGTCGTAGGTGGGATGCGCCCGCCAGTCGGCGTACCACTTGGCGTACGAAGGCGTCCAGGACAGCGGCGAGGTGGACTTGAGGGGCGCCGCCAGGAGCCAGCTTCGCAGTTGCTCGTTGGCCCGGGTCAGGGCCTCCAGCGTGGGCGTGTCTTCTTCCTCGTCCGGATCGGCGGGTTGGGTCTCCTTCCCCGTCTGTGCCAGACGGAATCCGTAGACCAGGTTGTGCAAAAGGGCGAAGGCGCCCCCTCGGCCCGCTCCGTCCTCGATGTAGTTGGAGGTGCCCACGTAGGCGAACATGGTCCTCAGGTGGGGCGGCCTCAGGGCCGCCAGGGCGTTCTGGCAGGCGGCCGCATAGGATCCGCCGTAGGTCCCCACGTCGCCGTTGGACCAGGGTTGGGCGGCGATCCACTCCACGGCGTCGTACCCGTCCTCGCCCTCGTTGACGTAGATGTAGAATTCCCCCTCCGAGTCGTACCGGCCCCGCGTGTCCTGGATCGCCGCGGCGTAGCCGCGGGTGGTGAAGAACTCGGCGGTCTTGGCGGACCTGTGCTTCCCGTAGGGGTGCCGGATGAGGATGACGGGGAAGGGACCGGGAGGGGTGGTCTCGCCGTTGGGCAGATAGACGTCGGTGGCCAGGCGGACGCCGTCGCGCATCGGCACCATGACGTTCTTCCAGATCCGGACCTGAATCGGGTCTTTGGGAGGCAGGGCTTGGGAGAAGGGAGCCGATCCGATGACGACGGCTGCCGAAGCGATCAGGACCCGGATTCTTCGAGGGATCATGGCGAATTCTCCAGTCGGTAATCCACAGGCGATTTACAGGTGATCTACAGGTCTCTCACAGGCCATCCACACCCGCCACGGGGTCGACAAATGGCATGAGCCAGTTTAGTCCTGGCCGCCGGGATCTTCCACACGGCGCCGCCGGTGAGCCGGGACGATCCGTTTTGACCGGTTATGGCCGCCGTTCTATATTGTGGGCCCACTTGCAACAACCATAAGGGAGCCAAACGAATGACGAATCAGCCGCATCGGGCAGTGATCATGGGTCTGGGCTACATCGGCGGCGCGGACCAGGTTTCGGGAGACGCCTTGGGCCAGTTGGTGGTGGACCTGGACGGGACCCACATCGAGGCCTTGGCCAACCATCCCCGGGTCGAGGTGGTGGCCGGGAGCAGCCGCGACCTGGGCCGGCGGGAACGGTTCACCGAACGGACCGGGATCGGGACCTACGCCGACTGGCGGGAGATGCTGGAGCAGGAACGGCCCGACATCGTGAGCGTGGCCACCTATACCCCGGTCCACAAGGAGATGACGGTGGCCTGCGCGCGGCAGGGCGTCCGGGCCATATTCTGCGAGAAACCCATCGCCAACACCGCGGCCGACGGACACGACATGGTGGACGCCTGCGACGAAGCGGGCTCGTTGCTGGCCATCAACCACAACCGCCGGTTCAACCCCAACTACCGGAGGCTGGGGGACCATATCGCCGCCGGGGGGCTGGGCGAGCTGACTTCGGTGACGGCCCAGTGGAGCAGCGGACGCCTGGGAAACGTGGGGACCCACGTCTTCGACGCCATCCGGTGCGTCACCGGCCGCCGGGTGGAGGCGGTTTCTGGGAGCCTGGACCTGGCGGGGAAGCCGGACTGCCGGGGACCCGCTTTCCAGGACCCGGGGGGATGGGGCGTGATGCGGTTGGAAGGGGGCCTCATGACCACGGTGGACGCCGCTGATTATGCCCGGGTTCCCATGGTGATCGGCTTCAACGGCACCGAGGGCCGGGCCACCACCGGAGGCGAGGAGGTGCGGATCGAGTACTGGGACGGCCGGAATGAGGAATGGCCCAGTCCCCGGGCACAGGCCACCTCCATGGACGTGGCGGTCTGCGAAATCGTGGACTGGCTGGAGGGGACCGCCGCGTTCCCCTATCCGGCCGTGGAAGCGGTCGAGACGTTGGAGGCCATCGCCGGTTTCCATCTCTCCCACGCCCGCTCCGGTGCCTGGGTGGAGCTGCCGCTGCAGGGCGGGGACCGGAACCAGGTGGTCAATAGCGGGTAGGAGGCAGGAGGGACCGTCAGTCCCCCATTCTTCGGCGTTGCTACGGGAGAAGTGTACAGGGGGGACTGCAGTCCCCCCTGGACCCCCCTGTTCGGCGACAGGAAAGTCGCCGCTTGTCGGCGCGTGAAACACGCCGCTCCAATCGGCGCGTGAAACACGCCGCTCCCGGCGACAGGAAAGTCGCCGCTCCTATTCGGCTTGGGCGCGGTTGATGGCGCGGCCGGTGGCTTCGATCAGGCCGTCGACGTCCTGGTCGGTCATGGGCAGCGAGAGGCAGCACATGCCCAGCGTGTGGCCCAGGAAGTAGCCTTCTTCCAGCAAGGCCAGGAAAGTGGGAGACACCAGCGAGCCGTCGACGGTCGTCATGTCCCGGTAGTTTCGCAATTCGCGGTCGCTGAAGTAGATGCTGAAGACGGATCCGGTATTGACGCACTGGGCGACGATCCCCTTGCGGGCGAACATCTCGTTGAGGCCGGAGGTGAGCCGGTCTCCCAGCCGGTTCAGGTGGTCGCACGCCTGAGGCGTCAGTTCGCGGAGCATGGCCAGACCGGCCGCCATGGCCAGGGGATGGGCGCTGAAGGTCCCGCTCTGGGAGAAGCCCGACGGCGGCTTGCTGTTGTCCAGCAAATCCATCATGTCGGCCCGGCCACCGAACGCACCCACGGGAAAGCCGCCGCCCACGATCTTTCCGAAGCAGGTCAGGTCCGGGTCGATGCCGTAAACCGCTTGCAGTCCCCCCGGCGAAGTTCGGAAGGCGACGATCTCGTCGAAGATGAGGAGGACGCCGTTCTCCCGCGTGATCCGCCGGACCGCCCGGGCGAACTCGGGCCGCGTGTGCAGGATCCCGCACCGGGGATCGAAGATCACGCAGGCCAGATCGTCCCGGTTCTCCACGATGAGCCGTTCCACCGCCTCCTCGTCGTTGTAGGGCAGGACCAGGACCTCGCCGGCCACGCTGGGGGAGCTTCCGCCCGCTCCGGGGACCGAGTGGGGCGCGTGGGCCGGGCCCGCCTTGTCGAGAGGCGGCGCGACGCTGACTTCCACCAGGTCATGACTGCCGTGATAGCCCCCTTCCAACTTGGCGATCCTGGTCTTCCCGGAAAATCCGCGGGCCAGCCGGATCGCGTGCAGAGTGGCTTCGGTTCCCGAGTTGACGAAGCGGATCCGGTCCACGGAATCGACCCGGCGGCACATCTCCTCGGCGATCTCGGCTTCCGGCCCCATGGGAGCGCCCACGGCCAGCCCTCTGGACATCTGGGCCCGGACGGCCTCCATCACCCGGGGATGGTTGTGCCCCAGCACCTGGGCCGTGTGATGATTGGCACAGTCCAGGTACTTATTCCCGTCCACGTCCCAGAGGTGGCAGCCTTCGCCCCGATCCATGGCAAGAGGATAGGGACGGTAGTAATAGGCCCCTTTGGCCGGACCCGCCGTGAACGAGGTTCCCGCCTCGTACATCTCCCGTGACCGGGGTGTCCGGGCTCGATAACTTTCCGCAATCGTGGCAACGCTCTGAGTCATGAATCTCTCCTCACACTGATTTTCAAATACGCCGGAATCACAGGCCCGCGAAAGGATAACCCGGTCCCGCCGGGGATGTCGAACGGCAAGCACACCGGTAGGGGTGCCCCTTGTGGGCACGCTCTTATTCCCGTGAACATGAGGGGCACCGCCGGGAAGGAGAGGGCCACCCGGGTTGTCCGTGCATCAGTCCCTTCCCGAGTCCCGGCAGCCCTTCTCTTCGTCCACGTAGCGGAGCATCCAGAGGCCGGCGGCGAAGAAGAGGAGCATGGTCGACATGCCCACCCTCTGGGAGTCGAACCGGCTGGTCAGCACGCCCACCAGCAGGGGGCCCAGAAAGGCGGTCGCCTTGCCCGAGAAGGCGAAGAGGCCGAAGAACTCGTTCTCCTTGTCCCGCGGAACGAACCTTCCCAGCAGAGAACGGCTGGCGGACTGGTTGGGACCGGAGCAGATGCCCACCAGGACGCAGGCGGCCCAGAACATGATGCGGCTGGTGGTCAGGATGGCGACGACGGCGGCGATGATGAGGCCCCAGAGGCTGATCTGGATGGTCCGCTTCCCGCCGACCCGGTCGTCCAGGTGGCCCAGGAAGAATGCGCCGACACCGGCCGCCACGTTCAGGACGATGCCGAAGATCATCAGTTCCGAGAAGGTGAAGCCGAAGGTCCCGGTGGCGTAGATGCCGCCGAAGGCGAAGATGGTCACCAGGCCGTCGTTGTAGAGCAGCCGGGCCAAAAGGAGCTTGGAGACCTCCCGGTAGCGGCGCACGTCGCGGAAGGCCACCGCCAGGTGGCGGAAGGAGGACAGCAGCATCCGGGACGACAACGGATCTCGGGGCTGGGTCTCCCGCACCCAGAGGATCAGGGGCAGCGTGAAGACGGCCAACCAGGCGGCGACCAGGAGGTTGGTGGCTCGAATATGGGCTCCGGCCTCCCGGCTGAAACCGAACCAGGGCGTGGCCGCATCCACGAAACCTACGAAGGCCACGGCCATGGCGGCGAGTCCGCCCACGTAGCCCAGCGACCACCCGTACCCGGAAATGCGGCCGATGCGGTCCCGGGGAGCGATGTCCGGCAGGAGCGCGTTGTAGAAGACCAGAGACATCTCGAAGGCGATGTTGGCCAGCGTGAACCAGAGCAGCGCCTCAAAGACCTGGCCCGGGAGTGGGAAATAGAGCAGAGCCGTGAAGAGGACGCAGGCTACGGTCCACAGCAAAAGGAAGAACTTGCGGTAGCCGCCCCGGTCGGCGACGACTCCCAGGATCGGCGACAAGAGGGCCACGGCCAGAGCGGCAACGGTGACGGCCCGGGACCAGGACAGCGTCCCCGAGATGGTGTCGGGAGCGATGGCCTGGGTGAAGTACGATGCGTAGATGAAGGTCACCACCAGCGTGGTGAAGGGGGAATTGGCGAAGTCGTAAAGGCACCAGGAGAATACGGCCCGGCCGGACGCGGGAGCCGCCTCCGGCGGCGAGCTGCCTGCCGCTTGATTCAACATCCGCCGCTATCCTACTTGAGAATCGGTAGGAGCGGGGGTTTTAACCCCCGATTCTTGGGAGTATGGGGGACAAGGATGTCCCCCCTCCTATCCGGCAGGAGCGGGGGTTTTGAACCCCCGATTCCTGGGAGTACGGGGGACAAGGATGTCCCCCCTCCTATCCGGCAGGAGCGGGGGTTTTGAACCCCCGATTCTTGGGAGTATGGACAAGGATGTCCCCCCTCCTACCCCTCCAATCGTTGCCCGAAGAACCCCTCTTGGCTAAGATGGCTTCCAGCCGCCGGCAACAGTCATTACGGCATCCGACGGGGGATGGCCGCGGGGAATCATGCCACAAATTCGGTCCGGAACCTGTTTCTTGACTTGGTTTCTGGCAGTCGTCCCTGGACTGGCGGCCGGAGCGACCGCCCCTGCCGACATCGACTTCAACCGCGACATCCGGCCCATTCTCTCCGAGAAATGCTTCTCCTGCCACGGCCCCGACCAGGGTCAGCGCCAAGCCTCGCTGCGCCTGGACACCCCTGACGGCATCGCCGCCGAGCGGGACGGAAAGGGTCCGGCGGTGGTTCCCGGCAGCGCCCGCCGGAGTCCCCTCTACCAGAGGATCTCCACCTCCGATCCCGCCTCCCGAATGCCGCCCGGCTTCCTGGGCCACGAGCCCCTGAGCGACCTCCAGATCCGCCAGGTCGAGAGCTGGATCGACCAGGGCGCCCAGTGGCAGCCGCACTGGGCCTTCCTCCCGGTCCGCCAGCCGGACCCGCCACCGGTCCGGAATCGCGGTTGGGTCCGCAACGGCCTGGACGCCTTCGTTCTGCATCGCCTGGAGGAGAACGGCCTCGCACCCTCGCCCGAGGCCGCACCGGAGACGCTGATCCGGCGGGCGACCCTGGACCTGACAGGTCTGCCTCCCTCGCCCCGGGACCTGGACCGCTTTCTGCGGGATCCTTCGCCCGGCGCCTACGAAAGCCTTGTAGACCGCCTGCTGGGTTCCGTCCGGTACGGCGAGCACATGGCGCTCCGCTGGCTGGAAGCGGCCCGTTACGCCGACACCAACGGCTACCAGAGTGACGGCGTCCGCCAGATGTGGCGCTGGCGGGACTGGGTCATCGACGCTTTCAACCGGAACCTCGGTTTCCATGAGTTCACCATCCAGCAACTGGCGGGAGACCTGCTGGAGGGAGCGACTCTGGATCAGATCGTCGCCACCGGTTTCAACCGGAACCACCGGACCAGCGCCGAGGGGGGCTCCATCGACGAGGAGCTGCGGGTCGAGTACGTGGCCGACCGGGTGGAGACCACCTCCACGGTCTGGATGGGGCTGACGGTGGGGTGCGCCCGCTGTCACGATCACAAGTACGACCCCATCAGCCAACGGGAGTACTACCGGTTCTTCGCCTTCTTCAACAACGTCCCCGAGAGGGGCTTCGTCTACAACTTCGGCAACGAGGATCCGGTGATCGCAGCGCCCACGACTTCACAGCAAGCGCGTCTGGCGGAGCTGGATGCCGAAGTCCGGGAGGCGCAATTCCGCCTTGAAAGGCTGGACGGTGAACGAAGAGAGGCGCAGCAGGCCTGGGAAACAGAGCTCGCCAAGACGGGGCGGGTCCCGGACTGGACCTTGGACCGGGGCCTGCTCGTGCACTTCCCACTGGACGGCGACTGGTCCGAGGCCACGGGAAACCTGAAGCGGGTCTGGCACGAAGAAGCCGAGAAAAAGAAGCAGAAAGAAGAGAAGGAACAAGCTCAGGAAAAACCGGCCGAAGCCGAAGCCCCCTCGCCTGAACCGCCCTTCGTGGACGGCGGTCCGGAGCCGGGATTGGAGTTCGTGCCGGGACGGAAGGGCCGGGCGGGGCATTTCGAGGGGCGGTTCGTCAACGGGGGGCCCGTCGCCAGCTTCGACTACATGGACCCGTTCACCCTCTCGGCCTGGTTCTTTCCCCGGACCGGCGAGGGGGCCATCTTCTCCAGCGTCCAGGACCGGTTCCGGGGGCGCGGCTACGGCTTGTACCTGAGGGAAGGGAAGTTGCGCTTCAATTTCACCTACCGCTGGTCGGACCTGGGCGTGCGTCTGGAGACGGAGCAGGCGCTGGAGCGGGACCGCTGGCACCACGTGGTCCTGAGCTACGACGGCAAGCGCAACGCCGGCGGGTTCTGGCTCCACCTGAACGGGGTCCTGCAGAAGCCTGTGGTGCTGTTCGACTACCTGCTCAACCCCATGGGTCCCATACGGGATTTCCGGATCGGCGCCGGCGAGGGTCCCGACGACCGCTTCGACGGGTTCATCGACGAGGTCCGGGTCTACGACCGGGCGCTCCCGGACCGGGAGGCCCGGGTCATCGGCCTCCTGGATCCGGTCTCGAAGATCGCGGCCCTCGCCCCTTCGGATCGCACCGCCGTCCAGCAGGACAAGCTGGACCTCTGTTTTCTCGAGGGCGGCCACGCACCGGAGGCCGTTCTGCAGGCGGTCCAGGAATTGCGGGAGGCCCGGCGGCGGCGCCAGGACCACTACGACTCCCTTCCCACCGTCATGGTCATGAAGGAGCGGTCCCAGCGGCGGCAGTCCTACGTGCTGGACCGGGGCGCCTACGACGTCCGCACCGACCCGGTGGACCCGGGGGTCCCGGCGGCCCTGGACCTGCATCCGGACGGGTCGGTCCCGGACCGCCTGGGCCTGGCGCGCTGGCTGGTGGACCGTTCCAATCCCTTGACGGCCCGGGTGACGGTGAACCGGCTCTGGCAGATGCTGTTTGGATCGGGCCTGGTTCGGACTCCCGAGGACTTCGGCTCCCAGGGGGAACGCCCCACCCATCCCCGGCTGCTGGACTGGCTGGCCGCGGAATTCATGGGGAGCGGCTGGGACGTCAAGGCGCTGCTCAGGACCATTGTGACCAGCGCCACCTACCGCCAGTCCTCCCGTCAGACGCCGGAGCTGTCCGGGAGGGACCCGGAGAACCAGCTGCTGGCCCGGGCTCCCCGGTTTCGCCTGCCGGCCCAGGTGATCCGCGACCAGGCCCTGGCCGTTTCCGGCCTGCTTGCCGAGAAGCTGGGCGGACCTTCGGTCAAGCCGTACCAGCCCCCGGGCCTGTGGACGGAGCTGACCTTCAGCAAGCGGGGCTATGAAACCGACCAGGGTGAGAGCCTCTATCGCAGGAGCCTCTATACCTTCTGGCGGCGAACCATCGCGCCGCCCGCCATGGTGACGTTCGACGCCTCCACCCGCGAAGCCTGCACCGTGCGCACCGACCGGACCAACACTCCGCTTCAGGCCCTGAACCTGATGAACGACGAGACCTACCTGGAGGCCTCCCGCCGGCTGGCGGAGCGCATGCTGGAGGAAGGGGGCTCGACTCGCCTGGCCCGTGTCGCTTACGGCTTCCGCCTGGTCACGGCCCGCTGGCCCCGGCCATCGGAGCAGACCGCACTATTCGAGGCTCTGGAGCGGTTCGAAGAGGACTTCGAGTCCCGGCCTCAAGAGGCGCTGGACTACCTCTCGGCAGGCGAGTCGGCCCGGAATGAGAATCTGAACCCGCAAGAATTGGCTTCCTATGCCGGCCTCGCCAGCGTTATCCTGAACCTGGACGAGGCCATTACCAAGGAGTGACGCCGCCATGGATCCCTGGAACCGATATCGACTGATGCAGACCCGGCGCCACTTCTTCGGCGCCACGGCCGCCGGAATCGGGACCGCCGCCCTGGGCTCCCTGCTCCAGGAAGACCTGCAGGCGGGCCGCGCCGCCGCGGACGGGACCGCCCCCGCCGTTGCTCCCGGAGCCCCGTCCCTGCCCCACTTCGCTCCCACGGCCAAGCGGGTGATCTGGCTGTTCCAGTCGGGAGGGCCCTCCCAGATGGACCTGTTCGACTACAAGCCGGCCCTGGCCCGGCGCCGGGGCGAGGAACTGCCCGAGTCTATCCGCCAGGGCCAGCGCCTCACCAGCATGACCTCCGAGCAGGGCAGTTTTCCCGTGGCTCCGTCCATCTACGAGTTCGCCCGGCACGGCCAGTCGGGCGCCTGGATCAGCGAGCTCCTGCCCCGGACCGCCGAGATCGCCGACGACCTCTGCTTCATCCGCTCCATGCACACGGAGGCCATCAATCACGATCCGGCCGTCACGTTTCTCCTCACCGGCGCCCAGATCGCCGGGCGGCCCAGTCTGGGGGCGTGGCTGGCCTACGGCCTGGGCAACGAGAACAGCAACCTGCCCTCCTTCGTGGTCATGGTCACGCAGGGGACCGGCGGGCAGCCCCTCTACGACCGCCTCTGGGGCAGCGGCTTCCTGCCCAGCCGCTACCAGGGAGTCAAGTTCCGCTCCGTCGGGGATCCGGTCCTCTACCTCTCCGACCCCAAGGGCTTCGGACGGGAGAGCCGCCGGCATTTCCTGGATGCCCTGAACCGCTTGAACCGGATCAAGCTGGAGGAGTCGGGCGATCCCGAGATCTCGGCCCGGATCTCCCAGTACGAAATGGCCTTCCGAATGCAGACTTCGGTGCCCGAGCTCACCGACCTTTCGGCCGAGCCGGATCACATCTTCCAGCTCTACGGCGAGGACGCCCGGGAGCCGGGGACCTTCGCCTCCAACTGCCTGCTGGCCCGGCGCCTGGCCGAGCGGGGGGTCCGCTTCATCCAGGTCTTCCACCGGGGCTGGGATCAGCACGGCAGGCTGCCCACCGCCCTTCCCCGGCAGTGCAAGGCCACCGACCGGGCTTCGGCCGCGCTGGTGCAGGACCTGAAGCAGCGGGGAATGCTGGAGGACACGCTGGTGGTCTGGGGCGGCGAGTTCGGGCGAACCGTCTACTGCCAGGGACCGCTGACCGAGACCGACTACGGCCGCGACCATCACCCCCGGTGTTTCACCATCTGGATGACCGGCGGCGGAGTCCGTCCGGGCGTCGTCCTGGGGGAGACCGACGAGTTCTCCTACAACATCACGAAGGACCCGGTCCACGTCCACGACCTGCAGGCCACCCTTCTCCACTGCCTGGGCATCGACCACACGAAGCTGACCTACAAATACCAGGGCCGCCACTTCCGCCTCACCGATGTCCACGGAGAGGTCATCGACCGGGTCCTGGCCTGACCGCCTGTGACAAGGTCCCGCTGGGAGGGGGGACTGTCAGTCCCCCCCGTGATGCGGGTGTAGGAAAACCGCCGCCCCCGCTCGCCCGGGAGGGCCATTGAGAGTTGCCACCCAACGAGTCATCTTCGGAAGGCGAGCGAGCGTCGTGCGGGTGATACAATTGAAATCGCCCTGCAGGATCATTGCAATGGAGATGAAGTACTCTTCAGAGCCCCCCAAAGTGTTCCTCAGTTTCTCCATGGAGCACAAGCCGCTCGTTGATCGGTTTCGAGACCAAGCGACAAACCGCCATTCAGGATTGGTTTTTCGTGACTACTCCATCAAGGAACCCGTGGAGGATGCATGGAAGATTCATGCGGAGCGTCTCATTCGAATGTCAAGTGCGACAATCTGTTTGATCGGCGAGAATACCTGGCGTAGCGAGCCGGTGAACTGGGAGGTTCGAAGGAGTGCGGAGCTTGGCAGACGTGTTCTGGCTGTCTACCTGCAGTCTGATGCCGCACGGTCTCCGGCGGCGCTTGAGGAAATCGGTGTCACGCCCGTGCCGTGGGACATCAAAACGATAGTGGCTCACCTGCACGATGAACAACCAAGAGTCAGTAACTGCTTGATCCCATCCGCAATGGTTTAGGCATGGTAAGACCGATCGCGCCCCGGACCGACGCCAGCGGCCTCCCCCCGACCGGGCGGCCGGTGATCTACGCCACGCAGGGGGTCATCTCCAGCGGGCACTACCTGACCTCCATGGCCGGGATGGGCATGCTGCTGGGGGGCGGCAACGCCTTCGACGCCCTGGTCGCTGCCGGGTTCGCCGCCGCCGTGACCGAACCGGTGGCCTGCTACTCGTTGGCGTGCGAGTCGGTCTTCATGCTTTACGACGCCGACAGCGGCGACCTCCTCTCGTTGAGCGGTCAGGGCACGGCTCCCCGGCAAGCGACGTTGGACTTCTTCCGTGGGCAGGGACTGGACGAGATCCCGACGGGTCCCGGGCCGCTGGCTCACCTCTCCTTCACGGTTCCGGGGGCGGTGGACGGGTATCTGTCCCTCCTGGAGCGCTACGGGACCCTCCCCCTCTCCCAGGTCCTGGAGCCGGCCATCCATCTGGCTCAGGCGGGATTTCCGCACTACGAGTACATGGTCGAGGCTCTGGATTCCCAGCCCACCCGGGACCAATTCGACCAGTATCCGCCCGGCGGGAGCGAGATCTTCTACCAGGACGGCGAGCTTCCCCGGCCAGGGTCGCTCCTGGTTCAACCCGGCCTGGCGCGCACGCTGCGGCGGCTGGCGGCCAATGACGCAGGAGGATCGCGGGACCGGATCGAGGGCATCCGGGCCGCCCGGCGAGATTTCTACCGGGGAGACCTGGCCCGCACCCTGGTGGACTGCGCCCGCCGCGTGGGAGGGCTTCTCAGCGCCGAGGACCTGGCGGGATACCGGGCCAAGTTCGAGGAGCCGGCCCGCACCCGTTACCGGGGCTACGAGATCTGCTGCCAGAGGACCTGGTCCCAGGCCCCGCTCCTGCTGCAGACCCTGAACCTGCTGGAACACTTCGACCTCCGGGCCATGGGCCACAACTCGCCGGCGTACGTCCACACCGTGGTGGAGGCTCTGAAGCTGGCCATCGCCGACCGGGAAGCCTTCTACGGCGACCCCGATTTCGCCCGGGTGCCCCTGGACGGACTCGTCTCCAAGGAGTACGCGGCCCAGCGGGTCCGTCTCATCGATCCGAGCAAGGCGCATCCCGACGTGCCGGCGCCCGGCGATCCCTGGAAGCACTCCCGGGAACCCCTGAATCGGCCGGCTCCCGAAGCACCGCCTCCGTCAGACCTTCCGGGACCCACATACGCGGAGCAGGGGACGACGCACATCGCCGTGGTGGATCATCACGGCAACCTGGTGTGCGCCACACCCAGCGGCGGGTCCTTCGCCAAGTCGGTCTTCATCCCCGAGATCGGTTGCACCCTGAGCACCCGAAGCGAGATGTTCTTCCTCAAGCCGGGCCACCCCAACTGCCTGGAGCCGGGGAAGCGGCCCCGGACCACCCTGGTCGGCTACCTGGTGGTGAAGGACGGGCAACCTGTCATGACGGTGGGCTGCCCCGGCGGCGACTACCAGGTCCAGGCCAACCTCCAGCTCCTGCTCAATGCGCTGGTCTTCGGAATGAACATCCAGGAGGCCATCGAGGCCCCCCGATTCGGAAGCGACAGCCTCCGGAACTCCTTCTACCCCCACGTCTACTTCCCGGGGCAACTCTCCCTGGAGGGGGCCTTCCCCGAGTCCACCCGCCGGGAGCTGGGGAGACTGGGGCACAAGGTGGTGCCGGCCCTGGTCTGCGGCATGGGAGCCACCATCACTTCGCGCGATCCGTCCACCGGGACCCTGGCCACCGGAGCCGACCCCCGCCGCGCCTGCTACGCCCTGGGTTGGTAAGGAGCGGCGTGTTTCACGCGCCGATTTGGATCGGCGTCTTTCAGGCGCCGACTCGTACAAGCACCAACCACCAAAAATCACTCCTCCCCGTTCCTTTCATCTTCGGTCACCCAAAAAATTCGAGAGAAGTGGCCTCGGAAAAAGGTCAGCCCCGTTCGCTATTGCTTCTCACCGTACGTAGCGACCATGTAACCGGACTCTCCAATCAGACTCCCCCAAGCGCTTGGTCGCGCACGTGAAGCGGGGTGCGGCGATGCCGAGAAAGATTGCCATTGTCGGCGCCGGAGTCTCGGGGCTCGGGGCGGCCTGGGCGCTGCATCAGCAACCCAATCGATTCGACTTCCGGCTGTTCGAAGCGCAGCCTTCCATCGGCGGCAACGCCATCACCGTCGACATGCCGCAAGACGACGGCGCCACGATTCCGTTCGATATTTCCGTCACCGCGTGCATTCCTTCCGTATACCACCATCTTCTTCTGTTCATGCAGCAACACGGCATCGACCTGGTCGACACCCGTTTCAGCTACAGCGTGAAGTACCGCGGCGGCGTCTACGCCCACGATTTCGACTCCGGGATCCGGAGGGAGCTGCTGCCGGAGATCAGAAGATTTCAAAGGCTCCTGAGATGTCTGAAGTGGTTCGGCCGGCTCAACCGAACCAGTTCCCGTTTGCTCAACGCCTTCAATCCGTTCAACTACATCAGCATGGGTTCGGTTCTCAACCTGGGCCGGTTCTCCGGAGGCTTCCGCTACAAGATCCTGAAGCCCATGTTCGTCAACTTCCTGATGGCCACCAACGTGTTCGACATGCCGGCGTCCCTGTTTTGCCGGTATCTGGAATTCTTCGACATCGAAACCGCCACGCCGATGCAGACCTGGGACCGGGGCTCCCGGCGCATCTACGAAAAACTGTCGGCTGGATTTCGGGACAAGATCTACCTGTCCCGTCCGGTTCGCAAAGTGCACCGGCGTCCGTCTCAAGTCGTCGTCGAGGACGAAAACGGAAGGACTGAAACGTTTGATGAAGTGGTGTTCGCGTGCAACGCGAATCAGACTCTGATGCTACTGGACGAGCCGACCTTCCTGGAGAGCTACCTTCTCTCTTCGATCCGATACGAGAGTGAACTGCACAATCATACGGTCGTCCATTCGGACGCTTCCGTGCTTCCGGACAACGAGGTCAAGCCGCTCGCCACCCGGAGCAACCACATCGAGCAGTACGGTGTCAGGCCGGACAACTACGAAATCACCTACATCATGCACAATCAGCAGCCCTGGGCGAACCGGTCGGACCGCCCATGCCTGGTGACCTACAATCCCATCACCCGGATCGACGAGGGTAAGATCCTCAAGAAGTGGTGGTTCCAGCACATCGTGCACGATGTGCGCCACGTGGCCTTTCTCACCCAGTTGTTTCGCTTCATTCAGGGTAGACGCCGTACCTGGCATTGCGGCGCCCACACCCTGATCAACAGCCAGGAAACCTGTTTCGTGTCGGGCCTGGTCACGGCGAGACAGATCGGAGCGGACTATCCGTTTGAGGACCCCGAAGCCAGGAAGTGGTTCAACTTCTACGGCCGGACCATGTACGGCTGGCGCTTCCGGAATGTGTGAGCGGGCGCGGCGGTCTCCGACCGCCGATTCTTACGCCCGCGGCCAACCAGGCGGCAACTATCGGATTGGGTGCAAGGATTTCAACGGCCCAGAATGCTGTAGTTGCCGTCCAGGATCAGGCGAGCGGACACGTACAATCCCAGTAGACCATTGAGCACCCAGAAGGCATTCGGAGCGCCGATGTAGGTGTAGAGGTCGACCCTCGTGATATGGCGCTGCCGCCTGGCCACGAAGAAACTGGCCCAGTAGACCGACGTCACATAGGTCCACTGCCAGAACATCATGACCCCAAGGATGCCGGCAACCACAGGCGGCAGAACATCAACGGAATAAGCCGCGTAAAGGATCAGTGTCGGGACGGGTGTCACGAATCCGTTGGCGATATCGGCATTGAAACCGAACGTGCGGCGATCCGAATAGGACCCATCGGGCAGGGAATAGGTTGCCCAGACATCTGCCCAGCGCGTCGGGGACCAAATCTCTCTCCACGGCACCCTGGTGGTCAGGAACTCGCCGGCCGGTGTTCGGCCGGTTTCAAGTTGCCGTCTGCGCCAATACTCGGCGCGGGTCTCGACATAGTCCCGTTTGAGGAAAAGACACGCCTCCCAATAGCAAACCAGGAGGTTGATCGAGAAAAACAGACTCAACAGACAATGGATGACGTTGAGATCACCGTAGGAGTGGTAACGAGCGCCAATGCCGAGAAGCGCCAGAAGGGAGGCCACCACCGCCGCAAACAGTCCAGCCGGTATCCCCGAACCTTTTTGGCGCGCGCTTTTGTCCGGAGCTGTTCGATCGGGATTGCATTCACCCATGGCCTGTTCTCTGCCCTTGAGGACGATGCAGTCCAGCTTGGGCCGGGCCGGGAGAAGATTTGGCGCGCACGGCGAGAGAAGGACAGCCGCTTTCTCTCGTTCTCGTCGCTATCGGCCCAGCCATTGCCGTTTTTGAGCGAGAGCACGTGTCTTGCAAGACCAGATGAAGTCAACGACGTCGAGAGCTTCTATGCCTGAATCAAACCGCACAGTGTCATTTCCGTTGATGCGGACAGAATACAGTCTCCCTGCCCTGTCACGGAGCAGGTATCCGAAATCGACGAGATAGCGTCGCAAGGACACACAGTCCATGGATGCGTCCAGGCCGATTGACGCAACCCAATCTCTAAGCGAACGATTCAAATCTCGTTCCGAGTACGGACTCCTGCGCTCAATGGTTTGAGCAATTGCGCGAAACAAAATGTGGCGATCACGCTGCTTCCGCGGCAGTACCATCTCACGCCCGCCACAGATGGCAGATAGCCTCGCCTCGAACTCGCGCCGGTCGACCGGTTGCTGCTCTCCATTCCCCATAGCACGTACCGGGCGACGAGTATGAACGAAATCCGACGTTCGAGTCGGCACCCAATGAAAGAGATGGGTGCCGCCGTCACGGCCGGGAGAAGGGGACCCGGGCGAAGCAGCCCGTATCGGCTCTCTACGCCGTACCCTTCCTGATCGCCACCTGCAGAGGCTCACCTTTGCGATGCGCCCAATTCTGAGCCCGGTTTACCTCCTGTGGCCGTTTCTCTACGGAACCCACGCCATCCTGGTGGTGGCAGGAGCCCCGATACAGTTCGAAGGGCAATGGGAATCTATGAATATGCTGATACCGACGATTGGATACGGCCTCCTGACCGGAGTGGTGGGATTTCTTTTCGGCCAGTATTCTCTGAAGAGGTTGCGGGATATCGCGTCCGGAGGAGAGACGAAACCATGAAGGTCGGGCTCGACCGGGTTGTCCACGAGCCGGCCCGGCTCCGCATCCTGATGCTGCTATCGGCGGTCGAGGAGACCGATTTCAAGTTCTTGCAATCGACTCTGGGCCTGACCAACGGCAACCTGTCGTCTCACATGAATCGCTTGGAAAAGGCTGGTTACGTGAAGATTCTGAAGGGGTTTGTCGGAAAGGTCACCCAGACGCGGTACCACCTGACCGGACCAGGGAAACGGGCTCTCGACAGCTACTGGAAGCAGATCGACGAGATTCGCTCACTCTCAGCTCAAGTGAGTGGATAGCGGTGATTCGGCCAGAAGCGATCCCTCTGCATCACTGAATACAGTAGAAGATCAACCGAATCGGACGCCGGCGACTGCATCTTCACGATGCTGCCCGGCGTGCGGGTTCGCCGTTGATCTACCGGGAATAGCTGGAGACGCCGATCACTTGAGAGAGTTTGTCGGTTTACCGGAGGAACTTCACAAGTAGGGACATGATCTGGAACCTGATTCTCCTTGGAGCCTTCCTTTACCTGGCCACCGTCATCCGGGGCCAGATCCGGCGCCAGAAACGGATGGAGTTGGGCTTGGGGGTCAGAATCACGAGCCTGGAGACGCAGGTCGGAGATCTACAGGACCGCGTCAACCGGATCGAGGACAGGTCGTCCGTTTCCAAGGAGTCCTTCGGAAGAAACGTTCCGCATCTCCCTGCCATTCCTGAAGACGCCGTATCATAGCCGTCAGCGATCCCGCCATGGGAGCGGCGGTTTCCGGCCGCCGATTCTTGCGAGCGCGGGCGGCCGGAAGGCCTCCCGGCTCAGGTCGTGCCGCCCTTCCGGCGAAACCGGAACAACACCGCCAGCAGAACGAATCCCGCGGCCGCGACCAGCCCGGGGACCCCGATCCGCGACCAGATGCTGTAGGCGCAGCCCAGCGTGGCAAACCCCGTGGCCAGGGCCATCAGCACGTTCCAGACCACGCGCTTTCCTCCCCGGGGCAGGTTCTGGCCCAGCAGCTTCCGCTGGTTCATGAGCAGGAAGAAGGAGATGTAGGCGATGGGCAGCAGCGCCATCCCGAAAACCGAAGTGGGCACCGCCAGCCAGAACTGGGCGTCCTTCCAGAAGAAAGGACCCAGCACTCCCACCACGGCGGCCAGGGAGCCCAGCCGATAGGCGCGACCCTTGGGCTCCAGTCCCAGCATCTCGCAGACCACGAATCCCGAGATCAGCATCAGGATGGCGATGCTGGAGAGCGCCATCCCCACCACGCCGATGCCGAAGACGACCCGGGCGAACAGGCTGCCGGTGAGCGGCTCCAGCGACTCCGCCAGGTTGAAGGCGTCCCGCTTCACCAGCATGGCGGCCAATTCCTTGTCGGCCCGCGGCAGTTGCTCCGCGGCCCGGCTGCGCTCTTCGGGAGGCAGTTCCGGATTCGTGGCGGCAATCCTTTCCCTCAACAAGCCCTGGTAGCCGGCCACCAGTTTGGCGGGCGGCGCCGGCCCCTCCGCCTCCGCGACCAGGCCGGCCGCGGGACGGGTGTGAAACTGGCTGGCCGAGGCGATGACCACGCAGCTTGTGGCCAGCAGGAAGGGGATGAGCATCCCCGTGGAAAGGTCGAAGATGGCCAGGCCACGGAACTCCCGGTTCCAGCCGCGCGACAGCAGGGAATAACCCAGCAGGAAGGTCATGTTGATCCCCACCGCCGTAGCGCTGGCGCTGATCATGACGTCGCGCTGCATCCCCAGGATCTTGCCGCTCCAGAACTCCCGCGAGGTTTCTCCCACCGCCTCCAGAAAGGGGGTGTAGGTAGCGGCCGGGTGCATCAGCACGCTCAGGTCGGGGACGAATCCGGAGAGGACCGCTCCCCAGTTCAGGGCTCCCGGCGAAAGGGTCATCTTCACGACCACGCCGAAGAAGCAGAGGACGATCAGCGCCACCACGACTTTCAGGGTGCCCTCGTACAGCTTTACCCCCCAGCCGCCCTTGCCGTAGAGCCAGGTGATGGAAATGGTGATCGCCAGGATGACGCCGCAGATGATCACCTTGCCGCCCAGGTCACCGGTGAGGCCGTCGGCCCCCAGCAAGTCCGGCAGCAGGTTTTGCTGCACCGCGCTGGTGGCCAGGCTGTACTGGGGCAGGGACCAGACCATGTTGGCCATGAGGCTGGCGATGGCCCAGGCCCATCCCAGGAGCGGGCTCACGTGCCGGTTGATGGCCTGAAAGGGCCGCTCGCCGGTGGAGAGGGTGACGTAGCTGATGGCGCTGAGCATGACGATGCCCAGGATCATGGCCACCGGCTGGAGCCAAAGCAGGGCGAACCCGGAGAGGGTTCCCAGGTAGAGGCCGCTGGCCAGCGAACCGCCGCCCAGGGTCAGCGCGCTCTGGAGCCAGCCGGGACCCGAGAGCCGGGCGTAGGCCTTCAGCAGGGCGCCCCGACCTTGGGCACGGGCCTCCCGCAGCATCCGGCGGTCGCCTTGGACATCCGATCTCGTCTCGGTCATGATTGCGTCCCGGTTGGTTGGGCCGTCCCGCTCGATGTTGACGGGTCATTCTGGCCGGGACGACCCTCGATTGCAAATCCAGCGGCGGCAGGCAATTCTGGTGGAATCCTTCTCAATTCTGGAAGATCAGGTCGAGTTGGCCCGGGGGGCCTGGGCGGCGTCCCACCGCCTCGGAGTCCACTGGCGCGGAAGGCGCATCCTGTCGTTGAGCCAGGGGCCCTACCGCCCCTATCTCTATCCCGTGTTCACTCCGGCCGGTTTCGCCGTCACTTCCGAGAGCCCGGCGGATCACCCCCACCACAATTCCATTTGGGTGGCCCTGGACCGGGTCCGGTGCCGTTTCCCCTATTCCTCGGACGAGACCGAGGAGGGGACCTACAATTTCTACGTGAACGGGACTTTTCAGGGCCGGGCTGCCGGACGGATTCTGACCACGGGTATCGATTCCGAAGAGCTGGCTCCGGACCATTTGAGAATCGAGTTGAACCTCGAGTGGCGCGGTCCGGAGGAATGGGCCGCATCGTACGGACGGGTCCTCCTGAACGAGACGCGGACGTTGGACGTTCGCCCCGGAGAACGGGTGAACCTGATCGATGTCCGCTCCCGCCTTCAGGCCGGCCGGTGGGCGCTCGAACTGGGGCCGACCCGCCATGGACTCTTCGGAGTGCGCCTGATCGAGGCCCTGACCGTCACTCATGGGGGCACGCTTCTGGACTCGGCGGGCCGGGAGGGAGGCCGGGAGATCAGCCGCGGGAATGCCGTTTGGGTGGACGGTTCCGGGACGCTGGGACGGGGGATCCGTGCCGGCGTAGCCCTGTTCCCCCACTCCTGCACGGCGGGTCACCCCTGGCACGTGACCGATTGGGGGACCCTGACCATCAACCCCATGGCCGGCCGGGCCTGGTCCCTGGAGCCGGAACAAGGCGTTGAATTCGGCCTTCGGATTGCGGTCCACGACGGCGATGCGCACGAGACGCGCGTCGGAGACCTCTGCCGGGGGTTTCAAGAAGAAATCGAAGGGGAAAGCCAATGAAGATCGTTCGTTATCAAGAAGGGGATCGGGCCGACTACGGGATCCTGGAAGAGGGGGGACTGATCCGGCGTCTCGAAGGGACGCCTTACGGGAGCCTGACTCCGGACGGGACGGCCACGCGGTTGGAGTCGGTTCGGATCCTCTCGCCCGTGCCCGCGCCCAGGATCTTCGGGCTGGGACTGAACTATGCCGACCACGCGGCCGAGGGAGGAAAGGAGCACCCGCCCCAGCCCATGCTCTTCATGAAGCCCTCCACGGCCGCCGTCGGGCCGGAGGAACCCATCGTCTATCCGGCATCCCGGGGGGATCTGGAAGTCCACTTCGAGGCGGAGCTGGTGGCGGTCATCGGGCGGAAGGCACGCAGGGTCGCCGTCAGCGAGGCCCTGGATCATGTCCTGGGCTACACTTGCGGCAACGATGTGAGCGAGCGGGTCCTCCAGAGGGCCGAGATGAAGGAGGGATGTCTTCTCATGGGCAAGGGATACGATACCTTCTGCCCGCTCGGGCCCGCCATCGCCACGGGGCTCGACCCCACCGACCTGCTGCTCGTGGCCCGCGTCAATGGCCGGGAGCGGCAACGCACCAATACCTCGGACCTCATCTATACGGTAGCCGAGATCGTCTCCTACATGAGCCGGGCCATGACCCTGCTCCCGGGGGACGTGATCCTGACCGGGACGCCCTCGGGAGTGGGCCCCGTCTACCCTGGCGACCGGGTGGAGATCGAGATCCCGCAGGTGGGCGTCCTGTCCAATCCGGTGGTGGCAGAAAGGAGTGACGGATGATGAGGATCCCAAGTGGCTTGCGGGGAGCCGCAGTCGTTCTGATCGCGGCTGCTGGGGCGTGCGCCCCGGGGAGCGGAACCTTGATTCTGGAATCGGAGAAACAGTGGGCGGATGCGGTCCAGGCCACGACCGGGACCGTCGCAGGGCCCGATGGACTGACGCTGGAAGGCAGAGGCGAGGGCCGCTGGATCGGGGCCTGGCGGGAAGGACAGGGAGGCGCCGGCACGGTTCAGGTAACGGTCCGGTCCCGGTTGGACCTGTTCCGGGACAAGACCATCGAAGTCGTGGTGGACGGCTCCGAGGAACCCTACACCGGCAGCGACGGAGTACCGCACGACTGGTACGGCCGCTCCATGATCGCCGTTTTGGATGAGAACCGCTGGGTCATGGCGCTTCGCTCGGGACTGAACCATATCGACTGGAGGGGCCAGGACGCCATCCACATTCTGACCTCCCCGGACGAGGGGCGGACCTGGGGCGAACTGGACCGCTGGTTCGACGGCACCCCCATCTCGGGGATGCCCTTCGACGACGGCCACACCCACAGCGAGCCGGGACTCTACCGCATGCCCAGCGGCGACCTCATCCTCCAGTTCTGGCGGACCTCCTACAGCTCCGGCACCCGCCAGCTCCGCTCCCGCGACGGCGGCAAGACCTGGGTTCAGGACCATGATCGAATCAATGTCCAAGGGGTCGCCGGGGCGCCCGGAGACCTGGCCCTCGGCACCGAGGACTGGTTCGTGGACCCGGAGAACCCCACTCATGTCTACATGGCCTTCCAGTATTTCCACTACGAGGCTCAGGCGGGAACCCTGCTGGCCCGCTCCACCGACGACGGCCGGAGCTACGAGTTCCTGAGCTGGATCGGTCCCCTGGCCAGCGAGAAGGAGCCCCACGGCGGCGCCACCTTCGAGCCGGCCATCGAGTACGTGGGCAACCGGACCATCGTAGCCGTCCTTCGGGACGGAGCCGGGAACCGGCACACTTGGCAGACGGTGAGCACCGACATGGGCGCCACCTTCGCCCCGCTGGAGGAAATCTCTCCCAAGGTGGACGGCGGCGTGGAAGGGGGCCTCTGGCAGCGGGCGCGGATCTACAAGGCGAGCAATCCGCGGTTCCAGCATGGGAACGTGCTGGACTTTGCCGCCGGCGAGGGGCGTCTCTGGGGCATGGGACTCCACAGCATCGGCGGCGGATACACGCGAAAGCCGGTGGTCTACTGGTCCGACGACGACGGCTCCACCTGGCAGGGACCCGAGCTGCTGCACGGTCCCATGCGTCCGGGAACCGACACCGGGTACGGAGACCTGAAGCGGAGGGTGGACGGGACCTTCGTGGCCGTGGCCTACTATGCGACCCGGGACTCCAAAGTATCGGACCTGGAGCAGTACACCTTCGGCGGACGGCGAGTCCTGTTCCGGCTGGAGGAGGACGCAGACGCTGACGGTCAACCGGACGGGGGATCGAGCTGGCGGGAGATCCACGGCGGCGTCGAGAGCTACACGGTCCCGTTGACGGGGGCCCGTTGGAGATTGGACCTGCGCCTGTCCAGCGTCGGCGAAGGTCCCGGACCCGGAATCGAGTCGATCCGGATAGCGCCGCCGCAGGAATGATTCCAGCCCTGCGGCTGGTCCGGGACAGGATGAGCAGAATAGAATTCAGTCCGGCCGGATCCGCCGGCCCGACCGAGAACGCCTGATCGCGGTTTCAGAACAAGGAAGGTTGACCTGATGCAGCTTCACTTCGCCGATCACGTGGTGCTGGTCGCCTATCTGGCGGCCATGATGTTCCTGGGCTGGCGGCTCGCCCGGGGACAGAAGACCGAAGAAGAGTACTTTCTGGGCGGGAGGCGCCTCCCCTGGTTCGCCGTGGGAGTCAGCATCATCGCCTCGCTCCTCTCCAGCATCACCTACCTGGCGAGTCCCGGCATCGTCTGGCGATTCGGCTTCGGCGCCTTCCTGAGCAACCTGGTGGCCATTCCCATCGACATCGTCCTGATCCTGCTCCTGGCGATCCCCTTCTTCGTCCGGTTCAAGTTCACCACCGCCTACGAATACCTGGAGCACCGGTACGACCTGTCGGTGCGCCTGCTGGGCGCCACCATGTTCCTCATCTTCGTCACCGTGCTCATGGGCGTGATCGTGCTGGTTTCGTCAAGAGCCTTGGCGGTGGCCACCGGGCTGCCCCTGGTGGTGGTCATCGGAGTGATCGGAGTGGTCGCCACCGTGTACACCATGATGGGGGGAATCCGGGCCGTGGTCTGGACCGACGTGATTCAGGCGGCCCTCCTGGTGGGGGGAGGGCTGTTCGCCGTCGGCTACGTGGCCTATACGACCGGTTCGGGGCCGCTGGACTGGTACCACGTGGTGAGCGCCCGGGACAACGAGAGCTTCACCTTCTTCTCCCCCGACCCCACCCAGGCCGGCACGGTGGTGACCATGACCCTCTCGGCGGTGATCTGGACCCTGACCGCCCACTGCGCCAACCAGATGACCCTGCAGCGCTACTTCAGCACCGTGGACGTCCGGGCGGCCAAGCGCAGCTTCGTCACCAGCATCGTGGTCAGCATCACGATCTCCTTCCTGCTGGCCGTCATCGGCGCTTCGCTGGTCTACTATTACACGCAGGGTCCGGAAGTCCTGCCCGAGACCATCAACCTGGCCAGCGGCAAGGATCGGGACTCCATCTTCCCCTACTTCGTGGCCTCCAAAATTCCGCCGGGACTGGCCGGGGCCATCTTCGCCGCCCTCCTGGCGGCGGCCATGTCCACCATCGACTCGGGGGTCAATTCGTGGGCCACCGTGGCCACCGTGGACTTCGGCCGGCTCCGCAAGAAACCGTCCACCCGGAACCGCGTCTTCCAGGCCCGGGTCATCACCCTGATCGTGGGATTGGTGGTGACCGTGTCGGCCATCTACCTGGACGGACTCACCGGAATGGACGACATCCTCACCATACTGCCCAAGACCTTCAACTCCCTGGTGGGCTCCATGGGAGCTCTGTTCCTGGCGGGGATGCTGTTTCCCCGGGTGAGCGCCCGCGCCGTCTGGCCGGCGGCGTTCATCGGCCTGGCGGTGGCTCTGGGGGTGGCCTATTCGCGCGACCTGCTGCAGCTCATGGACCCCTCCACCCACCAGGCCATGGCCGGCGTGCTGGGAGCGGACTTCACCCAGCGCCTGGTGGAAAAGGGGATGGGATTCACCTGGATCATCCTCTTGTCGGCCATCTCCGCCCTGGGTTCCGCGTGGCTGCTGAGCTTCGTCTTTCCCAACAAGGATCTCGACCGGATCAAGGGCCTGACCTGGGCCACCCGCCACGAGCCCTCGCCGTTCACGCGGAAGAAGCTGGTCTGAGTGAGGAATGCCGAAGTGCGAATTTGCTCAGTCTGGTGGGGAATCCGTACTACAGGGCGTGTCGGTCCATCGAGAATGAACGTTCAGACATTCGCGAACTTAGCGAATACCCGTTCCACCTCGGCTTTCCCGGCGAAACGACCTAGATCGGCTGCCTCGATTCCCGCCCGGACTCGTTGATCCTGCCAGGAGTGCAGTTCGAGAATATTGGAGATCGCTTCGTTCACGATGTCGTCGCGTGACCGTTCCTGTTGTCTGGCAAGCTTGTCCAATCTCCGGAGGATTCTGCGGTCCGTACGAACACTGAAGGCCTTCTTAGGCATCTGACTGATTCCTTTCAGTTTATCGCCATCGACAACTCGCCAAAACCTTGCCTCTCTTCCTCAGAATATCTTGGAGAGCTTGCGCGTTTCCGCTGTGATTACGTCGACGACGGCCGGCTGTCCGTCTCTCGTGGCCCGGATCGCCCGCTTCAGGGCCGGCTGCAGGTCTTGGACCGTCTTCACCTTCTCCGCGTGGCAGCCCAGGGCCCGCGCCACGTTGGCGTAGTCTCCGGTCTGGGTCGAGAGCTTGTAGCGTTCGATGGCCACGGGGATGTGACGGTCATAGCCGCTGAAGATGGAATCGTGCTTGATCACGGTGAGAATGGGGAGGTTCTCCCGCACGGCCGTTTCCCAATCCATGCCGGTCATTCCCACGGAGGCGTCCCCCATGACGTTGACCACCAGCTTGTCCGGATTGGCGATCTTGGCCCCCATGGCCAGACCCAGGGAGAAGCCCAGTTGGGAGGACTGGCCCCATCCCAGATAGCTCCGAGGCGTGTTGGCCTGGTAGAAGACGCTCTGGATGTCCCGTGAAGCCCCCGATTCGTGGGTCACGATGGAAGTGTCCGGGTCGATGACCGACCAGAGTTCCCGGAACATCCGGTAACCGTTGACGGGTCGGGAGTCGTCGCTGAAGAGGGACTCGAATTCCGCCAGCCAGGTGCTTCGCAGCCGCGAGAGGGTCTCGACGGTTTCCTGCCGGTGGGTTTCCCGGCCTTTTCCCACCTTGGACTTCAGGACCTCGGCCAACTGGCCCAGGAACAGTTTGGCGTCGGCCACGACCGGGAGCACTGCCGGATACTCCTTGTTGATGTCGGACGGGTCCACGGTGGCGTGGATGATGGCCTTTCCAGGCGGGATCGGCGGCGTGAAGGGCGCCACGGTCAGGCTGGAGCCCACGGCCAGGATCAGGTCGGATTCGGCCAGGTAGTGCCGCGCCATGAGGGTGACGGAGTAGGCGCCGACGCCGGCCGAGAGTTCATGCCGTTCGGGAAAGCCGCTCTTCCCCTGGAGCGTGGTCATGACGGGAATGCCCAGGATCTCGGCCACCTCCACCAGTTCCCGGCTCGCCTCGGCGTAGAGGACGCCCTGTCCGGCCCAGATCATGGGGCGTTCGGCCCGGAGCAGGCGCTCGGCGGCCTCCTCCACGGCGCCCGGATCGGCCGCCACCCGCATGCGGGGGATGGGCGTGTATTCCAGGTCGCCCGTGAACTCAGCCTTGCAGGCGTCGTCCAGCAGCTCCAGCATCACCGGGCCCGGTCTTCCCGAACGCAGGGCGGTGAACGCGTGCCGCAACCGGCTGGGCGCCAGCTCGGGCGAGATCACCTTGTTGGCCATCTTGGTGGTGGCCCGGTAGTTGTCGACGCAGTCGAAGGAGGGATGGGTCCCGATCTGGTCCAGGCCCGCGTGCCCCGGCAGGAAGAGGACCGGAGTGGAATCGGTGAAGGAGTGGGCCACTCCCGCAAAGGCGTTCTCGGCGCCGGCGCGGGACTGGACGGTGAAGACGCCGATCTGCCGCCCGTTGGTGGACCGGGAGACGCCGTCGGCCATGTTGCCGGCGACCCGCTCCTGCCGGGAGCTCAGGATGCGGACGCCGGCCCGGGCCAGGGCGTCGAGGAGATTTGTCAAGGGATAGCAGAAGACCTGCCGGATCCCTTCCAGTTGCAAGATTTTGACGATGGCATCAGCGCCGTTCATGGGGCTCCTCTCGGGGTTTTTGGTGTTCCGCCGCCTCCAGTTCGTTGAACCTTTCCGCGTCGAGGCCGGGCCTAATGATGACACCTCAGGAACTGCCTGGCACCTCCACGACGACGTAGTCCTCCTCCACCGCCACCGGGTAGGTCTCCAGCGTGTACGGTCCCGGGCGGAGGCCGCCCATCCCGGAATCGGACTCTGGGCTGCGGTTCTCGGCCTCCAGAGCGGCGCCGCTCTCGACCCGTGCCGGATAGGTGGCGACGCGCAACCGGGCCGGGTCGAACCAGGACTGGCCGGTCTTGACGTCGAACTCCCACCCGTGCCAGGGGCAGCGCAGGATCTCCCCTTTCCGCAGGTATTCGAACTCGCCGGGAGTCGGCGACGTGGGGAACCCCGTCAGGTGGCCCAGGCAGACCGGGCCGCCCTGATGGGGACAACTGTTGCGAAGGGCATAGATACGGCCGTTCACGTTGAAGACGCCGATGGACCGGGCCCCGATCTTCACCAGCTTGCGGGAACCGGGGGGCAGGGCGTCGACGCTGCAGATCAGGTGTCGCTTCGGCGGCATTGGCTTGATGTTCGTTCTGGAGGGGCGATTTCCAATCGCCCGTTTCTCTGTGCCAATCGGTTACTCCGGAGTTCGGCGGTTGGAAAACCGCCGCCCCGGTTCGGCGGCAAGAAAGCCGCCGCTCCTTGGGGTGCCGCTACGCCGCCTCGAAATCGTAGAGGCTCCGTGCGTTCTCGGACATGACGCCCCGCCGAAACTCCCGGGGAAGACTCGGTGGGATGGCCTGGGCCGGGGAGTCGAAGTCCCAGTGGGGGTAGTCGGTGGCGAACAGAAGGCGGTCGTCCATGTCCAGTTGTTCCAGCAATTGCACCAGATACTCGTGCCGGGGGGGCTCCTCCATCGGTTGCGTTGTGGTCCAGAAGTGCCGGCGGATGGTCTCCGACGGCGGCCGTTTCAGGTCGGGCACCTCTTCCTTGAGTCTCCGCCAGGAGCGGTCCAGCCGCCACATGAGGGGAGGCAGCCAGGCAAATCCGCCCTCGATCAGAACCACCTTCAGTCCGGGGAATCGCTCGAACACCCCTTCCGCCACCAGGCTGGTCACCTGGGCCTGAAAAGCCTGAGGCATGCCGGCATGGTCCTCGTAGTAATGGTTGGGCCACCCACCTCCGGTCAGCGGCTGGCCCGAGTTTCCTCCGAAATGGATGCCGAAGGGGAGATCATGGCGCTCGCAGGCCTCGTACATCTTCCAGTACTTGCGCCGGCCCAGGGGCTGTTGGGTGCGGGCCGCCACCAGCACCTGGACGAAGCCGGGATGGGCTCCTACACGGTCGATCTCGGCCGCCGACAGTTCGCCGTCTTCGTAGGGGACGACGATGGAGGCCCGCAGCCGCGGCTCCGGTTCCAGCCAGGCTTCGATCTGCCAGTCGTTGAGGCCCTGCGCGAAGGCGGCGCCGAACTCCAGGTTCTGCTGCCGTCCGGCGCCGATAAGACAGTTCAGGAGGCCGTATTCCATATCCCACTCGTCCAGCAACTGCTCCCGCAGAAAATCCAGATCGGAACCGGCGGGCAGGCCGGAAGGAGGCCAGGAATCGTGCCGGGCGGCGTTGGGATTGGCCCGGGGGTACTCGCAGCCGACGTGCCCCCGGAGCCCGAACATCCGGTGGTGATTCCGCCAGCGCCGGGGGAGGTACTTGCGGATCGCCTCATCCGAGGGGAGCGCGTTGTGAATGTCGCAGTCGATGACGGCGGTCTTGGACCGGCGCCTTCTGCCGGTCCGGGTGCGTGTCTGGGGTGCAACGGCGATGGCCATGATTTCCTCCTCAGAGCCGATAGAGCTCACGGGCATTTTCAGATCCGATCCGGTCCCAGGGCAAGCCGGGAAGCCGGGCCGGAAGGGCCTCTCCCGCGGCATCGTTGTGGCAGTGCGGATAGTCGGACGAGAACATCAGGAGGTCCCGTCCGTCCATCTGCTCCAGGATGTCCAGCATCTGCCGGGTCCGCGGCGGCGCGTCCACGGGCTGCAGGGTCAGGCGGATGTGCTCCCGGATGTATTCCGACGGCGGACGCTTGACCCAGGGGATGTCCCGGCGCAGTCCTCTCCATTCCTTGTCGAGGCGCCACATGAGGGAGGGCATCCAGGTGAAGCCGGCTTCGATCAGCGCCACCCGCAGCCCGGGATAGCGGTCGAAGGTCCCTTCCGAAATCAGGCTCAGGATCTGGGACTGGAAGACCTGGGACATGCCGGCGTACTCCTCCAGGTAGGTGGAGGGCCACCCGCAGGGGGTGGGCGGGTTGCCGGAGGAACCGCCGAAGTGGATCCCCACCACCAGGTCGTGGCGGAGGGCCGCCTCGTAGAGTTGATCGAAACGGCGGTTTCCGTAGGGAGTCCAGGACCGGACCGGCAGGATCACCTGCACGAAGCCGGGATGATGTCCCATGCGATCGATCTCCCGGGCGGCCAGAGCCGGGTTCTGGCTCGGCACCACCACGGAGGCGCGCAGACGGGAATCCGCCGTCAGCCAGTGCTCCGCCTGCCAGGTGTTGATGGCGGTCGCCAGCGCCGACGCCAGGTATTCGTTGTGGACGCTCTGGACCCAGTAGGTGCAGTTCAGGATGCCCAATTCCAGGTCCCAGGCGTCCAGGGTCTGGGCGCAGAGGAATCCGGGGTCGGAACCGGGTGGTCCCCCGGACGGAGGGGTCGTGCCCGGCCGCGCCGGAATGCCCGTCCCTTCGGGGTAATCGTTCACGTCGGGGCCCACGAACGCCGACTCGCGGATGTACGCCCGCCAGTACTCCTCCAGGTAGGGCACCAGCGTCTCCAGGGAGGGGAGCTGATTGTGAATGTCGCAGTCGATCATCGCGACTTTCCGGCCGCGTCAGCCGGTCTCCAGGGCCTCGGGCCGCCCGGTCTTCAGAGATCGTATCAGAGCATCCACTCCCAGCGTGCCGTGAAGGGCGTCCTGCGGCGGACTGCTCACCGGGTGCCTTCCCTCCAGGGCGCCCAGAAAATGATCCCGCTGGTCCCGCATCACGTCGTCCCGGTCCACAGAGATGTCTTCCACGTGCCGCCGTCCGGTTTCCCGGTCGCCGTGTTCCACGATGTTGCGGCTCAGATCCACCCGAACGTAGCCCAGCTCTCCCTGGAACGTATAGGTGCAGCGGTCCGGGTAGGCGACGTAGTCGATGTGCAGCTCGGCGACCCGCTCCGATTCGTATTCGATCACGGCGCTGAGGAGGTTGGGCCGGCTGGTGAAGGGAAGTCCCTCGACCTGGATGCCCCGGGCGTACACCGAGACGGGCCGTTCCCTCAGGAGCCACCGGAAGGTGTCGAACCCGTAGACGTAGTCCAGGGCCGCCGAACCGAAGACGTCCCGCTGATGGCGGGACCGGGAGTTCTCCAGCGTCTTCAGGGTGCAGACGGAGAACCGCGCGTAGCAGACCCGTCCGATGCGGCCCTGCCGGATGAGTGTCCGGGCGCGCAGCATTTCGGGCATGAATCTCTGGACGAACCCCACGTTCAGAATCCGGTTCGTCCGCTGCTGATCCCGGATCATGCTCCGGGCGCCGACGGCGGAATCGGAGATCGGTTTCTCGCAGAAGACGTGGGCGCCCGATTCCAGGGCGATCCGGGTCAGGGCGGCGTGGGAGCCGGGCGGGGTGCAGACGAAGACCACGTCGGGACGGGAGGAGGCGGCCTCCTGGAAGTCGCTCCATTGGCGGGCGCCGGGAACGGCGGTTCCGGCGTCGGACAACCCTTCGGGCCGGCTGTCGCAAACCTCGACCTTCAGACCCTCGACCTCGTCCAGGAGCCGCAGGTGCCGCAGGCCGATGGAGCCCGCCCCCACCACCATAAACCGTCTCATGACTCTAACGGGGCCAGATTCCTACGGAGGCGGTGGAAATGCAAGCCGGTCGCGACCATTCCGGTTCGTTTGGCGGGACCCGGGAATGGACCGGCTCAGATCTCATAGAGTGACCGTTGCGACGGCTTTTTGATGTCCGGTCCGGTGACGTCGTTCAACTCCGGGGGATAGGAATTGAAAAGGGTCTGATTCCTCAGGTTCCTCGGGCCGTGCCGCATCACCCAGGACCGGAGCAGGCCCACGGGTTCGCTGGCGGGCACCTTGCCGTTCCGGAACCGTTCCAGCCGATCCAGAAAAAGAGCCTTGTCCCGGTCGGTCAACTGCTTGGAAATCGGCCCCAGGGCGTAGATCAAGACGCCGATAAGTGAGGTGTAGCGGGGACTGCGGGACAGCGCGTTCGACAAACGCCTCTTGTACTCCCTGGCGAGGACGGCCGCGTCCGGCTTTCCGCTGTCCGACAACAGCCGGTCCAACTGATCCAGCTCCGTGCGGTTGTAGGCCATGAGCATCAGGCGATTCGCCGCATGGAACCGGTTCAAGGCTTCCCGGGTCGGTCGCCGGGCGATCCGGCGGAGCCGGGCCAGCGCAAAGAGGCGGGTCAGGAAATGTTCCCGCCGGATTCGATTCCGGAGGCGTTTCTCGTCGTCGACGGCAGCGTCGGGAAAGTGCTCCAGAACGGCCGCGGCGAAGATCCCGGCGCCCCGTTCCAGCACCGTCTCCTGATCGGCGTCGTGGATCCTGGTGTCCCGGATTCCGCAACTGGGAGACCGGCTCTTGAGGATGAATCCATCCACGTCCTTCAACTGCTTCAAAAACGCCTGACTGAAGGTGGTCATGGACCGGGTCAGGTCGCGTCCGGTCGCCGGCTGCACCAGGGTCCGGGCGCCGTCGCCGGCGATGATCTGAATCGGATCCCGAGGCACCCCCAGGCCGATCTCCAGTTCGGGGCAGACCGGCCGGAATTTTACGTATGAAGAGAGATGGTGAATGAAGTCTTCCCGGATCATCTTGCCGTTGTAGCGGCAGGCCTCGACGCCGAGGCAACGGCTCAGAACCACGACGGGGATCGGGGTCCGGCTTTCGGACTTCAATGGTCGCGTACTCCCGGCCAGACGGCCCGGTCACGCCGGCTCGCGGTGGGCGCCTCGCCGGATCAGCCTTCCCCCCACGAGGACATTTCGGCCTTCAACCCGGGATCCAGGTCCATCCGAAACGATTCCAGGGCGTTGTCGATGTGGTCGAACTTGCGGGCCCCGGCAAGAACCGTCACGTCCGGGTTGCTCATGGCCCAGGCCATGGCCAGGCGCACCATGGGAATCCCCGTCTCCTCGGACTTGGCTCGCAACTGTTCCACGATCTTGAAGAACCGGTCGTGGAAGTAGATGTCCCCATGTCCCGGGACGATATCGAAGCGGGTTCCCGAAGGCAGATTATCCATTCCGGCGGTGTACTTTCCAGCGAAAAACCCGGCTCCCAGAGGACTGTAGGTGGTGACGGCGATCTGTTCGCGCCGGCAAAGAGGGAAGAGGTCGGCCTCGTACTCCCGCAACGCCAGGTTGTAGGGGGGTTGAGTGATCTCGAAACGGCGATATCCCCGCTTGCGGCTGATCTCCAGGGAGTCGCGCAGCATGTCCGCGGTGAAATTGCTGCAGCCCGGGGCCACGATGCGCCCCGCCTCCGCCTCCTGGTTGAGGGCGTCCAGACTCTCCTCGATGGGAACCTTGGGATCGGGGGAATGGATCTTGTAGGCGTCGACCGAATCGGTCCGGAGCCGCTCCAGGCTCGCCGCCAAGGCCTTGCGGATATTCTCGGGACTGGCGCCGGTGCTGACCTTGGTGCAGAGGGTGACCTCGTCGCGGCAGCCCCGCGCCTCCATCCAGCGGCCGATGATGTTCTCCGAGGAGTTCATCTCCACGGTGACCTCGCGCCTGTCTTTGACCCCGTACTCCTTGATCCGGTACTGCTGGGAGTTGCCCCCGCCGTAGGCTTCGGCCGTGTCCAGGAAGGTGATGCCCTTCTCAACGGCGTAGTCCAACACCTTCCACGAGGTCTCCTCGTCAATCTCCCGCCCGAAAGTGGCGCAACCCAATCCGATGGGACTCATCATGAGTCCCGTCTTGCCCAACGGTCTCAGCTTCATGCGGACTCTCCTCTCGACGATGATTGTGAAAGCGGCGGTCCCGGAGGCGTCCGGAAAAGCCCCGGCAGCCTTCGCGCAGACTGTCAAGCTTACCAGTTTCCCGACGTGGTAGTCTTGATTCTCCCTTGACATTCGCGACGCCACGGCGGGTTCGGTAAGGAGTATTCACATGCGGAAAATCAACGCGGTCTTGCTGGGTCTGGACAATCCCCATTCGATTGCTCATCTGAAGACTCTGGATCAGCTTCCCGAAGTGGATCGGGTCCAGGTCTGGGCCGAGAGCCAGAGGTTCATTCCCGACGTCGAGGAGGCGGGGAGCCCGAAAGTGGATCGGGTTTCGACAGATCTGGCGTCGATCCTGGCAGGGGGGGCGCACCTGGCCGTGGCCAGCCCGCGCACCGACCGGAGCCCGGGCGTCTGCATCCAGGCGCTGGAGGCGGGGCATCACGTCCTGGCCGAGAAGCCCATCGGAGCCACCGTGGAGGAGATCGGCCGCGTCGTCGAGTCGGCGCGGGACCACGGCCGGAAGCTGGGAGTCTTCTACGGGCGGCGGTACCATCCCCTGGTCCGCCAGGTGCGGGAGATCATCGCGCAGGGCCTGCTGGGAACGCTCATGTCGGTGGAACTGCGCATGCTCACGACCCAGGTCCGGTTCCGCGATCCCGGCTACTGGCTCTTCAAGAAACGGATCTCGGGGGGCGGCATGCTCTCCTGGCTGGGCTGCCACTACGTCGACAAGATCCGGTTCATCACCGGCGAGGAGATCGTTGCGGTGTCGGCCGAAGTCGCCACCCGAAGCGGCGAGGACATCGACGTGGAAGACGTGGCCGTGCTCACCTTCCGTCTGGCCTCCGGGACCGTGGGTACGCTCCACGTCGGATTCGTCATGGCGCTGAGCGGCGGCGGCTACCACAACGTTGGGGGTTACGACACCTACGTGGGAGTCAACGGACGCCGGGGCCGGCTGCATTTTTCCTCCGCCGGAACCCCCGAGCGGCTCAAGGTGGAGACGGACCATCCCGACTGGTCCGACGCCCCCTGGCGGGAATTCGAATACACCCTGAGCTCCTCGCCGGCCTACGGGGGCGTCTCCGGAGAGCGTTTCGTCCAGGATTTTCTGAAGGCGACGTGGGGAGAGGGGACTGTTCCGGCCTCGGGAGACGACGCCCTGCAGGTGGCGCGCATCGTGGAAGCGGCCTACGAGTCCAGCGAAACCGGACGCCGGGTCCAGGTGACGCCCGATTGACTTTGTCTCGCGAGGCGCTTCTCATGGTCGGCAGACCGGAAAACCGTTCCGAAAACCCGGGGGACGTTCATCCATGAAGAGGCAGAGGGTTTCCGTTGCGTTGTTTCTGGTGACGGCTCTGTGGGGATGCGCAACGCAGGATTCGACCCTGGATTCGAAGGTCGAATCGGTGCCGGTTTCCGGCATCCGGTTTCCGGACTCGGTGTTTCGGATCACCATGGGCCTCACCGACTCGAAGCCTGAGGACTGGTCCGGCAACCTTCGGCTCCAAGCGGGCCAGAAGGCGGAACTGGCGCCCGAGCATTTCCGCGCCGGTGTCTACCGCCACGACTTCGGCGCCGGTTGGCGCACCATCGTCGACCCGAAGATCCCCAACGACCGGATCACGGGTCCCGAGAGCTGGATGGCCCACACCACCTGGGACTGGATTCGCGATCCGGACCGGGCGCGGATCCGGCACCCCAGCCTCTTCGTCCGGCTCTGGGATAATCCGGGCGAGGCGCCGTTCCAGGTCCGGGCCGGAGGACAGGAGTTCTCCGTCGGACCGGCGGAACTGCCGTTGTTTCAGCCCGTGTCCCGGCTCGGAGATCGAGTCCGGGTGGAACGGGTGCCGCCGGCGGCCCAGGTCGCCGGGGAACGGGTCGGACAGCAGGATTATCCGGCCCTCATGGCCGCGCCTTCAGGGGACCTCTGGGCGGCGTGGCAAGAGTACGAGGAGCGCTACGACGACTCGGTCTGCGTCCGGCGCAAGCAGGGGGACGCCTGGGGACCGGTCTGGGTCCTGGCCCGCGAAGCCGACGTGTTTCGGACCGCTCTGGCTCATGACCCGGACGGCGGAATCTGGGCCATCTGGTCCATGCAGGTGGAGGGAAACTGGGATCTCTACGCCCGCCGCCATGACGGCGAGGGCTGGTCCGGTCTTCACCGTCTGACCCGGGAGCCGGGTCCCGACATCTATCACCGGGCCGTCGCCGACAGTTCGGGCAACCTTTGGCTGGTCTGGCAGAAGTCCGTCGAAGGACGAAGCCAGATCGTGGCCCGGAGCTTCGACGGGTCCGGCTGGAGCGAGACGGTCCAGCTCAGCTCGGGCGATTCGGCCGACGGGAACAACTGGAATCCCTCGGTTGCCGCCGGCGGGTCCGGGTCGGTGGCCGTGGTGTGGGACGGCTACGCGGCGGGGAACTATGACGTCTACCTGAGGCGATACTCTGCCGGTGAGTGGCAGCCGGTCCAGGTAGTGGCGGGCACCGAACGCTTCGAGGCCGCCCCCACGGTGGCCGTGGACCCGCAGGACCGAATCTGGGTGGCCTGGCACGAGTCGGGCGCCGAGTGTGGCAAGGACACGGGCCGGCTGGTCCAGCGCGAGGGGACTGAACTGAGGGAGTCCCGATGGTTGGGCGTGGCCTGTCTCGAAGGCAACCGGTTGCTCACCACGGCGCATCCGTTGGGTGACCGCCTCGATTCGGGCCGCGAGTGGGAGCTTCCCCATCTCCAGATCGACTCGGACGGCCGCCCCTGGCTGCTGGTCCGCAACGTCACCAAGCGGGGGCCCGCCGGGAGGCCGCGCTACTTTCCCATGTGGGAGATCCACGTCACCCGCTATGACGGCTCCCGATGGAGCGAGTTGGTGCGGGTCCAACAGAGCAGCGGGCGGAACGACATGTCGCCGGCCACCGCTCTGGGTGCCGATGGACGAGTCTGGGGAATTTGGGCCACCGACGGGAGGAGCGCCAAGTCGGGACTGCCGCAGTACGGAAGAGTCGTGGTCTCCCCGCTGGGATCGAGTCCGGGCCGCGTTGCCCTGGCGCTTCAGCCCTGGACCCCCGCCCCCGTGGATTCGGTGGACCGGATCCATCCCAACGAGGCCGAGCAGGTGGAGCGCATCCGTTCCTACCGCGTGGAGGCGGGCGGGAAGACCTACTCCATATACCGGGGCGACACGCACCGGCACACCGACATCTCCCTGGACGGGGGCGGCGACGGCGGTCTGTTGGACGCCTACCGGTACGCCAGGGACGCCGCCGCCATGGACTTTCTCGGGACCTCGGACCACAACCACGAAATTGCCGAGCCGTACGCCTGGTGGCGGACCCAGAAGTTCGCCGATCTGTTCCAGCTCGACGGCAGCTTCACCGCGTTCTATGCGTACGAGCGATCGGTCCAGTTTCCCAACGGCCACCGGAACGTCCTCTTCACCCAGCGCGGAAACAACATCCTGGAGGTGCTGACGGCGGAACGCATGGGTCTGGACGGAGCCGAGCGCCTCTTCGGTTACCTGCGCCGGGCCGGGGGCACTTCCATCCCCCACACCATCGCCACCGGCGCCGGGACCGACTGGCGGGACAGCGATCCCGAGGTGGAGACGTTGCTGGAGATCTACCAGGGCATGCGCGACACCTACGAGCATCCGGGTTCCCCGCGGCCCAAGACGCTGGAGCCCACGCCTACGCTCCAGGAAAACAAGTCGCCTTCCTGGCGCGACGGCACTGCGTGGAGCGCCCTGGAGAAGGGACTCAAGCTGGGATTCATCGCCTCCTCGGACCACCTCTCGACCCACATCAGCTACGCCTGCCTCATCGCGGAGCGCCTGACCCGGGAGAGCCTGATGGAGGCCATACGGGCCCGCCGGGCGTATGCCGCCACCGACAACATCGTGCTGGACGTCCGGTTCTCGGGGTCGGACGGAGAGCACCTGATGGGGGCGATCTTCACCAGTTCTCAACCGGTGAGAATCCGGGCGGCCATCCTGGGGACCGGGACCATCAAGCGGGTGGACCTGATCAAGGACAACCGAGTCCTCTACACCGTGAACCCCGGCGAGCCGACCTTCCGCCTGGACTTCACGGACGGCGACGCGGGCGAGTCGGGAGAAAGCTACTACTATATTCGGGTCCTGCAGGAGGACGGCGAGATCGCCTGGGGCTCTCCGGCCTGGGTGACCTACGAAATGTAGCGTCTTCCGCGCGAACGGCGTTCTTCTAAGGAAATTCCCATGCTCGAAATCGTCGACCGAGGAATTCTCTCCCACGTTCCCGGGCGCGGCGCCTACTTTCCCTGCGTCAGGGTCCTCCGGGACGGATCCATGTTGGCGGCGCAACACGTCGGGAGCGGCTTGTGCTGTCCGGACAACCACATCGAGGTGTTACGCTCCACGGATGGGGGACGCAACTGGGCCAATGAAGGGAGCATTCACGGCGGCCTCCCGGCGGATGGCTGGTGCTACCGGGCCCCGATGCTCGCTCCTCTGGAGGACGGCAACCTGGTGATGGCGGCCGCCCGTTATCTGCTGGACAACGACGAGATGTACAACCCGGCCACTGAGGGACTGAAGCCGACTCAGATGGTTCTCTTCCGCTCTTCCGATCAGGGCCGGTCCTGGTCGGGCCCCGAGGTGGTGCCCAACCCGCTGCCTCCCGAGAGATACGTGAGCAGCCTCTCGGGCCAGTTCCTGATACTCGCGCCCGACCGCTGGATGTACCCGTTGGAAACCTGGAAACCGGACGGCTACGAGGGGCCGGTGGACCAGAAGGCGGGGGCCGTCTTCTCTTCGGATCAGGGACGGACCTGGGACGAGTGGTCGGTGGTGGCCGACGACCCGGAGGAACGTCTCCACTACGCCGACCAGATGCAGGCCGTGTTGCCGGACGGACGGATCTACACCACCCTCTGGACCCGCACCTGGGGCGTCGGACAGGGGGAGGACGTGAACGACCACTGGGTCGTTTCGGACGATGCGGGCCGGACCTGGAGCGAACCCCGGCCCACCAACCTCCAAGGTCAACTCTGCGCCCCCATCGCGCTTCCCGACGGGCGGGTGGCGGCCATCTACAACTACCGGCGCGAACCGCAGGGGGTCCACGTCGCTATCACCCGGGACCTGGAGAATTACGACGTCGAGAACCAGGCGGTGGTGTTTCGGGCCGGCGAGGAGACCATGACCGCGCAAGCGGTGGACGAATTCATCGACGCCCACCAGAAGATCGCCTTCGGGAGGCCCTGGGGAATCCTGCTGCCGGACGGAGACCTGCTGGTCTACTTCTGGTGCACCGTCGAGTCCGTCACCCACAACCGCTGGGTCCGGCTCAGGGTCTCGTGACCCGCGCAGATCCCGGTTGCCGGCCGGTGGGGTGCATCCTCTACAGCGCTTGCGATTTTCAGGATTGGGGAATATCGGGCGTCCGGCCGCGTTCTCCGTATTCCGGTTTCAGGCGCACTCACCGGGCTGGCGGTCGTCAACGGCCGCAGGAGGCGGCTCGGCAAACTGTTTCCCTTGTTCCTCGGCGGCCACTCGTGCCCGGTTCCAGGATTCCCAGCGCTTGCGTTCCGTGGCTTGACCCTCGGCGCGCCCCTCAATGCGCCCCTCAATGCGCCCCTCAGCCAGTCCCTTGGCATAACGTCGATTGAGATACCACTCCGAAAACATTCTTCCCGACCTCAAGAAATTCCAAGCGAAAGACGGAATGCTGCCGGCAGCCTATAATCCTCTGCCCAATTGGAGAGCGGTTAGGATCCGACGAATCCTTCACGCGCACCCGTCTGTCTGATGACCGCCAGCGGCGGTCGGCGGTGGATCGATGAACTTGGCGCCTTGTTCCTCGGCGACCACGCGCGCGCGGTTCCAGGATTCCCAGCGCTCACGCTCTCTGGCTCGCCCCTCGGCCCGCCCCTCGGCGCGTCCCTCAGCTCGCCCCTCGGCGCGTCCCTCAGCCAATCCCTTGGCATAACGTCGATTGAGATACCACTCCGAAAACATCCTTCCCACCTCCACGGAGACCACGCTCCAGGCAGCGACCACGACGACCACGGGCGACAGCCCCCGCGCGATGGCCAGGAACGTCTCCACGCCGCCGCCCGTCGTCCCATCGGCCACCTCGTGCCATACGATCAGGCCTGTGGCCACGATAACCAGAGAAACGAACAGTTTGAAGTAGGCGTCCCGCCACGTAGCCGGAACGCTCCAGATCGACTCTCTGTACCGGACCGTTTCCTTTTCCATCCGGCAATGGCGGCGCTTCGGGACTTCTCCGATTGCCGAGTCGCAGCCGGGGCCCGGCGGCTCCGGCGTTTGTCCCTCCTCTCGACCGGGTTCCCGTCAAATCTTGCCTGCATACCTGATAACGAGCGAGATTCGAAATCTGCAACCGAATTCCCGTTCCTCCAATCGGAACCAGCAAATTGTCCAGACTTGTGAGCCATTCTACCGGATGGCCCGTCGTGAAGCTTCGCGCCGGCTTGAGACCCTCAACCGGAGGCAGGACCCAGGAGGGAAGAGGAATCCAAGTCCAGATAGAGGTGGCAATCGGCGTGGGTCTGGAGGATGGAAGAGGGGTGCAGCCGAGTGACTTCGCCTTCCACGCAATTGCGGACCGCCTCGGCCTTGCGGATGCCGGGAACGGTGCAGACGATGGACGCGGCGCTCATGATCTGACGGATGGACATGGAGACCGCCTGTGCCGGCACCTTGTCGATGCTTGCGAACCAGCCCTCGGAGACCTGCTGCTGCCGGCAGGCGGTGTCCAGGGTGACCAGGATGTAAGGCTCCGCGGTCTCGAAATCGGCCGGCGGGTCGTTGAAGGCCAGGTGGCCGTTTTCTCCAATGCCGATGAAAGCCACGTCGATGGGGCCCTGCCGGATGAGGTCCGAGATCCGGTGGCACTCCGCCCGGGGGTCGGGCGCTTCTCCCTGGATGAAGTGCACCTCGCCCGGTTGCACCCGATCCACCAGGCGTTCCCGGAGATAGCGCCGGAAGCTGGCGGGGTGGTTTTCGGAGATTCCGGTGTACTCGTCCAAGTGAAACATGGTGGTCCGGGACCAGTCGATGGACCGGTCCGAGGTCAAGGCCTGCAGGAAGTCGAACTGAGAGCTGCCCGTAGCCACGCAGAATCGGGCGGCGCCCCGGCGGTCGATGGCCTCCCGCAGCTTGGATGAGGCCCTGGCGGCGGCGGCTCGGCTGGTGGCCGCCTTGTCTCTCTCTCGAACGATCTCCATGGAATTCTCCCCGTTTCGGCCGGCCCCGCAGCGGAGCACTCCCGCCCAGTCTACTACGCACGGGCGCCCCCGGCACTTCCAACCACCGGGTTCTTCTGTGATGATATGGGCCGGCCGCCGGTGCCGGCCGCGAACTCGATTCCGCGCCTGACGGGAAAGGAACAGAACATGGACCGATCTGAAATGTTGGAAGAACTCAAGAACTTCGACACCCCCTCCATCACCAACGTGGTGGCCACCTACCCGGACCACCCCCTGTGCCTGGGGCTCTACAATCCCTGGACCACGAACTGGTATACGGACCAGTCGATCCGCTGCATGTATCCCGAGTTGGGCCGCACCGTGGGTTGCGCCGTCACCTGCATTTACGGGCTCCCCGATCCCACCTACAAGCAACTGACCTTCATCGACGTGCTGGAGGCCATGGAGGCGTCCGAGCAGCCCACGGTCTTTGTCTTCCAGCAGAACTTCCCGCCTGAGATCGCCGGCAAGGTGGGCCTGTCGGGAGGCAATATGACCTCCGCCCTCAAAGCCATCGGCTGCGTGGGGGCCATCTCCAACGGTCCGTCCCGCGATCTGGACGAGATTCGTCCCATGGAATTTCAGTACCTGCTCAGCGGCGCCACTCCCGGCCACGGCCCCATGGCCATACACGCCGTCAACGTGCCGGTGACGGTGGCGGGCATGGACGTTTCACCCGGCGAGATCATCCACATGGACGAGAACGGCGCCTGCAAGTTTCCCGCGGACCAGCTCGAGCCGGTGCTCGTCAACGCCCGGGCCATGCAGCAGGAGGAGGAGTCGCGCATGGCCGAGTTGCTGGCGGCGGGCAGCGCCGCCGAAATCCAGGCGATCTTCAGCCGTCATACGTACGGAAAGAAACGGGAGGACGGCGGCCAATGATGTCGGGGCCGGACCGAAGCAATGTCAGGCCCAGGCTGTTTCGACTCTCGATCCTGGCGCTCCTGACCAGCGCACTGCTGTTGGGATGCGGCGGTTCAGCTTCGGACGAGGACGAGGGGTTCGTGTCCATCTTCGACGGTTCGAGTCTCGACGGGTGGCAGGCTGCCGGTGGAGGGACCCTCCAGGACTGGTCCGTCCACGAGGGGCGCCTGATCGGCAAGTGCCGGGGACGGACCTCTTACCTGCTCTGGAAGGACCGGGACCTGCGCGACTTCGAGCTCAAGTTGAGCTATCGGCTGCTGACCGAGGCCAACACCGGCATCGACATCCGGTCCCGGGTCGACGTGACCGGGAAGCGCCATTTCGAAAGCTATCACGCCGACCTGGGGCACGTGGGCATCGGAGAGAATATTCTGGGCTCCTGGGACTTCCACTTCGGCTCCCGCCCGGAACCTTCCAATCCCCGCGGGACCCGGCTGGTCATCGGTGCCGACGAGACGCCCCGGTTGACGCGGATCGAAGATCCGCTGACGGTTGATGATGTGAATCGCCGCCCCGAATGGAACCGGGTCCACATCATCGCGCGGGGCAACCACGGCCGGTTTTTCATCAACGGCAAGCTCTCGTCCGAATTCACCGACAACGCCGAGTCCGGGCGCCTGGAGGAGGGAGGCATCGCTTTGCAGTTGCACGATCCGGGCATTCACGTAGAGTTTAAGGACATTCGTCTCAAGAGATTGTGATCGGGGAAGGGTAGAAAGGGAGAAGTATGAATAGAAGATATCTCATGGTGCAGGCCATCGCCCTGGGGAGCATTTTGGGCCTTTCCTGGTTTCTGACCGGGTCCGGTGGAATCTTCTCCGGGAGCGCCGCGGCTCCGGACAAGGTCAACCTGGCCATTGGATACCGGGTGGATCCGGAATGGCCTCGAAGACCGGCCGGTCTGACGTGGGGACAGATGCCCGGCCTGGCCGTCGACGCCCAGGACCAGGTTTGGATCTTCCATCGGGGCAAGACTCCGGTCCAGGTCTTCGACCGCGACGGATCACTGGTCCGGTCCTGGGACAACGCGAGCTTCAAGAGCGGCCACCATATGAAGATCGGTCCGGAGGGCAACGTCTGGCTGTCGGATGCAGGCGCCCACGCCATCTACAAGTACACGCCCGGGGGTGAGCGGCTCCTGACGCTGGGAACACCCGGCGAGCCGGGGGAGGACGACCGCCACTTCAACCGTCCCACCGATATGGCCATCACCCCCGCCGGCGACATTTTCGTCACCGACGGCTACGGCAACAGCCGGGTCGTGCACTTCGACGCCGAAGGACGCTTCGTCAAGACCTGGGGCAAGCTGGGAACCGCCCCGGGAGAGTTCGACACGCCCCACGGCATCGTCGTCGACTCCAAGGGCCGACTCTACGTGGCGGACCGCAGCAACGCCCGGGTCCAGGTGTTCGATCAAAGCGGCCGATTTCTGGCCGAGTGGCGGAATCTCATGGTGCCCTGGGGGATCTGGGTCACCGAAACCGACGAAATCTACGTCTGCGGATCGTCGCCCATGCGCTGGGGGAGCGGCGGCCGGCTGGGGGCGCCTCCCAAGGACCAGCTCCTCATGAAGCTCAACACGGAAGGCCGGGTCCTGGAGCACTGGACCTTTCCCCTGGGCACGATTGGAGAATCGGATCCGGAGCCGGGTTCATTGAACTGGGTCCATGCCGTCGCCGTCGATTCCCGGGGCGACGTCTACCTGTGCGACATCCAGGGCCACCGGGTCCAGCGGATGGTGCGTCTGAACTAGGAGGGGGGACATCCCTGTCCCCCTCTTCATTGCCGCTAGTTTCCGGCGGCTTGCTGCCCACGTCTTGCTCCGCTTGGGACCGAAGAGGGCACCCACAAGGGGTGCCCCTACCAACCGGGACACTCGAAAGAAAGGGCACCCACAAGGGGTGCCCCTGCAAACTGGGATATTCGAAAAATGCAGGGGCGCCCGGACCGAGCATGATCAGGTGTCCGTTGATGACGTTTGGACCACCCCCCGCGCGAGCACCCGCAAGGGTTGCCCCTACGGTCGCAAACCGGGCACATCACGCCGACGCGACGGTGCTGACAGGGGCTCCTACGCAGGACCCGCCTGCCGGATGCCGGCCGAAGTCCCCTGCTCGAACTTCGTGAAGTTGTCCTTGAACAATCCGGCCAGTTCCCGGGCTTTGCTGCGGTAGGCCCCCGGATCCGCCCAAGTCCCCTCCGGCGCCATCAGCTCCCGGGGAACCCCCGGGCACTCGGTGATCATGTCGAAGCCGAAGTGCCGGTCCCGCACGGCCGGCGCCTGGTCCAGACTGCCGTCGTGGATCCCGTCGATGATGGCGCGGGTGTGGGGAAGCGAGAACCGGCTCCCGACGCCGTAGGGACCTCCCGACCAGCCGGTGTTGACGAGCCAGACGCGAGCCTGGTGGCGCCGGATCCTCTCACCCATGAGTTCGGCATAGCGGCTGGGATGCAACGCCAGAAACGCCGCTCCGAAGCAGGCCGAGAAGGTGGCGCTGGGTTCGGTGACCCCGACCTCGGTCCCGGCCACCTTGGCCGTATAGCCGCTGATGAAGTGGTACATGGCCTGGTCCGGAGTCAGGCGGCTGACGGGAGGAAGCACGCCGAAGGCGTCACAGGTGAGGAAGATGACATTGCGCGGATGCCCGACCTGGCACGGGATCACCGCATTGGGGATGAACTCGATGGGATAGGCCGCACGCGTGTTCTCGGTGATGGAACCGTCGTCGTAGTGGACCTGCCGGCGGTCCGGATCGTAGACCACGTTCTCCAGGACCGTGCCGTAGCGGATGGCGCGGTAGATCTCGGGCTCGTTCTGCTCGGTGAGCCCGATGCACTTGGCGTAGCAGCCGCCCTCGATGTTGAAGACGCCCCGGTCGCTCCAGACGTGCTCGTCGTCGCCGACGAGGCGGCGGTTGGGGTCGGCCGAGAGCGTCGTCTTGCCGGTTCCGGAGAGGCCGAAGAAGAGGGCCACGTTGTCCAGTTGGGCGGAGGTGTTGGCGGAGCAATGCATGGAGAGCTGCCCCGCGTTGGGCATCAAGTAGTGCATGACGGTGAAGACGCCCTTCTTCATCTCTCCGGCGTACTCGGTTCCCAGGATCACCATTTCCCGGCGTTCGAAGCTCAGGTCGATGCTGGTCTTGGAGGTCATCTCCGCGGTGTGGCGGTTGGCCGGAAAGTGGCCGGCGTTGTAGATCATGAAATCGGGTTCGCCGAAGTCTTCCAGTTCCTCCTCCGAGGGCCGGATCATCATGTTGTACATGAACAGGGCGTGGTAGGCGCGAGTGCAGATGACCCGGATCTTGAGGCGGTAGCGTGGATCCCACCCGGCGTAGCCGTCGGTGACGTACAGCCGTTCGCGGGTGTTGAGATAGTCGACGGCCCGCTCCAGGTTGATGAGGAAGTTGTTCTCCTGGAGCGGCACGTTGATGGAACCCCACCAGATCCGGTCTTTCGAATCACGATGAACGGCGACCCGCTTGTCGCCCGGGCTGCGCCCGGTCTTGGCGCCCGAGGAGATGATCAAAGCCCCGGAATCGGCAATCGCGGAACCGCGATCGTATTTCAGCGCCTCCTCGTAGAGTTGTGCCGGTGCGATGTTGCGCAGGACTCTCCGAACTTGGATGTCATGATCGCTCAGATCGACGTAGTGGTCCATTGGCGGTTTCATTGAGACTTCTCCAAATTGGGCTGATTCTCGCGGATCGTATGCACCAATCCAGAATAACGGAGAATGACATCGTGCAGGAACAAGGCCTTGGGGAAGTCGTTAGACTGATCGCATGGCCGAGTTGCCGCCTGGACCGCGAGCCCCGCGCTTCTTCCAGATGTTCCAATGGATCTTCCGCCCCGTTCCGTTCCTGCGGACATGTGCCGAGAACTACGGCGACGCCTTCACCCTTCGCCTGATCGGAACTCCGCCGGTAGTCTTTTTCAGCGATCCCGCGGCCATCAGGCAAATCTTTACCGGCGACCCCGAACACCTGCGGGCCGGACAGGCCAACCGGGTGAGCTTGGAGCACATCCTGGGCCCCAACTCGATATTGCTGCTCGACGGCGCTCGGCACAAACGGGAACGCAAGTTGTTGATGCCGCCGTTCCACGGCGAACGAATGCGGTTGTACGGCGAATTGATGACCGGGATTACCGATCGTTCGATCGATTCCTGGCCGCTGGAAAGGTCGTTTCCAATTCATTCGCGCATGCAGCAAATCACCCTGGAAATCATTCTGCGCGCCGTTTTCGGAGTGGATGAGGGTCCACCGCTGTCGGACCTGCGCGCGCGGCTGATCCGTTGGTTGAACTTCATCGCGGGGCCGCTCGAGACATGGATCGGTCTTACACGACACCGCTACATTCCTCTTCGCGATCCCCTGCTCCGCCGCATCGACCGGCTCTTGTATGACCAGATCGCCTGCTGCAGAGAGTCACGGCGGAAGGAGCGGACCGACATCCTGGCCATGCTGGTCGCCGCGCGCGACGAAGAGGGCCGCCCCATGAGCGACGAGGAAATCCGGGACGAAATCATCACCATGCTGGTGGCCGGACACGAAACGACGGCCACCTCACTGGCGTGGGTGATCTACCGCTTGTTGCAGAACCCGCAGGTGTTGTCCAAGGCCCGGGCCGAAGTGGAGTCGGTGACCGGGCAGGGACAGGAGGCGTCCGGGCCGGCCGGGGAGCAGGTCGCCGGACTCGGGTATCTGGACTCCGTCATCAAGGAGACGGCTCGGCTCAATCCGGTCCTGCCCATCGCGGCCCGCTTTCTTGGAAAGGACATGCGCATCGGAAACCATGATTTGCCGGCCGGCAGCATCGTGTTGCCGTGCATCTACCTCACCCACCGCCGACCCGAGTTGTGGCCGGAACCGGAGGCGTTCAACCCCGGCCGGTTTCTGGGGCGCCGAGTCGATCCGTATACGTTCTTCCCGTTCGGCGGAGGCGTGCGCCACTGTCTCGGCGCGGCGTTCGCCAGCTATGAGATGAAGATCGTACTGGCTCGCGTGTTGTCGCGCGTGGCGTTGCGGTTGGACCCTAGCCACACGGTTCGGGTGGTGCGGCGGGGCATTACATTTGCGCCATCCGGCGGCGTGCGAGTGATACGCGCGGCGGACTGAGACGAGGCAGCGAAGATTCCGGATCGAGATCGCCGGCACAACGGGAGTGATCGACCGGCAGTTTCATCTATTGCCGGCAATCGGCGAGCAGGTACTTGTCGGACCTGCCGCGTCTCCATACAATTTCCTTCGAAATCAGATTCCCGGCCGGTCCCCGGCCTGAGAACAGGAGGTACGACCCCACCATGATTCGGACCTGGACCGGCTGCCTGATTTGCCTCTTTTTGCTTTTTCCGGGCGGGGAACCCCTTGGAGAAGGGAAGATCCGCGTTCTCCTGATCGACGGGCAGAACAATCACAACTGGGTGGAGACCAGCGAGTCGCTCCGCGGCGCCCTGGAGCGCGCCGGACTGTTTCAGGTGGTCACTTCCAGCAGCCCGCCCAAAGATGCCGAATCGGACGCCTGGCGGCGGTGGCGGCCGGATTTCCGGGCGTTCGACGTGGTCGTCAGCAACTACAACGGTCAGTCCTGGCCCCGAGCGGTGCAGGAGGCATTGGAGGAGTACGTCCATTCCGGAGGGGGGCTGGCCATCGTCCACGCCGCCAACAACGCCTTTCCCGAATGGGAGGAATACAACCGGATGATCGGCCTGGGCTGGCGGGGCCGGGACTACGGCGACGCCATCGCCGTCGACGACGCCAGCGGCCGGCTCCTGCGTATCGCTCAAGGCGCCGGAATCGGTGCCGGACACGGACGGCGCCATTCCTACCTGGTCCGGATCCGAAAGCCGGAGCATCCCATCATGAAGGGAATTCCGGCCCGCTGGATGCACGCCACCGACGAGCTGTATCACGGCCAGCGGGGACCCGCCTTGGACATGACGGTTCTGGCGTCCGCCTATTCGGACCCGAGGCAAGCCGGGTCGGGCCAGCACGAGCCCCTGGTCTGGGTGATTCCCTACGGCAAGGGCCGGGTCGTCACCAATCTCATGGGACACCACTGGCGCGGTCAGGAGCACCGGAACTCACTGCACTGCGTCGGCTTCCAGACCGTCTTCACCCGCAGCGTCGAGTGGTTGGCCCGGGACCGGGTCACCCTTCCCGTGCCCCATCGGTTTCCCACCACGACGGAGGTCGTGATGGTGGACCTGACGCCGGCGCCCGGGCCCGAAGTGCCGGCGGGACACCGGCTGCTCTACTACCAGACGATGGGGAGCAAGGAGGCGCTCCGGGACTTCGTCTTCTCCGATCCGGCGGCGTGGCGCTACTCCGGCCGGAGCCAGGGGGAGCCGGCGCTCGAGCATTTCCAGAAGAGCCGGTACGATCCGCCGCACCGGTCCCCCCTGAACATCGCCTTGGTCGACGGTCAGCAGTTCGGCAGTTTCGTGGCGGACCTGCGGGTCCGGCAGACGGGCCGGGAATACGGTCACCGGGATCTCTGCTTCTTTTTCGGGTTCCAGGATCCGGCGCATTTCTACTACGCCCACATCGCTTCCAAGTCCGACGACCACGCCCACAACATATTCGTGGTCAACGGCCAGGCGCGGGTGAAGATCTCCACGACGACCACCGCCGGACACGACTGGGGCGAGCGGGATTGGCACCAGGTCCGGATCCGGCGGGATCTGGAGAGCGGCTCCATTCAGGTCTTCGTCAACGACCTGTCCGAGCCCATCATGACTGCCCGGGACAGGACGTTCGCGGAAGGCTGGATCGGCGTGGGCTCGTTCGACGACACCGGAAAGGTGTCCCGGATTCGCATCTGGTCGCCGGAATTCGTGAGCAGGAGCATCGACTTTTTTTCCGGATCCGGCGACTGATTCGGAGACGGCTTCTCTCCTCCCAAGCGACGAACTTGAGGAGAACGGATGGACGAGTTGGCGCACCATGCAGATCAGCACAGCTTCATTGATGCTGTGCTCGACGACCTGCGAGCCCTTCGTCAGATGCTCGAGCAGGACAAGATCGAGCCGGGTCCGCCGCGGATCGGCATCGAGCAGGAACTCTTCCTGGTGGACGATTCCTGGCAGCCGGCTCCCTTGGGTCCCCGGATTCTGAAGGACTGCCGGGACTCCCACGTCACTCCCGAGCTGGGACGGTTCAACTTGGAAATCAACTTCGATCCCTTGGAGTTCCGGGGCGGCTGTCTGGCCGAGTTGGAGCGCCAGCTCAATGAATCGATCGCGGAGTTGGCGGCTACGGCCCGCACCCACGGGGCGCGAATCCTGCTGGCGGGCATCCTGCCGACCCTGACCCTGTCGCACCTCACGATGCGGAACATGAGTCCGCAACAGCGCTACCATACCCTCTCGGAGGCCATCACCAGACTGCGCGGCGAGACGCATTCCCTGCGGATCCGGGGGATCGACGAACTGATGGTCACGGTCAAAACCATCATGCTGGAGGCCTGCAACACCAGCTTCCAAGTGCACCTCCAAGTCCCCCCGGATCAGTTTCCCCGGTACTACAACATCGCCCAACTGGCCACGGCCCCGGTGCTGGCGGCCGCCGTCAACTCTCCCCTCCTGCTGAGCAAGAGGCTGTGGCGGGAAACCCGAATCGCCCTCTTCCAACTCTCGGTCGACACGCGGCGGCCCTCCGCCTATCCACGGAGTTCGCGGCCCCGCGTCGGCTTCGGCGACCGCTGGGTTCGCGACTCGGTGCTGGACATTTTCCGGGAGGACGTGACCCGTTTCCGGGCCCTGATGAACATGGAGAGCACGGAGGACCCCTTCGAGGCGCTGTCCCGCAACCGCTTGCCCAAGCTCAAGGCGCTCAGCATGTTCAACGGCACCGTCTACCGTTGGAACCGGCCCTGCTACGGAGTTCACGAGGGCCGCGCCCATTTGCGCATCGAGCATCGGGTCCTTCCGTCCGGTCCCTCTGTAGTGGACGAGGTGGCCAATGCCGCTTTCTTCTGCGGGCTGGTCACCGGCCTTGCCCAGGAGCACCAGGACGTCACCGCCCGGATCTCCTTCGCGGAGGTCAAGTCCAACTTCCAGTCGGCCGCTCGATTGGGGCTGAAGGCGCAGTTGAACTGGCTGGACGGAGAGTCCATGTCCGCCCCGGAACTGATTCGCCGGCAGCTTCTGCCCGTGGCCAGGGAGGGTCTCCGACACCGGGGGATCCGCGGCGAGGACATCAAGCGTTATCTGGACGTCATCGAAAAACGGGTGGAGAAGGGGCAGACGGGTGCGGATTGGCTGCTGCGATCGTATTCGCGGATGGGAGGCGGCCGGCGCCGGGGAGAGAATCTCGTGGCTCTGACCGCGGCGACCTACCGACGCCAGACGCGGGGGAGGCCCGTCCATTCCTGGCCCTTGGCCGAACCGGACGAGGGCGGCGACTGGCGCGCCCACTACAAGCGGATCGAGCAGTACATGACCACGGAGGTCTTCACCGTCCAGCCGGAGGATCCCATCGACCTGGCGGCCAACATCATGGATTGGGAGCGGGTCCGGCACATCCCGGTGGAAGATGAACGGAACCGGCTGGTCGGCCTAGTCTCCTATCGCGCCATATTCAGCTTCTTCATCCGCCAGGGCGCCGGCCAACGCAAGGTGGAGCCGGTCCGCCGGATCATGAAGCCGGACCCCATCACCGTGACTCCCGAGACGTTGACGGTGGACGCCATCGCCATCATGCGGCGAGAGAAGATCGGGTGCCTGCCGGTGGTCCAAGACGATCGGCTGGTGGGGATCGTCACCTACCGGGACTTCCTGGAAGTCGCCGGCCAACTGCTGGAGCAGCAGTTGAGGGCCGGTGGTCAGGGCCGGGATTGAAGGTCCGGACCGCCACCCTGCAGTGGGACGGCCTCCTACTTGTCCGAGCTTCCCGAACCACTCCGTCCGGTCCCGCGCCCGTAGCCATGGTGCAGTATTGCGGCGGCTGCGAGCCCCACGGTGGCCAGGCCCGAGAGCAGGAGGAAGGTGTTTTGATGCCCGCCGATGCCGGGTGTCGCGTCCAGCAGCCGCCCGGCGATCATGTTGTAGAAGATGTCCGGCGTGTAGCCGACGAGGGAGATCACGCCGACCGCGGTCCCGGTCAGCGCGTGCGGAACACGCGTCTGCTCCAGGAGCGCGGAGTAGAGGCCGCGCAGGGCGTACACGCCAACGACCGTCACGATCAGATTCGCGTACAGGATCAGCACCAGTTCGGGACGGGTTCCAAGGAATGCCAGAGCGCCCCAGCACGCGGCGAGGGAGGTAAACAGCGCCGTGATCGTCCAGGCGATGCCGAACCGGTCGCCCACGATCCCGGCGAGGATAGCGGCGCCGGGACGGAGGTAGCCCATGGTGGCGGCGAAGCCGGCGGCGCCGGCTTCATTCATTCCCAGCACTTCGTAGTAGTAGAGGGAGTAGTTGTCGAGGCCCTTGAAGCCGCAATAGGCGCAGATCAAGACGACGGCCTGTAGCCACACCGCCCGAATGCCCAGGACCCGCTTGACGTTCGACCAGGTTGGCCGCTGCCGTTTTGGCTCAACGGCGGCCGTCTCGGGTATGAGCCACCACACCGCTGCGGCCGCCGCCAGAGTGGAGACGGTGTAGAACAGGATGACCGCCTGCAGGGCGGCTGCGCGTTCGGCCGGGTCGGCGAGCGCCGGATCGGCGCCGATCCGGAGGCTGAACAAGAGGACGCCGGCGCTGGCGAACAGAGCCGCGATCAGACCGCGGCCGCCGTCCAGGAGGCCGAACCCCCGGCCCTGATTCAGTCGTCCACCCCACATCCGGGTCGCCCGGATCAAGGCGCACCAGAAGAGGAGTACGCTGGTCACCCCCCAAAAGGCGTACAGGATCGACATGCCCAGGATCCCGGGCAGGGTCATGAGATAGAGACCGCCCGCGGCCGTGACCACAAGTGAAATGCTCATCAACTTCCGGGCCGAGAAGCGGTCGGCGAGAATCCCGCCCGGGAAATAGCAGAGCATCGCGGTGATGCCGTAGGGTGCGAAGATGTCGCCCAGGTCGGCGTTGGAAAAGCCGAACACTTCGAGCACCGTCGGGCGGAAGAAGCGGAGCACGTGAAACGGCAGGCTGTACACCAATTCCCCGGCAAGAACCAGGACGAACATGGTGAGAATGCGCGAGCGCGCCTCGGTCGAGATGGGATTTCGCATGGGACCGGAATCCGGCCGGGCCGCGGCTTTGCGGCATCACCGGAAAGAGAAACTGTAGAGCCGGGCGCGACCCTGCAAACGGAATCGCAGCCGGAGCGGGTCTCCTCCCGTGGGAAGACTGAGCTGCCTGCCCCCATAGGGCCAGGAGACCGGGACCGCCAGGCCGTCTCCGGTCACGGCGTTGCTCCGGGTCACGATCCGGTCGTCCTGCAATAGCTCCACCTGAATCCGGCCCCGGCCCCGGGAGAGTCCCGTTGCATTCAGTTCCAACTCCAGGGGCGCCCCCGTGGGCTTCAGCGGAATGGTGGTCCAGGAGCCGGATTCGGATCCTTCCGCTACCGACAGGCTGACGAACCCGTCCCGCCGGATGGTGGCCAGACCGGTATGCATGGGTGTGTGGATCCAATCGTGGAACCATCCGATGGTGGTCGCGCTGCCGGAATAGTAGATCCAGAATTCGCCGTCGACGTCCAAGGGGACGTTCACGGGAGAGACCCAGCCGGCGTCCCATTCTCCCTCCCGGCCCAGTTCGATCACCGGCTCCCCGTCGAAGACATGGACGAAATTGAGTCCGTCCCGGCTGACGATCAACTGCTGGGGCATCCGGTGATCGGGGCCCCAGATGTCGAACATGCCGGGATACAGGCCGCCGTCCAGCCAGACCGAGGTCAGGTGCTGCTCCGCTTCCAGGCCGGCCCGGGGGAACATGTTGGGGTTCCTGGGATCGCTGGTCCATTCCAGAAGGTCGGAGCTCCAGTAGACGCAGGTCATCCGGACCGAGCGGTAGGTCTCCCGCCCGCAGTGGGAGTACACCTTCCATCTCCGCTCCGGATTGGTCTCCAGGGTGTCGTAGAAGAAGTTGCGCCGGTCGCCGAACGACATCCGGACACGCCCTCCGTAGGTCCAGTGAATGCCGTCGGAAGAATAGAGCAGGGGATTGCCCCGCGTGGCCACGATGGCCTTGTAGCGGCGCTCCGGATTCGTCTCCCGGTCGTCCTTGATCACCATGGGCATGTAGGCGCTGTTGCCTTCCCCGCCCATGTCCATGATGTTGTTGGCCCTGGAGCCCTTGTATTCCACCTGGTTCAGATGGGGCTTGACCCATTTCACCCCGTCCCGGCTTTCGGCGTAGCCCACGTAGTGAGGCGACCGCTGGTTGGCCGCGTATTCCCGGGAGAGGCCCGAATACCACATCCGGAAGCGGCCCTCGTCGTAGAGGACTTCGCCGTAGGCGTGGGCCCGGAGGTCGTCGAAGCTGCCCGGAGGTCCGGTTCTCAGAACCGGATTGGCCGGGTGCTTTTTCATGGGATGGAGGCTCTCGACCAGTCCGTCGGCGGCGCTCACCTCCAACATGTCCAGGAACAGCACTTTGCGGCCCGATTCCACTTTGAGGTCCGGGACCGCCAGCGAGTCGAAGAAGACGCCGCCACCGGTGGAGGCGGTGGCGGCCAGGGTCATTCCCAGGCTCCCGGAGCCCGGCGAGACCTGCTTCTGGACCGTGTGGAAGTCGCTCAGGGCGGGTCCGGCGGACAGCTCGTTGGTCGGAATGTTGGTGGCCTCTTTGTGGAGCAGCGGGTCCCCGGCCAGGGTCCGGCTTTCGTACGGGGCGCTGAACCGGGTTCCCAGCCAACGGGAATAAAAGGTGTGGCCGCGCGTCGAATTGGACCAGAAGACCCAGGCGACGCCGTGTTCGTCGCGGGCCAGTTGGGGGCGGTGGAACTTGTCCCGGCCGTAGTGCAGCGGCTTCCGGGTCCAGTCCCGGCCGTCGAAATAGCAGTAGAGAATGATGTGCTCCGACTTCTCGAAGACCACCAGCGCCCGTTTGCCCCACCCGACCACGCTGTAGTTGACGAAGCCGGTCCCGCTCCAGGGGCCGTGCGGCAGGATCCGGGTCAGGTCCCGGTCCTCGGCGAAGGACCGGGCCAGGTCGGGGATCTGGAGATAGTAGAGGAGCCAGGAGTCGTCGCGGGAGAACGCCATGTGGAGCGTGCCGCCGGGGTCCAGGTCCATCACCGGCGCCCGGAAGGCGCCCGGCAGGGTCAGGACCTTGCGGGTCCAACCCCGGTCTGACGGGGTGGCCATCCAGATCTCGTCCGACTCCTTGCGTCCGTTGTGGCGGTCGTACGCGACTCCGCCGTCCTGCAGGCGCGAGTGGCCGTCCGCGACCGGAGACGCCTGACTGTAGGCAATCCAGAGCCGACCCGCTTCGTCGACGGCCAGATCCCCCATTCGAGGTTCCTTCGCCGAGTCGTCGACCCGCCGGGCCGGCGCCCAGTTGCCGGCGTCCCGGATCCTGCCGGACGCGCCGGCTCCCGAGACGTCGCAACGGCTGTACCAGATGGCGTCCGGACCGGTGCCCTGCCAGATCAGGTGCAGGACGTCGTCTCCGTCGAGGACGAAGCTCACCGCGCTGGCGCCGCCTTCCGCTCCGGCGATGCGATTCCCGGGGGACCCTCCCGCCAGCGGCACGGGCGGGTGAAAGTCGCCGGCGAACTCGGGGTCTCCGCTCTTGGAGACGGCCAGAAAGATGGTCCTGCCGCCCGGGGACTTGCCGTCGTAGGCGACGAACCAGAGCCCAGCCTGGTTCCGCCCGATCTGCCGGCCGTTGGAGTGGGGGAAGGGAACGGCGCCTCCGCTGCCGCCGACTTTCAGGGTCACGACCGCCGGCACGGACTCCGCCAGGAGAAGAATTGAAAACACAGAGGCGAATAACCAAGTGCGGCCGGTCGGTTTTGCCGTTTTGCGTTTCCCACGCACGGTTGCAAGATGATGGGAATCGGCAGGCACCATCGTTCAGCTCTCCTGAGTAGTAGTGACCTTACGCCCCGTGGCGTGAGGATCGTACCAGAGTTCGTTCGGGGACGGGATTCTGTCGCCCCAAACCTCAGTGAGTGAAGGAGATATGGTTTCGGTCCGTCGAAAACAGGTTGCCCGCCGGCTTTTCCCCGGTCCGGGACTTGGGTTATATTTCAAGAAGGTCTCCATGAGCCGCCCTGTACTTTCCCTTTTCCTGTCGTCGGTTCTGGTCCTCCAGGGAATTGCGCCGTTGGAAGCGGCGGCGCGTGCCAAAGCCGGAGACGGCCACGCCTTTCGGGACTCGGTCCTGCCCTTCCTGAACGAAAACTGTGTCGGTTGCCACAATCGCCAACTGAAGACCGGCGGATTGGAGTTGGACTCCTTTCCCGACTCCGGTCCCGGTCCGCGGGAGCCGGCCCTCTGGAAGCAGGTTCGGGAGAAGCTGGTCCGCGGCGAGATGCCGCCTCCCGGCCAGGCACGGCCCGAGCCCAAGGCCGTCGAGGCGGTGCTGGCGTGGATTCGAAACCTTGTCGGGGACTCGGCCGATGCTGCCGGTGACAACCGGCCCGACCCGGGGCGCGTCACGGCCCGGCGCCTGAACCGGGCGGAATACAACAACACCATCCGCGATCTGTTGGGCGTGGATCTGAAACCCGCGGCCGACTTTCCGGCGGACGACTCGGGTTACGGCTTCGACAACATCGGAGACGTGCTTTCGTTGCCTCCCATCCTGATGGAGAAATACATGGCGGCGGCGGAGCGGATCGCCGAAGCGGCCATCGTGGCCCGGCCTCCGGTGGAGGCGACCCTGGTGAAATACCTGGCGCCCCGGGAGGCGGAGCACGAGGGATTCTTCCCCGCCGGGGACTACCGGATCGATCACGAATTTCCGACAGCGGGCGAATACGAACTCCGGATCCGGGTCGTGGACCGCCGGTACCGGCCCAAGAAGGATGAACCGCCCCCGCCCATGCCGGCCAACGGCATCATGGCGGTCTCCTTCGACGGCAACCGGATGAAGACCTTCGAGGTGGAGCCGAACGTCTACGAGCGGGGGACCTTCGACGTCACCCTGGACGCCGGAGTGGGAAAACTGGAACTGTACGCCCACTTCGAATCCGACGGTATGGAGAACATCCCGGAGCCGGTGGACCGGGACAACTCCTACAAGGGAGAGCGGAAACTGTTCGTGGACAACTTCCTGCTCCTGGGCCCCCTGAAGGCGCGGCCGCTTCCCCTGACCGAAAGCCACCGCAGGCTCATGACCTGCGGCGACCCGGACGGCGGGTACCAGCCCGATTGCGCCCGCCGGATCTTGGAACGGTTGCTGCGCCGGGCCTACCGGCGGCCGGTGCGGGAAGGCGAAGTCGACTCGGTCCTGCGGCTGGTGGAGATGGCCTGCAAGGAGGGCGATTCCTTTGCCGAGGCGATGCGGGTGGCGGTTCGGGCGGTCCTGGTCTCCCCCCACTTCCTGTTCCGGATCGAGCGGGACCCGGACCCCACCGATCCTCATCTGGCCCACGAGATCGATTCCCACGAACTGGCGGCCCGGCTCTCCTATTTCCTCTGGAGCAGCATGCCCGACGACGAGCTGTTCCGCCTGGCCGACAGCTCGGAACTGGACGACCCTGCCGTCCTGAAGGCGCAGGTGCGCCGCATGCTGGCCGATCCCAAGGCGCGGGCGCTGGCCGAAAATTTCGCCGGGCAGTGGCTGGAGCTCCGCAACCTGACCGAGGTCCGTCCCGACCCGGACCTTTTCCCAGACTTCGATGCCCCCTTGCGCGCCTCCATGAGGCGGGAGACGGAGCTCTTCTTCGAAACGGTCCTGAGCGAGAACCTGAGCATTCTCGAGTTCCTGGATGCCAGGTTCAGCTTTCTGAACCAGCGCCTGGCGCGTCACTACGGGATCGAGGGCATCGAGGGCGACCACTTCCGGCGGGTCGAGCTCGACGGCCTCCAACGTGCCGGCGTCCTGACCCAGGCAAGCATTCTCACTCTGTCTTCCTACCCCACCCGCACCTCGCCGGTGCTCCGCGGGAAGTGGCTGCTGGAGAACATCCTGGGGACGCCGCCGCCCGATCCTCCTCCCGGGATTCCCGAGCTGGAGGCGGAGAAGGTGGGATTCGAGGCAACGTTGCGGGAACAGTTGGAGCAGCACCGCTCCAACCCGGGATGTGCCTCCTGCCACATCAAGATGGACGCCCTGGGTTTCGGACTGGAAAACTACGACCCGGTGGGCGCCTGGCGAACCCGCCAGGGGAAATTCCCCATCGACTCCGCCGGGACGCTCCCGGGGGGGCGGTCCTTCACCAACCCGTCGGAGCTTCGCGCTATCCTGGTGGAAGACCGGAAGGATTTCGCTCGTTGTCTGACCGAGAAAATGCTAACCTACGCCCTGGGACGGGGACTGGAAGCATACGACCGGCCCGCCGTCGACAGGATCCTCCTGGGGTTGGAGCAGGACTACTACCGATTGTCCCGTCTGGTGTTGGAGATCGCCAACAGCATGCCGTTCCGGATGAGGCGGGGAGAGGAAGCAAGATGATCACTGGAAAACATCTGCACCGAAGGACCTTTCTGCGTGGATTGGGGACCGCCGTCGCGCTGCCCATGCTCGACGCCATGGCGCCGGCGTTCGCCGGCCGGGGCAGTGACCTGGTGGCCGCCCCCTGCCGCCTGAGCTTCGCCTACGTGCCCAACGGAATCATCATGGAGGGCTGGACCCCGGCGGCCGAGGGGGCCCGGTTCGAGATTCCGGAGATCCTGAAACCTCTGGCCTCGACCCGCCAGGACTGGATGCTGCTTTCGGGCCTCACGCAGAACAACGGCCGGGCCCTGGGCGACGGACCCGGCGACCATGCCCGGGCGGCGGCCTCCTACCTCACCGGAGTCCATCCCAAGAAGACCAAGGGTGCGGACATCAAGAACGGCATCTCGGTCGATCAGGTGGCGGCTCAAGCCATCGGCGACCGGACCCGGTTCCCCTCTCTGGAGCTGGGAGTTGAACACGGCCGCATGGCCGGGAACTGCGACAGCGGCTACAGTTGCGCCTACAGCAACAGCATCGCCTGGCGCGGCGAGACCAGCCCCCTGCCTCCCGAGGTGAACCCGCGGCTGGTCTTCGAACGGCTCTTCGGCGCCGCGGACCGGAACACGGATCCCGCCTACCAGGCCAAGCAGCGGCGCTACCGCAGGAGCATCCTGGATTTCGTGCGGGAAGACACGCAGCAACTGAAGAGCCATCTGGGGCCCACGGACCGGAGAAAGCTGGACGAGTACCTGCACGCCGTCCGTGAGATCGAGAAGAGAATCGAGCGGGCCGAGAACGAGGTTCAGGTGGCCCCGCCCAGCCTGGACCGTCCGGCGGGGATCCCCATCGACTATGCCGAGCACGTCCGGTTGATGTACGACCTGCAGGTGCTGGCCTTCCAGACCGACATGACCCGCATCATCACCTTCATGTACGGCATGGAGGGAAGCAATCGAACCTACCGGGAAATCGGAGTCACCGGCGCCCACCACGGCTTGACCCACCACCAGGGGAATGAGGAGAAGATCAGGGACATCACCAGGATCAACCAGTATCACATCGAGCAGTTCGCCTACTTCGTGGACCGGCTCCGGTCCACGCCGGACGGCGACGGCTCACTGCTGGACCACTCCATCATCGTCTACGGAAGCGGTTTGGCCGACGGCAACAAGCACACGCATCACGATCTGCCGGTGCTGGTGGCCGGGCACGGGAACGGCAGGCTGCATCCGGGCCGCCACCTTCGCTACGCCGACGAGACTCCCATGACCAACCTCTACCTCTCCATCCTGGACCGGGTCGGACTCCAACCCGAGTCTCTGGGCGACAGCAACGGGAGGTTGGGGGAGCTGACGGAACTCTGAAGGCTCTGACGCCTCGATCCGGACTCAGTTCTCAGGATCGATCCGGACGCCCCACTTCTTCAGAGCGGAGAGCTGCTGGTCCTTGGCCGTCTCGCTGAGCGGATTCCCTTTCAGGTAAAGGCGAAGGAACGGGGCGAAGCTCTTCTCGCCTTCGGCATCTTCCCGAACCATCTCCACCAGAGGACCGAGGTCGGCGATCTTGTTGTTCTCCAGGAAGAGCATGCTCAACTCTTTCAGGCCCTGGAGCGGGGAGACGTCGCTGAGACCGCACTCCCGCAGATCCAGTGTCGAGACCCAGCGCAATCCGCCCAGGACACTCATGTTCCGGAGTGGATTTCCCCCCAGGTAGAGTGACCAGACCTTCTGAAGGTCCTTCAAGGGCGAGATGTCGGTGATCTGGTTGCCGGCCAGGTAGAGGGCGTTGAGGTTGGTCAGCTTGGCAAGAGGCACGACGTCGGCGATCTGGTTGTCGGACAGACCCAGATACTGGAGCTTGGTGAGTTCGGCAAGCGGGGAAAGGTCGGTGATCTGGTTGCCGGAGAGATCCAGGGATTGCAGGTTCTCCAGCGCCTTGACGGGACCGATGCCGGTGATCTGGTTGTCGGAAAGGTCGATCTCGCCCAGGTTGATGCAGAATTCAAGGCCGGTGAGATCCTTGATCTCCTTGCCCTTGGCCTTCAGGACGTAGACTTTTGTCGCGTCCTCCTTGTTCAGAGGCTCTTCAGTGTTGCGTTTCTCGAATACCTGCGTCCGGACCGCCGCCTCCAGGTTCTTGTCCGGGAACACGCTGTCCTGCGCCGCGGTGGGAGCCAAGGCCGAAAGGCCCACCAGCAACGCGGCGCTCAGACTGACATAAAAGTGACGTCCCATCGCCAAAGCCCTCCTTTCAGGCCGAGTCCGCCAGTTCTCACGGGGACGGCCCAACTGCGAGGGGATTGTAGCAGACCTTCATAAGGGCTTCGCCGCCAGTTTCGAATCCGGCCGGTCTTGCGCCGGAATCGACTCCTTCAACGGGCTGGCTGCGTCTGGTATAAGAATTTCTCTACAGAGGCGGACTTGGCGGGAAAAAGGATCACGCTTGTCGACGACCGGGACTGGCCTCAGGCGGGGTTCGGCTTCGAGCTCCCCATACGCCGGAGGTCGTGCGCCCTGGGCGTGATCGACGTTCAGCACTACGCCTTGGACAGCGAAGGCGATTTGGCCCACACCGTAAGAGCCGCGGGCAGTCCGGTCTTCCGGGATTTCTCGGTTCAAGCGGAGCGGATGGTGGCCAACATCCGGAGACTCCTCGCCGTCTTCAGGGAACTCGACCGGCCGGTGGTCTACACGCGCCACGGCGCGTTTCTGCCGGGCGGCCCCGACCTCATCGTCCGGCGGCGGGGACGCGAGGAGGTGGCGCACTCCTCGGGAGACGGCTCGTCGGGACACATGGCGGTTCGCGGAGACTCGGGGCACGAGATCCTGGACGAGGTGGCGCCCCGCCGGGGAGAGCTGGTCCTGGACAAGAACACCAGCAGCGCCTTCCACAGCTCGCCCATGGATCTGTTTCTACGCAACATGAAGGTGGAGACGCTGGTCTTGACCGGCCTGGCCACCGACCAGTGCGTTCTGGCCACGGCCATCGACGCCGCGGACCGGGGATTCCACGTCATCATGGCCGCCGACGCCTGCGCCGGATTCGACGCCGGCAGCGCCGAGGCGGTGCAGATCCTCTTCGGCCGGGTCTGGGGCTACGTGATGCGGACGGAGGACATCATCCACTGGCTGCGCACCGGCGAGAAGCCGGCCCGGACCCGCTTGCCGGCGTGACAACAACACGCTGCTCCTCCGGGTTGGAGTCCTCAGGCGTCAACTGTGCTGATCGCTGCTACGCACGTCCCCAGCCAGGGGGAGCACCAATGACCCAGGCGACCTCGTTCATCAGCACCCTGGCGAAACGGCCTCCCTGCCGTTGCAAACGATTCCATTCCCCGACGGTATAGACCAGAAGGTCGGCGGGAACCGGCAAGCGTTCGTATGGCCAGTCCCTGGCCCGTTCGAAATACGAAAGGTCGCTATGCTCCACGATTGCGATGAGATCGATGTCGCTTCCGAATCCTGCCTCGTTCCGCGCGTAGGACCCGAAGTAGCCAACTGCGGCAAGATCAGGCCGGAGTTCGGCCTGGGCGCTAGCCCATGCCTTTACTGAACGCAGAACGGTATCATCCGCCGGCCAGCGTTTTATGGACGAAGTCGAGGAGGTTACGGGCATGCTTCCAGTCGTCTGCTCTTCTGTTGTTGCTATGCGGTTCGGTTGGCCGAACGTGTCGAGGGGGAACTGGGTCCCCCCTGACCCCCGCTGGTCGGCGCCTGAAAGACGCCGCTCCCGGCGACAGGAAAGTCTCCGCTACCGAGATCCTGGGTGCGGCCGGTCTCGGCGGACCGGTAGCCGGCGAAGATCACCCGCATCAGGTGCAGGCACTCTTCGGCGGTCATGGGGGGCGGGGCCAGGCCCCGCGCGAAATCCACGGCGGCCTGGATCAGGGTGCCGTACAGGTTGGGGTCGTCCTGGTAGTAGAAGAGCTGGACTCCACGGGGGGCGCCGGGGTGGGTCGAGTACCATTTCAAAGGCTCGCCTGAGGGCAGGTCCAGATGCATCCAGCCCCGGGAGCCCCAGAATCGGATCTGGTTCTGGTAGAAGCGGTCCAGGTAATAGCCGGCGTTGAGCGTGCCCACCCATCCACCGCGCATGCGAAACGTGACGACGGCGGCGTCCTCCACGTCGATGGGCTGGCCTCCCACGTTCTCGCAGAGGGCCGAGATCCGGTCGATCCTGTCTCCGGTCAGGTACTGCAGCACGTCCAGGTAGTGGATGCCGTGGTAGATGAGCTTCCCGCCTCCCGCCTTGGCCTTGGAGGCCACCCACAGGCCGTGGTATTCGGGACGGGTCAGCCGGGTCTGGTCGGCGATCCAGTCCATGGTGGCGGAGTAGGGTTTTCCCAGGTAACCCTTTTCGATGAGTTCCCGGGCTTTCTTGATTGCCTCGCTCACCCGGGTCGACATGGCCAGCATCAACTCCCGTCCTTGCGCCCGGGCCAATGGCGGCAGCGGCTCGAAATCCTCCAACCGGGAGCAACCCGGCTTCTCGGTGATGACGTGGCTGCCGGCCTCCAGCGCCATTCGGATGGCGGGAGGGGAGTGATGGCCTTCCAGAGTCACGACCACCAGCTTGGGCCGGGCCTCCTGAAGCATCTCCTGATGGCTCCGGTAGACTCCTGCCAGACGATCGCCCAGGATCCTTTTGGCCTGGTCGAACATCTTCCCGGTGGGGTCCGAGACCGCCACATGTTTCACGCCGCGGGCATTCGCAAACCCCTGCAGGTAGCTGCGGAGATGCCCGCCGGTCGCCTCGGTCAGCACACCCGCCGAGATGGGCTCTTCGGATCCGGCCCGGACCCGGGTGGCGTTTGCCGGAATGGCGGCCAGCGCCGCCAGACCGCCGAGAGCTTGTCGTCTGGAGATTTGTTGGAGATTCATGCTGTTTCCCGGTTAGCCCAGATTCTGGGTTCGGCCCGTTTCCGCGGACCGGTAGCCCGCGAAGATCACCCGCATCAGGTGCAGGCATTCCTCGGAGGTCATGGGGGGTGGGGCCTGGCCGCGCGCGAAGTCTACGGCGGCGTGGACCAGGGTTCTGTACCGTTGGCTCGAGGTGTCCTGATAAGGGAAGAGTTGAACTCCCCGGGGAGCGTCCGGGTGGGTCGAGTACCACTTCAAGGGCTCGCCCGTGGTCAACTCCAGGTGCATCCAGCCCTTGGATCCCCACAAACGGATCCGGTTCTGTTTGGAGCGGTCCAGATAGTAGCCGGCGTTGAGCGTCCCCACCCATCCACCGCGCATGCGAAAGGTGACGACGGCGGCGTCCTCCACGTCGATGGGCTGGCCTCCCACGTTCTCGCAGAGGGCCGAGATCCGGTCGATCCTGTCTCCGGTGAGGTACTGTAGAACGTCCAGGTAGTGGATGCCGTGGTAGATGAGCTTCCCGCCTCCCGCCTTGGCCTTGGAAGCCACCCACAAGCCGTGGAATTCGGGGCGGGTCAACCGGGTCTGGTCCGCGATCCAGTCCATGGTGGCCGAGTACGGCTTTCCCAGGTAGCCCATCCGGACGAGTTCCCGGGCTTTCCGGATCGCCTGACTCATCCTGGTGTGCATGGCCAGCATCAGTTCCCTGTTTTGCGACCGGGCCAACGGCGCCAGCGGCTCGAAGTCTTCCAACCGGGCGCAGCCCGGCTTCTCGGTGATGACGTGGCTGCCGGACTCCAGCGCCATTCGGATGGCGGGAGGTGAGTGATGACCTTCCAGGATCACGACCACCAGCTTGGGCCGGGCCTTCCGGAGCATCTCCTGGTGGCTCCGGTAAAGCCCTTTTAGACGGTCCCCAAGGAGGGCCCTGGTCTGGTCGAACCTCCTCCCGGTGGGGTCGGAGACCGCGACGCGATCCACGCCGCGGGCGGTCGCGAGCCCTTGCAGGAGTTGGCGGATATGGCCGCCTCCGGTCCCCTCGGTCAACACCCCCGCCCGGATGGGCTCGTCCGATCCGGCCCAGGACCGGTTGGCACTTGCGGGAACGGCGGCCGGCGCCGCCAGTCCGCCGAGGGCTTGGCGCCGGGAAATCCGTTGGCGATTCATGGCGCCAGGATATCACCCGCGTTACAGCCGGACGATTGCCCACCTGCCAACGTTTTCCCCGTTCACCGGCAACCGGACTTGACCGCGGGACGAGATCATCGGATGTTCGAAGCGGACCCGGTGCATGTCCGGGCGACCCTGCAACGGGAGGGAAGTAGAAAAATGAAGGCCAATGTTCCTGGGACCGCCCGTATGGATGGTCGCCCGGCCAAGTGGTCCGGCTCCGCTTCTCCATGAAGAACGCCAGGCTCTACTGGTTCCAATTCCGGTAGCAAGAAACGGTTCCCGTGGGAACCCGGAGCAAAAGCGGGTAAGCTGGAAACGATGTCGTCGTTCAAGCGCGAAGAGGCGATGCGGTTGCTGGAGGAGGGAAATCGGCGGCATCAGCACGGGGACATCGAAGGCGCCAAGGAGAAGTACAAGGAATCCATCGATGTGCATCCTACCGCCGAGTCCCACACCTTCCTGGGTTGGATGTACGGGATTCAGGGACGTCTCCGGCTGGCCATCCGGCACTGCAAGATCGCCATCGACCTGGATCCCGATTTCGGCAATCCCTACAACGACATCGGGGTCTACCTGATGCAGCAGAACCGGCTGGACGACGCGGAGCCGTGGCTGCGCCGGGCCATGCAGGCCCAGCGCTACGAGCCGCGCCAGTTCCCCCATCTCAACATGGGGCGGATCCATCTGGCCCGGAAGGAATACGGCAAGGCGCTCGAGGAATTTCGCCGCGCCCTTCGGCACGCTCCGGACGACCGGACCGCCGCCGCGGCTTTCCGGGACTTGGTGGGGAAACTGAACTGATGGTCCATGGCTTCGGCCGCCGGCGCTGAAAGCCCCGAACAAAGAGACGAAAGGAGAGACCCTATGACCGCAGGCGGATCCGTCTGGTACAAGCAACTTCACTGGCAGATCGCCATTGCCATGGTTCTCGGCATTCTGGCCGGCCTGGCCGGAGGCGAGTACCTGGCGGACAAGCTGGGATGGATCGGACAGCTCTTCATTAAGATGCTCAAGATGGTGATCGTTCCCCTGGTCCTGACTTCCATCATTTCGGGCGTGGCCTCCGTGGGCGGCTCCGGACTGGGCCGGATGTTCGGGAAGACGCTCGGTTACTACGTTTTCACCAGTTTCTTCGCGGTGCTCACCGGATTGGTGCTGGTCAATCTGATCCAACCGGGTGTCGGGGCCAACCTTGTGGACGCGGAAACCAAGGAGATGCCCGACGTCACCGTGGTGAGCTCTCCGGTGGAGCTGATTCTCGACATCGTTCCGGAGAACATCGTTGCCGCCAGCGCCGAGACCAAGATGCTCTCCATCATTCTTTTCGCGATCCTGCTGGGTGTGAGCATCGCCAGCCTGCCCCGGCGCCACCGGGAACCGCTGGTGGGTTTTGTCGGCGCGGCCTTCCAAGCCATGATGCGTCTGACCTCGGGCATCATCCGCTGGGTGGCTCCCATCGGCGTCTTCTCCCTGATCCTCACTCTGGTTGGAACCACCGGCCTGGGCTCCTTCAAGGCGTTGGGACTCTACGCGCTGGTCCTGCTCATCGGGCTCTCCGTCCACCTGTTTTTCACGCTTCCGCTGATCCTGAGGCTGGTGGGCGGCATCAATCCCATCATCCATTTCAAGAACATGGTCGAGCCCATGTTCATGGCCTTCTCCACCAGCTCGTCGGGCGCAACGCTCCCCGTGACCATCCGGTCCGTGCATAAGAAGGTCGGCGTGTCCAACCGGGTCACATCATTCGTGTTGCCCATGGGCGCCACCGTCAACATGGACGGCACGGCCCTCTACGAGTGTGCCGGGGTTCTGTTTATCGCCCAGGTGATGGGGGTCACCATGGGTTTTGAACAGCAGGTCCTGGTCGTGGTGACGGCATTGCTGGCCTCCATCGGCGCTGCGGCCGTCCCCTCCGCCGGCCTGGTGGTGATCTTCATTGTCCTGGAGGCGGTGAATCTGACCGGACCGCAAGTGGCGTTGATCGTAGGGGCCATGCTGGCCATCGATCGCCCGCTGGACATGTACCGCACGGTGGTGAACGTCTTCAGCGACTCCTGCGGAGCGGCCATCATCGCCCGCTCCGAGGGCGAATCGGACGTGGATACGGTGGTGGTGCGGGGTTGATGACCGGGAGGCTGTTCGCGGAAGTTCGCCACAGTGTATAGTGTCGTTCCAGACAGTCGTTCTTCCGTCCCCACATTGAGACGAAACGGGTGATGATCGCTTTTCTGTCCGCTGCCCGTAGCAGTCGCGGCCGGATCGTCGCTGGAATTTTCCTGTTGGCCTTTCCCGGCCGGGTTGTGGCGCACGCTTCGGAGCAGGCGTCTCCACCTCCGGGCGATGAACTCCAGGTTCAGTTGTTCGAGGATCTGCCCGCCGACTGGCGCCAGAAGTGGTCGTTCCGCGAATTCGAGTCCTCGTTGAGTTGGACAACCCCTGTGTTCGGACTCAGTAGCCTGCCCGGACGGATCTCCCCGGCGGGGATGACCATGCCGCGGAACCGGCCCTTCGGCCTGACGATCCAAGGGGACGTCCACCTTCCTGGAGGCGACTACGAGTTCCGCCTTCGGAGCCGCATGCACGCCCGCTTCTTCCTGGATGGCCGGTTGCTCCTGGAATCCGCGCCTCCCAAGCCGAAGGAGCTGACCCCGGAGGAACTCGCGGCCAAGGAGGCGGCCGAGAAGAAGGCCCGGGACGAGGCGGCCCGGAAGGAGGCCGAGGCTCAGGCGCGCCAGGATCTCCTGCGGCAGCGGCTGGAAGATGCGCTGCTGGAGCAGAACGAAGAGACGCAAAAGGCGGTCGCAGCGGAACTCGAGAAGGCGAACCGGAGACAGAAGGGCGAGTTCTCCGATACCGAGCCACCCGCCGGCATCCAGGAGTCGGTGAGGAAAGTCCGCCTGGAATCCGATCTTTATCGCCTGAGGATTGAACTGAAGGGCGAGAAGCTGGACCGGGAGGTCTCCGTCGTTTACCGAAAGGGCGAGGACGGGCTGCAGTTGCTGAGCCGCGGCGATCCCATTCCCTTCACCGAGAGAGCGTGGGTCAAGTGGAGCGAAGCCGAATCGCGGCGTCACAGAGAGGTCGAGGAGGCGGTTCGCAAGCCGCGGTTGGCGAAGTGGGAGCGTTATTGGGAGCAGAAACACCTGGATCAGGCTCGCGCCGCGGCGGCCGGAGAGCCGGTGGAGGTCGAACGGGCCGCCGGCATGCCCGAGTTCAACCTCATCGACCGCTTCCTGGGCGCCAGAATGGCCTCCCATGGGGTGGAACCCGCACCACTCACCGACGACTACGAGTTCGTTCGCCGGATCCATGTTGATGCCTGGGGGCTGATCCCCACCTGGGAGCAGGTCCGGGAGTTCGTCAGCGATTCGGATCCCGACAAGCGGAATCTGCTCATCGATCGGCTCATGGCCAGCGACGGCTGGGCCGATCCCTGGGTCGGTTACTGGCAGGACCTGCTGGGAGAGAACCCGAAGCTCTACGGCGGAGTGCCGCATTCCACCGGTCCCTTCAAGGAGTGGATTCATCGGAGTTTCGTGGAGGATCGGGGATACGACCGGTTCGCCACGGAACTCCTGCTCATGGAGGGAACCCGCGAGCAACTGGGGACCCTGGGCTTTCATCAGTCCTTCGGCAGCGACGTGCCCATGGCCGAGAAAGCCCATGTGATCTCCCAGGCGTTCATGGGCGCCACCATGAAATGCGCCCGTTGCCACGACTCCCCGCTCAACCGGTACCGGCAGCGGGACCTGTTCGGGATTGCCGCCATGCTGGAAGGCGAGCCGGTGGGAATTCCCGAGACCAGCAGCGTGGGCGAAGTCCCGGGACGCCGCAAGCCCGCGGTTCCGGTGACCAGCAAACCGGGCGATCTGATCCCTCCATCGTTCGTGTTCGACGATGACCGCAACCTTGAAGAGGTCGGAGCGGGGGTACGCGCCCACCGGAGAGCGCTGGCCGATTGGCTGGTTTCCCAGCGCCGTTTCGCCCAGGTTGGTGTCAACCGCATCTGGCAGAGGTTCATGGGGCGGGGACTGGCGCACTCCGTCGACGACTGGGACTCGCCGGCTGCGGTCTCCCATCCTGGATTGCTGGAATACCTGACAGACGAATTCATCGGAAGCGGGTACAGCGTCCGGCATGTCCAGAAACTGATTCTCAAGTCTCACGCGTATCAGCGGCGAAGGGACCAGACACTCGCCGAATTGCGGGACGCCGCCGGGAGACCCTTCTTTGCGGCGCCCGGGGCCCGCCGGATGCGCGCCGAGGAGATCGTCGATTCGCTCCACGTGACGGTGCGGCGGCCGTTCAAGAGCGAGCGCATCGCCTACCAGAAGCTGGACTACGGAGTTCCCCAACGCACCTGGCAGATCGTCTCCCTCTCCAACGAGGAGGACGTGGCGGTTCTGGCCAAGCCGCTGCTGCAGGAGATCATCACGCTGGCGAAGGCCTTTGGGTGGCGGGACCAGCGCCCGAATCCGGTGAGCGTGCGAAACGACGACCCTCACGCCCTGCAGCCCCTGGCCATGGCCAACGGCGAACTGATGCACCGGCTGGTCAAACTCACCGACCGGTCCTACTACACGGAACTCTCAAAGCACGCCGCCACCCTGGACCAATACGGCGAACGGCTGTTCCTGAACACCCTTTCGAGGCGTCCCACCGATCGGGAAAAGAGATGGCTCCGGAGCGAACTGGGGCCCGTTTGGAACCGGAGACTCGTTCCACGGGAGCTTCAGGAGACGCGAGAAGAAGAGTCCCGGTTGAAAGAGGTCACCATTACGGATGCCATCGCGGCCCACGAGTACGCCATGCAGGTGCGGCAGGGGGAGCCCGCCACGGCGGCGCTCAGTCCGTCCTTCCGCCGCCAGGCGGAGAAGGTTCTGTGGGCCGTTCTCAACTCTCCGGAGTTCATTTTTCTGCCCTGAAGAGTCCGATCGAAGGAGACGGGTCATGAAACACTCCAGGTCCCCAATGCATCGGCGAGAGTTTCTCGGAACCACGGCGCGGCTCGGCGCGGGTTTGGGCGCATCCGCCGTCGCAGGCGGATTTGCCTCCCGCCAGGCGACGGCGGCGGCAAGAACCGGGACCGACTCCGGCGCACTGCCGAAAGCGACCGCCGACACCTGCATCTTCGTCTGGCTGGCTGGCGGCATGTGTCATCTGGACACCTTCGACCCCAAGCTCAAGGGGAACGGCGAGGAGATCGCCGGAAGCTACTACAACCCCCTCCCCACCAGCGTGCCCGGAATCCAGGTCTGCGAGCACCTGCCCCGGGTCGCGGAATGCATGGACCGCTTCGCCATCGTCCGGTCGTTGAACCACCGGTTCAACGAACACACGCAGGCCGTCGACTTCGTGCACACGGGCCGCTTGGCGAGCGGGACCATCGTCTACCCCTCCATCGGATCCATCGTGGCCCATCAGCTTGGCGGATTCGATCCCAAGGCGCCCGCCTACGTGGTGGTGGGCAACCCCATGCAGCCCAGGGGACCGGGATTTCTGGGCGGCAAGTCCAATTTCGTCTACCTGACCGACACGGAGGCCGGACCGGCCGGACTCCGGCTGCCCGACGGCGTCTCGGTTCGGCAGTACGAAGACTGGACCCGGACGCTGAAGAGCTTCTCCAAGCCCTATCTGGAACAGCACGCTGACAAATCCATGGTCCAGGCCTACGCCTCGGTCATGGACCGGGGTTTTGAAATGATGAGCCCCAAGTTCCAGAGCGCCTTTTCGGTGAAGGAGGAGCCTGCCGAACTGCGCGAGGCCTACGGGAAGGAGTTCGGGCAGAGGCTGTTGTTGTCGAGGCGCCTGGTGGAGAACGGGATTCGATTCGTCGAGTGCTCCTTCAACCTGCACTTCATCAACGGCTACGGGTGGGATGCGCACGCGTTCGCCCAGAAGCGGGTCCATCTGCTGATCCGGCAGCTCGACCGGGGCCTGTCGACGCTGGTGGAGGACCTGGAACGGCGGCGCCTGCTGGACCGGACCCTGGTGGTGGTGGCGACGGAGTTCGGCCGCCCGCCGGAATTCGACGGGCAGGGAGGCCGCGGGCACCAGTGCGGCGCCTACTCCGTCGTGCTGTTCGGAGGCGGGGTCCGGGGCGGACAGGCCATCGGCGCCACCGACGAATTGGGCCGGGAGATCGTGGAACGGCCCGTTTCCATCCCCGACCTGCATGCCACGATCCACCGGGCGTTGGGGATCGATCCCGAAGAACCTCTCATGACTCCCGGGGGCCGGCCGGTCCCCATCACCGATTTCGGCCAGCCGGTGGAAGAACTGTTCGGCTGACGTTCCGCCGGGCGCCTACCAGAAGACGACGAACAGCAGCCAGCAGGCCACGACCAGGTAGAGGCCGATCCAGAGTTCGGGCCGCAGTCTCCACGGGAGCCGGCCGCTGGGCGGGACCGGGAAGGGGTAGCGGGGCTTGGACGGAGCCTGCATCAGGGTCTTCTGGAGCCAGGTTCCCTCCAAGGCCTTGAGGCGGCTTCCCATGAGCGACCGAAGATCCCGGTCCGATTCCTTCCGGCTGTAGAGGAGCCCTTCCAGTTCCTGGTCCGTGGCCGGTCCCCGGAACAGGGTGATGACCCCCGACGCCACGACCATCACCGCCGCCGGCAGCAGCAGATTCCACAAATAGGCCCACCAGAGGTTGGTGTACCAGGAGGGAAGCGGCCATTCGTTGTATTCCCCGATGAGCGCCGAGAAGCCATAGAGCAGTCCGGCGACCAGCCCCATGGATCCGGTGGCCCGGTGGACCCGGGTGAAGACTCCCATGAGGATGACCGTCATGAGGGGGACGGCGATGGCGCCGGCCAACCTCAGGTAGAAGGCCACCATGCCCGACTCCAGGAAGGGCACGTAGACGAAGCCCAGGGCGATGATGATGGGGACCGCGATCTTGCCCACCAGCGTGTAGTGGTCGTCCGTGGCGTTGCGCACCAGGAAGCGTGCGTAGACGTCCCGGACGAAGAGGCTGGAGATCCCCATTCCGATGGAGGCGAAGGTCGAGTACCCGGCTGCCACCAGACCGGCCACAACCAGGCCGATGAGGCCCGCAGGCAGGTACTCCCGAACCAGCATGGGGTAGGCGGAGTCGATGATCGCCAGATCCGGAAAATGGGCCCGCGCCAGGGGCCCCAGGCTGACGTTGAACCAGAGGCAGACGGCCGTGATCACGCTGGCCAGCACCGCGCCCATCTTGAAGTCCCATTCCGACCGGGCGCCCAGGAACCGGATGGCCTCGTACTGGTTGATGACGGCATAGGTGACCAACACCACCACCAGCCCGAAGACCATGAGGATGGGCGTGGCGCCCTCGGGAGTGTAGCCCCCTACGTGCAACAGCTCGGAGGGCAGGGATTCGTCCACCTCGGCCAGCTTCCTGGTGAGCCCGCTCATGCCGCCGGTGCTGAACCAGACCACTCCCCAGAGCACCAGCGAGGAGACGATCATAGCCACGGCCTGGAGGGCGTTGGTGATGACGTCCGACTCCAGTCCGCCGGTCACCACGTAGACCACTGCCGTGGCGGCCACCAGGACCACGACGACCCAGCTCCAGGTGGCGTCCAGCTCTCCGATGATGTGCAGGACCAGGTAGAGGGAGAAGAAAATGTTGCCCACCACGTTGGTGCGGGACTGGATGTTGATGAAGACGGCCAGGACCCGGGTGAGGGGGCCGAACCGGAACTCGAGCCACTCGGCGTTGGTGTAGACGCCGGAGCGGTACATGGGAATGATGACGAAGCAACTGAGGGCGAACCAGCCGGCGGTGATGCCCAGCCACCACTGGGTGAGCTGGGAAAGGCCGAAGCGATAGGCGCCCCCGGCGATGGCCACGTAGTCGCCGCTGTCCACGGCGGTGGAGAAGGCGGAGAGGCCCACGGCCCACCAGGGCAGGGACTTGGCGGCCAAGTACCAGTCGAAGCTCTTCCGGATGCCCTTGAAGGTGATGAGGCCGTAGAGGACGATGCCCAGGTTGACGACCAGGACCAGCAGCCAGTCTACGAGGGTCATACGGTGCTCTCGATCATGGTCCAGAAGAATAGCAGAGATCCGGAATTCTGCCCTGCCGGCGGGTCACGGCCTGCGGGTGGGGAGCCGCGAGATGACGATGGGGATCACGATGGCAACGATGGTCAGAAGTGCCTGCACCCACGGATGAGGGAGTTGGTAGGCGGACCAGCCGACGGTGGTCCAGAGGAGCAGAACCAGCAGGATCTTGGTCCGGAGCGGCAGGCCTCGTTTCTCTCGATAGTCGCGAATGTAATCCCCGGTCCAGCGGTGGTTCATCAGCCAACGGTAGAGGCGGGGAGAACTGCGGACGTAGCAGGCGGCGGCCAGCAGCAGAAAGGGGGTGGTGGGGAGCAGGGGCAGAAAGATGCCGGCGATCCCCAGCGCCACCGAGATGCTCCCGGCGACGACGAGAAGGGGTCTGATCAGCATTGGTTCAGGTTTTTGCGGTGTGGTTGGGGGATTGGGGTGGTTGTTGGGCTGGAGGTCGGCGCTTGAAAGACGCCGGTCTCGGACGGCGCGTGAAACACGCCGGTCCGGTCGGCGCGTGAAACACGCCGGTCCAGTCGGCGCCTGAAAGACGCCGATCCAGTCGGCGCCTGAAAGACGCCGATCCAGTCGGCGCCTGAAAGACGCCGCTCCTCGACGCCGCTCCTCGACGGCGCTTTGCCGTTCGCGTGGTCTCCGCTAATTTCACTTTTTTAGAAGTAGGTGATCAGGCCGATCGACAGGTTGGTGCCGCGAGCGGTCACGCTGGCGGGGACGGTGACTGCAACGTCGCTGAACGGCGTGGTCCAGCGTTCATTGCCAGACTTCGGGCGGCGCACCTCCGCGCGAAACCCGATATGGCCGCCAAACATTTTTTCCACTCCGGCCCCGGCCACCCAGCCCTTGAAATCCTGGTCGCGGGATTCGGATCCTGGAGTGAACTCACCGGTTGAACAGGGAGTCGGACGCAGACAGCCGTTGAAACGAGTCGTGAACTCCGCTTCTACGAGGCGGATTCCCGCCAGCCCGTAGAAACGCACGTCCCAGAAACTCAGCGGGCCGGGGCTGCCGCCCAGCTTGAATGCCACTCCGTAGCTCCGCTTTTTCTCGAACGACCATTGGTCCGGCCAGCTCTCTCCAAGCTGATTGCGGCCTGGAGACGATCCGATCCCCGCCAACTGGCCGTCTACCGTGCCGCGGGGCAACTCGACGTCGAATTCGACACTCGCGAAAAAACCGGTCCCCGGAAAGGGCAGGTGATAGCCGGCTACGAAGCCGACTCCATAGGTCAGGGATTTGGAGGAATCCCGGTCCTGGAGAATCTGGCCGGCCTGCGGCGCAGGCACCAGGGTGTTCGGGTCGGTGTTGTCCACGGTCTTCTCGAAGGTGACGTCGAGATATTCCATGGGGGCCGTGACACCGACGTAAAAACCCCGGTCCTGGGCGAGCGCCGGGACCATCTGACCCCAAAAGGCCACGAGGACGGCTGCCGAGGCTGCGGACAAACGCCAACGGTTCGGGTCCGGGGCGAGCTGCTTGAGTCGAGCCGCATTGTTCATCGCCGATACTCCATTCAGATCGTTCATGGCCCCTACTGAGCGGAGTGTAATCAAAGCCTCTGTCACCGGGACCGGTCCGATCACGGGAGCACCGATGAAATTCGGGGTCGCCTTACTGCCCGAAACGGTGAACCAGACCGAAGCGGACGATGCCCAACCGGTTCCTCACCTTGTAAAGACACGGCCGGCGGGAGTTTCCCGGTCCGCAACGGTTGTTCCCGGAGTGGTTGACGGTATGGTTGCTCCACCCGAAGTCCAGAAACGAACCCTCTACCCGAAAGCTCCAGGCGCCGGTCAGGGGGGCCTCGATGCCGGCGCCGATCAGCGGACCCAGACTGGTCGTGCCGGTGCGAAAGGAATCGTCCGGGTCCAAATGGGGAAGAATGTCCCGGCCCGAGTCAATGTCGGTGACGAAGTTGGTCATTTTCGTAACCGCCAGGCCGGCGGTGGCGAATGCCGTCGCCACCCCTACGGGCAGGTCGAAGCCGACACGCCCCGTGGCGACCCAATCGACATCGGAACCGGCCGTCTCGTCCAAACCTGCAGGATCGAGCCGGTTCGATCTGCCGGACAGGTCGCCGAACGTGCCGTCGAATTCGACCCGGAGCCGGACACCGCCAAGGCCGAACTTCGTCCCCAGGAGCACACCGCCGACGAACCGGTTGTCGCCGTAGTCGAGCCGGTATCCCGGTTGACCCCAGTTTGCGAAGCCTTCGATGTCGACGATCCGGTTGGCCACGAGTCCGGAGCCGATGAAGATTCCGGAATAGGTTTCCGCCGTGCCGGAAATCGAATCGTCACTTGCCGCGCCGACCGGCTTGCCGACCGCCAATACATGTAGTGCCGCAAGGGCAAGGATCGCTCCGCGCCATGAGATGCTGGACCTGTGAGCGGGCTGGCGGCTGTGTTGCATGGCCTTCTTTCCGGGAACTAGAATTCGTTTGAATTATGCCTCACGGGGGGGACGATCATGGCCAATGAAGAGACCAAAAGGATGGAGGGCAGGAGAGTCCTGGTCACCGGGGCGGGAACCGGGATCGGGCGGGGCGTCGCCCTGGAGTTCGCCGCGGAAGGAGCCGCAGTTGTGCTCCACTACTGCCATAGCAGTGCCGGCTGCCAGTCGGCCGTGGAGGAGATCCGGATCTCCGGAGGGCGAGCCTTCGCCGTGGGCGCCGATTTCCGGCGGGTGGAGTCGGTCCAGGGTCTGGCGGCAACGTCGGTGGAGCTGCTGGGCGGGATCGACGTCCTGGTCAACAACTCCGGGGTAACGGCGAACAGCCCCTTCGAGGAGACCACGCCCCGCCAATTCGACGCCCTTTTCGACATCAACTTCAAGGCCATGTTCTTTCTGACCCAGGCGGTTCTTCCGGCGATGGTCGAACAGAATGGGGGGGCGGTCATCAATCTGACCTCGGTCCATGCCTATGCGGGCCTGGTCGAGCACTCGGTCTACGCCGCCACCAAGGGAGCCATCGTGGCGTTCACCCGCGAGGTCTCGTTGGAGTTGATCCAGAAGGGGGTCCGGGTCAACGCCATCGCGCCGGGCTGGGTCCGGGTCCCGAATCAGGAGAAGGTCCTGGGAGAGAACTTCGACTGGGAGGCGGCCGGGAAGACGCTGCCTGCCGGCTTCATCGGTACGCCCCGCGACATCGGCCGCCTGGCGGTCTTTCTGGCCTCCGAGGAATCGCGCTACATCGTGGGACAGACGCTGGTCATCGACGGGGGCCAACTGGCGATCATGCCCAACACGGGGGATTTTCGCGGCCGCCGCCGGTTCCGCTTCGGCGAGGAGTACGTGGGAGTTCCCTGAATCCGGGGCGGGGTCGGAGATCAGATCCCGATGCGGGATCGAAACTCGCGCACGCCTTTGGAATCGGATTTGAGGAGGATAAGGGCGCCGGCCATCGGTCCCAGGTCCTGGTCTTCCGGATGGTTTCCGGTGGTGACGTAGAGATCCGTAAGGTCCTCTCCTCCGAACGCCACGCTGGCGGTGAACCTGGCCGGCAGTTCGATGCACCGTTTCCGCCTCCCGTCGGCGGCGAACTGAAGCACCCTCCCCCCCATGGCCATGGCGATCCAGAGGTTGTCCTCTTGGTCCAGCGTCATGCCGTCGGCGTGCCCGTCACGTTCCGGATCGAATCGCAGAAAGGCGCGCTGCCGGCCGATGGCGCCGGTTCGGGAATCGTAGTCGAATTTCCAGACCACGTTGTCCAGGGAGTCGATGAAGTAGAAAGATCGGCGGTCGGAGGTGAAAGCCATGCCGTTGGGGATTCCGATGCCCTCCAGCACCACTTCGTACGATCCGTCGCGGTCCAGCCGGTAAAGACGTCCCGCTTTTCGTTCCAAATCCTTGAAGGGCATGGCGCCGGCAAAAACCCGGCCCCCGGGATCGGCGATGACATCGTTGAAACGCCCGTCGGCCTCAGCCGGGATGTCCTCCAGAATCATTCCGGCGACACGGCCGTCCTTCCAGACCGCAACGGTGCACCGGTCCATGAAAAACAGCAGCGAGCCGTCTGCCTGGAGCGTCATCCCGCCCACCATCCGGCCCTCGTAGCAGAGCCGGCTCTCGCCGCTCGCGGGCTCGTGCCAGTAGATCCGGCTTGACAGGATGTCGGTCCAGTAGAGCCTTCCCTCGCCGGGGTGCCAGACCGGTCCTTCTCCGACCGTGCAGCGGAGGTTGGCGGCGATTCGGAATTCAGGGGACTCCCGGGTAATGGAATCCATTGCTCACGGACTCAATGCCGGCCGTATTCCCTGCCGGCCTCCGCAAACACCTGGATGTTTCCGGGAGCCGAATCCATGATCTGCCCGGTGGACCGCAAGACGTAGCGGCCTCCTCCGCCGGCCGCATCGATGCAGCGTTTCACCTCGCCGCGGACATCCTCAGGCTTGCCCGCCGGCAAAATGCGCTCATTGAAGCCTCCGTTCAGGGTGATCCGGTCCCCGACCCGGCGCTTGGATTCGGCCAGGTCGAAGTCGCCGGAGGAGGTCTTGGGGGTCAATGTCTCCAGGGAATGGGCTCCGGTGGCGGCCATGTCCTCGATGAAGGCCTGACCACAACCGCAGTTGTGGTAGCTGACCAGTAACCCCGCCTCCTTGGCCGCGTCCACCACCGCCTTGTCGTACGGATACATGAACCTCCGGAACTGGTCGGGAGAGAATCCGATACCGACCCACGACTGGTCGTAGAGTACGGAATGGACTCCGGTGGCGGCCAGATGACGAACGCGGCGGATGGCCCGATCCCGGAGGAATTCGGAGAACTTCTCCACGAATCCCGGCTGGTCGATGAGGTCGCAGGCCAGGGTCACGAGCCCCCTCATGTTGGCCGCCTCGCCCCAGACTCCCATGAAACCGTGCATGAAGAATGCCCGGTCGCCGGCCGCATCCACCATGGCTTTCAGCTTGTCCTGGTTCAGGCTCTCCGGCTCCGGCAGGTAGCGAATGCAGAGGTCTAGGTCGCGCTCGTTCTTGACGGCCGGTTCCACCTCGGCCACTTGCCCATCGCCCATCCGGTAGCTCCAGGTGACGGGTCCCTCCGGAGTGGCCGCCGTGATCCGGTGGGTATGGAAGTTCCTGCCGTCCTCTTGGACCTCTTCTTCCACCCTCCAGGTTTCCAACGCCTCGTCCGGCCAACTGTAGAGCAGCCGGGGATAGCGATGCATGGAGAACCGGCGCTCGTCCGTCGTCACCAGGATCGGATCCAGACCCAGATTTTCCTGAATCCGGACCATTTCCAGGGGGTCTTCCACCAGGCCCTCCAGAACGGCGCGGGGCCCTTTGCCGGTGAGCTGGCGCAGGACCGGCATGCCCAGCCAGGCGCAGACGGGGACCCGGTCGGCATCTCGTCCGGTGTACGCGGCTTCGAATCGCTCGGGGGTGTTCATGCGTCCTCTCCGAAAGGTAGCTCATGGTAGTCCATGACGTCGGAGCAGGGCAACAAACAAATGGGGGTTTGGCCGAAGGCCGGCTCGGACCGTTCCGGCTGCCGCTGGGGCGGAGTAAATCGACGCAGCTTTGTGCTATGATCGATGCTAACTGTATTGCCAAGTAGGGACAGAATCAGAGTGTCAAACGTCTCTGTCAACAATCCCCTGGTGTGAAAACGATGAATTCCAAATCTGAGAAATCCGTTTCCCGCAAACTCCCTGCGGTTTTTCTGCTCGTCTGCGCGGTCCTGGCGATCTCTCCCATTCAAGCCGAAAAGAAGGCTCTGCCGAGCGACCCCCGGGCGCTCTACATCTATCCGGTGGGAGGGCAGCGGGGAGCGGTCGCGGAGGTTCAGATCACGGGACAGACCCTCCAGGGAACGTATGCCGTCTGGACCGACAGCGGCGCGCTTCGCGGCCAGGTGAAGCGGATCGAAGAGATCGATGAGGTTGGAGATCAACCCTATGCGATCGGGTCGGTCCCATTGAGCCACCGGGTCACCGTGGAAATGGAGGTCTCGCCCGACGCCGAAATCGGGGGCTATTCTCTCCGGCTGGTTTCTCCGAGGGGCGTTTCCGATCCCCTTCCGTTCCGGGTGAGTTCGGAACGGGAGCCTCTGATCCGGGAGGACGTGAGCCGGACCGGACCCGGCCGTCCGACTCAGGGACAGCTGGTGGAGTATCCGGTGGCCGTCAACGGACTGATCGGCCGGTCGCTGGGCGGGGAAGTCGACTACTACAGCTTCGACGTGGACGCGGGCCGTGAGCTCTATTTCGAAGTCTTTTTTCCAGCCCGCGGTAAGGGGCCGGTCCCCAAGATGCTGCTCTATCTGTATCGGCATGAACCGAGCTGGGTGGACCCGCACCGCCTCCGGACCCTGGCATTCAATGACGACCCCGTCGTTCATGAATCCGGCCTGTTCGCCGAGCAGGGGACCGTCCGCAGGGCGAGCCTGAAGCATCGGTTCGCCGATTCGGGGCGCTTTCTTATCGCCGTCAAAGGCTTCGACGACCGGGGCGGACCCGGTTTCGTCTACCAACTTCGAATCGTCGACGCCGAGAGTGAAGAGATCTCCGCTGACAGGAGTTCCTGGCCGCTGGCACATTCCGATCCTTACGCGTGGTTCGAAAGAAGGTTCCAGGTGAACCTCTCCCCGGCCCGTCTCCAGGAACTGTCCAGGCGAACCGTTTTCCAGGCCGGCGGAGCAAAAGAAAAAACGGGCGGGATCGGATCTGCCGGTTCCACAGGCGCCTCGGGAACGGATGACGTCGCCGGACCGACTCCGGAACCCGATTCCCTGGGAGCCGTTTCCACCCACCGGCTCGGCGGAACTGCGGAAAACGTTGCCGAACCAGCCGTGGTGACATTGCCGGCGATTGTGGAAGGGGTCATCGATCGTCCCGGCAAGGCCGACCGCGTCCGGTTTACGGCGGAAGCAGGCCAGGCCGTGGCGGTGGAAGTCGAGACCCCACGCGACGGAGTTCCCATCTTCGTTCCCTGGGTGCAGGTTCTGGACCAGGAAGAGGAGGTGGTCTTCAGCGCCATCTACAATCGAGTCACGGGCAACAACGTCATGCTGTTTCGTGAACTCGAATCGAAGATGATCTACACCTTCGACCGGGGAGGCGAATACACTCTGCAGATTCGCGAGTTGACGACCGCCCACGCAGGGTCCGACTTCGCCTACCGCGTGTTGATCCGGCCTCAGATCCCCCACGTCGGCCAGTTGAAGCTGGAGCCGGATCGCCTCAATCTTGTGCAAGGCCAAGCCAGCCGGCTGACCGTTGCCGTGGACCGCGAAGAGAACTTCGACGGGGAAGTCGCCCTCGTCGTCGAAGACCTTCCGGAAGGCGTTCACGCCTTTGCGACGGCGGTTCCGGAGGAGGAACGGCCGCCCGCCTTCGACGAATCGGAAAAACACATGTTCCGTCCCGAGACCCAGAAGGTTTCCATTACGCTGATGGCCGAAGACGGGGCCTCGACCACGAACCTTCCCCGCATGGTGCGAGTCAAGGCCCGGGCCATCGTGGGTGGAGAAATGGGACCGCTGATTCCGGTGGGTGTGGTTCCATTGATGGTGGTGGCGCCTCCGCAATCTTGAACTCTTGCGATTCTGACGGAGATGGGTCCCTTGATGAGATCGTTTCTGACCTCTATCGCTTCCCTCTGGCTCGGTCTTTCCGTGGCATACGGCAGCCACTCCATGCGGCCGGCCCCGAGTCACGATCCGGCGTTGCTGTCGGCTCGGATTTTTCCCGAATCGGCCACGCTTCGGGAGAAGGGGGCGTCGCAGCGGTTTCTGGTCATCGGCAGGTTCGCCGACGGCTTGGAGCGGGATCTGACCTCTGCGAGCCGATTCGGCCTCGGCGATACCAGTCTGGCAAGCGTCGACGAGGCGGGCAATGTCAGCGCCCTGGCCGACGGCGAGACGGAACTCGAAGCCGAGATCCAGGGGCACGAACTCCGGGCCGCGGTGCGAGTCGTGGACTCGGGTCGGGAAACCCCGTTGAGCTTCGAGGGCGCGGTCTCACCCGTTCTCACCAAGACCGGCTGCAACGGCAGCGGCTGTCATGGTGGGGTCAAGGGAAGGGGCGGGTTCAAGCTGTCGCTCAATTCGTTGAATCCACGCGAGGATTACGACTGGATCGTGCGAGGGGGCGTCTACCATGTGCTCTCGCCGGAGGCGGGCGAACCTCTGGTTCCACGGATCGATCTGGCCGAGCCGGCCGAGAGTCTTCTCCTGAAGAAACCGACCTTTGCCATTCCTCATGGCGGCGGGCCGCGCTTCGATACGGATTCCCGGGAATACGAAGCGATCGTGAACTGGGTCAAAAACGGCGCTCCCTTCGACCCGGAAGGAGGCGTCGCCGTTCCGCGGATCGAGGCGGTGGCGGTCTACCCGGAGGAAATCGTCCTGGATGGCAACGGAGTCCATCGCTTGGCGGTTACGGCCAAATTGTCCGACGGCCGAACCCGGGACATCAGCGATGAGGTTCGCTACGAGTCCCAGAACCGGGCTGTGGCCAAGGTGGATGCCGACGGCGTGGTCACTGCCGTCAAGACCGGCGAGACCAACGTCCTGGTCCGGGCCGCCGGCCACACGGTTCACGCCCGCATCGGCGTCATCGCCGAACCCATCGCCGACTACCCCGAAGTCCCCGAGTGGAACTTCATCGACCGGCACGTCATCGCCAAGCTGAAGCGGTTTCACCTGATTCCGTCGGAGCTCTCGGACGACTCCGAATTCCTGAGGCGGGTCTGCCTGGACGTCATCGGCACCCTGCCGCCTCCGAACCGGGTCCGCGAATTCCTGGAGGACCCCGATCCGGACAAACGGAACAAGCTGATCGAGATTCTGCTGGACTCGCCGGAATTCGTGGATTTCTGGACCTTCCGTTTTTCCGATCTCCTGCGGTTGGTGCAGGAACCCGGTTACAGCCAGCTCTACTACGAGTGGATTCGGACCAGCGTCGCGTCCAACAAGCCGTACGATCAGATGGCCCGGGAGCGTCTGGACGCCCAGGGCCGGGACCGGCCGTCGCGGCACTACTACGAGAACAACTCGCAGCCGGAGCGGATCCTCTCCGAGGAGCTGCGCGTGTATACGGGGCGGCGCTTCGACTGCGCCCAGTGCCACGACCATCCCTTCGAGCCCTGGTCCCAGGATCAGTTCTGGGGTCTGGCCGCCTTCTTCGGAAACCTGGACTTCATCGGCTACTACGACATCGCCTTCGACAACCCGGCCGGCGGTTACGGAGACAAGGGGAAGGCGGGGCCGTTGATGCATCCCCGGAAGAAGACCGTGGTCCACCCGGAATTCCTGGACGGGACCCCGTTGGCGGAGGAGTTGAGGCCCAACCAGCGCCGGGAGTTGGCCAAGTGGCTCACCTCTCATCCCTATTTCGCCGAAGCCTTCGTCAATCGGATCTGGGGCTACTTCTTCGGGCGAGGGATCGTGGATCCGGTGGACGATTTCAAGGCCTCCAATCCGCCCACCCACCCGGAGCTCCTCAAGGCGCTGGCCGCCGATTTCCGGGAGAACGGCCACGACCTCAAGCGCCTGATTCGCTGGATCGTGCAGTCCAGGACCTATCAGCTCTCGAGCCGGCCCAACCAAAACAATCGCGGCGACCAGGTCAACTACTCCCATTTCCTGCCCAGGCCGCTGGAAGCGGAGGTTCTGCTGGACGCCATCTCCCATGTGGCCGGTGTGCCCGAGGTCTTTCACGAGAAGCCGGAGTCGCTGGAGGGGCAGCCTCCACCAGGAACTCGGGCCATCCAGTTGAAGGCTCCGGTGCGCTATTTCTCGCATTTCCTGGACCTTTACGGCCGCCCCATGCGTTACGCGGTACCGGAGCGCGATGCCGGCCCCAGCGTTTCCCAGGCCCTGCACGTCTACGCCGGGAAGACCTACACCGAAAAACTGACCCGGGAGGGCGGTCGGATCAGCCGGTTGGTCCAGGAGCAGATGTCGCAGGGGGACATCATCGAACACCTCTACCTGGCGTCACTGTCCCGCCTGCCCACGGGCGAGGAAAAAGACCAGTTGGAAGCGGTGTTGGCGAATATCAAGATGCCGGGCCGGAAGCAGGCGTTCGCCGATCTGACCTGGGCATTGCTCACTTCCAGGGAGTTTGCGTATAACCATTGAAAGCACCCCGGGCCCTTCCCGGGCCCCGGATCGTGGAGGCTTTGGAGTCGGATGAAGAAAGTCGGTTGCCTGACCTGTACCGAAGCGGAACTGGGCCGGCGGGATTTCCTGCGGGTGGGCTCAGTGGGCGCACTCGGACTCAGCTTGAGCCAGATCTTGGAATGGGAGAGCCTGATGGCCGCCCCGGCCGCTCGAGCCAAGAAGGGGGAAGCCTGCATCCTCCTCTGGCTGGGGGGCGGTCCCAGTCAGATGGACACCTGGGACCCGAAATCCAACAGCGCCTTCAAACCCATCGCCACCAACGTCGACGGCATCCAGGTCTCGGAGATCCTGCCCTTGACCGCCCGGCACATGGACAAGCTCTCCGTCATTCGGTCCATGCATACCGAGGAGAACAATCATCCCCAGGGGCACCACTACGTCCTCACGGGGCACCGCCCCAACGCCGCCGACAAGTTCCCCAGCTTTCCTTCCATCATCACCAAGGAACTGGGACCCCGGGGAGAAGTGCCGCCGCATGTCCTCTGTCCCGGTTGGGACTCGGCCGATGCCAAGCGCTACAACGATCTGTTCCGTTCCGCTTTCCTGGGCGCCAACTACGATCCCATGATCCTGGCGGACCGGGGCGAGAAGGGGATCGACGTCACCGACTTGGTCCTGCCCCAGTCCTTTCCCGTGGAGAGCCTGGAGAACCGCAGTTCCTTTCTCAAGATCGTGGACCGCTACTACCGCCGGAAGGTGGAACTGGCCGAGTTCTCCAATATGGACGGCTTCCGGGAGCAGGCCCTGCAGATGATCCTGTCCCCGGCAGTCCGGGACGCCTTCGATCTTTCTCAAGAGCCGGAGAAGATGAAGGAGGCCTACGGCAAGCACAAGTTCGGGCAGAGCGTCCTGCTGGCCCGGCGCCTGGTGGAAGCCGGCAGCCGCTTCGTCACCGCCTCCGGCTACAGCCACAACGTCTGGGACACGCATGGCGACAACGACGCCAAGCACCGGGACGAGTTGGTGCCTCCGTTGGACCGGGCGCTTTCGACCCTGCTGGAGGACCTGGACCAGAGAGGCCTCCTGGAAACCACCGTCGTCCTGGTGATGGGCGAGTTCGGCCGCACCCCCCACATGAATCCGAACAATGGACGCGACCACTGGCCCGAATGCTGGTCTCTGGCCCTGGGAGGCGGAGGCATCCGCGGGGGGCAGGCGGTCGGCGCCAGCGACGATCGGGGCGGTTACGTGGCCGAGCGAATGGTCACCATGGGAGACCTGCACGCCACCATCTACAAGGCCCTGGGGATCGACTGGACCAAGGAATTGATGAGCCCCACGGGCCGTCCCATCAAGATCGCCAACTCCATCGACGACATGACAGGAGTGCCCCTCAAGGAGTTGGTCTGAACGGGTCCGGCATCCCGTCCGCTCGAGTTTCCCCCTCTCGATCCGGAAACCGGTTCAAACGTCGAGACCTGCTGCTGGGTGGGTCCGCCTCGGCGGCCGCACTGCTTTCCGGCTGCGCCGGCGCCGAGCCTGACGGCCGGCGGGAGCAGATCCGGATCTCCCTCGTCGGAGCGGTGTTGAACAACCCCTTCTGGGACCTGATTGCCCGGGGCGCCCGGGCCGCCGGCCGGGACCTGGCCGGGACGGCCGTGACCTACGCCGCACCCGAAGAATTCAGCCTGGCCAACATCAACGCGCTGATTCAAAGCGTGATCGCCGGATCTCCCGACGGGATCGCCATCGACTACCGGGGACGGGAGTTCGAGGAGGTCACACGGCAGGCGCTGGATCGGGGAATCGCCGTCCAGTTCTTCAACAACTTCGAAGGGTTCGATTCGGCTGATCCCAGGATCGTACGGTTGTCGGAAACGGCCGTCGGTCTGGACAAGATGGAAGCCGCCCGCCGGAGCGGGGAAGCGTTTCTGGAACATCTGACGCCCGGCGATCCGCTGGTTCTGTTCAACGGGCTCCCGGACTCTCCGGAGCACCTCACCATCCAGAACGCCTATCTCAAGGTGTTCGCCGAAGCGGGGTGGCCCCGGGAGCGGATCGAGCGGTTCCCGGTGGGACTGGACCCGGCTCAGAATTTTCAGCTCATGAAGGTCTACTTGACGGCGCATCCCGAGACCCGCGGCATCGTCTGTTGGGACTCGCTGACGGGATCGGCGGCGGCGCGGGCCAAGGCGGACGTCGGACTGGACATCCCGGTCGTGAGTTGGAACCTGGACGCGATCACCATACGGAGCGTGAGGGAAGGGGCTCTCACCCTGACTCTGAGCCAGCAACCGTACCTCCAGGCCTACTACACCGTGGTTGCCCTCTATCTCAAGCTCAGGCACGGAATCCTGGAAACGCCGTTCGTCGACCCGGGCCGGCTGCTCGTGGACCGATCCAACATCGACCAGGTGGAGGAATTGTTCAATCAAGGGATCCTGGGGTAGGTAGGAACAATTGTAATGGCGCCCATTGCGGGCGCCCTCTTGGATCCCCTGGTAAGGGCGCCCCTTGTGGGCACCCTCGTCGATCCCCTGGTAGGGGCACCCCTTGTGGGTGCCCTCTTCGATTCCAAACGAAGCATGACGGGACCAGACGGAGAGTCGGCAACAGAAAAGCCACCGCTCCGGCGAAGTAATTCCGGCTCCAGCCATGCAAGATGAGGGAACTGCGTATTGAAGGGAGCGAACAGACTCTTGATCCGGACACTCCGTCGTCCCGAGTCGGGTCCCCTGGTGGGTCTGCTGGCTCTCGGACTTCTGTTCCAGATCCTTTCGGGCGGAAACTTCCTGACCTTTCCCCAACTGAGCGCTCTGGCCGCTCTCTCGGCTTCATTGGGAATGGTGGCCCTGGGCGTGACCCTGCTCATGATCAGCGGGGAGTTCGACCTCTCGGTCTCCCAGACCTTCGCCTTGGCGCCCATCCTTATGGGCCGTTTGATGACCGATCTGGACTGGCCGGCCGCATCAGCCCTGGGATTGGCCCTGACCGGTGTGCTGCTCGTGGGTCTGATCAACGGACTGTTGACCACGCTGGCCCGAATCCCGTCGTTGATCGTGACCCTGGGAATGTTGTTCGCCGTCACCAGCCTGAACCGGATCCTGGCCGGCGGCTATCCGGTCCAACTCTACGGCCGGGAGGGCCCGGTGATCCGACTCATGGGTGAGGACGTGCCGGCCACGCCCGTGGGCGCCCCGTTCCTCTGGATGTTGGTCGCGGCAGCCATTCTCTGGTTCGTCCTGGAGCGGACCGGCTACGGGAACTGGTCCCGGGCGGCCGGTCACGCGGGCGGAAACGTGGCCCGGGCCATGGGGGTGCCCGTCGCCAGGGTCAAGGTGGCCAACTTTGCCCTCTGCGCGGGGCTGGCCGGATTGGCCGGTTGCCTTCAACTGGCGGATTTCGGGTCGTCCGGAGTGAGTTCGGGCGAAAACTACAATCTGCTGGCCATCGTGGCCGTGGTCATGGGGGGCACCTCCCTTTTCGGGGTTCGCGGCACCATCCTGGGGACGCTGCTGGGAACCTTGATCCTGGGGGCCCTCAAGACCGGCCTCATTCTGGTCGGGACGCGAGGCGAATACTATACGGGCCTGATCGGCGTCCTCCTGTTGGTCGTGGCGGTGATCAACGCCCGGGCCGAGAAGGTCCGCAGTGGGGATGAGCGAGGCTCGTGAACCTGCCAATGGGTCAGCAGCCACCGGTCGTGGAGTTGTTGGAGGTCTCCAAGACCTACGGCGAAGTGGAGGTGCTGGGAAACGTCACCCTCTCTCTGGGCGCAGGGGAAGTGGTCGCGCTGATCGGAGACAACGGGGCGGGGAAGTCCACGCTGGTCAAGATCGTCAGCGGCTATCTGAAGCCGACTTCGGGGCGAATAAAGGCCGGAGGCCGGGAGGTCCGTTTCGAGTCCCCCCGGGAGGCCCGCCGGCGCGGCATCGAGACCGTCTATCAGGACCTGGCCATCATCGGCCAGTTGAGCCTGTGGCGAAACTTCTTCCTGGGTCAGGAATTGAGGGCAAGGTCTCGCGGCGTGAGGGTTCTGAACCGGAACGCCATGAGAAGAATCTGTCTCGAACGGCTCCAGGATTTCGGCCTGGAGAGTGTCCATTCTCCCGACCAGCCGGCGGCCTCTCTGTCGGGAGGCGAGCGCCAGACCCTGGCCATCGCCCGGGCAGTCCATTTCGAATCCCGCCTGCTGATTCTGGACGAGCCCGTAGCCTCCCTATCCGTACGGGAGGTCCGCCGGGTTCACGAAACCATCGCTCAAGCCAGGGAACGAAGGCTGGCCATCCTCTACATCGACCACAACATGAACCACGTGGTCCCCGTCGCCGACCGGATCGCCGTCCTGGAGCGTGGCCGCCTCAAGAAGGTCGTAAAAAGTGGAGAGGTGAGCGCCGCCGACTTGGCCGATCTACTGGCGTGATCGCCCGGAGCGACTTTCTTGTCGCCAACCGGGAGCGGCGGCTTTCTTGCCGCCGAACTCCGGAATAACAGCGGCCCGAAGAGCCAACGGGAACACGGCAGAATGAGCACATGAGGCACAGGGGGGATAACAGTCCCCTGTATCCCTCCTGCCCGCACCTGCCGGCCGCCGTCGTTTGCAGTTTTGTGACGTCCGTGGGGTTCAATACGGCAGCAACCCGCCCTCGACATTCATGGCGCTGGCCGTAATGTAGGCGGCATCATCGGAGCAGAGGAACGCCACCACGTTGGCCATGTCCTCCGGTTGCTGAATCCGGCCCAACGGAATGCTGTCCACAGCGCCCGCTTTGACCGACCCCTCCGGAACGTCCAGAATCTTGGCCGTCTCGCGATCGATCAGGTCCCACATGGGCGTATCGATGATGCCGCCGCAGATGCTGTTGACCAGGATCTGGTGATCGGACAGCTCCAGGCCCAGTTGCTTCCCGAACCCGATGGCCGCGTGCTTGCTGGCGGCGTAGGCGCCCAGTGGCGTGTTCTTCCCCGGCGCGATCTTGCCGGCCCCCGAAGCGTTGATGACGATCCGCCCGCCATGACCCTGCCGGATCATCTGCCGGGCTGCGGCCGTGCAACAGAGAAAGACCCCCTTGGCATTGACCGCCATCAGGCGGTCCCAGCTCGCTTCGTCGGTGTCGATCAGGCGTGCCACGATGCCGATCCCGGCATTGGCCACCAGGATGTCCAATTTGCCGAAGGCTTCCACCGTCGCGGCGATCATGGCGTCGACATCGCCGGAGCGGGTTACGTCCGCCCGCAGACCCACCGCCTCGCCGCCGCCCGTACGAATTTCCGCCGCAACGGACTCGGCGCCGTCCCGGTCGATGTCCGCCACCGCCACCTGCGCCCCTTCGCGGGCCAGGCGCAGGGAGATGGCCCGGCCGATGCTGCGTCCGCCCCCGGTGACCAACGCGGTTTTTCCCTCGATTTCCGAATACCTGGCCATGGTCGTGCGCTCCCCTGTTCGTGTCCCGGACTCAGTCGGTGAACTCCATCAATTCCAGGACGAATCCATCCGGATCCTTGAAGAACACCACCTTCAGGGCGCCGTACTCCCAATCGTCTCCCAAGTCGAAGACCACCGGCTCGGAGACAAACTCCACTCCCGCCTCGGTGAGCTCTCGATAGGCTCGATCCATGTCCTTCACCCCGAAGCAGAAATGCCCCTGGTTGGACATGCCCAGCACGGCGTTGGAGTTTTCACCCGGGGGTTCGACGTAAAGCTGCAGGTCCACCAGAATCCCGGGCGTATCCGGAATGGCCAGCCGGACCACTTGCATCACTACGGTCTCCTTGGCCGCCATCTGGGAGATTTCCTTCCCTTCCAGCCGGTGCCGTTCAACTTCCTTGAAACCGAGCACGTCGCAGTAGAATTTGAGTGAACGGTCCAGATCGCTGACGGTGACCGCCACGTGGTCAAGATTCCTTACCCATTCCATAACCAATCCTCCTGGCTGGGAACTCGTTTCGATCAGCTTGTCGAGGGGCTCGGCTGGGGCTCGATCGCCCGGTCACCCTCGTCTCAGAACGGGGCGATTATCATTGACGGACTGATTTCAGATCAAGTCGAGCACTCTGGCAGTCCGCCAATCGACACCGGCCTCAGTCGCCATGTCGAGCAGCCGCTCACACAGCGCCGGAGGAGTTTAATAGGCTCCCAGCCGAGCCCGGACCCTGGCCGGCATCATTCCGGTGTACAGCACTTCAATCATGTAGCTGGCGTCCAGGACATCCAACCTGGCCGCAGCCCGGCCGATGCTCTCCAATAGTTCTTTGGCCCCCGGCGCGGTACGGGACTTTCACCGGCGGACTCCTTATACTCCTCACCCATGGTACGAACACGCTACCTCTACGGTGTGGCTCTGGTGGCCGCCGTCGGCGGATTCATCTTCGGATACGACCTCTCCATCATCGCCGGCGCCAGCCTCTTCCTGAAGGAAGAGTTCGCCCTGAGCCCGTTCTGGCTGGGATTCGCCGTCAGCAGTGCGGTCATCGGTTGCATCATCGGCCCCCTGGTGGGAGGGGGTCTCACGGATCGCTGGGGCAGAAAGAAAGCTCTCGTCTTTTGCGCTGTCCTGTTCGGCGTGTCGGCCATCGGGACCGCTCTTCCCCGGACCATGACGGAGTTCTACATCTTCCGGATCGTGGGCGGCGTCGGCGTGGGCCTGGCCTCCATCATCTCCCCCATGTACATCGCAGAGGTGGCGCCGGCCCGGATGCGGGGGCGGCTGGTTCTGGTCAACCAGGTGGCCATCGTGGTCGGTTCGCTGTCCTCCATTATCGTCTCCTACTATCTCTCCCTCATCGGGTCCTGGCGCTGGATGTTCGCGTCCGAGATGGTCCCCATCGTGATACTGCTCATCGGCCTGGCCTTCGTCCCCGAGAGCCCCCGATGGTTCGCCCAGGTGAATCGGAAGGAGGAGGCCCGGGCCGTGCTGACCCGGATCGGCGGGAGCGCTTACGCCGCGGCGGAGCTGGAGGAGATCGCCCGATCGCTGAAGGAGAAGCTGGGGAGCTTCCGCGATCTGGTCAAGCCGGGCATGAGGACGGCCCTCCTCATTGCCTTGACCCTGGCCGTCCTGCAACAGTTGAGCGGGACCAGCCCGCTGCTGTTCCACACTCCGCTCATCTTCCAGCGGGCAGGCTTCGAGAACATCTCCGACGCCATCCTGCAGTCCATCATCGTCAACGTCTGGAACCTGACCTGGACCTGCATCGGACTCTGGGCCGTCGACCGTTACGGCAGGCGCCCGTTGCTGATGGCGGGGACCACCGCCATGGCGGTCGGGTTCCTGCTCATGGGGATCTTCTTCTACTACGATCTGGCCGGGATCTTTCTCCTGCTCACCATGTTCCTGGTGGTGGGAGGCTACGTCATCAGCCTGGCGCCGCTGGCCTGGCTGATCATGTCCGAGATCTTTCCCACGCACCTGCGGGCCAAGGCCATGCAGGTGGCGGCGCTGGGCCTCTGGGTGTCGGCCTATCTCGGTGCCCAGGTTTTGCCCCCCATGATGTCCTACTTCAAAGAGGACCTGGGGACCGAGGCGTACGCGTTCTGGATCTTCATGGCGGTCTGTATCTTCGCCGTCGTCTTCGGATGGAAGATGGTGCCCGAGACCAAGGGCCGGTCCCTGGAAGAGATCGGCCGTTCGTGGACCCGGAACGTGAAGTAGCGTCTCATCAGGTCCCTTGCGGTCTTCCCGGAGCCTTGAACATGTTCTTCAACCAGGAGCGTGCCGGAACCTTCATGCGGGAGTGCGGCCTCGATGCCCTGATCGCCGCCTCTCATCTGAACATCACCTATTTCACCGGGTATTTCTGCTGGCTCGACCCCACAATCCGGGGCTACATGCTGCAGCCGGGAGCCCCGTCCAGCCTGGCGCTGCCCGGCTATGCGGTCTTCCCCCTGGAGGGGGAGCCGGCTCTGGTGCTCAATCCGCTCTTCGCCGTCAACGGCGCGGACCTCTGGGTTCGCGACCTCCATGTCTTCGGCGCCTCCGGCGTGGACGACACTCTCACCTCCGGCGAGCCGCCGGACAACTACCGCCGGATCCACGACCTGCTGCTGGCCCCGCCGCGGGCGTCCAGTTCCCTGGAGGCGCTGGTGCGGATCCTGGAATCAAGAGGCCTGACGGGGGGTCGCCTCGGCGTGGAAATGGAAGCCTTGACCGGGGACCGGAAGGAGGATCTGGCCCGGGCCCTTCCCGGAGCCGCTCTGCTCGACGCGTCGAACCTGATCCGGCTGATCCGGATGGTCAAGAACGACTATGAGGTCGGCCTTCTCACCCGTTCGGCGGAGATCAACGAGCAGGCGGGGTTTCAGGTTCTGTCGGAGACGGGGGCGGGCACGACCCTGGGAGAGATGAATGACCGTTACCGGGTCCTGGCGGCGCAGGAGGGCGCAGACTTCGACCACTTCTGCATCGGCCTGGGCGGACTGGGCATGGCCACCGAGCCGGACTACGCGCTGAACGAGGACGACGTCATGATGGTGGACTTCGGTTGCATCTACCGGCGTTGCTTCTCCGACACCGGGACCACGTTCGCCCTGAAGGAGCTGTCCGACCCGCTGATGCGCCGGTTCGAAGCGGTGCGGGAATGCGTGGCCGCGGGGGTGGGTGCAATGAGGCCGGGTGTCCGCTGCTCGGCCGTCACGGCGGCCATGTTCCGGATCCTGGAAGAGCTGGAATTGACCGCGTCCTATCCCCACGGCCACGGGGTCGGCCTGGACGTCCGGGACTATCCCACCGTCGTGGCCGACAACGGGTTGCGGGTGAGTGACGACTGCGTCGACGTGGCCTCGGACATGCCTTTGGAGGAGAACATGGTCCTGAACCTGGAGGCCTCCATGTTCCTTCCGGGCGTCGGTTCCCTCCAGATGGAGCGCTCCCTGGTGATCACGCCGGACGGATGCCGCGACCTGGTGCCCCAGGATCGATCGCGGCCGTTCATACCCCACTGAAGGCCGTGACTCAACGACGGCGTCAACAGGGTGGCTGAACCCCTCGACCCCCACATGGCCGGGGAGATCCGCAGGCGAAGCCGGACCTTCTTCGAAGCCGAGCTGGATCGTTACCGGGACGTTTCCCCGCCTTCCATCCAGGATGACGAACAGACCCGGCGGCTGCTCCAATCGTTGCCGGCGCTGCCAAACTCGAAGCTCGTCGACATCGGGTGCGGGACCGGAATCGCCGCGTCGCACCTGAAGCGGCTTTTCCCGCAAGCCGCGGTGTGCGGACTGGACCTCTCGCCCAAGGTCATCGCCAGGGCCAGGGAACTGGACCGGACCGGAAGCATTCAATTCGTCGTGGCGACGGAGTCGGAACTCCCCTTTTCCGATTCCGTGTTCGACTCTGCCGTTTGCCGGTTCTCGCTCCACCACTATCCCGATTTGGCGGCCCATTTTCGGGAAGTCCGGAGAATCCTCAAGAGGAAGGGAGTCTATCTGATCGTCGAGGTCCTTCCCGAAGCGGGGCGGTTTCAATCCATGCTCAACGACGTGTTCGCCGCCGCGGAGCGGGATTCGGCCGGACACGTGGCCTACTATTCGCAGGAGGACTTCATGGGTCTGCTTGCTACCGCGAAGCTGAAGCTACGCTCTGTCCAGCCCATACCGCTCCAATTGAAGATCGGCAAATACCTGTCCCATTGCCGGGAGATCCGGAAGACACCGGCATCCTTTCAAGAACGGATCTCGTTTGAGGAAGGAGACGACTGGTTTTCAGTGCGGCTGCCCGCGGCCGGACTGTTTGCGGAAGCGGAATAAGAAGGCGCCACACCTGTCAGTCAGAAACGGCAACCGAAGAGGGCTGGCGGCTCGGAGCCGGTCACTGGTCGATGCGGTACAGCGGCTCCAGTCCCGCGGCGATCCGGTCCAGGTTCTCGGCCGCGCACGCGGCCCGCTTGCGGGCGGTGCCGTCGGTCACCCCCGCGATGTGGGGCGTGGTCACGGCGTTCGGCAATCGGAAGATGGCATCGGACAGATCGGGCGGTTCCTGGCTGAAGACGTCGATTCCGGCGCCCCCGATCCAGCCTTCCACCAGGGCCTGTTCCAGGGCCGCCTCGTCCACCAGTTCTCCGCGGGAGACGTTGATCAGGAAAGCGGACGACTTCATCAGCTTCAGACGGCGTTCGTCGATGATGTGACGGGTCTCCCGGTTGAGATGCAGGTGCAGGGAGACGACGTCCGATTGGGCGATGACGTCGTCCATGTCGGACGGCTTCCCGGCGAACTCAAGTCCCAGCTCGCTCACCTCGTCGGGTCCGACGTCCCGGATGTCGATAGCGAGAGTCTTCATCCCGAAACCCGGGGCGCGCTTCGCCAGCTCGATGCCGCTGGCTCCCAAGCCGAGAATGCCCAGCTTCCACCCCTCCATTTCGGCGCCCATGGGCCGGTAGAGTTTGCCGCTGGCCAGGACCTCCTTCGATTCGTGGTACCTGCGGGCCAGCATCAGAATGAGCATCATGGCGCAGTCTGCCAGGGCCACGGCGCTGAAGGCTCCCGGGCAGTTGGAGGTTGGCATTCCCTTGGCCTTCCAGTACTCGAGGTCGAAGTGGTCGAACCCGGTCCCCAGGATCTGCCAATGCTGGACCTTGCCTGCCGCCGCCAAGTCGACCATCTCCCGGGTTCCCACCGATCCGCCATGATCGATGACGGCGTCGATGCCTTCGAACTGCGGGGCCAGGGGCTGGTCGTAGTCGGCGATGCGCAGGTCGTGATTCTTCGTCACGGCGTCGACCAACTCGGACCCCCAGCGCTCGAACAAACCGGGCAGGGGAAGAAACAGCACCTTCAGTCTTTGGCTCATCGGCGAATCATAGCATGAGACGGGGTCCGTTTCGGTTGACGCTTCGGAGATTCAGCGGGTATGTTTTTCAAAATGAAGACGCTCCTCAAAATCGACGATCCGGTGACGCACCGACAGTGTCAGAAAGCGGCCCGGCGCGGCACCACCAGTTCCGCCTTCGTTGAGGCGGGACTCAGGCGTGTCCTTGGGGAGGACACGCGAATCGACGATGGACGGAGATCCCTGCCGCCGTTGCCGGTCTGGAAAAGCGGGGGGCTCCGGGTGGACATCGCCGACCGCGAGGCGCTCCACCGAAAGATGGATGAGGCGTGAGTGCTGGTCTTCGACACTCCTCCCGTCGTTGGCGCGGGCTATTCGCTGCCCTGTTCCTGCCGGCAACCCTGTCACCGATGACCGGATCGGACTCCAATACGATCCTCTTTAGCGACCAGGCTCAGGCGGCCGGAATCGATTTCGTCCACTTCAACGGGATGTCGGGAGAGAAGTACTACTGCGAGATGGTGGGGTCCGGCGGCGCCCTGTTCGACTACGACAACGACGGAGACCTGGACCTCTATATCGTCCAGGGCAACATGCTGGGGCCGGGGAAGGATCTGAAGGACGCCCTCTTTCCGCCGCGGGTCCCGATGCCGCCGAAAGACCGCTTGTATCGGAACGACCTGAAGGTCCGGGCGGACGGGAGCCGGAACCTGCGCTTCACCGACGTCACGCAGCAGAGCGGCATCGAGGCCACCGGATACGGCATGGGAGTGGCGGCGGCCGACGTCGACAACGACGGCTGGATCGATCTTTTCGTGACCAACTTCGGGCGGAACCAACTCTTTCGCAACAACGGGGACGGTAGCTTCCGCGAGGCCGCGCTGCCGGAAAAGGCCGCGACCCGTTGGAGCGTCAGCGCGGCGTTCCTGGACTACGACCGCGACGGTTGGCTCGATCTCTTCGTCGGCAACTACGTCGACTTCAGCTTCTCCCATACCAAGGACTGTTTCGGTTCGACCGGGCGCGTCGACTATTGCGGGCCCACGAGCTATGAGCCGGTCCCGGACCAGTTGTTTCGCAACCGGGGCGACGGGACCTTCGAGGACGCATCGGGCGCTTCCCAGATCGCCCGTCAATACAACGGTTCCCTGGGAGTGGTCACGGCCGACTTCAACCTGGACGGCTGGATCGACCTCTACGTGGCCAACGACCAGCGGCCCAATCATCTCTGGATGAATCAGGGGAACGGAACCTTCAGAAACGAAGCGTTGCTGGCCGGGTGCGCCTTCAACAAGGACGGTAAGGCGGAGTCGAGCATGGGCGTGGACGCGGCGGACTTCGACAACGACGGCGACGAAGACCTGTTCATGACGCATCTCCTGAACGAAACCAACACCCTCTACCGGAACGACGGCAGCGGCTGGTTCGAGGACCAGTCCTCGGGGACCCGGCTGGCGCCCCCCAGCGTCCCCTTCACCGGGTTCGGAACGGCCTTTCTGGACTACGATAACGACGGGTGGCTGGACGTCCTGGCGCTGAACGGCCACGTCTCCACCCTGGAAGCCCTGGCCAAGGACAACGACCCGTATCCCCTTCATCAGCCCAATCAACTCTTCCGCAACGTGAACGGAGAAACGTTCGAGGACGTGACCGGCGGGGCCGGCCCGGTGTTCGAGCTTTCGGAAGTGAGCCGGGGCGGGGCCTTCGGGGACGTGGACAACGACGGCGACACGGACGTCCTGGTGGTCAACAACAACGGCCGGGCGCGGCTGTTGATCAACCAGGTGGGCCAGCGGCGCCATTGGCTGGGACTGCGTTTGATGGACCGGCAGCTCAAGAGGGATCTGCTGGGCACTCGAGTCGCCGTATTCCTGAGTGGAGGACGGACCCTTTGGCGCCGGGTCCGCACCGACGGGAGCTACGCCTCCTCCAACGATCCCAGGCTTTTGTTCGGAATCGGCGACGAGATTCGGGTGCTGAAGGTCCGCGCCGAATGGCCGGATGGAACACGGGAGGAGTGGAGCGGCCTGCCCGTGGATCAATACACGGTTCTCCATCGGGGTAGCGGAACGGCGGCGGCGAAACGATGAGGTGGCGATGGGAACGGCGCCGAGCCCTAAATGACCTGTGGACGCCCGTTGCAGGTCCGGGTCTCTTGATTCTGTGCCTGTTCTTCATGTCGAGAGCCGTGACCGCCGAACCCGCCATCTTTGCGGACCAAGCTCAGGCGGCCGGGATCGATTTCGTGCATTTCAACGGGATGTCGGGGGAGAAGTACTTCTGCGAGGTGGTGGGATCGGGCGGCGCCCTGTTCGACTACGACAACGACGGGGACCTGGACCTCTATATCGTCCAGGGCAACATGCTGGGACCGGGGAAGGCTCTCCAGGACGCCCTCTTTCCGCCGCGGGTCCCGTTGCCGCCGAGAGACCGCCTGTATCGCAACGACCTGGAGGTCCGGACCGACGGGAGCCGCGTCCTGCGCTTCACGGACGTTACCGGGGAGAGCGGGATCCAGGCCACGGGGTACGGCATGGGAGCGGCAGTGGCCGACGTCGACAACGACGGCTGGATCGACCTCTACGTGACCAACTTCGGGCGGAATCAACTGTTTCGCAACAACGGGGACGGCAGCTTCCGCGAAGCCCCGATGCCGGAAGAGGCCGCGCCACGGTGGAGCGTCAGCGCGGCGTTCCTGGATTTCGACCGCGACGGTTGGCTCGATCTCTTCGTCGGCAACTACGTCAACTTCAGCTTCTCCTACACCAAGGACTGTTTCGGCATTACGGGCCGTGTCGACTATTGCGGGCCGCTGAGTTACGAGCCGGTCCCGGACCAGTTGTTCCGCAACCGGGGAGACGGCACCTTCGAGGACGTGTCGGCTCCATCCCAGATTGCCCGGCAATACAATGGTTCCCTGGGGGTGGTCACGGCCGACTTCAACCAGGACGGCTGGATCGACCTCTACGTGGCCAACGACCAGAGGCCCAATCATCTCTGGATGAATCGGAGGGACGGGACCTTCAGCAATGAAGCGTTGCTGGCAGGCTGCGCCTTCAACAAGGACGGCAAGGCGGAGTCGAGCATGGGCGTGGACGCGGCGGACTTCGACAACGACGGCGACGAAGACCTGTTCATGACCCATCTCCTGAATGAGACCAACACCCTCTACCGCAACGACGGCAACGGCTGGTTCGAGGATGAGTCTTCGGGGACCCGTCTCGCGCCCCCCAGCGTCCCGTACACCGGATTCGGGACGGCCTTTCTGGACTACGACAACGACGGCTGGCTGGACGTCCTGGCTGTGAACGGCCATGTGGACACCCTCGACGCTCTGGCCAAGAAGAACGACCCCTACCCGCTTCATCAGCCCAATCAACTCTTCCGCAACGTGGGCGGGGGGCGGTTCGAGGACGTGACCGGTGGGGCCGGCCCGGTTTTCGAGCTCTCGGAGGTGAGCCGCGGCGGGGCCTTCGGGGATGTGGACAACGACGGTGACACGGATGTGGTGGTGATCAACAACAATGGCCCGGTGCGCCTGTTGATCAACCAGACGGGCCAGGGGCGCCATTGGCTGGGTCTGAGGTTGATGGACCGGCGGCTCAAGAGGGACCTGCTGGGCACGCGTGTGGGTGTATTCCTGCCGGGGGATCAGGCACGCTGGCGCCGGGTTCGGACGGATGGGAGCTACGCGTCCGCCAACGATCCCCGGCTGCTCTTCGGACTCGGGGACGAGACGCGGGTGTTGAAGGTCCGCGCCGAATGGACGGACGGAAAGGTGGAGGAGTGGAGCGGCCTTCCCGTCGACCAATACACGGTTCTCTATCGGGGCAGCGGTAAAACGGTGACGGACCAATGAGCCGGCGGACGGGAGGACTGAGGTGGGCGGGAGAATGCCGGAGGAAGAGCGTGAGCGCGGTTCTCCTGATGTTGAGCCTGAGCTTCACGGTCTCCTTCGCGACGCCGGCCCCGGCGGAAGAACTCCCCCCCGTCCCGGATCTGGCCCCGTGGAAGGATGAGTTCGACGCCACGGCGTGGCAACAGATCGAGGCGGCCGCGAACCGGCTGCGCTCGGAGCTCAAGTCCGCGGAGGCCAGCGGCCGGCTGGGAATGATTCTCCACGCCCATGAGCGCTACAAGCTGGCGGAGCCGCTCTATCTCAGGTCTCATCTGCTGGCGCCCGATCATTTCCCGTGGGCCTACTACCTGGGAGTCGTCCGGGTCCCGCTGGGGAAGCTGGAGGGAGCGGCGTCCGCGTATCGGCAGGCCGCGGCGCTCAAACCGGATGACGCACCGGCGCGCCTGGCGCTGGCGGACGTCCTCCGGCAACTGGGCCGGGCGGAGGAGAGCCGCGCGGCGTACCAACGGATCATCCGGGACCATCCCGGCTCGGCCATGGCCCACTACGGCCTGGGGCGCGTCCAAGCCGACACGGGCGATCTGCCGGGAGCGGTCGAACACTTTCGGAAGGCGTGCGAGTTGTTCCCGGAATTCGGGGCCAGCCACTACGCTCTCGGGTTGGCCTACCGGAACCTGGGCGACGGGGCCAGGATGCGGGAACATCTCGTCCAGTTCCGGCGAAGCTCGACCAAGGAGCCTCCCAGCCGGGATCCGTTGCTGGACGCGATCCGGTCACTCGCCTCCGGAGCCGCCTGGTATCTGGAAGAGGGGATTGCGCTTCGAGACCAGGGCGATTTCCGGGCCGCGGAAACCGCTTTTCTGAAGGCCTTGGAGATCGACCCGGATCACTCGGTGGTCCACGGGAATCTCTCCTCCCTGTACGTGGTGCTGCGTGACCCGGTCAAGGTGGAGGAACACTACCGCAAGGCGGTGGCCATCGACCCGGGCATGTACAAGACCCACTACAACTTCGGCATGTTCCTGGGCATGTCCGGCCGCATGGGGGAGGCCGAGGAGGCTCTGAGAAAGGCCTTGGAGATCAACCCTTATCATGCTCTGAGCCACAACAACCTGGGGTACCTGCTGGCGCAGAAGGGCCAGGCCGGCGAAGCGGCCCGGCATTTCCGTCTGGCCATCCGGTACGAGCCGAATTTTCATCTCCCCCACTTCAACCTGGCGCGCCTGCTCATGAGCCAGGGCAAGCCCGCCGAAGCCGTTCAGCACCTGGAGAAGACACTGGAACCCGAAAATGAGGGCACGCCCGTGTACCTGCACACTCTGGCCCTGGTCCGGATCCAATTGAAACAGTTCCAGAAGGCCAGGGAGGCCGCGCTGAAGGCGAAGCAGATGGCTGCGGCGTCCCAACAGCATGCCTTGCTGCGGGAAATCGAAGCACTCCTGGCCCGGTTGGAGGGAATGGGTGTTTTTGGCACTCCGTAGGAAGAGGGTTCTCATGAGCCTTTTCCCGCCGGCATGGGTTCTGACTTTGGCCGGTGTTTTGGCCGGCGGAACATTGGAGGCGGGGGATGATCCCGCGTTCCTGGAATCGGCCCGGGATTTGGGATTGGATTTCCAGCACTTCATCGGCGCCACCGGAGAGTACTATCTGCCCGAGATCATGGGCTCCGGAGTGGGTCTCTTGGACTACGACGGGGACGGCGATCTGGACGTCTACCTGGTCCAGGGCGCGATGCTGGACCCGTCCAAGGCCCGCACCCAGTCGCTGTTTCCGTTCCCCGGACGCTGGCCGCCCCGCAACCGGCTGTTCCGCAATCAGTTGAAGGAGACGGGCCGGCTCGGATTCACCGATGCCACCGACGCCGCCGGTGTGGGACACGAAGGGTACGGCATGGGCCTGGCCGTCGGCGACTACGACGGCGATGGCGCCCTGGACCTCTATGTGACCAATTTCGGACCCAACGTGTTGTATCGGAACCGGGGCGACGGGACCTTCCGGGACGTGACCCAAGACGCCGGTGTGGACGACCCCAGGTTCAGCACCAGCGCCTCTTTTTTGGACTACGACGGAGACGGCCGTCTGGATCTCTACGTCGCCAACTATGTCTCCTTCACCGTCAGGGGGAACAAAGTCTGCGGCGAGACTCGCCGGGACTACTGTTCGCCCGGCGTTTACGAGCCGGTGCCGGACCGGTTGTTCCGGAACCTCGGTTCCGGCAGGTTCGAAGACGTCAGCGAGGATGCCGGTCTGGGCGCCGCCTTCGGGGCCGGATTGGGCGTCATTGCGGTGGACGCCAACCGGGACCGCAGGTTGGATATCTACGTCGCCAATGACGGAACACCCAATCAACTGTGGATCAACGGCGGCGAGGAGGGATTCGAGGATTTCGGGCTGATGTCCGGCGTCGCCTACAACGCCGACGGCGTGGCGGAGGCGGGCATGGGCGTGACGGCCGCCGATTTCGACGGCGACGGCGACGAGGACCTCTTCGTCACCCACAACCAGCGAGAGACCAATACCCTCTATCTCAGCGATCTGGCCACCGGGTTCACCGACGCCACCTCCCGTTTCGCGCTGGCGCAAGCGAGTGTCCCCTACACCGGATTCGGGACCCTCTGGTTCGACTACGATCATGACGGCTGGCTCGACCTGTTCGTGGCCAACGGGGCGGTCACCGTGGATGAGAATCAGCCCTCCGATTCGCCGTATCCCTACGCCCAGAAGAACCAGCTTTTTCGGAACCACGGCGGGGGCGAGTACCGGGAAGTGGCCGCCTCGTCCGCGGGACCGGGACTGGACCTGGTCGAAGTGAGCCGTGGAGCGGCCTTCGGGGACCTGGACGACGATGGAGACGTGGATGTCGTCGTGTCCAACAACAACGGGCCGGTTCGTCTCCTGCTCAACCAGGCGTCGGCGGGCCGGCGCTGGCTGGGTGTCTGCTTGGAAGGAGAGAAGAGCCCTTATGCCGGCATCGAACAGGCGGGAGTTGCTGTGCTGCGGGAGGGAGACCGGCCCCTCCAGCGACGCAGCCGAACCGACGGAAGCTATCTCAGCGCCCATGACGGAAGGGTCCTGTTCGGTCTCGACACGGCCGTGGAAGTGAAGGGCGTGGCCGTCGAATGGCCGGACGGCCGATGCGAGGTCTGGCCGGCCGGAGAGTCCAACCGCTATATCACGCTGCGCCGTAGTTCAGGACAGCCTTGCGGGCTTGAGTAATGGGTCGAGCTGCAAACGCGAGAGTCGTCTAACGGGAAATGGCGTTGGCAGTATACTGGGACGCAAGAGGCGGTATCCGGAAGCAGCGAATCATGGCGATAGCGAATCGGGAAGGAAAGGCGATACCGGGGCCGGTCTTCCCGGGACGCCGGCGGGTCTGTTTGACTGCGGGGGTCCTGGCTCTGCTCCTTTTCGGAGGGAACCGGGATGGCGCCGGGCAGCAGGAGGACGCCCGGGCGGCGGCGCAAGTGTTGCCGATTCCGGACACCGTGCTGGCGCCCGAATGGATGGAAATCCGGAGGGAACTGCAGATCGAAGGCAAGGGCACCATCGGCGTATTTCACGATTTTCGGTTCTCGGACCGCGTCGAAGAGAGCGGGATCGAGTTCCTTCACCGGATCGTGGATGATTCGGGGAAGCACTGGAAACCGGTGCACTACGACCACGGGAACGGAATCGCCGCCGCGGACGTGGACGGCGACGGGCTTGAGGACATCTACTTCCTCAACCAGGTCGGAGCCAATCAACTCTGGAAGAACCTGGGCCGCGGCCGCTTCCGGGACCTGACCGAAACGGCTGGAGTCGGCTTGGCCGACAGGATCAGTGTGGCGGCCTCCTTCGCCGACGTGGACAACGACGGCGATGCCGACCTCTTCGTCACCACCGTGCGCCAGGGAAACATCCTGTTCGAGAACAGGGGCGAAGGCCGGTTCCGGGACGTCACCAGGGAATCGGGCCTCGCCTATACGGGGCACTCATCCGGAAGCGTGTTCTTCGACTACGATCGGGACGGCCTCCTGGACCTGTTCGTGACCAATGTGGGCGTTTACACCACCGGTCAGGTCGGCAGGGGAGGTTACTACGTCGGGGTGGACGACGCCTTCGGGGGGCACCTGAGGCCGGAGCGTACGGAGAAGAGCCTGCTCTACAGGAACCTGGGCGATCGCCGGTTCGAGGAGGTGTCCGGAAAAGTGGGACTTGTCGATGAAGGTTGGAGCGGAGATGCCAATCCCATCGACGTCAACCGGGACGGTTGGCCCGACCTCTACGTCCTGAACATGCAGGGCAACGACGAGTATTACGAGAACGTGGGGGGCAAGAAGTTCGTCAAGAGGAGCCGGGAGTTGTTTCCCAAGACACCCTGGGGATCGATGGGGATCCAGGTCTTCGATTTCGACAACGACGGGCGCATGGACATCTTCCTCACCGACATGCATTCGGACATGAGCGAAGGCGTCCCTCCCCTCTTCGAGAAGCTCAAGTCGAACATGCAGTGGACTCCGTCGCGCCTGGCCGTTCCGCGCGAACAGAGCATCTACGGAAATGCGTTCTATCTGAACCAGGGTCAGGGCCGCTTCCGGGAAATCTCCGACCAGGTCGGCGCCGAGAACTACTGGCCCTGGGGCCTCAGCGCGGGAGATCTGAACGCCGACGGCTACATCGACGCCTTCATCGCGTCGAGCATGAACTATCCATTCCGTTACGGGGTCAATTCGGTCCTGCTCAATGACGGCGGAAAGACCTTTCGGGACAGCGAATTCATCCTGGGCGTGGAGCCCAGGCGGGGGAATCGGACCGCCCGGCCCTGGTTCGAGCTGGATTGTGACGGCGAGGACAAAACGCATTCCCGTTGCGGGCAACGAAGCGGGCGATTCGTGGTCTGGGCCGCCATGGGGACCCGTGCATCGGTGATCTTCGACTTGGATGGAGACGGCGACCAGGACATCGTCACCAACGAATTCAACTCCGAACCGATGGTGCTGGTCAGCGATCTGGCCGAGAGGAAGCCGATCCGCTATCTGAAGGTGAAGCTGCAGGGTGAGGGAAGCAACCGGGACGGTCTGGGCGCACGGGTGAAGCTGCAGGCTGGAGCCCGGAGTTATACTCGGGTGCACGACGGAAAATCGGGCTACCTCTCGCAAAGCCGGTTGCCCTTGTACTTCGGCCTTGGCAATGTGGAGATCGTGGACCGGATCGAGGTGATCTGGCCCTCCGGGGAACGCCAGGTTGTTTCGGGTCCCATCCAGACCAATCAGCAGTTGAAAATCAGGGAGCCGGACGCTCCAAACGCCGGTTCCGAATGAGGTGAAGCCATGAAAAAGAAAATGTGTCGGCGGTGGCCAGGCGTTCTGGCGGCGGCGTTGGTTGCGGTTGGTCCGGGCTGTGGCGGTCCGTCCCAGGAGGCGCCGGCCTCTGAGAAGCCGGCGGCTGCGGAGACTGCGGCTCCCAGCCTGGTGACGCAGGCGGAGCACGAAGCCGCCAAGGCCGGGTTGACGGTGCAGTTCAGCGACGATTTCAACCAGGCCTACGGTCCTCCGGACCAATTCGACCTGAAGCGGTGGACCCGCATGCCGACGGCCCGGGCGCGAATCCGGGACGGACACTGGTTGCTGGAAGTCGAGCGCGCCCCCCCTCCCGGTCCCGGCGAAGCCGTCCTGGGCGGATTCGGCACCACCGGGAAGTATTTCAATCCCGGATTGGCCGGGACCAACGGCGCGGAGGTGACCGTCGGCGTGTTCAGCCACGAGGATTACCCGGAGGAGATGAACGAGAAGGGGCAACTGGTCCAGGCGTGGAGCATCACGCTGGGCAGTTGGCACGGGTTCGTGGGTGGCCAGGAGGACGAGGACCGGGGCATACAGCTTCATTTCGACCTGATGCGGGACGACGGGCTCTTCGTCTACCTGGTGCGCGGTCTCAGGCCCGATGACTTCGACAAGTATCCGAGGGACAAGTTCGGGACCGAGGAGGGCAAGACCATGACCCCCCAGGAGCTCCGGGTCGCCCACGAAGCGGCCATCGCAACGGGTGGTCCCTACGTGACCGTTCCCTGCATGGCGCTCGCCACCCGGGTATATCGGGAACCGGCGGAGATCGCCGACCTGCTGGAGCGCCCCCGGCGCTGGGGGGTTTACCTGACCGACGACGCCAACACCGTCTACTGGACCCTGGACGGCCAGGTGATGGACGTCCTGGACATCACCGGTTACTTCAGTTCCTCGCCCGATTCGGTGAAGGACGGCGCCCTCGTCAGCATCATGGGCGTCGCCACGAACCAGCTCAACGTCTGGAAGATGGATGACCTGGCGTTTTACGCGTCTCCCTGACGGAAAGTCCTCTCCCATCCCGGACTCGTTTCGGTACCATCCGAAAGAGGCGGAGGGCAGGAGCCAACGGCGGTCCGGCAGTCTGGGGCAGGCATGATCATCCCCGGTTGTGCGGCTCGATTCACGGCGTCGGCGCTTCTCTTGGCGCCTCTCCTGGGGATGCCGCCGCTCGCGGCACAGGACTGGCCCGAATTTCGCGGCCCGACCGCCCAGGGCCACTCCGACGCGGTCGATCTGCCTCTGACCTGGGGCGAAGCCGAAAACATCGTCTGGAAAGTGCCCATTCCCGGACAAGGCTGGTCTTCACCCGTCATGCGGGATGGCAAGATCTGGCTGACCACCGGGATTTCGGAGGGGGGTCCACCGCAGTCGCGCCACTCGCTTCGCGCCCTGGGGCTGGACTTCGATTCGGGCCGCCTCCTGCACGATGTCGAGGTCATCGCGCTGGAGGGCCCCCCTTCGCTGCACACGAAGAACTCGTCCGCTTCTCCCACGGCGATCCTGGAAGAGAACCGGGTCTACGTCCACTTCGGCGACTTCGGCACCGCGGCCCTCGACGCCGGGGGCAGGATTCTCTGGAAGAGCCGGCACCTGCGTTACGTGGAGCAGTACGGACCCGGCTCAACACCGGCCATCGCGGATGACCTGCTCCTGATCAGCTGCGACGGCACCGACACGCAGTTCGTGGCGGCGTTGGACAAGAACGACGGCACCGTTCGTTGGAAGACTCTGCGCGAGGACGGCGACATGGCCTATTCGACGCCTCTGGTCATCGCCGCCGCCGGTCGGCGCCAGGTGATCAGCACCGGCGGGAACGTGGCCGTCTCCTACGAACTGAACACGGGGGAGAAACTCTGGTGGATCCGATACATCGGCTTTTCCCAGGTTCCCCGGCCCCTCTTCGTCCACGGTCTGGTCTACCTGGTCAATCCCGCGTTGGGCAGACCCGTGCTGTATGCCGTCCGGCCCGACGGCCGTGGCGACGTCACCAAGTCGCACGTGGTCTGGACCTGGAAGCGCGGCGTTCCCATCACGCCCTCTCCCCTGATCGTGGAGGACGAGATCTATTTCGTCAGCGACGGAGGGGTCCTCACCTGCCTGGACGCGAGGGAAGGGACTCTGCACTGGCGGGAACGGCTGGGAGGGAACTTCTCCGCGTCTCCCGCCTTCGCCGACGGCAGAATCTTTCTCCTGGACGAGGACGGGAAGACGACGGTCATCAAGCCTGGGCAGCGTTTCGACAAGTTGGCCGAAAACCAACTGGACGGACGAACCCTGGCGTCCCTGGCCATCGCCGGCCGGTCGCTCCTGATTCGCAGCGACACTCACCTCTATCGCATCGAGAAATCCTCCAGATGATTGGAGCGGGGACTGTTCGTCCCCGCGTCTTCGGTGTTGCCAGGCGGGATTCGGTAGACGTAGACCACCCCATCGCAAAAGGAGAACCGGAAAAATGAACAAGCTCACGAGACGAGGATTCGTAGGAGCCTCCCTGGCAGGAGCAGCACTCCCGACCACTGTCTGGACCCGGAGAAGCAACCCGGTTCCGGAGGACTTCCGTCCGGTCACCCTCCGGCCGGAGATTCGAAAGGTGGTCGACGCCTGCCGGCATGCGGCTCTGGAGGAGCTGAAGCCCACCCGGAGCCAACTGGAGCGGGGTTTCGAGCTGCATTACAGCAGCTACGTCGCCGACGTCTGCGGCTGTCTCTATGTGGCGGATCCTCTCTTCATCTGGAAGGGCGACCGTCTGAAGGGTGAGCTGGAGAGCTACCGGAACAAGCTGGAGAGGGACGGCCTGGACCCGGAGGATATCCAGCAGCGGGTCCTCAACCGGTGGCGGGACATGAAGGCCTTCGAATCCGCCTTCGACCCCCAATGGCGAGAGGACTACCGGAACCTGTATCGCCTGGCCGGCGTGGACCTGGCGGTGGAAGACGTGGGGCACTTCAGCGAACCCAGCTTCCGCGCCGGCCTCCAGCACACGGCGCGGGCCGGGTTCGTCTACGACAAGATCAAGGCCGACGCCCTGCGGGTATCGGGAGCGGACGACCTGGATGCAGCCCGGCAGGACGAAAAGGTCGCCGTCCTCCTGCACCTCCATGGCGCCAACTGGTTCGCCATGACCCCCGACCCGCTTCAGACCCTGGACCTCTTCTTCGCCCTGGGAGTCCGGGCCTCCCAGTTGACCTATCATGAGAAGAACAGCCTGGCCTCATCGGACGATTTCGAAGGTGACAGGGACGCGGGACTCAGTTTGCTCGGCAAGCGGGTGGTTCGCCGGATGAACGAATTGGGAATCCTCATCAACCTGGCCCACTGCGGGCACCGCTCGGGGCTTGATGCCATCGAGGCCTCCAGCGAACCGGTCGTCAATGCCCACACGGGCTGCCGGGCCATCTACGACAACTACAAGAACGAGGACGACGATTATCTTCGTACCCTGGCCCGGAACGGCGGTGTCGCGGGTATGTATGCCGGATACCTGTCGCCCGATCCGGACTCCGGTTTTTCCTTCAACGCCTGGTTTCCGCATGTGGAGCACGCCGTCAAGGTGGCCGGCATCGACCACGTGGCCATCCCCTCGGATCTGACCTTCATGCCGGACTACCCACCCCGGCCCATGTCGTGGAGCAACTGGCCCTACTACACGGTGGGGCTGGTTTGCCGCGGATTCAGTGATGCCGAGATCCGGAAGCTCATCGGCGGGAACTTCCTGCGCCTGGCCAAACAGGTGCTGGACAAGCGCCCCTGGGGTCCCTTCATCGCCCGCGGCGAGGGTTACAACTGGGTGGCCACCTAGCTTTGGTCTTGGCCGGGAGCGACTCCCCTGACTCGTCTCCCGGATCGGCACAGCGGGGTTGGGCCGATATGCACTGTCGTGCCATCGCCTGGGGGGGCGCTCCCGTCCCATCAATCCCTGGAGGGCCTGGAATGACACCGGTGGTGTGGCAGAATAAGGTCCGGTGGGCGCTCGGAACGGCCACTTGGAACGGTCTCTCCATCAGGCGCCCAAGGGGCTTCGAAGCCAGCGAACCCAATGGATTGCGAAGGAGACATTCATGAAAAACATCACATCGTGCATTCTGATGATCATCGCACTGATCATTGCCTCCCCCACGCCGGCGATCGCACAGGTTTTCCCCTGGTGGGGTTTTGAAAGCGTCCTCGATGAGGTTCAGGACCGCGGCACATTGAAAGTCGGCCTGGGCCTGTTCGATCCCTGGACGGCCTGCAATGCGGACGGCGAACTAGTGGGGTTCGAGATCGACGTCGCGAAAAAATTAGCCGGGGATATGGGGGTTGAGGTTGAATTTGTGCGGACGAATTGGAACTACGTCATGTCGGCGCTGATCGCCGAGGATTTTGACGCCATCGTCAGTGGCATGACGATGCTTTCATCACGCAATCTCAGGATCAATTTCACTTCTACGTACAACCATTCCGGTATCTACGTCGTGGCCAATATGGAGCAGACCGCCGACTTGGAAACGCTGGAAGATTACAACAACTCCGATGTCACGTTTGCGACCCGGAGAGGTTTCTCGGCGATCCCCAGGATCGAGAATATATTTCCTGATGCCATGATCCTGCTGTATGACACCGACACCGAGGTCATTGAGGCTGTCGTTAACGGTGTGGCCGATGCTGCGGCAGCGTACGCGACGACACGGCTGACGTGGGTTGAAGAAAACCCCGATACTTTGCACCTGCCCTTCGATGAGCCGTTTTCCCGTGAACCGGCGGCGATGGCCGTACGCAAAGGTGATCTCGACATCTTAAATTTCCTTAATAGCTGGATAACGATTAACCAGGCCAATGGTTGGCTCGAACAACGCCGCCAATATTGGTTCGATACCCTCGAGTGGCGAGACCAGGTCGCTACCGATCCGGAGACCATCGAAGCGTGCGAAGGATCGTTCCAGTGAACGGAGGGCTCATCGCGTGTCCGCGGGGGAAGGGCTGTGACATCTCTTGCGACCAGGATTGACGACAGGTCCGCACTCCCCTCGCGGATGGATGGTCCGGGTGTGATGTAGCGTCCTTTTGCGGGCTGGCGGGATCCGCATGGTGCTGTATTTTTCGCGAATGTAGGGATAAACATCCATCGTCCGGATTCCAGGACATCCCGGGCCCCAGATCCAACGAATTCAGATCAATCGCCAAAACGAAACGAAAAGAGCCTGCTCCGTTCCAGGTGGAACTTCAGCACGATGGGGCGCCCTTTCAGGCGGCTGACGTCCGAGCCCTGGTTCCACTTCACCGTATGCCGCAGGTTGTCGCTCTTGACCGCCACCGCGTCTTTCCGGCCGAATCCCGCTATTGTTGACCCCCCGGGATCCAGGATCTCGACCGCCAGCGACCCTTGGCTGGCATCGGCGTTGACGACGAGCTGGCTTCCGGACATCCGGACCGGCTTGGTGGTCAGGACTCCGCTTCCGGCGTCGATGGACACGAAACCGTCCAGGCGGAGTTTCGCCAGGCCCACCTTGCCCCCCTGGACCTCTTCCCGGCGGGTCGCCCAGTGGAGGCCGCGGAACCCGATGTAGTAGATCCAGATCTCGTCTTCCACCACCAGCGGGTGCTGCATCACGAAGATCATGCTGCGGTCGAAGGCATCGGGCCCGGTTCCCAGAGGCAGGAAGACGTTGCGTCCTCCGGCGCGTTCCCAGGTCCGCCCGTCCCGGCTGAAAGCCAACTGGATGTCGACCGTGTCGAGCCAAACGGGTCCGGATTGGATCTGTTGCGAGGTGGCGGTCTCCAGTCCGGGCAGCGTGTGGTAGACCGCGATGAAGCCGAAGTACACGTCACCGTACGGCATCCACTCCATGTTGTAGAACTGCTGGTTCCAGGGCGGATCGTCCCGGTCGGCGCTCATGATCACGCCCCGGGACTCCCATTTGAGGAAGTCGTCGCTCTCGCTCTGCAGGACCTCCCGCCGCAGGAAGCTTCCCTCCGCGCCGGGCCACAGGTCGTCGCGAAGGTCCCGGCGAACCTTCCAGTCCGGGGGAAGGTAGACGGGATTGACCCGGGTGTGGGCGACGTAGGTGCCCAATCGAGGATCCCACATCACCGAATTGGGGCTGTCGGCCATGGGAATCACCGGTTTGTCGGTGGCCCGCTTCCAGTGAATCCCATCCGCGGAGAAGGCGATTCCGATGCCGTTGCCGGAGGTTCCCAGTCCCGGAGAATCGTGCAGGTGGTAGATCATCTTGTAGCGGCGTGCCGGGTTGGTTTCGATCTCATCCTTGAAGACGCCACCTGCTACCTCGCCCCTTCCGGCGGTGAAGACCAGGTTGTTGTCCTTGGATCCCTGGTGTTCCATCAAACCCAGCTTGGGCAGATCCCAGTGGATGCCGTCCTTCGAGGTGGCGTAGGCGAGGAAGACCTTGCTCCAGTCGTAGACGGCCGCGTCGTACCACATCTTGAAGAGCTGCTCTTCGGCGTCGTAGATGACGTTCCCCATGACGACGACCAGATCCTGGCCTCCGGGCTTCTGTTCCGGCTCCAGAGCGAGAATCGGATTCCCCTCGTACTTCACCGGCTGATTCAGCACCCGGAAGGCCCGCTCCATGGAGCCGATGACGGCGTCGTCGACGAACAGTTGCCTGGTGGTCCCGACATCCACCGCCCCGTCCGAATGCCTGGCCCAACCCGGGCTTGTCAGGAGCGCGGTAAGAACCGTCGTCAGCAACAGCTTCTTGATCATGATTCCCGATTTCCTTTCGTGAACGAGAAGGGGGGACATCCTTGTCTCCCATTCTCCCCGGAATCGGCGGTTGGGAAACTGCCGCTCCCCGGAGGCGGAGTATCAACTCGCCAGTTTTTCCGGCATCGTCTTGCGTTTCCGGATCCGAAGCGGGATCCGGAAGTTGGCGTCGGCGTCCGAATCGGTTCCCGTCTCCCGAGCCAGGAAGAGGGGCACGTCCTCCGCCGGGGGATTGGTTCGATCATGGGCCGTGGGAAAGCTGCGCATGATGATCCGCTGCTCACGGTTCAGCGTCTCGATCCACTGGGGATCGCATTGCCGCCGGTCTCCCTCCCAGAGCCAGGAGGGGCAGTAACTCACGAACATGTTCTTTCGGATCGTGTCTGAATGGTTGACGTCGACCCGGTGCCAAGTCCCGCAGTGCATCACCGTCATGCTTCCGGCAGGAACCACCAGGGGGACTTCCCCCAGGACGCTCTCGTGGGTGTAGTACTGCTCGAATTCCTGGTTTCGATGACTTCCCGGCATGTAGATGAAGTTGCCCATTCCGGCATGGGGCAGATCGGTGAGCCAGAGGCCGATACAGAGGCGCAGAGGAAGTTCCGTGGAAAATACGGCGTAGGGCGTGGGCCGGGGCGAGTCCGGGTGCCACATGGACTCGTCCTTGTAGTCCGGAGGCCGAATGAAGATATCGGAGCGGTGGAGCTTCAAGAGCTCGCCGTAGAGATCGTAGCCGTAGCCCACGTGGCGGGGGTGATCGATGAGCTCGCTCAGAACCGGATCGGCGGCGACGCAGTGAGGCTGCCGAAAATCCTTGCCGGGAGCATAGTTCGGATCAGTGGCGGCAACCCGGTCGATGGCCTCGATATAGCGTTCCACGTCTTCTTGGGGAATGGCGTTTTCGAAGACCAGAATCCCGTTTTCCTGGAATTCTTCCCATTGATCCGGAGTGAAACCGGGTGGCGCCACACGGTACGGGTACTCTGTCACGTGAGTCTCTCCTTGCAATTGGGGGTATCCTAGCAGTCTGCGGCGAAAGTTAAAGCAAAGGTGACTGGAATCTAATGTCTGGGGTTTCACTCAAGGGTCATCCGGATGGCTGCCGCCGGTGCTTCGTCGCCATTGTCATCTGGATCGTGTCCGGCGTGTCCTTTTCCTGTCAGAGTCCGCCTGATCATTCCCGCCATGGGGGTGCCGAACCGACTCACGACCGAGGTCTTCTGGAAGTCTCCCGGCAGCTTCAGGTGCCGGATGGATTCGAGGTGGAGCTGGTCTATTCGGTGCCACTGGAGGAACAGGGTTCCTGGGTGGCGTTGACGCCGGATTCCGCAGGGCGGCTGATCACTTCCGATCAGTTCGGAGGCCTATACCGGGTGACTCCCGGAGATGGAGATTCGGTCACGGAAGTCGAAAAACTGGATCTTCCCATCGGCCACGCCCAAGGGCTTCTCTACGCTTATGACAGCCTCTATGTCACGGTCAACCTGTACCGGACCTCCAAGGAGAAGGTGGCTGAGGGCAGCGGCTTCTACCGGGTACTGGATACGGACGGCGATGACCGGTTCGACCAGGTCAAGCTGCTGAAGAAACTGGAGGCCGTGGACAACGAGAACGGGCATGGCGAGCACGGTCCCCACGCCGCGGTGCTCGGCCCCGACGGTCTCATCTATCTCGTTGCGGGAAACGGCACCAAGGTTCCGGAAGGGTTGGCGCCCACTTCTCCGTTCCGGAATTGGGCCAACGATCTGCTGATTCCCCCCGAGCCGGGATTCGTGCCGGCCGGCTGGGTGGCGCGTACCGACGAAACGGGTTCGGTCTGGGAGTTGGTTGCCGGCGGTTTCCGGAACCCCTACGACCTGGCGTTCAACGCAGAGGGCGAGCTGTTCGCCTACGATGCGGACAGCGAGGCCTCCATCGGCAAGCCCTGGTACCGGCCCACTCGCATCAACCAGGTGGTTTCGGGAGGGGAGTATGGCTGGCGCTACGACAGCGGGCGTTGGGTGCCCTACGGAAAGTGGCCTGAACACTACCCGGACAGTGTCGGCAGCGTGGTCGATGTCGGGTACGGGTCGCCGACCGGCCTGGTTTTTGGAACCGGCGCTCGTTTTCCGGCCCGGTATCAGCGGGCGTTGTTTGCGTGCGATTGGGCGTCGGGGAAGATCTATGCGGTTCACCTGAAGCCGCAGGGGGCGGGCTATACGGCGGCCTTGGAGCCGTTCCTGTCGGGAAGCGCCGTGCCGGTGACCGACATCGTGGTCAATCGGGATGGAGACCTGTATTTCACAGTGGGCGGGAGGGAGGCCAAGTCGGGTCTTTTTCGAATCCGCTACCGGGGAGACGAGGTCACTGATCCGGCCGGTCCGGTCGACCATCCCGCAGCCGAGCGGGCACGTCGAATCCGAAGGCGTTTGGAGCAGTTCCATGACCGGGAGGACGCGCGCGCGGTGGGGGAGGCGTGGCCTCATCTGGGCAGTCCGGACCGCGCACTCCGGTATGCGGCGCGTGTGGCCATCGAGCGCCAGGATCCTGCCCAGTGGCGGGAACGAGCGCTGCGCGAGAACGATACCGTCGCGACGATCCAGGCCATGCTGGCCCTGGCACGAACCGGCCGTTCAGAGCTGCAGGAACCGGTCTTGGGAAGGCTCGGCCTGCTCCCCCTGGAGCAACTTCCCGAGGATCAGCTTCTGGAGGCGCTTCGCGCCTACAGCCTGGCGTTTATCCGGATGGGCGGCCCGCGCACCGCATTCGGCCGACAGGCCGCCGAACGGCTCGGACGCCTCTTTCCCTCCTCCAGCCGAACACTGAACCACGAACTCTGCCGCCTGTTGGTCTATTTGAAGGATCCGGGTGTCATCGAAAAGTCGTTGAGCATGATCGCCACCGGTGGGAGGCAAGACAAGCTGTTTTATTTCGCCACGTTGAGTCACCTCGGAGAGGGTTGGACGCTGGCGCAGCGCCAAACCTACTTCCGCGCCTTGAATGCGGCCCAGGGAGAATATTTTCGTGCCGAGAAGGCATCCGGGAGGAAAGGTCTCAACCGCCGTTTCATCTACGCGATTCAGAGCCTGCGAGAGTCTGCCGTTGAAACCCTCGACGCCGAGGAACTCGATGCACTGGAGGAGATCATCGAAGATCGATCGTTCATGACGGCGGCTGACGAGGGACCGGTCCGTGGATTCGTGCGTGCTTGGCGGGTTGCCGACTTTCTGCCTCTGCTCAAGCAGGTGGCAAGCGGCCGGTCCTACGAGAACGGAAAGTCCGTCTACGAGGCGGCGGAGTGCGCCCGGTGTCATCGCTTTGACGACCAGGGAGGCTCCACGGGGCCGGACATCACCACCGTCGGGAATCGATTCGATGTCGAGTATCTGCTGGAAGCGCTGCTCGATCCCTCCAAGGTGGTCGCCGACCGTTTCTTCAACGAGTCGGTCAAGATGGACGACGGCCGCATTCTTGTGGGCCGGGTCGTCTACGACGATGGGAAACTGCTGCGGCTGCGCCAGGATCCGTTCAGCCAGAAGGTCACCGAAGTCGCTACGGACCGGGTGGAGTCCCGCACCGTCTCGCGAATCTCGGAAATGCCCGAAGGATTGCTTGATATCCTCACCGAGGAAGAGGTTCTGGATTTGGTCGCCTACGTCAGGTCGGCCGGAGATCCGGAAGATCCCGCGTTCCGCCCACTGCATCCGAAACCTGAGGAGCCCTGATGCGAATTCTGACATTGCTGTTTGTGGCCGCCGGCCTGGTGGGGGCTCCCGGCTGCGCGGAGCCGTCGGACGGTTCGCCACCCGCCGGATTCACCAAGCTGTTCAACGGCCGCGATCTGACCGGTTGGAAAGATGACGGCAGCGGGCACTGGGGGGCCGAGGACGGCATGATCGTTTACGACGGCGGAGGCTGGCAGCCGGCCCCTGATACGGTGTTCGAGCGCAATCTGCGCACCGAAAAGGAGTACGGCGATTTCGTTCTGCTCATCGATTGGAAGATCGAGAAAGACGGCAACAGCGGAATCTATCTGCGTGGCGAGCTCCAAGTGGAAATCTGGGACAGAACGGCGGAGGTGTACTCATCTCCCCACGGGTCGGGTGGAATCGTCGGTTACACCGCCAACGACCGCGTCCCGCTGCGCACGGTCGACCGTCCGTTGGGAGAGTGGAACCACTTCAAGATTCGCGTCGAGAATGAGACGGTCACCGTCCATCTCAATGGCCATCTCGTGATCGACAGGTATGCGGCCGATTTCAAGCGGGTCAAAGGGCCCATCGTTCTCCAGCATCATGGTTGGCCCTTGTGGTTCAAGAACATATACGTCAAGGAGTTGGACGAGAATTGACGAAAGCTGAGGCCGGATCGGACCGTAGACGCTCCAGTGCTCTCGCGTTTGCCGGACCCGAGTGGTATAATCCAACACTAACCGAAAATCGTAAGCTTGAAAGCATCGAGTGGTGAAACCTCGGCGACATCCTGACCGCCCCGGATTCCCGGAAATCCGTGCGTGTTTCTTCGGGGTGGCTTGTATCGCGTTGTTGTGTTTCATTCCGTCGGCTGGACGACTCCAAGCGCAATCTGCCGGCGACGAAGCCCCTGCCGAGCCGACGTTGATCTCGGTCTTTCCTCCCGGCGGGCAACAGGGGTCCGGGTTAGAACTCGAGATCCGGGGAGAAGCTCTGGACGGCGCCTATTCGCTCGTCTTCGGTTCCTCCGGCCTGGAGGCCCGGGTCGGCGAAGTCGAGATGATCGAGCCCCCCCAATTGGCGGGTCCGTATCCCAAAAAGGAGAAATCGCCCCCCTTCTTTCGTGTCACGGCGCGGCTTACCGTGGATTCGTCGGTTCCCGCCGGAACCCATCCGTTTCGATTGGTCTCTCATCGAGGGGTTTCCAACGCGATTGACTTCCGGGTGGATGAAGCCGGCCTGATCAGTGAGATCGAGACCCCGCACCCGTCCGCCCGGCAGGCACAGGAAATCGACATCCCTGTCATCGTCAACGGCCGGATCGACGAGCATGGCGAATTGGACGTGTATGGGTTCGACGCGGTTGCCGGTCAGGAGCTGACTTTCGAAATCACTCAGGCCGCGCACTTCGAGCCGCGCCTCGCCCTTTACCGGCCGACCGGGAGCTGGCTCGATCCCGACCGTCCCACTCGGCTGCTTTTCCGGGAGCAGTTGTCTACCGACCTGATTCCGCTTCGGCCCATTTACTCCTACCGGGTGGAGGAGTCGGGCCGCTATCTGGTCGAAGTCGGGTCGCTCTTGGGAAAAGGGGGCCCCGACTGTGGTTATCAGCTTCGGGTTCTGACCACCGGTCCGGCTCCGCGGGCCAGTTCCGAACCCGCTTGGACCGAACGGCACTTCACCCGGAAGATCGACGGCGAGTGGACCGACCGTCTCCGTTCCCGGACGGTCCAGCAGGCGAATTCCGGTTCCCATCCCACGGAATCCGCCTCCGGCGCCGGGAGCCTGGCGGTGTCCCCCGATTCTCCTCGTTCGGCAGTGACGCCGGCTCCTAAGAGTCGGTCTCGCCTCCGGGAACAGGAGCCGAACGAGGTGCGCGGACAGGCCGTGCCGCTAGCCGTGGGAGATATCGTCGAAGGCAACATAGACGCGCCTGGCGACCGCGACACCTACGCGTTCGAGGGGGAGGCGGGAGCGGAACTGGTGTTCGAGATCGAGACCTCCGGCGTGGAACCGCCCCATTTCAACCCGCGTCTGGAGCTTTTGGGAGGAGACGGCGAATCACTTCTGGCCAACGTTCACAAGCACGTGACGGTCTACAACGGCGGTGGCATTCCCAGTAACTTTCTGAAGACGGTCGAACCCAAGATGACCTACACCCTGGAGCAGAGCGGCCGGTACTTCGTGGAGGTCAGCGACATCACCGCGCGGTACGGCGGTCCGGAATTCGGGTATCGGTTGCTGGTACGCGCCCCGATTCCCCACGTGGGCGCCATCGAAGCGGACCCGTCCGACCGCATCAACCTGGTCCCGGGACGAGCCCGGAAACTGAGCATCGTCACGCATCAGGAGGAAGGGTTCTCCGGGGAAGTCCTCTTTGATTGTTCCAACCTGCCCCCCGGTGTCCGGGTTTTTCCGGGAGCCGATGTGGAGAACAAGAAGAGTAACGCCCCCATCAGCCAGCAGGAGGAAAACTTCCTGCCTGCCGTGCAGACGACGACCCTGGTCCTACTGGCCGACCCGGATGCTGCAGTCACCCGCATGCCTTCATTGGTCCGCTTGAACGCCAGGCCTGTGGTCGGGGGCCGGGTTGGCGCAGACCTGCCCGTCGCGGAGATCCTGCTGATGGTGGTCGCGCCTTCCGGTCCGGATCAAGCTGCCGAGCAAGGGGGCTCATGACTTTGTACCGGTCCGCCCGGATCACTATCACGAGGAATTGCCAACGGCCATTTGGTCCGGCCCTCTGCTTGACCATTGCCGTCGTTTTCTCATTCCTCGCGTCCGCGCCGGCCGCAGTCGTTGAACCCGCGCCGAGCCATACTCCGACGCTGCTGTCGGTGCGATTGGTCCCGGAGCAAGTGATCCTTCAGGGCCCCGACGCTTCCCAGCGATTCGTGGTCATGGGAACGTTCGCCGACGGACTGGATCGGGACCTGACTGCCGGCAGCCGGTTTCATCTCTCCGATACCGCACTGGCCCGTGTGGACGACGGCGGCAGAGTGGTGGCCCTGGCGCCGGGGGAGGTGACTCTACGGGTCGAGAACGGAGGACACGAGGTCCGTTCGCAAATTCGAATCGATCCCGGCGGGGAGCCGAGACCCTTCCGTTTCGATCGCGACATCGCCTCCATACTGACCAAACGGGGTTGCAACGCCAGCGAGTGCCACGGCAGCGTCAAGGGGCAGGGAGGATTCAAGCTCTCCCTCGACGGCCTATATCCGGAAGAAGACCACGAGTGGATCGTCAAAGGTGGGATCTACCAGGTTCTCGTCATGGAATCGGGGGGGGCGCGAGTACCTCGCGTGAATCCGGAGCATCCGGAGCAGAGCCTGCTGCTGCAGAAGGCCACCATGCAGGTGGGCCACGTCGGCGGTGAGCGCATCGGCGCCGATTCCGCGGACTACGCCACCCTCCTGGATTGGATCCGGAAGGGGGCCGAATACGGCGACCGGAGTAATGAGCGCCGGATCGAGCGGGTGACGGTCTTCCCGCGGGAAGCCGTGCTGGACGCCGAGGGCGTTCAGCAGCTTCTGGTGACCGCCTACGGGCCCGACGGCCGGAGCGAGGACATCAGTCATCAGGCTCGATATGTCTCCCAGAACCCCCACGTCGTGACCGTCGACGAGAACGGCCGGGTGACGGCCGCCGGAAGGGGAGAGACGACCGTCTTGGTCCGCACCGCCGGTCATGCCGTCAGCGCACGCTTCGGAGTCGTCGACGCGGGGGCACCGGTCGACTTCGATGCCGAACCCCGCAATCTCATCGACCGGCACGTCTTCGCCAAGTTGCGGAAGTTTCAGATCCGTCCATCCGAGTTTGCCGGCGATTCGGAATTCCTGCGCCGCGTCTGTCTGGACATCACCGGCACGCTGCCGCCGCCGGATCGCGTCCGGGATTTCCTGGCCGACCGCGACCCGCGGAAACGGGACAAGCTCATCGAGACTCTCCTGGACTCTCCCCAGTACGCGGACTATTGGAGCTTCCTGTTCGCGGACCTGTTCCGGGTGACCTACACCACTGTGGGCCCGATCAAGGAGGTCAAGGCATACGACGACTGGGTGCGCAACGGCATCCTCCAGAACAAGCCGTACGACCGCATGGCGCGGGAACGCATCGCCGCTCAGGGGTACGGGGCTCCCACCCGTCACTTTTTTCGCTATACCGAACTGATTGTGCCCCACGAGATCATGGCCGAGCAGGTCCGCCTTTTCATGGGGCGCCGGCTGGATTGCGCCCAGTGCCACAACCATCCCTTCGAGACTTGGAGCCAGGACCAGTTCTGGGGAATGACCGCCTTTTTCGGCAACGTCACGCAACTTCTGGATTCCCAATTGGTTTTCGACAATCCGGAGGGTGGACGATCCTATGACTTGAAACAGGAGGGTATCAAAACCGTCCATCCGCGCCGGAAGGAAGAAGTCCGGGCCAGATTCATGGACGGATCGTTCCCGACCGGGGAGCAGGAGCGCGATCCGCGCATGGCGCTTGCCGAATGGATCATCGCCCAGCCCGCCTTCGCTGAGACCATCGTGAACCGGGTCTGGGGCTATTTCTTCGGCCGGGGAATCGTGGACCCGGTGGACGACTTCAAGGTGTCCAACCCGCCGACCCATCCCGAACTGCTCTCCGCGCTGGCGGAAGACTTCGTGGAACACGGCTACGACCTGAAGCATCTCATGAGGCTGATCGTCCGGTCGCGGACCTACCAGACTTCGGGAGTGCCCAACCGGACCAACCGGGAGGATGGAATCAACTATTCCCGGGCTTTGGCCCGGCCGCTGCAGGCGACCGTCCTGCTGGACGCCATCTCCCACGCCACCGGAGTCCCGGAGGAGTTTCCGGTGCACCCCAAGACCGTGCGCACCGGTGCGGCTCGCCCGGGGGCCCGCGCCATCGACCTGATCCCTGAACTGTTTCCCTGCCATTTCCTCGATGTCTACGGACGGTCCATGCGCAAGTCGCTTCCGGAAAAGCCGTCGCTGACGTTGGCTCAGGCCCTGCACATGTGGGCGGGATCGACCTATACGACCAAAATCACCCAGGAGGGCGGACGACTCGACCGGGCGCTGAAGGAGGGCCGGTCCGATTCCCAGATCATCGAAGACTTCTACTTGGCAGCGCTATCGCGATACCCGACCGAGCGGGAACGATCCGACCTGGAAGCTTATGTCCGGGAGGGATCCTCCCCGCGGCCGGAGCAACTGGCGAACCTGATGTGGGCTCTCATCAGTTCGCGGGAGTTTGCATACAATCATTAGAATGGAGCGGCGTCTTCCAGGCGCCGATTGGAGCGGCGGTTTTCTAACCGCCGATCTCCAGAGTAACAATAGGCCAAAGAGGGACCGGATGACCTCAACATCGCCCCCCCAACGACTGACGGAGAAGCTAACTTGAAGGAATACCGTTGTTTCCAGTGCAGGCGGACCAAATTCGGTCGCCGCGACTTCCTCCGCGTCGGCTCTCTGAGCTTTCTCGGGATGAACGCCGGCGATCTCTTCAGACTGGAACGCCTCCAAGCCGCGTCCAACGCCAAACCGCCCGCCGGACAGGCGCAGGCCTGTATCCTCCTCTTCCTGGAGGGCGGTCCCAGCCAGATGGACACCTGGGATCCCAAGGGGAACACCAACTTCGGCTCCATCCCCACCAACGTCGACGGCATCCGCATCTCCGAACTCCTGCCGCAAACGGCCCAGCACATGGACAAGCTCTCGCTGATCCGGTCCATGCGGACGCAGGAGACCAACCATCCGCAGGGCACCATCGAGTCACTGACCGGTCATCGGCCCAGCCCCACCATGAAGTTCCCGGGTTTCGGGTCGATCGTGGCCAAGGAAATGGGCGCCCGCAACAACATGCCGCCGTTCACCACGGTCCCCATGCCTTGGGAGAACGACTTCTACAACTACGAGGAGGCCTTCAAAGGCTCGTACATCGGCGCCGAATATGACGCCATGGTCCTGCCGGACCCCAGCGGCGAAGAATTCGTCGTGCCCGATCTCCGGTTGCCCAAAACCGTCTCCGCCGCAGCCATCGAAGATCGGAAGACCCTGCTCAGCATCGTGGACCGGCACTACCGGTCCACCCAGGAGGTGGCCGAGTTCGGCAAGATGGACACCTACCGCGAGCAGGCACTGGGAATGATCCTGTCGCCTCACGTCCAGAAGGCGTTCGACCTCTCCAGCGAATCGGAGAAGACCAGGGACGCATACGGACGCCACCGCTTCGGCCAGAGCGTGCTGATGGCCCGGCGGCTGGTGGAGGCCGGGTGCCGCTTCGTCACGGCGGCCGGCTACAAGCACGGCCAATGGGACACCCACGGAAGCAACGACAAACGGATGAAGGAAGACCTGACGCCTCCCCTGGACAAGGCGCTCTCCGCGCTGTTGGAAGATCTGGACCAAAGAGGACTGTGGGAATCGACGGTCGTGCTGGTCATGGGTGAGTTCGGACGGACCCCCCACATCAATCCCGGCCTGGGGCGCGATCACTGGCCCCACTGCTGGTCGCTGGCGCTGGGAGGCGGCGGTATCCAAGGGGGGCAGGTCATCGGCGTCAGCGACGACCGGGCCGCCTACGTTGCGGAACGTCCCATCTCCATCGGCGACCTCTACGCCACCATCTACAAGGCGCTGGGCATCGACTGGACCAAGACCTACATGGCCCCCGTGGGGCGTCCCGTCTACATCGCCAACGGATTCGACGACACCATGGGGCAGCCCATACCGGAATTGATCTGACCGTCCGTCGTGAACCCGCCCGCCACCTCGGATAGTCCCGATCACCCCTGGCCGCTAGGCTCTTGTCCGAATCTGGCCCGGTCCATCCCGAAACGGATGCACGCGCTGACCCTTTACCGGGACCAATATGGTCCGCCCCGGGACGTGGTCCGCTTGGAGCAGGTGGAGGTTCCCCGCCTTCGCGCCGCGGACGCCAGGGGAGTCCTGGTGGCGGTCTTGGCATCCGGACCCAACTTCAACACCAATTTCGCGGCTCTGGGACTGCCGGTTCCCGTCTTCGGCCGGGGCGACAGCGCCGTTCTCCACATTCCGGGGAGCGACGCCCTGGGGATCGTGGTGGATGCGGGTCCCGCGGTCCGGTCGGTGAAGGTGGGACAGGCGGTCATCCTGGACTCCTGGACCGGACACAACATCCGGGGCTACGAGACCCACGACGGCTTCAACGCCCAGTTCGCCATGGTGGACGAGGAGCGGGCCATTCCGGTCCCTCCAGCCCTCGGCGGCCACAGCCCCGAACAGTTGTCGGCCATGCTGCTCACCTACGGAACGGCCTACCGCACCGTGGTGGAGCGCCTGGCCCTCGGTCCCGGAGACTCCATGCTGGTCCTGGGAGGCGGGAAGGGAACCAGCTTCGCCGCCGCCCAACTGGGCAAGGCCCTCGGGGCCCGCGTGGTCCTGATGGGATCCAATCCGGCGTTGGGCCGGTCTCTCATCGAGCGGGGGATCGCCGACTCCTTCGTCGACCGGCGGCAGATCCCGGCCCAGGTCTTCGGTGTGGTCGACGTGGGGGAGGAATACGGCAAGTGGCACGCCCGGACCGAGCCCTTTCGCCGGATCGTGCTGGCCGCCAACGAGGGCCGGCCGGTGGACACGGTCTTCGAGCATACCGGCGGCGCCAACTTCCCTCTACTGGTCTCGGTTCTCGCCCCCAAGGGACGGCTCGCTTTCTTCGGCGCCACCGGCCGGGGCCTCAAGGGCGAATACAAGGAGACCTTCTTCTACGACGGACGCCGCTTCGTCCTGGACGCCCGCTGGGTCTGGATGCGCCAGAAGCAGGTCCTCTTCCGGAGCGGGACCCCGGCGGAGATCTTCGCGGAAATCGGCCTGCTGCCGGGGCGGAGGGGACTGGTCTGGGGCGCCGACCGCTACGCGCGGGAATTCGTCGAAGCGGCGCTGCAGAGGCGGGCGGACCTGGTGGTGGTCGCGTCCCGTTCCCGGGAATCGGAGGGATTGGCCGCTCTGTTCCGGATGGGCCTTACGGAGTCGCAGATCATCGATCGCGATCGGTTCCGGCTGCCCGTCGACATGCCGGACCCGCTGACGGACGAGGGGACCCCGAATCCAGCCTACATGTCCGATTTCATGCTGGACGCCCGGGCTCTCGGGAGGGCCATCTGGGAGATCTTCGGTCCCCGGATCAGTCCGGACTTCATCGTGGAACGTCCCGATCAGAGCACGCTCCATGTCAGCACCTTCCTGTTGAGGGACCACGACGAGAAGGACGAGATGCCGTGCGGCGTCATCGTCGCCCGCGGCTCGTCCGATCTGACCGTCTCCGGGTCCCACATGTACCGCGCGGCCCAGGCTCGGGAAACCGTCCGCCTCCTGGCCCGGAACCGGATCGTCATGGATCAGGAGGACCTGGAGGTGGTGGACCTGGCGGGGTTGCCGGAGATCCAGCAGAAGATGCTGGACGGCACCATGGCCAAGCCCAAGGGTGTGTCGCTGGTTCAGGCGGATGCCCCGGGCCGGAAGATTTCCGACTACGAAGCCGACTACCTGGGCGAGACGCTCTGCGAGGCCGACCCGGATAACGGCCGGTTCATCGCCTTGAGCCTCATCGACGAGGTGGGAATCCTCACCCTCCAGCGGCCGGACGCCTTGAACGCCCTCAACCAGGAACTGCTGGCCCAGCTTGCGGAACTGACGGACGAGCTGGGAGCGCACGGAACCCTCCACGGAGAGAAGACCACCGCTCTGGTCCTGTGCGGCTCGGGACGCGCCTTCGTGGCGGGGGCCGACGTCCAGGGCTTCGTGGGCGGGGACGCCGAGTCCATCCGGCGTCTGGCGGCCGAGAACATGGCTCTCTTCCGGCGGCTGGAAATCCTGCCTCTTCCGGTGGTGTCGATCGTGGACGGCTTCGCGCTGGGGGGTGGCAACGAGCTGGCCATGAGCACCCACTTCCGGATCGTGACCGAGAATGCCGTCATCGGGCAGCCGGAAGTGAAGCTCGGCATCATCCCCGGATACGGGGGCATGCAGCGGCTGCCGAGGCTCGTCGGTCCTCGAAGAGCCGCCGAGATGGCGGTCAACGGAGAGTCGGTGGACGGACGAACCGCGGTCCGGATCGGGCTGGCCCACGAGTTCCATCCCGCCTCCACCGCTCTGACCCGGGCGTTCCGCGCAGCGGACGAGCTCCGCTCCGGCGTGCGCCGGTTCCAGGCATCCGATTGGGACGAGCTTGGCGCCGGTCAAAGCCGGGAGTTGGACGCGCTTTACGGAAGCGACTCCGTGAACCGAATCCTGCAATCACCGACGCCTGTCGCTGAGGCGGCGGAAGGTCTGCGGGCCGCTCGCCGGTTCGCGGCCCGGCTGGCGCTGGAGGCCATGCGGTTCGGATACGAACGCGGATTCGACCGGGGAATGGAAAACGACGCCAGACTCTTCGGTGAAGCCGTGGCTTCGGCGTCCGGTCAGTGGTGGGTGCGGCGCTTCCTGGCGAAAGACCCCAGGCAGTCCGCTTTCGTGACGTTGCTGCAGCCTGGGGATTGACCGCAGCCGTCAACGGTTGCCGGCCGGATTCTCCAGGAACATCCTGAAGCGGACCTGTTCCCAATCACCCCAATTCCTTCGGCGTTGGAAGAGGAAGTGGACCTCCGCATCTTCCGAGCCGCGATAGGCCCGGAGCGTGTTCTCCCAGTTCTGCTCCTGGTCCTGGTACTGGGGCCGGCCCGTCTTGCTCAACTGCCTTTCTTCCGCCGTCCCCAAGGGAACGGCTGTCGACCGGAGATACAGAGTTCCGACCAGGGGAATGACTCGATCCGTCTCCGCTTCGACACCCTCTTGGCCCGGGACAGTGGCCACGACCTCCTCGCCCCGCAGAAAGACCAGGGAACAGCCCTCTTCCTCGCGGCGGACTTCCAGATGGAAGCCACCCCGGTCCAAGCGCCGGCCGTCCTCCATGAATAGATCCCGATCCAGACGAATCTCGGTCACGTAGACTTCGGCAGTCGCTGTCGCCACGCCAAGTCCCAGCATCAAGATCGGCGTTAGAAGGGTTCCGGCGTTTCTACTCCTCACGATGGTCCTCAAGGATTCACGCGATGGCCTCCAAAAGATTGTCACGAGCCTCTTCCTTGGTCCTACCCTGACCGTTTGCCCCTGGAATTTCAGGGCAGCAGGCGATGTGCCACTTTCCGTCTTGCTCGATGATGGCCGTGAACTGATCCTCCACAGGTAAGATCTCCCGAAACGATCAAACCTGAATACTAGCTCGCCTGAAGGAGACGCTGTGAGAGGTCGTTGTATCCGCCCACGTCGGTGAGCCGCCGGTCTCTTCCCTGGAAGAAGTAGGTGAGTCCTTCGTGGTCCAGGCCCAGCAGAGAGAGGATGGTGGCGTGCAGGTCGTGGACATGGACCTTGTCCTCGGTCACCTTCATTCCCAGGTCGTCGGTGGCGCCGATGGCCTTTCCACCCTGGATCCCGGCTCCCGCCATCCAGCATGAGAAGCCGTACGGGTGGTGATCCCGGCCGAGTTTCCCCTGCACGAAGGGGGTTCGGCCGAACTCTCCGGAGCAGAACACCAGGGTGCTCTCCAGCAGCCCGCGCTGCTTGAGATCCTGCAGGAGGCCGGCGATGGGCCGGTCCACCTTCCTGGAGTTCTCCCAGTGGTTGCGGGAGCACTGCTCGTGGCCGTCCCAGTCGGTGCTGATCAGGTGCACGAAGCGAACGCCCCGCTCCAACATGCGCCGGGTCAACAGGCACATCCGCCCGAACTTCCGGCTCTTTTCCTGGTCCAGTCCGTACAGGCGCCGGATGTGTTCCGGCTCCCGGGAAAGGTCGACCAGTTCCGGCGCGGCGGTCTGCATCCGGAACGCAAGTTCGTAGTTGGAGATGCGGGCCGCCAGGCTCGTGTCGTCGGCGCGGCCCCGGAAGTGCCGGCGGTTCGACTTCCGGATCCAGTCCAGGAGGTTCCGCTGATCCGCCGCGGTCATCTCCCGGGGCGGCGTCAGGTCCTTGAGAGGGGCGCCTTCGGAGCGCAGCAGGGTGCCCTGGTAGATGGCGGGCAGGAACCCGGAGCCGAAGTGGTTCCGGTTGGTCCGGCCCCACAAGTTGCCGTCGGTCATCACCATGTAGGCGGGAAGGTTGTCGTTCTCGCTCCCCAGGCCATACAGGATCCAGGACCCGACGCTGGGATGCCCGGTCAGGATGGAGCCGGTGCAGAGATAGTTGCTCGCCGGGCCGTGGACGAAGGAGTCGTGGTAACAGGAGCGCACCACGGCCAGATCGTCGGCGTGGGCGGCCACGTTCCGCATGAGATCCGAAATCTCCAGTCCCGACTCCCCGTGCCTGCGAAAGGGGATGTCCGAGCCCATCAGCTTGGCGTCTCCGGCGGCGATATTGGCGAAATTGAGATCGTCCGAGGCGAAGCTCTGGGGAAGGTTCTGGCCATCGAAGCGGGTCAGGACCGGCTTGGGGTCCAGGGTGTCCACGTGGCTGGCGCCTCCCTGGAGATAGATGAAGACCACGCTGCGGCCGCCGGCGCTCTGGTGGGGCGGCTTGGGCGCGAGCGGGTGCGGGGCCGGTTCCCGGGTTCCCTTGGCGGAGGCCGTCCGGAAGAACGATTCCCGCTCCAGCAGGTGGATCAACGGCAGGGAGCCGAAGCCCATTCCCCACTTGCTCAGGAACTCGCGTCGTGAGCCGGCCGGTTCTTGGCGATGGCAACGGAAGGGATTCATGGACGTTACCGCTTCTCAGTCAACATGGCTGAACTCGTTGAGATTAAACAGGCCCAGGCAGAACAGGGTCAAGGCCGCCGCCCGGCGCCGCGGGATTTTCTCGAGCTCTGCCGGTAGCTCGGACCATTGCTCTTCCTTCGCCTCGCGGGCCCGGGCCGATATCAATTCCAGCGCCTCCTTCTTCTCCTCGGGCGAAGGCGCCCGGCTCAGGGCCAACCGCCACGCCTTCTCCACCCAGGCACCCGGGTCGTCCCCCCCGCTCTCCACCAGCCGGGACGCGAAGGCGACTGCCTGCCGGAACGCCATCCGGTTGTTGAGGAACCAGAGGGCCTGAGGCGCCACCGTGGTGACGTCGCGGCGGGGGCAGCTCACGGCGTTCTGGGGGCTGTCGAACACGTCGAACATGGGAAACCGGAGATTCCGGCGGCTGAGGATGTAGACACCCCGGCGGTACTGGGATTCGGGGTCCGCGGCGGTCAGCCAGCCTTTGGGACCGCCCAGGCTCTGCATTTCTTCATCTCCCAGCGGCGGCGCCGCCGGACGGCCGTACACCCCGAGCTTCAGGGTGCCGGCCACCGCAAGCGTGGCGTCCCAGAGGACTTCCGCTTCCAATCGCCGCCGGTTCATTCTCCAGAGGAGACGGTTTTCGGGATCCATCGAGAGAGCGGCCGGGTCGCTGTGCAAGCTGGACATGCGATAGGTGCTGGAGTTCAGGATCAGCCAGTGCATCGCCTTGAGGCTCCAGTTCCGGGCCGTGAACTCGACGGCCAGCCAATCCAGGAGTTGCGGATGACTGGGCGCTTCGCCCTGGCGGCCGTAGTCGTTGGGAGTTCTCACCAGTCCTTGTCCGAAATGCCATTGCCAGAGCCGGTTCACCATCACCCGGGCGGTGAGAGGGTGATCGGGACGGCTCAGCCAGAGCGCCAATTGCTTGCGGGGGCGGGTCTCCGTCGATCCCGAGAAGACGCCGTTGGGATCGGTCTCCCCGCTCAGCACCGCCGGCAAGCCGGGTCCGACCCGTTCCTTCCGGTGTCTGAACTCGCCTCGACTCAAGACGTGAACGGGCGCGGAAGCCTCCGGATCGTAATGACCCAGCACTGAAGCGGTCGGCAACTCGAGCAGTCCTTCGAACCGGACCAGATTGGAGCCCTCGATCTCGGAGACCTTGAGTACGGCCCGGGCCAGTCCGATCAGCAATTTTTCGTGTTCGTCCTTCTCCGGCCCGGTCAGAGCCTCCTCGAATTTGACGGCACGAACCGCCTCCGTCAGGGGCTTGGCCAATTCTTCCTGCTCCGGGGTCCGGCGGTCCTTGTCCGTCTCGTAGGCTTCCACCACCTCCGGTGGAAATTGCGCTTTCTTCTCCTCTTCGATCCTCTTCTTGACCCGTTTCTCAAATTGGCGGTAAGCGGAACGGCTTTCGTCCACGGCGATGACGGCGGGGTAGTCGATGTTCCGCGAGACCGCCTGAATGGGACTCATGACGGGGATGTCGACCTTGCGGCTGTTGGCAAACAGCGCTTGGAAGGCGTAGTAGTCCCTCTGGCTGATGGGGTCCGCTTTGTGGTCGTGACAGCGGGCGCAGCCCAGGGTGAGGCCCAGGAAGGCGGCGCCGGTGGTGTCCGCCCAGTCGGTCAGTTCCTCGGCGCGCAACTGCCGGCCGTCCTGCATCGATTCCAGCACCTCGGGCCCGAACGTGTAGAGGCCGGTTCCGACCCGTGCTTCCAGGTATTCGTTCTTCTTCAGGGGAATGGTCCGGCTCCCCTGAAGTTCGAATCGTTGGGGCCAGAGTTCGTCCCCGGCGATCTGCTCCTGCAGGAAGCGGTCGTAGGGCTTGTCCTCGTTGAACGACTTGATGACGTAGTCCCGATAGCGCCAGGCGTTGGGGTAGTAGTGGTCCGACTCGTATCCGCTGCTGTCGGCATAGCGGACCACGTCCAGCCAGTGCCGGGCCCAGCGCTCGCCGTAGCGGGGCGACTCCAGCAACTCGCCCACCATCTTGCCGTAGGCCTCGGGCGAGTCGTCTTCCAGGTGCCGGTCCATCTGCTCCGGTGTCGGCGGAAGTCCGATGAGATCGAAGTAGGCTCTTCGGACCAAAGTCCGCCGGTCGGCCTCGGGAGCCGGTCTCAAGCCCTTTTCCTGCAGCCGGGCCAGCACGAAGGCGTCGATGGGATTCCGGACCCGGACGTCCGCTGCAATCTCTGGAACGGGTGGCCGCCGGAGCTTCCGGAACGACCACCACGAGGGCGGCGAGGCGCCGTCCTTCCGGTCGCCGGCCCACCCGAGGCCGGAGTCGATCCAGCGGCGCAAGACCTCCAGATCCGCCGCCGCCAGCGGAGAACCGCCTGGGGGCATTTTCAGCTCGCCGTCATGGGACGCGGCCAGGAACAGCAGGCTCGAGCCGGCGTCTCCCGGGACCGCCGCCGGACCCCGGTGGCCGCCTTCCAGCAGCGTCTGCCGCTGGCTCAGATCAAGTCCCCCCTGGCGCGCGACGCCATGGCAGGCGAGGCAGTTCCGCTCCATGATCTTCAGAGCGTCCGCCGCCAATGACCCGTCCGCTTCGGAAGGACTGGAGCGACCCTCCAGAAATGGAAGCCAACATACGGAAAGGATGGCCAGCAACAAGCACGGCCGACTAAACATGAATTTGATTCCGAGACTGGAAATCGGCCCGTTTAATATAGCGCAAGTCTACCAGTTCCGATCAGGAGTCGCCGATGGTGGGAGCGGTGGCATTCCTGCCGCCGCACTCCGATAGTTCACGGGGAAGGAATCCACACTTACGGCATCACGTGGAGACCCTCCAATTCCGCGGCGATGGAGAGCCGCTGGTCAAGACAAACGAAGGTGAGAGGAGAACTCAACTGTTCCTGCACCAACATCGCGGCGGCAAGCTGACCCGCATCCGCGGCGCGCAAGGAATGCCGTGCCAACAGCAGGTAAGCTCGCGCTCGAACGGCGAGGACGTCCGTTACCTCATCCCAATGGGAGGCCAAGCCATCGAATTGTCTGAGCAGGTTTCGCCGCTGCAGGCGCGTCAGCATCCCTTCACGTGTCCGTCGTTCAATCGCGCTGAGGATCTCGGTTCTTGTCCAAGCCCAGGTGATGATCCGGTCGTCTTCCGCCAATCGATCACGTGCCCAGCTGCTATTGGTTTCCGCAATGATCAGCGGTACCAACGCAGATGCATCCCAGTACCTCACAACCGGTCCTTGCGATCCTCGGCCAGCGCCTCGGAAATGCTCACCGGCAACACCAGCAGAGGCTCGTCCAGAATAGCGGCGGCACCGCCTCGGCCCGGTCTGATCACACCTTGGCTGATCAGCCGTTCTCGGGCTCCCTGGTCTTCCCCGGCTGCGGTTGCGACAAGTTTCGCGACCGGTTTGCCGCGGTCGAGAACCTGGACCTCTCCTCCCCGGCGGACCTCTCGAACGTAGTGGGAGAGATTGGCCTTCAATTCGGAAATGGACACCGTCGTCATAGTGACTATTTTGGTCTTTTACTTATGACTATTCAAGTCAGAAGAGAGTTGTAGATGAGGAGTGGGGAGCTTATCCAACCGGCCATTCCCGGCGGCCCCTGGCTGAATTGTTCCCGTCAAGGTCTGTAGTCAATTGGCTACAATACTGTCATGGTCAGTGTCGAGCTCTATGTGGCGTAAGATGGAACGGGCTACTTTGACAAGTGGCTTCGACGCCAGGACACTGAGATTCGAACTCGCATCCTGACCCGGATCGACCGGGTCGAACTTGGAAACTTCGGTGACCGCAAAGGCGTGGGTAAGGGCGTTTCGGAGCTTCGAATCTGGGCAAGTGACGCGCAGGGGCAGAATCGACTTTGTCCGGTTTTCTTGTTAGTCTCGCCGGGTTTCCAGCGGGCGGTCGCCGAATCGGTGCCGGCTCGCAATGAGTCCCATCCAACACCCGAGGCGCTCATGGCGTTGACAACCGAATCGACCCCCTCGCAACGACTTGATCCCGCCACCCGCTTGGACTTCCTGCGCCAGATGCTCACCATTCGGGCGTTCGAGTTCCGGGTCGGAGAGTTCTACGAACGGGCCGAGATGCCGGGCATCACCCATCTCTCCATCGGACAGGAGGCGGTGGCCGTCGGCGTTTGCGCTCACCTCGACCACAACGACTACATCACCAGCACCCATCGCGGACACGGGCACTGCTACGCCAAGGGCGCCGGTCTGGTGCCCATGTTCGGCGAATTGCTGGGCAAGGCGAACGGATACTGCCGCGGCAAGGGCGGGTCCATGCATATCGCGGACCGGGAGACGGGCCACCTGGGAGCCAACGCCATCATCGGCGGCGGGATTCCGCTGGCGACCGGAGCCGCCCTCTCGGCCAAGGTGCTCCGGAATCGTGGGGTCGGCGTGTCGTTCTTCGGCGATGGAGCCCTCAACGAGGGCATCCTGTTGGAATCGATGAATCTGGCCGCCATCTGGAATCTGCCCGCCATCTTCGCCTGTGAGAACAACCACTACGGGGAGTACACGCCCACGGAGCAGGTCACGGCCGGCCGTCTCACGCTCCGCGGCGAAGCCTTCGGCATCCCTTCCGCCGAAGTGGACGGCATGGACGTCCTGGCCGTCTACGACGCCACTCACGCGGCGGTTCAGCGGGCGAGAGAGGGTGGCGGCCCCAGCTTCTTCGTCTTCGACACCTACCGCTATCTGGGCCACGGCATGTCGGACCGCACCCGGCCCTACCGGTCGCGCGAAGAAGAGGACCAGTGGCGCACTCGGCGCGACCCCATCGAGCGATTGCGGAAGCAGTTGCTGGAGGCCGGGCACACCAGTGAGTCGGAGTTGGACGCCTTGGCCGAGGCGGTCAACGCCAAAGTGGAGGAGGCCGCCCGATTGGCTCAAGAAGCGCCGTTCCCGGACCCGGAAGAGGTGGACCGACATGTCTTTGCAGACTGAAACCCGCCAACTCACCTTCAGCCAGGCCGTAAATGAAGCGATCCGGGAGGAAATGGATCGCGACCACCGGGTGATCCTGTTCGGCGAGGACGTGGCGGCGGCCGGCGGGGTCTGGAAAGTGACGGAAGGACTCCTGGACCGGTTCGGTGCGGATCGGGTCCTGGACACTCCCATCTCCGAAGCCGGGATCGCCGGCCTGGGAGTCGGGGCGGCCATGACCGGCCTGCGGCCCATCGTCGAGATCATGTTCGGCGACTTTCTGCCGCTGGCCTCCGATCAGATCGTGAACCAGGCGGCCAAGACCTATTACATGTCAGGCGGGATGACCAGCGTCCCCATGGTGTTCCTGACCTCCATGGGCGCCGGACGCCGATTGGCTGCTCAGCACTCTCAGAGCCTGCAGGCCTGGTTCGCCCACATCCCCGGGTTGAAGGTGGTGCTGCCCTCCAGTCCGTACGACGCCAAGGGGCTGATGAAGACCGCCATCCGGGACGAAAACCCGGTGATCTTCCTGCAGGACAAGGTGGACATCTACCAGAAGGGTCCGGTCCCCGATCCTTCCCACGAGTACACCATTCCATTCGGCCGCGCCGACGTGAAGCGGGAGGGAGACGACCTGACCCTGGTCGCCACCTCCAGCATGGTCCGGCAGGCCTTGGATGCCGCGTCGGAACTGGCGGAGGAGGGAATCGAGTCGGAGGTCATCGACCCGCGCACCCTGGCGCCGCTGGACGAAGAGACGCTGCTGGACTCGGTCCGAAAGACGGGACGGTGCCTGGTGATCGACGAGGGTTACCAGCGCTATGGGGCGGGAGCCGAGATCGCGGCTCTGGTCGGCGAGAATCTGTTTTTCGACCTGGAGGCTCCGGTTCGGAGGCTGGGCGCCATGGATGTTCCGGTTCCGTTCTCACCGACGCTGGAGGACCTGACCATTCCCCGCAAGGAGCAGATCGTCGAGATCGCCCGCCAGATGCTCGAAGACTAGACCTCGCCGTTCCATACCAGTCGGAGAAGCTACGTGGCCACTGAAGTCATCATGCCTGCGCTGGAGATGTCCCAGGAGCAGGGCGTCCTGGTGCGTTGGCTCAAGTCCGAGGGGGAGTTCGTGTCCCGGGGCGAGCCCCTGATGGAAATCGAGACCGACAAGGCGGTCATGGAGATCGAGGCCGCGGCATCCGGAATCCTGTCCAACGTCTCGGCCCGGGAGGGGGACGAGATCCCGGTGGGGCAGGGGATCGCCTGGCTCCTGAAACAGGGTGAAGCGGCCCCCTCGCCGGCTGTCGGTGCGCCCCGGCCCCCGCGACCCTCCACTCGCCCCGGAACCGCCCGCCGTGAACGTGAAACCAAGGCCCCAGCCCGCTCTCAGTCCCGGCGGGGAAGGGTGCGGGCAACCCCTCGAGCCAGGAAGATGGCCCGGAAGTTGGGCATCGATCTGGCCGCCGTCACCGGAACCGGTCCCAAGGGCGCCATCCTGCCCCGGGATCTGGAGGCGCACCAGGCAGCTTCCAAGAAAGGCGCCGCCGCGGAATCGGAGTATCGCGCCGTTCCCATCCAGGGAACGCGGCGCTCCATCGCCCGGCGCACCAAGGAAAGCTACCAAAACGCACCGCACATCACCCTCTCCCTCTCCCTGGACGTGACCGGCCTGAAGGCCCGGACGACTTCGCAACGCCGTCTCACCCCCTGCCTGCTGAAAGCGGTGGCCGATGCGCTCTTGAGACACCCCCGGCTCAACGCCCACGTCGTGGAGGAGGAGATCCGCGAGTTCCCGACAGTCCATCTGGGCGTGGCCGTCTCGCTGGAAAACGGCCTCGTGGTTCCGGTGTTGCGCAACGTGGAGCGGAAGGAAATCGAACGGATCCAGACGGAGCTGGCGGACCTGGCCCATCGATCCCGAAAACGGACGCTCCAGCCCGAGGAGATGAAGGGAAGCACCTTCTCGGTCTCCAACCTGGGCATGTACGGTATCGAGCAGTTCACCTCCATCCTGAATCCTCCCGAGGTCGGGATCCTCTCGGTGGGGACGGTCCGTGCCGTGCCGGTGGTGGTGGAAGGGGAGGTCGCGGTCCGTTCCATGATGCAGGTGACCCTGAACGCCGACCACCGGGCCGTGGACGGCGCGGTGGCGGCGCAGTTCCTGCAGACCCTCAAGGAATCGGTCGAGTCCGCCGGCGAGGCGGCGTCCTGAGGCCAAATTTGCTGAGGTCGACTCTGCGGCTCGTTTTTCTGATCCTGCTGATCCAGGCCGGCATCCTCACGGCATTCTCGCAGTCCGCAAGTAGCAACGACGGAATCTTCTCGGACGGAACGGACAAGGCGGGCCTCGACTTCGTCCATTTCAACGGCATGTCGGGCAAGTTCTACTACTGCGAGATGGTGGGCGGAGGCGGCGCCCTGTTGGACTACGACAACGACGGCGACCTGGATCTCTACGTGATCCAGGGGCACATGCTGGGAGTGGAGGATCCGTCCGTCGGCGCCGGCGTTTCCCGGGCCGGGCCGGCTCCCATGGACCGGCTCTACCGGAACGATCTGGTGGTGCGACCGGATGGAACCCGCCGGGTCCGCTTTACCGACGTCACTGCCTCCAGCGGGATTCGGTCACTCGGATACGGGATGGGAGTGGCCGCAGCGGACTATGACAACGACGGCCGGGTCGACCTCTACGTCATGAACTTCGGTCCCAATCAGATGTATCGGAACCGGGGCGACGGCACCTTCGAGGACGTCACCGCGAAGACCGGCACCGGCGACGGGAGGTGGGGAGTGAGCGCGGCCTTCCTGGACTACGACCGGGACGGTTGGCTCGACCTCTTCCTGGGCAACTACGTCGATTTCCGATTCTCCAACCAGAAGCTGTGCCATGCTCCCAGCGGAGCCGTCGACTACTGCGGCCCCCTGGGTTACGAACCGGTTCCCAATCGCCTCTATCGAAACCGGACGGACGGAAGCTTCGAGGACGTGTCGGCCGGGAGCCAGATCTCAAGGGAGTACCACGGGGCACTGGGCGTGGTGGCGGCCGACGTGAACGCCGACGGATGGCCGGACATCTACGTCGCCAACGACCAGCGGCCCAACGACCTCTGGATCAACCAGAAGGACGGGACCTTCATGAACGAGTCCCTGCTGGCCGGCGCCGCCTTCAACCGGGACGGGATGGCCGAGTCCAGCATGGGAGTCGACGCGGCGGATTTCGACAACGACGGCGACGAAGATCTCTTCATGACCCATCTCAAGAGCGAGAAGAACACCCTCTACACCAATGACGGCACCGGTTTTTTCAAGGACGCGTCGCTGGAAGCCAACCTGGCCGTCTCCAGCCTCCCGTTCACGGCCTTCGGCACCCGATTCTTCGACTACGACAACGACGGCTGGCTGGATCTCTTCGCCGCGAACGGCGAGGTCCGAACCATCGAGACCCTGGCCAGGCGGGGAGACCCTTATCCTTTGCATCAGCCGAATCAACTCTTTCGCAACCTGGGCGACGGCCGGTTCCGGGAAGTGACCGGTGAGGCGGGCCCGGTGTTCCGGCTTTCGGAAGTGAGCCGCGGCGCGGCGTTCGGGGATGTGGACAACGACGGGGACACCGACGTGGTGCTCTTCAACAACAACGGCCGCACCCGGCTGCTGGTCAATCGGGCCGGTACGGAGAACGGCTGGCTGGGCCTGCGGTTGGCGGGACGAGAGAGCAATCGGGGTGCGCTGGGAGCCTGGGTCGGAGTGTTCCGCGAAGGAGGGCCGACCCTCTGGCGCCGGGTCCGGACCGACGGCAGCTATGCCTCATCCAATGACCCCCGAATCCTCGTCGGATTGGGCGATTCCGCCAAAGTGATCCGAGTCCGGGCTCACTGGCCCAGTGGTCTCGTGGAGGAGTGGACCGGCATCGAGGCAGGCCGCTACGTCACGCTCGACGAAGGAAGCGGCGAAGAATGGAATGACTCGAGATAGGAACTGTCTCAACTAGCCCGCATTTCTCACCAGGGGGTGTGACGATCGCGCAGGATTTTCGCCCTCAGCGCGTGCTCGCGACCGAGAGCGTAGTGGTGACTACGTTTGAGGGAGCACGTGCGCGCTGAGGGTGAAAAGACCAGCGAGCGCACGCCCAGCGCAGTCGGTTTCGGAGAAACCCTGGACAATTTCGCGCAAATGCAAAAAAAAGATCCTTTTTCGTCATACGCAAAGCGACCTGGTGGGAAATGCGGGCTAGGGTCGGGCTCTTCCCGCCGAGTTCCCGGAATCTCTTTCCAAAAGTGATTGCCAAATTACAGGTGCATTGTGACTAAGTTCATTCACCTGGCATGGCATGGACGGACGCACGCCGAAGGCATTTCAGCCTCTGGTTCAGCTCTGTTTTGGAAAACAACGAACAGTCCAAACTACTACAAAATAAGGAGAATTTCCATTAGGCAAAAGTGAGAGGAAAACCTTGTCCGATAGGGGACTTCTGGTGTATGGTGGGGGGGTGGGTGAGCCCGCCGGGTGCTGCAACACCCTGCGGGCTCTAAACCAACTCGTCCTATGCTGGAGGAAGAGCCAGCCTGAGTCTTATTCTACTCGACCCGGAATCCGGTTTCAGTCCAGCATAGGACGTCCTCTCGAAAGTGGTGGCAGGAAAAGTGCCCGTTTGTCTCCGATTCGCGGCGTCATCTTCAGGATCGCCTGCCGGGACGTTCGGGAACCTGCACTGGAGGTGGCCGTTACGGGCTCCTCACGGTGTCACTCTTCCTGCAAGATGCCGGCGGCGAATGGAATAGTTCAGCACCGGCGTCGCCAACGGACCAGAATTACACTCCAATTGCAGGAACGATGCCGGCTGTTCCGGTAGTGCCGGCTGAACCGGCCGGCGACATTGGTTGCGTCGAACTGACCCTGAATTGACGGTAGGGATTATGGCAATGTCGGAGATTCGAAAGCTGTTCAGCCTGGATGATATCCAAGCCATCCGCTTGATCTGCCTCAGTTGCAATGAGGAGATCCTCTTCCCGAAACATCTGCCCGCGAGCGATCATTGCCCCCACTGCAGCGTCCGGTTAGACGCCAAAGGACTGGAGCCGGTCACCGAGCTGAATCTGGCGCGGATCATCCGGCAACTCACTCAGGACCCGAGTGGGCTCCTGGACATCCGGTTCGAAGTCATGGATCCCTGATCCGGTGCGGCGCCTCGACGCGATGGAAGCCCACGGCCTTACAGGGGCAGTATGGGTTTGTTGCAGGAAAGGCCGACGAAAACCCACTGGAGCCGAGCGGAGGAAACATGATCGGAAACCTGATCTCGCGGTGCCGGAGCGGGACTTTGGCCGGATGGACTGTTTTCCTCCTCCTGCCCCTCCTCCTCGGTGGGAGCCTGGCGGCTCAGGAAGGCGCTTCGACGCCGTCCGAGTGGAGCAACAGCCTCGGAATGGAGTTCGTACGGGTACCGGCCGGCGAGTTCCGGATGGGGTCGGAGAGCGGGTTGGCGGACGATGACGAGAAACCGGTGACCCAGGGTCAATGGGAGGCGGTGATGGGTTCGAATCCCTCGGATTTCAAGAACTGCGGTCGAGATTGCCCGGTGGAGAGTGTTTCGTGGGACGACGTGCAACAGTTCGTCAGGAAGCTGAACGGCATGGGGGGGAGAGCACGGTACCGGTTGCCGACGGAGGCCGAGTGGGAATACGCGGCGCGGGCGGGAACCTGGACGGACACGCCCGCAGGAGACTTGGATTTATTGGGGCAGAACAACGTGCCCATGTTGGACGCGATTGCGTGGTACGGCGGCAACAGCGGCGTGAAGTACGAGGGCGGGGTCGATTGTTCGGACTGGAATGAAACGCAGTACCCGTCTACGCGGTGCGGGACTCATCCGGTGGGGAAGAAGGCTGCGAACGCTTTCGGGCTGCACGACATGCTGGGGAACGTGTGGGAGTGGGTCGAGGATCGATACGGGGAGTACCCTGGAGGCAGTGTCATAGATCCCAAGGGTCCTGCGACGGGCTCCCTTCGAGTCCGCCGGGGGGGAGGATGGAGCCACGACGCTCTCGGCAGCCGGTCGGCGTATCGCGCCGGCGTCGGCCCCGGCAATCGCTACCACTACCTGGGTTTCCGCCTGCTGAGGGTCGAATGATCTATGGGAGCCACACAGCGATGGCGACACGGCATGGACGGCGGGCTTGCCCGGCCCCGGCGGCGTAGGAAACACTGCGGCGGGTTAGGGGAGGGCAGTTACAAGGGGTTGAAGGAGGGGCAGCCACAAGGGCTGCCCTTACGTCATTAATTGCTCCACTCGAAATCGTGCTCGATCTGGCCGCCGGTGCCGGTCTCGTTGAGTTCCAGGAGATTGCCGTCGGGATCGTAAAAGAAG